>NZ_CP166848.1 GCF_041346965.1 Amycolatopsis sp. cg13
TTGGTTCGGGGTGTGTTGCTTGAGAACTCAACAGTGTGCTAGTGAACTAAGCCAGTAGAGCTTATATTTGAAACCCCTCGTCGGGGTTTCCTTTGAGAATGATTGAGAAAGTAGTCTCGATCGAACTTTACAGCATTGTTGGAGAGTTTGATCCTGGCTCAGGACGAACGCTGGCGGCGTGCTTAACACATGCAAGTCGAACGCTGAACCGGTTTCGGCCGGGGATGAGTGGCGAACGGGTGAGTAACACGTGGGTAATCTGCCCTGTACTCTGGGATAAGCCTGGGAAACTGGGTCTAATACCGGATATGACCACTGCAGGCATCTGTGGTGGTGGAAAGTTCCGGCGGTACAGGATGAACCCGCGGCCTATCAGCTTGTTGGTGGGGTAATGGCCTACCAAGGCGACGACGGGTAGCCGGCCTGAGAGGGTGACCGGCCACACTGGGACTGAGACACGGCCCAGACTCCTACGGGAGGCAGCAGTGGGGAATATTGCACAATGGGCGCAAGCCTGATGCAGCGACGCCGCGTGAGGGATGACGGCCTTCGGGTTGTAAACCTCTTTCGCCAGGGACGAAGCGCAAGTGACGGTACCTGGATAAGAAGCACCGGCTAACTACGTGCCAGCAGCCGCGGTAATACGTAGGGTGCGAGCGTTGTCCGGAATTATTGGGCGTAAAGAGCTCGTAGGCGGTTTGTCGCGTCGGCCGTGAAATCTCCACGCTTAACGTGGAGCGTGCGGTCGATACGGGCAGACTTGAGTTCGGCAGGGGAGACTGGAATTCCTGGTGTAGCGGTGAAATGCGCAGATATCAGGAGGAACACCGGTGGCGAAGGCGGGTCTCTGGGCCGATACTGACGCTGAGGAGCGAAAGCGTGGGGAGCGAACAGGATTAGATACCCTGGTAGTCCACGCTGTAAACGTTGGGCGCTAGGTGTGGGCGACATTCCACGTTGTCCGTGCCGTAGCTAACGCATTAAGCGCCCCGCCTGGGGAGTACGGCCGCAAGGCTAAAACTCAAAGGAATTGACGGGGGCCCGCACAAGCGGCGGAGCATGTGGATTAATTCGATGCAACGCGAAGAACCTTACCTGGGCTTGACATGCGCCAGACATCCTCAGAGATGGGGCTTCCCTTGTGGTTGGTGTACAGGTGGTGCATGGCTGTCGTCAGCTCGTGTCGTGAGATGTTGGGTTAAGTCCCGCAACGAGCGCAACCCTTATCCTACGTTGCCAGCGCGTCATGGCGGGGACTCGTGGGAGACTGCCGGGGTCAACTCGGAGGAAGGTGGGGATGACGTCAAGTCATCATGCCCCTTATGTCCAGGGCTTCACACATGCTACAATGGCTGGTACAGAGGGCTGCGATACCGCGAGGTGGAGCGAATCCCTTAAAGCCGGTCTCAGTTCGGATCGCAGTCTGCAACTCGACTGCGTGAAGTCGGAGTCGCTAGTAATCGCAGATCAGCAACGCTGCGGTGAATACGTTCCCGGGCCTTGTACACACCGCCCGTCACGTCATGAAAGTCGGTAACACCCGAAGCCCATGGCCCAACCCTTTTGGGAGGGAGTGGTCGAAGGTGGGACTGGCGATTGGGACGAAGTCGTAACAAGGTAGCCGTACCGGAAGGTGCGGCTGGATCACCTCCTTTCTAAGGAGCACAACACATCCGCCAGGCCGGGATACCCGGACCAACCTCGGCGGGGTGGCCGGAGTTTAAAACCCGCACGCGGTTTTGCTCTGGTTGCTCAAGGAATTGTGGAACTACTGGTTAAGGCTCATCGCGGTGGTTGAGACCGCCGGTTAGTACTGCGGCTTGCCGCGTGGAAGGCCGGTCGTCGATCCGGGTGGTGGGTTGTTTGCTGGCACGCTGTTGGGTCCTGAGGCAACACACGTTGTTTCTGGTGTGGTGTTTGAGAACTGTAGAGTGGATGCGAGCATCTTTGTGGTCAAGTTGTTAAGGGCACATGGTGGATGTCTTGGCTTCAGGAGCCGATGAAGGACGTGGGAGGCTGCGATATGCCTCGGGGAGCTGTCAACCGAGCTGTGATCCGAGGATTTCCGAATGGGGAAACCCAGCACCAGTGATGTGGTGTTACCCGCCGGTGAATATATAGCCGGTGTGGAGGGAACGCGGGGAAGTGAAACATCTCAGTACCCGCAGGAAGAGAAAACAAAAGTGATTCCGTGAGTAGTGGCGAGCGAAAGCGGAAGAGGCTAAACCGTTTGCATGTCAAGCTGTCAGGCGTTGTGCAGGCGGTGTTGTGGGACCCACCTTGGAGAGACTGACATTTCTCCGGATGTACGCGATGGTTAGCGGAACGCCTTGGGACGGGCGGCCGGAGCGGGTGAGAGCCCCGTACGCGAAAGCTGTCGTTGTAGGTCTTGGTGGTGTTCCCGAGTAGCAGCGAGCTCGTGGAATTTGCTGTGAATCTGCCGGGACCACCCGGTAAGCCTAAATACTTCCTGAAGACCGATAGCGGACGAGTACCGTGAGGGAAAGATGAAAAGTACCCCGGGAGGGGAGTGAAAGAGTACCTGAAACCGTGTGCCTACAAGCCGTCAGAGCCTTCGGGTGATGGCGTGCCTTTTGAAGAATGAGCCTGCGAGTTAGTGCTGCGTGGCGAGGTTAACCCGGGTGGGGTAGCCGTAGCGAAAGCGAGTCTGAATAGGGCGATATAGTCGCGTGGTCTAGACCCGAAGCGGAGTGATCTACCCATGGCCAGGGTGAAGCGACGGTAAGACGTCGTGGAGGCCCGAACCCACTTAGGTTGAAAACTGAGGGGATGAGCTGTGGGTAGGGGTGAAAGGCCAATCAAACTCCGTGATAGCTGGTTCTCCCCGAAATGCATTTAGGTGCAGCGTCGCGTGTTTCTTGCCGGGGGTAGAGCTACTGGATGGTCTAGGGGCCTTACCGGGTTACCGAAATCAACCAAACTCCGAATACCGGTTAGTGAGAGCGCGGCAGTGAGACGGCGGGGGATAAGCTTCGTCGTCGAGAGGGAAACAGCCCAGAACACCAGCTAAGGCCCCTAAGTGTGTGCTCAGTGGGAAAGGATGTGGGATTGCCCAGACAACCAGGAGGTTGGCTTAGAAGCAGCCACCCTTGAAAGAGTGCGTAATAGCTCACTGGTCAAGTGGTCCTGCGCCGACAATGTAGCGGGGCTTAAGCACACCGCCGAAGCTGTGTCATTCACACAATACATCCGCCGTTTCTTCGGATTCGGTGCAGTGGTGTGGATGGGTAGGGGAGCGTCCTGCATCCAGGGAAGCGGCCGCGGAAGCGAGTCGTGGAGGGTGCGGGAGTGAGAATGCAGGCATGAGTAGCGAATGCAGAGTGAGAAACTCTGCCGCCGGATGACCAAGGGTTCCTGGGCCAGGCTAATCCGCCCAGGGTAAGTCGGGACCTAAGGCGAGGCCGACAGGCGTAGTCGATGGACAACGGGTTGATATTCCCGTACCCGAGCATGTGCGCCCATGGCGAGGCGGTTGACACTAACCACCCGAAGCCGGCATGGAAGTCTTCGGACGGAAGTGCCGTGTGGAGCGTGGGACCTGATTCCGTAGTAGTCAAGCGATGGGGTGACGCAGGAAGGTAGCTCCGCCAGGCGATGGTTGTCCTGGTGTAAGCGTGTAGGCCGTCATGTAGGCAAATCCGCATGGCAACAGGCTGAGACGTGATGCGTAGCCGTTTGAGGCGAAGTGGGTGATCCTATGCTGTCGAGAAAAGCCTCTAGTGAGTGCATGCACGGCCCGTACCCCAAACCAACACAGGTGGTCAGGTAGAGAATACCAAGGCGATCGGGTGAACTGTGGTTAAGGAACTCGGCAAAATGCCCCCGTAACTTCGGGAGAAGGGGGGCCAAGCACCGTGAAGCTTCACGCAAGTGGAGCGGTGGTTGGCCGCAGAGACCAGCGGAAAGCGACTGTTTACTAAAAACACAGGTCCATGCGAAGTCGCAAGACGATGTATATGGACTGACGCCTGCCCGGTGCTGGAACGTTAAGAGGACCGGTTAGCGCTTCGGCGCGAAGCTGAGAATTTAAGCGCCAGTAAACGGCGGTGGTAACTATAACCATCCTAAGGTAGCGAAATTCCTTGTCGGGTAAGTTCCGACCTGCACGAATGGCGTAACGACTTTCCGGCTGTCTCGACCACAGGCCCGGCGAAATTGCATTACGAGTAAAGATGCTCGTTACGCGCGGCAGGACGGAAAGACCCCGGGACCTTTACTATAGTTTGGTATTGGTTTTCGGTTCGGCTTGTGTAGGATAGGTGGGAGACTGTGAAGCGCTCACGCTAGTGGGTGTGGAGTCGTTGTTGAAATACCACTCTGGTCGGATTGGGAATCTGAACCTCGGACCATGATCTGGTTCAGGGACAGTGCCTGATGGGTAGTTTAACTGGGGCGGTTGCCTCCTAAAGGGTAACGGAGGCGCCCAAAGGTTCCCTCAGCCTGGTTGGCAATCAGGTGTCGAGTGCAAGTGCACAAGGGAGCTTGACTGTGAGACAGACATGTCGAGCAGGGACGAAAGTCGGGACTAGTGATCCGGCACCTCCTGGTGGAAGGGGTGTCGCTCAACGGATAAAAGGTACCCCGGGGATAACAGGCTGATCTTGCCCAAGAGTCCATATCGACGGCATGGTTTGGCACCTCGATGTCGGCTCGTCGCATCCTGGGGCCGGAGTAGGTCCCAAGGGTTGGGCTGTTCGCCCATTAAAGCGGCACGCGAGCTGGGTTTAGAACGTCGTGAGACAGTTCGGTCCCTATCCGCCGCGCGCGCAGGATACTTGAGGAAGGCTGTCCCTAGTACGAGAGGACCGGGACGGACGGACCTCTGGTGTGCCAGTTGTCACGCCAGTGGCATGGCTGGTTGGCTATGTTCGGAAGGGATAACCGCTGAAGGCATCTAAGCGGGAAGCCTGTTCCAAGATGAGGTATCCCACCCCTATGTGGGTTAAGGCCCCCAAGAGACGATTGGGTTGATAGGCCAGAAATGGAAGCACAGTAATGTGTTGTCGAGTTGACTGGTACTAATAGGCCGAGGACTTGCCCACAAAGATCGCTCGCATCCACTCTACGGTTCTGAAACACCACACCGGCTGTCACGACTGTGACAGGGTGTGTGTTGTTTCGGAGTGTTTCGGTGGTTTTAGCGTCAGGGAAACGCCCGGTCCCATTCCGAACCCGGAAGCTAAGCCTGACTGCGCCGATGGTACTGCAACCGAAGGGTTGTGGGAGAGTAGGACACCGCCGAACTTACTTTGAGAAGTCTGGGCCCCGGTCGAGAACCCCCGCTGGTTCTCCCGGGGCCCAGACTCATGTTCGCGTCCGCTCGAGCAGGGCGCGGGCCGGCCCAGGTCCGCCCGCGCGAGGTTGCTCCGAACGGGCCCGTAGGATAGTCAATTGGCCCTCGTACCGGGGGCCGTCCTCAGAATTCCAGAGTTGTCTATGGCAGGAGGCCAGGTGTCCGAGTTCGGTCGACGAGACTCAGCGGATGAGGGGTCCGGTCGGTCGGCTCGCCGCGACCAGGACTCCCGCGGCGGCAGGTCCGACGCGCCCCGGGGAGACCGGCGCGGCGCGCGGCAGGATCGCGGCGGACGGGACAACGCCCACCAGGGCCGGCCCCGTCGGGACGACCGCGGCGCCCGCGGTTCCGGCGGCTTCGCCGGCCGCCCCGGCCACGGCGACGGTCCCCGCGAACAGCGCGGCGGATACGCCGGCAAACGCGACGACGACCGCGAGTTCCGCCCCCGCGGCAAGCGCGAGTTCGACCGTCCGCAGGGCAAGTCCTACGGTGACCGTTCCGGCGGCAAGTCCTCCTACGGCGACCGCTCCGAGGGACGCTCGTCCTACGGCAACCGTTCCGAAGGGCGTTCCGCGTACGGCGAACGCTCCGGCGGGCCCGGCAAGTCTTACGGCGACCGTTCGGGCCGTCCGGAAGGGAAATCCTCCTACGGCGACCGCGGGCGTCCGCAGGGCAAGTCGTCGTACGGCGAGCGGTCCGGCGGCCGCTGGAACGACGACCGGCGCGGTGGCGACGACCGCCGTGGCGGGTACTCGGGCGGCGACGACCGGCGCGGACCGGGCGGATACCGCGGCAAGGACTCCCAGAGCGGCGGTTTCCGCGACGATCGGCGCGGATCCGGCGGATTCCGTGACAACGACCGGCGCGGCGGTTACGGCGACCGCGACAACCGCGGCGGCAAGCCCGGCGATCGCGACGCGCGTGGCGGCTACCGGGGCGACCGGGGCAGCAAGCCCGGTGGATTCCGCGACGACCGGGGCAGCAAGCCTGGTGGTTTCCGCGACGACCGTGGCGGCAAGCCCGGCGGCTACCGGGATCGGGACGACCGCGGTCCGCGCGATGGCGGATTCCGTGGCGGGAACCGGAGTTCCGGTGGATTCCGCGACGATCGCTCCGGCGGGAACCGGGGAGAGCGGCGCGACGACCGCGGGTTCCGCAACGACCGCGACGACCGCCGGGACAACCGTTCGAGCGGCTTCCGCAGCGACCGGCGCGACGAGGGCGGCTACCGCGGCGGGGATCGCCGGGACGAGCGCTCCGGCGGGTTCCGCGACAACCGGCGGGACGACCGGCCGGGCGGATACCGCAATGACCGGCGCGACGAAGGCGGTCAGCGCGGGGAGCGGCGGGACGACCGTTCGGGCGGCTTCCGCAATGATCGTGACAACCGGTCCGGCGGGTACCGCAGCGACCGGCGTGACGAGGGCGGTTACCGGGGCGACCGGCGGGACGACCGCTCCGGTGGGTTCCGCCGTGACGACCGGTCCGGCGGGTATGGCGGCAAGCGGCCTGGCGGGGACCGGCGGGACGACCGTTCGGGCGGGTTCCGGCGCGATCGCGACGGCGACTCCGGCGGGTTCCGCAAGGACCAGCGCGACAGCGGTTTCCGGAAGGACCGTCAGGACGACGGCTTCCGGGGGCGGCGGGACGAGGTCGAGGAGACCCCGTCGGCCGCGGAATCCGCAGTCGTCGACGAGGTGACTGCGGGCGCTGACGTCGTGGCGGAGCGCGTCGAGAGTGCCGGGGCCACTGAGGGCCAGGAGCGACGCGACAGCAGCGAGGACCGGGGCGAGCGGCAGGACCGCCGGGAGCGCGACAGCCGCGACAGCCGCAACGACCGCGGCGGCCGGGACAGCCGGGACAATCGGGGAGACCGCGACAGCCGGGACCGGCGCGACCGCAGGGACGACCGTCCCCGCACCAAGCGCCCGGTGACCGTCGAGGAGCAGGACGCCGCTCTGGCGCGCGAGCTGCTCGAAGCGCCGGAACTGCCCGAGGACATCGAGTTCTCCGACCTCGACGAAGAGGTCCGCCGCGAGCTGCGGACCCTGCCGAAGGGGCTCGCGGAGACCGTCGGGAAGCACCTGGTCGCCGCCGGCGGTCTGGTCGACGAAGACCCGGAAGCCGCGCTCGAGCACGCCCGGTACGCGAAGACCAAGGCGTCGCGGGTGCCGATCGTGCGCGAAGGGCTCGGGCTGGTCGCCTACCACGCGGGCAACTGGCAGGAAGCGCTGTCCGAACTGCGCGCCGTCCGGCGGATGACGCGCAGCGACGAGCACATCGCGATCATCGCGGACGCCGAGCGCGCGCTGGGCCGTCCGGAGCGCGCGCTGGACCTCGCCAAGGAGACCGACAAGGAACGGCTCACCAAGGCGACCCAGGTCGAGCTGGCGATCGTCGCGGCGGGTGCGCGGCGCGACCTCGGGCAGCTGGACGCGGCGGTCGTGTCCCTGCAGGGGCCGGACCTCGCGGCGGCCAAGCGCGACCCGTGGAGCGCGCGCCTGTTCTACGCCTACGCCGACAATCTCGAGGCGGCCGGGCGCAAGGAAGAGGCCGTGCAGTGGTTCCTGAACGCCGCTGAGGCCGACGCCGAGGACGAGACCGACGCCGCCGAGCGCGCCGCGGATCTCGCGAACGCGTCGAACGAGGCGAACGAACCGGCCGAGGCAACCGAGCCGAACGAGTCAGGCGAGCCGACCGGGTCGGATGACTGACGTGGCCTACGACGCGCTGCTGTTCGATCTCGACGGCACCGTGTACCACGGGCCGCAGGTGATCGACGGGGCCGCGGAAACCGTGGCCGCCGTGCGCGAGCAGGGCACGGCGGTCCGGTTCGTGACCAACAACGCGTCCAAGGCCCCGTCCGCGGTCGCCGAGCACCTCCGGGACCTCGGCATCGCCGCGGACACCGAAGAGGTGCACACCAGCGCTCAGGCGGCAGCCGCGCTCCTGCGGGACCGGCTGCCCGCCGGAGCGAAGGTGCTCATCGTCGGCACGGCCTCGCTCGGCGACCAGATCACCGCGGCGGGGCTGGAGCCGGTACGGACCGCGGGCGACGACGTTTCCGCGGTGGTGCAAGGACATTCGCCGGAAACCGGATGGGCGGACCTCGCCGAGGCGAGCATCGTGATCCGCGCGGGCGGGCTGTGGGTCGCCACGAACACCGACAGCACGCTGCCCACCGAGCGCGGGCTGATGCCGGGCAACGGATCCATGGTCGGCGCGCTGAAGATCGCCACCGGCGCGGAACCGGTCGTCGCGGGAAAGCCGGAGCCGTTGCTGTTCGAAACGGCGGCACGGTCGGCGAAGGCGAAGCGTCCGCTGGTGGTCGGGGATCGGCTGGACACGGACATCGCGGGTGCGGTCGCGGCGGGTCTCGACTCGCTGTGCGTCCTCACCGGCATCGCGACTCCGGCGACGCTGCTCACCGCGATTCCGGCGGAACGGCCGACGCATCTGGGTGCGGATCTCACCGCGCTCGCGCAGCCAGCGGACGAATTGCGGATCGGGAAGCAAACAGGCTGGGAAATCAGCGAGAACGACGTGCTGACCGTTCGCGGCGAAGGGGACAAGCTCGACCTGCTGCGCGCGCTGTGCGATTCGGCGTGGCGGACCGGGGTGACGCAGGTGCGCGCGGAAGGCGACGCGGCCGCGGCGGCAGTGACCGGGCTCGGGCTCGCCTGACTGGTAGTTTGGGCCTGTGCACCCGAACGTTCCGCGGCCGGTTCCCGGACCCCCGCCGATCCCCGGACCCGGCCCGCAGCAGACTGACCCGCGGGCGGGCATCGACGAGGCCGTCGCCGGGCTCGACGACCTCGACACGCTGCCGCCCGCCGAGCACGTGGACCGCTTCGAGGCCGTGCACACCGAGCTGACCGTGGCCCTGTCCAGCATCGACAAGGTCTGACCGGCGTGGCCAAACGGGCCAGGCTCGACGCGGAACTCGTGCGGCGCGGACTCGCGCGCTCCCGCGAACAAGCCTCCGCGCTGATCGCCGGCGGCAAGGTCACCGTGCGCGGCATGGTCGCCACGAAACCCGCCACCGGCGTGGAAAACGACGCGCCGATCGTCGTGAAGGACGAGGACGACCCGGGCTGGGCGTCGCGCGGCGCGCACAAACTCCTTGGCGCGCTTGAGCGTTTCGGTCCTGAGGGGCTGACCGTCGAAGGCCGCCGTTGTCTCGACGCGGGCGCATCCACTGGCGGCTTCACGGATGTGTTGCTGCGGGGCGGCGCCGAGAAGGTCATCGCCGCGGACGTCGGGCGCGGGCTGCTCGATTGGAAGCTGCAGACCGACGATCGTGTCGTGGTTCTCGACCGCACGAACGTCCGCAATCTGACGCCGGATGTCCTTGGCGGCCAGGTCGATCTCGTCGTCGGCGACCTTTCCTTCATCTCGCTCAAACTCGTGCTGCCCGCGCTCGTCGCATGCGCCCGCGACGGCGCGGATCTCGTGCCGATGGTCAAGCCGCAGTTCGAGGTCGGCAAAGACCGGCTCGGCAGCGGGGGCGTGGTGCGCGATCCCGAGCTGCGTGTCGAATCCGTGCTGGGCGTGCTCGCCGAAGCCGCGAAGCTCGGCCTGTCGCTGCGCGGGGTCGTCGCGAGCCCGTTGCCCGGGCCCTCCGGGAACGTCGAATACTTCGTGTGGCTCCGCAAAACGGAGCCGGAAGACGCGGGCGGCGACGATGCCGAGCGGCTCGTTCGCGCCGCAGTCCAGGAAGGACCTCAGTGACCGCCGAACGTGAAGTGCTCCTCGTGGTGCACCCCGACCGGGACACCACCCGGGAGGCCGCCCGCGAGGTGTCCCAGCGATTCGCGAAGGCCGGGATCCGGCTGCGCGTGCTCGACGAGGACGTTCTCCAGTTGATCGACCCGGACGGCTGCATGGCCAAGCCGTGCACCGTGGTCGCGCCCGAGCACAATCCGGCCGAGGGAGCCGAGCTCGTGTTCGTGCTCGGCGGCGACGGAACCCTGCTGCGCGCGGCGGAACTCGCCCGTCCGGCCGAGGTCCCGGTGCTCGGCGTCAACCTCGGCCGCGTCGGCTTCCTCGCCGAGGCCGATTCGGATGCGCTCGCCGACGCCGTGCAGCGCGTGGTCGACCGCGAATACCACGTCGAGGACCGGATGACGGTCGACGTCACGGTCACCGCCGACGGCGCGGAGATCTACCGGACCTGGGCGCTCAACGAGGCCAGCGTCGAGAAGTTCAGCCGCGAGCGGGTGCTCGACGCGCTGATCGAGGTCGACGGCCGCCCGGTGTCGTCCTTCGGCTGCGACGGCGTGCTGTGCGCGACGCCGACCGGTTCCACCGCGTACGCCTTCTCCGCGGGCGGGCCGGTGCTGTGGCCGGACGTCGAGGCGCTGCTGGTGGTGCCGAGCAACGCGCACGCGATGTTCGCCCGGCCGCTGGTCGTGTCGCCCGAGTCGGTGATCACCGTCGGCATCGACCCGACCGGCCCGAAAGCCGTGCTGACCTGCGACGGGCTGCGGTCGTTCGACCTGCCGCCGGGCGCGCTGGTGCGCGTCGTGTGCGGCAGGCGGCCGGTGCGGCTGGTGCGGCTGTGGGACGGCGTGTTCACCGACCGGCTGGTGTACAAGTTCGGCCTGCCGGTGCGCAGCTGGCGCGACCGGCGCGGCGGGGAGCGTCCGGGCGGCTGATTCGCGACGCGCCCGCACAAGTGTTCGACCAGCGAAAAGAAGAGTTAGCGGACCTCGGACGCACAGAACGTCGGTGCGGGCCGCTACCGTATGCGTCGTGCTGGCCGAGATGCGCATCCAGGGCCTCGGAGTCATCGAGGAAGCCCTGCTGGAACTGCACGCGGGCTTCACCGTGGTCACCGGTGAGACGGGTGCGGGCAAAACCATGGTCGTCACCGGGCTGCATCTGCTTTCGGGCGGACGGGCCGAGGCGTCGAAGGTCCGGAACGGAATGCTGAAGGCATTCGTCGAGGGCCGGTTCACCGTGGGCAAGGACGACGCGGCCGCCCGCATCGTCACCGATTCGGGGGCCGACGTCGACGAGGACGGCAGCGTCATCGCGCTGCGCACGGTCGCGGCCGACGGGCGCTCGCGGGCGCACCTTGGCGGCCGGTCGGTGCCGGTCGGGGTGCTGGCCGAGCTGTCCGAGCAGGTGATCGCCGTGCACGGGCAGAACGACCAGCTGCGGCTGCTGCGCCCGGCCGAGCAGCGCGCGGTGATCGACCGGTTCGCCGGCGAGGACGTGGGCGGGCCGCTCGCGCGGTACCGCCAGGTCCGCGAGGAGTGGCTGGCCGTGCTCACCGAGCTGAGCGAGCGCTCCAATCGCTCCCGCGAGATGGCGCAGCAGGCGGACCTGCTGAAGCACGGGCTGAACGAGATCGACGCGGTCGCGCCTGAACCGGGCGAGGACGTCGAGCTGACCGAGCAGATCAAGCGTCTGGCCGCGGTCGACGAACTCCGCGCGATGGCCACCGAATCGCACGCGGCGGTGTCCGGCGCGCAGGACGGCGACCCGGACGCGCCGGGCGCGCTCGGCCTGGTCGGCGAGGCGGTGCGACGGCTGGTGTCGGCGGAGGATTCCGCGCTGCGCGACCTCGTGCCGCGGCTGGAGGAAGCCTCCACGCTGTTGAGCGACGTCGGCGCGGAGCTGGGCAGTTACGTCGAGAATCTGGACGCGGACCCGGCGCTGCTGGAGAAGGTGCTCGCCCGCCAGGCCGATCTCAAACGGCTCACCCGCAAGTACGCCGCGGATGTCGACGGGGTGCTGGCGTGGGCTGAGGACGCGCGTCGCCGGCTCGAATCGATGGACACCTCCGAAGAGGCGTTGGCGGCGCTGGCTTTGCGTCGCGACGAGCTGGCTGTGCAACTGGTCGCGCACGCCACGGAGGTTTCCGCCGCGCGCGGCAAGGCGGCGGCCGAACTCGCCACGGCGATCACCAAGGAACTGTCCGGTCTCGCGATGGGCCAGGCGGAGCTGGAGATCACCGTTGAACAGCGTCCGGCCGAGCACGGCGACCGGCAGGCCCTCGCGATCGACGGACACGCGGTGCACGCGGGTCCGGACGGTGTCGACGAAGTGGAACTGCTGCTGCGGGCGCACAACGGCGCGCCGCCGCTGCCGGTGCACAAGGCCGCCTCGGGCGGTGAGCTGTCGCGCGTGATGCTCGCGATCGAGGTGGTGCTGGCGCACGCGGACACCGTGCAAACGCTGGTGTTCGACGAGGTCGACGCCGGGGTCGGCGGCCGGGCCGCGGTGGAGATCGGCCGGCGGCTGGCGCGGCTCGCGCGCACGCACCAGGTTCTGGTGGTCACGCACCTTCCGCAGGTCGCCGCGTTCGCCGATCAGCATTTGGTGGTGGACAAGGGAACCAGCGGCGGCGTCACGCGCAGCGGTGTGAAGACGCTGGACCAGAGCGACCGGGTGCGCGAGCTGGCGCGGATGCTCGCGGGCATGGACGGCACCGAGACCGGCCGTGCGCACGCCGAGGAATTGCTTGCCACCGCGGAGAAAGACAAGGCGAAGAACACCGGCGCGAAGCGCAAGCGCGCGAAGAAGGGCTGAGGCGGATTCCATGACCTGGGCCACGCTGGCCGACGTCGAAGCCGAACTCGCCCGCGCGCGGCGGGAGGACGATCTCGACCGCTTCCTCGAACTCCTCGGCGACGAGGAGCTCTTCGTGCCGATACACCGGGACGAAGCGGAACGGCTCGCTCAGGAGCGGACCTGGTCGCCCGCGAAAGCCTGTTGCGCGCACGGCGGCGAACCGTCGCTGCAGGTCTTCACCCGCGGCGCGCTGCCGGATTTCGGTACGGACGTGGTGTTTCTCAGCGGGGATCTCGACTGGGCCACGCACGGTCTCGGCCGCGAAGAACAGGTCGTGTTCAACCGCGGCACGCTCGCCGAATGGCGGGTGGGCGCGGACGCCGTGCTGCCGTGGGTCGACGCGAACCCGCACCGGGTCACCGCGGTCGAGCAGCAGGTCGAACGGCTTTACACGGCGAGGTACGGGCTTCTCGACGGTCCGGTCGCGCACGCGCTCGCATGCGGCGCGCATCAGGCGGTGCTGTCGGCCGAACCGTGGAACGTCCTCGACGCGCGCTACCACGATTACGTCGCCGAAGTCCGCGGCCTGCGCGACTGGTGGGGCGTCGCGGACGCGGCGGGCTGGCGGGCCGCGATGGACCGGCTGCTCGGCGATTCCTACCAGCTCACCACCGGAAACCTGGTGCTCGTGCTGCGCGCCCGCAGCGGGCTGGCGCTGGACTTCTACGGCTGGGTCGAGCTCGTCCGGCAGTGGTGCGCCGACAACGACGCCGAGGACCAAGCCGAACCGCTCATCGACGCGGTGCGCCGGATCGTCCGGTACGAACAGCGGTTCCGCGCCGACGGCCTGCTCGCTCCGGACGGCGTGGTGGACAGCATCATCGGCTGGGACGTCGGCCGCGCGGTCGAGCTGGCGCGCTGGGGTTTGGCGGTCGGGTACTGCGATGCGCTCACGGCTGAACTGATGGTGCTGGAGGCAGGCGCGATCGCCCGCCGCTACCACGAATCGTGGGCGGAATTGGCCACCGGCTACGTGCTGGGCAGGCTGCTCGCGCTCGACGGCGAGGAATTCGGGCCGGAGTACGTTTCGGCCGCCCGGGTCCGCCACCGGCTGCTGAACGATCCCGCGAGTCCCTGGTCCAACCTCGATTTCGGAGCCGGCGGACCGCACAGTTAACCCCGGTTCCGCACCCCGCGCGACATGGCTCACCACAACGAGTCATGTCCGCTTCGGCGCGTCGGCTCTGTCCCCAGGCACAAATTTGTCACCATCAGCCACATGAAGCTCACTGGTCTTCTCGCGCGGAACCACGAAGCCCTTCCCGGCGTCATCGGTGTCGCGCGGGTCGACCGGCGCACGCGGGAGCTGCTGCGCCGGGTCAGCGCCGGCGACATCGTCGTGCTCGACCAGCTCGACCTCGACCGGGCCACCGCCGACGCGCTGGTGGCCGCCGAGGTCGCCGCGGTGGTCAACGCGTCGCCGTCGATCTCCGGCCGGTTCCCCAACCTCGGCCCGGAAATCCTGGTGGCGGCGGGCGTTCCGCTGATCGACTCGGTCGGCGGCGAACTGCTGCGCACCGTCAAGGACGGCACGAAGCTGCGCGTGCACGAGGGCGCGGTCTACCTGGGGGAGCGGCAGCTGGCTACCGGGGTCGAGCAGACCCCGGAAAGCGTCGCCGACCAGATGATCGAGGCCAAGGCCGGGATGTCGACCCAGCTGGAAGCCTTCTCCGCCAACACGATCGAGTTCCTCCGCCGCGAGCGGACGCTGATCCTCGACGGCGTCGGCGTGCCGGAGCTGAAGGTCCCGGTGCGCGACCGGCACGTGCTGGTCGTCGCCGCGGGGACCGGGCACGCCGAGGACCTCAAGAAGCTCAAGAAGTACATCGGCGAGCACCGGCCGGTGCTGGTCGGCGTCGACGCCGGCGCGGACACCCTGCGTGCGCAGGGTTACCAGCCTGATGTCATGGTCGGCGACCCGACCGGGATCGGCACCGCGACGCTGCGCAGCGGCGGCGAGGTGGTCGTCCCCGCGCAGCCGGACGGGCACGCGCCGGGCGTCGAGCGGATCCAGGACCTCGGCATCGGCGCGGTCACCTTCCCCGCGACCGGCAACGCCGAGGACCTCGCCCTGCTGCTGGCCGACGCGCACGGCGCGAGCCTCGTCGTCACCGTCGGGTTTCAGGCCACGCTGCGGGAATTCCTCGACCACGGCCGGTCCGGGTCGAACCCGTCCACGTTCCTCACGCGGCTCAAGCTCGGCACGAAGCTGGTCGACGGCAAGGCCGTCGCGACGCTGCACCGCAGCCGGGTGTCGCTCGGCGCGGTCGCCCTGCTCGTCCTCGCCGCCATCGTCGTCGTCGTGGCCGCGCTGCTGGTCTCCGACGTCGGCTCCGTCTACCTCGAGTGGATCCAGCACACCTGGTCCACGTTCGTCGCCTGGGTGAAGGGTCTCTTCACGTGATTTCCCTGCGGTACCACATCGTTTCCATCACCGCGTGCTTCCTGGCGCTGGCCGTCGGCGTGGTGCTGGGCTCGACCGCGCTCAACGGTTCGCTGCTGTCCGGGCTCGCGGACCAGAAGAAAGACCTCGGCACGCAGGTGTCCGACCTGGAGGCGCAGCGCAACGCGCTCAAGGCGCGGCTGTCCGACGCGGACGCGTTCGCCGGGACGATGGGCCCGAAGGTCGTCGCGGGCGCGCTCGACAAGCGCAGCGTCGTCATCGTCACCACGCAGGACGCGCGCCCGGCCGACCGCGACGCGCTCAAGAAGCTCGTGGGCCAGTCCGGCGCCTCGGTGACCGGCGAACTGCAGCTCACCAACGCGTTCACCGACCCGGCGAAGGCCGACCAGCTGCGCGACGTCGTCACGCGGCTGCAGCCGGCCGGGGCGAAGTTCCCGACCGCGGGCGACTCCGGCACGCTCGCCGGCGCGCTGCTCGGTTCGACGCTGCTGCTGGAGAAGGCGAGCGCGAAACCGCAGTCGAGCGGCGACGAACTGGCCGCCGCGCTCGGCGGACTGACCGACGGCGGTTTCGTGAAGCCGAGCCAGGGCGTGCAGCCTGCGCAGCTGGCGATCGTGCTGACCGGCGCTCAGGAAACCGGTGACGGCGCGGGCGATCGCGCCGCGACGATCGCGCGCTTCGCGGCGCAGATGGACCGTTCCGGCGCGGGCACGGTGCTCGCCGGCGACCCGGGTTCGGCTGAGGGTGCCGGTCCGATCGGCGTGGTGCGCGCCGACACTTCGGCGACGTCGATTCTGTCCACTGTGGACAACGCGGATTCGGCGGCGGGCCGGGTCGCGACGATTCTGGCGCTGCAGGAACAGCTCAACGGCGGTTCGGGCCGGTACGGCATCGCGGGCAACGCGCAGGCGATCGCGCCGGGCGTGGCCGCTTCGGGGAACTGAGACTTTCCGCCTCCCGCACAAGAGTCAGCGGCGGCACTGGATTCCCTTCGAGGGTGGGGGAATCCGGTACCGCCGCTGACTTTGTCGCGTCCGCCGCGACCGGGCGGATCTCGGCAAGAGCCGGCGGCGGCACCGGATTCCCTTCGGGGTAGGGAATCCGGTACCGCCGCCGTTATTCACGCGCCTGCTGCGGGGTCAGCAGACGCCGTTGTCAGCCCAGACCGCTGCGCTGCCGGGCTGTTCGCCTCGCGTCCACCACTTGGCGGACCAGCGGTGGCCGTTGAAGGACACCACCGCGCCCGCGTTGTAGGACTGGGAGGTGTTCCACGCCGCCGGGCACGCGGTCGTGGGACCGCCGCCGCCGGCGCAGGCTCCGTTGTCCGTCCAGACGTCGGCGCTGCCGGGCTGCTCGCCCTGCGTCCACCACTTCGCCGTCCAGGTGTGGTTGTTGTACGACACGACCGCGCCGCCGTTGTAGACCTTGCCGGAGTCCCAGGCCGCCGCCGTGCACTGGCCGCCCGGCGGAGTCGTCGGAGTGGTCGGTGTCGTGGGCGTGGTCGGGGTTGTCGGCGTAGTCGGGGTCGTGGGTGTGGTCGGCGTGGTAGGCGTCGTCGGGGTGGTCGGCGGCGGGCCGGAACAGCCCTCCGTCGGCGCGGCGAGCCCGTCCACGACGGCGTGGAACAGCGTCGAATCAGGGTCGAGGTCGTACAGCGAGAACATCATCGCGCCGCCGAGGCCGTTGCAATGGATGTAATCGGTGCGCGCCTTGATCGACTGTTTCGACGAACCGCCGTAGAAGCTCGTCCCGTCGTAGAACCACGCGGATTGCGTTGTCGGGTCCCAGAACGTCGTCGACGGATTGTCGACCACGCCGGAGAGTTCCTTGTACATCGCCACGCCGGGCACGTTGCCGCTCAACGGATGCGGAGCGGACGGGCCGGTCGCGGTTTGGTACAGCCCGTGGTTCGAGCCCGCGGGCACGCCGGTCCAGCCGCGATAGTAGAAGGGAATGCCCAAGGTCAGCTTCGACGCCGGGAACCCGCCGGGGATGCCGTACGCCGGATCCCCTTGCGTGTAAGCCTTCATCACCTGATCGATGGTGTATTTCTCGGTGCCCGGCGGGATAGGCGTGGACGGGTCGTTCGGCGAGGGGTAGAGCGGGTCCTGGAAGTTCGTCGGACCGGTCTTGTCCCACGCGCCGTGCATGTCGTAGGTCATCGGGTCCGCGAAGTCCATGTACTGGTGGATCTTGTCGGTCTGGATCTTCGCGATCTTGTCCTGACCGCCGGGCAGGGCGGCCGAGAGCGCGTAATGCTTGCCCAGCGCGTCCAGCTGGCCGCGGAACTCGGCGAGCAGCGAGGTGAAGTTCTGGGTGTCGTTCGGGCTGTAGTGGTTGCCCGTGTGGCCGCCGGGGTGCGCCGGGTACTCCCAGTCGATGTCGAACCCGTCGAAGATGTTCGCGGCGGTGCCGGGGCCGCCGAAGCCGCCCGCGTTCGGGATGTTGCCCTTGATGAACATGTCGATGCAGGAGCTCACGAACTTCTTGCGCGAGGCGTCCGTGGCGGCGGCGTCGGAGAAGTACTTCGAATACGTCCAGCCGCCGAGCGACAGCAGCACCTTCAGGTTCGGGTGCCGTGCCTTGAGTTCCTGCAGCTGGTGGAAGTTGCCGACGATCGGCATGTTGTAGGTGTCGGCGGAACCGTCGACGCTGATGTCCGAGCCGAACGACTTCTGGTAGTCGGCGAACTGGTCGCCCGCGCCGTCGCCCGCGTTCGGGTCGTCCTCGCCGCCGGGGTCGGGGGTCGTCGCCTTGGTCGTCTCGAAGCAGGTGAGGTTGGTCGGGTCGATGTTCTCGAAGTCGTAGAGCAGGTAGTCGATGTTGTCGGCGATCTTGTCGACGTTCTTGAGGTAGTAGGCGTTCTGGTAGATGCTCCATTGGTCGAAGTAGGCGATGCGCATCCCTCCCGAGGAGGGCGCGGGCGTCGCGGTGGCCGGGGCGGGCCGGGCCAGGATGGTGAGACCGGCCACGACCACGGCGGCCACGGCGGCGCAGGCCACGGCCAGCGGTCTCAAGGTCCGGTGGGGCATAAGCGTTTCTCCCTCGCACAAGCGAAGTCCGCCTGCCGCACGGGAATGCGCGGCAAGCGTCGGACGACGGGTGATCACTGCAGGAGCTGGGGCCGGCCCGTATTCGAATGTGAACCAGGGCACAGCCGGAGTCAATACTGTGGACTAGACCAATTTCCAGGCCGGGGCGATTTGTGGTGAAGTGTCCGGAAACGCCCGACGAACGGCCTGTTCCAGGCGGGGCGAGTGGTCCGGTGCCGCGCGGCGGCACCGGGTTCACCCGTACGGGTGTGGCTGACCCGACACCCGTCCCGCGCGGCATCAGGCGAGTCTCAGGAAGATCATGGGTGGCTCACAGCTGCGCACGAGAGCCTGGCACCATGAGCGCCAACGACCCCGGGAGCACGGCCGAACGATGACCACTACCGAGATCCCGCTCGTCCGTGCGGACGAGCCGGCGCCCGCCAGGCCGACGCACCTGCGGCAGCTCGATTTGTACCGCGTCGTCACGTTCGCCTTGGTCATCCTCATCCACGTGATCGGCTCCACCACGTTCCAGCAGGACGTCGTCGCCGACGCGATCCAGACGCCGCTGCACCTCACCCGTGAAGCGTTCTTCGCGCTGACCGCGTTCGTGCTCGTGTTCGGCTACCGCGATCGGCCGGTGCAAACGGGGAAGTTCTGGCGCAGGCGGTTCCCGCTGGTCGCGGTGCCGTACGTGGTGTGGACGGTCATCTACCGGGTTTATTCGCTGATCACCTCGGACCAGCCCTTCGGGTCGGTCGGCGCGCAGCTGCGCACGCTCGGGCTGGACCTGCTCACCGGAAACGCCTGGTACCACATGTATTTCATGCTGGTGACGCTGCAGGTGTACCTGCTTTTCCCGTTGCTGGCCAAGCTGTTCGACCTGATCCGCCGCCGTCCGTGGACGGTGCTGGCGGTCTCCGGCACGATCCAGGTGGCGGTGGCGATCTTCATGAGCTACCCGCCCGCCGTGCTGGGATACGGCTTCGTGAGCCAGTTTTTCGCGACTTTCGTCGTGTACCAGTTCTACATGCTGCTCGGCACCGCGGCGGCACTGCACTTCGAGGCGGTGCACGCCTGGCTGCGCACGCATTCGCGGTGGGTGCTGCTGGCGATGGCGGGCGGGCTCGTGATCGCGGAGACCGGCTACTTCGTGAGCGTCCGCTTCGGAGAGTGGCCGGAGATGGCGTCGGACGCCTTCCGCCCTTACCTGATCCCGTGGTTCGTCGCGGCGATCGCCGGGATCTACCTGGCGGGCGCGCGCTGGGCGGAGAGCAGGCAGCGCGGCGGGCGGTTCGTGTCCTGGGCAGTGAACCGGTCGTTCGCGGTGTTCCTGACCCACCCGATCGCGATCGCCTTGCTGGACCCGCTGTTCGTCTTCGTCGGCGACCGGTTCGGCGCGCCGTGGACGACGCTGGTGGCGTACCCGGCGACGATCGCGCTGACCTTCGGCATCGTCGAGGTGCTGCGGCGGCTGCCGTGGAGCAAGGCGCTGACCGGCCGCGCCCGGGTGCCGGTGCGCGCCTGAGCGGCCAAGGTACGTGAGGGGAACCCTGATTGACTCTGATTCCCTCAGGGTTCCCCTCACGTACCGATCATCCGCCGGGCCAGGTCCGGTGTTTCTCGAGCGGGCGGGCGTAAGACCCGGCTCGGCTGGTGCGCAATCCCAGTGCCACCAGGGATTCCGCGAGCCGGACCGCGGCGGCTACGCCGTCGACCACCGGGACGTCGAGCATCGCCGACATCTTGCGGTCCAGCCCGGTCATCCCGGCGCAGCCGAGCACGAGCACCTCGGCACCGGCGTCGCGGGCCCGCAATCCCGCGGTGAGCAGGGCTGATTCGGTCCGTTCCTCGTCGCGCAGCTCCAGCACGCTCAGCCCGGTGCCGACGACCGCGACGCAGTTCCGGTCCACTCCGGCCGAATGCAGGCTGTCCTCGATCAGTCCGCACGTGCGGTCCAGCGTCGTCACCACTCCGTACCGGCGGCCGAGCAGCCCGGCGAGATGCGCCGCGGCTTCGGTGATGTCGACGACCGGCACGTCCAGCAGTTCCCGCGCGCCCTCGCGGCCGTGCTCGCCGAAACCGGCGAGGACGACCGCGTCGAACGATTCCTCGGTGGTGCGCAACAGGTCCAGCACCGCCGCGGCGGACAGGAAGCTGTCCAGCCAGCCCTCTGCCGATTCCGGGCCCCACTTCGGCGTCAGAGCGACGATTTCGGTCCCGGGGCTGGCCGCGGCCCGCGCTCCGGTCTCGATCTCCTTCGTCATCGCCTCGGTGGTGTTGCAGTTGGTGACGAGGATCCGCATCAAGCCCTCCGCTGGCGGTACGAAACGGCGTAGTAGAGCAACCCGGCGCTGGCGGTGCCGAGGAACCACGAGTACGGCGCGGCCGGCGCGAAGAACGGCACCAGCGCGACCACCGCGGACAGCACGGCGCACGGGAAGAACGCGGCCATCGCGCGCGGATTCACCTTGGGGTACTTGCCGTCGCGCACGAACAGCTGCTCGACGTCGACCTTGCCGCGACGGATCAGGTAGTAGTCGACGATCATGATCCCGAACAGCGGCCCGAGGAACGCGCCGAGCCCGCCGAGGAAGTAGTTGACCACCACCGGCGACGAGTACAGCTTCCACGGCAGCACGCACAGCGCGGCGACGGCGCTGATCATCCCGCCGACGGTGAACGAGATCCGCTTCGGCCAGATGTTGGCCAGGTCGTAGGCGGGGGAGACGAAGTTCGCGACGATGTTGACGCCCATGGTGGCGATGGCGAAGGTCAGCGCCCCGATGATCAGCACCGGCGTGTTGTGCACCTTGGCGAGCAGTTCGGCCGGGTCGGTGATCGCCTCGCCGAACACCTGCAGGCTGCCCGCGGTGACGATCACCGACAGCAGCGCGAACGCCGTCGAGTTCACCGGAAGGCCCCAGAAGTTGCCGCGCCGCACCGTTTTCTGGTCCGGGGCGTTGCGGGAGAAGTCGCAGAAGTTGAGCATCAGCGTGCCGTAGGTGGACAGGATCAGCCCGGCCGCGCCGAACCACTGCCGCACCTGCTCGCCGCCGGACAGGTGCCGCGGGCTGCTGGTGAACGAGATGTGCCAGTGGCTCGCGGCGAGGATCCAGACCGCGAGCGCGATCATCACGATCCAGATCAGCGGGCCGCACCAGTCCTGGAACTTCCGCACCGCCTCCATGCCGCGGGTCAGCACGAACGCCTGCACCAGCCACAGCGCCACGAAACACATCCAGCCGAGCGCGTGCAGGCCGAGGAAACTGTGCTCGGTCAACGGTTTCAGGCCGGGGTCGATGGCCAGCACGAGCAGCGTGATGGCGACGCTCGCGAGATAGGTCTGGATGCCGTACCAGAAGATCGCGATCACCGCGCGGATCAGCGCGGGAAGGTTCGCGCCGAACGTGCCGAAGCTGATCCGCGCGACCACCGGGAACGGGACGCCGGTGCGCTGGCCGATCCGGCCCATCAGGTTCATCCCGAAGAAGATGATCACGAACCCGAACAGCAGCGCGGTGAACACCTGCCAGGCCGACAGCCCGAGCACGAACAGCCCGGCGGCGAAGGTGTAGTTGCCGAGGTTGTGCACGTCCGACATCCAGAGCGCGAAGATGTCGTACACCTTCCAGCGGCGCTCCTTGGCGGGCGCGAGGTCCTCGTTCCACAGCCGGGGGTCGGGTTCGACGGTGCTGGTCGCGCTGGTTTCGGTGGACGGGGCGTGCGTCATTGCAGACCTCCGGTCGACGTGCCGGCAGCTTTGGTATCCCAAACTTGGGATCCCAAATATCGCTCCGGATGGCTGCTGAGTCAACCCTCCACCCGATAAACTCGCCGATGTCCGATGTCGGCGAGAGGGGGACGGGTGGGCGCCACCGAGGATCGGCAGCCGCTCGCGGCGACGCGCGCCCGGGTGCTCGACGAGCTGCGCGAGCGGATCCTGACCGGTCGGCTGCGGCCGGGGGACCGGCTGGTCGAGCGCGAACTGGCCGAGGATCTCGGGGTCTCGCGGGTGCCGGTGCGCGAGGCGATCCGCAGCCTGGAATCCGAAGGGTTCGTCGTCGTGCCTTCGCCGCGGCGGGTGGTGGTGCGGCAGCTGGCTCGGGTGGACGTCGAGGAGCTGTTCGACGTCCGGGAGGCGCTGGAAAGCCTCGCCGCCGCACGTGCCGCGGAACGGGCCGGGAAGCCGGAGATGCGGCGGCTGGAGCGGCTGCTCGCCGAGTCCGCGCGGGTCACCCAGGGTGGTGACGGTGCGCGGATCTCCGAGGTCAACAGCAGGCTGCACGACGAGATCATCGCCATCGCGGGCAACCGGCTGCTCACCACGATGCTGCATCCGCTCGAAGGGCAGCTGCGGTGGCTGACCAGCCAGAACGAGCATTGGGATGAACTGCTCGACGAGCACCGCAGGCTGGTGGACGCGATCGGGTCCGGCGACGTGGAGCGGGCGCGCGAGTACGCCGCCGAGCACGTCCGGGTCAACCGCGCGGTGACCTTGCGCGACCTCTTCGGCGACGACGAGCAGGACGAGCGCCCGGCGGGCTGAGCTGGGGCCTCGTGAGTGTTGATCGCGGTTCTAACCGTGATCAACACTCACGACACCATATGGGTAAGGTGACCCTAACTTCGAGCTGGGGGTCGCTGGTGGCGCACGTGCAGGGCGAGCCGGAGTGGGTGTCCACAAAGGACGGACGGCGGCTGTACGCGATGGTGCTGCCCGGACCCGGTTCCGGGCCGACGGTCGTGTTCGAGGCCGGGGCGGGCGCGGGCCGGTCCTCGTGGGGGCTCGTGCAGCCGCTGGTCGGCGAGTTCGCGCGGGCGGTGGTCTACGACCGCTCCGGGCTCGGCCGCAGCGCGCCGGATCCGTCCGGGCGGACGCTGGACCGGATGGCCGACGACCTCGTGGACCTGCTGGATCACTTCGGGCCGGGGCCGTACGTGCTCGTCGGGCACAGCGCCGGGGGACCGATCGTGCGGCTCGCCGCGTCCCGGACCGCGGCGAAGATCGCGGGGCTGGTCCTGGTCGACCCGACCGACGAAGCGGCGGATGTCTTGTTCTCGCCCCGATTCCGCAGTGCCGAACGGGCTTTTCTTCGCACTGGCCGGGTTCTCGCGGCAACCGGGTTGCTGAAGTTCTTGTACCGCCCGATGTTGCGGGCGGCTCCCGAAGACGTCCGGCGCGATCTGGTGCGCGAAGGCTTTACGCCGCAGGTGCTGCGCACGCAAACCGAGCAGGCGCGGACGTTCCTCGACGAGCTGGCGGCCTGGCGGACGAATCCGCCCGCGCCGGGCGACTTTCCGGTGACGATCGTGTCCGGCGGGCGCGCTGGAGACGGGATGAACGCCGCGGTGCGCGCGGAGGCGAATGCCGCGCACGCACAACGGGTTTCGCCGCGTGGACGGCATCGGATCGCGGAGAAGTCCGGCCATCTGGTGCCGGTCACCGAACCCGAGGTGGTCGCCGACGAGATCCGCCGGATGCTCAGCTGACGGCGTCGGTCCAGGTCTCGACGAACTTCGGGAACGTCTTGCCGACCGTGTCCGGGTTCTCGACCAGCACCCCGGGCACGCGCAGGCCGAGCACCGCGGCAGCCATGACCAGCCGGTGGTCCTCGTAAGTGTGGAAAACGCCGCCGTGCATCGGAGCCGGGGTGATTTCCAGGCCGTCTTCAAGCTCCGTGACGCCCGCGCCCAGCCCGGACAGTTCGGTGGCCAGCGCGGTGAGCCGGTCGGTCTCGTGGCCGCGCAGGTGCGCGACGCCGGTGATGCTCGACGGGCTCTCGGCGAAGCACAGCATCGCCGCGATGACCGGGGTCAGTTCGCCGACCTCGTGCAGGTCGAGGTCGATGCCGGGGAACGCGCCGCCGCCGGTGACGGACAGTCCGGTGTCGTCCAGCGTCGCCTTCGCGCCCAGTTCGGTGACCAGGCCGCGCAGCCAGTCGCCCGGCTGCGTGGTCTGCTTCGGCCAGCCCTGCACGCGGACCGTCCCGCCGCCGACCACCGCGGCGGCCACGAACGGGGCCGCGGTGGACAGGTCCGGCTCCACGACGTACTCCGGGCACGAGAGTTTCGCCGGCTCCACATGGAATTCCGTGCCCGAACGGTCCACAGTGGCCCCGAACCGGCGCAGCATGTCCAGCGTCATCGCGATGTGCGGTTCGCTCGGCGGGGCGCCGCCGACCAGCCGCACCGTCACGCCCTGCTCGAACGCCGGGCCGGCGAGCAGCAGCGCGGACAGGAACTGGCTGGAGGCCGACGAATCGAGGTCCACCCGGCCGCCGCGCAGCCCGCCGGTGCCGTGCACGGTGAACGGCGGCGCGCCGCGTCCGCCGTCGTCGATCCGCGCGCCGAGCTTGCGCAGCGCGGCCAGCAGCGGGTCGATCGGACGGCGTCGGATCGCCTCGTCGCCGTCGAACTGCACCGAGGCGTCGCCGAGCGTGGCGAGAGCGGGCGTGAAACGGGCGACGGTGCCCGCGTTGCCGAGGACGACCTCGGCCTCGTCGCCGCGGCCGCTGATGGTGCCGAGCGGGTGCACGAGAAAGCCGTCGATGGTCTCTTCCGACCGCGCGCCCAGCGAGGCGAGCGCGCCGAGCATCAGTCGGGTGTCGCGCGAATCGAGCGGATGGCGCACCCGGGTGGGCGCGCTCGCGAGCGCGGCGAGCACGTAGGCCCGGTTGGTGATCGACTTCGATCCGGGGACGCGCACCGCGGCGTCCAGAGAGGCGCCCGCGACCGGGGCGGTCCAGTGGTCATCGCGGAGGTTCGGCACGCCGCGCAGCCTAGCGCGGCGCGGGTGAACCGATTCCGCCGCGCCGGGAAGAGGCGTCGGCGAGCGATCCGGCGGGAGTGGGATATGCTGGCGGCCCGTGGGACTTCAGTCGCGGGCTACCAAGTATGTCTTTGTCACCGGAGGCGTTGCCTCCTCTCTGGGTAAGGGTCTGACGGCGTCCAGCCTCGGACAGCTGCTCACTTCGCGCGGGCTTCGCGTGACGATGCAGAAGCTCGACCCGTACCTCAATGTCGACCCCGGGACGATGAACCCGTTCCAGCACGGCGAGGTGTTCGTCACCGACGACGGCGCCGAGACCGATCTCGACATCGGGCACTACGAGCGCTTCCTCGACCGCTCTCTCGACGGCAAGGCGAACGTCACCACCGGACAGGTGTACTCGGAGGTGATCGCCAAGGAACGCCGCGGCGAGTACCTCGGCGACACCGTCCAGGTGATCCCGCACATCACCGACGAGATCAAGGCGCGGATCACCGCCGCGGCCGGGCCGGACGAGAACGGCGTCGCGCCGGACGTGGTGATCACCGAGGTCGGCGGCACGGTCGGCGACATCGAGTCGCTGCCGTTCCTCGAGGCGTGCCGCCAGGTGCGCCACGACGTCGGCCGCGACCAGTGCTTCTTCCTGCACGTGTCGCTGGTGCCGTACCTCGCCCCGTCGGGCGAGCTCAAGACCAAGCCGACCCAGCACTCGGTCGCCGCGCTGCGCAACATCGGCATCCAGCCGGACGCGCTCGTGTGCCGCGCGGACCGGGAGATCCCGGACGACCTCAAGCGCAAGATCGGCCTGATGTGCGACGTCGACACCGAGGCGGTCATCGCCTGCCCGGACGCGCGCTCGATCTACGACATTCCGAAGGTGCTGCACGGCGAGGCGCTCGACGCCTACGTGGTGCGCCGCCTCGGCCTGCCGTTCCGCGACGTCGACTGGACGGTGTGGGGCGACCTGCTCGACCGCGTGCACAACCCGAGCGAGATCGTCCGGGTCGCGGTGGTGGGCAAGTACATCGACCTGCCGGACGCGTACCTCTCGGTCACCGAGGCGCTGCGCGCGGGCGGGTTCGCGCACCGGGCCAAGGTCGAGATCGTGTGGGTCGCCTCGGACGACGCGCAGACCGAGTCCGGCGCGGCGTCCGTGCTGTCCGATGTGGACGGTGTGCTGATCCCGGGCGGGTTCGGCATCCGCGGCATCGAGGGCAAGGTCGGCGCGATCCACTACGCGCGCACGCACGGTGTGCCGCTGCTCGGGCTGTGCCTCGGCCTGCAGTGCATGGTCATCGAGAGCGCGCGGAACCTGGCGGGCATCGAGGGCGCGAACTCGGCCGAGTTCGACGAGGACACCAAGCACGCGGTGATCTCGACGATGGCCGACCAGCGCGACGTCGTCGCGGGCGAGCGCGACATGGGCGGCACGATGCGGCTCGGCGCGTACTCGGCGAAGCTCAAGGCGGGTTCGCAGGTGGCCAAGGCGTACGGCACCACCGAGGTGTCCGAGCGCCACCGGCACCGCTACGAGGTGAACAACGCCTACCGCAAGCAGATCGGCGACGCGGGGCTCGTGTTCTCCGGCACCTCGCCGGACGACCGGCTCGTCGAGTTCGTCGAACTGCCCGCGGACGTGCACCCGTTCTTCGTGGGCACCCAGGCGCATCCCGAGCTGAAGAGCCGCCCGACCCGGCCGCACCCGCTGTTCAGCGCGTTCGTGAAGGCCGTCGTGGACCGCAAGGTCGCCGAGCGGCTCCCGGTCGAACTGCCCGAGACGCCCGTGGCGGCTCGGTGAGCGCGCCCGGCACGCACGAGTTCTCCGTGGCCGGCAGCACGGTCGTCCACGTGGGACGGGTCGTCGGCCTCCGGGTCGACGACGTCGTGATGCCCGGCGGGGAAACCGCCAAGCGCGAGGTGGTCGAGCACCTCGGCGCGGTCGTGATCGCGGCGCTGGACAGCGAGGACAACGTCACGCTCGTGCACCAGTACCGGCATCCGCTCGGGCGCAGGCTGTGGGAGCTGCCCGCCGGGCTGATCGACAAGCCGGGGGAGGACCCGGTCGACGCGGCCCGGCGCGAGCTGGCCGAAGAGGCCGGGCTCGCCGCGGGCAGCTGGGACACGCTGGTCGACGTCGCGGCCTCGCCCGGGTTCACCGACGAGGTCGTGCGCGTCTTCCTCGCCCGCGATCTGTCCGAAGTGGACCGTGAAGTGCTCGGCGACGAGGAGGCCGACCTGGTGGTGCGGAAGTTCCCGCTCGCCGAGGCGGTCCGGATGGCGCTTTCCGGCGCGCTGGTCAACGGGGCGACTGTCTCCGGCGTCCTCTCGGCACATGCGGTGCTGACCGGGGCGGCGGAGACGCGCCCGGCCGACGCGCCGTGGCAGGACCGGCCGTCCCGGTTCGCCCGCCGACTGGCCGAGGGCTAATTTCCCGGTTCTGTCGGTGCGCCGTCCTAGAGTGGCGGCGTGAATGATGCGGGTGTCGAGGTGCGGGGCGCGATAGCCACGTACCTCGATCACCTCGTCGTCGAGCGCGGCACCGCCCGCAACACCCTCGACAGCTACTCGCGCGACCTCCGCCGTTACGCCGCGCATCTGGAAGCGGCGGGGGTCGCGCGGCTGACTGAGGTCACGCCCGCGCACGTCACGTCGTTCGGTGCCGCGCTGCGCGAGGGCGACGAGGAACACCAGCCGCTGGCCGCGTCGTCGGCCGCGCGAGCGCTGGTCGCGGTGCGGGGGCTGCACAAATTCGCGCACGCAGACGGTCTCACCGAACACGATCCGGCCCGCGACGTCCGTCCGCCGGCCGCGGCGAAACGGTTGCCCAAGGCGTTGCCGGTCGGGGACGTCCTCAAGCTGCTCGACACTCCGCCGCCGGACGGCGAACGCGCCCTGCGCGACCGGGCGCTGCTGGAGCTCCTGTACTCGACCGGAGCCCGGATTTCCGAGGCGGTCGGGCTCGATGTGGACGACGTGGACGACACCGAGCGGACCGTCCTGCTCGACGGCAAGGGCGGCAAACAACGGCTGGTGCCGATCGGCCGTCCCGCGCTGGAAGCACTGGACGCGTACCTGGTCCGCGCCCGCCCGGCGCTCGCCGCGAACGGCCGCGGCACCTCCGCGATCTTCCTCAACGCCCGCGGCAGCCGGCTTTCCCGGCAGAGCGCGTGGCAGGTCCTCAAGGACACCGCCGAGCGGGCCGGGATCACCGCCGCGGTCTCGCCGCACACCCTGCGGCACTCGTTCGCGACCCACCTGCTGGAGGGCGGCGCGGACGTCCGCGTGGTGCAGGAACTGCTCGGCCACGCGTCGGTGACCACGACCCAGGTGTACACGCTCGTCACGGTCACGACGCTGCGAGAGGTCTACGCCACCGCGCATCCGCGCGCGCTCGGCTGAACGCTCCAGCGGTCCCAGAGCCTTCCCACGCTGCGGTGACTCGGCCCGTGCGGCCCGGCGCGGCGCTTTGCCGGGGCTCCGGAAATCCGCATAGGCTGCCGGAGACCCCGCCGAACAAGGAGCTTTCGCGCCATGTCGACACCGACCCCGAACCAGCCGGAGGACCCGGCAGCGCCAGCCGGGCCAGCCGGGTCCGCCGGGACCTCCGGTTCGGCCGCGGCGAATCTCGAGCACGCGCGGATCGCCACCCCGGCGGACCACGAGGGCGACGAGCCGGAACGGCCGCTGACCCGCGCCGAACGCGCCCGGATGCGGGCGAAGGAGCGCGCGGAGAGCGGGATCGGGCCGACCGGGCGCCCGCTGCGCGAGATCCCCGAGCCGCCGCCGCTGGAGCGGCACGGCCCGGCGAAGGTGCTCGCGATGTGCAACCAGAAGGGCGGCGTCGGCAAGACCACGTCCACGATCAACCTCGGCGCCGCGCTCGCCGAATGCGGCCGCCGCGTGCTGCTGGTCGACTTCGACCCGCAGGGCGCGCTGTCGGTCGGCCTCGGCATTCAGCCGCACGAACTGGACCAGACGGTCTACAACGTCATCATGGAGCGCTCGGTGCAGATCGAGGACGTGCTCCGCAAAACCCGCGTCGACGGCGTTGACCTGCTGCCGAGCAACATCGACCTGTCCGCGGCGGAGGTCCAGCTCGTCGCAGAGGTAGGGCGCGAGCACACGTTGTTACGGGTCCTTCGTCCGGTGATGAACGACTACGACTATGTTCTTGTCGACTGCCAGCCCTCGCTCGGCCTGTTGACGGTGAACGCATTGACCGCCGCGGACGGTGTGATCATCCCCCTGGAGTGCGAGTTCTTCAGTCTGCGAGGCGTCGCGCTCCTGATCGACACGATCGAGAAGGTGCAGGAACGCCTCAACCCCAAACTGGACATCACGGGGATTCTCGCCACGATGTACGACCCGAGAACCCTGCACTCGAAGGAGGTCATGGCTCGCGTGGTCGAGGCATTCGGCGACACCGTGTTCGACACGGTGATCAACCGCACCGTGCGGTTCCCCGAGACGACGGTCGCGGGCGAGCCCATCACGACCTGGGCCCCCAAATCCGCCGGCGCCGCGGCTTACCGCGCGCTGGCCCGCGAGGTGATCGCTCGGTGAGCAGGCGCGCTTCCCTGCCCGGAGCGTCGGAACTCTTCCGCCTCACCTCCAGCCCGGCGACCCCCGCACTCGAACGCCCCTCCGTGCCCGCTCCGGCGGAACCGGTGGCCCAGCGCGGCAAACCGAGCGCTCCGGCGGACACCGACCAGCTGGCCCGCAACGCGGCGCGCAGCGGATCCGGGCGCACCAAGCACGACGCGAAGATCACCGTCTACGTGTCCGGCGAGGAACTGCTCGCGATGGAGCAGGCCCGGCTGAACCTCCGCGCCAAGCACGAGCTGGTCGTCGACCGCGGCCGGCTGGTCCGCGAGGCGGTCGCCGTGCTGCTCGCCGACTTCGACCAGCGCGGCGAGGAATCCGTGCTGGTGCAGCGATTGCGCGCGGACGCCGAGGACGGCGGAACCGAGGGCTGATGGACGACCCGGCATCGGCCGAGCTGCCGGAGCCGGAAGCGGCAGTCTCGGAGAGTACCGAAAGCACGGACGGCACGGCGGAACCCGGCAACGGCGCGGCTCCGGAAAGCACCGCGGGCGCGGAAGCTCCGGAGGAATCCCCGGAGAACGCCGCGCCTTCCGAGGCTCCGGCCGAGCACGAGACGGTGCACGGCGGCACCATCCCCGAGGGATACGCCGCCGCCGAGGAGAACGCGTCGAAGTTCAAGGTGCGGCTGCAGAACTTCGAGGGCCCGTTCGACCTGCTGCTGCAGCTGATCTCGCAGCACCAGCTGGACGTCACCGAGGTCGCCCTGCACACGGTCACCGACGACTTCATCGCCTACACCCGCGCGCTCGGCCCGGACTGGAACCTCGACGAGACCACCGAGTTCCTGGTGATCGCGGCGACCCTGCTCGACCTCAAGGCCGCCCGGCTGCTGCCCGCGGCCGAGGTCGAGAACGAGGACGACCTGGCCCTGCTGGAAGCCCGCGACGTGCTCTTCGCGCGCATGCTGCAGTACCGCGCGTACAAGCAGGTCGCCGCGCTGTTCGGCGAGCTGGAAGAGGGTGCGCTGCGGCGGTATCCGCGGTCGGTGGCGCTGGAGGAGCGGTACCTCGGGCTGCTGCCGGAGGTGATGCTGGGCGTCACGCCGGAGCGGTTCGCGGAGATCGCGGTCGCGGTGTTCCGGCCGAAACCGCCGCCGCAGGTGTCGATCGCGCACATCCACATGGGCCGCGTGTCCGTCCGCGAGCACGCCGCGCTGCTGCGGGTGAAGCTCGCCGAGGCCGGGCAGGCGACGTTCAAGGAACTGACCTCGGACTGCGAGCACACGGTGGAGGTCGTGGCCCGGTTCCTCGCGCTGCTGGAGCTGTACCGCGAATCGTCGGTGCAGTTCGACCAGCTGGAGGCACTGGCGGAACTGCACGTCCGCTGGACCGGCGGCAGCGTGGCCGAGGCGTCCGCCGCCGCCGAGCACGACCGCGCGGCGGCCGAGGAGGAGGAATACGGGTGAGCACCGAAGACGACCGCGCGACGGCGGAGGCCGAGGAGACTCCGGCCGCTCCGGCGGAAGAGGCTCAGGTCGAAGCCGAACAAGCCGCCGCCGAGCCGGTCGAGGCCGAGGAGACCGAGCCGGAAGCCGCGCCGCAGCCGGAAAATGAGGCCGAGCCGGAACCCGTCGACGCCGTCGAGCCGGAACCCGAAGCCTCGGAGCCATCCGAAACTGAGCCGGAAGCCGAAGCCGCCGAGCCAGCCGACGACGAAGGACTGGTCGCCGTGGACAGCGGCCTGCCCAGCGTCGAGTCGGACGAGGCGCTCGAAGCCGCTCTCGAAGCTCTCCTGCTCGTCGTGGATTCGCCGATCGCCGAGGATTCCCTCGCCGAGACGCTGCAGCAGCCGGTCGCCAGGGTGACCGTCGCGCTGCGGACGATGGCGCAGAAGTTCACCGAGCGCGCGAGCGGGATCGACCTGCGGCGCGTGGGCGAAGGGTGGCGGTTCTACACTAGGGACACCTACGCCCCGTTCGTGGAGAAGCTCCTGCTGGACGGCCAGCGGTCGAAGCTGACCAGGGCCGCGCTGGAGAGCCTCGCCGTGATCGCGTACCGGCAGCCGGTCACCCGGGCCCGGGTCGCCGCGGTGCGCGGGGTGAACGTGGACGGCGTGATCCGGACTCTCCTGGCGCGGGGGCTCATCGAGGAGATGGGCACCGACCCGGAGACCACGGGCACGCTGTACGTGACGACCGAGCTGTTCCTGGAGCGACTGGGGCTGTCGTCGCTGAACGACCTTCCCCCGATCGCTCCGCTGCTACCCGAAGTGGACACCATCGATGACATCTGACGAACACCCCGACGGCATCCGCCTGCAGAAGGTCCTGTCGCAGGCCGGCGTGGCGTCGCGCCGGGCGGCCGAGGACCTGATCGCGGCCGGCCGGGTGGAGGTGGACGGCGAGGTCGTCACCGAGCTGGGCCGCCGCGTGCACCCGGACGAGGCGGTGATCCACGTCGACGGCACGCGGGTCAACCTCCGCGACGACCTCGTGTACCTCGCGTTCAACAAGCCCAAGGGCGTGCACTCGACGATGTCGGACGACCGGGGCCGCCCGTGCGTCGGCGACTACCTCCGCGGCCGGTGGGAGGAGACCCCGGGCGTCGTGCACGTCGGGCGGCTCGACGAGAACACCGAGGGCCTGCTGCTGCTGACCAACGACGGCGACCTCGGGCACCGCCTGATGCACCCGTCGTACCGGGTGCTCAAGACGTACTTCGCGGAGGTCGAGGGCCTGGTGCCGCGCGGGCTGGGCAAGGAGCTGCGCGCGGGCTGGGAGCTGCCGGACGGGATCGTGAAGGTCGACCAGTTCCGGGTCAAGGACATGCATTCCGGCCGGAGCATGATCGAGCTGGTGATCCACGAGGGCCGCAAGCACATCGTGCGCAGGCTGATGGCGGCCACCGGGCACCCGGTCCGCAAGCTCGTGCGCACCGCGGTCGGCGACGTGCAGCTCGGCAACCAGCGCCAGGGCACCATCCGCAGGCTCAACCGCGGCGAGGTCGGCACGCTGTACCGCACCGTGGGACTCTGACCGGTTCCCCACTTTCGGCCCTGATGCCGGGTCCGGCCGCCCGGCCAGAGTTGTCGGCACCCGACGACGACTCTGGAGGGCGACGGGAATGCGTGTGCTGACAGGGCTGTGCGCCGCCGCGGTGCTGGCCGCGGGAGCGGTGGTGCCGGCGGCCGCGACGGCCGCCCCGGCGAGAACCGCGAGCGAACCGCAGTACGACTACGCCGGGGCGATCCGCGAAACGGTGTGGGTCGACCTCGGCCGGGACGGCGACGGGGACGGCGTCCCGGACCGGGTCGCCGCCGACATCGTGCGGCCGAAGGAACCGGCCGAGGCGGGCAAGAAGATCCCGGTGATCATGGACGCCAGCCCGTACTACTCCTCGGTGGGGCGCGGCAACGAAACCCAGTTCAAGACCTACGACGCGCAGGGTCGCCCGGTCGGCTTCCCGCTGTTCTACGACAACTACTTCGTGCCGCGCGGGTACGCGACGGTGCTCGTGGACCTGGCTGGCACCAACCGGTCGACCGGCTGCGTCGACGTCGGCGGCAACTCGGACGTCCAGTCGGCCAAGAAGGTCGTCGACTGGCTGAACGGCCGCGCCACCGGCTACACCGCGAAGACCGGCGGCACGAAAATGTCGGCGGACTGGAGCGACGGCGGCGTCGGGATGATCGGCAAGTCCTACGACGGCACCATCGCCAACGGCGTCGCCTCGACCGGCGTCGAAGGGCTCAAGACCATCGTGCCGATCTCCGCGATCAGCTCCTGGTACGACTACTACCGCTCGGACGGCGTCTCGTTCGGCTTCAACCCGGACGGGCTCGCGCAGACCGTCGAGCGGCGCAACGGCGGCCAGGATTGCTCGGCGCAGAACCGGAAACTCGCCGAGGGCGCGACCGCGAACGGCGACTACGGTCCGCTGTGGGCGGAGCGCGACTACGTGGCGAACGCGAAGAACGTGCGCGCCAGCGTGTTCGTCTCGCACGGCGTCAACGACCTGAACGTCATGCCGATCAACTACGGCCAATGGTGGGACGCGCTCGCCGCGAAGGGCGTGCAGCGCAAGATCTGGCTCGCGCAGACCGGCCACGTCGACCCGTTCGACTACCGCCGCACCGAGTGGGTCGACACCCTGCACCGGTGGTTCGACCACTACCTGATGGGCATCGACAACGGCATCGAGAAGGAACCGATGGCGACCGTCGAGCGCCAGCCGGACCAGTGGGCGAACGAAGCGACCTACCCGGCGCCGGGCACCAAGGAAACGGTCCTGCGTCCGCAACCAGGCCGTACACCAGGCGTCGGCATGCTCGGCACCGCAGGCAGCCGGGGCACCGCGTCGTTCACCGACAACCCGCAGGCGGGGGAGAACGAGTGGGCGGCGAATCCGTCGGCCACGTCGGCGAACCGCGTGCTCTACAGCACCGCCGCGCTCACCTCGCCGGTGCAGGTCTCGGGCACCTCGTCGATCACCGTGACGGCCACGCCGAGCACCTCGACCGCGCACCTGTCGGCGATGCTGGTGGACTACGGCCCGGCGACGATCCGCAATTTCTCCGGCCCTGGCGAGGGAATCGTGACCGGCACGGACCGCACGTGCTGGGGTTCGAGCACCGACGGCGACAGCGCTTGCTACAAGGTGACCAGCGCGGACACGAAGAAGGTGGACTACACGATCATCAGCCGCGGCTGGGCGGACCTGGCGAATTACCAGTCGCTGAGCCGGGAAGCGCGGCTCACGCCGGGCAAGGCGTACACGATGACGTTCCGGCTCGCGAGCACGGACCACATCGTCCCGGCCGGGCACCGGCTGGCGCTGGTGATCGGCGGGACGGACAACAGCTTCATCACCGCGCCCGCGAATCCGCCGAAGCTGACCATCGACCTGGCCAAGACGTCGGCCCGGATTTCGCTGGCAGGCACGGTCCCGGCGCGCCCGTGGACGGAATCCGCTCCGGCGGGTCCGCTGGCGCACGTCCCCGCGGCAGCGCGCTTCGACCTGCGCTGACAAAAGCCGTGAGGGGAACCCTGAGGGAATCAGATTCCCTCAGGGTTCCCCTCACGGACGTCAGTTGGCGGTGACGGTTTCTTTCGAGGCTGCCTTGCGCTGCAAGGCTTTCGCGACCGGCTCGACCACTCGCGCCGCGGTCGGGCCGAGGATCGCCATCAGCAGCACGTACGCCGTAGCGAGCGCGGCGAGTTCGCCGTCCACCGCGCCAGCGGTGACCGCCAGTCCGGCGATGACGATCGAAAACTCGCCCCGCGCAACCAAAGCCGCTCCGGCACGAGCCCGGCCCAACCGGCCGATCTTCTGCCTTCGCGCGGCCCACCATCCGGTGGCCACCTTCGTCAGCGTCGTCACCACCGCGAGCACCGCGGCCCACCCGAGGACCGGCGGGATCGACGCCGGATTGGTGTTCAACCCGAACACCACGAAGAACATCGCGGCGAACAAGTCCCGCAGCGGCTCCAGCAGCCGGGTCGCGTTGTGCGCGGTCGAGCCGGACACCGCGATGCCGAGCAGGAACGCCCCAACGGCCGCGGAAACCTGCAGCGCGGACGCGATCCCGGCCACCAGCAGCGCCGCGCCGAGGATCTTGAGCAGGAACACTTCCCGGTCGTCGCTGTCCACCAGCGCCGAGACGTAGCGGCCGAACTTGAGCGCGATCACCAGCACCACGGTGATCACCAGCAGCGAGATGCCGACCGCCTCCAGGCCGCCGAGCAGGCTGACGCCGCCGAGGATCGCGGTGAGGATCGGCAGGTACAGCGCCATCACGAGGTCCTCGAACACGAGGATCGACAGCACCACCGGCGTTTCCCGGTTGCCGAGCCGGCCGAGGTCGCCGAGGACCTTCGCGATGATGCCGGACGACGAGATGTACGTGACGCCCGCCATGACGAACGCGCCGATCGGGCCCCAGCCCAGGATCAGCGCGACCGCCGCGCCGGGTGCGGCGTTGAGCACGATGTCCACCAGGCCCGCGGTCCACGACCGCCGCATGCCGGTGAACAGTTCGGCCGCGGAGTACTCCAGGCCGAGCAGCAGAAGCAGCAGCACCACGCCGATTTCGCTGGCGAGGTGGGCGAAATCGCCGATGTCGGCGAGCGGGATCAGGCCGCCGGAGCCGAAGCACAGGCCGCCGAGGAGGTACAGGGGGATGGGGGAGAGGCCGATCCGGCCGGCGAGCCTGCCGAGCGCGCCGAGCACGAAGAAGACCGCGCCGAGTTCGACCAGGGAGAGTGCGGTGTGATCCATCAGCCGTGCTTGAGGATCTTGGCGGCGGCTTCCAGGCCCTCGGACGTGCCGACCACGACGAGCAGGTCGCCCGCGGTGAAGAGGAAGTCCGGCGTCGGCGACGGGTGCACCTGGCCCGCCCGCATCACCGCCACGATCGAAACGCTGGTGCGCGTGCGCATCGCGGTGTCGCCGAGCGAACGGCCGTCGAACGGGCTGTCCGCGGTGATCGGCAGCTGCTTCGTGTTGATGCCCGGCAGCTCGCGGTGCTCCTCGTTCAGCTGTGCCACCAGCTGCGGCGCGCCCAGCAGGTTCGAGAGCGCGCCCGCCTCGTCCGCGGTCAGCGGCAGCGAAGCGAGGCAGGCGTCCGGATCGTCGGATTTGGAGACGATCAGCTCGATCTTGCCGTCCCGCTGGGTGACGACGCCGATGCGGCGTCCCGCGCGGGTGGCGAAGTCCTTGCGGACACCGATTCCGGGAAGAGGGGTGACTTCGACGTTCACGTCAGCCACGGTAACTCATTGTCCGATTCGCGGAGTTCAGCCCAGCAGGAACAGCACCGCCGTCACGGCCATGAACGCGGCGGTCGCGCCGTGCACGCCGTAGGCCATTCCCTTCTTCCCCTTGTGCCGCAGGATGATCAGCATGTCGCAGACCGGCATGACGGTCGCGGCCAGCAGCAGCCAGCCGACCAGCTGCGGGGTGCCCGCCAGCATCGCGACCCCGAGGATCAGCCCGGTGCCGAGGTCGCGGTCGCCTTTGATCTCGAAGAACGCCGTCGAGCCGGTCGGGATCTCGCGCAGGCCGAACGTCGCGGCGGTCTTCGCCGGGGCGAACAGATAGGTGAAGCCGACGTAGATGATCCCGAGGACGGGGATGGCGGCGAGGACGTAAGCGGTGATCAGCATGGGAACCCCAGTGAGTTAGCAGTGCTAGGAACAAGTGCAACGCTAACTTAGCGCCGCTAGCTTGTCTAGCGCCGACTGACCCTTGCGCCGTGGACACCGCCTGAGGTGGTGCGACCGGCTACCGGCAGAATGAACCGGACCGGGAGTGCGGGACGAACGTGAGGAGAACATCGGTGACGGGAGCCCTACGTGGGGTGGTCGCGCTGGACGGCCCGTCGGGAACCGGCAAGACCACGGTCGCGCGCAAGCTCGCCCGGCGGCTGAGCGCCCGCTACCTCGACACCGGAGCGATGTACCGCGTCGTCACGCTGGCCGTGCTGCGGGCCGGGGTCGACCTCGCCGACGAACACGCGATCGGCGCGCTCGCGCACGACGTCGACTTCGCGCTCGGCACCGACCCGGAGCGGCCGGACGTCCGGCTGCACGGCGAGGACGTCGCCGCCGAGATCCGCGGCCCCGAGGTGACCGGCGCGGTGTCGCCGGTGTCGGCCGTGCCGCAGGTGCGCGAGGTCCTCGTCGCCCGCCAGCGCCGGATCATCGCCGACGCGATCGAGGACGACGGCGGGATCGTCGTGGAGGGCCGCGACATCGGCACCACCGTCGCGCCGGATTCGCCGCTCAAGATCTACCTCACCGCCTCGGCCGAGGTCCGCGCCGCGCGGCGGAACACCCAGGACTCCGCGGCGGGCCGGGCCTCGAGCGTCGAGTCCGCCCGCGAATCGGTGGAGCGCCGCGACCGGATCGACTCCACCCGCGCCGCCTCGCCGCTGCGCGCGGCCGGGGACGCGGTCCAGGTGGACACCTCCGAGCTGACCATCGACCAGGTGATCGTCGCGCTGGCCGAACTCGCCCGCGGCCGGGGCCTGCTGGGCGACTGCCCGGCCGAACCGGCCGCCGCCGAGGCCGGGGTCAGCCGGTGAGCGGGGCCCTCCCCGAGGGGGCGAACGGCCTCCTGCTCGACATCGGGCGCACGGCGGGCCGGTATTATCTGCGTCCGGCGTTCCGGATCCGGGTGCACGGCCGGGACCGGGTGCCCGCCGAGGGGCCGCTGCTGGTGATCTCGAACCACAGCTCGAACGTCGATCCGCAGCTGGTGATCGGAATGCTTCCGAGGCGCAGCGCGTTCTTGGCCAAGGCCGAGCTGTTCAAAGGGATCGGAGGCTGGTTCCTGCGGGCGATCGGCCAGATCCCGGTCCGCCGGGGCGAGATCGACCGGACGCCGCTGACCACGGCGGTCGGGGTGCTCAAGGCGGGCGGGGCGGTCGGGATCTTCCCAGAGGGCACTCGCGGCGAGGGCGACGTCGGGGCCGCTGAACGCGGTGCGGCGTGGCTGGTGCGCGCTTCGGGAGCCACGGTGCTGCCGATCGCGATCCGCGGGACGCGCAAGCCGGCTGACGGCAAACGCCGCTGGCGCCCGCGCGTGGACGTCCTCTTCGGGGAGCCGTTCGCGATGAAGGTCGGTCCGGGCCGCAAAGGCCTGGACCAGGGCACCGAGGAGCTCCGCGCGCAGCTCGCGGCGCTCGTGCAGGCTTTGGACGACTGGCGCGGCGAACACGGGTTCGCCACGCCGTAGGTGAAGTGGGAAACGATGACAGGGTTTGACGCCGCCGACAGTGCGGTGGACGGTCTCGGCGAGGTCGACGGAAGCTGGTCGGACGAGTCCGAGTTCGCCGCGCTCGACGCGCAGATCGAGGCCGAGGAAGCCGACGGCCGGGCGGCCGCCGCGCAGCCGGTGCTCGCCGTGGTCGGGCGGCCGAACGTGGGCAAGTCCACGCTGGTCAACCGCATTCTCGGCCGCCGGGAAGCGGTCGTGCAGGACGTGCCGGGCGTGACGCGCGACCGCGTCGCCTACGACGCGTTCTGGGCCGGTCGCCGGTTCACGCTCGTCGACACCGGCGGCTGGGAGCCCGACGCCACCGGCCTGCAGGCCTCGGTCGCGACGCAGGCCGAGATGGCCATGCAGACCGCGGACGCGGTGCTGCTGGTCGTCGACGCGACGGTCGGGGCCACCGCCACCGACGAGGCCGTCGCGCGCGTGCTGCGCCGCTCGAAGAAGCCGGTGCTGCTGGCCGCGAACAAGGTGGACGACGACCGGCTGCTGGCCGACACCGCGTCGCTGTGGTCGCTGGGCCTCGGCGAGCCGCACCCGGTCAGCGCGCTGCACGGGCGCAGCTCGGGCGACCTGCTCGACGCCGTCATGGCCGCGCTGCCCGAGGCGCCGCGCGAAGCCGGCACGGTGACCGCCGGGCCGCGCCGCGTCGCGCTGGTCGGCAAGCCGAACGTCGGCAAGTCCAGCCTGCTCAACAAGCTCTCCGGCGAGCAGCGCTCGGTGGTCGACTCGGTCGCGGGCACCACGGTGGACCCGGTCGACTCGCTGGTCGAGCTGGACGGCGAGGTCTGGCGGTTCGTGGACACCGCGGGCCTGCGCAAGCGCGTCAACTTCGCCGACGGCGCGGAGTACTACGCCTCGCTGCGCACCAAGACCGCGATCGACGCGGCCGAGGTCGCGCTCGTGCTGCTGGACGCCTCGGAACCGCTGACCGAGCAGGACCTGCGGGTGCTGACGATGGTGGTCGAGGCGGGCCGCGCGTGCGTGCTCGTGTTCAACAAGTGGGACCTGGTCGACGAGGACCGCCGGTACGCGATGGTGCGCGAGCTGGACCGCGGCCTCGTGCGGGTGCCGTGGGCGGAGAAGGTCAACGTCTCCGCGCTCACCGGGCGCGCGGTGCGCAAGCTCGCGCCCGCCCTGCGCACGGCGCTGTCTTCGTGGGACCAGCGCGTCTCGACCGGCCAGCTCAACGGCTGGCTGTCGGACCTCGTCGCGGCCACGCCGCCGCCGGTGCGCGGCGGCAAGCAGCCGAAGGTGCTGTTCGCGACGCAGGCGGGCATCCGTCCGCCGACGCTGGTGCTGTTCACCACCGGGTTCCTCGAGGCCGGGTACCGCCGGTTCATCGAGCGGAAATTCCGCGAGCAGTTCGGCTTCGCGGGAAGTCCCGTCCGGGTGAATGTGCGCGTCCGGGAAAAGAAGCAGAAGCCGAAGGCGGGCGGAAAAGCGGCCCGCAACCGCTGACCGGCAAACGCCCCAATGCCACATTGGGTGCATTGGACGCACCCAATGTGGCATTCGGTGCGTGAGATGCACCCAATGCCACATTGGGGTTATCCCTTGCCGGACCTGCGTGTGGTGACGTCCGACACGCGGCCGTTACCCTGACGCGACCTGGGCTTGATTGCCGCGTAAGGTGGACGGTCGCTACGGGCGCCTCATTCGGACGGCAAGCCCGAATGACGCTCGCGAAAGGTGAGTGATGGGCTTGCGCGCCCAGAGTTCGTCCCTGTTCACGTCGTTCCGGAATACCGGAGCGCGCCCGGCCGCCGAGGTGGCCCGGTGACGCTGACCGCCGATTCCGGCAGCACCGAAGCCCTGACTCTCGCCGTCGAGGCCGCGCTCTCGCCCGCTCTGTTCGAGACCGCCGCCCCGGCCGCCGAGCGCACCCTCCTGGACATCCTCACCGCCACCGCGGAGAAGCACCCGAATGCTGCGGCGCTCGACGACGGCACCGGCCCGCTGAGCTACCGCCGGCTGATGGAAGAGATCGACGCGTACGCCCGCAAGCTGCGCGAACACGGCGTCGGCCGCGGCGACCGCGTCGGCATCCGGATCTCCTCCGGCTCCGCCGAGCTGTACGTCGCGATCCTGGCGACGCTATCGGTCGGCGCGGCGTACGTGCCGGTCGACGCGGACGACCCCGACGAGCGTGCCGAGCTGGTGTTCGGCGAGGCCGGCGTCGCCGCGATCGCCACCGACGGCGAGATCACCGTCGCCGGGACCCCGAGCGGAGCCACCGGCGAGCCCGGTCCGGCCGACGACGCGTGGATCATCTTCACCTCCGGCTCCACCGGCAAGCCGAAGGGCGTCGCGGTCACGCACGCCTCGGCGGCGGCCTTCGTGGACGCCGAAGCACAGCTTTTCCTGGCCGACGAGCCGATCGGCCCCGGCGACCGGGTGCTGGCCGGGCTGAGCGTCGCGTTCGACGCCTCCTGCGAAGAGATGTGGCTGGCCTGGCGGCACGGCGCCTGCCTGGTGCCCGCGCCGCGCGCGCTGGTGCGCACCGGCGTCGACCTCGGCCCGTGGCTGGTCGCGCAGGGCATCACTGTCGTCTCGACGGTGCCGACGCTGGCCGCGCTGTGGCCGGCGGACGCGCTGGAAGACGTGCGCCTGCTCATCTTCGGCGGCGAAGCCTGCCCGCCGGAGCTGGCCGAGCGCGTGGCCGTCGAAGGCCGCGAAGTGTGGAACACCTACGGCCCCACCGAGGCGACCGTCGTCGCCTGCGCCGCGCAGATGACCGGCGAGGGCCCGGTGCGGATCGGGCTGCCGCTGGTCGGCTGGCAGCTCGTCGTGGTGAACGAAGAGGGCGAGCCGGTCGCCATGGGCGAGACCGGCGAGCTGGTCATCGGCGGGGCCGGGCTGGCCCGCTACCTCGACGCGGAGAAGGACGCGCAGAAGTTCGCGCCGCTGCCGTCGATGGGCTGGGAGCGCGCTTACCGCAGCGGCGACATGGTCCGCGCGGAGCCGGAAGGCCTGCTGTTCCTCGGCAGGCTCGACGAGCAGATCAAGCTCGGCGGCCGCCGGATCGAGCTGGGCGAGGTCGACGCGGCCCTGCAGGCGCTGCCCGGCGTGCGCGGCGCGGCTGCCGCGGTCCGCCGCACCAAGGCGGGCAACCAGGTCCTGGTCGGCTATATCGTGCCCGAGGACGGCGAAACGCTCGACACCGACGACGCCGCGACCCGGCTGCGCGCGCAGCTGCCCGCCGCGCTGGTGCCGCTGCTCGCGACGATCGAGGACCTGCCGACCCGCACGTCCGGCAAGGTCGACCGCAACGCGCTGCCGTGGCCGCTGTCCACTGTGGACGCGAGCGCGGCCGGGCTGTCGCCCACCGAGGCATGGCTCGCCGAAGGCTGGAGCGAAATCCTCGGCGTGTCGGTGAGCAACGCCGGCGCCGACTTCTTCACCAACGGCGGCGGCAGTCTCACCGCGGCGCAGCTGATCGCGCGCATCCGCACCCGCCACCCCGAGGTGTCGGTCAGCGACATCTACCAGAACCCGAAGCTGGGCGCGCTGGCCGCGAAGCTGGACGCGCTGAGCGGCGAGGAGACCGAGCGCCGCGAGATCGCGCCGACGCCGCGCCGCGCCGGGCTCGTGCAGTCCCTGCTGATGGTCCCGCTGATGGGGCTCGTCGGGCTGCGCTGGACCACGCTCGCCGCCGCCTGCTCGAACGTGCTGGCGCTGCTGGGCGTTTCCTGGGCGCCGACGCTGAACTGGGCGTGGCTGGTGCTCGCCTGGCTCGTGCTGTTCACCCCGGCCGGGCGGATCGCCATCGCCGCGGGCGGCGCGCGCGTGCTGCTGTCCGGGGTGCGCCCCGGCACGTACCCGCGTGGCGGCAGTGTCCACTTGCGACTGTGGACCGCCGAGAAGCTGGCTGAGTTCAGCGGTGCGGACAGTGTCGCGGGCGCGTCGTGGATGACGACGTACGCGAAGGCGCTGGGCGCGCGCATCGGCAAGGACGTCGACCTGCACTCGCCGCCGCCGGTCACCGGTTTCCTCAAGCTGGGCCGCGGCGCGGCGGTGGAGCCCGAGGTCGACCTGTCCGGCCACTGGGTCGACGGCGACGTCGTGCACATCGGCAAGATGCGGATCGGGGCCGAGGCCCGGGTCGGCGCGCGCAGCACGCTGTTCCCCGGCGCCCGGATCGGCAAGGGCGCGGAGATCGCCGCCGGTTCGACCGTGCGCGGTGCGGTCCCGGCCGGTCAGCGCTGGGCCGGTTCGCCCGCGGTGCGCTCGGACGTCAAGGACGCGCTGAAGTGGCCGTCGAGCCGTCCGCCGCGGTCGCGGTTCTGGGCTTCGGTGTACGGCGCGACCTCGGTGTTCCTCGGGCTGCTGCCCGGGATCGCCGCGCTGCCGGGCGTCGCGGTGATCGGCTACGCGGTCGCTGGCACCTCGAGCTTGAGCGCCGCGCTGCGCCAGGCGCTGCTGTTCGTGCCGGTCGCCACCGTCGCGTACTTCCTGACGTACGCGCTGCTCGTGCTGGCCGGTGTCCGCGCGCTGGGCGTCGGCATGGTCGAGGGCTACCACCCGGTGCACGGCCGCGTCGCGTGGCAGGTCTGGGCGACCGAGCGGCTGATGGGGATGGCCCGCGAAGGCCTGTTCCCGTTGTACGCCAGCCTGTTCACGCCGGTGTGGCTGCGGCTGCTCGGCGCGAAGGTCGGCCGCAACGTCGAGGCGTCGACTGTGCTCGCGCTGCCGAAGATGACCAAAGTGGACAGTGGCGCGTTCCTGGCCGACGACACCATGGTCGCCACCTACGAACTGGGCCACGGCTGGCTGCACGCCGCCCCGGCGCGGATCGGCAAGCAGGCGTTCCTCGGCAACTCGGGGATGACCGCGCCGGGCCGTTCGGTGCCGAAGCGCGGGCTGGTCGGGGTGCTGTCCTCGACGCCGGCGAAGGCGAAGAAGGGCTCGTCGTACCTGGGCATGCCGCCGCTGCCGGTGCGCCGCGCGGTGGAGGAGAGCGACACCAGCCGCACCTACACGCCGCCGCTGCACCTCAAGGCGGCGCGGGCGCTGGTCGAGCTGTGCCGGATCCTGCCGGTGATGTGCGCGGTCGCGCTGACCGTCGGCGTCGCGTTCGCGCTGCTGGCACTCGCGGCGTGGGGCGGTTTCTGGGCCGCCGCGCTGCTGGCCGGGCCGGTGCTGCTGGCCGCCGGGATCGTCGCGGCGCTCACCGCGACCGCGGCGAAGTGGCTGCTGGTCGGCAAGTTCCGCGAGATCGACCATCCGCTGTGGAGTTCGTTCGTGTGGCGCAACGAGCTGGCCGACACGTTCGTCGAGGCGCTCGCGGTGCCGTGGCTGATCGGGTCGCTCGGCGGTACGCCGCTGCTGCCCGCGTGGCTGCGCACGATGGGCGTCAAGATCGGCCGCGGCGTGTGGCTCGACACCTACTGGCTGCCCGAGTCGGACCTGGTCTCCCTCGGCGACGGCGCGACGATCAACCGCGGCTGCGTGGTGCAGACGCACCTGTTCCACGACCGGATCATGACCATGTCGCGGGTGACGCTCGAAGAGGGCGCGACGCTCGGCCCGCACGGGATCGTGCTGCCGGGCGCGAGCATCGGCGCGCGCACCACGGTGGGCCCCGGCTCGCTCGTGACGCGCGGCGACGCGGTGCCCGCGGACTCGCGTTGGCTCGGCAATCCGATCTCGGCCTGGCGGCGGTGAGGGCACGACCGTTGCGGACCCTCTCTCGGTGCCTCATCCTGGAGAAGATCACGGCGGCGGGCGAAAGCGGGTTTCGGTGCGGGTGAACGGGAAAACGGCCGCGCCCGGAGCGGAGACCTCGGGCGACGGATACCTGCCCGCGCACGGGAACGGCGGCTACCGGGTCCGGCATTACGACCTCGATCTCGACTACCGCATTGGTCCGAACAGGTTGTCCGCCACCGCGGTGCTCACCTGTGAGGCCACCCAGGCGCTTTCGCGGCTGACGCTCGATTTCGGCGAGTTCCGGGTGTCGCGCGTGCTGGTCGAGGGCAAACCGGCGAAGTATGTGCGGCGCGGCCTGAAGCTGCAGGTCAAGCCTGCGCGGTCGGTGCCGGCCGGGACCGAGTTCGAGGTCGAGATCCGCTACGCGGGCAACCCGAAGCCGGTCGGCAGCCGGTGGGGCGACATCGGCTGGGACGAACTGACCGACGGCGCGCTGGTGGCGAGCCAGCCGGTGGGCGCGCCGTCGTGGTTCCCGTGCAACGACCACCCGGCGGACAAGGCGAGCTACCGGATCGCGGTCGCGACGTCGTCGCCGTATCTCGTTGCGGCGACGGGGAATCTCGTGTCGCGCTACCAGTCGGCGAGCACCACGAAGTGGGTCTTCGAACGGCCGGAGCCGACCTCGACGTACCTGGTGAGCGTCCAGATCGGCCGCTACGAAGACCTCGAATTGTCCGACGGCACCTGGGTTCCGGAGCTGACCGCGGACCGCCCCGGCGGCGTCGTGCAGCGGGCCGCGGTGCCCCCTCGGCTGCGCCGGGCGTTCGCTCGGGACTTCGGCCGCCAGGGCCGGATGATGGACGCGCTGGAGGACTGGTTCGGGCCGTACCCGTTCGGCGAGTACGTGGTGGTCGTGACCGACGACGACCTCGACGACCCGATCGAAGCGCAGGGGATGGCGATCTTCGGCGCCAACCACGTGGACGGCAAGCGCACTCACGAACGGCTCGTGGTGCACGAACTGGCGCACCAGTGGTTCGGCAACAGCCTGACTGTCGCGGACTGGCAACACATTTGGCTCAACGAAGGCTTCGCCACCTACACCGAGTGGCTGTGGTCGGAACGGTCCGGCGGCGAGCCGGCGGAGGCGTTGGCCCGGGCGTGGTACGCGCGGGTGCGGGCCAAGCCGGCCGACGTCACGATCGGTGATCCCGGTGTGGCGCGGATGTTCGACGAGCGGGTGTACAAGCGTGGCGGGCTGACGCTGCACGCGCTGCGCGGGGAGATCGGTGATCCGGCGTTTTTCGCGCTGGTGAAGGCGTGGGCGGTGGAGAACCGGCATGCCGCGGTGACGACGGAAGAGTTCGTGTCGCTGGCGGAGTCTTATGCGGGGCGGTCGTTGCGGGAGTTTTTCGCTGCTTGGCTGGAGCGGGTGGAGCTGCCGCTGCTCTGAAGTCCGTGCCGCCGGGCGCGCAGAACAGAAATTCTCCTCCGGTTGTCGAATCCGGTGCCGTGCGATCGACGCACCGGTGAGTGCGGCTCGCAGCGGGCCACGCGCACGCGAAGGAGGCACCGGAATGAGGACCCTGCACCTGGGCTTGCGGGTGACCGATCTTCCCCGGTCACTGGAGTTCTACTCGGCGCTCGGCTACGAGGTCGTCGGCGCCGTGCCCGAGACGCCGATCGGGCAGTTGACCATGCTCAAGCTCCCCGGCGACGAGTTCGTCGCCGTCGAGCTGGTGCACGACGGCGAGCCGGTCGAGCGCGGCACCGACCTGAGTCACCTCGTCGTGCAAGTGGAGTCGTTGACCGCGAAGCTCGACGACCTGGCCGCCCGCGGGATCGAGCCCGTCACCGCGGTGCAGGACCACGGGCACGGCATGAAGACGACGTTCCTCGCCGACCCGGACGGGCGGCGGATCGAACTCGTCCAGTGGCCCGCGGGGCACCTCGACGGCATGACCGTCGCCGACTGGCCCGAAAGCGGGGCGGGACGATGAGCCGGACACCGCTGCGGCTGTACATGTCCATGTCGGTCGACGGGTACATCGCCGGGCCGGACGACCGCCCGGGACAGGAACTCGGCCGCGGCGGCGGACGGTTGTTCGACTGGCTCGACGACCGCATGGCCGAGGGGATCAACGGGCAGGTGTACGCCGAGGCCTCGTCCACCGGCGCCGTCGTCTCCGGACGTCGCACGTTCGAGCTGGCCAAGCGATGGAACGGCGACCACCACGACGGCGTGCCGATCCACGTGCTCACCCACCGCGTCGATCCGGCCGACGAGCCGCCGGGCAGCGCGCGGTTCTACACCGACGTCAACGCGTGCGCCGACGAGGCCCGGGACAAATCGGGAGGCCGAGCCGTGCTCGTCCACGGCGCGGGTGCGGCGCAGGCTCTGCTGGCAGCGGGCCAGCTCGACGAACTGGAACTGCACCTCGTCCCGGTGCTGCTGGGCGAGGGACGGCGGTTGTTCGAGCCGACGGGACTCGGCCGCGTCGAACTGGAACCCGTGCGGCGGCTCGAAGGCCGCGGCGTCACGCATCTGCGGTACCGCGTGGTCCATCCTGACCGGTGATTGTCCCGGTGCCGTAGCGGGTTTTCACGTATCTGAACCGGCAGCCGGCAAATCCCAGTCATCGGATGTATGTAGGGCTTTCCGGGTGAACAACTCTGGCTTTCGCCTGCTCTGTCTGGATATATTCCGCTCACCCCGCGTCAGCGAGGGCGAAACGTAATATGAATCCGGAGGGCCTCATGGTCGAGGTGTCGCGGCGGACGGTGCTTCGATCCGTGTCGATCGCAGCCGGAGTGGCGGCCTTCGGAGGGCTGTGGGCGCAGGGTGCGCCGCCCGGGTCGGCCGCGCAGCGCAGCAGCCCGCATCGGGATGTCGCGATGGATGCCCGGATGCGCTGGCAGCGGTTGCCGAAGAACTGGCAGGAGGCCCCGTTCCTCGCCAACGGCTACCTCGGCGTGCAGGCCTACGCGGGCGCGACGCCGCAGGTGCTCAAGTTCATGCTCAGCCACACCCAGGTCCAGGACCAGCGCAACCAGTGGGAAGCCGGAATCGGGCTGTCGAGGCTGCCGATCGGCGCGATCACGCTCACCTTCGCGGGAGCGATCACCGGCGTCGACTGGACCCTCGATCTGTATAACGCTGAACTCGGCGGCACCATCACCACCACGCGCGGCCAGGTCGCGTTTTCCGCGGTGGTGCACAACGATCTCGGCGTCCTGCTTGTCTCGCTCGACCCGAGCGCGGGCGAATCCGGGGCAGCATGGGGCTTCGCGCCGCTCGTGTCAGCGACTACCCGCACGGTGCGCAAGCCGCCGGAGTACACCGCGAATCCCGAACCTGAACAGGCCAACGGGTATTGCGCGCAGCCGTTGACCGCTGGGGGCGGGTATACGACGGCGTGGCGGGAGAAGCGAGTCGGCACGAAGCGGTTGTTCGCGGCGACCGTCGCGTATTCGTTCCCGCGTTCCACGCACACCCGCGACGCCGTGTCGCTGGTCGATCGCACGCTCGCGATGAACCCGGATCTGCTGCTGGCCTGGCACCGCCGTTGGTGGAACAGCTTCCATCAGCGCAGTTTCGTGTCGGTGCCGGACAAACAGGTCCAGCGCTTCTACTGGATCCAGCTCTACAAGATCGCCTCGGCGACCCGCAAGGACGGCCCGGTGACCGCCGAATGGGGGCCGTGGTTCCCGGAGATCGGCAACAGCTGGACGGCGGTGTGGTGGAACCTGAATGTCCAGGTCACCTATCCGATCGTGAACAGCACCAACCATCCGGAGTTGGATGCGGTCACTGAGACGTTCCGCCGCGACCACGCGAATCTCGAGGTGTCCGTGCCGCCTGCGTACCGGGACGGCGATACCTACGCGCTTTCGCATCCGGGGGACTGGCGGTTGCGGCCGGGCGGCGTCCGGACGGTCGGCGTTCCGGGGACCACGTCCAAAACGGACCAGACCGGGAACCTGTTGTGGGGCTTGCACAATGTCTGGCTCGCTTACCGGCATCACCTCGATCAGTCGGTGCTGCGCGATGTGCTGTACCCGACGCTCGCGAAGGCGCTCAACTTCTACCGGCACTTCCTCTTCACCGGTCCGGACGGGCTGCTGCACCTGCCGCTCACGCGATCGCCGGAGTACGCCGACGCGTCCGACTGCACATATGACCTGTCGTTGATCCGCTGGGCCGCGACGACGCTGGTGGACTCCGCGCGGATCCTGCGGCTGAACGAGCCGCGGGTGCCGATGTGGCGGGAGATCGCGGCGAAACTCGTTCCGTACCACGAGGATCCGGCCGACGGCGTGCTGATCGGCGACGGCGTCCGGCTCGCCGATTCGCACCGGCACTTCTCGCATCTGCTCTGGCTGTACCCGCTGCGGGAGCGCAACTGGGAGCGGCCCGCCGATCAGGACATCATGACGCGCACCTTCCGGCATTGGTCGGCGGACCAATCGGCCTGGCACGGCTACAGCTACGCGGCCGCGTCGTCGATGAACTCGGTGATGGACCAGCCCGAGGAAGCCTTGCGGTACCTGAAGTTCTTCCTCGACCGGAACATCGTCGCGGACACCGAACTGACCGCGAACACGATGTACCGCGAGGGTTCGAACTTCGCTATCGAAAGCCCGATCACCGCCGCACAGTCCGTTGTGGACATGGTGCTGCAGGGTTCCGGGGGAGTGGTGAAGGCGTTCCCGTCGGTGTCGGCGAAGTGGCCGGACGCGTCGATCGCCGGGCTGCGCACCGAGGGCGCGTTCCTGGTGGACGCCTCGCGGCGGCGGGGAGCGACGGAATTCGTGCGGGTGCGCAGTGAAGCCGGTGCGCCGCTGGTTCTGGACCACGGGATCGACGGCGACATCGACGTGCGCGACGAATGGGGCAGGCGGTTGTCGTGGCGGCCGGTGGGTCCGCGCAGGATCACGCTGGAGTTGCGGCGGGGCGGCACGGTCACTGTCACCCCGCGCGGTGCCCGGCCGGACTTCGGGCCGCGTGACGTTCCTTCGCTCGGCACCGTTCCGGCATGGGGTTTGCCTGACTAGCAGCCAGGAGGTTGACGGACATGGACATCTCGCGCCGGACAGTGCTCGGCGGAGCCCTCGCGGGAATCGCCGCCGGAGCGGTCGGGCTGCCCCCGGCCAGCGCCGCGGAGATGAGCGGCGACAGCATCGACTGGGCGGGTTTCCTGGCGACCGCGGACCTCCGCTGGCGGCGGATGCCGAAGACCTGGTACGAGGGACCGTTCCTGGGCAACGGTTTCCTCGGCTCCGGCATCTACGCCGAACCCGGGCGCAACGCGGTCCGCTTCAACGTCCAGCACAGCCAGGTGCAGGACCACCGCCCGCAGTTCGGCTCGCTGTTCGGCCTGGCGCGGCTGCCGATCGGGTACTTCACGCTCGAACCGGTCGGCGCGATCACCGGTCTCGACTGGCGGCTCGACGCCTGGAACGCCGAGCTGACCGGCACTATCACCACCGCGGCGGGCAGCCTGGAGCTGCGCGCGATCGTCCACACCGGACAGTCGCTGCTGGCGGTGGAAGTACGCCCGTCGGAAGGCGAACGCGGGTTCCAGTGGGTGTTCCATCCAGCGAAGGCGATCAGCCCGCGAGCGGATCCGGTGTGGAAAAAGCCGCCGCCGGACGGGTATCTGGAGAATCCGCCCGTCCAGTTGCAGCAGGCAGGCGACGCGCACCTTGCGGTCCAGCCGCTGCTGGAGGGTGGCGAGCACGTGACGGCGTGGCGGGAGGTGACCCGGGGCAGCGCGCGGACGTTGTACACGTCGGTCGCGTGGTCGCATCCGGAGAAGACCTCGGCGGTCCGGGCATTGCAGACGGTGCGGCGGGCGACCGCGCTGGAGGTGCTGACCTGGGATCACCGCCGCTGGTGGCACGACTACTACCGGCGCAGCTTCCTGTCCATTCCGGACACTCGGCTGCAGAGTTTCTACTGGATCCAGCTGTACAAAGTCGCGTCAGCCGCGCGGAGGGAAGCGCCGGTGATGGCGACTTCCGGCCCGTGGCTGGAAAACACGCCGTGGCCCGCGACCTGGTGGAACCTCAACGTGCAGCTGGAATACTGGCTCATCCAGGGCTCCAACCACCTCGAACTCGACGCGGTCAGCTACGCGCTCGGCAAGTACCGGGACCGCCTGACCAGCCAGGTCGCCAAGCCGTACCAGGCCGATTCCGCGGGCATCCCGCGTACCACGGACATGACGCTGCTCAACGGGCTCGCTGACTCGACCAGCGGTTATCCGGTCGGCATTCCCGGCCAGGACACCCCGACGCCCGAGGTCGGCAACCTCACCTGGGCGCTGCACAACGTCTGGCTGACCTGCCGGCACACCATGGACCGCCGGCTGCTGCGCGACACGCTGTTCCCGTTGCTGCGCAAGGCAATCAACTATTATCTCCACTTCCTGGCTCCAGGCTCGGACGGACGTCTGCATCTCCCGGCGACCTTCTCGCCCGAGTACGGTGTGAACGCACCGGACACCAACTACGACCTCGCCCTGATCCGCTGGGGCTGCAAGACATTGCTGGACACCTCGCGCGAATTGCGCATCGCCGATCCGCTGGCGGGGAAGTGGCAACAGGTCCTGGCGACGCTCACCGACTATCCGGCCGACGAGAACGGCTACATGATCGGCGCGGGCGTCCCGTTCGCGAAATCGCACCGGCATTACTCGCATCTGCTGCAGATCTATCCGCTGTACGAGATCACCTGGGAACAACCGGAACACCGCAAGATCATCGAAACGTCGCTCAACCATTGGGTCGGCTTCGAGGGCGCGTTGCAGGGCTACACGTTCACCGGTGCCGCGTCGATCTCCGCGCAGATGCTTCGTGGCGAGAAGGCCGCGTATTACCTCGGCGAACTCCAGAAGCGTTATATCCAGCCGAACACCATGTACAAGGAATCCGGCCCGGTCATCGAAACGCCGTTGTCAGCGGCGAAATCCATGCAGGACATGCTGGTGCAGAGCTGGGGCGGCGTCATCCGGCTGTTCCCGGCGGTCCCGGACGCGTGGGGCGACATCGCGCTGCGCGACTTCCGGACCGAAGGCGCGTTCCTGCTCAGCGCATCGCGTGAAGGCGGGAAAACGCGCTGGCTCAAAGTGCACAGCGAGGCCGGTGCGCCTTGTGTGCTGCGGCCTGGGATCGAGGGTGAGTTGACGGTGACGGATGCTCATGGCCGTCCGCGACGCTGGCGGCGGTTGGCGAACGGTGATGTGCAGGTCGATCTGGGACGCGGTCAGGACGCGTATGTGTATCGCCGCGGCGACCGGCCGGACTTCACGGTCCGGCCAGTCGCGCCGGGCGGGGCGAGCGATCCGTGGGGGATGCCGTGAGCTAGCGGTCGAGGAGACTGCGAAGTGCTTCCAGCAGCCCTGTTCCGGCGGCGGAGTGCCGCCAAGCGATGTAGCCGTCCGGCCGGATGAGGAGGCAGCCGTCTTCCTCGATACCGCTGATGCGCGCCCAGTCTCCATAGGAATCGCGGGCCTCGGATGAACCGACGGTCACGACCCTTAAGCCCAGCCCGAGGTCCGCATCGGCTTTCGCGGCGGCGTCGCGCCAGGCGCCGCCGGTGAGTCCAGTGAGGACAGTCCACCGGCCGCGGCCGACTAGATCCAATGTGGACACTCGACGACCGTCGGGCCCGACGAGCCAGACGTGCGGCAGTTTGGCACCCGGTGTGGTCGTGGGCCGGTGGTACAGCTCAGGATCCCTTACCGCCTCAATCTCGGCGCCATCCGGGATGACTGCCGAAGAGACGTACCGCTGATCCATCTCCACGCCGTGCGCGTTGAACTCGTAGTTCTTCAGTTCAATTGCTTCCTGCAACCGCTTCCGCCGCAGCGCTCCGTCCTCAGTGGAGGCGGTGCAGGCAGCGAGACCAGCCGTGATGGCATCCGAATCAGTGTCCCCGTCGACGCCGAGCGCGGCGAAGATCGGCCCGAACTGATCCCGGCTGAGGTTCGCCCGGTCCACAATCTGCTTCCCGACCGGCGCTCGCTCGGCGCTGTAACTGTCGAGGAGTCCTTCGCCAGCCTCGCCGCGGACGACCATCGCGAGCTTCCACGCCAGGTTGTACGCGTCCTGCACCGAGGTATTGGACCCGAGCCCGTTGGACGGCGGATGCCGGTGCACCGCGTCTCCCGCGCAGAAAACGCGGCCGGACGAGTACTGCGTGGCGTAGCTGTGGTTGACCGTCCACAGTGAAGTCGACGTGATCTCCACCGGCAGGTCCGGATCGCCGACGAGATCCCGCACGATCCGTGTCGCCTCCGCACCGTCCACTTCGGGCGGTGGCTGCGCGATGTCGTAACCCCAGGTCAGCAGCCATTCGTTCCACGGCCGCACCATCCGCACTAAGCCCATTCCGATGCCGCCGAGGTGCGCGCCCGGCCGCATCACCCAGTACAGCACGCTCGGCCGGTGGGCGACGTACTCGGAAAGGTCCGCGGTGAAGGTGATGTTCATGCTGCCGGCCTTGCCGGACTGGCCGTCGATGGGCAGCCCGGCCTGCTCGGCGACGCGGCTGCGGGCGCCGTCCGCGCCGATCAGATAGCGGGCGCGCAGGGTGAACTCGTCGCCGCGAACCCGGTCCAGCAAGCGCGCGGTCACGCCGTCGGCGTCCTGGGTGAAGTCGAGGAATTCCGTGTCCAGTCGCAGTTTCGCTCCGTGCGCGGCGGCGTTCGTGACCAGGATCGGTTCCAGATAAGTCTGGGGCAGGTCGATCATGTGGCACGGGCTCGCCGACGCGTATTCGGTCGCGGAGCGATCGGCGGTGCCCCAGCTGGCGATCCGGCCGATCTCTTCCCCGGCGAGCGACGTGCACAGCACGGTGTCGCCCATCAGCTCCGGGGGAGTGCCCTGCGCGAGCGCCTGGTCTTCGAGTCCGAGGTCGCGCAGGACCTCCATCGTGCGCTGGTTGGTGATGTGCGCGCGGGGCGTGTGCGCCGTCCAGCCGTATTTGGTCGCGAGCACGGTGCGGACGCCGTAGGTCGCGAGCAGCAGCGCGGCGGAACCGCCCGCCGGGCCGCTGCCGACCACGAGGACATCGGTGTCATAACTGGTCATGGCTGGTCTCCGGGGAGATGCGGAAGGTGAAATCGAGACGGCGCCAGGGTTCGCGCCCGTCCGGCGCGGGGCCGGTCTGCTCGGCGAAGTCGACGATCAGGCCGTCTTTCACGCCGAACACAGTGTCCGAATCGAGGTACTCGCCGCCGCGGACGAACAGCTGGGTCACGAGCGTGCGATAGCCGGGTTTGGCGATCATGAAGTGCACGTGCGGCGCGCGGAACGGATGGCGCTCGACGGCGGTGAGCATCTGGCCGACCGGTCCGTCGTCCGGAATCGGATACGCAGACGGCACGATCGTCCAGAACCGCAGCCTGCCCTCGGCGTCGGTGCGGAACCGGGCGCGCAGCACCGGACCGTCCAGATCGGGCAGCTGGACGTCGTAGAAACCGTCCTCATTGGACTGCCAGACGTCCACGACCGCGTCCGGCACCGGGGTTCCGTCCGGTTCGGTCACCTGGACATCCGTCCACAGCGGAGTTCCGGGCAGTCCTTCGGCGAGATCCGCGCCCTGCTCGGTTTCCGGCGGGCCCTCGACGTAGAACGGACCCAGAACCGCCGACGGCGTGGTGTCCGGCGTGCGCGAGTTCGTGAGCACGTCGACCACGCTCGAGACGCCGAGGGTGTCCGACAGCAGAATGAACTCCTGGCGCGTGTCCGAACTGATCTGCCCGGTGCGGGTGAGGAAGCCGATCGCGTACTCCCATTCCTCCTGCGTGAGATCGGTGCGCACGACATAGGAATGCAGCGTGCGGACCAGCTCGGACAGCAGTTCGCGCAGCCTTGGATCCGGCGTGCTGGCGAAACTGTCCACGACCTCCTGGGTGAGCCCGCGCAGATCCGGGGGTGTGCCTTCAGCGGGTGCCGGACGGGCGCCAGACCACGCGTGTCGCAGCAAATCTTCGATGCCGTCCCGGGTGAGTTCGCGTGGATTCGGGTATGGCGCGGCGGTGGCCAGCTCGGCGGCCTTGGCGAGATCTCCTTCGGCCAGACCGATTTCGGCCAGCGAATGCGGTACCGGCAGGCTGGCGATCAGGTCGAATACCGCCGTCGGGGCATCGGGCGCACCGAGCGCTTCGGCGATCCGCCGCATCGCGTCGACAGCGTTCGGCGCGTTGTACGCCATGGCGTGCGGAAGGACGATCGTGTGCGTTTCCGCGTGCGGCAAACCGAAACTGCCGCCGAGAGTGTGGCACAGCTTGTGGTGCAAACCCATCCCGACCGAACCCAGGCACGAACCGGCCAGCCACGCGGCGCGCAACGCGTCGGTTCGAGCGTCCACATCGGACGGATCGGCGGCGATCCGCGGCAGCGCGGCGGCGAGCAGCCGGATCGATTCCAGGGCGAACTGGTCGACGATCGGGTTGGCCTGCGCCGAATAGAGCGCCTCGACCGCGTGCGCCATCGCGTTGACACCGCTGGTCAGCGAGGTCGGCACGGGCAGGCCGAGCGTGAGGTCGACGTCGTAGACGACCACCTCGGGCAGCACCTTGGGCGACGACTGGGTGGTCTTGCGGCCGTTCTCGGTCTGGCCGACGACCGGCGTCATCTCGGACCCGGCGTAGGTGGTCGGCACGATGACCTGAGGGATGTCGGTGCGCAGCGCGAGTGCCTTGGCCAGCCCGGTCGCCGACCCGCCGCCGATCGCGACGACGCAGTCCACCGAATGTTCGGTGACCAGCGCGAGCGCGCGTTCGGTGACCTCGACCGGCGTGTGCATGGTGGGCTCGCCGAAGCGGGCGGCGAGCAGCGGGCCGAGCGCCTGAGCCGTCTGATCGGCCGCCGTCGCGGCAGACTTTCCGGCCACCAGCAGCACCCGGCTGGCCTCGAGCCGCTGCACCTCGTCGGGGACGACGGCGAGCGTGCCGCTGCCGAACACGACCCGGGCCGGGTTGGCGGTGTAGGTGAACATCGACGGTCCTTCCACGCGGGTACGTCGAGTATCCGGGTGGCGACGACCCCGCGCCTGCACAGACGTGCTGAGCGGGCTGCACGAAACGCGCGCGTCAGCCGTCCCGGCGAAGCGCGGCGGGCGTGGTGCCCAGGTGGGCGCGCAGCACTCGGGTGAGGTGTTCCTGGTGGGAGAAACCGCAGCGCACGGCGATGTCGGCGATCGGCTCAGTGCCGGTGCGCAGCAGCAATCCGGCTTGATCCACGCGCAACCGCAACAGGTACCGGTGCGGCGGCAGCCCGGTGCGCGCCTTGAAGCGGCGGGCGAACCGGCTGACGCTCAACCCGGCCGCCGCGGCCAGCTCAGCCAGCCCGAGCGGTTCGGCCAGGCGTTCGTCCATCAGCTCGCGCACCTGGGCGAACTGGCGGTCCGTCAGTGCCTCGACCGATCGTGTCGCTGTGGGAACGCTCCGCCCAGACCGGTGCTGACGCGCGAGCTGCGCGGCGACAAGCGCACCGAGTTGATCCGCGTACGCGCGCGCGCCCGGCTCCCACTCCCGCACGACGCTGTCGAGCGCGAGAACGAGCTGTTCGAGCAGCGGGTCGACGCTGCCGAGCTCGTCGGCCAGCCGGACCGGAGCGTCCGATCCGGCGGCCTCCTGCACCGCCGAATCCGGCAGGTACACGTGCAGCGTGTCCAGCTCGCCGCCGAGCTCCACCGACAGTTCCTGGTGCGACGGCTGGAGAAAGAGCCCGCCCGCCGGGATCCGCCGACTGCGCTCGCCAGGGGACCCAACACCGCGGCGAACGGTGACGGGACCGGCGAGGTGCAGGATCAGCTGGTGCGTGCGAGCGGGCCCGAACTCCGCGCGATACGGCCGTTCGCGCTGTTTGGACAGGTAGATCCGGTCCCAGCCGAGACCCGCGCTCGTGCGTTCCGGGCGGATCCACGGCAGGGAAAGGATGCCGTTCGTGTCGGCAGGCCCGAGCTCGCCCACGGCGTCCTCCTCTTCGAGGGTCCCCGTGGGCGAGGGTACCTCTCAGAGCGGGTTGAACACGCCCAGCGGCGCGGTGCAGAACGGCCCGCCGATGTACTCGGCGGCCGCCCCGGTCGGCGCGGGCTTGTCCGCCAGCTGGTCGGCGTAGACCTCGGCGTTGTCGTGGGACTTGTAGCCCAGCGCCTCCGCCTCGGCGAGCGAGTAGACCCGGCGGGTGTTGTCCGAGACGCCCCAGATCATCCGGTAGCCCGGCGACGGCGCGCTCAAGCAGGCCTCGAACAGCCGCGCCCCGTCGTCTGGCGACAACCAGCTGGTCAGGCCGCGGATGCCGAGCGGCAACGGAGTCTCGAAGCATGAGCCGATCCGGACGACGATCACGTCCATGTCGAACCGTGACGCGTACAGGCTGCCGAGCGCTTCGATGGCGGCTTTGCTTACGCCGTAATAAGTGTCCGGCCGGGTGCTGGAGTCGGCGGGCAGGCCGTTCTCGCCCGCGTCGGCGTTCCGGCGGAAACCGACGGCGTGGTTGCTCGACGCGAGCACGACCCGGCGGATCCCGGCTTCTCGCGCGGCTTCGAGGACGGTGTGCGTGCCGTTGATGTTGACGTCGAGGGTGGCGTCCCACGACGCCTCGCGGCTGAGCCCGCCGAGGTGGATCAACGCGTCCGCGCCCGCGCAGGCCGCGGCCATCGCTTCGGGGTCGGTGACCGAACCGGTGACGATCTCGACCGCTTCGCCGTCCTTGGCGGCGGGCTGCTCGGCGAGGTCGAGCAGCCGCAGCACCCGGCCTTCCCGGCGCAGCCGCGGCCGCATCAGGGTGCCGACGACGCCGGCCGATCCGGTGATCAGCACACGCTGGTCTGGCATGGATTTCCTCTCACGAAAGCCCGCGGGCGGGCGACACGGTGGCGGCGGTCAGCGGATTCCGGCGCGGCGCAGCTGCTGGCCGAGCTCGGCGGTGGTCTCGGCCAGCAGTTCGCCGACGCGCTCGACGTCGGCGTCGGTGACCTTGCCCAGCGGCATCGAGCAGCTCATCGCGTCGGTGCCGGGAATGCGGTACGGGATCACCGCGGCCACGCAGCGCACGCCGAGGGTGCCCTCTTCGATTTCGGCGGCGTACCCGCGTTCCCGGGTCCGCGCGAGATCGGCGTGCAGCGCGTCGAGCGTGGTGATGGTGTTCGGGGTGAGCGCGACCAGTTCCTCAGGCATGAGCGCCTCGACCTCTTCGTGGGTCAGCTCGGCGAGCAAGGCCTTGCCCAGCGCGGTCGCGTGCGTGGGCAGCGTGCGGCCGACGCGCGAGATGAGGTGCGTGGAGTGCTGCGACTCGCGCGTCTCCAGGTAGACGACCTCGGTCCGGTTGCGGCGCGCGAAATGCGCGGTGAAACCGGTTTTCTCGCGGATGCGCTCCAGCGCTTCGGTGGCGTAGGGGACGATCGCGTCGCGGTCGAGGTAGGCGGTGCCGCAGATCAGCGCGCGCACGCCGAGCCGGTAGCGCGCGGAGTTCGCGTCGGCCTCAAGCCAGCCCGCGTCCAGCAGAGTGCGCAGCAAACCGTGCAGACTGGAGCGAGGGAATCCGGTGCGCGCATGGAGATCAGACAGCGACAGCCACACGTCGTTCGCGGCGAACGTCTCGATCAGGTCGATGGCGCGCCGCGCCGACTTCACGCCCGCGGACTCCGCGGGAGCGGTGGCGGGGTCCGTCTTCTGCGCCATGCGCGTCCTCCAACCGGGCCGTTGACTTGTGAGTCCGGCCATATTAGCGTCCCGAACAGCGTTCTTGTGGGTGAACATGGTCACGATAACAGACTCCATTCAAGAATGTGAACATTGGAGCAGAAACTGATGGCACAGACCGCAATCGAGCTGGACGGCTTGCTGGCGTTCCCGCTGACCCCCTTCACCGAAGACCTCGAGCTCAACCTCGACGGGTTCGCGGAGAACGTGGAGAGCCACATCGCCGCCGGTGCGGGCGCGCTGTTCGTCGCGTGCGGCACCGGGGAGTTCAGCTCGCTGTCGGTCGACGAGGTCGCCGCGCTGCTGGCGAAGGCGCGCGAGGTCGCTGCTGGGCGAGTGCCGGTGTGGGTCGGCGCGGGCGGCGGCGCGGCTACTGCACGCGCGGGTGTCGCGGCGGCGCAGGCAGGCAACGCCGACGGCGTGCTGCTGCTTCCGCCGTACCTGGTCACCGGGCCGCAGGAGGGGCTGGTCGACTACGTGCGCTACGCGGTCGGCGACACCTCGGTGCCGGTGATCGTCTACCACCGCAGCACCGGGGTTTTCACCGCGCCGGCCGCCGCGAAGCTGCTGGACATCCCGTCGGTGGTCGGGCTCAAGGACGGCTACGGCGACGTCGAAGCGATGACCCGGATCGTCACCACGATCCGCGCGCTCGGCACGCAGCGTTCCGCGGACTTCTTGTTCTTCAACGGTTTGCCGACCGCCGAGGTGTCGGCCAAGGCGTACGCGGCAGTCGGCGTCGCGCGCTACTCCTCGGCGGTGCACTGCTTCGCGCCGGAGATCGCGCACCGCTTCCACCGCGCGCTCGCGGAGGACGACAACGCGACGATGGACGCGCTGCTCGCCGGGTTCTACCTGCCGCTGGTGGCCCTGCGCGACGAGACGCCCGGCTTCGCGGTGTCGCTGGTGAAGGCCGCCGCCCGGCTGCGCGGCGACAAGGTCGGCACCGTCCGGCCGCCGCTGATCGAGCCGACCGCCGAGCAGATCGACCGGCTGGGCAAGGTCGTCGAGAACGGTTTCGCCGTGCTGAAAGGCCTCTGATGAAGATCCGGGACGTGGTGCTGACCCCGGTCGCCTTCGCGGACGCACCGCTGCTCAACGTGATGGGTGTGCACGAGCCGTACGCGTTGCGCAGCGTGGTCCAAGTGGTGTGCGACGACGGCGTTGTCGGCCTCGGCGAGTCGTACGGCGACGAGGCGTTCCTCGGCGAGGTGCGCAAGGTGCTGCCGGAACTGGCCGGACACGACATTTTCGACCTGCCGGGCTTGAAGCGGATCATCGCGCGTGCGCTGGCCGGGACCGTGCTGACCGACGAGCACGGCCTGATCGGCGGATTCTCCATCCGCAAGACGATCGCCAGCGTGTACTCGCTGTTCGAGGTCGCCTGCCTGGACGCGCAAGGACAGTTCCTCGGCCGTCCCGTCGTCGACCTGCTCGGCGGCAAGGCCCGCGATGCCGTCGACTTCTCCGCGTACCTGTTCTACAAGTACGGTGCGCACATTGGCGCGGACGAGGACAGTTGGGGCGACATTCTGACGCCGGACGCGCTGGTCGGCTCGGCGCAGCGAATGGTCGACGAATACGGGTTCCGCTCCATCAAGCTCAAGGGCGGGGTTTTCGCGCCGGAACAAGAGATCGAGGGCATTCGCGCGCTCGCCTCGGCGTTCCCCGGGCATCCGCTGCGCATCGACCCGAACGCGGCGTGGACGCCCTCGACGAGTGTCCGCGTGGCCGCCGAACTCGACGGCGTGCTGGAGTACCTCGAAGACCCGACGCCGGGTATTGAGGGGATGGCACGCGTTGCGCGCGAGGCGGGCATGCCGTTGGCCACCAACATGTGTGTGGTGAACTTCGGCGACCTGGAACCCGCGTTCCGGGCGCGCGCGATTGGCGTCCTGCTGTCCGACCACCACTTCTGGGGCGGAATGCGCGACACCCAGGCGCTGTCGGTGGCCTGCGAGAGCTTCGGCGTCGGGCTGTCCATGCACTCCAACAGCCACCTCGGCATCAGCCTCGCCGCGATGGTCCACGTCGCGGCGGCGACCCCGCACTTGACGTATGCCTGCGACACGCACTGGCCGTGGAAGACTGCCGACGTGATCGAACCAGGCGTGCTGAATTTCGTCGACGGAGCCGTGGCGGTGCCGGACCGCCCAGGGCTCGGGATCACGCTGGACCAGGACGCGCTCGCCAGGGCGCACGAGGACTATGTCCGATGTGGACTGACCAAACGGGACGATGTGACGTACATGCGCAATTACCAGCCCGGCTTCGAGCCGAACACGGCGAGGTGGTGAGCCGGTGAAGGTGACCGGATACGCGTATCCGTGGGACGTGCTCGGCGACACCGCGTTCGCCGAGCGGGTGCGGGATCTTGGAGTGGACGAGGTCGCGGTGGCCTTGGCCTACCACAGCGCCCGGGCCGCGACACCTTGGTCGACAGACCAGACTTCGGTGGTCGCGCGGACCGCCGCCCTGTACCGACCGGTGCGCGCTGGGGCGTGGTCGGATCTCGTCCCCGCCACGCCGGACTGGGTCTCCTCGGAAGACAGCGGCGGCGATGCGGTCCGACGGCTCAACGAGGCTGGAATCCCGGCCGCCGCGTGGATCGTGCTCACGCATAACTCTCAGCTGGGCACCGAGTTCCCGCAGTACGCTGTGCGCAACTGCTTCGGCGAGACGTACCCGTGGGCGCTCTGCCCGGCACAGCCCGCCGTACGCGAGTATGCGGCCGTGTTGACCGCCGAATCCGTTGCAGGACTTGACCTTTCGTCGGTCTTGCTGGAGGCGTGCGGACCGCTCGGCGGCGTGCACCAGCACCAGCACGAGAAGACCGACGGCGTATGGGCTCCCGCCACCGCGCGGCTTTTGTCGATCTGCTGCTGCGACGCCTGCGCGGAGGGCTGGACCGGCTTCGACCCGTCGGACGTCCGGGAAACCTTGCGCGCCGAGGTGCAGCGGCTGATCGCTACGGCGGATTTGTCGGTGGTGGAGGATAGACTTCCGGCTGAGTTGAAGAAAGTATTGCTCTCCGGACGGCAGCAGTCGACCGATGCACTGCGCGCCGCGGTTCTGGCCGTGCTGGAGCCAGGTACGCGGATCGTGCTGCACAGCGCACTGGACCCGTGGGTCACCGGCGCACTGCCCGGCCTGACCCCGACAGCCGCCGACGACGCCGAGACGGTGGTGCTGCAGAACTGGGCCCCCGGCCAGGCAAGCGTCGACGCGGTTGCCGCTGCTCGGAAGGCACTGCCGGAACGGGTCGCGATCGGCAGCTACATCACCGCGGTCGCGGCGAGCGCGGTGCCGGACATCGAGGCGTATGTGCTCGAGCTGGCCAAAGCTGGCGCGACCGAACTGCACCTGTACCACCTGGGCCTCGCCGGACCCGCGCGCTGGCCGGACCTGCATGCCGCTACGGCTGCCGCGCACTCGGTGTCGTGAGGCTTGGATGGTGGGGTGACGGGTTGAGTCGTGAAGCTTTTGCCCTGGGAAGGTGTGCTGGTTGCGGCAGTCCCCGAGTCGGGTGGCTGGCCGTTGCCGCGAGCTTGGCGTCGTGAAGCTGTTTGACGAGGAGATCTGTTGAACGGCGAAGCTTCCGCACCGGAATGGGAAAGCGTGCTGGCAGCAGCCAGCCGAGTGGCTGGCTGCTGCTGGGCATCCGGCGTCGTGAAGCTGGTCGATGAGGAGATACGTTGAGTCGCGAAGCTTCCGCTCCGGGGTGGGAAAATGCGTTGGCTGCGGGAGCCGCTGGGCCGAGTGGCTGGTCGTTGCCGCGCACTTGGCGTCCTGAATCTGTTCGACGAGGAGATGCTGTGAGCCGCGAAATTCCCGCCCCGGAACGGAAACGCGCGACGGCAGCCACTCGGCTGTTCGCGGCAAGCGCTCCGGCTGACCGTGCCGAGTGGCACCCCGCCGTTGCCGCGCACCCGGCGTCCTGAAACCTGTTTGACGAGGAGATCCATTGAGCCGCGAAACTTCCGCCACGGAACTGGAAAGCGTCCTGGCCGCCGCTGCGGCAGCCGCCCGGCCGTTCGCCGAGAGCACGCCTGCCGAGCGGGCACGCTGGCTGGCCGCCGCCGCGGACGCGCTCGACGCGGCCGCCGACGAGCTGATCCCGTTGGCGCACCAGGAAACCCGTCTCCCGGCCGCGCCGCGGTTGAAGGGCGAGCTGGCGCGCACGACGTTCCAGCTCCGGCTGTTCGGCGAAGTGCTGCGGGACGGCGAATTCCTGGGCGCGACCGTCGACCACGCCGACCCGGCCTGGCCGATGGGCGCCCGGCCGGACCTGCGCCGGGTGCTCGTGCCGATCGGGCCGGTGCTCGTGTTCGCCGCGAGCAACTTCCCGTTCGCGTTCAGCGTCGCGGGCGGCGACACGGCATCGGCGCTGGCGTCCGGCTGTCCGGTGGTGCTCAAGGCGCACCCGGGCCACGAAGAGCTTTCGACGCGGACCGGCGAGATCGTCGCGCGGGCGCTGACGGAGGCGGGTGCGCCGGAGGGTGCGTTCGCGGTGATCCACGGGGTCGAGCAGGGCGTCACGGCGCTCAAGGACCCGCGGATTTCCGCCGCCGCGTTCACCGGTTCCGTTCCGGGCGGGCGCGCGCTGTTCGACATCGCGGTGTCGCGGCCGACGCCGATTCCGTTCTACGGCGAACTGGGCAGCGTCAACCCAGTCGTCGTCACGGCGGGTGCGGTCGCGGCGCGCGGCGAAGCGGTGGCGAAGGGCTATGCCGGGTCGTTCAGCCTCGGCGCGGGCCAGTTCTGCACGAAGCCGGGTCTGCTGTTCCTGCCCGAGGGACACGGGTTGGACGACACCCTCCGCGAGGCCGTCGAAGCGGTGGCCCAGCAGGAAATGCTGAACGACCGCATCGCGGCCGGGTTCGCGCGGAAGCTGGCGGATCTGCGCGCGGTGTCGGGCGTCGAGTCGGTCGTGGAAGGCGCGCAGGACGGCGACGCGTTCACTCCGTCGCTGTTGGCGACCACGGCGAAGGAATTCCTGGCGGGCGGCGAGGCCGTTCGCGAGGAACACTTCGGCCCTGCGTCGCTGATCGTCACCTACTCCGACCAGGCGGAACTGACGGAGGTGCTGGACAGCCTCGAACCCGGCCTCACCGCGACGGTCCAAGGCGAGGAGAGCGACGCCGACTTTGTGCGTCCGCTGCTGCCTTCGCTCACCCGGCTCGCCGGACGGCTGCTGTGGAACGACTGGCCGACCGGCGTCACGGTCAGCTGGGCGCAGCAGCACGGCGGCCCGTACCCGGCGACCACCGCGCCGACCACGACCTCGGTCGGCACCGCCGCGATTGAACGCTTCCTGCGCCCGGTGGCGTGGCAGAGCTTCCCGGACGCGCTGCTGCCGGAAGCCCTGCAGGAAGCGAACCCGTGGCAGTTGCCGCGCCGGGTCGACGGAGCGCGCTGAACAGACCCCCTCGTGAGTGGCGATCCCGGTTCTAACCGGGATTGCCACTCGCAACCAACCCCACTGGGAGGCACCGTCATGCCCGTTAACCGCAGAACCGCACTGCGTGGCGGTGCCATCGCCGCCGCGTCGGTCGCGCTGGCCGCCACCGCGCGCCCGGCCTTCGCCGCACCTTCCGCCGATCCGTTGAAGACCATCGTGGCCGGCTACCGCGAGCTGCAGACCGGCATCAACCGTCCGTCGCCGGAACGCTCGGCCGCGTTGAAGAACCTCGGCCGGGTCGCGAAGTCGTACTACGACAGCATGACGGTGTCCGGAAACGGTCCACTGTGGACTGACCTGCCGCTCGGACCGGGCAGCGACTACACCACGTCGATGTACGCCCGGCTGCGCGCGATCGCCGTCGACTGGGGGACTCCGGGCAGCACGCTTTCCGGCGACCCGAAGGTGCTCGACGGGATCAAGAAAGCGCTGGAGCTGATTTACGCCAGCCAGTACAACCCGCAGGTCGGCGAGATCGGGAACTGGTACACCTACGAAATCGGGGTGCCGTACTACCTGCTGCACACGCTCGTCACGGTCGCCGACCAGCTGACCGCTGAAGAGTCGGCGCGATATGTCAGCCCGATCAAGCGGTTCGTCGGCAACCCGAACCTGCGCGCGAACAACCCGAAGGTCGTCGAAACCGGCGCGAACCGGGCGGACAAGGCGCTGATCTCGATCGTGTCCGGCGCGCTGACCGGCGACACCGCGTGGATCCGCACCGGCATCGACGCGATCACCGACGTCGCCGGCGGGGGAGCAGCGAACGTCCTGGCGAAGCTCAATCGCGCGGCGGGCGACGGTTTCCACGCCGACGGTTCGTTCATCCAGCACGACACCATCCCGTACCCCGGGCACTACGGCATCGTCCTGCTGACCGCGCTCGCCGGGACGATCCACGTCACCGAAGGCACCGAGTACGCGCTGCCGGACGACCTGAAGCAAAAGGTGTACGCGCTGGTCGGCGACACGTTCGCGCCGTTCGTCTACGCGGGCGCGCTGATGGAGCCGGTGCGCGGGCGGATGCTGTCGCGCCAGGGCGAAACCGCGCACGACATCGGACATCAGCTGACCGTCGCGACTTTGGTCCTCGCCCGCTCGGCGACCGGAACCGTGAAGACGGAACTGTCCGGCCTCGCCGCCAAATGGATCAAAGAAGGGACGTACGCGCCGTTCCTGGAAATCCCCGATCCCGAACGGTTCGCGCCGGGCCCGGATCTCGTCGCGACGCCGGGCATCGAGTTCGCCCAGGATATGCTCGCCGGACCCGTTCGGCCCACGCCGATCGTCGCGACTCACCGGATTTTCGGGCAGCAGGACCGGATGGTGCACGTGACCGAGGGATGGTCCGCGTCGCTCGGCGTCGGCTCCACGCGGATCTCGCGCTACGAGTCGATCAACGGGATGAACCTGCACGGCTGGCACGTCGGCGACGGAGTGCTGTATCTGTTCCTTCCCCACGCGAAAGGCCACTACTCGGACGCCTATTGGCCGACCGTCGATCCGTCGCTGCTGCCCGGCACCACCGCGAAGGCCGGTCCGCCGGGACCGCTGGCCGCGACGCCGCTGACGACGAAAGCGCACGTCGGCGGCGTGCGCTGGGACGCTCGGCACGGCGCGTACGCGATGGATTTCGTCTCCGAAGACGGTTCTTTGTCCGCGAAGAAGTCCTGGTTCTTCACTCCGGCGGGCATCGTCTGCCTCGGCGCGGGGATCACCGACACGTCCGGGCAAGCGGTCCGGACGACGATCGAAAACCGCAACCTCGGCGAAAACGGACGCGGCACGCTGCTGGCCGACGCCCGCGTGGTCGGCGATTCGGCTGCGTTGCACCGGCCGCGCTGGCTGCACCTCGACCACGTCGGCGGGTACGTCCTGCTCGACAACGCCGAGGTCACCGCACTGCGCGAAGACCGGGTCGGCGCGTGGCGCGACGTCGACACCGGTGCCAACACGAAGGGCACCACGACGCCGAACACGCGGCGGTACCAGAAACTGGTGATCGAGCACGGCGCGAAGCCGGTGGATGCGAAGTACGCGTACGCGGTTCTGCCCGGCGCTTCGGTGGTGGGGACTGTCGCTTCGATGCTCTCGTGGCGCGTTCGGGCGAATACGGCCGCTGTCCAGGCCTTGCGGCTGTGGGATAACACACTGCTCGCAAACTTCTACAGTGCGGGTACCGTGGACGAAGTATCCGTCTCAGGACCCGCTTCGGTGGCGCTCGGCAGGGACAGTCTCGCTGTTTCCGACCCGACGCAGCTGCAGGACAGCGTCCGCGTGACGGTGCGGCGGCGCACCGTGGAGGTTCCGCTCAAGGACACCTTCGGCGCCACCAAGATCGTTCCCCTGCGGTGAGCACGGTTTTCCCCGCCGGGCCGGTGGTTCCCGGCCTGGCCCGGCGGGGCCCCACTTGAGTCGGCCTCGGCCGTAAAGTGGGCGGAGCTGTACCGAGCGGGGAGGAACTGTGGCGCATTTCGATGTCCTGGTCGTCGGAGCCGGACTGTCCGGCATCGGCGCGGCGTGCCGGCTGCAGCAGCAGGTGCCGGGCCGGACGTACGCCATCCTCGAAGCGCGCGACACGATCGGCGGAACCTGGGATCTCTTCCGGTACCCCGGCGTGCGCTCCGACTCGGACATGTTCACGCTCGGCTACCCGTTCCGCCCGTGGCGCAAGGAACAGACGATCGCGTCCGGCGCGGAAATCCTGGAGTACATCCGGGAGACCGCCGCGCACTACGGGATTTCCCAGCACATCCGGTTCGGCTACCGGGTAGTTCGGGCGTCCTGGTCGTCAGCCTCGGCCCGCTGGACGGTGGAGGTCTCCCGCGACGGCGAGCTTCTCGTGTTTACCTGCTCTTTCTTGTACCTCTGCAGCGGCTACTACAGCTACGAAAACGGCCACGTCGTCGATTTCCCGGGCCGCGACGCGTTCCGCGGCGAGATCGTGCATCCACAGTTCTGGCCGGAGGACCTGAACCTCTCCGGCAAACGAGTCGTCGTCATCGGCAGCGGCGCCACCGCCGTGACCTTGGTGCCGGAACTGGCTTCGCACGCGGAGTCCGTGACCATGCTGCAACGCTCGCCAAGCTACGTCCTCTCTCGGCCCTGGACGGACTCACTCGCCCGCCGCCTGCGGAAATATCTCCCTTCGCGACTCGCCTACCACGTCGTACGGGCAAAGAACGTCCTGGTGACGACGCTGCTCTACCAGTTCTCCCGGCGGCAGCCCGAGCGCGCGGCAGCCTTCTTGCGGGACGCGGCCGCTCAGCAATTGCCCCCTTCGATTCCGGTAGATCCCCACTTCTCGCCCCGCTACCAACCCTGGGACCAGCGGCTCTGCCTGACCCCCGGTGCGGACTTCTTCAAAGCGCTCCGCAGCGGAAAAGCGGACATCGTCACCGACCGGATCGATCGCTTCACCCTCGAAGGCATCACTCTGGAATCAGGCGCACGACTGCCCGCAGACGTGATCGTCACCGCGACCGGCCTGCGGGTGATCGCGTTCGGCGGAATCGACCTGCGCGTGGACGGTGCGGCGATCGAGCCTTCGGAACAGCTGGTGTACAAGGGAATGATGCTAGGCGGGGTGCCGAACTTCGCGTGGTGCCTCGGTTATGTGAACGCGTCCTGGACACTGCGGTCGGACCTCGTCTCCCGCTACGTGTGCCGCTTGCTGAACCACCTTTCCCGCAACGGGTTCGATGCGTGCGTGCCCCTCCCTCCCGCAATCCCGGACGCGACGCGGCGACCGATCATGGACCTGACATCGGGCTACCTGACGCGCGCCGCCTCAGTCCTGCCCCGTCAAGGCAACCGCCGCCCCTGGCTGATGCGGCAAAACTACGTACTGGACGCGGCCGACCTCCGGCTGAGCCGAGTCGACGACGGGGTGCTGCGATTCAAGCGCGCTTCGCGGCGCAGTGCTTGACCTCCTGTTTCCGTGCTGCTCGGCTTTCGTGATTCTGCGGGGGCGGGCGGCGGTGGTGCGGAGGTCCTTTTCGGCCTGGTCTGTTGGGCTTTGCTGAGCTGCTCGGCTTTCGTGGTTCTGCGGGGGTGCGCGGCGGTGGTGTGGAGGTCCTTTTCGGCGTGGTCTGTTGGGCGTTGCCGTGCTGCTCGGCTTTCGTGGTTCTGCGGGGGCGGGCGGCGGTGGTGTGGAGGTCCTTTTCGGCGTGGTCTGTTGGGCGTTGCCGTGCTGCTCGGCTTTCGTGGTTCTGCGGGGGTGCGCGGCGGTGGTGTGGAGGTCCTTTTCGGCCTGGTCTGTTCGGCGTTGCTGAGCTGCTCGATTTTCGTGGTTCTGCGGGGATGCGCGGCGGTAGTGCCGAGGTCTTTCCGGCCCAGCCTGCTCGGCGCCGCTGATGGCCTGGCGGGGGAGTGCCGCGATGGCGCCGAGCTCTGCTGTTCTTGCTTCCGTTGGCTTTTCCGGCGATGTGGAGGGGAGCCGCGGAGGCCTTGCCGAGATCGTTCCGGGCTGGTCTGCTCGGCGTTTCTGACGACCGGGCGAGCGAAGCACCGCGACGGTGCCGAATTCCCGGCCCCGCCCCCTCTCGGCATTTCGCGATGACCTGCCGAGGGGGCCGCCGCGGTCCCGCTGAAATTCTGCCGGTCCGGCCGCGGCACCGGTCCGTCAACAGCTCCAATCTTTGTCCAGATCGAGGTTTTCCCGGCGCTGGGTGAAGGAGAACCAGTTGCCGGAATCGTCGCGGAAGATGGCCTCAGTGCCGTAGGGACGTTCTTGCGGTTCCTGCACGAACTCGACGCCGCGTGCCTTCAGGGCTTTGTAGTCGGCGTGGATGTCGTCGGTCCCGAAAACCCCGGCTCCCAGCACTCCCTTCGCGACGAGCTTCTTCAGCGCTTCGGCCGATTCCGGGTCGAGCGCCGGCGCGCCCGGGACCATCAGCGTGATCTCCAGGTCAGGCTGGTCCTTGGCCCCGACGGTCAGCCAGCGCATCCCGCCGTCTCCCATTGTCATGTCGGTGCGGACTTCCAGGCCGAGCTTCCCGGTGTAGAACTCCTTGGCCCGGTCATGGTCGAGGACCCAGACGTTGGCGATGGACAGGCCCTTGATCACAGCTGACTCCTTGTGTCCGGCAGGCGCTGTTCGCCCGCTCTCTGTGATCAACCGTAGTTACTGCGGGGGCCGCTCGGCTTCTTGAAAATTGCGGTCCTTGGCCGGGCGTCGCGGCTACGTACCGGTGCCACGGTGCTGCGGATCAACGACGAGCCGGACCTGGGGCACTACGCCGCCGCCATGCAGGACCAGGAGGGCGACGAATTCGACATCGTCTGGGTGGCGTCTCGGCAGTGCCGGTCACCCCCCTTGCTTCACGGCCGCGCCCAACGTCGGCGGTGATCCGCGCGAACAAGGCCTGTTTCCTTGGCCGGCAACGGCTTCGTCACCGCACATCCACGAGATCGGCCCGCGGCGGGATCCGAGGTCAGTCGAGGCGCGGTCCTTGCTCGGCGACGGCTCCAGGACGTCCGTGAGATCGACGCGCCAGGGACTTCGTCACTCAGGACCCGGTTTGGACGTCTGCGACAGTCCCTTGAACCCGCCGTGCCACAAAAGCGCGTAACACCCGGGGACGAGGGCTGAGCCCTGGCTGACATGTCGGGCACGGTATTCGCTCGGGGTCAGGCCGGTGTGTTTCTTGAAGCTCGCGGAGAACGATCCGAGACTGCTGAACCCGACTAGCGCGCAGATTTCGGTGACGGACAGGTCGGCGGTCCGCAGCAAATCCTCCGCGCGTTCGATCCGGCGGCGGCTCAGATACTGTCCGGGTGTCTGCCCGTACACGGCGCGGAAAAGGCGCACGAAGTGGTAACGCGAGTACCCGGCGTGCGCGGCGATCGCGTCCAGGTCGAGGGGTCCGGCCCAGTCGCGGTCCATGGCGTCCTTGGCCAGGCGCAGCTGCCGCAGCTGCGAAAGCGGGACCGCGGGCGCCGGGCCGGGGGTGGTTCCCATTTCCCGATGGTGACACAGCCGCCGGGGCAGCGCTCTCGGGCTGGCTGGGACGCTGGGCCTGCCCGTGTGCGTCGGCGGTGACGTCTGCGCCACCGACGCGGTCTCGGGCTCGCCGGGAGTCCGAGACCGCCAGTGTTGGCCAAGACTTGTGCCGTGTCAGCGGCTGCGGGCTCGCGGGGAGTTCGAGGCTGCCAGTGTTGGCCAAGACTTGTGCCACGCCAGCGGCTCCGGTCTCGCCGGGCAGCCGAGGCCGCTCATGGTGTGTCCGGCGGTCTTCGCCGTCCGCCCGCCTGCCTTGCTCCGTCTCCTGAGCTCCTGAGCCAGGCATCGAGCACGTCGGCTTCCGAACCGCCGAAGCCTCACGCCGCTGTGTGCGCCAGCCAGTGGTCGGCCAGGTCGTGGTCGCCGGTGATCGTGACCTGGCCGGGTGGCAGCCGTCGGGTGAGCACGAGCAGGAGATCTCCGGCGGAACCCGTCAGGGTCACGTCCGCGGTGTCCGTGGCCCGCGTCCACCGCACACCGGCGGGGGTGCGGGTGATGAGCCAGCCCACTCCGGCGCCGGGGCGGAGCTGGAGCGTTTGGCCGGTGCCGCGCAGTGCCGCGAAAGCTGGTCTCAGCGTCGCCATGACCGGGTGGGACAGCATTTCCAGCCACTCGCTGATCGCGTCGTCCGCGAGGTCCGGAGCGATCTCGAACGCGGTTCCGGTGGCAAGGGCCGCGTCCGCGTGGTGCACCGTCGTGTCGTGGAGCATGCGGCGCAGCCAGAACGTCGCCGGTCGCGGGCCGAAGAATGTCCACACTGGACTGTCGGCGGCGGCGAGCACCGCGGCGGCGAGTTCCGCGGCTCCCGCGTGCAGCCAGCCGGACCACTCGCCGGGCGCGCCGGGGTCCGCTTCGAACGGGTCCGGCACCGGGGCCGGGCCTGACCGGATCAGGCCCGCCGCCCAGCGGTGCGCCTGCCCGACGTGCCCGGCCAGCACTCGCAGCGGCCATTCCGGGCAGGTGGGCGCCGGAGTCTCCGGATCCGCGCCGGCCACCGCCTTCGCGAACCCGGCGGTATGGTCGTGCAAGCCTTGGACAAATCGTGCGGTATCGAGATCCATGGCCGTACCGTAGGAACTCCACCCGGCTGGAGGTTCCATCGGAAGTGACCGGCGACACACTCGGAATCGGCGACCTGGCGCGGCGCACCGGCGTGCCCGTCCGCACGATCCGCTTCTACTGCGACGAAGGACTGCTGACCTCGGCACGCAGCGCCGGCGGGCACCGCCGGTTCGACCCGGCGCAGGTGCACCGCCTGAACCTGGTGCGGCGGATGCGCGGACTCGGGCTGAGCCTGAATTCGATCGCGGACGTCCTCGCCGGAGAGCGCTCCCTCGTCGAGGCAGCGGCCGCCGAGCGCGCCGCGCTCGACCGCGAGGTGACGACGCTGGCCTGGCGGCGCGCAGCTCTCCGCGCCGTCGAAGAGGCACCGCCTGCCGACCGAGCTGCTCGGCTCGAGCTGCTGTACGCCGTGACAGATGGCTCCGCCGGGCACGAGGCCCTCGTCCGCCTCTGGCACCCGATGGTCACCGGCACGGTTCCGCCGGACACGGCCGACATGTTCCTCGCCGTGAGTGCGCCGCAGCCCCCTGAGCTGCCGACTCCGGCGCAGGTCGTCGCGTACGCCGAGCTAGTGCTGCTCGCCGCCGACCGAGCGTTCGCCGCCCGGCTGCGGACCAGCACGCTGGTCACTCGCCTCGGCGCTCTCCACGACGGCGTCGGCGCGGCGTGCGAGCTGGCGTCTCCGCAGGTGGCGGCGGGAGCACGACCGGAACCGGGGCCTGCGCTCGATCTGTTCGCCGCGGCCCACGCCGCCGCGTCCGGCACCGGCGACACCCCGGAGTTCCGGGGCGTGCTGCGGCGGCGCACGGCCGCCGACCGGCATCCGCAGGTACGCCGCTACTGGCATCTCGCGGGGGAGATCACCGGTGAAGCCGTGCCGGTCGGAGTCGCGCACACCTGGCTGCTGGACGCACTGGATCGCTCGGCCGGCTGAGACTTTCCGGGCAGCGGGCGCGTCTGGTGTCCACTTCACCGCAAGGCAGGAAGGGCGCCCACCAGTCAAGCGACAACAGCGCGACGGAACTGTCCGCGGAAGGCGAACCTTGTGCCGCAGGATGTCGCGCGCGCCGAGCCCCTCGGTATTCGCCTGTCAGCCCGCGCCTGGGTCCCTGCGCACTCAGCGTGGCGTTCCGGGTTATTGCGCGGTCGCCGCGGCCGCCCAGCGGCTCAAGTCCTCCCTTCGGAGCGCGGCTGCCATCAGGTCCGGGAAAAGGTCCGGCGTGCAGGCGAAAGCGGGAACCCCCAGCTCGGTGAGCGCGGCCGCGTTCTCGTGGTCGTAGAACGGCGCTCCGGAGTCCGACAGCGCCAGCAGCGTGACCACCTGCACCCCGGAACCGACCAGGTCCGCGACCCGGCGCAGCAGGTCGTCGCGCACTCCGCCTTCGTACAGGTCGCTGATCAGCACCAGGAGTGTCTGTTCCGGGCGCTCGACCAGTCCTTGGCAGTACGCCAACGCGCGGTTGATGTCGGTGCCGCCGCCCAGCTGGGTGCCGAACAGGACGTCGACAGGGTCGTCCAGATGGTCGGAGAGGTCGGCGACCGCGGTGTCGAAGGCGACGAATTTCGTGCTCAGCGCGCGCATCGAGGCCAGGGCCGCGCCGAAGACGCCGGAGTACACCACGGATTCTGCCATCGAGCCGGACTGGTCGACGGCCAGGATCACGTCGCGCCGGACGCTTTGTTCTCGGCGGCCGAAGCCGAAAAGCTGTTCGGGCACAATGGTTTTCAGCTCGGGCGAGTAGTGCTTCAGATTCCGGCGGACGGTGCGGTTCCAGTCGATGTCCGCGCCTCGGGGGCGCTGGGTGCGGGCCGCGCGGTCCAGGGCACCGCGTACCGCTGCTCGGGTGCGTTCGGCCAGGCGTTCCTCCAACTCCGTCACGACCTTGCGTACGACGGTGCGGGCGGTTTCCTTTGTCTCCTCCGGCAAAACATTGTTGAGGGACAACAGGGTGCCGACTAGGTGGACATCCGGTTCGACGGCGCTCAGCAGCTCCGGTTCAAGGAGCATCCGGGTGATGCCGAGCCGGTCCACGGCGTCGCGTTGCATGACTTGCACGACCGAGCCGGGGAAGTACTTCCGGATGTCGCCCAGCCAGCGGGCGACGCGCGGCGCGGAGGCTTGCAGACCACCGCTGCGGTCGCCGCTGCCGCGCGGGTTCTTGGGGCGCTCGTCGTAGAGGGCGGCCAGCACGTTGTCGACACCGGTGTCCCCTTCGGACAGTGCGTGGCCGGTGCCGTCGGAGTCGCCGCCCAGCACTAGGCGCCAGCGGCGGAGACGTTCGGGATCGGTGGTCACGGGGCGGCTCCCAGGAGGGTGGCGAAGACCGGCAGGGCTGCTGCGGCGCGGATTTCGTCCAGGTCTTCGACCACTGTGGACTCGACCCGGCGAGCGCCGGACAGGGTGGCGGCGCGTTCGCCGATCGCGCGTTTCTCGGGACCGGCGAAGGCACCGAAAGTGCGGCGCAGCAAGGGAAGTATCTCGGTGAAGACCTCGGGCGGGATCGAGGTCAGCCAGGTGTCGACGACGCGCAGCATGCGTTCGTCGTGGACCAGCAGGAGCGCGCCGCCCGAGAAGAAGCCTTCGACGTAGGCGGCGCCGTCGGTCGGTGCGACGCCGGGAGTGAGCTCGCGGCCCAGCCGGAGTTCGACCTCTGCGCCGTCTAGCAGGTCGGCGTCGTGCAGGAGGCGCACGATGCGGCCTGCCAGCAGCGGCGGCAGGGAGTCGCGAGCGGACAGTCGGGAGAGGGCAGTGAACCAGCGGTCGCGGGAGGCGTCGCCAAGGAGATCGGTGGCTTCGTGGACGTCGTCGACCAGTTCGCAGAACTGCGCGGCGGCCTCCTCGTCGATGCCGTGGACCGCGGGCGGGAGCCCGGCGCAGACCCGGGTGAGGATCCGGTCGGCGACTTCTCGAAGCCGTCCGGTGTCGGTGCCGCGGACGTCGCCGTAGCGGGTCGCCCGCGCGAGCGGAGGCAGAGCCGTCATGAGGTGCGCGACGTCCGCGTCGGCGGCGGCGCGGGTGTCCAGTGCGGCAAGGGTTTCCGGCAGGGCGTCGCCCAGATCGGCCAGAAGACAGCGTTCTACCGCGGCGGTGATGTCGGCGAGCGGGGGAGATTCGGCGACGGTTTCGCGCACGACCGCGGCGGCGGCGGCGGGCACGGTGGTTCCGTGGACGGCGGCCGCGACCAGGTCGACCTCGAAACCTGGTTCCCAGCACAGGGTCCAGGTCTCGCGGAAGGTGCCCTTGTTCCGCACCGAGGACAGTTCCGGTTCGCCCCAAGGGATGCCGAGGATCTGCAGGCGGTGCAGCAGGCGGGAGCGGTCCAGGCCGCCGGGGGTGCGCAGGTCCAGATCGAGTTCGCGGGCTTGCGGTTCGCGTTTGAGCCGGAGCCGCCGGGCGGTGGCGATCAGGTCGGCGGCCAGCGGCGCTTGCGGAACGCTGTCGGGCACCTCGCCGAGCAGCTCGCCGACCACGAGCCGCCGGGTGACCAGGTCGGCCTGGACGTCGTCACCTCCGCACAGGACCGCGCGGGTGGCGGCGTCGACCTCGGCCAACCCCGCCGACGACCGCCCGCGCAGTGCGGCCAGCGTGTCCGCCAGCCGCACTGCTTCGATCACGTGCGCGGTGGAGACGGGCAGGTCTTCCTCGCGCAGCACTCCGGCGACGGCGGTGAGCCACCGGGTGGTGACGTCGTCGGCGGTGCTGAACAGGTGGTGATACCAGCCGGGGGAGCGGACGCCCGCGCCGTAGCCGGTGACCGACGCGAGCCTGCCGTGCGTCCACGGCACCCACGTGCACACGACCTTCCGCTTCGGAAGTCCTTTGAGGACAGCCTGGTCCTTGGCCGCGGGCGGCAGCGGATCGGCCAGCGCGGGCACGTGCCAGGCCCCGCAGACCACGGCGATCCGTTCGTAGCCTTCCTTCCGCGTCTTGCGCAGCACGTTCCGCATGTACGCCTCGCGCCGCTGCTCGTGCGGATCGTCCGGCCGCTCGCCCTCGCGCAGCGCGGTCATCGCGTCGGCGATCACCTCGAACGGCGATTCCTCGCCCCGGCGGGACTCGACGAAGTCGTCCCACCAGCGTTCCGGATCGTCGTACCCGCCCGCCGCGGCGAGTTCCGCGAGCGGGTCGGCGCGGGGCGCGGTCCGTTCCTCGCCGAGCGCGAATTGGTGTGCGGCCGGGAGATCGCAGAACTTCACCGGGACGCCGGCCGCGGCGGCGTACCGCAGCGCCTGCCATTCCGGGCTGAACACCGCGAACGGCCAGAACGCCGCGCGCGACACGTCGTCGGACGCGTACGCCAGCAACGCGACCGGCGGCCGCATGTCGTCGTCCGCGGCGAGATCGACGAGCTGGTCCGCTTCCGGCGGTCCCTCGATCAGCACCACGTCCGGTTCCAGTTCGGCGAGCCGGGCGGCCACCGCCCGCGCCGAACCGGGACCGTGGTGCCGGATCCCGAGGAGATGAGTGGTCATCCGGCGATCTCCTGGCCTGCCCGGTAGAAGTCGGCCCAGCCCTCCCGCTCGCGCACGACGGTTTCCAGGTACTCGCTCCAGATCGCGCTGTCGGCCACCGGATCCTTCACCACCGCACCGTGAATCCCGGCCGCGACGTCCTGCGCGCGCAGCACGCCGTCGCCGAAGTGCGCGGCCAGCGCGAGTCCGCCGGTGAGCACGCTGATCGCTTCCGCCGTCGACAGAGTGCCCGACGGGGTCTTCACCGCGGTGCGGCCGTCTTCGGTGCGACCGGCGCGCAGTTCGCGGAAAACCGTGACCACGCGGCGGATTTCGGCGAGATCGGCGGCTTCGGCGGGCAGCGACAGCGCGGCGCCCAGCTGCCCGACCCGCCGCCGGACGATGTCCACCTCGGCCTCGGCGGTGTCCGGCAGCGGGAGCACCACGGTGTTGAACCGCCGGCGCAGCGCGCTCGACAGCTCGTTGACGCCCTTGTCCCGGTTGTTCGCCGTGGCCACCAGCGTGAACCCGGGCCGCGCCTGGACTTCGGCGCCCAGTTCGGGGATCGGCAGCGTCTTCTCGGACAGGATGGTGATCAGCGAGTCCTGCACGTCCGCCGGGATGCGGGTGAGCTCTTCGAGCCGCGCGACCTTGCCGTCCCGCATCGCGCGCAGCACCGGGCTTTCGACCAGGGCCTGGTCGCTCGGACCCTCGGCGATGAGCCGCGCGTAGTTCCAGCCGTACCGGATCTGTTCCTCGGAGGTGCCCGCGGTGCCTTGGACGAGCAGCGTGGAGTCGCCGCTGATCGCCGCCGCGAGGTGCTCGGACACCCAGGTTTTCGCCGTGCCCGGCACACCGAGCAGGAGCAGCGCGCGGTCGGTGGCGAGGGTGGCGACCGCGACCTCGATCAGCCGCCGCGGCCCGACGTACTTGGGGCTGATCTCGGTGCCGTCGTCGAGTTTCCCGCCGAGCAGGTAGGTGACGACCGCCCACGGGGACAGCCGCCACGACGGCGGTTTCGCCCGGTCGTCGGCCGCGGCGAGAGCGGCCAGTTCGCCGGCGTATTCCTGTTCGGCGTGCGGCCGGAGGACGGGGGACGTCATGCGAGCTCCTTGTGCATTTCACGGCGGAAGGACAGGGTTTCGGCGACTGCGCGCCGCCACGGGGCGGCCTCGCCGGGAAGCGGGATCTCGGCCAGCGGATGGCCGAGGCAGGCGACGGGCACGGCTTTCGCGATCAGCGCGGCCGCGTGCGCGACGAGCCGGTGGTCGCGTTGCCCGGCGACCCAGTCGAGCAGCACCGTGCCGAGCGCGGCGGGCCACGGCTGCGGCAGGTCGAGGATGAGCCGGGTGAGGGCTTCGACCGGCAGTCCGCGAGTCAGCTTCGCGACCGTGGCGGCCTGCTGTTCGGGCGACAGCACGCCGATGAGTGCCGCGGTGCTGCGTCCGCCCGGTTCGGCCTCGACGAGGGCCTGCGCCCACTGCTCGTCGCGTTGCCGAAGCGCGGCAGTGGCCCAGCTTTCGCGCACGACGTTCAGCGACGGGCCTTCGACGAGCATCCCGGCCAGTTCGCCCGGGCTGCCGTACTCGGCCCAGAACCGCAGGGGAGTGGCGGCGATGATCGCGCGCAGCCGGGCGGTGCCTTGCCCGGGACCGGGCGGGACACGGATGCCGTCGCGGATCAGGTCGTCGTCCGGCTCGGGCGGGGTGAATTCGAGGACGTCGGCCCGCAGCGCGCGGCTGCGCACGGTGACGCAGGCCCGCAGCCGTTCGATCATCCGCTCGCCGGACGCCGAATCGGGATACCGGCCGATCAGCCGCAACGCGATCTCGCGCACCCCGGCCGCCCGGTCGCCGAGCGCGGCTTCGACGAACGGCTCGTCCTCGTCGGTGAGATGTTCGCCGAGCAGGGTCAGTAAAGTCGCGCGGACGTCGGCTGGTTCGTTGCCCCAGGCCGCGGCGAGCGTCTCCCGGGCGCGGGCGGGTTCGGCGACGAGCACGCGTTCCAGCCAGGCCTGCCGTCGGGCGGCGGTGCCGAACTGCCAGGCGTTGTCGCTGGTGTCGTCCGCTGCGGCGACCAGGAACGCCCACTCCGGATTCCGCTCGCCGAGCCACGCCCCGACCGGCCCGGCGACCGTGGCGAGCGGCGCCCGCAGCGACACCCGGCTCCGCGCCGCGTCGGCCAGCGCGGGCAACCGATCGGCCGGGACGCGGAATCCCTTGCCCGCCACCGTGGTGAGCCATTCCTCGACCAGTTCCGGCCGGTTGGCCGACAGCAGGTGCACGAGCCGCGCCCGCGCGACGGCCGGGATGAGCGGGCGGTTGTCCGCTGCCGCGGCGGGTTCGGGTTCGATGCCGGTGAGCGGTTGCTGCCCGGCCCGGCGATACCCGGTGTACGCCGCCGCGGCGACGAGCGCCTGGTCGGCGGGTTCGATGCGTTGTTCGGCGATTTCCTTTACCCCGGGCGGTAATCCGGCAGGGTCGAGGGTTCTGCGGCGAGTGCCGAGGAGCACGGTGCTGACGAGGTCGTTCCAGGCAGTCACAGTCGCACCATCCCGTCGCGATGCCAGCAGCTCAACGGCCGCAACCCCGCCGTCGTCCATTCCGCGGCCACCGTCACCGGTTGCTCCGCCGCGAGGGCCAGCAGCGGCCAAGGATCCACCGTGGGCGCCAACGGCAGCGCCGCACCGTCTACATCGGACAGTGCCCAGCCGTCCCCGTGCCGCGCCGGGCGGAGATCGGACAGCAGCACCGGCCACCGGTCCAGCCAAGGATCAGCCGCGAGCGCGGCAGCATGGTCGGCGAGCGCCGAAGCACAAGTGCCGCCAACCGGACCGCTCACCGGGACTGCGGGCTCCTCTCGATGGTCGAACACCGCCCGCAGCGGCACCGCGCCCGGGTGGAACACCAGCTCCCCGGCGACCTCGAACCCGGGCGGCAGCGAACTGTCCAGCGGACGCCCGGGCGGCGCGAACGACAGCACCAGCGCATCCCGGCCGCTGCGTTTGCCCCGCAGCCACGTGCGCCTGCTGCGCAGCGAGTCCTGTTCCTCGTCGATCGCGCCGGTGACCAGCCATTGGTCCGGCACGCGTTCGCCGGACTCCAGCACCTGCGCGTTGCCTACCGAAAACCCGAGCCGGGTCCGGACCGTGTCGGCGAGCCCGGCAGGCAGCGATTCCAGCCGATTAGCCGCGTCCGCGAGCACGTACACCAGCGACAACTCGGCCAGCAGCCGATCCGGCCAGTCCCGGCTGCGGCCGACCAGCGCGGCGGCCCGGCGCAGGCCGTTCGCCAGCCCGGGAGCTTGCGCGTCGACCATGCGCGACGCGACCGTGTACAGCTCGTCGGCGCCGCCGCGTTCGAACGTCGCGAACCCGGCGGACACCCGATCGGCGAGCCATCCGCGCAGCTCAGCGGCCCCGGCGGTGACGCGCGCGAGCCGCTCCTGCGCCCGCTTGGCCGCCGCCTCGAGATCCTTCGGCGCGTCCGTCTTCTTCTCGGCCCGCTCCGCTCGCGCGGCCCGTTCGTCGAGCCATTGGTGCACCCATCCGGGCTCCTCCGCGCGGGGGAGTTGTCCCTCCGACCAGAGCAACAGCAACCCTAGCGCGTGCTTGCACGGGAACTTCCGGCTCGGGCAGGTGCACCGGAACGCGGGCCCGGCCGTTTCCACCGTCGTCTGGTACGGCCGCTTCCCGCTGCCCTGGCACGCGCCCCAGACGGCACGGCCCGACGCGCCCGCGTCCGACCACTTCGCCGGCGCCGCCTGCCCGCGCCCGGCTTTCGCCGACGCGGCGTCCGGCGCGAGTTCGAGCACCCGCTCCGGGCTCCACCGCGCCGCTGCTTCGTCCCCCACGTTTTCCTTGCCGCTCTCCCGGTTCCGACCCCTCGAGGGGCTGACCCGAAGAGCATCCCACCCGCCACCGACAATTTCCGCGACGGCGGCGGAACGAGGCGGCGCGCGGGACTTCCCGGCGCGAGACCAGAACGGCCCGGCCCGAGGTCAGGACGCTTCGACCGCCCCGCGCCAGCGCACCGTCGGACGCAGCCGCTCGTCGTTCACCCGGTGCTTGTTCGCCCCCACGATGTCGAACATCGACTCGATCAGCGTGTCCGACAGCAGGTGCGGCTCCAGTCCCAGCCCGACCAGCCCGGTGTGCTTGACGTTGTAGTAGTGCTCGGGCTGCTCGACCCGCGGGTTGTCCAGGTTCTCGATCTGCACCGGCCCGGGGAAGCGCTCGGCGACGAGTTCGGCGATCTCCCGCACCGACAGGCTCTCGGTCATCTGGTTGAACACCCGGAACTCGCCCCGCTCGGCCGGATTCTCCACGGCGAGCCGGATGCATTCGACGGTGTCGCGGATGTCGATCAGCCCGCGCGTCTGCCCGCCCTTGCCGTACACCGTGAGCGGCTGGCCGAGAACGGCCTGGATGACGAACCGGTTGAGCACCGTGCCGAACACCGCGTCGTAGTCGAACCGCGTGGCCAGCCGGGGGTCGAGCGCGGTCTGCGGCGTCTGCTGGCCGTACACGACGCCCTGGTTGAGGTCAGTCGCGCGCAGGTCCCAGATCCGGCAGGCGAACTCGATGTTGTGCGAGTCGTGGACCTTCGACAGGTGGTAGAACGAGCCTGGTTTCTTCGGGTACAGCATCCGGTCGCGGCGGCCGTTGTGCTCGACCTCGAGCCAGCCTTCCTCGATGTCGATGTTCGGGGTGCCGTACTCGCCCATCGTGCCCAGTTTGACCAGGTGGATGTCCGGGTCGATCTCGGCGATCGCGTACAGCAGGTTCAGGTTGCCGACGACGTTGTTGTGCTGCGTGTAGACCGCGTGCTCGCGGTCGATCATCGAATACGGCGCGGACCGCTGTTCGGCGAAATGCACGATCGCGGAAGGACGGAAATCGCGCACCGCTTCGAAGAGGAATTCCGCGTCGAGCAGGTCGCCTTCGTAGCTCGCGATCCGCTTTCCGGACACCGCGTGCCACGCGTCGGTGCGGGTGCTCAGGTCTTCGATCGGGACGAGGCTCTCGGCTCCGAGCTCGACGTCGTACTGCCGCCGCGCGAAGTTGTCCAGGACAGCCACTTCGTGGCCTCTGTCGGACAGGTGGAGCGCAGTGGGCCAGCCTAGGTAACCGTCACCGCCGAGAACCAGCACTCGCATCCGGAGCACCCTTTCCTTTCGTCTTCGCGACAAGCGCGGCGTTTCGTTGTAACACGGCGCGCGGTGTCGCGTGGCAGATCCGAACCTAATCGCCGACCGCTGATGTTCGGCTGGCAGTCAGCTGTGAATCCGCTGTGGGCCGGGGGGTCGCGCGGCGGAGCCGGCGGCCCGAGGGGAGACTGGGGACTATGACGACGGTAACCAACCCGGCGAACCCCCGCACGACGGAAGAATCGCCCAAGCCGCGCCGCCGCGGCCTGGCCCGGTTCGTCCGCGCGGCCGCCAGTTCGGTCGCCGCGACCCTGCTCAGCCAGGCCGCGCTGATCGCGGTGCTCGCCGCGAACGGCGCCCCGTGGCTCGCCAGCGCGTGCGCTTTCGCGGCCGGAGCGGTGCTGAACTTCTTCCTCACCCGGCGCTGGGTGTGGGGCCGCCGCGGCCGTCCGGAAGTGGGCCGCGAGCTGCTGCCCTACGTCCTCGTCATCTCGCTCGGCGGCATCGCCTCGGTCGGCCTCACGACGCTCGCGGGCCACCTGCTCGCACCGCTGCACCTGCCGCATTTCTGGTGGGTCGTGCTGCTCGACGCGGCGTACGTGCTCAGCTACGCGCTGGTGTTCGTCGCGAAGTTCACGATGCTCGACCGGTTCGTTTTCGACCGCGGCGCAGCACGTACCCCCGCCACCACGTCCCCGTCATGACCCGCGCGTAGTTCGCGCCGTACACGACGCTGCCGCCCTTTTTGCTCTTGCCCGCCTTGCGCAGCCGCATGCTCATCGGCCGTTCGAGCACGCGCGCGCCCTGCGCGGTCGCGCCCAGCAGCAGTTCCGACGACTGGTACTGCGGTTCGTTCAGCGGGATCGCGCACGCCAGTTCCGCGCGCAGCGAACGGAATCCGAACGACGTGTCGGTGATCCGCCGCCAGGTGAGCACTGACGCGAGCCACGCGAACACTCGCACGCCGACCCAGCGCATCCGGCTGTCGGCCTCTTCGTGCCCCAAACGCCGTGAGCCAGTCACGAAATCCGCGGTGCCGTCCAGAAGCGGCGCGAGAAGTTCGGCCATTTCGCTGTTGTCGTACTGACCGTCGCCGTCGGTCGTCACGATGTACTTCGCACCGTTCTCGGCAGCGAGGTGATATCCGAGGCGCAGCGCGGCGCCCTGGCCGCGGTTAGTCGGCGCGACGCAGACGTACGCGCCATGGTCTTCCGCGATGGCCGCAGTGTTGTCTGTACCGCCGTCGACGACCACCAGGACGTCTACCGGCAGCCCGAGACATTCGTCCGGCATCTTCTCCAGCACCTGGCCGATGCCGTCGGCCTCGTTGTACGCGGCGATCACCACGGTCAGCTCAGACAGCTTCGCGCCGGGATGCCGGTCGTGGAAGTCCGTGATCGCGCCTTCGTCGACAGCGTCGGGATAACTGGCGAGACGACGACGGCTCGCGACAGTGAGCGTGGTGAACCCGAGCGCCCCGGCGACCGGCAACAGCACGAGCGCGGGCAGTTGGTAGCGCCAGGAAAACTCGAACACCGCGGACCCGAACAACAGGAACAACCCAGTGCCAGCAGCGAACAACGCGCCGCTGCGAGCTGGGTGGCGCGGTTTCTTCCGCCGCAGCACGGTCAACAAGCCGAGCAGCGCGAAGAATCCGAGCACCGCTCCGGGCACGAACCCGCCGTTGATCTGATAGTCGCGCAGGAACGCCGCGATCGGCTCGTTGACCTTGGGGTCCGTGCCGTCGTACTGCTGCGTGACCGCCTTGATCGCGGCGGGATCGGCGAATTCCGGGTAGGTCAGCTGGAACTGCCACCGGTCGATCGGCACGTCGGTGGCCGCGGTGTAGCGGGTGAACTGGAAGCTCTTCGCGAAGTCGCCGAGGATCGACGTCGCGACGTCCCACCACTGCGCTTTCAGCGTCGTCATGGCGAATTCGTGTGCCAGCGCGCCTTTGTCCGCGCCGGGCGGCAGCGGACCGGGCCACGCCGGGTCGAGATCGGCGTGCGTGTAGTTGTCGACGAGCCGGTTCTCGACCGGTTCAGTGGGACAGAACGGCTGCACGACCGGTTCGAGCTTGAGTTTCGCGCAGTCCGCGACAGCGGCGGTGCGGCCGTACAGCATGCTGCCGGACGGCCCGCTCAACCCCCATTTTCCGGTCTCTGCCTTGACTTGCGCCGCGTACGGCACCACCACGACGAGGATCGCGAACAGCCCGACCGCGGCGTTGCGCCAGCCGCGCCACGAACGCCAAGCGCTGCCCGCGGCGAGGAGGTACAGCAGGAACGGAGCGGCGATCGTGATGCCGATCAGCCGCACCAGCACGCCGAATCCGACCACCAGCCCGGCCAGCGCGATCCGCCGCCAGTTCGGCTTTCCCTTGGCCAGCACCAGCCAAAGCAGCCCGAACAGCAACGCCTCGAACAGCACCTCGGCCATGATGTTCTGCTCGATCTGCACCTGGTAGGCGTCGAGCAGCAGCGGCGCGGCGGCCAGCGCGCTCACCCAATTGCGCGCGCCGAGCCGCCGGGCCAGCGCGTAGCTCCCGACCGCGATCGCCAGCCCGGCGAGGTGCTGCAAGGCGGCGACGAACGACAGCCCGCCGACCGCGAGCAACGGCTTCAGCAGCAGGTCGTAGCCGACCGGGTTGATCCCGTCGGCGCGCAGGCCGTGCAGATTGTCCAGGTACCGGAAGGAATCGATGTACAGCAGCGCCGGCTGGTACGCGATCCAGGACAGCACCCGCAGCGTGGTCCCCGCGGCGAGGAGCACCAGCAGCAACGCGTGCCGGCGGAGGAATCCGGTCACGGCGCCTCGGCCCGGTCCAGGCCGGAGAAGTACTTCCAGGCGGTGGCGAGACCGTCGGCGAGGGCGATTTCCGGCTGGTAGCCGATGGTTTCCGCGCTCGCCGACACGTCCACGACCACCGCGGGCATCTCTCCGGCGGGCGCGGGCACGTGCTCGATCGGCAGCTCGGCCCCGGTCACCGCGCGCACGGTCTCGACCATTTCCAGCACTGACACCGAATGTCCGGCACCGACGATCGCGCGGCCGGTGTAGCCGCTCTCGTACGCGAGCGCGATGGCGCGTACGACGTCGTCGACATGCACGAGGTCGCGACGCTGCTCGCCGGTGCCGTATACACGCACGCCTTCATTATTCAGCGCCGCGCGCATCATGCGTGGGACGAAGCTGTCTTTGTGCGACATGCCTGGCCCGTACACGTTGGTGAAGCGCAACGCGCACGTCGTGATTCCGTACGCGCCCGCGTAGCCCGACAGCAGCATCTCGCAGGCCGCTTTCGTGGCACCGTACGGCGTAAGCGGCTTCGTGGGCAGGTCGACCGTGATGGTGTTAGTGCCGACGTTGCCGATCACTGCGTTCGTCGAAGCGAGAATGAAGCGCGGTACGTCGTGTACGCGGCACAGTTCCAGAAGTTCTTGTGTCACCGCGACGTTCTCCGCGTACGTGTCGCGCGGCAGCTCTACTGACTTCAGCACGGACGTCAGCGCGGCGAGGTGCACGATTCCGCCGACGCCTGCTTCGACAGCTGCTTCGCGGGTTTCGGCAGCACGCAGATCTCCGACGACGACGCGCACTCCCTCGTCCGTCGTCTCGTAGCGCACGCGGTCGACGACAGTGACCGGATAACCGCGCTCACGAAACTCGCGCACGACAGCGCGGCCGATGAAGCCGCTGCCGCCCGTGACGACGACGGGTGTCCTTTCGGGACTGTGGGGGAGTGTCATGGCGCACAACCTACCTCCGCAGCCTGTGCGTCACTTGTGTGTCCCTCGCGCACTCGAGGCTCGGACGAGCACGGGACCGCGTGCGGTCACCCCCAGCGACCGCACGCGGAGACCCGGTGTTTAGTTTTCTAAACGATGCGCGGGGCGAGTGTAGCCGGAACGGGACGGCTGGTGTCAAGTTTTCGGGACGGTTATGCTGGAGGCTGTTACGGAGACGGAACGGTGGTGGGGGCGGCATGGCCGAGCAGGCGGAGGAGCGCAGCTTCGCGCAGCGGCTGGCGCACCTGATCGCGACTGTCCACCCGCCGGACCGCAAGCCCTACTCCTACCGCGAGATCGCCCAGGGCGTCGCCGACGTCACCGGCGTCAGCATGTCGGCCACGCACGTGCAGCAGCTGGCCGTCGGGGCCCGGCGCGACCCGAAGCGCTCGCACATCCAGGCGCTCGCGCGGTTCTTCGGCGTGCCCGTCACCTACTTCTTCGACGACGAGGTCGCCGGCCGGGTCGACGAGCAGGTCGCCGACGTCGTCGCCTGGCGCGACACCCAGGCCCGCGACCTGGCGCAGCGCGCGATGCGGCTTTCCGAGCGCGACCGGCGCACCGTTTCCGCCCTGATGGACCAGCTCGACAGCTACACCGAGGGACGCGATCGCACCCGGCGCGGACGCAAGCCGGAGTGAGCCGGGCGGCTATGCTGGCGACGGCCGGAGCGCCGGGGACCCCCTGGTGCACCAGGCTGGTCCAGCCGCCGATCGCCTCGGGAGGGGACATCGACCCGACCGTGCGAGTGCGCGCTCGCGACCGGGTGCGCGACCTGCTGCGGCACGTGCCCGCGCCGCGGCCGTGGTCGATGAACGCGTGGCTCGACCGGCTGGAACGGCACCGGGGCCGCGACATCGACCTGATCGCGGTCGACTACGCGCCCGGCCAGCCCTCCGGCGCCTGGCGGCGGCACGAAGACTTCGACCTCATCGCGTACGCGGCGGGCACGTCGTCGCTGCACCAGGACCACATCATCGCCCACGAAATCGCGCATCTGCTGTGCGACCATCGCGGCGAATGCGTGCTCACCGACGCCGAAGCGGCGACAGTCGCGCCTGACCTCAGCGCGCACCTGCTGTCGCATCTGCTCACCCGCGTCACCACGAATTCCGACGAGTACGAAGCGGAGCTCATTGCCGTGTTCCTGATGAGCGCCGCCACCGAGGACGGCGCGCAGTTGCGGCCAGGCGCTTCCGGCCCGGCCGCGGACCGCGCGCGGCGCTTCGCGTCGCTGCTGGGATAGCGCGCGGATGATCGACGTTCTGTTCTTCGGGGTCGGCCTGCTCGCCCTCGCGGCCGGGATCTGGCGCGCGGTGCGAGCGCGACGGACCGGCGCGGGCGCGGGGCTGGCGACCAGCCTGATCGCCCTCGGCGTCGCGTTGTGCTTGCTCGCCGACAGTGCGCAGGCGATCGAAAGCCAGCTGTACCCGAGCCTGGGGCGGCTGCTGTCGAACCTCGCGACGATGGTTGCTGCGTACGGCATCGAGGTCACTGTTGCGGAGATCGGTGGCGTGGCAGAGCGTCGACGGCGCGCACGGCTCGGGGCGTTGATTGTCGCGCTTGTCGTGCTTACTGCGTCGTTCTTCGCGACGCGCGGGTTGCCGACAGGTGTCGGGCTCTTCGACGAGCTGTACCGGTCTAATCCGTCGCTGGTCGTCTACATCGTGGTGTACACGCTGTACCTGGGCTTCGCGGTGGCGGACATTGCCGTGGTGTCGGCAGGCGCGGTGCGCGCGGGTACAGGTGCGTTGCGGGCCGGGCTGGGCATCATGCTCGCGGCTTGTGTGTTCGCTTTCGCTTATCTGGTCGGGAAAATCGTCGATCTGGTTAGCGATCTGACTGCCGAACATCCGGTCACGAAACTGTGCCGCGGCGCGTTTTCCACGGTTCGTTGCACACTTGCGGTCGGCTTTCCTGCGGTTTCGGTGCTGCTGATCGTGGTGGGGCTGACGGTGCCGGCGTTGCCCGCGTTGGGACGGGCCGTGCGCGACGCGCGGACGCGGTCGGCGCTGCGGCCGCTTCGGGAGCACCTGGCTTCGCGGTACCCGGACGTCGTCCGCCTCGACGAGGCGTCGGGCACTGGCCGGGAGCGGCTGTTGACCATGATGAGCGAGATCAACGACGGGCTGCTGCTGTCCGGCGTCGGGCCCGAGCTGTCGCCGAACGCGGCTGCGCAGGTGTTGCGCAGTTCGGCCGCGGCGGTGCCGGACGAACCCGCGGAACCCTCTGGAGAGACCGCTTTCGCCGCCGACGTGGCTCGGCTGCGGGCTATCGCGCAGGCGTTCCGAGCGGAGCCGACAGCCGGAGCTGCCAACCCTGCTCCGTGAGCACGACCAGGTGCAGCGCGTCCGCCTGGGCGGTGATCGGCAGCGCGGCGCGCGCCCGTTCGGCGACCTCGGCGCGCTGGTCGTCGGTGCCGCCGAGAGCGATCGTGAGATGCGCGGGCGGGTGCGCCCCGAAACGGCCGCCGTACGGGGGTGCTTCGGGCCAGCGATCGCACACTGCGTCGGAGAGAGGCTGTAGCGCGGGGGCGGCCGCGGCGACGAAGCCAGGCGCGGTGACCACGTCGGTCAGCTGCACTTCTGTCGCCGGAAAACTGGCGGCGAGCTGCCGGATGCCGGCGTCGGTCTGTTCGGTGAGCCGGTCGGCGGGCAGGAACGGGTACAACGCGGTGACGTGCGGCGGAAGGCCGGGCCGGACGAGCCCGGGATCGACGGCCGCTGCGGTTTCGAGCAGGACGGCGGCGGACGGGAGCGTGACGACGAGCGCGCTGGTTCCGGGCGTGGGCACGGCCCCGATCCTGCCGGACCGCCCCCGTCGCGCGGGAAGGGCCCCTCGCGGACCGGAAAGGAAAGGCAACCCTTTCCTTTCCGCTTCTTCCGGGGAATTCCGCTTAACCGAACCCTAAGTCTTCCCCAAGTTCGCCGTCGGCTATTCTCCGCGGTCCTACACTCGGTGGATGAAGATCGTCCTATGGACCGCATTGTGCGGATTGTGCGCCGTCGCCGGCCACGTGCTCCTGGGCGTCGTGGCGGGTTTCCTTCTGCTGGCTTGTGTTCCGCGCCGTCCCGCTCAGGGGCGCCCGGCGCCCGAAAGAGAATTGATCAGCTCCCACGGCTGACTTTCCGGGGAATTCTCCCGGAATACGCGCTTCCCGCGGCCGGCGCCCCTCCTCCCGGCCGCCGTGTCCCGGAATTGTCGGTGCCGTGCGGTACAACGGTGTCCGGCGAACAGGGAGGGAACGATGCATTACGTCGAACACGGTTCCGGCACGCCCGTGCTGGCCGTCCACGGCTGGACGCCGGACCACCGCCTGATGACCGGCTGTCTCGAGCCGGTCTTCGCGCGGCGGCCCGGATTCCGGCGGATTTACCCGGATCTGCCCGGGATGGGCGAGTCGCCCGCTGGCTCCGCGCGCGGGTCGGACGATCTCGTCGCCGCGCTCGAGGACCTGGTGGACGACCTGATCGGCGACGAGCCGTTCTTGCTGGTCGGAGAGTCGTACGGGGGTTATCTGGCGCGGGGCCTGGTGCGTGCGAGGCCGGCGCAGGTGGCCGGGCTGGCCTTGGTGTGCCCGGTCGGGCGTCCCGTGCCGGTGCTGGAGCGGGACGTGCCCGAACACGAGGTGCTGCGCGCCGATCCGGAGCTGCTGGAAAGTCTCGATCCGGAGGAGGCGGCGGAGTACGCGGACATCGCGGTGGTCCAGTCCGCGGAGACGCTGGCGCGGTTCCGGGCTGACGTCGCACCCGGGCTGGCGGCCGCCGACCGGAGCGCGCTGCAGCGGATGCTGGCGGGCTGGCCGTTGTCGGTCGATCCGGAAAGCGGTCCGGCGTACCGGAAACCGGCGCTGATCGTGTGCGGGCGGCAGGACTCGTCCACGGGATTCGCGGAGCCGTACGGGTTGCTGGGGCACTATCCGCGGGCGAGTTACGCGGTGCTCGACCGGGCGGGGCACAACCTGCAGTTCGAGCAGCCGGTGTTGTTCGAGGCGCTGGTGGAGGAATGGCTGGACCGGGTCGTGGAGGGGAATGGTGCGGTGGGGTGAGGTCGGTGGTGGTCGTGCTTGCGTCGGTGGGGTGAGGTCGGTGGTGGTCGTGCTCGCGTCGGTGGGGTGAGGTCGGTGGTCGTCGCGCTCGCGTCGGTGGGGTGAGGTCGGTGGTGGTCGTGCTCGCGTCGGTGGGCACGGTCCGCTGCTCGGCCGCGTGCGCACGGTGCGCCGCTTTGTGGCGGGCGCACGGTGTGCTGCTTGATGGCAGCTGATCCGCCGCTGGTCCGTCTCCAGCTTCGTCTCGCCAGGTCCGCGCGGGCCCACGCCGCCGTTCGCGCCGCCCGCGCGGCATGTCGGGCGCCCCGGTCGGTGCGCCGTTATTCCGTGCGGGGCAAGCGGTCCTGCGCGAGCGGTTGCCGCGAACACTGTTCGATCCGCGGCCTTGGGAACTGTGTTCGAGGCGTGGTCGCTGCGAACACCGTTCGATCCGCGGCCTCGGGAATTCTGTTCGAGGCGGGGCCTCGGGAGCTCTGGTCGTGATGCGGCCTCGGGGACTCCGTGCGAGACGCGGCCCGGTGGGCTGAAGACGTCGATGCCGCGCGAGGCGAGGCACCGAGTGTTCACCGCGGCGTCGTTGATGGGGGTCGCTCCGGCGGCTAGCGTCGGCGCGACTTCTTTGCTGCGGAGGTAGGCATGTCCACTGGGGAACTCAACCGGCGCAACCTGTTCCGGGCCGGCGGCGTCGTCGCGGCGGGTGCGGCGATGAGCATGGTGCCGGGCGTCTCGTTCGCGGAGTCCGCGCCTGGCGCCGGGCAGCAGACGAAGACCGCCACCGGCACGTTCCGCCCGGACGTGCCGGACTGGTACTACCTTCCGGTCGACGTCCCGCGCGGCGTGAAGCAGATCGATGTCGTGTATTCCTACGACAAGCCGTCGGTGCCCGCCGGAACGCGCGGGAATGCTTGCGACATCGGGATGTTCGGGCCGGAAGGACACGAACTGGGCACTCGCCGCGGCTTCCGCGGCTGGTCCGGCGGTTTCCGCGACCGGTTCTCGATCAGCGCCGCCGAGGCGACGCCGGGGTACCTCGCCGGACCGATCACGCCCGGCCGCTGGCACGTCATCCTCGGCCCGTACACGGTCGCGCCGCAGGGGCTGAACTACCGCGTCGACATCACGCTGACGTTCGGCCGCGACACCTCGAAGCCGTTCCAGCCGAACCCGGCCCCTGAGACCGCGCCCGCGCGCGATCGCGGCCGGTCCTGGTATCGCGGCGACTCGCACCTGCACACCGTCCACTCCGACGGCAGGCGCACGCCCGAGCAGCTGGTCGCGGACGCGCGGGCGGCCGGGCTGGACTTCATCGTGTCCACCGACCACAACACGTCCAGCTCGCAGTTGGTGTGGGGCAACTACGCGACCGACGACCTGCTGATCCTGAACGGCGAGGAGGTCACCACGCGGTCCGGGCACTGGCCCGCGATCGGCGTCCCGGCCGGAACGTGGATCGACTGGCGCTACCGCGCGGCCGACCCGCGCGACTTCCGGCGGTTCACCGACCAGGTACACCTGGCGGGCGGTCTCGTCACCGCCGCGCACCCGTTCGCGAACTGCTTCGGCTGCACCTACGAATTCGCGTACGAGATCGCCGACCTCGTCGAGGTCTGGAACGGGCCGTGGACCGCGGACGACGAAGCGAGCGTCACGCACTGGGACGGCCTGCTGCGCGGCGGCCGGTTCATCCCGGCGATCGGCGATTCCGACGCGCACAACCCGGACCAGACCGTCGCGCTCCCGCACACGGTCGTCCAGGCGGACCGGCTCGGCCGGGCCGAACTGCTCGCCGGGCTCAAAGCGGGCCGGTCCTGGCTCGCCGAATCGAAGGACGTGCAGCTCGACTTCTCCGTCTCCGGTGCGGGCCGCACCGCGGGCATCGGGGGACGGCTCGTCGCGGGCACCGGCACGCCCGTCGAGGTGCGCGCGGTCGTTCGCGGAGTGCCCGGCACGACCGTGACCTTCCTCGACCAGCTCGGCCCGGAGCACAGCGAGACCGTTCCGGAGTCCGGCGCCGCGACCGTCACGTGGACGACGTACCCGCGCTACAGCCGCTGGGTCCGGGTCGAGGTGCGGCGTCCGTCGGGCGGCCCGAAGACCACGACGCCGAACGCCATGGTGGCCATGTCGAACCCGATCTTCCTGGGCGCGCCCGACGCCGGCTGACCCGACCCGAGCGCCTCGCGACCGAGACGCCCGGGCAGACTGTGCACCAAAGTGGGCAGTGGGGAAGGGCGGGCACGGGTGCGCGGGTGTGGCGTGCGAGCGGCGATTCTTGCGGTCGTCGTGGCCCTCGCGGCGGTGGTCGTCGTGGTGGTCATGTTCTCGAGCAGTGACGAGGTGAAGACCCCCGGCTGCACTGTCGCGCTGCCGAAGGGACCGAACGACGCTTCGGCGCCGCAGTACACGCTGCAGCCGGAGCCCATGAACAACGCCGCGATCATCGCCGCTGTCGGCGTCAAACAGGGCCTGCCCTCGCACGCGGTCACGGTCGCCCTCGCGACTGCGCTGCAGGAGTCGAAACTCCGCAACCTGAGCGGCGGCGACCGGGACTCGATCGGCCTGTTCCAGCAGCGCCCGAGCCAAGGCTGGGGCACGCCCGACCAGCTCCAGGACCCGGTCTATTCGGCGACGGAGTTCTACAAGAAGCTGGCGAAACTCGACAACTGGCAGACGATCCCGATCACCGAAGCGGCGCAGGCCGTGCAGCGCTCCGGCGCCCCCGACGCGTACGCCCAGTGGGAAGACGAAGCCACCGCGCTGACCGGCGCGCTGACCGGCCAGCACCCGGCGGCGCTGACCTGCCGCAACCTGACGCTGAACCCGCCCGCGAACCTGGTGACAGTCGCGAACGCCGAACTGGGCACTGCTCGCCTGAGCGGCGCGCACCCGGCCGCGGAAGGCTGGCGAATCGCGAGCTGGCTGGTGGCCCGGGCGGCGAAACTGGGCGTGGACCGGGTGAGCTTCGCCGGTCAGACGTGGACGGCGGAGTCCGGCGCTTGGGCTGCGGATGAGAAGGCTGGGCAGAATCTTTCGCTGCATCAGGCGCCGGCCGCGCCGCCTAGCTCGAACTGATCGGACGGGCCGGGCCGTCGACGGCACGCGGGGCGAATCCGGCCAGCCGCCCGGCGGACGCGGGCAGCCCGCTGAGTGTCCGACCACTCTGGGCACTCTCTGCCGCGCTTCCTGAACGCCGCGACCACCGGTATCCGGTCAATTTCCGACGGTAGCGCCAGGACTTCGACATCGGATGCCGGGGCGCTGGCAACTGACGTCGTCGGCAGGCGCTGCGCTCCGAGCGGGAAGCACTTTCGGTTCCCGCGGTCTCGGCCACGCAACGGCTCGCGTTGCCAAACCGGGGGAAACCGCGCCCTTCAATTCTTTATTCGGCTGGATTCGACGGTCGGGGCAGCTATTTGCGGCGATTTCGTCCGCAGGAAAAACGCTGTGCGACCGCCGTCGCTTCGACGGAAACGCCATCGCTCGCCTGCCGGTGATTTGGCCTTGTGCCAACAAGATTCCGAGGCAACGGCTCTGCTCGCGACGCGGTGGAGATCGTCTCGGCGGCGTGGTTGAATGGCCGCCGGGTGCGACATCTGGATTGCCCGTTTCAGGTATTCACTGTCGAAGGCGGAAAAATGAACAGAACGCTGCCGGTGCGATTCCTTCCCATGGCCGTTCTGGCGTCTCTCGCAGCGTGCGGCTCCCCGGAAAGCAGCGTCGGAGCGGCGAGCCCGGCACCTCCGGTCGGCAGCGTGTCGATGCCGCCGTCCGCGAGGAACTTCACCGGCGCGGATCTGTGCGCCTTGCTGACCGATGCGGACAAGCAGGCCCTCGGCCTGACCGGTCCGGGCGAGGCTTGGGACCGGCCGTACAAGATGGGCGGCAGCCGCCGTGCCCGATGCCGGTGGACAGGCGACGACGCCGAGCTGAACCTCGCCTTTCACGACGCCGACCTCCCGAAAGACAGCGGGTTCCTGACCGAGGTCGAGGTGAGCCGGGAACAGATCCGCGGGCGCGACGCCAAGGTGGTCGCGTTCCGGCAGGCGCCGATGAATTGCGACGTCCTGGTGAGCCTGCGCCCGCTGGCCCACCTGAGCGCGGACTCGACTCCGGTCTCCGATGCGCCGGATCAGACCGAGAACTGCGCGTTCGCCAGGCGGGTCGCGGAGGCCGCCGCTTCGAGGATCTCCGGCTAGCGGAGGCGGCCGCTGTCTGTCGCCGGGCTACTTCGGAACGACGAGGATCTTTTCCCGGCCGAGCTGTGTGCCCGAGTCGACGTACACGGTGACCTCGCCGTCGATCCAGCGGACCAGCAGATCGTCTGGGTGGTCGTTGCCGTCGTAGTTTCCCGCGGCGAGAGTGATCGCGTTGGTCCACAACGTATTCGGCGGCTGGACGCGGTGTTCGCCGTGGAGACCGGTGTCGTCGATGTCGGGGTAGCCGGTGACCTCGCCGTCCACCCAGCGGACCATGAGGTCCCAGGCGTCGTTGCCGGAGAAGTCACCGCTGGTGATCGCTCGGGTGTTCTTCCAGAGCTCGTTCGGCGCGGCGAGGGTGTTTCTCCCCGTGGAAACCGGCTTGGTCAAGGTTGGGATAGAGGGTGAGTTCGCCGTCGGTCCAGCGCGCGATCAGGTCGTTGCGCCGGGGGTCGGCGACGCTGAACCTGCCGCCGGTGATCGACACGGCGTTCTTCCACAGGTCGTTCGGCGCCATGAGCTGGATTTCGCCGTGCAAGCCGGACTGGTCCACTCCGGGGTAGAGCGTCAGCTCGCCGTCGACCCAGCGGACGAGCAGGTCGTCGGTGGCTCGGCCGGCGAACCTGCCCGCGGTGATGCTCGCGGCGTTCTTCCAGAGCTCGTTGGGTGCGGCGAGGGTGTACTCGGTGTCGAACCGGGCATCGCCCGCGGCGTGGTGGAGGCTGACTTCGCCGTCCTCCCATCGCACGACCAGGTCGCTGAATTTGCTGTCGAGCTTGCTTCCGGCCGCGAAATTCCCCGGCGCGATGCCGCGTTCGTGCTGCCGCCACACCCAGGCAGGCGGCAAACCGCCCGCGGGCGGGCTGGGAACCGAACCGGCCACGGCGGTGTCGTACAGCTTCCGGGCATCGGCGCCGAAGCAGGAACTGTAGGACTCGTTGTCGCTGGGGCCGCCGTCGTGGAAACCGCCGATCACGCCGATGACATCGCCGGTGCTGCCGTTGAAGTTGGTGATGAACGGCCCGCCGCTCGTGCCGCCGCTGTAGCCGTCGCACGAGATCTTCAGGAAGTCCCCGGGCCACGGTCCCGGCGAGCTGAACTTCGTCGTGGCCGACGTGCAGCGCAATGGCCGGGGTGCGTCGCCCGGGTAGCCGACCAGATGCACGGAGGGATGATCGAAGCCCGCGTCGGTGCTCAGCCGCAGACCGCCGACGACGTCCTCGACGTTGCGGCCGCCTTGCGGCTCGAGCTCCAGGAACGAGACATCCCACCGCGCGGCCTTCTCGTTGCCGAGATTCGCATACCGCGGGTCGGTCCAGATGCGGCGGGGCTTGACCGCGAACAGGCCGAACGGCTCCTGGCCGGCTCGCGATTGCGGAATGAAAGCCAGGGGCTTGTCCGTTTCCCCGACCAGGCAATGCGCCGCGGTCAGCAGCAGATTCCGGCCCGGGCTCGACACCACGCTCGCGGTGCAGAACCGGTCGCCTTTGGCGGTGACGAGCTGTCCGGTCACCGGGTAGCCGTCGAACGGCTCGCTGCCAGTGGGGATCCGGTTCCCGGGAGCGGCCGCGCCGTCCACGCCGTGTCCGGAGACGACTGGCTTGGCCTTCGCCAGACGCGCGGGCGTCCAATACCGTGCCGCTTCCTCCGCGCGCCACCCGTTGATCGGGTAGTACTTATCGAACCATTGCTGCCATTCCTGATTCGGCGCGGTCGCCGCCGGCGCGGGCTTGCGCTCGTTCTGCGCGGCGGTCGCGGACGCGGTGGCCGCTTCCTCGGCAGCGGAAACGCTCGCTCCGGACAATGCCAACGCCAGGAAGACCGAGAACCCGCTCGCGGCCGCCATGCTCCGCGAAACTCGGTTGATCGCCATGCTCCGCACCCTCCCCGTGCTCAGGCGATGCCCCGTTTTCTCCCCGACCGGGACAGCCTCAGCCTCTCGCGAGTTCGCCGGCCCGCGCTACCTCGGGATACCGGTCGACACGCTCGACGGGCACCTGGATTCGCCGCTTTCCGCTGCCGGTAAACCAGGCGTTCCCGCGGAATTCGAGTATTCCGATGGCGTCGGATGCAGGAATCTTCAGGTGCTTCGCCCTCGACGGACAAAACTGCTCGCGGCCGTGATTCACCTGATTGCCGAGTTGTAGAGCTGGGCGATGTCGTCGTCGAAGTAGGCGCTGTAGGAGACGTCCGGGGTGGCGCCGCCGGTTTGGTAGCCGCCGATGGTTCCGATGACGGTGCCGGTTCCGGTGTTCGGGTCTTGGTTGACGACCCACGGGCCGCCACTGGTGCCGTCGGGGAAGCCGGGGCAGGCGACTCGTTGCTGGAAGGCGTCGGACTGGGTCGTGGTGCCGGTGCAGACGACTGGTTGTTCGGTGCCGTCGGGGTAGCCGGTGAGGGTGATCGTGTGCGAGAAGCCCTGGTTCGTGCCCAGCTGGTTGGCGCCGGTGAGGCTTTCGAGGCTCGCGGAGCCGGGCTGGGCGACCTTGAGGAACGCGAAGTCGAGGTCCTGATCGGACGAGGACTTCCACCCGTCTGCGGTGATCGCGGCGGTGACCTGCCAGGTGCCGTACGGGGCGATGCCGTCGTGGTAGCCGGGCTTGAAGGTGACGCCGGAGATGTCGCCGCTGACGCAGTGCGCGGCGGTGAGGAGCAGGTCGCCGGCAGGGCTGTGCACGACGCTGGCTGAGCAGAAGTGGTTGCCGCCGGAGAAAAGCGCGCCGACGGTCCGGCTGGCCGTCGCGGATGCGCTGGGGGAGGTGCCGTTGTCGCCGGTGGCGGAAGCGCCGGGCGACGTGCCAGTGCCGCCGGTGGCGGGAGCACTGGGGGAGGCACCGGTGTTGCCGGTCGAGGTGGCTGCCGCCGTGCCGCGGGAATCATCGCCGGTCGAGACGGCGGGGGTGCCCGTGCCGCTCGGCTGGCTCGCCGGGCCGGTGACGTCAGCGGTGTCGACGACGGCGTTGGCGCCGCCGGTCGCCACGATCGCCGCCGCCGCGCAGACGATCAGCGCTGTCCGGGAAACGTTGACTCTCACGCTTCAAGATGACCATGCCGACGCCCGCCAGGCATCCCGTGCGGCCGGATGCACAGCAACCTCACAGCGCTTGCACATCGCCTCACAGCAGGGAATTCGATCTGCTGCGCCCGGAATTTTCCACCCTCGCGGGGGTGGGTGAACGGGTGCGCCGCGAGGTGGCGACGGCCCGTCGCGCGGTGCTTTTGCCGCAGGCAGGGGTGACCGGCCGGCCTGGGGGACTGGCCGGTCACCTGTCTGTTGCGCGGGCAGCGTGCTGGGCTCCGCCGAGCCGAGTTGTCGTCCGTGTTGGCGGTCTGTTCGGCAGACGGGGCATCACCCGGACGGACGCGCTGAGCACCTGACCGCTCGGTGGTTGACGCGACCGGGCCGGGCCAGCGCGAGGCAGTGACCCTCGCGAGCCGTATTCCGGACGCGAGCGCGGCTGCCTCGGCTTCGGTGGAGGGACGCCGGTTCAGCGGCATCCGGGCAGGCGACGCGGTGCCAGGCCGGGCTGGCGATCGTCCACGCGGCGGGGTGGCCGATGCGTCAGGTGCGGCCGGGCTGCGGTTCGCGCTGGGTTGCGGCCTGCTCAATCGGCGGCGCGGCCCTCCGGCAGGGGTTGGCCATCCGGCCGGATGGCCAACCCCTTGACCCGGATGCGTGACGGCGAGCGGCAGACTCGCCTAGCCGGGCACCACCGCCGAATCGGATCGGGTCACCCTTGTGCCGCGGGCTTTTCCGGGCATCGGCTACTCACCCGCCGCGGGAGTGTGGGTGACCAGCAGGGTCACGCCTGCTTCGCCGTCGCAGTCGACCATCACCGGGCCGACTCCGTTGCCGACCTTCGTGGTGATTTTCGCTGTTGCCTTGAAGGCGTCCGGGTTCGCGTCGACGATCTTGACGTCCTTGAGGATCTGGTGACCCGGGAATCCGCCGATCACCTTCTTCAGGCCCTTGCCTCCGCCGCAGTTGCCGGTGAGCGTGATGTCCCCGCCGGGGGCGGCCGGGTTCGGGTCGATCTTCACGGTCGCCCGGGCTCCCTCCGGCGGCTGCTCGGCGGGCGGCTGGGCAGCAACAGCGGCAGGAGCGGCGGCCGCTACGGGCGCAGCCGGATGATCGCCGGTGGCCGCCGCGGCGACTCCGATCGTTCCTCCGGCGATGACGGCCGCCGCGAGTGCCGTGCCGACGACCAGGCGGCCGTGGCGCAGAACCGAAGACTTCACTGACATTCCGTTTCCCTCCCTCGAAGTGTCCATTGAGGACACTCTGCGGTTCGCCCCGGTGCACGGGGTTCGTCCGGATAGTCGAGGCGACCCCCTCCGCGGGTTCTCGCCGGAGCAAAAAGTGACCGGGGTCACATTCGCGGGCAACGGCTACGATAGCGGGAAATCGAACGCTGGCGGGGAGTTTTCGTGACAGTGGCCGGAGAAGCGCGCGAACGGCTGAGCCCGCGGGTCGCCAAACAGGTGCGCGATCTGATCCTGACCGGCGCGGTCCGCGGCGGCGAGCGGCTGCGGACCGAGCATCTGGCCGAGCGCCTCGGCGTCAGCGCCACCCCGGTCCGCGAGGCGTTGATGGCGCTCGCGGGCGAGGGCATGGTGGATTTCCGTCCAGGGCGCGGATTCCGGGTGATCCCGGTGACGCGCCGCGACGTCGTGGACGTCTACGCGATGCAGGCCTACGTCTCCGGCGAGCTGGCCGCGCGGGCGGCGGAAGCCTTCGACCCGGCGGGGCTGGCGCGGTTGGACGACCTCCAGCGCGAGATCGAGAAAACCGTCCGCGACGGCGACCTCGACGCGACCGAGCGGGCCGATTTCGCGTTGCACCGCATGGTCAATCATGCCGCCGCCTCGCCCAAGTTCACCTGGATGCTGTCTTTGACGCTCCGGTACGTGCCGTTTTCGGCGTATGCGGACATTCCCGGCTGGCCGATCCTCGCGCGCGACGACCACGATCGGGTGCTCGCTGCCCTGAACGAGCGAAAGCCGGACGCGGCGCGGGAGGCGATGGCGGCGCATATCCGCGAGGCGGGGGACCTGCTGGTCGACTTCCTTGCGGCACAGGGCGTCCTCGCGGCGCACTAGACAGCCGGTGCGTTTTCTATAGAATCCGCCGGGAGCGAGAGAACCCAGATCGAAGGAGACCCGGTGGCGGAGCGCGACGTGCTGTACCTCGGCGGCGAATGGGTACGCTCGGATTCCCAAGCCACGATCCCGGTGGAAAACCCGGCCACCGAGCAGGTCCAGGCGCACATCCCGGAGGGCACGGCCGCCGACGTCGACCGGGCGGTCCGGGCGGCGCGCGAGGCGTTTCCGGCATGGGCCGCGACCACGCGGGCGGAACGCGCTGAGCTGCTGGGCAAACTCCTCGACGGGCTGGCGAAGCGAGCCGACGAGATCGGCGAGACGATCGCGAAGGACGTCGGCACGCCGCTGCGGATCGCGACCAGGATCCAGGCCGCGCTGCCGCAGACCGACGTGAAGACGTACGTCGATTTACTCGGCCAGGACGAGCCGGAGGAGAAGGTCGGCAACTCGCTGATCGTCCGCGAACCGGCGGGCGTGGTCGCGGCGATCACGCCGTGGAATTACCCGCTGCACCAGATCACTTGCAAGATCGCTCCGGCGCTGGCAGCGGGCTGCACGGTCGTGGTCAAGCCGAGCGAGGTCGCGCCGTTGAGCGCGTACCAGTTGTTCGACGCGATCCACGACGCCGGTTTTCCGCCCGGCGTGGTCAATCTGGTCACTGGATACGGGCCAGTGGTGGGCGAGGCGCTGGCGACGCATCCAGAGGTCGACGTCGTGTCGTTCACCGGTTCGGTGCGAGCCGGCACTCGGGTGGCCGAGCTGGCGGCACGCACGGTCAAGCGCGTCACGCTGGAGCTGGGCGGCAAGTCCGCCAACGTGATCCTCGACGACGCGGACCTGGCGACGGCGGTCAAAGTCGGCGTCTCCAACGCGTTCCTCAACGGCGGCCAGACCTGCACGGCGTGGACGCGCATGCTCGTCCCGCGCGAGAAGCACGACGAAGCGGTCGCGCTCGCGAAGACGTTCGCCGAGGGCTTCACCACGGGCGATCCGTTGGACCCCAAGACAAAACTCGGCCCGCTTGTCTCGGCAGCCCAACGCGACCGGGTGCGCGGCTACATCGAGAAGGGCATCGCCGAGGGCGCGACTCTGGTGACGGGCGGTACTGAAGCTCCTGCCGGCACAGGCTACTTCGTCGCACCGACAGTTTTCGCGGGCGTGGACCCGGATTCGACGATCGCGCAGGAGGAGATCTTCGGCCCGGTGCTGTCGATCATCCCGTTCGACGACGAGGAGGACGCGCTGCGCATCGCGAACAACTCCCGCTACGGCCTGCACGGCGCGGTGTGGTCCGCCGACCAGGACCGGGCGCTGGCCTTCGCGCGCAAGGTCCGGACCGGGCAGATCGACGTGAACGGCGGGGCGTTCAACCCGCTCGCCCCGTTCGGCGGCTACAAGCAGTCCGGTCTCGGCCGCGAGATGGGCCGGGCCGCGCTCGACGAGTTCACCGAGCTCAAATCCATCCAGCTCTAGCACGACCCGAAGGAGAAGACACCGTGGTCAAAGCCGTGGTTGTGCGCGAGCAGGGCGGCCGTCCGGAGGTGTGCGACATCGCGTTGCCGCCGGTCGGGCCCGACGACGTGCGGGTGCGGATCGCGGCCGCCGGGGTGTGCCATTCCGATCTGTCCATGGTGGACGGAACGCTGCGCCCGCAGTACCCGTTCGTGCCGGGACACGAGGCGTCCGGCGTCGTGGCCGAGGTCGGCAATGAAGTCGCGCACGTGCAGCCGGGGGACCGGGTGGTGCTCAACTGGGCCGCCGCCTGCCGGGAATGCTGGTTCTGCCTGGCCGGAGAACCGTGGTTGTGCGCGGCGATCGAGGGCGTCACCACGTTGCCGCGCGGGGAGTTGGACGGCGAGCCGCTCAACGTCGTGCTCGGCGTCGGCGGATTCGCCGAGGAAACCGTGGTGCCCGGGCGATCCGTCGTGCCGCTGCCGGACGGCGTTCCGCTCGATCTGGCCGCGTTGATGGGCTGCGCGGTGCTGACCGGGGTCGGCGCGGTGCGCAATACCGCGAAAGTCCGAAAAGGACAGAGCGTGCTCGTGCTCGGTCTCGGCGGGATCGGATTGTGCGTGGTGCTCGGGGCGAAACTCGCGGGAGCCGGGCAGATCATCGCGGCCGACCTGTCGCCGGAGAAGGAAGCGCTCGCCCGCGCGGCCGGCGCGACGGATTTCCTGGTGAGCGACGACAAACTCGCCAAACAGGTGCGTGGGCTGACCGACGGTCGCGGCGCGGACTACGCCTTCGAATGCGTCGGCGCGGCGACGACGATCCGCGCGGCGTGGAGTTCGGTGCGCCGCGGCGGGCATTGCACGGTGGTCGGCGTCGGGCGGAAAGACCAGCAGGTCGTGCTGAACCCGCTGGAGATCTTCCACTTCGCCCGGACGCTCACCAGCACTGTCTACGGCGCTTCCGACCCGGACGTCGACATCCCGGTTCTCGCCGGCGAGGTCCGTTCCGGTGCGCTCAACCTGGAAACCCTGGTGACGCACCGGATTTCGCTCGAGGAGGTCGGCGAGGCGTTCGACCGGATGCGGCAGGGGCAGGGCGCCCGGTCGCTGATCCGGATCGGGGACTGAAAGACCGGCCGGGACCCGCAGCAAGGTCCCGGCCGGTCCTCGATCAGTCGGCCACGTCCAGCGCGGCCTGGATAATGCTGTCCGTGTCGATGCCGTGATGCCGGTACACGCTCTCCAGATCCCCGGACTGCCCGAACCGCGTCACGCCCAGGTGCGACGCCCGCACGCGATGGACGTTCGCCAGGAACGCCAGCGTGTGCGGATGTCCGTCCAGGACCGTCACCATCGGCGCGGACCGTTCGGATGGCAGTGCCGACTCCAGGATCCACGTCTCAGCCGTGTCCTGCCCCGCCCGCGCCTGCACAGCGCGGAACAGCAGGCCGGGACTCGTCACGCACACCACATCGGCGTGCTTGCCCAGCGCGTCCAGCCGGTCGGCGGCTTCCAGCGCCTCGGTGACCATCGCGCCCATCGTCACCAGCGTGACGTCCGGGCGGGCCACCGCGGCGGTGCGGATCGGATACGCGCCCGCCACGACCTGGCGGCGGCGACGTTCCCGCGCGGCCGGATCGGTCGGCACCGCGGCCAGGCTCTGGTCCACCGGACGGGTCGACAGCCGCAGGTAGGCGGAAGTTCCGTCGGGACGGCCGAGCCGCGACAGGGAAGCCAGCAGGGTCCACTCGACGTCCAAGGCGAACGCCGGTTCGTACGTCACGCAACCAGGCTGTTCCAGACCGACCGACGGCGTGGTCACCGACTGGTGCGCACCGCCCTCGGGCGCGAGCGTGACGCCGGAAGGCGTACCGACCAAAATGGACTGTCCGCCGCCGTAGATGCCGAACGACCACGGCTCCAGCGCGCGCTCCACGAAGGGGTCGTAAAGCACCCCGATCGGCAGCAGCGGACGGCCCCAGCGCGACCACGTGGTGCCGAGTTCGCCGAGCGCGCTCACCAGGTTCACCTCGGCGATGCCCAGCTCCAGATGCTGCCCGCTGGGCCGCTCGCGCCAGTGCAGGATCGTTTCGGGGTCGTCGGCGAACCAGTCGACGCGCTCCTGCGGCGACCACACGCCGACCTTGTTGACCCAGCCGCCGAGGTTGGTGCTGGACGAGACGTCCGGGCACAGCGTCACGACGAGTTCCGCCGCTTCGGGAGCTTCGCGGGTCAGGTCGAGCAGTGCGCGGCCGAGCGCGGCCTGCGTCGTGGTGCGGCCAGAAGGCGTGCGGCCGATGTCGGACGGCAGTGCTGGAACCGGTTGCAGCGAAACGGTTTCCCGCTCCAGGCGGGTGGCGGTCGAAGCGCACAGCTGGGCGGCGGCGGAGCCTTCGGGGAACTTCTGCCACGGGTTGTCGGGCGAGATTCCGACCCGCGAGGCCAGCGAACCCAGCTGCTCGGCGGTCAGCAGCGACGAGTGGTTCTGCGGATGTCCTTCGCTGGCGAGGCCGAATCCCTTGACGGTGTAAGCGAAAACGACGGTCGGCCGGTGGTCGTCGATGGCGTCGAACGTGTCCAGCAGCGCGGACAGGTCGTGGCCGCCGAGGTTGCGGATCGCAGCGTGCAGCGTGTCGTCGTCGAGCGTGTCCAGCAGCGGGGCGAGTTCCGGCGTCGTCAGGCGCTCGCGCAGCTGCGCGGGGGTGCAGCGGATGAGGCGCTGGTACTCCGGGTTCGACATTTCGTCGATGCGCGCCCGCAGCGCTGAGCCGCCCGGCCGCTCGAACAGTTCCTGCAGCAGCCGGCCGTACTTCACGGTCAGCACCTGCCAGCCAGCCGCCTCGAACATGCCCTGCAGCCGGGTCGCGCCGATGTTCGGCACCACGCGGTCGAGCGACTGCCGGTTCAGGTCGACGATCCACACGACCTCGCCCAGTTCCGCCACGTTCGGGTCGAGGATCGCTTCCCAGCACGCGCCCTCGTCCAGTTCCGCGTCGCCGACCAGCGAGTACTGCCGTCCGGTGCCCGCGCCGCCGCCGTGGGATTCGACGTAGCGCCGCGCCAGCGCGCCCCAGATCGGGGCGGTCGCGCCGATGCCGACGGAACCGGTGGAGTAGTCGACGCGGTCCGGGTCCTTCGAGCGCGACGGGTAGCTCTGCAGGCCGCCGAACTCGCGCAGCGTCGTCAGGTACTTCTCGTCGAGGTCGCCGAGCAGGTAATTGATCGCGTGCAGCACGGGGGAGGCGTGCGGCTTGACCGAAACCCGGTCCTCGGCGCGCAGCCGGGCGAACCACAGCGCGGTCATGATCGACACCATCGAGGCGCTGGACGCCTGGTGCCCGCCGACCTTGAGCCCGGTCGGATTGGGCCGGACGCGGTTCGCGTGGTCGATGATCGCGGTGGACAGCCACAGCACCCGGTCCTGCACCTCGCGCAGGACGGTCACCGTGTCGTTGTCCGGAAGGCGTTCGGGGGCGGCGCTGCTCACGACGGATCGGACCTTTCTTGGGCGGAAAGTTCAGGACAGTCCAGCAGAGCTGGGTAGGGTGCACAACAAGCGCGTTCGACATTGCGCAGAACGCCCAGGACAGCACCTCGCGGTGCGGAGAGGACTGCGCAGCATGCCCAGCACTCAACGGCTCGACGCCACCGACGCCCGGATCCTGCTCGCGCTCGGCCGCAACCCGCGGGCCACCGCCGTCGCGCTCGCCGACGAGCTGGGCCTGTCCCGCAACACCGTGCAAAGCCGGCTCGCCCGCCTCGAACAAGGCGACGCGCTGCGCTCGGCCGAACACCGGATCGACCCGGCCGCGCTCGGCTACCCGCTCACCGCGTTCGTGACGGTGCAGGCGCGGCAACGGCTGCTGGACGAGGTCGGCCGCGCGCTCGCCGCGGTGCCGGAAGTGCTGCAGGTGCGCGGATTGACCGGGGCGCAGGACCTTCTGGTGCACGTCGTCGCGACGGACGCGGACGATTTGTACCGGATCGCCGGGGAAATCCTGGAAATCCCCGGCGTCGAGCGCACCAACAACGCGCTCGTCATGCGCGAGATGGTGCCTTACCGGCTCACCCCGCTGCTCGAGCGCGCTGCCCGGCGCTGAAAATCACGGCTGGTCGTCGGCCGCCCGCTCGCGGCCGCGCTGCAGCATGGTCCGGTGCGCCCACACCAGCAGCGGCGCGGCCAGCAGGCCCCACAGGAACCAGCCGGTGTCCCCGGCCATCAGGCCGAACACCAGCATCAGCAGAACTGTCGCCTCGGCGAGCACGAGGATCTGCCGCCACCGCCGGGACTGCGCGGGCAGCACGCCTTGGCTCAGCGTCGCGGCGAACACGGGGTCGCTCGCGGCGAGTTCCTCTTCGATCTTCCGCAGGGCGCTGCGGTCGCGATGGGGCAGCATGATCCCCTCCTCGGGCAGGACGGGCCGGTGATCGCTCAAGTACCAGTGGAGTACCCGCCCCCGGTCGCCGTCAAGCCCGGGTTTTCGCGGGAATAATCGCCCGTGCCCGGGGCCGTTGCAAACTGAAACACGTTCTAATAACGTGCCGGGGGTGAGATACGGGATCGTGTTGTTCACCAGCGACCGGGGCATCTCCCCGGCGGCGGCCGCCCAAGCCGCGGAAGAGGCCGGATTCGCGACGTTCTACGTGCCCGAGCACACTCACATCCCGATCCGGCGCGACGCCCCGCATCCCCGGACCGGCGACTCCTCGCTCCCGGACGACCGCTATCTGCGCACGCTCGACCCGTGGGTCGCCCTCGCCAGCGCGGTGCCGGTGACCTCGACGATCCGGCTGGCGACCGCGGTGGCGCTGCCGGTGGAGAGCGATCCGATCACGCTCGCCAAAACGGTCGCGACGCTGGACCACCTGTCCGGCGGCCGGGTCACGCTCGGCGTCGGGTTCGGCTGGAACACCGACGAACTCGCCGACCACGGGGTGCCCGGTAAGCGGCGGCGCACCGCGCTACGCGAGTACCTCGAAGCGATGCGCGCGCTGTGGACCGAGGAAGAGGCGAGCTACTCCGGCGAGTTCGTGGAGTTCGGGCCGAGCTGGGCGTGGCCGAAGCCGGTGCAGCCCAAGGTGCCGGTGGTCGTCGGCGCGGGCGGGAACGAGCGCACGTTCCGCTGGATCGCGCGGCACAGCGACGGCTGGCTGACCACGCCCGGCGAGGGCGACATCACCGGGAAAGTCGCGCAGTTGCGCGAAATCTGGCGCGAGGAAGGCCGGGAGGGCGAGCCGGAGGTGATCGCGCTCGGGCCGCGCCCGGATCCGGAAGGGCTGGCCAAGCTCGAGGCGGCGGGCGTCACCGAGGTCGTGTTCGGGCTCCCGGACCGCTCGGCGGGCGAGGCCGAGGCGTGGCTGGACCGGCTCGCCGGAAAGCTCGGGCAGCTGGCCGGAGCCTGACGGCGTCCACTTCGGACCGCATTACCTCCGTTGGTATGGACCTGCGCGCTGGAAGAGCAAAAAGCGCCTGAACGGGTGAACCCGGCCGCCACGCGTCATTCCTGAGGCGGCCTTCCCTCTTGTTTCGTGTGGCGGTGACCGGCCGGCACGCCCCCGACCGGCCGGTCACCGCTTCGCCCGTCTGCGGCGGCGAGGCGAATGGCGCCGCGCGGCGCCGCCCGGGACACTGGTCCGGTGCGCATTCCCGTTCCCCGGACCGAAACGTGACCCCCGAACTGGCCGAACTGGCCGCTGCCCACGGCGTCGCCACCCGCTACGAAAACGCCGACCAAATCGAAGTACCGGTCGACCCAGACGTCGTGATCGCCGTATTGGCGCAGCTCGACGTCGATGCCGGTACTCCACAAGCAATTCAGCGAGAATTGGCCGCAGTGCGGGAAGCCCGTGCCTCGCAAGCCTTGCCGCCGACTGTCGTGGTGCGCGCCGGGCAAGAACGCGAACTCGGCCAAGCCGCCACCGTCGAACTCGAAGACGGCACAGCGCGTGACGTCGGCACCACACTTCCGGCTGACCTTCCGCTGGGCTGGCACGAGATCGTGACCGCAGAGCAACGGGTTTCGCTGGCTGTCGTCCCGGACCGGCTGCCCGCGGTGCCTCCCGCGTGGGGCTGGATGCTGCAGCTTTACGCGCTGCATTCCGAACAGTCGTGGGGCATGGGCGATTTCGGCGATCTCGCCGCGATGGCGTCCCGGTCGGCCGCCGAACTGGGCGCGGGCGTGCTGCTCGTCAACCCGGTGCAGGCGATCAGTCCGGCGCATCCGGTCGAGCGGTCGCCGTATTCGCCTTCCAGCCGCCGGTTCGCGAACCCGCTGTACCTGAGGGTCACCGACACCGAAGCGTTCGCTCGCGCCGATGAAGACACTCAGCGACAGGTACGGGCGCTAGCGCCGGATCCGATCGGCGAACTGATCGACTACGACGCCGTGTGGACCGCCAAACGCGCCGCGCTGGAACTGCTGCGCCCGTACCACCCGCACCCGATCGAACTGGACGACGACCTCCGCGATTTCGCCGCGTTCGGCGCGCTCGCCGAGGTGCACGGCAGCGACTGGCGCGAGTGGCCCGAGCCGTTGCGCGATCCCGGCAGTGCCGAGGTGGCCGCCGCGCGGGAGGAACTGGCCGAGCGGATCGAGTTCCACGGCTGGCTCCAGCAGCTCTGCCACGAGCAGCTCGACAACGTCCGGCGCGCCGCGCGCGAGGCGGGCATGCCGGTCGGCGTGGTGCACGATCTGCCGGTCGGGGTGCATCCCGGCGGTGCGGACACCTGGGCGCTGCGGAACGTGTTCGCCGCGCGGGTGCGGGTCGGCGCGCCGCCGGACGCGTTCAACCAGCAGGGCCAGGACTGGAATCTGCCGCCGTGGCGGCCGGATCGGCTCGCCGAAGCCGGGTACGCGCCGTTCCGCGACGTCGTGCGCGGCGTGTTGCGGCACGCTGACGGCATCCGGGTGGACCACGTCGCCGGAATGTGGCGGCTGTGGTGGATTCCGCCGGGCGAACCGGCTGGTCGCGGCACGTACGTGCACTACGACGCCGAAGCGATGCTCGGCGTGCTCGCGCTGGAAGCGCATCGCGCGGGCGCGGTCGTGGTGGGGGAGGACCTCGGCACCGTCGAGGACACCGTCACCGAAACCATGCACGAACGCGGCCTGCTCAGCTCCGCCGTGCTGTGGTTCCAGCGCGACTGGGACGCGCCCGGCAAGCCGTTCGTCCGCCCGGAGAGCTGGGATCCGGACGCGATGGCGAGTATTTCAACGCACGACCTGCCGACGGTGTCCGGCTGGCTCGACGCCGAGCACGTCCGCGTGCGAGCCGAGCTCGGCCAGCTCGACCGTCCGGTGGAGCAGGAGTACGCCGAAGCGGCGGCCGAGCGGACGGCGTTGCTCGAACTGGTTGCCAGCGAAGGAATTCCGGACGACGACTTGGTGGTCGCCTTGCACACGCTGCTCGCTTCGGCGGCGTCGCGGCTGGTGCTGACCGCACCGGCGGACGTCGTCGGCGAACGGCGCCAGCCGAATTTGCCGGGCACAGTGGATGAGTACCCTAACTGGCGCATCCCGCTTCCCGTCACTGTCGACGGGTTCTTCGCCGACCCGCGGGTGCGGGCGGCGGTCGCCCCGCTCGCCGCGGCCCGCCCGGTGCGCTGAACAACTCGAAAAGCCCGTCCGGACAACGAAAACCGATGCCCAAGGAGAAGCCCTGTGCGGCCCTGGCCCGGAAAGCCCTACCCGCTCGGCGCGACCTACGACGGCGTGGGGACGAACTTCGCGCTGTTCTCCGAGGTCGCCGAGCACGTCGATCTCTGCCTGTTCGACGACGAGGGCAACGAAACCCGCTCGCGGCTGGAGGAGGTCGACGGCTTCGTCCACCACGGCTACCTGCTCGGCGTCGGCCCCGGGCAGCGGTACGGATTCCGCGTGCACGGGCCGTACGACCCGAGCCGCGGCCAGCGCTGCAACCCGAGCAAGCTGCTGATCGACCCGTACGCCAAGGCGTTGTCGCGCGGCGTCGACTGGAGTGAAGCGCTGTTCAGCTACCGCTTCGACGACCCGGAGCAGCTCAACGAGGACGACTCCGCCGGTCACGTGCCGTATTCGCTGGTGGTCAGCCCGTTCTTCGACTGGGCCAACGATCGCGCGCCGCGGGTGCCGTACCACGAAACGGTCATTTACGAGACGCACGTGCGCGGCATGACGATGACGCACCCGTTCGTGCCGGAGCGGCTGCGCGGCACGTACGCCGGGCTGGCGCACCCGGCGATCGTGGAGCACCTGCAGAAACTCGGCGTGACCACAGTGGAGCTGATGCCGGTGCACCAGTTCGTCACCGACCACGGTCTCGACGAAAAGGGCCTGCGCAACTACTGGGGTTACAACACGATCGGGTACTTCGCGCCGCACGACGGGTACGCCGCGATGCAGGGCCAGGGCGGACAGGTGCAGGAGTTCAAGGGCATGGTCCGCGCCCTGCACGAGGCGGGCATCGAAGTGATCCTCGACGTGGTTTACAACCACACCGCGGAGGGAAACCACCTCGGCCCGACGCTGTCCATGCGCGGCATCGACAACGAGGCGTACTACCGCTTGGTCGAGGACGATCCGCAGTACTACATGGACTACACCGGCACCGGGAACTCGCTCAACGTGCGCAGCCCGCACACGCTGCAGCTGATCATGGATTCGCTGCGGTACTGGGTGACCGAGATGCACGTGGACGGCTTCCGGTTCGACCTCGCCTCCGCGCTGGCCCGCGAGTTCTACGACGTCGACCGGCTGTCGACGTTCTTCGACCTCGTGCAGCAGGACCCGATCGTGAGCCAGGTGAAGCTGATCGCCGAACCGTGGGACGTCGGGCCCGGCGGCTACCAGGTCGGCAATTTCCCGCCGCTGTGGACGGAGTGGAACGGGCAGTACCGCGACACCGTCCGCGATTTCTGGCGCGGCGAGCCGTCCACGCTGGGCGAGTTCGCGTCGCGCATCACCGGTTCGTCGGACCTCTACCAGGACGACGGCCGCCGCCCGTTCGCGTCGATCAACTTCGTGACCGCGCACGACGGCTTCACGCTCACCGATCTGGTGTCCTACAACGAAAAGCACAACGAGGCCAACGGCGAGGACAACCGCGACGGCGCGGACGACAACCGGTCCTGGAACTGCGGCGTCGAGGGCCCGACCGACGACGAGGAGGTGCTCGCGCTGCGCGACCGGCAGCGGCGAAACCTGCTCGCCACGCTGCTGCTGTCGCAGGGCGTGCCGATGCTGCTGCACGGCGACGAGCTCGGCCGCACCCAGCAGGGCAACAACAACGCCTACTGTCAGGACACCGAACTGTCCTGGATGGATTGGGAACTCGCGACGGAGAACGCCGACCTGGTCGCGTTCACCGGCGCGCTCGCCGCGTTCCGCAAGGCGCATCCGGTGTTCCGCCGCCGCCGGTTCTTCCAGGGCAAGCCGGTGCGCAAGGGCGAGGAACTGGGCGACATCGCCTGGTTCACGCCCGCGGGCGAGGAGATGACCGAGCAGAACTGGGACGACGCGTTCGGCAAATCGGTGGTGATTTTCCTGAACGGGGAAGGGATTCCGGACCTCGACCCGCGCGGGATGCCGGTGGAGGACGATTCGTTCTTGCTCGCGTTCAACGCGCACTGGGAGGACATCGCGATGACACTGCCGGGCAACGGCTACGGTCGCGAATGGACAGTCGTGGTCGACACCGAGACCGGTGCCGTGGGGGAGACGGACGTCGAGCCGGTCGAAGGCGGCGGCAAGTTCACGCTCGCCGCGCGCTCGCTGGTCGTGTTGCAGCGCACCGCCAAGGAGGGCGAATGAGCACGCCGTCCTCGACATACCGGGTGCAGTTGCGGCCGGAGTTCGGCGTCGCCGAGGCTTCCGGGATCGTGGATTACTTGCGCGAGCTGGGCGTCGGCGCGTTGTACGGCTCGCCGATGCTCGACGCGACGCCCGGGTCCACGCACGGCTACGACGTCACCGATCCGACGCGTGCCCGGGGCGAATTAGGCGGCGAAGAGGCGCGAAAGGCGTTGTCGGCGCGGCTGAAAGACGCCGGGCTCGGGTTCGTGGTGGACATCGTGCCGAACCACATGTCCGTCGAGGCGCCGAAGGCGAACCAGTGGTGGTGGGACGTCCTGCGGAACGGCCAGAATTCGCCTTACGCGCCGTTTTTCGACATCGACTGGACACGCGGACGGTTGCTGCTGCCAGTCCTCGGCGACGACAACGACGAGCTGACCGTCGAAGGTGACGAGCTGGTCTACTACGACCACCGCTTCCCGATCGCGCCCGGCACCGGCCACGGAACGCCGCGAGAGGTGCACGCGCGCCAGCATTACGAGCTGGTCGGCTGGCGGCGCGGCAACCGCGAGCTGAACTACCGGCGGTTCTTCGACATCACGAACCTGGCCGCGGTCACCGTGGAACGGCCGGAGGTGTTCGCCGAGACGCACGGCGAGGTGCTGCGCTGGGTGTCCGACGGCGACGTCACCGGCCTGCGCGTGGACCATCCGGACGGGCTCGCCGACCCTGGCGGCTACTTCCGGCGGCTCCGCGAGGGCGCGCCCGGCGCGTGGCTGGTGGCCGAGAAGATCCTGCACCCGGGCGAGGCGCTGCCCCAGAGCTGGCCGGTCGACGGGACCACCGGATACGACGCGCTGCGCGAGATCACCGGCGTGTTCGTGGACCCGGCCGCCGCGTCGGTGTTCACCCGGCTCGCCGCCGAACAGGGCGTCCGCACCGACTACCACTCGGTCGAGGAACGCGCGCGGCGTTTGGTGACCGACGGCATCCTGGTCGCCGAGGTGCACCGGATCGCCGCGCTGCTCCAAGGCGTGGACGCGGACGCGGCCCGCGCCGCCGTCGCCGAGGTGATGATCGCGTTCCCGGTCTACCGTTCTTATCTCCCGGAGGGCACCGGGCATTGGGCGACGGCCGTCGCGCGGGCGCGCAAGCGGCGGCCCGAACTGGCCCCGGCGCTCGACGCGCTCGACAGCCAGGTGCGCGGCGCGCCGGACGGCGAACTGGCGACGCGGATCCAGCAGACGTCCGGCATGGTCGTCGCGAAGGGCACCGAGGACACCACGTTCTACCGGTTCACCCGGTTCGCCGCGCTGAACGAGGTCGGCGGAAACCCGGACCGGTTCGGCTTGAGCACCGGGGAATTCCACACGCTGGCCGCGGGCCGGGCGGCCGCGGCTCCGGCCACGATGACCACGCTGACCACTCACGACACGAAGCGCTCCGAGGACACCCGCGCGCGGATGGCCGCGCTGTCGGAGGTGGCCGACGAGTTCGCGGTCGCGGTCCGGAGGTGGACCGCCGCGCGCGGGATCGACGAGCCCGCGCTCAATCTCCTTGCGTGGCAGACGCTGGTGGGCGCGTGGCCGATCTCGCCCGAGCGGTTACGCGACTACCTCGACAAGGCCGCGAAGGAAGCGAAACTCCGCACCTCCTGGACGGACCACGACGAGGACTTCGAGCGAGCCGTCGCCGAATGGCCGTCCGCGGTGCTGGGCGATGCGGACTTGGCGGCGGACGTCGAGTCGTTCGTCAAGCGGGTTCGCGGCGCGGGCTGGGCGAACTCGCTGGGACAGAAACTGGCGCAGCTGGCCGGACCCGGCGTGCCGGACGTCTACCAGGGCACCGAGCTGTGGGACTACTCGCTGGTCGATCCGGACAACCGCCGCGAGGTCGACTACGCCGTCCGGCGCGCCCTGCTGGAACGCGTCCAGGTTGGCGAAACTCCCGAGATCGACGAGACCGGCGCGGCGAAGCTCTTGGTGGTGCACCACGCGCTGACCCTGCGCCGCGACCGGCCGGAACTTTTCACCGGATACCGGCCGCTGCAGGCCGAAGGCGTTGCCGCGGAGCACCTTCTGGCCTTCGAGCGCGGCGAGGGCCTGGCCGTCGCGGTCACGCGGCTGCCGCTCGGGCTGGAGCGTGCGGGCGGCTGGCGCGACACTGTCCTGCCGCTGCGCGCTGGCGAATGGACCGACGTGCTGACCGGCCGCGGGGTCGGCGACGCACCGCAGGCTTCGGCGTTGTTCGACCAGTACCCAGTCGCGCTTCTGGTGCGGGAGGACTCCTGATGTTCCGCGTATGGGCACCTTCGGCCGAGCGCGTCCGCGTCCGCGTGGACGGCACCGACCACGAGATGACGGCCGCCGCCGACGGCTGGTGGCAGGCCGACGTCACTGGCACCGACTACGCCTTCCTGCTCGGCGAGGACGACTGTCCGCTGCCGGATCCGCGCTCGCTGCGCCAGCCGAACGGCGTGCACGAAGCGTCGCGCGTCTACGACCACTCGGCGTTCCAATGGACCGACCAGTCGTGGACCGGACGGCAGCTGCCCGGCGGCGTGGTCTACGAACTGCACGTCGGCACCTTCACCGAGACAGGCACGTTCGACGCGGTCATCGACCGGCTCGGGCACCTCGTCGACCTCGGCGTCACACACGTCGAACTGCTCCCGGTGAACTCCTTCGACGGCACCGCGGGCTGGGGTTACGACGGCGTGCTGTGGGGCGCGGCGCACGAGCCGTACGGCGGTCCCGACGGGCTGAAACGCCTGGTCGACGCTTGTCACGCACGCGGGCTCGCCGTGGTGCTCGACGTCGTCTACAACCACCTCGGCCCGTCCGGCGCCTACCTCGACCGGTTCGGCCCGTACTTCGCCGGCCGCACCGACTGGGGCGCGGGTCTGAACCTCGACGGCGAGGGTTCCGACGAAGTCCGCCGCTACGTCCTCGACAACGCCCTGGGCTGGCTGCGCGACTTCCACCTCGACGGCCTGCGCCTGGACGCCGTGCACGCCTTGGTGGACAAACGCGCCGTGCACCTGCTGGAAGAACTCGCCACCGAGGTCGAGGCGCTGTCCGCGGCTCTGAACCGGCCGCTGACGCTGATCGCCGAGTCCGACCAGAACGACCCGAAGCTCGTCACCGCTCGTGACGCCGGTGGCTACGGCCTGCACGCGCAGTGGTCCGACGACCTGCACCACGCGCTGCACGTCCGGCTCACTGGCGAAACCACTGGCTACTACACCGATTTCGCCGAGCCCGGCGCGCTGGCCAAAACCCTGCGGGAGGCGTTCTTCCACGCCGGGACCTGGTCGTCGTTCCGCGCCCGCACGCACGGCCGCCCGCTCGACCGGCGCGTCGCCCCCGGCCACCGGTTCCTGGCCTACCTGCAGGACCACGACCAGATCGGCAACCGCGCGACCGGCGACCGGCTGTCCGCGACCGTCTCGCCCGGCCTGCTGGCCTGCGGCGCCGCGGTGGTGTTCTGCTCGCCGTTCACGCCGATGCTGTTCATGGGCGAGGAATGGGCCGCGGAGACGCCGTGGCAGTTCTTCGCGTCGTTCCCGGACCCGGAACTGGCCGAGGCCGTCCGCACCGGCCGCCGCCGCGAGTTCGCCCGGCACGGCTGGGGAGAAACGGACGTCCCGGACCCGATGGACCCGGCCACCGTCGCCCGCTCGCGGCTCGACTGGACCGAACCGGGCAAACCGGGCCATCGGGAGATCCTCGGTCTGTACCGGACGCTGATCAGGCTCCGCCGCTCGCATCCGGAGCTGACCGATCCGCGGCTGAACCGGGTGGTGGTGGAGACCGCGCCGGACGATTCGTGGCTCATCCTGCACCGCGGCGGACTGCGGCTGGCGTGCAACTTCGCGGCGAAACCGGTCGAGGTCGCGGTGGCGGGGGAGGTGCTGGCTTCGTGGGGGAATCCCGAGGTGGGGGATGAGGCGACGGTGTTGCCCGCGGAGTCGTTCGTGGTGGTCGCTACTCGCTGATCTCCGGGGTCATGGGCCGGGCCTGAGCCCAGTGCTTCTCGAACTCGGCCGCGCTGATCTCCCAGTCCGCGGTCTCCGGAGCGAAGAGGTCCGCGAAGGGCGGGTTGAGCGGCCAGTCGTCGGGGCCGCTGCGCAGCGCGGTCCCGACATCGGGCACTTCGACCTGTCGGGTTCGGCGTCCGTCCGGTCCGACCTCGACCAGCCAGTCGGTGTTCTCCTCGTCGTCGTGCCGGCGCAGGTGCACGACCTCCCGATCCGCGAGCGCGCCGAACCCGGCGCGCCCGCGCTGCCTGTCGCGCTCGGCGCGCAAGCTGTCCAGCCCGGCGGGCATTTCGGCGTCGTCGACGTCGACCTCCGGCAGCCCGTCGTCCCGGTACCGGGCCACGACCTCCGGATCGGCGACCACCTCGGTCCAGGCGAACGTCTCGCGGATTTCCCGTTCGGACCGCGCCGAGATCCACCACCAGAGACCGCCCATGCCGTAGTCGTGCAGCACGAGGAAGGAGCGCTTGGCCGCGGCGTCGCCAGTCATGAGAACGGAGCGTAGCGGCGAAGCAACGACGTCAGCGCCCCAGCCACCCGGTCGCGAAGCTCTTGCGGCGCAACGACTTCCGCCAACGGCCCAAGCCGCAGCAAATCATGGACGGCCTGGCCGTGGTCCTCAACCGGAACGACCACCCGCGTCCACCCGTCCGCCTCGGCAACCCCGCTCTCCAACGCAGCACGCGCGATGGCGGGCTCGGCAAGCTGAGGCAACAGCCGCATCCCCTCCGGGGACAGTCGCAGCACCGCCTCGCCCTGGCGCCGTCGCGAGTCGAAGTCGTCGAGATAGGACTGCCAGTACCCGCCGAGATCGAAATCCTCAACCCGGTCAAAGGTCTCGTCCAGCAGCACCGTCTCCACGATCCGCGCCACCCGGTAAGTCCGGAACTCCCCGGAACGCGCGACCAAGTACCAGTGCCCGGCCTTGAGCACCACGCCGTACGGCTCGACGGTCCGGGTCACTTCGTGCGGCGCGGCCCAGCGCTGGTACTGGATCCGGACGCGGCGCTGCTGCCACACCGCGTCCGAGACGGTCGGCAGCTGCGGGGTGACCTCAGCGCCGTCGTACCAGGACGCCGCGTCCAAATGGAACCGCTCGCGGACCCGGTCCGCATGAGACCGCAGTTCGGCGGGCAGCGCGGCCAGCAGTTTGCGCTCCGTAGTCGCGACGACGGGACCGAGGCCGAGCCCGGAAGCCGCGGCGGGCAGGCCAGTGAGGAAGAGCGCCTCGGCTTCCTGCCTGGTCAGGCCGGTCAGCTGGGTGCGATACCCGTCGACCAGCCGGTAACCACCGTCGTGGCCGGGCTCGCCGTACACCGGGATCCCGGCCGCGCTCAACGCCTCGATGTCGCGGTAGATCGTCCGCGGGGTCACTTCCAGCTGCGCGGCCAGGTCGTCCGCGGTCCTCGGCTGGCGGGCCTGCAGCAGCAACAGGATGGAGACGAGACGGCTCGCGCGCATGGGAGCAGTGTCTTTGGCGCCGACTTCGTCGGCGCGGGCGGGATCGCCTTCAAGCCGGCGTCTGACGGAGCTGCGTACCCGGCCCGGGGGGCCGTGCACGCAGCTCCGTCAGACGCCGACGCGATCCCGCGTTGGGGTGAGTGGGGTGCGGCCGCTGTCTCTTCGGAGTCAGCTTTCAGCAGGTCAAGGCTAGCGGTAAGCGGTTCGCGACGGCAGTCCGGGACGGGCTGATCGCGAAGCACCACATGTACGAGGACAGCCTCGCTGTCGAGGCTGCCTTCGGGGCGCGCCCGGCCTGACCCCTGTCTGGGACGCCATCGGCCCAGGTCATCACCCCTAACCTGGGCAAGTTCAGCCAAGCGCCGGAGCCCGCCGCCGCCCCGGGTTTGAAAAGATCGGCGCATGGCACAGCGACCCGCAACCGACAACCAGGTCCTCGCCGGACGGCCGTTCCCGCTCGGCGCCCACCCGGAGGCGGGCGGCGTCCGGTTCGCGGTGACGTCCGCCGTCGCCGACGCGGTGGAGGTGTGCCTCGTCGGGGACGACGGTTCCGAGCGGCGGATCGAGTTGACCGAACGCACGTTCGGCGTCTGGCACGGCCTCGTCCCTGGCGTCACGGTCGGCCAGCGCTACGGCTACCGCGTGCACGGTCCGTACGACCCGGCACGCGGCTACCGCTGCAACCCGGCCAAGCTCCTCGTCGACCCGTACGCGCGCCGGATCGACGGCAGGCTCGCCGGGCTGCACGCCGCGCAGGGCTTCACCGGCGACCCCGAGCGCGGTCCGATGTCCACTGTGGACTCGTTGGGCGCGGTGCCGCTGTCGGTGGTCACCTCGCCGGGCGGGCAGGACACCGGGATCAAACCCGAGGTGCCGTTCGAGGAGTCGGTGATCTGCGAACTCCACGTCAAGGGCTTCACCCAGCAGCATCCGTTCATCCCGGAGGCGCTGCGCGGCACGTACCTCGGCCTCGCGCACCCGGTCGCGATCGAGCATCTGACCCGGCTCGGCGTCACGACCGTCGAACTGCTGCCGGTGCACGCGTTCGCCGACGAGCCGGCGCTGATCCGCTCGGGACGGCACAACTACTGGGGCTACTCGCCGCTGGGCTACTTCGCGCCGCACGCCGGGTACGCGAGCGAGCCGGGCCGTGAGGTCGAGGAATTCCGCACGATGGTGGCGGCCCTGCACGCGGCCGGCATCGAGGTGCTGCTCGACGTCGTCTTCAACCACACTTGCGAAGGCGGCCCGGACGGCCCGACGCTCTCGCTGCGCGGCCTCGACGCCCCGGCCTACTACCTGCACACCCGCCGCGGCCACATGGCCGACCTGACCGGCTGCGGCAACACCCTCGACGCCGGTTCGCCGACGGTCGTCCGCCTGGTCACCGATTCGCTGCGGTACTGGACGCAGGAGATGGGCGTCGACGGCTTCCGCTTCGACCTGGCGAGCACGCTCGGCCGCCCGCGCGGCGAGATGTTCGACCGCGAGTCCATGATGCTCACCGCGATCACCACCGACCCGGTGCTGTCGCGCTGCAAGCTGATCGCCGAACCGTGGGACGCGACCGGCGAGGGCTACCGCGTCGGCGATTTCGGCGCGCAGTGGGCCGAGTGGAACGGCCGCTACCGGGACACGGTCCGCGATTTCTGGCGCGGCGCGACCGGCGTCCGCGACCTCGCGTACCGGCTGTCCGGCTCGTCCGATCTGTACGACCACAACCTGCGCCGTCCGTGGCAGTCGATCAACTTCGTCACCGCGCACGACGGCTTCACGCTGCGGGACCTGGTGTCCTACAACGAAAAGCACAACGAGGCCAACGGCGAGGACAACCGCGACGGCACGAACGACAACCGGTCGTGGAACCACGGCGCGGAGGGCGAGACCGACGACGCGGCGATCGTCGCGCTGCGCACCCGCCAGGCGCGCAACCTGTTCGCGACGCTGCTGCTGTCCACCGGCACGCCGATGTTCACCGCGGGCGACGAGATGTGGCGGACCCAGCAGGGCAACAACAACGCCTACTGCCTCGACGACGAAACGTCGTGGGTCGACTGGACCCCGACCGAGACCTCGGAGCCGATGCTCGAGTTCGCCCGCCGCCTGATCCGGCTGCGCGCGCACAGCCCGGCGCTGCGGCAGCCGGAGTTCTTCGAGGGCCGCACCACGGTCACCGGCAAGCCCGACCTCGTGTGGTTCCGCCCGGACGGCGAGGAGTTCGACGAGATCGACTGGTTCGACGAGGACCGCCGCACGCTCTGCATGTGGATCGACGGGTCGAACAGCCAGGCGCGCAACCGCGAGGGCGCGCTCGTCACCGACCATTCGTGGCTGCTGGTGCTGCACGCGGGCGCGGAACCGGCCGAGATCGTGCTGCCCGGACCGGAGTACGGCGAGACCTTCAAGCCCACTTTGGACACCAGCACCGCCGACGGCACTCCGGCGAACCCCGGCGTGCTGGAGCCGAAGGCGCGGATCACGGTCGAGGCGCGGTCGTTGCTGTTGCTGCGCGCGCCGCGGGACACGGTGGAGATCCCGCAGCTTTAGTCCCGCACGCTCCGCTCACGGGCGTCAGTATCGATACTCGCGGGTAATCACCGGAACGTGGCGGGCGATTGTTAACGCAATTCGGCGTTCGTGTTGCGGGCGGGAGACGGGAATGCGTCCGGGAGTTCCGCCGAATGGGCGCGTTTCGCCCGACCGGGTGGCGGGAATTTCCGAAAAAGGCCCCGCTGTCAACGGCTTTGGAGGAATCAGGCACACTGACCGTGCTCGCGGAAGCACACTCCGACCACCCTCCCACCCACCGTGAAAAAGGGGCATTGCCATGACCGGCAGGCTCGGGATCGACGACGTCGCACCCATTGTCAGCTGCGGCCGATATCCGGCCAAAGCCGTTGCAGGCGAACATTTCCCCGTCACGGCCACGGTCTGGCGGGAGGGCCACGACGCGGTGGCCGCCACGGTCGCCTGGCGCGGTCCCGGCGACCGCGCCGCGCGCCAGACGCGGATGGCCGAGCAGGGCCGGGGGCTCGACCGGTTCGGCGCGGTGATCGTGCCCGACGCCGAGGGCATGTGGACCTACCGCGTGGACGCGTGGAGCGATCCGTGGGCCACCTGGGAGCACGCGGTCGAGGTGAAGATCGCCGCCGGGCAGGGGCCGGGGGAGCTGGCCAACGACCTGGAGAGCGGGGCGCTGCTGCTCGACCGGGTGTCGCGCCGCCCGGAGCGCCGGGCCGAGCGCCCGCTGCTCGCCGGGGCCGCGGCCGCGCTGCGCGACGACGAACGCGATCTCGCCGAGCGCGTCGGGCCGGCGCTGTCGCCCGAGGTCCGCCAGCTGATGCACGATTTCCCGGTGCGCGAGCTGATCACCAAGGGCCGCGTGCTGAAGCTGTGGGTCGACCGCAAGCGCGCCGCTTTCGGTTCCTGGTACGAATTCTTCCCCCGTTCCACCGGCGGGGTCGACGCGCAGGGCCGCGCGGTGCACGGCACCTTCGCCACCGCCGAGCGCGAGCTGGACCGCGTCGCGGGCATGGGTTTCGACGTCGTGTACCTGCCGCCGGTGCACCCCATCGGCCGCGTGAACCGCAAGGGCCCCAACAACACTCTCGACGCGACGCCGGACGACGTCGGCTCGCCGTGGGCCATCGGCGCGGACGAGGGCGGGCACGACGCGATCCACCCGGAGCTCGGCACGATCGAGGACTTCGACTCCTTCACCGCCCGCGCGGAGGAACTCGGCCTCGAGGTCGCGCTCGACCTCGCGCTGCAGGCCGCGCCCGATCACCCGTGGGTGGTCAAGTACCCGGAGTTTTTCACCACGCGCCCGGACGGCACCATCGCCTACGCGGAGAACCCGCCGAAGAAGTACCAGGACATCTATCCGGTCAACTTCGACAACGACCCGCGCGGCATCTACGACGAGGTGCTGCGCGTCGTGCTGCACTGGGTGTCGCACGGGGTGCGGATCTTCCGGGTCGACAACCCGCACACCAAGCCGCCGGACTTCTGGGCGTGGCTGATCCAGGCGGTGAAGGACGCGCATCCGGACGTGCTGTTCCTCGCCGAGGCGTTCACCCGCCCGGCCCGGCTGTGGGGGCTGGCCAAGCTCGGCTTCACCCAGAGCTACACCTATTTCACCTGGCGCACCACGAAAGAAGAGCTGACCGAGTTCGGCACCGACCTCGTCGCGCACTGGGACCACGGCCGGCCGAACCTGTTCGTGAACACTCCGGACATCCTGCACGAATCGCTGCAGCACGGCGGGCCCGGCATGTTCGCGCTGCGCGCCGCGCTCGCCGCGACGATGTCGCCGACCTGGGGCGTGTACTCCGGCTACGAGCTGTTCGAATCCGAGGCGGTGCGGCCGGGCAGCGAGGAGTACCTCGACTCGGAGAAGTACCAGCTGCGCCCGCGCGATTTCGCCCGCGCGCTCGCCGAAGGCCGTTCGCTGGAACCGTGGCTGACCCGGCTCAACGCCGTCCGCCGCGCGCACCCGGCGCTGCAGGGCATGCGGTCGCTGCGCTTCCACCACGTCGACAGCGAAGCGCTGCTGGCCTACTCCAAACAGGACCCGGCGACCGGCGACACGGTCGTCACGGTGGTGAACCTCGACCCGCACGGAGCGCACGAGGGCACGCTCTGGCTCGATCTGCCCGCGCTCGGCTTCGACTGGTCCGAACGGCTGATCGCGCACGACGAGGTCACCGGCGAGACGTGGGACTGGGGCCAGGCGAACTTCGTCCGGCTCGAACCGTGGCGGGCGGTCGCGCACATCGTGGCTCTGCGCCGCAGGCTCGCGGCCTGAACTCGACAACAGCACTTCGCGAGTGGTTATCCCGGGTCCGTTCGGGATAACCACCATTCAGCACACGCACTCACGACAAGGTGGAACGATGGACGAGGACAGCCGGCCCGGCGCCGCGGCGGGACTGGCGGACGTGCCGCACACGGGGGAGGCGGTGACGGCCGACGGCTTGCTGGTCGAGCCGCAGGCGGACGACTTCGCGCACGCGCACGCGGCGCCGAAGGACCCGGAATGGTTCAAGAGCGCGGTGTTCTACGAGGTGCTGGTGCGCGCGTTCGCCGATTCGAACGGCGACGGCACGGGCGACCTGCGCGGGCTGGCGGGCAGGCTCGACTACCTCGAATGGCTCGGGGTGGACTGCCTGTGGCTGCCGCCGTTCTACGCCTCGCCGCTGCGCGACGGCGGCTACGACATCAGCGATTTCCGTGCCGTGCTGCCGGAATTCGGCAGCGTCGAGGACTTCGTGTACCTGCTCGACGAGGCGCACCGGCGCGGCATCCGGGTGATCACCGACCTGGTGCTGAACCACACGTCGGACGCGCACCCGTGGTTCCAGCAGTCGCGCTCGGACCCGGACGGCCCGTACGGCGACTACTACGTGTGGAGCGACGACGACTCCCGCTACGCCGACGCGCGGATCATCTTCGTCGACACCGAAACGTCGAACTGGACCTACGACCCGGTGCGCGGCCAGTTCTACTGGCACCGGTTCTTCGCCCACCAGCCGGACCTCAACTACGAGAACCCGGCCGTGCAGGACGCGATGATCGACGTGCTGCGGTTCTGGCTCGACATCGGCATCGACGGCTTCCGCCTCGACGCCGTGCCCTACCTGTTCGAACAGGAGGGCACCAACTGCGAGAACCTGCCGCGCACGCACGATTTCCTCAAGCGCTGCCGCAAAGTCGTCGACGACGAATACCCCGGCCGGATCCTGCTGGCCGAGGCGAACCAGTGGCCGACCGACGTGGTCGAGTACTTCGGCGACGCGGAGTCCGGCGGCGACGAATGCCACATGGCGTTCCACTTCCCGCTGATGCCGCGGATCTTCATGGCGGTGCGCCGGGAGTCGCGGTTCCCGATCTCGGAGATCCTGCTGCAGACGCCGCAGATCCCGTCCGGCACGCAGTGGGGCATCTTCCTGCGCAACCACGACGAGCTCACGCTCGAGATGGTCAGCGACGAAGAGCGCGACTACATGTACTCCGAGTACGCCAAAGACCCGCGGATGAAGGCCAACATCGGCATCCGCCGCCGGCTGGCCCCGCTGCTGGACAACGACCGCGACCAGCAGGAGCTGTTCACCGCGCTGCTGCTGTCGCTGCCCGGGTCGCCGGTGCTGTACTACGGCGACGAGATCGGCATGGGCGACAACATCTGGCTCGGCGACCGCGACGCCGTCCGCACCCCGATGCAGTGGACCCCGGACCGCAACGCCGGGTTCTCCACCTGCGACCCCGGCCGGATCTATCTGCCGGTGATCATGGACCCGGTGTACGGGCACCAGGCGCTCAACGTCGAGGCGCAGGCCGACAACGCGTCGTCGCTGCTGAACTGGACGCGCCGGATGATCGAGGTGCGCAAGCAGCACCACGCGTTCGGCCAGGGCGATTTCGCCGACCTCGGCGGCTCGAACCCGAGCGTGCTCGCCTACCAGCGCCGGTGGCTGCGCCCGGACGGCCGCGAGGACGTCGTGGTGTGCGTCAACAACCTGTCCCGGTTCCCGCAGCCGGTGGAGCTGGATCTGTCCGCGCACCAGGGCGCGACGCCGGTCGAGCTGACCGGCGGCGTGCGGTTCCCGGATATCGGCGAGCTGCCGTACCTGCTCACGCTGCCCGGCCACGGGTTCTACTGGTTCCAGCTGCTCGAGCCGGAAGAATGAGGTGAGTCCGCTGTCGCACCACGGTTCCCCGCCCGAACTGCCCGAGGTTTCCCGCGCGCTGACCGCCCTGCTGCCGGACTGGCTGCCCGCGCAGCGCTGGTTCGCGGGCAAGGACCGGCCGGTCGACGAGGTCCGCCCGGTCGAGCTGACCGCCTTGGCCGGTCCCGATCCGCTGCTGGTGCACGCGGTCGTCGACGTGGTGCAGGGCGACCGCACCGAGCCGTACCAGCTGCTGGTCGGCAGCCGGTCCGGGGTTCCCGAGGTCGCTTCGGCCGCGGTGCTCGGCGACGGGCTCTACGAGGCGAGCGGCGACGCGGACCTCACCGCCGGGCTGCTGGACCGGATGGCGGCGGGCGAGTCCGCCGGGCCGCTGCGGTTCGCGGCCGAGCCGGACGCGACGCTCGAGCCCGGCCTGCGCTCGCGGCCGATCACCGCCGAGCAGAGCAACACCTCGCTGGTGTACGGCGGGCAGTACATCCTCAAGCTGTTCCGCAAGCTCAGCGCGGGGACGAACAAGGACCTGCTGCTGCACCGCGCGCTGCAGGACGCGGGCTGCAAGCACATCGCCCGCGTGGTCGGCTCGATCTCCGGCGATCTGCACGGCGAGCCCGCGACGATGGGGATGCTGCAGGAGTTCCTGCCGGACGCGGTCGACGGCTGGGCGATGGCGACCACGAGCGTGCGGGACCTGCTGGCCGAACCGGACCAGGCCGCGGCCGAGGCGGGCGGCGATTTCGCGGGCGAATCCGAGCGGCTCGGCGCCGCGGTGGCCGAGGTGCACGCGGACCTGGCGACCGCGCTCGGCACCGAGCCCGCGGACAGCGACGAGCTGGACCGCACGGTGCGCGCCATGACCGAGCGCCTCGACCAGGTGTCCAGCGTGGTCCCGGAGCTGGCCGTGCACGCGCCCGCGCTGCGCGAAGTATTCGAGACGGTGCGCGCGCACGAGTCGCCGATAGTCATGCAGTACATCCACGGCGATCTGCACTTGGGCCAGGTGCTGCGTACCGTCAACGGATGGCTGTTGCTGGACTTCGAAGGCGAACCGGCCGCCCCGGTCGCGGAACGGCACGCGCTGCGCTCGCCGCTGCGCGACGTCGCGGGCATGCTGCGGTCGTTCGACTACGCGGCGCACCAGCGGCTCGTCGGGCAGCCCGAGAACGCGGACGTGACCCGGCACGCGATGGAATGGGCCCGGCGCAACCGCGCCGCGTTCTGCTCCGGGTACGCCCGCGCCGGCGGCCCGGTCGGCGACCCGCAGGCGCACGCGGGCCTGCTCCGCGCCTTTGAACTGGACAAAGCGGTGTACGAGGTCGCCTACGAGCACGCGAACCGGCCGGACTGGCTGAGCGTGCCCCTGGCGGCGATCGCCCGCAGCACCGACGGAAGCGAGTGACCCCCGTGAACGCTGTCCCCGCGGATCTGCCCTCGGCGGCGCCGTCCCCGCTCGACATCGACCGGCTGCTGGCAGGCGAGCACCACGACCCGCACTCGGTGCTCGGCGTGCACACCGACGGCAGCGACATCGTCGTGCGCGCGCTGCGCCCGGGCGCGACGTCGGTGTCGGTCGTCGCGGGCGAGCGCCGCGTTCCGCTGGAGCGCGTGGCGGACGCGCTGTTCGCCGCGGCGCTGCCGGAACATCCCGGCGACTACCGGATCGAGGTCGGCTACGACAACCACACGGTCGTCACCGACGATCCGTACCGCTGGCTGCCGACGGTGGGGGAGCTGGACCAGCACCTCATCGGCGAAGGACGGCACGAGCGGCTGTGGGACGTGCTGGGCGCGCACGTGCGCCGGTACGACACTCCGAACGGCGTCGTCGAAGGCGTGTCCTTCGCGGTGTGGGCGCCGACCGCGCGCGGCGTGCGGGTGATCGGCGACTTCAACGCGTGGGAAGGCCGCGGCCACCCGATGCGCTCGCTCGGGTCTTCGGGCGTGTGGGAGCTGTTCGTCCCCGGCGTTTCCGTGGGCAGCTGCTACAAATTCCGCATCCTCGGCGCGGACGGGCACTGGCACGAGAAGGCCGACCCGATGGCGTTCGCCACCGAGGTGCCGCCCGCGACCGCGTCGAAGGTGACCGAATCGTCGTACGCCTGGGGCGACGACGCCTGGGTGGCCCGGCGCGAGGCGACCGACTGGGCGGACGCGCCGATGAGCGTGTACGAGGTGCACCTCGGCTCGTGGCGGCCCGGGCTCGGCTACCGAGAGATGGCCGACCAACTGGCCGACTACGTCGAGGAAACCGGCTTCACGCACGTCGAATTCCTGCCGGTGGCCGAGCATCCGTTCGGCGGCTCGTGGGGCTACCAGGTCACGTCGTACTACGCGCCGACGTCGCGCTTCGGTTCGCCGGACGACTTCCGGTACCTCGTCGACCATCTGCACCAGCGCGGCATCGGCGTGCTCGTGGACTGGGTGCCCGCGCACTTCCCGCGCGACATCTGGGCGCTGGCGCGCTTCGACGGCAGCCCGCTGTACGAGCACGAAGACCCGCGCCGCGGCGAGCAGCCGGACTGGGGCACGCTCGTGTTCAACTTCGGCCGCAACGAGGTGCGCAACTTCCTCGTCGCGAACGCGCTGTTCTGGCTGGAGGAATTCCACCTCGACGGCCTGCGCGTCGACGCGGTCGCCTCGATGCTGTACCTCGACTACTCGCGCAAGGACGGCGAGTGGCTGCCGAACGAGTACGGCGGCCGGGAAAACCTCGACGCCGTCCGGTTTCTGCAGGAGCTGAACGCGACTGTCTACAAGCGACACCCCGGCGTGGTCATGGTCGCCGAGGAATCCACCGCCTGGCCCGGCGTCACCCGCCCGACGCATCTGGGCGGCCTGGGCTTCGGCTTCAAGTGGAACATGGGCTGGATGCACGACACGCTCCGGTACCTGTCGCACGAGCCGATCCACCGGGCGTACCACCACAACGAGATGACCTTCTCGCTCGTGTACGCGTGGAGCGAGAACTTCGTGCTGCCGCTGTCGCACGACGAAGTGGTGCACGGCAAGGGTTCGCTGTGGGAACGGATGCCCGGCGACGACTGGAACAAGGCGGCCGGGCTGCGCTCGCTGCTGGCGTTCATGTGGGCGCATCCCGGCAAGCAGCTGCTGTTCATGGGCGGCGAATTCGGCCAGCCGAGGGAATGGTCGGAGTCGCGGTCGCTGGACTGGCACCTGCTGGAAACCCCGCTGCACCGCGGAGTCCGCGACCTGATCCGGCAGCTGAACGCGATCTACCGCGACACCGCCGCACTGTTCAGCGGCGACGTCCGGCCCGACGGCTTCCGCTGGATCGACGCGAACGACTCGGCCGGAAACGTGCTGAGCTTCCTGCGCCTGGGCGCGGACGGCTCGCGGCTGGCGTGCATCGCCAACTTCGCCGGGGTTCCGCACCATGATTACCGGGTCGGCCTTCCGGCCGCGGGCCGGTGGACCGAGGTGCTGAACACGGACGCGGAGTCGTTCGGCGGTTCCGGAGTCGGGAACCTGGGCGCGGTGGAGGCGACTGAGGAGCCGTGGCACGGTCAGCCCGCGTCGGCGGTGCTGCAGCTTCCGCCCAGCGGGGTGTTGTGGTTGCTGGAGGAACGCGCCTCCGCCGACACCGAGGCTTGACCCGCCGCCTGCCACTCCGGCGCGCCGCTGACTCGTGCGGGTCGTGAGGGGAACCCTGAGGGAATCAGATTCCGTGAAGGTGGCCCTCACGTACCCTGCCCCGCCCCGCTCAAGTCCGTCCGGTACTGATCGAGCCGGATGGCCGGACCGCTTGCCCGTCCGGTCACCCGGCCTTGCCCGGAATTCCTCCCGGGAGCACCTTTCCCCAGCGTCGGTCGGAAAATGACCCACGGAACGTCTTGCCGGTGAAGGCGCTGGTGGGCATACTTTGTTGCCATCCACAACAAACCCGGGGTGGCGCCGCCAGGCCGCCCCTCGAGTGATTGAGGGATGACAATGACGTCCACGCACACCTCTTCCCGGTGGCGGCTGCTCGCGATTCCCGCGGCGCTCGCCGTCGCCAGTGCGGTCGCGCTGACGCCCGCGGGGAACGCCGCCCCCGCCGCCGCTCCGGCGGCCGGGTTCTCCGACGACTTCGACGGCCCGGCGGGCGCGCCCGCCGACGGGGGCAAGTGGAGCTACGAAACCGGCGACAACAACGGCAACAACCACGAACGGCAGTGGTACACCTCAGGCGCGGCGAACGGCGCGCTCGACGGCCAGGGCCACCTCGTGATCACCGCCAAGAAAGAGAACTCCGGCAACAACTGCTGGTACGGCGCCTGCCAGTACACCTCGGCGCGGCTCAACACCGCCGGCAAGTTCAGCCAGGCGTACGGGCACATGGAAGTCCGGATGAAACTGCCGCGCGGGCAGGGAATGTGGCCGGCGTTCTGGATGCTCGGCGGCGGGCAGTGGCCGGCCGACGGCGAGATCGACGTGATGGAGAACATCGGCAAGGAGCCGAACACCGTGCACGGCACCATCCACGGCCCCGGCTACTCGGGCGCGGGCGGCATCGGCGCGGCGTTCAACGGCCCGAACTTCTCCGACGATTTCCACACTTACGCGGTCGACTGGTCGCCGAACAAGATCGTCTGGCTGGTCGACGGACAGGCCTACCAAACCCGCACCCCGGCGGACCTGAACGGCAAGAAATGGGTGTACGACCACCCGTTCTATCTCATCTTGAACCTCGCGGTGGGCGGCGACTGGCCGGGCGACCCGGACGGCAACACCCAGTTCCCGCAACAGCTGGTGGTCGACTACGTGCACGTGAGCTGACCACCCTCGCCGCCGGAACCCCGGCGGCACGGAGAAGGCGCGGTCTCCGCGGGCCCCGTCCGGCTCTTTCCCGAGCCGGGCGGGGCCCTCTTCGCGCCGCCCGCGCGGGTACACAGCTTCCGCACGGACGACGGCAAGGAAAATCTCAGGTACCGGGTGTTTGCTGAGCTGGCGGAGGGTCACGAGACGCGGGAGCGGACCATGAACGAGCAGGAGCGAGGCGGGCAGGACCAGGGACAGCCCGGCTACGGCGGACCGGCGCACCCCTATTCGCCGGGAGCGGGCCAGCCGTACCAGCAGGGCTGGGGACAGCAACAGGCCTGGAACCCGCCGCCCGGCGCGTACGGCCCGCAGCCCGGCGGCCAGTACGCCGGTCAGCCGCATCCGACGCAGCAGTTCGCGACGCCGTACCACCGGCCGCAGCGGGCCAGCCACCCGTTGCGGACCGCGGCCGTCACGGTCGGTGCGATCGCGGTGGCAGTCGCCGTCGGGCTCGGGGTCGGGCACTTCGTGTGGACGCCGTCTGCGCCGCTCGGCGTCGCCGGGAACCAGAACTTCGGCTCGATCGGCAACCAGACCAACCCGCCGTCGAACACGGCCATCGACCCGCAGGCGATCGCGAAGAAGGTCAGCGCGGGCATCGTCAACATCAACACCGAACTCGGTTACCAGGGCGCGGCCGCGGCGGGCACCGGCATCGTGCTCACCGCCGACGGCGAGGTGCTCACGAACAACCACGTCGTCGAGGGCGCGACCAGCATCAAGGTCACCGACATAGGCAACGGCCAGACGTACACCGCGTCCGTGCTCGGCTACGACCGGAGCCACGACGTCGCGGTGCTCAAGCTTGCTGACGCGTCTGGGCTGGCCACGGAAACGCTCGGCGATTCGTCCTCGGTGAAGGTCGGCGACGCGGTCGTCGGCCTCGGCAACGCCGGCGGCGCCGGGGGAGCACCGGTTCCGGCCGGGGGACGGGTGACCGCGCTGAACCAGTCGATCACCGCGTCCGACGAATCGAACAGCTCGTCCGAACAGCTGAAGGACCTGATCCAGGTCGACGCGAACATCCAGTCCGGCGATTCCGGCGGCCCGCTCGTGAACGCGCAGGGCCAGGTCGTCGGCGTGGACACCGCGGCCTCGGCCGGGTACCAGTTCAACGGCGGCGGCGGACGGCGCAGCCACGGCGGGCTCGGCAACGGCTTCCCCGGCAGCGGCTCCCAAGGCGACTCGCAGGGCAACGGTTCTCAGGGGTCCAGCGGGAACGAGGGCTACGCGATCCCGATCAACCAGGCGATCTCCATCGCCCACGAGATCGTCGGCGGCACCGGTTCGGACACTGTCCACATTGGAAAGAGCGCGTTCCTGGGCGTGACCGTCAGCGATGCCGGACAGCAGCAACAACAGCAGCAGGGCGGATCCGGCTCCGGCGCGGCGATCCAGCAGGTAGTCCCGGACGGCTCCGCCGCGAAGGCAGGCCTGGCCGCCGGCGACGTGATCACCGCGGTGGACGGCAAAGCAGTCGACTCGCCCACCGCGCTGACCACCCTGATGGATCAGCACCACCCGGGCGACAAGCTGACCGTGACCGTCGTCGACCAGACGGGCCAGCAGCAGAACGTCACCGTCGTGCCCGCCGAAGGCCCGGTGGGCTGACGCGCCGGATTGTCCGGACGGCTGAGTTCGTTCAGTCGTCCGGATAACGCGTGTCCAGCGAAACTTTCTCCCACGCCGCCAGATCCGCGAGCTGCTGCTCCAGCTTCGCCCGGATCCGGTTCACCGCCTCGGGCCCGAGCGGCAGCCGCAGCGGCGCGTCCGGCGTGTCGACCAGTTTAAGAATGGCCTCGGCAGCCTTCGCCGGATCATTCGGCTGCGCGCCGTCCTGTGCGGAAAACCGTTGGCGCATAACGCCTGCCGGAGTGTCGCGATAGTCGTCGATGGGCTCGGAAAACGCCATCGACCGCCCGGCGAAGTCCGTCCGGAACGGCCCCGGTTCCACCAGGCTCACCCGGATCCCGAGCGGCGCGACCTCCGCGGCGAGCGCCTCGGACATCCCTTCCAGTGCGAACTTCGACGTCGCGTAGAGCGCGTGCCCCGGATTCCCGACCACCCCGCCGACCGACGACAACTGCACGATGTGCCCGCTGCGCTGCGCCCGCAGATGCGGCAGCACCGCGCGGGTGACGTTCAGGACGCCGAACACGTTGGTCTCGAGCACCTGCCGCGCCTGCGCGTCGGTCAGTTCCTCGAGCGCCCCCACCAGCCCGTGCCCGGCGTTGTTGACCAGCACGTCGATCCGCCCGTACTCGCTGATCGCCGCGCTCACCGCCGCTTCCACCGACGCCGGATCCGTGACGTCCAGCCGGGCTGTGAACGTCTTCAACCCGTCGAGCGCCGTTGTGTCGCGAGCCGTGGCCACGACCTTTTCCCCGCGCGCCAGCACGGTTTCCGCGAGCACGCGGCCGAACCCGCTGCTCGCTCCCGTGATGAACCAGACGCGTCCGGACATGCGAACCTCCCCAGAACCAGATAGCTTGATACCCAAACCAAACTACCTTGAGCTTCGAGGGAGTGTCCAGTTGGACTCAGTGGAGGCAGGCCTGCCCGAATGGCTGGCCGTGATGCCGGACGGCGTGGAGGAGCAGGTCGAAGCGGCCCGACAGCGGATCGGCAGGCTGTCGCGGCAGTTCGAACAGGTGCTGCGCGGCGTGGCGGAGGAATACGGCTTCAGCACGGGGGATTGGCAAGCATTGTCGGCTCTGCACCGATCCGGCCGTGCCGCGGTGCTGACGCCGAAGGAACTGGGAGACCGCCTGGGCGTCACCTCCGGAACCGTCACCGTCCGCATCGACCGCCTGGAACGAGCGGGCCTGGTAGAACGCGTCGCCGCCGCTTCGGACGGCCGCAGCCGCCCCATCCGCCTGACCCGCAAAGGCCGCGCCCGCTGGGCCGCCGCCACGAAGAAACGCACCGACCGTGAGCAGGCCCTGTTCACGTCGGCCCTAGGCGCGGACGACCTGTCCGACCTGAACGCCCTCCTGTCCCGCCTCCTGACCCGCTTCGAAACCGAATTCGGCCCGTCTTCTCCGCACGATGCCCTCCGCCCGGAGTGACTTCGCCGTTTTTTGTCGGTGGTCGGGTCTAGCGTGAGCGGTACCTGACTGGAGGGAAGATCCATGACCACGCTCAACGACCGCCCGAACACCGCACTGCTCGTCGTCGACGTACAGAACGGCGTCGTCGCAGACTCCCACGAGCGCGACGCCGTCGTCGCGAACGTCGCCGCCCTGGTGGACAAAGCCCGGGCTGCTGAGGTCCCTGTCGTCTGGGTCCAGCACTCCGGCGAGGGCCTGGAGAAGGGCAGCCCCGAATGGGGCCTGGTCCCCGAGCTGACGCCCTCGCCCGCCGAACCGCTGGTCGAGAAGTCTTATGGCGACTCCTTCGAAGACACCACCCTGGAATCAATCCTTGCTGACCTGAAGGTCGGTCACCTGGTGGTGAGCGGAGCCCAAACGGACGCCTGCATCCGCTCCACCCTCCACGGCGCCTTCGCCCGAGGCTACGACGCGACCTTGGTGAGCGATGCCCACACGACAGAAGACCTCACCAAGTGGGGAGCCCCGTCGCCCGCGCAGGTCATCGCGCACACGAACCTGTACTGGGGCCACCAGACCGCTCCGGGCCGTACTGCGGGCACGGTCGTCACGGAGGAGGTTGTTTTCAAGGCTGGGGCGTGACGCCGTCTCTGCTCTGTCTCCGGCTGGATGGCGTGCGGGGTCGCCGAGGAGGGGGGCGTTTCAAGGCCGGGGCGTGACGCTGTCGCCGCGCTGTTCCTAGCAGAAGCGCGGGCACGGTTGCCACGGAGGAGGTCGCCTTTAAGCCGGGAGCCTGACGCCGTCCCTGCTTTGTCTCCGGCGGGGTGGCGTGCGGGGTCGCCGAGGAGGGGCGCTTTCAAGGCTGGGGCGCAGTGCTGTCGTCGCTCTGTTCCTGGCAGGAGCGTGGGCAGGGTCGTCACGGAGGAGGTCGTTTTCAAGCTGGCAGCCTGATGTCGTCTCTGCTCTGTCTCCGGCTGGATGGCGTGCGGGGTCGCCGAGGAGGGGGGCGTTTCAAGGCCGGGGCGTGACGCTGTCGCCGCGCTGTTCCTGGCAGGAGCGTGGGCACAGGCGTCACGGAGGAGGTCGCCTTCAAGCCCGGAGCAAGCGGCCGTCGCAGCTCGGAGCGCGCGACCGGAAGCCGGGAACTGGAGCGGGCCCGACAAGCCGGGTCGGTCGGTTCCCCATCGCCGAACCTGAGCCGGGCGGGCCGGGCAATCCGCCAGCGCGGCTCGACCGGCAGCCGAAAGCCGGGTTGGCTCGGTCGAGCCGGTCGGCCCGGGTCCGCCGCAACCGGGTCCGGCCAGCCGAACCTGCCGCGGCACCGCTCAGAGCGCGGCGATCGACCGGGCGGGCGTCGTCAAGCCCAGCCCGCCGGGATCCGCGAACTGGCGGCTTGGCTGACGGCGTCCGCGAACCCGCTCGCCGGGCCGAGCCTCGTCCGCAGCGGCGTCCGGCCGATGATGTCCGCAACTCGCGGCCGAGGTCCCAAAGCACCCAAGCCCGGCAATCCGCCCGATACTGCCTCCCCGCGGCCCGCGCAACGCGACCACCCGCAAGACCGATTCAGCCGCGACCCGTATCACTTCCCGCCGCCTCCCGATCACCACCGCTCACGGAAACCGAGCAAGCATTTGTCCGTCACATCCAACGGGTGAATCCCGCTTGCCCCCAACCTAAAACCTCTCACTCACCGGAACCCCGCACCGCACAGCGACAGCCTCGCCGCCCGCAAACCACGAGCGACCCCGGGCCAGAAACCCCTCTGCCACCACGGATTTCCCGGAAACGCACCCGCTCTTGGACCGCGAACCCGGGCCCCTGTACCGGAAATACCCCGCCCAACACGCCCCAGGGTCCCTCCCCGCCCCGCGAACCCCACCAGTTACCGTGGCGCGCGTGTCCTCGTTCCGTCCGGTGAGCGTGTCTTCGGGGAACCGGCGGATCAGCTGGGACCTCGTGCGCGGTGGGTGCGTCGTGCTGGTGCTGCTGTACCACGCGACGTTCATGAGCGTCGTCGTGCATCCCGAGCTGGGGCCGCGGCGGTTCGTCTTCCCGCATCAGATCGGGGCGAGCCTGCTGCTCGTGATTTCCGCGTACTTCGCCGCCGTCACGATCGGGCGCGGGTCGCTCGGGCGCTACTGGTGGGGCCGGATCGCGCGGTTGCTGCCGCCGTTCCTCGCCGCGGTCGTGGTGATCTACTTCGCCCTGCGGTACCTCTCGCCGCCCGGCTGGTTCAGTCCGCGGTTCGGCGACCTCGCCGGCAACCTCCTGATGCTCTGGAACTGGAAGCCCGCCGAGTTCCCCTTCCTCGACGGCTCCCACTGGACGATTCCCCTCCAGCTCATGGCGTTCACCGTCGCCGCGCTGCTCTTCCGGAGCAGGTGGGGCCACGGCCGCAAGTTCCGCGTCGTCATGTGGGCCGCCCTGCTCGTCCCGCTCGCGCAATGGCCGCTGCGCATCGCCGGCCCGCCCGAGTGGTACCGAGTCATCGTCGACGGCTTCGGCTTCCACCGCTGGCACCTCTTCGTCGCGGGCATCGCGGTCCGGCTCTGGACGACGAAACGCGTGTCCACGACGGAGTTCGTGTTGCTGGAAGTCCTCTGCGTGACCGCGCACGCCCTGCACGGCGCGACCGTCACCCCCACCGGAATCGACATCGAATGGGGCTCGACGATCGGCATCGCGATCGGCATCGCGGTGATCTCCCTCGCCGCGGCCGGTCCCGACTGGAACCGCTTCGTCCCGCCGTTCGCCCAGCGCGCGATCACCTGGTTCGCCGGCGTCTCCTACGGCGTCTTCCTGATCCACCAGGCCATCGGCTACCTCGTGCTGCACTGGCTGTCCGGCCTCGGCCTCGCCCCGCTGCTGCAAACCGCCGGGATGATCACCGCCGGCATCCTCCTGGGCTGGGCCCTCACCCGCCTGGTCGAACGCCCCGCCCACCGCTTCCTCCTGCGCGGCTACGACTCCTGGACCGCCCGCCGCCGCCCCGACGACGAACCGGCCCCGGTCACCGCCGGAAAGCCCTGACACTCAGCACCCGATCGACGGCACCCTTCCCTCCGCGTTTGCCGACGGGCCAGCCTGATCCGGCGCATCCCGTTGCAAGTACCGCAACGGACACCCGGGACCTCAGCGGTCCAGCAGAAAACCCTGGTCTATGTCCGGGTCATCCCTGATGCCTGAAAACTGATCATGGCCATAGCGTGAAAGTCCGGCTTGAAGAGAAGAGGACGAAAACGTGCGAAGTGGTCGGTTGGTCGCGGCTGGTGTCCTGGCAGCGAGCGTCTCGGCGTGCCAGCTCCCCGTGCAGCAGGACGGAGGTGACGGCGTCTCCGTCGGGGTTTGGCACAACACCGTGAAAGACACGTCGACGCTCACCGGTTCGCCGACGGCGATCAAGATCGACAGCCCCGCCGGATACGTCCGGCTGCGTTCCGGCGGTGCCCGCGACTCGATCACTGTCGAGCGCGAGATCCGTTACCAGGGCGCGAAACCGGAGGGCGTCTGGCATCGCTTGACCGGCCCGACGCTCGAACTCGACGGAACCTGCGGAACCCAATGCGTAGTCTCCTACACCGTCACCCTGCCTGACCGGGCAGCGGTGACCGGGAAAATGGGTGCCGGCGAATTCGAGGCGGGCAAGATCAGCTCGCTGGACCTGACGATGTCCGCAGGCAGGGTCGCCGTCCAGGACTCCGCCGGGCCGGTCAAGGCCGTGACCTCCGTCGGAGAAGTGGACATCACCCTGACCGCGGCGGCCGACGCCACCATCAGAACCGACGTGGGCGCCGTGTCCCTCACCGTCCCGGGCAGGGACTACGCGGTCTCGGCGAAGACCTCGGTCGGCGAACGAAGCGGCACCCTCCCGGACCGGCCGACCGGCGCCCACCGCATCGAGGTCACTTCCAGCGCCGGGGAAATCCGGCTCGACTCCCGCTGAACCAGCCGCAACCAGGCGACCGGGGGTGCCCGGAACCGCTCAGCCAGCGTGACACGGCAATTCGATTACCACTTCAACCGCTTTCGGCCAGCAGGTACGAACCCCGCCCAGCGTACGAGCGCATCCGCGGGTTTCAGTTCGCAGTGAGGGGTGGAGGGCTCGGCGCGGAGCCGTTCACCCCTGTCTGACGGTAACCGGTCGGCTGGGCGCGGGTGCTGCTGATTTCCACAGCAGTATCCGCGACGTTCCACTGTGGACACCCCGCCGGACCCGGGAATCCTCAGCCCGGCCTCGCGGCGTGACCGCACGGCTCACGACGCGAGCGCGCTCCTCGGAACCCGAGTGCACGGCTTGCAACGCGATCGCGCGGCTCACGATGTGAGTGCGTTCTGCAGAAGGCGGCTGCGTTCCTCGCGACGCGATCGCCCGCCTCGCAGCCCGAACGCCCGCTGCAGAACCCGAGCGCACGGCACGCGACGCGGGTGCGCGCCCCAGAACGAGACCGCTCGGCTCACAACGCGCTCGCACTGATCAAAACCAGCCCGCCCACCTCACAACGCGAACGCCACAGACCGCACCACCAACGCCGCCACGAACACCACCGTGAACGCCAAGTCAATACCGACCCCACCAGCCCGAATCGGCGGCAGCACCCGGCGCACCGGCGCGATCACCGGCTCGGTAGCGCGGTGGGTGATCCGGCGCGCTTGCCCGAGCCACGCGGGTCCGGTAGCGACCACACGCGTCCAGTCCAGCACCATCCGCACTATCAGCACCACGATGAACACGGTCAGGACGTACCCGACCAGGGTCCCGATCAGGCTCATCGCACACCTCGCGTTGTCCGGCGACATCTTTCACCCCCTCCAACGCCCGGCGCCCCCGCGAAGTGTCCGGTTCACCGGAATTCTCAGTCGATTGCCAGAATCCCCCCGATCGGGTATCGAGGAGGGCTCCAGCGAAGGGAGCCGGCGAGTGCGCAGTGCGGCGTGGTTCGGGGCGTCCGGCCGGGCGGGGATGATCCATCGGTCCTGGATGCGGTCCCAGGGCTTCGGCCCGGAAGTATTCGACGGCCGGCCGGTGATCGGGATCGCGGTGAGCGCGTCCGAACTCGCCCCGTGCAACGTTCATCTCGACCGCGTCGCCGAGGCGGTCAAGCGCGGGGTCTGGCAAGCCGGCGGTTTCCCGCTCGCGTTCCCGACGATGGCGACCGGCGAGACGCTCATGCGCCCGACCGCGATGCTCTACCGCAATCTGATGGCGATGGAGGTCGAGGAGCTGATCCGCGCCAACCCGCTCGACGGCGTCGTCCTCCTCTCCGGCTGCGACAAGACGACCCCGGCGATGCTGATGGGCGCGGCGAGCGTCGACTTGCCCGCGGTGATGGTCACCGGCGGCCCGATGCTCAACGGCAAGTTCCGCGGCGGCGACGTCGGCTCGGGCACGCACGTCTGGAAGTTCGAGGAAGAAGTCAAAACCGGCCGGATGACCGAGGAAGAGTGCTTCTTCGCCGAAGGCTGCATGGCCCGCTCGAACGGCCACTGCATGACCATGGGCACGGCCTCGACGATGGCCTGTCTCGCCGAAGCGCTCGGCATGCAGTTGCCCGGTTCCGCGACCTGGCCCGCAGTCGACGCACGCCGCTTCGAGACCGCGCAGGCAGCCGGTCAGCGCATCGTCGCGATGGTGGAGGAGGACCTGCGGCCGTCGGAAATCCTGACCCGCGCGGCGTTCGAGAACGCGATCCGGGTCAACGCGGCGATCGGCGGGTCCACCAACGCGATCGTGCACCTGCTCGCGCTGGCCGGGCGCGTCGGCGTCCCGCTCGCGATGAGCGACTTCGACGAGTTGGGCCGTGAAGTCCCTACGTTGGTGAACCTGATGCCGTCAGGGCAATTCCTCATGGAGGATTTCTGTTACGCAGGAGGCATTCCTGTGGTGTTGAGCAGGCTCGCCGAAGCGGGGCTCCTCCGCGCCGACGTCCGCACGGTCACCGGCAAGGCCCGGGAAACCGCGGAATGCTGGAACGACGAGGTCATCACCACGGTCGAGGCGCCGTTCCAGCCGCCGGGCACCGGAACCGCTGTGCTCACCGGGAATCTCGCCCCGGAAGGCGCGGTGATCAAGCAATCCGCCGCGTCGCCGGAACTGCTCGCGCACACCGGCCCGGCCCTCGTCTTCGATACCGCGGAGAACTACCACCGCGTCGCCGATGATCTACGATTGCCAGTCACCCCCGACACGATCCTCGTGATCCGCGGCGCGGGCCCCAAGGGCTACCCGGGCATGCCGGAGGTGGCGAACGTCCCGGTCCCGAAGAAGCTGCTCGACCAGGGGGTCACCGACGTGGTCCGGATCTGCGACGGCCGGATGTCCGGCACCGGCTACGGCACGGTCGTGCTGCACGTGAGCCCGGAATCGGCGGTCGGCGGCCCGCTCGCGCTCGTCCGCACCGGCGACCGGATCACGCTCGACACCCCGGCGCGCGAGCTGACCCTGCACGTGCCCGACGACGAACTCGCCGCCCGCCGCGCGGCGTGGACGCCGCCGGAAAGCCCGTACCGCAGCGGCTACACCTGGCTCTACCGCGAGCACGTCACCCAAGCCCACCTCGGCGCGGACTTCGATTTCCTGCACGGCAACCGCGGATCTGCCGTGCCAAGGGATTCGCACTGATGCGCCGCCTCGTGAAGACCGCCGCGGGCTGGCAGGTCACCGACGGCGAATCCACCGGCACGCTCCCGCCCGGAACCACACTCGGCTCACTGCTCGCCGGAGACTTCGCCGAAGCGCTGGCGATCGAGCTGACGCCAGGCGAACCGGACGAGCTGCGAGCGCCGGTCGACGACGACACCGAAGTGTGGGCCGCCGGAGTCACCTACGAGGTGTCGCGCGAGGCGCGGATGGAGGAGAGCGGCGACGCCGACGTCTACGCGCGGGTCTACGAGGCAGAGCGGCCGGAGCTGTTCTTCAAGAGCGTCGGACATCGGGTGCGCGGCCCAGGCGAACCGATCGGCGTCCGGGAGGATTCCACTTGGGACGTTCCGGAACCCGAATTAGCGTTGGTGTGCAACGCGAACGCGGAGATCGTCGGCTACACGATCGTCAACGACGTCAGTTCGCGCAGCATCGAAGGCGAGAACCCGCTGTACCTGCCGCAGGCCAAGACGTACTGCGGCTCGTGCGCGGCCGGGCCGTGGATCGTGCCCGCGCAAGACATCCCGGACCCGTACGCGCTCGGCATCACTGTGGAGATCCATCGCGCCGGAGCACTGCGCTGGGCAGGGGAGACGTCCACCTCGCGGCTCCATCGCAGGATCCCGGATCTGGTGTCGTGGCTCTACCGCGGCGACGTTTTCCCGCGCGGCGCCGTCCTGGCCACCGGTACATCAGCCGTCCCCGGCCCGGACGTCACGCTCGAGGAAGACGACGAGGTCACCATCATGATCGAGGGCATCGGCACCCTCCGGAACCCGGTCCGGCGCGGCCGCTCCGCCTGACGTCCCCTTGACGCGGCCCCGCGCGTTCGGCTATTCAATCTCAGTTCACATATCTGTGTAGTATTCATATTCTTGAACGGAGTTGCGGTGCTGCCTCCTTTCCGGTCTACCCGTCCGCGTCGTCTCGCGGCGGTTCTCGCGACGGTCGCGGGGCTGTTCGCGACCACCGCCGGAGCGGCGACCGCCGCGCCCGCGCCGCGGTCGTGTTCGTTCGTCTGCGTGCCGGACACTGTGGTGCTCGACGGCCTGCACCTGGCAGGCAACAAAATCGGCCTGATGGCCGGGAACCCGACGCTGCGCACATCCCTGTCCAATCTGCTGAAGCAGGCCGACGACGCGCTGACCAAGGGCCCGTGGACGGTCGTCGACAAGGAGCGCGTCCCGCCGAGCGGCGACAAGCACGACTACCTGAGCCTCGCCCCGTACTACTGGCCCAGTCAGCCGAAAACGCCGGAGAATCCGCAGGGCTGCCCGTATGTCGACCGTGACGGCCAGGTCAACCCCGAGATGAAGAACGTGCCGGACAAGGCCGAGCGGCTCGTCGCGTTCAACTCGATCTACCAGCTTTCGCTCGCCTGGTACTACACCGGCAAGGCCGAGTACGCCCAGCGCGCCGCGCTCGACCTGCGCACCTGGTTCCTCGACGCGGCAACGAAAATGAACCCGAACCTGAACTTCGCGCAGGGCATCCCGTGCAAGACCGACGGGCGGGGGATCGGCATCATCGAGTTCTCCTACACCTTCACCCAGGTCCTCGACGCCGCCCGGATCCTGGAGGCGGGCGCGCCCGGCTGGACGAAGGCCGACGGCAAAGCGTTCCGCGGCTGGTCGTCGGACTTCCTGACGTGGTTGCGCACCAGCAAGAACGGCACCGACGAGGCCAAGGCGACCAACAACCACGGCACGTTCTACGACCTGCTCACCGCGGCGACCGCGAGCTACGTCGGGCAGCGCGACCTCGCCCGCCAGATCGTCCGCGACTCCGGCAAAGCCCGGATCGACCACCAGATCGCCGCCGACGGCGGCCAGCCCGAGGAGTCGACCCGCACCCGGACGTACCACTACCACACGTTCAACCTGGTCGCCCTGACTCGCCTCGCGCAGCTGGGCAAGCACCTGGGCGTCGACCTGTGGTCGTACCGGAACCCCAATGGCGGCAGTATTTTCGCCGCTGTCGACCACCTGCTCCCCGCGGCGACTGGTGCCGCACCATGGCCGTTGCCGGACATCCACTTCATCCAGTACGCCGCCCTCGACAGCGTGCACGCCGCCGCCGATGCGGGCGACTGGAAGGCCCGGGCCGCGGTCGGCCGTATCCCGGCCCCGCCCGGCGGCGACCTGTTCCCGGTCCGCCCGGCGGCCGAGCAGTTGGACGACGTGTCCACCACCTGACCCCGGTTTCACCCGGACGCGGCACTCGTCGCGTCCGGGTTTCCGGCGGCGGTCGTGAAACGATTCAGAAAGACCGATTCGCCGGAACGGGAAAGGGAAACGCCGTGATCAAGACCAGCCGGAGCGCCGGCTCGCAGGCCCGGCGGGTGACGTTCGTGCTGCCGCTCGACACCCCGCCCGGCCCGGTGAGCGTGGTCGGCGACTTCAACGACTGGCAGCCCGGCCGCCACGAACTCCGCAAACGCTCGAACGGCACGCGCTCGGCCGCCGTGGAGGTCCCGCCGGGCGCCCGGCTCCGCTTCCGCTACCTGGCCGACGGCGGCCGCTGGCTGGACGACCCGGACGCTACTGCCCGGGACGGGCGGGATTGCCTGTACATCGCGGACTGACCGGACCGCATCGGTTTCGCGAGCCAACCCTTGCCACTGCCGCGACCCGGTCCAGCCCGGCCCCCGCCCGGCCCTGGCCCTGGCCTGGCCTAGCCCGACCAACCCCAGCCGCGACCCAGCCCGGCCTGGCCCTGCCCGACCCAGCCCCGGCCCGGACTAGCTCGGCCAAGGCCGGTCCGGCCCGGTCCGGTCCTGCGGCCCGGCCCTGTCCGGCGAACGGCCCTTGCCCGGCCAAGCCCCAGTCCGGCCAAGCCCGGCCCCGGCTCGGCCTAGTCCAGGCCAGCCCAGCCCGGACTTAGCCCAGCCCAGCCGAGCCCGGCCCGGCCCGGCCCGGCCCAGCCCGGCCCAGCCCGGCCCGGCCCGGCCCTGTCGGCCTAGCCCCGTCTGGCGATCAGCCCTGCCCGACGCAACGCGGGGAACCGCCCGGCCCTGCGGCGCAGTCCGGATCGCGGAAAGCCCGCACGACCCGCGAGCACTCTCGCCCCGCCGCCCGGGACCCGCTGGCACCGCCGCGCGGATTTCGCCGGTGCCAGCGGAAACGCGGCGTCTCGTGCACGACAATCCCGGTTCTCACCGGCACCGGCACCGGCACTCACGAGCCCTGAGCCGCACATCACGTCCCCCTAGTTTTGGAGCGACTGCTCCATTATCCTCGAACCCATGCCCCGCCCCCGGATCCACGACCCCGAGCTGATCCTCGACGTCGCCGAGCGCCTCATCGCCGACACCGGCCCCGAAGCGCTCACCGTCCGGCGGCTGGCGCAAGAAGCGGGCGTCCCGAACAGCACGATCTACCACTCCTTCACCAATCTCCCCGCCCTGATCGGCCGCACCTGGCTGCGTGCCGCCACCTTCTTCCTCGACGAACAAGAGCGGCTGGTCGGCGAAGCCGGCGACCCGGTCGAAGCGGTAGTCGCGGCGGCCGACACCTCCGCCGTAGTCGCCGACGCCCGCCCGGACGCCGCGCGCATGATGATCGCCGTCCCGGCAAAGCGCGTCCTGGGCCCGCAACTTCCCGAAGAACTCGCGGAAGCCTTGCACGCCTTGGACAAACGCCTGGTCCGCCTCCTCGTCCGCCTCGCTCGCCAGCTCTGGGACCGAGGCGACGGCCAGGCCGTCGAGGTCGTCACCGCCTGCGTAGTCGACCTCCCGACCGCTCTGCTCCGTCGCGAACTCGCCACCGGTCCCGCCAGCAGGGAGAGCCGGGAACGGCTGGCCGCGGCCGTCCGCGCGATCCTCGCCCTGGAACCACCGAAAAAGTCCAGAAAGGACTGAAATGCCCACTCTCGCCACCACCGGCGCCGTCCACGTCCTCGACTTCGGCGCGGACGAAAACCGTTTCGCCTCAACGTGGCTGGAAGAAGTCCACACTCACCTCGACACCGTCACCGCGGGCAAGGAACCCGCCGCGCTCGTCACCATCGGCAGCGGCAAGTACTACTCCAACGGCCTCGACCTCGAGTGGCTCACCAGCCACCCCGACGACGCCGGCAAATACGTCACCAGCATCCACGAGCTCTTCGCCCGCGTGCTCGCGCTGCCGGTCCCGACAATCGCCGCGGTCAACGGGCACGCCTTCGGCGGCGGCGCGATGCTCGCGATGGCCCACGATTTCCGCCTCATGCGCGAGGACCGCGGCTACTTCTGCTTCCCGGAAGCCGACATCAACCTCCCGTTCACCCCAGGTATGGCCGCGCTCGTCCAGGGGAAGCTCACCCCGGCCGCCGCCATCGCGTCGATGACCACGGGGAGCCGCTTCGGCGGTCCGCAAGCGAAAGCGCTCGGCCTGGTCGACGAGACCTCCGCGCTGGAAGATCTGCGGGCCGCAGCAATCGAACGGGTCGCGCCGCTGGCGGGCAAGGACCGCGGCACGCTCGCCGCGATCAAGTCCACTATGTTCGGTCCGGCGCTGACCGCGTTGCGGGAGGCGGGAAACTGATCAGGTAGGCTCGCGTACGTGCGGCGGTGGGGCTCGCCGCTCCGGGAATTTCCCGGACAACCGCGGTCGAGACCGCCAACAGTCCCTACTCGAACGGCGAACCTCGTGTCCGTGGAGTAGGAGAAGACTGTGCCTGAAGAACCTCTCGACCCTGACGTCGACCTCCGGGATCCCGTGCAGCAACGCGAACTCGTCCGGCACCACGTGTCGGTGCTCGGCGTGATCGCGCTCGGCGGCGGGCTCGGCGCGCTGGCCCGCTACGGCCTCGCGCAGGCCCTCCCCGCCGAGGCCGGCGGCTTCCCGTGGGCGACCTTCTGGACGAACGTCGCCGGCTGTTTCCTCATCGGCGTGCTGATGGTGCTGGTCACCGAGACGTGGTCGGCGCACCGGCTGGTGCGGCCGTTCCTCGGCGTCGGCGTCCTCGGCGGCTTCACCACTTTCTCCACCTACGCGGTCGAAGCACGCAACCTGCTCCAGCCGGACACCGTGCCGCTCGCCTTCGGCTATCTCGGCGGAACCCTCGTCGCCGCGCTGCTCGCCGTCCTGCTGGGACACGCGATCACCCGCAAGCTGGTCCCGGTGGGGGTGGCCGTCTGATGACCGCCCTCCTCGTCTTCCTCGGCGCCGCGGTCGGAGCGCCGATGCGATACCTGACCGACCGGGCCGTCCAGTCCCGGCACCAGAGCCTGTTCCCGTGGGGCACGTTCACCGTCAATCTCGTCGGCTGCGTCCTGCTCGGCGGCCTCGCCGGTGCCGGGACCGCGCTGCCCGCCGCGGTCTACTCGCTGCTCGGCACCGGATTCTGCGGCGCGCTGACCACGTACAGCACGTTCAGCTACGAAACCGTCCGGCTGGTCGAACGCCAGTCGTACTTCGCCGCGGCGGCCAACGTCGTCGTCAGCATCGCGGCGGGGGTCGGTGCGGCGGCCTTCTCGTACGAGGCTGTCCACGCCTTGGTCGGGTAAGGGTGCGATCCGCACAGCCAGGCTAGCCAGGCTGTGCGGATCGCACGGTGACCTCGCCGGAGCCGCTGCTTACGGTGCTGGGAACCGTTCCCCTCCCGGAGTTAGGAGGTCGCCATGGCCTCGGCTGTCGGTGTCGACGATTACGCGCTGACCAGGGTGCCCGATTCCGCCCGTTACTCGTGGTGGTCGGTCGCTGTGCAGCGGTTCGGCCAGGTTTCCGCGCTGTCGCAGTTCCTGCTCGGCGCCACGATCGGCTTTGGGATGAGCTTCTGGAACGCCGTGCTGGCGTTCACGCTCGGCTCGGTCATCCTCGAACTGATCACCGTGCTCGTCGGAGTGATCGGCGTCCGCGAGGGCCTGACCACCTCGATGATCGCGCGCTGGACCGGCTTCGGCCGCGGCGGCTCCGCGCTCATCGGGCTGGCCATCGGGATCAGCCTGATCGGCTGGTTCGGCATCCAGTCCGCGGTGTCCGCGCAAGGCCTCGCCGCGCTGGTCGGCGGCCTGCCGGAATGGGGCTGGGCGCTCGTGTTCGGCCTGGTGGTCACCGCGATCGTGGTCCGCGGCTTCCACTCGATGGCGTGGACGGCGTACCTGATGGTGCCCGCGTTCCTGATCCTGGTCGGCTGGTCGGTGGTCTCCGAACTGACCCGGCACGACCTCGGCGCGCTCGTCGCGTCCGCGCCGCCCGGCCCGCACCTGAGCCTGCTGCAGGGCACGACGCTGGTCGCGGGCGGGTTCATCGTCGGCGCGGTGATCACGCCGGACATGACCCGCTTCAACCGCACCACCGGCGACGTCGTGAAGCAGACGCTCGTCGGCGTCACGCTCGGCGAGTACGTGATCGGCCTGGCCGGGGTGCTGCTCGCGCACGCGGTCGGCACGGCGCAGATCACCACGATCGTGACGTCGTCGGTCGGCTGGGTCGGGCTGCTGATCGTCATCGCGGGGACGATGAAGATCAACGACTGGAACCTGTACTCGTCCGGGCTCGGCGTCGTGAACTTCATCGGCACGGTGTCCGGGAAACGGGCGCACCGCGGCCTGGTCACCGCCGTGCTCGGTGTGGTGGGCAGCGTGCTCGCCGCGGCCGGGATCCTGTCGAAGTTCACCGATTTCCTGACCGTGCTCGGGGTCGCGTTCCCGCCCGTCGCCGGGATCATGGTGGCCGAGTACTTCGTGGTGAAGCAGTGGCGCGGCGTCCTGGAGGAGGCGCGGGCCCGCGGCGCGGTGCCCACCGACGCTCCGCTGTGGGTGCCCGCGACGATCGTCGTCTGGATCGCCGCCGCGCTCTTCGGCGAGTTCGTGGACTGGGGCCTGCCCAGCATCAACTCGCTCGTCGTCGCTTTCGTTCTGTACGTGGCCGCCGGGAAGCTCGGCCTGGTCCGCGGGGTCGGCAGGAGTGCCACCGCGGACGCCGAACCCGCCCCGGCCGCCTGATTCCGTTACCTGGAAGGAGATATCTCCGTGCGCATCGGCATCGACGTCGGCGGCACCAACACCGACGCGGTCCTGCTGGACGGCCGCGAGGTGCTCGCCTCGATCAAGACCAGCACCACCGAGGACGTCACCTCGGGCATCGTCGCCGCGATCGACGGGCTGCAGCGGCAGCGCGCGTTCGACCCGGCCGCGGTGCGGGCGGTCATGATCGGCACCACGCACTTCATCAACGCGCTCGTCGAGGCGCACCGGCTGGCACCGACCGCGGCGGTGCGGCTGAGCCTGCCCGCGGGCGCGTCGCTGCCGCCGATGGTGGACTGGCCGCAGCGGCTGGTCGACGCGGTGTCCGGGCGCAGCTACCTGGTGCACGGCGGCCACGAGTTCGACGGACGGCACATCGCCGAACTGGACGAGAGCGAATTGCGCAAGGCCGCGGACGACATGGGCTCCGCCGCGGTTCGCAGCGTCGCGATCACGTCGGTGTTCTCGCCGGTGAACGCGGAGTTCGAGGCGCGGGCGGCGGAGATCATCGCTTCGGAGCTGCCGGGCGTCGCGATCTCGCTGTCTCACGAAATCGGCCGGATCGGCTTGCTGGAGCGGGAAAACGCGACCGTCATCAACGCGGCGCTGCGCGAGCTGGCAGCGCACATTGTGGACGGTCTGGCCGCGTCGGTCACCGGCGCGGGCATCACAGCTCCGCTGTACCTGAGCCAGAACGACGGCACGCTGATGGACGTCGATTTCGCTCGCCGTTACCCGGTGGCGACTTTCGCGTCCGGCCCGACCAACTCGATGCGCGGCGCGGCGGTGCTGTCCGGTTTGGACACTTGCGCGGTGGTCGACGTCGGCGGCACCACCAGCGACGTCGGCGTGCTGCGCCAGGGTTTCCCGCGCGAGGCGACCACGGACGTGAGCGTGGCCGGGATCCGCACGAACTTCCGGATGCCGGACGTCCTGTCGATCGGCATCGGCGGCGGCAGCCGGGTTCGCGGCGACGCGTCCGGCGTAACCGTCGGACCGGATTCCGTCGGCTACGAGCTGACCTCGAAGGCGCTCGTGTTCGGCGGAGACACCTTGACCGCCACGGACATCGCGGTCGCGGCCGGGCGGGCCGAGATCGGCGACCCGTCGCTGGTCGCGCACCTCGATCGGGATTTCGTGAAGGCTGCGCTGGACCGCATCGCGGCGGACGTTTCCGACGTCGTGGACCGGATGCGCACGTCGTCCGAGCCGCTCCCGGTGGTCGCCGTCGGCGGCGGTTCGGTGCTGCTGCCGGACGAACTGGCCGGTTCCGGCGAGGTGCGCCGGCCGGACCACTACGCGGTGGCCAACGCGATCGGCGCGGCCATCGCGCAGATCGGCGGCGAGGTCGACCGGGTGTACGTGATCGAGCCCGGCCGTCGCGAGGCCGTGGTGGACGAGGCGAAGCAGGAAGCGGTCGACCGCGCGGTGGCGGCCGGGGCGAGCCCGGCGTCCGTCGGCATCGTCGACTTCGACGAGGTGCCGATCCCGTACCTGCCCGGCAACGCCACCCGGATCCGGGTCAAGGCGGTCGGCGACCTGCAGCTGGGGGCGTGAAAGATGGCTGAGATTACCGAGAAGGACCTGGACGACATCGCGCGCGGCGCCGCGATCCTCGGCACCGGCGGCGGGGGAGACCCGTACATCGGCCGGCTGCTGGCGCATTCCGCGGTCCGCGAGCACGGTTCGGTCCCGCTGGTGGCACTGTCCGAACTGGACGACGACGCGGTGGTGCTGCCGGTCGCGATGATGGGCGCGCCGACCGTGATGGTGGAGAAACTGCCGTCCGCCGAGCAGGTCGGGCTCGCCGCCCGGACGCTGGCCACCTACCTGGGCAAGGAACTCACGCACATCGCCTGCGCCGAAGCGGGCGGCGTGAACTCGCTGATCCCCGTCGTCGCGGCGGCGCAGCTCGGCCTGCCCTTGGTGGACGCGGACGGCATGGGCCGCGCGTTCCCGGAACTGCAGATGGTTTTGCCGACCCTGTACGGAATCCGCGCGACCCCGATGTCCATTGCGGACGAGAAGGGCAACCGCGGCGTACTGGACACTGTGGACAATCACTGGGCGGAGCGGCTGGCCCGGTCGGCGACCATCGACATGGGCTGCTCGGCGATGATCAGCAACTACGCGATGTCCGGCGCGCAGGCCCGGGAGTCGATGGTGCCCGGCACGCTGACGCTCTGCGCGGAACTCGGCGCGCTGGTTCGAGAGGCGCGCGAGGCACACGAGAACCCGGTGGACCGCGTCGTGGCGCGGCTGCGCGGGCGGACGCTGTTCAGCGGCAAGGTCGTCGACGTCGCCCGCCGCACCGTCACCGGGTTCGCCCGGGGCGAGGCCCGGCTGTCCGGAATGGACGGTGACACCGGGACGGAAATGTTGCTGCGCTTCCAGAACGAGCACCTGGTGGCCGAAGTGGACGGTGAGGTGCGCGCTTCGGTGCCGGACCTCATCTGCACGCTCGACCGCGAGTCCGGCGAGGCCGTCACCACCGAGGGCCTGCGCTACGGCCAGCGGGTGACGGTGATCGCGGCCCCGGCGGATCCGCGCTGGCACACGCCGGAAGGCATCGCGCTGGCCGGTCCGCGGTACTTCGGCTACGACCTGGACCCGATCGGGGTCGCCGGATGAGCTGGACGCTGACCGAAGACTGCCTCGAAGACCTCGCCCGCGGCGCGGCTGTCCTCGGCACCGGTGGCGGCGGCGACCCGTATGTCGGGCGGCTGCTGGTGCGCGAGGCGATCCGCGAGCACGGACCCGTCACCGTGCTCGACCCGGAAGACCTGGACGACGACGCACTCGTCGTCCCGACCGCGCAAATGGGCGCGCCGACCGTCGTGCACGAGAAGCTCCCGAACGGCGCCGAGCCCGAACTTGCCTTGCGGGCGCTGGAAAAACGCCTCGGCGCGAAGGCCGACGCGACGATGCCGATCGAATGCGGCGGGATCAACTCGATGATCCCGCTGGTCGTCGGCGCGCGGCTCGGCCTGCCGGTGGTCGACGCCGACGGCATGGGCCGGGCATTCCCGGAACTGCAGATGGAGACGTTCGGCGTGTACGGTGTCTCCGGTTCACCGATGGGCATCGCCGGAGAACGCGGTGAAACCACGGTGATCGACACCGGCGCGGACAACCGGCGGATGGAATGGCTCGCGCGCGGGATCACGATCCGGCTCGGCGGCGTCGCGCACATCGCCGAGTACTCGATGAGCGGCGCGGACGTGAAACGCACGGCTGTGCCTCGCACGCTGTCGCTCGCGCTTAGCGTCGGCAGGGCGATTCGCCTTGCCCGCGAAGAGAATGCCGATCCGATCGCGGCATTGGCGACTGCGCTCAGCGACACGTTGTACTCGCATCTGCGCGTGTTGTTCCGCGGCAAAGTGTCCGATGTGGAACGTCGCACCGAAGAAGGATTCGCCCGCGGTCGCGCCGCCGTCATGTCCTTCGAGGGCGACCACAAGCTGGAAATCCTTTTCCAGAACGAAAACCTGGTGGCGCTCGTCGACGGCGACGTCCGCTGCCTCGTCCCTGACCTGATCTGCGTACTGGAGGCGGAATCCGCCGAGCCGATCACCACCGAAACGCTGCGCTACGGCCAGCGCGTCACCGTGGTCGGGATCTCGACGCCGCCGCTCATGCGCACCCCGGAAGCGCTGGCCACGTTCGGCCCGGCGGCGTTCGGGCTGGCGCACGATTTCGTACCCGTGGAGGTGGCTTCGTGAGTTCGCTCGACGGCCGGGCGGTCGTGGTGCTCGGCGGCGGTTCCGGGATCGGGCTGGAGGTCGCCCGGCGCGCGGCGGCGGCGGGCGCGCTCGTCCACCTCGGCGGCCGGTCCGGCGACAAACTGCGGGCAGCAGCGGCGGAACTGGGCCCGACCGCGACCTGGCAGGCCGTGAACACCACCGACCAGGCGTCGCTGGCCGAGTTCTTCGGCGCACTGGACCGGGTCGACCATCTGTTCACGCCCGCCGCCTCCTACACCGTCGGCCCGATGCGCGACCTCAGCGACGAGGAAGCGGAAAGCCCGTTCGTCACGAAGTTCTGGGGCCAATACCACGCGGTGAAGCACGCCGCGCCGAAGCTGTCGCCGGACGCTTCGGTGGTGCTGATGTCCGGCGTTGCGAGCGTGCGGCCGCCTGCCGCCGCACCGGCGTACGTGGCGTGCAACGCGGCGATCGAAGGCCTCGGACGTGGGCTCGCGGTGGAACTGGCACCGGTACGGGTGAATGTCGTGTCGCCGGGCACGATCGACGGGAACCTGTGGGCCGGGCGTCCGGCCGCCGCGCGGGAATCGAGCTTCGCGCAGTACCGTGCGGACACCCTGCTGCACCGCGTGGGCCGGGAGTCCGAAGTGGCCGATGCCGTGCTGTACCTGTTCACCAGCACTTACACCACCGGCTCGACGCTGTATCCGGACGGCGGGTACAGCTTGCGCTGATACGCTGACCAGCCATGCGCATCACCGCCGCGGACGTGCCGGCACTCGAACGCGGCGTCGCGCTGCTCGGGTCCGGCGGGGGCGGGGACACCGTCACCGCGGCGGTGCTGCTGCGGCGGCTGACCGAATCCGGCCGCGAACCCGTCGTGCACCCGGTCGCGGACGTGGCGCCGGACACCCTCGTGGTGCCGACCGGCATCGTCGGCGCGACCGCCGCGTTCGCCGAGAAGCTGCCCAGCGGCGACGAATTCGCCTCGGCGATCGCGGCGATCGAACGCTGGACCGGGCAGCGCGCGCAGGCGTTGATGTCCATCGAGATCGGCGGCCTGAACGGCCTGCTGCCGCTGGTGGTCGCCCAGGAACTGGGGCTGGCCTATGTGGACGCGGACCTGTCCGGACGCGGGCTGCCGCGGCTCGATCAGCTCTCGGTCGCCGCGACCGGCCGCGGCGTCGCTCCGGCGGCGATGGCCGAACCCGGCGGCCGGGTGGTGGTGCTCGCCGCCGCCGCGGCCTCGGTGGTCGAGAGCGGGATCCGCGCGTTCCTGGCCAGCTCCGGCGGCTGGGCGGCCATCGCGCTCGCCCCGATCCCCGCCGGTGAACTGGCCGGGCACGCCGTCCTCCACACAACGAGCGAGGCGCTCGCCCTCGGCGCCCGCGTGCTGGCGGCAGGGGAGAGCCCGGACCCCGCCGCGCTCGAAGCCGCCCTCGACGGCCAGGTCCTCGCCCGCGGACGGGTGCTGGAGGTGTCGCGACACATCGGCCCCGGACAGCACGGCCACCCGGGTTTCGGCCGGGGCTCGGCGACGCTGACCGATCACCGCGACGGCGCGTTGCTGCGGTTGGAAATGGAGAACGAATACCTGCTGGCGCTGCGAGACGGGCTGCCGGTTGCGTCCACTCCGGACGTTCTGTCGGTGCTCGACCGCCGTACCGGCGTCCCGCTGCAGTGCGACACTATTCGCGCCGGAGTGGAGGTCGACGTGGTGTGCCTTGCCGCTTCGCCGTTCTGGACCGACCCGCGCCGCCGCCCGCTGCTGGAACCGCGCGCCTACGGAATCGACTGCGATCCGGTGGCAGCCCAGTGATTCTCCGCCAGCTGCTCGCTCTGCCCTCGTGGTCCGGTCCAGTTCGCGTCTGCTCCGGCGAGTCTGGTTTAGACTGTCCATTAAAGACAGTCAAAGCCGCCCTGGACGCCTCCGGCACTCCCGCTCCCGGCGAACTGGTAGTGGTAGTCCGCGCGCTCGGTTCCGACTGGCAGATCGACGCCCTCCTGCGCCGGTGCGCGGACGCCCGCGCCGCCGGAGTCCTGCTCCCCGGAGCCGAACCGCTTGCCGCGTCCCGGCTTCTGGCCGAACGGCTGTCGGTGCCGCTGCTGGTCACGTCCGCCGATCCGCTCGATCTGCTCGTGGACGCCCGCCTCGCGCTGGCCGCCCCCGACATCGACCGCGCGGACGCCGTGCTCGCCGCGCACCGGGCGCTGGGGGAGCGGCTACGTCCGCCGGAAGAAATCGTGACCGTGCTGCGTCGGCTGCTGGACGCTCCCGTCGCCGTCCTCGACGACCGCGGCGAGGTGCTCGCCGGTGAACTCGCCGACGCCGCCCGCGTCCGAGTGCACGAGCCGGTCCCGCAACGCATTTCTCTCCCGGACGGCGTCCTGCTCGCACACCCCGCCGTGCTGCCGCAGCCGTCCGTGTGGCTGGCCGCGGAGCTGCCCGGAGCCAAGTCCCCGCGCGCGGACGTCGCCGCCGCGACCCTGTCCGTCGCGGCCGGTGCCGTGCAACGCTGGCTGCTGGCCCACCGCCTGGAACTGGAACGCGACGCCCGCTCCCGGTCCGCCCTGCTGGGAGATTTGCTGCGTCAGGACACCGAACCCGGCGCCGACCTGCGCCGCCGCGCCGCCGACGCGGGTTGGCGACTAGGCGGCTGGCACGTCGGCCTGCGGATCGGCGTGCCCGCGGACGTCGACACCGTCTCCCGTACGCAGGAAGTCGTGCGCGCTCTGCGGGCGGAATCAATCGACGCGGTCACCGTCGAACACGGCGAAGGCTGGACCGGCTGGGTCACTTTCGAACAGGAGCCGACTGCCGAACGCGTGCGTGCTCTATCTGCGCGGCTGCGCGCCGTCCATCGCAGCCTGCGCCGCACGCTCGATGCGCACCTCGGTGTCGGCCGCCCGCACGCCGACGGTCTCACCGCGACAGTCGCCGAAGCCACCGACGCCGCCCGCCTCGCCGCGGCGCGTCCGGAGACCGGGCATTTCCTGCATGTGGACCAGCTCGGCATGGCGCAGCTGCTGCTGGAATGGACGCGGACGGACACTTTCGAGCCTGCCGCGCGTGCGTTGCTCGCTCCGTTGGTCCCGGTGCCAGGGGATTTGATCCGGACTCTCGCGGCTTATCTCGACGCGGAGTCTTCGCTGGCGGAAACTGCGACGGTGCTGGGGATTCATCGGAATACGGTGGCTGCGCGGATCGGGCGGATCGAGCAGTTGCTGCACGTCGATCTGTCCCGTCCGGACGAGCGGCTGGCTTTGCATCTGGCCGCCCGCGCGGTGATTCTCGCCAGGCCAGCTGAGTAGTACTGGCAGGGCCAGCTACGCCCTTGGTGATCAACCGCCCGGAAGGCAGACTCGAGGCATGGGCAAGAACGACTTGGGCGATTTCCTCCGGGCCCGCCGCGCCGGGCTGACGCCGGACGAGATCGGGCTTCCGGCCGAGTTCGGGGCCGGGCGGCGGGTCGCCGGGCTGCGGCGCGGCGAGGTCGCGCAGCTGGCCGGGGTGAGCACCGAGTACTACACCCGGCTGGAGCAAGGCCGTGCCCGGCAGCCGTCCGAGCAGGTGCTGCATGCCCTGTGCGACGCGCTGCGGTTCGACGACATCGAGCGGCGGCATCTGTTCGCTCTCGCGGGCGCCACCGCCGAGCGCACGGACCGGGCCGAGCATTCGTCGAGGTTGCGTCCGGGGCTGCGGCAGGTGCTGGACTCGATGGAGCTCGCGTCGGCGTTCGTCAGCGACCGGAACCTCACGGTCGTCGGCGGGAACGCGTTGTGGGCATTGCTGTTTCCCGACGTGGCCGAACTGCCGCGCCGGGAACGCAGCATGGCGCGCTGGACGTTGCTGGATCCGCGGGCCCGCCTGGTGTGGCGGGACTGGGAACGCGTCGCCCGCGACTACGTCCACGGGTTGCGGCTGGCCGCGGCCGCGCAGCCGCGGAATCAGCACATCGCCAACCTCATCGGCGAGCTCATGATGCGCTCGCCGGAGTTCCCGGCGTGGTGGTCGGAACACCGCGTCCAGGAACGCAGCACCGGCCTCAAACGCCTGCGCCACCCGGTCGCCGGCGACCTGGAACTGCAGTACGAGATCTTCACCGCGGTCGCCGATCCGGGCCAGTCGATGGTCGTCTACAGCGCACCGGCCGGTTCGCCGTCCCAGGAACGCCTTCGGCTGCTGGCCAGCTGGGGCCGCGAACCCGCGCCTGCCCCGGACACCGCCGAGTCCTGACCTTCGCTCCTGTCAACCGGGCCCCGCTGTACCTGCGGGGTCCATGCAGTCATGCCACGAAAGGACACTTCGCAATGAGCAAGACAATCCTGATCACCGGCGTCAGCACCGGCCTCGGACGCGCCATCGCCCAGCGAGCCCTCGCGGCCGGGCACCGCGTCGCGGGTACTGTGCGCACCGAACAGCACGCGGCCGATTTCCGGGCACTGGACCCGGAACGCGCCCGGGCTTTCGTCCTCGACCTCGCCGACGCGGACCGGATCGAGCCCACCGTGCGGGAGGTCGAAGCGGAACTGGGCCAGATCGACGTGCTCGTGGCCAACGCCGGATACGGTCTCGAAGGCACCTTCGAGGAGTCGTCGATGGCGGATCTGCGCCGCCAGTTCGAGGTCAACGTGTTCGGCACGGTCGCGACTATCAAGGCAGTGCTGCCCAGCATGCGCGAACGGCGCGACGGCCAGATCTTCGTCATCACCTCGATGGGCGGGCACACCACATTCCCCGGGCTCGCGTTCTACGAGGGCAGCAAGCACGCGCTGGAAGGCATCACCGACACCCTCGCCCAGGAGGTCACCCAGTTCGGCGTGCGGGTCACCGCCGTGGCTCCCGGTGCGTTCAAGACCGACTGGGCCGGCCGCTCGCTGGTCCGCGCCCCGCGCAGCATCGCCGACTACGACGCCCTGTTCGACCCGATCCGGACCCGCCGCCAGGCTCTCGCCGGACAGGGCATCGGCGACCCCGAGCGCGCGGGCGACGCCATCCTCAGCCTCCTGGACGAGGAAAACCCGCCCGTGCACCTGCTGCTCGGCTCGGACGCACTGCGCCTGGTCACCGCCGGACGCCGACGCGTCCAGGACGACTTCGACGCCTGGCAGGACCTCACGCTGTCCACCGACTCCGTCGAAGGCGGCGTAACCGTCGCCTGACCCGGTTCGGGAGGGGAACCCAGCGTTCCCCTCCCGGCAGGTCAGACGCGTCCGCGAACGAGGTCGATCAACCGCCCGAGCACGTGATCGCCTCCCGCGCGCAGGCCGTTGTGCTCGTACTCGTTGGTGATCCACGGCCGCAGCGTCGGGATCAGCCGCGCGGTCTCTTCGGAGAACACCCGCTCGACGTACATGTCGTTGGCGTAGATCGCGGCCGCGGCCGGGACCGTGCACTCGCGCAGCACGTCGGCGTCGTACAGCCGCGGCCATTCGTGCGCGGCAAGCAGTTCCGCGGTCTCCTTCATCGGACGGAGGCTGTGGAGGTCGTCGAAGAGCGAGGGGAACACGTGCTCGCCGGTGAACAACGTCCGGTCGGTGCGGAACTCGTCGGGCAGCACCCGCTCGGCGGACCAGCGGGTGGCGAACCCATCGGAGTACGACGACTCGTGAATCACCGAATACAGCGGATTGCGCGCGCTGAACGGCAGCGAGCTCGCGACGTCGTACGCGAAAGCCGGGGATTTCGGGTCTCGCTCAAGCAGATAATGCAGCGCTTCCTCGCCGCCGCTGGCACCGAGGACGTAACCGAGCTGCTGGAACAACCGCGCGGTGAGCGGACTCCCGTCGGGCAGGAGCACGGCCCCGTCGTCGAGCAACGGCAACAGCGCTTCGACGCGCGCGCGATCGCCGGGGTAGCGGAGGTAGTACTGGCGGTTGCGCTCGAGCAGGTTGGCGAACGTCGCGGTGTAAACCTCGTCCGGATGCCGCGCGATCGGCGGCAGCCCGCCGGTGAAGAACGCCTCGGCCAGCCCTTCGGGATACTGGGAAAGGTAAGCGAGCGTGCAAAACCCGCCGAACGACTGCCCGAGCACGCTCCACTTCTCGACCCCCAGCTGCCGCCGCACGAACTCCGCGTCGCGCACGATCGCGTCGGCGCGGAAGTGCGTGAGGTATTCGGCCTGCTCGGCCGGCGTGCCGGTGAGCGTGCCGACCGGCGTGGACCGCCCGGTGCCGCGCTGGTCGAGCATCAGAACCCGGTACTCCCGCAACGCCCGCGGCAACCAGCTGGGCGTCCCGCGCGACGGCCGCGGCGCCTCGTGCCCGGGACCGCCTTGGAGATAAACGAGAAACGGCCGGTCGAGCCCGTCGGGATCCGCGACCTCCCTGGCGAAGACGGTGATCTTCGCGCCTTCCGGACGGGAATGGTCGAGGGGAACGGAGAACTCGTGCTCGGTGAGCACCAGGCCGGAAACGCGCACGGTGGTTGCCATACGGGCGATTCAACCAGAACGGGCGCGGGGGAGGCCACGGAAATTGGCGGCTCCGGTCTATTGTGGACAGTTCGGCGCCGGATTCCCGAGCGGTCCGTCGCGGTGTTTCCGGGAAGCCCGCGGCTTTGCCGGGTCCTGCGGCAGCCGAGCCCGTGCGTGCCGCAGACGAGGGCCGGCACGGCGAAGCTGCTTCCTGCCGGATCGGTCTGGCTGGTTGCGGCGTTGCCGGGAGCCCGAAGGGCGGCTGCGGCGGTTCCTGCGGCAGCCGAGGCCACGGCGAGCGTGGCCGCGGCGAGGTTCGCGGGGGGCCTGCCCGCTGAGGCTCCCGGCCTCGACTCGCCAGGGCACGCGTCTGTCCAGCACCCGGCCCGGAATCCCCCGCCGGGCGAGCGCTATTCCTTCCCCATCGACCGCCGGATTTCGGCCAGCTTGTCCTTCGCCGCCTCCTTGCGGTCGGCGATCTTCTTGTCCAGCGACTGCAGGTCCTCCGGCCCGCCGATCCCGGCGAGCTCCTGCGAGCCGACCGACGTCGTGTACCGCTTCTCGATCCGGTCCCGCACGAAGTCGAACGACGGGGCGCCGTTGTCGCTGTAATCGGGTTCGGGCAGGGCAGCGGGCGGCGGCGTGCCGGGGCTCTCCACGATCTCCGCGTCGAGCGGCTCCTGCTCGCCGGGCTTGTCCGCGCTCATCGTCTCGCCTCTTCTCGGTTCGTCGGCTCCGCCTTCGACCCTAGCCGACCTCGACGGGGACGGGCGGATGTTTCGCCGCCGCCGGTCTGCGGTAGCCCATCAGGGAGTGAAAGGAGTCCGCGATGCTTCGCCCCCGCTCGACCGCGCCGCCCGCCCCGCCCGAGCCCGTCCCGCCCGGTCCGGTGGAGCCCGACCCGGTGACGCCGGGACCGGACCGCCCGCTGCCCGACCCCGAACCCCTCCCGCCCGAATCGGAACCCGGCCCCGAGCTGGCGACGGCGGGTCCTTTGTGGACAGTCCGGCCGGAATAAACCGGACGGAAGTCTCGGCAGCCGAGATCCTCGGCTCGTGAAGGGGTTCCCAGCCTGGCGAGACGGACGGTGCAGGTCGGCCCGTCTGCCAAGATGTCTGCTGATGCCGGTCCGCCCGCTTGCCTAGATGCCCGCTGACGCCGGTCCGCCCTCTTGCCTTGGCCCCTGCTGACCCCGGTCGGTCCGCCTGCCTCGACGCTTGCTGACGCCGGTCGGCCCGCCCGCTAAGGCGCGTGCTGAGGCCGGTCCGCTGCCTGCCTAGATGCCCGCTGAGGCCGGTCCGCCCGGCCACCTAGGAGCCTGCTGGCACCGGTCAGCCCGCCCGCCGAGACGCCCGCTGCCCTCTCCGGTCCGGGCCCGGTCAATCGCCAGCCTCACCGGCGATCGTTTCGCGCAGGCCCGCGAGGCCCGAGCACTCCGGGCGTCCCGCCTCCAGCGCCGCGTCCACCTTCGCCCGGTGCGCCTCCGCCCATTCGTCGAGCGTCTGCGCCTCCTCCTTGGCCAGCTTCGCCCGCGCGTCCACGAGCACCTGCGCCGCGTCCGGCCCCGGCACCACGACCACGCCTTCCTCGTCCGCCACGACGATGTCCCCGGCGTGCACCGTCACCCCGCCGCACCGCGCGGGCTCGCCGAGCGGCGTCACCGCGGCTTTCGTGCCGGGAATCGGGATCACGCCGCGCGCGAACACCGGAAACCGCGCCTCGCGGACCTCCTGCAGGTCGCGGATCACGCCGTCCAGGACGAAGCCCGCGATGCCGCGCCGCTGAGCAGTCGCGCAGACGTTGCCGCCGGCCAGCGCGTAGTCGACGTCGCCGGATTCGGCCACGATCACCGCTCCGGCGGGCGCGCGGTGGATGGCCGCGTGCAGCATCAGGTTGTCGCCCGGCGGGCAGCGCACCGGGTACGCGGACCCGGCGATCCTCGGCACCGGCCCCCACAAGGGGCGCACCCCGTAGTCGAGCACCTGGCCGCGGCCGAGCAGGTCGGCGAGCGTCGTGGTCGGGATGTCGGCGAAACCGTCGTCCATGGACGGCGATGCTCTCACGCGCGGCCCGGCCGGATACCGTTCCGTGGCACCGATCACGGAGGAGAAGATGGCTTTCCGGCACACCGTCGCCGCGTCCCCGGTCGGCGATCTCACCCTGGTCGCCGACGGCGGCGCGCTGGTCGCCGTCTACTTCGACGGCCACAGCCGGACCCCGCGCTTCCCCGATTTCGGCCCGCGTGCCGACGACACTTTCGCCACTGTGACCCAGCAGCTCGACGAGTACTTCGCCGGCCGGCGCCAGACCTTCGACCTCGAACTGGACCTGCGCGGGTCCGACTTCGAACGCCGCGTGTGGCAGCTGCTGACCCGCATTCCGTACGGCGAGACGCGCACCTACCGAGACCTGGCCGTCGAACTGGGCGAACCCGGCGCGGCGCAGGCGGTCGGCAACGCGAACGGCTGGAACCCGCTGAGCATCGTCGTGCCCTGCCACCGGGTGGTCGGCAGCAGCGGCGGCCTCACCGGCTACGCGGGCGGCGTCGCCCGGAAGCGGTTCCTGCTGCAGCTGGAGGAACCGCCTGCCGACGACGCCGGACGGCTGTTCTGACGGCCTCACCCCAGCGCGGCGCGACCGTGTTTCCAGTACCCCTGGAACGCGATCGCCTGCTTCGGAACCCCGCGCTCCCGTGTGAGAAACCGCCGCGCGCCGGTGGCCAGCCCGCTTTCGCCCGCGACCCACGTATAGCCCGGCGGATCGGACAGATCGAGCTGGGCGAGGACGTCGAGCGCGAGCCGCCCCGGCAGCCGGTCGTCCTCGCGGACCAGCCAGTGGACCTCGGCGCCGAGCGGCACGTCGACCGCGTGGACGTCGTCCCGCGCCCCGACCTCCAGCAAAACCGTGGCCCGCAGGCCAGGCGACGACTCCAGGATCGCCAGTGCCGCGGGAATCGCGCTCTCGTCGGCAAGAAGCAGCTGCGTCACGCCAGCTGGCGGCAGATAGGTGATCTCCTCGTCGAGAATCCCGATCTCGTCGCCGGGCCGCGCGCTTTCCGCGAACCTCGACGCCGGACCGCCGTCGCCGTGCACCGCGAACTCGATGTCCACCTCGCCGGGCCGCGTCGCGCGGATCGTGTAGTTCCGCACCCACGGCCTGGACGCGCTGCTCATCAGCATGTGCTGAGCGAGCCAGCGGTTGCTCGACGCGGTGGGAAGGCGCAGCTCGCGCTGGCCCTCGCGCGGGAAGAACAACCGGCACCATTGATCGAAGCCGAGCGGCGCGAAGTCCTCGAGGTCCTCCCCGCCGACGGTGAGGGTGACGAAATGCGTGGACGTCCGTTCGGCGCGCAGCACGGACGTCCGGAGCAGCCGCCTGCTGTCGGGCGTGCGGCGCTGGGGGAGAGTCGGCATGGATGGTCCCGATTCAGTTAGGTAAGGCTTGCCTTCTGAACGGTAGCCGCAGTCCTCATCGGACGGCAAGGGTGCGCGCCCTCGTCCCGAATGCACCCGTCCGTGGTCCTCGCTCCCGGCGGATACCTCCATCCGGGCCAGTTCGCCGAGAGTCGCCTACGCTCGATGATCACGCTCCGTGCCACTCATGTGGGTGACGGTTGACTGCTCAATAACCGGACTGGCCGTGACACTCTGTGTATCACCGGCTGGCGACCACCTCTGGTCCGGCCGAGTTTCTCCACCTGGCGAATGTGCGGATGAACGTGCATATTCCCGTGTCAAGGTCGGTTCTGTGCTGTTCGCGGAGGTGCCGAGAGGTCTGGACAAGCCGTCGAGGGAGTGGCCGCCGGGTGTCGAATCGGTGACAGCGAAGAGTAGCGAAAACCGTCACTCGAACCGTTGGGCGACGCTGAGGGACCGTTCACCGCGACACTGCCAGTAGAACTGGTCGGTGACGCACCGTCTTCGCCAGGATGAGCCCATCCGGGGCGCGCGCCGCACGAACGGCCGGGGTCCGGACAGCCGTCGGAACCGGTCCGCCGGCCGGAAGAGAAAGGGACGACGACCTCATGACGGTGGTTCCCTGCCTCGCCGACCAGCCGCTCCGCACCGGGCATCCGCGCCAGACCGGCGCGCCGCCCGAACCGGGGGAAGAAGCGGTGCTGGTCCGGGCGCCGCAGCAGCTTGGCCGCGAGTGCGAGCCGGAGTCCGCTCCGCGACCACGCGGCGCGGCGAAGCGGAAGAGGGCGGGCCAGCCTGCCGAGGGGAAGCAGTTCCGCGGCGCGGACGAGCAGGCGAAGCAGCAGCCGGACGGCGCGGCGGAATCGGATGCGTCGGCCAAGCGCACCAGCTCCGAGCGGCAAGCCGGGAAGACGCCGCCGGAGAAGGCTGAGCCACGTGAACCGGCTCGGTCAGCCGCGGCTGTTCAGGAGGCCGAAGCCAGCCAGCCGAGCGGAACGGCCCGCGTCGGCGGCGTTCGGGAAACCGGTGCCGTCCAGCCGGGCGAGGCAGCCGCGAGCAACGCAGCCGATTCTGCCCAGCCGGGCAACAAGGTCGCAGCCGAGGCGGTCGGAAGCGACGCGGCGAAAGCCACCACAGCCGCAGTCAGCGCGGCCCAACCGTCCGAACCGCTCCACCCTGATCCCGAGCACCCCAGCCGGGTCCGCGTAGTGGTCGACTGGGATCCCTTCTCCCGCCCGCCCCGCCGGATCGCCACGCGGGACGAGATGGTCGCCTCCGCGCACCGCGTTCTCGCCCGCCGACAGCACGGCCGCCATCGCAAGCCCGACACCCGCGACCCCTGGGCCACCCGGGCCGCGGACTTCGTCGTCGCCTGGGCGGCCACGCTCCGGATGGCGTTGCTCCTCCTCGCCGGGACCGCGTTCCTCGCCGGCCTCGTGCTGATGGACAGCCCGATCGCGGGCGTCGCGATCACCTCCGTGACCCTCGCTGCGGGCGTCGCGGCCTGGATCGCCCGGCCGCGAAGGTCACCGTCGCATCGCTGCTGAGAGAAAACCCGGCGAGGTGTCGATGTCGCGCCAGCCCGTTCGACGAGGATGCGACGGCCGGACGAAACCGGCCACCGACCCCGAGGAGCGGGCAATGCGTTTCCTGCTGATGCACCGGCTTGACGAGAGCGCCCCCGAGGCCTGGAACCCGAGCCCCGAGTTCATCGAGAAAATCGGCGCGTTCATCCAGGACTGGACCGAACGCGGCATCCTGATCACCGCCGAGGGCGTGCACCCGTCGGAGAAGGGCGCGATCGTCCGCAAGCCGCGCGGCGCGACCCCGGCGGCGACGGACGGGCCGTTCACCGAGGCCAAGGAGGTGATCGGCGGGTTCGCCCTGGTCAACGCCGCGGACCGGGCCCAGGCGGTCGAGTACGCGCGGCAGTACGCGGACCTGTTCGACGAGATCGAGGTCGAGGTCCGCCAGGTCGTGGAGTCCGAAGACCTCGAGGCCATGGGCGCGGAATAGCCCAGCGCGCACGGCATCCGGCCTATTCGCGGGCCAAGTCTTTGTCATTCGTTGACCCGCACCGCGCCTCGCGGGGATCTTCGTCCTGGGGACAGGGCGGGGGATCCGAGGAGGCAGCGGTGCGGGTCATGCTCACGGCGGTCTTGACAACGATGTCGGCGCTGGCGCCGGTCCAGGCGAAAACAGCCGAACCGGCGGCGAATATCGTGGTGTGCAACAAATACTGCGACAACCGCGCCGCCGACCAGGCGTCCAGCGACCGGATCGCGGTCACCACAGCGCTCGACGACCGCGTCCTCCAGCTGCACTTCGCCGACGGCGACCCGATGGGCTGGGCGGTCGTCGACCACTCGCGCCCGGGCGACCAGGTGTGGCTCGACCGGTCCTTCGACGGCGGCGCGACCTGGGACGGCGGCGCGCAGCTGGGCCTGACCACCGCCCCGTCGGGAGTCGGCGGCTGGCGCACCCAGATGTACAACAACGACGACTGGAACAACCGCGGCGTCGGCGCCCTGCGCGCGTGCGGCAGTTCGGTCGACAGCGGCCGGATCGCTTGCACGCCTTGGGCTCGCACCCGCTGGAACGCGGCGAACCGCTCGCAAGCGGCGGCGACCGCGATGATGGCGCTCTACGACAACGGCACCGGCTACTTCCGCAATGGCGGCGGCTGGGGCACGGCGGTGTCGCTGGCCGCGGTGATCCGCAACGCCTCGGTCAGCCGGATGGCCAGCTACGACTACGCGATGGCCACGACGTACGACAAGAACGTCAACGCCGGCCGCGGCCAGTTCCGCAACGAGTTCTCCGACGACACCGGCTGGTGGGCGATGGCGTGGCTCGACGCCTACGACCGCACCGGCCAGCAGCGCTACCTCGCCACCGCCAAAGCCGGCGCCGACCACATGCAGACCTTCTGGACCAGCGACTGCGGCGGCGGAATCCGATGGAAAGAAGGTCTGACGTACAAGGCGTCCATCTCCAACAGCCTGTACATCCAGGTCAACGCCACTATTGCGGACCGCACCGGCGACGCGACTTACCGGATGCGGGCGCAGCAAGGCTGGGATTGGTTCCGAGGCAAGGGACTCATCGGCTCCGATGGCCTCGTGGTAGATGGCATCGACGGCACCAGTTGCGCCGCCGTCGGCCAGCGCTACACCTACAACCAGGGCGTCTTCGTCTCCGGCCTCACCGCGCTGTCCAAGGTGACCGGCGACCAGGACTTGATCGGCACCGCGCGTTCGGTCGCCGACTCGACGACGCGCACCGGGTCGTTCTTCACCGGCTCCGACGGCATCGTCCACGACCCCGGCGAGGGCAGCAGCTGCAGCGACGACGGGTCGTACTTCAAGGCCGGACTGGTCCGCGGTCTGTCCGAACTGGACGCCGCGACGCCCGACGCGCCGTACCGGGATTTCCTGGCCAGGCAAGCGGATTCCGCCTACACCCACTCCCGCGACGACTTCGACCAGTACTCGCGCTCGTGGTCCTCCAGCGCGGAAAACGGACCGGGCTGCCAGGCCGCGGCACTCGCCTTGATGAACGCGACGTACTAGCCCGGCGAGTGATCGACAGCACACCCGTCTCCGCAAGGTCCATCCGGGTACGGTTGACGGTGCCACGGAATCCTGCGTGGTTCATGCGGACGGGGAAGGGCGATTGTGGAGCTGAAGGTCGGGTACAAGGCGTCGGCGGAACAGTTCGGGCCTCGTGAGCTGGTGGAGTTCGCGGTGCGGGCCGAGGAGCTGGGGCTGGACTCGGTGTGGGTGTCGGACCATTTCCTGCCGTGGCGGCACGAGGGCGGGCACGCGCCGTGGGCGCTGGCGTGGATGCCGGCGGTGGCGGAGCGGACCAGCCGGGTGCTGATCGGGACCAGCGTTTTGACGCCGACGTTCCGGTACAACCCGGCGGTGATCGCGCAGGCGTTCGCGACGATGGCGCTGCTGTCGAACGACCGGGTGATTCTGGGTGCGGGCACCGGCGAGGCGTTGAACGAGATCGCGGTGTCGGGCCGGGAGTGGCCGGAGTTCAAGGAGCGGTTCGCGCGGCTGCGCGAGTCGGTGCGGTTGATGCGGGAGCTGTGGAGCAAGGACAGCGTCGATTTCGAGGGCGACTACTACCAGTTGGTCAACGCGAAGATCTACGACCGGCCGGAGCGTCCGGTGCCGGTGTACATCGCGGCGGGCGGTCCGGTGGTGGCGAAGTACGCGGGCCGCGCGGGCGACGGCATGATCTGCACGTCCGGCAAGGGCATGGAGCTGTACACGGAGAAGTTGATGCCCGCGATGGCCGAGGGCGCGGCGGCGGCTGAGCGGGACGCGTCGGGCGTGGACCGGATGATCGAGATCAAGATGTCGTACGACCGGGATCCGGAGAAGGCGCTGGCCAACACCCGGTTCTGGGCGCCGTTGTCGTTGAGCGCGGAGCAGAAGCACACGGTGTCGTCGGCGGAGGAGATGGAGCGGCTGGCCGACGAGCTGCCGATCGAGCAGGTCGCGAAGCGGTGGATCGTCGCCTCGGACCCGGACGAGGCGGTCGCGCAGATCAAGCCGTACCTCGACGCGGGCCTGAACCACCTGGTCTTCCACGGCCCGGGCCACGACCAGGAGCGGTACCTGGCGCAGTTCGCCGAGGACGTGCTGCCGCGGCTGCGCGCGCTGTCCTGATCACTGTTGCTGCGGAAACCCCCGTCCGGCCGCGCGCTGGGCGGGGGTTTCAGTCTTCGCTGGGGAAGAGGATCGGGCTGAGCAGGTACCGCCTGCGCCCCGGCGCGGGTTCGTTGGTGAGCATCGGCGCGATGGCTTTCCGCATGCCGTCGATCATGTCGAGCAGTTCGTCGCGGTCCAGCCAGACGGTGTGCTGCCGGTAGCCGACGAGATCCTCCACCGGATTCGCCTGGCCCCGGCTGAGGTACGCGTCGAACTCGGCGACCAGCGCGGCGGTCGCGGCGGCGAATCCGCGACGGTGGTCGTCCGGGGTCAGCTGCGCGATCGCGTCCTGGCCGATCGACGCGTTTTCCTTGCGCAGCCGGTAAGTGCGCTCGACCGCGCCGCGCACGCGTTGCTCGTCGGCCACCTCGAGGATGCCGCCGTCGGCGAGGAGGTCGACGTGCCGGTAGACCGTCGCCTTCGAGACGTCCGGGAGCAGTGCGCCCAGTTGTGCGGTGGTGAGCGTCCGGTCGCCGCGCAGCGCGTGCACGATCCGCAGCCGCACCGGATGCCCTAGGAGAGTCAATACATCCACCTTCAAATGTTCTCACACGGTGCTACCATTCGCATAGATTGAGAACGATGGGGGTCGGGATGAATGCGAGCGAGGTGGCGACGGCTGTCGTCGGGCAGGCGCGGGACGGGCAGTTCAGCGAGATCGCGACGCGGTTCTCGCCGGAGTTGCGGGCGGCGGTGTCCGGCGCGGCGCTGGAAGCGGCGTGGACTGTGCAGATCGGTGAGCACGGTCCGGTGACTTCGCTGGGCGAACCGGTCGCTGAGCCAGCGGGTCCTGGACTGACCCGGGTGCAGGTGCCGGTCGGCTGCGCGCGGGGCGGGTTTCTCGTCGTGATGTCTGTCGATGCGGCGGGAACCGTTGCGGGGCTTCGGCTTGCTGCCGCCGTGGGGTGGACCAAACCGTCCTATGTGGATGGAACGGTGTTCGTTGAACGGGACGTCGTTCTTTCCGCGGAACCCCACTCGGTGCCTGGAACACTGACTGTGCCGCGAGGGGAAGGTCCATGGCCGGGGGTGGTCCTGCTCAGCGGCGGCGGGATCTTCGACCGCGACGAGACGGCCGGGCCGAACAAGCCGCTCAAAGATCTCGCGTGGGGCTTGGCTTCCCGGGGCGTGGCGGTGCTGCGCTTCGACAAGGTGACGCACGCCCATCCCGAGCTGGCCAGCGCATCCGGCTTCACGATGTCCGCGGAATACGTGCCGCATGCTGTCGCGGCCGTTCGGCTTCTGCAGTCGCAGGACAGCGTCGATGCCGCGCGCGTGTTCGTGGCTGGGCACAGCATGGGCGGGAAGGTCGCGCCGCTGGTGGCGCTCGCCGAGCCGTCGGTCGCGGGGCTGGTTCTTCTGGCGGCTGATGCCGAGCCGATGCACGAAGCCGCTGTGCGGGTGGTCCGGCATCTGGCAGCGTTGGACGCCAAAGTCGAGGCGCTCGTCGAGCCGCTCACCCGGCAGGCTGCGGCGGTCGCTGAGCCGGCGTTGTCGCCGACCACGCCGGGGGACGGGTTGTTGTTCGGCTATCCCGGGTCGTACTGGCTGGAACTGCGCGAGTACGACCCCGTCGCGACCGCCGCGTCGCTGTCGGTGCCGCTGCTTCTGGTGCAGGGCGGCCGGGATTATCAGGTCACGGTCGAGGACGACCTGTCCCGATGGCAGAACGGACTGGCTGGACCGGCGGTGGACATTCGGGTCTATCCGGCGGACGACCACGAGTTCTTTCCCGGCACCGGGCCGTCCACACCGGACAGTTACCGGCAGCCGCAGCACGTCGACCCGGCGGTGGTGGCCGATCTCGCGGAGTGGCTGACGCGGTGATCGAGGCCCGCCGGTCGCGGACCTCGACCACCGTGGCGATCACTGCCGCCTGAACCGCCTTCTCCGGCTCGCCACCAGGAATCCGGTGCCTCCGGCGAGGAGGGCTCCGCCGAGGATCAGCAGCATCGGCAGCAGCGGAATCCCGGTCGAGGCAAGGGAATCCGTGTCCGTCGCGCCCGGAGCGGGCGGATGGGCGACCGGAGGAACCGCCGGGCTCGTCGCCGGGGGAGCGGACGACGTGGGCGGGCCGGGCGGCGCGGGCAGGTAGACGCCGGCGTCGATGGTGTGGTCGACCCCGCCCGCCTGGGCGGGAGCGGTCACCGGCGCGTAGCCGTTGCAGAGCCGTCCGGTCTTGGGCGGCACGACGTTCGAGTCGTGCGCCCGGTCCGGGCCGGCGGTCGGGAGCGTGAATCGCAGATCGGTCGCCGGCGGGGTCCCGGGCACGTTGTCCGTCGCCGCGGTGCAGACGTCGAACTGCACGGTGTACTTCTCGCCCGGCTTCAGCTGGTACTCCGCGCCGACGCCGCCGAAGTAGTACTCGCCCGCCTTGTCGGTCTGCGTGGTGGCGACCTTCTTGCCGTCGACGTCGAGCAGGTTCACGGTCGCCTTCGCGAGCGGGACCTCGTCCGTGCGGTTCGGGTCCTGGATGCCGTTGTGGTCGCCGTCGAACCAGACGAGGTTGCCGATCTGGATCGGCGCGTTCGCGGCCTGGTAGGCGATGTCGCCGAGCCCGCCCGCCTTGCCGAAGCTGTTGGCCGGGCCGACGAACGCGTACCCGTGCTTCGGATTGTCCTGCCCGGGCCCGATGCCGGAGTCGACGTCGTAGTATCCGACGCCGTCCGAGCTGACCGCCTGTGCCGGGTCGAGTTCGGTGCTGATCACCCACTGCTGCTGCGGGATGTAGGCGACCGAACCCTGCGCGGCCTCCTGGTGCAGGCCGTTGCCGGAGCGGTTGGGGTCGTAGAAGTCGCCGTGGAAGTACTCGACCGTGCCCGCCGGTTCGTGGCCGTTGGTCGCGGGCGTGCCGTGGTTCGGGCAGACCCCGGTGCCCTCCCAGTCGTATCCGCCGCCGGGCGCCGCGCACGCCATGGTGATGTCGCCGCCGGACATGCCGGTCGCGACCCCGGTGCGGCCTGGCCGCGGGTCGATGCCGGAGCCGAAGACGTCCATGAACCGGTCGCGGAAGCCGAGGATCATCGAGCCGTCGCGGGTGAACGCCAGGCTCGCCAGTTCAGGCTGCGGGTTGATCCCGGGACCGTGCTTGATGAACTTGTCCCACGAGGCGAACGAGGTGTCCCACGGGTTCCAGTGGTCCATGTCCTCGTCCTGGAAACCCGCGATGACGTTGCCGCGGAGGTAGTCGAGACGGTGCTCGACCACCGGAGTGAACTTCGTGCCGTCGTAGGTGTAGACCACGGCTTTCAGGTCCTCGCGCCGCTTCGTGCTTTCCGCCGAGCAGACGCCGCCGACATACAGCTTCGCGTCGTGCGCCGCGACCGCGAACGGCCGCCAGTCGTCCGGGCCGGCGCAGTCCGGCATCGGGATCGGCGTCTGCTTTTCGATCTTCGCGGTGTCTCCGGTCGCGTCGAAACTGAGCAGGTTCCGGGTCACCAGACTTATCGCGTACAGCGTCTTGCCGTCCTCGGTGAGCGCGATCCCGCCGAGGCTTTCCTTTCCGGGGACGTCGACGAAATGCTCGTCCTTGCGCATGTCGACCGCGCCATGTGCGGTGATCTCCGCGCCCGGCACCTTCGCGAACAGCTTGGGCGCGCCGCCGCCGAGTGGCGTCGTGTAAATCGCGCCGCCGCCCTCGGGGCCGTACTTGGTGAAGCGTTTCGCGAACGCCGACTGGAAAATGCGCTCGCGGTATTTGTCGTACGCCAGCCCCCACGTGGTGCCGACTTGCGCCTGGGTGTTCAGCACAGTCGGACAAGCCGAGTCGGCGGGGCAGGTGCCGCGGAGATTGCGGTCGAACGCGACCAGCGCGCGGGTGTTCGGATCGGGTGCGCTGCCGTCGCTGTTCACCGCCGGGTTTTGCACCGGCACGTAATAGCGGGCGTCGGGGAGCGTGTGGTCGGCCGGGTTCCAGACGCCGGTGATCACCGAAACGTCCTTGGCCTCGCGCAGATCCACGAACGTCGTGAAACTGTCGAAGTGGTTTTTCTCAGTGGACGCGGGCGCGGCTTGCAAATACGCGCGGTACGGATCCGGAACCGAAACGTCGACGCGGTACCGGCCGCCGGCGAGCGGGGCGGCCGGGTCCACGACGACCTTGCCCGCGGCGTCCGTGCGGCCGCGCACCTGATGCCCGGCGGGGTCGGTGACCAGCACCGACATGCCCGGCTGCGGCGTGTCCATGGTGGCGTTGACGATGCCGGTGCCGAAGAAATCGCGGAGCACTTGGACGGTCAATGTGCCGTCTTCCGCGGCCCCGGCGCTGCCGGCGGTGACCGTCATCGCGCTGCTGCCCAGCACCAGGGCAGCAGCGGCTAATCGGGCCAGCCGGAATCTGCCGCTGGTTCTTCTGCCACCTCTGTTCATGACTGCGGGATCTCCGTTCTCTGCGCGGAATATTCGCGCGGCGTGCCGCAAAGTGCGTAACAGTGAACCAGAAAACGACCTTTCCGGGTACGGCACCGGGATAAACGGACCGGGTGAATCGAAATCCCTGCTACGGTCACTCGCTGTGCTTGCCAAACGGATCGCGCGCCGCTGGCTCGTCGTCGCTGTCGCGGCGATAGTCGCAGTCGGCGCAGGAATATTCTCGTATGTTGCCGCCAGTTCGCCCGATTCCGGCCCGCGCGCGGTCACCGCGGACGAGGCGAGCCGGCTCGCGATCGCGCGATTCCGCAATTACCAGAAACAAGGCCGCGCGGTGACGATCAGTGTCCCCGCCGCGGCGGGCGAACTCCTGATCACCGGTTCGGCCGATTACCGCGCCAAGACCGGTTACGGAGTGCTGAAAGGCAAAGGACGCAACGACTCCGGCAATGGTCTGATCCGGTGGACCGGCACCCGCGTCGAACTCCGCCCGTTGCCCGCGATCCCCGATCTGCCCCCGGCGAACCCGCCCGCCGACGGCTGGTTCGGCCGCCCGCTCAATCCGACCGCGGGCCCGCTGGACCGGTCATTGGCCATTCTGCTGGGCCTCGGCAGCGACCGGCCGGACAACGCGCAATTGCTGCCGCAGAACGGCGCCGAATGGGTAGGGTCCGATCAGGTGAACGGCCACGCCATCGACGTCTTCACCGGCCCGGATTCCCGGGAACGGCCCGGCAGCGCGGAATCCGTCCGGTACTGGCTCGACGCGGACGGGGTGATGTACCGGGTGCGGACTTCGGTCCCGGGGGAAAGGAATCCGGTGGTCATTGATTTCGACACGCACGAATTCACTGCGGTTCCGGTTGGCCGCTGACATTTCCTCAGGATTTGGCTAGAGGTCCGGTCAGCCTGCGAGGGCGGCGAGTGTCAGCGTGAGGAATCGCGACACTGCGATCCGTGGCCCTAGACGGCAGCCACCGAGGCCCGGTCCGCCAGCAACGACGCGCCGGGCACCTGGATCTTCGCGACGTCCGGAAACTCCGGCACCGCCGGGACAACCGTGGGACCCGCCGTGCTTGCGGCCGGAAATTGCGGCTGCAGCGGCGGTGCCGCGACCTCGGTGAACGGAATGCCCGCGGGCGGGTTCGCCCTGGTCCAGCTGCCCGAAGGGGAGTCCGCCGCTGCGGGACAGGCAGCACTCGCCGCCAATCCCTCCGGAATCGTATGCAGCGCCCCGGAATCAACGCAGTTTCCGCTGCCCTTGGTCGCGCCGGGGAACGTCCAGCCGACGTCGAGGCCGTTCGCCGCGAAGACGTCGCCGACGATCCGGTTGCCCGTCGGCGGCACGTCCTGGGTCGCGGTGAGCACGAGCCCGGCGTTCGCGTTCCCGGCGATCCGGTTGCGCAGCACCTGGTTGCCGCTGCCGCCGTCGATGCCGATCCCGATGCCCCAGCCGCCGTCGGCCTGTTCGGGCGTCGCCGCCTGCCCGTTGGCCGCGACCAGATTCCCGGCGACCACGGAATCCCGCTGCGGCAACAGCTTCTCCTGATGATCGGAGTTGGCGGTCAGCCCGACCCGGTTCCCGCTGAACCGGTTGCCGGCGACGTACATCTCGCCGCTGGCGTTCGTGCCCTCGAAGCCGACCGCGTTGAGCTCCGCGACGTTGTCCCGCACGACCGTCCGGCACGGTTTGCATTGGCCGACATAGATTCCGGAATCGGCTCCGCCGGACGTGTACGACTGCTCGATCACCCCGTTCTGCGCGGAAAACGCATAGATTCCGTAGAGACCGTTGCGGGTGGCGGTGACGTGCGAGACCAGGAACGAACTGAGGAAACGGATCGGCTCGTCGCCGGTGTCGTAACCGCCTCCGTGCCCCGGCAGCCCGTCGGCGGCCTTGACCGAACCCGTGACGAGGACGCCGTTCTGCGTGTGATTCCGGACGGTCAGATTCTCCACCGCGACGCCCGGCGCGGACACGACGACGCCGTTGTCCCGCTTCAGCTGTCCGTCGACGACCACTCGTTCCCGCACTTCGCCGCGCAGCGTGACCTTCGGCGTCGTGAGCTTCACCGTTTCGTGGTATTCCCCGGGCGCGACAAGCACGAGATCCCCGGACTGCGCCAGGGAAACGGCGGCGGAGATCGTCGGCGCGTCGGCGGGAACGCGGATCGTGACGCCCGCCCCGTCCGGCCGATGCCCCTCGGCGGAGGAAGAACCGCAACCGCTGACCAGCGCGGCGGAAAGCCCCAGGATCGCCACCATGGCGGGAAAACGCATCCGCCCAGTCTGGCACGAGCGCCGGATTCCGTTGGGGTGATTGTTCGCCGGGCTGGCGGTCGTGCGCTTGGTTGGTGCGTGCCGCGGTCGGCCTGGTTGCGGGGGAGCGGCTCCCTTCCGCTTCCCGGCCAGACACCCGTTCCGCCGAGCCGAATTCGCCTGGCGCACCGGAATCTGTCACGCTGCCCGTCGTGAATTCCGCTGAGCGCCGCCCTTCCCGCCGCGCTTTTCTCGGGGCCGCGATGACCGCGGGTCTCGCCGCCGGCTGCCACGCGGCCTCCGCCCCCGACTCCGCCGAGACCCGGCCCGGCCCGATCCCGCCCACCGGCGCCCACCAAGCCGGGGTCACCACGCCGCAACAACCACAACCGCACCTGCTGATCGTCACCGCGGATTTATCCGTTGCCCCAGGCCCCTTTCTCGCCGAATTAGGCCGTACCATCGTGGCCCTGACCGCGGGAACGGAAACCCGCTTCCTAGGCCTGCCCCCAGGCGACCTGACCGTGACCGTCGGAATCGGCCCCCGCCTCGTCCAGACCCGCGACCCGCAACTGCCCGGCGCGAAAGACCTCCCGCCGGCCGCGCACGAGACGATCGCCCCATCCGACCGCGGCGGCGACCTGCTGCTCCAGATCTGCGCCAGCGACCCACTGGTCCCGCCCGTCGCCGCAGCCGCGCTCCTCGCGAAGCCCGGCGTACGCGAACGCTGGCGGCAATCCGGCGCACGCGGACCGCACGTCCCGGTCGCAGCCGGACAGACCGCGCCGAGGAACGTCCTGGGTTTCGTCGACGGCATCATCGGCCCGCACACTCCCGCCGAGCAGCAACGGGACCTGTGGCTCCCCGGCCCGCCTCCGGTCGCGGGCGGCACGATCGCCGTAGTCCGGCGGATGGCACTGGACGTGGCCCGATTCGCCGCGTTGCCGGTCGCCGCGCAGGAATCCGTCTTCGGCCGCCGAAGAGACTCCGGAATCCCGCTGTCCGGCGGCTCCATAGCGGACGGTCCGGACCTGGGCGCGAAAACCCCGGACGGCCGGTACCTCGTCCCCGCCGACGCCCACATCCGCCGCGCCCACGCGAACGTCGTCGGGGCCGGGCTCATGCTGCGCCGCAGCTACAGCATGGACACGCCGACCCCGGGGCTCCTCTTCGCGAGCTTCCAGAACGACCTGCACACGTTCACCGCCACCCTGGCGAGCATGGAGGCCGCGGACGCGCTGCTGCCGTTCACGACCACCACCGCGAGCGGAACCTTCCTGATCCTCCCCGGCTTCGACGAACACCGGCCGCTGGGATCGACGCTGTTCCCGTCCTGAACGGGCGGCTGGGCCCCGACGGGAGATCTGTTGGCGGAGGGCACGTCCGCTTCAGCGGGAGACGTCTCTGCACAGCAGCTCCGTCGAGCGATGAAATTCCTTATGATGAGGCAAATGAGGGGAAAGATCGCTTTCGACCCACATCTGCGGCGGACGAGTTCGGCGGAGTCCTTGCCCTGGCTGGCCAGGACGGTGACTTTGCTGCGAGTGGGTGAGGACGGCTTGGTCACCCAGGCCAAGACAGATTCCGAAAAACGGGCGATGCTTGGTACCGCCACAGGGCAGGAACTGCTGGTCGTGGCGTGGCCCGGCGAGTGGAGCCAGGACCTCTTCGTCGTCGACGACCTACCGGCGGCACGGCTTGCGGTCGGCCTCCCGCGTCGCAGGGTCGCAACTGCCGAGCCTGCGGGCGAGCGCTACGTGCCCAGCTTGAGCAGGGACTGGTCTCCGTCCGAGTCGCGTGACCTGTGGGCGTGCCTGGCCGGCTTGCCGGATCTGCCCGCAGAGGGAAAGCGGCAACTCGTCGACAAGGAGGCCGAACGGGTATCGGCTCGGCGGATCAAGCCGCTGCTCGCCCGGGAGGATCTTGACCGCGAGGCACGCCAGCGCCTGCTCGCTGGCGTGGAGTGGTGGGACGCGGGGGACCTCGTCGCCGACGACTGCTGCTCTGATGAAGAAGCGCTCGAATTGCTGAGCCGGTTTCCGGCCAAGGCCAGTGTTCTCGCAGCCGCGCTGCGGCGGGAGAACGCCAAGCAAGCGGCCATGCACAAGATTGCCGAGCTGTCCGGCGAGGATGCTGCGGAGCTCTGGTGGGACGCCGAGAAATGGCCCGCTGAGGCGAAAGCGCAACTCGCCTCGAGTGTTGTTGACGCAGTGCTCCGTTCGCGGCCGGCGAAGCCGTCGGCTGAAGTGCCAGGGTGGCACAACCGGCGCGACCCGGAGAGTCTGCTCAGGAATCTGATCGAGCATCTGCCGCCCAGCCGGCGCGGGGAACTACTGGCTCATCCTGAGCACGGCCCCCGTATTCAGCGCGCGTTCCTCGCCGCGGGCGAACTCGCCGATGCCGAACTGCTTGAGTGCTTGCCGGAAGTGAAGGCAGCAGAGGCGGCTGACCTCCTTGCGTACCTGAAGCGGTTTCCGCAGCTCGTCGAGCTGGCTCGAGACGAAACAGGCGACGCGGTGGCCAAACTGGTCGCTGACGGATGGGATCCAGAACAGGCTGCCCGAACCGGCCAGTGGGCTGATCTTGCCGCGGTCGCTCGCGCGGCCAACACGTCCGCCTGTATTGACGCCTTAGTCCGTGCTGCGGTTGTCGAGGGACGACCTGGGCCGCGGGTCGCCTACTACCGGTTCGTCGACCTGATCGCGGGAAACCGGGCGGCATCGCCGTCGCAGCTCCGGAATCTGCTCGATCGTCTGCCGGACGATCACATCCTGGACATCGAGGAGCAGCTTCCCGCCCGAAGCCGCACACGGCGCCTGTGCTCTGAAATCCTTGCCGCGAGGGAGCCGCGCGCCGTGTCGTCTGCCAAACCGGCACCCCCTGAGGAGAGTCTGCCGACGGATGAGGAACTCTCGACAGTGGCAGACCCGCAGGCCGTGCTCGCAGACCTGCTCCGCGACCGAAGCAGAAACAGAGACGCGGTCGTTGCCCATGTTCTCGAATCCGCTTATATGACCGACGAGTTTGCTTGGCGCATGCCTGTGCGCGAGATCGAGCGGCACCCTGTCTACGGGCCGCGGCTCGCGGCGAAAGTTATCGAGATCTGCGGCGATTCGCCGAGCAGATGGCAAGCACTCGCCGCTGCGTGGGGAGCGCAAACGCAGCTTCTTACCTCGACGTTGTTTAAGCGAATAGAGGTGTAGCGGCCGAGGTAGCAGAAACGCGGCGCGGAGAAGCTGATCGTGCTGGTCTGGCCATCGGCCATGTCGTCAGGGGCGGAGTGTCAGCGTCGTGAGCGACGGCTGCGGCTGACAGTCGGTCTCGCGAATTCTTCGCCCTGCATCGCAGCGCGGAGTGCAGTGTCGCAGTCGCCGATCGTCAGACCAAAACCGTAGCCTCGGGTGTTGAATCCCCTTTGGCTCAACGCTCTTGCCATGTCGTATTCGCTGTCCGTCACTTCGCGAGACTGCTCGCTCTGTTCCGGCATTCGCCCGCGGACGTGCTGCGCAAGCTCTGGATATCCCGCTGCTCGGACAACGTTGCGCAGGAACAGCTCGCAGGTCTCGTCGGTGACTCGGTAGCCCGGGTTGTCCAGAAGAATCAGGCGGCCGGTTCTGCCGGAGCTCGCGAAGGCGACCCGGCAGGCAGCGGGCACCACAGCGACCGTCCAGTCGATGTGGGCGATTTCCAAGCTCGCAGAGGGGCCCAGCCGTGCGACGAGCTCGATCAAGTCGGGATCGATTTCGCTGCCGTACCTCTGAAACAAGGCCAGAACAGACCCTGGATGGGCGAGTGCCATCGATTCCAGCATCAGCTGCCACGAAGCGCCTGCCGCGAGCCAGGCACCCTGTACTTGATCGGGAAGGTCTTTCTCGTCTTCCAGGCTCATCCTCCTGGCAAGCGCGTGCTCTTTCTCGGCGAGCGTCGTTGTCGCTGACTCGAAGGTTTTGCCGCTCGAGACAGCATCGAGCCAGTTCGGCAGACTGTCACGGTTGACTGAGTAGTGCATGCCCATGTTTGTCGTGATCTCGGCGTCGTCGAAATGACGCACCGCCATCGCCACGAACCGGTCGTAGTAGCGCTTGTGCTCGCGGGGAGTCCGCCCTCGGCGGACCCAATCGGCGAGAACCATCGCCGCCAACCGCTCGTCGTTCGAGCCGAGAAACCGGTCTATCCGCGCGATGAGGCGTTCTCGACGGGCAAGCTCGGCTTGCCAGAGCGACGCGAGCGGTTCTTCCTGGAGTCGATCCTCGACCTCGCCGCGACCCCACTCAGATGGGTCTGAAACGCTGACACGGGGACGTTCCCTGCGGCCCATTCCCGTTCAGCTTTGTCGGTCTTGGCGGCAAAGCTGACGAGACGGCGAGCGGCGGTCAGGTAATCGCGGAGCAGACCCAGTGGGTCACAATGCAGTCCGTCTGGCAGATTCCGGTCTCCGAGTGTGCCGTCTGCGGGCTGTACTAACTCCCGGGTTCGAGCCTGTGACTTCAGCGAACTGCAGTTCGGGTCGGCGTGCCAGCGAGTGCCTGTCTTCGTGCCCCACACCTGCAGCGTGGCACTGGCCCATGGACCGAGCGGAAGATCTTCCTCAAGCAACTGAGGATCTGAAGCACGATCACCGATGACAGGCGCCGCCATACAGGTCTCCCACGAGTCGTCGACGTGTTGTGGGAGCGATATCGCGCCTGGCCGCCAGGTTCGTTACGACGAAGGCCAAATCTCCTGGGAACGACGGAAGCCCTGCCTCTCCGCAGAGAAGCAGGGCTTCCGGGCAACGCTGGTGCGCGATACTGGGATTGAACCAGTGACCTCTTCCGTGTCAGGGAAGCGCTCTCCCGCTGAGCTAATCGCGCGAGGTGGAGACGGGATTCGAACCCGTGTACACGGCTTTGCAGGCCGTTGCCTCGCCTCTCGGCCACTCCACCGCATGGGGCTTGAGCCCTCCGAGCGGACGACGGGATTCGAACCCGCGACCCTCACCTTGGCAAGGTGATGCGCTACCAGCTGCGCTACGTCCGCACTACCGTGGCTCCGCAGTCGCGGGCCGGAAGCCCGCACCCCGTCGCCGTGGTGTGAAAGAACCATATCCGACCCCGGCGACCGGCGCGGCACCGGGGGGTTGTTGGCCCGCTCGCGGGGCGGTGATCAGGCCAGATCGTTCGGGATCAGGTGGGTGAGCGCGTCGTCGACGTCGACCCACAGGTGCTCGTTGCCCGGCAGCACGACGTCGTACGTGCGGTCGAGGAAATCGGCCAGCTCCTGCGCGGACGCCTCGAACATGGCGTGCCCGGACGGCGAGTTCAGCTCGATCAGGACCGACTCCGGGTCCTCCACCGAGGGCCGGATGCGGACGTCCCCGTCGCCGGCGTCGGCGAGCAGGCCGTCGGCGAGCAGGTCGCGCGCGTAGACCCATTCGACCCAGCCGGCCCGCCCGGTGCGGAAGGCGGCGACGACGGCGTACGGGTCGCGGGTGTCGTAGCGCAGCTCCACCTTCACCGGAACCGCCGGGGTCCGCGGCGCCAGCAGGTCGAAGACCGCCGTCGAGCGGAGCGTCACGTGATCGTTGCGCATCGTCCTACCCTTCGTCTCCCTTCCCGGCCCGGACGACCGAGGACAACGGTGAGACGCACCAGGAGCCCGGATCCGTCGCGAGTGCGCTCGAGATCACCCGTTCGAGACCGTCTGCCCCGAGGTCCGTCCGGTCCGTCGCCGTCCGTGCCGCGCAGCCTTCAGCGGGCGCCCGGTGGGGAGCCACCAGTACATCTTGCGCGGTTCGGCCGCTGTGCGATAGCACCGTCGCACGGATGTCGCGGACGCCCGCACGCGCCCCCGCCCGCGCAAGGCCTTGGTTAGCTCGGGGTTGTTCGGACGGTATTCGCAGGCAGACGCGCTGTAGTCGGATCAAACCACCCGTTTGCAGGCCCCCGAAAGTCGTGGGGTAGGCTGAGAACGCACCGCGAGCGGGCGATTAGCTCAGCGGGAGAGCGCTTCGTTCACACCGAAGAGGTCACTGGTTCGATCCCAGTATCGCCCACCATCAGGTCAGAGGCCCTTTCCGGACATCCGGGGAGGGCCTTCTTGCTGTCCGTACGGCAGCGAAGCGCCGCAGCGGCCTCGCGGAGGCGGTTTCCGGGCCTCTTGAGCGCGGCGCTGGCCGGTCCGGGGAAGACGTCCAGGCGGCTCTCCGTCGCCGCGGACTGCGCCTCGCGGGGCTCGACGACGACCTGCCGCGCGCCAGCGACGGCCGGCGCTGAGAACGTGCAAGCTGCCCTCCGGCGCCGCCCGGTCGTCGATCGACGGGCGACCACCCTGACCACGGGCCGGGAGCTGCGGCTCCAGGTGCTCCCGCAGCCTGTCCTCGAGCCGCCGCCGCTGCTGCGTCGGCCTCGCGACGAGGCGGCGTCCAGCCGAGAACATCGGCGCTCTGAGCGGCCGTCCGGCGGGTGCGCCGATCGGTTACCCGGATCGGGATGCCTTCCGGTACTCCGTTGTAGCCAGTCGAACGATCTGCCGCTCGCTTCAATTGTGCGGCGAAGATTGAACTGCCCAATCGCGACCTCGCTGTAGCCGGTGAATCAAAGGATGGTCCCGTGAGCCTGCCCGAGAATTGGTGGAGCCCCAGTCAAAGTTATGTCTCGGAGATCCTCTCGCTGCTCGCGGAAAAGTCGGATCGCGATGTCTTTTACTGGCGTGGCGAAGCTTTCTCCGGCGGCGACCTGGTCCGGTCCGTGACCGAAACATTTCGCGCGCTGCGCGATCGCGGGGTGGGCAAGGGGGATGTGGTGGCGATTCTGGTCGCGCCGAACAGCCCTGAAATGCTCACCGCGCGGTACGCGACACATCTGCTCGGCGGAGCCGTGTGCTATTTGCGAACCACCAACCCGGGCACCAGGACGACGGTCCTTCCGCTGGATCAGCAGATCCAGATCCTGCGCGACACCGAAGCCATGACCGTCTATGTCGATGCCGAAAATTCTGAGCGCGCGCTGGAGCTCGCCGACGGCAGCGGGATCCCGGTGACGCGAATTCAGCCCGGGGAACGCGACGAGGCCGAATCTCTGGACCCGGCGCCGTGGGACCCGGACGCGTTGGCCGTCATCGGCTTCACGAGCGGCAGCACCGGGCGGCCCAAGGGCATCCAGTGGCCGGGCCGCGCTTGGGAAGCGATCGCGCGCGGATGGCGGGAGCTCGGCCGTGAATTCGGCTGCGCGTCGATGCTGGTGTCGACCCCGCTGAGCCATGGCGCCGCCGCGATGGCGGACGCGGTGTTCGTCTTGGGCGGGGTGCTCTACGTCCAGGAGAGCTTCGACGCCGAGAAAGTGGTGCGCGCGGTCGCCGCGGAGAAGGACGTCTCCTGGACGTTCATGGCCACGAACCACGTGTTCCAGATCATCGACCACCTGCTCGAACGGGGAATCCGCGACCGGGCCGCGGTGGAAGCCGCGGGCTTGTCCTCGCTGAAGCGGATCATCTACGGCGGCAGCCCGGCGGCGCCCGCTCGGACCGCGCAGGCTTTCCGGCTCTTCGGTCCTGTTCTGGCGCAGGGGTACGGCGCGAGCGAGGCCGGCCGGATCACGACCCTCACCGCCGAGGAGCACGGCGACCCGGAGCTCGCGGCCACTGTCGGGCGCCCCTTCCCCGAGGTCGAGGTCGTCGTCTGCAACTCGGACTCGGGCGAGCGATTGGCCGCGGGGGAAATCGGCGAGGTCCGCGTCCGCGGGCCGCAGATGATGGACGGCTACACCGGCGACCCGGAACTGACCGCGCGAGTGCTCCGGGACGGCTGGTATTTCACCGGAGACATCGGCTTTCTCGACGAGCGGGGATATCTGACCCTCCTGGGCCGGGTGGGCGACGTCATCAAGGTCGGCGGCGTCAAGATCCATCCGATCGTCGTCGAGGCGGAAATTCTTTCCCATCCGGGCGTCCGGCACGCTGCCGTCTACAGCGTCCGGGACGAGGACGGCAGCGACCACGTGCACGCCGCGATCGAGTGCCACCCGGACGAGATGGCCGACGCGGAGAGCATTCGCACGAGAATTGCCGAAGCACTTTCCGAATTTCATGTGCCCGAGAAGATCAACGTCCTGGAAAACCTCCCGATGAACGGCATCGGGAAACCGGACCGGGCACTCCTGCGGTCGAAATTCGCGTGAGGCGGGCCACGTGATTCCTCGTTTAGGCACACCGTTGCAGAGAGAAGGCGGGCAGATGAACTTTCACCTGAAGTCGTACCTGAGCGGCAAAATAGCCGAGGACGTGGCCGAGGGCAAGCGCGATTTCCTCGAGATCGGCCGTCGTTCCGGGGATTACCCCATGGCCACCGCCCGGCGGGACGGGGTGGATTCGGAAGTCAGCGTCTGGTGCAGCAACGACTACCTGGGGATGGGGCAGAACCGCCAGGTCGTCGCGGCCGTGCAAGCGGCGATCGACTTGCACGGCGTCGGCTCCGGCGGTTCCCGGAACATCGGCGGGAACAACCACTACCATGTCCTGCTGGAAAACGAACTGGCGGACCTGCACGGCAAGGAAGCCGCGCTCCTTTTCGTGTCGGGATACACGGCCAACGAAGGCGCCCTCACCGTGCTGGCGAGCATGCCGAAAGACACCGTCGTGTTCTCCGACGCGAAAAACCACGCGTCGATCATCGACGGTCTCCGGCACAGCGGTGCGAAGAAGCACGTCTTCAGGCACAACGACGTGGCCCATCTGGAGGAGTTGATCGCCGCCGCTCCCGCGGACTGCCCGAAGCTGATCGTCGTGGAATCGGTCTATTCCATGTCGGGCAACGTCGCACCGCTGGCCGCGATCGCCGACATCGCGGACAAGTACGGCGCCACGACCTTCGTCGACGAGGTCCACGCGGTCGGCATGTACGGGCCGCAGGGCGCCGGGATCGCCGCGCAGGAGGGCATCGCCGACCGGTTCACGGTCGTCATGGGCACCTTGGCGAAGGGTTTCGGAACGGTCGGCGGCTACATCGCGGGACCGGCCGCCCTGGTGGACGCGGTGCGGACCTATGCGCGCTCGTTCGTCTTCACCACCTCGCTGCCGCCGGCGATCGCGGCCGGTGCGATGGCGTCGGTTCAGTACCTGCGGTCCTCCGACGTCGAGCGAAAGCTTCTCTCGGAGAACGCGCGGCTGCTGCACAGCCTGCTGATCGAGGCCGACATCCCGTTCCTTTCGACCGATTCCCACATCGTTTCGGCCTTCGTGGGCGACGACGAACTGTGCAAGCGGGCGTCCCGGATGCTGTTCGAGCGGTACGGGATCTACGTCCAGTCCATCAACGCCCCCAGCGTGCCCGCGGGGGAGGAGATCCTGCGGATCGCGCCGTCCGCCGTGCACCACCAGAACGACGTCGAGCACTTCGCCCGCGCGCTTCGCGAAATCTGGCAGGAATTGAACATCCCCGCGGCCACCGCCCGGGACTGGGCCGTGTCCGGGTTTCGCGGCGGCGCCGTGCCTGCCGCGGCCGGCGGACTCCTGCCGTAATGACCACGTCAGTCGCCGCCGTGCTGGCCGACGCCGCGGCGCGGCGGCCCCGCCACTCAGCCGTGATCTACGAGTCCGAGCACTTCAGCTACGAGTGGCTGTGGGAACAGGCGCGGCGCTACGCTTCCGCGCTGCGTGCCAACGGAGTGCGGCCGGGCGACCGGGTCGCGCTGCTCCTGGCCGACACCCCGCAGTTCCCGGTGGCGTACTTCGGTGCGCTGGCCGCGGGAGCCGTGGTGATCCCGCTGAACGCCCTGTCCGCCGCGGCGGAGATCGATCACGTGCTGACCGACTCCGCCGCGCAGTTCCTGGTGTGTGCCGCCGCCCTGGTCGTCCAGGCGGCAGAAGCGGCGGAACGGCTCGGCACGGTGCTCTTCACCGTCGGCCCGGGCCCGGCGGGCACGGTCGACCTGGAGAACACCGCGAGCGAGACGGAGCCGGTCGACGACGCGGCGCCGCGGAATGCCGACGACATCGCGGTCGTGTTCTACACGTCCGGCACGACGGGAAAGCCGAAAGGGGTGATGCTCACCCATCGGAACATTCTGTACAACGTCGAGAAGATGGTCGTCGACCCGTACGCGTTCAGCAGTGCCGACGTGCTGCTCGGATGTTTGCCGCTGGCGCACAGCTTCGGTCAGATCTGCGTCCTGCTCACCGGTTTCCGTGCCGGTATTTCCATCGTCCTGATGTCGAGGTTCTCCGAACGGGCGGCGCTGGCACTCATGAGGGAACACCGGTGCACGGTATTCATGGGCGTGCCGACGATGTACGTCAAATTGCTGGACGCGGTGGCCAACGGCGAGCAAGTTCCTCGGCTCGACCGCGTGTACAGCGGGGGATCGGCGCTTCCCTCCGCAATCCGGGAGGACGTCCAGGCCGCATTCGGATGTCCGGTCTACGAGGGCTACGGGGCGACCGAAACCTCGTGCAGCGTCGCCTATCACCACCCCGGTCTGCCCTTCCGGCCCGAGACGGTCGGAGTGCCGATCAACGACATCGCTGTCGGCATCGCGCGACCGGAAGCGGGCCGGATCGACCTGCTTCCCGCCGGCGAGGTGGGCGAGATCGTGGTGAGCGGCCCGACGGTCATGGCCGGCTATCTCGGCCTGCCGGACCTCACCGCCGAGACGGTGGTGGACGGCTGGTTCCGCACGGGGGATCTGGGCAGGCTGGACGAGGACGGCTACCTCTCGGTCGTCGGCCGCAAGAAGGACTTGATCCTGCGCGGCGGCTACAACGTCTATCCGCGCGAGATCGAGGAGATCCTCCTCGGGCACCCGGCCGTGGCGCAGGTGGCGGTGATCGGCGTTCCGCATCCGGCGCTCGGCGAGGAGGTGTGGGCGATCGTCGTCCCCGCCCGGCCGGAGGACGCGACCGCCGGCGCGGGCGAATCGATCGTCGAATGGGGAAAGCAGCGGCTCGCCGCCTACAAATACCCCCGCCGGGTCGAGTTCGCCGATGCTCTCCCGACCGGGGGAAGCGGAAAAGTGCTCAAGCGGGAGCTGGTCTCCCGCTACGCCGGGACCACTGTCTGACCGAATTGTTCTTCCTGTTCCTGAGAGCAACTTGCTGTTTCTGGGGAAATTCATCGCTCGCGGCCGATCGCGGCGTGAATCGGTGGCGCCCGCGCACGACCGCGGGCGCCACGCCTCCGCCCAGACTTCGTGACGCGACAAGAGGTAGGGCAGCTCAACCATGGCTGAATTCCAAGCTGACACGCGGACCTCGACCGAGGCGATCGCCATCGTCGGCATGTCCTGCCGGCTGCCGCACGCGGAGAACCCCGCCCGGCTGTGGCAGCTGTTGCGCGACGGCCGCAGCGCGATCGGCGCGCCTCCGGCAAGCCGGCCGGAGCTGCCGTCCCGGCCGGGGAGCTACCTTGACGACGTCAGCGGCTTCGACGCGGGCTTCTTCGGCATCAGCCCGCGCGAGGCCTCGTCGATGGACCCGCAGCAGCGGCTCATGCTCGAGCTCGCCTGGGAAGCGTTGGAGGACGCCAGGATCCTCCCGGCGGATCTCGCTGACAGCCGGACCGGCGTCTTCGTCGGCGTCATGGCCGACGACTATGCGGCGCTCACACATCAGCGTGGGGCCGACGGCATCACCCGCCACACCTTGACCGGCCTCAACCGCGGCGTGCTCGCCAACCGGATCTCCTACGCCCTGGGCCTGCACGGACCGAGCGCCGCCGTGGACACCGGCCAGTCCTCCTCGCTGGCCGCCGTGCATCTTGCGGCCGAGAGCCTGCGCCGAGGCGAGTCGACCATGGCTATCGCCGGCGGCGTCAACCTCGTGCTGGCGCCTGACAGCACCATCGGTGCCGAGCGGTTCGGCGCACTCTCCCCGGACGGTCTCAGCTTCACTTTCGACGCGAGGGCCAACGGATACGTGCGCGGTGAGGGCGGCGCTTTCGTGGTGCTCAAGCCGCTGCGGGCGGCTGTGGCGGACGGCGACCCGATCTACTGCGTGCTGCACGGCAGCGCGATGAACAACGACGGCACGACCGAAGGTCTCACCGTGCCGAGTCCAGCCGGCCAGCAGGACGTGCTGCGACAGGCGTACGAGCGGGCCGAGGTGTCCTCGGACCAGGTGCAGTACGTCGAACTGCACGGCACGGGCACCAGGCTGGGCGACCCGGTCGAAGCGGCCGCGCTGGGCGCGGTACTCGGCGACGGCCGCCTGGACGGGGCCGAGCTGCGGGTCGGTTCGGTGAAGACCAACGTCGGACATCTTGAGGGCGCGGCGGGCATCGTGGGCTTGCTCAAGGCGGCGCTGTGCGTCAGCCACCGCGAACTCGTGCCGAGCCTGAACTTCGAAACCCCCAACCCGGATATCCCGTTCGACGAGCTGAAGCTCGCCGTGCAGCAGCGGCTCGAGCCGTGGCCGCGACCGGACGAGCCGCTCTACGCGGGCGTCAGCTCGTTCGGCATGGGCGGGACGAACTGCCACGTCGTGCTCTCCGACTGGCGCGTCGAGCAGGCGGCGGCAGCGGAGCCGCCGGACGCCGAGTCCGGCCCGGGCGTCGTGCCGTGGGTGGTGTCCGGCAGGTCGGCCGAGGCCGTGGCCGGTCAGGCGGCCCGGCTGGCGTCGTTCCTGGAGGAGCGCCCTGAGCTGGATGCCGCGGCGGTGGCCCGGTCGCTGGTGGTGTCGCGCACTAGTTTCGATCACCGCGCGGTGGTCGCCGGAACGACCCGTGAAGACCTTCTCGCCGGTGTCCGGGCGTTGGCCGAGGACCGGCCCTCGGCCGGTGTGGTGTCGGGCCGGGTGGCACCGGACGACGCGGTGGCGTTCCTGTTCTCCGGGCAGGGAAGCCAGCGCGTCGGCATGGGGCGTGAGCTGTACGAAAGCGAGCCGGTGTTCGCGGCTGCTTTCGACGAGGTCGCCGCGGCTCTTGACGGCCACCTGGATCGTCCCCTCGCGACGGTGATCGCGGGCGATCCGGAGCTGCTGGAGCGGACATTGTTCACCCAGCCGGCGCTGTTCGCGGTCGAGGTAGCCCTGTTCCGCCTGATGACGCACTACGGGATGACGCCGGATTATCTGGTGGGCCATTCGGTGGGCGAGCTGGTCGCGGCTCATGTATCGGGTGTCTTGTCGCTCGAGGACGCGGCCCGTCTCGTGTGCGCGCGGGCGCGGTTGATGGACGGGGTTCCCGCAGGCGGGGCGATGGTCGCCGTGAACGCCGGCGAACGCCGAGTCTCGGGCTGGCTCGAGGGTCGTTCCGGGGTGGACGTCGCGGGAATCAACAGTCCGGCAAGCACGGTGATCTCGGGCGACGAGGCCGCGGTGCTGGAAGTGCTGGACCTGGCTCGTGCCGAGGGGGTGAAGGCGACTCGCCTGAAAGTGAGCCACGCTTTCCACTCCGCGCATCTGGACGGGATGCTGGAGGAGCTCACGGAGGTCGCCCGCGGGCTGACGCATTCGGCTCCGCGGATTCCGGTGGTGTCGAACGCGACCGGCGAGCTGATCGAGGAGTTCACGCCGGAATACTGGGCCGGACAGGCCCGGGCGGCGGTGCGGTTCGCCGACGGCGTCACGACGCTGGCCGGATTGGGCGTCGCGGTTTTCGTGGAACTCGGGCCCGATGCGACGCTGGCGGGGCTCGCGGGCGAATGCCTGGCGGACGTCGAGAACGCGCTGGTTGTTCCGGTGCTGCGAAAGGGCGTTCCGGAAACCCGTTCTCTGGTAACCGCTTTGGCCGCGGCGCACGTCCGCGGCTGCGGCGTGGACTGGGAGCGGTTCCTTCCGGCTTCGGGTGTGGTGGACCTGCCCACGTATGCCTTCCAACGCCAACCCTTCTGGCTGGAGGGTTCGGCGATCGAACCGGTGCGGCCCCGGAGCGGGCGGGCGGAGCGGGGCGGCCCGGAGCGGCCCGCCCCTCGAGGCGACGAGCTGGAGCTGGTCCGTGCGCACGTGGCCGCCGTGCTCGGCCACGGTTCGGCCCGCGACGTGGACGCCGACACGACGTTCAAGGACCTGGGCTTCGACTCCCTCTCGGCCGTCGAGCTCCGGAACGCGCTGCAGAGGGCCACCGGGCTTTCGCTGCCCTCCGGCCTTCTCTTCAACTACCCGACCCCAGCGAGGCTCGCCGAACACCTCGGCGGCTCGGACCGGCTCCAGGACGACGAGGGGGACAAGGCGACGGCTCTCGACGAGCCGATCGCGATCGTGGGCATGGCGTGCCGGCTGCCGGGCGGGGTCGCTTCGCCGGAGGACCTGTGGCGCGTGGTCAGCGGCGAGGTCGACGCGATCGGCGAGTTCCCGGCCGACCGGGGCTGGGACCTCGATGCGCTCTTCGCCGCCGATCCGGACCGGGCGGGCACGACCTACGCCGCGGGCGGCGGGTTCCTGTACGACGCGGACCGGTTCGATGCCGAGTTCTTCGGGATCAGTCCTCGCGAGGCGGCGGCGATGGATCCGCAGCAGCGGTTGCTGCTGGAGACGGCGTGGGAGGCCTTCGAACAGGCGGGCATCGACGCGACGGCGTTGCGGGGCACCCGCACCGGCGTGTACGTCGGCGCGACGGGGCAGGAGTACGGGCCGCGGCTGAGCGAGGCGTCCGGCGGGCACGACGGCTACCTGCTGACGGGCAACACCGCCAGCGTCGCGTCGGGCCGGGTGGCCTACACGTTCGGCTTGGAGGGCCCGGCGGTCACGGTCGACACCGCGTGCTCGTCCTCGCTGGTCGCGCTGCACCTGGCCGCGCAGTCGCTGCGCGAGGGCGAGTGCTCGATGGCCCTCGCCGGCGGGGTGACGGTGATGTCCGCCCCGGGCATGTTCGTCGAGTTCTCCCGCCAGCGCGGGTTGTCCCCCGACGGCCGGTGCAAGGCGTTCTCCGCGTCGGCGGACGGCACCGGGTGGGCCGAGGGCGCGGGTCTGCTGGTGCTGGAGCGGTTGTCGGAGGCGGAGCGCAACGGGCATCGGGTGCTCGCGGTGATCCGCGGCTCCGCGGTGAACCAGGACGGCGCCAGCAACGGCCTGACCGCGCCGAACGGCCCGTCCCAGGAGCGGGTCATCCAGGCCGCGCTGGCGAACGCCCGCCTGTCGGCGTCCGAAGTGGACGCGGTGGAGGCGCACGGCACGGGCACCAAGCTCGGCGACCCGATCGAGGCGCAGGCGCTGCTGGCCGCCTACGGCCAGGACCGCGAAGAGCCGCTTCGACTCGGCTCGCTCAAGTCGAACATCGGCCATACGCAGGCCGCGGCGGGCGTCGCGGGCGTGATCAAGATGGTCATGGCCATGCGCAACGGGGTTCTCCCCGCGACGTTGCACGCGGACGAGCCGACCTCGCACGTCGATTGGTCGGCAGGCTCGGTGGAGCTCCTGACGCGGGCGCGGCAGTGGCCTGAGGCCGGCCGCCCGCGCCGGGCGGGCATCTCGTCCTTCGGCATCAGCGGCACCAACGCACACCTCATCGTCGAGCAGGTCGCGGAGATCGAAGCTCCGGCGGCGGAGCGGCCGGCGCCGGGTCCCGTGCCGTGGGTCGTGTCGGCCAAATCGGCGGCCGCGCTGTCGGGGCAGGCGGAACTGCTGGTGTCGTTCCTGGAGGAGCGGCCGGAGACGGACGTCGTCGCCGTCGGCCGCTCGCTGGCGGTATCGCGTGCTCGTTTCGAGCACCGCGCGGTGCTCGTGGGGGAGACCCGCGAGGAGTTCCTGCACGCTCTGCGGACGCTGACCCCGGGCAAGGCTGTCTCGGCGGGTTCGGTCGCGTTCCTGTTCTCCGGGCAGGGCAGTCAGCGAGTGGGCATGAGCCGTCAGCTGTACGCGGCGGAGCCGGTGTTCGCGGCCGCGTTCGACGAGGTTGCCGAGGCGTTGGATGTCCACTTGGAACGTTCGCTCGCCGAGGTGATCGAGGGCGAGCCGGAGCTGCTTCAGCGCACGGTGTTCACTCAGCCGGCGTTGTTCGCGATCGAGGTGGCCCTTTTCCGCCTGCTGTCCCATTACGGCGTGACCCCGGATTACCTCGTGGGTCATTCGGTCGGTGAATTGGCGGCGGCCCATGTGGCGGGCGTGCTGTCTCTCGCGGACGCCGCGCGTTTGGTGTGTGCGCGGGCGCGTTTGATGGACAGCGTCGCCGAGGGCGGGGCAATGGCCGCCCTGAACGCGGGTGAAGCGCGCGTTTCCGGATGGCTCGCGGGACGGTCCGGGGTGGACGTGGCCGGGTTCAACAGCCCTGCAGCCACGGTGATTTCGGGCGACGAGACGGCAGTGCTCGAAGTTCTCGAGCTGGCTCGCGAAGCGGGCGTGAAGGCGACGCGGCTGCGAGTGAGCCATGCTTTCCATTCCGCGCACCTGGACGGGATGCTGGCGGAGCTCACCGAGGTCGCCCGGACTCTGACCTATTCGGCTCCCCGGATCCCGGTCGTTTCGAATGTCACCGGCGAGGTGATGGAGGAATTCACTGCCGAGTACTGGGCTGTTCAGGCCCGTTCGGCGGTGCGGTTCGCCGACGGCATCGCCACGCTGGCCGGTCTTGGCGTGACGGCGTTCGTGGAGCTGGGTCCCGACGGGACGCTTGCGGGTCTGACGAACGAGTGCCTGGCTGACACCGAGGGCACCTGCGTGGTTCCGGTGCTGCGCAAAGACCGTGCCGAGAAGCGTTCCCTCCTCGCCGCCTTGGGCGCGGTGCACGCACACGGCGTAGAGGTGGACTGGGCGAGGTTCTTGCCGGGTTCCGGCATGGTGGAGTTGCCGACGTACGCGTTCCAGCGCGAGCGGTTTTGGCTGAACGCCCCGCGTTCCGGTGATGCGGGATCGCTGGGCTTGACGGCGGTGGACCACCCGCTGCTGGCCGCGGTGATCGCGGAGCCGGACGGGGACGCCGTGCAGTTCTCCGGGGCGGTGTCGTTGCCGACGCATCCGTGGCTGGCCGATCACGCGATCGGCGGGGCGGTCCTGGTTCCGGCTACGGTGTTCCTCGAGCTGGCGGGTCATGCCGCCGACCGGCTCGGATACGCCGCCGTCGAGGAGCTCACTCTCCACGCGCCCCTCATGCTGACCGGCAGCGCGGCAGTCTCGATCCGGCTGACCGTCGATCGGGGCGACAAGCACGGCGAACGCCGGTTCACGGTGTACTCGAGGACCGGCGAAGAGCAGTGGACCGCGCACGCGGCCGGCCTGCTCGCCCCCGTGGCCGCCGCGGCAGGGGTTTCCCTGGAGCAGTGGCCCCCGGCCGACGGCGTCGCCATCCCGCTGGAGGGCGTCTACGACCGCCTCGCCGATCTCGGTTACGGGTACGGGCCGGCCTTCTCCGGTCTCCGCGCGGCCTGGCGTGCCGGAGACGACCTGTTCGCCGAAGTCGTTCTGCCCGATCAGCTGCGCGGCGAAGCCGGACGGTTCGGCGTGCACCCCGCACTCCTCGACGCCGCGCTGCACCCGCTGATCCTCGTGCTCGAAGCGACGCAGGACGAAAGCAAGATCCACCTGCCGTTCTCGTTCTCGGGCTTCGCTGTGCACGCGGTCGGCACCACGGTGCTGCGGGTCCGCTGGACTCATACCGGCCAGGACACCGCGCGTCTCGCCGTCGCGGACGGGGCCGGCGCGCCGGTGGCGACGTTCGAGGCGGTCTCGCTGCGGCCGATCAGCCGCGATCAGCTCGCACCAGCGGGCCGGGCCGCGGAATTCCTGTACCGGGTGGCGTGGGAGGCCGTGCCCGCGGCCGGGCCGGTCGACGAGCAGCGGTGGGTCCGGGTCGGCGGCAAGGGATCGCACGCGGACCTCGGCGAGCTGCGCGCCGCTGTCGACGCGGGCCTTCCGGCTCCGGAGTTCGTAGTGCTGAACGGTCAAGAACTCTCGGCCGACCCGTCGGCCGAGGTGCTTTCCCGGACCCACGCGACGGCGGCGCGCGGTCTTGAGGCGGTGCAGGAGTGGCTGACCGCCCCGCAATTCGCCGAGAGCCGCCTGGTCGTCGCCCTGCCGGACGGCGCGCTGCACACGGCCGCGCTCGCGGGCCTGATCCGCACGGCCCAGTCCGAGAACCCGGGCAGGCTGATCCTGGCCCACCTGGACGACGGCGGGGCGGAGTCGCTGCCGGCGGTGCTGGCCTCGGGCGAGCCCGAGGTCGCGGTGCGGGGCGGTCAGTTGTTCGTGCCGAGGCTGGCGCGCGCGGCGGACGCCGTGGCGGGTGTGGCGGAGGGGCTGGATCCGGAGGGCACGGTCCTGGTGACCGGTGCTCTGGGAACGTTGGGCCGGTTGGTGGCGCGTCGGCTGGCGACGCATCACGGCGCGCGGCACCTGCTGCTGGTGTCGCGTCGTGGCAGCGAGACTCCGGGCGCCGCCGAGTTCGTGGCGGAACTTGCGGAGCTGGGTGCGCGGGCCCGGGCGGCGGCGTGCGACGTGGCGGACTTCGACGCGCTGGCAGGCTTGCTGGCCGAGGTTCCGGCCGAGCGTCCGCTGACCGCCGTGGTGCATGCCGCGGGTGTCTTGGACGATGCGACGGTCGCGTCGCTGTCGGCTGATCAGCTGGAGCGGGTGATGCGCCCGAAGGCGGACGCGGCCTGGAATCTCCACCGCCTCACCGAGTCCCTCAGTCTCGCCTCGTTCGTCCTGTTCTCGTCCGTCTCGGGGCTCATCGGGAATGCCGGCCAGGCCAACTACGCGGCCGCGAACACGTTCCTCGATGCCCTCGCGCAGCATCGCCGCTCCCGGAACCTGCCCGCCGTGTCCCTCGCGTGGAGCCTGTGGGCCGGTGTCGACGGCATGGCAGGCACCCTTGCCGACGCCGACGTCGCGCGGTGGAAGCGGAGCGGAATCGTCCCGCTGACCCCGGAACTCGGTCTCGATCTGTTCGACGCGGCGTTCGCCTCGGCGGAACCGCTGCTGGTCCCCGCCGAACTCGACCTCGGCGCCCTGCGCGCCCGTGCCGAGGAGAACGCGCTGCCCGGACTGTTCACCGGCCTGGTTCGCGTCCGCCGCAGGCAGGCCGCCGGCGCCGGCTCGTCGTGGGGCCAGCGGCTGATCGCGCTGCCCGCCCCGGAGCGCGCCCGGGCCGTGCTCCAGACCGTGCGGGAGACCGTGGGCCTGGTTCTCGGGCACGGGGCGAACGCCGACATCGACCCGGCCGATGCCTTCAAGGACATCGGCTTCGATTCCCTCACCGGCGTCGAATTGCGCAACCTGCTCAATTCGGCGACCGGCCTGCGACTGCCCACCACCCTCGTGTTCGACCACCCGTCGCCCCAGGCGGTGGCGGACTTCCTGCTGGACCGGCTCGAAGCGACCGGAACGGCCGCCGTCCCGCTGGCGGCCGCGCACGCCCCGGGCTCGGACGAGCCGATCGCCGTGGTCGGCATGGGCTGCCGCTATCCGGGCGGGGTCTCCTCGCCGGAGGACCTGTGGCAGCTCGTGGCGGAAGGCCGGGACGCGATCGGCGAGTTCCCCGCCGACCGCGGCTGGGACGTGGAACGCCTCTACGACCCGGACCCCGGGAAAACCGGCACGTCGTACACGCGCAAGGGCGGATTCCTTTACGAGGCCGCGGAGTTCGATGCCGAGTTCTTCGGGCTGAGCCCGCGCGAGGCGATCGCGACCGACCCGCAGCAGCGGGTGCTGCTGGAGGTCGTGTGGGAGGCGCTGGAGCGCGGGGGAATCGACCCCGGCTCGCTGCGCGGTTCCTCGACCGGGGTCTACGCGGGGGTGATGTACAACGACTACGGGGCGCGGTTGGGGAGCGCGCCGGAGGGCTTCGAGGGGCATCTGCTGACGGGCACGATCAGCAGCGTCCTGTCGGGGCGGGTGGCTTACACGTTCGGTCTCGAGGGGCCGGCGGTCACGCTCGACACGGCGTGTTCTTCCTCGCTGGTCGCGGTGCACCTGGCTGCTCAGGCGCTGCGCCAAGGCGAATGCTCGATGGCGCTCGCCGGCGGGGTCACCGTGATGTCCACGCCGACGACCTTCGTCGAGTTCTCGCGTCAGCTCGGTCTGTCGCCCGACGGGACCTGCAAGTCGTTCGCGGCGTCGGCGGACGGTACGGGCTGGGCCGAGGGCGCGGGCATCGTGGTGCTGGAACGCCTGTCGGACGCGCAGCGGCTCGGGCACGACATCCTCGGGGTGATCCGCGGTTCCGCGGTCAACCAGGACGGTGCGAGCAACGGCCTCACCGCGCCCAACGGGCCCTCGCAGGAACGGGTCATCCGCCAGGCCCTCGCCAACGCCCGCCTCGCTCCGCACGAGGTGGACGCCGTCGAAGCGCACGGCACCGGCACCCGGCTCGGCGACCCGATCGAGGCCAACGCGCTGCTGGCCGCCTACGGCCAGGACCGCGAAGAGCCGCTGCGCCTCGGCTCGGTCAAGTCGAACATCGGGCACACGCAGGCCGCCGCGGGTGTCGCGGGCATCATCAAAATGCTGATGGCGATGCGCAACGGGGAGCTTCCGGCGACGCTGCACGTGGACGAGCCGACGCCGCACGTCGACTGGTCGGCAGGCGCGGTGGAGCTGGTCACCGAGCATCAGGCATGGCCGGAGGCGGCGCGTCCGCGTCGCGCGGCCGTCTCTTCCTTCGGCATCAGCGGCACGAACGCGCACGTGATCCTCGAGCAGGGCCCGGAGCCGGTGGTGGCCCGCGAACCGGTGGCGGCGGGGCTGCCGCTGATGATCTCAGCGAAGAGCGAAGCGGCCTTGGCGGCGCGCGCCGGCCAGGTGCGGGAGCTGCTGGCCTCGGCGGACGCCGATGCGGCGCGAGTGGCTTCGGCTCTCGCCACCCGCGTCCCGCACCTTCCCTTCCGGGCGGCGATTTCGGGCGCCGGCCGGGACGAGCTGCTCGCGGGTCTCGGGGCGTTGGCCTCGGGCGAGTCCGCGGCGAACCTGCTGCGGGGCGCGGTCGCCGGCTCGGGCAAGACGGTGTTCGTCTTCCCAGGGCAAGGTTCGCAATGGCAGGGCATGGCCCTGGGACTCTTCGACTCCTCCCCGGTGTTCGCCGAGCGGCTGGCGGAGTGCGAGCGGGCGTTGGCTCCGTTCGCGGACTGGTCGCTGCTGGACGTCCTGCGCGGCGCGGAGGGAGCTCCCGGTCTCGATCGGGTGGACGTGGTGCAGCCGGCACTGTGGGCGGTGATGGTTTCCCTCGCCGCGTTGTGGCGTTCGACGGGCGTCGAGCCGGACGCGGTGATCGGCCACTCGCAAGGGGAAATCGCGGCGGCCGCGGTGTCGGGGGCGTTGTCGCTGGACGACGCGGCGAAGGTCGTGGCGTTGCGCAGCCAGGCGATCGCGAAGCTGGCCGGTACCGGCGGGATGGTCTCGGTGGCCCTGCCCGCCGACGAGGTCCGCGAGCTCGTCTCTCGTTGGGACGGCGCCATCGATCTCGCCGCGCACAACAGCCCGCGTTCCGTGGTGGTCGCCGGCGAGGTGGCCGCTCTCGAGGAGATGGTCGCCTACTGCAAGGACAACAATGTGCGCGCCAAGCGCGTCCCGGTCGACTACGCCTCCCACTCCGCGCACGTCGAAAGCCTGCGCGACGAACTGATCGACGCCCTGTCCTCGATCACCCCGCGCGCCGTCACGGTGCCCTTCCTCTCCACCGTCACCGGGCGGCCGCTCGACGGCACGGAGCTCGACGGCTCGTACTGGTTCCGCAACCTCCGCCAGACCGTCCAGCTGGAGGAAGCCACCCGGACCCTGCTCGACGAGGGCCACCGCTTCTTCATCGAGGCCAGCGCCCACCCGGTGCTGACCGTCGCACTCCAGGAGACGATCGACGACACGCCGTACGACAGCGCCGTCACCGTGCCCTCGCTCCACCGTGACGAGGGCGGGCTCGACGATTTCCTCGCCTCCGCGGCGCAAGCCCACGTCTCGGGCGTCCGGCTCGACTGGGCTGCCGCGGCCGGCGGACCCGGCGCGGCCGTCGACCTGCCGACCTACCCCTTCCAGCGCCGCCGCCACTGGCTGGAGGGCCCCGCGCCGGCCGGGGACGCGGGCGGGCTCGGCATGGCCGCCGAGCGGCATCCGCTCATCGGCGCCGCGCTTTGGACGGCCGACGAGGACAAGCTGGTCCTGAGCGGCCGGATCAGCCTGGCCACGCAGCCTTGGCTGGCGGACCACGCTGTGGCCGGCACCGTGTTGCTCCCCGGTACCGCCTTCGTGGACCTCGCCGTCCGGGCAGCCGACCACGCGGGCCTCGACCAGGTCGACGAGCTGACCCTCCAGGCGCCGCTGGTGCTGGCCGGCGGCGGCGGAGTGCAGCTCCAGCTCGTGGTCGGCGCTCCGGACGAGGAAGGGCGGCGCGCGCTCTCGGTCCACTCCCGCCCGGAGCCGGAGCCCGGCGACGCCGCGATCCGCCCGTGGACCCTGCACGCCAACGGCGTACTGGGCCGCGCGGAAGGATCGCCGGGAGCACCGACTGGTACCGCCTGGCCCCCGGCCGGTGCCGAGCCGGTCGACCTGACGGCGGCGTACGACACGCTCGCCGAGCGGGGTTTCCAGTACGGACCGGCCTTCCGGGGCCTGCGGGCGCTGTGGCGCGCCGGCCGGGAGATGTACGCCGAGGTCGCGCTCCCGAAGGACGTCCCGCCGGGCGAGTTCGGGATCCACCCGGCTCTTCTCGACGCCGCTCTGCACCCGCTGGCGCTCGCGGAAGACGGCCGCTTGGTGCTGCCGTTCGTCTGGACCGGCGTCCGGCTGCACGCGGTGAACGCCAGCGTGCTGCGGGTGCGGATCACCCCGGAAGGCTCGGGCGCCGCCCTGTCCCTCGCCGACGCGAGCGGTGCGCCGATCGCGTCGGTGCAGACGCTCAGCCTGCGGGCCGCGGACCCCGCGCAGCTGGCCGGCTCGGGCACGCCCCGCCAGCCGCTGCTCCAGGTGGAATGGACGACCGCGCCGGAGGCGGCCCCGGCCGCCGGATGGGCCGTCCTCGACGAGACCGGCCGCGGGTTGCCCGCTCCGCTGGGCAGCTGCTCGGACCTCGCCGGCATTGTCGGGACCCCGCCGCTCGTCGTGATCCCCGTCTCCGGCGACGACGGTCCCGGCGCCGCGGCGCACCGGGCCCTGCGGCTGGCTCAGGAATGGCTCGCCGAGGAGCGGTTCGCCGAGTCGCGCCTGGTCTTCGCGACCCGCGACGCGACCACCGCCCGCACGGAGGCCGGACTCGGCTCGGCCCCCGTCTGGGGGTTGGTGCGTACCGCGATGACCGAGAACCCCGACCGGTTCGGCCTGCTGGACGTGGCGGACTGGGAACTCTCCGAAGCCGATCTCGCCCGTGCGTTGGCCGTGCCGGACGCGCAGGCGAGCCTGCGTGACGGGGCGCTGCTCGTACCGCGGCTGGTCAAGGCGCCCGCGACGGGCGACGCAGTGCCCGCCCTGAACCCCGAGGGCACCGTGCTCATCACCGGCGCCACCGGCACCCTGGGCCAGCTGTTCGCTCACCACCTCGTCGCCGAACACGGCGTGCGGCACCTGCTGCTGGCGAGCCGCCGCGGCCGGGACGCGGCGGGCATGCCGGAGCTGGAAGCCGAACTGACGGCCCGCGGAGCGGACGTGTCCGTGGTCGCCTGTGACACGGCCGAACGCTCGGCGGTCGCCGCGATGCTGGACGCGATCCCCTCGGCGCACCCGCTGACCGCCGTCCTCCACACCGCTGGCGTCCTCGACGACGGCACGCTCCACGCCCTCACGCCTGAGCAGCTCGACACCGTGCTGCGCCCCAAGGTCGACGCCGCCTGGAACCTGCACGAGCTGACGGCCGGGCTGGAACTGGACGCGTTCGTCCTGTTCTCCTCGCTGGCCGGAACGGCCGGCACGCCAGGACAGGCCAACTACGCCGCGGCCAACGCCTATTTGGACGCCCTCGCGCACCACCGCCAAGCCCACGGCCTGCCGGGCACGTCGTTGGCCTGGGGCTTGTGGGCCGAGGGCAGCGGGATGACCGGCCACCTGACCGATGCCGACCTCGCCCGCATGTCCCGGGGCGGTATCGCCCCCATCGGCACTGCGGAGGGGCTGGCGCTGTTCGACGCGGCTCTCTCGGCCGGTCAGCCGGTGCTCGTTCCGGCGCTGCTGGACTACCCGGCGCTGCGGGCACGGAGCGAGAGCGGCGGCCTGCCCGGGCTCTTCCACAGCCTGGTGCGCCCGGCCCGGCGCGCCGCCGCCGGGGAACAGGCGGGCGGGAACTCCCTCCGGGAACGCCTGGCGCTTCTGGCCCCCGGGGACCAGGAACACACCGTGCTGGAACTGGTCCGCGGTGCGGTGGCCTCAGTGCTGGGGCACACCGACGCCGGCCAGGTCGCTCTCGACCGGGCCTTCACCGAACTGGGCTTCGACTCGCTCAAGGCAGTGGAACTGCGCAACCGGCTGAACGCGGCCGCCGGCCTGAAGCTGCCCGCGACCCTGGTGTTCGACTACCCGAACACGGCCGAGCTGGCCGGTTTCCTGCGCACCGAACTGCTCGGCTCGGCCGCCGCGGCGGCAGTGACCGAACCGGTCACCGCAGCCGTCGACGAGCCGATCGCGATCGTCGCGATGGCCTGCCGCTATCCCGGCGAAGTCAGCTCGCCGGAGGAGTTGTGGGCGCTGCTGTCCGACGAGCGGGACGCCATCGGCCCGTTCCCGGACGACCGCGGCTGGGACCTGGACAGCCTGTACGGCACGGGCCCAGACCACCCCGGCACTTCCTATACCCGGCACGGCGGATTCCTCTACGACGCCCCGGAATTCGACCCGGAGCTGTTCGGGGTGAGCCCCCGGGAGGCCACCGCCATCGACCCGCAGCAGCGCCTGCTGCTGGAAATCTGCTGGGAGGCCTTCGAACGCGCGGGCATCGACCCGACTTCTCTCCAGGGCAGCCAGACCGGCGTTTTCGCCGGCGTCATGGCCAACGACTACGCGGCCCGTCTGAAGGACGCCCCCGAAGCCCTGGAGGGCTACCTGGCGGTCGGCAGCACGGTCAGCGTCGCCTCGGGTCGCGTGGCCTACACGTTCGGCCTGCAGGGACCGGCGATCACCGTCGACACCGCCTGCTCCTCCTCGCTCGTCTCCATCCATCTCGCCGCGCAGGCGCTGCGGAACGGCGAATGCGGGCTGGCGCTGGCCGGCGGGGTGACAGTGCTGGCCGCGCCCACTCTGTTCGTCGAGTTCAGCAGGCAGCGCGGCCTGGCTCCGGACGGCCGGTGCAAGTCCTTCGCCGGGCAAGCGGACGGCGCGGCCTGGGCCGAAGGCGCCGGAATCCTCCTGCTGGAGCGGCTCTCCGACGCCCGGCGCAACGGCCGCCGGGTCCTCGGCGTGATCCACGGAACCGCCGTCAACCAGGACGGCGCGAGCAACGGCCTCACCGCCCCCAACGGCCCGTCCCAGGAACGGGTGATCCGCCAAGCCCTGGCCAACGCGGGCCTGACCGCCGCGGACGTCGACGCGCTCGAGGCGCACGGCACCGGCACCACGCTGGGCGACCCCATCGAGGCCAAAGCGGTCATCGCCGCCTACGGGCAGGAGCGCCCGGTGCCCCTGCTGATGGGCTCCCTGAAGTCCAACATCGGGCACTCCCAGGCGGCCGCCGGCGTGGCCGGCGTCATCAAGATGGTCATGGCGATGCGGCACGGAGTGGTTCCCAAGAGCCTCCACATCGACGAGCCCAGCCCGCACGTGGACTGGTCCGCCGGGCAGGTGGAACTGCTGACCGAGGCGGCGCCGTGGCCCGAGTCCGGCCGGCCACGCCGGGCGGGCGTGTCCTCCTTCGGCATCAGCGGCACGAACGCCCACCTCATCGTGGAGCAGCCGCCGGCCGAGGCGACGGTCCCGCTGGCCGAGCCGATGCCGGTCGTGCCGCTGCTGCTGTCCGCGCACAACGACCCGGCCTTGCGCGCGCAGGCCGACCGGGTGGCCGCGGCCCTCGCCGGACAGCCGGACCTGGCGTCGATGGGCCGAACCTTGGCCTTCGGCCGGGCCGCGCTGCCGCATCGCGCCGTCGTAGTGGCCGCCACCGCCACCGAAGCGGTCGACGGACTCGCGGCATTGACCGTGCGGGGCACCCCGGTGGAAGGCCGCACCGCGTTCCTCTTCACCGGGCAGGGCAGCCAGCGACTCGGCATGGGCCGGGAGCTGTATACCGCCTTCCCCGCCTACTCCGAGGCGCTGGACGCCGCGTGCGAACAGCTCGACCGGTGGCTGGAAACGCCGCTGCTCGACGTCCTCTTCGGCGAGGACCCGGCGCTGCTGGACCAGACTGGCTTCGCGCAGGCCGCGCTGTTCGCCACCGAGGTCGCGCTCTTCCGGCTCCTCGAAAGCTGGGGCGTCCGGCCGGGCTTCCTCGCGGGCCATTCCATCGGCGAGCTGGCCGCCGCGCAGGTCGCCGGCGTCCTCTCGCTGGCCGACGCGGCGCAGCTCGTCGCGGCCCGCGGCCGGCTGATGCAGGCACTGCCCGGCGGCGGCGCGATGCTCGCCGTGCAGGCGGAGGAGCAAGAGGTCCTGCCGCTGCTCGCCGGACGGGAGGACCTGCTGGGCATCGCCGCCGTCAACGGCCCCGCTTCCGTGGTCCTCTCCGGCGACGCGGAGGCCGTCGAGGCCGTCGGAGCCGAACTCTCCGCACGGGGGCGCAAGACCAAGCGGCTGCGCGTGAGCCACGCGTTCCACTCGCCGCGCATGGACGCGATGCTGGACGAATTCGAAACGGTCGCGAAGGGACTCACGTTCTCCGCACCCGCCATCCCGATCATTTCCACCTTGACCGGACAGCCTGCTGGCGCCGAGGACCTGACCACGCCGGAGTACTGGGTCCAGCACGTCCGCCAGCCCGTGCGGTTCCTGGACGCGGCCCGCGGCCTGGAAGCCGCTGGCGTACGGACTTTCCTGGAGCTCGGCCCGGACGGCGTGCTCAGCGCGATGGGGCAGGACTTCCTCGACGCGGGATCGCTCCTGATCCCGGTGCTGCGCGGCGGGCGCGACGAGCCGCAGACCGCCGTCACCGCCCTGGCCCACGCCCACGTACGGGGCGTGCCGGTGGACTGGCGCGCGCTGTTCGGCGAGAACGCCGGGCCGGCCGCGGACCTGCCGACCTACCCCTTCCAGCGCCAGCGCTACTGGCTCGCGGACGGGCCTGGCGGCGGCATCGCTTCGGCCGGGCTCGACTCCGCGCGGCACCCGCTGCTCGGGGCCGCGGTACCGCTGGCCGACTCCGACGGGGTGCTGTTCACCGGCCGGATTTCGGCCCGCAGCCACTCCTGGCTCGTCGACCATGCCATCGGCGGGACCCTGCTGGTCCCGGGCACAGTCTTGGTGGAGCTCGCGCTCCACGCAGGTGCCGCACTCGGCTGCGAGCGCTTGGAGGAACTGGTCCTCCAGGCACCGCTGGTCCTTCCCGACGAAGGCGCGCTCCAGCTCCAGATCACCGTCGGCGAACCCGACGGAGACGGCCGCAGGCCCGTCGCCGTCCATTCGCGCGGGGATCAGGACGGCGACGTCTGGAACCGGCACGCCGCCGGAACCGTGGTGGCCGCAGTTCACGTTGGCCCCGAGCCCGACCTCGCGTCCTGGCCTCCGGCCGGCGCCGAAACCCAGCCGGTCGAGTACCTGTACGACCGCCTGGCCGACCAGGGCTACGGCTACGGGCCGGCCTTCCAGGGCCTCCAGGCGGCATGGCGCTCGGGCGAGGACCTCTACGCTGAGGTACGGCTGCCCGTCGACACTGACGGATTCGCCTTGCACCCGGCACTGTTCGACGCCGCGCTGCACACATTGCTCCTGGAGGAGCGGGCCGAACTCCGGCTGCCCTTCTCCTTCGGCGGCGTTCAGCTGGCCAGGCCCCGGACAGACACCCTGCGGGTCAAGCTGTCGCCCGGTTCGGACGGAACGGTCGCGGTCAGCATCGCCGACGAGACGGGCGCGCCGGTCGCCGCCGTCGCATCGCTCGCTTTGCGTGCGCTGACGGAAGGACCCGCGCTGGCTCGCCCCAGCGACCAGCACGTGTACGCGGTGGAGCGGGCCGATGTGGAACTCCCCGCCAGCGGCGACGCGACCATCGCGGTCCTCGGAGAGGCCGACCTCGGATTCGCCGCCGACCACTACGCCGACCTCGCGAGCTTGGCCGCCGCGACGGCGGACGGCGCGGCCGTGCCCGACGTGGTCGTCCTTCCGGTACGCCCGGCCGCTCCGCAGGAGTGCGGCCAGGTGACGGGGGAGGTGCTGGCGGTACTGCGGCAGTGGCTCGCCGCCGACGCGCTGGCCGGAGCGCGGCTCGCTGTGGTCAGCACCGGGGAACTGGCGCACAGCGCGCTTTCCGGGCTGATGCGGACCGCCGCGGCGGAACACCCGGGACGTTTCCAGCACGTGCTCGCCGACGGTCGGCCGGCCAGCCGGGAGTTGCTGGCCGCGGCGCTGGCCGACCCCCGGCCGCAGCTCGAACTCCGCGAGGGAAGGGCCTGCGTGACCCGTCTCGCGAAGGCCCCGTACCCGGTCCGGACCCAGGACGCCGGCGACGCGTTCGACCCGGAGCACACGGTGCTGATCACCGGTGGCACCGGCGCGCTCGGCGGCCAGGTCGCCCGGCACCTGGTGACCGGCCGCGGCGCCCGGCGCCTCCTGCTCGTCAGCCGGGGAGGCGGGGCGGAGGACCTGGTCGCCGAATTGACGGCACTCGGCGCGGACGTACGGGTCGCGGCGTGCGACGCGGCCGACCGCGACGCGCTGGCCGGGCTGCTCGCCTCGATCCCGGAGGAGCACCCGCTCACCGCTGTCGTGCACGCGGCCGGCGTCGTCGAGGACGCCACGCTGGCGGCCATGAGCCCGGAGAGCCTCGCCCGGGTCTTGCGGCCGAAGGTGCAAGCCGCCTGGAATCTGCACGAGCTGACCGCTGAAACGGAGCTGACGGACTTCGTCCTCTTCTCCTCCGTCGCCGGCCTGGTCGGCAACGGTGGACAGGCGGGCTACGCCGCCGGCAACACATTCCTGGACGCGCTCGCCGAACACCGGCGCGCCGAGGGTCTGCCCGCCGTGTCCCTCGCCTGGGGCAGGTGGCAGGACGGAATGGCGAGCGACCTCGACCGGGCCGGCCGGGCCAGGCTCGCCCGCAACGGGATCCTGCCGATGCCGGCCGACCGGGCGCTCGCCGCCTTCGACGCGGCGCTGGCCGGGCCCAAGCCGCCAGCCGGCGGCGAGGCCGAGACCCGGCCGGTGCTCGCGCCGGTGGTACTCGACCTCGCGGCGCTGCGGAGCCTCGGGGACGCACTGCCCGAGCTGTACCGGGGCCTGGTGCGCACCGAACGCCGAGGGACCTCCGCTCCGGCGGAGATCCCGCTGGCGCGGAGGCTCGCCGGCCTGGACGCGGAAGCGCAGCGGCAGCTGCTGCTCGACTTCGCCAGGGAACAGGTCGGCCTCGTGCTGGCCCATCCGGCGCCGCGGACGATCGACGTCCGGCGCGGCCTGCTGGACCTCGGCTTCGACTCGCTAACCGCAGTCGAGCTCCGCAACCGGCTCAACGCCGCCACCGAGCTGCGATTGCCCAGCACGCTCGTGTTCGACCACCCGACCACCGAAGCCCTCGCCGCATACCTCCGGGACCGGCTGGTCGGCTCGACGCCGGACCCGGTCCAACAAGCACTGGACGCCTTGGAAGCCGTTATCGCCGCCCCGGACACGCCCGACGGCGCCGCCTCCGCGGGAACGACCGCCGCGCGATTGCGCAGCCTGCTCCGGATGGTGGACGGGAGCTCCGCCTCCGCGGCCCTCGCGCTGGAAACCGACGACGACCTCTTCGCGGCACTCGACAACGAACTCGGAAGGCAGACGTGAACAACGAGCAGAAACTGCGGGACTACCTGAAGCGGGCGACGGTCGACCTGCGCGAGAGCCGCCAGCGTGTCCAGGATCTCGAGGAGCGCGCTCACGAGCCGATCGCGATCGTGGGAATGGCGTGCCGCCTGCCCGGCGGGGTCGCCTCCCCGGACGACTTCTGGAAGCTGGTGAGCGCCGGGCGCGACGTGGTGAGCACCTTCCCCGAGGGCCGCGGCTGGGACCTGGAAGGGCTCTACCACCCCGATCCCGACCATCTGGGAACCTCGTACACCCGGGAAGGCGGGTTCCTGCACGACGCCGACCGATTCGATGCCGAGTTCTTCGGCATCGGCCCTCGCGAGGCGGCGGCGATGGATCCGCAGCAGCGGTTGCTGCTGGAGACGGCGTGGGAGGCTTTCGAGCACGCAGCCATCGACCCGACCGCGCTGAGGGGTTCTCGCACCGGGGTGTACGTCGGCGTCATGTACGACGACTACGGCTCGCGGCTTCCCACTGCGCCCGAAGGCTTCGAGGGCTATCTGCTGACCGGAAGCGCGGGCAGCATCGCGTCGGGCCGGTTGTCCTACACCTTCGGGCTGGAGGGGCCGGCGGTGACGGTCGACACCGCGTGCTCGTCCTCGTTGGTGTCGCTGCACCTCGCCGCTCAGGCGTTGCGTCGGGGCGAGTGCTCGATGGCGCTTGCCGGCGGCGTGACCGTCATGGCGACACCGGGCACCTTCGTAGAGTTCTCCAGGCAGCGCGGGCTGGCACCGGACGGGCGGTGCAAGGCGTTCTCTTCCTCGGCGGACGGCACGGGCTGGGCCGAGGGCGCGGGTGTACTGGTGCTGGAGCGGCTGTCCGACGCGGAGCGCAGCGGGCATCGGGTGCTGGCGGTGATCCGCGGGTCCGCGGTGAATCAGGACGGCACGAGCAGCCAGCTGACGGCGCCGAACGGGCCTTCTCAGGAGCGGGTCATCCGGGCCGCGCTGGAGGACGCTCGGCTGTTGGCGTCCGAAGTGGACGCGGTGGAGGCGCACGGCACGGGCACCCGGCTGGGCGACCCGATCGAGGCGCAGGCGCTGGTGTCCGCTTACGGCCAGGACCGCGGCGACGGCAACCCGTTGTGGCTGGGCTCGGTCAAGTCGAATATCGGGCACACGCAGGCCGCGGCGGGTGTCTCGGGCGTGATCAAGATGGTCATGGCGATGCGCGCGGGGGTGCTGCCCCCGACGTTGCACGTGGCCGAGCCGACTCCCGAGGTCGACTGGTCGGCCGGCACGGTGAAACTGCTGACGCGGGCTCAGCAGTGGCCGGAGCTGGACCGTCCGCGCCGGGCGGGGGTGTCGTCCTTCGGGATCAGCGGGACCAACGCGCACGTGATCCTCGAAGCACCGCCGCGCGACGGTGCCGCCGGGCCGGCTGCCGATGCGCACCAGCCGGAGCCGGGCGCACGGGCGCCGTGGTTGCTCTCGGCCAAGTCGGAGACCGCGCTCCGGGCACAAGCGAGCCGGATGCTGGCCTGGCTGGCCGATCACCCTGAGACAGCTGACGCCGATGTCGCCGCGGCCCTGACTTCTGCGCGCGCTCAGTTGCATCGGCGTGCTGCGGTGCTCGGCGCCAACCGGGCCGAGGTGCTCGCCGGGCTCAGGGCCTTGGCCGCGGGGTCGCCGTCGCCGCATGTCGTGTCCGGTGGTGCCGCCACCGGCGAGACGGCCTTCCTGTTCACCGGTTCCGGCGCGCAACGGGTCGGCATGGGCGCCGGGCTGGCGGCCGCGTTCCCGGTCTTCGCCGCGGCCCTCGACGAGGTGTGCGCGGAATTCGATTCCCTGCTCGGCGTATCGCTGCGCGAGGTGATGTTCGACGGGACCGATGGCACCGGGAGCAGCGCTGGCGACACCGAGGCCATGGCCCCGCTGCACCGGACGGAATTCACCCAGCCCGCGCTGTTCGCGTTCGAGGTTGCGCTGTACCGCCTCTTGGAGTCGTTCGGCGTGACCCCGGACGTAGTCGCCGGGCATTCGGGCGGCGAGCTGGCCGCGGTCTACGTGGCCGGGGTGTGGTCGCTGGCCGACGCGTGCCGGCTCATCGCCGCCCGCGGCCGGTTGATGGGCGCGCTGCCGAGCGAGGGAGCGATGCTCGCCGCCGCGGTGTCGGAGGAGCGGGCGCTGGAACTGGTCGCGGACGGGACAGTTTCGGTGGCGGCCGTGAACGCGCCTGAGGCGACGGTGTTCTCCGGCGAGAGCGCGGCGATCGCCGCGCTGGAAGACCGGCTGGTCGCCGAGGGGGTGAAGACGAACCGGCTGGCGATCGATCTCGCCGCCCATTCGGCGTTGATCGATCCGATGCTCGCCGAGTACGAGCAGGTCGCCGGCTCGGTGGCGTATCAGGAGCCGCGAATCGGCGTGTGTTCCACGGTGTCCGGCGCGCCGATCGGTCCCGAACTGCTGACGCCGCGGTATTGGGTGCGGCAGGTGCGCGAAGCCGTGCGATTCGCCCCGGCGGTGCAGTCGCTCGCCGACGCCGGCGTGCGCCGGTTCATCGAGGTGGGTCCGGACGCGGTGCTGGCGGCGATGACCAGCCAAACACTGAGCGACGAGGTGGAGTCGAGGTCGCTGGTCGCCGCGGCGTCCCGGCGCGGCGTCGACGAGAGCGACCACTTCCTCCGGTTGCTCGCCGAGGCCCACTGTTCGGGCATCGCCGTCGACTGGGCGCCGTTGCTGCGCGGGGGAGCGGTCACCCACGTCGACCTGCCTTTCTACGCGTTCCAGCGCCGCAGCTACTGGGTACAGCCCGACAGCGGTGCGCTCGGCGACTTGGGCAGCGCTGGTCTCGCCGCGCTCGAGCACCCGATGCTGCGCGTCGCCGCGCCGCTCGCCGGTCGCGACGAATGGCTGTTCAGCGGCAGGTTGTCGACCACCGACCAGCCGTGGATCGCCGACCACACGGCCTTCGGAGCGGTGCTGCTGCCCGGCACCGGGTTCGTGGAGCTCGCGCTGACCGCGGGCCGCCGCCTGGAACTGCCCGTCGTGGACGAACTCGTCCTTTCGGCTCCGCTGCTGTTCGACGGCGCCGCTGCCGTGGACGTGCAGGTCTCGGCGTCCGAACTCGACCACACCGGCCGTCGGCGCCTGTCGATCCACTCGCGTGCCGTCACCGCGCAGTCCGATCTCGGCGAGCAGGACTGGACGCTGCACGCCACCTGCGTCCTCGCCCCCGCGGACGGAGCGACACCGGCCTGGACCGACCCCGACTGGCCGCCGGTCGACGGCACTCCGATCGACGCGACGCGACTGTACGACCGGCTCGCCGACCTGGGATTCGGCTACGGCCCGAACTTCGACAACGTGCAGTCCGCTTGGTCCAGCGGTGACGACGTGTTCGCCGAGGTGGCCCTCGACGAGACGGCAGCGGGCCGGGCGGCGCGTTTCGGGGTGCACCCGGCGCTGCTGGACGCGATCTTCCACCCTGCTCTCGACGGACTCGCCGATGAATTGCCCGACGGCCGGCTGCCGCTGCCGTTCTCGTTCGGCGGCGTCCGGGTGTTCCAGCCAGGCGCCGCCGCGGTCCGAGCCCGCATCAGGCGGTTGGGTCCCGGGAAGGTGCGCGTCGACGCCTGCGACGCGGCCGGTGCCGCGGTGCTGTCGGTCGACGCCGTGCTCGCCCGTCCCGCGGATGCGCGTTCTGTCGCCGGTGCCAGCAGCCCGCTCTACGCTCTCGACTGGACGCCGGTGACGGCACCGGCGGGGCCGGACCGGCGCCTGGTCGCACTGGGCCGACCCGTCGCGGGGTGCGCCGAGACGTTCGACGATGTCGCGGCGTTCGCGACAGCCGAGGGCCAGCCGGGCACGACTGTCGTCTGGTCGCCCGAAACGGCGCCGGCGGACGGCGAGGTCCCCGGGACTGTCCGCACGGTCGTGCACAACGCCCTCGCGGTGCTGCGCGACTGGTTCACCGAACCGGCCTGCGCCGACTCGACGCTGATCGTGCTGACCTGCAATGGCGCGGGTTTGCCCGGCGAGACGCCAGATCTCGCGGCGGCGGCCGTCCGCGGCCTGGTGCGCAGTGCGCAAGCGGAACATCCGGGTCGCGTCGTGAACGCCGACCTCGACGACTGGGACCTCGCGGACCTGCCCCAGCGGATCGCCGCCGCGGCTGCCGCGGACGAACCGCAGCTCGCGATCCGGGACGGGGCCACGCTGGTGCCGCGGCTGATTCGGGCGACCGCCGTCGAATCGGCCACCGAGTCCTTCGGCGACGGCACGGTCCTGATCACCGGCGGCGCGGGAGGTCTGGCCGCCGTCACCGCCCGGCACCTGGTCGCCCAGCACGGGGTGCGCAGGCTGCTGCTGGCCTCGCGCCGCGGCTCGGACGCGCCGGGCGTCGCCGAACTGGCCGCCGAACTGACCGCGCTGGGCGCGGGCGTACGCGTCGCCGCGTGCGATGTCAGCGATCGCGCCTCGGTGGCGGCGCTGCTGGACTCCGTGCCCGAGCACGAGCCGCTGACCGCGGTCGTGCACACCGCCGGTGTGGTCGACGACGGCACCATCGAAACATTGACCGCCGAGCAGGTGGACCGGGTGCTCGCCCCGAAGGTCGATGCCGCTTGGCATCTGCACGAGCTCACCCGCGACCTGGACCTGTCGGCGTTCGTGCTGTTCTCGTCCGCCGCGCCGCTGCTCGGCGGGCAGGGCCAGGGCAACTACGCGGCCGCGAACGCGACGATGGACGCGCTCGCCAGGACGCGTCGCAGCGCCGGTCTGCCCGCGCATTCGCTCGCGTGGGGATTGTGGAAGCTCGGCATGGCCGAGGCGTTGAACGACCAAGGCGGCGAACATCTGGAGCGTCAGATCCGCACTCGCCTCGGGCTGTCCCCGATCGAGCCGGACACCGGCATGCGGATGTTCGACAACGCGTTGGCCACCGGCGAGCCCCTGCTGATGGCCGCGCTGCTCGACACTCCCGCTCTCACGGCGCTGGGCCGGCTCGGCACGCTGCCCGCGGTGCTGCGCGGCCTGATCCAGGTGCCGTCCCGCGGCCGGGTCGCCGACAGCCCGTTGCGCCAGCGGTTGCTCGACGCTCCCGCCGACCAGTGGGAAGAGCTGATCCGCACTGAGGTCCGCGCGCTGGCCGCCGTGGTGCTCGGCCACGAGTCGGCCGACGCCATCGACCCCGAAACCCCGTTCGCGAAACTGGGCTTCGACTCGCTCGGCGGAGTCGAGTTCCGCAACAAGCTGACCGCCGCCACCGGTGTTCAGCTCCCGTCCACGCTGGTGTTCGACTATCCCACCGCAACCGCTGTCGCGGGCTTCCTGCGCACCCGGGTCGACGGTTCGGAGCCCGCGCGGTCGCGCCCCGCCCCGGCCAGGCCCAAGGCCCGGGCCGACGAGCCGATCGCGATCGTCGGGATGAGCTGCCGGTACCCCGGCGGCGCCGACAATCCCGAGCAGTTCTGGGAACTGCTCGCCGGGGGAGTCGACGCGATCGTCCCGATCCCGGGCGACCGCGGCTGGGACGCCGACCGCCTGTACGACCCTGAACTCGGCAAGCCCGGCAAGATCAACGCACGCGAAGGCGGATTCCTGCGCGGCGCGGGCGATTTCGACGCCGCCTTCTTCGGGATCGCACCCCGTGAGGCAGCGGCGATGGACCCGCAGCAGCGGTTGATGCTCGAGGCGTCCTGGGAGGCGCTCGAAGACGCCGGCATCGATCCGACCTCGCTGCGGGGCAGCGACACCGGGGTGTACGCGGGCGTCATGTACCAGGACTACGGCCACTCGGCGCGCGAGGCCGACGACGCTGCGGCAGGCGGCTATCTGGTGACCGGATCGGCCGGCAGCGTCGTCTCCGGCCGGGTGTCCTACGCGCTCGGGCTGGAAGGCCCCGCGGTGACGGTGGACACGGCGTGTTCGTCGTCCCTGGTGGCCTTGCATCTGGCGGTACAGGCATTGCGCGCCGGGGACGCGTCGCTGGTCCTGGCCGGCGGGGCGACCGTCATGTCGACTCCGCTGCTGTTCGTGGAGTTCTCCCGGCAGCGGGCGCTGGCGCCGGACGGGCGCTGCAAGGCGTTCGCCGGCGCCGCGGACGGCGTCTCGTGGGCCGAAGGCGTCGGGGTGCTCGCCCTCGAGCGGCTGTCCGACGCACAGCGCAACGGGCGTCCGGTGCTGGCCGTGATCCGGGGCAGCGCCATCAACCAGGACGGCGCGAGCAACGGCCTGGCCGCGCCGAACGGTCCGTCCCAGGAGCGGGTGATCGCACAGGCGCTCGCCAGCGCGGGGATGGCCGCGGCCGAGGTGGACGCGGTGGAGGCGCACGGCACCGGCACGACGCTCGGCGACCCGATCGAGGCGCAGGCGCTGATCAACGCCTACGGGCAGGATCGCGCCGAACCGCTGCGGATCGGGTCGTTGAAGTCGAACATCGGGCACACGCAGGCTGCCGCCGGGGTCGCCGGCGTGATCAAGATGGTGCAGGCGCTGCGGCACGAGATGCTGCCGCCCAGCTTGCATGTCGACGCGCCCTCGCCGCACGTGGACTGGTCGGCGGGCGCGGTGCGGATCCTGACCGAGGCCGAGCCGTGGCCGGCGGGGGAGCGTCCGCGCCGGGCAGGAGTGTCGTCGTTCGGGCTCAGCGGGACCAACGCGCACGTGATCCTCGAAGAGGCGCCCGCGGTTCCGCCGCGGCCGGCGGATCTGCCGCGCCCGGCGGCCATGCCGTTGCTGCTGTCCGCGCGGACGACTGCCGCGCTGCGGACCCAAGCGCGCCGTCTCTGCGACGCGCTGCGCGAACGCCCGGACCTCGACCTGACCGACGTCGCGGTGACGCTGGCGCTGCACCGGGCGAGGTTCGATCAGCGTGCCGCCGTCGTGGGTTCGGACCGGGAGAGCCTGCTGGCGGCCTTGGCGCGGCTGGCAGCCGACGAGCCAGGACCAGGCATCGTCGACGGCACCGTCCAGGCGGGCAAGACCGCGTTCCTGTTCACCGGTCAGGGAGCGCAGCGGATCGGCATGGGCGCCGGGCTGTACCAGGAGTTCCCGGCTTTCGCGGCCGCGCTCGACGAGGTGTGCGCGGAATTCGACGCACACCTGGGGCAGTCGCTGCGGGAGGTGATGTTCGGACCGATCGGCGCGACTCTGCTGGACCGCACCGAGTACACGCAGCCCGCGTTGTTCGCGTTCGAGGTCGCGATGTATCGCCTCGCCGAGTCGCTGGGCGTGACGCCGGACGCGGTGGCCGGGCATTCGATCGGAGAGCTGGCCGCGGCGTACGTGGCCGGGGTGTGGTCGTTGCCCGACGCGTGTCGGCTTGTCGCGGCCCGCGGGCGATTGATGGGAGCACTGCCGCCGAGCGGCAGCATGCTGGCCGCCGCGGTGCCGGAGGAGCGGGCCGTGGAGCTGCTGGCGGCGGAGAACGCCGACGCGGTCTCGCTGGCCGCGGTGAACGCTCCCGATTCGGTGGTCTTCTCCGGAACCGTCGAGGCGGTGTCGGCGATCGAGTCGAGGTTGGCGGCTGAGGGCGTCAAGACCAGCAGGCTGCGAGTGAGCCACGCGTTCCACTCCGCCTTGATGGATCCGATGCTGGCCGAATTCGCGGAGATCGCCGCGGGCCTGACGTATCACGAGCCGCGGATACCCTTGTGTTCCACGGTTTCCGGCGCGTTCGCCGACGATTCGCTTGGCACGCCCGAATACTGGGTGCGGCAGGTGCGCGAGACAGTGCGCTTCGCCCCGGCGGTGCGGTCGCTGCTGGATTCGGGTGCGAGCCTGTTCGTCGAGCTGGGCCCGGACGCGGTGCTGACGGCCATGGCCCGCGCCACGCTGACGGCGGATCTTTCAGCGCGCGCAGCAGTGGTCGCGGGATCCCGTCGTACAGTCGCTGAACCTGAGCAGTTCGCCACCGCGCTGGCCACCGCCCACTGCGCGGGCCGGCCGGTGCAGTGGACGACCTACTTCGGACCCCGACCGCAGCCCCAGATCGCGTTGCCCACCTATCCCTTCCAGCACGAACGATTCTGGCTGCTGCCCGCGGAGAACGCGGCGCCGCTCGCCGGTGCCGACTCCGCCGACCATCCGCTGCTGCACGCTCAGGTGCAGCTCGCCGGCAAGGACGAGTGGCTGTTCACCGGCAGGCCGTCGCTGCGCACGCATCCCTGGCTCGCCGACCACGCTGTCTTCGACACGGTCTTGATGCCAGGAGCCGGATTCGTGGAACTGGCTCTGGCCGCCGGCACCCGCCTCGGCGTGCCGAGCCTGACGGAACTGGAGCTCGCGGCACCGTTGATCCTCACGACCGAGAGCGCGGCGGATCTTCAGCTCGCCGTGGGCGAACCCGACGCCGACGGACGCCGGACGGTGGCCATCCACACCCGCTCCGACGACGTCTGGGTGCTGCACGCCCGCGGTCTGCTCGCGCCCGCGGCGCCGGCCGCTGAGCCGAGCTGGTCCCAGGCGTGGCCTCCAGTTGACGGCGATCCGGTCGACGGGCAGCAGGTGTATCGCGCGCTCGGCGACGTCGGCTTCGGGTACGGCCCGGTCTTCCAGGGCGTTCGGGCCGCGTGGTCGCGTGGGGAGGAAGTGTTCGCCGACCTGGCACTCGACACTGACACCGCGTCGCGCGCCACCGCTTTCGGACTGCATCCGGCACTGCTGGACGCGGTGCTGCACGCGGCCGTCGGCCAGCTCGCCGAGGGCGAGCATGACGACCGGGTGCCGCTTCCGTTCGCCTTCGAGGGTGTCCAGCTGGCACAGTCCGGCGCAGCTGCCTTGCGCGCCCGCGTCACCCGCATCGCATCGGACACGTTCCGGGTGGAGGCGGTGGACGCGACCGGTGCGCTCGTGCTGAGCATCGAGTCGGTGCGGGTCCGCCCGCTTGAGCGGCAGGCACTGGCCCGGCTGCGCGGCGCGGCGCCGTTGTTCGACGTCGAGTGGATTGCCATGCCCGCCGTCCGCAAAGCGGGCACCCCGCGCGTCGTGGTGCTCGGCGACCCGGCGGCTGTCGAAGCCGCCGAGCCCCCGGCCTGCGGTGCCGATCTCGCGGAAGTCGTTGCGCTGCATGATGTTCCCGACCTGGTGGTCTGGTCGGCGCCCTGCCGCATCGACGCCGGCGCGGCGGACGTCCACGCAGCCGTGCTGACGACGCTCGCGCTGCTGCAGGACTGGATTAGCGCCGAACACCCCGGCCGGCTCGTGATCCTGACGCGCATGGCCGCCGGTCTGCCCGGCGAGGAGCCCGATTTGGCCGGGGCCGCGGTGGCGGGTCTGGTGCGCAGCGCACAGTCCGAGCACCCGGGCCGGTTCCTGCTTGTCGACCACGACGGAGACGCTCTGCCGGTCGAATCGCTCGCCGGCGCCGCGGCCCAGGACGAGCCGTACTTGGCGGTCCGCGAAGGCCGGTTCCTGGCTCCGCGATTGCAGGCGGTGCCCGTCACCGAACCGGGCGTGCCGCCGTCGTTCGACCACGGCACGGTGCTCATCACCGGCGGCATGAGCGGCATCGGCGCGATCGTCGCCCGCCATCTGGTCACCGCACACGGCGCACGACGGCTGCTGCTGGTGTCGCGGCGCGGCGCGGCCGCGGACGGTGCCGCCGAACTGGTCGCCGAGCTGACCGATCTCGGTGCCCGGGTCCAGATCGCGGCGTGCGACGTCACCGACCGCTCCGCGGTCCAAGCCCTGCTGGCTGGCATCGAACCCGACGCTCCGCTGATCGCCGTCATCCACTCGGCGGCCATCCTGGAGGACGGCACGATCGACACCCTCACTCCCGCGCAGACGACCCGGGTGCTGGCGCCGAAAGTCGATGCGGCGCTGAACTTGCACGAGCTGACCCGTGACCTGGATCTGTCGGCGTTCGTGCTGTTCTCGTCCGCGGCGCCGTTGCTCGGCGGGCAAGGACAGGGCAACTACGCCGCCGCGAACGGCGTGGTGGACGCACTGGCCCGCATGCGGCGCAGCGCGGGTCTGCCCGCGCACTCGCTCGCCTGGGGGGTGTGGACTGTCGGCTTGGCGGAAGCGCTCGCGGGGGAGGGCGCCGAGCAGCACGCCCGCCAGATCCGGACCAGGCTGGGCCTGACCCGGATCGACCCGGAGTCCGGGATGGCGTTGTTCGACAACGCACTCGCGACCGACCGGGCGACTCCGATGACCGCACTGGTGGACACAGTGGCGCTCACCGCCCTGGCGCGCGGCGGCACATTGCCCGCGGTGCTGCGAGGCATGGTCCGGGTTCCCGAGGCCGCCGCGAGCGCCAGCGTCAGCCTGGCACGGCAGCTGGCCGCATTGCCCGACACCGACCGCGACGAGGTGATCGCGCGTGAGGTGCGCAACGTCGCCGCAGCGGTCCTCGGGCACCTGTCCGGCGACGCGATCGACCCGGACGCGCCGTTCACCGAACTCGGTTTCGACTCCCTCGGAGCCGTCGAATTCCGGAACCGGCTCGCACAGCTGACCGGGCTGACGTTGCCGTCGACGCTGATCTTCGACCATCCGACCGCCGCTGATGTCTCGAAACTGGTCCGGTCGCGGATCGAAGAATCCGACACCGGTGCGGTCGGGCAGACGCCGGCCGGCGTGCGCGGCACGATCACCGGCCTGGTGTCGGCGGCGCACCGCCGCGGCGAGCTGGCCGGGGCGATGCCGCTGCTGACCGCGAGCTCGGCCCTGATGACCAGGTACCTCGCCGGCGAGGCCGCCGCGCAGCGTCCGGCCGCGCAGGTCCTGGCGCGCGGAGCCGCGGCGCCGGCCCTGATCTGCATCCCGTCGTTCCTGCCGGGATCGGGTCCGCACCAGTTCGCGCGCCTTGCCCGCGAACTGAGCGGCGAGCGGCAGGTCAGCGCGTTGCGGTTGCCCGGCACCCGGGCCGGCGACGACCTGCCGCCGACCTGGGCGGCGTTGATCGAGAGCCTCGCCGCGGCCGTGGCATCGGAACTCGAGCGAAACCCGGTGGCGCTCATCGGCTATTCGGCAGGCGGCGCGATCGCCCACGCGGTCGCCCGGCGGCTGGAAGACGACGGCGGCGAGCTCACGGGTGTCGCGATGATCGACACTTACTCGCCGGAGGCTCTCGAACTCAACCGCCTCGTGCTCACTGACGCGCTGGGACAGATCCTGTCCCGAGGCAACGAACTGACCCCCGTCGACGACCACGGCTTGGTCGCCATGGCCGGCTATTTGCGGATCTATCCCGAGCGCGAGGCCAGGGCGCTCGCCGCGCCGACGCTGAATCTGCGGGCCAGCATGACGCTGAGCAGTTTCGGAGACGCCGACGCCGTCCCCGAATGGCAACACCGCGGACCGATCGAGCACATCGAGGCAGACCACTTCTCGATCATCGAGGAGCAGGCGCCGAAGACCGCCGCGCATCTCCGGCGCTGGCTCGATTCGCTCAGCGGCCAGTGAGGTCCGAACCGTCGGAGCGGAGGAACGAAGAAACCTGAACGCCCTGCCCAGCCACAGCGGCCGATATCCGTCGAATCGGTCCGAGGCGGCAGGAAACCGGGATAGCGCAGCTTTCACTCAGCACAGAGAGTGCGTGATTATCGGGTGCCGATTTGTCGGAAGAATCGAGAGTTACGTCAAGCGGGCGAAGGTGGCCCACCGCGGAAGGAAAGTTATGAAACTTGGCGCCGGTCTGGGCATCAGGAGCATCGGGACGTGGTTTCCCGCCACCTCGGAGAGCGTGCAGGACGCGCTTTCGGCTGGACGGTTGACCGACAAAGAGGCCGCCGACTCGGGAATCGCGGCGTTGCCGGTCAGTCCCGATCTCTCGCCCCCTGAGATGGCTGTACTGGCCGCCGAGGACGCCGCCCTCGGCGAACCGGCCGACCGCGCGAAGATCGGCTTGGTGATCCACTCGTGGATTCACCATCAAGGACACGATATCTGGTCGCCCGCACACTACATAGCGCATGCGGTGGGCGCCGATTCCGCCGCTGCGCTGGGTATCCAGGCCATGTGCAACGGAAGCGCCGCCGCGTGGGAGGCGGCCGCGGCGTATTTGCTGGCCGACCCGACGGTCGACGCGGTGCTCACGACTACCGCCGACAGGTTCGACGACCAAGCCTTCGATCGTTGGTCCGGCGATGTCGGCGTGCATTACGGCGACGGTGCTACTGCGTCGGTTCTCGCGCGCAGGGACGATACTCGTGATGCGTTGACGCTCTTGGCCATCGGCACTGAAACGGTTTCCGCCGTAGAAGGCCTGCACCGCGGAGACGATCCTTTTACAGTGGCACCGCGCGTCATCAGTCCGCGAATTGACGTTCGCCGGACGAAGAAGGCGTTTCTCGAGAAATACGGAGCGGACAGGTTTCTCGTCGCGGCGCGCACTGCCCTGCGCGCAGTGGTCGAAAAAACGCTGCAGGAAGCCGGAATCGAGGCCTCGGATCCGCGGTTGCGCTACCTGGCGCTGCCGCGAGTGGGCAGGAAAGTGCGGGTGGCCACTTATCATCGGGCGTTGCAAGGACATGTCGGGGCCGAAATCCTGGACCTCGGCGCGAAGACGGGGCATTTAGGGGCAGGCGATCTGGTGGCCAACTGCGCCGAACTGGCGGTGCTGCTGGAACCCGGGCAGCTCGCCCTCGTGATCAACGCCGGCGGCGGCGCCGGGCTGAGCTGCGCCGTAGTGCGACGACCGGAAGGCGCGGCCGAGGGATCGCACGGGTAAGCGAGGTCGGAGACGCGACGCGGGCGCCGGGACGCCGCTGGGATCGACACCCCAGCGGAGTGCCGGTGCCTGCCGTTGCTGTGGCGGGAAGCTGTGGATTTCCTTGCGGCGGCAACCGCCCGCGGAGTTATGCGGCCGCGTCTGCCCGGGCCTGGGGGAGCGCGAGGGTTTCTTCGCGGGTTCGGCGGGCCAGGACGGTCGCGATGGCGCGCCGAGCGAACACCGGAAAGTCCGAAAGACCAGTTTCCGGAAACCGTTGCCCGGTAGCGGTCTCTCAGCCGGACCGAAGCCGCCGACAGCTCTGCCGCCAGCCGGACACCTGCTTCGCCGGGCTCGGGCGATGCAGCGTCAGCCGTGCAGGCGTACCGGGAGCTCGCGGAGACCGTGCACGAGCAAGCCGTCCCGCCACTGGGCGGTGAATGCCTCGTCCGCGAGCGCGAGCTTCGGGAAACGTCGCAGGAGCTCCGTGAAGGCGATATCGGCCTCCAACCGGGCCAGCGGGGTGCCGACACAGTTGTGGATGCCGTGGCCGAAAGCCAAGTGCCCGGAGGCGTCCCGGTCGATGAGCAGCGTTTCGGGATCGTGGAAGTGGTCCGGATCCCGGTTCATCGCGCCGACAGCGACGTAGACGATTTCCCCCGCCGGTATGTCGGTGTCGCCGATGCGGACCGGCTCGGCGGTATAGCGCGCGGTGGACCACCGGACCGGGCCTTCGTAGCGCAGAAACTCTTCCACCGCGTTCGGCACTCGGCTCAGGTCAGCCCGCAGCGCCTCGAACTGGGCGGGGTTGCGCAGCAGCGCGTGCACGCCGTTGCCGATCAGGTTCACCATCGTCTCGTGGCCGGCGACCAGCAGCAGGAACGCCATTCCCACCAGTTCCCGCTCAGTGAGGCGGTCGCCGTCGTCGTGGGCGCGAACCAGCGCCGACAGGAGATCCTCGCCGGGCTCGCCGCGCTTGGCCTCGATCAGCTGCTGCAGGTATCGCGTCATCACCTCGGCCGTCGTGCTGCGCTCCTCGACCGTGTTGCTGGAAACGTCGCTGAGCATCAGCCGCGTCCGGGCCTGGAAGTCGGCGCGGTCCTCGAACGGAATCCCCAGCAGTTCGCAGATCACGGCGACCGGGAGCGGATTCGCGAATGCCCGCAGCAGGTCGACCTCGGCGCGGGTGTCCATCTCGTCGAGGAACCCGCTGGTGATCTCCTCGATGCGCGGCCGCATCGCCGCGACCCGCCGCGAGGTGAACGTCTTGTTGACCAGCTTCCGCAGGCGGGTGTGATCCGGCGGGTCGCTGTTGAGCATGTGCACCGCGATGTCCGGCATGGTGGTCATGGCGGCGTCGGGCGACTGGCGGCGCAAGACCTCGTGGAATCGGGAGGAGTCCTTGCGCAATCGAGGATCCGCGAGGGCTTCCCGGCCCTCCTCGTAACCGGTGACCACCCAGCACGCGAAACCCGCGGGGAGCTGGACATGACGAACCGGCCCGTCTTCCCGCCATTGGCGGTAGTACTTGTGCGGGTCGCCCTGAAAATCGGCACCCGCCAATTCGGTCCGGGCGAAAGCGCCTGTGTCGGCCATGCTGTCCTCGCTGTCCTGTGTCCAGGCTCCGGTCACGGGAACGACGCTAGCGGAGCCTTTCGCCGGGTCTCCAGTAGACCTTTGTCGTACCCGTTAGAGTCTTCGGCGGGCCCGGCCCGGCGGTATTGTCCACACCATGCGGGCAGACGGAGATTCGTGGGACATCAACAGCAGCGTCGGAACCACCGCGTTGTTCGTAGCGGCGGCCAGGGCTCTGGCCACGGCCAAACCCGAGCCGATCGCGTCCGATCCGTTCGCCGCGCTGTTCGTGCGGGTCGCGGGCGAGGAATGGGAAAAGGTCCTCGACGATCCGGCCGCCACGGCCGACCATCCCCTGAACACCCCCGAATTCGGCCTGCCTTTCCAGGATTACCAGGCTTCGCGGACCCGGTACTTCGACGACTACTTCGCCGCGGTCATGGACGCCGGCATCGAACAGGTCGCGATCGTGGCGGCGGGATTGGACTCCCGTGCGTACCGGCTGCCGTGGCCGGACTCCACCGTGATCTACGAGTTGGACCGGCCAGAGGTGCTGGAGTTCAAACGCGACGTGTTGCGCGCCCACGGCCGCAAACCGGTCGCCGAGCGCCGCGAGGTCGGCGTCGATCTGCGCGACGACTGGCCGAAAGCCTTGCGGGGCGCGGGATTCGATCCGTCGAAGCCGTCGGCCTGGCTGGTGGAGGGCCTGCTGATGTACCTGCGGCCGGAAGACCAGGACCGGCTTTTCGAGTCTCTCGCGTCGCTGGCCGCGCCGGGAAGCCGCATCGCGGTCGAGGAGGTATCACCGGTGCCGCAGGAGACATTCGACGGGTGGAACGCGGCGAGCAAGGACGGGGCGCGCGTCAAAGGGCACGGTGGCTGGGCGAAGATGATCTACAACGATCCGCATGCCGATGTGGCCGAATGGTTCACTGACCGCGGCTGGGACGCCGAGCGCACCGGCCTCGCCGACCACATGCGTTCACTGGGGCTCGAGCCGCACCCCGCGAGCACTCCCGGCGGGCTGATGCCGTCGATCATCGGCCTCGTCACGGCGCGGCGCCGATGACGCGCCTGCTCGAGAACATCCGACTCTGGCGGAGGCTGGAACCGCGACCGTGAGCTGGATTCCGGAGCGGGTTTGCGACCGGCGGAATACCTGAAAGCCCGTGAATGCGGAGTTGTGCAAAAAGCCGCAGACGGTGTTCTTGCTTCAGGTATCGCGCGCCTGTTCTGGGGCGATTGGCAAGAGGGCGCGAAGCGCGGTACCGGGGGGGGGAAGGCATTCACGTCCTTCCCTCCCACGGCCAGCACTCACGGCGACGAGCCGATAACTCCGCTCGTGGCGGTTTCGCCTACGAGGCAACGACGATCTCACTGGCTCGCCGACCGGATCGGCCCGGAGCTGGATGAACTGCTGCGACCGGTTCTGCTAGTCGCGGCAGCACCCCTTTCCACGGCACAGCAAGGAGAAAGAGCCGCGCAACGGGGGAGACCGTCAAGGACGGTTGCGCGGGATCCCAGGGCTGCGCTGCCCCGTGCCACCCGGTCTTGGTCGGTTGCGGCTCGGCCTCACATGCTCCTGCGGGCGGCTACCGGCTGGCGATTCCTGGTGCGATACAGCGAATCTCGAGCTCTGGCCGTGGCGACGGGTCGTGACCTGATCTGATTCGCGTTGCCCCGCATGATCCCGTGCCGGCCACGACATCGCGAGCGCGGTCGTAGCCGGTGCAGGACCGTGCGGATCGGCAATCGCGCCGCAGGACGAAAACCGGCCGGCTGGCCGAACACCTCACATGGCGAGGAGTCCCGCCTCGAGGGCCCGCACGACGGCGAGAGTCCGATTCGGACAGTTGAGCTTGGCCAGAATGATGCCGACCACGCGTTTGACGCCGTGCTCGGAGATGCTCAGCGACCGGGCGACCTGCCGGTTGCTCAGCCCCTCCGCGATCAGCCGGAGCACCTGGTGTTCGCGTGCCGTCAGCGCGATCAGCGAAGTGCGCTTCGAAGCGGTGTCGTCGCCGGACTGCTCGGGGGCGGCCAAGGACCGTCGCGCCAGTGCTGCCGACATGTAGAACCTTCCGGCGTCGACGTCGACGATCGCCCCGTGCAGCGTTTCGGGGCGGAGATCCTCCCAGGCCAGGAAACCGCTTGCGCGATCGACCCAGGACTGGTCGACCGCGTCCGCCGAATCCACCAGGATCAGCACGCGCAGGTCGCAGACGCGCAGCCATTCGGCGATCTCGCCGGGCACGGGGTCCAAAGCGTTGCTGGACGAGATGATCAGCTGGCCGTCGCGGTACAGCGAGAGATCCTCGAGAGCCGTGATGGCGCGCACCGTCAACCGGATGTCGACCGAGCCGAACATGCCCTCGATGCTGTACCGATGAATGTTGTCGTGGATGAACAACACGATCTGAAGATTCTCTTCGAAGATGTCCGCTGTCGCCCCGATCGCATTGTGCAACGAGGAATGGGCGACTTTTGAGGACGATTGTTTTCTCGGTGAATCAGACGCCAGGCGATCTATGTGACGGACGCGATTTTCGTGATTTCCCAGAAATGAATCCGATTGCAAAGAACATTGTTCACGCATGCTGCCCAAAACAACAACCCCCATGGTTTCTTGCCGCAAAACCTCGAAAAATCCGCCCCTAGTCGATGGTCATGGCATTTAATTTATTTATGTGTCCCTGGTACCAGGGGCCGTAGGCGACTATGGCGCACCGAGTGCCGTAGATCAGCATGGCATGGGCGGCTGGTGCTGTCCAGTCGGCGCCAGCTGTGATTCGTTGCCGGATCTTCGGCTGGGCGGGGGACCGGGGGCGGAATTATGACTCTTCGGGGTTGGAGGCCCGGGATCTGCAATTTGTCAACCGACGTGCTGGTGATCTTGAGCGCGACAGTCCCGGCGTCGTGTTCGCCGCGAAGATGTGGCGGCGCACACAGCCGGGAGGATGCCGACGAATCGCTTTTCCGGGCGCTTAGGGCTCGAGCTCGACGACTCGGTCGATGCCGGCGCGGGCGGAGGTTTCTGCTTGTGGCCACCAGATTTGGGCGGTGCGCTCCCGTTCGGTGACCCCGCTGCCGGCGCGAGCGCCGCGGAACCGGAACAGCCGGAGACGGCTCCGGTATCGGTCGGGATAGGGGCGCGTCGGGGAGGGAAGGCGGAGTGGTTCTTCCTGGGCTGTCCCGGTGGCCGGATCGGTGGGCCGATCCGATCCGAGCCTGCGAGTTCCTCGACCATGGTGCGCCTTTTGTCCCGATTCCGGTTCTCGGCGCCGACAGTAAGGCAGCGGGCTGCCGAGTTTCGGAAACGAGCCGAATTCGGGTGGCACGAAGCGTCGATTAGCGCGTTCTCCGGCGTCGCCTATAGGGGGCATACCCGTAGGTGAATGTCAAATCCGCGGACTGGCGAGCGGCGGCGAGCATTGCGGTTTTTACCCGCGTTTTACGCGCGCCTGCCGAGTATCGCTACTCCGATACGGTGAAGTAGCGAGCCGGATCAAGGGCGTTGAGCGCGACCCATCGCTGCGGCGGCGCCGCGGCGGCGGGCCGGGTGCTGGCCGGTACTGCGCGGGAGAACTCCTGGATGTCGAGCGCGATTCGGGGATCGTCGTCCACGCGTCGTGCCATTTCGTAGTAGACGGCCAGCACGTGGAGGCAATTCCCGGTGTCGTCCGAACAGGAGCATTCGACGCTTTCGAGCACCGGTCCGGGAGGGTGGCCCGCCTCGGTGACCATCCGGTGCACCTCGTCGGTGAGGACGGGGCGAGGTCCGCTCAGCTGGCTGGTGATTCCCTTGACCGCCTCCTGGGACATCGGCGCCACTTCGATGCGGGTCACCGAGGTGGTGCGGCCGCGCTCGACGACGCCGCGCACGATCCGGCCGTCGATCGTGATCCGCACTCCGCCGGCGCGCGCCAGCTTGCGGGCGCGCGGCAACGCCGGGTTGGGCCGGGTCTGGCGCAACGGCTGGGCGAGCCGGACCCAGTCTCGTCCCCACGCGGTGAAACCGAAGTCGTCGTCCGGCATGTCAGCTGGCTCGCTTCCGTCGCAGGGTCGCGATGAGCCGGTCGTCGTCCAGTCTGGACAACTCGGCGACACCGGACATGTCGGTGATGTCGGACAGCGCCGATTTGCGCGAATGCATGCCCGCGATGTGCTCTTCGATGGTGCTGTTGGTGGTCAGGGTGGTGATGGTCACCGTACGGGTCTGGCCGATCCGGTGGACCCGGTCGGACGCCTGTGCCTCTACTGCCGGATTCCACCACCGGTCGAAGTGGATCACGTCGGCCGCGCGGGTGAGGGTGAGCCCGGTTCCGCCGGCCTTCAGGCTGAGCAGCAGTACTTTCGGGCCGTCGGGCGACTGGAAGTCCCGGACGATCTTCGCCCGCTGGTCCTGGTTCAAGCCGCCGTGGAAGAACGGGACGGACACGCCGAACTGCTCCATGAAGTGCCGCACGAGCAGCTCTCCGGTCCTCCGGTACTGCGTGAAGATCAATGTCGGCGAATCGGTCTCGAGGTTGTTGGCCACGATGTCGGTGCAGAGGTCGAGTTTTCCCGATCTCCCCGACAGTTCGCCGGACTCGTCGGCGACCAGGCTCGGGTGGTTGCAGACCTGTTTGAGCGCGGTCAAGGCCGCCAGCACCCGCGCCGGGCGCTCCGCGCCGCTGCCGAAGCCGTCGTCGATCGCCCGCTCCAGCGTCCGGTCGTACAACCGCTGCTGCTCTTCGGTGAGATCGCAGAGCAAGTCGGCGTGGATCTTGGGCGGGAGCGACCCGGCGACCTGAGACTTCTTCCGCATCAGCACGACCGGCTCGATCACCGCGCGCAACCGGGCCGCGGCGGCGAGGGAGCCGCCGTCGATCGGCTGGACGAAGCGACGGCGGAACTGCGCCTTGTGCCCGAACAGCTGCGGGGTGACCAGGTTGAGAATCGCCCAGAGTTCCTCGAGGCGGTTCTCGACGGGCGTTCCGGTCAACGCGATCTTCGCGTCGGCCGTGATGCTCCGCGCGGCCTTCGACACCTGTGTGCGCGGGTTCTTCAGCACCTGTGCCTCGTCGAAAACCGCGGTGGCCCACTGGTGCGCCGCGAGGACCTCGTCGTGCAGCCGCAGCGTGGGATAACCGGTCAGCACCACCGTTTTGTCGTCCAGCCCCTCCAGCGGCCCGCCGCGCCAGCTCATCGTCCGCAGGCCGGGAGCGAACCGCGCGATCTCGTGCGCCCAGTTCCCGACCAGCGAGGTGGGGCACACCACCACCTGCGGACCCTCGCCGGCGCGTCCGACGAGGTAGCCGATGGCTTGCAGCGTCTTGCCGAGGCCCATCTCGTCGGCGAGTACCGCGCCGCCGTTCGCGTCGACCGCCTCGCGCAGCCAGCTCACGCCGCGCGCCTGATACGGCCTCACCTCGGCGGTCAGCGCCGCGCGCAGTTCGCCCGCGACGGCTGTGGTGTGCCGGAAGACGGCCACGGCGTGCTCCGCCGAGGTCACGGCGACCCCGGTGGCATCGGGAACGGCGTGCCCGGCGATCGGCAGGTCCGGATCGCCGCCCGCGACCTGGGCCCGCCAGGCGTCGACGGAGCGGCCGGGCGAGCCGAGCGAAACGCCGGCGAGCTTGTCCGGCTCGATCAGCGCGCAGTCGACGTCGGACACCGTGAACCCGCCCGGTTTCGGCGCGGGGACGGCCAGGGAGATGCTCTGGGTGTCACCCCGCAGCGGGGCCTTTCCCACGGCGTGCTGGTGCCGGGACCAGGTCCACAACGCGAACATGTGCCGGTCGGGCAGGTACGTGGCCTGGACGTCGGGGCGGGCGGTGGGACGTTCTTGTCCGGTTCCCTTCATCAGCGGCCCGCCTCGTCGATGTCGGGACGCGTGGCTTTGCCGCCGTTTCCGGCGGCCGCGACCGGCGCCGGGCAGTCCGCCTCGCCCGTGCGGTTCAGGTTGTCCGCCAACGCCGTGAGTCCGCCGACCGGCGGCGTCATCTCGACGGGATCCAGCGGCGGCGCGGTCGGGTTGCGGAGCGTCAGACCCGCCAGGAACGGCTGAGCGGGACACCGGCCGTCCCGCCGCCGGTCGGACTGGCGGACGTGATGAGCGCGTCGCCCGTTCCCGTCGCGGTTCGCGCTCCGCTCAGCCGGCCGGCCTTGCCTGGGCGGGCACGCCCGGAACGAGGCCGCGCCGAAGGTCTCCGCATCTCCGCCGGGCCGGCTCTCGTACCGCGGGGCGGGTCGCCGAGGATTTCGAAGGCGCCGCTGAGGACGGTTCAGCGGCGAACGCGCCATGAGCACCGCGAGAACGGGCTGCTGCGGTGCATTCGGCTGTGGTGGAAGCGTGGTCACGAATACCTTCGAATATCGGTCGGGCGGAATGCGAACGGCGGCGAACCGTTTTCATCCCAGGGGGAATGGTAGGCGGGCAAGGAAAGCGGGGCACGAACTGACTGATCGCGGACTTGAGCAGGATCCTGCGCTAGGGCTTCTTCCGGCATTTTACCGTGCCGCGTTGCCGTTGTCACGACGGGCCTGCCCTTTTGCGGACAGGGGTCGCGGCAGGGGACTGCGTGATCGTCGTTTCGGTGCCCTCTTGCGCGAGACTCCGAGATCTGCCCTCGTCTCGCCGAACGAGGCGTCATCCGCGCGGAACGACGCAATCCACGGCCGCAACGTCAGCTCCTGCACCGTATTCCGGCGACGCGACCATCCACTCAGGACACTGCGCTCCTGCTCGGTACGGGCTCTTCGCCGCCGCGTGATGCGGCTGGCAAAAAGCTGTCGAATCGGCACGCAAGTCGATCCGGAAACGACATTGACGGGGTTTGGGAAATATGCCCCGAGGCCGAGTTTGACAAGCTGCGGAATATCTGTCCTCGTATCGCCGAGCGGGCCCGCGCGAAATAGTTGACACGGATGCGGCGAGTGCTTATCCTCCGACTATTCAGCTCTTGCCGATCCCATTCGAAGGTGGTCATGACCACGTCCCCAACGCTGCTGAAGTCCAGGCAGTGGTTGATTCTTGCCGTCCTCATGTTGTCCCAGCTGGTGATCTGGGTGGACAACACCGTCCTCAGCGTCACCTTGGAAACCCTGACGGACCCGGTCAACGGGCTGGGCGCCAGTCCGGCTGAGCTGCAGTGGGCCACCGGCGCGTACACCCTGGTCTTCGCCACCTTGATGTTCACGGCGGGCGCGCTGGGCGACAGCTTCGGCCACCGGACCATGCTCGCGGCCGGACTGGTCGTCTTCGGCGGGGCCTCGATCTGGGCGGCGTACGCAGGCGACCCGGTCCAGCTGATCGTCGCCAGGGCCGCGATGGGAATCGGCGCCGCGCTGATCATGCCGGCCAACTTCGCCATCCTTCTGTGGACCTTCAACGGCCCGCTCCGGGTCACCGCGATCGCCATTTCCTCGACGGCCGCCGGCGTCGGAATGGCCGCGGGGCCGGTGCTGGCCGGGGTCCTTCTCGGGCACTTCTGGTGGGGCTCGGTCTTTCTCGTCAACGTCCCGGTCGTGGTGCTGGCGCTGATCGGGATCGCCCTGCTGGTCCCCAATTTCCGCAGCCCCACCGTGCGGGCGCTGGACCCGGCCGGGATGCTGCTTTCGATCAGCGGGCTCGCGGCGCTGGCCTACGGGCTGATCCGGGCGGGGCAGGTCATCGACTGGGGCCGGCTGGACGTCTGGGCTCCGATCGCCGCCGGAGTGGTCTTGCTGACCGCTTTCGTGCTCGTCGAACTGCGCATCAAAACACCCAGTTTCGATCCGCGGCTGCTCGCGCAACGCGTATTCGGCGGCGGCAACGCGGCCATGGCGTTGGTCTTCTTTTCCGTCGCCGCCGTCACCTTTTATTACGCGTTCTACTTGCAGGGCGCACTCGGCTTCTCGCCGATGAAGGCGGGCCTGGCCAATATCCCGACGGCGGTCGGCGCGATCGCGGGTGCGCCCCTGAGCGCGCGCCTGGTCCGCCGATGGCCGCTGAGCGCTGTCTCCGTGCCGGCGCTCACGGTGCTGGCGCTGTCCATGGGCGCGATCGCGTTGCTTGGGCTGCAGACCCCGCTCGTCTGGATCGAGATCTTGTTGTTCGTGCAGGGCCTTTCCGTCGGCATGCTGATGCCGGTGACGGGAGTGATGATCAGCACCCTGCCGATGGAACGGGCCGGTGCGGGGTCGGCCGTCACCCACACCGCGCGGCAGACCGGCAGCGTGATCGGGATCGCGATCGGCGGAACGATCATGTCGATCGCGTATCGGCACGCGATCGAACCCGCGCTGAACGATGTGCCGGCGGCCGCGCGGGAACGAGTGCAGGTCTCCGCGGAACAGGCGCGGCATGTCGCCGCCGAGATCCACCAGCCGGATCTCGCGCGGGCCGCCGACAACGCGTTCATCGACGCTATGCACGTCGGAACGCTCTGGATCATGCTCATCACGTTTGTCGCGGTAGGCCTGCTGGTGTTCGCCCTGCGACGGGTCGGGAAATCCACGGTGTCGGCACCGGAGCCGGCACCGGCTGACGGCGGAGACGACAACCGCGCCGCGGCCGGTGCGGATCACGAATCCGCCGCTAAGAGCGCTGGCTGATTATCGGCAGCCGCGGACACCGCGGGAAGCGGTTGGCAGCCTGCTCGACCGGCACCTGCCCAGACCGCTTTCGTTGAGCGTCCCGACACAGGAAAGTCGGCGGCACCACGACGTGGTGCCGCCGACGTCGTCCCGTCAGATGAGCGCGACCCGGCTCTGGATCAAGCCGACCACTGCCTCGACGGTGCCCGCACTGTTCAGTTCGTCATCGGTGACCCGCGTGCCCCACTCGTCCTGAATCGCCATGGCCAGTTCGACCACATCGAGAGAGTCGAGCCCCAGTTCCTCCAGTGTCGCCTCCGGGACGATTTTCGCCGGGGCGATCTCGTACTTGCTCGTCATGATTTCTTTTATTTTGTCGTACATCGCGGAAACTCCTCCAGAAGGACAGCGGTCAACGCTTCGGCAGTGCGGTGATGTCGGGCCAGACGAGAGTGGTCGCTCCCCAGGCGAGCCCGCCGCCGAAGGCCGTGAGCAGCACCCGGTGGCCGGGCCGCAGGTCGCCGGCGGCGGCCGACTCGGTGAGCAGCAGAGGGATCGAGGCCGCGGCCGTGTTGCCGACCTCGGCGATATTGGCGAGGTGCCGTTCTGACCCGATGCCGAGCCGGGCGCCCACTGCGGCGGAAATGCGGGCGTTGGCTTGGTGCGGCACGAACCGGTCGACGTCGGCGGCGGTCCAGCCTCGGTGCCGCAGCGCCGTGTCCGCGGCGGCGGTCATCCGTTCCACGGCGTGCCGGTACACCTCGCCGCCTTTCATCCGGAAATAGAAATCGGCGGGATCGGCGGGAACGCCGGTGGAGCGCTGGTGCGAGCCGCCGGCCGGAATCATGATCAGGTCGCCGTTCCCGCCGTCGCTCCCCAGCACGCACGGGGCGACGGCGCCCGGCTCGCCGGAATCGCCCGCGCGCAGGACGGCGGCCGCGGCGGCGTCCCCGAAAATAGCGCGGGTCGTGCGATCGTCCGGGTCAAGAATGGTCGAGTAGGTCTCAGCTCCGATCAGCAGCACCCGCTCGGCGACTCCGGACGCGATCAACCCGCTCGAGACGGCCAGCCCGTACACGAACCCGGAGCAGACGGCTGCGACGTCGAACGCCGCGACGCCGGTCATTCCCAGCCGGGTCGCGACCGCGGGCGCGGTGGCGGGCAGGTGGCGGTCCGGGGTGCTGGTCACCACCACGACCGCGTCGATCCCGCCGTCGGGTGCGGCGCTGAGCGCCAGCTGGCCGGCATCGACCGCGAGATCGCTGGTGGCGACGTCCCGGCCGGCCCACCGGCGTGCGCCGACGCCGGTGCGGCTCCGGATCCACTCGTCGGAGGTGTCCATGCGGGCGGCGAGCTCGGCATTGGTCACCACGTTCGGCGGCAGCGAGGAACCCAGCCCTTCGAGGACGGCGACCCGGCCGGTCATGGCTGCCGCGGCTCATGAGCAGTGACAACGCTTCCTTGACGCCGGTGAACGGAAACTCCAGCCATCACCACTCTGATCTCCCCACAAAGGTCGCTTGGCACATCCCGTCGACGCCACGACGGCAGCCCGGGATGCTGAACGGCTTCTGACTCCGCGGCCGCGATACTGGCCATCCGTGCTGGATCCGCCGGAAAGCCGCGTTGTCCTCCCGGCGGACACGCGTGCGGCAAGTACGCACAGTTTGCGACTGACGCCCCATTCCCCGTCCCGCGACGGTTTTCCGCACCTCGACAGCCGACATCGGGCCCGGCGCGGCATCTGCCCGAATGGTTCAACGCTAGCCGTGGAATCGACGTGCGTTCCAGAACGTTCGACCGGTGATAACGGCGGGCTGAAAGGCGCCCCGAACGGGTAGCTGGTCGGGGCACAGCTGCTCAGCGGCGGTCAGGGGCGGGCCCGTCGCCGGGACCTGATCGTGAAGTGCACCCGATGGCCGAGTTCCTGCGCTGAAACAGCGAGCCTGCGTCGTCTGTGCGGGATGCCAGTCCGCCCGCTCTTCGCCCCGGCGCACGAAGGCCAGGCCGTCTTCGCACCGGTCGGGAGCGGCCGCGGCTCGGCGGCCGCTCCCTTCCGATCAGGGCCCCCCTGACCGGTTCCAACCGGCACACCCCGTCCTCGCAGGTCCGCTCCAACCGGCCCCGCGACAGGGTCTGCGCCAGCCCGATCGCCCAGCACGTCGGGCATCCGCGCAGGGCCAGCACGCCCAGTGGCAATGCGAGCAGGCTGATCCACCCGACGACCGGGGCCAGTGCGATCGCCGCGGCGATCAGGCCGAATCCGGCGAACCCGCGGGCGAGATGAACCGACAGGGACTTGCTGGCGTACGACGTGCTCATCGGCCTTCCTCCGGGAGATCCAGGCAAGCGCGGACGGCAGCGCGGGCGCGGTGCAGCCGCGACTTCATCGCCGCGGTGCTCAAGCCCAGCGACTTGGCGACGGTCTTGCCCGGCAGGCCCTGGATGTCGCGCATGATCAGCACGCCGCGCTGGTCGTCGGGCAGCGACGCGATGGCGGCGGACAGGCGTTCGACCTCCAGCCTGCTCAGCACGTCGTCCTCGGCGGACGGACCCGCGGTGTCCGGGATTGGTTCGTCGCGTTGCACCAAGGCCCGCGCCCGGCGCAGGCATTCGTTGCGCACGATGCGGAACATCCACGACGCGAGCGCGGCCGTCGCGCGCAGGGTTCCGATCTTGCGGAACAGGACGATCATCGCCTCCTGCGCCGCGTCCTCGGCGTCCTGGCTGCTCGCGCACAACGAGAACGCGAACCGCCGGACGTGCGGGTACGCGCCGGAGACCAGCACGGCGATCGACGCCTCGTCGCCGCGCTGCGCCGCCAGGACGAGCTGGTCGGCCGGCCACGACTCAGCCACGCTTCGACCTGCCGCGCGCTCGCAGGAAGACCACGCAGCTGCACACCAGAACCGCCACGACCACTGCCGCGACAATGACTACGGTCATCGAACCTCCTTCGACGGGTCGGCCTCGTGGCCGCACGTCCATAAGAGCGATCGGCCCGGCGAAAGGATTCAGCCCCGCGAAGATCGGCGGCTGTGCTAACTTAGCCGTGCGCCCCGTATGGGCCTACGCATGGAGGTAGCGGCTAACCAGCCAGCACAGAGACCGGGCTCTCCGTCTCTCGCAGTTCCGCGGATCCGTCAGCCGGATCGCTGCGCCATGCCTGTGCCTGCGGGGTCTTTTCGCGTCCTGTCCTGTGCTCGATGCCTCCTTTCCGGAAACAACCGAAAGGAATTGTGTGAGCAACGATTTTCACCGCCGGCTGATTGCCGAGTTCCGCGCGAATCGCGGTGCGTTGAGCGGCATGTTCGAGGGGTGGTCGCTGGCGGTGCTGACGACGACCGGCGCGAAGAGCGGCCTGAACCGGGAGGTGCTGCTCGGCTACCTGCAGATCGACGGCAACGGCGTGGTCGTCGCGTCGGCGAACGGGGCGGACCGGAATCCCGCCTGGTACCACAACATTCGGCGGAATCCGAGGGTGACCGTCGAGACCGGCAGCGAGACGTATCAGGCGATGGCGGCTATTCCGAGGGGAGCCGCGTACGGGAAGCTTTTCGCGCAAGTGGTCGCCGAGGCTCCGGGATACGGCGAATACCAGGCGAAGACGACGCGCGAGATTCCGGTGGTCGTATTGCATCGGATCGACGAGCGCGTCAAAGGCATGGGGGATTGGCTCGTCGAAGTGCACCAATGGTTCCGCAACGAGTTGCGGACGCTGCGCGAGCAGGCGGACAACCTGGCCAACGGCAGCGTGACGGCGATCATCCGGCCGAAACCGGACTTGGCTCAGGAGATGCGGACGCACTGTCTCAGCTTCTGCGCCGCGCTGCGCCGTCATCACGTCGGCGAGGACTCGGTGGTGTTCCCCTCGCTGGCCGAGCAGTTCCCGGCGCTCGCCCCGGCGATCGCGCAGCTCGCCGAGCAGCATCACGTGGTGGCGCGGCTCCAGGTATCGATCCGGGAACTGGTCGACGGCTTCGTCCCGGGCGAATCCGACCCGGAGAAGCTGCGGACCGAGCTGGAGCGCCTCGCCGGCGAACTGGAGGCGCACTTCGACTTCGAGGAGCGGGCCGTGGTGACCGCGCTCAACGCGACGGCCGCGGCGCCGCCGACGGCCTGAGCCAAGACCTGCGCTTTTCGAGTGTCCAGTGTGGACCCGGAACCGCCGCGAAGGCGGGTTCCGGGCTAATCCGGGAGAAATGTGCGGCGGGGGTCCGCGACGCGGCCGGGAGCGCGTCGAGAATGGTTCAGACCACCCAGATGGTCGAAGACGGGACGTCCTGCGCATTTCGGAGCGGATCGCATTGGGGGGCAAAGGAAATCGGCGAGTCGGCGCAGAGCTTGTGCCCGAACGGCGGTTGGGGCGGGTTCGCCCGCGGCCGGTGACCCGCGCGGGGGAGCTGAAACGGCTGCGGGCCCGCTGGGCCGTTCGGTGTAGGTAGTGGGAAACTTGACTACTGGGGGTAATTTCCGTTGCCGAGTCAGCGTGACCCATCGTGACATTCCCGTTATCTTCCCGGTGCTTCCTGACAGGGAAGACTCGCAGGCTGTGGCTGGAAAATCTCTGTAACGCCGCCCGCTGACCACCCGATACCTTGGCGAGTGTCACACCTTCGGCGGCAGTGGGCCGAACCGTCTCATGATCACTGATTGTGATTGACGGTCCTGACTCAGTGTGCCGGTGGCGATCAGGTCCGGGGAGCTTGCGTAGCGCGGGAGGACTGATGGAAGAACCGGTGCGGCCATGGCCCGCGGACGGCGTTTCGCTGCCGCAGGTCGACCTTCGGGCGGTCCCCGCACCGCCGGTCGACGTGGCGGCCCCGCCGCCCGGCCGTGCCGCCGACGACCGGCTCGACCCGGCGACGGTGTGCCCGGCGGAAGGGGATCCGCCGAAAACGCACGCCGCGGAATGGGAGAAACGGTACCGCCGGACCGTGATCGCGTCGGATCTCGTCGCGGCCTGCGCGGTGATCGCGATCAGCGCGTTCATCATCGACCGCGTCGCTCCGCACGACATGCACGCGTTCGGCACCGCGTTCGCGATCCTATGCGCCCTTCCGGTCAGCCGGGCCTGGAGCGCTCGGGTGCTGGGGGAGGGCCCGGAGGAGTACCGGACGCTGGGCCGGGCGCTGATCACCGCGGCCGTGCTGGTCGCATTCGGCGGACTGTTGTTCGGTGCGCTCGAAGTGCAGCCCTGGGTGTTTTTCGTAGTCCCCGCTGTCGCATTAGTGCTGTTTCCCCAGCGATATGTGCTCCGGCAGATTCTGCACCGGAGACGGCGGCGCGGGCTGTGCCTGCTGCCGGTGATGGCGGCGGGCGACGCCGAGACCGTCGCCGACCTCATCAAGCGGACCCGGACCGAAGCGCACGTCGGGTGGCGGGTCGAAGCGGTCTGCACGTCCACCGGGCACGGCGAGATCGAGGGCGTTCCGGTCGTCGGGCGGCTCGAAGAGCTTTCCCGGCACGTGCGCCGCGGCGGATACCGGGTCGTCGCGATCACGGCCGACCAGTACTGGAATCCGGAGCGGCTGCAGCGGCTCGCCTGGGATCTCGAAGGCACGTCGTCGGAAATGGTCGTCGCGCCGATGCTGATGGAGGTCGCCGGGCCGCGGCTGAACGTCAGCGGAGTGCTGGGCATGCCGCTGCTGCGGGTCACCGCGCCCGCGTTCACCGGCGGACGCCGTTTCGTCAAGGAGGTCGTCGACCGCTGCGGCGCGGCGTTGCTGCTCGCGCTGTTCTCGCCGCTGCTGCTGGCGATCGCGGTAGCGGTGAAGGCGGGCGACCGCGGTCCGGTGATCTACCGGCAGCGGCGCATCGGCAAGGACGGCGAAGCCTTCACGATGCTCAAATTCCGCACCATGGTCGTGAACGCGCACCTGATCCGGCACGACCTGGAGACGGCGAACGAAGGCGCGGGACCGCTGTTCAAGATGAAGAAGGACCCGCGCGTCACGAAGGTCGGCGGGCTGCTGCGCCGGTACTCGCTGGACGAACTGCCGCAGCTGTTCAACGTCGTCGCCGGACGGATGTCGTTGGTCGGACCGCGGCCGCCGCTGCCGGAGGAGACGGCGACGTACGCCCCGGCCGCGCGCCGCAGGCTGCTGGTGAAGCCTGGGCTGACCGGGCTGTGGCAGGTGAGCGGGCGCAGCGATCTGTCGTGGGAGGAGAGCATCCGGCTCGACCTCCGCTACGTCGAGGACTGGTCGCTCGCTCTCGATCTGGTGATCCTCTGGAAGACCTTCCGCGCCGTGCTGGCCGGGCAGGGCGCCTACTGACCTGCACGGATTCCGCTGACGACGGCCGCCGGTCCATCAGGGCCGGCGGCCGTCGTCCGTGCGCTGAGTCACAACCGCGCCGGACGAGAAATAGTCAAGCGTTCAACCATGTTGGTGCCGTGCGTAGGCGACAGCACGGGAAGGAACGACGGATCCGATGACTACTTTCGCAGAGTCCCAGCAGCTGCAGGTGCCCGCCGAGGTGCAGGACCTGCTGTTCCGCGAGGCGCGCACGGCCAACAGCTTCAGCTCCGAGCCGGTGACCGACGAGCAGGTCCGCGCGATCTACGACCTCGTCAAGTGGGCCCCGACCTCGATGAACACCCAGCCGCTGCGCGCGCTGGCGATCCGCAGCGACGAGGCGAAGCAGCGGCTGCTGCCGCACATGGCCGAGGGCAACCGCGCCAAGACCGAGGCCGCGCCGCTGACCGTCATCCTGGCCGCGGACGTGGACTTCCACGAGAACATCCCGCAGATCTTCCCGCACAACCCCGGCGTCAAGGACAACTTCGCCGACGAGTCCGGCCGCGTCGAGTTCTCCAAGCTGAACTCGCTGCTGCAGGTCGGCTACTTCATCATCGGCGTGCGCGCCGCCGGACTGGCCGCGGGCCCGATGACCGGCTTCGACGCCGCGGGTGTGGACAAGGAGTTCTTCTCCGGCAACAACTGGCGCTCGCTCGTCGTGGTGAACGTCGGCAAGCCGGGCGAGAACCCGTGGTTCGACCGCCTGCCGCGGCTCGACTTCGACCAGGTCGTCGACACGCTCTGACCCTTCTTTCGCCGCCGAGAGGCCGCCCCGCACGCCAGGGGCGGCCTTTCGGCGTCCCCGGGTGACGGCGGTCGAATCGGGTTTATCGCCGCCGACTAGCATCAGCGGAAGCCGTTTCCATCACTTCTCCCGAAGGAGCCCGATCGTGTCCCAGCCGTCGTCAGTAGCCGCCGTACCCGCCCCGCGCGTGGTGGTGCCGGCGGGCACTACGGCGGGCGCCGCGGTGCGCGAAGCCGGGCTGCCCACCAAGGGCCCGGACACGATCGTCGTCGTGCGCGACGCCGACGGGAAACTGCGCGACCTCGCGTGGGCCCCGGAAGCCGAGGTCTCGGTCGAAGCGGTCGCGGCGAACACCGAGGACGGCCGCAGCGTGATCCGGCACTCCGCCGCGCACGTGCTCGCCCAGGCCGTGCAGCAGGAATTCCCGGACGCCAAGCTCGGCATCGGCCCGCCGGTGCGCGACGGTTTCTACTACGACTTCGCCGTCGAAAAGCCGTTCACGCCCGAGGATCTGCAGAAGCTCGAGAAGCGGATGAAGCAGATCGTCAAGGGCGCGCAGCAGTTCTCGCGCCGCGTCTTCGCCTCGACCGACGAGGCCAAGGAAGAGCTGGCGAACGAGCCTTTCAAGCTCGAACTGGTGGACATCAAGTCCGATGTGGACACCACCGAGGTGATGGAGGTGGGCGGCGGAGAGCTGACCATCTACGACAACCTCGACCCGCGCACCAAGGAGCGCGTGTGGAGCGACCTCTGCCGCGGCCCGCACGTGCCCACCACCAAGTTCATCCCGGCCTTCAAGCTCACCCGCGTGGCCGCGGCGTACTGGCGCGGCAACGAGAAAAACCCGCAGCTGCAACGGATCTACGGCACCGCGTGGGAATCGGCCGAGGCGCAGGACGCCCACCTCGAGCGCATCGCCGAGGCGGAGCGCCGCGACCACCGCAAGCTCGGCGCGGAGCTGGACCTGTTCTCCTTCCCCGAGGAGATCGGCTCCGGGCTGCCGGTGTTCCACCCCAAGGGCGGCATCATCCGCCGCGAGCTGGAGAACTACTCGCGCCGCAGGCACGAGGAAGCCGGCTACGAGTTCGTGAACACGCCGCACATCTCCAAGGGCGACCTGTTCCACACCTCCGGGCACCTGCCGTACTACGCGGACACCATGTTCCCGCCGGTGCAGTTCGAGGAAGAGGACTACTACCTCAAAGCCATGAACTGCCCGATGCACAACCTGATCTTCCGCTCGCGCGGGCGGTCCTACCGCGAACTGCCGCTGCGGCTGTTCGAATTCGGCACCGTCTACCGCTACGAGAAGTCCGGCGTCGTGCACGGCCTCACCCGCGTGCGCGGCCTGACGATGGACGATTCGCACATCTACTGCACCAAGGAGCAGATGCCGTCCGAGCTGCGGTCGCTGCTCAAGTTCGTGCTGGACCTGCTGGCCGACTACGGCCTGTCCGACTTCTACCTCGAACTGTCCACCCGGGGCGACTCGGACAAGTTCATCGGCGAGGACTGGGAGTGGGAGGAGGCCACCGAGACGCTGCGCCAGGCCGCCGTCGACTCCGGTCTCGAACTGGTGCCGGACCCGGGCGGCGCGGCCTTCTACGGCCCGAAGATCTCGGTGCAGGCGAAGGACGCCATCGGCCGCACCTGGCAGATGTCGACCATCCAGCTGGACTTCAACCAGAACAAGCGCTTCGGCCTGGAGTACACCGCGTCCGACGGCAGCCGCCAGCGGCCGATCATGATCCACCGCGCGCTGTTCGGGTCGATCGAGCGGTTCTTCGGCGTGCTGACCGAGCACTACGCGGGCGCGTTCCCGGCGTGGCTGTCGCCGGTGCAGACGGTCGCCATCCCGATCACCGCCGACCAGGTCGAGTACCTGCGCGGCGTGGAGAAGGCGTTGCGCGCCAAGGGGATCCGGGTCGAGGTCGACGCGAGCGACGACCGGATGCAGAAGAAGATCCGCACGCACACCACGCAGAAGGTGCCGTTCCTGCTGCTGGCCGGCGCGAAGGACGCGGAGGCGGGCGCGGTGTCGTTCCGGTTCCGCGACGGCGGCCAGATCAACGGCGTCCCGGTGGAGCAGGCCGTCGAGGCGATCGCCGAATGGGTCGCCCGCCGGGAGAACGCGTCGCCGTCGGCCGAGGCCGTGGAGAAGATCCTGAAGTGACCGAGCCGGAACTCGTCGAACAGGACGGGGTCGGGGTCCCGGACGCGCTGCAGCGGCTGTGGACCCCGCACCGGATGGCCTACATCCGCGGCCAGGACAAGCCGGACGGCGACGAGTCCGACGGCTGCCCGTTCTGCCGCCTGCCCGGGCTCGGCGACGACAAGCGCGCGCTGATCGTGGCCCGCGGCGAGACCGTGTTCGCGGTGCTGAACCTGTACCCGTACAACCCGGGCCACCTGATGGTGGTCCCGTACCGGCACGTCGCGGACTACCCGGACCTCACGCCCGAGGAGACGCGCGAGCTGGCGGAGTTCACGCAGCACGCGATGGGCGTGATCCGGGCGGTGTCGGCGGCGCACGGGTTCAACATCGGGATGAACCAGGGCGTGATCGCCGGGGCGGGCATCGCCGCGCACCTGCACCAGCACCTGGTGCCGCGCTGGGGCGGCGACGCGAACTTCATGCCGGTGATCGGGCACACCAAGGTGCTGCCGCAGCTGCTCGGCGAAACCCGCGACCTGCTCGCGGGCGCGTGGTGAGGCCCGTCGCGCGGCGGTAATTGAGTGCTCAACCAGCGTATGATGACGATATGTCCGAACCACGCTGGCTGAACGACGAAGAGCAGCGGGTCTGGCGCTCCTACGCCCAGGCCAGCTCGCTGCTGCACGCCCACCTCGAAGGACAGCTGCAGCACGAGTCGGGCATGCCGCACACGTACTACGAGGTGCTCGTCGCGCTGTCCGAAGCGGACGGACGGCGGCTGCGGATGAGCGAACTCGCGTCGGTGCGCGGTTCGTCGCGCAGCCGGCTCTCGCACGCGGTGGCGCGGCTGGAGGCCAAGGGCTGGGTCCAGCGCGAGTCGTGCCCCACGGACAAGCGCGGGTCGTGGGCGGTGCTCACCGAGGCCGGGTTCGCCGCGCTCGAAGAGGCCGCGCCCGGGCACGTCGAGGCGGTCCGGGAGACGCTGTTCGACCAGCTGAGCGCCGAGCAGGTGCGCCAGCTCGGCGAGATTTCCGAGGCGATCCTGGCCGGGCTGCGGCCCAAGTGCCAGGCGGTCCGGGAAGCCGAAGAGGCCGCGGAATTCGCCGCGCCGGTCGTCGAACTGCCGAAATCCGGCTGACGTTCCGGCGGGTCGCGGGCGGGCACGTCCGGTCCGGTGAGCGGGGTCGATAGGCTTTCGTCGCCCACCCGCCCCCGAATCAGGTGCACAGACGAGGAAGATGCTCAACATTTTCGCCCGTGCCTCGGTCTCCCGCGTGACGGACCCGATCGGCGCCACCCTGGTCCGCGCCGGACTGACCCCGAACGCGATGACCGTGCTCGGCACCGCGGGCGCCGTCGCGTGCGCACTGGTTTTCTTCCCGCAGGGCATGCTGCTGTGGGGCACGTTCACCGTGTGGGGCTTCGCGATGCTCGACCTGCTCGACGGCGCGATGGCCCGCGCCCGCGGGTACGGCACGCCGTTCGGCGCGGTGCTCGACGCGACCTGCGACCGGCTGGTCGACGGCGCGCTGTTCGCCGCGATCGCGTGGTGGTGCTTCGTGCAGGACCACAACAACCGGGCCGCGGCCGCCGCGCTGATCTGTCTCGTGCTGGCCCAGGTCATTTCCTACGTGAAGGCGCGCGCCGAAGCGTCCGGTCTCGAAGCCGACGGCGGGCTGGTGGAACGCGCGGAGCGGCTCATCATCGCCCTGGTCGGCACCGGGCTGCACGGCTTGGGCGTGCCTTACACCGTCGAGATCACACTGTGGCTGCTCGCCGTGCTGTCGGTGATCACGCTGCTGCAGCGGGCCGCGGCGGTGGCTAGCGCCGCGCGGGCGGCCGCGGCGAAACAGGCCGACTCATCGGCGGGCGGGGCGCAACCGTGAGCACACTGTCCCAGCGACTCAGCGAGTTCGGCTACGCGACGGGCTGGCGGCTCACGCGGCGGCTGCCGGAGTCGTTCGGGTCGGCGACGTTCGCCTTCGGCGCCGACATGGCGGCCCGGCGCGGCGGCGGGGGAGTGCGGCAGCTGCGCGCGAACCTCGCCCGTGTCGTGCCGCAGGCTGGGGAAGCGGAGCTGGACGAGCTGGTCCGGCGCGCGATGCGGTCGTACGCGCGGTACTGGTTCGAGACGTTCCGGCTCCCGGCGATGGACCACGCGGCGGTCGCGAAGCAGGTGACGGTGACTGGCGCGGAGAACATCGACGCGGCGCTCGCCGAGGGCAACGGCGCGGTGATGACGCTGCCGCACAGCGGGAACTGGGACATCGCGGGCGTCTGGCTCGCCAGCTACGCGGGCACCTTCACCACCGTCGCGGAGCGGCTCAAGCCCGAATCGCTGTACCGCCGGTTCGTGGAGTTCCGGGAATCGCTCGGCTTCGAGATCGTGCCGCTGACCGGCGACAGCGCGGCCATGCGGCTGCTGCTGCGGCGGCTGCGCGAGAACAAGGTGGTGGTCCTGCTGGGGGACCGGGACCTGACGTCGTCCGGGATCCCGGTGCGGTTCTTCGGCGAGCAGACGCACCTGCCGCCCGGCCCGGCGCGGCTCGCCGCGACCACCGGCGCCGCGCTGCTGCCGACCGGCTGCTGGTTCACCGAGGACGGCTGGGAGATCCGGATCCACCCGCGCATCCGCGTCACCGCGCGGGCCGAGGTGCCCGCCGCGACCCAGGCCCTGGCCGACGTGTTCGCCGGCGACATCGCCGCGCATCCGGCCGACTGGCACATGCTGCAGCCGTTCTGGCCCGCCGACGCGGCCGCGACGGCGCTGGAAGAAGCGAGCTGACCCGGGTGGCGCGCGGGTTGAAGATCGGGATCGTGTGCCCGTATTCGTTCGACGTTCCCGGCGGGGTCCAAGGGCACGTGATCGACCTGGCGCGGGCGCTGCTCGAACGCGGGCACCAGGTGTCGGTGCTGGCCCCGGCGGACGAGGACGCGCAGCTGCCGGATTTCGTGCACCCGGCGGGCAAAGCGCTGGGGATCCCGTACAACGGCTCGGTCGCGCGGCTGCAGTTCGGGCCGGTTTCCTACGCCCGGGTGCGACGGTGGATCCGGGACAACGGCTTCGACGTGCTGCACCTGCACGAACCGGCCGCGCCGAGTCTGTCGCTGCTGGCGCTGAAGGTCGCGGACGGGCCGATCGTGGCCACCTTCCACACCGCGACGACGCGCTCGCGGACGCTGGCCGCGTTCCAGCCGGTGCTCCGTCCGCTGCTGGAGAAGATCACCGCGCGGATCGCGGTGTCCGCGCTGGCCCGGCGGGTGCAGGTGGAGCACGCGGGCGGCGACGCGGTCGAGATCCCGAACGGCGTCGATGTCGAGTTCTTTTCGCGGGCGCTGCCGCTGGAGGGCTACCCGCGTGCGGGCGGCACGATCGGGTTCGTCGGGCGGTTCACCGAACCGCGCAAGGGCATGGACGTGCTGCTGGAGGCCGCGCGGCGGCTGCTGCCGGAGTTCGAGGACCTGCGGCTGCTCGTGGTCGGCCGCGGCGAGCCGGAGCAGCTGCGGCGGATGGCGGGGCCGCAGCTGTGGCCGCACATCGAGCTGCTGGGCCAGGTCGACGACGAGACGAAGGCGCGGGCGCTGCGCAGTGTGGACGTCTACTGCGCGCCGAATACCGGCGGCGAGAGCTTCGGGATGATCCTGACCGAGGCGATGGCCGCGGGCACTCCGGTGCTGGCCAGCGGTCTCGACTCGTTCCGCCGCGTGCTCGACGACGGCCACGCCGGAATGCTCACCACGACCGGCGACCCGGCGTCTCTGGCGGACGGCCTGCGCGAACTGCTGGGCGACCCGGCGCGCCGGGCGTCGCTCGCGGCCGCGGCGGGCGAACGGGTGACGGCGTACGACTGGGCGGTCGTGGTCACTCAGGTGCTGCGGGTGTACGAAACGGCCATCGCGGCGGATCCCCGGCTGGTCGCGGCGGGGGAGCGGGAGCTCGCGTGACGGTGCTGGTGTGGCTGCTCGTGGCGGCGGCCGCGGTCGTGGTGCTCGGCGGGCTGTTCCTGGTGGCGACCGCGAACCGCCTCGACCGCTTGCACGTCCGGACCGACGCCGGCTGGGCTGCCTTGGAGGCTGCTCTCGCGCGGCGGGCCGTGGTAGCGCGAGCGGTCGCTGCCGTACTGCACGACGGTGCCGACCTGCACGCCGCAGCCGCGCGAGCGGAGGGCGCCACGCGGCCGGACCGCGAGGCCGCCGAGAACGAGTTGACGCTGGTCCTGGCCCCGATCGACCGGTCCCGGCTGCCGGTGGTGCTCGCCGAGGAGTTAACGGACGCCGAACACCGGGTCGTCATCGCCCGCCGAGTGCACAACGACGCGGTGCGGGACACGCTGGCGCTGCGGCGCCGCCGGAAGGTGCGGTACTTCAAGCTGGCCGGGACCGCGCCGCTGCCGGAGTACTTCGAATTCGCCGAACCGGACCTCTGAGGCAGACTGAGGCGCATGACGACCGAACCCGATGCCTGCGCCGTCGCACACGGCGAGGTCGAAGAGGCCCCCGCCGAACGGACTTTGGTGGCGGTGTTCGCCTCGCCGGTGGCCCGGTACCTGCTCCGCTATGCGGCCGATTTGGGTTACCACGCCGTGCTTTTCGAGCCGGACGAGGCGCGGGCGAGCGATGCTCCCGAGGGCGTCGAGGTCCGCACGACCGCGCCTTCCCCGGGGCCGGACGCGGATGTCGTGGTGACGGACCATCACCGGCCGGAGCTTGGCGCGGTTCTGCAGGCCGCACTGGCGGTGCCGACTCGGTGGGTGGGCGTGCTGGGCAATCCTCGGCATCCGGGCCCGCATCTCGAGGCGCTGCGCGCGCTGGGCGTGGCGGAGCCGGACATCGCGCGGGTGCACCGGCCGGTGGGGCTGAACATCGGTTCGCGGACTCCGGCGGAGATCGCGGTGGCGACGCTGGCGGGGTTGGTGGCGGACCGGAACGGGCGGCCGGGCGGGTTCGAGTTCTGACCGTCGCGCCCCGCGGAGTACGTGAGGGGAACCCTGAGGGAATCAGATTCCCTGAGGGTTCCCCTCACGTACTTCGCCCGGGTCAGGTCGGGACCGCCGCCCCCTCCGGCATCGGTTCGAACCGGGCATGCCGACGCGTAAAAGTAGCCGTCCCCGAGGTAAGAGACCGCAGATCCACCGCATACCGCAGCAGTTCCGCGGCAGGCACCTCCGCGTGCACCACGGTGTGCCCGCCTTCCCCGGATTCCGTGCCCAGCACCCGGCCGCGGCGGGACGACAGGTCGCCCAGCACCGTGCCCAGATGCTCGTCCGGCAGGCTCACCTCGACGCTGTCCAGCGGCTCCAGCAGCGAGATCCGGCTTGCCGCAGCGGCTTCCCGCAGGGCCAGCGCGCCCGCGGTCTGAAACGCGGCGTCCGAAGAGTCGACGCTGTGCGCCTTCCCATCGGTCAGCGTCACCCGCACATCCACCACCGGATAGCCGTCTTGGACGCCGCGCTGCAGTTGCGCCCGGACGCCCTTCTCGACGCTCGGGATGAACTGATGCGGCACGGCACCGCCGACCACCTTGTCCACGAACTCGAATCCGCCGCCACGGGGCAGCGGCTCGACTTCGATGTCGCACACCGCGAACTGCCCGTGCCCGCCGGACTGCTTCACATGCCGTCCGTGTCCGCGGGCAGGTTTCGCGAAGGTGGAACGCAGGCTGATCCGCACCGGCTCGGTGCCGACGTCCGCCCCGCCCGCGCGCAAGCGCGACAGAACGACGTCCGCGTGTGCCTCGCCCATGCACCACAGCACGAGCTGGCCGGTCTCCGCGTTGCGTTCCAAGCGCAGGGTCGGATCGCCCGCGACGAGGCGGGAAAGATTGCGGGACAACGTGTCCTCGTCGCTGCGGGACTTCGCGACGACAGCGACCGGAAGCAGCGGTTCGGGCATCCGCCACGGCTTCATCAGCAGCGGATCCTCCGGCGACGACACGGTGTCGCCGGTTTCGGCGGAACCCACTTTGGTAAGCGCGCACAGATCGCCCGCGACGCAGTACGGCACCTCGCGCAGGTTCGCGCCGAGCGGTGAATAGAGGTGGGCGACGCGCTCGTCGGCGTCGTGGTCTTCGTGGCCGCGTTCGGTGAGGCCGTGGCCCGAGACGTGCACGGCGTTCTCCGGGCGCAGTGTCCCGGAAAACACCCGGACGAGCGAAACGCGTCCCACGTACGAGTCCACCGCGGTGCGCACGACCTCGGCGGCGAGCGGGCCGGCCGGGTCGGCGGTCAGTGCGTCGTGCTCGGCGCCGTCGGGGCTGGTCACGCCGGGCGGCTGGTGTTCCAGCGGCGAGGGGAAGGCCCGCACGATGCCGTCGAGCACCTCGGACAGCCCGATCCCGCTGGTCGCGCACACAGGGATGACCGGGTGGAACGAACCGCGCGCGACGGCCGTTTCGAGGTCGGCGATCAGCACGTCCTCGGCGATCTCCTCGCCGCCGAGGTAGCGGTCCATGAGGGTCTCGTCCTCGCTCTCGGCGATGATGCCCTCGATCAGTTCGTTGCGGGCGTCGGCGAACTCGCTCGCGACGGCCGGGTCCGGGTCGCTCACGCGCGGCGGGTAGCCGGCGGAGTAGTCGTACCGGCGCTGGGTGACGAGCCCGACCAGGCCGTCCGGCGCGGGGAGGTACAGCGGCAGCACGCCCGCGCCGAAGGCGGCTTGGCAGGCGGCGATCTCGGCGAGCGCGTCGGCGCGGTGGTGGTCGAGCCGAGACACCACGACGGCGCGCGGCATGCCCACCGACGCGCATTCCTCCCACACGGCGATGGTGGCGGCGTCCACGCCCTCGGCGGCGCACACGACGAACAGCGCGGCGTCCGCGGCGCGCAGGCCGGCGCGCAGCTCGCCGACGAAATCGGCGTATCCCGGGGTGTCGATGAGGTTGATTTTGTGCCCGGCGTGCAGCACCGGGGCGACGGAAAGCCCGACTGAGCGCTGCTGGCGCACGGCTGCCGGGTCGTGGTCGCACACGGTGGTGCCCTCGACGACCGAACCGGCGCGCGGCACGGTGCCGGACGCGGCGAGCAGTGCCTCGGTGAGCGTGGTCTTCCCGGAACCGGAAGGCCCGACGAGGACGACGTTGCGCACCTTGGCGGGGTCGTCCACAGCGACGGCGGCCCCGGGGTCGGTACTCCTGTTCTGCTTGTCGGCCATGACGGCCTCCTCAGCGACGGCGGATGGTGCAACTGTGTCCCCGATCACACACCCGCGACCCCGCGGGAAGCAAGGCGGGCGGCCCGGGACCAGCCGTTCGCTTACCCCCGGCTCCGGCGCCGAGGGGTGTCCGATTCCACTGTGGACGGCACCGGAACGACTGTCTACAAAGGATTAACCGGCGAATTGATGCCGGATTCATCCTTAACGCCGGTCTGCTGCCATGGTGGGCGGCTGGCGTTTCTTGGGCGGAAAGAGGAATTTCCGGAAAACGCGGACCGGAAATCAGAGCTGATGCCGCGAAGTTGATAACTTAACGACCTTCGTCGGTTGTCCGGAGTTGGGAAAAACCCGACTCTTGTCGGGGTTCGATCCCATTCCACTTCCGAATCCGGCCCCCACCCCCGGGCCTGATCCGGCCTGTCCGGAGGAGAACACCGCCGATGAAATCGCGCCGACCGCTCGTGCTGCTCGCAGCCGGGGTCTTGGCCGGGGCCGTCACCACGGCCACCGCCGCTCACGCACAGCCGCTCGAACCGCAGAGTCCGCAGGCCGCCGAGGCGATGGCCGCGAATGCCGCGCAGGCGCTGGTCGCCTCCCGGCCCGCCGCGCTGCACGCCAGCAAGGACGACGTTTTCCAGCAGCACAAGGTGATCTCGTCGACCAACGGGCTGAAGTACGTGCCCTACGACCGCACCTACAAAGGCATTCCGGTCATCGGCGGCGACTTCGTCGTGTCCACGAACTCCGCGGGCCAGGTCCTCGCCACCTCGGTCGCGCAGACCGCCGCGATCAACCTGCCCAGCACGTCGCCGAAGCTGACCGCGAAGCAAGCCGAAGCGATCGCCCGCACCCAGGTGCCCACTGTGGACAGTGTGCGGCCCGCGACGCTGGCCGCATACGCGCTCGGCAGCCCGAAACTCGCCTGGACGACCCGCGTGACCGGCCGGAACGCCGAAGGACCGAGCAAGCTGGACGTCGTCGTCGACGCGACGACCGGCAAGGTCCTGCACACGCAGGAGCACGTGGCCTACGGCGACGCGCAGGGCGTGTGGAACGGCCCGGAGCCGCTGCACCTCGACACGACCTCGGACGGCGCCGGCGGTTTCTCGATGACCGACCCGACCATCGCGAACCTCAGCTGCCAGGACGCTTCCACCCAGCAGACCTTCACGAAGTCGACGGACAGCTGGGGCAACGGCGACGAGACCGACAAGGAAACCGGCTGCGCCGACGCCCTGTACGGCATCCAGCAAGAGAACAAGATGCTGACGCAATGGCTGGGCCGCAACAGCTTCGACGGCAACGGCGGCGCCTGGCCGATCCGCGTCGGCCTCAACGAGCAGAACGCCTACTACGACGGCACCCAGGTCCAGGTCGGCAACAACACCGCGGGCCAGTGGATCGGCTCGCTGGACGTGATCGGGCACGAGTTCGGCCACGGCATCGACGACCACACGCCCGGCAGCATGTCCGGCAGCGGCACCCAGGAATTCGTCGCGGACGTCTTCGGGGCCTCGTCCGAATGGTTCGCCAACGAGCCCGCGCCGTACGCGGTCCCGGACTTCCTCGTCGGCAACCAGGTGAACCTCGTCGGCAGCGGCCCGATCCGCAACATGTACGACCCGTCCCAGCTCGGCCACGCGAACTGCTACGACGACTCGATCCCGGGCACCGAGGTGCACGCCGCGGCCGGTCCCGGCAACCACTGGTTCTACCTGCTGGCCGAGGGTTCGAACCCGACCAACGGCCAGCCGACCAGCCCGACGTGCAACAACTCGACGGTCACCGGGGTCGGCGTGCAGACCGCGGTGAAGATCTTCTACAACGCGATGCTGCTCAAGACCAGCGGCAGCTCCTACCAGAGCTACCGCACCTGGACGCTGACCGCGGCGAAGAGCCTGTTCCCGAACGGCTGCACCGAATTCAACTCGGTGAAGGCTGCTTGGGACGCGGTGAGCGTGTCCGCGCAGCCGGACGAACCGTCGTGCGGCGCTGTCGGCGCGACCGGTTCGCGGGCGATTGCCGCTCGATGAACCGAAACTGATTTCCCCGCCGGCGGGAGGGGGAGACGAGCACTCGTCTCCCCCTCCCGATCGTTATTGCCCGCCGGGCGGAAATTCATTTGTTCGCTAACCGGGAATTCTGCCTCGAAAGGCGCCGCGCAATTTTCCCGTGGAACGGTCACGGCACTCCGGCGAGCCTGAGCAAGGCGGCGGTCGCCGCGGCGGCGATTACCACGAGCACGAACGGCGCCTTCCGCCACGCGAGCACCCCGCCCACCAGTACCCCGGCCGGTCGCGCGATCCCGGCGAATTCGTGTCCCTGGGTCAACGCGCTGGTCGCGACCAGCGCGGCGAGCAGCACCACCGCCGACAGCGTCATCAGCCGCTCGGCCCGCGGCGACAGCCGCACTTTCGTGCGCAGCAGCGGCCCGGCGAGGCGGAACGCGAACGTTCCCGCCGCCAGCACGAGCGTCGCGACGATCAGTTCCGCGCCGTCCATCAGTGCGCTCCTTCCAGCGGCTTCGGCTCCTTCGCCGCGGCTCCGGCGACCACTCCGACCAGCGCCAGCAGCACCGGCAGACCCGCCGGGAGCAGGGGAGTGGCCACGAGCGCGACCATCACGCCGATCAGCACCGGAAGCCGCGCGGCCCGGTCCTTCAGCGACGGCAGCACCAGTGCCAGCAGCACCGCCGGGAAGGCGGCGTCCAGACCGAACGCGTCGGTGTCGCTGATCGCGGACCCCGCGAACGCGCCGACCACGACCCCGAGGTTCCAGCACACGAACAGCCCGATGCCGCACGCCCAGTACGCCGCCCGTCGCCGGTCCGCCTCGCGCTGGGCCAGCGCGAACGCCACCGATTCGTCGATCATCAGGTGGCTCCCGGCCAGCCGCCCGAGCAGGCCGCGGCCGAGCGCGTCGCCGACCGCGAACCCGAACGGCACGTGCCGCGTGTTCACCAGCAGCCCGGCGGCGACCGCGGCGAGCGGATTGCCGCCCGAGGCGACGATGCCGACGAACATGAACTGCGACGCGCCGGCGAAGACCAGCAGGGACAGCAGCATCGGCGCCCACAGCGGGAAGCCGGAGCCCACCGCGATGGCGCCGTAGGAGACGCCGACGAGGGTGTCGGCCAGGCACACGAGACCGATGTCGCGGGCGAGGCCGCGATCGAGTGTTCGCCAAATCGAACGCATAGTGTCCTATGCTGAACACGTCGGGGCCTGTTCGTCAAGGCGAACGAGAAGACTGATGGAGCGAACACACATGCCGAACGAGAGCACGGGCGCGCCGCTGGACATCATCGCGGCGTCCCTGCGCCGCGAGCGGGCCCGCGCCGGCCTCTCGCTGACCGAGGTCGCGCGCCGGGCCGGCCTGGCGAAATCCACGTTGTCCCAGCTGGAATCGGGATCGGGCAATCCGAGCGTGGAGACGCTGTGGGCACTCGGCGTCGCGCTGGACGTGCCGTTCTCGCGACTGGTCGAGCCGGAGCGACAGGAGGTGAAGGTGATCCGGGCGGGCAAGGGACCGACAGTGTTCGCCGAACACGCCGACTACGCGTGCACTCTGCTGTCCGCATGCCCGTCCGCGGCGCGCCGGGACATCTACTTGGTGAGCGCGGAGCCGGGCATCCCGCGGCGGTCGGATCCGCACATGAGCGGCGTGGTCGAGCACACGGTGCTGTGCGCGGGGCGGGCGCGGATCGGGATCATGGACGATCCGGTGGAGATGCTGCCGGGGGACTACATCTGTTACCCCGGGGATGTGCCGCATATCTTCGAGGCGCTGGAGCCGGGGACGTTCGGGGTGGAGATTTCCGAGTACAACTGAGCGGTTATTCGCTGGTGTAGCCGCGCCGCCTCAGCTGGTGCCTTCAAGTCCGCGAGCGCCGCCCCGAAGGAATCAGATTCCCTCAGAGGTCCCCGCGCGGACCGCAAGCCGCTTTGCTTTCCGGATGCCGAGGCGCGAACGGGCGCAGCGCTCATCGTCACGGAGTTCCGTGCGGCGGACGGGACACCAGTGCTCGCGGACGGTCTCCTCGCCTTCGCGACCTAGCCGTCGCGACTGGCGGCTGTACACCGGCGGCGCGATAGCGCAGAGTCCTTACCGGACGAACCATCGGCCAGGAGGTGTGATGACCGGCGAGGAAATCGTGCTCGGTCCCCTGCCCAAGGGGATCACGCCCGCCCGCGAGGGCATGCGGAACAAGGTGTGGAACGTGCTCGGCCACACCTACTCGATGAAGGCGGCCAGCGAGTCGAGCTTCGCGTTCGAGACCCTCGATCCGCCCGGCACCGGCGTGCCGCCGCACGTTCATCCGACCCAGGACGAGCACATCTACATCCTGGAAGGCGTGTTCACGCTTTACCTCGACGGCAAGTGGGAAACCGCGGGCCCCGGCGACACCGTGCGGATGCCGAAGGGGCTCCCGCACGCGTACTACAACCGCAGCGAGGGCATGACCCGCGGGCTGTTCTGGGTGAGCCCGGCCGGGAAGCTCGCGACGCTGTTCGACAAGCTGCACAACCTGACGGACCCGGAAGAGGTGGTCCGGGTGTCGGCGCTGCACGACGTCGATTTCCTGCCGCCCGGTTCGGTGGAGGGCGCCTGACGACGGCTCAGGCGCGGTTCACCTGCTGCTGGGACGCCCCGGAAGCCTGCGCGTAACCGGAGACGATGGCCTCGAGCGTGGCCGTGTCGATCACGTCTTCGAGGCGGGTAAAGCCTTCCGGGGCACGGCGTTCGACCTCGTCGATGACGTTCTCCGGCCCGCCCCGGCGGTTGCGCAGCACGATGTCGCTGGTGGCCGGAAGGCGGTCGGCTTCGTATGCGCGAAGCGCCTCGACGGGGTCGGAGCGTCGCGTGAGGTGCCAGGCGAGGCTGGACGCGTCGAGGATCGCCTGGCCGGCGCCGTTGGAACCCATCGGGTACATCGGATGGGCGGCGTCGCCCAGGAGCGTCACGCGGCCATGCGACCACGCGGGCAGCGGATCCCGGTCGCACATCGGGAATTCGAAGATCTCCTCGGTGGCCTCGGCCAGCGCCGCGTGGTCGACCGCCGGGCAGTGGAACCACCCGAGGTGCCGGGCCAGCTCCGCCCGGTCGCCGGGTTTGGCCCAGTCCTGTCGGTCCGGAGGCGGGGAGCCGGGTTGTCCGGTGCGGATGCAGACGGCCCAGTTCGTGAGCCTGCTGCCCGCGGACTTGCCCGGCCCGATCGGGTAGATCACCAGTTTGGCCGCGGTGCCGCCGGAGACGATCATCGAAGCGCCGCCGCCGAATTCCGGCCAGTCGGCGGCCCCGCGCCACATCAGGACGCCGTTCCACCGGGGCGGTCCTTCCTCGGGGAACAACAGGGACCGCGCGGCCGAGTGGATTCCGTCAGCCGCGACGAGAACGTCGCCGTTCACGGTGACCGGGGCGCCGCTGTCCCGCTCGGCGAAGTGCGCCCGGACGCCTTGCGCGTCCTGATCGAAACCGGTCAGCCGGCAGCCGGTCCGCACCGCGTCGGGACCGAGCCGCGTTTGGACCGCTCGCAGCAGCAGGTCGCGCAGCCTGCCCCGGTGCAGGCAGTACTGGGGGAGGGTGAACCCGGCGTCGAGACCGCAGGGTTTGCGGAGGATCACTTGGCCGAGGCGGTGGGTGTAGGACAGTTCGCGGGTGCGGATCCCGATCTCGTCCAGCTGGTCGAGCAGCCCGAGCGCGGCCAGTTCCTTGACCGCGTGAGGCAGGGCGTTGATGCCGACGCCGAGTTCGCCGATGCGGGCGCTTTGTTCGTAGACCGCGCATTCGACGCCTTCGCGGTGCAGCCGCAAGGCCGCGGTCAACCCGCCGATCCCCGCTCCGACGATCACGACCTTCACCGCGAACCTCCCTGTCGTCGACCGACTCAGGGTGGCGGAGATCGGCCCGGGGCGCTACCGCCGAAGGGACAACCGCGGTTCCGGCTGCCAGGCCCACTGCGTTCGCCTTGAGGAGAGTGTCCAGACCAGACGAAAGCCGGAAACCTCAACGGGGAGAGGCGATTTCCGGACGCCGGAGAACGATCCCCGCCGCGGCGAGGGCGCGGGAGCACTGGAGCCCGCAGGTCGACGGCATCGAACAGAATCCAACATATCGGCGGCCGAGCGGTCCGGAACAGCGGGATCTGGTGCGGTTTCGGTGAGACAAGGCAGGTCCGGTGCCGAGATCCCCACTTTCGCATTGGTTCATCCGTGTGCATTTCTGTGTGTTGTCGGGCGACTATGTTCGATTTGCCGCACGCTTTTGCGTGCCGCCGCAAGTCGACGCACAGTGAGGTGATGAGATGCGCAGAATGCTGGCCTTGCTCCTCTCGGGAGCTTTGCTCTCGGTTCTGACCGCGGCGTTCGGCCCGCCCGCGTCCGCCGTCCCGGGGCAGAACCTGCTCCCCGCGCCGCCGATGGGATGGAACAGCTGGAACAAATTCGGCTGCGCCATCGACGAAAACCTGATCCGGCAGACCGCCGACGCGATGGTCTCCAGCGGCATGCGGGACGCGGGGTACCGCTATCTCAACATCGACGACTGCTGGATGGCCCCGGACCGCGACGCGAACGGCGATCTGCGGCCCGACCCGAAACGCTTTCCGCACGGGATCGCGGCGCTCGCCGACTACGCGCACGCGCGCGGCCTGAAGCTCGGCATCTACTCGTCGGCGGGGACCAAGACCTGCGCCGGATTCCCGGCGAGCCTCGACCACGAGACCGCGGACGCGCGCAAGTTCGCCGAGTGGGGCGTGGACTACCTGAAGTACGACAACTGCAACAACCTCGGCCGTCCGGCGGTCCAGCGCTACCAGGCCATGTCGGACGCGTTGCGGGCCACCGGAAGGCCGATCGTCCTGTCGATCTGCGAGTGGGGTTCGAACCAGCCGTGGCAGTGGGGCGCCCGGTACGGCGAACTGTGGCGCACCACCGGCGACATCAGCGACCGCTGGAACAGCTTCACCGGCATCCTGGACCAGCAGGTCGGCCTGGAGAAGTACGCCGGGCCGAACGCCTGGAACGACCCGGACATGCTCGAGGTCGGCAACGGCGGCATGACCGACGCGGAGTACCGCGCGCACTTTTCCTTGTGGGCGCTGCTGAACGCTCCGCTGATCGCGGGCAACGACCTGCGCGCCATGGACCCGGCGACCGCGAAGATCCTGCGGAACAAGGACCTCGTCGCGGTCGACCAGGACTGGAGCGGCGCGTCCGGCCGCAAGATCCGCGACGACGGCGACGCCGAGGTGTGGGCCAAGCCGATGTCGGACGGTTCGGCGGCGGTGGTGCTGTTCAACCGCGGCGCCGCGCCCGCCGATGTCGCGGTGCGGGCCGAGGATCTCGGGGTGCGGCACGCGGAGCAGTACCGGGTCCGGGATTTGTGGTCCGGCGAGGAAAGCCACAGTTCGGGCGCGTTGCACGGGACGGTCGCCTCGCACGGCGCGGTGGTCTATCGCGTGTGGCCGGGCCACGGCGCCGCGCAGCCGCTGACGACCCTCGCGCTCGCCGCGCCTGACGTCACCGCGGCGAACCGCCCGTTCACGGTCACCACGACCCTGCACGACGACGGAATGCCCGCGCTGAACCAGGTTTCGGCACGGTTGTCGGTGCCGTCCGGCTGGACTGTCGACAATGGGCCGACGGCTGACGTGCCGGTTGTCCGCGGCCAGTGGACCCACCGGTGGACGATCCGGCCCCACGGCGACCAGCCGGTCGGCCCGCTCGCGCTCAGTGCTTCCGCGAAGTTCTCCGCGGCTGGCCGTGCCGTGGTCAGAACCGCGGCGGCGTCGACTGTCGCGGCCGCCCTGCCCGCGCGCGGTACGTCGCAGGTTTCGGCGCTGCCGTTCGTGTCCAGCGAAAACGGCTGGGGGCCGGTGGAGCGCAATACGAGCAACGGCGAAACGGCCGCGGGCGACGGGCATCCGATCACGATCGCCGGACAGGTCTATCCGACCGGGCTCGGCGCGCACGCGCCTTCGTCGGTGCGGGTGTTCCTAGGCGGCTCGTGCGCGAACTTCAGTGCGAAGGCCGGAGTCGACGACGAGACCGGGAAGGGCAGCGTCGCGTTCGAGGTCTGGGGCGACGGGAAACGGCTCGCGGCCACCGGAGTGCTGCGCCATGGCGACGCGGCGGCACCGGTGAACGTCGACGTCGCCGGCGTCTCGGTGCTGGACTTGCGAGTCACCGACGGCGGCGACGGAGTGGACAGCGACCACGCCGACTGGGCGGCGGCAGCGATCTCCTGCTGACCGCCTGGGAACATCCCCGCGGGCCGGTCCCGAAGCCTTCGGGACCGGCCCGGCCTCGCCCCGGCACGGACCGGATATCGGCGTGGTGAACGGATGGTGCGGAAAGAGCGGGCGGCCCGGCTTCCCGCCGGCCGGGCGCGCGGAGTTCGCGGCGGCGGCCCGCGCTGAGCCAAGCCCGCGAAACCCTCCGGAAACGAACGGCGCGCCGTGGCCCCGCCCGCCGCGAGCGGGGCCGGTCTCGGGACGGTCAGGCGTTGATCTGCTTGGTTCCGCCGTCGCCGCCGATGGCGATCTTGCGGGGCTTGGCCTGCTCGGCGATCGGCACCCGCAGGGTGAGCACGCCCGCGTCGTAGTCGGCCTTGATGCGGTCCGCGTCCAGCGTGTCGCCCAGGAACAGCTGCCGGGAGAACACCCCGCGCGGCCGTTCGGAGACCTGGACCTCCGCGTCCTCGCCGTATTCGGGCCTGCGTTCGGCCTTCACGGTCAGCACGTTGCGCTCGACGTCCAGATCGATCGACTCCGGTGCGACGCCCGGCAGGTCGAACTGCACCACGTAGTCGTTGCCGGACCGGTAGGCGTCCATCGGCATCACCGCCGGGCGGGTCGTGGTGCCGTTGCCCCCGAAGAACTGCTGGGTCAGCCGATCGAGCTCCCGGAACGGGTCAGTTCGCATCAACATGACCATGCGCCTCCATTCTCCTTCCCTGCTGCCCGCCGCCCGGCGCGCTCGGCCGGAGACGGGCGGTCGCGTGTTTGCTCGGTTTTCTTGTTCCCGTGCCTGCGGATCTTCTCGACCTCGGGCTGACGGACCGGCGGCCGCCGCGGACATCCGGCCCCGCCGCCGGACAGAGCGGCGGGACCGGAACCAGTTCGAGTGAAAGCAACCTCGATGATCTGTGCGTGCGCTATCACCTCCCGCGAGATGCCGCCGTTGCCGTGCTCCCGCTTCGCGCCGGAGGGGATCGCTCCCGGCGCTCCGGGGGCCAGGCTCGCCACACGCTCGTCGCGACCTGCTGCTGCTCGCGCCCGGTGCTCCGCGGACCGGGGGCATCGCCGTGCGGCGGGGCGTCGTCGAAGCAGGTGGCCACGATCGCCTCGAACTCGGCGCGCAGCCAGGCCGGATCGGCGCAGATCAGCTCGGCGAATTCGCTGGCGGCCGCCTCCCGGCGGCTGATGGTGTCCGGCATCGTCGATCACTCCCCGGTTACGTCGTCCCAGCACCCAGGTCAGCTCTCGCGTCTCACAATTTCTATAGCGCGGACTGTAGATTGTGTCAAGCAGTGAATCGAGATAATCTTGAGCTGGACGCGGAGGGCCGATCCCGGAGAGGAGGTGCGCGTGCCCGGACTCGACCGGCTCGACGATCAGGACTATCCGGCGTACACGACCGGGCAGGCCGCCGAAATGCTGGGCGTGCAGCAGGCCTTCCTGCGCAGCCTGGACACCGCGGCCGTGGTGCGGCCCGAACGCTCCGGCGGCGGGCACCGCCGTTACTCCCGCCGTCAGCTGACCCTGGTGGTGCGGCTGCGCGAACAATTGGACGAGGGGCATTCCCTCGCCTCGGCCGCGCGGATCATCGGCCTGCAAGACGAACTCGCCGACGCCCACGACATCATCACCGGCCTCCGCGCCCGGCTCGGCGAGCGCTGACGACGGCGGGGATTCCTCGAAAAAGCGGAGGCGGACGCTGTCGCCTCGGTACTGTCGTTCGCATGACCGGCTCCGAGATCGCGATCACCGCCGACCTGGTCCGCGACCTGCTGCGAGACCAGCATCCCGACCTCGCCGGGCTGGCGATCCGCGAGGCGCCGGGCGGCTGGGGCAACCAGATGTGGCGGCTCGGGGACGATTTGGCCGTGCGGATGCAGCGCATGGACCCCACCCCGGAATTCCAGCTGAAGGAGCGGCGGTGGCTGCCCGTGCTGGCCCCGCGGCTGCCGCTCCCGGTGCCGGCGCCGGTGCGGTCCGGCGAACCGTCCGCGCGGTTCCCCAAGCACTGGACCGTGATGACGTGGGTCCCCGGCGAACCGCTCGACCACGGCACGATCAGCCGCGGCACCCACGCGGCCGACACGCTGGCGGATTTCCTCCGGGCGCTCCATCTGCCCGCGCCCGCCGCGGCCCCGGTCGCCACGGATCGCGGTGGCCATCCCCGGGACTGCACGGCTGGTTTCGAAAAGTTCCTCCAGGCCGTTGCCCTGGACGACCTGGCTGCCGACGTCCGGGCTGTCTGGGAGGACGCCGCGGCGGCAGGTGCGTGGGAGGGCCTGCCGGTGTGGGTGCACGGCGATCTCCATCCCGCGAATGTCGTGGTCTCGGACGGAACGCTCTCGGGCATCGTCGATTTCGGCGACCTGTTCGCGGGCGATCCGGCGTGGGATCTCGCCGCTGCCTGGGTGCTGCTGCCTGAGGGCACGGCTTCGCGGTTCTTCGACAGTTACGCACAGGCGGACGAGTCGGCGATCCGGCGTGCGCGCGGGCTGGCCGCGATGAAGAGCCTTTTCCTGATCCTCATGGGACAGAACGGCGATCGCGGCCTTCCCGGCGGCAAACCGCACTGGGGGCCGGCTGGCCGGGCGGCGCTGGACCGGGTGCTGAAGGGCGTTTGAGGTCCGCGGCGGGACGGTTCAGCCGCGCCACAGCACTGCGGTCAACTGCTTCCCCGACCCGCTCCGCACCCAGCGTTGTGTCCACTGTGGATCAATCGCCGACACCGGACGCGTCGAGAGCTTCCGCGGCGACGCGCAGCGCGTTCTTGCTGGCTTCCGGATCGGGATGGGTGGGGGAGAGCGCAAGCGTGGTGACGCCGCTCTCGGCGAGGGCCTTCATCCGGTCGGCGATCCGTTCCTTCGGGCCGAGGAGCGAGGTCTCGTCGAGGAATTCCGCCGGGATGGCGGCCATGGCTCCGGCGTAGTCCATGGTCAGGTACCGGTCGCGGATCTCGTCGGCGGCGGCCTCGTATCCCATCCGGGCCATGAGGTCGCGGTAGAAGTTGTTCTCGCGGCTGCCCGCGCCGCCGACGAACCCGGCGACGTAGGGGCGGGCGTGGTCGGCGGCGTGGCGCCAATCGTCGCCGACGGCGAGCGGGGCGGTGGCCGCGACGTCGAATCCGTCGAGCGTGGCACCGGTTTTCTCGCGTCCGGCGCGGATCCGGTCCAGGGATTCGCGGCCGTGTTCGGGGGAGAAGAACAGACCGAGCCAGCCGTCGGCGATTTCGCCGGTCAGTTCGAGATTCCGCGGGCCGAGGGCGGCGAGATAGAGGGGGATGTGCTCGCGGGCGGGCGGCACGGCCAGCGGCAGCGCTTTGCCGGGCCCGCCGGGCAAGGGGAGCCGGAAGTGCGTGCCGTTGTGCCGGACTCGTTCGTAACGCAGGGCTTTCCCGACGATGTCGACGTATTCGCGGGTCCGCTCGACCGGTTTCCCGAACGGGACGCCGTACCAGCCCTCGGACACCTGCGGGCCGGAAACGCCGAGCCCGAGCCGGAATCTGCCGCCGGACAGGTTGTCCAGGGTCGCCGCGGTCATCGCGGTCATGGTCGGGCGGCGGGCCGGGATCTGCAGGACGGCGCTGCCGAGGTCGACGCGTTCGGTGCGCGCGGCGAGCCAGCCCAGCACGGTCGCGGCGTCCGAACCGTAGGCCTCGGCCACCCACACGACGGAAAACCCGAGCCGGTCGGCCTCCTGGGCGAGCTGGAGGTTGGTCGCATCGTTTCCGGCGCCCCAATAACCGATGTTGAGTCCTATTTTCATGCGGCCGACGTTACTGCTGGTAACCGAAAGGACACCGGTGGTTCCCGGGGTTCAGGGGGCGCGATAGGGGTTGCCCTCGGTCCACAGTGGACTTTCCGGGATATGCGACACAAGGTGTCGTGATTCGCCTGAGAGGCTCGGCTTCCGTTCGCACAAAAGGAGTGTCAGATGGGATCCCAGCTCAACCCGTGCCTCGCCTTCACCGGGAACGCCCGCCAGGCGATGGAGTTCTACCGCGAAGTACTCGGCGGCGAGCTGAATCTGGGCACGTACGGCGATTTCGGCTCGCCGGAGGCTCCCGGCGCCGATCCGGACCAGATCATGCACTCGGTGCTCAGCACGCCGGACGGCTACACGGTGATGGCGTGGGACGTCCCGGAGCGGGTGTCTTTCCAGCCGGGCAACAACGTCGCGCTCTTCCTCGGGGGTGACGACGGCAAACTCCGGGACTGCTTCGAGAAGCTCTCCGCTGGCGGCACTGTGACGTTGCCGTTGGAGAAGCAGTCCTGGGGCGACGAGGCCGGTTCGCTCGTCGACAAGTTCGGGATCACGTGGATGGTCAACCTCGCCCAGCGACAGTCCTGAGCGCTCAGTCCGGGATCTCGCCCATCGAACGGCACAACCGGCGCAGCAAATCAGCCAACTCGCGCTGGTCCTTGCCGCTCAAGCCGCTCACCAGCTTCTCCTGCTCGGCCAGTTCCACGGCGACCGCCTCGTCGACGAGGGCCAGCCCGGCGGGAGTGAGCCGGATCAGCGCGGTGCGGCGGTTCGCCGGGTTCTGCTTCCGGTCGACGAGGCCCGCAGCGACCAGCCGGTCCAGCCTGCTGGTCATGGTGCTGTTGCCGGCGAGCATCCAGCGCGCGATCTCGGACAGGGTCAGCTCGTACGGCGCCCCCGCGCGCCGCAGGGTGGCGAGGATGTCCAGGTCCGCGTGGAGAACGCCGTAGTCCTTCAGGGTTTCGTCGAGGCGGCGGGTCACCCGGCGCGCGATCCGCGTCAAGCGGGCCAGCACCGACAACGGGGCCGGGTCGAGGTCCGGGCGCTGCGTGCGCCATTGGTCGAGGACGTCGTCGACGAAGTCACGCTCCATCCTCGTACTATACAATGACGGATATTACGACCTCGTACCTTTCGGCTCCGCAGCGAAGGAGAGGGAAGATGCCCGGAGCGATCGTCGTCGGCGGCGGGCCGGTCGGCATGCTGCTGGCCACCGAACTCGGCAGGCACGGCGTACCCACCACAGTCGTCGAGAAACTCACTGCCACGCACGACGAACCACGCGCGGGGACGCTGCACGCGCGTACCGCACAATCGTTGCTGCGGCGCGGTTATCTGCCCGTGCCGCCGCCGCGGGACCCGCGCGCCGTCGTCGAGACCCCGTTCCACTTCGGCGGACGTCCGGTGCTGACGCTGGAATCGCCCGCTCTCGAAGGCGCGCCGATGGTCGGGCAGGCGCAGTCCGACATCGAGCGCTTTTTCGAGGCGCAGGCCCGTTCGCTCGGCGTCACCATCCTGCGCGGCCACCGCGTGACCGGGGTCCGGGACGACGGGGAGCAGGTGCACGTCTCCACCGACCACGGCGAACTCGCCGCCGACTACGTCGTGGGCTGCGACGGCGCCCGCAGCATCGTCCGCGAAGCAGCACGGTTCACCGGGACCACAAACCCGGCTACGTTCGCCGGACTCCTCGGCCTGGCCAGACTGGGCGACCCCGCGCGGGTGCCCGGCGGCTGGACGCAGGGCCCGACCGGCTGGACGCTGATCAACGTCAACCCGTCCGGGCACAGCCGGATCCTCACCCACGAGTTCACCGAGCCGCTGCCGGAACGCGGCACCCCAGCGGGTCTCGAGGATCTGCAGGCCGCGGCTTCGCGCATCCTTGGCCACGACGTGCCGATGTCCGACGCGACGTTCGTCGGCCGCTTCAGCGATTTCACGCGGCTCGCCGACTCTTACCGCCGCGGTCGTCTTCTGCTCGCTGGCGACGCCGCCCACGTGCACGCCCCGCTGGGCGGGCAGGGGCTCAACCTCGGCCTGCAGGACGCGTTCAACCTCGGCTGGAAGCTCGCGATGGTCGTCGCGGGCACGGCACCGGACGCGCTGCTCGACACCTACCACGCGGAGCGGCATCCGGTCGCCGAAGCCGTCATCGAGAACACGCGCGCGCAAGCCGCGCTGATGCGGCCAGGGCCGGAGTTCGAACCGCTGCGCGCACTGGTCGCCGACCTGCTGTCCACTTCGGACGGCAACCGGCTGTTGAGCGACCGGATCAGCGCACAGGGCGTGCGCTACGGCGACGGCCGCGGCATGGCGGGGGAGTTCCTGCCGAACTTCCCGCTCGGCGAGGGGACGATCGCCGAGCTGCTGCACCCGGGCCGCCCGGTGCTGCTGCTCGGCCCGGATGCCGCCGGGGCCGCGGACACGGCGGCGAAGTGGAAAGACGGCGTTGACGTCGTCGCGCACGACGAAGACCTCGGCGAACCGGCGATCCTCCTGCGCCCGGACGGGTATGTCGCGTGGGCTGGACGGGACTCAGGCCTCGCCGCAGCCCTCGCCGGGTGGTTCGGCCCGCGCTAAGCAGGCCGGATCGACTGGCGGTGCCGGAACACATCCTCGGGGTCCCACTGCGTCTTCGCCCGCTGCAACCGCGCGTAGTTGCCCTTGAAATACAAGTCGTGCCAAGGAACTCCGGAGGCGTTCCACTCCGGATCGGACAGATCAGCGTCCGGATAATTGACGTAGCACCCGTCAGTCACCTCGCCGGGCACCGGCACCCCGCCGGTCTCCGCGTACATCGCGCGGAAGAAATCCCGCACCCACCCGATATTCGCCGCGTCCGCGTCCACTGTGGACCAAAACGCCTGATACAGCAGCTTGAACGTGCTGTCCCGCTGAGCCACCGCGGTAGCGGCCGGATCAACCGCGGAAATCGCGCCGCCGTAAGAAAAAGCGACCAGCATCGTGTCCGGGTTCGTCACGTCGGCCCGGGTCAGGTACTCGTAGGCGGTGCGCAGGTGCGACTCCGGCAGAGTGCTCCGGACATAAGCCGACTTGTGCTCGGCGCGCAGCGTCGGATCGGTGAGCACCGGTGTGTTCGTGCCGAGGAGCCGTGTCGCCTGCAGCCAGGGGAGCCGCCGCGGAGGGGCGAGCCCGGGCATCGGGCCGAACTCGCCCGCCCGGGCGAATCCGGTCGTCGCGAGATCGCCTAGGACGTGCGAAAGGAACTCGTTCAGCACCCGGTCCGCATCCGGCGCAGCGGCGTCGATCTGCGCCACCAAACCGACCGTACCGTTGCAGCGGTGGTTCAGCATCAGCAGGCTCGACAGCGCCGCGCCCGGCGAGTCCGGCGCGCGGTGCTCGTGGTGCCAGCGTGCGTAGCCGCCGAGCAGCCGGGCGAACCGCCGCTCGTCGAGGTCGGCCCACGGCACCGACATGGCCGCGACGAGCACTTCGGACGGCGGTCGGACGAGCGGCGCACGGAACAGGAACCGCGTCACCACGCCGAACGAGCCGCCGCCACCCCCAGTGTGCGCCCAGAAAAGATCGGCCTCCGGACCGGTCGAATCGCGGGTGGCCGCGATCGTCCGGCCGTCGGCCAGCACGACCTCGACGCCGTGCAGGTGGTCGACGGTGAGGCCGTCCCTCCGCGACAGCAGGCCGTAGCCGCCGCCGGTGAGGTGTCCTCCCGCGCCGACGGAGTAGCAGATGCCGCCCGGGATCGTCACGCCCCAGCCGCGGTACAGGCGTTTGTAGACGTCCTGCAGCCGCGCCCCGGCTCCGACGGAGTAGAGGCCGTCCGCGTAGTCCACTTCGGACAGTCCGCTGAGGTCGAGGATTTCGTCGACCCCCTCGTGGTGGACGAAATCCTCGAAGCAGTGGCCGCCGCTGCGGATCGCGAGCCGCCCGCTCGCGGAGGAGACCGCCGAAGCGACCTCGCCGGTGGTCCGCGGCAGGTGCACTGACGCCGGTTTCGCGAGGTAGCGCTGGTTGACTCCGGTCGTGAAGTCCGCGTAGCGCGGGTCTTCCGGCCGGATCACGCGTCCGCTCATGGCTCCTCCCGGAAGGGGAGGCCGGGACGGGCAGCCCGCCCCGGCCTCTGCTCAGAGGTCTCCGGCGAGCTTCCCGCCGAGGCCCCAGTGGTCCTTTTCGACGTCGGTGACGATGACCGTGACCGCGGTTTCGGGGCACTTCGCGAGCCGCGAAACGGTGCCCGTCACTTCCTCGACGAGCTGACGGCGTTCGGCCTCACCGGCTCCCTTCCACCAGTTCACGTGCACGACCGGCATCGCTGTTCACCTCCTTTCCCGTCCGGCGGTCCAGCCCCACCGCACCGAGCGCGACGAGCAGCGAGGCGACGGCCAGCCCGGCTCCGATCCAGCTCGGCGAAAGCAGCCCGGCCCCGGCACTGAGGCCGACGCCGCCGAGCCACGGGCCGAGCGCGTTGCCGACGTTGAACGCCGAGATGTTGCTCGTGCTCGCCAGCGTCGGCGCGCCCTCGGTCTCGTTCATCACGCGCGTCTGCAGCGCCGGGTTGATCAGGAAGCTGCCGATCCCGAACAGGAACAGCGTCCCGATCATGGCCGGTTTGTTATGCGCGGCAAGGGAAAACGCACCGAGCATCACCGCGAGCAGCAGCAGTCCCGCGCACAGCGTGCCCATCAGCGAACGGTCGGCGAGCTTGCCGCCGAGCACGCTGCCGAGGAACGTGCCGAAGCCGAACAGCGCCAGCAGCGGAGGCACCATCCCGGCGGAGAACCCGGTGAAGTCGGTCAGCAACGGCGCGATGTAGGTGTAGGCGGTGTAGAGCGCGGCCTGGCTGAGCGTGGTCGTGCCCAGTGCCAGCCACACCTTGGGGTTGCGGAACGCGGCCAGCTCGTGGCGCAGGCCGAGGTGGCCCGCCCGCGGCTGGTGCGGCACCAGCGCCAGCACGCCGACGAGGTCGATCACGCCGAGGATCGCGACCGCGAGGAACGTCGCGCGCCAGCCGAAATGCTGGCCGACGAACGTGCCGAGCGGAACCCCGGCGATGGTGGCGATGGTCAGTCCGCCGAACATGATCGCGATGGCCCGGGCGCGCTTGCCCGGTTCGACCAGGTTCGACGCCACCACCGCGCCGATGCCGAAGAACGAACCGTGCGCGACAGCGGTGACCACGCGGGCGGCCATCAGCACGCCGAACGACGGCGCGGCGGCGGCGAGCACCTCGCCCGCGATGAACACGACGAGCAGTGCGACCAGCGCCGTCTTGCGCGGCACCTTGGTGGTCGCGGCGGTGATCAGCGGCGCGCCGATGACGACGCCGACCGCGAACAGCGAGATGAGCAGCCCGGCCTGCGGCAGGGAAACGCCGAACGCGCCGGACAGTTCCGGCAGCAGGCCGGCGATCATGAACTCGGTCGTGCCCAGGCTGAACACCGTCAGCCCGAGCACGAACAGGGCGATGGGCATCGTGACTCCCGGAGGGTTCGGGCGATGGTCAGGACTCGAGCGCCGCCAGTCCGGCCTCGGCGATCTTGACGTCGTCGGTCCAATGCGCGCCGGAGACGCCGATCGCGCCGGCCAGTTCGCCGTCGACCACGATCGGCAGGCCGCCGCCCATGCCGACCAGGCGGTCGATCGCGGTGGGCGCGGCCGTGCGCAGCACCGGGTCGGCGTCGAGCACCTCGGACCACTTCTCCGTCGGCATCGCCGAGGACGCCGCCGTGTAAGCCTTGTCCTGCGCGACCTGCACCGCGTTGAGCTTCGCGCCGTCCTGGCGCAGGAACGCCTTCAGGTTGCCGCCTTCGTCCACCACCGCGAGGGCGAACCGCTTGTCGGTCGCCTTCGCGGCCTCGTCGGCGGCGCGGACGATCTGCCAGGCCAGTTCGTCGCTGACGGACGACCGGCGCTGCACGTGAGGCATGAGATCTCTCCTTGTCTGGCGAGTGCGGTTTTCGCTTCGGCGCCGCCGGTCCCAGGAGGGTGCGCACCGGGACCGGTCGCACACGGACCGCATCCGGCGGTCGCTTCCGACGGTACCAAATCTGGAACGATCGGCAAACTATCTACGGGTAGCGAAGCAAGCTTGGATTGGAAAAGCTCTTTTATGGCAACAAATCGTGGAAATCATCGATTCTCATAGTTGAACGTTCAGTCCAGATGAAGCGCTCTATTGTTGACCTGTCGTTCCAGCTTCCTTACGCTGGCGGCATGCCCCGAGTTCGCGAGTTCGACACCGACGAGGTGATCCAGAAGGCCATGGAGGTCTTCTGGTGCAAGGGCTACGAAGCCACCTCGATCCAGGACCTCGCCGAGGCGACCGGGCTCGGCCGCGGCTCGCTCTACGCCGCGTTCGACAGCAAGCACGGCCTTTACGAGCGCGCGCTGCAGCGGTACGTCCGGCAGACCACCGACGCCACCCGCGAATCGCTGATGCAGCGGGTGCCGATCCGCCAGGTGATGCGCGACCTGCTGCTCGGCCGGATCGACGACGCGCTGGAGGAGCCGGGCCGGCCGGGCTGCCTGCTCGTCATGGCGATCACCGAGCGGGTGCCGCACGACGAGGCGGCCAACCGGATCGTGTGCGACGCGATCGCCGCGCTGCAGGATTCGTTCTACGGAACGCTGCACCTGGCCCGCAGCATGGGCGAACTGCCGCCCGGGGCGGATATCCCGGCGTTGTCGAATTTCCTGGTGACGATGATTCAAGGGCTGCGGGTGATGAGCGCGGTCTGCCGGGACAAGACATTGCTGGGCCAAGTCGTCGACACCGCGCTGAACGCTATTCCGGAATAACTCCAATTCCGCACCGGGAGACGATCATCGGAAAGATGGTCGTCTCTTTTTCGTGCCGGAAAGAAGATCGTTGGCACGCTGCCAGTTCTTTTGTCGATCATGCGCGGGCATGTCGGAAAGTTCTGGCTCCGGGCTCGCTGGCACGCCGGTTTCAGGGTCCGCCCGGACTGTCTAATGTGGTCCCGGGGTATCTGCCTTGCTTGTGTTGCAACGGATTTCGAGAACCGTTTCCTGCAGTGTCATTGTTTCGCCGCTTCAAACTGTGGCCACGCTCACAGGAAATTTCTGTGCTGCGGTTTCGGGCGCCCGCTGGGCACTGGTGGACGCCCCGGTTCCGGCATTCGGCGTAGCGGGAAATTTACTGGATCGATTCAGTCAATGACCGCCGCGTAATTTTCACCGATTCGACCGGCCCGCTGACTGCTTTGCAGTGCACTGCGGTCGGCTAGTACGGTCGCCACCGGAAGCGAAACGAGGAATCGAATCCCGTTGATCAATTCCGCTTCCGTCACTGGGCAATTATCGGCAACCTGATGGGACATGGGATGCTTGTCGACCAGATTCAGGGAACGATCGTCCGCGCCGCGGACTTCGTCTTCTCGCCGTTCGACTGGGGACGCGTCGCCGAGCCGGTCGGCCCGGCCATGGGGGCGCACCAGGTGACCCTGCTCGTCGTGGAGGTCGCGCCGGGGAAGGCGTGGCGCCTCGGCTGGGCGCTGGAGGAGGAGAACGTCGCGGTCGTCTTCGCGGGCTCCGGCCACGGCGACGTCACCGGCCACCGCACGGAAGTCGCCCGCGGCTCCGCTCTGCACTCGCCGACCGGGCGGACGCTGGAACTAGAAGCAGGCGACGACGGTTTGACCGCGTACGTGTGGCGAACCCGCTTGGCGGGCAACGAACCCACCGGTTCCGCGCCGCGGCTCGAGAACGACCTGTGGAACACCGAAACGCAGTTGCACGGTTTCAGCGGCACCGGCGAGATCGCCGCCGACGAGAAGACCGCCGTCATGAATTTCCTTTTCTGGCCCGGAACCGGCAGCGCGCGGCTGTGCCTGCACTGCGGGATCCAAGACCCCGGCCAGACTTTCAACGTCCACCAGCACCCGGAGAGCGAAGAGGCGTTCATCGCTTTCGAGGGCGACGGCCAGATGTACCTGATCGATCGCTGGCACGACGTCTCTCCCGGCGACGTGCTGTTCGCCGCCCCCGGCGTGCCGCACGGCACGCGCAATCCGGAGTCGGCCGCGGGGCGGTTCGCCACGTGCGGCGGCCCGACGCCGTTCGACCCTGTCCTCTACGCCCGTGCGGGCGTATCCGCGGAGGTGAAGTAGTCGTCATGTGCCGGATTTACGGACACTTGGGCGGGAGCCTCGCGCACCACCATCTGCGCGCGGTTTCGGCGCTGCAGCGGCACGGCGGCCCGGATGCCCGGTTCAGCGCGGCGGGCGACGGCTGGGCGCTGGGCAACAACCGGCTGGCCATTGTGGACCTCGACGGCGGCGAGCAGCCGTACCGGCTCGGCCGCGAGATCCAGGTCGTCTTCAACGGCGAGATCTACAACCACGACGTGCTGCGCCGCGATCTGCACGCGGCCGGCTACGTTTTCCACGACCACTGCGACGGCAACGTGCTTCCGGCGCTGTACCACAAGTACGGCCTGGACTTCGTCGACCACCTCGACGGGATGTACGCCATCGCGGTGCTGGACCTGCGGGCGGAGCCGAAGCTCGTGCTCGTCACCGACGACGCGGGCATGAAACCGCTGTACCACCACGAAAACCCGGAACGCCGGGAGCTGTACTTCTCTTCGGAGCTGCCGGCGCTGCTGAGCATTCCGGGTGTGGACTGGGAGCAGCGGGACGAGGGGCTCGACAGCTACCTCACCACCAAAACGCCCTTCGGGGAGCGGACGATGTTCGACCGCGTCCGGGTGCTGCCGCGGGCGGCCACCGCCGTCTACACGCGCTCGGGCGGGCTGAAGATCTCGCGGCGCGCGGAAGGCGCGTTCCCGGTCGAGGACGGCGACCTCGCCGAGGCGGGCGACCGCGTGCGCGACACGCTGCGCGCCGAAACCCGCAGGCTCGCGCTGGCCGACGTCCCGATCTCGACGATCACCAGCGGCGGGCTCGATTCCAGCCTGGTGACGGCGTTGCTGGCGGAGAAGGTCCCGCACGTGCACGCGTTCAACATCGCCTACACCGGGGACTGGCCGTTCGACGAGAAGGCCTACGCCCGCGAGGTCGCCGCCCGCAGCGGCGCGACCTATCACCAGATCGAAGCGGACCCGGCGACGTTCCCGGACCTGCTCGGCGAAGTCGTGTGGCACCTGGGCCAGCCCAACGCCGACCCGATCACGCTGAGCACGTACCTGCTGTTCCAGGGCGTGCACGACGCCGGGTTCAAGGTGACGCTTTCCGGCGACGCCGCGGACGAGATCTTCGGCGGCTACCGCCGGATCAGCGACGCGGTCGGCGGCGCCGAGGACTGGCCGAACGGATACGTCGAAGCCCTCGCGGCCGTGCCCGCCGCGCTGCGGGACCAGCTGTACACCGACGAATACCGGGACCTGTTGCGGCGCAACGGAACCGAGGCCGACCGGATCACGCGGCGGCTGCGCGGAGCCGGGCCGGACCGGCTGTCCGCGATCACCGAGTTCGAAGTGGACGAACGGCTGCCTGCCTATCATTTGCGCCGCGTCGACCACCTGAGCATGGCGCATTCGGTCGAGGTGCGGCTGCCGTTCTGCCAGCGCTCTGTTACCCGGTTGGCGCGGCGGCTGCCCGCCGAACACCGCGTACGCGGCGGTGAGGTGAAACGCGCGCTCTACTCGGCCGCCCGTGGTCTCGTGCCGGATTCGGTGCTGGAGCGGCCGAAACAGCCGTTCACGCTGCCGATCACCTCGATGCTCGCGGCCGGGCAGCCGTTGCACAGCTACGCCCGCGACCTGCTTTCCGGACCGTCGCTCGCCGACCGCGGGCAGCTCGATCCGAAGGCCGTGGCCGGGTTGTTCGACGCGCAGGCCGCCCGGCCGAACGACGAATCGGCGCTGGCCATCTGGTCGCTGCTCATCCACCGGATCTGGAGCGAGCAGCTCGTGAGCGGCGGTGCCGGGGAAAGGAGCGCGGCCTGATGCTCGCCCACATCGCCCATGCCCACGGCAGTCCGAGTTCCACGCTGGTGCTGCCGGCCGAACGGCTGCCGGCTTCCGAGGAAGCGCTCACCGAAGCGCTGTCCGACGGCGTTGCCTGGCTTGCCGAGCACGGCCTCGCCGCGGTCACGAAGATCGCGCTCGTGTCGGTCTCCGAGCATCCGCTGTTCGACCTCGACTACCGGTTCGTGCAGGTCATTCCCGGCGACCCGGCGCGGTTCGACTTCCGCGGCAGCTGCGGGCATTCGGTGCTCTCGTCGGTCGTCGTGGCCAGCAGGCTCGGCTGGATCGGCCGGCTCGCGCCCGAACACCGCGTCCGGGTGCGCGTGCTCAACAACAACGACCACGTGGTGTGCGAGGTCGACGAATGCGTCCGCGACCGGACGACGTTCACCGCGCACTTCCTCAACCACCCGGCGGTGCCGCTCGGCGAACTGCTGCCGTTCGGCGAGACCACCACGGACCTGCCCTTCGACGACGGCGCGATCCGGGTCTCCGCGGTCTCGGTCGGGAACCCGTACCTGTTCCTGTCCGGACACGACCTCGGCGTCGACACCCCGGAGGAGCTTTTCGCCGCCGGGCAGCCGCTTTTCCGCACGATGAGCGCGATCCGCCGCTCGGCCGCGCGGCAGTACGGCTATCCCGTCGACGGCGCGTTCCCGAAGGTGGCCGCGGTCCTGCCGGACGGCGAGAACGGTCTGGCCGCGCGTGCGGTCTCCGTGCCGTCGTGGCATCCGACGCTCGCGCTCACCGGCGCTGTTTGCCTCGGCGCGGCCCGCCGGATCCGCGGCACCATCCCGTTCAAGCTGGCTGGCGGCGAGACCCGGCGCACCGCGTCGCTGCGCATCCGCACGGCCGGGGGCTGCACCATTTCGGACGCCGCGGTGTCCGGCCACGAACAGGACAGCGAACTGTCCTGGGTCAGCGTCCCGGAGAAGGCGGTGTCGTTCACCGGCGCGGTGACCATCGATTCGTTCGATCCCCATGCCCTGAAGGAGGATTCGTGTCTGCTGTCGACCTGACCACGCCCGTGCGCCTCGGCGTCGACGAACTGGTCGACGTTCTCGCCGAGCACGCCGCGGCGGCCGACGAAGCGGGCCGCCCGGCTCCCGAAGTGCTGGCCGCGCTGCGGAGCTCGCCGTTGCCCGGCCTAGTCGTCCCGAGCCGGTACGGCGGAGCCGGGGCGGACGCCCTCGAAGGGAACCGGATGATCGCGCGGATCGCGCGGCACGACCCGTCCACCGCGATCATCGCGTTCCAGCACATGGCCGTGTGCAGCCGGATTGCCGAATGGGGGAGTGACGCCCAGCGTGAGGACCTGCTGCCGAGACTCGCGTCCGGCGAGTGGCTGGCCGCGTCCGCGTGGAGCGAATCCGGGGCTGGCGCGGCGAAGAAGAACCTCTCGACCGTCGCCGACGAACTGCCCGACGGCAGCTGGACAGTCAGCGGCGGCAAGGCTTTCACCACCGGTGCCGGGGTTACCGACGTCTACCTGGTGCTCGCGCAGAGCACGCCGGTGGGGGAGTCCGACGATGCCGCGTACGGATCCGGCGGGCAGAGCTTCTTCCTCGTGCCCGCGACCAATCCGGGCATCGAGCCGGACCTGAGCCTGGACCTGGTCGGCATGCGCGCGTCGGCGACCGGGTTCGTGGAACTCAAGGACTGCGTCCTCGGACCGGAAGCGCTGCTCGGACCGCGCGACACCGCGAGCACGATCATCGCGGGCGTCCGCCAGTCCGGCGCGACCCTCGGCGCGGTCTCGGCCGGAATCGCCGAAGCCGCGTGGGACCTCGGTTTCCAAGCCGCGCAACGGAAATCGCTGCTCGACCTGCAGGCGGTCCGGCACCGGCTGGTGGACCTGCGCGGGCAGGTGGAGTCCGCCCGCGCGCTGGTCGAACGGGCTGGCCGCCGTGACGGAGCCGACCCCGGCGAGGTGACGCTGCACAGCAAAATCCACGCCTCGCAGACGGCCGAGGAAGTCGTCGCCGCGATCGCCCGGCTGCTCGGCAGCGCCGGATACGTGGTGACGAACCCGATCAACCGGATGGCCCGCGACGCCCGCGCCGTCGCGCTGATGGGCCCGACCAACGACCTGAGCCGAGAGCTGGTGAGCCTGCCATGGGCCGCGTGAAGAACTACGACCTCGTCGTCCGAGGCGGCCGGGTGACCGGCCCCGGCGGCGTCCGCCTCGCCGATGTGGCTGTCACGGACGGGAAGATCGCCGACGTGCTCCCCGCCGGGAGCACGGTGTCCGGCACCGAGGAAATCGACGCCGCCGGGCGGCACGTCCTGCCCGGCCTGATCGATTCCCACGTGCACTTCCGCACGCCGGGCCTGACCGACAAGGAAGACTGGGCGCACGCCTCGCGCGCCGCCGTGGCGGGCGGCGTCACCACGGTGTTCGACATGCCCAACACCCGCCCGGCGACCTTCACTCCTGCCGACGCCCGCGCCAAGGACGCGGAAATCCGCGGCACCAGCCTGGTCGACTACCGCTTCCACGCGGGCGTCAACCCAGAGGCGGTGGAATCGCTGGAGACGTTCGAACCCGCCGAAGCGCTGACCGCGAAGGCGTTCCTCACCGGGCACCACACCGCACCGCACGTGCTCCGGGACCCCGGCCGTCTCGACGAACTGTTCGCCGTCGCGAAACGCCAAGGCCTGCGACTGCTTTTCCACGCCGAGGACGACGACGTCTTCGCGCTGCTTGACCAGTGGCAGGGCGCCCCGGCGACCTACCGCGACTACGAACGGTTCCGGCCGCGTTCCGGCGGAATCGTCGCCGTGGCCAAGCTGATCGAACTGGCGCGGCAGCACGGCACCGCGGCGCACGTGCTGCACGTGTCGAGCCGGGAGGAGGCCGACCTGCTCACCGCGGCGGGCGCGGCCGGGCTGCCGGTCACCTGGGAGGCGACCGGGCACCACCTGTCCTTCACAGCGGCCGACACCGCCCGCTTCGGTTCGCGGATCCGGCTCAGCCCCGCCATCCGGGAACAGGCCGACCAGGACCGCTTGTGGGACGCGGTCTTCCGCGGCGAAGTGTCCACTGTGGGCAGTGACCACGCCCCGCACGCTTTCGCGGACAAGACCGTCGCCGCTCCGGACGCCCCGCCCGGGCTGCCAGGAGTGCAGGAACTTTTCCCCGCCCTGTACACCGGCCTGTGCCGCCGAGCCCCGGACGCGACGCCGGACGATCTGCTGCCGATCGTCACCCGCGTCCTGGCCGCCGAACCCGCGCGACTGTTCGGAATCGCCGACCGCAAGGGCGCGATCGCCCCCGGCCTGGACGCCGACCTGGTGCTGTTCGACCCAGCGGAAAACTGGTCCTTCGGCCCCGGCGACGTCCAGGCGAAATGCGGCTGGACCGCCTATGCGGGCTGGATGTTCACCGGCCGAGTCGCCCGCACCATCCGCAGGGGCCGCACGGTTTTCCGCCTGGAACACGGCTTCGGCACTCCCGACGGCGAATGGCTCAAGCCTGCTGCCGTCCCCGCTCCGGCGGGTGATGCCCGATGACCGCAGCACTACTGGACGAATTCAAGGACGCCATGTCAGCACTGGCAGGCGGCGTCTGCGTGGTGACCGCCCTCGACGACGACGGCACCCCGCGCGGATACGCCGCGACCTCGGTGACCTCAGTGTCGATGCACCCGCCGCTGCTGCTCGTCTGCCAGGCGAAAACGTCCAGCTCCTACGACGTTTTCTCGCGCTGCTCGCGATTCGGCGTCAACGTCCTGGCCGCGGAACAAACCGAACTGGCCGCACTGTTCGCGACCCCCGGCGCCGACCGCTTCGGCAACACCGGCTTCCAACCGGGCGAGCAGGGCACCCTCCTGCATCCCGGCGCACTGGCCGCTATCGAATGCCACCGCCGGGAAACCGTCGACGCCGGAGACCACGGCCTCCTGCTAGGCGAGGTCCGCGCAGCCACCACTCGCCCCGGCGACCCCCTCGTCTACCACGGCAGGCGCTACCAACGCACCCGACCAGTCTGACCCACTTTGGAGGACTCATGTTCGACATCCCCGACCGCGCCGGCCCGGCCCCGCGCACCCGCGGCCCGATCCCGCACGGCCAGCTCAACCAGATCGCCCCGACGACGCTGCAGGAAGAACTGTGGCAACGGATGCGCTCCCTGGCCGGCGTCTACCTCGCGCCGACACACGTGCCCTACCCGGAAGCAAGGGCGATCCACCTGGCCCCGGAGTTCGGCACCGGTCCCGATGACGCGTTCATCAAGCACAGCCGGGAATTCGCCCACCTGCACCCGCAACAGGACGGGAGCCTGCACATGACGCTCCCGCCGATCGCGAAGAAACTGGTCACCGAGGCGGGGTGGGGCGTGCCGCACCCGATCCAGAACACGCAGCTCGTGTATGGGCCTCGGGACCGGGAAGAGACAGAGATCGTGTGGCGGGTGGTGCTGGAGTCGTACAGCTATGCCCGGGGGCGGCACAGCGAATGAGCGCTCGGGGTTGATGGCGGACGGCTCGACCAGCCGCGTGCGAGGGTAAAATCGTTCCCGTGACCGAGTGGACTCCAGCGGTGTACCGCGGAGACGGGGCATGGATCGGCATCATGCCCGGCGGCCTGATCGGCGCAGGCGTTGAACTGGAGGGCCGGGCGACCCTTGAAGCATCCGGGTTCGTGCCGATGTGGCCCTTCCTGGAGCGTGACCTGTCCGCCTGCCCCGGCGAGTTTTCCCGCGCGTGGGAATCTCTCGACGGGGGAGGCGTGTCCACCCCGGAGAGGCTGATCGAGCTTACCGTCGAGTCGGCCTGGAACTCCGGACGTCCCTACTGGATGCGGCTGGCCGTTCCCTGGGCCGTCGAGATGGCGCGACTGCCGAATTTCGACCGCGAATTCGTCTCGGAGCTGCTCGGCCGGATGGCAAGCTCGGAGATCGCGGACACGGATCTGCGGGATCGAGTCGAGCGCGCTCTTTCGCAATGAACGAACGGCGAGGGCACAGTGCCCTCGCCGTTCGCCTCGAAACCTGAATCAGAGCAGAACGGTCACCAGCCGCGCTCAGCGAGCCGGTGCGGCTCCGGCACGTCCTCGACGTTGATCCCCACCATCGCCTCGCCCAACCCGCGCGACACCTTCGCCAGCACATCAGGGTCGTCGTAGAACGTCGTAGCCTTCACGATCGCCTCGGCGCGCTGCGCCGGGTTGCCGGACTTGAAGATGCCCGAGCCGACGAACACGCCCTCCGCGCCCAGTTGCATCATCATCGCCGCGTCGGCCGGGGTCGCGATGCCGCCCGCGGTGAACAGCACCACCGGCAGCTTGCCCGCCTCGGCCACTTCGCGAACCAGCTCGTACGGCGCCTGCAGCTCCTTGGCCGCGACGAACAGCTCGTCCTCCGGCAGGTTCTGCAGGCGGCGGATCTCGCCGCGGATCTTGCGCATGTGCGTGGTCGCGTTGGAGACGTCGCCGGTGCCGGCCTCGCCCTTCGAGCGGATCATCGCCGCGCCCTCGGTGATGCGGCGCAGCGCCTCGCCCAGGTTGGTCGCGCCGCACACGAACGGCACGGTGAACGCCCACTTGTCGATGTGGTTCGCGTAGTCGGCGGGGGTGAGCACCTCGGACTCGTCGATGTAGTCGACGCCGAGCGACTGCAGCACCTGTGCCTCGACGAAGTGGCCGATCCGGGCCTTCGCCATCACCGGGATCGACACCGCCTCGATGATGCCGTCGATCAGGTCCGGGTCGCTCATCCGGGCGACGCCGCCCTGCGCGCGGATGTCCGCGGGGACGCGCTCCAGCGCCATGACGGCGACCGCGCCCGCGTCCTCGGCGATCTTGGCCTGGTCGGCGGTCACGACGTCCATGATGACGCCGCCCTTGAGCATCTCCGCCATGCCGCGCTTCACCTTCGCGGTGCCGGTGACGGTCTGGGGTTCGGCGTTCTGCTGCTGCGACACCTTCGGGCCTTTCTCGGGGGGGAGCGGAAGCTTTCTTCTCCTCCAGCGTAGGTCGCCGGTGGACCGCTGAGGCAGGCCATTGCGCGGGTATCTCGGAAGGCCACTTCCCTCGGCGGAAGATCCACTTGGGCTCGGTCACGTTTCCGGCAGGATGCGTTGACCTGGGGCTTCCGGATCGGCCTACCATGGGAGACAGGTCCAGGCCGGGAACGGCAGAATGGACCGGTGCCAGTGGAGACCACCTTCGAGGTGGCCACTGGCGACAGATTTCAGCAGTCCACTTCACATCGGCTCAGTACCGGCCGACGGCGCGCTCCGCGAGTGGGCGGCGGCCCCGGTGCTGCCCGCCTGACCTGCCCGGTTGCGTTCCGGACGGTCCCCCTAAGCTGGTGCGAACGTCTCACGGGAGGTCGGGTGGCGACAGCTACGGGAGCACGGCCGGCGGTCGGCGTGCTCGCCTTGCAAGGCGCCGTGCGCGAGCACGTCGCGATGCTGGAAAGCGCGGGCGCCCGCGCCGTTCCGGTGCGCCGCCCCGCTGAGCTGTCCGAGATAGCCGGCCTGGTGCTGCCCGGCGGGGAGTCCACCACGATGTCGCGGCTGCTCGAGACCTTCGAGCTGCTCGAACCGCTGCGCGAGGCGATCGCGGGCGGCCTGCCCGCCTTCGGCTCGTGCGCCGGGATGATCCTGCTGGCCCGCCAGGTGCTCGACGGGCGCCCGGACCAGCAGCAGCTCGGCGGCCTCGACGTGGTCGTGCGGCGCAACGCGTTCGGCAGGCAGGTCGACTCCTTCGAAGCCGACCTCCCGTTCGCCGGCGTTCCCGGCGGGCCGCTGCACGCGGTGTTCATCCGGGCCCCGTGGGTCGAGAAGGCGGGAGACGGCGTCGAGGTGCTGGCCACCGTGCCCGACCCGGAGGACCCGCCGGACGGGCCGAGGGCGGATAGGATCGTCGCCGTCCGGCAGGGGGCGGTGGTGGCCACGGCGTTCCACCCGGAGATCACCCGGGACGAGCGCGTGCACCGGCTGTTCGTCGAGCTCGTGCGGAAAGCCTGAGCAAAGGATTGCGGCGGCCGCGCCGGGAGGCACGCGGCCGCGGGAACAGATGGAGGAAAGATGAGCGGCCACTCCAAGTGGGCCACGACGAAGCACAAGAAGGCGAACCTCGACGCCAAGCGGGGCAAGCTCTTCGCGCGGCTGATCAAGAACATCGAGGTCGCCGCCCGCACCGGGACCGGGGGAGGGGACCCGGACGGCAACCCGACGCTGTACGACGCGATCCAGAAGGCGAAGAAGAACTCCGTCCCGCAGGACAACATCGAGCGCGCGCGCAAGCGCGGCGCCGGCGAGGAGGCGGGCGGCGCCGACTGGCAGAACATCACGTACGAGGGCTACGGCCCGAACGGCGTGGCGGTGCTGATCGAGTGCCTCACCGACAACAAGAACCGCGCCGCGATGGAGGTCCGGACCGCGCTCACGCGCAACAACGGCTCGCTCGCCGACCCGGGCTCGGTCGCCTACATGTTCAACCGCAAGGGCGTCGTGATCATGCCCAAGGCGGACGCGACCGAGGACGACGTCCTCATGGCGGTCCTCGACGCGGGCGCCGAGGAGGTCAACGACCTCGACGAGAGCTTCGAGATCGTCTCCGAGGGCGGCGACCTGGTGCCGGTGCGCAAGGCGCTGCAGGAGGCCGGGTTCGAGTACGAATCGGCCGAGCTGACCTTCCTGCCGTCGGTGAGCGTGCCGCTCGACGTCGACGGCGCGAAGAAGGTCTTCAAGCTGATCGACGCGCTCGAGGACTGCGACGACGTGCAGAACGTGTACGCCAACTTCGACGTGTCCGATGAAGTCATGGCCGCGGTGGACTGATCCAGGCGGTGGGACTGGCAACGTCTGCGCGCGGTGTCGGATTCCACGTGTCCGATGAGGTCATGGCCGCGGTGGACTGATCCAATCGCCCGCGACACGGCCGCGCCCCCGGCACTCCGGGGGCGCGGCCGTTTTCGGATAAATTTCCGTTGGCGGGCAAGGGAAACCGCGAAAATCCTTGGGACGGCGGGAAAATGACCGGCGCGGGGACTGGGCTCGGGCGCGCGGGTGGGGCAGAATGTCCGCCGTGACGACCTCCGCCCTCACCGAGCAAGAGCAGAGCCTCATCGCCTGGATCGAAACCCAGGCGAGGGAACGAGGGAACGCGGTCATCGCCGTGCCCGCCGACGAGCAGGGCGCGGGCTACTGCTTCACCGCGTGCGCGTGGGCCTTGCACAACGTGCCCGAGGCCGTCGTGATCGGACTGCCCGACCACATGGCCCCGGTGCTGCTCGACGCATACGTCGACCGGTCCGCCAACGGCGAGATCTTCGAGGTCGGCAAACGCTACGACGATTTCTTCGACGGCGCGCCGGTGATCTTCGAACGCGTCGCGAAAGGCCACTACCCGGAGTACTTCGGGTCCGCGTTCCTCGTCTACCCGGACGGCGACTTCCCGGCGCTGCAGATGATCGTCGCGACGCCGGAGGGGTACTTCCCGTGGCACGCCGACGCGCCCGAGGGCTTCGCCGAATGGCAGCCGGTGCTCACCGAGAGCGGGGACCCGGAGAGCTGGACTCCCGGCGTCGACGGTCCCTGACCCGGCTCGCCGCGGCCCGGTTTCGCGGTACGTGAGGGCCACCCTCATTGACTCTGATTCCCTCAGGGTTCCCCTCACGTACCTGAAGACCGAGTCTCCGGCACAGCGGCTAGCCCAGCGCGGCCAGGTCGTCGGCGGCGTCGGGAAATCGCGCGGCCAGCGTCGCCGGGTCGGCGAACTCCACGCAGTCGTCGGTATAAGGCGGCACCACCACGGTGCCGAGCAGGCTCCACGCGCCCAGCGGCACTGTCGCCTGCCAGGTCCCGGCAGGCACGACCACCTGCGGACGTTCCCCGGCGGCGACATCGCTGCCCAGCACCGGACGCGTCACCTCGCCGCCGGGATGCAGCAGCAGCATCCGGGCAGGCGAGCCAGCGTGGTGCACGAACACCTCGACGCGGTCGAGGCGGTGCGGCGCGGAGATTTCGGGCGCGGTGAGCAGGTAATAAATCGCCGAACCCTCGTCCGCGCGCCAGCTCTGCGCGAACCGGCCGCCCTCCACCGGAAGCGGCTCCAGACCCAGGTGCGCGACGTAGTCCTCCGGTCCCGGCATGCCTCCATCGTGCTCGCGGGGGCGATCAGGCGTCCACCTCGGCCGCCGTTTTCGCGTGTCCGTCCGCCGGGCCGCGCTCGGCGACCGTTAGCCTGCATCTCGAACTAATGTTCGCGCGGGCGAAGGAGAAACGGTGCGGGTGCTCGGGGTCGACCCCGGTCTGACCAGGTGCGGCCTCGGCGTGGTCGACGGCGGCAAGGGCCGGTCGGTGCGCCCGGTCGCGGTCGGGGTCGTGCGCACGCCCGCCGACCAGGATCTCGCGCAGCGGCTGCTCGGCGTCGCCGACGAGGTGGAGCGCTGGCTCGACAAGTACCGGCCCGAAGCGGTCGCCGTCGAGCGGGTGTTCGCGCAGCACAACGTCCGTACCGCGATGGGCACCGCGCAGGCGGGCGGGGTCGTCGCGCTGTCGGCGGCGCGGCGCGGGCTGCCGGTCGTTTTTCACACGCCCAGCGAGGTCAAGGCCGCCGTCACCGGGTCCGGGCGCGCGGACAAAGCGCAGGTCACCACCATGGTGATGCGGCTGCTCGGGCTCGAGGTCAAACCGCATCCGGCGGACGCGGCCGACGCGCTCGCGCTCGCCATCTGCCACCTCTGGCGCGAGCCGATGCGGGTCCGGCTCGCCGAGGCCGAGGCCCGCGCGGCCGAACTGGTCCGCGCGCACAAGGCCCGGCTGGCGGCCGCGGCCAAAGCGGCCGGAACCACCACGAAGCAGAACGAAACAGGAGCACGACGATGATCTCCTCGGTACGCGGCGAAGTGCTGTCCGTCGGGCTCGACCACGTGGTGGTCGAGGTCGGCGGCGTCGGCCTCGCCGTGCAGGCCACCCCGGCGACGCTGGCCACGCTGCGCCGCGGCGAGCAGACGCGGCTGCACACCGCGCTGGTCGTGCGCGAGGATTCGCTGACCCTCTTCGGGTTCGCCGAGGAGGACGCGCGCGAGCTGTTCGGCCTGCTCCAGACGGTGTCCGGGATCGGGCCGCGGCTCGCGCTGGCGACGCTGGCGGTGCTGGAGCCGGACAAGCTGCGCGCGGCGCTCGTCGAAGGCAACATCACTGTGCTCACGCAGGTGCCCGGCATCGGCCGCAAGGGAGCCGAGCGGCTCAGCCTCGAACTGCGGGACAAGGTCACCGCGCTCGGCGGCGCCGCCGACGCCCCGGTAGTCACCGCGCCCGGCGCGCTGCGCGGCGAGGTGGTGGAAGCGCTGGCCGGACTGGGTTTCCCGGCCAAACAAGCCGAGCAGGCGGTGGACCGCGTGCTCTCCGAGGGCGACGGGCACACCACGTCCTCGGTGCTGCGCGCGGCGCTGGCCGCGCTGGGCCGCAAGCGGTAGCCGCCGATGAACCACGAAGTGACCGAGTTCGACACCGGCGGATACGAGGCGGACGACGAAACCCTGTCCGCGCTCGCCCAGACCGGCGAACGCGACCTGGAGACCTCGCTCCGGCCGCGCAAACTGGACGAGTTCGTCGGCCAGGAACGCGTCCGCGAGCAGCTGGAACTGGTGCTGGAGAGCGCCCGGCGGCGCGACGTGCCGCCGGACCACGTGCTGCTGTCCGGCCCGCCCGGCCTCGGCAAGACGAGCATGGCGATGATCGTCGCCGCCGAACTGGGCGCGGCCATCCGGATCACCTCCGGGCCCGCGCTGGAACGCGCGGGCGACCTGGCCGCGATGCTGTCCAACCTCGCGCCCGGCGACGTCCTGTTCATCGACGAGATCCACCGCATCGCCAGGCCCGCCGAGGAAATGCTGTACCTCGCGATGGAGGACTTCCGGGTCGACGTCGTCGTCGGCAAGGGGCCCGGCGCGACCAGCATCCCGCTGGAAATCGCGCCGTTCACGCTGGTCGGGGCCACCACCCGGTCCGGTTCGCTGACCGGCCCGCTGCGCGACCGGTTCGGCTTCACCGGCCAGATGGAGTTCTACTCCGCGGCCGAGTTGGAGCTGGTCGTCCGCCGAGCCGCGAAGATCCTCGGCATCGAGATCGACAGCGACGGCTGCGCCGAAATCGCCGGCCGTTCGCGCGGCACGCCCCGGATCGCCAACCGGCTGCTGCGCCGGGTCCGCGACTACGCCGAGGTGCGCGCCGACGGCAAGGTGACCCTGGAGGTCGCGCAGGCCGCGCTGAAGGTCTACGACGTCGACGAGCTGGGCCTGGACCGGCTGGACCGGGCCGTCCTCGGCGCGCTGACCCGCTCGTTCGGCGGGGGACCGGTGGGCATTTCGACGCTCGCGGTCGCCGTCGGCGAGGAGGCCACTACGGTCGAGGAGGTGTGCGAGCCCTACCTGGTCCGGGCCGGTATGCTCGCCCGCACTCCGCGCGGCCGGGTCGCGACCGCGGCCGCGTGGCTGCACCTCGGACTGGTTCCGCCCGCCGACGCCGGACGGCCAGACCAGGGTGGTCCGACGCTGTTCGACCAGGCCTGACAAGGGCGGACAGCGGCCCGGGTGGTGGCGTTTCCGCCGGTACCTGGCACACTCGAACACAGCACATCCGTCGAAACCGGACGCGGGCAGCCGAGAAAGGCGTCCGTCGAGGAGAGTCATGAACCAGTTACTGCTGCCGTTGCTGCTGCTGCTCGTGGTGGCCGTGCCGCTCGTCATGGGCACCCGCAAGCAGAAGAAGCAGCAGGCGGCTCAGCAGGAGATGCAGAACAGCATCGCCCCCGGCGACCGCGTGATGACCACGTCGGGCATGTACGGCACGGTCGCCGACACCAGCAGCGACACCACGATCGACATCGAGATCGCGCCGGGCGTCGTCACCACCTGGCTGCGGCTCGCGGTGCGCGAGAAGGTCGAGCCCGTCACCGAGGCCGAGGAGAACGAGGACTCGGCCGAGACCGAGGTCGCGGGCATCGAGTCGTCGACGTCTTCGGAGGCCCCGGCCCAGGAGTCGATCTCCGCCGAGGAGAGCAAGACCTCCGGTGCGCAGGTGGCGCCCCCGCTGGAGCACGGGAAGAAGTAGCCTCCGCGCTTCACCGGGCAGTGATCCGCCCACAGCCTACGAAAGTCGGTACGGGCGAACGCCGGGCTCACGCAGCACCGAGTACTGTCTCGGTGCTGCGTGCGTGTCCGCCGTCATAGTTCACGCCCAGCCGCGTCCGGAGGACCCCCTTCCGGCTCGCGCACCCGAAGCACTTGGGGTCCATCCAGTCCGTGCCAGTTCGAGGAGACCGAAGCACAGTGGCACCATCGGCCGGGCATCTCCGCCCGGGACGCTATCTCGCCTTCTTCGCCCTGATCGTGGTCGTGCTGTACGCCTTGGTGTTCTTCACCGGCAGCGGCAAAGCGACGCCGAAACTCGGCATCGACCTCCAGGGCGGCACCCGGGTCACGCTCACCGCGCGCACGCCCGACGGCGGCCAGCCCACCCGCGATTCGCTGAACCAGGCGCGCCAGATCATCGAGACCCGCGTGAACGGGATCGGCGTCGGCGGCACCGAGGTGGTGCTCGACGGCAACAACATCGTGATCACCGTGCCGGGCGAGCAGGGCGACGAGGCGAAGAACCTGGGCCGGACCGCCAAGCTCGGGATCCGCGAGGTGATCACCTCGGTCCCGAACACCCCGGCCGCGCCGCCCTCGGCTCCCGCCTCCGGCGCCCCGAGCGCCCCGGCGACCGCGCCGAGCAAGCCGGCCGGCGGCGGGGGAGCGGAAGGCGCCCCGGCGCAGCAGCCGCCGAGCACGACCCCGTCGGCCCCCGGCGCGAGCAACGGTCAGGACGCGGGCAAGAACCCGATCGAGCAGGCCCGCGCGGTGCGCCAGGCTCCCGCGCTGATGCCGAAGGACCCGAAGAACCAGCAGGAGGCCGCCGCCGCGCAGGCCGCACAGCAGAAGGCGCTCGCCGCCCTCACCTGCGCGCCCAACGCCGCGGACCCGCTGGAGGGCAACGACCTGCCGAACCAGCCGCTGGTCACCTGCGGCGACAAGGACGCCACCAAGTACGTGCTCGGCCCGGAGATCATCCCCGGCACCGAGATCTCCAACGCGAACTCCGGCTACGACCAGCAGCGCGGCCAGTGGATCGTCGACCTGAGCTTCAAGAGCGCGGGCGGCAAGACCTGGGGCGACTTCACGTCGGCCAACATCGGCAAGCAGGCGGCGTTCGTGCTCGACACGGACGTGGTCTCCGCGCCGACCGTGCAGAACGCCATCCTCGGCGGCAACACGCAGATCACCGGCAAGTTCACCCAGACCGACGCGAAGAACCTGGCGGACATCCTCAAGTACGGTTCGCTGCCGCTGTCGTTCGACTCGTCCGACGCCACCACGGTGTCCGCGACGCTGGGCTACGCCTCGCTGCAGGCCGGCCTGATCGCCGGCGCGATCGGCCTCGCCGTCGTGTTCGTCTACTGCCTGTTCTACTACCGGCTGCTCGGCATCCTCACGATCTGGTCGCTGGTGCTGTCCGGCCTGCTCGTGTACGCGGTGCTGGTGCTGCTCGGGCGGTGGATCGGGTACACGCTCGACCTCGCGGGCGTCGCCGGCCTGATCATCGCGATCGGCATCACGGCGGACTCGTTCGTCATTTACTTCGAACGGCTGAAAGACGAGATCCGGGAGGGCCGGACCTTCCGGTCCGCGGTGCCGCGCGGCTGGGCACGGGCGCGGCGCACGATCCTGGCCTCGGACGCGGTCAGCTTCCTCGCCGCCGCGATCCTGTACATCATCGCCGTCGGCGACGTGCAGGGCTTCGCGTTCACCCTCGGCATGTCGACGGTGCTCGACCTGGTGGTCGTCTACCTGGTCACGCATCCGCTCGTGGCGATGGTGTCGACCTCGAAGTCGAAGTTCCTGTCCAACCCCCGGAATCTCGGCCTCGGCGCCGTCCAGAAGCTCGGCGCGCAGCGCAAGTCCACGCGCCCCGCTCCCGGCCGCCGCGCGAACGTGAAGGAGGCCTGACGTGAGCGACGAAACCGCAGGCGTCACCTCGGAAAACCCGGACGGCCCGGACAGCGGGGCCACCGCCGCGGCCAAGCCGGGCAAGAAGGAAAGCTTCTTCCACCGGCTCTACGTCGGCACCGGCGCGGTCGACATCGTCGGCTCGCGCAAGCGCTGGTACATCTTCTTCGCGCTGCTGCTCCTGGTGTGCATCGGCTCGATGATCTTCCGCGGCTTCAACGTGGGCATCGAGTTCGAAGGCGGCACGCAGATCCAGCTGCCCGCGCACGGTTCGCACGGCCAGATCACCCAGGACCAGGTGATCAAGTCGTTCAACACCGCGCTGGGCGAGGCCCCGGCGGAGACCCAGACCGTCGGCACCGGCAACGCGGCGACCATCCAGACCCGCTCCGAGACCCTCACCGCCGACCAGGTGGCGAAGGTCAAGAAGCAGATCTTCGAGGATCTGGGCCCGATCGGCACCAACGGCAAGTCGAGCGAGCAGGCGATCAGCGACAGCGCGGTGAGCGCGTCGTGGGGCAACGAGATCTCGCGCCAGGCCCTGATCGCGCTCGCCGTGTTCCTGGTCGCGGTCGTGATCTTCCTGGCGATCTACTTCGACACCAGGATGGCGTTCGCGGCGCTCATCTCGCTGCTGCACGACATCGTGGTCACCGCGGGCGTGTATTCGCTCGTGGGCTTCGAGGTCACGCCCGCGACCGTGATCGGTCTGCTGACGATTCTCGGCTTCTCGCTGTACGACACCGTGGTGGTGTTCGACAAGGTCCGGGAAAACACCCGGGGCCTGCTCGGCCTGTCGCGGCGCACGTACGCCGAAGCGGCGAACCTGGCGCTGAACCAGACCCTGATGCGATCGTTCAACACGGCGTTCATCGCCCTGCTGCCGATCCTGGGCCTGCTCATCGTCGGCTACATCCTGCTCGGCTCGGGCACGCTGCAGGACCTGGCGCTGGTGCAGCTGACCGGTACCTTGGTCGGCGTCCTGTCGTCGGTCGCACTGGCGACGCCGCTGCTGGTCGACTTCAAGATGCGCGACCCGCAATATCGTCAGCAGGCCGACCGGGTGGCGGCCCGCCGGGCGAAGGCCGCGAAGCGCGAGGCAGCGGACGACGACTTCGACACAGGCGACGAAGAGCAGCTGGCCGCCGAACTCCGCAAAGAAAAGGCAATGGCCGCAGCGGCCGGCGTCCCCGCGCGGCACCCGAAGCAGCGTCCGTCGGGGAAGAAGAAGCGCTGAGTCCATGAAGCTCGACGAGGCACTGGACCTGATCGCCGAAGTCCCGGACTTCCCGGAACCAGGCGTCCTGTTCCGCGATCTCAGCCCGCTGTTCGCCGACGGCCCAGGCTTCGCCGCGGTCGCCGACGGCTTGGCGCACACCCTCGACCCGGCCGCCGATCTGGTGGCCGGCGTCGAGGCCCGCGGCTTCCTCCTGGCCGCCGCGGTCGGCTACTCCCGCGGCATGGGCGTGGTCCTGGTCCGAAAACCAGGCAAACTCCCCTCGGTCGCAGGCCGGGTCGACTACTCCCTGGAATACGGCACCGCGAGCGTCGAACTGCCCGCAAACGTAGTCAAGCCAGGCCAGCGCATCGCGATCATGGACGATGTCCTGGCCACCGGCGGCACCGTGGCAGCGACCGCGAAACTCCTGGAAGACGCGGGCGCGACAGTCACCGGCGTATCGGTCGTGCTGGAGCTGGCCGCCCTGCAGGGCCGCTCCGCCCTGGGCGGCCGCGCGGTACACACACTCCGCACCGTCTGACACTCCGCGCAGGCTGTACGTGAGGGGAACCCTGAGGGAATCAGATTCCCTCAGGGTTCCCCTCACGACTTTTCGCACGCCGTAAGGGGCCCCTTCACGGACTTAGCCTTCCTCAAGGAGCCCTTCACGGACCGCCCGGCCCTGCCGCTCGCTGCCGCCAGGACGTGCCCCAACGTGGCATTCGGTGCGTCGCACGCACCCAATGTGGCATTCGGTGCGTCAGACGCACCCAACGCCACATTGGGGCGCTAGCCCAAGCCCACCACACAACCACAGCCGATGCACCCAACCGGCGTTGCACCCACAGACCGTCATCACAATCAAGCTTCGGGGTGCCCCACGCAACCAAAGCGGCAAGGTCGCCGCCAGGCGACGAGCCGACAGCAACAGAGCGCAACGGCACGTCACTAAACCCGCGAGAAGACCAACCGGTTACCCTGAAGGTTCGAGGCCGCACGAAGCAGCTGGAGGTGCGGGTGAGCCAAGAGCTCGACGCCAACGTCCCCGCCAAGGGCGGTGCCACCCCCTCCAAAGGCGGCACCCCCGCCAAAACCGGTGCCAAAACCGGCGCCACCGCAGCAGACCCTGGGTCCCGGCCCAACGGAGCCGCGCCCAACCCGTCCGCGACCCGCCGCGTCCGCGCCCGCCTGGCCCGCCGGATCACCGCCCAACGCGCCGCCCCGGTCAAACAGGTCCTCGAACCCCTGGCGGTCATCCACCGCGAACTGCACCCGAATTCCGACCTGGGCCAACTCCAGCGCGCCTACGACGTAGCCGAAGAACTTCACCGGGAACAACGCCGCAAATCCGGCGACCCGTACATCACCCACCCCCTGGCCGTAGCCACCATCCTCGCCGAGCTGGGCATGGACACGACCACCCTCGTAGCAGCCCTGCTGCACGACACGGTGGAAGACACCGGCTACTCCCTAGAACAACTGAAGGCCGATTTCGGCGACAAAGTCGGCGAACTAGTCGACGGCGTAACAAAGCTGGACAAGGTCAAGCTCGGCACCTCGGCCGAGGCGGAGACCATCCGCAAAATGGTGATCGCGATGGCGAAGGACCCGCGCGTCCTGGTCATCAAGCTCGCCGACCGGCTGCACAACATGCGCACGATGCGCTTCCTGCCGCCGGAGAAGCAGGCCCGCAAGGCGCGCGAGACGCTCGAGGTGCTCGCCCCGCTGGCGCACCGGCTCGGCATGGCCACGGTGAAGTGGGAGCTGGAAGACCTCGCGTTCGCGATCCTGCAGCCGAAGAAGTACGACGAGATCGTCCGGCTGGTCGCCGACCGCGCGCCCTCGCGCGACACCTACCTGCGCAAGGTGATCGCGGACCTGACGAACAACCTGGTGTCGTCGCGGATCACCGCGAAGGTCGAGGGGCGGCCGAAGCACTACTACTCGATCCACCAGAAGATGATCGTCCGCGGCCGGGACCTGGACGACATCCACGACCTGGTCGGCGTGCGGATCCTGGTCGAGGACGTGCGCGACTGCTACGCCGCGATGGGCGTCGTCCACGCGCTGTGGCAGCCGGTGCCCGGGCGGTTCAAGGACTACATCGCGCAGCCGCGGTTCGGCGTGTACCAGTCGCTGCACACCACCGTGATCGGGCCGGACGGCAAGCCGCTCGAGGTGCAGATCCGCACGTACGACATGCACCGCACCGCCGAGTACGGCATCGCCGCGCACTGGCGGTACAAGGAAACCAAGGGCACGCACGCCAGCAACAACGGCATGGAGCTGGACGAGATCGCGTGGATGCGGCAGCTGCTCGACTGGCAGCGCGAGGCCGCGGACCCGGGCGACTTCCTCGAATCGCTGCGCTACGAACTGGCCGCGCGCGAGATCTTCGTGTTCACGCCGAAGGGCGACGTGATCACGCTGCCCGCGGATTCGACGCCGGTGGACTTCGCGTACGCGGTGCACACCGAGGTCGGCCACCGCTGCATCGGCGCGCGCGTGAACGGGCGGCTGGTCGCGCTCGAGCGGAAGCTCGAGAACGGCGAGGTCGTCGAGATCTTCACGTCCAAGGCGGAAAGCGCCGGGCCGAGCCGCGACTGGCTGCAGTTCGCCGGTTCGCCGAAGGCGCGCGCGAAGATCCGGCAGTGGTTCGCGAAGGAGCGCCGCGACGAGGCGATCGACGCGGGCAAGGAAGCGATCACCAAGGAGATCCGCAAGGTCGGGCTGCCGATCCAGCGGCTCGTCTCGGCGGAGTCGATGGGCTCGGTGGCGACCGAGCTGCGGCATGGCGACATTTCGTCGCTGTACGCGGCGGTCGGCGAAGGCCACACCAGCGCGAAGCACGTGGTGCAGCGGCTGGTCGCGCTTATCGGCGGGGTCGAGGAGGCCGAGGAGGAGCTGGCCGAGCGGGCCACGCCGTCCACGGTCACGCGCCGCCGCGGCTCGAACGACGTCGGCGTCATCGTGAAGGGCGCGAGCGACGTCTGGGCGAAGCTGGCGCGCTGCTGCACGCCGGTGCCGGGCGACGAGATCCTCGGCTTCGTGACGCGCGGCGGCGGCGTGAGCGTGCACCGGACGGACTGCACGAACGCCGACGACCTGCGGACCCAGCCGGAGCGGCTGGTCGAGGTCGAATGGGCGCCGTCGTCCTCCTCGGTGTTCCTGGTGGCGATCCAGGTCGAGGCGCTCGACCGGCACCGGCTGCTGTCGGACGTCACGAAGGTGCTGGCCGACGAGAAGGTGAACATCCTGTCGGCCTCGGTGACGACGTCGCGGGACCGGGTGGCGGTGAGCCGGTTCTCGTTCGAGATGGGCGACCCGAAACACCTCGGGCACGTGCTCAAGGTCGTTCGCGGCGTCGAGGGCGTGTACGACGTGTACCGGGTGACCTCGGCTTCGTAGTTCAGAACGCCGTCGCGACCAGCGCGGCCAGCGGCGGGAGTGCTTGGGCGAGCGCCCCGGCACGTCCCGCGCCGCGCGGTCGGCTCAGTGCGAGCAGGTCGGACACGCCCAGCGCGATCCCGGCGAGCGTCATGAACGCGCAGCTGTAGAGCACGAGCACGCGTCCGGCCGCGGCCTCGCCGGTGTGCAGCAGCACCAGGCCGGTCACCGGTCCGCCGGCGAGGAACAGGTTGTACCAGCCGACGTTGAACGACCAGAGCCGCGTGGCGGGCAGATTCTCGGCGGGGATCCGGAAGATGCCCGCGTGCACGCCCGGCCGTTCGAACAGCAGCACTTCCCACGCGAAGGCCAGCAGGTGCACCAGAACGGCGATCCCGGCGAGAACCTGCGCCACTATGTTCACGCCACTGGCTCTTCGAACGAGACCCCGTGCCGAGCCGCGATGTCGCCGAGCAGCGGCACGGCGGCCGGCCACAGGGCGTTGGCCGGGACGGTGCGGTCGATCTCGCGGAAGAACTCGCCCATCGCGTCGTCCGGGGTCAGCACGAGGAACTTCGCGTGCGGCGTGCGCACGGTGAACGTGTTGGGGACGCCCGCCGGGATGTGCACGAAGGAACCGGGGCCGAGTTCGTGGAGTTCGCCGTCGAGACAGACGGTGATGCGGCCGCACAGGACGTAGAAGCCTTTCGCCCACGGGTCGGCGTGCGGCGGGACGGCGGGGCCGCGCGAGGCGTCGACCTCGAACAATTCGTAGCCGCCGGTGTCCGCGGCGGACGCTTTCACCGTCACGATGGCGTCTTTCGTGTCCAGTTCAGGGCCTTCGCCCGAGGTGCTGAGGTGAATGGTCATGCCACCGAAGGTAGAAACGCCGAGGCGGCGCGACCATCCCGGAAATCAGGGATACCGGCTGGGGAAGGGCGCGCGCATACTTCCTCGGGTGTGGGAAAGCCGGGCGCGGGGCGTGCGGCGGGAGCTGGCGGCTCTCGCCGCGGCCGGCTGCGGTGTCGCCGAGCTGCACGCGGCGGCCATCGAACTGGTCGACCGGGTCGTGCCGACGGAGTTGACCTGCTGGGCGTCGCTGGATCCGGACACCGCCGTGATCAGTTCGATGACCAGCGGCCGCGCGCGCATCCCGGGGGAGTACGAGCCGCTGCTGGCGACGTATGAGTACGACGGCGCGGAGCCGCATGCTTTCGCGCAGCTCGCCCGGCGGCCGGTCCCGGTGGCGCGGCTTTCCGATCTGCCGCGCCGGGAACGCGAGCGCAGCGGCCGGTGGGCGCGGGTGTGGCGGCCGCTCGGGCTGGAGAGCGAGCTGCGCGTCGGGTTTCGCGCGGACGGCGTCTGCTGGGCCGCCGCCGGGCTGGTGCGACGGGGCGAGTTCAGCGACCGCGAGGTCGAGTTCCTGACCTCGATCGGGCCGACGCTGGCCGCCGCCACGCGAGTGGCGGCGCTGGCGCGAGGCGCGGCTTCGGCGGCGGAACCGGCGATTGTCGTGGTCGGACCGGACGGCCGCCGTCGCGGGGCGACCGAAGGCGTCGGCGCGTGGGAGTCCGAATTGGACGCGATCGCCGACGGCCGGTTCGCGGTGCTGCTGCGCGCGGTCGCGGTCGGCGCTCAGACCGCGGCGAGCGGAACGTTCCGCGCCAGGGTTCGCGACGCACGCGGCGGCTGGATTGTGTTGCAGGCCAGCAGATTGGTCACCGGCGACGACGCGCGCGACATCGTCGTGACGATCCGCCGCGCCTCCGGCGCGGAGCTGCTGGACGTGCTGCTCGCGGCCTACCGGCTGACCGCGCGCGAACGCGACGTGTGCCGGGAAGTCCTGTCCGGACTGTCCACTTCGGACATCGCGGCGCGGCTGGGGATCTCGGCGAACACGGTGCAGGACCACCTGAAGTCGGTGTTCGGCAAGGTCGGCGTGCGCAGCCGCGGCGAGCTGACGGCGCGGCTGTCCGGTTAGGCCGGTGATCTGTCCCACAGCGGGCTCGGCGCAGGGGCGCATTAGGGTGCTGGCATGACGGACGGACTCGAGTTCACCCGCGAAGGCGCCGTGGCCCGGCTGACGTTCTCCCGCCCGGAGAAGATGAACGCGATCACCCACGGCATGTGGGCGGCGATCCCGGGCGTGGCGGCCGAGGTCGAGGCCGATCCCGAGCTGAAGGTGCTCGTGCTGACCGGGGCCGGACGGCATTTCTCCGCGGGCGCGGACATCGGCGAGTTCCGCGAGCTGCGTTCGACCGCGGACGCCGCCGCGAAGTACGACGAGGCGGTGGACAGCGCGGTGGCGGCCCTGACCGCGATGCGCAAGCCGACCGTCGCGATGGTCCAGGGCAACTGCATCGGCGGCGGCTGCCAGATCTCGGTGGCCTGCGACTTCCGCTTCGCGGCGGACGACGCGCGCTTCGGCATCACCCCGGCCAAGCTCGGCATCGTCTACCACTTCGCCTCGACTCGGCAGCTGGTGTCGCTGGTCGGCCCGGCGAACGCCAAGTACTTCCTGCTGTCCGGCGAACTCGTCGACGCGACCCGGGCCCGCGAGATCGGGCTGGTCAACGACGTGTTCCCGGCCGCGGACCTGGAATCCGCGACGGCGCGGTTCACCGAGACGCTGTGCGGGCGTTCGCAAGCGTCGATCCGCGGGATGAACCGGATCATCGAGAAAATCGTGGCGGGCCAGGAGAAGACCGACGACGAGGTCGAGGAGATCCGGCTCGCCGCGCTGCACGGGGAGGACTACGCGGAGGGCGTGGACGCGTTCCTGAACCGGCGCGCGCCGAAGTTCACCTACCGCTGACCGGCACGGTAAAGCAATTGACGGCCCGGTGAGACTGGGCCTGTGGCTCTGACAATTCACCACCGCAGCCAGGACCCGGAGCTTTTCCGGACGGTCGGCCACGCCGATTTCGACCGGTCGTGGCCGGTTTTCATGCAGCACAACCCGACCGGGCACCTGTACTACGGCGAACTCGACACCGTCGCCGACTACGTGCTGCTCGCGACCGACGGAGACGAGCCGGTCGCCAAGGCCTACTCGACGCCGTTCGCCTTCGGCGGCCCCGGTCGCGAAGAACTGCCTGACGGCGGGTGGGACGAGGTGATCCGGTGGCAGCACAGCGACCGGCTCGCTGGCCGCGAACGCAACGCGGCGACCGCGCTGGAAATCGTCGTCCTGAAGGAACGGCAGGGGACCGGGCTTGCTTCAGTGCTGGTGAATGCCTTGCGGGACAACGCTTTCCGGCTCGGGCATGACGTGCTCTACGCGCCGGTGCGGCCGTCGCAGAAGGCGGACGAACCCGAGACTCCGATGAGCGAGTACGCCTTCCGGGTGCGCGACGACGGCCTGCCCTACGACGCTTGGCTGCGGGTGCATGTGCGCGCCGGCGGGCGGATCGTGAAGGTCTGCCCGGTGTCGATGACGATCCCCGGAACGCTCGCGCAGTGGCGGGAATGGACCGGGCTGCCGTTCGACACCGACGGGCCGGTGGTTGTCGAAGGCGCGCTGAGTCCGGTGCTGGTGTCTTTGGCGCAGGATTCTGCCGTGTATGTGGAGCCGAATGTCTGGGTGGAGCATCGGAGGCCCTGAGCGCTGCTAGATCTCGTCCCAGGGCGCGGCTTCGTAAGCCGTCGTCAGCAGTTCCGTCGCGATGGGGGAGGTGCGCAGCGGCACGTCGTCCACGGAGGCGACGGGGCGGCCGATGGTGGCGGAGTTGGTCACGAACATCGCGTCGAACTCCGGAAGCTCAGCCGAGTAGACCGGGCGTGTCTCCTGCGGCACTCCGGCCGCGCGGAGCTGTTCTTCGAGCACCAGGTACGTGATCCCCGGCAGCACGGGCGCTTCCGGCCACACGATCGTCCCGTCGCGCAGGAAGCCGACGTTCCAGATCGTCGCCTCGCTGATCCGGCCGTCGGCGGCGAGGAACACGGCGTCGTCGTACCCGGCAAGAGCTGCGGCGCGGGAATGCTGCGTGAGGCCGAAGCCGCCGAGGTGCTTCACGTGCGGCAGATCCCGTTGGTAGGCAACGGATCGCAGCCGCATCGGCGTGGCTACGTGGGAGCGGGGCGGGGCGGTGCGCACGAGGATCTCGGGCGTCATCGCGGCGTCGTGCGGCGACGAGCGCGAGAAAATGATCACTCGCACCGACAACGCGCCCTGGCCGGCGACGAGCCGCCGGACGTAGGTGCGGACCAGGTCGGTGTCCAGTTCGCTGCCGAACAGTTCACGGGTGCTCGCCGCGAGCCGGTCGAGGTGGTAGCGGAGGCCGCGCACGCGCCCGTCGCGAACCTGCATCGCGGTGAAGTGGCCGTAGCTGGTCGCCGCGGCGGCGAGATCGGCGGCGCCGGGAGTGGCGCCGCCGATCTCGATTCGCATCGTCAACTCAGGAAACCGTGACCGCGGTGAACTTCACCGGCTGCTTGGGCTCGCCGGTCGAACCGTCCTGGCCGATCGCGCCGATGCCGTTCTTGGCGATCTTGTCGAGCACCTTCAGGCCCTCGTCGGAGATGCTGCCGAAGATCGTGTACTGCGGCTGCAGCGGCGCGTTGCCGTAGACCATGAAGAACTGGCTGCCGCCGCTGTTCGGCTGGCCGGTGTTGGCCATCGCGAGGACGCCGCGGCCGTACTTCGCGGTGTCGATGAACTCGTCCGGCACGGTGAAGCCCGGGCCGCCGCGGCCGTCCTTCAGCACGTCGCCCTTCGCGTCCGGGTCGCCGCACTGCAGCATCTGCAGGTCGGTGACGCCCAGGCGGTGGCAGATCGTGTCGGTGAAGAAGCCCTGCTTCGCGAGGCTCTCGAACGCCTGCACGGTGCACGGCGCGAGCGCCCGGTCCAGCGTCATCGGGATGTCGCCCTGGGTGGACTTCATCGTGATGTTCACGGTCCCGCTCGACGAGACGTTCTTGCCGTCCGGCACGGTCGGCTTCTTCGACGACGGCGGCTTGCCGCTCGCGTCGGCCGGGTACGAGCACGTCGTCGGGTTCGGCAGCGCCTTCGGGCGCTTGGGGAGCGCGGTGCGCTCGGTGGGGATGTTCGTGACGCTCGGGACCGGCGGCGCGGAGCTCGACGGCGGCGGCGTGGCGGCCTGCTGGTCGCCGCTGCCCCCGCTGTTCACGATCCACACCACCAGACCGGCGACGATGAGGACCACACCGCCGACCACTCCAGCGCCCACGATCTTGCGTCGCTTCGCCTGTTCCGCCCGGCGCACGAGCTGCCGCTCGAGTTTGCGCTTAGCGGCTTCTCGGCGCTGCTGGTTGGTCGCCACCCGCCCTCCAGTTTCCGCTCGAAGTCACACGTCTGAGGTAGCGGCAGTGTATGGGCACAGCCTGTGAGGACTCCGTACAGGGGCGGCTAGTCTTCACCGGGTCGTGATCAAGGCCGCTTCCTGGGAGGAGGGTTCGGTGCTCGTCGCCGGGTTCGCCGCGGGGCCGCTGCGCTCCAATTGCTATCTGCTGGCCCCTGCCGCCGAGGGTCCGTGCGTTGTGGTCGACCCGGGCGAGGGGGCTGCCGAACCGCTGGCCGAGGCGTTGGCGGAGCACGGGCTGACGCCGGTCGCGTTGCTGGCTACGCATGGGCATCCGGATCATGTGGGTGCTGCTGCTGAGCTGTCGCGGGTGCACGGGGTGCCGTTGTGGATGCATCCGGGGGACGCTGAGTGGTACGACGGGCCGTTTGAACCGCTCACCGGGAACCTTGAGGCGGCCGGGCTGGCTGTGGGGGTCGTTCCGTTGCCTGGGCACACGCCGGGGTCCGTGGCGTTCGCGGTCGAGACGGGTGAGGGTGGCAGGCTGGTGTTCACGGGGGACACGCTTTTCGCCGGGTCGGTCGGGCGTACCGGCGGGTCCGGTGCCGATCTGGAGAGTTCGTTGCGCACATTGCTTACGCTCGCTGATGAGACCGTCGTGTTGCCTGGGCATGGGCCGGCCACGACTATTGGGCGCGAGCGCGCCGGGAATCCGTTCGTGCCGGGAGGTGCGCGGTGACTGAGAAGCCGGTGGAGCGGTTGCCGCTGTTCGCTGACGAGCCGAAGTTGCGGCGGCGGCGGGCTTGGTCCGGGGTTTTCGGCGTGGTGGTGCTCGCTGCTGCGTTCGGCGGGATCGCGGGGTTGATCGGCGGGCAGGTTGCCGGGCTGATCGTGGCGGCTGTGGTGGCGTTGCCGTTGGTTTACGTGGTGTTGTATGCGGCTCGGCGGCGGGTTTGGTTGGAGGGGACTTCGCTCGTTGTCCGGACCTGGGGGGTGCGGCGGGTGGATTTGCTTGAGGCGCCTCGGTTGGACGTGGTGATCAGTGATGTCCGGGGGAATCGGACTGTTGCGTTGCTGGTGAATGCTGGGCAGCGGCGGCGGGCTGTGAAGCTTGATTTGGCCGTTTTTTCCGGGACTGGGGGGCGCGAGTTGGGGGCGCTTCAGTTGCGGCGGTTGGCTGATGCGTTGTTGAACAATACTGAGGCTAATGGGTTGGTGTTTTCGGAGTTGTTGGTCGCGGAGTTGCGGGCTGAGGCTCGGGGGGACGCGGTGGCGGAGAGGCCGTTGTATCGGTTGGCTTCTGCTGCGCCTGGGGGGAAGTATTTGCAGAGGTTTCCTATGGAGGCTGTTAGTAGGTTTGTCGCGACGCTGTAATTTTGGCGCCGGCTTCGCCGTCGCGTGCGGGATCGCCTTTAAGTCGGCGTCTGAGGAGCGGTGCGACCGCCTGGGGGCGGTCGCACCGCTCCTCAGACGCCGACGCGATCCCGCGTTGTGGTCGGGTTTTAGGGAAGCGCTTGGTGGGGTTGGTCGTGGGTGGCGGGGGTGCGGGTGTGTTCGTCTAGGGCGTCTAGGCGGGCGCGGATTTGGTCTAGGTGGTCGGTTAGTTCTGGGAGTTGTTCGGCTACGTAGGTGAGCAGGCGTTCTAGGTGGCGCAGGGTCGTGCGGGCCTCGTCTAGCGCCGTGGCGATTTTTGGCACTGTTTCGGCTGCTTCTAGGGCGGACGCGAGTAGGCGGCGGATCAGGTGCACGGTGACTCGGGGGCCGGCCAGGACGGCTGAGAACACAGCGCCTCCTACGGGGTACGGGGGTCGCGAGTCTTCGTACCTCATTCGCGGAGGGCGCGCCCGGGCGGGGGCTGGGGGGTGTTACTGGTGTGAATCGGTGGGGGTAGTGGTGTTGATGAGGTGGTCGATGGGTTCGCGGGAGGCGATCAGGGCGGCCAGGACTGTGGTTACGGGGACTGCTGCCACGATGCCTACTGAGCCGGCCAGGGTGCGGATGATTTCCGCGGCGATGTCTTCGCTTCCTAGGAGCGCGCCTAGGCCTACGCCGGAGATCGCGGAGTAGAGCATGACTGGCAGTGCGGCGCCTGCGTAGGCCATGACCAGGGTGTTTACCGCGGAGCCTACGTGGTCTCGGCCGATTCGCAGGCCTGAGCTGTATAGGTCGCGCCAGCCTAGGGACGGGTTTGCGCGACGTAGTTCCCATACTGCGCTGGTTTGGGTGATGGTTACGTCGTCGAGGACGCCTAGTGCGCCGATGACGATTCCGGCCAGTAGCAGGCCTCTTGCGTCGATGCCGTGGCCCAGGGAGGCGATCAGGGTGGTGGTGCTGTCGTCCAAGCCGGTTAGGGAGGCGGCGGCGGAGAAGATTGCTGACAGGATTCCGATCAGTGCCAGGCTGACCAGGGTGCCTAGCACGGCGACTGAGGTTCTCGCGGACAGGCCGTGGGTCAGGTATAGCGCGATGAACATGATCGCGCCTGCTCCGGCGATCGCGACTAGCAGCGGGTTTTCTCCGGAGAGGATCGCTGGCAGTACGAAGAGGACGATCACTACGAAACTCAGTACTAGCGCGACTAGCGCGGCCAGGCCTTGCCAGCGGCCTAGTACGAGTACGGCGATGGCGAACAGCGCGGCGAGCAGTACCAGGGGGGTGCCGCGTTGGAAGTCGACGAGGGTGAATGACTGCGGGTCTGTTGGGTTGCCGCCGTTGTAGGCGAGGACGACTTTGTCGCCTGCGGTGAACCTTGGGGTGCTCGGTTCGATAGGGACGGTTAGCCGTACTGGCTTTCCGGCTGCTGGGCCGTCGGACATTTGCAGGTCGACGGTGAGGCACGGTTTCGCGTTCGGGTCTGGTTGCGAGCCGACCTGCACTTGGCCGGGCTGCAGGCACGGGCCGGAGGTCGCGGTGGTGATCGCTGCCTGGACTGGGGTGCCTTGCTGTACGGCGCTTTTCGGCAGGGAGCTGCCCCACGGGTACAGGATGATCATGCCTACGACGGTCGCCAGGGCCAGCGGGGCCAGGAGCCAGATCAGGAGTTTGCGGACTCGTTGCGACGCTGGGGCGGCCGGGCCGTGTCCGTGGCCATGACCGTGGCCGTGGCCGGTTGGCGGCGGGGTTTCCTTGGCTGCGGCGGGTTTGGGAGTGTCCTTTTCGGACTGCGGGGATCGCGCGGGAGGGCGGCGGCGGGTGCCCGGTGGCGGGGTGTCGCCGGGACGGCGGGGGACGCGCAGTTCGCCTGATTGCGAGCCGCTGCGGAGTTCGCCGGATTGGGAGCCGCGGGGATCTGCGGGGCGCGGGGTTCGGGGTGCGCCGGGTTGGGGAGGCCGTGGCGCGGCGGCGCGCGGGCGGCGGGGTTCGCCGGACCGCTCGGGACGGCGTGCCGGGTCGCCGGTGCGTCCGGGAGTGCGGTCAGCGGGACGTCCGGGTTCGCCGGTGCGGCCGGGCTCGGCGCGGCGCGAGCGGCGCGGCGCATCCGGACGGGCGCGGGGAGGAGCAGCGGGTGGCACGGCGGGGGACGCGGGTTCGCCCGGCACTCGCGGCAGCGGGCCGGTGTCGTCGGGGTCCTGATCGGGGTAGTCGTGCGGTGCCACGGCGGACATCCTGCCTTCCCGGCTCGCGGCTCACCCGGACCGGGTGGGGGAGGAAGCGGGCGTTTCGTTCAGGCGTGCGCAGAACGGAGGTGCACCCGCCGGTAGGCCGAGGGCGGCGTGTCGAAATGGTCCAGAAAAGCTTGCCGGAGGGTCTCCGTGGAGCCGAAACCGCAGCGTCGCGCGATCGCGGCGAGCGGGAGATCGGTGCCGGACAGCAGGCGGGCGGCGTGTTCAGCGCGCACCGTCCGGACGTATTTGCCCGGTGTGGTGCCGAGGTGGGCGTCGAACAGCCGGGTCAGCTGGCGGGTGCTGATGCCGGCCTGGTTGGCCAGCGCGGGGGCGCCGAGGTCGTCGGCGAGATGCTCGGCGACGTACGCGGTGAGGTCGCGGACCTGCCGGTGTTCGGGCGGCGGGCCGGCGAGGAACATGCTCACCTGCGCCTGGTTTCCCGGCCGCTGCAGGTAGGTGACCAGCGACCGGGCGGCTTCGCGGGCGAGGGTCGGGCCGTGGTCCTCCTCGACGAACGCGAGGGTGAGGTCGAGTCCGCTGGTGACGCCGGCGGAGGTGTAGACGTCGCCGTGCCGCACGAAAAGCGGCACCGGATCCACGGTCACCGACGGGTATTGCTCGGCGAGCCGCGACGCGTGCGACCAGTGCGTGGTCGCGCGACGGCCGCTCAGCAGCCCGGCGGCGGCGAGCACGGTCGCCCCGGTGCAGACCGACGCCGTCCGCCTGCTTTCCTGCGACAGCCGCCGTACGTGCGCGAGCAGCCGTTCGTCCTTGGCCGCGGTGAGGTGCCCGATCCCGCCCGCGACGACGAACGTGTCGAGCGGGCCGCGGACCTGGTCGATCCGGACGTGCGGGGCGAGCGTGAGCCCGGACTGGCAGGCGAAGGGGAGCCCGTCGACGCTGGCGAGCCGGACCTCGTACGGCCGGGCCGCGCCGAGCCGCGTGGCGGCGTCGAAAACGTCGGACACGCAGGCGATGTCGAGCAGTTCGGCGTCGGGGTACCCGAGGATCACGACCTGCCGGGCGGTACTCGGCATGGCCGCACGGTAGCAGCTCGCCCGGCCGGATCAACCGGGTTCGCAGGATTTCGGACACGCGTGTCCCGGCCGGGCCGCGCGGGCGGGAGCCTGGCGGCATGACTCAGAAGACGTTCGCGTTCGTCGTGTACCCCGGCCTGACGCCGCTCGACCTGGTGGGACCGCTGCAGGTGATCAACAGCTACGCGGCGGCGGACCCGTCGGTCCGGGTGGTCGTCGTCGGCGAAACCCTGGAGACCCTCGGCACCGACACGCCGCTGCGGATCGCGTCGAGCCACACCTTCGACCAGGTTCCGGACCCGTCCTGGGTGCTGGTCCCCGGCGGTGCCGCGCCGACGCTGCGCGCGCTCGGCGACGAGACGCTCATCGGCTACCTCCGCCGCGCCGCGGAGTCCGCCGAGCTCATGACCTCCGTGTGCACCGGTTCGCTGCTGCTCGGCCAAGCCGGGCTGCTCGAAGGACGCGAAGCGACGACGCACTGGACTTTCCTGGAGGTCCTCCGCGCGTTCGGAGCCGAGCCGGTCCGGCAGCGCTGGGTCGACGCCGGGAAGGTGATCACCGCCGCCGGGGTGTCGGCCGGGATCGACCTGGCATTGCACCTGGTGGAGCGGATGCGCGGGACGGACGCCGCGCGGCTGGTCCAGTTCGGCATCGAGTACGACCCGCGGCCGCCGCTCGGCCCGCTCGACTGGTCGCTCGCCCCGCACGAGCAGATGCGGCCGTTCGTCGACCACACCGTTCGCGAGGGCCTCGCCGATCAGCCGGAGCTGCGCGAAAAGCTGCTGACGCAGCGGTGACGTCCTCGTGAATTGCCCCACCCGGCTGAGGCAGGACGGGTTTGCCAGCGCCTCTCCGGCGCGTACCGTTCCGCCAATGGGTTCTCGCGGGGATGCCGGTCTGACCGTCTTCACCAGCAGGAGAGATGGCGACATCGTGCTGGTCACGGCTGCGGGCGAGATCGACATCGCGTCGGTGGGGCAATTCCGCTCCGCGCTTTCCGCCGCCTCCGGAGCCGGCGGGAAACTCGTGGTGGACCTGTCGCGGGTCGGCTATCTCAGCTGTGCCGGGCTGCGCGTGCTCGAGGAGACGAGCCACGTCCGGCCGGCGCTGTCGATCGTGGCGACCGGGCCGCTCGTGCTGCGCGCTTTCGCGGTGGCCGGGATCAAAGCGCCGGTGCGCAGCGGCCTGCGCGAGGCGTGCGCCGCCGCGGGGGCGTGAATCCCCGGCCGGAATCTGGGTACCCGTGGGGTGGAACCGAGATCTGCTGAGGTGATCCAGATGTCCACCAGCACGATGTCCGGCAAGACCGCGGTCTCCGGGGGCGCAGCGGGCCTCGCTGTGCTGGCCGGGCTGTACCTGATCGCCGCGCCGTGGCTGCTGCGCTTCGGCGGGGCCGCCGAACTCGCGGTGAGCAACACGGTCGCCGGGCTCGCGATCGTTGTTTTCGCCGCGATGCGCGCGCGGGATTCCGGCGCCCAAGCGCTGACCTGGGTGCTGCCGGTGCTCGGCGTGTGGGCCGCGGTGTCCCCGTTCTTGCTGCGGTACGGCGACGAAACGGTGCCGTCCGCCGGCGCGGTGACCGGCAACGTGATCGCCGGGGTCGTGGTGGCCGCCGGTGGCGCGGCGTTGCTGTTGCGCCGCAGCTGAGGTCAGCCGAGCGCGTCGGCGAGCCAGCGGCTCCAGGTCGCGATTTCGGCGGTCTCGTCGACGTCCGGGCGGAAGAGATGATGTCCCACCGCGATCGGCATGCCGAGCAATGACCGTTCGTGGAACCGGTAGAGGGCGTCCTCGGTGCGGACTCCGGCGTAGTTCGGGGTCGAGTAGTCGAGGACGCCCTCGACCGTTTCGTCGCCCACGCTGAACTGGACCGCTTGCCCGGCTGAGGGGTCGGCGGGCAGGCCGAGCGCGGCCAGCAGCTTCGGCCACGCGTCGCGGTTCGCCGACGAGGCCGGACCGTCGGCGGTCACGTACGTCGCGAAGCGGCCGGGGAAGTGCGCCAGCAACTCGGCGAGCGTGTGCAGGTACATCTCCCAGCCGACGGCGAAGGACTCGTGGTACTCGTCGTCCCAGCCGTCCTCGACGAACCCGCGGTGCACGAATCGGAGTACAGAAGTGCCGCCTTCGGCCGCTTCCACGAGGAACTCCATCGCGTCGAACGTGCCGTCCTCGGCTGCCTCGCCCCGGTAGGCGAACCTGCGCGGGGGATCCCACGCGGTGATCTCCGCCTCGGTGCGCATTTCGCCGAGACTGAACCGGATCCGCTTGGCGGCGGCGTCGACCTCGTGGCGGCCCATGAACCACGAATCGATGCCGGGCCCGGTCGCGACTGCCTCCCACACGGCTTCGGGTCCCGCGGGCAGCTGAACCTCTTTGCGCACCTCGAACTCGCGTGGCATCGGCGGCGTTCCTCCTCGTGGTCGGTCATGGTCACGGTGCCATTGACAATAATACTTGTCAATGCGGTGGCGGTTCGCCTGATCGGTGACAGACTGCGAAGGGACTCTCACGAAGGGACGCTTACGCATGGCAACGGTGGCCGACCAGTTGATCGACGTTCTGGTGCAATCCGGGGTGCGCCGGATCTACGGGGTGGTGGGCGACAGCCTCAACCCCGTCGTGGACGCGGTGCGCCGCACCGGCGGTTCGGCGCGCGGCGGGATCGACTGGGTGCACGTGCGCAACGAGGAAGCCGGTGCGTTCGCCGCGGCGGCCGAGGCGCAGCTGACCGGGCGGCTCGCGGTGTGCGCGGGGAGTTGCGGGCCGGGGAACCTGCATCTGCTGCAGGGGGTTTACGACGCGCATCGCTCTGGGGCGCCGGTGTTGGCGATCGCCTCGCACATTCCGTCCACGCAGATCGGCACCGGGTTCTTCCAGGAGACGCATCCGCAGCAGTTGTTCGCCGAGTGTTCGCATTACTGCGAGATGGTGAGTTCGCCGGAGCAGATGCCGCGGCTGGCGCGGATCGCGGTGCAGAACGCGGTCGGCCGGCGCGGGGCCGCGGTGCTGGTGCTGCCTGGCGATGTGTCGCACGAGCCTGCCGCGCACGCCACCGGGGAATCGGCGTCGCTGGGGAGCCCGCCCGCTGTGGTGCCCGCCGAGGCTGACATCGCCCGTCTCGCCGATCGGATCGACCGGGCCGAGAAGGTGATGATCATGGCCGGCGCGGGGTGCCGGGACGCGCACGACGAGGTGCTCGCGCTCGCCGGCGCGGTCGGGGCTCCGGTGGGGCATTCGTTGCGGGGCAAGGAGTTTGTGCAGTACGACAATCCGTTCGATGTGGGGATGAGCGGATTGCTCGGGTACGGGGCTTGTTACGAGGCGATGCACGAGGCCGATCTCGTGTTGTTGCTGGGCACCGACTTCCCGTACGACAACTTCCTGCCGCAGCGCAACACCGTGCAGGTGGACATCGATCCGGCCCGGATGGGGCGGCGGTCGGTGCTGGAGTTCGGGGTCCAGGGCGACGTTGGGGCTACGGTCCGGGCGGTGCTGCCTCGGTTGCGGGAGCGTGGGGATCAGTCGTTCTTGCACGCCATGCTGCGCAAGCACGAGCGGGGGTTGCAGCGGGTGGTCGACGCCTATACGGCTGAGGTTTCCAAGCATGTTCCGTTGCATCCGGAGTTTGTCGCGGACGTGCTGGACGAGGAAGCTGCCGACGACGCGGTGTTCACTGTGGACACTGGGATGTGCAACGTCTGGGCTGCTCGGTACATCTCGCCTAATGGGCGGCGGCGGATTCTCGGGTCGTTTGTGCACGGGAGCATGGCCAATGCGTTGCCGCATGCTATCGGGGCGCAGGCTGCTTCGCCGGGGCGGCAGGTGGTGGCCATGTGTGGCGATGGCGGGCTTGCCATGTTGATGGGGGAGTTGTTGACGCTCAAGACGCATGGGTTGCCGGTCAAGGCTGTGGTGTTCAACAACTCTTCGCTGGGGATGGTGAAGTTGGAGATGCTCGTGGACGGGTTGCCTGAGTTCGGCACTGATCACGATCAGGTCGACTTCGCCGGGATCGCCCGGGCGGCTGGGTTGTATTCGCGGCGGGTGGAGAAGCCTGGGGAGGTTCGGGAAGGGCTTCGGGATATTTTGGCGCATGACGGGCCCGCGGTGCTGGATGTGGTTACGGATCCTAATGCGTTGTCTATTCCGCCTAATATTACTGCTGCTCAGGTCAAAGGGTTTGCGTTGGCGGCCAGTAAGACTGTGTTGAGCGGGGGTGTGGGGAAGATGTTGGAGCTGGCCAAGTCTAATTTGCGGAATATTCCTCGGCCTTGACGTTCTCGGGCGGCTCGTCGCCTGGCGGCGACATTGCCGTGAGGGTTGCGCGGGGCACCCCGAAGCTTGATTGTGACTGCGGCGCGGGGGTGTTTGTCAAGGCGGGAAAGATGCCTTGACAAACACCCCCGCGCCGCGTTTTGGCTTCGTATCGGGGTGCGGGGGGTGTGGTTGCCTTGGGTGGGTGCATCGGCTGCGGTTGGGTGGGTGGGTGCTTGGGTGAAAGTACGTGAGGGGAACCCTGAGGGAATCTGATTCCCTCAGGGTTCCCCTCACGTACATCGGGTGCGGCTTATTCGGTTTCTGCCATGGCTTCTGCGAATTGGGCCGCGTAGAGGCGGGAGTAGGCGCCGCCTGCGTTGATGAGCGTTCCGTGGTTTCCTTGTTCCACGATGTTGCCGTTTTCCATGACCAGGATTACATCTGCGTCCCGGATGGTGGAGAGGCGGTGGGCGATCACGAAGCTCGTCCGGCCGGTGCGCAGGGAGTTCATCGCGTGCTGGATCAGCACCTCGGTGCGGGTGTCCACCGAGCTGGTGGCCTCGTCCAGGATCAGGATCGCTGGCTTGGCCAGGAAGGCTCGGGCGACGGTGATCAGCTGTTTCTCGCCCGCGCTGACCGTGCCGCCCTCGTCGTCCAGGACTGTGTCGTAGCCGTCTGGGAGGGTGCGGACGAAGCGGTCCACGTAGGTCGCCTTCGCGGCTTCGATGACCTGTTCGCGGGTGACGTTGTCCGCGCCGTAGGCGATGTTTTCCGCGATCGTGCCGCCGAACAGCCACGCGTCTTGCAGGACCATGCCGGTCTTCGAGCGGAGTTGTTCGCGGTCCATGGCCTTGATGTCGACGCCGTCCAGGGTGATCCGGCCGCCGTCGATTTCGTAGAACCGCATCAGGAGGTTGACCAAAGTGGTCTTGCCCGCGCCGGTCGGGCCGACGATGGCGACGGTGTGGCCTGGTTCGACCGACAGCGACAGGTCTTCGATGAGCGGGGTGTCTTCCAGGTACCTGAACGACACGTGCTCGAATTCGACCTGTCCGTGCACGACCTCGGGGAGTTGCGGGTGCTCCGGCTCCGGTTCCTGCTCCTTGGCGTCCAGCAGCGCGAACACCCGCTCGGCCGACGCGACGCCGGACTGCAGCAGGTTCGCCATGCTCGCGATCTGCGTGACGGGCTGGCTGAACTGGCGCGAGTACTGGATGAACGCCTGCACGTCGCCCAGCGTCAACGTGCCCGAGGCGACGCGCAGCGCGCCGACGACGGCGACCAGGACGTAGCTCAGGTTGCCGATGAACATCATGACCGGCTGGATCGTGCCGGAAATGAAAGCAGCCTTGAAGCTTGCCTGGTACAGCGCCTCGTTCTGCTGCCGGAAAACCTCCTCGGCCTCGTTGCGGCGGCCGAAGACGTGCACCAGCGAGTGGCCGGTGTACATCTCCTCGATGTGCGCGTTGAGCTTTCCGGTCGTGCCCCACTGCCGGATGAACTGCGGCTGCGCGCGTTTGCCGACCTTGGCCGCGACGAACACCGACACCGGCACCGTCAGCAGCACGATCACGCCCAGCAGCGGAGAGATCACGAACATCATCACCAGCACGCCCAGCACGGTGAACAGCGAGGTGACGATCTGCGACAGCGTCTGCTGCAGCGACTGCGCCAGGTTGTCGATGTCGTTGGTGACCCGGCTCAGCACCTCGCCGCGCGGCTGACGGTCGAAGTAGCGCAGCGGCAGCGTCGCGAACTTCGCCTCGATGTCCTGGCGCAGCCGGAAAACCGCGCCCTGCACGAGATCGGTGGTGAGCCGCGCCTGGATGACGCCCAGGAACGACGCGAAGACGTACAGCGCCAGCACGATCATCAAGACCTGGCCGACCGCGGTGAAGTCGACGCCGTGGCCGGGCATCAGGTCGACGTTGGTGAACATGTCCGCGAGCGTGGTGTCCCCGCGCGCCCGCAGGCCCTCGATCACCTGCTCCTTGGTCGCGCCCGGCGGCAGGTGCCTGCTGGTGATGCCGGCGAAGATCAGGTCCGTCGCCCTGGCGAGCACCTTCGGCCCGAGCACGGTCAGCGCGACGCCGATCGCGCCGAGGACCAGCACCCCGGCCAGCGCCGCGCGTTGCGGGCGGAGCAGCCGCAGCAGGCGGGCCAGCGAGCCCTTGAAGTCGAGCGCTTTTTCCGCGGGCATGCCGGCGGACATCATCCGGCCGGGCCCTACCGCGGGCGCCTGCGGCCGCGTCTTGTCCCGGGCGACGGCGGCGGGTTCGTCGGCGTCGGGCGCGGTGGCGGTTTTCGTTTCCTCGCTCACGCCGCCTCCTGTGTCTTGCGGGACACCCGCACCCGGTCGGCGTCGTGAGTCGGCTGGCGCAATTGTGTACTCACGCCGCCTCCTGTTCGGTCAGCTGCGAAAGCACGATTTCCCGATAGGTTTCGTTGGTGTCCATCAGCTCGTGGTGGGTTCCGGTGCCGACGACGCGGCCGTCGTCGAGCACGATGATCCGGTCCGCGCCGCGGATGGTGCTGACTCGCTGCGCGACGATGACGACGGTCGCGTCGCGGATTTCCTCGGCGAGCGCGCGGCGCAGCGCGGCGTCGGTGGCGTAGTCGAGTGCGCTGAACGAGTCGTCGAACAGGTAGATCTCCGGCCGGTGCACCAGCATCCGCGCGATCGCGATCCGCTGCCGCTGCCCGCCCGAGACGTTCGTGCCGCCCTGGGCGATGGGGGAGTCGAGGCCCTGTTCCATCCGTTCCACGAAATCCTTGCCCTGGGCGACTTCCAGCGCGTGCCACAGCTGTTCGTCCGTGGCGTCCGGATTGCCGTAGCGCAGGTTGCTGGCGACCGTGCCCGCGAACAGGTACGGCTTCTGCGGCACCATGCTGACCGCCGACGAGAGCACCGTCTGGTCGAGCCGGCGCACGTCGACGCCGTCCACCCGGACGGAGCCCTCGGTGGCGTCCATCAGCCGCGGGATCAGGTTGAGCAGCGTCGTCTTCCCGCTGCCCGTGCTGCCGATGATCGCGGTGGTCTCGCCGGGCCGCGCGAACAGCGAAACGTCCTGCAGCACCGGCTTTTCCGCGCCGGGGTACCGGAATTCGACGCCCTCGAGGTCGAGGTGCCCGCGCTCGGACCCGGCCGGGAGCGGCTCGTCCGGCAGGCGCACGCTCGATTCGGTGTCCAGCACCTCGGTGATGCGCTCGGCGCTGACTTCCGCGCGCGGCACCATCATGAACATGAACGTGGCCATCATGACCGCCATCAGGATCTGCAGCAGATAGGCCAGGAACGCGGTGAGCGCGCCGATCTCCATGGCGCCGCTGTCGACCCGCTGCCCGCCGAACCACAGCACGGCGACGCTGGAGACGTTCACCACCAGCATCACGGTGGGGAACATCAGCGACATCAGCCTGCCGACCCGGAGCGACACGGTGAACAGCTCGTCGTTGGCGCGGCCGAAGCGCTCGCGCTCGTGCTTGTCGCGCACGAACGCGCGGATCACCCGGATGCCCATGATCTGCTCGCGCAGCACCTGGTTGATCTTGTCGAGGCGCACCTGCATGAGCCGGAAGGCCGAGCGCATCCGCATGACGATCAGGCCGACGGCGACGCCCAGGATCGGCACGATCACGACGAGCAGCGACGACAGCGGCACGTCCTGCTGCACCGCGAGCAGGATGCCGCCGACGCACATGATCGGCGCGGACACCATCAGCGTGAAGGTGAGCGCGGCGAGCAGCTGGATCTGCTGGACGTCGTTGGTGGTGCGGGTGATCAGCGACGGCGTGCCGAACTTCCCGATCTCGCGCGCGGAGAAATCCTGCACGCGGTGGAAGACGCCGGCGCGGATGTCGCGGCCGGCGGCCGCCGCGACGCGGGAACCGTAGTAGACCGCCCCGATCGACCCGGCGATCTGCACCAGCGTGATCAGCAGCATCACGCCGCCGATCTTCATGATGTAGCCGGTGTCGCCCTTGACGAGGCCACCGTCGATGATGTCGGCGTTGAGCGTGGGCAGGTACAGCGCGGCGATCGTCTGCACCAGTTGCAGCGCGACCACGAGCCACAGCGTGGCCCGGTACGGGCGCAGGTAGCTGCGCAACAGTTTGACCAGCACGGTCGGGTACTCCCCCAAAGAAGTGAATGGCGTCGGTTCGGGTCTAGCGGGCCGCGCCGGACGCGGCCAGGGCCGGCATCCCGGCGGCGGCCTCCCGCAGGAGGCCGGTGAAAGCGGTTACGAACTCTTTGTCGTCGGAGTCCGAATTGAGCCAGGTATCGAAGGCGATGCGCGAAGCGTTCTGCACAATGCTCGCCATCAGCCGGGCGTGCAACGGATTTGCGTGCTCGCCCGCTCGCTCGGCGATCGCGTCGGCCAGCACGCGCTCGACAGTGGCGTACGCGCGCAGCATCTCGCCGAACAAGCCGCCGTTCTCCATCATCGCCCGCACGCGCCGCACATCCTCGCGAATCGGACGGTCGTCCTCGGAGAACCGGGTGATGGAGGCGTTGACGACCGCCTCCCACAGCGGTTCGTCAGCGGGCCTTGCCAGAAGCGCCTCGCGCACGCGCTCCTGCCGTTCGACGATGAACGCGCAGACAGCTTCCTCCTTGCTGGAAAAATAGTTGTTGAAGGTGCGCGGGGAAACGCCCACCTCGTTCGCGATGTCCTCCACTCGCAGTTGCTCGACCCCCCGTTCGAGCGCGATCCGCAGCGCGGCTTCGGCAAGCGCCCTTCGCGCGGCTCGCTTCTTGCGCTCGCGCAGGCCCAGAGGTGCAGTGGAGTTCACTGGAACGAGAGTAGCAGCAAAAGTTGCGTGGCGCGAAAAATTATGCGGACTGCGAAAAGTTTCGTTCTCGCAGAAGGACGGCCGGCCGAGGCAGGGGAGGCCTGGGCGATGGGGAATGATCGGGTGGTGCGGGGAGAAGAGTTGCCACGGAGCGATCGTCGTAGTCCGCTGTCACCGGCCCGTCACGTCGGCGCCCTGCCGAGTTCGGACGATCTGTCCGAGTGGTGGCAGCGGCAATGGTCCGAGCGTCCGTCGGCGGCCCACCGGCTGAAGGACGCTTACCGCGACCGGTGGGCGCGTTTCCACAGCCTGCCCGAGTCGAAGCGCTATCCCGGCACCGACGCGGAGTACGCCATCGTGCTCGACCGCTGCAACACGGTCTTGGACGAGTTGTTCCGCGATCAGGAAGTCTGGATCGTCACCATCGACTGGTCAGGCTCGGCCGAACCTCCGGGCTTGTCGGAGCGGCACGCGCGGTGGAATCCCGGTGCCCGGCACTGGACCACCGTGCGCGCCAACGAGGACGAAACCGACCCGGAGTTCATCACCTACGCCCATCTGTACGCCAGCCGCAGGCGCTGGCGGACCGGTCTCGTGGACGTCCTGCTCCGCGCCGTTGCCGACGACGTCACCGCCAACGCGATGATCACCAGCCTGTCCTTCGACCGCGTGCACCACCCGTACGACGGGGGTGCCGATGTCCTGCTTCCCACGATGGCGGAACGCGATCGGCTGAAAAGTCGCCACACCGACTGGCTCTCCGCTCATCCCCTCGGCTTCTGAATTCCGCGTGGCTGCCCAAGCCCCGCGGAGGCGCGGGCGTAAGAATGGGGGCATGTCGGAAGAAGCCCCGGCCGGCGCGCCGCGCACGCGCAATCGCTGGGGAGAGGGCGAGCTGCTGCGCGGGGAGATCCTCGACGCGGCCAGCCGGTTGCTGTCCGAGCTCGGCGGGGAGGACGGGCTGACCATCCGCGGAGTCGCCCGCGCCGCCGGGATCGCGCCGGCCAGCATCTATCAGCACTTCACCGATCGGGCCGCGCTCGTGGCGGGCCTCGCCGAGCACGAGTTCGGCCGCCTGCGCGTCGCGATGGAGGCGGCCGAGGCGCGCGTGGACTCCGGCGACGCGGTGGGCCGCGTGCGGGCGATGCTGCACGCATCCTGCCGGTTCGCGGTCGACAACCCCGGGCACTACCGGCTGATGACGGCCAACGGGCCTCCCCGGACCGAATCCGGCGCGCGACGAGTCGGGCCCTTGGCTGACGTGATCGGGTTGCTCGTCGACGGGTTCGCGCGGTGCGCCGAGGCAGGGATCGCGCTGCGGGTGCCCGCGGAACGAGCAGCCGTGATCGCCTTCGTCGGGGCGCACGGACGCGTCGCCCTCTTCCCGAACTCCGCCGAGCACTCCGGCGCGGACGCCGTGCTGGCGTTCGTCGACGAGTTCTTCTCGCTCGTTTTCGCCTGAGACACAACGGCTTCTCCCGTTCGAAGCGGCGGCCTTGACGAAGCGGGTGGACAAGCCGGGCCGAGATTCCTAACATGTGTTCAGTAAGTCTCTGAACATTCGTTTGGTAACTCTCCGCAAGAAGGACTCCGTTGCTACGGGATGCGCGAGCTCCCCGTGACCTGGTGAATCCGGAAGGACCAGCATGTTCCACCTCGATCACCTCTGCCTCGGCGTCCCCGACCTGGACGAGGGCGTCCGCCGGGTGCGGGAGGAAACCGGACTCGCCTGCTACGACGGGGGCGCCTTCGCCGCGGGCATCGCGAACACGATCTTCCCGCTCGGCGGGGACGCCTACCTGGAGGTCGAGGCGGTGACGGCTCCCGCGGCCGAACGGGAGGCGGCGGTCGCCTGGTTCGACCGGGTCGTCGCGGACGGCGACCGGTGGATGTTCTGGAGCCTGCGCGCCGACACCCTCGAAGAGCTGGCCGAGGTCGCGCAACGGCTCGGCGGCGAAGTGGCGCGGGTTCCGGGGCGCATTCAGCCCGACGGGACGCAGCGCATCATCACCACTGCTCCCGGCCCCGGCCGCGCGCTCGACACGTGCTGGCGTCGCGGGCTGCCGAACTGGTTCTACCGCGAGGATCCGGCCACCAATCCGGATCGCGGGGCGGCGGAGAACGGCGAGCGCGGGGCGGTGGTGACCCGGTTGGAGATCGGCGCGGACGCCGACGAACTGCGGGAGCACATCGGCGCCGAGACCTTCGACCGGCTGCCGCTGACAGTCGTGTCCGGCCCGCCTGGCGTGCACGCGGTGACGGTGCGCACCGAGTCCGGGCGCGAGGTCACCCTGCGCCGGGACCCAGCAGATTTGTAGAGATGCATTCACGCGAATGCGGGGAGGATCGACGCAAATGATCATCGACGTACACGCCCATTACTTTCCTGCCGCGTATCGGCCGATGCTGGGAAAGCTGGCCGCGAAGTCCGCGGCCTCGACCGCGGCCAGTTCAGTGCTGGGGGAGCGCAAGACACTCGCGGCGATGACCGACGAACCGGGGATGATCGAGCAGCGCATCGCCATGATGGACGAGGCCGGAGTAGCGCGGCAGATCCTCTCCGCCGCCGGTATCGCGCCCTACGCAGCGGATTCTCGAGTGGCGGTCGAGGCGGCACACGTGCTCAACGACAGCTACGGCGAACTGACCGCTTCGCACCCCGGCCGGTTCTCGGCGTTCGTTTCCTTGCCGTTGCCCCACGTCGACGCGACACTCGAGGAAATGCGGCGCGGGCTCGATGAATTGGGCATGGTCGGCGTGACCATGAACTGCTCCGTGTTCAACCGCTCCACGGCGGAAGAGGAATTCGAACCGCTGTACGAGGAGATGAACGAACGCGGAGCGCCCCTTTTCTTCCATCCGGCGCAAAACGGCATCTGCTCGCCGTTCATTAACGACTACGGCTTCACGGCGGCTGCCGGAGCGTCCCTTGAGGACACCGCGCTCGTGCTCCACCTGATCAAGCGGAACATCCCGGCGCGCTATCCGGACATCAAGATCATCGTGCCGCATCTGGGCGGCCTGATCCCGATGCAGCTGGCGAGGCTCGACGGCCAAGCGAACACGCCGGATCTGCTCAGCCCGCCCAGCGTGACGGCGCGCAGCCTCTACTACGACACCGTCGGCTGGGGCTCGCAAGCCGCGCTCCGGTGCGCCTGCGAGGCCTTCGGCGCCGACCGTCTCGTGCCCGGCAGCGACTTCCCCGTTCTGTTGTCGGTCGAGTCCTATCGGCGGACGTTCGAGTACATCAAGGAATCTCGTTTGCCTGAGGAGGAGATCGAGAAGATCCTCCACCGCAATGCGTTGGCTCTCTTCGACTTCGCCCCGACGGTCGCAAGCTGATCCGAGTCAGTTGTCAGGCCAACTCCAGGAAGATGCCATCCTCGGATTCGTCACCACCGGGGCCATGCGTACGGACGATGCCGACGATGTCGTCGAACAGTGTCGGGCCGTCCCGCCGCTGTGCCGCGGCGATCCGGGCTTCGATGGCTGACCGATTCGACGGATGGCAGGTGAGGAGGAGCTGGTTCAGCTGCTCGATCGTCGCGTCGTAACCGAGCGCGACCCGAGACGAATCCGAGTTGAGCCATCGCAGAACCCAGCCGCGCTCGGGCGTGCCGAAGCCTCCTCGGAGCACGTCGTTGAAGGCGTCGAGATTCCCGTGCCAGGTGTGGTTGTCGAGAAGGCGCGAGAACTCACGAGCGAACCCGGCGAAGTCGGAGAAGGCGGCGCCGTCGATGACTAACACAGGAAGGTCATCGCTACGGCTGGTCACGGTGCCAGCATGGCACGATCCATGCTGGCGTTCCGTCATTCCTGCCAGGAAGCTTGACGCAGGTCGGCTGTGCCAGGATGAACACATGTTCGATGGACTGCGCACGATCGTGTATCCGGCCGACGACCTGGCCGCGGCCAAGGAGTGGTGGACCCGCGTCCTCGGGGTGCCGCCGTACTTCGACGAGCCGTTCTACGTCGGCTACAGCGTGCACGGCTACGAGCTGGCGCTCGATCCGAACGGCCGCGCGGAGAACGGCGACGGGCCGGTGACGTACTGGGGAGTGTCCGATGTGGAAGCCGCGGTGGCGAAGCTGGTCGGGGAGGGGGCGGTCGAACACTCGGCGGTGACCGATTTCGGCGGCGGGATCCGGACCGCGCTGGTGCGCGCGCCGGACGGGAACCTGGTCGGGGTGATCGAGAACCCGCACTTCCCGGGCGCCCCGGCCTGACGACGAAGCGACCGTAAAGCTGGCGCCGCCGGTGAGCGGCCGCGCACTCGTGGTGGCCGCGCGCAGAGCCCGGACCTGCGCGGACTGTCGGATTCGGACGATCGCGGCTACGGTGGTCACCGAGCGTGAATACGTACCGGCGAACTCGGCGGAGGTGCGCGGCATGCGGTCGATGTGGAAGGGCTCGGTGTCCTTCGGGCTGGTCAGCATCCCGATCCAGCTGTACGCGGCGACCGAGAACAAGAACGTGTCGCTGCGCCAGGTGCACGTCGCCGACGGCGGGCGGATCCAGTACAAGCGGTTCTGCTCCATCGACGGCGAAGAGGTGCCCTACTCCGACATCGCCAAGGGGTACGAACTGCCCGACGGCGAGATGGTCGTGATCACCGACGCCGACCTCGCCGAACTGCCGCTGCCCACCCAGCGTTCGATCGACGTGCTCGAATTCGTGCCGCTGGAGTCGATCGACCCGATCCGGTTCGACCGCACCTACTACCTGGAGCCGCAGAAGAACGCGGTCAAGCCGTACATCGTGCTGCGCGACGCGCTGCAGAAGGCCAGCCACGTGGCGATCGCGAAGGTCGCGGTGCGCCAGCGGGAGAGCCTGGCGCTGCTGCGCGTCGTGGACGACGTGCTCGTGATGACCACGATGCTGTGGGCCGACGAGGTCCGGGTCCCGGATTTCCCGTTCCTGCGCGAGGACCCGCCGCAGGTCCGCCCGCAGGAGGTGACGATGGCCGGCTCGCTGATCGACTCGCTGTCCGAGCCGGTGTTCGAACCGGAGAAATACTCGGACTCCTACCGGGAAGCGCTCGAAGCGATGATCGAGGCGAAGGCGGGCGGCGGCGAGACGGTCGGCGCGCCGAAACAGGGGGAGAAGGCCGAGGTCGTCGACCTGATGGCGGCGCTGGAGGCGAGCGTGTCGGCGGCGAAGAAGACCCGCGGGCCCGCCAAGGAGACGAAAAAGGCCGCCGGCGAAGGCAAAACGGCGGCCAAGAAACCGGCCCGGCGGCCGAAAAGCGCCTGACCGGCGCGAAACCGCCGGTACCGCGCGGGCGAACCGCGGGCAAGGCTGTTCCACAGCGCGGAACAGTGAATTTTCTCCGCCGCCGTCCGGAAAATGCCGATCGTCACGCCCGGTGAGCACGCGCGCCCGACTTCACCGGATGGGGAGCCCGACACGCCGCCGGGTATCCTGCGACGGCGAGTTTTCCAGTGGTACCAAAGAGGAGTCCGGCCCCGGAGCACCTGGCGCCGGGGATTCGAAAACCTGAGCGGAAGGCGGCTGAGCATGGAGTGCGCGTTCTGCACGAGCGGCATCGACCACTGTCACGGAACCCTGGTGGTCCACCCGGACCGCGGGTTCGCCGAGTGCACCGACCCGTCCTGCCTGGACCTCGACCGGGTCCGGCACGGCCTGATCATCGACTGTCACACCCTCGACGCGGACTGCGCCTGCACCGGAGCGGGGAAACCCCTGCTGCGGCAGGCTTCCTGACCTCCGGCGATCCCAGGGGACGTCACGCTGCGCGGCCGGCGCATCTGTACCCGATCGGGTACCGGGTCGTGTACAAGCTGCTTGGCAGTGTGCTAACACTACCGGGGGTCCTTCGGCTCTCCCTCCCCCTCGGAGCCGGAGGACCCCTTTCAGCGCGCACGCCCCGGATCGCCCGGCAGCCGCTCAGTACCAGTGCGCCCGGCCGCCCACGCGACGGCCGGCGGCCCCGGCGATCGCCACCGCGGCTCCGGCCACGGCGAGGATGATCCCGACCGTCCACAGCACCGGGATGCCGAACACGAGCAGGATGATTCCGAGAGTGAGCACGAGGCGCTCTCCTTGAGGCAGGCGGGCGGCCGCCCGGCGGGTGCCGGGCAGCCGGTGCGCACTCCAGGAGGGTCGCCGCCGCGCACCGGGCGGAAACGGGGGCATCCGGCGCAGCCCCTGCTCCGTCCGGCGGAGTCCGGCGCTTCCGGCGTCAGTAGCGGTAATGGTCCAATTTGTACGGACCGTCCACATCCACGCCGATGTACTCGGCCTGTTCCTTGCTCAGCTTCGTCAACCGGACACCGAGCGCGTCCAGGTGCAGCCGCGCGACCTTCTCGTCAAGGTGCTTCGGCAGCCGGTACACGTCATTCGCGTAGTCGCCCGGCTTGGTGAACAGCTCGATCTGCGCGAGCACCTGGTTCGCGAACGAAGCGGACATCACGAACGACGGGTGCCCGGTCGCGTTGCCGAGGTTCATCAGCCTGCCCTCGGACAGCACGATGATCGCGTGCCCGTCCGGGAACCGCCACGTGTGCACCTGCGGTTTGACCTCGGTCTTGACGATGCCCGGGATCTTCGCCAGCCCGGCCATGTCGATCTCGTTGTCGAAGTGCCCGACGTTCGCGACGATCGCCTGGTGCTTCATCCGCGCCATCTGCGCGGCGGAAATGATGCCGAAGTTGCCGGTGGTGGTGAGGAAAATGTCGGCGCGCTCGACGACGTCGTCGAGTTCCACTACGTCGAGCCCGTCCATCGCGGCCTGCAGCGCACAGATCGGGTCGATCTCGGTCACCACGACGCGCGCGCCCTGTCCGCGCAGCGCCTCGACCGCGCCCTTGCCGACGTCGCCGTACCCGCACACGACCGCGTATTTTCCGCCGATCATCACGTCCGTGCCGCGGTTGAGGCCGTCCGGGAGCGAATGGCGGATTCCGTACTTGTTGTCGAACTTCGACTTGGTGACCGAGTCGTTGACGTTCATCGCCGGGAACAGCAGTTCGCCGCTGGCCGCGAGCTGGTAGAGCCGGTTCACGCCGGCCGTGGTCTCCTCGGTGACCCCGCGCATCGCGCCGGCGATCCGGGTGAACCGCCGCGGATCCTCGGCCAGGCTGGCGGTGAGGGTGCGCAGCAGGATCCGGTAGTCCTCCGGGTCGTCCTCGTGCGCGGCGGGCACCGCGCCGGCCTTCTCGAACTCGGCTCCCTTGTGGACGAGCAGGGTCGCGTCGCCGCCGTCGTCGAGGATCATGTTCGGCAGTGCGCCGCCGGGGAAACGGAACAGCTGATCGGTGCACCACCAGTATTCGTCGAGGGTTTCGCCCTTCCACGCGAAGACCGCGGTGCCCTCGGGGCGTTCCGGAGTCCCGTTTCGGCCGACGACGACGGCCGCGGCCGCCTCGTCCTGGGTGGAGAAGATGTTGCAGGACACCCAGCGCACCTCGGCGCCGAGCGCGACGAGCGTTTCGATCAGCACCGCGGTCTGCACGGTCATGTGCAGCGAGCCCGCGATGCGCGCGCCCTTGAGCGGCTGGGACTCCGCGAACTCGCGGCGGATGGCCATCAGGCCGGGCATCTCGTGCTCGGCGAGGTCGAGCTGGATGCGTCCGGCCGGGGCGAGCGACAGGTCGGCGACCGCGAACTCCAGGCCGTCGGCGGTACGCAGGGTGGGCGACATTTTTCCGGTCCTTTCCAGGGTTTTCGGCAGAATGGGGCACGGACGCCTTGCTGGCGCCCGAAAAGGGAGGCGTGCGCGGTGCGGATCAGGCCAGAATGAGCGGCATGACGGAGCGCGCGTTGAGTTTTGGGTCGGTGGCTGCGGCGTACGAGCGGTTCCGCCCGGGGTATCCCGCCGAATTAGTAGAGAAGGTGCTGGACTACGCGGGCGCGCCGGTGGCCGACGCGCTCGAAATCGGGGCCGGGACAGGGAAAATGACCCGGCTGTTCGCGGCGCGGGGGATCGCGGTCACCGCGACCGACCCGGATCCGGCGATGCTCGCCGAACTGCGCAAACACGTTTCCGCCGAGATTCGCCAGGGCGCGCTGGAAGACCTGCGGCCGGATCAGCAGTACGGCCTCGTGTACTCGGCTTCGGCGCTGCACTGGACGGACCCGTCCGGGCGGTGGCCGCGCATCGCCGCGTTGCTCGCTCCGGGCGGGGTGTTCGCGTCGTTCGGCGGACCCGTCGAACCGGCGGATCCCGCGGTGCGGAAAGCGATCGAGGACGCGCAGGCTCCGTTTCTGGAGAGCGCGCAGCTCCCGTCGCCGGACGGCACGCCGCCGGAGAACGAACTCCAGTGGCCGGGCACCGAACTCGAGCGGTCGGAGTTGTTCGCCGACGTCCGGCAGGTCGTCGTCCAGCAGCGCTTGACGCTGAGCGCGGACGACCTCGTCGGGCTGTTTTCCACCGTCTCGGCGTACCTGATACTGCCGATTTCGGTGCGGGAACAGGTTTTCCAGCGGATCCGGCGGGCTTTGCCGGATACGATCGAGCTGGTCTCCGACCACACGGCGCACCTCGCACGACGGTGCTGACCGGGCCGGAATCGCCAGTGGCACGCGACACCTCCTGAATCAGGAGGCGCCCTTCACTCGCGTTCTCGCGGGCCGAGCGTGGCGGGGAAACCCCGTCGCAGCGCCTCTCGGCCCCGAGCCGCGCCCCGGCGGGCGCGTGGGTTCCACCTTGGCAAGGCCGGTCCGGGCCTGTCAAGCGCGCGGGAACTCCGCCCGGACGCCGAGCAGCCGCACCGGTTTGCCGAAACTGAAGCGCCCCAACACTTCCTGCGCCGCCGCGGCGAGCACCGCCGGATCCGACGTCGGTGCGGGCAGCGTCACGCTGTGCGTGTGCGTGAGGAACGGCGCGAACCGCACCTTGACCGCGACGCGCGCCGCAGGACGCCCTTCGTCGGCGACGTCCTGCGCGACGCGGGCGGCAAGGGTCGCGGTCTCCTTCGCGATGGCCGCGGGGTCGGTGAGATCTTGCTGGAATGTCGTTTCCCTGCTTCGGGAACGTGCTACGTACGGGGTCGCGCTGACCTCGTTGTCGCCGATGCCGCCAGCCAGCAGGCGGTACCACGGGCCCAGCTTCGGCCCGAACCTCGCCGCGAGCGCGTCCGGGTCGGCGGCGGCGAGGTCGAGAATGGTGGAATACCCGGCCTCGGCGAGTTTCTTCGCGGTTTTCCGGCCGATTCCCCACAACGCGTCCGTGGGTCTTTCCGCCATCACGTCCCACCAGTTTTCCTGGGTGAGCCGGTAAATTCCGGCCGGTTTCGCGAAACCGGTGGCAAGCTTGGCGCGGAGCTTGTTGTCGCCGATTCCGACTGAGGACGAAAGCCCGGTTTCCTCCTCGATGCCGCGTCGGATTTCCGCCGCGAGTGCTTCGGGGTCGTCGGCGGTCGCACCGAGGAAAGCTTCGTCCCAGCCGAGCACTTCGACGACCACCGGGAACTCCCGGAGCCGCGCCATGACGCGGTCGGAGACTTCCTGGTACGCCGGGGCGTCGACGGGGAGGAGGACGGCGTCCGGACAGCGTTTGACGGCCAGCCGCAGCGGCATGCCGGAGTCGATGCCGAACTCCCGCGCCTCGTAGGACGCGGTGGCCACGACGGCGCGCTCGGCGGGATCGCCGTTCCCGCCGACGATCACCGGCCGTCCCCGCAACTCCGGCCGCCGGGCGACCTCGACGGCGGCGATGAACTGGTCGAGGTCGACATGCAGCACCCACTCGGACACGTGACCAGTGTGCGGTGCGCGGGGCGGGCGGCGCATCCGGAAATGGGGCGCGCATCGGCGAGGCGGCGTTCCGGGCGAGAGCCGGTTCGGTGCTCGCGGCGCGGTTCTCAGGGGGATGGCGGAGGTGGGTGACGGACTAGCGGTGCGTCGGAGAGGCGGCGTTCATGCCCGGGAATCGAGGCTCAGCGCACTCTGATGCGTCGCAGTCCGAGTTGGACGCGGGTCAACCCGAACCGCAACCGTCCGCAACTCCGGCAGCCAGTGTCAGCCGGTCACCCGCGGTCGCGGCACCCGGCGACGTGCGCGGCCACCCCGCCCGCCGCTGCGAACAGGGAGCACACCGTCAACACTGGGCTCGACCCGACGAGACCGGCCACCAGCAGGCCGCACGCGGCGACGTCCAGCAGGATCGCGAACGCGGTCAGCAGCGCGGCCGAGCGGGCCGGTTTGCCCCGGCGCAGGGCGGCGGCCAGTTCCGGGTCGCTGGTTTCGAACCAGCGCTCGATCTTGTCCAGCTCGACGCGTTCGTGGTGACTGAGCATGGAAGTCTCCTTCGGCGGCCCGCCTGCCGTCCCGGAGGAAGTACCCGGCCCGTCGCGTCGTGAACCGCGTCACCTTCGATTCACCCGACTGCCCGAATCCGGCGCGAATCCGGGCAGCCTCGGTCACGGTGCGCTGTCGGCGAGACCGTCCACATAGGTCACGGAGCGCAAGCAGGTTCCGGGCCGACGTAGCCCTCGCGGGATGAGTCGTCGATGCCGACCTCGCACGGGATCGACGGGTCCACGCGGTTGCCCTCGACGCGCGCGCCGGTCGAGTGGATCGCCAAGCCGATCGCGTGGTCCGGGCCCGCGGCGAAGGTGTTGCCGGTGATGGTGGCCTGCTGGACGTCCTCGAACATCAGCGTCTGCGAAGCCACGAGCGTTTCGCAAAAATTGTCCTTGACGAGGAAATCGGTGGTGTGTCCTTTTCCGTCGCCCTCGCCGTCGTTCGGGCCTTCCGCCATCAGGCACATGTTGTCGATTTTCTCGCAGCGGTTTCCTTCGATCCGGATGTGATTGCTCGGCGGGCTGTCGCTGGAAAAGGTTTGCATGCAGTCGGCGTGCGCGCCGTCGCGGTTCGCCGTCTTGCTGATCGTGTTGTGCTCGATGGCGATGTAGTCGCCGAAGAACCGGATGCCGTCGCCGTCGCCGCCGTGCGGGGCGGTAATCCTGGTGTTCTTCAGGGTCACGTGATTGCCGCGGATTTCGACGCCGGGCGCGGACGGTTCGTCGAGGACGAAGCCGTCCAGGACGACCCAATCGGCGTCGACGTCGATGCCGGATACGGATTTCGCACCGCCGGTGTACACGCGCGGCTGATTCGGCGTGCCGCCCGCGGTGATGTGCAGGCGGGAATCGGCGGCGTGTGCGGCCGGGGCGAAGACGGCCGCCAGCACAGCGGCGGCAGCCAGGAAGAGGGCGCGCATCGGAACTCCTTCGATCGCGCGGACGGGGACCTCGGCGAAGGTAGGGCGCAGCGGCGGGAGGGGTCCCGGGCCGCTTTCTGCCGACGGAGGCGATGCAGTATCGTTACTGCGAGTTACCTCACAGGGGTCAGGCCACGCCGAGGGGAGCGTCGGTGGACGCGGACCAGCTGATCGCGGACCGGTACCGGCTGCGGGAACGGGTGGGCAGCGGCGGCATGGGCGTCGTCTGGCGGGCCCACGACGACCGGCTCGGCCGCGAGGTGGCGCTCAAACAGGCCCGGCTGTCCGACGTCGTGAGCGGGCGGACGCTGCGCCGCGAGGCCCGGCTGGCGGCCGGGGTGCTGCACCCGAACGTGGTCACTTTCTTCGACGTCGCGGCCGACGGCGACGAACTGTGGCTCGTGATGGAGTACGTCCCGTCGCGCAGCCTCGCGGAAATCCTCGCTGCGGAGGGAAGGCTGCCCGCGCGCACGGTCGCCGAAATCGGCGTGCAGATCTCGGCGGCGCTCGGCGCGGTGCACGCGCACGGCATCGTGCACCGCGACGTCAAGCCGGGCAACGTCCTGATCGCCTCGGACGGCCGCGCGAAGCTCACCGACTTCGGCATCTCCCGTTCGGTCCGCACGGACGAGACGGTGACCGATTCGCCGCTCATCGGCGGCACGCCGGACTACCTCGCCCCGGAGGTCGCGCAAGGGCATCCGCCCACCGCGGCGTCGGACGTTTTTTCGTTGGGGGCGACGCTTTTCGCCGCTGTCGAGGGCAAGGCGCCGTTCTCGGGCGGCAACGAGTACGCCACGATCCGCCGGGTCGCCGAGGGGTCGGTTCCGCCGACCCGGCACGCGGACGGGCTCGCCCCGACGCTGGAACGGCTGATGCGGCTCGACCCCGCCGAGCGGCCGAGCGCGGTGGCGGCGGGGGAACTGCTGGCCGAGGGGATCGACTCGCTGCCGGTCGTGGTGCCGCGACCGCCCGGCAAGCGGCGCGGGCTGCTGATCGCCGGGGTGGTCGTCGCGGCGGCGGCGGTCGTGGTCGCCACGTATTTCGTGACGCGCCCGGCGAAAACCTCCCCGCCGGTCGCGCCGGTGGCCCAGACGAAGCTCGGGCTCGGCCCCGATCCGAGGGCCGCGGATCCGTGCCGGCTGGTCGATCCCGCGCCGCTGAAACCGTTCGGCGAACCGGAAGTCGTCCCGGACTACGGGAACTTCAACCGCTGCGACGTGATCCTGCACCAGGGCGACCTGAAGGCGGATGTCCTGACGGAGCTGCACGATCCGCCGGCCGCGCCGCTGGAGGGCACGCAGTCGAAGTCCGGGCCGTTCACGGTGTTCGGCGCCGCGGACAAGGACCAGTGCGTGCGGCAGATCCCGCTGCAGGACCGATTCGTGGTGCAAGTGACGGCCAAGAAACAGGACGACGCCTACAAGCTCGACCTGTGCCAGGCCGCCGACGCCGCAGTCGCTTCGGCGACGAAAGCCATGACGACGGCCGGGGTTCCGGCGCGCGCGACCGCGTTCCCGGCGGGTTCGCTGGCGTACGTGGACGCGTGTTCGCTGCTCGACGCGGTCACGGTCGCCTCGACGGCCCGGGTCGTCGCGCCGGTCCAGATCAAGCCCGGTTTCAGCGGCTGGTGGTGCGACTGGAAGAGCCCGGCGAGCGACCGTTCGGTCACCGTCATGTTCGACCGGGACCAGCCGCCGGACAGCACGACCGGCCAGCTCGTGCAGATCGGCGGGCACGACGCGTATCTCAAGACCAACGATTACGCCGACGGCAGCTGCCAGGCGGTCCTCGTCTACCGTTCCTACACCGACGCGCACGGGGAACCGAGGGTGGAACGGCTGCGGGTCGTGGTGAAGGGCGACGGGCCGCCGGAACAGCTGTGCGCGCCGGCGTCCGCGTTGGCCGGTTCGCTGGCCGGAAAGCTGCCGAAGAAATGACCGCGTTTCCCGCACCGCCGCAACAGCTGGGCCCGGATCACGGCAGCCTCGCGCACGGCGTCCCGCCTTCCCCTCCGGGCACGATTTTCGCGCTCGCCGTCACCGGCGGCGTGCGGATGCCGCCGCGCGACGGCAGGCAGGTGCTGTTCGGGCGCAACCGCGACGACGTGCACGTGTGCGTCGGCGAGGACGACCGGAAAGTCAGCAGGCAGCAGGGATTCCTGGTGCGCCGCAGGGATTCCTGGTGGATCCACAACACCGGGAAGCTGCCGATCCGGCTGCCCGGTTCGCGGCTGCTGTTCCCGGAGGAGGAACCGGTGCCGCTGGCCGAGGGCTACACCGCGGCGTTCGTGCGCGGATCGGCCGGGCGGGAGCATCTGCTGGAGGTGTACGTCGCGGGCGCGGACGGCCGCCGGCCGGATTCGCGGCCGCAGGACGTCACCGAACCGCCGCGGATGTGGCGGCTCACGCCGGACGAACGGCTCGTCCTGGTTTCGCTGGCGCAGCGGTATCTGCTGCAGGACCAGTATCCGCAGCCGCTCGCGTGGCGGCAGGTGGCGGAGCAGCTGTCCGAGCTGAATCCGGAAGCGCCCTGGACCGGCAAGCGCGTGGAACACCTCGTCGGCGCGGTGCGCACCCGGCTGGCGCGCGCCGGGGTCGCCGGGCTGACCAGGGAAGAGGTCGGCGAGCCGGTCGGGAACGCGTTGAACGACAACCTGATCAAGGAACTCCTGCTGTCGACGTCGCTGGTCCCGCCGGACCTGGCGCTGCTCGAACCCGGCGACGATCCGGGAGGGGTCCCGGCTCCGCCTGCTTGACTCGCGGTGCGCGGCGGATCCGGCCCCGCGCCCCCGGAGGGCCGTCGCGGTCGCCCGGCCGGGGCCGGCAGCGGCTGCGCGGGGGGTGTCCGTGGCAGGGGAGGCGATGCGGACGCTGCCCGCGGGACACCCGAGCCTCGCGCTCGGGTTCGCGTCGCCGCCGGGCACGCTGGCGGTGCTGGGACGCGCGGGGGGAGTCCTGGTGCCGCCGGCGGCGCGCGGGCCGGTCACGTTCGGGCGGAACACCGCGGAGGTGACGGTGCCGCTCGGCGAGGACGACCGGCGGGTCAGCCGCCGCCACGGCGTGCTGGAGCAGCACGCGGGGCGGTGGTGGGTGCGGGCGACCGGCAAGGTGCCGCTGCGGCTGCCGCGGTCGCGGTTGTTGTTCGCCGGAGCCGAGCCGGTCCCGCTGCCGCCCGGCTATCTGCCGGTGTACGCGCGCGGTTCGGGGGATCGCGAGCACGTGCTGGAGGTGCGGATCGCCGACGGGACGCCGACGCCGGCCCCGGCCGGGCGGCTGCGGCCGGACGAACGGCTCGTGCTCGCGATGGTGGCGCGGGGGTTCTTGCGGTGGGAGGAACGGCCGCGTCCGGTGCCGGTTTCGTTGGCGGCGCGCCGGTTGTCCGCGCTGGATCCCGATGGCGGCTGGACCGCGGAGGTCGTGACGGCGGTGCTGGACTCGGTGCGGTTCCGGTTCCGTCCGGGGTCCGCGGACGACGATCTGGTGGCGGCGCTGGTGTCGGCGGCGGTGTTGGTGCCGCCGGATCTGGCGTTGCTGTCGCCTGCGTTGCCGCCGGTGGGGGACGCGGGGTGGATGCCGGCTACGTGGGGGAGTTAGGCGGTCCGGAACGGACGGAAGAAGTCGCGAAGTTCCCGCGCGTACAACTCGGGTTCCTCGAACGGCGCGAAATGCCCGCCGCGCGCCGGTTCGGTGACCCGGACCGTGTTCGCCATCCGGTCGAGCCACGGACGCGGCGTGCGGACGAGATCAGCCGGGAACAGCGAGAATCCCGACGGCACTTCGACCCGCCGGGCGTACTGCTCGGGCGGGATCGCGGCGTTGGCCCGGTACATCCGCATGGCCGAGCCGATGGTGCCGGTGAGCCAGTAGATGGTGATGTTGGTGAGAATCTCGTCCTTGGTGAAGGCACGCTCGACATCTCCGTCGCAGTCGCTCCAGGCGCGGAGCTTCTCCACGATCCACGCGGCCAGCCCGGCGGGCGAATCGGTCAGCCCGACCGCGGTGGTCTGCGGTTTAGTGCGGTGCATCGAGGCGTACGCACCTTCGGCCGCGCCCCAAGCCGCGACGTCTTGGAGCCATTCGCGTTCCTCCGGCGTCACGTCGTCCGGGACGACCACGGGCAGTCCGCCGTCCATCCGGTGCACGGCGACGACCCGGTCCGGGTGGTCGAGGGCGAGGAAACGGCTGACGCTGCTGCCGATGTCGCCGCCCGCCGCGGCGAAGCGCGGGTAGCCGAGGACGGTCATCAGCTCGGCCCACAGTCCGGCGACGGCGATCGAATCGGGCGCCGGGCCGGTGGGGCGGTCGGAATAGCCGTAGCCGGGCATGTCCGGGACGACGACGTCGAACGCGTCCGCCGGGTCGCCGCCGTGCGCGCCGGGGTCGGTGAGCAGCGGGATGACCTTCGAATAGCGCCAGAACGAGTCCGGCCAGCCGTGGGTCAGCACGAGCGGCAGCGCACGCCCGCTGGGCGCGACCGCGCGGGCGTGCACGAAGTGGATCCGCGATTCGCCGAGCCGGACCCGGTAGCGCGGCAGCCGCGCGAGCGCGGCCTCCTGCTTCGCCCAGTCGAACTCTTCCGCCCAATAGGTGATCAGTTCGCGCAGGTAGCCGACGTCGGCGCCGAGCGCCCAGCCGTCCTCCGGGGCGTCCGGCCAGCGGGTCGCGCGCAGCCGGGCGCGCAGGTCGGCGAGCTGCGCGGGATCGGTTTCGGGGACGAACAATTCCGGGCGATCGGCCATGCCCGCGAGCCTACGTGATCTCGGCCGCACTCCGGGAACGCGTTTCTGTCGGTGGTTCTGGGTAGGGTCGGAATCGTTCAGGGGGAAAGGAGTTGCCCGATGACGACAGTTCCACAGGTGCGCACCCGCGTACGGATTCCGCTGCGGTTCGGCGACGGGCCCGCGGTGCCCTCGGAGGCGGTCACCTTCACGGGGCTGTCCGACGGGCTCGAGCATCTCGCCTTCGTGCTGGGCGAACCCGGTCCGGTGCCGTTGGTGCGGCTGCATTCGGAATGCCTCACCGGCGACGTCTTCGGATCCGCGCGCTGCGATTGCGGCCCGCAACTGGCGGAGTCGGTCGCGCGGATTTCCGAGGTGGGCGGGTATGTGCTCTACCTGCGGCAGGAAGGCCGCGGAATCGGGCTGTACAACAAGCTCGACGCGTACGCGTTGCAGGATTCCGGTTTGGACACCTACGCGGCGAATGCCGCGCTCGGCCTGCCGGAAGACGCGCGCGACTACACCGCCGCCGCGCAAATGCTCACCGTGCTCGGTGTAGAGCAGCTGGATCTGCTGTCGAACAACCCGGACAAGGCGGCGCAGCTGGCGCGCCACGGCATCGCGGTGCGCGAGCAGGTCCGCACCGGGGTTTTCGCGAACGAGAACAACGTCCGGTACCTGCGCGCGAAAGCCGAGCAGACCGGGCACACGCTCGCGTTGCCGTTCGAGGACTGGCCGGCTAGTTCGGCGGTGTGAGTGCGAGCCACGTATCGGACTGGTTTGGTGAGGGCGACGGACGTGGTGCGTTTGCGGTCTGACCGGGCGGCTTCGGCGTGGGTCACGCCGTCGGCGGTGTGAGGGCGGAGAAGCGGGTGAGGTTGGCGTCGCCGGGTCGCCAGTCCAGGGTGCGGACGGCTAGCTATCGGACTGGTTTGGTGAGGGCGATGGGGGAGGCGCGCTTTCGGCGGGCGGCTTCGGTGCAGGTCACGCCGTCGGCTGTGTGAGGGCGGAGATGCGGGTGAGGTTGGCGTCGCCGGGTCGCCAGTCGAGGGTGCGGACGGCTAGGTATCGGACCGGTTTGGCGAGGGTGACGGAGGTCGTGCGTTTGCGATCGGGCCGGACGGCTTCGGTGTAGGTGACGCCGTCGGTGCTGGTCTCGACGACGGTGGCGGGGATCCGCCCGGTCGTCCAGGCGAGTTCGGCGGTCGCGATCGGCAGCGGTGCGCCGAGGTCCACCACCAACCGGCCGCCGGGGCCGGGTTGCCACGCTGTCGCCGGGTTGTCGTCGACGGCGGCGTCCGGGCTGGTCATCCCCGGCGGCAGCGGTTCGGCCGGGAAGGTCACGGCGCCGAGCGCGCGGTCGTTCAGCGGGTACGGCCGGGTTCCGGCGAAGACGACGGGCACGGCCCGGCGCGGCGGCAACGCGACTGTGCGCGAACGGCCGCCGGCTGGCGTCACGGTCACGACGGTCGGCAGCAGCCCCGGCGGTGCGGTCAGGTCGACGCGGCTGGCGTCGTGCACCACGGCGGTCAGGCCGGGCGGTACGGCGGCGCCGGACATGCCGCGCACGGTGAAGCGGGGCGGTTCGATCCGGCCTTCGGCAGGAGCCAGCTCGTAGCTGAACGAACTGCCAGACTCGGTGACTTTCTGCGTGCCTCGGTACAGCAGCAGTGCGGCGCGATCCTGGCGCAGCGCGGCGGTTCCGGCCGCAGCGGTGGCGGAAAGGTTTGCCAGCACTAGGAAATCGTCCGTCACGCTCGTGTGGATTTCGGTCGCGGTGGCGCGGGCCCGCTGGGCGAGCTTCGGCAGGTTCGCGCGGCCGGGATACAGCTCGGCCAGCAGCGGCGCGGGCGGACCGGCGGAGAGCGTGACGTGGTCGCTCGTGACGGTGAGCGGATTCGGGCTGGTGACGACGATCCCGGCCCGGCCGTCGATGTCCAGCCAGCCGCCGGTGCTGTGCAGCGCGGGCGTGGGGTAGGTCGCGACTGGGGTCCAGGTGGCACCGTCGGGCGAGGTTTCGATCCGGTACTTCCGTCCGGCGGCGGCCTCCCAGCTCAGGCGCACACTGCTGAACCGTTGCGGTGCACCGAGATCGACGGCCAGCCAGCTGTCCGCCCGTGGACGGTCCGATGTGGACACTGCCCAGCGTGTCGCAGAATTGCCGTCGGTGGCGTACTTCGCCTCCTTGCCCGGCGCGGCCGACGACGCGGACGCGGTTCCCGCCAGCGCGAGGTCAGGGCCGTCGCCGTCATGGATTTCGAATGACCAGAGCGAGTAGCCGTACTGCGGATCCGGCTGCACGCCAAGCATCCGTACGTGCCGCGCGGTCACCGCAGCGAAGCTCAGCTCATCAGTACGGGCACCGGTCGACCCGGACTGTGCCGGGAGCGTCACTGCGCCCTCGGCGGCGGTGTAGGTGCGATCGCCATCGAGGCCGGGAACGCCTGGCATGGCAAGGTTGTAGACGTTGAGCACCCCTTCGTCCGTCGCGACGCCGGTGCTGGCGTAGACCGCGGCACCGGTGGGAAGAGTGGCGAGCACTGCGTATCCCGTGTCGAACCGCAGGACGCCGACGGTGCCATTGAATCCGTCACGCACCTTGCGATACACCGTGGCATGGCGTTCGCGCACGGCGATGTTCGTGGCGGGCAGCAGCATCGGGTTCGCTCCGCCGAGGACGAACAGCCAGTCGTCATGGTTCGGCTGCCAGGCGAATTTCACGAAACCGGGTTTGCTGACGGTCGCGGCCCACGCGGCGGGGGAGCGGTGCGCCAGCAGACCCGGCCCGGCGCCGAAATCGGCGGCGCGAGCGGCGTGGGCGTCGAATTCTTCCTTGCGCACCGCACTGATCGGGCCTCCGTGGTCGGCGCGCCATTCGTGCAGCAGGTAGCTGATGGCGAGTTCGGCGCGGGCTTCCGGTTCGTACTTGGGTTCGCCGGAGAACTTCGTGATCCGGTCGACCGGCGGGTACGCCTGGTACGGCTCCAGCCGCGCGGCCAGCTGGGCCTCGGCGTAAGCGGCGTAGCGGTCGCCGAGCACCTGGGCGCGGAAGGCGAGCGGGATGACGTCGCGGCCGTAGAGGTGTTCGCGGTCGGCGACCATCGGCATCAGCGGTTCGCCGGCGTCGCTGGTCATCAGGAGCATGGTGCGCCACAGCAGTTCGCCGTTCGGCTGCGCGGCGAGCACCTCCGGCAGCGGGACGCCGGCGGCGAGGAAGTGCATCGCGTTGCGGCCGGACGTGCGCCAGAGTTCTTCCTGGTAGTGCGGGCCGAACGAGCCGTGGTTCTCGACGAGGAACGTGTCGTACAGGTTGGTCGCGGTGTTGTCGCTGACCGGTTTTCCGTCCACCAGCCGGGGATTCGCCAGATCAGCCGCGGGCAGACCGCCCTCGTTGCGGCTCCAGGAACCGAACGCCGCGCGCCATCCGGGAGCGCGCGGATCGTTCGGCGCCCAGGCGAGCGCCGGGGCGAGCGACTGCGCGTAGACGCCCATCTCTTCGAGCTTCGTGTCGCCGGCGTAGCCGCCGCGCAGGCCGTTGGGCGTCCAGTCGCCGGAGGCAGGGTCGTTGCCGGTGCCGAGGCTGGTCGTGTAGGCGGCCTGTTCGGTGGCGATGCGCTCGACGTTCCGTTGCGTCGCGGCGTCCAGCTCTGTCCACAAGAGACGGGCAGCGAGCTGGAAGTAGGACTGGAAAGTGGTGTCGAAGAACAGCTTCCGGCCCCATTCGGCGCCGCCGGTGAGCCGGTTCGAGGCGGCGAAGTGCTTGATGGTGGCGAGGGTGTGCCCGCGGAGAGTTTCGCGGTCGACTCCGGCGATGGCTGCGTCGTAACCGTCGCGGGTCAGCAGCAGGGCGTTGCCGAGGACGACCGCGAAGGTGAAGTCGCGGGCGGGGTAGATCCCGGCCGTCCGGTCGAACTGCTGCTCGGCCCAGCGGGTGTGCCGGAGGAGGATCCGCAGGTACGTCGCGGAGACAGGATCCGGCGCGGACCGGGGTGCCGCCCTCGCTGTCCCCGAGGTCAGGAGGAGCGCCGCGCCAGCGCCCGCGAGACCGAGCGCCTGCCGCCGGGTGAACCCGTCCATCGCGCGTCCTCCAGGATCGCTGACAACCTTGTCAACGCGGATTCTGTGCGGCGGCCGAGCGCCCGGGCAAGCATCCCGGCCGATCCCGTCCGGTTTCGGACAACGGCGGACGAAATCGTATAACGCCCTATACACTTCGGCGGAGGAGTGGCGACCCGGATGGCTGGGACCGCGGTGATCGTCGGGCTGCGGAGGCGATCGTCGCTGACGAGGTCGCGGACATGTCCGTCGCGGCCGTCGAAGATTCGGGCACATCGGACGAACGGAGTCCGAGGCGATTGTGCATTGCCGCCCCGTGCTTGTAATTTGATCGCGCTGTCGGCGGGAATCCGTTGACGAAAATCGTCCCGCGTGAACTGCCAGCGCGAAAGTTCCCAGCATAATTCGATAAAAGCAGCGAAAGGCACTTTTCAATGCGGAATAGTTTTCGATCAAGGCGAAGAAGGTTGCTTTTCGTGCGACAGGCGGCGGCTGGTGTCATGTCGCTGCTGGTGTTCTCCTTGGTGCAGTTCGGCGCCGCCGACGCCGCGCCTGCCGGAAGCACGGCCCCGCCCGCCCCGGCCGCGGACACAAACCAGTCCCCTCAGGTCGGGCCGCCTTTTACTTTCACCACGACGGACGACTGCCAGACCGTCAAAGCCAAGATCGCGAACCACCTGTTCGGCTCATCGGGTCAGGTCGCCTGCATCGTCCGGGCAACGGCGGATACATCGCCCGCCGACGGAACAATTCCGGCCCCTTCGTGAGGCACGGAAAACGGGGTCCTCGAAACGGCGTCGTCGCGTTGGATAAGTTCTACTGCCGGGCGATCGAGGAAACCCCGTTCTGAGTGACGACCCGCTAGCCGAGGCCAGGAGGAACGCGTGACCAAGCCGGTGAGGACAGCGACCGCTGAGCTGTACGTGGACTACGGCCACTTCTGCGTCACGGACTACGCCGCGGATGTCCCCGAACTGGGCCCTGCCTACGCCAACGGTCTCGTCGGGACGGATTCCGGCGGGGCGGCCGTCCTGACCGGCACCGCGACGGGCAAGGTCAGCGTGACCTTGCACGTGCTCGAGGCCGAGCCCGGCTCGGTCGAACCCGACGGCTGGGACGAAGTCTCCGAGATATCGCTGGAGAGCGAAGAGGGATTCGTTCTCGTCCACAACATGATGGACGGCCCGCCGCGGGAACTCGACGAACTGGCTTACGTGGGGCCCGGCACCTACCGGGTGTGCGTGCACGCCCGCGGCCGCGACATCGCCCCCCGTTACCTTTTTCGTGGTTCCTGATCAAGGAGCTGTGGTCGCCAGGCTCGGCATGACTTTGTCCCCCTGTCGCAGGCATGATCCGGGGGGTGGTGTCACCGGGTCTGGTGGCATCGACCGACCGCTGATAGGGACACGGCCGCCGGAAAGGCAGGTCTCGTCGTAACGTGGGTGCCGGCGCTCGATGCCTGACCGGCGACCACCCGGGACTCGGCGAAAGACTTGGTGATGAGCAGAAGTTTCGGGGTGTTCCTCGGCCTGGACGTCGGCAAGGACGCCCATCACGCGGTCGGATTGACCACCGAGGGCGAGCGGTTGCACGACGGGCCGCTGCCCAACAGCGAACCCAAGCTGCGGGCGCTGTTCGACACGCTCGCCGTCCACGGGCCGCTGCTGGTCGTGGTCGATCAGCCCGCGACGATCGGGGCATTGCCGGTCGCGGTCGCCCGCGCCGCGGGTCACCAGGTGGCCTATCTGCCCGGCCTGGCGATGCGCCGCATCGCCGACCTCTATCCCGGACGCGCGAAGACCGATGCGCGGGACGCGTTCGTCATCGCCGACGCCGCCCGCTCCCTGCCGCACACCTTGCGCCCGGTCGACGTCGGCGACGACGCGCTGGCCGAACTGGACGTGCTGATCGGATTCGACGACGACCTCGCCGGCGAAGCCACCCGGATCGGCAACCGCATCCGCGGCCTGCTCACCGGCATCCACCCCGCTCTCGAACGCGCCATCGGCCCTCGGATCAGCCATCCGGCGGTGCTGGAAATCCTGTCCCGCTGCGGCGGCCCTGCCGGAATCGCCAAGGCCGGACGCCGCAAGCTGACCGCGATCGCGAAGGCCCACGCGCCCCGCATGGGCGAACGGCTGGTCGAGTCGATCACGACCGCGCTGGACGAGCAGACCGTCACAGTCCCTGGCACCGCAGCCGCCGACACGGTCCTGCCCAGACTGGCCGACAGCCTGAAAACCGTTCTCCAGCAACGCAAACAAGTCGCCGAGCAGGTCGAGGAGATACTCGATGCGCACCCTCTTGCCGGGGTCCTGACATCGATGCCCGGCATCGGCGTCAGGACCGCAGCCCGCATCCTGCTCGAAATCGGCGACGCCTCCAGCTTCGCCAGCTCCGCACACCTCGCGGCCTACGCGGGCATCGCACCGGTCACCCGCAGCTCCGGGTCCTCGATCAAGGGCGAACACCCTGCCCGCACCGGCAACCGCAAACTCAAGCGAGCGTTCTTCCTGGCTGCGTTTGCCGCCCTGTCCGACCCGACCAGCAGGGCCTACTACGACAGAAAGAGAGCAGAAGGCAAGAAACACAACGCTGCGCTGATCTGCCTCGCACGACGACGCTGCGACGTCCTCTACGCCATGCTCCGCAACGGCACCCACTACCGCCACCCCGAACCCGCCGACCAGCCCGCTGCGGCTTGACAACCACATAGGGACACCCCCCCACTTCAACGCCGACACTCCCAACGAGCACTACCTGATCTCCGTATGGCCGGCGCCGGAAGCACCGGCGACCGTCTACAAACAGACCGACAAGTACGGGCACGAAGTCCGAGCCCGAGCAACGAAGCGGCAGGCGAACGCCGCCGACGGGTAGCCCGGGAACTCGGAATCCTGCACCAGAAACCTGGCGTGCCCGTCTCAGAACCGCATGTCGGCTGCGGTCGCCATGGCGTCCCCCGCCGGAAGACGCCCGGACCGCCGTGTTGAGATGACAACGTGATCACTGGCCCCGGCGGATTCCTGCTGCTCGTGCTGGCCGGGGTCGGGGCCGGGCTGACCGGCGCGACCGCGGGCCTCGCGTCGCTGGTGTCGTACCCGGCGCTGCTGGCCGCCGGGCTGCCGCCGGTGATCGCGAACATGACCAACACGGTGGCGATGCTGGGCACGACCGCCGGGGCCGCGGTCGGCGCGCGCCCGGAGCTGGAGGGCCAAGGCCGTCGGCTGCTGCCGTTGTGCCTGATCACCACGGCGGGCGGGGCGTGCGGCGGGCTTGTGCTGCTTGTCAGCTCGCCGGACGCGTTCACCGTCGTGGTGCCGTGGCTGATCGGCGGCGCGTCGATCGTGCTGATGGCCGGTCCGCGGCTGCGGCGGATGGCCGAGCACAGCGAACATCGGGGGATCGGCCCGCTCACCGGGATCGCCGCGTTCCTGGTCGGCGTGTACGGCGGGTACTTCGGGGCGGCGGCCGGAGTGCTGATGCTCGCGCTGCTGACGACGGTGTGGAGCCAGTCGCTGGCCCGCACGAACGCCGCGAAGAACATCGCCACCGGCACCGCGAACCTGATCGCCGCGCTGGTCTTCGCCTTCACGGGCAAGGTCTACTGGCCCGCGGCGATCGCGGTGTGCCTCGGTTCGGTGGCGGGTTCGTGGCTGGGGTCGGTGCTGGTGCGTTACCTGCCCGCGACGCCGCTGCGGATCGCGATCGGGCTGGGAGGGCTTTCTTTGGCGGCGGTGCTGGCTTGGCAGGCGTACTCGGGCTGAGTAACAGGCGGCTGGCCGGTCGCGACTGCGGGGCAAGACAGAGAGGCTCCGAGGTGACTCAGCCGACCGAGTTTGACTATGCCACTGCCAACAGGGCGCTTCGACTGCTCCAGCGCGCACACGACCGATGGCTGCAAGATCTCGCCATGTTCGACGGTGCACGTTTCGAGGACGGGCTGACCCGCGAAGAGGCGGGTTTTCTGCTTCACGGCGGAGCCGTGGAGGTGCTGGTGTGGGTGCGAGGACTGTCTGACTGGTGCAAGAACATGCCGGGCTACAGCGCTGGGCATATGGCCGGAAAGCTGGCTGGGGCCCGCTACGCGGTGAACCGGTCGATCCATCAGCTGCTGGATTTCGCCGAGGTGGCTGGCGCGATGCGCTTCCCGCTGCGGCTTGGCCAGAGCGGCATCTTCAACACTTTCGCCGAGATCCGTTGGGCAGGCGAACAAGCGCTGCCTCTCGAAGGCAGCGAGCGGCGGGACCAGCTCCGGCTGCGCAAGGAGTATCTGGAGCATCTCGCAGGCCAGAACATCGCGGAGACGCTGAAGTCGCTCCGCGTTTGGTTCGAGGAGCAAGTCCCCGCAGCGGGTACGCGGTCACGATGAAGACCCGCTCCTGAACGGGAGCCGCTCGTCGACGCCCGTAGATCATCAAGCGGAGTCAGCTACCAGCCCAGCCAGGCTGGTGCGCTATCTTCCGCCACGCCACCGCACGCACTCCGCACAGCAGTTTCGGCGCGGCAAACCAAGAGAGACTGACGCGCAGCCGCACAAACGGGCATAGTCGGCGGGGTACCCGAGCAGGAGGACAGATGAGCATTGTCGGCACCCGGGTGGTGCGCGTCGAAGACGAGAAGCTGATCACCGCGGGCGGAACGTACGTCGACGACCTCAAGGAAGAAGCGCTCGCCGGCGCCGTGCACGCGGTTTTCGTGCGCAGCCCGATCGCGCACGCGCGCATCGCCGGGATCGACGTGGAGGAGGCCCGCACCGCGCCGGGCGTCGTCGGCGTATACACGGCGGCGGACCTCGACATCGGACCGGGCAAGGCCGGGCCGGTCGCGGAGCCGTTCTTGGCCAAGGACGTCGTGCGGTACGTCGGCGAGCCGGTGGCGCTGGTGCTCACCGAGGAGCGGTACCAGCTCGCCGACGCGGCCGAACTGGTCGATGTGGACTACGACCCGCTCGAAGCGGTCGCGGATTTCGACACCGCGCTCGCCGGGGAGACGCTGGTGTTCCCGGACCACGGCAGCAACGTGGTCCACTCGAACGGCCCCGAGGAGTTCGACGATTCGGTGTTCGAGGGCTGCGAGGTCGTCGTCACCGAGGACATCCTCAACCAGCGCGTGGCCCCGGCCCCGGTCGAGCCGCGCGGCGCGTCCGTCGCGTGGGGCGAGGACGGCCGGGTCACGTTGTGGCTTTCCACGCAGAACGCGCAGATCGGCCGCAGCATCGTGGCCGGCGGGCTCGGCATCGGCGAGGACCGGGTGCGGGTCATCGCGCCGGACGTCGGCGGCGGGTTCGGCGCGAAGATCGGCGCGGATCCGGAAGCGGTGCTGCTCGCCTGGGCGGCGCGGCGCGCCGGTCGCGCGGTGCGGTGGGCCGAATCGCGCAGCGAGAACCTCACCTCGATGACGCACGGCCGCGCGCAGCGCAACACCGTGACCATCGGCGGCAAGCGCGACGGAACCGTGCTGGCGTACCGGCTCGACGTCCTCCAGGACACCGGCGCGTACCCGCGGGCGCTGTTCCTGCCGACGCTCACCGAGATGATGGCCCCGGGCGTCTATCGCTTCCCGGTGGTCCAGACCCGCAGCCGCGGCGTGGTCACCACGACGACGCCGATCGCGGCCTACCGCGGCGCGGGCCGGCCCGAGGCGACCGCCGCGGTCGAGCGTGCGATCGACCTGTTCGCCGCGGAAATCGGGATGGACCCGGCCGACGTCCGGCGGGTCAACTTCATCCGTCCCGAGGAATTCCCTTACCAGACACCGACCGGCGGCTCTTACGACACCGGCGAGTACGCGGCGGCGCTCGACAAGGTGCTCGACGCGGCGGGATACGCGCAGCTGCGCGAAGAACAGCAGAAGCGCCGCGACGCCGGCGATCCGGTGGCGCTGGGCCTCGGCATCGCCTCCTACGTCGAGATCACCGGCGGCGACGCGGCGGGCGAGAGCGGCCGGGTCGACGTGCACCCGGACGGTTCGGTCACCGCGTGGACCGGCAGTTCCCCGCACGGGCAGGGGCTCGGGACGTCGCTCGCGATGCTGCTGTCGGACCAGCTGGGCGTGCCGCTGGACAAGATCACCGTCCGGCACGGCGACACCGACGAGGTCCCGCGCGCGATCGGCACGTTCGGCTCGCGGTCGCTGCAACTCGGCGGTTCGGCGATCCGGCAGGCCGCCGAGGAGGTCGTGGCGCAGGCCCGCCAGGTCGCGGCGGAGCTGCTCGAAGCCGCGCCGGACGACCTGGAGCTGGACGTCGAACGCGGCGTCTGGCAGGTCCGCGGCGCCCCGTCCAGCACGACGCTCGACTGGGCCCGCGTCGCCGCCGAGGCGGACGGGTTCACCGCCGACGTCTGGTTCGGCGACGGCGCGCCGACGTTCCCGTTCGGCGCGCACCTCGCGGTCGTCGAGGTGGACACCGAGACCGGCAAGGTCGAGGTGCGCCGGCTGGTCGCGCTCGACGACGCGGGCCCGATCGTGAACCCGCTGACCTTCCGCGGCCAGCGGCACGGCGGGCTCGGCCAGGGCATCGCGCAGGCGCTGCTCGAGGTGATGAGCTACGACGCGGACGGCAACCCGACCACGGCGACGCTGGCCGACTACTCGTTCGTCACCGCGCCCGAGCTGCCCGATTTCGAACTGGTGGACATGGAGACGCCGACGACCCGGAACCTGCTGGGGGTCAAGGGAATCGGCGAGGCGGCGACCATCGGGTCGACGCCGGCGGTGCACAACGCGGTGGTCGACGCGCTCGCCCACCTCGGCGTGGCGCACCTGGACATGCCGACCACCCCGCTGCGGGTGTGGACGGCCTTGAACGACGCTAGGAAGGCGAACTGACGTGCGGGTCTCGATCGAGGTGAACGGGAAGACGGTCGAGCAGGAAGTGCCCGACCGCACCCTGCTCGTGCACTACCTGCGGGACACCGCGGGCCTCACCGGCACGAACATCGGCTGCGACACCACGTCCTGCGGGGCGTGCACGGTGCTGCTCGACGGCGAATCGGTGAAATCCTGCACGGTGCTGGCCGCGCAGGCGGACGGGCACGAAGTGACCACTGTGGAGGGTCTGGCCTCAGGAGACGGCCTGCACCCGGTGCAGCGCGCGTTCCGCGAGCAGCACGGCCTGCAGTGCGGCTTCTGCACGCCCGGCATGATGATGGCGACGGTGTCGCTGCTGAAGGAAAACCCGAAGCCGACGCGCGACGAGGCCCGTGCCGCGCTGGAGGGCAACCTCTGCCGGTGCACCGGGTACCACAACATCGTCAGCGCCGTCATCGACGCGTCCGGGCAGGAGGTGGCGCGGTGATCCCGGCTGGGTTCGCCTACCGGCGTGCGTCCACTGTGGACGAGGCGCTCGCGTTGCTCGCCGAGCACGGCGAGGACGCGAAGCTGCTCGCGGGCGGGCATTCGTTGCTGCCGTTGATGAAGCTCCGGTTCGCCGCGCCGGAGGTCGTGGTGGACATCGCGCCGTTGCGGGAGCTGAAGTTCGTCCGGACCGACGGCGACGAGGTGGTGATCGGGGCGTTGTCCCGCTACCACGACCTCGAGCACGACCCGGTGCTCGCCGAGCACGCGCCGCTGATCGCGCACGTGTCCGGGTCGGTCGGCGACCCGCAGGTGCGCCACCGCGGGACGATCGGCGGATCGCTGGTGCACGCCGACTCGGCGGCCGACCTGCCCGCCGCGGTCCTCGCGGCGGACGGCACGCTCGTCGCGCGCGGGCCCCGGGGGGAGCGGCGGATCCCGGCTGCGGAGTTCTTCCTCGGGCCGTTCACGACGCCGCTGGAACCGGACGAGTTGCTCACCGAGATCCGGCTGCCGAGTCAGGCCGGACTCGGCTGGGGCTTCGAGAAGTTCACCCGCCGGGCCATCGACTGGGCGATCGTCGGCGTCGCGGTCACCGGGCGTTCGGTCGGCCTGATCAACATGGGCGGCACTCCGCTGCGGGCGTCGGCCACCGAACGCGCGCTGGCTGACGGAGCCTCTGCGGCGGAAGCAGCGAAACTGGCCGCGGAGGGCACTTCGCCGCCGGAAGAGCCGCACGCCACGGCCGAGTACCGGCAGCACCTCGCCCGGGTCCTCACCGGCCGCGCGCTGTCCGCCGCTGGCATCGCCTAGCCGTCCGTGAGGGGAACCCTCAGGGAATCTGATTCCCTCAGGGTTCCCCTCACGGCTTTTCCGGGACCGGAAAGCGACGGCCGATTTCCGCCAGCGGCGCACCGGCGGCGGTAGCCAGACTGGGCGATGTGAACACGACTTTTCCTACCCACACAGCGATCGAGCCCGGAATCCTGTACTTCGGCACGCCGGTGGTGCTCATCTCGACGTCCAATGAGGACGGTTCGGCCAACCTCGCCCCGATGTCGTCGGCGTTCTGGCTCGGCTGGCGCGCGATGCTCGGCCTCGGCGCCCGCTCGAAGACCACGCTCAACCTCCTGCGCACGCGCGAATGCGTGCTGAACCTGCCGTCCTCGGCGATGGCCGCCGCGGTCGACCGGCTCGCGCTGACCACCGGGTCCGACCCGGTGCCGCCGCGCAAGGAAGAACGCGGCTACTTCCACGTCGCGGACAAGTTCGGCCGCGCGGGGCTCACTCCGGTGCCGTCCGAGACGGTGGCGCCGCCGCGGGTCGCCGAATGCCCGGTCGCGATGGAGGTCGTGCTGGAGTCCGTGCATCCGTTCGCCGAGGACGACGAGGCGCAGCGCGGCGGCATCGTCGGCCTGGAGGTGCGTGTGCAGCGGGTGTTCGTGCACGACGACATCCGGCTGCCGGGCACCGACGACCACGTCGACCCGGACGCGTGGCGGCCGCTGATCATGAGCTTCCAGAAGCTGTACGGGCTCGGGCCGCAGGTGCACGAGTCGACGCTGGCGCGGATCCCGGAGCGGATGTACCGCTCTCCGGACATCGAACGGGCGCGCGGCGTCTCCTGACGCCGTGTCCACTGTGGAGCAACGAACCGGCGAAACGACGGCGAAGGACAGAAGAACAACTCGGTAAGACCGGGCACGGCAACGGGCCGCCGCGATCCGCGGCGGCCTTTTGTCGGCTTTCTCGCACCCGGGAATTTCCGTCGCTTCCCGGCCGCGCGTCAAGCGGCGCGCACGGCGAAACCGCAGGTCGTGTCTGTTCGGACACGGCCCTCGGTACATTGGGGCAGCAGTCCCCGTGGTGATCACCGGCCCCCGCCGGACTGATAGTCTTTCCCCATTGCGAATCCCAGGCACGGCAACGCAATTCGGCGTCACTCACAAGGGTGCCGAAGCGGCCGTGCCCGACCCGGCTGTGGGAAGGATGCCCTCGGGATGGCGGACAGGTTCGAGTTCGTTCTCGACGTCGTCGAAGCTTTGGTGGTCGGGGAGGCGACCGGCGGGAACATCCGCCAGTTCCCGCTCCGGATCGGCACCGTGCCGGCGGAACCGGAGCGGTACGTGCGGGTCGCGAAGATCGTCAACGACGCGATCGAGGAGCGCAGGCTCTCCAGCGGCGACGAGCTGAGCCCGTACGTGCGCACCGCTTTCGAGCTGCTCGCGAAGCCGCGGGTCTCGGTCGCGGTCAGCGGGATCGACGGCCTCGGCGCGGACATCGCGGTGGTCGCGCTCACCGACGGCAGGCAGGCGCTCGGGATCACGCAGGACCCGAAGACCGACAAGCTGCTGTTCTCGCTCTTCGACGACGAAGAACTCGTCGAGGTGATCGCCGGCGTGCTGCCCCAGGCGCGCCCGGCCAGCACCGGCGCGCACACGATCCGCCAGGCGGCCTCGCAGGAGGTGTCCGCGATGACCGCGCGCCGCCGGGCCGAGGCGGCCGAGGATGAGGAAGAGACCGACGCGTTCGGGATGATCGAGGTCAGCGGGCGCGTGCAGCCGCGCCGCCCGGACCCGCGGGTCTCCCGCCCCGCCCCCGGCGGGGTCGAGGTGCTCGAACGCGTGCTGGCGCAGCCGCGGCTCGGCGGCGGGCACATCGCGGTGAGCGGCTGGGGCCGCCACGGCGAGCGGCGCGGCGGCGACCCGATCGGCTGGCTCGACACCGCCGACGGCCGCTACCTGATCAAATCCACCGTCAGCGACGCCGGCGACTTGACCGCGGAATACGTGCCCGCCGGGCACCGCGAGCTCAAGCGCGCCGTGCAGCAGGCGGTTTCCGAGGTTTACTGACCATTCCCCCGCAAGCGGCGACAGTTCACGAGGAGAACGAGGTCCCGATGACCGACGAGGCACCGATGGCGATGGAAGCGAGGGTGGCCCCCGAGGCCCCGGTGGGCTTCTCGCTTCCCGCGCGCCAGCTCAAGACGCTGGCCGAGCGCGGATCGTTCGCGGTGGACGACAGCACCGGCGACAAGATGATCGCCGCGCTCCAGGGCGTGCTCGACGCACTGGAGGCGCACGTGCAGCTGATCGAGAAGATCGCCGGGGTCCCGGCGATGTCGAAGAGCCCGGCCGGGATGTTCGTCAGCAAGCACATGGCCGAGACCGCGCGCGACCAGCAGGGCCTGGTCACCCAGCTGCAGGCGGCGCACAAGGAGTTCCCGACCTACGTCGAGGCGATCAAGCTCGCGAAGAAGAACTACAAGGAGCGCGAGCACACCTCCAGGGAAACGTTCGAGCGCATCCACCGCACCGCGCAAGAGCAGGGCTGAAGGGGAGACCAGTGGCCGACAAGAAGCAACCGACCGCCGAGTCCGTCTCCGATCCGTCCTCGACGGACTACGACCCGGGCAACACCGCGCTCTACAACCCGACGCTGGACCCCTCGTCGAAGTACTACATCGGCCCGGTCCGCCCGGACGACGTGGCCTCGGGCGACCAGCTGCGCCAGGACGCCACCACGAAGATCGACGCGATCTTCAACGGCTGGCTGCTGCCGAACGTCCAGGGGAAGGCGCGCGACCAGCTGATCCAGGCGATGTACCAGCGGAACCTGGAGGAGTCGAAGAAGCATCTCGGCAAGGACCTCGAGATGCGCGACCCGGGCGCCGCGCCGCACACCGACTGGAAGAACGCGACGCACGAGCAGATGATCGACGCCATCACCACGCACGCGGACCCGGCCGGGGTGGCCGAGTCCTCGGAGGCGTGGGTGAGCCTCGGCAACGAGCTGGCGACGCACCAGAAGAACCTCGGCGACGCGATCAACGCGAGCACCTCGAACTGGAAGGGCGACGCCGGCGACGCGGCGCGCGTGCACCTCGCCAACGTCGGCAAGTGGCTCGGCACCACCGCGCAGGGCGCGACGCTGACCGGGCGCCAGCAGGAGGTCCACTCCCAGGCGCTCAACGAGACGCAGAAGGCGATGAACGCCAACCCGCCGGTGAAGTTCTCGGCGCAGGACGCGAACAAGGTCCTGATGACGATCAAGGACCCGACCGCGTACGTGCTGGCCTACTCCTCGGCGATGAAGACGTACAACGACCAGCAGGCGGCCCGGGACCAGGCCGCGCAGATCATGACGCGGTACGACCAGACGATCGGCGGCGCGGTCGCCACGCCGCGGTTCGCCGAGCCGCCGAAGCTGCCCGCCGAAACGGACCGGTGGCGGCCCACGACGCAGGGCACCCCGATGAAGCCCGGCGGCGGCGCGGGCGCTCCGGGCGGGGTGCGGGTCGGCCCGGACGGCCGCCCGCTCGGCCCCGACGGCAACCCGATCGGCCCGCCCGGCACCACGGTCGGCCCGAACGGCCAGCTCATCGGCCCGGACGGGCGTCCGCTGGGTCCCGACGGCAAGCCGATCGGCCCGCCGGGGACGACAGTGGGCCCGAACGGGCAGCCGATCGGCCCCGACGGACGGCCGATCGGACCGGACGGCAAGCCGTACGGCCCGGGCGGCGGACCCGGCGGCGGCGGACCGGGCGGGGTCCCCGGAGGCCCCGGCGGACAGAGCCCCGAGCGCAGGTTCGATCCCGCGTCGCTGCAGATCCCGCAGGGCGGCCCCGGCGGAGCCACCGGCGGACCGGGCGGCGTCCCCGGCGGGCCCGGCGGCTCGTTCCCGTCCATCCCGGACACCAACCCGGATTCGACCAAGGCGCAGGGCTTCACCCCGCCGAACATCCCGCCCATCCCGGGTCCCGGCGGCGGCAACCCCGGCCCCGGCTTCACTCCGCCGAACATCCCGCCGATCCCCGGCGGCGGCAACCCCGGCGGCACCGGCCCCGGCTTCAACCCGCCGCCCATCCCGTCCTTCCCGACCGGCAAGGACGGCGACCCGTACAAGCCGACCCCGTACAAGCCGCAGCCGTTCAAGCCCTCGATCCCCGAGGGCCCGGGCGGGATCAAGCCGTTCAACCCCGGCAAGATCGGCCCGGACGGCAAACCGCTGTTCCCCGGCGGCGGCACCGGCCCGAGCGGCGAGAAGCTCGGCGGCATCGGCAAGGTCGGCGGCGTCAACGGCGAGAGCATCAGCAGCAGGCTCGGCGGCGGCGCGGGCGGTCTCGGCGGAGCCAAGGGCGGCTCCGGCGGCGCGTTCAGCGGCGCGGGCGGCTCCGGTGCGGCCGAGGAAGGCGTCGCCGGGCGCGGCGGCCCCGGCTCGGGCGGCGCCGGCGGCAAGGGCGCGACCGGCGCTCCCGGCATGGGAGCCATGGGCGGCGGCAAGGGCGGCAAGGGCCCAGAGGACAAGGAACACAAGGTCGCGAGCTTCGTCGAGTCGGACGATCCGTCGTTCTTCGCGCCGGACGAGGTCGTCGCCCCGCCGGTGATCGGCGACTGGAAGAACAAGGACTGGAAGTGAGGCGGCGATGAGCGGAGGCGCACAGGGGTTCCGCGTAGAACCCGACGACCTCGTGGCGCACGCGAGCCACCTGGACGGCCTGGTGGACCGGCTGAACACCGCGGCGCAGGCGGCGAACTACGCGATGTCCGACGACGCGTACGGGCTGCTGTGCGCTTTCCTCCCGCCGATCATCAACCCGACCGGCGAGAAGGCGAAGGAAGCGATCAGCGGGGCGATCGAGGGCGTCCAGGCGACCTCGGACAACGTCCGGACCGCCGCGAAGTCCTACCAGGAGGGCGACGAGGGGCAATCGAAGCCGTTCAAGAAGGTCGCGACCGAGGGGATGCTCAGCAAGACCGACAGCGGGGAGCTCAAGGAGCGGTTCCGTGTCGGCGGCGTGCAGGCTCCGACCGGGCAGAACGCGCCGTTCAACCGGGACGGCGTGCCCGCGGAGGCCCGGTACGACAGCGCGGAGCCCTTGCAGCCGAAGCAACGGGTCGACGTCGCGCAGCCGGTCGACCGGGGCGTTTCGCCGGGCGAGGCGTAGCGAAGCGGTGGCGCTCTCGCGGCGCCGCGGCGGGCGGGTACCGTCGACAGATGACGGTGCCCGTCGCGGCGAGGATTGGACCCGCCCGCAGGCGGCGCGGGTGACGGGATTCGAGGAGAACGAAAAGCATGACCAGCGCGGGTGGGCTGGGCGACCTGATCAGGGACCCCGACGACGCAATCCGGCGAATGGACGAATGGGCGGCCGGGTTCGCCCGCAAGGCGGAGCGCTACGCGGCGGCCCAGCAGGAAACCGAACAGCTGCGGCTGACCGCGACGAGCCCGGACGGGACCGTCAAAGTCACCGTCGGGGCCGACGGGGTCGTGTCCGACCTGGTGTTCAGCTCCCGCACGCGCACCATCCCGCCGGAGGAGCTCTCCAGGATGGTGCTCGAGACCATGCGGAAGGCGCAGTCGGGCATCACCGACCGCGTGGCCGAGGTCATGGGCCGCAGCCTGGGCGACGAGGACCCGGACACCCGTGCCGTCATGCTCGATTCGCTCCGCAACCGCTTCCCGGACCCCGACCCGGACCCGGCCGAGCAGCAGGACAGCGCGGAGGAACAGCCGGAGCCGCCCGCCAAGACGCCGCCTCCCGCAGGAGGCGCGCCGCGTCCGCCCGCGACGCCGCCCGCGCCGGGCGGGCCCGCTTCGCCGCCGCAGGGCCGCCGTCCGGGCGGGATCGATCCGGACGAGCAGGACAACAATCCCTGGTGACTTTTGGTGCGCTCCGGCCTTGTCGGCCGGGGCGCACTGTCGTTTGTGGACGGTCCGATATGGACGCGGCGGGGCGGGAGGTGGACGCGGCGGGGCGGGAGCGGTCCGCGGTCGGCCGAGCGGATCAGCGCCGGTGCCGCGGGCAGTCTGGTCTCATGTGGACTCCGGCTGACGGAACCGGTCCGCGGCCAGCGGTGCGGATCAGCGCCGAGGGCCGCGCCCCGGAGCAGGGTCGGCGGCGGGAGTGCCCGGTCCGATGTGGACCCTGGGCGGATCGGCGCTGGCGGCGCGATGAGGGCCGTGCACCCTGAGCCGGGTCGGCGGCAGCCGGGTCCGATGTGGACTCCGGGCTCACAGAACCTGTTTGCGGTCGGCGAGGTAGCGCAGGTAAAGCAACGCCAGTATCGCCCCGCTGACCAAAACCTGGCCCCACTCCGCCGGGTTGGCGTAGGACGGGCCGCACCAAGCGGGCTGGTCCTCGTCCGAGAGGCACGCGAGGCCGGGCCCGAGTGCGAAAAGCGGCAGACCCTTCAGAAACACCCCCACGGCCAGCACCCCGAACGCCACCAGCACCTGCACCGACCGCCGCGACACCGCAGACCCCCTTCGCCAGAACACGAAGAAGATCGCCGGAACCCGCCGGGTCGTTACCCGATTTGCCGGATTGTCAGAGCTGCGGCAGCGGGACCTCGGCCGCCAGGTCTTCCGGGGCGGAAAGCCGCCACGCCTCGTACACGAGTTCGGCCAGTTCGTCGGCCTCGATGCCGCTCAGCTGCACCACCACCCAGCCGAACCCGCTGGAGGTGAACTGCTCCTCGAAAACGTCCGGGCGTTCCGCGACGAGCGCCTGCTGTTCCGCGATGGTCTGCTTCAGCCCGACCGTGTCGGTGCGCGGCCAGTGGTAGCCGAAGCGCTTGCCGCGCACGCTGAACGACGTGTAGTCGCGGCCGCTGCCGCGTTCGACCTCGCGCAGCTTGCGGATGATCCGTTCGAAATCCTTGCTCGGCACCGGTCCTGGCCCCCTCCATCGTGGACTCCGCCATCTTACGGCGGCGGATCCGGCGGGTTCGGCTTACGGTGGTGCGCGGAGGTGCCCGAATGTCCGAACCGTCCCGCGGCATGCCGCCCGCGATAGAGCCGATGCTGGCGTCGCCCGACGGCGGCACGCTGCGCGACGATCCGGCGTACGCCTACGAGTTCAAATGGGACGGTTACCGGGCGACCATGCGCGTCGCGCCGGACGGGAGCACGTTGCTGACCAGTCGCAACGACAACGACTTCACCACGAGGTTCCCGCAGCTGTCCGGCGCGCTCGGCGACGCGCTCGGCGGCCGTCCCGCGGTGCTCGACGGCGAGATCGTCGCCCTCGACGAGCACGGCCGCCCCGATTTCGGGCTCCTGCAGAACCGCACCTGGCAGGCCGTCGCGTACTTCGCCTTCGACATCCTGAGCCTGGACGGTGAAAGCCTGCTCGACGCGCCGTACGAGGAGCGCCGCGAGATTCTCGCCGAGATCGAGCCGCCGGACCGGCAGCTGGTCGCGATCACGCCCTGGTACCGGCACAGCGACCTCGCCGAAGACGGCATGACCCCGGCCGGCCTGCTCGATGTCGCGCGGAAAATGATGCTCGAAGGCCTGATGGTGAAGGCCCGCGCGTCGCGGTACCACCCGGGACGGCGCAGCCCGGAATGGCTGAAACACCCGCTGGTGCAGACGACCGAGGTGATCCTCGGCGGCTGGCGTCCGGGCCAGGGCCGCCGGGAGGGCACGATCGGCGCGCTGCTGCTCGGCGCGCACGACCCGGATTCGGGGGAGCTGCGGTACTTGGGCGACGTCGGCACCGGCTTCACTGACGCGATGCTTCAGGACCTTCAGGCGCAGCTGGTTCCGTTGGAGCGCAAGACAAGCCCGTTCGCCGACCAGGTGCCGCGCGACCGCGCGCGCGGTGCGCATTGGCTGAACCCGGAGGTGGTCGGCGAGGTGGTGTACCGCCGCCTCACGCCGGGGGACGGCCGGTTGCGGCATACGGCTTGGCGGGGGCTACGTCCGGAACGGCGTCCGGACGAGGTCGAGGTTCCGGCGCGGTGAACCGTCATCCAGGAACGCGCGGCCAGGCCTAGGCGGACTCGGCTGCGCGTCCGAGGACATCCTTACTCGGCTTGCCGCAGCCCAGTAATCAGCAGCGCGGCCAGGCGGCGCGCGTCGTAGCTGTCGTCGGCTTCCGCGCCGATACACAAGTTCCCCACGCCCCGCATCAGGTGCACCGCCTCCAGGTCGGTGTGGATTTCCCCGGCCTTCGCGGCGGCATCGAGCAACTCGGTGCACACCGGCACAAGCCGCTCCAGGAAGTACGAGTGCAGGGCCTCGAAGCCGCTGTGGTCGGATTGCATGATCCCGGCCAGCCCGTGCTTCGTGACGAGGAAGTCGACGAACAGGTCGATCCACTGCGCGAGCGCGGCGTGCGGGGAATCGTTGTCCGCCAGCAGTTTCGGCCCCGCGTCGGCGCACGCTTCGACCTGGTGCCGGTAGACCGCGATGATCAGGTCCGCGCGGGTGGGGAAGTGCCGGTAGATCGTGCCGACGCCGACGCCCGCCCTGGTCGCGATGTCGCGCACCGGTGCGTCGACCCCGGATTCGACGAAGACCGCCGACGCCGCGTCGAGCAGGGTTTTCTCGTTGCGCCGGGCGTCCGCCCGTTTCGCGCGGGCTCCCGCGTTCTCACCCACGTGCCACTCCCTCCGCGTGCCGCCGGTGGACAATCGGAACAGTGTTCCGTATAGTTACCGGAGCAACGTTCCGTTTGCTCATGATGCCAGATCGGGCCGCCGGCCACCACACCCTCGCGCCCGACGGCGAAAGAAGGTACTCCCATGTCCGCAGTACAGCTCTCGGCTCCGGTCGTCTCGGTCAAACCGGTGCGGCTCGACGCGCCGGGCCGGGGCGAGGACCTGCCGGTGCGCGTGTCCGCCCCGGCGACCGGACGGGACCTCCCGGTGATCGTGTTCTCGCACGGCTTCAGCCAGTCCCTCGACAGTTACGCTCCGCTCGCCGACTACTGGGCCGCGCACGGATTCGTTGTCGTGCAACCGACTCACCTCGATGCGCGGACCCGCGCCCTGCCCGCGGAAGACCCGCGCACGCCGAACATCTGGCGGCTGCGCGTCGACGACCTCCGGCACGTTATTGACCAGCTGGACACCGTCGAAGCTGCGGTGCCTGGGCTCAGCGGGCGAGTCGACCGCGGCCGGATCGCCGTCGCCGGGCATTCCTGGGGCGCGCAGTCGGCGAGCATGCTGCTGGGCGCGCGCATTGTCGAAGCGGACGGCAGCATCGGCGAGGATCTGTCCGATTCGCGCGTGAGCGCCGGGGTGCTGTTCGCGCTCACCGGCATCGGCGGCGCGGACCTGTCGCCGTTCGCGGCTGAGCATTTCCCGTTCATGAGCCCGAGTTTCGACGATCTGAAGGCTCCCGCGCTGTTCATCGCCGGGGATCAGGATGATTCGATGCTGTCCGTGCGCGGCCCGGACTGGTTCACCGACGCCTACCGGCTCAGCCCGGGGGAGAAGAGCCTGCTGACGCTCTTCGGCGCGGAGCATTCGCTCGGCGGTATCTCGGGCTACGAGCACAAAGAAACCACCGACGAAAGCCCCGAACGCGTCGCGCTGCAGCAGCGGCTGACCACAGCGTACCTCCGCAGCGCGCTCATCCCGGGCGACGACAGCTGGTCCCGGATCGAGGACAGCCCGCTCGGCCGCGTCGAATCGCACGAGTGAAAGGACTTCCCGCGATGACCACGAAACCGCGGTTCGGCATCATGACCGCGCCGATGCAGACCAGTTACGCCTCGCTGCAGCAGGTGTGGCTCGATGCGGACGCGATCCCGTCGATCGCGCACGCCTGGCTGTTCGACCACCTCCTGCCCATCGCGGGAGAACCGGACGGGCCGATTTTCGAAGGCTGGTCACTGCTTTCGGCCCTGGCCGCGCAAACCGAACGGCTGCGGCTCGGGCTTTTGGTGACCAGCAACCGGTTCCGCCCGCCGGCGATGCTGGCGAAGATCGCCGCGACCGTCGACATCGTGTCCGGCGGACGGCTCGACTTCGGTATCGGCGTCGGTTCCCGGCCGAGTCACCCGCTCGCTCGCCGGGAGTACGAAGCGCACGGCCTGCCGTACCTGGAAACCGCCGACGCGGTGGGCCGGTTCGCCGAGGCGTGCACGGTGATCCGGAAGCTGTGGACGGAGGACAAGCCGTTCGATTTCGCCGGTCAGCACGTTCAGTTGACCGGTGCGTTCGGCAATCCGAAACCGGTGCAGCGCCCGCACCCGCCGTTCGTCATCGGCGGCCGGGCCCGCGCGACGCTGCGCGTGGTCGCCGAGCACGCCGACGTCTGGAACATCCCTGGCGGGGACATCGCGGACGCCGTCGAACGCAGCGCGATGCTGGACGGGTACTGCGCGGACATCGGCCGCGATCCGGCGGAGATCACACGCTCGATCCACCTGCCGGTGTCTTACGACCAGCCCGCTAGGACCCGGTCGGCGGTCGGGGAGGCGCTGCAGGCCGGGTTCAGCCATGTCGTGCTCGGGCTGCCCGCGCCGTACCCGGTCGGGGCCGCGCAGTGGGTCGCGGATGAGCTGATCGCCAAGGCGGGCTAGGCGCTTTCAGCGGGCGGCTCGCTGGAGCCGGAGCTGACCGATCTCCGCGACGTTCTTCATCAATTCGGCGTTCGCCCACGCGATCAGGTGTCCGATGGTGCGCCGGGGATCGCCGTCCGGCTGGAACGGGACGGCGGCGGCCAGGTCGGCGTCGGTGAGCCGGTCCAGCGCGGCAAGCCACTCCGTACGCAGGCCGCGGAGCCAGTCGATAGCCGGTTCGCCCGGGCCCGGCCAGTCGAGGTCGCTTCGCGGTGAGCGGCCGCAGACCTGGTCGAGGGCGGCGCTCCACCACCAGCCGAGGTGCCAGCTCAACCAGGCGACGGTGGGCGCCGGGACGGGGTCGGGCTCGCGGTCGGCGAAGTCCGGCGTCCAGGTTCCGTCTTCGGCCTGGTGCATCGTCCAGCACCGCGCGGCGGGCTCCCAGAGGAAATCGGCGGGTTCGAGCCGTTCCAGGTGGTACTCGAACAGCGACCAGGCGAGGTCGAACTGCCAGCGCTGCAGTTCGAGGAACGAATCGGACATCGGCCGACCCTGGCACACCGAAAGCGCCGGGGGAACCGAGTTTCCCCGAGAATGAGGCCCATGAGCGAACCGAAGGTGATCGACGATCTGCTGGCCCTCGCCCCGATCGAGGCGGGAAAGCTGGGACACCACACGGTGCTCGACGCCGAGGGCGTGCGGGTCATCGTGCTCGCGTTCGAGCAGGGGCACGTGCTCAAGGAACACCGCGCACCCCGTGCGCTCCTGCTGCAGGCGCTCGACGGCCATCTCCGGCTCACCGCCGCCGGGGAGACCGTCGACCTGCGGCCGGGCGGGCTGGTGCACCTTCCGCCGTCGATGCCGCACGCGGTGGAAGCGGTGGCGGATTCGAGGCTGTCGCTGACGCTGCTGGGCGGGTGAAGCCCCCGCCTTCCGGTGGTCGACCGGAGGGGAGCCGCCGTGCCAAGATGACGCGCCTGAACGAGAAGGGGGCTCGGCAGTGGTGCTTGAGCAGGATGTGAACACGGCGGGACGGGTCCGGCGGGTGGCGCTCGCCAGCGCGATCGGGACGACGATCGAGTGGTACGACTACTTCGCCTACAGCACGGCGACCGCCTTGGTGTTCAACAAGCTTTTCTTTCCGTCGCTTTCTCCGTCGTCCGGCACGCTCGCCGCGTTCGCGACGCTCGGCGTCGGGTTCGTCGCGCGGCCGCTGGGCGGGATCGTCTGGGGCCACTTCGGCGACCGCGTGGGGCGCAAGGCGATGCTGGTCGCCTCGCTGGTGCTGATGGGGCTCGCGACCGCGGGCGTCGGGGCGTTGCCGACGTATCACCAGGCGGGCGTGATCGCGCCGATCCTGCTCGTCGTTCTCCGCGTGCTGCAAGGGATTTCGGCCGGCGGCGAGTGGGGCGGCGCGGCGCTGATGGCGGTCGAACACGCTCCGGAAGGCAAACGCGGCCGGTACGGATCCTTCTCGCAGATCGGCGTCCCGGCCGGGCTGATTCTGGCGCAGCTGGTGTTTTTCCTGGTCGACAACTCGCTCTCGCCGGAGGCGTTCCGGTCGTGGGGCTGGCGGATCCCGTTCCTGGTCAGCCTCGTGCTGGTGGCGGTCGGGCTGGTGATCCGGCTGCGCGTGGAAGAAAGCCCGGTGTTCGCGAAGCTGCGCAGCGCCGGCGAGCGGAGCAAGCTGCCGATCGTGGAGGTGCTGTGCGCGCGGCCGAAGCAGGTGCTCGCTGCGGCGGTCAGCTTCATCGCGAACACCGCGCTCGGCTACATCTTCTTCGCGTATCTGCTGTCGTACGGCACTTCGGTGCTGAAGCTGTCCAGCACGACGATGCTGGTCGTGGTGATCGTCGGCAGCGTGGTGTGGCTGGTGAGCATCGTCGCGGCGGCGATCTGGTCCGACTCGGTCGGACGGAAACCGGTCTATTTGGCGGGTTCCGTGCTGCTGGTGGTCTGGTCGATCCCGTTCTTCCTGCTCGTGGACACCGCGCAGCCGTGGCTGCTGATCGTCGCGGTGGTGGTGCTGAACATCGGCCTCGGCGCGACATACGGCCCGCAGTCGGCGCTGTTCTCGGAGCTGTTCGAATCCCGGTTCCGCTACAGCGGATCGTCGTTCGCGTACGCCGTCGGCGCGGTGCTGGGCGGCGGGTTCGCCCCGCTGATCGCGGCCGCGCTGCAGCGTTCGACCGGGACTTCGTTGTCCGTCTCGCTCTACATGGTGGGCGTCGGCGTGCTCAGTCTCCTTGCCGTGCTGGCGTTCCCGCGCAAGCCGCTCGTGGCGGTCACAGGAGAGTGAGCGGCACGGCGTCGGCCATTCGCTGGTATCCGGCGTCGTTGGGGTGGAGGTGATCGCCGGAGTCGTAGGCGGGGAGCATGGCGAGCGGGTCGGCGGGGTCCCGGATGGCGGCGTCGAAGTCGACGACGCCGTCGTAGATTCCGCTGGTGCGGATGAAGGTGTTCACCGCCTGGCGGGTCTTCTCCAGGGTCGGGTCGTAGATTTTCCAGCCCTTGAACGGCGTGAGCGTGCCGCCGATGACGCGGATGCCCTGGGCCTTGGCTTGCGCGACGACCTGCCGCAGTGCGGAAACGATCATCGCCGGATCGGTCTGGTGCGGGTTCTGCTGGATGTCGTTGATGCCTTCGAGCACGATCAGCGTACGGACGTCGCCGCTGGTCAGGACGTCGTCGGCGAGTCGGGCGAGTGCGTTGCGGCCTGCGGTGCCGCCGTCGAGCAGCAGCCGGTTTCCGCTGATCCCGGCGTTGAGCACGCCGAGTTGTCCGTGCAGCCGGTCGCTCAGCCGGTCCGGCCAGCGGCGGTTCGCGCCGGGCGTGGAGTGCGCGCCGTCGGTGATCGAATCGCCGAGCGTCACTACGGTGCCGCGTGCCGGTCCGCGGACGTCGACTTCGCTCACGTAGTGCCACACCGCGGTTTGCTCGGTGAACGACGCGCCGGATTCCTCGCCCGCGAAATCGCCGGCGCGGGTGAAGAACGACGTCTGCTGGGCGAGCGGATGGTAGGTGACCGGGCCGGACGGCGTGGGCACGTAGGTGGTCACCAGCAGATCGGCGTCGGCCGGGACGCGCAGCCACGCCGGGTCGCTGAGCACCTCGGCTCCGGGCGGAACGACCACTGTGGACTGTCCGCCGAACGTCAGCGTGCGCATCGTTCCGCCGGCGGCGCGCGGGCCATCGGCGGCGACGGCGAGCGTCACGTGGCCGAAGGTGAGCGGCGCGGTGCCGAAGGTGTTGGAAAGCCTTACCCTGGCCTGATTTCCGCCCGCGCTGGTGTGCACGACGTTGCGGATCGAGTAGTTCGGATACCCCTGCGGCGTGTTCGCCACCGCGGCCGCGGGCGACGCCGCCCACGTGCCGACCCAGCCGTGCGCGGCCAGGTCGCCCTCGGCACTGCCGGACGCGGTCACCGCGCCCAGCGTGAGCACGGCGGCCGTGCTCAGAGTCAGGATCCGTTTCATGGAGACACTGTGCGCGCGCCCGGGCAGCACGGCATCCGCGGTCCCAGCCATCGGGTCGACAAAAAACCGGACAGGTTTTGCCGCCGGACGGGGGATACGACGGTGGTGTGCGGAGCTCGCGGGGGTGACCATGGAGTGATGACAGACGCACAGTGGGTATCGCTATCCGGAAGCCTGCGTCCCGCGCTCTCCGAGGCCGAGGTGCTCGGCCCGCTCGACGCGGACGCCACCGTCACCGCGACCGTCGTGCTGCGGCGGCGCGCCGATCTGGACGTCGCCGCGCTGAGCGAGCCGCTCGCTCCCGCGGACTTCGCCGAACGCTACGGGGCCACCGCCGACGACCTCGACCTGGTGCGCACCGTTCTCACCGACGCCGGCCTCACCGTCACCGACGCGCACGCCGGCTCGCGCCGCGTGTCGGTCCGCGGCCCGGCCCGCGCGATGACGGCCGCGTTCAAAACCGAACTGAACCGCGTCCGCCACGGCGAGTCCGGCGAATTCGCCGCGCGCAGCGGGGAACTGGAAGTCCCCGCCGCCCTCGGGGACGTCGTGGTCGCCGTGCTCGGCCTGGACGAGCGGCCGCAGGCGCGCGCACAGTTCCGGCTGCACAAGCAGGCCGCCGCGAAGGGGTACACGCCGGACCAGGTCGGGCAGCTCTACGGGTTCCCGGCCGACGCCGACGGCACCGGGCAGACCGTCGCGGTGATCGAACTCGGCGGCGGGTACAAACCGGACGACCTCAAGAAGTACTTCGCCGGCTTGAAGATCACCGAACCGAAAATCACCGCGGCCGGGGTCGACGGCGGCAAGAACGCGCCGACCGGCGACCCGAATTCGGCCGACGGGGAAGTGCTGCTGGACATCGAGGTCATCGGCGCGCTCGCGCCGGGAGCCGCGCAGGTCGTGTACTTCGCGCCGAACACCGACCAGGGCTTCCTCGACGCGGTGAGCACCGCGGTGCACGCGACGCCGACCCCGGTCGCGGTCAGCATCAGCTGGGGCCAGTCCGAGGACCAGTGGACGCCGCAGGCCCGCACCGCGATGGACCAGGCGTTCGCCGACGCCGCCGCGCTCGGCGTGACGGTGTGCTGCGCGTCCGGCGACAACGGCAGCGCCGACGGGCAGACCGACGGGGCGCAGCACGTCGATTTCCCGGCGTCGAGCCCGCACGCGCTCGCCTGCGGCGGCACCAAGCTCGACGGCACCCCACCGTCCACAGTGAACTCCGAAACGGTCTGGAACACCGCCGGCGGCGGGGCGACCGGCGGCGGCGTGAGCGACGCGTTCCCGGTGCCGGACTACCAGAAGGCCGCGGGCGTGCCCACGCGCGCGGGCGACGGGAAACCCGGCCGCGGCGTCCCGGACGTGGCGGGCAACGCGGATCCCTCGACGGGGTACCAGGTTCTCGTCGACGGACAGCAGATCGTGGTCGGCGGCACGAGCGCGGTTTCGCCGTTGTGGTCGGCGTTGCTGGCGAGGCTGGCGCAGGTGTCCGGGCGCGGATTCGGGCTGGTGCACAGCAAGCTGTACGCCGGGGTCGGCGCGGGCAAGGCGCAGCCGGGGTTCCGCGACATCACCGAAGGCGGCAACGGCGCGTACTCGGCCGCCGCCGGATGGGACGCGTGCACCGGGCTCGGGGTGCCCGACGGTGCGGCGCTGCACCAGGTTCTCGGCGGCAAGAAGTCCTGAGTGGACAGTCAGGAGCCGAATTCCTTCCGGATCCTCGGAAGGACCTCGGCGCCGAGCAGTTCGATCGCTTTCATGACCTTGCGGTGCGGCACGCCGGACCAGTCCATCTGCATGGCGTAGCGGTCGGCCCCGGTGAGTTTCCCGACGGTGATCAGCCGGTCGGCGACCTCGTCGGGGCTGCCGACGAACAGCGCGCTGGCGTCCCGCGTGTACTCGTCGTACTCCGCGCGGGTCGGGATCTGCCAGCCGCGGGCCCGCGCGCCGTACTTCATCGTTTCCAGCCAGTACGGGTAGAAACTCTCCTTGGCGTCCTGCGAATTCTCCGCGACGAGGCCGATCGCGCTCATCGTGACGTGCAGGTCGCCAGGGGAGTGCCCGCCCGCTTCGCCCGCCCGGCGGTAGAGGTCCACGAGCGGCGCGAACCGCTCCGGCTCGCCGCCGATCACCGCGTACACCACGGGCAGGCCGAGCAGCCCGGCGCGCACCGACGACTCCGGATGCCCGCCGGTGCCGACCGAGATCCGCAGCCGCCGTCCGTACGGGCGCGGGTAGACGTGCGCGTCGGCGAGCGGCGGGCGGAACCGGCCGGACCAGGTGATCGGGTCCTCGCGGTCGAGCCGCAGCAACAGGGCCAGCTTCTCTTCGAACAGTTCGTCGTACTCGGCGAGATCGGCTCCGAACAGCGGGAACGACTCGGTGAACGAACCCCGCCCGGCGAGCAGTTCCGCACGGCCGCGGCTGAGCTGGTCCAGCGTCGTGAACTGCTGGTACACGCGCACCGGGTCCTCGGTGGACAGCACGGTGACCGCGCTGGAGAGCGTGATGCGCTCGGTGACGCTCGCCGCGGCGGCCAGCACGGTCGCCGGATTCGAGATCGCGAACTGCTCCAGGTGGTGCTCGCCGAGGCCGTAGAAGCCGAGGCCGAGCTCGTCGGCCAGCCGGATCCGCTCCAGCGTTTCGGCGAGCCGCTGCGCGACCGGGACCTGCTCGCCGGTCACCGGGTCGGCGGGCCGGTCGCCGAAACTGTAGATGCCGAGTTCCATCGCTTCACTTCCTCGTCGTCGCCCGCGACGATACCGGTTGTTGACACGTCATCGGTGCAACCTTCCGGCCCGCTCGCCCGTAGAACTAGAGCGGAGCGAACGGCGGGAGCGGACGGATGCGCGGGAAGATCGTCGCGATGGTGCTGGCCGGGACGGCAGCGGTCGCGGCAGGCTGCGGGGCGCAGGCGGAACCGGAGGCGCGGGCGGCCGGGCAGCCGCTGGCGCCGTCGCCGGAACTGCCCGTGCCCCGGGTGACGCACGCCCCGCCGCGCCCGCCGTGTTCAGTCGAGACCGGCGCGTGCGCCAGCCTCTCGCTGCGGCGGGCGTGGCTGCTGGAGAACGGCGCGGTGGTGCGCTCGGTCCCGATGGAGCCGGGCGCACCGGGCCAGCCGACTCCGACCGGGACGTTCAGGGCGGCGTGGAAGGACCGCGTGCACCGCAGCGACGAGTACGGCGACGACATGCCGAACTCGGTCTTCTTCGCCGCGGGCGGCATCGCCTTCCACGCCGGGCCGCTCGACCGGCCGTCGCACGGCTGCCTCCACCTGACCGAAGAGGATTCGGCGCTGTTCTTCGACCGGCTGCCGCTGGGGGCCGAGGTGGAAGTGCGGAGTTGACGGACGGCTCAGCCGGGCTGGCCGATGTTGACCATCCAGGAGATCCCGAACCGGTCGGTGCAGGCGCCGAATTCGTCGCCCCACATCTGCTTCTCCAGCGGAACTGTCACCGTCCCGCCGTCGGACAGCTTTTCCCAGCAGCCGCGCAGCAGGTCGCCGTCGTCGCCGCTGAGGCTGATCGAGATGTTCGTGCCCGGGTTGTGCTCCATGCCGGGCGGGACGTCGGAGGCCATGAGCGTGAACCCGTTGCCGCCCTCCAGCATCGCGTGCATGATGTTGTCCGCGTTGCCGGCTTCCGCGGGTGCGCCGGCCTCCCCGTAGGTGTTCAGCGCGAGGTCGCCGCCGAACACGCCGTGGTAGTACTCCATCGCCTCGCGCGCGTTGCCGGCGAAGCTGATGTACGGGTTGAGTTTCGCAGCCATCAGGCCCTCCTCAGGTACTGGACGGACTCGAATCGTCGCAGCTGCGAAGGAGAGCGACAACGGGATCAAGCCCGGTCGGGCGACCCCCGTCGCGGGCTTTCTCAGGGGTCGCCGGTGAGCTTGTCGCGCAGCTGTTCGAGGGTTTGCGACAGCAGCCGGGACACGTGCATCTGGGAGATCCCGACCTGCTCGGCGATCTGCGTCTGGGTGAGGCCGCCGAAAAACCGCATCACCAGGATCGCGCGCTCCCGCTTGGGCAGTTCGCGCAGCAGCGGCTGCAGGGCCTCGTGGTTCTCGATGTGCTCGATCTCCGGGTCGTCGCTGCCGAGCGTGTCGGCGAGCAGCAGCGGCTCGGCGTCGTCGTGCACCGGCTTGTCCACGGACAACGTCTGGTACGCGTGGCCCGCGACGAGGCCTTCGTGGACCTCGGACAGTTCGAGGCCGAGGTGCTCGGCGAGCTCGGTGGGCGTCGGCGCGCGGCCGAGCGTCTGCGACAGGGCGGCCGAACCGCGGCTGAGCGCGAGGTGCAGTTCCTTGAGCCGCCGCGGCACGCGCACCGACCAGCCGGTGTCGCGGAAGTACCGGCGGATCTCGCCCATGATCGTCGGCACGGCGAAGGACAGGAAGTCCGGGCCGCGGTCCGGGGTGAACCGGTCGATCGCGTTGATCAACCCGATCCGGGCGACCTGGACCAGGTCCTCGCGGGGTTCGCCGCGCCCGGTGAACCGGGTGGCGATGTGCTCGGCGACCGGCAGGAACTCGGTGACGAGCTGTTCGCGCAGCCGCGGCCGCCGCCCGTCGTCGGCGGGCAGTGCGGCGAGCTCCTCGAACAGCGGCGCGGTGTGCGCGTATTCGTCGCGGTGGCGGGTGACCGGCTGCTGGTTCACCCGCTTCCCTCCCGGTGCAGATCGAGGTCGAGGGTGAGCGCGTAGCCGCCTTCGGCGGGGTCCGGCACGCACCGCGCCGACACGTTCGCGGCCAGGGTGGTCAGCACGTGCCAGCCGAAACTTCGCTCGCTCGGCGGGTCGGCGTGCTGCGTGCGGGTCCGGACGCCGAACCGGATCCCGTCGGGCGAAACGGTGAACTGGCAGGTCATCGCGGCCCCGGGGGCGGCGGTCGAAACAACCTGGGCACACGCCTCGTCGACGGCCATCTTGGCGTCGGCGATCGCGTCGAGCCCGTAATCGGCCCGCGCGGCGACAGCCTGCGCGAGCATGCGGACAAGCGGGATCTGGTACGTCTCCGCCGGAAGCCGAAGCTCGATCACCTCGTCGAGCAAACGGTCCACGGCTGGCATGCCGCCGCTGGCGCGGCTGCCGGGGCCCTCGTCGTTCATGGCTCCCGCATACCCAGGCGCGACGCGATCGACACGTGCGGCCGGGCACCCGAATTGTGCGCAGGGGCACGTTTGCGGCCTCGCTCTCCTGGTTCGCGGGGTCCGCCCGGCTGCTGTGGCGCGTGAATCTCCGGTGAGGCGTCCGGCGATTTCGCGTGACAAACCGCCGGGCGTTGGGTAGTCAGCAGGGAGAACCTTTTCGGAAGCGGGGTGACCCCCATGGTGCAGGTGCGGGTGCAGGGGCTGGCCGTGGTGGCGCAGGAGTCGGCGCCGGTCGTGCTGCTGCGCGAGGAATCCGGCTCGCGCCGGTGGCTCGCCATCACCATCGGCGCGCCGGAAGCGCAGGAACTGGCCGCCGCGCAGGAACAGGTCGTGTCGGCGCGGCCGGGGACGGTCGAGCTGATCATCGAGGTGCTGGCGGCGCTGGGCCAGCGCGTCGAGCGGATCGAGATCACCCAGCTGCTGGACAGCATCTTCCACGCGGACCTCGTCCTGACCGGCGGCGTGCGAGTCTCGGCCCGCCCGAGCGACGCGCTCGCGATCGGGCTGCGGACGCATGCCCCGCTGGAGGTCGCGGAGGCGGTCCTGGACGAGGCGGCGGTCGACGTGACGGTGGCGGCGGGGGACGAGGCGTCTCTCGGCTCCGCGCTCGAGGCGGCGGGCGATCTGGAGGAACCGGCTGAGGCCACTGAGGACGAGATCCGCCGGTTCCGGGATTTGCTGGACGACGTGAGTCCGGAGGACTTTCGGGATCCGGACGCCTGAGGCTTCGCGGGTCCCGCGCGGCACGTCGTCGGTCGTGAGGGGAACCCTGAGGGAATCTGATTCCCTCAGGGTTCCCCTCACGACCGGTGCCGGTGCGGCTGCGGCAGGATCGCCGAGGCGGGATGAGTTCCGCTTCAGCGCCGGGCCGCGGCCCCCGTCGGACGGATGTGCTCAGGCTGGTGCCTCCGGCGCGGCGCTCGGCGGGTTCTCAGTGTCCTCAGCGGACAGTCAAGCCTTCTCCGCGGGCCGGGGCAGCGGGATCTCGGTGAGCCCTTCGGCGGTGCCGGGGCGGGTGCAGTCCAGCGGGAAGAGCGAGAGCAAGCGCCGGACCGTGGGCGCGGTGCCAGGGTCGACGTAGAAGTCGGTCTCCGCCCCTGCGGCAAGCAGTTTCAACCGGATCAGCACGCGAAGCCCGGCGACGCCGAGGAAGGTCGTGCGGCGCAGGTCGACGATCACCAGGCTGACCGTGCTGCGCAGCCTGGACTCGACAACCTCGGCCAGTCGCGGCGCGGTGGCCAGGTCGACTTCCCCGGCGACCTCGACGACGGCTGTTCCCGGGGCAGGATGGCGAACGCGCAGCCGGAGCATCCCCGTCGGGTCCGGCGACGGCAGTACGGGCAGTCGGGCACTGTGCGCGGCGGTCATCACGGCACTCTCTCTGAGCCGCGCACAGGGCTGCGGCGGAATGCCGGACCGGCCGGGCACCGGGCATCCCGGCGCGCGGGACGAATCACGGTGGCTGGAGGCTCAACCACCCTCCACGGTAGCTCCCCTCCGCCGCACAGGGAAGCCGCCGAAGGGGGAGAGACGGCGAGCGGTCGCTCCCAGGGCCTGGCTGCCCGCTGGACGGTGGTTGAACGATCAGGCGACTGCGGAGGGAGGGTGCGGCGGTGCGCGTCGAAAACGGTGCGGACGAAGAACAATCCCGCCGGACGGGGGAGTTCTTGCTGACGGGCGGCGGAGATCCGTCGCGGCCGGAGGGCGGTAGCGGATGGGAGGGTGCAGACCGACTCGGCCAGGCCGGATCCTGTTGCCACAAAAGGAATCCCTTCGGTCAACCCCCCGGCTGACCTTCGATCCGAGGCGGTCCGGCATCCACCACGGTCAGCGAAAGCTCCAACGGATCGAAGTGGATCAGCGATTCCATCCACCACGTCATCCCCGCCTCGGCGAGCGCCGCCAGGTTCACCGTGTTCGGGTCATCCCATGCTGGGCTGGCGTTCCCGGACACCGCGACGTCGTAAGGGCGATCCGCCGGCCGGACCCGGGCTACCAGCTCTGCCAACGCCGAGGGCGAGGGCGGCTGCGGGCCAGGGTTCGGGAAGATCCCGTCGCTCGCGGCAGCGCGGCGCAGGACTCGCTCGTGCTGGGTGGTGCTCGCTGTCCACACCGGAATGCGATAGGGCTCCGGCTCGGTGGCGTCCAGGCGCACTTGATAATGCGGCCCGTCGTGTTCGACGGCTTTCCCGGCCCACATCGCGCGCACGATCTCCAACGCCTCGTCAGTCCGCGACGATAAAGCAGCGGGGGAGGACGGATCGCCGAAGCGGCTGAAGTCGCCTGTTTCGTCGGAGCCGATGCCTGCGCCGAGGATGAGCCGGCCGCGGGAGAGGCGCGCGACGGTGGCGGCCTCGCGCGCCAAAACCCACGGACGGCGGCGGCTCGGCGGCGTGACCATCGGGCCCAGCAGCACCCGGCTGGTCGCTTGGGCGATGGCGGCGAGCGTGGTCCAGGTGTCGGCGATCGGCGGCATCGCGGGCACCACGTGGTCCCACAGGAACACGCCGTCCCAGCCGGCGGTTTCGGCGCGGACTGCGAGGTCGACCACATCGGCCGGGTCGCCGAGCGGGCCGAACGGCGGCAGGTAGAGGCCGTAGCGAATGCGGTCTGGCATGGAGATCCCCCTCCGGATCGGTCGAACCCGACCGTACCGGGACGCACCGACAAAAAACGGGCCCGAGATCTTCTTCCGGCATCCGCCGTTCGGACGTTGCCCGCTCACCAGACCCTAGGTTACGGTGACCTATGTGTGGACCGACGTGCTCCTGCTCGCGAAACTCGCCGAGCGGCCGTGGCACGGGTACGAGCTGCGCAAGCAGGTCGAGGAATCCAGCGGTCGCGCGCTGTCGAACAACTCGCTCTACCCGGCGCTGCGCCGCTTCGCCGAAGCGGGCGCGGTGACCCGGACCGCGGAGCCGCAGGAGGGGCGGCCGCCGCGGCATGTTTACACGATCACTGACGTCGGGCGGGAGCTGCTGCACGATTTGCTCGCCGATCTGCCGCCGGAGCTGGCGGGCGATCCGGCCGAGTTTCTGGCGCGGCTGGCGGGATTCGGCAGGCTCGCCCCGGAGGAACGGCTGCGGGTGCTGGACGCCCGGGAAGCCGCCGTCGCGGCGCAGCGGGACCGGCTGGCGAAGCTCGGCGCGGGGCAGACCGACCCGTGGAGCAGGCTCGTGCTGGCCGAGGTCCAGCGCCGCGCGGAGAACGAACAGGACTGGCTCGCGTCGTTGCGCACGCGGGCGGGCTGACCGAGGAGGACCCCGAATGTCGACCCCCACCCAGCTGCCGTTCGCCAGGCCGAACGTCCTGGACATCGCGCCGCTGTACGAAGTCCTGCGCCGCGAAGGCCCGATCGTCCCGGTCACGACCCCGGCGGGCGACCCGGCCTGGCTCGTCACCGCGTACGAGCAAGCGCGGGAAGTGTTCGCGGACAACCGGTTCGGCCGTTCGCACCCGCATCCCGAGGACGCCTCAACGGTTTCCGACGCCGCGGTGCTGAACGGGCCGCAGGGCGATTTCGAGACCGAGCAGCAGGAGCACGCCCGGTTGCGCCGCCTGCTGGTCCCGGCGTTCTCGGCGAACCGGATGCGCCGCCTCGGCAGCCGGATCCAGGAACTCGCGGACCGGTGCCTCGACGGGATGGAAGCCGCGGGCTCGCCGGCGAATCTGCACGAGCATCTGTCGTTTCCCTTGCCGGTGCTGGTGATCTGCGAACTCCTCGGCGTCCCGTACTCCGACCGCGAGAAGTTCCGCGACCTCTCCGACCGCATCGGCGTCCTCGACAGCGGCGGCGACGCCGAGGCGGCGATGACCGAGTTCACCGCCTACATGTCCGGCCTCGCCGACGCGAAACGCGCGAACCCGGGCCAGGACGTGGTGTCGGACCTGGTCGCCGCGCAGGCCGACGACCCGACGTTCACCGACGACGACCTCGGCAGGCTCGCCGCCGGGCTGCTCTTCGCCGGCCACGAGACCACGTCGAACCGGATCGACCTCGGCGTGCTGTTCCTGCTCACCGACCTCGCCCGCCGCGACGCGCTGGCCGCCGACCCCGAAGCGCGCGTGCACGCCACCGTCGAGGAGATCCTGCGGATGTCCGCGCCGGGCGGGCTCGGGCTGCTCCGGTACGCGCACGAGGACGTGGAAATCGGCGGCGTCCGCATCCCGCGCGGCGACGCGGTGATGATCTCGACCGCCTCGGCCAACCGCGACCCGTCGGTGTTCGCGGACGCGCACGAGTTCGACGCGGACCGCAAACCCAACTCCCACATCGCTTTCGGCTACGGCGGCTACTTCTGCATCGGGGCCAGCCTCGCGCGCACGGAGCTGCGCGTGGTGTTCACGACGCTCTTCCGCCGGTTCCCGAATCTGCGGCTCGCGGTGCCTGCAGACGAGCTGGAAGTACGGGCGAACCGGTTGACGGGCGGCGTTTCTCAGGTGCCGGTGGTGTGGTGAGGGGCGCACGCCCACGCCGGTGAGAACAGGCGCTCACAAGGACTCGATCGTGGCAGTCCCAGTGTTGACGAACGGATGCGTGGCACTCACGGTGATCGTGCCGGGAGTGCCGCGCATCGACCGGACCCATACCGCCGCCGCGCCGCCGACCGCGCCGAAATCCAGGTAAGGGTCGCCGATCAGCACGCCGGGGCCCTTCACCGCGACGGCCAGCACCCCGTGGGCGTGCGGGCGCGGCGCGCCGTAGCGGTCGAGCAAGCGCAGCGCGACCCGGGTGGTGTCCGCGCCGTCGGCGATGATCTGGTCGTCGTCGGCGGTCACCGCGATGGTGTCGAACGTCGGGTCCGCGCTGAATCGCCTGCGCAGCACCGTTTGCCCGCCGATCCGGCCCTCGACGGTCAGCTCCGGGCGCGTCCTGCCGTTCACCCGCAGATCCACCGGGAACGGCGGATGCGCCAGGTGCGGGAACCGCGCGCGATCCGGCCGCACGGTGACCGGGCGTTTGCCCGCGACGGTCACCACCAGCACCTCGCAGTTCGACCAGATGATCGCGTCGCGGCCCGGTCCGCCGGGCGGTGAGCCGGGGCCGAAATCCCAGTAGAAAGCCGGTTCGATCACCGCGCCGCGGGACGGATCGCGTTGGGCGCGGTAGAAAGCCGCGCCCAGTTTGGGGATGCGGAAGAAGTCCATCACGCCGGGGTACTTCACGCCGCGATAGTGGTGGTACCAGCCGGAAGGGTAGTCGAAACCGCACCAGCCGAGCAGGCCGCTGTAGCGCGGATCGGACGCGGCGTGGTCGTGCACCCAAGCGTGCAGCATGCTCTGTTCCCGTTGCACGGCAAGGGTATCCGTTCGCCGGAAGTACGCCGAGCCGACGAGGGTGCCGATCGCTTCGCTGACCAGGTAGGGAACTCCGCGGCGCGGCGGGCGCAGCGGGGGAGGAGAACCGGGCGGGTGCGGGCGGCTGTAGTCGTTGAAGGAGAACACCCCGCCCGCCGCTTTCACCGGGTACAGCGCCGAAACGTAGCCTCGCTCGCCCGCGACGGCGCCGGTGCACGGGCGCATCGGGTCGAGTTCCGCGGCGAGCTGATCGGTCCTCCCGTACAGCGCGTATTGGCCGAGCGTCTCGTTCACCCGGGTGCCCCACACGATGATCGACGGATGGTTGCGGTCGCGCACGATCATGTCGTGCACGTCGCGCACCGCCAGCTCCTGCCACGCGGTGTCGCCGACGTGGTCCCAGCCCGGCAGTTCCTCCCACACCAGGATGCCTAATTCGTCGCAGGCATCGAGAAACGCCGTAGCCTGCGGATAATGCGAGCAGCGCACCATGGTGCAGTTCAGCTCGTCCTTCAACAGCTGAGCATCCCGGCGCTGTACCCGGTCCGGCATCGCGCCGCCGACGAACGGGTACCACTGGTGCCGGTTGAGGCCGAACAGCTTGAGCGGCTTCCCGTTCAGCCGGAAACCGTCCACAGTGAACTGAGCGTCGCGCAGCCCGGTGCGCACCGGATACGTGTGCACTTTCCGGCCGTCGACGGCGAGCGTGACGAGGATGTCGCACAACGCCGGATCGTCCAGATCCCACAGCTGCACCGCTTCCAGGCCTTGCAGCGACACGGTGACCTCGGTGTTGCCCTTCGGCAGCCCGGTGAGATCGGTATAGGACGACGCCACCTCGGCGCCGTGCTGGCTGAGCACGGCGGTGACTCGAACCGGGCCTTTGACCGCCTTCGCCGAGTCCACCGTGCAGTGCAGCAAGACCTCGCGATTCGGCGTCAGCACGGCGATCTGCTGCGCGTACACATCGGACAGATAGGTCTGCGGCACGCCAGTGAGCTGGACGTCGCGATACAGCCCGGCCGGTTGATAGAAGTCGATGGCCGTCGGGTTCGGGAACTCCGGCAGGTCCGGCGGAGTGTTCTGCTGCCAGCGGCCGTCGACGACCACCGCGAGCACGTTGTCCTTCTCGGTCAGCAGGCCGGTGACCTCGCAGCGCAGCGGCAGGTAACCGCCGCTGCGCATGGCGACGCGGCGGCCGTTGAGATACACCGTCGCGGCGCTGAGCACCCCGTCGAACTGCAGGAACGCCCGGTTGCGGCGAAGCTGCGCGGGCGCGAGGAAATGCTGCCGGTACACCCAGACGTGCTGCCAGTCAGAGGGATCCCAATCCTGCCAGGACAGCGGAACGACGCAGTGCGGCACCGAGACCAGCGCCATCTCGCTGTCGTCGAAGTCCGGATCCGTGCTGCCGGGCACGAACGGGCCGAACAGCCAGTCCGCGCCGAACCCGTCCCGCGCCACCGGGGGCGCGGGACGGGAAAGCGCGGCGGCGAGCGCGCCCGAACCGGCGATCGCCGCACCGGCCCCCAGCAGGAAACTTCGCCGGGGGTGCGCGGCGAGCCAGCGGGCCCGCCGGGAAGGCTCGCCCGTCATCCCCGCCGGCGGGCAGTTCCGGGGCGGGGCGCGGACGAGCCCCCGGAAAGCGTCGCTGCCTGCATGGCGCGAGCTTACTTCCGCGCTTGTTCAGCAGAGGTCAGCTGTTCAGGCGAGGTCGGCGAGCCGGTCGACCTGGTCGGGATCGCTGCCGTAGCAGTACAGCATCACCTCGTCCGCGCCGAGATCGCGGTACGCGCGGATCGCGGTCCGGATGTCGTCGGGCGCGGTGAGCATGCCGCTCACCATCTGCTCGGCCATTCCGGTGAATTCGTAGTACGCGTGCATGGCCGCTTTGGCTTCGTCCACGAGGGAATCCGGGCCGAGCGCGACGTTCACCTGCGCGACCAGCCGCGGCTCGCCCTTGCGACCGGCCTCCTGCCAGTCGCGGCGCACGGTGTCGAAGAGCCCGCCCGCCCACGACGGCGGAGCGGCGGCGAGCAGGCCGTCGCCCCAGCGGGCGACGCGGGCCAGCGCCTTGGGTTTGAACGCGCCGATCAGGATTTCCGGACCGCCTTCGCGAGCCGGGGCGGGGCCGATCGGACCGGCTTCGGCGCTGTGCGGTTCGCCGGACCACAGCCGGCACAGGTCGGCGAGCTGCTGGTCGAAGCGGCGGCCGCGGTCGCGCAGCGGGGTGCCGGCGACGTGGTGGTCGTCCTCCCGGCCGCCGACGCCGAGGCCGAGCACGAACCGGCCGCCGCTCATCAGGTCGAGCGTGGCGGCCTGCTTGGCGAGCAGCGCCGTCTCGCGCAGCGGAGCGAGCAGGACCTCGGTCTGCAGCCGGACGCGGGTGGTCGTGCCGGCCAGCACCGCGAGCGCGGTGAGCGGTTCGGGATTGTGGTAGACGAGCCGGTCGAGCAGCCCGAGCGTGCTGAACGGGCCGGCGTCCGCGCGCCGCGCCCACTCGAGCAGGGCGGCGGGATCGCTGACGGGCAGGCCAATGCCGATGGACATCGGAGAACCTCCGGGTAAACGGGTCGACAACAACAGGGTTGCCGCCCGCTCCTGGACCTGGGTGATGTCAGGCTGGCCGGTCCGTTCTGCGGCGTACTTCTCAGGACCGTTCCATCAGAGTGATCGAAGCCTATCCGGCCGCCGTCGCGTCGGGCAACGAGGTTTCCAGCACGGCCAGCAGTTCGGTGAGCGCGGGGCCGAGCGGCAGGTCGGCGCGGACGGTCGCGTGCTCGTCGCCGCGGGTCTGGCCGCGGTTGACGATCACGACGGGCTTGCCGGATTTCGCGGCCCGCCGGACGAACCGCAAGCCGGACATGACCGTGAGCGAAGAACCCAGCACCAGCACCGCGGACGCCTCGTCGACCAGCCGGTAGCACCGCTCCACGCGGGCGCGCGGCACGTTCTCGCCGAAGAACACCACGTCCGGTTTCAGCACGCCGGAGCAGCTCGTGCAGGGCACGGTGCGGAAGGTGCGGACGACGTCCTCGGCCAGTTCGACGTCACCGTCCGGGTTGATCCGCGTTGCCACGGCGCCGAAATCCGGGTTCGCCGCCCGCAGCCGGTCGTCGAGCTCCTCGCGCGCGGAGGTTCGGCGGCAGTCGAGGCAGACGACGCGGTCGAGGTTGCCGTGCAGTTCGACCACGCCCGGCGTGCCGGCCGCGCGGTGCAGGCCGTCGACGTTCTGCGTGATGACGCCCGACAGCCAGCCGCCCGCCCGCAGCGCGGAAACGGCGTGGTGCCCGTCGTTCGGCGCGGCCCGCGCGATAGTGCGCCAGCCGAGGTGGCTGCGCGCCCAGTACCGCTGGCGGCCCGCCTCGCTGGCGACGAATTCGCCGTACGTCATGGGCGTGTGCCGGCGAAGGCTGCCAGTTTCGCCGCGGTAGTCAGGAATGCCGGATTCGGTGGAAAGCCCCGCGCCGCTCAGCACGAGCACTCGCCGCCCGGAGACGACCTCGGCCACGTCGGCGACCGTGCCCGTGCGCGGCAAAGGTTCTCCAGGTCCGGCCCAGGTCAGCGTCGGTCGCGTGCGCACGCCGCCAGTCTAATCTCCACCCGGTCGGGGAAAGGGCGATTGGTTTCCCGCCGGCTTGGGTACCAAAGCCACCATGTGGTTCGCGCTGGCTACGCCCGTGGTCGTGATGGTCGCCGCCGTGCTGATGGAATCCGTGGAGCGATATTGCGTGCGGACTCCCAACGGGACGGTCCGGCGGCCGGTCGAACGGGCGGCGCTGCGGGAAGCGTCGATGCCGGTCGTAGCCGTCGGGGCGGCTCGGCTCAGGCAGCGGACCGCCTGAGGCGCCTGCAGGCCGGAGGGGCCGGTGTTCTTGGGAGGAACACCGACCCTCCAGCCGGTGGGCGAGGCCCGCGCTCTCCCCGTCGGGGTGGGAGAGCGCGGGTCCTTCTCCTGTCTGGGCCGGTGAAGGAATCCGCAGGTGAGGATCCTGATCACGCTGCCCATCGCTCTGTTCCGACGCGTGGTTCTCAGCGGTAAACCGCGTGTAGGCCGTGCCGCCGCCGGCCATCAGGAACGCGGCCTCCTCGCCCGGCAAGGGGACGTTCAATCAGCCACGCTGCACAACGGCTGTCATTGCGGTTGATCAAGCAGCATGCCGACGGAAAGCTCGATGTGGCCTATAACTTCCGCTCGTAGCCCGGAGCGCCTCCGTATCCCGGGTGGGAGAGCGCGGACCCTTCTCGGTTCTGGGCCGGTGAGGGGTCGCCCCGGCGGGCTTCCCGGACAATACGGACACGTACGCTGCGGCGCGTGAACATCGAATTGCTGTGGCTGATCGTCGCGCTGCTGATCCTCGGAATCGTGCTGAGCACGGGCTGGGGTTCGAGCACGCGATCGCTCGAGCGCCGGATGACCCGGCTGGAGCGCAAGCTCGATCTCGTGCTCGACCACCTCGGCGTCGCGGAACCGGGCGGTGATCTCGCCCGCGAACTGGAGCCGTTGCTGCGCGAGGGCAAGACGATCGCCGCGATCAAGCGCTACCGCGAAGTCACCGGAGCCAGCCTGAAGGAAGCCAAGGACGCCGTGGACCGGATGGGCCACGGCGCCCGCTGACCTTCTCTACCGGGCGGCGTCCTTGGTGAGCTGCCGGTACCAGTCGTCGTACGGGTGGTTGGTGGCCGGGTAGTTGACCAGCGGATCGGTGGCGAGGCCCGCGTTGTCGAAGTCCCAGCCGCGGACCACGTGGCCGCTCCTGCGCGCGGCGATCAGGAATGCCGATTCCTTCGCCGGAGCACCGTAGAACAGCCCGTCCTGGAGTTCGGCCGGGTCGCCCTGCTGGTATTCGTCGAACGCGACCTGCTGGTACTGCACGCGGCCGCGGGTGACGAGATCCGTGGAGTAGCGCAGGGTTTGCGCCGGCGTGGACCCGTCGGCGCCGGTGGTGACAGAGATTCGCCCCGCGTTTGCCTTGTCGTAACGCGGATCGGACGTCTTCGCGTTGCCGGTCCAAGTCACGGTGTCGCCGGAGAGCGTGCCGCGCCACTGCCAGTTCTGGTTGTTCGCCTGGCTGCGGTGGATTTCGCGGACGACGCCGCTGCCGGTGAACGCCACCGTCGGCAGCACCCCGTTGTCGTACTGATGGCTCGCCGACCAGCTGATTTCGCCGTCCGCACCAAGTTGTCCGGTGTGGTACCAGAGGGTGGTGGCGCTCTGCGACTGGTGCACCTCGACGATCCGGCCGGAGTCGTCGAGCGCGACCGCGGGCGTCTGGCCGCTGTCGTAACGGCCGTGGCGTTGCCAGGCGACGCGTCCGTCGGCGCCGAGTTGCCCGGTCCAGTACCAGAGCGCGCCGCCGCCGGAATCGTGCACCTCGACGACCTGGCCGCGGCTGTTGACCGCGACCGCCGGGTGGTACCCGACATCCCGCCGATACGCGGCGCGCGTGCCGCCGTCGCCCGAGAGCAGCGGAAGCACCTTGCCGCGCAAGGAATCCGTGGTCGCGCCGGTGCGGTAGGCAGCGGGGGAGAGCAGTCGCGGGCCGAACGCGGCGCTCAGTTCGGCGTTGACCGCGGCCAGGTTTCCGGCGGCGAACGAGTCGTTGTCGGTGAGGTCGTCCTTCAGATCGAGCATGACGACGATCGGCGCCGCGTCCGGGTGCGCGGCGGACCAGGTGTTCACCACGGCGAGCCAGTCGCGGAGGTTGTCGGACGCCGGGTTGCCCGCGTGGTCGACGAGGTCGCCGGGCGCGCTGTGGCCGATGCCGTAGTCGTGGCGGGTGGCGTAGCCGTTGTCGTGGACGTCGAATTCGATGAACCGGACGCCCTGGTCGAGCTGGTAGGAGATGGCTCCCTTCGCGCCGTCGACGTTGCCGGAGTAGCTGTTGTGCGTCGCGGCGAAGATCGTGTCGGAGAAGGGCTGCGCGGCGTTCGCGGGCGCGGTGCCGAGCGCGGTGACAGCCGCGGTCGTGAGCGCGATCGTGCGTAAACGGTGCATTCGGACCCCCAGGTCGGCTGGACAACCGGCGAAATACTGGCGATCTTGGCAGAGATTCATGGCATCTTCTCCTGATGCGGGAAAACGACGAGGAAACGTTCGCCGAGCACGTGGCCGAGCTGCTGTCCGGTTTGCCCGGCGTCGAGGCGGTGGCGCTGGGCGGATCGCGGGCGCGCGGAACCCACCGCCCGGACAGCGACTGGGACTACGCGGTGTACTACCGCGGCACGTTCGACCCGGACGACCTGCGCGCGCTCGACCTGCCGGGCGAGGTGTCCGGCCTGGGCGAATGGGGCGGCGGGGTCTTCAACGGCGGTGCGTGGCTGACCGTGCAGGGGCAGCCGGTGGACGTGCACTACCGCGATCTGGACGTGGTCGAGCACGAACTGGCCGAGGCGGAGAAGGGGCGGTTCCACTGGGAGCCGCTGGCGTTCCACCTGGCCGGGATCCCGAGTTACCTGGTGGTGGCGGAGCTGGCGCTGAACCGGGTGGTGCGCGGGGAACTGCCGCGTCCGGAGTATCCGGAACTGTTGCGGGAGAACGCACCCAAGTTCTGGCGCGCTTCGGCGGCGCGGACTTTGGAGTACGCGAAGACGGCGTACGTGCGGCACGGGCGGGTCGCGGAGACCGCGGCTTCGGTTGGGGTGGCGGCGATGCAGGCCGGGCACGCGGTGCTGGCCGCGCGAGGGGAGTGGGTGACGAACGAGAAAACCCTGCTGGAACGGGCGGGGCTGCGCGGGCTCGACGACGTGGTGGCCGGGATGGGGCACGACCTGGCGGGGGCGTTCGCCACGGCTTGCGCGCTGATCGGCCAGGCGGCCGGAGCCGAGTAGTGCGGAATCCTTACGGCGCAATAGTTTCCGCGTAGGAAACCTCGCCGGGCGGCATAGATCCGTTTCATTCCGCCGTTTTCGGGTATATGACTTCGGCACGGCCGCAGCCGCCACGCCGTGGCGAGTCGCGCGTGCTGAACGGAGGAACGCCCTATGCCAAAGTCCGAGCCGATCGCGAAGAATCCGGACAAGGGATACGTAGCGCTGCTCGGCTGGTCGCTCAACGCGGTCGAGGCGCTCGACCGATTCGACCGGCGCTACGTCGTGGTCGCCCCGGACTGGGCGGAGAAGTACTGCGCCGAACACGACATCCCGTACCTGTCGTGGAATTTCGAGCGGCTCAACGACCGGTCGATGGAGATCGCCGAGATCCTGCAGCAGGAAGGCGTCGACGTCGCGATCCCGCTGTTCGAGGAGACCGTCGAGTGGGCCGGGGCGATCAACTCGGTGCTGATGGACAACCCGCGCCTGTTCGGGCAGGCCATGCTGCTGCGGGACAAGGCGCTGATGAAGCGGCGCGCGCAGCTCGGCGGCATCCGGGTGGGGATCTTCGAGGAGGCGCACGACCGCGACGACGTGGTCCGGTTCCTCAAGCGGGTCAACCAGACGCTGCTCAAGCTCGACGGCGACCCGAACGACCCCATCCACCTCAAGGCGTTCGACAAGGCGGGCTGCCTCGGGCACCGCGTCATCCGCACCCCGGACGAGATCGACTCGATCCCGGACGAGGAGTTCCCGGTCCTGATGGAGTCGCATCTCGACGGCTGGGAGTTCGCCGTCGAGGCGTGGATCCACGGCGGCAAGGTCAAGTTCCTGAACATCTCGGAGTACGTCACGCTCGGGTACTCGGTGTTCGTCCCGGCGACCCCGGAGCTGGAGCGCTACCGGCCGCAGATCACCGCGCAGATCGAGAAGCTCGTCAAGACCTTCGACATCGAGTTCGGCTTCGTGCACCCGGAGTACTTCGTCACCAGCGACGGCGAGATGTACTTCGGCGAGGTCGCCTACCGGCCGCCGGGCTTCAAGGTCTTCGAACTGCTCGAACGGGCCTACGGCTTCAACGCCTACCAGGCGCTGGTCCTGTCCTTCGACCCGAAGACGACCGAGGAGGAGATCGACGCCTTCTTCCCGAGGGAGGTCGTGGACGCGACCGGCGTCGCCGGCTGCTTCGGCGTTTACCCGCGCCGCCGCGTGGTAAGCGAGCTGAAGATCCCGCAGCAGACCGAGGACGACGACTACTACGAGTCACACGACCTGAGCGCGCCGCTGGAAGAGACGGTGACGAAGAGGACCGCGTTCGGCACGCACTGGGGTCTGCTGTACTTCTTCGGGGACGATGCCTACCGGATGCGCGACCTGCTGAAGGAGCAGGAAGAACTGGACTTCTACGTCTGACCCCTCAGACGAGTCCGCCACCCCGACCGAAGGACGCATTTGAAGCCGAACGCCGACGTCACCGGCACGACTGCGACGCTGGCCAAACGCGTGGCCGCGCTCGACGACGCGGTTGCGGCCATGGCCGCAACCCGCGACTTCGGCAAGCACACGAAGCTGCGGCGGGTGCTGGAGGCGCTGCGGCGGGTCCTGCTCCAGCCGGACGGCGCGGCGGCGGTCCGGGCGAGGGCGCGGGAGATCGAGGAGGCCGGGGTCTTCCAGGACACCGACTGGGACACCCCGGAGATCCTCATCCCCGCGCTGGTCGGGCCCGGCCTGCACAGCGAGAACACCGACACCGTGGTCATCGAGGCGACCAGCGAGCTGCGGATGCTCGCGGTCGCGTGCGGCGACTACGAGCATCCGACGCTGCCGGCCGAGGACGCCCGCGTCTTCCTGTCGCAGGTGCTCGGGGCGAACCTGGAGCTGCTGTTCACCCCGCCCAGCGAGGCCGAGCGGACCAGGCAGGGCCGGACCGCGCAGCTGATCCGGGACCTGCTGCGGTATCTCGCCGACCAGATCGGCTACGACAGCATCCTGGACAAGGTCGTCGAGGAGATCTGGCGGATCCTGCGCCAGCGCCCGATCCAGGTCGACCAGGTCCGCTCGCTGATCACCCGGATCTCGATCTACCGCGGCGACCCGGACGTCGACCTGGGCGGTTCGTCGGTGCAGGGGCTCGACCGGCTCATCACCAGCCTGTTCGGGACCACCGAGGCCTGCCGGGAGGACCCGGGCGTCGAGGTGTTCCGGTCCCGGCTGGAGGCGATGGACGCGGCGACGCTGCAGTACGAGGCGAACGGGTTCGCCCGGGCCATGCACGACACCGGCCTGGTGTCGCCGTACCACGCCGAGCTGCTGCGGTACCTGGCGCACGAGAGCGACTACCTCCTCGGCGAGGCGCTCGGGTTGTCCGACGTGGGCCGCAACTGCCTGATGCGCTACCACGACCTGGTCCACCGGCTGATCGAAGAGGCCGTGCACCCGCAGACCGCGCAGTGCGTCTACGGGCTCGCGCTGCTGCTCGACCGCGGCATCCTCTACGAGCCGCCGGTGGTGCCCGCGCTGTGGCGGCAGCTGGCGCTGGAGCTGTCCGCCGCCGCCCGGGAACGGCTGACGCTCGTGTTCGGCGACCAGCCGAGGCCCGAGGCGCGGCTGCTCGCGGGCGTGCTCTCGATGCTGGGCCAGCCGCTCGGCGTCGGGCAGGGCGACAACCCGACCTGCCAGTCGGCGCGCGCGTTGTCGATGTGGGCCTACAACGACCCGGACTACCTGCTGCAGGTCGTGGTGTGGGCGGCGCGCGACGACGAGGTCGTCATGCACTTCGAAGGACAGCCGGTCTCGTCGAAGGAAAGCGGCGCCGGGCTGTCCGCGGAGCTGCCCGCCGACCTGGACCCGGTGTCGTCGCTGGTCGTGCCGCATCTCGACCGGATCTACGCCGAGATGGGCCGCCGCTGCGCCGACCGTCCCGGCGACCCGCACCGCTGGGTCAACCCGGAGTTCCACGGCTGGTGGGCGTCGCGGGGATTCCGGATCAACGTCGACGTCGCCACCGGGAAACTGGTCGACCCCGAGGATTTCCTGCGGCAGTTCTACGCGAGCTACCACCCGGCCTACAACGGCGAGCAGCCGCTGATCCACCCGCAGCCGGCCGGGGTCGCGGTCACCGACAGCGCGGCCCGCTACGTCGGCTGGCACGCGATCACGATCCTGCGCGCGGCCCCGGACGCCGAGGACGTCATGCGGGTGTATTTCTACAACCCGAACAACGACAGCGGCCAGGACTGGGGCGACGGCGTCGTGGTCTCGACGGCGGGCAACGGCGAGCGGTTCGGCGAGGCTTCGCTGCCGTTCGAGCAGTTCGCGTCGCGGTTGTACATCTTCCATGTGGATCCTCGGGAGCACGGGTCGCCGGAGAAGGTGCCCGCGGAGGATGTCGGGCGGATTCTCGGGTACGTCGAGCGGAGCTGGGGTGCGGACCGGTTGCCCGCGGGGACGCTGCAGGCGGCGCCTCCGCAGTCCTGAGGCTGGTCAGCCGAGCGCGGCGTCGAGGGTCACCGCGGCGTCGATGAGCGCCAGGTGCGTGAAGGCCTGCGGGAAGTTGCCGAGCTGCTCGCCGGTCGGGGCGATTTCCTCGGCGTACAGGCCGACGTGGTTGGCGTAGGTCAGCATCTTCTCGAACGCGGTGCGGGCTTCCTCCAGCCGTCCGGCGCGGGTCAGCGCATCGACGTAATCGAAGCTGCACAACGAAAACGTGCCCTCGCCGCCGGCGAGCCCGTCCGGGGAAGCGACCGGGTCGTAGCGGTAGACCAGGCTGTCGGTGACCAGGTCGGCCTTGATCGCGTCGAGCGTCGAGAGCCACAGCGGGTCCTTCGCCGGGAGGAAACCGGTGCGGGGCATGCGAAGCAGGGCCGCGTCCAGTTCGTCGCCGGTGTCGTGCTGGACGAAGGCGTTGCGTGTGCGGTGCCAGCCCCGGCTGAGGATCTGGCTGTGGATGCTGTCGCGCTGCCAGGTCCAGTCCTCGACCGGGGCGGGGCGGCCGTGCGTGTCCGCCAGCCGAATGGCGCGGTCGAAGGCGACCCAGCTCATCAGCCGGCCGTAGGTGAAGCGTTTCCGGCCGCCGCGGGTTTCCCAGATGCCTTCCTCGGGCTGGTCCCAGTGGTCGCCGAGCCAGTCGAGCGCGGCGCGGAGCGCGGTCCAGCCTTGGTGCGGCAGTTCGAATCCCGCGCGGTCGGCGGCGAAGACGCTGTCGAGGGCTTCGCCGTAGATGTCGAGCTGCAGCTGCCCGGACGCGGCGTTGCCGATCCGGACCGGGCTCGACCCGCGGTGCCCGGACCAGTGCGCGAGGCGTTCCTCCCGCAGGTCCGACGTGCCGTCCACCCGGTACAGGACGGCGAGCGGCCCGCTGGCCCCGCCGTCGCCTTCGCGGATGCGGTCGCCGAGCCAGTTCCCGAAGCGGGCCGCCTCCTCGGCGAATCCCAGCGCCAGCAACGCCGAAACCGAGAACGACGCGTCGCGGACCCAGGTGTAGCGGTAGTCCCAGTTGCGTTCGCCGCCGAGCTGCTCGGGCAGCCCGAGGGTGGGCGCGGCGACCAGCCCGCCGGTCGGGGCGTAGGTGAGCAGTTTGAGGGTGATCGCCGAGCGGGCCACGATTTCCCGCCAGCGGCCGCGGTAAGCGGAGCGGGCGAGCCAGGTGCGCCACCAGTCCACTGTGGACTCGAAAAGCGCGGTGAACTCGGCGACGCCGATCTCTCGCGGCGGCGCGTCGGCTCCGGTCTCGAGCACGACCCCGCGGACTTCCCCCGCGTCCAGGGAGACCCGCAGATGCACGTCCTCGCCTTCGACGCGCGCCTCGGCGAGCTGCTCGTCGCCGGGCTCGCGGACCGCGTGCAGCACCAGTGACATCCCGGGCGCGGTGAACACGGCTCCGTTCTTGACGAGCATCGCCCGATGCGGACGTCTGCCATAGTCGAAGCGGGGCGCGACCAGCACGTCGAACGTCATCCGGCCGCGCACGCAGCGCACGAGCCGGGCGATCCGGTGCCGCTTGGCGGGGGCATCGCCGCACGGCGGCATGAAGTCGACGACCTCGCCGATCCCGTCCGGCCCGGAGAACCGGGTGATCAGCACCGCGGTGTCCGGGTGGTACATCTGCGAACTCGCGCAGGCGCCCGCCGGACGAATCCGGAACCGGCCGCCGCGTTCGTCGTCGAGCAGGGCGCCGAAGACCGACGCCGAATCGAACCGCGGCGCGCAGAACCAGTCGATCGACCCGTCGGTGGTCACCAGCGCGGCGGTCTGCAGGTCGCCGATCAGCGCGTGCTCGGCGATCGTGGTCTCGGTCATGGTTTCTCCCTCGGGGCAACGGGTTTCCTCGTCCGCACCGTCGCCGGAGCGGGCCCGGACCGCCTCATCCGCGCGGGGTGAGGTGGCCCGGCCGCCGCCGCGCCACCGTGTGCGGCACCCGAGCAGGAAGGCCCGCCGATGATCGTGCTGCCCCTCGCCCTCGCCCAATTCGTCGCGAGCTACGCGGCCACCACCATGACCGTCGCGGTCAGCGCCGTCGCCGCGGATCTCGGCACCACCGTGCTCGGCGTGCAGACTGCGATCACAGTGTTCACGCTGACCATGGCGTCGCTGATGGTGCCGGGCAGCAAACTGAGCGATCTGCTGGGCCGCAAGCGGTGTTTCCTCGCCGGACTCGGCGTTTACGGCACCGGCGCGCTGCTGGCTTCGCTCGCGCACGGGCCGGGGATGCTGATCGTCGGCTATTCGCTGCTGGAAGGGATCGGCTCGGCGCTGATGATCCCGCCGATCTACATCCTGGTCACCGTGACCAGTCCGGACCTGGCAGATCGCGCGCGAGCGCTGGGCGTGGTCAGCGGGGCGGGCGCGCTCGGCGCGGCGGCCGGTCCGCTGCTCGGCGGCCTGGTCACGACGTGGCTCGGCTGGCGTGCGTCGTTCCTGCTGCAGGTGCTGCTGGTCGGACTCATCGTCCTGCTGGCCCTGCGCGTCGCCGAACCGCCCGCTCCGCCCCGCGAGAAGCGATTCGACGTGGGCGGCGCGCTCCTTTCGGCAACCGGGCTGTTCTTCGTCGTTTTCGGTGTCCTGCAATCGGGTTCGTACGGCTGGTTCGTTTCCCGGGCGGACTTCGCTGTCGCGGGAGTCGTGCTGATTCCGGCGGGAAGCATCTCGCCGGTGTGGTTGTTCGCCGGAATCGGCGCGGTGCTTTTGGTCCTGTTCTTCGTGCACGTCCGCGCCCGGGAACGAGCCGGGCGGGATCCGTTGGTGCCGTCAGGGCTTTTCCGCGACCGGGTCACCGGACTCGGCTTGGCGACCCAGCACGTGCAATGGCTGGTTCTGCAGGGCTCGTTCTTCGTGGTGGCTGTTTTCCTGCAGGAGGTTCGCGGCTGCGACGCGATCGAAACCGGGTTGATGCTGACGCCCGCGACGATCGGCATCCTCGCCGCTTCGGCCGCCGCGGGCCGGATGGCTCGGCGGCACTCCCAGCGGTGGCTGATCCGCGTCGGCTTCGTCCTCGCCGTCGCCGGATTGGTCCTCGTGCTTGTGCTGGTGCGCGCCGATTCGGGTGTGGCGAGCGCGGTGCCCGGGCTGTTTCTGCTCGGCGCCGGCGTCGGGATCATGCTCACGGCTTCGGCGAACCTGGTGCAGTCCCGCTTCCCGGATTCGGCCCAGGGCGACATTTCCGGGGTGTCGCGCAGTGTGTCCAACCTCGGCTCGTCGGTCGGGACCGCGCTGGCCGGGTCCGTTCTGGCCGGGACTCCGCACCTCGGGGACCGGTCCTTCGCGCTCGCCCTCGCGACCTTGGCCGTCGTGGCGGCGACCGGGCTCGTCGCCGCGCTGTTCCTGCCTGCCCCGAAGTGATCGGTCCGGTCGGCGACGCCGCACCGCGGCCACGATCACCCGCAGCACCACGCCGAGCACGACCAGATCGGCGACCATCTGAAGGGTCACCAGCACCCGGGCGGTCGCGGAAACCGGGGCGATGTCGCCGAATCCGACCGAGCTGAACACCGTGACCGTGAAGTACAACGCGTCGGTGCGCGTCAGGCCCGTGCTGAAGGAACCGGGACGGTCGTGGCCGAGCACGTAGTAGCCGTCGGCGAACAGCAGCAGGAACAACGGGACCACGAGAGCCAGCGCCTGCACGCCCTGTCCGGCCGGGAACGGCGAGCGCAGGATCATCCGCACCTCGCCGACCACCAGCAGCACCACGAGAGCGAGCCCGGCGACCAGCACGGCCAAGGTCCAGGGCCGCAACGGCTGGCCGACCGGAAGCAGATAGTAGAGGCAGACCAGCGCGGTGACCGTGAGCAGCGGCCGGAGCACCGCGAGCGCGACGAACCGCCACCGCCGCGAAGCGGTCACGGCGCGAGCGCCTTCCGCATCAGGGTCTGGTACTCCGCGTCGTTGATGACGCCGTCGTCCAGCAGCCGCCGGGCTTCGGCGATCTGGGCCGCGCTCGTGGTGTCCGATGTGGACACTGAACGCACGTAACCGGCGAAGCGCCGTTCCGCGGCTGCTTCCCGGACGCGCCGCCGGTCGTGCAGGCGCCGGCCCTCGATGCCGAGGTAGAGCAGGACGCCGAGGACCGGCAGCACGAGCATCAGCAGGGTCCAGCCCGCTTTGGCCCAGCCGGAGGCGTCGGAGCGGCGGTAAAGGTCGCCGACGGCCACGAACAGCAGGCCGAACCAGGCGACCCAGCAGAAGAACACCAGCATCGTCGCCATCACGTTCCAGAACGGGTACTCCGCGCTCGCCAGGGGCATGACTTCTCCTCGCCGTCGATTCGGGGACCGGACGGGCCCGTGTCCGGCCCACCCGACCGGATCGCGGACGCGCCCGCCTCGCCCGCCGCGGGTGGGGCGGGCGCTATCCGGCGAAGTCGGGGACCTCCGCGTCGAGCAGTCCGCGTTCCTGTGCGACCGCGACCGCTTCCCGACGGCTGCGGACGGCGAGCTTCGCGTAGATCCCGCGGACGTGGGTCTTGACGGTGTTGGGCGAGACAGTCAGGTCCTCGGCTATCTCGTCGATCGACCGCTGAGTCGGCAGCAGGCGCAGGACGCCGCGCTCGCGTTCGGTCAGCGGCTCCGGCATCGGGGGCGTACGCAACCGGCGCCGCACCGCGAGGATTTCCCCGGCGAACCGTTCGCCGCTGCCGAGCGCGCCGAGCCGGCTGGTCAGGAACCCGGCGAGATCGGGCGGGGCGAAGACGAACGGGAACCGGATCCCGGCGGGTTCGGCCGCGCGCAGGGCGTCGTCGAGCAGCCGGGCCGCCCGTTCCGGTGCTCCGGCGGCCAGCGCCGCTTGCACTCCGACCAGCGTCGCCTCGACCGCCGCCCACGGGAGCGTCATGGGTGCTTCGTCCTCCGTCAGGGAACGCAGCACGGAACTCGCCCCGTGGTGCCGGCCGAGCCGCAGCTGCGTCCGGGCGCGCACGAGCAGTTCTTCGCCCGAGCCGGCGAGCGCGGGCGCGGCCCACCGAACGGCTTCCTTGGCCTGGCCGGCCGCGCCCAGCCGTAGCGCTGCGCGGTGTTCGAGGACAGCACACTGGACCGCGTGCTGGGCTGGGCAGGACCGGCTGGTTCCGAGACGGCGGCGGGCCCGGCGCATCCGCCGCAGCCCGGAGTGCCAGCCGCCGAGTTCGAATTCGGCCGCGCCGCGCAGGGTTTCCGCGAACAGCCGCAGGGTGCGGGCCGCCCGCGCGGGCGCGTCGCCGAGAAACTGCCCGACCCGTTTCGCGTGCGTGACGCAGTCAGCGGGCTCACCGCGCATCAGCGCTCCGTACGCCAGCAGGGCCGCTGCTTGCGCACGCTGGAACGATTGCGGGGAATCCTGGCGCGGCTGCACTGTCCCGGCCCGGCGGGCGAGCCGGTCCATCGCGGGGTAATCGCCGTCTTGGCAGGCGATTTCGGCGAGCGCGGCGAGACAGTGCGCGACCGTGAACTCCTGCCCGAGTTCCTCCGCCGCGGCGAGGACGCGTTCCAGGGATCGCCGGGCTTCTTCGTGCTCGCCGCGAATTGCGAGTACACCGGCTCGGTGCGCAGCCGCGAGGCCGGCTAGCTCGGTGTCGAGTTCTTCGTCGATCTGTTCCGCTGCGCGCTCAGCGTGCGCCGGGGTGCGGTCGAGTTGGGCGAGCCGGGACTGCGCCAGCTGCCGCAGAACGGTCAGCTCCGCCGTCGGCCGGTCCGGCCACGCGGCGTCCGCCCAGGCGAGGTGGAGACAGGCCGCTGAGGTCTCGGCGGACTCGAGACTCAGCGCGGCCGAGATCAGCGCCGCCAAGGGATCGGCCGCGACCCGCCGGTCTTCCACCGCGGCGAGCGCCAAGCGCAAGACCTGGTGTTCGCCGGCGAGGAACAGCGAAACGGCGTGTGCGCGCAGCAGTTCGCCGACCTGGCCCGGATCGCCCGCGTGGACGCTGTGCAGCAAGGCGGATGCGGGCCGGTCGTGTTCGGCGAACCAGCGCGCGGCCGTCGCGTGCAGCGCCCGCGCGCGGTCCGGCGCCCGCCGCTGCAGCTCAGCTCGCAGGTAGGTGCGCAGCAGCGGCGTGACACGGCGGTGCGGCGGAGTACCGCCGGAATCGACCGCCCGGACGGACGGCCCGCTCAGCTCGTGGAGCATCGCCTCCGCGTCGGCCCGCCCGCAGAGCACCGGAGCGAGACCGGGCGGGACGTCGTCGCAGACGCTGATCGTCCGCAGCAGCTCCCGCTGTGCCGCCGAAAGCGGGGAGAGGACTTCGTCGGTCAGGTAGGCGAGTGCGGCGCTGTCGCGGCCGGTGTCGAAGTCCCACAGGCTGCCGTGCCGGGACGCGGACGCCGCCGCGAGGCGCAGCCCGGCTGGCCAGCCCCCGGTCCGGTCGACCAGCGGTGCCACCTCGTGCCGGGGGATCGCCGCGTCCGCGGCGGCGAAGAGCGTTTCCGCCTCCCCGGCGGTGAACCGCAACCGCTCGGCTCCGATTTCGACGAGCCGGTCCGCGAGCCGCGCCCGGCCCAGCGGCAACGGCGGCTCCTTCCTGCTGACGACCGCGAGGCACAGTCCGGCGGGCTGGTGGCGCACCAGCGTCCGCAGCCCGCGCCACGGCTCGGGCGAGGTGATTTCGTGCGCGCTGTCGAGCACGAGCACGACCGGTTCGCTCAGCGTGTCGAGCGCGTCGGCGAGTTCGCCCAGGAACGCGAGATCGGTGCTCGGCGACTCGGGCACCGCCAGGAAGCGCAACGGATCTCCGTCCGGGAACCGGCCGCAGCGGCTGAGCGCTTCGAGGACGGCGGACCAGAAAAGCCGGTCGTCGTTGTCGTCGGCGTCCGCGGACAGCCAGGCGACCGCGCCCCGTCCCCGGCGGCGCGCCCATTCGGCCAGCAGCACGGTCTTGCCGAACCCGGCGGGGGCCCCGACGAACACGATGGCGGCCTCGGCCGCGCGGTCGAGGACGGCGAGCAGTCGCGGCCGCGACACGAGGTCCGCGGGCGGGCCGGGAACGGCGACTTTGGTTCTCGGCACTTGTCTTCGGAGCGAGACGTCGAGGCGCCGGCGCATGCGCAATTCTCCTTCGCGGTCGGTTCCGGGCGATTCCGGCGGATTTTGCCAGGCACCGAGAGCGGCTCATCCGCTGCGGGCGAGGAAAACGGCGTCCGGCGGCAGAATCGTGGGGCGGGTGAAAATACGCGGGAATTCTTCGGGCGGCCGTCCTCGATTCGCCTGCACGCAGTTCTTCTGGCTCGGGCCGGGCGAGGTCGTGGTGCTCGACCTGGTGCGGACGGGCTCGCTCAGCGCCGGGACGGCGGTGCTCGGGCTGACCGTGGCGCTCGCCTCGCTGGTCTCGCCCGCCCGGATCCGGGCGGGCGTCCGCGCCGCCGCGGACCTGGTCGCGCGACTGGTCTTCCTGCCGCCGCACGGCTGGTCGGCGTTCGTGGTGCTGCTCGATCTGGCCGTCGTCGGCTTCGCGTGGCACGCGTCCGGGCGGGACGGAGGCCGCCGGTGAGCGCGCCCGCGATCCTGGGCTCCCGCGCGAATTACGTTTTCCGCGGCTGTGGCGCCATTCCGGAAGGAGCCGCCGAAAGCGCCGCCTATTTCCGGGACGTGCTCGTGGTCCCCGTTCCGCCGGAAACGATTGTGTTCGGCGCCGTCGCCGATCCCGCCGACCTTCCGCGAATCCTGCGCCGGCTCGAATCGCTCGGGATGCACGTCGAATCCGTCCATCGGGTCCGCGAACTCCCCCGGACGGAGCACCGCGCGCTCGGGTGACGCGGTCCGTCACGATCCGGCCGCCGCGACGCGGCCGAGCCGGATCGCCCGCCGCAGCGCGGCGTGGTCGCGTTCGTTCTGGTCGGCGCAGGCGGCCGAGAATTCCCGGACCGCTTCGGCGAAACCCGATCCGGACCCGAGGTACGCGGCGATCGCGAGCGCGTCGCCGGTGCGCGCGTGCGCCTTGGCCACTGTCCATCCGCACAGCCGGGCGTTGGCCCGCAGCACGTCCGGGGTCATCGTCGCGACGTCGCCGCAACTTCGGTCGTGGCGCAGCCTGCGGACGTGGAAGTCGCGGGCCGGGCCGTCGAAACCGGGGGAGCGGGCCCAGCCGAGGAAGACGTCGCCCGCGGCCTGGATCAGCCGTTGCCCGGCGACCACCCGCCTGCCGGGACTGTCCGGCGGGGAAGCGCCGGTGTACTCCTGCAGCACTGACGGCCGGGCTTCCTTCACCTGCAGGAGAAGCGGGTCTCCGGTGTCCGTCCGGACGAGCAGGGCGACCCAGCACCGGGCGCCGGAACCGGCCGGGCCCGGCACTGTGCGCGCCGCGTCGGCCAGCCGGTAGCGGTCCAGCATGGCCCGTCGCGCGGGGCCGAGGGTGCGCCGGTAACGCCTGAGCACGGCGCAGAGGCGATCGGCGAGTGTCGCGGGATCGCCGTCCCCGCCGATGCGGCCAGCCGCGACCGCCCATGGCGCGCGGGCAGCCAGCTTCAGTGCGCCGTCGCGGATTTCGGTGTGCCGGAACGGGTCGGCGGGGCGTCGGCGGGCGGGGCCGAGGCGATGTGCCGCGACCGTGCGCAGTGTCCTGGGGTCCGGAGGCGCGAAGAAGATCTCGAGCGGGGTTCTGCGCGCGAAGTCGTGCATCGCCAGCCGGTACGACTCGATCGCCGCCAGCACCGTGCGCCTGCGTTGCGCGGTGGGGTGCCCGATCTCCCGGCCGGCGACCTCGAAGCTCGCGGCGAGTCGTTTGACGTCCCATTCCCAGGGCGCGCGCAGGGTCTCGTCGAAATCGGCGAAGTCGAACACCAGCCGGCGGCCCTGTGCGGCGAACAGGCCGAAGTTGGCCAGCTGGGCGTCTCCGCAGGCCTGGACCGCGAATCCGGTCCGCGGCGTGGCGGCGAGATCCGCCGCGGCGGGCAGCGCGGCGCCGCGGAAGTATGCCAGCGGAGAGGCGGCCAGCCGGGTGTAGCGCAGCGGCAGCAGTTCCGGGACCCGGCCGGAATCCTGGCGCGCCAGCAGGGCAAGGGGATCGGCGCGCAGCACGGCACTGGGGAACTCCGCGTGGCTGGCAGCGGGCACAGCAAGGCGCGCGGCACGGGCACGGGCGATCCGCACGGCGGTGTCCTTGTCGGTGAAGGGCATGGCACGGATCGTCGGCCCGGCGACCGGGCGGCGGCGTCGCCCGTCAAGGGTGAAGCGAGGTCATCCGGGACGGGTGACGACGGAGAGCGGGTTTCTCCGGAGAGTGGGCGGTGCAGGTGCGGTCCGCCTCTGGCGGGAGGCCGCGGCGGCGTTCGGGGGCGTCGTCGCGGTCTAGCTTGCGCTGCAACGGCATTCGCCCGGAAAGCCGAGCACAATGGACCGAACGGGCCCTCGCCGAACAGTTCGGCGAGGGCCCGTTCGCGTGCGGGTCAGAGCTGCTCGTGCTCCGGGGCTTCCCCGAAGGCGGCGCGCAGCCGGGCTTCCTCCTCGTCGGACAGATTGGTCGTCAGCAGCGTGGCTCCGGTTTCCTTGAACGGTTCGGCGACCCGGTCCAGCACCGCGTTGTCCGACATGACGAACAGCGCCGACGTGCCCGGCGTGACCTGGGTCCGGACGGTGTCGACGAACTCCTCGTCGATCCCGACGCGGCGCAGCGATCCGGTCAGCGCGCCGATCGCCGCGCCGACGGCCGCGCCCAGCAGCGGGACGAGGAAGATCAGGCCGAACAGCAGGCCCCAGAACGTCCCGCCCAGCGCGCCGGCTCCGGCCAGCGAGCCGAGTTCCTTGGTCTTCGGCTTCTTCCGGCCCTCGGGCCAGCTCACGCGCGCCGCGTCGGCGATCGAGATCAGCTGCTGCTTCTGCAGCCGCTGAAGAAGCTCCAGTGCGTTTTCCGCGCCGTCGACGGTCGGGAACCTCCATACGGTCAACGTGGCCATGACGTCTCCTCGCTCCGGGATCGGTGGTCCGCCGCACTGTTTCCCGTCCGGGCGGCCGCGGCTTCGCCCGCTCCGGGTGAAAGCCCGGGACGGTCCGCACCCCTGATCTCACCTGGCGCGGGCGAGGCCCGGCGGCGCGGGAGCCGACCATGATCGCCCGGGTCCGCAGCCCCTCGACGAACGAGGAAGAGACCCATGACCGAACGCATGCACCCCCCGGCCGGAAACGCCGGAGCCCGGCCGCCGCTCCCGCCGGAGCGGGCACTGGCCCGGACGCGCCGGACCGGCTGGATCTGGTTCGCCGGGACGATCACCGTCCTCGCCGGACTCTTCACCGCGGTGGAAGGCCTGGTCGCGCTCGTCGACCGGCACTACTACGCGGTCGGCCCGGCCGGCCTGCTCGTCTTCTCCCTGACCGGCTGGGGCTGGGTCCACCTGATCGTCGGCGTCCTCGTGGTGCTGACCGGGATCGCGCTGTTCACCGGCGCGCAGTGGGCCCGGGTCTGCACCGTCGCGCTCGCCGGCTTCAACGCGCTGGCGCAGCTGGCCTTCCTGTCCGCGTACCCGTTCTGGGGCGCGATCGTGATCGCTCTCGACGTCCTGGTGATCTGGGCCGTCATCGTGCACGGAGACGAAGCGGCCGCCGGGATCTGGTGACCCGGCGGCCCGGCTCCCGGTGCTCAGTACAGTCGTGGCCCCCGCCCGTCGACCGCGGGAGCCGGGGGCGCACTCTCCCGACAGCCGAGAGGTCCGACGTGCCCGCTCGAACGACGCCCCGGTCCCGGCCGGTCCCCGGCGCGAAGGTCGCGGTGCCGCGCCTGCCGGGGATCTTCGTCCCCCGTCCCCGGCTGGACGTGCTGTTCTCCCGCGCCGCCGTGCGGCCGGTCACCGTGGTCCGGGCCCCGGCCGGGGCGGGCAAGACCACGGCGCTGGCCGCCTGGGCCGGGATCGGCCGCGCAGTGGCCTGGGTGTCGCTCGACGAGGACGACAACGACGAAAACCGGTTGTGGGAGGCGATTCTCGGCGCGTTGCGGCGGGACTTCGCGCAGGACAGTGCGCTGCACCGGTTGCGCCCGCCGTCGCCAGGACGGCGGCGGGCGTTCCTGGCCGACCTCGACGACGCGCTCGCCGGGCAGAACGGACCGGTGCGGCTGATCCTGGACGACCTGCAGGAGATCCGCTGCCCGGAGCCGCTGGAGGCGCTCGCCGCACTGGCCCGCCACCTGCCGCCCGCGCTGCGCCTGGTGCTGTCCACCCGGGTCGAGCCGCCGCTGCGGCTGGTCCGGCTGCAGTTCGAAGACGTGCTGTCCCGGGTGGACGCGGCCGAACTCCGGTTCACCGCGGCGGAGACGGCGAGCCTGCTGCGAGCCGCCGGTGCTTCGGTGAGCGACGGGTGCGTCCGGGAACTCACCGAACGCACCGCGGGCTGGGCCGCGGCACTCGGCTGGACGGCGGTTTCGGTTCGTGAGGATGCTGCCGTCGATTCCGTCACTGGCGACGATCGTGCCGTGGCGCGGTTTTTCTCCGACGAAGTGCTCGCACACCTGCCTGCGGCTACGACGGATCTGTTGCTGTGCCTCAGCATCTGCGACGCGGTTTCCGCGACCCTGGCGGTTCGTCTGTCCGGCCGTCGGGACGCGGGCGCGCGATTGGACGAACTCGAGCGCTCATGGGGCCTGGTTACGCGCACACCGTCGGACACCTACCAGTTTTTCCCGCTGCTGCGCGGTTTCCTGCAAGCCGAACTTGCGCGGCGGGATCCGGCGCGAGTGCTGCGGTTGCAAGGTATCGCCGCGCGATGGCACGCCAGCGAAGGACGGTACGGGGAGGCGCTCGGGCACGCGGTCGCCGGACAGGACCGGGAATACGTCCTAGTGCTGGCCCGGGAGCGAGCCGTGCGCCAAGTGCTTGCCGGAGACGGGGGACCGGTGCGTGGCGCGCTCGACTTCCTCGGCAGCGCGACGGTCGCCGCGAACCCGTCGCTGCGGCTGGCGTCCGCGCTCGAGAACATCCAAGGCGGACGGCTCGCCGAAGCGGAGTCGGATCTCGGCGGCGAGGGCGCTGGCGACTGGTGGCCGCTCGCCGTCCGGCATCTGGCCGCGATCAAGGGAAACCGCCTGGCCGGAGCGGAACCACCGGCAGCGCGGCACCCGGCATTCGACGCCTGGTCCCATCTCGATCGCGCGTGGCGTTCGCTGTACCGGGGCGCGTGCCGCCACGCGGGCGCGCAGGCGCAGGAGGCGTTGCGCCTGGCGAGCGGCGAGCGGCTGGACCACCTCGTGCTGCACAGCAAGCTGGCACTGGCGGTCGCCAGCGCCTTCGGCGGGAAGCACCCTGCTTTGCGCCGGGCGTGCACTGGCGCACTGGCGGTCGCACGCCGACACGACTGGCAGCGCACTCCGGGAGTCGCCGAGTGCCGCCTGTTGCTGGCCTACGACGAACTGATGCGCGCTGAACCGGCTGCAGCGGCTCAGGAACTGGCCCAGGCGACCGCTGTTCCTGGTTCTGTGCCATTGCTGGTGCCGTTGCGTGAGTTCTTCGAGGGCGTCGCACGCTTCGACGACGGCGACCGGACGGCGGGTTCTCAACTCATGCGCGCGGCGCGCCGGCAACTCGCGTGCTTGGACCTGCCCCGCGAACTCGTCGGAGTGTGCGCAGTCGCCGAGCAGCACGCCGCGCTCGCACTCGGCGAAGCGTTGCACGCGACGGAAGTCCTTGCCTGGGCCCAGGATCAGCTGCCGGGCAGCGGCGAACTGGCTGTGCTGCGGATCCGCACCCATCTCGCCGCCGACGAAACCGGCCCGGCCGAGGCCGTGCTGCGGGAAACCGCGTCGGCGATCGCCCTGCTTCCCGCCACCCCGGTCGACCGCTGCCTGGCCGAAACCGCGCTCGGCCTGCGCTCGCACCGCCGGACCAAAGCCCTCCAAGCCCTCGACCAGGCCCTCGCGATCGCCTGGCCGAACAGGCTGGTGCGGCCGTTCGCGCTCGCCGAGCCCCCGGTCCGGGACCTGCTGATCGGCCACTCCGGCGGCTTCGGCTCGCTCGACCGGTTCGCACAGACGGTCCGCGGCAGGCTCGTCCCGCACGCTCCGCCCAGCGACCTGACCGATCGCGAGCAGGTGGTGCTGCAGCGCCTGCCGTCCCAGCGTTCGCTGGACGAGATCGCGTCTGATCTCACTGTCTCGGTGAACACGGTGAAGACGCACGTGCGGGCCATCTACGGGAAGCTCGGCGTGAACAACCGGCGTTCGGCTGTGGTTGTCGCTCGTCGGCATGGTTTGACCTGACTGCGGTCAGCTGTCGTCGCGGCGCGGGGCCGACAGCAGCGCCTCCGCCCAGCAGGCCCGCGGATCGACGTCCACGAGCAGCGCCTTGGCCAGCAGCGTCGCCGGCACGGCGAGGACCGCGCCGAGCGGGCCGACCAGCCACGTCCAGAACACCAGCGCCAATACGGTGACCACAGTGGACAGTCCCACGGAGCCCGCCACGAACCGGGGCTGGATCAGCGACTGCACCACGAAATTCAGCACGAGGTAGACGGCGAGCACCACGGTCAGCCCGCGCCAGCCGTGGTCGAGAAGCGCGATCACCGCGGGCGGGGCCACCCCGATCACGAAACCCACGTTGGGGATGTAGTTGGTGACAAAGGAAAGCAGCCCCCACAGTATCGCACCCGGAACGCCGATCAACGCCAGTGCGGCCGTGTCGAGCGCTGCCACGAGGCCGCCGAACACGGTTGTCACGAGCAGATACCGCCGCGTGCTCGTGACAAACCCGCGCAATGCCGCGGAAATCCACGGCCGGTCGCGCGCGATGCGGCGGAGACGTTGCCCCGCCCAGGCCGTTTCGGCGCTCAGGAACAGCAAAAGGCCGAAGAGGAACGCGAGATTCGTGACCAGCTTGCCCGCGCCCGCGAGCAGCGAACCGACCAGCCGCACGAGTTTTCCGGCGTCGACGGAGGAAAGCATGCCGCGCACCTGCGCTTCGCCGACCCCGAGCGTCGCGAGGCCGTGGTGCAGCAACTCGTCGACCCGGCCGGCGTAGCTGGGGGCCAGCGCGGACAGTTGCGCGACCGACACCACGACGACGAGGAAGAAGACCAGCAGGACCGCGTAGACGGCGACGACCAGCACGGTGACGGTCAGCCAGCGTGGCAAACCCTTGCCCCGCAACCAGGTTCGCACCGGATCGAGGGTGATTACGACGACCAGCGCGAGAAACACCGGCGCGACGAGCCAGGCGATGGCTTGCACCCCCGAGAGCACGACCGTCGCGGCGGCCGCGCCGAGGAGCACGACGAGCGCACGGGGGAGCGGGGTTTTGTTCGCCTCGCATTCGGGCAGGATCGGCGGCGGTTGCGGTTGTGATTGCGTGGTCTCGCCTCGTCGGTCGGCAAGGCGGGGACGTGCTCGCCTGGACTTGCGGAACCGGCGAGCCGGGAAATCGGTGAACGACGCGCGCACCATGAGAATCCCTCCCGAAGCAGGCAGCAGGCCCCACCGTGGCCGGGCGCGCGGACCCGGTCTTCACCCGGTGGGGGCGGGTTGTGCTTGCCCGGGTGCGTTTTTTGTCGGTGGTGCCTGCAACCATGTCCTTGACCGACCGAGGAGGGCACGATGACGGATTCTTTGACTGACCTGATTTGGCTGGAGAGCTACGGCCCGCTGAGCGACATCTTCTGCGTTACTTTCCTGCGCGGCCTAGACCCGCCTGAGGTCTTACGACGCTTCGGAGCCGCCTCAGGTGAGCGGCTGGCTTTCGCTGAGCTGAACAGCCTGGTGTCGGAATACGTCGAACAAACCCAAGGCGGCAATGGCGGCGGGTACGTCGGCGTGGTGCCGTCCGGTGAGTGGAGCGTGGCGATCGAGCCGTGGGGCTGGCGAGGGAATCTGCCGGAAGTGATTGGCGGACTGTCGAAGGGAAGCGAGGTCGTGGCGATCAACCGGCACGACTACGCCGAAGCACACTTCGTCTACGCGGTGGACAGCACAGTGATCGGAGGCTTCCTCCCACGCCTGCCGAGCCAACAGTACGGCAGCGACCCGGAGCGGTTGACACGGTGGATGCGCGAGGCCGGGCTGGATCCGGCGCAAGAAGAACGCCCGCCGAACCCCATCGCGACGGCGTTCGCGGTGGCGGCCAGGATCACCGGCGTGACGTTCACCCCGGAGTTCCTTGAGCGGCCGTTGCTGGTGGGGGACATTCGCACCTAGCCGATGAGTGTTGGCGGGTTGCTGGTTGGTGGCCGGGCTAGCGTGTGTTGGCGGGTTGGCTGGTGGGTGGCCGGGCGCTGAGTCGGCGGAAGAGGCGGGGTGACGGCGACGCTTGCGGTCTCGCACGAGGAGTGTGCTGCATGACCCTGCCACCGTGTTCTCGGTGGGGAGATGGCCGGAGAGACATTCGCGCCGGAGCTGGCATGAGCCACCTTCGTCGATCGTGACGCCTTGGCTGTCACAGGAACACGACTTGGAGACGAGTGGGTGGAGGTGAGTTTGGCGCGGGCAGAGGCTTTCGGCGGTCCGTCATCGCCACGCCAGCGGGCGACGGCCGAGAGGACCGGTGTGGCTCTTCGACCTGCGGTAGGCGGAGGCGGCAGTGCCACGGCGAGACAGTGAAGTGGGTTCTGGTGGCGGTTGGTGTGGCTATTCGATCGATGAGCGGTGTGGCTTCGCGGTGTCCCCGGCGGGCGGAGTCGGAGGCCTTTGGCTTGAGCGCCAGGGTCAGAGGGTGAACTCGGCTCCGTCCAGCGGCAACTCCGCGCCGGTCCTCACCACGGCGGCGGGCGGAGTCGGAGGCCTTTGGCTTGAGCGCCAGGGTCAGAGGGTGAACTCGGCTCCGTCCAGCGGCACCTCCGCGCCAGTCTTCACCACGGCGGCGGGCGGAGTCGGAGGCCTTTGGCTTGAGCGCCAGGGTCAGAGGGTGAACTCGGCTCCGTCGATCGGCACCTCCGCGCCAGCTCTCACCACGGCGGCGTGCTCCGGGCCAGCCCGGTCCAGGACGGGGTTCGTGTTGTTCAGATGGGTGTAAGCCCACCGCGTGGCACCCGGGCGGCTCGTGATCATCGGCAGCGTAGCGGTGATCGGCACGTGGCCCATCGCCTGCTGGGCCGTCGGGTTGGCACTCGCGACAGCGGCAGTGAACTCGCTGCCGCTGTAGAAGGTGCCGTCCAGCAGGACGAGGTTCGCGCCGTCGGTGAACGTGTCGAAGCCGGGCGGCCAGGTGCGCAGGCACGGCGCGTAGACGAGCGTGCCTCCGGTGGCCGGGTCGTGGATGCGGTAGGCCACTACCCACGGGCCGGGGTGAGTCGAAGTGCGGGCGTATTTCGGTTGTTTGTCGCTGATGGGAAGGGAGGTGATCACCAGGCCGTCGAGGGTGGTTTCGGTGCGAGGGTGCCAGTTCCACGAGTGGTACTCACTGATGATGGTGCGTGCTGGGAAGTGGTCGGTCAGCGCGTGCAGCGCGGCGGCGGGGGCGTGGACGGTGAGAGCCGCCGCCTCGCGGAGCATGAGCAGGCCGAGGGTGTGGTCCAGTTCGGCGTCGGTGAGCAGGACCGTGCGCAGCGGCGTTTCGCGCGGGCCCGGTCCGGCGCGCAGGGCTGGGGTCGCCAGGATTTGGGCGCGGACGTCGGGCGAGGCGTTGAGCAGGTGCCATGTGCGGCCGTCTGCGCTGAAGGCGACGCTGTCTTGCGTACGAGGAGGAGAATCGGAGGTGCATTGGGAGCAGGCGCAATTCCACTGTGGACAACCGCCGCCGGCAGCGGTGCCTAGGAGGATGACTTTCATCGGGCCGGGCCACGCATGATCAGGTCCGGAGTGGACGGTGCGGCGAGGATCAGGTCGACGGTGCCGCGGTTCGGCGAGCGGGAGCAGACCGGGTCGGTGTTGGCCGCGTCGCCGGTGAGCTGGAACGCTTGACAGCGGCAGCCGCCGAAGTCGGTGGTGCGGCGGTCGCAGGTGCGGCACGGTTCGCTCATCCACTCTTCGCCGCGGTAGGCGTTGAAGGACTCCGAGCGGTACCAGATGTCGGCAAGGGCGGTGTCGCGCACGTTGTCGAGGGTGAGCGTGGTGATCGCGCTCGCGGCGGGGCAGGGGAGCACAGTGCCGTCGGGGGCGATTGTCAATTGCCGCGCGCCCCAGCCGTGCATGCACGGTTTCGGGAACGGCTCGTAGTAGTCGGCGACGACGTAGATGATCTCCATCGTGCCGCGGAGGCGCTCCACCGCTGAGCGGACCACGGGTTCGGCGGCGGCGAGTTGCGCCCGGGTGGGCATCAGGGCGTCGCGGTTGCGCAGCGCCCAGCCGTAGTACTGGGTGTTCGCCAGTTCGAGGCGGTCCGCGCCCATTGACTCGGCCAGCGCGATGATTTCCGCGAGCTGGTCGTGGTTTTGCCGGTGCAGCACCACGTTGAGGGTGAGCGGCAAGCCCGACGCTTTCACCAGCTCGGCGGCGGCCAGTTTGAGGTCGAAGGCCTTCGCTCCGGCGAGCAGGTTCGCGCGGTCGGGAGTGGCGGCTTGCGCGGAAAGCTGGACGTGCGCCAAGCCCCGTTCGACGAGGTCGTTCAGCCGTGGCTCGGTCAGGCCGAGGCCGGAGGTGACGAGGTTGACGTAGCAGCCGAGCCCGCTCGCATGCGTGACCAGCTCCGGAAGGTCCGGACGCGCCAGCGGTTCCCCGCCGGACATATGCACCTGCAGCACGCCCAGCTCCCGGGCCTGCGACAGCGCGTCCGTCCAGTCCGCAGTGGACATTTCCGCGGATCGGCTCACGAGTTCCACGGGATTCGAGCAGTACGAGCAGTGCAGGGGACACCGGTGCGTCAGCTCCGCGAGCAACCCCAGCGGCGCGGTCACGTCCATTCGATCACCCGCCGTTGTCCGAACCGGGTCAGCACAGCAAGGACATCGCTCTCTTGGACGCCTTGGTACCGGCTGTTCAAGAGGTCGATGATGCCGGAGACCGGCGTGGCGCCGTCGCAGAGTTCCAGTACAGCGGTGGCGGTGGAGTTCGGCACAAGCACGCCTTCCGGGAACAACAGCACGTGCACCCCGCGCACGTGATCGAACGTCAGGCGCACGCCGACGCGCAGTTTCGGCACCGACGCGGCGGTGATGGTGTCCATCGGCTCACTCCTTGGCCGCGGCGCGTTCGATGGCGTCGAGCATCGACCACAGCACGTCGCACTTGAACGACAGCGCGGCCACCGCCTTCTCCTGCTGCTCGCGGGTACCGCAATGGCGCACGACGATGTCCAAAGTGTCCTTGCCCTCGCCGGAAACCTTGTCGATCCGGTTCGTGAAATACGCCAGGTCCGCGCGGGAGATCCACGAGTAGTTCGCCAGGACGTCGGCCACGCGCTGCTGCATCAGGTGCCCGGCGAACATCTCGGTCAGGCCGGAGGCGATGGCTTCGACCCACGGTTTGGTACGCGCGAAGGTGACGTAGGCGTCGACAGCGAACCGCACACCGGGGGCGACGTGCCGTTCGTCGAGAACCTCAGCTCGGTCGAGACCGACGGCGGCGCACAGCCGCAGCCAGCGTTCGGCTCCGCCTTCGCCGTCGACGGCGCCGTCGTGGTAAATGATCCGGTCGAGCCAGATGCGGCGGATTTCCGGGAGCGGGCAGTTGCTGATGATGGCCGCGTCTTTTTGCGGCAGCTGGCATTGGTAGTACCAGCGATTCGCGGCCCACAGTTTCAGTTCGTGCTCGGTCAGTTCGCCGGCGTGCATCCGCTGGTGGAACGGGTGGCTGCCCCAGTACCGGTGGGCGAGGCCGCGCAGGGCGCCGGTGAATTCCGCCGGGCTCATCGGGTGCACAGTGGACATTCGCATACTCCGGGATTCACTGAGCGGTACGGTTTTCCGGGCGGACGGGACCGCGAGCGAACCGGCCCCGTCCGGCGGGTCACTCCTCCCGGCGGGCCGCGTAGGCGGTGACTTCCATCGGCGTTTCGTACTCGACGAAGTCGGGCGCGGTCCACATTTCGGCGGTTTCAGGCATGAGGAAACTCGCTTTCCTTCGGTGGTGCACCGGTGAGCGGGGCAGGCGTCCCGCCGCGAACGCCGTCACCCTAAAAGCGCAAGGCGGCCGGTCGCCAGAGGCGCGGGCCGATTTCTCGCCGACTTTGTAAATATTCCTTCCGATGGCGCAGCGGCGGTCACTCTCGGGCGTCGGCGCCCCTTGTCCGCCCGACAGATTCCCCGCGGGCGCGCGACAACCTCCTGATGCCGCTTGACATCGGACCCGCGGGCAACCGAATAATAGGGTTCAAGCGCGGTTGACAACGTTGTCAGTGAGAGGCTTCGGGAGCGACGTGACCCAGGTGAATCGCAGGCGTTTCCTGTCCGGCGGCATGGCTGTCGCAGGCGGTGGTGTGCTCGGCGCGTTCGGACTGTCCGGTACCGCCGCGGCAGCTCCGGAGGCCCGACCATACCAAGCGAGCGGCGAAATCGGCACTGGATGGACATTCGCGGCGGCGGACGACACCACCGCGGGCAGCGCACTGTCCAGCGCCCAGAACATCGCCGGCCTGAAGCCAGCCATCGTCCCGGGAACGCCGCTCACCAGCATGATCGCCAACGGCGAGTACCCCGACCCGCTGTACGGCCACATCGTGACGGACACCGTCCCGGACACCCTCAAGGACACCGCCTACTGGTACCGGGTCGCGTTCCGCGTGCCGAAACTCGTTCCCGGCCAGCGGTTCTGGCTGCAGTTCGACGGAATCAACTACCTGGGAACAGTCTGGCTCAACGGCGCCAAGCTGGGCACGGTCGAAGGCGCGTTCAAGCGCGCAGTCTTCGAAGCCACCGACATCATGGCGAAGGCGAGCGGCACGGTTTGGCTGGCAGTGCTGGTCGGAAAACTCGACTACACCGACCCGCCCGCGCTGCCGAGCTACACCAGCGGCGTGACGCGCGGCGGCCGCAACGGCGGCCCGACCGGGATCACCCTGAAGAACGGCCCGACCTTCTTCTGCACCGCTGGCTGGGACTGGCTGCCCACCATCCCCGACCGCGACCTGGGAATCTGGCAGCCAGTCACCTGGCGCACCACCGGTCCCGTCCGGCTGGCCGACGTGCAAGTCACCTCCACACTGTCGCAGGATTTGCGCACGGCAGACGTCGCAGTCGAACTAGCCCTGGACAGCGCCACTGCGAAGTCCGTAGTGCTGAAGGGATCGCTGGCCGGACGAGAGTTCCGGCGAACGGTCAACGTCCCGGCAGGCGCGTCATCGATCACGCTGACGTCGAAAGACCTCGCCTGCCTGCGGCTGGACGAACCGAAACTGTGGTGGCCCAACGGCTACGGCGACCCGTATCGCTACCGCCTGGCCATCAGCGTCGAATCCGGCGGCCAGGTCCACGACGAGCGAACGGTGGACTTCGGAATCCGGCGAATCGAGTACACGACCCCCATGCGCTCGCCGTCCGGCGCGGTGACCGACTGCCTGGCGATCACCGTGAACAACCAGCCAATCCTGGTGATGGGCGGCAACTGGGGGTTGGACGAAGCGCTGAAGCGGATCCCGAGGGAGCGGTTGCGAGCGCAGGTGCGCCTGCACCGCGACGCGAACCTCAACCTGATCCGGAACTGGAACGGCCAGAGCAGCACCGAAGACTTCTTCGATGCCTGCGACGAGTACGGCATCCTGGTCTGGCAGGACTTCTTCTGCTCGACCGAAGGCCCGCCCGCGGAGAACACCGCTCGAGACCTGGCGAACATCCGCGACTGCATCGTGCGATTCCGCAACCACCCGTCGATCCTCCTCTGGTGCGGCGGCAACGAAGGCCCGCCGCCGCAGCCGCTGATCGACGGCCTGGACGCACTGGTCGCCGAACTGGACCCGCAACGCGTCGCGTTGACCAGCTCGGCCGGAGACACCGGGGCGAACCCGATCGACGGCTACCGGTCCGGCGGTCCGTACCACTGGGTCCCGCCCGCCAAGCACTTTTCGCTCAACGACGGCACGCAGTGGCCGCCGTTCCACAACGAGGTCGGCTCGTACTCGATCCCGACGCTGGAGTTCATGCGGAAGATGCTGCCGGAGCCGTCGTGGGAGCACCCGGACGATTTCTGGGCCGACCGGGACGTAAACGGCAACGGGGGCAATGGCGGCGGAGCAGGCTACCTCCGTCTGACCGCCGAACGGTACGGGGAAGTGCGGAACCTGCCGGACTTCGCCCGCAAGTCGCAGCTGATGAACTACGAATGCATCAAGGCGATTTACGAGGCCCCCGTGGCGAATATGCGCAGCGCCGGGCCGTACCCGCGCACCGGGGTCATCATGTGGATGACCAATCCCGCGCAACCGAGCTTCGTCTGGCAAATGTACAGCCACGATTTAGAGGCGCATTCGTCGTACTACGCGGTCCAGCACGCCTGTCGGCGGCTCAATGTGGTCCTGGACGCGAAATCGTTCGATGTCGTGGTGGCGAACCATGGCCGATCGCCAGTGCGGGGCCGGGCCGAGGTCACGCTCTACGGCCTGGACGGCGTGGAGATCAGCCGCGACTCGTTCGGGGTGGATGCGGGCGCTTCTGATCGGACTGTGGTCGGCAACATTGCGGGTCGGTTGAAGGATGCTCCGTCGGAGATCGTCTTTGTTCGGATGGTGCTCAAGGACTCCCGAGGTTCGGAGATAGTGCGGAACTTCTATTGGGCAGAGAACCCCGCGAGGGCGGCAGGATTCGCCGGACTGGACGAAATGCCCGCAGCCGCTGTTTCGGTGATCGCCGGAGTTTCACGGGGAAGGGACGGCGTCGAAGTGGCTGTCGATGTGCGCAACGTCGGAGAGTCCGTGGCGTTGATGGTGCATTTGCAGGTATACGACCTTCGGACCGGCGAACGGGTTTTGCCAGCCACTTTCAGCGATAACTATCTGAATTTGGTCGCCGGAGAAGCGACAACCGTGAGGGCTGAACTGGACAGCGAGCAGGCTCGGCAGCATCCGAACCTCGGAATCCGGGTCGACGGATGGAAGATCGACCAGCGAGCGTCCCGGTTGCGGGGACGCGGCGCAGCGGTGACGTTCAATCACCAGGCGCTGGACACGCATCCCGCGGCGCCCACGTTCGAGCGCTGAGCCGAAGCATCACCCGCGCGATCCTTGCCGCTCCGGAGCGGCAAGGATCGCTTCCAGCAACCCGGGAAACCGCCGCTGCACCTCATCCGTCCGAACATGCACGATCCGCCGCCGCCCCTCGGCGACAGTCCGAGTCAACCCAGCCTCGCGCAGCACCCGGTAGTGATGCGAGATCGTCGGATTGCTCAACCCCAGCCCGGCTTTCTCCACCAATGTCGCACAGTCGATCGGGCCCCCAGCCTGATACATCGCCCGCAAAATAGCCCGCCTCCCGGGGTCGGCGAGAGCACTGAGGATCACCGTCAAGTCGAACGACTCGACCACCGGCTCAGGCAACGTCCGCGACACGGGCAGGTCTCCTCCCACACTTTGACCGTCATCGAATCATAGTCTACGGTCCATCGATGTGACGATTCGACAATCATCGAATAGTGTGCGCCTGGTGATCCTGGCGGTGGGCACGTTCGTGCTCGGGGCGGACGGGTTCGTGCTGCCCGGGCTGCTCTCGGACATCTCCCGGGACCTGTCGGTGAGCGTGGCGACAGCAGGCCAGCTCACCACGGTCTTCGCGGTCGCCTACGCGGTCGGGTCGCCGGTGATCGCAACGCTCGCGGGCCGAGCGGACCGCAGGCTCGTCATCGGAGCGGGAATGGCGGCGTTCCTGGTCGGCATGGTCCTGCAAGCAGCGGGCCCCACCTTCGGCATCGTCCTGACCGGTCGAGTAATCGCGGCACTAGGAGCAGCCGCGTTCCAAGCCAACGCCTTCGCGGTGGCAGGCGTACTAGCACCACCGGAACGACGAGCAAGAGCATTCGCAGTGATCGGCGCAGGCTCCAGCCTCGCCGCAGTCTTAGGCGTCCCACTCGGCCTCCTGATCGGTCAGGCCTGGGGCTGGCGCGGCACGTTGTGGACGATCGCGGCGCTGGCCGCGGTCGCGGCGGTGCTGGCCGGGGTGTTCGTCCCGTCGATGACGTTGCCGGCGACAACGATGCGGGACCGGGTCGCGGTACTGGTCAATCCCCGCGTCCTCACGCTTCTCGCGGTAAGCGCGTTGGTGTTGGCGCCGTCGTTCTTGCTGATGGCGTACGCCTCGGCGGTGGTGGGGATCAGCTCCCCGGGCAATGCGACCGCGATCCTGCTGGCCCTCCTGGCCAACGGAACGGGTTTCTTCCTCGGCAACAGACTCGTCGGCCGGATCACCGATCGATTCGCTTCATTACGGGTGATCGCGACCGGGCTAGGAGTCGTAGCAGCGGCCGCGGCATCGCTGTCGACAGTCCAACACTGGTTCGTCCCCACCCTCGGCATCCTGTTCCTGCTCGGAATCTTGGGCTCGATCCTGTTCATCCCGCAACAAACCCGGGTCTACGCAGCAGGCGGAGACGCGGCAGCAGTAGCACTGAGCCTCAACGGCTCCATGAACTATGTCGGAACCGCGATCGGCGCAGGGCTCGGCGGACTCGTGCTGGCGAACGCCGGAGCAAGCTGGCTGGGCCCCGCAGCAGCACTCCTGGCCGCCGTGGTGCTGGCCGTCACCCTGGCCACCGCCCCCGAGCGACGGCGGCCGAAGCCGGCCGCCGCGGCACCGTAAACGTCCAGTGTGGACAGACCGGAGGACGGCGGGTTGCCGTGTCCGCGGTACTGGCGGATGATGGGCGGCCAGTCCCCGTCCCGTTCCACCGCAGCCCCGGAGGCACGCGATCGCCGGCAACGCCGCCGAACCCGGGCGCACGGTCCTCAGCCGCGCGTTCGCGGTGCTGGATTCCTTCCTGTCCGGCCGACCCGAGCAGACTCACGGCGAGATCACCCGGGCGACCGGGCTCGCGCCCGCCACGGTGCATCGCCTGCTGGCCGAGCTGACCGGCTGGGGCGCGCTGGAGCGCACCGGCCGGGGCCGGTACCGGATCGGGCTTCGGCTGTGGCAGCTCGGGGCGCAGGCTCCGGGCGGGCGGGAGCTGCGGGACGTCGCGCTGCCGTTCCTGCAGGACCTGCTCCAGGTGACGCACGAGGTCGTGCACCTGGTGGTCCTCGACGGGGACCGCGCGCTGTATCTGGAAAAGCTCGAGGCGCATCCGGACGTCGTCGTCACCTCGCGGGTCGGCTTGCGGCTGCCGTTGCACGCGGCGGGGCCGGGCAAGGTGCTGCTCGCGCACGCGCCGCCGGAATGCCTCGAAAGCATTCTGGCCACCGGGCTGGAGCGGCGGGCGAGCGGGACGATCACGGATCCGGCGCGGCTGCGCCAGGTGCTGGCGGAGGTCCGGCTGCAGGGATTCTGCATCTCCCGCAACGAAATGACCGAGGGCGCGTCGTCGGTCGCGGCTCCGGTGCGCGGGCCGGGCGGCCAGGTCGTGGCGGCGATTTCCGTGGTGGTGCCGAGTTGCACGCCGAATCTGTCGCCGCTCGTGCCGGTGGTCCGGATGGCGGCGCTGGGGGTCACGCGGGCATTGCAAGGCTGAGGAACTTTTCCGCTGAGTGGAAGAGGGGCTGGGCGGCCCGGAGCCGGGCCGGGAGACTCCGGACCCACCCGCTCGCACTGCCCGAGGAGAAGTCCGTGAGCCCTGCCCCGACCGTTCGCGACGCCGCGTTCGACGTGCTGCGCCGGTTCGGCGCCACGACGGTGTTCGCCAATCCCGGGTCGACCGAGATCGCGCTGCTCACCGACCTGCCCGACGACCTCGAGTTCGTGCTGGCGCTGCACGAGGGTTCGGTGGTCGGGATGGCGACCGGCTGGGCGCTCGCGAACGACCGGCCCGCGGTCGCGATCCTGCACACCACCGCGGGGCTCGGGAACGCTGTCGGCGCGCTCGCGACCGCCCGGGTCAACCGCGCGCCGCTGGTCGTGCTCGTCGGGCAGCAGGACCGCCGCCACCTCGCGCTGGAGCCGTTCCTCACCGGCCATCGGCTCGACGACCTCGCTCGCCCCGCGCCGGTGTGGATCGCGGAACCGCCGCGCGCGCAGGACGTTCCGGGCGCGCTGGCCCGCGCCTGGCACGAGGCGCGCGAGCACCGCGGCCCGGCGCTGGTGATCGTGCCGATGGACGACTGGTCGGAACCGGCGGCCGTGGACGAACCGCTGCCCGCCCCGGCCAAGCTGATCCGCGCGAACGCCGCAGAGCCCGCGGTGCTGGCCGAGCTGGCGGAATTCCTCAGTACCGCAAGCAATCCGGTGCTCGTCGCGGGCGCCGGCGCGGACGACGCCGAGTCGTGGCGCGGGCTGACCGCGCTGGCGGAGAAGCTCGCCTGCCCGGTGTGGCAGGAGGCGTTCGGCGCCCGCGCCGGATTCCCGCAGGACCACCCGCAGTTCGCCGGGCATCTGCCGCCGGGCCGGGAAGAACTGCGGAAAGCGTTGTCCGGCCACGACGCCGTGCTCTCGGTCGGCGCGCCGGTTTTCCGGCAGTACCCCCGGGAACCGGGACAGCTGACCGAGCCGGACACGCGCGTCGCGGTGGTCACCGACGATCCGAACGAAGCGCACCGCAGCCCGGTCGACCTTGCCGTGCTGGCGCGGCCGTCGGCGGTGTGCGGTCCGTTGGCGGAGCTGGTTCCGGCGCGGGAAGCGCGCCCGGAAAAGATCGGCCGGACGGTCGAATTGCCTGGTGCGCCGGAGGACGGCGCGCCGCTGGCGCCGGAGCACGTATTCGGTTTGCTCGCGCGTCAGTTGCCCAAAGACACCGTGCTGGTCGAGGAATCGCCGTCGAGCCGTCCGTTGCTGCACGCGTACGTCCCGGCGCGCGAGCCGCTCGGATTCCTCAGCGCGGCCATGGGCGGCCTCGGATTCGGTATTCCGGCGGCGATCGGGCTGCGGATGGGCGGACTCAAGCGGCCGGTGGTCGCGGTGATCGGGGACGGCTCGTCGCTGTACTCGATCCAGGCATTGTGGAGCGCCGCGCATTACGGGGCCGGCGTACTGGTGATCGTGCTGTCCAACGGCGGCTACGCGATCATGGACAAACTCGCCGCGCGGCACGGCGAACGGACGGCCGGCGGCGGCAAAGCGCCGTGGCCCGGGTTCGACGCGGTCAGCGTGAGCGGGCTCGCGAAGTCGCTCGGCTGCTCGGCGCGGCGCGCGGAAACCTACGAGGAACTGGAGTCAGTGGTGAACGAGGTGCTGCCGACCCTGGCCGCGCGCACGGAGCCGCTGGTGCTGGAAGTGGCGGTGAAGGCATGACGTTGCTCGGAAACGACTGGCAGGGCCGGATCTTCTCCGGCGGCTGGATCCCCGGCGCCGGCGGCGAATACGACGCGGTCGAGCCCGCTACCGGGGCGACGCTGGCCCGGGTCGGCGCGGCGGCTCCGGAGGACGTCGCCAAGGCAGCGGCAGCCGCGCGGGAAGCGCAGCGGGAGTGGGCCGCTCGGCCGTACGACCAGCGGGCGCGCGTATTGCGCCAGGCTGCGCGGCTTTTCGAGGACCATGGCGACGAGATCGACGAGTGGCTCATCCGGGAATCCGGTGCCACGCGGGGGTTCGCGCAGTTCCAGACTCGCGCGGTCGCGGCGGAGGAATGCCACGAAGCCGCCGCGCTCGCCGCTCATCCGTACGGGGAACTGCTGCGGTCCAGCCAGCCTCGGCTGTCGATGGCGCGCCGGGTTCCGGCCGGAGTGGTCGGCGTGATCTCGCCGTTCAACGCGCCGATCATCCTGTCCATCCGCGCGATCGCGCCCGCCTTGGCGCTCGGCAACGCGGTGCTGGCGAAGCCCGACCCGCGCACCGCGGTGTGCGGCGGCGTCGTGCTCGCCCGGATCTTCGAGGAAGCCGGTCTGCCGGAAGGTCTGTTCCACCTGCTGCCCGGCGGCGCGGACGTCGGTGCGGCGCTGGTCGAGGATCCGCTGGTGCGCGTGATCGCGTTCACCGGTTCGACGAACGCGGGCCGCCGGATCGCCGCCGCCGCGGGGGAGCGGCTCAAGCGCGTGCACCTCGAACTCGGCGGCAACTCGGCCCTGGTCGTGCTCGCGGACGCGGACGTCGAGCAGGCCGCGTCGGTCGGCGCGTTCGGTTCGTTCAACCACTCCGGGCAGATCTGCATGGCGACCGGACGTCACCTGGTCGCCGCGGAAATCGCCGACGACTACGCGGCCGCGCTCGCCGAACACGCGGCCAAGCTGACCGTCGGAAATCCGGCGAACGGAGACGTCGCGCTCGGCCCGCTCATCGACGCCGGGCAGCGCGACCGCGTGCACTCGGTGGTCACCGGCAGCGCCGAGGCAGGCGCGAAGATCGCCACCGGCGGCACCTACGAGGACCTCTTCTACCGCCCGACCGTCCTCACCGGCGTCCCGCTCGCCGCGCCCGCGTACGCCCAGGAGGTGTTCGGCCCGGTCGCGCCGGTCGTGCCGTTTTCCACAGTGGACGAAGCAGTCCGCCTGGCTAGCGGTACCGAATGCGGCCTGTCGCTGGGCATCCTGACCCGGGACGCCGCGCGGGGGCTGGCGCTGGCCGAGCGGATCCCGTCCGGTCTGGTGCACGTCAACGACCAGACGGTCAACGACGAGGCCCTCGCGCCGTTCGGCGGGGTGGGGGATTCGGGAACCGGCTCCCGGCACGGCGGCGCGCAGGCCAACCTGGAGGCGTTCACCGAAACCCAGTGGGTCACCGTGCGCGGCGACCTCCCGCAGTACCCGTTCTAACCGCAGTATCCGCCCAGGTCCCCTCCGACGACGCAGGTGATGACATGACGGTCTCGACTGATCCCCGGGCGCGCCACGCCCGCTGGGTGGCTCCGCTGTGCTGGACGGCGGTGGCGCTCGAAGGGTTCGACCTGGTGGTGCTGGGCGTCGTGCTGCCCGCGCTGCTCAAGGACAAAGCGTGGGGGCTCGACCCCAACACGGCGTCGCTGATCTCCGCGGTCGGGTTGCTGGGCGTGGCCGTCGGCGCGTTCGCGATCGGCCCGCTCAGCGACCTCTTCGGCCGCCGCGGGATGATGCTGCTGACGGTGATCAGCTTCTCGGTCTGCACGCTGCTCTGCGCGTTCGCGAACGGCCCGTGGCTGTTCGGCGTGCTGCGGTTCCTGGCCGGGCTCGGGCTCGGCGGCGTGCTGCCGACCGCGCTGGCGCTGATCACCGAGTACGCGCGGATCGGCCGCGGCGGCAGCGCGACCACTGTGCTGATGACCGGCTACCACGTCGGCGCGGTGCTCACCGCGCTGCTGGGAATCCTGGTGCTGCAACGGTTCGGCTGGCAGTGGATGTTCGTCATCGGGGCCGCACCCGCGCTGATCCTGGTGCCGCTCATGGTGAAGTTCCTGCCCGAGTCGAAGGCGCTGGAGCGGGCGAAGGAAGCCCGGCGGAACCGCAACCCGCTCGGCGTCCTGTTCCGGCACGGCTACGGGCGCGCGACGATCGCGTTCTGGGTGACGTCGTTCATGGGACTGCTGCTGGTGTACGGCCTGAACACGTGGCTGCCGCAGATCATGCGCGCGGCGGGCTACGAACTCGGTGCGGCGCTGGCGCTGCTGCTGGTGCTGAACGTGGGCGCGGTCATCGGCCTGCTGGTCGGCGGCCGGGTGGCGGACAAGATCGGCTACCGCCGTTCCGTGATCGTGTGGTTCGCCGCGGCCGCGGTGTTCCTGGCGCTGCTGAGCATCAAGCTGCCCGGCGCGAGCGTGTACGTCGGCGTGCTGCTGGCGGGGATCTTCACCTTCAGTTCGCAGGTGCTGGTCTACGTGTACATCGCCCGCGTGTACCCCGCCGAAGCCCGCGGCACCGGCCTCGGCGCGGCGAGCGGGATCGGCCGGTTCGGCGCGATGTCCGGGCCGCTGGTGACCGGACTGCTGCTGTCGGCGGGGCTGGCGTATCCGTGGGGCTTCTACCTGTTCGCGGTGGTGGCGGTGATCGGCGCGTTGGCGATCGCGGCGGTGAACCGGGATCCGGCACCGGAACCGGAGACGGTCCCGGCTCCGGAGATGGAAGGCTGACCGGCGGAAGCCGCTGCGCGCCAAGGAGGTCTCTGCCTGACGGTGCCGGATTCACCGCTCCCGGCTGCGGACCGGTCTGCTGGGCTCACCCGTCAGACCGGCCGATCGCCGCCGCGTCGGCCGAACCGGAGTGGCCGACCTGGCGCGCCTGACCTCCCGGACGCCGCCGATCTCGTCGCGGCGGTGTGAGCCTGCCCGCGACGACGCGGCTATCCGCGCGCCTCGGCCACCGCCTTCACCTGCTCGTTCCGGATCCGGATCAGCTTCGGCAGATACCGGTTCAGCGCAACGGCTTCCGCGGTCCGCCCGAGCCAGCCCAGCGGCGCGGCGAAGTCGACGGTGTCGCGCATCAGCGTGCCGCCGTTGCCGTCCGGCTCGAACCGGTGCTCGTGCCGCCACCGCCGGAACGGCCCGCGCACCTGCTCGTCGACGAACCGCCCGGGCGGTTCGTGCACGCTGATCAGCGAGGTCATCTGCCACCGCAGGCCGAAGTGCCGCGCCTGCCAGGTGACCGTGTCGCCGAGCCGCATCCGGCCGGACCGGACGCCGCCGACGACGCGTTCGCCGGAACCGGACATCGATTCCAGGTGGATTTCGATCTCCAGCGATACCTCGAACGCGCACTGCGGCGGCGCGGCGATCGCGGTGCACACCTCGAAACGCGTCATGGGAAGAAACTCTAGGACGTTCACCCGGCGGTGGTTTGGGCGATGCGGTCGCTGTCGGTGTCGTAGTCGAAGAGTTCGGCGTACCGCCCCCAGTCGATCGCCGTGTCCAACTGCTGCCGGGCGTCGGTGGCGGAGATGCCTCGGCGGAGGAGGTCAAGGAAGAACTCCGCATGCAGCGTGCCCTCCGCTCGTGCGCACCAGGGCAGGTGGACAGTCCGGTGCCGCAGGCGGAGACGTCGCCGGAGAGCTGAGTTATTCGGCGGCCGTCTGGGCAATCCGGTCGCTGTCGGTGTCGTAGTCGAAGAGTTCGGCGTACCGCCCCCAGTCGATCGCCGTGTCCAACTGCTGCCGGGCGTCGGCGCCAGAGAAGCCCCGACGGAGGAGGTCGAGGAAGAATTCCGCACGCAAAGTGCCATCCGAGCTGGCCGTGAGCGCGTTGACGATCGTGCGCACCAGCGGCGCCCGGTCGCGGACCTGACCGGCGAAAATCTTCTTGCTGGTCTGGATGTCCGCGGTCGTGAAGGCGGTGCCGACCGGCGTCAGGTGCAGGTCTCCGCCCGCCACGAAGAGGAGGTCCAGCAGGGCGGCGGCGTCCACGAGCGGCAGCAGGTCGTCGACCTCGAAGCTCAGCTCGGCGGCGAGATCCGGCAGGTCGGCGTGCCCGCCGCGGGCGTGCACCAGCTCAACGAGCCCGGCGAGCCCGCCGACCGACGCGTGCGGCAGCGGCCGTGCGGTCGGCGTGGCCTGAGCGGGTTCGACGGCCGCCGGGTCGCGGCCGGTGAGCAGGTCGTAGAGCCGGTCGACCAGCGCGGCGAACGCGGGATACTTGCGGTCGCGCGGCCGGGCTAGGTCGACTTCCACTTCCGCGCGCAGGTTTCCGGGGTTCGAACCGAGGACGAGAACGCGGTCGGCGAGCAGCACCGCCTCCTCGATGTTGTGCGTGACGATGCAGACCGCCTTCGTCGGGAAATCGTCGCGCTGCCACAGGCTCATCAGCTCGGTGCGCAGGTTCTCCGCGGTCAGCACGTCGAGCGCGGAGAACGGCTCGTCCATCAGCAGCACGTCCGGTTCGAGCACGAGCGCGCGGGCGAACCCGACGCGCTGCCGCATTCCGCCGGAAAGCTCCTTGGGGTAAGCGGATTCGAAGCCGTCGAGGCCGATCAGATCGATCGCCTGCAGTGCGCGGTCGCGGCGGGCTTTCGGGGGGATTCCGCGCGCGGCGAGGCCGAGTTCGACGTTGTCCTGCACGGTCAGCCACGGCATCAGCGCGAAGGTCTGGAACACCATCGCGGTGCCGGGATTAGCTCCGTCGAGTTCGTCGCCGCGATAGCGCACAGTGCCGCGCGTCGGGCCGATCAGTCCGGCGATCGTGCGCAGCAGCGTCGATTTCCCGGAGCCGGACCGGCCGAGCAGCGCGACGATCTCGCCCGCGCGCAGGTCGAGGGTGATGTCGTCGAGGACGCGCAGTTCGTCGCCCGCCGAACCGGGGAAGCTTTTGCTGACCTGCTCGACGGACACGAGGACTTCGGACATGAGGATGCCTTTCAGGAGAGGGAGAACCGACGCTCGGCGAGGCGGTACAGCCGCCGCCAGAAGAGCCGGTTGAGGCCGACGACGTACAGGCTCATCACCGCGACGCCGAGCAGGATCCGCCCGGAATCGCCGGAGCCGGTCGCGTCGGCGATGTACGCGCCGAGTCCGGTCGCGGTGAGCGTGACCCCGTTGTAGGACACGATTTCCGCGACGATGGAGGCGTTCCACGCGCCGCCCGCCGCGGTGATCCCGCCGGTCACGTAGCTCGGGAAAATCGCGGGCAGTACGAGCCGCCGCCACCACAAAGCCCGGGGCAGCCGCAGGTTCGCGGCGGCCTCGCGCAGGTCGTGCGGGATGGCCGAGGCTCCCGCGATGACGTTGAAGAGGATGTACCACTGCGCGCCGAGGCTCATCAGCAGGATGCCGCCCCAGTCCAGGGAAATCCCGGTCGCCACGAGCACCGCGGTGATCAGCGGGAACAGGAAGTTCGCCGGGAACGACGCGAGCACCTGCACCACCGGCTGGGCGAGCCGCGACACGCGCGGGTTCATCCCGATCCACACGCCGATCGGCACCCACACGAGCGTCCCGACGACGACCAGCGTCACCACTCGCGCGAACGTGATCAGACCGAGCAGGAGCACGTGGCCGATCTCGCCGTACCCGGTGGTCTCGCCGATGAACAGCACCGCGCGCACCGTGCCGTAGAGGATCAGCCCGAAGACCACGACGCTGAACACGATGTCCGCGGCGCGCCGGCGGGCGGGGGAGAACCGCAGCGGGTACTCGGCGAGCCCGAAGACCGCCAGCGCACGGTCGAGCGGGAACACCAGCTTGCCGAGCACCCGGCCGAGCAGCGTCGGGATCCGGGAGCGGCGCAGCAGGTCGAGCACCAGGCTGCGGGGTGCTTCGGCGGCTTCGGAGTTCTCGATGCGGAACCGTTCCGACCACGCGGTGAGCGGCCGCCAGAACAGCACGTTCACGCCCACGACCAGCACCACCATCACACCGACGGCCAGCAGCACTTTGCCGAGGTCGCCCTGTTCGGAGGCGGTCGCGACGTACGCGCCGATCCCGGGCAGCGCGAACTTCTGGTTGTTCACGCTGAGCGCTTCGGACGCGGTGAGGAAGAACCAGCCGCCGCCGAAGCTCATCATCCCGTTCCAGACCAGCGGGATCGTGCCGCTCGGCACGTCGACGCGCCAGAACCGTTGCCAGCGCGACAGCCGCAGCAGCCGTGACGCCTCGTCGAGGTCGCGCGGCTGCGACACCAGCGAATGGTGGAACGCGAACGTCATGTTCCACGCCTGCGCGGTGAAGATCGCGAAGATCGACGCGCATTCCAGGCCGAGTTGCGAGCCGGGGAACAATGCGATGAACCCGGTGATCGTCACCGACAGGAACCCGAGCACCGGCACGGACTGCAGGATGTCGAGCGCGGGCAGCAGGATCTTTTCGGTGCGCCGCAGCCGGGCGGCCGCGGTCGCGTAGCCGAACGTGAATCCAATCGACAACACAAGCGCGACGAACATCCGCAGCAGCGAACGTCCGGCGTAGTAAGGAAGTTCGGCCGGATCAGTGGACACTGTGGACGGTGCGGTCGCCGGAGTCCACGCCGTGGCGGCACCGTGCGCGAGCCGCACGATCAGCCACAACGCGGCCGCGGCGCCGAGGAAGACCGCCACGTCGGCGATCGTGCGGCGGGGCCGGACGAGCGCGCCGCGGGTGGGGAAGGTACGCAGCATGGTCTAGTTCTCGCTGTCCTGCTCGGTGTAGGAGAGTTCGGCCTGCCAGCGCACGCTGGTCACCGACGGCTCCATGGACAGCCGGCTGACCGCCGACTCCATCTGCTTGTCGTCGCGCTGATCGGCGGACAGTTCGGCCCGCACCTGCACCTGCCCGGCGGTGTCGGTATTGGTGCTGGTGACCGATTGCAGCGCGAAGTCCGTACGCGCCAGCGCCTGCACCAGCAACGCGCGGACGTGCGCTTCCGCATCGTCCTTGGTCACCGCCAGGAAGGTGTACGACGTCGGGGTTTCGCGGCCGGTCGCCGGACGGCGGTCGACTACCCGGCCGAGCGGGCGCAGCGCGATGTTCACCGCCATCACCACCGCGGTGCCCGCGCCCGCCGCCGTGTACAGCCCGGCTCCGGCCAGCGCACCCACCGCGGCGGAACACCACAGCGTCGCCGCGGTGTTGAGCCCGCGCACGGTCAACCCTTCGCGCAGAATGACGCCCGCGCCGAGAAAACCGATTCCGGAAACGATTTGCGCGGCGACCCGGGTGGGGTCGGCGCTCGCTCCGCTGAATCCGTGCGCGGACAGCAGGACGAACAGCGTCGACCCGGCCGCGACCAGGGCGTTCGTCCGCAGTCCCGCCATCCGGGCGCGGTATTGGCGTTCAAATCCGATTACTGTGCCGAGGCCTACGCCGGTGCCTAGGCGCAGCAGCATCTCCGCAGTCGTCATCTGCGCTCCCACTGGTTGTTGCGAAAAGTTCGGAAAAGGGTTGGAAAAGCCTCAAGAAAGGACGGTTACCACCACGTACGTTGGCGTGCGTAGCCGCGTTTCGCTACTTGAGCCGCCAGCGCGTACCCGGCCAGGACGAGCACCAGCCACAGCAGGTAGCCGGCGGGCAGCGCCTGCATCCGCAGCGGCTCAGCGAGCGGTGACAGCGGCACCAGCAGCCCGACGAGTGCGGCGGCCGCCGTGGCCAGCACGACCGGGCGGCTGGCGCGCAGGGGAGTGCCGCGCCCGCGCAGGACGAGCACGACCAGCAGCTGCGAGAGCAAACCCTCGACGAACCAGCCGGTCTGGAACAGCAACGGGTCCGCTCCTGCCCCGAAGACGTGCCACAGCACCGCGAACGTCGCGAGGTCGAACAGCGACGACAACGGGCCGAACACCAGCATGAAGCCGGTCAGCCCGCGAGCGTCCCAGCGGCGCGGCTTGCTGAGGTAGTCGTCGTCCACCCGGTCCCACGCAAGCGCCAGTTGGGCCAGGTCGTAGAGCAGGTTCGACACCACGAGCTGGATCGGCAGGATGGGCAGGAACGGCAGGAACGCGCTGGCCGCGAGCACCGAGAGCACGTTGCCGAAGTTCGACGCGGCGGTGATGTTGACGTACTTCAGCGTGTTGCCGAGCGTCCTCCGTCCTTCGGCCACTCCGCGAGCGAGCACACCGAGGTCGCGTTCCAGCAGCACCAGATCGGCGGCGTCCTTGGCCGCGTCCGTGGCGGTGTCCGGCGCGATCCCGACGTCTGCGGTGCGCAACGCGGTCACGTCGTTGACGCCGTCGCCGACAAAGCCGACCGCGCGGCCGTTCTCCCGCAACGCGGTGACGACGCGGGCTTTGTGCGCAGGCGTGAGCTTCGCGAAGACGGTGGTTTCCTTGACAATCTCGCGCAATTCAGCGTCGTCCGCCGCTTCGACCTGGCGGCCGAGCACGACCTCGCCGACCGGAATGCCCGCCGAATCCGCGACGCGCGCGGCGACATGCCGGTTGTCCCCGGTCAGCACTTTCAGCGCGACGCCCTGCTCGCCAAGGGTTTTCACCGCGTTCACGACGCCGTCGCGGACCGGGTCGACGAATCCCACGAAACCGACGAGGATCATTTCGTTCTCGTCAGTTTCGTCAAATCCGTCGAGCCGGGCGTTGACTTCCCTCGCCGCTACCGCTAGCACGCGCATGCCGTGCTCGGCGTACGCGCGCACCAGCTCGTCTGCGCCGATCCGGGCGGCGTCGTCGAACTCGGTGACGACCCCGTCGCGGCGCGCGTAGCTGCAGCGCGGCAGGATCTCGTCCGGGTCGCCCTTGCTGATCAGCAGGTGCTCGCTGCCGCGCCGGACCACGACGCTGGCCCGGCGGCGCGCGTGGTCGAAGCCGATCTCGGCGACGCCGGTGAACAGCGCGTCGGTGACCAGGTCGTCCTCGCCGTCGAACAGGGTCTCGATGGCCTCGTCCAGCCGGTCGTGCCGGTCGGTCTGGAACCGCACCGCCAGCCCGGCGTACTCGGCCGCTTCGCCGTCCGGGCTGCCGGAGTAGTCGACGCTGTGCGCGTACGCGATCCGGTCCTCGGTGAGCGTGCCGGTCTTGTCGACGCAGAGCACGTCCATCGCGGCGAGGTCTTGAATAGCGTTGAGCCGCTTGACAATCACTTGCCGCCGGGACAGCGCCGCCGCGCCTCGGGCGAGGTTCGTCGTGACGATGACCGGCAGCATCTCCGGAGTGAGACCGACCGCGACGGCGACCGCGAACATCCCGGCCTGCGCCCAGTCGCCGGTGACCGTGCCGTTGACCACCAGCACGATCGGCACCATCACGAGCATGAACCGCACGAGCGTCCACCCGACGCGGCGCACCCCGGCGTCGAAGCTGGATTCCGCGCGCGGCTCGGCGGATTGCTGGGCCAGCGCGCCGAAGTAGGTGTCGCTGCCAGTTGCCGCAACGACCGCGGTGGCCGTCCCGCCGACCACCGACGTACCCGCGAACCCGAGCGCGGGCGTCTCGACGAGTTCGTGCTCCTCGTGCTTGCCCGGCTGAGGCGCCCGCTTCGCAACGGGCAGCGCTTCGCCAGAGAGCGCCGACTGGTCGACCACAATGTCTTTAGCAGCAACAATGCGGACGTCCGCCGGGATTACGTCACCAGGCCCGAGCAGCACGACGTCCCCCGGCACGAGGTCTGCCGTGGGCACCTCGCGCTCGCTGCCAGGAAACTCCGCCGCCGCGCGCCGACGCACGGTGACGGTGGTGGTGATCTGGTCGCGAACCGCACTGATCGCACGCTCGGACCGCGCGTGCTGCCAGTAGCGGAGACCGATGCTGAGCACGACCATCACACCGACGGTCACCGCGCCGCGAATGTCGCCGACACCAGCGAACACCACGCCAAGCGCGGTCAGCAACGCCACGAACGGGCTGCGCGCAGCGGCCCAGACGCGGACGGGCGCTCGGATCGTGCCGACGATGCGATTGTCGCCGAAACGCCGCAAGCGCTCGGCGGCTTCGTTCTCGGTGAGGCCTTTCGGCGAGCTGTCGAGATTCCGGAAGAGAGTGAGCACCGGCGCGTCGCCGTGGGCGCGCAGGTCGGGAAAGCGGGTCATGGTCGTCCCCTCGAGGTCAGCTGGGCGTCAGCGGACCGCGCGGGGTTCTTCCGGACCTAGCTGGCTGCCGGGGTTCCCGCACGGTCGTGCCGACTACTTCCTTCGCCGGTCACCCGGCTCACCTCCTCCGCAAGACTCATCGACCGGCGCCAGCGCGCCGGCCGGGGACCAGTAGAGCGCAGATCACGAAAACAGTCAAACACTTGTGCAACTGATGGGGGCTAAGTCACGCTGGGGGCCCACCCGAGAGGATGTCCGTCGTGTCCACCCCATCCCAGCCCCCGCCAGAACCGCTCCCGGCCGATCTGCTGCAGGACGCGGCCGCGACGTTCGGCCTGCTGTCCGCGACCGTGCGGCTGCACCTGCTCTGGCTGTTGTCGCACGGGGAACGCGACGTCGGCACGCTCGCCGAGGAGACCGGCCAGACCGTGCCGACCGCGAGCCACCACCTGGGCAAACTGAAGCTCGCCGGTCTGGTCCGCGCCCGCCGCGAGGGGAAGCGGCAGGTGTACGTGCTCGACGACCCGCACGTGCGGCACATCGTCCAGCTTGCCGTGCAGCACCACCAGGAGCTGTCGGGCGAGGTCCGGCGGAGCAAGGGCGCTTGATCGTTGCCCGACGTAGAGTTGGGCCATGGCCGAGCTGAACTTCTACTTCGATCCGGTGTGCCCGTTCGCGTGGATGACCAGCAAGTGGGTCCGCCAAGTCGCCAGCCAGCGCTCGTACTCGGTGGACTGGCGGTTCATCTCGCTGCGCCTGCTGAACGCGCACCTGGACTACGCGACGCACTTCCCGCCGGAGTACGACGCCTCGCACACGGCGGGCTTGAGGTTGCTCCGCCTGGCGGCGGCGGTGCGCGCCTCGCATGGTCGGGAGGCGGTTGGCCCGCTGTACGAGGTGTTGGGGGAGCAGAACTTCGAGAGCGGTCTTGTCGAGGACACCGCCGCGGCTCGGGCTGCGCACGGCACGCTTTCGGCGGCTTCGGCGGCTCTTTCGCGCGTGGGTCTTGATGTGTCGCTTGCTTCCGCGGTCGATGATTCTCGTTGGGACGCCGAGATCCAGCGGGAGACTGATGAAGCGCTTTCGCTGACCGGCAAGGATGTCGGGACGCCGATCCTGCACTTCCAGCCGCCCGAAGGAGTCGCGTTCTTCGGCCCGGTGATCAGCAGGCTGCCGTCCGATGCGGAGGCGGTGGAACTGTGGGACCACGTGGTCGGATTGGCGAGGTTCGCCGGTTTCGCCGAACTGAAGCGGAGCTTGCGGGAGATGCCGCAACTGCCGTCGTTCGGGGTGGCGGCGGGGGAGACCGGGAAGGAACAGGATTGGCACGGCGGGAGCCGGCGCCTGAAGAAGTAGGCGGCGGACGGACCCGGATCGGCCGCCTGAGGCCGCCAATCGGGCGATCCATGGCGAACGCCTCGTCGACGACACCCGGCGCTTGCGGCTGAGCGCGGCTTCGCTGGATCTTCGACCGGTGGGTGTGGGAACTGCCCGGCGGATACGTCGACCCGGACGAGAACCCCGTGATCACGGCGGTGCGCGAGGTCGAAGAAGAGACAGGGTGGCGACCGCGCACCAGCGAGCCGCTGGCTTCGCTTCAGCCGAACGTCGGCGTAGCGGACAACGAAAACCTGCTGTTCCTGTCCCGGGGCGCGGAGTGCCTCTGCCGAACTCGCCCATCCGGCGTAGGGCTTGGATCCCAAGGATCTCCGCGTCAGTAGCCTCTTCTGGGGTGGCACCCTCGGCTTCCATGGGGAGCCGGTCGTCGGCTCGGTCGCTCTGTCTGTGGCCTGCGTTACTCCACTAGCGTTATTTCACTCCCCGAAGTCGTGAACCTGCAAGACTGGGACTTGACGACAACTCCGGGAGTGTCCATGTCGCGCGACAGCTATCGGACAGTTCGTACACCGGACGGCCTCCGCCTGGCCAGCACCCTCACCGAGCCGGACGGAAGCCCTCGGCGCGCGGTGTTGCTCGTGCAAGGGGCGAGCGTCACCCGCGAGGAAGGCGGCTTCTTCACCCGCCTCGCCCAAGGTCTGGCCGAAGTCGACATAGCCTCTCTGAGAATCGACCTTCCCGGTCACGGCGAGAGCGAAGGGCGTCAAGAGGATCTCTCGCTTTTCGCTCTGCTCAACGTGATTCGCGGCAGCATCGAGCACTTGTCCAGCGCCGTCCCGGGCGTGCGCACCTCTCTCGCGGCGGCGAGTTTCTCCGGCGGCGTCGCGGCGTGCTACGCGGCCGAGCGGCCGGACGACGTCGAGCGGCTCGTTCTGTTCAACCCCCTCCTCGACTACCGCGGCCGGTTCATCGACGAGAAACCCGCGTGGTCGGCGGACGGCTACCTCGACGACAAGGGCGCCGCCGATCTCAAGGAGCAGGGCTATCTCGGGCACGGGCCGGGGTTCCGGCTCGGGCGGGCCGTGCTGAACGAGGCGTTTTGGTTCGAGGCACGGCAAAACCTGCGCCGCATCACCGCGCCGACGCTCATCGTGCACGGCACCAAGGACACTTTTGTTCCCGTCGAGTCGTCGCGCGCGGCCGACCGGGAGCTGACCTGCGGGCACCGGCTGATCCAGCTCGAAGGCGCGCAGCACGGCTTCGCGGTGCACGACGATCCGAAGTACGCCGATCCGCAAACGCAAGCCTGGCAACGACAGGTGATCCGCGAAGTACAGGAATGGCTTCGATAGCGGTCAGCTGTTGAGCGCCTCGCGCAATTCCCGTACATCGGGACGGTTATGCCACGGCTTGAGCACTCCGACGACCCGCCGGAGTTCTTCTCTCGTGCGGCGGGAGTTCGTTTCCGCCGCGCGATGAGCGGAAGCGAGGCCGGTTTTGGCGGCTTGGTCCGGTTCGCCGGAAAGGGCGAGCGAGTTCGCCATGAGAGACAGGAAGAACCCGTAGTCGCGACGGGAGAATTGGGTTTCCTTCAACGTCTTCTCGTACAGTTCGACCGACCGCCGCGGCTCGCCCGCTTCGGTGTAGCAGATGGCGGTTTGCATATTCAGAAGAGTCGCGTTGAAGTGCGCGCCCAGCGGCGATTCGATCGGCCCGGCGTCGCCGAGCAGTTTCCACGCGACGTCGAGTTTCCGGTTCACCTGGTCGGCCGACGCGCCGAGCATCGCCTCCGCGCGGGCTTCCTGCTGGGCGGCCTCGGCCTGGAGCCGATGGGGCAGCGACCAGGGGCCCTTGCGCACCGCCCGGGTGAGGATGAGCATCCGGCGCGGGTCGCGTTCGTCGTAGGCGACCTGGGCTTTTTTGAGCAGAATGTAGCCCTGCATCGTGTTGTCGCCCGCCGCCTGCGCCCATTCCATCGCGCGGTCGTGCCAGTACAGCGAGTCTTCCATCTGCCGCCGGTCCCGATAAAGCCATCCGGCGAACTCCGCGCCCTCGGAACCGATTTGCAGAAGATCCCGCTGATCGTCGGCGGTCGCGTCGCGGGCGATGCGGTCGATGATGTCCAGCACGCCGAGCGTCATCGGAAGCGTTTTGGCCGGACCGCGTTCGCCGTCCTCGTATTTGTACTGGTCGAGCTGTCTGCGGAAATAGTGCGTGACGGTTTTGTCCATGTACCGCCGGGGATTCTCCAGCGCTCGCGCGACGTGCTCGGCGCTGCCTATTCCCAGCGCGGGCAAAGCCGCGACCGGCAGGCCGTTCTTGAGCAGCGAGCGGCGACTGAGCGGGCTCATGACGTCCCATTCTGTGGTCGGAACCGCTGACGGGGCCGCGTCGCCGAGGGCGGGCACGAGCCGGCCGAGGACGCTCGCCGCGACCGTGGCCCGGTCCAGCGGCAGCGCGACGGGCCGCCCGTCCACGATGACGGGGAGCAAGACGCTCGGCGGCCCCCGGCGGTCTGCCTGCGTGCCCTCCCGGAGCAGCTCCTCCAGCCGGGCGGGGCTGATGCGCAGAAGCCGGGCGAGCCGGTCGCGCCGGTGCGGACGAGGTTCGGACCGGCCGGATTCCCACGCCCGGATGCTCTTTTCGTCCGCGGGGAGCAGCGCGGCGAGCTTTTCTTGCGTCAGGTTCGCCGCTTTGCGCGCCCGGACAAGCCCTTCTCGCCGTTCGCCCATGGGCGACACTCCTTCGCCACGAACCGGGGTCGTCAGATTACCGCAGGTCACTGTGTGCGAGGCAAGGCAAGTCGCTCGGTTGCCGCCCGCTTTTCTCCCGGTTTGCTGGCTGGTCCAGGCCACTGGGCGGCTTCATGGTGGTGGGGCACGCGAAGACACTTCCGAAGCCGAGAGGTGCGTCGCATGAAGGCAGCAGAGACGCTCGGCGAGGCGACCCGCACAGGCCATCCGGCAGTGGTCATCGTGTGTTGCGTGCTCCTGCTGCTGGTCCTGCTCTCGATGTGGCTGTGGCGGGCGCGCCGCCCGATCCCGCCGCCGCGCGGCCGGCTGACGGTCCGCGACCTCAAGGCCCGGCTGGACTACGAGGTCCAAGCCGAAATCGAGGAAGCCCGCCTGGCGGAATTCCGCCGGACGGCCGAGGCGGCGGCCGCCGAACGCGCCGAGGAGGACACCGAGGTCATCCCGAAAGTCGAGGACACCGTCGTCTTCCCGGAGGTCCCGAAACCGCGAAAAGGGGAGAAACCCGATAAAGCTCGGTGCGGTTAGGAGCGTCCCGCCCATCGCTCACCGCACCGTTATGCCTGCCCCAGCCTGGCGCGGCACGCCACCTCCCCTGGGCTGGGGCAGGCCTCATCCGTTCAGCGCCACAGGCCTGCCGCGGCGCGGGCGTAGTCGGCGAAGGAGACCGGCGGCCGGCCGGTGATCCGCTGGACGTCGTCGGTCACGTCTGCGGCGCAGTCGTTGCGGATGCCTTCGTATATGGCGGCGTGGAAGTCGGCGACCTGGCCGGGGGTGCCTCCGCCGAGGAGGGCTTCGTGGAAGTCGGCCGGGTCCATGGCCTGGTACCGCACCGGCTTTCCCGCCGCGTCGCCCGCGATCGCGGCGATGTCCGAAAAGGACAGTGAATGGGGTCCGGTCAGGGAGCAGGTCTGGTGCTGATGCCCGTCCTGGGGCGCCGCGGCCGCGGCGGCGTCGTCTACGGCAGGGCACTGCTCCGTGGGGCATCGGGTTCGGCTACCACTCGGAATTCGCCTTCGCGCGGGCTTTCATACAGGTTGTCGGTCAGGCTGCCCGGTCGGTATCGGGCGATGCACCATCGCGAGGAGGGCGCTACGGGCACGCGGCGATGACTCGTGCCGTCCGCCTATTCGCTGGGCAGAGCGGCACGACGCGCGATCACGTCCGCGGTTCCGCCGGTCACGTCGAGCAGGCGAGCCAGGGCTAGCCGGGCCGCTTCGGCCGCGTCCTTGCCCGCGGATCTCGTCAGCCGCTCGTCCAGCTGCTTCCGGATCCGGCGGCTGTCGTTGATGAGCTGCCGACCGCGGTCGGTGAGCTGGGCGCGTCGCACTCGGCTGTCGGCGGGATCCGGCACTCTCTCGACGTAGCCGAGCCGCTCCAGTTCGAGAAGGTGCTTCGAGGCCGCCTGCTGGGTGACGCCGAGAAGGCCGGCGAGTTCGGAGACTGTCGGCGCGCGGTCGATGAGGTGCTGGACGACGTATCCGTGGGAGTTGCGCACGCCGGGGTGGCCCGCCTCGTGCAACTCGGCCAGGATCGCCCGGTTCGCGGAACTGCCCGCCAGCCAAGCGAGGGTGGCGAGGTCGATTTCGGCCAGGTCCAGTCGGGTCACAGCGTCCACCATGCAATTGACAACCAAGGTTGTACAACTTAAGTTGTTCTTATGGCTGACGATCCAGTTGCCCTTGCGACCTCCCTGCTGCGGGCACTTGAAGCCGGGCAGTGCGGCGAGGATCTCCGGAAGCACTTCGCTCCGACGGCGTCGACCGTCGAACATCCGAACCGGCTCAACCCCGAGGGCGCCCGCGCGAACCTGGACCAGATGCTCGCGGCGTCGGAGGCCGGTGCCGGGTTGATGTCCAGCCAGCGGTACGACGTGCGCTCGGCCGTGGCGGCAGGGGGCACTGCGATCCTTCGCCTCACGTGGAGCGGGGTGATCGCGCGTGACGCGGGCCCTTTCCGTCGCGGCGACGAACTCGTCGCGCACATTGCCCAATTCGTCGAAACCGCCGACGGCGTGATCGCTTCAATCGAGACCTTCGACTGCTACGAACCATTCGACCTTTAATGTGTATAACGACCTATACAGCCTCGCGAGAAAGCACCGCGATCTCCATCCCCGCCAACCGCTCGGCACTCACCACCACTTCATACGCCCGGAGCAAACCCCCGCGAACCTCGATCTTCAGCACCCCCACCAGTCGCCCAGCCGGAGCGAGCACCAATCCGACATCCCCGTCGATCAACGCCAGCTCGGCCAGCCGCGCGTTCCCCGCGAACAGCTTCGTCCCCTGCGCAACCTCGTCCGCCCCACGCAACACAGCAGCAGCACCTGGCGGAAGCATCGCCGGATCGGTAACCCGGACGACATCCGGAGCCAGCACAGTCAGCAACGTCGCCATATCCCCGCCCCGAGCCGCGGACAGGAACGCCGTCACCACCGCCCGGTGCTCGGCCAGTTCAACGGCAGGCACCGCAGGCTCCCCACTCACCCGCAACCGCGCGCGGCTGGCGAGTTTCTTCGCCGTAGCCGGCGTCCGGTCGAGGATCGGCCCGACCGCGTCGAACGGCACCGCGAACAGGTCGTGCAGCACGAAGGCCACCCGTTCGGGCGGGGCCAGCCGGTCGAGGACCACCAGCAGCGCGCGTCCGACCTCCCCGGCCAGCAGGATCTCGTCCTCGGGGACAGTGCCACCGGCGGCATCGGGCACGGAAGAGACCGGCGTTGCCCGGCGGGCCCGCAGCGCGTCCAGGCACAGCCGCGACACGACGGTGGTCAGCCAGCCGCCGAGGTTGTCGACGCCGGACGTCCGGACCAAGCGCAGCCACGACTCCTGCACGACGTCCTCGGCCTCGGCCGCGGAACCCAGCATGCGGTAGGCCAGCGCGTGCAGCCGCGGGCGCTCGTCTTCGAAGCGCCGCGCCAGTGCGTCGTCCATCGGTCACCTTTTCCCGTCTCGATCCGTCATGGGAGTGCCGGCCCGAGGACCAAGGACGAGGAGAGGAACCGGATGACCGTCATGCTAGCGCCCCTGCTGCACGTGGATTCGAGCGCCGACCGCGAGGCGTCAGTGAGCAGGCAGCTGGGCACATTGTTCGCCGACGAGTGGCGCAGCGGCGGCGGAACCGTGCGCCACCGTGACGTTTCCGCTGATCCGGTGCCGCCGTTGAAGGAGGCGTACGCGCGGCTCGGCCGCCGAGTGGAACGCAAAGGCGTGCTGTCGCTGGAAGACATCGCGACGCTGATCGCGGACGACGACGAACAGCGCGAATGGGAGCTGACCCTGCCGCTGATCAACGAGGTGCGCGAAGCCCGCGCCGTGCTGCTCGGCGTGCCGATGTACAACTTCGGCGTGCCCGCGACGCTCAAGGCGTGGATCGACCGGATCAGTTTCCCGGGTGTGTTCGTCGACCCGGAGACCGGCCGAAAGCTGCTGGCGGACAAGGACTTCGTGGTCGTCAACGCGCGAGGCGGCGGATACGGCCCGGGCACGCCGCGCGAGAAGTTCGAGTTCCAGGAGTCCTATCTGCGCGCTTACCTCGGCGACAAAGGCGTCGAGCGGCTGACGTTCGTGTCCCAGGAGTTCACCCGGGTCGGCGACGTTCCGGCGCTGGACGGGTTCGAAGACCTGGCCGCCGCGTCGCGCGCGGCGGCCAGGTCTCAGGTCATCGAAACCGCCCAGCGGCTCATCCGGTGAGGTCGGAGCACTTGCGCGCGTCCAGGTCCTTCGCCCCGCCCGGCGACCACCGGACGTTCGCGAACGACGCGGAGAACGCGCCGTCGGTGTAGACGAGGAACGGCGTGTCGACGCTCTCGAAGTCCAGCCCGCTCGCGAAGCAGGACAACGGGATCTTCACTGTCGACTTCTGCCCGGCAGGCAGATCGCCGAACAGCTTCGTGGCGTTGACCTCGGACGAGCACGGGTAGACGCAGTGCAGGCTGACCACCGTCCGGTTGACCGGCGGCGAATGCACGATCACGTCGAACTCGAGCGCGCCGTCGGCGTTCAGGTACCCGCGCAGATCATCGGTGCCGCCGGGATGCTGCGAATACAGCTGCGCCGCGCCCGTGCCGGTCCACGTCGCTTTCAGGCCGTCGCCCTGGACGTTGACGTCGGCCGGCACCACATTGATCTCCGGGTGCGAAGCGGTGCCGCCGGGACCGATCTCGGTGCCGCCCCAGTTCGACGCCGAGCCGATGAAACTCTTGTACGGTGCGACATCCGTGCGGTCGTAGATCGGCAGGTCCTCGGTCGCGGTGCCGCCGCCTCCGGTCGACCCGCAGCGGGCGGGGCCTTCGGTTTCGTCGAGCTTGCCGACGGTGGTCCGCTGGTGCGAGGTGAGGCCGTAACCGAGTGCGAACAGCGGGTCGTAGCCGGGACTCCAGGGGTTGAGCGGCGTCTGGCACGCGCTCTTCGGCCACGAATAGGACAGCTTGCCGTGGTATCCGCCGCGGTCCTTGCCGCGCACCAGCATGTCCGCGACACCGCCGCCTTCAGTGCCGGGCAGCCACGCGGCGACGAACGCGTCGGAACGGTTGAGCTCCTTGTTGACGTACAGCGGACGGCCGCTGACATACACAGTCACCACCGGCGTGCCCTTGCCGCTGACTTTGTCCAGCAGCGCAAGGTCTTCCGGATACAGCTTCGCCGCTTCAAGGCTCTTCCGCTGCAGATCGCCGACGCCTTCCGCGTACGGAGTTTCGCCGACGACAGCGATGACAGCGTCGTAACCCTTCGGGTCGACGGTGCCAGTGGGATCGAACGTGACGTTGGCGAGATCCTCCTTAAGTCCAGCGAGGATCGAAGTGGCTCCAGGGAAGTCCGCGTTGGTGTTCCCGGTGCCCTGCCAGGTCAGCGTCCAGCCGCCGGTCTGGTTCTGGATGCTGTCCGCGCTCTTGCCGACCACCAGCACCTTCGCGTTGCGCGCCAAGGGAAGCACGTTGCCGTTGTTCTTCAGCAACGTCTGCGACTTGCGCACCGCTTCGCGCGCGAGCTCCTTGTCCGTGAGCGCGTCCGACGAACCGGCGTACCAGCGCTGCGACGGCTTGCGCTCCTCGAACAGCCCGGCGCGCAGCTTGACCCGCAGGATCCGGGTGACGGCGTCGTCGATGCGGGACATCGGGATCTCGCCGCCGCGCACCTGCGCGACCGTGTTGGCGATGAAGGCTTTCCAGTCGTTCGGCACCATCACGACGTCGATGCCCGCGTTGATCGCGCGCGGGCAGCTGGCGTTGGTGCAGCCGGACACCTGGCCGATGCCGTTCCAGTCCGACACGACCAGGCCGTCGAAGCCCATCTTGCCCTTGAGGATCTGGTTGAGGACCTTGTCGCTGCCGTGGATCTTGCCCTCGTTGATGCCGAGGTCGGGGTTGGTCCAGCTGTTGAACGACGCCATGACCGTCTGCGCGCCCGCGGCGAGCGCGCCGTAGTAGCCCTGGCCGTGCAGGTTGATCATGTCCGCTTCAGACGAAGCGTTGACGCCCTGGTCCTGGCCGTTGGTGGTGCCGCCGTCGCCGATGAAGTGCTTGGCGGTGCCGATCACGCCGTTCGGGCCGATCCGCAGCCGCGCACCGGCCTGCAGGCCGTTCATGGCCTCGTATCCGTAGGCGCGCGTGATGCGCGGGTCCTCGGAGAAGCCCTCGTAGGTACGGCCCCAGCGGTCGTCCTGCACGACGGCGAGCGTCGGCGCGAACGCCCAGTCCTGACCGGTCGAGCGGATCTGCCGCGCCGTGGAGTTTTCGACGTCGCGCACCAGGCACGGGTCGTGCGCCGCGCCGAGCGCGATGTTCTGCGGGAAAACGGTGGAGCCGTACACATTGTTGTTTCCGTGCACGGCATCTATGCCCCAAATTACCGGAATCTTTGCCCTCGTGGCCTTCGCCGCGTCCCAATAGGAATCCGCGAGCTTGAGCCAGTCCTGCTGGCTGGCGTGCTTGTTCCCGCCCGGCCACGAGCCGCCGCCGTTGAGCACGGACCCGATGGAGTACTGGGTCACCTCAGCCGGCGTGATCGCGGCGATCTCGGGCTGGGTCATCTGCCCGACTTTTTCCTCCAGCGACATGCCGGAGACGATCTGCTTGATCCGCCGTTCGTCGACCGGGTTCTGCGGCATCGCGCTGCGCACCTTCGGCCAGTCGGCCAGCTGGGGCACCGAGTTTTCGATGCGGGCACAGCCATTCCGGTCCAACGCGGGCGGGCCGGCGTCCGGCTGGCGCGGGGGAGCGGCGTGCGCGGCCTGGGCGGGGACGAGCCCGCCGAGGAGGACGAGCGCGGCAAGGGCGACCCGGTTCCGGGTGCGCGGGGAGCGAGGAGGTCTGGCCATCGACAGTCCGTTCTGCGGAGGGCGGCCCGGAGCGGGCCCGGTGATCCTGACCGGGCAAACCGGACTCCGTCAATCCGCCGACCGCAGTGGTTCAGTCCACTAACAAGACAGGAAACGGGACATTCGCGGGGCGCGGCGGCCCGTCGCCGGACGGGGATAGATTGATCGCGAAGGCACTGTATTCAAGGGAGGACAAAGCGGATGCGCAAGGAAAAGCCAGACGTTCCGGCCGCCGACGGGACCGCGGACGCGTACCTGGCCGTGCCGGACGGCGGGCCGCATCCCGGGGTGCTGCTCTTCCCGGACGCGTTCGGGCTCCGGCCGCGGATCGAGGAGATGGCCGACCGCATCGCCGAGGCGGGCTACGCCGTGCTGGCGCCGAACCTGCTCTACCGCGGCGGCCGGACGCCGCTGGTGGACTTCTCCGCGCTGGAAGACCCGGAGCGGCGCGGCGAGGTTTTCGGCAAGCTGATGCCGCTCATCGAGGCCCTGGACACCGAGGCGATCACCCGCGACGCGGAGAAGTACCTCGACTGGTTCGCCGCGCAGGACGGCGTCGCCGAGGGCCCGGTCGTGATCACCGGCTACTGCATGGGCGGCACGAACGCGCTGCGCGTGATCGAGGCGTTCCCGGACCGGGTCAAGGCGATCGCGTCGTTCCACGGCGGACGCCTCGCCACCGACCAGCCCGACAGCCCGCACCTGCGGGTCGGCTCGATCACCGGCGAGGTGTACTTCGGGCACGCCGACCAGGACCCGTCGGCCACCGCCGAGCAGATCAAGACGCTGGAGCACGCCCTCGACGAGGCAGGCGTTACTTACCGGTCGGAGGTGTACGAGGGCGCGTCGCACGGGTTCACGATGTCGGACACGGCGGCGTACCACGAGGAAGGCGAGAAGCGGCACTGGGAGAACCTGTTCGCGCTCCTGGAGCGGGTGCGCTGACCTGCCGGTGATCGGGGTCCGGCACGCGGGACGCGCTCGCGGCCGGGCCCTGCGCGCGGAATCGGCGGCGGCCGTTTACGCTGGCCGCATGGCCGAAGGTGCGCTGTGCCGCGAACCGGTGGAGCTGACCGGGCGCGAGCGCTCGGTCCTGCGGAGCGTCGCGGTCCGCGGGACGGAGCCCGAGCTGTTCTGCGAGCTGGAGGCCGGGCACGGCCACGAGCACGCGAGCCAGGTCGGCGGACGCGGCGAGGAGCCGCTGATGTGGCTGCGCTGGTGGCCCGGCCGCCGCGTGCTGGAGACCCGCGCGCTGTGCGGCGCGGAGTCCGACGAGGGCGTGTTCTGCCGGGTGCCCGGCGGGCACGAAGGCAGCCACAGCTACGAGCTGGCCGAGCCCGAAGAGGCCTGGCCGCTGGCCGACGCGGGCCTGTTCGCGGGCCGCCGGTAAAGTCGCTCGACATGCGCGAAGGCTTCCAGGACGACCTGAAACAGCTCGACGGGCGTCTGGCGGCGATGGCCGAGGCAGCCGCCGAGGCGATGCGCCGGGCCACCCGAGCCCTGCTGACCACGGATCTGCCGCTCGCCGAACAGGTGCTCAGCGGCGACGCCGACCTCGACGACCAGCGGGCTGCCTGCGAGGACGAGGCGTATTCGCTGCTCGCGCTGCAGGCTCCGGTGGCGGGCGACCTGCGCGCCGTGCTGGCCGCGGTGTACTGCGCGGAGAAGATCGAGCGGATGGGCGACCTCGCCGCGCACGTCGCGGGCACCGCCCGGCGCGGCCACCCGGACCCGACCGTGCCCGCCGACCTCGAGCCGGTGTTCGCGGAACTCGGCGAGGTCACCTCGGCGATGGCCGAGCGGCTCGCCGACCTCGTGCACGGCGAGGCCCGCGGCGGCTACGCCGAACTGAGCCGCGCCGACGAGCGCGTGGACGCGCTGCACGCCCAGGTGATGGCGACGGTCACCGCGCCGGACTGGACCCAAGACCAGCGGATCGCGGTCGCGCTGAGCCTGCTCACGCGTTTCTACGAGCGTTTCGCCGACCAGGCGGTGTCGGTCGCGAAGCGCCTGGAGTTCGCCGCGACGGGCGATCTCCCGGGCTGACCTCCGGCGGCGGACCGCCCGGAGCCTGGTTCGACGGCCGCGGCGGCGAACCGGTGCCGCGGGACTGCGGCGGACCTGCCGGACGGGGCTGTTGCGAGCGCGCCGGACGGGCAGGCGGCTGGTTGGCACCGCGCGCCGGTGGCTGTGCGGGCGGACGGCCCGGGTTCTGCGGCGGCGCGTCGGCGGGACGGGGCTCCGGTGCCGCGGTGCGCATCGGCTGCGAATTCTGCCGCGGGCGTGCCGGACGGGCTTGCGGCTCGGCGGTGCGGATCGGCTGCGAATTCTGCCTCCGCGGCGGCGGACCCCCTGCGGCACGGTCTTCCGGCTGCGGATTCCGCGGACGGGCCGGGCGGTTGCTGGCGTCCCGAGGCGCCGCATCGGGCCGTGGCCCACGCGCCGGCAGCGAACCAGCGTCCTCAGGGCGAACCGGCGCGGCGTCGGGACGGCTCCGGCGTGGTCCCCGTGGCTTCTCTTCGGCCGGAGGAAGCACCGTCGTAGCCTCCGCACCCTCGGGTGCGACACCCAGCAACCCGAACGGCACCTTGCCCGAGAACCGCCGCACCAGCCCGGCCGTCGGAGCCAGCGCGTACCGCTGCAGCAGCAACGCCATCCCGGCTCCGAGCGCGAGCCCGATCAGCACGTCGTGCGGATAGTGCGCCCCGACGAACACCCGCGAAAAGCCCATCGTCGCCGCGAAAGCCGCGAGCCACGGCGCGCCCTTGCGCCAGGCGAAAGCCCCGCCGAGCGCGACGGCGGCCGCGATGGTCGAGTGGTTGCTGGGGAACGACCAGTCGCCCGGCGGCGGGCAGACGCCGACGATCGCCTCCGGCGGCAGTCCCCGGCACGGACGCTGCTCGTGCACGAAGGCCTTCACGATCTCGCTGAGCACGTACGCGACCACCGTGGCCGCCGGGACCAGCAGCGCCGCCGCCATCCGCTCGGGCGAACCGGTCGGGCGCGCCCGCCACCAGAGCCAGGCGAAGAACGGGGCCACGAGGACCAGGCCGTAATGCGTGTACGCCAGCACGAGAGACTGCACCCAGCCCGGCATCGCCTGGGCGAAATGGGTGATCGCGTCGTACGTCTCGCTGCTGGAAGCTCCGGCCGTGGTCGCCATACAACCCCTCTCCGGTCCGCCGGTTCGCCTGGCGGCCATCTCGCGTTCACCCGAAGGTCACGAGCGTACCGAGCGGCGGAGAGGAGTCCGCGACGCCCCGTGAGTCCGCGGGGACTCTCCGGGACGGATCAGGAGTCGGTGGTGTGCTTGCAGGTCACCGGCTTGCCGGGAGCGGGGGCGCTCGCCTTGGCGAGTTCCTTCGTCTTGTCCAGCAGGATCCGGCAGCGCAGGGTCGCCGCGGTCGACGGCGTCGCGGTGACCGACGCGTCCTGTCCGGCGCTGACCACGACGTCCTGTTTCCACGGCAGTCCGAGCGGGCCGGAGAGCTGGTGCGGCGCGACCTTGTCCTCGTAGCGGTTGCCCGATTCGCCGTAGGTGACGCCGGTGGCCGTGGTCTGCTGGTCGGAGGTGACCTCGTAGGTGATCGCCCACGACTTGCCGGTCGGGTTGGAGCACGCGGCGAGGCCCGCGAGCGCGACAGCCGCGAAGGTAGCGGAGAGTGCCTTCTTGATCACGCTCGGACTGTACCGGAGGCCTTCTTCGGCAGCCCGGCGAGGAACGTCTGCGCGGCCGGTTCCTCGCGCGCGGCCTGGGCGAGGATGCCGAACTGCAGCATGGTGACCACGAGCGACGTCCCGCCCGCGGACACCAGCGGCAGCGTCACGCCGGTCACCGGCAGCGCGCCCGCGACGTAGCCGATGTTGATCAGCGCCTGCGCCACCAGCAGCAAGGTGGTCGTCCCGGCGACGAGCCGCACCCACGGATCGGTGACCCGGGACGCGGTGCGCAGGCCGATCACCGCGAGGTAACCGAACAGCCCCAGCACCAGCAGACAGCCGGCGAAGCCGAGTTCCTCGCCGACGAGCGCGAAGACGAAGTCGTTCTGGACGTCCGGCAGATAGCTCCACTTCGCCGCGCCCCGGCCGAGGCCGACGCCGAACCAGCCGCCGTCGGCGAGGGCGTATTGCGCCTGTTGCGCCTGGTAGCCGCTGCCGCTCGAATCGGGGTTCGGCGAGAGAAAAGAAAGGATGCGCGCGAGCCGATAACTGGCGAAAAGGGCGAGTACGACGATTCCGACGACCCCGCCGGCGAGAATGGCGGCGAACAAGCGTTTCGGCGCGCCCGCGAACCACAGCAAGCCCAAGGTGATCAACGCGAGCGTGACCGTGCCGCTGAGATTCGGCTGGGCCAGCAGCAGGGCGCACAACGCGAGCGTCACCGGGATCAGCGGCACCAGCAGATGCCGCCAATGGTGCAGCACACGCTGCTTCGAAACGAGCAAATGTGCGCCCCAGAACACCAGCGCGACCTTCGCGATTTCCACTGGCTGCAAGGTGATCGGCCCGGCGGCGAGCCAGCGTTGTGCGCCGCCGTGGTCGGAACCCAGCGGGGTCAGCACGAGAAGCAGCAGCACGGCCGCCGCGGCGAGCGCGGGCGTGGCTGCCTTGCGCATGCGGGAAAACGGGATGCGCAGGCCGAGCACGAAGGCGACCGCGCCGAGCGCGACGAAGGTCAGATGCCGGAAAAAGGCTTGGTACACGCCGGTTCCCACCGTCGGGTTGGCTGCGGCGGCCGAGGACGACAGCGCCATCACCGCGCCGAGCAGCGTCAGCAGCGCCCAAATCGCGGTGATGATCCGGAACGACGCGAGCGGATGCGCGAAGAACTGTCCGATTGCGTGCCGTGCGGGTTTGCTGTCCCGTTCGGTTGGCGACTCCACAGCGGGTGAGTGTGTGCCGAATTGGCGTCGCAGTGGCTGACCGACTCGCCTGTGTGCGGAAAATTACCGTTCGGATTCCTGATTGGCCTGGTCGACGTCGGCCATGTGTTCTTCGGCCCACGTGCGCAACACCGCGAGCGCGGATTCCAGCGATGCACCCAGCGAGGTGAGCCGGTAATGCACCCGGGGCGGCACGGTGGCTTCGACGCGCCGCGAGACGAGACCGTCACGGACGAGGCTTTGCAGAGTCACCGAGAGCATTTTCTGCGACACCCCGGGGATGCGGCGGCGCAGGTCGGCGAACCGCACCTCGTCCGGCGCGGCCTCGGCGAGGATCTTGACCGTCATCGACGTCCACTTCGTCCCGATCCGGTCGAGCAGCCGCCGCGTCGGGCAGGCCGGGTCGAACAGATCGCCGCGGGCGGAGGGGGTCACCTCGGGCTCACCACCTGTCGGGAAAGTGCCGTCTTGGCGGCACGTTCTGGGTTACCTACCGTGTGCTGGTAACCAATGGTAACCACGGGAGGTCCGATGAACGCGGTGCGGCAGGTCGAGGCGAACGGGGTCCGGCTGAACGTCGCCGTCTCCGGGAGCGGTCCGGCGGTGGTGCTGCTGCACGGGTTCCCGCACACCTGGCAGCTGTGGAGCAAGGTCATCCCGACGCTCGCCGAGCAGTACCGAGTCATCGCGCCGGACCTCCGCGGCCTGGGCGGGAGCGGCCGTCCGGAGAGCGGTTTCGACGCTGGAGCCGTCGCCGACGATGTCGCGGCTTTGCTTGACGCGCTGGGGGAGGCGGACGCCGACGTGGTGGCGATCGACCTGGCGGTGGCAGGCGCGTTGCTGCTGGCGCTGCGGCAGCCGGAGCGGGTGCGCCGTCTGGTGCTGATGGAGTCGCTGCCCTGGGGTTTCCCGGCCAGCCCGCCGTGGTGGTTCGGTTTCCACGCGGTGCCGGGCCTCGCCGAGACTGTCCTTAATGGACACGAGGCGGAGTACGTCGGCTGGTTCCTCGACCAGGGCACGCTCGGCCGCGGCGTTCCGGCGGACCTCCAGGCAGCGTTCGCCGAGGCGTACACCGGGACCGACTCACTCCGCTGCGCCTTCGAGTACTACCGGGCGTTGCCCGAAAGCGCCCGCCAGCTGACCGAAGAGGCGGCGAAGCGGCTGACCGTCCCGACGCTGGCGATCGGCGCGAATCCGGTGGGCGACGCGCTGGAGCAGCAGCTGCGCCCGATCGCCGACGACCTCACCGGGCACGTGCTGCCGGACTGCGGGCACCTGGTCCCGCTCGACCGGCCGCGCGAATTCCTCGATCTGCTGCTGCCGTTCCTGTCCCGGGAGATACTGGCCGGGTGTCGTTGACGTCCGAGCTTGCCGACCCGCGAGGGACACTCGCGCGCTGGTGCGCTCGCGTCTTCACCGGCACGGCCGCGGCCGCGCGCCGGGTCGAGGAGGCGACGAACGGCGTGCGCCCGATCCGGCCTGCGCTTGCCCGCCCGCCGCGCCAGCACTGGGCCGAGATCGGCGGCGCGTTCGGCCAGCGGATCGCGGACCTCGTGCAGCCCGCGCCGCCGTATTACGCGCTGCTCGGGATGGTGCGCGCGCAGTGGGGCAGCGGTCCGTGGGCGCACGCGCAGGCCGCCGCGTACCCGACGCACGACGAGCTGCCGCCGGAGTACCAGGCGCGGGCGCTCGGCATCCGTCCGGCAGCAGCGACCTGGCTCGACCTCGGCGACGGCATGCCTCGCGGCGAGGCGCTCCCGGGTGCCGAGGAGCTGTGGGGTGAACTGCTGGAACGCGCTCGCCGCTATCAAGCGCAGCACGCCCCGCCCGGCGTGCTCGGCGGGCCGGGCGCGGAGGCTGGTCTGGCGCGGACGAACTGGGTGCTGTCGGCGTGCGAGGACATCTACCGCTCCGGCAAGATCGACGCTCGGCTCGCCCGGGTCGTCGACGGCGGCGGCACGATCGCGGACCTGCGCGCCCTGCCCGCCGACGCGGCGGTGACCGAACTGGCGGAACTCGCGAAACGCTTACACGACAACGGTGCGCTGTGGGAACTGCGCCGCCTCGCCGGTGCGCCGCCCGAGGGCTATCCGCTCGGCATCGCCGGGCCGACCATCGTGCCCGGCTGGGCGGACGGCGACCTCCTGCTCGGGAAGCTCGATCCCGAAGCGGGGATCGCCGAGGGCACGCTGCTGGACGTGAAGACCGTGCTGACCGTCGGCGATCCGGACCGGGCCGGGCGCTGGCTGTGGCAGATCCTGCTGTATGCCTGGCTCGACGTCGCCGACCTGTACCGGATCCGCGAGGTCGGGCTGCTGCTCGGACGGCACGGCAAGCTGGTCTGCTGGCCGGTCGACGAACTGGCCGCGGACCTGCTCGGCGGCGATGGCCTGGTCGATCACCGCCGCGACGAGTTCAGGGACATGGCGCGCGGGCTGCTCGATTCGGTCGGGTTGAGCTTGGCCGACGACTGAACCGCGGGCCGCTTCGTCGCGCCGCGACCGGCGAAACAGACCGCGCCGAGCACGATCACGCAGCCGACGAGCTGGACCGCGCCCGGGCGTTCGCTCAGCAGCAGGAATCCGAAGGCGACCGCGCCGACTGGCTGCAGCAGCATCATCGTCGCGCCGGTCGAGGCCGCCAGCCGAGGCAGCGCACCGGCGATCAGCAGCCACCCGATGACCTGGCCGACGAGTGCCAGCGCGGCGAACCAGCCGAGCGAGGGGAGGCTGGGCGTGAGGTCGAGGCGGCCGAACGGCAGTCCGAGCGCCACCGACACGAAGCCCGCCGACACGGTGGCCAGAGACAGCGAACGGACCTGCGTCGCGGGGCTGCTGCTGAGCCGGAGCAACAGCAGGTAGCCCGAATAGCCCGCGCCGGCAGCGAGCGCGAAAACCATGCCCAGCACCGGGTTCGAGCCGCTCATCGACGAGCCGAACACGCCGCCCGCGAGCACGATGCCGACGATCAGCGTCGGTGCGACGAACTTGAACCGCGGGTCCGGCCGCTCCTTGAGGAAGACGAACGCGAGCAGCGGCACGATCACCACCTGGACCGAAAGCAACATGGTCGCGACGCCCGCACCGACGCGCGGGATCGCCTCGCCCCACAAGACGAAGTCGAGTCCCAGCCCGAGCCCGGCCAGCAGCGGCAGCAGGATCTTCGCGCGCACGCGGGTCCGGCGCGCCTCGCTGAACGCCAGCACCGCGAGCACCGGCAGTGCGAGGGCGCAGCGCCAGAACGCGCTGGTCGCCCCGCTCGCCCCGGAAACCTTGATGAGCACCGAGGTCAGCGCGATGCAGAGGCAGCCGGCCGCGGCCAGCAGCCGAGGGTCGGCGCGGCCGGTGAGGGCGGCGATCGGACCGGCGGTCGGCAGCGTGGCGGGTTCGGTGGTCATGCCTTCTATCGTGGGGCCGCTAACTATCAAGGACAAGTGAATGTTCCTGCGGAAAATCCGGTAGCATCACTACCGTGTTCAGTGTGGATCGGATGCGCGCCCTGCACGCGGTCGCGCAGCACGGCTCGGTCGCCCGCGCGGCGGCGGCGCTGCACGTCACGCCGTCCGGGGTGTCGCAGCAGCTGGCGAAACTGGAGCGGGAAGCGGGCCTGGCGCTGTTGGAACCGCGCGGCCGGACCGTGCGGCTCACGCGCGCCGGGCAGGTGCTGGTCGGACACGCCGAACGCGTGCTGGCGCAACTGGCCGAAGCGCGCACGGATCTCGAACGGTTGCGCGAGGACGTCTTCGGGCCGTTGCGGATCGGGTCGATCGCGACGTGCGTCCACGCCCTGCTCCCGCCCGCGCTCGCCACGCTCACCGAACAACACCCGCGGCTGAACGTGACGCTGGGCGAGGGCGAAGCTGAACAAACGTTGCCGAAGGTGCTCGCCGGCGACCTCGACGTCGCGGTGTTCGAAAGCTGGGCGGACCGGCCGACCGTGGTGCCGGCGGGGATCACGCAGGTCACGCTGTTCTCCGACGTAGCCGATCTCGCGCTGCCCGCCGGGCACCGGCTCGCGCACCGGCGCACGGTCGATCTCTCCGAGGTGGACGACGTGTCGTGGATCAGCTGGACCGGCCGTTCCGGCTGCTACGAATGGCTCGTGCACGTGCTCCGTTCGCAGGACCTCGAGCCGCGGATCAGTTGCACCATCGGGAGTTACGTGACGCAGCTGGCGCTCGTCGCGGGCAACGTCGGCGCCGCGCTCGTCCCGCGGCTCGCGCGCGGACCGGTGCCCGACGGGGTCCGGATGCTCGCGACCCGGCCGGTGCTGAACCGCACGATCATCGCCGCGTGCCGGTCCGGCGAAGAGGCGCACGGCGGCGTCCGGGCCGCGCTGGAGGCGCTCAGCGAGGCGTCGGCGACTTATGTGAATCACTGAATTTTTCCTTGCGCGGCTGCCATTTCCGGCCGGTTCGGCCCTAGAGTCGGGATCGACGAGCAGGGGAGCCGCCCATGACCGCCGAGGATGCCGCCCGCGCCTTGCGGGCCAGATTGCCTGCCGAGCAAGTACATACTTCCGGTCCACAGTACGAATCGGCGGCCACGGTCTGGAACGCCGCCGTCGTCGCGCGGCCGGACGTGGTCGTGGAATGCCGGAGCACAGCCGATGTCCAAGCCTCGGTGCGGGTTGCGCGCGAATTGGGCCTGTCGTTGTCCGTGCGCAGCGGCGGCCACGACTGGGCCGGACGCGCCCTGGCGGACGGCGGGATCACGCTCGATCTGCGTCCGTTGAACCGGGTCGCGGTCGATGCCGGACGGCGAGCCGCGGTGGTCGGCGGCGGCGCGCGGGCCAACGATGTGCTTGCCGCGGCTGGGGTGCACGGCCTGACCGCAGCGGTCGGCACGATTGGCACCGTCGGCTTCGCCGGGCTCGCGCTCGGCGGCGGATACGGGCCTTTTCTCGGGAAATACGGGCTTGCCGCGGACAACCTGCTCGGTGCGGAGATCGTCCTCGCGGACGGCGAAGTCGTGCTCGCCAACGCTTCGCGGCTGCCGGACCTGTGGTGGGCGCTGCGGGGCGGCGGCGGGAACTTCGGCGTGGTGACGTCGCTCGGAGTGCGGCTGCACGCGGCACCGCACATCACGACCGGCCCGGTCTGGTATCCGGCGACTGAGGCGGCCCGGGTTTTCGCCGCGGTCGCGGAAATCCAGGCCGAGGCGCCGGACGAACTCACCGTGCAGACCGGGGTCCTCGCCGGTGCGGACGGTTCGCTGTGCGTGCTGGTCTGGCCGACGTGGTGCGGCAACGCTGATCCCGACGGCTTCTTGGCCCGGCTCGGACCGCCGCTCGCCTCGCAAATCGCTCCGGTGTCGTCGTACGCGGCAGAGATCGCTCGCCGCGACGAGATGTTCCCCGGCGGCCGATCGGTCACCATCCGCACGCGGTCGCTGTCAGCGTTCACTCCGGAGATCGCCTCGGCGCTGGTGCGGCAGGCGGAAGCCCGGACGTCGCCGTTGTCCGGACTGTCGATCCACCACTTCCACGGCGTGGCTTCCCGGATCCCGGTGGCGGCCACGCCGTTCCCGCTGCGCGAGGACCATCTGATGGTCGAGGTGCTCGGGCTGGGGGAGGGCAATGACGACCGGGCCTGGGCGGATGCCACGTCGGCCGCGCTGGCTCCCTACGCCTTGCCGGGCGCGTACGCGAACCTGCTGGGGCCGGATGTGTCTTCCGCCGAGCCGTTCGGCCGCCACACCTCCCGGCTGCGAGACATCAAACACCGCTACGATCCGGACGGAGTTTTCCGCGCCATCCCGCTCGCGTGACCCTTTTTACCGAGTACATTGGTAAAAACGAAGCCGGGTGGAAGGGAGCGGGCCGTGGCGTATGTGATCGCCGAGCCGTGCGTCGACGTGATGGACCGGGCGTGCGTGGACGAATGCCCGGTGGACTGCATCTACGTCGGCGAACGCTCGCTCTACATCCACCCGGACGAATGCGTGGACTGCGGCGCCTGCGAACCGGTGTGCCCTGTTGAAGCGATCTATTACGAGGACGACCTTCCGGAGCGCTGGCGCGTCTACGCGGAGGACAACGCCCGGTTCTTCAGCGAAACCCTGCCCGGCCGCGACGCGCCGCTGGACAGCCCCGGCGGAGCGGTGAAACTCGGCGATCTCGGGGTGGACACGCCGCTGGTCGCCGGGCAGCCGCGCCCGGAGATGCGGTCGTGAACCAGGCGATCTCGGACCGGTTGGGGCAGCCCGCGACCGGAGATCCCCGCGCTGCGGTAGTTTGCCCTAGTCTGCTCGGTTAAACTGTCCCGCATGAGCGAGCAGACGCTGACCGACCCGCCCGGCTCCCGTGCATTGGGCGAGAGCCGGGCCCGGGTGCTGGACGCGCTGCGTTCGGCGGGCGGTCCGGTCGCGGTGCAGGACGTCGCCGCGCAAGTGGGATTGCACGCCAACACCGCGCGCTTCCACCTGGACGGACTGGTCGAATCCGGCCTCGCCGAACGCCGCGTCGAAGACCGCACCCGACCCGGCCGCCCGCGCACTGTCTATGTCGCGATCGCCGAGGAAGCCGCCGAGGGACGGCGCAGCTACCGGCTGCTCGCGGAAATGCTGACCGGCTTGATCGCGGAAAACGTGGCTGATCCCGGCAAGGCAGCGGAATCCGCCGGGGAAGCGTGGGGCCGCTACCTGGCCGATCGTCCGCCGCCGACCCGGCGCGTCGACGAGGCCGAGGGTCTCCGGCGACTGTCCACTGTGCTCAGTGACGCCGGATTCGCCCCGGACCTGGACGGTGACCTCGAGCGTCCGGTGATCCGGTTGCGGCACTGCCCGTTCCGGGAGGTCGCGGAGGAACGGCGGGATGTCGTGTGCGGGCTGCATCTCGGGCTGATGCGCGGGGTGCTGGCCGAGGTGCGCGCGCCGTTGACGGCGGAGCGGCTCGAGGCGTTCGTCGAGCCGTCGTTGTGTTTGGCGCATTTGAAGCCGACGGCGAAGCGTCGCCGCTGACCGGAAAACTGATCGCCTTTTCCTTTTGGCCGAGCCTAGGCTTTCGCCATGTTCGAATACCACGGGTGGATCAGTCTTCGCTCGACCGCCGAAGCGGTTGACGACGAACCGCCGCTTCGCCTCGACGAGATCCAGGCCCTGGTCGACGACTTGGCCGGTTACGCGCTGATCGATCTCCAGCCGATGAACGGGCGGTACTACATCCACCTCGGCGGGCACCCGAATCACCGAGGGCAGCAGGGCGCCGAGGTGATCGACTTGTTCGCTAAAGTCGGGCGGCTCGCTCCGGGGTCGTACGGATTGCTGTACGTCCACGACGACGAACATCCGGAGCACCAGCTGAGCTTCCGGGTCTTCCGGCTGGTCCGCGGCGAGGTCACCGAGCACGCGGATCACCTTCTGTCGCCGGTGATCCCGATCTTGGAGGACGAGGAGCCGAGCTGGTCGGCAACTGTCTGATGTGGATGGTCGATGCGGCGAGGCTTGGCAGGGAAAGGATTCCGCTGCTCGCGACCGATCGGCGGCAGGAGTGTGAAGCCGGTCCGCGGCGGCCGGGGCGGGGAGGCCGGCCGCCGCGGGGGACGCGCCGAAGGGGGTCGGCGCGGGCACAGGGGTCAGGCCGGGACCGCGGCGCGGCCGATCCGGACCCGCCACTTCTCCGGCCCGGATTCCACGTACTCCCAGGTGAAATCCTCGCCGTGCGCGGCGGTGAACTCGCGGCGCAGCGGCTTCGGGTCGTGGTTGTTGACGAGCACGAACGATTCCCCGGGCGCGAGCCGCGCGTAGCGGCCGAAGATGCGCGGATGCCGGGTGCCGTGCGGGATTTCGCGGACGTCCAGGACTTCCGCGCGGTCCAGCTCGCCGCCGTCGAGGAGCGTGCGGAGGTCGTCGACGAGGACGGGGACATCGGCGCCGGGGAGGTCGGCCAGCGCGGGCAGCAGGACATTCGTCTCGGCGTCCAGGTAGGCGGCGAGCAGCGCGTCCAACGCCTGCGCGGCATGGCTGACCTGGGCTGAGGTGTCGGCTTCCCGCAGTTCGCCGACGGAGCGGAGCACGGAGTCCTGGATCCGCCGCAGGGCGCGGACCAGCAGCCGGGTCGCGGGGGCTCCGGCGGCGGTCGCGTTGAGGACGCGGTCGGCGGCGGACAGGTACTCGGTCAACGGGCCCGAGGCGAACGCGATCAGCCGCGCGTTGGCCTCCGCGCGAGCGCTGCCGTCGAGCTGGAGTTCCGTGACCACGGCGGCTTTTTCCCGGTACTCGGCCAGAATCCGGCCGGATCGGGCCCGGAGGTCCTGGCCGGCCCGGAGCGCCGGGTCGGTGCTGGTGCCGTTGATGTACACGTCGGACGAGCCGGTCACGGGAACCTCCCGGAAAGAGTATTTATGAGAATAATAGTGCAAAATAGCGGGCCGGTGGACGTGACGTCGGACTCAGGACGGCCCGATCCGCGCGAGGACGAGCCCGGCCGGGATGCTGACCAGCAGCAGCACGACCAACGCCTGGAAACCGTGCCGAACCCAGCGGGCGCGGCCGTCCCGCGACCCGCCGCGCCCGCCCAGGATCAGCAGCGCCAGGCCGACGACCAGAACCGCGCCGCCGACGTCCGCGACGGGCGGCACGCCAGAGAGCGTTCCGCCTAGCACGGCTGCATTTCCGAGATTCCAGGCCGCGACTTGAGCGACGACCAGCCGTCGAGCCGGCGGGTTCGGGGCGAGCAATGCCTGACCGATTCCGAGACCGACCTGAGCGATCCCGCCGACCAGGACGAGATATGCGACCGCCCACGCGCCGTGCGGGGTCGGATGCGGGGCGATGACCGCGGACGCGAGTCCGCCGGCGATCGCGCACCCGATGCCGAGTGCGGCGAACGGCGCCGCTGCGGCGGTTCGAGGAGTCATATATCCAAACTAGCCTAGTGAAAACGATCAGCTCAGCCCGGTCGGCGCGGCGGGGCCCGGAGCGGAAAATTCCCCGCTGTGACGGGATTCGCCCGGGGCTCCGCAGGGGGCGGCCCGGCTGTTACGTTCGCGGACGTGACAACAAAAGCGATGCGGGCAGTGGTTCACGAAGGCGCGGCGGGAGTCGGCGGGGTGCGGGTCGCGGAGGTCCCGGCGCCGCAACCCGGACCGGGCGAAGTGCTGGTCCAGCTGAAGGCAGCCGGGCTGAACCACCGGGATCTGTTCATCGTGGACAGTCGCACTCCGGCCGATCCCTGGGCCGTGCTGGGCTCGGACGGCGCCGGAGTGCTCGTGGCCGCGGGCGCGGACACGAGCGTCGAGATCGGCACCGAGGTCGTCGTCAACCCGTCCCTCGACTGGGCCGAGCCGGACGTCGTGCCGGAAGTCCCCGCCATCCTCGGGGTGCCGACGAACGGCACGCTGGCCGAGTACGTCGTCGTCCCGGCGGGCAACGTCCTGCCGAAGCCCGCGCACCTGAGCTGGACCGAAGCCGCCGCGCTCCCATTGGCCGCGCTCACCGCGTACCGGGCGCTGTTCACCCGCGGCGGGCTGACCGCCGGGGAACACGTGCTGCTGCCCGGCATCGGCAGCGGGGTCGCGACCTTCGCCCTCGCCATGGCGAAAGCCGTGGGCGCGACGGTCAGCGTCACCTCGCGCAGGCCCGAAAAGCTCGCCAGGGCAACGGAACTGGGGGCCGACCGGGCGATCGGCAGCGGCGGCGACTGGGCCGCCGAACTCGGCGAACCGGTGGACCTGGTCGTCGACAGCATCGGCTCGGCGACGTTCGACTCCTGCCTCTCGGTGCTTCGTTCCGGCGGCCGGATGGTGACGCTCGGCGCGACCACCGGCCCGGACGTCGAGTTGTCGCTGCGCAATCTCTTCTTCCGGCAGATCAGCCTGCTGGGCACGTCGATGGGGAGCGCGCGGGAGTTCTCGCAGATGGTCGCGCTGGTCACGGAACACCGTCTGCGGCCGGTGGTGCACCACGTCTACGACCTCGCGGACGGGCCCCGCGCGCTGGGCGAACTGGCGTCCGGGGACCAGTTCGGCAAGCTGGTGGTCACGATCGGGTGACCGGCCGGTGATTTTTTGTCGGTGGCGCATGGTGAACTGAGAGCACGAACCAAGGGAGGGGAACACCTGATGAGCAAGCGCTGGAATCCCGGGACGGTCGCGGCGCCGGTAGGCCGCTACAGCCACGTCGCGCAGGTTCCTGCCGACCACGAACTGGTCGTCGTGGCCGGGCAGATCGGCGCACGGCCGGACGGCACGCTCGCCGGGCCGGACGCGGAAGCGCAGACGCGCGAGGCGCTGGCGAACATCGAACGCGTGCTCGCCGCGGCGGGGGCCGGGCCGGAGCATCTGGTCAAGGTCTTCAGCATGGTCGCGGGCACTGAGCACCTGGCCGGTTTCCGCGCGGCGACCGGCGACGTGTTCAGCCGGTGGTTCCCGGAAAGCGACTGGCCGACGCAGTCGCTGATCGTCGTGGCCGCGCTCGCCAAACCGGAGCTGTTCGTGGAAATCGAGGCGATGGCGGCGGTGCCCCGATGAGCGTGCGCACGATGTCCCCTTTCCCCGGACGACAGGAAACCCGATGACCATCACTCTCGGACCGCTGCGGATCGACCCGGTAGCCGAACTGGACCACTGGCCGTTCGCCCCGGCGGACCTGTTCCCGGCAGTCACGCCGGAACACCTGGGGGAGCATCGCGGCGACCTCGACCTGTCGATCACCACGTACCTGGTGCGCACGCCGGACCAGACCGTGCTCCTCGACGCCGGGAACGGCAACGCGAAGGAACGCCCGGTCCTGCTGGCGCACCACCAGTTCGACGCGCCGTACCTGGAGCGACTGGCCGCCGTCGGCGTCGTGCCGGAGGACGTCGACGTCGTCGTGGCGACCCACCTGCACCCCGACCACTGCGGCGGCTTCACCCAGCTGGTCGACGGTTCCTGGGATCCGACGTTCCCGCGCGCCCGGTACCTGATCCCGAGCGAGGAATACGCCTGGCTCCAACAGGTCCACGCGTCGGCACCGGACGGCGGCGTCGCGGGCGATCTGGCCAGGACGTTCGAAGACAGCGTGCTCCCGGTCGTCGAGGCAGGTCTGGTCGAGTTGATCGACCTCCCGTACGAGGTGGCGGACGGCATCATCCTGCGCGCGATGCCCGGCCACACCACCGCGCACCTGATCGCGGAACTCGACGGCGGCGGTCAGCACGCCCTGGTGAGCGGGGATGTGCTGCACCACCCGTTCCAGTTCGCGAACCTGACCCTCGCCCAAGGCGGCGACGCGGATCCCGCCGCCGCCGCGGAATCCCGGCGGACCCTGTGCGAACTGGCCGTCGAACGGGACGCGCTCCTCCTGCCCGCGCACTTCCCCGTCGGGCGGATCACGCAGGACGGCGACGGTTTCCGCTACCGCCCAGTCCCGGCGGGAGGTGCCTGACCCATCCTTTCGACGGTGCCTGCCGATTTCTTGGCGGGGCGGTGTCGATTCGGCGGCGCCCCGTTCGACGCATGGGCATGACTGACTACGAACCGACCTCGACCCGCAACCTCGACCGCTACGGAAACGCTCCGCTGCCGTGGAGCCGTGCCCGAGACGTCCTGGCCACCGACACCCCGACCGCCGACCTGACGTTCTTCGTGGCGACCGTCCGCCCGGACGGACGTCCGCACTCGGCAGGCGTGGGTGCCGTCTGGGTGGACGACGCCCTGTACTTCGTCGGCGGACCGGACACGCGCCGCTCCCGGAACCTCGCGGCGAACCCGGCGTGCAGCATTTCGGTACGACTGCGCGGCCTAGACCTGGTGCTGGAAGGCGATGCCCACCGAGTCACCGGCGTCGACACCGTGGCGCACCTGGCCGAGGTCTACCGCTCAGGCGGCTGGCCAGCGGAGGCGACCGGGGACGCGCTGACGGCCCCGTTCAGCGCACCGAGCGCGGGCCCGCCGCCGTGGCACCTGTACCGGCTCACCCTGCGCCGCGCAGTGGGAGTCGCGTCGGAGGAACCGCACGGGGCGACCTGCTGGGAGTTCGCCAGGAGTTGAGCGCGGCGGCTCGTCTTCGCGCGGGTTGTGGCGCGGACTGCCTGCTGGGGGCGGGAGGGGATTGCGTGGCGGCTTGGCTTGGCGTGGGGCGGGACTGCCTGCTGGGAGGCGGGAGGGGATTGCGTGGCGGCTTGGTGCGGCGGCGTTGGGGCGGCGCGACCTGCTGGGAGGCGGGAGGCGATCGCGCGGCGGCTTGGCTTGGCGCGGCGGCGTTGGGGCGGGGCGACCTGCTGGGAATTCGCCAGGGGTTGAGCCCGGCGGCTCGCCTTCGCGCGGGTCGTGGGGCGGAACTGCCTGCTGGGAGGCGGGAGGGGATCGCGCGGCGGCTTGGTGCGGCGGCGTTGCGGCGGGACTGCCTGCCGGGAGTTCGCCGGGGTGGAGCGCGGTGATCGGGTTCCGGCGCGGGGCCGTCGTCGTGGAACTGCGTGCCTGCGTTCAAGCCTGGTGGTCCGGCTTGGTGCGGGGGTGCTGGGGCGGAACTGCTTGCTGGGCGTCGGCCAGAGTTTGGGCGTGGCGGTCCGGCCTGGCGCGGGTCGCCGTAGCGATACTGCCCGCCAGGGATCGGGCGCGGCGGCCGGGTTTGCCATGGGCAGTCGTGGCAGGACCCGGTCGCGGAGGGTGGGAGTTCGCGGGACGCTGAGTGCGGTCTGCTGCGGGATGCGGTCAGGGCGGAGTCGGAATCGCGTGCCGCCGGTTGAGCGGTTCGTCCGGATCGCTGAGCGAGTGGCCGTCGCAGAACCGCCGCGCGATCATGCTCTGTCGGGCACGCGGTGGACAGGTTCGTCTCAGGGAAGCGGCCGTTAGCGGTGCGTGAGCGGGGGATTCGGCCGCCGCAAGCAGCGTCGGGCCTGCACCGCGAAGCCTGAAAACGCCGGGTACCAAGCCCTCCGAAAAACGCCGGGAATCAAGCCCGCCCGTCCGGCCCCTCCCACTCCAGCAGCAGTTCCCGCAGGTCGTCGTTCATCCGGTCCTGTTCCGCGTGCGACAAGACGCCCAGCAACCGTGCCTCAGTCTGGGTCTTCATCCCGAACACCTCGAGGGCCCGCGCCAACCCCTCCTCGGTCAGACTCACCAGGATCTGCCGCCGGTCGCCGGGATCGATGTCGCGGCGCACCCAGCCCTTACGTTCCAGCCCGGCCACGCGTTTGGTCACCCCGCCGGACGTCAGGCGCATGCTGTCCAGCAGCTGCCCGGCCGAGAGGCGGTACGGGGGACCCGCCCGCTTGAGCGCGCCCAGGAGTTCCACCTCCCACAAGCCGACCCCGAAGGCGTCGAACTCGCGGCGCAGTTCAGTTTCCAGGAGCCGGGCCGCGCGCAGCAGGCGGAAGCTCAGCGCCTTGCTGACCCGGTCTTCCTCGCGCACGCCGGTGATCTGCGCCATGACTCCGTCGACGTGGTCCCGCTCCGCTGGCATGGGCGAGTATTCTAACACCAGTAATTATCTTACCGGTCTCGAATCAGGATGGTCCGTGCACGCTTCCCCTGCCCCCGAGCCCGATCCGCAGCGCTGGCGCGCCTTGTGGGTGTGCCTCATCGCGGGGTTCATGACGCTGCTCGACGTCAGCATCGTCAACGTCGCGCTGCCCTCGATGGAGCACGGGATCGGCGCGACGCCCGCGGACGTCTCGTGGGTCGTCTCCGGGTACGCGCTCACGTTCGGGCTCGCGCTGGTGCCGTCGGGGCGGCTCGGCGACGACTACGGCCGCCGCCGGATGTTCTTGCTCGGGCTGGCGTTGTTCGTGGCGACCAGCGTCCTGTGCGGAGCGGCGCCGAACGCGACGTGGCTCGTCGTGGCGCGGCTGGGGCAGGGTGTCGCGGGCGGGTTGCTGAATCCGCAGATCATCGGGCTGATGCAGCAGCTCTTCTCCGGCCGCGAGCGCGGCAAGGCGTTCGGCGCGTTCGGGGCGACGGTCGGGCTGTCCACCGCGATCGGGCCGGTGCTGGGCGGGTTGCTGATCCAGGGCATCGGCGTCGACCAAGGGTGGCGTTGGGTGTTCTACGTCAACCTGCCGATCGGGATTCTCGCGATCCTGTTCGGGCTGCGGTTGCTGCCGAAGGACGCGCGCAGCGGCCGGAAGCGGACGCCGGACCTGGTCGGCAGCGTGCTGCTCGGCGTGGCGGTCGTGCTGGTGATGCTGCCGTTGATCGAGGAAGAGGAACAGGCGACGGCGCCGCGCTGGTGGCTGATGGGCGTCGCGGCCGGGCTGCTGGTGCTGTTCGTGCTGTGGGAGCGCTGGCTCGGCAACCGCGGCAAGCAGCCGCTGGTGAATCTGAAGCTGCTGACCGTGCGCAGCTACTCCATGGGTTCCGCGCTCGGAATGGTCTATTTCGCCGGATTCACCGGGATTTTCCTCGTTCTGACGCTCTTTTTCCAGCAGGGCCTCGGCTACACGCCGCTGCAGGCCGGCGCGGCGATGCTCGCGTTCGCGATCGGCTCGGCGATCTCGCCGACCATCGGCGGACGGCTCGTGCACCGGTTCGGCAGGCCGATGGTTGTCCTCGGCACCCTCCTCGTCGCGATCGGGCTCGCCGCCACCGCGTGGCTCGTCCGCGACTACTCCGGCGCGAACACCGCGTTCGTGCTGGCCGCGCCGCTGTTCGTCGGCGGGTTCGGCAGCGGGCTGGTGATTTCGCCGAACTCGACGCTCGCCTTGGAAGAAGTCCCGCCCGCGGAGGGCGGCACCGCGGCCGGAGTGCTGCAGACCGGGCAGCGGATCGGTTCGGCGGTCGGGACGGCGCTCGGCGGATCGCTGTTCTTCGGAGAACTCGGCCGTACGCACGGGGATTACCACTCGGCGACCGCGCTCGGGTTGATGGGCTCGACCGCGCTGGTCGTGCTCGCGTTGCTGTTCGGGGTCGTCGACGTGCTGCTGTCGCGGACACGGAAACGCCGCGACACAACGCCAAGTGCGCCGTCCGCGGCGATTTCCGGCACGGTGAGCGGCCTTGCTTCCGACGAAACCGCCTCGGTGAGCCTGACCTCCTTGGAAACCCACGAAGTACGCCGTACCAGCACCGGCGCGGACAACAGCTTCGCCCTCGACGCTCCGGCGGGCTCGTATCTCCTGCTGGTACAGGCAAGCGGCCGCGAACCGGTGGCCCGGCACGTGCAGGTGGGCGCTGAACCGGTGCGCGAGGACGTCGTGCTGGCGCGGTCGGTCCGGCTCACCGGCACGGTGCACGCGATCCGGGGGCCGTTCCCGGGTGCGCAGGTCGCGGTGCTGGACGCCGAGGGCCAGGTCCAGCGGGTGACGGTAACGGACGAGGCGGGCCACTACACCGTCGACGATCTGTTCCCCGGCGAGTACACCGTCGTCGTCACCGGGTATCAGCCGGTCGCGGGCCCGGTGCAGCTGACGGACGAGGGACCGGTCCGGTTCGATCCGTTGCTGCGCTTGGTTTCCGCGGACAAAGCCTAATCGGAGACGAGCGCCAGCACGGCCAGCGCCTGGTCCCGCATCGCGACGTCCAGGAACGTTCCGTCGGCAAGCGCGATCGCGCCCACCCCGGCCTGGGTGGCACCGTCCATTCGGGACAAAACCTCGCGCGCGCGAGCGACCTCCTCCGCCGTCGGCAGGAACGCCGCGCGGATCGTCGGCAGCTGCACCGGATGGATTGCCGTCCGGCCGCGGAATCCGAGCGCCCGCCCGGACCGGCAGCTTTCCGCCAGCCCGTCGAGATCCCGGACATTCGCGTACACCGACATCGCGGGCGGCGGCAGGCGCGCGGCGCGGGCGGCGTTCACGATCCGGCTGCGGGCCCAAGTGAGCCCGGCTTCGTCGGCGAGCCGCAGGTCGGACCGCAGATCCGCTTCGCCGAGCCCGAGCGACGCCGTTTGCGGGGAAGCGAGCGCGATCTCCAGCGCCCGCTCCACCCCGAGCGCCGATTCGATCAGCGGGTGCAATTCCCGGCCCGGCAACGCATCGGCGTGCGACCGGACGTCAACCGAACTCTCGACCTTCGGCAACCGCGCGCCCACCCACGTCGGCAGCGCGGCAACCGCGGCCACGTCCGCCGCGTGCCACGGCGTATCCGGGTGGTTGATCCGCACCTGCACCGGCCGCGACGCGGGCACATCGGCCAGCAGTCGCATCGCGTTGTCCCTCGCGGCATCTTTCTGCGCGGGCGCGACGGCGTCCTCCAGATCGACCAGCACGACATCCGCGTCCGACGCGAGCGCCTTGGCGACGCGATCGGGCCGGTCCGCCGGGACGTAGAGCAGGGTCAGCGCGGGCGTCATACCGCTCCCTCCGCGCGAAGTTCAGCGATTCGCGACGGAGCGAAGCCCAGCGTGCCGAGCACCTCGTCGGTGTCCGCGCCGTGCGGTCGTCCGGTGAAGCCGATGACGCCGTCGTTGTCCGACAACCGAAAGAGCGGTCCCTGCATCAACGTCGTGCCCAGTTCCGGGTCTTCGATCTCGTGGATCGTGCCCAGCGCGCGGAACTGCGGGTCTCCCACGATGTCGGCCGCGTCGTAGATCGGCGCGACCGCGGCCTGTGCCTCCTCGAACGCGGTCACCACCTCGTCCCGCGCGTGCTGCGCGATCCAGCCGCCGACGGCCTCGTCCAGTTCGTCCGCGTGCGCGGCCCGGTCCGCGCCGGTCGCGAACCACGGCTCGTCGGCCAGTTCCGGACGGCCGACCAGCCGCACCACGCGCTCCGCGATCGATTGTGCCGACGTCGACACCGCCACCCACTGGCCGTCGCTCGTGCGGTAGGTGTTGCGCGGCGCGTTGTTCGTGGACCGGTTGCCGGTGCGCGGCTGGACCGTGCCAAGCTGGTCCCACCGCGTGATCTGCGGTCCGAGCATGGCGAGAATCGGCTCGATGATCGCGACGTCCACGACCTGGCCGCGTCCGCTGGCAGCGCGCCCGGCCAGCGCGACCATGATCGCGTACGCGGTGGCCAGCGACGCGACCCCGTCGGCGAGCCCGAACGGCGGCAGCGTCGGCGGGCCGTCCGGTTCGCCGGTGGCCGCCGCGAATCCGCTCATCGCCTCGGCGAGGGTGCCGAAGCCAGGCCGCGAGCGGTACGGGCCGAGCTGACCGAACCCGGTTACCCGCGCGAGCACCAGCCCAGGGTTGCGCGCGGACAGTTCCTCGTAACCGAGGCCCCAGCGTTCGAGCGTGCCCGGGCGGAAGTTCTCGATCACCACGTCCGCGGTTTCGGCGAGCGCCAGGAACACCTCGCGCCCGCCGTCGCTGCTGAGGTTCGCGGTGACGGTGCGTTTGTTGCGCCCCAACGTCTTCCACCACAGGTTGACGTCGCCCTTGGCCACGCCGTGCGTGCGCGACGGGTCGGGCCGCGACGGGTGCTCGACCTTGATCACCTCGGCGCCCATGTCGCCCAGGTGCATCGCGGCCATCGGCCCGGCGAACAACGTGGACGCGTCCACCACCCGCAGCCCGGCCAGCGCCCCGGCGGACGCCTCCCTCGACACGGTCATCGCGTCACGTCCCACGCACAGCGGAACCCGACGGTCGCGCCGCGCGCCAACCCCAACCCGGGCAGCAGCAGCTTCACGCTGTAGTCCGGGGCGTGCCGACCGCCTTCGACGTACCATTCCGAACCCTCGGCGCGGTAGTCGCTGCCGCCCTTGAGCATCACGAACCGGGTCCTCCCGTCGGAGTGTTCGCTTTCGGTCCAGTTCCACACCGCCGGCGCGCCGCGCCGCAGGCCGCCGGTTTCCCCAGCGAGCTGCCATTCGTCCTCGGTCGGCAACCGGCCGCCGCGCCACGCGCAGTACGCCCGGGCGTCGTCGAGGTCCACAAAGGTCACCGGCTCGTCCTCGGCGGCAGGCCGACCGTCGACCCAATGCGCGAGGAACCGATGCGGCTCGACCGGCTGGTATCCCGTAGCGGCAAGGAATTCCGCGAACTCGCCGTTCGTCACCTCGGTGGCGGCAACCGCGACCGGCGACGGCAGCGAACCGTCTCGCTGCAGTGTCCGGGCATCGTGCAGCCGTGGCGGAAGGGGTTTCCACTCGTCCACATACGGCGCGCCCTGGTACATCCCGGTCTCGCGCCCGCGGTACCGGACCGTCAGTACATATGGCCCCGCAGGAACCACGACCGCGTCGTCCTCGGGCCCGCCACTCGTGGGCTCAGGAACGACCCGCGTCGCGAGCCGATGCGGGAAGCGAGCGTCCGGATCGTGGGGGAGAGTCGCCACCCGGGACAGCCACGACGGCTCTGTCGCACCTTCGGCGACCTGCAGCAACGCCGAAATCCCGCGCGCCGGCACCCGCCCGTCAGCGAAAAGATCGATCACCGGCCCGTCAACGACCGGCCCGAGATAATCCGAGTCGCCCCGGTTCACGACCGTCCACAGTGTCCAGTCACCGAGTTCCCAGCGCGACGCGTAAACCCCAGCCGCTTCAGCTTCCGGTGTCAACGGAGCCAACGGCGTCCATTCGCCCTCGCGCAGCAGGTCACCGGCCGCACGCTGCACCGTCACCATCCGCCGCACGGTCGCCGCGTCGCGCGGGGACCACCCGACCCACACGCCGAACACGACTTCCCACACCATCACGCCGACGCCGTTCAGCCACGCCGACTGCAGTTCCTCGGTGTGGTCGCGGTGCCACCGCCGCACGTGGTGCTGCATGTGCCGCCGCTCGTACCAGTGCGAACGCAGCACACCCGGCACCGGCGAATCGGCGAAGAACTGCGCCCACGACGCCGAATGGTCCTCGATCCGCTCGACCGGTAGCTTCGACTCGCCCTCCAGCACGACCCCGGGCCGCGCACGTTCGAGCTGCTCGACCAGCGCCGGATCGGCCTTCTTCAACGTGTCCAGGAAGACGCCGTCCGCGCCGAAATCCGCCAGCACCGCGGACAATTCCGCGGCGTCGTCCTCGCCGCGACGGGTACCGACGTCCCACGGGTTGTAGTCCACGAACACCCGCACGCCCGCCGAATGGAACGTCTCGACGAGCTCGCGGAGACCGGGCACGTCGCGGTAGAAATCCCACTGGTTGCGGTCGTCGAGGCCGATCACCGGGTACGCGTGCCACAGCACGACCGCGTCGAGCCCGCCGAACCGCTGGTGCGCGTCGGCGAGGAACCGCTCCGGCGTGAACCGGTGCTCCTCGAACGAATACAGGAGCTCGTCCCACAACCAGACCTGCGCGACCGTGTGGCATCCGGCGGCCCACGCGGCTTCCGGCCGGTCGTAGGCGCGGCCGTGGTAGCTGTGCCGTTCGTGCGCGTCAGTCCGCCATTGCCGCAGCCGCGCCCGCCATTCCGGACGGTCGGCGGGGTCCGCCGGGCCGACGAAGATCTTGGCCTCGTCCAGCGCGACGAGCTGCTCAGCCGACAGGGGAGCGTCCAGCGGGACCTCGGTCGGCTGGTCGATCGGGCGCGGGACGAGCGGGTCGAACACGTACGTCATCAGGCGTTTCCTCCGGCAGCGAACTCGGCGACCTCCGCAGCGGTCGGCACGGCGGACTGCGCGCCGGGCCGGGTGACAGCGAGCGCGGCGGCGGCTCCGGCGAGTTGAGCGGCTTCGCGAAGCGGACGACCCTCGGCGAGTACCGCTGCGAGCACGCCACAGAACGTGTCCCCGGCACCGGTGGTGTCCACTGGGGACACTCGGAATCCGGGCAGGTGCACGATTTCCGCTTCAGCGACCACACAGCCGACCGCGCCGAGCGTGATCACCACAGCGGGTGCGCGCTGCTGCAGAATCCGGGCCAGCTCCTCGGGCGCACCGGACATCCCAGCCAGGTCCGCGGCCTCATGCTCGTTGACGATCAGCACGTCAAGGTCAAGATCCGGCAGCGGCCGGGAAGGCGCGGCGTTGAGCACCATCCGCGCGCCAGTCCGCCGGGCCGCGGCGGCAGCGGTCACAGCCTCCAACGGGACTTCCAGCTGGGCGAGCACGACGTCGGCGGCGGCGATCCGCTCCAGCTGTGCCTGACCCAGCTGGAGCCGGGAATTGGCCCCAGGAGCGACCACAATGGAGTTCTCGCCGTCCGGCGACACCATGATGAACGCGGTCCCGGTCGCACTGTCCACTCGCGACACCAGGTCCGTCCGCACTCCGGCTTTCGTCAACGACGCCAACAGAAGCTCCGCGCCGTCATCGGTCCCGAACGCCCCGAGAAACGTCGTCTCCGCTCCACCGGCGAGCGCCGCGGCCACCGCTTGATTGGCCCCCTTGCCACCGGGACTGCGCCGCAAATCCCCACCGAGAACGGTCTCGCCCCCGCGCGGCTGCCGCGGAACGTCGACCACCAGATCGACATTCGCCGACCCGACGACAGCAACCCGCCCGGTCATCGCGTCACCCCGGCCGTCCGCGCGGCGAGATCGGTGATCCGCTGCTCGCCGCCGGGCAACGACGTCGCGATCCGGTTGTCGAGCGGCTTCGTCCACTGCTCGCCGATCCCGTCCATGCCCAGCAGCGCACCGACCACCCCGCCGACCGTCGCAGCGGCGGAATCCGTGTCCCAGCCAGCCGTGACAGCGAGCGAGATGCTCTGCCCGAAGTCGCCATCGCCGCGAGTCAGCGCGTACGCGATCACCGCGGCGTTGTTCAACACGTGCACCCAATGCAGGTCGCCGTACTCGGCGTGGAGCCGGTCCAGCCCGTCCTCGTAAGCAGCAGCTTCCCGCCCAAACCGCACCGCGGCAGCCAGCCGGCTCTCCGGCGGCAGAACAGTTTCCGCCGCATCGAGGACACTGTGGACGGAGTCGCACACCATCGCCGCCGACGCCAGCGCAGCCGCCCACATCGCGCCGTAAATGCCGTTACGGGTATGGCTGAGCCGCGCGTCGACCCACGCCATCCGCGCGGCGCCTCGGACGTCACCGGGGGAGACCCAGCCGAAGACGTCGGTCCGGATCAACGCGCCGATCCACTCGCGGAACGGGTTGAGGTGCGTCGCGGTCTCCGGCACCGGCCGCGCGTCCAGCAGATTCCGGTACGCGGCGCGCTCGGCGGTGAACACCCGCCCGGCGGGCAGGTGCTCCAGCCAGAGCTGCGCGACGTCGTCGGTAGTGAACTCGCGGCCGTGCCGTTCCAGCAGCGTCAGCGCGAGAATCGGATAGTTGAGATCGTCGTCCTCCGGCATCCCGGAGATGTTCTCCTCCAGGGAAGTCGGCCGCGAGCGCCGGTTCCACGGCCATCGCGCCGCGACGTCGTCGGGCAGCCCGACCTCGGTGAACCACCGGTCGAGCGGCCAGCGTCCGGTCGCGCGCAGGATCTCTTCGATGCCTTCGCGCGGGATCTTCTCGACCGGCTTCCCGAGCAGGCATCCCGCCGCCCGCCCGGTCCACGCGCCGAGCGTCCGGTCCGCGAGGGGCCGGGGGAGCACCGGCGCGGGCGGGAGCAGCGCGGCGATCTCTTCCCAGCCGTCCGGCTCTTCCGGCGCGGCAGGACCGGGGAGTGCGGCCAGTTCTTCCAGCAGCGTCCGGGCCAGCGCCCGCAACGCTGGGGGCGCCGGCCGCGGTCCTGCCCCGCTCACGGCGGGTACCGGATCGCCGCCGGCGGCGATCCAGCGCTCCCGCACCGAGGTCACGTCCTTGCCCTCCGCGGCGGACTGGACGAACCCGTGCGCGAGGAGGTCTTCGGGCTGAGCCCAGGTCAGCCTCATGCGGCGGCCAGCGCGTCGAGAGCGGCGAGCCGCGCCTGGGCCCGCGCCCGGTCGGCCTTCACGATGTCCGTCGCGGCGGACGCGAGCAGCAGCCCGGTCTCGCGAAGGTCCATCTTGCTGGCCTCGCCGATCGGATCGATCCATTCGTCCGGCACCGAAGCCGCCCCGCCGAGCCCGGCGCAGAGCGCGCCCGCCATCGACGCGATCGAGTCCGCGTCCCGGCCGTAGTTCACCGAACCGAGCACCGCGCCGCGGTAATCGCCCTGATGTCCCAGCACAAACCCGAGCGCGGCAGGCAATTCCTCGATCGCCTTGGTCCGCGACGGCCGCCGTGCGTCCATCGACATCTGCCGGTACTCCGGCCCGACCGAATCGAACGGCGCGACCACCTCGCGGATCTTCCGCGCGAGCGCCCGCTCCTCGTCGTCGGTCTTGGGCGCGGCGTTCCACCCCTGGAAGGCTTCGACAACCGCCTGCAGCGCCGCCAAAGTCCCGTCGTGCGACACCGCGAGCGCGGCCTGCACGATGTCGTCCAGCCCAGCGCCAGGCGCGACCGAAGCGGCGACCATCGCGGCCAGCACCCCGGCGGCTTCCCGGCCGTAGCTGGACTGGTGCGGCGCGGTCAGGTCGATCGCCTCCGCATACGCCGCCTGCGGGTCGCCTGGGTTCACGACGCCGACCGGCGCGATGTACATCGCCGCGCCGCAGTTCACGATGTTGCCGACGCCCGCCTCACGCGGGTCCACGTGCCCGTAATGCAGCTTCGCGACGATCCACTTCTCGGCGAGGAACACCCGCTGCAGCAACAACGCCGTCGACTCCAGCTCCGGCACCCAGCGCGGTTCGCCGATCATCAGCGGCACCAGGTCTTCGGCCATCGAGTACGCGTCGAGGTGCGCGCGGCGCTTCGCGTACACCTCCACGATCGCGCGAGTCATCAAGGTGTCGTCGGTGATGTGCCCGTCGCCCTTGTGGTAGGGCGCGATCGGGCGCGCGTCCCGCCAGTTCGGGTACCACGGCGGGACGATCCCGGTCACGCGGCCGCCGTGGCGCTCCTCGATCTGCTCGGGCGTCCACCCTTCGGTCGCGCCGCCGAGCGCGTCCCCCACTGCCGCGCCGGTGATCACTGCCACCGCGCGGTCCTCCAGCCAGGTCACCGGCTTGCGTCCCTTCGTTCTTCGGCGCGGGCCAGTTCGCCCGCGCCTGTTGTGCGCGCCGGGGTCGCGAAGGACCCCGGCGCGGCGGTCACTTGCCGACGCTCTTCCAGCCGTCCTTCAGCTGCTGCGCCAGCGTGTTCGCGTCGATCTGGTTCGCCAGGAAGCGCTGGTAGGCGGGCGTCGCGACAGTGTCCTTCCACTGCGCGTACTTGCCGGCGAACAGATACGGCGCCGAGGTGAGGTACTTGCCCGAGGCCAGGATGGTGCTCCAGCCCTTCTTCGCGCCGAGCTTCTTGTCCAGCGCCTCACGCGCGGAGTTGCTCGCCGGGATCAGCGTGTCGGCCTCGTTGAGCGCGGCGAGGTTCTCGGTGCTGGTGAAGAAGTCCAGGAACTTCGCGGCCTGCTCGACGTGCTTGGAGTCCTTGTTGACCGACAGCGTCTGCGGGTTCGCCGCCTGCGCCGGTCCGGCCGGCCCGGCGATCGGCGGCAGCGCGACCCAGTCGAGGTCCTTCGGCGCGTCCTTCTCGATGTTCGCCGCCTGGTACGAACCCTGCACGGTCATCGCGACCTGGCCCGCGTAGAACGGGGCCAGCGCCTTGCCGCCGGACTGGGTCAGCGTCACCGGAAGGATCGAGTGGTCCGTCGCGTTCATGTCGTGCACCAGCTGCGGCAGCGCCATTTCGCCCTGGCCGACGCTGATCTGCGCCTGGTCGCCGGTGCCCTCGAAGTACTTGCCGCCGAACGCCGGGGCCATCGCCACGAACGTCGCGGTCGGGCTCGACAGGCCCCAGCCGAGGCCGTACTTGCCGTCCTTCGTGGCGGTCTTGGCCAGCTGGCGCAGCTGGTCCCAGGTCATCGTCTCGCCGGTCGGGACCTGCGCGCCGGACTGCTCCAGCAGCTTCTTGTTCGCGAAGACCACATAGGACTGCAGCTCGGTCGGGTAGGCGACGACCTTGCTGTCGACCGTCACCGAGTCGAGCACGCCCTTCGGGATGTCCGCGCGCTTCTGCTCGGACAGGTAAGGGGAGAGGTCGGCGAGGTAGCCGTCGGCGGCGAACGGCCCGATCCCGGCTGCCTCGTAGTGCACGATGTCCGGCGCGGTGCCCGCGTTGAACTGGGTGATCAGCTTGTCGTAGGCGCTGTCCCAGCCGGCCTGGACGACCTTCACCTGCGTGTCCGGATGCGCCTGGTTCCACGCGCCGACGATCTTGTTCGTGGCGGCGATCGCGGCGGGCTGGTCCGACAGCGACTGGAACGTGAGGGTGACCGGTCCGCCGTCCCCGCTGCCGCTGTCCGCGCCGCTGCCGCACGCCGCGGCGAGCAGGCTGGTGAGGGCGAGGCTGGCGGCGATGGCCGCGCGTCGTGTCTTCATCGACCGACCTTTCGAGGGTGTTTCCGATGGGGTGGGGCTCATCCCTTCACCGCCCCGGCCATGAGGCCGCCGGTGAGTTTCTTCCGCAGGAGGCTGAAGAAGGCGATGCTCGGGATCGCCGCGAGCACGGCGCCCGCGGCCAGCGGGCCGAGGGCGACCTTGCCCTCGCCGCCGATGAACATGGTGAGCGTGATCGGCAGCGTGTAGTTCTCCGGCGACTGCAGCAGCACCAGCGCGAAGAAGAACTCGTTCCACGACGACACGAAGCTGAACATCGCGGTCGCGACCACGCCAGGGGCCAGCAGCGGGAACACGATCGTGCGCAGCACGGTGAACCGCGTCGCGCCGTCCATCGCCCCGGCCTCCTCGAGGTCGACCGGGATCGCCGCGACGTAGCCCTGCAGCATCCACAGCGCGAACGGGAGGATGTAGGTGGTGTGCACGAGCGTCAGCCCGACGAGGCTGTCGGCGAGGCCGAGCGTCCGCAGCACGAGGAACAGCGGCAGGATCACCAGGACCACCGGGAACACCTGGCTGACCAGGATCCAGGTGACGCCCGCGATGCGCAGCTTTCCCTTGAGCCGGGCCAGTACGTAGGCCGCGGGCACCGAGATCAGGATCGCCAGCACGGTGCTGGCCAGCGCGACCAGCAGGCTGTTGAACGCCGAATGCAGCAGACCCTGGCGGGAGAGCGCTTCGCCGTAGTTGTCCCAATGCCATTCGCTCGGGATGAGGTTGACCGACAGCGAGTTCAGCTCCGCCGACGACTTCACCGACGCGGAAATCAGCCACAGCAACGGGAAACCGAGGAAGAGCAGGTACAGCACGAGAGCCAGGTACTGCGCGGGGCGCACGGACCAGCGCATCGCTCACCGCCCCCTTTCCGGGCGGTCGCCGCGGAACTGCGACCGCAGGTAGATCGCGAGCAGCGCGACGACCACGATGACGAGGACGAGCCCCATCGCGGCGGCGTAGCCGATCTCGCGGTTCTTGAACGCTTCGAGGTACACGAACAGCACCGGGACCATGGTCTTTCCGCCCGGGCCGCCCGCGGTGAGCACGTAAACGAGCGAGAAGGAATTGAAATTCCAGATAAAGTTCAGGGAAGTAATGGAGCTGACGATGGGGCGCATACTCGGCCACGTCACCGCAGTGAAGCGCCGCCATGCGCCAGCGCCGTCCACGGCTGCCGCTTCGTGCAGTTCAGTCGGGATCTGTTGCAGGCCAGCGAGAAGCGTCACGGTGGTCTGAGGCATGCCTACCCAGACGCCGACCACGATCACCGCGGGCAAGGCGGTGTTGAAATCGCCGAGCCAGTTGATTCCGTCCGGCAGGCCGATGCTGCCGAGGAATGCGTTCAGCGGACCGCCGTTGGCCGAGTAAATCATTTGCCACATAATCGCGACGACCACCGGCGGCATCGCCCACGGAATGAGTGCGAGCACTCGGGTGAGGCCCTGCAGTTTGAGGCCGGAGTTGAGCAGCAGTGCGAGGCCCATCGCGGCGGCCAGCTGCAGGACGGTCACCCCGACCGTCCAAATCAGACCGATCCGCAGCGAATCCCAGAACAGCGAGTTCCCGCCGAGGCGGACGAAGTTGTCGATCCCGGCGAAGCCGAAGTCCGGATGCCGCACCAGCCGCGTGTCGGTGAAGGCCAGCACGATGCCGATGACCAGCGGGGCCACCGACAGCACCAGGATCGGGATCAGTGACGGCATCACCAGCGCGATCGCCTCGCGCCGGCGCGTGCGGGCCTGCGTGGTCTTCTTCGGGCGCGGCGGGGGAGCGGGAGCGGCTCGCCTCGGCTGCGTCGCGGTGGTCATTCCGCGTCCTCCACGTTCTGGTCCACAGTGGACTCCCGGACGAACAGCTCGGTCCCGACCGAAATCTGCTGGGCCGGGGCGTCCGCGTCGTCGGCGAGCCCGAGCATCAGCCGGGCGGCGGCGCGCCCGCGCTCGGCCGAGCCGAGGGACACGCTGGTCAACCGGGGGAGGAAGACCTGCCCGAGCTCGGTGTCGTCCATGCCGGTGACGGCGACGTCGCGCGGGATGCTGAGCCCCAGTTCCCGGGCGGCGCGGATGGCCCCGATGGCGAGCAGGTCGTTGGCCGCGACGATGGCGTCCGGCCTTTCTGGACGGTCGAGCAGCTTCCGGGCGGCCTCGATCCCTGCCGCGACAGTGAAATCGGCGGCGACCTCGACGTCCGTCTTGGCGGCGAAGTCCTTTGCGGACACCGCTTCGTCGAACCCGCGCTGCCGCGAGGAGCCCGGCGTGGTGTCGAGCGGCCCGTTGAGGAAGCCGATCCGGCGGCGGCCCAGCGAAACGACGTGCTGCACCGCCGCGCCGATCCCGGCGGCGGAATCCGTGGAGACCGAACTGATCCCGCGGTCGCTCATCGCGCGGCCGATCACCACGACCGGCACCGGCGCCTGGCCGATCTGCTCGATCAGCTCGTCGTCGGTGCGCAGCGGGATGACGATCATGCCGTCGACGAACCCGCCGTGCAGGCTGTGCATGAGTTCGGTGGTCGAGGATGCGGTGTCCCCCGTGGACATCACCACGACCCGATACCCGTGCGGCGCAAGGACTTCGTGAATTCCGCGCATGATCTCGACGTAGACGGGGTTGCCGATGTCGGCCACCGCGAACGCGATCTGCGAAGTCTTCTTCAGCCGCAACGACCGCCCGATCGCGTCCGCGCTGTACCCGAGTTCCGCCGCGGCCGCGCGCACGCGCTCGACCATCGCCTTGCTGGCGCCGGTCCCGTGCAGCGCGCGCGAGGTCGAAGCCAGCGACACGCCGGCGCGCTCGGCCACCTGGATCAGCGTGGCTCGGGTTGACGTCATCGTCCCTCCCAGTCGGACACGGCGAGCAACAGTGCGGATACCGCTGTTGGAAACGTTTCCAGTCTGCGGACTGGATGGATTGGAAACGTTTCCAAGCGGTGCCGGGATCATGTCACCCGGATGGCGGACGTGTCAACGGAGCTGGTGCGACGTCCCGGGATCTGTGACTGCAGCGTGACGTGCGCTGGTCTAGACGGAACGCCAATCGGCGCGGACCACATCCGCCGCCGAGGGAGCGTTGTCGGGATCGGTCAGCCACTGCAGCGCGGTCCCGACCAGCAGCGAGTAGTAATGCGCGCCGATCGCGTGGACGTCCTTCGGATCCGCGTCCGGCCCCAGATCGCCGAATGCGCGCGCTAGCCCGACGCGCGCCAGCTGCTGCCCTTCGGCATTGATCTTCCGGACCTTCTCGTCGTGCTGCAGGTAGCTGACGCTCTCGAAGTTCACGAACCACAGCTCGCGGTGTTCGCGGATCGACTCGATGATCCGCGCCCAGCGCTGCTCCGGCCCGGCCTTCTCGTCGTCCGGGTCGGAGAGGACGGCGAACAGCATTTCGCCCCACTCGGTGTTGAGGTCGGACAGCGCCTGTGTGAGCAGCTGTTCCTTCGAGCCGAAGTGGTAGTTGATCGACGCCTGGTTGGCCCCGGAGGCGGCGACGAGGTCACGCACCGTCGTGCGCGCGTAGCCGGCTTTGAGGAGGCATTCCCGGGCGGCGGTGATCAGGTTCTCGCGGTGTCCCACGCGTGCTACCGTATCATGTAAACGTTCGTTTTAAACGTTCATTCAAACTCTCTGGGAGGACTGGAAGATGACCGCACCCGCGATCCGCACCAGACGGCTGCGCTGCCGCTTCGAAGGCGAAGGCGGCCCGGTCGACGCACTGCGCGGCGTGGACTTGGACGTCCCGCGCGGCGCCTTCGCGGCGATCATGGGCCCGTCGGGCTCAGGGAAGACGACATTGCTTCACTGCGCGGCTGGCCTTCGCACCCCGACCGAAGGCACCGTCGAACTGGACGGCGCTGATCTGTCTGCTTTGGACGAACCGCGCCTGGCCGAGCTGCGGCGCCAGCGGATCGGGTTCGTGTTCCAGCAGTTCAACCTGCTGCCCGCGCTGACGGCGGAGGAAAACATCGAACTGCCGTTGCGGTTGGACGGTCGCCGCCCGGACCCGCAGCGCACCGCGGCGTTGCTGGCACAGGTCGGTCTGGCACAGCGCGGGGGACACCGTCCTGGGCAGTTGTCCGGCGGGCAGCAGCAGCGGGTGGCTGTGGCGCGGGCGCTCGTGACGGATCCGGAGGTGGTTTTCGCCGACGAACCGACTGGCGCACTGGACATCCGGAGCGCGCGGGAAGTGCTGGGCTTGCTGCGGCATCTGGCGGACCGAGGCCAGACGATCGTGATGGTGACGCATGACCCGGTGGCCGCGTCTTATGCCGACGCGGTGCTGTTCCTGGCGGACGGGCTCGTGGTCGATCAGCTGGCCCGGCCGACTGCCGCGGCGGTGGCGAACCGGATGGCTGTGCTTGTCGAATCCGCCGAGCGGGCGGCGAACGCGGTGGGTGCTCGGTGATGCGGCGCGAAAGCCGAGTGGCGACAGGAAGAGTGAAGGGGCTCGACGTGGTGGGACTTGCTTTGGGGCTGGTCGGTGATGCCGTGGCGACCGGCCGGGTGGCGTTCGTCGAGAGGTCGAGTGCGGCGGCCATGCGTTCGAGGGGGAATTGACATGTTGAAACTCGCTCTACGGCTGGTCGGTGATCATCGTGTCGCTGCCGTGGCGTTCGTCGAGGCAGCGCGCTCGGTGAGATCGAGTGCGACGGCAGTGCATTCGAGGGGGAATTGACATGCTGAAACTCGCTCTGCGGCTCTTCGGCCACCACCGCGCGGCCGCCGTAGCCACCGGTCTGGTCGCGCTCGTCGGGATGGCGCTGGTGGTCGCGATGACCGCCCTGCTCGGCACTGGTCTCTCCGGCAGCACTGCTCCGGCCGATCGGGGATTTCTCACCCAGTTCCCGCTCATCCTGGGCGGTTGGGTGGTGGCGATCGTCGTGTTCGCGATGGTGTCGACGATCGGCGTCACGCTCGCCGCGCGGTCCGGCGAGATCGGAGGGTTGCGGCTGATCGGTGCGGCGCCGCGGCAAATCCGGGTGCTCGTCTCGATGGAAACTCTCGCGATCACCGCGGTGGCCGCGCTGCCCGGTCTGGGGCTCGGCTACCTGCTGGGGTTCCTTTTGCTGACCGGGGTCCGTTCGTCCGGGCTCACCGCGTCGAGCACGTCGTTCGCTCCTGGGATCGTGCTGCCGCTGGCCGGTGTCGTGGTCGTGCTGCTGGCCGGAGTGCTCGCGGCGTGGATCGGCAGTCGCGGTCCGGCTCGGCGCAGTCCGGTCGAAGAAGATTCCGGACCGCGCCGGGTCAGGTCGGCGCGGCCGCGGCGGATTGCCGCGATCACCTTGCTGGCAGCGGGTTTCGGCTCGGCGAGCGCGGTGCTGGCCTTGCCCGCTGACAACATCGCGACGACCGGGATGACCGGACCAGCCGTGGTGTTGTGCTCGATCGGATTCGCGATCCTCGCGCCGGAACTGATCACCGTGGCGAACCGGGTCGTCGGCCGCCTCTCGCGCGGGGCGAAGAGCGCCGAAGCGCATCTGGCGGGCGTGAACCTGCGCGCCGCGCCGGAACGAGCCCGTCCGATCGTCACCTTCCTGACGCTGCTGGTCGGCGTCTCCGCGGGCACGTTGGCCATGCAGGGCATCGAAAATCAGCACAGCGTCCCGGGCAGCACGGCTGACGTCCTGGCGTCGATCAACTACCTGGTGGTTGTGCTGATCTCGCTGTTCATGGCGATCGCGCTGACCAACAACCTGGTGGCCACGATCGGCGACCGCCGCACGGAATTCGCGACGCTGTCGCTGATCGGCTCGACCGTCCGGCAGGTGCGCGGCGTGCTCCTGCGCGAAACCGCTGCCGCGACCCTGCTGGCGATCGTCGTCGCGGTGGTGGGTTCGGTGTTGTGCGTGCTGCCGTTCTCGATTGTCAAGACGGGCGGTCCAGCGGCGGCGTTCGGTGCCACGCCGTTTGTGGTGAGCGCAGTTTTCGGGGGAGGCGTGGTGTTGCTGGTGACGTCGGTGGCCGGAGCACGGGTGATTCGCGCCGCGGCGGTGGCCGGGTAGCCGGTCGCTTGCGATACTCGGGGCATGATTTTGATCGTCCTCAAAGCACAGATCCGCCCCGAGAAGCGAGCCGAATGGCTGGAAGGCATCGAACGCTACACCGCGAACGTGCGGAGCGAACCGGGCAATGTGTCGTTCGACTATTACCAGAACGGCGGCGACGAGAACGAATTCGTGATGGTCGAGGTCTTCGCCGACAGTGCCGCCGGGGACGCGCACGTCGCGACCGCGCACGCGCAGGAGTTCTTCCCGTTCATGTCGACAGTCGTGGCGAAGAAGCCGGAGATCAATTACCAGAATCTCGATGGCGCGGCGTGGTCGGAGATGGCTGAGGTCACCCCGGTGGACTAGCGGCGCGCCGTGAAGGGAACCGTGCTGGACTCGGAGTAAATGGCAGGAACTTAAGACGTCGCTCGGGGTGGGGTTGAGACGGGTCTGTGCAGTCCGTAGCGGCTGGCGGGCCTGGGAGTTTCTTGCCGAGGGGCCGGTGCGGGCGGCGGAGGCTGGGTTGTCGTACGTGAGGGGAACCCTGAGGGAATCTGATTCCCTCAGGGTTCCCCTCACGGCACACTCGCCGAGCAACGAAGCCCGGCGTCACTCACGTCGCCTGGTTGATTCCCGCAACCGCAGTTCCGGAGCCAGGAACACCGGCCCGGCAGGTGTCTCGGCTCCGGACAACCGCGCCAGCATCAACTCCACCGCCTGCTCGGCCAGCGCTTCGTGCGTCAGGTCCATCGCGGTGATCGGCGGCATGCTCATGCGGGCGTGTTCGCTGTCGGTCAGCGCGGCGAGCAGCAGATCGTCCGGGACGCGCAGGCCTTGCGCGGCAGCGGCATCGGCGATCAGCGGGGCGAAATCGCTTGTCGCGACCACGATCGCGTCCGGCCGGTCCGGGCCGGACAACAACGGTTGCACCAGTTCGGGCACGTCGCGCTGGGTCAGGCCTTCGCTGAGCAACGCGGTCCGCGGCGACAGCCCGCGCAGTTTGCACCACGCCAGGTAGGTTTCGCGCGGACGCCGGTTCCAGGCGTTGTCCTCGGTGCCGGACAACAGAAGCACGTCGCGCGCGCCTTGCTCGTAGAGGTGGTCCAGCAGTGCTTCGACCACCGGCGGATAGTCCAGCCGCACCGCCCACGGGAGGTCCGGCTGTTCCGGGTCCTCCTCGACGGTCACCACGGGCAGGCCCCGGCCGAGCAGTTCGGCCAGCGCGGTGTCGCCGCCGTAGGGGTGGGCCACGATGCAGCCGTCCATCGGCACGCTCGCGACCGCGGGGTCGTGCAGGTCGGGCACGTGGATCAGCCCGGTCTTGTGCCGCAGCATCTCGGTCGCGATCGACCCGACGAGCCGGTTGAACGTCTCGGCCCGGTCGGGCGTGCCGGCCACCGCGTAGCGCGGCCGTAGGATGAGCCCGACCAGCCCGGACCGGCCGGTGCGCAGCGAGCGCGCGTTCGGGTTCGGGTCGTAGCCCAGCTCCGCGGCGGCCTCGCGCACCCGCGCCTTCGTCGCCGCCGAAATGGGCCTGCGGCCGGAAAGCGCGTGCGAAACCGTGCTGATCGAGACCCCGGCGCGCTCGGCGACCTCCCGGATCGTCACCGGCCGCTTGCCGCTCGCCGTTTCCACTCCTCGCACCCTTTCGCCCTGCCTCCGGACGGCCCAGTATCGCCCACCGGCCGGCGGACGAGGTCTTGACACCGCGACGGCGCGCGGGTTTGATGCCGCGAAAGCTCATCAAAACGTTTTGATGATGATAGGAGGCGCCATGGCCGCCCCGCACGAGCCCGCCCCGCCCACCTCCGCCGCCGCGCCGACCGTCGGCGACGTCTGCACCGGCATGCGGCTGACCCGGCGACATTGGCTGGCCGGTTCGGTGCTGTTCTTCGCGTTCGTCGTCGAGGCCTGGGAACAGGTCGGCCTGGTCTACGTCTCGAACGGGATCGCGGGCGAGTTCGGCGTCGACAACACGAAACTCGGCTGGGCGCTGTCCGCGGTCGCGTTCGGCATGGTGCCCGGCGCGCTGCTGTGGGGCGGGCTGATCGACCGGCTCGGCCGCCGCCGAGTGACGGTCGCGAGCCTGCTGATCTACGCGGTGCTCGCGCTGGCCGCAGGGTTGTCGCCGGCGTTCTGGCCGTTCGTCGTGCTGCGGTTCCTCTCCGGTGTCGCGTTCGGCGGGGTCTACGCGGTCACGTTCCCGTATTTCCTCGAACTGCTGCCCACCGCCCGTCGTGGCCAAGGTGCTGTCGCGCTCAGCATCGGGTTCCCGATCGGCACGCTGCTGTGCATCGGCGTGAGCCAGTCGCTCGGCATGATCAGCTGGCGCGCCGTCGCGGTGGTCGCCGCGCTGGCCGGGCTGTGGGCATTTGCCGTGCTGCGCTGGGTGCCGGAATCGCCGTACTGGCTCGCTCGGCGCGGTCGGCACGCGGAAGCTGCGACCGTGCTACGCGGTCTCGGCGCGGATATTCCTGCTGACACAAGGTTTTCCGTCGAGGACGCCGATCGCAAGGCAGGCGCGGTGCGCAACCTCTTCCGGTCGCCCGTGCGGCGGCGGTTCCTGCCGCTGCTGCTCACGTCGTTCACGTTCAGCTGGGGCTACTGGGGGTTGCAGACGTGGCTGCCCGTCCTGCTGCAGAACCGCGGGCTGAGCGTGTCCGGCGCACTGTGGTTCGTCGCGGTGACCCAGGTCGTGTCCGTGCCCGGCTACCTGCTCGCCGCGTGGCTGACCCGCCGCCACGGCCGCAAGCGGATCTTCCTGCTGTTCGCACTGGCGTCAGCGGTCGGCGGAGTGCTGTTCGGCCTCGCCACCGGGTCGACGCAGCTGTACGCGGGCAACCTGATCCTCGCGTTCTTCTCGCTCGGCGCCTGGGGCATCTGGAACACCTGGTCGGCCGAGGTGCTGCCGACCGGGCTGCGCGGCGTCGGCTACTCGTGGTCCACCTCGGCGATCCTGCTGGCCAACACCGTTTCGGTGCCGGTGATCGGCGCGATGATGGACCACGGCGTCGCGTCCTCGCTGACTGTCGCGTCGATCGTCGCCTTCCTCGTCGTCGCGCTTCTCGCCGTCCTTCCGCTGCCCGAGACCGAGGGTCGCGCGCTCACCTGATTTCCCTTATCGGACAAGGAGTTCCCATGACCTACCGGGTCGCCATGGACATCGGCGGCACCTTCACCGACGTGGTCGTCCACGACGGCGCGACGCAGCGGCTGCGCGCGGGCAAGGTGCTCACCACCCCCGACGACCTCGCGCGCGGCGTTTTCGGCGCGCTCGAAGGATTCGACCTGCCGTTCGCCGACATCGAGTTCTTCGTGCACGGCACCACGCAAGGCCTGAACGCGCTGCTCGAACGGCGCGGCGCGAAGGTGCTGATCCTGACCACGCGGGGGATCGGCGACGTGTACCGGATCGCGCGCGGCAACCGAAACCGGCTGTTCGACCTGCACTACCGCAAGCCCGAGCCGCTCGTCGGGCCGGAAGCTGTCGCGGAGGTCGCCGGACGGCTCGACGCCACCGGTGCCGAACTCGAACCGCTCGACGAGGACGCGGTGCGGCTGGTCGCGAAACGCGTGCGCGAAGAGGGTTTCGAGGCCGTCGCGGTGTGTTTCCTGTTCTCCTACTTGGATTCCGGGCACGAACGCCGCGCGGGAGAGATCCTGCGCGACGAACTCGGCGATGACGCGCTGGTCGTGCTCTCCCACGAGGTCGCGCCGGAATGGCGGGAGTACGAGCGGACGTCGACCGCGGTGCTGGAGGCCTACACCGGCCCGTCTGTGCACCGCTATCTCGACCGCATCGAAGCGCGGTTCACGGAGAAGGGCCTGCACGTCCCGGTGCACGTCATGCAGTCCTCCGGCGGTCTGGTCAACGCCGGGTTCGCGCGGCGGCATCCGTTGCAGACGCTGCTTTCCGGCCCGGTCGGCGGCACGATGGGCGGCGTCGCGGCGGCGAAGCTGCTCGGCCGTCCCGACCTGATCTGCGTGGACATGGGCGGCACCTCGTTCGACGTCTCGCTGGTGATGGACTACGCCGCCGACGTTTCGCCGGACGGCGAGGCGGAGGGATTCCCGCTGCTGATGCCGCTGGTCAACCTGCACACGGTCGGCGCGGGCGGCGGTTCGCTCGCCTACGCCGAGGGCGACGCGCTGCGCGTCGGCCCCGAATCGGCGGGTGCGGTGCCCGGCCCGGCGTGCTACGGCCGCGGCGGGACGCAGGCGACGGTCACCGACGCGAACTGCGTGCTCGGCCGCGTCGATCCCGAATCGTTCGCCGGCGGGGGAATGCCGCTCGACCTCGACGCCGCGCAGACGGCCGTCGCGACGCTGGCGCAGCAGCTCAGCATGGACCCGGTCGAACTGGCGTCCGGCATCTGCGACGTCGGCAACGCCAAGATGGCGCAGGCGATCCGCACCCTGACCGTCGAACACGGCCGCGAGCCGGGCCAGTTCGCGCTGCTCGCGTTCGGCGGCGCGGGACCGATGCACGCGGCGTTCATCGCACAGGAAATCGGCATCACCGAGGTGATCGTGCCGCGGTTCCCCGGCGCGTTCTCGGCGTGGGGCATGCTCGAGGCGGACGTCCGGCGGGACTTCACCATGCAGTTCTTCGCCAACGGAGCCGAACTCGACACCCGCGCCCTGCGCACGGCGCTCGACTCGCTGCGCGATCAGGCACTGGAAGCGTTGCGGGAGCAGGGAATCTCCGAGGACCGCCAATCGGTGACCCACGGCGTCGACATGCGGTACGAAAGCCAGGACTACACCCTGACCGTGCCGATCCTGGACTCCGATCCCGTCGACAGTCCCGATTTCCTGCCCGCCGTCGAGGCGCGGTTCGCCGAGATCCACCACCAGCGCTACGGCCACGCCACCCCTGGCGCGCCAGTGCAGTTCGTCGCGCTCCGCACCACCGGCCACGGCGTCGTCGACCGCGCCGCGGCTTCTGCGGAGACGATCGTCGAACAACCTGAGTCCGTTGTCCGCGACGTCGTTTTCGCCGGACAGGCTGTGCCCACCACGATCGTGGCGCGCGCCTCGCTCGCCCCCGGCAGCCGGTTGCCCGGGCCCGCGATCGTGCACGAGGAAACCGCCACCACGGTCGTCCCGCCGGACGCCGAACTCGCCGTCGACGACCACGGCTTCCTGGTCGTCACCCTCGCGGCCGCCGACCACCTGCAGGAGGAGCACGCGTGAGCATCAGCCCCGTCACCACCGAAATCATCCGCTCGGCGCTGATCCAGGCGGCCGAGGACATGAACATGACCCTGATCCGGTCCTCCTACACGCCGACGATCTACGAGGGCAAAGACTGCGCCGTCGCTTTGCTGGACCGGCGCCACCGCGTCCTCGGCCAGTCGTCCGGGCTGCCGATTTTCCTGGGGAATCTGGAGATCTGCACGAGCCACACCGAGGACCTGTTCGGCGCGGACGTCTGGCAGCCGGGCGACGTCTGGGTGCTCAACGATTCCTACATCGGCGGCACGCACCTCAACGACTGCACGGTTTACGCGCCGATTTTCGTCGGCGACGAACTGGTCGGCTTCGCGGCTTCGCGGGCGCATTGGATCGACATGGGTTCCAAGGATCCTGGCGGTTCGATGGATTCCACGAACATCTATCAAGAGGGCCTCCGGATGGGCCCGACGCGGATCGTCGCCGGCGGGGTCGAATGCGCCGACATCCTGCGGTTGATCGAGACGAATGTGCGGTTCCCGTACGTGACCCTCGGCGACATGCGCGCGCAGATCGCCTGTGCCCGGATGGGCGTGCGGCGGCTCGGCGAGCTGTTCGCCCGTTACGGCGCGGAAACCGTCGACGCCGCGCGCGAGCAGATCTTCGCCCAGACCGAACGGCTCGAACGTGAACGCATCGCGGCGATCCCGGACGGCGAGTACGAGGCGACTGGGTATTTGGACAACGACGCGATCGACCCGGACACGCCGCTGAAGGTGCGCGTGCGAGTGGCCGTCGAGGGCGAATCGATGACGATCGACCTCACCGACTGTGCCGACCAGGCCACCGGCCCGGTGAATTGCGGCCGCTCCCAAGCGATTTCGGCGGCGCGGGTCGGCTACAAGCTGCTGATCTCGCCGCAGGTGAGCCTCAACGGGGGCTCGTTCGCGCCGCTGGACGTCCAGGTCCGCGACGGGTCGATGCTCGGCGCGCGGGAGCCCGCCGCGTGCCAGTACTACTACTCCAGCCTCGGCATGCTCATCGATCTCGTCGTGGCCGCGCTCGCGCCCGCGATGCCGGACCGCGTCGCCGCGGCCAGCTACGGCGATTCGATGATCGTGCAATTCGCCGGTGAGCATCCGCGGACGGGGGAGCCGTTCGTGACTCTGGAGGCGACCGTCGGCGGCTGGGGCGCCTGGGAAGGCGGCGACGGGGAAACGGCGCTGATCAACAACGTCAACGGGTCGCTGCGGGACCTGCCGGTGGAAGTAGTCGAAACGCTGTATCCGGTGCGGGTGAACGAATACCGCATCCGCACCGGCTCCGGCGGCGCGGGCCGCTGGCGCGGGGGCGACGGGGTGATCCGGGAGTACGTGATGGAGGCGGACCAGGACCTGTCGCTGTGGTGGGAGCGTTCGGTGACGCCCGCGTGGGGTCTGTTCGGCGGGTCGTCGGGGGCGCCGCCGCGGGTGGTGCTGAACCCTGGCACGCCGGAGGCGCGAGAGATGTTGAAGGTGAACAGCCTCCGGGTGCATCGAGGGGATGTGCTGCGATGCGAGTCGGGTGGGGGAGGGGGATACGGGACGCCTGCGTAGGTGTAGCGCGGGGATTCCGCGAGGTGACTGTCTACTGTGGAGCTTCAGCGAGCAGCCCGACCTCGTGCAGATGATCGAAGATGACCTGGTCGACCGGGGACACCCGGCCCCGGTCGGGGTAGGTCAGCCAGACGATTTCCTCGATCTCGCTGCTAGGAGCGAGGGTCCCTCGGTAGTCGGCGGTGTAGCAGGTCATCCGGACCACGATGCCCGTCGCGTGACCGTGGGCTTGAGCCTGGAAGGTGCCGAAATGCCGGGCGCTTTCGGGCTTGACGGCGACGGTGAGCTCCTCGTCGATCTCGCGGACGAGAGTCTGGAGATCGGTCTCCCCGGGTTCGCGTTTGCCGCCGGGGAGGTAGTAGACGTCTTTGCCTCGGGAACGAGTGCTGAGAACCCTGCCCGCGTCGAACGTGATCCAGGCGATCTTGTCGATGACGGTCAACGGGTTTCCTTCCGGGCTTTTGTCGAGTGAAGATAGCTGGCGCGGGCTTGCGGCTCAACTGGATATGCTGGCAGCGCAATGGAATCGACTGAGTCTTCCCTTGACGGCCGTCGCTCGTTGGTGTTCCTCGATGTCGACGGAACGCTGCTGCCGTTCGGCCCTGCGCCCGGGCGTGAACCGCTTGAGCCGGGTCCTCTGCTGGATCGACTCGATCCGCGCTGGGGGATCCGGCTCGCCGCGCTGCCTGCCGAATTGGTGTGGGCGACGACGTGGGAAGAAGAAGCCAACACCGAGATCGCGTCGCGGCTCGGCTTGCCGCCGCTGGCGGTCGTGCGCTGGCCGGAGCTCTCGGCGGCGGAGGTGCGCGAAATCCGGTGGTTCGGTGTGCACTGGAAGACCCGGACGCTGGTCGAATGGGCGGACGGACGTCCCTTCGTCTGGGTCGACGACGAGATCGCCGACACGGATCGGGAGTGGGTGCGTGCCCGCCATCCCGGTCGTGCACTGCTGTATCGCGTCGCTCCGGATCTCGGTCTCGTGGAGGAGGATTTCGTGGTGATCGGCGAATGGCTTCGGTCATCGTGAGAGCTGGCGCTCCGCCAACGCCTTGCGGCACAAGGAATCAGCCCGGCGAGTCGTCTCCGGCAGGCGGTAGTTCCGTGCCAAGGCCAACGTCGCGTCGCTGGTCTCCGCCAAGCCGATCCGGTGGCCGGCCGAAACGAAGACCGGCTTGACTCCGGTCCGCGTCCGCAGTGCACGCCCGACGACCTCGGCGTCGTCGAGCAGCGGAGCCCAATCGCCGCGCGCTGGTCCGGGCTGGTCGTAGGCGAAGGTGAACGGCGTTTTGGCGACCCCGGCGGTGCGGAGGCCGGTCAGGACTCCGAGGTGGCTGGCCAGGCCGAGCCGCCGCGGGTGGGCGAGGCCGTAGCCGTCGCAGAGGACCAAATCCGGGCGGTGGCGGAGTGCGGCCAGAGCGTCCAGGACGGGCGGGAGTTCGCGGAAGGCCAGCAAGCCGGGTACGTAAGGAAAGCTGACTTGTCCGGCCGCCGTCGTTTCCTCCACGGTTTCGAGCGAGGTGCAGTCGACGAGCACGGCGGCCGCGACGACCAGGTCCCGTTCGTCGTCGTAGGCGACGTCGACGCCCGCTACCAGGGCGCCGTCGGAAAGGGCCGGGCCGGTCGGGTCCACGAGGACGCGCAGGCGGTCTTGTTCGGCAAGGGCGTCGGCCTCGGTGGCGGGCCAGGCTGGCATGGGGTTCCTCGCGGAGTGGCAGGACGACCAGGTCCTGCGGCACGATCGGTGACAGGCGGAAGCGCCGACCCTATCAGGCTCGAAAGTGTGACCGTTACCAAAAGCTAATCGTTAGTGCTACGGTACGGCGGCGGCGATCACGAGGAGAGAGAAAACCCATGCCTGGTACGGACCTCAGGCCCGGCCGTCGGCCAGCGATTCCGGGGCGGCTGCGGTGGCTGGCCGGGCTCCTCTCGGCCGCCGCTTTGCTGGCGGTGGGCTGTGGCCAGCCGGAGGCGGTGGCGGAAAAACCTCCGGCGCGGACTGCGGAAGCGCCGCTCGCGCTGGTCTACAACGGACCGCAGGGATGCGCGGATTGCGGGCCCGCGGCGGCTGATCTGCTGCGCCGGGCGCCGCAGCATTTCCGGGTCGAGTACGTCGGGCCGGGCACCGGGAAGCCGCTGACCGCGGCCGTGCTGGCGAAGGCGCAGTTGTACGTCCAGCCGGGCGGCGGCCAGGATCTCGACCGGACTTGGCAGGACCTGGACGACTCCGCCGACGCGGTCCGCGACTGGGTCCGGAACGGCGGCAGCTACCTCGGCCTGTGCTTCGGCGGCTATCTCGCGGGCCGCGATCCGGGGTTCGGCCTCCTGCCCGGAGACACGCACGGGTACGCGGGTTCTCCCGGTTCCACGGTCCCGGACGAGCGCGACACCGTCATCGAGGTCAGCTGGCGGGGGAAATCGCGGCACATGTATTTCCAGGACGGGCCAGCCTTCCGGCTGGACGAAGGTTCCCACGCGACCGTGCTGGCGACCTACACCAACGGGGCGCCCGCGGTGGCCGTCACCCCGTACGGCAAGGGGCGGGTCGGCGTCAGCGGGCCGCATCCGGAAGCCGACGCCTCCTGGTACGACGAGAAGGGGCTCACCAATCCCGACGGCGTCCAGATGGATCTGGCCTACGAGCTGATCCAGGCGACTGTCTCGCGGTAAGGGAAATGCCCGCGCACGAATGTTTTTCGCGGCCGGACAATTTCGGGTGAACTCAAGCGGGTGACTTGTGCGCCCCGCCGCGCTTTCGAGTTGTCGGCCGGGGTGCGCGTTGATTCGATGCGATCATGGTGCGCTGGGCGGGTGGGAGCGGGAAAGCGGTCCGGCGGTTAGCCGTGCGGGTTCTCGTGACGGCGGTCGCCGTATCAGGTCTGGTGGTGGGCGGCGCTGTTCCCGCGTCGGCGGAGACGTGGCCGGTGGAAGGCGAGCAGAGCCCGTCCGCATTCGACTGCGACCATCTTTATTACAGCAATTTCCGCTCGGGCATGCAGTTCCGCACCGACGCCGCGGGCGACGCCGAGATCGAGAACACCGTGATCAGCAAACGGGCCGGCGCGGGCCTGCCGGATTACTGGTCGACTAATATGGCGCTCGGCAAGGATCCCGACACCGGCCGTCCCGCGGCGTTCTATTCCAGTTACACGAGCGCGAACCGGAAGCTGTACAAACACGTTTCCGGAACGGACCGGGCCACCGACGAGATCGCCGCCGGCCAGACCCGCGACCTGCCCGCCGGGGCGAACTGGGGCGGGACCGCCGCGGATCCGAACACCGGGATGCTCTTCGGCGCGCAGAACGGCGGCGCGCCGAAACTGTTCGGGATGAACCTGGCGACCGGCGCGACGACCGTCTGGACCAGGGGCTCGAACCTCACGCCGGTGCCGTCCAACGATCCCGTCTTCCTCGGCGGATCCCTGGTGCCGGATCTCTTCGTGGACGCCGACGGCGGCGCGTACTACGGCATTTCCTACGGCGGCTCGACCTACGTGTACCGGCTCGATCCGGCGACCGGGACCACCACGCGGGCGGTGCACGTCGTCGGGCCGGGGTCGAGCAACGGGTTCAACAACTACGGAATGGCCTACTTCCACGGTTCGATCTACCTCGGCTACTACGGCGGCGCACTGTACAAAGTGGACCCGAAGACCGGCGCGTCGACGCTGGTGCCCGGCGGCAACGCCCAAGACAACCAGGTCGGCCGGATCAAGTCCGAATCCGGCGGCTCCTGGCCGATCACCGACCTGGCCAGCTGCTCGATCGCGCCGAACCTGACGTCCCGCCTCGTGGTGCGCAAGACCGCCAGCGAGCAGGCCGCGAAGCCGGGGGACACCGTGCGGTACACGGTGACGATCAGCAACGAGGGCGACGCTCCCGCCCCGGCCGCCAGGCTGACCGACGACCTGAGCGCGGTCCTCGACGACGCCGCGTACAACAACGACGCCGCCACCACGAACGGTGGCGCGCCGACGCCGACCCAGCCGAGCTACGACAGCCGGAAGCTGACCTGGACGGGACCGATCGCGCCGGGCGAGACCGTCACCATGGCCTATTCGGTGACCGTGGGAAATCCGCCCGGCGGGGACAAGAAGCTGACCAATGTCGTGACGGTCCCGGAAAGCAACTGCGCTGAGCCGTCGAAGGATCCCGCGTGTTCGACGGTCGTGCCTATTGCCGCTTTGAAGATCGCGAAGCACGCGTCGCCCGCCAACCCGAGCCCGGGGAGCATCGTCTCGTACACGGTCACCGTGACCAACGACGGCCAAGCTGATTGGCCAGGAGCGCGGGTCACCGACGATCTGACCGACGTCCTCGACGACGCCACCTACAACAACGACGCGCGTGCAACCGGATCCGGCACGGTGACCTACGACCCAGGCCGCGCGCTGCACTGGACCGGCGACGTCGCGGCGGGCACCACGGTCGCCATTACGTACACCGTGACCGTCGGAGATCCGCCGCGCGGAAACCGTCGCCTGACCAACCGGGTGGTGGGCCCGGACGGCTCGAACTGCGGCACGGACCCCTCCTGCACCACGGACGAACCGATTTCCGGCTTGGTGATCCGGAAATCGGCCGCGCCCGCCACCGCGAAGCCGGGCGACACAGTCACATACACGATCACCGCCGAGAACATCGGCGGCGCGACGGCGACCGCGGTCCACCTGACCGACGATCTCACCGGCGTGATCGACGACGCCGGCTACAACAACAATGCCGCCGCCACCCTCGGCGGCACTCCCACGCCCAGTCAGCCGGGATACGACCCGAACACCGCGAAACTGACGTGGACCGGCGACATTCCCGCCGCCCAGACCGTCACGATCCGCTACACCGTCACCGTGGCGTCGCCGCCGCGCGGGGACCGCAAGCTGCGCAACACCGTGACCGGCCCGGAGGGATCGAACTGCCCGCCGAACAGCACGGACTGCACCACCGACACTCCCATCGGCGCGCTCGAAATCAAGAAGACCGCGGACAAGACCGACGCCAAGCCCGGCGATCGCGTCAGCTACACCGTGACCGTGCGGAACATCGGCGAGGGAGCGTATCCCGGAGCGTCGTTCACCGACGACCTCTCCGGTGTCCTGGATGACGCGACGTGGAACAACGACGCGACAGCCACGTCGGGCACCGCCTCCTTCGCCGCGCCGCGATTGCACTGGACGGGCGACGTTCCGGCCGGTGCGACCGTGACCGTGCGCTATTCCGTCACCGTCGGCACCCCGCCCGCTGGCGACAAGCGGCTGCGCAACCTCGTCACCGGACCGGACGGTTCGACGTGCCCGCCCGGCAATACTGACCCGGACTGCGGTACTGACACCGGGATCGGCACCCTCGAACTGTCGAAGACCGCCTCGCCCGCGACGGCGCAGCCCGGCGACAAGGTCACGTACACGGTGACCGCGCGAAACCCAGGCACCGCAACCTATCGAGGTGCGCGTTTCACTGACGACCTGAGCCGTGTCCTGGACGATGCGACCTACAACCAGGACGCCAAGGCCACCCCGGGCACCGTCACCTATGCGGAACCCACCTTGACGTGGACCGCCGACCTGCCCGCTGGCGCGACCGCGACGATCACCTACTCGGTCACTGTGAGCTCAACGCACGCGGGGGACAGCGAACTCCGCAATGCGGTCACCGGCCCGCCCGACTCCAGTTGCCCGCCCGGCAACACGGAGCCGGAGTGCAATCCGGTGACTCCGGTCGCGCGCCTGCACGTCAAGAAGACCACGAGTCCGTCTGAGCCACGGCCCGGGGACACTGTCACCTATAACGTTCTGGTGGCCAACGATGGCAAGGCCACTTACCACGGCGCGTCCGTCACCGATGACCTGACTGGTGTTCTCGATGATGCGAGCTACAACAACGATGCTCGTGCGACGAGTGGCGCAACTGCTTATGCCGCACCGAAACTGACGTGGAATGGCGATGTCGAGGCGGGTGCGGCGGTGACGATCACGTACACCGTCACCGTGCACAATCCGCCGACCGGCGACAAGAAGCTCGTCAACGCGGTGACTGGCGGCGATTGCCTGCCGGGCGGTCATGATCCGGATTGCGGGACGGTTACTCCGTTGCCAGCACTGAAGGTCAAGAAGACCGCGAGCCCGGCGAATCCACGGCCCGGCGACACTGTCACCTATACCGTCTCGGTGGCCAACGACGGGAAGGCCGCCTATCGTGACGCGTCCATTGTCGATGATCTGACTGGTGTTCTCGATGATGCGAGTTACAACAACGATGCTCGCGCGACCAATGGCACAACTGCATACGCTGCACCGAAACTGACCTGGAACGGGGATGTCGAGCCAGGTGCGTCGGTGACAATCACGTACACCGTCACCGTGCACAATCCGCCGACCGGCGACAAGAAGCTCGTCAACGCGGTGACTGGCGGTGATTGCCTGCCGGGTGGTCATGATCCGGACTGTGGGACGGTCACGCCGTTGCCAGCGCTGAAGATCACGAAAACCGCGACCCCCGCCGAGATCAAGGCGCGCGATCGGGTCAGCTATACGATCACCGTCGAGAACGTTGGCGAGGCTGAGTACCGGGCCGCGTCGTTGACGGACAATCTCGCGGGCGTGCTCGACGACGCGACCTACAACGGCGACGCCAAAGCGGACACCGGAACCGTCGCCGTCGCGCCGCCGAGTCTGACGTGGACGGGTGACCTGGCGAAGGGAGCCAGCGCGACCATCACGTATTCCGTCACTGTCACCAACGCAGGCGACCACCGGCTCGTCAACACGGTCACCGGAAGCGGGTCGAACTGCCCGGAGGGGTCGACCGATCCGGATTGCCGGGTCGTGCTGCCGAAACCGCACCTGCGGATCACCAAAACCGCCGATCCCGCGATCGCTCAACCGGGCGGGAAGGTCACCTACACCGTGACCGTCCGCAATACCGGCGAGGCACCGCAACCGGACGCACAGTTCACCGACGACCTGTCCGGAGTCCTGGACGATGCCGCCTACAACGGAGATGCCAAGGCGACCGCGGGAGACGTCCGCTACCAAGCCCCGCGTCTACAGTGGACTGGACCCGTCGAGGCGGGTGCGGAGGTCACCATTACGTACTCGGTGACCGTCGGGGATCCGCCGCGTGGCGACAAGATCCTGCGCAACGCCGTCACGAGTCCGGACGACACGAACTGCCTGACCCGGGACCCGGCTTGCGGCACGGAAACCCCGGTGCGCGCGATGACCATCACCAAGCGCGCAGGCGTGGCGACGGCGAAACCGGGGGAGAAGGTCGCCTACACCGTCGATATCGCCAATACCGGAACGGCCGCCTACCCGGACGCTGCGTTCGTCGACGATCTCTCCGACGTTCTGGACGACGCCACCTACAACCAGGACGCCAAGGCCACCAGCGGAACCGTCGACGAGAGCGGTTCGCGGCTGACTTGGCACGGGAAGCTGGCAGTCGGCCAGACCGTCACGGTCACTTACTCGATCACCGTCAAACCCGATGCCGCTGCCGGGAGTCATCTGCGCAACGTCGTGGTCTCGGCTGATCCGGGAACCAGTTGCGTCACCGGTGCCGAACCTGGCTGTTCCACCGACACTCCGGTGACACCTCCGACCCCAGGGATTCCGCCGACCACACCGCCGCTCGCCTCGACGGGCACGCCGATCCGGGATCTCCTCTTCAGCTCGCTGTTCAGCTTGCTGGCCGGTTTCGCGGTGCTGGTCGCCACCCGGCGACGCAGGCATCGAGGCTGAAATTCGTTGGCGGACCGCTGACGAAGAAGGCAGGGTCCGGGGCGTGCCGATCTTCGTGGTGACCGGAATCCAAGCGGCGGGCAAGTCGACGGTGGCGCAGGCGCTCGCCGAGCGGTTGCCGAAATCCGTCCACGTGCGCGGTGACGCGTTCCGGCGCATGGTGGTCAACGGCCGGGTCGAGATGGGCCCGGCCGACCCGCCCGCCGAGGCGATCCGGCAGCTCCGGCTGCGGTACGCGCTCGCGGCCCAGGTCGCGGCCGGGTACGCCGAGGCCGGGTTCACCGCGGTGCTGCAGGACATCGTGCTCGGCGAACACCTGACCGAGCTGGTCGACGCGCTGCGGACGCGGCCCTGTTACGTCGTGGTTCTCGCACCGAGCGCCGAGGTGGTAGCGCAGCGCGAGGCTGCGCGAGGGAAGATCGCGTACCAGCCGGGCGACACGGGCATCGCCGGGCTGGACGCGTACCTCCGCGAGAAGACCCCGCAGATCGGGCTGTGGCTGGACACCTCGGAGCTGACGGTCGAGGGAACTGTCGACGAGATTCTCGCCAGGGCCGAGGCTGAAGCGGCGGTCTGACGGGGGTCAGTTCGGCGGCTGCTGCGGGCCGTCGCCCGGGTTGGGCTGCGGCGGCTCGGGCTGGGAGTGACCGGGCTGTTCCGGCTGGGGGTAGCCGGGCTGCTGCTGGAAGTAACCGGACTGCTGGCCGGGCTCCGGCGCGGGGTAACCGGGCTGGGGCTGACCCGGCTGGCCGGGCTGGGGCTGACCCGGTTGAGCAGGCTGACCGGGCTGAGGCTGGCCCGGTTGCGCATAACCAGGCTGCGCGTACCCGGTCTGCGGATACCCGGGCTGGCCGTAACCGCCCTGCGGAGCGAACCCGGGCTGCCCGCCCATCGGGTACCCGCCCGGCGCGAAACCGGGCTGCGGCGCACGGCCGCCCTTCGCGACCGCCAGCACGACCAGCAGCCACGACAGCACCTCGAGCAGGTTGAGCGGGATGCCGACGGCCAGGAAGATCGTCGACATCTCGGAGCTGCTCAGGTGATCCGACGCCATCCAGGACGCGACGTTCGTCAGCATGAGCTGCCAGGCGATGTTCAGCGCCGTGGTGACGAGCATGACCGCGAAGGCGGCCACCATCAGCCCGGAGCCGCCGCGCGAGCGCCGCCCGATCGAGAGGATCAGGCCGAACAGCCCCACGATCAGCAGCAACGCCTGCGGGAGGATCTGGAGGATCGTGTTGGTGAAGGTCGTCATACCTGCTCTCCGCTCAAGGAACGTCGGGCAGATCCTAGGGGGCGGCCCCGGGCGGCGTGGCCGGTTCGCCGAAGATGCCGGTCTCGAAACGGCTTCAACTTCGGTGCGCGGCACGGTATCCGGCGAACCGCTCGTCGACCTCCCCGGCGGTCAGGCCGAAGTCGGCGAGGTCGTAGCGGTGCCTCGGTTTCGCGTCCCCGGTGCGGCTCCGCTCGTGCAGCGTCGTCATCGCGTCGCGGGCTTGCGGGGCGAGGTCGAGGCCGAAGTGCTGGTAGACGCCCTCGACAGTGCCGATCGGGTCGGCGACGAAGTCCTCGTACCGGACGTCGCAGAACTGCGCGGGGTTGTGCCGGGCGCGAGCGGCGGCGAACTGTTCGGCGCCGCGGGCCCACAGGTCTAGCTGGCTCCGTCCGACGACCTCGCCGCGGAAAGTGTCCGACCAGCCCTCTGAAGCCTGTTCGGTCAGGCTGCACACGGACGCGATGATGGTGCTGGGCGCGCGATGGGTCTGCACGACGAGCGCGTCCGGGTAGACCTCCATCAGCGCGTCGAGCGCGAACAGGTGGCTCGGGTTCTTGAGCACCCAGCGGCGGCCGGCGTCGGGCAGGCCGATGAGCTGCAGGTTGCGCCGGTGCCTGCGGTAGGCGTCGGTCCAGTCCTGTCCGTCGAGCCAGCGCGAGTAGCCGGGCACGTGCGCGAGGCATTCGTACGACACGGATTTCAGCGACTGCCGCAGCAGCTGCCAGCATTCCTCGACCTGGTCCGCCGACATGTGGTGCAGGCCCATGAATTCGGGATGTTCGACGTGGTGCTGTTCGTAACCGGCCTGAATCGCTTGGAACACCGGGTTTTCCGCCCAGGTTTCGCGCGGCGGGCGCGGCTGCGGCATTTCGGTCAGCCACACTTCGAGACCCTGGTGCGCCGGGTCTTCGGTCAGCAGTCGGTGCAGCGCGGTCGTCCCGGTGCGCGGCAAGCCGGTGACGAAGATGGGCCGCTCGATGGGTACGTCGGCGTATTGCGGATTCTGTTTCCACGAAGCTTCGCTGAGCAGCCGAGCGACCAACGCACCGCGCAGGAACGCGCGATGGACTTTGTTGCCATAGGGCGTCAAATCGGCTTCGGTGGCATAGGAATCGAGCAGCACGCGCAGTCCTTCGAGATGCTCGTCTCCGCCGAAATCGTCGAGGCCGGTGAGTTTCGCGGCGGACGCGTGGAGGTCTTCGACCGTGCCGACGCTGTCTCGTCCTGGACGCATGGTCTTCCCCTCAGTGGTGGTATTCGCCGGCGTTCACGTCGAGGCATTGCCCGGTGACGCAGCGGGCGAGCGCGGACGCGAGGAACACGACGGTGTCAGCGATCTCGTCCGGTTCCGGGAGGCGGCGCAGGTCGATCGTCTCCGCCGTTTCCTGGTACACCTGCTCCGCGGGCACGCCGCGTTCCTTGGCCAGGTAAGCGAAATACCACTTGAGCGAATCCGCCCAGATGTAGCCCGGGGCAACGGAATTGACCCGGATTCCGCGCGGGCCGAGTTCCGACGCGAGGCTTTGCGCGAGTGCGAGCAGGCTCGCCTTGGCCATTTTGTACGCGCCGAAAGTACGCCGCGAATGCCGCAGCACCGCCGAGTTGATCATCACGACTGAACCGGCGCTCTCGGCGAGCGCGGCGGTGCAGAGCCGGGTCAGCCGGAGCGCGGCGAGCACGTTCGTTTCGAAGCCGGCGCGGACCGCGTCCAGATCGACTTCGGCGAGGTCGGTGATCGGCGGAATGGCGAAAGCGTTGTTCACCAACGTGTCCACCCGCCCGAACTCGCTCACCGCGGTTTCGACGAGCTTGGTCGCCGAAGCATCGTCGGTGATGTCGGTGGGCACCGAGACGGCGCGTCGGCCGAGTGCTTCGACCTCGGTTTTGACTTCGGCGAGCCGGGATTCGGTGCGCGCCGCGAGGACGACGTCGGCACCGGCAGCGGCGGAGCGCAACGCGATCGAGCGGCCCAGCCCCGGGCCGATACCAGAAACGAGAACGACTTTGCCAGTAAGAAGATCCATGGGTTCAGCCCAGCATCCTGGCCGCGACCGCGGCCTGTCGCGCGGCGATCCGCTCTGCCCATTCCTCGGGGGTCACGCTGGCTTCCTTGTGGAACGGCAGCCGGTCGGCGAGCTCGCCGAATTTCACGACCTCGACCTCCGGGCCGTCCGCCGCGGTCAGCTCCCGCGAAAGCCGCTGCCAGCGGATCTGGACGTAACCGCGGTCGTGCCCGGTGCGTTCGAGCCAATTCGCGACGCCGGGGTCGCGTTCGCTGATCACGAACCGCATCTTGCCGTCCGGGTCGACGCGGGCCTGGTCGGCGGTGAGGCTGGTCTGGTGGTTGAGGTAGTCCAGCGAGATGTACCACGGGCTGCCGAGCTGGATGCCCTGGTACGGCGCGTCCGAACGGGGCACGGTGACGATCATGACCTCGTCGTCGGCGAGTTCGTAATGCCCCGCCGAGGAGTACTGGGTGGGCAGGCCGCCGGGCGTGCTGCGCGGTTCGGTCATCGTGTTCGCCGGCAGGTTCAGGTAGAACCACTTCGGGAAGGCGAGGAACGTCCGGATCCGGCTGAGCAGGATCTTTCCGGTGACGCCGTAGCGTTTCTCCATCGCGGTGCGCGACAACGCGGGCGGTGCCTGGCCGGTGGTGTCGGCGCAGCGGAGCTGGATGCTGCCGCGCCGTTCGGTCGCCCAGTCGCTGTAGACCTCGCGCACGACGAGCATCGACGATCCCGGGCCCAGCACGAAATAACCGGGCTCGGGATCGGGCTTTGCCGGGCCGAAGCGGATCTCGAACGTGCCGTCGGCGGCGATCGGGATGTCGCGGTCGTCGAACGCGGTCATGCTGTCGGGCACCTCGACCGGCGTGTAGTCGCCGTTGAGGACCTGGAAGCTCAGGTCGGCGGTGGTGCCGCGGGTGCCGGTGACGACGTACTCGCGGTCCTCGCGGATGTTCGCGTTGAAGTACAGGGTGTCCGGGTTGTCCAGGCCCATTTTCGTATACGGGCCGGTGGACAGGGTGAAGTACGGGAAGTCGCGGTCGTAGGCCCACGCCGTCTGAATCGAGGCCCGGATGCTGCCCGCGAGGTAGTCGTAGCCCTCGATCAGGTCCTGTTCGGTCCGGACGTGCGGCGCCTCGGCGATGATCTTTTCGGCTTCGGCGATCGCGCCGGCGAGCGGTTCGGTCAGCACCGGAGACTCCTCACGCTGGTCCAACTCTGTACCGGGGTGGTACGTTCGGTGTCGGTTGAGACTAGAACGCGTTCTAAGGACGGGTCAATGGCGGTTACCCGGCGCTCGCCGCCGACGCAGCGGGTCGTGCGGCTGCTGGACTACTTCGCGGCCCGGCCGGGGCAGCGGTTCGGGCTGTCCGCGCTGGCCCGCGAACTGGACCTGAGCAAGCCGACCTGCCTCGGCATCCTGACCGAGCTGACCGCGAGCGGCTACGTGGTCCGCGATCCCCGGTCGACGACCTACCGCCTGGGCCCGGCCGTGATCGCGGCCGGGCGCGCGGCCTCGGAGGGCTTCGGCGCCAGCGAAATCGCCCGTGCGCACCTGGAAGAACTCAGCGCCCGCTACCAGGCGACGTGCACCGCGTCGGCCGTGGTCGACGGCCGGATCTTGATGCTGCAGAGCGCCGGGCCGGGCAAGGTGCGGCTCGGCGAGACGTATCCGTTCGCGCCGCCGGTCGGGCTGATGTACGTGCTGTGGGACGCGGAATCCGCCTTCGACGCCTGGCTCGCCACGCCGCCCGCGGTGCCGGTGCGGCTGGACGAGGCGTACCTGCGGCGCGTGGTCGCCGAGTGCCGGGAACACGGGTATCTGGTGGAAAGCCTGACCTCGGCGGGCCGTCGGCTCTACACGCTGATGGCGGGTGTCGCCGCTGGGGATCTGCCGCCGGAGGTGCGCGGGCTGGTCGGCGAGCTGGTGTCGAGCCTGGGGGAGCGGGTGTACCTCGGCGCGGACCTCGAACCGCGGAAGAAGCACGCGGTGAGCCTGCTCGCCGCCCCGACGTTCGACGCGTCGGGGAGGCAGGAACTGGTGCTGACGCTGTCGGTGGGCGAACCGATCACCGGTGCGGAAATCGCCCGGCGAGGTGCGGCGTTGGCCGCGGTGGCGGATGCGGTGACCGCGGAGGCAGGCGGGGTTCGTCCTCACTCGGTTTGACGGTCCGTGAGGGGAACCCTGAGGGACTCTGATTCCGTGAGGGTTCCCCTCACGGACCGTCAATCCGGGAAGGGGGTCTGGCGATGGATTCGATATTGCCGACGTCCAGGACGACGTGCGGCAGGAACTTCCTGGACCAGCGGGCGCTTGAAGCCGCCGATCTCGTGACCGATGCGCGGCTGGCCGACGCCGGAGTGTCGCTGTCGGCTGCAGGTTTGTACCCGTCGCTGCACCTGAATCTGGCCGAGTGCCACCGCAAACTCGGCGACCTCGGCCGGGCCCGCGAATACCTTCAGCTGGCCCAGGCCGAGATCGGCGCGCTCGGCGACGACGAATACGGGCGGCTCGTCAAGGACGGCCTGCGGCAAGTCGCCGAACAGCTCCGCTGACCGCCGCAGTCATGCGGGCTGGCCCCACATGTTCGCCGTCAGCTTCCACCCCGGCTGGTCCTTCATCGTCACCAGCGTTTCGTACAGCCGCTCGTACCCCGTGCTGCTGATCCGCCAGGCGCCGTCCTCGCGCCGATAGGTGTCCTCGTAGTACGCGGCGCCCTCAATGACCACGCGGTGCTCGGCCACGATCACCTTGTCCTGGAACATCCACCGCCCGGTCGCGGTGTCGCCGTCGATCTCGATTTCCGGGTGGCCGGCGAAGTGCATCGTCGTGATGCCGGGGCCGACGGTGGTGCTCAGGAATTCCATGAGCGCGTCACGGTTGTCGAAGTTCAGCGGTTCGCCGTAGGAAGGCGTGCCGTAGTGCACGCGGGCGTCGGCGGTCAGCGTCTCCGCCATCTCGTCCCAGCGCTTGAGGTCGAGGCACCGGAGGTAGCGGAATTTCACGCGGCGGATTTCTTCGAGCGCGGCCAGGTCCATGCGCCCAGCGTCCTCCGCCGCTTGACCGAGCGCAAGAACCTGTTCTACTTTTCTGTCCTCGAACCCCGGAAGACCCCGGAAGGGCGGATCCGATGGCGTCCCAGGCACCCCCGGCCTACGAGCTGAGCCACCTCGGTGCGCTCGAAGCTGAAGCCGTGCATGTCTTCCGCGAGGTCGCGGCGACCTTCGAGCGGCCGGTGCTGCTGTTCTCCGGCGGGAAAGACTCGATGGTGATGCTCCACGTCGCGGCGAAAGCGTTTTGGCCCGCGCCGCTGCCGTTCCCAGTCATGCACGTCGACACCGGGCATAACTTCGACGAGGTCATCCGGTTCCGCGACGAAACCGTCGAGCGCTACGGATTGCGGCTGGTGGTCGCGAGCGTCCAGGACGACATCGACGCGGGCCGAACCGTTGAAGACCCGAAGGCGGGCCGGAACCGGCTTCAGACGGCGACTTTGCTGCGCGGCATTCGCGAGAACGGCTTCGACGCGGTGTTCGGCGGCGCGCGGCGCGACGAGGAGAAAGCCCGGGCCAAGGAACGCGTGTTCAGCTTCCGCGACGAATTCGGGCAATGGGATCCTCGGCGGCAGCGTCCGGAACTGTGGAATCTGTACAACGGCAGGCACCGCAAGGGCGAGCACATCCGGGTCTTCCCGTTGTCGAACTGGACTGAGCTGGACATCTGGCAGTACGTCGAGGCGGAGAACGTGACCCTGCCGTCGCTGTACTACGCGCACCAGCGGTCGGTGGTCCAGCGGGACGGGATGCTGCTCGCGGATACCCGGTTCCTCACCGTCGGCGAGGGCGAAGTGCCTTGCCCGGCAACGGTTCGCTTCCGCACGATCGGGGACGCGACCTGCACCGGCTGCGTCGAATCGACCGCGTCGTCGCCGGCGGAAGTGGTGGCCGAGGTCGCCGCGACGCGGGTCACCGAACGCGGCGCGACCCGGGCCGACGACCGGATCTCCGAGGCCGGGATGGAAGACCGCAAGAAGGAAGGCTACTTCTGATGAGCCGGGTCACGACGGTGCGGCTCGCCACGGCGGGCAGCGTGGACGACGGCAAGTCGACCCTGATCGGCCGCTTGCTGTTCGATTCCAAGACGGTGTTCACCGACCAGTTCGAAGCGATCGAGCGCACCAGCCGGGACCGCGGCGACGCGTACCCGGATCTCGCCCTGCTGACCGACGGCCTGCGCGCCGAACGCGAGCAGGGCATCACCATCGACGTCGCGCACCGGTATTTCGCCACGCCCAAGCGGAAGTTCATCATCGCCGACACCCCGGGACATGTGCAGTACACCCGGAACATGGTGACCGGAGCGTCCACTTCGGACGTCGCGCTGATCCTGGTGGACGCGCGGAAGGGCGTGCTCGAACAGTCGCGCCGGCACGCGTTCCTCGCCAGCCTGCTGGGCATCCGGCACCTGGTGGTGTGCGTGAACAAAATGGACCTCGTGGACTGGTCGCAGGAACGGTTCGAGGAAATCCGCGAGGACTTCCGCCGGTTCGCGATGAAATTGCAGACCCCGGATCTGACTTTCGTGCCGATGTCCGCGCTGCACGGCGACAACGTGGTGCACCGAGGCGCGAGCATGCCTTGGTACGAAGGCACTTCGCTGTTGCATCACCTGGAACAGGTGCACGTCGCTTCGGATCGCAATCTCGTTGACGCGCGTTTTCCGGTGCAATACGTGATTCGCGACCACAGCCGGGATTTCCGCGGTTACGCCGGAACGGTGGCCGGTGGCGTATTCAAGCCCGGCGACGAGGTGACGGTGCTGCCGTCCGGATTCAGCACGTCCGTCCGCGCGATCTGGGGTCCGGGCGGGGTCGAGGTGCCGGAAGCGTTCGCCTCGCTGGCCGTCACGATCGAGCTTGCCGACGAACTGGACCTCAGCCGCGGTGACCTAATCTGCCGTCCGGGCAACCGTCCGCACGTCGGCCAGGACGTCGACGCCATGGTGTGCTGGTTCTCCGAACAGGCCGCGCTCGCTCCGGGCGCGAACTACCTCGTCCGGCACACCACCCGCGAGACCAAAGCCGAGGTCCGCGCGCTCGACTACCGGCTCGACGTCACCACACTGCACCGCGACGAGGCCGCGGAGTCGTTGTCGCTCAACGAGATCGGCCGGATCCGGCTGCGGACACGACAGCCGCTGCTGTTCGACCCCTACCTCCGCAATAAGCCGACCGGCGGATTCCTGCTGGTCGACGAACACTCCGGGGACACCGTCGGGGCGGGCATGATCACCGGCCCGAGCGCGACGGCGCCGAACGTGGTCTGGCATCCGGCGGCGGTGTCGCGGGACGAACGCGCGACCCGCGGCCGTACCGTCTGGCTCACCGGGCTGTCCGCGTCGGGCAAGTCGAGTGTGGCGGTCGAGGTGGAGCGCAGGCTGGTCGCCTCAGGCCGTCCCGCTTACCTGCTGGACGGGGACAACCTCCGGCACGGCCTCAACGGCGACCTCGGGTTCGCCCCTGCGCAACGGGCCGAGAACATCCGCCGCGTCGCGGAGGTCGCGAAGCTGTTCGCCGACGCCGGGGTAGTGGCCGTCGTGTCGCTGATCAGCCCGTATCAGGCGGACCGCGAGCTTGCGCGGGCCGTGCACGAAGCCGCGGGTTTGCCTTTTTTGGAAGTCTTCGTCGACACTCCGCTCGAAATGTGCGAGGACCGCGATCCGAAGGGCATGTACGCCAAGGCGCGGTCGGGAGAAATCACCGGATTCACCGGAGTGGACGCGCCGTACGAACGGCCTGCGTCGCCGGACCTCGTGTTGCGTCCGGAAAACGGAGATCCGGTGGCGATGGCCGCACTGGTTCTCGCCGCGCTGGAGTGACGTCCGGGCGGAGCAGAATCCTTTCGGCCGAAATAGGGGAGAGCGCGCTGCGTCGCTCCGCAGCCGCTGGAATGGCGGAAACGGGAACAGGGAGCGAAGCCGCCAGTCGGCTCCTCACGGCTCGCCTTCCTTGTGCGGTGGCTGACTGCGGCTGAGCGAGCGACTTTGCCCCTCTCAGAGCAACTGCTGAACTTCCTCGTGCGCAGTTTCCGGGTGAATCCGGGCCTGGCGTGGGAGGAACTGCCGCTCCGGCAGCCGCGGGAAAGCCGTCGTGGGAGGACGCGCGACGGCTCGGCGCGGGTCGCGCGCCGCGGTTGCGCACGAATCCCAGGCTGGCGCTGCTGAAGGAAACCGTTCTGCAGCAACGCTCCTTGCGTCGCTACCGGAGCTGGCTCGTCAGCAGGACGTTCTCGCCCCAGCAGGCGTGACCGCTTTGTTCCACACCGTGGCCGTCGATCCGTCGGCCCTGATTTCCACGATCGGGACCGGTTTCTCCACCGGGTTGCCGTACTGGGACTGGTCGGGGCTGAACTGGATGGTGCCGCTCGCGCCCCGGACGGCGTTCCGGCACCGCATTTCCTCGATGAGCCCGATCTGGGAGAGAGGTGTGCGCACGACCGTGTCGGCATTGGCCGCGGCGGCGCGGCGGGCGGCGGTGACGGCGACCATCATCGCGTCGCGCAAGGGGCTGTCCGAGGGTGTTCCGGTGGCTGGAACAAAGGCTGCGGGCGGTGCGGTGCCGGATCCCTGAGAGTCTCGCGGACGCTGGAAAAGCCACGATCGGGGGAAGCCGCGCTCGCGACGCGTTCGCCGGCCCGTTTTTGTCTGGGCGCCTCCTTAAAGTGCGGTTCATGGCAACGGACGAGCGCGAACAGGCGCGAAGGGTGCTGGGCTTCGCGCTCGATGTGGCGATGCAGATGTTCCAGCAGGGGATCGAAACGGCGGTCATCGTGCGCACGGTTCGCGGGCTGGCGCTCGCGGGCGGCGTCGAGGATCTGCGGATTTCGGTGGGAGTGCGGGCAATTCACCTTCAATACTGCCCGGGGAGGGGCGAGGAACCGCTGGTGTTGTTCGGGAGCGTGCAGGCGAACGACGCGCGCGACATCGGCCGGATGGGAGATCTGGAGGCGCTCGCGGTCCGCGCGGGTGCCGGTGCGGTTTCGCCCGCCGATGCAGAGCGCGACGCCGAAATCCTCGCTCGATCGGGGCCGACTTGGCCGTGGTACGTGAGTTTGCTCGGCGGCTGCCTGCTCGCGGCGATGATTTGCCTGCAGGCGAACGGGACTGTGCTCGCCGCGATGGTGTCGGCCGGGTTGTTCGTTTTCGCCAACCGCGTCGGCTGGGCGTTGAGCACGGTCGGCATCGCGGAGTTCTTCCAGGTCGCGGCCAAGGCGAGCACCGTGCTGGCGGTCGCGATTTCTTTGCTGTCGCTCGGTTTGCTCACCGGGCACGAAGCGGCGAGCCTTTCCGCGGCGAATCTCGTGCTGTTGCTGCCGATTCTGTCGTTGGTGTCGCTGGTCGAGGACGCGGTCGGCGACTTCCATCTGATGGCCGCCGCGCGGATCGTGACGGTGCTGCTGCTGACCGGGGCGATCGCGACCGGGGTGATGGTCGTGGTGTCGGTGGCGAACGACCTCGACATCCTCGGCGAGGCCAGCCGCGTCTCGCTCGCCGCGCTGCCGCTCGCCCTGGTGCCGGTGACGGCGCTGGTCGGTTCGCTGGGAAACGCGATCCTGATGGGCACTCCGGCGCGATGGTGGCTGCTCGCCTGCGGGGCCGGACTCGTGACGTCGCTGGTGAACTGGGCCGAGCGGTCGGTGCTCGGCCTGTCCATGCCGGTGGCGATTTTCCTCGCGACCACAGTGCTCGGTCTCCTCGCCGGTGCGGCGGCGCGGATCTTGCAGGTGCCGACTGCGGTCGTGACGATTCCTGGTCTTACCGGTGCGGTTCTGCCAGGACCGGCGATGTATCTGAGTTTGTCGCAGGTTTTCGCTCGTGTCCCCGGTGCTTGGGACGCGGTGGCGGAGGCGATCGTGTCGACGGCGGCGATCGGTGTCGGTGTGGTGCTGGGATTGCAGTTCGCGGCGTTGCGCCGACCGGGGGCGGTGCTGCTGGGCGAACCTCGTCGTGAGCAGGTCGGTCCCGGTGCCTGGGAGAAAGGGGGTGAACGGCGAGGATTCCGTTGAGGCACCGGCCGGTGCGGCGGCGGGGCCTTGAAGGTGCGGTGGTGACGATTCCCGGTTTGGCGGGTGTGGTGGTGCCGGGTCCGGCGACGTGCTCGGGTTTGTCGCGGTTTTCGCCCGTGGCGGAAGCGATCGTGCCGGCTGCGGCGATCGGTGCCGGCGCGATGCTTGGCCTGCAGTTCGCGCGGGCCGGTTCGGGCATCGTGTTCCTCCGAGGGCCGATCACCTGCGTCCTGCCGCACAACCTGGACTTCCGTGACCAGCACGGTGCTGCTGGTCGAACACCAGCGCGGGCAAAGCGATCCCGGAGCCCGGGAGAAAGGGGGTGAACGACGAGAATTCGGCTGCGGAAAAGGAGATCCCCGCGCTGCTCAGCGGGGTGCGCGAGCGTCAGCGGAGGGAGAACCGGCTACCGGGGCCCATTATCTAGGGGGTGGCAGTGATCCGGTTGGTGCGTAATGTCGGACTGGTCACGCCGCACATCTAGCCCTGGGGGGCCGTTGAGCGAGTCCGAACGCACCCTGGTCGCCGCATTGCGTACGTCGCTGAAGGAGAATCATCGGCTCAAAGACGAGAACCGGCGGCTGCTCGGAGCGGCCGCGGGAGCGGAACCGGTCGCGGTCGTCGGCGCGGGATGCCGGCTACCGGGCGGGATCGAGACGCCGGAGCAGCTGTGGCGGCTCCTCTCGGACGGCGGCGACGCGATCGGCGGGTTCCCGGACGATAGGGGCTGGGACGTCGAGCGGCTTTACGATCCCGAAGGGGTCCGGCCGGGGTCGATTTCCGTGCGGGAAGGCGGATTCCTGACCGGTGCCGGGGAGTTCGACGCCGGGCTCTTCGGGATCAGCCCGCGCGACGCTCTCCTGATGGACCCGCAGCTGCGGCTCCTGCTGGAGACCGGCTGGGAATCCCTGGAACGGGCCGGAATTCCGCCGCGGTCGCTGGGCGGCAGCCGGACCGGCGTGTTCACCGGCGTGATGTACCACGACTATCCGGGCAGTTTCGGCGCGTCCGGGATGGTGTCCGGCCGGGTCGCCTACACGTTCGGCTTGCAAGGCCCGGCGATCACGGTGGACACGGCCTGTTCGTCCTCGCTGGTCACCGTGCATCTGGCGGCGCAGGCGCTGCGCGCGGGGGAGTGCGAGCTCGCGCTCGCGGGCGGGGCGACGGTGATGTCGACGCCGCGCACGTTCGTCGAGTTCAGCAAGGACGGCACATTGTCGCGCGGCGCGCGGTGCCGGAGCTTCGCCGAGTCCGCGGACGGAACGGCGTGGTCCGAGGGCTGTGTAATGCTGGTGCTGCAACGGCTTTCCGACGCACGCCGGTCCGGACGTCCGATCCTGGCGGTGCTTCGCGGGAGCGCGGTCAACTCCGACGGCGCGTCCAACGGCATCACCGCGCCGAACGGCCCGGCGCAGCGCCGGGTTATCAAGCAGGCGCTGGCGTCGGCCCGGTTGTCCGCCGCGCAGATCGACGTCGTGGAGGCGCACGGGACTGCCACGCCGCTCGGGGATCCCATTGAGGCGCAAGCGCTTCTGGCCACCTACGGTGCGGACCGAGGCGGCGGGGGTCCGCTGCGGCTCGGGTCGTTGAAGTCCAATCTCGGGCACGCGCAGGCCGCGTCCGGGGTCGCTGGGCTGTTGAAGCTGGGGCTCGCGTTGCGGCACGAACTGCTGCCCAAGACCTTGCACGTGGACGCGCCCAGCAGCCGGATCGAATGGTCTGCCGGCGAAGTCGAGCTGCTGACCGAGGCGACGCCGTGGCCGCGCGGGACTCGGCCGCGTCGGGGTGCCGTGTCGAGTTTCGGGCTCAGCGGGACGAACGCTCACGTCGTGGTGGAGGAAGCTCCCGCACCCGCGGAGCCCGCTGCGGGCGACGGGGTGGCGGTGCCGGTGGTGCTCAGCGGGCGCGATCCGGCGGCCCTGCGGGCGCAGGCGGACCGGCTGGCCGAGCGGCTGCGCGAGGAGCCGGATGTCCGTCCGGCGGATGTCGCTTGGACGCTCGCGACCGGGCGCACGCACCTGGAGCATCGCACGGTGGTCGTCGCGCGCGATCGGGACGAGCTGCTGGCCGGGTTGGACGAACCGTCCGCCAGAGCGGTGCGCGGCGAGGGGCCGCTGGCGTTCCTGTTCTCGGGCGCCGGTTCGCAGCGGACGGGCATGGGCGAGGAACTGGCCGCCGCGTATCCGGTGTTCGCTGCTGCTTACGCCGCTGCTTGTGCGGAACTCGACCGGCACCTGGACCGTCCGCTGCGGGAAGCGATCGGCGGCGCGCTCGACGAGTTCCGGTACAGCCAGGCGGGGTTGTTCGCGGTCGAGGTCGCGTTGTTCCGGCTGGCCGAATCGTGGCAGCTGCAGCCGGACGTCCTTTGCGGACACTCCGGCGGCGAGCTCGCGGCCGCGCATTGCGCGGGAGTGCTGACGCTCGCGGACGCGGCGGAGCTGGTCGTCGCGCGGGCCACGCTGATGCAGGCCCAGCCGCGCGGAGCAATGGCGGCGATCGAGGCGGAGCCGGAGGAGGTCGCCGGGGAAACGGTCGAGGTGGCCGCGGTCGACGGCTCGAGAGCGATCGTCACCAGGGCAGCGGCCGATGTCGCGGCCGCCCACGATCCGAGAGCGGTCGTCTCCCGGGACGCGGTCGATGTGGCGGCGGTGAACGGTGCCCGAGCGGTTGTCGCCTCGGGAGAAGCGGTCGATGTGGCGGCCGTTAACGATCCGCGAGTGGTTGTCGCGTCCGGGGAATCGGCCGACGTCGCGGCCGTTAACGATCCGCGAGTGGCCGTCGCGTCCGGGGAAGCGGTCGACGTCCCGGCGGTCGACGGTCCGCGAGCGGTCATCGCAGCGGAGGCGGTCGATGTCGCGGCCGTCAACGGTCCGCGAGCGGTCGTCGTCTCCGGGGAAGAAGCGGCGGTGCTGGCCGTCGTCGCCGGGTTCTCCGCTGCGGGGCGGCGCACCAAGCGGCTGGCGGTCTCGGTGGCCTGCCATTCGCGGCTGATGGACCCGGTGCTGGAGCCGTTCCGCGCGATCGCGGCGCGGATGACGTACGCCGAACCCACGCTGCCGATCGTCTCCACCGTGACTGGCGAGCCGATCGAATCCTTCGACGCGGACTACTGGGTCCGCAACATCCGCCGCGCCGTCCGGTTCGGCGATGCGGTCCGCACGCTGGAGAGCCAGGGCGTCACCCGGTTTCTCGAACTTGGCGCGGACGGGCCGCTCACGGCGCTGCTCCCGGACGCTCCGCTGGCCGTCTCCGCGCTGCGCCGGGGGGTGGCTGAGGACGTCGCCATCGCCGAGGCGATCGGGGCGCTGCATGCTGACGGTGTATCCCTGGACTGGGCCGCGGTTCTCGCGCCGCGCGAAGCGAGGTTGGTGGACCTGCCGACCTACGCCTTCCAGCGGGAACGCTACTGGCTGTCCGCGTCGGACGAGGCGGGCGACCTGTCCGCGACCGGGCTCGAAGCTGCCGGGCACCCGTTGCTGGGGGCCGCGGTTCCGCTCGCCGACGGCGACGGATTCCTGCTGCACGGCCGGATTTCGGTCGCCGCGCAGCCTTGGCTGGCCGGACACGCCGTCGGCGGCTCGGTGCTGTTTCCCGGCACCGGATTCTTGGAACTTGCGCTGCGCGCCGGTGAGGAGTCGGGAGACACGCGGGTTCGCGAGCTGACCGTGCACGCGCCGTTGGTGCTGGACGGCGACGGAGTCCGGGTTCAGGTCCGCGTCGGTGGGCCTGATGAAGCCGGGGTGCGTCCGTTGAGCATCCATGCGCAGACGGGCGACGCGCCCTGGGTGCGGCACGCCGACGGTGCGCTGGCTCCGGCTGGACCGGCACCGGAGACCGGTCCGGTTTGGCCGCCTGCCGGGGCTGAGGAAATCGATCTCGACGGGATGTACGAGCTGCTCGCCGAGCGTGGCGTCGAATACGGTCCGTTGTTCCAAGGCCTGAAGACCGCTTGGCGGTGCGGGGACGAGGTGTTCGCTGAAGTCGCCCTGCCGGAGTCCGCGGTGCTGGATGCCGCCGAGTTCGGCCTGCATCCGGGGCTCGCCGATTCGGCGCTGCACGCTATCGGTCTCGGTCCGGCGGCCGGTGCGGGGACGCTGCTGCCGTACTCGTGGTCCGAAGTGGACTTGTGGTCGCCCGGCAGCTCCGAGCTTCGAGTGCGGGTGAAACCGCTGGGGGAGAATACGGTCTCGCTGTCCTTGTCGGACTGTTCGGGCAATCCGGTGGCCACGATCGGTTCGCTGGCGTTGCGGCCGGTCACCGGCGTGCGGCGGGCTCCTCGCTCCGGGTCGTTGCTCCGTCCGGAATGGACTGAATGCGTTCTTCCCGACGCACAAAACGAGGGCGTCCAAACCTTGGCGGTATCGCCGGGATCCGATGCTGCGGCGGCACAGCAGGAAGTCCACCGGATTCTCGGCGCGTTGCGCACGGCGCTCGCGGACGACCGGCGGATCGTGGTGATCACCCGCCACGCGGCCGGGCTCCCCGGCGAACCGGTGGACCTGGCCGGTGCGGCGGTCGCCGGGCTGGTCCGCTCCGCGCAGACCGAACACCCCGGAAGGATCACGCACCTGGACACGGACGCGCCACCGTCTGAGGAGCTGATAGCCGCCGTGCGCGAGCCAGCCATCGTCGTGCGTGACCATCAGACTTTCGCCCCGCGTTTGGTCGCCGTCGAAGCCGCTGACAGCGCGGAGTGGGGCCCGGGTCCGGTGCTGATCACCGGCGGGACCGGGCAGCTTGGCCGGTTGGTGGCCGAACATCTGGTGCGCGAGCACGACGTGCGGAAGCTGGTGCTGGCGAGCCGGACCGGCCGGGGCGGGGACGGCCTCGCCGCCGAACTGGCCGTGCTCGGTGCGGAGGCCGAAGTGGCGGTCTGCGATCTCACCGATCGATCCGCCGTCGCCGCGCTGCTGACCGCGCACCCGGTCACCGCGATCGTGCACGCGGCGGGAGTGCTGGCCGACGGGATGCTCACTTCGCTGAGCGCGGACCAGGTCGACGCGGTGTTCGAGGCCAAAGCCGCCGCCGCGTGGAACCTGCACGAACTCGCGGGTGACGTGGAAAAGTTCGTCCTGTTCTCTTCCGCGGCGGGCATTCTCGGCGCGCCGGGCCAAGCGAACTACGCGGCGGCGAACGCGTTCCTCGACGCACTCGCCCAGCACCGCTGCAGCCTGGGACTGCCCGCTCAGTCGCTGGCCTGGGGCCTGTGGAACTCCGACGAGCGCACCGGCGGTCTTACCGCTGAAGCGGGGTTGGCGCTGTTCGACGCGGCCCTCGCCGATCCAGCGCCGGTACTGGCCCCGCTGCGGCTCGACGCGTGGCGTGGCGACGACGTCCCGCCGCTGCTCCGCGGCCACGTGCGGGCGACCCGGCGCGCAGGTGGTTCCGCCGCCGGTCGGCTGCGTCGTACTCCACCGGCCGAACGCCGGGAGAGGTTGGCGGAACTGGTCGGCGCGCAGGTCGCGGCGGTGCTCGGGCACAGCGAGACCCTCGAACCCAGCCGCGCGCTGCCGGATCTCGGGTTCGACTCGCTCACGGCGGTCCAGGTGCGCAACCGGCTCGCTGAACTGACCGGCCTGACTCTCAGCGCGACCCTCGTGTTCGACCATCCGACGGTCGCGGACCTGGCCGAATTCCTGAACGAGTCCTTTTCGGACACTCCAGCTGAGTCTTCTGCCTTGACGCCAACAGATCCGGTCGCGCGGCTATTCGCCGAGGCGGTTGCCGCGGGCCGAGTGCCGGAAGGTGTCGCCTTGCTTGGGGCTGCGGCGAATCTGCGCGAGTCGTTCAGCACGGCGAGGGCATCTCGGCCGGTACGGCTGGCCGAGGGAGCACAGCGTCCCACGCTGCTGTGCGTGCCTTCACCGGCCGCGATGACCGGCGTTGTCCAATATGGACGCTTGGCCGCACCATTCCGCGGCGACCGGCGCGTCTCAGTGCTGTCCCTGCCCGGTTTCACTGCGGACGAACGGCTTCCGGCCGACCTCACCACGCTCGTCGCAACCCTCGCCGACCAGGCCCGCGAAGCAGCCGACGACGAACCCTTCGCACTCCTGGGGTATTCGTCCGGCGGCCTGCTGGCCGAAGCCGTGGCGGCGGAATTGGCCCGCACCGGCCGTGCTCCGGCGGGCTTGTGCCTGCTGGACACCTACGAGATGGGCGGCCCGGCCGAAGACGCCGTCCACGCGATGGCCGGGGAAGTGCTGTCCCGCGAGGACGGCGGCGGGTTCGACCGGGCGCAACTGACCGCCATGGGCCGCTACCTCGGTCTCCTCGCCGCGGCGGGACCGCCGGACATCCGGGTCCCCTCGGTGCTGCTGCGCTCCGCCCGCAGCTTCGGGGACGTGGCGGGGACGGCGTGGCAGACGACGTGGTCGCGAGCCGACCGCGTGGAAACCGTGCCCGGGGACCATTTCAGCATCGTCGCCGAGGACGCGGAGAGCACGGCGTCGGCCGTCGGGGCGTGGCTGGAATCCGTGGCAGAACCGATCGTGGAAACCGTTACCGGACTTGGGAGTTCGTCGTGAACACTGAAGTGTGCCCGTACCCGTTCGAACCGTCGGCGCTGGCGGTCGACGCCCGGTACGGCCAGATGCGCGAGCAGCGGGGGATGAGCCGCGTGCGGCTGCCGTACGGCGGCGAGGCGTGGCTGGCGACGCGGTACGAAGACGTGCGGGCCGTGCTGGTGGACCGCAGGCTGATGCGCAGCCTGACCGTCGGGAAGGACGCGCCGCGCGGGACCGAGGCGATCGAGAGCGAAAGCTCGATCATCACCATGGACCCGCCGATGCACTCCCGGCTGCGCCGGCTGGTCGCGGCCGCGTTCACGCCGAAACGGGTGGAAACGCTGCGCCCGCGCGTGCAGGAGATCACCGACGGCCTGATCGACCGGATGATCGAGCAGGGCCCGCCGGTGGACCTGGTGTCGTCGTTCTCGATCCCGCTGCCGATCACCGCGTTGTGCGAGCTTCTCGGGGTGCCGCAGGAGGATCGCGAGAAGGTGCACACCTGGACCGACACCATGCTGATGCTCAGCGGCGACGGTTCGGACCACACCGCGATCATGACCGCGCAGCGCGAACTGTGGGGGTACATCGCCGGTCTGGTCGCCGAGCGCCGGGAAACCCCCACCGACGACCTGATCGGCGCGCTGGTGCGGGCCCGCGACGACGAGGGCAGGCTGACCGAGGGCGAGCTGATCGACCTGTCCGGCGGAATCCTGGCCGTCGGCCACGAGACGACCGCGAACCACATCTCCAACCTGCTCTACACCCTGCTGACGAACCCGGACCAGCTGGCCCGCCTGCGCTCGGATCCCAGCCTGATGCCGTCGGCGGTCGAGGAACTGCTGCGGTTCGTGCCGCTCAGCGCGAGCGCCAGTTTCGCGCACATCGCCAGCGAGGACGTCGAAATCGGCGGCCAGCTGATCCGCAAGGGCGAGGCGGTGTTCGCCGACGTGGACGGCGCCAACCGCGACGCGACCGTGTTCGAGTGCCCGGAGGACCTCAACCTGGCCCGCCCGCGCAACCACCACGTCGGCTTCGGCCACGGCCCGCACCACTGCCTGGGCGCCCAGATGGCGCGGCTGGAACTGCAGGTCGCGCTGGGCACGCTGCTGGCCCGGTTCCCGGATCTGTCGCTGGCGGTGGACGCGGCCGAGGTGCCGTGGCTGAGCGCGCGGCGGCAGCGGGGGCCGGAGCGGCTGGAACTGACCTGGACAAAGGTGCTGCCCGCGAAGTGACGCTCCGGCAACGGTTCGTGAGGGGAACCCTGAGGGAATCAGATTCCCTCAGGGTTCCCCTCACGAACATCTGCATCGCGGGCCGGGCGGGGCAGCGTTTGGCGGCCGGTCATGGTGCGGAGCCGCCGGGATCAGGCGGCCGACGCGAACCGCGACCGGATCTCTGCGGCGTCACCAGCCGCTGCGGTAAAAGCTCCGCGACACGTAACTACTGGCCTCCGCCGCCCGCACCGCGCACAGTTCCTCCTTCACCGCCCGCGCCCGCTTGACCAGCGGGTCGTCCCCAGGCGCGAGCGCCAGCAAATCGATCACGTGCAACGCCTCCTGCACCCGCCCGTCCGCGCGCAGCCGCTCCGCCTGGTCGAGCACCGCCTGCTTGTCCGTGATCGCTTCGGCCCGGGCAGCGGCCGCCGTGTCCGGGCGGGACGGGTGCAGGGTCGTCGGATTTCCGTCCCACCAGCCGGTTTCCGAGCGAACGATGTCGCGGACGATGTACTCCCGGTGCCCGTAATGCTCGCGCATCCACGGCACGTCGAACAGCTCGGCCGGGTACCGGAGATCGTGCACGATGTCGTCCACCCGCGCGCCTTGGTTGAGCCGGTCCACGACCGCGCTCCGCAGCCATCGGAGGGCGGCGGCGGTCATGGTGAGCTGCCGGACCGGGTCCTCGCGGACGACCGGGCCGAACTCCGGCACCAGTACGGCCGGGTTCAGCGCGGCGAGGCGGTCCAAAGTGTCCGCCCACCGGACGGTGTCGCGCATGGTTCGCATGGGCGTCCCGATGTTGGGGATGCCGTTGATCACTGCCGCGCTTCCGTACAGAACCCGCTGGGACGGCAGCCACACGGCGGTCACGTCGTCGGTTTCGGACGGGGCCCACAGCAGCCGGACGTCCGGGGCGAGGGTCATCGCTTCCCGGTAGGTCTGGTCGGGGAAGGTGATCGGCGGCGGGGCCGTCAGGTCGGCCATCGGGCGGCGGAATTGCCGGGTGTTGATGTGGTTCTGCAACCCGGCGGTCTCCAGATACCGCCGGTAGCGCCGGACGACGTTCTCGTGCGCGACCACGGTCGGGCGGCGTTCGCCGTGGGCGGCCGCGTAGTTGAAAAACCCGGGTACGCCGTAGTTGTAGCCGAGATGGCCGTGGCTGTAGACGATCCAGCGCACCGGTTCGCTGAGCTGGTCCAGGACTGGCGCGACGAGGTCCGGCGACGGGCCGGTGTCGACCACGACAAGACCCGAGGGGGTTTCCACCGCCAGGCTGTTGCCCTGCAGGCCGATCGAGCGGACGCCGGGCGCGACCTCGGTGATCTCGCCGGTGCCGTAGAGCGGGTTTTTAGTGTCCTGGAAAGGCATCAGCCGACCACCTCGGTGCGGAGTCCGAGCCGCCGCGCGGTGCGGTCCGGGTTGACGAAGAACATCGCGAGCAGGCCGCCCACAATGGACAGCAGGCCGCTGATCGTGAAGGCGAGCGTGAAGCCGCCCTCGGGCGACGAAGCGGCCTGGATCAGCCGTCCGGTGAGGTACGGCGCGAGCAGTCCGGCGGTGGTGACCAGGCCGACGCTGATGGACAGCACCGCGCCGCGCTGCCGGGTCGGGCTGATCTCGGCGTTCATCGTGACACCGAGCGCGAACACGACCCCGCCGAGGCTGAACGCGACGGTCAGCAACGCGATCTGGAACCAGCCTCCGGTGTGCGGGAACAGCAGCATCGCGAGACCGGAGATCAGCACCGCGATGCCACCGAGCACACCGCGGGCGACCCGGCTTGAAACCCCGCGCCGCATCAGGCGGTCGCTGAGCGCGCCTTGGGCGAGGTTGAACACGACCGACGCGATCCACGGCAATGCGACCAGCGTCCCGGTGGTCACCGTGCTGTAGTGCAACGCCGTCTCGAGGTAGTGCGGCACCCACGCGACCAGCACGGAAAGCGCCCAATACGCGGCGAAACCGGCCAGGAAACCGCCGAGCCACGTGCCGCTCAGGAGGATCCGGCGGTAGGGCACGCGGGGTTCGTCCGCTTCGGTCTTGACCTCGTCCGCGTGCACGGACGCGGTTCCGGCGACCTTGCCCTCCCGTCCGAAGATCGCCCACAGCAACGACCACACCAGGCCGACGACGAGCAGCGCGAAGAACGCCCACCGCCAGCCGTAGCCGACGATCAGCGCCGTCAGCAGCGGCGACGCCAGCGCCACCCCGATGCCGGAACCCGCGTTCAGCAACGCGCTGGGCAAGCCGCGTTTCTCGTTGGGGAACCACTTGTACGCCGCGTGCATGGCCAGCGGATTCGCCGGTCCTTCGGCCGCGCCGAGGACGATCCGGCTGACCAGCACCGCGCCGAACCCGACGGTGCCGAGCATCGGGGCCTGGGTCAGCGCCCAGACGACGCCCAGCACCAGCAGGATCCACTTGGTCGGCACCCGGTTCGACACGAAGCCGACCACGATCGCCGAAATGCTGAACAGGAAGTAGAACCCGCTGCTGATCAGGCCGTACGCCTCGGGCGTCAGGCCGAGATCGTGCATCAGCGGTTTCGCGGCGAGACCCAGCACGGCCTTGTCCGCGAAGTTGATCAGCATGAACACCAGCAGCAGCCCGGTGACGACCCAGCCGCGGGCGCTGGTGCCGCGGGTGCGCTTGCGGGCGGCGGTTTCGGCGGGGAGGGCGGGAGCGTTCATCGTGGGGTCCCCATTTCAACGTCGTTGTCGGACGGGGTGGTCGCGGGTCAGAAAGCCCAGCGGGTGCGGCCCGCGGTGCGGGTGCGCAGCTGCTCGGCGCGGTCGGTGCCGTCCAGCACGGCTTGGGATTCGGCGGCGGCCCAGGCGTAGACGCCCTTCGCCATCGTCGAGGTCGCGGCTTTCTCCAGTGCGGTAAAGACTTCCGCGCGGGCGGTGTGCGCGGTCTCGTCGTCCGGGGCCGCGTCCACGGCCAGCTGGGCGAAGTGCCCGGCCAGCCGGTGTTCCCCGGCGGCGAGCAGTTCCCGGGCCCGCGCGGCCAGCCGGTCGGAGCCGCCGGACAGGTCGGCGAGTTCGCGCGACAGCTCCGCGCGGCGGGCGGGCTTGAGGTTGGCCGGATTGCCGTCGTACCAGCCGCCGTAGAGCCGCCAGACGTTGCGGACGACGAATTCCGGCTCGTCGTAGGACGGTTTCAGATACGGCTTGGCCAGCAGTTCGGCAGGCGCGGTGACTCCGTGCACCACCTCGTCGAGCGTGGCTCCCGCGTTCATCGCGTCCACGGTCTGGTCGTGCAGGGTTTCGAGGAACTCGGCGGTGTCGGACAGCGCGGTCCGGATCCGGTCGGCGCCGACGATCGGCACGCCGTGGCCGGGCAGCAGCAGTTCCGCGCCCAGCCCGGCCATCCAGCGCAGCGCCTGCGCCCACTCGGCGGCGTAGCGCTGGACCTTCTGCGGGTTGCCCGGGTTGGGGGAGGACCAGATGAAGAAGTCGCCGCAGCACAGGATTTTCCGGTCGGGCAGCCATGCGATCGTCGCGTCGTCCGTCTCGCCGCGGCCGTGTTTCAGCCGGACGTCGAGGTCGCCGATCCGCAGCGTGGTGGTGTCGCGGTAGGTGAGGTCGGGGTGGCGGTACCGGTCCGGCCAGCGGAAGCCGGGCGACTGGAACTGCCGCTGGTTGATCACCGTGTTGTAGCCGCGGGTGCGCTCGTAGCGCTCGAAACGCGGCGGCGTGTTTTCGTGAGCCAGCACCGACGGGCGCCGCCAGCCGCGTTCTTCGGCTTCAAGATCGAACGGGCCGACGCCGAAAACGTGGTCGATGTGGCCGTGCGAGTAGACGGCGGTGTGCAGCGGGGCATCGGTGCGGGCCCGGGTCGCGCCGAAGAGGTCTTTGGCGGTGCGGCGTTCGCCGGTGTCGAAGCAGAACAGGCCGTCGGCGGTCGGGAAGAGGAAGACGTTGCCGAACGCCGGCCACATCCAGACGCCCTCGGCCAGTTCGTGCAGACCGTCCTTGCGCAGCGCGCCGGTGTGGTAGACGCGGGTGTCGGCCTCGCCTCGCCAGACTTTGTCCACGTAGTCGAGCAGGTCAGTCACGGGATGCCTCCTGAAGAGTCTCGGTGAACAGCGCGTCGACAGCGACCAGTTCGTCGCCGGTGACGCAGAGCGGGTTGAGGTCGGCTTCGGCGAATTCCGGGTGGTCGCCGAGGATGCGGACGAGCCCGTCGATCGCGGCGGCGACGCCGGGGACCGGGGCGGCGAGGACGTCGCCGGCCCATTCCGCCAGTTCGGCCCGCTGCTCCGGGGTCGCCGGGAGCAGCAGCGCGCGACGGGGTGCGGTGGGGTCTTCGGCACGGTCGCCGCCCGCGCCGAGGACGATCGCGGTGCCGTACAACGGATCCCGCGTCGCGCCGAGGGCTAGCTCGGCGGTGTGCGGCAGCAGAGGTTGCACGACGAGCGTGCGGTCCGGGTCGGTGGAGACCTCGTCCAGCCGGGCCTGGAGCGTCGCTAACACCGCAGGCAGTTCGGCCGCGGTGACACCGACGCGGACGAGCCCAGCGCGGGCCCGGTGTGGCACATCGGCGGCATCGCCCTTCACCACATACGGTTCCGGCCAGCCTTTTTGGCGAACCGCAGCGGCGAGATCGGTCCCGGCGACGGTGTCGATGTGCGCGATGCCAGCGTCCTCCAGCAACGGAATCGCCCGCAGTTCTGTCCACACTGGACGGTCGTCGGCGGCAAGACGCTGCGCGGGCTCCGGGACCTGGTCGGGGACCAGCACCCGAAGCCGTCGCACGAGAGCGCCGATGCTGGGCAACACAGTGTCCGGCCGTCCGACGCTCGCCAGCTCACCAGGCGGCGCACATGCCCAGATGAACCACGTCGGCGTCCGCATCGCAGCGGCAGCCGCGGCCAGCCGGTGATACGCCTCCCGGAACCGGTCGCCGAACGTCAGGTAGAGCACGACGCCGTCCAGCTCCGGGTCTTCGTCGAGCGCGCCGAGCAGATCCCCGACCCGGTCGAGCCAGCGGTCGATGTTGCCGCCGAGATCGACCGGGTTGTCGTCCGCCGCTTCGACACCGCCGACCTCGGCGAGCTTCGCGCGGGTCGCGCCGGACAACGGCGGGATCCGGACGCCCAGCGCGGTGAGGTTGTCGGCGAGGATGCCGCCCGCGCCGCCGGACATCGTGAGCACCGCCAGTCGTGGTGCTGGTGGCAGCGTCGTGCCTTTGCGGGCGCAGAGCACGGCGTCGACGAGCTGATCGTCGTCCGTGACCAGGTGAATGCCCTCTTGGCGGCACAGCGAGGCGAGCAGGAAGTGGTCACCGGCGACGGCCGCGGTGTGCGACAACGCGGCCTGCCGACCGGCGGCGCTGCTGCCCACCGCGAGGGCCACCACGGTCTTGCCCGCCGCTCTCGCCTGGCGGCCGAGTTCGCGGAGACCGTCCGCGTCGCGCACGCCTTCGAGGTAGAGCACGAGGACCTCGACGTCGGGCTGGTCGAGCAGGTGGCTGCCGATTTCGTGGCTGGACAGGCAGGCTTCGTTCCCGACACTCGCGTAGTACGAGTAGCCGATTCCGGCCTGTTCGAGCAGGTCAGCGAGCACGAAGCCCATCGCGCCGCTTTGCGTGACGATCGCGAGCGGGCCTGGCGGGACGCGTTCGCGGTCGAGGAAGACGGTCGTCGACAACTGCACCCCAGCTGGATGGCTCACCACGCCGAGGCAGTTCGGGCCCAGCACCGGCAGGTCTCCGGCTGCCTCGCGCAGTTCGTCCTCCAACGCGGTGTTGCCGCCCTCGGCGAAGCCCGCCGCGAAGACGATGACCGCGCCGGAGCCGAGTTCGCGCGCCTGCCTGACCAGCCCCGGGACCGTTTCCGCCGGGGTCGCGAGGACCACGAGATCGGGGCCGTAGCCGATCTCGGCGAGCGAGCCGACTGTCCGCACGCCGGGCAGGTCGAGCGGGCCGCGCGAGACCGCGAAGACCTCGCCGCCGTAGCCGCCGCGCAGCAACCGGTCGAGCGCGATCCGTCCCCAGGACAGCGCGGTGGTCGCGGACACGCCGACCACGGCGACCGATTTCGGGCGGAACAGCGGCTCGCAGCGCATGGGTCCGGGGCCTCCTGTGATCGCGGTCATGGACACAACCCCAACTGTCGCCGCTGGCCTCTCCAGCTGGTAGCGCACATTGCCCAGGTTTTCGGCTACCGTGCTGTGATATGTCACAACTGTCGTGGCGCAGCTTCGAGCACCGGCTGCCGAAGACGGGCGAGCGGACGATCCGCCGGTACGTCGAGACCTCGCCGCACTACCGGGGCCAGGCGCCCGCACACCTGCACCTGCACATGGCGCACACCTGCCGCGAGTTCGGCCGGATGTTCGCGCGCGCCGTCCAGGAAGACGGCGAGCTGCGCGAGGACGAGCTGGAGCTGTTCCGCCGGCGCGGCCGGGAACGGGGCGCGGAGGGGCTGCCGGTCAGCGAGTTCATGCACGCTTACCTGCTGGCGGCCGAGGAGATGTGGGCGGAGATCCAGGACCTGTCCGGCGGGTCGCCGCCCGCCGAGACGACCACCGTGCTGCTGAAGTGCCTGCACCAGGTGCTGAACGCGGCGGTGCAGGCGCACCAGAAGGAATTCCAGACCGCGGACCACGAACAGCGCGAGGCGGCGCGGGCCCTGGTCCGGCGGCTGGCGGCGGGGGAGTTCGTGCCGGAACCGGCCGACGTCCGGCTTGCTCCGGCATACGGCGTGCTGGCCCTGCGCTTCGCCGCGGACCCGGCCGATTCAGTCGGCGACGCGGTCGGTCGCCATCTGGCCGGACAGCGGAAGGCGCGGTTGCTGTTGCAGCACCTGCGCCGGGAGCTGTCCGGAGACGTGCTGGCCGCCTTGGACCCGGATGGCGGGCTGTTGCTGCTTCCGTCGGACAGCCGCGAGGCGGCGCTGATCGAGGCCCGGCAAGCTGTTCCGCGGGCGCATCAGACGACGGGGGTGGGGATCACCGGTGCCTACGCTCACGCGGCGGACCTGTCGGAGATCCCGGCGGCGGTGGCGGAGGCGGAGAGGTTGCTGCGGTTGAATACGGTCGCCGATACCGTTGCGGTGCTGGCAGATCATCTTTTCGAGTACCAGCTGAATCACGACAGTGCGGCGACGCCTCAGCTGCGTGCGCTGGCGGAGCGGCTGGGTGGGGAGCCTGATCTGACGACGACGCTCCGGACGTATTTCGAGACTGACTTCAACCGCCGGGAGACCGCGCGGAAGCTGCACGTTCATCCGAACACAGTGGACAATCGCCTGTCGCGGATCGCGAACCTGACCGGCGCGGATCCGCGGACTGCCAAGGGACTGTTGCTGCTCGGGGCGTCGCTGGGTTTGGCGGGCTGATCATCCGGCGAGTGAGCCGCTGCCGTGGGGTCCGGTGACGGTGACGCGGATGGTGCGCGCCGTCGGCAGCTGGACGACGGTGACCTGCCAGGTCTGTGGGGTGCCGACGTCGATGGTGCGCAAGGCTTTCCGGACCAGGCCGGGAATTTGGTCGACGGGCAGGGTGCGGAGATCGAAGCGCGGGACCTGGACTCCGGTCGGCGCGAGGACGACTGTCAGCCGGTGTTCCTGGACGACGGCGGTGAGTGTCTGCGAGACGTCAACGCTCTGGGCCAGCCCGTCGACGGCGCGGCGCAGTTCTCCCTCGTCCAGCATGGACTGGTCCGGGCCGACGTCGACCGTCGCGGAGCCCGAAGAGGTCACCTCGGAGGCCGCGGGAGGCGGCGGTGTGCTCGTGTCCGGGGCGAACAGTTCGGCGCGGAAGAGCCCGAGGACGGCGCCCGCGCCGAGCAGCAGGCCGAGCAAGGTCAGGAGACCGGCCACGCAGCCTTCCGGCGGCGAGCTGACCAAAGTGGACTCAGCGGCGGGTTCGATGACCGCGTCGGCCGCCCGGCGCTGCCATTCCGGCGAAGGATTGGAGACGATCTGGACCTTCCACGGCCGTTCCTGCCGGTAGCTGACCACGAGGACGTCGCCCTTGCGGTAGCTGGGAAGATCGACCAGGTTGACGGTGTGGCTCGCCGCTACGCGATGGGACGGTGCCCCGTCCGGCGCGACCGTGAGGATGAACTCGACCGGGAGATCGCCCGTTTCGGTGCCGCCGGCGCGCAGGCTTTCGATCCGCGCGAGCGCCACGATCGGTGGCACCGCCGCCTCGCGGGCGCGCCGCGGCATGCCGCCGAGGTAGACGAGAATGCCGTAGCCGAGCGGAATTCCCAGCCCGGCCGCGAACAGCGGAACACTCTCGACGATGACCCCGACGACGAGCGAGCACAGGGCGGCTCCGATCGCCAGGCCGGTCAGGAAACCGCGAATGGCGGCCATGGAAGTGCTCCCTTGAAGCGGTCAGAGGGAAATCGGTTCCACCAGAACGGCTTTCGGATCCGTCGGGTCGTAGCGGACCTTCACCGCCGAACCCTGCGAAGGGGCTTGGAACAGCGACGTGATCATGGTCGTCACGACCTCGCGTTCGCCGGTCTCGGTGGGAAACCGCACGGTGACGGCGAATCGCGGGTTCCCCATGATCCAGACGTTCGTGAAGTCCACGCGGGTGAGAAAACCCGTCACCTGACGGCCGGAGCGGAGCAGCGCCTGCTCGCGGTCGTCCGCCTCGGCCGCGCGAAGGAACGACCGCAGCAGCACCACGATCAGGACCAGCGCGATGAGCCCGGCCACGGCGGGCACCAGGAACGGCTCGTAGTAGACGACCCAGTCCGCATCGGACCACGGCTCGGCCTTGCCGTCGAGAAAGGCCAGCCGCTCGCCCACGGATTCCGGCGGCGTCCACGACGGTGCCGCCACGCCGCTGCCCAGCGTCACCCCGAGTGCCGCGGCCAGCGAGCTGGCCCGGAAGCTGATGCCCATGCGGCGCAACGACATTCCGCCGCCCCACAGCATCGCGAAGCCGAGCGACGAAGCCACCGTGACCGACAGGCTGAAGAACAGCACGAGCGACCCCGCCGGACCCGCGTCGGCCCCCCACGCGCCGACGCGGTTCAGCGACATCAGCCGGAAGCCGTCCAGCAGCCCGAGCGCGCCCGACCATCCGGCGACCGCCCAGGCGAGCGTCGCGGGAAGGCCGAGCAGCCACAGCCGCCTGCTCGACGCCCGGGTCTCTTCAGGATCGTCCGACATGCCGAACGCGAACAAGCTGAACACCGGGGCCGCCTACGCGATCGGGCCGAACACGGCGACCTTGGCCGGATCGGCGGGGTCGAGGCGGGCTTCGTGCCGGGTCCCGGGCGCGTACTGCTGGATCGTCGCCTGCGGGGTGATCAGCGGAGTGACTGTCCGGTACATCATTCCGTCGGCGCGGGTGACCTCCAGCGTCGCGGTGTACTGCGCCTGCCCGGCGACCGTGCGCCCGGTCGGCTCCAGCGCGCGGATCACGAGGGTGGCCTTCTCGCCGGTGTCGTAGAGCCGGCGCAGTTCGGTGCCGTAGGCCTGGAGTTCCTGCTGCTGGCGCAGCTGCTCCTGCATCGGCAGCGCCATGAAGGCCGCCGTCTCCGGGTCGGCCGCGGCGGTGCGGAACGCCTGCGCGGCCAGCTGCGGAGTCGGCAGCTGCGGGGTGATGTCGTGCCCCTGCGCGGCGGCCGCCTGCCGGAACTGCTCGGCGTGCTGCTGGAAATCCTGTGCGCCGCGGGCCATGCCCTGCTGGGTGGCCTCGTTGATCTTGTCGCGGATCTTCTTGAACATGAGGTGCCTTTCGCTGTGCCGGTGTGCTGGACACAGCTTCAGGCGGGCGGGGTGCTACCGAACCCAGGTTTTGGCGTCGTCGGTGGCGTCGAGGCAGGTCAGAGCTGCCCAGAAGACCGGGGAACGCGCGGGCTCGGGCTGTTCGCGCCAGCGGGCGAGCTGGTTCCGCTGCCACGCGCACAGGTCCGCGACCGGATCCGGCCCGGCCAGCGCGGTGTCGACGGCGATGATCAGTTCGGCCATCGGATCCGCGCCGGGCACCGCGGCCGACGTCGGCAGCGCCCACACCGTCGCGGCCACGAGCCCGGCCCCGGACGCGACGGCGGCGAGCAGCACGCCGAACGGTTCGGGTAGGCCGAAGTCGCTCGCGCTCGCGCAACCGATCAGCGCGACCCGCGCGGGCATGTCCACTTCGGACAGTGCCAGGTCGGCGGCGGTGAACGGCCGGTGCGCGCCGATCGGGGCGGCCGTGCCGGGCAGGTCGGCCGAACAGGACAGATGGAGCGCGGTCTGCGCGCCGTGGACGTCCTGGATGCGGCTGACGTGCCCCGCGAACACCAGCCGCGAACAGGGTTCGGCCAGCAGTTCGGCGAGAAGCCGCCGGTCGGTGTCCGTTCGGCGAACCAGGTCCAGGCCGCGCGCGGCGGCGGGGCGGACGGGGCCGGTGGCGAGTTGGGCGTCGAGGTGGCGGATCAGCGGTGAAGTCGCGTCTTGCTTGCCCAGCACGGAACCCAGTTCGCCGAACGCGCTCTGGCCGGGGATCCGCGGATCGAGCAGGTAGACAGGCGGTCCGGCGGGGGCCGGCTCGCGGCGCGGGATTCCGGCGGGGGCGAGGAGGGAGACGTCGGCGAGGTCGAGGATCCGGAGGTCGCTGTCGAAGCAGGTGTCGACCTCGTCGGCGTCGAGCACGTGGTCCGGGCGTCGGTCCGGCAGGGCGAGCAGGCCCCACGGGACTGCGGCAAGCGCCGGGGACGGCTGGATTCGCAGCAGGGGACGCGTGGCTTGCCGGAGTCGCGCGACGAGGTCGGCGGGCAGGAGGTTGAGCGCGAGGACGCGGGCGAGGCGTTGTTCTCCGGCGGAGAAGGCGTCGAGCGACCGTCGGACAGCGTCGGCGACCCGTTCGCCTTCCCGCGGCGTCGGCGATGCCTCGGCGAGAAATCCGCGTGCGGTGTCGACGAGATCGGCGTCGATCGGGTGCGTGTGGACGGTGTCGAGATCGCTCGTGGTGCGCCAGCTGAGGTAGGTGTGCCCGGCGTCGGCGTAGCGCAGGATGAACGTCTCGCGGCCGGGTTCGGCGGCAGGCCAGGTCTCGACCGTCCCCGTTGCCGAGCCGCACCCGTACCGTTCGTCGGCCAGCCGGGACCAAGCGTCCAGCTCCATCGGCGAGGACGGCGACCAGCGCAGGCCGGGCGGCGGCGCGAGCCGGAGCGGGAGCGACGAGGTGACCGAACCCAGCGCTGCCAACGGAAGCTGATCGGTCTCGGCGGGCGGCGTCGCCAGCGCGGGGAGTTCGCCGGTCAGGTTCAGGGAGCGGTCCTCCGGGTACGCGCCGACCGCGCAGGCACGTTCGACCAGCTCCGCTGTCAGGCGCGTTTCGCCGAGCTGGGTCAGCAGGACCATCAGCAGTTCCGTCGCCGGGCCCGCGACGCCGTTCGCCCACGCGGTGCGCGCCTGCGCCGAGGCGAAGGCGAACCGGTACTCCTGTGCGGCGAGGGCTGCCGGGAGCAGCAGGTCCAGCACCGCGCGCGGGTCGACGCCGCGTGCGTAGCCGATCGTGGCCGACAGGTAATCGGCGCGCAGGCACTCCAGCCATTCGCCCGATTCGCGGGCCGCCGCCTGGAGATCGGCCACGTGTTCCTCCGCGGACGGCCAGTCGCCCTCGGCCGCCGCACAGCGAGCCAGCGCCGACGCGAGCCGACGCGCGCCCGGGGTGTCTCCGTTCGCCGCCCACAGCTTTCCCGCGTGTTCGAACTGGTCTCGCGCTTGCGCGACCTCGCCAGCGAGCAGCAGCAACGTGCCCAGTGCGTAACTTGCCTCGGCGACGTCTCCGGTCGCTCCGGCGGCGGCGAGTTCGTCCCGGGCCTTGACGATCGTCGCGATCGCACCGGGGAAATCGCCGTCGAGCGCGCGGGTTTCGGCCAGTCCGATGGCGAATTTCGCCGCCGCCGGACCATCGCCGCGGGCGGTGAGCCGCAGCAGGTCCGCCGTCGCGTCTGCTTCCTCGCCGCCTGCCTGGCGGATGCGGGCGCGTTCGGCCCGTGCCATCGCCCGCAGCGCTTCCACCTGGACGCGGACCTCGTCGATGTCGGCGAGGCGGTCCAGGTTGGTCAGGATCGCGTCGATCGCGTCGCGCGCTCCGGCCGGATCCCCGGCGGCCACCTGCACGCGTACTTCGAGGATGCGCAGCTCCAGGTCGTCGGCACCGTGCGGGTCGAGCTGCTCGCGCGGGAACTGGCCAGGTTCGGCCGCCTTCCGGAACGCCGCGCGACGTCGCTGATCGGCGAGCAGCTCACGCGCCCGGCCGAGGTAACCCTCCTCAGTGGACAGTGAGATGAGGACGCGTTCCGCTACCTCGCGCGATCCCTCGATCATCCGGAGTTCGGCGTACTGTCCGAAGTGGACGATGGCGGCGGTGCTCACGGCGAAGACGGTGAGCACGGCTTCCGCGCACTGGCGCGCGTTGCGGAGATCGCCGGCGGAGTAGCAGACGGTGGCCAGATCGCTGACGGCGGCGACTTCGAGACTGACGCGGTCGAGTTGCTGGGCGAGCTGCCGCATCCGTGCGTAAGCCCGCTGCGCACCGGCGACATCCCGCGCCACAGCGAGTTGCTTGGCCTCTGCTTGGACGGTGAAGGCTTCGGCGAGCAGATCCTGGTACTCGGCGTCGGTCAGCGCACATGCGGCCAGTTCCTGGTAAGCCGCCGGGTCGAGGCCGAAATGCCTTGCGACGCAACGACAGTTGTAGCCGTGCGAAACCGCGTCGGCGAGTTCCGGGGGCGGCGGCCGGTCCGGCGGCTCGAGCGGCGGCGGGAACCCGGCGAGCACGTCAGAACTCCTCGTCGGCGACGGCTCGCTCGGCCAAGGTCCGGGCGGCGGGCGGCAGCGCTTCGCGGGCTCGTATCAGGGAGACCACCTCGGCCCGGTCTTCCGCCGTGGTTCCGTTGACGTCCGGGTCTGTCGCGCCGACGACGAGACCGATCCGGTCGGGGGACGTCGCCGCCAGTCTGGTCCCGGCTTCGTCCAGGTCCGCGGTTCCGGCGAATCCTGCGCTGCCGAGGTGCAGGGCGGCTTCAGCGAAAGGCTCGCCGTCGTGGGTCGCGACGGCGGTGAGGGACGCGTCGTCGAGCGCGCCCGCCACTTCGACCTCGAGCCGTGCGGCGGTCCTGGTCGCGACGATTCGCCAGGTCACGGTGTCGTCCGCGGCGTCCAGAACGCCGGGCGGCACCCGGGCCCAATCGACACTGGCGCTTCCCGCGGCGAGGACGCCCTCGCTGGACGCCGAGGGGCCGGAGCCCGCCGCCAAGGCGTACGCACGTTGGCCAGGGGCTACCCGAGCTGCCAGGTCAGCTGCGGCTTCGGCTCGTTCGAGGTCGTCCTGACGGTCGAACCAGGTGGAAATCTGCGTGCACAGCTGCCGGGTTTCCTCGGCTGCCGGTCCTGCGGCGAGCAAGCCATTCGCTGCGTCGAACAGCTCTCCCGGACTGGCCTCGAAGCCGTCGAGCAAGCCTTCGGCGATGTCCTCCACCGCCGTGGTCGCGACGGCCGCTTCTAAGTCCAGCAGCGCCGGGTCGAGCGACGGGATGCCGAGGGCCGGGCTGGCGGGCCACCAGCGGCGGGCCCACAGCAGAAGCGCGAGGCGGGCCAGTTCCGGCCGGGCCGGGACGTCGACGTGCCCGTCGCGGAGTGCGGTCAAGCTGGCTTCGGCGCCGACGAGCCTGGTCAGCCACGGTTCGGCCGCGCCGGCGTCGGTGAGTTCGATCCGCATCGACGCCGCCGGACCGCCGAGCAGATCGGCCAGGGCGAACCGGATGAGGCCGCCGTCCGCCGCGACGACTGGAGTATGCACGGGATGCGTCACGAGGCGGCCTCCAAGCGCGGCAGGCTGGCGACGAGGGCGCGGCGCACCTTCGTCCGCAGGTCGAGCGACGTCGAGCGGACGACTCCGGTGAGGAGGTCTCGGATGTCGGCTGCGGCGGCCGGAGCTTCGCCGCTGACGTCGAAGCCGTGCAACCGCACCCACAGTCGCGCGAGGAACCGCTTGGCGAACTCGCGCAGGTCTCGCAGGACCTCGGCGTCCGGCTGCGCGGTGAGGGGCGTGGAACCGGCCAGGGCTCGGCGTGCGTACAGGACGTAGCCCTCTCTGGCGACCTGAGCGTTGAGCCGTTGCGCGAATTCCGGGAGGTCGCCCCGGGGCCCGTCGAGCGGCCGCAGCGCGGGTGCGAGGAAGACGCCAAGCACGAAACAGGTTGCCAGCACGGGTAATTCGAGCCCGAATCCGGCGGCCGTGCGGCTGAGTTCTCCGTCGACGAGACTCGCGACGGGGTTCTGTTCAGCGGCGGGGAGACGGCGCAAAGTGGCGCGGACGCGGCGTTCGATGCTGCGTTCGAGAAGCTCGCTGCCGGTTTCGTCGCGCTGGTTCAGCGGCGGCACTGCGGTGCATTCGCCGCGCTGAAGGCCGAGATCAGGCGCGGTCAGGCCGGAAACCTCGCGGACGGCCCGGGCGAGTGCGGCGGTGCCTCCGGGCTGGCGCAACGCGAGGCCGAACGCGTGTCCGGCAGGGGAGTCAGCGAGTGCTTGCCAGGCCTCGTCGGTGAAGCCGTTGACGACCGCGGTGAGCAGCGTGGTGGCGTCTTTCGCCGGGTACGGGTGCGGTGTGGTGTGCCAGCGGCGGCGCAGTTCGGCGGTCAATTCGGCGGTGCGCTGGGGGTCTGCCAGGTACCGGCTCAACTGATCGACCCCGGCCGCACCGTCTTCGCCGTGCCACTCGCGCAACGCCGACGCGGCCCGCTCCGGCGCGGAGGCGTCCGGCATGCCGAAGGCGGTCGCGAGTTCGTAGGCGAGCGGGAAGCACACGTCCTGGACGTTTCCCGCCGTGATGCGCAGGGCCCGGCGCTGCCGTTTCAGGTGGGTGAACCACGCCGCCGTGGCGCGCAGCCGTGCCGAATCGGCCAGCAGCAGCTCGGTCGCTTCCGCCGCGGCGGCCGGATCCAGCAGCGGGCGGCCCAGGCGGGGCCGAGCCGCGGTGCGGATGACCAGCGGATCGATGATCTTCTTGACCGTGCGGGTCAGCGGACCGCCGTCGCCCGCCGAAAGGACTTCGACGTCCGGGATCCGTCGCCAGGCCTGTGCGAGAACGGCCGAGCGCAACCGGGACTGCTCCTCGCCTGCCGTCATCGCGCCCCCTCGCTCCGCCCGCACTTTATCCTGCCGCCCGGCCCGGTGTCTGACGGGCATATTCCACCGCTGGCGGAAACGCCCGGGAAAGGCAGGAGACTTCGGCGGCGAACGCGGAATCGACCGCAGAATGAGGCGGGAACGCGCGTTTCCCCGGGTTTTCGCTGAATTCGGCTGCCAGGTGGTGCAACGGATACAGAAGTTCGGCACGGTCCGCGGTGCGGAAGGCGTAATGCGATTAAAGCTATTACCCGGCGCGGCTCAGGCCGGTTGCCCGGAATGTTGTATTGAGCGGCTCGCGCGATCTGCAGTAGGCTCGCCGCAGCTTCGCCGCGCTGAGGAAATCCTTATGTCTTGCGGTTCTTGGGGAGAGGGGAAGATGTCCGATGGCTGGTTCTGTCGTGGCGCCGGGATTGAGCAGGCGGCGGTTTATTTCGGCAATGGGCGCCGCGGGCGGCGCGGGCGCGATGTTCGCGACGATGGGGGCGCTGGGTCTCGCTCCGACGGCTCGCGCGAGCGCGGGTTACGAGCCGCCGCGCCGGTCGGACTTCACGCTGACCGGGCGCGGAGCGGCGAAAGTGGTGATTCTCGGCGGCGGCGTTGCCGGGCTGGCGACTGCGTACGAACTGACGAAGGGCGGATACGACTGCACCGTTCTGGAGGCGGCTGATCGTCCGGGCGGCCGGAACTTCACCGTGCGCGGCGGCACCGTGCAGACCGATGTGCGCGGAAATAAGCAAACCGCCGCGTTCAGCGAGGGAATCTATCTGAACGCCGGTCCGGCGAGGATCGCGCAATGGATGGTCACGCTCGATTACTGCTGTGAACTCGGGGTGCCGATCGAGGTTTTCACGAATGCCAACGCGAGCGGTTTCGTCTTCAATGAAGCGGCCGGAATGCGGCAGCCGCAGCGGATCCGGACCGCCAAAGCCGACGTGTACGGATATGTCAGCGAACTGCTCGCCAAGGCGACCGACCAGGGCGCGCTGGACAGCGAACTCACCGCGACGGACAAGGAACGGCTGCTCGATTTCCTGCGGGACTGGGGCGCGATCGGGGACAAGGCGGCGGGCAGGCGCTACGTCGGCTCGTCCCGGCGCGGCTACTCGACCGATCCGGGCGCGGGCGACCAGGCGGGCGTGCCGCTGGGCCCGGTGCCCTCGTTGGCCCAGACGCTCGCCGACGGCGCCGGCCGGTACTTCTCCTTCGATTTCACCTACGAGCAGGCGATGCTGATGTTCCAGCCGGTCGGCGGCATGGACCGGATCCCGGCGGCGCTGGCGCGCGTGCTCGGTCCGCGGCGGCTTCGGCTGGGCACGGAGGTCACCAGGATCGTCAACGCGCCGGACAAGGTCGCCGTCACCTTCCTCGAACCGAACGGCAAGGAGGGCTACCTCGTCGCCGATTTCTGCGTCGCCGCGCTCCCGCCGCAGGTGCTGGCCCGGATACCGCACAACCTCGGCGCGGACGTCCAGGCCGCGCTCGGCCAGTGGCGGCTCGGCACGGCCGCGAAGATCGGCCTGGAGTACAACAGCCGGTGGTGGGAGACCGACTACCGGATCTACGGCGGGATCACCGACACCGACCTGGACATCGAACGCATCTGGTACCCGTCGCACGGTTTTCACGGACCGCGCGGGCTGCTCGTGAACTACTGCTACGGCAACCACGCCCGGCAATACGGGGAGCTCTCCCCGGACCAGCGGGTGCGGCGGGCGGTGGAGCAGGGCGTGAAAATTCACGGCGCGAAGCACCGCACCGAACTGGCGAACTCGTTCTCGGTCGCCTGGCATCTCATGCCGCACCTCGAAAGCGCGTGGGCCACGCCTCCGCTCGGCACCCCGGCGTACCAGCTGCTCGGAAAACCGGCCGGACGGGTGTACTTCGCCGGGGACTGGCTCACGCACCTCACCGCCTGGCAGGCTGGGGCGTTCGAGTCCGCGCGGCTGGCGGTCCGGCGACTGCACGAGCGCGTCCTGTCCCGCTGAACTCCCGGCGGCGCGGCGGCAAGCGGTCCCTCCGAGGAAAGGACTCCCATGGTGCACTCCCAGTTCGACCCGGCCGTCCGCGCGGAGCTGGCCGCGAAGGCGGTGGCGGCCAAGACCCGCGAGGGCCTCAGCTGGCAGCAGATCGCCGACGCAGCCGGTCTGTCGGCGGTGTTCACGACCGCCGCCGTGCTCGGGCAGCACCCGCTGCCGAAGGAGTCCGCCGAGGCCGTGGCCTCGCTGCTCGGCCTGGACGGCGACGCCGCGCTGCAGCTGCAGACGGTGCCCGTCCGCGGCTCGATCCCGGAGCGGGTGCCGACCGACCCGACCATCTACCGCTTCTACGAGATCCTGCAGGTCTACGGAACGACGCTGAAGGCGCTCATCCACGAGCAGTTCGGCGACGGCATCATCTCGGCCATCAACTTCAAGCTCGACGTGAAGAAGGTCGACGACCCCGAGGGCGGTTCGCGGGCCGTGATCACCCTGGACGGCAAATACCTGCCGACCAAGCCGTTCTGAGCGCGCGGCGGGCCGGCCCGCCAGTTTTCTGAACCGATTCCGGCGAAGAATTCCGGAACCGGGTAGTCTGGACGGCAAACTGCTCGTCGTCGGGGCAATGCTGGTCTATCCTGCTCTCAGTGCGGTGTTGTCGCCGACCGGAACAGGAGAACGCTGTGACCAATCCGTTCGAAGACGAGAATGGGTTTTACCTCGTCCTGGTCAATGCCGAGAATCAGCATTCGCTGTGGCCCGAGTTCGCCGCCGTGCCCGCCGGATGGACGACCGTCCACGGACCGGCGTCGCGGGTGGAGTGCCTGGACTACGTCAACGAAAACTGGACTGACCTGCGGCCCGCCTCGTTGATCGCCGCGATGGCCGACGCCGCCGAGCCGCCTGCGCGCTGACGCCTCCCGGGCCGGGAAATCCCGGAAACGACACTGGTCGCCGCGTTTGGAAATGCTTTTGGGGTGCGTTTAATGGCCGCCGCTTCAGTGTTGAAGCGACGATTGTATTCTTCATGTACGCGGGCCTGATTGACTTCGCCTGGAGGGGGATTAAACGGCGTTTCTGTCAGATCGGTGGTATAGTGATCCGGCTTCGTCTGACCCTGGAGTCATTTCAGTCCGTCCGATTTCTCGAAGGCCCCCTTCCGGTTGTCGAACTGCTCGGCGCGCTGTGCCGGCTGAGAAGGGACGCGCGCCCCGCCGGGCATTTCCCGGTCCGGCTCCGGCCGCCCCGCCCGATCCGGCCGCTGTTCGACCTGTTCTCCGCGCGCGGCGAGGTGCCGGACTTCCTCGTCTCGCGCCGCGCCGAGATCGGCTCCGCGCTGGACGACCTCGCGGCCCTGCCCGCCGACCGGGTCCGCGCCGACCTCGCGGCGACGTTCCGGCTGAAGCAGCCCGCCGCGTGGCTGCACGACCTCGCCTCCGGCAGCGACGACGCGAGAACGGCGCTGGTCAACGCCGTCGAGGAGGGATACCGCAGCCTGGTCGAGCCGCAGTGGGCGGAGATCGTCGCGACCGCCCAGGCCGACCTGGTCCAGCGGGCGCACATCATGCTGCGCCAGGGCGTGGCGAGAGCGATCGGTTCGGTGTCCGCCGGAATCGGCCAGCTCGGGAACGTGGTGGAGATCGGCAGTCCCGCCGACCGGGACCTGCCCGCGCCGCACGGGCTGGACTTCGTGCCGTCGTGCCTGGCCCCCGAGACGGTAGTGATCCCGGGCGGCGCGGGCGAACCGGTGACGGTCGTGTACCCGATCCCGGGCGTGTCCGCGCGAAGCGGCCCGGGCCGATCGAGCGGCGACGGCCTGTCGGCGCTGGTCGGGGCCCGCCGCGCGGCGATCCTGCGGGCGGCGGTCGTGCCGCGCGGGACGACGGAACTCGCGGTGCAGGCCGGGGTGAGTTTGTCGTCGGCTTCGGAACACGCGAGCGCGTTGCGCAACGCCGGGCTGATCATGACGGTGCGGGCGGGGCGGAAGGTGCTGCATACGGCGACGGAGCTGGGTGCTTCGCTGGTGCGGGCGAGCGATGCGCGGTTGTGCGACGCCCGTTGACCTCCGATAGGGAGGATCGCTGGCGGGCGCGGTTGAACGGTGCCGGTTGGGCGGCTTGCGGGCAGGGGCTTTCGGGCAGTGCGCCGCTGGGCTGGTGGCGGGTGGTTGGAGCTTGCTGGACGGCGGTTCCGCGGGCTGCTGCGTGGCATCGCGGACAGGGAGGCGGTTTCGCGCTGAGCTGGTGGCGGGGCGGGAGGTGGTGGGTGACCTGAGTTGCCCTCGGCCGGGCAGGGCCGCGTGGCCAGGTGGCGGGTGGTCGGAGCTTGCTCGGCGGCGGTTCCGCGGGCTGTTGCGTGGCGTCGCGAGGCCGGGACCAGTCTCCGAGCGCGTCCGGGCTGGTCGTGGCGGAAGTTGCGTGACATGACCTGGCCTCATTCGGGCAGCACCGGAACCCCTTTGGCCCAGTGGCGGGTTCGTTCGAATGGATAGGTCGGCAGCCACACGCGGCGGCGGCCGGGTGCGAAGACCGTTGACCAGTCAGGTGTGCCGCCCTCCATCCACAGCCTGCCTAGGTTCGCCAGCTCGGCGGATGGGGAACTCCCGACGATTTCGAACTGCCGAAAGGGCCACGCCCGGCGACCGGTGGCCAAGGTGAATGCGACATCGGCCAGTGGCAGGTCCGGTTCGCGCGCGAGGTGATCTCGGAGCTGGGCCGCGACAGTCGCCAGGGCTTGCGGGGTGCGAGCGGACAGGACGAGGAGGTGCTGGGAGCAAGACTCAGGGCGAGGGAGCGGCGGGGGCTGTTCGACGAGGACGTGCGCGTTCGTCCCGCCGAGGCCGAATGAGCTGACTCCGACTCGGCGGGGTGCGGCCAGTTCGACGGGCTCGGTGTTGACCGTAAAACCGCCCGAGACAGGGAGATGCGGGTTCGGACGCCGGAAATGCGCGGTCGGCGGAACGATGCCGTGCCGGGCGACCAGGGCGGACTTGATCAGGCCGACCACTCCGGACGCCCCGTCCAGGTGGCCGATCGCGGGCTTCACCGAACCGAGAAGGCATCCGGGGATCCCGGCGAGCCGGAAGGCGCGGTCGAGGGCGTCGACTTCCAGTGCGTCGCCGAGAAGGGTGCCGCTGCCGTGTGCTTCCACATAGCTGGCGGTCTCGATTTCCGCTGCCCGCAACGCTTCCAGCACGACAGCGGCCTGCCCGCTGCCGCTGGGAGTGCGGTAATCGGGGCGGTCGCCGTCGTTGTTGATTGCCCAGCCGCGGATCACAGCGTGGATGGCGTCGCCGTCGTCCAGAGCGTCGGCGAGGCGTTTGAGCAGGACGGCGCCGGAGCCGCTGCCGAAGACCGAGCCGTCCGCGTCCGCGTCGAAGGTGCGGCAGCGGCCGGACAGCGAGACCAGGCCGTCATCTCCGGCCAGGCGGGCTGGGTAGGGGATGGCGGCGGCGCCGGCGAGGGCGAGGTCGCAGCGGAAGTCGGCGAGGTTTTGTGCGGCCAGGCATACCGCGACCAGCGAAGACGAGCACGCGCTTTGCACGGCCAGGCTGGGGCCTAACAGGCCGAGTGCGTAGGACACGCGGGCGGCGGCATGGTCGGTCGCGGTGCCTACTGAGTGCGCGCCGGGCCAGGCGCCGGACAAGCGGTAGTGCTCGTACCAGCTCGGGCCGACGCTGGCGAAGACTCCGGTGTCGGGACACGAAGCCGGGTCGCAGCCTGCGTCCTCGAAGGCTGACCACGACGTTTCCAGCAGCAGTCGGTGTTGCGGATCGAGTTGGGCGGCTTCGTCCGCGCTGTAGCCGAAGAACTCGGCGTCGAAGTCGGCGATTCCGGCGAGGTGGCCGACTGAGCGCACCAAATCAGGGGCACGCAGCAGTGCTTCCTCGACTCCGGCGGCGCACAGTTCATCGTCGGTGTAGCGGCGGATCGGGTCGACGCCGGTGAACAGGTTGCGCCACAACGCCTCCGGGTTCGCCGCGCCGGGGACCCGGCACGCCATGCCGATGATCGCGATGTCCTCGGTCATCGGGACCGCCGGGCGGCGCGGCGGCGGGACATGCGGTCGCCGACTCGGTCTAGCGCACCGTCGGAGCTGGTTGACAGGGAGGCGGCAAAAGCGGTGATGGTGGGGTGGTCGAAGAACCGGCCGAGGGGGATTTCGACGCCGAGTTCCTCCTCCAGCAGGCGTTTCAGCACCGGGACCTGTGCGGAGTGGCCGCCGAGCGCGAAGAAGTCTTTGTCCCTAGGCGGGTTCGGCAGGCCGAGCACGGTCGACCAGGCGCGGGTGATCGCCTGGCGCACGTCGCCTTGAGGTCGGCGGGCCGGCGACGGAACGGGTAGTACGCGGACGTCGACCTTTCCGGTGCTGGTCAGCGGGAAAGTGTCGAGGACGGTGACCGAACGCGGGACCAGGTAGTGCGGCAGCTTCCGGGCGAGCGCGTCGAGCAGCGAGGCCGGATCCGGGCGCGAGCCCCGTGGCACGACGTACGCGAGGATTTCGCTCTGCCCGGCGACAGCGACGGCCTGCGCGACCCCGGGCTGAGCGCACAGAGCGGCTTCGACCTCGCCGAGTTCGACTCGGTAGCCGCGGATTTTCACCTGCCGGTCGGCGCGGCCGAGGTGCATAAGGGTGCCGTCCGGCAGCCTGCGGGCGAGGTCTCCGGTGCGGTAGGCGGGCACGCCGTCGATCGTCACGAACTTCCCGACGGACGCGGATGGATCCCGCCAGTAGCCCGGCGCGATGTGCTGGCTGAGCACGGTGATTTCGCCGCGCAGGCAGGTGCGGCGGCCTGCCGGGTCGAACAGGACGACTTCGACGCCCGGCAACTGGCGGCCGACTGGGATCACCTCGCCGTCCATGACCGCGTCGGGTCCCAGATGGTGTTGCGTGACGAAGCTGATCTCGGTCGCACCGTAGCCGTTGACGAATACGCAATCCGGCGCACCGACGCGGCGTGCCCGTTCCACGTCGTCGCGGCGCACCTGTTCGCCGCCGAGGAGAACCGCGCGCAGGGCGGGCAGTCGACGGTCGCCGAGCGAGTCGGTCAGGTAGCGGAACATCGTCGGCGTCGAGTGGTAGACCGTCACCTCGTGTTTCGCGAGGACCTCGCCGAGTGCGGTGACGCCGTGCGCGGCGACGTCGAACGGCACCACGGCGGCACCGCTGAGCAGCGCGGAGAACAGGTCGGTGACGGCCATGTCGAAGCCGAAGGACGTGAGCAGGCCGAGCCGGTCGGCGGGGCTGATCCGGAAGTTGTCGACGTGGTTGCGGACCTGGAAGAGGACGTTCGCGTGCGGCTGCGCGACTGCCTTCGGCTTGCCGGTCGATCCCGAGGTGTACAGGACGTAGGCGAGGGAATCACCGGACGCCGTAATGTCCGCTGGGCGGGATTCCACTGTGGACAGCTGGTGCACGGTCAGCGTCGGGGCGATCCGGTCGCACAGGGGCTGGTGTTCCGGGTCGGTCAGGACCGTGGTGGCGCCTGCGTGGGACAGGATCGCGGCCAGCCGGTCGGGCGGATGATGCGGGTCTAGCGGAACGTACGGCCGTCCGGTGAGGGCGGCGGCGACGATCGCGACGATGTGCGCTGGTCCGTGCGGGAGCAGCAACCCGACGGGGCCAGTGCCGGACCGCAGCAGGGCGGCGGTTCCGGCGGCGCGGGCGGCGAGTTCTTCGTAGGTGAGGGTTTCGGTGTCGGTGAGGATCGCCGGATTGGCGGGAAACTGTTGGCAGATCTCGGCGAACCGGTGTGCGATCGAGGTCGCGTCGGCGGGGAACAGGGGCTCGCCGGAGGGCTCGAGGGTCGCTGTCCGGTCGCCGCGGGCGTGGGGCAGCAACGCCGCCGTGGAGCGATCCGGGTGGTCGAGGATCTCGGCCAACAGGGTGGGCAGGTCGGCGGCGAGATCGGCCAGCAGGGATTCCGGCAGGCGCCCGAGCCAGGTGATCCGGGGGCGGTTCGTCCGCAGGGTCAGGACGATCTCCAGGTCGTACGACGTCGAGGAGCGGGCGATCGGTTCCAGGCTGAGCCTGCCTGCGGTGATGGGCGGGCCGTCCTCGCCGAGGGCGAAAGCGCGCAGGCTCCGATTGTCGAGTCCGGTGAGGAATTCGTCGGCCGCAACCGCTGCTTCGACTCCAGTGACCGCCGTGCGCTGGGCGGTGGCGACGTCGCTGAGTGCGGTCGAAACCGATCGATCCTCACTGAGGTCGACGATGAGCGCCGAGCCGTCGGGCAGGCCGAGTGGTACCGCGGCGGTGCCGGTGTAGCGCCGCAGCAGCAAGGCGATCGCGGTGAGAAACACCGTCGCGGGCTGATCGGCGAAGCGCGCGTCGAGGTCGGTGGTCAACCGCGCGCAGCGGCCGGACGCGGCCAGGTCGAGCCGGGAGCCGACCGCGTGGCTCGCTGCGACGGCTGGGGTGAACTCGGGTGCGGAAGAACCGGAAAGTTCAGCGACGAGGTGTGCCAGGAACTGCCCGAACCACAGGTGCGTGGCGTCGGGCGGAGCGACCAGCAACTCGTGCTCGTCCTCGGCTAGAGAACGCAGGCTTGCCCGCAGAGGAGATGCGTCCTCTGGCAGAGCGTCCACTGTGGAGGGCGGATCGTCCGGAAGCCGGGCGGCGATCCGCTTCAGGACGGCAGACAGCTCCGCCCGGTCGAGCGGTCCGGTGATGCGCAGCGCCCGCACGGGTCACCGCCCCGCCGGGACGGCCAGCGCCGCGTCCACCGCGGCACGCACCTGGTCCAACCCGGCGACCGGCACGAGCGCCGACGGTTCGATCGGCTGGTAGTCGGCGGCGGTGTACGTCCCCGACGCGTGCAGGACGATCTCGGTGCCCGCCGGGACCAGCCGTCGCTCGATCGCGTTCAGCACGCCGGTCATCGCCATCACCAGCGACCATTCCCGCAGCTCGGCGTGGTCGGCGGGCATCGGCCGTCCGGCGGCGTTCAGCAGGTCGCGGATCATCGCGTACCGGCTCGTGCACTCCCGCCGGGACACGACGATCCCGGTTCCGCCGAAGCGCCGCACGAGCGGGTCCATCGTCTGCGAGGTGGCCGGGCGGCGGGTGTAGAACGTCGGCTCCAGCACCTCGTCCGGGTCCTCTGTGGACAGCGGGAAGTGCGGGTCGGCGTCCTGGACGTAGTGCCCGGCCGAGCGGCGGTACTGCGGCGCGTTCGCGGGGTCGTGGCCGCCGTGGAGCAGGCTCAGCACCATGTCGGGCGCGCCGAGATGCTGGACCAGCAGGAAACCCGGGTGCGCGGCCGGATCCGCTTCGAGCTGTTCCCGGCCCTGGTGGTAGCCGAGCAGGCCGAACGCGCTCGACACGGCGTGCGCGTGCCAGCGCTTGCCGCGAGCTGGGTCGACGTCGTGTTCGAAGAAGGCCCGGGCGGCGTCGGCGACCAGGTAGTTGTCGAGGTCGAGGGTGAACCAAAGCCGCGGTGAACCGGGACGGACTTCCTCGTGGGCCACGAATTCGCGGGCGAGGTCTTTGACCTGCTCCGGTCGTGGGCTGTCCAGCAGGAGCACCGGATTGCGGCGGGCCAGCTCCGGTTCGCGGGACAGCGCGCTGGAACGGAATTTCGCCTCGGAACGGGCGGGCGCGAGCACGATCACCCGGAGCTGGCCGGGCCGGACGAGGCCGCTCGCGATCGCGCGGTCTACTGCGTCGCGCAGCGCGACGCCCTTGTTCGCGGACGTCGGCGTGAAGATCACGATCGGCTCGCCGGTGCGGCGGATGTGCTCGACCGCCCTCGCGCCGATCAGCAGGGAGGCGAAGGTTTTCGTGGTGTGGGTGCCGGGGTTGCCGGTGAGGTCGAGCAGCCGGATCGAGTGGCCGCCGATCTCCGCCAGCGGGCCCCAGGCCGCGGTCGCGACGGAGAAGTACTCCCGGGTCGCGGGGTCGAGATCGGGCAGCGCGGAGCCGGGAGCGAACCGGCCCGGCGAGGTGACCGGAGCGGGCACGCGGCGTTCGATGTCCGCGCGGATCCGGGCGTAGTAGTCGGTGATCAGGTTCCGGGACGCGCGGGGGACGGGCATCGCTCCTCCTCGTTCGGGACAGGGGCAGGGGAGCGCAGACGGTCGCGCAGTTCCAGGAGCCGGTCGCAGACGGAAGCGGTGTCCTGGACCGGGAATCCGGCCGCGACGTCGGGCAGGTACGGCAGCAAGGCCGTGCGCGCGGTTTCGCCGAACACGACGTCGGAGCCCTCGACCACGACTCCGTCCCGGTGCCCGTCGCGCTGGTTTCGCCGCACCGCGACGTCTTCGGCGACGGGCAGGTCGAGGGTCAGCGAGCCGGCGCGGATCCGCACCGGATACCCGCCCGGCAGCCCGAGCGGTCCCGGCACGTTCGTCCGGAGGTCTGCGCCGGTCAGCAGGCTTTCGACCAGGAGGGCGGCGGCGTGCCCGGTCACCGCGTTCAGTTCCCGGCGGTCGACCGCGCGGAGCTTGGCCAGCCGGGCCGTGACGTCGGCCAACGGCTCATCGTCCAGCCAGGCCAACGCTTCGTCGGCGTCGTCGTCGGGTGCGTGCAGGTGGACGTGGTGGGCGAGAACGCGCAACGTCCGGGTGTCGTCGGCGGGCAGCGTCGCGCGGAGGGCGGCGGCGAGGGTCATCACGTTGCCGATGCCGCAGAACACCGGCAGTCCCAGGGCTTTCAGCAGAGGGTTGACCGCGTCCGGGAAGCAGCCGTTGACCAGCAGCGACTCCGGACTGGCCGCCGCCACCGCCTGGGCGAGCGAGATCGCGGGTCCGGCTTGGAGCGGCAGAGTGAGCCCGAAACCACCGCGGCGCAGCAGGTTCGTCCACTCCGACGGGTTCGTCATCCGCTCCCACGGGGACTGGTGCGAGGCGCAGTTCAGCACCACCGTCGGCTGAGTCTGCGCCAAGACGTCTCGCAGGCCGGTCAGGGGCCCCGCTTCAAAGCGGACTGGCGAGCCGCTCAGCCGCGCCCGCATTTCGGCGAGATCCGCGACCTCCCGCGCTTTTTCGGGCCTGCGCGCCAGGACGTGCACCACGGCCGGAATCCTCGCCAGGGCAAGCGAAAAGCACGCGCTGCGGGCCAGGGATCCGCTCCCGGCGACGACGACGTGGGGCACCCGGGCCGAATTCTCGGTCAATCTGGGTCCTTTCGCGGGAGAACGGGGCTCACGGTAGCCGCGTCCGCCCGCTCGCCACCGTGGTTTCGCCTGGGTCCGAAAGCATGGACGCACGCGGGCGGCCTGGATCTACTGGCGAGGAGAAGGTTGTCGGCCGAGATGTGCGATGAGTGAGGCGGTATGGCCATCGGTGACTCCGCTGACCCCGGCCCGGCCGTCGAACCGGTCGCGATCGTCGGGATGGCCTGCCGGGTGCCGGGCGCGGCCGACGTCCGCCAGTTCTGGCGCAACCTGACCGCCGGGGTCGAATCGGTCCGCCGGTTCACCCGCGCCGAGCAGCTGGCCGCCGGCGTGCCGGTCGAGGAGCTCGACGACCCCGCGTTCGTCCCGGCCGCTCCGGTGCTGGACGACATGGCGGGCTTCGACGCCGCGTTCTTCGGGATGACCCCGCGCGAGGCCGAACTGGCCGACCCGCAGCAGCGGCTGTTCCTCGAGCTGTGCCACACCGCATTGGAGGACGCGGGCCATCCGCCGGGCCGGGTCCGCGGCGAGGTCGGCGTCTACGGCGGCACCGGCGTGGACGACTACCTCTGGCGCAACATCCGCGGCAACCGGCGGATCTGGGAGTCGGCCGGCCGCGGCCTGACGATGGTCGGCAACTCGCCGGACTACCTCGCGACCTTCACCTCGTACAAGCTCGACCTGCGCGGACCGAGCATGACCGTGCAGACCGCGTGCTCGACGTCTCTGGTCGCGGTGCACCTCGCCTGCGAGGCCCTGCGGTCCGGCGAATGCGACCTGGCGGTGGCGGGCGGCACCAACATCGAACTCCCGCACCACCGCGGCTATCTGCCCCGCGTCGGCGGCGTCGATTCGAGCGACGGGCATTGCGCGCCGTTCAGCGAGCAGGCGTCGGGGACGGTGTGGGGCAGCGGCGGCGGGACCGTCGTGCTCAAGCGGCTGTCCGAGGCGGTCGAGGACGGCGACCACGTCCACGCGGTGATCCTCGGCAACGCGGTCAACAACGACGGCTCGGAAAAGGTGTCCTTCACCGCCCCCGGACCGAAGGGGCAGACCGCGGTGATCGCTCAGGCGTTGAGCGTCGCCGGGGTGACTCCGGCGGAAATCGGCTACGTCGAGGCGCACGGCACCGGCACCCGGCTCGGCGATCCGATCGAAATCGCCGCGCTGACCGAGGTTTTCGGCCGCGAGCCGCGCGACGGGCAGCGGTGCGCGATCGGCTCGGCCAAGTCCAACATCGGCCACCTCAGCCAGGGGGCCGGGGTGGTCGGCCTGATCAAGGCCGCGCTGATGGTGTCCCACGGGATGCTGCCGCCTTCGCTGAACGTCACCGCGCCGCATCCGGACATCGATTTCGCGAACTCGCCGTTCACCGTCAACACAGTCGCGCGGGTTTGGGATGCGACGGGGCCGCGCCGGGCGGGCGTGAGTTCGTTCGGCTTCGGCGGCACGAACGCGCATCTGGTGGTCGAACAACCGCCCGTGCTGCCTGTGACTGAGGCTGCGGAAGTCGCGCTGATTCCGTTGTCCGCCAGAACCGAGAGCGCCCTGCAGACGGCGGCGACGCGGCTGGCCGAGTACGTCGCGGACGCCCCGGAACTGAGCCTCACCGACATCGCCCACACGTTGCGCGCTGGGCGGGACGAACATCCGCACCGCGCCGCGATGGTCGCGCGGACTCGGGAAGACCTTGTCCGGGCGCTGGCTCGTCCCGCCGCAGCGGTCGCCGATCCCGCCACGAAGGTCGCGTTCCTGTTCTCCGGACAGGGCAGCCAATACCCGGGCATGGGCGACGAGCTGCACCGCGCCGAACCGGTCTTCCAGTCTGCAATGGACGAATGTCTTGCGCTGGCGCGAGACGAACTCGGCGCTGATCTGCGAGAGTTGCTCGCCGAGCATCCGGAGGAGACCCAGTTCGCGCAGCCCGCGCTGTTCGCCGTCGGCTACGCCTTGAGCCGGTTGTGGCGGTCGTGGGGCGTCGAGCCCGAGGCGATGATCGGCCATTCCGTCGGCGAGTACGTGGCGGCCGCCGAAGCCGGGGTGTTCACCGTGCCCGAGGCGGTCCGGCTGGTGTGTGCGCGAGGGCGGCTGATGCAGCAGGCTCCGCCGGGAGCCATGCTGGCCGTCTCGATGGACGAGGACCGGCTTCGCGAATGGCTTCCTGCGGACCTGTCGCTCGCCGCGGTCAACGGTTCGGGGGCTTGTGTGGTCGCCGGACCTGGCGAAGCGATCGAAGACTTCGCCGCGAAACTGTCCGCAGAGAAGATCCAGCATCGCAGCCTGCGTACCTCGCACGCGTTCCACTCGCCGTTGATGGACGAGGTCCTCCCGGAGTTCCGCGCCGAGGTCGCGGCAGTGTCGCTGCGCCGCCCGAACCGGCCCTACCTCTCGACCCGCACCGGGGACTGGATCACTCCGGAACAGGCCGTCGACCCTGACCACTGGGTCCGGCAGCTGCGCGACACCGTCCGCTTCGGCGACTGCGTGCAGCGGCTGCTCGCGGACGGTTCCTGGGCGTTGGTCGAATGCGGTCCCGGGCGGCAGCTGGCCGGGCTGGCGCGGATCCGGCCACGCGGCGCAGCGCGGTCGAAGGGGCCGCTCGCCCTGCCCAGCCTGCCGACGCCTGGCGATTCTCGCGGCGACGTCGAGACCCTGTACGCCGCGGCTGGTCGCTTGTGGACGGTCGGCGTTCCAGTGCGCACCGACCGCATCGGCACTCCCGGGCGTCGCGTGCCTTTGCCCACCTATCCGTTCGAGCGCACGCATTACTTCGTCGAACCCGATCCGCCGGGCGCGCCGCAACCCGCTCCGGTACCGGTCGACCACAGCTGGGTGTCCGTGCCGACCTGGCGGCAGACCGCGCCGCTGGCGGCGACCGGCGAACCGTCCAGTTGGCTGGTTTTCAGCGACGGCCCGCGCGGCGCCGACCTGGTCGCGGCGCTCCGGCGCAGTGGTGCCGACGTTGTCGTCGCAGGTGAGGAGCCGGGCAACACTTACCGTGTCCGCGCCACCGAACCGGACGACTACGCCCGCCTTTTCGCCGATCTTGCCGCGCGCGGCGGAATGCCGACGCGGATCGCCCACGCTTGGCTGCTCGACGCCGACGAGGACGACCCTCTTCGCGCCCAGGACCGCGGATTGTTCAGCCTCATCGCTTGTGCGCGGGCGCTCGCGGGCACCGCGCAGGCGCAGTCGGGGGAGAGCGGCGCGATCGGGCTGGACGTCCTCACCCGGGGCGCGCGCGACGTCACCGGTGCCGACCTCGTCAATCCGGCCAGCGCCACGGTGACCGCGTTCGCTGAGGTCGCCCCGATCGAGTTGCCGGTCCTGCGCGTCCGCCACCTCGACCTCGGGCCGGGCGACCGCGCCACCGGTGCTCTCCTAGCGGAACTGCGCGCTATCGCGGGCGATCCGATCGTGGCCCTGCGCGGCGGACGCCGGTGGGTCCCCGAACACCAGCCCGTGCCCGAACTGTCCGAAGTGGACTCAACAACGCTGCGCCAGCAAGGCGTGTACCTGATCACCGGCGGTACCGGGGGGATCGGGATCACCGTCGCCGAGCACCTCGCGCAGCGGGTCGCGGCACGGCTCGTCCTCACCAGCCGCCACGGTCTCCCGCCGGAGCACGAGTGGGACGCGCTGGGCGAGACCGGTCGCCTCGGCCGGGCTGTCGCGGCGATCCGCCGGATGCGGGCGGCCGGGGCGGAAGTCGAGGTCGTCGCGGCTGATGTCAGCGCCGCCGAAGATTTGGCCCGCGTGCGGGAAGTCCTGATTGGACAGTTCGGCCGCCTCGACGGAATCGTGCACGCGGCGGGCGTCGCCGGCGGTCAGATGATCGAGGCGTGGGACCGTGCCGAGGCCGAACGCGTGCTCGGCCCGAAGCTGCTCGGCGCCAGCCTCCTCCGCGCCGCCTTCGGCGATCTGTCGCCGGATTTCCTCGTGCTGTGCTCCTCGACCTCGGCGTTGGTCGGAGCCCCGGGACAGGTCGACTACAGCGCGGCGAACGCTTATCTCGACGCGTGCGCGGGCGCCGCCGACGGGTGGCCGGTGCGGCGGCTGGCAGTCAACTGGGGGCGGTGGCTGGAGGTCGGCATGGCCGTCGAGACCGAGGTGCCCCGGGAATGGCAGCGCGTGCTCGACCAGCCCGGTGAAGCCTGGGATCACCCGATCCTGACTCATCGCGACGGCAACGGCGGATACCGCGGGACCGTTTCCCCGGCAACGCATTGGGTGCTTGACGAGCACCGGCACCAAGGCCGCGCCCTCATGCCGGGAGCCGCGCACGTCGAGCTGATCCGGGCGGCGTTCGAGAGCCATGCGCCGCGATCCTCGCCGCAGCATCAGACCGAACTCAGCGATCTCGTGTTCGTACGCCCGTTGGTGCTCGCCGACGAGGAGAGCGCCCGGATCCGGGTCACCGTGCGCGCCGACGCGGGGGAGTACCGGGTCGAAGTCGCCAGCGAGAGCGGCGTGCACGCCGAGGCCCGGGCAAGGTGGACCGCCGATGACGCCGAGCCTGTCGATCTGCGCGCGCTTCGCGCTGGCCACAGCGGACAACGTCAGGACTACGACGGCGAACGTCTCGGGAAGGCGGGCGGCTTCGCGCTGGGCGGGAGGTGGCGCAGCCTGCGGCACACGACCGATACCGCCGACGGCATGAGCCGCTTGGCCTGGTTCGAACTCCCCGACGCCGTCCAGGCGGAGGCGGCCAGGCTGCCGCTGCACCCCGCGGTGCTCGACGAGGTCACCTCGGTGGCCAGCGACGGACAGGGCAAGTACCTGCCGCTGAGCTACGGACGACTGGTCGTGCACCGGCCGTTCCCCGCGCGGCTGTGGGCCTGGGCGCGCTACCAGGGCACCCGAGACGGCGAGGTCATCACCGCTGATCTGTCCGTTGTGGACGAACGCGGCGACCCGGTGCTCACGGTCGCCGACTTCGTCATGCGCCGCACGGACGTCGCCGCGCTCAGCGGCAAACCCGCCGCGCCGACCGGCGAGGGGCTGCGTCCGAAGGAGGCGGTGGACCTCCTCGACCGGCTCCTCGGCGCGGACCTCGGGCCTCGGGCGATCGTCTCGGCGGTCCCGTTGGCGAGGATCCGCCAGCGCTCCGAGGCGATCATGGCGTCCGGCCCCGACGCCGCGCCCGCCGACGACCTGGAGACCGCCATCGCTCGTGTGTGGGCCGATGTGCTCGGGATCGCCGAGGTTGGCGTGGACGAGGATTTCGCGGAACTCGGCGGGAACTCGCTGACCGCGGTCCAGCTGATCTCCCAGGTGCGCAGCGCGGTCGGCGTCCGGGTGCCGATGCAGGTGCTGTTCGAAGCGCCCACCGTCGCGGCGATGGCGGGCGTGGTCGCCCGGATGCGGGGCGACGCCAGTGGCTGACGCGCACCTCGTCGAGGTCCCCGGCGGCGACTGGAAGGTCTGGCGCGCGGCCCTGCTCCGCACGACCGGCTTCCCCGCCGACGGACTCGCGGCCTTCACCTGCTCCGAAGCCGCGGCGATCGTCGATGCGCACCTCGACGGCACCGTGGACCAGCACGAGGCCGAGCAGGCGTTCGCCGAGGCCGCCGCGCAGGGAAGCCGGGCGCTGTCGAAGATCGCGGCCGACCCGCTGTTCCGCGAGGCGCTCGTGTGGCAGAACGCGCGCGTTCTGCGCGTGGCCGATTCGATCGCGGCGGAGCCCGAACCCGCGCGGCTGAACCGGCGCCGCCGCCGGGACGAGGACCTGCTCGCCCGCTACTGGCAGCGCTACTGCGCCAAGACCGAGACGATCGGCTTCTTCGGCCCGGTCAGCTGGACCGAGATCAGCTCCCGGCCGGACGTCGTCACCGCCGAGATCGGTCCGCGCCTGGTCCGGGCCCGCGCGACCCACCTCGAGTACTGGGTGCTCGACGCGTACGCCCGGCACCTGGCCGAAGACCACGAGACCCGGTCGTGGCTCTCGGTCCGGCTGCCCCCGCACCTCGCGCTCGACGGAACCCGGCTGCTGCATCCCACCGAGCCCGCTCGGACCCTCACCCCGCAACAGGCGCAACTGCTGACCCACTGCGACGGCCGTCCCGCCCGGGAAGTCCTGGCCGCGCTCGATGGAACGCTCGCGGAGCGGGCCGATCTGGAACGCATGCTCGCCGACCTGCACGACCGTTCGCTGGTGTCGTGGGGCATCGACTTGCCGCTGAATTACACCGCCCAATCCACGCTGTACCGGGGAATCCAGGCGATCGGCGACGAACGGATCCGGCACGACGCGCTCGCCGGGCTCGACCGGCTCGACCGGGCACGGGCGCGCGTGGCCGAGGCGGCGGGCGACGCCGACGCGTTGCTGACCGCCCTCGCGGAACTGGACGACGTGGTCACCGCGGAGACCGGCAGCGCACCACGGCAGCGTGCCGGCGAGATGTACGCGGGCCGGACTCCGTGCTACGAGGACACGATCCGGGACCTGGACCTCAGCTTCGGCACCGGGCTGCTGGACGGACTCGGGCCCGCGCTCACCCGGATGGCGCACCTCGCCCGATGGCTCACCGCCGAACTCGCCGCTGCGGTCCAAAGCGGACTAAAAGAACTGCATGCCGATCTGGCCGAAGACAATGGCGGGCAGGATGTCCCGTTTGGACAGTTGTGGTACCTCGCGCGCGGCGTTCTTTTCGGCCAGGACAACGGACCGGTCGCCGCCGTGCTGGCCGAGTTCTCGCGGCGGTGGGCGGTGTTGTTCGCGCTCGACTCCCAGTCCGAGGACATCCGTTGCGACAGCGCCAGCCTCGACGTCGAGACGCTGTTCCCCGCCAGCCGCCCGGGGTGGGCCGGGGCGCGGTTGCACAGTCCGGATCTCCAGCTGTGCGCGGAGAATCTGGACGCTCTGCGCCATGGGGACTTCTTCGCCGTCCTCGGCGAGCTGCACGTTTCGTGGCCGACGTTCGACTCCGGCGTCACCGTCCGCGTCCACCCCGATCCCGAGCAGCTGCGCACCGATCTGCGCACTGAACTCGGTGCTGGCCGGATGCTGCCATTGTTCCCCTCCACGTGGCCGCGGGTCACCGCGCGGGTGAACCGTTGCCTGGAGAACTCCGACGACCGTCAGTTCGGCTTCGTCGACGCGCCGGGTGCTGATCCCGAGCGGCTGGTGCGGATCGCTGCTTTATCCGTCACCGACGAAGACGGCGAACTCTTCGTGCACGGGCCCGGCTTCCGTCGTCCAGTGCTCGACTTGTTCTCCGAACTGCTGATGATGCGGGCGGTCGACGCGTTCCGCTCGGCCACCGCGCGGCCGCACACGCCCCGGATCACCGTGGACCGGCTGGTGGTGTGCCGGGAAAGCTGGCGGACGACCGTCGGCGAGACCGGGCTGTCCGAGATCGAAGGGCATCGCGAGCTGTACCTGGCGGTGCGGCGCTGGCGGCGTGCGCTGCGCCTGCCGGAACGGGTTTTCGCCAAGTTCGCGACCGAGGGCAAACCGCTCTACGTCGACTTCACCAGCCCGGTCTACGTGGCGGGATTCTGCTCCGCGCTGCGGGCCGCCGCCCGTGCCGGAGCGGACAGCGCGCTGACGCTCACCGAGCTCCTGCCAGGCCCGGAGCACGCGTGGGTGCCTGATGCCGAAGGGCGGACGTACTTGTCGGAGCTGCGTGTCCAGCTGCGGGATCCGGAGGCGGCCGAATGACCCTTCTGCCACAACGGGTTCTGGATCATGCCGAGCAGCACCCCGACGCGATCGCCGTGCGCCAATGGGACCGGCACTTGACCTACGCTTCGCTGGCTACGGCGGCCACGGGGCTCGCCGCGACCCTGCGTGCCCGCGGGGTCGGCCCGGAGACCCCCGTCGGCCTGTGCCAGCGACGCACGCCGGAGATGCTCGTCGGCTTTCTCGGGATCATGCTGGCGGGCGGGGTGTACCTGCCGCTGGAGCTGTCCCATCCTCGCCACCGCCGCGACGCCATCGTCGCCGATGCCCGGCCGAAGCTGGTCCTCGTCGACGACGACGGCGAGAAAGCTCTGGCGCACCACAGCATTCCGCGTCTCCGGCAGCAAAGCTCAGCGGATGCGAGCCCCGTCGAGATCGACCCGGACAACCTCGCGTTCCTGATGTACACCTCCGGCTCCACCGGCGAACCGAAGGGCGTCGCGCTCGGACACGGCGGCCTCGTCGCCCATCTGGAAGCCGCCGCCAAGTGGGTGGGGCTCGACCGGAACGCCCGCGTCTTGGCCTTCGCGTCGTGCGGCTTCGACCTCTCGCTGCACGAGATCGGGGTCGCGCTCGCGTTCGGCGCGGAGGTGGCGCTCATTAATGAGGCCGACCGGCTCGATCCGGTCCGGCTGCACGAGTTCCTGCGCGCCCACGAGGTGTCCTACGCCAACCTGCCGGTTTCGGTGCTGCCGCTGGTCGAACCGCACGGACTGCCCGCATTGACGGTGCTCGGGACGGGTTCCGAGGCACCGGGACCGGAGCAGGTCGCACGGTGGACCGCGCCGGGCCGCCGGTTTCTCAACAGCTACGGGCCGACCGAGACCACGGTCATGGTGTCCTCCTTCGACGCCCGCGGCGAGTGGACCCGGCCGATCCCGATCGGGCGTGCGCTGGGGGAGCACGGGCTGCACGTGGTCGACGAGAAGCTGTGCCCGGTGCCCGCTGGCACCCCCGGCGAGCTGCTGATCAGCGGCCCCGGGCTCGCTCGCGGCTACCTCGGGCGGCCCGGGCTGACGGCGGAACGGTTCATCGCCGATCCGTTCGGCAGCGGCGGCCGGGCGTATCGCACCGGCGACCTCGTGCGCCGCACCGCGGACGGGGACCTGGAGTTCCTCGGTCGGCTGGACCGCCAGGTCAAGATCCGCGGGCAGCGCGTGGAACTCGGCGAGATCGAGACCGCGCTGCGGGCACATCCGGAGGTCCAGCACGCCGTCGCGGACACGGTTTCCGGAACGGTCGTCGCGTTCTGCGTCCCGGAGACCGTGGAGCCGTCGGCGCTGCGGGAGTACTGCGCTGGCCGGTTGCCCGCCGCGATGGTCCCGACGCGGGTGTTCTGCCTGCCCGAGCTGCCGCTGCTGGCCTCGCACAAGGTCGATCTGAACCGGCTCCGAGAGCTGGTCGCCGCCGAGCCCGTGGCGGCTGGTGCGGCGGACGAGCCGTTGCCCGCGGTGGTGGCCCGCGTGTGGCACCGGCTGCTCGGCGAAGGGGAGGATTTCTTCGCCAGCGGCGGGCATTCCCTGACCGCGATGACCATGGCCGCCGCCCTGCGCGCCGAGCTGGGCCGTGACGTCGGGGTCGGCGACATCTATCAAAGCCGCACCCTCGCCGGGCTCACCGCCCGCGTTGAAACAGCGAAGCGCACCGACGAGATCGAGCTGACCACCGGACATCCGCCAGCGCTCTCGCCGGGCCAGCGACGGCTGTGGTTCCTCGACCAGCTTGCCCCCGGTTCGGCCGCGTACAACACGCCGATGGCCCGCAGACTCCGCGGACCGGTCGACCCGGCGAAGCTGCAGGCCGCGCTGACCGCGGTCCTCGCCCGGCACGAGGTGCTGCGGTGGCGATTCCCGGCCGACGGCGGCACGCCCCGAGCGGTGGCCGATCCACCGTCCGCACTGCCGCTGCCGGTTCTGGACACGTCCGCCCTCCAGCTCCAGGCGGAATTGGCCGCCGAAGCCACCGCGCCGTTCGACCTGGCTAGCGGCCCGCTGGTACGGGCGAAGCTCCTGCGGCTCGCCCCGGACGACCACGTCCTCGCGATCACCTTCCACCACGCGGTGTTCGACGGATGGTCGCTCGACCCGTTCTGCCGTGACCTCTCCACCGCCTATACCGGCGAGCTGGCCCCGCTGCCGGTCAGCTACGCCGACTACCCGGCCTGGCGCAGCGAACGCGACCGGCGTCGTTCCGCCGAAGACCTCCAATGGTGGCGCGAACACCTCTCGGACGCGCCGACCGTCCTCGACCTGCCCCGCGACCACCCTCGGCCAGCAGCGCAAACGCACCGGGGTGCCCTCGTCAAAGGCCAGCTCGGCCAAGACGTCTCCACCGCGGTCGAAGCACTGGCGTCCACTGTGGACACGACGTCCTCGGTGGTGTTGTTCGCGGCGTTCGCCGAGCTGCTGCACCGCGTCACCGGCCGCGACGACCTCGTCATCGGCACCCCGGTCGCCGACCGCGGCCACGTCGCCTTCCACGACCTGGTCGGCTTCTTCGTCGAGATCGCCCCGCTGCGCTGCCGCGCCGACGACACGCGGAGCTTCGCCGACACGGTTCGCGGTGCGGCGGCCGAGTTCGTGGCCGCCCTCGCGCATCCCGCCGCACCGCTGGAACGCATCGTCGCGGAGCTGCGCGTACCCCGCGAATCGACCCGTGGTCCGCTCGTGCAGGTGCTCTTCAACGTCTACGGCTTCGCGCCCGGCGAACTCGTCCTGCCGGGCGCCGCGACGGAAACCCTGCCCGCCGGACAGCCCGGCTCCGCGTTCGACCTGACCGTCTACGTCGAACGCCACGAGGACGGATTCGGCGTCGAACTCCTCTACGACCGCGCGCTCTACGAGGCCGACCGGATCGACCGGTTGCTCACCGCGTACCTCGAATGGATCGCCGCCTTGGTGACCACCGGCGAGAAACCCGAACTGGACCCGTTGCTCAGCAAAGGAATCCACGAAGTCGCGACGTCCGAGGAGCCAGCGGTCAAGGAAGGCATCTGGTCCGACACCGAACGAGACCTGGCCCGGCTGTGGACCGAGGTCCTGGACGGACGCTCGGTCGGAGTCGCCGACAACTTCTTCGACCTCGGCGGGACTTCCTTCGCTTTGACGGTCCTCCACGGCCGGATCGAACGGCAGTGGGGCAGCCGCGCCCGGCTCGTCGACCTGTTCCGCTATCCCACCGTGCGCGCGTTCGCGGCGTTCCTGGACGGCCAGGCCGCGGACACCGCACTCGAAGCGGCCGACCGGCGGGCCCGTGCCCGCCGGAACCGGGCCCAGACACGAGGAGGGCGGTCATGGGCCTCCCGGTAACGCTCGTCTTCCCGCCCGCGGCGGATCCTTCGCTGCCGCACGGCGCGTTGCCGCTGCTCGGCGCGGTGCTCCGGCGCGGCGGGCACGACGAGGTCGAACTCCGCGACCTCAACCTGGAGGCCTTCGACCACCTGCTGCGGCCGGAACCGCTCGCGGCGGTGTCAGACGGCGGTGCCGCCGAAGTCGTCGCGAACATCGCCGAGTCGCGGCGCATCCTGCGGGATCCGGTCGACTTCTACGATCCGGCGAAACTGCTCTACGCCAAGCGGATCTTCCATCTCGCCGGCGACCTGATCACCGCGGGACAACCGGAGTCGCGGTTCGGCAAGTACTCCTACTCGCAGGCGACCTACGACAGCTACGAGGAGGTCGCGCACGCGGTCGAAACCGAAGCCGGGCCGCTCGCGGGCTACTTCCGCGACGTGGCCGTGCCGTCGCTGCTGGCGCGGAAACCGCGGTTGATCGGCCTTTCGGTGCCGTACTTCTCGCAGCTGATCCCGGCGTTCCTGCTCGCCGAGGAGATCCGCCGGCAGGATCCGAGCGTGCACGTCACCGCGGGCGGGCCGGTGATCACGTGGGGCCGGGAAGTGCTCACCGCCGACGCCCGGTTCAGCCGCTGGCTCGACTCGTTCCTCGTCGGAGAGGCCGACGAGACTCTCCTGCACTTCGCGGATTCCCTTGCCGGAGAACGTGACCCGGCGTCGGTGCGGAACATCGTCCGGTACGTCGGCGGCGCGGTCCGCGAGCAGCTCGACCCCACCTACCAGCTCAACCTGGACTGGCTGCCCGCCCCGGATTTCACCATGCTGCCGCTGGAGGACTACTTCGCGCCCAAGCGGGTCATCTGCATGATGCCCACGCGTGGCTGCTACTTCAACCGGTGTGCGTTCTGCAACTACGCCTTCATCAAGATCGCGCCCTACCGGATGCGCTCCCCGAAGCTGATCGCCGAGGACGTGGCGTCGGTGGTCGCGTCCACCGGCGAAGACGTGTTCTCCTTCGAAGCGGACGTCATGCTGCCCGCGCACCTGCGGTCGTTGTCGGAGGCGTTGCTGGAACGGCAGACGAACATCAGCTGGCACGGCGTCGCGCGCTTCGAGAAGGGCTTCACGCCGGAGGTGTTCGCGACCATGCGCGAAGCCGGGTGCATCCGGCTCTACATGGGACTCGAAAGCGCCAACGAACGCGTGCTCAAGGCGATGGACAAGGGCACGACCCCGAGGCGGATGGCCGGCATCCTCGCGATGTGCCACACCGCCGGGATCTCCGTCGAGGCCGGGGTGTTCAGCGACTTCCCGTCGGAGACCGCGGCCGAGGCGGAGGACACCTACCGGTTCGTCCGCGACCACCGGCACGTGATCGGCCGCGCCGACGCGGGCACGTTCCGGCTGCTCAAGGGCGCGCCGATCGCCGACGAGCCCGAGGTGTACGGGATCACCGTCAAGGACGACCCGGCGCGCCGCTGGTACCACCTCGACTACGAGGAGGACACCGGCGTCTCCACCGGGCTGGCCGAGCGGATCCAGCGGCTCTACCCGGAGGTCGCGCTGATCGACGTGCCGGAGGACATCCTCTACAACGCCCGCTTCGGCCCCAACGCGTTCCGGAAGTTCTTCGACGGCGGCGGAGAAGCGGCCGATCCGCTGCCCGCCGAGGCGAAGCTGTCGCTGGCCGACGGGGTCGTGCTGCATCGCGTCCTGGTCGCCAACTCCGGCGCGGTCCACTTCGGCGACGCCGAGTCCTCGCACGCGGGTTTCGAGAAGTCTCATCTGGCGATCACGATTGCCCTCGATCGCAATCACTCGCGTGTGCACCCGTTGGGGGACAACGAGGAGAAGGTCCTGCGCCGGTTGGCCGAAGGTGATGCGCGCGCCGGCGAACTGCATTCCACTGTGGACGCACTGGTGGCGAAAAGCTTGGTGACGGTTCAGGACGGTGCCGGTGCCTGACCCGGACACCCGGGGGCCGGGCCGCTACCTGTGGTGGCTGGTGCGGTGCCAACCCGGCCGGGTGCTGTCCGGCGGGCTGGTCAGCGCGGCGTGGATGGGCTGCCTGATGCTGCCGCCGTACTTCCTGTCCCGTGCCGTCGACGAGGGGCTGCGCGGCGGAAGCATGGCCGCGTTGCTGGGCTGGGCAGCCGCGATCGTGGGCATCGGCGCGGTGAACGCGACGCTGGAGACGGTGCGGCACCGCACCATGACCCAGGTCCGGATGGACGCTTCTTTCCGTACCGTGCGGGCCTTGACGCGTCAGGCCGTCGAGGTCGGCGCGACCCTGCCGCGGAAGGTTTCGGCGGGCGAGGCGGTCAGCATCTCGGCGACCGACGTCATGCGGATCAGTTGGGCGCTGACGGTCACCGGCCCCGGTTTCGGCGGCATCGTGGCGTTCGCGGTGGTCGCGGTGCTGCTGTTCTCGGTGTCGCCTTTGCTGGCGCTCGTGGTTCTGCTCGGGGTGCCGCTGCTGGTCGTGCTCACCGGACCGCTGCTGCGGCGGCTCCAGCACGTGGAGACCGAGTACCGGCGACAGGAGGCGGCGCTGACGACCCGGGCCGCGGATATCGCCGGGGGATTGCGGGTGCTGTGCGGAATCGGCGGAAAGGACCGGTTCGCGGGCGGTTACCGGCGTGCTTCGCAGGCGCTGCGCGCGGAGGGCAACCGGATCGGCGCGGTGATCAGCTGGATCCAGGCGCTCGGAGTCGGCCTGCCCGCGCTGTTCCTGGGCGCGGTCACGTGGATCGCGGCGCGGATGACCGCGGCGGGGGAGATCACGATCGGCGAGCTGGTCGCGGTGTACGGGTATGTGGCCGTGCTGGTGGTGCCGGTGTCGTACTTCATCGAGGGCGCGGGGGACATCAGCCTCGGGTTGGTGGCCGCGCGGCGGGTGGTGCGGATCTTGTTGCTGCGCCCGGAGGTCGCCTCGCGCGCCGGTGCGGTTTCGGGCCCGCCGGGGCAAGCACCGATGGCTGACGGCGCCTCTGGGCTGGAGGTGCGCGCGGGGGAGTTCCTGGTGCTCGCGACCTCGACGACGGCCGGAGCCGCCGCGGTCCTGGAACGACTCGCCCGGCTCACGGATTCGGACGTCCGTTGGGGCGACGTTCCGTTGGGCGCGGTCTCGCTGGCGGAGGTTCGCCGCCGGGTCGTGCTGAGCGATGTCGACGGGTATCTGTTCGCTGGTTCGCTGCGGGAAACCCTTGCTGCTCACCGGGATGACGACGCGATCACCGCCGCGCTGGAGATCGCGGCCGGGGAAGACGTACTGGCTTCCGGGCTTTCCTCCACCGTGGACGCGAAGGGCTGGAGCCTGTCCGGCGGCCAGCGGCAACGGCTGCGGCTGGCGCGTGCTGTGCTGGCGGATGCGGACGTCCTGCTGCTGGTCGATCCGGCCGCGGCGGTGGACGCGCATACCGAGTCGCTGATCGCGGACCGGCTCCGAGCGGCGCGACGGGGCCGGACCACGGTGGTGGTGAGCACGTCGCCGCTGTTCCTGGCGAAGGCGGATCGGGTCGCTTTCTTGAGCGACGGTCGGGTGGTCGCGGCGGGTTCGCATGCGGAGCTGCTGGGCCGGGAGGCTGGGTATCGATCGCTGGTGGCTCGTGGAGGCGAGGTGTGAGCGGCTCGCTGCCCGTCGCGGACAAACGCGCGGTACGCCACGAGGCCCTGCGACTCCTGCGCGCCGACCCGCGCGCCGTGACCGTGATCGTCCTCCTGAACTGCGCGGCGGCGGCTCTCGGCCTCGCCGCCCCGTGGCTCGTCGGCGAGATCGTCAACCGGGTCGCCGCGGGCGCTGAAGTGTCCACTGTGGACTTCCTGGCCGTCGGGATCGTCGCCTTCGCCGTGGCGCAGCTGCTGGTCACCCGTTTCGCGCGGTACGCGGCTTTCCGGTTCGGGGAACGGTCGCTGGCCAGCCTGCGCGAGCGGTTCGTGGACGACACTCTCGTCCTGCCGGTGTCCGTGGTGGAACGCGCGGGCGTCGGCGACCTGATCACGCGCGGCTCCAGCGACGTCGCGCAGGTCGGCGGCACCCTCCGCGACGCGGTCCCGGACCTGTTCGTCTCGGTGGTGCAAGCGGTGTTCATCCTCGGGGCCGTCTTCGCGCTGCATCCGCTGCTCGGCCTGTGCGCGCTCGCGGGCATCCCGCTGATGTGGTGCGTGACGCGGTGGTACCTCAACCGGTCCCGGACCGCCTACCTCGCCGAGGGCGAAGCGAACTCCGCGCTCGCCGACGCCATGGCCGCCACCGCCGAAGGCGCCCGGTCCGTCGAGGTGTTCGGCCTTCAGCAGCAGCGGATCGACGCCTCGGAACGCGCGATCTCAGCCTCGTACGCCGCCCGGATGCGGACGTTGTCGCTCCGAACGGTCTTCATCCCCGGAACAGTGTTCGCCCACTCGATCCCCGTCGCGGCGACGCTCGTCGGGGGCGGCGCCGCGCACCGGGCCGGGCTGCTCAGCCTCGGCGCGGTGATCGCGGCCGGACTGTACCTGTGGCAGCTCGTGGACCCGCTCGATCACGTCCTGTTCTGGCTGGAGCAACTGCAAAGCAGCGGTGCGTCCCTGGCGAGAATCAAAGGCGTCGCTGAAGCCGCGGCCGACGACGAGCCGACCGCCGAGGTGCCCGTCGACGACCGGATCGAAGTCAAGGCCCTGCGCTACGCCTACCACGGCGCCGCCGACGTCCTCCACGATCTGGACCTGACCGTGCACCCCGGCGAACGGCTGGCGATCGTCGGCCCGTCCGGCGCGGGCAAATCCACGCTGGGCCGGTTGCTGGCCGGAATGGACACCCCGCGAACGGGCAGCGTCACCCTCGGCGGCGTCGACGTGCACCGGCTCGCCCCCGGCCGGGCGCTGCTGGTCACGCAGGAACACCACGTGTTCCTCGGAACGCTGCGGGACAACCTGGCCATGGCGGCCCCCGAAGCCCCCGACGACCGGCTCGCTTGGGCGCTGGAGGCGGTCGGCTGGGCCGAAACCCTTCCGGACGGCCTGGACACCGAACTCGGCGACCCGACTCGCGGTGACCATCCGCTCGATCCCGCCCAGGCGCAACAAATCGCACTCGCTCGCGTCCTGCTGGCCGACCCGCACACGGTGATCCTCGACGAGACCACCGCGATGCTCGACCCGAACGCGGCGCGCCGAATCGAACGATCCCTCGCCGCGGTCCTGGAAGGCCGGACGGTGATCGCGATCGCCCACCGCCTGCACACGGCGTATGACGCCGACCGCGTCGCGGTGCTGGAACACGGGAGGCTCACGGAACTCGGAAGCCACGCGGATTTGCTTGCCGCACAGGGAACTTACGCGGCACTGTGGCGGTCGTGGCACAGCTGAACCTCCCGGAACCGAAGCTCAGCAAACCGCCCCCAGCGGCAAAGTAGCGGTCAGCCCGTCGCTCTGCCGCCCCTCAAGCCGATCCAGCCGCAGCCCCCATTCCTCGGCAAGCTGAGCCAGCACCTGCCCCGCCTGCTCGACCGCCGCCGCATGCGGAGAGGCGACGCGCACGACGGCCGCTACCTCAGGCACCCCACCCGAACGGCGGGCGGTCAGCGACAGCGTCACCGCGGTCTGGGACGTTGCGCTCAGCACCGCGTGGATCAGCCGGGGAGTCGTCGCAGGCGGGAGCGCGGACCAGCCGTCCAGCCGGAACGCCGTCTGAGACACCGGGCCGCTGTGCCAAAGCCGCCACTGTTCCCGGACTCGGGTGCGGCCAGCGGTCACGTGCGCGAGCGACGCGATGGAGCCGAGAAACTCGGGCTCTCCCAACGGACTCGTCGGCACGCCGTCGCGGCGTAGGCGACGCTGCACGCGTCGCAGCGCATTGGTCAGCGCTTGGCGCACCGCATCGTCCTCGTAGCGCTCGACAGTGCGCAATGCTTGCAGCGCAAGCCAAATCCGAGGCGGTTGCCGACGGTCGACACCCGCGTGATAGAGCACCTGCGCGACGAAACCGGTGCCAGGTTCGGCGGGCGGCAGCAGCGCTTCGGGGCCCGGGATCGGAGTCGGCGGAAGCGAGTTCGGACGCAGGACAGCGGAGATCCCGTCCGTGCGGCTGAAGAGGAACACCGGATCGTCGCCGAGTTGCCCGGGATGTCCGGAACCTTCCGGCGACAGCGTGCGCAGCAGGGCGCGGCCGGTCTCGTCGGCGTCGGCCAGTTCGCGTTCCCGGTCGCGCAGCGCGTAGCCCAGGGAAAGCGACAGCCATTCGTAGCCCCAGCGGCCGCGGTACCGCAGTGAGGTCAGGGTCAGCAGCGCCACGGCGCCGAGTCCGATCGTGGCCGCCACCGGCCATGGTCGGCCGATCGCCAGGACAGCGGCCACCAGCACCAGTTGCCCGCAGACGATCTGCAGTGCGCCCCACCGGCGACGTCGCTCAACCGGAAGGTGCACTGGAGGCGGCGGTGTCGTCACGACCGGGCGCCACGGCTGCGCATAGGTCGCCACCGGGGAAGGAGCCGCTGCTCTCGCCGCGGTCAAGGCGGCCAGTGCCGCGGTGCGGGCCGCTGCCTGGGCATCCGCCGGCACGGGGATCCGCTGGCCCTGGCCGATCGGCCGGGCGAGCGGCACCGGGTCGGCGACCGGTCGCGCCGGGGCGCTGGCGCGCCGGCCGGGATGTGCCTCGCCGGGATGGGTCACGGCAGCCTCCTCACGTCCCGGACAGGGTCGCGGGGAGAAGCTGAGGTTTCCGTGACAGCACGTTTAATCAGGATTTCAACGGCGTCCTCTAGCGTCCGGGCATGGGTTCCGGATGTATCTCGGCTGTAGCCGACGCGGTTACGGTCCGCCGGTGACCACAGAAACGCCGCGCGCGAGGCGCGCCGCCATGTTCCGGCTGGGGACGGTCGTCGTCGCCGCACTGGCCGTGGTCGGCATCGCCGTCACCGGGCACGCCTCGCTGCCCACGGACCTGCAGTTCGCGGACGCCGGGCACTGGGTCTACAACACCTCGTCGCAGTCGGCGGTGCACGTCGACGGCGCGACCGGCCAGGTCGACGCCCAGGCGGCGGTCCCCGGCGCGGAGGCGGGCAGCCCGGTGGCACAAGGCGGCCGGTCGGGCTACGTCGTCGACCGGACGCGGATCACCGAGTTCAGCAAGTCGACGCTCGGCGTGGAGAGCAGCAAAGCGCCGCCGTCGGCCGAGGAACCGGTCGTGCTGGAGGTCGCGGGCGGCCCGTACCTCGTGTACCGCAACGCCGGGCAGATCGCGCGCCTCGGCGACCCGGCGGCCACCGCGCCGACCGGCGGTCCGCTGTCCGCGCCGGTGACGACGTCCGACGGCACGCTTTGGGTGCACCGCATCGACAACGGCTCGATCTGCGACCTCCCGCGCGGCGCCACGCTCTTGACCTGCCCCGCGCAGCTGCCGCAGGGCCACGACGCGTCGCTTTCGGTCGTCGGCGACCGGCCCGTCGTGCTCGACACGACGGCCAGCGTGCTCCGCTCGGTCGGCGCGAACGGGCTCGGCGAACCGGCCGACCTCGGGCTTTCGCTGCCCGCGACCGCGCAGGTGGCGAGCGACGACGTCGACGGCCGGCTCGCCGTCGTCGACCCGGACCACGGCCAGCTGCACCTGATCGACGCCGCCGGCCTGCTGCAGAACCGTCCGGTCGCGCGGCCGGTGTCGGTCCCGCTGGAGAAGGGCGGCCACTACGCGGGCCCGGTCGCGACGGCGCACACCGTCGCCGTGGTCGACCAGGCCCGGCACGAGGTGCGCACCTACGACAGCAAGGGCGCGCTGAAGAGCAGCAAGGCGGTGCCCGAGGGCGGCGGCGAGCCGCGGCTGTCGCTCGGCCAGGACCACCGGATCTACGTCGACAACCACGACGGCTCGCACATGGTCGTCGTCGACGGCGGCGACGGCGTGGCCGCGGACGTGGACGTCAGCGCGAAGACGCAGCCCAAGCCGACTCCGCCGCCGCAGCCGGAGACCACGCCCAGCAGCCAGCCGCCCGCGCCGCCGGGTCCGCCCGCGCAGCGGGACAATCCGCCTCCGCCGGTCGCGAAGCCGACCCCGCCGGGCGCGCCGCGCAACGTCCGCGCGACCGCGGGCACCGGTTCGGCCACGGTGATGTGGTCGTCCGCTCCCAGCAACGGTTCCCGAGTAGTCCGGTATGTCGTTTCCTGGTCCGGCGGTTCGACCACAGTGGACGGTGCGCGGTCGCGGGTCACCGTGGACGGGTTGGCCAACGGCCAGTCCTATTCCTTCAGCGTGGCCGCGGAAAACTCCGCGGGCCGGGGCGCGGCGGCGAGTTCCCGCTCGGTCGTGCCGGGCGGAGCCGCCGAGGCGCCGAAGGTCACCGCGACCGTCGGGTCGAACGGCGCGGTTTCGGTGAGCTGGACGACCCCGGACCTGCACGGAGCAGACCTCGACCACTACGCGGTGAGCGCGTCCGGACAGGGCGACCGGTCGGTGTCCGGGACGTCGACCAGCTTCCAAGGACTGAGCGGCACCGTCACTTTCACGGTCCGGGCGATCACCTCGTACGGCTCGGGGCAGCTCACCGGCAGCCCCGGTTCGGCGCGGGCGACTGTCGCGTCCGGCCCGCCGTCGGTGAAGATCACGAGCGTGCGCAGCACGAACGCGCTGATCGTGACGGTCAACGCGGACCCCAACGGCGGCGCGGCCACCTGCCAGGCCTCGTTCATGGGCGCGACTTCGCCCTCGAAGTCCTGTTCCGGCACCACTCAGCTCACGATTTCCAACGTGATCTGGGGAGGCGCGATCACTATCAAGGCTACGATCCGGAATTCCGCGGGTTCGGCGAGCGACAGCTGGACCGGCGTTCCGACCACTTCATGAGAAGGGCGAACGTGAGCTTCACGCCGAAAGCGGCCTACGACCTCATTGCCGACAACGTGCAGACGGTGCTGCGCGGCCATCCGGACGTCGTCCGGATGGCGGTCGCGGCGCTGTTCGCCGAAGGGCATCTGCTGATCGAGGACGTGCCCGGCGTCGGGAAGACCACGTTGGCGCGCTGTCTCGCGGCCAGTGTCGGCGGCCGGTGGAACCGCATCCAGTTCACCCCGGACCTGCTGCCCGGCGACATCCTCGGCGTGATGGTCTACCACCAGCACGCCGAGCAGTTCCAGTTCCACCCCGGCGGGATCTTCGCGAACGTGGTGCTCGCCGACGAAATCAACCGCGGCACCCCGAAAACGCAGGCGGCGCTGCTCGAGGCGATGGCCGAACGCCGCGTCACGGTCGACGCGGTCACCCAGCCGGTGCCGAGGCCGTTCCTGGTGGTGGCGACCCAGAACCCGATCGAGATGGAGGGCACCTACCGGCTGCCGGAGGCGCAGCTGGACCGGTTCCTGATGCGGTTGTCGGTCGGCTATCCGAGCCACGACGCGGAAGTGATGGTCGTGATGGGCGACTGCGCGGGCGTCACCGCCGACGAACTGCGGCCGGTGCTGCGGATCGAAGACGTGCAGCAGGTCATCGCCCGCGTGCGGCAGGCGTACCTCGCGCCCGAGGTCGTTTCGTACGCGGTCCGCCTCGCCGCGGCGAGCCGCAGCCATCCGGCCGTGCGCTACGGCGTGAGCCCGCGCGGCAGCATCGCGCTGATCCGTGCCGGGCAAGGCCTCGCGGCCACGCACGGCCGCGATTACGTGACCCCGGACGACGTGAAGGACGTGGCGCTTCCGGTGCTGTGCCACCGGCTGGTGCTGACCCCGGACGCCGAATTGAACCAGCGGCGGCCCGAGGACGTCGTGGCCGAACTGCTCGCCGACACCGCCGCCCCGACGGCCGCGCCCGGGCGCTGAGGCGTGCGGCTCACCCGCCGCGGAATCGCGGCGCTCGCCGGTGCTGTGCTGGGCTACGGGCTCGGCGAACTGGCCGGATACCCGCTGCTGCGCGTGCTCGCCGGGATCGTGGCGGGCGCCGTGCTCGCCGCGGTGCTCGTGACCCGGGCCCGGCCGAAGGCGGAGGTCTCGCGGTCCGTTCACCCGGAACGCATCGAACGCGGCCGTCCGGCACTGGCGACTTTGGCGGTGCGCAACGAAAGCGAGCGACGGCACGGCGGGTTCTCCGCGCAGGACTGCGTTGGCGCGGACACGCGCGAGGTGCAGGTCCGCGCGCTCGCGCCCGGTGCTGCGGCGACCTACCACTACGAGCTTCCGACTAGTGCGCGCGGCAGGCTCGAGGTCGGGCCGCTGGTGCTGCACCGATCGGATCCGTTCGGGTTCGCGCGCGCCGACCGGACGCTGGGCGCGGCGGCGTGCCTGTGGGTGTATCCGCGGCTGAACCCGATGCGCCCGGCCGCTTCCGGCCATCCGCGCCACCACCACGACGGCCCGATCACCGACCCGCCGCTGCGCGGTTCGGCGGACCTGCTGGCCGTGCGCGAGTACATGCTCGGCGACGAAGTCCGGCACCTGCACTGGAAAGCCAGCGCGCGAACCGGACGATTGATGGTGCGCGACTACGCCGATCCGGCACAGTCGCGGCTCACCGCGGTGCTCGACACCCGGTCGGACGCGATGTGGCCGGAGGTCTTCGAAGAAGCCGTCGAAGTCGTGGCGTCGTTGCTGTACGCGTCCGCGATGGCGGGCCAGCACTGCCGGTTGCTGACGTCGTCCGGGCTCGAAACCCCAGTGGGGAGCGGGGTTCCGACGGCCCGCTTGCTGCTGGACGAACTCTGTCTGGCCGCGCAGGATTCGGACGATTCGCTGCTGCTGCCCGCGGCGCGGCTCGCCGGTGCGCGGCCGGGCGGGGCGCTGGTCGTGGTCACCGGACCGCAGGCCGATCTCGGGGCGGCGCTGCGCTGGCGGCCGGACACCGTGATCCGGCTGGGCGTTCGCGAGCCGGGCGTGCGCGCCGGTTCGATCGACGCGGTGGATGCGGCGGACGCGGCGGCGAAGTGGAATGCCCGGGGCGAAGGGTGAACGCCCGGTTGGCGGTGACCGGACTGCTCGGCTCCACCGCGGTGGCCGGGTTGTTGTTCGCACCCGTTTTCGGATTGTCGGCGCTGCTGTTGCCGGTGCTCGTGGTCGTGCTGCTCGGCTATGCGAGCGCCGAACTGTGCCTTCGCTTGCCTCGGCTCTCGGCGTGGCGTCCGCTGATCGTGCTGGTCGCCGGATTGCTCGGAATCGTTGAGACCACGCTGTTTTCGACCACCATCTCCGGGCTGCCGACGGGAGCCTCGCTTCAGGGATTGAGCCATGGCCTGACCGAGAGCTGGCTGCAAACCCTGCAATCGACCTGGCCCGCGCGGCCGGACGCCGGACAGCTGTTGTTCGTGCCGCTGGCGGTGCTGCTGGCCGTCGTGCTCGGGCTGGAACTGTTGCTGCGCCTGCGAATGCCGCTCGTGGCACTGCTGCCGAGCCTGGCGGTGGCGGGTCTGGCGCAGGCGTATCAGGCGCTTACCGGTTTTACCGCGCTGTACGCCGCCGTCGCGTATTTCGCGCCAGCCGGACTGCTGCTGTGGGCGTCGCGGTCTGGCGGCGGTTCTCTGCGGCTTCGGCGGCCGTCCGGTTCGGCCATGGTGGCGGTGCTGCCGCTGGTGGTGGCGATCGCCGCCGGAGCACTCGCTTTCGGCGGACTCGACCCGGCGGGGCGGGTGCCGTTCCGGCTCGCCGACGGCCATCCGGTGCCGCCCCCGCAAACCCCGGTCAGCAACCCCCTCGACGAGATCGCCGGGCAGCTGGCCGATCCGGCGCGTCCGGTGTTCAGCTACCGAAGCACGGCTCCGGTCGACCGGTGGCGGCTGGTCGTGCTGAACGGGTTCGACGGGGCGAACTGGTCGGCCGAACCGAAACTGCGCCGGCTGGGCGCGCGGATCGACGGCGTGCCCGGCGCGCCGGAGGTCTCGGCTGAGCTGAGCGTGCCGCCGCTGTCCGGGCCGTGGCTGCCGAGCCAGCCCGGCTTGACCAGCGTGACCGGCGCCGCGCCGCTGGTGGATCCCGGTGCGGGCGTGCTGCTTTCGGCATCCCCGGGCGGGCAGACCGACTACCGGATGACCTGGTCGGCCCCGGAAGCTGATCCGAAATCTCTAGCCACAGCACCAGTCGACGCGGACGCGCCGGGCGGCCTCAGCGGTGTCGGCGCGGTGCCCGACGACGTCGCGCGGCTCGCCTGGACCGCGGTGCACGGCCTGCGCCCGACGTTCCAATCCGCCTTGCAACTGCAGCGATTCCTCCAGCAGAACTACCAGCTCGCGGTCGGCGACGACCTGCCGACCGGGGCGTCCTGGCCGCAGTTGCGGCAGTTCCTGACCGTGTCGAAACGCGGGACGAGCGAACAGTTCGCCGCCGCGTACGTCGCGCTGGCCCGGATCACCGGCATCCCCGCCCGGCTCGTGGTCGGCTATCGCGGTGCCGACACCGCCGGAGCGCACGTCGTGCACGCCGGGGATGCACTGGCGTGGCCGGAGGTGGCGGTCGCCGGGGTCGGCTGGGTGCCGCTGGACCCGACGAAGTCCGCCGCGACGTCCGCCAAGTCGTCCGGGCTGGCGGGTGCGGCGGGACGGGCGCAGTCGCAGTTGCCGCCGCTGGAAAAACTCCAGCCGCCGGTGGCGCCGCCGGACAGCAAACCGGAAGCGGCTTCGTTCGTCTCCGGATCGGCTGGCTGGCCGTGGTGGATCGCCGCGGCAGTCGTACCCGGGCTGATGCTGTGCGCGCTGGTCGCCGTGCCCTTGGCGAAGCTTCTTCGGACGAGACGCCGACGCCGCCGCCTCGGCAAAGACGCGATTTTCGGTGCGTGGGCGGAAGCCCGGGACCGGCTGCGCGCCCACGGCGTCGCTTACCGGGTGGGAATGACACCCCGGGACCTGGCGGAATCGGCCGGGTCGGCGCTGGGGGAGCGGGTGCGGGATCCGGTGCTGCGGCTGTCCGGGGTGATGGATTCGGCGCTGTGGTCGCGATTCCCGCCGTCGGAGAGCGCGGTCGGCGTGGCGTGGATGGAAATCCGGGAACTGCGCCGGGCGCTGGCCGGACGTCCCTTGCCGAGCCGGGTGCGCGCGGTCTTCGACCCGCGTTCGTTGTTTCGGCGGTCTGCTTAGGACGGTGCCGGTCAGGACGTGCAGACCGCGCCGCGGATCGGGACCGGGGGAGTTTCGTAGACGTGGCTGCCGTCCGTCGCGCGGATCTGGAAGCAGTATTTGCGCGCCGGGTCGACCGGGACCGACATCGTCCGATTGCGGTGGGCGGTGAGGACCATCGGCGGGATGCGCTCGGCCCCCACGACGACCGCGAAGTCCAGATTCCCCTCGGCAGTCCAGGTGAGCTTGATCTGAGTCCCGAGATCGGCGGGTGCGGCGAGGGCGAGATGCACGTCCGGCACCGGGGCCCGCTCGGCAGGCGGCAGCTGCCCGGACGACGGCGCGTTCGCGAGGGGGAGCGCGGGGCGGGGGTCCTGTTTCGAGGTGAGCATCGGGATCGCGATCAGCGCGCCGACGGCCGCGACCAGTCCGGCGGCGAGTGCGGGCCACCAGGCGATGCCGGGGAGCTTCTTGGCGCGGCGGGGTTCTTTGGTGTCGTCGAAGGTGTGCAGGAGGGTCCGGCCCGGTGTTGGGGTGGTTGTGCCGGAGAGGTTGTGGGGGTGCTGCGGAACGCCGCCCAGACCGCCGGGTTGCCGGGGCGCGGCGAAGCCCGGCTGCTGGGCGGGGTGGGAGGAGTCGGCAGGTTGCTGGGGTGCGCCGGAGAAATCGCCGGGTTGCTGCGGTGCACTGCCTGAGCTGCCGGGTTGCTGCTGGGGCGCGGCGAAGCTGGCGGGCTGCTGGGCGGGGCTGGGCCAGTCGGCTTGGCGAGGTGCGCCGGGGAAGCCCTCGGGCTGCTGCGGCGCGCCGCCCGAGCCGCTGGATTGGTGCTGGGATGTGGTGAAGCCGCTCGCCGGTTGGGCAGGGCCGGGCGAGTCGGCGGCTTGGTGCGGTGCGGCGATGGGACCGCCGTCTGGTTGCTGGGGTGCTTGGCCGACTCCGGGCAGCTGCGGTGCTGGGCTCTGCTGATGTTGTGCAGTGCCGGGACCTCCGGGCGGCTGGTGGAGTGCGGCCAAGCTGCCGGGCTGTTGGCCGGGCCAGTCATTGGCTTGCGGTGCCGCGCCCCCCAAACCGCCGGATTGCGGAAGGGCGGCGGAATTCCCGGACTGCTGGCCTGAACCGGGCCAACCGCCAGCCTGGGCAGCGGCGAAACCGCCAGCCCGCGGCGCGGCGCCAAGCCAGCCTCCGGGCTGCGGCACCCCGCCGAACCCAACCTGCTGCCCATGCCCCGCGAAATCGTCGAATTCCACCTCGGCCGGAGCAGCACTCGCCTGGTACAGCCGCTCCAGCGTCTCCGCCACCGCGGCCGGATCCTGCGGGCGGTCCGCCGGGTCCTTGGCCAGCAGCCGCCCGATCAGGTCGACCAGTGCGGGCGGCGCCCCGGGCACCCGGATCGGCGGCACGGGATCGCGGAACACCTGCAGGATCCGTTCGGCCCGCTGCTGCCCGGTGTGGCGCGGGAACGGCGACGAACCAGTGAGCGCCGTGTAGAGCACCGCGCCGAGGCCGTACAGGTCGCTGGCCTCGGAGAGGGCGTCGTCGCGCAGCGTTTCCGGCGCGGCGTAGTCCACCGCGTGCAGCGGATCGCGCGGGAAGCGGCGGCGCAAGGCCAGTCCGAAATCAGCAAGAGCGAGCTCCCCCGAACGGCGCAGCAGCACGTTGTGCGGCGTCACCCCGCCGTGCACGACGCCCACCTGATGCGCCGCGGCCAGTGCGGCGGACACGGTCCAGCCGACGGCGAGGACGTCGCGCACCGGAAGCTGTCCGTCGAGCAGGTGCGCCAGCGACCGCTGGCACAGCTCCATCCGCACGCCCAGACGGCCGCCCGACAGCTCGCCGACCTCGTCGGCCGGCAGGATCGCCCGTTCGCCGCGCACGGCGGCGAGTGCCTTGCGTTCCCGGTCGAACCGGGCCGCCGTGTCGCGGTCGAGGACGCCGTCGAACACCTTGACCGCCACGTCCTCGCCCGCCAGCCGGCCCGCGTAGACCTTGGCGACCGGTCCCTCGGCGAGCAGCCGTTCCTCGCCCACCCCGATGCTCATGACCGCCATTCTCCCCTGTGCGGCCGGATCCGGCGCAATGCCCGGGCAGGTTCCTGCCTCGCGTGCGCGTGTCATCGAAACCTCATCCGCCGCTGCCTAGTTTCGACCCCGTCACCACAGCTTCGGCGGCCGCGCGCCGCCTGGAACGGACAAGGAACCACCCATGGACATCTGGCACATCCTCGCCAAGCCGATCCTCACCGGCCTGATCATCTTCGGCGTCGGCTGGCTCAGCATGACGATCCGCAAGCGCCGTGTCGCCCGTACGGAAGCCGCCGCTCCGGCTCCGGTGGAGGACCGCTCGCAGGCCGTGCTCCGGCAGGCGCAGCAGTTCGACGCCGAGCGCGAGGAGCTGGCCGCCCGCGGACAGGACGCGCTCGCCAAGGCACGCGCGGCGGTGGACAGCTGGCAGGAACTCGCGCAGCTGCGGCCGGGCCGCTTCCAGTCCGAATTGCAGGCGGCTTCAGCGCGCCTGCATGAGTTGAGCGGGTCCGCGCGCACGGCCTGAAAACCGAAGGGGGAATTCCGATGTCCGCCGCCTTGTGGACCGGCCGTCGCGCCGAACCCGCCACGGTCGCCGCCGACGTCGCCGCGACTGTGCGGAAGGAACTCGGCCTCGCCGCCGCTCCGGCGGCGATGACCTTGCCGGGCAACAGCACCGGCGTCCCGGCAGGCAGTCTTCTGCCGCCGCGCGAACGCTTCAGCGGCATGCCCGCGCCGACCGACTGCTTCGTCTACCTCGACGCTCAGCAGCCCCGCCCGTTCGAACTCCGGGCCGCGGTGATGAGCGGCCGCACCGCGGTGCGCCGGGCGCTCGGCTTGGGCGCGCTGGTCTACGCGGTGCCGCTGCGCCTGCCGAACCCGGTCCGGGCTTCGCTCAGCGCACCCGGCGGCCGGGGACTTGCCCCGTTCGAGGGCGACCCGGCGGTCGCGGACCGGCTGAACGCCGACGCGGGCCTGCTCGAAGCCGCCAACCGCCTGTCGAGCACCCGCGCGGGCCAGACGAAAACGCTGCCGAGCGGCACTGCCCGCCAGAGCTGGGACGTCGATCGCCTGCTGATGATCACGCCAGGTGCGGACAGCGCGGTTCTGGTGGTGCGCACGCTGCACCGCGTGGTCTCGTCCGGCTGGCAATTGCGCGCGGACACCGTCCTGGACTTCGCCGCCCGGCTCGAAACGACGCTGTGCGGAGTGCGCGGCTGAACTCGCGCCGAACCGTGCCCTCGCACCGGCCCAATCCGGTGCGAGGGCACGGTTTTGTCGTGCGCGGGAGTGAACCGCCTGGGGAGAAAGCGCTGCGCGGCAAGCGAAATACCGGAAGTGCGCGCCGGTGCGGGTGACGTTCACGCGGCCCGGGTCCGCTCTGGCCGTTCCCCGAAGCGGGTCGTGCTCGTGCGTCGGTCCCGCGGCTGAGCCGAACTGTCCATCATGGACGGTCCAGGGGCGCGGCAGGTTCCTGCCTCGGCTCCCCGCGCGAGCCGGTTCCGGCCGATCCTGGAGGCATGCAGACCGCTGGCCTCCTCAGGATCACCGTCGCCGCACCGCGCCGGCGCATCGACATGGCACTGCCCGAGCACGCGCTCGTCGCCGAGCTGCTGCCCGGCCTGCTGGCGCGGGCCGGCGAAGGGCTGGCCGACGAGGGCGCCTCCGGCGGCGGCTGGCAGCTCCGCCGGGCCGACGGCACCGCGTTCGACCTGAACCGGACGCTCCGCGCGTATCGCGTGGGCGACGGCGAGATCCTCCACCTCACCCCGGGCGACCTCGACTGGCCGGAGCCGGAGTACGACGACCTCGTCGACGCGATCGCGACCGGAGCCGGCCGGACCGGCGGCAGCTGGGGACCCCGGCACACGCGGCGAGCGGGGTTGGCTGCCGGGGCGCTGCTGGCGCTGCTGGGACTGTTCGCGGTCCTGCGCGCCGGACCTCCCTGGGGGACGCCCGCGCTGTGGGCTTTCCTGGCCGCGCTGGCGCTGCTGGCGGCCGGGGCGGTGCTGGCGCGCGCGGTCGGCGACGCGGCGGCGGGAGCGGTCCCGGCCGGGGTCGCGCTGCCGTACGCCGCGGTCGGCGGGGCGCTCGCGCTGGCGGACGGCCATTCGCTGGCCGAGCTGTCCGCGGGGCAGGTGGTCCTCGGGGGTGCGGCGCTGCTGGTGGCCTCGGTCGTCGGCCTGCTCGCGGCGACCGCGGCGCAGCCGTTCTTCGTCGCGGCGGGCACGGCCGGGGTGTCCGCGGTGCTCGGCGGGTCGCTGGCGTCGGCTGCGGACCTGACCGGGGCACAGGCCGCGGCCGTGGTCGCCGGCGGACTCCTGCTGCTGTCCATCGCTTTCGCGCCGATGGCCCTGCGGTTCGGGAAGGTGCCGATGCCGGTGCTGCCGCGCTCGACCGCCGATCTCGTCCGCGACGATCCGCAGCCGCCGGTCGCCAAGGTGCACGCGGCGGTGGCGCGCGCGGACGGGCTGCTGACCGGGATGCTGTGCGGGGCGGCCGCGGCCGTGCTCTGGTGCGAGCTGTCGCTCGCCGCCGCCGGCCAGCCCTCCTCGGTGGTGCTGCTTTCCGTGCTGTCGGCCGGATTGCTCTTGCGGGCGCGGTTGTACCCGGTGGCCCGGCAGCGGATTCCGTTGCTGGCCGCCGGGCTGTTCGGGGCGGCGTGCCTGGCGGCCGGGCCCGCGGCCGCGCTCCCGGGCGCCTCCGTGCTGGCGATCCTGTTCGCGCTCGCCGCGGTCGTGCTGGCGGCCGGAGTGCTGCTGAGCACCCGGGCCGCGAACCCGTATCTGGGCCGGGCGGGCGAATACTGCGAGATCGTCGTCGTCGCCGCGGTGGTGCCGCTGGTGTGCTGGGTGCTCGGCCTCTACGCCTACGCGCGCGGACTGGGGGGCTGAGCCGTGGTGTCCAAAAGGGACCAGCTGCAGGCGTACCAATTCCTGGTGCAGCGGGCGATTTCCGCGCTCGTCGCGCGGGAGACGGATCCGGAGCAGCCGCCGTTCCGGCGTCCGGCGGGCGCGGCGTTCGTCAGCCTGTCCCTGGCTGTCGTGTCGCTGGCGGTGGTCGGCCTGTTCGGGATGATCTCGCCGGGAGGCGACGAATCCTGGAAGAAGAATTCCGCGGTGATCGTCGAGAAGGAGACCGGCACGCGCTACGTCTACTTGAACGACCGGCTCTACCCGGTCGCCAACTACGCGTCGGCGCTGCTGCTGCTCGGCGACTACCGCGCCGCGGAAGAGGTTTCGCGCAATTCGCTGGCCGGGGTCCGGCGCGGTCCGCGGATCGGCATCGCGGACGCGCCGGACGCGCTGCCGGGCGCGGACCGGCTGCTGACCGGATCGTGGTCGCTCTGCTCCGTTCCGGCCAGCGACGCCGCGGGAAGCCGGATCGAGGAATCGGTGCTGCTGGCCGGAACCGGCCCCGGCGGCGGCGCCGAGCCGGGGGACGGCGCGTTGCTGGTCCAGCTGGTGTCGAACGGGGACCGCTACCTGGTCTGGCACGGGCGCCGGCACCGGATCGCCGACTACGACGCGGTGGGCACGGGACTGGCGCTGGCGTCCCAGCCGTGGCTCCGGGTCGGCCAGGCATGGCTGGACGTCCTGCCGGAAGGCGCCCCGCTCGGCCCGCTCCCGGTAGCACAGGCGGGTTCGCCGTCGACCGCGGTGCCGGGCCGAGAACTGCGCACCGGGATGCTGCTCGTCGTCCAGTCCGCGGGCGGCGGGCAGCAGTACTACCTCGCCGGGCCCGATGCCTTGCAGCCGATCACCGAGCTGCAGTACGACATCCAGCTCGCTGACGCGCGGCTGATGACGGCCGCGTATCCAGGCGGCCGGCCCGCCGCGGCCCAGCTGGCGCCCGCGGAGGCGGCCGCCGCACGGCAACTCGACCCGGCCCCGGCGGCGGCGGACGCGGCGCCGTCGTCGCGCCCGCCGATCGTCCGGCTTGGCGACGGCGAAGCGACCGTGTGCGCGACTTTCGCACCGGGCCAGACGGCGCCGTCGCTGCGCCTCGACCCGTCCTTGCCGCCCGCGGACCCGATGGCGGCCACCGCTCGCCGTTCCGCGGACGGCACCCCGCTCGCCGACCGCGTGTACGTCCCGCCGGGTTCGGCCGCGCTGGTCGAAGCCATGCCGTCCGCGCAGGCGCCGGCGGGCACGCTGACCCTCGTCACCGACCTGGGCAGGCGGTATCCGCTGGCGACGCCGGAGGTGCGGAAGATCCTCGGCTACGGGGCCGCGCCGCCGGTCCGGCTGCCCGCCGGGCTGGTGTCCCGGCTGCCGGAAGGGCCGAGCCTCGACCCGGAGGCGGCCAAGCGCCAGACCCTGGCCGGCTGACCCGGCCCGGAACGCTGGACCCGGGGAGCGGCGTTCTGGGCGAGGCGCGGAACAGTGTTGCCGCGCAAGGAAAACCTGGTTGCGGCGGTGAGTGACGGGCGGGCTCGGGCGCCTGCCGCCGGACGGTGCGGCGGGAACAGTGATTCCCGGCAGGGGAGTGCCGAACATCTGACTTCGCTCCGGTCGGTCCGGGCGTTGCCGCGCCCGACATGATTCAGGACGGCGCCGTTCGCTTGCCGGAACAGCGTTCGCTGGCAAGAGAAACGCGTCGGCCGACTGGTGCCGGGCGGCCCGGGGCGCCCGATCCGGGGCAGCGCGGAGAGAACAGTGTTTCCGGCAACGGAAAAGCGCCGGTCGACAACCCAGTCGACCGGCGCTTTTCCGTCCGCTCAGCGCGTGGCGGACCAGAGATCCTCGTCGAGCGGCGGCCCGGACTCGTCCGGGCGCCTGCGGGCGGACAGGGTGAATCCGGCCGGGTCGCCGGCGCCCGCGCGCCCGCGCAACGCCGAGGGCACCCCCTCCGTGCGTTTCGCCGGTTTCCGGGCGGAGCCCGAGCGCCCGGTCGGAGACTCGCTCGAGCCCGGCCGGAGCGTGCCGGAGGACATGCCCTGGCCGAGCCCCGGCATCATCGGCCCGGCGGTGCCAGGAGCCGCGGCCGCCGCCGGGGTTTCGGCCCATCCCGCCTGGACTTCTCCGGCGAGACCGGGGGCGCGCTTGCCGGTGACGGGCCTCGCCGCGGGCAGCAGGCTCGCGGCGGTCGAGGCCCCGGCGAGACCCGGCAGCCCGGACACGGCCGGCGCGCCTCCGGCTCCGGGCCCGGGCAAGGGGCCGAGCGAGCCGCCCGCGGCGGACAGCGCCGCGGGCAGATCCGGGCTGAGACCCGCCAGCGAGAGACCGCCCGAGTGCGCGGGCGGGAGTGCGGAGCCCGCGTCGCCGCTGCCGCCCAGTGCGGAACCGAGGCTCTGCAGGTCCTGGAGATCGTCAAGGCCCGCCGAGGCGAAGCTGACGCCGGACGTGGCCGCCTTGATGAAGTCGGCGGGCGAGTTGCCTTCGGCGGAGGCGTTGCCGCCGGGCGCCGACGGAAGCACGTCGCCGGGTGTTTCCAGCCCCGCTCCGGAGACCACTTTGAGCATCGACATGTCGAAGTTCCCGCCCAGCTCGGTCATTTTCGTCGCGGCGGCTTGCTGCAGGGGCAGCGCCGCGGCCGCCGTCAGCGGGTTGTAGGCGACAGCGGTGTAGGACGCGTGCAGGCCGGTCACGATCGCCTGCGTCGCCTGGACGTCGGCGGCCAGGGTCGTCAGCGTCGCCGGCACCTGGGCCGCGTCGAGCCGCTCGCCCCACATCTTCAGCTCGGCGAGCGTCCGCTGGATCTTCTCCTCGTGCGCCCGCCCGGCCTCGTCCGTCCATTGCGGACTCAGCTCGCCGGCGCGGGTGTTGAGCAGCGTCTGGGTCTCGCCGACCCATTCCCGCACCTGTGTCCACATCTTCGCGGCGTCGAGGAGGGCGGGAGCGTTCGCGCCCTCGGCCTCCATCATCGGGAAGAGGGTCTCCATCGGGAACAGGTTGTAGGGGACTGTCATCCGAGCCTCCTCAGGCAGTCTTCTCGGCGGCGGCCGGTGCGGCGGATCCGGTCTGCCCGGCGGAGGCGGACTGCGCGGCGGACGACGCGGCCACCTGCTTGACGAGGTCGATCCCTTGCTTGGCGAGCTTCGCCGTCGCGGTGGCGAGGTCGAAGGCGCTCGCCACGTCAGCGGCGCTGTAGGCCAGCCCGGACGCCTTGGAGCTGGCGGAGAATCCGGCCATGTCGTTGCTGACCTTCAGCATGAACGCGGTCAGTTCGGCGGTCGCCGCCTTGTCGAGCAAGGACATCGCGATCCCCTCGAACATGCCGGCCAGGCTCGGCGCCGTGCTCAGCCGTCCCATCGACGGCGGCAGCTGCGGCGCCACGAGCTGGCTGGCGAACGCGCTCATCGCCTCGGGACTTCCGTTCACTTCTGTCGCGGCCACGTGACCCTCCTCGGTTCGGTGTCTTCCTGGACTTGCCAGAGGTCTTCGTCGAGCACCCGGTCGTCGGCCGCCGGCCGCGCGCGCCGGTCGGCCGGCGCGGCGGGCGCGGGCTTGCGCCCCTTGCCCGAGCGCCCGCGCAAGGGCACTCCCGGGGTCGCCCCCGGTTTCCGGGCCCGCCCGCGGCCGGGGCGCGGTTCTTCGGCGTCGCCCGGTTTGACGCCGCCGCTCGGGCTCGCGCCCGCGGTACGCGGCGGGTACATCGGCGGCATCCCGCCGCCCGTCGCCCCGGTTCCCGACGCCGCGGCCGAATTCGCCGACGCGGGAACCGGCATGCCTGCCATCCCCGGCGGCGCGGCGGCGTTGCCGAGCGGTCCGGCGCCGCCGACAGCGGGCAACGCCGCGCCGCCGAGGCCGCTCGCCCCGCCGAGCCCGCCGGCGCCGCCCCCGTCGAGTCCCGCCAAAGCGGGCAGCCCGCCGCCGGCGCCGTCGAGATGCCGCAGGTAATCGGTGAGGTCGGCGGGGGACATCGAAGAGAGATCGGCCGGATTGAAGTCGCCTGCCTGCGGCCCGAGACCGGACAGATCGCCGCCGGAGCCGCCGAGCAACTGCTGGGCCGACTGCGCGGCCTGGCTCAGCGCGTCGACGAGTTTCGTCCCGTCGTCCAGCAGGTTCTGAGCGGAATCCGGTTGCGTCGGGGCGCCGGGGCCGCCCGGTTGCTCCGGACTGCGCGGCTCTTGCGGCCCGCCCGGCCCGTCCGGGGCTGCCTGAGCGGCCGGGCCCGGATCGGCGGCGGACGGTCCGGGTCGGCCCGGCCCCTGCGGCGCGGCCGCGCGCGGACCGTCCCAAGCCTTCCCGACGGCTTTCGCCATCGCGGCTCCGACGTCGGCGTATTTCGGGACGAGCGCGTCGAGGAGCGCGCCTAGGTCGTTCCGGGCCTTCTGCTCCAGCATCGGCTTCACATGCGCGGGCAGGCTGTTGTAGCTGTCCCGCAGCCGGGTCGCCTCCGGCAGGGCGTTCTGGATCGCGGCGACCAGGTCGTTGATCCGGTCGACGACGTGCGACGCGCTGACGCTGCCGCTCAGGTTCAGCTGCCCGGGCAGTGTGGCGGTGATCGCGAGGGAAGGATCGTGCCACGACCAGATCGAGTTGAGGCCGCGGTGGACCTGCTCGGCGAACAGCCGGCCCGCGTCGTCCGGCCAGCTGGCGATCAAGTTGTTCGTCTCCGACCGCAGGGAGGCGCACTGGTAGTCGAGCCACGCGGCGACGTCGCGCCACATCGCGGCCGCGGCGACGAGCCGGGGCACGTGCTGGTCGTGTTCGGCGGTGAGCATCCGGTGCTGGTCGTCGACGGAGTACGCGGCGTATCCGGCCACGGCGGCTACCCCCGTTCCAGTTCGGGCGACGAATCCGGCAGGCCCTGCCCGTTCTGCGCGGCGAGCCCGGCCAGCAGCCGCTGCCGTCCGGCGAGGTCGGCTTGGACGTAGGCGACCGCGCTGCGGTGCACGAACGTGCTGTAGGCGGCGAATCCCTGCGTGAGATGGGTGATGAACCGGTGCAGTTCGGCGGTGCTCCGGTTGTCGGCCGCGGCCAGCGCCCCGCATTCGAGCATTCCGCCGTCGCACAGCGGATCCGGTTCGCGCACGACGGTGCGCGGCACCGGGAAAGCGGAGAGGCTGCCGAGCACGTTCTCGGAAAAGCGCTTCATCTGGTCGGTTTCGCCCGCGACTTGGTCAGCCATCGGTCCCTCCCGGGTTCGCGGGGCAGGCTTCCTCTTCGGAAAGCCAAGCCACCTGGACGAGGTCCGTGCGCGCCCGCCGGTCGACCAGCCAGCCGCGGCCCGGCGGCAGCACCTGTGCCCGCATCCCGCCGAGCAGCGGGCCTTCGTCGCGGTCGCCGGACATCATCAGCCCGGGAGCGCCGACCTCCCGCAGCCTGGCCAGCACCGGTTCGAAGAGGCCGCGCCCGGCGCCGCCGGTGCGCCTGGCCAGCACCACGTGCAGGCCGATGTCCCGGCCCTGGGCGAGCAGCGGGAGCAGCGGCATCAGGGGATGCTCGTCGTGGGTGGCGACGAGGTCGTAGTCGTCCACGAGGACGTAGATCTCCGGGCCGTGCCACCAATCGCGCGCCCGCAGCTGTTCCGGGGTGACGTCCGCGCCGGGCAGGCGTTTGGCCAGCGCCGCCGCCACCTCGGCCAGCATGGCGCGGGAATGCGCGTCGTTCAGGCCGGTGCCCAGCAAGTGTTCTTCGCTGATCTGGCCGAGCAGCCCGCGCGTGTGGTCGACGAGCACGATCCGGGCCTCGTCCGGGGTGCAGGCCCGCGAGATCCGCCGGGCCAGCACCCGCAGGAACGACGTCTTGCCCGATTCGGTGTCGGCGAGGAGGAAGAAGTGCGCGTCCGCGGCGAAGTCGAGCCGAAGCGGAGCCAGGTCCCGTTCGCGCACTCCCACGGCGAATCCGGCGTGGTCGCCGGTCAGCTCGTCGGCGGCGGGCAGGTCGGCGTAGGGAAGCGTGCCCGGCAGCAGGCGCACCGCCGGAGCGGACTCGCCCGGCCATGCCCGCGCCACCGCCGAGACCAGCGCGCTGACGCCGTCGGCGAGGTCGTCCGTCCCGGACTCGCCGTCGATGCGCGGCAGCCCGACCAGCATCTGGTGCCCGCTCATCGCGATTCCCCGTCCCGGCGCTCCCGCGGGCACGCCCATCGCCGCGCGCCGGTCGACGATCGAGTCGATCGGGTCGCCGATCTTCAGCTCGAGCCTGCTGGCGAACAGGTCCCGGACGTTCATCCGGAGATCGAACGCCCGGCTGCAGGACGCCACGACGTGGACGCCGTAGGACAGCCCGCGGGCGGCGATGTCGCCGACGACGTCCTCCAGTTCGGGAAAATCGTTGCGCAGGGTCAGCCAGCCGTCGACGACCAGGAACACGTCGCCGTGCGGGTCGTCGGCGAAGCGGCCTTCGGCGCGCAGTTTGCGGTAGGTGGCGATGCCGTCGATCTTGTGCTCGGCGAATCGGCGTTCCCGCTGGGCGAGCACGGCGGCGACTTCCGCGACCGTGCGGCGGACCCCGCCGGTGTCGAGCCGGCCGTGGACGCAGCCGACGTGCGGCAGCCCGGCCATCGCGGCGAGCGTTCCGCCGCCGAAATCGAGGCAGTAGAACTGGACCTCGCGCGGGGTGTGGGCGAGCGCCAGCGACACGACGAGCGTGCGCAGCGCGGTGCTCTTGCCGGTCTGCGGCGCTCCCAGCACCAGCAGGTGCCCCGCGGCCCCGGACAAGTCGAGGACCAGCGGATCGCGGCGTTGTTCGTAGGGCCGGTCGACCAGCCCGAGGATCGGCCGCAAGGCTCCGGCCAGCGCGGGCGCGGTCACGACGAGACCGCGTTCGGGATGCGTGTCGAGCGGCGGCAGCAGGGAGTCCAGCGGAGCCGACTCGGCCAGCGGCGGCAGCCACACCTGGTGCGCCGCGGCGCCTTGCCCCTCCAGCCGGTCGACCAGGATGTCCAGCAGGGTTTCCCCGACCGCCTCGTCCGCGCCCGGCGGCTCGCCCGCCGCCTCGTCGCCGGGGACGGGGTCGGGCGCGACGTACCCGGTGGTGTATTCGTGCAGGACGAGCTGCTGCGCCGCGGCCGGCCCGGCGGGCCCGCCGGTGCTCCGCTGGTACACGCCGGAGACGTAGGCGGAACGGAAGCGGTCCATCGGCTCGGTGCTGACCTTGAGGAATCCGTGTCCCGGCGCGCGCGGCAGGCGGAACGCGTCCGGAACCGACAGCACCGTGCGGCTTTCCATCTCGGAGAACGTGCGCAGGCCGATCCGGTAGGACAGGTGCCCTTCCAGCCCGCGCAGCCTTCCCTCGTCCAGCCGCTGCGAGGCGAGCAGCAGGTGCACGCCGAGCGACCGGCCCAACCGTCCGATCTGGACGAACATGTCGATGAAATCCGGCTTGGCGGAAAGGAGTTCGGAGAATTCGTCGCAGATCACCAGCAGCGTCGGGACCTCCGGCAACGGGGCTCCGGCCTGCCGCGCCTTCTCGTAGTCGCGCAGGGAGGAGAAGTTCCCGGCCGCGCGCAGCAGTTCCTGGCGGCGGACGAGCTCGCCGTTGATCGCGTCGGTCATCCGGTCGACGAGGTGCAGTTCCTCGGAGAGGTTGGTGATCACCGCGCTCGTGTGCGGCAGCTTGTCGAGCCGGGTGAAAGTCGCGCCGCCCTTGAAGTCGACCAGGGCGAAGTTCAGCGAGTTCGGCGGATGCGTGACGGCCAGCGCCAGCACGAGCGTCCGCAGCAGTTCCGACTTCCCCGAGCCGGTCGCGCCGATCAGCAGCCCGTGCGGCCCCATCCCCTCCTGCGCCGATTCCTTGAGGTCGAGTTCGATCGGCGCGCCGTCCGCCTGCACCCCGAACTTGACCCGCAGCCGGTCGCGGTTGGGGCGGGGAGCCCACGTTTTCGCCGGGTCGAATTCGTACGGGTCGCCGAGTTCGAGCAATTCGGCGAGGCCGAGTTCGGCGTTCATCGGGGCGTCGCCGCGAAGGCCCGCGGTGAGCCGGAGCGGAGCCAGCTGCCGGGCCAGCCCCTCGGCAGCCTCCCGCCCGAGCGTGTCGGCCCGGCCGAGCGGTGCTTGTCCGTCGAAGGTCTCGCTGGTCATCGTGCCGTCGGCGGCGACGGTGAGGACGACCGAGGCGCGATCGAGCGCGCGGGGCGGGGCGGTGCTCAGGTCGAGCACGGTGACGCCCTCCACGCCGCCGCCGGTCATCAAATGGTCCGAACCGGCCGTGTCGCCGCCGTCGACCACCACGACCAGATGCGGTCCGCTGACCCGGACGTCGACCTCGGGATCGAACCGCGGCCGCTTCGCCAGCTCCTCTTCGAGCAGGGACTCGAGGGCCGGAATGGTCTGCGCGACCAGGCGCAGCGAGCCCAGCGCGTCGGTGCGTTCGGGATGCAGGGCGTGCGGCAGCCACTTCAGCCATTCCCAGCCCGCGCGTTGCTCCGGTCCCGCGCACACCGCGATCCGCAGGTCCTCCGACGACTGCAGAGTGGCCAGCTGGGCCAGCATCGCGCGCAGCAGCCCGGTCGCGGCCGCGCGGTCGCCGCGGAGGTGGATGCGGCTGAACCCGTTGACCGCCACGGCGATCGGGAGATCGTCCACTGTGGAATGCGAGGTGAGGAACCGGCGCAGGGCCAGCGCGGACAGCGGTTCCAGCTCCTCGAGCGGTTTGGTGTCCGGAGCGACGAGCGACAGCGCCGGGCTCTGCGCCCCGCGCCCGATCCGGGCGACGGCGAAGTCCTCGTCGTTCTTGCGGCGTTCCCACAGCCGGCAGCTCGCCGCCAGCGACCAGAGAGTTCCCGGTTCCGGGTGCAGGTACTCCATCGCCGTCCGCTGCCGGAGCACGGCGCGGCGCAGCCGGAGCCGATGCTGCGCCAGATGCCGGAGGTACTTCCGGCGGGCCCGTCCCATTTCCCGTTTGCTCGGGCCGCCGCCCTGCAGGAACCCGGTGACGGCCATGCCGAGCATGCCGACGCCCATCAAGCCGTAGACGACGTACCGGATGCCGCTGCCCGCCGAACCGGAGTACATCAGCACCATCGAGCCCATCATGGCGATCATCGGCAGCATCATGAACAGCTGCGTCCACTGCCGCCCCGGCGCCGGCGGGATCTCCGGCGGCGCCTGCAGGATCAGCTCCCCGGCGGGCATCTCCGGCGCCGGTTTGCGGGCCGGCCTCTTCACCACGACTGTCGCCATGCCACCGATCGTGGGCGATCCGCGGCCCCGATCGGGCGCGATGGCAGGAACGTGCCGCGGGCCCGGACCGGACCGCCCGGGTCCGTAACTTCGGCAGGGCAAGCGAGCGGACCGGAACCAAGCCGAGGAGCGCGCATGACCGGTAACCAATTCCAGATCGAGTTCGGGGCGGCCACCCAGCTGGTCAACTCCACCGAGGACAGCATGGGACAGCAGAACTCCCTGCGGGCGCGGCACACCCAGAACCAGGCGGAGCTGGTCTCCGGCAGCCTGGCCGGGCGCGTCCAGAACGGGGCGTTCGCCGCCAACCAGGCGGGACAGGACGACTGGAGCAGTGCGGTGCGGCCGCACGGCGACCGGATGGTCGACAACACCCGCCAGGCCATCCAGGTGCACGCGAGCGGGCAGGACGAGTCGTTGCACGCGGTGAACCAGCAGCACTACGGCGGCGGGCACATCCACTCCGTCATCCACGGATCCTGAAAGGAGAGGGAACATGACCTCGGGAGACGAATTCAAGGTCGTTTTCGAATCGATGGAAACGGCGTTCTCCAACGCGGGCAAAACGGCCGCGGAACTGACTCAGCACTCGGAAGAACAGACCAGCCGGATGCGGAACATGCTGAGCGGCCAGTGGACCGGCGCGGTGGCCGACGCCAACACCCAGGCCTACCAGATGCAGCAGAAGCGGACCGGCGAGCACGCCGACGCGACGCACGCCGAGGGCGTCGCTTACCGCCAGGTCGGCGAGATCGGCCAGAACGTGCTGCAGCAGGCGATGCGGATCGTGCAGTCCTGACCGGCCCTGTTCGGCGGCACAAAGAGCGGATGCCCGGCCGGGCATCCGCTCTTTCGCTGTCAGAGCGGGAAAATCCGCCGGGTTGGTTCGCCAGCGGCGGAGTGTCCGGCGTGGCCCGACGAGACCGTCAGTGCCGGTGCGCAACCTGCTGCTCCGGTGTCACGCGGCCTGGGCTTCGGTGTGTGCTTCCGGTGCCGCGTGGGGGAGCGTTGCGGGGCAGCGGCGGGCGGCTGGTTCGTCTGCCCGGCCGGACAGGCGCTGTTGTTGTCTGCCAGAGCTGGGATATCTGCTTGGGCGGCCCGCCAGCGGCGTCGTCTTCCGCGTGGCGCGACGGCGGCGGCTGACGCCCCTCAGTGCCGGTGCGCACCCTGCTGCTCCGGTGTCACGCGGCTTGGGCTTCGGTGTGTGCTTCCGGTGCCGCATGGGGGAGCGTTGCGGGGTGTGCGCGGGCGAGGTCGTCGCTTCCCCTGTCAGAGCAGGAAAATCTGCTCGGGCGGCTCGTCGGCGGGGCGGTGTGCGGGAACCGGCGGGGCGAGCGCGGCCCGCCAGCGGCGTCGCTTTCCGCGCGGTACGGCGACAGCGGCTGCCGCTACCAGCGCCAGCGCGCAGCCGGCGGCGCCGAGGAGCCACGCGGCCGCGGCCCCGGTGTGCGCTTCCCACGCCGCGTGGGCGAGCTGCGCCCGGTCGGGCGGTTGCGGGGCATACGCGGGCAAGGCGGCCGGTTCGCCGAGGTCGAGGCCGTCGGTCACCGCCCGGTAGGGATCGACCAGGCCCGCTCCGTAGGCGGGGCTGCCCGCGCCGCCGCGGGCGGGGCTCGCGGTGGCCTTGATGCGCTGGATCACTTGCGCTGCCGTCAATCGCGGCCAGGCGGCCCGGACCAACGCGGCGGTTCCGGCGACGAACGGGGCGGCGAAACTCGTCCCGTCGTCGTAGGCGTGCCCGCCCGCCCGAGTCGCGGCCAGCACCTTGACGCCCGGGGCCGCCACGCCGACGTACGGCCCGATCTGGGAGGCGGACAGCCGCGCCCCGTCGATGTCGACCGCGCCGACCCCGAGCACTCCCGGATAGCCCGCCGGGTAGGACGGGAATCGCGCGGCCGCGTCCTGCTGCGCGTTGCCCGCCGCCGCCACCACGACCGCGTCGCCGGCCACCGCGTAGGCCACCGCGTCCCGGATGGCCGGGAAGTCGTCGAGGCCGGCGAGGGACAGGTTGATCACCTTGGCGCCCTGGTCCGCCGCGTAGCGGATGCCGTTCGCCACCACCTGCGGGTCGATCCGCTGGACCTGTCCTCGGTCGCTGACGTCGCGGTCGCTGACGCGGACCGGCAGGATCGCCGCGCCGGGCGCGATTCCGGCGAAGCCGATGCCGGGCGCCGGGTCCGCGGCGATGATGCTGGCGACCCCGGTGCCGTGCGACACGCAGTCGAAGTCGCCGGGCAAGGCCCCGTTGAGGTAGAAATCCCGGCCGGGCAGGATTTTTCCCGCCCGGCGCAACTGCGGATGGTCGGCGTCGACCCCGGAATCCACCACCGCCACCAGCACCCCGTCGCCTCGGCTGTACGGCCAGGCCCGCTGCGGAGCGAGCAGCTGCTGCGCCCACGGGAGCGCGGGCACCTCGGCCTGCGCCGGACTGGGGTCCTGGCAGGCCCCGGCGGGCGGCGCCGCGGCGGCGGCGCCCGCCCCGGCGATGACCTGGACCGCGGTCGCGGCCAGCACGGCGGCGAGCGCGAGTGCGCGATGTCGTTTCACCGCACCATAGTCGGGCCGGCAGCGGGCCGCCGGACGACCGTGGCCGCAACCGGACACAGGACCCCGCCACCGTCGCGCCCGGTGCACAGTGAGTGCCGAGGCGTGGGAGGTGCACGATGGAATCCGCACGGATGGCAGCGGGAATCCGGGCCGCACAACAGCGGATGGGCGAGATCCGCGCGGTCGCGGAATCGGACGACGGCTTGGTCGCCGCGACCGTCGGCGGCTCGGGGGAGCTGCTGGACCTGTGGCTGGACCCGCGCGTCTTCCGGCGGCCGGATTCCGCCGCGCTGGCTGGGGAAATCACCGCGACCGTCCGCCGGGCGGCCGCGCTCGCCGCGGACGAGGGCTTCGAAATTCTCGAAAAGTACCTGGAACCCGGTGCCTCGCCGGAGAACGCCGACCTCAGGTTCGACCCGCTGCTTCGCGAACTCGAGGGAGGCTCCCGGTGAGCTCGCGCGTCACCACGAACCAGGACGGCCTCGTCGAAATCTACCTCGACGACACCTACCGGCAGCTGGACGCTCTGGGCACGACCGCCGACACTCTGCACACCCGCTGGCAGGCCGCCGAGACCGCGTTGTCGAGTGCGGGAAAGCTGGGCAACGGCCCGATGGGAGCCGCGTTCCAGAAGGTGATCACGGCGGCGGACAAGCTCCACACCGGGCTGAACACCTATCTCGGCGAGCAGAATCCGTATCGCCGCATCGAAACCGGCGCGCGCGAGGCGGTCCGCGGCTACGAGGCCGGGGCCGTCGAGGCGGCCGACCAGTTCGGCCGATGAGCGGCTACGACGCGGTCGAGACACCGTGGGGCTGCTACGCGGACATTTCCGAGCCCACGGACAATGACCTGTGGCGGCACGTCGTCTCGTACGGCGGCTACCGGCATGACGAGCTGTGGCCCGCGGACAGCGCGGCCGTCGCCTCGGCGACCGGAGACGAATGGCTCGCCGGGGCCACCGCGGTGGACGAAGCCGTGGCGTCGAGCAGCGCCGTGTCGTCCGCGATCGAGCAGACGTGGCCGGATCCGGCAGGGGTGCTGCTGCGGCACAACATCTCGACGGTGAACACGGCCGGTCCCGGCGAAACCGGGATGACCCAGCTGTCGGGCGAGATGAAAGAACTGGCGCAGGCCTATCAGAGCTACGGGCACCTAATCCACGGCGTGAAGTCCACGATCCTGAAACAACTGGATTCCTACGACACGAAGTACTCCCTCGCCGGGCTCGCGGGCGAACGGATGAAACAGAGCTTCGCGCGGCACGTGGCCCCGTCGTTCGCCGCGATCATCACCGCGGCGGTGGACCTGCTCGAGGGGAAGGAGCTGCCGGAATCCAAGGCCCCCAAAGAGAAAGCGCACGGCCCGCTGGGCTTGCTCGAAAGCATGTGGGACGCGACCGTCGGCCAGCTGTACGGCATGGTCAAGGGACTCGCCGGGTTCGGGGAAGGCGGCTGGTCGTGGTCGAACCTCGGCGACGCCTGGGGAGCGCTGGGCACGCACGTGCTCGCCAACATCACCTACAGCCCGACCGGCTTGATGCTGGGGCTGCCGGTCCTCGACCAGACGGTCGGGCTGCCGGGTTTCCAGCCGGGAGACATGGGCTACCAGCTGTTCCAGCAGGCCGCGGATTTCATCGACGTCGACGACTGGGAGACGAATCCGTGGGCCGCGGTGGGCACGGACATCGGCAACGTGCTGACCGTGGTCGGGACCGACGGGGTCGGCGGCGCGCTGAGGTCGCTCGGCGAGGTCGCGGAGAGTTCGAAGTTCGGCGCGATCGCGAAAACCGGCAGTGCGGCCGCCCGCGCCGGGGACGCGATCCTGACCGCGAGCCCGTATCTGCATCCGTTCTCGACCACGCTGGTGAAGGGACTCGGGCAGGTCCCGAAGATCGTCGACCACCTTCGCACTCCCGGACGCGCAGGCCGTGAACTCGACGCCGCCGGGCCTTCGCACGTGCGGGACACCGATCGCCCGCCGCCGGCGGATCCGCCGCACGAGCCGCCGGTTCCGGGTTCGGTCGGCGAAGCAGTGGAAAAGTCTCCCGGCGGCACCGCCGGTCCGCACCCCTCGGCACCGGTGCGTCCTGCCGCCGACGCTCCCCGCACCCCGCCGGACGGCACCGGGCACAACCCGGCGGCCGCTGCACCGCCCGGTGTTTCTCCGCCGGTCCGGCCCGCCCCGGGAACTCCGGATGTGCCGGGCGGCCCGCGCCCGGTGCATCCGCGGCCGGACGCATCGCCGGACCCCGCCCGCCCGGCCGGTCCGCCGCACCAGTCCGTGCCGCCGGACGACCGGGTCGTCCCGTCCTCGCCTCCGCCGAGGCCGCCGACCGCCGCGGCGCCGCATCCGGCAGCGGAAGCAGCACACGTCGGCCCGCACCCGGGAGAGGTCCCGCACGGCGAGGGACGTCCTGGCACGGAACAGCCCGGTTCCGGCGCGGTCGCGCCACACCCTTCCGCCGAGACCGGGGCCGCCGCGGGCAAACCTTCCCACAGCAGTGATTCCCCGCCGCCGCAACGAGAACACCCGGACGCGAAGCCCGCCGAAGTCCGCCGCGAACCGGCCCAGCCGGTCACTCCGCTCGTCGAAGGACGGGAAGCGCCGAAAGAGGCGGCATCGGGTTCCTCGGGCAAGCCGCCGGGCGGCCCGCCGCGAAAACCGCCGGGGCCGGGGCGGGAGGCGGAACCGCCTGCGGAAGGCGAGCCGAACGGAAAGCCCGAGCGCGAACCGGACGGCGCCGAACCGCAGCGGGCGCCCGGCGAGACTCCCGCTCCCAGCAAGCTGCCGCCTGGGGATCCCGGCCTGCCCCCGCGCGACCAAGGGGCTTACGTCGCCCACGTCGACCGCAACACCGGCGAGGTGACTGTCGAACACCGGCCGGCGGAAGCCGAGCCGCCGTCCGCGCCGGACCGGGAGGGCCCTGCCCCGGATCACGGCCGCCCGGAGCCGCCCGGCACCGCGGAACCAGGACATCCCGGTGCTCAAACCGGGCTGCCGGCGCCGGGCAGCGACGAGGCGCGGCTGGAAGGGCACGACACCCACGACGTGCAGGACAACCCCCGGATCAAGGCGAGCACCAAGTTCCAGCTGGCCATGTTCGCCGGGCTGCGGATGTCGAGCCTGCTGCACAGCGGCTTCGACATGTGGGACATCTGGCACGGGGTGCCGCACCCGCCGACCGGCGGACCGACCGACCTGCCGTCGTCGAGGCCGAACCCCCGCGGCCCGAGGAGGGGGCCCGGCGGGAACCCGGACGGCACCGTCGCCCGGTTCGATCCCGACACCGGGACGTTCCGGCTCGTCCGGCCGGAAAACGCCGCGGCGGCTCCGGGCGTCAGGCCGCACCCCGAGCCGCCGCGGGAACTGCCGGAACGGGAAGGTCCGCGCGGTGCCGAGCCGGATTCCGGCCGTGGGGCCGAGAATCCCGACGGGGCGGCCCGCCGCGGTCCGGACGAGGATCCGGAGCCGCGGCCGGGGGACGACGGCCCGATCGGCCCGAATCCGCCGCCGAAGGGTCCGGATTCTCCGGAGCCCGGCGGCGGGCGGGCGGCCGAGCCCGAGCGGACTCCGCCGGAGTCGCGCGGTCCGGAGCGCGGCCGCGGGGAAGAGACCGCACCGGATCCGGAGTCGCCGGGGAAGCCTCCGGGCGGTCCGCCGCGGACTCCGCCCGCGCCGCCTCGGGAACCAGAGCCGCCGGAGGAGGGCGATCCGAAGAAGGGCTCCGACGAGGACGGGACCCATCGGGCACTCGACGAGCCGGCTCCGTCCCGCCTGCCGGAGGGAGACCCCGGGCTGCCGCCGCGCACCCATGACGGTCCGGTTGCCCATGTCGACCGGGAAACCGGCGAGATCAGCATCGAGCACGGGCCGCGGGAATCAGAGCCCCGGCCGCCGTCGCGGTCCGAAGGAGACACTGAATCGCCAGGTCCGCATTCGGAGGAGGCACGCCCCGAGCGCGGCCTGATGGACCGTGCGATCAACCCAGAGGAAAAAGCGCCGGACGCCGGGGAGCCCCGGGAGACCGGCGGCCCCGAGCGGGCGGAGCCGCCGGCGGACATCCCCGCGGAACTGGCCGCGGTCTGGGATCGGCTGCCGCCGGAGACGCGGGCGATGCTCACCGAGATGGCCGGCAGATTGCCCGAGAAGGCGTTGGTGAACAAGGTCGCCGGAATCGCGGCCAGCGTGGCGGGCCGGGAACGAGGCACCGCGCTCGCCGACGCACTCGACGGAATGGGGCCCGCCGAACACGCGGCATTGCGCGAGCGGTTGACCGCGGACACGGGGAAGGCGGCCAGACCGGCCAAACCGGCCGACGGGACGGTGTACGCGACGCCCGAGGACCTGAAGCAACTCGGGAAGGATTCCGGAAAGGGCCTGCTGGGCGAAGCCGCCGATGCCTGGGACAAGCTGGCGGAACTGGAATCGCGAGGGGTTCACGTGGATCACGCGTTCCAGGGCTTGATCGAGGATCTCGGCAACGCGAAAGCGGTGGCGCACGGAAACACCCGGACAGAGCTGTCACAGCTGCTCGGCGACGTGGACAACGTGCTCGCGGCCCACGCGCAATTGGACGTCGCGCTGGCGCTGACCGGCATGCACCCGGCCTTGCTGGCGGAGCTGGGGCTGCCCGGCCTCCGGATCGAAAAGCTCGAACAGCCGCTGGTGCACAACGGAAAGAAGACCGACATCGACATCGTCGCCAGGCTCGGCGACGGGACTCCGGTCCGGTTCGAGGTCAAAGACCAGAACGAATTCACGACGACCACGGTCAAACAGTCCGGGGAGCGGGCGCCGAACAAGAGTTTCGCGAAGGCCGAGAACCAGATCCTGCTGCAGCGTTCGTCGGCCGGGCCGGACGCGAAAGTCATCGCGCTGTTCACGCACGAGGTCAACCCGGAGGTCGCCGACCGGCTCGTGGCCGCCGGAGCCGACTGCGTCCTGCGCTACCACGGCTTCGAGACTTTTTCGATCGTCTCGAGCCGATGAGGCAGCCGTCACCGGGTCCCGAAGTGCTGGAGCACCGCGGTCAACTGGGCGATCGGAGCCTCCGGCCCGCCGTCGAAGCGGTACCAGGCGGCGTGCCGCCCGGCCGCGCCGAGGATCTCCGCCCGGACCCCGGGAACCTGGCGCGCGTGCGGCACGCCGCGAGGAGCGATCAGTTCGGGACCGGCCAGCAGGCCGTAAGGGATCGACGGCGGGGACGGTTTCGCGGACCGCAGGCCGTGGCTGCGTCCCGGTTGGACGGAGACGAGCATCGTCTGCGCCGACTCCGCGAGCCGGTCGGCGAGCGCTTCGACGGCGTGCCGCGAGACGCTCCCGGCCGCCGGTCCGCTCAGCAGGACTTCTTCGACAACCCCTGAGTCCGTTGTGGACAGTCGCAGCCTGCCGAGGCAGCCGGAGCCGACAACGACGAAGCGAGCGGGGACGCGGCGGGCAGCGGCGGCGAGGTCGCCCCACGGCTGCGCGGCGGGTTCGGCGATGCCCCAGCCGAGCGGGTCGCGGCCGGTCAGCGCGCGGATCGCGCACGCGGCGGACTCGCCGATCCGCGGCGTCTCGGCGCCGGTCCGCGCGGTGGTGATCCGGAGTTCCGCGTCGCCGGAGCCAGGCGGCGGCCCGGGTACGATCGGACGTGGCTCGCCGGGAGAGGGAACGAAGCGGATTCCGTTCCAGTGCAACGGGATCCCGCGAAACCCGTCCCGGTGCGCGCCGGATTCCTCGCGTACGATCCAGTCGGCACCGGCTTCGCGAAGGAGCAGCTCGAGCGGATAGGTGAGCCGGCTGTGCTCGGACGTGACCAGCTGCAGCGCGCGGCGGTCGCGCGAAGCGGCGGCGGCCGCGGTGCGCAGCCACGGCGAGTCGGGCACGACGTGGCGGAATTGCTCGACCACCAGCGCTTCCGGGGTGGTCCGGTCGGCGGCGGGGTGCTCGGTCAGCGGCTGGACCACGAGAGTCCTCCGGTCGCGGCGACCAGTGCCGAGGTGAAGGCCCGCCCGGCGGCTTCGGCCCCGGGATCTCCGTCGGGAGCCCGGCTTTCGACCCACCACAGCGGCGGCAGGTTCTCGGCGAGGCCGAGCAGCCGGTGCGCTTCGCCCGGCACCGCGACGAAAACGGGTTCGGCGACAGTCAGCAGCTGTCGCCCGTCCGGACGCCGCAGCCGCAGCGGCTGGCCGTCCGGGACCTCCGCGAGCAGTTCCGGTCCGGCCGCGAGCAGCGCGGCGAACAGGATCTCCGGATCGGGTTTCCGCTGGCACAAACCGATGATGTCGAAGGTCATCCGTGCCTCCCTCCGGGACCCGAAGGTAGTGCGGAAGGCCGGGTTCCCGACCGCTGTGTCCGGAAGCTGCCGCCGGTTACGCCGCCTGCGGAAAGCGCAGCTCGAAAATCGCCCCGCCCTCGTCCGCGTTGTACACCGACAGCACCCCGCCGTGCGCCTGCGCCACCCACCGCACAATCGACAGCCCCAGTCCGGACGACCCGCCCGTGCTGCTGAACCGGTCAAAGGCATCCGCAGCCGTGGACGGGTCGATGCCGGGACCATGGTCGGCCACGGTGACCGTCCCGCCGTAAACGGTGATGTGCACGATCGCTTCCGCGCCCGGCTGCCTTCCATATCGGACCGCGTTGTCCAGCAGGTTGCCGACCGCGCGGCGGATCAGGGTCGGGTCCGCGTTCACCTTCGTCGGGGCCGCCGTCACGGTCACCTGTGCGCCTCCGGTGTGCGCGCTCTCGGCGATGTCGGTGACCAGTTGATCGAGCCACACCGGTTGCAGGTTCAGCTGTTCGACGCCGGCCGCGAGCCGGGCGCGGACCAGCAGGCTGTCGATGATGCTGCCCATATCGGACGCCAGCTGCACGGTCCGCGGCAGCAGAGCGGCACGCTGATCCGGGTTCGCCTGGGCGGTTTCGGCGAGCGCGCGCAGGGCGGCGACCGGGCTGCGCAAGTCGTGTGCGGTCTCGGCGAGCAGCACTTCCTGTTCCTGCAACGCCGCCGCCGCGGGCCGGATCGAGCGGCCGGACAGCAGGTGTCCGGCGAAGCCGAGCACGGCGATCAGCAGCACACAGCCGCCGACCACCAGCAGGACGAACTGCGTGTGGGCGGACTCCGTGTCGGTCAGGTCGGCGGACGCGACGACGGCCCCGAGGTACTTCCCGGACGGGTTCAGCAGCGGTTGCGCGCGCACCAGCACCGACCGGCCGTCGGTGCTCTGCTGGTAGCCCTGGACGAGTCCGCCGGTGTGGATCGCGTCGGCGGCGAGTCCGTTGAGCACGCCGGTGTCCATCGGCACGCAGGTGCGGCCGGAGAGATGCGGCCGGAAGGTCTGGGCGCCGCCGGGAAGGATCGCGAACTGCGGGCAGGCGTTGTTCAGCTCGTCGCTGTTGACGAGCGCGAAGCTGACCACGCCGCCGTCGTAGCCGACCTGCCTGCTGACGGCGGACGTGACGCGGTCGAGGCTTGAGGTGACCTCGGCGGTCCCGCGGTCGGCGTCCTCGTTGACGACGATCCAGGCGAGCACGATCAGCCCGATCGCGTTCATCGTGGTGAACAGCGCGGTCAGGACCCAGCGCAGCCGGCGCAACCGGTCGGCGGCGGAGCCGTTCACTGAGCGCCGAACCGGTAGCCGAGACCGCGCACGGCGTGGATCAGTTCCGGTTCCCGCAGCTTCCGCCGCAGCCGCTTCACCACCGCGTCGACCGGATTGGACTTGTCGCCCATTTCCTCGGGAGCCGCGGCCCAGCAGTGTTCGAGCAGTTCCGCCCGGCTCACCGCCTGCCCGGCCCGGACGAGGAGGTATTCGAGCACGGCGAACTCCTTGTTCGACAGGGTGAGCAGCACGTCGGCCCTGCGGACCTCGCGCCGCGCGCAGTCCATCACGAGGTCGTCGTGGCGGAGCACCGAGGGCCGGTCCGACCCGCTGCGCCGGCACAGGTTCAGCACCCGCTGGGTCAGCTCGGCCATCGCGAACGGTTTGACCAGGTAGTCGTCCGCGCCGTGCTCGAACCCGGCGACGCGGTCGGCCGGCGAATCGCGCGCGGTGAGGAACAGCACGGGCGTGTGCCAGCCCTGGCGGCGGAGCGCGTCGACGTAGCCGAGGGAATCGCCGTCGGGCAGCATCCGGTCGAACACCGCGCAGTCGTAGGCGTGCGAGCCGAGCGCTCTTCCGGCGCCGGCGAGGTCTCCGCAGACGTGCACGCCAAGCCCGGCCGCGCTCAGCTGCGCGGCGACCGCGACCCGCATGTTCTCGTCGTCTTCGACGACCATCACCGTTGTCATCCAAACCTCAGGTGTCCCGATGGAAAGTTAGCGCATGCAGTTTCAACTACTCGGTCCGCTCGAGGCGCGCCCGTCGAGCGGCACCCGCATCGAGCTGAGGGCGACGAAGCCGGGCGCGCTCCTGGCGGTGTTGCTCCTGCACGCTAACGCCTGGGTCCGGGTCGATCAGCTGATCGCCGGAATCTGGCATGAACAGGCCGTGCCCGCTTCCGCGCTGCGCAACCTGCGCAGCTACGTGTGGCAGCTGCGGCAAAGCGTGGGGGAGCGGCTGGAAAGCCGGCCGGGCGGCTACCGGATCAAGCTGCTGCCGGGCGAACTGGACACCGAACTGGTCGAAACGCTGGCGGAATCCGGTCGTGCGGCGCTGGCCGACGCGAAGTACGACACCGCGGCCGAGCGGCTGTCCGCCGCGCTGGGGCACTGGCAGGGCGAGCCGTTCGAGGGTCTCGAGTTCGACGGCGCACGGGCCGCGGCGGCGAACTGGGAGGAACGGCGCGCCGAGCTCCGGTGCCTGCTCGCCGAGGCGTACCTCGCGGCGGACCGCGCGACGGACGCGATCACGCTGCTGCGCGAGGTCGCCGACCGCGACCCGCTCCGCGAAAGCGCGTGGGCGCGGCTCGTGCTGGCCCTGCAGCAAGCCGGTCGCCCGGCCGAAGCGCTCGCCGCGTTCGAGCACGCCCGGAAGCTGCTGGCTCGCGAACTCGGCTGGGAACCGGGGCCGGAACTCGTTGCCGCGCAGCGGAAGGTGCTGCGGGAACGGCAGCCGGGCACGGGCGCGAAGCTCAGCCTGGTCGCGGGCGGCGGTTCGGCGCCGCGACCGGCCGGAATCGACGGGCTGCTGACGTCCGCCACGAGCGAGGTGCTGATCATGTGCGCCACCGTGGGGCCGGGACCGGCGGACGTCGTGCGCCGGCTGGGCCAGGCGACGTTGCGGCCCGGCGTGCGTTACCGCGTGCTGTGCCCCGATTCGGCCCGGCTCTCCGGTGCGCTCGGCGGGCTGGCGCTCGCCGGGGCGGACGTGCGGACCGTGGCCGACGTGCCGATGGACGCGCTGGTCGTCGACCGTGCGGCCGCGGTGCTGCCGGACGACCGGGCCGGGAGTTCGGCCGCGGCGGTGTTCCGGCTGCCCGGCGTCGTCGCGGCGACGGCCGGGCTGTTCGACCGGATCTGGCCCGAGGCCGTGCCGCTGATCCCGACGAGTCTCGACGACCGCGAGGGCGCCGCGGGGCTTACTCGCCGCGAGCGCGATCTGCTGACCCTGCTGTGTTCCGGCAGCACCGACGAATCCGCCGCGGCCCGGCTCGACATCTCCGTGCGCACGGTCCGGCGGATGGTCGCCGACATCATGAACCGGCTCGGCGCGCGCAGCCGGTTCCAGGCCGGGGCGAAGGCCGCCGGGCGGGGCTGGCTGATGGCCGAGGCGGGCTGATGACGAACGCACAACGCCTCCTGGTCGCTGACCGGCCCGGCGCGTACCCGACGATCGGCGACGCGCTCTCCGTCGCTCCGGCCCACGCCGTGATCACGGTCGCCGAGGGCCGGTACCGCGAGGTGCTCGCCCTGTCCGGATTGCACGTGACGCTGACGGCGGAGGCCGGGGCGCAGGTGATCGTCGACGGTGCCGGAGCGGATCATCCGGTGCTGCACGCGGTCGGCGGATCCCTGACGCTGCAAGGAATCGAGCTGCACGCGGGCGAGTCGGGCGCGCTGTCTACGGAGAACGTGGAGCTGGTCGTACGGCGCTGCCTGATCACCGGCGGACGCGGGCCCGCGGTGCGGATCGAGGGGACGGCGGCGTTCGAGCTGACCGGCTGCTCGCTGAAAGCGGTCGAACAGGGCGTGGTGATCGAAGGCAGCCCTGGACGGCTGGTGGACACCGTCATCGAGGAGGTGACTGGGGACGGCGTCGTGATCGGCATGGGGGCCGCACCGGTGTTGCGCGGTTGCACCGTGAGCGGGTGCGGGCTGCGCGGGGTGTACGTCTACCAATACAGCCGCCCAGCGTTGGAAAACTGCGCCATTTCGCGGACCGGCTCGGACGGGATCGCCGTGGCCCAGCACAGCTCGCCGCTCCTGCGGCAGTGCACCGTCCGGGACTCGCGCGGTTTCGGCATCGCGTTCGCGGCCGGATGCGGCGGCAGCATCGAGGAGTGCCGCGCGGAAAACACCGCGGAGCCGGGCATTTCCCTCGCCGACGGCGCGAACCCAGTCGTGGTCGAGGCCACCGGGCCGGCCGGTTCCGGAGGCGGGGCGCCGGACGAACTGCTGACCGAACTCGACACGATGGTCGGCCTTCCTCGGGTCAAGGCCGAGGTGCGTTCGCTGGTGGACGAACTGCAGGTCAACGAATGGCGGCGGAACGCGGGCCTGCCGGTCGGCGGCGCGAGCCACCACCTGATCTTCGCCGGCGCGCCCGGCACCGGGAAGACGACCGTGGCCCGGCTGTACGGGCGGCTGCTGCAAGCACTGGGGGTGCTGCCGCACGGCCAGTTCCGGGAGGTGTCGCGGCGCGATCTCGTGGGCCAGTACATCGGCCACACCGCGGAGAAGACGGCGCTGATCTTCGAGGAGGCCAAGGGCGGGGTGCTGTTCATCGACGAGGCCTACACGCTGTCGCGGGCAGGCTCGGCGGGCGGCGACTTCGGGCAGGAGGCGATCGACACCCTGGTGAAGATGATGGAGGACCACCGGGACGAGGTCGCCGTGATCGTGGCCGGGTACACGAAGGAGATGGCCGGGTTCCTGTCCGCCAACCCCGGGCTCGCGTCGCGGTTCGGCAAGACGATCGAGTTCGAGAACTACACCCCCGGCGAACTGCTCGGCATCATCGAACGGATGGTCTCCAGCCAGGACTACGAACTCGACGCGGCCGCGGAACCGGTGCTCGTCGACCACTTCGCGCGGATCTCCGGCGACGAGAACTTCGGCAACGCCCGCGACGCGCGGCGGTTGTTCGAGGGCGTGCGGAAGTCGCAGTCCCAGCGGTTGCGGCTGCTCGGCCGGGTGCCGACGCTCGAAGAACTGCGGAGCCTGAGCATCGCCGACATCGAGGCGGCGGTCGCCCGCTAACCTGGGCTTCGTGCGGGTGCTGGTGGTCGAAGACGATGATAATTTGCGGGTAGCTCTCGACGTTTCGTTGCGCAGTGCCGGATTCGCCGTGGACGCGGTGGCCGATCTGCCGGTCGCCGACGAAGCGCTCTTCGTCAACGCCTACGACTGCGTGGTCTTCGACCGGATGCTGCCTTCCGGCGACTCCCTCGGCTACGTGCAGCACCGGCGCCGGTCCGGCTGGCTCGTGCCGGTGCTGTTCCTGACCGCGCGCGACAGCACCGCCGACCGGGTCGCGGGCCTGCAGCTCGGCAACGACTACCTCGTCAAACCGTTCGAGATGGCCGAACTGGTCGCGCGCGTCCGCAGCCTGTGCCGGCTGAGCCCCGCGCCGCGGACCCGCCCGGCCGTCCTGCGCCGCGGCGACGTGGAACTCGACGCGGGCACCCGCGAGGTGCGCCGCGCGGGCGTGCTGCTCACCCTGGCCCCGAAGGAATTCCTGGTCCTCGAACGCTTGATGGCCGCCGCCGGCGCGCCGGTGCCGCGCAAGGAGCTGATCGAGCACGCGTGGGACCGGATGGCCGATCCGGACTCGAACGTCCTGGAGGTCGTGGTCCGGCAGCTCCGGCGCAAACTGCGGGAACAGACCCTGATCGAGACGGTCCGCGGCGTCGGCTACCGGTTCGCCGGGTAGCGGTCCGCGCTCCTCGGACGCGCCCGCAGCGGGAGGAGCGCGGCGAGGCCGAGGAACCAGACCATGCCGAGGTAGCGGCCGATCGGCAGGAACGGCGAGAATCCCTTGGCCAGCAGCGAAAGCATCGACAGCACGGAAAGCGCGGCGACCCCGAGGCCGAACCAGGCGAGCCACTTCGGGATGCGTGCGCCGGTCGCGACCGCGGCGGTGAGGAGCCCGATGGTGGCGATCTGGACGGCCGCGCCCGTGGTGAAGCTGAGGTCCGTGACGGCGCGGTAGACGGCGAGATTGTCGGTGATTCCGGGCAGGGACAGGATCCATTGGATGCTCGCCGAGAGCAGGAGGAACACCGCGGCCGCGGTCCCGGCGGTGCGGGCGAGCGCGGCATGGGCATCGCGGCCGAGGCGGTGCAGGTAGCTGGCTGACCAGCCTGCGAAGACCAGCAGCGCGAGGCCGCTGACGGCTTGGCAGAACGCGGCGATCGGGACGCCGCCGTGGCTGGTCGCAGCGAGGTAGGCCGCTACTTCGGAGTTGGTCGAGTACGGCGTGACGATGGACGCGCCTCGGTTCTGCCCGAGCAGGCCCGGGAAGACGAGGGACGCCAGGAAGAAGACCACATAGGACACTGCGGCCAGTACGCCGGTGCGGACGCGGAATTCGGTAGTGGTGGTGGACATGGCAGGGATCATGCGGCGATCCGCAGTTGATGCGCGTCGCTTCGGAGGCGTATCTCGGCCTGCTCCCGCGGGAGTACGTCCGGGAGCGTAGCGGGAAATGCGCTTCCGGACGGACGCGCCAGCACCTCAAGACGCGGACGATGGTCTGGTGACATCTGGTCGGGCCGCCGCGGCATCCCGCTGTCTGCCGGGCGGCGGGAATGCGTTGCTGGCCTTGGCTTTCGCCGTGGTCGCCGCAGCGGCTGCCCTCGGCTCGTGGCCGGGATGGGTGACTGCCGCCTTGTCCGGTGCGGCCGTGGCATGGTGGCGGACTCGCCCGACGCTCGCGCTGCTGACCGGTTTCGCCATGTACGTCGCGGATCTGCTGCTGGGCACGGTGCCCGCGCCGGTCTTCCTGCCGCTGGTCCTCATGTTCGCCGCCACGGTGGTGCTCGGCCGCCGCCCGGTCGCCTACGCGGTGCTGGCCGCCGGGTATGCGCTGGCCGTCAGCGTCCCGGTGCCCGGCTGGGATTCGCCGAGCGTGGGATCGGCGGTCGGATTGGCAGCTTGGTTCCTCGTGCTGGCCGTGGCCGCGGAACTCGTCCGGGTACGTCGGCAGGCACGCCAAGCCCGCGAGGCCGAGCTAGCCGGGGAAGCGCGAACCCGGCGGGAACAGGCCTTGCGTCGCGCCGGGGACGAACGGCTCCGGATCGCGCGCGATCTGCATGACGTGCTCGCGCACCAGCTGGCGTTGATCACGGTCCAGGCCAACGCGGGGCTCGCCTTGCTCCCGCGCGATCCGCAAGCCGTCGAACAGGCGCTGACCGCGATCAAGGACGCGGGAAACTCCGCGCTCGGCGAGGTGCGCGCGGTGCTGGACGCGCTGCGCGCACCCGACTCCGGCGACGTCCCGTACCGCCCGAGCCCTCGGCTTTCCCAACCCGGCGACCTGGCCGAACTGCTCGACGGAGCGCGCGCGGCGGGACTGCGCGTCGCGACCGAGATCGAGGACGCGCTGCCGTCGTTGCCCGTCCCGGTGGACCAGGCCGCGTACCGGATCGCCCAGGAAGCGGTCACGAACGCGATCCGGCACGCCGGTGCGGGCGCGACCGTCGGACTCCGCCTGTCCTGCGCCGACGACCGGCTCGAGCTGACTGTGACGGACGACGGCGGGGGTCGTCCCCGTGGAGGAGCTTCGGGAGGTGGCAACGGGTTGCCGGGGATGCGGGAACGTGCCGTGGCGTTCGGTGGCGCGCTCACGACGGGTCCGGTTCCCGGTGGTGGGTATCGGGTGGCCGCGGTTTTGCCGGTCGGCGGTGTCCGGTGACCGGCTCGATCCGGGTCGTTCTCGCTGACGATCAAGCGCTCGTGCGCGCGGGCATCCGGGTGCTGCTGGAGACCTGCCCGGACCTCGTGGTGGCCGGCGAAGCCGCCGACGGCGAGACCGCGCTTCACTTGGCGCGCGAACTGCGGCCCGACGTCGTCCTGATGGACATCCGCATGCCCGGCCTCGACGGGCTGGCCGCCACCGGCCGGATCGCCGAGGACCCGCGGTGCGGCGGGACGCGCGTTGTCATGCTCACCACCTTCGACCTGGACGAGTACGTCTTCGAGGCGCTGCGCCGGGGCGCGGCCGGATTCCTGGTGAAGAACAGCGAACCGGACGACCTCGTGCGCGGCGTCCGGGCCGCCGCGGCCGGGGACGCGCTGCTCGCCCCCGGCGTCACGCGCAGGCTGATCGCGGAATACGCCACCCGCACGAAGCCGGTTCCGTCGGCAGCGGCGGCGCTTTCCGCGTTGACCGGACGGGAACGGCAGGTCCTCGCGCTGGCCGGAACGGGACTGTCCAATGCGGACATCGCGGACCGGTTGCGGGTCAGCCCGCTGACCGCGAAGACGCACGTGTCTCGCATCATGGGCAAGCTATCGGTGCGGGACCGGGTGGGGCTCGTCGTGCTCGCGTATGAAACCGGTCTGGTCCGGCCCGGGTGGGTGGCCGAGTGACCTGCGTAGTTTGGCCTGATGCTGTCCGATGTGGACAAACCCCTCATCCCGCCAGCTCGGCCTCGATCAGATCAGCGGCCCGCTCGGTCCCGCCCTCCGCCATCAACTCCTGACGGACCTCCGCCACCCGGGCCGCGACCTCCGGCGACCCGACCAGTTCCAGCAAGGTCTCCCGCAACACCCCGGCAGTCGCCCGGCCAGGATCGATTCGGCGTCCGACCCCGAGCCGCACCAGGACGTCCGCGTTGTCCGGCTGATCGGTGTACGGATCTTGGGGCACCGCGATCATCGGCACGCCGTGAAACAACCCCTCCACGCACCCGCCCATCCCGCCATGGGTGACGAACGCGGAGGCCTTCTCCAGCACGGCCATCTGCGGCACCCAATCCCGCACCTCGACCGTCCCGGGCAACTCGCCGAGCGACGCCGGATCGACGTGTTTCCCGATCTGCAGCACCACATGCCACCCCGGCAGGTCGCCGAACGCCGCGACGCACTCCCGGTAAAAGCCGGGCTTGCCGGTGAACGTCGACCCCAGCGACACGAGCAGCACCCGTTCCACTCCGGCAGGCGGCTGCCACGTCTCCGCTCGGGAACCGAAGCAGGGGCCGACGAAGGTGGTCCGCCGAGAATCCACCCGGTCGGGGTTGGGTTGCAGCACCCGCGGAATCAGGGCGAGTTCCCGCACCGGACGGCCGAGGTAGCCGGACGGAATTCCGTTGTCGCGCAACCACTCCGCCCACCGTCGGTAATGGACGGAGAAGCGCGGATCACGCCGTCGCTCCTCGAATTCGCGCAGGAGTTCGTCGTCGCCGCGGTCGGGAACGGAGTTCGGCGAAAACATCACGTGCGGCGCCCGCCACTGTTCGGCCAGCACTCGCACCGCGCCCACGCCCTGGTCGTAGAGGACCAGGTCCGGCCGATCGTCCTCGAATGCCGCCCGCAGCTGTGGCGTCATCGCGATCGCGTCGTCGAGGAACAGGTCCCGGTGCGCGATCTCGTCAGACGGCCATTCCGTACGCCCGTCCAAATAGGACAAAAGCGTCGACCGATACGGAACGAAGTCAGCGCCGACACCGGTGATGACGTCGGCGAAAGCGGGATCGTTCGCGTAGCTCACCCGATGCCCGCGCGCGACGAGTTCCCGGATCACCTCCAGGCTCGGCAGCACATGCCCGTACGACGGCAGATTCACCATGCAGAGATGCGTCACGACAACCCCAGCCGGGACAGCGGCGCGTCGGGCGTGTCGACGGCCGCGGTGAGCAGCGTCCGCAGCTTGTCGAGCAGCCCGGCGGCGGTGGCACGGTCGAACAGGTCGCTGGAGTAGTGCAGGTAGGCGTCCAGTTCGTTCGTCCGGGCCTCCTGGAACTCCAGGTACAGGTCGTGGTCGTGCGAGTCGGTGCCGATGGCGACTGGACGTTCGTCGCCCCGGTTCGCGCCGACCGGCAGGTCCTGCAGAGCTAGCTGAACCTGGAACAACGGATGTCGGTCCGGTGTCCGCGCGTCCAGTTCCGCCACCAGCCGGTCGAAGGGCACGTCCTGGTTGGCGTACGCGGTCAGGTCCACCTCGCGCACCCGCGCCACCAGCTCCCGGAACGACGGGTCTCCGGCGGTGTCCGTGCGCAGCACCAGGCAGTCGGCGAAACAGCCGACGAGATCGTCCAGTTCAGGACGCGGACGGCCGGCGATCGGCGTGCCCAGCGGCAGGTCAGTGGCACCGCTGAGACCGGTGAGGAGAGCGGCGAGACCGGCGTGCAGCACCATGAACAGGCTCGCCGCGCATTCCCGGGCCACCGCGGTCAGGCCGTCACGCAGGTCGGCGTCGAAGCGGCCGAGCACGGTCCCGCCTCGCCCGGTCCGGATGGCCGGTCGCGGCCGGTCGGCGGGGAGCGGGATTTCCGCGGGCAGCCCGGCGAGCGTGGATCGCCAGTGGTCGAGCTGCTCCTCGACGCGCAGATCGCGTTGCCACACCGCGTAATCAGCGTAACGGACCGGAAGCGCCGACCACGTGGGTCGAGCGCCTGTGCGCCGAGCGGAGTAGGCCTGACGGAAGTCGCGGGACAGCACGTCCAGCGACCAGCCGTCGGCCGCGACATGCGGGAGCACGAGGAGCAGAATCGGCTCCGCACCAATGACCAGGTAAACGTGCAGCGGAGGCTCACGCGTGAGGTCGAACGGTTCGGCCGCTGCCTCGGACAGCACTCGATCCAAGTCGCCGGCGGTCAGCCGACGCACCTCAGGCGGCGACGGAGCCAGAATGCGTTGATACGGCTGGCCTTCGTGCACGTCGTAGACCGTCCGCAGCGATTCGTGCCGCGCGACGAGATCGGTCAGCGCGGCGGTCAGCGCGGGCTCGTCCAGCTTCGGCAGCCGCAGGGCGAGCGGAAGCACCGTCGTGGCCGTCGGCCCGTGCAGCTGATCCCGTGCCCAGAACCGGAACTGACTGTGCGACAACGGGATCCGATCTGGAAGCTGTCGACGCTCCAGCGGTGCCGACACTGCGGGCCGAGCCTGCTCCACCCGTGCGGCGAGCCCGGCGGCGGTCGGATGATCGAACAGCTCACGGACGGCGAGTTCGACGCCGAGCAGGTCCCGGATCCGGGCGACCGCCCGCATCGCCAGCAGCGAATGCCCGCCCAGCGCAAGGAAATCCTCGTCGACACCGACCGACGGCAGGTCGAGTGTGTCGGCGAATACCTCGCAGAGCATCCGCTCGTGCGGGGTGCGCGGAGCCCGACTCGCTACCGGAAGTGCCTGCTGGGGCGTGCTCGGCCTCGGCAGCGCCGCGCGGTCGATTTTCCCATTGGCCGTACGCGGAATCTGCGCCATCACCAGCAACGTGGCCGGCACGAGATGGACCGGCAGCCGCGCCGCGAGCCCGGCCCGCACCGCAGCGGGATCGACCGCGGCGCCGGGCGCGGGCACGAGATAGCCGAGCAGCCGCCCGTCGTCCGGCACGACGACGGCCTGCCCGACGTCCGGGTGATCGGTCAAGGCAGCCTCGACTTCGCCCAGCTCGATCCGGATCCCGTTGACCTTGACCTGGTCGTCGACCCGCCCTTCGTAGTGCAGGAGCCCGTCCGCGTCCCAGCGGCCCAGGTCGCCGGTCCGGTACATCCGCGCGCCGGGCGGGCCGAACGGGCACGCGGTGAACCGTTCCGCGGTCAGCCCCGGCCGTCCCAGGTAGCCCCGGGTGAGGCCGGGACCGGCGACGTAGATCTCGCCGACCATGCCCGGGGCCGCCGGAGCGAGCCGCGAATCGAGCACGAACACCTCGGTGTCCCGGATCGGGCGGCCGATCGGCGCGACGGCGCGGCCGGAACCGGGGGAGCAGGGCCACAACGTCACGGTGTCGGCGGCCTCGGCCGGGCCGTAGGTGTTCACCATCCGGCGGCCGTGTGCCCACGTCTCGATCAGCGTGTCCGGACAGGCCTCGCCGCCGACCACGAGCGTGCGCACCCGAGGCAGGCTCTCCGCCGGGACAGTCGCCAGCACCGCCGGAGCGAGCTGCACATGCGTGACCTGGTGTTCAGTGATCCACTCGGCCAACGAAGGCCCTTCCAGGATGACATCCGGGCCCGGCAGCACCAGGTGCGCGCCGGACAGCAACGCCGTGCACAGCTCGGAAATCGCCGCGTCGAAGCTCGGCGACGACAACTGGGAGACGGTCGAGTCCGCGTCGACAGCGAACCCGTCGATCTGCGCGGCAGCCATGCTCACGACCGCCGCATGCGGGACCGACACCGCCTTCGGAGTCCCGGTCGAACCTGAGGTGAACAGCACGAACGCGGGGTTGAGCGGCCGGAGTTCGACCTCCGGTGCCGTTTCCGGTTGGCTGGCAAGGGCGGTGCGGGGATCGGCCAGGTTGAGGTGCGGCGTGTCCAGCTCCTCGTGTGCCAGGGTCAGCACCGGCTGCGCGTCGGCGAGCATGAACCGGATCCGCTCGGCCGGGTAAGCCGTGTCCACCGGCAGCACTGCTGCTCCGGACTTGAGCACCGCCACGATCGCCAGCGCATGATCGGCTCCCCGCGGCACCGCGACGGCGACGACGCGCTCCGGCCCCGCGCCGTGGGCGATCAGCAGGTGCGCGAGCCGGTTGGCCGCGGCGTCGAACTCCGCGTAGGTGTAGGAAACCCGCGCATCGGAGACGGCGGGCTGATCCGCGTAGCGCGCGGCGATCTGGCCGAACCACTCCGCGACGGTCCGCGTAGGCCGCAGGATCCGATCGGGTTCGGCCGCGATCGTCAGCAGGATCTGGCGGAAGCGCGCGGCCAGCTCGGTCGCGGTCGCCGGGTCGACCACATCCGGTCGGTAAGCCAGCCGGACGCCGAGTTCCGCGCCGGGACGGACGGTCAGGTCGAGCGGATAGTGCGTCGACTCCCGCCCGCTGACCCCAGTGAAGAGAGCGCCGGGAAGTTCCTTGGCGCCGGCGTAGTTCTCCACGACGGTGGCGGTGTCGAACAGCTCGCCGTGCCCGGCGAGGCGCAGGATCTCCGCGAGGTCGAGGTACTGGTGCTCGAACAGCTCGGCCTGTTCCCGCTGGAGCCGCCGCACGAACTCGGCGAGCGGCTCGTCGGCGGCCAGCCGGACGCGCACGGGGAGCGTGTTGATCAGCAGGCCGATCAGCTCGCTCGCCGCGGGCAGGTCCGGCGGACGCCCGGACATGGTGGTGCCGAACACGACGTCCGCGCGACCGGTGTGCTCGCTGAGCAGAATCGCCCAGGCAGCTTGGACGGCCGTGTTCAGCGTGACGCCGAGCTTCCGCAGCCGCGCCGACAACCTCGCATAGTCCTCAGTGGACAGTGCGGTCGTGAGCTCGACCGGATCAGCGGTCGCGCGGCGGTCGGCGATCAGCGTTGGACCGGTGAGGCCGTCGAGGGAAGACCGCCACGCCTCGACGGCCGCCTCGCGGTCGCGTTCGCCGAGCCAATCGAAGTAGTCGCGCAGTTCCACCACCGATGCTTGCCGGTTTCCGGCGTATGCGCGGCGAATCTCGTCCAGCAGGAGCGGAATCGACCATCCGTCAAGCAGGACGTGGTGATAGGTGAGCACCAGCCGGTTCTGCCCGCCGGGCGACCGCACCAGCAGCGCCCGCAGCAGTGGCGGCTTGGTGAGGTCGAACGGCCGGGCAGCCTCCACCGTGCCATCGCTCCACTCCAGCTCCGCCGTCGCCGGAATCACCGCGACTGGCTCGCCGGAACTGACCGTCGGGAATGCCGCGCGCAGGTGCGGATGCCGCTCCAGCACCGAGACCACCGCCGCCCGCAGCCGTGAAGCATCCACCTCGCCGGTGAGATCGAGGCTGAGCTGCAGGCGATAGCGGTCAGCGTCGGCCCCGTCGAGGTTGGCGTGGAACACGAAGCCGCGTTGCAAGGGCGTGAGCGGGAGAACGTCGACGAAGCCGGGGTACTCCGCCGCGATTCGGTCCACATCGGACTGACGCAGCGGCGTCAGCGGGAAGTCGGACGGCGTGTGCCCGCCAGCGCCGGGAGTCCGGGAGTGGTCGGCCAACGCGGTCACGGCCCAGGTCCAGCTCTCCGCGAGATCCCGGACGTCCTCTTCGGACAGCAGCGCCGGGGCACAGGTCCAGGTCGCGCCGAGGACGGGGCCGTCGGGGCTTTCGGTGACGTGGGCATCGACGAGCAGAGGATGCCCCAGCGGCTGCCGGTTGCCGGAACCGCCGGTGATGACCTCGGCGGTCAGCGCGCTGTAGTCGGTCACCGGAGCCCAGTCGGCTTCGGCGGACGGGGTGAACCGGCCGAGGTAGTTGAACGCGATCTGGGCGGCGGGGGCGGCGGCGAGGCTGTCCGCGGTGTCCGGGTTGAGGTAGCGGAGCAGTCCGTAGCCGATGCCCTGACCTGGTGCGGAGCGGACCTGCTCCTTGACCCGTCGCAGACACGCGCCCGCGTCGGCGCCGCCGGACCAGACGTCGTCCCACCGGAGCGGGCCGGGGTCGAGACGCACCGGACGCATGCTGGTGAACCAGCCGACGGTGCGGGTCAGGTCGATCGCCTCGTCGAGGTCCGCGCGGCCGTGCCCCTCGACGTCCACCCGGAATGCGGCGCGCGGCAGGCCGTTGCGCTCCCGCCAATCGGCGACCGCGATTGCCAACGCGGTGAGCAGGACGTCCTCCGCCGAGGCGTGGAAGGCAGCGCACACCGAGCCGAGCACGGCGCGGGTGGTGTCCACGGGCAGGGAGACGGTGTGGTGGGTCGCGGTGCCGAAGGTGTCTCGTTCGCGATGCAGGCTTCCCGTGGTGATCGCCGCGCCGGTGTTCGCGACGACCGAGTTCCAGTACGGCAGCTCCGCCATCCTCCGCTTGGACCGGGCTTCCTCGTGCAGCCGGGTAGCCCAGGCGCGGAAGGACGTGGGCACGGGCGGCAACGGGGTGTCCGGGGCCTCGCAGGCGGCGGCGAGATCCGACAGGAGGATCGGCCAGGAGACGATGTCGACGGCCAGGTGGTGCACGATCAGCAGCAGCCTGCCTCGGCGGTCACGCCCGGCGTCGAACCAGACCGCACGGACGATCACTCCCTGCTCCGGCGCGAGTGATGCGCCGGCTGCGGCGGCTTCTGTCTGGATAAGCGCGTCGGTGTTCGGGCCGGTGGCATCGACCCGGCGAAGGCAGTTCTCCGCGCTCGCCTGGATCTCGATCGTCCCGCGCACCCACCGCATCCGCAGCATGTCGTGTCGCGTGAGGACCTGCTTCAGCGCGCTCGCCAGCCGAGCCTCGGTCAGTCCGGCGGGGGTGTGCACGAACGCCGACTGGCTGAACCGGTCGATGTCGCCGCCGGTCTCGGTCAGCCAGTGCATCACCGGCGTCAGCGGCACCTCCCTGCCGCCAAGCTCGACGTCGGCCCGGACCCGCGCCACCGCGGCGAGCCCGGCGGGACTGCCGTGCCGGAACACCTCCCGCAGCGTGAATCCGAGACCGGCGGCCTGCGCCCGCGCCACCAGCTGGATCGCGGAAATGCTGTCCCCGCCCAGATCGAGGAACCCGTCGTCGGCGCCGACGCCGGTCATGCCGAGCACCGAGCCGAAGATCCGGCACAACGTCTCTTCCCGCGCGTTGGCCGGGCGACGGGATTCGGGGCGGTTCGGGCGGGGGAGCGCGGCACGGTCGACCTTGCCGTTGGCCAGCCGGGGCAGCTCGCCGAGCCCGACGACCGCACCCGGCACCACGGCTTGCGGCAGCATCCGGCCGAGATGTTCCCGAACGTCCGCCGCGTCGATTTCCGGGACCACGTAAGCGATCAGGCGCTTCTCGACGGTGATCACCACGGCTTGCTCTACGGCCGGATGCGTCAGAAGAGCCCCTTCGATCTCGCCCGGCTCCACCCGGACGCCGTTGATCTTCAGCTGCCCGTCGGTACGGCCGTCGTAGTGCAGCGTGCCCTCGGAATCCCAGTGCGCGAGGTCGCCGGTCCGGTACATGCGCGCGCCCGGCGGACCGTACGGGCAAGCCGTGAAGCGTTCGGCAGTCAGGGCAGGCCGGTCGCCGTAACCACGGGCGAGACAGTCTCCGGCCAGGTACAGCTCCCCGGTGATTCCCGGCGGGAGCGGGCGCAGCGCCGAGTCCAGCACCAGCACGCGCACTCCCGGCATCGGCTCGCCGATCGCGGCGACGGCCGTGTCGGAGGGCTCGCAGTCCCACAGGGTCGCCCAGATCGTCGCCTCGGTCGGACCGTAGGCGTTGACGACCGTGCGGCCTTCGCCCCATCGCTGCGCCAGTTCGCCGGGACACGCCTCGCCGCCGACGATCACCGTGGTCAGCCCGACAGCGGATTCGGGCGGAATCGTGCCCAGGACCGTCGGCACGAGCTGCGCGTGGCTGACTTCCGCCTCGCTCAGCCAATCGCCGAGTCCGGCCCCGGCGCGCGGCACGCTGGGATCCGGGATCACCACGGTCGCGCCCGCGGCCAGCGGTGCGAACAGCTCCGCCACCGAGATGTCGAACGCCGCCGACGTGGTGTGCGCCATCCGTGCGCCTCGATCGAGGCGGTAGCCGGTCACGAAGGCAGCGACGGCGTTCGCGACCGCGGCACGCGTGGTGACGACCGCCTTCGGCGTGCCGGTCGAACCCGACGTGTAGAAGAGAAAAGCCGGATGCTGCGGCATCGCGCGTTCAACGGGCCGGGTGTCGGGTTGGTCGATCGTGGTGGGCAGGACGAGGTGCGGGCCGGGTACGCCGTTGAGGGTCGCCGCGGTTCCGAGCGTCAGCAGCGGGCGGGAGTCTTCCACCATGAACTGTCGGCGCTGCGGGGGATGGTTCAGGTCGAGCGGCAACGCGGCCGCGCCTGCGCGAGTGATCGCGAGGAGCGCCGTCAGATACGAAGCGGACGGCGGGATCGCCACCGCGACTGTCCTTTCCGGACCCGCGCCGTGCTCGATCAGCAAGTGCGCCAACCGGTTCGCCGCCGCGTCGAGTTCGCGGTAGGTGAGCTGGCCCGCCGCGTCCTGTACCGCGATCCGGTCCGTGCCAGCCGAGATCGGATCGAACGCCCGTGCTCCCGAAGCTGCACCGACGCCGGTGGCGAGCAATGCCCGGGCACGGTCGTCGGTCAGCAGCCGGATCGCCCCCGTCGGTTGCGCGGGCTCCTTAGCGATCGCCGTCAGCAGGCTGAGGAAGCTCTCGGCGACCTCCGCCGCGGTGTCCGCGCTGAGCACGTCCGGCCGGTAAGCGAGTTCGACCGTCAGCTCGCGGCCGGGAATCACGTAGAGGTAGAGCGAGTAATGCGTCGACTCCTGCCTGCCGAACCCGGTGACCGCCAGTTCGCCGGTACGGCCGAGCCCGCCCATGTCCGGGTAGCTCTCGACCACGGTCGCGGTGTCGAACAGCACCCCGTGCCCGGCCGCGCGCTGGATGTCGGCGAGACCGAGATACTGGTGCTCCAGCAGATCCGCCTGCTGATCCTGGACCTGCCGCAACAGCCCGGCCAGCGGCTCGTGCGGCGAACACCGCACCCGGACCGGGATCGTGTTGATCAGCAGCCCCACCATCCGGTCCGCGTGCTCCAGGTCCGCCGGACGCCCGGAAACGGTCGTCCCGAACACGACGTCGTTTCTGCCGGTGAGCCTGCCGAGCAGAACCGCCCACGCCGACTGCACCGCGGCGTTGAGCGTCAGGTCCAGCCCGCGCAGCCGCTCCCGGAGCGCGTCGAAGACCTCCGCCCGCAACCTGGCGCTGACGAGCTCCGGCCGGACAGCGCGCGAGCGCGGCGGGGCCACGAGAGTCGGCCCGTCGAGATCCCGCAACGTCTGCGCCCACGCCTTGGCGGCGACCGCGTGGTCCTGTTCCGCCAGCCAGCGCAGGTAATCGCGGTGGTCCGCGGCGGGAGGCAACTTCGCACCGGTGGCCAGCGCGAGCAGTTCGCGGATGACGATGGGTGTCGACCAGCCGTCCAGCAGCACGTGGTGCAGCGTCAGCAGCAGCCGCGACCGGCCTTCGCCCAGCTTCACCAGCGCGGCCCGCAGCAGCGGCGGACGGGCAAGGTCGAACGGCGCCTGCAGCTCCTCGGCGGAGATCCGCTCGTGTTCTGCCGAGGAAACCTCGCGCCACTGCGGCGGCCGGTGCGCCGGGATCACCTGGACCAGGCGACCGTCGCCGGTGGCCGGAAAAGCCGCGCCGAGGTTCGGGTAGCGGCGGACCAGCGCGTCGAGTGCGGTCTGCAGGCGGTCCGGATCGAGGTCGCCGTCCACGTCGAGTGCCAGCTGGACCCGGTAGTTCTCGTCGCTGTCGTAGCTGCCGTGGAACACCAGACCTTGCTGCAGCGGCGTCAGCGGCAGGACGTCGATCAGGCTTGGGTAGTCGCGGAGCAGATCGTCGACCTCGGGCTGGTTGAGCTGCGCCAGCGGGAAGTCGGCGGGCGTGCGGCGGTCGCCGGCCAGCCGCGCGAGCCGGGCCGGGGTGCGGCGCAGGAACAGTTCGTGCGGCGTGAAGCGGACCCCCTTCGCCTGCGCCCGGCCGACCAGCGTGATCGCGAGCAGGCTGTCCCCGCCGAGGGCGAAAAAGCTGTCGTCGACGCCGACCTCGGCGAGCCCGAGCACCTCGGCGAACACCTGGCAGAGCAGTTGCTCTGTGGAGGTCGTCGCGCGCTTCGTGGTCGTCGCGGACCGGGCTGGGGCCGGTAGCGCGGCGAGGTCGGTCTTGCCGTTACGGGTAGTCGGGATCTGTTCCAGGACAACGAGGTCAGCCGGGACGAACGCGCCGGGCAGGGTCGCGGCGAGCCCGGTCAGCACGCCCTCGACGTCCACTGTGGACGCTGGAGCGGGCACGACGTAGCCGACGAGGCGCCGCCGGCCCGGCTCGTCCTCCCGTACGACGACCGCCGCACGACCGATCGCCGGATCCGCACGCAGGGTCGCTTCGACCTCGGCGGGCTCGATCCGCACGCCGTGAATCTTGACCTGCTCGTCAGCGCGCCCGCAGAAGTGCAGGATGCCGTCGGCGTCCTCGCGGACCAGGTCTCCGGTCCGGTACATCCGCGCGCCCGGCGGGCCGAACGGAGACGCTACGAACCGCATTGCCGACAACTCCGGACGGCCGGTGTAGCCACGGGCGAGCCCCGTCCCGGTCAGGTACAACTCGCCGGGTTCGCCCGGCTCGACCGGACGCAGCCGCGTGTCGAGCACGTGCGCGGCGATACCCGGCAACGGACGGCCGATCGGGGTTGTCGCCGTCGTCGCGCGACCGGGCCGGTGCCGCCACAGCGTCGCGACCACCGTGGTTTCCGTGGGCCCGTAGGTATTCCAGATCTCCCGGTCCGGCCCGGCGAGCCGGTCGAGCAGATCCGCCGGACACGACTCGCCGCCGAAAATCAGCAGCCGCACCGACTCGAGGTCCTGTGCCGTCCACGCAGCGGCGAGGGCGGGAACCGTCGAGACCACGCTGATCCCGCGCTCCCGCAGCCACGGCCCCTCGACCGTCTCCCGGGCCGCCGGGACCAGGCACGCGCCGCTGCGCCACGCCAGCCAGATCTCCTCGCAGGATCCGTCGAAGGCGACCGACAGCCCGGCGAGAACCCGATCGCCCGGCCCGAGCGGCTGACCAGCGCAGAACAGCCGTGCCTCGCTGTCCACAAAGGACACCGCAGCCGAATGCGGGACCGCTGCCCCCTTCGGCCGCCCGGTGGAGCCGGAAGTGAAGATCACCCAAGCCTCGCCGTCGGCCCGACTCCTGGCCGCGGAGCGCGCCTCGACCCGGCTGCCTTGCCGCACGACAGCTTTCACGCCAGCCTCGGCGAAGACCCGCTCGACGCGCTGGTCCGGGTCGTCGGCATCCACCGGGACATAGGCCGCCCCGGCGAGGAGCACGCCGAGGATCGCGACGTACAGCTCAGCCGTGCCGGAGGGAACCCGCACCCCGACCCGATCACCCGCGCCGACCCCGTGCCCGCGCAGCCGCTCGGCCAGCGCGCCAGCATGCTCAGCGAGTGCGGAGTAGCTCAGCACCGTGGTTCCGTCGTCGAGCGCCGCAGCATCCGAATGCCGCCGCACGGTCTCGGCGAAAACGTCCGCCAACGTCCGTTCCACGACGCGGGAAACCTCGCGCGCCAGCTTCTCCGGCGGCTTCTCGGCCATGGCAGCGGCGATCCGGGCCGGGGTCCGCCGCCGGAACACGTCCCGAGGCGAGAACGCCAGACCCGCCTTGCGCGCGCGGTTCACCAGCCGGATCGAGGACATGCTGTCGCCGCCCAGCGCGAAAAAGCTGTCCTCCGCCCCGGCGTCGGCCAGCCCGAGCACCTCGGCGAACAACCGGCAGATCAGCCCGACCGTGCCGGACACCTTTCCGCGCGGAGCGGCAGGCACCGCAGGCGCGGGCAACGCGCTCCGGTCGAGCTTGCCGTTGCGGGTGAACGGAATCGACTCCAGCACGACCAACGCGCCCGGTACCAACCCGCTGGGCAGACGGCGCGCGAGGTCTGCCAGCGCCGCGTCCGTGTCCACAGCGGACCCGGTCACGTACCCGACGAGCCGTCCTTCGCGGAGCACGACGACCGCGTGCCCGACGTCCGGCCGCGCGAGCAGAGCGGCCTCGATCTCGCCCGGCTCGACCCGGATCCCGTTCACCTTGACCTGGTCGTCGGCGCGGCCCCGGAACTCCAGCAGCCCGTCGTAGCCCCACCTCGCGAGGTCGCCGCTGCGGTACATCCGCGCACCCGGCGGCCCGAACGGACACGCCACGAACCTCTCCGCCGACCGGTCCGGCTGGCCCAGATAACCCCGGGCGACGCCGGAACCCGCGAGATACAGCTCCCCGGTCACGCCCGGCGGCACCGGCTTGAGCGCCGCGTCCAGCACGTACACTTGCGCACCCCGATGCGGGTGGCCGATCGGCACGGTCGGTGTCTCGATGCCGGGCTCGAAGTCCCAGAGTGTCGCGCTGACGGTTGCCTCGGTCGGGCCGTAAGCATTAACCACCCGGCGTCCGTCCCCGTGCCACCTCGCGGCCAGGTCCGTCGAGCATGCCTCGCTGCCGACGAACACCGTCCGGACGCTGCGGAGCGATCCCTGCGGGAGGCTGGCGAGAACCGTCGGAGTGAGCAGTAGCTCGGTGACGGCCTGATCGTCCAGCCACGTCGCCAAGTCCTCGCCGGCGGTCGGAGGCTCGGGGATCACCAGCGTCGCCCCGGCGACCAGCGCAGCGCCGATCTCGGCCACGGAGGCATCGAAGGCCGCCGAGGCGAGTTGCGCGATCCGCGACTCGCCGGTCAGTCCCAGCCGCTCCGCCCAGGTCGCCGCCAGCCGTGCCCACGACCCGCGCGCGACCACGACGCCCTTCGGTTCGCCGGTCGAACCCGAGGTGTGCAGCAGATAGGCGGCGTTGTCCGGAAGCGCCTGACCGACCACCGCCGACGTAGGCAGGCCGTCCAGCGCGTCCAGCACGACGGGGTCGCTTCCCGGCGGCAGCAGGTCCACTGTGGACGACGTGGCCAAGACCGCCGTGGTGTTCGCCATCAGGGTCGCGATCCGCGCCGGCGGGGTGGCGGCGTCAATCGGGGCGAACGCGGCTCCAGCGCGAAGCACTGCCAGCACAGCGGTCAGGTAGGCAGCCGAACGCGGCGCGACGATCGCCACGACGTGCTCTGGACCGATCCCGCGCGCGGCCAACACTTCGGCCAGGTGCTCGACACGTTCGTGCAGTTCGGCGTAGGACAACGTGGCGTCGGCAGCCTCCACCGCCGGGCGCTGTGGCGCGTGCTCGGCGTGGCGGGCGAGCAGATCGGGCAACTGTTCTGGCGTAGCCGAGGGTTCGCCGGTGCTCCAGGCCAGCACCTCCGCCAGCTCATCGTCGACGTGCACGGGCAGGTCGCGCAGCCGCGTCTCCGGCGCGTCCAGGGCCGCGGTCAGCAAGCCGAGATACCGCCGGGTCAACGCCTCGGCGCTGGGGCGCTGGAACAGATCCGTCCGATACAGCAACCATCCGTCCACAGTGGACAGCTCAAGGGCGAGATCGGCGCGGGCCCACCCGTTGTGAATCGACTCGTGTCCCGACGACGGCACGTAGTTGAACGCGACCCGGGACAGCCGCCCGAACCGGTCCGCGGCGCCGGCGCTGAACTTCTCGGCGATCTCCTGGAACGAAATCCCCTTGTGCCGCAACCCGTCGAAGAGCGCGTCCCGCACCCGCGAGACCGCTTCGGCGAAGGTCAGCTCGGCAGGCAGTGCGACCCGCACGATGACCGTGTCGATGAACATCCCGATCACCGACCTCGTCTGCCGGTCCCGGCTGGAGGTCGGCACCGCGATGGCCACGTCCGCGCTGCCCGACATCCGCGCCAGCAGCACGTGATGCGCGGCCAGCAGCACCATGAACGCCGTCGCGCGAAGGCCGCGCCCGACTGCCGTCACGCGGTCGATGAACCCCTCTGGCAGGCGAAACGGCACCGCCGCAGCCTCGTGTCCTGGGACGGTGGGCCGGGGCAGATCCGTGGGCAGGAAGTCCGGCAGTTCGGCGAGCTGATCGCGCCAATACGCCAGCCGCCGCTCCTGATCCCCGGGAGCGGAGCGCTGCTGCACCGAGTAGTCGGCGTACTGCGTCGCCAGTTCGGGCAACTCCGCCGGTCGCCCAGCCGCCGACGCCGCGCACAATTCGTCCAGCTCGGCCTGTAACAGCACACTCGACGCCGCATCGAACACCGCATGGTGCACCACGAACAGCAGCCAGTAGTCCTCGTCGGACAGCCGCACGCACACCGCACGCCACAGCGGCGCGCGATACAGGGGGAGTGGTCGAAGACTCAGCTCTCGCAGCAACTCGCGCGCAGCCGCCTCGGCCTCGGCGCGCCCGCGCAGGTCGACGTGCTCGACGTCGAGGGCAACCTCGTCATGGATCGTCTGGTGCAGTACGCCGTGTTCGTCAGCGGACAGCGACGTGCGCAAGGCTTCGTGCCGGGCGGTCACGGTCGCGAGCAGTTCTTCGATGTTTTCCGGCGGCAATGCGACCGGCGGCAACGTCATTGCCGCCGAGATGTTGTACGCCGGGGAATTCGGTTCGAATTGGCTGGCGAACCAGATCCGTTCCTGTTCGCAAGAGGCGGGACAGATCCGTTCGGCCATGAGCAACTCCCGAAGCCAGCGAGCCCGAGCGGGGCCGAGATGTGCCCGCATTGTTTCGGCGGCGGCCAGGTCCGGTCAAGTTCTGACCAGCTGCGACGCGGTAAGAGAGGTTCGCTTCGGCTCTGTCCGAAACGCTGGCTGCGGCGTCGCTGGATGTGCTGCAATGCGCGTATCAGCTCTCCGCCGAGAGTGAACTGGTGAGGGGTGGATATGGAGCCGATCGCCGTAGTCGGGATGGCGGTCCGGTTTCCGGGTTCGAATGACCTCGCTGAATTCTGGCGGAATCTCCTCGAAGGCCGCGATTGCATCACCGCGCTTTCCGACGACCAGATCCTGCGCGCCGGGGAAGACCCGAAACGCCTGGCCATGCCCGGCTACGTGCGCCGCCGTCCTCGCATCGACGCGCCTTACGAATTCGACGCCGCGTTCTTCGGCCTCACGCCGCGAGAAGCCGAGATCCGTGACCCCCAGTTCCGGGTGTTCCTCGAGGTCAGCCACGCCGCGCTGGAGCACGCCGGACAGGTGCCCGCCGATTTCCCCGGCCGGATCAGCGTTTTCGCCGGCGCGGGCAGCAACCGGTACGCCAGCGAACACGTCGAGCCCGACGCGCGCCTGCTGCGTTCGGTCGGCCAGCTCGCCGTCGACTTCAACAACGACCCCGACTACTTCGCCGCCAGCATCGCGCAACGCCTCGGCCTGACCGGGCCGAGCCTGACAGTCCGCACCGCCTGCTCCACGTCGCTGGTCGCCCTGCACCTCGCCCGCCAAGCGCTGCTCGCCGGCGACTGCGAGCTCGCGCTCGTCGGCGGCTCGATGATCGACCCGCAGAGCGAACGCGGCTTCGTGCACGTCCCCGGCGGCGTCAACTCCGCGGACGGCTCGTGCCGCCCCTTCGCCAGCGCGGCCACCGGGACGAACTTCGGCGACGGCGTCGGCGCGATCGTGCTCAAACGGCTGTCCGACGCGCTGTCCGACGGCGACACTGTCCACGCGGTAGTCCTCGGCTCGATGGTGAACAACGACGGCGGCCGCGGCACCGGCTTCACCGCCCCCAGCGTCGACGGCCAGGCCGACTGCATCACCGGCGCGTTCACCGCGGCGGGCATCGACCCGCGCACCATCTCGTACTTCGAGGCGCACGGCACCGGAACCGCGATCGGCGACCGCACCGAGGTCGCCGCGATGACCCAGGCGTTCCGCACGCTCGCCGGGCAACCGCTGCCGCCAGTGTCCTGCCTGCTCGGCTCGGTCAAGTCCAACGTCGGCCACCTCGGCGCCGCGGCCGGAGTGGCGGGCGTGATCAAGACCGTCCTCGCGCTGAGCCACGAGCGGCTGCCCGCGAGCATCAACGTGGACGCGGTGAACCCCGAACTCGGCCTCGCCGATTCGCCGTTCGAGGTGCTCACCGAGTCTCGCCCGTGGCCCCGCCAGCCGGGCTCGGTCCGCCGCGCGTGCGTGAACTCGTTCGGCATCGGCGGCACGAACGCCCACGTGATCCTGGAAGAGGCCCCGCCAGCCGAGCCTGATCTGCTTTCGGTGGATCAGATCGTCGTCTGGTCCGCCGACGACCGGACCGCCGAGTCCCAGCTCCGCGACCGCCTCCGCGACTACTTCGCCGACCTCGACCCGGCCCTGTTCGCCGCCGCGGCCCACACGCTCCAGGCCGGCCGGACCGCGCGCTCGGTGCGTTCGGCGGTGGTGGCCCGCGACCGGGACGATTTCCTCGCGCAGCTGGCGTCTGGCGTGCTCAGCTCGGAGGACCGTCCGCGCAGCGTGGGCCTGCACTTCCCGGACGAGTCGGTGTGGCAGCCCGGTTTGGCGAGCGGTCTTTACGCCACCGAGCCCGACTTCCGCAACGCGTACGATGCCGCATTCGCGGTCCTCGAACCCCTTGCCGGACTGGGTGGCGCACCCGACCTCGCCCGCCCGACACTGTTCGCCCTCCAGTACGCGATGGCCATCTGCCTGACCCGCTGGGGAGTGCGGCCGGAGAGCGTGACCGGCGACGGTGTCGGCGCACTGGCCGCGCAGGCCTTCCGCGAGGGCGAGATCTCGCGCGACCTCGCGGAACGCGTGCTGAGCGGCGCGGGAAGTCCACAACGGACTGAACCGCGAGCGGACCTGACGGTGCTGCTCGGCCCCGGCACCGCGTCCGCTCGCGTCCTGCCGGTCCTTTCCGACAACGGCCTCAACGATGCCCTGGCCACCCTGTGGGTCCACGGTCAAGACATCGACTGGCGCCGCCGCGCTCCGCGCACCGCCCGCCGGATCCCGGTGCCGGGCTATCCCTACCAGCGACGGCGACACTGGGTCGACTACCACGGTCCCGTCTCCGTTGACCAGCCGAAACCCGCCGGATGGACGTTGCTGCACGAGCGTTGGCAGCCGGGAAGCGAGGCCCCACCGACCCTCGTCCGAAGCGCGCGAGCCCTGGTACTCCGGCCGGAAAACGTCCAATGGGTAACAGATTCCGTAGCCGCGGCCGGGTACGAAGCCGTCGACCTGCCCAACGTCGAAGCCCTGCGCGAGACCGCGATACCCGACCTGATCGTCCACGCCCTCGGGGTCACCGACGACGACAGCACCGACCTGGAAACCGGCCTCTACAGCGTTCTGGCCTGCGTCCAAACCCTGGCGAAGCACCTCCGGTCCACCCCGGCAACCCTAGCGATCCTGCTCCGGAACACCGTCGACCTGACCGGTGCCGAACCGCTCAACCCCGCCCGCGCCATGCTGAACGCCTTCGCCCGCACCGTCGAACGAGAACTCCCCACCCTCCGCTGCGTGCTCATCGACGTCGGTCCCATCGCGGCGACCTCCGTACTGGCCGCCGAACTCGCCACCCTGACCGCACCCCAGGTAGCCCTGCGCGGCCGCACCCGCTGGCTGCCCGACATCGTCGAAGTCGACGACACCCCAGTCGAGCCACGCCCGTTGCGGGACAACGGGATCTACCTGATCACCGGCGGACTCGGGGGAGCAGGCCTCGTGATCGCACAGGCGCTCGCCGACACCGGGATCCGCCCACGGCTTGCCCTGCTCGGCCGGTCCGCCACCCGCACCCCGGCGATCGAGCACCTCGAAGCAGCTGGCGCGACCGTCGCGGTGCTCAAAGCCGACGTGACCGACCCCGAATCCCTGAACGCTGCCCTCGCCGAGGTCGAGCGCACGTTCGGCCGAGGCCCGCACGGAGTCGTCCACGCCGCCGGAATCGCAGGCGGCGGCCTGGTCGAACGCCGCTCACGGTCCGATGTGGACAGAGTCCTGCGACCGAAGGTCCAGGGCACCCTCGCCCTCGAACACGCCCTGTCCGGAGCGGACCTCGACTTCCTCGTCTACTTCTCCAGCCACGCCGGGGTATCCGGCCTCCGCGGCAGCGCCGACTACGCCGCCGCCAACGCCTTCCTCAACGCCCACGCCGCCCGCCACCGCCTCCGCCACCCTCGCACCCTGTCGATCGCCTGGCCCGCCTGGGAACGAACCGGCATGACCGCCACCCCCGGCCACCGGGTCGTCATCGCCCCAGGTCAGACCTGGCAGCTCGACGAGCATAAGTTCGGCGGCGTCCCGGTGCTGCCCGCCACGGCGATGCTGGAGTTCGCCGTCACAGCCGCGCGAGCCCTCCTGCCGGACAGCTCGCCGATCGGCCTGCGCGACACGCTGATCCTGCGTTCCCTGCCGGTCACCGAGCCGCACTACGTCGAGGTCGCCGTCTCCGCCGCACCCGGCGGTCATCGCTTCCGCCTGCGCTCGAAACCCGTGCAGGGACAAGGGGAGTGGACCGACCACGCCGAGGGACTGATCGACGTCCCCGACACCGAACCGGAACTCGCCGGCCAATCGCTGCCCAGCGCGGCCCCGCACGTGCCCGCGACGGCGGCAGGCCCCGGCTTCGGATTCGGCCCGCGCTGGGAAAGCGAAATCCGCCGGTGGGGCGACGAGCACGAGGCGGTCGCCGAACTCGAGCTGCCCGAAAAGTTCCACGCCGACCTGCACGAACACCTCCTGCACCCGGCCCTCCTCGACGTCGCGACCGCCACGCTGATCGACACCACCGCCGACGCGGTGTTCGTCCCGTTCCGGTACCGCTCGGTCGCCGTCTTCGACCGGCTCACCAGCCGCGTCACGGCCCGCTCCCGGATGCGCGAGCGGACCAGCACCACCCGCGTAGTCGACGTGGACCTCCACGACACCGAGAACGGCAACCACCTCGTCGCGATCCGCGAGCTGACCTTCCGCGCCGTGCCCCGCACCGACTTCAGCCGCCCCACCGCACCGGCACCGACCTCGCGCGACCCGCAACTCGACCCAGCGGAAGCCGCGCAGATCTTCCTCGACGCTCTCAGCCGCGACCTGCCCGCGACGGTGATCGTCGAACATCTCGGCACTCCGCCCGCACCACCGGCGGCCGAGCCGACCCCGCCGCCCGGACAGCCCGTGGTCGAGGTCGTCCGTCAACTGTGGACAGACCTGCTCGGCAACCCCGACATCGGCCTCGACGACGACTTCTTCGACGTCGGCGGCAGTTCGCTGGCCGCTGTGCACATCGTGGACCAGATCGAACAGCGCTACGGCATCGCGCTGAGCTCGGGCGCGCTGTTCGAATCCGCGACCGTGCGCACCGTCTCGGCCACCCTGACCGACCGAGGAGCACGATGAGCGACCAGATCGCGATCGTAGGCCTGGCCTGCCGTTTCCCCGGCGCGGGCGAGGTCACGCAGTTCTGGGACAACCTCCGCGGCGGCGTCGCCTCGATCGCCGACCGCTCCGAGGAGGAACTCCGCGAGGCAGGAGTCCCGCCGACCCGGATCGCCGACCCCGACTACGTCCGGGCCGCCGCGCTGGTAGCCGACCTGGCGGGATTCGACGCGGACCTGTTCGGCTACCGCCCGGAGCTGGCAAGGGCCACTGACCCGCAGCACCGGCTGTTCCTCGAATGCGCGCACGCCGCGCTCCAGAACGCCGGCTACGACACCGGCCGCGTCCCCGGGCGAGCCGGAGTCTTCGGTTCCGCTGCCCCGAACCTCTACGGCGCCCTGCACGTCAGCCGCGACCCGGCCGCCCGCGCCGCGCTCGCGTCGCTGGAATGGAGTGTCGGCAACGAAAACGACTACCTGGCCACGAACGTCTCGCACCGCCTCGGCCTCGACGGACCCAGCCTGGCGGTCGCTACCGCGTGCTCGTCGGCCCTCGTCGCGGTGCACCTGGCCGCTCAATCCCTGCGGCAAGGCGACTGCGACCTCGCCCTCGCCGGAGCCGCAGACGTCCAGTTGCCCTACGGCCACGGCTACCTCTGGCACGAGGGTGCGATTGTGTCCCGCACCGGTCGCTGCCGCCCCTTCGACGCCGCCGCCGACGGAACCGTCTTCGGCTCCGGCGCGGGCGTCGTCGCGCTGAAACGCCTCGCCGACGCTGTCGCCGACCGAGACCACATCTACGCGGTGATCGGCGGCTCCGCGGTCAACAACGACGGATCCCGCCGGTTCACCTTCACCTCGCCCGGCATCGCCGGCCAGGTCGAACTCGTCCAGACCGCGCTTGCCCGCGCCGGGCTGACCGCCGCCGATCTCGGCTACGTCGAATGCCACGGCACCGGCACCACCGTCGGCGACCCGATCGAGGTCGAAGCGCTGACCACCGTGCTGGCGGGCCGCGGCGACGTCCCGATCGGCTCGGTGAAGGGCAACATCGGCCACCTCGGCTCCGCGGCCGGGATCGCGGGCCTGATCAAGACCGCGCTGGCCATCCACAATGGACAAATCCCGGCGAGTGCCGGTTTCGCCGAACCCAACCCGGACATCGGCTTCGACTCCAGCCCCTGCTTCGTCACCACCGAACTCCGCGACTGGACGCAGCCGCGCCGGGTCGCGGGCGTCAGCTCCTTCGGCATCGGCGGCACCAACGCCCACGTCGTGCTCACCCAAGGCCCCGCCGTCGCCGCCGAAGCCAGCGCGCGGCCCCGGCAGCTGATCACCGTCTCCGGCCGGACCGAAGCCGCCGCCAACGCCGCCGTCCGCGCGCTCGCCGAGACCGTGCGCGCGAACCCGGACCTCGACGTCGCCGACCTGGCCCACACCCTCCACCGCGGCCGGGCCGCACACGCGCACCGCCGCACCCTGGTAGCCACCCCCGGCGAGAATCTGGCTCAACGGCTGGAAGAACTGGCCGTCGACGGCCGCCCACCGGCTCCGCGACGTCCGCCAGCAGTGGCGTTCCTGTTCCCCGGACAGGGCGAGCAGTACGCGGGAATGGGCCGCGAACTCTCCTCGCACGAACCGGTGTTCCGCCGTGAACTCGACCGCTGCGCCGACCTTCTCGGAATCGACCTCGACCACGAAACCCTGCGCAGCACAGACCTCGCCCAACCCGCGCTGTTCGCCGTCGAATACGCCCTCGCCCAGCTCTGGATGCACTGGGGCGTACCGCCCCGAGCCCTCGCCGGACACAGCATCGGCGAGTACGCCGCGGCCTGCGTCGCAGGGTGCTTCAGCCTGGAAGACGCTGCCAAACTGGTTGTCCTGCGCGGCGAACTCATGGCGAGCACCGCTCCGGGCGCGATGCTCGCGGTCCCGCTTCCCGAGGACGAACTCCGCGCCGAACTCCCGGACGGCGTGTCGATCGCCGCGGTCAACAGCGCCCGCAACACCGTCGCGTCCGGGCCCGCTCAGCTCGTGGACCAGCTCCGAAACCGGTTGACCGACAAGGGAATCCGCTGCGTCCCGCTCCCGGTGGACCACGCCTTCCACTCCGCGCTGATGGACCCGATCCTTCCGAAGTTCCGCGCCGCCCTCGCGGACATCGAGCTGCACGCCCCGAAAATCCCTGTCGTCTCCAGCGTCACCGGCGACTGGCTGACCGCCGAGCAAGCCCGCGACCCGGAATACTGGGTCCGGCAACTCAGCCAGCCAGTGCGGTTCGCCGACGCGCTAAACACGTTGTGGGACAACGGAGAACACGCCCTGCTCGAAGTCGGCCCCGGCGGCGCGCTGTCCACCATAGCCCGCCTGCACTGGCGCGAAACCCGAACCGCCCCTGTGCCGACCATCGTGTCCTCCATGCGCCACCGCGCCGACAAACGCACCGACGCCGACCTGCTGCTCCGCGCACTCGGCACGCTCTGGTCCGCCGGAGTCGAACCGGACTGGGACACGTTCTGGGCGGAGGAGAACCGCCGCCGCCTGCCACTGCCCGGCTACCCGTACCAACGCGGCCACGCCTGGGTCGACCCGGACCCGGGATGTCCGCCGCTGGCCGGGATGTACGGCGTCCCGCTGACCGCCGCCGAACCACCGGCCGAAAAGACGCCGCTCGAACTGCCGACCTGGGCCGAACAACCCCTCGACCAGACCAGCGTCGGCGTCATGCCCGGAGAACCCTGGCTCGTCTTCACCGCGGGCTCACCGGTCGTAGACCAGGTCCTCGACGACCTCCGCCGCGCCGGAGCCACCGTGGTCCGAGCCGAACCCGGCACCGAATTCGCCCGCCGCGCCCCCGGCCGGTACACGCTCCGCCCTGCTGACCCCGCCGACTACGACGCACTCCTGACCGAGCTCGCCGCCGCCGGACTCGCACCCCGCCGCATTGTCCACGCCTGGCTGCTCGACGAGGACAGCCTCGAACACGGCCTGTTCAGCCTGCTGGCCCTCGGCCGGACGTTGGCCCGGCGGCAGATCTCGGTCCCGATCGCCCTGACGATCCTCGCCACCGGCCTGCACGAGGTCACCGGCGCCGACCCGGTCGCCCCCGCGAAAGCGACCGTCCTCGGCCCGCATCACATGGTCAATCAGGAGATCCCGAACCTGTCCAGCCGCGTCGTCGACCTCGCGCTGCCCGCGGACGCCCGGCAAGTGCTCGCCGAACTCGCCGCCACGGACGACCAGGCCGCCCTGCGCGGCCGCCGCCGCTGGGTCCGCGAGATCCGCCCGCTGCCGAGCCGCCCGCCGCAGTCCCTGCCAGCGCTGTTGCGCGAACGCGGCACCTACCTGATCACCGGCGGGCTGGGCGGCATCGGCCTGGCCCTGGCCGAGGACCTCGCCCGCCTGGTCCGCGCCCGGCTCGTCCTGGTCGGCCGCTCCAGCTTCCCCGACCGCCCCGACTGGGACACCTACCTCGCCGAAGGCCCGTGCCCGATCCGCAAGCAGACCATCAGGCGCTTCAAGGAGATCGAGGCCCTGGGCGGCTCCGTCCTGGTCCGAGTCGCGGATGTCGCCGACGAACAGGCCATGCGCCACATCCGCGACACCTGCGGCCGCATCGACGGCATCTTCCACGCCGCAGGCAGCCCCGGCGGCGGCATGATGGCAGTCCGCCGCCGCGAGGACGTCGAAGCGGTACTGGCCCCGAAGATCACCGGAACCCAGATCCTGGACCGGGTTTTCGGCCAGGACCCGGACTTCCTCGTCCTGTTCTCCTCAGTCACCGCCCTCGTCCCGACCTACTACGGCCAGGCCGACTACCTTGCCGCCAACGCCTATCTCGACGCCTTCGCCCACGCCAGCCCGCCCGGGCCGCGGCACACCGTGTCGGTCAACTGGGACGCCTGGAGCGAGACCGGCATGCTCGCGTCCAACGATCCGCACAGCAACTACCTCCGCACCAGCGAGGGCCTCGACCTGCTCTGGCGAATCCTCGCCGCCCGCCTCGGCCCGCAGGTGATCGCCGCCCCGCGCGGCCTCGCCGAAGTCGGCCGCGAAGCCGCCCAGCGGATGGAACCCCAGCCGGTCCCGATGCCCGCCCACCACCTGGCCCCGGTCGTGCGCGAGGACCTCGCCGAAGCGACCGGCCTCCAGCGAACGCTGCTGCAGTTGTGGGAAGAAACCCTGGGCGTCCCCGATCTCGACCTGGACAGCGACTTCTTCGAACTCGGCGGCAACTCGCTCCAGGCCACCCAGTTGCTCGCCCGCCTCCGCGAACACCTGGACGTCGACCTGCCCGCCGCGACCCTGTTCGACCACTCGACGATCCGCGCCCTCGCCGACGAACTCAACGCACTCCGATGAACCTGGCCGACCCCCGGACTTTCGAGTCCGACCGCGCTGAATTCTGGCGCTCCACCCGCGCGCACAACCCCGTCTACCGCCACGAACCGCACGGCTTCTGGGTAGTGTCGCGGCACGCCGACGTTCTCGCTGTCTACCGCGACGCCGCCCACTACACCTCTGAACGCGGCAACGTCCTGGTCACCCTGCTGGCCGGGGGAGACTCCGCGGCCGGCCGCATGCTCGCCGTGACCGACGGCCCGCGCCACCGCGAACTCCGCCAGATCCTGCGACGCGCCTTCACCCCGTCGGCACTCGACCGCCTCGCCCGCCAAGTCCGCCGCAACACCCGCACCCTGATCGTCGACGCCGTCTCGCGCGGCGATTGCGATTTCGCCGCCGACGTCGCGAGCCGAATCCCCATCACGACCGTCGGGCACCTGCTGGGCGTGCCGGAGAGCGACCACGATTTCCTGCTGACTCAAACAAAGCGCGCCCTGAGCTCGGACGACCGCGACTCCGACGAGCTGGAATCTTCCCTGGCCCGCAACGAAATCCTGGCCTACTTCACCGACCTGCTGGCTGATCGCCGCACCACTCCCGCCGACGATGTCCTCACCGCGCTGGCCGCCACCCGGCTGTCCGCCGAAGAAATCGTCCTGAACTGCTACAGCCTCCTCATCGGCGGCGACGAGACAAGCCGCCTGTCCATGATCGAGGCCGTTCGCGCCCTCGCCGCCCATCCTTCGCAATGGGACCTGCTGCGCAACGACGGCGTCACTCTTGCTACCGCCACCGATGAGGTCCTGCGCTGGTCGACTCCCGCGATGCACTTCGGCCGCACCGCGATCGCGGACACCGAAATCGCCGGTCACCCCATCGCGGCTGGCGAGATCGTGACGCTGTGGCTCAGCTCGGCGAACCGCGACGAAACCGTCTTCGCCGAGCCGGACCGCTTCGACCTCGGCCGCACCCCGAACAAACACCTCGCCTTCGGCTACGGCCCGCACTATTGCGTCGGCGCGCAGTTGGCGCGGATCGAGATCGCCGAGCTGCTTTCGGCGCTCCGGAAGTACACGACCGGGTTCGAAACAGTCGGCGAACCGAGGCGGATCCACTCCAACTTCCTGACCGGATACAGCACGCTGCCGGTACGGTTCGTCCCGGACACGGCGGAGCTTTACTGAAGCCGGTGCCGTCAGGACACGCCCGGCCGGCGGAGTTCCCGGGAAACCGCGGTGAGCCAAGCGGTTTCGGCCGCGATGGTCGGAGCGAGACCAGGCGGCCGATAGTCCGCCGCGGCGCCGAACCGGCGGCCTTCGCGGTGAGCGGCCAGCGCGGCGACGATCGAAGCGGCTTCGATGGCGGCGGGTACCCGATCCGGGGCGATGCCAGTACGCCGCGCGGTGTACGCCGCCCGTTCGGCCACCGCGGGATCGAAGTGCTCCCGCAACGCGAGGTGCCCGTCCCGGATCTCGATGATCCGGCGGTAGAGAGCCAAGTGCACCCCGCCGCCGGTGTTCAGGACGATACCTGGCACCGCCTCCCGCATCACCGTCCACAGAGGACCAAGGCGGCGGTATCCCAGGTAGGCCCGCAGCCATCGCACGGGCGCACCCAGCCGCGGCCCCCACACGGAGAGCGTCGCGCCGGCGGCGGCGAGGGTCACGGCCACCGCGCCGAGCAGCACCGACGGGGTGTCCTCGGCAGCGCTGACCTGGCCGGTTGCCAGCAAGCTGTACATGTCCTCGACCGCCCACGCTGTCCACAACAGGCCAGCCGAGGCGCCAGCGATGATCAACTGAAGCCCACGCCGCAGCGAACCGGGAGCCATGCGCTTGGCGTACCGCCGGATCAGGACGATGAACAGCGACAACGCCGACGCAGCGGCCAAGGTGTAGATCACGTAGTAGATCAGCAACGGCAGGACACCGGACCTGCTCACCACGGTGTTCCCGTCGACCTCGCGGGCGTCGGCGGCGGCGAACAGAACGGCGTTGACCGCGAGCATCTCGCCGGTCAGCAGCGGACCTGTCGCCGCGTCGGTTCTCCTGGCGACAGCGACCGCGCGAACAGGACGAGGAACGCGAGCGAGGCGAGCTTCAGCTCGTCGCCGAGCAAGCCCGCCGTATTGCCGCCCCGGACGGCGAGCAGAGTCATCCCGGCGGTCAAACAGCCGATGAACATGCACAGGTACCTGATCCCGGGCGGGGGAGCCGGGCGGCGCGACTCCACCTTCGCGGCCACCGCGAGCAGCGCGCACAGACAGCCGGAGTACCCGATCGCCTCGATCACCCGAACCACCGCTCCACCAAAGCAAGCCCGCGCGAAACGCGAACGTTCCCGGCAGCCGCCGGATCGTGCCCGCGGGCCGCGCGGTGCGCTACGAGGGTGGCCAGCAACTCCGCCTCCTGCTCCTGCACCTCGGTGTACACCGAACGGCCGAGCACCCGCTGGACGAGCTCGGGGGAGAGGGTCGGCAGGAGCGCGCCGACGTCCACGGCGCCGCCCCCGGAGTGCCCGCACACGAGGTGCCCGATTTCGTGGAGCAGGATGTGCTGGCGGTGCAGCGCGGAAGTGTTGGCGGGCAAGAGAATGTAGTCGGCGCGGTCGGTGGACATCACCAGCCCGCACGGACCGCCGACGACCGCCCGGGCGGGCAGCAGCTCGATCGGCCGGTTGCGGCCCGCGGCGACTCCCCGCACGAACTCGGCCGGGTCGAAGGGCTCCGGCAGTTCCAGGTCGTTGGCGAGTTTCCGGCATCTTCGCCACAGTTTGCGATCCACGAACCGACCCCCCAGTCCAGACTTACTCGCCGGCTTCTCTTCGCGCGATCGCGTCGATCATGTCGCTGATGGTGCCCAGCCCGGCCCTGGACAGGGTCACCGCTCGGAGCGCCACGTCCCGCACCCCCGCGTCGCGCAGCGCGCCGAGCAGTTCGAGCTCCTCGGCGATCCGGGCGCTCTGCTCGTCGTCGAAGAAGTACGCGGGCGGCACCTGGAAAAACCCGGCCAGCGCCTCGAGATGCCGCTTGGTGGGATTGTCCCGGCGGCCCGTGCGCAGCTGCCAGAGGTAGGTGGCCGAAAAGGTCTCGCCCGTCGCCTCCCGGCAAGCGCTGGCGACCTCTTCGCTGGAGTACTGAACGCGGTCCGGCTTGCGCACGACGTCGAACAACTTCTCGATCTTCTCGGCGAGCGAGGCCATCGTCAGTCTTCCTCTGCTGGCGTGAACATGTCCGGCTTCCGGATTCATCTTAGTTGACAGCGGCCGTCCCGTCATCCAGGATCGGCCATGAGCTGAGATGAATGGACGGATTGATTGCACTCATGTCAGCTAACACCCCGATGTTGAAGGAGAAGACATGACGAAGCGCAAACTCCTCGCCGGCGCAGTCGGCGCCCTGGCCCTCGCCGGCACGATGTTCACCGCGGCCCCGGCGTCCGCGGCGCCCGCGTCCGCGCCCAAGCCGGTGCAGCCAGTCGGCTATTACGCCTTCGGTTCGTACTACTTCAACGGCACGAAGTGCATCGACGAAGACTCGGACGACAGCAGAGGCGACGGCCGCAAGGTCTGGACGTACAACTGCAATGGCAGCTACAACCAGCAATGGGCGATCGCTCCGGACGGCTCCATCCACAGCACCAACGACGGCCGCTGTCTGTCGCCCTCGGCGACCGGCCTGGGCGACCCGGCCCCGCGCCTGGAGGGCTGGGGCTGCAACGGCAGAGCCGAACAGCAGTGGGTTTTCTACGACGACGGCACCATCCGCAACCGCCTCCTGGGCACCTGCATCCAGTTCGGTTTGGACCAGGTGAACAAGAAGGGCGTCTACACGTTTGTCGGACAGTGCAACAACTTGGCCCCGCTGCAGGGCTGGGACGCGCACTACCTGCACAGCTGATCGGACTGCCTGGACGGGGCCTCTTGCCGGGCTCCGTCCGGGTGCCGGCCCCTGGCCCTCCGCGCAGCAAGCGCCCCGCCGCAAGGCAGTTACGATCGACGAGTGCCCACAATCAAGGATGTAGCGCGCCTGGCAGGTGTGACCCACGCCGTGGTTTCGCGCATCCTCAACGGCGACAAGGCGTTGCGGGTCCGGTCCGAGACCCGCGAGCGCGTGCTGGCGGCCGCCGCTGAGCTGGAGTACATCCCGCATCACGCGGCGAAGGCGTTGCGCGCGTCGCGCGCCGGGGCGATCGGACTGGCGGTGCACGACTTGAGCAATCCGGTGTACAGCGAGGTCATCAAAGGCGCGCAGGAAGCCATCAACCGGCACGGCTCGGTGCTCATGCTGGCCGACGCCGCCGAGCTGCACCGGGACGCGGCGACCTTCCGCCGGTTTGTCGCGAGCGATGCGATCGACGCTCTCCTGCTGCTGCCCGCGGGCGACGAGTCCGACGCCGCGATCGCGCACTCCGCCGCCGCGCGCATCCCGACGGTTCTGGTCAACGAGCGCTCCGCTGACTATCAAAGCGTGAGCGCGGACGAGCACGCGGCCGGAATGCTCGCGGTGCGGCACCTGGCCGACCTGGGACACCGGGAAATCGGCCTGCTGCATCTGGACGGCGCGACCCAGCGCGGCGCGGACCGCGTCGACGGGCATGTCGCGGGGCTGCGGGAACTGAGCCTCGAACTGGACGACCGCTGGGTCGGGGACGGCGGCCACGAGCCCGAGTCCGGACGACGCGCACTGCTCCGGCTCGCGGAAAACGGGCCGCTTCCGTCGAGCATTGTCGTGCACAGCGTGCAGGCCGCGGTGGGCGCGCTGATCGCGGCGAGGGAACTCGGCATCGACGTGCCGGGGGAGTTGTCGATCGTCGGGTTCCACGACATGCCTTACGCCGCATACCTCGAACCGGCGCTGACCGTCGTCCGGATGGGGCTGCGCGAGATGGGCGCGGCCGCGGTCGAGACGGCGATGCAGCTGCTCGACGGCCAGGCCGTGGACAAGCAGGTCAAGGTCACGGAGCCGGAGCCGCGGATCGTCGCGCGCGACTCCACGGCGCCGCCGCGCGCGTCCAGTTCACCAGGCGGTTCCGCCGCTCGTTGACGGCGACCCCGAAGCCCCGCCATTCGCTAGCAGGCTCCGATGCTGACTCTTTGCCAGGTTGGTAACACGTGTTACCGTCGCCTTGTTCGTGCTCGCCGGACCCCCCCCACGTCAAGGAAGACGCCTCATGCCGACCTCACCCAGCAGCAGGCCGCGGATCGTCGCGGCCGCCGTCGCCGGAAACTTCGTCGAGTGGTACGACTTCGCGATCTACGGCTACTTCTCCGCCGTTCTGGCGAAGGTCTTCTTCCCGGAGAGCGAAGGGTTCGTGGGCTTGCTCGCGACCTTGGCGATCTTCGCGGCCGCCTTCGTCCTGCGGCCGGTGGGCGCGCTGGTGTTCGGGCATCTCGGGGACCGGCACGGCCGCCGCTGGGTCCTGTCCGTCGTGATCCTCATGATGGCGGTCGCCACCGCGTTGATCGGCGTCCTGCCCACCTACGAGCAGATCGGGGCGCTGGCGCCGATCGCGCTCACCGTCCTCCGGCTCGTGCAGGGGTTCTCCGCGGGCGGCGAATTCGGGGGAGCGGCGTCCCTGCTGTTCGAGTCCGCCGACCGCCGCCGCCGGGGGTTGATGGGCTCGGCGCAGCCCGCGAGCATCGTGGCCGCGCTGGCGGTTTCCGCCGGTCTGGGCACCGCGCTCACCTCGGCGATGAGCGAAGAGTTCTTGCACGGCTTCGGCTGGCGCATCCCGTTCCTGCTCTCGCTGCCGCTCGGCCTCGCGGGGTGGTACATCCGCCGCCGGATCGACGAGTCGCCCGCCTTCACCGAGCTTCAGGTGACCGGCACGCTGGAGGAGGCTCCGATCAAGGAGGTCTTCCGCTCGAGCTGGCGCATGATCATCGCGGGCACGGCGGCGATCGTGTCGTGGACGGCGGGCGGCTACGTCACGCTCCAGTTCCTGCCGACGTTCTTCGAGGGCGTCCTGAAGCGTCCGATCAGCCAAGGCCTGACCGCGTCGCTGGTCGGCCTCAGCGCGTACGCGGCGTTCGTCGTCCTCGGCGGCTGGTTGTCCGACAAGTTCGCGCGCTGGAAGGTGATGCTGGCGGGCGCGGTTTTGCTCGCCGTCGTGGCGGTCCCCGGCTACCAGCTGCTCATCGCGGGATCGACGGTCGCGATCGGGGCCGCGGTGCTGTTGTTCGCCGCGTCGCTCGGGTTGGTGGCCGGCCCGACGCCCGCGCTCTTGGCGGAACTCGCCCCGGGCAGCGTGCGGACCTCGTTCCTCAGCATCGTCTACGCGGTCGCGAACGCGGCCTTCGGCGGCGTGGCCCCGTACATCGTGGTGGCGCTCGTGTCGTCCACCGGATCGCTCCTCGCTCCCGCGTACTACCTCGTCGTGCTGCAGGTCGTGGCGATCGCCGGGCTAGTCGCGGTCGGCATCCACCAGCGCCACCGCGCGCGTAATCCGGAGCCGCAGGCAGCGCGCCCGTCCAGCCCCGTTCATCACGACTGACAGGAGAAACCAGGCCATGACGCGCCTACGGGGGCTCACGTGGGACCACCCCCGCGCCATCGACCCCATCGTCCGCACGTCCGCGGAATACGAGACCCGCACGGGAATCTCGGTCGAGTGGACCGCGCGGTCGCTTGAGGAGTTCGAGGACGTCCCGCTCGCCGAACTGGCGGACGAGTTCGACATCCTGGCGATCGACCATCCGCACGTGGGAAACGCCGCGCGCGCCGGTGCTCTCGCGCCGCTGCCGTCGGAGATCCTCGAGAAGCGGGCGACGGCTTACGTCGGGCCGAGCCTGCGCAGCTATGTGTGGGAGAACCGGCTCCTCGCCCTGCCGGTCGACGCGGCCTGCATGGTGAGCGCGGCGAGGGCCGGGACCGACCTCCCGCACACGTGGCCGGACGTCCTCGCGCACCTGGCCGAGCTAGGGCCCGCCCGCACTCTGCTCGCCGCGAATCCCACGCATCTGTGGGGCACTCTGCTGTCGGTGTGCGAAGCCGTCCGTCCGGGCGACCTGCCCGGCTGGTGGGGTGACGACGGTCTGGACGCCGACACCGCGTTGGCGGCATTGGCATTGCTGCGCGAGGTGCTGGCACTGCTGCCCGAGAGGTCGTTCGAGGCGAACCCGATCCAGGTGCTCGACGAACTCGCAGGCACCGGGTCCGCGCGGTACACGCCGCTGGTCTTCGGCTATAGCACCTACGCACTAGAGCGGCGCGTCGTGTTCTCGGACGCGCCGGTCGCGGCCGGGCGGACGGCCACCGGGTCGCTCACCGGCGGGGTCGGTCTCGCCGTGTCGGCACGATCAGCCCGGCCGCAGGAGGCGGCGGACTTCGTCGTTTTCGCCACCTCGCCGGAAGTACAGGCCGGGATCTGCCTGGCAGCAGGGGGTCAACCCGCCGCGGCGCGTGCCTGGCACGACCCGCTCGCCGGAGAATTCTTCAGCAGCACGCTTTCGACTATGCAGCAGTCGTTCCTCCGCCCTCGGGTGCCGTCCTACCCGCGGTACCAGCGCGTGGCGGCGTCGGCGCTGCACGACATGATCCGCGGAGGAGCCGACGACGCGCGGATCGTGGTGCGCCTCAACAACTTGTGGTCCGGTGCGCATGTCGGCTGACACTCTGCCGGAGCTCCTCGAACACACCTACGAAGCACACGGGGCCGCGCCCGCGCTGCTTCACGACGGAAGCTGGCTCACGTTCGCCGAAACGGCCAGGCTCGCGCGAGGCATCCATGCCCTGCTCCTCGAATATGGCGCTGCCCAAGGAGATCGCGTCGTCGTGCATCTCGAGAACGGCGTGGCGACCCGGCTGCTCGATCAAGCCCTGCTCGGATTCGGCCTCGTCCGGGTCGCCGTCTCGGCGAGGCTCCATGTCCGGGAAGTCGCGGCGATCTGCCTCGACGCAGAGGCGGCCGTCGTGTGCGCCGACCCCGGACAAGCCGACCTGCTGCAGGCCGCGCTCCACGACGTTGGCGCCCGCACCGTCGTCGTGGGCCTGGATGCCGACCGTCCGCCCGCCCTTGGCGACGCGCAGACGACGGCACTGGTGCGCCCGCAAGACGACGACGTCGCAATGCTGATGTACAGCTCCGGCACGACCGGCGCGCCGAAAGCGGCTGTGGTCACGCAAGGCGCCTGGGTAGCGCGAACCCGGCACTCGCTCGCGTGTCTGCCTCCCGTGACGGAAGCGGACACGGTGATCCTCGCAGCCCCGGCGGCCCATTTCGCCGGATCGGTCGCGCTCGACTGCTTCGTCCAAGGCGCCCGGACGGTGATCGAGCGGCGATTCGACGCCGGAGCCGTCCTCGACCAGATCGACCGGTACGAGGGAACGATCGTGCCGCTCGTGCCAGTCCTGTTGGCCCGCCTCGTCGATGCGGCGGCCGGTCGGCCCGCCAGCGGACGGCACATCCGCTGCCTCCCATACGGCGGCTCCTCCGTGAGCACCGACGTATTGGTCCGCGCGTCCCGCCGATTCCCGGGCGTGCTCACCCAGTTCTACGGGCTCGCCGAAGCCCTCGCACCGCTTTCCGTGCTGACACCGGCCGATCACGACGGCTCGGATTCGAGCCGCCTCACGTCAGCCGGAAGGTTCGTCGACGGTATCGAGCACCGCGTCGATGACGGCGTCCTCGCAGTGCGGGGCAGCGTCGTCATGCCGGGCTACTGGCGGCGGCCTGACCTCGACGCGAAGGTGCTGTCCGACGGCTGGTTCGCCACCGGCGACCTGGCTCGCGTCGATGCCGACGGTTATCTGCACCTGACCGGGCGCAGTTCGGACGTCATCGTCTCCGGCGGGTACAACATCCAGCCGCGGGAAGTGGAACAGGTCATCGAGCGGGTCCCCGGCGTGGCCGACGTCGCCGTGGCAGGCGTGCCGGATCCCGAGTGGGGCGAGGCGGTGCACGCGTTCGTGGTCGTCGGCGACGACGCCCTGCGGGACCCGGGAACCCTGGCGACGACCCTGCGCGACGCGTGCGCGGGCGCCATCGCCTCGTACAAGAAGCCGCGGCACGTCCACGTGCGAAACAGCTTGCCGCGCAACCACTACGGCAAGCTCGACCGGCGGGCCCTGCGTGCTTCCGTCGCGCCCGAGCCGCCGACGAAGGAGGCAGACGCATGACCCAGGCGCTCGAAGGGATCCGCATCCTCGACTTCACGCAGATGATGCTCGGCCCGTACGGGACGCAGATGCTCGCCGACCTCGGCGCGGACGTCATCAAGGTGGAGCGTCCCGAGGGGGAGTGGGAACGCTCGCTGGAGATGATGGGCGGCCTGGTCGCCGGGGAGTCGGCCGCGTATCTCGCGATGAACCGCAACAAACGGTCGCTCGCACTGGATCTCAAGGACCCCGCCGCGCGAGACGCCCTGCTGCGCCTCGCGGCGACGTGCGATGTCGTGGTGGAGAACTTCCGTCCCGGGGTCATGGACAAACTGGGCTTGGGCTACGACGACATCCGCGCGGTGCGGCCCGATGTCGTCTACTGCTCCGGGTCGGGCTGGGGACAGGACACACCATTCGCCCGCGAGCGCCGCCCCGGACAGGACCTCCTCATCCAGGCGATGTCCGGACTGGCGGCAGCCACCGGACGGCGCGGCGACCCGCCGACGCCCGCGGGGACGGCGATCGTCGACCACGCCACCGCGCTCACTCTCGCGAACGGCATTCTCGCGGCGCTCGTCGCGCGGGAACGGCACGGGATCGGACAGCGCGTCGAAGTCGACCTCTACTCGACCGCAATCGCCATGCAGTGCCAGGAGATTTCCGCTTTCCTCAACCAAGACGGCAGCTACGACCGGTCCGAGGAAGGCATCGGCCAGGCGTGGCTGTCGGCTCCGTTCGGCGTCTACGCGGCACAGGACGGCTGGATCGCGCTGGCGATGGCCCCGCTGGACGTCGTCGCGGACGTAGCGGGCGACCCGTCGCTCGCCGATCTCGATCCCTGGGCGGACCGGGACGAGGTCAAGCGTCGCCTGGAATCGCTCGTGCGCCAGGAGCCCGCAGCACATTGGGTCCAAACTCTGGGCGCCGCAGGACTCTGGGCGGCGCGCGTGCGGACCACCGAGGAGGCCGTCGCCGAGCTGAAGGAACAGGATTCGGACCTGCTGATCACCACCGAGGGCCCCGACGGTTCCCCGATCTCGCTGATCGGCTGCCCGGTCACCCTCAGCGAGACGCCCTGGCAGCTCCGCTCGGCGCCGCCGCGGGCGGGCGAGCACACCGCGGAGGTGCTGCGCGAGGTGCTCACCGAAGAAGAGATCGCCCGCTTCACGACGCCCGCTGCGAGGAGTGCCGCCCATGACTGACGCCCACCCCAACCTGGTCGTGCGAGACGAGGGCGCGGTCCGGATCCTGCGGATCGACCGGGAGGACAAGCTCGGCGCCTTCTCCGGTTCGCTGATCGCCGCTCTGGGGAACGAGATCACGGCCCTGCGCAACGACGCAGCCGTGCGCGCCGTCATCCTCACCGGCACCGGGCGGGGCTTCGTGGCGGGCGCGGACATCGGCGAGTACGGCACTTCCTCGCGCGCCGAATTCGAGGCATACCAACGACGTTCGCGGATGGTCTTCGACGCGCTCAGCGCACTGCCGCAGCCGACCGTCGCGGCAGTCAACGGCTACGCGTTCGGCGGCGGCTTCGAGATCGCCCTCTGCTGCGACGTCATCCTCTGCTCGGAAACCGCCCGCTTCGGCCTGCCGGAAATCAAACTCGGCCTCATCCCCGGCGGAGGCGGTCCGCAACGGCTGGCCCGCCAGGTCGGCCCGAGGTGGACGAAGGAGCTGGTCCTGACCGGACGCACCGTTTACCCCGACGAGGCGCTCGCGCGCGGGGTCGTCGCGAAGGTCGTCGCATCGGACCGCTTGCCCGCGGAGGCGCTGGAACTGGCTACCACGTTCGCTCTCCTGCCCGCCGAGGCCGCCCGGGCGGCGAAGCAACGCATCGACGAGGGAGCGGAGCAGGATCTGGCGACGGCGCTCGGCGACGACCAAGCGGCGCTGGGCAGGTTGTTCGACACGCCCGACGCGAAGGAGGGCATCGACGCGTTCATCCAGAAACGCCCGCCCGCGTTCGGCCGTCTCTGACCTCGGCGGGCTGATCAGCGCCACAGGCCTGCCGCGGCGCGGGCGTAGTCGGCGAAGGAGACCGGCGGCCGGCCGGTGATCCGCTGGACGTCGTCGGTCACGTCGGCGGCGCAGTCGTTGCGGATGCCTTCGTACATGGCGGCGTAGAAGTCGGCGACCTGACCGGGAGTGCCCCCGCCGAGCAGGGCTTCGCGGAACTCGGCCGGGTCCATGGCCTGGTACCGCACCGTTTTCCCCGCCGCGTCGCCCACGATTGCGGCCATGTCCGAAAAGGACAGTGAATGGGGCCCGGTCAGGGAGCAGGTCTGGTGCTGGTGCCCGCCCTGGGTCAGCGCGGCCGCGGCGACGGCGGCGATGTCCTCGACGGAGATCGGCGCCACCCGGCCGTCGCCCGCGGGAACCGAGACGACCCCGGTGCGGATGCCCTGGAGGATCGCGGGGTGCTCGGAGAAGTTCTCGGCGAAGACGTTGGGACGCAGGATCGTCGCGGGCACCGGCCCGGTTTCGAGGAATCGCTCGACTCCGTGCGCCGCGAATCCGCCCGCGGACAGCTGCGCCGCCATGTTCGACAGGTGGACCACCCGGCGAACCCCGGCGGCCTTGGCGTCGTCCAGCAGCGCCGCGACCTCCGCCGTGGGGTCGGGGCTGATCGGGAACCACTGGTAGATCGCGTCCACGCCGTCCAGCGCGGGCCGGTAGGTCGCCGGGTCCTCCCAGTCGAGGCGGACCGGCGTCACCGGACCCGCCGGGCTCCCCGGGGTCCGGCTCGCCGCCCGGATCTCGTGCCCCTGCTCGGCCAGCAAGGACACCACGCGGCGCCCGGTGCGTCCGGTCGCGCCGAGGACAAGAACTGTGGCGGGCACGCGTTCCTCGCAAGGTAGGGTCGAAACGGCAACGACATCACCGTAGGAATGGGTCACCGACACGCGCCATGACAGCTCTCGACAGATTCATGTCCGATCGGCGCCACGGCGGAGCGAATCGGGCATGGCGGTGAAAGCGGTCGGCCGTGAACGCGACCACGTGGCCGAGGTCGTGGGCGACATCGTCGCCGCCCTCCGGCGCGGAGGCGTCGTCTACGGCCGGGCGCTGCTGCGCGCCCCCTGGGGCATCGCGTTCGAGTCGCGCTCGATCGCCACCATCTACGTCGCGATCGCCGGTTCCTGCGTCCTCGTCCCCGACGGCGGACAAGCGCTGCATCTCGCCCAGGGGGACGTCGCGTTGCTGCCGTCCGGCGCCGGACACGTCGCCGCCGACACCCCAGGCCGCCAGGCTCCCACCGTACGAGAGCTGTTCGGCGCCGACCTCGAGGAGCTGTCCGCCACCGACCTCGTCATCAAGGGCGACGGCCCCGAGACCGTTCTGGTCTGCGGCGCATATCTGCTCGAACCGGCGCCGCAGCATCCGTTCATCGCATCGCTGCCCGACGTCGTCCACGTCACGGCGAGCCAGATGCGCGGCACCTGCCTCGCCGCCGCCGTCCAGTTGCTCACCACCGAAGTCGACCACGCCGGCCGCGGCACGCCCGCCGTGGTGGCCTCGCTGCTCGACCTGCTGTTCACCTACACCCTGCGGTCCTGGTTCCTCGGCCAGCCCGACCAGCTGGTCGGATGGGCCCACGCGCTCCACGACCCCGCGGTGGGCCCGGCGCTCGCACTCCTGCACGACGACCCCGGCAAACCCTGGACCGTGGAGGCGCTCGCACACGCCGTCGGCGTCCCGCGGGCCCGGTTCAGCCGCCGATTCGCCTCGACGACCGGCCACGCCCCCATGGAGTACCTCGGCATCTGGCGGATGACCGTGGCCGCCCGCCTGCTGCGCGAAGGCCAGGCTCCTCTGCGGCAGATCGCGCGGAAGGTGGGTTACGACTCGGAATTCGCGTTCGCGCGCGCTTTCAAACGGGTGGTCGGTCATGCGCCCGGTCGTTATCGGGCGATGCACCATCGAGATGCGGGCGCCAGCGATACACGGCGATGACTGTGATCGCGGCGCCGACATTCCGGTTTGTTCGTGGTCGCATGGCCTGGCCGAGACGGGCGTCGAGGTCACATGGCTCGCGCTTCTCACGACGGTGACCGGCGATGCGGATCGGGTCGTCCGGCCAGGCAGCAGAAGGTTTTCGGCTCCTGCGCGGATCACCGGGCGCGGCACCCTCGCGTGCGCGCCCCGGCGAACACCTCCGGCCAGCTGCCGATGGCTCGGCGAACCGGTCCGAGTGTCGTCGAAGCCGCCGACGGAGCTCGAAACGGGCCGGCCACTCGCTCGCTCAGCCGGGGTGCCCGCTGAGCAGCAAGGACGGGCCCTCACTGGCATTTCCCGCTTCGAAATTCGTTCAGCGATTCCTTTCCCGTTCGCTTGAGGAAGACTGACCGAAGGGACAATTCCCTTGGAGGGAGCGACGTTCGAACAGTCTCGCTGGACCCGATTGGAACGCAGCGTGAAGCGGGCTGGCGGCACGCACTAGACGCGCCGCCAGCCAGATTTTTCCGCGATGAATAACAGCTGCTGAGACACTGCTCGCCGGTCAGGCACTTCTGACGGCGTTCAGCGGCACTTCCGCTCGCGGTTTCGGTAATGGGTTACTTTTCCTCCTCCTTTCCGCCTTCTCGCGAAATGCTCAAGAGCTCCGGATTTGTGTCACGGGCTGGAGCGGCGATAGCCGGAGGCCGCTTCCTGGTGCAGGTACAGGCGCTCCGACGACAGTCTGGTCCCCGGCACCGGGTTCGCCGGCCGCGGCGTTCCGGTGACGTCGATCGCGACGAAGACCAAGTCCGCGGAGGCCACCGGCGTCGGCGGCGCCGCGAGGTCCTCGGGATCGTCGGCCCAGCCCGACCAGTAGGTGGCGGTCACCGTGGTGCGGACTTCGATCGAGGTGTTGTTGACCCGCTCGATCCGCGCGCAGGCGTGCAGCAAACCGCCTTCTCGCACGGGGTTCAGGAACTCCATGCGCTTCACGGCGCGAGTGGCCGTCGGGCCGTTGCTGTACTCGAGGGTCACGAGCCAGGCCGCGTGGTCGATCAGCCGGAACATGACCGCGCCCGCGACGTCTCCCTGGTGGTTGAGGTCGGCGGGCTGGGCCAGGTGGGTCAAAGTGCGCTGAATCAGCGGTCGCGCACAGGGCGCGGACGAACTGGTGCTCATCACGGTATTCCTTTCGGTCATCGGCTGGTCTGCGCGAAAAAGCCGCACGTCAGTGCGGCGGAAACGCGGGAAACTTCAGGGGCCCGCGGAAATTGCGCGCGGAATTCCGCTCATCCCGGTGAGACGCATCCGCATGCCCGGGGATCGCCCGTGGCCGTGCCGAAGCGGCCCGATCGGGTAATGCTTTCCGCTCGGGCTCGGGTGAATGCGTCGATCGGGCGCCTCTACGTTCGATGGATGCTCTCTCTGAATCGATCCTAGCACGGCCGAAAGAGTGCCCCGCGCGATTGTGCCTGCTTCACGCGAACGGTGACAGAAACGTGAAAGTGAAACGCATTGTGCGTTTTCGGGTGACGCGTTGACGGTGTCCGGGACCGACGGTCGGCAGAGCGAAGATCGGGACGAGGCGGTCGCATGCCTTCGGCTCGGGACGGGCCTCGGGACGGGGGACCTAGGACAAGGGCGGCCGGTTTTGTCGGGGGTCGGTGGCATGATCCCCGACGTGCTGGACAACGAGGCGCCCGCCGAGGTTTTCGCTGGGCTGGACGAGATCGACTGGGTCGCGATGGAACACGCGTACGGACCGGCGGGGGACGTCCCCGGGCTGCTGCGCGGGCTGGCGTCTGCCGACCCGGCCGTGCGGGAGGTCGCGCTCGACGGCATGTACGGGGCGGTGCACCACCAAGGCGATGTCTACGAATGCACGGTCGCGGCCGTCCCGTTCCTGGTGCGCGTCGCCGCGTGCCCCGGCCTTCCCGGGCGCGCTGCTGTGCTGCGGCTGCTGGCCAGCATCGGCGGTGCGGAACAGCCTTCGCCGCCGGCGGATCGCGACCGCATGCGGTACGGGCAGGCAGCGTCGGCGGTGGGCGGCGCTGCTGGGGCACTGCTGCCGTTGCTGGCCGATCCCGACGCGGAGGTCCGGGAGGCTGTCGGCGCCACGCTGCTCGCCCGCCGGTCCGAGGTGGCCGAAGTCGCGGCGGCGGTGCAGCGGCGGCTCGCCGCGGAAGCGGTGCCCGCCGTCGCGGCTGCGCTGGTCGCCACGATCGGAACGTTCGCCCGGCGCTCGGCGGATGTCGACCTCTCCGGCGTGCGCGCCGCGTTGGCCGAGCCCGGGCCCCCGAAGGTGCGACTGGCCGCGCTCGCCGCGCTGGCCCGATCCGGCACTGAATCGCTGTCGGCCGAGAGGCTCGCGCTCGCGGTGGAATTGCTGACTGCCCAGCATGCCACCCCCGAGCCCGTGCCGGAGCCGGTCCCGTTCGAGACCCTGCCGGGCGCGCCGCCGACGCTCGCCGGCGAGTTGCGGAAGCGGAAGGCACTGCACCGGAGCGGCCTGCCGGAGGGCCTGGATCCGTACGGACCCTCGCCGGTCCGAGAGCTGAGCTGGGCTTTCCGCGATCAGGTCGGCGACCGGCTCCGGCTGCTGGCCGGCCTGACGGGCGCGGCCGGCCGACAATGCCGCCTGGACGCCCAGAACGCGGCGAGTGACCTCGTCCGCGGCTGGCGCGGCGACTACCGCGAGCTGGCCGTACGCATCGGCGAAAACGCGCTCGACGAGCACCCGCTTCTGGCTGGCAACGCAGTGACCGCGTTGGCGGGTTTCGGCGTCCTGGCCGCTCCCGCGGCGGATGCGCTGAGCCAGGCCCTCGACGCGATGCCCCGGGAAGCCGAACGGAGCAACCCGCTGTCCGGCCAACCGGGTTGGCTCATCAAGACTTCCCGTCCGCGCGGCTCCGGGCCGGCGAGGGTTTCCGTCGATCTCAACCCGATTCTGCCCGTGCTGGCGGAATTGCGGGACGTGCGCGCGTTGCCGGCCCTGCGCTGGGTGCTCGAGCAAGAGCAGCTGCCCACCGGGATCGGAAGCGCCATCGGCAGTTTCGGCGAACTCGCGGCCGATCTGGTCCCGCTGATCCGTCGCCGGATGGGGGACTTCCCCGGGGAAGCCGAGGCGCTGGCGGGCGCGCTGGGGGAGATGGGCGCCGCCGCCGCGGAAGCCGTGCCGGAGATGGTTGACCTCCTCTCGAACGGCAAGACCCGAGAAACCGTGCCAGCTTTGGGCAAGATCGGCCCTGGTGCCGCCGCCGCGATCCCGGCACTCCGTTCGCTGCTCGGCGAACCCGACCGGGACCATTCCATCGGCGCGGCGGTCGCGCTGTGGCGCATCACCGGCGACGCCGATGTCGTGCTCCCCGTGATCGCCCGGCATCTGGACGGAAGCGAGTACGCGATCACGGCCGCCGCGGAAGCCCTCGGCGTCCTCGGCCAAGCAGCGACGTCCTACCGCGCACGGCTGCGGACGATGCTCGCCCAAGCCGATGACGAATCCGACCCCTACCGATGGGTGCGATACCAACTGGCGACCGCCTTGTGGCGCATCGACGGCGACGCCGACGCAGCAGCGGCGGTGCTGGTCACGTTGTGGCGCACGAACCGAGTGCTGATGCCTGCCTTGGCGCGCGGCCTGGCGGAACTAGGCCCCGCCGCCCGCCCAGCCGCACCACTGGCCCGCGCCGAACTGGATTCGGTTCGCCGGCACACTGTGCAGGGAGTCGTCGAGTATTTCGATGTCTACAACGGATTCGTCACCGCCGACGAATCCCTGCTCGCCGACTGCCGCACGATCCTGGCCAACACTTCCTGACAGCACAGGATGACGCACCCGGCGCGACATCGTGCACAGACCGAGATGGCTTTGCTGTGCGCCGATCCCGAACGGAATCCCGGCCAGCTCCGCCAGGACTGTCCACAAGCGACTATGGAGGCGCACCGGCCGCCCCCTGTCCGTCAGTGCCTGGCCGCGGACGACGACCCGGTACGCGCCGCGTGCTTCGACTGGGTTTCGACCTCCCGGCCGCGCATACACCTCCGCGGTAGCGGGTAGTGCTTGATCGAGCGAGAACGCCCCGATTGTGCGCTGTGGAAGGTAGCCCGGAAGGAAAGTGAAGATGAACAAGCTGCTGTACCGCCCGCTGGGCATGCTGTTCGGCGTGCTTGGCGGTTTGGCCGCCAACGCGGTGTTCGAACGAGTGTGGAAGCTGATCTCCGGCAGGGAAAAGGCGCCGACTCCGACCCAGAAAGACCGGGGATGGGGCGAGGTGCTCTTGGCCGCGTCCGTACAAGGAGCGATCTTCGGCCTGGTGAAGGCGGCTGTCGACCGAGGCGGCGCGACCGGCTACGACAAGCTCACCGGTCAGTGGCCCGGCGACACCGCCGAACACGACAACGACTGAGATCGCACCTGCGTTCAGCGGGCCGGGCAGCCTTCAGCGCGGGCGGGACCCCGGCAGGCGTTGCTGGCCAGAACCAGGGGCCGGGACGCGCGCGCCCAGGCCGCTCGTCGAGCCGCAGCTGAGGTGACCCGGTTAGTGTCTCCGGGCAGGTGCCACACCCAGGTCGGGTCATATTTCGGGTTCTGTCGCTTGAATCCTGGCCGAAGAGGGCAGAGGCGATCGCGGCGACCCAAGACGAGCCCGAGTGCCACGCCGGGCGGTCGGACTGCCCGGCGTGGCACTCGGGCTCGTCTGGCAAGAAGCCCCGACTTCGCCGCCGACGGCGAAGTCGGCCAACGCCGCCCACCCCGCTCGCAGGCACTGCGACCAGCGCGTTCGGCACCGAATCCTTGGCGCTACACGAATGGCGTAATTGCGTCCCCCGGCCGTCGGGTGAACGGGTGGTCGAACCCCACTGCAAGACAGCGCATTCGGCGATCCGGCCGTCCATCAAGTCGGGTGATCGTGGCGACACGACACTCTCCCTGACCGATGCGAAGGTGATCTTGCGAAGGGGGTTCAGGGGAGAGGCGCGGGATGGACACAGTGGTCGAACGGATCATTCCGGCGGCGGTCTTGGCGTTGCCGGTGTCGCAGATCCTGTGGGTTGTGCTGGCGGTGCGCCGGAGCCGGCGCTTGCCGCTCTCGATCGCGACGTTCACCGCCGCCGTCGACACGGCGATTCTGCTCTGCGGCGGGCTGGTCGTCGTCCTGGTCACCGCACCCGCCGGGGACGGCGAAGGCAGCACCCTGCATCTGATTCCGGGCCAGGACGTCGCCGCGCTGGGAACCGACGCGGGTTGGCAGATCGCGGGAAACCTGGTGCTGCTGGCGCCGCTCGCGGCGCTGGTCCCGTTTCGGGTGCCCCGGCTGCAGTCGCTCGCACGGATAGCAGCGGCGGCGGCGCTCGTCTCGATCGGGATCGAAGCCGTGCAGTACCTGCTGGACGCCGGTCGGGTCAGCGCCACCGACGACGTACTGTTGAACACGATCGGCGCCACCGCCAGCGCCAGTCTGACGCGCGGCCTTTGGCGCGCTCTTTCCCCGGTGATCCCTCGCCCTCGCGAGGCCGTAGCTCCCGGCCCGGGAACTCCGGCTGCCGGGCCGCCGGATTTTCGCGCTGCGGCTCACTCGGAATCGCGTGCCCCGGATCTGCTCTAGAGCGTGGTCACGGCCTGTTCGCGCCTCCGTGAACGATGCCCGCTTGCGTTCGGCCGCAGGCACAATCGCGACGGACGACCGATTGGCGACAAGTGCGGCGCCAAGTTCAGCGGGTCAGCTTTCGGCACCTCCCCGCCGAGGGCCGCAGGTCTTGCCGCGCTTCGACCGTGTGGCCTCGTCTTCTGCGCTCTTCTCACGGCGGCGAGCCCAGTTGCTCGGGCCTGCTGGTCCCCAAATGGTCCCCAAGCCCGAGCGCCCTTGATCGTCGCGGACATCAAGCACGGCTCGAAAAAAAGCCGCTCGACCTGGGTTTTCACCCTGGTCGAGCGGCTTTTGTCTCCGGTCGGGCTGACAGGATTTGAACCTGCGACCCCTTGACCCCCAGTCAAGTGCGCTACCAAACTGCGCCACAGCCCGGACTCCTCACTCCCCGAGGAACCCCTCGTGGAGTGCGATGCGACTACTCTAGCGGGTCCCGAAACCGGCCCCGCAACGAGGTCTTCATTAGTCCCTGACCTGCACAAACCCAGGCGACCGAGGTTCCCCGCGCGAGAGGCCGGACGACACCGCCATGATCAACCGCCCCGGAGCCGCCAGCCCCGGCAACCCATGGGCACCCCAAAAAATCAGCCCTGGTCCAGCAGAAGGACCAGGGCTAAAGAGCAACCCGCTCAGCGACCGCTGAACCGTGCCTTCCCAGGCCCATCGGCCAGGAACGACTTCACCGCGCCCCGCAGGTCCTCCGTGTTGTACAGATCCGCGGCAATAGCCGTCACGTGCGCGTTCGCCTCTGGCACCCCGCCGTGTTCGAAGTGCGCCAGGATTTGCTTCGTCGCGGCGTGCGCCTGGGTGGGGCCTTCGGCGAGCTGACGCGTGAACTCCCGCGCAGCCTCGTCGAAACCCTCATCCGGGAGAACGCGGTTGACGACGTTCCATCGCTCCAACGTGGCCGCGTCAAAGGGAGAGCCGGTGAACACGAACTCCTTAGCCCGCGCCACCCCGGCCCGAGCGGCGAGGCGCTGCGTGCCGCCCATCGTGGGCGTCAGGCCGACGACCTTCTCCACCAAACCGAACTTCGCCCGCGATGCGGCCAGCAGCAGATCGCACGCCATGGCGACCTCGAAAGCCCAGGTCAGGCAAAGGCCATGCGCGGCGAAAACCGTCGGGAACGGCAGTGCGGCAAGGCGATCCGGCACCGTGAGCAGCTCGTCGAAGAGCACCTTCGCCTCAGCCGGAGAGGACTGCGCATCGAAGAGCGCGACATCGACACCCCCGCTCACGACGCGGCCTTCGGCGCGGATCAGGAGGGCTCGGGCGGGGGTTTCCTCCAGCGAGCTGATCGCGTCCAGAAGCGCGTCCTGCAGCGGTTTCGTGTAGAGGTTGAGCGGCGGTTCGTCGATGGTGAGCACGGCGAGCCCGCCGTCGCGTTCCAGCCTCGTCATGCTTGCTCCTCGTTCGCGGTCAGTTGGTCCCAGTACGCCTGCGCGGCGGGGCGCCATTCCACGTGTTTGCGGTGGAACAGTTCAGCTGCCTTGGCTCCGCTCCAGCTTGCGGGCAGCAGTTCCGCGGGCAGTTGGGGATCGAGGAACGGGAAACGCCGCCACTCGTGCACCAGTTCGGTTTGCGCGCGCAGGACCGCTTGCGCGCCGGAGGGGGACACGCCGGTGAAGCGGTCGATGAAGTCCTCGTACCGGTCGGTCAGCTCGGACAGGTCCCAGGACCGCGCGACCATGCTTTCCTGGTCGCCGATCGCGCCGTACTCCGCGGTGAACGACATTGCCTGCGCTTCGAGGCCCAGTTCGGCGACGATCTTCTGTGCTTCGGGCTCGCGGCTCGGATCCGGGCTGACCCAGACGCCGGCCACCGGCGAACCGAAGCCGGCCCACGTGAGCCGGGTGCGCAGGCGGTGGCGCAGGTCGCGCTTCGCTTCCGGTACCGAGACGATCAGCATCAGCCAGCGGTTCTCCCAGGCGTGCGTGTCGCGGCCGAAGGCGTATATGCGGTCGGCGCCCTCGGTGAGCAGGCGCCGCCCGGGCGGGGTCAGCGACCAGCGGACGCGGCGGCCGATGCGTTCGGACACCAGCCAGCCCTCGCCCGCGGACCGGGCCAGCGCCTGGCGCGCGGACTTCTCCTCGATGTCGAGCATGCCGAGGGATTCGACCAGCATCGACGTCCACACCGGACGGTCGCGCGGCAGCACGTACTCGCCCAGCACGGTCATCAGCAGCGACCGTGCGCTGGCGTGGCTCACCTCGCGCCGTCTGCTGACGGTCGGCCGGGGAGCCCGCTGCTTCCCCCGGCCGAACGGGACGGGGGCGGGTTCCGCCATCGCTTTTCACCGACCTCACTGCTCTCGTTGGACCCGGCAACCCGCCCAGAGTACCCACTCGGAGTGACGGAGCCGACACGCGGCACGCGGCGCGAGCGGCACCCGTAAACTCGGCTGCGATATGAGCGCCACACTCGTCGCGAAGGACCTGGCCGCGGGCCACGGTGACCGCGTTCTCTTCTCCGGTCTCGATCTCGTCGTCGCCCCTGGCGAGGTGATCGGCCTGGTCGGCGTCAACGGCGCCGGCAAGTCCACCTTGCTGCGCACGCTGGCCGGGCTGGCCCGCCCGGAATCCGGCGAGGTGCGGCTGAATCCGCCGACCGCCACCGTCGGGCATCTCCCGCAGGAGCCGGAGCGGCGCGAGGGCGAGTCGGTGCGCGCTTTCCTCGCGCGACGCACGGGTGTCGCGACAGCGCAAACCGCGCTCGATGCGGCGACTGATGCGCTTACCGCGGGCATCGACGGTGCCGACGACGCATACGGCACCGCGCTGGACCGCTGGCTCGCGCTCGGCGGCGCCGACCTGGACGACCGCGCCGGCGAGGTCGCCGCGGATCTCGGGCTGGCCGTCGACCTCGACCAGCCGATGGTTTCGCTTTCCGGCGGGCAGGCCGCGCGCGCCGGGCTGGCGTCGCTGCTGCTCAGCCGGTACGACATCTTCCTGCTCGACGAGCCGACGAACGACCTCGACCTTGACGGGCTCGCCCGGCTGGAGCGGTTCGTCACCGGGCTGCGCGCGGGCACCGTGCTGGTGAGCCACGACCGCGAGTTCCTGGCCCGCACCGTCGACCGCGTGGTGGAGCTGGATCTGGCGCAGCGCCAGGTGAAGGCGTACGGCGGCGGGTACGAGTCCTATTTGGAGGAACGGGCGGTCGCGCGGCGGCACGCGCGCGAGGACTACGAGGAATACGCCAACACCCGCGCGTCGCTGGAGGCACGGGCGGGCATGCAGCGCGCGTGGATGGAGAAGGGCGTCAAGAACGCCCGCCGCAAGGCGACCGACAACGACAAGGTCGGCCGCAAGTTCCGCAGCGAGGCCACCGAGAAACAGGCCTCGAAGGCGCGCCAGACGGACCGGATGATCGAGCGGCTCGAGGTCGTCGAAGAACCGCGCAAGGAGTGGGAGCTGCGGATGGAGATCGCGGCCGCTCCGCGCGCGGGCGCGGTGGTCGCGACGCTGCGGGGCGCGGTCGTGCGCCGCGGCGAGTTCACGCTCGGGCCGGTGGACCTGCAGATCGACTGGGCGGACAAGGTCGCGATCACCGGCGCGAACGGCGCGGGCAAGTCCACGCTCCTGGCGGCGTTGCTCGGCCGGGTGCCGCTCGACGAGGGCAAGGCCGCGCTCGGGCCGGGCGTCGTGGTGGGCGAGGTCGACCAGGCCCGGCGGCTGTTCCTCGGCGACCTCCCGCTGGCGGACGCGTTCGCGCAGGAGGTCCCGTCGCTCGCCGACGCGGAAGTCCGTACCCTGCTGGCGAAATTCGGGCTCAAAGCCGCGCACGTGCTGCGTCCGGCGGCGACGCTTTCGCCCGGCGAGCGCACCCGGGCGGCGCTGGCGCTGCTGCAGGCGCGCGGGGTGAACCTGCTGGTGCTGGACGAGCCGACCAACCACCTCGACCTGCCCGCGATCGAACAGCTCGAGTCCGCTTTGGACGATTACCCCGGGACGCTGCTTCTGGTGACCCACGACCGCCGGATGCTGGACGCGGTGTCGGTGACGCGGCGGCTGGAAGTCGACGGGGGCAAGGTTTCCGAGCGTTGACGAGACCTCGTGAGTGCCGGTTGGAACCGGCACTCACGAGCGGTCACGGACGGTCGGTGAGATACCCGCCCATGGTCGTGAAGTACTCCGCAGCCGAGAGCTCCCGGTCGTCGGCCGTCCGGACGCGTTCGATCCGCAACCCCGGCGACTGACCGCGCCGCGCCTCCCGGCCCGCGACGATCACCACGCCCTCGCCTTCGCGGATGAAGATGCGGCCAGGAGTCCCGCCGTAGTGGCCGTCCGAAACCGACGCGCGCACGATGCGCAGTTGCTCGCCGCGGTGGTAGGTGAAGGCGTTGGGGTACGGGTCGGATTGGGCGCGCACCAAGCGGTCCAGTTCCTCGGCCGACCACGTCCAGTCGATGAGGCTGTCGCGCGGCGCTCGCTTGTGGAAGAAGCTCGCCTTCGTCCGGTCCTGCGCGATCGGGACGACCGTGCCGGAGCCGATCAGGCCCAGCGCTTCCGTCACCAGCGGTTCGATGAGGTCCACGGTGCGGTGGAACAGATCCGTGGCGGTGTCGCGCGGGCCGACCGGAACGGCGCGCTGGGCCACGATGTCGCCCGCGTCGAGTTCGTCGTTCATCATGTGCGCGGTGACGCCCACCTCCGGCTCGCCGTTGATCAGCGCCCAGATGATGGGGGAGAAGCCGGCGTAGGCGGGCAGCAGCGAATCGTGCACGTTGAGCGTGCCGTTGCGCGGCAAGGTGAAGATCTCCGGCGGCAGCCACGTGCGCCAGTTGTTCGCGACGATGAGGTCCAGGTCCGCGGCCTTCAGCTCGTCGAGAAGTTCGGCGTCGTCCGGGCGGGTGCGCAGCAGCGTGCGGATTCCGTGCTGCTCGGCCAGTCCGGCGACCGAATCGCTCCAGATCCGTTCGTAGGCGTGGTCGCTCGGCGGGTGGGTGACCACCAGCCGCACGTCCTGGCCTGCGTCGAGGAGGGCCTTCAGGGTGCGGTGTCCCCAGGTCTGGTAGCCGAACATGGCCACGCGCATCGGCGGTGCACCTTTCGTGGTCGGGACGAACATCACCCAGACAGTACTAGTTGAGGCTTACCTAAGTTAGGTTAGGGTTTCTTGAGCATTGGTCAGTCGGGAACGGTGATGCGGCAGTGCCGCGCTAGGGGACTTTCATGTCACGAGCAGGGGCCGAGGACAGCCAGGTGCCGGTGTACGACGTGGTCGGAGTCGGGTTCGGGCCGTCCAACCTCGCGCTCGCGATCGCCCTCGCCGAGCACAACGCGGGCTCGGGGGAGACGGTCACGGCGCACTTCCTGGAGCGTCAGCCCCGCTTCGGCTGGCATCGCGGGATGCTGATCGACACCGCGACGATGCAGGTGTCGTTCCTCAAGGACCTCGTGACGATGCGGAACCCGGCCAGCGCGTTCACGTTCCTGAACTACCTGCACGAGAAGGGGCGGCTGGTCGATTTCATCAACCACAAGACCCTGTTCCCGCTGCGCGTCGAGTTCCACGACTACTTCGAGTGGGCCGCGGCGAAGGTCGACGACCTGGTGTCCTACGGCAGCGAGGTCGTCTCGGTCGAACCGGTGCGCGACGGCGACGAGATCGCGTTCTTCGACGTGCGCGCCGAGGCGGACGGCGAAATCACCGAGCTCCGGGCGCGGAATCTGGTGCTGGGAACCGGATTGCGGGCGAAACTGCCCGACGGCGTCGTTGCCGGGGAACGGATCTGGCACAACAGCGAACTGCTGCACCGCGTCGAGTCGTTGCGCGGCACGGACGCGCGCCGGTTCGTGGTGGTCGGCGCCGGCCAGAGCGCGGCCGAGGTCGCCGCCTTGCTGCACGACGAATTCCCTCGTGCCGAGGTGTGCGCGGTGTTCGCCCGTTACGGCTACAGCCCCGCCGACGACAGTGCGTTCGCCAACCGGATTTTCGACCCCGAGGCGGTCGATTCCTTCTACGCGGCAAGCGAACCGGTCAAGGAACGCTTGATGGGCTACCACGGCGCGACGAACTACTCCGCGGTCGACCTGGACCTCATCGACGAGCTGTACCGGCGGCGGTACCAGGAAAAGGTGCTCGGCGTGGAACGGTTGCGGCTGTTCAACATCTCGCGGCCGGTCGAGGTCGCCGACCAGGGCACGCACGTGCGCGCGACGGTCGAATCGCTGGCGACCGGCGAGCGTTCGGTGCTGGACGCCGACGCCGTCATCTACGCGACCGGCTATCTGCCCGCGGATCCGACGTCGCTGCTCGGCGGGCTGGCCGGGCAATGCCGCAGGGACGACGAGGGACGGTTGAAAGTCGAGCGGGACTACCGGATCACCACTGATCCCGTTGTGCGCGGCGGTCTCTATCTGCAAGGCGGCACCGAGCACACGCATGGCATCACGTCGTCGCTGCTGTCGAACACGGCTGTGCGGGTGGGCGAGATCCTGCAGTCCATTGTGGATCGACGAGCCGCCGGGGCTGACCCGGTCGAGTACGCGGTGAGCGGGATTCGCTGAGCGAACTGGGAGAGGACTGAGTGATGACGAATCCGTTCGAAAACCCTGACGGCGTTTACCGGGTTCTCGTGAACGACGAGGGCCAGCACAGCTTGTGGCCGGACTTCGCGACCGTGCCGGACGGCTGGCGGACCACATTTGGCCCGGACGCGCGGCAAGCCTGTCTGGACCACATCGAGCAGAACTGGACTGACCTGCGTCCGCTGTCGCTGATCAGGTCGGAAGAATCCTGAAGCCCGGGCGGGGAATCCGGTGCGAATCCCGGGTTCCCCGTCCGGTTAGCTGGGCTTTGCCTGCCGGATCAGGCGTTGGTGCGGTCCGGCAGGAGTTGAGCCGCGAGCGAGTGTGCGGTGGCGGTGAGCGTGGCCGTGTCCAGCCCGGTCCGGCTCATGAACACGAGCCCTTGTTGTGCGGCGAGAAGGGCTCGCGCCAGTGCGATCGGATCCGCTTCGGCCGGTAGGTCGCCCTCGCGTTGGGCGCGCGCGACGCAGTCGCGGATCAGCGCTGTGGACGTCTCGTAAGTGCGGTGGGCGTGGGCGAGGACTTCCGGATCCGCGTTGCCTAGTTCGCACGTGCTGTTGGCCATGAGGCAGCCGCGCCGTGTGCCGGGTTCGTCAATCGGCGCCTCGATGAGCAGGCGCAGTGCGTCCAGGGCTCGCGGCGTGTCGGAGAGGGCTTTCCGGAGCGCGTCGTGGCTTTCGTCGGTGTAGCTGCGCAGCGCCCGGAGGAAGAGCTGGCGCTTGTCACCGAACGCCGCGTACAGGCTGCCTTTGCCTAATCCGCTGACCCGCATCAGGTCTTCCAGCGAGGTCGCGGCGTAACCGGCGTCCCAGAACTGATCGCGGACGGCGTTGAGCACCTGTTTCTCGTCGAATGTGCGCGGACGTGCCATGCGGACCAGGGTAAAGGTTCTTGACCGCGCGGTCCACCATCCTTATGGTGGACCGCGCGGTCAAGAACTCCGCGGCACGTCGCGGCTTAGGGGAAAGCGGGAAGCGCATGGGAAAGCTGGACAGCAAAGTGGCGATCGTGACCGGCGGGTCGCGGGGGATCGGGGCGGCCTCGGCGCTTGCCCTTGCCGACGAAGGGGCCGACGTCGCGATCAGCTATTCGTCCTCGGCGGATCGGGCCGAGGCCGTGGTCGCGGAACTTGAGGCGAGGGGGGTGCGCGCGGCGGCATTCCGGGCCGACCAGGCGGACGCGGCGCAGGCGGCGGGCTTGATCGGGCGGGTGGTCGAGCGGTTCGGGAAGCTGGACATCCTGGTCAACAACGCGGCCGCGGGCGGCGGTGATCTCGTCGGCAGCGAGTCAGCCGACCAGGTCGCTGTCGAGCGGCAGCTTGCCGTCAACTACACCAGCGTGGTGGCCGGGATCCAGGCGGCGGTGCCGTTGCTGCCTGAGGGCGGGCGGATCGTCAGCATCAGCTCGGGGGTGGCCGCGCGGGCGGGTTTCCAGGGGATGGCGTATTACACGGGCACGAAGTCGGCTCTCGAAGGCTTCAGCCGGGGTGCGGCCCGCGATCTCGCGCAGCGGGGCATCACGGTCAACGTCGTCCAGCCCGGATTCGTTGACACCGAAGGGAATCCCGCCGACAGTCCGGCCGCGTCCATGTTCCTTTCGACCACAGCGATCGGGCGGTACGGCAGGCCGGAGGAGATCGCAGCGGGCGTCGTTTTCCTTGCCAGCCCGCAGGCCTCCTACGTCACCGGTGCGGTGCTGAGGATCGACGGCGGATACGCCGCATAGCCGGATCACTCCGTCCTGCGGAGGCCGGACCAGGCGGTCCAGAGCGTCGCGTATCGGCCGCCCGCGGCGACCAGTTCGTCGTGTGTCCCGGATTCGACCACCGCACCGGCGTCCAGGACGACAATGCGGTCCGAAGCCGCCGCCTGGGTCAGACGGTGCGCCACGATCAAGCCGGTACGACCTTCGAGCGCGGCGGCTGCGGCGGCTTCCAGCGTTTTCGCCCCTGCGCTGCCTGCTTCGGCCGTCGCTTCGTCGAGGATCGCCACCGGCGGGTCGGCGAGCACCAGGCGGACCAGCGCGAGTTGCTGAGCCTGCGTGACGGTCAGCCGGTGCCCGCCCTCGCCGACGACCGTCGCGAGCCGGTCCGGCAACGCTTCGACCCACTCGGCCGCGCCGACTTTCGCAAGTGCCCTTTGGAGATCGTCGTCGCTGGCCTCGGGAGCGGCGAGGCGGAGATCATCCGCCAGCGGGCCGCTGAAGACGTGCACCTCCTGGCTGATCAACGCCACCGCGCGACGGGTGGCGGCCGGGCCGAGCTGGTCGAGCGGAACACCGCCGATCGACACCGCACCCTTGCTGGCCTGGTGGATTCCGGCGATCAGTTTCGCGAGCGTCGTTTTCCCGGCCCCGCTTGCCCCGACCAGCGCGACTCGCTCACCTGGGGCGACTTCCAGATCGACGCCCCGAAGCACCGGATGGTCGTCCACATAGGAGTGTCCGATGTCGACGGCCTTCACCGACGCGTCGACCGGACGGCTCACCCGGGTCGGTTCGGCGGGCACGGGGAGATCTGCCACGCCGATCAGCCGGGACAGGCTCGCGGTCGCCGCCTGCGCGTCGTCTACCAGCGCGAGCGCGGTGTTGATCGGCCCGAAGAGGCTGTGGAAGTACAGCGCGGCCGCCGTCGCGACACCGACGGTCGCGAGATTCGCGCCCACCAAAAGAAAACCGGCGGCAAGTACGGCTGACAGCCCGACGAACTCGGCGAGATTCAGGCGTCCGTAGAAGCGGGTCGCGAGCCGAACTCCTCGCAATGCCAGCTTCACCGCGCCGTTGGACCGTTCGCGGACCCGATCGACGTGCGCGTCCGCGAGACGGAACGCGCGGACCGTCTTGGCGCCGCCGATGGTGTCGAGAAGCTGTTGCTGCTGCGCGCCGACGGCGGCGCGCTGGGCGGCATACAGCGGGGTCGCGCGGCGGACGTACCAGCGGACGGTGTGCAGCTGGATCGGGACCGCCAGCAGGGCCGCGGCGAGGAAACGCCAGTCGAGGATCGCCATCGCGACCAGGGTGAGCACGATCGTCAGCACTGAGCGGGCGAGCGCGGGCAGGGCTTGCCGGACTGCTTCGGCGACGACCGAGACGTCGTTGGTGACGCGGGTGGTCAGGTCGCCGGAACCGGCCTTCTCGACCTGCTCCAGCGGCAGGCCGAGCGCGCGGTCGATGAACCGTTCGCGCAGGTCGGCGAGCATGGTTTCGCCGAGCCGGGCGAGCATCGAGACGCCGATGGCGGTGGCTATCGCGGACGTCACGGCGACCAGGACCAGCCCGGCGACCGGGTACCCGAGCGCGGACGCGGGCTGCCGGGTGGCGACCAGGTCGACGACCCGGCCGAGCAGGGGAGCGGTGAGCAGGCCGATCGCGGTCGCGCCGACCACGAACGCGAAGGACCCGGCGGCGCGGCCTTTCGCCTGGCGCAGCAAGTCGAGCAGCACGGCCCGGACGCGCGGTCCGGCGGCGACGGGCAGAAGTTCGCGTTCGGTCATGACAGCACCGCCGCTCGGTAAGCCGCCTCGGCGCGGACCAGTTGGGCGTGGCTGCCTTCCGCGACGACCTGGCCGTCTTCGATCAGCACGACCCGGTCGGTCGCGGCGAGCAGGGCCGGGCTGGTGGTGACCACGATCGTCGTCCGGTTCCGGCGCAGTTCCGCCACTCCGGTGGCGATGCGGGCTTCGGTGACGGTGTCGACGGCGGTGGTCGGATCGTGCAGCACCAGGACTGTCGCTTCCGTGGCGAGAGAGCGCGCGAGGGCGACGCGTTGTCGTTGCCCGCCGGACAGCGATCGCCCGCGTTCGGTGACCGTCGTAGCGGTGCCGGACGGGAGAGTCGCGGCAACCTCGTCGGCGGCTGAGGCGGTGAGCACTCCGTCGGGGATCGCGGGCATTCCGCCGCGGACGTTGTCTTCTACGGTGCCTTCGAACAGATCGGTGTCGTGCGCCGCGACGAGGACGACGTCGCGGACTCGTTCTGGGTCCACAGTGGACAGATTGACAGCGTCGACGTGGACGGCTCCGCTGCTGGGGTCGGCGAACCGGCCCAGGCAGTCAAGGAGATCGGTGGCCGTGGCGGGGTCGGTGGTGACGACGCCGAGCAGCTCGCCGGGCGGGACGGTGAGGTCGAGCTCGCGGAGTTTTCCTTGCGATACCGCGGAAAACGTCACGCTGCCGCTCGCTGGGACGGGCAGCTCGCCGGTTCCGTCCGGGACAGCTGGGGGAGCGCTGAGCACGGCGGCGACTCGTCCGGCGGAGGCGCGGCCCTGGGCGAGCTGGCCGTTGACCCAGGCGAAGATGGTGAACGGTGTCTGGAGGAACTGGGCCAGTCCGACAGCGGCGACCAGATCGCCGACGGAAATCTCGCCATTCGCGGCGAGCGAGCCGCCGACGAGTGCGACGATCGCGATGAAGATCCCGGTGAGGGCGAGCAGTGCGCCGTTGTGCCAAGCCTGTGCGCGGGCGGCGCGGATGGTCGCCCGCAGGGAATCGCGGCTGGTGCGGCGATAGCGTGCTGTTGCCGCCGGTTCCGCGCCGATGCCCTTCAGGACGCGCAGCCCGCTGACGAGATCGGCGGCGACGCCCGAGGCGTGCGCGGCGCGTTCCTGCTCCAGTTCGCTGCGTTTCTCGAGCGGTTTGCCGATGAGGTGGGCGAGGAAGAGCAGGGGCGGCGTGCCGAGGAGGACGAGCAGCCCGAGCGGCACGGACATCCGGAGGAGCACCACCGCGCTCACGACCAGCCCCGCGAGTGCTGCGATGCCGAACGGAAGCACCGCGTTGACCATCCCGACGCGGCGGGCGTCCGAAGTCCCGACGCTCGCCAATTCCCCGGCGAGCGAGCCGCTTTCCGCTCCGCCGCGAGGATGCAGGACCCGACGGCTGACCGCGAGCCGGATCTCGTGCGCGGCCCGCTCGGACGCCCGCTCGGCGGCTCGCGCGCCGAAACGGTAGCTGGACGAGAGCACGAGAAAGACGACGGCGAGTACGGCGAGCCAGCCGAGGAGGGTGAGGGCGGAACTGTCGCCTGCGGCTCGGTCGAGTACGACGCCGATCACTACGGGGACGAGCGCTTCGCCGCCTTGGTGACCTGCGGCGAGGATGGAGGCGGAGAGGACGGATTTCCGTTGGCCGGTGATGGCGCTGCGGAGGACTTGGCGGCTTGTGGTGGGTGGGGTGGTGGTCACCGGTGCCTCCGCGTGGGGTGGGCGGGTTTGGGGCGGCTGGTGATGGTGTCGTGGAGGGCTTGGCGGCTTGTGGTGGGTGGGGTGGTGGTCACCGGCGTCTCCGCGTGGGGTGGGCGGGTTTGGGGCGGCTGGTGATGGTGTCGTGGAGGGCTTGGCGGCCGGTGGTCGATGGGGTCGTGGTCACCGGAGTCTCCGCGTGAGGTGAGTAAGGGTTGGGCCGGTGGCAGCGCCGTGCAGGAGGCGTCGGCGAGTTGTGGGCGGCGTGGTGGTCACCGGCACCTCTCGGTGGGGCGAGAGGAGGTCGGGCGGATGGCTGCGTGGGCGGGGTTTCGGTTGGCTGGCGGCAGCGCCGCGCCGGAGGCCTCGGCCAGTCGTGGGCGGGATGGTGGTCACCGGTGCCTCCGCGCGGGTGGGTGCCGTTGCCTGGCGGTCGTGCTGGGCAGCGGGTGCTCTCCAGCCGTGGGCTCGGTTGCCGGGACGAGCGCTTCGCCGGTTCTGGTGGCCTGCGGCGCGGATGCGTTTCCGTTGGCCGGTTCGGCAATGCGGAGAACATCGCGGCTGGTGAGGGGTGCGGTGGTCACCAGGGCCTCCGCGTCGGGTTGGCGGAGGTCGGGATGCCGGCGGCGAGGGTTCGCGCCAGGCTGTGCGTTGTCTCCAGCCGGTTGTGCGGGCGTGGTCACCGGCCCCTCCATTCGTGCGGGCGGGGCTGGTTCGTTCGCCGATTGCTCCCGTTTGTCCCGCCAGTTGCGAAGGCTAGCCTAACCTTCGCGGCGCAGGACGGCGGGAGCTGGGGCTACCGGTGGGCGTCGCGGCTGGCGGGCTCGGTTTCCGGGGGCTGTTCTTCGGCTGAGACGGCTGGTTCGGGTTCGCCGAATCGGGCCAGCGCCAGGGCGGCGGCGACGGCGAGGACGAAACCGATCAGCGCGACGACGGCGAAGCCGGGGCGGGTGCGGTCGCCGAGCAGCACGACGCCGATCAGCGACGGCATGACTGTTTCGCCGAGCACCATCATGGCGGTGGCCGTTGTGACACTGCCGCGTTGCAAGGCGGTGGCGAAGAACAGCATCGCCAGAGCGCCTGCGACGGCGACGACGTACAAGGCGGGATCGCGCAGCAGGTCCAGAGGTGCGAGGCTGGGGATGACCCGTCCGGCGACCGCGACCAGGCCGAAGCACAGGCCGGCGACCAGGCCTAGTCCGGCGGTGCGGACGCGGTCGCTGGCGCGGCCGACTAGGAGTCCGGCGATTCCCAGTGCGACGGCGGCACCGGCCAGCGTCAGGCGGAAGGCCAGGCCGACCTCAGTTGAGCCCTCGCTTTCTGCCGACGAACCGAGCAACGCGAGTCCGGCGCACATGACGCCTACGGCGGTCCATTCCCGGGCACCGAGCCGGACGCCGAAGACCCGCACCGCGACTGCTGTTACCGCGAGGCTTGCGGCTTGGGTGGCCTGCACGAGAAAGAGCGGCAGGACGTGCAGGGCGGCGATCTGCGCGACGAAGCCGACGCCGTCTAGCAGCAGGCCGACGACGAACTTCCACTGTCGCAGCACGCGCAGGAGGAGGCGCGGATCGACGCCGGAACCGCCCTCGTCGGGGGCGGCCTTCGCGGCCACCGCCTGCATGACCGAAGCGACGCCGTAGGCCACCGCGGACAGCAGCGCGCACAGAAATCCCCACACCATGACGCCGAGGGTATTCCTGCCCGGCGACGGTAGGGTCGGGGCCATGGCGGAGGTAGAACGCGTCTGGCCGGATCCGCTCGACGGCGACGAGGTGACCGTGCAGACGCGGTTCCTCGACTTCCTCCGGGCGACCGCGGTGCAGAAGGTCGCCGGGCTGACCCGGGAACAGGCGGTCGCGACTCCGTTGCCCAGTTCGCCGCGGACCAGCGCGCTGGGCGTGCTCAAGCACCTGACCGCGGTCGAGCGGTGGTGGCTCGTGATCGAGGCGGGCGGGGCCGACGAGCCGTCGTTGTGGCCGGGGTCGCCGGATCCGAGCTGGGATCTGACCCCAGAGGACGACGTCGCGGGGGTGATCGCGGCTTATCGTGCCGAGCGGGAACGGGCGGTGGCGGCGCTGGCCGGGCTGACGCCGGAGGACCGGACGCGGCGGTCCGGGGAGTTCACTGTCCGCTGGGTGCTGGCGCACGTGGTGCAGGAGACCGCGCGGCACGTCGGGCACCTCGACGCGCTGCGGGAGCTCGCCGACGGCTCCGTGGGGGAGTGAGCGGCGACCGTTAGGCTGCGGGGCATGGCAGACCAGCTCTACTTCCGCCAACTGCTCGCCGGCCGCGATTTCGCCGTCGGGGATCCCGTCGCGACCCAGATGGTGAATTTCGCTTACCTGATCGGGGACCGCGAATCGGGCGAGGCGGTGCTGGTCGACCCGGCGTACGCGGTGGGCGACCTGGTCGAGACGCTGGAGTCCGACGGGATGCGGCTGACCGGCGTGCTCGCGACGCACCACCACCCCGACCACGTCGGCGGCGACATGATGGGCTTCTCGCTGCCGGGCATCGCGGAACTGCTCGCGCTGCGGCCGGTGCCGATCCACGTCAACGCGCAGGAAAGCGAATGGGTGCGCCGGGTGACCGGCGTGTCGGACACCGATCTGCGCGCCCACGAGCACGACGACGTCGTGACGGTCGGTTCGATCGACATCCGGCTGCTCCACACGCCGGGGCACACGCCGGGAAGCCAGTGTTTCCTGGTCGGCGACCGGCTGGTTTCCGGGGACACGCTGTTCCTGGAGGGCTGCGGCCGGACCGACTTCCCGGGCGGCGACGCGGACGCGATTTTCCGCAGCCTGCAATGGCTGGCGACGCTTCCGGGCGATCCGGTCGTGTATCCAGGACACCAGTATTCGCCGGAGTCTTCGGCGTCGCTGTCGCGGGTGAAGGGGACGAACTTCGTCTTCCGGCCCCGGTCGCTGGAGGAATGGCGGCTGATGTTCGGCGGCTGAGCCGGGTCTCGGTTCAGGCGGCCGAAAGCGCGGCGCGGCGCGCAGTGCCGGAGGCTGGCGGCGGAATCGGCTCGTTGGCCGGGAGGTCGCCGCAGCGATGGCGTCGCAGGTTGGCTGCGGGGCGGCGCGGTTGCGCCTATGGGGTGTGCAGTGCGGAGTCGGGGCGAAGAACGCTTGCTGTGCCGTGGAAATAGCCATAGTGATCTTGTACCGCACAGCACCGACAATTTTCGCGACGGCTCCAGACATTCGGTGGTTTGCCAGGGTAGCCGCCGCGATGACCGGCCGGATCACGGACTGAACGCATCGGATGTGCGGAGCTGACTGGGAAACCCCTGAGCAAGCACCAGCACGGCTCGTCCCATGTTCGGCACCAGCCCGGGAAACCCGTCCCGCATCCCGGGCATCCGCGTACCGGCCGGGTGAACAAACCCCGTACACCGGCGTGCGGGTTCCAGTGCGTGAGAGCCGGAAAGCGCGACATTGACTTCACCCGTCCGGGGATCGAAGCTCGGGGGCATGAAGCGCGGCGTCCTCCTCGTGTGCCGCCTGCACGTCGACCTCCGGCAGCAGGCGAGCGCGGTCTGTCTGTCCCGCCGCTGAATCCCGTTCCCTGAACCGAAAACCCCCACCCGGGAGAAATCCGTGTCGATTTCCACCACGGGCGTGCTGCCGCGCGCCGAAACGGCCGCGCCGAAGCGTGCGCCGCGGCGGCGGTTGCCGTCGCTGCGGCGCTGGATCAGCCCGGTCGCGCTGGTCGCGGCGTGGCAGATCGCCAGCTCGACCGGCGCGTTGCCGCCCGACAAACTCAGTTCTCCCCTGACTGTCCTGCAAGCCGGCGTCGACGTCGCCCGCAGCGGCGAACTCGGCAGTGCCTTCGTTGTTTCGCTGGGCCGCGTCGGCGCGGGGTTCGCGCTCGGGGCGCTGGCCGGGCTCCTGCTCGGCGCCGTCGCGGGGCTGTCCCGGTGGGGCGAGGCGCTGGTCGATCCGCCGGTGCAGATGTTGCGCACCTTGCCGTTCCTCGGGTTGATCCCGCTGTTCATCCTGTGGTTCGGGATCGGCGAGGAGACCAAAATCGTCCTGGTCGCCCTCGGCGTGGCGTTCCCGTTGTATCTGAATGTCCACTCGGGAATCCGCACCGCCGATCCACAGCTCGTGGAAGCCGCGCGGGCGCTGGGGTTCACGCGCGGCGAACGGTTGTGGCACGTCGTTCTGCCGGGTGCGCTGCCGCAGGCGCTGGTCGGGCTGCGGCAGTCGCTCGGGGTCGCGTGGCTGGCGCTGATCGTCGGCGAAACGGTGAACGCGGACGCCGGGATCGGTTATCTCATCAACAATGCCCGCGAATTCCTGCGCACCGACGTCGTGGTGGTCGGGCTCGTGGTCTACGCCGTGCTGGGGCTCGTCACCGACGCGCTCGTCCGGCTGCTCGAAAGGAGGGCCCTGCGATGGCGAGCCCGGTAGTAGAGGTCCGTGACCTCGCGAAGAAATTCGGGGACCGGACTGTCCTCAACAGACTCAACCTGGACATCGGCCGCGGCGAGTTCGTCGCGCTGCTCGGACGAAGCGGGTCCGGGAAGTCGACGCTGCTGAAGGTGCTGGCCGGGCTGGATCAGGAGATCGAGGGCACGGCCAGCATTGACGGGACGGTTTCGGTCGCCTTCCAGCAGCCGCGGTTGCTGCCCTGGCGCAAGGTCTGGCGCAACATCGTGCTCGGCCTGCACCAGGACAACGGCCGCGCTGTCGCGGAGAAAGCGCTAGCGGAAGTGCGGCTCGCGGAGCACGCCGACAAGTGGCCGCTCACGCTCTCCGGCGGTGAGGCGCAACGGGTTTCGCTCGCCCGGGCATTGGTCCGCGAGCCGGATCTGCTGCTCCTGGACGAACCGTTCGGCGCGCTTGACGCGTTGACCCGGCTGGCGATGCACCGGCTTGTCGAGGATCTGTGGCGCACGCACAAACCCGCAGTACTGCTGGTGACGCATGACGTCGACGAGGCGCTCGTACTCGCCGACCGGATCCTCGTCCTCGGCGAAGGCCACATCGTCGCCGAACACGTTCTCGGCCAGCCGCGTCCGCGGAAGGCCGCCGACCATGCCGAGGTGCGCAGCCGCGTCCTGGCCGATCTGGGAGTGACCGAAGGTGCACCTGCGTAACGTCCTGGCCGCGGCGCTTCTGCTGACCGGGCTCGCCGCCTGCTCGTCGTCCGCTTCGGACGGTCGCGCGCCGGTGCCCGCCGCGGTGTCGCCCGCCGAGCTGAAGAAGGTCACGCTTCGCGTCGGCGACCAGAAAGGCGGGGTGAAATCCCTGCTCACGGCTGCGAATCAGCTGAGCGGCGCGCCGTACCGGATCGAATGGTCGACCTTCACCTCCGGGCCGCCGTTGCTGGAGGCGGCGTCGGCGGGCGCGATCGACGTCGGCCGGGTCGGCAATACGCCGCCGATTTTCGCGGCGGCGTCGAAGGCGAAGATCTCCGTGGTGAGCGTGGCGAAGAGCAATGTGGAACGGGAAACCATTCTGGTGCCGCCGGATTCGCCGCTGACCGATGTCGCGTCTTTGCGGGGCAAGACGGTCGGTGTGGCGAAGGGGAGTTCGGCGCACGGCCAGCTGCTGAATACGCTGAAGAAGGCCGGTTTGTCCACAAAGGACATCAAGCTCTCGTTCCTGCAACCGTCCGAGGCGTTCGCCGCGTTCACCCAGCACCAGATCGACGCGTGGGCGATCTGGGACCCGTACACCGCGCAAGCCCAGATCGACGCGCACGCCCGGGTGCTCGCCGACGGTCGCGGCGCGTCCAACGGGCTCGCCTTCGAGACGGCCAGCACGACCGCGCTCGCCGATCCGGGCAAGAACTCGGCGATCAAGGATTTCGTGCAGCGCGTGGTGAAAGCCCAGCTGTGGGCCAATTCGCATCCGGACGAGTGGGCGCGCGCGTGGGCGGCGGAGACCGGGCTGAAGCCGGAGGTGGCGAAGAAGGCCGTTTCCGCCGGGCGGGACCGGCCGATCCCGCTGGACGATTCCGTCGTCGCGTCCGAGCAGCAGCTTTCCGACGCGTTCACCAACGAGGGCACGCTGCCCGGGAAGGTCGACTTCGCGGCGTTCGTCGACCGCCGTTACGGGCCCGACATCGAGGCCGCGAGGAGGAACGGATGAGCGTCAAACTGCACTGGTTCCTGCCGACCACCGGGGACGGCCGGACGATCGTGGAACGCTTCCACGCCAACAAGTCCCAGGGGCCGAGCGCGCAGCGGCCGGCGGATCTGGACTACCTGGCGCAGGTCGCCCGCGCGGCCGAGCGGCTCGGGTTCGAGGGCGTGCTGACGCCGACCGGGACCTGGTGCGAGGACGCCTGGCTGACCACCGCCGCGCTGATCCGCGAGACGAACCGGCTCAAGTTCCTGGTCGCGTTCCGCCCGGGCGTCATCTCGCCGACGCTCGCCGCGCAGATGGCGGGCACGTTCCAGCGGCTGTCCGGCGGCCGGGTCCTGCTGAACATCGTGACCGGCGGCGACGCGATCGAACAACGCCGCTTCGGCGACTGGCACGACCACGACGCCCGCTACGCCCGGACCGACGAGTTCCTGTCGATCGTGCGCGGCGTGTGGTCTGGGAAGCCGTTCGACTTCGCTGGCGACCATCTGCGGGTCGAAGGGGCCACGACGCTTGCGGCACCGGATCCGGTGCCGCCGCTGTACTTCGGCGGCTCCTCGGCGGCGGCGCTCCCGGTCGCCGCGCGGCACGCCGATGTGTATCTGACCTGGGGCGAGCCGCCCGCGCAGGTCGCCGAGAAGATCGGCAAGGTACGGGAGCTGGCGGAGGAGGCCGGTCGCACGGTGCGGTTCGGAGTTCGCCTGCACACCATCGCGCGCGACACCTCGGCCGAGGCTTGGGCGGAGGCGCAGAAGCTGCTCGACGCGTTGAATCCGGAGCAGATCGCGAAGGCGCAGTCGCAGCTGGCGGCGAGCGAGTCGGTGGGGCAGCGGCGGATGGTGGCGCTGCACGGCGGCAAGGCCGGGGCGACGGCGCGGGATCTGGAGATCCATCCGCATCTGTGGGCCGGGATCGGGCTGGTCCGCGGCGGGGCGGGGACGGCGCTCGTGGGCGGTTACGCGGAGATCGCGGATCTGATCGAGGAGTACCACGACGCCGGGGTGTCGGAGTTCGTGCTGTCCGGGTATCCGCATTTGGAGGAGGCGTACTGGTTCGGCGAGGGGGTGCGGCCTGAGTTGGGGCGGCGTGGGTTGCTGGACGAGGTGCCGGTGTTGCGGGCGGTGCCGGGGGAGCAGGCGGTGGCTGCGCAGTAGGGATGGTCGCGAGAACCGGCACCGCCGCTCACCAGCCCTCGCGCTGACCGATGCGACGGCGTTGGCGGTGCGGCGAGGTGAGTGCCGTGCGCGCCCAAGGCGGTGCGGGCCGGGGCGAACATGCGAGTCCCGGTGTTGGCGCGGGGCGGCGGAATGCCGGAGCTGGGTGTTGGCGTTGCCGGTGAGAACCGCCAACGTCACTCACGAGAGCAGATGGGGCACCTCGCTCCGGCGGCGCAGTGCGAGGTGCATCATCGCGCGGCCGCCGAGTTCGAGGTCGTCATCGAGCGCCTTCAAGGCCGACTCGCCGCCAGCGCGGAGCTGGCCGACGAGATGTCGGTGGGTTGTCGCCAGGTGCTCGGCGGAGGACTCGGCGCGGATGGTCGCGAGCATGCAGTTCAGCTCATTCGCGCAGGCCCGGTGCGCGGCGACCACGCGAGGATTCCCGCTGGCGGCCACGATTTCCGCGTGCACCGCGCTGTGCGCCTCGATCACGTGCCGCCACGGGGTTTCGGCGGTCATCGCTTCGAGGTGCCGCACGGCCTCGTCGACAGCGGCGAAGTTCGCGCCTTGGAGAAGCGCGAGGCGCAGCGCGCCCAGTTCCAGGATCGACCGGTACGAGCACATCGCGTCGATGCGTTCGGCGGTCACCGCGGGCACGACGATTCCCTTGTTGCGCTGGTGTTCGAGAAGCCCTTCGGACACCAGCGTCTGAAGCCCGGACCGCACCGAATGTCGCCCGGCGCCGAACCTCGCGCTCAGCGATTCCTCGGTGAGCCGCGTCCCGGGTTCGAGGACGCCGTCCAGGAGATCGTCGCGGAGGGCTTGCGCGATGCCGCCTGGCGTACTGACCGCCTGATCGCGCACGTCGCTACTCGTTTCAGCAGAACTTCCCACAGCCGCTGCCGATCTTAGCCGAGCCCACCGTCAAATCCGGGCGGGCAGCCGCAGGGAGGCGTGTTCCGCGCTGATTTCGTCGGTGCGCACGACGCCGAGCAGCCGCAACGTCCGCGTGTATTCGGCGCGGAGGATCTCGATCGCGCGGTCGACGCCCTGTTCCCCGGCCGCCATCAGGCCGTACAGGTAGGCCCGGCCGACCATCGCCGCCGACGCGCCCAGTGCGCGCGCGGCGACCAGGTCGGCGCCGGTCCGGACGCCGGTGTCCAGGATGATCTCGCAGTCGTCGCTAACCGCATCGACGACGCGCGGCAGCAGTTCCAGCGGGGTCGGCGCGCGGTCGAGCTGGCGGCCGCCGTGGTTCGAGAGCACGAGGGCGTCGACGCCGGAACCGGCCATCTCCTTGGCGTCGGCCACGCTCTGGATACCCTTGACGACCAGCTTTCCCGGCCACAGTTCGCGCAGCCACCGCAGGTCTTCGACGGTCAGGGACGGGTCGAACATCGTGCCGATCAGTTCTTCGACCGTGCCGTCGAAGTTGCTGAGCGCGGCGAACTGCAGCGGCTCGGTGGTCAGCAGATTCATCCACCAGGACGGCCGCACGGCGATCCCGGCGAGCGTGCGGACGGTCAGCGTGGGCGGGATGGTCAGTCCATTGCGGACGTCGCGCATCCGCGCCCCGCCGATCGGGGTGTCGACGGTCAGGACGAGCGCTTCGTACCCGGCCCGCGCCGCGCGGTCGATCAGAGCTTCGCTCGCGGCGCGGTCTTTCCAGAGGTAGAGCTGGAACCACTGCCGCGCGGACGGCGCACACGCGCGGACGTCTTCGAGATCGGTGGTGCCCATCGTCGAGAGCACGTACGGGATTCCGGCGCGAGCGGCCGCGCGGGCGACGGCGATCTCGCCCTCGTGGTGCATCATGCGCGTGAAACCGGTGGGCGCGAGCACGAGCGGCAGCGCCGACTGTCCACCGAGGACGGACGTCGACGGGTCCACCGCGGTGACGTCCTGCAGCACGCGCGGATGCAACTCGACGTTCTCGAAGGCCCGCCGCGCCCGGCCGATGCTGATCTCCTGCTCCGCCGCGCCGTCGACGTAGTCGAAAACCGGCCGGGGAGTGCGGCGGCGCGCGATGGTGCGCAGGTCGTCGATGGTGTGCGCGGTGGCGAGGCGGCGTTCGCGGACATCGAACCTCGGCTGCCGGAACTTCAGCAGCGGGCGGATCTCCGACGGCCGGGGCAGCCGCCGCTTGATCGGCCGCCGGGGCAGGTGCTCGGGTTCGAACGTGGTCATCCGCTGCCTCCTGGCCACCGAGAAGATCGGTACACAATGTGCGATACACAGAATGCTTGCTGCGACGCCATTGTCGGAACTAATGGGCACGGCGAGTCAAGCACGCCACCGCCTTGATCGCAAGGATTGTGACACAATCCGATCAGCGGTTTGCGGCCTCCAGCGCGCCGAGAGTGTCCAGATCGTGTTCGAGCGCGTGCCGGGCCAGCGCGGTCCGGTTCGGACAGTCGAGCTTCACCAACGACGATTCGACGTGGCTGCGCACCGTCCGGATCGCGATGCCGAGCGCCGCCGAGATCCGCTCGTTCGACCATCCGCGCGCCACGAGACCGACCACGTCCAGCTCCCGGCCGGTCAACGGGCCGGGCTCAGGCACGCGGGAGATCCGCAGCAGTACGCCGTCCGGACGACGCACCCGTGCGAGCACTCGCCACCAGACACCGTCCGCGTCTCGGTGGTGAAATCCGGTCCGCTCGGTCAAAGCGCACTGCGCGGCGAGGCGGAACTCGCGCTCGCCGAGCGGCAGCTGGTCCACCGCGGCAGCGCGCACTTCGACCTGGGACCGCGAAACGAACAGCACGACATCAGCGGTGGAATCGCCCGGTTCGGCACCAGGGTCGGCGAGCGCGGCGAAATCGTGCGACAACATCGTGAGCGCGAGGACGGATCCGTCGTCCAGCGGACGGTCATGCGTCGAACTCAGCGCTACGAAACTCCGCTCCGGGCCGGTACCCGGCGAGAGCGGCAGCGTGACGCCTTCGCGGAAACCGTAGGGCTGAATGCCTTCCCGGTACGTCCTGGTCTCGTGGACCTCCGGGATGTCGACGAAGCGCAGTGGCAGACCCAACCGGGCCGCGCGCGAGTGGATCGGGCACTTCCACCGGTAGGTCGTGGTCATGTAGCCGAGCATGTCCGCCGGATAGCCGAGGTTGACCGTCGCGGTGCGCTGTTTGCTGCCGCTCACCAACGCGATGCAGGCGAAACCGAGCTTGTCGCGCACCGCGCGGAGCGGAGTCTCGACGGGCAGGTCGCCGCGCCCGGCCGCGCGCACTTCCTGGGCGAGCCGTGCCCACCACTGCACATCCGCGGCCATGTTCCGAACCTCCGCTGCCGAACGGAGCATGAACGCCCGCCGTCCGGAATGTCAACGGGCGCACGAGCGGATCGGCTTTTAGGCCGATGCGACCGCCGACGCATGCTCGTAGCGTTCCGGATCCCCGGCTGAAGGAGACTCGATGAACATCGACGAATACGCCGCCCTCGACGCCACCGCGCTCGCCGCGGTCATCGCCTCCGGCGAGGTGACGGCCGAGGAGGTCGCCGCGCTGGCGATCGAAGCCATCGGCAAGGTGAACCCGGAGCTGAACGCGGTCGCCGACGGCCCGTTCGAGCGTCCGCTGGAGTACTCGCCGGACGGCCGGTTCGCCGGGGTTCCGTTCGCGATCAAGGACATCGTGCTGCACGCCGCCGGGGTGCCGACCCGGATGGGCACGCGGCTGCTCGGCAAGGGCGTCGTGCCGCCGGAGGACACCCATCTGATGGAGCGGTTCCGCGCGGCGGGTCTGGCGACGCTCGCCGTCACGACCACGCCGGAGCTGGGGTTCAACGGCAACTCCGAAGCGCTGGCCTACGGTTCGACGCGCAATCCGTGGAACACCGGGCACAGCGTCGGCGGATCCAGCGGCGGTTCGGCGGCGCTCGTCGCGGCCGGGGCACTCCCGATCGCGCACGCCAACGACGGCGGCGGGTCGATCCGGGTGCCCGCCGCCTGCAACGGCCTGGTCGGGCTGAAGCCATCGCGCGGCCGGGTGCCTACCGGGCCGGACTTCGCCGATCCGCTCTACGGCATGGGCGTCGAACTCGCGGTCTCGCGGACGGTCCGGGACACCGCCGCGCTGCTCGACGAGGTGGCGGTGAGCTATCCGGGCGACCCGTACGTTCTCGCGCCGCCCGCGCGCCCGTGGCTGGACGAGGTCGGTGCCGACCCGGGTCGCCTCAGGATCGCCCTGCACACCGAATCGTGGGCGGGCAGCTACGTCGACCCGGAGGCGGCGCGTGTGGTCGAGGCAGTCGCTGAGGTGCTCGAAGCGGCGGGCCACCATGTCGAACGCGCGACGCCGGTCTTCGAATGGGAGTCGTTCCTGCACGCGAATCACGTGCTGTGGTGCGGATTCCTGGCCGGCGCGGTCGCCGGGATCGAAGAGATGACCGGGGTCGCGGCGAGCCCGGAGAACCTCGAACGCACCTCCTGGGCGTGCGTCGAATACGGCCGCTCGGTCAGCGGGATGGAACTGACCGCGGCGCTGGGGGCGATGAACGTCGTTTCCCGTGCGGCGGGCCAGTTCTTCACCGGATACGACCTGCTGCTGACCCCGACGATGAACACCCCGGCGCTGCCGCTGGGCCGCCTCGACGCGAACGCCGATCTCACCGCGACCGATTGGACGAGGCAGCTTTTCGACGCGTGCACGTTCACGCCGCTGTTCAATCAGACCGGCGCGCCCGCGATCAGCCTTCCGCTCGGGCAGTCCTCGCAGGGACTGCCGATCGGCGTCCAGCTGGGCGGCCCGGTCTGCTCGGAATCGCTGCTGCTGCGGGTCGCGGCGTTCCTGGAGGAGGCGATGCCGTGGGCGGACCGGCGGCCCGCGGTGCACGCCGCCGGGTGATTCACTGGGCCCGGCAGGTCCGGAGATAGCTGAGGAACGAGGACTGCAGGCCGGTGACGTGCGTTTCGCGCAGGACCGCGGTGGTGACGTTTCCGCCGCGAGCCTTGAGGCGGTGCAGGAACGTCGCCGTGTGCTTCGCGAGGCTTTGGTACACGGCCAGGTCTCCGAACAGCTCCTGGTCGTTGACCGTCACGTGCAGCTTGGCGGCGGGCAAACTGTCGCCAAGCTCGGCAAGCCGGGCGAAAACCTTGCTTTCCTCGCCGATGACGCCAGGGCTGCCCGCTCCGATGCTTTCGAAGAGCGGGCAGCCGCTGAGCCAGGCGTAGAGACTGAAGAGCCCGCCATAGGAGTAGCCGAAGAGACCATGGCCGCTCGGGGACGCGTGATAGGCGCGTTCGATCCGCGGGTGCAGTTCGTCGGCGAGGAAAGCCAGGAACGCGTCGGCGCGGCTGTCGCGCAGTTCGGCGAGGTAGGCGTCGGCCTCCTCGCGGGTCATCCTGCCCGTTTCGATGCCCATCTCCACGGCATCGACGAACTCCTGGGCGATGGGTTCGCCGGGCGGCACGAGGTCTCGGTTGCGCAGCCGCGTCCAGTCCTGTGCTTCCTCGCCCGCGTAGCCGACGCTGACCTGGAGGTAAGGCTGGATCGGCTGCATGGGATCCGCTTGGGTGACGATGAGCGGAGCCGTCATGCCCACGGCCCAGTTGCCGTCGAGCACGTACACGACCGGCGCCCGCGTCTTGGTGTGGTCGTAGCCCGGCGGCGTGGTGACCCAGATGCCGTAGGTGTGCCCGCTGCGCGAACGCATTTCGAAGTAATCGGTGCCGGCGAGGCAGCCTTGCCACAGAGTGCTCATCGGAGGTCCTTTACGACGCGTCCGGCTTGGACGACGACAACGGCGTTCGCGGGGGCGGCGAACAGGTTCGGATGTTCGAGCGGGTTTCCGTTCCACAGCACGAGATCCGCCTGCAGGCCGGGTGCGATGACCCCCACCTCGCCGGACAGGCCCAGGATCTCGGCGTTGGTCTTCGTGGCCGCGACGAGGGCTTCCATCGGCGTCTCCAGGTCTGCGCGCAACGCGAGCTCTTCCCCTCGGCGGTCCTGAGCCGGACCGATGAGATCAGATCCGAGCCCGATCCGCACCTCGGCGTTCTTGGCGGCAGCGAGCGCCTCGGCCATCCGCTCGCGAACACCCAGCGCCCGATCGCGGATCGACTCGCCCAGTCCGGCTTCGGCGGCGTCGCGCAGCAGGTGCTCGACGACAGCGAAAGTGGGTACCAGGGCAACGTCGTGGGCGGCCATCAGCGCGGCCGTGGACTCGTCGATGTCGGTGCCGTGCTCGACACAGCGCACCCCGGCCTCGACCGCGTTCCGGATGCCTTCGTTGTTGTGCGCGTGCACCGTCACGTAAGTGCCTCGTGCGGCGGCTTCCTGGACAGCGACGGCGATTTCTTCCACGGTGAACTGGGTGTCGGTCAGCTTGTCGTGCGCGCTGACCACGCCGCCGGTCACGCAGAGCTTCAGGAAAGTGGCCCCGCGACGGAAGGCCTCGCGCACGTTGCTGCGCAACTCGTTCGCGTTGCCCGACATCATCGACAGGGCGGCCAGACCGGGAATGTGATGGCTGCTCCACAGCTCGGTGGGTTCCCATTCGGGCCCGTAGTAGCCGTGCCCGCCGGTCTGGCACTGGACCGGCCCGCACGACAGCACGCGCGGTCCGCGGACCTTGCCCTTGGCGATCGCGGTGACGACGCCGCCGTCGATCCCGCCGGTGTCCCGGACGGTCGTGAACCCCGCGTCGAGGGTCGCGCTGGCGGCGGCGAAGATGTCCGCCGCGATTTCGGCGGCGCTGAGCTGGAACGTGAATTGCGGCTGGATCGGGCTGGCGAGACCCAGGTGAACGTGGGCGTCGATGAGGCCGGGCGTCATGGTCAGCCCGGTGGCGTCGAGGCGTTCGCCGGAGCCGCCGGGCTCGGCGAGCAGCCCGTCCTCGACGGCGACGGTGCCGTCCGCGGGATCGCGCCCCGACCCGTCGATGACTGTCGCGCCGACTATCTGAAAACGTCCCACGAGCCGTTCCCTCCGCCGTTGCCGCGTTCTTTTCCAATGGATAAACTGTGGGAGTGAGCCTGTCAAGCACGGAGGGCGGCGGCGACGCCCGCGAACGTCTCCTGGCCCGGCTTCTCGACGCCTTCGACGGGACGCTTCCGTCGCCGGAGGTGTCGCTTCGGGAAGTTGCCGCCAGGGCCGAGACCAGCCACGCCCTGCTGCGCTACCACTTCGGGTCGCTCCCTGGCGTCTTGGCGGCGATGCTCGGGGCACAGCGATCCCGGGACAACGAGGCGCTTTTCAAGACTGCCGGACAGGGCACCTTTGCCGAGCTCGTCGTGGCGATCTGGCGGACGTACACGCGCCCGGAGCAGCTGTCGCGGGTTCGCGGGTTCTTTCACGTCACCGGGCTGGCCGCGTACCGGCCGGAGGACTTCCGCGAGTTCATCGATTCGCTCGACGACTTGACCAAGATGCTGGCGTCGCTCGCGGAACGCGAAGGGCATGCCGCCGACGAAGCGCTGACCAGGGCCGCTGTCACTGTCGCCGCGATGCGCGGCCTGCTCTTGCAGGAGGTCCTGACTCCCGGGGCTTACTCGGAGGAGGCCCTTGCCCTGATCTTGCGCCTGGGCAAAGGGAAGTCCTGATCAGGTTTCGGAGACGGTCCGGGACAACGCCAACGCCACCGTCCGGACCGCGGGCGCGACTCGTTCGGTTCGCATCCGGGTCGCCCATCCGGAGATCGACACCGCGGCCACCGCGAGCCCGTTGGCATCGACGAGCGGGCTCGCCGCGCACACCACGCCCACGCCGGATTCCTCGCGCTCGAACGCAATTCCGTCCTCGCGAATCCGCGCCAACTGCCGCCGAAGCAAGCCGGGCGCGGTGATCGTCCGCGGGCTGACCCGGGGGAGTCCGGCATCGATCACGCGGGTCACGACCTCGTCGGGGGAGCAGGACAGAATCGCCTTCCCGACGCCAGTCGCGTGCGCCGGAAACCGCCCGCCGGTGCGTGAAGGCAGATCCGGTGCGTCCGGCCCGCGCAGCACATCCAGATAGACCACTTCGGTGCCTTCCAGCACGGCGAGATGCACCGTGTTCCGCGTGGCCTCCCGCAGATCCGCCAGGTACGGCCGCGCCGCTTCTACGAGGCCGCGGCGGCGCACCGCCAGCTGGCCGATCTCGAACAGCCGCAGTCCGAGCCGGACGGAAGTGCCGTCGCGTTCCAGCAGGCCGGTGTCGGCCAAGTGCCCGGCCAGCCGGTGCACGGTCGTCTTCGCGAGGCCGGTCCGGCGCGCCAGTTCGGAGACGCCCAGTGCGTCGTCGCCGGGGCGGAAGGCTTCCAGCACGGCGGCGACGCGCGCGGTCACGAGCCCGTCGCCGTTCCGTCCAGTGGTACGCATGGGTTGAGTGTGCCCCACCCCGGCGAGCACCGTGCAGACATGGCGGAACGCAAGGTGACGGCCGCGATCGTCGGCCCGGGCAACATCGGTACGGATTTGCTGGCAAAACTCCAGCGCAGCGAGCACGTGGAAGTGCGCTACATGGTGGGCGTCGACCCGGCGTCGGACGGGCTCGCCCGCGCCGCGAAGCTCGGGCTCGAGACGTCCGCCGAGGGCGTCGACTGGCTGCTGGCGCGCGCGGAACTGCCGGACCTGGTGTTCGAGTCGACGTCGGCGAAGGCCCACAAGGCGAACGCGCCGCGGTACGCCGAGGCCGGCATCCGCGCGATCGACCTGACGCCCGCCGCGATCGGCCCGCTCACGTGCCCGGCGGTCAATCCGCCCGACCAGCTGACCGACCGCAACGTCAACATGATCACCTGCGGCGGCCAGGCGACCATCCCGATCGTGCACGCGGTTTCGCGGGTGACGCCGGTGTCGTACGCGGAGATCGTCGCGTCGGTGTCCTCGCGGTCGGCGGGACCCGGCACGCGCGCGAACATCGACGAGTTCACCGAGACCACCGCGCACGCGATCGAGAAGGTCGGCGGCGCGGACAAGGGCCGCGCGATCATCATCATCAACCCGATGGACCCGCCGATGATCATGCGCGACACGGTGTTCTGCGCGGTCGACCCGGACGCCGACTTCGACGCGATCAGCGAATCCGTACACCGCATGGTGAAAGACGTCCAGCAGTACGTGCCGGGCTACACGCTCAAGGCTGACCCGCAGTTCGACCCGCCGCGGCCGGACTGGAGTGGCAAGGCCCGCGTGGGCGTGTTCCTTGAGGTCGCGGGCAACGGCGACTACCTGCCCAAGTACGCGGGCAACCTCGACATCATGACCGCCGCCGCCGCGCGCGTCGGCGATCTCTTCGCCGCTCAGGAGGTGGCCGCGTGAACAACACCGACGTCCGGCTGGTCGACACCACTCTGCGCGACGGCAGCCACGCCATGGCGCATCAGTTCACCGAGAAGCAGGTGCGCGACACCGTCCGCGCGCTCGACGACGCGGGCATCTCGCTGATCGAGGTGACCCACGGCGACGGCCTCGGCGGCTCCACCTTCAACTACGGTTTTTCCTTGGTGGACGAGCGAAAGCTCATCGCCGCCGCGGTCGACGAGGCGAAGCAGGCGAAGATCGCCGTGCTCCTGCTGCCCGGTCTCGGCACGGTCACCGACCTGCGCGCGGCGGCCGATCTCGGCGCGGGCGCGGTGCGGATCGCGACCCACTGCACCGAAGCCGACGTGTCGATCCAGCACTTCGGCGCGGCCCGCGATCTCGGCCTCGAGACCTTCGGATTCTTGATGCTGTCGCACATGTCGACGCCGGAGGACCTCGCGAAGCAGGCCCGGATCATGGTCGACGCGGGCTGCCAGTGCGTGTACGTCGTGGACTCCGCGGGCGCGCTGATCCTGGACGACGCCTCCGAACGCGTCGCCGCTCTCGTCGCGGAACTCGGCGACGAAGCTCAGGTCGGGTACCACGGACACCAGAACCTGAGCTTCGGAGTAGCCAACTCGGTGCTCGCGTACCGTGCGGGCGCCCGGCAGATCGACGGTTCGCTCGCCGCGCTCGGTGCTGGCGCGGGCAACTCGCCGACGGAGGTCCTCGCGGCCACCTTCGAACGGCTCGGCATCAAAACCGGGGTGGACAAAGACGTTCTGATGGCAGCCGCGGAGAACGTCGTGAAGAAGTACCTGACCCGGCTGCCGGTGATGGACCGGTCGTCGATCATCCAGGGCTACGCCGGCGTGTACTCCAGCTTCCTGCTGCACGCCGAACGCGCGGCCGAGCGCTACGGCGTCCCGGCGCACGAAATCCTGTACAAGGTCGGCGAAGAACGCTACGTCGGCGGCCAGGAGGACATGATCATCGACATCGCGCTGCGGCTGCGCGACGAGCGGGCAGCCGCTCAGTGAGCCCCCGAGTCGAAAGCGTCCGCGCCGAGCACGAGCTGCACGCAGTGCTCGACGAGACGCTCGCGGCTCACCTTAAGCGTGCCGTCGAGGTAAGCGATGAACACGTTGCTGAGCGCGCCGACGAGACCGATCGCCACGAGCTGGCGGCCGGTCTCGTCGCCGCGCGACAGCTGTTCGCCGACGAGCGTGGTGAACGCCGGGAGAAGGTGCAGGCCGCGGCTGGTCAGCGCTGGATCGGTCAGCGGCGCGAGCAGCAGCACGCGGCCCTTGCGCGGATCGTCCAGCACGAGTTCCACGAACGCCGTGACCGCGCGTTCGGCACGGCGGCTCGGATCGGCTTCGCCGGACACCGCGTCGGCGAGCGCTTGCCGGGCTTGGTCCCCGACGTCCTCGTAGACCGCGGCGACCAAGCTCTCCCGGTCGGCGAAGCTTTCGTAGAAGTACCGCTCGGTCAGTTTCGCGGACCGGCATACCGCGCGGACGCTCACCGCCGCGCTGCCCTGCGCGCCGAGCAGGTCGAGCCCGGCGGCCAGCAGCTGCGCGCGCCGCTGGGCCTTGCGGTCGTCCAGCGTCGTGCCCGCCCACGTGCGGCCCGGCATACCCGCTCCCGTCCCGAGTTGACCACAGATGTTGTCACATCCTAACCTGACAACAGCTGTAGTCACTTCGCCGACCCGCCGAGGAGCCGCGATGAGCAGGGACGCCCCCGAACCGCTGGGACCGGACTCGCTGACCTGGAAGTACTTCGGCGACTGGCGCGGGCTGCTGATCGCGCTGTGGGCCGGGTCGATGCAGAACATGCACCCCGGGCTCGGCGCGGGCGTCGAGGAGCATTCGCGGTTTTTCGAGGAACGGTGGCAGCGGCTTTTCCGTTCGCTGTACCCGATCGGCGGCGTGGTCTACGACGGCCCGCTCGCGCACCGCACGGCGCTGGAAGTGCGCGGCTACCACGACCGCGTCAAGGGTGTGGACAAGAAGGGCCGCCGCTACCACGCGCTCGACCCGGACACGTATTACTGGGCGCATTCGACGTTCTTCGTCAGCACCATCCTGATCGCCGACAATTTCATGGGCGGCATCGGCGAAGAGGAAAAACGCACGCTGTTCGACGAACACGTGCGCTGGTGGCGGATGTACGACATGACGATGCGGCCGGTGCCGGAATCGTGGGAGGACTTCCAGCGGTACTGGAAGCACATGTGCGCCGAGGTCCTGGAAGACAACAAGGCCACGCGCGACGTGCTCGACCTTCGTGGGATCGCCAAGCCGCCGTTCTTGCCGTGGCTGCCGGATCCACTGTGGACGCCGGTCTCGAAGATCATCGCGAAACAATTCGTATGGCTGACCGTCGGCCTGTACGACCCGGAAGTGCGCGACCTGCTCGGCTTTCGCTGGACCGCGCGCGACGCCCGGCGGCACCGCCGCGTGGGCAAGCTGATCAACGCGGCGTTCACGCTGCTTCCGCACGATCGCCGCTACCATCCGCGGGCACGGGCGGGCTGGCGGCGCGCCCGCGGCGAACTGGCCCCGGGGACGCCGCCGGTCGAAACCCCGCGCCGCAATCTTCCCCCGCTCGCCGAGCGCGGGAAACCGGAGCACTACTCGCCGGACGTGCCGTGAAGGACTCCTTCCGGGAATCAGATTCCCGGAAGGAGTCCTTCACGGGCTTCGAGATCAGGAGGGCTTGATGAAGCTGGGCTTTCACCTCGGGTACTGGGGGAGCGGGCCGATCCCGGGCGCGCAGGAGACCGTGCTCGAAGCCGAACGGCTCGGGTTCGACTCGGTGTGGTCGGCCGAGGCGTACGGGTCGGACGCGTTCACGCCGCTCGCCTGGGTCGGGGCGGCGACCAGCCGGATCAAGCTCGGCACGAACATCGTGCAGATGTCCGCGCGCACCCCGACCGCGACCGCGATGAGCGCGCTGACCATGGACCACCTCTCCGGCGGCCGGTTCGTGCTCGGGCTGGGCGCGTCCGGGCCGCAGGTGGTGGAGGGCTGGTACGGCCAGCCGTATCCGAAGCCGCTGGCGCGCACGCGCGAGTACGTCGAGATCGTGCGCAAGGTGCTGGCCCGCGAGGAACCGGTGACCCTCGACGGGCAGTTCTTCCAGCTGCCGCTCAAGGGCGGGACCGGACTGGGCAAACCGCTCAAGCCGACCGTGCACCCGCTGCGCGCCGACCTGCCGATCTACCTCGCCGCCGAAGGCCCGAAGAACGTCGCGCTGGCCGCGGAAATCTGCGACGGCTGGCTGCCGCTGTTCTTCTCGCCCAAGTCGGACGCGTTCTACCGGGCTGCGCTGGAGGAGGGTTTCGCCCGCCCGGGCGCACGCCGGAGCGGCCTGGACGGTTTCGAGGTGGCCGCGTCGGTGCCGGTGATCGTGCACGACGACGTCGAGGAGGCGGCGAGCTTCATCAAGCCGGCGCTGGCGCTGTACATCGGCGGGATGGGCGCGAAGAGCGTGAACTTCCACCACGACGTGTTCGCCCGGCTCGGGTACGCGGACGTGGCGGACAAGGTGCAGGAGCTGTACCTGGCCGGGCGCAAGGAAGAGGCAGTCAAGGCGATCCCGACTTCGCTGGTCGAGGACACTTCGCTGATCGGGCCCGCGGAGAAGATCCGCGAGGAACTGTCGGCGTGGGAAGACACGGTGGTGACGACGCTGCTGCTGCGCGGGGACGCCGGGTCGCTGGCGAAGGCGGCGAAAGCGCTGTCCTGAAAGCGGACTCGTGAGTGCCTATCACGGTCAGAACCGTGATAGGCACTCACGAGGGCGTAGTCGGCCCGGTACGGCCGGTGCATCACGACGGTGGCACGATTCCTCCCGACCACTACCGGGAACCGGCGAAGATCCATTAGGCATGCGTTCGTCGTTCCGCCTTCGAGGAGGACCTTTGGCGTCGCTGTCCCGCCGCACGAGATTCCGCTACTCGCTCGGCTCCTTCGTCACCGGCGGGTTCGGCACGGTGCCGGGGCTGCTCCTGCTGCCGTACCTCACCGACACGATGGCCGTGCCCGCGGCGGCGGCCGGGGTGATCGTGTTCGTGCCCAAGGCGTGGGACGTGGTCTTCAACCCGGTCGCCGGACGGCTGTCCGACGCCGACCTCGCGCGCACCGGCAGCAGGCGGCGGTTCCTGCTGCGCGGCGGGATCGGCGTCGCGGTCCTGTTCGCCGCGCTGTTCGCGCATCCCGGCTTCGGCACGCCAGTGTGGGACGCGGCGTACGTCGTGGCGATGTTCTTCCTGTGCGCCACCGCGTACGCGTTCTTCCAGGTGCCGTTCAACGCGCTTCCGGCCGAGCTGACCGATTCCGCCGAGGAACGCACGAAACTCACCAGCGTCCGGATCGGCGTGCTGGCGGTCGCGGTGCTGGTGTCCGGCGGCGGCGCCCCGGCGATCACCGACCTGCTGCCCGGCGTGGCGGGCTACCGGGTGATGGGCCTGGTGATGGCGGTGATCATCCTGGCCGCCACGCTCGGCGTCTACTTCGGCCTGAAGGGCGCGCCGGTCGGCTCGCTGCGGCCCAACACGGTGCGGCTCAAGGAATTGGCGCGCACCATCGCGCAGTGGCGGTCGTTCCGGTGGCTGCTGGGCGTCTACTTCATCCAGGCGCTCGGCATCGGCACCGTGCTCGCCGCGATCCCGTACTTCGCGCAGCACGTGCTCGGCGACCCGAGCTACCGCACCTACCTGTTCGTCGGCTTCGTCGGGCCCGCGCTCGTCACCATGCCGGTGTGGCCGCGGCTGGGCGCGCGCTGGGGCAAGCTCGCCGGATTCCGGATCGCCACCACGTCGTTCTTCGTCGGCCTGGTGGCGATGTACTTCGCCGACCAGCTCCCGTTCGGCGCGACGCTGGTGTTCGTCGCGCTCGCCGGCGTCGGCTACGCGGGCATTTCGGTGTTCCCGCTGGCGATCCTGCCGGACCTGATCAGCGCCGAGGAGGAGCGGACCGGCGAGACCAGGGCGGGCGTGACGGCCGGCGTGTGGACCGCGTCCGAGACGCTCGGGCTCGCGCTCGGGCCGGGATTGTTCGGCATCGTGCTGCAGGCCGGGAGCTATGTGTCGAGCACCGGCGCGACCGCCGTCCCGCAGCCGCCGTCGGCGATCACCGCGATCGTGATCGGCGCGTCGGTGCTGCCCGCGGTGCTGATCGCGCTCGGCATCCCGCTGCTGCGCCGTTCGGTGCTGGAGAAGCAGCCGTGAACGACGTCCTCGCGCGGCTGCGCGAACTCCGCTCCGGCGACCTGCCGACGCACGGCGGCCGCACCCTGGCCTACGTGTACGACAGCGGACTGTCCGAAGTGGACGAAATCGCCGCGGCCGCGCACGCGCTGGCCAGTTCGGCCAACGGACTCGACCCGACCGCGTTCCCCAGCCTGCTGCGCATGGAGAACGACCTGGTCGCCCGCGCGGCCGGGCTGCTCGGCGGTACGCCGGACACGGTCGGCACGGTGACTTCTGGCGGCACCGAGTCGTGCCTGCTGGCGGTCCTCGCCGCCCGCGACTCCCGGCCGGACGTCGAGGCACCGTCGATCGTGCTGCCGGAAACAGCGCACGCCGCGTTCCACAAGGCCGCGCACCTGTTCGGGGTGCGGAAGGTCGTGGTGCCGGTCGATCCGGAGACCTTCCGCGCGGACCCGGAGGCGATGACAGCGGCGATCGACGATTCCACCGTCCTCGTCGTGGCGAGCGCGCCGTCGTACGCACACGGCGTCGTCGACCCGATCACGGAGATCGCCGCCGCCGCTTCGGCGCGCGGAGTGCGCATGCACGTCGACGCGTGCATCGGCGGCTGGGTGCTGCCGTACTTCGCGAAGCTCGGCGCGGACCTGCCGCCGTTCGACTTCCGCGTTCCGGGCGTCACCAGCATTTCCGTGGACCTGCACAAATACGCCTACTGCGCCAAAGGCGTCTCGGTGCTGCTGCACGCTTCCGCGGAACTCCGCCGGACGCATTTCTTCGCGAGCGCGGCCTGGCCCGGCTATACGATGCTGAACCCGACGCTGCAGAGCACCCGCTCCGGCGGTCCGCTCGCCGCCGCGTGGGCCGTCGTGCACCACCTCGGCGAGGACGGCTATCTGCAACTGGCCTCGCGCGCCCGGGAAGCGGTGGACCGGATTCGCGCTGGCGTGGCTTCGATCCCAGGCTTGCGCGTGCTGGGCGACCCGGTGTCGACGCTGGTCGCGTTCACCGGCTCGGACGGTTTCGACCTGTTCACCGTCGCCGACGAGATGAAGGCGCGCGGCTGGTACGTCCAGCCGCAGTTCGCGCACGGGACTTCTCCGCTGAACCTGCACCTCACCGTGACCGCCGCCAACCACGGCAGCGAACCGGAATTCCTCGCCGACCTGGCGGCTTCCGTCGAGGCGGCGCGCGCGGAAGGCCCGGTGCGGGTCGATCCGGAGGTCGCCGCGTTCGTGGCCGCACTGGACCCGGCGACGCTGACGTCCGAGCAGTTCGGCGGCTTGCTCGCCGCGGCGGGCCTGACCGGTGCGGCCGGGCTGCCGGAGCGGATGGCGCCGGTCAACGCGCTGCTGGCGGTCGCGCCGGAACCGTTGCGGGAGCGGCTGCTGGTGGAATTCCTGGGCGCGCTGTATACGCCGTCGCGGGACTAGCGCAACCGAACGGCCGGTCGCCCGTCCAGTGATCATGGGGAGTGCCGAGGAAAGCCGAAGACCGAGTCTGGTGCTGGCCGCAGTCGTGTTCCTGCTCGGCTGGCTGCTGGCCGCCGCCGTGAGCTACTTCGTCGTGCCGATCAGCGGCGTGATCCCGGTGCCGGTGATCGTGCTGACGGCGGGAGCGTGGCTGACCGCGGCGATGGCGACGGGCATCAGCGCGTGGCTGGTGTGGCGGGGGCTGCGCTGGCCGGGTGTCGCCGGATACGCGGTGGTCACCGCGGCGTGCGCGGTGCTGATGGCCAGCACCAACTGGGTGCACTTCTACGCCACCAGCTGGTATTCGATGCACCGAGCGGACTATGCCGACCTGCTGCGGTCCCTGAACGAGCTCAAGAGGGGCGAAAAGCCGCCCCTGGAGATTTCGCGGATCAACAACGACCCGGAACGGCCGGTGTGGTTCGTCCGAGCCTGGGCGGGGATTCCCGACTGCGCCGCCGGGTTCGCCCACTTCAGCGGTTCCCCGGAGAAGTACCTTCCCGGCCGTCCCGTCGACTCGTACGACTACCTCGACGGCTTGGGCTGTGCCGTCCGCCCGACGGTCGAGTTGGGCGACGGCTGGTGGTGGGTCGAGTAGCGGAGTTCTCACAGTGTCCGGCCGAGGAGCGGCAGCAGCCGTTCCCAATGCCGCTGCAGGCCAGCGGGGTTGAAGGAATCCGTGTCGGCCATGGTGAATCCGTGGACCGTGCCGGGATAGATCTCGGACGTGTAGCTCACGCCCGCAGCGTCGAGGGCCTGGTTGAGTTCGCCCAGAGTTTCCGGCGTCAGATCGGACGCGGCATGGCCGAAGTGCGCCTGAGCGGTGAGCTGAGCGAAATTCTCGGGCCCGGCGGCGCCCACCGGTGCGTGGAATCCGGCGACAGCGGCCACCTGATCCGGATGGGCCGCCGCGGTGCGGACTGCGTGGAGCCCGCCGATGCAATAGCCGGTCACCCCGACCGGTCCGGCGCTTACTTCGGGCTGGGCAGTGAGGAATTCGAGATAAGCGCTGGCGTCGCGCAGCACCAGTTCAGGAGTGTGCGCTTCGATCAACGGCATCACCTGAGCGAAGACCGCGGGTCGCTCGTTTTCGCCGATGAACTCCGGAAGTTCGAGCACCGGCGCGGGGCCGTGCCGGTAGAAATAGTTGGGAACAAGCACGTAGTAGCCGTGCGAGGCCAGTTCGAGGGCCAGGTCGCGCAGCACTGGCCGAAGGCCGAAACCGTCGGCGTACATGAGCACGCCGGGGTGCCGCTCGCCGTCGTCGGGGAACGCGGCGAAGGCGTCGGCTTGGCCGTCAGGGGTGGGGATCCGCAGAGTCTTGCCGGGCATGAAGGTCTCCTGTCGTCGTTGAGGTGCCTGTGGTCACGACGAAGGAGGCGGGGCCCGCGCGGCGCTCAGAAGAGCACCGGGTAGCCGATCCGTGTGTGGCGCAATGCCGTCCCGGTAGTCATCGCTGATCAACCTAGCCCATCGGGCCGCACTGGTCGAGCCGCGGCTTGACGTCAAGTCCGCTTGATGTCGAACACTGGCGGTGATCGACACGAAAGCTGGAGGCGGCGATGAGCAAGGCGATGGGGTTCCGCGAACTGGGCGGACCGGAGGTGCTGCGGCTGGAGAAGGTGCCGGAGCCGCATGCCGGACCGGGGGAGGTGCGGATCCGGATGAAGGCCGCGGGGCTGCAGGCGTTCGACGTCGCGGTGCTCGCGGGGCTCATCCCGGTGCCGGAACCGGGCGCGTTCACCGTGCCGGGCAACGAGTTCGCCGGGGTGATCGACGAAATCGGGGAAGGCGTCGAAGGGTTCGCGGCGGGCGACGAGGTGCTCGGCTTCGGCAGGCTAGGCGCGTATCAGGAACTGGTCGTCGCGGGACAGGACCAGGTGGTGCCCAAGCCGCCGGAGATGCCGTGGGAGGTCGCGGGCGCGTTCACCGCGGCGGCGCAGACCGCGGACATCACGGTCGAGGTCATCAACGTCGGCCCTGGTGACACGGTGCTGGTGCACGGTGCGGCGGGTTCTGTCGGGGCGATGGCGGTGCAGCTGTCGCAGCTGCGCGGTGCGAAGGTGCTCGGCGTCGCGCGTCCCCAATGGCACGAGCAGGTGCGGGCGCTCGGAGCGATTCCCCTTGCCTACAGCGAGGATTTCGTCGAACGGGTGGCTCCGCACGGCGTCACGGCGTCGATCGACGGGGTCGGCGGCGCCGCACTGGAGCACACCTTGGCGCTGATCAAGGACCGGTCCCGGATTCTCACTCTGGTCGAGCATGACCGCGCCGGCGAGCTGGGCATCCGGCTCACGGTGAACGACCGCTCGGCGGCCCGTCTCGCGCGGCTGGCGGGACTGTACGCGAAAGGCGAGCTGACGCACCGCATCATGGCGACCTTCCCGTTGACCGAAGCCGCCGAGGCGATGCGGACTTACCAAGCGGGCAACATCCACGGCAAGATCGCGCTCACGATGGACTGACCTGGTCCTGGTGGAAGTACCGCTTCCCCCGCGACGCCGACGCCAGTGCGGCGACCAGCGCCATCGCCGCGGCCGCGACGAACACCGTGACCAGTCCGTCGTGGAACGGCCCGGAAATGAGGGTCGGGAAGAACTCCTTGCCGGTCAGCGCCGCGGAATCGGCGGGGGAGAGCTGGCCGAGCACCCCGGGCCCGAGCAGGTGCGCCACCGGGTTGCTGCCCAGGAACGCGGCGAAGAGGGTGCTCACCGGCGGCAGCTGGGCGATGTTCGCGGCGACGTCCGCGGGGACGCCGTGCGCTTGCAGGCCGCCGGTGAGCGTCGACGGCAGCGAGCCGGCCAGCCCGGCGATCATCAGCGAGAAGAACACGCCGATGGACAGCGACGTCCCGGAATTCTGGAACGTCGAGCGCATGCCGGACGCGACGCCGCGCTGGTGGTCCGGCACGCTGCTCATGATCGCGGAGGTGTTGGGCGCGGAGAACATGCCCTGCCCGATCCCGCTCAGCACGAGCAGCGCCGCGAACGCCGGATAGCTGAAGTCCACCGGCAGCGCGAGCAGGCCGAGGAAGGATCCGGCGACCAGCAGAAGGCCGCCGGTGGAGAAGAGCCGCGCGCCGAAGCGGTCGGAGAGGAATCCGGAGACCGGACCGGCGATCAGGAACCCGGCGGTGAGCGGCAGCAGGTAGATCCCGGCCCACAGCGGGGTTTGCTCGTAATCGTAGCCGTGCAAGGGAAGCCAGATTCCCTGCAGCCAGATGATGAGCATGAACTGCATCCCGCCGCGCGCGATCGCGGTGAGCAGCGCGGCGAGGTTCCCGGCGGTGAACGCGCGGATGCGGAACAGCGACAGCTGGAACATCGGCGCCGGCACCCTGGTCTCGATCACGCAGAACGCCGCGAGCAGCGCGATCCCGGCGCCGAGCCCGCCGAGCACCCACGGGTTGCCCCAGCCGGTCGCCGCGCCGCCGTAGGGCTGGATGCCGTAGGTGATCGAGGCGAGCACGACCGCGGTGCCGAGCGCGAAGGTGACGTTGCCGCCCCAGTCGATCCGCGACCGTTGCGGACGGCTGATCTCGCGGAGGCTGCGGATCGACCAGACGGTGCCGAAAATGCCGAACGGCACGCTCACCCAGAACACCGCGCGCCAGTCGAGTTCGGCCAGCAGCCCGCCCGCGACGAGGCCGAGGAACTGCCCGGCCAGCGCGGTGATCTGGTTGACGCCCAAGGCCATTCCCCGCTGTTCGCGCGGGAACGCGTCGGTGAGGATCGCCGCGGAGTTCGCGGTGAGCATCGCGCCGCCGACGGCCTGCACCACCCGCCAGCCGATCAGCCACAGCGCCCCGCCGCCCGCGTGGAACGGGTCGAACGACAGCGCCACCGAGGCGACGCTGAAGATCACGAACCCGACGTTGTACATCCGGACGCGGCCGAACATGTCGCCGAGCCGCCCGAGCGTCACCACCAGGACCGCCGACACCAGCAGGTAGCCGAGGATCATCCAGAGCAGGTAGCCGATGTTGGCCGGGGCCAGCGGGTCCAGGCCGATGCCGCGGAAGATCGCGGGCAGCGAAATGATCACGATCGAGCCGTCGAGCGCAGACATCAGCACGCCGAGGGTGGTGTTGGAGAGCGCTACCCACTTGTACCGCCCGCCGTGCCGCGTCTGGGTTTCGCTCGTCCGGTCCGCCACGATCGACAGCCTAGACTGATAAACCTAGCCTGTTCAACTGGTGCGAAACGGGTATCCCGGACGAACCATCCTGGTAGCGACAGGCTCCTGGTTGCCTTCGCCCGCTTCGCCGAGGATCGGGGGTGGAACGAAGGAGAAATCGGTGAAAGCTGGTGTGCTCAAGGAGTTCGGGCGCCCGTTGTCGGTCGAGGAGGTCGCGGATCCGGTGCCGGGCACCGGGGAGGTGGTCGTGGACGTCGTCGCGGCTCCGGTGCTGCACTACACCGCCGAGGTGATCAGCGGCGCGCGGCGGTACCTGCTCGACCTGCCCGCGATCCTCGGCACCGGCGCGGTTGGCCGGGTGCGTTCGGTCGGTCCGGACGCGACGAAACTCCGGCCGGGCGACTGGGTTCGCTGCGACCCGACCGTCCGCTCCCGCGACGACGCGGTGACGCCGGACGTCGTCCTGCAGGGGTTGACGGCGCGCGGTGACGGAGGATTGGCGCTGCAGCGCCACTTCCGGCACGGCGGGTTCGCTGAGCAGATCATGGTCCCGACCGAAAACGCGGCTCCACTGGGCTCCATTGACGAGGCCGACGCCGGTCGGTGGGCAGCGCTCGGGATTTGCCTGGTGCCCTACGGCGGCCTGCTCGACGGCGGGCTGCAGCCAGGGGAGACGGTCCTGATCAGCGGCGCGACCGGCACGTACGGCGGCGCGGCGGTCGCGGTGGCCATCGCGATGGGCGCGGGCAAGGTGATCGCGCCGGGCCGGAACCGGGCGGCGCTCGCCGATCTGGAGCGACGCTTCGGTCACCGCGTCCGGACTGTTGTGTTGTCCGGCAACGAAGACGAAGACCGCGCGGCAATGCAGTCAGCCGCGGCGGGGCGGGTCGACCTGGTGCTGGATCTGCTGCCACCGTCCGCTTCGGTCGCGGCGGCGCGCGCGGCGGCGATGACCGTGCGGGAGTTCGGCCGCGTGGTGCTGATGGGCGGGATCGGGGACGACGTGGCGCTGCCGTACCCGTGGCTGATGCTGAACAGCGTGACGGTGCGCGGCCGGTGGATGTACCCGCGCGATGCGGTGCCGAAGCTGATCGCCCTGGCACGGTGCGGACTGCTGGACCTGACGCAGTTCGAGGTGGACGAGTTCGCGTTGTCCGCAGTGGGCGAGGCGGTGGAGCACGCGGCTGAGACGGGAGGGCGGTTCCGGCTCACGGTGTTGCGGCCGTGAGCCGGAACTGTCCTCAGTGGACGTGGACCGGTTCCCACGCGGGAAACGGATCCGCGGCCGCAGTGGCGTCGGACAGGCAGGTTTCGAGCGCGTCGAGCAGCGCGGCGTGCTGAAGCCCGACGCCGATGAACACCAGTTCCTGCCGCGGTTCGTCGGCGACGCCCTGCGGCTCGAACCGTGCGACGCTGCCCGCCTGTGACCACAACCCGAGCGTGCCGGGCCGCGTGCTGAGGCTGAAGAATCCCTTCGACCGCAGCACCGTGCCGAACTCGCCGGAGTCAAGCCGCGAGGTGACGAACTCCCACAGCCGCACCGGGTCGAATGCCTGCGAGGAGCGGAAGAGGACGCTGGAGATGCCGTACTCCTCGGTCTCCGGCACGTGGTCGCCGTTCAGTTCCGCCACCCAGCCCGGCGCCTGCTGCGCGCGTTCGGCGTCGTACCGGCCGGTGCCGAAGACCCGCGCCAGCGGGACCCGGCCGAACTCCGCGGAGACGACGTCGGCGGCCGGGTTGAGGCGGCGCAGCGAGGCCAGCAGGCGGTCGTGTTCGGACGGGGTGACCAAGTCAACCTTGTTCAGCAGCAGCACATCCGCGAACTCGACCTGGTCCATCAGCAGGTCGCTGACCGTCCGCTCGTCGCCGTCGTACTGGTCCAGTTGACGCTCGACCAGACTGTCTCCCCGGGCCAGTTCGCGGGCGAAGTTCGCCGCGTCCACCACGGTGACCATCGTGTCCAGCCGCGCCGACGACAGCACCGGAGTGCCGTCGTCGGCGGGGAAGGAGAACGTCGCGGCCACCGGCATCGGCTCGGAGATCCCGCTGGACTCGATGAGCAGATGGTCGAACCGCCCGTCGTCGCACAGTCGCGCGACCTCCTCGAGCAGATCCTCGCGCAGGGTGCAGCAAATGCACCCGTTGGTCATCTCGACCAGCCGCTCGTCGGTCCGCGACACGCTGTCCCGCACGAGCGCGGCGTCGATGTTGACCTCGCTCATGTCGTTCACGATCACCGCGACGCGCAGGCCCTCGCGATTGGCCAGGATCCGGTTGAGCAGCGTGGTTTTCCCGGCGCCCAGGAATCCGGAAAGGACAGTGACCGGGACGCTCACCGTTCAAGCCGCTGGAAATGCTTGATCAGCTTGCGCGGCACCAGCTTCCGCTCGCCGTCCACGACGATCGGCACCAGGTCCGGCACCGCCGCCTTCCACTGCGAGCGCCGGGACCGGGTGTTGCTGCGCGACATCTTCCGCTTCGGGACGGCCATCAGCTCGCACCCCCGCGCTTGCGCTGCCCGTAGCGGCGGTGGAACTTCTCGACCTGGCCTGCCGAGTCCAGGATCCGCTGGGTGCCGGTCCAGAACGGGTGCGACCACGCGCTGATGTCGACCACCACGAGCGGGTAGGTGTTGCCGTCGGCCCAGTCGATGGTGCGGTCCGAGGTGGCGGTGGAGCGGGTCAGGAACGCGTCGCCGGTCGACGAGTCCTTGAAGACCACCGGATGGTAGTCGGGGTGGATGCCGGGTTTCACAGGGTTTCGTCCTTCTGGTTGGCGGCGTTGGCGTGCCGGTCGGGTTCTTCGGTTTCTTCGCAGGGGTCCTCGTGCCAATCCCCGAACGGGTCGGGGTACACGCGCCAGGCCGCTTCGCCCTCGGCCAGTTCGGCGTCGGTGAGCAGGGCCGCCCGCAACGCGCTCTCGATCTCCGCCGGCGCGGCCTGATCGGTGACAATCACCAGCTCCTGTGCGCGGTCGCCGTGCACCGGGTCCCAGCGCAGCGAGGCGAGCGTGCGGCGTTCGGGGGAGACGTCGGCCCAGTCCGGTCCGTCCGGCGAGGCGAGCCACGGCCCGGCGTGCCCGATGCCGAGCCCGCCGCCCGCCGATTCGATCCAGAACGCGACGTCCGGCTGGCTCGCCACCCAGGCTCGGCCGCGGGTGCGGACCACGCCGTCGAGCAGCAGGTCGATCGCCTCGTGCAGCCGCTCCGGATGGAACGGGCGCTGCGCGGTGAACTGCAGCAGTTCGATGCCGCAGTCCGGGTGCAGCGGCGGGGCGCCGCGCAGCAACGCGCCGTGCAGGTCGGTGACCTCGCCGCGCCGGGCGTCGGCGGGAATCGCGGCGAACAGCCCGGCGGCGTCCGTGCGGGCCAATTCGACGCGCGGGACAGACGGCGCGACCCGGTCGAGCACCGCCGAGGATTTGGCCGCGCACCAGGCGTCCGGGGCGGCTCCGGCGAGCACGAGCACGTCCGCGGATTCCACTTGGGACAGTGCGACCTGCGCGACCGTCCGCTCGTCTTCCGGGCTGCCCTGCAGGCCGCGTTCGGCGAGCAGGTCGTCGCCGGTGACGTCGGCGAGCCAGGTGGCGCAGTCGAGCACGGTGAAGACCGCTTCGAGTTCGACGTCGTCGCTCACCGGGCGGTCGCCGACCGGGACGTTGCGGATCGCCCAGCTCACCGGCTCCGGCTCCATCGCCTCGTCGAGCCGCACCACGATGCGGTCGACCTGAGGCATCCGGGCCAGCCGGCGCAGCAGCGGAAGCAGGTCCTCGCGCAGCGTGCAGTTGACGCAGCCGTGCGCGAGTTCGAGCGGCGTCAGCTCGTCGCGGCCGCGCAGCCGGATCCGGCGGCGGACGACGCCGGATCCGATGTCGCGCAGGTCGTGGTGGACGAAGGCGGTGCCGGGGCTGGCGCGGAGCAGGAGCGCGGCGAGGTCGCCGGTGCGGGCGATCCCGCTGCAGAGCACGAGCGGGACACGCGGACGTGGGGGCACTGGATCTCCAGACGACGGGGCGGGGTACGGTGACGAGCGTAGTTGAACATGAATGTCACTATCAACTTGGGAGGGTCCGTGTCAGCTGTGTGCCAGGTCACCGGCCGCAAGCCGGGCTACGGCAAGCAGGTCTCGCATTCGCACCGCCGCACCTCGCGGCGCTGGGAGCCGAACCTGCAGACGCGCCGCTACTACGTGCCGAGCCTCGGCCGCGCGGTGCGGCTGAAGGTGTCGGCGAAGGGCATGAAGACGATCGACAAACGCGGCATCGACGCCGTCGTCGCCGATCTCGTCGCGAAGGGAGTGAAGCTCTAGATGGCGAAGAGCACCGACATCCGGCCGATCATCAAACTGCGGTCGACCGCGGGGACCGGCTACACGTACGTCACGAAGAAAAACCGCCGCAACAATCCGGACCGGATGGTGCTGCGCAAATACGACCCGGTGGCGCGCAAGCACGTCGAATTCAAGGAAGAGCGCTGATGGCGAAAAAGTCGAAGATCGCGAAGAACGAGCAGCGGAAGGTGATCGCCGCGCGGTACGTCGAACGGCGGCGCGCGCTCAAGGCGGTGATCGCGTCGCCGTCGGCATCTTCGGAGGAGAAGGCCGACGCAGTTGTTGCGCTGCAACGCATGCCGCGCGACGCCAGTCGCACGCGCATCCGCAACCGCGACACCGCCGACGGCCGTCCGCGCGGATACCTCCGGAAGTTCGGCCTGTCCCGGGTGCGCATGCGGCAGATGGCGCACAACGGGGAATTGCCCGGCGTCTCGAAGTCGAGTTGGTGAGCGCCATGCCTAAACCAGACCGTGCGCCGCGCCGCCGCCCGAACCCCTTCCACGCGGCCGGAATCACCAGGGTGGACTGGAAGGACGTCGACCTGCTGCGGAAATTCATCTCCGACCGCGGCAAGATCCGGGCCCGCCGGGTCACCGGATTGACGCCGCAGCAACAGAAACAGGTGGCGACGGCGATCAAGAACGCGCGGGAGATGGCGCTGCTGCCGTATCCCACGGCGGCGCGGAGCTGAAAAACCGGATGCGGGCAGCGGGCACGGCGCGCGACCATAGCGGTACGAAACGGGCGTCGCACCAGGATGTCCCGGCACCGGAGGGGTCCACGCCTTGCACGCCCAGCTCACCGTCACGCCTGCCCAGCTGCCCGACATCCTGCTCACGACCGCCGTCGTCCGGCCGGTCTTTCTCTGGGGCGCGCCGGGAATCGGGAAGTCGTCGCTGGTCCGGGAATTCGCGGCGGCGCTCGGCCTGGAGTGCGTCTCGCTGCTCGGCACTCAGCTCGCGCCGGAGGATCTGATCGGCGTGCCGCAGATCGCCGATGGTCGCAGCCGGTTCTGCCCGCCCGAGCAGATCGCCCGCGACGAGCCGTACTGCCTGTTCCTGGACGAGCTGAACGCCGCGTCGCCGGACGTGCAGAAGGCGTTCTATTCGCTGATCCTCGACCGCCGGATCGGCTCGTACGAGCTGCCGCCCGGTTCGGTGGTGATCGGCGCCGGCAACCGCGCCACCGACCAGGCGCTCGCCCGGCCGATGGCCTCGGCACTGGTGAACCGGCTGGTCCACCTGCACCTGCGCGCGTCGGCGGGCGACTGGCTCGGCTGGGCGGCGGGCAACGACATCCACCCGGCGGTGGTCGAATACCTGACCCAGCGCCCGGACCACCTGTGGAGCCAGCCGCCGAAGACCGAGGAACCGTTCTCCACGCCGCGGTCCTGGCACATGCTGTCCGACCTGCTGCACTCGGCCGGAGATCCGCTCGAGGACGAGACCGTCGGGCTGCTCGCGTACGCCACGCTCACCCCGCAGCACGCCGGTGCGTTCCGGTCCTACCTCAAGGTTGCCCGGCACGCCTTCGACCTGGAGGCCATCCTCAAGGGCGACGCGCGCTGGCCCGCCGAGCCCGGCGAGCGCGACCTGCTCTACTTTCTCGCCGAGACGTTCCGCGTCCGGCTGGCCCGCGACCTCCCCGCGGACAAGCGGCACGCGTCGGCGGCGGTGCGGCAGTTCGCGTTCCGCGCGAAGAGCCTGCTGGTCGAACTGGCGGAGATCTCGCTGGAGATGGCGCAGCTGGTGATTGCGGACGACGAGGCGGGCAACCCGCGCCTGCCGTCCTGGTTCCTGGTCGAAGCCGCGCGCGACCTGCCGCGCCTGGTGGCGGCTCGGGCATGAGCGGGGTCCGTCCCGACGGGCGCCTCCGCGAACGCCGGAACAAGGCGATCGACGCGGGCTGGGCGCTGGTCCGCGCGAACACCGTCCTCAACCAGCTCGCGAGCCGCGCGAGCCTGGACCGCACCAGCCTGACCGGCGTCGAGTCTTGGGCAATCGTCGCCGACAACGGCCAGATCACCGCGAACCGCGCCCGCGACGCCGAGCCCGCTGAGTGGGCGTGGGTGTTCGCGCATCTGCTGCTGCACCTCGGCCTCGGCCACCTGGACGAGGAACAGCTCGCCGAAGCGGACGCGATCACCGCGGACCGAGGCGTCGACGCGAGCTACAGCGCGGCGGGTTGCGTTGCGGTGCACCGATTCGCGGAGGCGGTGCGGGTCGGGACACCGTTGGTGCTGCTGCCCGAACTTCCCGGCACGGACGAGCTTTCCCTTGCCCGCGCATGGCGCGAGACCGGCGTTCCGGAGGTCTTCCGTTCGCTCGGCACCGGCGGCGACCGGCCGTGTCTCACGCTCGCGGAGCCGCCGAGCAGGTGGCACGTGCAGTACCACGGGAAATCCGCGCCGTGGACCGAACGGTTCGCGCGCGGCCTGATCGCGTCGGCCACCGAGGCGATGGAGCAGGCCGCCGACGCGCGCGGCCAGACCCGGCACCATCGGAGCCTGGGGGAGTGGGACCGCGCGCTGGGCTGGTTCGCGTCGTCGTTCCCGCTGCTCGGCGCAATGGCCGCCGGGTTCACCCTGGTCGTCGATCCCGAAGTGGTCCGCGCCTGGGACATCTCGGTCGCGGCGGTCGACGCCGAGCACGGCGAGATCTACGTCAACCCGCACGCCGCGCTGACGGCCGAGGAATGGCGGTTCGTGCTCGCCCACGAAATGCTGCACGCCGCGCTCCGGCACGACCGCCGCGCGCTCGGCCGCGACCCGTACCTGTGGAACGTCGCTTGCGACTACGTGATCAACGGCTGGCTGGTCGCGCTCGGCGTCGGCGAGCTGCCCGGTGACGGACTGCACGACCCGCAGCTCGCCGACCTGTCCGCGGAATCGGTGTACGACACGCTGACCACCGACCTTCGCCGCGCCCGCAAGCTGCGCACGCTGGGCGGCCGCGAGACCGGCGACGTCCTGGGCGACTGGCTGTCCGAGCCGGGCGCCGCTGCCCGCCGGTCCTCGCGCCGGGCGGACCCGAAGCCGGTCCCGTGGCGCGACGGCGACCGGACCGGCGGCGTCGACCTGGACGAGTTCTACCGCCGCGCGCTCAGCCAGGGCCTCGTCTACCACCACGCCCAGGGCCGGGGCTTGGTGCCGCTCGGGCTGGAGGAGGAGATCCGCGCGCTGGACCATCCGCCGCTGCCGTGGGACGCGCAGCTCGCCCGGTGGTTCGACGAGCACGTCCAGACGGAGCAGCCGGTGCGCAGCTACGCGCGGGCGTCGCGCCGTCAGTCGGCGACGCCGGACATCCCGCGTCCGGGCCGGGTCTTCCCGGAACGGATCGAGCGCCGCGCGACCTTCGGCGTCGTGCTGGACACCTCCGGCTCGATGAACGCGGAACTGCTCGGCAAAGCACTCGGCGCGATCGCGTCCTACGCGCTGGCCCGCGACGTCCCGGCCGCCCGGGTGATCTTCTGCGACGCGGCCGCCTACGACGCCGGATACCTTGCGGTGGAAGACATCGCGGGCCGGGTGAAGGTCCGCGGCCGCGGCGGCACCCGGCTGCAGCCCGGCGTCGACCTGCTGCGCCGCGCCCCCGATTTCCCGGAGGACGGTCCGGTCCTCATCATCACCGACGCGCAATGCGACCACGTCCGCCCGCTCCGCGAACACGCCTTCCTGGTCCCGCGAGGCGCCCGGCTGCCGTTCGTGCCGCGCGGTCCGGTCTTCCGGGTGGAATGAGTCCGGCGGCAGATCGCGGGAGTGCCGCCGTAGCAACAGAAACAGGCAACGCGGAGCGATGTCCGTCCGCGCGGCTGGACGGGCGCGAGACTCGCCCAGCCGCGTCCGGCGCTACCCGAGTTTCCAAGCCACCGCGTGCGTCTTGTACCCGGCGACGTCCGCACTCCCGACCACAAACCCGCTGTCGGTGATCCACTCGCCCTTGCTGTAACTGCCGCCCGGCAGAATCCCGAACCGCACGGTGTTCCCGTTGTCGTACCAAACAGTCGCGCGGTTCTGCGAAGCCCCCACCGCGTTCCCGTTCGAGTCGACCCCGGCGACGTCTCCGTCGATCAGGTACACGTTCCCGTCCGGATCCCACAGCACCGAATCCCGGTCCGGCGGGTAGAGATAGCCGCTGCCGGTCACGTATCCGGTGGGGCTGACCTGATTGAGCCAGGACGGATGCGGGCTCTCCCATTGCAGGCGCCGCAGGATCCCGTCGCGGTCCCAGGTCACCGGAACGGAGTTCCCGTGTTCGACGTCGGTCAGGTGCCCGGCGATCGTCCCGTTCCGGTTCATCACGTTGTTCGCACTGGCCCACGCGGTCGGGGCCAGGTCAGTGATCGGACCGCCGTTCACCCACCGCACGGAGTGCGCCTTCGTGGGGTTGGAGTCCTGGCCCGAGATGATGGCGCCGTCGGCCGAGATGCCGGTGGCGATGGCCCACGTGTCGCCGGGCAGCGTGCCGAGGTCGGTGACCTGGCCGTTCGGATCCCAGCGGAACGGGTGCTGCAGGCCGTCCGGCGTCTGCCATTCCCCGACGACCACGCCGGTGTCGCTGATCTTCTCGCCCATCGCGTTGTGGTAACCGGGCGGAAGCGACATCAAGGTCACCTGGCCCGCGGCGTCCCAGCGCGCCGGGATGGCGATAGTCGGCGTCAGCACGTACCCGGCGGCGACGCCGAGGCTGTTGATGGCGCGCGCCTGCCCCTGAGTGGCACCCGGCGTCGGCAACGCGGTCGGATGCCCGGCGGTGTCCCAGCGGACCGGATGGTCGAGGCGCGGGTCGCGGCCCACCGACGACGTGCCGACCGCCGTCCCCGCCTCGTTGACCGCCAGCGCCAGACTCTGGTCGTCCCCGGGCAGCGGAGCGAGATCCGTCGGCGCGAGCGGATCGGCCTGCGCGGTCCCGGTCGTCGCGCCCGCGAACACGAGCAGGGCCGCGGCGAGCGAGCACGCGCGTCCTCGTCTGGTCGCACTGGTCCTGGTCATCATTACTCCCCATCTGATTCGGCAGTGTTTGATCCGGCACTGTGCGACAAGCAGTCGTTTCCCGGGGGAGCGGTGGTACGACCCGCGCGCGGAATTACTCCCGTGGCGCCGGATTTGCCTGCGGACAGCGGACGTATTTTTGCCGTCGTGTTAACCCCGGCGGCCTAGCGGCGTGGCATGACCCACGCTCGGCGTGCGAACCGGCGCCCCGCCCATATGCTTCCGCGCATGGACGACCCGCACTACCTTTCCGGCCTGAACCTGACCGGCCGCCGCGTCGTGGTCTTCGGCGGCGGTTCTGTTGCCCAGCGCCGGCTTCCCCGGCTGATCAGCGCGGGCGCCCGCGTCGAACTGGTGTCGCCGCACACGACGCCGTCGGTGCAGGGGATGGCGGACGCGGGGGAGCTGGTCTGGCACGAGCGCCGCTACACCGCGGGCGACCTGCGGGACGCCTGGTACGCGCTGGCTTGCACGAACAGCCCGGAGACCAACGCCGAGATCTGCGCCGAGGCGGAGCGCGAACGCGTCTTCTGCGTCCGCGCCGACGAGGGCGAATCCGGCTCCGCGGTGACCCCGGCGACCGGACGGCACGGCGGCCTCCTGTTCGGCGTCCTGTCCGGCGGCGAGCCGCTCCGCTCGGCCGCGGTCCGCGATTCGATGCTGGACGGCCTGCACGCGGGCACGATCGAGGACGGCCGCCAGCCGCATCCGGAAGGCACGCTGCCCGGCGTCGCGCTGGTCGGCGGCGGGCCCGGCGACCCGGACCTGATCACCGTGCGCGCCCGCCGGCTGCTCTCGCGCGCCGACGTCGTGGTCGTCGACCGGCTCGGCCCGCGCGATCTGCTGGACGAGCTCGCTCCGGAGGTCGAGGTCGTCGACGCGGCGAAGATCCCGTACGGCCGCGCGGCGAGCCAGGACGTGATCAACCGGACGCTGATCGAGAAGGCCAAAGAAGGCAAGTTCGTCGTCCGGCTCAAGGGCGGCGACCCGTACCTGTTCGGCCGCGGCTTCGAAGAAGTCCAGGCGTGCGCCGAAGCGGGCGTTCCGGTGACCATGGTCCCGGGCATCACCTCGGCGTTCGCGGTGCCCGCGGTGGCGGACGTGCCGGTGACGCACCGCGGCGTCGCGCACGAGGTGGTCGTCATGTCCGGGCACGTCGCGCCGGGCGACGAGCGGTCGCTGGTGGACTGGTCGCTGCTGGCCCGGATGCGCGGCACGATCGTGCTGATGATGGGCGTCGAACGGCTGCCGAAGTTCGCCGCCGCCCTGCTGGAAGGCGGCCGACCGGGCGACACGCCGGTCGCGGTGATCGAGGACGGCACGATGCGGACCCAGCGCGTGCTGCGCTCCACGCTCGCCTCGGTGGCCGACGAAGCGGCGGCCGCGGGCGTGCGTCCGCCTGCCGTGATCGTGTTCGGCCCGGTCGCCGGACTTGACCGGAATGAGGCCGGATAACGCCAGACAACGCGCTGTCCGCGCGCGAAGATGTCCGGCATGACCCTGCCTGCCTTGCCCGAGGAGTCCTTCCAGCGCGTGCTCTGCGTCGTGGCGCACCCTGACGACATGGAGTACGGCACGTCCGCCGCCGTCGCCCGCTGGACGGCGCGCGGCATCGAGGTCGGGTACCTCCTGCTCACCCGCGGCGAGGCAGGCATGCCGAACCCGCCCGAGGAGACGGCCCGGCTGCGCGTCGCCGAGCAGCGCAACGCCTGCGCGGCCGTCGGCGTCGAGCGGCTGACCGTCCTCGACCATCCGGACGGCGTGCTCGTCTACGGCCTCGACCTGCGCCGCGACATCTGCCGCGAGATCCGCCGGTTCCGGCCCGACGTCGTGCTCGGCTGCGGATTCGACGTCGAAACGCCCTACGGCTTCGACCAGGCCGACCACCGCGCCGCCGGGCTCGCGACGCTCGACGCGATCCGCGACGCGGGCAACCGGTGGGTCTTCCCGGAGCAGATCGACGACGAGGGCCTGGCTCCGCATTCAGCGCGCTGGTACCTCGTCCCCGGGCTCGCCGGTTCGGGCGCGACGCACGGCGTCGACGTCACCGGCGAGCCGCTGCGGCGCGGCATCGCTTCCCTGGAGGCGCACGCCGCGTACCTGGCCGCGCTCCCGGACCACCCCGCGCCCGCGGACTTCATCCCGCAGTTCGCGGCGATGAGCGGCAAGGACCTGGGTGTCGAGCACGCGGTCCTGTTCCGGGCCCACGATCTGCAGGCGCCGCCCGCGTTCCCCGACGCCGATCAGGAGTGACCCGTGAAGGACTCCTTGAGGGAATCAGATTCCCTCAAGGGGCCCTTCACGGACCGTCGAGACGGGCAGGATCAGACGGGGTAGCGGCGGAAGGCGAAGTCCCGGATCGCCGCGCTGAGCCGTTTCGGGTCGAACCGCAGCTCGACCGGGCTGCGTGCCTGCACGAACTCGGCGTTCGGCAAGTCCTCGGCGAGGCTGCCCGCGTCGCCGAACGGGTGGATCGGGTCGCCCTCGTGGCCGATCACCAGCGCCGGCGTCGTGATCGTGCCCCGGATCGACTTCGGCGGCGCGATCCGGCCGAACAGCACGCCGTGCAGCAGGGCCGCCATCGGCGCCGGGTCCTGGCTCAGCGTGTCCGTGATGACGTCGACCCACTGGTTCCCGTGCGGTACCAAGTGCGCGGCCAGCGCGACCCCGCGCACCGTCGCGGGCAGGAATCGCGCGGCGAACAACAGCGGCGCGAATGTCAGCAGCCCGGCGACGATCGCGTTGTCCAGCACCGGCATCTCGACCACCAGCCCGCGCGCCCGCGACGGGGCGGCGACGGCCACCTCCAGTGCCACGTTCGCGCCCAGCGAGGTCCCGCCGACCACCGCGTCCTCGATCTCCAGATGGTCGAGCAGCGCGACGGCCTGCTCGCCGAACGCGGGCATCGAATAGCGCCACGACTGCGTCGGCCGGTCGGAATCGCCGTGGCCGAGCAGGTCGAGCGTGACCACGCGGAACCCGGCGCGGGCGAGCCGCCGGGCCAGCGGCGCGTGCATCCGCCGGGTGAACATGATCCCGTGCATGAGCACCACGACGCGGTCGCCGCTGCCGTATTCGGTGTAGCACAGGCGCTGGCCCTCGTGCCGGAACGAGCCGGACAGCTCGATCGGCCGGGCCTTGCGGGCCGCCGCGGGTTCCGCCGGCGGGGCGTCGGCGACGGGCACGGGTGCCGGATCCATACGGGCGCCTCCCTCTCCACCTCGGGTCTCCAGGAAAGCATCCCGCAGCGCCGTTGGCACAGTGTCAACCGGATGAGCTGGGGTGGCCGGGATGAGTAAAGATGGCCGCATGACCGAACCAGTAGCCGCCCTGCCCGAACTCGCCTCGCTCCGCGTCGACCTCGACGGCGCGGTCGCCGAGGTGACCCTGCTCGGCCCGGGCAAGGGCAATGCGATGGGCCCCGACTTCTGGCGCGAGCTGCCGCAGGTGTTCGCCGCCCTCGACGCCGACCCGCGCGTGCGCGCCGTCGTCCTGACCGGCAGCGGCAAGCACTTCTCCTACGGCCTCGACCTGCCCGCGATGATGGGCAGCTGGGCGCCGCTGCTCGCCGGCGACGCGCTGGCCGGGCCGCGCACCGAGTTCCACCGCGAGGTCCAGCGGCTGCAGCAGGCAGTCAGCTCGATCGCCGAATGCCGCAAGCCGGTGGTCGCCGCGGTGTCCGGCTGGTGCATCGGCGGCGGCGTGGACGTCGTCACCGCCGCCGACATCCGCCTGGCCAGCGAGGACGCCAAGTTCAGCGTCCGCGAGGTGAAGGTCGCGATCGTCGCCGACATCGGCAGCCTGCAGCGCCTCGCGCCGATCATCGGCGAGGGCCACGTCCGCGAACTCGCCCTCACCGGCAAGGACATCGACGCCGCCCGCGCGGAGAAGATCGGCCTGGTCAACGACGTGTACCCGGATCAGGAGACGCTGCTGGCCAAGGCCCGCGAGCTGGCCGCCGAGATCGCCGCGAATCCGCCGCTGGTCGTCCAGGGCACCAAGCAGGTGCTGTCGGCCAACACCGAACGCCAGGTCGCCGAGGGCCTGCGCTACGTCGCCGCGTGGAACTCCGCGTTCCTGCCGAGCAAGGACCTCCAGGAAGCCGTCCAGGCCTTTATGGAGCGACGAGCGCCGGAGTTCAAGGGCGAGTAAAACAGGCACGGGAAAGCGAGCACGAGGAGTACGACGTGAGCAACGGCGCTGAGGTCACCGGCTACCAGGCATTCCGCGCGGCGCGGGACTATCTGCAGGCCCATCGCGAGGACTACGAGACTGCCTACCGCGAGTTCGCGTGGCCGCAGCTGGACGAGTTCAACTGGGCCACGGACTGGTTCGACGCGATCGCGGCCGATCCGGCGAACGCGCAGCGGTACGCGCTGTGGATCGTGGAAGAGGACGGCACCGAGAACCGCTGGACGTTCCCGGAGATGTCGGCCCGGTCCAACCAGGTCGCGAACTGGCTGCGCGGCCTCGGCGTCTCGCGCGGCGACCGGGTGATCGTGATGCTCGGCAACCAGGGCGAGCTGTGGGAGACCATCCTCGCGGCGATCAAACTCGGGGCCGTCGTCATCCCGGCGTCCACGCTGCTCGGACCGGCCGACCTGGTGGACCGCGTCGAGCGCGGCAATGCGAAGCACGTCGTCGTGCGCGACGTCGACGCGGAGAAGTTCGCCGACGTCGCCGGCGACTACACGCGGATCGCGGTCGGCGAACCGGTTTCCGGTTGGCACGCCTTCGAAACCGCGTACGCGTCGTCGGCCGAATTCACCCCGGACGGGGTCACCCGCGCCGAGGACCCGCTGCTGCTGTACTTCACCTCGGGCACCACCGCGAAGCCGAAACTGGTGCAGCACACGCACGTCTCGTATCCGGTCGGCCATCTGTCCACAATGTACTGGATCGGGCTGGAGCCGGGCGACGTCCACCTCAACATCTCGTCGCCGGGCTGGGCCAAGCACGCGTGGAGCAACTTCTTCGCGCCGTGGAACGCCGAAGCGACGGTGTTCCTGTACAACTACGCGCGGTTCGACGCGGCCGCGCTGATGGCGCAGATGGACCGCTGCGGCATCACGAGCTTCTGCGCGCCGCCGACGGTGTGGCGGATGCTGATCCAGGCCGACCTCACCGCGCTGCGGACGCCGCCGAAGAAGGTCGTCGGCGCGGGGGAGCCGCTCAACCCCGAGGTGATCGAGCAGGTCGAGAAGGCGTGGGGCGTCACGATCCGGGACGGTTTCGGGCAGACCGAAACCAGCGTCCAGGTCGCGAACACCCCGGGCCAGGACGTCGTGGCCGGTTCGATGGGCCGTCCGCTGCCCGGGTTCGCGGTCGCGCTGGTCGACCCGGTCACCGGCGAGCGCGCGACCGAGGGCGAGATCTGCCTCGACCTCGCGCACCGGCCGGTCGGCCTGATGGCGGGCTACGCGGACGACGACGAGCGCACGTCGGCCGCCTTCGCGAACGGCTATTACCACACCGGAGACGTCGGCTCGGTCGACGAACGCGGCTACATCACCTACGTCGGCCGCACCGACGACGTCTTCAAGGCCTCGGACTACCGGATCTCGCCGTTCGAGCTGGAGAGCGTCCTGCTGGAGCACGAAGCGGTCGCCGAGGCGGCCGTGGTGCCCGCGCCGGACCCGATCCGGCTGGCCGTGCCAAAGGCGTACGTCGTGCTCGCCTCCGGGCACGAGCCGGACGCCGAAACCGCGCGGGCGATCCTCGCGTACGCGCGCGAGCACCTCGCGCCGTACAAGCGGATCCGGCGGCTGGAGTTCGGGGAACTGCCGAAGACCATTTCGGGCAAGATCCGCCGGGTCGAACTGCGCGGCCGCGAAGGCGGCGAACGGCCCGAGGGCGAGTTCCGCGAGGACGACTTCCCGGACCTCAAGTCCTGAGCCGCGGCGGCGGTACCGGTCCTATTCGGCCGGTACCACCGCCGCCAGCACGGTCTGCTCGCCCTTGCTGCACGTCGTGCCGCCCTGCGCGGCGGGCGGGCCGGAGACGCACAGCCAGCCGTCGACGGTCGCGTTGACCGGATTGTTCGAGCCCGCGGCCTGGCGGCCGTTGATCGCCTGCTGGAACTTCTTGACCAGCGCCATCGCGTCCGCGCACGGGATGGCTTTGTTGTCGTAGACGTACAGCGTCATCCCGCTCGCCGCGGTGACGGTGCCGCACGTGCCCGGATTGACCGGCGGAGCCTGTTTCGACGGCTTCGGCGCGGCCGCGGTGCTGCTGGGCGCGGCCGGCGGGCTGCTCGCGCCGCCGGTCTCCGGAAGCGGCGGGGGAGCGTGCGTGCTCGGCGCGGCCGAGGCGATCGCGGAGGGTGCCGACGGGGCGGCCGCCGGTGGCGCTTGATCCCCCGAACAGGCGGTGAGCGCGGGCAAAACCACCACAGCCGCGCACAGCGGCCCGTACACGGTTTTCGACGGGAGCACCGCGATCCTTTCGCCGGGGTCGCGCCCATTCTGGCCCCTCGCGCCTCGCTGAGCGGCACCGACACACCGGAGCGGGCGTCGTCGAGTCTACTGTGGACGGTTGGTTTCCGGTTCCGGACCGGGAAATCCGCATCGCCGGGGGGCATCGTTCGGAGGAATCCGGACCGAGGCGGTTAACGCTCGGCGGTCCCGCGCCGACGTAGAGGGCAGGCGCCCCGCGCGTTCCAGGTCCCCGAAGCCCGACGCCAGAGAGCACGAGTCACCGAGAGCATGAGCACCGAAGCCGCCCCCGCAGCCGAGACCGACGCCCCGACCGATCCGCCGACCGAACCCTGCAGCGTGGTGTGGTGCGGCGGCCGCCCTTACGTCCTCGAAGCCGGCGCCGTGCGCCCGCGCTGGGTGGGCACCGACGGCCGCGGCCGTCCGGAAACGCTGAGCACCGCGCAATTGCGGCGCCGCGGATGGAGCCACCGCCGCGCGGCCAGCCGCCGCCGCTCGCGCTGACGCTTCCGCCGGATCGCGTCCGGAGCCGGGGAGGGGTCCCGGACGCGACCCGGCGGATCCGCCCGGATTCCCCGGCGCCGCACCGATTCGCCCGCGCCGTGAGCGGAATCGTTCCAGCGCCGAGCCGGGCGGATCCAGTTCCGTCGGTTCGCCGAACGCCTCCTCGCCGCACGGCTAGCCCCCACGCGGCATTGGGTGCATGTGATGCGCCGAAGGCGGCAGTGGGCGCACGCGACAGGTCATATCGGGCGCATGTGGCGCACCGAAGGCCATATCGGGTGCAAGTGACACACCGAATGCCCATGGGGCGCATGCGAGGCACCCAATGCCACATTGGTGCATGTGGCGCACCGACTGCCCCATGGGGCGTATGCGGCGCACCCCAATGCCGCATCGGGGCGGAGCCACCGCCGCGCGGCTGTCCGCCGCCGCTCCCGCCGAGGGCGCGTCCGGAACAGGGGAGGAGCTCCGGACGCGACCCGGCGGATCCGCCGGTTTCCCCGGCGCCGCACCGATTCGCCCGCGCCGTGAGCGGAATCGTTCCAGCCGCGCACCGGCTCCGCCGGATCCGCGGACAGAGTCCCGCAAGAGGTCCCGGGGCGGAACAACGCGTTCCGTATCGCGGAACAGTTCGCGCTGGGCTTCCACCCGTCGGCCGCCAGCGCGGCTCGGCCGGCCGCCGCAGCACAACCCCGGCTCCGTCGTCCATCCCGCCAGGACGCCGCCGCAGCGCAACCCCGGCCCCGCTGTTCACCCCGCCAGGACGCCGCCGCAGCACAACCCCGGCCCCGCCGTCCGCCCCGCCAGGACGCCGCCGCAGCACAACCCCGGTCCCGCCGTTCACCCCGCCAGGACAAACGCCGCGATCCCGGCCGCTCTAGGCTGGCCGCGTGACCACGGTCCCCGACGAGCCCAAGACCGAGCCCTCCCTGTGGCGGCAGGCGCTCACCGTCCCCAACCTGCTGTCGCTGCTGCGGCTGGCGGGCGTCCCGGTGTTCCTCTGGCTGCTGCTCGGCCCGAAGGAGGACGGCTGGGCGCTGGCCCTGCTGATCTTCTCCGCGCTCACCGACTGGCTCGACGGCAAGCTCGCCCGCTGGCTCGACCAGATGTCGCGGCTCGGCCAGCTGCTCGACCCCGCCGCGGACCGGCTCTACATCCTCGCCACGCTCGTCGCCTTCCTCATCCGCGACATCATCCCGTGGTGGGTCGTCGTCCCGCTGGTGCTGCGCGAGCTGGTGCTCGGCGTCTGCGTGATGCTGCTGCGCCGGGGCGGGTTCGCGCCGCCGGAGGTCACCTACATCGGCAAGGGCGCCACCTTCGTCCTCATGTACGCCTTCCCGTTCCTGCTGCTCACGCAAGGCGGCTCGGACGTCGCCGCGGTCGCGCGGCCGATCGCGTACGCGTTCATGGTGTGGGGCGGCGTCCTGTATGTCTGGTCCGGCGCGCTTTACGTCGTGCAGGCGGCTCGCGCGCTGCGGACCCGGTGATGGAAGATTGCGGTCAGGAAAGCCAGCACCAGGAAGGGGAGCGGCGTTGACCACTCCGGAAGAACTGCGCTACACCGAGGAGCACGAGTGGGTCGCGACCCGCGAGGGTTCGCTCGTGCGGGTGGGGATCACCGAATACGCGCAGGACCAGCTCGGCGACGTCGTGTTCGTCGACCTGCCCGAGGTCGGCAAGCAGGTCGGCGCGGGGGACGCCTTCGGCGAGGTCGAGTCCACGAAGAGCGTCTCCGAGCTGTTCGCGCCGGTCGACGGCGAGATCGTGGCGGTGAACTCCGCGGTCGCCGATTCGCCCGAGCTCGTCAACTCCGACCCCTACGGCGAGGGCTGGCTCGTGGAGATCCGGCTCGACGACCCGGCCGGTCTCGAGGCGCTGCTCGAGGCCGAGGCGTACCAGGCTCTGATCAAGGGCTGAGCCGCTCGGCCCGGCGCCGGAGCCTCAAGGGGAGCCCGAGGGTTCCGGGCCGGTCGGGCACGGTACGTTGACAGCTACACGTTCTTGGTCGATGGCAACATTTCATGCGTAGAGGAGAGCTCAGGTGAGCACGAACGACGGGCCCGGCGTTCCCCCGGAGCAGTCTCCGGAGCGGACCTCTGTCTTCCGGGCCGATTTCCTGGCCGACATGGAAGGCCAGCAGGAGTCCGCGCCGGCCGCCGAGGCACCGGTGCAGGGCGTCGACGCCCTGCCGCCGGGTTCCGCCCTCCTGGTCGTGAAGCGCGGGCCCAACGCGGGCTCCCGCTTCCTGCTCGACCGCGACACCACCAGCGCGGGACGGCACCCCGACAGCGACATCTTCCTCGACGACGTCACGGTTTCCCGCCGCCACGCGGAATTCCGGCGCGAGGGCGGGGAGTTCGTCGTGATCGACGTCGGCAGCCTGAACGGCACCTACGTCAACCGCGAGCCGGTCGACCAGGCCGTCCTCGCCGGCGGCGACGAGGTGCAGATCGGCAAGTTCCGCCTGGTCTTCCTGACCGGCCCGGGGCACGGGGGCCAGGGGGCGCAGTGACGGCGGCCGGGCAGCCCGGTCGTCAGGAGGCCCGGCGGGACGGGTTGAGCATCGGGGCGGTGCTCGCGCAGCTGCGCGGGGACTTCCCCGATGTCACGATTTCGAAGATCCGCTTCCTCGAGGCGGAAGGCCTGGTCCGCCCGGGCCGCACGCCCTCGGGGTACCGGCAGTTCGCGCCGGCGGACGTGGAACGCCTGCGGTACGTGCTGTCCGCGCAGCGCGACCACTACCTCCCGCTGAAGGTCATCAAGGAGCAGCTCGACGCGGCCGACGCGGGCGCACAGCCGCCCGCGCCGGTCCCGGCGGCCCCCCAGCTGCCGCGGCGGCTCGTTCCGCTCGGCGACGGGAGCGATCCCGCCGGACTGCCCGCGGCGGCGGACTTCGAGACCGGGCCGGACACCCGGCTCACCCAGGAAGACCTGCTGGAGCAAGCGGGAATCGACGACGCGACGCTGGCCGAGCTGTGCCAGTACGGCCTGCTGCGCCCCGGCGCGGCGGGTTTTTTCGGCCCGGAATCGGTGCTGATCGCCCGCACCGTCAAGGCGATGACCGAATTCGGGCTCGAGCCGCGGCACCTGCGCGCGTTCCGCGCCGCCGCCGACCGCGAGGTCGGCCTGCTGGAGCAGATCGTGACCCCCGCGTACCGGCATCGCGACGCGGACGCGAAAGCCCGCGCGGACGAGGTGGTGCGCGAACTGGCCGCGCTGTCGGTCACGCTGCACACCTTGCTCGTCAAGGCCGGCATCCGCGGCGTCGCCGGCGATTGACGTCTATGCCCGAGACGCGGTTTTCGTCACTTGTCAATGACTGAACCTCAGCGCCGGGATGCCGTACCGTGAGAGACGGTTCGCGAGACCACGAACCGAGAATGTCCGCTGCGAGCGAGCACAGCGCCCGGATGACGGGTAGCGTCGGAGACAACGGTCGTCAGCCGTCGCCAGCGCTGCGGCCCGTGTGCACGAGAGGGAGGCGAAGCCCGATGAGCGAGATGCGCGTCGTCGGAGTGCGGGTCGAACTGCCCGCCAATCAGCCGATCTTGTTGCTGCGGGAGACCGAGGGCGAGCGGTACCTGCCGATCTGGATCGGCTCGGTCGAAGCCACCGCGATCGCCCTGGAACAGCAAGGCGTCCGGCCCGCCCGGCCGCTCACCCACGATCTGCTCAAAGAGGTCATCGGCGCGCTCGGCCGCGAGCTCGAGCAGGTCGTCATCACCGACCTCAAAGAAGGCACGTTCTTCGCCGAACTGGTCTTCGACGGCGACATCCGCGTGTCGGCCCGCCCGAGCGATTCGGTCGCGCTGGCGCTGCGGATCGGCGTCCCGATCCACGCGGTCGACGCGGTGCTCGAAGAAGCCGGCCTGATCATCCCGGACGAGCAGGAGGACGAGGTCGAGAAGTTCCGCGAGTTCCTCGACTCCGTCTCCCCGGAAGACTTCCGCGGCGCCGACACCTGATCGCCCCCGCCCGGTGGTTTCCCACCGGGCACGAGCTCAGCGTGCGGTGGCGCGCGCGAACAGGTCCGCCAGCTCCCGGCCGTAGCGGTCCAGGTCGATCTCCGGATTCGCGGCGTAGGCGGCCGCGACCCCGTCGACGGCCTGCGCGATCGACAGCGCCACGATCTCCGGCGAGATGTCGCCGAACGCCCCCTCCTTGCGGCCCTGGTCCAGCTGCCGCTGCAACGCGCCGGTGCGCAATTGCCCGACCATGACGCCGGTCATCGCCCAGCCGTCGCGGTCGTCGGCGTGCGCGGCCATCTCCACCAGCACCCGCTCGCATTGCGGGTAGTCGCGCAGGAACGCGACCGAGGTTTCGATGTAGGCGCGCAGGTTCGCCGGCCGGTCCGCCGGGTCGACGCCTTCGCTGCGCTGGCGCAGGTATTCCGATTTGGTCTCGGACACCGTGCTCAGCACGGCCTGCATCAGGCCGGCCTTGTTCGTGAAGTGGTACGAGATCAGCCGGGTGCTGCTGAGGCCGGCCCGCTCCTTGATGCGCGCGAAGGTGGTGCGCGCGTACCCGTGGTCGGCGATCGTGGCGATGGTCGCGCCGATGATCTGCGCCCGGGTGGTGGCCTCGGTGACGCTGAGGCCGAGTTCGGCTTGCGTGTCGATGTTTACTTGCATGAGTAATAAGTTACTCGACCGAGTAAAAAATGGCAATCCCGTACGGCGAACGGGCCAAAGCCTCGACACGGCCTTGAGGTCCGCCGCGCGTCGCGTTGACCGGCTCGCGGCGCAGCCTTACCGTCAAAGGCGGTAAATCGCCACGATGTGATTCGCCGACCCGGCGCGCTCGTGGCAGTTTTCCCCGGCCGATCCCGATCCTGGGCTCGACCGGCCTGTCGAACGCCCTGCCGCGAGGCCGGGCGAGGGGAGGCTTGCGGTGGTCGAGGCTGGTCGTCCGGAGATACCTGCCGGACCTGTCGCCGACGGCGAGCAGGGCGAGCTGTTCCCCGACGCCTCGCTGCCCGACGAACTGGTCGGCTACCGCGGTCCCGCGGCCTGCCAGATCGCCGGGATCACCTACCGCCAGCTGGACTACTGGGCGCGCACGAAGCTGGTCGCGCCCAGCATCCGGACGGCGCACGGTTCGGGGTCTCAGCGGCTGTACTCGTTCAAGGACATCCTGGTCCTCAAGGTCGTGAAACGCCTGCTGGACACCGGGGTCTCGCTGCAGAACATCCGCGTCGCAGTGGACCACCTGCGCGTGCGCGGGGTGCGCGACCTGGCGAAGGTCACGCTGTTCTCCGACGGCACCACGGTGTACGAATGCACCTCGCCGGAGGAGATCGTGGATCTGCTCCAGGGCGGCCAGGGCGTGTTCGGCATCGCGGTCAGCGGTGCGATGCAGGAGATCAGCGGCACGATCCACGAGTTCCCGGCCGAGCGCGCCGACGGCGGTCTCGTCGAGGCCGTGGTGCCGGACGAGCTGACCCAGCGCCGCAACGCCCGCCGCACCGGCTGATCTTCCTCCGCGCTAGACTGGGCGCGCGATCGACGATCCCGCGCGGGAGAGACCGGACCGGCATCCCCGGACCGGCGCCGAAGGAGCAAGTCCTCCCCGGAACCTCTCAGGCACCCTGGACCGCGCGGACGAGACGCCTCTGGAAAGCGCATCGGCAGGAGACCACCAGCCGGTGCCGCCGACGGTGCAAACCCGCGTATCCACGCGGGTGAAACTCTCAGGCGCCCCTCGGGGTACGGACAGAGTGGGGAGGGCCTTTTCGCGTGCGCGCCGGTCGAGGTTCAGACCTCCCGGGTGGTCTGAACCTCGTGGATGTGGTCAAGACCACATCTCGGCGTTTTCGGTCGGTCAGCCCGGAATCTTGTCCAGGAACCCGTGCACCTTGGCGATCCGGCCGTCGGCGATCTCGATGACGTCGAACCCGATCGCGATCGGCTCGGGGTTGCCCGGGGCCGACAGATACCACTGGAACCGCGCGAGATCGTGGTGCGCGTCCGGCTCCGCGGGCAGGCTGAAGACGAGTCCGGCGAACTGCGCCTGCGCGCCGCCGATGAATCCGTCGATCTCGTCCTGTCCGGCGACCGCGCCGAGCGGATCGGTGTAGGTCGCGCCCGGCGCGAAGACCTCCGAGACGAGCTGGCGCCGCCGCTGCGGGTCGGTCTCGTTCCAGATGTCGAGGTAACGGCGGGCGACGTCGGCGGCGGTCGGTGCGGTGGTGGTCATCGCGGGATTCTCCTTGTGTCGTCCGGGTTTTCGGTGTCCCGGTTTCGGTAGGGCCAAGCTTGTCCGAACGGCGGCGGCTGGTCGATTACGCGAGAGGTAATCGGTTCGCCGTGCTGAACCGGGGCATGGACTACGGCCGTCTGCCGATCGAGCGGCAACTGGGGAAATTCCGCGAGATCGTGACCCGCAACTGTTCTACTTCGAAGACTCGGATCTCAGCTGGGAAGCGGAGAGCTCGGTCATCGAGGAGGGCGCGCGGAGGTTCGGGGATCTCCCGATCACGGTGGAAATCCGCAACTCGGCGCGGGTGCATCTCTGGTACGAGGACCGCTTCGGCGACTCCTTTCCGTCCACGACGCCGTGTCTCAGGATTCGGCTGGACAGCGAAGGGGAGTGGCAGGTCTACGCGCCGCACGGGTTCGCCGACCTGTTCAACCTCGTCGTGCGGCCGAATCCCGGGCACGCGCCGCGGAGCAGTTACGAGGCGAAAGCCCGGCGGTGGCAAGGACAATGGCCCGCACTGACTGTCTTGCCGTGGCCCAGTTGACGCGCGCCTCGGATACGGCGTACTTTCGATACGAAACAGTATCGTATCGAAAGTGGGATGGGCGTGTCGGATTCGCCAGTCGTGGGCAGGCCGCGCGATGCCCGGCGGGACGTCGCGATTCACGAGGCCGCCCTGGCGGTGCTGACTGAGGTCGGCTACGACCAGCTGTCCATCGAGGCGATCGCGGCGCGGGCGGGCGTGGCCAAGACGACGATTTACCGGCGGTACCGCGACAAAGCGGCCCTCGTCGCGGCGGCGGTGGAGCAGCGGCAAGGCTCCGCTCCGCCCGAACCCGTCGCCGGGGGATTGCGGGAGAACCTGCTGGCCGTCGTGGGGTGGCTGGCGCGCGAGATCGAGGAGCAGGAGATCGGCTTGCTGGGCGCGCTGTTCGCGGGCATGCGCGGCGATGTCCGGCTCGCCGACGAGATGCGCCGGATCCTGCGCCGGGACCAAGCGGCGATGGCGGATCGGCTGCCGGGCGAAGAACTGGCTCCTGGTGCGGCCGCATTGTTCGCCGAGGTCGCGCCCGCGGTGATCGTGCACCGGATCGTCTTCGCCGGAGAGCAGTGCGACGACCGGTTCGTGCGGCATCTCGTGGACGACATTCTGCTGCCGTTGCTGCGAAAGCATTGAGGGGAGTTCGGACATGATCATCATCACCGGAGCAACTGGCGCGCTCAACGGGGCGACGGTGGAGCACCTTCTCAAACTGGTCCCGGCGGAGGAGGTCGGCGTCAGCGTCCGGGATGTCGCCAAGGCACAGCATTTCGCCGACCGGGGTGTGCGAGTGCGGCAGGGTTCCTATGAGGACCCGGCGGCGTTGCGGCATTCCTTTGAAGGAGCCGAAAAGGTGCTGCTCGTCTCTTCGAATGATCCGCATGCGGACGGGGTCAGCTTGCATCGAGCGGGCATCGAGGCGGCGGCAGCGGCTGGGGCGCAACGGATTCTGTACACCAGCCACCAGAATTCCCGAATGGACACTCCATTCCCTCCGGGGCCGGAGCATGCCGCGACCGAACGGATTCTCGCCGAGTCCGGGGTCTCGTGGACGGCGCTGCGCAACGGGTTCTATGCGCACAGCATCGGTTGGCTGCTCGGGAACTGGCGGGAGACCGGAGTGATCTCGGCACCAGCGGACGGCGCGGTCTCCTGGACGGACCGGGCGGATGCTGCCGAAGCGGCGGCGGTGATTCTGGCCGGTGACAGGGTGTTCGACGGTCCGGTGACGTTGACCGCGCGGCAGGCGGTGACGTTCGACGACGTGGCTGAGATCGCCTCGCGGGTCTCCGGGCGCGAGGTGAAACGCGTGGTCGTGGACGACGACGAGTGGATCGCAGGCGAACCTGAGGAGATCGGGCGGATGAAGCTCTCGATGTTCCAGGCGGCCCGCCGAGGTCATTTCGCGGAGACGAGTCCGGTGCTGGCCGAGCTGCTCGGCCGCGAGCCGCGCAGCCTTACGCTCCAGAGCTGAAGAACTCTCGGCAGAAGGTGCGGAACGTTTCGGCGCGGCGGGTCAAGCGAGCGCCCTCCGCGCGGGCCAGGACGACGGGCGTCGTCGGGACTCGCTCACGCAATGGACGTACCGCGAAGGGCGTGCCTTCAACGGAAAGCTCCAACGGCGGGCGCTGCACCGACAGCGTGTAGCCGAGCCCTCGGGCCACCAACGCCCGCGCGAGTTCGAAGCTCGTCGTGCGGTGCGCGACCGGCATGGGCAGGCCGACGGAGGCGAAGACGTCGCGGAAATAGCGTTCCGACGGCGGTACGTCCAGCAGGATGAACGGCTCGTCCGCCAAGGCGCGCAACGAAACCGTCTTGCGGCGCGCCAGGGGATGGTCCGGCGGGAGGAGCACGCTCGGCGGCTGGTCGTACAGCTTGTCCACCGCGATCCCCGGCACGAGGTCTTGCCGGTACAGCACGGCCAGGTCGCAGCGGCCCTCCAGCAGGAGGTGCTGCAGGTCCGGGAGAGTGCCCTCGACGAACGTGACGTCGACTTCCGGATGCTGGGTCCGGAAGGTCGCCAGCGCGGCGGGCACGTGCAGCGGCGCGAGGGGCGTGTAGCAGCCGAAACTCAGGCGTCCGGCGAGATCTTGGCCGTAGTCGCGGGCGGTCGTGCCCAGCTCGGCGACCGACGTGAGCACCGCGCGGGCCTCGCCGACGACCTGGCGGCCGGCGTCGGTCAGGGCTGTCGTCCGGCCGGGGCCGCGCAGGATGAGTTGTACGCCCAAAGTCCGTTCCAGCGAAGCGATCGCCAGCGACACCGCCGACTGCGACACGTGGCAGCTGTCCGCCGCCGCGGTGAGTCCGCCGGTGTCGGCGACCGCGACCAGATACTCGAGCTGGCGCAACGAGGGAGACATGAGGTCAGCTTATGTCCTTCACCAGAAATGTGAACTGGACCGATGACCGCCGGCGCGGCAGGGTCGGAGCATGACCCGGCACCAGCACCCGTTCGTCCCGTACGCGCCGCCTCGGCTGTCCCCGGAGGAAAGCCTCGCGCGCGGGCAGGAGCTGTACCGGCTGCTCGACCGGCGCCGGTCGGTCCGCTGGTTCTCCCCGGACCCGGTGCCGCTCGAAGCGATCGAGACCGCGGTGCGGATCGCCAACACCGCGCCGAGCGGGGCGCACCACCAGCCGTGGACGTTCGTCGCGACCGCGGATCCGGAGGTGAAGCGCGCGGTGCGCGAGGCGGCCGAGGTCGAGGAGCGGAAGTTCTACCGGGAGCGCAACGCGCCGGACTGGCACGCGGCGCTCGCCCGGCTCGAAACCGACGAGCACAAGGAGTTCCTCGAGGTCGCGCCGTGGCTGGTGGTCGCCTTCGCGCAGAAAAGCACGCCGCTGCCGGACGGTTCGCTGCGGAAGAACTACTACGTCAACGAGAGCGTCGGCATCGCGTGCGGCATGTTCATCACCGCGCTGCACGCCATGGGCCTCGCGACGCTCACCCACACCCCGAACCCGATGGGCTTCCTCAACGAGGTCTTCGAACGCCCGGTCACCGAACGGCCGTACATCCTGTTCCCGGTCGGCTATCCCGCGCCGGACTGCGAGGTGCCCGATCTCGACCGCAAACCGCTCGGCGAGGCGCTGGTGGTGCACGCGCCGTTACCTCGGGGGTAATGGTCTCCCGGCCGGCGAGGCCGTAGCGTCGGCCGGGTGACGACTACGGTGAAGGCCCCGGTCGGCGAACTGCTCCGGGAATGGCGCGACCGCCGCCGCATCAGCCAGCTCGACCTCGCGATCTCGGCGGACATCTCGACGCGCCACCTGAGCTTCGTGGAGACCGGAAGGTCCAAGCCGAGCCGGGACATGGTGCTGCGGCTGGGCGAGCACCTCGACATCCCGCTGCGCGAACGGAACCGCCTGCTGCTGGCTGCGGGCTACGCACCGGCGTACGGCGAGTCCGACATCGGAGCGCCGGAGATGACCGTGATCCGCGAGGCTGTCCGGCGGCTGCTCGCCGGACACGACCCGTATCCGGCGGCGGTGGTCGACCGCGGCTGGAACCTGGTCGACGCCAACCTGAGTCTGGGAGTGCTCACCGAAGGCATCGCACCGGACCTGCTGACCGGGCCGGTGAACGTCCTGCGCGCGACGCTGCACCCGGACGGGATGGCGCCGCGGGTGCTCAATCTGGGGGAGTGGAGGGCGCATCTGCTGGGGCGGTTGCGGCGTCAGGTGGAGCAGACCGCGGACGCCGGGCTGGCGGAGTTGCTGGAGGAGCTGCGCGGGTATCCGTGCGATGACGAGGTCCCGGAGGTCGAGGTCCCTGGGCCGGGCGACATTTTCGTGCCGCTGCGGTACCGGCAGGGGGATCTGGAGCTGACGTTCTTCAGCACGGTGGCGACTTTCGGGACTCCGTTGGACGTGACGGTCGCGGAGCTGGTGATCGAGTCGTTCTACCCGGCCGATCCGGCGACGGCGGCCTTCCTGCGCGAGCGCGTGACCGGCTGAACGCCGTTACGATCGGGACCATGCGGGCGTTCGTGGTGACCGGGCCGGGGGAGGCGGGTCCGGCCGAGGTGCCGGAGCCGGTCGCCGGGGTCGGCGAGGTGGTCGTCGACGTGGAGCGGGCCGGAGTCTGCGGCACGGACGTCGAATTCTTCACCGGCGAGATGCAGTACCTCGCCGACGGCCACGCGCGCTACCCGATGCGGCTCGGCCACGAATGGTGCGGCACGGTGTCCGAGACCGGTCCCGGCGTGCATCCCGCGTGGGTCGGCCGCCGGGTCACCGGCGACACGATGCTCGGGTGCGGGGACTGCCGACGCTGCCGGGGCGGCCACCAGCACGTCTGCGAGCATCGCCAGGAGGTCGGCATCCGAGGCGGCCGGGCGGGAGCATTGGCGGAACGTCTCGCCGTGCCGGTGCGATCGCTGCACGAGCTGCCGGACGCGCTGGATCCCGTCGCGGGCGCGCTGGTCGAACCGGGCGGCAACGCGTGCCGCGCGGCGCGGGCGGCGGCGGGGGAGCGGGTGCTGGTTCTCGGGCCGGGGACGATCGGGTTGCTCACCGCGCTGTTCCTCCAGGCCGCGGGCAGCGAGGTGCATCTCGTGGGCGCGACGCCGTGGTCGGTGGAATTCGCGCGCGGCTTGGGTTTCTCGGCTGGGACGAGCATTCCGGAGCCGCCGTTCGACGCGGTCGTGGACGCGACGGGCGATCCCGCGGCTCCGGCCCTCGCCGCGGAGATGGTCGAACCGGCGGGGCGGGTTGTCTACATCGGACTCGCGGGGCGGCCGAGCCTGCTGGACACGCGAGCGTTGGCGTTGAAGGACGTTACGGCGATCGGCGTGCTCAGCGGGTCTCCGGGACTGGCGCAGGCGATCGACGCGTACGCGTCCGGTGAGGTTGATCCGCGGCCGTTGGTGGCGGCGACGGTCGGGCTGGGCGAGGTCGCGGCGGTGCTCGGCGGGGAACGGCCGGCGGGGGCGCCGAAGATCCACGTCGACCCGCGCCGGTAACCAGGTTGCTTGGCGGGCGCGGAAACGAGAGGCTCGGGGCATGAGTGCCGACCTGACTTTCCGCCAGCCGACCGAAGAAGACCACGCCCGCGTGCTTGCCGCGCTGGGCCCGTGGTGGGGCGGGCTGAAGGGCGAAGCCGGTGCGAAGGAGCGGGCGTTGCTGGTGCCGCGCCTGTACTTCCAGCACTTCACCACGACCAGCCGCCTGGTCGAGCGTCCGGACGGGACGCTCGCGGCGTTCCTGATCGGCTTCGTCTCGCAGACCGACCCGTCGGTCGCGTACATCCACTTCGTCGGCGTCGACCCGGAGTTGCACGGGCAGGGGATCGGCCGGTCGTTGTACGAATGGTTCTTCGGCCGGGTGCGGGAATCGGGCGTGCGGAAGGTCAAGTGCATCACGAGCCCGCAGAACACCGCTTCGCGCGCTTATCACGCGAGGCTCGGGTTCGAGGTTTCCGAGGTGCTGCCGGACTACGACGGGCCTGGGCTGGACCGGGTCGCTTTCACTCGCAGCCTGGCCGACGAAGCGGCCTGAAGTCGTTGCGACAGGGTCACCGGCCCTGCTGGGACGCGGCGGCGTGGGCCCCGAGGTCGTCGAGGGTGAGCGGGTGCCGGGGCGGCTGGTCGAGCACGATCCGGCGGGTCGCGGTCTGGTCCGGGCCGACGCGCAGGAGTTCGCCGGGCCGGAGGTGCTGCCAGGCGGGATCCTCGTCCATCCGTTCGCTGGCGACGACGACGGCGCGACGGTCGGCGAGACCGCTGGAGCGCGCCCGGATCCGCCCGGCGGCGCTGGCGTGTTCGAGCCGCCGGTCACCGTGCGGCCCGCCGGGGCAGCGCTACAGGACCCAGAGATCGTGCGTGTCCGGGTAGCGCAAGGCCCACAGTTCGGTCGGCGTGGTGAGAATCAGGTTGATCGCGTACACGGGCAGGTTGGCGGCGGCCCAGCGTGCGGCGGCGGTGATCCCGGCGCTGACGTTGCCGCCGCGGGCTTCGGTTTCCTTGGTGACGAGGGCGAAAAACCGTTCTGAGTCGGTGTCGCCCTCGACGAGGTCCCGGTACTCGCCGAGCCGTTCTTCCAACCGGGGCAGGTCACCGATGACGCCGTTGTGGGCGAAAAGGCGTCCGTGCTGGACGAAGGGATGGGTATTGGCCGGTTCGAGGCCGCCGGTCGAGGCGTAGCGGATGTGGGCGAGGACGGTCGCCGATTCGCAATGCTTTGCCTCGTAAGCGAACTTCTCGTCCTCGTAGGCGGCGAACGGCTGTTTCCGCACTTGCGGGGAGCCGTCCGCGTCGAACACGCCGAGCCCCGTCCCGTCGGGCTCGCGCCGGCTCTGGACGGCGAGGCTGTCGGGCGCTTCGAGCAGCCAGAACGTGGCGTGCACGCGCTGCGGGGCAGCGGACAGACCAAACAGACGGCACATTCCGGAACCCTTCCCGTCGCGGTGGGGTTGTGGTTACCCGGGGGAACCGGCCTGAACCCTGGACGTTGCCGCGTTCATCACGCGACCGAGTTGTTGGCGATCTGGCTGTTCGTCGTCGGGTCGTTCGGGATGATTCTGGGCGCGATCGAGCAGGCGAACGTCTCCTCATTTGTCGCTGTCGGCAGGACTGCGCGCGCGGTCTTACGTCGCTTTGAGCGGATCGAGGAAATCCGCGACAGAAGCGGAGACCGCGTCGGGCGCCAGTTCGGCCATGTGGTGACCGGAGTCGATGCCGTGCCCGCGCACGTCCTCGGCCCACTCCCGCCAGATGCGCAGGGGATCGCCGTAGAGGTCTTCCAGATCGTCGCGCAGGGACCACAGGACGAGCACTGGCTGCTTGAGCTTCCGGCCGGCGGCGCGGTCGGCTAGTTCGTCGCGGTAGTCCACGGTGAGACCGGCGCGGTAGTCCTCGAGCATGCCGCGGACGACTTCCGGGTCCCGCGTCGCCGCGCGCCATTCGGCGTGGTTTTCGCGGCCCATTTTTTCGGGGTCGCCGCGGTACCACGAGTCGGGGTCGGCGTTGATCACGCGCTCCGGGGTTTCGGGCTGGGCGAAGAAGAACCAGTGCCACCACTCGGTCGCGAACTTCGGGGTGATCCGGCCAAGGTGTTCGCTGACCGGAAGGCAGTCGGCCAGCACCGCCCGGAGCACGCGGTCCGGGCGGTCGAGGGCCATGCGGAGGGCGAGGTAGCTGCCCCGGTCGTGCCCGACGACGGCGAACTGTTCGTGGCCGAGCGCGCGCATCACCGCCAGCAGCCGTTGCGCGCTTGCCCGTTTGGAGTGCGGCTCGTGGTCCTCGGCGGGTTCGGGCTTCCCGGACCGGCCGTATCCGGGGAGGTCGGCGCACACGACCGTGAATCCGCGTTCCGCCAACTGAGGCGCGACCCGATACCAGGTCGCCGAGGTGCGGGGATGGCCGTGCAACAGCAGGACCGGCGGGCCGCTTCCCGCGTGCCGCACGAAAACGGGGCAACCGGCGCCGTCCACCGTCTCGGTCGTGAAACCCTCGAACATGGATTCGCTCTCCCCAGGTTTCGTTGCGGCAAGCCATGAAGGTCATGGGCCGCGACGTCGCGGGCGGTCATCGGCGGCGGCACGCGGCGACGATCGGCACGGCCAAGATGCCCAACGACAGCACGATGATGATGACGACGCCCACGATGTCCCCGTCCGGCAGCAGGGGCCGGATCACGAATGTGTAGACAGCCCACCAAGCCGCCAAGAGGAGCGCCCGCGCCACAAGGGCACGCCGTGGGTGTCCCTTGAGAAAAGCCACGGTCACTCCTGTGCCGATCCTGTTGTGAGCCCGGGCGCCGGCTTGGTCAGCGGGCTTCGATGACGGTCCGGAACTGCTCCGCGGCCCGCTCGACCTTCTTCTGCGGGTCGGCCAGCAGCGACGCGACCGCTTCGCCCAGTTTGCCTGCCGGAGGCTCGTACTCGAGGGAGATCTCGAAACCGGTGCGGCCGTCGCCCTTGTCGTCGAACCGGACGACGCCGGAGTTGCGCACGTCCGGGTCCGCGTCGTCCACAGTGGTCCAGGCGATTGTGCGCGGGGGCGCGTCCTCGGCGATCCGGGCCTCCCATTCCACTGTGGACCCCGCCGGTCCGTCGACCTTCCAGCGGGTGCGCGTCTCGTCGCCGTCCACGGCCTCGACCGACCGGACGTCGGAGAACAGTTCCGGCAGCCGCGTCAGGGGCCGCCACCAGTCGTAGCAGGCCTGGGCTGGGGCGTTGACCTCGACGTAATGCGCTGCAGCAGCCATGGCACCTTTCCTCGGAGATTCTGCGGAGTCTTGCCGAGTTCTCCGGCTACCCGGCCGGACGGGAGAGCAAACGCGCCGGGCGAGTGCCCAGCGTGCCGCGCTTCCGCGGAAGACGGCCGTAGCGCGCCACGCCCAGTTCGCTCGTGCGTCGCCCGCAGGACGTCATCGGCCAGGCCGAGGGCATCTTGAGGCGGGGCAAGCGGTGCGGCTTCTCAGGGATCTCGGTGTCGCTGAGCGTTTTCGGCGGCCGACCCGGTGAAATGGGCCACGAGATTCGTGCGCCGGAGCAGCCGGTCGAATTCCGGCGACCGGTCGTCCAGGTGCAGCGCCGCGCCGGCTGAGCGGACCAGCCGGTCGACCATGAGCAAGGCGGCCAGACCCGACGAGTCGCAAAAGGACAGTCCGCCGCAGTCGAGGCGGACGGTGCGGCAATCCGGCTGCGCGGCCAGCATTTCCCGGGTCGCGCCGATGAGTGCGGGCTGGCTGTCGTAGTCGAGTTCGCCGGTGACGGTCAGGCGCGCGATGCCTGGGTGCGGCATGCTCCACGTGCAAGCGAGCGGGTGCGGCGGCATCATGGGCGGCTTTCACGATGGTCGTCGGGCCGGAGAAGTTCGGCCTGCGCGCGGTCGAGGGTGGCGCGGGCCCGGGGGAAGTCCCGCAGTTCCTCGCCGAGGACGTCCAGTGCGGGCGTCAGATAGCCGGACGGGACGCCGCGGGCGGCGAGGATGTCGGCGGTCCAGCGCAGGAAACCCGTGAACAGCTCGGGATCGTCGACGTAGACCGACGTCTTGAGGTAGTCGACGATGCTCGCCAGATCCTCGACGGTGTGCTGCAGCTGGAGTTCGCTGTAGCGGGCCACCGCGGGGATCCGTTCGCGCAGCCCGGCGAGCGCGGCCTTCACCAGCTGGGGCGAGGTTCGCGAGATCATGGTGTATTCCTGGTCGAGCAGGTGCGGCAGATCGTCCACGGCCTGGTGCGCGCCGCGGGGCGCGCCCAGCGGTTGCCCGGCGAGGAGGTCGGCGGCGGCGCGAGCGTCGGGCGCCCAGGCGTCGGCGCCGAACAGGCGGGCATAGCGGCCGTCCGTTCCGAACGCGGCGCCGCCCGCGATGACCGGGACGCCGGCGGCTTGGCACGCGGTGATCGTCGCGTGCGCGGCGGGCAGCCGCGTCGGGATCGAGCCGGACAGTGCGACAGCGTCCGGGCCGGTGCGGTGCACGTCGGCGATCAGGTGCGACGCCGGGACCTGCGCGCCGAGGTAGTCGACCCGGAACCCGCGCGACCGCAGCACTTCGGCCAGCAGCCGGGCGGGCAGCGCGTGCCATTCCCCGTCCACGCAGGCGACGGTCACCCGGGCGAGCGGAGGACCGGACGACGGGCCGGAGGCGAGGCTCACGGCGGCGACCACCCGGTCGTTGATCGCGGTGACGGCATGTTCCCGGGTCACGGTCAGCCGGTTGGCCGCCCACTCCTCGCCGACTTTCCGCTGCACCGCGCCGATCACGTCGAGCAGGACGGTTTCGGTGTCCATTCCGGACTCGAGGGCCCGGAGCGCGATGCCGCCCGCCGCGTGTTCGTCGCCGTCGGCGGCCGCGGTCCAGAGCTGGGCGGCGACGTCCTCGACGGACAGCGACGGGTCGGTGCGAGGCTTGCTCGAGGCGGTCATGCGGCGGTGTACCTGCCGCGGCTCGAGCCGCCGACCGCCGACAGGTGCTGGCCGCGAGGCGCGGCGATCACGACGACTGCCATGTCGTCGTGATCGCGTTCGCGAGCCCATTCGGCCGCGAGCATGTGGACGTGCTCGGCGATCGCCTCCGCGGGCATGCCCGCGCACCGGGTCAGCGCCTCGTGCAGGCGCTCCTCGCCGAACATCTGATCGCCCAGCGGACCGCCGCGCGCCTCGGTGATGCCGTCGGTGTAGAGCAGGCACGTCTCGCCGGGCGCGAGCGTTACTTCGACCGTGGTCGTGTCGATCTCGGGCAGCACGCCGACCACGGTGCCGACCGTGTCCACCACCTCGACCTCCCCGTTCGCCCGGACGATCAGCGGTGGCAGGTGCCCCGCGCACGTCAGCCGCAGCCGCAGACCGGCGGCCAGCGGCGACACCGACGCGAGCGCGAGGGTGACGAAACGGGTGTGGTGGGAAGTGAGCAGCGCGTCGTTGAGCATGCTGAGCACGCGATGGTGGTCCGAGGCCAGCGGCAGCAAGGCGTGCAGCGTGTTGCGGACCTTCCCGGTGAGCACCGCTGCTTCGACGCCTTTGCCGCACACATCGCCCAGCACCACGAGCGATTCCGGGCTGTCGCCCGCCGCCGGGTAGACGTCGTAGAAATCGCCGCCGACCCGTTCCGAGTCGAGCGCGGCGCGATACCGTCCCGCGAGCTCCGCGCCCGCGACCTCGTGCAGCACGGGCGGAAGCAGTTCGCGCATCAGCGTTTCGGTGATCGACGACTGCTGGGCGAACATCCGCGCGGCGGACATCGCCACTCCGGACCGGGCCGCGAACAACCGGGCGAAGATCTCCTCGTCCTCGCTGAACGCTGCGCGTTCGGCCTTCCGCAGGAGAACCAGCGCCCCGGCCGGGACGCCGTGGCCGGGCAAGGGCGTCACCACGATCGAGCCCACGTCGCCGAATCCCGGGGGGATCAGCCACGCCGGCGCGGACGCCGGGTCGATCCAGCGCGACGGGACCGGCGGAAACCCTTGCAGCGCCTCGGCGAGCCCGGGCACCTCGGACAGTTCGGCGGCGAGTTCGAGCTGCTCGGGTTCACGGCCTCGAACGCAGAGCACCGCCGGAACGCGGTGCTGTGCGGCCGGAGTGATCAGGAGCGCCGCGTCGGCGAGGTGCTGCACGGCCAGCTTTCCGGCGACCTGCATGCACCGCTGCAGATTCAGCGACCCCAGCAACGCGGTCGACGCCTCGGCGAGGAACTGCGCCCGCCGCCGCTCGGTGCGCAAGGCGGTCTCGGCGAGGCGCGCGTCGGTGTTCTCCGTCAGCCACCAGGTGATCGTTCCGTCATCGTGCGTTACCGGGTGCACCTCGTAGCTGCGATCCCAGCTGTCCTCGGCACCGCGTACGCCTTCGATACCGCCGTCCGGCCAGCCGGCTATCGCTTCGGCGAGCACCGCGCCCGGCGCAGCTTGAGGAAACAGCCGTTCGGCCGCGGCATTGAGCGCGACGACCGTGCCGTCGGCATCAGTGACCAGTACAGGGCAGGGTGCTGAACTCCACCGAGATACGACATCCGCGGAAAGGTCCGCCCGTTTCAGATCCGCCACGAGCGGTCCTTCACCCCGTTTTCGTCTAGCGGACGGTGCCGTCCGGAGAGCCAAAGCCCCGGATACCCGCCCGCGGCCGTCTCAAACCTCGTTTTCCGGGCAGCGGCCCAGGCGGCTCCGCCGGCTTCGGGTCTTGACCGGCGGAGCCTGGAGCCGGGTCTCCTGCGCGCCGAAGACCAACTCTGCTCACCGGCTACCCGTTCGTCAGGAATTCACGCGACCTGTCCGGGTTCAGACGTCGAGTTCCTGGTGCCGCTCGGCCACGGTGTGGGCGAGGTCGACCAGTTTGACGTTGAGATCCTGGGACGTGCGGCGCAGGATGTCGAACGCCGCGTCGGCCGAGATGCCGCGGCGGTTCATCAGGATGCCCTTGGCCTGGCCGATCAGGTCCCGGCTGTCGACGGCGCGCTTGAGATGGATTTCCTTGAGCGCGGCCGCGGTGTGCGCGGCCGATCCGGCGAGGGCGAGCGACGCGTGGGAAGCCAGCACGAGCGCGTTGTCGACGGCGGCGTCGTCGAAGGCCCCGGCCCGGCGGCTGTAGAGGTTGATCGCACCGGGCGGCAGGTCGGATTTGAGATCCGGCAGCAGGGTCGAGGCCAGCAGGGAGCCGAACCCGAACGCCCCGGCGCGCCTGCCGAATTCGGGGAACGCCTCCGAGTCCGGGAGGTTGTTGGCCAGCGCGTACCCGGGCCGTCCCTGCAGCGCGGCCTCCAGGCACGGCCCTTCGCCGGTCTGGTACTGGACGCGGTCCAGTTCCTCGGCGGTCGCGTCCGTGCAGACCGGCGTGTGGAACCCGCCGTCGGCCGAGCGCAGGGTGATGCTGGCCAAGTCCGCCTCCGGGACGATCCGCAGCGCGGCGGACACCACGCGCTCCATCGCTTCGTGCAGGGAGCCCGCGCCGAGCAGGTGCACCGCGAGCGCGCCGAACCGCTGCGCCAGCGGCCCTTCGGCGGCGACCCCCGACCGGGCCCAGCCCTCGACGGCCGGTTCCGCGCAGAACGCGATCCGGTCCGCCTCCCAGTCTTCGGCGTCTCTTGTGCCGACCTCAGTCACCGCGGCCTCCTCTTTCCCTGCCCAGCGCCACCGCCGAACTTTACCGGCCCGCGGGAACGGGCCGGCGGACCGACGACCGGCGCTTCGGCGCGGCGAGGAGGGAACCCGGGGCCGGCGGGGCTCGCGACGCGGCGGCGGCCGGAACCGAAGTCCCGGCCGCCGCCGCGTCCGCTCAGTGCGCGGGGTCAGTCTTTCACGCCCTTGACGGCGTCTTTGACCTTTTCTCCCGCCTGCTTGAGGGCACCCTTGGCCTGCTCCGCTTTCCCCTCGGCCTGCCACTGCTCGTTCCCGGTGGCGTTGCCGAGCGCTTCCTTGGCCTTTCCCTTGATCTCTTCGGCCTTGTTTCCGGCGGTGTCGCTCATCTCGTTTTCCTCTTTCTATTTAAGGTTTCGGGAAAAAGCGGTCCCGGCGCTTGCGATAAACGGCGGATACCCGCCTCAGGCACCGGCCAAACCCGTTGTCCCGAGACGGCGGTCGGCCTTCGTCGCGGCGATGTACTGACTGGCCTGGGGGAGAAAGGACAGGACGACGCCGAGCAGCGCGAACACAGCGCTGACGGAGCCGACCACCGTGGCCTGGCCCGCGAGCAGGGAGACGACTTGGAGCGCGGTGAGCACGGTGAGCACGATCCTCGCCCAGTTGCGGCCCGCGCGGAGTTTGAACGCGAACAGCAAGTGCAACAAGGCGAACGCGATCGCGAGCACTGCTCCGACGACGATGCCGATCGTCACCGCTTGGTCGATCTGGGCGTCGGAGAGGCGTGCCGCGTTCTGCCCGTTCGCTCTTCGCATCGCGTCCGCCAGCGCCTCTCGAGAGAAGAACAGGAACACGGCTCCGGCGAGGCCGACGAGGGTCGCGGCCACATAAGCCCAGAAGGCGCCGGTGACCGCCACCGGACGCGGCCGCGCTCCGGCCGGATCGGCGGAAGGGGACGGATAAGCAGGGAGATCAGTCATGACGAAAAAGGTGGCACAGCTCGGGGAATCCCGCATGGCAAAGAACGGTAAAGCGGGCCGGAAAACTATGCGGAAGGCCCGGTGGATCTTATTTCCCCCAGTTCTGGTTTGCCGCCTCCGCGCGGCGGGTATCCGTTAATATCGCACAGGGGGAGGTCAAGCGTGAGTGTCGACGAGGCTCAGCACAGCCGTTCGCCCGCGGGAGCGGCGCTCCTGCGCTTGGCGTTGGAGCAGGATTTCGCCATGCTGCGACGGATCCGGGATCGGGCGGCGGCGTTCGTGCGCCGCCATCTCCCGCACGCGGGCGCGGACGCGGTGGCCGACGTGCGCCTGGTGCTCGACGAGATCGCCAGCAACGCGCTGCGGCACGCCCGTCCGCCGTGCGAGCTGACGCTGTCGTTGCGCGGAGACCGGATCCTGATCGAGGTTTCCGACTCTCTCACGGACCTCGCCAGGCACCGGGACGGCTACGAAGGCGGAGGACGCGGTTTGGCCTTGATCGACGCTGTCGCCGACCGCTGGGGCCAGACGCCGCTGCCCTGGGGGAAGACCGTCTGGGCCGAACTGGCGCTTTGCTCCGATTCCCGCCGTCCGGGGTCGCCGGAGCCGAAGTGAAACACGCGCCGGACGGGACAGCGGAATGTCGATTTCGGTCGTGGTTTCCGCCTGCCCTGACTGTCCACAGTGGATTTCGAGGTTAGGCAAAGCGGCTGCGGACCGCGTCGTCGGCGGTCGTCCGCCCGGTTCGGCCCGGTTGGACCGTTACGCCGGTTCAGGGGCAGGCAGCGGAAGCATGACGGAAACATTCCGGTAACACCGCGCGGTTAGCTTGATCGGCCGGACGAGGCGACAAGGAGAGTCCGACCGTGGTCGATACCGGAAGCACGGCGTGGTTGCTGGTCAGCGCGGCGCTGGTCATGCTGATGACACCGGGTCTCGCGCTGTTCTACGGCGGGATGGTGCGCGCCCGGAGCGTGCTGAACGTGATGGCGATGACGTTCGTCTGCCTCGCGACCGTCGGCCTGGTCTGGGTGGCTTACGGGTATTCGCTCGCGTTCGGCCCCGACTGGTTCGGCGGCCTGCTCGGCACGGTGCGGCTGGCCGGGCTGCACGGGCTGGCCGACCAGACGGTCGGGCTCGCCGGGACCCAGGTGCCGCTGTTCGCGTTCGTCGCCTTCCAGATGATGTTCGCGGTCATCACGGTGGCGCTGCTGGCCGGCGCGATCGCCGAGCGGGCCAGGTTCTGGACCTGGACGGTGTTCTCCGTCGTGTGGGTCACCGTGGCGTACCTGCCGGTGGCGCACTGGGTCTTCGCGCCCGACGGGTGGATCGCGGCGAAGCTGCACGTGCTGGACTTCGCGGGCGGCACCGTCGTCGAGGTGAACTCCGGGGCGGCCGCGCTGGCGCTCGCGATCGTGCTCGGCCGCAGGCACGGCTGGCCGAAGCAGGCCGTCCGGCCGCACAACCTGCCGTTCGTGATGTTCGGCGCCGGGCTGCTGTGGTTCGGCTGGTTCGGGTTCAACGCCGGTTCCGCGCTGGCCGCGAAGAACCTCGCGGCCACGTCGTTCCTGAACACCACCGTCGCGGGCGCGGCCGCGGTGCTGGGCTGGCTGGTCGTCGAGCAGTTCCGCGACGGGAAGCCGACTACGCTCGGCGCCGCTTCCGGCGCGGTGGCCGGGCTGGTGGGGATCACGCCGGGATGCGCTTACGTCGAACCGGTCGGCGCGATCGCGATCGGCGTCGCGGCGGGCGTCGTGTGCTCGTTCGCGGTGGGCCTGAAGTACCGGTTCGGCTTCGACGACTCGCTCGACGTGGTCGCGGTGCACGGCCTCGGCGGGTTCGTGGGGACGCTGCTGATCGGCCTGTTCGCGACCGTGAGCGTGGCCCCGCAGGGCGCGAACGGCCTGTTCTACGGCGGCGGATTCGACCAGCTGTGGCGCCAGGCGGTCGGAACGCTGGCGGTACTAGGGTATTCGCTGGCGATGACCTTCCTGATCGGCTGGGTCATGCACAAGTTCATGGGATTCCGGGTCGACCGCGAAGCCGAGATCGACGGTGTCGACGAGGCTGAGCACGCCGAAGGCGCGTACGAGCTGGCAGTCCAGTCCGGACGCCGGGGGAGCGCGCCCGCCGGTGTGCTCGGATCGCACCGGCCCGCGCGCGAGGAGAACCGATGAAGCTGCTGACCGCCGTCGTCAAACCGTTCGTGCTGGACGACGTCCGGATCGCGCTGCAGGAACTCGGCGTCGCCGGGATGACCGTCAGCGAGGTCCGCGGATACGGCAGGCAGAAGGGCCACACCGAGATCTACCGGGGCGCGGAGTACGCGGTCGATTTCATCACCAAGTACCGCCTGGAGATCCTCCTCGACGACGACCAGGTCGACGCCGCGCTGCGGACGGTGCAGGACACCGCGCACACCGGCAAGATCGGCGACGGCAAGATCTGGGTCACGCCGGTGGAGACCGTCGTCCGCGTCCGCACCGGAGAGCGCGGCCGCGACGCGCTGTAGGCCCGTGGAGGACTCCTCGATTCCCTCGAGGAGTCCTTCACGGACAGCAGGTCAGGAGCGAGCGAGGTATTCCGCGGCGGCGCGCAGGCTCACGTAGGAGCCGCTGAAGGTGTCGATCCGCGGCCCGGTGCCGGTTTCCGGCCCGGGAACCCCGGTTTCGACCCGGATGTAGTCCACAGTGGACAGACCGGCCAGGAACTCCCGCACCGCCGGATGCCGGTGCGCCTCCCGGGTCACCACGACAACGCTCTCCACCGACGAGGCCTCCGCCAAGACGGTCGAGACATCGTCGGGGGAGACCGAAAGCGTCCGAGTGCCCGGCACCAGCTCCGCCAGGTGCGCCCCCAGCCCCCACGGCATCGGCCCGGCAGCGATACCCGGTTCGGTCTGCACGTCCACCACGAGCGCGCGGCCCGCGAGCTGCGGCTTACCGGTGACCCGCAGGGCGGACCGAGCAGCGGACAGACCGAGCGAGTAGTCCACCGGCTGCACGGTCGCCGGAGCCGGGGCGGTACCCAGCGAAGCCGTCCGGACCGCGGCGTCGGCCAGCCGCTCCAAGGAAAGCCGCCCGCTGGACACCGCCGCGACGATCGCCTCCGCGGTCCGGTCCAGCGTCTCGGCATCGAACGGGGCCCCGCCGAGGCACAGCGCGTCGGCGCCGCCCAGGAGAGCCCGGACCGAAGCCTCGCCGATCCCGTCGTGCCGCCCGTACGCCCCGGAGATGGCCCCCATCTCCAACGCGTCCGTGATGACCGTCCCGGTGAACCCCAGTTCGCCGCGCAGCACGTCGACCAGCGCGGTCCGGTTGAACGTCGCCGGTTCCTCTCCCCATTCCCGGACCACGAGGTGCCCGGACATGACAGTCCGGACACCAGCCTCGATCGCCGCGGCGAACGGGACCAGTTCGACCTCCCGGAGCTCGGCCGCGGTGCGCGGCAGCACCGGCAGCGAGAGATGCGAATCCTCGGTCGCCGCGCCGTGCCCGGGGAAATGCTTCGCGCACGCGGCGACGCCGTACTTCTGCATGCCGGTCACGAACGCCGCGACGTGCGGCGAAGCGGCCACCGGATCCGAGCCGAACGCGCGCACGCCGATACCCGGGTCCTCCGCGGCAAGCGTGAGGTCCGCGCACGGCGCGAGGTTGACCGTGACCCCGCACGCCGCGAGCCGTTCGCCGAGCGCGGCGGCGACGGAGGCGGTCAGCTCCGGATCCCCGGCCGCGCCCAGCGCGAGCGGGCCGGGCACGAACGAACCCTTGCCGACGTCGAGGCGGGTGACGTCGCCGCCCTCCTCGTCGATCCCGACGACCACGTCGTCCCGTTCGGACCGCAGCGCGGACGTGAGCGCGGCGACCTGTTCGTCGTCGACCACGTTGCGGCCGAACAGGATCACGCCGCCGAGACCCTCGGCGAGTCTGCGGCGCACCCAGTCCGGCGCCGTCGTGCCGGCGAATCCGGGCAGCAGCACGGCTTCGGCGAGCCTGCGGGGGTCGGACACCTCGGACAGGGGAGCCACCGTCATCCCTTCACCGCGCCGGCGGTCATGCCGGACACGAGTTTCCGTTGCACGATCAGGAAGAAGATCACGGCGGGGATCGCGTAGATCACCGACGCGGCCATGACGCCGCCCCAGTCGATCGAGAACGCCGTCTTGAACGACGACAGCCACACCGGCAGCGTCTGCTTCGACTGGTCCCGCATGAACACCAGCGCGAACAGGAATTCGTTCCACGCCGTAATGAAACTGAACACCGACGTCGTCACGAGGCCCGGTCCGAGCAGCGGCAGCGTGACCCGGCGGAACGCTCCGACCCGGCTGCAGCCGTCGATCATCGCGGCCTCTTCGAGGTCGTACGGGATGCCGTTGACGAACCCGTAGAGCATCCACACGGTGAACGGCAGCGACGTCGCGAAGTACACCAGCAGCAGCGACGGCAGCGTGTTCAGCAGCCCGATGTCGCGCATCAGCAGGTACATCGGGATGAACAGTGCCGAGAGCGGGGCCAGCTGCGCCACCAGGATCAGCAGCAGGAACCCCTTGCGGCCGCGGAAGCGGAAGCGCGCGAGCGGGATCGCCGCGAGCACGCCCACCACCAGCGCGGCCAGCACCGCGCCGAGCGTCACGATCAGGCTGTTGGTCAGGTACGTGACGAACCCGGGTTTGGTCAGCGCCGACGCGAAGTTCGACAGCGTCGCCGAGGTCGGGATCAGGTCGTACTTCGGCGACAGCACGTCGCCCGGGGTCTTCAGCGACGTCGTGAACATCCAGTACGTCGGGAAGAGGAACAGCAGCGCCACGAGAATTCCGGCGACCGACACCAGAATCCGGGCGGGCAGGGACTTTCTCACGCGATCTCCCCGTCCTTCGTCCGGACCAGCAGCTGCACGTACCGGCCGGTGACCAGCAGGAGCAGCACCAGCATGATGGTGGCGATGGCCGCGGCGGAGCCGAAGTGGCTGCCCGCGATGCCCTTGAGGTACTGCATGATCGCCAGCGTCGTGCTCGCGCCGTCCGGGCCGCCCTGGCGGATGGCCCACACCTGGGCGAACATGTTGAAGTCCCACAGCATCGACAGGAACGTCACCATCGTCAGGATCGGCCGGATCGCGGGCCAGCTGACCGCGCGGAACGTCTGCCACGGCCCGGCTCCGTCGATGCCCGCCGCCTCGTACTGCTCGCGCGGCACGCCGATGAGGCCCGCGTAGAGCGTGAACGCGACGAACGGCACGGCCTGCCACAGCACCAGCAGCCCGATCACCACGAGCGTGCTCGTGCCGGTGGAGAACCACGAGTACCCGATGAACGAATGGAAGCCCAGTTTGTCCAGCGTCTTGTTGAGGATGCCGTACTGCTGGTCGAAGATCCACTGGAACACCGTGGTGGTGGCGATGACCGGCACCGCCCACGCGAGCACCAGCGAGACCTGCACGAAGATCCGCAGCACCGGGTTGAGGTGGCGCATCAGCACCGCGATCAGCAGTGCCACGAGCAGGGTTCCGGCGACGAGCGCGCCGGTGAAGAGGACCGTGCGGAGCGCGACTGCCCAGAACTCGGGGTCGGACAGCACGTCGGTGTAGTTCTTGAAGCCGATCCACACCATCTTGCCGGTCACCAGCTCGCGCAGGTCGAGCTGACGCAGGCTGATGCCGAGCATCTGGATGGTGGGCCAGCCGAGCAGCACCAGCACGGCGGCGAGCGCGGGAAGGATCAGCAGGTACGGCATGAGCCGCTCGCTGAACCAGCCGCTGCCCCGCTTCCGCGCCGCCCCGACGTGCGCCGGTGCCGGCGGGGTCGCCCCCGCCGGCACCGGAGTGTCCTTCGTCGCGGTCATCCGCCGATGATCTTGTCGAGGGCAGTGTTCGCGTCGGCCGCGGCCTGGTCGAGAGTCTTCTTCCCGGTCAGGTAAGCGGTCAGCATGTCCTTCAGCGGGTTCTGGCCGGATTCGACCTCGCCCCATTTCGGGCTGGCCGGCATCGCGTGGCCGTTCTTCGACGCCTTCGCCATCACCGAGCCCAGCGGGTCCTTGTCGAGCGCGCTGAGGTCGGTGGAGGTGCCCGGCACGTAGCCGCCGGCGGCGAGCTGCGTCATGTACTTGGTGCTGGTCAGCAGCTTCAGGTAGTCCTTGGCGAGGTCCTGGTGCTTGCTGTTGAGCGGGACGACCAGGTTCGAGCCGCCGAGGAACACCGGAGCGCCCTGGCCGGCGGTCTTCGACGGGATCGGGAACGCGCCGGTCTTGGCGGTGATGCCCGGGTCGGTCTTGGCCGCGGTCGCCACTTCGTTCGGGGTGCCGATGAACATGGCGACCTTGCCGGCGGCGTAGATGCCGGCCTGCTGCGGGGTGGCCTCGTCGTTGTCCTTGGGCGCGGTGGTGCCGGAGGTGTCCACGAGCTTCTTGTAGAACTCGAGGCCCGCCTTGGCTTCCGGCGTGTTCAGCGAGGACTTGAAGGACTTGCCCTCGCCCTTGGCGATGTCGCCGCCGTTGTCCCAGATGAACGACGACAGCGCGTACCAGTTCTGGCCGGGCATGTAGAGCGGCTGGAACTGCGGGTCGCTGCCGAATTTCGTCTTCAGCTTGGCGATGTCCGCGAGCCATTCGTCGTTCGACGTGGGCGGCTGGGTGATGCCGGCCTGCTCGAACATGTCCTTGCGGTACATCACGACGCGGTTCGCGGCGTAGAACGGCACGCCGACGGTTTTGCCGTCGTACTGGCCGGACGCCTTGAGCCCGGCGAGCCACTGCCCGCCGTTGAGGTTGTTGACGTCGCCGGAGAGGTCGGCCAGCACGCCCTGCGCGGCGAACGCGGGGGTCTGGGTGTTGCCGACCTCGATGACGTCCGGCGGCGTGTCGCTCGCCAGCGCGGTGGTCAGCTTCTGCTGGATGCCGTTCCACTGCTGGATCTGGTAGTCGACCTTGACGCCGGGGTGGGCGGCCTCGAATTCCTTGTTCAGGGCGGCGGTCAGGCTGTCCGGCGCGGAGCCGGTCATCAGCCAGACCGTCAGCTTGCCGTCCTGCGCGCCCCCAGCGCTCGAGGCGTTCTCACTCCCGCCGGAGCCGGCGCACCCGGCCGTGGCGAGCGTGATGGCGGCGGCTCCCGCCGCCAGCTTGAGCCAGCGCTTCACGTGTCTCGTCCTTTCGGTGCCCGGTCGTCGGCGACCGGGGCTGAATGACAAATGGTGTAGACCAATGTCCTGCAGGGTGGTCCGGACCACAGCCGGTGTCAAGCCGGTTGCCAAGATGTTGCGAAGACGTCTGCCTGGTTGACGCTGTGTGGCCGGGCGATTACCGGCGTCCGGGCGGAAAGTGCTGGTAGCGGCCGGTTTCCGCAGTGCGGGCAAGGGTTTCCGGCGCGGGGGAGTTGTTCGTGAACGGCTCGCCGGGCCGGGCGTGTCGCACCGCCCGGGCGGGTCTCCGGCGGTGCCGGACGACCGACCTTCGGCCCTTGCGCGATGACAAAACCGGGGTGTCCGCCATTCGGCTCTGCTGCGGTGCTCCGTTCCGGTGGCGGCACTCTGATTACCCACTGCGACGAGTGCCGGGCCCGCTGCCGACAGTGACCCGGGGTGGGTGAGTTTCATCCCGCCCCCGAGCGGCCGTAACCCCGGTGACCTCGGAAAACCTCTTGTGTACCACGCGTCACATCACTCCCAGTGGTTTACAGGCGTCCCGCGTGTCACACACACTGGGGCTCGCCCAGGTGATCCGGTTCCGCTCTTGGGGAAGAGACGCGGACGGCCGGAGCGCTCCCAGGGCGGGAAAAGACGAGGGAGTAGAGGATGACGGGCTCCGGGCGGATAGCGGCTCGGGCGGGTGCGATCGTCGCGGCGGCAGCGGTGGCTGCGGTCGGAGCGCTGGGGCTGCTGCACGCGCCCCAGGCGGTGGCGGCATCCGCCGAGGTGCCGGGCATGGACGTGTCCGGGCACCAGGGCAATGTGGACTGGAAGGGCGCCTGGAACGCGGGCGCGCGCTTCGCCTACGTGAAGGCGACCGAAGGCACCGGGTACCTGAACCCGTACTTCGCGCAGCAGTACAACGGTTCTTACGACGTCGGGATGATCCGCGGCGCGTACCACTTCGCGCGTCCGGACGTGTCCGACGGCGCGACGCAGGCGGACTACTTCGTCGCGCACGGCGGCGGCTGGTCCGCGGACGGCCGCACCATGCCGCCGATGCTGGACATCGAGTACAACCCGTACGGCTCGACCTGCTTCGGCCTGTCGCAGTCGGCGATGGTGTCGTGGGTGCGGTCGTTCTCCGAGCGGCTGCACGCGAAAACGTCGCGCTGGCCGATGCTCTACACCACCACGGACTGGTGGAAGACCTGCACCGGCAACTCGAACGCGTTCGGCGACACGCATCCGCTGTTCATCGCCCGGTACGCGCAAAGCGCTGGGCCGCTGCCCTCGGGCTGGCGGTACTACACGGTGTGGCAGTACTCGGACTCCGGCAACAAGCCCGGCGACCAGGACTCGTTCAACGGTTCGATGGAGCAGTTGATCAAGTTCGCCGGCGGCGACGCTCCGAAGAGCGAGTCCCCGGCCCCGCCGAAGCCGACCACGTCGACGAAGCCGCCGACCTCGGCCACGCCGACCACGAGCGCGCCGCCGAACTCCTCGGCGACCAAGACTCCGACCAAGACGCCGACGAGTTCGCCCACCACGTCGCCGTCGACGACGACGAAGACGAGCCCGACGACGTCCAGCAGCCCGACGTCTTCGAGCTCCTCGGTGACCAAGCCGCCGACGTCGACTTCCTCGGCCACGCCGAAGAAGGACATCAGCGGTCTCGTCTGGGCGGGCGGCAAGCAGGCCAACCCGCCGGGGTCGCTGTCGGACGCCAAGCACGCCGACTCGCTCACCGCCCGGGTCCACGAAGTCGCGAAGGTGACGCCGAAGGCCCCGGAGAAGGTCACGACCAGCCAGCCGACGCAGACCTCCGCGCCGGAAGCTGCCCAGCCGAAGCAGCAGGCCCTGGCGAAGACCGGCGTGAGCACCCCGCGGCTCGCCGTGTTCGGCGCGGCGCTGCTGGTGTTCGGCGCGATCCTGATGACGCTGTCCCGAATGGTCGCCCGACGCTGATTCCGGCCGGGTCCGCGACTCCGCGCACGGAGCGCGGGCCCGGCCGTTAGGCTCCCAGCGTGACCACCACTCGACCCGAATTGCGCGGTTTCCCCGGCGCGGTGCTCGTCATCCGCTTCCTGACCGAACTGGCGCTGCTCGCCGGTCTCGCGGTCGCCGGTGCGCGGCTCGGCGGGAACGTGTTCCTCGACATTCTCGCGGCGGTGCTGTGGCCCGCGCTGGCGGCGGCGATCTGGGGGCTCGTGATCGCGCCCCAGGCCAAGCGGCGCTGCCCGGAGCCGACGCGGTTCTTTCTGGAGTTCGGGCTGTTCGCGGTCGCCGCGCTCGGGCTGATCGCGTCCGGGCTGCTGGTCGCGGGGATCGTGCTCGGCGTCGTCGGGATCGCGGTCGCGGTGGCCGTGCGCGTGTGGGCGAAGGACGGCTGAGCGGTTTTCCGGCGGGGATCGCTTGTCCGGGCAGTGCCGCGATGCGCGACTGGCCGGCCGTCTGTCCACTTGGGACAGCGCAAGCTGCCGGCCCGCACCGCGCCGGGGTCTTGCCGCTGCCGGTCCTGCTTGCGCACGCCGCGCCGGTGGATGAGACTCCCGCTATGCCGAGCCCGTTCAGCGCCGAAACGGCGGAAGCGATCCAGCACGCCCGCCAGCATTCCGTCGGGGATCTCCTGCGGCGCACCGCGTTGCGCCTCCCGGACAAGCTCGCGATCGTCTCCGGGCAGCGGCGGGCGACCTACCGCGAGTTCGACGCGGCGGTCAACCGCTGCGCGCACCGGCTCGCCGAACGCGGCCTCGCGAAGGGCGACCGGCTGGCGCTGCTCAGCCGCAACTGCTGGGAGTACGCGGTGCTGGTGTTCGCCACGGCCAAGCTGGGCGTGGTGCTGGTGCCGGTGAACTTCATGCTCGGCGCGGAGGAGGTCGCGTTCATTCTCGGCCACGCCGGAGTGTCCGGGCTGATCGCCGAGGACGCGCTGCTCGACACCGCGGCGGAGGCGCTGAAACGCTCCGGCCGCACCGATGTCCTGCGCGGGCGGATCGGCGGCAAGGGCGACTGGGAGAGCGTCGCGGACTGGATCGACCAGCCCGGCGACGAAACCGCCCCGGCGGTGCTCGTCGCGGACGACGATCCGCTGCGGCTGATGTACACCTCCGGCACCGAATCGCGGCCCAAGGGCGTGCTGCTGTCGAGCCGGTCGCTCATCGCGCAGTACGTGTCCTGTGCGATCGACGGCAGCATGACCGGCGACGACATCGAGGTGCATTCCCTGCCGCTCTACCACTGCGCGCAGCTGGACTGTTTCCTGTCGGTCGACGTCTACCTCGGCGCGACGAGCGTGATCCTGCCCGGCCCGGACCCGGCGGCGCTGCTGGCCGCGGTGGAACGCGAACGCGCGACGAAGCTGTTCGCGCCGCCGACGGTGTGGATCTCGCTGCTGCGGCACCCGGCGTTCGACACGACGGATCTGTCCAGCCTGCGGAAGGGCTACTACGGCGCGTCGCCGATGCCCGCCGAAGTGCTCCGCGAACTCTCGCGGCGACTGCCGGACGTGCAGCTGTGGAACTTCTACGGCCAGACCGAAATGGCCCCGCTCGCCACGATCCTGCGCCCGCACGAACAGCTCGCGAAGGCGGGCTCGGCGGGCCGGGCGTCGATCAACGTCGAGACCCGGATCGTCGACGAGGACGGCCGCGAACTGCCGCCCGGCGAGGTCGGCGAGATCGTGCACCGCAGTCCGCACGCGACGCTCGGCTACTACGAGGACGAGGAAAAAACCGCCGCCGCCTTCGAGGGCGGCTGGTTCCACTCGGGCGACCTCGGCGTGCTCGACGACGAGGGCTATCTGTCGGTCGTGGACCGGAAGAAGGACATGATCAAGACCGGCGGCGAGAACGTCGCGAGCCGCGAGGTCGAGGAAGCGCTGTACCTGCTGGACGGGATCGCCGAGGTCGCCGTGTTCGGGGTCTCGCATCCACATTGGATCGAGGCGGTCACCGCGGCGATCGTGCCGCGCGAAGGCGTCACGCTCACTGAAGCCGAGGTTCTCGCGCACGCCCGGGAACACCTGGCGGGCTACAAGTGCCCGAAGTACGTGGTGTTCGTGGACGCGCTGCCGAAGAACCCGAGCGGGAAGATCGTCAAGCGCGCGCTGCGGGAAGGGCACGCCGGACTGGCGCAGGGGTGAGGTCCGGCCGCGAAAATGAGCTGTGCGCCAGGCGCGCGGAAGGAAGACTGGGCCGATGATCCGTCTCGTCGAGCCGCCTCGTCTTGTGCTGCCCACGGTTGAGGTGCGCACGTCGTACCTGGTCGGCGAGCAGGTGGACTGCCTGTACGAAGGCCGCCCGACCGAATGGCTGGACGCTGCGAGCGTTGACTTCGCCGGGTTCGTCGCCGCGCGGCGCGAGGTGCAGCCGCGCTGGGGAGTGCCTTCCACGCTCTTCTGGTACGTCTCCGGCGAGTACTACCTGGGCACCTTGGTCGTCCGGCACGAGCTCACGCCTGACCTCGCCGAGGCGGGCGGTCATGTCGGGTACCACGTGGTGTCTCCGTGGCGCGGGCAGGGCCACGCCACGCGGATGCTGACGGCCGGGCTCGCGGAGTGCCGCCGCCTCGGGCTCGACCGAGTGCTGCTGACCTGCGAGGCGGACAACGAGCGTTCCCGTCGGACGATCCTGTCCAACGGCGGGGTGCCGGACGGCCGGAGGCGCGGCGAGGACCGGTTCTGGATCGAGCTCGACTCGGACGCTGCCGCGTAACCGATTAACGGATGTCTCCCGCTGAGGCACGCGCTGGCACTGGTGCGCGGTTGTCGTACGTGAGGGGAACCCTGAGGGAATCAGATTCCCTCAGAGGGTGTTGTGAAACCTGGTTTTCGGTGCGGTGTGTCGGCTGTGGTAGCGGTGCGGCGCGGTGTGGTGATCATCAAGCCGGGTGTGCGTGTGTTCGTGTAAGCCGGTGTATGGCTCGTCGTTGACGGATGCGCAGTGGGCGGTGATCGAGCCGCTGCTGCCGAGGAGGCATCCGGGTCTGGGCGGGCGTCCGCGGGTGCATTCGCGTCGGCTGGTGATCGACACGATCAGCTATGTGCTGGTCAGCGGGTGCGCGTGGCGGCTGGCGCCGCGTGATCTCGCGCCGTGGACCACCGCGTATCGGGTGTTCGCGGCCTGGACCGCGGACGGCACCTGGGCCCGGGTGCACGACGTGCTGCGCGACAAGGTGCGCGAGCGCGACGGCCGGGACCCGCGGCCGTCGGCGGCGGTGCTGGACTCGCAGTCGGTGAAAACCGTCGAAGGCGGGGAGCAGATCGGCTACGACGCGGGGAAACGGGTGCGGGGCCGCAAACGGCATGTCCTGGTCGACACGCTCGGGCTGATCCTGGGCGTGGCCGTGACCTCGGCGTCGGTGCAGGACCGGCCCGGAGCCCGCCGGATCCTGACCGGGATCCGGCGGGCCTTTCCCCGGCTCGAGCTGGTGTGGGTCGACGGCGGCTACGTCAACTCCAAAGACACCACCCTCGTTGGATGGGCCCGCGAGAGCGAGAACATCGAGATCGTCGCGGTGCCCCGCAACGCCGATGTGAAAGGGTTCCAGGTGCTGCCCCGCCGGTGGGTGGTGGAACGAACCTTCGGCTGGCTCACGAGGTGCAGACGCTTGACCCGCGACTACGAACGCAAAACCGCCCACGCCGAAGCCATGATCCAATTCGCGATGATCCGGCTCATGGCCGCCCGCCTCGCCGACGAACACATCGAACCCTCCGGCCCCATCGAAACCGAAGCAGCCCGCCGCCTAGCCGAAGACACCAACGACTAACCACCCAGGTTCCACAACACCCTCTCAGGGTTCCCCTCACGGACCCGAAGATCAGGCGAGCGTGGCCCCGTAAGCGGCGAGCGCCGGCGGCAGCGGCTGGAAGAAGCTGACCTGGTTGTTCCCGCCGGACAACACCCCGTACCCGACCCCGGCGTAGAACAACGGGCCGCCGCTGTCCCCGGCCCCGACCGGGATGTCGGTGGCGATCGTGCCGACGACCTGCTTGCCGTCGCCGAAGTTCACGGTCTGGTTGAGGCCCAAGACCTTCCCGCACGTCTTCTTCGTGGTCATGCCGCTCCGGCACACCAGCTGTCCCACCGCGGGCGTGCCCGCGCGCAGGATTCGCTGGGTGCTGCCGTCGTAGAGGTCGACCTGGCTGTGCCCGGAGCCGGACGGGTCCTCGACGCGGCCGTAATCGGTCACCGGGAAGTGGCTGTCCACGTTGCGGCCGATGTCTTTCCAATCGAGCCCGTGCTCGGTGCAGTGCCCCGCGGTGAGGATGTACCGGACCTCCTTGACGAGGATCGCGAAACCCGCCGAGCAGTAGTAGGGCTCGCGGCCAGGCCCCGGTGACACGGTGTACATCGCGTCGCCGCCGTTCACCGCCGCACCGGCCGCCGAGGCAGGAGGGCTGACCAGCAAAGCGGCCGCGGCGATCAGCACTCCGGTCAGCGTGCGGCGCGAGCAGCGAAACATCGGCAGGTCCTTCCGTCCACAGGAGACTGGCTACGTGCGGCCAGTCCAGCGCCGGGCGGACGGCGGCACAAACCGAGTCAGCCGACCGTCCCGGGACTGCCTCCGAACGGGTGACAACAACACTGGCCGGACGCCTGTCCGCACGGCACACTGACCCGGGCCGCGCGACCGCCGGTGACCTGCGCGGACAGCACGAACTTCCGGGGGAGGTGCGACGTCGGCGATGTCTCACGATCCGGGACGGGCGCCGCCGTCGTGGTGAATTTCCTTCGGGTTCTTTACTGTCACGTCGTCAAGTAACGCTGATCTGCATAGGGAACCGTTGTCCGACATCCTGTCCCCGGGCGGCGCTGGGGTCCCGGCGGCCGCACCGGCCTCCCGGAATCTGTGGCGCGCGCTGCGGCACGACCGCTGGGCGCAAGCCAGCGCAGTCGTCATCGTGCTGGTGATCGTCACCGCCCTAGCGGCTCCTCTGCTCGCCCTGATCGAGGGCCAGGATCCGTACACCTACCAAACCGAACTGCTCAATCCGGCCGACGGCACCGGCGCGGGATTCCTCGGCGGGATCAGCGGAAGCCACTGGTTCGGCGTCGAACCGCTGACCGGACGGGACCTCTTCGCGGTCGTCGCATACGGCGCGCGCACGTCGTTCCTGATCGGGCTCGCCGCGACCGCGGTGTCGATGCTCCTGGGCGTGCTGCTCGGGGCGAGCGCCGGATACGTCGGCGGCTGGTGGGACACCGTGGTGAGCCGGGTGACCGACGTGCTGCTCGGGTTCCCGCAGCTGATCTTCATGATCGCGCTCGGTGCGGTCGCCCCGCAGTCGATCCCGCGGCCGCTGCTGCTGATCGCGGTGATCGGCCTGTTCGGCTGGCCGCGCGTGGCCCGGGTGGTCCGCGCGCAGACGCTGAGCCTGCGCAACCGCGACTTCGTCAAGGCGGCCCGTGCGCTCGGCGCGGGCGGCGTGCACGTGTTCCGCCGCGAGCTGCTGCCGAACCTCTGGGCGCCGATCATCGTGCTGGCGACGGTGAGCATCCCGGCCAACATCGGCCTGGAAGCCGCGCTGTCGTTCCTCGGCGTCGGCATCCCGCCGCCCACGCCGAGCTGGGGCCGTTCCATCAGCGACGCGATCAACTGGGTGCAGACAGATCCGATGTTCCTCATTTTCCCCGGCGCCGCGCTGTTCATCGCGACGCTGGCGTTCAACATGCTCGGCGACGGGCTGCGCGACGCGCTCGACCCGAAGACGGCGGTGCGCCGGTGAATCGCACTCTGCGTTTCGTGGGCATCCGCCTGCTGGGGATGCTCGGCGTGCTGCTCGTGGTCAGCTTCGGCACCTTCGCGGTGTTCTACCTGCTGCCCACCGACCCGGCGTTCATGTCCTGCGGCAAGCCGTGCACGCCGGAGAACCTGGCGCTGGCCCGGGAGTTCATGGGCTTCGACAAACCGTGGATCCAGCAGTACTTCGACTTCCTCGGCGGCATCTTCACCGGCCGCACGTTCGGCACCGGCGTGACGGCGATCGTCTGCTCCGCGCCCTGCTTCGGGTATTCGTTCCAGCAGAGCGAACCCGTGCTGGCGCTGATCGGGGACCGGCTGCCGATCACGGTTTCGCTGGCGATCGGCGCGTCGGTGATCTGGCTGATCGCCGGCGTCGCGACCGGTGTGTTCTCCGCGCTGCGCCGCGGCAAGTTCGCCGACCGGGCCGCGATGACGGTGACGCTCGCCGGGGTGTCCGCGCCCGCGTATCTGGTGGGGCTGCTGGGAATTCTGCTCTTCGGCTTCACGCTCGACGTGGTGCCGGTGAGCGGGTACGTGACGTTCGCGCAGAGCCCGGTCGACTGGGCGTGGCACCTCGTGCTGCCGTGGCTGGTGCTGGCGTTCATCAACGCCGCGGTGTACGCCCGGCTCTCGCGCGGCCAGATGCTCGAAATCATGGGCGAGGACTTCATCCGCACCGCGCGGGCGGTCGGCCTGCCGGAGCGGACCGTCGTCGGGAAATACGCGCTGCGCAACGTGTTGCTGCCGGTGGTGACGGTGTTCGCGGTCGACCTCGGCGCGCTGCTCGGCGGCGCGGTGATCACCGAGCGGGTGTTCGCGCTGCCCGGTCTCGGCGGGCTGCTCGTCGACGCCGTGCACCAGGTGGACCTTCCGGTGCTGATGGGCGTCAGCCTGTTCGCCGCCTTCTTCGTCGTCCTCGCGAACTTCGCGGTGGACGTGCTCTACGGGGTCCTCGACCCCCGCGCTCGGCTCGGTTCTTGAGAAAGGGAACGGAAAAACGATGGATCGCAGGGACTTCCTGAAGGCGCTGGGCATCACCGCCACGGTCACCGGGGCAGGGGCGTTCCTCGCCGCGTGCAACGCGAACGAGCAGTCCGCCGGCGGCGGCGCGGTCGAGGTGGCGTCCGGCGGGACGCTGTACATCCTCAGCGACACCACGTCGCAGCACCTCGACCCGGCGAAGAGCCAGAACCTGGCGATCACCACGATCAGCCTGATCCACCGGCGGCTCACCGCGTGGAAGACCGCCGCGGACGGCCCGGCCACCGTGGTGCCGGACCTCGCCACCGACACCGGCCGGGCGAGCGCGGACGGCAAGACCTGGACGTACACGCTCAAGGACGGCCTGAAGATGGCCGACGGCACGCCGATCACCAGCGCCGAGATCAAGTACGGCATCGAGCGGTCGTTCGACTCCGCGTTCTCCGGCGGCCTGAGCTATCACAAGAACCTGCTCGCCGGCGGCCCCGACTACAAGGGCCCGTTCAAGGGCGGCGAACTGGCGTCGATCGAGACGCCGGACCCGAAGACGATCGTGTTCCACCTCGCCCGCCCGTACGGCGACTGGCCGTGGATCGCGAGCATGCCCGCGTTCGCCCCGGTGCCGAAGGGCAAGGGCACCGACGCGACTTATGACACGAAGCCGGTCGCGTCCGGCCCGTACCAGGTCGAGTCGTACCAGAAGGGCGTGCAGGTCAAGTTCGTCCGGAACCCGAACTGGGACGGCAAGACCGACCTCGCGCGCACCGGCCTGCCGGACGCGGTCGTGATCCAGATGGGCCAGGACACCGGCGTCGTCGCGAAGCGGCTGCTGGCGAGCCAGGGCAACGACGCGTTCGCGTTCGGCTCGTCGTTCGTGAACCCGGCGCAGCTGGCGCAGATCCGCACGAACCCGGCGGCGAAGAACCAGCTCGTCACGTCGAAGTCCGGCGCGCTGGCCTACCTCGCGCTGAACACCAAGCGCGGCCCGCTGGCGAATCCCAAGGTGCGCCAGGCGTTCCAGTACGCCGTGGACAAGGTCGCCTACCAGGTCGCCGCCGCGGGCAGCGCGGATCTGGCCGGTCCGATCGCCACGACGCTGATCACCGAGGGCATCGCCGGGCGCGAGGTGTACGACCTCTACTCGGCCCCGCCGAACGGCGACGTCGCGAAGGCGAAGCAGCTGCTCGCCGAGGCGGGTTTCCCGAACGGCATCGACAACCTGGACTTCCCGGTGTCGACGGCGAACAACGAAGCGGACAAGGCGCAGGCGATCCAGGCGGCGCTGCAGCGGGCCGGAATCCGCACGAAGCTGCGCCCGCTCGACGACGAGGCGTGGACGACGCTGGTCACCGGCAACGACGGCAACTACGACCTGACGCTGGGTTCGTGGCAGCCGGACTTCCCGAGCGCCAACGCCAACATCGAGCCGCTGTTCGGCACCTCGGAGATCGGCAACGGCGGGTACAACCAGGCGCGCTACTCGGTGCCCGAGGTGGACGCGCTGATCGCGCAGGCGCAGGGCACGGTCGACCCGACCGCGGCCGGGAAGCTGTGGGCCAAGGCGGACAAGCGGATCATGCAGGACTCGCCGGTGGTCCCGCTGATCTACACGCGCAACTCGTTCCTGCACGGCGCGAAAGTCGGCAATTTCGCGATCGGCGCGTTCCCGGCGTACCCGAACTACCTCCAGATGGGCCTGGCGAAGTAATCCCGTGTCCGAGCAGCTGCTGTCCCTGCGCGACGTCTCGATCCGGTTCGGCGACGCCGCCGCCGTTCGCGAGGTGAGCTTCGAGGTGCACCCCGGCGAGGTCGTCGCCCTCGTCGGGGAATCCGGTTCCGGCAAGTCGGTCACCGCGCTGTCGCTGCTCGGCCTGCTGCCGGACACCGCGACGGTGACCGGTTCCGCGGTGCTCGACGGCCGCGATCTGTACACAGTGGACGGTCCGGCGCTGCGCGCGGTGCGCGGCGGCGAGATCGGCATGGTGTTCCAGGAGCCGATGAGCGCGCTGAACCCGGTGTTCCGGATCGGCACGCAGCTCGTGGACGCGGTCCGGGCGCATCGGAAAGTATCCCGGGCGGTGGCGCGGGAACGGGCCCGTGAGCTGCTGGAGCTCGTGGAACTGGACGCGCGGCGCGTGCTGCGCGCCTACCCGCACGAGCTGTCCGGCGGGCAGCTGCAGCGGGTCGTCATCGCGATCGCGCTGATCCACGACCCGAAGCTGCTGATCGCGGACGAGCCGACGACCGCGCTGGACGTCACCGTGCAAGCCGGGATCCTGCAGCTGCTGCGGTCGCTGCGGGACCGGCTCGGCACGGCGATTCTGCTGGTGACCCACGACATGGGCGTGGTCGCGGACGTCGCGGACCGGGTCGTGGTGCTGCGCGACGGGCAGGTGGTCGAGCAGAACACGGCGGCCGGATTGTTCGCCTCGCCGCAAGCCGACTACACGCGGGAACTGCTGGATTCGGTGCTGTCACTGGGTTCTGCGCCTGCTGGTGCGGTGCGCCCGACGTCGGCTCCGCTGGTCTCGGTGACGGATCTGGCGGTGACCTACCGGGTCGGCGGCGGCGCTCCGCCGGTGCGCGCGGTCGACGGCGTGTCCTTGACCATCGGAACCGACGAGGTGCTCGGCCTCGTCGGCGAATCCGGTTCGGGCAAGAGCACGATCTCGTCCGTGCTGACCGGATTGGTCTCGCCCTCGGCGGGCACCGTGCAGGTCGACGGCGTGGACATCGCGCGGGCGTCGGCCCGGCAGCGACGGGAAATCCGGCGGCAGATCGGGATCGTGTTCCAGAACCCGGCGTCCGCGCTCAACCCGCGCGCGACGATCGGCGCGAGCATCGCCGAGCCCTTGGTGGTGCACGGCGAACGCGGCGAGCACCGGGAGCGGGTTGCGGAACTTCTCTCCGCCGTGCGCCTGGATCCAAGCTGGAGCGGCCGGTACCCGCATGAGCTGTCCGGCGGGCAACGGCAACGGGTCGGGATCGCGCGGGCGTTGGCGCTGCGGCCGCGGCTGCTGATCGCGGACGAGCCGACGAGCGCGCTGGACGTCTCGGTGCAGGCTTCGGTGCTGGACCTGCTCGCGGACCTGCAACGGGAACTGGCGTTCGCGTGCCTGTTCATCAGTCACGACCTGGCGGTGGTGGAGCGGGTCGCGGACCGGGTTGTGGTGCTGCATCACGGCAAGGTGGTCGAGGAGGGTCCGGTGGCGTCGGTGCTGGGCTCGCCGCGGGAGGACTACACGCGGCGTTTGGTCGCGGCGGCGCCGGTCGCGGACCCGGAACGGCAGCGGGAACGCCGGGAGGCTTGGCGCGCGCTGGCCGGCTGACCGATGAGTTTGCGCCCTTCCGGGAGTCGGTACGGAAAACGGAAGGGACTGACATGGGAAAGCTGCTGTACTCCGCCGCGATGTCGCTGGACGGGTTCATCGCCGGGCCGGGCGGCGACATGGGATGGCTCGCGCCGTACACCGAGGACGCTTCGCACGACCTGGCTGCGGAGGTAGGCGCGCTGCTGGTCGGCCGCCGGACCTTCTCCGGCGACGACCCGTATCGCGGCACCGAGGCCGAGGGCAAGGCCTTCGGCGGCATGTGGGACGGGCCGCAGGTGGTGCTGACGCGGGGTGTCGCGCCAGCGGTGCCCGGGGTGACGTTCTGCTCCTCGCTGGAGGAAGGCGTCGCGGCGGCTAGGGCGGCGGCGGGGGAGAAGACGGTGAACGTGCTGGGCGCTTCGGTCGGGCTGGCTTGCATCGATGCTGGTCTGCTGGACGAGGTCGAGGTGATGGTGATGCCGGTGCTGCTCGGCGGCGGGGTGCGGCTGTTCGAGCGGCCGGGACCGCCGGTGCGGTTGGAGTTGCTGTCGCAGGAAGGGACGAGCCTCCGGTACCGCGTGCTGCGCTAGCGATTCTCGAACCGGGTGATCGCCTCGAGAACCGCCGTCCCCATCGACGGGCTCCCGGTGTGTCCGGCGTCCTCGATCACCACAAGCTCCGCGTCTGGCCAAGCCTGGGCGAGCTGCCACGCCTTCAGCAGCGGCGCGCTCAGATCCGCCCGGCCGTGGATCAGCACCGCCGGAATCCCATGCAGCAGATGGATGTCGCGCAGCAGTTGGTCGTCCTCGAGGAACGCGTGGTGGCCGTAGTAGTGCGCGCAGAGGCGGGCGAGCGTGATCAGTTCGTCGTCGGTGCCCTCGCTGAACTGGCCAGTTCGGCCGCCGACCCACTCGTGCGAGATCACCGCGTCTTCCCAGGCGCACCAATTCCGCGCGGCGCGGAGCTGCACGGCGCGGTCCGGGCTGGCGAGGAGCTGCGAGTACCCGGCGAGGAGGTCGCCGTCCGGGTCGGGGGCGCCCGCTCGGAACGCTTCCCATTGCGCGGGCAGCAGCCGCCGGAGGCCGCGGTAGAGCCAGTCGACCTCGTCCGGCGAGGAGGTGAACGTGGCGACCAGCAGGATGCCGCTGACGCGTTCCGGATGCCGCTGCGCGTAGGCCAGCGCGAGGGTCGTGCCCCAGGAACCGCCGTAGAGCAGCCATTTTTCGATGCCCAGGTGGACGCGCAGCTTCTCCATGTCGGCGATCAGCTGCGCGGTGGTCTGGTGCGCCAGGCTCACCGCCGGATCCGCGACGTTCGGCGTGCTCCGTCCGCAGCCGCGCTGGTCGAACACCACGACGCGGAATTTCGCCGGGTCGAAGCCGTTCCGGCCGAAGTCGCCGCCGCCTCCGCCGGGGCCGCCGTGCACGCACAGGACCGGTTTGCCCGCGCCGCTGGCGTCCCAGTAGATCTGCTGGCTGTCGCCGACATCGAGCATGCCAGCCGCGTCGGTTTCGACCGAAAACGGCCGCATCGCGGGCCTCCTCCCGTGGCGGAAACCCGTCGAGCGTACGGGATCACGCTCGAGGCGGGTTTACAGCGCGGACCGGGGGTCCCTAGGATCTGCGGCGCCGGGAGCGCCGCGGACGCGCGGCCCCGGCGGGGTGGAGGTCTGGATGGGGAACCCGGAGTCCGGCAGCGACCTCGAGTCGGTCGCGAATCTCGTGCGGCTGTCCGAGACGGCGCCGATGCCCCGGATCGACGGCAGCGAACCCCCGCCGCTGGTGCGTCCCCGGGCCGAGAGCGCCGCGGAAACGACCTCGGCGTTCGGCGGGGTCCTCGACGTTTCGACCGGCTCGCCGACCGAACAGCTCGCCAAACGCGGCCCGCTGCCGACGGCGGACCCGCCCGCGCAGACCGCGCCGCCGCCCGAGCGACGGCCGGTGCGCTACGGCGTCTTCGCCGGTGCGGCGGTGGTGCTGTGCGCGGGGCTGGGCTCGTGGGCGTTGTGGCCCTCGGCGTCCGGGCCTGGCCCGCAGCCGGTACAGCCGCCGCCTGCTCCGGTCCACACCTCGTCGTCGGCACCGCCCGCGGTGAGCACGCTGAGCGCGTCCCCGGCCCCGGCCAGCGGCCAGGTGCGCGACACGATCGTCCGGGCCAGCAGCCGTCCCTCGACGACCGCGCCGCCGCCGCGCGTCCAGCCGACGCAGAATCCGCAGCAGGACAGCGAGAACCAGCCGCGCGACCCGATGGGAGACGCGTTCCGCTCGGCCGTCAGCTCGTATATGGAGCAATGGGGCGACGACAGCGGCGACCGGCCGCGCCGCTGGCACGGCTGAGCGGCGGCAGTACTACTCTGAGTAGGTCACTGCCGACCGACTGCTCCGCGAGGTGTCCATGACCGGCTCGTCGTCCCCGTTGTCGCCCAGCCAGGTGCCGGTGGGGGTGGACCCGAACCGCCCGAGCATCGCGCGGATCTACGACGGGTTCCTCGGCGGGAGCCACCACTACGAGGTGGACCGCGCGGTGATGGAGAAGATCAGCACCGCGGTACCCGAGGCGGTGCACATCGCGCGCGGCAACCGCGGCTTCCACAACCGCGTGCTGCGGATGCTGGCGAGCCAGACCGACATCCGCCAGTTCCTCGACTGCGGTTCCGGCCTGCCGACGGCCGAGAACACCCACCAGATCGTGCAGCGCTACCACCGCGACGCGCACGTGGTGTACGTCGACAACGACCCGGTGGTCCTCGCGCACGGCCGCGCGCTGCTGGAGGACAACGACTTCACGCACATGGTCGAGGCGGACATCTTCGAGCCGCAGGCCGTGCTGCAGCACGAAACGGTGCGCGAGTACCTCGACTTCTCGGAGCCGATCGCGCTGCTGCACATCGGCACGATGCACCACTACGAGGGCGACGGCGCGATCGACGTGATGCGCGAGTACATCGACGCCCTCGCGCCCGGTTCGTATGTCGCGATGGCGCATTTCTACGACCCCGAGGTGCCCGAGCTGACCGCGGTGGCGAAGCGGATCGAGGAGATCCTCGTGTCCGGCCCGCTGGGCGCCGGGCGGTTCCGGACCCGTGCGGAGATCGAGGCGATGCTGCCCGGTCTGGAACTTCTCCCGCCGAGCCGTACGGACGGCCCCGGCCTGTCGGTCGCGGACGAGTGGTGGCAGGACGGGCCGAGGCTGAAGCCGCTGAGCGACGCGGCCCGGTGCGTGGCGGGTGTGGTGGGCCGGAAGGTCTAAGCCGTGGTCGGTTGCGGGACTTCCGCGACCGGCGCGGGCTGTCGACGGGCGACCAGGTAGCCGACGAACCCGAACCCGATCAGCACCGCCAAGGTCCCCGCCGTGAACAGCTCGAAGGTCAACCTCGACACGCCCCACGTCGCCTCGAAGTCGTACGGCACCCCGAGCGCCCGGTCGAGCACCCCGGGCACCACGGTCTGCCAAGCGCCGAGCAGGATCCACGCGTAGATCAGCACCGAACTCACCCACAGCCCGATCCGTCCGCCCGGCACCCGGAACGGGCGCTCGACCGACGGGTACTTCCGCCGCAGCACCAGGATCGTCGGGAAGATCAGCAGGTACGACAAGAGCAACGTGCTCACCGCGATATTGAGCACCACCGCGAACACCGCTGAAGCCGAACTGCTCTGCACGATCGTCGCCACCACGGTGAACACAGTCGCGACCACGCCGGAAAGCAGGTTGACCCGCAACGGCGTGTTCAGCTTCGGATGGAAAGCCCCGAACCACCGCGGGAACGCCCCGTCGACGGCGGCCATCGCCTGAATGCGGTCCGAAGCGATCATCCACGAGCAGCCCTGGTTCAGCAGGACGAAGACGAACACGACGGCGGCGATCGTCAGCATCGTGCCCGAAGCGCCGCCGTAGACGGAGAACACCTGGCGCACCGCGTCGAGGAAACCGCCCAGTCCGTTGATCTTGTCCGCGGGCATCACCAGCACGATGCCGAACACTGGCACCAGATAGCACAACGCCGACACGAGGCCCGAAACCCCGACCGTGACCGGGACATCGCGACGCGGGTTGTGCATCTCCTCGGCGGCACCGTTGGGCGCCTCGAAACCCACTAGGGCGAACATCAACACCGGCACCACAGCAAGGAATCCGCCGATAGTCGGCGAGAAGGCCAGCGAACCGTGGACGCCGTGGCGAGCCGCGTAGATCGCCGCGGTGACGGCGAAAAGCACCACCAGACCCACCTTCAGCAGCGCACCCGCGGCGATGAACCACTTCCCGTACCGGAGGCTCACCACCGCGCCGAGGATCGCCAGCCAGATGAAGACCAGCTTGAACGCGTAGTCCGCGAACCCGCCCGGCGAGGCTGGAACCAGGTACTGCTGCCAGGTCGCCGCCGCGAGGAAGGTGATCGATCCGCCCAGCCACACCGGATTGGTGATCCAGTACAGCAGCGTGCCGAGCGCGGCGGGCAGCTTCCCGAAGGCGAGCCGCAGCCAGACGAACGGCCCGCCTTCCGCCGGGAAAGCGCTGCCGAGTTCGGCCATGACCAGCCCGTACGGGAACAGGAACAGCACCAGGAGCACGGCGGTCCAGGTGACCGCCTCCGCCCCCGAAGTCGCGATCTGGCCGATGGTGTCCACCGAGATGATGGCCGCGATCGCGAGGAAGATCGAGTCGATCCGGCGCAGATTCCGCCGCAGGTTTCCGGATTCGCTGTTGACGAAGGTGGGTTCGGACACGCTTCACCGCCTTTGGTGAATCGAGAGGGGGAGGAGTCAGGCTTCGGTGTTCTCCAGGTCTTCCTTGTGCAGCAACGGAGTTCCGACGGTCTCGCGCATCGAAAACGCCGCGATGAGGCCGACGGCCGCCGCGACCATCAGGTACGGCCCGGGCACGAGAGTGCTGCCGGTAGCGGAAATCAGGACAGTCATCAGATACGGCACAGTGCCGGCGAACAGCGCGGCGGTGATGTTGTACGCGATCGAGAGTCCGCTTTGCCGGGTCCGCGTCGGGAAGATCTCCGCGGACCACACCGCATAGGTGCCGAGAATCGCCGCCAGGATGGCGCCGAGCGCGAGACCGCCGATCCAGGTTCCGACGAGCCCGGTGCGCATCAGCAGGTACGCGGGAGTGGCGAGGACGAACAGCGCGACGCCTGCGCCGATCAGGATGGGCCGCCGGCCGACCCGGTCGGAAAGACGGCCGAAGAAGGGCACGAGGAACAAGCCGACGAGCGAGATCACTGTGGACAGTGCCGCCGCGCTGCCGGACGAGTGGCCGAGGTAGTCGGTCTCGTAGGTGACCAGATAGGTGAGCACGGCGTAGAACGGGACGTGCATCATGGTCATCAAGCCAGCGGCCTGGAGCAACTGCTTCTTGTTGTGGCGGAACAGTTCCCGGACCGGGCTGCGGGGCACGTTGTCGGTCGCTTCGAGCGCGCGGTACTCGGGAGTGTCCTCGATCTTGCTGCGGATGACGAACCCGATGACGCCGAGCGGCGCGGCGATCAGGAACGGGACGCGCCAGCCCCACGACGCCAGCTGCGCGTCCGTCAGGCCGACCGACAGCAGCAGGAACACGAACGAACCGGCGAGGAATCCCAGCAGCGAACCGACTTCCAGCCAGCTGACGCCGAATCCGCGCCGACGCCGCGGTGCGTACTCGGCCAGGAAGCTGGCCGCGCTGCCGAACTCGCCGCCCGCCGCGAGGCCCTGCAACAGGCGCAGCAGCACCAGCAGGATCGGGGCCGCGATGCCGATCGTCGAGTAGCCCGGCAGCAGGCCGATCACCAGGGTCGCGCCGGACATCACGAAGATGACCACCGACAGCGTCCGCTTGCGGCCGATCTTGTCGCCCAGCGGCCCGAAGATCAGCGCGCCGATCGGCCGGATCCCGAACGACACCGCGAAGACGCCGAACACCGCGAGCAGTCCGGCGGTCGAGTTCCCCGCCGGGAAGAACACCGACGCGATGGTGCCGGCGAGGTAGGCGTAGGCGGCCCAGTCGAACCAGTGCACGAAGACGCCGACGGCACCGGCCGCGACACTGCGGCGCAGCGTGGCGGGATCGGCGCTCTGGTCGGCCAGGTCTGGCGCCGGAGAGGCGTCGGGTGCGGTCATGAGTGGCCTCCTTGGACCGGTTCTTCGGGAGGACGCTAAGAGCGGCCCACGGCATCTAACAAGAAGTAATAAGCAAAGCAATGCATCTGTTCGAGTTATGCAGAAGCGCTGAGCTGTGCCGACACGAGGGTCTGACGGCGGCGAAACCCAGCCTTTACGTGCGGGACGGCCCGCCGGTGAGGGCTTGCGGGGTCGTCAGCGCCACGACCTGGGCGTCGGTCAGCAGTTGCCGTTCCCGCACCAGTTCCAGTGCCGGACGGCCGGTCTGGTGCGCTTCCAGCGCGAGCGTGCACGCGGTTTCGTAGCCGAGCGCGGGGCTCAACGCCGTGACCAGCCCGGTCGAGGTAGCGACGAGGTCGGCCAAGTGTTCTCTGCGCGCGGTGATGCCGCGTACGCACTGTTCGGCGAGCACGCGGGCACCGGCCGTGAGGTGGTCGAGGCCAGCGGTCAACGCCCGCGCGATGATCGGTTCGAAGGCGTTGAGCTGCAGTTGCCCGCCTTCGGCGGCGAGCGTGATCGTGACGTCGTTGCCGATGACCTCGAAGGCGATCTGGTTGACCGCCTCCGGGATCACGGGGTTGACCTTGCCCGGCATGATCGACGACCCGGCCTGCCGGGCGGGAAGCATGATCTCGCCAAAGCCAGCCTGCGGTCCGGACGAGAGCAATCGGAGATCGTTGCAGATCTTGGACAATTTGACCGCCACGCGTTTCAGCACGCCGGACAGTTGCACGAACACGCCGACGTCCTGCGTCGCCTCGATCAGGTCGGGCGCGGAGACGAGTGTCGCGATCCCGGTCAATTCGCGTAAGTGGGCAACAGCCCGTTCTCGGTACCCAGGACGCGCGTTGAGCCCGGTGCCGATCGCCGTGCCGCCGAGGTTCAGTTCGTGCAGCAGAAGACGTGCTTCGGCGAGCCGCTGTTCGTCCTCGCGCAGCGTCGCGGCGAACGCGCCGAACTCCTGGCCGAGCGTCATCGGGACAGCGTCCTGCAGCTGGGTGCGGCCCATCTTGAGGACGTCGGCGAACTCGATCGCCTTGTCCGCGAACGCTTCCCGCAGTCCGGCGAGCGCGGCGAGCAGTTCGGCGAGATGGCGGTCGAGCGCGAGTTTGACCGCGGTGGGGTAGACGTCGTTGGTGCTCTGGCCGAGGTTGACGTGGTCGAGCGGGTGCAGTCGCGCGTAGTCGCCGCGGGCGTGGCCGAGCAGTTCCAGGGCGCGGTTGGCGACGACCTCGTTGGCGTTCATGTTCGTCGAGGTCCCGGCTCCGCCCTGGATGAGGTCGACGACGAACTGGTCGTGCAGGCTCCCGGCCCGGATCTCCGCACACGCCTGGACGATCGCCGCGGCCCGCTCCGGGGAGAGGGCGCCGACCTCCGCGTTGGCGCGCGCGGCGGCTTCCTTGACGGCGGCCAGCGCGGTGACGAGGTGCGGCCGGTCGGCGAGGGTTTCGCGCGTGATGGGGAAGTTGACCAGCGCGCGGGCGGTGTGCGCGCCGTAGTAGACGTGGTCGGGCACGCTGATCTCGCCGAGCATGTCGTGCTCGGAGCGGGTGCTGGACATCGGTGTCCTTCCCGGTTCAGGAGGTTCAGAAAGTACGGTCTACGCCGGTCCACGCCAGCGCGATCGCGCCGTCGAGCAGGGCCCGTTCCGCGGTGCCGCCGACGCAGTGCGCGGCGAATTCGCGCTGGTGGTTGATCGCGGGCAGCGACCCGATGCCGATGTAGGGATGAATGGCGGGCACGACCTGCGAGACGTTGCCCATGTCGGTGGACGCGCGGTTCATCCGCGCCGCAGTCCCGTCCGAGGCGAACTCCCGGCCGAGTTCGAGCGCGTTCGCACGATAAGCGGCCAAAGCGGTTTCATCGGCGCGGAATTCGGTGTAGGGCTTGCTTTCCGGCTCCACGCTCAGCTCGCAGCCAGTCGCCAGCGCGCCGGCCTCGAAAGCCCGCATCACGCGTGGCTCCAATTCGGACAGTTCCGCCAGCGTTTCGGCGCGCACGTACCACCGGCCCGACGCGTGCTCGGGGATCGCGTTGGGGGCGTCTCCGGCGTGCGTGACGATGCCGTGCACTCGCGCCGAGGCCGGAAGTTGTTGCCGCAGAAGGCCGATCGCGACCTGCGCGACGGTGAACGCGTCGGCCGCGTTGACCCCAGCTTCGGGGTAAGCGGCGGCGTGCGCGGACTTCCCGGTGTAGGAGATCTTCGAGTGGCTGACGGCGAACGGCCGCGCTTCGGCGACGTCCACCGGTGCCGGGTGCACCATCATCGCGAGGTCGACGCCAGCGAAAGCGCCGCGTTCCAGTAGCTCGATCTTCCCACCGCCGCCCTCTTCGGCCGGAGTGCCGTAGACCTCGACGGTGATCCCGAGGTCGTCGGCGACGGTGGCGAGTCCTAGGGCGGCGCCGATGGAACTGGCCGCGATGAGGTTGTGCCCGCAGGCGTGGCCGAGGCCGGGCAGCGCGTCGTACTCGGCGCACAGCGCGATCCGCTGGGGACCGGAGCCGAAGCTGGCGTGGAACGCGGTGTCCAGGCCGAGGTACTTCGACGTGACGGCGAACCCGGCCCGGTCGAGCAGCTCCGGAACCGCGGCAGCGGCGCGATGCTCTTCCCACGCGGTCTCCGGGTCGGCGTGCAGCCGCTCGGACAGCTGGATCAGCTCGTCGGCGTGCCCTTCGACCGCGGCGCGGGCCGCCGCTTTGGGTGCGGCCATCACTCGTCTCCCGGCACGCCGTAGGACGGCGCGGCGGCGGGGTTCAGACCGCGGGTGACGTAGTCGTCGCGCTGGGGGAGCCAGACGTCGACGAGTTCGGCGAGCTGCTCAATCGGCTCGTCCGCCCAGTCCACGCGCAGATCCGTGACCGGCCACTCCGCGGCGGACACCACGACGAGCCCGGCGGACCGCACCGGACCCTCCTCGCCGCCTGCCGCGAGCCCGGCCCGCATCGCCGCGACGAGGCGCTGTTCCAGCTCGCCGGTCGCTTCGGCGAAAGCGTCCACCATGGACTGGGGAATGTGCTCGCCAGCCAGCATATTGCCCGCCACGACCACGCCGTCCGCCGTCGCCGACGCGTGCGTGCCCAGAGTTTTCGAGCCGCTGTAAGCGAAACCAGGCCCGTTCTGGCCGAGAACAGTCAGCTGCCGGTACTCGATGTGGTCCGCTGCCGACGTGACTTCGGCAAGCGCCTTCTCCGGATCTCCGTGCTCGGCGAGCCGGTCCAGCAGGCGTCCGCCGAGGCGCGGGTCGGTGACGTTCTGCGAGGCCGCCGCGCCGAGGCCCGGGCGCAGGTGCGCGACCCGGGCGACTACTGCGGGACTGGACGAACTGGCCGCGATGCCGAACCGGACGGTGCCGCCGGACGTGTCACGGGCGACGATCGAAAAGGTCACTTCTCCTCCTCCGGGATCACCGCGATGGCGTCGATCTCGCACAGCCATTCCGGCCGGGCGAGCGCGGACACGACCACGCCGGTCGAGATCGGGTGCACGCCCTTGGTCCAGCGCCCGACGGTGCGGTAGACGGCCTCGCGGTAGCGCGGGTCGACCAGGTAGATGGTGAGCTTGACCAGATGTTCCATCCGGCTGCCCGCTTCTTCGAGCAGCATCTTGATGTTCGCCATCGCCTGTTCGGCCTGCGCGGCGACGTCGCCGATGCCGACCGATTCGCTCGTGTCGAGGTCCTGCCCGATCTGGCCGCGCACGTAGACCGTGCCGTTGGCGACGACGGCCTGGCAGAGGTCGTTGTCGAGGTTCTGCTCGGGGTAGGTGTCCCGCGTGTTGAACGGGCGGATGCGACGGTGGACAGTCACTGCGTGGCCTTCCCTGCGGCGGTCGTCGGACGCCTCAGCCTGACCGCGCGGCCGAGGTTCTGTCCAGTAGATCTTTCCGGACCAATGCATCGGTTCTGCTAATGCAGGTTGCATCGCGAGAACAGATCTTGAGTGCCGGAAACATCTGTTGGACACGAGCAGTGCGGGCCGTGAGGATCCGGAGAGACGGCGCTGAACCGCGCCGGAGCCGGAGCGGAGGTCTGGGATGTCGAGCGAACAGGTGGAGGCCCTCGTCGTGGGCGGGGGACAGGCCGGCCTGGCGATGAGCGAGCACCTGAGCGAATGCGGCGTGCCGCACGTGGTCCTGGAACGGAACCGGATCGCCGAACGCTGGCGCTCGCAGCGGTGGGACTCGCTCGTCGCGAACGGCCCTGCGTGGCACGACCGGTTCCCCGGCCTGGAATTCCCGGACGTGGCTCCCGGCGAATTCGCGTCGAAGGATCAGGTCGCGGACTATTTCGAGGCATACGCGGAAAAGATCGCCGCGCCGATCCGCACCGGAGTCGAGGTGACGTCCGTGCGGCGGCACGAGGGCAGGCCCGGATTCCGCGTCGAAACCTCGGACGGAACCATCGACGCCCGGTTCGTCATCGCGGCCACCGGTCCGTTCCAGCGCCCGGTGATCCCGCCGATCGTGCCCGCCGACGCCGGTCCCGTGCAGCTGCACTCCAGCGGCTACCGGAACCCCGAGCAGCTCCCCGAAGGCGCGGTGTTGGTGGTCGGCGCGGGCTCGTCGGGCGTGCAGATCGCCGAGGAACTCCGCCGCGCCGGACGCGAGGTGTACCTGTCCGTCGGCCCGCACGACCGTCCGCCGCGCAGCTACCGCGACCGCGACTTTTGCTGGTGGCTCGGCGTTCTGGGCAAGTGGGACGCCGAAACGCCGCCCGCCGGGGCGGAACACGTGACCATCGCGGTCAGCGGCGCGCGCGGCGGGCACACCGTGGACTTCCGCGCGCTCGCCGGACTCGGCATCACGCTCGTCGGCATGACCGGCGCGTACGCCGACGGCAAGCTCAGCTTCGCGACGGACCTGGCGAAGAACATCGCGGCGGGCGACGAGAATTACCTTGCCCTGCTTGACGAAGCCGACGCCTACGCGGCGCGCAATGGGCTCGACTTGCCGGAGGAACCGTCCGCCCGCGAGCTGGGACCGGACCCGGCATGTGTCACCGATCCGGTGCTGGAACTGGATCTGGCCGCGGCCGGAGTGACGTCGATCGTGTGGGCGACCGGCTTCGCGGTCGACTACAGCTGGCTGCAGGTCGACGCCTTCGACGAGAACGGACGGCCGAAGCACCGGCGCGGGGTGTCGGTGGAGCCTGGGGTGTACTTCATCGGGTTGCCGTGGCTGGCGCGGCGGGGGTCGAGCTTCATCTGGGGGGTGTGGCACGACGCGAAGTTCGTCGCCGACCACGTGGCGATTCAGCGCGGGTATCAGAGCCATTCCGTCACCGCGGACAGCCAGCGATCCGGTGCCCTGGAATGAATCCGGTGCCCGACGCCGATCGTCACCGTTTTCGCCTCCGCTAATGCCTGTTCGAGCAAGGCGTACCGGGATTGGTCGAGGTGACTCGTTGGTCCGCCCGCCAGGATCAGGGTCGGGGCGCTGATCGACCCGAGGCCGGTCCACCACTCGGGCTGCGGAGCGCGAAGGCCGGCGAGCGCGTCGCGCAGCATCGCCGGATCGAACTGCTTGCGGCGGAGGAAGGCGAGCGCGCGCAAGGCAGTCCGGCGTCGCGACGGCGGCAGGTCGTCTCCGTCGCGCGGGGGCACCGGCATCTCTTCGAGGACGAGCCGCTCGATCCGGTCCGGCTGTTCGGCGGCCACCATGGATGCGACGAACGCGCCGAGCGAATGCCCGACGAGGGTGAACCGCGCGAGTCCGTCCAGTGAGCGCAGGACTTCGTCCCGGAACGACGTCAGCGGATAGGACCGGAGCCGTGCGCCGCCGCGATGGCCGGGCAATGCCGGGGTGTGCAGGCGGAACCCGAGCTCGGCCAGCCCGGGCCGCAGCGGCTCCCACGTTGCCGGGCTGCTCGCGGCGGCGTGCAGGCAGACCAGGTCTTTCACGGACAGGCCACGACCTGGCCCGCCCACGAGAGCCCGCCGCCGAAGGCGAAGAGCAGCACCGGCTCGCCCGGCGGCAGCTCGCCGCGCGAGACCATTGTGGACAGTGCGAGCGGGACGGACGCCGCCGACGTGTTTCCCGAATCGACCACGTCCCGGCCGATCACCACGTCCTCGCGCAGGTCGAGGCGGCCGGTCAGCGCCTCGATGATGCGCAAGTTGGCTTGGTGGGTGACGACTCCGGCGAGGTCGGTGGTGGCGATGCCCGCGCGGCGGCAGGCTTCCGCCGCGACGGCGGGCAGTTCCTGCGTGGCCCAGCGGAACACCGCCTGGCCGTCCTGGGCGAACGCCGGCTGCCATTCGTCCACGAGCCGGACCAGGTTCCGGCGTGCCGGGTCGGAGCCCCAGACGACCGGCCCGACCGCCGGGACGTCGGCCGCGCTGAGGATGGCGGCACCCGCGCCGTCGCCGAGCAGGACGCAGGTGCTGCGGTCGGTCCAGTCGGTGACGTCGGACATCTTCTCCGCGCCGACGACCAGCGCGTGCCGGGCGGCTCCGGCCTGGATGGCGTGGTCGGCGGTGGCCAGCGCGGTGCAGAAGCCGGCGCAGCCGTTGTTGAGGTCGAAACAGACCGGGGCCGGGATGCCCAAGCGGCCCGCGACCTGAGCGGCGATCGACGGGCAGCGGTCGATCGCGCTGCAGGTGGCGACTACGACCAAGCCGATCTCGCCGGGCTCGAGACCGGCCGCGGCCAGCGCTTTCGCCGCGGCCTCGGTGGCCAGATCGGCGACCGAGCCGTCCGCGATGCGCCGGGTGGCGATGCCGGTGCGGCGGCGGATCCACTCGTCGGTCGTGTCGACCATGCCTTCCAGATCGCTGTTGGTCAGCACGCGGGCGGGCCGGTAGTGGCCGAGTGCGGTGACGCGGGAGCCGGGCATCTGTCCCTCCTCAAGGTCTGGTCGCACTATAGCGACCGATCGTTCGTAATCTATAGTGATGCCATGAGTCCCCGGAAGTCCGTGGCCGAGTCCCGCTCGACCCGCCAGCGCATCCTCGACCTCGGCCTGGTGCTCGCCTCCGCGGAGGGCTTGGAGGGACTGACCATCGGGCGCCTCGCCGCCGAACTGGGGATGAGCAAGGCGGGCGTGATCGGGCACTTCGGCACCAAGGAGAGCCTGCAGCTCGCCGTGGTCGAGGCCGCGGCCGAGCTGTTCGTCCGCGAGGTGCCCGAACACGCCCGCGGAGTGCCGCGCGGCCTGCCGTATCTCCGCGCGGCCTGCGAGGCGTGGATCTCCTACCTGGAACGCGAACTGCTGCCCGGCGGCTGCTTCTTCACCGCGGCAGCGGCCGAGTTCGACGGCCGCGACGGACCGGTGCGCGACGCCGTCGTCAGGATGAGCGCGTTCTGGCAGCGGGAGCTGCGCGTCAACATCTGGCGCGCGGTGAGCCTGGAAGAGCTGCCCGCGGACACGGACATCGACCAGCTGCTCTACGAGATCGTCGCGATCATGTTGGCGCTCAACCATTTCCTGCAGCTGCACGGCGACCGCCAGGCCCCGGCCCGCGCGCGCCGTGCGCTGGAGCGGCTGTGGTGATGCCGGATCAGGCTCCCGGGTCGGAGTACAGCACGCGGCACAGCTCCCGGAACTCCTGCGCCCGCCGAGTAAGCCGCACCCCGCGCATGGCGGCGAGGACGATCTCCAGCGACGGAACGTCATCCGTCAGCGCAAGCGGCACCACGCTCGCCCCCGCGTAAGTGGTGTCGTCCGGCGGACGCTGGTTGAGCAACGCGAACCCGTGCCCGGAAGCCACCAGCGCCCGCACCGTCTCGTACCCGCTCGTCCGATGCCGAACCCGCGGCGCCACCCCAGCGTCGCTGAGGATGGACTGCAGATACTCCCGGCTGTGCGGCAGATCGAGCAGCACCATCGGCTCCTCGGCCAGCTCCTGCAGCGACACCTTCCGGCTCTTCCGCCGAGCGAGCCGGTGGTCCTCGGAGACAAGCGCGTACGGCGCGGCAGTCCCGACCACCTCGCGGTCGATGTCGTCGTCGAGGTCGTACCCGTACAGCATCGCCAGCTCGGTCTCGCCCGCCCGCAAAGCACTCTTGAGCGCCTTGTGCTCACCCTCGCGGAGCGACACGTGGACGCGCGGATGCCGGGACTCGAACTCGGCCAGCAGGCTCGGCAGGCGGAACGGCGCGAGCGTGGTGAAGCAGCCGACGGTGAGCGTCCCAACCAGATCGGTGCCGGATTGCCGGGCCGTTTCGACCAGCTCCGCGCCGTGTGCGAGGAAATCCAGCACCCGCTTGTAGAACTCCTCGCCGGCGGTGGTCAGGCTCAGCCCGCGGGCGTGGTGGCGCAGCAGGAACTGCACGCCCATTTCCTTCTCCAGCTGCGCGATCGCCGTCGAAACAGCCGACTGCGACACCATCAGCTCCTTCGACGCGGCAGTCATGCTCAAGTGCCGCGCCGCCGCCTCGAAATAGCGCAGCTGCACGAGGGTGAAGGAAGGCTCGCTCATGCCGACATCCTGCCTCAGTGACAGCAATCCGGATGCTGCGGTTTCGGCGCGGGCGTGTCCAGCGCGGGGTTGGCGTCGAAGAATCCGCTCGGCTTGAGGGTGAAGCCGGTGTGGTCGACGGGCATGATCGGCCAGTCCTCGGTGCGCGGGTAATGCGTGAGGCCGAACGTGTGCCAGACGACGAGGTCGGTGCCGTCGAGGTTGCGGTCGGCCTGGATCCAGGTGTCGATGCCGGTCTTGCCGTCGTTCTGATTGACGTACTCGCCCGCCGGGAAACGCTCGTCCTCGGCGTACGCGGTGACCCACAGATGTTTGCGCGTGAAGGCGGCGCGGCGAGCGATCGACGACGCGTCATCGGCCAGCAGCGGCGGCAGGCCCTCCGGGTGCAGGGTGTAGCCGACGGGTTGGCCGAGCGCGTTGCGGGACTCCGGGTTGCTGATCCGCCAGGTGCGGCCGAGGTTGCCGTCGGCGAGCCGGGCGGCGTCGGATTCCTTGGCCAGCCTGGTGATCTTGCGGGTGAAGGCGTTGCCGTACGGGTTGTCCGGGCCGATCGGGACGCGCTGGACGTCGATCTCGTCGACGGCGTTGGCGAGGCCGTCGACCATCATGTCCAGCCGCGCGGAGAACAGGTGCTGATGGAACGGCGCGCCGATGCCCGGGGCGATTTCGGTGGCCCACGGATACTCCGGGTCATCAGCGGGGAACGCCGAAGTGAAGACGATGCCGGTGGCCTTGCACTCGAGTTCGATGGTGCCGTCGAGGTAGAGATACCAGTAGAAGCCGTAGTCGTAATTCCCGACGGTCACGAAGAACGAGATGACCAGCCGCCGCTGCCGACGGGTCGAAACACTCCCGTTGTAGTGGTCAGTGTGTTTCCACAGCACGCCAGCGTCTTCCTCGTGCATGCAGATCGCGTTCGTGATGGTGTGCGGCTGCCCGTCGTCGTCATGCAGGACCGCGTCGAAATAGCGGATCTCGCCGAGACAGTCGCAACCCAGGGTCAGCGAGTTGGCTTCCTTGCCCAGCGAATACTCGCCCGCGTCGAAGTAGTTCTGCCAGAACCGGACCGGGCTGGGATCGCCGTAGGGAACGACCATCTCGGCCACCGACGCCCGATAGACCACCGGACGCAGCCGTTCGCCGTCCTGGAAGCCGATTTGGTGCAGGGTAAGGCCTTCGACCGCGTTGAAGCCGATCCGGAACTGCCATTTCTCCCACGTGATGACATCGTCGTCGACGGTGAAGCTCGGGCCCTCGGGCTGGGTGATCACGATAGGTTTCTGGGTGTCTCGCGTCGGACCGTCGAGGTGGTAGTCGTACGCAGTGCGCGGGATGTCGGCCGGGCCGTCGTCGATGAGGTCGTGCACGCGGCCGGCGATCAGGTCGACGTAGGCCACGACTCCGTCGATCGGATGCGCCCACAGGTTGTCGTCCTTGTTCAGCTGCAGGAAAGCGAGGCAGCGCACGAGCCGGAGCCCGGTTTCGCCGGGGATGTCGAAGCACCCGGCGCTGAGCGCGGAAATCCGGACCGAGCGCGGTTCGTCGATGCCGCGGCGACGCATGGCCGCGTTCCACGCCTCGTCCTCCCACAGGATCTTCTCGACCAGGTCGAACTCTTCGTGCAGGATCGGCGGCTGCCCCTCGGCCACGACGTCCACCGCCCGATCGGCCACGACCTCGCCGCTGGTCAGCGACACGACCGCCTCGCGCACGGCCCCGGTCTGCCGGTCGAGCAGCAGCGAACGGACACGCCGGTCCACCGGCTCGCCCGGCTGCCAGGCGAGCACCGCCGCTTTCGGCGGTTCGAGCAGCGAGACGAGCGCGAACCGGGTGCTCTCGGTCGCGATCCCGGCGTCGGCCAGCAGCGCGCGGTTGCGGGCGACCTCGTCTTCGGTCAGGCGCGAGAGGGGGTGGGCCATGCGCGTCTCCTCATTCTTTGCGGTCTGTCGCAAAGAATGCGTCGTGGCAGGCCACCTGGCAAGGCCCTTACGGGGTGGGTTCTCCGGAACCCGTGCTGGGTTTTTCGATGCACGTCATCAATAATCCTGGACGTGGCACGACCCAAGGACCAAGCGCAGCGGCGCGACGAACTGGTGGCGGCGGCCGGGCGCGCGATCCGGACGCGCGGGCTGGCCGGCCTCCGCGTGCGCGACGTCGCCGAGGAGGCCGGGCTGTCGGCGGGCTCGGTCAGCTACTACTACCCGGATCTCGACGACCTGCTGTTCGAGCTGCACCGCGACGCGGTCGACCGGTTCTACTGGGCGCGAGCGCGCGCGGCGGAGGCGGAGGACGACCCGGTCCGGCGGCTCGTGCGGCTGGTCGACGCGGGGCTTCCGGCCGGGGAGGCGGATCCGCTGAGCCGGGTGCTGTACGAAATGCACGTCCACGCGGCGCGCAATCCGGCGCACGCGGTGCTGATGACGGCGCTCTGGGATCGCGAGGTGTCGCTGTACTCGGCGGCGCTGGCGCACGGCCGGGACACGGGCGCGTTCCGGCTGCGGTCGCCTGCGGCGGACATCGCGGCGAACGCGGTAGCCCTGGAGGACGCGTACGGTTTGCACCTCGCCGGGCGCAACACCAGCTTGTCCGCGGCCAGGGTGCGGGCGCTGGTGCTGGGATATCTGGCCGCGGAAACCGGGCGGGACCTCGGTCAGTAGGCCGTCCAGACCGTCTTGAGGCCGGTGTACTTGTCGAACGAGTGCAGGGAGAGGTCGCGGCCGAAGCCGGACTGCTTGAAGCCGCCGAACGGGGTCGCGGTGCTGAGTGCGTCCACTGTGTTCACCGAGACGGTCCCGGCGTGGATTTCATCCGAGACGCGGTGCGCGCGGGCAAGGTCGCGGGTCCAAACTGACGCGGCGAGGCCGTACGGAGTGTCGTTCGCCAGCCGGATCGCGTCCGCTTCGGATTCGAAGGTTTGCTTGGTGAGCACCGGTCCGAACAGTTCTTCGGTGACGAGCGGGTCGTCGGCGGCCAGATCGGTGACGATGGTCGGGTCCAGGAACGCACCCCGGCGGGTGCCGCCCGCGACGACAGTTCCACTGCTCGCTTCGACGGCAGCCAGCACCCGGGCGGCGGCGGCCTCGTCGATCATCGGACCGAGTTTCGTGGCCGAGTCCAGCGGATCCCCGGGCACCCACGCGGCGACTTTTTCGCGTAGCCGGGCAAGGAATTCGTCGGCTATCGGCGCGTGGACAAGCAGGCGGGTGGTAGCAGAGCAGACCTGCCCGGAGTTCGCGCAGAAACCGAACGCGACCAGGTCGGCCGCGGCGTCGAGATCCGCGTCGGCGAACACGACGACCGGGCTCTTGCCGCCGCATTCGAGCCAGACCTGCTTGAGGTTCGACTCCCCGGCGTAGCGCAGGAAGAGCCCGCCGACCGGCGTCGATCCGGTGAAGGCGAGGACGTCGACGTCCGGATGCCGCCCGAGGGCCTGTCCCGCGGTCTCGCCGAAGCCCGGCACGACGTTGAGCACCCCGTCCGGAATCCCGGCCTCCACGGCCAATTCCGCCAACCGGAGCGCGGACAGCGGGGATTGCTCGGCGGGTTTGAGCACGACGCTGTTGCCCGCGGCCAGCGCCGGGGCGAGTTTCCACCCGGCGATGTCGAGCGGGAAATTCCACGGCACGACCGCGCCCACCACCCCGAGCGGCACGCGCCGGATCGCGGCGAAGTTGCCTGGCGGAGTGGGCGCGACCTCGTCGTAACGCTTGTCGAGAGCTTCGGCGTACCAGGCGAAACACTCGGCGGTCGCGGGAACGTCCATGCCGAACGTGTCGGAGATCGGACGGCCTACGTCGAGGGTGTCGCAGAGCGCCAGTTCCCGTCCGTGCGCACCCACGAGGTCGGCCAGCTTCAGCAGGCGCTTCTTGCGTTCCGCCGCGGCGAGCCGGGACCAGCGTCCGTCCTCGAACGCCCGGCGAGCGGCCGCGACGGCGGCGTCGATCTCGTCTTCGCCGCCCTCGGCCACATGCGCGACTGGGTGCCCGGTGGCCGGGTTGACGTCGGCGAAAGTCTTGCCGGACTTGGCATTCAGCCAGTCACCGTCCACAAAGGCCGCGGTACGGGGCTGCAGCTGTGCTGCCTCGCGCACCCAGTCGCCGTGGTTCATTCCCGGAACCGCCTCTCGTCGCTTCCGTTCACTATCGCCAGCCGCAGTGGTCCGCGAAAGCAGAGCTTTTCGCTGCGCTGCATCGGGCGGATCGATGCAGGATCACTGCGCCAGGTTCCAGAGGGAGGCCCACTGTCCGGCGGTCAGATCGCGGGGGAGCGCTTGCGGCGACAGTCGTTGCCGGGCAAGCCAAGCCCGGGCCGCGCGGCCGCTGAGGCGCCCGGTGCGCGGCAGGATCCCGCCGAGTCCGCGACCGCGTCCGGTGAAGACTTCGCGGACGAACTCCTGGTAACCGGCCTGGTCGGGGACAAGCGGCTTGGGGCGGCGGGTGATCACGAGGATCCCGCCGTCCACGGCCGGACGCGGCCGGAACGCGTGCGCGGGGACCCGGGCGGGTACCGCGAACTCGAACCACGGCCACCAGGCGGCGGTCATCTGGGACGCGCCGCCGATTCCGGCGCGGCGGCGGGCGACTTCCCATTGCACCAGCAGCACCGCGAGTTCCCAGTGCTGCTGCCGGAACAACCGGCGCAGCGTCGCGGTGGTGAGGTGGAAAGGAAGGTTGCCGACGACGGTGTGCGGGACCTCGGGCAATCGGTGCCGGAGCAGATCGCCGTGGACGACCTCGACGTTCTCCCCGGTCCGCTGCGCCAGGCGGCGGGCGCGGCGGGGATCGAGTTCGACGGCGGTCAGCGGACGGCCGGTGCGGCTGAGCGGGACGGTCAGCGCGCCGTCGCCCGCGGCGAGTTCCACGAGGGGACCGTTCGTGCGGTTGGCGGCGGTGCAGACAGCGGCGATGACGGCGGGGTCGGCCAGGAAGTTCTGGCCGAGCTCGTGCCGTCCGCCGAAGGGCTGGACAGACATGGGGGTGCGGACTCCGCGCATGAGGAAGCGACCCGGGCGCCAGGAACGGCGGCCCGGACGGACAACGGGAGAGCGCGACGGAGCGGTGAGCTTCCGGCGCTCAGGCGTTGCGCAGGCGAGTCAATGCGTACGCGGCGAAAGTGGCACCCATGTGCGGAAGCCTAGCCGACCGGCGCGTCCGGCCGCATCCTGGTTTTCCGGCGGTGTCCCCGAAATACGCCGCAGCCTTTCCTGATCCGGCGGCCGGGCAATTCTTCTCCCATTTCGCCGGACCGAGTCGCGAACGGTCCTCTTGCGACAGAAGTACCCGCCGATTCCGGGTCGCAAACTGACACGAAACGGGGTCGCTCGGCTGAGGGGCATGAAGCTTGCGCGGCCCTGTGACCAGCCGGAGAGTGGGGGCCGGAGAAGGAAATCCGATTCGGGGAAATGGAGTGGATCCATGGTACGCGCAATGCAGCCGCAAGATCTCGTCGACAGCACCGTGGTGGACAATTCGGGCAGCAAAATCGGCAAGGTCGGCACGGTGTATCTCGCCGACGACACGCGGCGGCCGGAGTGGGTGACGGTGAAAACCGGGCTGTTCGGCCAGAAGGAGAGCTTCGTGCCGCTGTCGGGGGCGGGCATGGAGAACGACGGCTTGCACGTGCAGGTGGCGAAGGACCAGGTGTCCGACGCGCCGCGCATCGACGCCGAAGGCCACCTGTCCGAAAAGGAAAGCGTCGAGCTGTACAAGTACTACGGCTTGCCGGCTCCGCGGGCCGGGAACGGCGAAAACGTCAGCGGCGGCCGGAACACCGGGCGCGACATGGCGGCCGGCGGTATGGCTGCTGGCGGTGCGGCAGGCCGGGGCCGTGATGCGGCGGCAGGCGGCACCGCGGGCAAGGAACACGCGACCGGCCATGACACCGCCGCGGCCAAGGGCGGCCGCCACGAGACGACCGATACCGGCGACATGGTGCGCTCGGAGGAGCGGCTGAGGGTCGGCACCGAGGAGGTCGAAACCGGCCACGTCCGGCTGCGCAAGTACGTGGTGACCGAGGACGAGCAGGTGACCGTGCCGGTCACGCACGAGGAAGTGCGCGTCGAGCGGGAGCCGATCACCGACGCCAAGGCCGCGGGCAAGGCCGAGATCGGCGAGGCGGAGCAGGACGTCGTGCTGCACGCCGAGAAGCCGGTGGTGCAGAAGGAAACCGTCCCGGTGGAGCGGGTGCGCCTCGGCACCGAGCAGGTGACTGAGGAACAGACCGTCCAGGGGAAGGTCCGCAAGGAGCAGATCGACATCGACGACGACACGCGACGGGGCAAGAAGTCCTGACCCTGCCCGCGCTGCTGCTGTCTCCCGCCGGAGCGTTTCCGGGCGGGAGACAGCAGCGCGGTCACCGCCGCGAGCGGCTGGCTTTCATGAACTCGCGGTTGAGGTTCGCGATGCTCGTCAGCGGAATCCCCTTCGGACAGGAGGCGACGCATTCGCCGGTGTTCGTGCACCCGCCGAAGTCCGCCGCGTCCATGGTTTCCACCATGTCGAGCACCCGCTGGGCGCGTTCGGGCTGCCCCTGCGGAAGCGAGTTCAGGTGCGCCACCTTCGCCGAGGTGAACAGCATCGCCGACCCGTTCGGGCAGGCCGCCACGCACGCGCCGCAGCCGATGCAGGTCGCGTTGTCGAAGGCGAGGTCCGCGTCCGGCTTGGGCACCGGCGTCGCGTGCGCTTCGGGGGCACTGCCGGTCGGGGCGGTGACGTAGCCGCCCGCCTCGATGATCCGGTCGAACGCCGAGCGGTCCACCACCAGGTCCTTGATCACCGGGAAACCCTTGGCGCGCCACGGTTCCACGTCCAGCACGTCGCCGTCGCGGAAGGACCGCAGGTGCAGCTGGCAGGTCGTGGTGCGTTCGGGGCCGTGCGCCCGGCCGTTGATCACCACGCCGCACGAGCCGCAGATCCCCTCGCGGCAGTCGTGGTCGAACGCGATCGGCTGCGCGCCGTCCTCGATGAGGTGCTGGTTGAGGACGTCGAGCAGCTCCAGGAAGGACATGTCCGGGCTGGCGTCGTCGACCGGGTATTCGACGAGCCTGCCGTCGTCGTCCGGGCCGGACTGGCGCCAGACCCGCAGGGTGAGTTTCACGTGTAGCTCCGCTGGGTGGGGTGGACGTGCTCGAAGTTCAGGATTTCCTGGTGCAGCACCGGCTTCTCGCCGTATTCCCAGGCCGAGACGTAGGAGAACCGCTCGTCGTCGCGCTGGGCTTCGCCGTCTTCGGTCTGGTGTTCCTCGCGGAAATGGCCGCCGCACGATTCCTCGCGCACCAGGGCGTCGAGGAGCAACAGCTCGGCGAGTTCGAGGAAATCGGCGACGCGACCGGCCTTCTCCAGTTCCTGGTTCAGCTCCGCCCCGGTGCCCGGGACGCGGACGTCGCGCCAGAATTCCGCCCGCAATTCCGGAATCCGGTCGAGTGCTTTCCGCAGGCCCTCGGCGGAGCGGGACATCCCGCAGTGGTCCCACATGAGGTGGCCCAGCTCGCGGTGGAACGAGTCCACGCTGCGGGTGCCGCGCACCGACAGCAGCCGTTCGAGCCGGTCGCGCACGGCGGTTTCCGCTTGCGCGACGTCCGGATCCGCCGGGTCGAGCGCGGGGAAGCTGCCGCGGGCGATGTAGTCGTTGAGGGTGGCCGGGAGCACGAAATAGCCGTCGGCGAGGCCCTGCATCAGCGCGGACGCGCCGAGCCGGTTCGCGCCGTGGTCGGAGAAGTTCGCCTCGCCGATCACGAACAGGCCGGGCACGGTGCTCTGCAGGTCGTAGTCGACCCACAGACCGCCCATCGTGTAGTGGATCGCCGGGTAGATCCGCATCGGGACCTCGTACGGGTTCTCCGCGGTGATCCGCTCGTACATGTCGAAAAGGTTGCCGTACTTGGCTTCCACCGCCGGACGGCCCATCCGCTCGATCGCGTCCGCGAAGTCGAGGTACACGCCGAGCCCGCCGGGGCCGACGCCGAACCCGGCGTCGCAGACGTTTTTAGCGGCCCGCGAGGCGATGTCGCGCGGCACCAGGTTGCCGAAGCTCGGGTACATCCGCTCGAGGTAGTAATCCCGCTCTTCCTCCGGGATGTCCTGCGGCGGCCGAGGGTCGCGCGGCTGCTTCGGAACCCAGATCCGGCCGTCGTTGCGCAGCGATTCGCTCATCAGCGTCAGCTTCGACTGGTGTTCGCCGGACCGCGGGATACAGGTCGGGTGGATCTGCGTGAAGCACGGGTTCGCGAAGTACGCGCCGCGCTTGTGCGCCCGCCAGATCGCGGTGGTGTTGGAGCCCTTCGCGTTGGTGGACAGGTAGAAGACGTTGCCGTAGCCACCGGTCGCGAGCACGACGGCGTCCGCGAGATGCGTCGTCACCTCGCCGGTCACCAGGTCCCGCGCGACGATCCCACGCGCCTTGCCGTCGGACACGATCAGGTCCAGCATCTCCGTTCGCGGGTGCATTTCCACGCCGCCGGCGTCGATCTGCCGGGCCAGCGCCTGGTACGCGCCGAGCAGCAGCTGCTGACCGGTCTGGCCGCGCGCGTAGAACGTGCGCTGCACCTGCACACCGCCGAACGAGCGGGTGTCGAGCAGCCCGCCGTACTCCCGGGCGAACGGCACGCCCTGCGCCACCGCCTGGTCGATGATCTGCGTGGACACCTGCGCCAGCCGGTACACATTGGACTCCCGGGACCGGAAGTCGCCGCCCTTCACCGTGTCGTAGAAGAGGCGGTAGACCGAATCGCCGTCGTTGCGGTAGTTCTTCGCCGCGTTGATGCCGCCCTGCGCGGCGACCGAGTGCGCGCGCCGCGGCGAGTCCTGGAAGCAGAACTGGACCACGTGGTAGCCCTGTTCGGCGAGCGTCGCCCCGGCGGACGCGCCCGCGAGACCGGTGCCGACCACGATGATCCGGTGCCGCCGCCGGTTGGCCGGGTTGACCAGCTTCGCGCCGAAGCGGCGGCTGTCCCAGCGGTCCTCGATCGGGCCGTCCGGCGCCCGGGTGTCGGCGATCGGCTCGCCGACCGTGTAGTCGCTCATGTCAGGCCACCCATCCCGCCATCACGGCGATCGGCACGATCAGGAAGCCGCCGGTGATCACGACGGCGAGCACGGAGCCCACGGTTTTCAAGGCGCGGTCGCGGGTTTTGCTGGTGATGCCGAGGGTCTGCGCCGCGCTCCAGAAGCCGTGGTTGATGTGCAGGCCGAGCATCAGCAGCGCGACGATGTAGATCAGGTTGACCCACCAGACCTGGAAGTCCGCGACGATGTTGTGGTACGGCTGGCCGTCGCGGAAGTCCTGGTTGGCCACGCCGACCGTGAGATCCAGGATGTGCCACACGATGTAGAGCGCGAGCGTCGCGCCGCCCCAGCGCATGGTGTGTGTCGCGAAGCTGGCCTTGCGCCGCTGGCCGTGCGCGTACTTCACCGGGCGCGCTTGACGGTCCCGTTTGGACAGTTGCACCGCCGCGACCACGTGCAGCACCAGCGCGATCAGGAGCACGGTCCGCTGGATCGAGAGGTACCAGGCGTTCTGCAGCACGGGTTCGCCGATGGTGCGCAGCCAGGCCGCGTAGTCGTCGAAATGCCGCGGTCCCAGGAAAACCTTCAGGTTCCCGGCCATGTGCACGAACAGGAACGCGACGAACATCAGCCCGGTGACGGCCATGACGGCCTTCTTGCCGATGGTCGAACGCCAGAACGTCACGAGCGCCGGGCGACGGCGGGGCGGAGCGGGTGCGAGTGCCACGGAACCGACGGTAAGTCGGTGCTGACGAGAGGGCAAACACATGATTTCTCTCGACAAGATAGCCAGTGTCTATGATGACGCTCATGCAGTTCCAGCAGCTGGCGTATTTCCTGGCAGTGGCCGAGACGCGGCATTTCACGCGAGCCGCCGAACGCATGCGTGTGGCGCAGCCCTCACTGTCCCAGCAGATTCGCGCGCTGGAACGGGATGTCGGCGCGGGGCTGTTCCACCGGATCCGCGGCAACGTGACGCTCACCGAGGCGGGGGAGACGCTGCTGCCGATCGCGCGCCGGATCCTCGCCGAGACGGAGACCGCGTACCGGGCGATCCGCGAACTGGACGAACTGGGCCGCGGCCGGGTGCGGCTCGGCGCGACCCCGAGCCTCTGCACCGGCCTGCTGCCGGCGATGCTCGCCGCGTTCCGCCGGGCCTATCCGGGAATCGAGCTGGTGCTGCACGAAAGCGGGTCGCGGGATCTGCAGACCGCGCTGTCGGAAGGCGGCCTGGACCTCGCGATGATCGTGGACAGCCGCGTCCACGACGATTCCCGCCTGGAGAGCCGGGCGCTGTTCGTCGAAGATCTCGTGGTGATCTCGCCGAAGGACGCGCCCGCCCCGGTGCGCGGCCGGATGCCGATCGCCGCGCTGCGGGACCGGCCGCTGGTGATGTTCCGGCAGGGCTACGACCTGCGCGAGGCGACTGTGACCGCTTGCCGCGCCGAGGGGTTCGACCCGCTCTTCGCGATCGAAGGCGGCGAGATGGACGCGGTGCTGGAGCTGGTACAGGCCGGGCTGGGCTTGGCGGTCGTGCCGAGCACCGTGGTCGGGGACCGGTTCCGCCGCACGCGGTTCACCGAACCCGGGCTCAGCCGGGTGGTGCGGCTGGCGTACCGGCGGGACGTCGAGCAGCCGCGCGCCGTGCGGGCGCTGCAGGAGGCGGTGGTGCGGTATCTCGGCGGCGGGGAGGCGCAGCTGCCGCCGGGCACGCGTCCGCTCGTCGGCGGATGATCAGCAGGCCAGCGAGTCCAGCACTAGGTCGATCAGCCGTTGTGCCTGCGGTTTTTCGCAGTGCTGCGCGGAATACGCGACGCCGCCGATCAGGAGCAGGACGTCCTCGGCAGGCACATCGGACCGGAGGGTCCCGTCTTCCGCTCCCGCTTCGAGCAGGTCGCCGACGGCGTCGATGAGCATTTTTCGGCTGTCCGAATACGGATCGACGCCGGACGCGATGACCGCGTTGAGCGCCTCGGACATCCCGTGCTTCGCGCTGACGTACGCGAGGAAATGCGTCAGCCACTCCCGCAGCGCTGCTGCGGCCGGGTGCTGCGTCAGGAGGGCTGCCGCTTGCTCGCAGACTCCCGCGAGCTGATGCCGGTAGGCGGCGTCGATGAGCGCTTCGCGGGTGGGGAAGTGCCGGTACAGCGTGCCGACGCCGACCCCGGCCTGCTTGGCGATCGCGGCCGGTGCCGCGTCGAGGCCTTGTTCGGCGAAGGCCTGCGCGGCGACCTCAAGGAGCCGGGCACGGTTCTCGAGCGCGTCTCTCCTGGTGCGGCGCGGGGCGTCGGCCATCGGTTCCCTCCGAGGTTGCTAACCGGAATTCATTCCGGTTAAGCTAAGCGGAACGAATTCCGGTTAACCTTACCCCGGGGAGATCCCGTCATGGCCGCACGGCATTGGTTCGTCACCGGCGCTTCCGGCGGTTTGGGCCGTCAGCTGGTCGAAGAGGCGCTTCGCCGCGGCGAATTCGTCACCGCGACGGTCCGGCGGCCGGACGCGCTGCCTGCTTCGCCGCGCCTGACCGTGGAGCGGCTCGACCTCACGCACCCGGCCGACGTCTCCGCGGTGATCGAGCGAACCTTGCGGCGGCGACCAGTGGACGTGGTTGTGAACAACGCCGGGTACGCCGTCGTGGGCGCGGCCGAGGAGATGACGCCCGAGCAAATCCGGGACCAGATCGAGGTGCTGCTGCTCGCCCCGATCCTGATCACCCGCGCGTTCCTCGGCCCGATGCGCGCGCGGGGCGGCGGGCGGATCATCCAGATCTCCAGCATGGGCGGTCAAATCGGCTCGCCGACGCACAGCGCCTACCACGCGGGAAAGTGGGGGCTGGAGGGGTACACCGAGAGCGTCAGCCGGGAAGTCGCCGAATTCGGCATCCACCTGACCTTGGCGCAGCTCGGCGGGACCCGGACCGGATTCGCGTCCGCGCTGCGGTACACCGCCGAAACGGCGCCCTATCGCGACAACGCGGTCGGCCGGACCCGCCGCTATCTCGAAGCCCTCGACGACAGCGCCCTTACCGGCGACCCGGCCAAAATCGCCGCGCTGCTGTACGAGACCACCCTCCAGTCGGATCCGCCGCTGCGCCTCTCACTGGGCTCGGACACCTACGACGCCGTCCACAATGCACTCACCGAACGGCTGAACCGACTTGAGTCGCAACGGGAACTAGCCGCTTCGATCGCTTTCTGACTACATCCCCACCGACTGCCGCTCCGGTTCGATCAGTCCGACCACACGCACCTGCTCGCGCGTGTACGGCTGCCCGATGTACTTCTTGGCCACCGCGTCGACGATCTCCCAGGCCGGGTCGCCCTCGATCCATTCGGTCACGCGGCCGCGGATGGTGACCGGCTCGAACGGATTGTCCGGCGGCGTAAGGGAAATCGCCACGCGGGGGTCGTGGCGGAGGTTGCGGGCCTTGCGGCTGTCCGGGCCGGTGAGGAAGACGATCCGGTCGCCGTGCGTGCCGATCCACACCGGGACGACGTGCGGCGAGCCGTCCGGGAGGACGGTGGCGAGGTGGGCGATTGGAGTGCCGTCGAGGATGCGGCGGACATCGGGGTTCAGCATGGGGATTCCTTTCAGCGGATGATTTCGTAGTGAAGATGAGTGACGCCGGGTGCCGGGACGGCCTCGACCAGCCTGAGCTGGACGTGCTCCGGGAGCTCCCCGAAGAAGCTCCGCCCGCCGCCCAGCAGGACCGGTACCTGGTGGAGGACGACTTCGTCGACCAATCCGGCTTTGATCGCCTCGGTGACCAGAACCCCGCCCATGAGCGCGACGTCCTTGTCACCCGCCACCGCCCGCGCGCCGGCGACAGCCTCTTCGACGCTGGTCGCCTGAGTCTGCGCCGCACTCAGCTCCGGCACCGGCTGGTGGCTGACCACGAACAACGGAGCGGTCGGATGCGGACCACTACCGCCGAAGTGGCTTGAATGGTCGTAGGTCGTGTGCCCGACCACCGACGCCCCGACCCGCGCGGCGAGCGTGTCGAAAACCCGCGCACTGGGTTCGGACAGGGTGAACCCGTCGAGGACTTTGCTGGGCGTGTCGCCGGTGAAGTACCAGTCGAACAGCTCTCCCGCGTCGCCGAGCCCGCTCCCGACCTCGTCGGCCCCCTCCGGGAGGAGGCCGCTGATGTAGCCATCGACCGAGACGGAGAGGGCGCTGAACACTTTGGTCATGACGATCCTTAATAGTCGATTACAGTGCCTGGGGAAAGTCGAAAACCCGATGCGGGTCGTACCTTTTCTTGAGCGCCGCGAGCCTGGGGTAGTTGCCCGCGTGATACGCCCCGGCCGGATCCTCGAGCGCGAGATCGGGAAAGTTCGCATACACCCGGCCGGACCCCTCAGCGTGCGCCGCGCGCCACGCCTCGTCCACCCACGGATCGCCTGGATCGCCCGCCTGCTCCAGCAAAAACCGCGCACCCCGATGAGCGAACGCGGTCTCCGCCTCCGCGACTCGGTTGTACGCCCCGCCCATCGCCGTGAACGCCAGCCGCCGATTGCCGGTGAGCCCCTTGACGAGTTCGCCCGTCGTGCATTCCGACATCGCGCCCGCGAAGAACTCCGACCGGCTCCGGCTCGTCGCGCCCGGGTCGATCCCGCTGAATGTCGGCTTCACCATGCTGTAGGGAACATCCAGTCGGATGTCTATTGCATACAGAACACCGGCCCGCGCGGTGAACTCCCTGAGCAACTCCCGGGTCGCCCCTGACGGCAGAGTGGAGACTCCGAAAAGCCTGGCGTGTCCGGCTTGGACATCGAGGTTCACCGTCATCCCGTCAGGCACGTCGGGCGCCCAGTCCTGCCACGCCTTGACGACGACTTCTTGGTCTTCCCAGCGCCCCTCGATCCGGCAGGCCGACGGCTCCGGCACAGTCGCGAACCGCAACTCCGTGACGATGCCGAACTGCCCGCCGCCCGCACCGCGCAACGCCCAGAACAGGTCAGATTCCCGCTGCTCGTCAACCTCCACGACACTCCGGTCCGCGAGCACCACCTGCGCGCCCACCAGCCGATCGCAAGTCAGCCCGTACTGGCGGCCGAGGAGCCCGATCCCGCCGCCGAGCGTCAGCCCAGCGATGCCGACGGTGTCGCCGCACCCGGCCGGAATCGTCCGGCCGCACTCGTGCAACGCCGCGTACACCGCCCCCAGCCGCGCACCGGCACCGATCGTCGCCACTCCGTCGTCGTCGACCGCGATCCAGTCCATCCCGGACAGATCCACCACGATCCCGCCGTCCGGGCACCGGTCCACGAAACAATGCCCACCACCACGCGGCACGATGGGTTTGCCGGTCTCGGCCGCGTAGGCCATGACCTGCACGACATCCGAGACCGAATGACAACGAACGACCAGGCTGGACCTCGGACTGGCCTCGTAACCCGGCGAACCGGGGGAGATGACGTCGAGCGCGGTCAGGTCGATCACGGGGACGACGCTACGGAGTCCGGGGCCGCCGTTCTTGAACAAAACGCGCACGGGAGGCGGTCAGGTCTGGACGACTCCGAGGGGCGCGGGATGGGGAATGTGCGTGCAAGTGCACCGGGGTGGGCTAGCGCTGAAGCCTTGAAACCGCATCGTCCGCCGGAGCCCCTTGGGATTCCTTCTCGCCCGTCGGAGCCCCCTCGGGATTCCTTCTCGCCGGTCGCAGACACCGCCCCGCGCGTGAGGGATGGCGGGTTGGTCGTGCCTGCACACTCCGGGTGGGCCGGGGCATGAGCTCCGGGAGTCGCATCGGCCGCCGGAGTCCCTTCGGGACTGACTCCCGCCGCGTGGAGACGCCGCTTTGGTGAACACTTCCGGGTGGCTGCGAGTGTCGAATTGATCGTGCCTGCGAGTGTAGGGAGGGTCAGTGCGTGAACTCCGGGAGTCGCATCGGCCGCCGGAGTCCCTTCGGGACTCATTCCCGCAGCGCGGAGACACCGCCCGCGCCGGAGAACGCCTCTAGGCGTCAGGCGATAGTGGGTTGATCGTGCATGTGCGGCTCCGGGGGGTCCAGTGCGTGAACTCCGGGAGTCGCATCGCCCGCTGGAGCCCCCCCAGCGCTCATCCCCACCGCGCGGAAACACCCGCATGCACCGGAGAACGTCGCCGGGTAGCCAAAAACGGCGCGTACGAAGCGGAATGATCATGCCCGCAAGCACACCGGTCAAGCTCGCCCCCGAGCAGCTGCCTCGGCGTCACCCCGGTCAGCCGAAGACATTCGCGGCTGAGATGAGCCTGGTCGGCATAACCGGCGTCGACCGCGAGGCTCGCCATCCCGTCCGCACCCCGCCGTCCGGACGCGATCGCACCAGCCTGGGCCAGCGCGAGAAAACCTTGGAACCGCAACGTCCGCTGGAGCACCTTCGGGCTCATCCCGACCGCCTGCAGACACCGTCGGCGCAGCTGGCTCGCCGAGAGCGCGAGGTGCGCGGCAACCGCGTCGACGCCGACCGGATCCCACGGCATCAGCACCTGCACCGCTTCCCCGACCAGCGGGTCCAGCCCGCCGGTCCGGCGGAATTCCCGCACGAGATGCGCCTGCAGCGCGGCCAGTCCGAGTTCGGGCGTCGCGGCGAGGGCGACCGCCTCCACGAGCCGGTCCGCGGTCCGGCCCCACAAGTCGGCCAGTCCGAGGTGCTGGTCGGCCAGCTCGTCGAGCCCGGCGGGCAGGGGCGGCGCGGCCCCGGGCCGGAACCGCACCCCGACGACAGTCGTGTGCGCCGGAATGACCTCGATCCGCGGCCCGGTCAACGGCCCGAGCAACTGCGGACGCCCACCGACCGGGAAATGGATCTCGACACCGCCGGTCGGCAGATGCCGCTGCACGTACGGCGCGTCGCCGGTGCGCTGGATCCACACCGTGCGCACGACTCCCGCCAGCCCGGGCACCGGCGGACGCTCCACATACGCGTTCATCCCCGTACCGAAGCGTTCCGCCGGACGCACGTCAAGCACCGGCCGGGATTGTCGGCCCCTTCTTTTGTCCGGAAATGCTTTTCCCAGTGAGAACGCAGTTCGGGAAAGTGTCGCCGAGGTGGTCGTTCGCCCGCAGGTACCGGGTCACAAGTCCCTGGACCGGAAGACCTTCTCCCGTAGTCGCCAGACGCCCGGCCCGGGATTCTCGCTGTCTAAAGCTGGGAAACAGCGTGCTACCGAAGGAGGCGCCCGGTCATGCCGACGTTGCTTATCATTCTGCTGGTCCTGGGCGCGGGTCTGTTCGTGGGAGGACTGCTGGACAGAGTGAGCCAGACCCACGCGCGGTACAGCAGCTACCGGCAGCGCACCGCCACCGGCCTGGTCACCTGGGTGCGCAGCGCGGTCGCGGCTGTCTTCGGCGTCGCCGGGCTGCTGGTTTTCCTTTATGTCGTGGTGACTTTCTCCTCCGCGCGGTAACCGCCCGCGCTGACGCTCGCAGCAAGCGACGGCGTCAGCCAGGGTTTCCCCGCCGACCGGCGAATCCGGCACCGGGACGCGACGGCCCCAGCACCGGGGCAGCCGCTGTCCCGCTGCTGCGCGGGGGCCGGGCCCGGGACGCGACCGCCGGGCACCGGCACGGCCCCGCGACCGTCCCGGCGTCGGCACTAGGCCCTGCGACAGCCCCGGAACCGGTGCCGGGCGCCTGCGTCAGCATGGGGGCCTCGCATCGGCATCAGTGCCAGGCGCCCGCATCGGCACAGTCACCGACATCGGCTTCACCGCGGGCATCTGTGCCGGGCATCTGCATCAGCATCGACACCGGCCCCGTCGCTGGCATCTGCTCCAGCACTTCCACCGACACCCGCCCTGGCACGGGCGTCGACACCTGCTCCGGAATGGACCCCGTCACGCAACTGCCCCGGAGCCCAAACCCCGGAACCCCGGAACCCCGCATCTCCGGAGCCCGACCCCCCGGACCCCCGGAACCAAGACCGCAGAGAATCCTGTCCACTGTGAACCACAGCCACCATTCAGCCGACCGGCACACCAGCGACTAAATACTGCATACAAAATTCTGCCGAACGAAGACCGTAGACCCGCCTCAGATGTACCCGCAGACGTCCATCGCCGCGACGACCTTCCGGAACCCGGCGATATTCGCCCCGCTCACGTAGTCCCCGGCGACCCCGTGTTCGTCGGCGGTTTCGAGGCACGTCCGGTGGATGTCGGTCATGATGTCGCGCAGCGTCCGGTCGGTGCGCTCGAACGTCCACCGCTCGCGCGCCGCGTTCTGCTGCATCTCCAGCGCCGACACCGCGACGCCACCCGCGTTCGCCGCCTTTCCAGGGCCGACCGCGACCCCAGCCTCGCGGAACACCTGCAGCGAACCAGGCGTGCACGGCATGTTCGCGCCCTCGGCGACCGCGCGGACGTTGTTCTTCACCAGCCGCAACGCCGACTGCTCGTCCAGTTCGTTCTGCGTCGCGCACGGAAGCGCCAGGTCGCACGGCACATCCCATGGCGTGCCATCCGTGACGTATTTCGCCGACGGCACATGATCGACATACTCCGAAAGCCGCCCGCGCCGCGCGACCTTCAAGTCGTGCAGCACTTCCAGGTCGATCCCGCGCGGATCGTGGATGTACCCGCCGGAATCCGAGCACACGATCGGCCGCGCCCCGAGTTCCTGGAGCTTCGCGATCGCGTGATAGGCGACGTTGCCCGAACCGGACACCACCGCGGTGCGGCCGGAGAACGAGTCGTCGCGCGCGCCGAGCATCGCTTCGAGGAAGTACACCGTCCCGTAGCCGGTGGCCTCCGGGCGCGCCGGAATGCCGCCCAGCAACGGGTTCTTGCCGGTGATGGTGCCCGCGTCGTAGCGGTTGGTGAGCCGCTTGTACTGGCCGAACAGGTAGCCGATCTCGCGCCCGCCGACGCCGATGTCGCCCGCCGGCACGTCGGTTTCCGGGCCGATGTGCCGGACCAGTTCGGTCATGAACGCCTGGCAGAACCGCATGATCTCGCCGTCGCTGCGGCCGGCTGGGTCGAAGTCGGACCCGCCCTTGCCCGCGCCGATGCCGAGCCCGGTGAGCGCGTTCTTGAAAATCTGTTCGAAGGCGAGGAACTTGACCGTCCCGAGCGTGACGTCGCCGCGGAAGCGCAGCCCGCCCTTGTACGGCCCGAGCGCCGAGCTGAACCCGACCCGGAAACCGCGGTTGACGTGCACCGTGCCCGCGTCGTCGGTCCAGACCACCCGGAACATCACTTGCCGCTCAGGCTCGCACAGCCGCTCCAGCATCGCCGCGTCGCGCAGGTCCGGATCCCGCTGAAGAGCGGGCCGGATCGCTTCGAGCACTTCGAACACGGCCTGGTGGAACTCCGGCTCGGCCGGATTCCTCCGGACGATGTCCTCGTACACTTCGCGCGATGTCTGGTCGAGAGCCATCCGCCGATGATGCCGTCCGAATGCCGGATTTCGCACCCCCAACGGGGTTTGCGAAGTTAGGGGTGACGAGGCTCACGCATCGAGCACTACATCGGTAGTGGGTACTGCCTGGCAGGCGAGGCACTGGTCAGCGGGCACATCGTCGGCGACGGCGACCAGGTGCGCGACCGTTCCGTCGAGCACCGGCACCGCGCAGCTTTCGCACTGTCCGAGCCGGCATCCGCTGGGCAGCGCGACGCCGGAAGCCTCGGCGAACCGCAGCAGATCGCCGTCGCCCGCCTGCCAGGTGACCTCGCGGCCGGACCGCGCGAACCGCACGGTGGCCGTGGCGCCGTCCGGGATCTGGACCGGGGCGGCCGCGGCGTGGAACTTCTCGGTGAAGATGTCGAAGCGCGGCACGCCCCGCGCCACCAGGTCCGCGGTGAGCTCGTCCAGCATGCTTTCGGGGCCGCACAAGTAGAACCGGGCTCGCCGCCGGATCAGGTCGGCGTCGACCCGGTCAGCGGTGATCCGGCCGGTGAAAGCGCAGTGCTCCTCCGGACCAGGACGGCTGTAGTGGTCCACGATCTGGACGCTGGGCAGACGGCCCGCCAGCTCGGAGATGCGCTCGCGGAAGGCGTGCCGAGACCGGTCGCGGCTGCCGTGGTGCAGCACGATCTCCGGTGCCGACGCCGGGTCGAGGGTCTCCAGATAGCTCAGGAACGGCGTGATCCCGATCCCGGCGGCCAGCAGCACGATCGGTCGCGAATGGACAGTCGGCAGCGCGAACCCGCCGGACGGAGCCGTGACCAGCAACCGCGTCCCCGGCTCAACCCGGTCGTGCACCGCGGGCGAGAACTGCCCGCCCGACACCCGCCGCACCGCGATCGCATACCCGTCGTCCGGCGCTTGAGCCGACCCGGTGAGCGAATAACTGCGGGTCAGCCCAGGCGCGTCCGGCCAGGCGACGGTGATGTGCTGCCCGGCGCGGAACTCCGGCACCGACCGGCCGTCGACCGGCTTGAGGTGCACCGACCGGATGTCCTCGGTCTCGAACTCCGCGCGCTCGACCGCGAACTCCCGCTGCCCGGTCCACGGCTCCGCCTCGTCGGGCTGGACGTCGCAGAACGTCGAGCGCAACGGGACCGACCCGCTCACCGGGTCGTGGGCGTCGTCGCCGACCAGCAGGTTGTAGTTGGTCCCGCCGTCCTCGAGCGGGTCCGAACCGGGCAGGGCGAGGTCGGGCGCCGGCTGCCACCAGCCGTACTCCGCCACGACCACGTCGCGATGCAGCGCGGGGTCGATTCGCGCCCGCATCCGGACGTCCGCGGCGGCGGTCGTGATCCGGACCCACTGTCCGTCCTCGATGCCGCGCTCGGCCGCGAGTTCCGCGCTCAGGTCGACGGCCGGTTCGGGAGAACGCTTGCGCAGCGACGAAATCCCGCGATGCTGGCTGTGGCAGAAGTACCCGTTCTTCGCGCACGTCAGCACCAGCGGATGCCGAGGATCCGGCGCGGGCGGATCCGCGTTCGGAACCGCGTGCTGGCCATGCTCGGCGAGCCGCTCCGAGTACAGCTCGACCCTCCGGGTCGGCGTCGCAAACCCAGTCACCGCGCCATTTTCCGCGCACCGAGCGTACTTGCGGTACTCAGTCCGCAACGGCAGATCGACCCCGCCAGGCTGCTCGCGCAACTGAGCAGCAGTGAGGCCGAGCGGTGCGAGTTGATGATCCCAGCCGTCCTCGATGCGGCCGTCGAAAAACTCCGCCCCCAGTCCGAGCCGCTCGGCCAGTTCGAACACGACCTCAGTGTCCGAACGCGACTCGCCGATCGGATCAGTCATCCGCGGTCGCAGCTGCACGTGCTCCTGCGCCGCCCGCGTGATCTCGAAACCCGCCTTGACCGCCTCGTGTTCCCAAGGCGTCTGGACCGGCAGCAGAAGGTCGGCGAACCGCGCCGTCGGATTCTCGAACAAGTCGAGATGAATCGCGAACTCCAAGCGCCGCAACGCCTCCGCAGTCCGCCGGGGATCCGGTTGCGACAACAGAAGATTCCCGCCGAACGACACCAACGCGCGGACTGGATAAGGCTCCTCATCGAGAACCGCTCGGCAAAAGTCGCGCGCAGTCACCCAGCCCTGCGCAGGCGGTCCGAGCGGAAACTCCTGAATGCCAAGGGCTTTCGCGTGCTGCTCGGTTGCGAGCTGATCCGGCGAGGTGACCGGAGCGACCGGCAGTTTCGGCAGGACTACGTTGCCGCCGGGGGAGTCGTAGCTGCCGGTGAGCGCGTAGAGAGTGGCGATCGCGCGCTCCGTCTGCGTCGCGTTCGCGTGCTGGCCGACGCCCGACCACGCCGCGTACGTCACGGACTTCGCCTCGGCAAGATCAGCCGCGAACGCTTCGATCGCCGCGCCCTCGACGGTCGTCACCGCCTCAGTCCGGTCGAGCGGCCACGCGGCACAAGCCTGCGCGTAATGCTCGAACGCGGGAACACACTCGACGGAACCGGCCAACGTACGCACGCGGCGTTTTCCGTGCAGCGCAAACCTTTCCGGCCCGTTTGCTGGATAATGCGTGTCGTACGGCTCAGCTTGACCCGCTGCTTCGTCCCACACCGCGAACCCGGCCGCCGCAGGCTCAATCTCGGCCGCCCGGAGAAATCGTCCCGTGTCGACGCGGACCAGCAACGGAGCGTTCGTCCACGACCGCACGAACGCTTCGTCGTGCCCCCGGCGCTCGAGCAATGCCCGGGCGACCCCGAGCGCGAGCGCACCGTCGGCGCCCGGCCGGACCCGGAGCCAATGCTCGGCCTGCACAGCGCTGGCGGTTCGCCGCGGATCGACAACGGCAAGCCTCGGCGTCCGCGCCCCGGCCAGCGCGGCAGACTGCGCAAGCCACGCCTTGGCCGGATTGTGCCCCCATAGCACCGCGAACTCCGTGCCCGCGTAATCCGGCGCGGGCAATCCCGAACCGAAGGTGAACGCGTGCGCGAAGTCCTTGTGCCAGTTGCAAATCTCGGTCGAGTACAGCGTGTTGGGGCTGCCGAAGAGCCGGATGAACCGCTCGACCCAGTCGATCGCGTCGGACATCGGCGTGCCGCTGGGCGAGGTGACCGAAAACGCGACCGCCTCCGCCCCGCTGGCCGCGCGGATGTCGCCGAGCCGCGCGGCGATCTCGGAAAGCGCTTCGTCCCAGCTGATCTCGCGCCACTTCGGATCCGGATCGGACTTCGGCGTCGTGCGCCGCAACGGCCTGCGCAGCCGTTCGGGGGAGTGCACCAGCTCAGGCGCGGCCCGCCCCTTCGGACACAGCGCGGCCCCGGTCGGATGCGCGGAATCCGGCCGGACGCCGCGCAGCGAGCCGTTCTCGATCGTGTAGACCGCGCCGCAGCGCGACCGGCACAACGTGCAGTAACCCCGGACCTCAGGCATTAGTTACTCCTTAGTAACCGGCTACCGGTTACTCCGGTACGATGCTGGACGGAAGCGGGCGAAGTCAAGCCCGCGAGAGCGGAGGGGCGCCCCGTTGACGCAGCTGCAGCGCACTAACCTGCGCGAACAAGTGCTCGAAGTCGTGCGGCAGGCGATGGTGTCCGGCGAACTGCGCCCCGGCGACATCTATTCGGCCGCTGCCCTCGCGACGCGCCTGGGCGTGTCGAGCAGCCCGGTTCGCGAGGCACTGCTGACGCTGGTCAACCAGGGCCTCCTGGAGCCGGTCCGCAACCGCGGCTACCGAGTCATCGCGATGACCGAACGCGACCTCGACGAAATCTACGAAATGCGGCTGCTGCTCGAGGTCCCGGCGACGCTGTCCGCCGCCGCAGCCGCAGGCCCCGACGACCTCGCCCGGCTGGACGGCCTGGCCGCCGAGATCGAGGCCGCAGCTGAGGATGGTGACGTCGCGCGCTTCCTGGAGGCGGACCGCCGGTTCCATCTGGACTTGCTGTCCCTGGCGGGGAACGGACGGCTGACGGACGCCATCGCGAACCTGCGCGACCAGACACGGCTGTACGGCTTGGAAAAACTCGCCGAGCACGGTCGGTTGACGGATTCGGCCCGGGAGCACCGGGAGATGCTGGCGACGGTGGCGGCGCGGGATTGGGGCCGGTTGGAGGGGCAGGTGCGGGCGCATCTGAAGCATATTCGGGCGGATTGGGCTTCTGGCTGAGCCAGGTTTGCCGGGCATCGCTGGGTTTCTAAGGCAGCCGGATGCGGGTGTCGTTGCGGTTGCGAGGAGTGTTGGCTCGAGGCGGCTCGCTTGGCACCGGGGCCCGGGCTGGACGATGCGAAGCCGGGATTGCCGGGGGAGGTTTAGCGTCTGCGAGCGAAGCGGTGGAGGCAGAGTCGGGGTTGCCAGGTGTGGCGTTGTGTCTGCAAGTGGAGCGGGTGGGGCCGTGGAGCGGACGAGACCGGGTGTGGCGGATTCGGGGCTGTCAGATGTGGCCTCGTGTCTGCAAGCGACGCAGGTGCGGTCGTGGGCTGGACGCGGGCGAGTGTTGCGGAGCGGCCAGCTCTGGACGCGAACCGGCACCGCGGGCGTGGGATGCGGCGGGTGAACCGTCATCTGATCAGGAGCGACATCGCTGCCCCTCTCCGGCCGCGGATCACCAGCGTGTGTTCGGCGTCGGTTCGCTGCGGGTGCGGGAGTTCTGGTGAGGTGCCGCAACATCGTCGCCACTGCCTGAGGCAGCTCGCCGTGATTCGAGGTCGGGCTGCGGGCGGACCAGTGGGCGGTCAGGTCAGATGCCGCAACACCGCAGCCACCGCCGGGCGCGGGTCGCTGGCATGCGTGGCGGTGATGTTCCATGTCGGGCCGCCGCGGGTGAAGCGGCGGCCGGTCAGGTCGGGGAATTGCGCTGCGACCGACACCGGCAGCACGCAACCGCCCAGATCGTGTCGGACGAGTTCCGCCGCCGAGGGCGCGTCGGTGACCTCGTGCACGACGGTCCGGCGCACGCGCGCCGACTGGAACGTCCGGTCGGTGGCCTCCCGGATCGCCCAGCCCGGCGCGAAATCCACCACTGCGGTACTGGCGGCTTCGGCGGCCGAGACCGGACGGTCCGCGGAGCCGTCACCGGCGGCGGTGACTAGCACCATCTCTTCCCGTCGGACCGGACGGCTCATCAGTCCGTCGCCCGGGGCGCAACCGGCGACTGCGACCACTATGTCCACAGTGGATGTCACGACCGCCTCCCGCAGTTGGTGCGGTGGCGCGGTCCGCACCAGCACGCGCACCCCGGGATGATCGCGGCGCAACGCACTGAGCGCCCGGTGCGGTTCCGGCCACGCCCCGGGCATGACGCCGATCCGCACCTCCCCGGTGACCTGCCAGCGCGCCCGGTCGACGGTCGCCCGAGCCTGGCTCGCCGCCTCCAGGGCGGTACGCGCGGCCGGGAGAAACGCTTTGCCCGCAGGCGTAAGCGCGACCCGATGGGTGGTGCGCTCGAACAGGTCGGTGCCGAGATCCCGTTCGAGCGCACGGACCACAGTGGACACAGTGGACTGCACCGTATGCAACCTCCGCGCGGCAGCTGTGAATCCGCCTTCCTCGGCTACTGCCACGACGGTTTCCAGCTGCCGCAGGTCCATCGGTCCTCCTGGCTCCGAACAACTCCGGTTGTAGTACTACGCCTGTGCTGGCTCAGGGAGGCGTCAGCTGGTTTCGGCGAGAACCTCGCGAACCAGCCGCGCTGTCTCGCTCGGCGTGCGCCCCACCCGGATTCCGGCCGCTTCGAGCGCCGACTTCTTCGCCGCGGCGGTCCCGGACGATCCCGACACGATCGCTCCCGCGTGTCCCATGGTTTTGCCCTCCGGCGCGGTGAACCCGGCGACGTACCCGACGACCGGCTTCCGCACGTTCTCCCGCACGTAAGCCGCGGCGCGTTCCTCCGCGTCGCCGCCGATTTCGCCGATCAGCACGATCACGTCGGTGTCCGGGTCCTTCTCGAACGCCTCGACCGCGTCGATGTGCGTGGTGCCGATGACCGGGTCGCCGCCGATGCCGATGCAGCTGGAAAACCCGATGTCGCGGAGTTCGTGCATGAGCTGGTAGGTGAGCGTCCCGGATTTCGACACCAGCCCGATCCGCCCGGGACCGGTGATGTCGGCGGGAATGATCCCGGCGTTCGACAGTCCGGGGGAGATGAGGCCGGGGCAGTTCGGCCCGATGATCCGGGTGCGGCTGTCGCGCGCGTGCGCCCAGAACGCGGCGGAATCGTGCACCGGCACGCCCTCGGTGATCACCACTGCGAGACCGATGCCGGCGTCGATCGCTTCGAGCACCGCGTCCTTCACGAACGGCGGCGGCACGAACAAAACCACTACGTCCGCACCGGTCTCCTCCATCGCCTCGGCGACGCCGCCGAATACCGGCAGTTCGTGTCCGTCAAGGAAAACGGTCTGCCCAGCCTTGCGCGGATTCACCCCGCCCACGACGTTCGTGCCCGCGGCCAGCATCCGGCGGGTGTGTTTGGCTCCCTCGGAGCCGGTGATGCCGGAAACGATGACCCGGCTGGTGCCGTCCAGGAAAATCGCCATCGGTCAGCCCTCCGTCACGGTCGCGAGCTTGGCCGCTTCGCGCGCGGCGTCGTCCATCGTCGCGACCACTGTGACCAGGGGGTGCGCTGCCTCGGCGAGGATCCGCCTGCCCTCCGCGACGTTGTTCCCGTCGAGCCGGACGACCAACGGTTTCGTCGCGCGATCGCCCAGCAACGCCAGCGCTTTCACGATGCCGTCCGCCACCGCGTCGCACGCCGTGATCCCGCCGAAGACGTTCACGAACACACTGCGCACCGCCGGATCCCCGAGAATCACCCCCAGCCCGGCCGACATCACTTCCGCCGACGCCCCGCCGCCGATGTCGAGGAAATTCGCCGGTCCGGCCGCTCCCGCGTCCCGCGCCGCGGCAGCCACTACATCCAGAGTGGACATCACGAGCCCGGCGCCGTTGCCGATGACGCCGATGTCGCCGTCAAGCTTCACGTAGTTGAGCCCCTGCTCGGCAGCCTGCTGTTCCAGCGGATCACCGATTTCCGCGCCCATGAACGCTTGGTGCCCGGGATGCCGGAATGCGGCGTTGTCGTCGAGCGTGACCTTCCCGTCGAGCGCGACGATCTCCCCGCCGCGCGTACGGGCAAGCGGATTCACCTCGACGAGCGTCGCGTCCTCCGAGGTGAACACGTCCCACAACCGCACCAGGACGCTCGCCGCTTCGACCGGAAGCTGTGCGGCCGCGCATATCCGGCGCGCCTTCACTAAGTCGACGCCGACGCGGATGTCGATCGGTACCTTGACCAGCGCTTCCGGCCGAGTCTCGGCGACTTCCTCGATATCCATTCCGCCGGCCGCGGATGCCATCGCGAGGAAGGTGCGGTCGGCGCGGTCGAGGAGGTAGGAAACGTAGTACTCGTCGGCGATATCGCTCGCTTCGGTCACGAGAACGCGACGCACGCGGTGGCCTTTGATGTCCATGCCGAGGATCTCGCTGGCGATCCGCTCGGCCTCGTCCGGTCCGGCCGCGAGTTTCACCCCGCCTGCCTTGCCTCGGCCGCCGGTCTTGACTTGGGCTTTCACGACAACCGGACCGCCGATGTCGACGGCCGCCGCCCGTGCTTCCTCAGGCGTGGCGGCCACGCGGCCGCGGGGAACCGGCACGCCGTGCGCGGCGAAGAGGTCGCGCGCTTGGTGTTCCAAGAGATCCATCGGGATTCCTTCCTTGCGGAGGCGGGGGAGCCGGGGTTCGTGGGTGGGCGAATGGTGGGTTTGCCCGCCGCTCTCGCGGAGGCGGGGGAGCGGAGGTTTGTCAGGCGGGTGAGTGGCGGGTTTGCCTCCGCTTCTGTGTCGGCCAGTTCGGTGGAGGCGCCTCGCCGAGGCGGATGGCAGACGGCGGAGTCGAGGTTCTGGCGGTGGAGTTGAGGTTCTGGCGGGCGGTCGAGTTGAGGTTTCGGGTTGAAGTTGCGGCCCGAGCGGGCGTGGCGGCAGCTCCCGGCAAGGCAGCTTGACCCGGCAAATCAGCCAGCGAATCTCTCGCCGGGTCCTTTGGCGAACCGACCCGCAAGCCAGCCGGAGAAAGACCCGCAAGCCAGTTGGACAAAGACCCGCAAGCCAGTCGGACAAACCTGCGGATGCCCCTGGACAGCGGGCGGCTCGAAGAGTAAGTCTAATGCCTACCTCATACGGTATGCAATCTACAGTCTTCCGGCGACGAGCCGCTGACCTGCGGCGACAGACCCGGCGGGCTGCGGAGAGGGCACGAGCAGACCGGGACGAGCGCGCGGATCAGAGAGGTCCGGCGCGGGACAGGAGGAGTTGCGCATGTCGCCAACCACGACCGGCCGGCAAGCAGGCCAGCACACCGGCGAGAACCCACGCGGGCGGACCGGCCAGGAGTCCGGCGAGAACCCAGGCAGGCGGACCGGCCAGGAGCCCGGCGAGGATCCGATCGGGCGGACTGGTCCGGAGTTCAGCGAGAGCAACGGTGAGAACCCGGACGGGCCCGCCAGTCAGAAGCCCGGCGGGAACAGCGGTGTGAACGCCAGCGGGCGGACCGGCGAGGAGCTCAGCGAGAGCAACGGCAAGTCCGCCAGCGAGAAGGCGGACAGGCAAGTCGCAGCCAACACCAGCGAGAAGGCAGCGAGGCAAACTGACGCCAGCGCGCGGACCAGCGAGAGCGGCGGAGCGAAAGCCAGCGGGACTACGGCGCAGCCCAAGGCCGCCACTGCCAACGGCGAACGCGGGGCAGGAGAAACGATCTCCGGCGGCCACCTGGTCGCGAAAGCCCTGAAAGCCGAAGGCGTCGACACCATCTTCACCCTCTGCGGCGGCCACATCATCGACATCTACGACGGCTGCGTCGACGAGGGCATCAGCGTCATCGACGTCCGGCACGAGCAGGTCGCGGCGCACGCCGCGGACGGGTACGCGCGGATCACCGGCCGTCCTGGCTGTGCGGTGGTCACGGCGGGGCCAGGGACGACCGACGCGGTCACGGGGGTCGCGAACGCGTTGCGCGCGGAGAGCCCGATGCTGCTGATCGGCGGCCAAGGCGCGTTGAGCCAGCACAAAATGGGCTCGCTGCAGGACCTCCCGCACGTGGACATGATGAGCCCGATCACCAAGTTCGCCGCGACCGTCCCGCATACCTCGCGGGCCGCTGACCTGGTGTCGATGGCGTTCCGGGAAGCCTTCGCGGGCGCACCTGGACCGTCCTTTTTGGAGATTCCGCGGGACGTTCTCGACGCCCGCGTGCCGTTGGCGAACGCGCGGATCCCGGAGTCCGGCCGGTATCGCGCTTCCACTCGGAACGCGGGCGATCCGGAGGACGTCGAGAAACTCGCGGATCTGCTGGTGCACGCCAAGAAACCGGCGATTCTGCTCGGCAGCCAGGTTTGGACGACTCGCGCCACCGAGCCCGCGACGGAACTGGTGCGCGCCTTGAACATCCCGGCGTACATGAACGGTGCTGGTCGAGGCACGCTCCCGCCGGGCGATCCGCATCACTTCCAGCTTTCCCGCCGTTACGCGTTCGACAACGCCGACGTGATCGTCATCGTCGGCACGCCGTTCGACTTCCGGATGGGTTACGGCAAAAGGCTTTCCCCGGACGCGAAAGTGGTGCAGATCGATCTCGACTACCGGACGGTCGGCAAGAATCGCGACATCGATCTCGGCATTGTCGGAGACGCCGGGCAGATCCTCGCCGCGGTCGCGGATGCCGCGTCGGGCCGGGTGGACAACGGGGCGGTCGGACGCAAACCGTGGCTGGAGGAACTGCGTGCGGTCGAGGAGAAAGCCAAGCAGAAGCGGTTGCCGCAGCAGCATTCCGACGCGAATCCGATCCACCCGTACCGGCTCGTGCACGAGATCAACGAATTCCTGACCGAGGATTCGATCTACATCGGCGACGGCGGCGACATCGTCACGTTCTCCGGACAGGTCGTGCAGCCGAAGGCACCCGGGCACTGGATGGATCCCGGTCCGCTAGGGACACTCGGGGTGGGTATTCCGTTCGTGATGGCCGCGAAACACGCGCGTCCGGATCAGGAAGTCGTCGCGCTCTTCGGCGACGGGGCGTTTTCCCTCACCGGCTGGGATTTCGAGACGCTCGTGCGGTTCGACCTCCCGTTCGTCGGGATCGTCGGCAACAACTCGTCGATGAACCAGATCCGCTACGGCCAGGCGCAGAAGTACGGCATGGCTCGCGAACGCATCGGAAACACCCTCGGCGACGTCCCTTACGACCAGTTCGCCCGGATGCTCGGCGGCTACGGCGAGGAGGTCCGCGACCCGGCGGACATCGCCCCGGCGCTGCGCCGCGCGCGGGAATCCGGCAAGCCGTCGCTGATCAACGTCTGGGTCGACCCGGACGCCTACGCCCCCGGAACCATGAACCAGACGATGTACAAGTAGTCGGGAGGAGCCGAAGATGGGAAAGGCACTGGAGGGCGTCCGCGTCCTCGACATGACCCACGTCCAATCAGGACCGTCGTCGACCCAGATCCTCGCCTGGCTCGGCGCGGACGTCGTGAAGCTCGAAACCCCCGGCCGCGGCGACATCACCCGGGGCCAGCTGCGCGATCTGCCCGGAGTGGACAGTCTGTACTTCATCATGCTGAACGCGAACAAGCGCAGCATCACGCTCAACATGAAAAGCGAGCAGGGCAAGGAAGTCTTCGCCAAGCTGGTGTCCTCAGTGGACGTTCTGGTGGAGAACTTCGGGCCGGGTGTGGTGGACCGTTTCGGGTTCTCCTGGGAGAAGCTGCACGAGATCAACGAGCGGCTGATTTACGCGTCCATCAAAGGGTTCGGACCCGGCAGGTACGCGAATTTCAAAGCCTACGAGGTGATCGCGCAGGCGATGGGCGGCTCGATGAGCACGACCGGCTTCGAGCAGGGCCCGCCGACCGCCACCGGGGCGCAGATCGGCGATTCGGGGACGGGCATCCACCTCGTCGCGGCCATTCTCGCGGCGTTGTACCAGCGCACGAGCACCGGGCGCGGGCAGCGCGTGCAGGTGGCGATGCAGGACGCGGTGCTCAACCTGTGCCGGGTCAAGCTGCGCGACCAGCAGCGGCTCGCGCACGGGCCGCTGGGGGAGTACCCCAACGAACGGTTCGGCGACGAGGTGCCGCGTTCGGGCAACGCGTCCGGCGGCGGGCAGCCGGGCTGGGCGGTGCGCTGCGCGCCGGGCGGGCCCAACGACTACATCTACGTCATCGTCCAGCCGGTCGGCTGGGCTCCGCTGACCGAGCTCATCGGGCGGCCGGAGCTCGCCGAGGATCCGGACTGGGCGACTCCGGAGGCTCGGCTGTCCAAACTGGACAAGGTGTTCGCGATGGTCGAGGAATGGACCGAGCAGCGCACCAAATGGGAAGTGATGGAGCTGCTCAACGCCCGCAGCATCCCTTGTGGACCGATTCTGTCCACTAAGGAACTGATCGAGGACGAGACGCTGGCCGAGCTGGGATCGGTGGTCGAGGTGCCGCATCCGGAGCGCGGCGCGTTCAAGACCGTCGGCTGCCCGTTGAAGCTGTCGGACTCGCCGGTGGACGTCGAACGTTCTCCGTTGCTGGGCGAACACAACAACGAAGTGCTCGGCGAACTCGGCTACAGCGCGGCGGATGTCGAGCAGTTGCGCACGGCGGGCGTGATCTGAGGATGACCACGGAAACTGGCCGCGCGGCGGTCGAGGAAATCCTGGCCCGGGTAGCCGAGGAAGGCCGTTCCTCGCTCACAGCACCGGAAGGTCGCGCTGTCTGCGAGGCGTACGGCATTCCGACGCCACAGGAACGGCTCGCCACGTCTGCCGAGGAAGCGGTGGCGCAGGCGGCGGAACTCGGTCTGCCGGTAGTGCTGAAGATCGTGTCGCGGGACATCTTGCACAAAACCGAGGCTGGCGGCGTACTCGTCGGGCTCCGCACCAAGCAGGAAGTCGCGGACGGTTACGCCACGGTTCTGGCTAACGCCAAGGCATACGACGCATCGGCGCGCATCACCGGCGTCCAGGTGCAACAGATGCTGACCAGCGGGCAGGAGGTGATCATCGGCGCGGTCACCGACCCCAGCTTCGGCAAGATTGTCGCGTTCGGACTCGGCGGCGTTCTGGTCGAGGTGCTGAAGGACGTCACGTTCCGGCTGGCTCCCACGAGCACCGATGAAGCTCTGTCCATGGTGGACGGGATCGCGGCCGCTGAAGTCCTCAATGGAGTTCGCGGTGGCGAGGCGGTGGACAAGGCGGCGCTGGCCGATGTCGTGCACCGGCTGTCGCACCTGGTCACCGACTTTCCGCAATTGGCCGAGGTCGACCTGAACCCGGTGCTCGCTACCGGAGCCGGGGCGACCGCGGTGGACGTGCGGATTCTCGTCGATCCGGCAGCGGCCGCGGAACCGGTGCGGTTCGGCCAGGACGAGATCCTGACCGCGATGAACCGGATCATGAAACCGGCCGCGGTCGCGGTGATCGGCGCGTCCGCCGAGGACGGCAAGATCGGCAATTCGGTGATGAAGAACCTCGTCAACGGCGGCTACGCGGGCGAGATCTATCCGATCAATCCGAAGGCCGCGGAAATCCTCGACCGCAAGGCGTATCCGAGCATCGCGGACGTGCCCGGCGACGTCGATGTCGCGGTCTTCGCGATCCCGGCCAAGTTCGTGCCGGCGGCGCTCGAAGAGGCCGGCGCGAAGGGCGTCGCCGGGGCGATCCTGATCCCGTCGGGCTTCGGCGAGACGGGAAACATCGAGCTGCAGAACGAAGTTCTGGCCATCGCGCGCAAACACGGCGTGCGGATCCTCGGCCCGAACATCTACGGCTACTACTACACGCCGGAAAACCTGTCGGCGACCTTCTGCACCCCGTATGACGTCAAAGGCGGCGTCGCGCTGTCGTCGCAGAGCGGCGGGATCGGGATGGCGATCCTGGGCTTCAGCCGGTCGGCCGGGATGGGCGTGTCGGCGATTGTCGGCGTCGGAAACAAAGCGGATATCGACGAAGACGATCTTCTCACGTTTTTCGAGCACGACGACAACACCGAACTCGTCGCCATGCATCTGGAAGACCTCAAGGACGGTCGCGCGTTCGCTGAGACCGCGAAGCGGGTGTCCGCGAAGAAGCCCGTCGTGGTACTGAAAGCCGGGCGCACGTCGGAAGGGGCGAAAGCGGCCGGGTCGCATACCGGTGCGCTGGCGGGCAATGACCGGGTCTACGACGACATCCTGCGCCAGAGCGGCGTCATTCGCGCGCCCGGGCTCAACGACCTGCTCGAATACGCGCGTGGCGTGCCGAAACTGCCCACGCCGAAGGGCGAGAACGTCGTGATCATCACCGGCGCCGGCGGTTCCGGGGTGCTGCTGTCGGACGCCTGTGTGGACAACGGGCTCACGCTGATGCAGATCCCGGACGACCTCGACGCCGCTTTCCGCGAATACATCCCGCCGTTCGGCGCGGCGGGCAACCCGGTGGACATCACCGGCGGCGAACCGCCCTCGACCTATCGGAACACCATCGCGCTCGGCCTGTCCGACGATCGTATTCACTCGTTGGTTCTCGGTTACTGGCACACGATCGTCACGCCGCCGGTGGTGTTCGCGGAGCTGGTCGTGGACGTCGTCGAGGAGTTCCGGCGCAAGGGGATCCACAAGCCGGTGGTGGCTTCGCTGTCCGGAGACGTCGAGGTCGAGCGGGCCAGCGAGCACCTGTACGCGCACGGCGTCGTCGCTTATCCCTACACGACCGAAAAGCCGGTCGCGGTGCTCGGCGCGAAGTACCGCTGGGCGCGTTCGGCGGGTCTGCTGTCTTGATCAAGTCCGGAGGGAGGCGTACGTTGCCCGACACCTAACCGCTGGTCAGCGGAGTGCGGCGAGGAAGCGACGCCGGGACGCGGGGCGCGTCCCGGCTCGGGGGAAGAACGGAGACAGCCCGGCACGGGAACCGAAGTCAACGGTGACGAAAGAGAATTCTCATGACCGCAGCCCAACCGACATACCAGGAGATCGTCGACGAAAACGGGCGGACGTACCGGATCGGGGAGAGCCCCCGGGACCTGATGGGACGGTCCCGCAGCTGGATGGTCTGGCTGCCGTGGGTGGCCATGATGGCGGTGAGCGTGTTCGAATACGGCTGGGGAGCCGTCGAAGGGACGCTCGAAGAGAAATACGGCTGGTCCTTGTCGGACGCGTTCTGGCTGGCCAGCATCTGGGCCGTGTTCCAGGCCGGGGTCGCGTTCCCGGCCGGGCGGCTGCGGGAGAAGAACATCGTGTCGGCGAAGACGGCGATGCTGGCCGGGGCGGTCTGTTCCGGAATCGGCTACTTCTCCATCGCGCACAGCGGAAATCTGGTGGTGGCGTTCGTCGGGTATTCGGTGCTGGGCGGAATCGGCGCCGGACTGGTGTACGCGACGTGCATCAACATGGTGGGTAAATGGTATCCGGAGAAACGCGGCGCTCGGACCGGTTTCGTGAACGGCGGATTCGCGTACGGTTCGGTGCCGTTCATTTACCTGTTCAGCGCTTTCCTCGGGCATGAGAACGTGACGATCACGCTCGACGCGATCGGCCTGTACATGCTCGTGGTGGTCGGACTGTGCGGTTTCCTGTTCAAGGATCCGCCGAAGAACTGGTGGCCGGCCGAGGTCGACCCGATCGCCTGGCTGAAGGGCAGTGCGGCGGGCAAGGCGAAAAGCCTGGCCAAGAACCCGCCCGCGGTGCGCCAGTTCACGCCGATGGAAGCGATTCGCAGCGGGATGCTTCCGCTGATGTGGGTCACCCTCGTGGTGATCGGCGGGGTATCGCTGTTCGGGATCAATTTCCAGGTCGATTTCGCCAAGGAAAGCCAGTTCGGCGCTTTCGTGGCCGCTTCCTCGGCGGGTGTCCTGGCGATTGTGAACGGGGTCGGCCGGGGAATCGTCGGCTGGGCGTCCGACCGGATCGGCCGCAAGGCGACGTTGTTCTGGGTGCTGGTGATCGCGGCGTTCGCGCAATTCGGCGTGCTGTGGTCGGGCAAGACGCACAGCTTGTTCTGGTTCATGGTGTTCGCGGTGCTGACCGGGTTCGGCAGCGGCGCGTTCTATCCGCTGTTCGCCGCGCTGGTACCGGATTACTTCGGCGAGAACCACAACGCGACCAACTACGGCATCGTCTACAGCGCGAAACTGGTCGGCGGCGTCGGAGGCGGCGGCTTGGCGGCCGGGGTGATCGCGGCGTGGGGCTACACCGGTGCGTATGTGCTGGCCGGGTCCATCGCGTTGCTGTCCGCCGTGATGACGCTGTTCCTGCGCCAGCCCGGGCGTTCCGGGCGCGGCTCGACGGAAAAGGCGGGCACGCGGATCGCCCGCACCGCTCCGGCGGCCGGCAACTGAATTCCCCCGCGGGTCCGGGAGCGACGGGACGGCTGGCATCCGCCCCGTCGCTCCCGGACCGCTGTGCTCACTCCGCCGCGTCCGGCCGTTCGTGGAACGCCTGGCGCGTGCGTTCGGTGTGCTGCGCCATGATTTTCTCCGCCTTGTCGACGTTGTGCGCCGCGATCGCCTCGATCAGCGCGGCGTGCTCCTGCCACGCGTCGCGCCCGCGCGGCCGGGCGATCGGCGTGTAGTACCAGCGAACCCGGCGGTCGACCAGGCCGATCAGCTCGGACAGGACGGCGTTGCCAGTCAGTTCGGTGATGTACGAATGCAGGTCCGCGTTCGCCGCGACAAGGCGCTCGCTGTCGTCCGCGGCCAGGGCTTTCATGCCGACGTCCTGCAATTGCCACAGGCGCTTGATGTCCTCGTCGGTCGCGCAGGCCGCGGCCAGCCGGGCGGAATGGGTCTCCAGGACGGCCCGGACGCCGAGCAGCTGGTCGGCTTCCTCGTCGGTGGGCAGGTGCACGAACGCGCCCTGCGCCGGCCGGAGGTCGACCCAGCCTTCGCTCTGCAGCCGTTGCAGCGCCTCGCGGACCGGCTGGCGGCTGACGCCCAGGTATTCGGCCAGATCGGCCTCGACCAGGTGCTGTCCGGGTTCGAGCGTGCGGTTGATGATCAGCTCGGCGAGCGCGTCGTAGACGACCTGCCGCAACGGCGCGGGCCGCTCCACCCGGTTGCCGCTCTTGCCGGCGAGCGACCCCTTCGCTGTCCGGCGGCCGGTGGGCCCGCGTTCGGGCAGGGGGGAAACGGACTCGGTCACGGTGCACCTCGGGTGGTGGGATCTGCGGCGGGATTCGAGGAACTCAGTTTTCAGGATACAGGTTTTGGTATGCAAAATCCCGGGATTCTGGATCGGGTGTGCGATGTTCCGCCGGATGGGGATCGACGGCGTGGCGACGCGGGTGCGGGACGCGGGGCTCGGCGAGGCGGGTTCTGGTGCGGAACGGGCCTGGCGGGGAAGTGCTGCGGCGCGTGACGGACGGCGGGGCGGAGGCTGGCGCTGTGGGGAAGTGCTGCGGCGCGTGACCGACGGCGGGCGGAGGCTGGCGCTGGCCGGTGCCGTTCGCGCCTGGGGCCAAACCGGGTTGGGCAGCACGGCACTTGTCCGGCGGCGGGGTCGATCCCGTGCTGCGCGGCCTCGCTAACGTCGGCGGTGAGGAGGACTGCAGCAGCCCACGGCCAAGTTCTTAGGTTAACCTAACTCCATGGGGATCATCCGTGCGGTGCCGGACCTGGAACGCGTCGTGGGCGAACGGCCGCTGCCGGTCATGATGAAGTCGATCGACCACCTCGACCCGCATTGCCGCGTGCTGCTCGCGCACAGCCCCGCCGCAGTGCTCGGCTACGTCGACGTCGGAGGTCGTCAGCGGGCCGAGATGGTCGGCGGAGCGTCCGGGTTCGCGAAGGCCGAGACAGAGGCGCGGCTCAAGCTCCCCGTTCCGGCGGACGCCGCACCAGGGACAGGCGCCGCGCTGTTGGTGCTCGTCCCCGGATGGCGCGAAACCTTGCGGATCAACGGAACCGCAGACAAAGACGGTTTCCTCGTCGAGGAAGCGTTCCTGCATTGCGGGAAGGCGGTGATCCGCTCGAACCTGTGGGGTCCTGCCGCAGGATCGGACACCGACGCCGTTGAGGAAGGCGAACTCCTCGGGCCCGCAGCGGCTGCTTTCCTTGCCGCCGCGCCGTTTGCGGTGATCACGTCGCGGGACAGCGCCGGGAACGCGGACGCCAGTCCCAAGGGCGATCCTCCCGGAGTGGCCCGGATGATCGGACCGACCACGGTCGTCCTCGCGGATCGGCCCGGAAACCGGCGCACCGATACGTTCCACAATGTCGTCGAACGCCCCGATGTGGCGGTAGTGGCCGTGGTCCCTGGGGACAACCGCACACTGGAGATCACCGGGAAGGCGGTCATCAGCACGGAACCCGCGCTGCGCGAGTCGATGACCGAGCGCAATCGCACCCCGAAAGCGGTGCTGAAAGTGGAAGTAGAGACCGTCCGGCTCGGACAGTGCGCCGCGCTGTGCGAGGCCGGATTGTGGGACGCCGCCCGGCAGGTCGATCCGGCCGACCTGCCGCGCTCGTCCACGATCTGGACCGACCATCTCAAGCTGAACGAGACCGCGGGCGAGGCCGCGAAGCTGGTGCGCGCGGGGGTGGACGAGCAGCAGCTGCGAGCCGGTCTAGAGCAGGATTACCGGCAGAATCTGTGACGGGCCAAGGCTGCCGAGGGTGGTCGCGGGGCCGGGGAAGAGCACTCAAATGACCGATGTCCGTCCCGGCGATCTCCCGTAGCGTGAGGCGGGCCCAGTCGTCGACGTTGCGAGGTCCGGATGGCTCAAGAACGCATGACAACCGACACCGACGCGGCCGCCAGCGGCCTGCTGCTGAGCGTGGAACCGCTGACCGCCGCGGTGGACCGCGGCAAGGCCAACGGAGCCGTGGCCGACAACGACGGCAACGACTAGCCGTTGTCCCGCTCCATGACGGAGATTCCCGGACTGGCCGGCCTCGTGGCACCGCTCGAGGCCGGCCAGTTCTTCGCAGAGGTCCTCGGCAGGCAGCCGCGGCGGTTCCCGGGGGAGAAGGGGCGGTTCGCGTCGCTGCTCCCGTGGCCGGAGCTGGACCGGGTGCTGCGCCAGCACCGGCTGGAGTTCCCCCGGCTGCGGCTCGCGCTCGACGGCGACGTCGTCCCCGCCCACACCTACACCGAAATGGTCTCGACCCGGCGCAACGGCCAGGTCCCGCGCGTGCTCTCGGCCCCGTTCGCCGAACACCTGCGCGCCGGCGCGACGCTCGTGCTCGATTCGGTCAACGAACTGGTCGACGAGGTCGGCGAGCTGGCGGGCAGGCTCGAACACGACTTGCGCGAGCGGATCCAGGTCAACCTGTACGCGGGCTGGGGCACCACGCACGGCTTCGACGTGCACTGGGACGACCACGACGCCTTCATCATCCAGCTCTCCGGCCGCAAGCGGTGGCGGCTGCACGGGGTGACCCGGCCTTCGCCGCTGCAGCGGGACGTCGAGCTGCCGGAACGTCCGGAGGGCGAGCCGCACGACGACTTCCTCCTGGAGGACGGCGACGTCCTTTACCTGCCGCGCGGGCATTGGCACGACGTGTCCGCCGTCGGCGAGGAGTCGCTGCATCTGACGATCGGGTTCAACGCCGCCACCGGCGTGGACCTCGTGGCGTGGCTGGCCGATCAGCTGCGCTCCGACGAGCTGTTCCGCGCGGACCTGCCCCGGTTCGCCGGTCCGGACGCGCGGGCGGAGCGCGCCGAAGCGCTGCGTCTCCGGCTGGCGGAGCTGACCGCGGGCAACGTGGTCGACCGGTTCCTCGCCGACCGCGACGCCCAGGCTCCGGCGCAGACCCGCGTCGGCCTGCCATGGGCGGCGACGGCGGAACTGCTGCCGCCGGACGACGATTTCGAGGTCCGGCTGCTCGTCCCGCGCGCCGCGCTGGCGGACGGCGACGGCACGGTGGCCCTGGTCGGGGCTGGGAAGCGGCTGGTCTTCGCCGAAGCTGCGCGGCCGGTGCTCGCCACGTTGCTCGGGTGTGGGCCGCAGCCGTTCAAGGTGCTTGTCGATGCTGCGCCGGGTGTGCCTCCGGCGACGGTGCGGGCGCTGTTGGGGGAGCTGGTCGTGCAGGGGCTGGTGGCTCGGGCTTGAGCTAGGGGCTGAGCCAGCCCCAGTACTGCCCGATCGTGTGATGTCGCGCGCCGCGGACGGTCGCCTCGGAGAGGCAGGACGAGCCGTCAGCTATACTTAGGCATGCCTAAGCCCGACGTGCGGCACTCGGGGCCGGGAATCTGCTTCCCGGGCCGGAATGCTGCGCCCGGATGCGCCGCGTTGACTCGCGAGCTCGGCGGCGAGCCCGCCGGGACCGCCGCGCGCATGACGTCCTGGCTGCTGGTCGAGCAGCCGGGATCGTGGGGTCCGGACGCGCTCGAAGACGTCCTGGCCGCGATGTTTCCCGCCGAGCGCCTCGAAGCCGCGCGCGCCGCCGGCCTGCGGCCGCTGCTGATCCGGAAGCCGGGGCGGCACGCGCGGGAGCCAGGCGCTCCGCGCGCGGTTTACGTCGCCAGCGGGCAGCCCGGGAATCGCTGGACGGAGCGACTCGACGTCGCCGACCTCGACGAACTCGCCCACCTCGACCTCGAAGCCGTCGCCGCCGGACGGCGCGGGCACGGCGAGCCGGTGTCCGGTCCGCTCTTTCTCGTCTGCACCCACGGCAGCAAGGACATGTGCTGCGCGGTGTTCGGCCGTCCGCTGGTCGCGAGCCTCGCGCAGAACCATCCCGGGCGGGTGTGGGAGGTCAGCCACGTCGGCGGGGACCGCTGGGCGGGCAACCTCTTGACCGTGCCCGACGGCTACCTCCACGGCAGCCTCGCGGTGCCCGAAGCCGAACTGGTGGCGAAGGAAGCGCTGAGCGGGAACGTCCGGTTCGAGAATTTGCGGGGCCGCACCTCCGCGGAGAGCGCGTGGTCGCAGTTCGCCGAGATCGAGATCCGCGGCCGGACTGGCCTGCGCGGTCTCGACGCGGTGCTGGCGGTGGCGGAGGAATCCCGGGGCGAGGACCGGAGAGTGCTGGTCGACGCGGGCGGACGGCGGTACGAGGTGGTGGTGCGCCGCCGGACGTCGACGGCCTCCGGGCACAGCCGGTGCACCGCGCGGCTGGTGTTGTCCGGGTTCGTGGCGGAGTCGGTGCGCGAGGTCTGACCCTCGCTGGCCGGAACGTTAAGGGCGACAGTTTCCCTTGAGCCGCAAGCAGATTGACCGGCCGCACGACGACTTTGCGCACGGCCGGTCCGCGAACCTCGAGCAGGCTGACGGAACGCCCGGAGCGCACCGTCCCGCCGGTCTGGTCGCGGGAATCCTGCGGCACAGGACGGCCGGGCATCGCTGCGGCACTCGGCATCACTGCGGTGCGTCGCTGTGTCACGGCGACACCCCGCGTGACCGCGGCATCCGCGGCACCCCGCGGCACCCCGCGTGACCGCGGCACCCCGCGGCACCCCGCGGCACCCGCGGCACCCCGCGTGACCGCGGCACCCCGCGTGACCGCGGCACCCACGGCACTCCGCGGCAGCCCCGCCGCACCCACGTCACCACAGCGTCTCCGCATCACCACAGCATCCCCGCATCACCACAGCATCCCCGCATCACTGTCGCGCCTCGCTGTGCCACCGCGGCCGCCCCGCGTCATCGCTGCTTCCGATAACCAAAGCCTGGCCCGGCAGGCATTAGACGGGATACTGTATGCAATCTAACGTCGGCGGGATCCGGACCGGGAGGCAACCATGCGGGTGGCGGTTCTGGGCGCGGGAGCGATCGGCGCGTACGTCGGCGCGGCTCTCCATCGCGGCGGCACCGAAGTCCACCTCGTCGCGCGCGGGGCGCATCTCGCGGCGATGGCGGCGGACGGCGTGCGGGTCCTGAGCCCTCGCGGCGACTTCACGGCGCGTCCGCACGTCACGTCCGACCCTCGCGACATCGGGCCGGTCGACTACGTTTTCCTTGGCCTCAAAGCACATTCCTACCCGGACTGCGGCGATCTTCTGGAGCCGCTGCTCCACGAGAACACCGCGATCGTCGCGGCGCAGAACGGCATTCCGTGGTGGTACTTCCACGGGCTGACCGGCCATCCGCTGGCGGACCGTCGCGTCGAGACGGTCGATCCCGGCGGGGCGACCAGTCGTGTGCTCGCAGTCGAGCGGGCGATCGGCTGTGTTGTCTACTGCTCGACCGTCATCGAGGAGCCGGGCGTCATCCGGCACCTGGAGGGTACGCGGTTTTCGCTCGGCGAACCGTCCGGCGAAATCTCCGTCCGCTGCCGGAATCTCGCCGACGCGATGGTCGCGGGCGGGCTCAAGGCCCCGGTCGAACCGAGGCTGCGCGACGACATCTGGGTCAAGCTGATGGGCAACGTCGCGTTCAATCCGCTGTCCGCGCTCACCCGGGCGACCATGGCGCAGATGTGCGAGCACGACGGAACCCGCACGCTCGTCGCCGAGATGATGGCCGAAACCCTCGCGATCGCCCGGGCCGCGGGTGCGGATCCGCGGGTCTCGGTGGAGAAGCGGATCGACGGAGCGTGGCGCGTCGGGCACCACAAGACGTCCATGCTGCAGGACCTGGAAGCGGGCAAACCGCTGGAGATCGACGCGATCATCGGCGCGGTTGTGGAACTCGCGGACCTGACTGGCGTCGAGGCTCCCGCGTTGCGGCACGTCCACGCGGCGATCGGGCTGCTCAATCGCACGAGTACGCCGATTCCTTTCGGCTGAACGAAAACTGCACGACTGTCTACATTGGAATAAGTTCTCATCACTGTGGACGGTCGGGTTCGGAATCCCCTCTCTGTCGCCCGTGCGCGTCACAGCCGAACGACGCCCCGGTGGATCTTGCCGTCCCCGCACGCCCGGGAAACCTGCCGCTGCCCGTTGACCGAAGCCTCCGCGTCCAGCTATTCTCGAACTACGGAAGAAAACTTCCACAAAGCGAAATTAGCTGATCGAGATGTGAGGAGCCGAGGTACTCATGACCGGTCCCGCCGGGGAGCGGCACTCGCTGCCCTACACCGCCAACCTGTCGATCCTGTTCACCGAACTCCCGCTGCTCGAGCGCGCGCAGGCCGCTCGGGCAGCGGGCTTCACCAAGGTGGAGTACTGGTGGCCGTTCGACAGCGCCGACCCGTCCGGGGCCGACGTCGACCGCTTCGCGCGGTCGATCGAGGCGGCGGGCGTCCAGCTGACCGGGCTGAACTTCTACGCGGGCGACATGGCCGCGGGCGAGCGCGGGCTCGTGTCGTGGGTCGGCCGCGAAGCGGAGTTCGCGACGAGCCTGACGGTCGCGCTCGGGCTCGCCGAACGGCTCGGCTGCCGCAGCTTCAACGCGCTGTACGGCAACCGGATCGACGGGGTCGCACCGTCCGAACAGGACGATCTGGCCCGCACCCACCTCGCGACCGCGGCGAAGGCGGCCGAGGGCATCGGCGCGCAGCTGGTGCTCGAACCGCTGTCCGGCACCCCGGCGTACCCGCTGAAGACCGCGGCCGACGCGGTCGCGGTGCTCGACGAGCTGGGCCTGGACAACGTCCGGCTGCTCGCGGACCTCTACCACCTGGCGGTCAACGGCGACGACCTCGACACCGTGATCGCCCGCTACACCCCGCGCACCGGGCACGTGCAGATCGCCGACGTGCCGGGCCGGCACCAGCCGGGCACGGGGGAGCTGGATCTCGAAGGACATCTGGAAAAGCTGCAGGCGGCGGGCTACGCCGGACCGGTGGGCATCGAGTACAAACCGGACGGTTCCACTGTGGACTCGCTGGCCTGGCTGCCGTACGAGCGAAGGGGAAACTGATGAGCAGGATCGGGTTCATCGGACTGGGCGTCATGGGCACGCCGATGGCCGCGCACCTGGCCGCCGCCGGACACGAGGTGAGCGGGTTCGACCTCAACGCCGACGCGCTGGCCAAGCTGGAAGCGGCGGGCGGCCGCGCGGCGCAGGACGTCGCCGACGCGGTGTCCGGGGCCGAGGTCGTGATCACCATGCTGCCGAACCACCCGCAGGTCGAGCAGGTCGTGCTCGCCCCCGGCGGCGTGCTCGACACGATCGCGCCCGGCACGCTGCTGGCCGACATGAGCACCATCCGGCCGGAGACGTCGATCGAGGTCGCGAAAGCCGGTGCGGCCAAAGGGATCCGGGTGCTGGACGCGCCGGTGTCCGGTGGTCAGGCCGGAGCCGAACAGGCGACCCTGTCCATTATGGTCGGTGGCGACGAGGCCGATTTCGCCGCGGCGAAGCCGGTGTTCGACGCGCTCGGCAAGACCGTGGTGCACGTCGGCCCGCATGGCGCCGGTCAGGTCGTGAAGGCGGCCAACCAGCTGGTGGTGGGCGGGATCTACGGGCTGGTCGCGGAGGCGATCGTGCTGCTCGAAGCGTCCGGAGTGGACGCGGGCACCGGGCTCGACGTGCTGGCGGGCGGTCTCGCCGGCAGCCGGATCCTGGAACTGAAACGGAAGTCGATGGTCGCGCGGCAGTTCGAGCCGGGCTTCCGGATCGACCTGCACCACAAGGACATGGGCATCGCGCTCGCCGCGGCGCGGCAGTCCGACGTGGCGCTCCCGCTGACCGGCCTGGTCGCGCAGCTGGTCGCGGCCGGACGGGCGATGGGCTACGGCTCGCTGGACCACTCCGCGCTGCTGAAGGTCGTCGAAGAACTGTCCGGCCGCTCGTCCGAGGAGGTTTGACCATGGCCCGAGTCCCCGCTATGCAGGCAGTCGTCGACGTGCTGGTCGACGAAGGGATCGACGTCGCCTTCGGCTGCCCGGGCGCGGCGATCCTGCCGCTGTACGACGCGATGCAGGGCCGCGGCATCGACCATCTCGTGGTCCGCCACGAAGAAGGCGCGACGCACATGGCCGACGGCTGGGCGCGCACGACCGGCAACGTCGGCGTCGCGATCGGCACGTCCGGTCCGGCGGGCACCAACATGATCACCGGCCTCTACACCGCGCACGCGGACTCCGTCCCGATCCTGTGCATCACCGGGCAGGCCGCGACGACGAAGCTGCACCAGGAAGCGTTCCAGGCGGTCGACATCGTCGAGATCGCGCGGCCGGTCACGAAGTGGGCGGTCCAGGTGAAGGAGGCCGCGCAGCTGCCGTGGATCTTCCGCGAGGCGTTCCGGATCGCCAGGTCCGGACGGCCTGGCCCGGTCCTCATCGACCTCCCGATCGACGTGCAGAAGCAGATGATCGAGTGGGATTCGTCGATCGATTCGGCGCTGCCGGTCAGCACGGTCAAGCCGTCGCCGGCGCGCGTCGAGCGGGCGCTGGACATGCTGCTCGCCGCCGAACGCCCGCTGATCCTGGCGGGTGGCGGCGTCGTGCTCGGCGAGGCGAGCGACCCGTTGCGGCAGTTGGCCGAGCGGCTCGGCGTCCCGGTCGGCGTCACGCTGATGGGCAAGGGCAGTTTCCCCGAGGACCACGAGCTGTTCGCCGGCATGGCGGGCATCCAGACGTCGCAGCGCTGGGCGAACGCCGCGTTCCTGGAATCTGATCTGGTTCTGGCGCTGGGCGCGCGGTTCGGCGACCGGCACACCGGCGAGCTGTCGGTGTACCGCGGCGACCGGAAGTTCATCCACGTCGACATCGAGCCCACGCAGCTGGGCAAGGTGTTCGGCCCGGACCTCGGCGTCGTTTCGCACACGCGCGAGTTCCTGGAAGCGTTGCTGGCGGCGCTCGACGCGCGGACCGCTCCGGCGCGGGACCGCGCGTGGGTGAAGCGGCTCGGCGACCTCAAGGCCGAACTGCCGCGGAAGGAAGACTTCGACTGCACGCCGATCAAGGCGCCGCGGGTGTTCAAGGAACTCAACGAGTTCTACGGACCCGAGACGTATTTCGTCACCGCGATCGGGCTGTACCAGATCTGGTCCGGGCAGTTCCAGCGCGCGCACCTGCCGCGGCACTACCAGGTGTGCGGCCAGGCCGGCCCGCTCGGCTGGGAGATCCCGGCCGCGATCGGCGTCAAGAAGGCCCGGCCGGACGCGGAGGTCGTCGGCGTGGTCGGCGACTACTCGTTCCAGTTCCTGGTGGAGGAACTGGCGGTCGCCGCGCAGTACGACGTCGGGTTCGTGCTCGTCATGCTCAACAACGAGTACCTGGGCCTGATCCGCCAGTCCGAGCTGCCGTACGAGATGAACTACCAGGTCGACATCCACTACGACGACCACGGCACGGACAACGTGAAGATCATGGAGGCCTACGGCTGCTCCGGCACGCGCGTCGAAGACCCGGGCGAGATCCGGTCTTCGCTCGAATGGGCGCGCAAGGAAGCCGAACGCACCCGGCGGCCGGTGCTGGTCGAGATCATGATCGAACGCGAGGGCAACGCCGCGATGGGCGCCGCACTGGACGCGGTGCGCGAGTTCGAAGCGGCCGACTGACGGGAGCCGGGCCGGGGCAGTGCGTGCTCCGGCCCGGTTTCCATTGTCATCGCGCGGGAATCAGGTCTGCCAGGGAAGCGAGTGCCTCGGCGTCGCTGCTGCCAGGAGTCGCGTGGAAGACCACCAATTGCAGGGTTGCCGGGCCGGGGATGTCGAGCTTGTCGCTGTGCAGGTCGAGGTCTCCGACCGCTGGGTGGCGGAAGCGGACGAGGTGGCCGGTCCTCGGTTTGACGTCGTGCTGGGCCCAGAGAGCGCGGAATTCTTCACTGCTGGCGGTCAGATCGGCGATGAGTTCGGCGGCGGCCGGGTCGGCGATATTCGGGCCGAGGGTGGCGCGCAGACCGGCGACGCCGTCGGCTGCCGTCTGGTCCCAGTCGCGGCGGAGGTCTCGCTCGGCCGGGTCGAGGAAGACCGCGCGAAGCAGGTTCCGGCCGACCGCGTAGTTCGGCGAAACCGCTGCGGCGATCTCGTTTGCGGCGAGGACGTTGGTGAGGCGGTCCTGGACGTACGCCGGGTTTGTCGGCCAGGTCGAGATCAGTTCGACGATGCTTGCGGGCACGTGCGGCTCGGCCTGGCCTGGTTGCGTTGGCGCGGCGAGCTGGTGCAGGTGGTGGCGGGAGGGTTCGTCAAGACCGAGGGCCCGGGCCAGTGCGTCGAGCACTTGGGCTGACGGGTTCTGGTCGCGTCCCTGTTCCAGGCGGATGTAGTAGTCGCTGCTGATTCCCGCCAGGAGCGCGAGTTCTTCGCGGCGCAGCCCTCGGACACGACGCCGTCCGCTGTCCGGCAGCCCGACGTCGGCAGGGGAGATCCGCTCGCGTCGGGCGCGGAGGAAGTCGCCGAGGAGGTTGTCCACCTCGCCAGTGTATTTGATTCAGTCAGTGCTGTACTGTTGCGGCTGTGCTGACCTCCGAGACTCGCGAACTGGCGCTCGCCCGGCTCGGCCGGGCACTGGCGGATCCGACGCGCTGCCGGATTCTCGTGGCGCTGCTGGACGGGGTCGTGTACCCGGCGCAGTTGGCTTCACAGCTGGAGTTGAGCCGGTCGAACGTCTCGAATCATCTTGCGTGCCTTCGCGGGTGCGGGCTGGTGATCGCGACGTACGAGGGTCGGCAGGTCCGGTACGCGATCGCCGATCCGCATCTCGCGCGCGCGTTGGCGGAGCTGACGCAGGTGGTTTTGGCTGTCGCGCCGACGGATGCGTGCGACGAGGAATCGCGGGTCGTTCGATGAGCGAGCCTTGCCGGGACTGCCACGCGGACGCGCCGGTCAGCGAAACGTTGTCGCTGGCTGACTCGGGCGCATGCGGGGCTTCGAGCCAGTCGCGTCCCGTGGTGGCTGCCGAAAGACGGGCGGTCCTGCATCGGCGAGTTCGGTGGCTGGTCGCCGGGACGATCACGTACAACGTGGTCGAGGCGATCGTCGCGGTATCGGCCGGGACGATCGCGTCCTCGTCGGCGCTGGTGGCGTTCGGGCTCGACTCGGTGGCCGAGGTGCTGTCCGCGGTGGCGGTGGCGTGGCAGTTCGCGAGCGCGGATCCGGAACGCCGGGAACGGGTCGCGCTGCGGGTGATCGCGGTGTCGTTCTTCCTGCTGGCGGCCTATGTCACGGCAGACTCGGTGCGATCGCTCTTCGGCGGCGGCGAGGCCTCGCATTCGACCGCGGGGATCGTGCTTGCCGCCGTGTCCTTGGTTGTTATGCCAGTGCTTTCGGGTGCGCAACGCCGGGCTGGGCGGGAACTCGGCTCCGCGAGCGCGGTAGCCGATTCGAAGCAAACGCTCCTCTGCACTTACCTTTCCGGCGTGCTGCTGGTCGGGTTGCTGGTGAATGCGCTGTTCGGCTGGTACTGGGCGGATCCGGTCGCGGCGTTGGTGATCGCGGCGGTCGCGGTCCGCGAAGGACTCGAGGCCTGGCGGGGCGAGCGCTGTTGCTGATCGCGGGTCAGGTGGCGCTGGACGGCGCGCAAGGTCATGGCGAAGGCGATGAATACGCCGATCAGCGTCAGTGCGGCAGCTAGGTCGCTCACCTGTGGGCCTTTCTTCGGGTGGTCGTTCGGGTCGGTCGAGCATGACCTGGTGCTGGGCTGGATTTCGGCGGTGCTCACGCTTCCTTGACTGCGCTCCAGCCGATGTTGATGCGGCTCGTGCCCCCTGGCTTATGCGGACACGTGTCCGGTAAGCTTTCCGGACACATGTCCATTTATGTGTCAGGGGTGGGAATGCCAGTACTGGCTGGGAAAGTCGTCGCCATCACCGGGGCGAGCAGCGGAATCGGCGAGGCGACCGCTCGACTGCTCGCCGAACGGGGTGCGGCGGTGGTCCTGGGCGCACGCCGGGAGGATCGGCTTGAGGCGCTGGCGAAGGAAATCCGCGACGGAGGCGGTCGCGCGATCGCGTGCGTCACCGATGTGACTCGGCGCGCGGACCTGGATCGGCTCGTGCAGCGGGCGGTCGAGGAATTCGGCCAGCTCGACGTGCTGGTGAGCAACGCCGGGATCGCCAAGCTGGGACCGGTGGCGGACGTCGACGTCGAGGGCTGGTCGGCGATGATCGACGTGAACGTGCGCGGGGTGCTGCACGGGATCGCGGCCGCACTGCCGGTTTTCCGGCGGCAGGGCCGCGGTCATCTGGTGACGACGGTGTCGACGGCCGGGTTGAAGATCGTTCCCTCGCAGGCGGTTTACGCGGGAACGAAGAACGCGGTGCGGACGATTCTGGAGGCGCTTCGGCAGGAGTCCACGGACGGAGTTCTCCGGACGACGTCGGTGTCGCCGGGGTTCGTCCGGACGGAGCTGGCGGATTCGATCGACGACCCGGGGGCGCGGGAGGCGATTCGGCGGCGGGTCGAGGAGTTCGCGCTGGACCCGGCGGCGGTGGCGCGGGCGATCGGGTTCGCGATCGAGCAGCCGGACGACGTGGAGATCGGCGACATCACCATCCGGCCCGCGGTGCAGAACTAGCGGGCGTGGCACCGTCTTCGGTGCGCGGTGCGCGGTGCGCGGTGCGCGGTGCGCGGTGCGCGGTGCGCGGTGCGCGGTGCGCGGTGGCTGGTGCCCGGTGGCTGGTGCCCGGTGGCTGGTGCCCGGTGGCTGGTGCGCGGTGCCCCGGTGCCCCGGTGGCTAGTGGGTGGTGCGCGGTGCCCGGCGCTGTCGATCAACCGCAGCAAAACGGCCGTTGACTGCGGTCATGGGGTCATGGCAGTCATGTCGGTCGGTGGCGGCCGCGGCGGTCAGGAGCGCGGCGGGCCTGCCGGATCCGGCGGACCCGGCGGGCCAGGAGACAGCTGGGTGCTGTTCCTGGCCTGCCGGGCACCCCAACCTCGGCGGGTTGGCCGCTTGGTCGGGGCCGAGGCTGCGGGCGGGGGTCAGAGGCAGGGCGGCTGGTAGCCGTCGATGAGGAGTTCGCGGAAGTCGAGGCTGTTGGGGGTCTTGCCGACGAAAACCAATCCGCGGGCTTCCGTCAGGGCGGAGGCGAAGGAGTACTGCGGCTGGCCCAGTTCGGGAAGCCACGTCCACGCGTCGGGGTCGAAGGGGAAGAACTTGCGGACCAGCTGGCCGCCGGTCGAGGGGATGCGGGTGAGCCACTTGTCGCCGCCGCTCCAGTGGGAGGCGGGGCGCAGCTGGACGTAGAAGTCGTCGTCGGCGCTGTAGGTCAGCCAGAATCCGGTGGAATGGCTGAGGTCTGCCTGGGCGTCGAACTGGTTGCCCAGCCAGACCACGGCGACGTGCCATTCGTTGTTCTGGAAGACGATTTTCGCCGCGTAGCCGTCGCCTTCGGGGACGAGAAGGCTTCCGGTGGGCGGGACAGTCGTGCCCTCGCCGCTGGCCAGCCACTTCTGCAGCCGGTTGATCGACGGGGTGCTGCATTCGTCTTGTACGCTCACGCCGGGATGTCCGGCGGGAGCGGCCTGCGCGGCTGGCGCGGATAGCGGAGCCAGCAGCAGTACGGAAATCGCGGCGAGGACTGGGATTCCGGCCTTGGTCCGGCGAGGTGCGGGCATGGATCGGAAGCTACCAGCGGGATTTCCGGCCGGTCAGGGCCGATAGTCGGCTTTCGGACAATGGTATGGACCTTTGTGCGAAAGGACCAGACCACCTGGAGGTGCGGCTGGCCGATGCCGGGATGCGCGGCGGAGGTCAGCCGGCTGAAGTCGCGGCTTCTGCCGGGCGAACCTGTCCTGGTGAATTGGGCGGTCGGGGTCCTGAGCCTTCGTGTCGCGCGGCCGGGGATGAACACTTCCGGCGGCTCCGGCCAATATCCGGTGTGACTAGGGCGGAGCGGTACGCCGCAGCGGGCGCGGCGGACGGTGACGATCGACCGGACTTGTGCGGGCACGACCTTCAGCCGGTCTTCCAGTGCTTGTTCGACCGGCATGCCCTGGACGTGCGCCGGTATCTGGCCAGCCGCGCCGGGCCGACGGTGGCCGACGACCTGGTCAGCGACACGTTCCTGATCGCGTAGCAGCGCCGGGCCAGCTACGACTCGGCACGGGCCAGCGCCCGCGCCTGGCTGTTCGGCATCGCCACCAACCTGCTGCGCCAGCATGCCAGGGCCGAAATCCGGTACCTGCGGATGACCGCCCACCAGCACGGGCCACCGGCCGCCCACGGTCACGCGGATCGGGTGGCCGACCAGGTCGACGCGCAGGCCCGGGTCCGGGAACTGGCCGCCGCGCTGGCCGAGCTCGCGCCGGGGGACCGGGACGTGCTGCTGCTGACCAGCTGGGGAGAGCTGGACGCCACTGAAATCGCCGCCGTACTCGACATTCCCGCGGGCACTGTCCGTTCCCGGCTGCACCGGGTCAGACGACTGCTCCGCGCCCACTCCGCGCCCAAGACCCCGCACAGTCCGGAAGGAGAGCGCATCGATGACTGAGAACAACGTCCGTCGCTTGTGGACGAACGACGAGCTGGACCAGGCACTGAACTCGCTGCGCGCCGAGGCGCTCACCAGCCGCCGGTCCCTGGCCGCGGCCAATAACGCACTGGTGAACGCAGTGCGGTCCATCGAAGGAAAGAGCACTCCGGCACCGGAAACGACCCCGCCGACCGAGGTCGAGCGAAGGCTGGCGTCGTGCACTGGGCGGCGCTGGTGGATCGCCGCGGCAGCGGTGATCGTCATCGGTGCCGCTGTGGCGATTCGCCGGAGCCGACCGGGGCGGCCCCTCGGCCCGACGCTGCCGGGCGCGGCAGCAGCGCGGGCTACACCTCCGAACTGGACCGGGGCACCACTTCGGCCTATCTGGACGGTCAGCTGCTCGGCGTCCAGAACTCGCCGGGCCGCGGGGTTTTCCAGGCCCCGGCGCGGTTCGGCACGTACCGGATCACCACGGAGGTGACCCGGGGCAAGCCATGGTGGCCGACCTCCACGAAGTTCAGCGGCGAGTGGACGGTCGCGCCGACGTTGTCCGCGGACGGCCCGCTGGGCATGCTCGCGATCGGATTCGCTCTGCCCGCGGACCTGCGCAACATCGTGCCGGGAGGCAAGGAGATCACCTTCCCGGTGACGGTGACCCGGCAGGATTCGCCGCCGAAGGTCGCCGAGCTGACGGTGGAGATCTCCTACGACGACGGTGCCACCTGGCAACCGGTGGAGCTGACGCAGGACGGTCCGCAGTGGACGGCCAAGGTCCGCAATCCGGCGAGCGGGTTCGCGTCGTTGCGGGCGAAGGCCGCGGATGACAAGGGCAACGCGGTGAGTCAGACGATCACCCGTGCTTACCAGATTGGGTGAGTGGTGTGGGGGTTGAAGGCCGCGGATGACAAGGGCAACGCGGTGACCCAGACGATCACCCGCGCCTACCAGATCGGCTGAGCGGTGTGGGGGTTTGCCTCGGCGGGCGAACCCCCGCACGCGGCCGCCGGTCGGTGGCGGGGTGGCCGTCCGAGATGCGCGGGGGCTTTCGGTTGTGGGCAGCGTGTCTGAGGCAGCGTGTCCTTCGGTTCGACGTGTTGGTCGGTCGGACGGGCGGCTGGGGATTAGCTGGCCGCCGCGAGGGCGAATCAGAATGGCGGCTCACCACCCGCACCGATTCCGGCGGGGGCCGGCGAGGCGCCCCAGGCTTCCCCGCTCAGCCCGCTGGTGTCGCCGCTGTTCCGGCTGACCTTGGTGACCCTGGCAGTGGCATACCGCAGCGACGGGCCGATCTCGTCCACCTGCAGTTCGACTACGGTGCGTTTCTCCCCCTCTTTGGTCTCGAATGAGCGCTGGACCAGACGTCCGGTGACCAGGACTCTCGCGCCTCGGGAGAGACTCTCGGCGGCGTTTTCCGCTGCCTGCCGCCAGATGCTGCACCTGAGGAACAACGCCTCGCCGTCCTTCCACTCGCCCGACTGGCGATCGAGCGTGCGGGGCGTGGACGCGACGGTGAAGTTCGCGACTGCGGCTCCGGACGGGGTGAAGCGCAGCTCCGGGTCTGAGGTCAGGTTCCCGACTACCGTGATGACGGTTTCTCCGGCCATGGTCAAACTCCTCGGTCTTGGCGCCGCCGAGTCGGCGGCGAATGTGGTGATCGAGCAGGCTCGATCAGTTTCCGTTTGTCGAGAGATGTGTGTGTGTGTTCAGTTGTGTGGAATGAGGCTTGTCGCGGGATCGATCACGTCGCGCACGGTTGGTGCATGTGCTGCCGTCGAGGAGCGAAGGCGAGTTCCGGCTCGGCGGTCAGGTTTCCGATGCCGGTGCGGACGGTTTCTCCGGCCATGGCGACGCTCCTCTGCTCGGTACGGGCCCGGGGCGGGCGCCGCTCGGGACTCAGGAGACCATCCGGGTACGACAGTTTCCGGGGCTTCCCGGTCACTCCATCGGGTGGGACTTCCTTCGCGGCGACGGCGGAGCGGTTCCCACCGTTCGGCTGTTGTTCTAGCGAGGGGCGGCGGGCAGCATGGGCGGCATGGTCGGTGGGAAGTGGGGACGGGCGGCGGCAGTGGTCGCGGTCGTGGGGATTTCGGTGGTGGGACAGGGGATAGCGCCTGCCGAGGTGGGGGCGAAGCCTGGTCAGGCGGAAGGCGGAGCGGGAGGAAGCGGGCAAGGACTGGCGGGAGGCACGCCGGGAGATTGCTGCGGCGGCCCGGCATCTTGGACGACTGGGGACAAATCCGCCCTCGGGACGGCGGCGGGGACGGCGAGCCCGGTGTGGTTCACCGTCGCGAAGGGCGTTGCGTCGGAGGTGTTCTATCCGCGCGCGGACGTCGCCAACATGCAGGACATGCAGTACGTCGTCACTGACGGGAAGTCCTTTGTGGACTTGGAGCGCGACGCGACCGAGCACGTCGTTTCGATGCCGGACGAGAAGGCGCTCGAGTACACGATCACGAACACCGCCAAGAACGGGCGTTATCGCATCACCACGACGTACGTCACCGACTCTGGACGGCCGACTCTTCTTACCCGTACGCGGTTTCAGTCGCTCGACGGCGGTCAGTATCAGGTTTACCTGCTGGCGAATCCGTCGATGGCGGGCGGCGCGGCGAATGACATTGCGGCATGGGACGGGACTGGGCTGACGGCCAGCGGCACCGAAGATCTGTTCGGGGCCAAGACAACGGTGGCGTCGGCGTTGCGGGTCTCGACGGGGTTCGTCGCGCATGACAACGGATATTCGGGCGCCGCGAGCGATTGCCTGGTAGACTTGCGGGCACATCAACGTCTCACGAATCAATTCGATTCCACCAATTCTGGCAATGTAGTCCAATGTGGACAGATCCCGGTCGGGCAGGACTCGACGTTCTCGGTCGCGCTCGGGTACGGGAGCGACGCACCGGGAGCGGCGGCGGCCGCGGACGGGTCGCTGGCGAGCGGGTTCGACAATCTGGAGCAGGCGTATCGGCGCGGATGGGAGGGGTATGTCGGCAGCGTGAAGGCGACGCCGGGCAGTGTGGCGGGCGACGAGCGGCAGCGGAGGGCGTACTACGTCGCGCTGATGGCGTTGCACGCGGCGGAGGACAAAACGCATCGCGGCGCGAGTGTCGCGGGGCTGGCCACGCCGTGGGGCGACGTCGTCAACGGTGACGTGCTCAACGACGGGTACCACCGCGTGTGGGGTCGGGATCTGTACCAGCAGGCGACCGGGCTGCTCGCGGCGGGCGACGCGGCGCAGGCCAAGCGGATGGCGCAGTTCCTGTGGTCCTCGCAGTGGATTTCCGCGCCCACGCAGGGCGACGGGACGACGTACCCGGCCGGTGCGTTTCCCCGGTATAGCCCGGTGAGCGGGGTTCAAGGGGCGACGCCGCAGCAGCTCGGCTGTTGCGAGCAGCTCGACCAGGATTCCGACGCGATCATTCTCGCCTGGATGACTGGGCTCACGGACGCGGCGACGTATGCGCGGGTCAAGGTGACGGCGGAGCACATCCGGACGAGCGGGCCCGCGACGACGGAGCGGTGGGAGGAGCAGTACGGGCGGTCGCCGTCGTCGATTGCGGCGGAGGTCGCCGGGCTGGTCGCGGCTGGGGCGATCGCGCGGACGAACGGCGATACCGCGGCGGCGCAGCAGTGGGAGTCCACTGCGGACTCGTGGCGGGCGCAGCTCGACGGGTGGACGCGGACGACCTCCGGGTACTGGGGCGGCCACACCTATTACGAGCGGCTGGACAAGGGCGCCGACCCTAACGACAACGGCCAGATCTGCTTCGACGAAGGGTGTTTCTACGAGCACGACGTAGTCGACTTCGGGTTCCTCGACCTGGTCCGGCTCGGGCTCCGCGCGCCAGCTGACCCGGCGGTCGCGGAGTCGGTGGCTCCGACGGCGGCGGCCCGCGACGGCAACGCGCCGATGCAGGTGACGACTCCGAGCGGCGACATCTACTTCCACCGCTATCCGCACGACAACTACGGCGAGAGCACCACGGCCTGCACTGGCTGGCCGGCGAACGGGCCGCAGCGGTTCGGGCGGCTCTGGCCGGTGCTGTCCGGCGAGCGAGGCGAGTACGAGCTGGCCAACGGGCGTCCGGCGGCGGTATATCTGAAGTCGATGGCGGACGCGGCGAACGACGGCTACTTCATTCCCGAGCAGGTGTGGGATCGCGCCGACGTCGCGTGCTTCGGGCTGGGCCGTCCGACCGGGAGCGCGGCGCCGTTGATGTGGGCGGAAGGCCAGTACCTCCGGCTCGCGCAGAACATGGACGCGGGGAAGAACCTCGAGACTCCGGAGGTGGTCCGGCAGCGCTACGGCGGCTGACTCGTCCGTTCGCGACGACGGCCGCGACCAAGGCCAGTCCGAGGCCTGCTCCGGTCAGCACGGTGAACGGCTCGCCGAACAACAGCGTGCCCCACACCGAGGTGACCGGCGCGATCAGGAACATCAGGCTATTCACCGCGGTCATCCCGATCCGTCCGACGAGCAGCCAATACAACCCGTACCCGCCGAAGGTCGCCAGCACGACCAGCCAGGTCAGAGCGAACCAGAAGTGCCCTGACGCGGGCGGCACCGCGGTCCCGGTCGCGAGCGCGAGGGCGGTGAACACCACCGCCGAGGTGGCGCAATGGATGGCCAGCGCGCGCAACGGGGGAGCGGGGACGCGAGCCCGGCGTTCGAGCACGGTGGAGGCGACCAGTCCGAGCATTCCGGCGAACGGGATCAGATACGCCCAGGCCGGGGCGTGCGACGTGGCGTCCGACCAGCTCACCAGGACGACGCCGACGAGACCCAGCGCGAGTCCGAGCCATTGCCGACCGGTCGCCGCGACACCGAGCAGCGGACCGGCGAGCGCGGCGGCGACCAGCGGTTGCACGCCGTCGATGAGTGCCGTCGTGCCGGTGCTGACGCCTTCGCCGATCGCCCAGTAAACGGTGAGCAGGTAGCCCGACTGGGACAGCAGGCCGATCAGGACGTGCCTGCCCAGTTCGCCAACGGGCCGCAGCCGCAGGAACGGCGCCAGCAGCAGCGCGAGCGGCAGGAACCGCCACATCAGCACGGTCGGCACGGACGCGTCCGCCGCGCCGAGTTTCGCGCCGATGAACCCCGACGACCAGCACGCCACGAACAGGACGGCCGCTCCGACTATACCGATCGGTTTACCCATGGCACTGGACTATACAGATCGGTATACACTGGGGCCATGACGATCGAATGGACCCCGAAGGCGCAAGCGGTGCTGGCGGCCGCGTCGGAGTTGTTTTACGAGCGCGGAATCCATGCGGTCGGCGTCGACGTCATCGCGGCGAAGGCGGGAGTCACGAAGAAGACGCTCTACGACCGGTTTGGCTCCAAGGATCGGCTGGTCGTGGAGTATTTGTCCGCCCGCGACGCGCGCTGGCGGGGGTTTCTGGGCGAGTTGCTGGGGAAGGCCGGAGCGGATCCGCGGGACCGGTTGACGGCGGCGTTTGACGCGTCCGCGGCGTGGGCGAAGAAGTACGGCGGCAAGGGCTGCAGCATGATCAACGCGCACGCGGAGATCAGCGATCCCGCACATCCGGCATACGCGGTGGTGACCGAGAGCAAAAAGTGGATGCTCGGCGTTTTCGTCGAATTGGCCGAATCGGCGGGCGTTTCGGATCCGCGCCGGACGGGCGAACAGATCATGTTGCTGCACGAGGGCGCGGTCGTGATGGCGGGCATGCGGGTCGCGAAGGACGTCTTCAAGCGCGCGGCGGAAACGGCGGTGGTGCTGCTGGGCTGAGCCGTCAGCGCGTCGACCGGACCTTCTCGTAATGCCGGGCGGCGCGCGCTCGGTTGCCGCAGGCGACTGAGCACCATTCGCGGCGCGGATGCGTCTTCATGAAGTAGAGCACGCAACCCGGCGCATAACAGGCGCGCAGCTTCGCCGCTTCTGGGCCGCCCAAGAGCGCGATCGATTCTCGCGCTACGCGGGCTAATGCAGTGACAACCGGCGAAGTGCCGCGCGAGGAACTCTCCTGCAATTTCCCGGCCGCGAAAGTCAGTTGGGGGACGGGCAGGTGGGTGACGAGGTCGTTCAAGTCGCCGAGGGCGGTGTCCAACTCAAGGCTCGCGGGTTGTCGATCGTCGGCGGTGACTTGGGCGGCGAGACGGCGGACGGCGTCGCGAAGCCGCCGCGCCCGTGTCAGTTCCGCTGCGGACGATGGCCGGGACCCGTGTTCGATGCCAGCGTCGTCGAGCCACGCGTCGAGGTCTTCGCGGGTGCGCAGGTCGTCGTGGAGCCCGCTCGTGTCGGCCCAGACGGTCGCCATCAGACGGACCGGCACGACCTCGTCCGGCAGCATGCCCATGGCCGAAACCGTATCACGGATGGAACGGGTTGCATCCGTGAGAAGCGACTGCTAGAACTTCTCACGGAACATCATCGTGCGACCCGTGAGAAAAGGAGGTGGCATGAACCAGGCGATCCGGCAGGCCTTCCACGCCGGCGAGTTGGCGGTCCAGCGCGAGGCCGGAGTCGAACGCCAGGCCGCGCGCCTGTCCCGGATGGCCGAGCCCGCCGGGATGTCCGCGGGAATGGCGGGATTCCTGGCCGAACGAACGCTCCTCGTCGTGACTGGACGCGACGTCGGCGGGCAGCTCTGGACGTCGCCGATCGTCGGCCCGCCCGGGTTTCTCGAAACCAGATCGGCGACGACGCTCGCGATCCACCGCGCGCTCCCGGAAGGCGATCCGCTGCACGGGCTCCCGGCCGGGCAGAAGCTCGGGATGACGAGCATCGAGTTCGCCACGCGCCGCCGGGTCCGGATCAACGGCAGCCTCTCAACAGCTGCCGAAGGCCACCTGATCGTGGACATCGAGCAGGCGTACGGCAACTGCCCGCAATACATCCAGCAGCGTGTGCTGTCCGAAGAGATCGAGCCGACCGCGCCCGTGCAAACGCGCGCAGAGCTGAGTCCCGGCGACGCCGAACTGATCCAAGAGGCCGACACGTTCTTCCTCGGCACCATCAACCCGGGCCACGGCGCGGATGCGTCCCATCGCGGCGGCGCGCCAGGATTCGTCCGCGTCGAGGGAAATAGCTTGTGCTGGCCCGATTATCCCGGCAACAACCTGTTCAACAGCCTCGGCAACATCGCCGCGAACCCGGAAGCCGCGCTGCTTTTCTTCGACTTCGGCACCGGCAGCGTCCTGCAGATCTCCGGCACCGCCGCGATCGAATGGGGAGAAGCGGGCCGTTCCGGCGACGACGGCTACACCGGCCGGATCGTCCGGCTCGAAGTGGAGCGCATCGTCTCCGGACGGCCGGCACCGCGTCAGGTCGCGCACACGCCGTACCCGCGCAATCCTCAGCTCATCAACTGAAAGGACCCTGTCATGACCGAATCGCGGCCCCCGTTCCCGCCGTTCGACCTGTCCGCCGCGCTGAAGAAGGTCCAGGCCGCGGAGGACGCGTGGAACACTCGGGATCCCGAGAAGGTTTCGCTCGCGTACACGCCGGATTCCGTGTGGCGCAACCGCGACACACACGTGGTGGGTCGCGCCGCGATCGTCGAGTTCCTCACCGCGAAGTGGGAGCGCGAACAGGATTACGCGCTGCGCAAAGGACTTTGGGGATTCCGCGAGAACCGCATCGCCGTCCGGTTCCAGTACGAGAGCCGCGACGCGGACGGGCAATGGTGGCGCAGCTACGGCAACGAGCTGTGGGAATTCGCCGAGAACGGCTTGATGAGCCGACGCGAGGCATCGATCAACGACCGGCGCATCGACGAATCCGGGCGGCGGATCTTCGGGCCGCGGCCGGAGTCGGAGCACGGAGTCGATTTCCCGCTGTGGTAAGAAACCCGGCCGTTCCTCCGACGGTATCGGAGGAACGGCCGGGCCGGTGCCGCGTTCGCGGGGATGGGGGAACGCGGGCTCCGCTCAGGCGCTGGTGCGCGCCTGTCGTTTGCGGGACACGAGGCGCCAGCCGAGCGCGAGCACCACGACGATCGCCGGGATCGAGTAGAACGCGATCTTCTCGGCACCGTCGGAGAATCCCATCAGCACCACGACCAGCACGAGGAATCCGAGCGTGGCCCAGCCGGTGTACGGCGCGCCGGGCATGCGGTAGCTCGGCCGCTCCAGTTCGCCGCGCAACGAGGCCTGGCGCATGCGCATCTGCGAGAACACCAGGGTCGCCCACGTCGCGACCACCCCGAGCGAGGCGATCGCGGTGGCGATGTCGAAGGCCTTCGACGGCACGATGTAGTTCAGCACCACGCCGAGCACGTAAGCCACCGAGGTGAAGAGAATTCCGCCGTAGGGCACGTGCCGCGAGTTCATCTTGCCGACGAACTTCGGCGCCTCGCCCTCGTCGGCGAGCGCACGGAGAATGCGGCCGGTGGAGTAGAGGCCCGAGTTGCACGAGGACAGCGCGGCGGTGAGGACGACGGCGTTCATCACGTCGCCGATGCCGCCGATGCCCAGCCGGGAGAAGACCGTGACGAACGGGCTTTCGCCGCCGTTGTAGAACGGCCACGGCATCAGCATCGCCAGCAGCAGCACCGAACCGACGTAGAAGACGCCGATCCGCCAGACGACGCCGTTGATCGCCTTCGGCAGCACCTTGCGCGCGTCCTTGGTCTCGCCGGCCGCGATGCCGACGACCTCGATCGCGGAGTAGGCGAACACGACCGCCTGCAGCGTCATCAGCGCGATGCCGACGCCCGCCGGGAAGAACCCGCCGTGGTCGGTCAGGTTGTGCACGCCCGCGGTGGTGCCGCCGATGTTCGCGCCGGTGAACACGAGCCCGAGCGCGGTCACCAGGAACACGATGATCGCGAGGACCTTCACGACGGAGAACCAGAACTCCAGTTCCCCGAACAGCTTCACGCTCAGCAGGTTGACCGCCATGAGCACGCCGAGCGCGATCAGCGCGGTGATCCACTGCGGCACGTCCGGCAGCCACTTGTGCACGTAGATCGCGACCGCGGTGATCTCCGCGATCCCGGTCATCGCCCAGTTCAGCCAGTACATCCAGCCGGACACGAACCCGGCCCACGGCCCGATGAACTCCCGGGCGTAGGTGACGAAACTGCCGGAGCTGGGCCGGTGCATGACGAGTTCGCCGAGCGCCCGCATCACGAAGTAGGCCGCGATGCCGCACAGCGCGTAGGAAAGGACCAGCGACGGTCCCGCTTCGTGGAGCCGCCCGCCCGCGCCGAGGAAGAGCCCGACCCCGATCGCCCCGCCGATCGCGATCATCTGCACCTGGCGATTGCCCAGTGCTTTCGTGTAGTTGTCGCCCTCTTTGGCGACCACTGTGGATTCCATGGTTGCGTGACGCTAGCGGTACCGCACCGCGTGACGCAGCACACCTAGGCTGGACTTAAGGTGTGCTCCAGATCACCGTGGAGGAACCGGGTAAATCGGGCAGGACCCGTTTGACTTCCGGAAATCGCGCTGGAGCTGCGCGGATGTCCACGATGGACGGTGCGCGCGGAGACTTTCGGGCAGCCGCCGGGGGTATCCAGGGTAGCGGCGGAAGCGGAACGTCCGCCAGTGCGCGGAGGTCGCCGGAACGGGCGAAGCCGACGGCGCTCGGTCGTTCCACAGTGGACGGACGAAACCGGTGTCCGGTGCGCGGCGGGGCCGCTTCACAGCGGGGAAACTCCGGAACACTAAACTCCGCGCGATGCCGTCCCCAGATTCCGACGCCACCGCACGCGGACTGCCCGGCGATCGTTGGCTCATCATCGGCCTCGGGCTCCTTTCCGCACTGACCGCGGTGCTGTTCGCCGTGGCACCGGTGAACACCGAGACAACGACCTACCGCTGGGACGGCGCGCAGGACACTGCGCTGCCGTCGTACCCGTACCACCCGGCCAGAATGGACGCGACCGTCCGATGCGCCGACCCGAACGGGCTGATCCTGGCGACCACTCCGCCGGGAGGCAAACAAGGCGCCGAGCCGCTCGGCGGCGGGCTGGAGATCCGGGCGGTCGACGGCACGGTCAGAGCCGAACTCGGCGGCGCCGAACTGCTTCGCCGGCCGTCCGGCGGCGACTGCCGGCTGACCGTGCACTCGGACGGTCAAGGCACTGCCGTCGGCACCGCCAGGACTGCGAGCCGCCCGGCCGTCACCGGCCTGTACACCGAGCGCCCGGGCACGGTGTCCGCGCAGGTCGAACCCGACACCCGATGGGTCAGCTCGCCGAGCGTGCTGAAGGTCGCGCTCGGCGCGGTCTCGGTGCTCGCGCTGCTCGGCATGATCGTGCTGCTGATCCGGCGCGACCGGCGCGCCGCGCGAAAGGTCCGGCTGTTCCCCCGACGGGCCTGGGCGCCGCGGCCGTCGGACGTCGTCGTGACCGGGGTGCTCGGAGTCTGGTCCGTCATCGGTGCGCTCACCGTGGACGACGGATACATCTCGACGATGCTGCGCGCTCGGGAAACGAGCGGGTTCACCGGCAATTACTTCCGCTGGTTCAACGCGCCGGAAGCGCCGTGGGGCTGGTACTACGAGCTGTACGCGCTGCTCGGCCGCGTCTCGCCGGCCATGGTGTGGATGCGGCTGCCCTCGGTGCTGCTGGGGCTGGCGTCCTGGTTCCTGATCGATCGGCTGGTGCTGCCGCGCCTGGTCGACCGGCCGGGCCGGTGGACCCGCTGGGCGGCCGCGGCGCTGTTCCTGGCGTGGTACCTGGCCTTCGACGTCGGGCTGCGGCCGGAGCCGTGGATCGTGTTCGGCTCGCTGGCGGTGTTCGCGCTGGTCGAGCGGGCCGTGGCGACTGGCGCGGTGACGCCGGTCGCGGCCGGGCTCGTGGTCGCCGGCGCCACCGCGACGACGAACCCGCTCGGAGTCGCGGCATTCCTGCCGTTCCTCGCCGGAGTGCGCCCCCTCGTCCGGCTGGTGCGCAGGGGTTCCGGCCTCCGGGTGCTCGGCGCGATCGCGGTCGTCGCCGGAGCCGCGGGCAGCGCAGTGCTGACGGCGTTCTACGACCAGCCGCTGACCGCCGTCCTGCAGTCGACCGCCGTCCGTCAGCAGATCGGCCCGGATCTCCCGTGGCAGAGCGAAATCACCCGCTACACGACCCTGCTCGACCCGTCGGTGGTCGAGGGCGCGCTGAACCGCCGGGTGCCGGTGCTGCTGATGTTCCTGGCGATGGCGTTGACGGCCGTGCTGCTGATCCGGCGCCGTGCTCCGGGACTGGCCGTCGGGCCTGCCCGCCGGATGGTCGTCGTCAGCGTCCTGTGTCTCGTCGTGCTCGCGTTCACGCCGACGAAGTGGACGCACCACTTCGGCGCGCTGGCCGGATTCGGCACGCTGGTGACCGTGATGCTGGTGCACACCGTCGCGCGCGGAGCGCTGTCCTCGGTGTGGGCGCGGGCGGCGGCGCTGGGCTTGGCCGCGGCGACGACGTGGCTGGCCTGGTCCGCGCCGGACCGGTGGTGGATGCAGTCCGGCTACGACGTCCGCTGGAGCGATTCCGTGCCCTCGGTGAAGGGCGTGCGGCTGGCGGATCTGGTCCTCTGGGCCGGGCTGGCCGTCGCGCTCGGCGGCGTGCTCGCCGGGGCCTGGCGGAGCGCGAAGCGGCGGCCGGAGGCGGGGCGCGCGCCGCGCTGGCTGCCGAGGTCCGGCTGGGCGATCGTCGCGGTGGCCGCCGCGACGGTGGCGGTCGAGCTGGCCGGGCAGGCGCAAGCGGTGAAACTGCGGTGGGACACCTACTCCGTCGGCCGGTCGAACCTGGCTTCGCTCGGCCTCGCGCCGGAAGCTGGTAGCGCCGGACGCTCCTGCGGCGTCGAGGACTGGCTGGACGTCGAGCCGGACGTCGGCGCCGGGGTGCTCCGGCCGTCCGGCCCGGCCGCGGCGGAAGGGTTCGCGATGAACGCCGCGTTCCCGCCGGACTCGGCGCCGCGGACCCCGTACGGCACTGACCAGGCGCACCCGGCGTGGAGTTCCTACCGGTCGCCGTCGAGGACCGGCACGCTCACCACCGGGTGGTACGACCTGCCCGCCGACGCCGGGGCGAAGAATTCGGCTCCGGTCGTGATTTCCCATGCCGGGCAAGGGAAAGTGCAGGTGTCGGCGGAGTTCGCGAAAGCGGACGGGACCGTGCTCGCGGCGGTGAAGGCCAAAGGGGACGGCAGCGGGAAGTGGAGCGACGCGCGGTTCGATCCCCGCTGGCAGGCGCCGGGGGCGCAACGAGTCCGGATCGTCGCGCGGGACGCGGACCCCGGTCCGTCCGGCTGGGTCGCGGTCACCGCACCCAGGATTCCGCGACTGGAGCCGCTGACGAAAGAGATCCCCCCGAGCGAGCCGGTGACGTTGGACTGGACCAATGCGTTCGTCGTGCCGTGCCGGACCCCGGCCTCGATGGCGGACGGCATCGTGCAGCCGGTCCGCTACCGGTTCGCCCCCGGTCCGGACGCGCAGTCGCTGGCCAGCGTTGCCTACTCCGCGGACGCCGGCGGGCCGTACGTGCCGTTGTTCGCCGACGCGAAGGCCACCGAAGTCCCGACGTACCTGCGCGGCGACAAACTGCGCGAGCCGGTCGCGGTGTACCGGTTCGACTACCCGGTCGCGATGCGGGGACTGACCGTCGAACACGGCACCCGGCCGACGTCCGGGCTGGCGAAACAGCCGGCCGTGCTCGACGCGACCAAGGGCGGCGGCGGGTAGGCAAGACGTGAAGCGCGCGCCGGTCCGCCGCGGTCACCGGAATGGGCGACGCTCCGGCCGGGCGGCTATTCCACCGTGGACCGAGGTGCTTACGTGGACGCGCCGGGAGCGGCCCGGCGCGTCCACGCGAGGAGGAGCCGATGACGGCCACGGCGGAGGAGACCCGGGAGGAACCGGCGCCGGCGGCGCTGTCCCGGCGCAAGATCCACGCGGTGTTCGGCGCGGTGGTGCTCGGCATGCTGCTCGCCGCGCTGGACCAGACCATCGTCGGGACCGCGCTGCCCACCATCGTCGGCGACCTCGGCGGGGCCGGGCACCTGTCCTGGGTCGTCACCGCCTACCTGCTGGCCGAGACGATCATGACGGTCGTCGTCGGCAAGCTGGGCGACCTGTTCGGCCGCAAGCTGATGTTCCAGCTGTCGGTGATCGTGTTCGGCGTGGGCTCGTTCTTCTGCGGGTTCGCCGACAGCATGACCTGGCTGATCATCTGGCGCGCGGTGCAGGGCCTCGGCGGCGGCGGGCTGATGGTCACCTCGACCGCGCTGATCGCCGACGTCGTCCCGCTGCGCGAACGCGGCAAGTACCAGGGCGCGCTCGGTTCGGTGTTCGGCGTCGTCACGGTGGCCGGGCCGATGCTGGGCGGGCTGTTCGTCGACCACCTGTCGTGGCGCTGGGCGTTCTACGTCAACATCCCGCTCGCCGTAGTGGTGCTCGCGGTGGCCGCGTCGGCGATGCCGAGCGTGCGCGCCGCGGTCAAGCCGGTGATCGACTACCTCGGCATCCTGCTGATCGGCCTCGCCGCGACCGGGCTGACGCTCGTCACGAGCTGGGGCGGGACCACGTACGCGTGGGGTTCGCCGGTGATCATCGGCATGGCCGCGGGCTCGGTGGTGCTGCTGGGCGCGTTCGTCGCGGTCGAACTGCGCGCGCCGGAGCCGATGCTGCCGATGCGGCTGTTCCGGAATCCGGTGTTCACCGTCGCCGGGATCATGAGCTTCGTCGTCGGGTTCGCGATGCTCGGCGCGCTGTCCTATCTGCCCACCTACATGCAGTACGTGCAGGGCGTCTCGGCGACGACGTCCGGCGTGCGGCTGCTGCCGATGGTGCTCGCGCTGCTGGTCGCCTCGATCCTGTCCGGCACGCTGGTGAGCCGCACCGGGAAATACAAGATCTATCCGCTCGTCGGGTCCGCGGTGATGACGGTCGGGCTGTATCTGCTGTCTCGGCTCGGCCCGCACACCGGGTTCTGGGAATCCGCGCTCTACATGGCGGTTCTCGGGCTCGGGATCGGGTTGGGCATGCAGGTGCTGACCATCGCGGTGCAGAACACGGTGGACTACAAGGATCTCGGCGTCGCGACGTCCGGGGTGACCTTCCTGCGTTCGATCGGCAGTTCGTTCGGCGCGGCCATTTTCGGCACCATTTACGCGAATCAGCTCGGCCCGAATCTCGCCAAGGCGCTCGCGGAACATCCGCTTCCGCCGGGCGTCGACCCGAAAGCGGTGCAGGTTCCGCTGGCGCTGCACCATTTGCCCGCGACGATTTCGGAACCGGTGATTACCGCGTACGCGGATTCGCTGCACGTCGTGTTCCTTTATGCCGCGCCAGTCGGGTTGGTCGCCTTCGTGCTCGCGTTCTTCCTCAAGGAAATGCCGTTGCGGGACACCGCCCGCGCCGCCGCGCCGGACCTCGGCGACGGATTCGCGATGCCCGAAGCGCACGAACACGACCGGGAACTGGAACGGGCGATCGCGACTTTGCTGTTCCGGGAACGCCGCAAAGCCGCGCCGGCGATCGTCGCGCGGGCCGGTTCGGAGCTGGATGTCGGCGGCCTGTGGTGCGTTCTCCAGGTCCGGCTCCGGCAGCGCGCCGGGCGGCCGGCGACGCTCGAAGCGATCGGCGAGGACCACGGCGTCCCGGCGCAGGTGCTCGAACCGGCGTTCGCGCGGCTGGAACTGACCGGGCACCTCGACTACGCGCGGGACAGCTGGTCGCTCACCGAATCCGGCGCCCGCGAATGGGACAAGCTCGTCCGCGCGTGGCACGACTGGATCGCCGAGCGCCTCGGCGACTGGGGCGCGGGCGACCGGTCCGAACTGGACGCCGCGATCACCCGCGTGGCGACCCGGATCCTCGACCAGGGCGCGGACCGCGCCGGCGGGCGGCACGCGCTGGCGTGAAATCGCGGGAAATTCGCCCGTGCGGCGGGAAACCGTTGCGAAACCGGTACCGCCGGTGCGGCGGGTGCGGCGGCGCCGACGTTTCGGACAGCCCGTTAGCATCTGCCTGTCAGACACCCTCTACTGTTCCGGGATCATGTCGGTGGATGAATCTGTGCTCACGACTTCGGACGACTCGAACAGCGCGGAAAGCGCGCGCGTTCCCGTCCGGTCCCGCCTCGCCGCGTGGCTGCCGCTGGCCGCCGCGGTGCTCGGCCTGCTCTCGTTCCTGCTCGTGCGCGGGAGCCTCACCGACGACGGGTACATCACCCTGTCCTACGCGAAGAATCTCGCGTTGCACGGAGAATGGGCGCTCGTTCCCGGTTCGGTCGCGAACTCCGCGACTTCGCCGCTCGACGTCCTGCTGCTCGGGTTCCTGACCTTCGTCACCCGGATCAGCGGCTCCGCGCACCCGGTGCTGGCGCTCGGCGCGCTCACCGTGCTGAGCAGCGCCGCGATCGGCTGGGCGTGGGCGCGGCTGACCCGCCGCTTCGGCCTGTCGCCGTGGGTCGGCGTGCTGGGCCTGCTGCTGGTGATCGCGAACCCGTTCCTGCTGTCGGCCACCGGCCTCGAGGTGCTGCTCGTCCCGACTGTCCTGCTGTGGCTCGTCGTGGCCGCGCTGGAAAAGCGCCCGGTGCTGTTCGGCGCGGTCGCCGCGCTGACCGTGCTGACCCGCCTCGACCTGGTCGTGTTCGTCCTCGTGATCGCCTTCTCCACCGCGGCGATCCGGAAGAAGTTCTGGACCGCCGTCGCCACCGCGGTGATCGTGTCCGCGCCGTGGTTCCTCACGAGCTGGTTCGCGCTCGGTTCGTTCATCCCGGACACGCTGGTGATCAAGCAGGACCAGGAAGGCCTCTTCGGCGCCTGGGGCTACTTCAGCGGCCCGATGATGTACTTCCTGTACCTGCCGTTCACCGTGATGGTCGCCTTCGCCTCGGCGCTCGTCGGCGTGACGGTGCTGCTCGGCTGGCTGGCCCTGCGCTTCGCGCGCCGCTGGGACGACTTCCCGCAGCTGGCCCCGGTCGTCGCGCTCGGCGCGGGCGGCGTTGTCTACTACATCGTCTACTCGACGCTCGGCGTCGGCCCGTACCACTGGTACTACGTCACCCCGATCGTCAGCACGGCTTCGTTCGCGGTCCTGATGATCGGCGTCTGGCACGCCGAGACGAAGAAGCGGCCGAAGCTGAACCGCGTGCCGCCGCTCGTCGCGCTCGGGCTCGGCGGCGCGGTCGCGCTCGCCAACGTGGGCGTGGACCTCGCGCAGGGCGTGCCCTGGCAGTCGCCGGTCATTTTCGGCAACTGGGCGAGTTCGACCGACTACGCGCGGGTCGGCAAGGAACTCGGCACGCGGCTGCAAGGCAAGTCAGTGGCCGGGCCGGGGGAGATCGGCACGCTGGCCTACTACTGCGACTGCCAGATCCTCGACGTGTTCTCCGACCGCAGCCAGGTCACGAAGATCGTGAACAAGCGGCTCGCCGAGGACGGCTTCTTCAGCAAAACGATCCTCCGGATCAACTACCACTGGTTCCACCGGCTGCCGCTGCGCAAGCCGGACTACCGGCTGCTCTACGACAAGGGCCCGGGCAACGGTCCGGACCAGTGGACGGTCTATTCCGCGGCCAAGGGCGTCGGGCATTTCACCCTCGTGCCGTTCGACCGCTGACGCACCGGCCGATTTCCGGATACGGTCGGTTCCATGGCGAAGGGCGAGGCCGTCGAGCTCGAGGTGGGGGACCGGACGGTCCGGGTGTCCAACCCGGACCGGGTCTACTTCCCGGCGCGCGGCGAGACGAAGCTCGATCTCGTCCGCTACTACCTGTCGGTCGGCGACGGGATCGTGCGCGCCCTGCGGGAGCGGCCGTGCATGCTGCACCGGTTCCCGTCCGGGGTGACCGGGGAGAAGGTGCACCAGAAGCGGGTGCCGAACGGCGCGCCGCCGTGGCTGGAGACCGTGCGGGTGCAGTTTCCGCGCTACCACCGGCACGCGGACGAGCTGTGCGTGACCGAGCTGGCGCACGTAGCGTGGGCGGTGCAGATGTCCACTGTGGAGTTTCATCCGTGGAATTCCCGGCGCGCGGACACCGAACGGCCGGACGAATGGCGGATCGACCTCGACCCGATGCCGGAATGCGGGTTCGAGACGGTGCGCCGGGTCGCGCACGTCGCCGAGGAAATCCTCGACGAGCTGAACATCCGCGGCTGGCCGAAGACGTCCGGCGGCAGCGGGATGCACATCTACGTCCGGATCGAGCCGCGCTGGGGGTTCGCGGACGTCCGCCGGGCGGCGCTCGCGTTCGCCCGCGAGGTCGAGCGGCGGGCTCCGGACGAGGTCACCACCACCTGGTGGCGCAAGGACCGCGATCCGAAGAAGCTGTTCGTCGACTACAACCAGAACGCCCGCGACCACACGATCGCCAGCGCCTATTCGGTGCGCGGCGTGCCCGAGGCGCTGGTGTCCACGCCGATCCGCTGGGACGAGGTCGACGACGTCGACCCGCACGACTGCACGATCGCGACGGTGCCCGCGCGGTTCGCCGAACTCGGCGACCTGCACGCGGGCATCGACGACGTGGCGTATTCGCTCGAGCCGTTGCTGGAGTGGGCCGACCGGGACGGGTTGGAGGCGGAGGACTCCTGAGCGAAGTCATTCGGGCGCCTGGCGTCATGGGGGAGCCCCCGCCGAGTCTCCCCGGGGACGGAGCGGAGGAGAGCACGATGGACAGTGCCGGGCAGAACGATCCGCTTGCCGTGCTTTATCGCCTGCACCACCAGCTGCGCGTGCTGTCGCCGGTGCTGACTGTCGCGCCCGGACGGCCGGAAACGAAAGCCATGCTGGACGGGCTCGCCGAGACCGTTTCCGAAGCCGCGGGCCTGCTCGCGACCGCGGAACCGGCCGCGCTGGCCGCGTTGCGGCAGGCGTTCGACCACGTCCGGGCGGGCCGGATCAACGAGGCGACATCGGAGCTGATCACCGCGTACGGACGGCTGTCGGTGCTACTGCGGAAGGACCAGCCGCGCCGGGACAGCGCGAACGAGCCGACTGTGCGGTGGCGCTCGAAGTTTTGACTCCCGTAGCGCCCGGCATGCCAGGATGGCGGGCGAGAGCCGGCTGAGCCCGGGCAGTGCGGCAGCGGGAGGACCACGTGGCCGAGCAGATCCTCGTCACCGGCGGGACCGGACAACTGGGCCGGGTGGTCGTGGAACGGCTCCGGGCCGCGGAGGCGCCGGTGCGGGCGCTGAGCCGGCGGCGACGGTCCAGCGAAGGCGTCGAATGGACGGCCGGTGACCTGCGGAATGGGCGGGGCATCGACGTCGCGGTCGCCGGGGTGAACACTGTGATCCATTGCGCGACGGACTACCGCCACGAGGTCGAGACGGTGCGCACGCTCGTGGAGGCCGCGCGGTGGAGCGGGCAGGCGCCGCATCTGGTGTATGTCTCGATTGTCGGCGTGGACAAGATCCCGATGGGCTACTACCAGGCGAAACTGGCCGCCGAGAAGGTGATCGCGGATTCCGGGATGCCGCACACGATCCTGCGGGCGACGCAGTTCCACTCGCTGGTGCGGACGATCCTCGCCGGCGCCGCGCGGCTGCCCGTCGTGCCGGTGCCGAAGTTCCGGTTCCAGCCCGTCGACGTGCGCGACGTTGCGGCCCGGCTGGTCGCGCTGGCGCAGGGCGAGCCGCGGGGCCGCGTCGCGGATTTCGGCGGACCGGAAGTGCGGACGACGGCGGATCTGGCGCGTGCCCTGCTCGCCGCGTCCGGGAAGGACAAACGACTCGTTTCGGTGCCGGTGCCGGGGCGGATCGGCCGGGGTTACGCGACTGGCGCGAATCTGGCGCCGAAGCACGCCGACGGCGTGGTCACCTTCGAGCAGTATCTGGCGGAGCAGGGCAAGCCGACCGCGTTGCGGTACCGCTAGCCGGCGGCTCGACGGCGGACGGTGCGCTCCAGAATGCCGAGGGTCGCCTTGAGCGCGGACTCGGGGACGACCGGGAACGTGAGGCGCTCCTTCCACTCCTCGGAGAGCTCCGACCAGTCGTAATAGGACGTGACGCGGGTGCCGTCGTCGACAGGTTCGAGCCGGTAGCCGTAGATGTGGCGGACGTGCGGGCGGAGGCTGCCCTCGACGGTCCAGGCGATCTCCTCGTCGGGGACGAGCTTCGTGATGACGACCTCGACGTCGTACTTGCCGATGGGCCGGTCGCCGAGCGCTTCGCGGTCCATGTGGACCACGAAGCGGTCTCCGGCCTGGGTGACCGGTTCGCCTTCGGCGTCCATGAGCATTCCGGAGGCGTCGATGTCGACGTGGCCCTGCGGGTCGGCGAGAACCGCGAAGACGGCGCTGGCAGGGGCGGGTATCAGCCGCGAGACCTCGAGGCGTGCGGTGGTGGTCATGTCATCGACTATAGCAGAAATAATCGATGATTTGCTTCGGGGTTAGCTCTGCACGAAGAAGTGCCAGCCGACCCACCACCAGGCCAGCACGAGCGCGATCCGGGTCGACCGCTTGCGCATCAGCGCGGAGAGCACACGCGTCAGCGGCGGGATCTTCTTCGGGAACAGATGGCTGCCCAGCCACAGCAGGATCGCGGCGGCCACGATCGCGCCGAAGCCGATTTCGGTGATCAGCCTGCTGCTCATGCCGTTCTCCTCGCTGCGGCGGCCGCGCGCAGCATCGCCAGCCCGGCGGCGACCCAGACGCCGAGCGCGAGCGCTTGGACGACGCGGTTGTCGAGCATCGGGTCGACGAGGTCGCTCATCGTCGGATGCGTGAGCGATAGCCCGCCCGCAGCTTGTTCGTAGATGAAGGAGACGAGTTCCCAGAGGCACCAGGAGATCGCCAGCGCGACCCACAGCCAGCCTCGGCGCGGGACCGGTTGCGGCGGGAGCGAGGGATCCCGCCATTCGACGACCAGCGCGCCGATGCCGATCGCGGCGATGACCAGGAACATCGGCACGGTCTGGCGGCCGAAGACCAGGGCTACCAGCGCGACGGCGGCGATCAGCGAAGTGCCGGGGAGCCGGGTGGACGGTGCGAGGAGAGCGTCGGCGGTGCTGTGGCGTTCGGTGAAGAGCAGGAGGATCGCGGCGGCGAAGAAGATGACGCCGTCGGCGGGAGCGCCCCGGATCCAGTGGGCAAGGGACGCGATGAGGAGGGCGGCGATCGGGAGATCGACGGCCAGCCGGTGCGCGGGGTAGTCCGCCGCGTGCCGTTCGGATGAGCTCAAGCGACGCACCCCGTTTCATGCCGGTCCTGCTTGGAGGACAACACGAAAGGGGTCCGTTGGCTTCCCGCGCGGGCGATCTTTTCGGGGGTAAGGGCGGATTCGAGGGGGAGCGGCGGACGCGAGTTGCGGGCGAAAGCGTCAGATCGGGCGGGCTTCGTCAGCGCTGACTGGTGGATCAGCGGGGACGTCGTGGAGCACGGTCGCGAGGATCTCCGCGCCGCGCACTGCTCGGGGGCCGGGGCGGTTGAAGTAGGACGGGCCGTCGAGGAGCCAGACCCGGTCGTTCCGGACGGCGGGCAGGCCGGTCCAGCCTGGCCGCGAGGTGAGGACGTCCAGCTCGGCCTCGGTGCGGTCCGGGGAGAAGCCGCAGGGGAGGACGAGCAGGACGTCCGGGCGGGCGGCGACCACGGCGTCCCACGTCATCGGCTTGGTGTGCTCGCCCGGTTCGGCGAGCAGCGGCGTGCCGCCCGCGGCGGTGATCTGCTCGGGCACCCAGTGCCCGGCGGGCCAGAGCGGGTCGAGCCATTCGAGCGCGACCACCCGTGGCCGGGGGAGCCCGGCGACTCTGTTCCGCAAGGCGGTGAGCCGTGAGCGGAGTTCGGCTGCGCGGGCGGCGGCGACGTCTGGGACGCCCAGCGCGTCGCCGAGGGTGGTCAGGCAGTCGAGGACTTCGTCCAGAGTGCGCGGTTCGAGACTGAGCACGCGCGGTCCGGCGTCGAGCATCCTGACCGCCGCTGCGACGCGGGTGTAGGACACCGCGCAGACCTCGCACAGGTCTTGCGTGAGCACGAGGTCTGGCGCGAGGGCGGCCAGCTGCTCCAGGTCGACGGAGTAGAGCGACGATCCTTGGTGCGACGCGTCGACGGCGGTGGAGATTTCGCGGCTGGTCAGGGCGTCGGAGTCGAGGTCCGCGGCGGTCACCACCGGCACGGACGCGACTTCGGCCGGCCAGTCGCATTCGTGGGTGCGGCCGACCAGGTCGTCCGCCTTGCCGAGGACGGCGACCAGGTCGGTGGCGGCGGGCAGCAGGGACACGATCCGCATGTGTCCCACGGTAGGTCAGACGGCCTCGTGCAGCGCCGCCAGCAATGAGGAAGCCCGGTGGTCGACATCCTCGGCCTGGAGTTCGTTCGTCACGAAGGAGAACGACAGTCCCCGGGTCGGCCACGCGCCGTGGCGGCCGCCTCCGGCACCGGAATGGCCGAAGGCTGCGGGATCGGCGTCGGCGGGGCCGTAGGTGCCGATCGGGTCGGCCAGTTCGAAGCCGAGGCCGAAGCGCAGCGGGCGGTCGTTGATCGCGTCGATGCCCTCGGACCAGGTACGCGTCGCCTGGGCGAGGATGTCGTCCGGAACGAGTTTGCCGGAGCGCAACAGGTCGTACAGGCGGGCCATCGCGGTGGCGGTGCCGACTGCGCCGCCTGCCGCCAGCGTCGCGCCGCGGTACTCCGGCGAGTTCATCGAGTCGCCGGAATCGAGCAGGCCGCGGTACATCCGCTCGACGATCCGGCGGCGTTCCTCGTCCCGGAGGAAGGTGCTGATCCGGTAGCCGGGCGCGCGTCGCAGGGTCGCGACCGGGACGGTCGGCGGGGTGCCGAGCCGCAGGTCGAGGCCGTGCGGCTCGGCGAGGAAATCGCGGACGAGGGCACCCAGATCCTCGCCGGTGACGCGCCGGGCCAGCTCGGTGGCGAGGTAGCCGTAGGTGAGCGCGTGGTACGCGACCTTCGTACCGGGAGTCCACAATGGACGCTGGACGGCCAGGGCATCGGCGTTCACCGCGTTGTCCAGCATCGGCAGGTCGGGCTCGACGTAGGGCAGGCCGACGGTGTGCGACAGGACCTGCGAGACGGGCACCTCCTCCTTGCCTGCCATGGAGAACTCGGGCCAGTAGCGGGCGACACGTTCGTCCGGGTCGAGTTTTCCCTGCGCGGTCAGGATCGCCAGGACGGTCGCGACCACGCCTTTCGTGCCGCTGAACAGCACGGCGCGGGTGTCTTCGGTCCACGGCACGCCGTCCGCCGCCGAGCCGCCCCACAGCTCCACTACCGGCGCTCCGTCGCGGAACACGCTGAACGCGGCTCCGCCGGTGGTCGCTTCGATGATGTCGCCGAACGCTTCCCGCACGCCCTCATAGCCGGGCTCAACCGCTCCGTGCACAGTCATGACCGGCTCCTCACAGCCTCGGCGTCGTAGCGAGAAGTTCGCTGGTGTACTCGTGCGACGGGGAGCTCAGCACCGATTCGACGGTGCCTTCCTCGACGATCTCGCCGCCGCGCAGGACCGCGATCCGGTCCGCCACCTCCGGGGCGAGGGCGATGTTGTGCGTCACGAACAGCATCGCCATGCCGAGTTCCCGGCGCAGTTCGCCGAGCAGCTCCACGATGGTGGCCTGCACGGACACGTCCAGCGCCGAGGTGACCTCGTCGCACACGAGGACGTCCGGCGTGGTCACGAGCGCGCGGGCGATCGCGGCGCGTTGCCGTTCGCCGCCGCTGAGCTGGTCGGGCAGCCGGTTCGCGAGGTCTTGCCGAAGGCGGACCCGATCCAATGTCTCGGCGACGCGCTTCCGCCGCTCGGTGCGGGAGAGGGAAGTCAAGCGCACCAACGGAACCTCGATCGACTGCGCGATCGTCTTGCGCGGGTTCAGCGACGAGAACGGGCTCTGGAAGACGTACTGGATCCGCCGGAGCTCATCGGTGCTGCGCTGCCGGGCGGCTGGGGCCAGCGGAGTGCCTTCGAGCGCGACGGTGCCGGTGAAGCCCCGATTCAGTCCGGCGATGCACTGCGACAGCGTGGTTTTCCCGGAGCCGGACTCGCCGAGCAGCATCACGCTTTCCCCGCGCGTCACGGCGAGATCGATGCCGCGCAACACCTTCTGCTGCCCGTAGGCCAGCCGGATGTCGCGCGCGGCGAGCACCGCGTCGTCTGGCGGGGGAGCGGCGGCGGGTTCCGCGCCGAGGTCTGGCACCGCTGCGAGAAGCCGCTTCGTGTACGCGTGTTTCGGCCGCCGCAGCACTTCCTCGGCGACGCCGCATTCGACCAGATCTCCCTGGTACATCACGGCAACGCGGTCGGCAAGCTGCGCCACCACGGCGAGGTCGTGCGTGATGTAGAGCGCCGCGACACCGTGTTCGGAGGTCAACTGCCGGACGGTTTCCAGCACCAGCGCCTGGGTCTTCACGTCGAGCCCGGTGGTCGGTTCGTCCAGCACCACGACGCTCGGGCGGCACGCGAAAGCCATCGCGATGCCGACCCGCTGCTGTTGCCCGCCGGACAGCTGGTGCGGGTATCGCCGCTGGTAGGCCTCGTCGGACGGCAGCCCGACCTCGGCGAGCACCTCGGCCACCCGCTCGTCCGCGGAACCCGGATACCCGTGCGTTTCCAGCACTTCGGCGATCTGCCGGCCGACCCGCAGCGCGGGGTTGAGCGACAACGCCGGGTCCTGCGGGATGTACGCGACGGCGCTGCCCCGCAACTGGCGGCGCGCGGCGTCGTCGAGCGTCAGGACGTCGACGGGTTCGCCGTCGCGCGGATGCAGCACCACCTTGCCGCCGCCGGACACCAGCCCGCGCCGGAAATGGCCGAGCGCGGCCAATCCGGCGGTCGTCTTGCCGGAGCCGGATTCGCCGACGAGCGCGAGGACCTCGCCGGGCGCGATCTCGTAGGACACCGAATGCAGCACCGGACGGCCCGCGGTCGTGCGCACGGCCAGTCCGGTCACCTCCAGAGCGGTCGTCATGCCCGTCCCTCCCGGGTCCGCCCGGCCGCGGCCGAGGCGAGCGAGTCGGCGACGAGGTTCGTGCCGACGGCCAGCACCGCGATCGCGGCCACCGGGAGCAGCACGCCCCACGGCTGCACGACGAGCGCGATCCGGTTCTCGTTGATCATCAGGCCCCAGTCCGCGGTCGGCGGCTGGATGCCGAGCCCGAGGAACGACAGCGAGGCGATGTAGCCGATCGAGTAGGTCAGCCGCAGGCCCAGCTCCACCATCAGCGGACCAGTGATGTTCGGCAGGATCTCGCGCAGCAGGATCCGGCTGCGCGGGACCGCGTACATCTCGGCGGCGCGGATGTAGTCGTGGTTGCGCACCGAGACTGTCGCCTGGCGGGCGACCCGTGCGGTCCGCGGCGCGTGAGTCAGCCCGATGACCAGCACCAGCAGCCAGCCCTTCGGGCCGATGACTGCGATCGCCAGCAGCGCGATGACCAGCTGCGGGAACGACAGCAGGACGTCGTTGCCGCGCATCAGCAGGCTGTCCAGCCAGCCGCCGCCGTATCCGGCGATCATGCCGAGCAGCGCGCCCAGCACGATGCCGAGTGCGGTGGCGAGGACGGCGTACAGCAGCAGCGTGGTGCCGCCCGCGAGGAAGCGGGTGAGGACGTCGCGGCCCAGGCCGTCGGTGCCCATCAGACCGTCGGGCTTGAACGGTTTCCCGGCGAAGTCGGTGGTGGTGTGGCCGGTGATGATCGGCCCGAGCCACGGGCCGAGCAACGCCACGAGAACGACGACTCCGGCCAGTACGGTGCCGACTTTGGCCTGCGGGAACGCCCAGGCGGTGCGGATCAGCCCGGCCGCGCGCGGCGGCGTTTCCGGGACGGCGGGGACCACCTGTTCTTCTTCGACCGCGGTCATCGCACTGCCTCCGTCCGGAGCTTGGGATCAGCGAGGATGCCGATCACGTCGGCCAGCAGGTTCACCACGATGTAGACCGCGGCGATCAGCAGCGTCACCGCCTGGACCACGGCGACGTCGCGTTTGCCGACCGCGTCGATCAGCGCCTGGCCGATGCCGGGGTAGCGGAACAGGAATTCGACCACCACGACGCCGCCGGCCAGCCACGCCAGCTGGATCGCGACGACCTGCGCGACCGGGCCGACCGCGTGCGGCAAGGCGTGCCGCAGCAGCACCGTCCGCTCGCGCATTCCCTTGAGCCGGGCCATTTCCACGTAGCCGGAGTCGAGGACTTCGTTCATCGTCGCGCGCATCATCCGCGTGATGTACGGCGTCACAACGAGCACGAGAGTGAGCACTGGCAGGACAAGCTGGCTGGGTTGGGCCCATACCGCTTCGCCTGGTGGCGTGAGCGTGACTGACGGCAGAAAGCGGAACACTGTGGTCGCGAAGAGAACGATGAGCGCCACGCCGATGACGAACTCCGGCAGCGCGGCGATCACCAGGCTGATTCCGGACACCACCTGGTCGCTGGCGCGGCCGCGGCGCATCGCGCTCCACGTGCCGAGTGCCAGCCCGAGCGGGGTGGCGATCACCGCGGCGAGCACGAGCAGCACCAGCGAGGCCGACACCCGGTCCGCCAGCAGCGTCGTGACCGGGCCCTGCGTGGAGGTCGAGGTGCCGAGATCGCCCGTGAACAGGCCGCCGAGCCAGGAGAGGTAGCGCTGCCAGACCGGTTCGTCGAGGTGCAGCGCGTGCTGCAGCGCGGCGATCCGCTCCGGAGTCGCCTGCTGGCCGAGGATGGCCCGGGCCGGATCGCCCGGCAGCAGCAGCGTCGCGACGAACACCAGCAGCGTGACCAGCCACAGCACCACAAGACTCACGAGAAGCCGCTTGAGGATCAGTCTGGTCATGCCGCGCCTCCTTCCGCCGTGCCGAGCCAGACCTGCCGGAACTGGTAGCCCGACAGCGAGATCCCGGTCCGGTCCGGCACGAAACCGGCCACATAGGACTGGTACGCGTCGACCTGGTCGACGAAGCCCCACACGATCAGGCCGCCGCGCTCGTACTCGATTTGCTGCGCCTTTTGAAGCAGCCCGGTGCGCGCTTTCGGATCCACGGTGGCGCTCGCCCGCGTGACAAGGTCGGTGAATTCCGGGTCGTTCCAATGGGTTTCGTTGTACGGCGCTTTCGGCAGCGAACCGGACGCGACCTGCGGCAGGTAGTTGCGGGTGTACCAGAAGTCCTGCGCGAAATCCCAGGACAGGTAGTTCTCGCCGTAGAACGTGGTCGTGTCGATCTTCCGGATCCGCACGTTCACGCCCGCCGCCTTGGCCTGCTGCTGGAACACCTGGGCGGCCTCGACCGCACCGGCCTGGATCGGCGCGGTGACCAGTTCGATGTCGAGATTCGGCTTGCCCGCCTCGGCGAGCAGCCGTTTCGCCTCGGCGATGTTCTGCTTCCGTTGCGGCAGCTGCCGGTTGTACGCGGGGTCGAAGGGCGCGTACAGGTCGTTGCCGACCCGGCCCTGCCCGCTGAGCACCTGGTTGATCATCTGCTCGCGGTCGACCACCAGGCGCAGCGCCTGGCGCACGCGGACATCGTTGAACGGCGGGCGGTCGACCCGCATGGTGAACGGCAGCCACGTCCCGGTTTCCGACCGCAGCACCTGGACGCGCGGGTCGCTGCGGAGCACGTCCACGAGCGCCACGGGAACCTGGTCGATGGCGTCCACTTGGGACGAGAGGAGGGCGTTGATCCGGGCGTCGTCGTCGGAGAAGTTGATGAGCGACAACCGGTCGAGATACGGCTCGCCCGGCCGCCAGTAGTGCTCGTTGCGCACGAAGGTGCTCTGCAGGCCCGCGGTGAACGTGTCGGCCTTGAACGGTCCGGTGCCGATCGGCCGCTTGACGTCGAAGTCGGCCGGGACGATGCCGAGGCTGTACTGGCCGAGCAGGTCGTCGAAGCCGGAATTCGGTGAGGTGAGGCGGAATTCGACGGTCCGGTCGCCGGTGGCGACGACCTCGCCGAGCATGGTCAGCCCGGCCGCGCCGCTCTTCGGGTCCTTCGGGTCGGTGATCCGGCGGAAGGTCGCGACGACGTCGGCCGGCGTCACCGGGCGGCCGTCGTGGAAGCGGATACCCGACCGCAGCACGGCGGTCCAGGTGCGCGCGTCCGGCGAGGACTTCAGCGATTCGGCGACCAGCATCTGGAGCCGGTAGTCGTGATCGCGCAGCAGGAGCGGCTCGTAGAGGTTGAGCACCCGCGCGATGTCCGGGTTGGTGGCGGGGATGTGCGGGTCGAGCGTGTCGGACGCGCCTCCGCCGGTGACTCCGACGCGGAGAGTGCCGCCTCGTTTGGGCGGCCCGGAGGGCACGGCCGCGGCGACAGTGGAGCCGCAGGCGGCCAGCAGGGGAGCGGTGCCGGCGAGCGTCGCGCCGGCGAGCGCGGCGGTGAGGAATCGGCGGCGGGAAACGTCGGTCGGTTTACATCGGGCTTCCATGGGTGACTTTCGAGCGGGTGTCGTGCGTGGCAATCCCGGTTAGAACCGGGATTGCCACTCACGACACGGTGGGGGAGGGGATCAGGCGATGGCGCGTCCCGCGTAGTCCGGGACCGGGGCGAGGTGCGTGTCGAGCGCGGTGGCCACCTCGGCGGGGAACGGCGTCGCGCGGCCCCCGGATACGTGCAGGCACAACAGCTCTTCGGTGGCGACGAGTTCGCCGCCGACCCGCATCTCGTGGCAGAGCCGCACCTTTTTCGCGCCGACTGACAGCACGGAGGTCGTCACTTCAAGCTCGGCGTCCGCGCCGACTTCGCGCAGGTACCGCACGTGAGCCTCCACTGTGTACAGCGACGCCCCGGTTCTCTCGCGGTAGCCGGGACCGAGGCCGACGATGTCCATCAGCGCGGTGGTCGCGTCGCCGAAGACGAGCACGTAATACGGCTCGGAGAGGTGGCCGTTGTAGTCGATCCACTCTGGACGGACCCGGTCGCGGTACTCAGCCACGACGGGCCTGCCCGACCGCGCGCTGGATCGCGATGACCGCCCGGTCGCGTTCGGCGATCAGGTCGGCGATCGTGCGCCCGTCCGCCTCGTCGTCGCAGCCGGCGACCACGGCGTCGCGCAGGTCTTTGGTGAGTTCCGGCGCTTCGAGGCGGGTCCACGGCGACTTCAGCGACGGTCCGAAGTGGTCGAGCATGTGCGCCATGCCGCCTTCGCCGCCCGCCAAGTGGAACGTCAGCATCGGGCCCTGGATCGGCCAGCGCAGGCCAGGCCCGTCGGTGATCGCGAGGTCGATCTGCTCGACGGTCGCCTCGCCGTTCGCGACCATGTGCAGGGCTTCCCGCCACAGCGCTTCCTGGAGCCGGTTCGCGATGAACCCGGGCACCTCGCGGTCCATGGTGATCACGGACTTGCCGACGCGCCGATAGAACTCGGCGGCCTGCTCGACCGCCCACGGCGCGCTGAGCTTCCCGCCCGCGACCTCGACCAGCGGGATCAGGTACGGCGGGTTGAACGGATGCCCGACCACGAGCCGTTCCGGCGTCTTCGCGGCGACCTGCATTTCGGTCATGCCGTAGCCGGAGGTGGACGAGGCGATCACGACGTCCGGCGCGGTGACGGCGTCGATGTCGGCGAGCAGTTTCTGCTTGAGCGCCAAGTCTTCCGGCGCGCTTTCCTGCACGAAGCCCACGCCTTCGACGGCCTCCGCGAGTGTCGCGGTGACGGTGAGCCGGTCTCGGCTCGCGCCTGGCTTGAGGCCCAGTTCGGTGAGCGCGGGCCACGCCGCGTTGACGAGCCGTTCGAGCTTCTCCGCGGCGTCCGGCGCTGGATCCCAGGCCCGGACGTCGAAGCCCTGGGCGAGGAAGTGCGCGACCCAGCCGCCGCCGATGACTCCGGCTCCGATGCAGGCGACAGTGTCCACAGTGGTCTCAGGCATTCACGCGCTCCTTCAGCCCGAGGATTTCCCGCGCCCGGTCCGGGCTGGCGATGTCCGCGCCGAGCTTCTGGACGATGTCGACCGCGCGTTCCACGAGCTGGCCGTTGGTGGCCTTGACGCCGCGCGCCAGGTAGAGGTTGTCCTCCAGCCCGACCCGGACGTGCCCGCCCAGCAGCACCGACTGCGCGACCCACGGCATCTGGTCGCGGCCGATGGCGAACGACGCCCACTGCGCGCCTTCCGGCAGCAGGTGCACCATCGCCTGCAGCAGCCCGGGATCCGGCGGAGCGCCGTACGGGATTCCCATGCACAGCTGGAAAAGCGGCGGCGGGTCGATCAGGCCTTCGGAGACCATTTTCGTGGCGAACCAGAGGTTGCCGGTGTCGAAGATCTCCAGTTCGGGCTTCACGCCCAGCTCCTGGATCCGCTTCGCGCCGGTGCGCAGCATGTCCGGAGTGGACACGTAAAGCTGGTTGCCCTCGCCGAAGTTGAGCGAACCGCAGTCGAGCGTGCAGATGTCCGGCAGGAGTTCCTCGACGTGCGGGAGCCGGTCGTGCGCGTTGACGAGGTCGGTGCCGTCGACCGGCTTGAGCGGGTCCTCGGCGTCGATGACGAGGTCGCCGCCCATCCCCGCGGTGAGGTTGACGACGACGTCCACACCGGACTCTTTGACCAGCCGCACCGCCTCGCGATACAGCGCGACGTCCCGCGACGGGGCTCCGGTTTCGGGTTCGCGCACGTGGATGTGGACCACGGCCGCGCCGGCGTCGGCGGCCTCGATGGCGCTCTCGGCGATCTGCGCCGGGCTGACCGGGACGTGCGGGCTCCGGCGGGTGGTGTCCCCCGCGCCGGTGAGCGCGCAGGTGACGATGACCTCGTGGTTCATCAGGCTCCTTGGACGATCGAGCGGTCGATGAAGTCGTGCAGGTGCGCGCGCATCGCGCCCACCGTGCTGCCGGGCCGTCCGGTCAGCACCTGGATGCCGAGGCCGTCGATCAGCGCGGTGAGCTGCGCGGTGGCGGCCTCGGGGTCGGCCAGGCGGAACACGCCCTGCTCCTGGCCGGTGCGGATGGTCATGAGAATGGTCTGGTACCAGCGGTCGTAGGAATCGGTGTAGAGCGAACGCAGCCGCGGGTCGAGCGCGACCTCGTTCCAGACCTGCAGCCACACCGACCATTCGGCGCGCAGCAGGCCCTCGGTGGGCAATTGGAGTTCGACCAGCTTGAGCAGCCGGTCGTGCGCGCCGGGCACCGCGTGGAGCTCGGCGACCTGCCGGTCGAAGGCGAGCTTTACGTTGCGCCGCAACGCTTCGTCGAGAACTTCGGTCTTGGTGGGGAAGTGGTAGTGGATGGCCGCGGTGCTGGTGCCGCACGCTTGGGCGATGTCGGCGATGCGCACCCGGTGATAGCCGCGTTCGGCGATGAGCTGCCAGGCGGTTTCGAGGATCCGCCGCCTTGGCTCGGAGTGGGCCAGGTCGTCCGGGTCGCTCGCGGTACCGGCCGCGGGGGCTGGGACGGCGGTGACGGTTTTGGCGTCGTCGCTGCCGTTGAGCAGCCAATTCACGGTTACGCCGGAGTATTCGGCCACGCGGACGAGTTCGTGCGGGGAGAACCGGCGGGAGCCGTTGAGGGCCTTGGAGAGTTTGGTCTGGTCCAGGCCGATAGCGGAGGCGAACTCCCGTTGGGGGACGGGCATGGACTGGATCAGCTGGCGCACTCGTTCTCTCAGCCGGTCTGTTTCGTCCATGGCCGGAGACGGTAACTCCGCGTTGCGAAAATCGCAACTCTGGTGGGGTTTGACACGTAACGGTGTGAAAGAACGGCTGTGTGCCAAGGAGTTGCGATCTTGGGTTGACTGGCGGATCAGTCGGTGCGGGGTGTGGTGGCGGGGTGATTCGGGCGGCTCGTCGCCTGGCGGCGACATTGCGCCCGGTGGTTGCGTGGGGCACCCCGAAGCTTGAGTGTGCTGACGGTTCGGGGGTGCTTGTCAAGGCGGGAAAGATGCCTTGACAAGCACCCCCGAACCGCAGAGAAGGCTTCGTATCGGGGTGCGGGGGAGGGGCTGGGTGCCTCGATCGTGGGGTGCGTCGGTGCGGTGGGTGGCGTGGGGCTAGCGCCCCGATGTGGCGTTGGGTGCGTCAGATGCAACGAATGCCACATTGGGTGCGTGGAATGCACCCAATGCCACGTGGGGCGCATCCGGCGGCAGGCGAAGGCGGTCTGTGGAGGACTCCTTGAGGGAATCTGATTCCGTGAGGGGGTCCTTGAGGGAATGCGGGTCGTGAGGGGAACCCTGAGGGAATCAGAGTCTGTGAGGGGAACGCTCACAGACTGCGGTTCGGCGCGCCCGGTGTTGGTTCCACTCGCCGGGACGACGGCGTGCTCTCGCTGCGGATGATAGGAATGGCCGGTGACCCAACCGAACTTGATCGACGCCGCCGCGGACGAGGCTGTCACGCTTACCAGCGAGCTGATCCGCATCGACACCACCAACACCGGCGACCCCGAAACCCTCGTGGGGGAGCGCGTCGCGGCTGAGTACGTCGCGGAGAAGCTGACCGACGCCGGGTACGAGATCACCTACGTCGAGTCCGGCGGCAAGGACCGGCACAACGTCATCGTGCGGCTGCCAGGGGCCGATCCGAGCAGGGGCGCACTGCTGATCCACGGCCACCTCGACGTCGTCCCGGCGGATCCGGCCGAGTGGTCGGTGCACCCGTTCTCGGGGGCGGTCCAGGACGGGTACGTGTGGGGGCGCGGCGCGGTCGACATGAAGGACATGGTCGGCATGACGCTGGCCCTGGCCCGGCACTACAAGATCAACAATATCGTGCCGCCGCGCGACCTCGTGTTCCTGTTCGTCGCCGACGAAGAAGCGGGCGGCAAGTTCGGGGCGCAGTGGCTTGTCGAGCACCGGCCGGAGTTGTTCGAGGGCGTTACCGAGGCGATCAGCGAGGTCGGCGGCTTCTCGATCACCTTGAAGGACAACGTCCGCGCGTACGTGATCGAGACGGCCGAGAAGGGCATCCGCTGGATGAAGCTGCGCGTGCGCGGCACGGCGGGCCACGGGTCGATGATCCATCGCGACAACGCGGTCACCAAGCTGGCCGAGGCCGTGGCGAAGCTGGGGCAGCACCAGTTCCCGTTGGTGCTGACCGATTCCGTGCGCGAGTTCCTCGCCGGGGTCACCGAGATCACCGGCTGGGATTTTCCGGAGGACGATCTTGAGGGCGCGGTCGCGAAGCTGGGCAACATCTCCCGGATGATCGGCGCGACGCTGCGCGACACCGCGAATCCGACGATGCTCACCGCCGGTTACAAGTCGAACGTGATTCCGTCGGTGGCCGAAGCTGCCGTCGACTGCCGCATCCTGCCCGGGCGGCTCGAGGCGTTCGACCGCGAGCTGGACGAGCTGCTGGGGCCGGACATCGAGAAGGAGTGGATGGAGCTGCCGCCGGTCGAGACGACGTTCGACGGGGCGCTCGTCGACGCCATGACCGCCGCGGTGCTCGCCGAGGACCCGGGCGCGCGCACCCTGCCGTACATGCTCTCCGGCGGCACCGACGCGAAGTCCTTCCAGCAGCTCGGCATCCGCAACTTCGGCTTCGCGCCGCTGAAACTGCCCGCCGACCTCGACTTCTCCGGGCTCTTCCACGGGGTCGACGAGCGCGTCCCGGTCGACGCGCTCAAGTTCGGCGTCCGCGTGCTGGACCGGTTCCTCCGCTCGTCCTGATGCCCGGGTTCCGGCTCGCCGACGGCACGCCCCTGCACCTCGTGCGCAGGGGCGATCCGGCGGCGGCCGTGACGGTCGTGCTGCTGCACGGCTACGCGCTCGACCAGCGCAGCTGGGGCCGGATCGCGCCGGTGCTGCCGGACGCGGTCGAGCATCCGCTCGCGGTGGTCAGCTACGACCACCGCGGGCACGGCGAATCCGGCCGGGCCGCGCGGGGCACCGCGACGATGGGCCAGCTCGCCGACGACCTCGCCGAGGTGATCGAGCAGGCTGTCCCGCACGGCCGCGTAGTGCTCGTCGGGCACGACATGGGCGGGCTCGCCGTGATGTCGCTGACCCAGCGGCATCCGGAGCTGTTCGCCGCGCGCGCCGGCGGGCTGGTGCTGCTGTCGACGTCGTCGGGACGGATCGCCACCGAGGCGTCCGCGGCCTGGCCCAACGCGCTCGGGAAAGTCGCGCAGGACCTGGAAATGGTGCTGGGCGCGAAGCTGTACGGGCTGGTCCGCGAGCACACCAGCCGCGCGGTGAGCGCCGGGCTGCGCTGGTGGCTGTTCGGCGACGATCCCGACCCGGACCTGGTCGAGCTCACCGTCAAGATGATCCGCGGCAACTGGCCGCACACCATCTCGCAGTTCCGGCCCGCGCTCGACGCCTACGCGCGCGAGGCCGCGTTGACGCTGGCCGGAGACCTGCCCGTGACGGCGATCGTGGGGGAGCGGGACCGGATCGTCGCGCCCGCCGACGTCGAGCAGTTCGTGCACGGGCTCGCCCAGGGATACGCCGTGGTGCTGCCCGGCGTGGGGCACGTCGTCCCGCTGGAGGCCGCCGCGCAGGTGGTCCCGCGGATCGCGTCCGTCGTCAATGAGGTCCACCGACAACAAAATCTGTCTTGACAAGCTGAGTGTTCTGACGCGACGATGGGACGCATGTTTCCCGTTGCGGTGATCGAGGACGCGGCCGCGGCCGAGGTGTCGCTGGACCCGGTCCGCGCCCGGCTGCTGGCCGAACTGGCGCAGCCGGCCTCGGCGACGATGCTGGCCGCCCGCGTCGACCTGCCGAGGCAGAAAGTGAACTACCACCTGCGCGCGCTGGAAAAGCACGGGCTCGTGGAGCTGGTCGAAGAGCGGCGCAAAGGCAACGTCACCGAGCGGATGATGCAGGCGACCGCGTCGTCGTACGTGATCTCGCCGTCCGCGCTCGCCGCCGTGCAGCCCGATCCGGCGCAGTCTCCGGACCGGCTGTCCGCGCGCTGGCTGCTGGCGGTCGCGGGACGGCTGGTGCGCGACGTCGGGATCCTCATTACCGGTGCGGCGAAAGCGAAAAAGCGCGTCGCCACCTTCGCGCTCGACGGCGAGGTCCGGTTCGCTTCGGCGGCCGACCGCGCCGCGTTCGCGGAGGAACTGGCGACCGCGGTGACCACGCTGGTGGGGAAGTACCACGACGAAAAAGCCGAGAACGGCCGCGCGCACCGCGTGGTGCTGGCGGTGCACCCGAGCGTGCCGATGGGGGAGGAAAACGAGCATGGGTAAGGAATTCCGGGAGATCGACGTCGCCGAGGTCCCGGTCGAGCCGGAGCAGGTCTGGGCGGCGATCGCGACCGGGCCGGGCATCGACTCCTGGTTCATGGGCCGCAACGAGGTCGAAGGCGGAGTGGGCGGCGCGGTGCGCGGAGCGTTCGCCGCCTACGAGCCGACGCACGCGATCACCGCGTGGGACCCGCCCCGCCGCCTGGCCTACGGCGGCGAACCGGAGCCGGACGGACGGCGGATCGCGTACGAATTCCTCGTCGAGGGCCGGGACGGCGGCAGCTCGGTGATCCGCTGCGTCACGAGCGGCTTCCTGCCCGGCGACGACTGGGCGGACGAGTTCGAGGCCATGCAGGCGGGCGGCGCGCTGTTCTTCCGCAACCTGGTGGAGTTCGTGCGGTACTTCCCCGGCCGGACGGCGAAGCCGGTCACCGCGTTCGGTTCGACGGTGATCGCGGACTGGCCTGCGCTGTGGGCCGCGCTGGCGAGGGAATTGGGCGTCGAAGAGCTGACTGTCGGCGCGAAAGTCCGGCTCGCCAGGTCGGATGGTGTGCTGTATGCGGCGAACGGCCAGACCGTCGGGATCCGTACCGACGAGGGACTTTTCTGCTTCATGCAAGGCTTCCGCGGCCCGCTGGTGGCGACGCACCACATCGTCGCGTCGGACGTCGATGTGGCTGCGGAGGAAGCGAAGTGGGCGGAGTGGATGGCCGCGCTCGGCTGAGCCTTGTCGAAAACCGGGACCGCCCGTTCGTCATCCGGTCGAGAGTGTTTTCCGACCAGGAGGAGAAACCGTGCAGTACGCGATGCTGATCTGCGGCGACGACCGCGAATGGGCCGCTTTGTCCCCGGCGGACGAGGAGGACGCGATGAAGCAGATCTACGCGTGGTTCGAACGCTGGCAGCCGGCAAGGTCGGTACCGGCATCGAACTGCAGCCCCGCGAGACGGCGAAGACAGTGCGGGCCGGGGCGAACGGACAACCGCTGATCACCGACGGGCCGTACGTGGAGCTCAAGGAGATCGTCGGTTCGGTGATCCTGCTGGAGTGCGGAGACATCGACGAGGCGGTCGAGGTCGCCGCGAGCTGGCCGCTGGGTCCGGGGGCGAGCGCGGTGGAGGTCCGGCCGGTGATGAGCCGCGAAGAGGAGTGAGTCGCCGGCCGCCCGGAGCGCCATGATTCCCGGCTGACGGCGAGAAGCTCGTCCCGGCAAACCCAGCGGGCGCCGGTGAGCGGCGGTTACTCGCCCGCGTAGCTGCTGAAGGTCCAGACCTGGCCCTCGGGATCGGCGCACGAGTACTCGCGGACTCCGGCCGGGGAATCGTGCACCGGGTTGAGGATCCGCGCGCCGGCGGCCTCGGCCCGGGCCTGGTGGCGGTCGAGCGTGCTGTCCGGCACCCATACGCACAACGCGTGACTGGTGCCGCCCAGCACGAGCGGGCTGTGCATGCCGTACTGGTCGGCCTCGTGGTCCCGGCTGAGGAAGATGAGGCTCGCGCCCGCGCGGACCTGGGCGTGCTCGACGCCGTTCGCTCCGTCGACCACGAAATGCGACTCGAATCCGAACGCCTCGACGAGGAATTCGAGCGCCGCTTTCGGATCCGTGTAGGTGAGGTTGGGGTACACGGTTTGCGGCGGCGGAGTGTCGGCCATGCGGGTCAGGCTACCGCGCGAACTCGGCTATCCGGCGCGTCATCAGCTCGCGCTCGGCCGGATTCGAAGCCAGCTCCAGTGCTCGTTCCGCCGACACGAGCGCGTCGTCCGGCCGACCGAGCGCGGCCAGCAAATCGGCGCGGGCCGCGTGCCACAGGTGATAGCCGGACAGGGCTTGCTCGAGCGCGTCGACCTCGTCGAGCGCCGGGCCTGGGCCGACGGCGTACCGCGTGGCCACGGCTCGGTTCAGCAGTACCACCGGCGAGGGATCCAGCGCGTGAAGCCGGTCGTACATCGCGCGTACGCCGGCCCAATCGGTGTCCGCGAAACTCCTTGCGACAGCGTGGATCGCGGCGATGCCGGCCCGGGTTTGATAAGGCCCGGGCCGGCCGAGCCGCACCGCCTCGCGCAACCGGAGCAGTGCCCGCTGAATCGCCGGACCGTCCCACAATCGCCGATCCTGCTGTTCCAGCACCACGATCCGGTCCTGCGCGTCGAACCGCGCCGCGACGCGCGCCTGCTGCAACTCCAGCAACGCGGCCAGCCCGGCGGCTTCCGGTTCGCGAGGCAGCGCATTGGCGAGCTGCCGAGCCAACTCGACGCCCTCGCGCGCCAATTCCCGCCGCTGCGCCGAATCCCCGCTGGCCAGATAACCCTCGTTGAACACCAAATAGAGCACGGCGAGCACGGCCGGCAGCCGGTCGGCGTATTCGTGCGGCCGCGGCGGTTCGAATCCGATGCCGCGTTCCCGCAACAGCCGCTTGGCTCGCGAAAGCCGTTGCGCCATCGTCGGCACCGGCACCAGAAAGGCGGCGGCGATCTCGGCGGTGGTCAACCCGCCGGCGGCGTACAGCGTCAGCGCGACCTGTGCCGGTTCCGGCAAATCCGGGTGGCAGCACGCGAAAATCATCGCGAGCCGGTCGTCGACCCCCGGCTCCGGCGGCGGTTCCGCCGCTGCCCGAACGGCTTTCTCCCGCCCGGCCGCGTCCCGGCGAAGCCGGTCGATCGCCTTGCGCCAGCCGGTGGTGACCAGCCAACCGGCGGGACTGGACGGCACTCCCTCGCCAGGCCACCGCTTGAGAGCTTCGGCGATCGCTTCCGACAGGGCTTCCTCGGCTCGGTCGAAGTCGCCGAGCCGGCGGCTGAGCGCTCCCAGCATGCTGGGAGCGTCCGTGCGCCAGATCCGCTCCGTCAGTTCGGCGACGTCGTTCACGGGGGCTCAGGCGCGGACGTACCGCAGCAAGGCGACGCCGCTCTCGAACGTCCGGCTGTCGGCGAGCCGATAGCTGTCCACCGAGAACCCGGCGTCGAACAGGGGCGCGCCGGAGCCGAGGACCACCGGGTACAGCTTGAGGTGCAGCTCGTCCACTTCGTCGCGCAGCGCCCCGGCCAGCGCGCCGCCGCCGACGAGCCAGATGTCCTTGCCGTCTTCCTTCTTCAGCTCGCGGATCTTCTCCGCCGGGTCGGTGTTGACCACCTGCACGGCCGGGCCGGGTGCTTCGGTCATGGTGCGGGAGAAGACGTAGTGCCGCAGATGCGTGTACGCGTCCGGAACGCCGAGGTCTACGCCCATCTGGTAGGAGACGCGGCCTTCGACGACCGTGTCGAAATGCCGGTGCGGGACGTCCTCGATGCCGAGCACGGACCGCAGATGGGTCGGCACCATCTCCGGATACTCGCGCAGCAGCGGCTCGGCGTGGTCGCCCTCGAACTGGAAGACCGAGCCGGTCGGGTCCTCCCGGGTCGGCGCGGCGATGAAGCCGTCGAGCGTGGACGCGACGAGATAGACCAATTTGCGCATAACGGACAGTTAATCAGGTCAGGTGGCGAGACCCGTCGAGTGGTCGGCCGCCGTGCGCTTCCGCCGCAGCCACACTCTCCGCGTGCCGTCCGCGTACAACCGCACCGTGCGCAGCTCCCACCCCGCGAACTCGGCGTGAATCGAAAGCTGGATCATCGCCGCGCGCCGGGACACCGCCGGGGGGAGGCGCAGGCGGCGATACTCCCAATCCCCTTCGACCACCGCCTCGTCGACTGTCGTCATGGCTGGATCACCTGGGTCCCTTCTCCAGCGGCCGAGCCGACGAACACGCGGCCGCTCTGGTCGTCGACGCCCACCGTGTCCGGCTGGCGCACGGTCGGGAATCGGTATTTCTCGACGGGCTCTCCGCCGCGGACGTCGTAGCCGACGACCTCGTTGCGGGCGGTCAGGGTGATCCACGCCAGGCTGCGTTTCGCGTCGTAGGCGATGCCGTACGCGCCGCCCGGGACCGGGTAGCGCTGGCGGAGGATCAGGGGGTTGGTGGAGAACGCGAGCAGTGCGCCCGCGCGTGCGTCGGTGACCAGCACACGGCCGTAGGAATCAGCGACCGCGTTGGCCGCGCCGTCGCCCGCGCGGAGGCCTTCGTCCATGGTTCCGGCTTGGACGTCCACGCTGAACACGGCGGTGCGCAGCCGGTCGAGGACGACGACGCCGTTGCCGGTGTTCACCACGTCGTCGGCGCTGTACAGCTGGCCGGTGATCGTTTTCGCCACCGTGCCGTTCGCCAGCACTTCGACGGCCTTGCGGTCGCGGACCGCGACGAGCGTGTCCGGTCCGTCGGCGGTCCCGGCGGCGGGCTGTCCGGCGACCTTCTCGGCGGTCAGCTGCCCGCTCGGCAGCGCGACGCGGGCGAGCACGCCCTTGCCCGGGACCCCGGCGAGCGCCTGGCCGCCGGACACGCTGAGCGATTCCGCCGGACCGGGCAGTGCGACGGTCTTCTTCGGCGCGCCGAGCGAGCCGAGATCGTAAAGCCGCAGCTCAGGCGGCTGAGAGAGGGCCACGACGAGGGTGTGGCTCTGCTGGTCGGTCGCGATCGCGGACACCACCGGCATCGGCAGCACCTGCCCGGCCGGCGGGACCGCGCGGGCGGGGGAGACGGCCGGTTTCGCGGCCGTCGGATTGGCCACGACCTGGAGATTGTCCTTCGGTTCGGCCGAGGACGAGCAGGCGGACAGCGCGAGCGCACCGGCCAGCGGGATCGCGATCCGCGACGCGGCGGTGAGCCGACGCACCTTGAAACCTCCAGCAAAGTTCCGGCGAACAGGTCCCTTCAGCATCCTCTCCGAACGCCGAACCGTCACGCCCGTGTCACCGACCCGACACCTACGGCTCACCGGGTGCCCCGCTCCGGATAGCCGAAGTCGACGCTGCTGACGTCGTCCAGAGCGCTGCGGATCGCCGGGGGAAGCGTCAGGTCCTCGGCCGCGAGAGAGCCGGTGAGCTGGCCGGTGTCGCGCGCTCCGACGACCGGCGCGGCGACGCCGGGCCGGTCCCGGACCCAGGCGAGCGCCACCGCGAGCGGCGACGTGCCGAGTCCTTCGGCGGCGGTCACGACAGCCTGCACGATCCGCGCGGCCCGTTCGGTGCGGTGGTGTTCGACGTATCCGGCGTACTCCTCGGACGCTCCGCGCGAGTCGGCGGGCGTTCCGGTGCGGTACTTCCCGGTGAGGACGCCGCGGCCGAGCGGAGCCCACGGCAGCAGGCCGATCCCGTGATGCGCGGCGGCCGGGACGACTTCGCGTTCAATGCCGCGTTCCAGCAACGAGTACTCGAACTGCCCGGACACGAACGGCACTGTGGCGAGCGAAGCGGCGGTGGCGAGCTGCCAGCCCGCGTAGTTGGACACGCCCACGTACCGGACCTTGCCGCTCGTCACCGCGTAATCGAGGGCGGACAGCGTTTCCTCGATCGGCACGCAGGAATCCCACGCGTGCAGCTGCCACAGGTCGATGTGGTCGGTGCGAAGCCGCCGCAGCGAGCCTTCGAGCGCGGACAGCAGCGCGCCGCGCGAGGCCCCGCCGCCGAACGGGCCGTCCCCGCGCCGGGCGACAGTCTTGGTGGCCAGCACGATGTCCTCGCGCGGGACCAGGTCCGACAGCAGTTCGCCGAGCATCCGCTCGGCCTCGCCGCCGGCGTACAGGTCGGCGGTGTCCACGAGCGTGCCGCCCGCGTCGACGAACGCGACCAGCTGGCTGGCCGCCTCGTCCGGATCGGTGTCGCCGCCCCAGGTCATGGTGCCGAGGGCCATCCGCGATATCCGCAGTCCCGACCGGCCGAGCTGTCGCTTTTCCACGACGGTCGAGCCTAGTGGGCGCACCCCCCGCGACCGGACGAAGGTGACCCCGTGTCGGGCCGAATGCCGGAATGATTCCCTCGCGACGGCGCCAGCAGGTACGTGAGGGGAACCCAGCCTCCGACGTCCGCAGCACCTGGTGCGGACCGGCGCCCTCCCGGGAACCCTCAGGAACCACCCGATAGGTTCCCGACCGTGCGAATCGGACTGCGCCCCGAGCGGGCGGGCGAACCGGCGGGAGCGGCCTGATGGGATGGTTCGAGGCCCTGGTGCTGGGGCTGGTGCAGGGGCTCACGGAGTTCCTGCCGATCTCCTCGAGCGCGCACGTGCGGATCGTCGCCGCGCTGTCGGGCTGGGGCGATCCGGGCGCGGCGTTCACCGCGGTGACCCAGATCGGCACCGAGCTGGCGGTGATCCTCTACTTCGGACCGAAGATCGGCCGGATCCTGCGCGCCTGGTTCTTTTCGCTCTACCGCCCGGACTGGCGGCGCGACCCGGACGCGCGGCTGGGCTGGCTGATCATCGTCGGCTCGCTGCCGATCGTCGTGCTCGGCCTGCTCCTGCAGGACGAGATCGACCGCGCGTTCCGCGACCTGCGGATCACCGCGACCACGCTGATCGTGTTCGGCCTGATTCTGCTGTGGGCCGACCGCACCGCGAAGCAGCAGCGGACGCTGGACCACCTGAACGTGCCGCACGGCCTGGCGTACGGCTTCGCGCAGGCGCTCGCGCTGATCCCGGGCGTCTCGCGCTCGGGCGGCACGACGAGCGCCGGTCTGCTGATGGGCTACACGCGTTCGGAAGCCGCGGAGTACTCGTTCCTGCTCGCGGTGCCCGCGGTGTTCGGTTCGGGGCTGTACAAGCTCACCGACATCGGCAAGAACGGCGAGAACGCGCAGTGGGGGCCGACGATTCTGGCCACGCTGGTCGCGTTCGGCGTCGGCTACCTGGTGATCGCCTGGCTGATGGCCTACATCAAGAAGCGCAGCTTCGTGCCGTTCGTGATCTACCGCGTCGTGCTCGGCGTCGTGCTGTTCGGCCTGGTCTTCGGCGGTGTGCTCGACCCGAACGCGGGACCCGCGGGCGGCTGACCGGGCGGATCACCGGTTAGGGTGGCGTCGTGAGTACGGTCATCTTGCTCCGGCACGGGAAGTCCACGGCCAACGGCTCGGGCGTCCTCGCCGGGCGCACCCCGAAGGTCGGGCTGGACGACACCGGCCGGGCGCAGGCCGCCGCCCTCGTCGAGCGCTTCGCCGGGGTGCCGGTCGCCGAGCTGGTGGTGTCTCCGATGCTGCGCTGCAAGCAGACCGTCGCGCCGCTGGCCGCCGCGCAGGGCCTGGAGAAGGTCGTCGAGCCGCGGCTGTCCGAAGTGGACTACGGCGAGTGGACCGGCCGGGAACTCAAGAACCTGGTGAAGGAACCGCTGTGGCGCGTGGTGCAGGCGCACCCGTCGGCGGCGGTCTTCCCCGGCGGGGAAGGGCTCGCCGAAATGCAGGCGCGCGCGGTGGCCGCGATCCGCGCGCACGACGCCCGGATCACCGCCGAGCAAGGCGACCACGCGGTGTGGGTCGTATGCAGCCACGGCGATGTGATCAAGTCGATCCTCGCCGACGCGCTGGGCCAGCATCTCGACGCCTTCCAGCGGATCGTCGTGGACCCGGCCGCGGTGTCGGTCGTCCGCTACACCGAAACGCGGCCGTTCGTGCTCCGGGTGAACGAACACGGCGGCGATCTGGCCGGGATCGTGCCGCCGCCGCCCAAGAAACGCGGCCGCGCCAAGAAGGGTTCCAGCGACGCCGTCGTCGGCGGAAGCACGGGCCGCTGACGATCGACAGTCCTTCCGTCGGATGCCAGACCCCGTAGGGTGGGCGGAACCACGTGGAGAACCCTGTGGAGAACCAGGAGCGCAAACCCGAATGATTTCCCCGGACAACCCGTTCGCCGTCCCCAGCGACCTGCCGTACGAGCTGCCGCCGTTCGACCGGATCGCCGACGAGCACTACCGGCCCGCCTTCGAGGCCGGTCTCGCCGAGCACGCCGCCGACGTGGAGCGGATCGCCGACGACCCGGCCGAGCCGACCTTCGAGAACACCATCGCGGCGCTGGAGCGGGCCGGGGCGCTGCTGACGCGGGTGTCCGGCACGTTCTTCAACATCTCGGGCTCGAACGCGACCGACGAGGTCCAGGAGATCCAGGCCGAGCTCGCGCCGAAGCTGGCCGCGCACGCGGACGCGATCCACCTGAACCCGCGCCTGTTCGCCCGCATCGATGCGCTGTACCAGAAGCGCGCGGAGCTGGGCCTGAGCACGGAAGCGCTGCGCCTGCTGGAGCGTCGCTACACCGACTTCAGCCGGGCCGGAGCCGGGCTTCCCGAGGCGGACCAGGCGAAGCTGCGCGCGCTGAACGAGCAGCTTTCGACGCTGCAGACCCGTTTTTCGCAGAACCTGTTGCGGGACACCAACGAACTCGCCGTCGTGCTCGACAACGCCGCGGAGCTGGCCGGTCTGGGCGAAAGCGCGATCGCGGCGGCGGCGCAGACAGCGGCCGAGCGCGGTCTCGAGGGCAAGTACGTGCTGACCCTGACGCTGCCCACCGCGCAGGCAGCCGTGGCATCGCTGGAGAACCGCTCGGTGCGCGAGCGCGTTTTCACCGCTTCGGTGTCGCGCGGCAACCGCGGAAACGACTATGACAACAACGCGATCGTCGAGGAGATCACGCGGCTGCGGGCCGAGCGGGCCGCGCTGCTGGGCTACCCGAACCACGCGGCGTACGTGATTGCGGACGAGACAGCCAAGACCGTCGAGGCCGCCGGCGGGCTGCTGGAGCGGCTCGCGCCGGTGGCGGTCGCGAACGCGCGCACCGAGGCCGCGGAGCTGCAGAAGCTGCTGGAAGCCGACGTGCCCGGCGCGACGCTGCAGCCGTGGGACTGGGCGTTCTACGCGTCGAAGGTGGAGCGCGAGCGGTTCCAGCTGGACACCGCGGCGCTGCGGCCGTACTTCGAGCTGGACCGGGTGCTGCACGACGGCGTGTTCGTGGCCGCGAACCGGTTGTACGGCTTGACTTTCACCGAGCGGAACGACCTGCCGAAGTACCACCCGCAGGTGCGGATCTTCGAGGTCTTCGACGCCGACGGCAGCGGGCTCGGCCTGTTCCTGATGGACTACTACACGCGCGACTCCAAACGCGGCGGCGCGTGGATGAACAACTTCGTGGACCAGTCGCGGCTGCTCGGGCGGCGCACGGTCGTGGTCAACGTGCTGAACGTGACCAAGCCGCGCGAGGGGGAGCCGACGCTGCTCTCGCTCGACGAGGTGCGCACCGCGTTCCACGAGTTCGGGCACGCGCTGCACTCGCTGCTGTCCGGCGTCGAGTTCCCGACCTTCACCGGCACCAACGTGCCGCGCGACTTCGTCGAGTACCCGTCGCAGGTCAACGAGATGTGGATGCTGTGGCCGGAAATCCTGGCCAACTACGCCAAGCACCACGAGACGGGGGAGCCGCTGCCCGCCGGGCAGGTCGAGCTGCTGGAGGCCGCGCAGCAGTACGGCGAGGGCTTCCGCACGACCGAGTACCTCGCCGCCGCGCTGCTCGACCTCGCGTGGCACCGCCTCGGCCCGGACGACCGGGTGGAGGACGTGCAGCGGTTCGAGGCCGAAGCGCTGGAAAAGGCTGGCGTGGCACTGGAAAGCGTTCCGCCGCGCTACCGGACGACGTACTTCAACCACGTCTTCTCCGGCGGCTACAGCGCCGGGTACTACTCCTACATCTGGAGCGAGGTGCTCGACGCGGACACCGTCGAGTGGTTCACCGAAAACGGCGGCCTGAAGCGGGAAAACGGCGACCATTTCCGGTCGACCCTGCTGGGCCTCGGCGGCAGCGTCGACCCGATGGAGGCGTTCGCGACCTTCCGCGGCCGCGCGCCGGAAATCGAGCCGCTGCTGAAGCGCCGGGGTCTTGCCGGCGCGTAAGCTGGGTGTATAACAACCTATACGGCGGGGCTGGGGCGACCTGCCCCGCCGTTGGCGTTTCGGCTCGAAAACCTCAGCCGACGGCGATGTTCGGCAGCCAGAGCGCGAGCAGCACCGCGAACGTGGCCATGCTCGCGCCGAAGGCGATCGGCTTGGAGTGCCGGATCGGCCAGGTGCGCGGGCCGACTCCCACGAGGAACGAGATTCCCCCGGCGATCAACGCCGGGGGAAAGAGCGCGTCTGCCCGGGTGTCGGCATGCGTCGCGCCGCTCAGGGTGATCATCGTGACCACGACGGCCATCGCCACGCCGAATGCGGTCGCGATCGTCCCGGCAATGATTCGCGGCCGGTCCGCTTGCTGGCGCGGCGGCACAGGTCCCGGATCGACCGGCTGCTGAACGGTCTCGACCCGGGTTTCGCGTCGCGGCGAGTTCGCCGCGACGGCCAGTTCCCGTGCCTCGGCGAAGGACGGACGGGCGGCCGGATCTTTCGCCAGCAACCGGACGATGAGTTCGGTCAGCACACCCGCGCGCCGGGGCGGCGGGGGCTCGCGGAAGAGAATCGCGGCCATCGTCGCCTTGGCGGTGTCGCGCGCGAACGGGGAGACGCCCTCGACGGCGTGATAGAGGGTGGCCCCGAGCGAGAACAGGTCGCTGACCGCGCCGCGGCCGTGGCCTTCGAGCCGTTCCGGGGCGGTGTATTCGACCGAGCCGATGAACATGCCGGTGGAGGTCAGCTGGGTGTCGGCGTCGTGGGTGGCGATCCCGAAATCGGTCAGCAGCACGTGGCCGGTCCCGGTCAGCAGGACGTTCCCGGGTTTGACGTCCCGGTGCGCGATGTCCGCGTCGTGCGCGGCGGCGAGCGCGTCCACCAGTGCCGCCGCGATCGGTGCCGCCTGTGCGGGGGAGAGCGGGCCGTCGGCGAGGCGGGCGGCCAAGGTCTGGCCGTCGACCAGGCGCATCACGATCCACGGGACGCCGTCTTCGACCACGACGTCGTGCACGGCCACGATGTTCGGATGGTCGCGCAGCCGGGCCGCGTGCCTGGCCTCCCGCTCGGCCCGCTTGAGCCGGTCGGCCTGTTCGGCGTCGCTGGACGACGGCGGCAGCCGCATCTCCTTGATCGCGACTTCCACGGCGAGGGTTTCGTCGTAAGCCCGCCACACCCGCCCGAAACCGCCGGACCCGAGTTCGCTGATCAGCCGGTAACGGCCGCCGATCATCGCGTCCGGTCGCCCCTCCGCCATCCCCACCGTCCCTGCGCGCTCGCGGTCGTCAGCTTCGCCAGCGTAGGGAACGACGCCGAGTTCCGCCGTTGAACGGCCGGTTCCGGCCGCCCGTGCCTTCGCGAAACCGGCTCTTCGTCGGATCCGCTGACACCCGGACCCGGGATTCGGCGGATCCGACGAAGCCGGGGAGGGGGTGCATGACCACACAATGCGGCGTCGCCGAATCAAGGAGGATCCGACGGTGAGCATTGGCAGTTCCGCCCCGGTCGTGCGGCGGACCGAACGGACCACGTTGGCGCTGCTGGTCGGCGTCTTCATCATCGACTACATCGACCGCGTCATGATCGCGGTCGCGCTGCCGCTGATCGGCGCCGAGTTCGGGCTTTCCAAGACCACGCAGGGGCTGGTCGTGTCCGCGTTCGCGATCGCCTACCTGGTCGGGCAGATGCCCGGCGGGCTGCTCGCGGACCGAGCAGGCGCGCGTCCGTTGCTGGTGATTTCCCTGGTGGCGTGGTCGGTGTTCACCGCCGCCACCGGGTTCGCGCCCGGATTGGTCGTGCTGCTCGTGCTGCGCGCGGCGTTCGGGTTCGCGCAGGCGTTGTTCCCCGGTGCGGCGTTCAAGGCGCTCGCTGAACGGACGACACAGGAAGGCCGCAGCCGCGGCGCGGGGCTGCTGCTGGCGTCCAACTCGGTCGGCGCCGGGCTCGGGCCGCTGCTGGTCGCGCCGCTCGTGGTCGCCGCAGGATGGCGGCATACGTTCTGGATCGTCGCGGTGGCCGGGCTGGTCGTCGGGTTGTTGCTGTGGCGGTTGCTCCCGGCTCCGCTGCCGCGGGAGCTGACCGAACCCGAGGCGCGCGTCGCCCCGGTGAAGGTGCCGGTGTCGCAGGTGCTGCGGAACCGGCTGGTGATCCGCTGCGCGGCGATGTTCGCCTGCTTCAACATGCTCGCCTACGGGATGATCACCTGGGTTCCGTCCTACCTGGTCGAGACGAAGGGCCTGTCGCTGGTCGCGGCCGGAATCTCGGCGGCGATCCCGCAACTGGTCAGCGCGGCGGCGGTGCTGCTGGGCGGCTGGCTGATGAGCCGGTACTTCGACCACCGGCCGCGCTGGCTCGTGGTGCCCGCGCTCGTCGCCGCGGCCGGAGTGCTCGTCGCGATGCTGCTGTCGGATTCGGCGACCGGGTTCACCGTGCTGCAGACCGTCGCGATGTTCATCAGCGGCCTCGCTTCGATCGGCATCGTCGGCCTGCCGTTGCGCGTGCTGCCGCGCGACCTGGTCGGCGCGGGGATGGGCCTGGTCAACACCGGCGGCCAGCTCGCCGGCGTGCTCGCGCCGCTGGTGATGGGCTGGCTCGCGGACCGGTTCGGGTTCGCCGCGGCGTTCGGCTTCCTGGCGGTGTCGACGCTGGCCGCGGCCTTGATTTCGCTGACCACGCGGTCGACGACGCTTTCGCTCGGCGCGCCTGCTCCGGCACGGGAACAGGTCGGCTGATCCACTGCGGCCTGGTGGTCCGCGCCGGACCACCAGGCCCCGGTGGCGCCCGACGATCCGACCCGGCCGTTCGGCCGCATTAGTGGTCTAGACCTTGACGGGTGACTGGTCCAGTCCAATTCTGAGAAGGTTCCGGCCGTGCGCCGCCGCCGCACGGCCCCTTTTTCGGCACTGGAGCCCGCATGCGACGAAGAAGTCACTTGTCACGATTGTCCGCTGTCCTGGCCGCCGCCGCGGCTCCGCTCGGCGTGCTGGTCGCCACCGCGGCCCCGGCGCACGCCGCGACGCCGCTGCCGAACCACGTGTTCGCGCCCTACTTCGAATCCTGGAACGGCCAGAGCCCCGCCGCGATGGCGCAGGAAGCCGGCGTCAAGCACCTGACGATGGCCTTCCTGCAGACCGCCTCCTCGGGTTCGTGCACCGTCCTCTGGAACGGCGACGCGAGCCTGCCGGTCGCGGATTCGTCGTTCGGCGCGGACTTCCGCACCATCCGCTCGCGCGGCGGGGACGTGATCCCGTCGTTCGGCGGCTACACCGCGGACCACAACGCCACCGAAATCGCCGACAGCTGCACGAACGTCGACCAGATCGCGGCCGCGTACGAATCGCTGATCACCACCTACGACGTGCCGCGCCTCGACATGGACATCGAGGACAACTCGCTGACCAACTCGGCCGGCATCGACCGCCGGAACAAGGCGATCAAGAAGGTGCAGGACTGGGCCGCGGCCAACGGCCGCCAGCTGCAGATCTCCTACACGCTGCCGACCACCACGAGCGGTCTCACCAGCGCACTGGGCGTCCTGCAGAACGCGGTTTCCAACGGAGCCAAGGTCGACGTGGTCAACCTGATGACCTTCGACTACTACGACAACGCCACGCACAACATGGCCCAGGACACCCAGACCGCCGCCGCCGGACTGGTGTCGCAGCTGGCCTCGCTGTACCCGGACAAGTCGCAGGACCAGCTGTGGGGGATGGTCGGCATCACCGAGATGCCGGGCATCGACGACTTCGGCGCGGCCGAAACGTTCACCACGGCCGACGCGGTCACCGTCTACAACTGGGCCGTGTCCAAGGGCATCAACATGCTGTCCTTCTGGGCGCTGCAGCGGGACAACGGCACCTGCCCGGGCACCGGGGCGCAGGACACCTGTTCCGGGATCCCGCAGGACAAGTGGTACTTCAGCCACACGTTCTCCCCGTTCACCGGCGGAACTCCGGTGCCGGGCAACGACTTCTCGGTCTCGGCCAGCCCCGCCTCGGCTTCGGTCGACCCGGGCGGTTCGGCGACCGGGAAGGTGACCACCGCGGTGACTTCCGGTACGGCGCAGCAGGTTTCGCTCGCGGTGAGCGGCGCACCGGGCGGCGTGACTGCCTCGGTCAGCCCGACGACCGTCAAGGCGGGGGAGAGCGCGAACCTGTCGATCACCACGACGGCGGCGACTCAGCCGGGCGTCTACCCGCTGACCATCACCGGCTCGGTGGCGGGCGGCGGCAGCCACACCGCCACGTACACGTTGACGGTCAACGGAACCAGCCCGACCGGCAGCGTCGTCAACGGCAACTTCGAGACCGGTGCGCTGAGCCCGTGGACCGGAGGCACGATCGTGTCCTCGCCGGTGCACTCCGGCAGCCACGCACTGCAGGTGTCGCCGACGGCGTCGACGACCGGGGAAGCGGCGCAGAAGCTGACGCTCGCGCCGAACCACGCGTACACGCTGACGGCGTGGGTGCAGGGCGGATACGCCTACGCCGGGGTCAGCGGGGGAGCGACAGCCAGCTCGTGGACGGCGAACTCCAGCTGGACCAAGCTGACCGTCCCGTTCACGACCGGATCCTCCGGCGCGGTGACGGTGTACGTCCACGGCTGGTACGGCCAAGCCCCGATCTACGCCGACGACATCTCGGTCAGCTGATTACTGTATAACGACCTATACAGTCGGGCGCTAGGCGAAAAACTTCGCCTAGCGCCCGACTCGCCTTCCCAACAGAAAAACTCAATGACGGCCGAGGGCGGAGATCAGGCCGCGGTACAGCCAGTACATCGGCTTCGGGGCGTAGTCGTCGGTCATGAGGCCGAAGTTGTCGAACGCGCTGGGGGAGCCGGTGACATCGTCGCGCAGGTCGAACATCTCGTAGCTGGCCACGTTTTCCGTGCCGCGGTCCTGGTTGACCGCCAGGATTTCGGTGGTGAGCGCGCGGGCCTGGTCGGCGGGCGTGCGCTCGGCGGTGTGCGTCGCCCAGCCGTTCTCCGACACGCGGATCGGCACGTCGGCGCCGAGGCCGGCGATCGGCATCTCCTGGGTGCGGACGTTGTGCAGGGTCTGGTGGACGAAACCGGCGAGGTCGGACTGCGGCGGGATGCCGGGCAGGCCGGAGTCCGGGTAGAGGTCGACGCCGACGAAGCCGACCGATCGGCTGAACTCTTCGCCGCCGAGCTGGGCGAGGTGCTGCCAGAACTGGGTGAACGGCTTGGTGTAGGCGACCTCGTCGAAGCCGATCTGCAGCCGGTGGAAGCCGTCGCGGTCGGCGGTCTTCTTGCCCGCGATCACGCCTTGCACCAACGCGGTGTCGCCGTTCGGCTTGGGCACCACGTTCTGTTCGAGGGTCACCGAGATCGTGTCGGCGACCGGGCCGTAGCGGTGCACTGTGTTCTCCACGCAGGTTTGCCATTCCGGCATGCTTTCGCCGGAGTAGCTGAGCACGACGTCGAGCCGGCGGCCCGGGGCGAGGTACTGCATTTCGTCGTCGGGGAAGGCGCTTCCGCAGCCGAGGTAGTCGCGGAGCAGGAACGGCTGGCGTCCGGATTGCAGCTGCGCCAACGCTTTCTGGATCTTCGCCGGATTATCCGGTTTGCCGGTGGTGGAACCGCCGCCCGCGTAACCGCCCGGGTAGATGCCGAAGGTCAGCGGCGAGGTCGTGGCGTCGGCGGGGGCCGGGGCGAGCACGGAGAATCCCGCGACGAGGGCGGCGGCCGCGGCGGCGGTCCGGATCTTGTTCATAGGAGTGAGTATTGCGGCGCACCGGGGACTGGCCCGATGACGGATGTCATCTTCCGGCCGGGGTATTCGTCAGCAGTCTCGGGAAGGTTCCTTCGGCCGGACAACGCCGTTCAGGGTGCGGCGGGACGGTGCCGGGGCCGATCACGACCGGTTCCGAGCTGCCGAGTGCGGCGTCGAAGACGGCAGGATCCCAGCGGCCCCACGCGATCGACACGGCGGGCAGGTTTTTCGCGTGCCGGTGCGCGGCGAGGGTGTCGAGGAATCGGTTGGCGGCGGCGTAATTCGCATGTCCGGCCTCGCCGAGGATGCCTGCGACGGAGGAGAAGAGCACGAATGCCGACAGCGGCAGGTGTTGCGTGGCTTCGTGGAGGATCCAGGCGGAGTCGGCTTTGGCGCGCAGGACCGGGTCGAGACGCTCGGCGAGGGAATCGTCAGCGAAGACGGCCGCGCAGTGGATGACGGCGGTCAGCGGCGGGTTGCAGGAGGCGATGAGGCTTTCGGCCTGGCAAGGGTCGGCGACGTCGATGGCGGCGATGCGCACGTCCGCGTCGAGGTTCTGAAGATGTTCGGCGTTGGGTGCGGCGGGGCCGCTTCGGCTTGCTAGCACGAGGTGCCGGACGCCGTGTTCGGCGACGAGGTGCTCGGCCAGGAGTGCCCCGATTCTGCCGGTGCCGCCGGTGATGAGGACGGTGCCGGACGGATCGATGGGCCGGGCCGTCCGGACTGCGGCCGGACGGATCCGGAGGGCGTGCGGAACTCCGTCGCGGAGGGCGAGCTGTGGCTCGGTGTTGCCGCCGACGAGCGCGAGGACCTCGTCGGCGGGCATAGGCGTGTCGAGGTCTACGACGGTGACCTTGCCGGGGTATTCGGCGGCAGCCGCAATGCCCAAGGCCGCGGCACTTGCGGGGCTGGTGGCATTGGCCGTGACGACGAGCCGGCCTTCACGGTGCTGCAGAGCGTCGAGGGTGTGGGCGGTGAGGGAGTGGAGGTCGTCGCTGACGGGGATTTCGAGGATCTGGGCCGCGCCGGGCTTGGCCGGGACGGGGACCCACTCCGGGCGGTAGAGCATGGCCTCGGCGGGCAGGTCGACCTGGCGGGCACCGGTCCCGGCGAAGACCGCGTTCCAGGCGACCGGGATGCCCGCGGTGTGCAGCCGGGCGACCTCGGCGAGGAGATCGCGGACGGAGGCCGGGGTGAGGTCAAGGACGAGGCTGGTGTCGTCCCAGGGCCGCTTGGTCACGCGGGCGACCGCCTCGGGGTAGAGGCCCCAGGATTCCAGCAGACAGCACAGCGCGCCCTGGAAAGCGAAGTGGCGGTCCTGGTAATCGCCGAACATCGCGTCGAACGTTTCCGCGAAGAGCGGAGACCGTCGGGCAAACTCGGTTTCCCTGCCCGCCGGGAGTTCGGTGCTGCGGGAGACGAAGGTCAGCCGAGGGCGCCGCACGACGGGTTCGCCGGTCGTCTCGCCGCTCGCCACGGCTTCGAGGGCGGCTCGGTCCCCGGCTGGGACCAGGACGCGGAGAGCCAGCGGAGTCCGGGTCGCGAGCGTGTAGGAGAGGTCGAGATCGGACGCCGTGCTGTCGAGGATGCCCCCGGCGAGGGCGCGCAGGGCGACGCTGTCGGTCGCGCTGAGCAGCCAGGGCGGCGTGGGGAAATCCGTGCGGGCAGCGGGTTCGGGCATGGGGGTCTCTTCCGGAAAGGCGTTCGCGGGATCGGGCCGGGGAATGCCGTCGACGGGCCGGGGACTCCAGGATCCGCGTCGGCGAAGGAGAGTGGCCTCGCGGTTCCAGCCTGCCGCAACGGAATTGTGCGGGATTCAGTCTTGCGAGCCACGATTTCCGCACCAGCGACCGCGAATCCGGTCCGTGAGCGCACCCGGCCCGCGGCGAGGGTGCGCGCGGTCCGCCCGGCGAGCGGCGGCCGGACCGCGTCGGCTCTGTGTCCTGGCACTCCTCGACATATACCGCGCTCAGGCCGGGCCGGGCGGCGGCTTTCCCGTTTGGTCCCCGTTCCGTGCACTCGGTGCCTCCGCCGCTGCTCGGCGGGCAACAATCGCCGAGACTCTCGCGCACGTTTCGTCCGGGTCGAGATGCTCGGTGTCGAGCACTGTGCACTGTGGACGGAGCGGGAGGTACTCCGCGACGTGGTCGTGGATCCGGTCGAGCACGACCGGTCCGCCCAATTCGGCCATCGCGTCGGTGGCCGCGTGGTCGCCCCGCGCGGCGAACCGGGCCTTCGCCTGCGGCCGGGGCGCGGTGAGCATGATCTCGATGTACTCGCTGCCTGCCGTGCGGGCTGCCTCCTCGAACCGTTCGGCCTGCTCGACCCGGGTCACCAGCTGCGGCATGACCACGTCGTGCCCGGCCCGCAGATGGGTTTCCGCCATGGCGAGCGCGAGCCGTCGCGCGGCGGGCAGGGTGTCCCAGAACGCGGTCCGCCAGCCGCCGATCATCGTCACCACCTGGTCGGCTTCGAGGGCGAGCACTCCCGGGTGAAGATCGGCGTAGCGCCGCGCGACGGTGGATTTCCCGATGCCGGACGGGCCGTTGAGGTGGATCAGCCGGGCCATGCGCCCGACCCTAGCGGTCGAGCGGCTGCCAGCGGCCGTCGCGAACGCGGCCGAACACGACGTCGGCGAAATGGTTGCCGTAGCCGATCGTGCCGGGTTCGGCGAGTTCGGCGACGAGCTTCCGGCGGTGGCTGGCGGCCTCGACCGGATCGTGGTCGTACACGCAGGACCAGTCGGGATTTTCGATCTGCACCGGGGAATGGACCGCGTCGCCGAACGCGATCAGCCGTTGGCCGCCCGCGGTGATGACGTACTCGGCGTGTCCCGGCGTGTGCCCGGCCGCGAAGCGAATCCGGACGCCGGGAAACACTTCCTGCCCGTCCTTGATCGTGCGGACCCGCTCTGTCATCGCGTCGATCTCGCCGGACGCCTCGCGCTGCGTCCATTCCGGTTCCGTGACCAGATATTCGGCCTGAGGGAACGCTTGTTGCACCGCCCAGCCGATGTGGTCGGAGTGCAAATGCGTGAACGCCACCGCCTCGACGTCTTCCGGCTTTCGCCCGAGCGCGGCCAGACTGTCGAGCAGCCCGCCGCCGTACAGCAGGCCGTTCGGCGCGCCCGGCTCAGCGGGCGCCGACTGCGGTCCGAACCCGGCGTCGATCAGCAGCGCCCGGCCGTCGCGTTCCACCAGGAGACCGCCGATGCTGGCGACGAGATAGCCGTCGTCGTCCAGATACTCCGGGCGCGCGGCCCAGGTCTCGGCAGTGCTGTCGGGCAGCCACAGCCGCGGATTCCCTTGCACAGCACCGTCCGGCACGAAGGACACCTTCGTCTCGCCCAGGTGCACGGTCTCGAGCAGCGCGGGCCGGCGCAGTCGTTCGTCGAGCACGGTTTCGTTCCCTTCCCTCGGTCTGTCCCGACCATAAGCATCAAGCTAGAAACATTCAAGCTTTAAATATGCTGACTTGATGAAGTTGCTAGGATGGGCTCATGACGGAACCTCAGGCGATCGCCGAACGGGAGCTGTGCGGTCTGGTGAACGGGCTGGCGCAGCAGATCGCCGACCACGTCCGCGAGCGCGCGGTGGCGTTGGGGCTGACCGCCGCGCAGGCGACCGCGTTGCGGGAGCTGACCGGCCCGATGACCATGCGCGAGCTGGCCGAGCGGATGAGCTGCGAGCCGTCGAACGCGACGTTCGTCGTCGACAAGCTGGAGAAACAGGGGCTGATCGAACGGCGTGCGCACCCGACCGACCGGCGCGCCAAGCATCTCGTCCTGACCGGGGACGGCACGGCGTTGCGGGAGCGGCTGCTCGAACTGCTGACGCGGGATTCGCCGCTGGCCGGGCTCAGTCCGAAGGAGCAGCGGGTGCTGCAGGGTCTTCTGGAGCAAGCGATCGTGCCGGGCGCAGGCCGTCGAGGATGATGCGCAGGTTTCGCCGCCACTGGTCGCCGCTCGGGACGAGGCCGATCGTGCGGCCGGGCGGGATCGCGGTGGCGAGGGCGAAGGGGATGTCCCGCCAGTCGAGGTCGGCTCGGAGCACGCCGGCCTTTTGTGCGCGCTGGACGAGTTGACGCATTGCACGCTGCAGCCGGGTGATGCGTGGTCCCAGGTCAAGCCGCTCGCCGCGGCCGGAGAGTGCGTCGTGCAGGCCGCAGCTGGATGCGCGTAGCTGGACGTAGGTTTCGGCGAACTCGGCGAATCCCTGCCACGGGTCGGGGGAGTCGATCGAGTGGGCGGCGCGGTCGGTCATCTCGTCGATGGTGTCGGTGAGGATCGCGGCGAGGAGTGCGTCCAGCGACGGCACACGCCGGTACAGCGTGCCGAGGCCGACGCCCGCGCGCTGCGCGATATCACGAGTGGTGACCGCGAGCCCCAGTTCGTCGAGCGCTTCGCGGGTCGCCGCGACCAGCCGCTCGACGTTGCGCTGCGCGTCGGCACGCGGTTGGCCTTGGGCGAGCAGTGCTGCGACGGCGGAGTCCGGCATTCCCGCAGTCTAAACCAAGCGGGTCAGACTGTTCCGCTTCTGGTAGCTTGACAGAACCGGAACATCGTGACCCGCTTACTGGAGGCAGGGACTTGACCAAGCCGATCGGCGTCGGAATCCTCGGCGCGAACCCGGACCGGGGCTGGGCCGGGCGGGCACACGTACCCGCGATCGCCGCGTCGCCCGACTTCTCTCTCGCTGCGGTCGCGACTACGCGCGCCAGCAGCGCGGAGGAGGCACGCATCCGCTTCGGTGCTCGACATGCCTTTACTGACGCCCGAAGTCTTGCCAAGCATCCGGACGTTCACCTGGTTGTCGTCACGGTGAAAGTGCCCGCGCATGTGGAGCTGGTGACGGCGGCGCTGGAGGCAGGCAAGCATGTGTACTGCGAATGGCCGCTCACGACGACCGCAGAGGAAGCCGCCGCACTGGCTGTCGCGGGGGAGCGGGCCGGCGTGCACACGGCTGTCGGGCTGCAGGCGCGGTTCTCGCCGACCGTTCGCCGAGCCCGGGCGATGATCGCCGAGATCGGCACGGTGCAGTCCGCGACCGTGTACAGCTCGCGCACCAAGGGAAACACCCGCGACGTCCCTGGTTGGACTGCTTACACCTACGACCGTCGCGCTGGGGCTGGGCTGGTGGAAGTCCTCGGCGGGCACACGCTCGATCTGGTGCAGTACCTGCTCGGGCCGATCCGCGAGCTGACGGCCCGGACTGCGATCCGGAACCGTTCGCATCGCATCGCCGAGACGGGGGAGCCGATCGACGTCACGGCCCCGGATCACTTCCTGGCCCACGCCGAGCTAGACAGTGGGGCAGTGGTGTCAGTCCATCTGCACGACGGGGAAGTGGCGTTGCCGCGGACGCGGATCGAAATCGTGGGCACCGAAGGGAAACTCGCGCTGACTTCCGCGCCGGAGGCCGATCCGTGGGCGGCCCAGCTGCAGATCGGTCGGCTGGAGCTGCGCTCGTCGCGCCCAGAGAGTCCGGAATGGACGGTGGTTCCGGTGAACGAAGCCAGCGCATTGCCGATCCAGGCGGCGAATGTCGGCCGGGTCTACGAACAGCTCGCGGCGGACCTTCGGGACGGCACGCACACGGTTCCCGACTTCGACGTCGCCCGCCGCCTGACCGAACTACTCTCAACTGTATAACGACCTATACGGCAGGCGATGGGAAGAGACATCGTCATCGCGAGGCATCCCGGCCGACTCACTGCTTCAAACACAGCCAAGACGTCGAGAACGAACGATGGCCGCCCCGAACCCGGGGCGGCCATCGCGGAAAACGAACGTCAGATCAGGCCCAGCTTGCGGACCGCGTCGCGCTCCTCGGCCAGTTCGGCCACGGAGGCGTCGATGCGCGGGCGAGAGAACTCGTCGATCTCCAGGCCCTGCACGATCTCGTACTTGCCGTCCTTCGCGGTGACCGGGAAGGAGGAGATGAGGCCCTCCGGGACGCCGTAGGAGCCGTCGGAGACGACGCCGGCCGAGGTCCAGTCGCCCTCGGCGGTGCCGTTGACCCAGGTGTAGACGTGGTCGATGGCGGCCGACGCGGCGGACGCGGCCGAGGACAGGCCGCGGGCCTCGATGATCGCGGCGCCGCGCTTGGCGACGGTCGGGATGAAGGTGTCGGCGAGCCACGCCTGGTCGTTGATGGTCTCGGCGACGTTCTTGCCGTTGACCTCGGCGTGCTGCACCGACGGGTACTGGGTGGCGGAGTGGTTGCCCCAGATCGCGACCTTCTTGAGGTCGGTCACGGCCACGTTCAGCTTCTTGGCCAGCTGGGCCAGCGCGCGGTTGTGGTCGAGGCGGGTCATCGCGGTGAAGCGCTCGGCGGGCACGTCGGGGGCGTGCGACTGGGCGATCAGCGCGTTGGTGTTGGCCGGGTTGCCGACCACCAGCACGCGGATGTCGTCGGCCGCGCCGGCGTTGATCGCCTCGCCCTGGGGCTTGAAGATGCCGCCGTTGGCCTCGAGCAGGTCGCCGCGCTCCATGCCCTTGCTGCGCGGGCGGGCCCCGACCAGGAGGCCGATGTTCGTGCCGGAGAAGGCCTGCTTCGGGTCGTCGAAGATGTCGATGCCGGCCAGCAGCGGGAACGCGCCGTCGTCCAGTTCCATCGCGGTGCCCTCAGCCGCCTTGACCGCCTGGGGGATCTCCAGGAGCCGAAGCTTCACCGGGGTGTCGGCGCCGAGCAGCTGACCGGACGCGATGCGGAACAGCAGCGCGTAGCCGATCTGGCCGGCCGCACCGGTGACGGTGACGTTGACAGGGGCTTGGGTCATTGCGCTTCTCCAGCTTGAGACGACTTTGGCTAGTACCGAGGATGCTAGCCCTACCGGCGGGCGTCGTCCGGGTGCGTCCAGTCACGGTAGCCAGGATCACGTTCGGGGCCGGCGCGATCCGCCTTAAGTCGCGCGCCGAAGGGCGTAACTCGAGATCACGATCTCGTTGCGGGCCGGTGCGGGGGAGGCGGGTCCGGCGCCGTCGGATGGGGCGGCCGCGGCCGCGACGGGCGGCGGCGCCGGGAGATTCCGCCGGATCGGGTGAGAAGCCCGGGCCGGCGCGTCGGCCGCCGCGGCGCGCGAACTGTCCTGATTGCCCCGGTTTTCGGGCCGATTTCCGCCGGAGTTGTCCGGACCAGCCGGGCCGGGTGGTTCTGGGTCGTGTATTTTTGAATCATTTTTGTTGATTCGTCAATTGTCCATAATAGCTTTTGTCAACGGTTTGTTAACACGTTGCTGTGCGCAGCTAAGGAGTTACGTTGCTCCATTCAGTGGGACTCGGAGAGTAGTTCTCGCGCTACCCTGTCGAAACCCCCCACCCCTCGGAAGTAATGGGAAGGAACCCATGCTTGCCACAATGGCCGCTGCGCTTTTGGCCCTCTCCTCGACTATTACCCCGCATTCCTGGCCGCAGAATCCTCCGCCGGACAAAATTATCATCGACGTCGCGACCGTGAACGGGACCGGCTGCCCGCCGGACACGGCCGCGGTATCGGTTTCGGCGGACAACACGGCTTTCACCGTCACCTACAGCCAATACACCGCCCAGGTCGGCGTCGGCGCGCAGCCGACGGACTTCCGCAAGAACTGCCAGATCGGCCTGCGCGTGCACGTGCCGCAGGGCTTCACGTACGGAATCGCCTCGGCGGACTACCGCGGATTCGGGCACCTCGAAAAGGGTGCGTACGGCGTGGAACGCGCGAACTACTATTTCCAGGGAAACTCGCCGACGGCGTACGAGACGCATCGGCTCGACGGGTTCTACGACAATGACTGGCAGTTCTCGGATTCCACGGACATCGACGCGATTATCTATGAGCCGTGCGGCCAGGAGCGCAATCTGAACATCAACACGGAATTGCGGACGTATGCCGGTTCTTCGGATCCGGCGAAGACGACGAGCTTCCTGACGATGGACTCGACGGACGGCAGCGTCCAGACGGTTTACCACTTCGCCTGGAAGCAGTGCCCGACCACCCCGTAACCGCGGAACTCGGACCCGTGAGCGCTTCCTCGGACGCTCACGGGTCCGTCTGCGTCACGTTTTCGGTGAGCCTGCCCAGCAATGCGGCCAGTGTCGCGATCTCGTCGTCGGTGAATCCGCGGCGCATCCGTTTGTCGTGCGCGATCGCGGCGTCGGCGAGGCGGTGGAAGGTTCGTTCGCCGTATTCGGTGAGCTCGACCTGGTGCACGCGCCGGTTTTCCGGGTCGCGGGCGCGGGTGAGCAGGCCCGCGGTCTCCATGCCGTTGAGGTGATGGGTGAGCGTGGCGCCCTGGATGCCGACGGCGTCGGCGAGTTCGCGCTGGCTCGCGTGGCGGCGGGTTTTGAGCGCGATGAGGATCTGCCACACCGGCTGCGATCCGCCGACCTCGGCGAGCGCGCGGTCGAACGCCTGGCCCGCGGTCTTGGCGGTGCGGGCGAGGAGGACGCCGAGCGGCGGCGTGTCGGGTCGGGGCACGGGGAGACGGTACCGCAGGTTCGTCGAACTCTAACCGTTTGACGACGAACGATTAGATGTCTAACGTTTGTGGTGTCTCATCGACCGGCGCTGGAGGGCATCATGGACACTGCGGAGATCGCTGAACTGGGCAAACGCTGGGCGGCCGCCGAGGTAGCGGGCGACACCGACACGCTGGGCGGCATGGTCGCCGACGAATTCCGCCTCGTCGGGCCGCTCGGCTTCGTGCTCGACCGGGAGCAGTGGCTGGACCGCTACCGCTCCGGCGCGCTGGCGACGCTGCGGCTGGATTGGCGCGACGTCGAGGTGCGCGTGCACGGCGACACCGCGATCGCGATCGGCGTGCACGACCAGGAAGCGACCCATCAGGGGAACCGCGTCGACGGCACGTTCCGGGCGACGCACGTGCTCGTCCGCGGCGGGGACGGGTGGCGGATCGCGGGGATGCACCTCAGCCCGATGGGTGCTCCGCCTGCGTTTGCCCGCTGAACCGGGGATCGCGACTGAACTGGGGATGGCGACGCGGGATTGGGCGTGCCAGCAGGGTCACGGGGTACACCGCGGCCGTGTCGCTGGGCGCGATGCCCGTGCAGAGTGGCTCGATGGCAAGCGCCGCTGGGGGTTTGCCATCGAGCCGCGGAGAAAGCGGTCCGTGAAGGGACCCCTCACGACCGGCGGTCTGTCGCCGGTCGTGAGGTCGCCGACCGGATGGTGCGGGTCAGGGTTTGCGCCACAGGTGGACGGTGGTGTCCGCCGTCGAGTCGGAGGTGGTGGCGACAGTCGTCCGGTCTGGGCTCACGATGAGCGAGGCGATTCCGGGCAGGCCCGCGCCCTGCTGTTTCCCGTCGAGACCGAGGACGGCGAGGGTGCCCGCCGCGATCGCGAGAAGGTGCTGGTCGTCCAGCCCGGGCAAGACCATGGTGTACCGGACGCCGTTGGTTTGCGCGTCGAATCGGGTGGGCGGCAGGAGGAAGCCGAGCCGGAGTTCCTTTCGCGTCGCGGTGTCCCACTGCTGCACTTTCGCGGGCTTGCCGGGATCGCCGCCGGTGGTGGTGATCAGCGTCCGGCTGTCCGGGGTGAAGGCGAGGAAGCTGATCTGCTCGTAGTCGGCCCACGAGATCGGGTCGCCGATCGGCTTGAGCGAAGCCGGGTCCCACAGGCCGAGCTGGCTGGTGTGGGCGTCGTGGCCGTCCCACTGGACCACGGCGAGCAAGCGTCCGTCGGGGCTGAACTGCGCACCGTGGAAGGTGGCCGGTGTCGCGATGCTGCCGATGCGGGTGCGGTCGGCGATCCGCCACAGTTCGAGCCGGCGCGGGGAGGCCATCGGCACCACCAGGAGGCTGCCGTCGGGGCTGAGAGTCGGCCAGCTGCCGTCGATGTCGATGTCGTCGAACACCAGGGGCTCGCCGATCGTCCGGCCGGTTCGCGGGTCCCAGGCTTGAGTCGTGAGCTGCTTGAATTTGACCCGCGAGACCACCAGGGCGCTGCCGTCGGGGCGGAACGTCATCCCGGCCAGGATGACGTTGGGGAACGGGCCGATGCGCTGGCCGACCGGTTTGCGCGTCGCGACGTCCAGGACGTCGATGGTGAAGTCGGCGTTCATCGTGGCGAGCATCCGGCCGTCGTGGTCGAACTGGAGAGATTGCGGATGTCCTCGTGCGGTGAGGAATCCGGATTCGACGAGCGGCGGCTGCGGTGCGGGCGGAAGCGCGTCGGGTACCGGCGGACTCGGCCACGCGAGCCAAGCCGCGATTCCGGCGATCACCAGGGCGAGCGCGCCGATCAGGATTCCCCGGCGCGGTGCCGGGCGTCGTGGCGGCGGAGGGGTGTCCGAGAGCTGGTAGATCACCGAGTCGTGCTGCGGTAGCGGCTGGCCGTCGAGGAACTGGGCGAGTTCGGCGGTCCGCTCGGCGATGAGCTTCTCGACGGCAGGCGGCCACGGCTCAGCCGACGGTCCGATCGCTTCGAGGAGTTCGGCGGCGGTGGGCCGGTCGGCCGGGTTTTCCGCGAGGCACGGGCGGAGCGTCTCGGGAAGCGCGGATTGCGCGGCGAGAAGCGTGCCGAGGGCGAACAGGTCGTCGGCGGGGTCGTCGCCGGTCGCGCGGGCGATGAGCCTTGCGCCAGTGCTGGTGAGCCGGACGTGCGACGGATTCAGGCTCCCGTGGGCCAGACCGGCACTGTGGAGCTGAGCCAGATCCGCGGCGATTCCGGCGGCCAGCCGGAGCACCGCCGGTTCGGGCAGCGGGTCGTGGACGTCCTGCAGCGAGGGACCGGGCACGAACTCTTGCGCCCACCAAGGCATCGACGCGTCCGGCGCGGCCTCGAGCACCGCGCTCAACGCCGCGGCTTCGGTGGAGTGCCCGAGCGTGAGCGCTACGAGGCGGTCGTCCGGTCCGCTGCCGAGCAGCACCCGGGTCGTCTCGTCCCGGGCCAGTTCCGCGAGCACCCGGTACTGGCCGAGCCAAAGCGGGTCGCCGACCGCCGGTCTTCGCATCAGCTGCCTCCCCAGAAAGCTGTCCGAGAAGGAAGATCTTGCCAGCCCGGCGGCCGGGTCAGGTACGGGCGGGCAGAATCTTCCGTCGGCACGGGCATTCCCCGGGCCGGTAGTGCTTGAATGCGATCATGGTCGCACTTCGCACTCTGGGCTCATCCGATCTCGCCGTCTCCCCGCTGTGCCTCGGCGGGAACGTGTTCGGCTGGACCGCAGACGAAACGGCGTCGTTCGCGGTGCTGGACGCCTACGCCGAGGCGGGCGGGAACTTCCTCGACACGGCGGATTCGTACATGTACCAGTTCCCGGGCAACGAAGCCGGGCAGTCCGAGACGATCATCGGCAAGTGGCTCGCCGCGCGCGGCAACCGGGACGGCCTGGTGATCGCGACCAAGGTCGGGGACAGCCCGCGGTTCAAGGGGCTCGCTCCGGCGAACATCAAGGCCGCGGCCGAGGAGTCGTTGCGGCGGCTGGGGATCGAGCGGATCGACCTGTACTACACGCACTTCGACGACGAATCCGTCCCGGTCGAGGACATCGTCACCGCGCTCGACGAGCTGGTGAAGGAAGGCAAGGTCCGCGCGATCGGGACGTCGAACATCAGCCCGGAACGGCTGGCCGCGTCGCTGGAGTTTTCCGACCGCGAGGGGCTGGCGAAGTACGTCGCGCTGCAGCCGAAGTACAACCTTGTCGCGCGGGAGTACGAGAGCGAGCGGCGGGGGATCGTGGAGCGGCACGGGCTGGCCTGCGTCCCGTATTTCGGCCTGGCGTCCGGGTTCCTGACCGGCAAGTACCGGCCCGGACAGCAGGTCGACAACATCCGCAATCTGCCCGGTCTCGCCGGCGGTTACGCGGACACTGAGCACGGCGTGAAGGTGCTGGCGGCGCTGGAGGAGGTCGCGAAGGCGCGCAGCGCGGAGATGCCGACGGTCGCGCTGGCCTGGCTCGCGCAGCAGCCGACGGTGGCCGCGCCGATCGCGTCCGCGCGGACGGTCGAGCAGGTTCCGGCGCTGGTCGCGATGCAGGACGTAGAGCTGAGCGACGAAGAACTGCGGATCCTCGACGCCGCCTCCGCGTAGGTCAGCTGTGCCGCGGCGGGTCCTGCGCGCCGACGCCCAGCACGCGGCCGAGCGCGATGAGTCCCTCGTCGAGGTGGCTCATGCTGGACAGGACCGCGCGGGTTTCGGCCTCGTCGATCCGGTCGGCGACCGGGGTCCCGTCGTCGCGGACCAGCTTGCGCGGCCGCGTGCTGCCCGGGTTGCTGACCGCTTCGTGCACGAGGTCGACGTTCGCGATGATCCGGCCGGCGAACTGGTCCAGCCGCTCCGAAACCGGTCCGGCGAGCTGGCCGGGTTGCGCGCGGGCGGCGACGTGCCGGGCGCGGAAGGCGATGCCCTCCAACGTGGTCAGCACGTGCCAGCCGTAGTCGCGGCGGGCGCTGCGCAGGTTGATCGGGTGGGTGAGCGGTTCGATCGTCAGCCGCACCTGCTCGACCGCGCGGTCGAGGTCGCGGGACATCTCGATGATGTTCACGTTCTCGCGGCCGGAGAGCAGGGTCGCGGCTGATTCGACGAACTCGTGCAGTTCGTCGAGCGCGATCGCGATGTCGTCCAGCATCACCGCGCGCGTGCGGACCGGCAGCACCACCACCGCGGCGAGCAGGCCGCACGCCGCGCCGACCGCGGTTTCGGCGACCCGGATCCACAGCACCTCGATGCTGAACGTGCCGAGCAGGCTGTAGAGCAGGCCCAGCATGCTCGTCACGAAGAACGCCATCAGGAACTGCGAAACCCGCGCCGTGTAGACCATGCCGAAGACGCAGACCAGCAGCAGCGCGAGGATCGCCGGGGTGTTGCCGCTGACCAGCAGCGCCAGCGCGACGCCGCCCACGATGCCCAGCAGCGTCCCGCCGGTGCGGCGCATGCCTTTCACGAACCGCGCGCCCGCGCTGGACGTGCCGATGAAGACGACGAACACCGTCAGCACCGCCCAGTACCAGCGTTGCGGCGAGATCAGCTGCCCGGCCAGCACGGCGAGCCCGCCGCCGAGCACGGCCTGGATCGCGCCGCGCGTCTGGTTGTCGTAGGCGAACGCCTTGGTCGGTTCGTCTTCCTCGTCCTCTTCGGCCGGGAAGTCCACTGTGGATTGCAGGCTGGCGATGCGCTGCGCCCGGTCGTCCGCGACGGCCAGTTCGGCGATCGCGCGGCGGACTCCGTCGCCGGGGTGTGCGCGTTCGTCGATCCGGCTGCCTTCCACCAGCATCCGGCTGTACTCGCCGGTCTCGCTGATCAGCGGCAGGTCGCGCGGATCGCGTTCCATCAGCGACCGGAACCGGGACAGCCGGGCCACGAGATCCTCGGCGACGCCGTCGGGCAACGGCTGCGAGCACGTCCGCCGCACGGTGATCACCAGCCACTGCACGGCCAGCTCGACCTCGATGACCCGGCGGCGCAGCTGGTCGGCACGCCGGTCGTCGACCACGTCCGGAGCGTGGTCCTCGATCAGCAGGACCACCTCGTGCAGCCGCTCCACCGACGTGCGGATCTGCCGGTTGCTGCGGTCCGAACCGCCGGAGGAGATGTACGCCTCGGTCGCGCGCACCGCCGCACCGAGCCGCGCCCGGAACGCCTGCCGGTAGCGGATCAGCTCGCTTTCGGCGTTGCGGCGCAACAGAAGGAACCGAACGACCGCGTTCGCCGCGACGCCGATCGCGAGCGCGAGCAGCAGGTGCGGCACCTGCGCGAGGTGCGCCTGCAGGAACATCGGGAAGAAGAACAGGAAGAACGCCATCGACCCGAGCGCGATGCCGCGCGCGCCGAACCGCTGCACGTACACCGCGACGAAGATCAGCAGCACGAACACGACGCTGTCGAGCGGCGCGTAAGCGGAGCCGAAACAGGCGGCGGTGATCGACGCGGCCCCGACCACGAGCGCCAGCAGCAGCGTGACGGCCTGGCCGCCGCTGGTGGCATCGTTGACGGTGAACGCGCTCATCATCGCCGCGATGGCCGCGACGAGCGTGGTGGTGAGCGGGAAGTGCAGCGGCAGCATCGCGAGGACCGCGATCACGATCCCGAGCACCGCCGACGCGGCAAGCCGCAGCCGGACGAGACCGGGGTCGGCCGCCGCCAGCCGGTCGAGGAAGGCGTTGCGCACGTCGGTGATCATCGGGCCAGCAGCTCCCACTGGGCGAGGGCGACGCGCCGCCGGGTCGAGGCGCGCACGCGCAGCCGGTAGTGCCGGCACGCGGCGGGATTCGCGAGCACGAACGGCCGGGTCTGGCACCGCCAGCGGAACACCTCGCCGGAGCGTTCGTCCAGGGTCCGCCACTGCTGCCCGTCGTCGGAGCCTTCGAGGACCCAGTCCTGCGGATCGCCAGCGCTGGCGCCGGAGGTGAGCGTGTAGAGGACGACTTCGCGCGGCTCGCCTTCCGTGGTGAAGGTGATCGTCGGTCTTGGCGTGCGGAAGACGGCCTGGGTGCGGCTGGTGTTGTCGGTCAAAGCGGCGATCCCGGTGCCGGTGAGATCGCTGAGCGGCGCGGGCGCGACCGGGGTGACCGGTTCGGCGCCCCAGTCGCCGGGCTCGGCACGGACGTCGAACTCCAGCACCGCGCCGCGCGCGAGGACCGCGTGCGCGAGGGTGGCCGAAGGGTGCGGTTCGCCGTCGACAGTCAGGCCGTGCACGTACGGCGTGTCGGCTCCGCTGTCGGCGCTCGCGGCGCGGGGTGCTCGGATCACCAGGTCCTTTCCGTTCTCGAGGTGCACGGTGGCGGAGCGGAACAGCGGCGCGCACACCGCGTACCGCGGGCTGCCGACGGCCAGCGGGTAGAGACCGAGGGCGGTGAAGACATACCAGGCCGACATTTCGCCGTTGTCCTCGTCCCCGGGATAGCCCTGGCCGAGTTCGCTCCCGAGATACAGCCGGCGCAGCACCTCGCGGACGGTGCGCTGCAGTTTCGCCTGCGCTCCGGCGAAGGCGTAGACGAACGGGATGTGGTGCGAGGGCTGGTTGGAATGCCCGTACTGGCCCATCCGCACGTCCCGCGCCTCGGTCATCTCGTGGATCCGGCCGCCCTGGCCGGTCTCGGGCGTCCGGAAGAACTCGTCCAGTTTCGACTCGAGGCCTGCCGGGCCGCCGTGCAGCGCGGCGAGGCCCGGACCGTCGTGCGGCACGGAGAACGCGGTGTTCCAGGCGTTGGTCTCGACGTAATCCGGGCCCCACACCGTGGGATCGAATCCCTCGGCCGGGTGCCGCCAGCCGCCGTCGAGGGTGCGGCCTTGGAAGAAGCCGATCCGCGCGTCGAAGTGGTTGGCGTAGTGCTGCGCGCGCTGGCGGAAGTAGACGGCGTTGTCAGCGAACCGGCGGGCACGCGCGCCGCTGCTTTCCCGGGCGAGCGCGTCGGACAGGTTGGCGAGGCCGAAGTCGTTGAGGCAGCCTTCGAGCGCCCAGGACAGGCCGCCGCGCGTCGAGGTCGGCGTGTAGCGGAGGAACGCGGAGCGGTCGAGCCCCTTGCGTCCGACGCCTGCGCGCGGCGGGGTGACAGTGGCGTTCTTGAGCGCGGCGTCGTACGCGGCTTCGACGTCGAAGTTCGTGACGCCCTTCAGATACGCGTCGGCGAACGCCACGTCGGAGCTGGTGCCGGTCATCAGGTCGGCGTAGCCGGGGGAGGACCACCGGGCGATCCAGCCGCCTTCGCGGTACTGCTGCACGAAACCGTCGATCATCCGGCCGCACTGGCGCGGCGCGAGCAGCGCGTACGCGGGCCACACGGTGCGGTAGGTGTCCCAGAAGCCGTTGTTGACGTACAGCTCGCCGTCCACGACCTTCGCGCCGGTGCGCCGCCGCGTGCTCGGCCGGAAACTCCGCACGACCGGGCTCGCGTGCCGGATGCCGCGCGGGGTGTTCTCGTGCGCGACGTTCGGATACAGGAACATGCGGTAGAGGCAGGAGTAGAAGGTGGTCAGCTCATCCTCGGACGCGCCTTCCAACTCGACCCTCCCCAGCACCTCCTGCCAGCGTTCCCGGGCGTTGTTTCGCACCTGGTCGAACGTCGTGCCCGGCGGGATTTCCAGCGTCAGGTTGCGTTTCGCCTGCGCGAGGCTGATCAGCGACGTCGCGATCCGCAGCGTCACCTCCGGCACGGCGAACTCCAGGCTTCCCGTCACCGTCCGCCAGAGCGGCCGCCGGATCCGCCCGCCTCCGACCGGGCGTTGATCAGCCTCGGCGTACACGAACATCCGCCGCGCGCCGGTCGACAGCCCGCTCCGCACCCACGTGTGCCCGGTGACGATCCCGCGCTCGGCGTCGATCCGGAGACCGCCGCGGTTGCGGGCGTTGTCGAACAGCACCCAGCCGCGGCCGTCGGGAAAAGCGAAGCGGAACATCGCCGCGTGCTCGGACGGCGCGACCTCGGCGGCGATGCCATTGCGGAACCGGACTCGGTAATGGTGCGGCCGGTCGGTCTCGTCGCCGTGGCTGAACGCCAGCGAACGCCGCACGCGATCCGGCTCGACCGGCCCGGTGCCGGGCATCAGGTGGAAGGTGTGCCGGTCGCCCATCCACGGACTCGGCTGATGACTGAGCCCGAACGCCTGCAGCCGCGGCTCGTTCCGGTCGTCGTTGTGCCGGTGGTAGGAGTAGAACCAGTTCAGCGCGCGGGCGTCGGTGACCGGGGTCCAGAAGTTGAACCCGTGCGGGACCGCGGTGGCCGGGAAGGTGTTGCCGCGCGAGAACTCGCCGCTGGAATGCGTGCCGCGCGTCGTGCGGACCCAGTCGACGGGGTCTTTGCTTTGCGGCGGGTGCTCGGCGATCCGGACGTCGTCGAGCCAGCCCGTCGCGTCCGTCGCCAGCAGGATGCGCCGCACCCGTCGTCCCGCGAACGCTTTCAGCGGACGACGCACGAGATTCCACTGGTCGACGTAGAGGTTCTTCGGCTCGGGGGAGAACCCGGCGGGGGTGCCGTCGTCGAACTCGAGGTCAAGCGTGACGTAGGTGCTGCGGTCGCTCGAGCCGGCGGACTCCGGGAAGACCACATACGACAGTGCACTGTGGCCAGTGACCGGAATGTCCACCTCGAACAGCGTCACGATCGGTCCGGCCTGGTAGCGCAAGGCTTTCGCCCCGGTGAACCCGACGCCGGTCTTCGCAGTCGGCGACCGGCGCGGCCCGCTGTCCACCCGCGCCCCCGCGACCGGCTGCGGATCGCCCGCTTCGAACGAGGAGAAGAACGCAGCCGTGGTCACGGCCCCCACGGTAATCGCTCCCGCACCGGCGGTGCCGGATCAGCTCGCGGTGAGCCGGATCAACCCCGCGTCGGTCGACGTGAACCCGCAGGCGCCGAAGTAGAACGGGCGGAGATGCGGTTCGAAGTCCACGTGCAGCCACTCGCAGCCCGCGTCCCTCGCAGCGTCCCGCGCGCGCCGGACGAGTTCGGTGCCGATGCCGCGGTGCTGCCAGTCCGCGTGGACCTTCGGATCGAGGAGGAACGCGTGGTCCGCGCCGTCCCATGCCAGGTTCGCGAAGCCGACCAGCTGGTCGCCGTCGTGTGCGCTTACCCAGCCGAGACTGTGGCGCTTTGCGCGGTCCCACCAGCCTGGCTCCGCGTGGCCGCCGTGGGCTTCGGTGAGGGTGACGAGCTGGGCGTCGGTGAGGTCGGCGCGCCAAGAGTAGTTGATCTTCATGGGCCGACGCTCCCACGGGGACGGAGGCTTGAGCCAGCGAATAAGCTGGTGCGGCGATGAAACACGTCAGAGTGGAAGCGACCGGGACAGGCAACTACCTTGACCCTCGCGCGTATCTCGGCCTGCTGCCCGCGCTCTCAGCCGAGCTCCCGCCCGGCGCACGAGCGTTCGCCGCCGACCCGGGTCACTACGACTTCTCCGCCCAGCGGTGCGTCAAGGACCTCGTCCTCGAGACGCTGCAGCGCGGAACCGCGGACGGCGAGGACTGGCTGCGGCTCGGCTTCCGCCACAACTGCTGGAAACACGAAGAAGACCTGAGCATCCGCTACGCCGGTCTCAGCACTCTCACGCCCGACCCGGCTGACTGGACCGGCTTCGGCCCGGTCACGCTGGACGAGATCCTGCCCGGCGAACACGGCTGCAGCCACGAGATCGGCTTCATCGGCGGATCCCTCACCGTCGTCAGCCGCGACTTGACCGCGACCTGGACCGAAGCCGACTGCCCGGACAAGTAGTCGATACGCCGCAGGCCAGGCACCCGGAACAAACCCGAGCCCCTGGCCTGCGGCTATCTGCCGAAAATCAGCCGATCAGAACTGCGCGCACTGCCCCGCGGAAGGCCCGCGAACAGTATTGGCCAGCTGATGATCCGTCGGAGCAGGCGAGTTGCCCGTACAGGCCAACGGCCCACCGACGGTGCTGCTCGAGATCACCGGCCCCTGGTTCCCCGTCAGGTTCACCGGACCCGAGATGTCCGTCAGCTCGATCGACACCGGCCCAGTCGAGCCGGTGATCGACACCGGACCCTCCACCTTCGTCCGGTTCAACACCACCTGCGCCGCACCGGACGCCGCCACCGGGCCGGTGATCTGGCCGCCGCGCACGATCAGCGAAGCACCGCGCGCCACGTTCACCGGACCCGACACCGTCGCGCCGTTCAGGCACACCACGCCGCTCGACACGGTCAGCGGGCCGTTCTGCACGCCGGTCAGCGTTTTGCCGCACGAAGCGTCCGGGCGGCCCAGCAGTTCGAACTCCGCCAGCGTCGCCGGGCCGCCGGTGGTCGCGGTGACCTCCAGCCGGTAGTAGGCGTAGTGCGCCGGGTTCTTCACCGCGAACGCCCGGGTCTGCTGCCGCCACGGGAAGGACTGGTCGGTCTGCTGGTCGGCGACAGTCCAGTTCTTCCCGTCGTACGAGCCCTTCAGCGTCCAGCTCTTCGCGTCACCCGCGCCGGTGCCGGAGGTGAGCGTGTAGTGCGTGACCGCCTCGTCCGTCGACTTGAGCTGGTACTGCACCGCACCGGTCACCTTCGCCTGCGTGCGCGAGGTGTTGTCCACCAACGCCGACGCGTCCGAACCGTCCGAAGTGGACAGCGTGCCCAGGCCGGGGCCGGTCTCGTCGTGCAGCGGCGTCGGCACCGCGTCGCCCGTGGTGATCGACTTCGGCGCGTCGCCCGCACCGGTGCCCCACGTCGACGGGTTCGGGCCCATGTCGAAGTCGAGCGTGGCGCCGTGGGCGAGCACGTCGTGCGGCAGCGACGTCGACGTCCAGTTCTTCCCGTTGACCTTCAGGCCCTGGACGTAGACGTTCTTCGCCGAGTTCTTCGGCGCGTTGATCACCAGGTCCCCGCCGGGCAGGTGCACGGTCGCCTTCGTGAACAGCGGCGACCCGATCGCGTAGTTAGGGCTGCCCATCTGCAGCGGGTAGAAGCCCAGCGAGCTGAACACGTACCACGCGGACATCTCGCCGTTGTCCTCGTCGCCCGCGTAGCCCTGGCCCAGTTCGCTGCCGGTGTACAGCCGCGACACCGCTTCGCGCACCTTCGCCTGCGTCTTCGCCGGCTGGCCCGCGTAGTCGTACATGTAGAGGATGTGGTGTGAAGGCTGGTTGGAGTGGCCGTACTGGCCCATCCGCACGTCCCGCGCCTCCCGCATCTCGTGGATCACGCCGCCGTAGCTGCCGGGGTAGTTCGCGGTCTCCTGGTCGGCGAAGAACTGGTCGAGCTTGGCGCCCAGCTTGTCCTTGCCGCCGTAGAGATTCGCCAGGCCCTGCCCGTCCTGCGGCACGGTGAAGGCCATGTTCCAGCCGTCGGTCTCGGTGTAGTCACCGCCCCACTGCCGCGGATCGTAGTCGGCCTTGGCCTTGGTGAACTTCCCGCTCGCGTCCTTGCCCTGGAAGAACCCGGTGCTCGGGTCGAACAGGTTCACGTACTGCTGCGCCCGGCTGGTGAAGTACTGGTAGTTCTCCAGGTACTCCGCCTTGCGCGGATCGTTCGCCGCGGCCGTGTCGTACAGCTTCTTCGACAGGTTCGCGATGCCGAAGTCGTTGACGTAGCCCTCGATCGCCCACGAGAAGCCCTCGCCGGTCGAGTTCGGCGTGTAGCCCAGGAACTCCGACTGGTCCAGGCCCTTGCGGCCGACCGCCGAGTTCGGCGGCGTCACCGTGGCGTTCTTCAACGCCGCGTCGTAGGCCGACTTGACGTCGAAGTTCGTCACGCCCTTCTGGTAGGCGTCGGCGAACGCGACGTCCGAGCTCGTGCCGGTCATCAGGTCCGCGTAACCGGGGGAGGACCAGCGCGCGATCCAGCCGCCGTCGCGGTACTGCTGCACGAAACCGTCCACCATCTTGCCCGCCATGTCCGGCGTGAGCAGCGAATACGCCGGCCAGGTGGTCCGATAGGTGTCCCAGAACCCGTTGTTGACGTAGGTCTGGCCGTCGACGATCTTCGACCCGGTCCGCGTCGCGGTGTCCGTGCCGGTCTTCGGCGACACCGGGCTCGCGTACTGGTACTTCGGCGCTTCCTTCGTGCCGACGTTCTCGAAACCCTCATTCGGGTACAAGAACAACCGGTACAGGTTGGAGTACAGCGTCTCCATCTGGTCCTTCGATGCGCCCTGCACCTCGATCACGCCGAGCTGCTTGTCCCAGGCCTGCTGCGCGGCGTCCCGCACCGAGTCGAACCCGGCGTTCGGGGCGATCTCCTGCTCCAGGTTCTTCTTCGCCTGGTCCACGCTGATCAGCGACGTCGCGATCCGCATCGTCACCGTCTTGTCCGCGCCCGCGGCGAACCGCAGATACCCGGTCACATTGTCCCGGTTCTGCCCGGTCAGCTTGCCGCCGGTCGTGACGGGCTTGTCGAACGTCGCGTAGACGAACATCCGCCCGGCGCCCGCGGACAGCCCGCTCTTGGCGTCGGAGTACCCGCTGAGCGTGCCGTTCGCCGGGTCGAGCGTGAGCCCGCCGGAGTTGTTGACGTTGTCGAAAATCAGGCTGGAATCGTTGCCCGGGAAGGAGAACCGCATCACCGCCGCGTGATCAGTCGGCGCGATCTCGGTCTTGATCCCGTTCTGGAACGTGACGCCGTAGTAATGCGCCCGCGCCACCTCGTTGTCGTGCGTGAACGGCAGCGCCCGCTTGTCGCGGTTCGCGTCCGGCACCCCGCTCGCCGCCGAAGGCATCACCTGGAAGCTCTGCCGGTCGCCCATCCACGGGCTCGGCTCGTGGCTCACGCTGAACGCCTGCAACGCGGGAAGATTGTCCGCGTTGTTCTGCGAGTGGTAGTTGTACAGCCAGCTCGCCGAACCCGCGTCCGTCACCGGAGTCCAGAAGTTGAACCCGTGCGGCACCGCCGTCGCCGGGAAGTTGTTGCCCCGGGAGAACGTGCCGTTCGCCATCGTGCCGCGCGTGGTGAGCACGTTGTCGCTGGGCCGCGTGCTGGCCGGCGGCGTCGGCGTCGCGGAGATCTTCAGATCGTCCAGCCAGCCCGCGAACTGCGCCGGGCCGTTCGCGTTGTCGTAGCCGATCGCGATCCGGTCGATCGTCTTGCCCGCCGCGACCCGCCCGATCACCGAACGCACCAGGTTCCACTGGTTCGCGTACAGGACCTTGCTCGCGCCCTGGCCCTCCGGCGTCAGCGGGAACCCGTACTGGTCGGTCGCGCCGAGATCGCGCAGATGCGTCCCGTCGGTGAAGTCGAGATCGACCGCGACGTTCGTGCTCGGGTACTTCAGATCGCCCTCGACGAACTGCGGCTGCACCTTGTACGACAGCTCGGTCGCCGCGGTCACCGGGATGTCGACGTCGTAGACCTTGTTGTAGGAATACCCGTGCCCGGCCTTGGGCTGGCTGCCGGAGTAGCGGAACGCCTTCTTGCCGGTGAACCCGACCCGGTTCTTGTTGGTGTAGCCCGACGTCGGCCCGGAATCGACCACGCTGCGCATGTTCGGCAGCGGCGGCGGGGCCGGATCGTCGTTGGCCAGCAGCAGCTCGGACATCTGCATGATGCTGTCGCCGTTGTTGCCCGTGACGTTCAGCCGGTAGTAGGTGTACGCGGCACTCGGCGCGGCCAGCTTGTAGTCGTTCTGCTGGAAACGGTTCGCGAACGACTGGCCGGACTGTTTGTCCAGATCCGTCCACTGCTGCGCGTCGTTCGACCCCTGCAGCGTCCAGTCCCGCGGGTCCCGGCCGGGGAAGTCGTTGGCCGAACTGATCGCGTAATGCGTGATCGACGTCGGCGCGGACAGCGTGAACGTCACCGACGCGGCCGGATCCCACGACAGCCACTTCGTGCCCGTGCTGCCGTCGATCAGGTTCGCGGCGACCTCGCCGCCGCCGGTGTTCTCGCTGGTCGCACTGAGGTCGGTGACCTTGCCCCGGATGTCGCCGGGGATCGCGGTCCCGTTCGCGCCGTCGACGCCCGAAGCCCGCGGCTTCCCGGCGGCATCGGTGTCGACGGCGTCCTGCGTCGGTTGCGGATCGTTCGGCTCGAACGAAGAAACGAAGTCCGGCGGGGCGGCCTCGCCCGGCGCGGCACCGGCCGCGGCAGGCAGGACGACCAGGCCCGCCGCCGCCACGGCCGCGGCGAGCACGACGTGGAACGGTCTGGCGCTTCGGGGCATCATTGCTCCCAGTTCGTCAGGGGGATCAGGGATCGGGACTCGGGGCCCCGGAAGCTCAACTCGCGGGTGACATCGATGTCAAGGCCGCCCCGCAAACCTGACCGGAAACGGACAACACCCGAGGGCTGCCGCTGCGGCAACCGGGTGGCGCCCGCCCGGCCGGTCGAGCGCACCGGCGCCGAGGCCCGGCGGGTATAACAGAGCCCATGCCAGACGACGCCATCGATCCCGACGAGGAAGCCCGCCGCCGGGCCGGACTCGCACTCGCCAACGGTGACCCCACCGGGTGGTTCGAGCCCCTCTACGCGGCCGCGGAAGCCGGAGAGGCCGTCCTGCCGTGGTACCGCGGCAAGCCCTCGCCGGAACTCGCCGACTGGATCGACGGGCGGCCCGGCGACGGCCGCCGCGCCCTCGTCGTCGGCTGCGGAATGGCCGACGACGCCGAACTCCTCGCCGCCTCCGGATACGAGACCTCCGCCTTCGACGTCTCGCCCAGCGCGATCAAAGCCGTGCTCAACCGCTTCCCAGACACCGCCGTCTCCTACCGCACCGCGGACCTGCTCACCCCGCCCGCGGAATTCCACTACGCCTTCGACCTGGTCGTGGAGATCATGACCGTCCAGTCGATGCCGAAGGACGTCCACGACCCGGCCATCGCCTCGGTCTCCGGCTTCGTCGCCCCGGGCGGGACGCTCGTCGTCGGCGCGGTCGCCGAGGAAAGCATCGACCTCGACACCTGGGAGGGGCCGCCGTGGCCGCTCAGCAAAGCCGAGGTCGAATCCTTCGCCCGCGACGGCGTCACCCTGACCTCGCTGAGGCGCGTCCGCGACGACGCCCGCTGGTGGGCGGAGTTCACCCGCTGATGTCCGAGGACCGTCCCGCGACCAGCCACGAACGCGCCGCAGGCCGTCCGTGGGACGAGTCCTATCAGGACGGTCCGGCCCCGTGGGACCTCGGCCGCCCGCAACCGGCCATCGTCGAACTCGCCGCCGAGGGCGCGTTCCACGGCACGGTCCTCGACGCCGGATGCGGCACCGGCGAGAACGCGCTGCACCTCGCCGCGGCCGGACTGTCCATTGTGGGCATCGACGTCGCGGAAACCGCGGTGGCGCAAGCGAAAGAGAAAGCCCGGGAACGGGGTCTCACGGCGGAGTTCGCCGTCGGGGATGCGTTCCGGCTGTCCACTCTGGACTGGACCTTCGACACGGTCCTCGACTGCGGGCTGTTCCACACCTTCGACGCCCGGGAACGCCAGACCTACGTCGGCAGCCTCGCGTCCGTCACCGAACCGGGCGCGAGGCTGCACATGCTGTGCTTCCGAGACGCGGGAGCGGATTCCGGCCCGCACCCGGTCACCCAGGCGGAACTCGAAGCGCCTTTCCAGCGCGAAACCGGTTGGCAGCTCGAAACCCTGCGCGACAGCCGGATTGTCGCCAGGTTCGCGCCGGACGGTCTTCCAGCCTGGCTGGCGACCGTCCAGCGCGTCACTCCCTGAACCTCAGCAGGACTCCAGGAACCGCGTCAGCACCCGCGTCCCGAACCGCAGCCCGTCCACCGGCACCCGCTCGTCCACGCCGTGCGCCATCGCCCGGTACGGGAAGCCTTCCGGCAAAGCCAGGGGAGCGAAGCCGTAGCACGCCATCCCCAGCTGGGTGAACGCTTTCGCGTCCGTCCCGCCGCCCATGCAGTACGGCACCACGACCGCCTCCGGGTCCTCCGCCCGCAGCGCCGCGGCCATCGCGTCGAACCACGGCGAATCCACCGGAGCCTGCACCGGCGGCTGGTGCGCCACGAATTCCCGCGTGACCCCCTCGCCCAGCAACGAATCCACCACTGCGAACAGCTCGTCCTCGGTCCCCGGCAGCACCCGCACGTCGACCTGCGCGCTCGCCTTCGACGGGATCACGTTCACCTTGTACCCGGCGTCGAGCATCGTCGGCGTGGTGCTGTTGCGCACCGTCGGCACCACCAGCGACCCGGCCGTCCCCAGCCGCGCCACGGTTTCGTCCACCGCTTCGCCCGACGAAAGATCCACCGGCACGCCCAACGCGGCACCGGTCCGCTCCAGGAACGCGCGCACGGTCGGCGTCAGCTGAACCGGCCAGCGGTGCTCCGCGATTCGCTGCAGCGCTCCGACCAGCCGCACGACCGCGTTCTCCGAGTTCGGCCGCGACCCGTGCCCGGCCCGCCCGGTCGCGGTGAGCCGCAGGTGCGCGGTCCCGCGCTCGGCGGTCCCGACCGGGTACAGCCGCACTTTCCGGCCGTCCGCCGCGGGCACGTGATAGCTGTACCCGCCGGACTCGCTGATCGCCGCCGCGCAGCCCTCGAACAGGTCCGCGTGCTCCTTGACCAGCCAGTGCGCGCCGTAGTCGCCGCGGTCCTCCTCGTCGGCGACGAACGCCAGCACGATGTCCCGCCGCGGCCGCAGCCCGTACGCGACGGCGGCCAGCACCATCGCGCAGAAATCCTTCATGTCGACCGCGCCGCGGCCCCACAGGAACCCGTCGCGGACCTCGCCGGAAAACGGCGGTACAGACCAATCGGCCGCCGCCGCGGGCACCACGTCGAGATGCCCCTGCACGAGCAGCGCGGGCAGTGTCGGATCGGTGCCCGGAATCCGCGCGACAACGTTCGACCGCTGCGGCTCAGGCTCCAGAATCCGTGCCGGAACCCCGTGCCGGTCAAGGAATTCGGCGACGTACTCGGCGGCGAGGCGTTCGCCCGCGGCCTCCCCGTCGCCCCAGTTGGTGGTGTCGAACCGGATCAGGTCCGCGCACAGCGAAACAACGTCGACCTCAGCCATAAATGCCCTGCACCGCCCCTGCCGCGATGGCCGTGACCACCTTGAACGCCTTCATCGCCTCGGTCATGCTCGGCGCCTCGAACGCGACGCGCCGCGTCCCGGTCTGCTCCACGGTCGGGATCACCGCGGTCGCCTGCGCCAGATGGCTCGCGTCGAACTCGACCTCGATCCGGTGCCGCCCCGGCGTCCGCTCGGCCCGCCCGGCCAGCGCCATCGAGTCCCGCGCGCCGGTCTCCAGCAGCTTCGCTGTGCGCGCCGGCGGCAGGCAGATCGCCGCGTACCGGCTCACGCATTCCTTGACCTGCACCAGTTCCGCGTCCGGCGCGTAGTCGCGCGCGTCCTCGCAGGTCTGGTCGTCGCCGCTGACCAGCAGCACCGGCACGCCGTACTCGGCCGCCATCGCCGCGTTCAGCCTGCCCTCGCTCGCGGGCACGTCGTCCAGCCACACGCCGGTGATCTGGTTTTCCAGATACGTGTGCGACAGGACGCCGTCGAACCCGGCCCCGGCGTGGTAGCCGAGGAACACCACACCGTCCACACCGGAATCGATGCCTTGCATCATCGACAGCGGCTTGTGCCGCCCGGTCAGCATCCGCGCGCGTTCGTCGAGGTCTTCCAGGAGCAGGTTGCGCTGCGACGAGTGCGCCTCGTTGACGAGCACGTCGGTCGCGCCCGCCGCGTACAGGCCGGCCAGCACCGCGTTGACGTCGCCGGTGAACATGCCCCGGAACCGCTGCCACTGCGGGCTCCCGGGCACGACGTCGTCGGTCCAGGTGACCCCCGTGGCGCCTTCCATGTCGGCCGAGATCAGGATCCGCATGCCGGGCACTCTAGTGATCCGCGTCGCGACCATAACGATCGGACACGCAGCGGCGCCGTCACATATTGCGCGCTTCCCGCCGTATGTGGTTACTTTTCGTCTCTGGGGTCGGGGATTGACGATGGGGTGGTTCTCAAGTGCGAAATAAGCACAGGCGGCACGGGTTGCGCCGCGTTTTCGGTGTCGTGATGGCAGGAACGCTGGCGATTCTGCCGTTGGCGGGCACTGCGACGGCGCAACAGCAGGCGCCGCCGAAGGTGCTGCGGGTCGCGTTGACCACTGGTATCGACCACTTGAACCCGTTCACCGCCGGGCTCGCCGCGTCGACCCAGGTCGGCCGGTTCATCTACGAGTTCCTGACGATCCCGTCGCAGGACAAGGCCGAGGCCGCCCCGGCGCTCGCCGAATCGTGGACGACGTCGCCGGACAAACTGACCTGGACGTTCAAGATCCGCAAGGGCGCGAAGTGGTCCGACGGGCAGCCGGTCACCGCGAAGGACGCCGCGTTCACCTTCAACCGGATGCTCACCGACGCCACCGCGCGCACCGCGAACGGCAACTACGTCGCGAGCTTCCAGTCGGTGACCGCGCCGGACGACGCCACGCTGGTGATCAAGACCAAGACCGTGCAGTCGTCGATGGCGCTGCTCGACGTCCCGATCGTGCCCGAGCACGTGTGGTCGCAGATCAAGGACTTCAGCGACCCGAAGACCGACACCATCCCGGTCGTCGGCGTCGACGACGGTCCGTACACGATCACCGAGTACAAGCAGAACGAATACGTCAAGTTCAAGGCCAACAAGGACTATTGGCGCGGCGCGCCCAAGGTCGACGAGCTGCAGCTGCTGGTGTTCAAGGACGTCGAGGCCGCGGTCAACGCCCTCAAGCAGGGCGAGGTCGACGTGATCAACCGGCTCACCCCGACGCAGTTCGACGCGCTCAAGGACCAGCCGAACATCGCGCTGAACAAGGCTCCCGGCCGCCGCTACAACGAGATCAACCTGAACTTCGGCGTCCAGAACTCCGAGAACAAGCCGATCGGCAACGGAAACCCGGTGCTCAAGGACATCCGGGTGCGCCAGGCGATCGCGCAGTCGATCGACATCAACACCATCGTGGACAAGGTCGCGGGCGGCTACGCCCAGCCCGGCGGCGGCGTGATCCCGCCGATCTATTCGGCCTACCACTGGGATCCGGCGCCGGGGGAGGCGCGCAAGTTCGACCTCGCCGCCGCGAACGCCGCGCTCGACGCGGCCGGCTACGCGAAGGGCCGCGACGGCATCCGCACCGCGCCCGGCGGCGCGCGCCTCGAACTGCGCCTCACCGGGCACGCGAACCGCGCGCCCGACCAGCGCCTCGCCCAGTACGTCACCGGCTGGCTGCACGACATCGGCATCTCGGTCAAGCAGGAACTCGTCTCCGACGACGAGCTGAACGACCGCACCAACGCGGGCAACTACGACCTCGCGATCTCCGGCTACGCGAACAACCCGGACCCGGACTACTCGCTGGCCCTGCACACCTGCGCCGCGCGGCCGAACGCCGAGGGCAAGGGCGGCACCACCGACACGTTCTTCTGCGACCCGCAGTACGACGCGCTGTACGCCAAACAGCTCGCCGAAACCGACCCGGGCGTGCGCGCGGGCTACGTGAAGCAGGCTCAGGCGCGGCTCTACAGCCAGGCCGTGAACGTCGTCTACGACTACGACAACGCGCTCGAGGCCTACCGCTCCGACAAGTTCTCCTCGTTCGGCAAGCAGCCCCAGCCCGAGGGCTCGATCCTCGAGCAGACCGGCTACTGGGGCGTCTACGGCGCGGTCCCGGCCGACGCTTCGGCCGCTTCGTCGGACAGCGGTTCCGGCACGACCGTGTGGATCGTTGTCGCCGGGGTCGTGCTCGTGGGCGGCGGCATCGCGCTGTCCCGCCGCGGCAAGTCCGCCGACGACCGGGAGTAAATCCGATGCTGTGCCAATCGCCCGCTCCGGCCCGGCGGTCCGTGAAGGACTCCTTGAGGGAATCCAAGTCCCTCAAGGAGTCCTTCACGGCGCGCGAGTCCGATGTCGGGAACTCACGCTTTGCTGATTCTCCATGCCGACCATCCATAAAGGACGCTAACTTCGTCGAAATGCCCGGTTTAAGCCCTCGTGACCGCTTGCTTGCGTCCGTGAGGGGAACCCTGAGGGAATCAGATTCCCTCAGGGTTCCCCTCACGGACAACGCATCCCGCGCTTGCCTCGCTAACCCCCGCGACCGCGACAGAGACCCCAAACCACAACCGCGGCACCGCCTTGAGTCCCTGGCATCGGCGCGCGAGTCCGTGCGGGACCCCCTCACGGACAGCCGCGCCGTCCAGCAGAAGGGGAGCCGCGGGTGAGTCAAGCGATAGCGCCCGACCAGGCCGCGGTGCTCGCCGATCCCGACGAGCGCCGCGGCGGGACCGGGACCCTCCGGTTCGTCCTCAAGAAGATCGCCGAGGCGCTCGCCAGCGTGTTCCTGGTGATCGTCCTCGGGTTCTTCCTCTTCCGGCTGCTGCCCGGCGACCCGGTCGCGTTCATGGCCCGCGAACGCCCCACCGACCCCGGCCAGATCGCCGAACTGCGCGAACGGCTCGGCATCGACAAGCCCATCCTCGCCCAGTTCGGGAACTACTTCGCCGGCCTCTTCCAAGGCGACTTCGGCGAGTCCTACATCGAACGCCGCCCGGTGCTGGACATGATCGGCGAACGGCTCTGGCCGACCGTGCTGCTCGTCGGCAGCGCGACCGTCCTCGCCGTCGCGCTCGGGCTGTGGCTCGGCATCCGCGCGGCGTGGAAGCGCGACAGCTTCTTCGACCGCGCGCAGACCGGCATCGCGCTGACCTTCTGGTCGGTCCCGCAGTTCTGGCTCGGCCTGCTGCTTCTCGTGGCCACCAACGGGCTGTTCCCCAGCCGCGGCATGCACTCGCCCGACGCCGGGCCCGGATTCTTCGCCCAGAGCCTCGACGTGCTGCACCACCTGATCCTGCCGTGCCTGACGCTGCTCGTGGTGTTCTACGCGCAGTACATGCTGGTGATGCGCTCGTCCCTGCTCGGCGAAATGAACGCCGACTACCTCACCACCGCCCGTGCGAAAGGCCTGCGCGACGACCTCGTCCGGCGACGGCACGCCGTCCCGAACGCGCTGCTGCCCACCGTGACGCTGGTGTTCATGCAGTTCGGCACGGTCGTCGCCGGCGCGGTCACCGTCGAAGCGGTGTTCAGCTGGCCGGGGCTCGGCCAGCTCACCTACGACGCGCTGCACGGCCCGGACCTGCCGGTGCTGCAAGGGGTTTTCATCGTCCTCGCCAGCGCCGTCGTCCTGATGAACCTGTTCGCGGAGCTGCTCTACCGCGTGCTCGACCCGAGGGTGCGTACCGCATGACCTCAATCCCCGTGAAAACCGAAAGCCCCCGCGCGATCGCGTGGCGCCGCCGCCGCGCCGGAATCGCCCGCACCTGGCACGAATTCGCCACGCAGAAAGCCGCGCTCGCCGGGCTTTTCCTGCTCGTGCTCACCGTCCTGCTCGCGCTCCTGCTGCCGCTGATCAGCGACCAGAGCGGCCTCGACGTCACCCGTGTCACCGGCAAACCGCTCAGCCCGCCGGACAGCCAGTTCTGGCTCGGCACCGACATCGACGGCCGCTCGGTGCTGCTGATGACGGTGTGGGGCACCAGGATCTCGCTGCTCGTCGGGTTCTGCGCGACCGCGCTGAGCGTGTTCATCGGCACCCTGATCGGCATCACCGCCGCGCACTTCGGCGGCTGGGTGTCGGCGATCCTGTTGCGGTTCACCGACTTCTTCCTCGTGCTGCCCTCGCTCGTGCTGGCGATCGCGCTCGCGGCCGTGCTGCCGCAAGGGATCTGGACCATCGTGCTCGCCATCGGCGTCACCGCCTGGCCGAGCACCGCCCGCCTCGTCCGCGCGCAGACGCTCACCATCGAAAGCCGCCCCTACATCGAACGCGCCCGCGCGCTCGGCGGCGGCCACCTGCACGTGGTCGCGAAACACGTGCTGCCCGGCGTCGCCCCGCTCGTGCTCGCCAACACCACCCTCGTGGTCGGCAACGCGGTCATCGCCGACGCCACCCTCTCGTTCCTCGGCGTCGGCGACCCCACCTCGATCTCCTGGGGCGCCATGCTGGAAACCGCGCTCAACAACGGCGCGGTCACCCGCGGCGCCTGGTGGAACCTGCTCCCGCCGGGCATCGCGATCGTGCTCGTCGTGCTGATGTTCACCCTCGTCGGCCGCGGTCTCGAAACCGTGCTGAACCCGCGGCTCAAAGGACGGCACTCGTGACCGCGCTGCTCGAACTGAAAAACCTCGGCGTCACCTACCGCACCGGCGGCGGCGACGTCCCCGCGGTCCGCGGCGTCGACCTGCAACTCGACGCGGGCGGCACGCTCGGCGTCGCGGGGGAGTCCGGCTCCGGCAAGTCCACCGTCGCGATGAGCGTGCTCCGGCTCCTGCCGCGCAGCGCGAAGATCACCGGCGAGATCCTCCTCGACGGCGAGGACGTCAGCGAGATGCGCTGGGGACGGCTGCGCGCGGTCCGCTGGGCCGAGGCGTCGGTCGTGTTCCAGGGCGCGATGCACGCGCTCAACCCGGTCCGGCGCGTCGGCGAGCAGATCGCCGAACCGATCCGGCTGCACGCGCCCGAGGGCAAGGCGCAGTCCGAAGCCCAGGTGCAGGCGCGCGTCGCCGAACTGCTCGAACAGGTCGACCTGCCGCGCTCGCGGGCGGGCGCGTACCCGCACGAACTGTCCGGCGGCCAGAAACAGCGCGTGATGATCGCGATGGCGCTGGCCTGCGAACCGCGGCTGGTGATCGCCGACGAACCGACCACCGCGCTCGACGTCATCGTCCAGGCCCAGGTGCTGTCCGTGCTGTCGAAACTGGTCGCCGAACGCGGCATCGGCCTGATCATGATCAGCCACGACCTGTCCGTGCTCGCCGCCACCTGCGAACGCATCGCGGTGATGTACGACGGCGAAGTCGTCGAGGAACGCCCCAGCGCCGAGCTGATGTCCTCGCCGCGGCACGAACACAGCCGCGCCCTCGCCGCCGCGTTCCCGACGGTCGGCGACCCGGTCTCGCGCTACGCCCCGGCCACCGCGACCCCGCTGCCCCCGGAACCGGCGGAACGCGGCGGAACGGACGAAGCGCCGCTGCTGGCAGCCGAGGACCTGCACGTCACGTTCCGCGACCGCAAAGGCAAGCGGATCCACGCGGTCAACGGAGTGAACCTGGAAGTCCGCCGGGACGAGATCGTCGCGCTGGTCGGCCAGTCCGGCTCCGGCAAGACCACCCTCGCCCGCACGCTGCTCGGCCTGCAGAAACCCGACTCCGGCGCGGTCCGCTACGCGGGCAAGCCGGTGCCCTCGGGCGGAGCCGGGCTGCGCGCGTACCGGCGGGAAGTCCAGCTCGTGCTCCAGGACCCGACGAGCGCGCTGAACCCGGCCCACACGGTGTACGAGGCGGTCGCCGAAGGCCCGCGCATCCACGGCCTGGCGAACGAACGCGACGTCGTGCTCACAGCGCTCGAATCCGCCGAACTGCGCCCGCCGGAGAAATTCCTCGACCGGCTCCCGCACGAGCTGTCCGGCGGCCAGCGCCAGCGCGTCGTCATCGCCGGAGCCCTCGCGCTCGAACCGTCGCTGCTGCTCGCCGACGAACCGGTGGCCTCGCTCGACGCGTCGGTGCGCGGCGAGATCCTCGCGCTGCTGCTCCGGCTCCGCCGCCAGCTCGGCCTCTCCGCCCTCGTCATCACCCACGACCTGGGCCTGGCCTGGAACATCGCCGACCGGGTCGCGGTGATGTACCGCGGCGAACTCGTCGAGACCGGTACCGTCGAACAAGTCCTGCTCGACCCGCAGCACGAGTACACGAAGTCGCTGCTCGCGGCGCTCCCCGGGGGCACCGCGCAGCGGACCGCGGCCGAGGCCTGACCGCGGTCCGCTCCGGGCGCGCGCCGAAGCCCCGCGCGCCCGGAGCCAGTGCGGGGCGGGCCGACTGCACCCGGTAATCTTCTGGATCGAAATGGCCACTACTATCGACGACGCGCAGCCGAACGCCGGAGGTCTCGACCGGCAGTTCCTGACGCCCTCGCGCTTCCCCTACCGCACCATCGCCATGGGCACGGTCGGAAGCGCCCTCCTCATGCTCGCCGCGCTCGGCGCCGGCGGCATCCTCATCCGAGACCCCGTCATCGGCCACGGCCCGCTCTCGTGGATCCGCTACGGCCACGGCCGGGCGCTCGCCAACGCGCTGCTCTACAGCGGCTTCGGCCTCGTCGTGTGGGCGTGGGTCCGGCTCGGCCGCTACGCGCTCGCCGGGCGCATCGGCAGCAAGCCGATCCTGATCGCCGCGCTGTGCTGGATGGCGCCGCTGATCGTGTCGCCGCCGCTGTTCACCCGCGACGTCTTCTCCTACCTCGGCCAGGGCGCGCAGCTGCTCTACGGGCTCGACCCGTACGCCAACGGCCCCGCCGAGCTGCCCGTGCTGCCGAACGTCGTGCAGAACGTGCACCCGCTGTGGCAGACCACGCCCGCCCCGTACGGGCCGCTGTTCCTGCTCATCTCCAAGGGCATCGTCGCGATCACCCAGGACCACATGATCGCCGGCGTCATCCTCACCCGGCTCGTCCTGCTCGTCGGGCTCGGCATGACGCTGTGGGCGCTGCCCCGGCTCGTCAAGCACCTCGGCGGGAAGCTCCCGGTCGCGCTCTGGGTCGCGGTCGCCAGCCCGATGATGGTCATCCACCTCTTCGGCGGCCCGCACAACGACCTGATGATGCTCGGCTTCCTCACCATCGGGATGCTCGCCGCGCTCGAGCGCAAGCACGTCATCGCGGTCGTGCTGGTCACCATCGGCATGCTGATCAAGCCGACCGCCGCCGTCGCGCTGCCGTTCATGGTCTGGATGTGGGCCGCGGACATGGCCGGCCCGTCGAAGACGAAGAACTTCTTCAAGGCCGGAGCCGCCGCGGTCGGGCTGTTCCTGCCGGTGTTCGTCGTCGGCACCTGGGTCTCGCTCGGCTCGCTCAACCTCGGCTGGTGGTCCGGCCTCAAGGCCCCGCAGCTCATCACCAACTGGCTGAACTTCCCCAGCGGCATCGGCGAGGCGGTCTACAACCTCGTCCACATCATCGCCAACGTCCAGCCCTCGCCGTTCGTCACCGTCGCCCGCGCCATCGCGATGGTCGGCCTCGTCGTGTTCGGCGTCCGCCAATGGTGGCTCGCCCGCGGCGGCGGCAAGGAAGCCGTCTACCGCGCCGCGATCACCCTGCTGGCCGTCGCGATCCTCATGCCGCCGACCCTGCCGTGGTACCTCACCTGGGGCTTCGTGCTGATCTCGGCGTTCCCGTGGGAACGGCGGAACCTGTCGGCGATCGTGGCGATCTCGGTGTTCGTGACCCTCGTGTACTACCCGACGGGGGAGCAGGCGCTCTACGACTGGTGGTTCATCGCGATCGTCGTCGCGGTCAGCCTCTACGCTGCCGCGTCCCTGCTGCGCCCCGACCCGCTCGGGCTCGTCGCCGCGTGGCGGAAGAAGCCCAAGGACGAGGAATTCCTCCCGGAAACCCCAGCCAAGAAGCTGTGAAACGGTGGTCCCGGTGTGGTGCCGGGACCACCTCTCGCAGGCGCTACTTGCGGTTCGCGCGGTAATTCCGGAACAGCAGGTAGGTGTCGAGAATGTCCGCCGGGTCGCTCTCCACGGAGCGGTAGATGCCCCACTTCGGCCGCACGTAATCGCCCTGATCCGGCAGCTTCACCCCGGTCTTGCTGCCCTGCGCGGCGATCGGCGCACCCGCACCGGCGCCGCTGCGGATCACGCACGCCGCCGCGCCCGCGTCGCCCGGAGTGAACGTCCACTCGATTGTGATCCACTTGTCCCGCAACGGAGCCAGCTTCGCCGCCGCGATCGACGGCGACCCCGGATTCGCGTACGCCCGCGCGGAAATCATCTCCACGCCGCCGTCGCGGACCAGATCAAGCGTCACCCACGGGCCCTCGTTGGTCGCCGGGGTCTTGGTCTGGAAGATGTGCGTGAACCGGCTCGTGCCGTGCAGGCTCGCCGGGATGAACATCTCGTAGGACAGCGTCCAGGTCTCGCCGTTGTGCATCTTCAGCGCGGAACCGTTCTGCACCATGCCCTTCGTCTCGGTCCGCTGCCGATCGCCGCCGCCGGTGGTGTCGCGGTCGTCGCGCCAGATGGTGAAGCGGTAGTGATTTCCCTCGACCACCACGTACTTCCGGTCCGGATGCAGCCCGCCGCGGTCAGCCTCGACGCCCTCGAAGGCCTTCAACCCGTCCTTCACCGGATCGGGATGCCACAACGGGCTCGCGGCCGTGGCGTAGTGCGCCAGGGGACCGGTCAGAACCGGGAGAGCGAGGGCTGACCCGACGATCGTGCGCAGCGCCGTACGGCGCGGGAAACCAGGGGAATCCGGCATCACGGAGTGACCTTTCCAAACAGGAGCGAAAGGGGCACATCGGCCGGCGGCGTCGTACATCCGATGTCTGGCAGCTCAAAGGTAAGAGTCTTGCCGAACGCGGTCAAGCGTAGGCCCGGACGACCGTCCCGGTGATGTCGCTTTCGACGCAGTTCAGGTAGTGCCGCACCACTTCGTCCATCGGCACCGGCCGCATCCCCGGGAAATGCTCGCTGAACGCGTCCACGGAATCGCCGATCAACGTCGGGCTGACCGCGTTGACCCGCATCCCGCGCGGCAGCTCGATCGCCGCCGACAGCACGAAACTGTGCAGCGCGCCGCTGATCACCCCGCCGCCGGTCACGTGCGGCCACGCCTGGTCGGCGAAAATCCCGGACGTCAGCGTGAACGACGCACCATCGGCGGCGTGATGCTGTCCTTGCAGAACCAGCTCGACCTGCCCGTAGAACTTGGCGCGCAAGTTCTCGTGCAGCTCCGCCGAGGTGAGGGTCGCGAACTCGTCCAACGCGCCGTGCGCGGCGATGCTCACGACCGCCTCCACCGCGCCGACCGCGCGGTACATCGCCGCGATCGTCTCCGGTTCGGCCAGATCGACGCGCACCTCGCCGGACGTCCGCCCAGCCACGACGACCTCATGCCCGCGCGAACGCAACTCCGGCACCAGCCGCCGTCCGATCGTCCCGGCCCCGCCGACAACGAGGATCTTCACCGCACTTTCTCCTTCTTCAGGGGTTCCGCGAAGCTTTGGGACAGCAACGCGAGCGCGTCGGCGTCGGGAGTGCCGGGGAGCGCGTAGAACAGCCCGAGCTGCTGATCGTCGTCAGGCAGCGTGACGGTCTCGTTCGCGAGCGTCAGACATCCGACCACTGGATGGTCGAGTTCGCGCACGTAGTACGAGCAGGTCCGGACCGGCCGCTTCGCCCACATCCGTGCGAACTCCGGACTCTCCACCGCCAGCCGCCCGACGAGCTGCTCCAGCACCGGATCGTCCCGATGCCGCGCGACCGCCTGATGCAGCGCCGCGACGGTGACCGACGCCTTGTCCGCCCAATCCCGGTAGAGCGCGCGATGATGCGGGTCGAGGAACAACATCCGCGCGATGTTCGGGCGGACCCGCTCGTCCGGCGCCCCGAACGCGACGTGCCCGGCCAGCAGCGCGTGCCCGAGCCGGTTCCACGCCAGGACATCGGCCCGGTGATCGACCACCACCGCGGGCAGCGCGGACATCGCCGCCAGCAAATCCCGCACCGCGGGCCGCAGTTTGGCCCTCCGGGCCCGCGGCCGAGCCGCGCGGCGAGGCGCGGCGAGATTCCTCAGGTGCTCGTGCTCGGCCGGAGCCAGCTGCAACGCCGCCGCCAGTGCGTCGATCACCGCGTCCGACGCACTGCCGCTGGCCCCTTGTTCGAGCCGGGTGTAGTAGCTGACGCTCACCCCGGCCAGCTCGGCCAGTTCCTCCCGGCGCAGCCCGGGAACCGCGCGCCGGGTCCCGCTGGGCGCGATGCCCGCGGCCTCCGGCGTCAACCGCTCGCGGCGGCTGCGGAGAAAACCGCCGAGTTCGTTGCTTCCGTTGCTCACGAGGCCATCCTGGCTCGCCGCCGGGCCCGCCGCCTGCCCCTGACCGGGATACCCGTCCGCGACCGCACATGTCACGTCCGCCCGGCGCGGAACGATGAACCGAGACAGCGGAACCCCGAGGGAGAAGCCGGTGCAGGAAACGGATCAGCCCGAACTCGACGCGTTGCTTGCCACGTCCCGCATCATCCGCACCTTCAACAGCTACTACCGCGCGGTCGACGAACGCCAGTTCGACGCCCCGCGTTTCCAGCGCATTTTCGCGCCGGACGGGAAAATCGTGCGCCCCAACGGCACCGAGATCGCCGGACCCGCCGACATCGCCGAAAGCCACGCCCGCAGCTTCGCCCGCTTCGAAGCGAGCCAGCACCTGCTCACCGGCCACGACGTCGAACTCGACGGCCCCGCCGCGGAGGTACGGGCGAACCTCGTCGCGATCCACCTGTGGAAAGACCGCCCGATCACCGTGCGGATGGAGGACCGCGCGTTCACCGCCGGCGGGGTGGTTGCCGCGGACCTGCGAGAGACCGGGAAAGGCTGGCGGATCACCGAAGTCCGCACGCGGATCCTGTGGCGGACCGGGTACTTCGGGGATCTGGCGCAGACCCGCTGACTCGCCGGGGGGCCGAGGAGGTCCACGATCCCGTTCGTCGCGTTCGGCTCGCACCGCATGTCCGGCACCGGCCGGTCGCTCCCGCAGCTACGCCGCCGGTGCGCGGAGCACCTCCACCAGTGCCGAGATGCTGTGGTCCCCGTGCCCCGCCTCGACCGCCCGCCGCAGCAGGTCGTTGAGCGGGGCGCGCCAGGAACTGTCGACACCCGCCTCCGCACCGAACGCGGCGTCGTCGGCGGCCATCTCGTGGAAGAGGTTCACCGACGACGCCGCTGTGGTGTAGTCGCCGCGGTCGATCTCGTCGGCGAACACCGGCAGGACCGAGTTGATCATCTCGAACCATTTCACGGTGAACCGGACCAGCGTGCTCGCCTCCAGCCCGCGCGACTGGACCGCGGCCGCGCCCTGGAAGAACCCGGCGAGCGCGGGCAACAGGGTGCCGCCGACCGCCATCTCGTACAGCGCGGCCAGATCCGGCTCGCTGCCGAGGTGCACGGTGTCGCCGCCGAGCACCTTCAACGTCGTCTCGTGCTCGTCGAAGACGGCCTTGCCCCCGGCGTAGTAGAGCAGCGTGTCCCGCGCCCCGACCGCGGACGGCACGTTCTTGACCGCCCCGGCGAGAAACCGTGCACCGCGACCCGAGGCCCACGCGGCCGTCGCGCGGGCCTCGGCCGGGGTCCCGCTGTTCAAGGTCACGAGCGCGCGCCCGTCGAAAGCGATCGGCCCCAATGCCTCGCGAGTGTCGCCGAACGTGGTCAGGCACGTGACGACCAGCGGGCTCGCGGCGACCGCCGACGCCGGATCGGCGGCCTGGGCCGCCCCGTCGGCCACCAGCGGCGCGGCCTTGCCCGGCGTCCGGTTCCACACCGTCGTCGGATGCCCGGCCGCGAGGAACGCCCCGGCGAGTGCCCGCCCCATCGACCCCAGCCCCACGACGGTCACCGGCGTGCGAGTATCCCCAGCCATATTTTTCAGCTCCAGCAATAGTTTCTGATGAATCGCACCGTCCACATCGGACTTCGCGGCCCGGGTTCCGGTGTCCGTTTCATCCTGAAGCCGTACGCACCGAAGATCAAGTACCTACAATTTTGTTCGGTACTGACATTATTGTCAGCGGCACGGCAAGGGGAGGAGCGTCCGGTGAAGAAGTACACCTGCGGACTCGACGCGGCGATCGCCGTCATGGGCGGCAAATGGAAAGGCCTGATCCTGTTCGCGCTGAGCGAGGCCCCGGTCCGCTTCGGCGTGCTGCGGCGCGCGGTGCCCGGCATCAGCGAACGCATCCTGATCCACCAGCTCCGGGAGCTGGAAACCAGCGGGCTCGTGCACCGCGAGGTCTACCACCAGGTCCCGCCGAAGGTGGAGTACTCGCTGACCGATTTCGGCCGCACCCTCAACACCGCGATCGCCCCGCTCGGCGAATGGGGCGAGGAACATCTCGAGCGGATCGAAGCCCTGCCCTGAAACCGGGTCAGCGCTTTGCCGCGCGGTACCGGTTGATCAGCGCGGTGAGAGTCGCGTGGTCCGCGCCGCTGTTGAGCGCGGCGACCAGGTCGTCCGGGCAGAGCTGGTAGTGATCGCCCCACCAGCGGCGGGCGCGGTTGTCCCAGATCTGGTACCCGCCGGGCACGCCGCGAGCCACGTAGCGCCGTTTCGCCATCGTCAGTCCTGGTCGAACGCCGCGACGAAGGTGGGAGCCAGCCGCTTCAGTTCGGCCTGCTGCGCCGCCGCGTCCGCGGTCGTGCTGTCGGTCCGGATCGCGAGCACCCGGTCGCCGCGGGCGAACACCAAGGCGCAACTGGACATCCGGGGCCCGCGGAACCGGCGGCAGAACCCGAGCTGCGGATCGGCGACCCCGGAAACCGAGAACCTCTGCGGCACCCCGGATTCAGCGTCGCCGCAGCTCAGTGCCGCACCGACACCCGCGAGAACCTGCTCGCCGGAATAGCCTTCGTACTCGGCCGCCAGCTGCCAGACGAGCAGTTGCCCGCTTCGGGCGATCGCCTGCGCGTCGTTTCGCAGGGCGGAGTCCCAAGGTCGCTTGCCGTCGCACGACGGCGCGAGATGCAACGGGTTGATCCACTTGGCGGCCATGGATGCAGAGGCCTGTGTCAGCTCGACCCCTACCTCGCTCAACTGCTTCTCGTTCGGCAAATACTTGCTGAGATCCTTGGCGGAGGGCGTCGAAGTCTCGCCCGCTCAACCCGCGAGCAGCGCGAGCCCGGCTACGGCCCCCAAGATCCCCCTCCGCACGCGGGGAAGATCGCCAGGCTCGGACCCGGCGTTACCTCAGTCCTGGTCGAACGCCGCGACGAAGGTGGGAGCCAGCCGCTTCAGTTCGGCCTGCTGCGCCGCCATGCTCATTTGGTAGTCGGTGGCCGCGACAGCGAGAACGCGGTTGCCGTGCGCAAGCACCAGGACGCAGCTCGCCATCCGGGCCTCCGCGAACTGCCCGCAGAACCCGAGTTGCGGATCGGCGATGCCGGGGACCGAGAACCGGGACTTCACTGTGAGCTCGGCGTCCTCCGACAGCCCCTTGCCGTGCGAGGAGAACCGGCTCACGAACGCGAGATCGTGGTCCCCGGACGCCGTTTTCCCGCAGCCGAGCGCCTTGTCCAGGCCCGAGACGACCTGCGAGCCGGTGTAGCCCTCGTACTCGGCGAGCCGCTGCCGGATCCACAGCGTGTCCTTTGTGGAGTACGCCTGCGCGCCGTTCCGCACGGCGGCGTCCCAAGGCTGGTCGGCGCCGCACACCCGCACGATGCGCAGCGGCGTGTTCGGACCGACGACGTACGGCAGCCGATCTCGTCCCACGGTGAGCCCGGCCTTGGTCAGCTCGTCCCCGCTCGGCAGGTACTTCGTGAGGTCACCCGCGGCCGACGGCGGCGCGGAACTCGACGGCGGCGCGGAACTCGGTTTCGGAGCAGCCGCCGGAGCCTCGGCCGAACAGCCCGCGACCAGCAGGACAAGGCCGGTCACCACAAGCGCGATACGCATGATCCTCCCCATTTCGGGAGAAAGATCGCGAGCACTCGAACCGGCGTTACGAACTCGCCCAACCTCGCCAGGTCCGCACCTCGGTCACGACCACCGCGTGCTCAGGAGGCCGCTCGGCGTACTGGGGATACTTCTCCGTCAACCAACCGACATACGAAGCCCGCGAAGCGTCAGAGACCACCCGCGCCACGCCGTCCGCTCGGGCCCACCACAACCGCGACCAATCCTCGTCGTACTCGTCGACCAGGAACGACACCGCCGGGTTCTCCGCGATGTTCGCCAGCCGCCGCAACGACGTCGTGGTCTTCGGTTTGTGGTCGACCGCGAACACGACCGTGTCGTCGCGCACCGCGAACGTCACCGGCACCAGATGCGGGACCCCGCGACTGTCCGCTGTGGCGAGCCTGGCCACCCGCGCCGCCGCGAACCTCGCCCGGGTCTCCACAGTGGACAGTCGCATGCGGGCTCAGTCCAGCGCGGGGGAGTCGAGGGTGACGGTGCCCAGTTCGGTGTCGAGCGACGCGGACACGCCAAGCGGCAGCGTCGGCGACCCCGCGACGTGCCCGAAGCCGAACCCGCTCAGCACCGGAACCCCGAGCGGCGACAACCGTTCCGCCAGCAGTTCCCGGACCTCCGCCGGATCGCCGCACGCGGCCCACGAACCCAGCACGACCCCGCGCGCTCCGTCGAACCAGCCGGAACGCAGCAGCTGCGTCACCATCCGGTCGATCCGGTACGGGCTCTCGGTCACGTCCTCCAGCAGCACGATCCCGCCGCGCGCGGACCCCTGCTCCGCCGTCCCGACCCCGGACGCCAGCAGCGACAGATTCCCGCCCACCAGCACGCCCAGCGCGCGGCCGGGCACGACGACGTCCGGTTCCCGCGCCCGCAGCACCCGCGCGTGGTCCGGCTCGAACAACGTCCGCCGCAGGTGCTCCGACGCGGCTTCGTCGAACAGGACGCTCGCGGGCATCGGAGAAAGCAGCGTCGCGAGGTCCAGATGGGTGTGCACGGCCCGGTGCAGCGCGGTTACATCGCTCGACCCGGCCAGCACCTTAGGCCCCGCGGCCCGCAACGCCGCCCAGTCCACCAGATCGATCATCCGCTGCGTCCCGTAGCCGCCGCGCGCCGCGAGCACGCACCGGACCTCCGGATCCAGCCACGCTTCGGTGAACTCCGCGGCGCGTGCCTGGTCTGGTGCCGAAAGGTACGACCCGCCGGAAGCCCGCACCCCGGCGCCGATCCGCACCTTCACGCCCCACTCGCGCAGCACCGGCAGCGCGGCGTCCAGCAAGTCCTGCGGCACCGGTCCGGACGGCGCGACGAGCGCGACGGTGTCCCCGGCGGAGAGTCTGGCGGGCCTCACCGGGTCAGCTCCAGCCGCGGCACGTCCGGGGTCTCGAAGCCGAAAACCTGGCCGTAGAAGGAAAGTTCCGCCTCCAGCGCGGCCACGATCGTCTCCGCCTTCCGGAAACCGTGCTGCTCGCCCTCGAACCGCAGGTACGCGTGCGGGATCCCGCTGCCGTCGATTTCGGAAACGAACCGGTCCGCCTGGTCCGGCGGGCAGATCTCGTCCTCCAGCCCCTGCAGGAACAGCACCGGCCCGGCCAGCGAGCCCACGTGCGTCATCGGCGAGCGCTCCCGGTACCGCTGCGCGGTTTCCGGATACGGGCCGACCATGCTGACCAGGTACTGCGACTCGAAGTCGTGCGTTTCGCCGCCCTCGCCGGTCCAGCCGGCGAAGTCGAGGATCGGGAACTTCACCGTCGCCGCCGCGTAGGTGCGGGTCATCGTGATCGACGCCGCCGAGGTGAACCCGCCGGCGCTGCCGCCGCGGATGCCCAGCCGCGCCCGGTCGGCGATCCCTTCCGCGACCAGCGCTTCGGCGACCGCCGCGCAGTCGCGCACGTCCACCACGCCCCACTGCTCCCGCAGCCGCTCGCGGAACGCCCGCCCGTAGCCGGTGGAGCCGCCGTAGTTCACCGCGACGACGCCGATGCCGCGGCTGGTGAAGTACGCGAAGTCCAGGTCGAGCGATTCGTCGCTGTGCCCGGTCGGCCCGCCGTGCACGTGGACCACGTACGGCGGCAGTTCGCCCTCCGGCGCGACGAAGTCCGGGTTCGTCGGCGGGAACACGTACGCCGGGATGTCCGCGCCGTCCGGCCCGGTGAACACCCGCTCCTGCGGGACCGGCAGGTACTCCGCGGGCGGCAGCGAGGCCGGCTGCGGCGTGAGCGCCCGCCACTTCCCGGTGTCCGGGTCCAGCACCACGACCGCGCTCTCGTGCCGCGGCCCGCCCGCGATCCCGGCGATCCCGTCCGCCGTCGCGACCAGCCCGACCGACGACCACACGGTCAGCTCGGTGTCGACGCGCGTCACCGAACCGTCGCTCTCGTCCAGGATCGCCAGTTTGCCGGAGTCGAGGACCGCGTGCTTCCCGCCGCCCAGCGGGGCGAACCAGCTGGTGCCGAGCTTCCACATCGGCCCGCCCAGTTCGCGCTCCACCGGCGCGAGGTTGACCGTCGCGCCGTCGAGCCCGACGCGGTGCAGGTTCCACCAGCCGTCCGGGTCGGCGAGCACGAGGAGCTGATCCGCGGTCTCCCACGCCACCTGGCACACCGCGACCTCCGGCCCGCCCGCCAGCACGCGCGCGTCCCCGAAGGAACCGTCGGCCGCCACCGGCGCGACGAACAGCTCGGTCCCGTCCCACGGCATCGCCGGGTGATCCCACGCGAGCCACGCGGCGTGCGCGCCGTCCGCCGACAGCTGCGGCGCGGTGAAGAACCGGTGGCCTTCGACGAGCACCCGTTCGGCGGAGCCGTTCAGCGGGATCGCGACCAGCTCGCGGGAGATGTCGGTGCGCCGCGGCCCGGTGCTGCGCTCGCGGACCGCCCACACCTCGCCCGCGCGGCCGGGCCGGAGGTCGCCGTAGCGGACACCTTGCGGCGTGGCCGGTTCCGGCGTCAGCGCGGCGACTTCGCCGTCCTTCAGCGCGTACACCCGCTGGTCGGCCCAGTGCGTGAACACCACGACGCCGTCGACCGCGAGCCACGGCCGTCCGCCGTACTCGTGCACCCGGTTGCGGACGTTCCACGGCGCGGGCAGCACGTCCTCGACGCCGCCGCCGGGAAGCGCGCGCACGAGAGCGACGCGACCGCCTTCGGCCGGCCGCGCTTCCGCCCACCAGAGCGCGCCGTCGACCGCGGCGAGCCATTGCGCGCCGCAGCCGGCGGCTGCCGCGTCGGCCGCGGTGACGGGAGAGGTCCAGGTTCCATGAGGAGAGATGCGAGGCACCCGGAAAGCGTAACGAGGATCCGCTGCGTGTCCGGATCCGCACGCACCGCGCAGGAATCGCGCGCGAACTCACCTCAACCCGGGGCGGCGGATGCCGATCATGCGGGCGTGGCCTAGGGTCGAAGATGCTATGTCACGCGTAATCCACGTCTTCCGCAAGCCCGACCGGTTCGTGGCCGGCACGGTCGGCGAGCCCGGCGACCGCACCTTCTACCTCCAGGCGACGGAGGACGTGCGGACGATCAGCGTCACGATCGAAAAACAGCAGGTGGTCGTCCTCGCGGAGCGGCTCGGCTCGCTCCTGGAGGAGGTCGCCAGCCGGTTCGGCGCCGACGTGCCCGCACAGGCCCCCGACGACGAGGTCGACGTGGACCCGCTCGCGGTGCCCGTCGAGGAGGAGTTCCGGGTCGGCACGATGGGGCTCGGCTGGGACGCCGACTCCGGCGCGGTCGTCGTGGAACTGCTCGCGATCACCGAGGGCGAAATCGACGAGACCGTCGTGCTCGACGACACCGAGGAGGGCCCGGACGCGGTGCGCGTCTTCCTCACGCCGGTCGCCGCCCGCGCCTTCGCCGAACGCGCCGACCGCGTCGTCAACGCCGGCCGCAAGCCGTGCCCGCTGTGCGGCGAACCGCTCGACCCGGCCGGGCACATCTGCCCGCGGCAGAACGGGTACCGGCGCGACGTCGACGTGACCGAGGACTGAGGGCGCCCGTGGCGAGCACCGCGCCAGGGCCGGCCGACCCCGCCGCCCGCGATTTCGTCTCCCGCGGCCGCATCGACGTCGAGGGCAGGCTGGTCGACGCCTCCAACGTCACGCTGTTCTGCGCGATCGAACTCGACGGCGTCACCGGCCGCGTGGTGTACAAGCCGGTGTCGGGGGAGCGCCCGCTGTGGGACTTCCCGGACGGCACCCTCGCCGGCCGCGAGGTCGCCACCGCGATGATCTCCGACGCCTGCGGCCTCGGCGCGATCCCGCCCACCGTGCTGCGGGACGGCCCGTTCGGGCCCGGCATGGTGCAGCTGTGGGTCGAAACCGACGAGGACGCCGAAGCCGTCGACGTCCGCGCGCCGGAAGAAGTCCCCGAAGGCTGGCGCACCGTGCTCCACGCGCACGACCGGCTCGGCGAACCGGCGGTCCTCGTCCACGCCGACCACCCGGACCTGCGCGAACTCGCGGTCCTCGACATCGTCGTCAACAACACCGACCGCAAGGGCGGCCACCTGCTCGCCGCGACCGACGGCCACGTCTACGGCGTGGACCACGGCATCTGCCTGCACACCGACCCGAAGCTGCGCACCGTGCTGTGGGGCTGGATCGGCGAGGACCTGCCCGAGGACGCGGTCGAGAAACTGCGGAAGCTCCGCGCGGACCTCGACGGCCGCCTCGGCGCGGAACTCGGTGAGCACCTCACCGCCTTCGAGATCCGGGCGCTTTCGCAGCGCACCGACTATCTGCTCGCCGAGGCGGTGTTCCCCGAGCCCGGCGACGACTGGCGCGCGATCCCTTGGCCGCTGTTCTAATGGCGGAACCGATGGACACCGCTCTGATGGACTCTGCCGCCCGCGCCCGCCTGGTCAATCGCTTCGGCCCGGCCGCCGAAGCGTGGTGCGACGCGCTGCCCGCACTGGTCGAACGGCTCTGCCGCCAGTGGGGCCTCACCGTGTCCGAAGCCCGGCCCGGCAACACCGGCCGCACGCTGCTCTGCCGCGACGGCGAGGACGCGCTGAAGGTGCTCAAACTCTGCCCGGACCGCGCGATCGCGACCGCGGAGGCCACCGCGCTGGGCTCGTGGGCCGGGCTGTCGCGGGTCGTGCAGATCCTCGACGCCGACCTCGACCACGGCGCCGTGCTGCTCGAAGGGCTCGAACCGGGCGACACGTTCACCGAACGCGGCGCGGACGTCCCGTGGGACCAGATCGGCGAACTGCTCGCCGACGTCCACGGCGTCCCGGTCGCCGGGCCGTTCCCGACCCAGCTCGAACGCGTCCGGTTCATGTTCGGCCTCGCCGAGCAACGCCTGGCCGGATCCCCGGCCGAAGCGCACCTCCCGCTGGAATCGCTGCGCACCGGCCTCGCCCGCTCCGAGAAACTCGCCGCCAGCGGCCCGATCGCGCTCGTGCACGGCGACCTGCATCCCGGCAACGTCCTGGACGCCGGACCAGCGCGCGGCGCGGTCGCGATCGACCCGCGCCCGTGCGTCGGCGACCCGGCCTTCGACGCGGTCGACTGGGCAGTGCTGCCGATGGCCGACGGCGCCGCGGTCGAGGACGGGATCGCCAAACTCCCGCACCTCGACGGCGACCGGGTGCACGCGTGGTGCGTCGCGCTCGCCCCGCTCGTGGCCATGGGCCCGCTCCGCCGAGGCGGGCCGACGGCGTTCACCGACGCCGTGCTGCGGATGGCCAGCTGAGCCGGTCCGGGACTAATGCCAGGAACCCGCACAGCGGCGAGGCTAGGTGTCCGTGAGAGACCTACGAGATGCGCCACAGGCAAGGCGAACGTACGTGAGGGGAACCCTCATGTACTCAGATTCCCCCAGGGTTCCCCTCACGTACCTCACCCGCGGCCTCGCCTCAGGTATCTGGCATTGGCGGTCAGGGCGCGTCGAGCCGCTAACCCCGAGCGATCTCAGCGGTGTGCGCGGGGACGTAGCGCTCGCCCGTCACCTGGTCGCTCAGCGGATCCAGCGCGGCCAGCGCCTCGGCGTCCAGCGTGACCTCCAACGCGGCCGCGTTCTGCTCCAGCCGGGCCGGGCTGCGGGTGCCCGGAATGGCCGCCACCGCCACCCCGAGCCGTTCGGCCTGGGCGTACACCCACGCCAGCGCCACCTGGGCCGGGCTGGCGCCCAGCCGGTCGGCCACCTCGCGCACGGTCTGCGCGATCTTCTCGTTGGCCTCGCCCGCCTCCCCGGCGAACCGGGGATTGGTGCGCCGGAAGTCCTTCTCGCCCAACGCGGAGCGGTCCAGGGCACCGGTCAGGAACCCTCGCCCCAGCGGCGAGTACGGCACCAGCCCGACCCCCAGCTCGGCCATCACCGGAGTGACGGCCTCGACGTCCCGGGTCCACAGCGAGTACTCGCTCTGCACCGCGGCGATCGGGTGCACCGCGTGCGCCCGGCGCAGCAGTTCGCCGTCGACCTCGGACAGGCCCAGATGGCGGACCTTGCCAGCCTGGACGAGTTCGGCCATCGCTCCGACGGTCTCTTCGATTTCCACGTCCTGGGGCGGGCGGTGGGCGTAGTAGAGGTCGATCACGTCGACGCCCAGCCGCAGCAGCGAGGCGTCGCAGGAGCGCAGCACGTAGTCCCGGGCGCCGCGGATGCGGCGGGCCGCGTCGCCGCCGCTGCGGTCGAGGCCGAACTTCGTGGCCAGCTGCACCTGGTCCCGACGACCGTGGACGGCCCGGCCCACCAGCACCTCGTTGTGCCCGGAGCCGTAGGCGTCGGCGGTGTCCAGGAACGTGACGCCCAGTTCCAAGGCCCGGTCGATGGTGGCCATGCCGCCGTCCCAGTCGGCGGCGCCGTAGCTCTCGCTCATCCCCATGCACCCCAAGCCCATCGCGCTGACAGCGAGACCGGGCGAGCCGAGCGTGGTTCGGGTGATCATGCGCGGATACTCCTCCTGCCCGGCCGACCGGGCGGTGCTGCGAAGAATTACGGACGCCGCCGACGCTAGGAGCTGGAGCGCGCTCCACGTCAAGCCGGAGGACCGGCTCCCTCCGGCGTGGCGGCGGGACGTGCCCTCGCTGCGGGCGATAACGTGCCCGACCGTGCGCTATCACGACGTGCTGTCCGGCCCCCGCAAGCGGAAGATCCCGGAGGTCCCCGCCGAGCCGGGCCTCGTGGTCGAGGATCCGGCCAGCGGCTACTGCGGCGCGGTGGTGAAGATCGAGTACGGGAACGTCGTCCTCGAGGACGCCAAGGGCCGCCACCGGGTGTTCCCGCTCGAGCCCGCCGGGTTCCTGCTGGAAGGCAAACCGGTCACGCTCGTGCCGGTCAAGAAGACCGCCGCCCCGGCACGGCAGGTGTCGGCGTCCGGCTCGGTCCGCGTGCAGGGCCTGCAGGCACGGGTCGCGCGCGACTCCCGGATCTGGGTCGAGGGCAAGCACGACGCCGAACTGGTCGAACGCGTCTGGGGACACGACCTGCGCGTCGAAGGCGTCGTCGTGGAACCGCTCGACGGCGTCGACGTCCTCGCCGACCGCATCGCCGAATTCGGCACCGGACCCGGGCGCAGGCTCGGCGTCCTCGTCGACCACCTCGTCGCGGGCAGCAAGGAATCCCGCCTGGTCGGGCAGATCCGCGACGAGCAGGTGCTCGTCACCGGGCACCCGTACATCGACGTCTGGCAGGCGGTGAAACCCGCGTCGGTCGGCATCCGCGCCTGGCCGGAGATCCCGCGCGGCGTCGAATGGAAAGCCGGCATCTGCGACGCGCTCGGCTGGGGCGAACCGTACGAGGGCTGGCAGCGCGTGCTCGCCGGGGTGCGCAGCTTCCGCGATCTCGAAACGCCGCTGATCGGCGCGGTGGAACGGCTCATCGACTTCGTGACCGAACCGGGCGATGACACACCGTAATGCCCGTTATGCCGGAAAAATCCAAGGTCACGCGTCGGTCACGTCGAGTAGTTTGCCCGGTGCGAAACGACGCGATCTGAGAGCATGAGGGCATGGCAGCGGCTCTGATCTGGCTGATCATCGGCATCGTCCTGATGATCGCGGAGGTGATCTCCGGGGACTTCGTGCTGATCATGCTCGGCATCGGCGCGTTGCTCGGAGCCGGCTCGGAAGCGCTCACGGGCAACATCTACATCGACGTCGCCGTGTTCGCGGTCAGCTCGGTCGGGCTGCTCGCGTTGGTCCGCCCGGCGCTCAAGCGCCGCTTTCTCTCCGGGTCGGGCATCCCCACCGGCATCGACGCGCTGGTCGGAGCCCGCGCCGTCGTAGTGTCCACTGTGGACTACGATGCCGGCCAGGTGAAAATCGGCGGCGAGGTGTGGTCGGCGCGCGCCGTGCACGAATCGCAGCCGCCGATCGCGCCGGGCACCAGCGTCACGGTCGTCGAGATCTCCGGCGCCACGGCCGTGGTGGACATCGTCTCGTGAGGCGCCGTCCGAGGAAAAACGGTACTAGGTAAGGGGAAACGCTCTTGTCGACAATAGCGATCGTCGTGGTCGCACTGCTGGCTCTGTTCGTCATCATCACAGTGGTCAAGGCGATCATGGTGGTGCCACAGGCCCAGTCGGCGGTGATCGAGCGGCTCGGCCGGTTCCGCACGGTCGCTTCGCCCGGCCTGACCTTCCTCGTCCCGTTCCTGGACAAGGTGCGCGCGCGGATCGACCTGCGCGAGCAGGTCGTCTCGTTCCCGCCGCAGCCGGTGATCACCGAGGACAACCTGACGGTGAACATCGACACCGTCGTGTACTTCCAGGTCACCGACTCGCGCGCCGCGGTCTACGAGATCTCGAACTACATCATCGGCGTCGAGCAGCTCACCACCACCACGCTCCGCAACGTGGTCGGCGGCATGAGCCTGGAAGAGACGCTGACCTCCCGCGACTCGATCAACACCCAGCTGCGCGGCGTGCTCGACGAGGCCACCGGCCGCTGGGGCATCCGCGTCGCCCGCGTCGAGCTGAAGGCGATCGAGCCGCCCGCCTCCATCCAGGACTCGATGGAGAAGCAGATGCGCGCCGACCGGGAGAAGCGCGCGATGATCCTCACCGCGGAAGGCCAGCGGGAATCGTCGATCAAGACGGCCGAAGGCCAGAAGCAGAGCCAGATCCTCGCCGCGGAAGGCCAGAAGCAGGCCGCGATCCTCGCCGCGGAGGCGGAACGGCAGTCGCGGATCCTGCGCGCACAGGGTGAACGAGCCGCCCGCTACCTGCAGGCACAGGGCCAGGCGAAGGCGATCGAGAAGGTGTTCGCGGCGATCAAGGCCGGCCGCCCGACGCCGGAAGTCCTCGCCTACCAGTACCTGCAGACGCTCCCGCAGATGGCGCAGGGCGACGCGAACAAGGTCTGGATGATCCCGAGCGACTACGGCAAGGCCCTCGAAGGCTTCGCCCGCGCCCTCGGCGCTCCCGGCGACGACGGCGTGTTCCGCTACGAGCCGCCGAAGGACGACACCCCGGCCCGCCCGGACCTCGACGACGACGAGGTCGCCGGATGGTTCGACACGAGCAGCGACCCGAAGGTCGCCGAGGCCGTGGCCGCCGCGGAAGCGGTGGCGCGCAAGGAGGTCGACGGGCCGCTGGGCGCGGCGACGGAACGCCGGGCGATCGGCGGGGCTCCGGCCGCCAAGCCCGAAGCTCCCGCACCGGTCCAGGAAGAGGAGCCGCCCGCGCCGCCGGAGCGGCCGCGGCAGCCCAGCACTCCGCCGCCTGCCCAGCAGCAGCAGTCGTTGCCGCAGCCGCAGCCTCCGGCAGGACCGGGACCGCAGGGCGGGCCGTACCAGGGACCGCCGCCGCAGCAGTTCGGCGGACCGCAGGGACCCGGACCGGGCAGCGGGCCGTTCCCGCAGCAGGGCCCGTTCGGCGGACCGCAGGGCGGGCCGCCGCCGCAGCGCTGATCTCGTCGTGCAAAGGGGGCTGCCACTCCGGAATTCGGGGTGGCAGCCCCCTTTTCGTGCGGTCAGCGGGCGTAGACGCCGACGTCGTCGATGTCGGCCTTCGAACGATCGGGCAGCGCGATCACGCACAACACCGTCACCACAACAGAAGCGACGATGTAGATCGAAATCGAATACGGCGTGCCGGTGGTGTGCAGCAGCCAAACCGCCAGCAGAGGAGCGGGGCCGCCCGCGAACACCGACGCCAGCTGATATCCCAGCCCCGCGCCGCCGTAGCGCAGATGCGTCGGGAAGCTTTCGCCGATCAGCGCCGCCTGCGGGCCGTACTGCATCGAGTGCGCCACCAGGGACACGATGATCGCCAGGAAGATCATCGCGTGGCCGCTGTGGGTCAGCACGGTGAAGTACGGGAACGCGATCACTCCGGTCAGCACCGCGCCGGTCAAGTAGACCTGTTTGCGGCCGATCCGGTCGGAGAGCTGCGAGAACAGCGGGATCAGCAGCAATTCCGCCGCCGCGCCGACCAGGACCGCATTGAGCACGAACGTTTTGCTGAACTCCGGCCGCTGCACCACGTAGACCAGGACGTAGCTGGTGAACAGGTAGAACGGCATCTGCTCGCTGAACCGCAAACCGGCCGACAGCAGGATCTCGCGCCAGTGGTGGCGGACAACGTCCTTCACTGGCGCTTTCGAGGTGCGTTTGGCTGCGACCGCGGCGGCGAACATCGGCGTTTCGAGAATGCGCAGCCGGATGACCAGGCCGATCGCCACCAGCACCAGGCTCAGCAGGAACGGGATCCGCCAGCCCCACGAGGAGAAGGCGTCCGGAGACAGCGTCGCGGACAGCAAGGTCATTCCGCCGGTCCCCAGTACAAGTCCGACCGGGACGCCGACCTGAGCGAAACTTGCCAGCAGCCCGCGCCGGCGCTGGTCGCCCCATTCCATCGCCAGCAATACCGATCCGCTCCACTCGCCGCCGATCGCGATGCCTTGCACGAGACGCAGCAGGACCAGGATCAGCGGGGCCGCGATGCCGATGGTCGCGGCGCCGGGCAGGAGGCCGACCACCGCCGAGGACAGGCCCATCAGCAGGAGCGTCACGATGAGCGTCGCCTTGCGGCCCAGCCGATCGCCCCAATGGCCGAAGATCGCCGCGCCGATCGGGCGGGCCGCGAACCCGACCGCGTAGGTGGCGAACGACTGCATGACCCCCGCGTACGAGGACGACGCGGGGAAGAACAGATGGGGAAAGACCAACGCGGCGGCGGTGTTGTAGAGGAAGAAGTCGTACCACTCGATGGTGGTGCCGATCGAACCGGCCAGGGCCGCCCGGCGTACCTGCACCCGGCGGTCGCCGGAGGAAGCTTGGACTGACTGGGTGACCTCGTTGTCGCCTAGAGTCATGGTCGTGCACCTCTCGTGACGGTCGTCACACTACAGTGTGAACGACCGGCAGAGGTTTGACGATTCCTGACGCCTGCTCCGGACGGGTTGTTTCCGACCCTCCGGCACGCCGAACCCACCTGGATCGGGCGCCGCGCGGCCAGGACGCGCGACTACCATCACAGCCGTGACGGAGGACAAACCGCTGCGCGCCGACGCGCGGCGAAACCGCGCCAAGGTGCTCGAAGCCGCCGAGACCGTGTTCGCGGCGAAGGGCACCGGCGCGCCGACCGAGGAGGTCGCGCGCGAGGCCGGCGTCGGCATCGGCACGGTGTTCCGGCACTTCCCCACGAAAGAAGCGCTTCTGGAAGCCGTGCTCTACGCGCGGCTGCACCGGTTCGTCGACGAGGCGGACGCCGTCGTCGCGCAAAATGCCGAGGACGCCGGGGCCGCGTTCTTCACCTTCCTCACCAGCTGGATCGAGATGTCCAGCGCCAAAAACGCCTACTTCGAAGCGCTCACCTCGGCCGGCGTGTGCGTCCCTAGCACGGGTTCGGTGATCGGGGAGCGGCTGCGCGAGTCGCTCGGCGTGCTGCTGCGGCGCGCCCAGGAGAGCGGTGCGGTGCGACGCGACGTGACCACCACCGAGCTGATCCCGGTGATCATCGGCACCGCGAAGGCGGCCGAGCACGTCGGGGCCGACCGCGAACTGCGCGACCGCACCATCGCGATCCTCTTCGACGGCCTGCGCACCTGAGTCAGCGCAGGACGGCAGCCAGCAGGTCGGTGCCCAGCGAGGACAGCTGCGGCAAGGCGAGCGAGTAGCGGACGTACCGGCCTTGGCGCTTGGTCGTGAGCAGACCCGCCCGGCGCAGGACCGCGAGATGCCGGGACACCTCCGGCGCGGACAGGTCCCAGTTGTGCGCGAGTTCGCTGGTGGTGTGCGGGCTCCGCGCCAGCGTGCGGACCAGGCGCAGCCGTACCGGATGGGCTAGCGCGTCAAGCCGGAGTTCGACGGTTTCCAGCGGCACCGGCGCGGTTGCGTCAGCGACGGAGTATTGCACTACTGGCTGCCAGCCGGACGCGTGGACCACGACCAGGTGCGGGCTGCCGAAGACGCTGGGGATGAACGTGACGCTGTCTCGGGCGGAGGTCGCCTTGTCCTGCAGCTTGTCCACCACGATCCGGGAACCGTCCTCGGATAGCGTGACCGCGCTGGAAACCGCGTCCAGCGCTGTACGGATTCCCTTGTGCCGCAACAGGTCTTGTTTGTGTCGCAGGTCCGCGGCGAGCTGGGGTTCGAGCCCGGTCCAAGCGCTGTCGAAGAACGCTTCGGCGCACTGTTCGAGGGTGTCGCGGACACGGGCGCGGGTGGCTGCGGGGTCCGTCAGCAGGGATTCGGCGAATGCTTCCTGACGGGGGCCGCGTGCCTGGGCGAGGTCGAGGGCGCGTTCGCGCGAGGCCGGGTCGGCGAGCGGGGAACGGGTCGCGATCCGGGTGCTGCCGCAGGTCGAGACGAGCGCTGCGGTCGGGTACGTTTCGTGGTCGATCGCATCGACGTCTGCCAGTTCCTCGGCGAGCGTCGGGCGCGGACGTCCGGGCAGCAGGAAGTCGGCTTGCGAGGACCACCACAGGGAATCGGCCTCTCGCACGCGTTCGGCCAGTTCGGGTCGCATCCCCGCCCAGACTTCGCCCGCCCACGCGGCGAACCGCGGATGGTGGCCCGGCTCGGCGAGCACGTGCAGCATCGCGGTCAGCTCCGCGAGCGGCGACGCGGCGAACCGCACCTGCTCGGCCGGCAGCCCGGCGATATCGATCCTCAACGGCACCGCACCAGCATCGCCGATCGCTCGGCCCGCCCGTTCGCCGGTTGACGAAAACTGCGAATCGGCGTGCTCCGGCCGAAGTGGGAGCGGGAGTGTCGAGCGCCATGACCACCAAGATCCGGCCGAGCGCGCTGATCCGCGTCTCCGGCGGCCCGCGCTACGCCGCCGCCATGGCCGTCGACGCACTCGGCACCGGGCTGTTGCGCCCGTTTCTCCTGATCTACGGCGTGACCGTGCTCGGCCTGTCCGCGCCCGCGACCGGTGCCGCCATGACCGCGGGCGTCGTGGCCGGGCTCGGCTGCATGCCGTTCGTGGGACGGTGGCTCGAGCGCGGCGCGCGCACCACGGTGGTGGCCGCTTCGATGCTGGTGCGTGCGGTCGGTGTCGTGCTGCTGCTCGCCGCGCCGCCGGGGGAGCTGTGGCCGTTCGTCGATGCCGCTGTTCTTCTCTCGGCGGGAAACCAAGCGTGGCCAGCAGCGCACGCGGCACTCGTCGCGACGCTCGCCGAAGGCAGGCAACGCGATGCCGCCGTCGCGGCCGGTCGTTCGCTCCGCAACGCAGCGCTCGGCATCGGCGCTCTGCTGGCGACCGCGTGCCTCGCCGGTGGCTCGAACGCGTTGCGCGCCATGGCAATCGGCACCGGGATCGCGTACCTGCTCGCCGCAGTCCTGGCGTGGTCAGTCCACTTGCGAGCTCCGGCCGCTGTGGCGGAACCCTCTGTGGAGAGCGCGCCGCGGATGGGTTCGCTGCTGGCCGCGAACGTCATCTACGCGTTCTGCCTGAACGTCCCGGAGATCGCGTTGCCGTTGGTGCTGACCGCGTATCTGCACGCGTCCCCGGTGTGGTCGGCGGCGATCTTCGTGGCCAACACCGTGCTCGTCGTCGCCCTGCAAGTGCCGGTCACAGTCCTGCTCGCGCGAGTTTCCCGGCGGACCGCGCTGGCAGGCGGCGGAGTCGTGCTCACGTTGTCGTACCTCGGCTTTCTCGCGGCGACCCTGCTCGGAACCGGCTGGGCGGCGCCCGCGATCGCCGCGGTCTCGGTGGTCTGCACCATCGGCGAGATCATCTACGCGGGCAGCGCCACGGCGTTCGTCATGGCCCTGGCACCCGCACGCCTGCTCGGCCGGGCGGTGGCCCGCTTCGAACTGTCGACCGGCGTCGGGCTGGCGGTCTCCCCGGCGGTGCTCACCGCGCTCGCGCCGCTCGGCCCCGGCGCGCTCTGGGGCGGCCTCGCCGGAGCTACTCTGGTGTCCGCGGGCGCCGTCGCGAGGGGTGGGGGAGCCGGGCCTAAACTGAGCTGATGACCAACCGCTTAGTCTGTATTGGCGACTCGTTCACCGAAGGCGTCGGGGACGACGATCCGTCCGCGCGCAACGGGGTGCGCGGCTGGGCCGACCGGGTCGCCGAGGTGCTGGCCGCCGGGGAGCCCGGGTTCCGGTACGCGAATCTGGCGGTGCGCGGGAAGCTCCTGCCGCAGGTGCTGAACGAGCAGGTCGAACCGGCGCTGGCGATGAAGCCGGACCTCGTCACCGCCTACGCGGGCGGCAACGACCTGATGCGGCCGCGGGTCGACGTCGACAGCCTCGCCGACTCGTACGAGCGCGCGGTGGCCCGATTCCGCGCGGCCGGCGCGCAGGTGCTGCTGTTCACCGGCGTCGACGGCGTGGAAGACGCGCTGTTCCGCCAGATCCGCGGACGGGTCGCGATCTACAACGAGCACGTACGCGGCATCGCGGCCCGGCACGAGACGCTGCTGGTGGACATGTGGTCCATGCGCCAGCTGCGCGACCGTCGCATGTGGTCGCCGGATCGCCTGCACCTCAACGCGGCCGGGCACACCGAAATCGCCATCGCCGTCCTCGACGCGCTGGGCGTGCAGCACAGCCTCACGCACGCCGCGCTGGGTCCGCGGCCGCGCCTGTCGACGCGGGAACAGCGCGCGGCGAACCTCCGCTGGGGCCGGGAACACGCGCTGCCGTGGATCGGCCGCCGTCTGCGCGGCGAGTCCTCCGGCGACACGATCGCCCCGAAATACCCGGAACTGCAGTCGTTCGAAGCGGCCGACTGATCTGCTGCTCAGCCCGCCAGCTGCCGCGCGCGATGGTCGGCGACGTTGACCCGCGTGCCGCAGCGAGTGGAACAGAACCGCCGGCGCCCGTTACGCGACGTGTCCACGAACGCGATGCCGCACCCCTCGCGCGCACAGACGCCGAGGCGGTGCGGCTCCTCGCACACGAGATGCGCGAGCCCGCCCGCGGTGTAGGCGTAGAACCGCTCGACCACGCCCGCGCCTTCGCTGGAGTAGTGCAGATGCGGCGCTTTCCCGTCGTGACTGGCGATGTTCGGCCGACACGCGGCGACGGCGAGCAGCTCGTTCAGGAGATCGATCCGCTCGGCCGTTGTCTCCGCGACGAACACCTCGTGCAGCCTCCGTCCCCACAGCAGGATCTGCTCGGCTTCGTCCGCGGTGATGCGCGGCAACACCATGTCGCGCGCCTGCCCCGCGGCCCGCACCTCAGCGGCCGTGACGCCGTCGCGCTGGGCAAGGGTGGCCAGGTCGGCGGCTACTTGCGCGCCCGCGCCGCCGTAAGGATTGAAGTGCACTCGACCATTACAACACGATCCGCGTGCCCGGGGAAATCTTTCTCCGGAAAATAAGATTGACTCACCGCTTCGGCGTAGGTGAAGATGAATGCACCACAGCGGATGAAGGAGCGGACATGACGAACACGCGGAAGCGGGAGACGCGAGGCCAATATCCGGCCGCGGTCCACGCTGCGCAGCGTTCTGTCTATCAGTGCCGCACCTGCCAAAAAGGCGGCCACCTCGGCGGTATCCGCTCCCTGACCTGACGCGACAGTCGCCGCGCACCGGGAGCCGCCCCGTCGGGAAACCGACCCGGGCGGCTTCTTTCGTCATGGCCTCCAAAGGCGATTAATTGCGCCTGTTATTTCGCGACGGCATTTCCCTGCTGTCCATTTTCCGGTCCTTTGACAACTGCACAGCGGAGCAAGACATTTCCGAGACTCGTCCCCGTCGCCTCACCCGCGGCCAGGACGAGCGCCGGGTCCGGCAGCCACGCGCCGCCGGACCCGCACGGTGAAGACGGGGCGGTGGCGGCCCCACCCGGCTGTAACCCGGGCGCCCCTGTGCGGGCAGTGAGGGTTCGACTCCCTCCTTCACCACTGCGCCCAGGCCAGGGCGCGTCCTGCGGTCGTGGTGAACTCGGCGGACACGTCGGTCTTCCAAACCGAAGAAGAGGGTTCGATGCCCTCCGGCCGTTCGTCGTCCGGTTCCTGCCGGACACACCCTTGTAGCTCATCGGGAAAGAGCGCCGCACTACGAATGCGGAGGCACCAGGTTCGAGTCCTGGCAGGGGTACGGGCCCGGCGCCGAGGGGGCGCCGGCGCCTGCGCACATTCCCGGATGCGAGGGGCATCGGCGACCCCGCCTGGTTCGGGACCAGGAGACACCGCGTTCGACCCGCGGGCATCCGACTCGTTCCCGGTTGGTGTAACCGGCAGCATCGCGGATTTTGGATCCGCGGGCCCAGGTTCGAATCCTGGACCGGGAGCCCGTGCCCGTTCGTCCAACTGGCAGGACGCCGCGCTCTGGACGCGGAAACCGAGGTTCGAACCCTCGACGGGCAGCTCCTTTTCCCGCCTTCGCCGCGGGCCGTTAGCTCAATCGCGCAGAGCAGCCGGCTTTTACCCGGCGGGTTCAGGGTTCGAATCCCTGGCGGCCCACTTCCGGCCCCAGGTCACCGGTGCTGGTGACCTGGGGTTTTGTGCTGTTCGCGCGAGGGTTGTCCGGTGGCCGACCGTCCATTGTGGTCTCCTGCGAGCCCGAGGGCGCGGGCACGGTGCAACGCGGCCTGCCAGGGGGGATCGCCGACGCGAGTTCCCGGGCGGCGTCGGCGGCGACTTCCTGGGCAACGTTGGTATAGAGGTCCATGGTGACCTTGATCGACGAGTGGCGAAGGAGGTGCTGGACCACCTTCAGGTCCACTCCGGCGGCCAGCATGAGCGTCGCTGCTGGGCTCAACCTGAGTGTGGGCGACGCGACGAACCTCGGCTGGAAGCTCGCCGCCACGGTGCAGGGGACGGCGCCGGACGGGCTGCTGGACACCTACACCGCCGAGCGGCATCCCCTCGGCACCTGGGTACTGAACTGGACCCGCGCCCAGATCGCGGTGCAGAGCGTTCCTGCTGGACCCCTCCGGTGTGCGGCACGACCTCGTCGCCCCATACCGCGACCGCATGCGGACGATCACCACGGCCCCACTGACCGACGACGCTCCAGAAGCGGTCACCGCCAGCCCATCCTTGTGACCAGAGTCCTCCCCGCGGCGAAGCCAAGCCCTGAGCAGAGGCGAGCACCCTCACCAGCGAACCCTGGCGAGGAGCTTGCCGAGACAACTCTGGCGCATTCTCGGCCGATGCTGAGCCCCGCCGACAACATTCGGCGCTCGACTTCCGCCTCACCCGCAAGCTGCTCATGCACCTGCGCCGCGGCATCTTCGACGGGCGTGGCGGACACGCCCACGACCTCGTCGACGCCAACCTCAGCCAAGGAAGACGATTGCCGTGTCGGGTGCCGATGGTGCGGCAGCTTTCAAAGCGTTGCGCCGCAACTCTTTGAAAGAGGGGCTTCCCTGGCCGGCGTGTATGGCTGATCTCGTCGGAAATTGATCCAGACATGTGATCAACATGTGCGTTCACTCCGGCCTCCGTCGGGCTCGTGACCGGTTCCGCCGCGAGGGCCACCGGACAGCGGTTGGTCGCATCGTCGGCGGCCCGTATCGCTGTCCACGGGGAATGACGTGACGTGGCGGTGACGGCCGGTCGCTAGACAAGGGGGATGCGAGCATTCGCCCGGCAGACGAACGCCGTGCCCGAATCCGGCCCCGAGCGGCGGCGAGCACCGCAACTGGTGCACGAGGCGGTGAGTTCGGCGGGGCATCCGCTGGATTCCGGGGTGCGTGCATATGCACAAGACCTTCTTGGTTGGGACTTCAGCCGCGTGCGGGTGCACAGCGACGTGCGCGCGGCGGAATCCGCGCGGCAGCTCGGCGCCCGGGCTTACACCGTCGGCGACCACGTGGTGTGCCCTGCGGAGAACTACCGGCCCGGCACCGCGGACGGCAACAGGCTCCTTCTGCATGAACTGGCCCACGTCGTGCAGCAGCGCGGAGCTGCCCCGGGGGCGGAGTTGGGCGTTGGCGCCGCGGGCCATGGCTGCGAACGCGAGGCGGACGCGGTGGCCGACGGCACCGCCGCCCCGGGTGCCCTGACCACGACCGGAGCTGTGGTGCAGCGTCAGATAAGCGGATTGCCGCTGCCGCCCGGACCACCGCCGTTCACTCCCGCCGCGCCGATCACCTGGACCCCCATCGTGGGCGAAACGCCGCTCACGTTCTCCAGCCTCGGCGCGGCCGCCGCCAGAAGCACGGCCGCCCCGCTGGCGGAAGGGGTTGTGTCGGCCGGCGGCACGGCACTGGGCGAGGGCTCGCTGCTGGCCGGAGCGAGCACCTCGGCCGTTGTGGTCGAGGGCGGTGCGATCGTCGCGGACGGAGCGGTCGTCGTCGGCGGTGCCGTGGTGGCCGAAGGCACGGTGGTTACCGGGGGCACCGTCGTCGCCGCGGCGGCGGCGGGTGAGACGGCCGTCATCGGCGGCACCGCGGCGGTGGGCGGGGCGGGGCTGGCCGCGCTCGCGCTGCCCGCACTGGTTCTGATCGGCGCCGTCCTGATCGTGGCCGGCACTGTGTATCTCGTGGTCAATACCGCGCCCGAGGAATCAGCGCCCCCGGCGGAGGCACCCGGGCAGGACAACGGTGCCCCGGTGACCGACCCGGGACCAGTCACCCCGGCGGCGGCACCCGGAAAAGCAGGCCGTGGACCGGTCGTTGATCCGGTCCGCCATCCGCCCGCCGTCGCCCCGCCCCCGCGGACGCCACGCCCGGTTCGGCTCGCCGGGCACACCAGCCGGGAGAACGAGGCGCTGGTCCAGCGGATGCGCGCCCTGAAAGGCCGCAACACGGGACTCTCCCAAGACTGGGACGGGTTGGAGCAGCGGCTGCGCGACGCCGACCCGGCCGTGAGCCGGGCCGCGGCGGACGAACTCGGACGGCTGGAAATCGAGGACTACCAGCACGGTCCGCGCGCTGAGCCCGCCCCGGCCGACACCAGCGACATCGACGCGCAAGAGCGCCTCTACCGCAAGATCGCCAAGCACTCGTGGGAACACTCCGGACACCGCGAGGATCTCACCCGCGCCGGGGTCCGCTCCGTGCGCGAAGCCACCCAGCTGATCGGGGAGATCATGGCGAGGGCCGGTTCAAAAGACTGGTACGACCGGCTGGCGCCGGGGCAAGAAGCAGAGGCCGTGATCGATCGGAAAACCGGCCTCATCGTCATCGTCAACGGCCCGGACATCGCCGCACCCGGCACCATGTTCCAGCCGGACAAACCACCAGACGAATACCTTGGCGAACGCGGCTTCACCCGGCGGAAATGACACAACCCGTCCGCGCACGCAACAGCGATTTCGAACCGCGGCCCTCGCAGACCGCTCTCAGTGCACCATCGCGTGCCGGCGATGCTGGGTTCGACGGGCGACGACAAGCACTTCAGGCCCTCGATCGGTCGTAGAGGGACGCCGCGACAATCGAATGACATAGACTGGAAAGTGTTTATAGCTGTTAGTTGGAGGGTTCTTGGTTCGAGTCCGAACGGGCTCAGATGAACCTGCAAAACCGCCGCGACCAGTCGAGTGCCACGACCACGAGGACGTCGTCTGAGTGCATGCTGAGCGCCCGATCCTGAACGGAAGCATCAAGCCAGTGTGTTCGCCGGTCATTTCAGACGGCCAGCTCCCCGAAGCGTTTTACCACTTGAGAAGGCTCGGGCATGTCGGCCAGTTCCGCACGGACCTCCTGCGCGGCGATACGCAGCCCTTCGTCTGTGACGAGTCTCCGCAGCAAGCCCGCATCCAGCTTGTCCGGCGCGCACGCCATGCCTGCGCCGCGCGCGACGACGGCGTCGGCGTTGACTCCTCGGTCGCTCGCTCCGTCCGGAACCATCAATTGCGGCACACCGGAATCCAGCGCCGCGTACATCGTTCCCGAGCCTCCGTGGTGCACCACGGCTGTGCAGGCAGCGAGCAGCGCTCCCATCGGCAACCAGCCACCGTCGCGCACATTGGCTGGCAATGCGCCGAGCTTCTGACGGTCGCGCGGCTCCAGCGCGAGCACGAAGTCCGCGTCCACCTCCGGTGCGAGCGCTAGGATCCGCTGCACCACGCCAACGCCCTGCATCCGCGGCACGATCGTTCCCAGAGTCACCGCGATGAGCGCTCGCCGCGGCTTCCGGCGTAGCCAGCTCGGAAGCTTTCCGTTCCCATTGTGCGGTGTCGGGCGCATCAGCCAGCCACCGCGCCGAGCGCCGGTGATGCTCGGTGGCGCGATGTCGAGCCACGGGCCGTCGTCAACCAGTCCCTGCGTCCCATGGCGCCGCAGCGCTGCGGCCATGTGCCGCAACTGCCCCGCTCGTTCTCCCTGCGAAATCCCGAGTTCGTGCCGAACCGCCGGCACACCCAGCACCCTCGCGGCCAGCAATCCGAACGGTGCCATCCGCTCGTAGACCACAAGATCAGGTCGCCACCTCTGCGCGGTGGCGACCGCCCCGTCTGCCAGCCAGTCGGAGAAGGTTCCGAAGTGCACGCCCTCCAGGTCTTCGGACATGAAACCGGCCATGATGCGCTCGTTGACTTCCGGGTACCGCCGGTGGAAGTCGGCGAAGAGGCTTTTCAACGTGGCCCCGGGTGCGATGTCGGCGATCGGCAGGGCCGCCTCGGCCAGCAGTTCCGCTTCTCCGCACGACCCCATCAGCACTTCGTTCCCAGCGGCCCGCGCTGCGCGAGCCAACGGCACCAGCGGGAAGAAGTGGCCGACTGCTGGCATCGAGAAGAACAAAATACGCATGAACGTCCTCAGTGATCTGGCGGGTATACGACGCACCGACGACTTCCGCGGGGCCTAGACCCGTTACCGGTGACAGACACCGCGATTCGGCACATCCGGTCTGCTGCTGTCGTCCGGCCGACGAACCCGCCCCGTCCGCCAACACCTGCCTGCTGGTCGAGATAACCTACGCCGTGCCCGAGGATCTGGACTTTTCCCCCTTTTCCGCCCCGGTCGATCCGGCCGCGGCGCTGGCCCACGCGGAGCGGAACGGCGACCGCCCGGGTCGTGACGTCGCCTGCTGTGCGCTCTGGCTGGTCTTCCTCGCCGTTGTCTTCTTCGGGTTCATCAGCGTGCCGCTGAGCATGTACCTCGCTCACGCTCATCCGGACGGCGGGTTCGGCATCCGAATCCTCGGGCTGTCGCCGTTGCTCGTCGGGCTGGTGCTGGTCGTTCCGGTGGTCCGGCTGATGCGCAAGGACGGCGCTCAGGAGCGGATCAGCCGCTATCGCATCATGCAGTTCGCGGCGCGCAACGGGCTGAGTTATCACTGGGCTGTCGAAAATCCGGAGCAGGCGGCCGGGATCTTCGCCGTCGGCACCCGCCGGGCGGCGGGCGACGTCGTCGCGTTCGACCAGCCGCGTCCGATGGAGTTCGGGTGGTACCAGCATGTCACCGGGACCCGCGAGGTGGCAGCCGAACGCTGGCACTACGCGACCACTCCGCTCGACGCCAAGCTGCCCCATCTCCTCCTGAACTCGCGGGCGAAACGCACCGGCGTGCTGACCAGCGGCACGAACGACGCACTCGGTCACCCCGACCTCACCGGCCCCGGCACGACTGTCTTCTCCGTCTCCGGTCCGTTCGGCCGCGCCCGCGAGATTCAGGCCATCCTGGACCGCGCCCTCTTCTCCCCGGACCTCCTGGACCGGTACACCGCCCGCCCGGTCCACATCGAAATCGTCCGGAACCGCCTTTACCTCTTCGCCCGGAAGCCGTTTGTCACCACTGACCCGGACGACTGGCGCTGGATCGTCCGCCTGCTCGTCGACACCGCCGAACGTCTGGAAACCCCGCCCGCCTGACCGGACGCGGGAGCCACGCGGAATGGCCCCTTACACTTTCGCGCGAGCAGTGAGCCGACGGAGCTGAGCCAGCGTCGCGCTCCCTACTTCGCACCGAAGCGAGGCAGCATGGGCCAGGAGTACGCACTGACGTGCGAAGCGATCGACATCGTCCTCTCGGACTCGCCGCCGAAGGAGAAGCGCCTTCTGCTGGGCGATGTCCTGCGTCGCATCCTCGGGGCCGACGTCTTCGCCTCCTTCGTCTGCGATTCGTCCGGGCCCTACGCCGATCCGGTTCAGCTCGACCTCGGCGACGACGCGCTTCGCGCCTACCACCGGCATTTCCGGCACGTTGACGACCTGACCCCGAAACTTTTCGCGCGGGGGAGCGCTTCGCGCGTCACTCCGGCTGTCGGTGTCTCCGCCGAGTTCGTCGAGGACTTCCTGCACCGCGGCGGCATGTATCACGGCATGAACTACTTCCCGGCCAATGCCGGCCCCGGTTCCGTGGACCTGCGGCTGTGGCGGGGGCGCGGCGGCCGCGCGTTCACCGAGGCCGACGCGCGGGTTTTCCGGTCTTTCGGGGATCTGGTCGCCCGGACCTGGCCGCGGGAGACCCCGGTCGGCGGCAAGGCGCTGTCGCGGCGCGAAGCCCAGGTGGCTGAACTGGTCGCGGAGGGCTACAGCGACAAGCAGATCGCCGCGGCCCTCGGCATCGCGCCGCCGACGTTGCGGACCCACCTGAGCAACGCGTTCGCCAAGACCGGTGCCGCGAACCGCGCGGCCCTGGCGGCGCACCATCTGCGCCATCGTCAGAAATGACGATAGCGGGGACCGCGCGGCAGGCCGAGACTCCCGGATAAGCCTCATTCGCTGCAAAGGAGCCCCGGATGCCGCTTATCCCGCTGGCTGCGGTCGAACGACCGGAACCAGGAGACTGGACGCAAACCTGCACTGCTGACGAGATCGCGGCTCAAGTGCCGTCGGCGGGCGCGAAGCCGTATCCGCTCGCGGTGAAAGCCAACATCGCGGTGCGCGGGCTGCGCCGATCCGCGGGATGCGAGCTTCTGGACGTCGCGCCGGAGGAGGCCGACGCCCCGGTCGTCGCGCTGCTGCGCCGCACCGGCGCGGTGGTCGTCGGCATGGCGAACATGCACGAACTCGCCTTCGGGATCACGTCGCAAAACGCCTCCTACGGCGCGGTGCGTTTGCCCGGCCGCCCGGGCTATCTGGCCGGGGGATCGTCGGGCGGCAGCGCCGCGGTCGTCGCGCGCGGCCATGCCGAGGTCGCGCTGGGCACGGACACCGGGGGCTCGATCTCGATCCCGGCCAGCCTGTGCGGGGTCGCGGGATTCCGCCCCAGCACCGGACGCTGGCCGACCGCGGGAATCGTCGGCTTGTCGTGGACGCGGGACGCCCCCGGGATCTTCGCGCGCTCGGTGCGGCGCCTCGCCGAGATCGACCTGGCGATGCTCGGCGGAGCAAGCTGCCAGGACCTTTCGCGCCCGCGGATCGGAGTGCCCGACGAGCTGTTCCGCGAGCTGCACCCCAGTACGCGAGCGGCGGTCGAACCGGCCTTGGCCGCGCTCGCGGACACCGTCGAGCTGGTGCCGGTGAAGCTCGTGGACATCTGGGAGCTGACCCGTGCGGCGGCGATGCCGATCGTCTGCTGGGAAGCCCGCCGTCTGCTCGGCGACGTCGCTGCCCGTGTCCTGGGCATGAACCCCGAGCAAGCGTTCGCCCGGCTGGCCGCTGACGTGCGCAGTCCTGACGTCCGGCAGATCCTGGAAGCAGAGCTAGCATCCCCGGTGTCGCCCGACGCGTACGCGATCGCCCAGCAGCAAACCGAGCAAGCAAGGGCGTGCTACGCGGAACTGCTGCGCAAGCACGCACTCGACGCGCTCGCGTTTCCCACCACGCCCGCACCGGCTCCGCCAGCCGACTGCGACGGGACTGTGGAGCATCTGGGAACCCGCGCCGACGCTTTCGAGGTCTACACCCAGAACACGACGCCGGGCGCGATGCTCGGGGCGCCCATGGTGACCTTCCCGCTGGCAGTTCCCGGGGCCGGTCTTCCGGTTGGGCTGACCGTCCAAGGAGGACGGTTCGACGATCGGCGGGCGCTGCGCCTCGCCGAACGAATGGCGGAGACGTTGTCGAAAACCGCGGGCACGCCGATTGATTGACCTGGAGCGGGATATCAAAGCGCTTCGGTTCCGTCGGAAAAGACTGCTTGGGCAAGGCGCCGAGTGAGCGTGCGGGATCCGAGGGCATCGGTGCTGTCGACGAATTGGTCGATGGCACCGGTCGGCGGCAAGTCGCGCAGCGCGGGGTCGCGGATGGTCGCGATCAGGGCCGCGGTGAAGCGCTCGGCGTGCAGCACCCGGTAGGGCCGGTCGTGGAACGAGCGCGTGCGGGGGTCGACCGGTTCGGTGAGCCCGGCCTCGTTGTGCAGGGCGGCGACGGCTTCGTAGGCGGCGGCCAAGTGGTGCTCACGCTCGTGCCAATCGGTCGCTGCCACGGCAGCAGTGAGTATCGGCGCGAGCCGCGTCGCGCAGGGCAAGCGGGCGAATGCTCTGCCGAGCCACTTGCTGTAGGGCGGGTAGACCCGGTTGAGGAGCAGGCACAGGCGGATCAGGTCGCGGGCGAGGCGCGCTGCGATGATCGCCGATCCGAGTTCGTCGCCGACGTCGCCGCAGCGTCCGACGAAGGGTTCTTCCTGGCTGAGGCGTTGCCATTGGCAGGCCAGCAGGTAGCGCCACACGTCGTCGGGATACCAGGCCAGCTGGCGCCGGACGGGGTGAAGCTGGGCCAGGCCGTCGTGGAAAACGGCGCCGGCGGTGGCCCCGGCCAGAATTTGGGTGGGAGTGGCCAGCCAGTCGAGCGTGGTGATCCCGGATCGGGGATCGAAGCCGAGGCAGCCCGTCAGCCAGGCGCCGAGTTCGGCAACCACGATCCCATGCTGGATGCGTCCGACCGCGGGCCGCATGTGCCGCGTCCCGTGTTCCCCGGCCGAGACCAAGTTGGTCGAGTAACCGGCGATCGTGGCGGGGAGTCGCTGGGCGAACATTTCGGAAATCCCGGTGCCGTATTCGGCGAGATCGCCGGAGCGCAGGAAGAGCTGCAGGCGCGGTCCCCAGTCGTGGTCGGTGGAGCGGACGGTGTCGAATCCGAGCACTTCGGAGCCGGGACCGATCAACGCCGCGGTGTGGGTCAGGCCAGGAAAGCGGCGGGACAGCAGGGGATGCACCGCCTCGTGATAGAGGCGGCCCGACAGTTCCGCACCGGGGATATGCGCTGGAGGCACGCGGAGCAGGATGCCTGACGAGGTGCTCAGGCCGCGACCGGATTTGGCGCGAACAAGGCACGCACCGCCGTTCGATAATGCGAGAGCGGGACTCGTGTTCTTCCGGTTTCTCGCGGCGGCTGGGATTCTCGCGGTGCTGACTGTGGTCCCCGGTCCCGACATGGCGGTAGGGACCAAACCGCCCTCACGGCACACTCCGGCGTCCGAAGCCGGGAACGCGGGTTCGACTCCTGCCGGGGCACGATTGCCACGCGAGCGACCGTCAGCATATGCTGACGGCCATGTCGATGCTTGCCGATCTCGACCAGGCCGTTCGCGGCACCGACCCCGACGCGGGATTGCGGGCAGTGGCCCGGCTTCGCACGCTGGTCGAGCAACTGGAGGCCGAGCAGGTGGCGACGGCGCGGAAGAACGGATGGTCCTGGCGGGACATCGCTCTCCGGCTAGGCGTCGCCAAACAGACCGTGCACCGCAAGTACCACCGCGTCGAGGGGGCCTGATGTTCAGAGGAGATCACCCTGAGTTGAGCCAGGTCATAGGCCAGGCGATCACGCTGGCGCGCGGGCTCGAACATCCGCGCACGGGCAGCGAACATCTCCTGCTGGCGCTCGCCGCCGGCAGTTCTGTCGCCGCAGTGCTGGCCGGCCACGGTGCAACCGAAGAAGCGATTCGCCAAGCCGTGCTGCTAGCTGCTCCCGCAGGTGCTGGCGCAGCGGCGGACCGAGCCGCGCTGGCGCCGCTCGGGATTGAGTTCCAGCGTCTGGCCGGGACAGCACTGGACCGCCCGCCCGCACGAGAACCGTTGCTGCCGCTCGGAATTGCGGAAGCGCGGCGACGATGCGCCCGGCAAGAACCGCCGCTCGGGCTGGACGCGCAGGCGGCGTACGAGGCGTCCCTGCGGCTCGCCCTCGCTCGCCGGGAGCGGGAACACCGGGCTGAACATCTCGCCTTCGCGCTGGTCGCGCTCGATCCCGGCACGTCGTGGGTCTTCGACATCGCAGGCATCGATCAGCGGGCGCTGCTCGCCGGTCTCGCAGCGGCGTTTCCGATCCCGCGGCGCAATCCGGTGCTGCGGGCCGAACGACGGCTCGGGCAACGGGTCCGCCATCGCGACATCGTGCGGCGCTACCAGCACACGACCGGACGGACCGTATCCGCAGGTGACGCCGTCGCGGCACTCATCGCCCGCTGATGTCCGTCCTCATCGGACAGAGCCCCGGGCACGGTTCGGCAACCAGCGGAGCCTGCCAACGTGGATCGGTGCCACGGCGCGCGACTCCGGCCCGCTTCACGACGGTCGTGGCACGGTCTGCAAAGCCGTGGACTCGCGGGTGAGTCTCCGCGACGTCCTGCCCCGCTGTGCGTAAATCGATTCGGGCTTACGTCGGCTGCCCGGCCGCATCCGCCGCCGATCTCAGGAGGCGGCGTAATCGCGATCGACAGGTTCTTCCCGCTGCGGCGGGGTTTCGTGGGCGAATCGGCTCAGCCTGCCGATGCCTTCGCGGATGTTCTCGACCGCGAGCGACGCGAAACCCAGTTTGATCAGGCCGCCGTCGGCGGTGCGGGTGTGCCGGGGGTTCACCGGCGCCCAGCACACGCCGTAGTCGCGAGCGGATCGCTCCGCGGCGGCGAGGTCGGTCGGGAAAGGCACCCGCAGCAGGACGAAGAACCCGCCGTCCGGCCTGGTCCAGCGCACGCCGTGGTCGCGGATCCGATCCGGGGGGAAGTGCTCGGCGAGAGAGGCCGTGATCGTGTCGAGTTTTTCGCGGTAGACCTGGGCAGCTTCGCGGTTGGCCGCGCGCAGGCTGTGCCCTGACGCGATGAGCGCCCCGCCGACCAGCGCCTGGGCTACCGCGCCGGTGTTGACGGTGAACATGCTCTTGAGTTTCGCCAGTTCCTCCGCGAACGAGCGCCTCCGGCCCTCGTGGCCCACCACGTCCTGGTCGGCCACCAGGAACCCCACGCGCGCACCGGGGAACACGGACTTGGCGAACGAACTGAGGTAGATCACCCTGCGTCCGGTGTCCAGCGATTTCAGCGTCGGCAGTTCCGCGCCCGCCGCACGGAAAACGCCGTAGGTGTTGTCCTCCAGCAGCACCAAGTCCTCCCGCACGGCGACGGTCGTGCAGGTCGATCTCGACGTGGTCGGCGGCCGGGCGGATCTCGACGACTTCGGTCCGCCACCGGATGCCGGCCCCGCGATGGCGGCGGTACGCGTCCGCCAGGATCCGGTCGAGCCGGTCCTGGCCGCAGCCGCCGAGGTCGGACCGCGGGGTGAACTCCTTGATCGGATCCGCGAACGCCTTGGACTGGTTGGGTTTCCGGGCGATCTCGGCCGGGTCCGCGTCGGCGATGGTCCTGGCCTTGATCATGCCGTGCGTCTCGCTGCGTTTCTCGGCGGCCGCCTCTGCCTCGGCTCCGACGCCGAGGCTGAACACGGCCTCCCACGCTCTCGGCCCGATGCTGCTCGCCCTGGGATGGTCGGACAGCCCCGTCCTTCGCTCGACCACCAGCGGGCTGACTCCGTGCTGGGCGAGGAAAGCGGCGGCGGCGAGACCGACGGTTCCGGCGCCGGCGACCAAGACGGGCACCCGCTGCTTCGACATAGGGACCTCCGCGGTTCGATCCGGCTCGCGCTGGATCGCCATCTTGGCGGAGCCGGTCGGCGATGGCTGGTGCGGCGATCGAGCCGGCGCCCCCGCGCCCGCCTCAGACCCGCCGGTGCGCGCGGACGATCAGGTCGGCGACCTCGCGGGCGATCGTCGCGCGCTCGGCCGCTGTGATCGGTTGCGCCCCGTACATCGAACGGGTGCGCCCTTCGATGCCGAGCAGGTTGCTGAACTGGTGGGCCGACAGCACCGGATCCGGGACCAGCAGATCGCCGGCCCGGTCGCGTTCGCGCAAGTAGTCGGCGATCAGGCCGATCGCGGTCTGCGTGGAGTCGCTGTCCCGCCACAGCCGCTGCAGATCCGGCAGATGGGTCAGTTCCGCGACGGTCAGCCGGTGCAACGCGGCCACTTCGGGAGCGAGCAGGATCCGCAGGAGCCGCTCGCCGGTCGCTTCCAGGTCGGCCCGCGGGTTTCCGGTGTCGACGATCAGGTTGCTCCATACGCCGGGGCCGGCCGCTTCGGCTCGCACCCGTTCGACGACCGCGAGAAACAGCCTTTCCTTGTTGCCGAAATGGCCGTAGACGGTCTGCTTGCCGACTCCGGCCGCCGCCGCGATGGCGTCGACGCTGGCTCGCACGTAGCCCTCGCGAAGGAAGACCTCGGTCGCCCCCCGCAGGATCGCCGTGTACTTGGCGGCCGACCTTCCCTCGGGCGGCGCCGCTGCTGGCTGAGTCATGGGCCGAGCATAACGCACCACTAGACGGAACCGGTCAGTCTAGAGTAAGACTGAACTGGTCGGTCTAGTCTAATCGCATCGAGAGGAAACCGATCTTCCATGACAGGTACCCGCGGCACCCCGAACGAGGGGGGCCAGGCCGCCGGCGGGCCCGCGCCGGGCGATCGGCTTGACCCGGCCCTGATCCGACTCGCCTTGGTCCTGATGCTCGGCGCGTTCGCGTCGATGCTGGACACGACGATCGTGGCGGTCGCGATCAATACGCTGCAGACGTCTTTCGACACGACCGTGGCGACGGTCCAGTGGGTCAGCACCGCCTACCTGCTGGCGATGTCGATGATCATCCCGGTCACTTCCTGGACAGTGGACCGCTTCGGGGCCAAGAAGATGTGGCTGGTGTCGATCGTCGTGTTCATGATCGGCTCGGTACTGTGCGGCTTCGCCTGGTCGATCGGCAGCTTGATCGCGTTCCGCGTGGTCCAGGGCGTCGGCGGCGGCATGCTGCTGCCTCTGGTCCGCACGATCCTCGCCCCCGCGGCGGGCCAGGCCAGGATGGGCCGCGCGATGATCTTCGTCGCCGTGCCCGGCAGCCTCGCCCCGGTGCTCGGCGCCGTCCTCGGCGGCCTGGTCATCGGCTCGCTGTCCTGGCGGTGGGCGTTCTACATCAACATTCCGGTGTGCCTGCTCGCGCTCGTGCTGTCCTGGGTGCTGATGCCGAACGACCGCAAGCGCGGCGCCGCCCGGCTCGACGTGCTCGGCCTCGCACTGCTGTCGGTCGGGTTCGCCGCCATCGTGTTCGCGCTGTCCGAGGTGGGCCGCACCGGCGATTTCGGGTCCGGGCTCGTGCTGACCACGCTGATCCTGGGCCTGGTGCTGGTGACGGCCTACGTCTTCCACGCGCTCTTCACCAAGCAGACGCCCATCATCGACGTCCGGCTCTTCCGGATCCGGTCGTTCGCCGCGTCCACGCTGGTGCTGTTCCTCTTCGGAGCCTCGTTGTTCGGGACCGCGCTGCTGCTGCCGCTGTACTACCAGCAGGTGCACGGAGCCTCGGTCTTCACCGCGGGCGTGCTGCTCATCCCGCAGGGGGTCGGCATCGGCGTCGCGTCGCTGTTCGCCGGGAAGCTCATCGACCGGATCGGAGCGGAACGGGCCATCGCGATCGCCGGGATGGCCTTGGCCGCGGGCGGCGCCGTTCCCTACGCGCTGGGCGGCCCGGACGCCGATCTGGTCGTGCTGGCGGTGGCTCAGTTCGTCGGCGCGCTCGGCCTCGGCGCGGCTCCGCTTGCCGCGACCACCGCGACGTACGCGGAGCTGCGCAAGTCCGAGATGGGCCCGGCCACCAGCGCCAGCCGGATTCTGCAACTCGTCGGCGGCGCGCTCGGGGCCGCCGTGCTGACCGTCATCCTGCAACGCGAGTTCTCCGCGAACCCGGGCCACGACCTGGCCGCGAAAGCCGCCGCGTTCGGCGGCACCTTCTGGTGGGCCATCGGCCTGACCGGCGCGGCGCTGATTCCCGCGTTGCTGCTGCCGCACAAGAGGAACAGCGGGCCGCCGGCCGAGGAGAGCGTCGAGCCGGCGCAGTCGGAGGCCCGCTAGCGCGATCGCACCGGCGTGCGGTCCCGCACGCCGGTCGGGCAGACCGGCCTCGGCGGGCCGCACGACGGTCGCGCCGGCCGGCTGCGAAGCCGGACATCTTCCCGGCCGGCCGGGAAGATGTCCGGTCTTGTCCGGTAAGGGTTGAACTGCACTGAACCATTACCGCACGATGGCGGCATGGAAGAAAACCGTTGCCCCCGTTGCGGCTGGCCCCTGGCCGAGCTGCCCGCTTCCGCTGTCGTTCCCGCGTCGGCGGGCAGCCGGACCGAGTACGTGCGTTGTGTGTGCGGCAGCTGGATCGCCCGGCTCGGCGGAGTGGTCGTGGGATCTACCCGGCCGCGCTGACTACCAGTGTTTGGGCCGGGTCAGCCGTGAAGGCAGCTTGGTCGCGGCGTCGCCGCGGGCGGCGTTCACTTGGGACTGGGTAAGGAAAAGACTGCCGGTGAAGTCGGCGCCGCGGACGTCGGCGTCGCGCAGATCCGCGCCGATCAGGTCGGCTCGGCGCAGGTCCGCGCCCCGGAGATTCGCCGCGATCAGGTACGCGCCGCGCAGGTTCGTGCTGCGCAGGTCCGCTCCGGCCAGTTTTGCGCCGATCAGGTCGGCCCCGCGACGGTCCTTCTTGCGTCCGGCTCCGGCGCGGACCAGTTCGCTGGTGCGTGCCAGCAGGGGGTTCACCTGGGCTCGCCGCGCGTCGACGTCGATCGCCAGCACTGCGTCCGCGGTTCCGGCGGTCACCTGCTCGATTTCGGCGATCGCCGCGTCCAACTCGGCGTGGATCTCGCGGGTGGCGGCCAGCGAGCGCGCCTCGGTGAGATACCAGAGCAACTCGTGCAGATCCCGCATAACCGGGAGCGCGGCGAACATCTGCTTGCGGGTTTCGGGTGCCTCGCGCCAGCTGCGGCCGCCGAAGGTCACCTGGGAAACCTGTTGTCCGGCGCCGAAGCAATCGTACCCGGTGCAGCCCGCGAAACCCTTGGGGCGCAACTGATCGTGGATGCCGCAGCGGAAGTCGCGCCGCAGGTTCGGGCACGGGTCGCCGGCGCGCTTGTCGATGGCGAAGTCAGCTGATTTGGTGAAGGTGAGCGCGACGCAGCAGAGCGCGAAACAGCTCGCGCAGTCGGCGGTCAGGGCACGGCGGTCGGACAAGGTCTCTCCAGCGAAGGCGGGCGAACCTGTCCAGCGTAGTCGCCGCTCAACTCCCGGCGACGACCACGACGCGGCGGCGGCGCGTACGCATTGCCAGCGTCGCGAGCACGAACACCTGGAGCCGCGGTTCGACGCCGGGCAGGTCGGCAGCATTGGCGGAGACGGCACCGGCCTCGTCGATCCGAGCGTGGTCGTGGCGGGCGGTCCGCCGGAAGCGAAGCACCTCGCTGCCGCTCTCGACGCTCCAGCGGCGCGTGCCCGGTCGGTGCACGCTGGCGACGATCGACCCGTCGGCCGCCAGCAACTGGTAGGTGCCGAGCCGACGTCGGATCCGGTAGCTGGTGCCGTCCAGCCGGAATTGTCCTCCGGACCGGCCTTCGACCACGGTGACCAGTTGGCCGTCCCTGGTGATCGCGTACTTCGCCAGCCCGGACTTCTCTATGTGCAACATGCAGCCACCCCAGCATCGCCCCGCCGGGACCGCCCGTGCCGTTTGTCATGGGTGATCATCAGCGAGGCGCCCGTACCATGATCGACGTGCGCGAACCCGATCCGGACCGGTTCTCGGCCCGCCAATGGCCGGACTGGAGTTTCTGGACGGACGCGCGGAGCGGAGCGTCCAGTCGGCACCGCGGCCGCGTCCGGTCCGTGGTCGTCAACGGCCTCATGATGGGCTTCCTGGCCGCCTGGGTCGTCGCGCTCTCGGACGGGCGGTACGGGCCGGTGCGCACGGGGCTCGTTTTCGCCTTTCTCGGCTGCTACGCCCTGGCGTACCTGCTGGTGCTGTGGTTCGGCCCGCTCGCGCTGCGCCGGCGGCGGATAGCAATGGTGGCGGCGATGTTCGCGCTCGGCGCCACGCCCGCACTGATCCTGGGCTCCCCGGAGTACCTGACCGGGCTCACCTACGCGATCGCGACCGGCCTCATGCTGTTGCCGCTGCGGTTTTCCCTGCTGCTCGGTTTCGGGACGGCCGCCGCGCAGATCGCGTGGATGGCCATCGGGGACGGCCGGGTCAGCTGGGGCGAGGTCCTGACGCTCGTGGCCGTCACCGCGATCCTCGGCGTCGTCTACGCGCTGACGTTCACCATCGGCCATCTCAAACTGGCCCGCGAGCAGATCCGGCGGATGGCCGTCGACCAGGAACGGCAGCGCGTCGCCCGGGACCTGCACGACGTACTCGGCCACAGCCTCTCCACGATGACGCTGAAACTCGGCCTGACGCGGCGGATCCTGGAGACTTCCGGCGACACCCGTGCGGCGCTCGGGGAGATCCGGGACCTGGACGACCTGTGCCGGGAAGCCCTCTCCGACGTCCGCGCCACCGTGTCCGACTACCGCGCCGTGTCGCTCGCGACCGAAGTCGCCGGCGCCCGGATGGCGCTGCGCGCCGCCGGAGTCCACGCCGACCTGCCCGCACCCGATGCCGCGGCCCCCGAACTGCAGGGCGTTTTCGGTTACGTAGTAAGGGAAGCCGTGACGAACGTGCTCCGCCATTCCGATGCTCAGCGCTGCACGATCCGCGTCGGCCGCGACTGGCTGGAAGTCGCCGACGACGGCACCGTCCCGGACGGCGTCGTCCCCGGACACGGTCTCACCGGCCTCGCCGAGCGGATGGCCGCGGTGTCCGGCTCGCTCGAACACGGCCGCGGCCCGCACGGCGGATTCCGGGTGCTGGCCCGCGGCCCGGCGGGTGCGGCGTGATCCGGGTCCTGCTGGCCGACGACCAGGCGCTCGTGCGCGGCGCGCTGGCTTCCCTGCTGCGGATGGAATCGGACCTCGAGGTGGTCGCCGAGGTCGGCTCCGGCCTCGAAGTCGTGCCCGCCGCGCAGCGGACCACGCCCGACATCGCGCTCGTCGACGTCCAGATGCCCGGCCGCGACGGGCTCGCCGTGACCGCCGACCTGCGCCGCGCGCTGCCGGACTGCCGCGTGCTGATCTGCACCACGTTCAGCCGCCCCGGGTACCTGTCGCGCGCGATGTCCGCGGGCGCGGCCGGGTTCGTGGTGAAGGATTCGCGCCCGGAACAGCTGATCAACGCGATCCGCCGGGTGCACGCCGGACTGCGGTTCGTGGACCCGGCCCTCGCCGCCGAATCGCTGGCCAGCGGCGCGAGCCCGCTCACCGACCGCGAGGCGGACGTCCTGCGCGCCGCCGCGGAAGGCGGAACCGTCGCGGACATGGCGACGGCGCTGGGCCTGTCTGCGGGGACGGTGCGCAATCACTTGTCGTCGGCGATCGGGAAGACCCAAGCCCGCACGCGCGCGGAAGCGGTCCGGGTCGCCGAAACGAGCGGGTGGCTGTAGCGGCTAGGGCTTGGCGAGGCCGTCGAAGATCAGGTCGAGCAGACTGGTCGCTTGCCCGGGCGCGTCCGGCTCCGTCTCGGTGACCAGCGCGACAGCGTTGACCAGCTTGAACACCTGCCCGGCCGACACATCTGCCCGGACTTCGCCAGCGTCCTGCGCCCGGGTCAGAAGCCCTTGCGCTGCCTCGAAAACCGCCGCACGACACGCTGAGCTTTCCTCGCCCAAGGCCGCCAGCAACGAGGCCGCGAGCCCGCGTTTCGCGCTCCCGTACGCGACGACCTCGCCCAGCCATTCCTTCAACGCGGCACCCGGCGACGACGCGGACCGCAACTCGTCGGCCTGTCGGCACAGGGCGTCGATGTGGCCGTGGAAGACCGCTTCCAGCAACGCCTGCCGAGTGGGGAAGTGGCGGTAGAGCGTGGCATTCCCGACGCCCGCGTGCTGCGCGATGTCGTCCAGCGGCGCGTCGGCGCCATGCTCCGCGAAGACTTCCCGCGCGGCCGCCACGAGCCGGTCGTAGTTCCGCTGGGCGTCGGCCCGCATCGCCGCCTCCTGGTTGCCTAATCGGGGACTGTCCCCGTATCGTAGCCGAAGAAAAGTGGGGACTCTCCCCATTTGGGCGAAATCCGTGCAGCAGGAGGAAAAATGGCCACCGTCCTCGTCACCGGAGCGACCGGCACCCAAGGCGGGGCGACGGCTCGCGGGCTGCTGGCCGCCGGACAACGCGTCCGCGCGCTGGTCCGCGACCCGGACGCTTCCGCCGCACAAGCACTCGAAGCCGCCGGTGCCGAACTCGTCCGCGGCGACCTGGGCGACCGCGCTTCGCTCGACGTGGCCGTCAAAGGGGCCGACGGCGTCTTCAGCGTCCAGCCGACCCTCGGCTATCCCGGCACGCCGCCCGATTTCACCCTCGACGACGAACTCCGCTACGGCCGCAACATCGCGGACGCTGCCGCAGCGGCCGGTGTCCGCACCTTCGTGTACGCGTCCGTCGCCTCGGCCGACGCCCCGCATGGCATCACGCGCTGGCAGACCAAGTCCGCTTTGGAGCGTTACGCCCGCGATCTGGGCCTTCCCGTGACGGCGCTGCGTCCGGTCCGGTTCATGGAGAACCAGATCCACCCGCAGCTGGGCGTCCGCGACGGCGTGCTGACCGACGTTTTCCTGCCCGAAACGCCAGTCCAGCTCATCGCGGCCGACGACATCGGCGCGTTCGCCACGCTGGCCTTCACCCGCCCGGCCGAGTACGCCGCACGCACGATCGAACTGGCCGGAGACGAGTTGACCATGCCGCAGATCGCCCAGGCCATCGCGCGGGCGACGGGGGAGCCGGTCGCCTACCGGCCGATCCCGCGCGAAGCGCTGACCGGCCGTGATCCTGATGCGGTGGCGGGCTACGACTTCGCCAACAACGGTGGTTGGCACGCGGACATTTCAGCGCTGCGCAAGGAACACCCCGCTCTGTTGGACTTCGCCGCCTGGCTGGGATGACAGCCGGACCAGGTCGTCGCCGAGACGTCACCGGCCGCGTTTCGACGTGCTCCCGCCGTTCCTGGCCGAACACCAGCAGCCAGGGGAGTCAGGGCAGCGGCTGGTCGATCTGCTCGCGCAGGATGTCGCCGTGGCCGGCGTGGCGGGCGAATTCCTGGATCATCGCGAGCAGCGTCCAGCGCATGCTGACGGTTCCCTCGCCAGGGAAATCCTTGGTGTCGTCCAGTTCGAAGCGCGCGGCGATCTCCCTCGACCGCTGGCTGGCGCGTTCGTACTCGGCGATCACGTCGGCCACGGTCTCGTCGTCGGTGACGGTGAAGGTGCCGACATCGCGCTTCGAGTAACCGTCGCATTCGGACTCCTCGAGCCCGGCCCAGAAGCGTTGGAACCAAATGCGTTCCGCTGCGGCGGCGTGCTTGACCACAGAGATCGGCGTCGACAGCGACGCGACGAGGCGCCGTCGGGCGTCGGCTTCGGACAGGCCGCGCAGGGTTTCGACGAGTGCTTCGCGGTTGCGGTCGAGCGTGTTTTCGAGGAGTTCTCGTTCGGTGCCGTTGGTGAGGCGTTCGGTGGGCATGGTTCTGCTCCGTTTCGTGGGCATGGCTGGGGACGACCTGACGAGGCCGGGATCGGTGAAGTGCTCGCTGTAGGGAGCGCGCCGATGCGGGCCAGGAAAAGCACCGCAGGCGGGACAGTCCGCCGGGAAGATCCAGCGACTTGAGGTCATTCAACCACACCCGGGCCTCGTCAGTGCCCAGTCGCCTGCTCTTCCGGCTGCTCCGATTCCTGAGCTTCCTCGGCTTCGCGGAGCCGTCGCAACTCGTCCAGTTCGGCCTGCTGCGCGGAGACGCGAGCGCGCAGTTCTCCCAGCTCAGCGTGCAGCGGTGCCAAGGTTTCGGCATATCCCTTGGTCGCCTGGCTCAACTGCGCGGCAGACTCGGCGACCCGCTGATCGGCCGCGAGCTGGACCCCGCGCACCCGCTCGTCCGCCTCCGCTGCCTGCTCCCGCAGCCGCCGTTCCTGGTCGCGCAACCGGGTTTCGTGCTCGGCGGTCAGTGACGCCCGGAGTTCCTGCTGCGCTTCCGCGGCGTCGCGACGGGCCTGTTCGAGATCCTCGACCGCCGTCGCGCGCAACGCCGAGATCTCGCGCTGCAACGCCGTCACCCGGTCATGCGCCGAGGCGGCCTGTTCCAGCGCACGCTGACGGTTGTTCTCGGCCTGGTCGCGGACGGCCAGCGCCGCTTCCTGCGCTTTCCTTGCCGCAGAAGCATTCTCGAGCGCGCTGTCCCGTTCGGCCCGGTCCACTTCGGACTGCTTCTTGGCTGCTGCCTCAGCCTCGCGCGCGTCCTCCGCGGTCGCTACCGCCTGCGCCCGCTCCGCGTTCGCCACCCGGGCCTGCTCCAGCGCCTCGTCGCGAGCCGCCTCGGCCTCTTCCCGTGCCTTGAGAGCGGCCGCGGTCTGGTCGGTGACGTGCGTGCGCAGCGCGGACAGCTCCGCGTGCAACGGGTCCAGCGCCGACAGCGCGGAGCCGAGCTGCTCGTCGAGCGCCTGGGTGTCGAGCAGGGTCATCGGCTGGTCGGGCCCGTAGACGGTCACCCAGATCTCGCGCTGCTCGTCGAGCATCGCGCACGTGACGACCTTCGCACCCCACTTGCCGTACCGCTCCGGATCGGCCGGGCAGTACGGCGTCGGCCGCCCGCCTTGGCGGGGGATAGGCGGCAGCGGCTGGCCGCAGTAGGCACACCCCGCCTCGTCTCCGGCGGCCAACGCGCGCACGGTCGCCTCCCGCCGTTCCTCCCGGCTTCCACGCCGAATCGGCGGCCCGCCCGTCTCCATCGATGCCCCTTTCCGCAGGTGGAGCCCACCCTACAGTTTCAGTATCAATACTTAAACGGAGGGTTCGTGATTTGAAACTCAAACCTGGGGCAAGACTTGGATAGTGTCAATCATATGGATAACTGAGATTATTAATATGGTTGCGGCGCAGGTGGCTCGGCGAGTCTGCGAACGCCCTCGGAGGCGGGTGCCGGGGAGAAATTTCGCGTCTTGGCGAGGAGGCTGGGACCGGACCGGCTACGAGGGGCAGCCGGAGGATGCCGTTTGAGGTACATCGATCGCAGGAGCTGGGAAGCGCCTGTGCGGGAGGTCGATGGACAGGGTGCTGGTGCAGAGGCGCGAGATGGGCACCGATGCAGAAGTGCGGGCCCGGCCCGCCGAACCCGAGGTGGAGTCGAGGCAGCGGCCCCGCCGCTAGCAGACGCTCCCTGGCAGTGAGTCCCCTAAAGCGACCGGCTCACCACGCTGAACTTCCGCTCCGTCGCGAACCCCAGCCGGTGGTTCACCTCGATCATGTGCGTGTTGCCCGCGCCGGTGGAGGTCCAGACCTGGGCCGCGTCGGGCCGGTCCGCCGTGAACCACCGCAGCATCTCGGCCTTCATCGCCAGCCCCAGCCCGTGTCCGCGATGCGCGGCGAGCACGGCGGTGTCGCCCTGCCGCAACCGCTGCGGCAGCAGCGGACGCACTTCCATCTCCGTCAGGCCCACAATCTCGCCGCCAGGACCGACCGCCACGACCGTCCGGTGCTCGATGTCCCGCTCGCGATACGACGCTTCCACCCGGCGGACCCGGTCCACGGTCCACTCCACGGCGCCCAGCTCGGACTCGCCGAGCGGCGCGTCACCGATCGCGGCACGAGCCTTGGCGAACGCCTCGACCAGGTCCTCCGGCGCGGCGCCGATCCACCGCACCAGCCGGTACCCCGAGGGCACGGCGACGTCCCACCGCTCGCGGTCGACGTCGCTCAGTTCCAGGATCTGCAGGATCGTGGTGTGCACGAACCGGAAGCCGAGCGCCTGAGCCCAGCTCTCGCCGGGACCGCCGACGGTGAGGTTCCGTCCTTCGACCTGGGTCCGGCCGCGTTCCCGCAGCATCGCCTCGGCAATCCGGAGAAACTCCGTCCCGATGCCCTGCCTGCGCACGTCCGGATGCACTTGGATCCGCACGATGGCGAGACGCCCGTCGGCGGGCAGGTTCACGATCGCCCTGGCGACGAGGCGGTCGTCCCGGTGCGCGGTCCACACCAGCTGCTCGCCCACTTGGCCCTGCGGCACGCGCAACGCGGAGATCGTCTCCTGCCGCGTCAACGCCGGACGTTCCGGGAATTCGAGCTGATAGACGGAAAACTGCAGCTCGTGCAGTTCATCCCAGTCCTGCTCGCTTGCCCGGTCGACGTCGAACAGCCGCACGTCCAGCACCGTCGCCCCCTGCCCGGAAAACCCGCCCCTTCCGGCAACCTACCGCCAGTGCGCCGAGGTTTTCCGCCGGATCGACACTTGGACCGGCAGCGAGGTCAGCCCGCGCAGGGTCGCGGTGTCCTCCCACTCCGGACAACCGGCCAAGGTCAGTGTGATTCCGTTGTCCCGCAAGCAGTCGAAGAGCGTGCGCAGTTGCAGATTGACCAGCGCAGCACCGAGGCAGGAGTGCGCGCCGCGGCCGAATCCGAGGTGCAGGCCGCGCCGGGGCCGCGGATTCACCTCGTCCGGGCAAGGAAATACCGCGGGATCGCGGTTCGCGGCGGCCAGCAGCACGATCACGACGTCGCCGCGCCGGATGTGCTGGCCGCCCAGTTCTCCGTCGGCGACGCAGATCCGGCCGTCGGCCTGCACGGAACCGTCGAGGCGGACCAGTTCGTCGGCGAGATCGTCCGCGCCGTCCAAGGCGGACAACGGATCCAGCAGGCCGGGTCGGCGCGCCAGCCGCAGCAAAGCCGCACCTAGCAGGCGGCTGGACGACTCGTAACCCGCGTGCAGGACGGCGCGGAGCGAGTTCGCCAGCAGGTCCGCGGAGATGCCGGGGCGGACGTACCGCGCTCGGCGGGCGGCGGCGACGAAACCGGTCTGATTGTCGTCGGCCAACCAGCCGGCGACGAGTTCGCTCAACCGCGCCCGAGCGTGGTCCCCGGCCTCCGCGCGGGACGGGTCGAGACCGGAATCCATGCTGCGCACAATGGCGTTGGAGTAACGCTCGAACTCCTCGCCGTCCGGCGGTTGCACGCCGAGATAGCGGCTGATCGCGTCGAGCGCGACCGGGCGGGCGAAGCCCCACACCAGGTCGGCCGGGCGGTCGTCGGAGAGCGCGCGCAGCCGGGCGGTCATGGTCGCGCGCAGGCGGTCGGCCATCGCGCGTTGCGGCACCTGGTGCAGCGCGCAGACCAGCAGGCGGCGGATCCCGGTGTGCTCCGGCGGGTCGAGCTGCTGCAGGTTCACCGACGCCGCGGGAACGTCGATCCCGGCGCGGCGGAAGTCCGAGGCGTAGCGGGCGGTGTCGGCGAGCACCTGGCGTCCGGCGGCGTGTCCGGTGACGACCCAGGAGCCCAGCATTCCGTGCCAGTACACCGGATGCGCCTCGCGCAGCCTGCGGTAATACGGGTGCGGATCGGCGAGCACGCGCGGGTCGAGCGGCTCGTAGTACGGGTCGTCGTGCACTGCCAAGACGTCCTCCAGCCGAGCATGCCGAGGTCGGAGCGGGCGCGCCGCGGCCTGCGACGCGCCCGCGCTTGCCGGGTCAGTGGCGGTACAGCATGGGGCTTTCACCTCCCGATTTCCGTTCGCGGCAGCAGGGAATCGCGCCGGGGCGGGCGAAAGCCGGCGGGCGCGTTCCCGATACGGGGCGACGCTGCCCGGGCCGTGCCCCATCGTGGCCGGGGCGCCTTGTCGAAACCTTGGCGTCACCTTGAAACCGCGGCGGCGGGACTGGTATCCCGGAAACAACCCAGGGAGGTTCCGTGAGCGGCACCGAGGTCAGGGTTCTCGGAGAGGTCGAAATACGTTTCGGCGAAAGGATTCTCGCGTTGGGCCCGCCGCGGCAGCGCCGGCTTCTCGCGGCGCTCCTCATCCAGCCGAACGTCCAGATCTCGACCGGCGAGCTGATCAGCCGGGTCTGGAACGGCTCCCCGCCGGCGCGCGTGCACAACGCGCTCTACAGCTACGTTTCCCGGCTCCGCGCGGTGTTCCAGGACAGCGACCGGCTGGTTCTGACGCGCGGGCACCGCGGATACGTGGTGATCGTCGACGAGGACGACATCGATCTGTGCCGGTTCCGCGGCCTGGTGTCGCGGGCGCGGAAGTCGGGCAGCGACCGGCGGCGGGCGAAACAGTCCTACGAAGCGGCGTTGTCGTTGTGCCGCGGCGTTCCGTTCGTCGACGTCGACGCCGCGTGGCTGGTCGATCTGCGTGCCCGGTTCGCCGCCGAACGGCTCGGGGCGGAGCTGGATCTGTTCGACATCTGCCTGCGGGAAGGCAAGTCGTCGGAGCTGCTCGGCCCGCTGAACCACTACGCCGCCGAACATCCGCTGGACGAACGGATCGCCGCGCAGCTGATGACGGTGCTGTGCCGGCACGGCCGGCAGGCGGACGCGCTTCGCCGGTACGCCGGGTTGAGCCGCCGCCTTCGCAACGAACTGGGAGTCGATCCCAGCGCGCGATTGGTGGAGCTGCACGGCCGGATCTTGTCCGGCGCGTGTCCCTAACCCGGCAAAGAGGCCTTCAGCAGCAGATCTCGCAGGGACAGCGCGACTTCGGACGGAGTTTCCGGCAGGAGGACGACCTGGTCGGCGGTCGTCGAAGGACCGGTCAGCGGGATGATCCGCAGCCCGGGCGGCTGATGGTCCAGCGCCGACTCGACGGTGATCCCGATGCCCGTCCCGGCCGCGACGTGGGCGGCGATCGCCTGCACGCTGTCCGCGGTCCGGATGATCCGCAGGTCCGCCCCGCTGATCCGGAACGCGGACAGCAGCCGGTCGCACAGGCCGCTGTTGATCTGGTGCGGCCAGGTCAGCAACGCGGTCGACGACAGCTCGGCGGCGCTCAATTCGGCGTGTCCGGCAAGGGAATGCGCCGCGGGCACGAGCGCGACGAACCGTTCGGCGGACAGCACCCTCGCCCGCACGCCGTCGATCCCGCCGGTCGCCCAGCCGATGCCGAGCCCGAGGGTTTCCGCGCGCAGGGCGGCGAGCTGAGCGGTGGTCGGCATCGGCTCCGGGACGATCGTGACGTCCGGGAACCGCTCGCGCAGCTGCGGCAGACAGCGCAGCAGCACCTGGTGCGCGGTGTATTCGGCGTGGGCGACGACGAGGGTGGTGCGTGCTCGGTCGCCACCGGCCAGGGAGCGGCCGCGTTGTTGGAACCGGCGCAGCTGGGCGAGGGTGGCGTGCGCGTCGGGCAGGAGCGCTTCGCCGAGATCGGTCAGCGAGACGCGGCGGCTGGTGCGGTGGAACAGCTTGCCGCCCAACGTTTTCTCGAGGCGGCGGACGGCGTCGCTGACGGTCGGCTGTCCGCGGTGCAGGCGTTCGGCGGCGCGGCCGAAGTGGAGCTCCTCCGCGACCGTGACGAACGCTTCCAGCTCGATCCTGTCCACCGGATCAGGCTAGTCCGATCGATCGGTGGCACCGATTGCTGGGTGCCGGAGAACGGCGTTGATGGCGTCCGGCGATCGGGATGAGATGGGGAGAAAGCAGGGGATTTCCCCACGACCGGAAGAAGTTTTCGCATGACAGCCAATGCCGTTGACGGCATCCCGCACGCCACCGTGACCGTCGTCTGCCATTCGGTGCACGGACACACCCGCCTCCTGGCCGAGCACCTCGCCGAAGGGGTTCGGAAGGTGCCGGGCGTGCAGGTGCACCTCGTCGACATCCGCGCCGAGGACGTCACCGCGGGCCGCTGGCACGACGCTGAGGTCATGGCGTTGCTGGACCGTTCCGACGCGATCGTCATGGGCTGCCCGACGCTGATGGGCAGCGTGTCGGCCGTGTTCAAGGCGTTCATGGAGGCCGCGTTCACGCCGTTCACGACGCAGGCGTGGAAGGACAAACTGGCCGGCGGGTTCACCATGTCCGCGTCGCAGAGCGGCGACAAGCTCGCGGTGCTGCAGCAGCTGTCGGTGTTCGCGGCGCAGCTGGGCATGCAGTGGGTCGGCGTGGGCGACATGCCGGGCAACAACTGGAGCGGCGGGACCCGCGACGACCTCAACCGGCTCGGCTCGTGGCTGGGGCTGATGAGCCAGAGCCACGCCGACCTCGGGCCGGAGGACGCCGGTTCGAGCGGCGACCGGGTCACCGCGCAGCGGTACGGCGAGCGGATCGCCCGGCTGACGCAGCGGTGGGTCAACGGCGTGCCGTACGAGACCGGCCGGATGACCGAACTCGAGGCCCGCGCGCTCTCCGCCTCTCTCCGGGAAGCCGGGTGAGTTCGCGATCCGTGAAGGGCTCCTTGAGGGAATCTAATTCCCGGAAGGAGCCCTTCACGGACCCGTCCAGGCCTAGGTACCGGCGACGAACTCGGCGAGCAGGCCGTTCGGGGCGTCGGGACCGAACATCTGCCGTTGCAGGTGCGCGCCCTCGGCGGCGGTTTCCGCACTGCGCGGGAACATCGCCTGCTCGTACTCAGTGAGCGCGGCCTCGATGTCGCCGGGATGGGCGGCGAGAGCGATCCCGAGTTCGGCTCCGTCGAGCATCGCCAGGTTCGCGCCTTCTCCGTTCGGCGGGGCGAGATGCGCGGCGTCGCCGATCAAGGTCACGCCGGGCACCCGTTCCCACCGGTGGTCGATCGGCAAGCCGTAGTGCGGCCGCAGAACCGGCGCGGTGGTGCTTTCGGTGATCAGCGTGGTCAACGCCGTCGACCAGCCCTCGTACTCCGCTGCGATCCGCGCGGTCGCGGCTGCCGCGTCGGCGAAATCGATGCCGTCGAACCAGTCCAGCGACCGTTCGAGCCCGACGTACGCGTGCAGGATTCCGTCTCGCTCGCGGTGCGCGGTGATGCCGTGGCCCGGCGCGAGCACCAGCAGCATCCCGCCGCCGACCGCTTCGGCGGTGGCGGGGAACCGGCGGTCGGAGTCGTAGACGAAGGTCTCGACCGAGGACACCCCGCTGTACTCCGGCTTCGCCGAGGACAGCAGCGGCCGGACCTTCGACCAGGCGCCGTCCGCGCCGACCAGCAGGTCCGTGGTCACCGTGGTTCCGCCGGCGAACGCGACCTCGTAGCCCTCGGCCAAGGCGCGCACGCCGCTGACTTTGTGTCCCCAGTGGACAGTGCCCTCCGGCAGCGAGTCGATCAGCAGCTGCCGAAGCTCGCCGCGGTGGACTTCGGGGCGGCCGCCGGTGCCGTCGTCGGGTTGTTTGAACAGCACCGTCCCGTCCCGGGCGAGCAGCCGCAGTTCTTGTCTCCCTTCCAGGATCAGGCTGCGGAATTCGGTGGTCAGACCGGCGGCTTCGACGGCGAGCTGACCGTTGTAGTCGTGGATGTCGAGCAGGCCGCCCTGGGCACGCGAGGCCGGGGACGGCTCGGCTTCGTAGACGGCGGCGGGGATTCCGTGGACGTGCAGGACGCGGGCGAGCGTGAGACCGCCGAGCCCGGCGCCGACGATCGTGACGGGTGTGTTCATGACACGGCTCCTTCGAAAGGGAGGGTTCTGGTACGCCATTCCATATTGGAACGGCGCTCCAGATGTGTCAAGATGGGCACATGGCTACGGGGACGCGCCGGGCACAGCGGCGTACGGAGGCGCTCTCTCGGGAGCGCATCGTCGAGGCGGCGGTGGAACTGCTGGACGCGGCCGGCGAGAGCGGCCTGACCTTCCGGGTGCTCACCGAACGGCTCGCGACCGGCCCCGGGGCGATCTACTGGCACGTCGCGAACAAGGGCGAGCTGCTGGTCGCCGCCACCGACGCGGTGGTGGCGGACGCGCTGGCGGCGGAGTCGGCGGGCTCGCCGCGCGAGGAAGTGCACGCGGTCGCGCTCGGGCTGTTCTCCGCGATCGACGCGCACCCGTGGCTTGCCGCGCAGCTGCTGCTCCAGCTGTCCCGCAGTCCGGGCGGCCCGGTCACGCCGCGGATCCTCGAAAGCCTCGGCCGCCGGGTCCGCGCGCTGGGCGTGCCCGAGGAGCACTGGTTCACCGCGACGTCGGTCCTGATGCACTACGTCCTGGGCGCGGCCGGGCAGAACGCGGCGAACAGCCAGGTGACTGAGCCGGACGCGGACCGGGCCGAATTCCTTGCCGCCACGGCGGAAGCGTGGGAGGCGCTGGATCCGGAGGAATACGAGATCACCCGGGCGATGGCGGGCCAGATGAGCGAGCACGACGACCGCGAGCAGTTCCTCGCCGGGATCGATCTCGTGCTCGCCGGGGTCGCCGCGCTGTATCCGGGCGGGCGCGCATGACCCTCGCGCTCACCGATGCCGGGGGAGCGGGCAAGGATGCGCGAGAGCGGTTCGGGGAGTTCCTGCGCGTCTACGCGTCGATCAACACCCGCGTCGCCTACGCGACCGATCTCGGCATCCCGCTCGACTGGGTCCCCGGCTACCAGCCGCCGGACCCGGGCCGTCGCCGCGGCCGGGCGCGGCGGACCGATCCGGATGCGCTCGCGTGGCTGCCGTGGTGCCTGCGCAACGGGTTCACCTCGTTCGCCGACGTCCGGGTGGAGCACGTCGAGCAGTGGCTGGACGAGCTGGCCCAGGCCGGGTACCGCGACGCGACGCGCGGCCGGATGCTCTCGGCGGTGTCCGCGTTCTACCGCAAGTACCTGCTGCGGGAAGGGTTGGCCGGGCACAATCCCGCCGCGCTCGTGGACCGGCGAGCGCAGCACCTCAACCGGCCGTCCGGCGTCCCGTCGCAGACCGCGCGCTGGTCGTTCGACGCGTGCCGGGCGTTGCTGCTGGCCGCGTGGCTGCTGGTCGACCACAGTCGCAACGGCCCGCGCGACCGGGCGATGGTCGAGATCCTGATCGGCACCGGGGTGCGCGCGGAGGAACTCGTCGGCGTCGATCTGGCCGACTACCGGCGGCCGACCGCGGGCGGCATCGGCGTGCTTCGCGTGCACGGCAAGGGCTCCAAGGACCGCGAGGTCGCGCTGGCCGCACCGGTGGCGGACGCGCTCGACGCCTATCTCGCGGCCCGGGTCACGCCGCAGGTCCCGGCGTTGCGCGGACAGGTCGGCGCGAACCGGGCCGAGCCGCTGTTCGTCACCAGCACCGGCGCGCGCGTGCACGTTTCGCACGTGACGGCGTTGCTGCGGCGGCTGTGCGCGACGTTCTGCCAGCCGCCCAAAACCGCGCGGCTGCGGGAACTCCTCGACACCGCCGAGGCCCGGTTCGTCGCGACGCACCTGCAGTCGTTGTGCGACACCATCCACCCGCATTCGGCGCGCCACTCCTACGCGACGCACGCGATCGAGCGAGGGGTCCCGCCGCGCCAGGTGCAACGCGACCTCGGGCACGCCGCGTTGTCGACCACCGAGGGCTATCTCCACGACGAGAACGCCATCCGCGATTCCGCCGCGCACGAACTCGCTCCGGCGTTGCATCGCGGCTGGCTCGGCTGATCGTCAACCGTTCATCCGGGCGAGCCTTTGGACCTGTCCTTGGTGCAGATCGCTGACCCACTCCCAGCCGGGCTTGGCCGACGGTCCGATCCGCGGGTCGTCGGGTTCGCGGCCGTCGCGCAAGGCCTGCACGTACGCGCGGTCCAGGTTGATTCGCGCGCGGAGCTGACCGGCTGCGACGGATCCGTGGCCAGGGATGACCACCTCGACGTCGTCCGCCACGGCTTCCAGCAGCTGTAGCCCGGTCAGGTAGTCCTCGATCGGGTCGGCGGCGGTGTCGAACATCGGGACCAGGACGTCGGAAAGCATGTCGCCCGCTATGAGAACCCCGCGTTCCTCGATGAGCAGCGCGGCGTGGCCCGGTGCGTGCGCCGGATGTTCGATGATCCGGGCTCGCGGACCGTCCCAGGGGAGGTACGCGGTTCCGGCGGGCAGGCCGGTGATGCGGCCGAACAGATCCAGCGGCACGTCGTCGGCGATCTCCGGCGGCAATCCTTCGGCGAGAAGGGTTTTCCAGTCCGGTTTTGCCAGCAGGTCCTGCAGGTAGGCCGCACACCGGGCGGTGCCGTAGCGGGGTGCGTCGCCGAATTCGGCGTGCCAGAGCGCGTGATCCCAATCCGGATGCGTCGCGAAGCCCGCCGCGACCGGCTGGCCGAGTTCGCGCAGATCGTGGGCGAGACAAGCCAGTTCGCCGGTGGTGAGCCCAGGGTCGACGAGCAGCACGCCAGCCCGGCCCTGCACGACGACAGCGTTGTTCTCCAGCAGCTCGCTCTGGTGGACCAGCACGCCCTCCGCTGCCTGTTTCAGCATGGCGACCCCCTCCGCTCGTGATGCGCGACGGTAGCCCGAAGTGATGGCAAAATGCAAGCAGTAGGTGTTGCTGCGGCAGCGGTCAAGCCTCGATGAACGGTTCGGAGCACAACGTGCAGGTGATCGGCCCCAGCTCCAGGATCGACCGGGCCGCGCGGATCCGGCGGGGCGGTTCGCAGCGGCAGATCGCCGCGACGTAGTTGGGCCCGCCGCGGTGCGCGCCGCGACCGTCGACCGGGGCGATCACCACCGGCGGCACGAGCGGTTCGGCCACCTCGTCCGGGCCTTCGGGATCGTCCGGCGGGGCCGCGACAGCGCGCCGCGCGACCTCCTGTTCGGTGTGCCGCCACACGGTCAGCGCGTCTTCGAGCCGGGAGAGTTCTCCTTGGTACGCCTCGAGAGTCGCGGGGAGCGCAGTCGTCGCCGACCAGCCGATCCGATCCGCCTGTTCCGCCCGCAGGCCGAGTTCGGCGGCGAGCGCGGCGAAGCGTTTGTTGTGGTAGCGGCCGTCGCTGACGTCGACGATGTCGCGGGTGGCGGCGAGTCCGTGCGCGGCTTCGTGCAGCGTGGTGGAGAGGATCTCGGCCGCGCCGCGACGGAGGCCTTCCGCGCCGAGGAAGAACTCGGCGCGCGGTTCGACGCCGTCGCCGACGTGCCAGCGGGACCGCGCGAAGTGGCCGTGGATCTCGGTCGTGGTGCCCATCGTTCCGGACGCCAGCACGAGGATCGCTTCGGGAACGTCCGCGTGCCGCCTGCGGATTTCGGCCCACAGCTGTTCCATCGCGTGCATGACGCGGGTCGTCGGGCCCAGCGCGGCGGTGTTCATGCGCCCATCTTGCCGCTTAAGCGGTAACTAGCTCAGGGAGAGCCCGGAGAGCACCCGGTCGAGGCCGGCGGAGAAGACCGCGTCGCCGTCGGGGTGGACGGCGTCGCGCGCGGTGCGCAGGAGCGTGGGGTAGCGGCCGGAGTCGAACATCCGCTGCAGGTACGGCGCGGCGGCGCGCTGCCAGCTTTCCTCGTCGAGGCCGGTGTCGCTGATGAGCCGCCGCTCGCGGATCTCGCTGCGCACGGCGCCGGTCACGTAGGAGTGCACGGTGAAGACCGTGAGCACGGCGTCCTCGATCGGGCCCGGCCCGGCCGCGGCGGCGAGCGACGCCTCCAGGTAGGCGAGCGCGTTCGGGCCGAGCCCGGGCCGTCCGCCGATCAGGTCCGCGAACCATTCGTGCCGCTGGACGGCCGCGCGGCAGCCGTGCGCGAGCGCGCGGAGGGCGGCGACGCCTTCGGTTTCCGGGTCCGGCAGCGGGATCTCGCCGTAGACGGCGTCGGTCATCAGGTCGAGCAGCTCTTCTTTGGTGTCGAGGTAGCCGTACAGCCGCATCGGCCCGGAGCCGAGCGCGGCGGCGACTTTGCGCAGCGACACCGCTTCGAGCCCGCCTTCGTCGGCGAGCGCGCAGGCGGTCTCGACGATGCGGGCGCGGCTCAACGGCGTCGGCGCCGCGCGCGCCGGCGGTTCGGGCCGTTCCCACACCAGTTCGTCCATGCTCGCTCCTTTTCGGGTGACAGTACCGGGACGGTTCCGATACGGTGTATCTTGTCAATACAGTGTATCGAGGGGATGTCATCATGCGAATCGTCATTGCCGGGGGCGGGCTCGGGGGGCTCACCTGTGCGCGGGTGCTGCGGGCGCACGGCGTCGACGCCGTGGTCTGCGAACGCGACGCCGGCCCGGAGGCCCGAGTGCAGGGCGGCACGCTGGACCTGACGGTCGACGAGGGCCAGTGGGCGCTGCGCGAGGCCGGTCTGGAGGCCGGTTACCGCGCGATCGCCCGTCCCGAGGGCCAGGACATGGTCCTCTACGACTCCGCGGGAACCCTGCTGCGGCAGGAAATCACCCCGGACGAGGGCGACGCGCGCTGGGGCCGTCCCGAGGCGGACCGCCCGGCGCTGCGGAAACTGCTGCTCGACGCGCTCCCCGAGGGGACTGTCCATTGGGGACACACGGTGACTCGCGCGGAGCCGCTCGGCGACGGACGGCATCAGGTCCATCTTTCCGACGGCGGAACCCTGGAGTGCGATTTCCTCATCGGCGCGGACGGCGCGCGGTCGAGAATCCGTCCGCTGCTCACCGACGCGGAACCGGCCTATTGCGGCGCGCACGGGATGGAGCTGGTCATCCACGACGCGGATCGAACGCACCCGGCGGCGTCGGCGCTCGTCGGACGAGGCAGCTTCTCCTCGATCGGGGATCAGCAGACGCTTTCCGCACAGCGCAACGGAGACGGCACGATCCGCGTCCACCTGACCCTGCGGTGCGCCGAGGACTGGGTGGAGACGTCGGGGATCCCGTTCGACGACCCGGATCGCGCCCGTGTCGCGCTGGAGGAGCTCTACGCCGGATGGCCGGAGGAGTTCCTGGCGCTGCTGGACGCGACGTCCGGTCCGGTGCTGGTGTATCCGCTGACCGCGCTGCCGGTCGGGCTGCGGTGGGACCCGACGCCGGGCGTGACGCTGATCGGGGACGCGGCGCATCTGATGTCGCCGTTCGCCGGACAGGGCGCGAACCTCGCGATGCGGGACGGTGCCGAGCTTGCCCTGGTTCTCGCTCAGGGCGGCGACGTGCGGAAATTCGAGGAGGCGATGTTCGAGCGCGCTGAACCGGCGGCGCGGATGTCGGCGGACAACCTGGAGCTGTTCCTGTCCGACGGGGCGGCGGAGAAGGTGCGGAGCCTGTTCGCGCGGATGTTCGGGGAAGAGGACTGAGTTAGCCGAGTGGTGCCGGGCGCTGGCACGCCCCGTTTCCCGCGACTGCAGGCGTTTCGCGGGCATCCTGCTTCCGGCGTGCGGGAACTGGTTCAGGCGGGTTCGCGCAGGCGGTAGTGCTGCGGACTCCGGCCGTACTCCCGTTTGAACGCGGTGCTCAGCGTGAAGGGGCTGCGGTAGCCGACTTGCCGGGCGATCGCGGTGAGCGTCGCGTCGGGTTGCTGTCGCAGGAGATCCGCGGCGAGGGCGAGCCGCCAGGTGGCGAGGTAAGTCATCGGCGGCTCGCCTACGGCGTCGGTGAACCGCCGGGCGAGCGCGGCGCGGGAAACCCCGGTCGCGCTGGCCAACCCGGCGACCGTCCACGGATGTTCGGGCTGGTCCTGCAGGAGACGCAGCGCGTGCCCGGCCACCGGGTCGCCGTGCGCGCGGTACCAGGCGGGCGCGGCCGGGCGGTCGAGCCATTCGCGCAGGACGCGGACGAGCAGGAGGTCCAGCAGCCGGTCGAGGACGGCTTCCTGCCCGGGGACGTCGCGCTCGATCTCGTCGGCGAGCATCGTGACGAGCGGATCCGGGCTGTCTCCGGCGCGCGCGGTGACGACGCCCGGCACCGCGGCGAGCAACCGGCGCGAGACTTCTCCGACGGTCGGGTAGGTCCCGGTGAGCAGCACCGTCGGACCGTCCGCGTCGCCGCCCCAGGTGCGGACGCCGAACTCGGTCAAGTCGGTGAGATGCCCGCCGTCCGGGGTGACGCACTCCTGCCCCGGCCGGATCACCGCTTGCGGCGGCGTCCCAGGCTCGTCGGCGACGAGGTACGGCTCGGGCCCCCGGATGACGGCCACGTCGCCCGCGTCCAGACGGACGGCTTCGGCGTGGTCGGGCACCAGCCAGGCATCGCCGCGCACGACGGCGAGCACGGTCAGCGGCGCTTCGTCCTCGATCCGCAACGACCACGGCGGCCGCAGGACGGACCGGAGCAGGAACGCGCCGTGCGCACGAGGTCCTTCAAGCAACGCGGTGAGCGGGTCCACGCTGCTGAGAGTAGCGGTGCGGCAAGGGAAAGCTCGCTGGTTCGGGGTTTCCGGGCTGGTTGGGATCGCGGTGCGGCGGGTGGCAACGCGGCGGGAGCGTGTTTCCTGCCGCGCGCTGTTCTCGGCCCGCCGTTCCATTCCGGGCTAAGGAAATCCCGTGGGCGCAAGGTGCCGACAGAATCACGAAGTCGGCAGCCATCGCGTCGGTTCCAGGCCCCGGCCGAATGCAAGCGACGACCCAAAGCAGGCTGGCTCGCTCGCGAAAGAGTTCGCGCGCCGGAAGCCGACGTCGCACCGGTTGAGCGTGGGCCGCCTGGCACCTCCCCGGAACCGGCGACCGTTCAAACAGCGAGCATCGCCGCCGCGATCTCCTCGGCGGCAGCATGCGGAATCGCGCTGGCGGCATCGTCCAGGACGACCAGCCGCGCATTGGGGATTTCGCGGGCGAGGGCTTCCCCGTTGCCGAGCGGGAAGAACGCGTCTCGGCGCCCGTGCAGCACGACGGTCGGGACGGCGAGTTCCGGCAGGCGTTCGCGCCATCGCGGCGTGCAGTCGAGTTTGGAGAACACCATGCCCAAGTGATTCGCCAGCTGCACCACCGGCTCCGTGCTGGCCGCGCGGTCGAAGACGCGTTCAGCGACGGTTCGGGCCGCGCCGGGGTCGTCGCCGAGAATTTCGGCGCTTACGGCGGCGCGTTCGGCCACGGCGGCGCGGTCTGACCAATCGGGCATCGGCAGCGCGAAGACTTTGCGCATGACTTTCGCGTCGTGGTCGGGCAGATCGGGGTCGACCGGGCCGGGCGCGACGGGGCGTGTTCCGTAGAGCGTGAGGGCGGAGAAGACGGACGGGTGGTCGAGGGCGGCGACCTGGGCGACCATCCCGCTGACCCCGACTCCGCCCAGGTGCGCGGGCCGGTCGTCGAGTTCCCGGGCGAGGGCGGCGGCGTCGGCGGCGAGGTCGCGCAAGGTGTAGGCCGGGGCGTTCGGATCGGCGGTGGTCGAGGTGCCTGCGTCGCGGAGGTCGTAGCGCACGACGTGCCGTCCGCCTCGGGCGAGTGCTTCGCAGAGGGCGTCCGGCCAGGACAGCATCGTGGGGCCGCCGGCGAGCAGGACCAGCGGTGCGGCCGGGTCGCCGAAGTGCTCGGCGCCGAGCGTGACGCCGTTCGGAAGGGTGTGCTGCATGGGAGTCTCCTGCTGAGACGATCGCGCATGGTTCCGAGCGGATAACCGATGGATCGTCTCGCGATCTTTGGGTTGACTGAGGGCGTACTGGGGGACAAAACGGAAGGCACGACGATGGTGATCGTTTCGAAGGCGGTTCTCGTGGCGGCGGTGGTCGCGGCGGGGCTGATCGCGGGGTTGTTCTACGCGTACACGGTGTCGGTGATGCCCGGCCTCGCCCAGGCCGACGACCACACGTTCGTGACCGCGATGCGCCGGATCAACGACGTCATCGTGAACGGCTGGTTCATGCTGTCGTTCCTGGGCGCGCCGCTGCTCGCCGTCGCGGCGGTGGTGCTGCACTTCACGAGCGGGGCGCGAGGCGGATTGCCGTGGCTCATCGCGGGTGCGGTGCTTCTGGTGGCGATGGTGATCGTGACCGGTGCGATCAACGTGCCGATGAACAACGCGCTCGCCGTGGACTCGGTCGATTTCGCCGCGCTGCGGGCGCAGTTCGAGGAGCCGTGGGTGCGGTGGAACACGGTGCGGACGGTGGCGTCCGCGGCCGGGTTCGGGTGTCTCGTGGGCGCTTTGGTGACCCGGAGCGCGTGACTCCGGGCCACCGGCCGGTCAGTCCGCGAGCCGGAAGCAGAGGTCGATGTCCCAGTTGTTCGGGTCCGGCTCCACCTGCGGGTTGGTGCGGTAGATCTCGAGCCGGGCGGTCCAGTGCTCGCCGTCGGCCTCGACGGTGCGGTCCCAGCGAACGTCCTCCTTCTCGCCCCAGGCGAGCAGGTCGGCGGTGGCCGCGAAGAGGCCGCTCGGCGCGCCGTGGTGGGTGGCCTGGGCGTATTTCCCGGCGGGCAGCGCGGCGTTGAAGTAGTCGTCGCCGAGATCGACGGCGTCCGTGACGGGGACTCCGACTTCGACGGTGACGGTCTCCATGTCCGTGCCGAGCACCAAATAGCGGAAGAACGGCGCGCAGGCGGGTTCGAGGCCGCGTTCGGCGAGCGCGCCGACGATCGCGGCGATGCGGTGCGCGACCTCGGCCATGTCGTCGAATCCGACCGTCGCGCGGTAGCCGACGTAGCGTTGCTCGTTTCTCTCCACAATGGAGGGCATGGGGTTCCTTTCGGTTCGGGGGCGCGCCTCAGCCGAGAAGCGGCCGCACCTCGATCGTTCCGTACGCGGCGGCGGGATGTCGGGACGCGTGCTCGACGGCCTCGTCGAGGTCGGCGCATTCGAGCACGGCGTAGCCGCCGATCTGGTCCTTGGTCTCGGCGAACGGCCCGTCGCTGAGCAGGACGTCGCCGTCGCGCACGCGCACCGTGGTGGCCGTCGCGGGCGGGTGCAGGCCTCCGCCGCCGACGAGGATGCCGCGTTCCACCAGGTCTTCGGACCAGCCGCCGCAGCCGATCGCGAGCTGTTCCTCGGTAGGTGCTTCGGACCCGGCGATCATCAGGAGGTAGCGCATGAGGTCTCCTCGGTGAGAGTTTCGGCGAGGCGGACGGCGAACGCCTCGGGTTGGCCGGCGAATCCGCCGTGGTCTCCAGGGAAGCGGACGGGTTCGCTGCCGAGCGCGCGGGCCAGTCCGACGCCTGCCTCGTACGCCGGGGTTCCGACGGCGTCGCCCACCGCCACGACGATCCGGGTGGCTGCGGCGGCGAGCTCGTCGAGATCGGGTTCCCAGGCTCCGATGGCGCCCATCAGCTTGCCGAAGAACACCTCGAAGTTGCCGCGCATCTGCTTGCCCTGCTCGATTTCCTCGGCGGTGGGGTGCTCGGGCGGCGGCGGGATCTCGAATCCGCTCGCGGCCATGAACGCGCCCACGGCCGCGTCGATGCCCTGCTCCCGGTAGATCGCCGGGATGTCCGGAAAATCGGCCAGCAGTTCGCCGAGGTAGCGGCTGACCGGCGGTTCGTGCGCGACGAGCGTCCGCACCGCGCCGGGGTAGCGGGCGGTGTGTTCGAGCATGGTGATCGCGCCGCCGCTGTTGGCTAGCACCGAGACCGGCCCGCCGCCGAGTTCGGTGAGCAGCCGCTGCACGTCCTCGGCGTGCTGGCCCACCAGGTCGTCGTCGAGTTCGGTGGTGCGGCTTCGCGAGATGCCGCGCGGGTCGAAGGTGACGACGGTGTAGCGGTCGGTGAGATACGGGCGCAGCGCGGTGAACGCGGTGGCGTCCGCGGGTCCGCCGGGCACGAGGAGCAGCAGCGGTCCGGAGCCCGCGACGTCGTAGTGGAGTTCCGCGCCGGGCACGCGCAGGGTTTTGGTGATCATGGCTGTCCTTCCGGGGTCGGTTCGCCTTCCCGACGAACGGAAGAGACCGAGACAGACACCTCCGGCGAAGAAATTTCCGAAAGTCTTCCTCGGAGGTAGCTGCGTTCGGCTCCGGTGCGGGCCAACGCGAGCGCTTCGGTGTACGCGACCTGGGCTTCTTCGGTGCGGCCGAGGCGGCGGAGGAAGTCCGCGCGGGTGGCGGGCAGCAGGTGGTAGTCCGCCAGTTCCTCGCTCAACTGGTCGGCGAGGGCGAGCCCGGCTTCCGGTCCGGCGGCCATCCCGACCGCGACCGCGCGGTTCAGTTCGACCACCGGACCCGGCCGGAACCGTCGCAGCTGGAGGTAGAGCCCGGCGATCTGCGCCCAGTCGGTGTCCTCGGCGCGCGCGGCGGTGGCGTGACACGCGGCGATCGCGGCCTGCACCTGGTACGGCCCGGGACTGCGCCGGCGCAACGCTCCCTCGAGCAACGCGGTTCCCTCGGCGATCGCGGCGGTGTCCCACCGGGTTCGGTCTTGTTCGTCGAGCGGGATCAGCTCGCCGTCGGGCCGGTTTCTCGTGCTGCGGCGGGCGTGTTGCAGCAGGAGAAGCGCGAGCAGACCGGTGGCCTCGGGTTCGTCCGGCATCAGGGTGCACAGCAGCCGGGCCAGCCGGATGGCTTCGCCCGCGAGGTCGGGGCGCTGGAGATCGTCGCCCTCGCTGGCCGAGTAGCCCTCGTTGAACAACAGGTACAGCACGCCGAGCACCGCGGCGGTGCGCTCGGGCAGCAGATGGGCGGGCGGCACCCGGTACGGGATCCCGGCGGCGCGGATCTTGCGTTTCACCCGGACGAGACGCTGCGACATCGTCGATTCGGACACCAGGAACGCGCGGGCGATCTCGGCGGTGCTGAGCCCGACGAGGGTGCGCAGCGCGAGCGCGACCTGCGCTTCGAAGGCGAGCGCGGGGTGGCAGCAGGTGAAAATGAGCCGGAGCCGGTCGTCTTCTACGCCACTGGCTCCATTGTGGACAGTGGCCGGTTCGTCCGCGACCGCCAGCCGCGCGGCCTCCCGGAGTTTGCCCTCTCCCGCCGCCGCCCGCCGGAGCCGGTCGACGGCACGGTTGCGCGCGGCGGTGGTGAGCCACGCTCCGGGACGGTCGGGAACGCCGTCGCGCGGCCAGGTCCGCACGGCGAGCGCGAACGCGTCCTGCGCGCATTCCTCGGCCAGGTCCCAGTCGCCGGTGACGCGGATGAGCGTGGCCACGACGGAGCCCCACTCATCGCGGAACGCCTGCGCGACAGCGGCTTCGACCACGTCGTGCTGCCCGGTCACCGCGCGCTCCCTTCTCGTGCCGGTCCGCGGACCAGTTCCGCCGACACCCTCCGAACGGTAAACCGGGGCACCGACAATTTCCCGCGATCAGGCTCCGGCGAGCTGCCCGATCCCGTCGAGGATGCGGCCGAGCCCGAACCGGAAGTGGTGCTCGGGATCCGAAGAACCGCCGTAGGTCTGCCCGGCGGTCGTGCCGACCCGGCTCGCGCGCGGGAAGTGCACCGGATCCGCCGCCGGGATCTCGGCCAGCACCGGCGCGGAGCGGTTCCACCAGTCGAAGTCGGTCATCCCGCTGCGCCGCGCGGCACGGGTCGCGTCCACCGAACCGCGCGCCGCCCCCGCCACCAGTCCGTTGAGCAGGCTGACGATCGCGTCGAGCTGCACGTCGTCGAGGTCGAGTTCGTCCATCGCGGCCAGTTCGCGCTCGTATTTGGCGAAGGTGTGCGGGCCCAGCGTCGGGCGGCCGACGCGGATCTCCAGCAGCCACGGATGCCGGTGGTAGAGCCGCCACAGGTCCTCGGCGACCGCGGACAGCCCGGCCCGCCAGCCCTCCGGCAGCTCGCCGGGGAGTTCGCCGTGCGCGTGGTCGAGCATCAGCTCCAGCAGTTCCTCGCGGCCGGGCACGTAGGTGTAGAGCGACATCGTCGCGACGCCCAGCTCGTCGGCGATCCGGCGCATGGTGACCGCGTCCAGGCCGTCCGCGTCCGCGGCCCGGATCCCGGCCGCCACCACGTGCTCGACCGACAGCTTCGGTTTCGGGCCCCGGCGCGGGGGACCGGGCACGCCCCACAGCAGTTCGATGGTCCGCCGCGGATCGCCCGGCTCCTCGGTGTCCATTTCGCTCCTTGTACGCAGTACAGAGTTTTCCGGTAGACTATCCCGGACAGGCCAGCCAGGGGAGGGCGGAGCACTGAATTCTGTAGTGGTGGAGCCGGGCCGGATCGTGTTCTGGAGGCCGGACGGCGCGGAGCCGGACGGTCCCGGGGCACCCGGCACGGTCGAGGTCGTGCTGCCGGACGGGGTGCGCACGGTGCCCGCGCTGCGGTTGCCGACCGCGGAGGCGGTGCCGGTGCTGCGCGCGCTCACGGATCCGTCGGCGCGGTTCTGGGCGCTGGCCGCCGACGCAGCGGAGCGACTCGCGTCGGCCGGGTGGACCGGACCGCTCGATCCGGCCGAGGAAGCGTGGCTGCGCCGGCTTGCCGACGCGATGCCGCCGCACGCCCACGCGACGCCGATCCCTGGCGACCCGGCGCGGTTGCCGGAGCCGTATCCGCTGCTGATGCGGTTCGTCGCAGACGTCGCTGGAGTGGAGCCCGCGCTGCGCGTGTCGCTGCGGATCGAGTCCGACGATCTGGCGGGCGGCCGGTTCCGCGCCGTCGTCCAGGTGCACGGCGGGACCGAGCCGCTGGTCGACGCGGAAGAGCTGTGGCGCACCGGAAGCCAGGAGGCCCGGCACGAGGTCCTGCTGGCGTTGCGGCACGGGGCCGAGGTGTGGCCCGCGCTGGCTCCGCTGCTGTCGGCGGCGGTTCCGTCGTCGGTCGCGCTGGGAGACCGCGAGATCGCCGAACTGCTCGCCGGTGCCCTCGACGCCGCCGAATTGGCGGTGCACTGGCCCGCGGAGCTGACCGGGCTGGCCGCCCGCGCGGTCGTCCGGCCGGGAGACGCGCCGTCCGACGCGCGGTCGTTCTTCGGCGGCGACCGGGTGCTGCAGTTCGACTGGCAGCTCGCGCTCGGCGACAGCGAGCTGAGCGTCGCGGAACTCGACGCGCTCGCCGAGGCGCAGCGTCCGGTCGTCCGGCTGCGGGACCGGTGGGTGCTGCTGGACCGCACCACCGCCGACCGCGCCCGGGATCGCACGCTCAAGCCGTTGACCGCGATCGAGGCACTCGGCGTCGCGCTCACCGGCCGCACCGAGGTCGACGGCGAGCTGGTCGACGTCCGCACCGACGGCTGGCTGGAAGACCTGCGCGCGCGGCTGTCGGCCGATCCCGAGCCGGTGCCGCAGCCGGCCGGGCTGGCCGCGACCCTGCGCGACTATCAGCTGCGCGGCCTGCACTGGCTCGACACCGTCACCGGTCTGGGGCTCGGCGGCTGTCTCGCCGACGACATGGGGCTCGGCAAAACCGTCACGCTCATCGCCCTGCACCTGCACCGGAGCGCCGGGCCGACGCTGGTCGTGTGCCCGGCTTCGCTGCTGGGCACGTGGGAAACCGAGATCCGCCGGTTCGCGCCCGGAGTTGCGGTGCGCCGGTTCCATGGCAGCTCGCGGTCGCTGGATGACCTCGACGGCGGCTTCGTGCTCACCACCTACGGCACGCTGCGCACGGATCCCGCGCCGCTGGCCGAGGTGGGCTGGGATCTGCTCGTCGCCGACGAGGCACAGCACGTGAAGAACCACCGCTCCGACACGGCGAAAGCGTTGCGGCTGCTGCCTTCCGCGGCGAAAGTCGCGCTCACCGGCACACCGGTGGAGAACACACTCACCGAACTGTGGGCGATCCTCGACTGGACCACGCCGGGTCTGCTCGGCCCGCTCGCCGATTTCCGCCGCCGCTGGGGAAAGCCGGTCGAATCCGGTGCGGACCCGGCGGCCGCCGAGCAGTTGTCCCGGCTGCTTCGGCCGTTCCTGTTGCGCCGCCGCAAATCCGACCCGGGCATCGCGCCCGAGCTGCCCGCCAAGACCGAGACCGACCGGCCGGTGTCGCTCACGACCGAGCAGGCGTCGCTGTACGAGGCCACCGTGCGCGAGCTGATGGCGGACATCTCCGCGAGCGACGGCATGGCCCGCCGCGGCCGGGTGGTCAAGCTGCTCACCGCGCTCAAGCAGATCTGCAACCACCCCGCGCAGTATCTCGGCGAGCCGGACGACAGCACGCTCGCCGGCCGGTCCGGGAAACTCGAACTGCTCGACGAACTGCTCGACACGATCCTCTCCGAGGACGGCGCGGTGCTGGTGTTCACCCAGTACGTCGTGATGGCGCGGCTGCTGGAACGGCACCTCGCCGCGCGCGGCATCCCGGCGCAGCTGCTGCACGGCGGCACCCCGGTCGCGCGGCGGGAGGAGCTGGTCCGCGGCTTCCAGAACGGGGACGTGCCGGTGTTCCTGTTGTCGCTCAAGGCCGCGGGCACCGGGCTCACCCTCACCCGCGCCGATCACGTCGTGCACTACGACCGGTGGTGGAACCCGGCGGTCGAGGACCAGGCGACCGACCGCGCGTACCGGATCGGGCAGACCCGGCCGGTGCAGGTCCACCGGCTGGTCGCGGAAGGCACGGTCGAGGACCGGATCGCGGTGATGCTGCGGGAGAAACGCGCGCTCGCCGACGCGGTGCTCACCTCGGGCGAGGCCGCGCTCACCGAACTCACCGACGACGAGCTGGCCGAGCTCGTGACCCTTCGGAGGCAGCGATGACCGACCGGGTCCGCGGATTCCCCGCGTTCCCCGCCCGCCCGGGCCGCGGCCCGTTCGCCCGCACCTGGTGGGGCCGCGCGTGGCTGCAGGCGATGGAGGACACCGCGCTCGACCTGCGCCAGCTGAAGAAGGGCCGGAGCTACGCCGCGGCCGGGCTGGTCGGCCCGATCACGGTCAGCCCGGGCCTGATCACCGCGACCACGGAGGACGCCGACGACGGCCCGTACCGCACCGGCGTACACCTGGCCGAACTGTCCGCAACGGACTGGGAGCTGCTTCTCGACCGCGCCGCCGACCACTCCGGGCACCTCGCCGCGCTGCTCGACCGGCATCTGCCGCCGGAGCTGGCCGAGGTCGTCCCGCTGCTGCCCGGCATCGGCGACCTCGACCCGGACTGCGACTGCCCCGGCTGGGAACTCCCGTGCCGGCACGCCGCCGCGCTGTCGTTCCAGGTCGCGTGGCTGCTCGACGCCGACCCGTTCCTGCTGCTGCTCGCGCGGGGCCGGACCGAACAGGAAATCCTGGACGAACTCGGCCGCCGCACCGCCACCCGGGTCACCACGGGAGTGCTGGCCGCCGACGCGTACGCACGGGAGGTTCCGCCGTTGCCGGATCTCGCGGAGTTCGTGCCCCGCGTCCGCTGAAACCCTCGCGCAGCCGGGGTCTCCGCGGCGTTCGGGAGAGCGCTGGCGGTATGGCGTTGCTGGTCCCGGCAGCGGCGGCCGTCCGGTGGTTTGGGCTGGGGGAAACGGAGTGCTCACGGCGTCACGCATGAGCAATGTCGTCTAGGAGTGACCGCGCGGCCAGGGGTCGCCGGTGTCGCCGCAGCGCAGCTCACGAGCGAACACGGTCGCACCAGACGGGCGAACCCACGTCCAGCGGAGGCATTCGTCTCTGCCCGCCTCAGGAGGATCGCGACCCTGGCGGGCCGTCGGCGGCCGAGGGGAGTCCGCGGAGAAGGGCGTCGACGATGCGTTCGGGCAAGTCCGGCTCGAGCGGCTCGCGGGTGAGCACGATCCTGAAATGCAACGGTGCGACGAGCATCTCCAGCACGAAGCGGGGATCGGTCGCCTCGGGCAGCTCTCCGCGCTTGATCGCCCGCTCGGCGATCTGGCCGGACTGGGCGTAGCGGGCGTCCCAGTACTGGTCGCGCAGCTGCCGGGTGATCGGGTCGTCGCCGGCCGAGGCCAGGGTTCGGTCCAGGGCATTGCCCGCGGGCGAAGTCAGGTAGTTCGCGAGCGAGGTGGCGTAGGCGATCAGGTCGTCGCGCACATTCCCGTTGTCGGGCACCGGAAGCTGTTCGGCGGCGTCGGCGAGCAGGGCGTCGATGACGAGGTTCTCGCGGGTGCCCCACCGCCGGAAGATCGACGTCTCGTTCACCTGCGCGAGCCGCGCCACCTCGGACACTTTCAGGCCCGTCAGGCCTTGGTCCCGCAGGAGCTCGTTGGTCGCCTCGATGACCGCGGCGCGCACCCGGGCCGCGCGTCCACCGGGCCGTCGCCGGACGTCCGCATCGCTCACGGGGCACCACTCTAATACAAGTCCGCTTGCTTTAACGCGCGCCGGTCGCCATACTCCTTGACGCAAGCCGACTTGCTTTAATGCTCACCCCCTGGAGTACTGAGATGCGCATCGAACGGGACATCGAGGTCCCCGCCCGCACCGGCTCGCCGATCCTGGCCGATCTGTTCCTTCCCGACGACCCCGGCGACGGCGCGTTTCCGGTGCTGGCGTCGATCAGCCCGTACGGCAAGGACGTGCACTGGCCGGACCGCTATCCGCTCTACGACCTCGTGCCGCAGAGCGAGCACATGGTCTGGGAGACCCCGGATCCGGAGTGGTGGACGGCCCGCGGCTACGCCGTGCTGCGCGCCGACACGCGGGGGACCGGCAAGTCGCCCGGCCGGATGGACCTGATGAGCCCCAGCGATTCCGAGGACTTCTACGACGTCGTCGAATGGGCGGCCGGACAGCCGTGGTCCAACGGCAAGGTGGCGTCCAGCGGCATCTCGTGGCTCGCGATGATGGGCTGGCGGGTGGCGGAGCTCCAGCCGCCGCACCTCGCCGCGATCGTGGCCTGGGAAGGCGCGACCGACTTCTACCGCGACTTCATCTACCAGGGCGGCCTCTACGCGCACGGATTCGTCGAGTTCTGGTGGAACCGCCAGATCACCCCGCAGCGCAACGGCGACGACGGAGACGACTGGCGCGAGGTGCTCCCGCAGCGCCCCGTGCTCGACGACTACCACCAGGCGCGCATCGTCGACCTCGACCGGGTCACGGTGCCGGTGCTGTCGGCAGGCAACTGGGGCGCCCTCCATGTGCACCTGCGCGGCAACATCGAAGGCTGGGCTCGCGCGGCGTCGCGGGACAAGTGGCTCGTGGTGCACACCGGCACCCACATCGATCCCTACTACGCCGACTGGGCGCTGGATCTGCAGCTGCGTTTCCTCGACCGTTTCCTCAAAGACCAGCCAGACCGGATGGACGGAGTGGCCCCGGTGCGGCTGGCGATCCGGCACGGGCGCGAGGTCGAATGGCGGGACGCCACGGACTTCCCGCTCCCGCAGACGCAGTGGCGCGAGCTTCACCTCGGCGACGGAGTCCTCGACTGGGACCCGCCCGCGGACGCCGCGACGGTGCCCTATCCCGCCAGCTTCGACACCGCCCCGGTGTCCGAGCCGCTCGAGCTGACCGGTCCGGTCGCGCTGCGGCTGTGGCTCAGCGCCGAGCAGGACGACCTCGACGTCTTCGCGCGGGTGCAACACATCGGCGCCGACGGCGAGCCGATCCCGGGCGTCGGCCCCCAGGGCGATCCGGTCCCGATGACCATGGGCTGGCTCAAGGCTTCGCACCGCGAGACCGACCCCGAGCGGTCGCTGCCGCACCGGCCGTGGCACACCCACGCCCGCGAAATTCCCTTGGTGCCCGGCGAACCGACCCTGCTGGAGGTCGAGATCTGGCCCACCAGCATCACCCTCGCCCCGGGGGAGCGACTGCGCCTCGAACTGGTCACCGGGGACAGCGACCTCGGCTTCATGACCCACGACCACCCCGGTCTCCACCGCCCGGCGACCGGCGCCGTCGTCCACCTCGGCGGCGACCACGCATCCCACCTGCTCGTCCCCGTCATCCCGCGATAAGGAGCCGCCATGCGACAGCTCGTGGACATTTCGGTCCCGCTGCAGGGCGGGATCGCGTCGGACCCGCCCGGCCACCGTCCCTCGATCACCTACGTCGACCACCAGCAGTCAGTCCCGGACCTGCTCCGCTTCTTCCCGGGCGCGACGGCCGCGGACCTGCCCGACGGCGAAGGCTGGGCGATCGAGCGGATCGTGGCCACCACCCACACCGGCACCCACCTCGACGCCCCATACCACTACGCGTCCACTATGGACGGAGGCCGCCGGGCCATGACGATCGACGAGGTGCCGCTGCACTGGTGCTTCCAGCAGGGCGTCAAACTCGACTTCCGGCGCCTGCCCGACGGGCACGTCGTCACCCCGGAGGACATCGACGCCGAGCTCGACCGGATCGGCCACCGGCTGCGCCCGCTCGACATCGTGGTGGTCAACACCCGGGCCGGCGCCCGCTACGGCCAGGACGACTACGTGAACTCCGGCTGCGGAGTCGGCCGCGCCGCGACCCTGCACCTGCTCGAACAAGGGGTGCGGGTGACCGGAACCGACGCCTGGAGCTGGGACGCTCCCTTCGTGTTCACCGCCGAGCGCTATGCCCGCGACCACGATGCCTCTGTCATTTGGGAGGGACATCGGGCCGGCCGCGAGATCGGCTACTGCCACCTCGAGAAGCTGCACAACCTGGAGAGCCTCCCGGCCACCGGATTCCAGATCGCCTGCTTCCCGGTCAAGATCCACGCGGCATCGGCGGGCTGGACGCGCGCGGTGGCGATTTTCGACGAGGAGACGGCATGAGAATCGGTTCCTTGCTCGTCGACGATGTTCAGCGCTACGGCATCGTCGACGGCGATCGCATCAGTCTGTTCCCCGAGACCGCGGACGTCTTCGAGGTGCTCGGGGATGCCGCGGCGGCGAGCCAGCAGGCGGCCTGGGACGAAACCGCGTCGACCGCCGTCCCGGTGCCGGTCGCCAGCATCCGCGATTTCATCACCTTCGAACAGCACACGGCGGGCTCGCTCCGCGCGATCACCGGAAACGGCGAGGTCCCGGACGCCTGGTACGAAGCGCCCGCCTTCTACTTCACCAACCCGCACGCGACGATCGGCTCCGGCGCACCGGTCCCGATGCCGCCCGGGTGCGAAGTGCTGGATTTCGAACTCGAAGTCGCGGCCGTGATCGGCACAGCGGGCTTCAACCTGTCCGTCGCCGAGGCCGCGGACCACATCGCCGGGTTCACCATCCTCAACGACTGGTCGGCCCGCGATCTGCAGAGCCGCGAAATGCGCGTCGGACTCGGGCCGGCCAAAGGCAAAGACACCGCCACCACCCTCGGCCCGGTGCTGGTCACCCCGGACGAACTCGCCGACCGCGAAAGCGGCGGCCGCTACGACCTCGCCATGGAAGTCTTCGTCAACGACACCCGCATCGGCGGCGACACCCTCGCGAACATGGCCTGGACCTTCGCCGAGCTGATCGCCTACGCCAGCCGCGGCACCTGGGTCCGGCCCGGCGACGTGCTCGGCTCCGGAACCTGCGGCAGCGGCTGCCTCGCCGAACTGTGGGGATGGCGCGGGGACCGGCAACCGCCGCCATTGCGCATCGGCGACACCGTCCGCATGACCGTGCAAGGGATCGGCACTGTCCACAACACCGTGGTCGCCGGTCCGCCTCTGCACGAGGTTCCCCCTGCCCGTCGAGGCTGATCCCGGGTCACTCGATGCGGTGGACCCGTCTCCGGCGCCGGTGCGTCCTGACCAGCGGGTTCGGCGATTCGGCCAGCACGCGGGGCGATCTTGCTTTCAGCAGGATTTCATAGGTTCTCCGTAGCTTTCCGACTGCGTTCAGTAACAAGCTGACCATTCGACGCGGAGGGGACCCGATTGTGAAGAAAGCCAGGAGGATCGCGCTGATCGGCGCTGTCGTCGCCACGCTCGGCGCGGGATTCGCCAGCGCGGCGCCGGCGTCCGCGGACGGCGCGCACTACTACATCCTGATCGGCGGCACCTGCGACGGGAAGGCGTCGGTCTACCGTCCGGAGTGGCTGCAAGGCGGCATCGCGCGCGTCGTCGACTATCCCGCCGGAGCGGCCGGCGCGCCGAACTGCGACCAGACCCCGATGGACCGGAGCGTCGCGATCGGACACGACCGCGGCCGCCAGGTCGTCCAGGACGCCTACCGGGAGAACCCGAACGCCGAGTTCACCGTCGTCGGCTACTCCCAGGGCGCGATCGTGGCGAACATGGTGCTCAACGACATCGCCGACGACCAGCTCGGCGTCGACAAGGCGAAGTTCAGCGCGAAGCTGTTCGCCGACCCGATGCAGCCGCCCGGCCCGGCCGGGACCGGGATCAGCGCGACGCTCCCGCCGGGCACCGGCCTGCCGTCGCCGTTCGGCGGATACGTGTCGTTCGGCGCGGGCCGCCCGGACTTCAATGGCGTCCGGTCGATCCGCTACTGCATCCAGACCGACGGCATCTGCGACTTCGACCCGATCCAGGCGGCGGGCGGCTATTTCGCCCAGCACTGGTGCTACCAGTGGCCGCGCCCGGCGGACCAGCGGTCGATCATGGGCGACACCATCGCCGACGGCGTCTACACCAACACGTCCGTGCGGCTGGGCAAACAGGACTGCTGGGGCGGTCCGGTGCATCCCTGACCGCCGCCCGAGCGGGTTTCCCGGCACCCCCAGGGAAGCCGGGAAGCCCGCTCGGGCCTTGCTATGTCCTCATCGCCGCGCGCCGAACCAATGCAACAGGCGCGTCTCCAGCTCCCGCTGATCCTCGCCGGTCCAGACCACATGCCCGTCCGGTCGCAGCAGCACCGCCGGGACATCCAGGTCTTCGCTCACGTCCACGACGTGGTCGACCCGGTCCGCCCAGCCTTCCGCCGACAGCTGCCCGTTCTGGTCCAGCAGCAGCCCGCGGCCCTGGTGCATCAGCTCGTACAGTCGTCCTCGCTTGAGCGCCAGGTCTCGCATCCGCCGCCCGAGCAGCGGATGCCCGTCGCCGAAGTCGTAGCGGATGTCGAGTGCCAGCACCTTCTCCAGCAGCAGCTGGTTGACCTCCTCGAAAGCCATCAGCTCGGTCAACAGCCGCCGCATCGCGCGCCCGTCCGGATCGGGCGACATCACCACGCCCTGCGCGCGGACGTTGTCCAGCACGGCGTCCGCGACCGGATGCCGTTCGGCCTCGTAGGTGTCCAGCAGCCCTTCCGGAGCCCAGCCGTTGACCTCCGCGGCGAGTTTCCAGCCGAGGTTGAACGCGTCCTGGATCCCGAGGTTGAGCCCCTGCCCGCCCAGCGGCGGGTGGACGTGCGCCGCGTCGCCGGCCAGCAGCACCCGGCCGACGCGGTAGTGCTCGGCCTGCCGGGTCGCGTCCCCGAACCGCGAGAGCCAGCGAGGGGAGTGGACGCCGAAGTCCGTCCCGGCGTACTCGCGAAGCTGGTGTTTCACCTCGTCCAGCGTCGGCGTTCGCGCCTCCCGGTCCTCGACCACGCCGGCCGCGGGCACGACCACGCGGAACATCCCGTCGCGCAGCGGCCCGACCCCGAACCACAGCTGGGTCTTGCGGATTTCCATCACCCGCGCGGCGACTTCGGCGGGATCCGCGGTCGCCTCCATCTCGCCCAGCAGAATCTCGCGCCGCGCGGGCTCGCCCGGGAACGCGACGCCGAGCGCCTTGCGCACCGTGCTCCGCCCGCCGTCGCAGCCGACGAGGTAGCGCGCCCGCAGTTCGCTGCCGTCGGCCAGCGAGACGGTCACCCCGTCGTCGTCCTGGCTCAGCCCGACGACCTCACATCCGCGCCGGATCTCCGCGCCCGCTTTGACCGCGTGCTCGGCCAGCAGCCGGTCGGTGACGGGTTGCGGAAGCCCCAGCACATACGGATGCGAAGTGTCGAGCCGTTCCGGCGCGGGCCGCGCGATCCCGGCGAAGAAACCCCCGACCGGGTGCGTCGAGCCCTCGGCGAGGAACGGCTCCAGCATCCCGCGCTGATCCAGCACCTCCATGCTGCGCGAATGCATCCCCAGCGCGCGCACGTACTTCGGCGGCTCCGCCTCCTTCTCCAGCACGACCACGCGCACCCCGTGCAGCCGCAGCTCCGCGGCCAGCATCACGCCCGCCGGCCCAGCCCCCACCACGATCACGTCCGTCATGAACTTCTCGTCCCCGGTCCCGGAGCCCGTTTCCGCCCGCGGTATTTCCGCGGGCAGTGGCTCCGGCGGACGATTGTGGAGCACCACCCGGGCCTTGCCGCAAGCCCAGGGGTGCGCTATATGTTGAAGTGGGCAGGAAGAACTCCCTGCCCACTTCTGTCCCCAGTGGACTTTCCTCAGCCCCCCTTGCGGGCCATCAAGTACGCCTGCTGAGTCGCTTCGAAGCTCGGTCCCGGCTCGCGCACCAGACGCGCGTCCACCACGAACCCGGCGTCGGCGAGCAGCTGCGCGACGAAGTCCGGGTCGAGCCGGTACGCGTCGGCCGCGATGTCGTGCCCGTAGGCGTTCTCGATGCGGCGGCGATGGTTGTCGCCCACCTGGAACGCGGTCAGCAGCCAGCCGCCGGGCCGCAGCACCCGCGCGAGTTCCTTGGCCACCACCGGAAGCTCCTCCGGCGGAGTGTGGATCAGCGAGTACCACGCGAGCGCCCCGGCGAGCGAGCCGTCGGCGAGGTCGAGCGCGGCCAGCGAGCCGACCTCGAAGCGCAGGTGCGGATGCGTCCGGCGGGCGACCTCGACCATCGCGGGGGACAGGTCGACGCCGAAAACGTCCAGCCCCAGCGAAGCGACGTACCCGGTGAGCCGGCCGGGGCCGCAGCCCAGATCGCCCACCGGTCCCTCGCCGGTCAGCTCCGCGAACGCGCCGAGCATGGTCCGGTCCCACGTGCTCGACTCGAGGAAATCCTTCAGCATTTCGGCGTACGACTCGGCGACGGTGTCGTACGCGGTCCGCGTCTCGGTTACGTAAACAGGTTCGGTCACGGGCAGCGACAGTAGCCCGCGCCGCCGCCCCCTGTCCGGCGAAACGCGCGGACTAGACGCGGGCGCGGGCGATGATCGCGGAAGTGTCGGTTCCAGCGGGCAAAGTGCCGAAAGCCAGGCCCCAGTCGCCGCCGAACCGCGTGCCGCAGAACGCGTCCGCCACCGCGCGCGGCGCGTGCCGCACGAGCAGCGATCCCTGCAGCACCAACGCCATCGACTCGACCACCCGCCGCGCCCGGAACTCCAGATCGTCCACATCGGACAGATCCTTCTTGAGCCGGTCGACCGCGTCGTCGAGGCGCGCGTCCTCGCCCGCCGCCTGCTCCACCTCGGCGAAGAACGCCGCCACCGACTCCGGCTGCCGTCCCATCGCGCGCAACGCGTCGAGCGCCGCGACGTTGCCCGAGCCCTCCCAGATCGACATCAGCGGAGCTTCCCGGTACAGCCGCGGCATGCCCGATTCCTCGACATACCCGTTGCCGCCAAAGCATTCCAGCGCTTCGGCCGCGTGCATCGGGGCCCGCTTGCACACCCAGTACTTGGTCACCGCGAGCCCGAGACGGCGGAACGCCTGCTCCTGCTCGTCGTCGCGCCGGTCGCCCGCGGCCGCGAGCCGCATCGACGCCGCCACCGCCGCTTCCGCCTCGATCACCAGATCTGCCAGCACATTCGCCATCAACGGCTGGTCCACGAGCGCCTTGCCGAACGCGTACCGGTGCATCGCGTGATGCACGGCGCGGACCGCGCCCAGCCGCATGCCCGACGAACTCCCGAGCGCGCAGTCGAGACGCGTGTTGTTGACCATCTCGATGATCGTCCGGACCCCGCGGCCCTCCTCGCCGACAAGCCAGCCCACCGCGTCGTCGTACTCGATCTCCGACGACGCGTTCGACCGGTTGCCGAGCTTGTCCTTCAAGCGCTGCAACCGGATCGGGTTCCGGCTGCCGTCCGGGAGAACCCGGGGGAGCAGGAAGCACGACAGCCCGCCGGGGGCCTGCGCGAGCGTGAGGAACATGTCCGACATCGGCGCGCTCGTGAACCACTTGTGCCCGACCAGCCGGTAAGTCCCGTCGCCCGCGGGCCGCGCCGCGGTGGTGTTCGCGCGGACGTCCGAACCGCCCTGCTTCTCGGTCATCGACATGCCCGCGATCAGGCCGCGTTTCGCGCTCGGCTCGCGCAACCCGAAGTCGTACTCGGTCGACGCCAGCAGCGGCTCGTACTTCTCGGTCAGCTCGGGATTCGCGCGCAACGCCGGAACCGCCGCGTACGTCATGGAAATCGGGCAGGTGTGCCCGGCCTCGGACTGGCTCCAGACGTAGAACTTCGCCGCCCGCGCCGCGTGCGCGCCCGGCCGCTCGTCCCGCCACGGAGCGGCCTGCAGCCCGTGCGACACCGCGACGTTCATCAGGTCGTGCCAGTGCGGATGGAACTCGACCTCGTCGATCCGGTGGCCGAACCGGTCGTGCGTGCGCAGCACCGGCTCGTTTTCGTTGACCAGCCGGCTCCACTCCTGAACCTGCTCGCTGCCCGCCAGCCGCCCCAGCTCGTGGAGTTCGTCGACGACCCACGACGCCTCCGTGCGCCCGACCGCCTCCGCCAGCGCCGGATCGGCGGCGGTGTCGTGCTCCAGCGGCGGAACCTGATTGACGACCTCATGCGTTGCGGGCATCCGAACCTCCCAGTGACCGCACGACGAACGTGCTCAACTCGCTGACCTCCGCCGACCCGCCCCTGGTCAGCGGACCGATCAAGACTTCCGCCGCGGCGCCCACCAACGCCGCCGCGCTCACCGCCGCGTCCTGCGCTGGCAACACCCCGGTCCGTACGCCTTCGGCGACGTGCTCCGCCACGACGTCCCGGAACACCCGCCGGAACTCGAGCCGCTCGGCATCGATCACCGCGTCCACCGGCTCCGCCAGCAGCGCATACGCCAGCCGCGGTGCCTTCAACGCCCGCACCGCGAACGTCTCGAACACGGCCACGACGCGGGCCATGGGATCGGCCGGTCCAGCTGCCGCTGAACGCACCGCCTCGACCTCGCGGGAGACGACCTGACGGAAGACCCGCACGACCAGGTCGGCCTTGGTGGGGAAGTGCCGGTACACCGTGCCGACCGCGACGCCCGCCCGCTCGGCGACAGCGGCTACCGAACAGCCCGAGTAGCCGTGCTCGGCCAGTTGCTGCACGGTGGCGTCGAGGATGCTGTCCCGGAGCGCGTCGAGCCGCTCCTGGACTTTGGGCGTTCTGCGGTAAGCCACGGCAAGAAGTGAACCACCGATTCACAACTTGCGTCAACGGTCGCTTCGCTAATCGGCTTGCCAGGCCCTGGACACTTTCCGGTGACCGAATACTTCGCAGTCCTGGGGGATCCTGCCGTGCCCGAAACTCCCCGAACGCGGCTGGCCCAGGGGCTCGTGCCCCTGACCGGCTTCGCGTTCCTCACCGCCGCCCTCGACGTCTTCGCGGGCAACCAGCTTCAAGCGCACGACCCTGCGACAGTCGCGGCCATCTCGTTCACGCTCGCCGCCGTGTTCTTCCTCGGCGGCGACATGATCCGACGCGGCCCGGCGGCAGCGCTGCGGCCGCTGCGCGACCACCGCTACGACGTGATCATGATCAACGTGACAACCGCCGTGACATGGCTGTCGATGCTGTACGCGCTCAAATTCCTGGAACCGGCGATCGTGAACGTCGTGGGGCTCGCCCTCGGCCCGCTGCTGACCGTGCTCGTCGGCCCGGTACTGCGGCCGGGGACGAAGGTGCTGCGCACAGAGGTCGTAGTCTCGCTGTTCATCGGCGTGATGATCGCGATGCTGGTCTGGGGATCGTTCACCGGGCACAGCGCGGTAGGCGAACAGTCCGCCGCGGACACCGCGATCGGCATCGCGCTCACCCTCCTCACCGGACTGGGCTCGGTGACGAACGTGATCTACTCCAAACGGCTCAGCGAGGCGAACCTGAAACCGCAGTCGGTGCTCGCGGTGCGGTTCTTCCTGATGCTGGCCGTGACCTGGACGCTGGTCGCGCTCAACGACCATCCCGGCGTGGGGACGGCGTTCCTCCCGTCCCTGATGATCGCGGTCGTCGGCGTCGCGGTGCCGCTGTACCTCCTGCAGGTCGGCATCAAGCACACGGAGCCGATCACCGCGTCGGTCCTGCTCACGCTCTCGCCGCTGTTCGCGTTCTTTCTGCAACTGCCCGACCAGCGGCTCACCCCGTCAGCGATCACCTTCGCGGGCGTCGTGGGGATCGTCGCGCTCGTCGCGATCAGCACGGTAGCCCGAACCAAGCACGACTCGGCCCGTGCCGCAGAGGAAGCGGGGACCTGCGCATAATCGCTTGCCGCGCCAGGCCTCTCGCCGGGACCATGCCTCGCATGCGCTTCTCGATCAACATCCCGAACTTCGGCGATTTCGCCGACGCCCGGACCGTGGCGAGAGTGGCGGCAGCCGCCGAACAAGAAGGCTGGGACGCGCTGTTCCTCTGGGACCACGTCGTCCACGACAAGGAAGAACGCCGCGGCCAGCCGTTCGGGGATCCCTGGATGCTCCTGACCGCGGCCGCGCTCGCGACCTCCACCCTCAAGATCGGCACCCTGGTCACGGCAGTGCCCCGCCGCCGTCCCGAGCACCTCGCCCGCCAGGTCGCCACCCTCGACGCGCTCAGCGGCGGACGCGTCATCTTCGGCGCCGGCCTCGGCGGACCGATCCAGGACGAATTCGGCAGCTTCGGCGAGCCCACCGACCCGGTCCTGCTGGCCGAGCATCTCGACGAGAGTCTCGGCCTCCTCGACCAGTACTGGTCCGGAAACCCCGTCAACCACGACGGCAAGCACTACCAAGTCCGCGACGTCACCCTCCTGCCCGCAACCGTCCAACAGCCGCGCCCGCCTGTCTGGCTCGCCGCCGTGTGGCCCAACCGCCGGCCGGTCCGCCGCGCCGCCCGCTGGGACGGCATCGCCCCGCTGTTCAAAAACGCCACCCACGGCGTCGTCCCGGCAGCGGAAGACGTCCGCGATGTCGTGTCCTACGCCCGAAAACACGGCGCGGGGGAGAAGTTCGAATTCGTCGTCGGCGGCGCCACCCCAGGCGACCCGGCCCAGGCCCGCGACCTGATCGCCCCGCTCGCCGAAGCCGGCGCGACCTGGTGGGACGAACGGCAGCTCATCACCACCAGCGACCTCGACCGCCTCGAACCCACCCTGCGCCGCATCAGCCAAGGACCGCCCAGGGGAGTGGGCTAGACCTCGACCACCAGCACCCCGCCGAGTCGCTCCGCCAACGGCCGCAGCGACTCCGCTGAAGGGTCGTTTTTGAGACCAACGGCAGGGAGGAAACGAACGGTCGTCCCGGTAGTGCCGTCCGCGGGCACCGCAACGAGATCGTCAGCCGGGACGCCGTGGTGATACCGCTGCGTCCACGCACCCTCCGCACGGCGATTCGTGTGCACCAGCCACTCGCTCAACGCCGCGACCACCGACATCCCGTACCGCGGATGCCCGTCCGGGAGGGGAGTGGCGGGCGGAGAATCGAAGTACCGGAAGTCTTTCGTCGCCATCACCGGCTTCCGCACCGGCCACCCGTCATCGCCGATCGCCATCTGCGTCCCGCGACCGTCGTCCGAGACCGACACCGAACCGTCCGGGTGAAATTCGACGACCGCCCGGCCCGCGCCCAGATCCTCCGCCTCGTCCGCGGCGTAGGCGAGCACCTCGAGAATCAGGTGACACGTTCCGGTCGGCGCGTACCGATCGGGGTTCTCGCGGATCAACCGCAGGTGCTCAGGATCGTGATCACGGGACCAGTCGTGCGTCGTCGGCTCCGGCAGCGGCATTTACCCATTCTGCCACCGATCCTTGACCTGGTCCGCGCTCCAGCACCTACCTTCGCGGCCATGACCACAACGCTCATTACCGGTGCCACCAAAGGACTCGGCTACGAAACCGCCCGCCGCTTGGTTGCCGCCGGACACACCGTCTACCTCGGCGCGCGCGATGCCGCCCGAGGCCAACGGGCCGCATCGGAGCTCGGTGCGCGAACCGTTCAGCTCGACGTCACCGACGACGCGTCAGTCCTCGCCGCGGCGAAAACCGTCGAGGCTGACGGGGGACTGGACGTCCTCGTCAACAACGCGGGCATCGCCATCGAACTGGGCAGCGATGGGCAACCGGTCGGCGCACCGGATGTGACTGCCGACCTGATGCGGGAAACGTTCGACACCAACGTCTTCGGCGTCGTGCGAGTGCTTCACGCGTTCCTGCCGCTCCTGCGACGCTCGTCCGCGCCGGTGGTGGTGAACGTCAGCAGCGCGCTGGGGTCGCTGGGCAGGATGACGGACGAGGAGACGCATCAGCACGCGTACCGCGGCGTGGCGTACCCGGCGTCGAAGGCCGCGGTGAACATGGTGACTGTGCAGTACGCGAAGGCGTTCCCGGAGATCCGGATCAACGCCGTCGAACCTGGCTACACGAGCACCGACATCAACGGACGCCGCGGCGGACAGTCGGTTGAGCAAGGCGCGGAGATCATCGTTCGGATGGCCCAGGTGGGAACGGACGGACCGACCGGCACGTACGTGGACATCGAGGGTCCGCTGGTGTGGTGACCGGTTTCGGCGGACGGGGCAGCGCGCCAAGTCGCTTACTTGACATAATGTACATTATCGGCGTTTTGGTGACCTGCTGATCAGCGTGCTGAGGAGGGGTTTCTCCAGGGATTCCGGATGCTGTCGCACGACTTGTCTCCGCACGCGTCCTCTGGAGCGTTCCTGAGCTCGCCGAGCGTCGGCTGACTTGTCTCTCGTCGTACGTGGACGCCTGGGCCAAGTTCCCGCGGAGCCTCAGGCGTCATCTCGGCGAAAGAGCCTGGGATCCCCGACAGGATCCGCCGGTGCAGTCGTGCTTAATTCGTCACCGTGACGAATTAAGCACGACTGGCTGGACGTTGAGGTTGGAGCACAACAACTTTCTCCAACTCGCTGAGGCTGGCTCAGGCGGCCTGAAGATCCACTCGACCAGATGAACGCGTCGCAGACCGCACCCAGCGCCAGGTGGATTCACCGCACTGAAGCACCCGTGAACACTGACTTTTCGCCCCGCACAGGGAGCATCCGGGCGCGAGCGGGTTTGAAAGAGAAGTGCTGTCCCCCAAGGGGATCCGACCCCTTCTCAAGCCTCGCCGAACCCCTTCCGCGGCCATGTTTCATGCATAATCGCTATTATGCATCATATATCAGACAACAGGTAGTGCGGAAGCAGCGTCGAAATTGTCGGTGCTGTGCGGTACAAGATCACTATGCTCGTTTCCGAGGCACAGCAAGCGTTCTTCGCGGCACGGCGGCCGCGCAAGGACTCGCCGCACACCACTGCCGCTTATCGGCGCGATCTCGCCGGGATCACCGCTCTCCTGCTGGCCGAGCTGGGTCGGGACGAGGCGGACGTCGAAGAGCTGACAGCGCCGGTGCTGCGGGCTGCCTTCGGCGCGTTTGCCGACAACCACGCGAAAAGCTCGGTGTTGCGTGCGTGGTCGACGTGGAACCAGTTCCTCACCTTCTGCGTGTCCGACGGGCTGCTCCCGGGCAATCCGATGGGAGCCGTCGCGCGGCCCAAGACTCCCCCGCTCACTCCGAAACCGTTGCGCGGCGAGGAAACTCCCGAGCAACTGCTCACCGCGGCGGCCGACGGGGCCCGCAGAGCGCGGGATCCTTGGCCGGAGCGGGACGTGCTGGTTCTGGCGCTCGGGCTGGTCGCGGGACTGCGGGCAGCGGAAATGCGCGCGCTCACGCCGCGGTCGGTCGTCGGGCGAGACGGTGAGCTGAGGCTGCACGTCCACGGCAAGGGCAGCCGGGACCGGTCGATCCCCGTGCAGCCGGCGATGGCGAAACTGATCGAGGACTACCAGGCTTCGTGCCGTCGACGCTTTCCCCGGCAACGGTTTTCGTCCAACGAGCCGTTGCTGCGGGACCGGGCGGGCAACCCGATCGGCCGCGGTGCGCTGGAGTATCTGGTGAAGTCGTGTTACCGGTGGGCGGGTTTGCACGACCGGGTGCCGACGGGCGCGAATCTCCACGCGCTGCGGCACACCTTCGCCACGCGGCTGGCCGAGGACGGTGCGACCGCGTCGGAGATCATGTCCCTGCTGGGCCACGCGAGTCTCGCGACGAGTCAGAACTACATCGAGGCGACCGGCCGGGAACAGCGAGCCGCCGCGGCGAGCAACCGTACTTATCGGGCGCTCAACGGGTTGGCTCGGGAGGAGTCTTCTCGAGCGGGCACTGCGCGGGAGGCCGATGTGATTGCATGAGTGCGTGACTGACGAACCTTCGCGCGTCGTGCGCGCCAGCCGGGAAATCGAGGCACCGGCGGAGCGGATTTTCGAGCTGATCGCCGATCCGGCGCAGCAGCCGAGCTGGGACGGCAACGACAACCTGGCCGAGGCGAAGCCGGGCCAGCGTGTCCGCGCGGTCGGCGAGGTGTTCACGACGACCCTCACGAACGGCTGGCTCCGGGAGAACCGCATCGTGGAGTTCGAGGAGGCGCGCCGGGTGGCGTGGCGTCCGTCGGAACCGGGCAAGGAACCGCCGGGGCATTTGTGGCGCTGGGAGCTGAAGCCGCTCAGCGCCACGCGGACGGAGGTGACGCACACCTACGACTGGACCGAGCTGGACCCCGACGACACGATGCGCAACACCCGTGCCCGGTCCATGACAACGGACAATTTGACGGCGTCGCTGGAGAATTTGGCGCGGGCGGCGGAACTTCCGCAGTCGTAAGCCGGAGTTCGCGCGGCTTACGGCGCGGGCAAGCTATGCGCCACAGGCGATCCGGGCCCGGGTTCCAGCGAACCCGTCGGCAACGGGTCGGGTGGATGCTGGCGCTCGGCCGCGTCAACGCGCCGCTGGCCGCGCGGGCGACCACCGTCAGCCTCTCCCCTGTGCCCGGTGTGGCTGAACAGGAGTTTCGGCCGTCCTGTTCATCCACACCGGTTATCGGTGTGCGCGCAAGGCGGCCGCGAGCCACGCGAAAGCGGGCACACCGCGCGGTCCCGGCGGGCGATTGTCGAGCAGGCTCAGCAGCTCCCAGTAGCGCTCGACGCGCGGTTCGGCGACCAGGTCAAGCCACTCGAGCAGGCCCTTCGCGTCGGAGTCAGCGGGCACGATCCGGTCGAGGATCGCCTGACCGGCCTCAGATTCCGGTGCGATCCCCTGCTCCGCGGCGGGACCAGCGTGTTCGAGGATCAACGGCCGGACGTTGAGGCCGAAGTCGATGCGGTGGCCGGATTCGCCGTGGAGCACCATCTGCCGCATGGTGTGCTGGAAGTCGTCGTCGGAGACGAGTTCGGCCAGCTCTATCCACGCGTCCACTTGAGCGGAAGTCGGGTCGTCGGGCAACTGCGGCGGCATCTCCCGCATGAATTCGGCGATGACCAGAGCGTCCGGCTTCGTCGACTCCGGCGAAGATCTTGTCGACGAAGCCGTCGATGAGCTGGTGCCGTTCGCGGGCGGACAATCGGGCGAGTTCGTGCATCAGGGCCAGTCCTTCGGTCTTGTTGTCCCGGCTGAGGGCGTTGAGCAGGACCGCGCGGTTCAGCCGCAAGATCTGGATCTGGGCTTCGAGGGCCTGGACGTGGCTCGCGGCGACTTCGGCCAGCGTGGACTTCCTGTCGAGTACCTCGCGCACCGCGTCCAGGCCGAAGCCGAGTTCGCGCAGCGTCTTGACCAGCTGGAGGCGGCCGACCGCGTCGGCGCTGTAGAGCCGGTAACCGCCCGCGGAACGGTCCGCGGGCGGTATCACTCCGCTGTCGGACCAGAATCGGATCGTCCGCGCGGACAGTCCGGTCCGGCGAGCGAGTTCCCCGATCGGGCAGCGGCCGGTCGCCTCGTCCATGCCCTCAATCTGCACCTTCCACCCGCTGGAAGGTCAACTCGAATTCAGGCAGCGGTCGTGCTCCGGGGGAAATCCTTGCGCTTGATCTTCGCGCGCCGTCCGTCCGGGTGGTGGAACACGATCCCTTCCGCGAGGTGGCCCGGCGAGAACTTGCTCTCCAACGTGGTCAGGAACTCGCGCAGGCCCTGGTAGCTGCGCGGGACGTCCAGCATCGTGGGCGCCTGGAAGTCGAACGGCACGCACAGGTGGTCCGGCAAGGCCAGCGGGTTGCCCTGGATGCGCGGCCCGAGCGCTTCGCACGGGTGCTCTCCGTCGGCCCATTCCGACACGTCGGTGTTCCCGGCGGCGGCGAGGATCCACTTATCGTCGGCGGAGGTCTCGTCGGTGTCGACGTACCAGCCGTCCACGATTCCTTGCTGTTTTTGGGCTTTGCTCGGGTTCCGGCGCTTTTCGACGCGGACCAGCCGGCCGGAGCGGACGGTGAGGCGGACGTTGGTGCCGTCGAGTTTCTCGGTCCCCACGCCGGCTCCGTCGAAGACCCACGCGCATTCGGCGCGCGGTCGGTCGACCACTTGGAAGCGCTCGTCGCGTTCGAAGAGCGTGGGGATTTTCTCCATGACTTGGTTCCTTCTCCTGACGTGCCCCAGTAATTCCTCATGGCTGACGACGCCCTCGGCCAGTCCGCTCGCCAGCGACCGGACGAGGTCCGCTACCGACACGTCCGCTTCGACCGCGACGTGTTTCAGCGCCTTCTTCTCCTCCGGGGAGATCCAGGCGACCAGTCGCGACCAGCCTTCCGGGGGCGTCCAGCGTGCCGGGGCCGCGGGGTTTTTGCGGGGCCGGCCTCGCCCTCGGGGTTCGTCCATGGCGGGAACACTAGGGCTGTGAGGGCGCTTGTGTCAATTGGCATAACAGAAAATAGTCAGCAGGTCAGAGCGAGATTTTCACGGCAGGAAAATACCCTCAGCGAAGCTGTTCGAGATCCTTCGCCGCCGTAGCGATCTCCTCGGCGAGCTGCCGCAACTCCCCCGCGGACGCGCCGTCCTGGGCAGCGGTCACGATGTCCTCCGCGGCGCAACGCAGCTGGAAGAGCCGGTCCTGCAACGCGGCGATCTCGGTGTCCGACAGCACGACCGCGTCCTCGGGCAGGCCGCTGCGCTGCAGGGCGGTCCGGCGTTCGTAGGCGCGTTGGCGGCAGGATTGCCCGCAGTAGCGGCGACGGCGTCCGACGTTGCCCGCTTCGGGCAGGCGGCGGCCGCACCAGCCGCAGTGTTTCGGGGCGTTCGTGCGGCGCGGCACGACGCGTTCGTCGCCGGTCAGAGCGGTTTCGGCCAGTTCCCTCACCTGCCGGACTCTAGCTGTCCATCACGTTCTCACGACGGGGCCACACCGATGGCGCAGACTGGAAGCATGCGTCCACCGTTTCCGTACCTCGCCGACTCGCTCCCCCGTGCCTTCGCCCACCGCGGCTGGCATCTCGGCGACCTGGAGGGGCTGGAGAACTCGCTGCCGGCGTTTCAGCGCGCGGCGGCCGAGGGGTATCGCTATCTGGAGACGGACGTGCACGCCACGTCGGACGGCGTGGTCGTTGTCCATCACGACGCGACGCTGGATCGGACGACCGACGGGCGCGGGGCGATCGCGACGCAGACCTGGGCGCAGCTCAAGGATGTCAAGATCGACGGCCGGGCGCCGTTGTCGCGGCTGGAGGACCTGTTCGAGGAACTGCCGGACGCGTTTTTCAACATCGACGTGAAGGCCGACAGCGCGGTAGTCCCGTTCGTGCGGGCGCTGCAGCGGACCGGGGCGATCGACCGGGTCGCGGCGGCGTCCTTTTCGGACTCCCGGCTCGCCCGGCTGCGGCGGCTGGCGGGGCCGAAGCTGCTGACCGCGATGGGGCCGCGGTCGGCGTTCCTGTTGTGGGCGAACGGGTGGGCTCCGCTGCTGCCGATCAGCCGGTTCTCGGCGGGCTGGTTGGCGCAGGTTCCGGTGCGGCAGGGGCCGTTGACGGTGGTCGACCGTTCGTTCGTGAAGTCGGCGGTGCGGCGCGGGTTCGAGGTGCACACGTGGACGATCGACGACGCGGACCAGATGCGGACCCTGCTGGACCTGGGTGTGCACGGCATCGTGACGGACCGGCCCGACCTGCTGCGCGAGGTGCTGCAGGAGCGGGGTGCGTGGAAGTAGCGGACAGAACCTGACCGCTACGCAAGGCAGGATCGAGGGCGTGCCGAAGACCTCCGCGCGGCTGTTGTCGCTGCTCTCGTTGCTGCAGGCTCGGCGGGATTGGCCGGGTGCGCTGCTGGCCGAACGGCTGGAGGTCAGTCCGCGCACGGTGCGCCGCGACGTAGACCGGTTGCGGGAGCTGGGTTATCCGATCGTCACGACGAAGGGTCCGGACGGCGGTTATCGGCTCGACGCCGGGGCACAGCTTCCGCCGTTGCTGTTCGACGACGACCAGGCGGTGGCGCTGGCGATCGCGTTGCAGGCGGCGACCGGGGCGGGGATCGAGGAGGCGGCCAAGCGGGCGTTGCAGACCGTGCGGCAGGTGATGCCCTCGAGGTTGCGGCATCGGGTGGATGCCTTGAGCTTCACTGCCGTCGAGCGTCCGGCCCCCAGCGCGGATCCGCAGACTCTCGTCGCGTTGAGCGCCGCTGTGCGTGCCCGTGAGGTGCTCAGATTCGATTACGCCCCAACGGATACGCCGCCTCGGCGCGTGGAGCCGCATCATCTCGTGACGTGGGGCCAGCGGTGGTATCTGGTCGCGTGGGATCTCGATCGCGAGGACTGGCGCATCTTCCGCGCGGACCGGATCACGCCGCGTACGCCGACCGGGCCGCGGTTCGCCGAGCGCGGGTTGTCCGACGTCGCCGCGTTCGTGGCCGCCAAGTTCCGCGGGACGGATCTGTCCGGCGAATGGCCTTGTCGCGGCGAGGTGATCCTGCATCTCCCGGCGACCGAGGCGGCGAGCTATCTGGCCGACGGCGTCATCGAGGCGCTCGGGCCGGACCGGTGCCGGGTGAGTCTCGGGGCTTGGTCGTGGCGCGGGCTGGCCGCTTCGTTCGGCCGGGTCGACGCTGATCTCGAAGTCGTCGGCCCGGCCGAACTCGCCGAAGCGTTCCGGCAGCTCGCCGCGCGCTACGCCGAAGCGGGGCGGGTCAGCGCGGAGCCTTGCCTTCCCACGCGGCCTTCCACGTCTTCGGACCGAGCCGGCCCGAGTCGTTGATGCCGTTGGCGCGCTGCAGGTCCAGTACCGCGGTGCGGGTCTTGTCGTAGTAGCAGCCGGTGCCGCTGAAGCCGTAGCCGAAGGCGTTCATCCGCAGCTGGAACGTGCGCAGCGCGGGGGCGCAGTCGCCGTAGGCGTAGACGAGGCCGGGCCAGGCCGGCGTCGCGCCGGGCGGTCCCGGCGGCGGGGTGGGCTGCGGCTTGGGCGCGGGCGGGGTCGGCAGTCCGCCTCCGCCGATGTAGGCGGCCTCTTCCCAGGACGGGACGCGCTTGCTGCGGCCGTCGCCGTCGTTGGACAGGCCGAGCATGCCGCCGCATTCCCACGGCTGCCAGCCGCGCATCCGGTACAGGTAGAGGGCGCGGTAGTCCTGCTCGCGGGGGCTGGCCTGGTCGGGGCGGCCCTGGCCGCCGACGCTGCGCCAGGTGGAGAGGTCGAACTGGTAGGCGCCGTAGTAGCCGTTGCCGGTGTTGATCGTGTAGCGGCCGCTCGACTCGCACATGCGGAGCTTGGCCCAGGTGTCCGAATGGGGGTCCGCGGAGGCGGCGCCGGTGACGACGAGTTCCATGCCGAGGACGGCGACCACGAGCAGCAAGGCTCGAGCGGCGGCCCGTCTGGCAGTGCGAACGCGGTTGGTCATGCCACGCACACTAAGCACGTGACTCATGGACCACAAGAGTCACACCACGCACAGCAGTCTCACATGACACGCCCGGATATCCCGGCAGCGACACGCCCGGCCCGGCGTGTCGCGCGTTCCGGCGCGCGGCGTGGCGGAAACCGGAAGCGACGAACCGGACACGGTTTGCCCCCTTCGGCGGTACCCGTTGCCCTCCCGGCAGTAATGTCCGGCGCGACCTGGAGATTCATGACCGAACAAGGAGCCGTGGATGACGCTGGCCGAGACCCGGGACAGCAAGCGGGAACGGTGGGGCTGGTACTTCTACGACTGGGCCAACTCGCCGTTCTATTCGTCGGTCACGACCGTGTTCGGCGCGCTGTACATGAGCACCGTCGCGGCGGCGGACGCGAAGCAGAACATCACCCTTAACGGGGACAGGGCTTGTCTCAACGCGTCCGGAGTGGACGACAAGCTCAACCACTGCGACGTGTCGCTGTTCGGCCTCCACTTCCCCGCCGGTTCGCTGTGGGGCTACCTGCTGTCGGTGGCGACGATCGTGCAGGTTCTGGTGCTGCCGATCGCGGGCGCGGTGGCCGACCGCAGCCGCAACAAGCGCAAGATCCTCGGAGGGTTCGCCGTGCTGGGCGCGGCGGCGTCGGCGCTGATGTTCTTCATGGCCGGTTCGGACTGGCAGCTGGGCGCGGCGCTGTTCATCCTCGCGAACATCGGCTACGGCGGCTCGCTGGTCGTCTACTACTCGTTCCTGGTGGACATCGCGACCCCGGACGAGCGCGACGACGTCTCGGCCAAGGGCTGGGCGTTCGGCTACCTCGGCGGCGGGCTCGCGCTCGCGCTGCAGCTCGCCTTCTACCTCAGCCGCGAGTCCCTCGGCATCGACACTGGCATGGCGGTGCGGATCTGCTTCCTGACTTCGGGCATCTGGTGGGCCGTCTTCACCATCCCGACATTGCGGCGGCTCCCCCGCATCCACGTACCGACCGAGACCGCGCGCGGGGTTTCGGTGCTGCGGTCAGGGTTCCGCGAGCTGCGCCAGACGCTCGGCGAGGCGAAGGCGTATCCGCTCACGCTCGCCTTCCTCGGCAGCTACCTGCTCTTCGCGGACGGCATCAACACCGTCGTCACGGTCTCGGCCCAGTACGGGAAGGACGAGCTGCGGTTCTCCGACGAAGTGTTGATCATCACGGTCCTGGTGATCCAGTTCCTCGCCTACGCCGGCGGCGTCCTGCACGGCCTTCTCGCGCGCCGCCTCGGTGCCAAGCGAACGATTCTGGTCAGCCTCGTGCTCTGGGTCGTGGTGCTCGGCGGGGCGTACTTCGTGCAACCGAAGCAGCCGCTGCAGTTCTTCGCCGTGGCGATCGGCATCGGGCTGGTGCTGGGCGGGACGAACGCGCTGGCCAGGTCGCTGTTCAGCCAGATGATCCCGGCTGGGAAGGACGCGCAGTACTACTCGCTCTACGTCGTGGGCGAGAAGGGCACGTCGTGGCTGGGGCCGCTGGTGTTCGCCGGCGTCGGGCAGGCGACCGGGTCGTTCCGGCTGGCGATCGTCGCGCTCGTGGTGTTCTTCGTGCTCGGGTTCGTGTTCGTCGCGCTGGTGCCGGTGCGGCGCGCGATCGCGGCCGCCGGCAACCGTCCGCCGGAGGTGCTGTGAGGCCCAGATAGGGTCGGGCGTCGTGACCGCTGCAGACGACGTTGTGCTCGAGGACCCCACCGACGCGCTTTCCGCGGCCCCGCCCGCCGGAGCCCGGCGCAACGGTCCCGCGCGAGGACGGCTGAAGTTCTGCTACGGCCCGATGGACTGCGGGAAGTCGACGCTCGCGCTGCAGATCGACCACAACCACGCGCGCCAGGGCCGCCGCGGACTCGTGCTGGTCCGCCACGACCGGTCCGGCGCGCCGCAGATCACCAGCCGGATCGGCATCGCGCGGCGGGCGACCGAGGTCGCGACCGGCACCGACATCCGGGACCTGGTGCGCGAGCAGTGGGCGCGCGGGCAGCACGTGGACTACGTGATCGTGGACGAGGCGCAGTTCCTCTCCCCCGTCCAGGTCGACCAGCTCGCCGAACTCGCCGACGAGGCGGGCATCGACGTGTACTGCTTCGGGATCGCGACCGACTTCCGCAGCCGGCTGTTCCCCGGAGCCGCCCGGTTGTTCGAACTCGCCGACGAACTGCAGCCGGTCCAGGTCGAGGTGCTCTGCTGGTGCGGGCTGCCCGGCCGGTTCAACGCGCGGGTCCGCGACGACGTGATTCTCCGTGACGGAGACACCGTTGTGGTAGCAGATACCGAACACTCCGTAGTTGAACCTTCAGCTTCAGCACGGTCTGATGCCGAAACGGTCACGGTCCGTTATCAGGTACTGTGCCGTCGCCACTTCCGCTCGGGGGATCTGGGACCCGCTGCCGCCCAGCACGGTCAGTTACGGTTGTCCTAGAGCTAACCTAACTAGCCCGACTGGGGGATATCCGCACTAAGAAGGCGGTATCCGCGTCACGTCAGAGGGCGAAACGACTCCCTCTGGAGGAAGCTGAAGACCACGGGTGACGCAGCTCATCGTGAGCAGCGACATGGGGCGCCGGGAATCCCTCGGATGTCTCGTTCGTTGCATAGGGTGAGCATCACCCTGGCTCCACCCGGAGCTGACTGAAAGGAATCCCACTATGGCCGACCGTGTTCTCCGTGGAAGCCGGCTGGGAGCGGTCAGCTACGAGACCGACCGCAATCACGACCTCGCTCCGCGCCGTACCGTGCGCTACTCCTGCCCCAAGAACCACGAGTTCGAGGTGCCGTTCTCCGACGACGCCGAGATCCCGACGGTGTGGGAGTGCCGCCTGCACGGCAGCGAATCCGAGATCGTCGACGGCGGGCAGCCCGAGCAAAAAAAGGTCAAGCCCCCCAGGACCCACTGGGACATGCTGCTGGAGCGCCGCTCCATCCCCGAGCTCGAGGACCTGCTGAACGAACGTCTCGCCGAGCTCAAGGGACGCCGGACCAGCCGGTCCGCTTGAGCCTCGGCCAGTAGCTGGCTCCCACCACCGAACAGGAACGGCCCCCGCGACCTCCCCCCGCGGGGGCCGTTTCGCGTCCGCGGCACGCCCCGCCGGGGGTTTTCTCCGTGGCGACGGCGCGCCGGCGACACGACCAAGCCGTTGTACGTGAGGGGAACCCTGAGGGAATCTGATTCCCTCAGGGTTCCCCTCACGACCGCCAAGAGCCGGCCACGTGGCGACACCTCGGGCATTGCGGCGCAACGCCGGGGAGGCCGCTCTGGTCAAGACGTTCGCAGCGACAGCCGCCGAGCATTGGCGACCGCCCACACCGCGAACGCACACCCGCCGAACACCGCACCCAGGACGCTGGAGCCCGTCCAGCCTGCGGCTGCGAACGCGGTGGTCGTCGTGGCAGCGCCCAGGGCGGAGCCGAGCGAGTAGAAGATCATGTAGCCGCCGATGACGCTGCTGGTGCGGTCCGGGTGCGCCGCGGTGAGCAGGTGCTGATTGCTGACATGCACCGCCTGCACAGCGAAATCGAGCACCAGCACGCCCAGGCCGAGCAGCCACAGCGACGGTTGCCCGACCGCCAGCCAGGACACCGCCAGCAGGACCAGCGCTCCGCCGGTGACGAGGCTTGCGCGGCCCCTGTCCGCCCAACGTCCCGCGCGGGCGGCGCCGAGCGCACCTGCCAGGCCGACCAAACCGAACAGGCCGATCTGCGCGGTGCTGAGGTCCCACGGGTCCGCGGCGAGCGGCAGCGACAGGCCGCTCCACAGCGCGCCGAACGAGGCGAACAGGAAGAACGCGATCAGCCCTCGCGAGAGGAACAGCGGCTCGCGGAACAGGCCGCCGAGCGACGTCAGGACCTGGCGGTAAGTAGTGCCGTCGCGGCGCGGGTCGGGCGGCATCGTCTTCAGCACGAGACCGGCGAGCGTCACCAGCAGCACCGCGAGAGCGACGTAGACGCTGCGCCAACCCCACAGCTCCGCCAGCGCCCCGGCCGCGACGCGGGCGCCGAGAATTCCGATGACCACGCCGGACGTCACGACGCCGAGCGTGCGTCCGCGTTCGTCCGAAGTGGACAATGCGGCCGCGTAGGCGACTGTCGTCTGGACGACCACCGCGAACAGGCCCGCGAGCACCAAACCCGTTAACAGCAACCAGGTTTGAGTGGCGGCTGCGGCCAGTGTCGCGCCGACGGCGGTCAGCAGCAGGTGTCCGGCGATGAGCTTGCGCCGGTCGACGAGATCGCCGAGCGGGACCAGCACGGCGAGTCCGGCCAGATAGCCGAGCTGTCCGGCGGCGACGATCCAGCCCAGCCCCGCGGCCGGCACGCCCAGGTCTCCGCCGATCTCGGCCAGAACCGGCTGAGCGGCGTAAATGCTCGCGACGGCGACCGCGCACACCGCGGCGAACACCGTCCGGCGGCTCGTGGTGAGGTCCATGACTCCCCCAATCAGTAGCGAATTGCAACTGATCGCACCGTACGGCAGAATGGTTTCAAAGAGCAACTCATCAAGGAGGGGCGCCCATGGGCGAGAACCCGGCCTGGACCGACCCGTCGTGCCCGGTGGCCCGCACCCTGGACCTCGTCGGCGACCGGTGGAGCCTGCTGATGGTCCGCGACGCGATGGACGGCGCGCGGGCGTTCACCGACTTCCAGCAGCGCACCGGCATCGCCCGCAACATCCTCACCGACCGGCTGCGCCGCCTGGTCGAGCGCGGCGTCCTCGACCGGCAGGCCGCGGAGTCCGGCAAACGGCAGGTCTACTCGCTCACGCCGGCCGGGCGCGACCTGTTCACCGTCGTCGTCGCCCTCCGGCAGTGGGGCGAGCGGCACGCCTTCTCCCCCGGCGAAGACCACTCCGTGCTCGTCGACGAGGCCGGACAGCCGGTTCCGCCGCTCAAACCGGTCGCCGCGAGCGGCGCGGCCGTCGACGTCGGGACGACCTCGGTGCGCAAAATCTGACTCGCGATCACCCCTTGCCCCGACGACTCCACGGGCTTATTGTCAACGTACTGCTTGATAAAGAGATCGGTTGATAAAGATGACCGTTGACAACGTCGAGGACCGGCTGGACCGGGCGTTCACCGCGCTCGGCGACCCGATCCGGCGTGCGCTCATCGCCCGGCTGTCGCGCGGCGAAGCGACCGTGAACGAGCTGGCCGAGCCGTTCCCGGTGACGAAGCAAGCCGTGTCGCGGCACGTCCAGGTGCTGGAGGCGGCCGGGCTCATCACGCGCAGCCGCGACGGCCAGCGCCGCCCGTGCCACCTCAACGCCGCCGCTCTCGAAGAACTCACCAGCTGGATCGACGCCTACCGGCTCACCCGCGAACGCGAATTCCGCCGCCTCGACAGCGTCCTCGAAGAGACCAAGGAGCAAGGAAAATGACCGCGACCACTATCACCGCACAGCCCGGCAGCCCGTTCATCGAGGTAGTCCGCGAGTTCGACGCGACGCCCGCGCAGCTGTTCCGCGCTTACACCGACCCGGACCTGATCACCCGCTGGCTCGGTCCGCGCGACATCGAAATGCGCATCCTCGAGTTCGACGCGCACTCCGGCGGCGCGTACCGCTACGTGCATCGCGACACCGACGGCAGCGAACACGTCTTCCGCGGCGTCTTCCACACGGTGGAGAGAGCCGAGCGGATCGTCCAGACCTTCGAGTACGAGGGCGCGCCGGGCAACGTCAGCCTGGAGAGCATGACCTTCGAGGACCTCGACGGCCGGACGCGGCTGCGGACCCGGTCGGTCTTCCCGAGCGTCGAGGCGCGCGACGCCATGGTCGCGAGCGGGATGGAGCGCGGGATCCGCGATTCGATGGACCGGCTCGGCGAACTCGCGCGCGAGGGGGACCGGCCGGAGGCGAGCCGGGTGGTCGTGGACATCTCGATGTCGCTGGACGGCTACGTCACCGCCCCGGGAGCCGGTCCCGACCACGGGCTCGGCGTCGGCGGAGAACCGCTGCACGCCTGGGTGTCCGACCCGACGCCGCGCGACTCGGAGATCCTGCACCGGTCGTTCACCGACACCGGAGCGGTGGTCATGGGCCGCGCCATGTTCGACGTCGTGGACGGCCCGAACGGCTGGGCCGACGAGGACGGCTACGGCGAGGGCGAGGACCGGATCCCCGCACCGCCGGTGTTCGTCGTCACCCATGCCCGGCCCGAAAAAGTGCGGCTGGGCGAGCGGTTCCGGTTCGTCACCGACGGACTCGAAAGCGCGATCGAGCAGGCTCGCGCGGCCGCGGGCGGCAAGAACGTCACCGTGGGCGGCGGCGGGTCGATCGCGTCGCAGGTCCTGTACGCCGGATTGGCGGACGTGCTGCGGATCCACGTCGCGCCGATCGTCCTCGGCGACGGAACCCCGTTGTTCCCCAAGGGAAATCCCGCACCGGTGCGCCTGGAGCCGCTCGGTGCGGTGTCGACGCCGGGCGCCGAACACCTCACCTATCGCGTCCTGAACTGAGCCCGCGCCGAGACTCCCCCTGTGCGGCAAGGAATCCCGGCGCGGCGGCAGTTCGAGAGAAAACCGTCAGCCTCGGCCCAGCAGCTTCTTCAGCTGGGCAAGGCGGCGCTGCACGCCCCACTCCGCGACCCGGAAGAACGCCTCGGACATGATGCCGCCGCTCATCTTCGACACGCCGATCTCCCGGTCGGTGAAGGTGATCGGCACCTCGACGATGTCGAACCCGGCGTCCGCGGTGCGGCGCGTGAGGTCGATCTGGAAGCAGTAGCCGTGCGAGGCGACCTCGTTCAGCGCCAGCTTCTCCAGCACCGGGCGGCGGTACGCGCGGAACCCCGCGGTCATGTCCGCCACCTTGATGCCCAGCGCGATCCGCGAGTACAGGTTCGCCCCGCGCGAGAGCAGGGTCCGGCGCAGCGGCCAGTTCACCGTGCTGCCGCCGGGCACGTACCGCGACCCGATCGACAGGTCCGCGTCGCCGACCGCGTCCAGCAGGCGCGGCAGGTCCTCCGGCGCGTGCGAACCGTCGGCGTCCATCTCCACGAACGTCGCGTAACCGCGCTCCATCCCCCAATGGAACCCGGCGATGTAGGCCTTGCCGAGGCCTTCCTTCGCGGTGCGGTGCAGCACGTGCACCCGCTTGTCCGCGGCCGCGCGCTCGTCGGCCAGCTCCCCCGTGCCGTCCGGGCTGCCGTCGTCGACGACGAGCACGTCGACGTCCGGGAGTGCCTTGTGGAGCCGGTCCAGCACCGGGCCGAGGTTCTCCCGCTCGTTGTAGGTCGGGATCACCACCAGCACCGGTTCGATCGTTTCGGCCCCCCGCGGCGCCTGCGCCATCCGTCTCCTCCGCATCCGGCGGGTCAGCCCGCCGCTTCCCCTGCTGTGGTCCCCGTCGGCGCCGCCGTGCCGCGCCGGGTGCGAAAACGGAGCACGAACCCGCCGGCGACACCCGCGATCGCCAACGCCAGCAGTCCGTACTCCGTCCACGCACCGATTCGATCCGACAGCGTAGTCTGCGTGCGCAGCGGCACGCGCCCGACCAGGGCATCCGCCGTGAAAAGCCCGGTGGAGCTGGTGATCGTCCCGTCCGGGGCGACCAGGGCGCTCACCCCGGACACCGCCGACACCACCACCGCGCGCCCGTGTTCGACCGCGCGCAGCCGCGCCATCGCCAGCTGCTGGTAGCTCATCTCCCCCGGCCCGTACCACGCGTTGTTCGTCGGCACGACGAGCAGTTCGCCGCCCGACTTCGTCGCGTCGCGCGCGGGACCGTCGAACGCCGACTCGTAGCAGATGAACACGCCGATCTTGGCCCCCGCGACCGACAGCGCGGCGTTGGAGCCGTCGCCGGGACGCATGTCGCGGGTGTCGTCGATGAACGGCGTCACCAGCCGCGCGATCGCGCGGGCGGGCACGTATTCGCCGAAAGGAACCAGATCCTGTTTGACGTAACGCTGTCCCGGGCCGGTGTTCGGATCCCAAACGACAGCGGAGTTCTCCGCCGCGCCGTCCGGCGTGCGCACGAGCGCGCCGATGATCCCGGGCGCCCCGAAGGCGGACAGCATCTGGTCGACGCCCGGGTCGTCGCCGTCGAGCGGGGTCGAGGTTTCCGGCCACAGCACCAGATCCGGCTTCGGCGCCTGTCCTGATTGGACCTTCTGCAGCAGCCGGGAGCTTTCGGCGAGGGCGTTCGCGCGCAGCACCCCGCGCTGTCCTTGCAAGGCCAGGCCGATGTCCGGCGCGTTGCCCTGCACGGACGCGACGGTGAGCGAACCGTTCTGCGCCTCGGTGCCGATCGTCGGCCACACCGCGAGCCCGGCCGCGGCGGGAAGGACGGCGAACACGGCGGGCCAGACCAGCGCGCGGTCCCAGGCTTTGCGCGTGCGCCACAGCCGGGCGATGAGCGCCGCCAGGCCGAAACCGGTGAGCACGACGGCGAAACCGACCAGCGGCGCGCCGCCGACCGACGCCAGCGGCAGGAACGCGCCTTCGGGCTGGCTGAACGCGACGCGGCCCCACGGGAACCCGCCGAACGGGAACCACGTGCGCGGCGTTTCGAGCGCGACGAACACCAGAGCGCCCCAGAGCGGCGCCAGCGGCAGCCGCGCCACGACCCGGATCAGCCACCCGGCGAGTCCGAAGTAGAGCGACAGCGCGAACGACAGCGCCAGCCACGGCAGCGGCCCGAAGTCGCGGCCGAGGAAGTCCTGCAGCCAGGTCAGCAGCGGCACGAAGAACGCCATGCCGAACACGAAGCCGTACCCGAACGCGCCGCGGAACGACCGTCCACGAAGGACCAGCGCGAACGCGGCGAACGCGATCGGGGCCAGCCACCACAGCGGGCGCGGCGCGAAGCTGAGGTAGTAGCCGTAACCCGTCGCCGCCGTCGCCAGTACGCGCGCGAGCCAGGGCTTCCACGCCCGCTTTCGCTTGGTCTTGTGCGGAACGCCCGAATCGGCGTCCGCCACGCTCACTGCCACACCCGGAACTCTAAGCGGCCGGTGTGAACTCGTCGTAGATGACCGTCCCGCCGCGGACCGTGCGCAGGCAGCGCGGCAGCGGCGCGCCCGGCTCCAGCCTCGGCAGCGGCGGCACGCCCGAACGCGGGTCGGTGGACCAGCGCTGCACGCGGCTGTCGGCTGTGGCGACTACGAGATCGGCCGCGTCCCAGATCGCGTAGTGCGCGGGCGCGCCGGGGACGAGGCTGCCGGTGACGCCGTCGTTGACGCCCGCCGATCGGTGTCCGGCACGCGTGTGCGCGGTGAAGGCCGCGCGGGCGGAGAGGCGCGCTTCGGGAGTGTGGTGGTGCACGGCCGCGCGTACGGCGGCCCACGGGTCGACAGCGGTCACGGGCGCGTCGCTGCCGAAGGCGAGCACGACTCCTTCGGCAGCGAGCTGCGCGAACGGGTTCAGCGCTGTCGCACGGGCACCGAGACGTTCGGCGTACATGCCGGAGTCGCCGCCCCAGGCTTCGTCGAACAGCGGCTGCACGGACGCGACGACGCCCCATCCGGCGAGTGCGCGCGCCTGGTCCTGGGTGACCATTTCCAGGTGCTCCAGCCGGTGGTGGCGCGCGGCGAGGGGACGCTGGCCGACCTGCTTCTCGGCCAGCCGGAACCCCTCGATCACCTCGCCGACGGCGGCGTCGCCGATGACGTGGAAACCCGCCTGCAGCCCGGCCTCGGTGCAGGCGACGAGGTGATCGGCGATGACGGCGGCGTCGGCGTAGAGGGAGCCGGAGGTGCCGGGCTCGTCGGAGTACGGCGCGGTGAGGGCCGCGGTTCGCGAGCCGAGGGCTCCGTCCACGAACAGGTCTCCGGCGACGCCGTGCGCGCCGAGGCGGCGGGCGCTGTCGAGGGCGTTCAGCTGGCCCCAGTAGCCGACGACCTCGGGCAGTTCCGGGCTGGCCAGCGCCAGGAGGTCGGCGAAGTCTTCCTCGCCGGAGATGTCCGGGCCCGCGCATTCGTGCACCGACACGATCCCGCGCGCGGCGGCCGTCGCGAGGAACGCGCGCTGGGCCGCTTGGCGCTGCGGCCGGGTGACCGCGTCGCGGGCTGCTCCCCGGACGAGGTGGTGGGCGGCGCGGGTGAGCGGTCCGTCTGCGGACCATCCCGCCGCGGCCTCGACACCGGGCGCGAGTTTCGTGAGCGCGCTCGAGACCAGCGCGGAGTGGACGTCGACGCGGCTCAAGTAGACGGGCGTGTCCCCGGCCGCGGCGTCGAGTTCGGCGCGGCTCGGGAGCCGCTGGTCGGTCCAGGACGACTCGTCCCAGCCGTGCGCGAGCAGGACCTGCCCGGGAACGACGGCCCCGCGCACCGCGGCGAGCAGGTCGGCAGAGCTGCGGACGGCGGTCAGGTCGAGACCGGTCAGGTGCAGGCCGGTGGAGGTGGCGTGCACGTGCGCGTCCACGAACGCCGGCGCGACGAACGCCCCGTCCAGGTCGACCACCTCGGCGTCCGGGTGCAGCGCGCGGGCCGGAGCGTCCTGCCCGACCCACACCACGGTGCCGCCGGAGACCGCCATCGCGGTGGCGTCCGGGGAGGACGGGGTGTAGACGCGGCCGCCGAGCAGGAGCGTGGTGCTGTCGTTCACTCCCCGAGTCTCCCGCCTGGTCCCCCTAGCAGGGCAGACCGGGTCATCCTGCAGAAAGATTTACGGTCGACTAACGTTATGGCAGGATATTTTCACGCGTTCCCGACGACTAGGAGTACAGATGACTGCGATCCAGGAACCTGTGCCGACTGCCGCCGCCTTCGACCAGCCGTACGAGTACGTCCGCGCAGAGTTGGCAGAACCCGACTGGCGCCGCTTCCCCGGCTGGCACGACGTCACCGAAGCAGAGTGGCGGGACGCCCAGTGGCAGCGCGTGCACTGCGTGCGCAACGCCAAGCAGCTGCGGGCCCTGATGGGCGACCTGCTGGAGGAGCGGTTCTACGAGGACCTGCTCGCCGACCAGCGCGAGATGGCCACGATGTCGATGCTGCTGCCGCCGCAGATGATCAACACGATGGCCCCGCACGCGGGCACCGACCCGGCGAAGGTCACCGAGGCGTTCTACGCCGACCCGATCCGCCGCTACATGCTTCCCGTGCGCAGCGACCGGCACCCGGTGTGGCCCAGCCACCCGCACGCCGAACGCGACTCGCTGCACGAGGCCGAGATGTGGGTGGTCGAGGGGCTCACCCACCGCTATCCGACGAAGGTGCTGGCCGAGATGATCTCGACCTGCCCGCAGTACTGCGGGCACTGCACCCGGATGGACCTCGTCGGCAACTCGACCGAGCAGGTCGAGAAGCACAAGCTCGCGCTCAAGCCGGTCGACCGGCAGGACGCCATGATCGACTACCTGAAGCGCACCCCCGGCGTCCGCGACGTGGTCGTCTCCGGCGGCGACGTGGCCAACGTGCCGTGGCCGCAACTGGAGTCCTTCCTGATGCGGCTGATGGACATCGAGACCGTGCGCGACATCCGCCTGGCCACGAAGGCGCTCGCGGCGCTGCCCCAGCACTGGCTGCAGCCGAAGGTGACCGAGGGACTGCAGCGGGTCGCCCTTACGGCGCAGGCCCGTGGGGTGAACCTGGCTATTCACACGCACGTGAACCACGCACAGTCGGTGACGCCGTTGGTCGCGGAGGCGGCGCGGACGGCGTTGCAGGTGGGTGTGCGGGATGTGCGGAATCAGGGCGTGTTGATGCGCGGGGTGAATGCTACTCCAGCGGCGCTTTTGGATCTCTGTTTTGCCTTGCAGGGTGAGGCTAATATCTTGCCTTACTATTTTTACATGTGCGACATGATCCCGAATGCGGAGCACTGGCGGGTTTCCGTGCACGAGGCGCAGGAATTGCAGCATTCCATTATGGGATATCTGCCGGGGTATGCCACGCCGCGGATTGTGTGCGACGTTCCTTACGTCGGGAAGCGGTGGGTGCACCAGCTCGCCGAGTACGACCGCGATCTGGGGATTTCGTACTGGACCAAGAACTACCGGACCGGGATCGAGCACGAGGACCCGGAGGCGTTGCAGCGGAAGTACCCGTACTACGACCCGATCCAGACGCTGCCCGAGGCCGGGCAGAAGTGGTGGGCCGAGCAGAAGGACCGCTGACCCCGAGCGCTTGGCCGCGGCCGGGCGACAGAGCCGCAGGCCGCGGCTAAACCTCACTGGATCCGCGCCCCGCAATAGGCGAACCACGCACGGAAAAGGCCTCAAGGTGGTGCCTGGCCAGCGGATATACTGCTGGCCAGGCGCCTGTCAGACTGTCGCGATGTCGCCGTCGGCGCGGTGAAACGCCTGGCCGTGCGAGCCAAAGCTCGGCCGCGAGAACGCATCCGAGACGCCCGCGATTCTGAGCGGCGCATGGCCCAGGTGCTCCACAGTGGACACTCGCGCAATACTCCCGGCTGCCCGTTCGGATTTCCTGTGTTTTTCCGTCCAGGAATCAAGTCTCGACTCGCCTGGAATTCAGCGCCCGCGACCGTCCGTTGTTCCGGGCAATGAGGCGCTGGACCAGTCGAGCAGCGTTCCGCCGGAATGTCCGTGCCGGTCTTGTCGAACAGACGGGGCGGGGCGCGGGAAGGCCGCCCAGATCTTTCGGTTACGCGGTCGCGCGCTAAGGCCGAGTGTCAAGCGTCGAGGCGGCTGGCGACTTCGGCTTCCAGTCGAATGGAGACTCCGCCAGTGCAGAACTGATCAGGTCACGGCGCTCACGACCGGCCCTCGATGGCTTCGACGACCTTTCGCGCCGTGGCCTTGGCCGAGCCCGGGTTCTGGCCGGTCACGAGGTTGCCGTCGGTCACGGCGTAGGAGACGAACGGCAGCTTGGCCTTCTCGTAGAGCGCGCCGCGTTCCTTCGCGCGTTCCTCGGCGTTGTAGGGCACCAGTTTGTCGACGCGGGCGAGCACCTCCTCCTGCCAGGCGAAGCCGGTCATGTGCTTGCCGTTGATGAGGTACGAGCCGTCGGAGAGCCGGGTGTTGAGCAGGCCGCAGTAGCCGTGGCAGACCGAGGAGACGACGCCGCCTCGCTCGTAGACCTCGCGGGTGATGCGCTGCAGACCCGCGGAGTCGGGGAAGTCGTACATCACGGCGTGGCCGCCGGTGAAGTAGATGGCGTCGAAGTCGGCGGAGTCGATCTCCCCGGGGCTCTTCGTGGTCGCGAGCAGGTCCATCTTCGCGGGGTCGGCGCGCCAGGCCTTGGCGGTCTTGTCGTAGTTGGGGAACTTCAGCGACCGGGGCTCGAGCGGCGAGGGGCCGCCTGCCGGGCTGACCAGGGTCTGGTCGAAGCCCGCCTCGTCGAATACGTGCCAGGAGTGCGTGAGCTCGGAGAGCCACAGCCCAGTGGCGTGGGACGGGTCGTCGTAGTGGCCGACGTTGGTGACGACGTGGAGAACGCGTTTGGTCATGGCTGATCTTCCTTCAAGCGGGCACGAACGGCGAACCGTCGCGACTTCGTGGTCATCGGACGCCCAGTGCCCGTAGCATCTTGAATGCCCGGGTCAGGATCCGCGCCCACTGCTCGTGTTCGACTCCGCGGGGCGGAGTGAAGCCCTGGAGTCGCTGGTGGGCGACGGTTTGGGCTTCGGTGTACTTGAGCAGTCCGTCGGCGCCGTGCCGGCGGCCGAGGCCCGAGTCCCATGCCGCCCATGGGGGCGTCGATGCTGCCCCAGGCGGCGGCGAACGCCTCGTTGACGGTGCCGGCGTGCAGCCGTCGCGCCACATTGCGGGCAGCGGTGCCGTTGCGGCCCCAGACGCTCGCGTTGAGGCCGTACGGCGTGGCGTTGGCCATCGCCTCGTCGACCGACTGGTAGCGGTAGATCGAGACGACCGGCCCGAACGTTTCGTGGCCGTACAGCGTCATCTCCGGCGTCACGTCGGCCAGGATCGTCGGCTCGTAGAACAGCGGTCCGAGGTCGGGACGGGAGCGGCCGCCGGCCAGCACCGTCGCGCCTTTCGACACCGCGTCGTCGACGTGTGCGCTGACCGTCTCGAGCTGCGATGGGGTGGTCAGCGAGCCCATGTCCATCGAGTAGTCGTAGGCAGCGCCCAGGCGCATGGCCCGGGTGCGCTCGACGAACGCGGCCACGAACGCGTCGTGGATCTCATCGGCGACGTAGAGCCGCTCGACGGACACGCACAGCTGCCCGGCCGAGGGGAAGCAGGCGGCGACCGCCCCGGCGGCGGCCTTCTCGATGTCGGCGTCGGCGAGCACCACCATGGCGTTCTTGCCGCCGAGTTCCAGCGACGCGCCGATGAGCCGCTCCCCCGCGTCGCGCGCGATCTGGCGTCCGCTTGCGGTGGAGCCGGTGAACATCAGGTAGTCCGCGCCGGCCATGAGCGCGTTTCCGATGGAGCTGCCGCGGCCGACCACCATCTGCCACACGTCGGCCGGCAGTCCGGCCTCGCGCATCAGCTCCATGGCCCACAGCGCGGTCTGGGTGTCGGGCTTCTGCACGACGGCGTTGCCGGCCATCAGTGCCGGGATGGCGTCGCCGGCGGCCATGCTGAGCGGGTAGTTCCACGGCGAGATGACGGTGACGACGCCCTTGGGATGGTGCAGCTCGGTGGTGTGGGTCAGCACCGGGATCGCGCCCTTGCGGCGCTTGGGCGAGAGCAACCGCCGTGCGCTGCGCGCGTAGTAGCGGGCGGTGATCGCGATGTCGCTGACCTCGAGGAAGGCGTCGCGGCGGGTTTTGCCGCTCTCGGCCTGCATCAGGTCGAGAGCCTCCTCTTGCCGCTGAAGGACAAGGTCGTGGAAGCGCAGCAGGACGCGTGCGCGGTCGGCCACCGGGGTGGCCGCCCAGCGGGCCTGGGCGGCGCGTGCCCGGGCGAAGGCCTCGTCGACGTCGTCGGGGGCGGACACGGGCAGGTCCGCGAGCGGTGCGCCGGTGTACGGCGAGGTCGTGGCTGCCCGCTGGGTGCCGACAGCGGCGACCAGGGCGGCCAGGCGCTCGACCCGGGCCGGCGTCAGCGAAGCCGGAAGAGCGGTGTCGACGCGGCGCGTGTTCGTGGCGGTCATCTCGTCCTCAGCTCCGGTCCTGGACGGAGGTGGGCACCGGCATGTGCAGGGCCAGCTGGCCTTCGGTGGCGACGTCGAGCTGGATCGTCCGGACCGGCTTCAGCGAGCGCAGGTCCTCGCTCATCTTGCCCTCGCCGAGCTGCAGGTCCAGGCCGCGGGGGAACCGTGCGGCGCCAGCGGAGAGCAGGTTGATCTGGCTGGTCGTGGAGTGCCAGGCGTCGTCGATCGTGGTGTAGGAGGTCAGGGTCGAGACGTGCTCGCCGGTGCGCCGGGCGGTCTGCTTCGGGGTGGGCGCCGAGAAGGCGAGGTCAAGGCCGCCCTGGTCGTTGGCGACCCGGAAGGAGGTGCGCCGCGCGTCGATGTCGACGTCGAGCCGGGTGACCCATTTGGGGAAACCGTAGCCGTCGTGCCCGCGCACCTGCGCGATCTCGGTGTTGACCGGAAGCGAGAGCACGTAGGAATGCAGGGAGTCGTTCTTGAGCCCGGCGACCAGGTCGAGGAAGCCCAGCCCGCCGTGCCGAGCCGGCTTGACGGCGATGCCGACGGCGGCCTCGGTGTAGAAGTCGATGTCGCACACGTCGTACCGGAAGGCCATCACCGAGACGATCCCGAGCCCCGGGGCGATCTCGAGCGGATCCAGCTCCTCGGGCAGGCGGGCCCGGACGGCTTTCGTCGGAGCGAGCATCGTGAGCCGAGCCGTGGAAACGCGGTAGTAGAAGTTCGGCGTCAGCGTCGGTCCGATGCGGGACTCCACGCGGGTCTTCGGCATCCGGCGGAAGAAGTCGACGCTGCTGACCCGGGGGTCCCGCGCGACCTCGTCGAGGTCGGTGTTCATCCGGAACCGGTCGTAGAGGCCGCCTTCGGGGACGGTGACGAGACGGCCTCCGAGGTCGACCTCCACCGTCCGGTCGGTCAGCTTGCCGGTCGATGCCATGAGCCCTCTCCTCTGATGTAAGCAGCGTTAACACCGAGGATTGCACGGCATGTGAGCACTGTCAACAACGGGTGCCGCGGCCCACGCGTCAGGGGCCGACCGACGCGATCGCGAGGAAAGCGCCGCGCACCCGCTCGGCGACCTCCTCGTCCGACGCGGCCTGCAGCTTGCCGTCGAGGTACAGGCAGGCCAGCCCGTGCGCGAGCCCCCAGCCGGCCGACGCCAGGGCCGAGGCGTCCGCCTTGGGAAAGACCCGGTCGAGCGCGGCGGCCAGCAGCTCGTGCAGGGCGTCGGCGGCTTTGACCCGCTCGTCGTCCGCGTCGTCGCACGGCTTGCCGAACATCACGCGGAAGAGGGCCGGGCGCCGCAGCGCGAAGGCGACATAGGCGACCGCGAATTCGGCCAGATCCGGGAGCGAGGCCGGCGGGTTGCGCCCGTCGCCGAGGTCCGTCAGCAGATCCCGGAACCCCTCGGCGGCCAATGCGGACTCCAGCGCGTCGCGGTCCTTGAAATGGCGGTACGGCGCCGTCGGCGACACTCCGGCCCGGCGCGCGACGGCCCGGAGCGAGAAGGGCTCGCCGGCCTCGAGCATCTCCATCGCGGCCGACAGCAGCGCCGCCCGCAGGTCGCCGTGATGGTAGCCACCCTTCTCCGAAGTTGACATCGCTTACTTCACCCTTCTACGCTCGGTTAGCACTGTAAACATAGCGCACTTCCGGAGGAGCCGAGATCCGATGGACCCACGCACGAACCCGCGCCCCTTCGACGTCGTGCTCTTCGGAGCCACCGGCTTCACCGGCGGCCTGACCGCCGAGTACCTCGCTGCCCATCTCCCTTCCGGAGCGAGGCTCGCCCTCGCCGGACGCAACCAGGGCAAGCTGGAGGCCGTCCGCGGCCGTCTCCTCGGGAGCAACCAGCGACTGGAGGACATCGCACTGCTCCGCGCCGACTCCTCGGATCCGCAGTCCCTGACACGCGTCGCCGAGTCCGCGCGAGTCGTGATCACCACAGTCGGCCCCTACCTGGAGCACGGCGAACCGCTCGTGGCCGCCTGTGCCGCGGCCGGCACCGACTACGTCGATCTCACCGGCGAGCCCGAGTTCGTCGACCGGATGTACGTCGAGCACCACGCGACGGCCGAGCGGACCGGTGCTCGCATCGTCCATGCCTGCGGCTTCGACTCGATCCCGCACGATCTCGGCGCTCTCTTCACCGTCCAGCAGCTGCCGTCCGGGGCGCCGGTGGCCCTCCGAGGAGTGGTCCGCACGAACGCCACCATCTCCGGAGGCACGCTGCACTCCGGTCTCGGCCAGCTGTCGCGACCGCGCGCCATGCTGCAGGCCGCGTCCGGACGCCGCCGGCTCGAACCGCGACCGCGAGGACGACGGGTTCGCGCCCGCATCGGCCGCCCCCGTCGCGACGGCGTGCTCGGGACCTGGCTGATCCCGCTGCCCACGATCGACCCCGACGTCGTCCGGCGGTCCGCGCTCGCCCGCCCGGATTACGGACCCGACTTCGCCTACTCCCACTACGCCGGGGCCCGGCACGTCACGACCGTCGCCGGCGCGGTGGTCGGCTTCGCCGCCGCGCTGGCCGCAATTCAGGTACCGCCCTTGCGCCGCGCGATCGGCCAGCGCATCCCGCAAGGCGAGGGCCCGTCGGCGGAGCGACGCGAGCGGGCCTGGTTCACCGTCGACTTCGTCGGCGAGGGCGGCGGCGAGACCGTGCACACCCAGGTCAGCGGCGGAGACCCCGGCTACACCGAGACGGCCAAGATGCTGGCCGAGTCGGCGCTGTGTCTGGCTTTCGACGACAACCCGCCCACCGCCGGCCAGGTCACCACCGCTGCCGCGATGGGCGAGAACCTGCTGCGCCGGCTCCAGGACGCCGGCATCGGCTTCACCGTGCTCACCTCGACGACGGCGACCCATGGCGGACGCTGAGAGGAGCAGCACCGGCACGCCGCTCGTCCTCATCTCGCCGGCGATGGCCGTCGGCTCCGGCTACTACCGGCCGCTGGTCGCCGAGTTCGAGCGACGCGGGTGGCAGGCCCGAGCACTGCGCCGGCGAGGGTTCGAGCGCGGGCAGCCGCGGGCGAGCCGACGCGAGGACTGGGCCTACCGCGACGAGATCGACGACATCGCACAGGCAGTCGCCGCCGCGCGGGCGGAGTCGCCCGCACGGACAGTGCTCCTCCTCGGGCACAGCCTCGGCGGACAGCTCGTAGCCGGGCACGAACTCACTCGGCCGCCGGCCGACGGGGTGATCACGGTCGCCGGCGCGATCCCGCTCTATCGCCACTTCGCCTACGGGGGTCTCCACCTCGCAGCTATGGCGGCACTCGTGGTCCCGGCCGCGACCGCGGTGTTCGGCTACCTCCCGAAGCCCGCGTTCGGCGGCCCCGGGGCCCGCACGTTGATGCGCGAATGGGCGCGCATGGTCCTCACCGGCCGGCCGCCCTACGAGATCAAGCAGCCGATCACCACGCCTGCCCTTGTCATCAGTCTGGGTGGCGACAAGCTGTCGCCGGTCAGCGCCGTCGACGACCTCGCCAAGCGGCTCTTCGCCCCGGCCTCGGTGACCCGCTGGCACCACACCGGCGACCAGGCGCCCCCGGGTTCGACCAACGACCACATCGGCTGGGTCCGCACCCCGGCCTCGGTGGTCGACCGCATCGTCCTCTGGTGGCACGACGCTGCTCGCGACTGAGCCGCCGTCGACACCCCCCATCACCTCAAGGAGACCCGAATGCAGACCGTCCTCGGCGCCGGCGGACCGATCGCCGACGAGCTCGTGCACGAGCTCTACCGCAACCACACCAAGGACATCCGTCTCGTCAGCCGCAAGCCGTCGAAGGTCAACGACACCGATGAGCTGGTAGCCGCGGACCTCACCGACGCCGAGGCCACCAGCCGTGCGGTCGCGGGCAGCGAGATCGCCTACCTCACCGTCGGCCTGCCCCTGGACTCGGAGCTGTGGGAGCGTCAGTTCCCCGTCATCATGCGCAACGTCATCGACGCCTGCGCCGGACACGGGACGAAGCTCGTCTTCTTCGACAACACCTACATGTATCCGGGAACGTCGGCGCCGCAGACCGAGTCGACAGCATTCGCGCCGGGCGGTCGCAAGGGGCGGGTCCGCGGCGAGCTCGCCGCCATGCTGCTCGAGGCCATGCGCGCGGGCCGGGTCGAGGGTCTCATCGGCCGCGCTCCCGAGTTCTACGGGCCAGGCCGGACCAAGAGCTACACGAATACGCTGGTGTTCGACCGGATCAGGGCGGGCAAGCGGCCGTTCGTCCCGGTCAACGCCCGCGCCAAGCGCTCCCTGATCTGGACCCCCGACGCGAGCCGGGCGCTGGCCCTGCTCGGCAACACCCCGGACGCCTACGGCCAGACGTGGCATCTGCCGGTCGACCCGGACCGGCAGTCCTACGCCCAGCTCGTCGAGATCGCCGCCGCGGCGACCGGCCGCAAGATCGGCTACACGGTGCTGCCGATGCTCGCCTTCCGCCTCGGGCGCCGCTTCGTCAAGCCCCTCGACGAGATGTACGAACTGCTCGTCCGCTACCGCGACGACAACATCTTCGACAGCTCGAAATTCGCGGCCCGCTTCCCCGACTTCCGGATCACCACCTATCGCGAGGGCGTGGAGCGGATCCTCGCCGGCTGACCGAGCGGCTAGTTGTCCTGCCGGCTGCCGACGCGTGCCGCGATGCCGAACCGGTTCCGGTACTCCGACGGTGTGACGCCCGTGGCGCGCTGAAAAAGCCGCCGGAAGTTCGACACGTCGAGGTAGCCGACGCTGCGCGAGATCCGAGCGACCGGCTCGTTGGTCAGCTCCAGGGACTCGCGGGCCTTCGCGATGCGCGCCGCCTGGATGTACTCCGTCGGCGTCAGGCCGGTGGCCTCCTTGAACCGTCGCTGGAAGGTGCGCGTGTGCATGGCCGCGGTCTGCGCGAGCTGCTCCACGGAATGGGGCTTGTCGAGGTTGGCGTGCAGCCGGGCCTGCACCTCGCGAATGTCGGCGTCGCCGTGCTGGAGCCGAGGCGTGAACTCCTGGTAGAGGGACTGGCGCCGGCGGGGCGGGTCGGCGAGGACGAAGCGCGCCGTGTGCAGCATGACGCTGGGACCGAGCATCCGGTCGACCAGCGTGAGGCCAAGGTCCACCCACGCCAGGATCCCCGCGGCCGTCACGATGTCGAGGTCGTCGACCACCATGCGGGAGGCGTCCACCCGGACGTCCGGATAGCGCCGCGCCAGCTCCTCGGCGAACGCCCAGTGGGTCGTGGCGTCCCGGCCGTCGAGCAGATGGGTCTCGGCGAGGACGAAGACGCCTGCGCACACGGCACAGAGAGTGGTGCCCTCGGCCCGGAGGCCGACAAGCCAGTCGGCGAGCTCGCCGACCGACGCCATCAGCTCGGGCACGACGAGGCTGGGCGGGATGATGACGTGGCTGAGGCGGTGTTCGAGCTCGGGATGGGTGTCCGAGGAGCAGGCCATGACCGGCCCCTCGTCGGTGGCGGACACGGCCCAGGTGCTGACCCGGATCACGCTCGGAGGATCGGCCGACTCGACGGCGTACTCGCTGGCGACGCGGAAGATGTCGCGGAGGCCGTGGATCGCCGAGACCTGGCAGTCGGCGTACTCCAGCAGGCCGACCTCGCCGACCACCCGCGCACCGGTCTCGTCGACGTGCGGTCCTGTGGCCGTCGGGCTCATCGTGTCTCCTCGGATGCCGCGGTCGGCACGGCGGTGGGCGGGCAGACTCTGCCTAGTCTGCCGCCCACGCGGCTCCTGGTGTCACTCCTGGTGCAGCGCCTCGCGCAATGCCTGGACGGACAGCTTCCGCGCGACGTTGGTGGCCGGAGTGTCCCGCAGGCCGTCCAGCAGCATGAAGTCGTGCACGGTCCCGCTGATGCGGACGCCCGTCACCTCGACCCCGGCCTCGCGGAGCTTGTTCGCGTAGAGCTCGCCGCCGTCCCGAAGGACGTCCGCCTCCGCGGTGATGACGAGTGCGGGCGGCAGTCCCGCGAGGTCTTCGAGCGTGGCCCGCAGCGGCGAGGCGTACTTCTCCTCGCGCTTGCTCTCGTCGGTCGTGTACGCGTCCCAGAACCACTTCATCCCGTCGCGGGTGAGGTAGTAGTGCTCCGCGAACTGGTGGTACGACTGGGTGTCGAAGTCCGGCCCGGTCACGGGATAGAGCAGGATCTGCGCCTTGAGCGCCAGCCCGCCGCGGTCCTTGTTCATCTGCGCGAAGACCGCGGACATGCATCCGCCGACGGATTCGCCGGCGACGGCGACCCGGGAGGTGTCGAGCCCGTGCTCGGCGCCGTTCGCCTGCAGCCACTGGCCGACGGCGTAGTTCTGCTCGACCTGCGTGGGGTACCCCTTCTCCGGAGCCCAGTCGTAGACCGGGAAAACGCCGGCCGCGCCGGCCCCGACGGCGAGTTCGCGAAAGAGGCGGTCGTGGGTCTTGTCGTCGCCGAAGACCCAGCCGGCGCCGTGGATGTAGAACACGACCGGCAGCGGGCCGGTGGCGTTCTTGGGTTTGATGATGCGGGTGCGGACGGTGCCCCACTCGCCGGCGTCGACGTCGACCCACTCCTCGTCGACGTCCGGGCGCTCGACACCCTCGCCGCTCTGCAGGTCGCTCAGGATCCTGCGCCCCTCCTCGGGCGGCAGCTCGTAGATGCGCGGGTGCGGGTCGGTGTCCTCGGCGAGCTTCTTGGCCTCGGGCTCCAGGAACGGCGTGGTCGGGGCTGGAAGATCGGTCATCGGAAGTCCTTCCTCGGAGACGGATCGCCTTGCGTCACTCGACGCTACGGACCCCTCGAGCCCCGGCCGAGTGCCGCGAACGACACCCTTGGAGGCGATCGCGACACATCTGCGCGATGGCCGCCGCGGCGGCCGGCTACAAGAAATCGTCAACGCGGAATTGCCGGTCTAGGTCGAGGGTCCGGTGTCGGTGCGTCCTGTGCGGCCGAGGTAGGCGAGCACGGCAAGCACGCGGCGATGGTCCTCGTCGGTGGCGGTCGTCAGGTCGAGTTTGGCGAGGATGTTGGCGACGTGACTCTCCACGGTCCGCGCGGTCAGGTACAGCCGTCGCGCGATGCCGATGTTGGTGCGGCCTTCGGCCATCAAGGCGAGAACGTCGCGTTCACGGGAGGTCAGTGCGGTCATTGGCCGGTCGGGCGAGCGTCGGCAGATGAGGCGGGTGACGATGTCGGGGTCCAGCGCCGACCCGCCCGCAGCGACCCGCCGCAGAGCGTCGAGGAAGTCGTCCACGTCGAAGACCCGGTCCTTGAGGAGGTATCCGAATCGGCCGCTGGCGACCAGTTCGACGGAATGTTTGCTCTCGACGTGCTGGGAGAGCAGTACGACTCCCAGTTCGGGGAAGTCGGCGCGGATCTGCCGGGCGACGCGGGCGCCGTCGTCGGTGTGCTCCGGCGGCATGCGGATGTCGATGATCGCCAGGTCGGGATCGGTCTCGTACACGGCGCGCAGCACCGAGGGTGCGTCCGCTGCCTTGGCGACGATGTCGTGTCCCGTGTCCTCGAGCAGGCGGGCCAGGCCCTCCCGGAACAGTACGGAGTCTTCGCCGATCACGATGCGCACGGCAGCTCCGCCTCAATGCGGGTGCCCGCTCCCGCCGGGCTTTCGACCCGAAGCCGGCCCCCGGCCGCGGCGACCCGATCGGACAGGCCGGCCAGGCCCGATCCGGCCTCCGGCGCTGCGCCGCCGATCCCGTCGTCGACCACCTCGACCCGCAACCGGTCGCTGCACTGGCCGACACTCACGGCGATGCGCTTGGCGTGCGCGTGTTTGGTCGCGTTGGCGACCGCCTCGGCGACCACGTAGTACGCGGTCGTGACGACGTCATCGGCCAGGTCGCCCGTACTGATATCGAGTTCGATCGACATCGGCAGGGTGCTCGTCAACGCTGCCAGTGCGGGGCCAAGGCCGTCGTCGAGGCTGCTCGGCCGCAGTCCGTGCGCGAGTTGGCGCAGTTCGGCGACAGCGGTGCCGAGTTCCGCGACACCGTGGTCGAGCAGTCCGTTCACGTCGATTGTGCCGCCGCGCAACTGCCGCTGCGCCAACCGCAATGCCACGCCGAGCGTGACCAGCCGCTGCTGGGCTCCGTCGTGCAGGTCGCGTTCGAGCCGGCGTCGTTCCTGATAGCCGATTTGCTGCAACCGATTCCGGCTGACCTCGACCTCACGCAGCGCCTGAGCGAGTTCGATGCGCAACCGGACCAGTTCGACCAGCACCGCGCACGCCGCGGCCACTTCGCGCAGCAGCTCACGCGAGCCCGCGCCGGTCCAGCGCAGCACACCGATCTCGACATCGCCGACCCGCACCGGCACCGAACGGTCCGCGGCGGACAAGAGCGCGGCACCGTTCGCGCTGACGAGATCGTCCCGGCCCGGCAGGCGATAGCCCACGCGCAGCGAGGGATCCCGCAGCGCCTCGCCGAGTACCGCTTCCACCTGCTCGGGTTCGGACTGTCCACTGTGTACTTTCTGGAGCAGGGCGTCCAACGCGGTCAACGTGGCCCCGCGGATCGGGTAAAGCCTGCGATCGACCACGTGCTGCACCCGATCACGCGCGGGAGCCAGCGCGATGACGCAGATCGCGGTGACGACCGCGGCGACCACCGCGGAATCACGGCCGGCGAGCACTCCGCTCAGCGCGGACACCGCGGCGAAGACTCCGATCAGCCCCGCGGTCACCACGGTGTAGGCGACCGTGGCGGACAGCGCCCGCCCCGGGTCGTAAAGCCGGTGCCGGAGCATCGCGATGGCGGTCGCGGCCGGGATCGCGAGATAGAACGCCGCCAACCCGAACAGCACCATGTCCGCCCGGCCGAGCAACAGGTAGCTGGCCCAACACAACAGCAGGGTCGCGGGCAGGAACATGCCGCCGAGTACGAACCAGGTCAGCTGCGCGCGGCGCACGCCGTCGGCCCGGCGGTAACGACGCACCAGTGCGGTCGCGGTCGCCACCAGCATCGACAGGAACGCGGCGAGCAGCACGATCGCGAACATGTTTGGCAGACCGTCGTCGCCGGCGGTCTGCGGCAGTGCCAACGCGATGATCAGCACCGGCATCCCGACCACGACAACCCGCCAGCGCCGGGAGGGCAACGACCCGTCCGGGAAGTACAGCGTCAACAGCGCCACGGGCAGATACCACAGCGGCCAGACGCCCCAGTCCAACGCCGCGATCACGCTGGCGCCGGGCAACACTCCGGGCCGACGTGCGGCGACCGTCGTGGCGATGTCCAACAGCCCGACCACACACGGCGCGAGCCCCATCATCACCAGCAGCGGGCCGACCACGTTGACGGGCCGCCGCCGGGCCACGACCAGACCGAGCACCATCGCCGGCACCGCGAGCCCGACGCAGACCGCGAAGTGAGCGATGTCCGAACCCGCCGGCGACACCGCGAGCACCACACCGGTGGCCACCGTGACGACACCAGCTGCCAGCGCCAGCACCACGGCCAGCCGTTGAGCCCCCTGCTCCACCAACCCACTGTAGAGGGCTCGGCTATAGCGCGCCTCCGTGTCAGCACGGAGACCGGTTTTCCGTATCCGTCACGATGCGGAGGCACTGCGCGGACTGCGATCGTTGTCCTCGCACAGTCGGCACCCGGCAGCGCCGACAGTGTCGGCAATACCAGACGGGCCGTCGCCGGCTGTGCACCTGGGGAACATCGATCCTTAATCACGCATTTCGGGGAGTTTTTGATGCTCATCACACACGTCGCCGCGGCGACCACCGCACTCCTGTTCGGCGTGACGACCGGCATCTCGCCGGCCGCCCCGCAGGGCGACTTCCAGATCAAGTCGCAGCTGAACAACAAGTGCCTGGACATCGCTTACGCCAACCCGGCCGACCAAGCGAATGTACAGATGTTCAGCTGCAACGGCCAAGCCAACCAGCACTGGTACTGGGACGGCATGCAGATCAAGTCGCAACTGAACAACAAATGCCTCGACATCGCTTACGCCAACCCGGCCGACCAAGCGAACGTTCAGATGTTCAGCTGCAACGGCCAAGCCAACCAGCACTGGTACCAGGAATAGTCATTCGAAGATCTCCAGCCTGTTGACGACGGCTGCCCGGGCATGAAGCTCGAGCGTCAACGACGACGGTCGCCAGGCGGAATTGGGCTGCCGGTCTATTCCGCCTGGCATACCGATGGAATCAGGACAATGGGAACGCTGACCGCAACCTATGCACCTTCGTGCGGTCGAAAGACAGCGACCTCCGGCTGATTATCGACGAGGCAGTCGTTCTCCGCCAGCAAGGAACAAGGTGTCGGCTCCGTTTCAGTCGAGGGTTCTTTCATACACGGGTTTCGCGGCCCGTCGAAGGATACGAGCAGCGCGGCGCGTTTTCCGGGACTTGGCTTACGCGGCCATGGCTCGCCACGTGCGGTCGTCGGACGGTGTCGTGCGTTCGGCGACCGCCTCTTTCCAGCGGACCTGGAATCCTTCGAACAGACGGCCTTGTCCCGGACCTGCTGCCGACCGAGTCGGCTGAACCGGTGATCCGGACCATCGCCGAAACGAGACCGGCACCCGCCCGGCTGGGAGATGCTCCCCCGGCCGGGCAGCGAACCCGCCCGCCCGCTCGGCCACGCGGCCGGGACTGCATACCGTGCGTCCAGGTGGCGAAGCGACCATCAACGCCGGCCCCACGAGACAGACGCGCTGGGCCACCTCACCGCGACCGCGTATCTCGGCCTGCTGGAGGAAACGCGGGCCGAGTGGCTGGTCACCAGTCTCGGCACACCACACCCGCCGTGCGTCCTCCGCTCTCAGCACATCGACTAACGCCGCGAAATCACGCCCGCGGACGGCCCGGTGACGGTGCCCCTGGCAGTCCTGGAACTGGGCACGTCGAGCGTGCTGATTTCCGAGGGAGTCTCGGCCGGCGGAACCATCCGCGCGAAGTCGGAGGCAGTGCTGGTCATGTGGGACGGTCAGCGCCGCACCGCTCGCCCGATGACCGAGCACGAGCGCTCGTCGCTGGCGGCCTTCATCCCGCCGGACAGGCGGATTTCCGCCCGGGAATACGCGAGCCGGGAGTGCGTCCAGACAGTCAACGGCGACTCTTGGGCGAAGGGCTGAGCGGTCGCATCCTGGGCCGCTGCGTACCGGACCTCCTGCCCCACCAGGCGCAAATGCCCACGGCGTCAACGACGCCGCCGTTGACCCGGACGGGAATCCGGCTGACGTCGCAGCGGGGCAGTTCCAGCACGGCGGACACTTCTCGTTGTTCGGGTGCGAGTATCCGGAAAGGCGCCGTAGTTGCGCTCAGGACTCCGAGCCGGGTCAGGGCAGGGTCGGGACGATGTCGCGCCACTCGGCGAGTTCGCCGCGCAGCTCTTCGTCCTCGACCTGCTCCGTCAGCTCCAGCGCGGGGACCACCAGGATGCGGACCCGGCGCAACTTCCGCATCACCGGTACGTCCTCGGCCCGCAACGACCAGGGCGTCGCGGCGACCTCGGCCGGTGAAATCCCGGCGAGGGTCAGGCAACGACGGGCGACCTGGTCCGGCCGCAGGCTCCGCGGCCGGTCGGCTGGGGCTAAGGCGAGGCAGAGTCTCGCTTCCCTGGTCGCCACCTCGCGGGCGTCCAGGCCCCCGGTCTCGAGTGCGGTTTCCAAGGCGGCCACGGCCAGCTCCGCCCACGCTCGCCGCTCCGCCTCGGGCGTCGCGGGGCCGGTCGCGGCCAGCGTGACGTGCTGGACCACGCCGAGCCACCAGTTCGTCCCGGCGTTCGGAGGCCGCAGGGCCAGCAGCCCGGCCCGCCGGTCCGCCGGGTCCGCGAACCTCAGCGCGTCGAGTTCGTCAGCCTCCACCGACCGGGCTCCTCTCCCAGGTATCCGGGACACCGTAGCGGCCGAACGCGTCGACGCCCTCCTGGATCACCGCGTCCCCGTCGTGCTCCACCCCGTGGAAGTAGTGCCCGCTGTGGTTGTCGATCTCGAGCCCGAAGTAGCCGGCGTCGGAGCCGCCCGCGACGTTCGCCTGGCCGGCCGCGCGGACGCGGCTGCCGTCCGCGATGGCGGCGTGGCTGATTTCGTCGCCGTTCACCGTGTGCGGCGCGACGCGCAGCTCCCCGCTGTCGGTGACCACCCACTTGAGCTGTCCGTCCCCCGAGTTGATCATCGCGTCGAATTCGGGCGTGCCGGGGGTCGTCGGCGTGACCCCGTTGCGGCGCATCACTTCCCGCTCCGCGTCGAGGCTTTCCGGTTGCTGGTTGCCGAAAGTGCAGCCCTCGAGGCCGAACGGGTCGATCCAGCCGGTGGGGTTGACGACGTAGCCCTGGGTGTTCGGGGACGGCGCGAACCCGAGGGGATCGTGCGAAACATACTGTCCCGCGGCCGGATCGTAGTAGCGGTGGTAGTTGTAGTGCAGCCCGCTCTCGGCGTCGAAGTACTGGCCGGGGAAACGCAGCGGCGTGGTCGCCCGGTCCGTCCGGCGCCCGAGCATCTCTCCCCACAGCGAACTCTGCCGGCGCCAGGCCACGTTCCCCTGTTCGTCGACGAGCTCGGCCGCGGTGCCGACGAGGTCGGTGACAATCGAGTAGAACTGCCGGTCGACCCATTCCTGCCCGCGGTCGCGCTGGGTCTGGCTCACCGGCTGCCGTCCGCCGGGCGCCCAATCCCAGGTGGTCGCGGCGGAACCGTTGTGCACTTGCTCCGCGAGCGTGCTGCCGTCCCAGACGAAATCGACCTGCTCGGCCACCTGGGCGCCGTCCGGGCCGAGCCGCTGCTTGGCGATGCGGCGGCCGAGCGGGTCGTAACGGTAGCGCCACCGGGTCCCGTCGGGAGTGGTGACGCCGACCAGACGGTCCTCGCTGTCCCAGCGGTAGTGCCAGGTCGCGGGTTTCGCGGACAGCCGCTTGCGCTGCCGAAGGACGACGCGGCCCTGGGCGTCGTGCCGGTACCGCAGTCCGCCCGACGAGCGCAGCAGGGCACCGTCGAACTCCCGCGGGGCGAGCATCTCGCCGGGTAGCGCAGACGCGGCGAGGACGCCTGTCGGCGCATAGGCGTACTGCTCCACGCCGTGCGCGGCCGATACGCCGGTGACCCGTCCGGCTTGATCGAGTTCGAACCGACTCGGTCCGGCGAGTTCGTCGTCGATCCCGGTGAGCAGGCCGTCGGGCCGGTAGTGGTAGGCCCGCCGCTGCACCAGGCGCGGCTGCGCCGAGCCGCCCGTCGCGGCGGAGACGGTCTGGGAAAGGAGCCGGTGATCGGCGTCCCACGCCTGTGCCAGAACGGTGCCGGTGTCGAGCAGCCGTTCGATCTCGTGGCCCGCCTGGTCGTAGCCGAAGCTCATCACGTGCCCGCCGGTGCGCAGGGCGGTCGGCCGGTGGCTCGCGTCGTACTCCCAGACACTGCGCTTCCCGGTCGGCGTGGTGCGGGCGATCCGCCGCCCGGCGACGTCGAATTCCGACCGGAGCGTGCGGCCGTTGACCGTCTCGGCCAGCACCCGGCCGAGCGCGTCCCGTTCGAAGACCACCTCCGCGTCGCCGTTGGCCGCCCGGCTCAGCCGGCCCATCTCGTCGTAGCCGAACGTGGTGACGACATCCGCCGACCTGCGCTCCACTACCGCGCCGAGCGCGTCGCGGACGAAGACGGTGGATTCGCCGGCGCCGTTCGTGCGTCGTTCCACGCGCCCGGCGCCGTCCCGCTCGTAGCGGAGCATCCGGCCGTTGAAGTCCGTCTCGCTGACCAGCCGCCCGGCGGCGTCGTACTCGTAGCGCCAGGTCAGGCCGAGCGCGTTGCGGACCGCGAGGATGCGCAGCTCGGTGTCGTACTCGTATTCGAGCCGGGATCCGTCCGCCTCGGTCCGGACCTTCGGCAGCCCGAAATGGGTCAGCTCGACGCGAGTGCGGTTGCCCAGTGCGTCCACCCGCTCGGTCTGGCCGCCTTCCGCGTCGTAGCGCCAGCGCTCGCAGGCGCCGCCCGGCAGCGTCCGCGACAGCAGCCTGCCCTCCACCGTCCAGGCCAGCCGGGTGGTGTTCCCGCCGGCGTCGGTGAAGGTCGCGATCCGGCCGAACCGGTCCCGGGTGCACGTGCTCACCTCGCCGCGAGGCCCGGTCACCCGCACCGGCAGCCCGGCCGCGTCGGTCTCGATCCTCTTGGTTCCGCCCGCCGGATCGGTGATGGCGGCGAGGAAACCCCTCGCGTCGTAGGAATACCGGATCGTCGCGCCCGCCGGATCGGTCACGCTGGCGAGGTCGCCCGCGGCGGTGTACGTCCGCCGCCAGATCCCGCCGTCCGGCTGCACCACCGTCACCGGCTGCCGGAAATCGTTGTACTCGGCCAAGCTCTGGCTGCCGTCCGGGCGCGTGACAGCGACGAGATTGCCGTCGTCGTCGTAGGCGTGCCGCGTCGTACGGCCGGTCGGGTCGGTGCGGGAAGCCAGTCTGCGGAGCCCGTCCCACTCGTACCTGGTCTCGTTGCCGAGCGGGTCCACTTCTCGCGTCAGCTGGTGCAGTTCGTCGAAGTGGTAGGTGCTGACATTGCCGAGCGAGTCGGTCTCGCGGGTGATCCGGTTCGCGGTGTCGTACTCGAAGGCGCCGGTCAGCATGTCGCCCGCGCCGTCGGTTCGCACGCACCGGCCTTCGTGGTCGTAGGTGTAGGCGTACCACTCGCCGATCCGGTCGTCCCAGCGGACGACGCGCCCGGCTCCGTCGTAGCTGAACCGCATTGCCTGTCCGGACGAGTTCGTGACCGAGGTCAGCCGAGCGCCGGCGTACCCGAACCCGGTCAGCGCGATCTCGTCGCCAGGCCCGTTCACGAGGCGGAGTCCGGTCACCCGGCCGTCCTCGCTGTCCACCGCGACGCGGTAGCCGCCCGAGTGGCGCACGGCCGTGGGCACGCCGTCGGAGTCGCGGTCGAACTCGATCCGGTTGCCCCGGCGATCGGCGACGACGGCGAGCGGGGCGAGACCGTCCTCCGGCGGAGGAAAATGCAGCGTCCGACCGGTTTCCGGCTGGCTGAGCACGTACCCGCCGTCCGCGGACCGCCCCAACGGCCATCGCGAGCCCACGACGGGCAGCACCGTGGCGCCGGCCGCCGGAGGGAGCGGATAGACCAGGATCACCCCGTCGGGGCCGGCGAAGCACACGCCCTGCTCGTCGAACTCCAGCCGCTGGTCCAAAGTGGACGACCAGGACGGGCCGAACAGCCTCCCCGAACGGTAGGAGGACACGTGGGTCCGGCGCAGCACCAGCGGCAGGACGCCCGGCAGCTCGACATCGGTCTGCACCATGAACATTTCGCCGGTGGCCGCGTCGACGGGTTCCTTCCGCCCGCAGCGGCCAGTGGGTTCCTGCGCCCGGTCCGCGGGGTTGGCCGCGTCGTCCCGCAACGAGCCGGGGCGCGGGTCCCCGCTGCCCTCCGGCCCGGTGGCGTGCGTGCCTTCGGCGGAGGACGGGTGCGTGCCCTCGCCGCCGAGGTGCGGTTCCTCGCCGCCCGCGCGGCCGTGCAGCGCGGCCATGGCTTTCTTGACCGCCGCGAAAATCTCCTCCAGCTTGCTCATCAGCGGCCGCAGCTTTTCGACCGAGTTGATCAGCTTCTTGATGACCGCGCCGATCTTCTCGACCCACGCCGACACCTGCTCGACGACCTGTGCGACCACCACCGGAGTGCCGAGGCCGAGCGAGCAGACCTCCTCCAGCGCGTCCTGGATGAAGTCGCCGACCGCCTGGGTGACCATGTCGCGGACGAGCATCCGCACCGCGCCGGTGATCACCCCGACGATCTCGACCACCGTGCCGACCGCCGCCGCACAGGTCGACGCGGCGCCGAGATGATCGGTCTTCTCCTTGAGGTTCGCGCGGTAGGCGTCCGCGCCCGAGCCGGTCCAGTGCGCGGTCTCCTTCGCGACGCCCGCGGCCAGGTCCTTCGCGGCCTTGTCGACGGCGGCGGCCACGTTCTTCCAGGTCTGCGCGTACGCCGCGATCTGGTCCGCGTCCCCGGCGAGCTGGTTCAGCGCGTCCTGCAACGGCTTGACATGCTCGATCAGCCAGTTCAGCCCGTAGGAGATCAAGGTCCCCACCGGGTTCATCGCCATCGTCAGGACGTCCAGGCCCGCGCCGAGCGCGCCGATCCCGCCCTCGATCCACGAACCCGAGGAGATCCCCTCGTACGCGCTCGCCGCGTCGTCGATGACGTTGATCCCGGAATGCCACGTCGTCGAGTCCTGTTTGGCGGCGACCAGCGGGTTGCTCATGCCGCCGGCCCTGGCCGAGATCCTGACCGGCCGGACTCCAGCTGGCTCATCAGCGGTTTGAGCGTCGTTACGTGCGCGTCCTCCGTTCGCCGGTAGGTGTCGGCGACCTTCGAGACGGTGTCCGACACCGACGTCATCGCGTCCTGCGCCAGCTTCAGCGTGATCAGTCCCGGGGCGGACACCGCGAGCACCATCGGGACGAACAGCGGCCCGCAGATCATGCCGTACGCCTGCACCCCCATCGTCACCTGTTCGGCCGCCGCCAGCGCCTGCCCCAGTTCGGCCCCGACCTGCTGCACGGTTTTCGCGTGCGCCGACAACTGTTCCGGGTCGACGGTGTATCCGCCGTCTGCTTCACCCACTTCGATCCCCCATTCGCCAGCCGAGAACCGTCAGCCTCTCGTCAGGAACGACCGATCTTCGAAGCCCTCGTCTCCGTCGTCGCCGCGGCTGTCGTCCTTCGGACGGCTCGGCGGCTTCGGTTTCGGTGTCGAGGGGGCGGGCGGTGGCGGCTCCTCCTCCAGTTGCCCGAGGGACTGCCGCGAGGCCGGGTCCGCCGGCGGCGCGGGCGTCTCGGGCTCCGGCTCCGGGAACTTCTCCCGGTACCGGCCCACCACGGTGTCGATCGTGTCCCGGTCGTCCCCGATGGTCTCGGTCATCACCTCGCCGAGCCGCTCCGGCAGCCGGGCCTGCGCACGCCGCATCGCGGTCAGCACCGCGGTCGCCACCTGCTCGCCCGACAGTTCCCGGACCTTGTCGGTGATCCGCAGGTCGGTCGCGTTCCCGGCCGAGTCCACGGTGACGGTCACCAGCCCGTCCCGGGACGACTCGGTCACCGACACCCGGCCGATCGCCGATTGCATCTCCTGGTAGCGCTGAGCTTTCTCCTTCGCCCGCGCCACCCACTGGTCCACCTGCGCGGCCCGGTCACCGGTCCCGTTCGACAACGGATCGCTCATCTCCACCGCCTCCGCGCATCGGGCCCGGGATCACCCCGAGGAAACCATCGGGCGCCCGGCTCTCGGCCCAGCGCGGAGCAAACTACCCGAACGGACCAAGCCTTTTGCCGGAGTTTTTCCGAATATCCGTTTAGCGAAGCCGCCGAGGGAATCGCCCTCGGCGGCAACCCTGACCGAGCGGCGGCCCGGAGCCCCGCCAGAAGGCAGCCAACGTCATTCCGGCGTGCCGGGCATTGCCGAGGCGTCGAACGAGAGCAGCTCCCAGCTGTGGCCGTCCGGGTCGTCCACCGCGCGGTTGTAGAGCCAGCCCATGTCCTGCGGCAGGCGCGGTTCGGACCCGCCCGCTTCGACGGCGGCGTCGGCCAGCCGGTCGACCTCCTCTTTCGACTCGGCGGGCAACGCGAGGATCGACTCGATCGCGCCTCCGGAGGCCACCGGCCGCGAGGTGAACTGGCTGAACTGCTCGTGTGTCATGAGCTGCACGGTCACCGCCTCGCCGAGGACGACCTGCGCGGACGTCTCGTCGGTGAACTGCGGGTTGAGCTCGCCGCCCAGCGCCGTGTAGAACGCCGTGCTCGCGTCCAGGTCGGCGACCGGCAAGTTGACGTAGATCTGCGTGAAAGCCATTGGTGCTCCTCGGTTCCGGCGGCCGGTCGTTCCGGCTGACTGAGAACCTACGGCGCTACCTCGGCGTCGGTCTTGTACAGGAGCGACACCATCTCGCCGGCGTCGGGCCGCCGCAGCTGGGTCGCCGTCCGGCCGACGAACCGGCTCAGCGACCGCGCCAGGTGCGGCTGGTCGTGATACCCGACCAGATGCACGACATCGGTCGCGGCCACGCCCTGGCGCAGCAGCATCGTGGCCCGCCGCGCGCGCTCGATCTGCCGGATCATGCCCTGCGTCAGGCCCGTGGCCGCGGAGACCCGGCGCTGCACCGAGCGCGGGGTGACCAGCACCGGCCGCTCCCCGGCGAGGACGTCGGCCACCAGCGGGTCGCGCACCAGCAATCCCGCCCGGACCAGGCGGCCCACGAACGTTTCCGCGTTCTCGTAGGTGGGGATCTCCCACTCGGTGTTCTGCAGCACGAACGAGCGCGGCGTCGTGAACGGGCTCGACACGGTGCCGTCCACCAGGCCGCCCACGGGCAGGTTTCGCAGAAATGCGCCGTGCCGGAAGATCACGCCGAAGGCGCTGCCCAGCCCGCCGCCCAACGGAACCACAGTGGGCCGCGTCTCGGGACCGCGGACCGACACAGCGGTAGCCCCGGCCGACGCCCACACCAGCAGCTCCCAGTTCGAGTTCACGACCGACACCATGCGCTCCGGCGCGAAACCGCCCTGCCCGCCGTCCGGCCCCACCCGGTACACGCCCTCGATGTAGGGCGAGTCCGACACCCGGTACTGCAGCCCTGGGATCCCCTCAACGCGGTCGAGCGACACGTCCGGCATCGTAGCGCCCAGCGGGCGCGGTCAGCTCCCGGCGAGCACCCGCGGGAACTTGAACCGAGCCCCGCGTCTTCGCGTCGGCAGTCCCGCCGCTACGGGGAGTCCGCCTCCAGTACCAATACCGTCATGTCCAGGAGTCGTTGGTAGTACTCGCGACCGTAGGCGTCCAGTTCGGGGATAACCCGGATGAGCCGCTGCTTGTATTCGGCGAGGATGTTCCATCTCCAGTCGTCCAGGAGACCCTGCCGCTGCAGCCAGGTGGAAACGCAACCGGCGGGGTGCGCATCAAGCAGCACCATGTCGAAGCCTGCCACGTCGGCACCGCCTCGGTACCGGCTCGGGAACGGCGCCTTGCGGTGCACCTCGAAAAGCGCCGTGACTGCTGCCAGCCGCTCCGTGAGCTCCAACGGCTTCCTCCTAGGCCAACGGACTAAATGGTACGCACGCTCACCAGCATGAGCGGGCGTCGCGGATGGAAGTCTCCCGGCGTCGTGCTCAGCCCGAGGACCGCTCCCTTCCTCGCGGACGAACGAATGCGTGCCGCCGCACTGCAAGCCTGCTAGTTGCCCCAGGCCGGACTGTGGTTAGGAGGATAAGGAGAGCTGGAGGCGCCCTTCACCCAGTCATGCACGTCCTGCCGGTCCCAAGCGAGGAGCGTCTCGACGTTCCGGACGCACAGGCCGTAGTCGAGATTCCCGAACAGGCGGCTGACGGTGCTCTCCTGGTTGAGCTGCTCGTATCCCTTGCCAGTCTTGTACTCCATCCGCACAGCGGTCTGCAGCCGCCCGAGGCGGAGGTTCCCGTTCACCACGGTCAGGACTCACTGATGGACGATCCTCATCCGACCCGCGCGGCCCCCTGACAGCCGACCGGGTCGCAGTCGTCGGGGTGGTTGCCGGTGACGGTGGCGTGGTCCAGCTTCACCGTGTTGCCGGAGCCGACGTGCATCCCGCCGCCCCTGGCCGCGGTGTTCCCGGTGACCACGCTGTCGGCCAGAACGTGGGTCGCGGCGGCGTGGACGCTGGAGACCGCGATACCGCCGCCGTTGCCGCCCGCGACGTTGTCGGCGATCCTCGCCCCGGTTATCCGGAACTGCGCGAGCGGGCGCTTCCGAGTGCTGTGCAGCGCGACGCCTCCGCCGTCCTGCCCGGCGCGGTTGCGCGCGAACTGGCCTCCGGTGACGGTCAGCTCGCCGATGTGGTCGTAGACCCCGCCGCCGGAGCCGGGGGTTCCCGGCCGGCCGGTGCCGGGCGAGCCGGTGCGGTTGTCGGCGATCGTCGTGCCGTCGAGGGCCGTCGCGCCCGCGCCGGTCCAGATTCCGCCTCCGTCGCCCGCGTTACCGTCGTAGCCGCGGGTCGTGCCGCTGCCCCCGGCGCCCGCGTCGCCGGAGGTGTTGCGGCACACCGTGCTGCGGGCGAACGTGGTCTCGCCCGCGACGTAGGCCCCGCCGCCGCTTCCGCCGGGGCCGCCATGACCGGCGGATCCGCTGGGCGAGCTTCCGAGCGGTCCGCCGATCCCGCCGCCGCCCGCCTTGTTGTCGCAAACGGAACTGTCGGCGACCGTGGTGTGCTGGGTGCTCCAGATCCCACCGCCGTGTCCGCCGTGCGCCCAGTTGTCCCCCTCGGCACCGGGAGCCGTCGAGCTGTCTCCGCCGCTCCCGGTCCGGTTTCCGCCGACCGAACTGTGCTCGACCGTCAAGGCGCCCTGGCGGACCGCGATCCCGCCGCCACTGCCGCCCGAACCGGGGAAACCGCCCGTGCCGACTCTGGCCCAGGGACCGCCGTTGCCCGTGGCGTTGCCGGTGACCGTGCTGTCGGTGATCGACAGCGTGCCGCCCGAACTGAACACGCCGCCCCCGGACCCGCCGTCCGCGGCAGGCAGGCCGTCACCGGTGGAATTGCCGCGGATCGTCACCCGGAGCAGCGCAAGCGAACCGGTGTTGAGGATGCCACCGCCGTCTTCTCCCGGCGCGGTGCGGCCGCCGGTGACCGAAAGATCGGAAATCGACACCCCGGCCGCGTCAGTGCGGAGAATGCGAAAAGGCGCGGCAGTTTGCGTGCGGGCGAGAGTAGCGTGATGGCCGTTGACGGTCGTCGGCGCGGTGATCGCGGGCAACGCCGCGGTGAGCTGGTACGTGCAATTCTCCGCCAGGTCGATCGAACTTCCCGGATGCGCGTTGGCGGATGCGATGGCGGAACTGAGACCGACCGCGTCGCAAGGAACCGGCGCGACGGCCGTCCCGGACGTCGTAAGCACTCCGGCCGCCAGCACACTCGAACCCAGCAAGGAAAGAATCACCACGGCATATCCCCTTTGATCGCGAAGACCTTCTGGCGCCCGAGTTCACCACAACCGGGGAGCACCGAAAGCGATTCGGCGGCGAATTGGGCCGAGTGGCGCAGGAACTCCGTTCCTTTTCGCTTGCGTTTGCATTGTTCTCGATCACCATTTCTTATCGCCGGCCCGGATCAGCCGAGGAAACGCGGCAGCGCGTCGCCGGTATCGGCGGGATTGTCCTCGGGCGCGAAATGCCCCGGACCACGATCCCGCCGCCGATGTCGTGGCCGATCAGCGCGGGTGGCTCGAGCCCCCAGTGCGCCGCCAGTTCCCGCTGACACCGCCGCTGACACCGGCGATCCTCGGCGTCTGAGCCGTGACAGCCGCGTGTCTCCCCGGCAGGCGAATGTGGTCACAACGAACCACCGAGCCACCCCAAGGAGACCGGAAATGTCCACGTTCACCACCCCCAACCCCATCACCGCCGCCCTCACCACCGCCGGCGCCCGCGTCCGGATCGCGGCCAGCGAGCGCACCGACACCGTCGTCCGGGTGCAGCCCGTCAACGCGGCGAACTCCACCGATGTGAAGGTCGCCGAGAAGACCAAGGTCGAGTTCGCCGACGGCGTGCTGTCGGTCAAGACCACCAAGTCCGGCAGCCAGACCGGCTCCGTCGAGATCGCGATCGAACTGCCCGCCGGATCGAAGCTCGTCCTGAACACGGCCTGGACCGAAGTGCAGGCGGACGGCATCCTCGGCGACTGCGAGGTCAACATCGGCTCGGGCCAGGTTCAGCTCGACCGGGTCGCCGCACTGCACGGCAACCTCGGCGCGGGCGGGCTCGCGGTCGGCCACGTCGCCGGCGAAGCAGTCATCGAGGGCAGCACGGCCGGTCTGCGCATCGGCGAGGCCGACGGCGAGATCCGCTATCATGGCACGACCGGCAAGGTCTGGATCGGCCACGCCCGCGCCGACATCGACCTCGGCGGCTCGAACGGCAGCTTCGACATCGGGACGGCCGACGGCAGCGTCGTCGCCAAGGCGGCCAACTGCCCGATCCGGATCGGGCGGGTCACGCGCGGCCAGGTGGAGCTGTCGAACGCGGCGGGCGGGATCGAGGTCGGCGTCAGCGCGGGCATCGCCGCCGACGTCGACGCGAAGAGCACGAAAGGCCTGGTCCGCAGCACTCTCGGCGCGCCGGACAGCTCGGGCGCCGCGCTCAAGGTCCACGCCCGCACGCGGCTCGACGACATCGTTCTCTATCCCGCTGCCTGACCACCCGATCGGATGGCAGGATCGTGCAGGTGCAGATCAAGATCCTGGGTCCGTTCGAGGTCCGCGACGGCGACGTGGCCGACGTTCCGGGCGCGCGCCTGCGCGGACTGCTCGTCGCCCTCGCGCTCCGGCCGGGCCAGGTCGTTCCCAAGGCGACGCTGATCGACTGGATCTGGGGCGAGCATCCGCCCGCCGAGGCCGCGAATGCCTTGCAACGCCTGGTTTCCCGGCTGCGCAAGGCATTGCCGGGAGCCGTCGTCGAAGGACTGACGGACGGCTACCGGCTCGCGCTCGACCCGGACGCGGTCGACGCGGTGCGCTTCGAGCGGCTTGTTGCCCAGGCCCGGGACGACCACGGGCCTGGGCGGCTGCGCGAAGCGCTCGAATTGTGGCGCGGGCCCGCGATGCAGGACGTCGGCTTGCAGGACAGCGAGGCGTTCGACGCGGCGGCCACCCGGCTCGAGGCTCTGCGTCTGGCGGCCATGGAAGACCGGTTCGAAGCAGAACTCGATCTCGGCCGCGGCGCGGACCTCGTCGCGGAACTGACCGACCTGGTGGCCGCGAACCCGGTGCGGGAGAAGCTCGTCGCCGCGCTGATGCGGGCGCTCGCCGCCGCAGGTCGGAACACCGAAGCGTTGCAAGCATTTCAGCGCCTCCGGGAGACGCTGATCGACGAGCTGGGCGCCGATCCGTCGCCCGAACTGTCCGCGTTGCACGTCGCGTTGCTGCGCGGCGAGGTGGGGCGACGCGAGGAAAGCCGCAAGACCAACCTGCGCGCCGAATTCACCAGCTACGTCGGCAAAGAAGCCGATGTCGCCGCCGTCCGGGACATGGTGTCGCGGCATCGGCTCACCACCTTGACCGGTCCCGGCGGGTCGGGAAAGACCCGGCTGGCAACGGAAACCGCCCGCACGCTGGTCGACGGACTGCACCACGGCGCCTGGCTGGTGGAGCTGGCCGCCATCGGGAACGGCGACGACGTCGCGCAGGCCACGCTGTCCGGGCTCGGGCTGCGCGACGCGCTGCTCGGGGAAGCGTCCTCCGCGGATCCGGTGGACCGGCTGGTCTCGGCGATCCGCGACCGCGAAATGGTGCTGGTGCTGGACAACTGCGAGCACGTCATCGAGTCCGCGGCCGCACTCGCCCACCGGCTGCTCGGCGAGTGCCACGGATTGCGGATCCTCGCGACGAGCCGGGAACCGCTGGGGATCACCGGCGAGGCGCTGTGGCCGGTCGAACCGCTCGCGCAGGCCGAGGCCGTCCAGCTGCTGCGGGACCGGGCGACGACGCGACGCCAGGACCTCGCGGACGACCGGACGCTGGCCCGCATCTGCACCGCGCTGGACGGGATGCCGCTCGCGATCGAACTCGCGGCGGTCCGGCTCCGCACGCTGTCGGCCGAGCAGCTCGCGGACCGCCTCGACGACCGGTTCCGGCTGCTCACCGGCGGCAGCCGCACCGCTCTCCCCCGGCACCGGACACTGCGCGCGATGGTCGACTGGAGCTGGGAGCTGCTCAGCGACGGCGAACGGCTCGTGCTGAGCAGGCTGTCGGTGTTCGCCGGCGGTGCAAGCTTGGCGGCAGCGGAGCGGGTCTGCGCGGGCGACTTGGTCGACGCGTACGAGGTGCTGGACCTGCTCACCGCGCTCAGCGACAAGTCCCTGCTCGTCGCGTTCGGCGAAGGCGAGCCGCGGTACCGGATGCTCGGCACGATCAAGGAGTACAGCGCCGCACGGCTCGCCGAGGCCGGAGAGACGGACCTCGCCCGGCAGGCGCATCTCGCGTACTTCACCGAGCTGGCCGAGAACGCGGAACCCCGCCTGCGCCGCGGCGAGCAGTTGGAGTGGCTCACCGTTCTCAAGGCAGAGCACGACAATCTCGTCTCGGCGATGCGCGGCGCGCTCGCGGCCGGCGACGCCCACGCGTCGATGCGGCTCGCCGCCGCCTGCGGCTGGTACTGGTGGCTCGTGGGCCGCAAGGCCGAGGGCATGGAGCTGATCAGCGCCGCGATCGCGACTCCCGGCGAGGTCCCCGACGGGATCAAGGCCATCGTGTACGCCCTGACCTCGATGTTCGTCACGTCCGGACCCGGCGACATGCCGGAGGCCGCGAAGTGGATCCACCAGGCGTACGAACTCGGCAAGCACGACCGGAACCGCCACGCGGCGCTGCGGCTGGTGGTGCCGCTGGAAATGATGCTGCGCGACATGGACGCGCTCCTGCCGGCCTGGGAGTCGCTGCTGAGCGACGAGGATCCGTGGGTGCGCGCGTTGTCGCGGCTGCACATCGGCAAGCTGCGGATGATGCTCGGCCAGGACTGCGAATCCTGGTTCGACGAATCACTGGTCGAGTTCCGGGTGCTCGGCGAACGGTTCGGCATCTCGTTCGCGCAGACCGAACTCGCCGATTGCGTGGCCATGCGCGGCGAATTCGCCGAGGCCAGCGAGCACTTCGACCAGGCGATCGCCGTCGTCACCGAACTGGACGCGCTCGACGACGTCGTCCAGATGCGCATGCGGCAGGCCCGGCTGCACTGGCTCGCCGGGGACAAGGACGCCAGCGCCGCCGCGGTGGCCGAGGCGGAAAGCCTCGCCGAAGGCGTCACCTGGCCCGGGACGCTGGCGTCGCTCGCCTTGGTCCGGACCGAATTGGCCCGGTGGAACGGCAACGAGCAGGACGCCTTCGACCAATTCGGCCAGGCGATGAGCCTGCTGGGAGAAGAAGCGCGGCAACCGCACCTGCGGGCCGCGACCCACGACCTGCACGCCTGGTTCACCGCCGATCTCGACGAGGCGCGCGAACACCGTGCCGCAGCCTGCGACGCGGCAGCGGAAACCGGCCGCGCGCCAGTGATCGCGCAGATGGTCGTCGGGGTCGCTGACCTGGCATTGCGGCGTGCACAGTACGACCACGCCGCGCGGCTGCTGGCGGCGAGCGCGCAGGTGCTCGGCCGGAAAGACCTGTCGAACCCGGACGTGACACGGATCGAGCAGGAGGCGCGCAACCACCTCGGCGACAAAGCATTCGACCAGGCCACGCGGAACGGCGCGGCGAGCTCGTGGACCGAACTGGTCGCGGCGCCCCTCGCGCCCTGACGCGGCTCCCGGCCCGTGTCAGCGCCGTGACCGCTCGGTGTCTGGCCTCTCCGCGATCGTGGTGACATCAAGCCACCACGAGAGGATTTCCGATGAGCCAGCAGCTTTCCCCGGTCCAGGGCCTGCCGATGGACCGCGACGCCGGCCCGTTCGACCCGCCCGCCGCGATCACCGCGCTGCGCGAAACCCGCCCGGTCAGCCCGATGCTGTTCCCGGACGGCCACGAGGGCTGGCTGATCACCGGCTACGACGCGGTCCGCCACGTCATGTCCGACGCGCGGTTCTCTAACCGCCTGGACCTCGGCGTGGTCCACGTGCCGTACGAGACGCCGGGGATGCCGGTCGCGACCGAGCCGTCGCCGCAGATCCCCGGCTTGTTCATCAGCATGGACGCCCCCGACCACACCCGGTTGCGGCGCAAGCTCACCGGCGCGTTCACCGTCAAGCGGATGAAACAGCTCGAAGACGGGATCATCAAGATCACCGAAGAGCAACTGGACGCCGTCGCGCAGCTGGCGCCGCCGATCGATCTCGTGCGGGAGTTCGCGCTTCCGGTGCCGTCGCTGGTGATCTGCGAGCTGCTCGGCGTTCCCTACGCCGACCGCGAGACCTTCCAGGCGAACTCGTCGAAGTTCATGGAACGGGACGTGAACCTCGAAGACAAGATGGCCGCTTTTGGCGCGATGATGGGGTACCTGGGCCAGCTGTGTGCGGACAAGCGTGCTGAGCCTGGCGAGGACATCCTGTCTGATCTTGCTCGCGACTCGGATTTGAGTATCGAAGAGCTGACCGGGATGGCGTTCCTGCTGTTGCTGGCCGGGCATGAGACGACCGCGAACATGCTGTCGCTGGGTGCCTTCGCGTTGCTCGAGAACCCCGCGCCGCTGGCCGAACTGCGGGCCGACCCTTCGCTGTTCTCCAACGCGGTGGAGGAACTGATGCGCTACCTGTCGGTGGCCGACATCTTCTACCGCTACGCGACGGAGGACGTCGAGCTCGGCGGCGAGACGATTCCGGCTGGATCGACTGTGGTCGTGTCGCTGCTCGCCGCCAACCGCGATCCGGGTCGCTTCGAGAACCCCGATGTGCTTGACGTGCACCGGAAGGTCCGGGGGCAGGTGGCGTTCGGGCACGGGATTCATCAGTGTCTCGGGCAGCAGCTGGCTCGTATCGAGATGCGGGCTGGGTTCGAGGGATTGTTCCGCCGTTTCCCGGACCTGCGGCTCGCGGTTCCGGCTGGGGAGGTGCCGTTGCGGACGAACATGAACATTTACGGGGTGCACGAGCTTCCGGTTACTTGGGGCTGACTGTCTGCTTAGGAGCGGAGACGTCACCGGTCGACGCGCGATACCGCCTCGATCCCGACTGGGCGTGGCTCGCCACCCCGGCCGGTGTCGTCGACGATCGCCGACAGTTCGATCGCGATGATGGCGATTCTGGGACGGCGCCTCGGATTCGCCGTCACTCCGGAAACGGTCACCGGCCCGCTTCCCACCGCATACCGCATGTACCGCTATGCACCTTTGCGGCCCGTCGGCTAGCTCCGTCGATCATCCGAAGCTCGCGGCCGTCCTCATGGCGACCGGAGCGACGCGGCTCCTCTGCACCGAGATGTCCTCGCACTACTGGGACCAGCACGGAACAGAAGGCCGGAACTGGATGGGACGGCTGCTGGAGCTGATCCGCTCCGAACGAGCCTTCGCCGGCGCGGGAATTCTGGACTGAAACAACCGGAAGCGGACCGTCGGTGTTCGCCTCGCCCCCCTCGGCTCCGAGGCGAACACCGATCCCCTACCTCGGAACCTGGAACCCGCCGATCCGCTCCTCCAGCAGTTCGGCCAGCTTCAACGGCGTCCGGTCCTCGAACATCGGCCCGATCACCTGCACGCCGACCGGCAGCCCCTCGGCGGACAGGCCGGCTGGCATCGCCGTGGCGGGCAGACCGGGCATGGTGGCCACACCGGCCCAGACCAACTGGTCGAAGAACGGGTACTCGACGCCGTCGATGTCGAGACGGCAGGCCAGCAGATCGGGATTGTGGTCGTGCGGGAACGCGGGCGTCGGCGTCACCGGGCACACGACGGCGTCGAACTCGGCGAAGAATTGCCGCCAGCCGTGGCGGTGCAGTTCGCGGCGGTTGTTGACCTCCAGCCAATCTCGATGAGTGAGCACCATTCCGCGCAGGCGCGAGGCGTCGAGGGACTGGTCGTCGGCGCTCAGTCCGGCGGCGCGGGTCTGCAGCTGCTCGTACGCGTCGACCGGGAAACGCGCGACGGAGCCGGAGAACAGGAGCTGGGTGTAGAGGGTCGCGGCTTCGATCAGGTCAGGCAGCAACGAACTGTGTCGTTCTACGCGGGCGCCGCCCTCGGCTAGGGCGTCGGCTACTCGATTCACGCCAGACCGGACTGCGGTGCTGGTCGGGATGAGCGGATGGTCCTCCAAGACGAGGACTCGGAAGTCGTTCAGGCGCGAGTGGCGGGCGGGCGGCAGGGCCAGCTCGTGTGCCACGCCGTACGTGAGCGGGTCCGGTCCGGCCATGACGTCCAGCAGGAGCGCTAGGTCGCGGGCGGTGCGCGCCATGGGGCCGACGACGGCGAGGTCCAGGTCGACCGGCAACGCCGGCCCGGGCGGAGTGACCATGCCGCGGTTCGCCACCAGTCCGAGGGAAGGCTTGTGTCCGTAGACGCCGCAGAAGTGTGCGGGGGTGCGCAGCGAGCCGCCGATGTCGGAGCCGATGGACAGCGCGCCGAAACCAGCCGCGAGGGCCGCTGACGAACCGCCGGAGGAGCCGCCGGGGGTGCGGGCGTGGTTCCACGGGTTGTTGGTGGTGCCGTAGACCGGGTTGGAGCTCTGCAGACCCTGCAGTCCCAAGGGCACGTTGGTCTTGCCGAGGATTACCGCGCCGGCGGACTTGAGTCGTGCCACTTGCACCGCGTCCTCGGCGGGCATGAAGTCCCGGTGCTGCGGCATGCCCCAGGTCGTGGGCAGGCCGACGACGTTGTAGCACTCCTTGACGGTCACCGGAATGCCGAGCAGCGGCCGGTCCTCGCCGCGGGCGCGCGCCTGGTCGGCGTCACGGGCGGCGGCGCGCGCACGGTCGAAGTCCGGCACGCAGATCGCGTTGAGCGCCTTGTCTTCCCGCTCGATACGGGCGATCGCCTCGTCGGTCAGCTCCGCCGACGTCACTTCACCAGCACGCAAAGCGGCCGCGAGTTCTTCGGCCGAGTGAAAGTTCCGCTCCATGAATTTGACCGTAACGGGTACCGGGAGAAGCCATAAAATATGAATTCGCACAACGGGGCTAGGGCTCGTTGTGAGTGAGCGTCCACACTGGACGGGGGCGAAGGGGGTCACGGTCATCCGTCGGCGTTCCTCGCCATCACCGGCAACACCACGTCGCAGTGCTGGCCGCCCACGATGTGCTGCGGCCCTCTGGGAACGACCGCAAACTGACCTGAAGGTCAGTGGTCCCAGAATCCTTGCTTCTCAAGCAAAGCGACCGCGCGCTCGCCCGCGTCGGCGAGGTGTTTCTCCACGAGCGTTCGCGCTCGGGCGGCTGAGCGAGCCGACAACGCCGCCAGGATCAGCCGGTGGTCAGCCCGTGCCTTGTCCGGCCAGTCCTCGTGCGCCTCGTAAAACCCGTGCGACACCGTCTTGCCCAGGATGCCGAGGAGCGAGAGGAGCCGGCGCGAGTCGGCGGCGTAGTTGATCCTGCGGTGGAACTCGAAGTTCAGCCGTTCCTGGTCGGCACGGTCCACTGCGGACTCCATCCGGTCCGCCAGATCGTGCATCGCCTGCAGGCTTTCCGGCGAAAGGTTCTTCGCCGCGCGCTCCGCGGCCAATCCGGACACGACGCCGAACACGCGGAAGTGGTCCCGGATGTCGTCGCGCGTCATCCGGGCGACGAAAGCGCCGCGGCGGGCGATGTGCTCGACGACGCCCTCGTGGTCGAGGGTGATCAGCGCTTCGCGGATGGGCAGCTTGCTGATGCCGAGCTCGTCGGCGAGCGCTTCCTGGTCAATCTTCGCGCCCGCGCGCAGCTGGCCGGAAAAGACCCGTCGCCGGATCTCCTGCGCGGCCATCGCGTTGAGGTTCGCCGGGCCGGTGCGGCGCGGTCCGGCACTCGCGGTTTCGGGCATCGCCACGACCTTCTCCCATCCCTGCGACGACGGCTGCTTCGGATGAAGTATTACACGAACGTGGCCGGTTCAGACGGCCTCTTCCACCCCCACCGGCCGTGCCCGCCACCGCCAGAAATCTGGCTGCACCTGCATGTTTACTGCCGCCAGCCGGTCATCCGACAGTGTGAGCCATTCGCTGATTTCTGATAAAGTATTTTCCGGGCGCGGCAGCTGAGTCATAGTGGGGGCATGGCAGCAGCGGTGACTCCCGAGGACTTCCGGCCGATCCTGGAGCTGGTGCGCGACTTCGTCCGGGCGAAGGTCGTTCCGCGCGAGCAGGAGATCATGGACGGCAACGCCATCCCCGACGACCTGCGCAGGCAGGCCGCCGAGATGGGCCTGTTCGGCTACGCGATCCCCCAGGAATGGGGCGGGCTCGGGCTCGACCTGACCCAGGACGTCGAACTGGCGATGGAGTTCGGCTACACGTCGCTGGCGCTGCGGTCGATGTTCGGGACCAACAACGGCATCGCCGGGCAGGTGCTGGTCGGCTTCGGCACCGACGAGCAGAAAACGCAGTGGCTGGAGCGCATCGCCTCGGGCGAGGTCGTCGCGTCGTTCGCGCTGACCGAGCCCGGTGCCGGGTCCAATCCCGCGGGACTGCGGACCAAGGCGGTGCGCGACGGGGACGACTGGGTGATCGACGGGCAGAAGCGGTTCATCACCAACGCGCCGATCGCGGATCTGTTCGTCGTGTTCGCCCGTACCCGTCCCGCTGACGAGTCCGGGCCGGGCATCGCGGTGTTTCTCGTGCCCGCGGACACTCCGGGGCTCGAGGTGGGGCCGAAGGACAAGAAGATGGGCCAGGAAGGTGCCTGGACCGCGGACGTCACCTTCAGCAACGTCCGGGTGCCTGCGTCCGCTCTTGTCGGCGGCAACGAGGACGACGGGTATCGCGCCGCGATGACCTCCCTCGCGCGGGGTCGCGTGCATATCGCCGCGCTGGCTGTGGGTTCGGCGCAGCGGGCGCTGGACGAATCCGTCACGTACGCCGCTTCGGCGACCCAGGGCGGTCAGGCGATCGGCGATTTCCAGCTGGTGCAAGCAATGCTGGCTAATCAGCAGACCGGGGTGATGGCCGGGCGCGCGCTGGTGCGCGAGACCGCGGCGCGCTACGTGTCCGGTGAAGACCGGCGGATCGGGCCATCGGCCGCGAAGCTGTACTGCACGGAGATGGCGGGCAAGGTCGCCGACCTCGCGGTCCAGATCCACGGCGGCACCGGATACATGCGCGACGTCCCCGTCGAACGCATCTACCGCGACATCCGGCTCCTGCGGCTCTACGAAGGCACCAGCGAAATCCAACGCCTCATCATCGGCGGCGGCCTCGTCCGCCAAGCCAAGAAAGCACAGAAATGACCAGCCGCGCCGCTACGCGGGCGCGGGAAGCGGCCACCCTGCTGTTCGTTCCCGGTGACCGGCCGGAGCGCTTCGGCAAGGCCGTCGCCTCGGGGGCGAGCTTGGCCGTGCTCGACCTGGAGGACGCCGTCGCGCCGGACCGCAAGGAGTACGCGCGGGAACAAGTCGTCGCGTGGCTCGAGGAGAACCCCGAGTGCGCGGTGCGCGTGAACGCGGCCGGCACCGCCTGGCACGACGAAGACCTCGCCGTGCTCAGGCGACGCCGGTGCACGGTGATGCTGCCGATGGCCGAACCGGCGACGACGCGTGCGGCGGCCGAACAACTCGGCGTGCTGCCAGCCGTGATCGCGCTGGTCGAAACCGCACGGGGCATCCTGGACGCGCGGGAGACCGCGACCGTGCCGAACGTCCAGCGCCTCGCGTTCGGCAGCTTCGATCTGGCGGCAGAGCTGGGTGCCGATCCGGCCGACCGGGACGCGTTCGTCGCGGCACGGGGCGCACTCGTGCTCGCTTCGGCGTCGGCCGGGCTGCCCGGGCCGATCGACGGCGTCACCGCGGATCTGAACAACGAACTGCACCTCACCGACGAAGTCCACTACGCGCGGCGGCTCGGGTTCACCGGAAAGCTGTGCGTGCACCCGAAACAGGTGCCCGTCGCCGCCGCTGCACTGCGCCCGACCCGCGAGGAAATCCGCTGGGCACAGTCGATCCTCGACGCCGGTGCGGGCGGCGCGGCCGCGGTGAACGGGCAGATGATCGACAAGCCAGTGCTGGAACGTGCTCAGCGCGTCCTCCGGCAGGCACGAGAAGGGAACGGGCGATGACGCTCACCGACGACGAACAGCAGATGATCGCCCTGGTCGCGGAATTCGTGGACGAACGCGTCCGCCCCCGCGTCCGCGAATTCGAGGCCGACGACATCTACCCCGCCGAGTTCATCGACGAGATGAAAACCTCGGCTTCTTCGGACTGCTCGTCCCGGCCGAATACGGCGGCGTCGACGTCAGCACCGCCTGTTTCGCCCGCGTCACCGAAGAACTCGCACGCGGCTGGATGAGCCTGGCAGGCGCGATCGGCGGACACTCCGTCATCACGTACCTGATCAAGACCTTCGGTACGCCGGAGCAGCGTGAGAAGTACTTGCCCGCGATGGCCGAGGGGCGGATCCGGGCGACGATGGCGTTGACCGAGCCCGGCGGCGGCAGCGACCTGCAAGCCATGCGCACCCACGCCGTTCCCGGCGACGAGGGCTACACGATCACCGGCTCGAAAACGTGGATCTCCAACGCCGCGCACTCGGGCCTGATCGGGCTGTTGTGCATCACCGACCGCGACGCGAAACCCGCGCACCGCGGCATGAGCGTGCTCCTGGTCGAACCCGGCGACGGCCTCATCGTCTCCAAGAAACTCCCCAAACTCGGCTACCGCGGGGTCGAAGCCTGCGAACTCGTCTTCGACGGCCAGAAAGTGCCCGCGGACGCTGTTCTCGGCGGCGAACCGAACCAGGGCTGGTCGCACATGATGCGCGGCCTGGAAGTCGGCCGGATCCAGGTCGCCTCCCGCGCGCTCGGCGTCGGACAGGCCGCGCTCAACGACGCCGTCCGCTACGCCCAGGAACGCGAATCCTTCGGCAAACCCATCTGGAAACACCAATCCGTCGGCAACCTGCTCGCCGACATGGCCACGAAGATGCGCGCGGCCCGGCTGCTCACGTTGGACGCCGCGGAGAAGCTCGACGCGGGCGAACGAGCGGACATGGAGGCCGGGATGGCGAAACTGTTCGCGTCCGAGACCGCGATGCAGGTCGCGCTCGACGCCATCCGCGTCCACGGCGGCTACGGCTACTCCAAGGAGTACGACGTCGAACGCTACTTCCGCGACGCCCCTTTGATGATCGTCGGCGAGGGAACCAACGAAATCCAGCGCAACGTCATCGCCGCGCAACTCGTCGCCCGCAACAAGATCTGAAGGACGCCATGACTCTCCTCAACGGCCGGACCGCTGTGATCACCGGCGGCGCGCAAGGCATCGGGCTCGCCATCGCCGAACTGTTCGTCGCCCAGGGCGCCCGCGTGGTGCTCGGCGACATCGACGGCGATGCGGCCGCGAAAGCCGCCGGGAGCTTGGACGGCGTCGGGGTCGCCTGCGACGTCACCAAAGCGTCCGATGTGGACGCTCTGCTCGCCGCGGCCCCGTCTCCGGTGGACGTGTTCGTCAACAACGCGGGCATCACCCGCGACGCGACCATGCGGACGATGACCGAGGACGACTTCGACCAGGTCATCTCCGTGCACCTCAAAGGCACCTGGAACGGCACCCGCAAAGCCGCCGCCATCATGCGCGAACGCAAGCGCGGCGCGATCGTCAACCTCTCCTCGCTGTCGGGCAAAGTCGGCATGGTCGGGCAGACCAACTACTCCGCCGCCAAAGCCGGAATCGTCGGGCTGACCAAGGCCGCGGCCAAAGAAATGGCGCACCACGGCGTCCGCGTGAACGCGATTCAGCCGGGCCTGATCCGCACCGCCATGACCGAAGCCATGCCGCAGAAAGCCTGGGACCAGAAGATGGCCGAGATCCCGATGCACCGCGCGGGCGAAGTCAGCGAAATCGCTTCGGTGGCGCTGTTCCTCGCCTCCGACCTGTCCTCCTACATGACCGGCACCGTCCTCGAAGTGACCGGCGGGCGATTCATGTGACCGGCTGGCAACCCCATGCCGTCACGACCGCGGAACTGGTGGACCCGGCCCCGGTCGCGGCACTGGCCGCGCTCTTCGACAACGGACTTCCCGCACCCCGGCCGGGCGAGGACCTGCCGCCGCTGTGGCACTGGGTCGCACTCCCCCGCTGGCCGGTCTCCTCGGAACTCGGCCCCGACGGACACCCGGCGCGCGGCACCTTCCTTCCGCCGACCGACCTGCCCCGGCGGATGTTCGCCGGGGGCGAGGTCGTGCTGCACCGGTCGCCGAAAATCGGCGAGACCGTGACCCGTAGGTCCATTGCGGACTCCGTGACCGAGAAGTCCGGCCGCTCCGGACAGCTGGCGATCGTCGTGGTGCGGACCGTTCTGTCCGGTGTGGACGGTGCACCGCTCGTCGAGGAACGGCAGGACATCATCTACCGCGAAGCGGACGCGACCGCCTCCGAAGCACCGGTGGAACCCGCTGACCTCGCGGGTGCTCCGTTCCGCCGCAGCGGGGACGGCTGGGATTTCGCCACCGACCCCACCCTGCTGATGCGCTTCTCCGCAGCCACCGCGAACCCGCACCGCATCCACTACGACTGGCCCTACGCCACCCGGGTCGAGGGCTACCCGGGCTTGGTCGTGCACGGGCCGTTGATGTCGCTCGCGCTGGCCGAAGTGCTGCGCCTGGACTCCCCCGCCGCGCGAGTCACCCGGCTGGCGCACCGCAACCTGGCCCCGCTGTTCTGCGGCCAGCCCGCACAGCTGCGAACCGAACCCCGCCCCGGCGGCGCGACCCTGACCCTCACCGGGGACGCCGGACCGCGCACCAGCCTCGAAGCCGACTATCACGAGGAAGGCACTCCCCATGCGTGACGCCGTCATCTGCGAACCCGTCCGAACCCCGATCGGCCGCTTCGGCGGTGCGCTCAAGACCGTGCCCGCCGCCGACCTCGGCACCATTGCGCTCAACGGCTTGCTGGAACGCACCGGACTGCCCGCCGACGCGATCGACGACGTCATCCTCGGCCACTGCTACCCCAGCGCCGAAGCCCCGGCGATCGGCCGGGTCGTCGCCCTCGACGCCGGGCTGCCGGTCACCGTGCCCGGAATGCAGGTCGACCGCCGCTGCGGTTCCGGGCTGCAGTCGGTGCTCCTGGCCGCACTGCAGGTACAGGCGGGCGCGAGCGACCTCATCGTCGCGGGCGGCGCGGAAAGCATGTCCAACACCGTCTTCTACGCCAACGACCTCCGCTGGGGTGCCGGCGGCGCGGGCGTCCACCTGCACGACTCGCTCACCCGCGGCCGCCAAACCCCCGGCGGCAAGCACTACCCGGTACCCGGCGGCATGCTCGAAACCGCCGAAAACCTCCGCCGCCAATACAACATCAGCCGCGAAGAACAAGACCGGCTCGCCGCCGAATCGCACCGACGGGCCGTCGCCGCCCAGCAATCCGGGGTCTTCGCCGAGGAGATCATCCCGGTGCCGGTCGAGACGCGGAAGGGCACCGTCGTCGTGGACACCGACGAACACCCCCGGCCCGACACCACCGTCGAAACGCTCGCCAAGCTGCGACCGGTACTGGGCAAACAAGACCCGGAAGCGACGGTCACCGCAGGCAACGCGAGCGGCCAGAACGACGCCGCCGCCGTCTGCATCGTCACCACCCGCGAACGCGCCGACCAACTGGGCCTGCGCCCGTTGGTACGACTCGTCTCCCATGGCGTCGCAGGAGTCGAACCGAAGGTGATGGGCATCGGGCCCGTGCCCGCCTCCGCGTTGGCTCTCGAACGCGCCGGGCTGAAGATCTCCGACATCGACCTGATCGAACTCAACGAAGCGTTCGCCGCGCAGTCGCTGGCGTGCACCCGCGAATGGAACTTCGGCGAGTCCGACTTCGACCGGCTCAACGTCCACGGCTCCGGCATCTCCCTCGGCCACCCCGTCGGAGCCACCGGCACCCGGATCCTCACGACCATGGCGCGGGAAATGCAGCGCCGCGAAGCCCGCTACGGACTCGAAACCATGTGCATCGGCGGCGGACAGGGCCTCGCCGCGGTGTTCGAGCGGGTGTCGGAGTGACACCATGAACCCCGCGCTGCTGGCCGGACTGCGGGTGGTCGAGCTGTCCGCGTACGTCGCGACGCCGTTGTGCGGGCTCACCCTCGCCCAGCTCGGCGCGGACGTCGTCCGGGTCGAACCCCTCGGCGGAGCCGCCGACCGCACCCGCTGGCCCTTGTCGGACTCCGGGACCAGCCTCTACTGGTCCGGACTGAACAAAGGAAAGCGCGCAGTCGCCGTCGACCTGGAGTCCGAAGTGGACCGTCGCAGGGTAGCCGACCTGATCGTCGACGGCGGCCCGTGCGTGGTCGTCACCAACACCGAACGACACGCCGACCTCGGCTACGAGGCACTGAGCGAGCGGCGGCCCGACCTCATCCACGTCCTGCTGACCGGCCGAGCCGACGGCGGCGCGGCAGTCGACTACACCGTCCAGGCCGCGACCGGCTTCCCGCTGCTCACCGGGACGGGTTCCGCGCCGGTCAACCATGTGGTGCCCGCGTGGGACGTCTGCGCCGGGCTGTACCTCGCGGTGGGCCTGCTGGCCGCCGAACGGCACCGGCTGATCACCGGAGAGGGCCGGTCTATTCGGGTCGCACTGGAAGACGTCGCGCTCGCCACCGCCGGAAACCTCGGCTATCTCGCCGAAGCACAGCTCACCGACCATACTCGGACGAAATCCGGCAACGAGATCTACGGTACTTATGGCGACGATTTCGAGACCGCCGACGGCGTCCGGGTGATGATCGTGCTGCTCACCGAACGGCACTGGCACAAAATGCTCGCCGCGACCGGGCTCGCGGGGGCCTTCGCCGGGTTGAGCGAAGCGCTCGGGATCTCGTTCGCCACCGAATCCGACCGGTACCGGCACCGCGACGTGATCTCCCCGCTGCTGGCGCGATGGTTCGGGCAGACGCCGTACACGGAGGCGGCGGAAGTGCTTACGCGGCACCGCATTTTGTGGGAGCGCTACCGAAGCTTCGCCGAACTCGGCCGGGACGGCGGTGCCGCGTTCCGCGGACTGGCGTTGTTCGGGGAGGTCGAGCAGCCTGGTGCGGGGACGCATTGGGCGCCGAAGTCACCGATCCAGGTGGACGGGGCTCGGCTCGATCCCCGGGTTGCTCCGGAGGTTGGGGAGCATAACGACGATGTGCTGGGCGCGACACCGGAAATCAGCCCCCCGTGACGTCGCCGGAGAGCCGATATCTGTTGTCGCTGCGCGAGTTGAGCAGTCCGGTCAGGCGGGGCTGACGGTGTTGGCCACGCGCCCTGCCGCGCGTGGCCAACACCGGCTTGCTCACTGCTGTGGGCAGAGATACCACGGCCGGGTGACCTCGCTGCCCCACGAGTTCTTTCGGATATCCTCGCAGTAGTACTTTCCCGTAGTGCCGTAGACGCGCAAATGTCCGTGCGTCGGGCCGTGTGAATTGCCGCCCTCCGCGTAGAAGAAGATTCCGCCGCCAGCCCGGCTGGCGCGTCCGCCACGGCCTTCCTCGTGCCATCCGCCCCAGCCGTCGATGCCGGACTCGGCGTAGTAGATCCGGTAGTCGGTGCCGACGGCATAGATGGTCCGGTAGCACAGTTCGCTCTGCTCCGGATAGCACTGCCACCTGATGTCAGCATAATGCTGGTCGCACGGCCTCGCCCCGCCCGGCGGCCCAGGAAGCGAGCAACTCGCCGCGAGTTCCGGCGTGCTCGCACCGGCTGTCGTCGCTCCGCCGACCGCCGTCAGGGCGACGGCGCCGCACACGGCCGCGATCCGCCGGATTGTCGAGCGCGCACTTCTCGAAGTTGCCATCTGAAAACCTCGCCCCTCGGTTTCGATCGGTAATCCGCGATGAGAACGGTCTGACCATCGAGTATTCGCGCGCCGAGAGCGGGAAGTACACCATTTTAATTCTCGGTGCAAAGCCTTGACACTAGCCTCCGGAAAGGCTAAGGGATGACCCGAAGTGCCGAGAATGGGGCCTGCACTGGCAAACGGGATAGGGGCCGTCTCGTTCGCCGAGACGGCCCCGCGACAAACACTCAATGGTGCAGTACGAAATCCGTCACCAACCGGTTGAATTCGTCCGCATGTTCCAGTTGCGCCCAATGCCCGCACCGGTTCAGCAGAACCGCCCGGGAATCCGGAATATTCGCGGCCAAGAACAGCGTCGATTCGAACGACACCACGCGGTCGTCCCGGCCGTGGATCAGCAGCGACGGTGCGGTGATCCCGGAGACCGCCACGAGGTCCAGCCAGATCGGGATCGGGGCTTTCGGGGCCGCCGCGGCGATGGTGCGCAGGTGTTCGGGGCGGGCGAGGGCCGCGTCGGAGCGTTCCTGGCACAGTTCTGGCGTCGCGAACCGGGCCTTGTCGTAGACCATGATTTCCACCAGGCGGCGCATGCCTTCGGGCGTCGCGTCGGAGTAGGTCTCGAACATGATCTTCAGGCCCTCGGTCGGACCGCCGCCCGCGCCGAACAAGAACGGCTTCATCTGGATCGGCGGGCCCATCGTGATCAGGTGCGACACGCGTTCGGGGCGCTCGACCGCGAGCCGGAGCGACGTGTGGCCGCCCATCGAGTTTCCGACGAAGGCGGCTTTTTCGATGCCCAGTACGTCCAGGAGCTGGGTCGCGGCTTCGACGTGGTCGAGAGTGGCGAAGTCCGCGCCGTCGGAGTCGCCCCAGCCTGGCATGTCGGGGGCGATCACGCGGAAATTGCGGGACAGCGCCTCGATATTCGGCGAGTAGTTGCTCCAGCCGGTCGCGCCGGGGCCGCCGCCGTGCAACAGAACAAGCGGGTGGCCTTCGCCGGTTTCGTGGTAGTGGATTTTCCAGTCGCGGGTTTGCACGTAACGCGAAGTCATCAGAGCGCACCTCCGGCGAGCTGTTCCGCGACGGCTTCCGGCGCGCGATGGCCCCACCAGTGCAGGTGGTCGAGTGTCCGCACTTCCCAGGTCTCGTCGTCGATCAGCAAGCCGCCCCAGCCGTACTCGACGGAGAAGCCCGACGGCGTCCGGACGTAGAAGCTGAACATGTGGTCGTTCGGGTGCATGCCGAGCGTCATCTCGAACGGCTGCTTCGCGTCCAGGCACCGGTCGTAAGCGAGGCCGACGTCGCGGATATCGGCGACCTCGATCATGAAGTGATGCGTCCGCTTCGGGTGCGGCATGTCCCCGAACGCGACGGAGTGGTGCCGCGGGTTGCAGTGCAGGAACGCTAGATCCGCGACGACCCCGGGAGCGACCTCCTCGACGATGATGTCGCTGAGTTTGAAGCCGAGCAGGTCCTGGTAGAAGGCGAGATATGTTTCGCGCGGGATGCCTTTGGACAGCAGCACCTGATGGCCCGCACCCCCGGTGCCGGTGACGAAACCGCCGAGGAGCAGGTCGCTGTGGAACGGGGTTTCGGCGTCGGCCAGGCCGGTGACGAGTTCGAGCACGTTGCCCAGCGGATCCGTGACGAGCACGATCCGCTCGACCTTCCGCGCGGCGGCCAGCTCCGGGTCGCCTTCGACGGTTTCGACGCCTGCTTTCCGCAGCTGGGCGACGAGGGAATCCAGCTCAGCCGTCGACGAGACCTCGTAGCCGCTGCGGACGAGGTCGTCGGCGGGGCCTTCGGTGAGGATCCAGCGGTGCGCCTTCTCGTCGGTGCGCAGGGTGAAGCCGTCCGCGGACTTCTCCCCCAGCTGCATGCCGAGCAGGGACACCGCGAAGCGCTCCCATTCGGCGAGGTCGCTGACCTCGTAGACGACGTAGGCAAGGTCTTTCACGGGCATGGAGATTCCTTTCAACGCTGCGAAACGGGGACGGCGAGGCCGGTTTTGTCGGCCGCCGCGACGAACTTGTCGGGACGCACGGCGATCGCTTGGACGCCGTATCGGTCGAACCAGGGCAGCAACGCGTCCTCGAGGTCCACGAGGTCATGAGCGGCCCGGGTATATCCGGTGCGCGGACGGACGGCGACATAGGACGCGCCGAGGGCGTCCCAGTCCGACTGCTCCTCGGGCGTGAGCAGGGTCGCCGGGTCGAGGTCGTTGCCGAGCAGGACGAAACCCTTGCGCAGCAAGGCGTCCAGCCGGTCGATCCGGCCGATGGCGTCGCACGCGAGCGGCTGCGGGAGGTACCGGCCGACGACGGACGCGTCCCCGGTCTCGCCGCGCAGCCAGCCGCCGGCCAGCGTCGGCGGCGCGTTGAGCGGCGGTTCCCAGGGCGTGACCAGGTTAGGCGGGACGGTGTTCATCGCCTCGACCTCCGCCGGGCTCGCCTCCTGCTTGATCACGCGGCCCAGCGCGATCGCCATCCCGGTGTAGAACTCGGCCGACGGACGGCGCTCGGGTTCGTAGGTGTCGAGCCAGTCCTCGCCCAGTTCGCCGCGTACGATCCCGGCCATCTTCCAGCCCAGGTCGTACGCGTCGCGCATGCCGGTCTGCATGCCCGCGCCCGCCCACGGCGGCATGAGGTGCGCGGCGTCGCCGGCGAGGAAAATCCTTCCCTGACGGTAGGTTTCGGCCATCCGGACGTGGTGGCGGTAGAACGCGTACTGGTGGATTTCGACGTCGGCCTCGGTCACGCCCAGCGCGTGCAGCAGCGGCCACACCTGCACGTCGGTCGGGAACTCCGCTTCGGACTCGGTGGTCTTGAGCGGGATCTCCCAGCGGTGGTTGCCCGCCGAGAGCGCGATGTCGACGACCGGGCGTTCGCGGTCGGTCCAGAAGGTGAGGAAGTCGCGGTCCGGCCACCAGCGCTTGACCCGGCAGTCGATGACGATCCACAGCGTGTCGCCGGTGTCGCCGTGCATCGGGATGCCGAGCATCTTGCGCACCGGGGACGAGCCGCCGTCGGCCGCGATCGCGTACCGGGTGCGAGTGGTGGTCTCCTCCTCCGTTTCGCGGTCGCGCGCGGTGACGGTCACGCCACTGGCGTCCTGCTCGACACCGACCACTTCGACGCCGTACCGCACGTCCAGACCGGAGTGCTCCTCGCCGCAGCGACGCAGTTCAGCTTCGAGGGCGGGCTGGTAGATGTTGTAGAACCGCGGCTTGCTCCCGCGCGTGCCGAGCGTGCTCGGCGGATGCTCGACGCGCATCACCTCGCGGCCGTCGTAGGTCACCCAGCGCAGCGCCCGCTGCGGTTCGACGACGCGCTCGACCCGGTCGTCGACGCCGAGGTCCTGCAGGATCCGCATCGTCCAGTCGTTGATCGTGACCGCCCTCGCCCGGGCGTAGACGTCCTGGTCCCGCTCGAACGCGGCCACCCGCGCGCCCTTCGCGGCCAGGGTCAGCGCCCCGGCCAGGCCCGTCGGGCCGTATCCGACGACGGCGACGTCGGCGTCGTAGTGCTCACTCATGTCCCAGGCTCCACAGTTTTGGACCGGTCGTTCGGTTCATTAGTGGCTACGGTCACACCTCGGCTGGGGGTTCGTCAAGCGCGTCGCGCACGATTCCGGTCTGCAGAAAACCGGCGGCCCTATGCTCTCGGCGTGGACACAGCGCGGGCCGGGAACCGGCGGGGACGGCGTTCCCGGGAGGAAATCCTCGACACGGCGTCGCGGATCATGGCCGAACGCGGCTACTCCGCGACGACGATGTCGGTGCTGAGCGCCGAGACCGGCATTCCGAAGAGCGCGATCTACCACCACTTCCAGTCCAAGGGCGGGCTGCTGTCGGCCGTCATGGAACGCGGGGCGTACGAGTTCTTCCGGCACCTGCGCGAGTCGCAGGCGAATCCGCCCGAGAACCTGCCTCCCGCCGAACTGCTCGGCTGGTTCCTGCAGCGCACCGGCGAGGTCTTCGCGGCGAAGCCCGACTTCCTGCGGCTGCACCTGATCCTGCTGATGAGCGCCGAGGCGGTCGCGGACCTCGAGGTGAAGGAGATCATCGAACGGGTCCGCGCCGACGGGCGGCGGCACATGCGCCGGATGATCTCCCAGTCGTGGGCCAGCGTCGGACCGGAGACGGCGGAGAAGGTAGGCGAGGCGCTGGACTACTTCGGCATCGCCGGATTCGACGGCGCGTTCGTCGCGTGGCAGGCGGAACCGGAGCGGTCCATGCGGGACCAGATGGCGTTGCTGACCGAGGCCATGGTCGCGATCGCGGAACGGGTGCTCGCCGAGGGTTAACCGCACCGGCTCGAAGATCCACAATGGACGGTGCGGATGCGCGTTTCTCCTCGCCCGTCGCAGCAAACCCGCCCGACGACACCCCGCCCGATGCCGGACAGGCTTCAGGGCTCTCGCAACCGATGCCCGCGCGCTCGCTGAGCGGCTGGCAGCAGTCGCGATCCTCGTGCTCGGAGTGGCCGCTGCGCGCCGTCCACGGTTATCGCCGTTTGCGAGTGATCCCCGCCGGGAATTCGCGGCGCGAGGTGATCGACGTGGTGCGAACCGACGTAGCCAACGCAGACGCGGCGGCGGGATGAGCGTCCCGGCCCGCCGGATCGCGGGTGCGAACCGCCATCGACGCCGCGACGCCGCTGACGCGGTGCCGTGGTCACTGCGGGTCGCCGCTGCGGCCAGCTGGCGGTTCCTGCTCGTCCTGACCATGCTCGGCGTCGTCGCGTGGACGCTCGGCTACCTCGCGAGCGTCACCGTGCCGATCGGGATCGCGCTGCTCCTGTCGGCGTTGTTCGCGCCGCTGGTGGAGCGGCTGGTGCGCTGGCACGTGCCCCGCGCGCTGGCGACGCTTGTCGCGATCGTCGTCGGGCTCGCCGTCCTCGGCGGGGTTCTCACGCTGGTGATCACCACGGTCACCGCGAGCCTGCCGCAGCTGAGCAGCCAGATCGGGGCCAGTCTCGCGCGGATCAACAACTGGCTGCAGCACGGGCCGCTGCATCTGCCTCAGCTGCAGCAGTTGCTCGACAAAGCGGTCAACGCGATCCAGGGCAACACCGCCGAAATTTCCTCGCGCGTGCTCTCCACCGCCGCGACCGTCGGCGGCGTGCTGACCGAGATGCTGCTGACGCTGTTCGTGCTCATTTTCTTTCTCTACAGCGGCAATCAGATCTGGCGCTTCCTCTTGCGGATCGTGCCCGCCTCCACTCGGGACGAGATCGACGTCGCCGGTCGCCGCGGGTTCGCCTCGCTGGTCAGCTACGTGCGCGCGACCGTGGCCGTCGCCTGTGTGGACGCGGTCTGCATCGGCGTCGGCATCTGGGTGGTCGGGGTTCCGCTCGCGGTGCCGCTGGCGGCGCTGATCTTCATCGGCGCGTTCGTGCCGATCCTCGGCGCGGTGGTGACCGGCGCGGTCGCCGTGCTGATCGCCTTGGTCGCCAACGGATTCGTCGCGGCGGGCATCGTGCTCGCCATCGTCGTCGCGGTGATGCAGCTGGAAAGCCATGTGCTGCAGCCGTTGCTGCTCGGGCGCGCGGTCCGGCTGCACCCGCTGGCCGTGGTGCTGGGCATCGCGCTCGGCCTGGAAATCGCCGGGATCGTCGGAGCGCTGCTCGCGGTGCCGATCCTGGCCGTCGCGAAAGCCGCGTTCGGTTCCCTGCTGCGCGATCCGCACCTGGACCCGGTCGAGATCGACCCGCTGCTGCCCGGCAACGCCCGCACCGCCGGACGATCAAGGTTTCGCCCGCGCAGACGCGGGTAACCGCACGTCGGAGGGACTCTGATGACGAGCTTGATCACTGACAACGCCGATGGCGCGACACCGCCCAGAGGACCGCTCGAACGTGGCTTTCCACTGCCCCGCTCGGCACCGCCGACAGTGTCCTCGACGCTGCACCGGCTTTCTTCGATGGCGTCCTTGCGCGCGTGGGAGCAACGTTCGACACCCGCGCTGATGCACCAAGCGATTCTGGACGGCGTAAACGCACGCCATGCCGCCGAAGCGGCCCACCTGAGCGTCGCCGAGGCGCACGTGCGCTGGAGTGCTTGGGCGGCCAAGAGGCTGGCCCCGCAGCGCCCCGGGACCCCGGCCGAGCTGCCGGTGCAGCAATTCCTCAACGTGCACGCGGCTTTCGCGGCGGCGCTCGAATAGGGTTTACCCGCGCAGATCCGCTTCCAGCGCGGCCGCCGTCGCGCGCAGTGCCGCCACCAGCGTCGGCAGCCGATCCTTCTGGTACCGCACGCTCGGCATCGACACCGACAACCCGGCGACGACGGTCCCGTCCGCGCCGTGCACCGGGACGCCGACCGCCGCCACACCGCGTTCCGAACGCCCCTGGTTGAGCGCGAACCCGCTGCGCCGCACGCGCGCCAGGTCCGCCCGGAGCTCCGCCGGGTCCGGTCGTTCGCCGGGCTTGTCGACCGCGTAGAGCTCCTCGACCTGGTCCGGCGGCAGTTCGGCGAGCAGCAGCAGACCGGCCGTCGTCTGATGGACCGGGAAAACCATCCCTTCGCGTGACCCGACGCGCAATGCCTGCGAGCACTCCACGCTCGCGATGAACCGGGCCGTGTCCCCCGTCCGGACGGTCAGATTCACCGACTCGTCCAGCAGGTCCACCAGCCGCCGCAGATGCGGAAGCGCCGCCGCGCGCAGTTTCGACGCGGCCGACTGCGAGTGCGCGGCCAGCTCCAGCACCGGGCCCACGCGGTAGGCGCGGTTGGCGTCCTGGACGGCGAAATCGCGGTACACGAGCATCGCGAGCAGCCGGTGCGCGGTCGAGGGCGCGACCCCGATCCGCTCGGCCACCTCCGACACCGTCAACGGGCCTTCGAGCTGCAGCATCGCCGCGATCCGCAGGGCGTTGTCGACGCTCGCCACCGCGTACGGCGGCGGGGCCTTGAACCGTTTGTCCATCCGGGCCGCCTTTCCGCACACCAGAATCCCGTTTTCCGCAGACCGGGACGCGCCCACCATAACCCCATGACCAGCACTCCAGCGCGAACTCCCGTTCAGCTCGCCGCGGTCGACGCACCGGACCAGCCCGCGGTCACGCCCGCCCTGCGCGACCTCTACCGCGGCTTCGAACAGGAGCTGCTCGTTCCGTTGTGGACGGAGATCGGCGACCTGATGCCCGTACACCCGCGCTCGCGGGCGGTGCCGCACCGATGGCAGTGGGAGAACCTGCTCCGGCTCGCCGAGCAGGCCGGCGAGATCGTGCCGGTCGGCCGCGGCGGGGAACGACGGGCGATCGCGCTCGCCAACCCGGGGCTCGGCGGCCGCCCGTTCGCGACCCCGACGCTGTGGGCCGCGATCCAGTACCTGATGCCCGGCGAGGACGCGCCCGAGCACCGGCACACGCAGAACGCGTTCCGGTTCGTCGTCGAAGGTTCGGGCGTGTGGACGGTCGTCGGCGGCGACGCGGTCCCGATGCGCCGCGGCGACTTCCTGCCGCAGGCGGGCTGGAACTGGCACGCGCACCACAACGCCACCCGCGAGCCGATGGCCTGGATCGACGGTCTCGACATCCCGTTCCAGTACGGCATCGACGCCCAGTTCTTCGAGTTCGGCCGCGAAGCGATCAGCTCAGCGGAGCGGACGACGCCCGAGCGGTCCCGTTCCGAACGGCTGTGGGCGCATCCGGGTCTGCGGCCGCTGTCGGTCGGCACTGTCGCACCGGGTTCGCCGTTGCTGGCGTACAAGTGGGAGCACACCGACGCTGCCTTGCGAGACCAGCTGCAGCTGGAGAAAGAGGGCTACGGCGGAACGGTCGAACCAGGCCATGCGGCTGTCCGGTTCTCCAATCCCCACAACGGTTCTGACGTCCTGCCGACCATCCGCGCCGAGTTCCACCGCGTGGCCCGGGGCGCCGAGACCGCGCCGGTGCGCGAGACCGGTTCGTCGGTCTGCCAGGTCTTCGACGGCTCCGGCACGGTCACCGTCGGCGACACCTCATGGACGGTTTCGCGCGGGGATCTGTTCGTCGTCCCGTCATGGCAGCCGCTCTCGGTGAAGTCGGAGGCCGGTGCCACGGACTCCGACTCCGGTGCCCTCGACCTGTTCCGCTTCTCGGACGCGCCCGTCTTCGAGGCGCTCCACCTCGACCGTCAGGAGACTCTCCGATGAAGCTCGCCACCCTCCGCGTCAACGGCGGCACGCGTGCCGTCCGTCTCGACGGCGGCCTGCTCGTCGACCTCGGCTTCCCCGACCTCGGCGCGCTGTTCGCCCAAGACGGCTGGGAAGCCCACGCCGCCCAGGCGACCGGCGAGACTTGGCCCGCTGAGGGCGCCGACCTCGCCCCGGTCGTGCCGAATCCGTCCAAAGTGGTCTGTGTCGGGCACAACTACACCAATCACATCAAGGAAATGGGCCGCGAACTGCCCGCGTACCCGACGCTGTTCCCGAAGTTCGCCGACACCCTGACCGGCCCGGCGGACCCGATCGTCAAACCGCCCGAGACCGACGCGCTCGACTGGGAGGTCGAACTCGTCGTGGTGGTCGGCAAGACCGTCCGGCGGGCCGGCGAGGACGAGGCCGCGGCGGCGATCGCCGGGTTCACCGTCATGAACGACGTCTCGGTCCGCGACTGGCAGTTCCGCACCATCGAGTGGACGCAGGGCAAGATCTGGCAGTCCTCGACGCCGGTCGGCCCGTACGTCGTCACGCCGGACGTGGTCGGCGGCGTCCGTCCCGCGCTCGAGGTGAAGACCACTGTGGACGGTCGCGTCATGCAGCAGGACGACACCGGCACTCTCCTGTTCGACCCGGTGTTCCTGGTGCATTACATCTCCACGATCGTCCAGCTCAACCCGGGCGACCTGATCGCGACCGGCACCCCCGCCGGGGTCGGCCACGCGCGCGACCCGAAGGTCTACCTGACCGGCGGCGAAACCGTCGTCACCGAGGTCGCCGGGATCGGCGCGTGCGTGAACCAGATCGTGAAGGAATCCTGATGGCCCACGAAGACGCTCGGAAGTGGGTGGCGTTCGGGACCGAACTCTTCCTGACCCACGCGAAAGAGCTGTCCGAGCCGAGCGCGCTGCCCGGCTGGACCCGCAAGCACCTCGCCGCGCACGTCGCGGCCAACGCGGACGCCCTCGGCAACCTCGTGCACTGGGCCCGGACCGGCGAACGCACCCCGATGTACACCTCGCCGGAGCAGCGCAACGCCGACATCGAGGCCGGTTCGCAGCGGTCCGAAGCCCAGCTCACGTCGTGGCTGCAGGATTCAGCGCGCTCCCTGGAGTCTGCGATGGCTGCGTTGACGGCACAGCAGTGGCAAGCCGAGGTGGTCACCGCACAGGGCCGGACGGTTCCCGCCACCGAGATCCGTTGGCTGCGGGCCCGCGAGGTGTGCGTGCACGCGGTCGACCTCGGCACCGGATTGACCTTCGCCGACCTGCCGGAGGCGTTCCTGTCCGCGCTCGTCGCCGAGATCCAGGCCAAACGCGGCCTCGACACGGTGCCGGACGGGCCGCTGCCCGACGTCGCGGCGTATCTCGCCGGACGGCCGCATTCGCTCGCCGGGGTCCCCGACCTCGGCCCCTGGTTGTGAGGAGAGCCCATGGACACCCCTGACGTGCTCGTCGTCGGCGGCGGGATCGGCGGGCTGAGCACCGCTTTCGCGCTGTCCCGGCTCGGCCTGCGGGTCCGGGTGCTGGAGCAGGCGAAGGAATTCGGCGAGGTCGGCGCGGGCATCCAGCTCGCCCCCAACTGCACGCGGATCCTCGACGCCTACGGCCTGCTGGACACCGCGAAGGCGCGCGGCGTCGTCCCGGACCGGATGGTCATGCGCGACGCCGTCGACGGCCGCGACCTGACCGCGCTCGACCTGCGCGACCTCGAACGGCGCTACGGCTTCCCGTATCTGGTCATCCACCGCAGCGACCTGCACCGGCTGTTCCTCGACGCCTGCCGCGTCGCGGGCGTCGAACTCCTTACCGAGCAACGGATCGTGTCCTACACCCACGACCCCGCGACCGCCGTGACCGACAACGGCACCGTCCACACCGCACCGGTCGTGCTTGCGGCCGACGGCCTGCACTCCGTAGCCCGTAAGCACTTCGCGGACGACCAGCCGGTTTCGTCGGCCTACGTCGCCTACCGCGGCACCGTGCCGATCGCCGAGGTAGGCCGCCCGGTCGATCTGTCCGAGGTCGTCGTGTACGTCGGCCCGCGCTGCCACTTCGTCCACTATGGACTCCGCGGCGGCGATTTGCTCAACCAGGTAGCCGTTTTCGAATCGCCGAAGGCCGTGGCCGGGCTGGAGGACTGGGGCACGCCGGACGAGCTGGACACCGCCTTCGCCGCCACCTGCGACGAGGTGCAGGCCGGAATCCCGCGGATGTGGCGGGACAAGTGGTGGCGCATGTTCGACCGCAACCCGATCTCCAGCTGGGTCGACGGCCGGCTGGCGCTGCTCGGCGACGCCGCGCACCCGCCCCTGCAGTACCTCGCCCAAGGCGCGATCATGGCCATCGAAGACGGCTGGGTCCTGGCCGAACACGTGAAGCGCCTGGGCACTGGGGATTGGGACGGTGCGCTGGCCGCGTACCAGGCAGTCCGGACAGAGCATTGCCGCCGCGTCGTGCTGACCGCCCGGGCCTGGGGAAACCTGTGGCATCTGGACGGTGTCGAACGCGAGCAACGCAACGCTCTGCTTCGTGCCCGCGCGACGGACGACTACGCGTTCACCGACTGGCTGTACGGCCCGACCGCGTTGTTCCCGGAGGACGAACCGGCGATGTTCGAGCCGGTGCCGCTGTCCGCAGCGGACGATCTGACTGCCACTCGATAACCCAAAACCGGTGGTGAACGGACCCGTTCACCACCGGTTCTTTTATTCAGACCAGCTTCTCCGCCAGCCGTCGACAACCCTCCACCAGCGCGACTGCGTGCTCGTCCCGCTGGGCTTTCGTCATCCGCGCGGTCGGCGCCGCGACGCTCAGCCCGCCCAGCAGCGGGCCGTCGGGGCGGGCGACCGCGCAGCCGATCGAGCTGACGCCGTCCTCGCTTTCGCCCGCGTTGAGTGCGTAACCACGCCGCCGAATCCGTTCGATCTCGGCCAGCAGCGCGCTGCGGCTCGTCATGGTTTTCGTGGTGACCTGGCCGAGCACGTCGTCCGGATAGCGCTGCGCGATCTGGTCGTCGGGCAGGTGCGCCAGCATCGCCTTGCCCAGGCTCGTCGCGTGCGCGGGCAGGGTGCGGCCGACGCGACCGGACACCCGCAGCGCCCGGTCGCTCTCGATCACGTCGAGGAAGCGGACCTGATTCCCTTCCAGGGAACCGAGATGCACGGTCTCCCCGGTCGTCTCCGACAGCCACTGCAGCACCGGCCGCGCGACCGCGCGCAGGTCCATCTGGTTCACCACCGACAGCCCGATCTCGACCAGCGCGGGCCCGGCGCGGTAGACGCGGCTGGCCGGATCCTGGTCGACGAACCCGTGGTGGACCAGCATCGCCATCAGCCGGTGCGCGGTCGACTGCCCCACGCCCAGCGCGTCTCGGGCGTCGGAGAGCCGGAGTTCCCTGGTGGCGCTGAACATCCGGAGCAGCCGCAGCGCGCGGTCCACGGATTCGATCGGGTACTGGGGAGCGGGCCGCGCGGGACCGGCCTCGGCAGCGGATGTCTGCATAGCAGACATGGTATCTGGACCAGGGCATTTGCGGGGGCTCTCAAGACTAAGAGTTGGCAAAGTTTCTTGAGAACAGAATTGAAGTCCGCAGACTAGACTTTGCGGCGGGTCGCGGGGTTAGCATGAGCCGACGGCACGCGGGGCTCCAGGTCCCCGCGGGACTCAGGAAGCGCAGGAGCGACGATGCTCGAAGCCCATTCCGGCCCGGAAATCCCGACCCGGGTCGCCGAACTTCTCGACCGCGAGTGGCGCCTGCTCATCGACGGCAAACTCGTCCCGGCGCGGTCCGGCGCCACCTTCTCCCGGGTGTCCCCCTACACCGGCACGGTGATCGCCGAGGTTCCCGACGCGGGACCCGACGACGTCGACGAGGCAGTACGCGCGGCAGCCGACGCCCGACAGGTCTGGCGGGACACCCTGCCCGTCGAGCGGGCGAAGCTGGTCGCGGAACTCGCCGATGCGATCGAACGCCACGGCGAAGAACTGGCTCTGCTTGACACCGTGGACGCCGGTTCGCCGATCTCGAACTCGCGCGTCGACGTCGGGGTGACGGTGGCGCAGCTGCGCATGTTCGCCGGGCAGGCGCTCGAACTCAAAGGCACGACAATCCCCGCCAGCAACGCACTGCACGTGACCACCCGCGAGCCGGTCGGCGTGGTCGCGAGGATCGTGCCCTACAACCATCCGCTGATGTTCGCGGGCAAGATCGCCGCCCCGCTGGTCGCGGGCAATCCGACGATCCTCAAGCCGCCGGAGGCCGCGCCGTTGTCCGCACTGCGGCTCGCCCAGTTGGCGAAGGACATCTTCCCGCCCGGCGTGCTCTCGGTGGTCGTCGGCGACGGCCCCGCGGTGCCGGACGCGCTGGTACGGCACCGCCACGTGCGGCGGATCGGGTTCATCGGCTCCGAACCGACCGGGCGCGCCATCCAGCGCGCGGCGGCCGAGAGCGGCGTCAAGGACGTCAGCCTCGAACTCGGCGGCAAGAACGCGATGGTGGTGTTCCCCGACGCGGACCTCGAAGCCGCGGCCGCCGGCGCGGTGTTCGGCATGAACTTCACCTGGTCCGGCCAGTCCTGCGGGTCGAACTCGCGGCTGCTCGTGCACCAGGACGTCCACGACGCGCTCGTCGCCCGCGTGGTCGAGCTGATCGAGGCGCGCCGCATCGGCGATCCGTTCGACGAGCGCACCGAACAGGGCACGATGATCAACCGGGCGCAGTACGAGAAGTCGTTGTCCTACATCGACATCGCGGTCTCGGAAGGAGCACGGGTCGCCACCGGCGGCGGCCGTCCGGCGGGCGTGGACGAAGGGCTGTTCGTGGCTCCGACGGTCTTCACCGGCGTGCGCCCGGACATGCGGATCGCCCGCGAGGAGGTCTTCGGGCCGCTGCTGTCGGTCATCCCGTTCGCCGACGAGACGGAAGCGGTCCGCATCGCCAACAGCGTCGACTACGGCCTCACCGCGAGCGTCTGGACCGCGGACGTCACCCGCGCGCACCGCGTCGCCCGCGCGTTCGAGGCCGGGTTCGTCTGGATCAACGGCTCGTCCCGGCATTTCCCCAACGTGCCCTTCGGCGGCGTGAAGGGATCCGGCGTCGGCCGTGAGGAAAGCCTCGAAGAACTCCTCAGCTACACCGAAACCAAATCCATCAACGTCATGTTCTGACGATCCGAAGGCAAAGGGGCCCTCATGGCGTACGTCATCGGCATCGATACCGGCGGAACGTTCACCGACGCGTTCGTCGCCGACCAGCACAACCGGCTCGCCGCGGCCAAAACCCCGTCCACTCCCCCGGATTTCGCGACCGGCTTCCTCACCGCGATCGACGAACTCGCCGCGGAGCTCGGCATCCCGGTCCGCGAACTGCTCGCCAACACCGACTATCTCGTGCACGGCACCACCTCGACGCTGAACGCGCTGGTGACCGGGGACGTCGCGCAGGTCGGCTTCCTCACCACCCGCGGACACGCGGACTCGATCAGCATCATGAACCTCGAAGGCCGCTACGCCGGTCTGGGCAGCGACGACATCCAGCACATGGCTCGCACCGCGAAACCGGCGTCTTTGGTGCCCCGGCACCGGATCCGCGAGATCGACGAGCGCGTGGACTACCAGGGTCGCGTCGTCGTCCCGCTCGACGAGGACGGCGTCCGGGCCGCGGTCCGCAGCCTGCTCTCCGACGGTGCCGAGGCGATCGCGGTGTCGTTCCTGTGGTCGTTCCGCAATCCCGCGCACGAGCAGCGGGTGCGCGAGATCGTGCAGGAGGAAGCGCCGGCGGTGTACGTGGCGCTGTCCAGCGAGGTCAGCCCGCGCATCCGGGAGTACCCGCGCAACGTCACGACGATCATGAACACACAGGTCGGCCCTCGGCTGGGCGATTACCTGCGCCCGCTCGAAGCCGAACTGCGGGCCCGCGGGCTCACTGGCGCGCTGCTGGTGATGCAGGGATCCGGCGGCTGTGTCACCGCGGCGGACGCTCCGGCGCACGCGATCACGACCATCGGTTCGGTACTCACCGGCGGCGTCGTCGGCTGCACGCGGATGGCCGCGTCGCTGGGCCACGACAAGGTGATCTCGACCGACATGGGCGGCACGACATTCCTGGTCGGGCTGGTCGTCGACGGCAAACCGGTGACCACCACGAGCACGATCCTCAACCAGTACACGATCAGCACGCCCATGGTCGACGTCCACACGATCGGCGCGGGCGGCGGAGCGATCGCCTGGGTCGACCCGGGCGGGAACCTCCGCGTCGGACCGCGCAGCGCGGGCGCACGTCCTGGACCGGCCTGTTACGGCGAGGGCGGCTGGGAGCCGACGGTCACCGACGCCGACCTCGTCCTCGGCATCATCAACCCGGACAACTTCCTGGGTGGGCGCAAGAAACTCGACGTCCAGCTGTCCCGCGACGCCATCGACAAGGTGGTCGCCACGCCGCTCGGCATGTCCGTCGAGGACGCGGCGGCGGCGATCTACGCGATCCAGAACGCCCAGACCGCCGATCTGGTGCGCAAGGTCGTGGTCAACTCCGGCCAGGACCCGCGCGACTTCACCCTCTACGCGTTCGGCGGCGCGGGCCCGATGCACTGCGCGAGCTACTCGGCCGACCTTGGCGTCAAGGAGGTCGTGGTCCCGCTCGGTTCAACCGCCGCGGTGTTCTCCGCCTACGGCCTCGCCGCCTCGGATATCGTGCTCACGGCCGAACAGTCACAACCGGTCGCGATGCCAGTCGCGGCGGACACCGCGAACGAGGTTTTCACCGGCCTGGAACGCGAACTCGAACGCCGGTTGGCCGAACAGGGCCTGACCTTCTCCGCGATCAGCTACGAACGCGAAGCGGACATCCGCTACACCATGCAGCTCGCGGAAGTCGCGACTCCAGTACCGGGCGGCGACCTGACCGACGAGTCGGTCGAGCAGCTCGGCCGCGACTTCGAGGCGAGCTACGAAGCGTTGTACGGCAAGGGATCCGGCTTCCCCGACGCCGGACTGCAGCTGATCACCTACCGCGTCCGCGCGACCGGAATCCTGCAGATCCAGCCGGAGCTGCCCGAGCACGGCACCCTGTCCGGCGAACCCGCCACGAGCGGCGAGCGAGAGGTTCTGCTCGACGTGCGCACCGGACGCCAACCCGCCGCGATCTACGACTACCGCGCACTCGGCACGGGCCACGAGATCCAAGGCCCCGCCGTCGTCGAAGCGCCCACCACCACCGTCGCCCTGCCTCCCGGCACTCAGGCCACTGTGGACCGGCTGGGCAACCTCGTGATCCGTTTCCCCGAGCGGAAGGAACACTCCTGATGGCCGTCATCCCCGTCGCCGGATCCGAGCGATTCGTCCAGTCCGGCGCTCCCCTCGACCCGGAAGCCCGCTTCGGCGACCTGAAACTGCACCGCATCAGCTCTAAGGCCGTCGACGCGCTCACCTACGAGGTGGTCCGGCACCGGCTGGTCGCCATCACCGACGACATGGGCGACGCGATCAAGCGGATGTCCGGCTCGGTCGTCGTGACCGACTGCAACGACTTCGGCGCGGGCATCATGGACGAGACCGGCGAAACCGTCCAGGTCGGGCTGTACAACATGCAGCTCGGGTCCGCTTTGGACATGGCGGTGCGCTGGACGCTGGAGCACCGCGCCGAGAACCCGGGAATCGCGCCGGGCGACCAGTTCCTGCTCAATGACCCGTGGATCGGCGGCGGTCTGCACCAGAACGACGTCACCGTCCTCGCGCCGCTGTTCTACGACGGCCAGCTGTTCTGCTGGACCGGCGCCGTCGCGCACCAGGTCGACCTCGGCGGCGTATCGCCGGGCAGCTGGTCCGTCGAAGGCCACGACGTGTTCTGGGAGGCGCTCCCGATCCCGCCGGTCAAGATCGTCGAAGGCGGCCGGCTGCGCTCGGACATGGAGGACATGTACCTGCGGCGGTCCCGCGTGCCGCGGCTGGTCGGACTGGACCTGCGCGCCAAGATCGGCGCGAACAACGTGGCACAGGACCGGTTGACCGCGCTCATCGACAAGTACGGCCCGGACACCGTCAAGGCCGTGATGAAGAAAATGATGGGCGACGCGGAATCCCAGCTGCGCACGAAACTGCGTTCGCTGCCGGACGGAACGTGGTCGGCGGTCGCGCACCAGGACGGCGCGCGGGCGGGCGACCGGGACATCCACAAGATCGTGGTCGCGATGTCCAAACAGGACGACACCCTGACGTTCGATTTCACCGGCACCGACCCGCAGGTCGACGGCATCATCAACTGCACCCTCGCCGGGTTGCGCGGCGGGATCCTGCCGATCCTGCTGACCATGCTGTGCCCGGACATCTCGTGGTCGCCTGGCGGGATCTACCGGTGCGTCGAGATCGTCAGCGAGCCAGGGACGATCAACAACTGCACCTTCCCGGCGGGCATCGGGAAAGCGTCGGTCAACTCGGCCTGGTCCACGCAGAACGCGGTCTCCGAAACCGTCGCGCAGATGCTCAGCACGCACGCCGAGCTGAGCCGGTCAGCGATGAGCGTCTGCTGCGGCACCTGGGATCTCACCCTGCTGGCCGGCGTCGATCAGCGCGGCGGCGGTTTCGCCACGATGCTGTGCGACGCGATGTCCGGCGGGCTCGGCGCGAAGGTCGACGGAGACGGCGTCGACACCGGCGGCGAGAACTGCATCCCGATGGGCCGGATCGCCGACATCGAGATCAACGAGTTCAGCTTCCCGATGCTCTACCTGTGGCGGCGCGAGGAGGTCGACTCCGGCGGCCCCGGCCGATGGCGCGGCGGCGTCGGAGCGTCGAGCTGCTTCATCCCCTACGACTCCCCCACCCGCAGCGTGCACCTGGTCGTCTCGGCCAACGGCAAGGCGGTTCCGCAGGCTCCCGGCATCTCCGGCGGTTATCCCGCTGCCACGCAATGGGATGTCCTCGTCCGCGACACCACCGTGCGCGACCAGCTCGCCAACGGCCGGATCCCGCAGACGATCGACGACCTGAGCGGCCAGGCGGACACCCTGCCGCCGCATCTGGAAACCGATCTCGCCGAGGCGGACGTCTACTTCACCCATTGGCAAGGCGGCGGCGGAATCGGCGACCCGCTGCACCGCGAACCCGAGCGCGTCGCCGCGGATGTCCGCAACGGCAAGGTGTCCGCTCTCGCGGCTGTCGAGGTCTACGGCGTCGTGCTCGTGGACGACGAACCCGACCACGCGGCCACTGCGGCACAACGCGACCGGCTGCGGTACGAGCGCGCCGGGCTCACCCCGCCGGAAGGAGCGCACCAGTGAACCTCGACCTCAACCTCCGCTTGGACGACGCGACCGGCGCCGTCGTCTGTAGGCACTGCGCGACGCGGATCGGCGACACCACCGCCGAACCGATGGCGCACGCGCTTCGCCACGAACGCCCCTCGACCGAAGCCGGACCCGGTGTCCACGCCGATCCCGCCGCCTTCGTCGACCGGAAAGTGCTGCTGCGCCAGGCGTTCTGCCCCGGTTGCCTGACGCTGCTGTCCACCGAGATCGTCCCGGATGGCGAACCCTCCTACCGAAGCTGGAGCCTGACATGACCCTCAACGGACTCGCCGGAAAGGTCGTCGTCGTGACCGGCGCGGCCCAAGGCATCGGCGCGGCTTACGCCCGGCGTCTGGTCGCCGAAGGCGCGACCGTCGTGCTCGCGGACCTCAACCTCGAGGGCGTCCAAGCCACCGCTGCGTCCTTTGACGGCCCCGGCAAAGCCAGCGCGTACGCCCTCGACGTCTCCATCCGCAGCAGCTGCGCGGAGTTCGCCGCGCTCTTGACCGAGGCGCACGGCCGGGTCGACGGCCTGATCAACAACGCCGCGATCTTCTCCACCATCAAGATGAAGCCGTTCTGGGAGATCACGGACGAGGAATGGGACCGCTTGATGGCGGTCAATCTCCGCGGCCCTTGGCTGCTCGTGTCGGCGCTGCTGCCGCTGCTGCAGGCATCGCTGTCGGCGAGCGTCGTAAACATCGGCTCCGACGCAGTGCAACTCGGCCGCCCCGGCTACCTGCACTACGTCGCCAGCAAGGGCGGCGTGCACGGCATGACGTTCTCGATGGCGCGCGAACTCGGCGAATTCGGCATCCGGGTCAACACTCTGTCGCCGGGCCCGGTCTACACCGAAGTCGCGCGGGAAACCGTGACGCCGGAACAACGCGAGGCCATGCTGCGAGCCCAATCCCTGCATCGCCCCGCCGGGGCCGACGACATGACCGGCCTGGCCGCGTTCCTGCTCAGCGACGACGCGGGCTACCTGACCGGCCAGACCCTGAGCGTCAACGGCGGGCTGGTGCACCGATGAGCACGCAACAGGAACTCGTCGCGCTGTCGTCGCGGATCCTGGCCGCCGCCGGACAAGGCGACCTCATCTGGGGCCACGCCTCCTGCCGCGACGCCGACGGCCGGGGCGTGTGGATCAAGTCTGCCGAGTGGGGCATGGAGGAGGTCACGCCGGAGCGGGTGCACCTGGTCAACGCCGACGGCGAGGTCGTCTCCGGCAGCGGCCCCCGGCACAGCGAATACCCGATCCACACCGAGGTCATCGCCGCGCGGCCGGATGTGAACGCGGTCGTGCACACCCATGCGCCGCACGCCGTCGCCCTCGCTGCGACCGGACAGGAACTGCGGCCGGTGAGCCATGCCGCGAACCTGTTCGTGCCGCCTGAGGTGCCGCGGTACACGGAAACCGCTGATCTGATCCTGACGCCTGAGTTGGGCAAGTCCCTGGCAGCGGAACTCGGCAACGCCCGGGCGGTGTTCCTGGTGAACCACGGGATCGTCGCGGTCGGCGATTCGGTCGAGAGCGCGACGGTCGCCGCGGTGGTGCTGGAGCGGGCGTGTGAACAGCAGTTGCTGACCCAGTCGTTCGGCGGGTGGCCTAGTTGGTCGCCGCCGGAGGAATCGCGGGCGAAGCGGGAGCACATTTACCATCCGCGTGCGGTGCAAGCGGTGTGGGATTACTTGGTGCGGCAGCTGCCTTGAGTTGGGAGGTGCGCTGTCCGGACGGGCAGCGCACCCCTCAGCGCTCCTGAACCGCCCGGACAGCCAGCGGGCGCTGGCCCGGCATGTGTTTCGCGCACGCCCGCGCGCCGGGTTCCGCGACGATCGCCGACTCGGTGTTGCCCGGCGGGTAAACCCGCAACCCATAGACCGGTCGAGGCGCGCAGCTCGCCGGATCGTAAACGTCGACGTTGACCTGATCGACCCACGCCGTCGCGGATTGGCCGGGTGCCAACGTGAGCCTCGGCGCCACTCCTGGTTCCCGGACGGCGGCATCTCCTACCTGGTGCCGATCCGGGCCCGCCACGTAGGAAACTCCGGGATGGCCGCCCAAGGCGCAGGCACCGCGGCCGGAGTTGGTGAAGACGATCGGCACGTAGTAGTGCCCGGCGGCCCCCTCTCCCCGGCCGAGCGCGACGTGCAATCCGCTGGTCCGGCAGGACGCCGTCCGCGCGGAAGCTGGCTGGCTCGCGATGACCGTGCCAGCGAGTGCGGCCGCGACGCCGCCGACTATGAGGTACCGGGCGAAGATCACTGTCGTTCTCCCGTCGTCCGAGATTCCGCTGATGCTTCATCGTGGCAACGCGTCGCCCGGCCGTCCGAGAGGCCAAGGACCCTCTTTGAGTCACTGCCTGCCGACACAAAGGGCCGAACCCGCTGAAAACCTCGCTGTCCGCCGCGATGCACGAAGGAATTCGCATCGGCTCCGGTCTTGCCGCGATAGGGAACAATTTCTAGGGCATGTTCCGCGGCGGAGGGGCGACCCGATGACGGTGCGAGTCTTGCTGGTCGAGGACGACGCCCTGATCAGCGAAGCGCTTTCGCTCGCTCTCGCTGACCAGGGCTGCATGGTGACGCAGGCCGCGTGCGGCGAGGACGCGTTGTCGATGCTGGATTCGGTGAGCGTGGACGTGGTTCTGCTCGACCTGATGCTGCCCGGCATGGACGGGCTCGCCGTCTGTCAGGAGCTGCGGGTGCGCGGCGATCTGCCGGTCATCGTCATCACCGCTCGCGCCGACAGCCAGGACGTCATCGCGGGCCTGGAAGCCGGTGCGGACGACTACGTGACCAAGCCGCTCGTCGCCGGCGAGCTGGCGGCCCGGATCCGCGCGTTGCTCAGGCGCGCCGCGCCGGTCCGGCGGTGCTGCCTCGAGGTCGGCGATCTGCTGCTGAGCACGCACGACGAGACCGTTTCCCGCGACGGCTCCCCGATTCGCCTCACCCGCACCGAATTCCGGCTGCTGGCGGAGCTGGCCGCCGCCGAGGGCGAGGTCGTCACGCGCGAGCAGTTGCTGCACCGGATCTGGGGCCGCGACTACTTCGGCGGCACCCGGCTGCTCGACGTGCACATCAGGCGGTTGCGGCGCAAGGTCGAGCCGGATCCCGACTGTCCGCGTCTCGTGCTGACGGTCCGGGGCATCGGCTACCGCGCCAAGCCCCAGCGGTGAACCGGGCCCGGCTTTCTTTGCGCTGGCGGGTTTCCGCGGCGTTCGGGCTCGGCCTGCTGGTGGTGGTCAGCGCGCTGTCGGCCGCGACCTGGCACCTCGCCACCGGGTATCTGCTCAACCAGCGGCAGCAGAGCGCCGACCGCCATTCCCGGATCAACGCGCGGCTGGTCGACAACGAGGTCCGCACCCAGACCGACGGACTCGGCGAACTGCTGTCCGGCCTCACCTCCGGACCGAATTCGACGATCCTCGTGTCCCTGCCCGGCGGCTGGCACACCGCCGGACGCCCGATCCGGCCCGAGGCCCTCCCGCCCGGCCTGCTGTCGCGGGCCCGTCCCGGCGCCCCCGCGCACGACCGCTTCACCGCCGACGGGGTCCCGGTTCTCGCGGTCGCCCAACAACTCACCACCGCGGACGGCTTCTACGTCGAGCTTCATCCGCTGCTCGGACTCGAGCGAACCTTCCGCAACCTGCGCATGATCCTCGTCGCGGGCACTGTGGCGTGCGGCCTGTTCGGCGTCGCCCTCGGCGCCTGGGCGGCCCGCCGCGCGCTGCGTCCGCTCGCCGCGTTCACCGAGACCGCCGCCCGCATCGCGCGCGGCGACATGCGCGCCCGCCTGCCGGAACAGGCCGGGCCGGACCTCGCTCCCCTCGCCGCGACCTTCAACGCGACCGCCGACGCCCTGGAGCAACGAGTCCGCCGCGACGCCCGGTTCGCCGCCGACGTCAGCCACGAACTGCGCTCGCCGCTCACCACGATGACCACTGTCGCGGAAGTGCTCGAACGCCGCCGCGACGCCATGCCCGCGCCCGCGCAGAAGGCGTTGCACCTCCTGCTGGCCGAACTGCACCGGTTTCGCGGGATGGTGCTCGACCTGCTGGAGATCTCGGCCGTCGACCAGGCCGACAACGGCGAGGAACGCGAACTGGTCGACCTCGGCCCGCTCGTCCGCAGCGGGGTCGCGAGCAGCCCCGCCCCGCGTCCCGCGCTGGACCTCTCTGAGCAACCCCTGCTGGTAGCCGCCGACCGCCGCCGCCTCGACCGGGTCCTGGCGAACCTGCTCGACAACGCGGCCCGCTATGGCGGCGGCGCTGTCCGAGTGGCCGCACACGCACGCAACGGCGTCGTCCGGCTGGAGGTCGACGACGCGGGCGAGGGGGTGCCCGCCGAACTCCGGGAGCGGATTTTCGAGCGGTTCTCCCGGGGATTGCACGCCGGACGCCGCGAACCTGATTCGGGAACCGGTCTCGGACTGGCGATCGTCGCGGACCACGTGTACCGCCATAACGGCCGGGTATGGGCAGAGGACAGACCAGGCGGCGGGGCGCGGTTCGTGGTCGAGCTTCCCGAAGCTCGCGGGTGACCGTCCTGCCGCACCTCATCGAAGTCGAGCTTCGCGCGGCTCGCTCCGGAAACTGTCGGTGTCGCGTGCGAAGCTGGCGGAGTGGAAGTGCACTTCGACGCCGAACTGTGGATCTGGGACGCACGGCGGACCGACACCTGGACCTTCGTCAGCCTGCCCGGCGACATCTCGGACGAAATCCGCGAGCTAGGCGGGCCGCGCCGCGGATTCGGGTCGATGCGCGTACTGGTCCGGGTCGGCGCCACAACCTGGCGAACCTCGATCTTCCCGGACAGCGAGCGCGGCTATGTGCTCCCGGTCAAACGCGCGGTACGCAAAGCCGAAAAACTCGATCCCGGCGACGTCGCGCGGGTGACCGTGACGGTCCTCGACCTCTGACGTTCACCGAAGCCGGTCCGATCCGGCGGGGAACAGTCCCGGTCAGTGCGCGGACGATCGGATGAACTCCACGGCGATGCTGGTGAAATCCCACTTCAGAAGGTTGTCCTCGCCGGCGTTCGCCAGGATTTCGTACAGAAGCCGCGTGGCCGGGCCCGGATGTTCGCGCCACTCGTCCGCGCCTTGGCTGTGGTAAGCGACCTTCCAGGCATCCGGATCAGCCGATGCGGTGATCCAGCAGAAGGTTCCGCCTTGACCGTCAGTTCCCCAAGGCAGCAAGCCGCCGGGCTCGGGGAAGAGACCGTAGTCGACGTCGGTGAGGTATTCGAGGTCCTCGTCGCCGAGGATGTTCAGGAGTTCGTCAAGATCGCGCTGGTACTCAATCCAGGCCTGCGCGGTCACGACCGGACTATAAATAGCGATCCCGCGAAATACTCCGCCCGGGAAGCGGTTCAGAAGTTCTTTGTAGTCGGCTGGCAGCGGGGTGCCGAGTTCGCGTTCAACGTCTGACCACTCCTTTTCCGGCGTGAATTCTTCGCGCCAGTCGAGGAGCCGAGCGATCTCGTCGACACGAGACGGGGGCACCTGACCTCCTGGTGTCAGCTTCGGATCTTCGTCCGGATTTCCGCGGAGCAGTTGTCACCCTAGCGGCGGCGTTCTCGAGAATCCTGGCTTCCGGGCAATTGCCCTGACCTGCGGGAGGACCGCACCGTGACGGGACGAGGACGGGGTCCGGCAGCGTGGCGCTCCTTCGGTCGCCCCTCCCAGCGGCGGCCGGATCGGAGGGAGAACTTCACATGTCCAGGATTCGCTCCGCGGTGGCTCTCGCGGCCGCCGCGACCGGGCTCGCCGCCAGTGTCGTGTTCGCGCCGGCGGCCAGTGCCGCCAATCCGACCTGGGCGGTCACCGCCCTCAAGTCGGGTGCCCCGCTCGCCAAGGCCAACGGCGACTTCGCGAACAACGGCGGCGTGTACGCGACCGTCGGCATCAATTACGTCGATATGTCCAACAACGGAAAAGGCGTCTATGTCGAAGTAGAATTCTGGTTCTACCGAATTTACGGCCCGGGTCTTCCTTCGGTGTGGGAAAAAGTCGCCACGAAGCAAACCCCACGCACTCAGCGGATGAGGTACGTGCCGACGAATCTGTCCAATCGCCTGCCGGGCAACGGGCACAGCGCCCGCGCGAAGATCAAGGTCTGCGAGGACGTGCCCGGCCGGGGAGACGTGTGCTCCCCTCAGGCGCAGGTGTCCTTCGACTACTGAGCGGACGAACCCGGCGGCGGGCACCGACGGATCCTCGTCGGTGCCCGCTGGCCTGCGTTTGCGCATCAAGGCGGCTAGCTCGCAGGAAGCCAAGACCGCGGCTACGCGGGCACCCAATTGCGCCCAGTCTCGATCAGCAGTTTCCGCATCGCCGCCCCGGCGGGCGAAAGCCGCTCCCCGCGTCGGTGGGCCAGCACGATCCGGCGGCTCGGCGGGCGCGGCGAAACCGCCGTCAGGACGCGGATGTCGTCGCGGAGGCTGTACAGCGACAGCCGGGGCACCAGCGCGATTCCCATGCCGACGGCGACCATCGCTTGCGCTTCCTGGTAGCTGCGCGCTTCGAAGGTGACGATCGGCTCGAAGCCAGCGGCTTCGCAGGCGGCGTTGAGCAGCGCCAGGACGTTCGGCGAGGTCCGGATGATCCACGGCTCGTGCCGGAGTTCCTCCATCCGGACCGACGACCGGGCGGCCAGCTGATGGCTGGACGGCACCAGCAGCACGCTCGGATCCCGGAAAATCAACTGGCTGGTCAGGCTTTTCTCCGGTTCGCCCGCGGACCGCTCGCGGTCCCAGGTAATGGCCAGTTCGATCTCCCGCGATTCGAGGAGCTGCTCGAGCCCGGAGAGCTGTGCGCTGTGGATCCGCAGGTCGACTCCGGGATGGTGCTCGCGGAACGCGGAGATCGCTGTCGGCAGGAACGATTCGGTCACCGTCGGGACCGTGCCGAGCCGAAGCGTTCCGGTGTTGAGTCCGGCGAGATCGGCCAGTTCCTCGTGGGCCGCCGACACGATCCGCTCGATCTTCTCCGCATGGCGCACCACGGCACGGCCCGCCTCGGTGAGCGTCACGCCCCGCGGCCGTCGCTCGATCAGCGGCTGCCCGGCTTCGTCCTCCAGCTGCCCGATCTGCTGCGAGACCGCGGAAACCGTGTAGCTGAGGTTCTCCGCCGCCGCGGTCAGCGAGCCCGCGCGGGAAACCTCGACCAGCACGAGCATCCGCCGGATGTCCATCCTCATCCCCACAGCTTACAGCTCAGCTTAAGCCACCTTGAGGAACTTTAGCTGGTTTGAACCGACACGGTCGCGCACGCTTGCTCGGGAAGACGGCAACCGAAGGAGTTCGAGGTGAATACCCAAGCGGGCACGGTCGACTTGGCGGGTGCGTGGATGCGCGGCGGCACGAGCAAGTGCTGGCTCTTCGCCGCGGACGCGGTGGCGGCGTTGCCGTTCGACCTCGACGTCGTGCTGGCGAGCGCGCTCGGCTCGGGCGACCTCCGGCAGATCGACGGAGTCGGCGGAGCGACGTCGACCACGTCGAAAGCAGCGGTCGTCTCCCGTTCGACCGCGCCGGGTGCCGACGTCGACTACCTCTTCGGTCAGGTGGGGGTCGCCGAGCGGGTCGTCGAATGGGGCAGCAACTGCGGAAACTGCGCCACCGCGGTCGGTCTTTACGCGGTGCAGGAAGGACTCGTCGCGGTCGAGGGCGAGGTGACGACCGTGCGGCTGCGCAACCTCAACACCGGCGCCGTCCTGCAGACCGCGGTCGCCACGCCGGGCGGCCGCGCACCGCGAATCGGGGACACCCTCGTGCCTGGCGTCGAATCGGGCGGCGTGCCGGTTGAATTGACCTTCCGCGGGCCGTTCGATCTCGACCGTTCGTTCCCGACTGGCCGCCCAATCCAGCTCGTCAGCGCGGGCGGAGTGACCGCCGAAGCGAGCGTGGTCAACGCCGGAGCGCCCGCGATCCTGATCGACGCCCGCGGCCTGGCGATGACCGCGACCGAAACCGCCGAAGAGATCGCCGAGCGGCTGCCGACGCTCACCGCCTTCCGTGCGGCAGGAGCCGTTCTGCACGGATTGGTGCCGCCCGGCCGTCCGGCGCCCAATGCGGTGCCGAAGACCGGAGTAGTCGGACCCGCGGCGGATTACCGGACGGCCGACGGAGAACTGATCCGCGCGCGGGACTACGACGTCGCGGTGCGCATGCTCTCCATGCACGCCGCGCACCCTGCGATCGGATTGACCTCAGCCGTAGCGGTGGCGATCGCGGCCGCGAAGCGCGGAAGTGTCGTCCACGTCAACGACGACTGTCAGTCCTTGCGAATCGGGACCCTCGCCGGCGTGGTCGAGGTCGGCTGGACCCGCTCCGCCGGTGTGGTCGAGACAGTCTCCTTGCTCCGCGCGGCCCGCAGGCTCGCGACCGCAGTCGTCCACATCCCGACCACGGGTCGCCCGCACCGCACGCAACCGGAAATCCGGCCCGCTGTCGGCGCGGAACTGGCGGTGTCACTCTGAAAAGCGCGCCCGTCCGCTCCCCCGGCACCGGGACGCCACGTCTATCAAGGAGGATAGAAGTGCTCACGCCCTTCACGACGGCCGCCCGCCTGGACCGTCTCCCGATCACCAGAGCCCACAAATTCGCACTGGCCACCTTGGCCTTCGTGTTCCTGTTCGAATTCGGCGACCTCAACACCTTCGCCTACGTCGCACCGGCGCTGGTCAAGCACCTCGGATTCTCCGTATCGGACGTCGCGGTCGTCACCTCGGCCGCGTTCCTGGGCATGGCGGTCGGCGCGGCGTTCGGCGGACGGGTCTCCGACCTCATCGGCCGCAAACGGGCCCTGCTCTGCTCGACGTCGTTGTTCTCGGTGTTCTCGCTGGTCAACGCGGCCGGGTTCAACGTGCCGAGCTTCGTCGTCTTCCGCTTCCTGAGCGGAGTCGGGCTGTCCGCGATGGTGGTCGCCGCGACCACCTACATCTCGGAGGTCATGCCCGCCGCCCGGCGCGGGCGGATGCAGTCGGCGGTCATGGCCGTCGGCCTGGCCGGAATCCCGTTCATGTCGTTCTCGGCGCGCGGCATCGTCCCGCTGGGGTCCGGCTCCTGGCGGCTCGTCTTCGTGCTCGGATCCGCCGCCCTGCTGGCGCTCCCGGCGCTCGCGGCACTGCCCGAAAGCCCGCGCTGGCTCGTCCACCGGGACCGGCTGCCCGCGGCCGAGGCCGTCCTCGAAAAGCTGGAACGGCGAGCCGGACCGCTGCCGCCGATCGCCGACGCCCCGGCCGGACCGCCGGTGAAGGCGGGACCCAGCGGCTACCGGCAGCTCTTCACCAGCCCGTACGGCCGCACCACCCTGTTCCTCGCGGTCGTATGGATCTTCCAGACCCTCGGCTTCTACGGTTTCGTGGCCTGGGTTCCCACTCTCCTGACGCAGCACGGCTTCAGCGTCGCCAAGTCCCTCGGGTTCTCCGCGCTCACCACGATCGGCGCGGTCCCCGGAGCGCTGCTCGCCTGGCCGGTGACCGACCGGCTCGGGCGCAAGCTTCCGCTCGTGGTCGTGGCGCTGGCCACCGCGGCGAGCGGGCTGGCCTACGGCCTGACCTTCAACCCGGTCGCGATCGTCGTCTTCGGGTTCTGCGTCAACCTCCTGATCCAGACCTTCGCCACGCTGCTCTACACCTACAGCCCCGAGCTTTTCCCCACCGGACTGCGCAACGCCGGGCACGGACTGGTGTACGGAACCGGACGGCTGGCGAATATTTTCGGGCCGATGCTCGTCGCGTCGATCTTCGCCGGGCTCGGTTACCAAGCGGTGTTCGTGTACATCGCGGCGTGCTGGCTGATCGTCGCGCTCGCGATCGCGGTCTTCGGGCCGCGCACCGGAAAACGCCCGCTGGAAACCCTGTCCGCGCGAACCGGTGCCGCAGCTGAGCCGAAAAACCCGTTGCATACCACCGAAAACGCCGAAGGGACACTTCGTTGAACGCGTCTGCCGGAACCGCGAACCCGGGAAATGCCGCTGACGTCATCGTCGTCGGGGGCGGCAACGCGGCATTCACCGCCGCGCACGCCGCCGCGGTGCGAGGCCGCCGGGTGCTGATTCTCGAGAAAGCTCCTCGCGAGCAGTTCGGCGGAAACAGCTACTACACCGCGGGAGCCACTCGGATCGCCCACCGCGGTCTCACGGATCTCGTCGACTTCATCGAACCCGACGAGCGCCATGCCACCACCGACGTGCCCCCGTATTCACCGGCCGATTACGCCCACGACCTCGCGAAGGTCACGAACGGCCGCAACGACCCCGACCTCACGGAGGCGCTGGTCAACGAGGCGGCGCCTGGACTGCGCTGGCTGCACTCCCTCGGCCTGAAGTACCGGCTGATGTACGAGCGGCAGGCCTACGAACGTGCTGACGGCACCTACCTGTTCTGGGGCGGGCTGCACGTCGGAAACGTCGGCGGCGGGGAGGGGCTCATGCACGACCACGTCCGGGTCGCCGACCAGCTCGGCACGGAAGTCCGTTACGGACAGGACGTTTTCGGCCTGCTGACCGAGAACGGGGCCGTCGCCGGGGTGAAAGTCCGGCAGGACAACGGGATTGTCGAGGAATTGCGCGCGGAATCGGTCGTCCTCGCCGCGGGCGGTTTCGAGGCGAACCGGGAACTGCGGCGAGCCCACCTCGGCCCGGGCTGGGAAAACGCCAAAGTACGGGGAACGCCCTTCAACACCGGTCAGATGCTCACCGCCGCGCTCTCGCTCGGAGCGGCCAAGGGCGGTGATTGGCAGTCGTGCCACTCGACCCAGTGGGACGCGTTCACCCCCGGCAACGAATCCAACCGGGAGCTGACCAACCGGCTCACCCGGCAAAGCTACCCGCTCGGCATCATCGTCAACCGCGACGGAGAACGGTTCCTCGACGAGGGAGCGGACTTCCGCAACTACACCTATGCCAAGTACGGCAAGGAAATCCTCGAACAGCCCGGCTCCGTCGCCTACCAGCTTTTCGACGCCGGTCTCCGCCCGATGCTGCGCGCCGAGGAATACGACATGCCGGGCGTCTCCGTCGCCCGCGCCGACAGCGTCGAAGAACTGGCCGCGCGGATCGGTGTCGATCCTGAACGCCTGGCCAAGACCGTCAATGATTACAACCGCTCGATCGACGTCTCGATCCCGTTCGACCCCAACGTCAAAGACGGCCGCCGGGCCGACACAATGCCGCCGAAGAGCAACTGGGCGACTCCCCTGACCACCGGGCCGTTCTACGCGTACGCCGTCACCTGCGGCATCACTTTCACCTTCGGCGGCCTGAAAGGCGACCCGCACGGAAGGGTCCTCGACGACCGCGGCCGCCCCCTCCCCGGCCTCTACGCATGCGGCGAGATGCTCGGCGGGCTCTTCTCCGGCAACTACCCGGGCGGCTCAGGACTGGCGGCCGGTGTCGTCTTCGGCCGGCGCGCGGGCTCGCTGGCCTGACTCGCCGGTGGGGTTCAGCGAGCTTGCGACGGCGGATGCCCGTACCGCTGGCGAAAAGCCGCAGCGAACCGGCTCGCGCTCGAAAAACCCCACCGTGCAGCAATCTCGCTGACCGACGACTCCGGCTGCGCCTCCAGATCCGCGCGCGCGTGCTGCAACCGGACTCCGACGAGATGCTCCGTGGGCGTGCAACCAACCCATTCCCGGAAACTCTCCTGCAACCTCCGGACTGTCGTCCCGGCGACAGCGGCCATCTCAGAAGCAGTCCACGCCCGAGCCGGATCGGTGCGGACGGCGTCGACCACCCGGGTGATCGACCGCGGCCGCGGCGCCGGGACGCGACCGGAATCCGGGCAGCCAGCCAGAAGAAATCCGGCCGCGACCGCCCCGGCCAGTTGTTCCCGGACGATCGGCTGGTCGCTGAACAACGCACCGTCGCGCATTTGGGACGACAGGCCCGCGACGAGGTGCCGCCAGTCGCGCGCCGGGCCGTGTTCGAGGCGGAGCTGGTCCGGGAGCGCGACCCGGACGGTTCCGACGCCGAGCACCCGCTCGGCCTCGCGGTCCAGCCAGTCCCGGTCGAATTTCACCCCCAGCACGGTGCACGTCGCGTCCCAGTGGGTGATGAGCGACGGGGTGTCGGCCCGGAAGACGGTCGCCTGTCCGGGCACCGACGTCACCGGGCCGTGCTTGCCGCGACTGGCGAGGTGGCCGGTCAACGGGAGGTTGACCTCGTAGGCGGCCGGGTAGTCGCAGGCGATCTCGACGTCGGCTCCCCATCCGACGTACCCGATCAGCACCGGGCCGAGGTCGAGCGTCCGCAGGGTCAGGCGCGGTTCGCGGCCGCCGCCGAGCGGCGTCAGCTGGTGCGGAAAGTAGGCGTCGGCCACCGACTTCGAGACTCGCTCCCAGTCCCGCGGCGCCGCACCACGGCGTGCGGACATGGACGCATGCTAACTGATCTGCGGCGACGCGCCGGATTCGTCGCGCGATCCGTACCGGATCCGCGCTTCGCGTGTCGTGGGCGCGGCCCGCGCGGACCTACCTTCTCGTCCAACCCGCACGAAGGAGGCCGCGTCAATGACGACGAACACCACCGCTGTCCACGATCTTTCCTGGATCGGCGACATCACCATGGCCCAGCTGGAACGCAATCCGTACGAGCCCTACGAACGGCTGCGCCGCGAGGCTCCGCTGGCGTACGTGCCGGTGCTCGGGTCATACGTCGCGACGACCGCGGAGATCTGCCGCGAGGTCGCGACCAGCCCGGACTTCGAGGCCGTCATCACCCCGGCGGGCGGCCGGACCTTCGGGCATCCGGCGATCATCGGGGTCAACGGCGACATCCACGCCGACCTGCGCTCGATGGTCGAACCCGCTCTCCAGCCCGTCGAGGTCGACCGGTGGATCGACGACCTCGTCCGCCCCATCGCGCGGGACTACCTCGAGAAGTTCGAGAACGACGGCCGCGCGGAACTCGTGTCCCAGTACTGCGAACCGGTCAGCGTCCGCTCGCTCGGCGATCTGCTCGGGCTGCACGACGTCAGCTCGGACAAACTGCGCGAGTGGTTCGCGAAACTGAGCCGGTCCTTCACCAACGCGGCGATGACCGAGGACGGCGAATTCGCCAACCCGGAGGGGTTCGTCCAGGGCGACGAGGCGAAGGCCGAGATCCAGGCGACGGTCGACCCGCTGATCGACCGGTGGATCGCCGAACCCGCCGACACCGCGATCTCGCACTGGCTGCACGACGGGATGCCGCCGGGGAAAACCCGCGACCGCGAATACATCTACCCGACGATCTACGTGTACCTGCTCGGCGCGATGCAGGAACCGGGCCACGGCATGGCCTCGACCCTGACCGGGCTGTTCAGCGAACCCGATCAGCTCGAGCAGGTGGTGGACGACCCGGCGCTGATCCCCCGCGCGATCTCCGAGGGGATGCGCTGGACCTCGCCGATCTGGTCGGCCACCGCGCGGATCTCGACCAAGGCGGTCACCGTCGCCGGGGTCGACCTTCCCGCGGGCACGCCGGTGATCCTGTCCTACGGTTCGGCGAACCACGACACCGGCGTCTACGAGGCCCCGACCCGCTACGACCTGCACCGTCCGCCGTTGCCGCACCTGGCGTTCGGTGCCGGGAACCACGCCTGCGCCGGGATCTACTTCGCCAACCACGTCATGCGGATCGCCCTGGAGGAACTGTTCGAATCGATCCCGAACCTCGAACGCGACACCTCCTCCGACGTCGAGTTCTGGGGCTGGGGCTTCCGCGGGCCGACGTCGCTGCACGTCGCCTGGGAGGCCTGACATGTCCTTCACCGCGACCGTCGGCGGCCGGGAAGTGCCATGCGGGCAACACCAGCCGATGCTCGACGCCTTCCTCCGGGCCGGCGTCTGGATGCCGAACTCCTGCAACCAGGGCACCTGCGGCATCTGCAAACTACGGGTGGTCGAGGGCGCCGTGGACCACTGCGACTCCCCCGCCGACACCCTGACCGACGACGAGCGGGCGGCGGGCCTGGCACTGGCGTGTCAGGCCCGGCTCCGCTCGAACGTCGTCATCGAAACCGCGGGCGGCGGCCGGGCCACGCACCCGCTGCGCGACCTCACCGCGACCGTCCGCGAGGTCCAGGACATCGCCCGCGACACCCGGCGGCTGCGGCTCGGCCTGCCCGAACCGCTGGCTTTCCACGCGGGCCAGTACGTCGAGCTCACCGTGCCCGGCACCGGCGTGCGCCGCCAGTACTCGCTGGTCAACACCGCCGACGAGGACAAAGTCCTGGAGCTGCACGTCCGGTTGGTGCCCGGCGGCGCGGCGACCGAACAGTGGATCTTCGCGGACCTCTCCGTCGGAGAACAAGTCCAAGTCACCGGCCCGCTCGGCGACTTCTTCCTGCCTCCGGCCGACGAGGACGACGGCGGCCCCATGGCGCTCATCGGCGGCGGCACCGGTCTCGCTCCGCTGATCGGCCTCGCGCGCACCGCGCTGTCCCGGGATCCGGCCCGGAAAGTGTTGCTGTACCACGGAGTTCGGGGCGCGGCCGACCTCTACGACCTCGACCTGATGGCCGAACTCGCCGACAGCTACCCGGGCTTCGCGTTCCTGCCGGTGCTGTCGCACGAGCCCGAGAACAGCACGCACCGCACCGGTTTCCCGACCGATTGCTTCCTCGAAGACGTCCCCAGCGCACGCGGCTGGTCGGGCTGGCTCTGCGGGCCTCCGCCAATGGTCGAGGCCGGAGTGAAAGCGTTCAAACGTCGCCGGATGGCGCCGCGGATGATCCACCGGGAGAACTTCACCCCGGCCACGACCTGACCCGGCAGGCAGAAATTCCCGCGCAGGCAACGAAATTCCGCTACTACGGCCGGTTCGGCTCGTCCTCGGCGCAGCTGATCAGCAGCTGCGCCGTGTGCGCGATGTGGTCCCGAAGCCGCTCGGCCGCCAGGTCCCCGTCACGAGCCAGCGCCGCTTCGAGGATCGCCTTGTGTTCGGCCGGGAGATCCCGGTCAGTTTCCTGTCCAAAAGAGACTGACCACTGCCGGTACAGCTCGGCTTCCTCACGCAGGCCGCGCGCCGTCGCGACGAGTCTGCGGTTGCGGCAGCCGTCGAACAGGGCCAGGTGGAAGTCGGCGTGCGCGGCCACCCAGGCGTCGGCCGGGCGGTCCGGGTCGGCGGGGTCGGTGAACGGGGTTCGTTCGAGCAGGTGGTGCGCGGCGACCGCGCGGGCCTCCCACTGGACGTCGCCTTCGAGGATCGACAGCCGCAGCACCAGCGATTCGATCTCCAGGCGTGCCTTGGTCAGGTCGGCGAGATCCTCGTGCGACAGCGGCGTGACCGTGTAGCCGAGGTGCGGCCTGGTCTTCACCAACCCCTCGGCGGTCAGCCGCGTAAGCGCCTCGCGGGCCGCGCCGACGCTGGTCGAGTACCGCTCGCACAGTTCGGGGAACTTGAGCCGCTGCCCGGGAACCATCCGGCCGCCCAGGATGTCCGCCCGGAGCTGCTGGTAGACGCCCTCGGCGCGCGTCGTTTCCCCTGCCATGCCGTCCACTCTAGCGGATACGAATCTCGGTGCAACTTTCGAAAGTTTATTGCCTCGTCGAATCTGAGCGCGTACAACTGGAGGGCACTGAAGCCGGATGCGAAGGAGCCCCGCATGAAAGTCGCTGCTGTGGACGGACGACTGGCCCTGGTCACCGCACCAGGCAAAGCCGTGGACGCGGCCGAGGCCAGCGGCGGGCGCTTCGGCCCGGACGTCCAGGACGCCTACGAGCGCTGGGCGGAGCTGTCCGAGTTCGCCGCGACGATCGGCGAGGGGCACGCGCTCGAACGGCCGGTGCGCGACGACCAGCTGGGCAATCCGGTCCCGGCGCCGCGCCAGGTGTTCGCGATCGGCCTGAACTACGCCGACCACGCGGCCGAATCGTCCTTCGCCGTGCCCGAGACGCCGCCGGTGTTCACCAAATTCCCGACCTGCCTCGCCGGCCCGTACGGCGACGTCGTCATCCCGGAAGGCGGGAACGTCGACTGGGAGGTCGAGCTTGTCGCGATCGTCGGCAAGCGCGCCGAACGGGTCGCCGAAGACCAGGCTTGGGACTACGTCGCCGGGCTGACCGTCGGACAGGACATCTCCGAACGGCTGCTGCAGCTGGCCGGTCCCGCCCCGCAGTTCAGCCTCGCCAAGTCCTACCCGGGTTTCGGCCCGCTCGGCCCGGTGGTCGTGTCGCCGGACGAACTGCCCGACCGCGACGATCTCGAACTCGGCGCGCTCGTCAACGGCGAGCAGGTGCAGAAGGGCCGCACCTCGCAGATGGTCTTCTCGGTGCCAGCGCTGATCGCCCGGCTGTCCGCGGTGACCCCGCTGCTGCCCGGCGACGTCATCTTCACCGGCACCCCGTCCGGCGTCGGCATGGGCCGCACGCCGCAGCGCTACCTGCAGGCGGGCGACCAGCTCGTCAGCTACGTCCACGGCATCGGCGAACTGCGGCAGCGGATGGTCACCGCTTAGCGAAAGGGCTGGACAATGGCATTGCACCGGTTGAACTCGCTCGTCGTCGGCGTGCCCGACGTCGCCGCCACCGCCCGCTACTACCGGGACTTCGGGCTCGCCGAGGACACCGACGGCTGGTTCAGCACCCGAGACGGCGGCCGTCAGCTCAAAATCGTCCACTCCCCGCGACGACAGCTGATGGAACTGAGCATCGGCGCCGACCACCCGGACGACCTCGCCCGCATCCGCCGCCAGCTGTCCTCTTTGGACATTCCAGCGGAGATCACCGGCGACAGTCTGTTCACCCGCGAGCCCGTCACCGGGTTCCAGGTCGTCGTCCGAATCGCCGAACGGCTGCACCAGGATCCCGAGCCGCCCACGCCGTACAACGGGCCCGGACGGCTGGAGCGCGCGAACACGCGGGCACCCGGCGTGCTGCGCTCCGGCGCGGTGCGGCCGCGCAAGCTCGGCCACGTCGTCGTCGGCTCCCCCGACCACGAGCGCACCATCCAGTTCTTCACCGCCGGGCTGGGGTTCAAGACCAGCGACGCGATCAAGGGGCACGGCGCGTTCATGCGCTGTTCGACCGACCACCACAACGTGCTCGCGCTCGCCGCGCCGGTCGCGTTCCTGCACCACACGTCGTGGCAGGTCGAGGACGTCGACGAGGTCGGCCGCGGCGCGACCGCGATGCTCGAAGACCATCCGGAACGCCACGTCTGGGGCCTCGGCCGGCACCACGCCGGATCCAATTTCTTCTGGTACCTCAAGGATCCCGCGGGCAACTTCTCCGAGTACTACTCCGACATGGACAGCATCGTCGACGACCAGCTCTGGACACCGGAGACCCTCGAGGGCGCCAAGGGGCTGTTCAACTGGGGCCCGCCTCCCCCGCCGTCGTTCCTGCACCCCGACGATCTGGCCGCGCTCATGACCGGCGCGCACCAGGCCGGCTGACCCGGCCGTCTCCCTTCATTCCTGCTGACTGGGCGCGGCCCAGGAGGTCGATCCGTCATGCCCGCTTTCGCAACCGATGTACTGGTCGTCGGAGCCGGTCCCGCCGGCCTGACCGCGTCCGCGCTGCTCGCCGCGCAGGGCGTGCGTGCCGTCACGATCACCAAATACCCGGGCGCCGCGCACTCGCCGCGGGCCCACATCACCAATCAGCGCACCATGGAAGTCTTCCGCGATCTCGGCATCGAGGACGCCGTGCGGGAAGTCGCGGTGCCGAACGAGCTGATGGGCGACAACGTCTGGGCGACCAGTTTCGCCGGACAGGAACTGGCCCGGCTCAAAACCTGGGGCAGCGGCACCGCGCGGCACGCCGATTACGCCGCCGCCAGCCCCAGCGCGATGTGCAATATCCCGCAGCACATTCTGGAGCCAGTACTGCGCGCCGGGGCCGAGCAGCACGGCGCCGACCTCCGGTTCTCGACCGAACTGGTGCGGATCTCGCAGACGCCGGACGCCGTCCACGCGGTGGTGCTCGACCGGGAAACCGGTGCTGAGCAAGAAATCGTCGCGCGGTACGTGATCGGCGCGGACGGCGGCCGCAGCACGGTGGCCGACCAGCTCGGCTTCGAGTTCGACGGCGAGTCCGGGCTCGGCCGCGCCGCGAATGTGTGGCTGGAGGCCGATCTCGCCCGCTACACCGCGCACCGGCCCGGGACGCTCTACTGGATGTGCCAGCCGGGCAACGACTACTGGGTCGGCTCGGGCACGTTCATCTGCGTCAAGCCGTGGACCGAATGGGTCATGCTCTTCATGTACGACCCCGCCGAAGGCGCGCCCGACCTGTCCCCCGGCGCCGTTCGCGAGCGAGCGTCGACCATCATCGGCGACCCGGACGTCGAGGTCCGGGTCAAGGCTGTCAGCGAATGGCAGATCAACCATCTGGTCGCCCGCTCGTACCGGCGCGGCCGGGTGTTCCTGGCCGGGGACGCCGCGCACCGGCATCCGCCCGCCAACGGGCTCGGCACCAACACCTCGGTGCAGGACGCGTTCAACCTGGCGTGGAAGCTCGCGTCCGTGGTGCGCGGCGAGGCCGGAGAAGCGTTGCTGGACACCTACGACGCGGAACGGCAGCCGGTCGGCAAGCAGGTGGTCGACCGCGCGATGCGCAGCGTCGAGGACATGCTGCCGATTTCGCAGGCGTTCGGCTTCCGGCCCGGCCAGAGCACCGAAGAGGGCTGGCGCAGTCTCGCCGGCCTCGCCGCGGACACGCCGGAAGGCCAGGCCCGCCGCGCCGAACTGCGCGCGGCCGTCGAACTGCAGAACTACCAGTTCAACGCGCACGGCGTCGAACTCGGCCAGCGCTACGCCTCGGCCGCGGTGGCGTCCGACGGCGCACCCTGGCCGATCCCCGCCCGCGACGCGGAGCTGTACTACCAGGCGACCACCCATCCCGGAGCCCGGCTGCCGCACGCGTGGCTCGAACACGCCGGAACCCCGGTGTCCACTGTGGACATCACCGGCCACGGCCGGTTCACCGTGCTCACCGGCATCGGCGGCCAGGACTGGCTGGACGCCGCGGGCAAGCTGGCCACCGAATTCGGGCTGGACCTCGCCGCCCGGCAGATCGGCCTCGGCTGCGACTACACCGACCCGCTCGGCGATTGGGAACGCGTCCGCGAGATCAGCGAACGCGGCTGCCTGCTCGTCCGTCCGGACCATCACGTCGCCTGGCGCAGCGCGGGCCTCGCCGACGATCCCGCCGGAGTGCTGCGCGAGGTCCTCCGCCAGGTGCTGGCTCGCTGACGCGAAAGTCACTGTAGATCGATGACGACCTTCCCGTGCACGTGGCGCTCCGCCTGCAACTCGACCGCGGCGCGGATCTGCTCGACCGGGAAGGTCGCCGCGATCGGCACCCGGAGCTTTCCCGCCGCCACCAGGCCAGCGATCTCCTCGATCGCACCGGGCGCTGCGTTGGCTCCGTTCGCCGGAGTGATCCCGTCGATCTGGCCCGCGATGGTGGTGATGCGCTCGTCCGGTACGCCGAGTTCGCGGGCGGCCTGCGCGGTTTCCATTCCATGCAAGTCCATCGCGGCGGTGACACCAGCGGGAGCCAACGCACGGACCCGATCGACCAGACCGTCGCCATAGACGACCGGCTCAGCCCCCAGCGCGCGCAGGGCATCAGCGGAGGACGCCGACCCCGTCCCGATCACGCGCGCACCGGCAAGGCGCGCGAGTTGGACAGCGAACACGCCGACCCCGCCTCCCGCGCCGCCGACGAGCACCGTGTCGCCCGGGCCGGGTTTGACCACCGCCAGCGCCGCAGCCGCCGTGCAACCCGCGATAGCCAGGGCGCTGGCGGTGCGGTCGTCGACACCGTCCGGAGTGCGGTGCGCCTCGCCGCCCACCGCGATGGTCCCCGCGACGTCCACGACGACGTAATCAGCGACCGCGCGGGACAGGACACCGCCGAACACCCGGTCCCCGACCGCGAACTCGCGCACGCCGTCGCCGACCTGGTCCACCGCACCGGCATAGTCAGTGCCGAACCCGCACGGCAGGCTCAACCCGAACCGTGCGGCGGTCTCGGCGTCCGAGGTCATGAACCAGTCCATCGGGTTCAGCCCGGCCGCGGCGACCCGCACGCGAATCTGCCCCGGACCGGCCTGCGGCACCGGCACTTCATTGAGGTTCAAGGCTTCCGGCCCGCCGAACGCCGCGAACTGGACTGCCCGGCTCGTGGTGGCGCTGGTTTCTTTCATGCTCACCTGTCTCCTGACCCAACAAAAACGGACTATGCTCCGTTTCCATCGTCCAAACTAGCACAAGTGGAGCGTGATCCGTTTTGCCCGCCGCACCGACCCCCAAACCGAGAGCGGACGCGACCCGCAACCGCCAGCAGCTGCTGGACGTCGCGACGCGTCTGTTCGCCTCGGCCGAGACTGAGCCGTCGATGCGCGCGATCGCCAGCGAAGCCGGGGTCGGCATCGCGACCCTCTACCGGCACTTCCCCACCCGCGAGTCACTGGTCGACGCGGTCTACCAAGACCAGGTCTCACGCCTCACCGCCGGTGCTCGCGAACTGCTAGCCGAACTCGGCCCGGCCGCGGCGCTGCGCCGCTGGATGGACCTGTTCGGGGACTGGATCGCGACCAAGAACGGAATGCTCGACACGCTCCTCGCGATGGTCGAATCCGGCGAGATCGCCCACGCCCACACCAGAACCGAACTGCTCGCGGCCGTCGACGGCCTTCTCGAAGCCGGCCGCACGAGCGGAGAACTCCGCCCCGACGTCCCCGCCGAAGACATCGCCGCCGCACTCATCGGCATCTTCACCGTGGCTGGCTCACCTGAGCACAAGGCGATGGCCGGCCGCCTGCTCGACCTGCTGATGGACGGGCTCCGGCCAACGGCAGCGGCGGAGTGAGAAGGAAACCGCGACCGGTGTCGAGGTGCGAACCACCCGCATGGCCGCACCCCGCACACTCACCTGCTGACCGCGGCGGGTTCCAGCGCCCGCAACACCGACTGGTGCGTGATCCACCCCGTCAGCTCATCAGTCCCGGTCAGCACCGGAAGGCCGGTGCCCGGAGCCTGGCTCAGCGCGTCAAGCGCGTCGGCGAGCGTGGAATCACTCGTCACCAGCGGAGGAAGCTCCGCGAGATCACCGACCCGACCCTCGTGGTCCTCGGCTACCGCCTCGGCTATCGCGCGGGCGGTGGCGCAGCCCTGGTACCGGCCGTCCTCGTCGATCACCGGCAGGATTCCGTGGCCGGACAGCGCGAGGGCGTGCGCGGCGAGTTCCAGCGGCAGGTCCTCGCGCAGCGGCTCCGGCAGCGGTTCGGTGACCGCGGAGACCTTCGTGCCCGCCAATCGCTGCGCGGAGGGGTGTTTGTCCAGATCGATGCCGCGGCGGCGAAGCTTCAGCGTGTAGATCGTGTCCCGGCTCAGCGCGCGGCTCACGGCGGTCGCGATCACGATGGCGGTCAGCATCGGCAGGATCACCGAGTACTGCCCGGTCAGCTCGAACAGCACGATCACCGCCGTGATCGGGGCCCGCGCCGAACCGGCGAACGCCGCTCCCATGCCGATCAGCCCGTACACACCCGGCGACGCCGTCACCGACGGGAACCACGCGTGCACCGCGATCCCGAACGCGGTCCCGGCCATCGCGCCGATGAACAGCGACGGCGCGAACACTCCGCCCGAGCCGCCGATGCCGATCGTCAGGCTGGTCGCCACGATCTTCCCGAGCATCAGAACCAGCAGGAACCCGAGAACGTACTTGCCTTCGACCGCGTTCTGCAGCACCGGGTAGCCCACCCCGTACATCTGCGGCAGCGCGAGCAGCAATCCGCCGAGGAAGATCCCGCCGACGGCCGGGCGCAGCCACTCCGGACCCCGCCACAGCCGGTCGCACAGGTCCTCGATCCAGTACAGCACCCGGGTGAACAGGACCCCGCACGCGCCGACCACCAGGCCCAGCGCCACGAACAGCAGATACTCCACCGGACTGCGCAGCGTGAACGGCGGCAGGTCCAGGAACGGCGCGTTCCCCAGCACCGCCCGCCCGACGACGCTCGCCGTCACGCTCGCGAGCACCACCGCGCCGAACGATTCCGCCGCGAAGTCCCGCAGGATCAGTTCCATCGCGAAGAACGGACCGGCCAGCGGCGCGTTGAAGGTCGCCGCGATCCCGCCCGCCGCACCGCACGCCACCAACACCCGCAGCCGCGATTCCGGCAGCCGCGCCGCCCGTCCCAGCGCCGAGCCCAGCGCGGATCCGATCTGCACGATCGGGCCTTCCCGGCCCACCGAACCGCCGGACCCGATCGTCAACGCCGACGCCAGCGCCTTCACCACGCTCACCTGCACCGGAATCCGCCCGCCCCGCTCGGCGACGGCGTACATCACCTCCGGCACCCCGTGCCCGCGCGCCTCCGGGGCGAACCGATGCACGAGCGGCCCGTAAATCAGGCCCGCCACCACCGGGGCCAGCAGCAGGAACCACGGACCCAGCGCCGGAAACCACGAATGCGCCGCCCGCCCAGCATCCGAATAGTCCGCATGCCCGGAAAACACGTGCGTGAACGTGGTGATCAGCCACCGGAACACCACCGCGCCCAACCCCGCGCCCGCCCCGATCAGCACCGCCAGCCCGACCAGCCCGGCCCGGCTCTCCCGCACCCACCGGCCCACCGGCTGGCGCACCGGCACGATCAGCCCGCGTTTCCCCGCACTCTCACCCGACGACATTGATGCAGTATGCAACAATTGTGCACGGACACGGTTGCGGGATCGCTCACACCCGTACGTGAGGGGAACCCTCACGTACTCAGATTCCCCCAGCGTTCCCCTCACGTACTTCCCCGCCGTCCGGACAGCGGATCAGAACACGAAGTAGCGCAGCCACAGGTACGGCGCGGCGACGAGCACGGTGATCAGCGTGACGACCGCGCCCTTCTTGGTGAATTCCCAGAACGAAATCGGCGCGCCCGCCCGGGCGGCGAGACCCAGCACCACGACGTTCGCACTGGCCCCGACGGCGGTCATATTTCCGCCGAAGTCCGCGCCGAGCGCCAGCGACCACCACAGCGCTTCGGAATGCGCGGGGTCCGGGATGTCGTGGGTGAGCGCGAGCACGAGCGGGCTCATCGTTGCCACGTAAGGGATGTTGTCGATGACGCCGGACAGCAGCGCGGACACCCCGAGGATCAGGAACACCGCCAGCAGCGCGTTCCCGCCGGTGGCGCCGGCGGCGAGCTTCGCGAGCCAGTCGATCACGCCGGTCTTGACCAGCGCTCCGATCATGATGAACAGGCCGGCGAAGAACAACAGCGTTTCCCATTCGACGCCGTCCAGGTACTGCTTCGGCGGTGTGCCCGAGAGCAGCACGAGCAAACCCGCGCCGAGCAGCGCGACCACCGACGGGTCCAGGTGCACCACCGAATGCAGCACGAACCCCGCGAACACCAGCAGCAGCACGGCACCGGATTTGATCAGCAGCTTCGGCTGCCGGATCGCTTCGCGTTCGTTGAGCGCCATGACGTCAGCGACCCGCTGCGGGTCGACAGTGAACGAACCGCGGAACAGCCACGGCAGCACCAGTCCCAGCACCACGAGTTCGATCGCGACGATCGGCGCGAGGTTGAGCAGGAAGTCGTTGAACGCCAAGCCCGAGCGGCTGCCGATGATGATGTTCGGCGGATCGCCGATCAGGGTCGCGGTGCCGCCGATGTTGGACGCGAGGACCTCGGCGATCAGGAACGGGACCGGGCTGATGTCGAGCCGGTCGCACACCAGCAGCGTCACCGGGGCGATGAGCAGGACCGTGGTCACGTTGTCCAGGAACGCCGAGGCGACCGCGGTGATCAGCACCAGCAGCAGCATGATCCGCAGCGGCGACCCCTTGGCGCGCTTGGCCGCCCAGATCGCGACGAACTCGAACACCCCGGTCCGGCGCAGGATCCCGACGATGATCATCATGCCGAGCAGCAGGAACAGCACGTTCCAGTCGACGCCGGTGTCCTCGGAGAAGAACGCGTCGGCCGACCCGCTCACCCCGGTCGCGAGCACCACGCCCGCCCCGGCCAGCGCGGCCGTCATCTTCGGGATTTTCTCGGTCGCGATGAAGACGTAAGCCACCACGAACACGACGACCGCGATCACCGTGCTCACCGGCGGACCGCCTGAATCAGCGAGGCGTCAGCGCGTGCTCCAGCAGCCGCGACGCGGACACCACGCCCAGCAGCGTCCGGTCCCGCATCACCGCCACGAGCGGGCACCGCAGCCGGGCCATCGTCGCGGCGACCTCCACGATCGTGTCGTCGGCGTCCACCCTCGGCAGCTCGCGCGGTTCGCCGGGCAGCAGCTCTCGCACGGTCCGCCCGCCAAGTTTGTCCGCGACCCGGTCCGCCATCGACTCGCTCAGCACCCCGGCCAGCGACGGATCGTCGCGCACATAAGGCGGAACCAGGAACTGCACGACGTCGGAGGCGGGCAGCACCGTGTGCGGGCACCCGGACGCCTCCGTCACCACCAGCCCGGGCAACCGGTGCTCGGCCAGCAGGCGCGCGGCCGCCAGCGCGTCCGAATCGAGGTCGACGACCGGGAACTCCTCGGCCAGCTCCGCTGCGCGCATGCCCCCAGGCTACGACCAGCCGGGCGGCTCCGCCGGAACTCATGATTTCTTTCCTTTCTCTTTGCGGTCGCCGTCCGCGCTCGCCGGACGGCCGGTGGGCAGGTTGTCCGGCGGCTCGACCCGCAGCAGTCTCGCGATCGGCACGTCGGTGGAGGAATGCAGCACGATCGAGAGCGCGATCGTCACCGCGACCAGGTCGAACACCAGCTCGCTGCCGGCGATCCCGGACTGCAGCGCCAGCAGCCCGTACACCACCGACGCGAACCCTTTCGGCCCGAACCACGCGGCGGTCGCGCGTTCGCGTCCCGACATCGGAGTCCGCAGCAGCGACAGCGCCAGCGCCGCGGGCCGCACCAGAACGATGGCCAGCACCGCGAGCACCCACGCGCCGACGCTCAAATGCGAGAGCCGGTCCGGCGTGATCAGCGCGCCGAACACCAGCAGCGCGGCGAACTTCGTGATCTCCGAAAGCAAGTCCCCCAGCGGCTCGAAGTGCTCCGCCGCCGTTTTGTCCACAGTGGCCAGCGTGGAGCCGGCCGCGAACGCCGCCAGATACGGATTCGCGTCCGTCAGGTGGCACGCCGCGTAAAGCAGCACCGCGACCGCCAGCGGACCGAGCGCCTGCAGCCGCGGCTCGGCGGTCAGCACCCGCAGCCGCCACGCGAACGCGACCAGCGCGGGAATCGCGATGCCCAGCACCACTCCCAGCACCAGCTCGAACGCGACTGTGCCCAGATCCGACGACGTGTGCGTCGCGGTCGCCAGGAAGATCAGCACGAACGGCAGCGCGAGCCCGTCGTTCAGCCCGGACTCCACGTTCAGCAGCCGCCGCAGCCGCAACGGCACGTCGTCGCGGCCCACGATCGCCGCGGCGAACACCGGGTCGGTCGGCGAGAGGATCGCGCCCAGCAGCAACGACGTCGGCCAGTCCAGCCCGACCAGGAAGTGCGCGGGCACCGCGATGCCCACCATCGTCAACGGCATCCCCAGCCCGAGCGCCCGCCCGGACAGCCGCCAGTTCTCCCGCAGCGCGGGCACGTTCGCCCGCTGGCCGTCGGTGAACAGCACCGTGAACAACGCGATGTCGGCGAGCGACGTGACCAGCGGATCCCGCGGCGCGATGTGGATCAGGCCGAACCCGCCGTCGCCCAGCAGCGCACCGGCGAGCAGGAACAGCAACGCCGTCGACAGCACCGTCCGCGCGGCCACGCCGGACAGCGACACGCTGACCAGCAGCACCACGCCGAACGCCAGCACCAGCGCCATCGGACTCCCCGGGGGTCGGCTCGACCGCCCGTCGCCCGGCTGGGCACGAGCAGGCCGACCAGACTTCCCGGCACACCACGCGTAAAGATGCCGCAAAGACCAGCCCCGGGCAAACCGGGGTCGCTGACGACGGGACACGCGGAGCTACCGATCGCGGAGACAGTCCTCGTACAGCCAGACCCAGACGTCCCAATCGGACAAAGCGGCCGCGACCGCCAGACCGCTCGCGGTGAGCCGCGACTCGGTGTCCGCGCGGAGGCCGGTATCCCAGCTGCCCGCGTCGGCCCGGACGAGCGCGCCAGGGCCGCGAAGGATCCGCCCGACGCGGTCGTCGGCCATGGCGCGGGAGGGTAGGCGCCCGCCGGTCCAGCAGGTCCGACTTTGACGGATTTCTGACGCGCGTTAACGGAATCTCTACGGTCAGGCCGGGATCCTGACGAGATCCATACGCTGCCGCACCGGTCCCCGAGGGACGCTGCGGTACGTGCCAGCACCTATGTCATGGCTCAAACGGCTGGTGCTCGGGCGGCCGTTCCGGAGCGACACCCTCGGCGAAACGCTGTTGCCCAAGTGGCTCGCCCTGCCCATTTTCGCCAGCGACCCGCTGTCGTCGGTCGCCTACGCCACCCAGGAGATCCTGCTGATCCTCTCGATCGGCGGGCTGACGTATCTGGTGCTGGCCCCGTGGGTCGGGCTCGCGGTCGCGGTCCTGCTCAGCGTGGTGGTCGTGTCCTACCGGCAGGTGGTGAAGGCCTATCCCAGCGGAGGCGGCTCGTACGAGGTCGCCTCGCGCAACCTCGGCAGCCACGCCGGGCTCGTCGTCGCCGGCGCGCTGATGGTCGACTACATCATGACCGTGGCGGTGTCGGTCGCCTCCGGCGTCGACAACATCATCTCCGCCGTGCCGGACCTCAACGACCACCGGATCGCACTCGACATCGGCTTCATCGTCATCCTGACCGCGATGAACCTGCGCGGCCTCCGCGAATCCGGGCGCGCGTTCGCCGCGCCGACCTACCTGTTCGTGCTCGCCGTGCTGCTGATGATCGCCGTCGGCTTCTCCCGCATGCTCGCCGGGCACGCACCGGTCGCCGAGAGCGCGGGCTACACGATCCGTCCCGAACAAGTGGGATTGACCGGATTTGCCCTGATTTTCCTGCTGCTGCGGTCGTTTTCGTCCGGCTGCACCGCGCTCACCGGCGTCGAAGCCATCTCCAACGGCGTACCCGCGTTCCGCAAGCCGAAAGCCGTCAACGCGGCCCGCACGATGACCGCGATGGGCGTCATCGCGGTCGTCATGTTCGGCGGCATCACCGCGCTCGCGCTGATCACGAAGGTGCACATCGCCGAGAACGCCTGCGATCTGGCCGGGTTCGCCGGCCAGTGCGCGACCGACCCGCAGCGCACCGTGATCAGCCAGATCGGCGCCGCGGTCTTCGGCGGCGACCACGCCGTCCTGTTCTACTTCCTCCAGGCCACGACGGCGCTGATCCTGATCCTCGCCGCGAACACCGCGTTCAACGGCTTCCCGCTGCTGGCTTCGATCCTCGCCAAGGACCGCTATCTCCCCCGCCAGCTGCACACGCGCGGCGACCGGCTGGCGTTCTCCAACGGCATCATCGCGCTCGCCCTCATCGCCGCCGTCCTGATTTACGCGTTCGACGGCTCGACCACCCGGCTCATCCAGCTCTACATCCTCGGCGTGTTCACCTCGTTCACGTTGTGCCAGGCGGGCATGGTGCGACACTGGAACCGCGAACTGGCCGCGGGCGCCGGAAACCGGCACGCGATCCAGCGCTCCCGCGCCATCAACGCCCTCGGCGCGACCCTCACCGCGATCGTCCTCGCGGTCGTGCTGGTCACCAAGTTCACCCACGGGGCCTACCTCGTCGTGATCGCCATCCCCGCGCTGTACGCGATGATGCGCGCCGTCCACCGGCACTACACCCACGTCCGCGAAGAACTGCTTCCCGACGAGGAAAGCGAACTGCTGCCCAGCCGCGTCCACGCCATCGTGCTCGTGTCCACTTTGCACAAACCGAGCCAGCGCGCGATCGCCTTCGCCCGCGCCACCCGGCCCGACACGCTCACCGCGATCACCGTGAACGTCGACGACGCCGAAACCCGCGAGCTGCAACGGCAATGGGAACGCCGCGGCATCAAAATCCCGTTGAAGGTGGTGGAATCGCCCTACCGCGAAATCACCCGCCCGGTCGTCGCCTACGTGAAGAACTTCGCCCGGTCCAGCCCACGCGACGTGGTGTGCATCTACATCCCGGAATACGTCGTCGGCCGCTGGTGGGAGAACATCCTGCACAACCAAAGCTCCCTGCGGCTCAAGGGACGACTGCTGTTCGAACCAGGCGTCATGGTCACCAGCGTCCCGTGGCAGCTGCGGTCGAGCAGGCGCCGCGATCTCCAGCGCGTCCGTCCGTTGCCGGGCGATCTCCGCAGGGGGGTCACCGCTCGGCGCAGCTGACCTCGCCGTGCGGGGTGGCACCGCACGTACCCGTTCCCATCGACCGCGGAGTTCGCCTGAACCCGCCTGTCCGCTGCAGGAGGCACAGTCCACTTTTCCCTGGCACGTTTGGCAAAACCGGACTCCGGCGAGGTTTGCCTGGTCACGCCCGATCTGGACGTGGCGACCATTCCGCACAGTTCTGCACTGCTTCCGTCATGCGCGTCGTTGGCCCGGTTCGCACCCGGGCTGGGTACCAGGTTTCCCGGGTTCCAGCCCATTTTCGAGTTCCGTCATCGGAGTACGATGCTTGAGGCTCGCGGCCGTGCCGCACAAATCGCGGCCTCGGGTCTCCGCTGACGGCTGGACGTGCTCACCCCAGGGAGCGTGTGCTCGATGCCGATCAATCGCCGTGACCTGTTGAAGATCACCGTGGGGGCCGCGGTCTCCGCCAGCGCGGCAGACACGGTCGCGGGCTGCGACACGTCGCCCTCCGCGCCCCTGCCGGAAGGAAAAGCCGACTATACGCTGCGCATCGGCAACGGGCTGGTCGAACTCGCGCCGGACACCATTTTCTCCACCACGACCTACAACGGACAGTTCCCGGGTCCGTTGCTGCGGTTCGCCGAGGGCCGCCCGGCGGTGGTGGACGTTCACAACGACACTGACGTCCCGGAGCAGGTGCACTGGCACGGCCAGCATGTGCCCGCGGATGTCGACGGATCCGCGGAGGAGGGCACTCCGTTCGTTCCCGCGCACGGCACGCGACGTGTCTCGTTCACGCCCGGGCCGGCGGGATTCCGCTTCTACCACAGCCATCTGGTCGCCGGGAGCGATCTGGCGAAGGGCCAGTACGGCGGGCTCGTCGGGCCGGTCTACATCGAGCCGAAGCTCAATCCCGGCGCCTACGACCAGGAAGTTTTCCTGGTATTGAAGGAATTCGGGCCCACGCTCAGCCGCGGCGGGGACATGGCCGCCGGTTTCCTGGCCGGTGCGCCTGATCCGGAGCTCAAGGAGCGGGGCGAGAAAGCGATGGCCGATTCGCTCGGCCGCGGGATGCCGCGCGGCTACGAGGTCGGCTACGGCGCGTTCAGCGTCAACGGCCGCAAGCTCGGCCAGGGCGAACCGATCAAGGTCCGGGCCGGGCAGCGGATGCTGCTGCACGTGCTCAACGGCAGCGCCACCGAGATCCGCAGCCTCGCTCTGCCCGGCCATGTCTTCCGCGTCGTCGCGCTGGACGGCAACCCGGTGCCCAGCCAGGCGCGGGTTCCGGTGCTGTGGATCGGCACTTCGGAACGCGTCTCCGCGGTGGTGGAGATGAACCGTCCCGGAGTGTGGGTCCTCGGCGACCTGGCCGACAGCGACCGCAGCGCCGGGATGGGGATCGCCGTCGAATACGCCGGCAGCGCCGGTCCCCCGCAGTGGACCGCGCCCAGCCCGTTCACCTGGGACTACCGGACTTTCGCCCGCGCCGGAGTCGTCGCCGCGGTGCCGGACCAGACCGTCGACCTGCTGGTGGAGAAACGCAACGCCGCCGTCGGCGGATTCAACACCTGGACCCTCAACGGCAAGTCCTACTCGATGGCCCTCAACCAGCCGGTGATCCCGGTCCAGCGCGGCAAGCGGTACCGGCTGCGCCTGCGCAATGCCACCGACGACGTGCACCCCGTGCACCTGCACCGGCACACCGTCGAGGTCGCCGCCGTCGCCGGCACCCCCACCGCGGGGCTGTTCAAGGACGTCGTCATGCTCGGCGGCTACCAGAAACTCGACCTCGACTTCGTCGCCGACCAACCGGGCCTCTCGCTGCTGCACTGCCACCAGCAACTGCACATGGACTACGGCTTCATGACCCTGTTCAACTGCACCTGATCCCGGCACCGCGTACCTCGTGAAGACCGAAGTCGTGCGCTGCCAGCGTGGTTTCGCCAGTCCTCGCCCGACGGCCGGGCGCAGCATCTCGCACAGTCCGATCTGGAAGGCCAGCAGCGCGACGATGACAAACGTCGGCGGCGACCAGCGCGATGCCGCCGAGCCAGACCAGCACCAGGACGGCGAACCGCTCGTGCAGGACCGCGAGGAACCACAGCGGGCTGAGGATCAGCATCACCGCGCCGCCGATCCACCGCACGCCGAACGCTTCGGCCAGCACGATCCCGAAGGCGTTCCAGAAAGGATCAGCACCCGGGCCGGCGCGACTAGTTCCTTGACGTGGTGCCAGACATAGGACCGCGGCGAGCCTGGGCTCGCTGCCAGGACGCCAGGTGCACCGACCCGCCGACATAGAAGAACCTGCAGGAACCAGGTGAGCACCCACAGGCCCCGGAAGTACGCGAGCGGGTTCGTGGGCTGCGGACCGGTCGGCGTCCAGTGCAGGATCGTGAACGCCCAGTGCCGCAACACGACGACCAGGCTGACCGCGCGAAGGAAATCCAGATACGGTTCGCGCTCCGTGGTCGGCATCGCCATTGTCCCTTTCCGCAGGCACACTGGAAGGACGATGTCTGCCTCCGCCGTTGTCCCGAAACTGCCGGAAGTCACCGCTTTCCGGCGTCGTGCCCTCACTGTGCTCCCCGCCGTGCTGCTGCTCGCGGCGGCGACTGTGCTGGCCAACCGGGTGCTGCCCGGCTGGGCCTACCCGGTCTGCGGCGCGGTCACCGCTGTCGTGCTGCTGGTCCTTGCCCGCTTCGCCGGTGTCGGCTGGGCCGAGGTCGGGTTCAACCGCCAGCACGCGCGCAGGGCGCTGTGGTTCGGGCTCGGCGGTTTCGCGGTCGTGGCGCTCGGTTTCGGTCTCGCGGCCGCGATCCCGCCGCTGCGCGTGCTGTTCCACGACGGGCGGGTCGGCTCCCACGGATTCGGGCAGCTGATGTGGCTCGCGCTGGTACGGATCCCGCTCGGCACCGTCCTGATCGAAGAGGTCGCGTTCCGCGGCGTGCTTCCGGCATTGCTCGGCGCGGGCGAACGCTGGCGGTGGTGGCCAGTGCTCGGCGCGTCCGCGCTGTTCGGGCTGTGGCATCTGCTGCCGTCGCTCGCGCTCACCCAGAACGCGGCCGTGCACCAGACGGTCGGCGGGCTGCCGCTCCCGATGATCTCGGTGCTGGCGATGGCCGCCGCGGCGGGAGTGGGCGTGTTCCTGTGCTGGTGGCGCTACACCGGGCGCGGGCTGCTCGCCCCGATGCTGGTGCATCTGGCCACCAACTCGGGCGGGCTGGTGCTGGCCTGGGCGCTCGTCTCCCGCTGAGCGGCCGCGACCGGCGAAAGTCCCCGCGCCCGGGGGATTCCGGCCCCGCCCCGGGATCCGCGGCGCCTGCCACTGTCGACGCAGCATCGGACGAGACGACAAGGCAGGTCGGCCATGGAACGCGGACTTCCCGACGACTACACCGTCACGACCGCGGTCGGGACGGCCGTCCGGGCGCCGTCGGTGCACAACTCCCAGCCGTGGCGGTTCGCGGTCGGGCACCGATCCCTGCTCCTCTACGCCGATCACTCGCGGCAGCTCACCCAGACCGACCCGGACGGGTGCGATCTGATGATCAGCTGCGGGGCCGCCCTGCACCACGCGCGGGTCGCCTTCGCCGCGCTCGGCTGGCATGCGGAGGTGCACCGGCTGCCCAACCCGGCGGAGCCGGAGCATCTCGCTTCCATCGAACTTCACCGGCACGAGCCCACCCTCGACGAGGTTGCGCTCGCCGCCGCGATCCCCCGCCGTCGCACCGATCGCCGCCGCCACAGTTCGTGGCAGGTTCCGGGCGGGCATCTTGAGGCCATCGCCGAAACCGTGGCGGAGGAAGGCGTCGTGGTGCGCCTCGCCGAAGACGCCGAGCGCCGCACTGCTCGCCGCGACCCGTTTCGGCCTCTCCAGCTGCCCGTTGACCGAACCGCTCGAACTGCCCGACGTCCGCCGCACCCTCGAGGAGAAGGTCACCTCGGGCGCGTTCCCGCAGATGGTCCTGCGCGTGGGCTGGGCACCGGCCAACGCGGACCCGTTGCCGGCGACTCCGCGACGCGGGATCGACGAAGTGCTGCAGCCGCTCGAAGCCGAATCGGGACGCGACGAACGGAGACTCCCATGCACGCGCGCGACATCATGACCACGCCGGTGATCGCGGTGACCTCCTCGGCGCCCCTGCCCGAGGCGGGCAGGCTGATGGCCCGGCACGGATTCACCGCCCTGCCGGTCGTCGACGCCCGAGGGCGGCTGCTGGGGCTGCTGACCGAGGAGGACGTGATCCGTGCGGGAATTCCCGGCGACGTGGACCCGGACGCCGGCGCGACGATCGTCGGACACCGCACTGCCGGGTCGGTCATGCGCACGCCGGGTCTCGGCGCGGCGGCCGATCTGGAGTGCGGCGAACTGGCCCGCCGCATGACCGAAGCCGGGATCCGCTCGCTCCCGGTGCTGGACGACGGCGTCCTCGTCGGCATGGTCACGTTCCAGGACGTGCTCCGGGTGCTTCCCGCCGCCGGGGCGTCCTGAGCGGAGCAGCCACGCGGGGCTTCCGCCGCGTCCGGCACCGCGAACGTACGTGAGGGGAACCCTCAGGGAATCTGATTCCCTCAGGGTTCCCCTCACGTACGACAAACCGGCGTCCGCCGCCTCTGGGCAGGTAGGTCACAGTGCCGGGACCTCCGGCGCGCTCCGCACCGTCGTCACCTCCGCAGCGGGCCGCCGCGCGGTCATCCGGGTCGGCAGCCCGTACCCGACGCGCAGCAGCGTGTGCACCTGTCCGAGCCCGCGGAACGCCTCCAGCAGCCGCGCCCGCGTCGACCGGGCTTCGAACGGCTGGGACAGGAACGACGTCGCCAGCCCCTCGGCGGTAGCGGTCAGCAGGACGCGCTCCATGATCATCCCGCCGCGGACCTCGGCCGCGGTCCCCTGGTCTCGCGTCAGCACCGCGGCCAGCACCGGGTCCTGCTCGAACTGCCGCGGCGGAATCGACTAGTTCTCGTGCGACGCGCGGAGCGACACCACGCCCGGCACGTCGGCGGGCGGCCCGAACGCGGCGGTGGGCACTCCGTCCGGGGACTCCGGTTCGCGGCCCGTCCACTTCGCGGCCTCGGCCCGGAATGCCACGTCCGTGGCCTGTTCGGTTTCCGCCCGCCGGATAAGCGCGGACACCTGCGCGTAGCGGCCCGAAGCGTCCAGGAACTCGAGCCGGCCGCCCTCGCCCAGCGCGGCCGAGCGCAGCAGCGACCGCGCGGACACCGGCACTCCCCGGTCGGACAGGGGACGCCGGTTGGTGTGCCGCCGGAAGATCGCTTCGGCAAGCCGACGGTCCACAGTGGACGGACGGGTGTTGCCCTCGATCGAAACCGCCGCCAGCAGATCGCGGTCGGCCTCGTCCGGAACGATCCGCACCCGGCTGCGCACGCCGTTCACCCGCAAGGAGAGCAGCAGATTGCACACCGCCGCCCCGCAGGACAGCCGCGCCTCGCGCCCGGCCGGGTCGGCGACCGGCAGGACGCGTTCGCGGTCCAGCCGCACCTCGATCCGAGGCCCGTCGACGACGAACCGCCACGGCTGGGTGTTCTGCGGGGACGGAGCGCGCACCGCGGCGGCGAGCGCTTGGTCGACGGCGAGGGGCAGGAAAACGTTCATGGCAGTCTCCGGGTGAGTGGGCACTGAACCGAGCGTCGCTTCCGGAGGCCCCGCGAAGTAGCGGAGCCTGTCCCGAATTCGAGGGACCAACGGCCCTGACCACGGTGCTCGGCTGGGCCGGCCGGGGGGTTATTCGGGGCGGCTGGGACCGTCGAGGCGGAGCAGGTCGCCCAGCGGCAGCCGAGGCGACGACGGGGCCGCCGAAACCGGGTGCCCGCACCGGAAGCGTGCCGCGGCCGACGCCGGGCTGCCGCGCGGGCGGCGGCTCCTCCCGCGCCGAAGATCACCGGCTCCACCACCGCCACTCCCGCACCTCGGGCAGATCCTCGCCGTGCTCGGTGATCCAGTGCCGGTGCCGTTCCTGCGTGCGCGTCATCCGCTGCCGCAGCGGGCCGGTCGTCGCGAGGAGGCCCGGCACCCGGTCCAGCACGTCGATCACCAGTTGGAAGCGGTCCGTCCGGTTGCGCACCAGCATGTCGAACGGCGTGGTCGTGGTGCCGTGTTCGGTGTAGCCGCGGACGTGGAGCCCGGCGTGGTTCGTCCGGCGGTAGGCCAGCCGGTGGATCAGCCACGGGTACCCGTGATACGCGAAGATCACCGGACGGTCCGGGGTGAACAGCGCGTCGAACTCCCAGTCGCTCAGCCCGTGCGGGTGCTCTGCTTCCGGCTGCAGCCGCATGAGGTCCACCACGTTCACTACGCGGACCGCCAGTGAAGGCAGTTCCTCGCGCAGGATCGCCGCCGCGGCAAGGATTTCCAAGGTAGGCGCGTCGCCCGCGCACGCGAGCACGACGTCCGGCTCGCGGTCGGCGTGGGTGCTGGCCCATTCCCAGATGCCGAGGCCCCGCGCGCAATGCAGGGCGGCTTCCTCCGCGTCGAGCCAGTCCGGCGTCTCGTTCTTGCCCGCGACGACCACGTTGACGAGGTCCCGGCTGCGCAGGCATTGCGCGGCCACTTCCAGCAGCGTGTTGGTGTCCGGCGGGAAGTACACCCGCACGACCTCCGGGGCCTTGTTCGCCACGTGGTCCACGAAACCCGGGTCCTGGTGGGAAAACCCGTTGTGGTCCTGTCGCCAGACATGCGAGGTCAGCAGGTAGTTCAGCGACGCCACCGGCCGCCGCCACGGGATCTCGCGGTGCACGCGCAGCCATTTGATGTGCTGGTTCACCATCGAGTCGACGATGTGCGCGAACGCCTCGTAGCAGGAGAACAGCCCGTGCCTGCCGCTCAGCAAGTAACCCTCGAGCCAGCCCTGGCACAGGTGTTCCGAGAGCACCTCCATGACGCGTCCGTCCGGCGCGAGGCGGTCGTCCGGCGGGCCGGTCGGCAGCTCCCAGGTTTTCGCGGTCACGTCGTACACCGCGTCGAGCCGGTTCGACGCGGTTTCGTCCGGGCCGAACAGCCGGAAGTTCGCGCGTTCGGCATTGCGGCGGAACACTTCCCGCAGGAAACGGCCCAGCGCGCGGGTCGGTTCCGAAGCCCGCTCTCCTGCCGCGGAAACCTGCACAGCGTGCTCGGCTACCGACGGAAGCGAGAGCGGACGCAGCAACACGCCGCCGTTCGCGTGCGGATTCGCGCCCATCCGCCGGGGGCCGCGCGGGATCAGGGCGGTGACCGCCGCGACCGGGCGGCCCGCGGAGTCGAACAACTCCTCCGGCCGGTAGGACCGCATCCAGTTCTCCAGCTGCCGCAGGTGCGCCGGGTCCTCGCGCACCCGGGTCAGCGGGACCTGGTGCGCCCGCCAGGTTCCCTCGACCTGCTGACCGTCCACTGTGGCCGGTCCGGTCCAGCCCTTCGGCGACCGGAGCACGATCATCGGCCACGCACCCGCGCCGTCGCGACGCAGCACCGCCAAGTCCGCGACCACCGCGTCCAGAGCGGCGGCCATCGCCTGGTGCATCGCCGCGGGATCGTCGCCTTCGACATACGCCGGAGCCCAGCCCGCGCCGCGCAGCAGCGAGTCCAATTCGGACGGCGGGATCCGGGACAGCACCGTCGGATTCGCGATCTTGTAGCCGTTCAGGTGCAGGATCGGCACCACCGCGCCGTCGCGGCGCGGGTCGAGGAACCGGCTGGCCTGCCAGCTCGCCGCCAGCGGACCGGTCTCCGCCTCGCCGTCGCCGACGACGCAGGCGACGAGCAGGCCAGGGTTGTCGAACGCGGCGCCGAACGCGTGCGCGAGCGAGTAGCCCAGTTCGCCGCCCTCATGGATCGATCCGGGCACGTGCGGGGACACGTGGCTCGGCACCCCGCCGGGGAACGAGAACTGCCGGAACAGCCGGTCCATCCCCTCCTCGTCCCGCGAAACCTCCGGCCACAGCTCGGAATAGCTGCCCTCCAGCCAGGTGCTCGCCAACAGCGCCGGGCCGCCGTGCCCCGGCCCGGTCACGAACATCGCGTCGAGGTCGTGCGCCAGGATCGCGCGGTTGAGATGGGCGTAGACGAAGTTCAGGCCGGGCGAGGTGCCCCAGTGCCCCAGCAGCCGGGGTTTCACCTGCCCGGCGGTCAGCGGGTCCCGCAGCAGCGGGTTGCCCATCAGGTAGATCTGGCCCGCCGCGAGGTAGTTCGCGGCTCGCCACTGGGCGTCGACCTGCGCCAGTTCCTCTTCGGTGAGCGTCGCGACGGGGATCTCGGTCGCGGTCACTGCTTCCACTCCGGGCGGACCACGAGCACCGGGCAGGACGAGTGGTGGACCATCGCCTGGCTCGTCGACCCGAGCAGCATCCCGGCGAACCCGCCCCGCCCGCGGCTGCCGACGACGAGCAGTTGCGCCCGGTCGGATTCGTCGAGCAGCACGTGCCGCGGCCGGTCCCGGACGAGCTTCCGCCGCACCTCGACGTCCGGGTACTTGTCCTGCCAGCCCGCGAGCCGCTGCGCCAGGAGCCGTTCTTCGGTCGGCTGCAAGGTTTCCCACTGCGGCATCAGCCGGGCCGTGCTTTCGGTCGAGTCGTAGACCACGTCGACCCAGGCGTGCACCGCGATCAGCGGGACCTGCCGGAAACTGGCCTCCTCGAAGGCCGCCTCGATCGCCGCCTCGCTGTTCGGGCTGCCGTCGACGCCGACCACCACGGGCCCGTCCTGCGGAACCGGGCCGTCACCGTGCTTGCCGCGGATCACCGCCACCGGGCAACCGGCGTGGCTGACGACCGCCGCGGTCGCGGCTCCCACGAGCATGCCGGTGAATCCGCCGGTCCCGGTGCGGCCGAGCACGACCATCCGGGATCGGTGAGAACGGGCGATCAGCAGAGCCGCTGCCGAATCGGTCAGCACTTCGCTGTCGATTTCCAGCGAGGCATCCACCGAAAGCGCAAGTTCACGCGCCTCGGCCACGATCCGCTCGCCGCCCTCCCGGATGCCTTCGAAAAGCACCGCGCTGCCGGCGAGACCGCCGCCGTACACGAGCCCGGCCAACTGCAGGCAATGCACGAGTTCCAGTTCGAGATCGCGTGCCGAGGCAAGCCGGGCGGCCCAGCGGACCGCGTCCGCCGACCCCTCCGAACCATCGACTCCGACGAGCACCGTGCGGGTCTGGTCAGTCATCTTCCCACCTCCTGTTCCGCGGACACGGTGTCCGCTCCGACCACGCCGGGCACCGCCAGTGCCAGCAGCGTCGCGACGTGGCGATCGGTTTCGTCGTCGAAGAGGTCGGCGATCCGCACGATCCCGTCGTGCACCTCGACCTTCCAGCGGCCGGTCCCGCCGTAGATCTCCAGCCGATGCCGCACGTCCGCGGCGATCGCCTGGTCTTCCCGGGCGAGCACGCGCACGACGTCGCCGCGCGTCACGATCCCGATCACCCGGCTGCCGTCGACGATCGGCATCGCCCGGATCCGCGCGTCCACCAGTGCCTGGCACAGATCGGCGACATCAGTGCCGGACGACATCGCGGTCGCCGGAGAGGTCATCACCGCGCCGACGGTCGTGTCGATCGCGCCCGGGTGGTACGGGTGCCGGTACTCCGACCGCGGGTCCACCGGGATCTGGCAGCGGATCAGATCCGCCTCGGTGACAATGCCGATCAGCCGGTCGTCGTCGTCCACCACCGGAAGCGCGGTGAACCCGTGCTCGGACAGGATTTCCGCCGCCTCCTTGGCGGGCGTCCACGGATGCACCGTCTCGACCGGTGCGGACATCAGATCGCGTGCGCGCATCAAGTCCGTCCTTTCCTTGTGCTGATTCGAAAATAGGCAACGGAACCGCTTCGGCACGCCGGTCCGGAGTCACCGGCGGGAAGGACCAACGTCCTCAGCGCAGCAGCGGGGCCAGCTGCCGGTACGCCTTGCGCCACGCGGCGGGCAGCTGCCCGGCGCACTGGCCGGCGCAGCGGATCTCGGCTTCCAGCACCAGAACGTGGGCCGTCGTCGCCTCTCCGGACTCGACGAGCTCCCGCAACCTGCTCTGCGCGACCACGGCGTCCTGGTACTCGCCAAGCAGTTCCTGCAAGCCTCGCAAGCTCTTCAGCACCTCGGCGCGATCGACCGGCAGGGCCGCGGCGGCCGCCTCGACCGCGTACAGGAGGCGCTTTCGCCGCCGGTCGCCGTGCTCGCTTCCCTTGTGCGCCAGCGCTTTGTTCAAGAAGCACGTTTCGCGGCCACCCGTGTCAGGCGACGTCGTCCCACACGTAGTCGAGGCCGTTGCAGACCGCGACCACGCCGGGGACGGCTTCGATCAGCCGGGTGACCGGGGCGATCTCGCTGCACCGCTCCACGCGGCCAGCGACGGTGACCACTCCGGCGCGCACCATGGCGCGTGCGCGGTCCGGGCCGAGGTGCAGCGTCTCGTACAGCACGCCGGTCACCACGTCCCGTTCGATCTCGGGGTCCGGCCGGGTCAGCACGCGCAGCACGTCGCGCCGGGCGACGACCCCCACCGGACGGCCGTCGGTCACGACGAACAACCGCCGCAGCCCGGTTTTCTCCAGCTTCGCGGCCGCCGCGGACACAGTGTCGTCGGCATCGATCGTGACGACCGGACTCGTCATCACCTCGCGCGCGCTCCACCCCTCGGCCTGCCGCGCTTCCCTCCGGTGCCACCACCGGAAATGACCGCCTCGCAGCATCGGCAGCAAGTCCTTTTCGGACACCACGCCGACGAGCGTCCCCGCGTGGCCGACCACCGCGACCGCGCTGATCCCTTCCTTGGCCAGCATGGCGGCGATTTCCTTCACCGGCGTCTCGGCCCGCACGCGGACCGGGCGGGCGGTCATCACCGCAGGGGAACCGCCCCGGCACGCCGGTCCGGAGTCATCGGCGCGAAGGACCAATGTCCTCGGTGGCAGAAGCGAGGTCAGGCCCGTACCGAGACCAGTCTCGTGCGAACGTCCTTTACCGACATTCCTCCGGTGAAGCACCAGATGGCGATGACCGGGTCGCAGATCGCGCAGCCCAGCGACGAGGTGTGCGCGAACGGGAGAATCGGCGCGCCCTTGAGGTGGTGCAGCACATCGAGGGCCGGGTGCAGGAGCCAGGCGATCCCGATGAACGCCCAGGATTTCAGGCCGCGGTAGGCGCAATAGGTCACCGCGGCGGTGAAAACCAGTTCCACGGGGCCGAAAGCGCCGCTGCTCAGGTAAGCGGCCCCGGCGCCAGCGACCATGATCGCGTTGAAACTTCGGCGGTGCGGCTCGGCGAGGAACGAGTTGAGCAGTGTGTAGACAATGCCGACGAGAACGGCGGAAACAATGATCACAATCCGACGCTAGGACGGCGGGCCCGAGTGCATAACCCGCCAGAAAGCCAATTTCCGCCGGTTTCCCGCCAACAGCGCACCGTGCCCGCGGACTCCGGTGCTGTGTTCACCGATCTCCGGCGGCTTTGGTCCCGGCCCGCACGACGAGCACCGGGCATTCGGCGTGGTGCAGCAGCGCGTGACTCGTCGACCCGAGCACCATCCCGGTGAACCCGCCCCGCCCGCGGCTGCCCAGCACCACCAGCGAAGCCCGGGAGCTCCATTCGATCAGCCGGTCGCGCGGCCGGTCCTGCTCCACGATCTTCTCGACCCGCACGTCCGGATAGAGCGCGCGGTAGCCGGACAGCCGTTGCGCCAGCAGCCGGTGCTCGGCTTCCCTTGCCTCGAAAGGAAAATCGCGGTCGCCGAACAGCCGGGCGCGGTCGGCATCGAGCCACGCGTGCAGCGCTACCAGCGGCACGCCGTGCACCGCGGCCTCCTCGAAAGCGCAGGCGATCGCCGCGTCGCTGAGCGGACTTCCGTCGACGCCGACGACGACCGGACCGTCGGCGCGGACCGTGCCCCGGACGACCACGACCGGGCAATGCGCGTGCGCGGCCAGGTCGATGTCCGGCGAGCCCGCGAGAAGCCCGGACAGCGTGCCGGTCGGTTCTCCCAGCACCAGCAGCCGCGCTTTCGCCGAGGCTTCCCGCAGCGCGACCTCGGGGCCCGCCGGGCTGGTCTCGACGGCGATCCGGACCCGTGGCTCGACCTCCGCGAGATCGTCCCGGACGGTCTGCAGCAGTTCCTCCGCGGCGGTTTCCTTCGCCTCCAGCCAGTCCACCGGCGGGTACCGGCCACCGGCGAAGCTGCCGTCCGTGAACCCGAACGCCACCAGGACCGTCAGCGGCACGTGCCGCAGGACTGCCTCGCGCGCCGCCCACCGGGCTGCCGCCGCGGCGGACTCGCTTCCGTCGACGCCGACCAGCACCGGGTCCGTGTTCATCGCCGTTCCCACCACTTCTCGCCGAGGACTTCGGCCACGCCGCGGCGGAGGCTCGACGGTGCCACCCTGGTCGAGCGCCCCAGCCGGAGCAGCGCCTGCGGGAACCCGGCGAGCTGGTAGTCCTCGCACAGCGCCGAACGCACCTCGGGCACTCGCAACGGCTGCGTCAGCACCGCGCCGGCAAGGCCGAGGGTGACCCCTTCGAGCCAGCAGCGCTCCAGTGCGTAACCGGCGCGGATGTGGCCGGCACGCGCGTCGTCGGCGGTCGTGAACAGCAGCAGGGTTTCGGCCTCGAGCCGTTCCCGCAGCAAGACCGAGTCCGGGATGACCGTCGCGCGGCGCACCAGCCCGGCCCACGGGACTTCGCCGGGCGGCAGCGCGGAGAACCGGATTCCCGCGCCGTGCCGGTGCGCGGCCTCGTCCCGGATCGTCCAGAGCTCGAGCTCGCGCTGGTAAGCGCTGTCGTCCTGGAACGCTCGGGCAGCGTGTTCGAAGAACTTCGCCAGCCGCTCCGTCCCGCCCAGCCGGGTCGCCTCGACGCCCGTCGTCACCGCGGCCGCGACGACCCGGGCGGTCTGCTGCGCGCTGACCGGCAGCCCGGTGAACGCCCCGCGGTGGCTCCGCCGCACCATGATCGCCCCGTACCGCTGAAGCTCCTGGTCAGTCGGCGACAGCGGCTCCGCCGCCTCGACCCGTGCGACGAGGTCGGGCTGCTCCGGGTCCGGCAATACCGCTATTTCGGCCCGGCGGCCGAGGACCCGCACGGCCAGCTCGAGGTTCGCGAGCGCCGTTCCGCACGACATCGCCAGGTCACGGCGCCGGGGATCATGCTGTGGGAGGGTGCCGTCGGTGTGTTCCCGCAGCAGGACCACACCGTCGGCCAATTCGATCCGCCAAGGCTGTGTGTTGTGCACCGAGGGGGCGCGCAGGACTGAGCGACCCAGCACTTCCGCTTCGGCGAGCGTCCACTCGGCGGACCAGGAGCTGGTCGCCGCGGCTGTCTTCTCCATAGCGGTCACTCCTGTCGTAGCGAACACCCTGAGCCAACCCCGGACGGCCCCCTCCGCGCTCCGGCCGCAAGCCACCAGGCCAAGGGACCAACGTCACCCGCTGGGCGGCCGGGGCCAACGGCACCGCCGGGAGGACCAAGCGCTCTTTTCCGCCCGCCCGCGCGCTCGCGAGGGTGGGCGGCATGACCGAAACCGAACCGTGGGCCGCAGTACGGGAAACGCACAGCGGCGCGGTCTTCTTCGCCGGGGACCGGGCGTGGAAACTCAAGAAGCCCGTGGACCTGGGCTTCCTCGACTTCACCGATCCGGGCGTGCGCGAGCGCGTCTGCCGCCGCGAGGTCGAGCTCAACCGCAGGCTCGCGCCCGACGTGTACCTCGGGGTCGCCGCCGTGACCGGCCCGGACGGCGCGGTCTGCGACCACCTCGTGGCGATGCGCCGGATGCCCGACGACCGGAGGATGTCCGGCCTGGTGCGGCGGTCGGGGTGCGCATCACGTCGGCAGCCGTCCGGCCCCGCGCTCGCGCCCAGCCGCGACGGCGGCGCGAAGAGGCGAAAAGGCCCGGCCTCGGTCCTTCGGGCCGAAGCTGTCGTCCACGAGCACCGCCCGCGCGGAATGGTCCCAGGCGAACGCGACGCCGGTCATCTCGCCGCTCCGGCAGGCTTCGGGATCGAAGCCGCTTCCCGGCAGGTCGCCAGCAGGCTCTCGGCATCGGTCACGGTGACCCGGTGCGCCAGCCCGGCGGGCACCGTCACCGGGAGCCCCGGCTCCGGCGGGACGAGCACCACCGGGACGAGCGCCCGCAGCGCGCACACGATCCCGAACTCGCGCGTCGTGATCTCGTCCCCGGCGCCGCGGACGTCCACGGCGAGCACCGGCGGATCGGCGCGGTCGTCGAGCGGGCACGTGGTGCCCGGCCCGAGGGCGAGGCAGAACCCTTCCCGCGTGTGGCACCGGCTGACCCGGCACCCGTTGTCCCGCAACGGCTGGTAAAGCGCGTCGCAATCACCGAACTTCGCTTCGGTCAGCAAGACGTGCACGGCTCGATTCACCTCCCAGGTCCGCCAGCACGGCTTCCGCGCCGCGGGCTAGTTCCAGATCTTCACGAGCGCGGACCACGAGCACCGGCGCCGCCGAATCCAGCCCGCTGATCACGCGATCGCCATCGACGCGTTCGAGCGGCCCCACGCACAGCCCCAGCACGCCGAGACCGCGCGCGACCTCGGCGACGGTCTCCGGCTGGTGCTCCGCGACTCCGCCGGTGAACACCAGCGCGTCCAGCCGGTCGAGACTCATCGCGGCGGCACCGATCTCCCGGCGGAGCCGGTGGACGTAGACGTCGACCGCCAGCGCGGCGTCGACGTTCCCGTCCGCGGCTGCCGCGTGCACTTCCCCGAGATCGCCGCTGGTCCCGCTCATCCCGGCGAGCCCGGACCGGTGGCACAGCGCGTTGGCCAGTTCGTCGGGTCCCAATGGCGCGGTTTTCATGACGTGCAGCAGCAATCCCGGGTCGATCGAACCGGACCGGGTGGCCATCGCGGGCCCCTCCAGCGGGGTGAACCCCATCGACGTGTCCACGCTCCGCCCGCCGCGCACGGCGGTCACCGACACCCCGGCGCCGACATGGGCGCACACCAGCTGCAGCCCATCGACCGACCGGCGCAGCAGGTCCGCGGTCCGGTGCACCGCGTACCGCACCGACAACCCGTGGAAGCCGTAGCGGCGCAACCGGTTCTGCCGCGTCCACTCGCGCGGCAGCGGATAGTGCGCGGCCGCGTCGGGCAGGTCCGCGTGGAACGCGGTGTCGAAGCAGGCCACCACCGGCACACCGGGCAGCAGCTCCCGGACCTGCTTCGTGACCTCCAGCGAGAAGGGCTGGTGGATCGGAGCGAGCGGAACGAGCCGGTCGAGGTTCGCGACCACCCGGTCGGTCACCAGAACCGGCGTCTTCTGCGCGCCGCCGTGGACGAACCGCACCGCCACCGCGTCCGGCCGCGGCCAGCGCTCCACGGCGTCGGCGACCGCGCGGGACATTCCGCTCTGCCAGGCGGCCCAGCCGACCGCGGCGCCGTCGTGCACGACTGCGGCTTTCAAACTGGACGAACCAGGGTTCAACGTCAGGATTCGCACTGGGGTTCTCCTCGCGTTCGGTCAGCCGGACAGCTTGCGCGGGTACGGATCGGCGGGCTTCCGGCGCTCCGGCCGGATCCGGACGTCGAGCGCGGCGCAGCCGTCCGGCCGAGAGCCACTCGTCCTGAAAGCGACGCTAAGGCTGCGCGAACCGCGGTCGCTGCGGGCGGACGTCCGCGCCGGCGGAGTCTTTGGTCCCACCGGGCCGCCGGCGCCAACGCGAACGCGGCCACCGCGGCGAGCAGCAGCGTTTCGCCCGGCGACCGTTTCCGCCACCATGTCATGACGTCTCCCCGGCGGTTCCGCTCCGGTCCACTGTGGGCTGTGTCAGTCCGTGTGCAGGACAGCTGCTCCGGTGACCCGGTCCGCGGCCAGATCCGTCAGTGCATCCGCCGCCGCGGACAGCGGGTAGGACATCGTCCGGACGTGCAGCCGGTGCGCTCCCGCGAACTCCAGGAACTCCCGCGCGTCCGCCCTCGTGTTCGCGGTTACGCTGCGCACTTGCCGTTCCTGGAAGAGATGCCGCTGGTACTCCAGCGCCGGGATGTCCGAGAGATGGATGCCCGCGATCGAGAGCGTGCCGCCGCGGTCCAACGCCGCGAGCGCGACCGGCACCAGTTCACCGGCCGGGGCGAAGAGGATCGCCGAGTCCAGCGGTTCCGGCGGCGCTTCGGCCGCGTCTCCCGCCGAAGCGGCACCGAGTTCGAGCGCCAGCTTCCGCGCTTCGGGACTGCGGGTCAGCACGTGCACCGTCGCCCCGCGCGCGAGCGCCACTTGCGCCGCAAGATGCGCACTGCCACCGAAACCGTAAATGCCGAGCCGCCCGCCGTCCGGGACCTGGGCCCGCCGCAACGCCCGGTAGCCGATCACTCCCGCGCACAGCAGCGGGGCCAGCTCTTCGTCGGAGTACCCAACAGGCAGCTGATGCGCGTACGCCGCCGAGACGACGGCGTACTCCGCGTAGCCGCCGTCGGCGTCCCAGCCGGTGTACCTCGACTCCGGGCACAAGTTCTCCTTGCCAGACCGGCAATAACGGCATACGCCACAGGTGCCCCGCAACCACGCGATGCCGACCCGGTCCCCCGGCTCGAATCCGCCCGCCCGCGGCGAGACCACCTCGCCGACGACCTCGTGCCCCGGCACCACGCCCGCCCGGTGCACCGGGAGATCGCCCTCTGCCACGTGCAGATCGGTGCGGCACACCCCGCACGCGCGCACCCGCACCAGCAGTTCGCCCTCCCTCGGCTCCGGGACCGGCATCCGTTCCCACACCATCGGCCCGCCCGCCATCGGACCGGGCGCGCGCACCCGCCAGGCCCGCATTTCCACCGTCATCGCGGCTCCTCTCGCCCGGAGTGCCCGTCCAGGATGTCGTCCCTGCGGGCGCCGAACGACGTCCGCAGGTCCCGCCCGCCCGGGACGTTCGGCTCTTCTCTCCCCGGGAACGTCACGACGGCAGGGCGCACCCGGGCACCCGTCCGTCCACAACGGCCGGAGCCGGTGACCTTCGGCCCTAGTCCGGCATCCGGCCGGAGCGCAGCCTGGAGCGGGCAGCCGAGAGCCGCCGCGAACCGGCGGGCCGGGCATCCGGCGAGAACTCCCTCCAGAGCCGGGCGAACGCCCGAGCCGGAACCGGCTGGCGCCCCGCGATCCGCCGTTCCACGCGGCAGCAGAAACGAGAATCGATGACCCTCCAGCCGCTGACCGCCGACCACGAATACCGCCTGCTCTGCGGAATGAGCGCCTATCTCGACGCGGTGAGCGCCGCGGTCGGTGTCGGCCCGGAATCCTGCACGATGGATCTCGACGCGCCGATGTCGGCGTACCTCGCGCTCGACGGACAGCTCGCCGTCCATCCCGGACGCGACACGGCCCTGGTGTGGGACGAACGCCACGGCTGGTCGTTCACCATCGAAACCCATTCCGGCGAAGACCTGCTCGTGGTCGCCTACCTCGGCGGCGAACTGGTGCCGTCGCCTTCCCGCGTCCGGGAATTCGTCCGCGCGGTCCGCGGCCGGGCCCGGCGCACGCCCCCGCCCGCGCCGCCGGACCTGAGCAGCGAGCGGGCCGACCTGATCGCCCGCCTTCTCGGCTACCGGGCGCACCAGGACTTGCTCGGCTGAGCGCGCTCAGAAGACCGACCTTGTAGCCGGGGTCGAGCTTCTGCACCGCGTTGTCCGGGCAGCCGCAGAAACAGTTGTCGCAAGCGCGAGCACCACGGTGTCCGCGGCCAGACCCGGTGCGGCAGAACGCCTTCCCGCCCGAGTGCATCGGCCAAGGCAACCCCGCTACCTCTGCCGCGCGCCCTGCCGCCGACGGCGACCCCTGCTCGACAGATACCCCCGTGGGCATGTGCAATGCCCCCGGGGGTATCGTGGATCCCGAGGAAAGGAGCAACCGTGCAGCTGAGCTTGTCCCGCATCTACCGAGACGTGGGTTTCGACGACGTGATGGCCAAGACGCGCACCGCGCTCGCCGTCGCCGGTTTCGGCGTGCTGACCGAGATCGACGTGCAGGCGACCATGCGCGAGAAGCTCGACGAGCGGATGGAGCGCTACACCATCCTCGGCGCGTGCAATCCGCCGCTCGCCCACCGTGCGCTGACCGCGACCCGCGAGATCGGATTGCTGTTGCCCTGCAACGTAGTCGTCCGCGAGAACGCGACCGGGGGCACGATCGTCGAGGCGATCAATCCCGCGATGATGGCCGAGGTCGCCACGGGCGTCACCGAGGTCGCCGCGGAAGCCTCCGCACGGCTCGAATCCGCACTCGACGCACTCGACCGGGAGCTGGCATGACCGACGTGGTGCTCTACGGGGATCCGGTCTGCCCGTTCGCCTGGCTCGCGTACCGCTGGCTCGCCGACGCCGACGCGGAGTTCTCGATGCGGCCGATGAGTCTCGCCGTCCTCAACGAGGGACATACCGTGCCGGAGTCGCACCGCCAGCGCGTCGAGGACTCGCTGCACGCGGGCCGGGTCCGCGCCGCGATCGAGGACCCGGCCGCCGCCGCCCGGTTCCACGTCGCGCTCGCCCGCCGTGTCCACGAGCAGCGGCAACCAGTCGGCGACGCGGTGCTCCGCGCCGCCTTGCGCGAGGCGGATCTGCCGGAAGAGCTTGCGAACCAAGCGGATTCCTCCGAAGCGGACCAGGCCGTGCACAGCGCGCACCGGGCGAGCCAGGACGCGCTCGGCGAAACCGGCGGCAGCCCGATCATCGAGATCGACGGCCGGGCGTTCTTCGGCCCGGTGCTCACCGAACTGCCCTCCCCCGCCGAAGGACGCGCCCTGTTCGACGCCCTGCGCGCGACCGCGGCCGTCCCCGCGTTCGCCGAACTCCGCCGGCCCCGCGTCGGCGCGCCGACAATCCCGGAAGGATGACCATGTGCCGTCCCGTTTCGTGCCGCACGTGCGGCAAAACCACCTGGGCCGGATGCGGCCAGCACGTCGACCAGGTCAAGGCGAATGTCCCCGCCGATGAGTGGTGCCCCGGACATCCCGCCGAACCGCGGCCGCCGCGCTCGTGGCCGTGGCGCCGCTCCTGAACCCCTGCGAACTCCAAGGAAGAGGACCTCATGATCGGCGACCAGGACACCGTCACCCAGGTGCGCAACCGCCTCCGCCGCGCGCAAGGCCAGCTAGCCGGGGTCATCTCGATGATCGACGAAGGCCGCGACTGCAAGGACGTGGTCACCCAGCTCGCGGCGGTCTCCCGCGCGCTCGACCGGGCCGGATTCAAGATCATCGCCAGCGGCCTGCGCGAATGCGTCTCCGCGGACGGCGAAGGCAACAAGACCGAGATGACCGAGGAACAGCTGGAGAAGCTCTTCCTCACGCTCGCCTGAGCTGAGCGTCGCCGGCGCGGCCGAGCCGGACCGCCGAGACCAGGAAGAAGATCCCGCCCAGCACCGCGTATCCGGCCACGGTCGCCAGCGACGGATTCGGCGCGCCCGCGCTCAGGATGAAGTTCGCCCCGGCCAGCACGGAGATGCCGCCGCTGAGGATCATCGGCCACTGGCCGCCCATCCCGCGCCTGCCCACGGCCACAATCAGCTGAACCAATCCGGCTAGGACAGCCCAAGCACCCCACACCCGCAGCACCGCCGGAACACCGGACGCACTGGCGACCGCGATGCCGATCCCCGCCAGCAGGCTGATCGCGATGTTCACGTACAACCCGGCGGCACGGGAAGAGCGCGCGTCCACGATCGCGGCGGCGACATCGAACAACGGATATCCGACGACGAGCACGACCCCGATCGGGCCGACGTGCGACTTCGAGGTGAGGAACAACAGCGCGGCCCAGACGATGGCGAACGCGAACCGGACGAAATACAGCCGACGCAACGGGGCCGCGCTGTCGGCGGCGGGCTTGTCAACGATGGTCACGGTGATCCTTCCGCAACTCAGGTAGAACGAACGTTCTGTCTCCCTGAGCTTGTCGGGACGCCCTGGCCAACGTCAAGAGAGTGGGTCTTTCCGAAGTGTTACGTCGCCGCGGAGCCGAGGCGGAACCGCAGGATGCCCTCGACGCCCTGCAGGAACGTCTCGCTCACCGCAGCCGAGTCAGTCAGGCAGCCGGACGCCATCGCACCGTCGCGAAGCAGCACGAAATGCCGTCCCGCGGGCTCCGGCGGCGTGTTGCCGATTTGTGCGAGCAAGTCCGTGATCGTGCGGAGGAACCATTCCCGGTGCGCCAGGACCGCTTGGTGCACCGGGTGGTTGGGGTCCGGATACTCCGCCGCCGCGTTCAGGAAAGCGCAGCCGCGGAAGTGCGCGGACTGGATGCTCTCCGCGATGAATCCGGCGATGGCGTGCAGGGCATCGGCCGCGGACGAGTTGTCGGAGAGAATCTTGCCGATCCCGTCGCGCTCCATCTCGGAGACGCCCTGCAGGTACGCGACGACGAGGTCTTCCTTGCCGGGGAAATGCCGGTACAGCGTGGCCCGGGTGACCTTCGCTTCCGCGACGATCCGGTCGATCCCCACCGAATGGAGGCCTTCGGCGTAGAAGATCCGGGTGGCAGTCGCGAGCAGCCTCGACCGCGCTTCGGACACCTGGACCTTCTGCACCACAAGGCAACGCTAGCAGAGCCGCATTACCCCGCCAGGTGGTCGCCGATCTGGGCGAACACCGCCTCCAGCGGCGGCACCGGAACCGACGGCGACATCAGATGCGATCCGTAGTGCGCGATGACCAGCTCCCGCCCCGGACTGACCTGCAGGCGCTGGCCGTGGATGCCCCGCGCGCCGAAGGTGCCGTGGCCGTCGTCGGTGACCCACCAGAAATTGTGGTAGCCGATCGGGCGAGCAGCACCGGTCGGCAACGCGCGCTGAGCGGGGCCGGACGGCACGTTGGTCAGATCGGCGACGACGCGTTCCGGCACGATCTGCCGGTCACCGATCGCGCCGCCGCGACGAAGCATCTCCCCTGTCCGGGCAAGGTCGCGAAGGGTCGCGCTGTAGCGGCCGCAGGCGATCTCCGTGCCGGTGGGATCCAGGCAGTAAGCCCCGTCCTCGTCCGCGCCCAAGCGGGACCAGACTCGTTCGCTCCACAAATCGGCGAGGCTGACCCCGGTCACGCGGCGGAGGGCTTCCGCGACTGCCTCGGTGTTTCCGTTGTCGTAGCGGAATTCCGAACCCGGAGGTGCGACGGCCTGCGCGGTGGCGAGGTGCTCCTTGACGCTCGTCGGGCCGGTATAGCCAGCGGGCCGGGGCACGATGCCGACGGCGGCGAAATACCGTTGTGCCTCAAGGGGTTTGCAAAACGGTCGTCCGCCGTAGTCCATCACGGTGCCCATGTGCAGCAGGTGGTGGATCGTGGCGTCGCCGAACGCGGTACCGGCGAGTTCGGGAGCGTAGTGGGCCAGTGGCTGATCGGCGTCGAGGACGCCTTCGTCCAGGAGCATCGCGGCGAGCAGTCCGGTCCACGACTTCGCGACCGACGCGGACAGGTGGACGTCGCGGCGCCGCATGCCGTGGAAGTACCGCTCGTACACGATCTGTCCCCGGTGTGCCACCAGGATCGCGTCGGTTTCCGCGCTGGCCAGGAACTCGGTCAGCTTGACCTCCAACGGCCCGACAAGCAGGTTGTCGAGGTCGTGCGGCTCCTCGGGCAGGTCCCAGCGCGGGCCGGCGCCACGCCACACCCGCCGGGTCGGGCCGGTTTCCCTGGCCCGGGTCATGCCGAATCGGACGAACGCCGGATCGACGTAGCCGCGGCTCCAGTAAGCATTGTCCAGTGTGTACGGACTGGTCACGGTTTCTCCTTGACTACGGCGAGTGCCGCGATACGGCGAGCGTCGCGTTCGGGGCGGACGAAGAACAGCGCGGCCAGCCCGCCGGCGATCATCAGGACGCCAGGAATGGCGAAGGCGGTGGCGAAACCGGCGGCCGGTCCGTCGGCGGCCTCGACGAGCCGACCGGTGAGGTAGGGCGCGAGCAGCCCGGCGATCGTGACCAGCGCGACGCTGACCGACAGCACCGCGCCGCGCTGCGCGGGCGGGCTGATCTCGCTGTTGACCGTCTGGCCGTTGGCGAAGGTGACACCGTGGAAGCTGAACGCCACGGCGATCAGGACGATCCGCAGCGCGGGCTGCGTGACCGTCGGCAGCAACACCATCGCCAAGCCCGCCAAGATCAGCACGCAACCGCCGAGGATCCCGCGGGCGATCCGGCTGGGCACGCCGAGATGCAGCAGCCACTGGGTGATCGCGCCGTGGGTGAAAGTCAGGACCAGCCCGGCCACCCAGGGAATCGTCGTGATCGCGGCGGCCTCGCCGGCACTGTAGCCGAGCGCCATTTCGAGATAGGACGGCAGCCAGGCAACCATCAGCGTGGAAGTCCAGTACGCACCGAACGCGCCCGTGAAGCCACCGAGCCACGTTCCGGACAGCAGGATCCGCCGGTACGGAACGCGGCTGGCCGGGACCGGCGCCGCCCCGGCCGGAGCGAGGTCGACCGGTCCGTCGCGGCCGATCACCAGCCACAGCAGGCACCAGACGCAGCCGACCAGGAACATGGCCAGGAACGCCGCGCGCCAGCCGAAGTGCACGATCACCATGGTGAGCAGCGGGGTCGCGATCGCCCCGCCCAGCGCGCCGCCGCCGACGATCAGGGCGCTCGGGATGTTGCGCTTGGCGTTGGGAAACCAGCTGTAGGCGGCGTGCAGCGCCATCGGCTGCGCGGGCCCTTCGGCGGCGCCGAGCACGATCCGGCTGATCAGGAGCAGCCCGACCCCGCTCGCGGCGACCACGGACACCTGCGTCACCGCCCAGACCAGCGCGAGCGCCAGGAGGATCCACCTCGTCGAGATCCGGCTCGACGCGAACCCGACCGCCAGCGCGCACACGCTGAACAGGAAGAAGAACGCGCTCGACAGCAGGCCGTACTGCGACGGGCTCAGCCCGAACTCGTGCATGATCGGCCGCGCGGCCAGCCCGAGGACGGCCTTGTCGCCGTAGTTGATCAGCATGAACAGCAGCAGCATCGCCACGACCGACCAGCGGCGCAGCCAACTGCTCCCGGCAACGCCGTCCGTCGGCGCGGCCGATCGCGGCCGAGTGCCCGCGGGCTTCATCGCTGGGTCCCGGACGGCAGGAGCAGGGCTTTGGCGATGCCGTTCTTCTGGATCTCCGACGACCCGGTCAGCACCCGGAACATCCGCAGGCGGCGGAACAGCCACTCGACCTCGGCCCCGCGCACGAGCCCGGCCTTGCCGTGGATCTGCACCGCCTCGTCGGCGATGCGGAAGGCGTTCTCCGCCACGAACAGCTTGCACATGAACGCCTCCGTGCTCGGTTTGCTCCCGGAGTCCAATTCGGACAGTGCGTCATAGGTCATGGCGCGGGCCGCGTAGTACGCGGTGGCCATGTCGGCGATCTTGTGCTGGATCGACTGCAACGCCGCCAGCGGGCCGCCGAACACCTGGCGAGTGCGGGCGAATTCGATGGTGAGCTCCAGCGCGCGGCGGGCGTGGCCGAGCACCGTCGGACAATGCAGCAACCGGTTAGTGGTGACCCGCCCGAGGCCGATGCGCAGGCCGTCGCCGACCTGGCCGAGCAGTTGCTGAGGGCCGACATAGCAGTTGTCGAGGATGATGTCGGACTCGATGTGCTGGCCGGACATCGGAACCTCGCCGTCGGCGACGGTGCAGCCCGGCGAATCCAGATCGACCAGGAACGCCGAGTAGCTCTCGTCCTCCCCCGCCATCCGGGCGACCAGCACGGAGAAGTCCGCGATGGGACCGGCCGAGGAGAACACCTTGTGCCCCGTGATCCGCCAGCCGTCGCCGTCCGGGGTCGCGGTGGTGTGCATGGCCCGGACATCGGACCCGGCATTGGTCTCGGTGAGCGAGAAGCAGCACGCGCGTTCCCCGCGAACCACTGGCAGCAGGTACCGCTCGCGCTGGTCTTCGGTGGCCGTCGTGAAGATCGCGCCAGCGCGCAGCGGACCGCCCAGATCGCCCAGGACGCAGTGGTAGAGGATGCGGCCGGACGCGCCGACTTCCTCCTTGAGCGCGGCCAGTTCGGTGTAGCTCAGGTCGAGGCCGCCGTACTCGCCGGGCAGGTGGACGCCGTAGAAACCCAGCTCCCGGCAGCGTTTCCACACCGGTTCGATCATGGCCCGGGTCAACGGGGTCTCCGGGGTCAGCCCGAGAGCGGCTTCGTAATCGGCGAGTTCGCCGGACAGGTATTCGCGCAATCGGCCGACCAGCTCCGCCAGTCGCGGATTGTCGCCGTAAGCCGGGGTAAGGGTGAAGGACATGCCGGGCCTCCTCAGTGGACTTTCCGGGCTTCGCCCGCCCAATACCGGTCCCGCACCGCGCGCCGGTCGATCTTGCCGTTGCGGTTCACCGGGAGTTCGTCGGCGAAATCCACCGAACGCGGTTTCTTGATGCGCGCCAGCCGTTCCGCGCAGAACTCGATCAGCTCCTCGGCAGTGATGTCAGATCGGCGGACGACGACCGCCTTCACCGCTTCGCCCCACTGCTCGTCGGGCACGCCCACCACGCACGCCTCGGAAACGGCGGGATGCTCGTAGAGCACGGATTCCACTTCGGTGCAGAAAATGTTGTAGCCGCCGGAGATGATCATGTCCTTCTTGCGGTCCACAATGAACAGATAGCCGTCGGCGCGCAGGTAGCCGATGTCGCCGGTGTACACCCAGCCGTCGCGGAACGTCTCCGCGGACAGCTCCGGTTCGTGCCAGTACTCCGTCACACAGTCCGGACCCCGCACCACCACCTCGCCGAGTTCCCCGGCGGGCACTGGCTTCCCTTCGTCGTCGACCACGCGGACCTCGGAGTCGAACAACGGCCGACCGGCCGAGGACAGCAGTTCCGGGTCCTCCTCGATCCCGCGCACCACATCGGCGCAGGTCAACACCGTGACGCCGCTGGTGGTCTCGCCCTGGCCGTACCCCTGCATCACCACGGGACCGAACGCCGCCACCGCGTCGCGCAGCCGCTGCGGCGACACCGGCGCGCCGCCCACCCGCAGACAGCGCAGCGAGGACACGTCCGCGGTGTGGACGGCGGGATGGGACAGCACCATGTTCAGCATCACCGGCACCAGGAACGTCGAGGTGATCCGCTCCTTCTCGACCGCACGCAGGAACTCCTCGGCGTTGAACCGCGGCAGCACCACTGCGGTCGCGCCCCGCGAAAACGCTGCCAGCAAACCCATTCCGGTAGCGTGTGTGATCGGCCCCGCCGCGAGGTACCGCTCCGCCGCGGACGGCGCGCCTTCCGGGCTCATCAGCCGCTTGCGCATGTTCGCCAGCCGGTTCCCGGTCGTCTGCACCGCCGCCTTGAGCTTCCCGGTGGATCCCGACGTGAAGTGCAGGACCGACGGATCTTCCGCATCCACCTCGATCGCGACCGGCTCCGGCGATCCCGCCGCCAGCACGTCGGTGTACGCGCGAACATCCGGTGTGCGGCCGTCGTAGTCGATCAGCTCACACGAGGTCCCGGTGGCCGCCTTCTGTGCCGCGTCGGCGTGCTCGGCATCGACCAGCAGCACCCGCACGTCCGCGTCGGCCAGGATGTGCTCGACCTCGCCCGCGGACAGCCGCGCACTGATCGGCACGCGCAGGAAACCGCCCTTGTAGCAAGCGATCTCCGTCTCCACGAGTTCCGCACTGTTGCCGGAGAAGGTGGCCACCGCCTGCCCGGGCTCGACGCCGGACGCGAGCAGCGCGGACGCCAGCCGGTTCGTCCGCTCCTCCAGCTCGCGGTAGTTCCACCGCCGCTCGCCGCACACCAGCGCCTGCTGATCGGGCCAGAACGTGCTGGCGCGGGTGACGTAGCTGCCCAGGTTCACGGCGACTCCCTTGTTTCCGTCAGACTGACCAATGCTGAACACTGTGTCTATTAACGGTCGCGGTGTCAACAGTTCGCTACACTCGCGCCCATGCCGACGACTGACCGACGGACGCGCCGCACGCGCGGCCTGCTCCGCGACGCTCTGGTGTCGCTGGTGCTCGAACGCGGATACGCCAACGTGACGGTGGAGGACATCACCGAACGGGCCGACCTGGGCCGCGCGACGTTCTACAGCCACTACCCGGACAAGGACGCGCTGCTGCGGCACGTCGTCGCCGAACTCCAGGAGGACCTGGACGAACGGCTGCGCCCGCTGGTCCCGGCGTCCTCGGTGGGGCACACCGGCAAACCGGCGCTGGAACTGTTCCGGCACGCCCGCGAGAACCGCGACCTCTACCTGCTCATCCTGCGCGGCGAAGGCGACGGCCGGGCGCTGCGGCAGTTCACCGACGCGCGCACGGACGCGGTGCGCGCCGTGTTCAAGTCCCGGGCCGACCACCACGACGTGACCCCGCGCATCGACCTCGGCGTGCTGGCGAGGGCGTGGGTCGGGGAACAGCTGGCCGTGCTGCGGTGGTGGCTCGAAACCGACCCCGCGCCGATGTCGGCGGAAGAGGCCACCGGGATGCTGCAGAATCTTTCGCTGCGCGGGCGGTATTGGGCCAATGGGTTCGAGGGCGATCCGCCCGATCCCGCTCCTACCGGGCCGGAGTCCCCATAGCGGTCCATCGCCGGGCGAGTTCTCGGCACGCCGCAACGAGTTCGGGTGGACGGACGTCGGTCATTTCGGCGTCGAAAGTGGCGAGGATGCCCGCGATCCCGGCCCAGGACCACGCCCCGAGCGTGAGCCGGCAGTGGTCGGAGCCGAGGTCTTCCACCACCGAGCCGCCCGGAGCCCAGCGCGCCACGACGGCCGCGGGCAGATTGAGCCGCGCGGATCCGGTGCACTCCCACTCCGCGGGGGTGTCTCCGCGATCGTGGGTGCTCATCACGAACTGCGCGAGATCGTCGGCAGGCAGCGCGCGGGCCGGGAACTGCTGCGTGGTCGGGCGAACCTGCAGCCGGTCGACCCGCCGCACTCGCCATTTCCGGTCCGTGCGGTCGTATGCGACCAGATACCACCGGGCAGCCCAGACGACCAGGTGATGCGGCTCGATCCGGTGCGGTGGCAGGAAATCCGGGTCACTGGGATCGGCGCGCGTCCCGTCCTGGCGCAGGGTCTCGGCGACCAGCACGCGGCGATGCCGGACCGCGGTTCCGACAGCGGTGAGAGCCGCTGGATCGATCGGCGGTCCGGGAAATTCCCAGTAGTTCCGCAGCCGGGTCAGCCGCAGGGATTCCATGGACGCCCGCAGCGCGGGAGGCATGACCTGATGCAGCGTCTCCCATGCCCGTGCCGAGTCGTCGCCTAAGCCGAACATCGTGCCGGGCGCGGTTTGCAACGCCACCGCGACCGCGAGGGCCTGGTCGTGGTCGAACAGCAACGGCGGCAACGTGTTTCCGGCACCGAGCCGGTAGCCGCCGTCGGGACCGTGCACGGTTTCTATCGAGTAGTCGAGTCCGCGCAGGGTCTCGATGTCGCGGCGGACAGTGCGCTCGCTGGCCTCGAGCCGCGCGGCGAGTTCGCGCAGCGGCCACACCCGTCCGGACCCCAGCAGAGACAGCAGCCGGAGCGCCCGGTGCGAGGTGTTCGCCATCGTCCCATCATGTACTGGCCACTCGATGTCCACTACCCCGGGCAAGGTGGGTTCCGTTCCAGCAAGAGCGGAAGGACAGTCAGTCATGCGGGTAGTGGTGGTCGGCGGCGGAATCGGCGGTCTCGCGTTGGGTGCGGGGTTGCGCAGCCGAGGATTCGAGGTGACGGTGTTCGACCGCGACACCGACGTAACAGCGACCGGCGGTTACCACATCACCTTGGACGACCGGGCACAGTCAGCGCTGGCAGAACTGGTCGAACCAAAGATCATGCAACGGCTGCTCGCGTCGGGCTCGGCCCTGCGGCTCCGCGAACGCGACGCATTCTGGGACCGCCGCGGCCGACTCCTCGGACACGGCCCCGATCTGAGCGGCAGCGGCAGCGTGGACGTCGACCGAATCACCCTGCGCACCCTGCTGGCCGAAGCTGTCGGCGACGATCTGCACCTGGGACGCACCGTCTCCGACGTCAGCGACGACGGCCCGCAGGTCCTCTTCTCCGACGGCGCCCCGGTTTCAGCAGACCTGGTAGTCGGCGCAGACGGCGCCCACTCGGTAGTCGCGCGGCACCTCGCAGGCTGCCCGACCAACCGTCCGGCAGGCATCATCGGTTTCTCCGGCCGCACCCTCCGCCGAGACCTCAGCCTCCCCGAACAGGAACGCTTGCGCTCGCGCTCCGGCACCGCGATCGCCCCGCACGGCGCCGCGCTGTACGTCGGTTTCCTGGACCCGGTCGGCAATGCCGCACTCGACGCGCCCGAACTGCGGATGTCCGTCACCACTGGCCCCACTTACATCTGGGGCGCGATGCTCCCCGAATCTGCCGCAACCGACGCTTTGCGCGCTCTCCGGGGCGGCGAACTGCAGACCGCGATCCTGGAGACGTTCCGCAACCGACGCTGGGCCGAGCGCACCCTCGAAGTCATCGCGAAGGCCGATCCGGACAGCGTCGCCGCCTTCCGCTTCAACGCCGCCTCCACCCGAGCGGCCGACCTGGCCCCTTGGCCCGCCGGCCGAATCACTGCTCTAGGCGACGCCGTCCACGCCACGCCGCCCACCGCCGGAATGGGCGCAGGCGCAGCGATTCGCGACGCCGCCAGCCTGGTCAAACACCTGTCCGAAACCGACAGCACCACCGCCGTCGCACGGTTCGAAGCCGAAATGCGCGAACGCGGCGGTGAAGTCCTGACCCTGGCGATGAAGACGGTCAAATGGATCCTCGCCACCGACACCCCACTTGGGGCCGCAGCCACCGCCGCACTAACGCCGCTCCTGGCCACAGCCGCCCGACTGCGCCGCTGAGGGCTCAGCCCTGCGCCTCCCGAAGCAGCCGCACCGCCTTCGGACCGACGCCGTGCAACGCCAGCAGTTCGGCGTCGGTCCACTCGGCAGTCTGTGCAAGCGTCGTGATCCCAGCACCGTGCAACGCCCGGGTAGCCGGACTCCCGATCGCCTTGGGCAAGTCGCCGACCTCCCCCGCCACGGCCGTCCCCGCAGCAGCCACCGGAGCCGCCAGCCGCTTCGGCGCCCGGGCCAGCCACGCCCGGCGCACCCAGTGGTTGAGCTGCTGCCCGTTGAGGTCCCCGATCGGCAACCGGACCCCGGCCCGCGCGACCCGGCGCGCGGTCGGGTGTTCCCCGCGCATCTCGTCCGCATCGGACGCAGTCATCCGGAGCACGACCTGGCGGTCCGGTCGCAGGGCAGCGAATTCCTTGCCCTGCACCGTGAACGCGACCGTGCCGTCAACGTCGAGCTCGGCCGTCTCCGGATAGGACAGGGCGGTTCTGCGGAGCTGCGCCGGTGTCGTCATGGCCCCCAGGCTGGCACGACTGCGCCGCCGAGGCCATTTCGACACTCCTCAGACAGTCTCCGCCCCGAGGAAGTCGAACACCGCTTCCCGGAACTCGACCCCCACCAACGCCCCTCGGTGATCCCCCGCCACCTGCCGCAACCGCGCCCCCGGCACCCGCGCGACCAACTGCTCGATCCCGTGCGCCATGAAGTCCTGCCGCCCCGCGAGGAACAACGTCGGCACCCGCGGAACCCCCGCCCCCGGATCGAACGGCTCGCTAGCCAACCCCTCGACGAGATTCAGCAACGACCCCGAGTCCCCCGCCGCAGCCATGGCAGTGATCGCCCCAGTCAACGGATCGTCCGGCGACGGTCCACCTTGGACAGCCTGGCGCGCGGCCACGAGATCCACCGCCGCGAACGGCTCCTGCGGACTCAACCCACCGAGCACCAACCGCCGCACGGAAACCTTGGGATGCGAAGCAAGATCCCACGCGAGCCGCGCCCCGAGCGAATACCCGACGACGTCGACCTCCTCCGCCCCCGCACACTCCGCCAACGCGTCCACGACCCGAGACGCGGTGACCTCCCCAGCCTCATTGACCTTGGGCCCGCCCGGATGCCCAGGCAGATGCACCACGATCGTCTCCCGCCCCGCGGCCGCCAACGGATCGGCCCAGTACTCCGCGGGCCAATCGCACGCGGCCGAAGACGCGAACCCATGAATCAGCACCACCGGAGGCCCCGTGACAGGCCGACGGGAAAGCGTGCGAGTGACCGGAAACGCGGAAGTCATTCTACAATCGTAGACAAAACCCGGCACCTGGTCCAGCGTTCCGTGAGGGCCACCCTCAGGGAATCTGATTCCCTCAGGGTTCCCCTCACGACCCGCCGCCGTACGCGAGGGGCCCCTTCACGGAATCGGATTCCCTCGAGGAGCCCTTCAGAGACCACCCGCCCACCACTGCCGCCGCCACTGGCCCCAATGCCACATTGGGTGCATGCCGCGCACCCAATGTGGCATTCGGTGCATGCCACGCACCCAATGCCACATTGGGGCGCTAACCCCACCCGAAACCGCAGCCAGCGCGCCTAACCAACCAGGCCCCCACACCACCCACCCACCCGCACCAGCGCACCCAACTCGAGGTGCACCCAGCCCCTCCCCCGCACCCCGATATAAAGCGTCCCTGCGGTTCGGGGGTGCTTGTCAAGGCATCTTTCCCGCCTTGACAAGCACCCCCGAACCGTCAGCACAATCAAGCTTCGGGGTGCCCCACGCAACCAACGGGCGCAATGTCGCCGCCAGGCGACGAGCCGAAGAGAACAGAGGACTCAATCCCCAATCCGAGCCATCAACCCATCGACATAAGCCCGGTACCGCCCAGCAACCTTCCCCACCGGATGCATCAAAGAAGTAACATTAGCCCCGATAGAAACGGCGATAATCTCATCCGCCAACACCCCAATAACCGGAGCATCCGCCGCTTCGCCCTTCCCCCGAGCAGCAGCGATCCGCACAGTCAACTCGCCCCGCCAACTGTCCAGCAAATCCCGATACTGCCGAGCAAGATCCGGATTGGCCACGGAATGCTCCCACAACACCAGCAACACCCGAGCCGACGCAATCTGATGCGCATCAGTCGGAATAGCCGCCTCGACAAACCCTCGCAACGACTCGACCGGACCCAATGAAGGGTCCAATTCAGACATCCGCTGCGAAGTCTCCTGCAGCACACTCTCGAACGTAGCCGCGATGATGCTGTCCTTGCTGGGGAAGTAGTGCTTGAGGGCACCGTTCGCGAACCCGGCCGCGGTGACGATGCTGCGCATCGTCGCGGCCTCGAACCCGCCTTCGATGATCAGCTTCTTGGCGACCTCGACGATTTCCCGTCGTCGCTGATCGTGATCGATGACCTTCGGCATGGTTACAGACTCTAACCCGTATTCTCCCGCGACGGATGTGACCCTGCTCGACCGCACGCGGGAGCGGCGAGCCCGGAAAAGCGGGCACGGTGAACCAGCCGCCCAAGACAGCCGGACGAAGAAGGGGGCCTACCCCAGCCCCAGCCGAGCCGCCCGTCTCTCCGCCTGCCGAGCCGGGTCTGCCACCGGTGCCGCCAGCAGCAACCGCTGCGTGTACGGATGCTCCGGCGCCCGCGTAACCACCGCCGTAGGACCGGATTCCACGATCTCTCCCTGGTACAGCACCGAAACCCGGTGACAGATCCGGTGCACCACACCGAGGTCATGCGACACGAACAGGTAAGACACCCCGGTCTCGCGCTGCAGTTCCAGGAACAGCTCGAGGATCGTCGCCTGCGTGGTCAAGTCCAGCGCACTCACCGGCTCGTCGCAGACGATCAGCCGCGGCCGCCGCACCAGCGCCCGTGCGATCGCGATCCGCTGCCGCTGACCGCCGGAGAACTCGCCCGGATACCGGTGCACCGCGTCAGCGGGCAGCCGCACCCGGTCGAGCATGTCCGCGACGACCGTCCGCGCGTCCGCGCGCGAAGTCCCGGCCACCACCAGCGGCTCGGCGAGCACTTCGCCGACCGTCATCGTCGGGTCCAGCGAACCGTACGGATCCTGGAACACCACCTGGATGTCGCTGGCCAGCCGACGCCGGACCGCGCCGCGCGCGTGCGTGATGTCCTCGCCGTCGAAGGTGATCCGGCCGGACTCGGGCGCGGCGAGCCCAAGGACGGCTTTGCCCAAAGTGGACTTCCCCGACCCGCTTTCGCCGACCAGCCCGACGCATTCGCCCGGCTTGACGTCCAGCGAGATCCCTTTCAGGGCCCGGAATCGCACCCGGCGGCTGAGCCGGTAGTCGACCACGAGGTCCTCGATCGCGAGCAGCGGGGCGGTCATCGTCCGGCCTCCTCTCCGGTCGCGTGGGCGAGGCCGCGCCGTTCCCAGGCTTCGTCCAACTCTTCCCGTCCTTCGGTGTCGTCCAGCGACGCGCTGATCAGCTCGGCGGTGTAGGGGTCCTCGGGCGCGCGGAAGATCCGTTCCACCGGACCGGTTTCCACGATCCGGCCGTCCTTCATCACCACGACGCGGTCGCAGATGTCCGCGACGACGCCGAAGTTGTGCGTCACGATCACTAGCGCCATCCCGTACTCGGCCTGCAGTTCGCGCAGCAGCTCCAGCACCTCGGCCTGCACCGTCACGTCCAGCGCGGTCGTCGGCTCGTCGGCGACCAGCAGCGACGGCCGTCCGGCCACCGCGCCGGCGATCAGCACGCGCTGCGCCATGCCGCCGGAAATCTGGTGCGGGTAGCTCGCCATCACGCGGTCCGGGTCGGTGAGGCCGACCTGCAGCAGCACCTCGCGGGCCCGTTCCTTCGCCGCGGCCTTGTCCAGCCCGTGCACGCGGCGCAGCGGCTCGACGAGCTGGTGCCCGATCAGGTAGCACGGGTCGAGGTTCGTCATCGGCTCCTGCGGCACGTACCCGATCTCGCGGCCGAGCAGTTTCGCCCGCTCCCCCGACTTCCCGACCTCGCGCCCGCCGACCCAGATCCCGTCCGCGACCGCGGTCCCGCCCGCTGGCAGGAGGTCGAGCACCGAGAACACCGTCTGCGTCTTGCCGGAGCCGGATTCGCCGACGATCCCGAGCACCTCGCCGGGAGCCGCGTCCAGCGACACCCCGCGCACGACCTCCTTGACGCCCTTGTCGGTCGCGTAGCCGACGCGCAGGTTCTCGATCCGCAGCGCGCAATCCGCCGCCGCGTGCTCGTGGCCGCCCGAAGCCCCGCCATCGCCCAAGGCATCCGGTGCGGGAGCCGCGAGCGCTTCCCGTACGCGGGCCCGGCCGCGCCGCGTCGGCTGTTCGGCGCGAACGCTGACCAGATCCGCGAGCGTCGAGCCGATGAACGCGAGCGCGGCGATGGTGACGCCTAGCGCGATCGACGGCCACAGCAGGATCAGCGGGTAGGTCAGCATGTTCAGGAAGCCGTCGTTCATCGTCTGGCCCCAGCTGGGCGTCGACGCCGAGCCGATGCCGAGGAACTGCAGACCAGCCTGCATGCCGATGGCGAGCCCGGCGGTGAGCGCGGTCTGCACGATGATCGGCGCGTATACCGCGCGCAGCAGGTGCGTGCGCAGGATCCGCAGCGTGCCGACACCGGCCACGCGCGCGGCGTCGATGTACGGCTCCCGGCGCACCGTCAACGCACGGGCGCGGGTGATCCGGTAGTAGCCCGGCGCGAGGAACACGCCGAGCGCGATCATCAGCACGGTGAAGTCCTGACCGGTGCCGGCCGCGACGACCAGCAGCACGATCATCCCGGGCACGGACTGCAGTGCGTCGCTGATCCACGAGCAGATCCGGTCGGTCGCGCCGCCGAAGTATCCGGCGACCACGCCGGTCGGGACGCCGAGCACAATTCCGGTGACGCACGTGATCACGCCGCCGTACAGCGTGGTCCGCGCGCCGTAGAGCAGGCGGCTGAAGATGTCGCGGCCGGCGGAGTCGCCGCCGAGCAGGTGCCCGTTGCCGGGTTCGGCATGCGTCAGGACGAAGTCGACGTGGTTCGGGTCGTACGGGGCCAGCCACGGCGCGAAGATCGCGGCGAGCACGACGATCGCGAACACGACCAGTGCGACGACGCCGACCGGGCGGCGGAAGTACCGGCGCGTCAGCGAGATCCGCTTCACCGGGGCGAGCGTGGCGGGGAACGGGGCAGCGGTCATCGGTCGCGCACCTTCGGGTTGACCCACCCGAGCACGAGGTCGAGCAGGAAGTTGACGATCACGACGAACACGACGGTCACCGCGGTCAGGCCGAGCAGCACCGGGATGTCCCCGATCTGCGACGCCGACTGCGTCAGGCTGCCGATCCCGGGCAGGTTGAACACGATCTCCACGACCACCGCGCCGCCGAGCAGGCCGACGAACATCAGCGCGAGCACGGTCAGCGCGGACGGCGAAGCGTTGCGCAGCACGTGCGTCGTGACGCGGCGCGACGACAGGCCGCGTGCCCGCAGCGTGCGCACGAAGTCTTGGTTGGCGACCTGGAGGAACCCGTTGCGCAACTGTTCCGCGATCATCACGATCGCGCCGAGCGACAGCGAGATCGACGGCAGCGCGATCGAGCGCAGCCAGCCGACCACCGACTGGTCCGGCGACACGTAGCCGACCGCCGGGAACCACTGCAGCTGGATCGCGAACCAGGTGACCAGCACGAGGCTGACCCAAAACCCCGGCAGCGCGAACAGCACCACCGAGGCGAGCTTCAGCACGCGGTCGACCACGCCGCCAGGACGCAGCCCGCAGATCACCCCGACGAGCACGCCGAGGATCGCGGCGAGCAGCGTCGCAGCGACGACCACCGACAGTGTCACCGGCACGCGCAGCGCGATCTGTTCGCCGACCGGCTGGAAATTCCGCCAGGAAGTCCCGAAATCGCCGGTGGCCGCGTGCGTCAGCCAGTCCCAGAACTGCGCGAGCAGCGGCCGGTCGTACCCGATCTGGGCGCGCAGCGCCGCCTGCTGCGCGGGGGTCGCGCTGTTGCCGAGCAGCCCGGCGGTCGGGTCCCCCACCGCCGTGTGCGCCAGGAAGAACGTGCCGCTCGTGACGAGCACGAGCAGCAGGATCCCGGACACCAGGCGTTTGACGATGAATGTGAGCATGTTCCGGCTCCTCCCCGGGGCGGGTCCATCCACAAAGGACAGACCCGCCCCGGGACGACGGGCGCGTCAGCCGCGCTGGATGAACCGCAGCGTCGGGAACATCATGCCGGTGATCGGCGTGACGGTGATGCCCTTGACGCTGAAGTAGAGGTTGTCGGCCTGGTACCAGACGTTCCACCAGGCGAGGTCCACGAGCTTCGTGTTGAGCTCCTTGAGCGCGGCGGTCTGGCCCGGGCCGGGCTGAGCCTGTTCCGCCTTCTGCACGAGCGCCTTCACCTCCGGGAAGGCGTCCACCGACGGATTCGGGTTGTACCACTGCTTCGAGGTGACCTGGTCGGTCAGCGTGGCCATGTCGTTGCCGTCCATCGCGATCACCGCGAGGAACATCGGGTACGTCGGGGCGTTCTTCTGGTAGTCCGGCATCGACATGTTCTGCCAGTCGACCTTGATGCCCAGCTGCCCGAACGTCTGCTCGGCGGCGGGCTGCCACGCCTGGAAGATCGTGGACATCGGCATCTTCAGGCTGAACCCGTTCGCATAGCCGGCTTCGGCGAGCAGCTGCTTGGCCTTCGCGAGGTCGGTCTTGTACTTCCCGTTGCCCGCCGCGTCGTACACCTGGCTGCCGCTCGGCCACAGCTGGTCGGTGACCGTTCCGGCGTCGTTGCCGACCGCCTTGAGGATCCCGGCCGCGTCGAAGGCGTAGGAGATCGCCTGCCGCACGCGCTGGTCGCCGAGCGCCTTCACCTGGCTGCCGGTGCGGTCGGCGAACTGCACGCCGACCCACGACGCCGGCTTCTTCGCGACGTTCCAGCCGTTCTGCTGCGCCTTCGGCAGGTTGGCCGCGTTGGCGAACTGGACGTTCAGCTGACCGGACAGCATCGCGTTGAAGCTGGCCGCCTGGTCGGTGATCGGGAACAGCCGCACCGTCGGGAACGGGTAGGTGGCGCTGTCCCAGTGCTTCGCGCGCTTCTTGAACACGTACTGCGACTGCGGCTGCGAGGAACCCTTGTCGAAGGTGTACGGGCCGGAGCCGTCGGGACCGTTCGCGAGCGAGTTGGCCTTGATCGCCTTGGGCGAGGCCATCCAGCTGCGGCCGAGACCCATGAAGTACAGCAGCGCGTCGTCGCGTTCGGACAGATGGAGCACGACGGTCGACGCGTCCTTCGCCTCGACGCTCTTCACGTCGATGTAGGCCTGCCCGGACCGCGTGCCGGACTTGAGGTGATTGAGGTTCTCGACCGCCGCGGCGGAGTCGAACTTCTGACCGTCGTCGAACGCGACGTCGTCGCGCAGGTGCATCGTGAGGCTCAGCCGGTCGGCCGACCAGTCCCACGACTTCGCGAGCGCGGGGATCGGCTTGGCGTCCTTGTCCAAGGCGACCAGCGGGTCGTAGACCGCGGACAGGTACGGGCCGTCGAAGCCGATGTCGGCGTTGGCCGGGTCCCACGACGTCACGTCGAGGAACACGCCCGCCTTCAGCTCGTCGGTGCCCGCGCCCGCCCCGGCGGCGCCCGAGCCGGTGCATCCGGCGATCGCGAGCAGCGCCGCGGCGGCCGCCGCGAACAACGCCGCTGTCCTTGTCCTCGTCATTGAGTCCCTCTCTCAGGGTGCTGGACCGCCGGCGGGGTCGCTCGGCGCCCCGCCGGGAACGGCGGGCCGTCGAGTGCGGCCCGGCTCGCCGTGGTGCGGGATAGTCTACGATTGTCGGCTAAAAAATCAACGGGCCGGATGCGTTTGTTATCTCCCGGCCCCGCAGCCGTTTTCAGACGGCGTCGGCGACCAGAACGCGCGGGCTCCCGGGCAGTGCGAGGACATCGCATACGCGCCATCCTGCACCGTCCAGCCATTCGCGGACTTCCGCCTCCGGATAAACCACGGTTCCGTCGATCACGAAGTACTCCCCCGCGTGCAGCGCGTCGATCGGGCGCTGCCGTTCGTCGTCGTCGAGGAAGAAGTCCAGCAGCAGCAACGTCGCGCCGTCTCCGGCGGCGGCGCGGGCGTTGGCCAGGATTTTCCGGTTCTGCTCCGCGGTGAACCGGTGCACGACGTGGTTCACCATCACCAGATCGTGCTCGCCGCCCGGTTCCGCGGATTCGGTCGGCGCGGGGTCGATGCTGATGCGATCCGCGCACCCGGCCGCATTCACCGCGTCGGTGACCCCTTGCGTGGACTCGGGTCCGAAAACGAAGCGAGCGGTCAGTGCGGGATTCGCCCGCAACGCGCCGATCGCGAATTCCGGCGACAATCCGCCCAGATCGAGCATCGAACGGTACGGCGAGAAATCGAATGCGCGCGCGAGCATCGACGCGTGCAGCGAGTTGTAGCGCATCACGCCCGCCATGAACGTCGCCCAGCGGCCCTCGTCCATCTGGAGGTCGCCCGGTTTGCCACTGTCCACAGTGGTGTCGAACTGAAGCCAGTGGCCGTAGCTGATTTCGTTGAGAAAGGTCAGGAACGGCGCCAGATCCGTAGCACCGTTCCCTCCCAGGTACTCCTGCGCGTCCTCGGCCAGCGAGTAGCGGCCGTCAGTGCGCTCCAGCAGGCCGCGCGCGTTCATCGCGTCCGCCAGGATCCGGGTCAACTGCTCGCCCGTGCCAGTGGCGGCGGCGAGTTCCGGCGCCGTTCGCGGGCCGTCGGCGAGCGCGCGGAACAAACCGATCCGCGAGGCGGCGAACAACTGCTTCGCGCCCATGTACCCGATGGCGATGTCGACGATGCGGTCCGGCGCTGGTTTCGTCATGTGGCGGCTCCTCACGGCGTCGGGGGTGCCTCTCCGGGCACCCCGGGGAGCTTTAGTCTACGCACGTCGACAAAAAACACCAGCCCCTTCACCAGGTTCCGTCGGCGGCGACTTCGCGGTCGAGCCACAGTTCCTTGGTCAGCTCGCGAATCCGGTCCGCGCCGACCCGGTCCAGCAAGGCGATCGCGCCGGCATTGTCCTCCAGCTGCGCCCGCCGCGATACGCCCACGAGGACGTTCGCGGTCGCGGGATTGGCCAGACAGAAGGCAATTCCCAGCTGCGCGGGCGACGCGTCCAGCTCGGCGGCGATCTTCTGCACGGCAGGCCAGGCGTCGGCGATCTTCTCCCGGATGCCGCCGACGTCCGCGCCGATCTTGCGATTCGGCTTCACATTCCCGACCAGCAGCCCGCCTTCGAAAATGTCCGACGCCTGCAAGGTCAGCTGCCCGGAAGCGAACAGCGGCGCGTAGAACTCGCCCTCGGCCATCGACCGCCGCGCCAGCCCGTACTTGAGCTGCGCGAAAACCGGCGGCGCCAAACCACGTTTGCGCGCAATGTCAAAAGCTTTGCGCAGATCGTCAATGCGCCAATTGTTCACGCCCCACGCGCGGAACCGGCCAGCTTCGATCTGCTCGGCGACGTCCGCGACGACCCGCTCGAGGTCGACTTCGCCGAAGTAGTCGCCGACCACGACCAAATCGGCCGACTCGACGCCGACGCGGTCCAGCGAGGTGTTCATCTGCTGCGCGAAGCCGACGTTCGGGTAGTCCCAGAGCCAGAGTTTCCCGCAGTAGAGCCAATCTTCGCGGGCGAGACCGGCTTCGCGGACCGCGCGGCCGAAGATCTGATCGGTCGTGGAGCCCTCGGCGTGCGGGCCCATGTCGTAGTGCGCGACGTCGAAGAAGGCGTGCTCGAGTTCGGCCGCGCGGGCGATCAGCGCCACCGCGTCGCCGAACTCCATCCGGTCCCAGGTGTTCCACGAGCCGAGCGACAACGCCGGCACGCGCGGGAACGCCGGGCCCAGTCCAGGTCGATCCGTCGCCACGATTCCTCCTGCGATTCAAAGGATTTATTTTCTACGCTTGTATACTATAAGTCCGCGTACCCCGCTCCCGGCGAAAGGAAACGACGATGCCCGCTGCCCGTACCGTGCTGATCACCGGAGGTGCCGGCGGCATTGGCCGCGCAATCGGCGACGCCTTCGCCCAGGCAGGCGATTCCGTGGTGCTCGCCGACCTCGACGGCGCCGAAGAAGCCGCCAAACCGGTTGGCGGGCGCGGAATCCGGCTCGACATCACCGACGAGGCCGCGATCTCCGCGGCACTCGACGAGGTCGGCCCGGTCGACGTCCTGGTCAACAACGCCGGCCTCCTCAGCGTCCACGGGCGGTTGCTGGACCTGCCGGGCGCGGACCTGCTGCGCATTCTCTCGACCAACGTGCACGGCACGTTCCTGATGACGCAGCTGGTCGCCCGCCGGATGGTCGAGCGCGGTGCGCCGGGCGTCGTGGTGAACCTGTCCTCGATCGGCGGGCGGCAGCCTACGCCCGGCATGGGCGGTTACGAAAGCAGCAAAGCGGCGGTCGACGCGTTGACGCGCTGGGCCGCGATCGAGTTGGCGGAGCACAAGATCCGGGTGAACGCCGTCGCCCCCGGCCCGGTCGCGACACCGATGCTCGCCGCCGCGATGCCTCCGGGATCGCCCGCCCACGACGCGTGGGTGGCGCGGATCCCCGACGGCCGGATGGCCGCAGTCGAGGACGTCGCCGCCGCAGTGGTCTTCCTGGCAAGCCCCGCCGCCGCCCACATCACCGGCACCAGTCTCCCGGTCGACGGCGGCCAGCTGCTCACCTGAAATAGCTGTCCGTGAAGGGCTCCTTGAGGGAATCTGATTCCCTCAAGGAGCCCTTCACGGACATTAGGCGATCTTCCCCGGCGTGCGCTCGTGCACGATCTGTCCATCGAGGACAGTCAGGTCGACCTCGACCTCGGGCAGTTCGCCGGGGGTCACCGCGAGCGGATCCGCAGACAGCACGCACAGATCAGCCGCCATCCCCGGCGCGAGCGTGCCTTTCCACGACGCGGCGCCGTCCTGCTGAGCCGGGTGCACGGTGTAGCAGCGCAGCAGAGTTTCCATCCGCTGCCGGACGTCCTCGGCCGGGCCCATCCACTGGTCCGCGGCGGCGATTTCCTTGCGCCAGTCCGGCGGCAGCACCGGCGCGTCGGACGTCAGACACAGCGGGATCCCGGCGTCCAGCGCCTCCTGCAGCGGCCACGCGGTCGCCGAACTGCCCTCCCCGAGTGCGGCGTCGACCACCGAGGCGGTCCGGACCGCGATCCCCGCCTGTGCGGACAGCCCGACCCCCAGCCGGGCCATCCGCTTCAGCTGCGCCGCGTTCACCAGGTCGCCGTGGATGACGTAGTGGCCGAGGTCGACGTCGCGTTCCTCCCGGGCCCGCTCGACGGCGTCCAGCATCAGCTCGATCGCCCGGTCGCCGGTCGCGTGCACGCCGACCTGCAGTCCGGCCTCGTGCGCGGTGCGGACCATCCGGGTGAAGTTCTCCTCGCGCTCCGGATCGTCCGCGCCGCCGACCAGCAGGTGGGCGTGGCTGCCGTCGGCGTAGCAGTGATGCGTGTAGGCCGAGCGCATCGGCGGGATGCCGTCGGCGAAGATCTTGACCCCGCGGAAGTTCAGCTGGCGCGGGTCCGGACCCGGTCCGTCCACTGTGGCCAGTCCGGCGCGGAAGTTGTCGAACGTGCTCGGGCCGTCGAGTTCGCCGTACAGCCAGAGCGCGGTCACCCTTGCCCGAAGCAGGCCTTCGGCGGCCAGTTCGCGGTACTGCTCGACGACGGACATGCCGAACGCGCCGATGTGCCCGTTGTCCTCCCCCGGGCCGAGGCCGGGTTCGGTGTAGCTCGTAATGCCCAGCGCGGCAAGGATTTCGCCCGCGCGCAGGATGGCCGCCCGGCGTTCGGCGGCGGTGCGCAGCGGCTTTTCCGGGCCGGGCCCTGGCGCGCCGTCGTCGGCGAACAGGGTGTCCGGCCACAGCGCGCCGAGCCAGGCGCCGTGCAGGTGCGCGTCGTTGATGCCCGGCAGGACCGCACGGTCGCCGAGGTCGAGCACCTTCGTGTCCGGTCCGATCAGCTCCCGCACGTCCGCGTCGGTTCCGGCACGCAGCACGCGTCCGTCCCGCACGGCCAGCGCGGTCGCGGGCGCAGCACCGGCCATGGTGTGCACCGCTGCTGCCCGCAAGACGAGATCCGCAACTGAGGTCGGCACAGGCGCTCCTGGAGGGATTCGGGGACTCGACATTTTTGTCGACGTCCGTAGACTAACCCATCACACGGCCCTCCCGGGCCCGCCAGCCCCCGGAAAGGTTTCCCATGACCGTCCCGACTTCCACCCGCGCCGCGGTGCTGACCGAGCACGGCGCGCCGCTGGAGCTGACCGAACTCCCGCTGCCCGCCGAGCTCGAAGTCGGCGCGGCACTGGTCCGCGTCTCGTGCGCGACGCTGTGCGGCACGGACGTGGAGATCTGGTCCGGGAAGATGAGTTTTCCCGGCATGCTGCCGATGGTGCTGGGCCACGAAATGGTCGGCGAAGTCGTGGCCGCCGGACCGGACACGCGCGACGCGCTCGGCCGCGCGGTCACGGTCGGGTCCCGGATCGGCTGGTCGGAATCGACCTGCGGCGAGTGCTACGGCTGCACGGTGCTGCGCGAACCGGTCGCGTGTTCCCGGCGCGGCTACGGATTCCTGCAGCGATCCGACGTCGCACCGTTCGCGACCGCCGGATTGTGCGAATACGCCTACGTCGTCCCGGGCGCGGCGAAGCTCCTGCTGCCTGCCGAAGTGCCCGACACGTGGGCCGCGATGGCCGGGTGCGCAGCGAAAACCGTCCTGCGCGCCTTCGACCGGGCCGGCGGCGTCCGGCCCGGATCTCGCGTGGTGGTGCAGGGATCCGGCGCGCTGGGCCTGTTCGCGACCGCGGTCGCGCACCTCAGCGGGGCGGGCAGCGTCATCACCGTCGGCGCTCCCGCGTCGCGGCTGGAGCTGGCGAAGGAATTCGGCGCCGACGACGTGGTCGACGTCGCCGGGGGTTCGGACGCGATCGTCGAGCGCGTCACCGAACTGACCGGCGGCCACGGCGGCGATCTCGTGCTCGACTTCGCCGGGGCGCCGTCGATCGGCCGCGAGGCGGTCGCGATGGCGGCGCAGCGCGGCCGGGTCGTGATCGTCGGCAGCACCGGACCGGAGCCGACGCCGGTCCCGCTCGGCACGGTGATGGGCAAGGAGCTCACCGTCGTCGGTTCGCTCAACGGCGACATCGCCGATTACCACCACGCGATCGAGTTCTTCGGTTCGTTTGCCTCCCGGATGCCGTGGGACCGGCTGTTCGGCAGCCCGGTCGGGCTGTCCGGCGCGAGCGAGCGGATCGAGGCCATGCACCGGCTGGACGAGACGAAAGCCGTCGTCGACCCGCGTCTTCCCTGATCGTCCATTTCCCCTTACGAGCCAAGGAGGTCTCGTGTCCGCATCCTCGTCCCTGCCCCGCCGCAAGGTCGGCACGTCCGGTTTGGACGTTTCGCTGCTCTCGCTCGGGTCGTGGCACACCTACGACCGGATGGACTTCGCCGATTCGGTCGCGATGATCCGTGCCGCGGTCGAGGCCGGCGTGAACCTGTTCGACGTCGGCGTCTACGGCATGCCCGGCCACCCGCCGGTTTTCACCGACGTCTTGTGGAGCGCGATCATCCGCGCCGCCCGCATCCCGCGCGACGATTACCTGGTCTCGGCGAAGCTGTGGATCGAAGGCTTCGGCGACCAGGGTTTCCGCCCCCAGCTGGAAAACGCGTTCCTTCGCGGCGGCTTCGACGTCGCCGACCTGGTGATCCTCGGCGACCTGCGCCGCGACGACGTCGCGCTGGAGGACCTGGTCGAAGACCTAGCCGGGCTGACCCGCTCCGGGCTGTTCCGGGCGTGGGGCGTCAACAACTGGTCGGCCGGGAACATCGCGCGGCTGCGGGAAATCGCCGAAGCGCTGCAGGTGCCGGGTCCGCAGATCGCGCAGCTGAAGTACAGCATCGGCCGCCGGTCCATTCCGGACGGCGAACCGTTCTCCCGGCTGTTCGCCGACGGTTTCGTCATGCAGGCCTCCGACGTCCTCGAAGGCGGGATCCTCGCCGGGCGCACCAAGCTGACCCGCGAGATCGGCCGCGACCCCGGCGACGTCCGGAAACGGATCACCCGCGACGCGGCCAAGGTCGTGAAGGTCGCGGAGGAACTCGGCACGAGCGCGGCCCGGCTCGCGGTCGCGTTCACGCTGACGCATCCGGCGAACGTCACGACGCTCTTCGGCGCGACCCGGATGGAACAGCTGGAGGACAACCTCGCCGCGGTCGAACTGGTCGACAAGGTCGGGGCCGAGCAGATCCGCGCGCTGGTGGAGCCGTTCTGGGCCGATCGCGACGCCGTCGATCCCGAAGGCCCCTGAGCCGCTGGCCGACCCGCGCACGCCACTCCGAATCGCTGGGGCGCATGGGTGCTGGGGACATCCCGGCACCCATGCCGCCGCAGACCCCCGCTCTCCGCCTGCCCTTGCCCCCGGCAGGCCCGCATCACCCCGACCCGCCCTCGCCGAGGAGGCTGCCTTGACCCATCCCCCCGTCCCGTTCGACCCGGAGATCGAGCCCGCGCTCGCCGAGATCGTCCCGGCCGACGCGCCCCCGTTCACCCCAGAGACGATCCCCGGCCTGCGCCGCGCGATGGCCGAGATGTTCCCGCCCGCCGCCGAAGTGGTCGGCGACGCGCCGGTCACCGTCGTCGAGCAGACCATTCCCGGCCCGGAAGGCGCACCGGACCTGGAAATCACCATCCTTTCGCCGCACGAGAGCGACGGCGCGCTGCCGGTGCTCTACAACATCCACGGCGGCGGCATGATGGTCGGCCACCGCAACATGGACGTCGGCCGGTTGCTCGCGCTGGTGCTGGAGCTGAACGTCGTCGCGGTGAACGTCGAATACCGGCTCGCGCCCGAACACCCGCACCCCGCGCCGGTCGAGGATTGCTACGCCGGTCTGGTGTGGACAGTCGAGCACGCCGACGAACTGGGCGTCGACCCGTCGCGCGTCGTGGTGATGGGCGGCAGCGCGGGCGGCGGACTCGCCGCGGCGGTCTCGCTGCTCGCCCGCGACCGGAAAGGCCCGGCGATCGCCGGACAACTGCTGCTGTGCCCGATGATCGACGACCGCAACACGACGATCGCGAGCCAGCAGTACCCCGGTCTCGGCACCTGGACCCGGGAATCGAACCTCGCGGGCTGGCAGTCGCTGCTCGGCGACGCGGTCGGCACCGACGACGTCTCCCCGTACGCCGCCCCGGCGCGCGCGACCGATCTGTCCGGTCTGCCCCCGGCGTTCATCGAGGTCGGCAGCGCGGAACCGTTCCGCGACGAGGACACCGAGTACGCGCTGCGGATCTGGGCGACCGGCGGACAGGCCGAACTGCACGTGTGGGCAGGCGCCTTCCACGGGTTCGACATGTACGTCCCGGACTGGCCGATCAGCAAGGCCGCGCTCGAAACGCGGAACTCGTGGCTGCGCCGGATCCTCGGGAAGGCGGGGAAATGAGCGTCCCGCCGGTCCCGTACGACCCGGAACTGGAACCCGGGCTCGCCGCGTTCCTCGACCTGGTCGAGCGGATCCCGCTGCGCGCAGACACGATCCTCGCCAACCGCGCGCATTTCGCGACGATCATCCCGCCCGTCGAGCAGATGGTCGGCGACCGCCCGGTCGAGCTGACCGAGCACACCGTCCCCGGTCCCGAGGGCGCTCCGGACATCGTGCTCACGGTCGTCCGGCCCGCGGCCGGGGTGAGCGGCGCGCCCGCGCTGTACAGCATCCACGGTGGCGGAATGGTGCTGGGCAACCGGTTCTTCGGCCTCGACGGCCTGATCGACGACGTGCTGCGGTTCGGCGCGGTCGGCATCTCGGTGGAATACCGATTGGCCCCGGAAAACCCGGCCCCCGCCGCCGTCGAGGATTGCTACGCGGGTCTCTTGTGGACAGTCGAGCACGCGGACGAACTCGGCATCGACCCGTCCCGCATCGTCGTCACCGGTGCCAGCGCTGGCGGCGGTCTCGCAGCGGGCGTCACGCTGCTGGCCCGGGACCGCAACGGCCCCGCCATCGCCGGACAACTGCTGGCGTGCCCGATGCTCGACGACCGCAACGAGTCGGTCTCGACCCAGCAGTACAACGGAATCGGCGCCTGGGACCGCAACAACAACGACACCGGCTGGGACGCCCTCCTCGGCCCGGCGCGGGGCACCGACGCGGCCTCGCCCTACGCGGTCCCGGCGCGGATGGCCGATCTGTCCGGTCTGCCGCCCGCGTACCTGGACGTCGGCGCCGCGGAGATCTTCCGCGACGAGACAACCGAGTACGCCCTGCGGATCTGGGCGACCGGCGGACAGGCGGAATTGCACGTGTGGGCGGGCGGCTACCACGGCTTCGCCGGTTTCTCCCCCGACGCGGAAGTCTCCCGTTCGGCGGTCGCGACCCGGCTTTCGTGGCTGCGCCGGATCCTGCGCGCCGGATGAAGCGACTCCAACCCGAAGCGAGCCTGGTCGAGCCGGTGGTGCCGAAAAGCCGCCCGGGCGCGCTCCGGATGGCGGTCGTGCTGGGGCTGCTGGAGGTCTTCGGCCCGATCTCCATGGACCTCTATCTGCCAGCACTCCCCCAGCTCGCCGACGACCTCCGGGCCGGCCAGAGTCTCGCGCAGGCGACCATGTCGGTCTGCATGCTCGGACTCGCCTTCGGCCAGCTCGTCGTCGGCCCGCTGAGCGACCGGTTCGGCAGGCGGCGTCCGCTGCTGGCCGGAATCGGGCTTTTCACCGTGCTGTCGGTGGTGTGCGCCTTCGCACCGTCGATCGAGGTGCTGCTCGCGGCAAGGTTCCTCCAAGGACTGTGCGGTTCGGCCGGGATCGTGCTGTCGCTGGCGGTCGCCCGAGACCTCGCCGAGGGCGTCGAACTCGTGCGGCTGCTGGCCTTGCTGACCACAGTCGGCGCACTCGCGCCGATCGTCGCTCCGGTGATCGGCGGCCAGCTGGCGGCAATCATCGGGTGGCGCGGCATCTTCGGCGTCCTGGCCGGGATCGGTGCGGCGCTGCTGATCGTCGCCGCGACCGCGCTGCCGGAAAGCCTGCCACCCGAGGCTCGACATCCGCGCACGGGCCGCGGTGAGTTCCGGATACTGCTGAAAGACCCGCTGTTCCTGGGTTTCCTGCTCGTGAGCACCTGCGGCGGGGCGGCGTTCTTCACCTATCTGGCGTCGATCAGTTTCGTCCTGCAAGACGGATTCTCATTGTCGCCACAAGTGTTCAGCGCCTGTTTCGCGGCGAACGCGGTCATGTCGGTGCTCGGCGCGCAGGTGAATCGAGCGGCAGTGCGCCGTGCCGGACCAGTCCGGATGTACGTACTCGGCACGACCTTCACCGCGGCAGCAGCGCTGACCATGCTGGGCGCGGTGTTGTTCGGGGCGGGGTTGGCGGCGTTGCTGATCCCGTTGGCACTGCTGATGCTCGCGGGCGGAACGACGCAGGCGAACGGCAACGCGCTCGCCCTCGCCAATCACGGCCAGCGAGCCGGAACCGCGGCGGCGCTGCTCGGAACGGCGTCGTTCGCGATCGGCCCGATCGTCGCGCCGCTGGTGTCGCTGGGCGGGACTACGCCGTTGTCGATGAGCCTGACGATGACGGTGGCGTACGGAATCGCGACCGCTTTGCTGTGGCTGGCGGTGTTGCCGCGCTTGCGCCGATCAGGGGCGGCCTGACTCGAACACGAGCTGTCCGTCCTCCTCGCCCACCGCCCGGAAGCCCGCTTTCTCCAGCACCCGGCAACTCGCCGCGTTGCCGGGCAACACATACGCCCGCAGTTCGGGCGCGAGACCGGGTTCCGGGTGGTCCTCATGCCACTGCCGCAGCGCCTGCGTCAGCTCCGTGGCCAGCCCCGCACCCCAGGCCGCGCGCGCCAGCAGGTAGCCGACTTCCCGGTGCCCGCTGCCGTGCGCGAGGCCGAACCCAGCACGGCCAAGGAACCCTGCCGCGCCTTCGATCCGCCACTTCGACCAGCCCCGCTGGCGGTGTTCGGCGATGAACGCGTCCAGCCTCTCGCGGGTCGCCGCGCGGGTCTGCGGACCGGTCGTCATGTGCCGCATAACCTCGCCGTCGGCGTGCAGGGCGGCGAGATCGTCCAGGTCCGAAGGCAGCCAGGTGGTGAGCCGCAGCCGCGGGGTGCGGAGGATTTCTTCCCGGTCGGTCACCAGCCGGGGTGGTACGGCGCCGGCGGGGTTTTCGGCAGCAGCCACGCGCCGGTCGCCCGATGTGCGGCCAGCACGAGCGCGGCGACCGGGACGATCAGCCACAGGAACCCGCTCGGGAAGGTCATCTGCAGGGTCGGCGGCGCGCTCTTCCGGACGAAACTGGAACCGAGCCCGACGATCATGAAGACGACGATGTCCAGCACCGCCAGGCTGCTGCCGACCAGCACGCAGACCCGGCCTGCCGGAGCGCGCTTGAACAGGCCGATCGCACCGGCGACTGCCAGAGCCGCGATCGCCAGGTCCGCCGCCCCGACGATCCCGTTGGACAGCAGCCTGCTCGAGGACGGATTGCCGATCATCCGGATGACGGCCACGACGAAGCCGATCGTGGCCACCAGGCCGATGACCGAGGCCAACGTCGCCGCCGCGATCGCGGTGGCCCCGAAATACGCGGTCGGCGGGGCCGGAGGGGGCGGCTGCGCCGGGAACTGGCCGCTGTAAGCGGACTGCCCGCCGTAAGCGGGCGGCAACGGCGAGTACTGCTGCGGACCGGTGCCGGGATACGGCTGCGGCGGTTGCGTCACGACGGCGGTTCCTCCGGGGTCAGGAAGACATTCGCGGCTCATTCTGCCAGGTCAGCGGCCCCTTCCCGGCACGGCTGCCCGAACGGACGACACGCGGTTCGCCGGCACCTCTCGCGATACGGCCAGATAGGTGTTACCTTAGGTAACAGTGAATCGCGGTAACGCCTAACCAATGTCGCTCAGGGAGGACCGAATGACCAGCGCAGACGTGCAGCGAGCACCGGAAGCAGCCCCGTCCGGCCGGCACGAGACCGCGCAGCGGCTGCTCGACTCCTCCGCGACCCTGTCGTACGACCCGGCCACCGAGGTCGACTGGGAAACCCCGCTGGACAAGGACTTCCACGGGGCCAGCCCGGAGTGGAGCACGCTCTACGGCACGAGCTACTGGGCCGAGATGACCCCGGAGCAGCAGAAGGAGCTGACCCGCCAGGAGGCGGCGTCGGTCGCGAGCACCGGGATCTGGTTCGAGATGATCCTGCAGCAGATGGTGCTGCGCGATTTCTACGCCAAGGACCCGACCGACCCGGCGTTCCAGTGGGCGCTCACCGAGATCGCCGACGAATGCCGCCACTCGATCATGTTCGCCCGCGGCGCGCAGAAGCTCGGCGCTCCCCCGTACCGGCCGCGCAAGCTGGCCGTCGAACTGGGCCGCGTCTTCAAGGCGGTCGCCGGCGGCGAAGCGGCGTACGCGGCGATCCTGGTCGCCGAAGAGGTGCTCGACGTGATGCAGCGCGACTGGATGCGCGACGAGCGCGTGGTCCCGTTCGTGCGGACGATCAACAACATCCACGTCGTCGAAGAGTCGCGGCACATGAAGTTCGCCCGCGAGGAGACGCGCGAGCAGCTGGAGGGCGCGGGAGCCGTGCGCCGTCAGGTCAACGCGCTGGTCATCGCGATCGCGTCGTACTTCATCGTCAGCAGCATGGTCAACCGCGACGTGTACAAGAACGCCGGGCTGGACGCCGAGCGCGCGCTGCGCGAGGCGAAGGCCAACGAGCACCACAAGTCGATGATGCGGTCGAGCTGTGCCGGGCTGATGGAGTTCCTCGGCTCGTGCGGGCTGCTGACGAAGCCGGCGCTGGTGTTCTACAAGCGGGCGAATCTGATCTGACATGGCCTTCGCGATCACCCAGACCTGTTGCAACGACGCGACGTGCGTGTCGGTCTGCCCGGTCAACTGCATCCACCCGACGCCGGACGAGCCGGACTTCGGGACCACCGAGATGCTCTACGTCGACCCGCAGACGTGCATCGACTGCGGCGCGTGCGCCGACGCGTGCCCGGTCGACGCGATCTTCCCGGTGGACCTGCTGACCGACTCGATGAAGGTGTACGCGGGGATCAACGCGGATTTCTACGCCGACCGCCCGCCAGCCGCCGCGAACCCCGCGCCGAACTTCCACCGCTGGGGCCCGCCGACGTTCGACCGCGAGATCCCGAGCGACCTCGAGCCCGCGGACGTGGCCGTCGTCGGCACCGGCCCGGCCGGGATGTACGCGGTGGAAGACCTGCTGCTGCACACCAACGCGCACGTCACGCTGATCGACCGCCTGCCGGTCGCGGGCGGTTTGGTGCGCTTCGGCGTCGCCCCGGACCACCCGGACACGAAGCGCATCGGCGAGACCTTCTCGCGCTTCCACAACCACCCGCGGCTGAAGCTGAAGCTCGGCGTCGAAGTCGGCCGCCACGTGACTGTGGACGAGTTGGCCGAACGCCACGACGCCGTGATCTACGCCGTCGGCGCTTCTTCCGCACGCACCCTCGGGATTTCCGGCGAGGAGTTGCCTGGCAGCCTCGCCGCGACGACTGTGGTCGCCTGGTACAACGGCCACCCGGACGTCCCCGCGCACGCCGTCGATCTCTCCGCGGAGCGCGTGGTGCTGATCGGCACCGGCAACGTCGCCCTCGACGTGGCCCGGATCCTCACTGCCGACCCCGACGATCTCGACGGCACGACCATCGCCCCGCACGCCCTGGAACGCTTGCGCTCCAGCAAGGTCCGCGAGGTAGTGCTGCTCGCCCGACGCGGCCCGGAAGACGCCGCCTACACCTCCCCCGAGCTGATCGCGTTGGCACAGCGCACAAACGTGCCGCTCGTCGTCGACACCGAAGACCCGCGCACCGCCGCGGCGATCGACGCTGGCACCGGAAAAGCCGCGCTATTGCAGGATTTGGACCGCGAGACGGTCGACTGGACCGCCCCGCCCGCGGACGGCCCTCGCCGGATCGTGCTGCGCTTCCACTCCGCGCCAGTGGAGATCACCGGGGACCGCCAGGTGCGCGGCCTGCGCGTCGACGGCCCTTCCGGACCGGTCGAGATCGCAGCTGGCCAAGTCGTGCGCGCCGTCGGTTATCGGGGCCGTCCGGTGCCAGGCCTGCCGTTCGACGAGGCGGCCGGAACGATCCCGAACACCGCGGGCCGGGTCGAAGGCCGGACCGGTGCTTACGTGGTGGGCTGGATCAAGCGTGGTCCCTCGGGCGGGATCGGCGCGAACCGGACGTGCGCCGGGGAGACCGTCGCGACGCTTCTCGCGGACATCACCTCCGGCGCCGTTCCGTTGCGGGGGCGGCGGTCGCCGATGGCTGCGCTGGCCGCGCGGTTCCGGGGTCGCTGAGAAAGTCCTTTGTGGACTGCCGCCGCAACTTCGGTCGCGGCGGCAGTCCACCGTTCGCCCTTCGCTGTTGGGCGCGAGGAGGACCGACGGACTACGCGAACAGGATCGACATCGAGATCCTGCCGCAGCTGATCTCCATCCGGCGGCATGCGCTGATCACCACCGCCCTCGCATGGGCGATCTCGTTCTTCGTGCTTCTGGCACCACTCCCGGCCGTCAGACCCGCTCTCGGCACCTGAACCTCCTGCAGGAAACGGTTTCGAATAGCCAGGCAAGGAACGTCCCGCCCGCCGCTCTCCCCAGGGCACGTCAGCTGAAACTGCCTTGCCAGATTGTCGGACAATCTGGCAATCTGCTGCTCACTGGCGGGGAGTTCAGGGGGAGACTGATGACGAATCCGATCACCGGCCTCGGCGCGAACATCCAGCGGCAGAGCACCGCCGAACAAGCCGCCGACGCCGTCCGGCAGGCCATCCTGTCCGGCCAGCTGCCGCCGGGCACGCCGCTGCGCGAGACCGCTCTCGCCGCGGAGCTAGGCGTCTCCCGCAGCAGCTTCCGCGAAGCCGCGCGGACCCTCGAAAGCGAAGGGCTCGTCCGCTACCAGATGAACCGCGGCATCGTCGTCGCGGACGTCACCGGCCCCGACGTCGCCGACATCTACGCCGCCCGCACCTCCGTGGAACTGACCGCGGCCGACGCCCTCACCGGACACCGGGATCCGGTCATCTACCAGCAGCTCGCCGACCTGGTGGACCAGATAGAACACGCCTTCGACCACGGCGACACGGCCGCCGCGCTCGATGGCGACCGGCTCTTCCACGCCACTCTGGTCGCGGCCACCCGAAGCCCCCGCCTGTGCCGCTTCCACGCGCAGCTCCAGCAAGAACAGCGCCTAGCCCTAGCGCTGGCCGAGCGCTCCCGCCGCGAACTCGGCCGCATCGAGGACGACCACCGTCAGCTGCTGGACGCGCTCCGCGGCACCCCGAAACAAGCCAGAGCGGAACTCACCGCACACCTGCGAGCCGGCGCCGCCGAACTCCGACGGCTGCTCGACCTCCTCGCCCACCGCAACGAAAGCGAGACACCTCGTGGCTGACCGCTCCTGGGACCTGATCGTCACGCCCTGGCACCTCGACCAGCACATTCCGGAATTCCCGGTCCCCGCCACCGCGACCCAGGTAGTTCCTCCGGTCCTGCCCTCCGGCCCCGTCGCCTCCCGAATGAGCCTCCTTCACCGGGCAACAGCCGACACGGTGGCCCAGGCGGCCAAGCCCCTGGTGCTTTCCGGGGACTGCCCCACCAGCCGCGCCGCCGTGGCCGCGCTGCAGCGGCGCCACCGCGACCTGGCCGTGCTGTGGCTGGACGCTCACGGCGACTTCAACACCCCCGCCATCTCCACCAGCGGCTACATCGGCGGAATGGCGCTGGCCATGCTGACCGGCCGCACCTCCGGCCTCTTCGACGACACGCTCGGCCTGCGCCCGGTCCTCGACACCAGCGTCGCGCTCGCCGACGCCCGCGACCTCGACCCCGCCGAGCGCGATTCCCTTGCCACCAGCCAGGTCCACCGCATCCCCGCCGACCCCGGCGCGATCACCGCCGCCCTCGCCCGACTCGGCCCGGTGCCGGTTTACGTCCACCTCGACATCGACGTCATCGACAGCGCCGACCTGTCCGGCGCACGCTTCCCCGCCGGCCCCGGCCCCTCGCTCGCGCAGATCGAGGAATGCCTCGCCGCCGCCTGCGCGACCGCGGACGTCGTCGCTGCTTACCTCGCCTGTGCCTGGCTCCCCGAACACGTCAACGACGAAGCGACCCGCCAGACGATCACCCGCCTCACCGCGGCCCTCGGCGCCAGCCTGAGCTGGCGCGAACCCGCCAGCCGCTGACCGATTCCTTTCCGCCCCGCCCGGGGTCTATCCGGCATGATCACGACAACGCAAGACCCCAACCGCACCCTCTGGGAAGCACGGGCGCGCGGTGAGCAAACCCCGGCCTGGGAAACACTCGCCACGGAGCCGAAAGACATCGCGGCCGAGGCGGTCGAAGCACCGGCCGGACTCTGGCTGCGTCCGCCGGACGCCCTGCCCGGTGCGGCGATCCTGGCAATCCACGGCGGAGGTTTCGTAGGCGGATCGGCCGCCATCCACCGCCGGATGTTCGGCCACCTGGCGGGCGCCGCCGGGGTGAGCACATTCGCCGTCGAGTACGGCCTCACGCCCGAGCACGTGTTCCCCAGCCAGCTCGACACCGTCACCGCGGCCTACCGATGGCTGCTAGCCAACGAATCCGGCCCGATCGCCGTCGCTGGCGACTCCTGCGGAGCGATGCTGGCAGCAGGCCTCGCAGCACGCGCCCGCGACGAGAACCTGCCGATGCCCGCATCCTTGCTGCTGCTGTCGGCATGGACCGACCTCGAAGCGAACGGCACCACCTACGACACCGGCAGCGACCCGTTCTTCACCCGAGAACTAGTCCGCGGCCTCGCGACCGGTTACCTGGCCGGAGCGAACCCGCGTGACCCGCTCGCCTCACCCCTCCACGCGGACCTGCACGGGCTGCCGCCGACGTATCTTCAGGTCGGCGCGGAAGAGTCGCTGCTGGACGACAGCCGGGAACTCGCCCGGCGGATGCGAGACGCGGGCGTCGAGGTCCGCATCGACGAATTCCCCGGCCAGGTCCACACGTTCCAGATGGCGGCGGGCAACACCGCCGTGGCCGACGAGGCGGTTCGGGAGGCGGGATCGTGGCTGCGGTCGACACTGGTCCGGTGACGGATTTCGAACGGGCGGCGGCCCCGCTCCGCGGAGAGCTGCTGGCGCACGCCTACCGGCTGCTCGGTTCGTGGCACGAGGCCGAGGACGCGGTCCAGGAGACCTACCTGCGCGGCTGGCGCGCCTGGGACGGCTTCGAGGAGCGGTCCTCGGTGCGCACCTGGCTGCACCGCATCGCGACCAACGTGTGCCTCAACGCGGCCCGGGACCGCGGGCGGCGCGCCCTGCCCTCGGGCATCGCCGCCGACGACACGCGACCGGACGTGCTGCCGCCGGAGACGTGGATCGAGCCGTTTCCCGGCGACCGCGCGGATTTGCGGCTGGCGTTGATCGCCGCGATGCAGACGCTCCCTCCCGCCCAGCGGGCCGTGTTGCTGCTGCGCGAAGTGCTGGCGTTCCCCGCCGCCGAGGTCGCCGAGATGATGGACATGTCCGTCGCCGCGGTCAAAAGCAGCCTGCAACGCGCCCGCGCGCGGCTGGCCGAGGTCGAGTCCGGTCCCGAGGACGTCGTCGAGCCCAGCTCGCCGCAAGCGAGGCGGCTGCTCGACGCGTACGTCACCGCGTTCGAGAGCGCGGACGTCTCCGGCTTGACGAACGTGCTTCGCGCGGATGCCACGCTCGAACTCCTCCCGAGCCGCACGTGGTTCAACGGCATGGACGACTGTTCCCAGGTGTTCGCCGAGGCGGTCGGCAAGCCCGGCGACTGGCGGATGGACCGAGCAGTCGTCAACGGTCAGCCCGCAGCCGTCGTTCGCTGGCACGGGAAACCGTTCGGCGTAGCGGTGCTCGACGTCCGACGAGACGGCATCGCCGGGGTGACCGTCTTCAACGACCCCGCCCTCGTCGAACGCTTCGAGATCACTCCGTTTTCTGCCTGGCCGCCAGCGTCTCCTCCACCTCCGGCACCCAAAAGCTGAGTTCCAGCGTCTTCACGCTCGCCCAATACGACAACAACCGGCCCTGTGCGACCAACGCCGGGAACGCGCCCGCGAACAGCACTGCGGCACAGGCCGCGAACACCGGATGCGACCCGACGACCAGCTCCACCACCGAAGCCACGAACCCTAAGGCCATCGCCGGGCTGGCATTGCGCAGCATCAGCCCGGCGGAGCGCAGCCGCGTCGCTTCTGCCGCCACATCGGCGTCGTGCAGTTGCAACGCCGACAGCAGCAGAAACGGGTCCGCCTCGACGAACAAGCGCCCCTGCGCGGCGGGATTCCGGCTCAGGAACGCTTCCCGCGGGTTCCGCTTCCGCAGCCGCGGCAGCCACCGCGCCGCCCGCGCTCCCAGCGGATACGCCAGGTACCCGAGCAGGTAGCTCGCCACCACGATCCCGATCACCAGCACCACGCCCGGCCCGCGCGAGACGGCGGCGAGGTCGAGCCAGTGCAGCCGTCCGGCGAGATAGGCCAGGAACGCCAGATGCAGCGCGCCGGGGATCGCATAGGTGAAGAGGTCGAAGAGACCGATCGCGAAAGTCACCCGGTGATCCAACTACGACCGGACCCCCTCCGGTACGGCTTTTCAGGCGATCACGCCGACGAACCGCCTCCCCTGGCGAGTGCCTCCACGCGGTTCATCGGCCCGTTGTAGTAGTTCTGGTCGCCGGGCAGGCTGCCGGTGCGCGAGAACTGCCAGATGCTCTGCTTGTCCCAGCCCGCCGGGAGTTCGCCGATCTCCGGGGCGTACCGGGCGAGCCACAGCGGGTTGGTGTCGCCGAAGCCGCCGGCGTTGCCGGTGCAGAGCTTCCACCACGACGTCGAGGTGTAGATGATCGCGCTGCGGCGCTGTTTCGCCAGGTACCGGTGGGTGAAGTCGGCGATCCACGCGGTCATGTCGGCCTGGCTTTTGCCGTAGCAGGCGTCGCCGTACGGGTTGTACTCGATGTCGAGCGCGCCCGGCAGCGTCGAGCCGCCGCCGCGCCACGCGCCGCCGTGGGCGATGAAGTAGTCGGCTTGCTCCGCGCCGCTGGAGACGTCCGGGCGGGCGAAGTGGTACGCGCCGCGGACGATGCCCGCGTCGTGCGCGCCGTTGTACTGCTGGTCGAACTGCGGGCTCACGAAGCCGGTGCCCTCGGTCGCCTTGACGTAGGCGAACCGCGCTCCCGCGCCGGCTGCCTGTCCCCAGTCGACCGTGCCCTGGTGCCCGCTCACGTCGTGGCCGAGGGTCTGTCCGACCGCCGGGTCGAACCGCGGGCTTCCGCTTTGCACACCCTCGTGCCGGAGAATTTGTGAACCGGCAACATTCTCGCCGGCCTTCGAGTAGTCCGCGGCGGCGGCCGGTCCGGCGGTCGCGACGCCGCACGCCATCGCCAAAACCGACACGGTGGCGGCGAAAGCGAGCCGCCAGGGTTTGTCCGTTGCTGTCCGGGTCACCGAGACTCCGATCTTCACGGCGGCAGGTCCAAGGTCATCTTGCGGCACGACGCGGCACGAGGCTGGCTGCGTCACCCGGACGTGAACAGGATTCCGATAGCCGGAATCGCGCCAGTGGTCCAGACAACCGTGACCGAGTTGTGACCGGCGCCACGCGGCCGGGCGTTTAATTTGTTGTTGCCGACCACAAACTGGTGGGTAAATCCCCTACCGCGGAGGTGTCCCCGACGTGAACCGGACTTATCGACCACCCCGACCTCGTCGATCGCGTGGCCCGGCCGTCGCGATGCTGGCTTTGCTGGCCGCGGCCGGGCTCGCCGTGCCCGCCGCCGCGGCCCCAGCGTCCGGTCAGGCGGACTGCACCGGCCAGTCCGATCAGCCGGATTTCGGGCCGAACGTGCACGTTTTCGACCCGGGAATGCCCTCCGCGACGATCCAGGCCCAGCTGGACAAGGACTTCGAGGCGCAGAAGGACACGCAGACCGCGCAGTTCGGCTCGGGCCGCGTCGCGCACCTGTTCAAGCCGGGCACGTACGCGGTGCACGACAACGTCGGCTTCTACACCTCGGTCGCCGGTCTCGGCCAGAACCCGGACGACGTCCAGATCAACGGCGACATCACCGTGGACGCCTTCAACGGATCCGACCAGGGCTCGGCGCTGCAGAACTTCTGGCGTTCAGCGGAAAACATGGCCGTCACGCCTTCCAGCGGCAGCGACCGCTGGGCGGTGTCGCAGGCCGCGCCGTTCCGCCGGATGGACATCAAGGGCGGGCTGCAACTGTTCCCGGCCAGCTACGGCTACGCGAGCGGCGGCTATGTCGCCGACACCCGCGTGTCCGGCCAGGCCGCGTCGGTTTCGCAGCAGCAGTGGTACACGCGGGATTCGGCGCTGGGCAGCTGGGACGGCGGCGTCTGGAACATGGTCTTCTCCGGGACCACCGGCGCGCCGGCCAACTCGTTCCCGAACCCGCCGGAAACCACGCTCGACACCACGCCGGTGTCGCGCGACGTGCCGTACCTGTACGTGGACGACAGCGGCAACTACCGCGTTTTCCTGCCGTCCCTGCGCACGAACGCGTCCGGACCGAGCTGGGCGAACGGCGGCACGCCCGGCGATTCCGTCCCGATGAGCCAGTTCCGCGTCGTCAAACCCGGCGACAGCGCGGAGAGCATCAACAGCTCCCTCGACTCCGGCTGCAACCTGTTCTTCACCCCCGGCGCCTACCACCTCGACCAGACGCTGAACGTGACCCGCCCAGGCACGACCGTGCTCGGCATCGGCTACCCGACGCTGATCCCGGACAACGGCGTCGACGCGATGCACGTGTCCGATGTGGACGGTGTACGGGTGAAGGGCTTGCTCTTCGACGCGGGCACCCAGAATTCGCAGTCCCTGCTGACCGTCGGCGAGAGCGGGAAGCACACGAGCCACGCGGCGAATCCGACGTCGCTGCAGGACGTGTTCTTCCGCGTCGGCGGCGATCTGGCGGGCAAGGCGACCAACAGCTTGGTGGTGAACAGCGACGACACGATCGTCGACCACGTCTGGGCGTGGCGCGCCGACCACGGCAACAGCGGCACCGTCGGCTGGACCACGAACACCGCCGACACCGGCGTGCTCGTCAACGGCGACAACGTGACCGCGACCGGGCTGTTCGTGGAGCATTACCAGAAGTTCCAGGTCGTGTGGAACGGCCAGAACGGGAAGACGATCTTCTTCCAGAACGAGATGCCTTACGACGTCCCGGATCAGGGTTCGTGGAATTCCGCGCCCGGCACTGCCGGGTACGCCGCGTACAAGGTCGGCCCGAACGTGACGTCGCACGAGGCTTGGGGTCTGGGCAGTTATTGCTTCTTCGACACCAACCCGGCGGTTTCGAGCTATCACGCGTTCGAGGTGCCGCAGAACGGCGGAGTGAAGCTACACAGCCTGCTGACGGTGTCGCTGAACCACCGCGGCACGATCACCCACGTCGTGAACGACACCGGCGACGTGACGCCGGACGGCACCAAGCCGGTCAACGTCCCGAATTATCCCTGACTCGACCGGGTCCCCACGTCCGTGAAGGACTCCTTGAGGGAATCAGATTCCCTCAAGGAGCCCTTCACGGACCGGAACCCCGCACCAGACAGGGCAGGCGCGCGTCAGCCCAGCGCGGTCGCCCGGCTCACCGACTCCCAGGAGTCGAGATCCTGAGTCAGGGCCTCGATTTTGCCCCGGATCGCGTCCACGGCGTCGCCGCCGAGCGCGAGCCGCAGCGGGGCGTCCGGCGCGTCCACCGCCCGCAGGATCGCGGCCGCCGCTTTCGCCGGGTCGCCGGGCTGGGTTCCGTCCATCCCCTCGATCGCGGCGCGCGTGGCCGCGGTCGTTTCGGCGTAGGCGTCGATCTTCCGGGAGCGGTGCATGGCCGCGCCGCCGAACGATGTCCGGAACGCGCCCGGCTCCACGATCAGCACCTTGACCCCGAGCGGCGCGACCTCCGCCGCGAGCGCCTCGGACATGCCTTCCAGCGCGAATTTCGCCGCGCAGTAGGCCCCGAACGCGGGCGGCGCGAGCAGTCCGCCCATCGAACTCATCTGCACGATCGTGCCGCTCCCCTGTTCCCGCAGCAGCGGGACGACGGCCTTGGTCATCGCGACCGCGCCGAAGAACATCACCTCCAGCACCGCGCGCAGGTCGGTCAGCGTCAGTTCCTCCACGGCACCGACCGAGCCGTGCCCGGCATTGTTGACCAGCACGTCGATCCGGCCGAACGCGTCCAGCGCGGTCCGCACCGCGGCGTCGATCTGCGCCGGGTCGGTGACGTCCAGCGCGGTCGTGCGCACCCGGTCCCCGCCGGATTCGACGAGGTCGGCGAGCGTCTCCGGCTTGCGGGCGGTCGCGACGACCCGGTCCCCCGCGGCCAGCGCGGCCTGGGCGAGTTCGCGGCCGAAGCCGCTCGAGCACCCGGTGATCAGCCAGACGCGGCCGTCGGTTTCCTCGGTCATTGAGCAGTCCCTCCAGTGGTTTCTTCCGCCTCCGATCGTGGCGCGCGCCCGCCGGGGTCCGCCAACACCGGCTCGCTGGCGGGCTACAGTCTCAGCCTGTGACCCCTGAGCTGCGGCAGCTGCGCTACTTCGTCGCCGTCGCCGAAACGACGAGCTTCACGCGCGCGGCGGCGACCCTCCACATCGCCCAGCAGTCGCTCTCGCAGCAGATCACCGTGCTGGAACGCCAACTCGGCGCGCAACTCTTCGACCGCGACGCCCGCGGCACCCGGCTCACCCCGATCGGCGAACTCTTCCTGCCGGAAGCGCGCGCGGTGCTCGCCCGCGCCGAACAAGCCGTCGCGACAGTCTCCCGCGCGGTCCGCGGCGAGATCGGCACCCTCCGGCTGGCTTTCCTTGCCAGCACAGCGAATTACCTGCTCCCGCCGGTCGTGCGCGCAGTCCGGGAGCAGCTGCCGGAGCTGACCGTCACCACCGCCGAAGTCTCGATCGCCGAACTGGTCGACGGGGTGCGCGGCGGCCGGTTCGACGCGGGCTTCACGCGCCCGCCGCTGGTCGACGACCTAACGACGCACCCCCTCCTGACCGAGGAGGTCTGCGCGGTCCTGCCCTCCGGCCACCGGCTGGCCGACCGTTCCTCGCTGCGCCTGGCCGACCTCGCCGACGAGCCGTGGGTGCTGACGCCGCGCACGTCGTGGGATCCCTGGCACCGCAAGTACGACGCCGACTTCGCCGCCGCCGGGTTCACACCGGACGTCGTGCAGCGCACCGCGACCGTGCAGGGATTGCTGGGATTGGTCGCAGCCGGGGTCGGCGTGACCCGACTGGCGCGGTCCGCCCACAGCCTGCGCCGCACCGGCGTGGTGTTCGTGCCGCTGGACGGCGAGTCCGCGCACACCATGCTGGTGTGGCGCTCCGACGGCCCTCGGCCAGCCGTGCTCCTGGAGGTAGTCACGCGGCTGGCCGAGACGACGGATCTGTCCGGCGCGGGCTGACCAGCGCGTCAGCCTCCCCCGTTGTTCTCGTCCAACTCCAGGGCCCGCGCTTGCTGCGCGAGAGCCTTTTCCTCCATTTCCTTCATCTCGGCGCGCTTCGCGTCCGAAATGGGCGTGTTCCCGTCGTGGCCGCGCAGTTCCGGCGGGTCGTAATCGCCGTTCTCCCACCGTTTATACATCGGGTCGTTCTTGTCCTTCGGAGCCTGGAATCCCCATTTGTCGAGCAGTTCGTCGGCCGACCCCTTGGGGTATTCGCCAGTCCGGCGCTGTTCGTACGCCAGGTGCGCCTCGGCCCGGCCGCCCGCGGTGAGCGGGTCGGTCCGCGCGAACGAATCGCCGGACGCGGTCATGTCGGCGTGCGCCTTCGAACCGGGAGCCGGAACATACGGCATTCCCTTGCCGCCGGCGTACATTTCGTCGACCATGCGGTGGTAGGAATCCTCGGATCCGCGCATCCACCGCTGCTCGTCGTCGAAGTCCTTGAGCTCTTTTTTGCGCGCGGGGTCGTTGCCGTTTTCGATTTCGCTGCGGTGTTCGTTGAGGTCGTCGCGGCGCGCCTGCTCGGCCTTCGCGTCTTCCGCCCGTTGTTTGTAGGCATCCGCCGACGCTTGCCGCTGTTCCGGGGTGTTTTCGATCCGTTCCCGCACTTCGGAGCCGTCCGGATGCTGTTTTCCGGGCACCGGCCTGGTGTCGGTTCCGTAGGTGTGGATGCCGTGTTTCGGGTCGTGGAAGTCGGGATGGTGGACGTGTTTCGGGTCGTCGCCGTGGTAGACCTTCTCCTGCGGGCTCACGTACGTGTCGTGCGGCTGGCGTCCCGGCACCTGGTAGGTCGGGCGGGTGTACTTGCCCTCCATGTGCGAGTAGCCCATTTGGTTGAGCTGCAGCAGACCGGACGTGTCCTTGCGCTCGTAGGCCTGCCGCTGCGCGTAGGCGTAGGTCAGCTGGTGCTCGTCGTGCGTCTTCCCGCCGGTGAAGCCGGAGGTGTGCATCTGCTTGCCGCTTCCGGTGCCCGGGTGCATCCGGTGGAAGTCGTGGCTTTCGTAATAGCCGAAACCGGCGTTCTCCAGGGTCTTTTCGTCGGACCGCTTCCGCGCCGCTCCGCTGCCGTCTTCCGCGGCGGCCTTGTGCAGCCCGGCGTGCTCGAGCTGGTTGGTCTGCTGCCCGTCGACCTTGTAGCCGTGCGCGTCGCCGATCCGCGCGGCCTCGTTGGACTTGTCGCCGAAAGTGCCGGGCGGATTCTTCGGCTCCTTGGCCGCCTTCTTGGCCGGAGGCTGCCCCGAGGTGGTGCTGCCGCGTTTGCGCTTGTTGTTCGTCCGCGCGGCGTTCGCGGCCGCCTGCTGTTGTTGCTGCTGCCGCTGCATTTCCGCGAGTTTCTTGGGACAGGGCCCTGGCGGCAGCGGCAGCGGGCTGAGGCCGAGCGGGTCGATCATCGCGTTCGGGTTGTCCACGTAGGCCAGCGAGTCCGGGGACGGGCCGAGGCCGAGCGGGTCGTGCGAGAGGTAGCGGCCGGTTTCCGGGTCGTAGTAGCGGTGCATGTTGTAGTGCAGCCCGGTTTCCGGGTCGTAGTACTGGCCGGGGAACCGCAGCGGGGTGCGCGCGGTCCCGTTCTCCGCGACGACCGAGCCCCACAGCGAGGTGCGCTGGTGCCCGGCCAGCGCGCCCGCGCCGTCGAGCAGTTCGGCTGGCGCGCCCACCAGGTCGGTGACGACGGCGTGGAACCGTTCGCCGGGGCGTTCGCCGAGCGTCCGTTCGGTCTGCGCGAGCACTTGGTCGGAGTCGGGCAGCCAGTCCCACACGGTCGCGACCTGCGGGCGGCCGGGGACGCTGTGCACCTGCTCGGCGGGCTGGTAGTGGTCCCAGGCGAATTCGATCTGCTCGGCCACTGCGCCCGTGTGGTCGAGGCGCTGCTTGGCGACGCGCCTGCCGAGCGCGTCGTAGCGGTAGCGCCAGACCGTGCCGTCCGGGGTGCGCACGCCGGTCAGCCTGCTCGCCGAGTTCCACTGGTATTCCCAGCGCTGCCCGCGGCGTTCCCGCGCCACGACCCGGCCCTCGGCGTCGTGGGCGTAGCGGGTTTCGCCGGCGGACTCGACGAGCGTGCCGCGGTAGGTCCGGGGGCCCGCCGCGGCCGGCTCGCCCGGCCAGCCGGCTTCGGTGATCGCGCCGGCCGCGTCGTAGCCGTAGGTTTCCCGCCAGCCCGGGCCTTGGACCGCGCTGACGCGGCCGCCGGGGCCGACCTCGTACGAACGCGGCCCGGCGAGCAGATCGCCTGTCGCGTAAAGGTTTCCGTCCGGCAGATACCGATAATCGCGCTGCTGCACGGTCTCCGCGCCGCGCAGCACGGTCTGGCCGCCCAGCTTGCCGGCCGAGGTCCAGTGCTGGCGCAGTTCCGCCACCGGCGCGGTCCCGGCGAAGAGCCGGCGCACCGTTTCCTGTCCCGCGGCGTCGTACTCGAAGCGCAGCGTGCGGCCCGCGGTGGTGATCGCGGTCGGGCGGTCCGCGGAGTCGTAGCCGACTGACGATTCCGCCCCGCTGGGCGTGCGGCGGCCGGTCCGCCTGCCGAGCGCGTCGTACTGGGACCGCACGACGCGGCCGTTGATCGACTCGGACACCAGCTGCCCGGCCGCGTCGTAGTCGAACCGGACCTCGGTCTCGCCGTTGCGCGCCAGGATCATCCGGTCCGCGTGGTCGTAGGAGAATTCGGCGACGTCGTCGTCGGCGGTGCGCCGCACGAGCCGGCCGAGCGCGTCGTATTCGAGTGCGATCGCCTGCCCGGCCGCGTTGACCCGGCGGACGAGCTGCCCCGCCGCGTCGTAGCCGTAGCGCAGGACCCGGCCGTTGTAGTCGGTCTCCGCGACGACCCGGCCCGCCTGGTCGTACTCGTAGCGCCAGACCAGGCCGCGTTCGTTCGTCACCGTCGTCAGCCGGAGTTCGGTGTCGTAGCCGAACCGCCGAACGCCGCCGTCGGGGTCCTGTTCGGACATCGGCAGGCCGAACGCGCCGTACTCGACCCGGTGCACGCCGCCGCGCGGGTCGACCGACTCCTCGACGTTGCCGACCGCCTTGAAGCCGAACTTGCTCACCGTGCCGTCGGCGTTGCGCTGCTGCACCAGATCGCCCGCCGCGTTGCGCACCCGTTCCACGAACGCGCCGGTCGGCCCGGTGATCGAGACGATCGCGCCGAGCGCGTCGTAGCGGTACCGGGTCACCGCACCGTCGGGAGCGGTGATCGTGGTGGGCAGACCGGCCGCGTCAGACTCGATCCGGGTGACGCCGCCGAGCGCGTCGGTCCGCGTCGCCACCGCTCCGGTGACCGGGTCGTAGGTGTAGGCGGTGACCCCGCCCGCCGGGTCGATTTCCTTGACCAGGCTGCCGTTTTCGTCGTACTCGTAGCGCCAGACGTCGCCGGAGGGACCGGTCGTCGAGACCGGCAGGCCGCGCTCGTCGTACTCGTTCGCCAGCCGCGTGCCGTCCGGGCGGGTGACCGCGACGACGTTGCCGAGGACGTCGTACTCCCAGCGGGTGGCGTGGCCGAGCGCGTTGACGCTGGCGGTGACCCGGCCGTACTCGTCGTATTCGGTGGTCGAGGTGTTGCCGAGCGGGTCGGTTTCGGCGACGACCTTCAGCTGCTCGTTGAGCTGGAAGCGGCGGACCGCGCCGAGGGAGTCGGTGACCGTGGTGACCAGGTTTTCCCGGTCGTAGGACAGCTCCGTGTCGAGGTAGCCGCCGTCGCCCCGGGCGCGCACGCACCGGCCGTCGCTGTCGTACTGGTAGCCGTACCAGCGGCCGTTGACGTCGTCCCAGCGCACCATCCGGCCGTCGGCGTCGTAGCGGAACTTGTGCGAGGTGCCGACCGCGTCGACGACCTCGGTCAGCCGCCGGAAGGAGTCGTAGCGGTACTCCCGGATGGCCACCGGCGCGTCCGGGGCCCGCAGCGCGGTGACCAGCCCGTCCGCCGAATCGATCGTGACCCGGTAGCCGCCGGAGTGCTCCATCTCCACCGGCACGCCGTCCTCGTAACGGAAGACGATCCGGTTGCCCGAGCTGTCGGCCAGCGTGTGCAGGCGGAGGGTGCGGTCGCCGGGGTCGCCGGTGAAGTGGCGGATGACGTTGCTCTGCGGGTCGCCGACGATGAACCCGGTGGTGATCCGGCGCAGCGCGAGGTAAGGCCCGTCGTCGGTCGCCACGGCCTCGATGTCGCGCGGGAAGGGGAAGCGCACCAGCACGCCGTTCGGGGCGGCGTAGTGCAGGCCGTCGTCGCGGATCTCGAGCCGTTCGTCCAGTGTGGAGGACCAGGTGGGGCCGAAGAAGCCGCCGGATCGGTAGGACGAGCGGTGGGTGCGTTCGACGGTCAGCGGGAGCATTCCCGGCAGGCGCAGGTCTTCCTGGACCAGGAACACCGCGCCGGTGGCGACGTCGATCGGATCGCCGCAGTCCCGGACGTCCTTGGGGTCGGTGTGGTGTTCGGCGGGGTTCTGGTTGCCCCGCGGCTGCTGCGTCGAGGACGTGTGGACGTCGTTGCCGCCGGTGTCGTGCGAGCCGGAGCCGCCTTGACCGCCTTCGTGCCCGCCGCCTTCCGAACTGCTTGCGTGAGTGTTGCCGGTATTGCCCGTGTTGCCGTGGTGGCCACCGCCTTCGGCACCCGAGGTGTGCGTGCCTTCGTTGCCGCCTGGGCCGGAGCGGGTGCCCTCGGTTTTGACGTTGATGTCCTTGGGCGTGTGCGTGGGAGCGTTCTTGCCGCCCTTGAGGCTCTTCAACGCCTTTCCAGCGTCCTCGAACAGCGTCCCGGCCTTCTTCAGCAGCGGGATGAGCGCCTTGAAGGCCTTGACCAGCCTGGTGGTGATCTGGGTGATCTTGGACGCGGTCTTCGCGACCGCCGCCGCCACCTGCGGCCCCACCCAGGCCATCCCGATGCCCGCGGTGAGCAGCACCTGCAGCGCCCACGAGATGAGGTGCCCGACCAGGTCCGCGATCGTGTCGCGGACCAGCGACCGGACCGCCGCGACGATCTCGCCCGCGGTCTTGACGCCGCTCGCCGCGCCCTCGGAACCCTTCTGGGCACTGGCGATGAGAGCGGAGGTGTCCTCGGCCCGCTTGCGGTAGCTGTCGGCGGCCTCGCCCTGCCAGTTCTCGAGGTCTTTCTTGACGAGCTCGCCGAGGTCGGCGGAGACGCCTTCGAGTTCCTTGGCGACGTTGGTCCAGGTCTGCGCCTGCGAGCTGATCTGGTCGGCGTTGCCGGTGAGCGCGTCGAGAGCTTGCTTGAGCGGGCCGACGTGCTCCATCAGCCAGCCGACGCCCGCGGCGAAGATCGCGCCGAACGGGTCCATGACCGCGGTGAGGACGTCGAGCGCGGTCCCGACGGCCCCGATCGCGACCGCGGCCCAGTTCTTGCTCTCGATCGCGTCCTTGAGCCCGGTGGCGTCCTCCAGCAACGGGACTCCGGCCATCGCCGAGGTCTCTTTGACCGGTGCCACCAATGGATTGCTCACGTGGTTCCCCTCTGCCCGCTGCTGCGTTGATCACGGTACCTACCCGGTTCCGGACCCGCGCGCGGCAGGCGGCAGCCTTGCTTAACCGAGTGCCTCGCTGGCTGCTGTTCCGAGATACTGCGGCGGTGACGTACACCGAGTGGGTGGTCGAGCGGGCGCAGGATTTCGACTCGCTGCGCGGCAGGCGGATCGAGTCGTGGGCCGGTGTGGAGATGGCGCTGCGCGAGGAAGGGCCGGACGGCGGTCCCCAGTTCACCGACCCGGCGGTGCCCTGTCTGCAGTTGTGGGGCATGCAGGCGTGCTTGGACGACGGCCGCGCGCTGAGGATCCTTACGTACCAAGACGACGACCTGTTCGGGCTGTGGCCGCATCGCCGCCCCGATCCCCGGCTCGAGAACCGGGCGGGGTGGGACGGCATTTATCGATGGACGGCGCTGAGCGAACTGCCGACCGGCCCGGTCGCGGACGTGGCTGTCTTTGCTGAGGAAGGAGTGCTCGCCGAAGTCGATCTGCGCGTCGGCGGGCGGCCGCTGGTGCTGGTCGCGGGCGAATTGATCGAGGACTGGACCAGGGTGGTGTTCAGCCGGCTCGACGAGTCGGTCCTGGTGTTCACCGATCCCGCCGCGGCCGAGCGCGTCGAATGGTCCACTCCGCAGCTCGGCCGCGTCCGCATCGACCCGTGGCCCAAGGTCAGCTTTTGCTGACCTTGACCGAAAACGCGTCGATGCTCATCCCCGCCCCCGGCATGATGTCCGCTCCCGGGCTGGTGCACCCGCAGACCTTGTTCGGATAGGACCCGCCGATCGCCACGTCGAAGATCGCGAAGAACCCGTGGTCCACCGCGGCCTTCCACGTCGCATCGGACACCTGGTTCTGCTTGACCGCGAAGGTTTCCTTGCCGTCCAACGAAAACCGCAGCTCCTCGGCTGCCGCGTCCCGGCGGTCGACCACCACCGAATACGTGTGATAACCCGTCTTGCAGCCAGCACAGTCCTGCAGGTCGCTGCTGATCCCGTCCGGGTCGTGGCACTCCCCCGCCCACTGTCCACAGTGGAACGTGCTGGAGTGCTTGTCCAGCGCGTTCACGTTCTCCATGATGTCCAGTTCGCCGATGCTGGGCCAGTTCGTCGCGCCGACCGGCCGCGCGTCCGCGCCCATTGCCCAGAACGCGGGCCAGTAGCCGAGGCCGTGGTCGGGGTTCGGCTGCTGGATGGTCGCGCTCATCTCCATCTGCCCGCCGGCCGGCGCGCCGAAGTCGGTGCGCTGGGTTTCGATCCGGCCGGACGTCCACGCGCCGTTCGCGTCCCGCAGCGGCTTGATCACCAGGTGCCCGGCTCCGTCGTGGTAGACGTTGTCCGTCGAGTCGGTCGACGTCTCGATCTCGCCGGTGCCCCAGTTCGCCGCGCCGCCGGGGTAGCCGGTTCCCTTGTCGTAGAGCCAGTTCTGCGGGTCGAGACCGGTGCCGGCGGGGCCGTCGAAGGTGTCCTCGAACACCGTGGTCCAGGTTTCGGCCGCCTGCGCGGGCGCGGCGGCCATCGACAGCGCGGCCACGGCCGCGAGGACGAGCGGGGTTCGGCGCATGGTTCGCCTTCCGGTCGAGGGGTGGTCCCAGCAGGGTCGGCCGCCGCCGCTGACCAGTCAAAACAGTCTGCCTGCCGGTTCCGCGGCCGCGGTGCGCGCGGGCAGAGCGCGCCCGGATAGGTTTGAACCACTGCGCGCCGGGGTACCGCGAGGGTGGGAGAACCACACCCCCTTTGCGTGCCCCGCGGCCGCCGCCGGCGATCTAGCCTGGGCTCATGAGCGACAGCAACCTCCTCGGCGAGTTCCTGCGGGCCCGGCGCGGCACCACCGTCCCGGCGGACGCGGACCTGCTCGCCGACACCCGGCGCCGGGTCAGCGGCCTGCGCCGGGAGGAGGTCGCACAGCGGGCCGGGGTGAGCACCGACTACTACGTGCGGCTTGAGCAGGGCCGGGAGCGCACGCCGTCGGCGCAGGTCGTCGACGCGCTCGGCCGGGCGCTGCGACTCGACGACGAGGCGCTCGCGCACCTGCATTCGCTGGCCCGGCCGAAGCGGCCCAAGCGACGGCCGGCGAAGGAACGCGTGAGCCCGCGGCTGGTACAGCTGATGGACGCGTGGCCGCAGACTCCCGCGGTCGTGCTCGGCCGGTGCATGACCGTCCTCGCGTCGAATCTGCTCGGCGGAGCGCTGTTCGGCGGGCACGAATACAGCGGCGACCTGCTGCGGCTGGTGTTCCTCGACCCCGACGCCCGGGATTTCTACCCGGATTGGGAGCAGGTCGCGGTGAACACCGTCGGCGGGCTGCGGTCGGCGGCGGGCGCCGATCTGGACGATCCGCTCTTGATCGAGGCGGTCGGCGAATTGTCGCTCAAGAGCGCCGATTTCCGCCGGTTGTGGGCGCGCCACGACCTCCGGCAGAAAACGCACGAGACGAAACGGTTCCGGCACCCGCTCGCCGGAATGCTCACCCTGCACTACGAATCGATGACCGTGAACAGCGCTCCCGGTCAGCAACTCGTGGTGTACCAAGCGGATCCGGGCAGTCCGTCGGAGGCCGCGCTGGGACTGCTGGGCAGTCTCGCCGCCGACGACAGCCCTCATCGCTGACACTTTTTTCGCAATTTCCGAATTCGCACAAGGGTAGATCCATGTCTGAAAACACCGCACCCGTCTGGTTTATCACCGGATGTTCCACCGGACTCGGCCGCGCACTCGCGACCGCCGTCCTCGAACGCGGCCTGCGCGCGGTCGTGACGGCCCGCGATCCCGAACGCGTCGCCGACCTCGTCGCCGCGCACCCCGGCCGCGCGGTCTCGGTCGCGCTCGATGTCACCGACCAGCAGCAGATCACCGAAGCGGTCGCCGAGGCGCACCGAGCCTTCGGTCAGATCGACGTCCTCGTCAACAACGCGGGTTACGGCTATCTCGCCGCCGCCGAAGAAGGCGAAGACGCGGAGATCCGCGCGTTGTTCGACGCCAACGTCTTCGGCCTGATGGCGCTCACCCGCGCTGTCCTGCCGGGAATGCGGGCCAGGCGCAGCGGCCACGTCGTTTCGGTCTCGTCGCTCGGCGGGCTGGCCGCCTTCGGCGCGACCGGCTACTACCACGCCACGAAGTTCGCCGTCGAAGGCTTCAGCGAATCGCTCGCCGCCGAGGTCGCGCCGCTCGGCATCGGCGTCACGATCGTCGAACCTGCCGCGTTCCGCACCAACTGGTCGGGCCCGTCCATGCAGGAATCCGCGATCCGCATCGACGACTACGCCGACACCGCGGGCGCGCGCCGGACCTCGACGCTCGCCACCTACGGCAAGCAGCCCGGCGACCCGGACCGCGCCGCGACCGCGGTCATCGACGCCGTCACCTCCGCCGAACCGCCGCTGCGACTCCTGCTCGGCCAGGCGGCTTACGCCATCGCCACCGCCCGTCTCGACACCCTCCGCAAGACGTTCGACGTCTGGCGCGACGTCACCCTGTCCGCCGACTTCCCGAAGGAATCCGAATGAACAAGGTCGCCCTGATCACCGGTGCCAGCAGCGGCATCGGCGAAGCCACCGCCCGCCGCCTCGCCGCCGACGGCTGGCACGTCGTCGCCGGAGCACGCCGCGAAGACCGCCTGGCCGAACTCGCCGCCAGCGCGGACGGCATCGAAGTCCACCGCCTCGACGTGACCGACCGCGCCGACGTCGCCGGGTTCGTCGACCGCGCGGTGCGCGACCACGGCGAGATCGACGCGTTCATCGCGAACGCCGGCGTGATGCCGCTGTCCCGGTTGGACGCCGGGCTGGTCGAGGAATGGGACCGGATGATCGACGTGAACGTCCGGGGCCTGCTGCACGGCATCGCCGCCGCGCTGCCCCACTTCACCCGCCAGCGCCGAGGCCACTTCGTCACCGTCGCCTCGATCGGCGCGCATCAGGTCACCCCGACCGCCGCGGTCTACTGCGGCACCAAATACGCGGCGTGGGCGATCACCGAGGGCCTTCGGCAGGAATGCGACCCGTCGATCCGCGTCACCACGGTTTCCCCCGGCGTCGTCACCTCGGAGCTGGCGGACACGATCAGCGACCCGGAAACGCAGGAGGTCATGCGGATCTACCGCAAGGACGCGATCGAACCGAAAGCGATCGGCGACGCCATCGCCTACGCTCTCGACCAGCCGGCCGACGTGGACGTCACCGAGATGATCGTGCGGCCGGCCCGGCAACGCTGAGCGAAGGAGGGGCCGCATGCCGCAGTACCTGCTCGGGATCTACCAGCCCGACGGCGGGACCCCGGATCCCGAAGTGCTGGCGGACATCGCCGCGCGCCTCGAAGCGGTGACCGACGAGATGAAAGCGACCGGCGTCTGGGTGTTCTCGGGCGGGCTGCATCCGGCGCCGGCCGCTCGAGTCGTCCGCGCTTCCGGCGACGACGTCCTCTACGCCGACGGCCCGTTCGCCGAAGGCAAGGAACACCTGGGCGGCTTCACGATCGTGACCGCGCCCGATCCGGAGGTCGCGGCCGAATGGGCGCGGCGGATCTCGGAAATCACCACGCTGCCGGTGGAAGTCCGGGAGTTCCATTGATCTCGACGGCCGTGCTCGAGCGGATCTTCCGCGCCCAGCACGGCCGCGCGGTCGCGGTGCTGGCCCGGGTCTTCGGCGACCTGGACCTCGCCGAGGACGCGGTCCAGGAGGCGTGCGCGATCGCCACCGCGAAATGGCGCGCGGAAGGGCTTCCGCCGAGCCCCGCGGGCTGGCTGATCACGACCGCCCGCAACCGCGGAATCGACCGGCTCCGCCGCGAATCCACCCGCGCCGACCGCCACGCGCAAGCCGCGCTCCTGCACGCCGCCGAACCGTTCGACGAAGGCGCGATCCCCGACGAGCGCCTGCGGCTGATCTTCACCTGCTGCCACCCCGCTCTCAACCCCGCCGCCCGGGTCGCGCTCACCCTGCGCCTGCTGGGCGGCCTCACTACGGCCGAGATCGCACACGCGTTTTTAGTCCCGGAATCCACGCTGGCGCAACGCCTAGTGCGCGCGAAAGCCAAGATCCGCGACGCCCGCATCCCCTACCGCGTCCCCGACGCCGCCGACCTCCCGTCTCGGCTCAACGCCGTCCTCGCGGTGCTGTACTTGATCTTCACCGAAGCCCACACCGCCAGCACCGGCCCGGATCTCACGCGACCGGACCTGGCCGCGGAGGCGATCCGCCTGACCCGGATCCTCGCCGCCCTGCTCCCCGGCGAACCCGAAGTCCTGGGCTTGCTAGCACTGCAGCTGCTCACCGAATCCCGCCGCGCGGCCCGCCTCGACGCCGACGGAATCCCGGTGCTGCTGCCCGACCAGGACCGCGACCGCTGGGACTGGACGCTGATCGCCGAAGGCCAGTCGCTGGTCCGCCAGTGCCTGCGACTCGACCGCCCCGGGCCGTACCAGATCCAGGCCGCGATCAACGCCGTCCACAGCGACGGGACCGACTGGGTCCAGATCCTCGCCCTCTACGACCAGCTGCTCGCCCTGACTCCCACTCCGATCGTCGCGCTGAATCGCGCCGTCGCGGTCGCCGAGGTCGAGGGCCCGGGTGCTGCGTTGACCATTGTGGACAGTCTCGATCTCAGCCACCGGCACCTGTTCCACGCCGTCCGGGCTGACTTGCTCACCCGGCTAGGCCGAACCGCCGACGCCGCGGAGGCTTACGACGAGGCGCTGCGCCTGGTCGCGAATGAGGCTGAACGCCTTCTGCTGCAACGCAAACGGGCCGCTCTCAACCCGCCTCACCGAGACTGATCACTTCTTCGACGGTCCGGATGTTTTGCCGCGGCCGACGACCCCTTCGACGATCTTCGTCAGGTGCGCGCCGACGTTCTCCACACCGCCGTTCTGCACCGCGATCTGCGCCCCCTCCATCGCGAACGTCAGCTCCGCCGCGCCCAGCTCCGGATCGGCCAGCCCGAGTCCCTCGCACATCGCCAGGAGCCTGCCGAACTGCCGGGTCTTGTGCTCGCTGATCAGCCGCCGCGCCGGATGGTCCGGGTCGGGCAGTTCGGCGACGGAGTTCGTGAACGGGCAGCCGCGATGGGAAAACTCGGGCAGCCCGTCGACGATGAACCGCCCCACCGCGCGGATCTGCTCCGCGAAATCGTCCGGATGCGCCTGTTCGGCCGCGTCGAAGGCCGCGGAGTAGTCGTGCACGACGATCCGCAGCCACTCCGCGATGAGCGCGTCCTTGGTGCCGAAGTGCCGGTAGATCGCCATCTTCGTGGTCCCGGCGCGGTCCGCGATCGCCTGGACCCCCACCCGCACCACGCCCTCGTTGAGGAACAGCTCCTCGGCCGCGTCGAGGATGCGCTCGCGAGGCGGCAACGTCGCGACCCGGGTCGGCCGCCGGTCGGAGGTGCTCGTCATCGGTTCTTCCTCGGGAGGGCTTGGCAATCCGGTTCGTCCCCGGCTACGGTACACAACCGTCCCCCGTGATACCACTCGGTATCACTCAATACGGATCAGTCTCCCGAAGGGCTTGCTGGTGAAAATCTCCGAATACGCGAGCTGCGACGCCGTCGCCTTGGCGGACCTGATCGCCCGCGGCGAGGCAACGGCGGCCGAGGTCGCCGACGCGGCCGCTCGGGCGGTCGAAGCAGTCAATCCGCAAATCAACGCAGTAGTCGAAACCTGGCCGCCCGAAGACACTCCGGCCCCCGGCTCCGCCCCGCTGGCAGGCGTGCCGTTCCTGATCAAGGACCTGGGCGTCGCCATGGCAGGCAAACGCAGCGAACTGGGCAGCCGCTTGGCCGCAGGCTCCGTGCCCCCCGAAGACTCGTACCTGATGCGCCGCTTCCGCCAGGCGGGCTTGGTGACGATCGGCCGCACGACCACCCCGGAAATGGCCTACAGCACCACAACCGAACCGGAGCTCTACGGCGCGACCCGCAACCCGTGGTCGCTGGACCGCAGCGCAGGCGGCTCGAGCGGCGGTTCCGGCGCCGCAGTCGCCGCCGGGATCGTCCCGCTCGCACACGCCACCGACGCCGCGGGTTCCATCCGAGTCCCCGCCTCCAGCAACGGATTGTTCGGCCTGAAGCCGACCCGAGGCCGGGTTTCGCAGGGCCCGGGCGCCGACGAGGTCTTCAGCGGACTAGCCGTACAAGGCAGCCTGAGCCGAACCGTCCGCGACAGCGCCGTCCTGCTGGACCTGATCGAAGGCCCCGAACCCGGCGACCCGTACTTCGCCACCCGCCCGGACCGCCCCTACGCCGCCGAAGCCCAACTGCCCCCGGGTCGCCTGCGCATCGCCGTCCTCCGCCAGCCTTGGGGCGGCCGACAGCCAACCGCGCCGGTCTCCGCAGCCCTCACCGAAACCATGCGCCTGCTGGATTCCCTGGGCCACCTCGTCGATGAAACCTCACTGGATCTCGGCGTCTCGTGGGAAGAATTCGTCCTGGGCAACGCCCGGATGTGGACCGCGAACCTGGCCCCGTGGATCGACGGCATCGCCGTCGCGACCGGCCGCCCCGTCGACGAGACCACCCTGGAACCGGTCACCCTCGCCAGCTACCGGTACGGCCACCAGGTCACCGCCGACGAGCTCGTCCGCGCACTGACCATCCGCAACCAAGTCGCCCGAACCTTCGCCCAGCACTTCGCCCGCTACGACCTCCTGCTCTCCCCCACCCTGCCCGAACCGCCGGTCCCGCTAGGCGTCTACGGCGAAGGCGCCGACCAACTGGACGGCCTCGGCTGGCTGGACCGCCTCCTGGATCGCTCCCCCTACACCGCGGCCGCGAACGTTTCAGGGGTTCCGTCGATGTCCGTGCCGCTGGCCGAAGACGAAGGACTCCCGATCGGGATGCAGTTCACCGCCGCCTTCGGCCGCGAAGACCTGCTGTTCCGCCTGGCCGGGCAGCTGGAGCAAGCCGCCCCGTGGACCCACCGCAAGCCCCCGGTCTGGGCGGTCGGATGACCCCTTGAGTCCACAATGGACGAACGACGGACGGTGACCCGCGTCCCAGCCACCCCAGACCCTGACGGACCCTGCGGATTTCTCGCTAGACTTGGCAAGCGATGCGACGATTCCGGTGGTGGTGGGGGGCGCTGGTCCTCGCCTGCGTAGCTGTTCTCGCAGGCTTTTTCGTCTTTTTCGGCAGCGAGAGCCGCCCAGGCCAGCCCTTCCCGAGACAAGGCCCGCCCGGCCGCGGCCCGCTGACCATCGTGTCGCTGGGAGACAGCACCGTCTCCGGCGAAGGCGCCGGCGCCTACACCCCCGACACCGACGGCAAGAACGGCGACTGGTGTCACCGCTCGTCCGCCGCGTTCGTGGAAAAGGTCCGCATCCCCGGCGTCACCGCGCGGGTCAACCTGGGTTGTTCGGGTGCCCCCGCTGCCCAAGTCGCCCTGGGCGAGGCCAAACAGTGGGGCGAACGCTCCCAAGCCGCCCAATTGGCCGATGTGGTGAAGGACCACCGGGTCTCCGCCGTCGTGATCGCCGTAGGCGCGAACGACGACCCGAAGTTCTCCGCGCAGGTAAGCGAATGCTTCAAGGCTTGGTTCTCCTCCGGCGGCCCGTCCTGCAACGTCGCTTTGAAGGAAACATGGAAGTCCAAAGTGGACGCCATGGTCCCCAAGGTGGCGAACGCGGTAGGCGACGTGAAAAAGGTGTTAGCGGACGCCGGATACGTCCCCGCGGATTACCAGCTGGTCTTGCAGTCCTACGCCACTCCCGTGGGCCCGAACATCCCGCCGGATCTGCAAAGCCTCAACGGCTGCCCCTTCCGCACCGACGACCTGCAATGGATTTCGACCACCGGAATCAGCACCCTTTCCGCGGGAATCAAACAAGCAGCCACCCAATCCGGCGCAAGATTCCTGGATCTGGCCCGAGCAGGCGAAAACCACGAAGCCTGCTCCGGCGGCGCGAACCTGGCCTCAGAATGGTTCACGAGGCTCACCCTGCACCTCAACGACCTGACCCAGGTAGACCGGGCGACGCACGCACTGCAGGAATCCTTCCACCCCAACGCCGCCGGACACGCCGCGATCGCCGACTGCCTGACCGATTTCCTTACGAGTCAACAAGGAAACGCCTCCTGCCTGGCAGGCCCCGACGGCAAACTCCACGCCGTCCCCGAACCAGTCAGCTGACTCCCCCACGCGCTCAGCAGCATTCCGTGAGGGGAACCCTGAGGGAATCTGATTCCCTCAGGGTTCCCCTCACGACCTACGCGAGCCCGTTCACCACCCACGCAAGTCTGTGAGGGCCACCTTCACGGACTCTGATTCCGTCAGGGTTCCCCTCAAGACCGCCACTGTCCGTGAGGGGCCCCTTCACGGAATCAGAGTCCCTCAAGGAGCCCTTCACAGCCCACCCCACTCGCTCGCTCGCCACCGCGATGCGCCCCAATGCCACATTCGGTGCATCCCACGCACCCAATGCGGCATTCGGTGCGTCACATGCACCCAACGCCACATTGGGGCGCTAACCAGCCCCCTCGCGAACCGCAGCCGCTGCACCCACATCGAGGCAGCCACACCCCCCGCACCCCGATACGAAGCCAAAAACACGCGCGGAAAGGCTTGTCAAGGCATCTTTCCCGCCTTGACAAGCCTTTCCGCGCGTGTTCACACTCAGCTTCGGGGTGCCTAACGCACCACTCAAAAGCAATGTCGCCGCCAGGCGACGAGACGAACCCCCAAACGAGGATTCACAAATCCAACGCAGCCCTCAAAGCCACATCGATCTGCTCCTGAACATCAGAATCAACCTCCGCGATCCGCTCCGCCAACCAAGGCCGATACAACCGCGTGAGATTCAACGTAGAAACCCAATACCGAGCATCCACAGCCACCCCGAGAATATCCTGCGGATCCCGATCCAAAAGCTCAGTCCCGAGCAACCAAGGCCGCTCAGACTCATTCACCCCGTCCGACGACAGCAAGACGACAGTCCGCTGCCGAGCAGGATCAGTAGGCGGGTGGTAAGTCCAAACCTCACCCCTGCGCACGCATCTCCTTCTCCGCAGCCGCCCGCTCCGCCTCGTCCGCCTCGGCGGACGGCGTAACAGGAGCCCGCTGCGGGGTATACCCAGTCCGGACCGCCTCGCGCCGGGCCGCCTTCGACAGCCAGGACGAGACCGAAATTCCGTGCGCTTTCGCGGCCCGCTCGGCGTACTCGAGCGCACCGGTGTCGAGCGAGAGTGTCACCTTACGTGTTGCCATACCTTTTACCGTACCACTCTCACAGCGTCGACGGCTCTCACAGCGTCGGCGACCGTCCCTCGAACGGCGTGGACAGCACGACCGTCGTCCGGGTGGACACCTTCGCCGCCTCGCGGATCCGCCGGAGCAGGTCTTCGAGACCGAGCGGCGACGCGACCCGCACCAGCAGGATGTAGGACTCGTCGCCCGCCACGGAGTAGCAGGACTCGATCTCGGTGATGTGCTGGATCCGCTGCGGGTAGTCGTCGGGGGCGGCCGGGTCGTTCGGGGTGAGCGAGATCAGCGCGGTGAGCGGGAGGCCGATCTGCTCGCCGTCGAGCCGGGCGGTGTAGCCGAGGATGACGCCGCGCTGTTCGAGGCGGCGCACCCGCTGGTGCACCGCCGACACCGACAGCCCGACCCGTTCGGCGAGATCGGTGAAGCTGCGCCGCCCGTCGGCGGCCAGCTCCTGCACGATCGCCTGGTCGAGCGGTTCCAGCGGGCCGCTCATGCCGTCGCCTCCTCGAGGAGTTCCGCGCTGGTCGCCGCGGAGGCGGCGGTGCTCCGGGCTGCGCTCATGCGTCCAGCACGACCAGTTCGTGCGGCCGCGTGTTCACTGGCTCGACGCCCGAGTCGGTGACGAGCACGATGTCCTCGATCCGCGCGCCCCAGCGGCCGGGCTGGTAGATGCCCGGCTCGACGCTGAAGGCCATGCCCGCCTCGAGCGGCAGCGCGTTGCCCGCGATGATGTAGGGCTCCTCGTGCACGTCGAGACCGATGCCGTGGCCGGTGCGGTGGATGAAGTACTCGCCGAACCCGGCGGCGTCGATGACGTCGCGCGCGGCCTTGTCGATGCTCTCGGCGGTGGCGCCGGGGCGGACCGCGTCGACGGCGGCCTGCTGCGCGCGCTGCAGCACGGCGTAGGTCTCGGCGACGTCGGCGTCGCGGGGCTCGCCGATCGAGTAGGTGCGGGTGGAGTCGGAGTTGTAGCCCTCGGGCACCGGTCCGCCGATGTCGATCACGACGACGTCGCCGCGTTCGATGACGCGCTCGGACACGTCGTGGTGCGGGCTGGCGCCGTTGGGACCGGAGCCGACGATGACGAAGTCGGCGTGCGTGTGGCCCTCTTCGACGATGGCGGCGGTGATGTCCGCGCCGACCTCGGCCTCGGTGCGGCCGGCGCGCAGCCACTCGCCCATCCGCGCGTGGACGCGGTCGATCGCCGCGCCCGCCTTGCGCAGGGCGTCGATCTCGGCGGCGTCCTTGCGCATCCGCAGTTCGCGCACGATCGGGCCGGCCAGCGTCTGCTCGGCGTCGCCGAACGCGGCGCGCAGGGACAGCACGTGCAGCGCCGGGGTGAAGTCGCTGACCGCGATCCGGCCGGGCTTGCCGAGCCGGTCGGCGACGAGCCGGTAGGGGTCGTCGCCGTCGACCCAGGTGAGCACCTCGACGCCGAGTTCGTCGGTGGGCACGCCCGCGTAGCCGGGGGCCTCGAGCTTCGGCACGACGAGCGCGGGGGCGCCGTCGGCGGGGACGACGAGAGTGGTCAGCCGCTCGAAGGAACCGCCGGCCTGGCCGAGCAGGTACCGCAGGTCGGACCCGGGCGCGACGAGCAGCGCGTCGGTGTCGGCGGCGGCGGCCGCTTTCGCGGCGCGGTCGAGACGGGCGCGGAGCGCGGCGGCGTCGGGAGCGGGAGTGTTGAGGGATCGGCTCGACATGACGCCGAGCCTAGTACCGGCGTCCCGGCGCAGCCCGCCCGTCCTCCCCAACCCGGCGTGCCGCCCCGGTCATCCGGCCGAACTCCCGCGCGACGACCGCGGACGTAGTCCGTGAAGGGCTCCTTGAAGGAATCTGATTCCCGCAAGGAGCCCTTCACGGACCGGACGCGCCCGGCGCCGGTTTCGGGGCAACGCGGCCCGGACGTGGCAGGCTGTGCGGGTGACCGGACCACTCGCTCTCCTCGATTCCGCGAGCCTCTACTTCCGCTCGTTCTACGCGCTGCCCGATTCGATGACCGCGCCCGACGGGACGCCGGTCAACGCCGTGCGCGGGTTCACCGACACGATCGCGCGCATCCTGACCGACCGCCGTCCGTCGCGGCTGGTCGCCTGTCTCGACGCGGACTGGCGGCCGAAGTTCCGCACCGATCTGCTGCCGAGCTACAAGGCGCACCGGGTCGCCGAGGCCGGGGACGGCGGGGCGGACGTCGAGGAGGTGCCCGACACGCTGACCCCGCAGGTGCCGATCATCCTGGAAGTGCTGGAGGCGTTCGGGTTCGCCGTCGCGGAGGCGGCCGGATACGAGGCGGACGACGTCATCGGCGCCCTCGCGACCCGGGAGAAGGACGCTCCGGTCGAGGTGATCACCGGTGACCGCGACCTGTTCCAGTTGGTGCGCGAGGAGCCGACGCCGACGTCGGTCGTGTACGTCGGCAAGGGCTGGGCGAAGGCGGAAGTGCTGGGGCAGCGGGAAATCGCCGAGAAGTACGGCGTTCCGGTCGAACAGGCCGGGCCCGCTTACGCCGACATGGCCGCCCTGCGCGGCGACCCGTCGGACGGGCTGCCCGGGGTGGCCGGGATCGGCGAGAAGACCGCGGCGAAGCTGATCACCCAGTTCGGGTCGCTGGAGGAACTCGTCGCCGCGTCCTCGGCCGGGGATTCGCGGGTGCCGTTGAAGACCCGGCTGCGGCTCTCCGACGCCGCGGACTACCTCGCCGTCGCGCCGACGGTGGTGCGGGTCGCGGTGGACGCGCCGGTCGAGCAGTCCGGGCCGGACGCGGTGCCGACCGCGCCCGCCGATCCGGAGCGGGTGGCAGAGCTGGCCGAGCGCTGGAATTTGGGCCGTTCAGTGGAGCGGTTGCTGGCGGCGCTGCCGGGAGCCTGATCGCCGACGGCCTAGGTTCCCGAAGGTGGAACCTAGGCCGCTCAACGGAATCGCGGCTTCAGAAGTGCGTGCCGGTCCAGGGCTGCGTCCCGGTCCGGAACAGCGCGTCCACGCGGGCCAGCGTTTCCGCGCTCGCACCGGCGATCCGGCCCGACAGAGCGAGCGGACCGGCTTCCCACGCGCCGAGGTACAGCATCGCCAAGGTGTCGACGTCGAGCCGCAGATCCGCCTCGGCCTCCGTGCGCTCGACCCCGCTGCTGCTGACCCGGTAGCGGCCGCGGTTGTCCGGCAGCATCCGGTCGTTCACCTCCAGCACCACCGGTTCCGGCGAGCCGTACGTGCGCGCGGCGAGTGCTGCGGGAACGTCGATCAACCGCAGCCACAGTTCGTCGTCGAGGCCGATCGTGTGCACCCGGCGCGGGTCGACGAGCAGCAGACCCACCGGATCGTCCACCGGACGGTTGCGCGCGTGCACGACCTCGATCAGGTCGACCGACAGCAGGAACCGCCACAGCCCGGCCAGCGCTTCCGGGGTCGCCGCGTGCAGCTCGTGGACTTCGAGCGCCGCGCCGCGCTCCGGGTCGAGGTAGCTGTTCTGCGGCACGACGTGGAACACCGCGAAGCCGTCGTCGCCGTTCAGTCCAGTGTGGACAGCGACGCGGTGGTTGCCGCCGTCCGGATGGAGGTGCCAGTTGAACGCGATCGGCCACCAGAGTTCCGGGCGGGCGATCATGCCGGGGCGGTGGGTGTCGATTCGTTGGTACAGCGAGGGAATCGTCGCGATCGCCTCGTCGGTGGCGAGCAGCCGGACCCGGCCGGGGAGGTCGACGTTTTCGCGCAATGGGGCGGGTTGCTTGATCTGCAGGGTGGCCATGCGGGTCGCGACGCCGTAGCCGAAGCGGCCGTAGATCAGCGCTTCGCTCGCGTGCAGCGCGGCGACGACGTGGCCGCGCTGCACGAAGTCGTGCAGTTGCCGGTCCATCATCGCGGTGAGCACGCCGCGGCGGGTCCAGTCCGCCCGGACGCCGACGCCGTCGACCGCGCCCATCGGCACCGCGGCGCCCCCGGGGACGGTGAGCGTGGTGGCGAACGAGCTGGCGATGCCGATGGCTTCGCCGTCGTGGAACGCTCCGGTCCGGCCGTCCGCCGTCCAGGAGTCGCCGACCTTCGCCCAGCGCTCGTCCGAGGGCGGGTTTCCGTGCAGGGAACGCACCAGAAGGTTGAAGGTCTCGCGGCTTTCGGCGTCGGTGATCTGGCGTACCACGTAGTCGCTCATGACCCGATTGAACCAATGCGGCCGCCGCGCGGCCATCGGATTTACCGCCGCTGACCTACTGCGGAGGGTCGACGCGGTACTTGCCGTCCGCGCCGGTCACCGTGATGGGGACGTGTTTCGTCGCGCCCGCGATGTCCACAGTGCACTGGAACCGCGAGCCGTCGGCGACGGGCTGCCGGTCGGGGCAGGACACCGTGCCGACGTTCGTCATCTTGTAGTCGGTGGTGAGGAGCCGGGTGACGGCCGAGGCCATCACCCGGGAATCGAACACCCGCATCGCTTCCGACGAGCTGGGTGCCGACGACGACGCGACGCCCGGCTCCGCGGGGCTGTTCGGCGTGACGGTGACGGTGTGGACCGGAGGCGGGGGCGTCCCGCTGTCGCAGCCCGAGGCGGCGAGCATTCCCAAGCCGCACGACAACAGCACCGGCACGGCGCGCATGAAACCCGCTCCTCTGCGCGAAACGTCTGGTCAACGGTCAGAAGAACGTACCGCACCACACTGATTCGCGCGTGCCGAAGAGAACGTCGGCGGCCTCGGGCGCGGCCGGGTCGAGCACCTCGATCCGGCCGGTGCCGGCGAGCGCGGACGCGCGCCACGTGCCGAAGTACAGCATCGCGAGCGTGTCCGCGGAGAGCCGCAGCGCGGGTTCCGCGTCCGTGCGCGAGGCTCCGTCCGGCCCGATGCGGTAGCGGCCGTCGTTGCCGGGCAGCGACCGGTCGAATACCTCGATGACAACGGGTTCGGCCGGGCCGTAGGTGCGGGCGGCGAGCGCGGCGTGCACGTCGACCAGCCGGAGCCAGCATTCGTCGTCGGTGCTTTCGGTTTTCGCCATCCGGGGGTCGGCGAACAGCAGCGCGTGCGGTTCGTCGAGCGGGCGCATCGCGAGGACGATCTCGTCGACCAGGTCGACCGACAGCAGAAACCGCCAGAGTCCGGCGAACGCGGCCGGGTTGGCGTAGTGGAACGCCATCACGTTCAGTTTGGCGTGCTCGTTGGCGTCTTCCTCGACGTAGTAGGTCAGGAACCCGTCGTCTCCGTCGGGGCCGCGGTGCACTGCGGTCTGAAGCAGCTTCGCGCGGCGACGCAGCGATGCCTCGTACGCCGGCCAGTAGACCTCGGACCGGGTCATCGCGCCGACGCGGCCCATCGCGGTCGCGGCATACAGTTCCGGCCACTTCGGCGCGGCCTCGTCGACGCCGAGGACGGTGACCTCTCCCCCGGCCGGCACGTCCGGGCGCAGCTGCGCGCGGTGCCGGTCGACCACGACCCGTTTGGCGAGGGTCGCGACTCCGTAGCCGTAGCGGCCGTAGATCGCGCCTTCCGACGCGTACAGCAGGGAAAGCGCGGCGCCTCGTTCGGCGAGGTCCGCCAGTTGCGCGGCCTGCAGCGCGCTGAGCACGCCGCGCCGGGTCCGTCCGGCCCGGACGCCGACGCCGGTGACCGCGGCGAGCGGGAGCCGCGCGCCGCCGGGGACGACCATTTCCGCGTCGAAGGACCGGGCGGTGCCGATCAGGTCCGGTTCGAAAACGCCCCAGCTGCGCTCGGCCTGGTACGCCTTGGAGACGCGGTCCCAGTCCTCGTCGGTGCCGGGCTGGACGTGCAGTGCGGCCCGGAACAGGTCCCAGGCCCCGCGCTGCTCGTCGGGACGGAGGATGCGGACGGTGCGGTCGCTCATGCCCCGATCATCGCGGGGGCGGCCCCGGGATCGCCACTGAATTGAATCGGGTCACTTGGCGGCGGGCGGCGAGACCTCGTAGTTGCCGTCGGTGCCCTTGACGGTGATCGGCACCTGCTGGGGTTTGCCGTTGACGGTGGCGGTGCATTCGAATTTCGCGCCGTCCTCCACCTTCTGCTCGGCCGGGCAGGTGACTCCGCTGACTCCCTGGATCTTGTAGGTGTCGGTGAGCATCTTCGCGACGTCGGTCTGCATCTGGTTGTTGTTGAAGACCTGGGTCTTGAAGAAGCCGGGCGCGACGAAGCCGAGGATCGCCACGACGGCCACCACGACGACGAGCGCACCGATCCCGATGAACAGGCCCTTCTTCGACCCGCCCGAGGATTCCGGCGCGGCTCCGCCGGGCTGGCCGTAGTCGTACTGGCCGGGCTGCTGGCCGCCGTACTGCTGTTGCTGCGGTTCGCCGTACTGCTGCTGGCCATAGGGCTGTTGCGGCTGTTGCGGCTGCTGCCCGTACGGCGGCGGCTGCTGGCCCCACTGGGGTTGCTGGGGCTGCTGCTGTTGGGGGTAGCCGCCGGGCTGCTGGCCGTACTGCGGGTCTTGACCGTAGGGCTGCTGCCCGTACTGCTGGGGCGGGTACGGCTGCTGCTGCGGCCCGCTCTGCGGGTACGCGCCGCCCGGCTGCTGCCCGTATTGCGGGTCCTGGCCGTAGGGCTGTTGCCCGTACTGGGGCTGCTGCCGCGGGTCGTTGCCGCCATACGGCGTGCTCATCGTTGGCCTCCGCCTTCGTGTGTCCGCACCCGCGGGCCGGGCCGGGGGTGTCGTGCGCGATCCAACCACAGGTCTGGACCTGGCACACGTGTCCGCGCGCAGTCGCTGCGAAGGTGTGCCCAAGTGGTCATGCCGCGCCCGCGGCCACTACGCCGCGGCGCAGCGCCCGGACCGCCTGCGCAGCCGCCGAACCGACCGGGTCCTCCTTGCCGAGGACGTCGCGGATCTGGTCGAGCAGGTCGATGACCTGGCGGCACCAGCGGACGAAGTCGCCCGCGGACAGCTCCTGTCCGTTGGTCTCGGCCGCGGTGAGGACCTTCTCCAGGGATTCGCCGCGCGCCCAGCGGTAGACCGGCCACGCGAAGCCGGCGTCGGGTTCGCGGGTGCGGTCGAGGCGGTGGCGGCGTTCGTCCTCGGTGAGTTCGACCCACAGCCTGCTGGTTTCCTGCCACGCGCCGGGGACCGCGCCGCCGGGCAGCCGGGGTTCGCCCGCGGTGTCGCGGCGGGCCTCGAACACGAGCGTGGACACGACGGCGGCGAGTTCGGCCGGGCCGAGGCCGGTCCAGACGCCGTGCCGGATGCATTCGGCGGCGAGCAGGTCGGATTCGCTGTAGAGGCGGGTCAGGCGGCGGCCGTGTTCAGTGACGCGGTCCTCGCCGTCGCCGGCGCGGACGTAGCCGCGTTCGCCGAGCAGCCGCAGGATCCGGTCGAACGCGCGGGCCAGGGAGTGCGTGGTGGCCGCGACTTTGCGTTCGAGCTGTTCGGTTTCGGCGGAGAGCCGCTGGTAGCGCTCGACCCAGCGGAGGTTGGCCTCGCGTTCGGCGAGGCCGTGGCACGGGTGGGCGCGCAGGGCGCGGCGCAGCGAGGCGAGTTCGGCGTCGTCGGCGGCCGCGGTGCGGCGGCGCTGGCGTCCGGGCAGGGCGATGCCGGCGTTGCGCAGCGACGAGGCGATGTCGCGGCGGGTCTTGGGCGAGCGCAGTTCGATGTGCTTGGGCAGCTTGATCCGGCCGAGCGCTTCGACCGGGGCCGGGAAGTCGGCCACCGACAGCGGCCCGGACCAGCGGTCCTCGGTGACCACGACCGGGCGCGGTTCGCGGATCGGGTCGAGGCCGGGGTCGACGACCACGGCGAGCCCGGCGCGGCGGCCGGCCGGGACCGGGATGACGTCGCCCTTGCGCAGTTTCTCCAGCGACTGGGCGGTTTCGGCGCGGCGGGAGGAGGTGTTCTGCCGCGACAGGGTCTTCTCGCGGGCGGAGATCTGCGCGCGGAGTTCGACGTACTCGAGCATCTGCTCGAAGTCGCCGGAGATCGCGTCGGTGTAGCCCTTGAGGGCTTCCTTGTTGCGTTCGATCCGCCGCGCGGTGCCGACGACCGACCGGTCGGCCTGGAACTGCGCGAACGACTGTTCCAGCAGGTCGCGGGCGGCGTCCGCGCCGACCTGAGCGACCAGGTTGACCGCCATGTTGTAGCCGGGGCGGAACGACGAGCGCAGCGGGTACGTGCGGGTGGAGGCGAGGCCGGCGACGGCCTTCGGGTCGACGCCGGGCTGCCAGGAGACGACGGCGTGGCCTTCGATGTCGATGCCCCGGCGGCCGGCGCGGCCGGTGAGCTGGGTGTATTCGCCCGGGGTGAGGTCGACGTGGGCCTCTCCGTTGTATTTCACGAGCCGTTCGAGGACGACGGTGCGGGCGGGCATGTTGATGCCGAGCGCGAGGGTTTCGGTCGCGAACACGACCTTGACCAGGCCGCGGACGAACAGTTCCTCGACGGTTTCCTTGAACGCGGGCAGCAGCCCGGCGTGGTGGCCGGCGAAGCCGCGTTCGAGCGCCTCGCGCCATTCCCAGTAGCCGAGGACGCCGAGGTCGCCCTCGGGCAGTTCGGCGGTGCGGGCGTCGACGATCCGGCGGATCTCCTCGACCTGTTCGGGGCCGTTGAGCCGCAGGCCGGAGCGGACGCACTGGGCGACCGCGGCGTCGCAGCCGGCGCGGGAGAAGATGAACACGATCGCGGGCAGCAGCCCGGCGTGGTCGAGCCGTTCCACGGTGTCCACGCGCGACGGGGGCCGGAACCTGGGCCCGCGCGGCGGGGCTCGCGGCGGCCGCCGCGAGGTCGCGGAAGTTGGGCGCGAACCGGCCCATGTCGTCGGTTTTGCGCAGCAGCGTGGGGTTGATCCGCAGCTGCTCCCCCGGGTCGGCCTCGTTCTGGCCGGCGAACAGGTCGAGCAGCTGGTTGCCGACGAGCATGTGCTGCCACAGCGGGACCGGGCGGTGCTCGTCGACGACGACGGTGGTGTCGCCGCGGACCTCGACGAGCCATTCGCCGAATTCCTCGGCGTTGCTGACGGTGGCGGACAGGCCGACGACGCGGACGTGTTCGGGCAGGTGGAGGATCACTTCCTCCCAGACCGCGCCACGGAAGCGGTCGGCGAGGTAGTGGACCTCGTCCATGACGACGTAGCCGAGTTCGGGGATCGAGGAGCTGCCCGCGTAGAGCATGTTGCGCAGCACCTCGGTGGTCATGACGACCACCTGGGCGTTGCCGTTGATCGAGGTGTCGCCGGTGAGCAGGCCGACGGCGTCGTTGCCGTAGCGCTCGACGAGGTCGGCGTACTTCTGGTTCGACAGGGCCTTGATCGGCGTGGTGTAGAAGCATTTGCGGCCCTCGGCGAGGGCGAGGTGGACGGCGAACTCGCCGACCACGGTCTTGCCGGCTCCGGTGGGGGCGCAGACCAGGACGCCGTGGCCCTCTTCGAGCGCTTCGCAGCCGCGGATCTGGAAATCGTCGAATTCGAAGGCCGATTCGGCGGAAAACCGGGTCAGCTGGGGGTGCTTGGCGCGGCGACGGGAGGCAGCGTAGGCCTCGGCCGGCGATGGTGAAGGGCTAGTGGCCACCCGGTCAGGGTTTCATATGCCACCGACATTCCGCACGCGGCGTGCCGCCGGTCACGGCGCGGGGGCGACGACCGTGAGCGCGGAGGGCACGCAGACCGCTTCGACCGGTGTCTGGCCTTGGTCTTCGCCGTCGGCGTAGACGGGCCAGCCGGGTGCTTCTACGCGGAGGGTGCGGGTGCGGAAGGTTTCGACGCTGGGCTTGTGCACGTGTTCGCCGGTGCGCAGCTGCGGGAGCATCCGCAGGAGGCGGGCGCGGCCGGGGGCTCCGATGACGGTGACGTCGAAGAGCCCGTCGTCGGGGGTGGCGTCGGGGCAGATCGGGATGCCGCCGCCGTAGTACGGGGTGTTGCCGACGGCGATGAGGCTCGTGTCGCCGGAGAGGACGCCGTGGTCGGTGTGCACGACGATCGGGCTGGGCCGGAACGCGGCGAGTTCGGCGAGGATGGCCAGGTCGTAGCGGCGGGGGCCGGCGGGCCAGCGCATCGCGTTCGCGCGGGCGTTGACGGCGGCGTCGAATCCGGCGCAGAGCACGGTGGAGAACCAGGTGCCGCCGGCGCGGCCGAGGTCGACGCGGCGGCGGTGCCCGGCCTGCAAAGCCCTGGCGAGGGCGTCGGTGGCGGCGCGCGGGTCGGCGGGGATGCCGAGGGCGCGGGCGAAGTCGTTGCCGGTGCCGGAGGGGACGAGGCCGAGCGCGACGCCGTGGTCGGCGCAGAACTGGACGCCTTGGTGGGCCGCGCCGTCGCCGCCGAGGACGATCAGCACGTCGAGGCCTTCGGCGTGCGAGGACCGCATCAGCGCGCGGGAATCCTCGACGCTGGTGGCGGTGAGGAGGTCGAGCCGGTCGACGGCGGGCCGGAGCCGTGCCGCGACCGCTTCGGCGATGCGGGCGGCCGCGCCGCGCCCGGAGGCCGGGTGCACTGCCAGTGCTGCGTTCAGGCCCACGGTCAGGTGATGTCGTCGGTCGAGTTCGAGCGGCCGGTCGACGGGCTCTGCGCGGTGGGCTCTTCGCCGTCGGCGGTGCTCGGGGTGTAGTTGAACGGCGCGGCCTCGTCGTCGGCGAGCTGGTCCCAGCCCTCGTCGTGGCGGCCGCGGTCGAGCTTGCGGTCGTGGAAGCGGGCGATCTGGATCGACAGCTCGAACAGCAGGGTGAGCGCGCCGGCGAGGCCGAGCATCGAGAACGGGTCCGAGCCGGGGGTGGCGAACGCGGCGAACACGAACAGCGCGAACACGAGGCCGCGGCGCCACCGCTTGAGCTGCTGGTACTTGAGCACGCCGACGCGGTTGAGCATCACCACGAGCAGCGGGAGCTCGAAACTGACGCCGAAGATCACCAGCAGCGACAGGATGAAGGAGATGTACTTGTCCGCGGTGAGCGCGGTGACGAACTGGTCCTGGCCGAAGCCGGCGAGCAGCGCCAGTGCGTGCGGGACGAGCAGGTAGGCCAGCACCGCGCCGGCGGCGAAGAGCACCGAGGCGAAGCTGACGAAGATCATCGCGTAGCGGCGCTCTTTGGCGTAGAGGCCGGGGGCGATGAACGCCCAGATCTGGTAGAGCCAGGCGGGCGAGAGCAGGACCGCGCCCGCCGCGACGCCGACCTTGAGGCGGATCATGAACGCTTCGAACGGAACGGTCTGCAGCAGGCGGCAGCCGGGCTGGTCGCCGGCGAAGCGCTGCGAGGCCGGGATGGCGCAGTACGGGTGCGTCATGATGTCGCCGAGCGACGGGATCGGGCCGAGCCGCTGCTCGAACCAGATGAACCCGAAGATCGCGCCGACGACGATGAAGACGACCGCCCAGCCGAGGCGGCGGCGGAACTCGTAGATGTGCTCGATGAGCGTCATCGTGCCGTCGGGGTTTTTCCGACGGCTGCGCCGGCTCCGCTTGCTGGACCGGCTTCCGTTGCCGTTGGCGGCTTCCGCCACTGGTCGTTCCGTTCTCGTCAGAGCCCGCCGCGGCGCGCCGGACCGGCGCGCCGCCGTGGACCGGGGACCGGGTGGTGCGCGCGGAGGGTCAGCTCGCGTTCTTCTGCGGCTGGTCGGCCGGGGCGGCCGCCTGCTGCTTCTTCAGTTCGTCGAGCTGGCGCTGGAGGTCGGCGACCTGCTTGTCCTGCGCGGTCTGCGCGGGCGCGGGGGCGGCGATGTGCCGGGTGTCGGCGGATTCGGCCTCGGCTTCGGCCTTCTGCTCGCCGGTCAGGTCCTTGGTCTCGGCCTTGAAGATCTTCATGGACTTGCCGATGGACCGGGCCGCGTCCGGGAGCCGCTTCGCTCCGAACAGCAGAACCACCACGAGCACCAGAACGATGATGTGCCACGGCTGCAGCGCGTTCATGGTCGTCTGCCCTCCTTGTCTGGGGTCTGTGCTGATGTTACTTGTTGCCGGCCGCCGGGCGGCGTTCGGCCACGGCCACACGGAGTGCCGCGGACCGGGCCCGGACGAGTCCGGTCCGGTCGTGGGTGTCCGCACTTACCATGCTCATGGTGCGGCGGAAGCGGCGCAAGACTCCGGCGGTCCGTACCAGCAGCAGGGCCAGGACGAGCAGGCCGGCCGCGAGCAGCACATAGACGGGCAGGTACGGCACCAAACCACCTTATCGGTCGGAGATGGACGAGAGATGACGGGCACGCGCCACGGCGTCGGCCGCTCGGCGACCGACTGCCTCGGCGAGTGTGGCGGGGCTCTCCACCTGGGCTTCCCCGCCGAGGCTGAGCACGAGCCGGACCATCCAGGGCTCGTCGCTGTAGCGCATCGCGATGCGCAGGCACCCGCCGTCGAGTTCGTCGAGTTCCTCGCAGGGGTAGTACTCGGCGACCCAGCGGGCGTCGGGGTCCAGGACCAGATGGGCGACCCGCTGATCGGGACGGGCGGAGAAGACGCCGTCGGACAGGTCGGTGGGCCGCGCGTGGGCGGGCGGAGCTGCGGGTTCGTCCAATACGGTGAGCGCGTCCACCCGGTCGAGGCGGAACAACCGGACGCCTTCGACGCGCCGGCACCACGCTTCGAGATAGCCGACGCCTTGGACGATGACGAGCCGCATCGGGTCGACGGTGCGTTCGGTGATCTGGTCGCGCGAGGCGGTGTAGTAGCGCATCCGCAGCGCGCGGCCGTCTTGCAGCGCGCCGGCCACGGTCTCGCGGGTGCGGGCGGCACGGGCTCCTTCGCGCACTCCTCCCCCGACGACGACTCCGGCCGGGCGGGCTTGGCCGGCGGCGTCCTCGATTTTGGCGATGGCGCGGCGGACCGCGTCGCCGTCGGCCACGCCCGGGGTTTCGGCGAGCGCGCGCAGCGCGACCAGCATCGCGGTGGCCTCGCCGCCGGTGAGGCGCAGCGGGCGGCTCATCCCGGCGTCGTGGGTGACGACGATGGTGTCGCCTTCGAAGGACAGGTCGATGAGGTCGCCGGGCCCGTAGCCGGGCAGGCCGCACATCCAGAGCAGTTCGAGGTCTTTGCGCAGCTGGCGCGGGGTGACGTCGAAGTCCTGGGCGGCCTCGTCGATCCGGATGCCCGGGCGGGCCAGCAGGTACGGCACGAGCGCGAGCAGTCTCGGCATCCGTTCGCCGGAAGCGCTCATCGCACGCTCCCCTGTCCCGTGCGGGCGAGCACGGCTTCATGCCGGTGCTGGACGGACTTGGCCAGCACGTCCGGTTCGAGGACGAGCACGTCCGGCCCCTGCGCGGCGATCCAGTCGGCGGCCGATTCCGGGAAGTACAGCCCGATCTCGATCACGTCGCCTTCCTCGCCCGCGACGATCTCGCGCCCCACCACGTCCCCGCGACGGCGCACCCCCGCGGCCCGCCCGTCCGCGATCCACAACCGCGCAGTCGTCACGGGAGCAGGATCCTCACTGCCACCCGTCACCGAGACCAGCTGCATCAAATTGACACCCTCGGGCCTGCTGACCGCACCCGGTTTCCCGATCGGGACAACCTTCCCCGTGACGCGGGAGAGCCGAAAACACCGAGTCGCGTCGCGATCCCGGTCATGCCCGACGACATACCAACGAGCCCGCCACGACACCACGCCCCACGGCTCGAGCGTGCGAATCCGCCGCTCCGGCGACCCGCTGCGCCGATACTCGAACCGAACCGCCTGCCCAGCCTGCACAGCGGCGAGCATGGGCGCGAACGCCGGCTCCGCCCGCACCCGAGGCTCGATCACGGTCGGCGCCTGGTCGTCGACCTCAACCCCAGCCGCCCGCAGCTTCACCAGCGCCCCTTGAGCCTGCCCGGTCAGCTCCGGCGAATCCCAAAGCCGAACCGCCAGCCCCACCGCCGCGGCCTCGTCCGGCGCAAGGTCGATCTCGCCGAGCTCGTAGTCGCGCCGAGCGATCCGATACCCCTCGACCGGGTCGAAGACGGAGTTGCGTCCCGTCTCGAGCGGAATCCCCAGCTCCCGCAACTCGGTCTTGTCCCGCTCGAACGTGCGAAAAAAGGCGTCGTCACTGGCCGCCTCGGCGTACCCAGGAACGAGCCCGCGGATCCGCTCCGCGGTGAGGTACTGCCGGGTGGAGAGCAGGGCCAGCACAAGGTTGACCAGCCGTTCGGCGCGTGCGGTGGACACCAGACGACTCTAGCTCTCCCGGCCGCGGCAGATCGCGAGGTCCGCCCCGCGCGCGTCGCACCTGGTCAGCCCAGGTGGCCGCGAACGGCCCCTCCGCCCCCACTCAGTCACCCACCGCCGTTCCAGACGGCCCACTGCCCCGGATCGGGTTCCCCCTTACGAACCCAGCTTCGCCACCCGCCCCTTGACCCCACTGGCCCAACACGCGCCGAACCACGTGCAATCAACAGTGTCGAAACTGCCCGTATCGAACGAGACCCAATGCCGTCCCCCGTCGCGGCTGAGATCGCTCCCACCAGGTCCCACAGCGAGCACCGTCCCACCGCGCCAAGCGAGCCCAGACCGATACCCAGCAGGATGTTCCGGCGGCGTACGCCAGGTGCGGCCGCGATCGTGGCTCAACGCAACAGCCGGTCCAGGCGCAGTCGGATTGGCATAGTCCCCACCAATCGCGACCCCCTGCCAAGGCGTACGAAACGCAACCGCGAACACCCCAGCCGACGCACTGCTGGGCAACGGCGTCACAGACGCAGCCCAGTGCCGCCCACCATCACCAGAGTGCAAAACCCGAGCATGCGCCCCACCACCAGTAGCAAGCCACGCGTCAAACGGCCCCGACGTAGTGATGCACTGGCCGCTAGCCGCGAACCCGGCCTCTCCAGGCTCCGCAGGCGGAAACGCATCATCCGGAACCTGCCGCCAACTGCGCCCACCGTCAAAGGTGGCCTGCACGCGGAACTTCTCGTTGACCGGATCGCTCATCGCAAGCCCGCGCCAAGGATCAAAGAAGGCCAAGCAGTCGTAGAACGCAGCAGAATCGGGATTGCTGAACGTCTGCCGCCAGCTCTTCCCGCCATCGTCGGTGCGATAGACCCGGGAATCCGCCCCCGGCCCGATCGACAGCACGACGGCATGGTCAGCGTCAAACGCCTCAATGTCGCGAAACTCGAGCTTCCCAGTACCCGGCGGCCCAACCGACAGCCAACTGCTCCCGCCGTCAGCCGTCCGCAGCACGGTGCCCTGGGTGCCGCTGACCCAGGCAACCCGCTCACTAACCGCAGACAACCCACGAAACTGCGCAGTGGTACCCGTAGCCAGAAGCCGCCACGACGGCAACGAGGACGCCGCAGCAACCCCACCCAACGCCACCGACAACACCGCTATGAGAACCAGGACCCTCCGGAACGCACGCATGCGCAGATCCTGCCGCACCACCCCGACAACTTTCGTCGGTTCTCTCCCCACGCGACAACGACTTCCGCAACCACGGCCCAGCCCCGACCGCTCACTTGACCAGCACGCGGGATCGCGCCGGCGTTTGGGGGCTGCCCGGCGTGACAGGCCGAAGGCCCCTCACGCCGGGCAGCCCCCAAACGCCGGCATAAAAGCGATCCCGCCCGCGACGACGAAGTCGGCGCCAAAAAACACAGCTGGTGAGCTAGTCACCCAACCCAGCCACCCTAAAGCGACCCGATGAGACGCTCGACCCGCTCATCAACAGACCTGAACGGGTCCTTGCACAACACAGTCCTCTGCGCCTGATCATTCAACTTCAAATGCACCCAGTCGACCGTAAAGTCCCGCCCAGCAGCCTGCGCCGCCGCAATAAAGTCCCCGCGCAACTTAGCCCGAGTCGTCTGCGGCGGCGTATCCTTCGCAGCCTCAATCTCCCCGTCATCAGTAACCCGCCGCACGAGCCCCTTCCGCTGCAGCAGGTCAAAAATCCCCCGCCCGCGCCGAATGTCGTGATACGCGAGATCCAACTGCGCAACCCGCGGACTGGACAGATCAAGATCATGCTTAGCCCGATACCGCTCCACCAACCGATGCTTGATAGCCCAGTCGATCTCGGTATCGATCTTGCTGAAGTCCTGCTCCTCCACAGCCTCCAGCGCCCGCCCCCACAACTCCACAACCCGCTCATTCGCGGCCGTAGACCCGTTCTCCTTCAAATGCTGCACAGCCCGAGCGTGATACTCCCGCTGAATATCCAGCGCCGACGCCTCACGCCCACCAGCCAACCGAACCTGCCGCCGCCCGGTCAGATCGTGACTGATCTCCCGGATAGCCCGAATCGGGTTGTCCAGCGTGAAGTCCCGGAACTGCACCCCCGCCTCGATCATCTCGAGCACCAGGTGCGCCGACCCGACCTTCAGCATCGTCGTCGGCTCGGCCATGTTGGAGTCGCCGACGATGACGTGCAGGCGCCGGTAGCGCTCGGCGTCGGCGTGGGGTTCGTCGCGGGTGTTGATGATCGGCCGGGACCGGGTGGTGGCGCTGGAGACGCCTTCCCAGATGTGCTCGGCGCGCTGGGAGAGGCAGTACACGGCGCCGCGCGGGGTCTGCAGGACCTTGCCCGCGCCGCAGATGAGCTGGCGGGTGACGAGGAAGGGCAGCAGGACGTCGGCGATCCGGGAGAATTCGCCTGCCCGGGTGACCAGGTAGTTCTCGTGGCAGCCGTAGGAGTTGCCCGCGGAGTCGGTGTTGTTCTTGAACAGGAAGATGTCGCCGCCGATGCCCTCGTCGGCGAGCCTGCGCTCGGCGTCCACGAGGAGGTCCTCGAGGATCCGCTCGCCTGCTTTGTCGTGCGTGACGAGCTGGGTCAGGTCGTCGCACTCGGCTGTCGCGTATTCAGGATGCGAGCCCACGTCGAGGTAGAGCCTGGAGCCGTTGGACAGGAACACGTTGGACGAGCGTCCCCACGAGACGACCCGCCGGAAGAGATAGCGCGCGACCTCGTCGGGCGAGAGCCTGCGCTGGCCGTGAAAGGTGCACGTGACCCCGAACTCGGTCTCGATGCCAAAGATCCGCCGCTGCATCCCACCAGAGTAGGCGCTGGACCCCCGCGGAAGGTGCGCCGTTCGGGCGGCGACACGCGGTCGGTACGTTGCAAGTGGTGACAATGCGGCGGAAACCGGTCGCCGGGGCCGGTGGCGGGCCCGGCGCGGCCAGCGGAGGTGGACGAGAGTGTTCCAGCAGGTCGGCCGGGCATTCCGGCAGGTGGGGCGGCGGGATCGGGCGCTGATGCGGCGCAGTGCGGCACTGCCGCGCACGCGCGCCGACGACGTGGTGACCGCGTTGTCCCGAAGTGCGGACAAATCGCGGCTCTGGTGGGGCGTGGCGGCCGTGCTGGCGGTGCGGAAGGGCCCGGCGCGCCGCGGCGCGCTGCGCGGGATCGCCGCCATCGCGGGGGCGAGCGCCGCGGCGAATCTGGTCGCGAAGCCGTTGTTCCCGCGGCGGCGTCCGGCCGAGGAAGAGGTTCCCGGGCACCGTCAGCTGCGGAAACGGCCGACGTCGTCGTCGTTCCCGTCCGGGCATTCGGCTTCGGCGGCCGCGTTCGCGACCGCGGTGGCGATGGAGTCGCCGCGTGCCGGGCTCGCGCTGTTCCCGCTCGCCAGCGCGGTCGCGTACTCGCGGATCCACACCGGGGTGCACTGGCCGAGCGACGTCGCGGCGGGGCTGGCGATCGGGACCGGGGTCGCGGTGCTGACCCGGCATTGGTGGCCGCTGCACCCGGACGCGCGCGCCCGCACCGCCCATTCGGCGCAAGCGCCGGAGATGCGCGACGGCGAGGACATGCTGGCGCTGGTGAACCCGCATTCGGGCGTCGACGGCCAGGACCCGACCGAGGACGTCCGCTACGCCTGGCCGAAGGCGTCGCTGATTTACCCGGACCCGTCGCGGGATCTGCGCGAGCAGCTCGCCGCCGAGATCGAAGCGCACGGTTCGGTCCGCGCGCTCGGCGTGGCGGGCGGGGACGGCACGGTCGCGGCGGTGGCGTCGGTCGCGGCCGAACGCGGGCTGCCGCTGGCGCTGATCCCGGCCGGGACGCTCAACCACTTCGCCCGCGACATCGGGGTCCGCTCGATGCCGGACGCGGACGAGGCGACCGAGGGCGGGCACGCGGTCGGCATCGATCTGGCCGAGGTCGAGATCGACGGGACCGGCGAGCCCGAGCACCGCTGGTTCGTCAACACCGCCAGCCTCGGCGGGTACCCGGAAATGGTGCGGCTGCGGGAGAAGCTGCAGTCCCGGTTCCCGAAGTGGCCGTCCGCGGCGATCGCGCTGGTGCGCGTCATGCGGCACGCGAAACCGCTGCGGGTGCAGCTGAACGGGAAGCCGACGCAGGTGTGGCTGATCTTCGTCGGCAACGGCACGTACGCGCCGAAGGGGTTCGCGCCGTCGCGGCGCCCGGCGCTCGACACCGGCCTGCTCGACGTCCGGTACGTGCGGGCGGACGTGCGCTGGTCGCGGCTGCGGTTCGTGGCCGCGAGCCTCACCAACAGCCTGCACGCGAGCCACGTCTACCGGCAGCGGGATCTGCCGGAGCTGCACGTCCGGCTGCTCGACGGGAACCGCCGGGTCGCCACGGACGGCGAGGTCGGGCCGCTCGGGCGGGAGTTCCGGTTCCGGTCGCGGCCGAGCGCGCTGACCGTCTACCGCAACCCGGACAGCGCTTCCTGACGGCCTTCGCGTGACGGTCGGCCCCGTTTTGCCCTAAGGTCCCTCCGGACGCGGTCGGCCGGGCACCGAGTTCTTCACCACTGTGCGCCCGGCGCTCCCGGCTCTGACCTGCGCGATTACCGTCCGCTCGCCGTCCACGCACCAGCTCTTGACTATTTCTTTACCTTCTCTCAACGAATCCACAGCGAGCCGTCCCTAGCGTGATCTTCGAGGTGCGGACAGTCGTGTCCGCACCAGTTCACGGCAGGGGTCTACTCAGTGCGTTTTTCCACCCGCGGTCCGAGCTGCCCGTCCGCGGCGGGCCGCGGATGACGCGGCTGCTCCCGCAGGCTGTCGACCCGGTCCTGCCCCCGTCGGTCACCTCCCAGGCGAGGGACCTCGGGCCGCTCGAGTCCCCGTTGGTGTGGCTCGCGTTCGCCGGGGCCGCCGCCGCGGTCCTCGCCGTCACCATCGCGCTCGCGCACCGCCGCCGCGCGCGCCGCTGGGGCATCAGCGGCGCGATCGCGCTGTTCCTGCTCGCCGCGGTCACCGCCGTGAACAGCTACGTCGGCTACGTCCGCACGCCCAGCGACCTCGGCAGGCTGCTGCAGCGCGGCTCCGGCGCGATGAACGTCGCGGGCACCCTGCTGCGCAGCACCAGCGACGATCCGGCCGAGGACTCGGACCCCAGCACCGCGAGCAGCTCCACCGGCGGGAACAGCGGCAGCTCCCCCACCGCCGCCCGCCCGGCGGCTCCGTCCAACGCCAACGGCAGCACCGAGGTGCTGAACGTGCCCGACCCGGCGCACGGCGTCGCGAACGGCGAGAACTACGTGATCCTCCCGGCCGGCTACCACGACCCGGCGAACGCGGCCAAGCGCTACCCGGTCGTCTACCTCATCCACGGCTACCCCTACGGCGGCCCGCGCGACTGGCTCACGTCCGGCTCCGCGCCGCAGACGCTGCAGAGCCTGGAGGACGCGCACGTGATCCAGCCGATGATCATCGTGAGCGTCGACCTCACCGCCAACCGGCCGAGCACCGACTGGGAATGCCTGAACGTCCCGGGCGGGCCGCTGCTGGAGACGTACCTCGCCAGCAGCATCGTGCCTTCGGTCGACCAGCATTACCGCACGGTCCCCGACCGCGGCCACCGCGCGCTCGGCGGCATGTCCGGCGGCGGCTTCGGCGCGCTGAACATCGGGCTGCACCACCTCGACGAATTCAGCACGCTGCTGATCTCCCTGCCCTACGACGACCTGAACGACTCCGTCGGCGTCCTGGGCGGCAACCAGGCCGCGATCGCGGCGAACACCCCGCGCCGCTACATCCCGACGATGCCGTTCCCGCAGAAGCTCGCCGTGATGCTCACTGTCGGCACCGGCGCGCCGACCGACGTCGCGACCGCGCACCGCATCGCCGGGTCGCTGCAGCGGCGCGGCCAGGAGGTCGTGGTGCACGCCGAACGCGGGTTCAACCACACCTGGCACACCGCGCGCGCGACGCTTCCGTACATGCTCGCCTTCGCCGATCAGAACTTCCGCGTCGCTCCTGCCGCCTCCTGAGCGGACTGTCCGGAAAAATACCTTCCGGACCCTGTCCATCCGGGCGGGCACCGTTCGTGGTGAGGTCAGTGCGGCACCACGGCCGCCCTGACCGACGAAGGAGCCCGACCATGAAGTACCTGCTGCTGATCCACGCTTCCGCGGCCACCGAGCAGGGCGGGGCGCCCGGCTGCGAGCCCGCCGACTGGATGGCCTACGACAAGGAAGTCCGGGACGCGGGGGTGTTCGTCAGCGGGGAGTCGCTCGCCGACCTCGTGACCGCGACCAAGGTTCAGGTCGGCGCGGACGGCGAGCGTTCGATCACCACCGACGGGCCGTTCGCCGAAACCCGCGAGCTGCTGGGCGGGTTCTACGTGCTGGACGTGCCGGACCTCGACGCGGCGCTCGACTGGGCGGCCCGCTGCCCCGGTTCCCGCGACGGTTCGGTCGTGGTGCGCCCGATCGCCGATTTCGATGCCTGACGCGCGAGCGTCCGTGGCGGCCGTGTTCCGCGAGGAGCACGGCCGCCTGCTCGGCGCGCTCGTCCGCCGCTTCGGCGACCTCGACCTCGCCGAGGAGGTGGCCGCCGAAGCCGTGGAGGCCGCGCTGGTCCGCTGGCCCGTGGACGGCGTCCCGCCGAAACCCGGCGCGTGGCTGATGACGACCGCGCGCCGCAAGGCCGTCGACCGGCTCCGCCGGGACCAGGCGTACGCGGCGAAACTCGCTGTCCTGCAGGCGGAATCCGACCGCAGCGACCCTCCCCCGCTGCCCGGGGCCGACGGCGACCTGCCCGACGACCGGCTCCAGTTGTTCTTCACCTGCGCGCATCCCGCGCTGGCCGCCGAGGACCGGCTCGCGCTGACGCTGCGCTGCCTGGCCGGGCTCACGACACCGGAGGTCGCGCGGGCGTTCCTGGTGCCGACCGCGACGATGGCGAAGCGGATCGTGCGGGCCAAGAACCGGATCCGCGACCACCGCATCCCGTTCCGCGTCCCGTCCGGCGACGAGCTGCGCTCCCGGCTTCCGGGAGTGCTGCAGGTGCTGTATTCGTTGTTCACCGAGGGCTACGCGGCCAGTTCCGGCCCGGACATCCAGCGTCCGGACCTGGCCGAGGAAGCCATCCGACTGGCGCGGATCCTGCACCGCCTCCTGCCCGGCGAACGCGAAATCACCGGACTGCTGGCGCTTCTGCTGCTGGTCCATGCCCGCCGCGCCGCTCGCACCGGGCCGGACGGCGAGTTCGTCTTGCTGGAAGACCAGGACCGCACGTCCTGGGACGCGGCGCTGATCGACGAGGGCTGTGCGCTGGTGCCGGTCGCGCTCACTGGAGGGCCGCCCGGGCCGTACGGAGTGCAGTCGGCGATCGCCGCGCTCCACGCCGAAGCACCGGATGTCGCGAGCACCGATTGGCCGCAGATCGTCGCGCTGTACGACATCCTGCTGACGCTCACCCCGACGCCGGTCGTCGCACTCAACCGCGCGGCCGCGGTGGCGATGCGCGACGGACCCGAAGCCGGGCTGAAACTCCTCGACGGCTTGGCCGATGAGCCTCGATTACAGGGCTACCACCCGTACGCGGCAGCTCGCGGCGACCTGCTGCACCGCCTCGGCCGTGACGACGAGGCGGCGGCGGCGTACCGGGAAGCGTTGGAGAGCGCGGGAACCGAGCCGGAGCGCGCGCATCTGCGTCAGCGGCTGGACGGTCTCTGACTCGGTGCCCACCGGCTGAGCACCGGGTCGACGAGCGTCGTCAACGGCCCGGACAGCGTTTGCCCGTGCTCCCGGAACAAATCGTCGCGCGAATCGAAGCGCCCGAGGTCGACCAGGACGGTCGCGGACAGATCGCATGCTCCGCCGACGTCGCAGGCGACCCCGTCCCAGTCGATCGCGGTGCGGGACACGGCGTCGAAGAGCGTTTCCCCGCTGTCATTGGAGAATCCCGGATTCGCCGCCAGCTCGATCAACGGACCGAACAGCTCGCCGACCGGAACCCAGGCGTCCGCGATCCGGAACTCCGGCCACGCCACCACGACCCGCGACGGCACCAGGAACTTCAGCCGAGGGAACCGCGGATACCAGAACCGGCCGTCCACGACGAGACCGCGCACCCGCGTCGGAATCCCTTGCGCCCGCGCGACTCCTTCGAGAATCGCCAGCCGCTGACTGCACGAACCCCGCCCGCGCACCAGTGTCCGCGAGATCGGCTGCCGCTCCTGCACCGCGTACACCGGCCGCACCGACGCGGCGACCATCCGGTGCGCGGCCCGCAATCCGGCAAGCCGGTCCTCCGACGCGGTCTGCCGCACCAGGGACTGCACGAGCGGATCGCGCCAGTCGAGAATCGCCGTCGGGATCACGCCGCCCTCAGCGGAACTGTCCCCGGCGGCACGACGACGCCACCACGGAGTCACCAGCGCACACGTCACCACGCCAGTATTGTCGAAAAACGACTGTGGGCCGCCGACATTCGCCGACGGCCCACAGTGCGTCACGTCATTCCTTCTCGCCCGAGTCCTTCTCCGAACCCTTGTCGGCATCGCCTTCGCCGGAGTCGTCCGGCTTCTCGGCGGGCTCCTCCTTCGCCGGCAGCAACGCCTCCAGCGCCGCCCCCGACAACCGCCGGAACGCCCGCCGCGGCTTCGCCCGGTCCAGCACCGCGACCTCGAGCTTGATCTCCGCCTCGGGCGCCGGACCGTTGCCGTTCGACGCCGCGGTCGCCCGCAACCCCTCGATCGCCGACGCCAGGGCCGTCCGCAGATCGTGCTCCGGATCCACCACGTCCTTCAGCTTCGCGCTGATCGTGTCCGTCTGGCCGCCCATCACCACGAACGGCGACTCGTCGAAAATCCCGCCGTCGAACGTCAACCGGTACAACTGGTCCTCGGCCGCGGTCGCCCCGACCTCCGCCAGGCACACCTCCACCTCGAACGGCTTCAGCTGCTCGGTGAAAATGCTGCCCAGCGTCGCCGCATAAGCGTTCGCCAGCGCCCGCGCGCTCACATCCCGCCGGTCGTACTGGTAGCCCTTCAGATCCGCGTGCCGGATCCCCGCCACCCGCAGATTCTCGAACTCCGAGAACCGGCCCACCGCGGCGAACCCGATCCGGTCATAGATCTCCGCCACCTTGTGCAAAGTCGCCGAAGTGTTCTCCGCGACGAACAGCACCCCGCCGGAATACTTCAGCACCACCACGCTCCGGCCCCGCGCGATCCCCTTGCGCGCCAGCTCGGAACGCTCCCGCATCAACTGCTCGGGAGAGGCATACAACGGCATCGTCACGGTGTCGGCTCCACGTTCTCCGAAAACTCGGCAGTCATTGATTCAGCGGACATCGGCGGCCTCAGACCGGCCGGTGGTGATTGCGCTCCGCGCGCCCGGCCACCACCGCCTCGGCCACCGCACCCGTCCGCTCCGCGGGCAGCACCACCGCGCCGTCCTCCGCGGTGATGGTGATGACGTTCGGGAAAATCCGCCGCACCAGATCCGGCCCGCCGCTCGCGGTGTCGTCGTCCGCCGCGTCGTACAACGCCTCCAGCGCCGTCCGCACCGCCGCGTCGGCATCCGCGTCCGGGTCGTACAGCTTCTTCAGCGACGACTTCGCGAACAGCGAACCCGAACCGACGCTCGCGTACCCGGCGCGCTCCTCGTACCGCCCGCCCGCCGCGTCGTACGACACGATCCGGCCCGCGTGCTTCGCGTCCTCGGCCTCCAGGTCGTACCCGACGAACAACGGCACGACCGCGAGGCCCGCCATCGCCATCTCCAGGTTCGCCTTCACCATCCCGGCCAGCTTGTTCGTCTTGCCGTCCAGCGACAGCGAAACGCCCTCGATCTTCTCGTAGTGCGCCAGCTCCACCGCGTACAGCCGGACCATCTCCACGGCCAGCCCCGCGGTCCCCGCGATGCCCACCGCCGAGTACTCGTCCGTGACGTGCACCTTCTCGATGTCCCGGCTCGCGATCAGATTCCCCGACGTCGCCCGCCGGTCACCGGCGATCAGCACCCCGCCGGCGAACGCGACCGCGACGATCGTGGTGCCGTGCGGCGCGTCCAGCTCGCCCGCGCCCGCCGGCACCCGCCGCGCCGGCAGCAGCTCCGGCGCGGTCGCGCGCACGAAATCCGCGAACGACGACGTCGCCGGCGAAAAGTAGGCTGACGGCAGTCCGGGCCCGGAAAAACCCGCCCCAGAGGAGGTGTTGTCCATACGTGCTCTCGGTTCCCATCTATCCCGTGCCCGGCAACGCCACCGGCAAACCTGCCCCCGGCGCCGCCGCGCGAAACCTCCGGCCCAGCGCGCCCGCCGCACCGCCCCGCATCCGGGACGGCCGCGACGGGCGGACGGCTACTCGCCGCCCTTCTGCACGTAAGCGCGGACGAAGTCCTCGGCGTTCTCCTCCAGCACGTCGTCGATCTCGTCGAGGATCGTGTCCACGTCCTCGCCGAGCTTCTCCCGCCGTTCCTGGCCCGCCCCGCCGGCGTCGTCGAACTCCTCGTCGGAATCGCCGCCGCCGTGCTTCTCGATCTTCTCCTGCGCCATCTCGCCTCCCGGTCTGGCCGATGTTCCCTAGCCTACCCAGCGGTACCGACGAAAAGGGCCTTCCAGCGGCCCGAAACGCCGGGATCGCGCTAGTCCGAACCGGTGATCGCCTCCACCAGCTCCTCCGCCGTCGCCGCCGCGTCCAGCAGCTTCCCGACGTGCGCCTTCGTCCCCCGCAACGGCTCCAGCGTCGGGATCCGCACCAGCGACTCCCGGCCCACGTCGAAAATCACCGAATCCCACGACGCCGCCGCGATCGACGACGCGTACTTCTCCAGCGCCCGGCCCCGGAAGTAGGCGCGCGTGTCCGACGGCGGATTCGTGATCGCCGCCTGCACCTCCTCCTCGGTGACCAGCCGCTTCATCGAACCCCGCGTGACCAGCCGGTTGTACAGGCCCTTGCCGAGCCGAACGTCCGAATACTGCAGGTCCACCAGCCGCAGCCGCGGCGCGCCCCACGCCAGCTGGTCCCGCTCCCGGTAGCCCTCCAGCAGCCGCAGCTTCGCCGGCCAGTCCAGCCGGTCCGCGCACTCCTGCGGATCCCGCGCCAGCGCGTCCAGGATCTCGCCCCACACCCGCAGCACTTCCTTCGACGCCTCGTCCGCGCCCGTGCGCTCGAGGTTCGCCGCCGCCAGCTCGTGGTAGGCGAACTGCAGGTCCAGCCCGGTGAACTTCTTCCCGTTCGCCAGCTCGACCTTCGTCTTCAGCGTCGGGTCGTGGCTGATCTTGTGCACCGCCCGCACCGGCTCGTCCAGCTTCAGGTCGTCGAACCGCACGCCGGCCTCGATCAGGTCCAGCACCAGCGCCGTCGTCCCGACCTTCAGATAGGTCGAGTACTCCGACAGGTTCGCGTCCCCGATGATCACGTGCAGCCGCCGGTACTTGTCCGCGTCCGCGTGCGGCTCGTCGCGCGTGTTGATGATCCCGCGCTTGAGCGTGGTCTCCAGCCCGACCTCGACCTCGATGTAGTCCGAGCGCTGCGAAAGCTGGAAGCCCGCCTCTTCGCTCTGCTGCCCGATCCCGACCCGGCCGGACCCGCACATCACCTGCCGCGACGCGAAGAACGGCGTCAGCCCGCCGATCACCGCGGTGAACGGCGTCGACCGCTGCATCAGATAGTTCTCGTGCGTGCCGTAGCTCGCGCCCTTGCCGTCGACGTTGTTCTTGTACAGCTGCAACGGCGGCTGCCCCGGCACGGTGGCCGCCTTCAACGCGGCCTCCTCCATCACCCGCTCGCCCGCTTTGTCCCAGATGACCGCGTCCCGAGCGTTCGTGACCTCGGGCGCCGAGTACTCCGGATGCGCGTGGTCGACGTACAACCGCGCACCGTTGGTGAGGATCACGTTCGCCGCGCCGAGGTCCTCGACGTCCGGGTCGTGCCCCGGACCGCCCGGCCCGGTCAGGTCGAACCCGCGCGCGTCGCGCAACGGCGACTCCACCTCGTAGTCCCAGCGCGCCCGGCGCGCCCTCGGGATGTCCGCAGCCGCGGCGTAGGCCAGCACCACCTGAGTCGAGGTGAGCACCGGGTTCGCCGTGGCGTCCCCGGGCACGGCGATGCCGTACTCGACTTCGGTTCCCATGATCCGACGCATGCCCACCACCCTACGGGTTAGACGCGTGCGACGATGCCCCCATGCCAGGCAGTGACGAACTCGTTGCCCTCTATGACGACGCAGGCCACGCAGTAGGCGAGGCCCTCCGCTCCCGAGTCCGCGCCGAAGGCCTCTGGCACGCCGCCGGAGTAGTCCTCGTCCGATCGGGCGACGGCCGCTCTGTCTACGTGCACCTCCGCACCCCAGACAAGGACGTCTTCCCCAACACCTGGGACTGCTGGGCAGGCGGAGTAGTAGCCGCGAACGAAACCCCCGCCGATTGCGCCCGCCGAGAACTAGCCGAAGAACTAGGCGTCCACGGAGTGGACCCCACACCCCTCTTCACCAAAATCTACGACAACGGCAAAATCCGCTGCCACAACTTCGCCTTCGAAGCCCACTGGGACGGCCCGATCCGCCTACAGCCAGAAGAAATCGCAGAAGGCCACTGGATCCCGCTCGACGAGCTTCGAGCCTGGGTCTTCGCTCCCAACCCCGAGCCACCCTTCATCCCAGACGGCCGCGCAGGCATCCAAGAGTGGTTCCACCGCTACGGCTAACCACGAGCTTCTTTGAACGGGACCACAACGCGGGATCGCGCCGGCGTTTGGGGGCTCACCGGCGCGACAGGCCGAAGGCCCCTCGCGCCGGTGAGCCCCCAAACGCCGGCATAAAAGCGATCCCGCCCGCGACGACGAAGTCGGCGCCAAAAACACAGCTTGGCGACCTACCCCGCCAACTTAGCCACGACCTTAGGCAGCAACCGCTTCGCCGCATCCTGCGCCCGAGCCGGCGTACTAGCCGCAACACTCAACGCCGACACCAGATCCCCCTTGGCCACCAACACCGCACACGTCGAGCCTTCGCACCACGCCCGCTGCACCGTGATCCCCGGCTGCGGCGGCAACGACACCTCGACACCGGCACAATGCGTCCCCGCTACGACATCCTCAGCCGAACGATCCGCGTACGCCGTCACCTCGTGCGTCAACGCCGAACCGCTCGGATACACCCAGCTAACCGACTTCCGCTCCCCCGCAGCCAACCCACTAAGACACCCCGAAACGCGACCCGAACCCGGAGCCACGCCCTCCTCGGCAACGTCCGCATCAGACAACAACGCCGCCTGAGCCCGCCCCGGATCCGGCACAGCAGAAGAGGAAACAACCGGCGGATCAACGGCTCGCGACACCGGCGGCGCAACCGGAGCGCTCGTGCCGGGCGTCGGAGCCGGATCGTCGTAATAAGTCTCAAGATTATTAGGCCGATTGCCGCACCCAGCGAGCCCGGCCAGCGCCCCCAGCCCGACCAGCACAGCGACCGCTGGCACCTGCCGACGACGCACGTTGCCCCTCCGCGCTCAATGTTGCCCGTCCCGCCCCGGGCCATGCTGGGCCCCGAGGGTAATGCACCAGCTCAGCTCCACCCGAGGTGGGATCGATGCGCCCAGTACTCCCGCGCGTCCTCCGCCAGTTCCCCCAGCACAGCGCGCTCTTCATCGCTCAACCGCACCCGCACCGCAGCGAGGTTCGCCGCCAACTGCGCCGGACTAGACGGCCCAATCACCGCCACCGGATCAAACTCCTGCCCAAGCACCACGGCCACCGCAACCGCATCCGGCCCCACCCCATGCGCCTCAGCAACCCGCCGCAACGCCTCCGGAGCCTCCACGACAAGCCGCCCATTCGCGAGAGTTTCCTTGACCAGCACTCGCTTCCCGGCCGCCCGTGCCTCCGCCAACGCCGCCCCGACCGACGGCTCGAACACATTCCACGTCGACTGCACCGACGAGAACACCGCCCGCCCACCCGACTCGAGCTCGAACGCCCGCCGCACCACCTCCGCCTGCTCAGGCCCGGACGTCGAGAACCCGACCTCAACCCCGGCCTCGGAAAGCCCAGCCAGCGCGTCAATCAACGCCGGATCAGTGAAAAGTGGACTGTCCACAGTGAGCGAATGAACCTGGTACAGATCCACGTGCCCCGCCAGCAGCTCCCGCGTCTGCGCCCACTGCTCCCGAAACCGCGGCAGCGTGTGCTCCTTGACCTCGTGCACATCCGCATCAAGCCGCCACTCACCGACGTAGCGGTACCCCCACTTGCTGGACACAGTCACATCCCGGTGCCCGCGCTCCGCCAACCAGCCGCCGAGAAATTCCTCCGAACGTCCGTAAGACCGCGCGACGTCGACCCACCGCACCCCTGCGACGTAAGCGGCATCGAGCACCTCGTAGGTCGCGGCCCGCATCGACGGAACATCACGCACTTCCGGCAAGTCCCGCCCCAGATTGATATAAGCCGGACGGCCGAGCGCGGCCAGCCCCACCGCGATGCGGTCCATCAGAATCTCCTTGTCTAGAGCGGTATTAGGAAATGGTCGCGCGTGCATGGACGAGTAACCGCAGAGCGTTTTCTCATCGCCAGATGTATAGGACGTTATACACTTTGTTTGTGCCGGAGGATGGCGAGCCATTGACCGGAGTTTTGGGCTTGGCGGTGGAGTTTTTCGAGGCGGGCCGCAGGCGCTCGGACGTAGCCTTTGCCAAACACGGGCGCGATTTGGCGAAGGCTGGCCCCCTCCTCCCGGGCAGCCAGCAGCGCCCAGTCGGACGCGTCGGCGCAAGCCGCGGACGCACGCCGCAACTCCCCCAACAGGTCGATCAGGTCGTTCGCATTCAGCTCCCCCGCCTGAACAGCGGCGGCGGTCGTCTCGAGCCAGGCCAGTACGTCGGTTTCGGTGATCGGCGGGCGCGGGCGGGCGTTGTCTGTGCTCACGCGGCGCAGTATAGGGCGTTATACACTGACGTCGAACACAGTGACGGAAACCTGCTGGACTCCGGGCGTGGCGCGGACGTTGACTGGCCGCAGCAGTCATCCGGCCGTTTCGGAGGTTCAGTGAGGTTCGGCATCGCCGCCCGCTTCGTCGCGCTCGCCGTCGTGTGGGGCGCCAGTTTTCTGTTCATCAAGGTGGGCCTGGAGGGGCTGTCGCCGGCTCAGGTCGCGCTTGCCCGGGTCGCGCTGGGCGCGCTGACGCTCGGGGCGTTCCTGGTGCTGCGCAGGCGATCGCTCCCCCGCGATCCCGCCTTGTGGGCGCATCTCGCGGTGGTTTCGCTGTTGTTCTGCGTCGGCCCGTTCCTGTTGTACTCGTGGGCCGAACAGTACGTGGCGTCGGGGCTCGCCAGCATCTTCAACGCCACTACTCCCCTGCTGACCATGCTGTTCGCCGCGGCCGCCCTGCCCGCCGAGCGGCTCACGCGCCCGAAAACCGCCGGGCTGCTGATCGGTTTCGCCGGCGTGCTCACGTTGGTCGGCGTCTGGCGCGGGATCGACCTCAGCCACGAAGTGCTGGCTCAGCTCGCCTGCCTCGGCGCGACCACCTGCTACGGCATGGCTTTCGTGTATCTGCGGAAGTTCGTGTCCCCGCGCAATCCGGACCCAGTGGTCGTCGCCTTCGGGCAAACCGGTTTCGCCACCGTCATTCTGCTCGCCGCCACGCCGGTGATCGCCGCGCAACCGGTGCACCTGAACCTGGCCGTGGTCCTGTCCATGCTCGCGCTCGGCGTGCTGGGCACCGGCGTGGCCTACACCTGGAACACCGCCATCGCGACCGCCTGGGGCGCCGCCAACGCGTCTGCTGTGACCTACCTCACTCCAGTGGTCGGCGTGCTGCTCGGAGTGCTGGTCCTCGACGAGCCGGTGCACTGGAACGAGCCCGTCGGCGCGCTGCTCGTGGTGCTCGGCGTCCTCGCGTCCCACGGGCGGCTTTCCCGGGCGCGGCAACCGGTCCTGGAACGGGTCTGAGACGGCCTGTGGGGCCGCCGGAGGAATCCGGCGGCCCCACAGGTTCGCGGTGCGCTACAGGTACTGACCGGTGTTCGTGGCGGTGTCGATCGCCCGCCCCGATTCCTGGTTCTTGCCGGTGACGAGCGTGCGGATGTAGACGATCCGCTCGCCCTTCTTGCCGGAGATCCGGGCCCAGTCGTCCGGGTTGGTGGTGTTGGGCAGGTCCTCGTTCTCCGCGAACTCGTCGACTATCGCGTCCAGCAGGTGCTGCACGCGCAGGCCGGGCTGCTTGGTCTCCAGCACCGACTTGATCGCCGATTTCTTCGCCCGGTCCACGATGTTCTGGATCATCGCGCCCGAGTTGAAGTCGCGGAAGTACAGGACTTCCTTGTCCCCGTTGGCGTAGGTGACCTCCAGGAACCGGTTCTCGTCGCTCTCCTCGTACATCCGCTCGACGGTGTGCTGGATCATCGCGTCGAACGTCGCCTTCTGGTCCCCGCCGAACTCCGCCAGGTCGTCGGCGTGGATCGGCAGGCCCTCGGCCAGGTACTTCGAGAAGATGTCCTTCGCGCCCTCGGCGTCCGGACGCTCGATCTTGATCTTCACGTCGAGCCGGCCCGGCCGCAGGATCGCCGGGTCGATCATGTCCTCGCGGTTGGAGGCGCCGATGACGATGACGTTCTCCAGCCCCTCGACCCCGTCGATCTCCGACAGCAGCTGGGGCACGATCGTCGTCTCCACGTCGGACGACACGCCCGAGCCGCGGGTGCGGAAGATCGAATCCATCTCGTCGAAGAACACGATGACCGGGGTGCCCTCGGAGGCCTTTTCCCGCGCCCGCTGGAAGATCAGCCGGATCGACCGCTCGGTCTCGCCGACGAACTTGTTCAGCAGCTCCGGGCCCTTGATGTTGAGGAAGTAGGACTTGCCGTCCGCCTGGTCCCCGCGAGCCTCGGCCACCTTCTTGGCCAGCGAGTTCGCCACCGCCTTCGCGATGAGCGTCTTCCCGCAGCCGGGCGGGCCGTAGAGCAGGACGCCCTTGGGCGGGCGCAGCTGGTACTGCTCGTACAGGTCCGCGTGCAGGAACGGCAGCTCCACGGCGTCGCGGATCTGCTCGATCTGCCGGGTCAGGCCGCCGATGTCCTCGTAGCGGACGTCCGGCACCTCCTCCAGCACGAGGTCCTCGACCTCCGCCTTCGGGACCCGCTCGTAGGCGTAGCCCGCCTTGGAGTCCACCAGGAGCGAATCGCCCGGTTTGAGCGGCTGCTCGGCGAGCGGGCCGGAGAGCAGGACGACCCGCTCCTCGTCCGCGTGGCCGACCACGAGAGCGCGCGTGGCGCCGCCCTCGACGTCCGGTGCGAGCACTTCGCGCAGCGCGCACACCTCGCCCGTGCGCTCGAAATCGCCGCCTTCGACGACCGTGAGCGCCTCGTTGAGCCGCAACGCCTGCCCGCGCCGCAGCGACGAGACCTCCACCGCGGGCGACACCGAGACGCGCATCTTGCGCCCCGCGGTGTAGACGTCCACCGTGTTGTCCTCGTACGCCTCGACGAACACCCCGTAGCCGCTCGGCGGCTGGGCCAGCCGGTCGACCTCTTCGCGGAGGGCGAGCAGCTGGCCCCGCGCCTCGCGCAGGGTTTCGACGAGTTTCGTGTTCCGCTCGGTGAGCTGACTCACCCGTTCCGACGCCTCGGCGAGACGTTGTTCGAGAACGCGGTTCTGTCGCGGAGAATCGGTGAGCCTGCGGCGCAGCAGCGCCACTTCTTCCTCGAGAAAACGGATCTGCCGGGCTTGTTCCTCTGGTGTCTGCCCTGCTCCGCCGGTTGCTGAAGGGTCGGCCTCCTCGCGCCGACCTCCGGGAAGGTCATGATGCATCGGGCACCTCCTCGGAGTGCTTTTCATTCCACGGTACCGGCGATCACCGACAAGAAAAGGCCTTTCCGCATCACAAGACCGGCGCGTCGCGCTTTTTCTTCCGGCCAGCACGGCCGCGAGCGCAGCGCAAGCGGCCGATTCGGTGCCGCGGACGGGAATCCGCTCCGCGCGGGTTTCCGCAACGCGGAACTGAACGCACTACGGATGCCCCGCGGCGCGGACCGCAAACCCGACTTGCGGGTTGGCTGCGCGCGAACGCGCTCGGCTGGCTAGCATCCCCGGGTGGCCACGCTCCGCACGTGGCCAGGACTTTCGTACGCACGGCAGGGGGAACCGAAATGACTTATCCGCCGCAGCAGCCCGGCGGCTACGGACAGCAGCCGAACCCGTACGGGCAGCAGCCCGGCGGCCAGCAGCCGTACGGGCAGCCTCAGCAGGGCGGATGGAACCAGGGCGGGCAGCCGCCGCAGGGCCCGCAGTCCGGCGGATTCCCCTCCGCGCCCGGCCCCGGCGGTCCCGGCGCCCCTGGCCAAGGCCCTTACCAGGGCGGATACCCGCAGCAGGGCGGTCCCCAGCAGTACGGCCAGCAGCCGGACCAGTTCGGGCAGTTCGGACAGCAGCCGGGCCAGCCCGGCGGGCCGTTCGGGCAGCAGCCGGGCGGCCAGTTCGGCGGGTTCGGCGAGGAGCCGCCGAAAAAGAAGAAGACCGGCCTGATCGTCGGCATCGCGATCGCCGCGGTGGTCCTCCTCGGCGGCGGGACGGGCCTGGTCATCTGGCTCACCGGCGACAGCAAGGACAACAAGAACAACGCCGCCCCGCCCGCGTCATCCTCGGCCCCGGTCGCGGCCCCGCAGTCCAGCGGCAGTTCGTCGTCGTCCCCGTCGAGTTCGTCGTCGTCCGGCTCGAGCAGCGGCAACTACCCGGCGGCGTCGGGTGCTAAACCCACCTCGGGCGAACTGTTCGACGCCGCTTCCGCGGCGTACAACAGCTCCGACACCGACGGGCTGTACTCGCTGCTCTGCACCAGCCTCACCAAGGGCCAGAAGCCGACCGACAAGATGCCCTCGGGCATCCACTTCGAGCTGACCGGCAGCCCGCAGGAAAGCGGCGACCAGGCCACGGTGAAGTACCACGTCACCACGTCCACGAAGACCGCCGACGGCACCCTCACCGCCCTGCGCCAGGGCGGGGCCTGGTGCCTCGGGAAGGTCAGCACGGACCACTAGGTGAGACGCCGGCTCAGCACGGCACTCGTCCTGCTCGCGGTCGCTGTCGCGGGCGGTGTCCTCGGCCTGGTCTTGATCGGCCTGCCGGGGCCCGCCCGCACCACGACGGAACCGCCCGCTCCCCCGCCTCCGCCGCGAACCAGCGCGTCCCGGAGTCCCGCACCCGCGGCGGATCAGGCCGCGATCGCCGCGCTCGCGCGCACTCTCGTCGACGCGATCACGCGCGCCGACTCCGCCGAATTCGGCACTCTCACTTGCAAACCGCAAACTGCCGCGGCGTTGAAGGAACTCCAGTCGAAATGGGACGCCGCGGGCCCGCTTCGCGTCTCGCTCACTGGACAGCCGGCGATCGCGGGCGACGACGCCACCGTGACTGTCCGGGTCGAAGGCGCCGGCGGGCACAAAGACACACCGTTCCCGCTGCGGCGCGAGAACGGTCGCTGGTGCGTCCCTGGTTAGCCTTTGCCCTTGCTGGGCCGTCGTGAAACCCGCGGCGACACCGTGCCGTCGGCGAGACGGCGTGCGGTGAGCAGGAAAGCGGTGTGCGCGACCATCCGGTGGTCCGGCCGCACCGCGAGACCGACGACGTGCCAAGGCCGCATCAGCGTCTCCCACGACTCCGGCTCGGTCCAGCACTGCTGTTCCCGCAGCGATTCCGTGACGCGGGACAGCTGCGTGACGGTGGCGACGTAGACCGTCAGCACCCCGCCGGGCACGAGGTGCGCGGCGACGTTCGGCAGCTGGTCCCACGGCGCGAGCATGTCCAGCACAACGCGGTCGACCTCGCCGGTGTGCGTGGCCAGATCGGCGACGGTGAGCGTCCAGTTGTCCGGCTTCTCGCCGAAGAACTTCTCGACGTTGCGCTCGGCGTGCTCGGCGTGGTCGTCGCGGATCTCGTAGGAGAACACCTGTCCCGCCGGACCGACCGCGCGCAGCAGCGAGCACGTCAGCGCGCCCGAACCGGCGCCGGCTTCGAGGACGCGCGCGCCCGGGAAGATGTCGCCCCACATCACGATCTGCGCGGCGTCCTTGGGGTAGATAACCTGTGCCCCGCGCGGCATCGACAGCACGTAGTCCGGCAGCAGCGGACGCAGCGCGAGATACGTGCTGCCGCCCGCCGAAGTGACCACGCTGCCCTCGGGACGGCCGATGAGGTCGTCGTGCGCGAGAGCGCCGCGGTGCGTGTGGTACTCGCCGCCGTCGGCGAGCGTGAGGGTGTAGTGCCTGCCTTTCGAGTCCGTCAGCTGAACCCGGTCACCTGCACGAAACGGTCCGCTGACCGACAACTTCTTCCTCCACTGCAAACCCGGAACGCCGACGTCGAATCCTCGCAGGTCGTCCCGCGCGCGTCGTGCCCGGGTGCCTCACTGAGCGCGACGGCCCTGCATCAGCGCGGTCCGCAGGTCTTCCCGGCGCAGCACGCCCGCGGGGCGGCCTTCGTCGTCGACCACGAGGAACTGCCAGGCAGGCGTCTCGCGCACGCGCTCGGCGATCTCCTCGCCCGGTTCCGACGCGAGCAACACGGTCTCCGCGCGGATCGGCTCGGCAGCCTGTTCAGCGGGCGCATGCGGACTGATGCCCGCCAGTTGCTGCGCGGCTTGTTCGTCCAGCAGTCCGGCCGCGACCCCGTCCGCGCGCACCAGCACGACGCCGCGTCCCGCCGACGCGGCCAAGGCGTCGGAGACCGGGCTTTCCGCGGGCAATTGCAGCACCGGACGCACCAAATCGGACAGTTCCAGCCCCGCAGGCCAGCCGCGCCGGGCTTCGGCGGCCAGCTCGGACCGCGCGCCGAGGATCACGAACCACGCGGTCACGACGCACACGCCGAGCCGCAACCAGCGGTCCGGGCTCTGCATCGCCAACCCGAGCAGCGCCCACACGATCAGCCCGGTCGCGACCACCGCTCCGCCGGCGACCGCGGCCTTCGTTCCCTTGGCCCGCAACCCGGTCATCGCCCAGACCCCGGCGCGCACGAGCCGTCCGCCGTCCAACGGCAACCCCGGCAACAGGTTGAACAACCCGACCGCGAAGTTCGCCACCGCGCACTCGGCGACCAGCAGCCACACCGCGCCGTCCGGCGGGACCGCGAACAGCAGCAGCGAGCAGAATCCGCCCAGCACCAGCGAAACCGCCGGACCCGCCGCGGCGACCAGCCCTTCCTGCCCCGGCCGTCGCGGCGTACGGGCCACTTCGGACAGTCCGCCGAGAAGGAAAAGCCGCAACCGCCGGACCGGAATCCCGAGCCGCAGCGCGACGAGGCAGTGGCCCAGTTCGTGCGCGAGCACGGAAAGGCCGAGCAGCACCGCGAACGCGGCGGCGAGCAGCCAGGAGGTCGGCGTCGACACGTCCGGGAGCAGCCGTCCGACCAGCGGCGCGTAGAGCACCACGATGACGAGCGACCCGATCCACCACGACGGGGCGAGCAAAACGGGCACCCCGCCGACCCGGAACAGCAGCAGGCCGCCGTCCCCGCCGGCGCGCCGAGCGGGCCCGGCGCCGTGCTGACTGGTCGCGGCCATGCCGGACAGCGTAGGGGTCGGCGTGTGGGAAGCCGGTGACCCGGTCGCCCCGGACGGGTGGTGTCGTCTCGCCCCCGGTCCGGATTCAGGTGGTGCCCGGCGGCGCGGCGGCGTGCGTCGTGTCCCGTCGCCCAGACTGCGCATGGCAGCCCCGCCTGGCAACGATCGCCCCTCGGTGAACTGGAACAACACATGACGACCCGCACTGCGTCCGCCGCCGAAACTCATCCCAAGATCGACATGGAACACCGACTCAGCCGAAGACTCGCTACGCCCAGGCTCGTCACACAGCGACTCATCGACGCCCCGCACCGCGCGAGATCGCGCTGGCGTCCGAACCGAGCGACGTGACCGGCCCCCAGGCCGGGCGCGTCGCTCGGTTCGGACGCCAGCTTGAAAGCGATCTCGCCCGTCCCGGCGAAGCCGGGACCAAACAATTGTCGTACCCCGGCGTTACGCTCTGCCCCATGTCCGACACCGCCACGGTCACCACCCCTCCCGAGGCAGGCGCGCCCGCCAGGAGGCGGCCTGCGTTGTCGCCGTCCCGGGCGAGCGACTTCAAGCAGTGCCCGCTGCTCTACCGATTCCGCGCAGTCGACCGGCTGCCGGAGGTCCCTACCAGGGCGCAGCTGCGCGGCACGCTCGTCCACGCAGTCCTGGAACGGCTTTTCGCCCTTCCGGCCGCCGAACGGGTAGCTCCGCGCGCGAAGGAACTCCTGGCGCCGACCTGGACGGAGCTGTCCGGCGACAGTCCGGAGTGGACAGAGTTGTTCGCGGACGGCGAACCCGGCGAGACCGACAAGTGGCTGGCTTCAGCCGAAAAGCTGCTCGACTCGTACTTCGAGCTGGAAGATCCGCGCAGGCTGGAGCCGGAGGCGTGCGAGCTGCACGTGGAGATCGAGCTGGGCTCGGGGGTGCTGCTGCGCGGGTACATCGACCGGGTGGATGTCGCGCCGACCGGCGAGATCCGGGTCGTGGACTACAAAACCGGGGCCGCGCCGCGGGAAATCGGCGAGGCCAAAGCGCTCTTCCAGATGAAGTTCTACGCGCTGGTGCTGTGGCGGTTGCGCGGGGTCGTCCCGCGGCAGCTGAAGCTGATGTACCTCACCGACGGCCAGTCGCTGGCCTACACGCCGGACGAAGCGGAGCTGGTCCGGTTCGAGCGCACGCTGGAAGCGATCTGGCAGGCGATCCTGAAGGCGGGCAAGACCGGCGATTTCCGGCCGAACAAGGGCAAGCTGTGCTCGTGGTGCGATCACCAGGCGCATTGCCCGGAGTTCGGCGGCACGCCGCCGGAGTATCCGGGCTGGCCGGAGCCTGATCCGGGCGAGGAAACCGTTTTGGACCGGGCCGACTGATGGGCGACGCGTTCTTTCTCCCGCTCGGCGGCGACCGGTACGAGGCGACTGAGCACACCACCGGCCCGTGGGATCCGGGCGCGCAGCATTTCGGCCCGCCGTCGGCGTTGCTGGTGCGCGGGCTCGAAGGGCTGGAGTCGAAGCATCCGGCGCAGCTGGCGCGGGTGACGGTCGAGATCCTCGGCCCGGCTCCGGTGGGCGAACTGGAGCAGCGGTCGTGGATCGAACGGCCGGGCCGGACGGTCGAATTGGTCCAGTCCGAGCTGTCCGCGAACGGCCGGACGGTCGCGCGGGCGTCAGGATGGCGGATCGCGACGTCGGACACCGCCGACATCGCCACCGACGGCGGTCCGCTGCTGCCCGCGGCGGACGCGGGCAGCGAAGCGGCCTTCCCGGACGATTGGCAGGGCGGTTACCTGCACGCGATCGAATGGCGTGCGGTCCGCGGCGCGATCTCCGGTCCCGGCCCGGCCGCGGTGTGGGCGCGGCAGCGGTATCCGCTGGTCGACGGCGAGGAACCGACGGGTCTGCAACGGCTGTTCGCCATCGCCGACTCCGGCAACGGGGTGTCGCACTTCCTTCCGACCGCCGAGTGGTGGTTCATCAACTCGGAGCTCACCGTGCACCTGCGCCGGATCCCCGAGGGCGAGTGGATCGGCCTCGACGCGGTGACGCTGGTCGGGCCGCACGGCGTCGGCACCGCGACCAGTACGCTGCACGATCGTTCCGGTCCGGTCGGCACCGGCGCGCAGGCTTTGCTGGTGCGTCCGCGACAGGCCGGGGGCGGATGAGCGCGCCGCGGCGCACGAGTCCGATAGCCTTCGCGGAACGACCGACAAGGGAGCGCTCCGGCATGCAGATCACCTCGGTGGTCAACCAGAAGGGCGGGGTGGGCAAAACCTCGCTGAGCGTGGGCGCGGCCGCGGCCCTCGCCGAACGCGGCAGGCGGGTGCTGCTCGTCGACCTCGACCCGCAGGGGCACGCGACCACCGAGATGCTCGGCATGGACGAGGTCCCGGCGGACGCGCCGAGCCTGGCGAAGGCGCTGACGAAGCTGTGGAAGGGCCCGATCGAGCAGCTGGCGGTGCCGCACCCGCGCAGCAACATCGGCCGCGGCGGCGCGTTCGACGTGATCCCCACGTCTCCCGGCATGTTCGACCTGATCCGGAGGCTGGACCAGTTCCGCGTGCCCGGCTGGCAGCTGGCGAGGGTGATCCAGTTCGCCCACTACGACCACGTGATCATCGACTGCCCGCCGGCCCAGGACGTCCTGACGAACAACGCGCTGGCCGCCTCGCACGGCATCCTGGTCCCGGTCCAGCCGGACAAAACGAGCATCCGGGCCCTGCGCCTGCTGTCGGAACAGGTCCGCTACGTAGAACAAACCACCGGCCGCGCCCCCATCGCGTGGTTCGGCATCGTCCCCGGCCTATACCGCCGCCCCATCTCGCACTACGCCGCAGCCGCCCTGCAGGAGATGTACTCCTTCGGAGTCCCCATGCTCTCGCACGTGCCCTTGGGCGTAGTGATGAACGAAGCGGCCGCACATGGGGTCCCGGTGACCACGTTCGCTCCGGAGACCATCCAGGCGGTGTCGTTCCGGGAGATCGCCGAAACCCTCGACAGTTATCTCGCGCAGAATCCCGGTCCCACCGAAGTCCCTGCTGACGACGAGTTCGTGTTCGAGGACTTCATTTCCGAGGTGGCGGTCGCCCGCAACGTCAACGACAACGGCGCGCGCAAGAAGCTGTACGACCTGATGCCCAAGCGTCCGAACCGCCCGCGCTGACGCACCGTCCACATGCGACAGAGGGCGTCTCCCCCGAAGAGAAGACGCCCTCTGTACAAGAGTTTTCTACAACCGACAGGACCGAATGTCCGACGCCAGCACAGCCTTGGCGCCAGTCTCGGCCAACTCGTCCATGATCCGGTTGACTTCCTTACGCGGCACCATCGCCCGCACCGCGACCCACTTCTCGTCCGCCAGCGGAGCCACCGTAGGCGACTCCAGTCCCGGCGTGATCGAAATAGCCCGCTCCAGAATCTCCCTCGGGCAGTCGTAGTCGAGCATCATGTAGTGCTGCGCGAACACCACACCCTGCAACCGAGCCGCGAGCTGCGACTTGGCCCGAGACCCCTCGCTCCCGGCCCGCTGCAGCAACACAGCCTCAGAAGCACAAATCGGCTCCCCGAACGCCACCAGATTGTGCTGCCGCAACGACCGCCCGGACTCGACCACATCGGCAATAGCGTCCGCGACCCCAAGCTGGATCGAGATCTCCACCGCCCCGTCGAGCCGAATCACCTCAGCCTCAACGCCATGCCGAGCAAGATCGTCCCGGACCAGCCGCGGATACGACGTAGCCAGCCGCTTCCCGTGCAAATCGGCAGGTTTCCAGTCCCGCCCGGCAGGCGCGGCGTACCGGAACGTAGACGCCCCGAACCCGAGCGCGAGCACCTCGTCCACCGGCGCCCCGGAATCGAGCGCGAGATCGCGCCCGGTGATGCCGAGGTCCAGCTCGCCGGAACCGACGTAAATGGCGATGTCCTTCGGCCGGAGGAAGAAGAACTCGACCTCGTTGACCGGGTCGAGGACGGTCAGGTCCTTGCCGTCATGTCGCTTGCGGTAGCCCGCCTCGGAAAGCATCTCCGCCGAAGCGGCGGCGAGGGCTCCCTTGTTCGGCACGGCAACACGCAGCATTTCGGTTTCTCCTCGGTATCCGGTGCGCGAGCGCGTCACAGGTAGCGGTACACGTCCTCGGTCGAGATTCCCCGGCCGAGCATGAGCACCTGCACCCGGTACAGCAGCTGCGAGATCTCTTCCGACAGCCGGTCGTCGGATTCGTGCTCGGCGGCGATCCACACCTCGCCCGCCTCTTCGAGCACCTTCTTGCCCTGTGCGTGCACCCCGGCGTCCAGTGCGGCGACGGTGCCGGACCCGTCGGGACGGGTACGCGCGCGCTCGGCAAGCTCCGCGAACAGCTCATCGAAGGTCTTCACGAGGCCGGATCCTTTCATCCCGCGCTCGCCCGCGCCGTTCCGGGTGACCCGGATGCCGCCGAGGTCACAGCGACGGCAGCAGCGCCGCCAGTTCGGGCACGCCGACGCCGGCCAGCGAGGTGCGGAAGACCCGGCGCGGGCCGTCCGGGACGGGCACGTCGTTGGGGACGACGAGCACCGTGCAGCCTGCGCTTTCGGCCGATTCCGCGCCCGGCGGCGAGTCCTCGACCGCGACGCACCGGCCCGGCGCCACGCCGAGCAGTTCGGCGGCCTTCAGGTACGGCCGCGGGAGGGGTTTGTTCTGGCCGTCGACCTCGTCGCCGCAGACCGTGACGTCGAAGAATTCCCGCCCGATCGTGTCGAGCGCGAGTTCGGTCAGCGCGCGTTCGGTGGAGGTGACCAGCGCGGACTTGAGCCCGGCCGCGCGGACCGCGGCCAGCGCCTCGCGCGCGCCCGGACGCCAGGGCAGCGCGTCGTCGAACAGCCCGGCGGTGCGGCGGCGGATCCACTCCCCGGTTTCCGCGACCGCTTCCGGGGTGACTGGGCGACCGGTCTGCTCGAGCAGCACGGTGGCGGTGGCGTCCATGTTGGACCCCACGAGCGTCATCCGGACTTCCTCCGAAAGCGTGCCGCCGAGCGCCTCGGCGGCCTCGTACAGCGCGACGTCCCACAGTTTCTCGGAATCGACGAGGGTGCCGTCCATGTCCCAGAGGACAGCCGCCAGTCCGTCCGAAGAGGACGGTGCAGTCACAGTTTCTCCTTGTCCGGTGCGCCGCTCCGGCTGGGCGCGCTCGCCTCCAGCGTCCCACGCGGGCCGCCGTGAGCGGGGCCACACCCGCTCCGTGACACGCGGGGGCGGACACGCTGCGCAGCGTAGGTGGCGGAGGCCGTAGGCTGGTCAGGTGAGTGAGCCTGTCGACGACACCCCGCGGCCCGGCGACCCGGAGCAGGACCGCGCCGATGACCAACGCCCGATCATGATTCTGGCTTTCGAGGGCTGGAATGACGCGGGCGACGCGGCGAGCCAGGCGATCGAACACCTCCAGCTCACGTGGGACGCGACGCCGCTGGCCGAGCTCGAGCCGGACGACTACTACGACTTCCAGGTCAGCCGCCCCACGGTGAAGATGGTCGACGGCATCACCCGGCGGGTCGAATGGCCGACCACGCGGCTGTCGGTGTGCCGTCCCGAGGGCCTCGACCGCGACCTCGTGCTGGTGCAGGGCCCGGAGCCGAACATGCGCTGGCGGAAGTTCTGCGCCGAGATCGTGGAGCACGTCCAGGAGCTGGACGTGTCGATGGTGGTCGCGCTCGGCGCCCTGCTGGCCGACACCGCGCACACCCGCCCGGTCCCGGTCACCGGGACGGCCTACGACAAGGACACCGCGAGCAAGTACCGGCTGGAGCTGAACAACTACCAGGGCCCGACCGGGATCGTCGGGATCCTGCAGGACTACTGCGTGCAGGTCGGCATCCCGGCGGTGTCGATCTGGGCCGCGGTGCCGCACTACGTCTCGCACCCGCCGTCGCCGAAGGCCACGCTGGCGCTGCTGCACAAGCTGGAGGACGTCCTCGACGTCGAGATCCCGCTCGGCGCGCTGCCGGAGCAGGCCGAGGAATGGCAGCAGACGGTCAGCGAAATGGCCGACGAGGACGAGGAAATCAGCGAGTACGTGCGCAGCCTCGAGGAGCGCGGCGACGCCGAGACCGACTTCACCATGGAGGAGGTCTCGGGCGACAAGATCGCCGCCGAGTTCGAGCGGTACCTGCGGCGGCGCCGCCCCGGGCAGGACGGCGGCTTCGGCCTCCGCTGACCCGTTCGCGGGCGGGAGCAATCCCGGCCCCTGGAGAGCGAACGCACGGTAGCTCCTGATCTACGAACAGTGACCTCGGCCCGCCCGGCGGGATGACGGTGCCTGCGCCGTTGACTGATCGCTCCGCGCTGCTCTGGTGCCCTCCCGAGCGCGTCTCGTTGACTGGCCTGGCGCGAGCGACATCGCGCGGACCAGGAGGTACGAGAATGTTCGGCAAGGCTCTAGCGGCGGCAGTGCTCGCGGCGGGCGCGATCACCGCGTCGGCGGCGACAGCGTCGGCGGCCCCGGTTTCCCCGGTGACGGCGAATGACTTCGGCGCCTGCATGGACTATGCGGTGGCCGAGTACGACGTCGAGCCCTGGCTCGCGCACGACGCGTGCGACGCCGGCTCGTTCGAGGAGTGCTACTGGGTCCTCCGCCGCGAGTACGTGCCCGCACAGGTCGCGGTGACGGCCTGCCGGCTCTCGTTCGACTGATCCCCGCGCCTGGGCACAGCCGGGACGCGAGCGCGCCGATCGCGTCCCGCTGTGCTCAGGCGGTGAGCAGCTTCCGCACCGGAACCGCGCCCCGGGCCCGCTTCCGCCACTCGCGCGGGTAGCCGAGCGACACTTCCTCGAACCGCACGCCGTCCGCGGACGTCGTGCGCGGGATGTGCAGGTGCCCGTAGACGGCCAGCTCGGCGCGGTAGCGCAGGTGCCAGTCCTCGGTCTGCGTGGTGCCGCACCAGAGCGCGAAATCGGGGTAGTACAACGGGTTCGTCGGGTGCCGGTGCAGCGGCCAGTGCGACATCAGGATCGTGCGGCGGTCGGCCGGGATCGCGTCCAGCCGGTCACGGCTCACCTTCAGCCGTTGCTCGCACCAGGCCGCGCGCGATTCGTACGGGTCCGGGTGCAGGTAGTACTCGTCAGTGCACACGACGCCGATTTCGCGCGCGTGCGCGAGCGCCTCTTCGCGAGTCTTGCCTTCGGTCGCCGGGGTGCGCCAGCTGTAGTCGTAGAACACGAACAGCGGCGCGATAGTCAACGGCTCCGGGCCGAAGTCCCACACCGGGAACTCGTCCTCGGGCGTGAGCACGTCGATCTCGCGGCACTGCTCCACCAGGAACTCGTACCGCGCCTGGCCGCGCAGCTGGCATTCGTCGTTCGGCGTGGTCCACAGCTCGTGGTTGCCCGGGACCCACACGACCTTCGCGAACCGCTCGCGCAGCCTCGCGAGCGTCCCCCGGATGACCTTGGCGGACTCCGCGACGTCGCCGGCGACGAGCAGCCAGTCGCCGGGATCGTCGGGAACGACCTCGTCGACGATCGGGCCGTTGCCCTCGTGGGTCACGTGGAGGTCGCTGGTGGCGAAGAGAGACGGCACTTCTCCACCGTAACGACTTTCCGCGCCCGGGAGCGCCGGAACCGCCCATTCCCCCACCCCAGAACGACCAGCCCCGCGCTCACGTGAAGGCCTGCCTGCACGTTCAGCAGCACTGTCGGACCGGTCACCGTGAGGAGCGCCCCGGCCAGCAGCGAACCGGCCGCCGTGCCCGCGGCCATCAGCGCGTACACCGTGCTCAGCACCCGTCCCGCCCGGTCCGGGCCGGTCTCCGCCTGGACGTGCGACAGCAGCCCGGCACCAGCCACCACGGCAGGCGCGCCGACGGCCATGAACAGCCCGACGTACACCCCGAGCACCGTCGTCGCGCCGGGCAGGTTCCAGATCGCGACCGACATCAATCCGGCGGCGACCAGACCCCACCCCTGCAACAGCACCGGCGCGACCCGGCGCGCCAGCGTCGCCACCGCGAACCCGGCCGCGAGCCCGCCGATCGCCTGCACGCCGCGCAAGAGTCCGGCGTCGGCCTCGCTGCCGCGGAGGACGTCGAGCACGAACACCACGAACAGCACCAGGAACATGCCCTGCGCGAGCGAGGTCAGCAGCGCCGACACGCTCGTCGGCCGGAGCCGCTTTCCCGCCAGATCGCGGATTCCGGCGAGCCAGTCCGTCTGCTCGGGCACGGTTTTCCGCACCGTCACGCGGCGGAACGGGAACGCGAGCAGCATCCCCGCCGCCGCGAGCGCGACGAGGTAGCCGACGATCACGCGATCCAGCCCGCCCCACCCCAGCAGTGCTCCCCCGGCCCAGCCGCCCGCGAGCCGCGCGACGCTGCCGTTCACGCTCATCAGCCCGTTCGCCGAGGTGACGTCCTCGACGCCGACCAGTTCCGGCACCAGCGCGCTGCGCGCGGGTTCGAACACCGACGCCAGTCCCGCTTGCCCCGCCATCACCGCGTAGACGGCCGCGACCGGCAGTTCGGTCCCGATCAGCAGCGGCAGCACCACGAGCGCCTGTCCGGCGCACACCACGGCCAGCACGACCCGGCGGTCCCACCGGTCCGCGACGACCCCGGCGATCGGGCTCAGCAGTACTGCCGGCAGCAGCCCGAGCACGATGCTCAACGCGGTCGTGACCGCCGAACCGGTGCGCACGAACAGGTACACCGGCAGCGCGACCTGCAGCATCCATTCGGCGGTTTCGCCGAAGAACGCGGAGACCCAGAGCCGGGCGAATCCCGGTGCCGCGAGCAGGCGTCTCACGCCGGTTTCCCGTCGTGCCCGATCCGGCGGAAGGCACGCATCCCGAGGAAGACCGCGCGGGCGTCGGCAGGCGCGTCCTCGCGGATGGAGCTGACGTACGGCCGAATCAGATCGTCGATCGCTTTCGTCAGCGCGTTGACTTCTTCGGGCGTCGCGTTCAGCCCGTAGGAGAAGAATCCGCCGGTTTCGCGCCAGTCCTCGTCCAGGGTCTCGACCGTGTCGAGGTACCGCTGGGTCAGCTCCTGCTCCTCGGCCAGCTCCGTGCCGGTGACCGCGAGCTGTGCCGCCGCGAGCGCCGGATCGCCGCCCGGATTGCCCAGCACCAGCCCGACCTGACAGGCCCGCCACGGCCGTTCCCGACCGTCGCCGCCCTCGGCGCGCTCGACCAGGCCGTGTTCCGCCAGTTTGCGCAGATGCCAGCTGCAGTTCGACGCCGTCGAGCCCACTGCGTCGGCGCATTCGCTGGCCGTCGACGGGCCGACTGCCATCAGGTGGTGCACCAGCGCCGAGCGGAGCGGATGCGCGAGCGCGCGCAGCAGCTCGACGTCGTCGATCCGCTTGCGCGGGGGCAGTTCGGCCATCTGTGGTCCGTCCAAACTCTGAAGGGTTTCTTTCGAAACTGTTCTTTCAGAGTTGCAGGCCGCCGCCCCGGCGTCAAGGCCGCCGAACGTTCCGGGAAAAACTGGTTGCGCGAGCGGGGGCGTCCCGCGTTAGGCTCCCGGCCATCATGGACAGCTGAACCGAGCCCTCCCCGCATCGAGGCCGCTCCCGGTCGAGCCCTGCTCCCGGGAAGCCGCGCGTTGCCCGTCGGGGATTTCGCTTCCACCGCAAAGGCCCGGTGCTCACGCATGTCTACTGTCCTGCACGCCTCCGACCTCGTCTTCGGCTACGGCGCCCGCACCGTCCTCAACGGCGTTTCGCTCGTCGCGTCGCCCGGGAGACGGATCGGTCTCGTCGGCGAAAACGGGGTCGGGAAATCCACTCTGCTCCGGCTGCTCGCCGGGCTCGAAGTCCCGCGCGGCGGCGACGTCGTGCGGCACGGCGACCTCGGCTTCCTCTTCCAGGAACTGCCGTTCGCCGGCACCGCAACGGTTTCCGACGTCCTTGACGAGGCACTCGCCGAGATCCGCACCGCGGCGGCGACGCTCGACAAGCTCGCCGCCGTGCTCGCCGAACGCCCCGAAGACCCGGACGTGCTCAGCGAGTACGGCCACGTCCTGGAATGGGCGCAGGCGCACGACCTGTGGGACGCGGACCGGCGCGCGGACCTCGTCCTCACCGGTCTCGGGCTCGGCGACATCAAGCACGACCGGCGGCTGCACACGCTCTCCGGCGGCCAGCGGTCGCGGCTCGGGCTGGCCGCGCTGCTGGTGCGGCGGCCACGCATTCTGCTGCTCGACGAACCGACCAACCACCTCGACGACAACGCCATGGAGTTCCTCGAACGGCACCTCGCGGAACTGACCGGCGTCGTCGTGCTGTCCTCGCACGATCGCGTGTTCCTCGACGCGGTCTGCACGGACATCGTGGACTTGGACCCGGTTCCGGCCGATCGCCGCGTGGGCGGCGCGACGCGCTACGGCGGCAGCTACACCGACTACCTCGGCCAGAAAAAGGCCGAACGCGCGCGGTGGGAGCAGCGCTTCACCGAAGAACAGGAGGAACTCAAGCAGTTGCGGGAATCCGTGCACGGCACCGCGCGGCGCGTCGCACACAACCGTGCGCCGCGCGACAACGCGAAGATGCTCTACGACTTCAAGACCGGTCGCGTGCAGAAGCAGATTTCCCGCCGGGTCCGGAACGCGCAGCTCAAGCTGGACACACTGGAGCGCGAGCAAGTCCGCAAACCGCCAGCGCCGCTTCGGTTTCGAGCCCCGCTGACCGCGGACACCAGCGGCGAAGGCCCGGCGGTTTCGGTGCGCGGCATCGCGGTCCCGGGTCGAGTGCAGTTGGACGAGTTGGACGTGGACCGCAGCGCGCGGCTCCTCGTCACCGGCGGCAATGGGGCGGGCAAATCCACCCTGCTGTCCGTACTGGCCGGTCAGCTGACCCCGTCGGCCGGGACTGTCCACTTCGGACCCGGCGTGCGCGTGGGGTTGCTGGAGCAGGACGTCACGTTCGCCCGGCCGAAGCGGACCGCGCAAGAGGTGTACCGCGCCGCGGCCGGTGAAGCGGCTCCGTCGCTATCCACGCTCGGGTTGCTGCCGCCGAGGGAACACGATCGCCCGGTCGGCGAGCTTTCGGCGGGTCAGCGTCGCCGGTTGGCGCTGGCGGTGCTGCTCGCGGAACCGCCGGACGTGCTGCTGCTGGACGAGCCGACCAACCACCTGTCGCTCAGCCTGGCCGAGGAACTGTCCGAAGCGCTCGACAGCGCGCCGGGCGCGGTCGTCCTCGCCTCGCATGATCGGTGGTTGCGCCGCCGCTGGGAAGGCGACCACCTGGCGCTGGCGCATGGCCGGTGCCAGGATGTATAGGTCGTTATACAGTTGAGTCAGCGGGCATCGGCCGGATCGAGTTCCGGCCGCTGCCCGCTGTCACAAGCTCAGAGAACGATGCCCAGCAAGGCGTCCACGGCTTCCTTGATCAGGCCCGGCGCGGCCTGGTCGGTGCCGTCGCGGCGCAGTGCCGCAGTGACCCAGGCGTCGATCGCGGTGAGCGCCTTCGGCGTGTTCAGGTCGTCGGAGAGGTGGTCGCGCAGCCGCGCCACGGTGTCCCCCGCGTCGGGCCCGGCCGGCAGCGCGACCGCTTCGCGCCAGCGGGCCAGCCGCTCCTGCGCGTCGACCAGCAGCTGATCAGTCCACGCCCGGTCCTCGCGGTAGTGCCCGGCGAACAGCGCCAGCCGGATCGCGGCCGGGTCGATGCCGTCGGCGCGCAGCCGCGACACGAAGACCAGGTTGCCGCGGGACTTCGACATCTTCTCGCCGTCGAGCCCGATCATCCCGGCGTGCACGTAGTGCCGGGCGAACGGATGGTCGGCGGCGACCGCTTCGGCGTGCGCCGCGCTGTACTCGTGGTGCGGGAAGATCAGATCGGAACCGCCGCCCTGCACGTCGAATCCGAGCCCGAGGCGGTTCACTGCGATCGCACTGCATTCGATGTGCCAGCCGGGCCGCCCAGCGCCCAGCTCCGACTCCCACGACGGCTCGCCTTCGCGCGCGACGCGCCACAGCAGCGCGTCCAGCGGGTGCCGCTTGCCGGGACGGTCCGGGTCGCCGCCGCGTTCGGCGAAGAACTTCGCCATGGTCTCGGCGTCGTAGTTCGACTCGTAGCCGAACCGGCCGGTCGCGTTGTGGTCGAAGTAGACGTCCGGGAACTCGGCGTCGTCCGCGCGGTAGGCGCTGCCGTCGGCGAGCAGCTTCGCGATGACCTCGACGATCTCCGGGATCGCCTCGACCGCGCCGACGAACTGGCGCGGCGGCAGCACCCGCAGCGCCTCCATGTCCTCGCGGAACAGCGCCGTCTCGCGCATGCCCAGCACGATCCAGTCGTCCGAATCGCGTGCCGCGCGTTCCAGCAGCGGCTCGTCGATGTCAGTGACGTTCTGGACGTAGTGCACCTCGTGCCCGTTGTCCCGCCACACGCGGTTGACCAGGTCGAACGCGAGGTAGGTGGCGGCGTGGCCGAGGTGCGTGGCGTCGTAGGGGGTGATGCCGCAGACGTACATCCGGGCGGCGGCCCCAGGCGCGGTCGGACGGACCTGCCCGGTCGCGGTGTCGTGGAGCCGGAGGGGGCGGGGCGTGCCGGGCAGCCGGGGCACGGCGACGGAGGACCAAGTCTGCATACCTCCGACTGTAAGCGTGACGTCCGTCCGCTTTCCCACGAGGTGGGAGAGACAACCGATCTGTCTCTCCCACCCCCCAGGGTCAGGCCTGCTGCCGGGCGGCGTTCGCCCGGACGGCGTCGCGGACATACGCCCCGATGCCGGGCCGCTGCTCGTCCTCCCGGACCAGGAACGCCAGCTGCGCGGGCTCGTCCGCGTACAGGGCCGCGATCCGCTGCTGCATCGCGTACCCGCACTCCCCCATCACCGCGGACAGCATCGCCCGGTGCTCCTCGGCTAGCTCGCCCGCCGCCGGGCTGTCCGCCGGCACGCCCTCGTCGACCAGCGCGACCAGGCGGCGCACCCAGTCCTTCCGCTGCAGCTCCGCCTCGGTCCACTCCCCCTTGGTCTCCGGCAGCTTCGTCTGCTTCCACTCCGCACAGTCGCCCCAGCGCCGCACGGCTTCCTCCGAATAGCCCTCCGGCGCCTGGAATCCGCCGAACACTTCGAACTTCTCCTCGGGCGTCAACGTGTTGCCCATGGCTCTCGCCTCCAGCAATCGGTCGACGGCCGCGACCATGCGCTCGATCCGGTCCCCTTGCGCCACCAGCAGCTCCCGCTGCCGTTTCAGGTGGTGGTCGGCGTCGGTTCCCGGCTCCGCGAGCACGGACGCGATCGTCTCCAGGGGAAAGCCGAGCTCCCGGTAGAGCAGGATCCGCTGCAGCCGGTCGAGGTCGGCGTCGTCGTAGCGCCGGTAGCCGGACGTCGTCCGCCCGCTCGGCGACAACAGCCCGATCTCGTCGTAGTGGTGCAGCGCGCGCACGGTGACGCCGGCCAGCGCCGCCACCTCGCCCACTCGGTAGCTCATCGCTCTCCCCCTGTTTCTTCGGCCGAACGGCCCTTGCGAGAACCCACGATCGCGCCTCACGCCGCGTGAGGGTCAAGTCTGGTGGACACCGCCGTCCGGCGCGAGTACGAACGAAGCATGGCTCTGCGCACGCCGATCCGCGCCCATTCCGCTCTTCCGCCTGGTCCCCGCCTGCCGATGGCGGTCCAAACCGTCCTTTTCGGCGCTTTCCGGAACTCCCTGCTGCCGCTGCTGCGCCGCCGCTACGGAAATGTGGTGCGGCTGCGGCTGTACCCGGAACGGTCAGTGGTGCTGATCGGGGACCTCGATCTGGTCCGCGAGATCTTCGCCGGTCCGGTCGAGACGTTCCACGCCGGCGAGGGGAACATGGTGCTCAAACCCATGCTGGGCGGGCATTCGGTGCTGCTCACCGACGAGGAAGAGCACCGCCGGGCTCGGAAGCTGCTGATGCCCGCGTTCAACGGGGCGGCGATGCGCGGGTATCGCGACATGGTCACCGAGCTGACGGTCGCGGAGCTGGAGCGGTGGCCGCAGGGGCGGGCGTTCCGGGTGCACGACCGGATGCGGGCGTTGACGCTCGAAGTGATCCTGCGAGTCGTTTTCGGGGTGACGGACGGGCCGCGGCTGGCGGAATTGCGCGTGGCGCTGGAGCAGGTCATCGACATCAGCGCGCTGGATCTTTTCGGCTGGCACAGCCCGGCACTGCAGAAGTTCGGGCCGTGGCGGCGGAATCTCGAGCGGCAGCAGCGGGTCGACCAACTGCTGTACGCGGAGATCGCCGAGCGGCGGGCGGCGCCGGATCTGGCCCAGCGGACCGACGTGCTGTCCCGGCTGCTGAGCGTGCCCGGCGAGGACCAGCTCAGCGACCTCGAACTGCGCGACCAGCTGATCACGTTGCTGCTGGCCGGACACGAGACCACGGCGACCGCGCTGGCCTGGGCGCTGCACGAGCTTGCCCGTGATCCGGCGATCGCCGCGGAGACCGCCCGCGCAGCGGACGAGGGCGACGAGAAGTACCTGGAAGCGGTGGCCAAGGAAGCGATGCGGCTGCGGCCGATCATCTCCGAGGTGTCGCGGAAGCTCACGAAGGACGTGCAGGTCGGCCCGTATACGGTTCCGGCCGGGCACATGGTGCTGCCGTCGATTTCGCTCATTCACGCGGACCCGGCGCACCATCCGTCGCCGGAGGTGTTCGACCCGACGCGGTTCCTCGGCAGCGGCCCGCCCGCCGGCAGCTGGTTCCCGTTCGGCGGCGGCGCACGACGCTGTCTCGGGGCGGGATTCTCGTTGCTGGAGGCGACGATCGTACTGCGGGAACTGTTCACGCGATACCGGGTGAGCGCGCCCAGTCCGCGGCCGGAGCGAGTGAAGACCCGCCACATCACGCTCGTGCCCGGCGACGGCGCGCGGATCCTGGTGCACCGCCGCTGAGGTCCGTGAGGGGAACCCTGAGGGAATCTGATTCCCCTAGGGTTCCCCTCACGTACGTTCGCTCAAGCGGTCAGCGGCGGCGGGTGCGGAGGTAGTCGCCTACTACTGCCGCGCCCAAACCGTCCAGGTCCGGGGCGATGACGCGGCCGCCGGAGCGGCGGGCGATGGTGTCCACGAACGCTTCCAGGCGCGGGTCGTCGCCCAGCCGGAAGACGGTGACCGACGCGCCCAGCTTCGCGATTCTGTCCACTTCGGACAGTGTCTTGTAGATGGTCGCCGGTTCCGGCGGGTAGGAGAATTCCGCTTCGCCGTCGGGTTCCAGGTGAGCGGTGGGCTCGCCGTCGGTGACCATGAGGACGACCGGCTGGGCGTCCGGGTGACGGCGCAGGTGGCGTCCGGCCAGCAACAGCGCGTGGTGGGCGTTGGTGCCCTGTTCCCAGGTTCCTTCCAGACCGACGAGTTCGGGCAGCTCCACGGGCATCGCATAGCGGCCGAAGGTGATCAGCTGCAAGGCGTCGTTGCGGAATCTGGTGCTGATCAGCTGATGCAGCGCCAGCGCGGTGCGCTTCATCGGCAGCCAGCGACCCTCTTGGATCATCGACCACGATGTGTCGACCAGCAGCGCTACCGCCGCTCGCGAGCGATGTTCAGTCTCGATGACCTCGACATCCTCGACGTCGAGACGCACACTGCCCGCCCCGACCGCGGTGGAGCGCAATACCGCATTGCGCACAGTGCGCGGAACATCCCACGGTTGCATGTCACCGAACCGCCAGGGACGGCTCGACCCGGTCGGTTCGCCTGCCGCGCCCGCGGATTCGGTCTCCCGCTCTCCGGTTTTGCCGCGGAGCGAATTGACCACATCGGACAGTGCGGTCTCGCCAAGGCGGCGCAATGCCTTGGGCGACAACCGCAAGGTGCCGTCCGCAGCGCGTTCGAACAGGCCTTGCTGACGCAGTTCTCGTTCCAATTCGGACAGCCGGCGAGCATCGACGCCTGCGTCCGGACCGAGTTGGCGTTCCAGCGCCTCCAGGTCGATGTCCTCCAGGCGCGCGCCGGGATACGACTGGCCCAGCTGCTCGGCGAGGGCGTCCAGCTCCGCCAGGTCGGCCATCGCTTGCGCGCCTTCGCCGAGGCCCAGCGGATCCTGGCCGCGGAAGCGCGAGGACGACGTCCAGTCCTCCCCCGGCCGCAATGCCCGCAACTGGGAGTCCAAAGCGGACAGTTGCTGCGCCAGTCTCGGGTCGCCGAAGGCCTGCTGCGACAGCTCGGCCAGCTCGGCCCGTTGTTCCTCGGACATCGAGTTCAGCATCCGCTGCGCGGCGGCGGAACGGGCGGCGAGGACGTCGATCAGCTCTTCGACGTTCTGCGGGTTCTCCGGGAAGAACTCGCCGTGCCGCCGCATGAACTCGCTGAAGCGTTCGCCGATGTCGCTCGCGCCCTGGGCGTGCGCGGACAGCAGCGCGTTGAGGTCGCCGAGCATCTGGTTGATCCGCTCGACGTCCTCGGGCCCGGCGTTCTGCATCGCCTGCTTCATGCCCTGGAACCGCGCGTCCAGCAGCTCGCGGCCGAGGAGGTCGCGGATCTGCTCGTACTTCTGCCGTGCTTCATCCGAGCGCCAGTCATACTCGTTCAGCTCTCGGACGGCGGCCGCAGTGCCCGGTGGCAACGCGTCTAGCTGCGCTTCGCGGAAGCGTGCCTCGTCGTCGGGGTCTGGGAACAGTTCCCGGCGCTCGGCTTGGAGTGCTTCCTGCAGCAGCTGCTGGACTTCCTGCAGCGTGCCGTCCAGCCGGTGCCGCCGCTGGATCTGCGAACGGCGCTGCCACAGCTGACGGGTCAATTCGTCAAGGCCAGCAGTGCGTTCGGTGCCGCGGCGCAGCAACTCCTCGAGCGCCGAGCGCGGCGACGAACCGCCCATGACCTCGCGGCCGATCTCGTCCAGTGCGTCCCGCAGGTCCGCGGGCGGGGCCAGCGGGTCCGGCCCGTCGTGCCACGGGCCGTAGGAATATCCCTCCGGTAAGAGCGGCATTATTCGCCGTAGACCGTCGTGCCGTCGTCGGAGTCCTTCGCCAGCCTGCGAGCGAGGAACAGCGACTCCAGGGCCAGTTCGACCGCCGCCGCGATCCGGCCCGCCGGCTCGTCCGCGGACACTCCGGCCCGCTGGGCGACCTCGTGCAGCACCGGCAGTTCCGGCAGCGCCGCAAGGACTTCCGCACCCGGGATGCGCTCGCCGGTGGCGACGAGGTGGCCGTCCGCGACCGCGTCGGACAGCGGCCGCAGGTCCAGCCCGGCGAACCGTTCGCGAGCGGTTTCCGCGATCGCGCGGCGCATCAGGTGCACGAGGTGCTCGACCTCGCGGCCTTCCTCGCCGGGCTCGAACTCGACCTTGCCGCGCAGCACGGCGGGCACGGCTTCGAGGTCGACCGGACGCGCGACCGCCGGGTCCTCCCCCGTCACCGCGGCCCGGCGCAACGCGGCCGCCGCGACGGTTTCCGCCGCCGCCACCGCGAACCGGGCGGACACGCCGGAACGCTGGTCGATGACCGGCGACTCGCGCAGGTTGCGCACGAACCGGGCCAGCACCTCCAGCAGCGGCTCGCCGACCTCCGCGACGAGGTTCGCTTCCTGGCGCACCACGGCGACCTCGGACTCGACGTCCAGCGGGTAGTGCGTGCGGATTTCCGCGCCGAAGCGGTCCTTCAGCGGCGTGATGATCCGGCCGCGGTTGGTGTAGTCCTCGGGGTTGGCGGTCGCGACGAGGAGGACGTCCAGCGGCAGCCGCAGCGTGTAGCCGCGGACCTGGATGTCGCGTTCCTCCATGACGTTCAGCAGCGCGACCTGGATCCGCTCGGCGAGGTCGGGCAGCTCGTTGATCGCGACGATGCCGCGGTGCGCGCGCGGCACGAGTCCGAAGTGGATGGTCTCGGGGTCGCCGAGGCTGCGGCCTTCGGCGACCTTGACGGGGTCGACGTCGCCGATCAGGTCGCCGACGCTCGTGTCCGGCGTGGCCAGCTTTTCGGTGTAGCGCTCGCTGCGGTGGCGCCAGGCCACCGGCAGGTCGTCGCCGAGTTCGGCGGCGCGGCGGATCGAGGCGGGCGTGATCGGGTCGAGCGGGTGTTCGCCCAGCTCGGAGCCCTCGATGACCGGGGTCCACTCGTCGAGCAGGCCGGCCAGGGTGCGCAGCAGGCGGGTCTTGCCCTGGCCGCGTTCGCCGAGCAGGACGACGTCGTGGCCGGCGAGCAGGGCGCGTTCGAGCTGGGGCAGCACGGTGCGGGAGAAGCCGACGATGCCGGGCCAGGCGTCGCGGCCCTCGCGCAGCGCGGCGAGCAGGTTGTCGTGGATCTCGCGCGCGATCGGGCGCGGGGCGTATCCGGCGGCGCGAAGCTCGCCGGCAGTACGGGGAAGAGCGTCGGGAACAGCGTTCACCCCTTCGACGCTACTGACCGTTCCGGCATCCGTCGACGTGGAGCGGCTCCAGCCGGGCGGGGATCGGCGGAGCCGGGAGGAACCGGTAAAATCAGCAGTCGTGTGCCGACCCAGTGCGACCCTCGCCGTCTGGTCCTCCGCGTGGCTGAACGGGGCCGCGGCGTCCGACGACGTCCTCGATGCTCTGCAGGAGTGGGCCGAGGCCCACGACGTGGTCGCGGCGGATCCCACCGCGGCGGACGCCTTCGATCTTCCGCTCGCGTTCCATCGGGCGGCCACTCCGGTGCAACTGCTGCTCGCGTTGCGGGCGCAGGGTGCGGGGAGCGTCCAGCTCGTGCTGCCGGTTCCTGGTGATGTGCGCGGGCTGGGCGGTGGCGGGCCGTTCGCTGACGCTGCGTTGCGGTGCGGCGAGGCGGTCGTGTTGAGCGGGCTGGCGTTCGGGTTGGTGCCGGAGCCGATCGCCGAAGGGCTGATGCGGTGGACGGTGTATTCGCTCGCCGCGCCGGTTTCGCTGGAATATCAGCCGTTGGCGGATGCTGAGCACGGGTTGACGGACGCGATCCGGGCCAGTGCCGGGGCGTTGCAGGCGTTGGACGTGGCCAGCGATCGGCCTGGGGTTCGGGCGGAGTTGTCGGCGCATTTGCGGGCTCGGCCGCAGGTGGAGTGGCCTGCGGGGACGCCGGGGCGGGCGTTGCGGGTGTTGCAGCGGGCCGAGGAGATTTCGGCGATTTTGGCTGTTGCTCAGGCGGACGACCCAGGTGGAGCGTTGTCGGCTTCGGCGGTGAACCGGCGAGCCGAGGCGTTGCGGCCGTTGGCGGAGGCCGTTCGGGGGGCTCGGACTGCTTCGGTCAACGAGGCGGTGCGGGTGTTTGCTGAGCAGGGGGATCGGCAGGCTTGATGCCTGTCCCGGTGACGGATTCGCTTCGCGAATGAGGGTTGCCCCGGTAGCGGGCGGAACGGTCCGTGAAGGCGACCCTCACTACCGGCTGCGGTACGTGAGGGGAACTCTGAGGGAATCTGATTCCCTCAGAGTTCCCCTCACGACCGGTCAGCGGGTGGGGCGGCGAGGGGGTTCGCAGCAGGCGACCGCGCAGGGGGCGCCGTTGACGGTGCAACCGGCTGCGGGGAAAGGCGAGAGTTTCCGCGCGGGGGCATCGGCCAGGTGTTCGCGGACCAGTTCGACCACCATTTCCGCGAACCTCGGGTCCGAGTCCGGCGTTGCGGCGCGGGCGAAGGCCATGCCGTGTTCGGCGGCTCGGTCCGCGGCTTCGTTGTCCAGGTCCCAGATCACCTCGAGGTGGTCCGCGACGAAGCCGATCGGGCTCACCACTACGGAGTCCACGCCTTGGGCGTGCAGGGCGTCGATGTGGTCCACGATGTCCGGTTCCAGCCACGGAATCTGCGGCGGCCCGGACCTCGACTGCCAGACGACGTCGTACTCGGCGATTCCGGCTTCGGCGGCCACGAGACGGGCGGCTTCGGCAATCTGGTTCGAGTAGCGGCGGCCGCCGTCGGAGGGCGGGCCGGAGGCGAGGTCGGCGCTTTCCGGGATCGAGTGGGCGGTGAAAACCGTGCGCGCGCCGGGGCGGTCGCCGAGTTTCGCGTGGGCCGCGCGGACCGCGTCGGCGATCGCGGCGATGAACAGCGGGTGGTCGAAGAACTGGCGCAGCTTGACCAATTCCGGCGCGTCGTCCCCGACGGCGGCGCGGGCTCGTTCGATGTCCTCGTCGTACTGGCGGCACGCGGAGTAGCCGCCGTACGCGCTAGTCGGGAACACCAAAGCGCGACGGACGCCCGCGGCCTTCATCCCGGCCAGGGTGTCTTCGACCATCGGCGTCCAGTTGCGGTTGCCGAAGTGCACCGGAAGCTCGATGTTCTCGGCCGCCAACTGCTTCTCGACCGCAGCGATCGCGGCCCGGTTCAGCCGGTTGATCGGCGAGACCCCGCCGAAGTGCTGGTAGTGCTCGGCCACCTCGAGCAACCGCTCCCGCGGCACGCCCCGGCCCCTGGTGACGTTCTCCAGGAACGGCATCACCTCGTCGGGCCCCTCCGGACCGCCGAACGAAAGCCATAGCAACGCGTCGTAACCCACGGTGTCCATCCTGCCCCTGTGGCGCTCCGCACGCCTCGGCGGCCCGGTTATGTACTGCGCTATCCAAAATGTGTTAGCGTGGTCGTCATGCCGAGGCCACGCGAGTTCGACGAGACCGAAGCGCTCGAAGGCGCCATGAACGCCTTCTGGGCGCGCGGATACGAGTCCACGTCGACCGAAGAACTGTGCGCCGCCACCGGACTAGGGCGCAGCAGCATCTACAACACGTTCTCCAGCAAGCACGAACTCTTCCGGCGCGTACTGGACCACTACTCGCACCGCGGCATCCGACTGCGAGAGGCCCTGCTGGACAACGCTCCCGACGGGCTAGGCGCCATCCGCCTGCTCCTCACCTCGACAATCGACGACGAACTGGAAAACGGCAGACGCGGCTGCCTGATGGTGAACGCCATCGCCGAATTCGGCACCACCGACCCGGAAGTCGCCGCACAGGTGAACGCGGACACCGAAGCGCACCTGTCAGCGCTAACGCACTTCGCCCGCACCGGCCAGGCCGACGGCAGCATCACCCGCGACCGCGACGCCGCCGAAATCGCGAACTTCATCCACGCCACCATCTCCGGAATCCGCACGATGTCCCGCCGCGGAGCAGAACGAGAGGCACTGACCTCAGTAGCGGAAATCGCCACGAGCGCGGTCTCCCGCCGCTAGCCGCCCGCTGACACCAAAGACACCCCACCCTCGCACCACCCGCTGACCGGACGTGAGGGGAACCCTGAGGAACTCTGATTCCCTCAGGGTTCCCCTCACGTACCGCGGCCGGTAGTGAGGGACCCCTTCACAGACCGCTCCGCCCGCCGCCGGGATTCGCCCCAATGTGGCATTGGGTGCATCGCACGCACCCAATGTGGCATTCGGTGCGCCTGACGCACCCAATGCCACATTGGGGCGCAAGCCCCAACCCGAAACCGCCGCCGCTGCACAAAACTATCGAGGCACCCAGCCCCTCCCCCGCACCCCGATATAAAGCGTCCCTGCGGTTCGGGGGTGCTTGTCAAGGCATCTTTCCCGCCTTGACAAGCACCCCCGAACCGTCAGCACACTCAAGCTTCGGGGTGCCCCACGCAACCAACGGGCGCAATGTCGCCGCCAGGCGACGAGCCGAAACCCGAGGCCACCGCCGCCCTCACCCCGCCCCAACAACACCACCACGCACCAACCCCACCCTCATTTTGTACTGCCGATTTCAGAAAGAGAGAACCCCCGTGCCCGCAGCCGTCTTCGTACTCGGGCTCAGCATCTTCGCGCTGGGCACCTCCGAGTTCATGATCACCGGCCTCCTCCCCGGAATGGCCGCTGACCTGGGCGTAACCATCCCAGACGCAGGCCTGCTGATCTCCGCCTTCGCAATCGGCATGGTCATCGGCGCCCCCTTGCTGGCGATAGGCACAATCCGCCTCCCCCGCCGAACCACCCTCCTAGGCCTGCTCGTCGTCTTCAGCGCCTCCCACGTCATCGGCGCACTCTCCGACGGCTACGGCATCCTCTTCGCCACCCGCATCATCAGCGCAGTAGCCTGCGCCGGATTCTGGGCAGTAGCCGCCGCGACCACCGTCAACCTCGTGCCGGAAGCCCGACGGGGACAAGCGCTAGCAGTACTGGTCGGCGGCCTAACAGTCGCGAATGTCGTAGGCGTCCCAGCAGGCACCCTGCTCGGCCAACACGCAGGCTGGCGAAGCGCATTCTGGGCAGTAGCCGCACTAACCGTCATCGCCGCCATCGCCGTTCTGCTGTCAGTCCCGCGCACCGCCAAGGAAACCGAAGCCCCGCGAATCGCCGAAGAACTCCGAGTATTCCGCCGCAGCCGTTTGTGGCTGGCACTCGGCGTGATCGCGCTCCTGCAGGCAATGGTCTTCGCGACGTTCAGCTACCTAGCTCCTCTGCTGGTCTCCGTCGCGGGACTGCCCGAATCCGCCGTGCCAGTGGTGCTAGCCCTGTTCGGCGGCGGCGCGGTAATCGGCATCCTCGCCGGTGGCAAACTCGCCGACACATACCCGTTCGCAACTCTTTACGGCAGCCTCGGCATCGCTCTAGCCGCCCTCGTCGCGCTCGCCTTCGCCATCAACGCCGTAGTCGCGGTAGCCGCCGTACTCGTCCTAGGGGCGGCTGGATTCGCGGCGAACCCAGCGCTCAACGTACGCGCTTACGCAGCTGCAGGCGGGACCTCAACTCTAGTCGGCGCAAGCACGACATCAGCTTTCAACGTAGGCAACACCGTCGGCCCGTGGCTGGGCGGCACGACGATCAGCGCAGGTATGGGCTTCTCCAGCGTCGCGTGGGTGAGCGTCGCACTAGGAGCACTCGCGCTGGCAACACTCACGTTCGCGCTACGCCTGCACCAACGCGACACAACCCCGCAACTGGTTACTGCGTAAAAGAAAACGGCCCCGCGGGAACACTCCCGCGGGGCCGTTCACCCAGTAAGCTCAGATCCCGAGTGCGTGCACTCCGCCGTCGACCATGATCATCGAACCGGTAGTAGCAGGCAGCCAGTCGGACAACACGGCGCACACCGTCTTGGCGGTCGGCTCCGGATCCGCGGAGTCCCAGCCGAGCGGCGCACGGTCGCCCCAACCCGCTTCGAGCTCGCCGAAACCGGGGATCGACTTCGCGGCCATCGTCTTCATCGGACCAGCGCTGACCAGGTTGACCCGGATACCCCGCGGGCCAAGCTCCTTGGCCAGGTACCGGTTCACCGACTCCAGCGCGGCCTTGGCGACGCCCATCCAGTTGTAAACCGGCCAAGCGACGCGCGCGTCGAAGTCCATCCCGACGATCGAGGCACCACTGCTGAGCAGCGGCAGGGTCGCGACGGCGAGGGACTTGAACGAGAACGCCGAGACGTCGACCGCGACCTTCACGTCGTCGCTGGGAGCGTCCAGGAACGGCGCGCCGAGGCAGCTCTGCGGCGCGAAGCCGATCGAGTGCAGGACGCCGTCGAGGCCGTCGACGTGCTCGCGGACGCGGTCGGCGAGCGAGTCGAGGTGCTCCTGGTTCGTGACGTCCAGCTCGAGCACCGGGGCGGGCTCGGGCAGCCGCTTGGCGATGCGCTCCACCAGCGACAAGCGCCCGAAGCCGGTGAGCACGACCTTCGCGCCCTCCTGCTGGGCGATGCGGGCCGCGTGGAACGCGAGCGAGGCGTCGGTGATGACGCCGGTGATCAGCAGCCGCTTGCCTTCGAGCAATCCGGGCAACACGTCCTCCAGGTCGTGGGTGTTCTTCTCGGGAAGGTCAGTGGCCGAGGCCGAGGCCGCCGTCGACGGGCAGCACCGCGCCGTTGACGTAGCCGGCCTCGTCCGAGGACAGGTACCGCACGGCGGCGGCGATCTCGGCCGGTTCGGCGTAGCGGCCGGACGGGACGCTGGCGAGGATCTCCTTGCGCCGGTCCTCGGGCAGCGCGTCGGTCATGTCGGTGTGCACGAAACCGGGCGCGACCACGTTCGCGGTGATGTTGCGCGAGCCCAGCTCCCGCGCGAGCGAACGCGCGAAGCCGACCAGGCCCGCCTTCGAGGCAGCGTAGTTCGCCTGCCCGGCCGAGCCGGAAAGGCCCACCACGGACGAAATGAACACGAACCGGCCCCAGCGGGCGCGCAGCATGCCGCGCGAGGCCCGCTTCGCGACGCGGAACGCCCCGGTGAGGTTCGCGTTCAGCACGCGCTCGAACTGCTCCTCCGACATCCGCATGAGCAGGGTGTCGTCGGTGAGCCCGGCGTTGGACACCAGGACCTCGACCGGCCCCTGGTGCTCCTCCACGAGCTTGAACGCCGCGTCCACCTGCTCGGCGTCGGTGACGTCGGCCTGCACGCCGAAGAGCCCCTCCGGAGCGCCGGACCCGCGGTGCGTCACCGCGACCCGGTGGCCCTGCTCGGCGAGGTCCCGGGCGATCGCCAGCCCGATCCCACGGTTGCCGCCGGTGACCAAGACCGACCGTCCCACTGCGTTCTCCTCGTCGTCTTCGCGGTTGCGCCCGCCTGAGGCTATCGGCTGCGCTGACCGGCGGCGCACCCGGCACTCCCGTCCTAAGCGACGGTAAGGAACCGTGCCTCGACCTTGATGGTTACCGCCCGGTTGGTCACCGTGAGTCGCGACACAGGAGGTCAAGGATGACTACCCGGATCCAGGACGCCGGCTCGGCGCGGGACGAGCGGCGCGTGGTCGGCAACGTGCTGCGCGGCTCGATCGGAAATCTCGTCGAGTGGTACGACTGGTACGCCTATTCGGCGTTCACCGTCTACTTCGCGAAGGCGTTCTTCCCCGGCGGCGATGCCACGGCGCAGTTCCTCAACACCGCGGCGGTGTTCGCCGTCGGATTCCTCATGCGCCCGCTCGGCGGCTGGCTGCTCGGCCGGTTCGCCGACCGCTACGGGCGCCGGTCGGCTCTCGTGCTCTCGGTTTCGATGATGGCGTGCGGTTCGCTGCTCATCGCGGTCACGCCCGGCTATTCGACGATCGGCATCGCGGCCCCGATCCTGCTGGTGTTCTCGCGGCTGCTGCAAGGGCTTTCGGTCGGCGGCGAGTACTCCACCTCGGCGACGTATCTGTCCGAAGTGGCCACTCCCGGCAAGCGCGGGTTCTACTCCAGCTTCCAGTACGTGACGCTCGTCGGCGGGCAGCTGCTCGCGCTGGGGCTGCAGCTGATCCTGCAGAGCGTGCTCACCGACAAGCAGATGGGCGACTGGGGCTGGCGGATCGCGTTCGTCGTCGGCGCGCTCGCGGCGGTGATCGTGATGGCGCTGCGGCGGTCGATGGACGAGTCCGAGAGCTACCAGCGGGTGACCGAAAACGCGGAGACCGGCAAGGGCGAGCGCGGCACGCTGCGCCAGCTCGTGAAGTACCCGCGGGAGATCCTGCTCGTCGTCGGACTGACGCTCGGCGGGACGGTCGCGTTCTACACCTACGCCACCTACACGCAGAAGTTCCTGGAGAACACCGCGCACATCCCGCGGCGCACGGTCACCGTGATCATGTTCCTCGCGCTGCTGGTCTTCGCGATCCTGCAGCCGCTCGCCGGGAAGCTGTCGGACAAGATCGGCCGCCGGAAGCTGCTGATGTTCTTCGGCATCGCGGGCACCCTGCTGACCGTGCCGATCATGACCCTGATGGCGCGCACCAGCCAGCCGTTCCTCGCGTTCCTGCTGCTGCTCGGCGCGCTGGTGATCGTGACCGGCTACACCTCGATCAACGCGATCGTGAAGGCCGAGCTGTTCCCGACGCGGATCCGCGCGATCGGCGTCGGCCTGCCGTACGCGCTCACCGTCGCGATCTTCGGCGGGACCGCCGAGCTGATCGCCCAGGCGCTGAAGAAGGCCGGTCACGAATCGCTCTTCTTCTGGTACGTCGCGGGTTGCGTTCTCGTGTCGCTCGTCGTGTACGCGACAATGCGGGAAACTTCGCGTTCGTCCGCTCTCGAGCGCGGCGAGGACTGATCAGGAGGACGGCCGTGCGCGTGCTGCTCGTCGAGGACGACACCGGGGTCGCCCGGGCACTCGCCGAAACGCTGCACGCGCACGGCCACCCCGTCACCGCGGTCGGCCGCGGCTCGGACGCCCTCACCCGGCACCGGGACGCGGACCTGCTGCTGCTCGACCTCGGCCTGCCGGATCTCGACGGGCTGGACGTGCTGCGCAAGATCCGCCAGGTGTCGCCGGTGCCGGTGATCGTGCTGACCGCGCGCGACGACGAACGTTCCGTCGTCCGCGCGCTGCGTTTCGGCGCCGACGACTACCTGGCGAAACCGGTGCGGATGGCTGAGCTGCTGGCCCGGATGGACGCCGTGGCGCGGCGGGCGAGCCATTCCTCCCCCGCGCCGAAAGACCCGGTCGTGCACGTCGAGGACGTCGAGATCGACCTCGGCGCGCGCCGGGTCGTGGTCGACGGCCGGGACATCGGGCTGACCACCAAGGAATTCGCCGTCCTGGCGGTGCTCGCCGCGCGGCCCGGCACCGCGGTGAGCCGGCAGCAGCTGATGGACGAGGTGTGGGGCGACGCGTACCTCGCCGTCTCGCGCTCGCTCGACGTCCACATGACACAGCTGCGCGCGAAGCTCGACCGGCCCGGCCTGCTCACCACGATCCGCGGTTTCGGCTACCGGCTCGGCCGGGGCTGATCGGTGCGCACTCGCCTGCTGGCTGTTCTCGTCACGCTCGCGCTCGCCGTCGTGGCAGCGTTCGCGGTGCCGTTGCTGTCAGCGACGGCCGATCAACGGACGCAGCAGCTGGTGATTTCGCGCAGCAGCGACGTCGATCGCTTCGTGGTGCTGGCGCAACAGGCCGTCGATTCCGGCGACGCGACCGCGTTGAGCGCCGACGCGCGGGTGTATTCGTCGTTATACAGCGAAGGCGTCCTGATCGTCGACGCGCAACGGCGGCCGCTCGTCGAAACCGGCGGCCTGACCAGCAGCGATCCCGCCGCGCGGAGCATCATCGAGGCGACGTTGCGGAACGAGCCGGAAGCGCCGGTCGAGCGGATCCGGCCGTGGTCGGACACTCCGGTGCTCTTCGCCCGCCCGGTCGGCACCGGGACGCGGGTGTCCGGCGTGGTCCTGCTGCGGGCTTCGGTGACCGCCGCGGCGGCGGACGTCGGAGCCGCGTGGAGCGCCATCGCGGCCGGGGCGATGGTGGTCGCGGCGCTGTTCGTGTTGCTGGCGGTCTTGCTGTCGCGGTGGATGGTGCGGCCGCTGGTGGAGCTGGAAACCGGCGTGCTGGCGGTGGCGGGCGGACGCCGGGCGCAGGTGCCGGAACGGTCCGGGCCGCGCGAACTGCGGTCGCTCGCGGCGTCGGTGAACCGGATGTCCGACGCGGTGGTGGAGTCGGCGAACCAGCAGCAGCGGCTCGTCGCGGACACCTCGCATCAGCTGCGCAACCCGATGGCCGCCTTGCGGCTCCGGCTCGACCTGCTCGGAACCGAGGTCGAAAACCGCCCGGCTTACGACGCCACGGTCGCGGAAGTCGAACGGCTGGAACGGATTCTCGACGGTCTGCTCGCCCTCGCCACCGCGGAAAGCACCGCGACCCGGCTGGCCGCGCGCGCCGACGACGAGCCCGCTGACCTCGCCGCGGTCGTGGCGGAACGGGTCGACGCGTGGCGGTTGTCCGCCGACGAAGCGGGCGCGACCCTCGTGCCGTGCGCCGGCCACACCGAGCCGCTGCTGGTGCGGACGCCGGAGAGCGAACTCGCGCAGATTCTCGACGTCCTGCTGGACAACGCCGTCCACCACGCCGGCCGGGGAGCGACCATCACCGCCGCTTGGGAGTCCACTTCGGACACTGTCACGCTGATCGTCACCGACGACGGTCCCGGCCTCCCGCCAGACGACCTCGCCCGCGCCACCGAACGGTTCTGGCGCGCCGGCGGCGACGGCGCCCCGCGCGGAACCGGCCTCGGACTCGCCATCGCCCGGGAGCAAACCCGTGCGCGGGGCGGGATTCTGGAGCTGCGCGCGGTCGAACCGCACGGCCTGCAGGTCCGGATCACGCTGCCCGCCGAGGTGACGCCATGACCGTCACCCGTCGCGCCGCGCTCCTCGGCGGTCTCGCCCTCGCGCTCGCCGCCTGCGACGACACCTACCGCGGCCCGGAGCGGCGGATCACCATCGCGTCCGGCGAACCCGGCGGCTTCTACCTGGCCTTCGCCGAGGTCTTGGCCGCCGAACTGTCGCGCGCAGAACCGCGGCTGCACTGCAGCGCGCTCCCCACCGAGGCGAGCGTCGAGAACGTCCAACGGGTCAGCGACGGCACCGCTGACCTCGGCCTGACACTCGCCGACGTGGCTCAATCCGCGACCACCGGCGGCACGCCGTTCGGGAAACCCGTTCCGCTGCAAGCACTCGGCCGCGTCTACGAGAACTACCTGCAGCTGGTCGTCCGCGCCGCAGACCACCTCACCGACCTGCGTTCGCTCGCCGGACGCCCGGTCTCGGTCGGCGCCAGCCGTTCCGGCGCCGCGCAACTGGGCGAACGGGTCTTCGCCGCGAACGGCGTCCCGGTCCAGGAGCAGCACCTGCCGCTGAACGACGCGATCGCCGCGCTGCACGACCGCCGGATCGACGCGTTCCTGTGGTCCGGCGGGATCCCGACGCCCGCGCTCGCCGACCTCAACCGCACGACGCCGCTCGCCCTGCTTCCGCTGACGTCGGTGCTCCCCCAGCTGCGCAAGGCGTACGGGCCGCTGTACGAGCAGGTGCAGGTGCCTGCTGGGGCTTACCGCGGAGTCGGCTCGCTTCCGACGATCGGCGTCGCGAATCTGCTGGTCTGCTCGCCGAAGCTGCCCTTCGACGTCGCTGCGGCGGTGGTGCGGGTGCTTGTCGAGCGGGCCGCCGAGCTTGTGCCCGCGCAGGCGGTCGGGACGCAGTTCCTCGACGTGCGGACGCTCATCGGCACCCAGCCCGTCCCCCTCCACCGCGGTGCCGCCGACACCTACCGGGCGCTCCACGGGTGATCGCTAGATTGGTCGCGTGACCGAACGCCGCCCTCTCGTCGAAATGCCCCTCCGCGTGCGTTACCACGAATGCGATGGCCAGGGCATCGTCTTCAACGCGCACTACCTCGCCTACGCGGACATGGCGGCCTTCGAGGTGGAGAGAGCCCTCTTCGGCTCGCACGACGCGCTCCTCGCCACCGGGGTCGACGTGGTGGTCGCCGAATCGAACCTGCGGTACTTCGCTCCGTGCCGGTTCGACGACGAGCTGGTGGTCGCGGTGTACCTCGCGCACCTGGGCACGACGTCGATGCAGTTCGAGGTGGAAGTCCGGCGCGGCGGCACGGTGACGACCGAGATCCGGCTGCGGTACGTGTTCGTCGACACCGAGAACTACCGCAAGGCCGAACCGCCGCCGGAGGTGCGCGCGGCCTACGCGAAGTATCTCCCCGAGGCGGCGTGATGTTCCGAGTGCTCTTCTACTGCCCCGAAATCCCGCCCAACACCGGCAACGCGATCCGGCTCGCGGCGAACACCGGGTGCGAGCTGCATCTGGTGGAGCCGTTGGGATTCACTTTGGAGGACAAGCAGCTTCGCCGCGCCGGGCTCGATTACCACGACCTCGCGCGGGTCCACGTGCACGCTGATCTGGCTGCGGCGTGGAGGGCTTTGCTGCCCTCGAAGGTGTACGCGTTCAGCGCCACCGCGACCCGGCTTTACACCGAGGTGGCCTACGAACCGGGCGATGTGCTGATGTTCGGGCCGGAGTCCGCCGGACTGCCGGACGAGGTTCAGCGGGCGCCGGAGGTCACCGATCGGCTGCGGTTGCCGATGCTGCCGAACAACCGGTCGCTGAACCTGGCCAACACAGCCGCTATCGCCGTCTACGAAGGCTGGCGGCAGAACGGCTTCGCAACGCCGTGAAGGACTCCTTGGGGGAATCTGATTCCCCCAAGGAGTCCTTCACGGGCTTACGGCAGTCTCTGGCCGAACACCAGCGCAGTCGCGGCTCCGGCCATCAGGATGATCGTTCCCAGCACCACCCACGGTTTGCTCGCGTCGGCGTTCTTCAGCTCGTACCCGATCTGCTCGCCCAGGTCGGCGTACACGCGTTTCAGCTCGTCCGCGCTCGCCGCCTTGTAGAACTCGCCGCCGGACAGCCGGGCGATTTCGCGCAGCGATTCGTCGTCCACTCGGACATCCTGCTGCTTGCCCTCGATGTCGACCGATCCGTGCTCGGTGCCGAACGAGATCGACGAGATCGGCATTTGCGCCTGCTTCGCCGCCTGCGCCGCGGTGTACGCGCCGCGCGGGGCGTAGAGGTCTTCCGGGACCGTCTGCTTGCCGTCGCTCATCAGCACGATCCGCGCGGGCGGCGGGCCGTCCGCGCCGCCGACCACGGCGGAGAAGCTCTGGATCGACTGCATCGCCGCGTAAATGCCCTCGCCGGTGGCGGTGGACTGGGCGAGCTTCAGGTTGTCGATCGCCTTCGACACGCCCGCCCGATCGGTGGTCGGGTTGACGAGCACGGTCGCGGTTCCGGCGAACGAGATCAGGCCCAGGTTGACGCCCGGCGTCATGTTCTGCGCGAACTGTTTCGCCGCGTCCTGTGCCGCCTTCAGCCGCGTCGGGGCGACGTCGGTGGCTTCCATCGACAGCGAAACGTCGATCACCAGCATGACCGTCGCCCGGTTGCGCGGCACCTTCTGCTCGGCCGTCGGACCAGCCAGCGAGACCGTGAGGAACAGCAGGGACAGCACGATCAGCGCCGCGGGCACGTGCCGGATCCAGCCCTGCGCCTTGGGCGCGACCTTCTCCAGCAGTTCGAGATTCGCGAACCGCATCACCCGGCGACGACGCTGCCGCTGCGACAGCACGTACGCGCCCGCCACCGCGGCGACCGCGAGCAGCAGCAGGAACCACCACGGCGAACTGAAACCGGCGAGGCTCATGCCGTCGCCTCCTTACTGGCTGCCCGGGCGGCGGCCGCGTGAACGGCGCTCATGCGACACCTCCGGACCAGCGACGCTTGCGGGCGACCACGAACCGCACCATGTCCGCGATCCAGTCGGAATCGGTGCGCAGCACCAGATGCGCGGCCCCGGCCCGGCGCAGACCGGCCGCGACCGTCTGCCGGTGCGCGTTCGCCGCCGCGCCGAATTCCTTGCGCAGCAACGCCGAAGCGTGCACCTCGCGTTGCCGTCCGGTCTCCGGGTCGGCCAGCACGACAGTGCCGACCTCCGGCAGGTCCACATCGCGCGGGTCGACGATCTCGATCGCGATCAGCTCGTGCCGACCGCCGAGCGCGCGCAACGGGCGCTCCCAGTCCATCGGGCCGAGGAAGTCCGAAATCGCCACCGCCAAGCCTCGCCGACGCGGCGGACGGCGCAACTGTTCCAACGCGCCAGCGAAATCGCCGCGGACGCCCTCGGCGGCACGAGGTGTTTCGGCCAGCCGCCGGACGAGGCCGCGGGCGTGCGGAAGCCCGCCGCGCGCCGGAAGGCGAGTGGTGCCTTCGCCATTGGACACGAGCGCGCCGATCCGGTTACCGCCCCCGCCGGTCAGATGCGCGACGGCAGCGGTCGCGCAGACCACCAGATCGCGCTTCTCGCACAGCGCGGTGCCGAAGTCGAGGCTCGCGGACATGTCCGCGACGACCCACGTCTCCAGCTCGCGGTCCGCCACCGTCTCGCGGATGTGCGGCGTCGTGGTGCGCGCGGTGACCGCCCAGTCCATCCGGCGCACGTCGTCGCCGGGCTGGTACGGCCGCGCCTCGCCGGGCTCCGAACCCGGCCCCGGCACGAGGCCGAGGTGGTTGCCCTGGAGCAAGCCGTCGAGGCGGCGGCGCACTTCGAGTTCGAGGGTGCGCAGTCCCGCTTCCATCCGGTCGCCGCGCAGGATCGGCGGCGCCCAGCCGGGACGTCCGCCCGGATCTTTCTCAGAGGTGCCAGCCACGCCGCTACCTGACGGGCGCGCCCGCCGGCACCGGGCCGGCGCCGCCCTGCGGCCGGGCCGAAACCTGCGGCAGCGGCACGGTCTGCAGCACGCGGGTGACGATGTGGTCCACTGGCACTCCGTCGGCCAGCGCGTCGTAGGACAGCACGAGCCGGTGGCGCAGCACGTCCGGCACGACGTCGACGACGTCCTGCGGGAGCACGTAGTCCCGGCCGCGCACCAGCGCCAGCGCCCGCGCGGCGGCGATGATGCCGAGGCTCGCGCGCGGCGAGGCGCCGTACGACACCCAGCCCGCGACGTCGGAAAGCCCGTGGTCGTTCGGGGTGCGCGTGGTGAGCACCAGCCGCACGACGTAGTCGACCAGCGCGTGGTGCACGAACACCTGCGACGCGACGCCCTGCAGCCGGACCAGCTCGGCCGGGCTCAGCACCTCGTGCGGCTCCGGCGGCGTGACGCCCATCCGGTAGATGATCTCGCGCTCCTCCTCGGCGGAGGGGTACTCGACGAGGATCTTGAACAGGAACCGGTCGCGCTGGGCTTCCGGCAGCGGGTAGACGCCCTCGTTCTCGATCGGGTTCTGCGTGGCCAGCACGAGGAACGGGTCGGGCATCGGGAAGGTCTTGCCGCCGATCGACACGTGCCGCTCGGCCATCACCTCCAGCATCGCCGACTGCACCTTCGCCGGGGCGCGGTTGATCTCGTCGGCGAGCACGAAGTTCGCGACGACCGGACCGAGCTCGACGTCGAAGCGCTCGGCGCCCTGGCGGTAGATGCGCGTGCCGAGGATGTCGGCGGGCACCAGGTCGGGGGTGAACTGCACGCGGGAGAACGAACCGCCCACGACGCGCGCGAACGTCTCGACCGCGAGCGTCTTCGCGACCCCGGGCACGCCTTCGAGCAGCAGGTGCCCCTTCGCCAGCAGCCCGACGAGCATGCGCTCCACCAGCCGGTCCTGTCCGACGATGACGCGCTTCACCTCGAACACGGTGCGTTCCAGCAGCTGGGCGTCCCGCGCCGGGGTGCCGGGCTGCTGCCCGTTCGCTCCCTCGGCGAAGCCGGGCTCGGTCACTCTTCCTCCAGGGGTTTCACGTCTGCGTGCTCGCCCGCGACCCTACTGGGTCGAGAACTTCCCGCGACGGTAGCCAATCGCATCGCCGGTGTGACAGCTGTGAAGCCCCTGTCAGCGGTGCTTTTCCAGGTCCTCCGGCGTGTCGATGTCGTCGCTCTCGCCGGGTTCGGCGGCCGTCTCGGCGATCCGCAACCCGCCGAGCGTCCGGCGCAGCGACGCGTTCTCCGGATGTTCGGGCATCGCCGCGCGCAACGCGGCGGTGCGCCAAGCGCTCACCAACCATTGCCGCTCCCCTGCTGCGTCAACGAGGACGGCGCCATCTGCGGTGCCCACAGTGGACCGCAGCCGGTCCACTGTGGAGCGGCGGATCCCGGGGAGATCAGCGGCGAGCAGCACGACGATCTCGGCGTCCCCTGCTGCCTCCAGCCCCGCAGCCAGCGCCGCGACCGGCCCCGCGCCCGGAACCGCTTCGCGAGTCCAGACGACGTCGTATCCCGGCCGCCGCGGACCGCACACCACGACCGGCTCCGCCCCGGCCAGCGCCTCGACCGCCCGGCCCAGCAAGGAGATCCCGCCGACCCGCAGCTCCGGTTTGTCCACTCCGGACAGCCGGCGCGCGGCCCCGCCGGCCAGCACGATCCCCGCGAACCGGGGGCGTTCAGTCATGGCCCCAGCGTGCCCGCAGCGAAAAACCGAGAGCGGCGGGGGTGGCCCTCGTGAGTGGCGTTGCCGGTTCTAACCGGCAACGCCACTCACGAGCGCCCGCCGCGAAAACCCGCGCGCGCTCCGCGGCCGGGCGGGTTAGGTTGCCGACGTGCCCGACGCCGCGCGGCTGCTCGCCGCCTACGACCGCGAAGTCCGCCGAGCCGAGCTGACGCAGGCCGAACCCGGACAACAGCTGACTCTCGACGGCCCGCTCGCCCGCCTCACCGGCGGCCGCCGCGGTTTCGTCTCCGGCCCGCCCGACCTCGGCGTGACCGGCGCCGCGCTCGACGAGCTGATCGCCCGCCAGCGTGCGTTTTTCGCCGCCCGCGGCGAAGAGTTCGAGTGGAAAACCCGCAGCCACGACCGTCCCGCGGAGCTTCCCGAACGCTTGCTGGCCGCCGGTTTCGCGCCGGAGGAGACCGAAACCGTCCTGATCGCGCCGCTGGACGCGGTCGCCGCCTCGGCCCCGCCGTCCGCCGACATCGTCGTGCGCGAAGCTGACGGCCACGACGACCTGCTGCGCATCGCGACGCTCTCGGCGACGGTGTTCGGCCACGACGAGGCCGCGGTCGCCGCCGATCTGCTCGCCCGGGCCCGTGCCGATTCCGGGACCACCACGCACGTCGTCGCCGAAGCGGACGGCCGGTTCGTGGCCGCCTCCCGGCTGGAACTGGTGCCCGGAACCGGATTCGCCGGATTGTGGGGCGGCGCGACGCTGCCCGAATGGCGCGGCCGGGGCCTGTACCGCGCACTCGTGGCACACCGGGTTGGGGCGGCGCGGGCTCGCAGAGTGGCTTACCTGCAGGTCGACGCGCTGCCTACCAGCCGCCCGATCCTCGAACGGCTCGGCTTCACCGCCGTCACCGAAACAACGCCCTACGTGTGGAACCCGCTCAGCCGATAAGCCGCGTCGCGTACGGCATGATCCCGCCGTAGCGGACCGGAACCACGCGCACGTACGAACCCGACTGCGGGGCCTCGACCATCTGCCCGTTGCCCAGGTACAGGGCGACGTGGTGGATGCCGCCCGAGCCGCCCCAGAAAAGCATGTCGCCGCGGCGCATCTGCGACAGCGGCACCCGGCGGCCGGAGGTGTACTGGTAGCCGCTGAAGTGCGGCAGCCCCTGCACGCCGGCGAAGGCGTAGATCATCAGGCCGGAGCAGTCGAAGCCGATCTTGCGGTAGTCGCCGTACCGGTCGGCCACGCCGCCGTCGCGGATGCCGCGGGTCGGGCCGCTGCCGTTGCCGCCGCCCCACGCGTACGGCATGCCCACCTTCGACAGCGCCCGCGCGATCACGGCCTCGATCGAACTGCCCGCCGCCGGGGACGGACGGCCGCGGCTTCCGCCGCCGTTGTCGTCCCCGCCGTCGTCGTTGTTGTTCGCCGCGGCCGCCCGCAGCGCCGCCTGCCGCGCGCGCTCCTCGTCCTCGCGCTGCTTCTGCGCGAGCCAGTCCTGGTAGCGCTGGCGCTGCCCCTGCAGGCCGTTGACCTTCGCCTGCGCCGCGTACAGCTGCTGCTCGACGGAGTTCTTGTTGGCTTCCAGCTGCGTGTTCTGCGCGGCCTGGGCCTCCTGCGCGGAAACGGCGGCGGACTGCGCGGCGTCCGCGGTGCCCTTCGCCCGCGTGGCCGCGTCCTGCTTCTGCTGCGCGAGCTCGAGCGCCTTGCGCGCGGCGGAGTCCTTGTTGGCCTTCTCGGTCTGGGCCTGCTGGAGCCGGTCCATCGCGTTCAGCCGCGAGCCGCCGATGGCGTTGAGCAGCTGGGCGCGGGCGAGCAGGTCCTTCGGGCTGTCCGAGGTGAGGTACGCCGAGACCGACCCGATCGTGCTGCCCTGCTCGAAGCTGGCGGCGGCGAACTTCTTCGCGTCCGCGCGGGCCTTCTCGATCGCGCCGACCGCCGCGTCCGCCTCCTGGCGCGCGGACTTCGCGTCGTTCTGCGCCTGGGTGGCCTCGTCCTGCGCGGTCTGCAGGTCGACCAGGGCCTTCATGGCCTGTTCCTGCTTCAGCTCGACGTCGTCCTGCAGCGAGCTGAGCTTCTGCTCGGCCTGCGCGAGCTGGTTGGTGAGCCGCCCGACCTCGCCCGCTTTCGCGTTGGCGTCGCCCTTGGCCGAGTCGATCGACGAATCGCTCGGGTTCGGCGGCGGAGGAGGCACCGCGAGCCCGGTGCTCGTCGCGCCGAGCAGCGCGACCAAGGCGACCGTCGCAACCGTCAGGCCGCGCCGGGCTCCGGCGCCGCGCGCCGGCGCACCCGCCGTCCCGGACCGTCCCCGCCTGGCCATCACGCCCCGCCACCTCCGCTCGCCGGCCGCCCGCGCGCCGTTTCGGACAAGCACGGACACACCGCGTACCACTGCAGTCACACCACTATCACAAGCAACAGGAAGAACTTACACACCGCGGAGATCATTTCCCCTGTTCGGGGGACCTGGCGGAGCGGCGTGTCCGGATGGCGCACGTCACTCCGCGTGTCGTCTTGAACGAAATACAGGACACGCGTACTGTTTGGGGCGACGGACGAGGTGTGCCCTCCCGGTTCCGGTTCTACGGTGGGGGTGCGCAAGACTCGCCTGGGTCGACCCGACGACCCGGAGAACGACACCGAACTGACCCGGGAGGACACGCCGGCGGCGGCGTGGAATCCATGCCACTGGAGTTAGACGTGACTGCACCTAGCAAGGACAGCTTCGGCGCCAAGGACACCTTGCAGGTGGAAGAGAACTCGTACGAGATCTTCCGCCTGGACAAGGTCGAAGGCGCCGCGCGGCTGCCCTACAGCCTGAAGATCCTCCTCGAGAACCTGCTGCGCACCGAGGACGGCGCGAACATCACCGCCGACCACATCCGCGCGCTCGGCGGCTGGGATCCGAACGCGGACCCGTCGATCGAGATCCAGTTCACGCCCGCCCGGGTGATCATGCAGGACTTCACCGGCGTGCCCTGCGTGGTCGACCTGGCCACCATGCGCGAGGCCGTGACCGACCTCGGCGGCGACCCGGACAAGGTCAACCCGCTCGCCCCGGCCGAGATGGTCATCGACCACTCGGTGATCATCGACGTGTTCGGCCGCGCGGACGCCTTCGAGCGCAACGTGGAGATCGAGTACGAGCGCAACCGCGAGCGCTACCAGTTCCTGCGCTGGGGCCAGGGCGCGTTCGACGAGTTCAAGGTCGTCCCGCCGGGCACCGGCATCGTGCACCAGGTCAACATCGAGCACCTGGCCCGCACCGTCATGGCCCGGGGCGGCCAGGCGTACCCCGACTCCTGCGTCGGCACCGACTCGCACACCACCATGGTCAACGGCCTGGGCGTGCTGGGCTGGGGCGTCGGCGGCATCGAGGCCGAGGCGGCCATGCTGGGCCAGCCGGTGTCGATGCTGATCCCGCGCGTCGTCGGCTTCAAGCTGACCGGCGAGATCCCGGCCGGCGTCACCGCGACCGACGTCGTGCTCACGATCACCGAGATGCTGCGCCGCCACGGCGTGGTCGGCAAGTTCGTCGAGTTCTACGGCGAAAGCGTCGCCCAGGTGCCGCTGGCCAACCGCGCCACCATCGGCAACATGAGCCCGGAATTCGGCTCCACCGCGGCGATCTTCCCGATCGACGACGAGACCGTCCGCTACCTCAAGCTCACCGGCCGCTCGGCCGAGCAGGTCGCGCTGGTCGAGGCCTACGCCAAGGAGCAGGGCCTCTGGCACGACCCGGCGCACGAGGCGCAGTACTCGGAGTACCTCGAGCTGGACCTGTCGACGGTCGTCCCGTCGATCGCCGGCCCGAAGCGCCCGCAGGACCGCATCGAGCTGACCGACGCGAAGTCCTCGTTCCGCAAGTCGGTGCACGACTACGCCGAGGACGAGCAGCCCACCCCGCACACCAACGTCGACGAGACCGTCGAGGAGACCTTCCCGGCCTCCGACCCGGCCGCGCTGTCGTTCAAGGACGAGACCGCCGTGCCGGTGCAGTCCGCGGCGAACGGGGCCACCGGGCGCCCGACCAAGCCGGTCAAGGTGTCGACCGCCGACCGCGGCGACTTCATCCTCGACCACGGCGCCGTCGTGATCGCCTCGATCACCTCGTGCACCAACACCTCCAACCCGTCGGTCATGCTGGGCGCGGCGCTGCTCGCGCGCAACGCGGTCGACAAGGGCCTGTCGGTCAAGCCGTGGGTCAAGACGTCGATGGCTCCGGGCTCGCAGGTCGTCACCGACTACTACGACAAGGCCGGTCTCTGGCCGTACCTCGAGAAGCTGGGCTACCACCTGGTCGGCTACGGCTGCACCACCTGCATCGGCAACTCGGGCCCGCTGTCGGACGAGATCTCCGCCGCGATCCAGGAGAACGACCTCACCGCGGTCTCGGTGCTCTCGGGCAACCGGAACTTCGAAGGCCGGATCAACCCGGACGTCAAGATGAACTACCTGGCGTCCCCGCCGCTGGTCATCGCCTACGCGCTGGCCGGGACGATGGACTTCGACTTCGCGACCCAGCCGCTCGGCCAGGACGGCGACGGCAACGACGTGTTCCTGAAGGACATCTGGCCGTCGCCGCAGGAGATCCAGGAGACCATCGACTCCGCGATCACCCAGGAGATGTTCACGAAGGACTACGCCGACGTGTTCGACGGCGGCGAGCGCTGGAAGTCGCTCCCGACGCCGACCGGCAAGACCTTCGAGTGGGACGCCGAGTCCACCTACGTCCGGAAGCCCCCGTACTTCGACGGCATGGCCGCCGAACCGGCTCCGGTGCAGGACATCTCCGGCGCCCGGGTGCTGGCGAAGCTGGGCGACTCGGTCACCACCGACCACATCTCCCCCGCCGGCGCGATCAAGCCGGGCACGCCGGCCGCGCAGTACCTGGTCGAGCACGGCATCGAGCGCAAGGACTTCAACTCCTACGGCTCGCGCCGCGGCAACCACGAGGTCATGATCCGCGGCACCTTCGCGAACATCCGGCTGCGCAACCAGCTGCTGGACGACGTGCAGGGCGGCTACACCCGCGACTTCACCCAGGAAGGCGCCCCGCAGGCGTTTATCTACGACGCGGCCCAGAACTACGCGGCGGCGGGCACCCCGCTGGTCGTGCTGGGCGGCAAGGAGTACGGCTCCGGCTCCTCGCGCGACTGGGCGGCCAAGGGCACTTCGCTGCTGGGTGTGCGCGCGGTGATCACCGAGTCGTTCGAGCGCATCCACCGCTCCAACCTGATCGGCATGGGCGTCATCCCGCTGCAGTTCCCGGCGGGCGAGTCGGCGTCGTCGCTGAAGCTGGACGGCACCGAGACGTTCGACATCGAGGGCATCACGAAGCTGAACGACGGCGAGACGCCGCGGACGGTCCACGTGACGGCCACGAAGGAAGACGGTTCGAAGGTGGAGTTCGACGCGGTCGTCCGCATCGACACCCCGGGCGAGGCGGACTACTACCGCAACGGCGGCATCCTGCAGTACGTGCTGCGGAAGATGACGCAGTCCTGACGCCTCGGTAACACAGCCTTGCGGCCCGCTCCGGTTCTCCCGGGCGGGCCGCACTGGTTTCCGCCGCCCCGAACCGTACGTGAGGGGAACCCTGAGGGAATCAGATTCCCTCAGGGTTCCCCTCACGACCCGCATTCCCTCAAGGGGCCCCTCACAGACAGCCCCCGCCCTTGCCGCGAGCGCGACCGCCCCAATGCGGCATTGGGTGCGTCGCATGCACCCAATGTGGCATTGGGGCGCTAGCCCCACCCCGAAACCGCAGCCGCTGCACCCAACGTTCGAGGCACCCAGGCCCTCCCCCGCACCCCGATACGAAGCCTTCTCTGCGGTTCGGGGTGCTTGTCAAGGCATCTTTCCCGCCTTGACAAGCACCCCGAACCGTCAGCACACTCAGCTTCGGGGTGCCCCACGCAACCAAGGGCGCAATGTCGCCGCCAGGCGACGAGCCGCCCGCCGTAACCGCTACCCCACCACAGCCCCAGTCTTAGGATCCAGCTTCAACGGCTTCGCCCTCGGATGCGAAAAATCGAACATCCCCGTCAACGGCGCCGCCAGCACATCGAACGACCCGCCGCCGATCCGCCCGAGATGCCAGTTGTCCTCGATGAACCGCAGCACCGACGTCTGATCGGTCATCGTGTGGTCGACATGATTAACCTTGCTGTACGGCGAAATCACCAGCAACGGCAGCCGCGGCCCGTACCCGCACCGATCCGCGAACCCGCCCAGTTTCACCGGCTTCGAAGTGCACACCGAAGCATCCTGGGCTGAATCATGCGAACCATTCACCACCTTCGGCGCGACGTGGTCGTACCAGCCGTCCGAATCGTCATACGCCAGCACGATCGCGGTGTTCTTCCACTGCGGCGACGCCTGGATCCGGTTGATCTCGTCGGCCACGAAAGCCTGCTCGTCCAACGGATCCGAGTAACCGGCGTGTCCGTCCTGATACTCCGGAGCCTTCAGGAAACTCACCGCCGGCATGGTGCCCGCGGCAAGGGCGTCGTTGAAGTCGCGGACGTCGTACTGGTGGTTCGCCTGGTCGTGCTGGCCCACCGCGTGCAGCGAGGACGGCGGTAGGTGCTTCCGGTTCGCGGTCGACTGGTAGTACTGGAACGGTTCGTGGTGCGGGCTGTAGTCGACGGACGCCTGGCCGCCCACGTTCGGGTGCTTCGTCCCGCAGACGGCGTATCCGTTCGCCTCGCCGGTGGGCCGGAAGCCGCCCTCGAACCAGCCCCAGGTGACGCCGCGTGCGTTCAGCAGGTCGCCGACGTTGCGGCCCTGGAACGCGCCGAGGTTGTCCTTCGCGGTGTGGTTCTTGTCCGAGCAGTCGTCGAACGCCGGGTCCGGGTCGGTGATCATCGTGCCGACGCCGCGGGAGTCCGGGGAAGCCGCGGTGTGCGGGTCGACCTTCGGCTCGCCGGTGACCGAATCGACCGGCTGCAGGCCGTGCGTCTGACCGGAGACCAGGTTGATCGCGCCGGGGCTGGACGGGCCGAAGACGGTGTTGAACGAGTTGTCGTTCAGCGCGTAATGCTGGGCGTAGTTCCACATCGCGGTGACGGTGTTGCCGTCGAAGTAGTTCATCACCAGGCCGGGTTCGCCGAACAGGACCGGCTGCCCGGTGCACTTGTCCTTCTCGGTGTACTCGACGAACTTGTCCATCTTGCCGCCGTTGAACGCGGCCTGTTCCTTCTTGTAGTCGTGCGCCTGGTCGCAGGTGAGCGCCTGGTCCGGGCTGAGCCGCTTCGGGTTGTAGGCGTTCGGGTTGTGCTGCAGCAGGTCCGGGGTGAGGCCGTTGACCTTCGGCGTGCCGGGCGCGGCGTGGAACGGCGTGCCGTTTTCGTTGGTGGCGTTCGGATACGTGCCGAAGTAGTGGTCGAAGGAGATGTTCTCGCCGAAGATCACCACGACATGCTTGATCGGCGTCGACGTCGCGAACGTCTCGGCGGCGATCGCGTGCGCCGGCGCCGAGGTCGACGCCGCGCTGCTCGCGCACGCCGCGGCCAGCGCCGCGGTCGCCGCCAGCGCGGCCGCCGCGGTGGCCCGCTTCCTGGTCCGCTTCACTGCAGAACTCCTTCCGCTCAGCCCAGCACTGCCCGGCCGTAGTGGTCGGCCGGATCCGTCACGCCCGGGAACAGGTGGAAATACCCGCCCCCGAACGGCGAGACGTAGTCGGTGAGCGGCTCCCCGGCGAGCCGCTTCTGCACGGCCTCGAACTGCTGCTCGAGATCGCGCTGGTAACAGGTGAAGACGAGCCCCATCTCGAGGTTGCCGTTGGCGTCCACGCCGCGGTCGTAGTTCACCGCGCGGCGCAGGATCCGCTGTCCGTCGGTCTGCGGGGTGCGCGGGTTCGCGAGCCGGATGTGGCTGGTCAGCGGGATGACGGTGCCGATCGGGTCCTCGGCGTAGCGCGGCGCGTCCTGCTCGGCCGCGCCGTCGAGCGGCGCGCCGGTGTCGCGGCGGCGGCCGATCATGTTCTCCTGCTCCGACAGCGATACCCGGTCCCAGAACTCGACCAGCATCCGGATCAGCCGGATGACCTGGTAGCTGCCGCCGTCGTCCGTCCACACGAGATGGTCCGCTTCGGACGGTGCCGGATTCGCGGTGCCGTCCTTGAACCCGAGCAAGTTGCGCGGCGTCCCGGACGGCCGCGGCGGCGAGCTGAACCCGTCGATCTTCCAGCGCAGCTGCATCCCGCCGCGAGTCGCGCGGGCGATGTCGCGCAACGCGTGCAACACGGTGTCCGGTTCCGCGGCGTTGAGGACGAGGCTCAGATCTCCGTGGCACCACTGCGGATCGAGCGCGTCGTCCGGGAACATCGGCATCTGCTTGAGCTTCGGCGGTTTGCGCGCGGCCAGCCCGTACCGGTCGTCGAACAGCGACGCACCGGCGCCGACGAGCACCGACAACTGTCCACTCGGGACTTCCGGACCGAGGACGCCGGAATCCGCGGGCGGGCCGGTGATGCCGACCGACGCGGGCGCGCCGCCGCTGGTGAGGAACCGCGCGCGGTCGGTGAGTTCCTTGAGCAGCGCGGTGAGTTCGGCGCGGTTCTCGGCGACGACATCGAACGCCGCGACGATCGAGTGTCTCGCCGGTTCCGCCAGCACGGCGCTCTGGCGTGGCCCGTGGAACGGCACCGCTCCCCCGGCCGCAGTCGCGCTTCCGGACAGCCCGACCAGGCCCGCGCCCGCCCCGGCGGCGGCCGCTCCGCGCAGGAACGCGCGCCGTCCCAGGGTCACGAGGTCCTCCTCGGCTCGGCGATCGCCGCGACCGGGGCCAGGCGTTCGGTCAGCTCGGAGACGTCGGCGTTGATCCGCTGCCGCTGCTTCCGGTCCAGAGTGGACAGCGGTTTGCCAGCGACGGCTCGCAGATCGCGATCGGTGCGGGCGATCCAGGCGTCGAGGTCTTTCAAGCCGGGGAACCGGGTGGTCAGCAACGGCCGCAGCACGTCGAGCACCGCGCGGGTGCCGGTGAGGTTCGCGCCCGCGGTCGCGAGGTTCGAGCCGCTGCCGTAGTCGGTGCGGCCGGTCAGCTCGAACTGGAGGGTGTTCTCCATGATCTCGTGCGCGCGCAGGCCGAGGTCGTTCTGGTCGATCTGGGCGTCGGCGAACGACGTGCGCAGCTTCTGCACGGCCTGGTCGAGCTGGTCGGCGACCGGGCTCAACGCGGGCATCGCTTCGTTGTGCCACAAGCCGTTCTCGAGCCGGTGGAACCCGGTGAAGCCCGGATCGGCGGCTCCGCCCGGCAACCCCGCGGTGGTGCCGTTGATCGCCCCGTCCGAATCGCCGAAGGCGTTGTAGGCGGCGCCGAGCCGTTCGTACGTGAGGTGCGCGGTGAGCCAGGCTTGTTGCGCCGCATCGCGATTGCCCGAGCGGACTGCTCGGGCCAGCGCGGCGGTCTGTCCGGTGAGCGTGCCGAGGCCGTCGGCGACGTAGCCGTGATACTGCTTGAGCGGCCCGAGCAGATCGGCGTTGGTCACCGGCACCACGGCCGGACCCGGACGGTCCGCGCCGCCGGTGACCTGGACCGTCGGGCCGACGAACGGCGTGCCGTCCTCGGGCGCGCAGCGCAGGGCGTACGCGCCGTTGGCGAAGTTCACCGGCAGCGCGCGCGTCGTGCCCGGGCCGACTCCCTCCAGCTCCCCGAAGACCGTGCCGGTGGCCGGGTCGACGAGGTCGATTTCCATCGTGACGGCGGCGTCGTTGCGGACCTGGAGGGTCTGCGGCCCGGCCGGCGGCGCGGTCCAGCCGTCGCCGCAGGCCGAGCGCGAAACCGCGACCGGACCGGGCTGGGCGGGCGAGCCGGAGCAGCCGGAGAGCACCGCGGTCCCGACGAGGACCGCCGTCGCATTGGCCGCGCCGAACCCGCCCGCCCAGCGCCGCACGTCAACTCCCCTCAGGTGAACTTCTGGCGGACACTTTCACCGATCCGCCGAGCGCTGACAAGAGGGTTGTGCCGTTATGCCCGGTTCCGGGCCGAAGATCAACCGATCAGCCCTTCGCAGGCGTCGTGAAGGGCTGCCGGTCCGGCTGGAACACCTGGCCGTCGGCGGGCACCTTCAGGTCGATCAGGTACGCGGCGGTCGCGTCGTCCACGCCCCGCGCGCTGCCGAGGATGCAGTGGCCGAACGAGTCGACCGACAGCAGCCGCGAGTTGCCCAGCTCCTCGGCCATCCGCTGGCCGAACCGGTACCGCGTGGCCGGGTCGTAGAAGTTGCTGACCACCAGGACCGGCGTCGCGGTGTTCGCGCGCCACGGCCCGCGGTACGGGTCGGACGTCTTCGCGGCGGGCCACACCGGGCAGGCGGCGATGTCGGAGAACACCTGGTAGCGGCCGAAGGTCGGCGATTCCCGGTCCGCCTTGCCCGCGATCCCCGGCACCTGCTCCTGCTTGATCCGCATCGGCTTGTCCGCGCAGTTCACCGCGAAGTACGAGTCGTTGCCGGTGTACGGGCTGTCGGGGGCGAGGTCGAGCAGACCGCCGCGGCCCGCGGAGAGCGTGCCCTTCCGTGCGGACTGGGCCTGCAGCGACGGGTGCAGCACCGAGTACGCCTGCTGCAAGCCCTCGGCGAGTTCGCCGAACGAATCCGGCGAGTACATCGCGCTCGACGCCGCGCTGATCAGCGTGCCCAGGTCCACCTTCTGGCCGCCGGGCAGCGTGATCGGGTCGGTGCGCACGTGCTCGCGCAGTTCGTCGAACTTGGCCCGCGGGTCGCCCGCGCTGAACGCGCATTTGTCGCCGGCCTGGGCGCAGCGCTCGAGGAAGCCGTCGAGCGCGATCTCGAAGCCCTGCGCCCGCGCCAGGTCGTAGGTGACGCCGTCGTTGGTGCGCAGCTGCGGGTCGACGTTCCCGTCGATCACGATCGCCCGCGTCTGCTTCGGGAACATCGCGGCGTAGGTGGACCCGACGAGGGTGCCGTAGGAGAAGCCGGTGTAGGTCAGTTGCTGGTCGCCGACCGCGGCGCGCAGCTGGTCGAGGTCCCGCACGACGTCCCGGGTGGACATGTGGTCCAGCAGCGCGCCCGCGTTGCGGCGGCAGAACTGGCCGTAGTCGCGGTACCCGGCGAGGGTGCCGGAGATTTCCCTGCGCGACAACGGAACCGGCAGCAGCTGGCTTTGGACGTCCTGGGCGTCCTCGGCCGTGGTGAAGCAGCGAAGCGGATTGCTGGCGCCGACGCCGCGCGGGTCGAACCCGACGAGGTCGAAGCGGTCCATCACCTGCGGGCGGAAGTAACGGTCGCCGGAGATCGGCATCCGCAGCCCGGATCCGCCCGGGCCGCCCGGGTTGAGGAACAGCGACCCGATCCGCTGGCCGGGAATCTTGGCGGCGCGCTTCATCAGCGCGATGTCGATGCTGCCGAGCGACGCGTCGTCGTGGTCGATCGGCACGACGTACCGCGAGCAGCTGTACAGCTTCACTTGGTCTTCTGGGACGCCGCGCAGCTGTTCTTTGGTGCAGTCCTCCCACTTGACCGGCGCGGTGCGCGCGATCTCCGCGGGTTTGGCCTGTGCCGCCGGGCTCGCTGGCGCCGCGACAGCAGTGCCCGCCAACCCGGTCAGCGCGGTCGCGATCGCCGCGACCAGTGCTCCGGTTCTTCTCGATCCGCGCACGTGGAATCTCCCCTGTTTGCGCACCCGCCTGATTACGGGGCGTCACCGAGACTGGCATAATCCGGCCAAGCCGGGCACCGGCCAAAAGGAGGAAGTGCGGGTTCGGACGAGCGACAACGAGCGCTGAGGGACAGACCTCGGCGACGGGCTGGATCGGCGAGCGGAACGGGTCGAACCGGAAGGTGATTTCGCCGCGCGCCATGGCCCGGCCCCGGTAATCGCGCGGCCGGGGCGGCTCTCGCGACTTCTCGTCCCGCCCGGGCAAGACCCCGCGAGCTGAGAAGCACCCGGGCAAGACGCCGCGCGAGCCGGGAAGCACCCGGGCAAGACGCCGTGCGAGCCGGGAAGCACCCGGGCAAGACGCCGCGCGAGCCGGGAAGCACCCGGGCAAGACGCCGTGCGAGCCGGGAAGCACCCGGGCAAGACGCCGTGCGAGCCGGGAAGCACCCGGGCGGCGCAGTCCGGGAGCTCGGCCAGCCCGTCGAACTACTCTTCGTTCTGCTCGGGCTACTCCTCGTTCTGCTCGGGTTCGGCCGGGGATTCGTGCTCCCCCGCCGAAGCCCGGCCGCTCAGCAGCGGGTCAGCACGAACACCGGGAAGTCCCGCCGCGCCTCGTCCCGTTCCATTTGGTAGCCGGGCCAGAATTCGAGCAGTTCCGCCCACATCCGGTCGTACTCCGCGCCTTCCAGCTCGCGCGCCTTGACCTCGATCTCGCGGCCGCGGAGCGCGACCGTCGCCTTCGGGTTGTCGCGCAGGTTGTGCGTCCACGCCGGGTTCTGCGGGCGGCCCCAGTTCGAGCCGGTGAGCACGAACTCGCTGCCGTGCGGGTAGTACAGCAAGTTCGTGCTCCTCGGCAGGCCGCTGCGCCTTCCGGTGGTGGTGAGTCGCAGGGACGGCAGTCCGGCGAGGCCGACCAGGCTGATCCGGCCGCCGAACCACCGGTGCAGCTGGCGGTCGGTCGCGATGATGGCGCGCGACGCGCCCATCAGCCTGGGCTGGGTGCCGAGCTTGCGGGCGAGCGCCGCGACAGGGTTACGCACGCACTGATCTTGCCAAACTCACCCCGAACCGCTGCTGTGAGTCTGTCCACCATTGTTCGAGCGCGAACCCGGCGGCGTTCAGTTCCGCCTCGACGCCGCCGGGACGGAACTTCGCCGACACCTCGGTGCGGATGTGCTCGCCCTCGGCGAACGGCACGATCAGGTCCGCGCCGGGGATGCGCACCTCCGTCCGGCTCCGGGCGCGCAGCCGCATTTCGATCCACTCGTGGCCGTCGTCCCAATGCGCGACGTGGTCGAACTCGTCCGGGTCGAAATCCGCGCCCAGTTCGGTGTTGATCACGCGCAGCACGTTGCGGTTGAACGCCGCGGTGACGCCTGCCGCGTCGTCGTAGGCCCGCTCCAGCGTTTCCCGGTCCTTCACCAGGTCCGTGCCGAGCAGCAGCCACTCCCCTTCGCCGAGCACGTCGCGCACCGAGCGCAGGAACTCGGCGCGTTCGTCAGGAAGGAAGTTGCCGATCGTGCCGCCCAGGAAGGCGACGACGCGCGGCGCGGTGCCGGGCAGCAGCTGCAGGTGCTGGGTAAAGTCGCCGACCACCCCGCGCACCTCGAGCTTCGGGTAGTCCGCCGTGATCGCCGCGGCGGCCTCGGCGAGCGCGGATTCGGACACGTCCATCGGCACGAACGACTCCAGCGTCCCGTGCGCGGTGAACGCGTCGAGCAGCAGCCGGGTCTTCTCGCTCGACCCCGAGCCCAGCTCGACGAGCGTGTGCGCGCCGGTGCGTTCGGCGATCTCGGCCGCCCGCCGCGCGAGCACCTCGCGCTCGCTGCGGGTCGGGTAGTACTCCGGCAGCGCGGTGATCTTCTCGAACAGCTTGCTGCCTTCGGCGTCGTAGAACCACTTGGGCGGCAACCACTTCTGGTCGGCCGTGAGCCCCTCGCGCACGTCCGCGCGCAGTTCGGCGGCCACGTCGCGGCGATGGCTCTCCAGGTCCGCTTCGGTCATCGGGCGGTGCTCCGTTCCAGGGTCAGGGGAAGAACGTCGACGCCGGCCGCGGTGACGCGCACGGCGTGGCGGTCGGGCACGGCGGTCCAGGCGGGGTCCGGATCGCACGGCTCGGACGCCAGCACCACGCCGGTTTCGGTGCGGCGCAAGGACAACGCGTGCGTCCAGGCGGTGCCGACGAGCAGTTCGCCGTCGGTGAGCAGAAGGTTCAGCCGGGAGCCGGGGGCGACCGACTCGACCTCGCGCACGAGGGCGGTCACCGCTTCGAGCGGCTCCTCCCCCGCGCGCAGCCGAGCCCGCAGCAATGCCCACAGCAGAGCGGAATCCGTCGGCGCTTCGAGCGTGAACAGCTCCGTGACGTCGAGCCGTCCGGCTAGCCCGCGCATCGAACCGGGCCAGCCGCGAACCACGCCGTTGTGGCTGAACAGCCAGCGGTCCTCCAGAAACGGCGCGGCGGCCGCTTCGGTGACCGGCATTCCGGTGGTGCCGTTGCGCACCGCCGCGACGAACGCGCGAGTGCGCACCGAAGCGGCCAGCGCGGGCAGCGTCTGGTCGGTCCACAACGGCTCGCGGCGGCGGTACCGCTGCGGCGGCGCGCCCGGTTCCGGGTACCAGCCGAGGCCGAAGCCGTCGGCGTTCACCGAACCGCCGCCGCGCATGTCGAGCGGCGCGTACGACTGCACGAGCAGCGCGTGCGGCGCGGCGAACATCAGCTCGGCCGGGGACACCGGCGCGCCGAGATAGGCGAGATGACGGCACATCCGGCTAGCCCGCCTCGCCCGGGCGCGGATCGCGCGCGCACCGGAAGCCGGAAAAGATCTGCCGCCGGATCGGGTAGTCCCAGTTGCGGAACGTGCCCCGGATCGCCGCCGCGTCGGTGCCGAACGACCCGCCGCGCAGGATCTTGTACTCCGGTCCGAAGAAGACCTCCGAGTACTCCCGGTACGGGAACGCCGAGAAGCCCGGATAGCCGTGGAAATCGGTGCTCGTCCACTCCCAGACGTCGCCGATCAGCTGGTGCACGCCCAGCGGCGACGCGCCGGCCGGATACGCGCCCGCCTCGGCCGCGCGCAGGTGGCGCTGCCCGAGGTTGGCGTGCTCGGCGGTCGGTTCCTCGTCGCCCCACGGGAATCGCCGCGACCGCCCGCTCGCCGGGTCGTGCCGGGCGGCCTTCTCCCACTCCGCCTCGGTCGGCAGCCGCTTGCCCGCCCACCGCGCGTACGCCTCGGCCTCGTAGTACGAAACGTGCACGACCGGTTCGTTCTCCGGGACGCGCTCGTGCACGCCGAAGCGGGTGCGCCACCAGCCGTCCGGCTCGCGGCGCCAGAACCGGGGCGCGGTGATGCCGTGCTCTCGCAGGTACGCCCAGCCGGGCTCGCTCCAGAACCGCTGCTGCTCGTAGCCGCCGGATTCCAGGAATTCGACGTACGCGCCGCAGGTGACCGGCGTGGTGTCGAGGACGAAGGCGGGCACGTCGATCTCGTGCGCCGGGCGTTCGTTGTCCAGCGCCCACGGTTCGGCGGTGGTGCCCATGGTGAAGCGGCCGCCGGGCACGAGCACCTCGGCGGGCAGCTTGCGGGCGGGCGCGCGCGGCGGCTCCGGGGCGTGCAGCACCGGTTCGCCCTTGCGCAGCTGGTGGGTGGCCAGCATGGTCTCGTCGTGCTGCTGCTCGTGTTGGGTGATCATGCCGAACGCGAACGCGCTCTCGGTGAGCCGACGTCCGTCCAGCGGCGCGGTTTCCAGGACGTCGAACGCCTTGTCGCGAACTTCCTTCACGTACGCGCGGGCCTCGGCCGGGCCGAGCAGCGGCAGCGCCGGACGGTCCGCGCGGGCGTGCTGGAAGGCGTCGTAGAGGTCGTCGATGTCCGGGCGCAGCGGCTCCCGGCCGCCGACGTCGCGGACCAGCCACAGCTCTTCCTGGCTGCCGATGTGCGCGAGGTCCCACACCAGCGGCGACATGAGTTTCGAATGCTGCCGCACGAGGTCCTCGTCGTCGACCGCGTCAGTGAGGGCCACGCTGCGCTCGCGCGCCCGGGTGAGGGCGGCGGCCGTGTGCGCCCGCAGGTCTTGCGGGCTCAGCTCCAGCAACGGGTTCTGTTCGGGGATGGTGCTCATCGCTCCTGACTCCTCGAGTCCGGGGTGTGCCGGGCGCGCGGCCCGGCGGTGATCTCGGTCCTGCTCATCGGTCCTGGCGCGGCACTCCGGCGGCCCGGGCGCGCAGCCCGGCGGCCAGCCCGTCGACGGTGCTCTCCGGAAGCCCACTGGCCGGAAGCTCGGCGATGCCCAGCTCCACCAGCTCCCTGGCGACCGCCGCCAGCTGCGCGTCCGCCATGCCGCACTGCGCGGCGTCGACCCAGCGGCCCGCCGCGGGCGCGCACACCTCCCGCACCTTGTCCACTGTGGACTGATTCGCCAGCAGCGCGGTGACCAGCGCTACCGGCGGCAGCCATTCCCCCGGCGGCTGCCCGTCCAGGTACCTCAGCTCGAGGTAGCCCTGCGGCCGCACCGGGGTGAACATCGTGGTGAGGTGGTAGTCGAGGTCCGCGACCGTCGGGCGGCGCAGCACCGCGGCCGCGCCCCGGCCGCCGATCCACTCGGCGAAGGTGAGCCCGTCGGGCGCGTCCCACGGCCGTTCGCCGCGCGGGAACACCATCAGCGGCGTGTCCATCATCCGCCGGGCCCATTCGCGGGCCGGGTCCGTGCCGGGTTCGGGCGATTGGCTCCGGACCGGTTCGGTTTCCAGCACCGCGAGCCAGCGCGCCGAGGCGAATCCGGTGTCCGCTCCGGCGTGCACGCGGGAATTCGCGAACAGCGCCAGCAACGGCGGACCCATCGCGTGCGCGGCGGCCCAGCGCGCGGCGACCTCGTGGGCTTCGCCCGCGTCCACGCAGATCTGCAGGCCCGCGGTGCTGCACATCATGGTGATGCCGCCCGCCCCGATCGGGGCGAACCGGCGTTCCATGGCGGCGTAGCGGGGCGTGCGCAGAACGCGCCGGGGCGGACGGTGTTCGTCGATGCCCGCGGCGCCGAGTTCGAGGCCGTGGCGGGCGAGAAGACCGGTGAGATGAGCGAGATCGGCCTCCACAGCCGCGTGCAGATCACGCAGCGAGGCCTGCGGCGGAGAGGAGATCTCCACCTGGCACCCGGGTTCCAGGCTCACCGGAGAACCGGCCGGGAGCGGGATCGCGGGGCTGTCGGGGCGCAGCGTCCGCGGGGTGTGCGGGCCGAGCGCCGTGGCAAGGACATCGGGGTCGAGAGGGCGGACCGGGTCGCCGGTGTGGTGCACGGTGAACTCGAGTTCCACCCCGAGCAGTCTCGGCGGGCCGTGCTTGAAACACACCGAAGCGACGTACTGCTCCCCCTCCGCGCGGTCGGCAAGCACCCGCGCGGTCAGGTTCGCCGCGCTCCCGGATCTGTCCGGAAAATCGTGCACTGCAGTCATCTGTCGCCGTCCGGATCAGGAGGTCCGCGGGACCGGACCTCGTCGCTTCGCGACGCTACACGCGGGGTCTGACAAAAACAGGGCCGCGAAGCCGGGAAGGCGATCGATAAGGACCTCGTAATCTGTGTTGACCTGGGAGTTCACCGGACAGATCACACTCGGCGCACTGCTCCATCCGGGGCACCCCGCGCACCGCGTGGCGGGGTCGGCGCCCAGGCCCTGTCCAGTCGCGGCGGCTACGAGGTGCAACGCCGGACCTCCGTGCGGCGATACGCGATCGACACCGTCCGCAGCAACGGCGGGGCCAGCGCGACCACGTCGATCCCCGGCGAGCGCAGCACGAGATCCGACGACAGCTCGACGCCGAACCACACCGCTCACGGCAAAGCAGGCTCCGTACCGAGCCCCAACTCGGCCGCCGCCTTCTGCACCGCCGCGATCACCAGGTGCAACGCCGGGCGCCGGATCTCCGTGCGGCGATACGCGATCGACACCGTCCGCAGCAACGGCGGGGCCAGCGCGACCACGTCGATCCCCGGCGGGCGCAGCAGCCGCAGGCCCAGATCGGACACCAACGTGACACCCAGACCGGCGCCGACCATCGCCATCGCGGTCGACTGTTCCTCGACCTCGTGATTGATTTTCGGCTGGAAACCGTGCCGCTGGCAGGCAATCCGGATCGCACGGCCGAAATGGGACTTAGGGCTCGCCAGGATCCACGGGTGCTCCGCGAGCGCGTCGAGCGGCACCGTGGCCGCCGGCAGCGCGCCCGCCGGGACCGCCGCGTGCATCCGTTCCACCGCGACGACCGCGCGCTCCAAGCCGTCGCTCCACTCCATCGGGGCATCGGAGTAGTCGATGACGAACGACAGGTCCAGCGAGCCGTCCCGCACCGCGTCCGCGGTCGCCTCCGGGGCCAGTTCCTTGGTCCGCACTTGGATTCCGGGGTAATCCGCGGCCAAAGCGGTGAGCGCGGTCGGCAGCAAACCGGACGCTACGGACGCCCAGACTCCCGCGGTGAGCCGCGCGGACATCGAGCCCTGCGCTTCCTCCAGTGCGAGCGTCGCGCGCTCGACCGACCCCAGGATCTCCTCGGCGTGCTCGGTGAGCAGAATGCCGAGTTCAGTCAGCTGGACCCGGCGGCCGAGCCGTTCGAACAGCTTCGCGCCGACGTCGCGTTCCAGCTGCGCGAGTTGCTGCGACACCGCCGAAGCGGTGTAATGCAGCGCCGCGGCAGCCGCGGTGACCGTGCCCCTGCGATGCAGTTCGCGGAGCATCCTCAAGCGGTGCAACGAAAGCTCCATGTACGAACCCTAAACAACTTCGTGCACATTCGGTAAATGGACGCGGGCCCCGATCGGGCACCACCCTCGGAAGCAGGCGGCGAACGGCGCCGCCGGCGGACTCGAGGAGGTGAGTGGCTCGATGGACACGCGGATCGCCGAACCGCTGATGAAGCTGACGTGGACGGACCCGGTCACGGGTGCGCGCGGCTACCTGGTCGTGCACAGCCTGGTTTCCGGTGTCGCCACGGGCGGCACGCGAATGCGCGCCGGCTGCACCGTCGACGAGGTGGCCGACCTCGCGCGCGGCATGGCGAACAAGACGGCCGCGTTCAACCTCCCGGTCGGCGGCGCGAAGGGCGGCATCGACTTCGACCCGAAGGACCCGCGCGCGACCGGCGTGCTCACCCGGTTTTGCGAGTTCCTGCGGCCTTGGCTGGACGCCAGCTGGGTGACTGCTGAGGATCTGGGGGTGCCGCAGCACCTCATCGACGAGGTTTTCGCGACGCTCGGGTTGGAGCAGTCGTACCACGCCGCGATCCGCCGGTCGGCTGATCCGGCTCGGACGCTTCGGCGGGTTCAGGCCGGGCTCAATGCTCCGGTTCCCGGCGGACAGTTGCTGGGGGACGTCATCGGCGGTTATGGCGTGGCGCAGGCTTGTCTCGGCGCCGCGAACACGTGGGGCTGGGGGGTTGCCGAGACTTCGGTCGCGATTCAGGGGATCGGGACTATGGGGGGCGGTGCGGCTTGGTACCTGCATGAAGCGGGGATGAAGGTCGTTGCTGTCGCGGATGCGGCTGGGACGTTGTATGACCCGGAAGGGTTGGACGTGCCTGGATTGCTGGAGTTGCGGGACCGGTTCGGGGAGGTTGACCGGGGGCGGCTGCCTGACGGGGTTCAGACGTTGCCTCGTGAGGCTGTGGTGTCTGTTGATGCGGATATCTTTGTGCCCGCGGCTATTTCTTATGCGCTGCGGGTGGACAACGAGAATCTTGTGAAGGCCAAGGTTGTGGTTGAGGCGGCTAATGCTGCTACTACGCCTGAGGCTGAGGCGGCGTTGTCTGCTCGTGGGGTTGCGGTTATTCCGGACTTTATCGCCAATGCCGGGGCTGCTGCTTGGGCGTGGTGGTTGCTGCTCGGTGAAGTGGGGGCGGATCCGGCTGATTCGTTCTTGCGGTTGCGGACCGAGATGCAGGCCAAGGTGGCGTTGGTGTTGGCGGAGTGGCATTTGGATCGGGTTCCGCCTCGGGTTACTGCTTTGCGGCAGGCTGAGGTTACTCGGGAGGCTCGTGCTGCTGAAGCGCTTAGTCCGGTGGGGGCGCCTGCGTTGATGATTCCTTGATCGGCTCGTCGCCTGGCGGCGACATTGCCGGTGGGTTGCGCGGGGCACCCCGAAGCCTGATTGTGATGACGGTCTGAGGGTGTTTGTCAAGGCTGGAAAGATGCCTTGACAAACACCCTCAGACCGCATTTTGGCTTCGTATCGGGGTGCGGGAGTGGTGTGGGTGCAACGCTGGTTGGGTGCGTTGGTGCGGTTTTAGGGTCATGAGGGGAACCCTGAGGGAGTCTGATTCCCTCAGGGTTCCCCTCATGTACGGGTGGCGAATTTGTCTGTGGCCTTGATGAGTGCGTTTTCCATGTCCGGGACTGCTGTGGTGTGGCCTGCGCCGCCTACCAGGATCAGTTCTGCGTCTGGGATTGCGCGTTCCAGCAGCCAGGGGGTGCCTACCAGGCTGCTCAGGTCAAGGATGCCTTGTACTAGGACTGTGGGGATTCCGGCCAATTTGCCTGCGTTGCGGAGGATTCCGCCGTCTTCCAGGAAGCAGCCTTGGGAGAAGTAGTGGGTGACCAGGCGAGTAAAGGCCAGGTTGAAGCGGGGGTCTTCGAATTTCGGCGACGGGGGGACGCCGGGAAGCATTGCGGATTCCCAGTCGCTCCAGCGCTGTGCGGCCGGCTCGTGGACTGCCGGGTCCGGGTTGGTGAGGAGGCGGTAGTAGGCGGCTGCGAGGTCGCCGTCTCGTTCGGTTTCCGGTACGCCGTCGCGGAATCTCGCGTAAGCCTCCGGGAACATTCCGGCCAGGCCGCCGGTCAGCAGGTCGATTTCCAGCTGGCGGTCGGTGGCCAGGCCCATCATGACGATTTCCGTCACTCGGTCGGGGTGGCGTTCCGCGTAGGCCAGGCCTAGTACGCAGCCCCACGAGCCCCCGAAGAGTTGCCAGCGTTCGATTCCCAGTTTTTCTCGCAGCAGTTCCAGGTCCGCGATCAGGTGGCTGGCGGTGTTCGCCTTCAGGGCGTCGACGGTGTCGCCTGCGTGTGGGGTGCTACGGCCGCAGCCTCGTTGGTCCATAAGGACTATTCGGTAGCGCGATGGGTCGAAGAATTGGCGCATTCCTTCGCTGCAGCCGGTTCCTGGACCGCCGTGGAGGACGGCTACTGGTTTGCCGTCGGGGTTGCCGCAGGTTTCCCAGTACACCTGGTGGCCGTCGCCGACGTCCAGGAGGCCGCTGTCGTACGGTTCGATTTCCGGATAGCGCACAGGAACGTCCCCTCAGTTCAGGGTGCGCTCCAGGGATCGCAGCGCACCGCACAGTTCGGCCGGGCCCGCTGGCCCGATCCGGATTTCCGCGTCCGGCCCGGCCCCGACGGTGTAGCTCAGGTACCGGCCCCAGTCCGTGTCCGCGTAGTGCAATGGTTCTTCCAGCCGGACGTACCGGCCGACGTCGTCGCGTCGTCCCGCGTACAGCTCTCCGCTGCCGTGCACCGGACGCTGCACCAGAGTTAGCACGTCCGACAACACCGGGTCCAACGGAAAAGCGTCCTCGCCTCGGCGCGCGGCTTCGGTGAGGTCCGCGACGCGCACGGTGCGTACTTGCCCGCCGCCCGGGCCGACCGCGGGCAGCTGCTCCACCAGCGTTTCCAGCACTCGTTCGCGGTCGATCTCCTGGACGCCGACGTGTTCGCCGTCCGACACCGCGAGCACTGCCTGCAATCCGCTGGCCGCGGCGAGCACTCCATACGTCCGATCACCGGTCGCGACCCAGCCGTAGTACTCGATTACCGGGCGCACGAGCAGCGGGAGCCAGTCGAGGAAGTCCACAGTGGCTCGGCCGCGCGAGTCGACCAGGCCCGCCAGCGCGAGCGCGTCGTCCACACGCTTCGCCGCTTCGTCGCGTTCGGTTTCCGACAGCCACGCCGGGTCCGGGCGCAGCGTCACGTGCAGCCGGCCCACCTGCTCGCGTTCGGCCAGCGCCGCGAGCGCTTCGACCGGGACATCCACCCGTCCCGCCGGATCGGCCACCGGCTACTCCTCCTCGTCGCCGAGAACCGGCAGGGTCGCCGAACCGTCCACGCCGAAAGCGCCCTCCGGATCGGATTCGAGGAGGTAGTCGGGCCGCCGGTGCAGGCCGTCGCCCGGGCGGCCTTGCGTGACCGGCGCACCGCCGACGGCCGTGCCGGAGCCGCGCTGGGCCGGTTCGCTCACCGGGGTCGGCAGCAAGGCGGGGCCGGGGCCGTTGCGGTCGTGGCTCGTGGCGGCTTGGGTGCTCGTGCTGTCCGAAGCGGTCCGGTGCACAGCGGCGCTGTCGGGGACGATCGGGCCGTATTGCCGGGGCAGCACGCGTTTCGTGTTCGCGGTGACACCGTGGTACTGCTCCATCACCCGCACGTTGTTCTCGTTCGCGCCGTGGAAGCGGTCGATTCCGTCCTGAAAGGACACTGGCGCGGCCGACGCGGGGAGCACCGCCTGCAGCGGCCCGGCCCACGGCTGCGGCCGCTCCGGGCGGGGCGGCACGTCGACGACCGCGTGCCGGGAGCTTTCGAAGCTGCTGGCCTGGGTGTCCATCGACGCGCTGGTGAGGTCGAGCGGGTCGGCGGACTCCCGGAACCCGGCCTCGACCGGTCCCGCGCCCGCTTTCGCCGCGTCCGCGGAGTCGCCGGTCCACGACCGCGCCATCCGCTCCTGCAGGTCTTTCACGCTCTGTGCGCGCTCCAGGTAGGCCGCGGACAGCTCCTGGACCTTCGCCGCGGCGGCACGCAGGCCGGACGTGTCGCCGCCGCGGAAGTTGTCGAAGATCTGCTTGCCGTCCACCTGGTTCCCTTCGTGCGCAGCCGGGGTCGTCCGCTTACCGGCCGCGGCCGAGATCGGCGCCGGCCCGGTCCGCCTCGGCCGTCCGGTCCCGCGCGGTGCGCAGCTTGTCGAGGTATCCGGCGGCGTAGCGGCGCAGCGCCTCGTTCTGGTCGCGCAGCGTGCGCAGGGAATCCGCGCCGGCCGCGGCGTACTCCGCGCTCGCCGGGTCGGAGCCGGGGGCGGTGAACACCGCGAGGATCTCGTCGATCGCGCGGCCGTCGGCGTCGATTTTGCCGAGCTGGTCTTCCCACAGCCGGATGACGGCGGTCAGCTCCGCCGCGTCCATGGCGAAACTGCCCCGCGCACGGCCCGACTCGCCGATGACCAAGGCCGCTCCCTTTCCCGGTGCTCGCGTCGTGACACGCCAGTCGTGATGTGCACAGCGTAGTCAACCGGCCCGGTCGTGTCAGCCGGGAACCCGGCAGTGTGACGGCCCGCATGCGTTCCGCCGTCTCGTCACAGTACGTACGTACGGATTGCGAGAACCCGGTCCTCGATGCCAGGATTTCAGGATGCCACGGGTCAGCCAGGATCACCTCGACGCACGCCGGCGCCAGATCCTCGACGGCTCGCGCGTGTGTTTCGCACGCTACGGCTACGAGGGTGCCACGGTTCGCCGTCTCGAAGAAGCCACCGGTTTGTCGCGCGGGGCGATCTTCCACCACTTCCGCGACAAGGAGTCGCTCTTCCTCGCCCTCGCCGAGGACGACGCGGTGCGGATGGCCGACGTCGTCGCCGAACAGGGCCTGGTCCAGGTCATGCGCGACCTGCTGGCCGGCAACAGCGAGCACCCGGCGGACTGGCTCGGCACCCGGCTGGAAGTGTCCCGGCGGCTGCGCACCGACCCGGAGTTCCGCGGCCGGTGGGCGGAACGCTCTCAGCAGCTGACCGAGGCGACCCGCGACCGGCTCGAATGGCAGCGCAAGGCCGGCAACCTGCGCGACGACGTCGACGTCAGCGTGCTGACCGCGTTCTTGGAACTCGTGCTGGAGGGGCTCGTGTCGCACCTCGCGATGGGGCTTCCGGGCGACGACCTCGGCCCGGTGCTCGACCTGGTCGAGGAGACCGTGCGGCGGCACCGGCCGGGCGCGCGGACCTAGCTTCCGACGCGATCGGGCAGGTTCGTGTTCAATGTGCCCCGTGGATCTCCTCGCCGCCCACGGCAGCGCACTGGACGTGTTCGACGCAGCCGTGCACTCCGTCGGCTCCGGCGACTGGGCGCGCGCCACGCCGTGCACCGACTGGTCAGTACGCGATCTGGTGAACCATCTGACGGTCGAACAACTCTGGGTACCGCATCTGCTCGCCGGGGCGACGCTCGACGAGGTCGGCACCCGCTACGACGGCGACGTCCTCGGCGACGACCCGCTCTCGGTCTGGGAAAAGGCTTCCGCCGCCGCCCGTGAAGCGTGGCTCTCCCCCGGGGCGCTACGCCGCACCGTGCACGTCTCGTTCGGGCTGATGCCCGCCGAGGAGTACGGCTGGCAGATGACGCTCGACCTCGCCGTCCACGGCTGGGACCTCGCCACCGCGCTCGGCCGGCCGAATCCGGTGCCCGGCCTGCTGGCCGGACGGCTGCTCGACGTGCTGCGCCCGATGATCGACGACTGGCAGGGGCTCGGGCTGTTCGACCCGCCGGTCGCGGCGGGCCGCACCGCCGCGGCTCCCGACCGGCTCGTCGCTCTGCTCGGCCGCCGTCCGCGCTGAACCCGCCACAGTGGACAGAACGCCCCAATGTGGCGTTGGGTGCGTCAGACGCACCCAATGTGGCTTTCGGCGCGTCAGATGCACCCAATGTGGCATTGGGGTGGTCCGGGTGCCGCGTCCGGGCCGGAACATCGCGGGCTGAGCGGGCGGCCCTTGCCGTGCGGTGAGAGAAAATCCGGCGCCAGGTTCGCGTCCTGTCGCGGCTCCGCTGTCCGGACCCGGTACGATTGTCGGCATCGTCGCACTACAAACCAGTTTTGCCGAGGAGTGACTTCCATCCGTGCGCGCTGCGCCATCGCCCGGTGACAGTACCGGGCCGGGTCCCGCCCGACCCGGCTTCCCGCCCGCCGTCCGTTCCAGCGTCCCGGACGGTGCGCTGTGATCCACGTCCTGCTTTCCGTGCTCGGCGTGCTGGCATTCCTTCTTCTCACGATCGGCACCGGCCTCGCCGTGGCCGCCGAGTTCTCGCTGACCGCGCTCGAGCGCAGCACCGTCGACGCGGACGTCCGCCAAGTCGGTGACAAGCGTTCGCGCACCGTGCAGAAAGCGCACCGCACGCTGAGCTTCCAGCTGTCCGGCGCGCAGGTCGCGATCACGCTCACCACTCTGGTCACCGGTTTCCTGGCCGAGCCGCTCATCGGCGACCTGGTCCGGCCGCTGCTCGACGCCATGGGCCTGCCCGAATCGGCGGCGTCCGGGGTCGCGGTGGCGGTCGCGCTGGTGCTGGCCACGTTCCTGTCGATGATCCTCGGCGAGATGGTGCCGAAGAACCTCGCGATCGCCCGGCCGCTGCCGACCGCGCGCGCGGTTTCCGGCTACCACGCCCGGTTCTCCGCGCTGTTCCGCTGGCTCATCACGCTGATGAACAACAGCGCGAACTTCCTCGTCCGCAAGTTCGGCATCGAACCGCAGGAGGAGCTCCGTTCCGCGCGGTCGCCGCAGGAGCTCGGCTCGATCGTCCGCTCCAGCGCGGAAAGCGGGAAGCTCGACACGTCCACCGCGGAACTGCTGGACCGCTCGCTGCGCTTCGGCGACCGCACCGCGGACGAACTGATGACCCCGCGCGTGCAGGTCGAATCGCTCACCGTGGACGACACGATCGACGACCTCATCGACATCTCGCGGCGCACCGGGTTCTCGCGGTTCCCGGTCTACACCGAGGATCTCGACGACGTCCAGGGCGCCGTGCACGTCAAGCAGGCCTTCGCCGTGCCCGCCGCCGACCGCGCGACCACCCGGATCCGCTCGGCGATGCGCCCGGTGCCGACGGTGCCGGAATCGCTGCCCGGCGACGATCTGCTGAACCGGCTGCGCGATTCGCGCTACCAGCTCGCGATCGTGGTCGACGAGTACGGCGGCACCGCCGGGCTGGTGACGCTGGAGGACGTGGTCGAGGAGATCATCGGCGACGTCCGCGACGAGCACGACGACCGCGAGGCCCCGGCCGCGCAGCAGCTCGGCGCGGACCGCTGGCTCGTGTCCGGGCAGCTGCGCGCGGACGAGGTCCGCGACGTCACCGGCTTCCGGATGCCCGAGGGCGACTACGAAACCATCGCCGGCCTGATCCTGGAGCGGCTCGGGGCCATCCCGGCCGAGGGCGACGCCGTCGAGGTCGACGGCTGGCGGCTCGCGGTCACCAGCATGGACCGGCACCGCGTCGCCGAGGTCCAGGTCCGCCCGGCCGAACGCGAGGTGAGCGCGTGAGCGACTGGCTGAACATCGCACTGGTCGTGGTCCTGCTGCTGGCCAACGCGTTCTTCGTGGGCGCGGAATTCACCCTGATCTCCTCGCGCCGCGACCGGCTGGAAGCGTTGCTGGAGCAGGGAAAGACGCGCGCGCAGATCGTCATCAACGCGAGCAAGCACGTTTCGCAGATGCTGGCCGGGGCGCAGCTCGGGATCACGATCTGCTCGCTGCTGCTCGGCCGCCTGGGCGAGCCCGCGGTCGCGCACCGGCTGTCCGGCTTCTTCGACCTGCTCGGCCTGCCCGACCAGCTGCTGCACCCGATCTCGTTCGCGATCGCGCTGGCGTTCATCACCATGCTGCACGTGCTGATCGGCGAGATGGTGCCGAAGAACCTCGCGATCGCCGAACCGGAGCGGCTGGCGCTGTGGCTCGTGCCGGTGCACGTGGCGTGGGTGAAGGTGGCGAACCCGATCATCGCGTTCCTCAACTTCGTCGCGAATTCCTTGCTGCGCCTGATGAAGGTGGAGCCGAAGGACGAGCTGGAGACCGCGTACAGCTCCGACGAACTGGCCGAACTGCTCAGCGAATCGCGCCAGGAGGGACTGCTCGAGCAGTCCGAGCATCAGCGGCTTTCGCAGACGCTGTCGTCGGTCGCCAAGACCGTCGCGGACGTCCTGGTGCCGACCTCGGAACTCACGACGCTCCCCTGCGGGCCGACGCTCGGCGATGTCGAGCGAGCGGTGTCCACCACCGGGTTCTCGCGATTCCCGGTGTGCACAGAGGACGGTTCGCTCACCGGCTACATCCACGTGAAGGACGTTCTGGATCTCGTCGGCCAGGACCCCAGCACGGTCGTGCCGGACGACAAAACGCGGCCGCTCACCGAATTGCGGTCGGACGCGCGGCTGGACGTCGCGCTTTCGGCCATGCGCAAGGAAGGCAGCCACCTCGCGCGGGCGCTCGACGCTTCCGGCGCGGCGGTCGGCGTGGTGGCGCTGGAAGACCTCGTCGAGGAATACGTGGGGACCGTTCGCGACGGCACCCACGTGGCGGCATGACCGTGCAGGTCGTGCTCGCCGAGGAGGACTGGCAGGCCCGGGAGCGAGCGCACGGCGAGCGGATGCGCGCGTGGACCGGGCCACACCAGGAACGTCGGGCGCGGGACGAGAAACATCCCGTACTGGATTTCCTGTTCACCTATTACTCGCATCGGCCGGGGCATCTCGAACGCTGGCAGCCGGGTCCGGGCGTGGTGCTCGCGGGCGCGTCCGCGCGGCGGTTCCTCGAACGTCCCGCTTACGTCGAGACCGAGGCCGGGGTGATGCTCGACCCGGCGGCCTTCACCGGCCGCCGGGCGCGCACCGCCGAGTTCGTGCTGAAGCTGTTGTCGGCCACGGCGTCCCGGTCGCCGCGGCTGAGCTGTTTCGGGCTCCACGAATGGGCCATGGTCTACCGCGAGCCCGCGGACTCGGTGCGGCACGCGCAGGTCCCGCTGCGGCTCGGTTCGGCGGGGACCGACGAGGTCGTGGAGTCGATGGACATCCGGTGCGGGCACTACGACGCGTTCCGGTTCTTCACCGACCCGGCGCGGCCGCGCAACACGCTCGCGCCGACACGGGAATCGCAGGTCGAACTGGAACAGCCGGGCTGCTTGCACGCCAATATGGATCTTTTCAAATGGGCTTACAAGCTCGATCCGTTCGTGCCCGCCGAACTGGTCGGCGACTGTTTCGCGCTCGCCGCGGACGTCCGTGAACTGGACATGCGGGCCAGCCCGTACGATCTAGCGGACTACGGCTACCGGCCGGTGCCGATCGAGACCCCCGAAGGGCGGGCCTCCTACGCCCGCGCCCAGGCCGGATTCGCCGAGCGGGCCGCGCCGCTGCGGGCCCGCCTCATCGGCCTCTGCCGCGGGCTGCTCGCCGACCCGGCGAAGCCGCCGGAGTCGCCCGAAGACTGAGCCGACAACTCTGCGTAACAATATTCACCGCAGGTCGCTGGCCTGATAGAGTGATAACGGTTTGGTTGCATGACAGAGCGTGTTGTGCACATCACGAAAGGACAACGATGGGGCGTCACAACCTGCCCGAGGAGCCGGTGCCGCACCCCCTCGATCCGCCCAAGCGGCCCGCCGGCCGCAGCGAGACGACCGGATCGCACCGGATCGTCGCCAAGAAGGCTCCCCGCAGGCGGATCGCGAAGTGGCCGCTCGTGGCCCTCGGGCTCGTGGTGCTGGCGACGCTCGGCGTCGTCGGGTGGAACTGGGCCGACAGCGTGCTCAACAACCGCGCCGAGGCGCAGGCCGCCAGCTGCAACGGCGGCCGCACCGACATCCGGATCGTGGTGACCCCGCAGATCACCAAGCCGGTCGAGGCCGCGGCCGCGCGCTGGAACCAGGACCTCACCCAGGTGCACGGCAGCTGCGTGCACGTGGCCGTGCAGAGCAAGCCCGCGTCCGACGTGCTCAACGCGCTCACCGGCAAGTCCTCGCTCGACTCCATCGGCGGCCTCCCGGACGGCTGGATCCCGGAGTCCTCGTACTGGGTGACCCAGCTGTCGAAGGCGAAGCCGGACGTCATCGGCTCCCCCGCGATGCCGATCGGCTCCGGTCCGCCCGCGGACTACCCGTTCGTCGGCCTGTCCGGCACGTCGATCGACGAGGTCCAGCAGCGCGGCACGCAGAGCTTCCGGGCGTTCCTCAAGGAACCGGCCCAGCTGGCCGACTTCGCTGCGGCGGGGATTCGCGCTTCCTGATCTTTCGTGCTCGACACCGCCTCGGTCCGCGTTGGGCTGGGGCGGTGTTGTGTTTTCGGGGCAGGCGGCCTGACCACACCCTGGCCAGGCAGCCTTCGGGGCACGGGCGGGATCGGCTTCGGTGCGGTGGGGTCGCGAAGCCTCCGACTGCCTCGTGCGTGTTCATGCCGGTTCTCACCGGCATGAACACGCACGAGCCCGGCCCTCCCGCGCTGGGCTGGGTTGGGTGCGGGGGTGCGGTGCTGCTGGGGTCGTGAGTGCTGGCGCCGGTTAGAACCGGCGTAGGCGCTCACAACGCCCTGCCGTGCCCGCGCTGGGCTGGGTGCGGGGGTGCGGCGGCGCTGGTGCCTCCGCTCAGGAGTCGAGTTCGGCCAGCGCCAGCAGGTCGTCCTCGGCCAGTTCGAAGTCGAACACCGCCGCGTTCTCGCGGATCCTCGAGGGCGTCGCGGATTTCGGGATCGCGATGATCCCCAGCTGCAGATGCCAGCGCAGCACGAGCTGGGCGGGCGTCTTTCCGTACTTCGCGGCCAGCGACGTGATCACCCGGTCGTTCAGGTGCCTGCCGCGGGCCAGCGGGCTCCACGCTTCGGTCGCGATGCCGTGCTCGGCGTGGAACGCGCGCAGCGGGGTTTGCTGCTGCCACGGGTGCAGTTCGACCTGGTTGACCACCGGCACGACGTCGGTCTCGTCGAGGAGCCGCTGCAGGTGGTCGATGCCGAAGTTCGACACGCCGATCGCCCGGACGCGGCCCTCGTTCAGGAGCAGTTCGAGGGCGCGCCAGGTTTCGATGTAGCGGTCCAGTTCCGGTTTCGGCCAATGGATCAGGTACAGGTCGACCGGGCCGACTCCGAGGGCTTCGGCGCTGCGGTCGAACGCGCGCAGGGTGTTGTCGTAGCCGTGGTCGGTGTTCCAGACCTTCGTGGTGACGAAGATGTCCTCGCGCGGCAGCCCGGACTCCCGGACAGCGGTGCCGACCTCGGCTTCGTTGCCGTACATCGCGGCGGTGTCGATGCTGCGGTACCCGGCTTCGAACGCGGTCGCGACGACCTTCGCGACCTGGTCGGGCCGGACCTGGTACATGCCGAGTCCGAGCTGCGGGACGGTGACGGAGTTGTTCAGCGTGAGCAGGGGCGGCACAGCCATGCGGCGATCCTCACTGCGGTGTCCGGGGAACGGGTGTCGGTGAAGAACACCGCAGATCTTGCCATTCCCCGGCCGCCGCCGCTTTCACACCCCGCTGTGCGCGCCCGAGCGCACCGCCTCCGTCACCCGGGCGGCCCGTTCGGCGACCGCGTCCGCACCGCCTGCGAAACCGTTTCGCGACTCGACCGCGACGGACGCCGTCCGCGCGGAGGAGCCTGCCATTTCCGCGGCGGCGGAGACGTCGACCAGGGTCGATGGGTCCACAGTGGACAGTAAGCGTTCCGCCACTCGGACCACCTCCCCTGCCGTCGCGACGACGTCCGCGGCGGGCTGGGCTCGGTCGGGCACGTCGTGGGTGACGGCGTGGGCGTCGATCTCCGCCAGCCGCAACGCGTGCCGGGTGAGGTGGTCGGCCTCGGCGTCGCCACCTGCGGCCCGGCTCAGCAGGGCCGCTGCCTGCGCGAGGGCAAGGGCTGCGACCGTCGCCCCGGCCGGAGCCGGGATCGCGGGCCGGGCGAGGGTTTTCAGGAAGTCGCTCACGATCTGGTCCCGCATGGCGGGTCTCCTTCCCACTCAGCGCCGGATGCGCTCCATCCCGGGGTCGACCAGCGGTTCCGCGGCCACCGTCGCGGAGACTCGCCGGCCGAAGTACTCGATCTCCACTGCGTCGCCGATCGCCACCGAGCCCGGCAGCCAGGCGTACGCGATGGGGCGGCCGATGGTGTAGCCGTAGGCCGCGCTCGTGACGTATCCCGCCGGGGTTCCGTCCACGAACACCGGTTCCTTGCCCAGCACGACAGTCCGGCCGTCGTCCAGGGTGAGGCAGCGCAGCCGTCGCGCCGAGGTTTCTTCGCTGCGGCCGTCGATGGCTGCCCGGCCCGCGAACTCGCCCTTCGCCGGGCGCACCGCGAACCCGACCCCTGCCTCGTACGGGTCGTGCTCGGTGGTCATGTCCGTGCCCCACAGCCGGTAGCCCTTCTCCAGCCGGAGGCTGTTGAACGCGCCGCGCCCGGCCGCGATCACGCCCAGTGGCTGCCCGGCGCGCCACAGCGCGTCCCACAGGCGCTGGCCGTTGTCCGCGGACGTGTAGATCTCCCAGCCGAGTTCGCCCACATAGGACAGTCGCAGGATCGTCACCGGCACCCCGGCGACGCGGGCCCGGCGGCCGCGGAAGTACTTGAGCCCGGTGTGCGAAAGGTCTTCCGCCGACAGCGGTTGCACCAGGTCGCGGGCGAGCGGGCCCCACACGCCGATGCAACAGGTGCCGCCGGTGGTGTCCTCGACCCGGACGCCTTCCGGCGCGCGGCTGCGCAGGTACGCGACGTCGATGTTGCCGTTGATGCCGACCTGGAACAGCTCCGGTTCGAGCCGCGCCACGGTGATGTCGCTGCGGACTCCCCCGGCGTCGTCGAGCATCAGCGTGTACGTCACCGAGCCGACCGACTTCGCCAGCTGGTTCGTCGTGAGCCCCTGCAGGAATTCCAGGGAACCCGGTCCGCTGACCTCGACGCGCTTGAGCGGGGTCATGTCGTACATCGCGACGCGGTTCCGGGTGTACCAGGCCTCGGCCGCCACGATCGGCGAGTGGAACTGCCCGGCCCAAGAGTCGCGTGCGGGCGGGAGGAAGTCGTGCGGCAGGTCTTTCAGCAGCGACGCGTTGGCCTCGAACCAATGCGGTCGTTCCCAGCCGCCCGCCTCGCGGAATACCGCGCCCAGCTCTCGTTGCCGCGCGTGGAACGGGCTGACCCGCAGGTCGCGCGGCGAGAGCCGGGGCTGCAGCGGGTGCAGGACGTCGTAGATCTCCACGAAGTTCTGCTGCGCGGTTTCGCGGATGTATTCCGGGGCGAGCTGGACGTCCTCGAACCGGTGCACGTCCAGTTCGTGCAGGTCGGTTTCGGAGCGACCGTCCACAATAGACTCCGCGACAGCCTTCGCGATGCCCGCGGAATGCGTGACCCAGATGGCCTCGGCGATCCAGAATCCGCGCACGTCAGAGGATTCGCCGACCAGCGAGCCGCCGTCCGGGGTGAAGGAGAAGATGCCGTTGAAGCCCTCCTCCGCTTTCGTCTGGCCGAGCGCGGGCAGCAGGAGCTTGCTTTCCTCCCACGACGGCGCGAAATCGTCCTCGGTGAACGGAAGCATCGACGGCATCGCGGACGCGGTTACCTCGCCGGGTTCGGCGAATTTGTCCACCGGCATCGGGCGGTGCGCGTACGAGCCGATGCCGAGCCGGTCGCCGTGCTGGCGGAAGTAGAGGTCCTGGTCCTGGTGGCGCAGGATCGGCAGCGCCGGGTGCACCGGGTCGGCTCCGGCCAGTTCGGCGAGCTGGCCCGTCTTGGCGTATTGGTGCGCGAGCGGCAGCAGCGGCAAGGTCATGCCGACCATTTCGCCGATCTCCCGGCCCCAGAATCCGGCGCAGGACACCACGATATCGGCCGGGACCACGTCGTCGGCAGTCTCGACGCCGGTGACGTGGCCGTGCGCCTGCTGAATGCCGGTGACCCGGGTCGAGCCGATGAACCGCGCGCCACGCGAGGAAGCCCGTTTGATCAGCTCGTCCACTGCCCGCGAGGCGACGGCGAGCCCGTCGGTCGGGACGTACAGCGCGCCGTAGATCTGGCTTTGGTCGAGCATCGGCCAGCGGCGCACGCACTCGTCCGGGTCGATCAGCCGTGCTTCGACGCCCCACGACGTCGCCCAGCCGTGCTTGCGTTTCAGGTCCTCCCAGCGCGCCGCGGTACTCGCCACCTCCATGCCGCCGACCTGCTCGAAACAACCGAGGTCGAGCAGTTTGGCGACGGTGTAGCCGGCGAATTCGGTCATCGCCTTCGACGGGTTGGTCTGGAACACCAGGCCCGGCGCGTGCGAGGTCGAACCGCCGGTCAGCGGCAGCGGGCCCTGGTCGAGCACGGTGACGTCGGTCCAGCCGCGCAGGGTCAGCTCGTCGGCGAGGTTCGCGCCCACGATTCCGGCGCCGATGATCACGACACGGGTCATGAGAACTCCCTGGGATAGGTCAGCGGAAGACGACGGTCCGGGTGCCGTTGAGGAGGACGCGCCGCTCGCAGTGCCAGCGCACCGCGCGGGAAAGAGCGAGAGCTTCGGCGTCGCGGCCGACGGTCGCGAGTGCGCGCGGCGAGTGCGAGTGGTCCACTCGCTGCACTTCTTGTTCGATGATCGGGCCTTCGTCGAGTTCGGGCGTCACATAGTGCGCGGTCGCGCCGACGTACTTGACGCCCCGGTCGTAGGCCTGCGCGTACGGTTTCGCGCCTTTGAAACCGGGCAGGAACGAGTGGTGGATGTTGATCGCGCGGCCCTGCAGTTTCTGGCACAGCTCGTCCGAGAGGACCTGCATGTAGCGGGCCAGCACGACGAGGTCGATGTCGTGTTCCCGCACCAAGTCCAGCAGCCGCTGTTCGGCCTCCGGTTTGGTCGCCGGGGTCACCGGGATGTGCACGAACGGCAGTCCGGCGGCCTCGGCCATCGGGCGCAGGTCCTCGTGATTGGACGCCACGAGCGCGATTTCCGCGCCGAGCGCGCCCGCGCGCCACCGGAAGAGGAGGTCGTTGAGGCAGTGCCCGGCCTTCGACACCATCACCAGCAGCCGGTCCGGGGTGCGGTCGGAGAACCGGTACCGCATGGCGTAATCCCGGGCGACCAGGTCGAACTCGCGGGTGAGATCGTCCACAGTGGCCGGTCCGGCGCAGGTGAACTCGGTGCGCAGGAACAGTTCCCCGTGCACGTCGTCGTCGAACTGCTGGTGCTCGACGATGTCGCAGCCGTTGCTCACGAGGAACGTCGTCACGGCGTGCACGATCCCGGAGCGCTCGGGGCAGTGCAGGGTCAAGGTGAACTGGGTCAAGACTCCTCCTCTCGGTATTCCAGCGCCGCGTCGGCGAGCCAGGCAGCGAAATAGGGCGCGAACGACTGGCGCACGAGCACGGTGAACTCGTCCGCCTCCCGCACCAGCAGGACGATTCCGGTGCGGGCGAGCAACGTCTGGACGCAGGTGCCCGGCGGGGCGGCCTTCGGGTGGAGATCGATCGCGCAGCCGTGCGCCAGGACGTCGCGGGCCGCCGGTCCGGCGAGCTGCACGGTGGTGCGCTGCGCGGACACGTCGGTGACCGCGCCGACGGTGATTGCTTCTCGCAGCGCTGCTTCGGTGCCTTCGGGAGCGCCGAGCACGAGGTACTCGTCGGGGCCGACCCACAGGACGTCGCCGATGCCGCTGGTGAACTGGCACGGCTCCGGCAGCGCGGTGCCAAGCACGGCTGCCGCGGCGTCGTGGCCTTCGCGGATGCGGACGTTCAGCTGCGAGACGAACGGGCGTTCTTCAGCGAGCACGGCCGGTGCGGTGCTGGCGAGCAGGCCCGCGTGCTCCGCGAGCGGAGACAGGGTCTTAGCCGTCACGGCGGGTCCCCTCCTTGTCGTAGAGCACGGTTTCGGTCACCGCCACCGGCACGACCTCGTCGCCGACCGGGACGTACAGCGTCTCCCCGATCCGCTCCCGGCCGGAGCGGACGACCGCGAGCGCGAAGGTCCGGTTCAGCGCAGCGCTCGGGTAACTGGAGGTGACGTGGCCGAGCATGCGCACCGGCGGGCGCGGGACGTGCGCCGTTTCGATGACCTGCGCGCCCTCCGGCAGCAGCACCGTGGGATCAACCGGCAGCAGGCCGACGAACTGCTTCCGGTCCGGGCGCAGGTTTTCCGCCCGGGAGAAGGACCGTTTCCCGAGAAAGTCGGCCTTCTTCTTGGACACCGCCCAGCTCATGCCGAGATCCTGCGGGGTGACCGTGCCGTCGGTGTCCTGGCCGATGATCGGGTAGCCCTTCTCCGCGCGCAGGACGTGCATGGTCTCGGTGCCGTACGGCGTGATTCCCCGCTCCGCCAACGCTTCCCAGAGCGCCAGGCCGTACCACGACGGGACGTTGATCTCGTACGCCAGCTCGCCCGAGAAGCTGATCCGGCACACCCGCGCGGCGATCCCGGCGACCTCGGCGTCGCGCCAGGCCATGAAGCCGAACGCGTCGTTGCTGACGTCCAGCTCCGGCGCGAGCCCGGCGAGGATCTCGCGCGAACGCGGGCCGACGAGCGCCACGGTGGCCCAGTGTTCGGTGACCGACGTGGCGAACACGCGCAGGTGCGGCCACTCGGTTTGCAGCCACTCCTCCATCCAGTCCAGCACCATCGCGGCGTTGCCAGTGGTCGTGGTGACGAGGAAGCGGTCCTCGGCCACGCGGATAACAGTGCCGTCGTCGATGACCATGCCGTCGACGCCGCACATCACGCCGTAGCGGATCCGGCCGACCTTGAGCGAGCTCATCAGGTTCGTGTAGAGCAGGTCGAGGAATTCGGCGGCGTCCGGGCCTTGGACGTCGATCTTGCCGAGCGTGGAGCCGTCCATCATCGCCACGTCGGTGCGGGCGGCAATGCATTCCCGCCGCACCGCCGCGTGGAGGTCCTCCCCCGGCTGCGGGTAATACCAAGGGCGCTTCCACTGGCCGACGTTCTCGAATTCCGCGCCGTGTTCGACGTGCCAGGAGTGCAATGCGGTGACGCGGACCGGGTCGTGCAGTTCGCCGCGGTTCCGTCCAGCCAAGGCGGCGAAGGCGACGGGCGTGTACGGCGGACGGTAGGTGGTCGGGCGGCGGTCGGCGAGGTCGACGCCAAGGGCTTCGGCGGTGATCCCGGCGGCGAGCATGCCGGAGGTTTTGCCCTGGTCGTGCGCGGTGCCGATGGTCGTGTAGCGCTTCACGTGCTCCAGCGAGGTGAGGCCCGCGCCCGTCGCGCGGAGCACGTCGGAGACGGTGGCGTCGCGCTGCAGGTCCACGAACCGGGTGTCCACATCGGACTCCGCGCCGTGGATCTGCCATCGGACGGCCGGTGCCAGTTCGCGCGGCGGCGCGTCGGAGACCGGGAGCGGGATTTCCTCCGGTGCTTCGGCTAAGGCCTTCGCGGCGGCGGCCCGGCCTTCTCGGACGCAACCGGCGAAGTCGAACGTGCCATTCGCGCTGCCTGCCACGCGCGCGGTCGGGAGCTCCCCGTCCGGAAGATATGCGCCGAGTGCGGGTTCGTAGCGCAGGGCGCCGCGCTGCTGGCTGAACAGGTGGACCGCCGGTGTCCAGCCGCCCGAAACGAGAAGGGTGTCGCACGGGACCAGTTCCCCGCCCACGCGGACGCTGGTGACGCGCTCGGTTCCCTCGGTCGCGGTGACCGCGGCATCAACGCGGACTTCGATACCCCGTTCCGCACAAGCTGCGGCCCAGTTTTCCGGGGCAGCCGGGCGGACGTCGACCACCAGCGGGACTTCCACACCGGCGTCGGCGAGGTCGATCGCGGTCGCGTAGGCGGAGTCGTCCATGGTGAACACGACGGCGCGGCGGCCGGGCAGGACGCCGTACCGGTGCAAGTACGTCCGCGCGGCGCTGGCGAGGAGGATGCCGGGGCGGTCGTTGTCCGGGAACACGATCGGGCGTTCGTGCGCGCCGGTCGCGAGGACGGTCTGCCGCGCGCGGATCCGCCACACGCGCTGCCGGGCCGCGCCGGACGTCCGGTGTTGCACGGCCAGGACGAAACCGTCGTCGTAGGCGCCGAACGCGGTGGTCCGGTCTAGCAGGTGCACGTCCGGGGCCGCGCGCAGTTCGTCGGCGATCGCGCGGGCCCATTCGACGGCGGGCTTGAGGTCCACGTACTCGTTCGAGCCGAGCAGCGAACCGCCGGGCTCGGGCTGGTCGTCCACCAGCACCACGCGGGCTCCTGCCTGCGCGGCGGTGCGAGCGGCGACCAGACCTGCCGGTCCGGCGCCGACCACGAGTACGTCGCAGTGCAGGTGCTTCGCGTCGTACCGCGCCGGGTCCGGTTCGGTCGCCAATCGGCCTTGCCCGGACAGGCTGCGCGCGACCAGGCCGTCGAACAGCTCGACGGTGGTGGCGGTCTGCATCGGCTCGGGGAACGGCTTTTCCAGCTGTACCACCGCATTCGGCTCTTCGACACCCGCCGCCATGATGCCGCGCGGACGGCCGAGCTTGACGCTCCTCGCCACCTGATGCACGCCGTTGGCGAGCAGCGCGGACGCGAGCGTGTCGCCCGGGTGTCCGCTGAGGACGCGCCCGTCGAAGGTGAAGTGGAGCAAGGTGTCGCGGTCGACGTGGCCGCCGCTGGGGAGGCGGAAGGTCATGGGATCACCGGCCGGGGTTCGTCGAGGCGGTAGACCGCCGCGAGTTCGTGGGTGCGGGTGTCGCGGACGGCGTTGAACCAGCGGCGGCAGCCCGCGCTGTGCGTCCAGCGCTCGGCGAGCGGACCGCTTGGGTTGGCGCGGAAGAAGACGTACTTCGCCCAGTCCTCGTCGGACAGCGCCGCCGGTTCCTGCGGGTACGCGACGTGGGCTTGGCCGCCGTAGTGGAATTCGGTCTCCTCGCGGGGACCGCACCAGGGGCAGGGAATCAGCTGCACAGTGGCTCCTAATGCGCGACGGCGGCGGCACCGTGCTCGTCGACGAGCGCGCCGGTGGTGAACCGGTCGAGGGTGAAGGGTTCGGCGTACGGATGCGGTTTGCCCTTCGCGACGGTGTGCGCGAAGCAGTCGCCGACGCCCGGCGTGGCCTTGAACCCGCCGGTCCCCCAGCCGCAGTTGAGGTACAGGCTCTCCACCGGGGTCAGCCCGACGATCGGCGAGGCGTCCGGGGTCACGTCGACGATGCCCGCCCAGGTCCGCAGCAGGTGCGCCCGCGCGAACACCGGGAACAGCTCCAGCGCGGCGGCCATCTGGTCCTCGATGATGTGGAACGCGCCGCGCTGGCCGTAGCCGGCGTAGGAGTCGATGCCCGCGCCCATCACGAGTTCTCCCTTGTGCGCCTGGGAAACGTAGACGTGCACGGCGTTCGACATCACCACCGTCGGGTGCACCGGTTCGAGCAGTTCCGACACGAGCGCCTGCAGCGGATGCGACACCAGCGGCAGGTCGATCCCGGCCATCTTCGCCAGCACCGAGCTGTGCCCGGCCGCGCACAGCGCGACCTTCCCGGCGGCGATCCGGCCCCGGCTCGTGTCCACGGCGACGACCTTGCCGTCGCGCGTCTCGATGCCGGTGACCGCGCAGTTCTGGATCAGGTCGACGCCCATCTCGGCCGCCGCGCGGGCGAAACCCCAAGCCACGTAGTCGTGTTTGGCGATTCCGGCGCGCGACTGATAGGTCGCGCCGAGCACCGGGTAGCGCACGTCCGGCGAGGTGTTCACGATCGGGCAGAGTTCCTTGACCCCGTCCGCGTCGACCCATTCCGCGTCGATCCCGTTGAGCCGGTTGGCATTCACGCGGCGCACGCTGTCGCGGACGTCCTGCAGGCTGTGCGCGAGGTTGAGCACGCCGCGCTGGCTGAACAGGATCGGGTAGCCGAGGTCCTCTTCGAGGCCCTCCCACAGCTTCAGCGAATGCTCGTAGATGCCGGAGCTTTCGTCCCACAGGTAGTTGGACCGGATGATCGTCGTGTTGCGGGCCATGTTCCCGCCGGCGAGCCAGCCCTTCTCGAGCACCGCGACGTTCGTGATGCCGTGCACCTTGGCGAGGTAGTACGCGGTCGCGAGGCCGTGCCCGCCGCCGCCCACCACGACGACGTCGTACGCGCGCCGCGGCTCCGGGTCCCGCCACAGGAAATCCGGGTGGTCCGGCAGGTCCGCGCCCGGGGGACGCGGCTGGTCCGTCGTGGTCATTCCCGCTGGCCTCCCGTATCGGACAACTGGTCGACTACTGATATATCAATCTTCGCGGTAGAGTAGGCCGGGTGAACACCCCGGTCAACCACGTCATTCCGGCCGCCGCCCCGTCGCTGGCCGAACGCGCCTACGAGTTCCTGCGCGACCGCCTGGTCATGCTCGACATCAAGCCGGGCGACCCGATCAACGAGGAATGGGCGGGCACCGCGCTCGAGATGGGCCGCACGCCGATCCGCGAAGCGCTGAAACGGCTCGAGACCGAACGCCTGGTGGTGGCGTACCCGCGCCGCGGCACGTTCGCCACCGACGTCAACATCTCCGACCTCGCGCACATCTCCGAGGTCCGGCGCACCCTCGAACCCACCGCCGCCGCGTCCGCCGCCACGCGCGCGACCGACGCGGATCGCGCGCGGCTGGCGGAGCTGCGCGATCAGCTGGATTCGGCCGCGCCAAAGGAAAACACCGATCTCCTGCGCATCGACCTCGAGCTCCACCGTGCGATCTACGCCTGCGTGCACAATCCGTTCTTCGAGGACACGCTCATTCATTACGACAACCTCGCGACCCGGATCTGGTGCGTCTTCCTTCCCCGGCTGCGCGGGATGGCCGGGCACGTGGAAGAGCATTCGCCGCTGCTGACGGCGATCGTGGAGGGGGACGCCGACAAGGCATCGGAGCTGACACTCGACCATGTGACCGGCTTCGAGAAGGCGATCCGCGCGCTGATCTAGTCGCCAACCTTCGCCCGCACCCATTCGTGGAACTCGCCAATGTGGTGTTCGCTCGGCACCAGCACGCCGCCGCGGGCGTAGGCGCGGGAGCCCATCGCCTGCTGACACCGTTCGCACGCCTCGAAATCCTGCTGGTTCACCCGGTGGAACAGCTCCACCGACCGGTCGAGGTCCGCGCCCGAGTCGACGACGTCGGCCAGGTACAGCCAGTCGCAGCGGACCAGGGTGCGGTCCGGGGCCAGCGGGAACATCCGGTGCACGATCACGTGGTCCGGCACCAGGTTCACGAACACCTGCGGCCGGATCGTGATCGCGTAGTACCGCCGGTCCTGGTGCTCGCCGACGCCCGGCAGCCGCTGCAAACCGTCGCCACCGTCCACAGTGAACCCAGTTACGTCTGAGCCGAATTCCGCGCCGTGGCCCACGAAATACTGTGCGGCGTAGCCGTCCGCGAACTCCGGGAGCACCTCGGTGAGCTCCGGATGGATCGTCGCGCAGTGGTAGCACTCCATGAAGTTCTCGATGATCTGCTTCCAGTTCGCGCGCACGTCGTACTCGATGCGGCGGCCCAGGGACAGATTCTCGATGCCGTACGCCTCGATTTCGCCGGGCCCGCCGAGCCGTTCGCTCACGTCCGCCTGCACAGTGTCCGCAAAGGACGGTGCTTCTTCGGCGAGGCAAACCCAGGCGTAGCCGAGCCATTCGCGCAGATGCACCTTCGTCAGGCCGTACTCGACGCGGTCGACGTCCGGCATCCCGGTCAGATTCGGTGCTGCGACGAGCTTTCCGTCTAGCCCGTACGTCCAGGCGTGGTACATGCACTGGAAAGCGCGCTTCACCGAACCCTTTTCGTCGGTGCACAGCCGCGCGCCGCGATGGCGGCACACGTTCAGGAACGCGCGCAGCGCCCCGTCGCGGCCGCGCGCGATCAGCACGCTTTCGCGGCCGACCTGCACGGTCTCGAACGAGCCGGGCGACGGCAGGTCGGCGCTGCGCACCGCGCAGAACCAGCCCGCTTCGAAGATCCGCTCCTGCTCCCGGGCGAAGATCGCCGGGTCGGTGTAGTGCGGCCCGGGCAGAGTCGGCAGCAGGCTCTGCGGGAGGTCGATAGCGGTCACCGGCAGGGCTCCTCTCGCACACGATCGATGTTGCGTATTACGCGTCTTGTTGCCCTCTCCGGAACAAGATGCGGCTCAGCCGGGGCGCTGTCAAGCACCGCCGCGGCACCGCACCCGTTCGCGGGAACCGCCCTCGACCAGGGCTTTCATCCGGAACTTCGCTCCGAAAAACTCCACCCCGGAACCTCTTGACGGCACCCCTCCGGCGCGCCCAGACTCTGTTGCGTATCACGTCGGGTGTTCCTCAATACGCAACAATCCCCAGCTTCGGAGGAATCAATGCTGCGCGCGTGCTCAGTGGACGAACTGCCCCCGGGCGAGTCCGTCCGGATCGCGGGGCCCGAGCCCATCGCCGTCTTCAACGCCGACGGCGAGCTGTACGCGATCGGGGACACCTGCACTCACCAGGACGCGTCGCTGGCCGACGGCTGGCTCGAAGGCTGCTTCGTGGAATGCCCGCTGCACGCGGCGCTCTTCGACCTGCGCACCGGCCTGCCGTCCTGCCTGCCCGCGAAGCAGCCGGTGCGCACGTACCAGGTGCAGGTCGACGAGGGCGTGATCTACGTGCTCGCCGACGCCGCCGAGGACGCTGCGTGAAAACGGTCGCGATCGTCGGTGCTTCGCTCGCCGGCGCCCGCGCCGCGCAGGAGCTGCGCGCACAGGGGTTCGACGGTCGCGTAGTGCTCATCGGCGAAGAGCCGCATCTCCCCTACGACCGGCCGCCGCTGTCGAAAGCCTTCCTGGCCGGAACCGCGTCGCGGGAGTCGCTCGACCTGCTCGACGCCGACGATCTCGCGTCGCTGGACGTCCGGCTCGGCACACGCGCGGAACGGCTCGACCCGGCTGCCGGCCGCCTCGTCCTCTCGGATGGCGACCTCGCCGCCGACGGCGTCATCCTCGCGACCGGCGGCCGGGCTCGTGCCTTGGCCGGGACGGAATCCGTTGCCGGAGTTCATGTTCTGCGCACCCTCGACGACGCACTCGCCCTCCGCGACGAGCTGGTTCCCGGCGCACGGGTGGTGATCGTCGGCGGCGGGTTCATCGGGGCCGAGGTGGCTTCGACGTGCTCCGGCTTGGGCTTGGATGTCACGGTCCTGGAGGCATTGCCGACGCCCATGGCGCGCGTGCTGGGCCCGGAACTCGGCTCGATCTGCGCGCGCCTGCACGGGCGGAACGGCGTCACGCTCCGCTGCGGCGCGTCAGTCGCCGGGCTTTCCACGCTCTCCGGCCGGGTCACCGGAGTGCAGCTGGAGACCGGGGAGACTCTGCCCGCGGACGTGGTCGTCGCCGGAATCGGGATGGTCCCGGCGGTCGAGTGGCTCGACGGCTCCGGGCTGGAGATCGGCAACGGCGTCCGTACCAACACCGGCCTGGTCACGTCTCTGCCGAACGTGGTCGCGGCGGGCGATGTCGCGGCGTACGGACCGGCGGAGACTCGGCACGAGCACTGGACGAACGCCACCGAGCAGGCCTCAGTCGCGGTCGCCAATCTGCTGGCCGGACAGGTGGTCCGGGAGTACCAGCCGAGCGGGTACGTCTGGTCCGATCAGTACGCGGGGACGCTTCAGCTCGCCGGGCACCCCTCCCCCGGCGACGAGGTGCGCTTCGCCGACGGCGGTCCGGACGACGAGTCCTTCCTCGCCACCTACCACCGCGACGGCCAGACCGTGGCCGTGTTCGGGTTCAACAACCCGAGGGGGTTCGGCCGCCTGCGCCGGCAAGCGCTGCGACGGCCGATGCCCGTCGGGTGATTACCGCACGACCTGCACCACGTCGCCCGGCTGCAGCGTGTTGAAGAACGCCACCGCGTCCGCGTGCGACAGGTGCACGCAGCCGTGCGACTGGACCTTCAGGCTGCCCTGATGGAACGCCACCCCGGTGTTGGTGAAGAAGACCGAGTACGGCATCGGGCCGTGGAATTCCTTGCTGTAATGGTGAAGATCCTTGTACTGCACGCGGAACGTGCCGACCGGCGTCGGGTAAGCGGGCTTGCCGACGGTGACGCGCACGCCGCCGCGGGTGACCTTGCCGTTGTTCATCAGCCAGGCCGTGTTCGCCGACAGCTTCAGGCACGCCTTCGCCTGCGCGCCGCACGGCGGTCCCGCCGCTTCCGCGGTCGCCGCGAATCCGAGTGTTGCCGCCATCGCGGCGATACTGGCCAGCATTGCCGTGAGTTTCCGGTTCATCCTGTGCCTCCCCGAGATGGTCGTCTTCTGGATCTTTCCCAGAGAGGACAGATCTAAACCAAAAGTGCGCCCATGTGGGTGATCCCTAACGAGACCGCCAAGCGAGCGGCGACGTCGCCAGCGCGGCCTCGGCGACCCGCCGGGCAGTCTCGGTGAAGAGCCCGGCCTGCGCGGACGCGATCCATTCGTCCACTGTGGAGACTCCGGTCGCGCGGTATTCGAGGGCCTGGAAAAGCATTTCGAGTTTGTCGGCATCCTTCGCACAGCGCGCTTCGGGCGACTCGCGCGTTTCGTACTCGTCTACTGCCGCCTGCACGGTTTCCGCCGCCGCATGCGGCAATCCGGCGGTCTGATCCGCCGTGATGGCCCGGGGTTCCGGCTTCGTCAGGTACGGCACGGCCGTGTGCGGCAGGTCGCCGGTGCGGGTCTCCTGGGTGTCGTGCCACAGCGCGAGGTACGCCGCGCGCTCGGGAACCGCTCCTTCCTCGGCGGCGAGCAGCGCGGCCAGCTGTGCCGCCCGGAGGCTGTGCTCGGCCACCGACTCGGGGTCGCGAACCCCCGCCTGCCACCAGCCCGCGCGGCGGACCCGCTTGAGCACTCCCAGCTCGAACCCGAACGCGGCCAGGCTTTCGGCGTCCATTCCGCAGTTCCCTTCCCGTGCCGATCTGCCAGCCGGAGCCTACGGGCCGTGGCATGCTGCCCGGACACCCGCTACTTCGGCAGGAGGCCCCGCGTGAGCACTGTGCTGGTCGAGCACGACGGTCCGGTCACCACCATCGGCATCAACCGGCCGGAGCGGCGCAACGCCGTCGACCGCGCCACCGCTGAAGCATTGGCCGACGCTTTCCGGGAATTCGACGCCTCCGACGCCTCGGTCGCGGTGCTCTACGGCGTCGGCGGGACCTTTTGCGCGGGTGCGGACCTCAAGGCGGTGAGCGAAGGCCGCGGCAACCGCACCGAGCAGGACGGCGACGGTCCGATGGGTCCGACGCGCCTGCGGCTGCGCAAGCCGGTGCTCGCGGCGGTGTCCGGGCACGCGGTGGCTGGCGGACTGGAGCTCGCGATCTGGGCGGACCTCCGGATCGTGGAGGAGACCGCGGTATTCGGCGTCTTCTGCCGCCGCTGGGGCGTTCCGCTCGTCGACGGCGGCACGGTGCGGCTGCCGCGGCTGATCGGGCGGAGCCACGCGATGGACCTGGTGCTGACCGGACGTCCGGTCGGCGCGGAAGAGGCGCACCGGATCGGATTGGCGAATCGCGTCGTGCCTTCCGGGCAGGCATTGCCCGCCGCGATCGCATTAGCACGGGAACTCGCGGCGTTTCCGCAGACGTGCCTGCGAGAGGACCGGGCGGCATTGCTGGAAAGCGAGTCCTTGACCGAGGAATCCGCATTGGCAAACGAATTCCGGCACGGGATTCAGTCACTGAACGCGGACACCATCGCGGGAGCAACGCGATTCGCCGAGGGCGCGGGCAGGCACGGGTCGTTCGAGAACTAGTCGCGTCCGATTACCGTTGCACGGCAAGGCATATACTCGCCTCCAAGCAGACGCGGACGGCATGCGGACATAGCGGGCATACGGCTTAAGGCCGCCTTTTCGGCTCAGTCACCCGCTTTTTCCGGACTAGGCCGAACGAGTGAAACCACACGCGAATCCCTTTCGGTTTTTTCCGCGCCGGTCACCATTACCTGCGACGACCGTTTATTGTCGCGGCCGCATTCGCCGCTGGTCCGATCGAGCGAACGAAAAATTCGCTAAACGCACGTAGCGCCCAGGCCCTCGGCATCGATACAGATACGAGGCCGGGCGCCGAAGCGCGCTCGCACGGCCCGCGTGGCCGTTCGCACCGCCCGCCTCTACAACAGCAACCCCGCCCCCCGACCCGTCGCCGGCAGGCCCCCGCCGGCGGACGCCGACCGCCCGGCCTGACGAGGCCGGGCAATCGGTGCTTCCCGCCTCCGGATCCCGCCGCGCCCCCGTGCTCTTCCGTTCTCTTCCCCCGCCGAGCACAAGACGAGAACCGAGGTTCTTCCATGACGTCGAACACCGAGCGTTCCAGCTCCTCGCCGTCGGACGACACCGCTCCCCGCGCGGCCGCCGGCCCCTGCTGCGGCCTCCGGGTCGCCAGCCGCGGCGCCTGCGGCGAAAGACCCCGGCCGCGGAAGCTGTCCATCGTCATCCCCGCGCTGAACGAGCGGGTCAACATGCCCCGGGTGCTGGCCACGATCCCGCGCTCCGGGCTCGCTTCCCTCGGCTACGAGATCGAGGTGATCGTGGTCGACAACGCCTCGACCGACGGGACCGGGGAGGTGGCCGCCGCCCTCGGCGCGCGGGTGATCCTGCAGCCGCAGCGCGGGTACGGGCACGCCTACCACGCCGGGTTCGCCGCCGCGACCGGCGACGTGATCGCGACCGGCGACGCGGACTGCACCTATCCGTTCGACCACCTGCCCGGGCTGCTGTGCACGATGGCGGACCGGCGGCTCGATTTCCTCTCCACCAACCGGCTCGGCCACGAGAACCGCGAGGCGATGAAACCCTCGCACCTGATCGGCAACCGGGTGCTGACGCTGATCAGCCGGTTCTTCTTCCGTTCGCCGTTCCGGGACTCGCAGTCCGGCATGTGGGTGTTCCGGCGGCACGTGTGGCAGCACCTCGACATCCGGTCCGGCGGGATGCCGTTCTCGCAGGAGATCAAGAACGACGCGTACGTCCGCGGCTTCCGGTGCGGCGAAACGCCGATCGAGTACCGGATCCGCGGCGGCGAAGTGAAACTGCACGCCGTGCGCGACGGACTGCGCAACCTTTCGCAGCTGGCCGCCCACCGCGCGCGCACCGTCCGCGGGCCGGCGACCGTGCTCTGCACCGGCGAAGCCGAGTGCGTCCTGGCGATGGCGGACTGAGCGTGGACGACTCCGCGGGAGAAGACCGGGGAAACGGCCGCGGCTGGCTGAAGCTCGCCGGCGCGGTTTCGGCGGTGGTGGTGCTCGGGGTCGTGACGGTCCTGGTGTGGCCGGCCGCGCGGGTGCTGTTCCGGCAGTCCTTCACCGAACAGCCCGAGACCTACACCGAGCTGTATTTCGTCGGCACGCCCGCGTTCCGGGACGGAACTGTCACCGCCGAGGTCGCGCTCGTGCGCCACGGCCCCGCGCACGCGGACTACACCGTGGTGGCAGCGCTGGAAACTTCGTCGGCGGCCCGGCTCGCCGGGGTGTCGCGGCGCGTGACCCTCGAACCCGGCCAGTTCACCACGCTGGACTTCCGCCTGCCGGTCCCCCCGGGGCAGGTCGTGGACGCGATCGCGGTGAACGTCGCGGGCGGCATGGAGAACCTCCGTTTCCGCTTGCCGGGCAACGCTTCCGCCACGAGAGGCAGACCGTGACGCCCCGCCGGATCGTCCAGATCACGCCCTACTACCCGCCGCATCTGGGCGGGATGGAAGCCGTGGTGCGGCACTTGGCGGCGGAACAGGCGCGCCGGCACGACGTCACCGTGCTCACCACGACCGTCGGCGCCCGCGATTCGCCGCGGCGCGAGCGGGTGTGCGACGTCGACATCGTCCGGGCGCTCGCGCTCGACGTCGCGCACACTCCGGTGTCCGCCGGTGTCGTTCCCGCGTTGCTGCGCACGCCGAAGACGTCGGTGTGGCATCTGCATGCCGCACACGCGGTGCTGCCCGAACAGGTCGCGCTCGCCGCGGCCGCCCGTCGGCAGCCGTTTCTGCTCCATTTCCACCTGGACGTCGACCAGTCCGGGAAGCTGGGTTGGCTGTTGCCGCACTACAAAAGGCACGTCTTCGGGCGGGTTCTGCGGGCTGCGGCCGGAGTGCTGGTGCTGACCGAGGCGCAGCGGGAGTTCGTCCGCGCCGCCTACCGGGTGGACCCGGCGCGGATTTTCGCGGTGCCGAACGGAGTGTCCGCCGAGTTCTTCCTGCCGCCGCGGCCGCGACGGGAACCGGTGCTGCGCTTGCTGTTCGTCGGACGGCTCAGCCCGCAGAAGAACCTCGCCCGGCTGCTGCACGCGCTGACTCTCGTGCGCCAGCCGGTCGAACTCGACGTCGTCGGGGATGGAGAACAGCGGCAACAGCTTGCGGAAACCGCGCAGCGGCAAGGGCTTTCAGGGGTGCGGTTCCACGGTCGTCTGCACGGCGCTTCGCTGGTGCAGCGGTACGAGCAAGCCGATCTGTTCGTGCTGCCGTCGGATCGCGAAGGGATGTCGCTCGCCGCGCTCGAGGCCATGGCCGCGGGGCTGCCGGTGCTCGCGACCGACGTTCCTGGCAACTCCGAACTCCTGCGCGGTATCGGAGCCCTCGCTTCCGCCGATCCCGCCGCCCTGGCCGCGGCGATCGACGAATTCGCGGCGGACGAGGACTTCCGGCAGCGGACCGCCGCGGCCAGCGCGGTCGCAGCGCGGAAGTTCACCTGGGCCGAGGCGGCGCAGCGGGTCGAGGACGTCTACGCCGAGGTTCTGCCGTGACGAGACCCAGCCAGCGCACCGTCGTGCTCGGATCGGCCCTCGTCGCCGGTGCCGTGGAGCTGAGCCCGTGGCCCGTCCTGGTGACCGTCGCGGGTCTGTGGCTGATTCTCGGCGCCCCAGCCTGGCTGTGCCGCCGGATTGCCACCAGAATCGTGTCCACTCGCGAAGCACAGTGGTTGCTGGGCCTCGGTTTCGCGGTGCTGACCGCGATGGTGACCGCGCTGGCCGTCAACACGGTGCTCCCCTGGTTCGGCGTCTCGCGTCCTCTCACGACCGTGTCCCTCGCCGTGGCCCAGATTCTTGCCGCGGCGGCGCTCGCATTCTTGGACCGACGGCTCACCGGTGCCGCGCCGCCAGTGCGCGCGCTGCGGTTGATGCCGGTGCGCGATGTCGCGCCCATCGCTGTCCTCGGAGTTCTTTCGCTGGTGGTCGCCATCGCCGGGGCCGTCCGCCTGAACAACGGGTTCACCGGCGCGACGAGCCTGATCGCGCTGGTCCTCGTCGCGGCGCTGCTCGGGTTCCTCGTCCTCAAGGCGGGCCGGTACGGCGACGGGGCCATCGCGTTCGGAATCCTCTGCGCGGCAACGGCATTGCTGCTGCTGACCTCGCTGCGCGGCTGGTACGTCAGCGGGCACGACGTCCAGCGCGAGTACCTGCTCTTCCAGCTGACCTCGACCAAGGGCTACTGGGACATCTCCGGCTATCCCGACGCCTACAACGCCTGCCTCAGCATTACCCTCCTGCCCACGTCGCTAGCCAAGCTGACCGCGCTGCCTGGCTTGGCGATCTTCAAGATCGTGCTGCCGATGCTGTTCGCCGCGGCACCGGTCGCGGTGTACCGCACGACGCGCAATCTCACGTCGAAACGGGTCGCGCTCCTCGCCGCGATCTACTTCCTCGCGTTCCCCACGTTTTTCACCGACATGCCCTTCCTCGGCCGGCAGGAGATCGCGTTCCTCCTGCTGGGCTGCGCGGTCCTGGCGCTGAGCGACCTTTCAGCACCGCGACGAGCGCGACGGATCGCGTTCACCGTCTTGTTCGCGGGGATCGTGCTGTCGCATTACTCCACCACTTACGTGCTGATCGGCATCCTGATGCTGGGCAAGCTGGCCAGCGGCGTCATCCGGGTCATCCCGCCGTTGCGGCGCCGGCTCGCCGAACGGGCGCCGAAGGAGGCGACCGACTTCGTCGCCTGGCCGATGATCGGCATCGCGGTCCTGTGCTCGGCGCTGTGGACCGGGCCGGTCACCGGCACCTGGCATCAGCTCCAGCACACCGCCGCGGCCACCGCCCAAGAGCTGTTCCACCCCGGCGACGTGCAACGCGGCTCGTCCGACACTGCTTACGGCATCTTCAGCTCCGCCCGGGTCAGCCCGCAGCAGCGGCTGCGCGACTACGCCGATTCCACCCGGTCCCGCACCGGCGGCGAAGCACCTGCCGCGCTGTCCGCGGCGACCGCCCAGGTCGCCCCCGCCGACAATCTCCCGCTCACCGCAGCGGGTTCCGCCCTCGACCGTCTCGGCCTCGACGTCCCCAGCGTCAACGGTTTCCTTCGCACCCTGTGCGCGGACGGGCTGCAAGTGCTGTTGATCCTCGGTTTGGCCGGAACCCTCATCGCCACCGCGACGCTGTTCCGCCCGACGCACGACCTGTTCGTCCTCGCCGCCGGGGGTTTGGGCGTGCTCGCCGCCGAGATCGCCGTGCCGCAGCTCTCGGTGGACTACGGACTCCTGCGCACCTTCCAGCAGGGCTTGTTCGGGTTCGCCCCGTTCATCGCGATGGGGTCGGTCTGGGCACTGTCGTGGCTCAGGAAACGGTGGCGGATGCCCGCCGCCGCCACCGTGGCGCTGCTGCTGTTCCTCGATCTCACCGGCGCGCTGCCCCGGCTGTTCGGCGGCTATCCCGCGCAGCTGCACCTGGACAACGCCGGGCAGTACTACGACATCTACTACGCCCACCCGCAGGAACGCGCCGCCATCGCCTGGCTCGAACAGCACACCGCCGCGCAGCGGATCCAGTCCGACCGCTACACGCTCAGCAGGCTCCAAACGCTCATCGACGGCCGCCCGGGCGACGACATCTACCCGACGCTCGTGCAGCCGGGCTCGTTCGTCCTGCTCGGCTATCCGACGGTCCGCAAAGACGAGGTCACCGTGTTCTACCAGGGCGATCTCGTCACCTACAGCTATCCGCTGCGGTTTCTCGACGCCACCAAAAACAAGGTCTACAGCAGCAACGGAACGAGTGTGTACCGATGACGTCTTCCCGTCCGCTCCGGATCCTGCTCGTCTCGCATTACTACCCGCCGCACGTCGGGGGAATCGAGAACGTCGCCGCCCAGCAGGCCCGGAAGCTCGCCGCGCGCGGCTCCGAAGTCACCGTGCTGACGAGCGCCGGGCCGCCGGTTCCTGACGACGGTGTCCGGGTCGTGCGCATACCGGCCTTCAACGGGGTGGAGAACCGGACCGGAGTCCCGTTTCCGGTGTTCGGGCCCCGGCTGGGCCGCGCCGTCCGCGAGTGGGTGCGGTGGGCGGATGTCGTCCACCTGCACGACACGCTCTATCAGTCCTCCTGGAGTGCGGGATTGCGAGCCGCGCGGACCGGCACGCCCCTTTTCCTGACCCAGCACGTCGCGGTCGTCGAGCATCCGTCGGCGCTGGTGCGGGCTGTCCAGCACGCGGTGTACCGGTCTGTCGGGCGACGGCTGTTCAGGGCCAGTCGCGAGGTCTTCGTGGTCAACGATTCGGTCGCCGCGTTCGTCCGCCGATTTCGGGGCGGCAGCGCGGAACTGCTTCCCAACGGCGTCGACACCAGCCAGTACCGCCCCGCCTCGGCCGGAGAACCGGCGCTGCTGCGGAAACGCTGGCGGCTGCCCGACGACCGGGTCCTCGTGCTGTTCGTCGGACGGCCGGTGCCGAAGAAGGGATACGACCTGCTCCTCGCCGCCCGCCACCACGACTACGACCTGGTCTTCGCGGGCGAACGGCCTCAGCACGTCCCCGCTGATCCCACCGTCCATCATCTCGGCGCGCTCAGCCCCGCCGAGATCAGCGACCTCTACCGCGCCTGCGACGTCTTCGCCCTGCCCTCCACCGCGGAAGGATTTCCCCTGACTGTCCAAGAAGCCATGGCCTCGGGCCTCCCGATCGTCACCACCGACGACCCGGGATACGCCTCCTACGGACTCGACCCAACCCAAGTCGCCCTCATCCCCCGCGACCCGGACATCCTGCGCGCGACCCTGCGCTCCCTCGCCGCCGATCCCGCGCGCCGCGAAGCCATGGGCCGCTGGTCCGCTGATTTCGCCGCCACCCGGTTCTCCTGGCCGAACCACGTCCAGCGCCTCGAACAGGCCTACCGCGAGGCACTCGACCCGGCCGAGGTCCGGGCATGACCGCTCTCGCCGGGCCCGTGCCGTCCTTCGCCGCCCGGCTGAAATCCGACCCGCTGGTGCGCAACTCGTTCTTCCTGATGGCCACGACCGCGCTCGGCGCCGGGTCCGGGTTCGTGTTCTGGATCGTCGTCGCCCGGCTGTACCCGCCCGCCGAGGTGGGCTGGGCGAGTTCGCTGCTGTCGGCGGTGACGCTGCTGAGCTATTTCAGCGGGCTCGGGCTCAGCTCCAGCCTCGTCCGGTACCTGCCCACGACGCTGGCCCGCAGTGCGCACGTCAGCACCGCGCTCACCTCGGTGGCTGTCACCGGCACTGTCCTCGGGGCCGGATTCGCCCTCGTCGCACCGCTGGTCGCGCCCGGGTTGTCGTTCCTCAGCGGGTCGTTCCCGGAGGTCGTGCTGTTCGCGGTGCTGGCGATGGCCGTCGCGCAGAATCTGCTGACCGACTCGGTCTTCGTCGCCCTGCGCGCGGCGAAGTACAACATGCTCCTCAACGGCGTCCTGATGAGTGTGGTCAAAATCGGCCTGCCGATCGTTTTCGTCGGCGCGGGCGCGATCGGGATCTTCTTGTCCAGCACCGTGGCCTCCGCTGTCGCCGCCGTCGCGAGCGTCGTCGTCATCCGGCAGCGCCTGCGCATCCCGGTGCGGCCCCGGCTGTGCCCGGCGACGCTGCGTTCCACGCTGTCGTACTCGCTCGGCAATTACGCCTCCAGCTGCCTGAATCTGGTGCCGCTGCTGGTGATTCCGCTGCTTGTGCTGCGTTCGCTCGGCCCGGAGGCGTCGGCGGCCTACTTCGTGGCGTTCCAGATCGCCAACTTCGTCAACGCCGTGCCGTTCGCGGTCGGCGAGGCGTTGTTCGCCGAAGGCTCGCACGAGCAAGAAGACCTCAAGCATCTGGCGAAACGGTCGGCGCTGCTCATTCTCGCGATCGTGGTGCCCGCCGTCAGTATCACCGCCGCGCTGGCGAAACCCGTGCTGACCCTGTTCGGCGCGAGCTACGCCGCCGACGCCCGGAACTGCCTCGTGGTCCTCGCGGTCTCCGCGTTCGCGGTCGCTTTCAATACGTGGTCCGGGTTTCTGCTGAAGGTGACCCGGAAGCTGCCAGCGATGAATCTGTCGAATCTGGTCTACGCGGTCGTCACGGTCGGCCTCGCCGCGCTCGGGGCGCAGCACAGCCTCGTCTGGATCGCGGCGGCCTGGGGCGTCGGCAATCTCGCGTCCGGCCTCGTCGCGGTGGTCGCGCTGGCCTTGCGCGGGTTCCGTTTGGCTCCGAGCGACAAGGGAGGTTCGGATGAAGATCGCGCACATCGTCAACGTCGGCTTCGAAGCCGGCGGCGCGGAGCGTAGCGTCCGCCTCATCGCCGACGGGCTGCGCAGCCGCGGGCAGCAGGTCCTCGTCATCGCGACCGACCACCTGCTCGACGACCCCGCCGTCAGCGATCGGGAAGTCTTCGCCGACGTCCTGGTGCCCGCCATCCGCGGAAGCGCTGCCCGCCGCTTCGCGGGCTACTTCTGGCATCGCGCGGCCTATCGGCAGGTGACCGCCGCGCTGCAGTCTTTCCGGCCCGATGTGGTGCACCTGCACACGATCGGCGAGTTCAGCCCGGCAGTGCTCAGTGCGTCGGCGGCCTACCCGCGAGTGCTCACCGTGCACGGCCCGGAGGACTGGACCGGACAGCTGCTGTCGTGGAACCTGCGCAGCCGCACCGAAGGCCGCGCCCGATTATCCACAATGGACACCGCACGGCTGGCCTATTTGCGTTTCCTGCAACGACCGGCCTACCTGCGCCGCCTGCGCACCGTCGACCGCGTGCTGACCCCGAGCCGGTTCCTCGCCGACGCCGTACTGCACGACCTGCCGCGGACACCGATCCACGTCGTCCCGAACGGCGTGCCGCTGCGGGCAGCCGAACCGGTCCCCGACGCCGCCCACGCGCTGTTCGCCGGGCGGCTCGAACCGGTCAAAGGCGCGCACGTGCTCGTGGACGCCTTCGCGACCGTCGCCCGCCGCCTGCCGGAAGCCCGGCTGACGCTCGCCGGAGACGGCACCCAACGGGCCGCATTGGAAAAGTCCGTCAGCGAACACGGTCTGGCCGACCGTGTCCGGTTCGCCGGATGGCTCGACGGCCCCGAACTGGCGGCTGCGTACCGCGCCGCCTCGGTGGTGGTGATCCCGTCGGTGTGGCCGGAGAACTTCCCGACTGTCGCGCTGGAAGCCCTCTGCGTCGGACGAGCCGTCGCCGCCACCGACGTCGGCGGCATCCCCGAACTGGTCCGCCCCGGCCACAACGGGGTGCTCGTCCCGCCAGGCGAACGCCGCGCCCTCGCCGACGCGCTCTCCCGGCTTCTCGGCGACACCGCACTGCGACGGGCCATGGGCGCGCGATCGGCCGGACTCGCGTGCTGCCACAGCCTCAGCACCTTCCTCGACCGGCTCGAACAGCACTACCAGGAGGTGCAGCCCCGCTAGCCGCCCCGCCCCCTGCTCAGTCCGCTCGCCCCGAACCCGCCCCCTGCTCAGCCCACGCTCCCCGCTCGCCCCGAACCGCCACGCCAGGAGGCCTGCCCATGCACCGCATCCTCCCCGTCCCGCCGGAGCACCCGCGCCAGGAGGCCCGCCGATGACCCGCGTCCTCGTCGTCAACGCGTTCGAACGCGGCAACCGCGGCGACGCCGCCTTGCTCAGCGTCCTGCTCGACCAGATCCGCCGCGCACTGCCCGGCGCGCGGATCGCGATCGCCGGTTTCGAGCATCCCGCGCGCTGGCCGGAGTTCGAGGGCGTGCCCAACCTCGGTTCGTTCCGCCGGTACTCGGGCGAGGAGAACATCCCCCGGCTCCGGCGGATCCTGCGCAAACTGAGCCTGCTGCCCGTCGTCGCCCTCGCCGCCGCCCGGCTCCCCCGCCGCCCGCTGCTGGCCGTCGCCCGGCTGCTGCCCGCCGAACCGCGCCGCGAACTGCACGCCCTCGCGACCGCAGACCTCGTCGTCTCCCTCGGCGGCGGCTACCTCACCGGACGCGCGAACTTCGCGTCCGACCTGAACATCCTGTTCCTGCTGCTGCCGCTGTGGCTGGCCGAGCGGTTCGGCGTCCGGGTCGTGACCGGCCCGCAGTCCTACGGCCCGTTTCCCCGGCGGGTCCAGCGCGTGCTGGTCCGCCACGTTCTCGGCCGCGCCGACGCCGTCCTCGTCCGCGAGGACATCAGCCGCGACCGGCTCACCGAAATCGGGCTGCCGCCGCGCCTGCTCACCCGCGGCGTCGACAGCGCCTTCGCCTTCGAAACCCGCTCCGACCGCGACTGGCGCACCGCTCTCGGCATCCCCGCCGACGCCCGGATCGCGATGGTCACCGCCCGCCAGTGGCTCGACGGCGCCGGGCAGCACCGGTACGAGCACGCCTTGACCGCAGGCATCCGCCACCTGCTCGGCCGCGGGTACCACGTCGTCCTGGTCCCTCAGGTGACCTGCGCTTTCCAAGGAGACGACGACCGCAGGGTCAACACCCGCCTCGCCGCCGGCCTCGACCACCCCTGGCTGCGCGTCCTCGGTGACGACACCTTCGACCACCGCGACGCCCGCGCCCTCTACGCCGAGGCCGACCTCGTGATCGGCACCCGATTCCACTCCGTCATCTTCGCCCTCACCGCGCACGTGCCGTGCCTCGCGGTCGAGTACGAGCACAAAACCGCGGGCATCATGCGCGACCTCGGGCTCGAACGATGGGTCGTCGGCATCGGGGAAATCCGGGACACCACGCTGCCCACGCTCCTCGACAGCCTCATCGACCACCGCGAGGACTACCGGCGGCACCTGCGCGAAGTCCTTCCCCCTTACGCGCGCCGGGCCCGCGACCTGAGCCCGCTGCGGCATGCCGCCTGAGCGGGGGTCAGCCCCGCCGCAGCCACCTGAACCGCCGGCAGCCGCACCGTCCGCAGTCGGTGCCGCCGCGCAAATGCTGATGCTCGCTGCGGTCGTGGCCGCACGCGCGGCACCGCGCCGTCGCCCACGGCATCCGGATCCCGGACATCCTGCGCCTCCTCGAATTCCCCCGTGTCCCGGACCCACACCATCACATCCGCGCGCGCCCAGCCAACCGGACCAATGAGGACAGGAGCCTCCGTGAGCCGCGAACGAACCGTTGTTTTCGTGACGCCGTACTACCCGCCGGACGTCGGCGGCGTGCAAACCTACGTCCACAGTCTCGCCGTCGCGCTGCGGGAAGTCCCCGGATGGCGGCCCGTCGTCGTCACCGCGAGCACCCGCGCCCGCTCCGGCGACGGCTTCCCGGTCTACCGGCTCCCCGCGCTCGCCAAGCTGTCCAACACCCCGCTCGACCCGCGCTGGCCGACGCAGATCCGCCGCATCCTGCGCGGCGAACAGGCCGATTACCTGAATGTGCACACTCCGGTGCCCGGATTGGCCGACGCCGCGACGATGGTCGCCGGTCGCGTCCCCGTCGTCGTGACCTATCACGCCGCCGCCCTGGCCAAGGACGGCCATCCCGTCTTCAACACCGTCGCACGCGCCTACGCCGGGGCCGAGGGGTTCATGCTCCGGCGGGCCGACCTGATCCTCGGGGTTTCCGATTATGTCGCCGACAGTTTCCGTCCCCGTTACGGCGGCAAAGTCGGGGTGCTGGAGAACGCGATCGATCCCGGAGCGTTAGCCGCTTGCGCGGTGGCGGGCCGCCCCTACGCCGCCGCGTTCCTGGCCCGGCTGGCCCCGACGCACGCGTGGAAAGGCCTGGATCAGCTCCTGCACGCGATACGTCTCTCCGCGCCGGCCGCCCGTCTCCTGGTGATCGGCGACGGGGCCGCGCGTCCCGGATACGAAGCGCTCGCCCGGAAACTCGGGATCGCGGACAAGGTCACCTTCTCCGGAAACCTCGGCGGCGACGCGAAATTCCGGGCGCTCCGCAGTGCCAGATCGCTCGTCCTCTGCCCGACCAGCCCGAACGACGCGTTCCCGACGGTGCTGCTCGAAGCGTGGGCGAACCGGGTGCCCGTCATCGCCACCGCGGTCGGGCCGCTGGCCGCATTGGTGGACGACGGGGTCACCGGGCTGCTCGCCGCGCCGCGTTCTCCCGAGGCGTTGGCTGACGGGCTGCGCCGCCTCGAGAACAGCCCGGCGCTGGCGGAGACGATCCGGGAGAATGCTTACGAACTGGTGCGCAGCCGGTATACGTGGAGCCATCGGGTCACGGAGTTCATTGAGCACCTGGCCGCGGTTGAGGGCGAGCCTGGAGGGCGCCGAGCAGGTGCTGCGCGGCGGCCCGGTGCTGCCGCGCGCGGGCCTCGAGCTCGTCGATAGTGATCGTGCCGTCCTTGTTCGTATCGAGGCCCGCGTTTTTCGCGTAAGCCTTCTTCAGCCTTTCGTCCGCGTCGTCGGCAGTGGCGATGACGCCTCCGCGGTCCTTCGCCGAACCCATTGTCGCCGGCAGGAACATGAACTGGTAAATGCGGCCAGCGCTGGTGAACGTCCCCTTGCCGGGCAACAGGAACTTCCGGACGTAGTCCATCTGGTCGGTCGCCGACAGCTCGGCGAAATCCCGCCAGGTTCCCGGGTAGCCGAGCTTTTCCAGCGTGGAAGGCATGAACTGGATCAGGCCGACCGCGTGCGACTGCGGGTTCACGCTCCCCGGCCCGACGCCTCCTTCGGCCATCATGCAGGAGAGCAGGTCGAGCGGGCGGCAGCCGACGTCCCGGCACGCGGATTCCAGCGCGGGCAGGAAACTGTTCTCCACCGTGTGGAAATGGAGCCGGAAGTCCAGCCACCGCTGTTTGTCGACCTTGGCCATGTCGTAGTCGGTGACGCTCGCGGGGTCTTCGGTCGCTTTGCCCGCGACCTCGATCAGCGGACGGACAGAGGCGTACTTCCGGAGTTCGGCGAGTTTCCCGTGTGCGCGCATCAGTTTGAGGACGGCGGCGATGTCGCGCATGCTGTAGCCGTTCAGCTCTTCGACCGCCTGCTGGGCTTCGGCCGCGCCCTGCGCGAGCATTCCTTCGAATTTCGCGGCTAGTTGGTCGTCATACTGTTTCTGAGTCGGTATCCGCAGCTTCGGCACGGAACGCTCTTGACGGCGGATCACCGGAACCCGCTCCGCCGTCAGCCGGGCGCCGGGGATGGTTCCCGCCGCGACGGAGGCCGCTTCGTGCTCGGCGTGGTCGTGCGGGCCGCCGAGCGCCGGGCGCACCGGCTCGGGCAAGCCGGATTGCTGCGCGACGTGGGTCATCTCGTGCGCGAGGAGACGGCGGCCCGCCGAGGTTTCCGGGGCGTACTGGCCGAGTTGAAGACGATGTGGTTGCCCACCGTGTAGGCCTGCGACGAGAGGGCGTCGGCGGATTCGGCGGCAGCGCGGTCGGTGTGCACCCGGACCTGGCTGAAATCCTGGTCGAACCGCGGCTCCAGCCACGCCCGGATCCGCGGGTCGAGCGGCTCTCCTGCCTGGCTGACGACCCCGTCGACCGCTTCGGGAGCGGCCCGGCGCCGCGGACGGACGTGTTCTGCCATCAAGCGGGTTTAGCAGAAGCACCGTCACCGCGGTGTCACCGATTCGCCGGAACCAGGACTCGCGCGCAGTACGGCGGCCTCCGCCCCACCCTCCCTTCCCGATTCGCCGTTCCCATTGCCCGGCCCCCGCCACATGCCGTCCCCTGAACCCCGCCCGCGCCCTGTCCGGCACACCAAACCCCTGTGCCGCTTCACCTCCTCTTCACCTCGCTCCCGGCGCCGCGGCTTCCACCGGATCCCGCGCCCGGGCCGTCTCCCCTGCCGGATTCCGAATCGCTCCCCCGTTTCCGGCCCGTTTTCCTTCCCCGCGGGCGAAACCTCCGGTTGCCGTCCCGCTCACCGGCACGACCCCCCGATCGTGGCCGCCCGCGGTGCGCCGTCCGGCGGGAGGATCTGGGTAGCCTGGCGACGTGGCCGACCCGATCCCTCAAGTCCCTGCCCCCGGCGAGCCCGGATCCGAGCGTCCCGGCGAGGACGAGCCGCCCAAGAAGGGCCGGCGGAAGCGTCCGTTCTGGCAGGAGCTGCCGATCCTGATCGGGATCGCGCTGGTGCTGACGATCCTGATCCAGCAGTTCGTCGCGAAGGTGTTCCTGATCCCGTCGGCGTCGATGGAGACGACGCTGCACGGCTGCGACGGCTGCTTCGGCGACCGGGTCGTGGTCGACCGCGTCACCTACGATTTCACCGATCCCGCGCCCGGCGACGTCATCGTCTTCCGCGGCCCGCAGCCGTGGACCGCGAACGAGATCGCCCCGCAGGAATCGGGCAACGTCTTCACGAAGGCGTTGCGCGGCCTCGGTTCGCTCGTCGGCTTCGCGCCGCCGGACGAGCGGGACTTCGTGAAGCGCGTCATCGCCGTCGGCGGGCAGACCGTCCAGTGCTGCGACCCGAAGGGCCGCGTCCTCGTCGACGGCAAACCTCTCGACGAGCCCTACATCCACTGGCTCGACCAGCCGCCGTCGGTGCGGCAGACGTTCCCGCCGGTCACCGTGCCGAAGGGCAGCCTCTGGGTGATGGGCGACAACCGCGAGAACTCGTGCGACTCCCGCTGCCAGGGCGGCGGCGGGGTGAACGGGACCGTCCCGGTGGACGACGTCATCGGCAAGGCCCGCGTGATCGTCCTGCCGCCGTCGCGGTGGGGCGGCGTCAGCGACCACGATCCGCAAGCCGCGCCCGCCGCGCCCGCCGCGCTCGGCGCCCCCGCGTGGCAACAGGGAATCCCGCTCGGGGCGGGCGCTCTGCTGGCATTCCCGACGCTCGCCGCCGGGCGCGGTCTGCGGCGGAAGCTGAGCAAACAGGACTGACCCGCCCTCCCGACCGGAAACCCCCATGCCGCATGGAGTGCAGCCCCCGCACCCGCTGCGGCATGGGGGTTTTATCAGCAGTGCGGTGTGCGGCCTTGCGGCGGCGACGCGGAGCGCCGGACGGCCCCGCGACCCCCTGATTCCCGCGCGCGCCGGGCCGGTCGCCAGGGCGAGAACCCCCGCGCGCCACTGAAAACCGCATTGGGGCGGTCCGCGGCCGGTGAGCGGTCTGGCGGCCTGCCACGGCCAAGATCCAAACTGGAGCCGCGCGCCGCCGCCTTCACCGGCCCGAAGTCCGCCCTGCCGGTTCCGAAGTCCGCACCGTTGGTCTCAGCCGCGCGCCGCCGCCTTCACCGGCCGGAAGTCCGCACCGCTGATCTCAGCCGCGCATGGGTCACTGCCCGGAACTGGCCGCCCGCACGACGTCCAGCCGGAGATGCCGCGTCAAATCCCCGGTCATCCGCAGCGCCGGCGTCCGCTCCGCGAAGAGCCACTCGTCCCCGCGCCGGAAGAACCGGTCGTCGTAGTGCCCGGCGGCGACGGGCTGCAGCGGAAAGTCGGCCGTCGCTTGGAAAACGGTGAAGTAGCTGTGCGCCGAAGCCGTGTCCTCCTCGGCCTTGATCCGGACGTTCGTCGTCACGTGCCGGGTCCTCGGTGTGCCGTCGGAGTGGAGGATCAGGATGTCGCGGAACCAGTTCTCCACGGCCTCCCGCCCGGTCCGGCCGCCGCCGCTGTGCAGGGTTCCCTCGCGGAACAATTCGCCCACCCCGGCCAGATCGCCGGCGTCGATGCACGCGGCGTAGGTCATGATCAGGTCCTGGATCGCCCACCGGGCCGAGTCTGCCGACATCCGGCCAGCATAGGAGTTCCACAGTGGACAACGGCCGGACAAGAGACCCCGCCGGAGCCCGGAACCGCGCCCGGACCTGTGACCTGCGGTTCTCCCGTACACCGCCCTCCCGCCGCAGCCTGCTCCGGCGGCGGTGGCATGATGCCCGCACGGTCCCGGCCGATCGGACCGCTCGCCGAGGAGGAAGGTGACGCTTGAGCACGCGCACTACCCAGGTGGACGACCTCCGGCTGGTGGCGCAGCCGAGCGCGGTCCCGTGCACCGAGCTGTTCGTCCGCCTGATCCTGACCGACTGGTCGCTGATGCCGATGCTGGAGCAGGTCACGAACGCCGCCGTCCGGCTGGTCGGCGACGTCGTCGACCAGAGCAGCCCGTCCGCGCCCGCTTTCGTGACCGTCCGGCTGCAGCTGCGCGGCGACCGGCTCGTCATCGAGGTCGACGACGACCTGATCGCCCCGTCCCCGCCGGGCGACGAGCGGATCGGCGTGCGCCCCGGCGAGCGCGGCGGCCGCACCACGTGGTGCGAACTGGCGCTGCCCGGCGGGATTTCGGCGGGCCAGGTCCGGCTGCCGCGCCGGGGCGACCGCCGCACGCTGGTGGACGAGCCCGTCTCCGGCGAACCGGTCACCGCGGACCCGCAGGTGCTGGAACGGCTTCTCAACCGCCTCAGCACCTGGTCCGAGTAGTCGCTCCGAGAGGGACGCCCGGCTGCTTCCCGGCGGCCGGGCCGATCCCGGCGGCGAAGAACGACCCGGCCTCAGCGTCCGGCGGAAGCCTCCCAAGCCTGCTCCAGCGCCTGCGCGAACACCTCCACCGACTGCCCGCCGGAAACGCCGAACCGCCGTCCCAGCACGAAAAACGGCACCCCGCCCGCGCCCAGCTCCGCAGCTTCGCGCTCCTCCGCCCGGACGGCGTCCGCATACCGCGACGGATCGGCCAGCACCGCTTCCGCCTCCGCACGCGGCAATCCGGCTTCCTCGGCCACCTCCGCCAGGACGTCCGAAGTGAACACTGCCCGAGCCTCAGCGAAATTCGCGCGGAACAACGCCGACACCATTTCGTGCTCCAACCCCTTCTCGCGGGCCAGGTGCAGCAGGCGGTGCGCGTCGAAGGTGTTGCCGATTTCCCGGTCAGTCCGGTAGCCGAGCCCTTCCGCTTCGGCGAGCCCGGCGACCCGCTGCTCCATCTCGCCGGCCTGCGGCCCGTACTTCGCGGTGAGCATGTCCAGCAACGGCTCGGTGCCGGTCTTCCCGGGGTCCAGTTCGAACGACCGGTACGTCACGGTCACCTCGTCCCGGTGCTCGAACCCGGCCAGCGCCTTCTCGAACCGCGCCTTCCCGAGGTAGCACCACGGGCACACGACATCGCTCCAGATTTCCACCTGCATGCCGCCAGCGTAGAACGCCTGCCGGTGCGCACCGGCGGGCGAGGTCGCATCACCGCACCAGGTTGAACAAGCGCCGAACGCGCTCGCCTTGGGCGACGGCGGGCATGGCGTTCGGCCGTCGCCTCCATCGGCCGTGCGGGAACAGCACGACCATGTCCCGTCCCGTTCCGCCCACCCAGGCCGGCGCGTCCTTCACGACAGCACACCCGCGAGTCGACCAGGTTTGGCTCAAGCAGATTCCGGAGCCGTCGCGGTACCGCACCAGGATGTCCGGTCCCCGCGTCTTCCTGGGCGCGGGGTCGGGCACGACCGTCACCGCTGCCGCGCGCCAACCGGTGCGGCGCACTTCCCGGCGACGACGGCGCCACCCCACGGCCGCCGCCACCGCGGAAGGCAAACCGAGCAGAGCCAGAAGCATCGGCACCAGATCGACGCCGACGAGGACCTGGTTCTCGTTTTTCTCGTCGACGGTCCGCACGTCGTCGGGGTCCGCCGGGTCGTAGACCACCGTCACATTGTCGCCCGGCAGGTAGCGCCAGTGGGAGCTCCGCACGATCTCGGCAGTTCGGGTCGCTCCCCCGGCCACGTAACGCACCCACATCGACGGCGCCCCGTGCCCGCTCTTCGGGTCGTTGACGCTCAGCACCTCCCCCGCGGTCCAGGCTCCGGTGGCCAGCAGGGTCTCCGCCGACGACTCGATGCGGCCCATTCCCACGACGCATCCGACGAGAACGACGACCCAGCACCCCACGAACCCCCACGCCCGGATCCCGGTGCCCCGCAGCCGCCGGATCTCGGCGTCCAGGTCGATCGCCGCCTGCCCGTCGTGCTCGTCGCGCGGCGGCAGCCACCGCCCGTCGTCCGCCCGCGCCGCGACCCGGCGGCCCAGCCGACGGGCACGGGAGACGGAGAACACCGCCAAGGACAACGACGCGACGACAATGGCGATGTCGGCCGCCAACTCACCGTCTTCCAGGACGTAGCCGGGGTACAGCAGCGACCAGGCTGTCCCGGCGGCGAAGACCGCGAACACCAGCACGCCCAGCACCGCAGCGGCAAGCCACCAACCGCGCCGCGACCGCGACTTCCCCCGCACAGCCCCACCCAGCCGCATTGGCCAAGCATAGGCCCGAAAACCCCTCTGCGACCAAGCGATTCTCCGCCGGAGCGCCGACACCGGCGGAAGCCCGGCCAGCGGATGGCGCGAGGGTTTCGCCTTTGGCCAGAAAGCTCCCCAGGTTTCGCCAGACCCGCCCTAGACGGCGGTCTTCACCGGTTCCCGCGCCCCAGTCCGTTCCGCGCCGATGCCCGCGGCCACCACGAACGCGATCCCGGCCACCGCCGCGACATTCGGCACCTGGTGCAGCACGATCAGCCCGAGCACCAGCGCGATCGCGGGTTCCAGGCTCATCAGCGTCCCGAACGCCGACGCCGTCAACCGCCGCAGCGCCAGCATTTCCAGGCTGAACGGCACCACCGGCACGAGCACCGCCAGCCCGAGCCCGGCGAGCACCAGCGGCCACGTCAGGTCGCCGACCACCGCCGGCGCGTGCACGACGGTGGCGACCAGACCGGCCACCGGCATCGACACCGCCAGCCCGCGCAGACCCGACACCTCGTCGCCGACTCGTTGCGTCAGCACGATGTACGCGCCCCAGCAGACCGCCGCCGCGAGCGCGCAGCCGAGGCCGATCAGGTCGGTCCCGCCCTGCCACGGCTGGGTCAGCAGCACCACTCCGGCCGCCGCCAGCACCGGCCACACCCGGTTTCCGCCGCGGCCGCGCACGATCGCGACGGTCAGCGGGCCGAGGAATTCCAGCGCGCTCGCCGTGCCCAGCGGCAACCGGGTCGCGGCGACCATGAACAGGATCGTCATCCCGGCCGTCGCGAAGCCGAGCACCACGCAGGTCAGCAATGCCGGACGGCGGAACGCCGACGGCCGCGGCCGCACGAGCACCAGGAGCAGCACGCCGGCCCAGGCGAGCCGCAGCCACGCGACGCCGGTCGGCCCGATCTGGTTCGCGATGTTGACCGAAACCGCCAGTCCGAGCTGGACCGACAGCATGGCGCCGACAGCCAGGGCGACACCGACGCGGGGAGTGGAGGGAAGCACGTGGTCCAGGAGAACTCATCGGGACCGTTCGTGTCCACGTGTCAATCCTGGACGTACCGTCCGGATATCCTGGACAATCGGCGGATGGAGACTCGCAGGCTGCAGTTCCTTCTCGAACTGTCGCGGCTCGGCTCGATGCGCGCGGTCGCCGACGTGCTCGAAACCACAACGTCGACCGTCTCGCAGCAAATCTCGGTGCTGGCCAAGGAAACCGGCGTCGCGCTGCTCGAACCGGATGGCCGCCGCGTACGCCTCACGCCCGCCGGGCGTCGGCTCGCCGAGCACGCCGTGACGATCCTGGCCGCCGTCGAGGCCGCCCGCGTCGATCTCGATCCCGAAGCCGAACCGGCCGGAACCGTGCGCGTCGCCGGGTTCGGGACCGGGGTGCGGCACGCCGTGCTCCCGGTCGCGGATCTTCTCGCGCAGCGGCATCCGCAGGTCCGCGTGGTGATCAGCGAGCACGAGCCCGCGGAAGCGCTGGCACAGCTCCGGACCGACGACATCGACCTCGCCCTCACCTACGACTACGACCTGGCGCCCGCGACCCACGATCCGTCGCTCGCCGTCCGTCCGCTGTGGACGGCCCCGTGGGGACTCGCCGTGCCGCGCCCGGAGGCGAACCGGGTGGAGGGCACCGGTGCCTTGGCGGTGGTCTCGGCGTTCCGCGAGCACGACTGGATCGGCAACTCCCGCAACGGCGCGGACGAGACGGTCGTCGGGACGCTGGCCTCCATGGCCGGGTTCTCGCCGCGCTTCACCCACCGCGCGGACAACCTCGACCTGGTGCAGGACTTGATCGCCGCGGGCGGCGGCGTCGGCCTGCTGCCCGAATCGTGGCCGACCCGGCCCGACGTCACCGTCCTGCCGCTGACCGGCCCCGACGTGCGGCTGCGGGCTTACGCGTGCACCCGGCGCGGGCGGGACGCGTGGCCGCCGCTCGCCCTGGTCCTCGGGCTGTTGCGCGCCGACTAGCATGGCGGTCAAGGCGGGTTCGAGCACGGAGGAGGCGACATGGCAGCGGAAAAGGCAATCCTGGCCGGCGGGTGTTTCTGGGGCATGGAGGAGCTGTTCCGCCACCAGCCCGGCGTGACCGCCACCCGCGTCGGCTACAGCGGCGGCGACGTCCCCAACGCCACCTACCGCAACCACGGCACCCACGCCGAAACCATCGAAGTCACCTACGACCCCGCCCAAACCGACTTCCGCGCGCTCCTGGAGTTCTTCTTCCAAGTCCACGACCCCAGCACCAAAAACCGCCAAGGCAACGACATCGGCGCCAGCTACCGCTCCGCCATCTTCTACACCACCGACGAGCAAAAACAAATCGCCGAAGACACCATCGCCGACGTCGACGCCTCCGGCCTCTGGCCCGGCAAAGTCGTCACCGAAGTCACCCCGGCCGGCGATTTCTGGGAAGCGGAGCCCGAGCACCAGGACTACCTGCAGCACTACCCCAACGGGTACACCTGCCACTTCCCGCGTCCCGGCTGGAAGCTGCCGAAGCGCGCCTGAGGAGTCTCAGCGCGCCATCGCGGCCTCGGCGTCGCGGAACGCCGCCGGGGACAACTGACGCCACACAAACGTCGTCCCCAGCAACTGCACCGCCGCCGCCATCACCCATACCCCGCGCAGACTCCAGTGCACCGCCACGAACCCACCGGCGAGGGCGCCCAGCGGCGTAAGACCCCAAGCCAGCGCGCGGTGACTGGTCAGCACCCGCCCCAGCAGCGCTGACGGCGTGAACCGCTGGCGGCTCGACTGCGAGCACACGTTCCAGATCAACGTCGTCCCGGTCAGGAAGATCAGCACCGCGCCGACCAGCACCGGCCACGGCGGCACGATCGCGATCAGCAACTGGCTCAGCACCGCGCACACCTGCGCGATCCGCATCGACGTCGAGTAGCCGAACCGCCGCACGAACCGGTCCACGAAGAACGACGACGCCACCCACCCGACGGCCAGGCAGGCCAGCAGCACGCCGTACCCGAACGGCGCGAGGTGCAGTTCCTTCGTGGCGTAGAGGACGAGCATCGAGTTCCCCGCGGCCGCCGCGAACGAGCCCAACGCGACCGTGATGGTGATCGACCGCAGCAACGGCGTCCCGACCAGGTAGCGCAGCCCCGCCGTGACGTCCTTCAGCGGATGCGCGGGCGTGTATACCGGCTTCGCGGACGGAATCCCGCGCGCGAGCAGCAACGCGGCGAGCGCGGCCGCGGCGGCCAGCCACGCGGGCAGTCCCGCGCTGATCCCGATCAGCAACCCCGTCGCGGGCGGGACCACGAACTGGACCATGCCGCGGTCGATCACCTGCAGCCGGGAATTGGCCATGTTGAGCTGATCCGGCGCGACGACCTCGGGCACCACCGAGCCGGCAGCGCCGTCGCCGAAGACCTGCGCCGTGGTGAGCACGAAGGCCACCACCAGCAACGCGGGAAGGCTCAGTGAACCGGTGGAACCCAGCAGCGCCAAAGAAAGCGCGGCGACGATCTGCACCGCGTACGCGAAAGCCAGCACGGTCGTCCGCCGGACCCGGTCGATCACCACTCCGGCGAACAGCGAAAGCAGCAGCCACGGCGCTTGCCCGGCGACGTTCACCAAGGACACCGCACGCGGGTCAGTGGTGATCGAGACGGCCAACAAGGGCAGCGCGGCAAGCAAAAGCCCTTCACAGGTCGAACCGGACACAGCCACCGCTTGCAGGCGGACCCAAGCCGATCCGCTCCCACCCCACCCCGCCATGTCCGCCAGTGTCCCCCGCGGCGCAACCGGTTTTCCGCAGCACACCGCCGCGTGCTCCCGCTCTCCGGACTTCCTCGCCGAACAAAACCGCGCCGGTTATCACGCGGGCGCGGGCCACGCTTTCCCTTGCGCGTCAACCGGAATCCACGCTCCCGGCCGGATCGCGGGACAGCCGCTCACCTGCTGGGACGGGCTTCAGCGAACCGCTCCGAACGGTTGAGCTGAACGCATCCGATCCGTCCCCGCTGGAGGAACTCCGTGCCCCGCCACACCCCGCCCCGACTCGGCCGTGCCGCTCGCGCGCGGTCCCGTTCCGCCTTCGCGCTGGCCCTTCCGCTGCTGCTCGCCGCCTGCGGCACGGCGGGCGGCGCGAGCCCGCAGGACGCCGGTCCCCCGCGCCCGGGCGGCACGCTGCGCCTCGGCATCTCGTCCAATCCGGACTGCATCGACCCGCAGCAGGTCAGCACGAACGCCTCGGTGAACGTCGGCCGTCAGCTGGTCGATTCGCTGACCGACCAGGACCCGAAGACCGGCGCGATCACGCCGTGGCTCGCCGACCGCTGGACGGTCAGCCCCGATTCGACGAGCTTCACCTTCCACCTCCGCTCCGGCGCGACCTTCTCCGACGGTTCTCCCGTGGACGCCGCCGCGGTGAAGACCAGCTTCGACGGCATCAAGGCGCTCGGCGCGAAGGCCCTGCTCGGGTCCAGCTACCTGGCCGCCTACCGCGGCGCGACCGTGGTCGACCCGGCGACCGTCCGGCTCGATTTCAGCCAGCCCAGCGCGCAGTTCCTGCAGGCCAGCTCCACGATGTCGCTCGGCGTGCTCGCGCCGGCCGCGTTCAAGCACACCGCCGAACAGCGCTGCCAGGGCACCGGCCTGATCGGCTCGGGCCCGTTCGTGTTCACCAGCCTGAAGCCGAACCAGAACATCGTGCTCAGCAAGCGCACCGGCTACCACTGGGGTTCGCCGTTGTGGCGGCACCAGGGCGAGGCGTACGTGGACAAGATCGACTTCCGCGTCGTGCCGGAGCCGGGTGTGCGATCTGGCAGCCTGACGTCCGGCCAGCTGGACGCGATCACCGACGTGCAGCCGGTGGACGAACCGCAGTTCTCCGGCAACGGCTTCACCGAACCGGTCCGCCCGAACCCCGGCATCGTGTTCAACCTGCACGCGAACGTGACCCGCGGCGTGCTCACGGACGAGAAGGTGCGCCAGGCGGTGTCGAAGGGCGTGAATCGGCCCGAGGTCACCAGCACCGTGCTCACCCCGAACTACAAGCCCGCCACGAGCATCCTCGGCTCCGCGACACCGCTGTACACCGATCTGTCCAAGGAACTCGCCTACGATCCGTCCGGCGCGCAGGCGCTGCTGCAGTCCGACGGCTGGGTTCCCGGCCCGGACGGCATCCGGACGAAGAACGGGCAGCGGCTGTCCGCGTCCGTGCTGTTCTCCGCGGTGTTCAACCAGAACCAGAGCGTGCTGGAGCTGCTCCAGCAGCAGCTGCGCAAGATCGGGTTCGACCTGAAGATCGAGCTGCACACCAACGCCGAGGTCACTCGGTTGCAGCAGGCCGGCGACTACGACTTCCTCTGGTACAACGTCACCCGCGCCGACCCGGACATTCTCCGGCAGCAGTTCTCCACGAAGACGAACAACCGGAGCAAGCTGCCCGCGGACAACCCGCTCGACGCGTCGCTGACCGAACAGTCGGCCACCGTCGATGCCGCGAAGCGCAAGCCAGCGGCCGAAAAAGCGCAGCGGACCATTGTGGAGCAGGCGTACTCGATCCCGGTGTTCGAGCTGACGCAGGTGCTCGGCGTCGGCCCGAACGCGCATGATGTCGGCTTCGAGGCTTCCTCGCGGCTGCAGCTGTTCGACGCCTGGGTTTCGGGCTCGTGAAAGGGTTTCCGCTGCTTCGCCGGATCCTGCAGGCCGTAGTGGTGCTGTGGGCGGCGTTCACGCTGTCGTTCATCATCCTGTACCTGCTGCCCGGCGACGCAGTGCTGACCAAACTCGGCTCGGCCGAGGGCGGTCCCAGCGCGTCGCCGGAGCAGATCGCCGCCCTGCGCGCCGAGTACGGGCTGAACGACCCGGTCATCGTGCAATACGGCAAGCACCTCCTCGCCGCGCTGCACGGCGACTTCGGCACCTCGGTGGCCACCGGCGACGACGCGACGCACCAGGTCCTCACCGCGCTGCCGCCGACGCTCGCCGTCTCCGGACTCGCCTTGGTGCTCGCGATCGTCTTCGGCGGCGGGATCGCCGTGCTGGGCACCTTCACCCGCACCCGCTGGGTGAGCCAGCTGCTGCTTTCCCTGCCGCCGCTGGGCACCTCACTGCCGACGTTCTGGGTCGGGCTGCTGCTGATCCAGCTGTTCTCGTTCCAGCTGCGACTGTTCCCGGCACTCGGCTCGACCGGTTTCGCGTCGCTGGTCCTCCCGGCGATCACCCTCGCCCTGCCGACCGGCGCGATCATCGGACAGGTGCTGGCGAAGAGCTTGCAAACGCAGCTCGCCGAGCCGTACATCGAGGTGGTGCGGGCGAAGGGCGCGAGCCGTCGCCGAGTCCACTTCGGACACGCGCTGCGCAACGCCGGACTGCCCGCGCTCACCCTGGTAGGCGTGGTCGCGGGCAACCTGCTGGCCGGGTCGGTGGTGACCGAAACCGTCTTCTCGCGCGACGGTCTCGGCCGGGTCACCGCGTCGGCCGTGACCGCGCAGGACGTGCCGGTGGTGCAGGCGGTGATCGTGCTCGCCGCGTTCTTCTTCGTGGTGCTCAACCTGGTCGTCGACCTCGTGTACCCGCTGCTCGATCCGCGGGTGTCCGTGCGCAAGGAGGTGCCCGCGCATGTCTGAAACCGTGCTGCCCCAACGGTTCCTCATCCGCCGACCCGGCCTCCTTCTCTCCGGGCTCGTGCTCGCCGCCGTGCTGATCGCCGCCTTCGCACCCACCCTGTTCACCAGCCAAGACCCCATCGCCGGCGTCCCGTCCGAACGACTCCAAGGCCCCTCGCTCGCGCACCTCTTCGGCACCGACGAGACCGGCCGCGACGTCTACGCCCGCGTCGTGCACGGAGCCGGACTCTCCCTGCGCGCAACAGTCCTCGCGGTACTCGTCGCCTTCGTCGCCGGGTCCGCGCTGGGACTCCTCGCAGGGTTCCGCGGCGGCTGGCTCGACTCGGTGGTGATGCGGATTGTCGACGTCCTCCAGGCAGTCCCGCCGATCCTGCTGTCGCTCGCGCTGGTGACCGCGCTCGGATTCGGCACCACGAACGTCGCGATCGCCGTCGGAGTCGCGCACCTCGCGTCGTTCGCCCGGCTGATGCGCGCGGAGGTGCTGCGGGTGCGCTCCGGCGTGTTCGTGGAGGCGGCCCGGGCGTCCGGCGTGCGCTGGGCGGGAGTGCTCGGGCGGCATGTGCTGCCCAACGCGCTCGGACCGGTGCTGGTGCTGGCCACGGTGACGGTCGGGATCGCGGTGCTCGAAGTGTCCGCGCTCAGTTTCCTCGGCTTCGGCGCGAGCCCGCCGACGCCGGAGTGGGGTGCCCTCGTCGCCGGCGGGCGCAATTTCCTGGCCACCGCTTGGTGGATGACCACGTTCCCGGGCTTGACTGTCGCGGCCGTCGTGCTGGCCGCGAACCGCGTGTCCCGGGCTCTCGACGGCGAACGGAGCTGACAAGTGCTGGAGATCAGCGAACTGGCGGTCTCATACCGCACCTCGGGCGGCGTGGTGCCCGCCGTGCGGGACGTGAGCCTGCGGGTCGGGGCGGGCGAGATCGTCGCGGTGGTCGGCGAATCCGGCTCCGGGAAAAGCACCACCGCACACGCCGCGATCGGGCTGCTGCCGCGCGGAGGGCTGGTCCGTCGCGGTCGGATCGCCTTCGAAGGACGCGATCTGACCGCACTGTCCGAAAAGGACTGGCGAAAGGTGCGCGGCACCGGGATCGCCCTCGTGCCGCAGGATCCGACAGTGTCGCTCAACCCGGTCCGGCGGATCGGCGAGCAGGTGGCCGAGGTGCTGCTGATCCACCGCTTGGCCGCCCGCAGCGAGGCCGCCGCTCGCGCGGTGGAACTGCTGCGAAGGGCTGGCGTCGACCGGGCGGAACTGCGCGCGCGGCAGTATCCGCACGAGCTGTCCGGCGGCCTCCGGCAACGTGTGCTGATCGCCATCGCACTCGCGGGCAACCCGCGGCTGATCATCGCCGACGAGCCGACCAGCGCGCTCGATGTGACCGTACAGAAGGAAATCCTCGACCATCTGGCGGGACTGGCCGCCGACGACGGCACCGCGATCCTGCTGATCACGCACGACCTCGGCGTGGCCGCCGACCGGGCCGCGCGGATCGCCGTCATGTCCGAAGGGCGGCTCGTCGAGGAAGGACCGGCCCGCGAACTCCTCGCCGCCCCGGCGCAGGACTACACGCAACGGCTCCTCGCCGCCGCGCCAAGTCTCAGCCGCGAACCGCTCCGGCCGCGCCGCGCGGAAGGTCCGGAGGTCTTGCTGTCGGTCGACTCGGTCTCGAAGACCTTCGCGTCGTCCCGGGCCGGTTCGGTGCAAGCCGTCGCCGACGTATCGTTCCAGCTCACCCGCGGCCGAACCCTGGCGCTGGTCGGCGAATCCGGCTCCGGCAAGACGACCACCGCACGCATGGCGGTCGGCCTGGAGACCCCCACGGCGGGCACGGTCAGCTTCGACGGCCAGGACGTCACCCGGCTGTCCCCCGCCGAACTGCGCAGGCTCCGCCGCCGGTTCCAACTCGTCTATCAGAACCCGTACACCTCGCTGAACCCGCGCTTTTCCATCGCCGACGTGATCGGCGAACCGCTGCGCGCGTTCCGCGTCGGCGGCCGGGCCGAACGGGTCGCCGAACTCGCAGACCAGGTCACGCTGCCGTCGTCAGCGCTGCGCCGGAAACCGGCCGAACTGTCCGGCGGCCAGCGCCAGCGCGCGGCGATCGCCCGGGCACTGGCGCTGCGTCCGGATCTCGTCGTACTGGACGAACCAGTGTCCGCCTTGGACGTTTCGGTGCAGGCGCAGATCCTCAACCTGCTGGTGGAACTGCAGGACGAACTCGACCTGACGTACCTGTTCATCACCCACGACCTGGCCGTGGTGCGGGAAATCGCCGACCAGGTCGGGGTGATGCGCCAGGGCAAGCTGCTCGAACTCGGCCCGGCCGACGACGTCCTGCTGCGGCCGCGCGAGCAGTACACCCGCGACCTGCTGGCCGCGATCCCCGGCGGCGAGCAGGTGCGCGCGTGACGCTAGTTGGCGAGCACCAGCCGTCCGACGGCCTCGCCCGCGTCCATCCGGCGGTGCGCCTCGCGCGCCTCCGTCATCGGCAGGACGGTGACCGGCAGCCGGATCCGGCCGTCGGTGTACAGCGGGAGGACGGCGTCCGCGGCGGGACGGGCAGGCGCGGGGTCGGCGGCCAGGAAACCGCCCACGTTGAAGCCGATCACGCCGATGTTCTTGCCCCACACGGCGTTCGAGTCCACCAGCGCGGCGGTTTCGCTGCCCGCACTGCCGACTACCAGCATGCGGCCCATCGGCGCGAGCAGGTCCAGCGATTCGATCCGCAAGTCGCCGCCCACCGGGTCGACGATGATCTCGAACCGCTCCTCGCGCAGTTCGCCAAGTTCGCCGGACAGCACGACGCGGTCGAAGCCGAGTTGCTTCGCCGCCTCGACCTGCTCGGGCCGCCGGACCGTGCCGACGACCTCGCGCGCGCCGAGCAGCCGCGCCACCTCGGGATACACCGAGGCAAGACCGCCGAGCGCACCGTGCACGAGCACGCGCGCGTCCTTCGGCAGCCGCACGGCCTCGGTGAGCGAAAGGTAGGCCGTCACGGTGTTCGCCAGTCCGGCGACCGCCTGCGCACGCTCCACTCCGGCGCCGGCCAGCGGCACGACGAGAGCGGCGGGCGCGAGCTTGACGTCGGCGTATCCGCCCATTCCGGGCAGAGTGAGCGTGACGACCTCGTCCCCGACCGAGAAGCCGCTGCCCGGACCGGCCGCGCGGATCGTGCCCGCGACCTCGAGCCCCGGCACGAGCGGCGGCTTCGGCGCGTAGTCGTACTCGGCGAGCGTGCCGCGGCGGATCAGCGCGTCGATCAGCCCGACGGACGCGTGCGAGACCGTGATAGTCACTTCGCCCGGCCCCGGAACGGGCTCGGGCACCTCGATCTCTTCGAGGACCTCGGGACCGCCGTAGCGAGTGATGGACAAAGCGCGCATCTTGCGTACTCCCCAGTGTTCTGCGTATGTGTCAGCGAGCCGGAACAACCTGGGCCGGACCGCGGTTATTCCGGCTTAGTTCACCCGAGGAGGGACGCGCCGTGCCGACCGAAACGCAACCGCTGCGCAAACTGGGTTTCCTGACGATCGGCCTGTTCGACGGCGACGACCCTCGCCCGGGCCACGAATCCACGCTGCGGGTGCTCGAACTCGGCGAGCAGCTCGGGTTCGACAGCGCCTGGGTGCGCCACCGGCACCTGCAGTACGGCATCTCGTCGCCGGTCGCGGTGCTCGCCGCGGCCACCCAGCGCACCAGCCGGATCGAGCTGGGCACCGCGGTGATCCCGCTCGGCTGGGAAAACCCGCTGCGGCTGGCCGAAGACCTCGCGACCGTCGACGTGCTGTCCGGCGGACGGCTCAACCCGGGCGTCAGCGTCAGCCCGCCGATGCACTACGACGACGTCCGGGGCGCCCTGTATCCGGACACCGGCGACCAGGAAGACTTCGGCTACGACCGCGTGTCGCGGCTGTTGTCGCTGGTCCGCGGCGAGCGCGCCTCGACGTTCAGCGGGGTCGAGGGCATCGAGACGTTCTCCGACCGCGTGCAGCCGCATTCGCCCGGCCTGGCGAGCCGCCTCTGGTACGGCGGCGCGAGCACCCGGTCAGCGGTGTGGACCGGGCAAGCCGGGATGAACTACCTGACCAGCAGCGTCGTCCGCGCAGAGGAAGGCTCGACGGACTTCGAGAAGATCCAGCTCTCGCACGTCCAGGCGTTCCGATCGCACCATCCGGACGGGGCGCGGGCACGGGTTTCGCAAGGCCTGGTGGTGATTCCGACCGACAGCGCCACGGCTGAGCAGCGCGCGAAGTACGAGGATTATGCGGCAAAACGCCTGCCGCGCACGAAAACCCCGCAGGGCCCCGGCGGTTTGCTGTTCTCGCGCGACTACGTCGGCACGTCCGCTGAAATCGCCTCGCTGCTGTACCAGCACGCCGCCTTCCGGGAGATCGACGAGGTCGCCTTCGCGCTCCCGTTCACCTTCGAGCACGAAGACTACGTGCAGATTCTCACCGACTTGGCCACCCGGCTGGGCCCGGAGCTGGGCTGGAAACCGGCGTCCTGACGGTGATGAGTGCTAGCGTGGCAGGGTGCCGGATTTCTCGTCCACAGTGGACATTGCCCGTCCTGCCGGGGACCAGCGCGACGCACTGCAGTGGGCGCGCGCGGTCTGGGAGGACGCTCCGCCGCCGATGCGGGCTTTCCTGCGCACCGGATGGCTCGGCCTGGGCCTGACCACCCGCCTGGCTCCCGAGCGGGTGCTGGGCTGGACGGTCGCTTCGGCCGAGCCGGACCGGGTCGTGCTCGAAGCGCCGTCGCCGCTGATGACGACGCGCAACATCGTGCACCTCGACGCGGACCGCGTGTACTGGACCACCGAAGTCACCTACGACCGGTTCCCGGCCCGCCAGCTGTGGGCCCTCGCCGTGCCGATCCACGACCTCGTCATCCCGGCGCGGTTGCGGCACGCCGCCGGTCGGGTACGGCCCGGTGACCTCCAGCATCAGCTCGTCACAACCTTCCAGCGACGGCTCGGCAACCCGGTGCTGTCGCGGCTCCCCGGCCAGACCCTGCTCGAAACCACCGGCCGCACCTCGGGCCTCCCCCGCCAAACCCCGATCGGCGGCCGACGAGTCGGCCAGGAATTCTGGCTGGTGTCCGAATTCGGCGAGCGGTCGCAGTACGTGCGCAACATCCAGGCCGACCCGAACGTCCGCCTGCGCCTGCACGGCCGCTGGCTGCGCGGGGTCGCCCACCTGCTTCCCGACGACGACGCCCGCGCGCGGCTGAAGTCGTTGCCGCGCCTGAACAGCACGGCGGTGCAGGCGTTCGGCACCGACCTGCTGACGATCCGGATCGACCTCGGTTAGTTCAGGTCCGCCGCAGATACGGCAATACTCGGCTCCAGAATTCCGGCCGCGCGCCGTCCTCGGGCAGCAGCTCGGGCACTGGCAGCGACGTGGAGACCAGTCGCGGCAGGCCCGGTCATCCGGGGGCGCGTGGCTTTCGTACCTGGGACGTGGCCGCCGCGGCTCGCACCCGATCGAGGTCTTCGCCGCCCAACCAGACAGGTCCGTCGGCAGCCAGCGCGTCGACCTGGACTAGCTCAGGTCCGCCGCAGATACGGCAACGCTCGGCTCCACAGTTCCGGCCGCGCGCCGTCCTCGGGCAGCGGCTCGGGCACCGGCGGCGACGGCGACGTGGAGATCAGGTCGCGGTAGGCCCGGTCATACCCGGGCGCGGGCTGCGCGCGCGGCTTTCGTACCCGGGAGGTCACGGCGGCAGCTCGCACCCGATCGAGGTCCTCTCTGCCCAGCCAGCCGGGGCCGTCGGCGGCGAGCACGAGGTCGTCGAGAGCGCTCTTGGGGTCGCCGAGGTGGTCGGCGATCAGGAGCCCGCGCACAAAGTGGAGAACAGCCCGGTCGCCAGTGCGCTCGACCCACAGCTGCAACGCCAAGTCACAGCAGTGGACGGCCGTCTTCGGCTGCCGGTGGAGAAGCGCTGAGCAGACGTCCATCAACCACGCCTCCGGCAGGTAGGCGCCGCCGTCGTTGCGCCAGCTCATCGCCGTTGTGTAGAGCTGGTGCCAATCGCCGTCCCCGAGCAGCGCGGCGCACTGCTCACGCCACCAAGACGACGGGTGCTGCGCGGGTGAAGAGACCATGGGGTCAGTCTTCCAACACGGCCTCGATGGTGCGCCGCGCATTCGCCGCCAGCACCGGATTCGTCTCCCGGTAGTACGGCAGCTGGATCAGCGCGATCGACAACGCCCAGCCCCGCCCGCGCTCCCACGTCGCGTCATCCACGCCCACCGCCTCGCGGAAGACCTCCCGCTCGGCCGCCGCGAACGTGTTCCACGCCGGGATCACGTCCACCGCCGGATCGCCGATCCCGACTCCCGCGAAATCCAGCACCGCAGTCAGCCCGCCGTCGTCGACCAGCACATTCCCCGGCGACAGATCCGCGTGCAGCCACACCGGATCCCCGCCCCACTCGGGTGCCGCGAGCGCCTTCTCCCACGCTGCGACATACGCCGGGTCACCACCGATCTGTGCGATCGCGTCCCGGGTCGGCGCGTCCCGCGTGCGCAGCGGACGACCCCGGCTGACCTCCGGTGCGCCCGCAGTATCCAGGCCGCGCAACGCTTTCACGAACGCACCCAAATCCCGTGCGACCTGCGCGTCGCCGAAATCCGGGTTGACGCCGGGCAGCCAGCGCAGCACCGACCAGTCCCATTCGAAACCTTCGCCCGGCCGTCCTTCGCCGAGCACTTCCGGCACGGCGACCGGCAGCCGAGGCGCGAGCCACCGCAGCCAGCGCTGTTCGTGGCCGATCTCGGCGGCCCCGCGAACCAGGCGCGGCAGCCGGACCACCAGCTCGCCGCCGAGCCGGAACATCGCGTTTTCCGTCCCCGACGAGGCGACGCGCGAGACCGCCAGCCCGGCCCACTGCGGAAACTGGGCCGCGACGAGGCGACGAACGAGCTCGTCGTCGATTTCCGCTTCGCCGGTGTGCATCCGATTCATCGGCATCGAGCAAACCGTCTCAGCGCGACAGCGGGCAACCGGTTTATTCCCGTCCCCGCCGACTGTCCCAGACCCTGGTTACCGTCGCCGTCGTCCCGGCTCCCGAGCCACACTGCTGGCATCCACAGGGAAAGGACGCAGCATGACAGGGCTCACCGGACCACGGCTCGCCGTCGCGCTGGAAGGCGCCGGCTGGCATCCGGCCGCGTGGCGCGAAGCCGACGCCCGCCCGGCCGACCTGCTCACCGCCGGATACTGGGCTGAGCTGGTCCGAGAAGCCGAAGCCGCGCACCTGGACTTCGTCACCTTCGAGGACTTCCTCTCCCTGCGCGATCCCGCCGAACCGGCCGCCCGCGCCGACCGTGCGCAAGCCCGGCTCGACGCGGTGTTGCTCGCCTCGCGGATCGCGCCGCTGACGTCGAACATCGGCCTGATCCCGACCGCCGTGGTCACCCACACGGAGCCGTTCCACCTGTCGAAGGCGATCGCGACGCTCGACTACGTCAGCACCGGCCGAGCCGGGGTCCGCGTGCAGGTTTCCGGAAGTCCGGCGGAATTCCAGCACTTCGGCCGCCGCACGCCGCCCGAGGTCGCCGATCTGTTCGAGGAAGCCGCTGATTACGTCGAGGTGCTGCGCCGGCTGTGGGACAGCTGGGAGGACGACGCCGAGATCCGCGACGTCGCCACCGGCCGGTTCATCGACCGCGACAAACTGCACTACATCGACTTCGAGGGCCGCTGGTTCTCCGTCAAAGGCCCGTCCATCACGCCGCGTCCGCCGCAGGGCCAGCCGATCGTCGCCGCACTCGCGCACGGTCCCGACGCCTATCGCCTCGCCGCTCGCCAGGCCGACGTCGTGTACGTGACCCCGAACGACCGCGCGCACGCCGCGTCGATCATCGACGAAATCGGTGCGCCCGTTCAGGTTTTCGCCGACCTGGCGGTCTTCCTCGACGAAACCGAGCAGGCCGCCGCCGACCGCAAGGCCCGGCTGGACGAGCGCGCCGAGTTCATCTCCGACGCGCATGTCTTCACCGGCACCCCGGCTCAGCTGGCCGATCTCCTGCTCGACTGGCACGCCGCAGGCCTGACCGGCTTCCGGCTCCGCCCCGGCGCCCTGCCGCACGACCTCACCGCCATCACCCGCGCGCTGGTCCCCGAACTGCGCGACCGGGGCGCGTTCCGCTCCGGTTACGAGGCCTCGACCCTGCGCGAGCTGCTCGGCCTGCAGCGCCCGGCCAACCGCTACGCCGCCTGATTCCCGGGAGATTCTCCATGACTGCCAAGCAAATCCACCTCGCCGCGCACTTTCCCGGGGTCAACAACACCACCGTGTGGAGCGATCCCGAAGCGGGCAGCCACATCGAGTTCAGCTCGTTCGTCAAGCTGGCCCAGACCGCCGAACGCGCGAAGTTCGACTTCTTCTTCCTCGCCGAAGGCCTGCGGCTGCGGGAACAGGGCGGCGAAATCTACGACCTGGACGTCGTCGGCCGCCCCGACACCTTTACTGTGCTTTCCGCGCTGGCGGCCGTCACCAATCGCCTCGGCCTGGCCGGAACCATCAACTCCACCTTCAACGAACCGTTCGAGGTGGCCCGGCAATTCGCCTCCCTGGACCACCTTTCCGCCGGCCGGGCCGCGTGGAACGTCGTCACGTCCTGGGACGCCTTCACCGGCGAAAACTTCCGCCGCGGCGGCTTCCTCCCGCAAGACCAGCGTTACTCGCGGGCCGAAACCTTCCTGCGCACCGCGTGGGAGCTCTTCGACTCGTGGCGCGGCGACGAACTCCTCGCGGACAAGGAATCCGGCCGCTTCCTGGCCGACGGCGGCGACTTCGCCCACCACGACGAGCACTTCGACATCTCCGGCCGCTTCCCGGTCCCGCGCAGCCCGCAAGGCCGCCCGGTCACCATCCAAGCCGGGGACTCCGAAGAAGGCCGAGAATTCGCCGCCGCGACCGCCGACGCCATCTTCACCCGCCACGGCACCCTCGAAGCAGGCCAAGCGTTCTACCAGGACGTCAAGGGCCGCCTGGCGAAATACGGCCGCGCCCCGCACGAGCTGGTCATCCTGCCCGCCGCCACCTTCGTCCTCGGCGACACCGACGCCGAAGCGCACGAACTCGCCCACGAGGTCCGGTTGCAGCAGGTCAGCGAGCAGACCGCGATCAAGTTCCTCGAACAGCTCTGGAACACCGACCTCAGCGACCACGACCCGAACGGCCCGCTCCCGTCCTTCGACCCGACGGTCGGCGACCTGATCTCGAAGGGCCGCGCGAGCGTCCGCATGCACCGCGACCCGGTCGCGACCGCTAACGAGTGGCGGCAACTGGCGGAGGCGAAGCACCTGTCGAGCCGGGAACTGATCATCGAGGTCACCGGACGACAGAACTTCATCGGCTCCGCTGAGACTGTCGCGTCCACCATGAACGAACTCGTGCAGGCGGACGCGTCGGACGGGTTCATCCTGGTCCCGCACGTGACGCCGGGCGGGCTGGACCGGTTCGCCGACGAGGTGGTGCCGAGGCTGCAGGAGCGCGGGGTGTTCCGGGAGAACTACAGCGGGCCCACGTTGCGGGATCACCTCGGGTTGGCTTAGCCCAGGAACCGCTTCGCGTTCCCCCGCAACAACAACTCCCGCGAAGCCTCGTCCAGAAACTCCGCCCGCCGCACCACCCCGCCAGCCGGGCGCTCCCCCAGCGGATACGGATAATCGCTCCCCACCATCACCTGCCCCGCCCCCAGCGTATCCACCAGATTCCGGAGCGCCGCCTCGGTAAACACGACCGAATCGACACTGAACCGCCCCACATACTCCGACGGCGGCTTCTCCGACGTGGCGATGATGTCCGCCCGCTGATGCCAAGCGTTCTCCAACCGTCCCAGCCAAAAGGCGAACGACCCGCCGCCGTGGGCGAAGCAGATCCGCAAGCTCGGCGGCACCCGGTCGAACACCCCGCCGAGGATCATCGCGATGATCGACAGATGCGTCTCCGCGGGCATCCCGGTCAGCCACCGCGCCATCCAGCGGTCGAGGCGCGGCGCGAGCGGCATGTCCCACGGGTGCACGAAAACCGGCACGCCGAGCGACGCCGCGTGCTGCAGGAACGTCACGACACCCGCATCGTCGAGGTCGCGGTCACCGACGTGGTTGCCGATTTCCACGCCCCGGTGCCCGGCTGTCACCGCGCGGTCCAGCTCGCGGCACGCGGCGTCGGTGTCCTGCAACGGAACCTGGCAGAACGGGATCAGCCGGTCCGGCGCGGGCGCGCAGATCTCCAGCGCGAGGTCGTTGAAGACCCGCGCGATCTTCTCGCCCTGCCCGGGACTCGTGTCGTAGCCGAAGAACACCGGCGTCGGCGACACGACCTGCGCTTCGATGCCGTCAGCGTCCATGTCGCGCAAGCGGACGGACGCGTCCCAGCAGTCGGACCGGATCCGGCGGAACTCCTCCGACCCGACCATGATCATGGCCTCGCGCTCGGTTTCCGCGCGCAGCCACGGCATTCCCTCGCCGAGATCAGGCCAGCCATGCGGGACGAAATGGCTGTGGACGTCGATCGCGCGCACGCTCAGCCCTTCCCCGGGTGCAGCGTCCCGCACGCCCCGCAGGTCCGGGCTTTCTCGGACGAGTAGAACTGCTCGAACACCGGCGGCAGATCGTCGACGATGTCCCGCACCTGCAACTCGACCTCGTGCACCTTCGCGTCGCACTCCAGGCAGAACCACACGAACTTCTCGAGCGTCCCCTCCTCGCGGATCCGCTCGATCACGATCCCGATCGACCCCTCCTGCGGACGCTGCGGCGAATGGTGCACGTTGCGCGGCAGCATCCACATCTCGCCCTCGCGGATGTCGACGCGCCGCGGGCCGTCGTCGGTCATGAGGTTGACGTGCATGTCGCCCTTGTACTGGTAGAACCATTCCTCGTACGGGTCGAGGTGGAAGTCGGTCCGCTGGTTCGGCCCGCCGACGACCTGCACGATGAAATCGCCCATCGGGGCCCACATCTGCTTGTTGTTGACCGGCGGCTTCAGCTCGTCCTCGTGCTCCTTGATCCACGCGGCGAAATCGAACACGGGCGGGATGGCGGTCATCGTTCCTCCTTGCCGGGGATCCGGGCGATCGCCTGGATCTCGATGAGCAGATGCGGATGCGGCAGCTGGTGCACCGCGACAGTCGTGCGGGCCGGGCCGGTCTCGTCGAAGAACTCGCCGTAGACCTCGTTGTACCCGCCGAAATCGTTCATGTTGACCAGGAACACGGTCACCTGCGCGAGGTCTTCGAGCCCCGCGCCGGCCGCGGCCAGGATGTCGCGGATGTTCTCGATCACCGCGCGCGTCTGCGCCCGGATGTCCAAAGTGGTCACGCCGAACTCGTCGGCCTCCGCGCCGGCGAAGGTGTTGTCCGGGCGCCTGCTGCTGGTGCCGGAGACGAACACGAGGTCCCCGACCACCTTGACGTGCGGGAACCGCCCGCGCGGCGTCGCCTTCCCGGCGACGACATGGGCTTGCGCCACGCTCATCCCTCCTTTGTCCGCACGGAAACCGAGCCGAGCCCGGCGACCCGCGCCTCGACATGCGTTCCCGCTTTCAGCGCCACGGCGGCGGTCGCCGCACCGGCGAGGAGCACCGACCCGCTGAGCAGACGGTGCCCGTACGCGGCGGCCATCCGCTGTGCGGCGGGAAGCGCGCGCAGCGGGTCGCCGAGGATGTCGGCGGTCGATCCGGTGGCGACGACCTCGCCGTCGAAGAGCAGTTCAACGGCCAGCGCGGCCACCTGGTCGATCTTCGTCCACGGCCCGAGCACGAAAGCCGACGCCGAGGTGTTGTCGGCGACGACGTCCGCCAGGCTGAACCGGAAGTCCCGGTAACGGCTGTCGATGATCTCCAGCGCGGGCGCGACGGCGACCAGCTCGCCGTCCGGACCAAGCCGGAAGGCGACCTCGGGTTCGACCCGCGGATGCACGCCGCGGCTGGCGTCGAACGTTCCGCCGTCCTCGATCCGCATGCGGTCGGTCAGCGAGCCGATGATGACGTCGGAAACGCCCATCTGCTCGGCCTTCGCCTTGCTCGTGAAGCCCAGCTTGACGCCCGCCAGCGTCTCCCCGCGCCCTTCACGCAGCGCGATTCCTTTGTGCTGCACGGCATACGCCGTCTCCAGGCTCATCGGCTCGCTGCTGGTGAGCTGTGGAATCGCCTGCCCGGTGGCAGCCGCCTGGTCAAGCAGCGCCGCCCGTTCCTCGATGGTCATAGCTGCACGCACACATTCGTCGGCTGGGTGTAGAAGTGCATCGAGTGCAGGCCGCCCTCCCGGCCGATGCCGGAAAGCCCGACGCCGCCGAACGGCGAGCGCAGGTCCCGCAGGTACCAGGTGTTGACCCAGGCCATCCCGACCCGCATCTGCTGCGCGACGCGGTGCCCTCGCTCCAGGTCAGTGGTCCAGACGGCAGCGGCGAGCCCGTAGTCGGTGTCGTTCGCCAGCCGGACCGCCTCATCCTCGGTGTCGAACGGGATCAGCGCCGCAACCGGCCCGAAGACCTCCTCGCGCACAACCCGCGCGGAGTTGTCCAGCCCGGTCCACAGTGTCGGTTCGATCCACGACCCGCCCGCGAGGTCCGGCCCGAGTTCCGGCGCCGAACCGCCGGTCAGCACCGTCGCCCCCTCGGCCACCGCGAGGTCCAAATAGGACTGGACTTTCTTCCGGTGCTGCTGGGAGATCAACGGCCCCGTCGTGGTGTCCGGAGCGTCCGGTCGGCCCAGCCGCAACGCCGTTGCCCGTTCGGCGAGCCCGCTCGCGACCGCGTCGAAGACGGAGCGCTCGACGTAGACCCGCTCCGTGCACAGGCACACCTGCCCGGTGTTCAGGAAAACCGACCGGGCGAGGCCGTCGAGAGTCTTCTCGAGGTCGCAGTCCGCGAACACCACCGCCGCGTTCTTTCCGCCCAGCTCAAAGGAAACCGGCCGTACCGACGGAGCGACAGCGCGCATGATCGCCGAGCCGGTCCGGGATTCGCCGGTGAAAGTCACGCCGTCAATGCCGCGGTGGGTGGTGAGGTACTCCCCGGCGGAGTCCGGTCCGAAGCCGTGAACGACGTTATACACCCCGGCCGGCGCACCCGCCTCCGCGATCACCTCGGCGAGCAGGGCCGCGGTCGACGGCGTCTCCTCCGACGGCTTGACCACCACCGCGTTCCCGCAGGCCAGCGCTGGCGCGACCTTCCAGGTCAGCAGCAACAGCGGCAGGTTCCACGGCACGATCACCGCGACCACGCCGAGCGGTTTGGGCACGGCGTAGTTCAGCGCCTTGCGGCCGTTTGGCAACTCGGTGAGAAAGGAATCGAGACCTGCCGCCGCGACCGTGTCGGCGAAAGACCGGAAGTTCGTCGCCGCCCGCGCGACGTCCAGCTCACGAGCCAGGTGCTCCGGCTTTCCGGTGTCGCGGACCTCGGCGGCGACGAAATCCTCGAACCGCTCCTCGATCCGGTCCGCGATCCGGCGCAGCAAGGCGGTGCGCTCAGCCACCGAGGCGCGACCCCACGGCCCGTCCAGCGCGGCGCGCGCAGCAGCGACCGCGGCGTCGACCACGTCCGGCCCGGCCTCGTGGACGTGCGCGACGAGCGACCCGTCGACCGGGTCGATCTTCTCGAAGGTGCGCCGCCCCGCGACCCGGGTCCCGCCGACGACGTTGTGGAGTTCCGCAGCCATGGAACTGACCGTAGGGACGCCAGGAATGCCTGGCCAATGCTCTTTGCCGCCGCTGCCATAGCCGTCCGGACATGCCTTTGCCATGCCTGCCGCGGCATAGCTTTCGCCGGAATGGGCATTGGCCAGGCATGACGACGGCGGCGAAGGATGGGTCCCGTGAGCCACGTCGACCAGGACTACAGCGCGCAGGCCACGGTGACCGAGACCGAGTTCGACGCGGTCATGGCCCGCTATCGCTCCGCCTCGGAATCCGCCACCGCCGGTCTGGACGGCCAAGCCGGCCTGGCTTTCGATCCCCTCAGCAACGAGCGGCTGGACGTCTGGGGCACCTCGCCAGGCCAGTTGCGTCCCGTAGTGATCGCCGTCCACGGCGGCTACTGGCGCATGCTCTCGCGCCACGACACCGCGTTCATGGCGAGGATGCTGGCCGACGCCGGAATCGCCACCGTCGTGCCCGACTACACCCTCACTCCGACTGCGACCCTGGAAGAGATCGTGCGCCAGGTCCGCGCCGCCGTCGCCTGGGTGCACCACCACGGCGCAGCACACGGCCTCGACCCGGACCGCATCCATGTCGTCGGCAGCTCCGCCGGAGGCCATCTGACCGCCATGACCGCCGTCGCCGGATGGCAGGTCGCCGCCGGAGTACCCGAGGACGTCGTCAAAGGCGCGATGACGATCAGCGGCCTCTTCGACCTCCGCCCGCTGGTCGACTCTTTCGCCAACGCATGGCTGACCCTCGACACCACGCGCGCGGAAGCCCTCAGCCCGATCTTGCTTCCACCGGGCACCGCGCCGCTGCACGTGGCGGTCGCCGAACACGAAGCCGCTGGATTCCACCGCCAGAGCAAGGCATTCCATGCGCATTGGCCCGTCGCGCGTTCGCACACCGTCGTGCCCGACCGGAACCATTTCGACGTCTTCCTCGACCTGGCCGATCCCACCTCGACACTCAGCCGCGCCCTCATCGAGCTCGTCCGCCCATGACGCCGGAGCCCGCCCCGGCCAGTACTGTCGCCGGAATGGAGATGCCCCGTCTGCTCGACGGCCGCCTCAAGCTCAGGCACCTCGTGCTGGTGGACACCCTCACCGAGCAGGGCAGTGTCGTCGGCGCGGCCGCCGCCCTGCACGTCACGCAGCCGGTCGTCACACGCGGCCTGCACGACCTCGAAGCCATCCTCGGCGTGCCGCTCTACGAACGCGGCCCACGCGGCATCACGCCCACCGAGTTCGGCACTGCCTTCACCGAACACGCGCGCGCGGTCCTCGCCCAGCTCACGCACGCCGCGCGGCACGTCGTAGAGATCGCCGACGCCACACGCGGCCGGGTCGTCGCAGGCATCCACCTCGCGGGCTCGAACCTGCTGCTGCCGCGCGCCATCGCGCATCTGAAAGAAGACCACCCGCTGGTCACCGTCGTGGTCCGGGAAGGAACGCCCGAATCGCTGCTCGTGGAGCTGACCGCGGGCCGAGTGGACGTGATCGTCGGCCGACTGAGCGGCCCCGGCACCGAAGGCACCCGGCGGCAAGCGCTGTACCAGGAATCGATCCGCGTGGTCGCCGGTGCGCACCATCCGCTCGCCACGCGCGAGAGCGTCTCGTTGGAGGATCTCACCGAGTTCCCATGGATCGTGCCCGGCACCGAGACGATGCTGCGCCAGGAGCTGGAAAGCCTTTTCGCCCAGCACGGCCTCGACCTGCCCGCCAACCGCGTCGAGGCGACGTCGTTCTTGACTGTGCGGCAGCTGCTCACCGAAACCGCCATGGTCGCCGCGCTCCCCGGCCTGCTCGGCATGGACGACCCGCGGCTGGTCACCCTGCCGACGCCGCTGGAGAACATCGGCCACAGCGTCGGCCTGACCCTCGCCGCCGGACGCAGGCTGAACCCGGCCACCCAGGCGCTGATCGCGTCGCTGCACACCGTCGCCGCGCAGATCGAAGACGCCTGACGCTTTCTGTCGCTTTCTTGACGACCGACGTCAAACCGTGATACCTCATGGGACCTCCGCGGAGGGAGCTTCCATGGGTTACCGCTTGTCCACCGTCGATCCGGCCCGCACCGCGCTGGTCGTCATCGACATGCAGCACGACTTCCTGGCTCCGGGCGCCCCGCTGGAATCCCCGGCCGGACGCGCCATGATCCCCGTCCTCAACGACACCGTCCGGTTCTGCCGCGACGCGGGCATCGCCGTGTTCTTCACCGCGCACGTCCACCGCCCGGACGGCTCCGACATGGGCCGCTTCGCCGACCTGTACCCGCCGATCGCCGCCGGCGAGGCGCTCATCGAGGGCACGCCCGGCGCCGCGTTGTATTCCGAAGTGGACCGCCGCCCCGACGAACCGCTGATCCCCAAACACCGCTACAGCGCCTTCTACGGCACCGATTTCGAAATGCAGCTCCGCGGCCGCGGCGTGGACACCCTGATCGCGACCGGAGTGACCACTGAGGACTGTGTCCACGCCACCATCCGCGACGCGATGTTCCGCGACTTCCGCACCGGAGTGCTGTCCGACGCCTGCGCCACCTACGACCACCCCGACCTGGGCCACGGCGCGATGTCCGCCGCCGAAGTGCACGCCGCCACCCTGGTCGTCCTAGCCCAGTCCACCACGCACGTCCTGACCAGCACCGAATTCACCACCCTCACCACAAACCCCTGACCCCACCCGCGGAGTCGCGTCGGCGTCCGGAGGGCAACGGGACCGCCCCCAGGCGGTCGCGTTGCCCTCCGGACGCCGACCTCACGGCGACTCCGCACGCGGCGGCGAAGCCGACGCCAACGACACAGCGTCGTGCGAGTGAATCCACTCCACCGTCTCGTCGATCCGCCCCAGCGCGACGTCCCTGGCGTCGGCCGCCGGACCGTCCGGCAGATGCAGCAGCGCGTTCGCCACCCACGAACTCCGCTGCACCGCACGAGTCCGCGGCCGCCGCAGCTTCTCGTACCGGGCCAGCGCCGTCTCGCGGGAATCCCGGGCCAGGCACTCGGCGAGCGTCACCGCGTCCTCGATCGTCTGGTTCGCGCCCTGCCCGTGGTGCGGCAGCATCGCGTGCGCGGCGTCGCCGAGGAGCACCACTCCGCCGCGATGCCAGCGGTTGAGCGGATGCTGGCTGAACAATCCCCACCGCTGATACAACGTCGTCGCGCTGACCATCTCGCGCACCGCCGGATGCCAGCCGTCGAAGGCCGTCTCGATGCGTTCCCGGGGAATGTCCTCGGTCCACGATGCGCCTTCCCACTCGGCCGGTTCGTCCAGCACCGCAAGGAAATTCACCACCGAGCCGTCGCCGATCGCGTAATGCAGCAGGTGCCCGCCCGGCCCCAGCCAGAACTGCATCGCCCCCGGATCCGGCAACGACGGCAGCTGCGACAGCGGCACCAGCCCGCGAAACCCGCTCGAACCCGAGTACCGGGCGAGCGGCGCGTCGTCCACCCACGCGCGCACAGCCGAATGCACCCCGTCCGCCCCGACCACCACATCAGCGGTTTCGCTTGTCCCGTCGGCAAACTCGAGCCGATACCCCGGTCCCGCCCCGACCACCGCAGTCACCTGCCGGCCAAGATGGACCTTGCCCCACGCGTCAGCCAGAATCCGCTGCAAATCCGCCCGATGCACCCCGAAATACGGCCCGCCGAACCGTTTCTCGTAGGTGTCCCCAACGGGAAACGCGACCACCCGCCGCCCGTCCCGCCAATGCCGGTAAACCAATTCCGTCGGCACCGCGGAACACGCCGCCAGCTCGTCCCGCAACCCGAGCCGCTGCAGCACCCGGGACCCGTTGGCGGCCAACGCCACCGCGGCCCCGACCTCGCGCAATTCGGCCGACCGCTCGTACACCTCCGCCCCGATCCCGCGCTGCCGCAACGCGAGCGCGAGCGCCAGCCCGCCGATCCCGCCGCCGACGATCCCCACCGAGAGTGCTGTGCCCGCCATCGACCCTCCTCCGCCCATGTACCGATCGGTACAGGGATGGACGGTACGACGTACCGATCGGTACAGTCAAGGGGTGGATTCCGGAACCGGCCGCCGCGCCGAACTGCTGCAGCAAGCCGTGGGCTACCTCGCGACGCACGGCATCGCGGACCTGTCGCTCGCGCCGATGGGCGAGGCGCTGGGGACGAGCAAGCGGATGCTGCTGTACTACTTCGGCAGCCGGGAAAACCTGATCACCGAAGCGATCGCCGCGAGCCGCCCGGACGTCACCGAGCTGTTCCGCTCCGTGCACGACGAGGAATCCCTCAGCGCCGCAGCCCTCGCCCTGTGGCACGCGATCACCCGGGGCCGCCAGCAACGGCCGATCCACATCCTGTTCCAGGTGCTGGCTTTGGCCCCTACGCAACCGGAGCGATATCTGGAAGTCGCGCGGGAAACGATCACCGCGATGGTGGACCCGCTGGTCCCGGTGTACCGCAGCCTGGGCTACGCGGAACCCGACGCGGCCGCCCGGGCGAGTCTGCTGATTTCGGGGTTGAGGGGGCTGTGTCTGGACCGGATCGCGACCGGGGACGAGGAACGGATCGAGATCGCGGCACGGGCGCTGATCGCTACCGCGGTCGCGCCGCCCGCGCGATAAACGTGAAAGGCTTTGTCTGCATCCGATAACCTTGCCTGGTGAGCATCTCGGACTTGACCCGTGCAGTGATCCGCGCGGCGATGGTGGAGCACGACGAGTACGGAGCAGAGGCTTTCTGCGCGGAATACGGCTTCGAGATGTGGTGCGACTACGTCGTCGTCGACCGCGGGAACCACTACGGGATCCAAGCCCTGGCCGCCGCCGCGCACGCCTTCTTGCCCGGACACATTCCTCTCACACCGGCCGAAGTCGCCGATCTCGACGCAGTCAAGAAGCAGCTGACCTCGCTGGACTTCACCGTGCAGACGCCCCAGCTGCCGGATTGGTCCCGGGACGAGCTGCTCCTCGCGTGCGCTCTGCTGTTCACCAACAACCGGAAAGCAGCACGGGCCACCGACCCGCGGGTTCGCGAACTGTCCATACTGCTGCGGTCCGCGGTCGCTCCCGGACAGTACGGCGACAAGTTCCGCTCGGTCAGCAGCGTCCAGCGCAAGCTGTACGACCTGCAGACCCGGCTGCGGGAGTACACCAAGGTGCGGACCCGGGGCAGCAAGCTGGACGACCAGGTGCTGCAGGAGTTCGAAGACGCGCCCGAGGCGATGCTGGCCGAAGCCGAGAAGGTTCGCGACCGGATGGACCGCGGGGCGTGGGCCTTGTTCTCCGCTGCGGGCAAGCGGAAGTACGACGGCAACGGCGGTTACCCCGACGTGCTCGGCGACCAGTACGTCTACGACAACCTGGTCTCCAACTCGCAGCAGCTCCGCGTCGGAGACCTCGTCGTGCTCTGGGACGCCGAACGGGTGCACGGGGTCAGCCGGATCGAGCGGATCGACGCCCAAGAAGGCGTTCTCAAGCCGAAACGGGTCTGCCCGAAGTGCGGCGGAAGCCGCTTCGACGAACGCAAGGTGCAGCGCCCGCGATACCGGTGCCGCCGCGCGACCTGCCATCACGAATTCGACGCGCCTCGCGACGAGACGACTTCCGTCACCCAGTTCGTCGCCGTTTACGGCTCGGGTTACCGCCCGGTCAACGGAAAGATTTCTCGCGAGCAGGTGCTCGAACGGCTGCGCGACGGAGCCAAGCAGAACGCGATCCGCCGCCTCGACCACGCCGCGCTGCTGACGCTGCTCGACGAGTCGCCCGTTTCCGCGCCGAAGCGCAAGCCCCGCAAGGGCAAGATCCCCGTCGGCGGCCATCGCGAAGCGCGGGCCAAGGTCCGCCGCGGCCAGAGTGCGTTCCGGGACAATCTGCTCGCCGAGTACGGCACCCGGTGCGCGATCACCGGACCGTGCCCCGAGGCGGTGCTCGAAGCCGCCCACCTGATTTCGTTCGCCAAGCACGAATCGCACGAGAACGGCATGCTTCTGCGCGCCGACGTGCACAAGCTGTTCGACCGCGGGCTGCTGGCCGTCCATCCCGACACGTTGTGCGTGGAGATCTCCCCCTCGCTGGCAGGCGACCACTACTACTCCGGGTTCGAAGGCGTTTCCATCCCCGACGGCCTGGATCGCGCAGTAGTCCGAGACCTGTATCTCGCGGTCACCGCGAAGTGGAAGGAAGAGTAAGTTCGCTAGTGCTCAAGCACCGCAGGCAACTCAGCCACCGACCCCAGCACATGCGTAGCCCCATGCGCCCGCAATGTCGCCGCATCATGCGCCCCCGTGAGCACCCCAGCCGCCACTGACGCCCCGGCCCGGCGGCCGGTCAGCATGTCGAACCCGGTGTCCCCGGCCACCGCGACCGCGCGTACGTCCGTGATCCCCAACCGCAGCACCGCGGTCAGCACCATGTCCGGGAACGGCCGGCCCCGACCGCCCGCATCAGCCGGGCACACCACCAGATCAGCCAGATCCGTCCACCCGAGCCGCCGCAGCAAAGCATCTCGAGTGCGAGCCGAGAACCCCGTGCTCAGACACACCCGGCGCCCCTGCGCACGCAACTTGTCGATCGCTTCCTCCGCACCAGGAAGCGGCGCAGCAACCTCAACCGCCTGCGAAGCGAACGTGCTCTCGAAAACCCGATTCGCCTTCTCCGCGACCCCGGAATCAGGAAACAGCGCCCGAAACACCTCGATCTTCGACTGCCCCATAGTGTCGCGAACGTAGGCATCCACGTCTTCCCGCTCCGGCGAGTCCGCCGAAACTCCGACGGCCTCCAGCGCGGCGGAAAAAGCAGCCTCGACAGCACCGTCGTCCCGGACCGTCGTGCCCGCCATGTCCAGCACGACCAGCTCCACGCCTCGCGTCATCGGACCCCCTCCACTTCCCGCCCGGTCACCGCGTGCACCGCGCTGATCAGGGCCATCGTCTCGATGTCGGCCGCGCTGCAACCGCGCGAAAGGTCGTGCAGCGGCGCTGCCACGCCTTGCAGAATCGGCCCCAGCGCAGTCGCTCCGCCGAGCCGTTCCGCGATCTTGTAAGCGATGTTCCCCGCGTCAAGATTGGGGAACACCAACACATTCGCCCGCCCTGCGACAGTCGACCGCGGAGCCTTGGCCACCCCGACCGCATCCACGACAGCGGCGTCGAATTGCAATTCACCATCCACATCAACACCAGGCAGCCGTTCCCGCACCAGCGAAGTCGCCTGACGTACTTTGTCCACTGCGGAATGCTTGGCGCTGCCTTGAGTACTGAAAGACAGCATCGCCACCACCGGCTCAGTTCCGGTCAAAGCGCGGTGCGTAGACGCCGCGCCGACCGCGATATCCGCCAAAGCATCCGCATCTGGTTCAGGAACCACGGCACAGTCGGCGAAAGTGAGCGATCGGCCGTCCTGCAAAAGCATCAGGAAGCAACTGCTCAAAGTCCGCACCCCAGAAGCAAGGCCGACAATCCGCAGCCCAGCCCGAAGCACATCGGACGTCGGCCGCGTCGCACCGGCGAGGCACGCATCCACCCGACCCAGCGCAAGAAGCGCAGCAGAGAGGGCGACGGGATCGTTGCGAACCGTTTCCACCCGGTCCGGAAACGCCGTAGCCAGCCGCGCGAGGACAGCCTCGTCAGCAGCCAGCGCAGCAGTGTCCACGAAAGGCGGCACCGCGAACCCAAGCTCCGCCGCCGCAGCAGCGATTTCCGCCGCGGGCCCCACCAGCACCGGCTCGATCTCGCCGCGATCAACCAGGTGCGCGGCTGCGGTGACGGCACGCGGATCGGCGCCGTCGGCAAGCGCGATCCGCGGGCGGGCGTCGCCGACGCGGTCCCGCCAGGTCTCGGCCAGAGGGGCCATGGTCATCTCGCAAACTCCCTCGCGGACGGCAGTGCTCCCCGAGCAGGATCTCGACCCCTGGCCCCAAACGACAGAGCCAGAACAGTCCCCGATGACAGGTCCAGAAGGCCCGACAGCTGGACCCGTCGAAGGAGCGGTTTCTGGCACTTTCGCGGTGGCCAGCCGTCCCGCACTCTCGGTCGGAACCACACACGGCAGATGGGAGCAGGCGATGAAGATCGGTGTGCCTCGCGAGGTCAAGAACCACGAATACCGGGTGGCGGCGACGCCTGCCGGAGTACACGAGTTCACCTCGGCCGGCCACGAGGTCTTCGTGGAACGCGGCGCGGGCGAGGGCTCGTCCATCCGCGACGAGGACTACACGGCCGCCGGCGCGAAGCTGCTCGACCACGCGGACGACGTGTGGGGCACCGCGGACATGGTGCTGAAGGTCAAGGAGCCGGTCGCCGAGGAGTACCACCGGCTGCGTTCGGACCAGCTGCTCTTCACCTACCTGCACCTCGCCGCGAGCGAGCCCTGCACCAAGGCCCTGCTCGACGCGGGCACCACCTCCGTGGCCTACGAGACGGTCCAGCTGCCGAACGGCTCCCTTCCGCTGCTGTTCCCGATGAGCGAGGTGGCCGGACGGCTGGCCCCGCAGGTCGGTGCGCAGACGCTGATGCGCGTCAACGGCGGGCGCGGCGTGCTGATCGGCGGCGTCTCCGGGGTGCCGCCGGCCCGCGTGGTCGTGCTGGGCGCGGGCGTCGCCGGGATGAACGCGGTCGCCGTCGCGGCCGGGACCTGGGGCGACGTCGTGCTGTTCGACAAGAACGTCGACAAGCTCCGCGCCGCCGACCGGATGTACCAGGGCCGCATCCGCACCGCCGCCGCGAACTCGTACGCGATCGAGCAGGCGGTACTCGAGGCCGATCTGGTGATCGGCGCGGTGCTCGTCCCGGGCGCGAAGGCCCCTAGCCTGGTGTCCAACGAGACGGTCTCCCGGATGAAGCCGGGCAGCGTGCTAGTGGACATCTCCATCGACCAGGGCGGCTGCTTCGAGGACTCCCGCCCGACGACCCACGCCGACCCGACCTTCCGGGTCCACGAATCGGTGTTCTACTGCGTGGCCAACATGCCGGGCGCGGTCCCGCACACCTCCACGCACGCGCTCACCAACGTCACGCTCCCGTACGCGCTGGAGATCGCGAACAAGGGCCTCCGCACCGCGGTGCAGGACACGCCCGAACTCCGCGGCGGCGTGAACACGGTGTCCGGGGCGCTGACCTACGAGCCGGTCGCGGTCGCGCACGGCCTGCCCGTCACCGACGTCGCCGACGCGCTGGCCTGAGCCTCGTCGGCGTGGCGCGGGGTGGGAAAACCGGCCACTGCGAGTTACGTTTTCAGCCCGCCCCGCTCCACGCCGGCCACTTGGGAGAGCGCACTTGCCACGCACGCTGATCGAGATCGACCGCTCGTCGGACGAACCGCTGTACCGCCAGGTCCGGCGGGCGATCGAGCACGGGATCGCCATCGGCACGTTCGACCCGGCCCGCCGGCTGCCGAGCTCGCGGGAACTGGCCGTCGAACTGGGCGTTTCCCGGAACACGATCAACCTCGCCTATCAGGAGCTGGTCGCCGAGGGCTACGTGGAAAGCCGCGAGCGCAGCGGACTGTTCGTCAACGGCGAGATGCGCCCGCACTGCGCGGTGGAGGCCCGGGACACCGAATCGCGGATCGACTGGTCGGCCCGGGTGCGCCGGTTCCCGGACGCCGACATACCGCACATCGAGAAACGCACCGACTGGGCGAGTTATCCGTACCCGTTCCTCGCCGGGCAGGTCGACATCACCGCGTTCCCGGCCCGGTCCTGGACACGCTGCCTCCGCGACGCCCTCTACCGGCCGCACGTCTTCCACAGCCTGCAGGACAGCGTCGGCTCCGACGACCCGATGCTGGTCGAGATGGTGTGCCGCCAACTGCTGACCACCAGAGGCATCGAGGCCGATCCCGACGAAGTGCTGATCACCGTCGGCTCGCAGCAGGGCCTCGACCTGCTCGGCCGCGTACTGCTCGGCCCGGACCAGGTCGTCGCCATCGAAAACCCGGGCTACCTCGACGCCCGGCACATCTTCCTCCGCACCGGCGCCCGCGTGACCGGGATCGACGTCGACTCCCGAGGCCTCCAGCCACCGGAGTCCCTCGACGGCGTCGACCTCCTGTACCTCACCCCCAGCCACCAGCACCCGACCAACGCGACGCTCAGCATCGGCCGCCGCCGCCAGCTCCTCGCCCAGGCCGCCGCGTCCGGCACGGTCGTCGTCGAAGACGACTACGACAGCGAATTCCGCTACCAAGGCAGCCCCACCCCGGCGTTGAAGGCGCTCGACAACACCGGCGACGCCGTCTACCTCGGCACCTTCTCCAAATTCCTCTCCCCCGGCCTCCGCCTCGGCTACCTCGTCGGCCCCCGCGAGCTGGTGCGCGCGCTGCGCGAGGCCCGCCGCTACGTCCTGCGCCACCCGCCGGGCCAGCTGCAACGGGCGCTGGCGCTGCTGATCGAAAGCGGCGAGTACCACCGATCCCTGCGCCGTTACCGCACGAAACTGATGCGAAAATGGACCGCCACCACCGCCGCAGTCAGCGAGTACCTGCCGTGGACACAGGGCCCGTACCCGCCCGGCGGCGTCAGCCTGTGGATGACCGGACCGTCCGAACTGGACTGCCGCCTCCTGGTGGAACGCGCGGAAGAACTGGGCATCCTCATCGAACCCGGCGACATCTTCTTCCTCGGCGAGGACCCGCCGCGCAACCACTTCCGCATCGGCTTCTCCGCGACCCCGCCGTCGGCGATCGACCCCGGGATCCGGCTGCTCGGCGACCTCTGCCGGGAACTGCTCGACAGCTGACTGGACCCACGCGCGGGTCGCTTTCTGGACCTGTTCGCGGGCCAGCTCCCCCGGCACTGTCTTGGGGGCAGGACACGTGGACAAGGAGGTCCCATCGTGGGCGAACCCGCTGTATCCGCTCGTCCGGCTCCCGACCTGGTGGTGCTCGGGGGCACGGTGCTGACCCTGGACCGAGGCGGGACGCGGGCGTCCGCGCTCGCCGCCCGCGACGGCCGGATCACCGAAATCGGCGACGACCGCTCGATCGCCGCCCTCGCCGGTCCCGAAACGACGGTGCTCGACCTGGCCGGGCGCACCGTCGTCCCGGGTTTCGTGGAGTCGCACAACCATCCGTCGTTCTTCGGCATGGCGCTGGCCGCCCCGGTCGACGCCGGAAGCCCGCCCAACGACCGGATCAGCGACATCGCCGACCGCGTCCGGCAGGCGGCGCGCGACTTCGGCCCCGGCGAATGGATCAAGGGTTTCCGTTACGACGACACGCTTCTCGCCGACAACCGGCACCCCACCCGGCACGACCTGGACCCGGCTTCACCGCGCAACCCGGTCCTGCTCACCCACGTGACCGGCCACTTCTCCGTGGCGAATTCCGCCGCGCTGCAAGCCGTCGGCATCACCGCGGCCACGCCAGACCCGCCCGGCGGCGTCATCGCCCGCGACGAACGCGGCGAACCGACCGGCCTCCTCATCGAGACCGCCGCATTCCTCGTCAACTCCGCGATGCCCTCGCAAGGCCCGGACGAGCTGGCCCAAGCACTCCAGCTGGCCGACGCCGAGTACCTGCGCAACGGCGTCACTTCCGTGCACGACACCGGAATCGGCCTGATCGGCGGCCAACAGGAACTCGCCGCGTACCGGATGCTGACCAGCGCCGGAAAACTGCACACCCGCATCCACGGCTACCTCTTCCACACCCTCCTGCCCGGCCTCGCCGAAGGCACCCCCGAGCCGCCCGATCCGTCCAATCCGGACGGATTCACCATGAACGGCATCAAGATCGTCGCGGACGGTTCGATCCAGGGCCGCACCGGCTGTCTGGCCGAGGGCTACACCTGCGCCCCCGACGACCACGGCATGATGCTGCTCGAACCGGACGAACTGTCCCGCCGCATCGCCGCGCTCGACGCCGCGGGCTGGCAGGTCGCCGTCCACGGCAACGGCGACGCGGCGATCGACGCCATCATCGACGGCTACGCCCGCCTCGGCGCACCGCAAGGCACCGGCCGTCGGCACCGGATCGAACACTGCCAAACCGCCCGCGAAGACCAGCTCGACCGGATGGCCGAAAACGGCATCGCGGCGTCGTTCTTCATCAAGCACGTCTACTACTGGGGCGACCGCCACCGCGACGTGTTCCTCGGCCCGGAACGCGCCCGCCGGATCAGCCCGCTCGCCTCGGCGCGCTCCCGCGGAATCCACTTCGGACTCCACTCCGACACCCCGGTCACGCCGGTGCCGCCGCTGGAAGGCATCTGGTGCGCCGTCGCCCGCCAAACCAGCAGCGGCCAGTTGCTGGGCCCGGAACAGGCGATCGACGTCGAAGCGGCCCTGCGCGGCTACACCATCGACGCGGCCTACCTGGCTGGCGAGGAAGAGATCAAGGGCAGCCTCGAAGCCGGCAAACTCGCGGATCTCATCGTGCTGTCCGAGGATCCGACCACAGTGAACCCGAGCCGGATCCGCGACCTGACCGTCGACGCCACGGTGATCGGCGGACAGCTGGTCTGGCAACGCGATCCGATCCCCACCGGAGGTGTCCGATGATCCGCAGCTGGCCGAGCCTGTGCATCGGGCTCGGCATCCCCGCGGTCGCGATCCTCGGCGGAATCCCGCTGGTGGCGGGCTCGCCCGCGACGGTCGCCGGGTTCCCGCTGGTGTTCTTCTGGATGTTCCTCTGCTTCCCGCTGACCACCCTGTGCCTCTGGATCAGCTGGCGGTTCTTCGACCGTCAGCACTACCCGGCCGACAAGCCCGCAGCGAAGGAGGACCAGTAATGCTGATTCTCATTGTCGCCGTCGTAATGGGACTGTCGATCCTGCTCGCGCTCTGGGCGGGCCGCTCGTCTCGCGGCGGCGGAATCTCCGAATTCCTGGTCGGCGGCCGCTCGTTCCCGCCGTGGCTGCTGTACTTCCTGGCGGTCGGCGAGGTGTACAGCATCGGGACGATGATCGGCTTCCCTAGCGGGATCTACGCCCACGGCGCGAGTTACGGAATCTGGTTCCTCGGCTACATCCTGCTCGCCTATTCGCTGGGCTACTTCCTCGCCCCACTAGTCTGGCGCGCGGCGCGCAAACACGACGCGATGACCGTCCCGGACGTCTTCGGCCGCCACTACGGCAGCCGGACCCTGGAGCTGATCACCTGCGTGACGATGCTGATCGCGCTCGTGCCGTGGGGCCAGTACCAGTTCATCGGCCTGCAGGTGGTGCTGAGCAACCTCGGGCTGAAGCTCACGCCCGTGCAGTGCGTCCTGCTGGCCGGGGTCATCGCGTTCGCCTACATCGCCGTGTCCGGCATCCGCTCCCCCGCGTTCGTGTCGATCCTCAAGGACGCGTTCATGCTGCTCGGCGTGGTGCTCGTCGGCCTCGCCGCGGTGCTGGTCGCCGGCGGCACGTCCGGCGTGACCGGCCCGGAGGCGCTGGCCAGGGCGCAAACCACGATGGGCGGCCAGGACCTCTGGTTCGCGATGACCACGATCCTGTTCCAGAGCGTGGTCTTCTACCTCGGCTTCGGCGGCGCGTACGTGTTCCCGGCGCGTTCGGAGCGGGCGGTGAAGAGTTCGACGGTGTGGATGCCGCTGTACATGCTGATCTACCCGTTCCTCGTCTTCGCCGCCTACTACGGGCTGAAGCAGCACCCCGGCCTCAAGAATCCGAACACCGTCTTCATGGTGACGGCGAAAGGCCTTCTGCCGGAACCAGTTCTGGGCTTGGTGGCCGCCGGTGCCGCATTGTCCGGCGTGCTGGTGCTGTCCGCGACGGCATTGGCGATCGGCGGCATGGTCAGCCGCAACCTGGCCCCGAACGTCCGGCCCGCCGCGCAACGGCGCTGGACGGTCGTGGCGGTAGCGGTGTTCCTGGTGCTCGCCGCCGTGCTCACGCTGACCGCCTCGACGCTCATGCTCACCGTGCTGAACCTGACCTACAACCTCCTGGCCCAGGTGGTGCCGGGCTGGCTGGCGATCCTGTTCGCGCGTCGGGTGCGGACCGCCGCGATCGCGACCGGCATGGTCGTCGGCGTGGTGACCGCGGTCGTCCTCTACGCGACCGGCGTGACTCTCGGCGGCCTCAACACCGGGTTGGTGTCGATGGGCGTCAACATGGTGATCGTCTTCGGCTGGAGCCTGCTCGCCCCGGGCAAGCGACGCTCTCCGATCGCCTTGGAGCGCAACGAACCAGCCGCCGTCTCGCCAGTCGCGCAACCAGCGGGCTAGCGACGCGTCATCAGATCGAGGATCTCGCGGAAGGCACGGAACCCCGTGCCTTCCGCGGCGTCCAGCGCCACGCTGCGGCGGTAGTACGCGCTGAGATCGAGCCCGACCCCGATGCCGTACACCTCCGTCTCGCTCCGCTCCAGCCCGTCGGCGACCTGCACGAGATGACGGTCGAGGTAACGCTCCTCGTTGGCCAGCACGGTCGCGCCGTCCATCGGACTTCCGTCCGACAGCACGAAAACCAACCGCCGCCGAGCCTCGCACGCCCGTGCCCGCTCAGCCGCCCACGTCAACGCCTCACCGTCGATGCCCTCGCGGAACAGATCGGCTTTCAGCAACGCCGCGACGTCCCGCCGCGCGCGCCGCCACGGTGTCGCAGCGTCCTTGAACACCAGATGCCGACGCTCATTGAGCCGCCCCGGGTGTTTCGGCCGCCCGGCGCGCATCCAGTCCCGCCGCGCCCGTCCGCCGTGCCAAGCACCCGTGGTAAAGCCGAGAATCTCGCAGCTGGCACCGGCGAGATCGAGCGCGCGAGCGAAGAGATCAACCAGCACGGCAACGGTTTCCCGGTGCGCCTTCATTGACCCCGAGCAGTCGATCAGGAACGTCACCAGCACGTCCGCGACCGGTTCCGTCCGCTCGTCCCGGAACACGCGATGATCGGCAGGCGTCGCGATCAGCCGCGCGAGGGCACGGCCGTCGATCTGCCCTTCCTCCTGCGCACCGTCCCACCCGGACCGCTCCGGCTCGGCGAGCACCGCGGTGAGTTCCCGCGCGAGCCGAGCCACGTTGACGCCCTGCTTCGCAACCCGAGCGTCAAGCCGTTCGCGCAGCTCCCGCAGCAATTCCGGCCGCACCAACGGTCCCGCCCGATCCTCGCGGTCGTAAGCGGTGGTGAAAACCCGATACTGCCCGGCCGCCACCGGTCCTTTGTGGTCGCCGAGGCCCGCGACACCGCCTTCCTCGCTGCCGGTTTCGTCGTCGAAATCCAGCAGCAACGCGTACGCCGCAGCTTTCGCTTCGTCCTCATCCTCTTCAGAATTCTCCGGCTCCAGCAACGCCGCGACCGCTTCCGCCAGCGCCCGCGCGTGCTCGGCGAACGCAGCCTGATCAGCCCGATTTCGCCGAAGCCCAGCCAGCTGCGTACCCAGCATCGGCGCGATGGCCGCCCGAGTCGCTTCGATCAGATCCTCGGTCTCTTCCACGACCGGCTCGCCGGTGATCCGAGCCCGCGCGACCTGCGCGACGGTGTAAATCAGCACGCCGCGCGCCGACTCGGTCAGTCCACTGTGGTGCGCCGACAGCGACCAGCGTTCGTGCCGCCGTCGCAAATTCGCGGTCACGCCAGGAAAACCGGCCGGAACCAGGGACTCCACCCGGAACTGCTCAAGCAGCTCGAACAGCAGCCGCTCGACACCGCCGTCCGGGCGCAACCGCTTGTGCAGCGCCCGATCGGACCGGCTCAGGTGCAGCGCCATCCCGTCCGCCACGCCGCGGAACGACTGCAGATCCTCGTCGTCGGCCAGCAGATGCGGCGCGGGCATCGGCACCGGACGCGTGCCGCGATGCAAGCGCCCGCCCCGGAAATGCGCGTCCGGCGACCCGCTGACCGCCCGGATCGCCGCCGCGGACAGCTCCTCGACCTGCTGGCGCCGCCGGGTCTCGGGCGTGCTCACGCCGCGGCCAGCTCCTGGTCGAAGCACCGCTGGAAGTACTCGGCGACGACCGGCCGTTCGGCCTCGTCGCATTTGTTCAGGAAGGTCAACCGGAACGCGAGCGCCGGATCGGTGAAGATCTCGCAGTTCTCCGCCCACGTGATGACCGTGCGCGGCGACATCAGCGCCGACAGATCGCCCGCCCGGAAGCCTTCGCGGGTCAGCCCGGCGACCGCCACCATCGCCTCGACCAATGGCCCGGACAACCCCGGCACGCGCGCCCGCACGATCGCGGTTTCCTCTTCCGGGGCCAGATAATCCAGCGCGGCGACGATGTTCCACCGGTCGATCTGCGCGTGGTTGAGCCGCTGCACGCCGTGGTAAAGCCCGTTGAGATTGCCCAGCCCCACCGTGTTGGCAGTGGCGAAAAGCCGGAAACCCGGATGCGGGCGCAGCACGGTGTTGCTGTCGATCAGCGTGAATTTGCCGTCCCGTTCGAGCAGCCGCTGGATGACGAACATGACGTCCGGCCGTCCCGCGTCGTACTCGTCGAGGATCAGCGCCGTCGGCCGCCGCAGCGACCACGGCAGGATTCCTTCGCGGAATTCGGTGACCTGCTTGCCTTCGCGCAGCACCACCGCGTCCTTGCCGACGAGGTCGAGCCGGCTGAGGTGCCCGTCGAGATTCACCCGCAGGCACGGCCAGTTCAGCCGCGCCGCGACCTGTTCGACATGGGTGGACTTGCCGGTGCCGTGCAATCCCTGCACGAGCACGCGCCGGTTGTGCGCGAACCCGGCCAGCAACGCGAGCGTCACGTCCGGGTTGAACCGGTAGGCCGGATCGATCTCGGGCACGTGCTCGTCGGGTTCGGAAAAGCACGGGACTACCAGGCTCGAATCGAGACCGAACGCGTCGCGCACGGCGATCCGGGCGTCGGGACCGTTGCCGCTCAACGGGTTCATCGGGGGACCTCCGTCAGGACGGGATGCTGTCGGCGTCGTCGGCCGACCCCTCGGCCTCGACCTCCTTGATCGCTTCGGCGGCCCGCTGCAACGCGGGAAGCGCCTGCAAAGCTTTGTCGGCGGTGAGCCGCATGACCGGGGCCTGCACCGCCACCGCCAGGTTGGACCGCCCGGTGCGGCTGGGCACCAAAACCGCCACACACACGAGCCCGGGCAGGAATTCCTCGTCGTCCAGCGCGAATCCGTCGCGCCGGATGCGGGCGAATTCCTCCTCCAGCGCGTCGAGATCGGTGACGGTCTTGGCCGTGTACTGCTTGAGCGGAGCGTGCGCGAGCAGCTTGCGCCGCTGCGCCGGGCTCATCTGGGACAGGATGATCTTGCCGCTGGCCGAACAGTGGATCGGCACCCGCGAACCGGGCCGCAGGTAGAACCGCAGCGGCTCGGGCGTTTCGACGCGGTCGAGGTAGACGATCTCGCTGCCGGACAGCGCGGTGATGTTGCAGCTCTCCCCCAGCTCGTCGACGAGGTGGTTGAGCACCGCGCGGCGCGCGCCGTGATGCGTCGCGTTGAGCAGCAGGTTCTCCGCGAGGCGGCGCAGCCGGTCGCCGGTGCCGTAATGCCGCCCGTCGGCCTGGCGCACGAGCAGCCCCGCGCCCTCCAGCTGCTGCAGCATCCGGTGCAGCGTCGGCTTCGGCAGGCCGGTCTCCTCGACCAGGCTCTGCAGCGTCACCAGCTGGTCCTTCGCTGCGATCAGCTCGAGCAGCGCGAACAGCCGCATGGTCGGGGTGTCTCCGTCGAGTCCCGCGCCGTCCGGCTCGCGCACGAGTTCCACGGCGCTGGTCTTCCGCAACTCACTCACGTTCCGAAAACTAGCACATTCTGTCTCGTTTTCCAGCAACTGCCGGTTGACCTGCCGCCCGCCGCGTCCTATCGTCCATCGCGTTCAGCTTTTACGAACACCACGTACCGAAAACCAAGACTTTCAGCGTCGAAGGAGTTCACCATGGCGGAGAGGAAGACGGGCGACGGCCGCACCGTCGTCAGCGGAACGGCGAAGATGACCCCGTCCGAGGCCTTCGTCGAGACGCTGGTGGCCAACGGCGTCACCGACATCTTCGGCATCATGGGCTCGGCGTTCATGGACGCGATGGACATCTTCGCGCCGGCCGGCATCCGGCTCGTCCCGGTCGTGCACGAGCAGGGCGCCGCGCACATGGCCGACGGCTACGCCCGGGTCAGCGGACGGCACGGCGTGGTCATCGGGCAGAACGGCCCCGGCATCAGCAACTGCGTCACCGCGATCGCGGCGGCGTTCTGGGCGCACAGCCCGGTCGTGATGATCACGCCCGAGGCGGGCACGATGGGCACCGGCCTCGGCGGCTTCCAGGAAGCCAACCAGCTGCCGATGTTCCAGGAGTTCACCAAGTACCAGGCGCACGTCAACAACCCGAAGCGGATGGCGGAGTACACCGCGCGGGCCTTCGACCGGGCGCACGCGGAACTCGGCCCGACCCAGCTGAACATCCCGCGCGACTACTTCTACGGCGAGATCGAAACCGAGATCCCCGAACCGCAGCGGCTCGACCGCGGCCCCGGCGGCGAGAAGAGCCTCGCCCAGGCCGCCGAACTGCTGGCCACCGCGGAGTTCCCGGTCATCATCTCCGGCGGCGGCGTCGTGATGTCCGACGGCGTCGAGGAGTGCAAGGCGCTCGCCGAACGCCTCGGCGCGCCGGTGGTCAACAGCTACCAGCACAACGACAGCTTCCCGGCCAGCCACCCGCAGTGGTGCGGCCCGCTCGGCTACCAGGGCTCCAAGGCCGCGATGAAGCTGATCTCGCAGGCGGACGTGGTGATCGCGCTCGGCACCCGGCTCGGCCCGTTCGGCACCCTGCCCCAGCACGGCATGGACTACTGGCCCAAGAACGCGAAGATCATCCAGATCGACGCCGACCACAAGATGCTCGGCCTGGTCAAGAAGATCACCGTCGGCATCTGCGGCGACGCGAAGGCCGCCGCCGCCGCGCTGACCGAGCGCCTCGCCGACCGCACCCTCGCCAGCGACGCCACCCGCGACGAACGCGCCGGGCGCATCAAGGCCGAGAAGGACGCGTGGGAAGAAGAACTCACCGAGTGGACCCACGAGAAGGACCCGTACTCCCTCGACATGATCGCCGAGCAGGACCAGGAGGAGGGCAACTGGCTGCACCCGCGCCAGGTCCTGCGCGAACTGGAGAAGGCCATGCCCGCGCGGGTGATGGTGTCCACCGACATCGGCAACATCAACTCCGTGGCGCACAGCTACCTGCGCTTCGAGGAGCCGCGGTCGTTCTTCGCGCCGATGTCCTTCGGCAACTGCGGTTACGCGCTGCCGACCATCATCGGGGCCAAGGCCGCCGCGATGGACCGGCCGGCGATCGCGTACGCCGGTGACGGCGCGTGGGGCATGAGCATGGGCGAGATCATGACCGCGGTGCGCCACGACATCCCGGTCACCGCCGTGGTGTTCCACAACCGCCAGTGGGGCGCGGAAAAGAAGAACCAGGTCGACTTCTACGACCGCCGGTTTGTCGCGGGCGAACTGGAAAGCGAGAGCTTCGCCGGGATCGCGCAGGCGATGGGCGCGGACGGCATCGTCGTGGACAAGCTCGAGGACGTCGGCCCGGCGCTGCAGAAGGCCGTGGACGCGCAGATGAACGAGGGCCGCACGACGGTCATCGAGATCATGTGCACCCGCGAGCTGGGCGACCCGTTCCGCCGCGACGCGCTGTCGAAGCCGGTGCGGTTCCTGGAGAAGTACCAGGACTACGTGTAATTCCCGCTTAGCGAACTGCTGAACCGGCCGGGCCTTCGCGCCCGGCCGGTTTTTCGCGTCCAGGCCCCGATCTGGCCCTAGTGATCGGCCTCTTTCTGGCTCTGGGCGTGGACCAGAAAGATTGCGATCGTCGACACATTCCCGTTCTCGCACACACAGGAGGTCGCCAGGTGAACGTCACGGAGCTGCGGGCCACTGCCCGCCGACACCTCGGGCCGCACTTCACGCGCAAGGACACCTGGCAAAGCGAATTCCCGGTGTTCGTCCGCGGCGAGGGCAGCTACTTGATCGACACCGAGGGCCGCCGTCACCTCGACGGTCTCGCCGGGCTGTTCTGCGTCAACATGGGCCACGGCCGCGCGGACATCGCCAAGGCCGCGGCCGAGCAGGTCGGCACCCTCGCCTACGCCAGCAACTGGGGCTCGGCGCACCCGCCGTCGATCGAGGCCGCCCGGATCATCGCCGACCTCGCCCCCGGCGACCTCGGCACCACGTTCTTCGTGAACTCCGGTTCGGAGGCGGTCGAGACCGCGCTGAAGTTCGTCCGGCAGTACCACCGCAGCCAGGGCGCGCCGGAGCGGACGAAGATCATCAGCCGCGAAATGGCCTACCACGGCACGACGATGGGCGCGCTGTCGGTCACCGGCCTGCCCAAGATCAAGGAGCCGTTCGGCCCGCTGCTGCCGGGCATCCGACACGTCCCGAACACCCTCGGCTTCACCGGCGACTGCGGCCCGGCCGACCAGCTGGACTGCGTCCGCGCCATCGAGGCGGTCATCCTCGAGGAAGGCCCCGAGACGGTGGCCGCGGTCTTCGCCGAGCCGGTCCAGAACGGCCGGGGCGCGCTGGTCCCGCCGGAGGGCTACTGGCCGGCGCTGCGGGCGCTGTGCGACAAGTACGGCATCCTGCTGGTGTCCGACGAGGTCATCTGCTCCTTCGGCCGCCTCGGCCACTTCTTCGGCCACGGCCTGACCGGCGTCGTACCGGACCTGATCACCTTCGCCAAGGGCTCCACCTCGGGCTACGCCCCGCTCGGCGGCGTGATCGTGCGCGAGCAGCTGGTCACCGAGCTGTACGACTCCCCGAAGGGCGGCGTCTTCACCCACGGCGCGACGTGGGGCGGCCACCCGGTGTCGACGGCCATCGCGGTCGCCAACATCAGCGCGATGCGCGACGAGAAGGTGCCCGAGCACGTTCTCTCCGAGGGCCCGAAGCTGCAGGCGGCTTTGGAGTCGCTGAAGGACGCGCACCGGTGCGTCAAGGACGTCCGCGGCACCGGTTTCTTCTACGCGATCGAGCTGATGGCCGACCGCGACGGCGGCCGCGAGCTGACCAACGAGGAGTCGCTGACCGTCCTGCGGGAAGTCCTGCCGGAGTCGTTCCGCCGCACCGGAGTCATCCTCCGCGGCGACGACCGCGGCGCGACCATGTTGATGATCTCGCCGCCGCTGGTGGCCGACACGGACGTGCTGGACGAGCTCCTGCACGGCGTCGACGGCATGCTCACCGACGTGGAGAAGGCGATCCAGCCCTGACGGATAGCCGCGACGGGCGCTGGGTACCTCTTTGTTCCAAGGGTGCCCGGCGCCCGTCCTGCTGTCCGGAACCGGGTCGTTCTGGTACCGGAGCATCGCTAGCATCTGGCTCTCGCGGAGGGACCTGTTCCTTCCTACGGTGACGGGAACCACACAGCAGCTCTCAGCGACATCGCGGCGGCAGTCGGCGCGGGGACATCGAGGTCCCCCGGCGCCGCCGGAAGGAGGAGACGTGGGTTCTGCACCGGAAACAGCCGCCCAGAGCGGTCTCAAACCGGGTCTCAAGCAACGCCACATGAATCTGATCGCACTGGGCGGCGTGATCGGCGCCGGCCTGTTCGTCGGAAGCGGCGTGGTCATCCAGTCGGCCGGGCCCGCGGCGGTGGTCTCGTTCTTCATCGCCGGCCTGATCACCGTGCTCATCATGCGGATGCTGGCCGAAATGACCGTCGCGCGGCCCGCGCTCGGCTCGTTCTACGTGTACGCCAGGGAGGCGATGGGCAACCGGGCCGGCTTCACCGTCGGCTGGATGTACTGGTACTTCTTCGTGATCGTGGTCGCCGTGGAAGCGGTGGCCGGCGGCCGGATCCTGCAGCTGTGGCTGCCGAACGTGCCCTTGTGGGTGCTGAGCCTGGGATTGCTCGTGCTGCTGACCGCCACGAACCTGGTCTCGGCGCGGTCCTACGGCGAGTTCGAGTACTGGTTCTCCTCCATCAAGGTCATCGCGATCCTGGTCTTCCTGGTGGTCGGCGCCCTCTACCTGTTCGGCATCTGGCCCGGTTCCCACGGAGGCGTCAGCAATCTGGTCTCCCACGGCGGCTTCGCCCCCATGGGCATCGGCGCAGTGCTGGCGGCGGTAGTCCCCTGCGTCGGCTTCTACACCGGCGCCGAGATCGTCACCATCGCCGCCGCCGAGTCGGCTGAACCGCGCCGCGCGATCGCGAAGGCCATGCGCTCCATCGTCTTCCGCGTCGTGCTGTTCTACGTCGGTTCGGTCTTCGTCGTGGTCGCGGTCAAGGCCTGGAACGCCCCCGACACCGCAGTGAGTCCGTACGCCGCGGTCCTGGACGTCCTCGGCGTCCCCGCCGTAGCGACGATCATGAACGCGATCGTGTTGACGGCAGTGCTCTCCTGCCTGAACTCGGCCCTGTACACGTCCTCGCGGATGCTGTTCGCCCTGACCCGCAACGGCGACGCCCCGAAGATGTTCACGAAGCTGTCCCGCAGCGGCGTCCCTCGCCGAGCCATCATCGCCGGGACTGTCATCGGGTACGTCTCGGTTATCGCGGCCTACACCTCGCCGAACCTGATCTTCCAGTTCCTGGTGAACTCCTACGGCGCGGTCGCGCTGTTCGTGTACCTGGCCATCGCCCTGGCCCAGGTGCGGCTGCGGAAACGCCTGCAGAACACCGATCCCGGCGCGCTGAGCCTGAAGATGTGGCTGTTCCCGTGGCTCAGCTACGCGACCATCGCCCTGATGGCGGCGGTCATCCTGGCCATGGCGTTCCTCCCGTCGACCCGCTCGCAGTTCTGGCTGAGCGCGGTGACCCTGGTGCTGATCCTGATCGCGTACCAGGTCCGCAAACGCCGTCCGGCCGGTCCCGCCGCGGTGACGGAGACGGACTCCTCGCGAGGCGAGGCCGGGGTCGCCTCGACCTGATCCGGTCTGTTCCAGCCCGGGCGTCTGGTCTGCCGGACCTTTCGCCCGGCTGGGTTCTCCTGACGACGCCAGGCTTCCGGTCGCGACCCGGGAGCCTGGCGTCGTCTGCCGATACCCGACCGGCCGCAGTTTCGCCCCGCTCGCCCGCAGATCCTCGCTTGGCCTGCCAGTTCTCGACATCGGGAGGTCCCACCCGGCTGGCACCTCCCGATGCCACGATTCTGGACCTACCGCCGCGACCAGACGTCCCGCAAGGTAAACCGATCCGCCCGCGTCGTGGAGGTCAGATGCCGCACCCGTCCAGGGTTCCCACTCCCCCTGCGCACCGATGACCTTCTGGCAGCTACCCCCGGCAGCGATGGCCTTCGCGATCGCTGCCTTGCTGGCCGGGGGCCTGATCCGCGGCTACTCCGGTTTCGGCGCGTCCCTGATCTGGGTGAGCTGCCTGTGCCTGGTGCTCCCGCCGCCCGCGGTGGTCCCGAGCACGCTCCTGCTGGAAGTGGCCTCCAGCGTGACCCTGCTGCCGAAGTCCTGGCCCGACGCCCACCGCCCGTCCGTCCGCTGGCTCCTGACCGGCGCACTCCTGGGACTGCCGACCGGCATCTGGTTCCTGGCAGCGCTGCCGGAACGCGCGACAAGACTGACCGTCGGCTTGGCAGTCGGACTCTCCGCGCTGGCCCTGGCCTTCAGCCACCGAACCCGGCGCATGCCCGGCCGAGCCGCCTGCGCGGGCATGGGAACCGCCTTCGGAGTCCTGAACGGAGCCTGCGGAATGGGCGGCCCGCCAGTCGTGCTGATGTACCTGGCGTCCCCGCTGCCGATGGCAGTGAACCGCGCGAGCCTGGTCGTCTTCTTCCTGGCGGCCGACTCGATGACCGTCACCACCGCCGGGGCCGGCGGCCTGCTCACCGGCGACGTCCTCCTGCAAACGGCGCTGTTCCTCCCCATCGCCCTTGCCGGAGTCGCCGCAGGAACCTGGCTGTACCACCACGCCCGCGGCGATGCCCGCCGGATCGTGCTAGGAATCCTCGCCGTGCTGTCGCTGGCTTTAGTAGGCCAAGCGGTGGTCACGTGACCCGCACCAGCCAGGCGGCGTCTCCCGATCCCGACCACCCCGCCTCATCGCGCGTGCACGGCTCACCGTCCCGCGCTGTCCGGTGCCTCAACACGACAATCCCTCCCCGGCGGCGCGGAATCCCCTACTCCACTTGCCAGGCAACGTCTCTAGCCCCGGCCCCACCCCGCGTAGGGCCCGCATCCACCCGCCAGGCGGCCACATGATCCTCGGCGCATTAGCCATCGCCTTCGCAGGCTTCATCGGCGGCCTGACGGGATTCGGCGCGTCCCTGGTCGGCACTCCCCTGCTGCTGTTGATCGGATTCCCGCTGCCGCAAGTGGTCGTGATCAACCTGGTCGCCACCATGATCACCAGGCTTGCGGTGCTCCACCGCGAACGAGCCCACATCGCCTGGCGCCGCGTAGCAGTTCTAGGCGCCGCAGCCCTCCCCGGTGCCGCCGCCGGCGCACTCACGCTGCACCTGCTGCCGCCCCACGCCCTCCGCATCCTGGCCGGCGCCGTGGTCGTACTCTCCGGCCTGCGCTTGTTGCTCCGCCCAACCCGCGAAGCCCACCCCGCGACCACAACGAAACAAACAATCGCCGGCCTGCTAGGCGGCTATCTCTCCACGACGACTTCCCTCAACGGCGCCCCACCAGCCGTCCTGCTCGCCTCCGCAAAAGTCCCCCCAAGAACCTTCGTCGGCGACCTGGCAGGCTATTTCGTGGTGACCAACTGTTTGTCCCTGCTGCTCCTGGTCACCGCAGGCCAGTTCGACACCGCTGCTCTAGGCACCCAGCTCCCGATCCTGATCGCAGCCGCCCTAGCCGGAAACATCCTCGGCGGCCGCCTCATCGGCCGCGTCCCACGCGCGGTGTTCGACCGAGCGATTGTGGGCCTGATCGTGACGTCCGGTGTGGTGACGATGATCAGCGCCTGACGAAGGCGTCTCAGTCCTTGGCAACTGGCTCCCAGGGCTACTTCGGCGAGAGCCTCGAACCGACCGCGCCACGGCCATGGCACCAACCGGGAAAACACGAACCGTCCAGCTCACCTGGCAAGATCAGCAACATGCTCGCTCCGGTGGCAGGAGCCATGCCTTGATCCGTGCCCGCACAGCGGTGACCTGCAGATATTCAGGCAGGGGTTGAGAATGGCGAGAACAGATGATCTTCTCATGCGAGCCTTCGAGCTGGTTACACACCCCCCTGAAAAGGCATGCCCAACCGTCGTATACTCTCTTTATCAGCAAGTCCGAGTGGCGGAATGGCAGACGCGCTAGCTTGAGGTGCTAGTGTCCTTAACGGACGTGGGGGTTCAAGTCCCCCCTCGGACACCAAAAATGGTGAGATTTCCCCAAATCTCGCAGCAGCCGATCACCCAGCACAAGGGTGGTCGGCTTTCCTCATTGACCAGCATTGTCACGGTCGCCGGACGGTGGTCCGCATGACCGCCGTCGTACCACCGCTCATCCCCGGAGCCGGGCCCGCCGGGCCTCTCGCATCGCTTGCTCCGGACAACGAACGACTCCCGTTGCCAGCTCCCCCGGCTCCGGCCCGGCAGGCGGAGTTGGTCTACGCGCTGTCCCGCCTCGACGCCTCCGGACGGCTGTCCGCGACCACTGTCCTCGCGCAGCTCCAGTGGCGGACGTCGGTCCGGCTCGCCGCCACCGTCGTCGGGACATCCGTCGTGTTCCGCCCGGACCGGCACGGCGTATTCGCGTTGGACCCCAAACGCAAAGTCGTCGTCCCGCTCCTGCTCCGCCGACCGTGCCGCCTGCGCACCGGCGACCAGGCACTGCTCGTCGCCGACACCCGAGAGAACATCCTGGTCGTTCACCCGACTGCCGCACTCGACAAGATCGTCCTCGCGCGACACGCCTCCCTGATCGGAGGCAGCGGCGATGACCACTAGCCAAGCCGAACTCGACGCCGCCCGGCTCCTGCTCTCGAAAATGGGCCTCACCCCGGCCGACCTGCTCAGCCAACCGGAACCAACGGCCGAAATGCCGACCTTCTCCCTCTACATCCCAGTGGTGGCGCGCTCGGTGTCCCCCGCCACCGCACGCTCCTACTCCAGCTACTGGGCAAAGGCCGAGGCAGCGTGGGGCGACCGGCGGATCGACGAACCCACCCCGTCGGAGATCAAGACGCTCGCCGAACAATCCCGGGCGACGGCGTTGGTGCGGAGCAACTCCCGTGGAGGCAGGTACGCGATGGAGAACTTCATCGCCGCGTTGCGCTGCCTCTACCGCCACGCCGTCGACGACGAGTTGCTCACCGAACTTCAGAACCCCGCGCTCAAAGTCTCGAAACCGCGCCGGTTGCCCTCGCCTAGACGAGCACTGACTGCGGACGAACTCACCGAGATCAACACCGTCGCCGCCGAGACCGGCGACGAGCCCGACCTCGACACCCTCCTGCTGAGGCTCCACACCGAGACCGCTGGCCGCCGCGGCGGCGCACTCGCGCTCCGCCCCCGAGACCTCGAACCCGACGAATGTCTCGTCTACCTCCGCGAGAAAGAAGGCACCAGCCGCTTCCAACCAGTCTCGCCTACGCTGATGGGACTTCTTCTCGACCACGGCACCCAGCGCGGCTCGACACACCCCGACGGACAGCTGCTGCGGTACCGCAACGGCGAACCCATCACCAAACGCCGCTACGACCACCTCTGGAAACGGACCGGACAGCACCTGCCGTTCGTGCGCAACCAGAACATCTCCACCCACTGGCTCCGCCACACCACCCTCACCTGGGTCGAACGCCGCTTCGGATTCGGCGTGGCCCACGCCTAGGCCGGGCATTTCGACTCCTCCGACAACTCCACCGTCACCTACATCAAAGCCACGATCCACGACGTCGCCACCGCCCTGGCCGCCCTCATCGGCGAACCGCATCCCCTGGCGCACCAGCACCTTCCGGGAGCCGCGCAATGAACCGCACTCCGCGATGGACCGCTTCCCTGGCAGTGCAATGCGCCTGCACCGCACTCGTCGCACTCGGAGCCGCCTACGCCTCCTACCGACACGGCCGCGCCTTCGCGCTCCGCTTCGGCGCCGACCCGACCACCGCCGCGATCTGGCCCTTGATCGTCGACGCCCTCCTCGTCATCGCGACCGTCGAACTCTGGAAACACACCACCAACACCGTCCGCCGGACCGCGTGGGCTGCCTTCTCATTCGGGATCTCGCTCTCCCTCTGCGCCAACATCGGCGCAGCCGAGAACCTCACCATCCTGAGCGTCATCGTCGCCGCAAGCCCGCCCATCGCGCTTCTCCTCGCGGTCGAACTCTTCAACCGCGCGCTGCACCACAGCCCCGCGCAACCGGACGAGACAACCGAGACCTCCGCCGAGACCGCAGTGCTCAGCCCTGAACACGAGGCTGAGACCCCGCAGCTCACCGCCGAGCAACGGATGTGGCAGCACTTCGTCCACGAACACGCACGCGGACGCACCCCAACCGGTGCGGAACTCGATCGCGTCGCCAACACCCACAACTATGGACGCCGCATCCTGCGCGGCTGGAAAGCCACCGGCCGGATCGCCCGGCTGGAAAACGAACCAGAGCGGCCGAGAATCCTGGCCGCCTGACGACCGAGAGATCCGCACAGGGCGCGGGCGGGAGCACCGACAGTGGGTCCGCCCGCGCCCCGCTTGCTACAGGGCCTGTTTCAGCAGGTCACTGGTCTCGTCCTCCAACGCCACTCCGAGCGCGAGGCTGGTTTCCTCGAGCCGATCCGCGATCGCAGCCGCCGCAACGCGGTTGCCTGCCAACAGCTCCGTCCGCAGCAAGTCACGGCTGAGCAGTTCGCTCACCGGTTCGGCGCGAAGTCCGCGAGCAGCGGCCCGGCGCGCGAGCGTGAGTTCGCCGATCTCGCGGTACCCGGTGACGAGCGTGTGGGCGACCTCGACGACCTGGTCGATCATGTCGCGTTGATGCCAGGAACTCCATTCATAACGCCCCTTGGGGACATTGCTCAAAGGCATGCCCTCGACCAGAATCAAGCGCCTGTTGCAGCTGCGAGAGCCGGTCCTCGCCGCCAGCGGTCTTGACGAGGTGCTGGAACCGGAACCAGTCGCAGAGCACGGTGCCGGAGAGGCGGTAGCCACCGTTCTTGGCATCCACGTTGGGCAGGTACAGGCCGCCGTCGCCGTCGTGGCCAAGCCAGGTGCGGAGGCGGGAAATGTAGCCCTGTCTCGTCGCGGCCGACCATGGCTGGCTCGCAGTCCCCAGTTGCTGCGAGATCTCGTCCGCGTGGACTCCCGGGTTGATCGTGCCCGTCCGGTGCCGCACGAGCCGGTTCGTCGCGCCCGGCAGGTGGCGGTTTTTCCTTGTCTCACCGGGGATTGTGCCGCCCGAACCAGCCTTCGGCGTTGGCGAGCCAATCCGGGTGACAGACCAGCTCGGCCTGGGCTGGCGCCTCGATGTCGTTCACCGTTGTTTCGAAGTCCGCAGCCGCCGCTGCGCGCAGGGTTGCTTTGATGCTTCGGCTGGCATGGGCGGGTGTCTCCGCGATGCGTGCGGCCAGGTCCACTGCCTCGGCCAGGGCGTCGTCGACGACCTCCGAGACCAGGCCCAGCCGGAGTGCGTCCAGGGCATCCACGGTCGCTCCGGTCAGCAGCAACTCCAGCGCCTTGGCGTGGCCGACGACGCGCGGAAGCGTGTGCGACAGCCCGGCGTCCGGGCCCATCGCCATCCGCACGAACGTCGCCGCGAAAAGCGCCGAGCGAGAGGCGATGCGGAGGTCGCAGCCCATCGCGTAACCGAATCCGCCGCCGGTCGCCGGGCCGTTCACCGCGGCGATGGTGGGCTGGGGCAGCCTCGACAGGGCGATCGAACCGCGCATCAGGTCGCGCATCCACTCGGTTTGCGCGCGGATCTCCATCGGTGCCATTTCGTCGAGCGCGGCGAGATCCATCCCGGTGCAGAAGCCGCGACCGGAGCCGGTGAGCACGACAACCCTCGCGTCCTCGTCGGCGGCGAGCGATTCGAGAGCTTCGACCAGGTCGGGCATGGTGGACGGCTTCATCGCGTTGAGCCGGTCCGGCCGATTCAACACGACCACGGCGACCCCGGCGAGGGGACGGTCGATCCGTACGGGGGCGGCCGCGCCAGCACCGGTCATCGCTGACACCCGTGCTGGTAGCCGACACCGCCGGTAAACGGCGTGCCGTCTTTCGCCGGGATGCTCGCCATGGCGCGTTCGGCCAGTGCCGTGATGCTCAGGCTCGGGTTGACGCCCGCGTTCGACGGCATCGCCGAACCGTCGGTGACCAGCAGGTTCCGGTAGCCGTACACGTGGTGCTCCGGGTCGATGACGCCGGTTTCCGGGGAGGTGCCGATGATCGCGCCGCCGAGGATGTGCGCGGTGAACGGCATGTCGAACGCTTCAGTGGCCCACAGCTGCGGGATCCCGTCGTACTTGTCGGCCATCAACGAGAGGAAATCGTTGGCCTCGGGGATGACCGTCGGGTTCGGGTTGTTCGGGTCCGGATGGGTCTGGAGCCGGACGCCCTTGCCGAACCGGCGCCCCTTGGGCCGCAGCTCCAGTGCGCCGTCCCGGTTCCACATCGCGCCGACGGACATCGAGCGGCGCGACCATCCGCGCGGGTTCATGCTGCGCAGGAAGTCGACGGGATGGCGAAGGATCCGGCCGACGAGCTGGAGCGGGCGGGTGAGCCGGGTGCCGCCGGTGGTCAGCGGGAGGAAGAACAAGCCCAGCGAATCGGCGGCGCCGCCGTAGGTGACGCTCTCCAGGTGGATGTCGTCGTTGATCCAGAGGCTGCCGCTGATGCCGACGCCCTCCGCGATGTCCCTGTCGCGGTCCCGCAGCGTCAACGCGCCGATCGATTCCGCGTTCGTGCGGACGTCATGGCCGAGCCGGTCGGACAGCCCGGGCAGGGAGCCGTTCTGTTTACAGCCGGCGAGCAGCTGATTGGTGCCGATAGGCCCGGCCGCGAACACGACGCCGCGAGCGCGCTGCACCTGGGTGCGGCGGCGGAACCACGCGCCCGGGCGGACGGAGGTGACCAGGTATCCGTCGGAACCGTCCGGGGCGCCGGCCGGGCGCACGTCGGTGACCATCCGCTCGGCGGTGATCGTCGCGCCGCGCCGCTGAGCGAGGTGCAGGTAGTTCTTGTCGAGGGTGTTCTTCGCGTTGTTCGGGCAGCCGACCATGCACCGGCCGCAGAACGTGCAGCCGGCGCGGTCCAGCCCCTCGCCGCCGAAGTACGGGTCGGGCACGGTCTGGCCGGGTTCGCCGAAGAACGCGCCCATCCGGGTCTGGTGGAACTGCCGCGCGCTCATGCCGAGGTCGTCTGTGGTGGCGAGCATCATCCGGTCGCGCGACGACTGCCTCGGCGTGTCGACGACCCCGAGCATGCGTTCGGCGACCTCGTAGTACGGGTCGAGGTCGGTGGTCTCGCCGACCGCCTTGTCGACCTCGGCGCGGAACCGGTCGGTGCCGCGGTAGAGCGTGGCGCCGTAGACGAGGCTGCCGCCGCCGACGCCGGAGCCGGACAGGATCGAGACGTCCTTGAACAACGTGATCCGCAGGATGCCGCGCAGCCCGAGTTTCGGCATCCAGAAGTACTTTCGCAGGTCCCAGGTCGACTTCGGCAGGTCCTCGCTTTCGTAGCGGCGCCCGCACTCGAGCACGCCGACCGAATAGCCGCGCTCGGCCAGGCGCAGTGCGGCCACGCTGCCGCCGAATCCCGACCCGACCACGATCCAGTCGTAATCGAACTCGTCCGCGGGCATCGATACCTCCAGTGGGCTAGTCGAGGGGAAGGCTCTTGGCGATCAGTTCGTTCATGACCTCGGTGGCGCCGCCGCCGATGCCGAGCAGCCGCGCGTCGCGGTAGTGCCGCTCCACTTCGGACTCGCGCATGTAGCCCATGCCGCCGAAGATCTGCAGCGCTTCGTGCACCACGTGTTCGGCGGCGAAGACCGCGGTGTTCTTGGCCATCGCGACCTCGGCGCTGACCCGCTCCCCCGTGGCGTACCGCTCGGCGACCTGGCGGACGAACACCCGTGCGGCGGTGGTCTGGCGGGCCATTTCGGCGAGCTTGTGCCGGATGACCTGGCGTTGCGCGAGCGGCTGCCCGAAGGTGATCCGGGTGCGCGCCCATTCGATGGCCAGGTCGAGGCACCGCTGCGCCATCGAGTACGCCTGCACGCCCAGGAGCAGCCGCTCGCTGTCGAAGCGCTTCATGATCTGTTTGAAGCCGGTGCCTTCCGGGCCGACGAGGTTCCCGGCGGGGACGCGGACGTTGTCGTAGAACAGTTCCGCGGTGTCCGAGCAGAGGCAGCCCATCTTGTCGAGCTTCCGGCCCACCGAGAAACCGGGCGTGCCGGTTTCGACGACCAGCAGCGACACGCCGCCGTAGCCCTCGCCTCCGGTGCGCACGGCCGTGGTCACGAAATCAGCCCTGCTGCCCGAAGTGATGTAGGTCTTGGCGCCGTTCACGACGTAGTGGTCGCCGTCGCGCACCGCGGTCGTGCGCAAGGAGGCAACATCCGAACCGCCGCCGGGCTCCGTGACCGCCAGCGACCCGATCTTGTGCCCGGAGAGGGAGGGACGGACGAACCGGTCGATCAGGTCGGCGTTCCCGGACGCGGCGATGTGCGGCGCGGCGATGCTGTGCGTCATCAGCGCGCCGAGCAGCCCCATGCTCCCGCCGGAGAGCTGGATCTGCTCGTTCGCGATGAGGAAATCGAGGAACTCCCCCGCGCCGCCCGCCGATTCCGGGAAACCGAGTTCGAGCAGGCCCAGCGTCCCGGCCTTCTCGTGCAAAGCCCGCGGCACCGCTCCGTCGCGCTCCCAGTCCGGCAGGTGCGGCGCGATCTCGGTCTCGGTGAAATCGGCGACCATCTTGCGCAGCGCCTGCCGCTCCGGCGTATTCCACTGGTCGGTCACGTCGCAGCTCTCTTCCTCGGGTCGGGGGGTCATTTCTTGCGGTGGACGAGCTTGAGGTCGGTGAATCCGTGCAGCCCCCAGGGGCCGTTCTCCACGCCGAGCCCGCTCCATTTGTGGCCGCCGAAGGGAAGGTGCGGGCCGATGCCGCCGGAATGGGTGTTGACCGACACCGTCCCGTACTCGAGCCGGCGGGCGATCTCCTCGGCCCGGTCGGCGTCGGAGCCCCATACCGTCGCGGTCAGGCCGTAATGCCCGGCGTTGATGCGTCCGACGACCTCGTCCACGTCGGTGTACGGGACGACGGGGAGCGCCGGGCCGAACTGTTCGATATCGACAATCCGGGCTCCGTCCGAGACGTCGCGCAGAATCGTTGGCGCGTAAAAGAATCCGTTGCTGTCGAGACGACGCCCGCCGCTGGCCGCGACCGCACCGCCCTCGACCGCCTCCGATACCAGCTCGGACACCAGGTCGAGTTGCGGGCGGTTGCTGACCGGGCCTATCGTGCTGGCCGGGTCGAACGGGTCGCCGACCACGGCCTGTTCGGCGCGCGCGACCAGTGCGTCCACGACCTCCTGATACCTGTTCCGCGGGGCGTAAACCCGTTTGATCGCGAGGCAGATCTGGCCGCTGTTGGTGAAGGCGCCCCAGAAAAGCTCGTCGGCGATGGCGTCCACGTCGGCGTCGTCGAGCACGATGGCCGGGTCGTTGCCGCCGAGTTCCAGGGTGACCCGCTTGAGGTCGGCGGCGGCCGCGGCGGCGACCCGCTTCCCGGTCTCGATCGAACCGGTGAAGCTGATCTTCCTGGGCGCCGGGTGCGCGGTGAGCCACGGGCCGAGTTCGTCGAGGCCGGTGACGACGTTCAGCACGCCGGGCGGCAGCACGTCGCGCAGTGCCTGGCCGAGACGCAGGCTGGACAGCGGGGTGTACGGGGACGGCTTGAGCAGCACGGTGTTCCCGGCTCGCAGCGCCGGGGCGATCTTCCACATCGCCAGGCTGATCGGGAAGTTCCACGGCGTGATCGCGGCGACCACGCCGAGCGGATCGCGCACGACCTCGCTGAAACCCCGGGCGTTGTCCTGCACGATTTCCCGCGGCAATTCCAGCGAGGCGTAGTAGCGCAACCAGGCCACCGCGGTGCGGACCTCGTGCTTGGCGGTCGTGAGGACCTTGCCCTGCTCGGCCGAGATCAGTGCCGCGATGTCGTCGGTCGCGGCGGCGACGGCATCCGCTGCCTTGTCCAAATAGGACCTCCGGGCCGCGTCGTCCTGTCGCCAGCTCTCGAATGCCTGCGCGTTGTCCGACAATGCCGTGTCCAGCACAGCTTTATCCGCGCGGGGAGCGTTGGCGAAAACCTCGCCGGTCGACGGGTTGACCACGCCGAAGGTTCCGGGAGCGGCGACACCAGCGCCGCCGATCGTCATGTCCACAGTGGCCGCGAGAGCGGCCGCAGTCTCCTGGTTCATGCCGAAACCAGTCCCTTCCGCGCGGTCTCGCCGCGTCCGGCGATCTCGATCAGCGACACGGTCGGCCGGAATCGTTCGCCGTAGCGGTCAGCGAGTTCGTTCGCCCGTGCCACGAATCCCTCGACTCCACTGGGATATCCGTCGATGAACTGCACGACACCGCCAGTCCAGCCGGGGAATCCGATGCCGAGCAGCGAGCCGACGTTCGCCTCCGGAACCGACCGCAGCACGCCCTTGTCGAAACATCGCACCGATTCGAGGACTTCGGCGAACAGCAGCCGGTCCCGGATATCCTCGAACGGGACCACCGCCTCCGTCTCGGCGAGCCCGCGCAGTCCTGGCCACAGCCCGGCGCGCGCGCCGTCGACGTACTCGTAGAAGCCCGCCCCGCTGGACCGGCCGCCGCGGCCGAACTCGTCGATCATCCGGTCCAGCACCCGGTACGCGGGGCGCTCGACCCACTCGTCGCCCGCCGCCTCGCGCATCGCGGCCAGCGCGCGCTGCGACAGCGTCAAGGTGACCTCGTCGAACAACTGCAGGGTGCCCGTCGGATATCCGGCCTGCAGGCTCGCCTGCTCGATCGAAGCCGGGGCGACGCCCTCGGCGACCAGGTCCACGGCTTCGTTGAGCCGGACGCTGATCACCCGGCTGGTGAAGAACGCCCGGCTGTCGTTGACCACGATCGGCGTCTTCTTGATCAGGCGGGTGAGGTCGATGGCGGCGGCGAGGGCCTTCTCGCTGGTCTTCGCGCCGAGGATGATCTCGACGAGCGGCATCTTGTCCACCGGGGAGAAGAAGTGCAGCCCGATGAAATCGTCGGGCCGCCGGACCGACTCGGCCAGCTCGGTGATCGGCAACGACGACGTGTTCGAGGCCAGCAGCGCCTGCGGCGAGACGATCTCCTCGGCCTCAGCGAACAAAGCTTGCTTGAGTTCGAGGTCTTCGAACACCGCCTCGATCACCGTGTCGCAGCCCGCGAGGTCGGCCGGGTCGGCAGCGGGCTTGATGCGAGCGAGCACCGCGTCCGCTTCGGCTTGGCCGGTCTTGCCTGCCTTGACGCGTTTGGCGAGCTGCTTCGCCGCGTAGGACTTGCCCTTCTCGGCCGCTGCCGCGGACACGTCCTTGAGCACGACCTCGACGCCGGCCTTGGCCAGCACGTAGGCGATCCCGGCACCCATCATCCCCGCGCCGAGCACGCCGACCTTGCCGGGAACGAAGCGGTCGTATCCCTCCGGCCGGGTGCCTCCGGAGTTGATGTGGTTCAGGTCGAAGAAGGTGCTCTGGATGATGTTCTTGGCGACCTGGCCGGTGGCCAGCTCGACGAAGTACCGGGACTCGACGCGCGACGCGGTGTCGAAGTCGACCAGCGCGCCTTCCACCGCGGCGGCCAGAATCGCCCGCGGCGCGGGAAGATTCGCGCCCTTGACCTGCTTGCGCAGCGTCGCGGGCATCGCCGGAAGGATCGCCGCCAGCGACGGCGAATTCGGCGCGCCGCCGGGGATCTTGTACCCCTTGATGTCCCAAGGCTGCTGCTTGCCAGGGTTCGCCTTGATCCAGGCCTTTGCTTGCGGCAAGAGGTCTTCGAGCGTCTCGACCACCTCGTCGACCAGCCCCAGCTCCTCCGCTGCGCGCGGAGCGAGCTGCTTACCGGTCAGCAGGACCTCGGTCAGTGCGCGCTGGACGCCAAGCAAGCGCACCGTCCGGGCCACCCCACCGCCGCCGGGAAGCAGGCCGAGCGTCACCTCGGGCAACCCGATCCGTGTGCCAGGCACATCGGCGACGATCCGGTGGTGGGCAGCCAGCGCGATCTCCAGACCACCGCCCAGCGCGGCGCCGTTGATCGCCGCGACCACCGGGACGCCCAAGGTCTCCAGCCGCCGCAGATCAGCCTTCGCCGCCTCGGTGCGGGTGAACAGCCGCTCGGCGTCCTCCGGACCGAAGGTCAGCAGTTCGTTGAGGTCGCCACCGGCGAAGAAGGTCTTCTTGGCCGAGGTCACCACGACGCCGGAAACGGAGTCCTTTTCGGACACCAGCCGGTCGACGGCGTTGCGGAACGACTCCGCGAACGCCTCGTTCGCGGTGTTCGCGGACTGGCCCGGATCGTCCATGGTGAGGGTGACGATGCCGTCCGCACCGGTTTCCCAGCGGATGCACTCTCGCTCGCTCATCTGCTCGCTTTCCCTGGCTCTGCTTCAGATTCGCTCGATCAGCACGGCGACGCCCATGCCGGCGGCCACGCACAGGGTGACCACCGCGCGGCGGGCGTCGCGGCGCTCCAGCTCGTCGACGACCGTTCCGACGAGCATCGCCCCGGTCGCGCCCAGCGGATGGCCCATCGCGATCGCGCCGCCGTTGACGTTCAGCTTCTCGTCCGGGATGCCCAGCTCGGCTTGGTAGTGCAAGACGGCCGAGGCGAAGGCTTCGTTCATCTCGAACAGGTCGACGTCTGTCACGAGCAACCCGTTGCGCGCCAGGAGTTTCCGGGTGGCCGGGACCGGACCGGTGAGCATGATCGTGGGATCGGCACCGGTCGTCGCGGCGGACACGATCCGGGCGCGTGGGGCGAGTCCCAGCTCGGTGCCCGCCTGCTCGCTGCCGATCAGGACCAAGGCGGCGCCGTCCACGATTCCGGACGAGTTGCCGGCGTGGTGGATGTGCTCGATCCGCTCGACCTGATGGTATTTCTGCAGCGCCACCGCGTCGAAACCCGCCTGGTCGCCGATCGCCGCGAACGACGGCCGCAACGCGCCCAGCGACTCGACCGTGGCGTCCGCGCGAATGTGCTCGTCGCGGTCGAGCACCACGAGGCCGTTGCGGTCCACCACCGGAACGACCGAGTTCGCGAAGCGGCCCTCCGCCCACGCCTGAGCGGCCCGTTGCTGCGAACGCACCGCGTACGCGTCCGCGTCGGCTCGGGTGAATCCGTCGAGGGTCGCCAGCAGGTCGGCGGAGATCCCTTGCGGGACAAAGTAACTGTCGTAGTTGGTGGCCGGATCCTCCGACCAGGCGCCGCCGTCCGAGCCCATCGCGACCCGCGACATCGACTCCACACCGCCGCTGATCACCAGCTCGTCCCAGTCCGAGCGGACCTTCTGCGCGGCGATGGCCACCGCTTCGAGCCCCGACCCGCAGAACCGGTTGACCTGAACCCCGCCGACCGTGTCGGGCAACCCGGCCGCGAGCGCCGCGGTTTTCGCGATCACCTGGCCCTGCTCGCCGACGGGCGACACGACGCCGAGCACGAGGTCGGAGATCCGGTCCTCGTCCAGCGTCGGATTGCGCTTGCGCAGCGCGTCGATCAGCCCGACCACGAGGGAAACCGGTTTGACCTCGTGCAGCGATCCGCTGGCTTTTCCGCGCCCGCGCGGGGTGCGGAGTGCGTCGTAGACGAACGCTTCGGTCACGCCTGGGCCCTTTCCGTCAGCAGGACTGGTTTCACGACGGCACCGCGTGCCGACGCCGCTTCCGCTTCGTTGATCTCGTCGAGCCCGAAGGTGGTGACGAGGCGATCGAACGGCAGCCGGCCCTGCCGGTGCAGCGCGATGAGCCGGGGAATGAACAGCTGCGGCACGGCGTCGCCCTCGAACAGCGACACCACCCGCTTGGTCGCCACCGACCTTGCGTCGAAGGGCAGCTGCGCCGCGTTGCCGCCGACGATGCCGAGAGTTCCCCGGGGATGCAGAACGGCCAGCGCCGAGTTCATCACCGCGGGCGCACCGGTGGTGTCCAGCGCATAGCCGAGCCCGCCGGTGCTTGCCTTGACGGCCTTCACCAGGTCCGGGTCGGCTCCGTCGAAGACCCGTGTGGCGCCGAGTTCCAGCGCCAGTTCCCGCCGGTTGGCGTGCAAGTCGACGGCGACGATCTCGCTCGCCCCGGCGGCATGCGCGGCCATCACCGCGGCGAGCCCGACCGCGCCCGCGCCGAACACCGCGATCGTCTCGCCCAGCCGCAGTCCCAGCGAGTTCACCACCGCTCCCGCCCCGGTCTGGACACCGCAGCCCAGCGGAGCGAGCGAGGAGAAGGGCAGCTCGTCGCCGACCCGGACAACGCCGCGTTCAGTGGCCAGCGCGTAGGTCGCGAACGAAGACTGCCCGAACCAGCGACCGCCCACCTCGGATCCGTCGGCAGCGCGCAGCGAGGTCGATCCGTCCGTGCCACGACCGGTCAGGTTGCGGGGGAAGAACTCCGCGCAGTACGCGGGCTGCCCGAGCACGCAGTTCGAGCAACGGCCGCACGAATCGTAGGTCAGCACCACCCGGTCGCCCGGCCGCACCGCGGTCACCCCCGGTCCGACCGCCTCGACGGTGCCCGCGCCTTCGTGCCCGAGCACGATCGGGAACATCACCGGCAGGCCGGGGCCGCGCACCGCCAGGTCGGTGTGGCACATGCCGGCCGCCAGCACCCGCACCAGCACCTCACCTGGGCCGGGTTCGCGCAGTTCGACATCGCGGAGCCGGAACGGCGCTCCGGCCTCGTCCATTACGGCCGCTCGGACCTGCATATCGCCTCACAAGCATTCGGGATCGACTTGTGAAGTTAGCCGCTCGATACGTCCGGATCAGCGCTTCGAACGGCTACATCTGGTATCCCGTTCGGCTACGCGCTGCCCTCGGCACTTGGCCTGGCTCCCCTCGCTAGCTCTACTGGAACAGCGAACGCGATACCGCGCGAGTTGACGCGCCGGGGAGTTGGGAATCGGATGAAAATCATCGTCGACCGGGAAAAGTGCACAGGACTGGGCATCTGCGAATCGCTCGCCCCGGAGGTGTTCGAGATCGACGACGACGGCGACTTGGTGCTCAAGGAAGCCGACGTGTCCGACTCGGATCTCGATCAGGTCCAGGCCGCCGTCGACGGCTGCCCGACCGCCGCCCTCCGGCTGGAACGAGGCTGACCGATGCTCGACACCAGCCACCGGCTCGTCGTGGCCGGCGCCTCGCTCGCCGGGCTGCGCGCCGTCGAGGCCGCTCGAAAGCAAGGCTTCCGCGGCACGATCACGCTCCTCGGCGCCGAGAACCAGCTGCCGTACGACCGGCCGCCGCTGTCCAAGGCGTACCTGGACGCCGAGCCGGGCAACCTGCCCGAACTTGCTTTCCGGACCCGCGCCGCGCTCGTCGACGAACTGGACGTCGACCTGCGGCTCGGGTGCCCGGCCGTCGGCCTCGACACCGAGCAGCGAGTCGTGCACACGCCGGGCGGCGATGTGCCGTTCGACGCGCTGGTGGTCGCCACCGGAGCGACGGCGCGCACGCTGGACGGGACGTCCGGGTTGCCGGGCGTGCACACCCTGCGGACGCTCTACGACGCCCGCGCGGTGCGAGCCGCACTCGACGCCGGTGCCCGGACGGTGGTGGTCGGTGCGGGCTTCATCGGTTCCGAGGTCGCCTCCGGGGCCCGCAAACGAGGCCTTCCGGTGACGATCCTGGAAAGCGCCGACGTGCCGCTGGAGCGCGCGGTAGGCACCGAGATGGGCCTCGCCTGCGCGGCCCTGCACGAGCGCAACGGCACCGACCTGCGCCGCGGGGTCACGGTGGAATCCGTCCGGCACAACGGTTCCGAGCTGCAGGTCGACCTCGCCGGCGGCGAGAGCCTGTCCGCCGATCTCGTAGTCGTCGGCATCGGCGCGACGCCGGAGACCGGCTGGCTGGCCAGTTCGGCGCTGACCGTCGAGAACGGCGTGGTCTGCGACGAGAACCTGTGGACCGGCGTACCCGGGGTGTACGCGGCCGGCGACGTAGCCCGCTGGCACAACCCGCACTTCGGCGAGCACATGCGCCTGGAGCACTGGACGAGCGCCGCCGAGCAGGGCGCGCGCGCGTCCGTGAACGCCCTGGCGCCGAGCCAGGCGCAGCCGTACTCGACGGTGCCGTACTTCTGGTCCGATTGGTACGGCACGCGCATCCAGTTCGTCGGGGTGCCCCGAGCGGACGAGGTCCGGGTGGTCAGCGGCGACCCGGACGCGGGCAAGTTCGCCGCGCTCTACCGGCGAGGCGACCGGCTGGCCGGCGCGCTCACCGTCGGATTTCCGGCGCACACCATGAAATACCGCCGCCTCATCGGCGAGTCCGCCAGCTGGGCCGCCGCGCTCGACTTCGCCGCCGCCCGCAACGCCCGCGCCGCATGACTCCGGAAGAACTTCGTCGCACTCGACCCCTTTCCGCCACCGAGGAGAGCCCGCATGACCGAACCACGGACGCTGCCTGAGGCGTTCCAGCGCACCGTCGCCCGCCAACCGGACGCGGTCGCCCTGCGCGCCGCCGGAGACGAGGCCGGGATCACCTGGCGCGAGTACGGAGAGACGGTGCGCCGCATCGCCGGCGGTCTGGCCGCGCTCGGCGTCCGGCGCGGGGACACGGTCGCGACGATGCTCGTGAACCGGCCGGAGTTCCACCTGAGCGAGACCGCCGCGGCGCACCTCGGCGCCACGACGTATTCCGTCTACAACACCAATCCCCCGGAGCAGATCGGCTACCTGCTCAACCACGCCGCGACCCGCGTCGTGATCACCGAGCAGCAGTACGCCGCCGCCATCCGGGCCTCGGGCGCTCCGGTCGAGCACCTGCTCGTGGTCGAGGACGGCGACCTGGACCGGCTGGAACCCGGGCCTGGCTTCGATTTCGACGCCGCCTGGCAGTCGGTCCGGCCGGACGACGTGCTGTGCCTCATCTACACGTCCGGGACCACCGGGCCGCCCAAGGGCGTCGAGCACACCCACCGCGGCATCCTCGGCCTCGGCGACAGCTTCACCGCGGTCTGGCCGATGGCCGGCGACGACGTCAGCGTGTCCTACCTGCCGACCGCGCATCTCGCGGACCGCGCGATCAATCACTACTTCGCCATCCGGCACGGCGTCCGGGTCGTCTCCGTCCCCGACCTCCGCCAGCTCGCCGCCACGCTGCCGCAGGTGCGGCCGACGATCTTCGCCGCGGTTCCCCGCGTGTGGGAGAAGACCAAGCACGGCGTCGACCTCAAGCTCGAAGCCGATCCGCAGCTGGCCGCGGCGTTCGAGGCCGGTGTCCCGGAGGTCCTGGCGGGCATCCGGGCCGCGCTCGGCCTCGACCGCGTGCGCTGGGCGCTGTCCGGCTCCGCCGCCATTCCCCCGCACGTGTTCGCCTTCCTGGCCAAGCTCGGGATCCCGGTCGCCGAGTGCTGGGGGATGTCGGAATGCGGCATCGGCACCGGCACGACCCCGGCCGAGGCCAGGGTCGGCACCGTCGGAAAACCGTTGCCGGGCATCGAAACCCGGGTGGCCGACGACGGCGAGCTGCTGGTTCGCGGGGCGCAGCTGATGAAGGGCTACCGCGACGACCCGGTGCGGACCGCGGAGGCGATCGATTCCGACGGCTGGCTGCACAGCGGCGACATCGTCTCGGTCGACGGGGACGGGCACTTCCGCGTCGTCGACCGGAAGAAGGAGCTGATCATCAGCGCCGGCGGCAAGAACATGTCGCCCAGCAACATCGAGCACGCGATCGTCAGCGGATCCACGCTGATCGGCTCGGTGGTCGCGATCGGGGACTCCCGGCCGTACAACGTCGCCCTGATCACCCTCGACCCGGACGCGGCCGCGGCGTTCGGCGCGCAGCTCGGCATCGACCCGGATCCCGCAGTGCTGGCCAAGGACGAGCGGGTCCGCCAGGAGGTGCAGTCCGCCGTCGACGCGGGAAACGCCCAGCTCGCCCGCGTCGAACAGATCAAGCGGTTCACGGTGCTGCCGTCGTACTGGGAGCCGGGCGGCGACGAACTGACGCCGACGATGAAGCTCAAACGCCGGGCGATCGCCGACAAGTACGCGGTCGACATCGACCAGCTCTACGGCGAGGCAAAGGAAGCGGCCCGATGAGCACCGCCGCCGAGGAGGCTCCCGCGACTCTGCGCCGCCATGGCCACGTCGCGATCATCACGCTGAACCGTCCGCACGCGATGAACGCCGTCAACGCCGCGATGTCTGTCGCCGTCGAGGAGGCGATGAACGAGCTGGCCGCCGACCCTGAGCTTCGGGTCGGCATCCTCACCGGGGCCGGAGATCGCGCGTTCAGCGCGGGCGCGGACCTCAAGGAGGTCGCGGCGGGCCGTCCGCTGATCACCCGCGAGCAGCGTTCGACCGGCTTCGGCGGATTCATGAAGCGGCGCTTGGAAAAGCCGCTGATCGCCGCGGTCAACGGGTTCGCCCTCGGCGGCGGCACCGAACTGCTGCTCTGCTGCGACCTCGCGGTGATGAGCGAGACCGCGACGCTCGGGCTGCCGGAGGTCACCCGAGGCATCATCGCGGCGGGAGGCGGCTTGCTCCGGCTGCCTCGGCGGATCCCGCTGGCGATCGCGCTGGAGGCCGCGCTGACCGGTGCGCCGATCTCCGCCGAAGCCGCCCTGCGCTGGGGGCTGGTGAACCGAGTCGTCCCGCGGGCGCAAGTTCTCGCTGAGGCGATGTCGCTGGCGGAATCCATCGCCGGCAACGCGCCGCTTGCCGTGCAAGCCAGCAAGCGGGTGGTTTACGACGGCCTCGCCGCGGGTTCGGATTGGACGGACGAGGCGTGGGCACTCAGCGACGCGGCGGCGGGCGCGGTGATGAAAACGGCGGACGCCAAGGAAGGACCCCGGGCATTCACCGAGAAAAGGCGTCCACAGTGGACAGGAAAGTGATGAGCGATCAACTCGAGCAGCCGCCCGCGGCCATCGCCGGCCTCGGACTGACCGACGTCGGCAAGGTCTACGACCGCAGCGCCACCGATCTCGCGGCCGAGGCGGTCCGGCTCGCCGCGAACGACGCGGGCCTGGCCGTTTCCGACCTTGACGGCCTGCTGGTCAGCCCCGGTACCCAGGGTGCGCCGAAGCTGTCGCTGCAGAAGGTCCTCGGACTGCGCGACCTGCGGCTGCTCGCCGAGATCAACGCACTGGGCGCGAGCCCCGGCGTGATGATCGCGCACGCGGCGGCGACCATCGCCATGGGCGGCGCGTCCGCTGTGGCCTGCGTATTCGCCGACACCCCGCTCAAGCCCAAGGGTTCCGGCCGCGACGCCTTCGGCACGCCTCGGTCCGGCCCGCGCGGCTTCGCCGGCTACCACGCCGGGATCGGCCTGGTTTCGCCCAACCTGTTCTATGCGCTGGCCGCCCGCCGGCATTTCGCGACCTACGGCACCACCAGCGAACAGCTCGGCGCCATCGCCGTCGCGCAGCGCGCGTGGGCCGCGGACAATCCGGCTGCCCAGTTCCGCGAGCCGATTTCCCTTGCCCAGCATCAGGAGTCGCCGCTGATCGCGGATCCCCTGCACCTGTACGACATCTGCCTGGTGTCCAACGGGGCCGCGGCGGTGATCGTCACCAGCGCCGAGCGGGCCCGGGACCTCGCCCAGCCGCCGGTGGACATCCTCGGCTGGGCGCAGGCGCACCCCGGCCGCGTCCAGCACGACGACTCCGACTTCGGCCTGCGCACCGGGGCCGCCGACGCCGGGCCGCGCGCCCTGCGCATGGCCGGGGTCCGCGTCGAGGACGTGGACCTGCTGCAGCTCTACGACTGCTACACCTACACCGTCATGGTCACGTTGGAGGACTACGGGTTCTGTCCGAAAGGCGAGGGCGGGAAGTTCGTCGCCGAAGGACACCTGGCCCCGGGCGGCGACCTGCCCTGCAACACCGGCGGCGGCCAGCTCTCCGCCTTCTACCTCACCGGGTTCACCCCGCTCGTGGAAGCCGTCGTCCAGGGCCGCGGCCAGGCCGGCGCCCGTCAAGTCGACCAGCGCGACGTCATCATGGTGAGCGGCAACGGCGGCATCCTGGAACACCACGCGACCCTGATCCTGAGCGGAGCCGGCCGATGACCGAAACACCCGATGCCTGGCCGGCGATCCAGCGCGACACCAAGAGCGCACCGTTCTTCGACGCCGCGGCGCGCGACGAACTCGTGATCAAGCGCTGCACCGGTTGCGGACAAGCGCTGCCGCCGGAAGCCCTGGTGTGCACCACCTGCGCCGGCACCGCACTGGACTGGATCCCCGCCGAGGGCAGCGGAACCCTGCTGACCTGGACGACCGTGCACCGGGCGCCGAACCGCGCGTACACCGATCTCGTGCCCTACACGGTGGGGATCGTCGAACTCAGCGAAGGACCGTGGCTTTACGCGCGGGTGGACACGGCCCGGCCGTCCCCGGACCTGCCGCTGCGGGCCGAATTCGTGCACCCCGGCGACGGGGAGAGCTACCCGGTCTTCACGGCCGCCGAATAACCAGGGAGACAAACGTGATTCCGCTCGACCTCGCCAATCCCGACACCTATCAGGACGGGTTCCCGCACGAGCTGTTCGCCCGGCTGCGCCGCGAATCCCCCGTCGTATGGAGCCCGGAACCCGCCGTCGGCGATTTCCCCGGCGGGCCCGGGTTCTGGGCGGTGACCCGCTACGCCGACGTCGTGCAGGCGGGCAAGCGCCCCGACGTGTTCAGCTCCCACGCGGGCGGCACGTTCCTTCGCGACGCGAGCCCGCGCGAACTCAGCCTGATGCAGCGGGCCATGCTCAACACCGATCCGCCGGAGCATTCCAAACTGCGCCGGGTCGTCAGCAAAGCGTTCACCCCGCGCATCGTCGCCGGCATGCAGGAGTCGATGGAAACGCACGCCCGCAACGTCGTCGACGCGCTCGGCGACGGCGGCGAACTCGACCTGGTCGAGCACGTCTCGGCCGAGATGCCGCTGCTCGTGCTCGCCGACATCCTCGGCATCCCCGCGGCCGAACGGCACCTGCTCTACGACTGGACGAACCGGATGGTCGGCTTCGGCGATCCCGCCGCCGGCGACCCGCGGTCTTACACCTCGGCGTTCCTCGAACTCTTCGCCTACGCCAAGGAACTGACCCGGCAGAAACGCGCGAACCCGTCCGACGACGTCTGGAGCCTCGTCGTCAATGCCGAGGTGGACGGCGAGCGCCTCGACGACGACGATCTCGACCGGTTTTTCCAGTTGCTGGTCATCGCGGGCAACGAAACCACCCGGAACCTGCTGACCGGCGCGATTCTCCACTTGTCGCGGCATCCCGGCCAGTGGCAGCTGCTCCGGGACCAGCCGAACCTCCTCCCGGGCGCGATCGAGGAGGTGCTGCGCTATCACTCGCCGGTCATGCAGTTCCGCCGCACCGCCGTGCAGGACTTCGAACTCGGCGGCGCGCAGATCCGGGCGGGCGACAAGGTCGTGCTCTGCTACTCGTCGGCCAACCGGGACGAGGAGGTCTTCGCCGACGCGGACCGGTTCGACATCACCCGGGAGACCAACCCGCACATCGCCTTCGGCGCCGGACCGCACTTCTGCCTCGGCAACGCCGTCGCCCGGCTCGAAGCCCGGCTGCTGCTCCCGGCCCTGTTCGAGCGCTTCCCCACGATCGAGGTCACCGGGCCGCCGGTGCGCCAGCGGTCCAACTTCATCAACGGCATCGGCGAACTGCCGGTGCGACTGTCCACAAAGGTCGAAGCGCGGCTCTGAGCCGAAGCCTGAGCCCGGCCGGTTCGGCAACGCCGCCCCCGGCCGGGTTTTCGCGCGCCCGCGCTTCAGGACTGGCCGTGCAGCATCCGGGAGTACTGCGAGACCGCTTCGGCCCGGTTGGCCGCCTTGAGCTTCCGGAGGATCTGCCGGACGTGCGCCTTCACCGTGCCCTCGGACACGATCAGCCGGTCGGCGATCTGCTTGTTCGTGTCCCCGTGCGCCATCAGCTCGATGATCTCGATTTCCCGGCGGGTCAGCAGGTCGTGGATGACCGACCGCGGGGCGGCGAAGCTGGCGACCCTCGGCACCCGCGACGTCTTCCCGGCGGAGGTTTCGCTCACCAGCTGGAGATCGGACTCGCGCAGCTGCTCCAGCAGCTCGTCGCTGGTGCGGAGCAGCTCGCGCATCCGTTCGCCGTGCTGGTACAGCCGTTCCACCAGGATGGTGCGTTCGAGCGCGTAGCCGTAGCCCTCGGCGAACGCCCACAGGATGTCCCGGTCGACGATGTCCACGGTGGTTTTGTGCGTCGCGTGCAGGAAGCCGATCACCCGGCCTTCCGGCATCACCGGCGCCGCGACGTACGACGGCGCGCCGCTCAGCCGGAAGTGCTCGTTCGTGATGCGCGGATCGTTGTAGGCGTCGTGCACGATGAGCGCCGACCGCCTGCGCACCATTTCGATCTCGATCAAGCTCGCGTCGAGGTACACCGGGCTCTTGGTCATCATGATGTCCCGGAACTTCTCTTCCCAGTCCGGGTCGTCCGCGTGATGCGCGCTGACCGGCAGCACCCGCCCGTCGTCGTCGACCCGCATCAGAGTGGCGATCTTGAACCCGCATTGCTCGCAGAGGATCCGCGGCGCGCGGGCCATCATCTCCTCGGTGGACCGCACCGCCCGCAGCCTGCCGAGCGCGACCTGGACGTTGGCCAGCCCGGACAACCGCCGTTCGAGGGTGTCGGTGATCAGCTCCTGCCGGAGATCGGCGAGCTGGAAGGCGAGCAACGCCAGCCGCCCGGCGCGCTCCTCCGGCGGACCCGCCGCCAGCATTTCCCGCAGCAGGCGCACGTTCTCGTCGACCGCCTGCTCCATCACGTGGTCGTCGAGATCCTTCTCCGCGGGGACCACAATGGACTCGCCGACGACCGCTCGCACGGCTTCGAGCGCGCGGAGCGTCCGATCGCGGCGCTCGCGATGCTTCGCCGACCGGTCATCTGCCATCGCGGCCACCACTCCTCCCCGCGTCGACGGCGACGCGGTCCGCCCAGTCTAAACACGCTCGCACCCGCCTGCCCGGTTCAGATCCCCCGGCCGATGACCATCGCGCTCGTGCCGCGTGCCGCAGAAGCAGAATCGACGGACCTAGGCTCAGGCGGTGCTCGCGGCGGCGCGCGCCCACTTGTAGTCGGGTTTGCCGTTCGCGTGCCGGCGGACCTCGTCCACCAGGATGAAGTCCTTCGGCACCTTGTACCCGGCGAGGCTCTTGCGGCACAGCGCGCCGAGTTCGCCCACGGCCAGATCCGCGCCGGGCTGCACGAGCGCGACGACTTCGTTGCCCCAGCGCTCGCTCGGCCGTCCCACGACCACCGCGTCCAGCACGCCGGGCAACGCACGGACGACCTGTTCCACCTCGTCGGCGAACACCTTCTCGCCGCCCGTGTTGATCGTCGTGGCGTCGCGGCCGAGGAACTCGATGCCGCCGTCCTCGGCGATCCTCGCGCGATCGCCCGGCACTGAAAACCGTTGTCCGCCAACAGACACGAAGGTTTGCGCGGTCTTCTCCGGGTCACCGAGATAGCCGAGTGGGATGCCGCCGCTCTTGGCCAGCCAGCCCACCTCGTCCTCCCCCGGGCCCAGCAACCGCGACCGGTCCTCGGCGAGCACGGCGATGCCGCCGCGGGCGTCGAGCCGATTGCCGTCGCCCTTGTCCTTGCGCACCACCACGCCCTCGGACGACGCGACCAAGTCCGTGACGCGCGCTCCCGGGAGCAGCTCCCCCAGCCGGCGCTTGAGTTCCGGACGCAACGCGGCTCCGGCGTTGACGATCACCCGAAGGTCCGGCAACTCGCGGGGTTGCCGCTCCAGCTCAGCTACGATCGGTCCGCCGAAGGCATCGCCGACGATCACGATCGTGGTCACCCGTTCCCGCGCACAGGTGTCGAGCAGGACAGCGGGGTCCAGCTTCTCCGGCCGCGGCTGGATCACGACCGTGCCGCCGCCCAGCCAGCCGCCGACCGCCACGGCCAGTCCGGCGCCGTGCATCAGCGGCGGCGCGGGCAGCACCCGGCCGCGGATCTTGCGGGCACGGCGAACGGCGTCGTCAACGGACTGCAGCGGCTGTCCGTCCTTGCCTCGCACCCCGAACGGTCCGGCGACCAGATCGCCGGACCGCCAGATCACGCCCTTGGGCATACCCGTGGTACCGCCGGTGTACATCAGCTGGCGGTCGTCGGCGGACGGATCGAAAACCTGCGGTTCGGCGGCCGCCAGGGCTTTCTCGTAGTCGAGCGCGCCGGGAAGAAGCGCTGCTCCGCTGTCGTCGGCGACCTGCAGCAGCAGCGGTTCCGCCTCCAGAGCCGGCAACACCTCCGCGACGAGGGGCGCGAAGGACGCGCCGTACACCAGAGCTTGCGGACGCGCGTCGCGGAGCAGGTAGGTCAGTTCGTCGGCGGTGTACCGGTAGTTGATGTTGAACGGCACCACCGACGCCTTGTGCGCGCCCAGCAACGCTTCCAGGTATTCCGCCGAATTGTGCAGCAAAATGCCAAGATGGTCCTGACCGGTTTCCCATGCCGGCCCGGCTGCGCCCACCCGAAGCGTGCCGAGCCCGTGCTCGCGAAGGACAGCGGCCAGCCTGCGAGTCCGGTCCGTGACCTCCCGCCAGCTCCACACCCGGCCCGCGTCGACGACACACGGCTCGTCGCCGAACTCGCCGGCCAACGCCTCGTGCAGGGTCGCGATGTCGAGTTCGGCGCTCATCGGATCCGCCCCGCCGCGCCCGTTCCGGCACCCATCTTGTTTCTCCCGTCCACGCACGCCTGCCGCGGACCGCGGCCGCGTCGCCAAGCTCAGCAGCCGCGGTCCGGGCAGGGCAACCGGTTGCGTCAGCGCCTAGCCGTCCGGCAGAGATCGTCTGGCTGATCGGACAGGGCGGCGCCTCAGGTCAGCCTCCGTAGGGCGCGGCATAGGCGGGCAGCGGCGGTTCGGCATTGACCTTCGGCGCGACCGTGAACACCTCAGCGAGGCCCACGATGCTCGCGAGGGCCGAGGGCGCGGTCAGCACGTCCACGTCGGGCATGAACAGCGACGTGCAGAGACCGAACCGACCGCCGATCCGAGCGGGATCCGCTGCTCCGGGGTGGGTGAGCGCGTCGAGAACGAGGGCGTAGCCGACCGCGTCCGGAACCAGGCTGAGGTGGTCGGCCAGCCGCCCCGGGCAGATCGCCTGCACGGGGATGTTGGCCGCGCCCGACAAGTGGCTCGCCGCGGGCTGCGGGAACACCACCTCGTCCGTCTGCGTGTAGATCGACGTCACCGGGGAAGTCTGCGGCAGCGGCGCATTCTGCAGTGCGTGCATGAAATGCGATCCCACCGCCGCCCGCCACGCCGCGATCGCGCACGAGGACAACGCGCAGACCGCGTTGCCGAGCGCGATGCCGTTCATGTCGCCTGCCAGCGACACGAGGTCTTCGGCGTGCGCGGCGACATCGGGCCAGAACTTCGCCGCCCACGCGACGAGCGTCCCGCCCTGGCTGTGGCCGATCATCGCGATCTTCCGGCCGCTCTGCTGATAGGCGAACCGTGCCGCGTACACCACATACTCCGCGGAGATCACCGGGTCGCCGATCGCACGGTCGGGAAGCGCCACTGTGCACACGCCGAACCCGGCCTTGGGCAAGGCGCGCTCGTAGTTCCATCCCCAGTAGCCGTGCGGGTCGCCGCCGGTGCCGTGCACCAGCAGCGCTGCCTCCCGCCCCGCGGACGGCGTGACCGAGCCGTCGCACCAGACCGCCTGCCGCAACTCGGCCACCGGAGTGGTCAGCGGCGGCCCGTCCTCCGCGATCGCCGGTGCCGCGGGAACCGCGACCAGCACTGCCGCCAGCATGCTCGTCATGACCGCGAGCCTGCTCCTGATCTTCATCGCTGCCTCACTTCGTTGTGGGGTACCGAAAACCCGGGCCTGCCGAACTCGCCCGGGTACACCGGTCGACGGGGAAATCATTGGTGCGGAGGCGGATCTGCGAGCGCGCCGCCCGCCGTAGCGCGGCTGTCGCCGTCCCCCTGATATCCGGCAACAGTAACCGGGATCACGTCGGCGGGGCACTCTGTCCAAGGGGGTAGATCCGCTGTCCGATCGGCTATCCGGCGCTCGGAACTAGCCGCGCGGCAAAGAAATCTGGCCGTTCGGCGAATACCGGCGATGCCGGCCGGCGCTATCGTCGGGCCGATGTCCACCAGCACCAGCGGCCCGCCGGTCGTCCTGCAGTTCTCCGAAGGCGTCGCGAGCATTTCGCTATCCAGGCCCTGCCACGGGAACGCTCTCGATCTCAACCTGGCGTCGGCGCTGTCGAGCGCGGTCGCCGAGGCGGCGCGAGCCCGCGAAACCGGTGCGGTGCTGATCCGCGGCGAGGGCCTGGCGTTCTGTGTCGGCGGCGACCTCCAGGCCATTGCCGCCGCCCCCGATCCCGCCGCCTATGTCCGGACGCTGGCCGACGCCGTCCACGAGACGATCCTGGCCCTGCGAGAACTCTCCGTGCCGGTGATCAGTGCCGTCCACGGGGCATGCGCGGGCGGCGGCATCGGGCTCGCCCTCGGGGCCGATCTCGTCATCGCCGAGCGCAGCGCACGGTTCCGCGCCGCCTACACCGCCGCCGGCCTGTCTCCCGACTGCGGGCTCGGCTGGATCCTGCCCCGCACGATCGGCCCGGCCCGTGCCTCGGACCTCATCCTCACGAACCGGGTCGTCGACGGAACCGAGGCCGAACGCCTCGGCCTTGTCAGCCGCGCCGTCCCCGACGGCACGGCCCACGACGAAGCCGAGGTCGTGGCGCGAAGTCTGGCCGGTGGTCCGCAGGAGGCCTTCAGCCGCTCGGTCCGCATGATCCGCGATGCCGTCAGCACCTCGCTGCCGGACCATCTGAAGCGGGAGTCCGAATCCATCGCGGCCCAGGCAGCCGGCCCGGAGGGCGCCGAGGGCATCGCCGCTTTTCTCGAGAAGCGCCTGCCCGCCTTTTCCCGGGCGCCCCGCCGCGCTTAGCCCGGCCGCACACGATTCTCTGCTCGCGCTCCCGCGCCCGAATTGACGGGCAGTTCACGGCCCGGGATCAGCCTGTTTTCGGTCTGACCGCAAAACCGGCTGATAGCCTGCAATGGTTGTCGTCAAACTTGTTTCGAATCCGAGGACGCCCAGCCGGACCGGCAGGGGAAGCGACGTGACCGGCAGACAAGGGCCGCTGGCGGCGATCCGGGTACTCGAACTCGGCGGAATCGGGCCGGGCCCGTTCTGCGGCATGATGCTCGCCGACCTTGGCTCCGACGTCATTCGCGTCGACCGGCCGGGCAGCACCAGCAATCCCGTTGTGGGGCGCAATCGCCGCTCGCTCGCGATCGACCTCAAAAACCCGCGCGGCGCCGCCGCGGTCCGCGCCCTCGTCGGCACCTGCGACGCGGTGCTGGAAGGGTTCCGTCCGGGCGCGGCCGAACGCCTCGGCCTCGGCCCCGACGACCTCCGAGCAGACAAACCCGCACTGGTTTACGGGCGCATGACCGGTTGGGGCCGGGACAGTCCCTGGCCCAGCAGCCAGGCCACGACATCAACTACATCGCGATCGCCGGGGCCTTGCACGCCCATCGGAGGCCCCGGCGACCCGGTTCCCCCGCTGAACCTGGTCGGGGACTTCGGCGGCGGCGGAATGCTGCTCGCCCTCGGCCTGACCTGCGCGCTGCTGCACGCCAAGATCAGCGGCACCGGGCAGGTCGTGGACGCTGCCATGACCGACGGGACCGCCGCTCTGCTGGCCATGACCTACGGATTCCTCGGCAACGGGACCTGGCAGGACCGACGAAGAGCCAACCGTCTCGACGGCGGTGCGCCGTACTACCGGGTGTACCGCTGCGCCGACGACCGGCACGTCGCCGTCGGCTGTATCGAACCCCAGTTCTTCGCAGCGTTCCTGGACATTCCCGGCCTCGACGGCGACCCGGACTTCACCGCGCAGCACGACGAATCGCGCTGGCCGGCCATGCACCGCAGCCTGGAAGAAATCTTCGCGGCCAAAACTCGCGACGAATGGGCTGGCCTGTTCGCCGGAACCGACGCGTGCACCACTCCGGTCCTCTCGTTGACCGAAGCGCCGCAGCACCCGCACAACGCCGAACGCGGCACCTACCGCACAGCCAACGGCGTGACACAACCCGTGCCCGCACCCCGATTCCACACCACACCGGCAGCTGAGCCGCGGCCTGCGCCCCAAGCCGGCCAGCACACTCGCGAGGTGCTCGCCGAGGCTGGTCTGTCCGGCCACGACATCCAAGCCCTCGTCGAGAGCGGGACCGCTGCCCAAGCCTAGGGCGACCGGACGACAACTTCGCCCGGCTACGCGCACCAGCCTCGCACGTCGATGCCCGGCAGCCGAGCGCCCGCCAGGCCAGCTCGGAGCCTGCCTCGTCCGCGAAGTCGTCGCCTGCCGCACTCCCCTCGAGTTGGCGGTCCGCGTGTTCGCGGACGTCGGGCGGCGGCAGGACGAAAGGGCGTCCTCCGGCCAATGCGTCGACCTGGATCTGGCACGAGCGCTCGAGATAGAACGTCCGGAGGAATGCCTCCGCTGGCGACGTCCCGACGGTCAGCAAACCGTGGTTGCGCAGGATCAGCGCGTGGTGCTCGCCGAGATCGGCGACAAGCCGCTGCTGCTCGTCGAGCTTGAGCGCGACGCCTTCGTAGTCGTGGTAGCCGACGCGCTCGTAGAAGCTCATCGGCATCTGGTTCAACGGCAACAGCCGGTCCTGGGCCGCGACAGTGCAACCGGCGCGGGTGTGGGTGTGCAGCACGCAGGTCGAGTCCGGCCGGCTTCGGTGGATCGCGGAATGGACCACGAATCCGGGGGATTGACGGTGGCCTCCTCGGGCGAACCCACCAGTTCGCCGTCGAGGTCGACCACCACCAGATTCGACGCCGTGATCTCGTCGAACAGCAGGCCGTACCGGTTGATCAGGAAGCGGTGCCCGGGACCGGGGAGCCGTGCCGAAACATGCGTGAAGATCAGGTCGGTCAGCCGGAAGTGATGCACGAGCCGGTACACCGCGGCAAGCTCGCGGCGCAGCGCTTCCTCGGTGACGGCAGGCTGGCCTGCCTTCGTTTTCGAGGGAGTATCCACACTTGTCACGGATTCGCTCCTCCACACGGGAAACGGCAGCCGGTCCGGCCCGATGCTGACGGCAGGTCCGGCACCGCGCGGACTGCCGGCGGCCATGCCCACCCGGTTGGGGGAGGCGCACCGGCCTGACCGGCGGCTGCGTCGTGAACCGGCCAGTCACGCCGTCCGGTGACCGCATTCACCGCCGCGGGACCGGGATCCGGCACGGCACTCCCCCAGCCGGGCACAGTGATCCGGTCCACGCTCCGGCTCCGTCCCGAAACTTCGAAAATCGCTCCATGACGACCAACCCGGGCCTCGGCGCAGGCAAGAGAATTCTGGTGACCGGCGGAGCCGGTGAAATGGCGAAATACGCGTGCCGGGCACTCGCCGGGTCGAGCGAGGTCAGCCTGGTCCTGGTCGCCGACCGCGATTTCGACCGCGCGAAGGCTGTCGCCGCGGAGCTGGGTCCCAAGGCGGAAGCGCTCGCGCTCGACATTTCCGACAGCGAGGCGCTGGGCAAGGCGTTGGCCGGGGTCGACGTCGTGCTGAACTGCGCGGGTCCGTTCTACCGGTTCGGGCGCGAGGTGCTGAGCGCCGCGATCGCGGCGCGAACCCACTACCTGGACATCTGCGATGACTGGGAACCGACTCTCGACATGCTCGAACTCGACGATGCCGCACGCGCCGCGGGGATCACCGCGATCATCGGCATGGGTTCCAGCCCGGGCACGAGCAACCTGCTCGCGATGCTCTGCATGGCCCGGCTCGATCAGGTCGACAAGGTCTACACGGCGTGGTCGATCGGCGGCATCAAGCCGGACCCGCCGGAGCGCAAAGGCAAGCCCAACGCCGCCCGCGACCACTGGATCCACAACTGCACGGAGCCGATCAAGGTCCGGCGCGGCGGCGCACTGGTGGACACGTACGCGCTCGACGAGATCAAGCTCGCCTACCCGGGAGCCGGCGAACACCCGGTCTGGGTCTGCGGTCACCCGGAGCCGATGACGCTCCCGCAAGTCCGCCCGGAGATCCAGGAGTCCTGCAACGTCATGGTCGCGCGACGCGGCTTGATGGAGGCGCTCAAGGCGATCCAGGACCGGGTCAAGGCCGGCGAACTCGATGTCCCGGCTGCCGGAGTGGCGCTCACCGAAACCCCGGACATCAACGGTCCCGCGGCGGGCGAACGTCCTCCGTTCCCCGGGCTGTTCGCGGTCGCCGAAGGGGTCAAGGACGGTGTCGCCACGCGCGTGGGCGCGGCCCCGGTCGTCCTTCCGAACGCGAACATGGGCGAGTTCACCGGCTACCCGCTGGCCGTCGCCACGGTGCTGCTGTGCCGCGGCCTAGTGACCGCGCGCGGTGTCCACGGCCCGGAGGGAGCTGTCGACCCCCACCGCTACTTCGACGTCCTCGCTGACTTCGTCGAGAACCGGCCCGCCGGCGTCGAGCCGGTCGAGGTCGTCACCGAAACCATCTGAACCGTCAACCGGAAAGCAGAGGAACCCATGGCCGTCAAGAAGGTCAACACCGACACGCTCGCCAAGCCGCACGGCTTCGCACACGCGATGGTCGCCTCGGGCAGCAAGATCATCACCACGACCGGGCAGATCTCGGCCGACCTCGACGGGAATATCGTCGGCGCGGGCGACCACGCCACGCAGTCGTACCTGGCGACCGTGAACGCGTTCAAGGCACTCACCGCGACCGGCGCGGCCGCCACGGACGTGACTCGCATGATGGTCTACGTGGTCGACGCGACCCAAGAGAACCTCGAGAAGGTCTACGAAGGACTCGGCAAGGGCGTCGGCGAAGCCGGCGGCAAATCCACTGCCATGACGCTGGTCGGCATCATCGGCCTCGCGAACCCGGACGCGCTCATCGAGATCGACCTCACCGCAGTCGTCGACTGACAGCATCGCTCAACCGAACGGTCCCTCCGCAGCGCGGAGGGACCGTTCACCATTTGCGGCGCGAAGGCAGCGAGACCCGACGCGACGCCCGGTTCCGCTTCGACCCGCTCCGGTCGCGTTTCGGCAGTCTGTCGGGCATCCCGCCCTACCGGGCACCGCGAACCGTTGCAAGGCCAGGGAAATCGGTACCGCCTTGAACCGTCCGGATCCGCCTCCTCGCTCTCCCGGTCCGAGGCGTTCTCGCCGCACGCTGGATCGAACATCGCGTGCGTCAGAAGGAATCCAGCAAGCGGGCCAACGCGGGAGACCGGTATCGGCGCTGTGCGCGCTGTTCGAGAGGCTCCCCCGGCTGGGCGGACGGGATGGCGAAAGTCGCACACCCGGTGGCCGACCGCCGGCCGCTCAAGGTCCGGACTGACGTCCGCGGGGGCCTGACGAGGAGGAGCACGTGAACATCAACAGGTGGCGGGGCGGGGTCGCCGTTCTGGCTGCCGCGATGCTGAGTCTTGGTCTCGCTGCTTGCGCAGGCAGCAGCGACAACGCGGCGTCGAGCGGTTCGGCGGGCTCGGCTGACCAAAGCAAATACCAGGCAACGCTGAACGATTGGTACAAGGGAACCTGCAAGGAGCCAGCGGGTCCCGCAGTCAAGGCTCCGTCCGGAAAGAACGTGTGGCTCATCGAGGCCAGCCTGGGCAGCGACTACTCGACCCGCGGCGTCGCCGCCGCATAACAGGCGGCGGGCAAGGCGGGCTGGAACGTCCACGTCTTCGACGCGAAGTACGACCCGACGCAGATGCTGACCGGCATCCAGCAGGCGGTCGTCGCCAAGGCCGACGGGATCATCCTCGTCGCAGTCGACTGTCCGACGGTCAAGAACGCCATCGTGCAGGCCAAGCAGCGAACATCCCGGTGGTCGGCATCGAGACCAGGGAGCGCAGTCCCCCGTTGCTCTCGCACGTGGTGACGTACTCGAAGCGGGAATCGTTCGCCGACATGACGCAGGACTGGGGAGGAGCCCAGGCCGCTTGGGTGCTCGCCAAGACCCAGGGCAAGGCGAAGGTGGCCATGGACACCGAAACCGACCAGTGGACCACTCAGCTCTCGTCCCAGGGCATCAGGCGCGAGATCGCCACGTGCCCGGGCTGCTCGGCAGCCGGTGACGCGACCTTCGTCGGCACTGACCTCGGACCCGCTCTCCAGCAGAAGATCCAGCAGGTTCTCGTTCAGCACCCGGACGCGACCGCGTTCATCCCGGCCTACGACGTGGTCATGACGCAGAGCGGCGGCGCGCAGGCGCTTCAGGCCGGCTGCGCTCGCTGGCTGTCGGCGGCGAAGGGACGGCCGTTGCCTCAATGCCTGACCGCTATCGCGCGGTGTACCCGCCGTCAACGAGGTACGACGCGCCGGTCACGAAGCTGGCTTCGTCACTGGCCAGGAACGCCACGACGGCCGCCACCTCCTCCGGTTCGGCCAGCCGGCCGAGCGGATGCCGCTCCAGCAGCGTGGGGTCCTCTTCGATGTCGAGCGCGACCATCGGGGTGTTGACGTAGCCGGGGCACACGGCATTGACCCGGATCCGGTCCGCGGCGTGCTCCAAGGCCAAGGATTTCGTCAATCCTTCGATCGCGTGCTTGCTCGCGACGTACGACGCCGCACCGGGTGTAGCCACCCGGCCGTAGATAGACGCCGTGTTGACCACCGCGCCGCCACCCGCCTCGATCATCAGCGGGATGGCCGCCTTGGCCATGAGGAAGGCACCGTGGAGATTGACGTCGAGGACCTGGCGCCATTCCGGGAACGTCGTGGAGACCCCGAAGCTCTCCAGCACAATCCCAGCGTTGTTGAACAGGACATCGAGGCGGCCGTAGTCCTTCCGGACGGATGCGACAGCACCGGCGACCGCGGATTCGTCGGTGACCGAGGCGTGGTGGAAGGCAGCCTCGTAGCCGGCTGCGCGCAACGCCGACTCCGCCCGCGCACCGGCTTCCTCGTTCACGTCGACCAGCGCTACCCGCGCACCTTCGGATGCGAACCGCCACGCGGCGGCCAGCCCGATTCCCGATGCGGCACCGGTAATGAGCACGACCTTGCCGTCGAATCGCGCCATGGCCGTCACTTCGAACCCACCTTTCGCTGACGCTCCTCCCCCGACCTCCGAGCGAGGACACTGAACCGAAGTCCGACCGAGGGAGCCAGGCCCGTGCACCGGGTGAGCAGTCCGCTCGTGCGCGGGACTGAACGGACCAATCTGGTGCTGTCAAGCAGTTTCGCCGCCGCTTCCGCGACATCCTCGGCAGCCAGATGACGGCCTCCCGCGAAGAGGATGGCCGCTCCGGCGTCGTTCGACCGGGTCGTCACCATGTCGGTGGCCACCACGTCGGGGCACAGCGCGTGGACCCGGATCGGCAGGCCCGCGTGGTCGAGGTCGCCCTGCAGCGAGGTCGAATACGAGAGCACCGCGGCCTTCGTCGCGGCGTAGACGGCGAGCCCTGGCACTGGCCCGAGCGCCGCGTTCGAGGCGATGTTGAGGATGCGTCCCCCATGGGGCATCGCTTTCACGGCTGCGTTCGAGCCCGCGATCACGCCGCGGACGTTCACGTCGAAGCTCGCCGCGATGTCGTCCGGGCTGTTGGTCCAGCCGTCGCCGGAGATCAGGATTCCGGCGTTGTTCACCCAGACGCCCAGCTGTCCCATCTCGTTCGCGCGCTCTGCCACCCGCTCATGGCTCACGGCGTCTCGGACGTCTTGAACCGCCCACTCCGCACCGATGCGCCGGGCTGCCTCGCGGACCAGCGGCTCGTCGACATCGGTGAGCAGGACTAGATGGCCCTTCCTCGCAAGCCTGCCGCCGATCGCGAACCCGATGCCTTTGCCGCCGCCCGTGACCACTGCGACCGTTCCGTTGGCTCTCATAGCGTTCGAGGGTCGCCCTCGTCCGCCGTCGTGAGTGATTCGCCGCGACGAGGGCACCCACTTGGGCTACATCCCCCGACTAGGTCTCCATTTTCCCGCTGCCGGCCGCTTGGTCTTCGAGCGGGCCGAAACTGCGGCAAGACAGACGCCAGGAGGAACACGATGCCCCTTGAGCCGGAATCGGCCCAGTTCGTGGAAGCGCTCGCGGCCGAGGGCGACCCGCCGCTGCACGAGAGCACCCCCGCGATCGCCCGGATGGGAGACATGGTCGCCGCGGGCCTGACCGGTCGCGGCCCTGATGTCGGGTCGGTGACAAATCTGAAGCTGGACGGCAAGAACGGCCGGTTCCGGGTGCGGATCCTTGCTCCCGCCGAACCTTCCCGGGGAGTGCTCGTCTACTTCCACGGCGGCGGCTGGGTGCTGGGCGACATCGACCTGCAGTACGACTTCGTCGGTCGCGACCTGGTGAACCGCACGCAGTGCACGGTCGTCCTGGTCAATTACCGGAAGGCCCCCGAGCATCCTTTCCCGACCGCTCTCGAAGACAGTTTCGCGGCGCTGGCCTGGGTTTCGGAGAACGTGCACCAGCAAGGCCCCTTGATCGTCGCCGGCGACAGCGCGGGCGGCAACATCGCCGCGGTCATGACCCGGTGGGCGCGGGACAAGGGCGGGCCGGCCGTCGACGGCCAAGTCCTGATCTACCCGGTCACCGACTGCGACCTGGATCGCCCGTCCTACCTCGACCCGGCGAACCACCTTCTCATCGATCGCGACGCGATGCGCTGGTTCTGGAACCACTACCTCCCCGACGAGGCCAGCCGCACCGATCCGGACGCCTCGCCGCTGCGCGCCGCGAACCTCTCCGGCCTGCCGCCCGCTCTCGTCTACACGGCCCAGTACGACCCGCTGCACGACGAAGGCGTTGCCTACGCCGACGCCCTGCGCGCGGCGGGGGTCGAGGTCACTTCCGAAGAGGCCACCGGGGAAATGCACGGGTTTTTCCAGATGGCCAACATTTTCCCGGGCTATGCGGACGGAATCGCAGTGGTGTCGCGCTACCTCAGCGCCTTCGTCGACGGTTTCGAAAGGCAGGCATAGGGACATGGCAACGCACGAACACGAGGTATTGATCATCGGCTCCGGGTTCGCCGGCCTCTATCAGCTCCACCGGTTGCGCGAAGCCGGCTTCGACGCGCATGTCGTCGAGGCGGGCGAGGACGTGGGCGGAACCTGGTATTGGAACCGCTATCCCGGCGCACGCTGCGACATCGACTCGATCGAGTACTCCTATTCCTTCGACGACGACCTTCAGCAGGAATGGGAGTGGACCGAGCGATTCGCGGCACAGCCGGAGATCCACCGCTATCTGCGGCACGTCGCCGACCGGTTCGACCTCCGCAAGGACATCACCTTCAACACTCGCGTGCAGGCATTGGAGTGGAGCGAAACCGCCCGGCGCTGGACCGCGACCACTATGGACGGAACGACGCGGAGCGCGCGGTTCGTGATCGCCGCGACGGGAAACCTTTCCGTGCCAACACAACCCGCCTTCCCCGGGCTCGACGATTTCGAGGGCGAGACCTACTCCACGTCGCGCTGGCCCGAGGGCGACGTGGACCTCAGCGGCAAGCGGGTCGCCGTCATCGGCACCGGCTCATCCGGGCTGCAGACGATCACCAGGATCGCGCGGACTGTGGGAAGCCTGACCGTTTTCCAGCGCACGCCGTGCTTCTCGGCACCGGCCCACAACCGGCCGATCGCCGAAGACCTGGCCGACGCGAAGAGCCGCTACTCCGAGATCCGGGAGAACGCACGGAACGCGCCCGACGGCTACGAGTGCCACCCCGGCACGACGGCGCTGCTCGAGTCGGACAAGCTCGACGTCGAGAAGGAACTGGAACGGAGGTGGGCCGACGGCGGTCTCTGCTTCGGCTGGGCCTTTACGGACCTGGTCCTCGATCCCCGTGCCAACGAGGTCGTCGCGGAGTACTTCCGCGACCGGATCCGGAGCATCGTCGCCGACCCGGTCGTCGCCGAGAAGCTCTGTCCGAAGACGTATCCGATTTTCACCAAGCGGATGTGCGTCGACACCGGGTACTACGAGGTCTACAACCAGCCGAATGTCGAACTGGTCGACCTGCGCGAGGAGCCGCTCGCGCGGGTCACGCCGCGCGGAATCATCGCCGGGGAACGCGAGCACGAGTTCGACGTGATCATCCTGGCCACCGGATTCGACGCTATGACCGGCGCGCTCAACGCCATCGACATCCGCAACGGCGAGACGACGCTGAAGGAGAAGTGGGCCCACGGACCCCGTACCTACCTGGGTCTCATGTCCGCCGGGTTCCCGAACCTCTTCACCGTCACCGGACCGCAGAGCCCGTCGGTCCTCTCGAACATGGTCACCTCGATCGAGCACCACGTCGGGTTCATCGCCCGGGCGCTGGAATACGCGCGAGCCGCAGGGTACGAGCGCATCGAGGCGGAACCGGCGAACGAGGACAACTGGGTCACCACCACCAACGACCTCGCGAACATGACGATCTTCCCGATGGCGGCGTCGTGGTACATGGGCGCGAACGTGCCGGGCAAGGAACGCATCTTCATGCCCTTTGTCGGTGGCGTCGGGCTCTACAAGCAGGTGACGGACGGCGTCGAGGCGGGGCACTATCACGGGTTCGCGATGGAGTGAGAAAGCGGCCAACGGACGACTGCCCGTTTCCCTCAGGGGAGGCGGGCAGTCGTCGAGCCCGCGAGGTCAGCGCTGCGATCGGCCAAGCTCAAGCGCCTCGAACGCACGCTCCGCGACCGGCTGCATCCAGTGGAACAGCGCGTATCCGGTCTCCCGCGGCCGGACGAAGAACTCGGCCCAGCCGGCGTGGTCGTCGCTCTCCCCTACCAGCGTCGCACCCCGCTCGCGGGCGGCCGCCCGGCACGCGGTGATGTCGTCGGAGTCGAAGGAGACGTGGTGGAGTCCGCCCCCGGTTCGCTCCAGGAAGCGAGTCATCGCGCTGGCGGCGTTCTCGAACGGCGAGCACACCTCCAGCACCAAGCCCGAGGAGGCCCGGACCCACGACCAGCGCCCGTTGAGTTCTTCGTCGTCGCCGCTCTGGTTGATCTCCCCCGCGAACAACCTGACCAGCGAATCGACAACGGTGTCGTGTTCGGCACCCGGAACCACGATGCCGATGTGGTTGAGGCGGCCGAGCTCCACGTCAGCTGGCAAGGCGCTCACCTCCGGACAATTCGACCTTGACGAGAAGACCGAGTTCCTGGGCTCGGCTCGCCGCCTCGGCACGGTTCCGTACGCCGAGCTTGCGGTACACCGCGCTCGTGTGCTGTTTGACGGTGTGCCGCGACAGGTTGAGGCTGGCCGCCGTCTCGGGGTTGCTCAGGCCGGCGGCAAGGTGCTGAAGCACGTCGAGTTCACGACGGGACAGCCGGTTCTCGGGAGTCACGTCGGTCTTCGGGAATACCCGGACGCCCTCCGCGACACTCTTGATGGCGGACACGATCGCGCCTCGTGGAAGGTGCTTCGAAAGAGCGCCCGCTGCGCCCAGCGAGGTCGCCAACGCCGTCGGCACCCGGCCGATTCCCGCCATGAGAACCATCTTGACGTGCGGCATCCAGTCCTGGATCCAACAACAGAGTTCGGCGCTCGAGCGTCCGCGAAGAGAGGCGCTGACGACCACGACCTGCGGCTGATGGCGGCGGATCACCTGGACCGCGTCCTTCGCCGTGCTCGCCATGTAGCAGGCCGACACCCAGGGAGCGGCTTCGAGGACGGCACAGAGACCGGCCTGGATGAGTTCGTTCTCGTCAACGACCAGGACGCGCTGCAACTGGCAGAAATCGGTCGTACCGGTCATCTCGAGCGGGCATTCGGCAAGCACTGTCATGGCACGTTCCCTCGCGTTCAGAGAATCCTCACCCGGCGTTCGCGCGGCGTCAGTCAGCCTGCGCGACTGTGAGCCGGGACACGCGGGGAGAACTACGTGTTTGAACACCCGCATTGCGTCTGCGCAGGCACACTGGCCGGCCCCTGCTAGTGAGGAAGCAATCACCGCCAGTCAGCATCGGCACGCACCAGCGCGCGGACGGCAAGAACCGCTCGACCGAGCCCAGACACAATGCTCGCCTGCCCAAGCAGATCGAGAGGCTGCCGCCGCGGCTTGCGCCCCGTTCCTCACAGCCCTAGAGGGCGGTGAGGATGTCGTTGACCCGGTCCTTGGCGTCGCCGAAATCAGGGAATTGCCCGCATACACACTTTCGCGCAAAGGCCGAAAATCCCGGCACGGAAGTGCCGCCGCGTGAATTCCGTGACGGTACTTCCGTCCAGTCCTCAGCGTCGGCCAAGGGCCAGGTTCGCATCCCACGCCGCTCGGGTGATCCCGCGCTCGCGGACCTTGCGCTTCTCGATCCGCTCCGACGGGGTTTTCGGCAGGCTGTCGACGACCTCGACGTAGCGCGGAACGGCGAACCGCGGAAGGTCCCGGGCGACGAACTCGACCAGCTCGGCCGGGTCGAGAACGGCTCCGGCAGCCGGTACGACGAGCACCGCGACGTCCTCTTCGCCCACCTCCGAAGGCACCCCGATGGCGGCGACCTCGAGCACCCGCGGGTGCGCGGCGACGGCCTGCTCGACTTCCCATGCCGAAACGTTCTCGCCGCGGCGGCGAATCGAGTCCTTCTTGCGTCCGATGTACTCCAGCATCCCGTCCGGGTGCTCGCGGACGAGGTCACCGGTGTGGAACCAGAGATTGCGCCAGGACTCGGCTGTCTCCACGGGCTTGGCCCAGTAGCCCTGCATCATGGCGAAGGGCTCGCGCGGACGGTAGACCAGTTCGCCGGCCTGCCCTTGTTCCACGGGCGCGTCGTTGTCGTCGACCAGCTGGATCTCGACCTCGGGGATGGCCCGGCCGATGCGTCCCGGAACCGTCTCGCCGGGAGGAGCCGACGTCAGCAGAACGCACTCGGTCATGCCGTACGCCTCGACGATCCGGACCCCGAAGCGAGCCTCGAAGTCGCGCAGGATCTCACCGGGAGTGGAGGAGCAGATCGCGGTCCGGGCAGGTTGGTCGGCGTCGTCGGGCCGCGGCTCCTGTTTGTGGAGCATCCACAGCATCGTGCCGATCGTGGAGAAAATCGTCGCGCCGCTCTCGCGTACCTCGTCCCAGAAACGGCTGACGCTGAACCTTCGTCCCACCACGCCCTTGCCGCCCACGGACCAGGCCGTCGTGAGGAAGGCGCGCGCGTCGATGTGGAAGAGCGGCTGCACGCACAGCACCACGTCGTCGGGCCGAACCTCCGTCAACTGAGCCGCGTGGGCAGCGTTCGCGGGGTAGTAGCGCTGCGGCAGCATGACGCCCTTCGAGGGGCCGGTCGTGCCGGAGGTGTACATGATCGTCGCGATGTCGCCCGGCAGCGGAGACGCCAGCTCTTCCTCCGACGCCGAGCCCAGCGCGAGCAATTCGTCGAAGCTGAGTTGCCGCACGGCGTCCCCGAACGGCTTCGTCGAGTGTTCCCCGACGCAGACGACGAACTCGGGCCGATCGGTGATCGTATCCGCGAGGATCTGGAGATAGTCCTCAGTTCCGATGAGGACCCGCGGTGCCGCGTCGCGCACGAAGTACTCCAAGAGCCGGCCACGCGCCTCGACATTGAACGGCACATCGATCCCCCTGGCCGCGTTCGTGCCAAGCCAGGCCCACAGCGTCTCCGGCCGGTTCTCGCACATGACGCCCACTCGGTCGCCCGGCTCGACGCCCAGCGCACGCAGACCGCGTCCGGTGCGCTCGACCTGCTCGAGGGTCTCGCGACGCGTGAAGGTCTCGCCGACGATCTGGAGGCACTCTCGGTCGGGATCCTCGGCGGCGGCCGTCCGGAGTGCGAGAAGAAGGCTGTCCTGGATGCTCATTCCCCGATCGTGCGCGCCGTCGCCGAAAGCGCTCCGGCGCACGGCTTCCCCGACACCCGCATGGGGGAATTCCCGAGCGAACCAGCGCCGCCGTACCCGCCCAGTTGGGCGGGAAATGACGCCGCCGCCGACCACTGTCCGCCAATCGGCGATAGGTCTCGAGGCAACGATCTCACCCGCGATGACAGGAAGGCGTCCGCCATGGATTTCACCTTTGCGCAGGAGCAGGAAGACCTGCGTGACGCCGTCCGGTCCTTCCTGCGCAAACGAGCCGGCGAGGCTGCCCGGCGAGAACTCCTCCACACCGGCTACGCCTTCGACCGGGAGATCTGGCGAAGCATGGCCCGCGACCTCGGGCTCCAGACTCTGGCCGTGCCCGAGGAACGCGGCGGCAGCGGCGCCAGCTTCCTCGAGTCGATGATCGTCTTCGAGGAGACGGGTCGCGAACTGTTCTCCGGCCCCTTCTTCTCGACCGTCCTGGCGACTTGGGTTCTTGAGGCCTCCGCTTCCGACGCGGCGAACACGGCGCTTCAGCAGGTGGCGGACGGAGACCTGGTTCTGACCGCGGCCATCGCGGACGAGTCGGCGACCAGGGCCGTGGCGACTCCCGGCGGTCATCGCCTCACCGGGGCAAAGGCACGGGTCACCGACCTCCCCGTCGCCGACGCTTTCGTGGTGTGGGCGCAGACCGCCGAAGGACCGTCTTGGTTCCTGGTCCCGGCTGGTGCGGACGGAGTTGAGACGACCGCTGAGGAGAGCCTCGACCTCGCCCGGCCGATCGGCACTCTGCGGCTCACGGACACGCCCGCGACGCTCGTCGTCGGGCCCGGACAGGCAGTCGCCGTAAGGGAATCCGTCGACACCCGCGCCTGCGTCGCGCTGGCCGCCGAACTGGTCGGCACCGCTCAGGCGGCGCTCGACCAGTCCGTCGAATGGAGCAAGAGCCGGCACCAGTTCGGCCGCCCCATCGGCTCCTTCCAAGCCCTCAAACACCTGTGCGCCGACGCTCTTGTCGAGGTCGAAGCCGCGCGAGTGCTCACCCATTACGCCGGGTGGGCCATCGCGGACGGCCAGGCGGATGCGCCCGTGCTCGCGTCCATGGCCAAGCAAGCAGCCGCGGATGCCGCCGCGCAGGCAGCGGGAAACAACATCCAGATCCACGGCGGCATCGGCGCCACTTGGGAGCACGAAGCCCACCTCTGGCTGCGCCGGGCCAAGGCCTCCGGCGCTCTCTTCGGGACTCCGCGCCAGCACCGCGCCCGGATCTCCGATCTGCTCCCGGTCTAGTCCTTCCCCGTCACGTCAGGACAGTCATGAACCCCGTTTTTTCGCCTTCCGTCCAGGAATTCCAGCGCGAGTTCGCCGATTTCCTCCGGGGGGTCGTGCCCGACGGCTGGGCCGGCGCCGGCGCTCTGCCGCACGACGAGTTCCCCGCGTTCGCCGCCGACCTTCGCCGCGCTCTCTACGAGGGCGGTTACCTCGGCGTCGACTGGCCCGTCGAGTACGGCGGGCGCGGCCTTACCCCCGAACACCAGGTGGCCGTCGCCGAGCAGCTGACCCGGATGCGGCTCCCCCAAACTTCCCTCAGCGATGTCTTCGGCATGCAGATGTTCGGCACGACCGTGCTCGCGTTCGGCACCGAGGAACAGAAACACCGGTTCCTGCCGGGGATCCTCAGCGGCGAGGTCAAGTGGTGCCAGGGCTATTCGGAGCCGCAGTCCGGCTCCGACCTGGCCAGCGTGTCGACGGCGGCCGTGCGCGATGCGGACGGGTGGCACATCAACGGGCAGAAGATCTGGACCGGCACCGCGCACTTCGCCGACTGGATCTTCGCGCTGGTGCGAACCGACCCGGAGGCGCCGAAGCACCGCGGGCTGACGCTGCTGGCCTGCCCGTTGCGGCAACCGGGCATCGAGGTCCGGCCGATCCGGCAGATGTGGGGCGACGCCGAGTTCAACGAGGTCTTCTTCACCGATGCCATCACCGCCGACGACAACGTCATCGGCGGCGTCAACAACGGCTGGCGGGTGGCCACGGCCCTGCTCGAACACGAGCGCGGCGGCGCGGCGGCGGTCCTCGCGGTGCGCTTCGAGGAAGAACTCGACCGGCTCTGCGAGCTGGCGCGCGAGCACCGCCGGGACAAAGACACCGACATCCGGCAGCGGATCGCCTGGTGCCGCGCGCGCGTCCTCGCCATGAAACTGCTCGGCTACAAGGCATTGACCAGGTCGCTGCGCGGCCAGCCGATCGGTGCGGAGGCAGCGATGACCAAGCTCTACTGGTCCGAGTACCACGTCGTCCTCACCGATCTCGCGATGGACATCCTCGGCGACGAAGCACTCGTGCTCCGCGGCCGCCGGGCCGTGCTGGCCGACGGCCCGGACGCCCCGGGCGCGCCTACCGACAGCGCCGGATGGATCACGGCCTTCCTGGCCTCCCGGTCGAGCCGGATCTATGCCGGCACGAACCAGATCCAGCGCAATCTGCTCGCCGAGTCGATCCTCGGCCTGCCCCGCGAACCGCGCCCCGCCTGAGCCCCCATTTCCAGGAGAGGAATCACCATGACCGACGTGGTCGAGGTCGAGGACCGAGGACCGGTGCGGTACGTCGTCCTCAACCGGCCCGAGCGACTCAACGCGCTGGACGAGGCACTAGCCGACGGCCTGGTCGAGGCACTCGAAAACTGTGCTCACGACGAGAATCTGCGCGTCGTCGTCATGACCGGCACGGGAAAAGCCTTCTGCGCGGGCGGCGACCTCCACGCCATGGCGGCCGGACGCGACGCGATGTCCGCCCCGCGCGAGGTGGCCAAGCTCCGCCGCCACGCACGCGCGGCGGAACTGCTGCGGACAATGCCAGCCGTCACGATCGCCGCCGTGCACGGAGCCTGCGCCGGTGCTGGCCTCGGACTCGCGCTCGCTTCCGACCTTCGGATCGCTTCCGAAGCCGCTGTCTTCCGCACCGCTTTCCTCACCGCCGGTCTGTCGGGCGATTTCGGGACAACGTGGTCGCTGACCCGGCTGCTCGGCGAGGCGCGCGCCCGGGAACTGCTGCTGCTCAACGAAAAGGTGAACGCCGCGCGTGCCTTGGACATCGGCCTCGTCAGCGCGGTGGTGGCAGCCGACCAGTTCGCCGACGAGACCGAGCGATGGGCGCAGCGGCTCGCCGGCTCGGCACCACTCGCTCTGCGGCGGATGAAACAGAACCTGCGCGAAGCGTCGACAGCGTCCTTCGCCGACTGCGTAGCCAGCGAGTCGTTGCGGCACATCGAGTGTGCGTTCAGCGATGACGCCGCGGAGGCCGGGGCCGCCTTCATGGAGCGCCGCACGCCGCAGTTCCACGGGCGCTGAGCCCGCAACAGGAAGAGAGACACCTCATGATCGAGTATTTCGACGGAGACGGCCTGCCGGAGCCCATCGGCTACCGCCAGGCGTCGCGGACGTCCGGCAACCAGGTGGTCCGCATCGCCGGACAGGTCGGCGTCGATGCCGAAGGCACCCGGGCCGGGGAACCCGGCGACTACACCGCGCAGGCAGAACGCGCCGTCGAGAATGCGCTGCTCGCCTTCGCGGCCGGCGGGGCACGCCCCGAGCACATCGCGCACCTCACCTACTACGTCGTCGGACTCAACGAAACCACTGCCGGACAAGTCAATCGCGGGATCGGGCGCGCGGTCCGCAGGCACGGCATGCAGCCCGTGCCCGCGACGATGATCGGGATCACCGGCCTCATGCGGGGCGACCTGCTGATCGAGGTCAACGGCACCGCCGTGATCGGCTGAGGACGGGGAATCGAACGTGCGCATCGAACGACACGACCAGGTCGCCCTTCTCCGGTTCGGCAATCCGGACGATCGCTCACGGTGGAGCCACAGTGCGGAGACCGACTACTTCGACACTCTGGCCAGCCTTGAGGCGGACCCGACGGTACGGGTCATCGTCCTCACCGGTGCCAGCGCGGACTTCTGCGCCGGCCCGGAGCTGGACTCGCTCACCGCGCACGCGGTCCGCGATCCCCGAGGCGACGACTTCCCCCGCACGATCGCGAAGCCGATCATCGCCGCCATCGACGGGGGCTGCCACGGCATCGGCCTGTCGCTCGCCCTGATGTGCGATCTCCGCGTGGCTTCCGGAACCACCCGGATGTCGGCCGGGTTCGCCTCCGTCGGCCTCGTCGCCGAACACGGGGTTCCGTGGCTGCTGCAACGGATCTGCGGCCACGGGGTCGCCGCCGATCTGTTGTTCACCGATCGCCGGATCGACGGCGCCGAGGCTCGCCGGCTCGGGATCGTGCAGTACCTCGCGGAGGAAGGCACCGCGCTCGACGAGGCGATGGCGCTGGCCGCGAAGATGGCAGGACGGCTCTCGCCGCTCTCTCTCGGCGTGATCAAGCATCAGCTCACCAACGAGTGCACCGGTGACCTGCACGAGACCGTCGTGCGCGGGGAAGAGCTGGTCCAGCGCGTCTCGGCACAGGGCGACTTCGACGAGGCAATCGCCGCGCTCCGGGAACGCCGCGCTCCGGCTCTTGGCCCGCTGGACCCCGCTGTCCTGCGCAAGGTGCTCGGCTGATCTCCATCGGTTCGCTGGCGGGCAGCGCCGCCCCTCCGCGGGGAGGGCGGCGCTGCCCGTCAAGGGGGCGCTATCTGCACACGGATCCGAGCCCGCTCATCCGGCCCGAACGGGCGCGACCCGCGAACATCGGGATCCCAGCGCACCAGCACCGCCTCGGCCGTCGCGTGGCGGCCCACGGCCGAGCGCAGTTCCTCGACAACCGTCACGCTGCGTTCGGCAAGCACCTTGGGCGCGATCGTGATCGACACGGGCCCGTCGCCGATCAGCAGCTCCTTCAGGAACCGCAGTCGAATCTCCGCGATGACGAACGCCGGTCGTTCGTCCGCCATGACCTCAGACAGCCAGCGCCAGTGCGCGAACTCCAGCAGCTCCAGGTAACAGTGGGCAGTCACGTGCCCGAGGTAATCCACCTGGTCATCGCGCAGCGCGACCTCGGTCGACCACGGCGCACCCACAGCTTCGGACATCTGCGTCGACTCCCGTCCGTTCACCACGCCGCGGCGAGCGCAGTCGGCGGATGCAGTCCCGGCGGCAACGCCCGCAGCCCTTGTACGGCGTGCAGCATCCGCGCGGCAGTGCCGGGATAAGGATCGACCGGAGCACTCACCCGCACCAGCAGCTCGCTGGCGTCTCCCCCGGTCAGAGTCAGGATCACGTCGGTCTCTCCGGAGCCCTGCCTCGCCGCCGGATCCGCGAAACCGGCCCAGTTGAGCCGCAGCCGCTCGGTCTCGCCGTCAGAGACGACGATGCTCTGGTCGAAGCCCTCGACCTCCCCTCGCCGTACCTCGATGCCGCCAACAGCGGTGTCCGCCTCAGCGGCGACCAGGCCTCCCGCGGAGATCGGCTCCCGATCGCCGAGACCGAGAGCGTCCGCGATGAGGCGGGCCGATTCGCGGAGCAAGGCATCTACGCGCGCCGACGTGCCCGCGGCCGCCGTACCGATACCGAGTTCGTGCGCGAGAACATCACGTCCCCAGGTCGAGATATTCGAGACTCGCTCGCCGCGGACGGAGACCGGTGCGGGCAGACCGCTCGTGAGAAGAGCGGGCAGCACGTCGAGCCACAGCCCGGGAATCATGCCGGTTCCCACCATCCGTGACCCCGATTGGTGTGCCGCCTTCTCGATCCGGTCACGGACATCCGGTGCCAGTGCGGAACGCGGATCGACGAAGCACGCGTGCACCTGGTCGACGCCGGCGGCGGCGCACGAGGCCATCACCTGCTCATGGCGTTCGCCCGCGAGACCGGCATACAGGAGGACATCGATCTCGCCGTCGCGCAGCGCGGCCTCCAAATCGGCAGTCGCCAGCACACCGACGGACCCCTGTCCGGTGAGTTCCCCGATGTCCTTGCCCGCCTTCTCCAGCGAATGCACCACGGCGGTCGTCAACCGGAACGGGGTGTGCGGCAGCGCGGCGACCAGTTCGGCGGCGGTGCGCCCGGTGCCGTAGACGCCAATGCGCGGGAGAGTTCTCATCACGCCAGCATGCTGGCCGGGCGCGCCGGATTCATCCCCCAGCTGGGCGCCGTTGATTTCTCGTGCGCGCACGGCGGCGAAGCCCGCTCAGATCATCGGAAGATGCAGAGCTCACAAGAAGTTCGGCCACCGGTCGTCGTCGTCGGAGCCGGGCTCGCCGGACTGACCGCGGCCCACGCGCTGGCCGAGGCCGGCATCGAGGTGACCGTGCTCGAGGCGCGTGACCGCGTCGGCGGGCGCACGTGCACCGTCACCGACGGTTTCGCGGACGGCCAGCACGGCGACCTCGGCGGCGAGTTGATCACCGAGGATTACCGCGCTCTCACGGCACTCTGCGGCGAACTCGGCGTCGAGCTGTCGGCTCCGGTCCGGATCGAGCGGCCCGACGCCCCAGAAGGAGCGAGCCCGGCCGCCGGCTACCTCGCCGAGGGGCGCTTGATCGTGGACGGGGAACTCCTCACCGGAAATCGTTTCAGGCAAGCAGAAACCGAGATCCACACCGCGCTGGCCTCCTTCCCGCCGGCGCCGCACGAGGTCCTGGAACAGTGGACGCGCCGCGCCGGGCTGAGCGACCTGGCGCGAGCCGCGCTTTCCGGATTCGGCCGCATGCCCACCCAGTACGACGCCTTCCAGGTCGACAGCCACTACCTCACTGACGCGCACATCGGCGAGATCCGGCGCGTCGTCGGAGGCAGCCAGCGCCTCGCCGACGCCCTCGCCGCGACGGTGAACGTGCGGCTGGAAGCGCCGGTTCGCGCGATCCGCCAGTCCGGAGGAACCGTTGCGGTGGAACTGGAATCCGGCGAACGCTTCCAGGCAGGCCATGTGATCGTCGCAGTCTCGCCCTTCGTGCTGCCGACACTCGGCTTCGACCCGCCGTTGCCAGCGGACCTCACCGGGGCGCTGACCGCCCTCCAGCGAGCGTCCGGCGGGAAGGTGATCGCGCAGTACTCCGAAGGAGATTCGGTCCGTGCCGCGTTGTCCAGCGCGGTCTTCACGGACGGTCCCGTCAACACTGCGTGGGTGAGCAATCCTTATGTCACAACGGGTCCTGCCGTCGTGAGCGGCTTCGTGTGCGGCGAGAACCGCTATGTCCTCGAGGACGAGGACCTGGCGCTGGCCGAACTCGACGCGGTCGTCGCCACCGCGATCGGCGGCCCGGTGACCCGCTTGGCTCAGCACGTCAAGAACTGGTCGGCGGATCGCTACGCGCTCGGCATCGGGGGAATGCCTCTCTTCACCGCACGCCGCCCGCAGATCGCCGTCCTGGCCACCCCGGAACGGCGAGTGCACCTCGCCGGTGACTTCACCGACGTCTCGCTTTGCGCGACCATGGAAGGCGCGGTCCGTTCGGGTCTCCGCGCCGCCCGCGAGGTCCTGCGGGCGCCAGCCCGCGTGTCCCTCGACGACATCGACCGAAAGCTGGTGCGCGCATGAGAACCGTAGTCATTGGCGCCGGTCCGGCCGGACTCGCCGCCGCACGTTCGCTGGCCGGCCAGGGCGAGGAGGTCGTCGTCCTCGAAGCACAGCCGTATGTCGGCGGCCGTACCCGGTCGGATCGCGAGCGACTGCTGCACGGCCAGCCCGCCGACCTCGGCGGCTCGTTCATCGACCTCGGGCAGGACGAACTGCTGCGCACCTGCGCCGAACTCGGAGTCGCCCTGACTCCCCAGCTCGCGCTGCTGCGCGCGGACCCGGACGGACGCTTCTCCGCCGCCTCGTCCTTGCGCAACACCACTGTCGTCGAGGGACGGTGCCTGCCCGACGCTGATCGCGACCAGGTCGCCGACGAGGTCAGGGCCGCCCTCGACGCCTGCCCGCCGGACCCGAGCGAACTCGTCCCCGCCTGGGCGGCACGGGTCGGGCTGAGCCCGCTGGCGCGCCGGCTCTTCCTCGCACTGACCGGATTCAACCCGGTCCACGACGATTCGCAGATCCAGATGAGCATGGTCGAGCCGCCCCACGTCGGCAAGGTGTGCTGGATGATGGCCGACGGCACCGACGCCCTGGCCAGGGCGATGAGCGAGGGGCTCGACATCCGCCTTCGCCACGTCGTGCACGCAGTTCGGCGCACCGGCCGCGAGATCACAGTGGAGACGGACCACGGCGAGTTCACCACGCACGACGTGATCGTCGCGGTTCCGGTGACGCCGACCCTGCGCATCGGCTTCGATCCGGTCCTGCCCGCGTGGAAGACCGAAGCACTGCTCGCCACTCCGATGGCGCAAGGCGGCAAGGTCATCGGGCAGTACGCCGACGGCGCCGAGTTGTTCGAGAAGGTCGACACCGGCGTGATGAGCGACGGCCCGCTCTCCCTCGTCTGGGCACGGCCGGTCGGCCCCGAGGATACCGTCGTCCTGCTCGCTCTCGCGGCCGATCGCGGCGACGGTTTCCTCCGTGGCGAAGAGTCAGCACTCGCCGCCTTGGACGGCATCGTGTCCGCGGTGCTCGGCCGGCCCGCGCGCCGGCTCGCGGGGATCGTGAAGGACTGGACGCGCGAGCCCTTCGCCGGCGGAGTGGTTTCTTCGCTGCTCGGCGACTTCCCGCGCCTCCCAAGCCTGCTGGCCCAGAGCGTCGGTCCGGTCCACTTCGCCGGTGAGCACACGGCCGACATGTGGGCTACCGGCATGGACGGCGCACTGCGGTCCGGCAAGCGGGCCGCCGACCAGGTCCTGTCGCGGCGGTCCACGGCCGCGATCGCGGCGCACGCCAAGTCGCCGGGATAGGCTCGCCACGATCTCCCAGCCGCTCGTGAAGGATGTGACGTGGACGCTCCGCCAGCTTCCGGGCCGACCCGTGGATCGGCCCCGAACTTGCCGGCGGAGATCACGAGCTTCGTCGGCAGGCGCAACGACCTCGCCGCGATCCGGCAGATCTTCTCGACGACCCGGCTGGTCACGCTCACCGGGATCGGCGGCGTCGGCAAGACCCGGCTGGCCCTGCGCGCCGCCAGCGAGATGAAGCGCGCCCTCACCGACGGTGTCTGTCTCGTCTCGCTGGCAGCTCTCTCGCAGCCTGACCTGGTCCCCCAGACTGTCGCCGACGCGTTGCGGCTCCGAGAGCAACCCAGGTTCGGGGTCGTGGCGGCGCTCACCGAGCACCTCGGCCCCCGTCAGATGCTCCTCGTCCTGGACAACTGCGAGCACCTCGTGGACGCCACCGCGGACCTGATCGACCAGATCCTGAAGGCGGCGCCCGACGTGCGGGTCTTGGCGACGAGCCGCCAAGCGCTGCGCATCGCCGGCGAGACCGTCTATCCGGTGCCGCCCTTCCTGGCGCCAGATCCGTCGGCTCGCCTCGATCCGGGCAGCTCGAGCCACTACCCGTCCGTCGCGCTCTTCGCCGATCGTGCCGCGGCGGTCGTTCCGGGGTTCGCCGTCACCGGAGAACTCGAGGCCGCGGTCATCCGGCTGTGCCACCGCCTCGAAGGCATCCCGCTCGCGCTCGAACTGGCCGCGGTGCAGCTTCGAGTCCTGACCGTCGAGGAACTCGCGGATCGCCTTGACGACCGGTTCCAGCTCCTGCGCTCCGGATACCGCAATGTGCCGCAGCGCCACCAAACCCTTCGCGCGCTCGTCGACTGGAGCCACGACCTCTGCACTCCGGCAGAACGGCTGCTGTGGGCTCGCGCCTCGGTCTTCGCCGGCGGCTTCTCCCTCGCCGCGCTGGAAGAAGTCTGCACCGACGACGCCCTCCCGGACGCCGCACTCCTCGACACGCTGACCGGTCTGGTCGAGAAGTCGATCGTTATCCGCGAAGACCACCGGAGCCATGTGCGCTTCCGGATGCTCGACACGATCCGCGAGTACGCCGCCACGCAGTTGCTCCAGCCCGCGGCGGCCGACGCCCTCGCCCGCCGCCACCGTGACTGGATCGCGCGCCTGGTGGAGACCGCGACCGCCGCCTGGGCCGGTTCCGAGCAGGAGGACTGGGCCCGGCGGCTCCATCTCGACCACGCCAACATCCGGCTCGCCCTCGAATACTGCATGGACCGGCCGGACGAGGTCGAGGCCGGTGTCCGGATCGTCGGCCAGCCGTGGTTCTGGGCGGCGATGGACCACCTCAACGAAGCCCAGCTCTGGCTCGACCGTGCGTTGAAGATGCTGTCGTCCCCTTCGCACGAGCATGCGTGGGCGCTGGCGACACGCGGCTACATCGCCGCCTTCCAAGGCGACGAGGAGAAGCTCGCCGAACTGCCCGAGCGAGCGCGCGCCATGGCGCTGAGCCTCGGCGATCTCGCCGCGCTGGCGCTCGCCAACCACGTCATGGGATTCCGCAGGTCCCTCGAGCACGGCAACATCCGCGCCGCGATCCCCTTGTTCAACGAGGCGCTTCGCCAGTACGACGAGTCCGGGATCCGCAGTCAGTTCCACGACAGCGTCGTCGTCGAACTCGCGGTGACCCACATCGCGCTCCAGGAGTACGACCGCGCCGAGGAACTGACCGAGGACATGTTCCGGCGCTGCACCGCCGCCGGCGAGCGGTGGAATCTGTCCTATTCCCTGTGGCTGCGCGCCCTGATCGTCCTCCTGCGCGACGATGACGCCGCCGCGGCGGAGAGCAACCTCCTCGAGGCCCTCCGGATCAAGCGCATCTTCCGCGACACCCTCGGCTTCGCGCTCACCCTCGAGGTCGTGTCCTGGACGGCAGCTCGGACCGGCGACGCCGAACGCGCCGCCGTGATCATCGGCAGCACCGACCAGATCTGGCGAACCGTGGGTGCCCGCCAGTTCGTCGGCCTGCGCCGTCGTTTCGAGGCGGAAGCCCGCGCTCGGATCGGAGACACCGCCTTCAGTGCCGCACGGACGCGCGGCAGCCGGCTCAGCGTCGAGGAGACAGTCGCGTACGCACTGCGCGAGACCCCTTCGACCGGCGCTTCGGACCCGTCGTCCAATCCCCTGACGCGGCGCGAGCGCGAGGTCGCCGACCTCATCGCGGATGGCCTCTCCAACAAGGAAATCGCCGCACAACTGGTGATCTCGCTCCGGACGGCGGAGGGGCACGTGGAGAAGATCCTCGCCAAGCAGGGCTTCAAGACCCGGACCCAGATCGCCGCCTGGGTGACCCGCCACCGCGCGGGTGCCTGACTCGGCCCTCGGACGCTCGAATCGCTGACCAGACGGAACTTCGGCCCCGGCCACGTCCTCTGTGGACTGACGACCGCCCGCCTCCCCCACGTGGGCTAACAATGTTCGCGCCGCCGCGAACGAGCCGCGGACCGGGCGCATCGTCTGTCTCCCTTCACCGTGTATCCCGAGCAAAGGGTGGACCGTGACCATGAAGCCCAAGTCCGCACTCGCTGTGCTGAGCGCCCTCGTTCTCGTATTGGTCGCCGCGTGCGGCTCGCCAGCAGGCCAAGGAGGCGACAGTCTCTCCGGGCAGCAGCTCGTTTACGTGAATTACGGCGGCGACACCCTGAAGGCCGCCCAGACGGCCTGGCTGGACCCGTTCGCGAAGAAGACCCGCGTCCGGATCGCGACCGATTCACCGTCGGATCCGGCGAAGGTCAAGGCCATGGTACAAGCCGGCAACACCACCTGGGACGCCATCGACATCGATTCCGTTTCAGGCGCGGAAGGCTGCGGGACGCTGTACGCGAAGCGCTCCGAAATCGGCGTGGACGTCAAGGATGTCGCGCCCAAGTACCTGACCGACGAGTGCGGCGTGCCGATCATGGTGCAGGCCGTGGGACTCGTCTACAACACCAAGAAGTTCGGCGGCAATCCGCCGACGAAGATCACCGACTTCATGGACCTCCAGAAGTACCCGGGCAAGCGGCTCGTCTTCAACTACGCGCCCGGCAGCATCGACCCGCTGCTGCTCGCGGACGGCGTGGCTCCGGACAAGCTCTACCCGCTGGACACGAACCGGGCCGCCGCGGCGATCAAGAAGCTGGGCGGCAACCTGACGCTCGACTCCACGCTGGCGCAGGAGGCCCAAGGGCTCGAGTCGGGAGACTTCTCGATGTGCCTGTGCTACCTCGGTCGCGCCGCCCTGTCGGCCCAGAAGGGTGCCCCGATCGACGTCGTGTGGGACAAAGCGTGGGAAGGCTGGGACGCCGTCTACGCCGTCAAGGGCTCGAAGTCCCCGCAGGCGCAGGCCGCGCTCATGAACTTCATCGCGACCCCGGACGCCCAGAGCGCCTTCACCGAGCAACTGCCCTACGGCCCCACAGTCCCTTCGGCCAAGCCCAACGTCCCCGCCGAACTCCGGAAGTGGCTGCCCCAGAACAACATCGACAAGATAGGCCCGCAGGGCGAGGTGGTCGCCGACATGAAGTGGTGGCTGGCGAACGCGGACAAGACGTTCGCCGCCTGGACCGCGATGACCGCGGGTTGAGCCGACTCTCGAACGACGCGTCCGGTCCGGTCGTCGCGCGATGACCGGACCGGCCCGAGAAACGCGAAGGAGACCTCCGGCGATGAATTCGCTGACAGCTGTGTTGTACCGGTCGAGATGGGTGCTGGCGGCAGCCGTGTCGCTGGCTTTCCTCGCCCTGTTCTTCGTTTATCCGCTGGGCACGATGTCAGTGCGGAGCTTCACCGATTTCGTGTCTCCCACCGACTCCGGGTTCGCGAACTATCACTGGTTCTTCACCAGCGACGCGCAGTTGACTATCCTGCGCCGGACCTTCCTGACGTCAGTCTTCGTCACCGTGCTCTGCTTGGCAATCGGGTATCCGTACGCCTACCTGATGACCGTGGTGTCCACCCGGTGGCGGATGGTGCTGCTGGCCGCCGTGCTGATGCCCTTCTGGACCAGCCTGATCGTGCGCACCTACTCCTGGATCATCCTGCTCGGAGACAGCGGCCCGATCGTCAAAGCGTTACACGCCTTGGGGTTCGGCAACGTCCGCCTGCTGGGCACGACGACGGCCGTCACCATCGGCATGGCTCAGATCATGCTGCCGTTCCTGATTCTGCCGCTGTACTCCCAGCTGACGCAGATCGACCGGGCGCTGCTGCGGGCCGCCGAGATCCACGGCGCGACACCGCGGACCGCCTTGCGGACGGTGTACCTGCCGCTGTCCCTTCCCGGAATCACCGCCAGCTGCACCATCGTTTTCGTGCTCACGCTGGGCTTCTACTTCACGCCCGCTCTCCTCGGGTCACCCCAGAACAGCCTGCTGTCGCAGCAGATCGTCAGCCAGGTGAACTCCCAGCTGGCCTTCGGACGCGGTGGCGCGATGGCGCTCGCACTGCTCCTCATCACTCTCCTGATCCTCGCCGGAGGCTCACTTCTCGGGCGGCCCTTCACCCGAGCGCTGGGCACGAAAAGCGAGGCGCACTGATGAAACAACCACGCCGCATCGCGCTCAAGGCGTTCTGCACCCTGATCGCGCTGCTTCTCGTCGCACCCGTGCTGGTGGTCGTTCCGATGGCTTTCACCAGCTCACGCACCTTCCAGTTCCCCCCGCCCGGGTTCTCGACCCAGTGGTTCAGCGAACTGTTCTCCGATCCGGCATGGACCGAATCGTTCGTGCTCTCGCTGAAGGTGGCCGGCATCGTCGTGGTACTGGCCACCTCACTGGGCACGCTGGGCGCCTTCGCGCTCGTACGGGGCCGGGGCCGGTGGACTACGCCGGTATCCGCGTTCCTGATGGCCCCGATGATCGTGCCGGGCGTGATCACCGCGATCGGCGTCTACTACGTCTTCCTGAAATGGCATCTGGCGGGATCGTTCACCGGCTTCGTCGTCGCCCACACCGCCCTCGCGATCCCGATGGTCGTGATCCCCGTGCGCGCTTCGCTGCAGGGCTTCGACCGCCGGCTCGAACGAGCGGCCGCCTCGCTCGGCGCGGGGCCCGTCGCGACTTTCTTCCACGTCACCGTGCCCCTGCTCGCGCCGGGCATCCTGACCGGCGCGCTGTTCGCCTTCCTGGTGTCCTGGGACGAAGCGATCGTCTCACTCTTCCTCGCCAGCCCGTTCTCCCGCACCCTCCCCGTGCAGCTCTACCAGAGCGTGACCAGCTCCCTGACCCCGACGATCGCCGCGGCGTCGACCGTGATCATCGCGGTGAGCACCACGCTGCTGGTCGTCGCCGGGATCATCGCCGTCAGAAGAGAGGCCAAGAATGCCTGAACGCGTGCTCGGCGCCGCCATCGAAATCCGTGACCTGAGCAAGCGCTACGGCGAGGTCGCCGCGCTGGACAAGATCTCCCTGGATCTTCCGGCAGGCGAGTTCGTCACCCTGCTCGGGCCCAGCGGCTCCGGCAAGACCACCACCCTCAACACGATCGCCGGCTTCCTGCAGCCCGACAGCGGCCATGTCCTGATGGACGGCAAGCCGATCGAGCAAGTGCCGCCCTACAAACGCAACATCGGCATGGTCTTCCAGAACTATGCGCTCTTTCCCCACCTGACTGTCGCGAACAACGTCGCCTTCCCGTTGAAGCGGCGCAGGACCCCCAAGGCCGAGATCCGCGAGCGGGTGGGCCGGAGTCTCGAACTGGTCGGACTGGGCGACCTGAGCGCGCGGTATCCGCGCGAACTCTCCGGAGGCCAGCAGCAACGCGTGGCTCTCGCCCGCGCGCTGGTGTTCGAGCCGCGGGTGCTCCTCATGGACGAACCCCTCGGCGCGCTGGATCGCCGCCTTCGCGCCAGCCTCCAGCTGGAGTTCAAGCGGATCCACCGCGAGTTGGGCATCACCTTCGTCTACGTGACTCACGACCAGGACGAGGCCCTGGTCATGTCCGATCGCATCGCGGTCTTCAACAACGGCTCCGTCGAACAGGTCGGCACCGCGACGGATCTCTACGAACGGCCCCGGACGCTTTTCGTCGCGGAGTTCCTCGGCGACTCGAACGTTCTCCCGGGCACGGTGGCCGACACCGGGCACCTGCTGCGCGGCGACGGTTACGACCTGCGGCTGCCCACGACCGGCTCGGTCCTGCCTGCCGGATCGTGCGGAGTCGTGACTGTGCGGCCGGAGCGGGTGCTCGTCCGGCCTGCCGCGGGGGCGACGGTCTCCGTCTCCGGGGCGAATGTTCTCCCGGGCCGTGTCTCCCAGGTGATCTACATGGGCGGCATCCGGCGGCTCGATCTCCAGCTCGACGTCGGGTTCTCGATGATCGCGCAGGAACAGTCGGGCAACCAGTCCGCCGTCGCCGAGGGCGACCCGGTGCTGGCGACGTGGGACCCCGAGCATTCGGTCGCGCTCCCCAATTCCGACGGTGCCGCCAAGGCCGGGGTGGTCATCGGAACGGGCGACACGGGCGACTGACGGCTAGGTCTGTGAAGGACTCCTTGCGGGAATTGGATTCCCATGCCAGGGACTTAAGCCCGGGTGGCCTCAGCCTGCCGACCATCCATAAAGGACACCAACGTCAGCGAAATACCCGATTAACGCCAGTATGCCCGCCTCTTCAAGTCTGTGAGGGACTCCCTGAGGGAATCTGATTCCCTCAGGGAGTCCCTCACAGACGACACGCCGAGGTCCCGCCGCTCGCGTCGCACTGACGCAAGCCAACGGTCCGCCAGCCGTGTCGGCCTGGGCGGACACGCCTCGGCCGCACCCATAACGCCGCCCTAAGTCCCTGCAAGGGAATTGGATTCCCGCAAGGAGTCCTTCACGGACCGACGTGCTCCCCGCCCGAGGTCAAGAGACCGAGTGACCCGACCGCCGCTGCGTCACAGGCGGCTCATACGCGCGGCTCTTCGGCGCCTCCGGAAACGCCGAGATGCGGACAAGGCAAGTCTGCGCAGTACTGGCTTGGGCGAGGCGTGAGGTCCCGAGATCGGGGGTGAGCACGTTCGGGTTGCCCTGGAGATCCAGGGAGCCCGGCTCGCCGGGATTTTCCGGGTCGTACCAACCCCCGGTGGCCATCACCACGACCCCGGGCCGGACGCCGTCTGTCGTCCGGACGGCAGCCACGCAAGCCCCGCGCCGGTTGCTCACCTTCACGACGTCTCCGTCGGCGACGCCCAGCCGCCGCGCGTCCTCATGGTGGATCACGATCGCTTCGCGTCCGTCGATCTTGGTCGCCATGCTGGCGGGCGTGAAGTCGACCTGGCTGTGCAGCCGTCCGCGCGGCTGGTGGCTGAGCAGGTGGAAGACGTCCTGATCCGCTTGGGCTTCGGCGCTTCCCAGCCACTCCGACGGCGCCATCCACACCGCGTGGCCGGGGCAGTCGTCGTATCCGAAAGCGGCGACCGTCTCGGAGTAGATCTCGATCCGGCCGGACGGCGTCGACAGCGGGTTGGCTTCGGGATTCTCGCGCAACGTCGCGAAAACGTTGGTGCCGCCGGAGAGCGGCAGTTCGACCCCGTCTTGCATCGCCCTGAACCGGTCGTACTCCGGGAGCTGGATGCCGCGCTGAGACAACCTGGCCGCGGTCTCGGCATAGAGCCGGCGGACCCAGCCGTCGGCATCGAGTCCCTCGGTGAACGCGTCGCCGAAGCCGCGACGGCTCGCGATCTCGGCGAAGGCCTGGAAATCCGTGGGCATCCCCTCCGGCGGATCCTGAATCCGCCGCAGCGGAAGGAGATGGTTGTCCCGGTTTCCGGCCGCGATGTCGTCTCGTTCGAGCGGCGTCGCCACCGGCAGGACGATGTCCGCGTGCCTGGCGACGGGAGTCCACCAGGAATCGTGGATCACGACGGTCTCGGGCATGTTCCAGGCGCGGAGCAGCTTGTTGAGGTCCTGCTGATGGTGAAAGGGGTTTCCGCCGGCCCAATACACCAGCCGGATGTCCGGATAGGTGAGCGCCTTTCCGTCGTACTGCACCGTCGCGCCCGGGTTGAGGAGCATGTCGGAAATGCGCGCGACCGGAATGAAGTCGTCGACCGGGTTGCGGCCCTGGGGCAGGCTCGCCGTCCCCAGCGAACCCCGGTGCATGCCGATGCCGTGGCTCAGGCTCAGGCCCGCCGCGAATCCGCCGCCGGGACGGCCCATCGAGCCCGTCATGGCCGCAAGGGTGGCACCGGCCCAGTAGGGCTGCTCGCCGTATTGCGCACGCTGGATCGACCAGGTCAGCGAAATCACCGTGCGCCGTCCCGCACTGGCCTCGGCGAGTTCCCGAGTGGTTCCGGCCGGCACTCCGGTGATCTCTCCGGCCCATTCCGGGCTCTTCGGCACTCCGTCCTGCTCGCCGAGGACATAGGAACGGAAGCGCTCGTATCCGACGCAGCAGCGGTCGAGAAAGTCGCGATCCTCCAGGCCCGCCGAAGCCAGGTGATGAGCCATCGCCAGCATCATGGCGGTGTCCGTCCCCGGCCTGATCGGAACCCATTCGGCCTCCAGCTCCGGTGCGAGATCGTCGCGCAGCGGGCTCACCAGGACGAACCGCACGCCCGCTTCGGCACAGGCGCGCTGTGCCTCGGCCGCGCCGTGCCGGCGCAAGCCGCCGTTGTTCACCCGGGCGTTCTTCAGTGGAGCGCCGCCGAATCCGATGAACAACTCGCCGTGCTCGGCGATCTCGGACCATTGCGGGCTCCAGTCGAACATCCCCGCGCCTGGTCCGCCGATCACGTGCGGGAGAACGACCTCCAGAGCACCCATGCTGTAGCTGTTGCGGGACGAGACATAGCCGCCGTCCAGGTTCAGAAAGCGATGGATCTGGCTCTGTGCGTGGTGGAATCGGCCGGCGCTGCCCCAACCGTAGGAACCGCCGAAGACCGCCTGGTCGCCGTGCTCGGACCGTACTCGCCCGAGTTCCCGTGCGACGAGGTCGTAGGCCTCGTCCCACTGGACTTCGACCATCGGCTCGCCGCCGCGGCGGTTTTCCTGGCGCCGCGGCCCGTGCTCCAGCCATCCTGCCCGGACGTGCGGACGCAGGATGCGCAGCGGATGGTCGAGGGTCTCGTGCAGACCGACCGCGAGCGGCGCGCCGAAGGGGTCGTCAGCCGGTGCGCCAGTGGACTCCGCCTTCCCGTCGCGCACGGTGAAGTCGAAAGTGCCCCAATGGGTCGTGGTGCGCCGAATCTCAGTACTCACAACCTGTTCCCCTTCTCGGTGCCGGCCCTTCATCATCCGCTCCCGCCAGCGGAAACGGACGCATGACCACGGCGACCGCCGCCCAGCTGGGGGAAGAGAATCCCTCAGACCCCACGCTGCCGTCGCTCCCCCATGCGGGCAACCAATTTTTCGAGCGTCGCGAGCGACCTGCCCGCCACGCGCACGATCGCCGTTCCCTTGAACCCCCTGAACAGAGGTGGATCGTGAGAAGCACAGCCAAATCCGCGCTCGCCGCGCTGAGCGGAGGTCTTGCTCTCGTGCTCGTCGCGGCGTGCGGATCGTCGTCCGGCAGCGACGCCAGCGACAGTCTGTCCGGCCAACAGCTCGTTTACGTGAACTACGGCGGGGACACGCTTGCTGCCGCCAAGAAGGCATGGCTCGAGCCCTTCGCGCGGCAGACAGCCGTCCAGGTTGCCACCGACTCGCCCTCCGACCCGGCCAAGGTCAAGGCGATGGTGCAGGCGGGCAACCCCACCTGGGATGTCATCTGGCTCGACACCGGGAACGGGTCGCAGGGCTGCGGCTCTCTCTACGAAAAACGGTCGGACCTCGGCGTCCGCGTCAGCGACGTCGACCCCAAGTACGTCGCGGACGAGTGCGCCGTGCCGGTCTCGGTGGAGCAGATCGCGCTCGTCTACAACACCAAGAAATTCGGCAACAACCCGCCCGCCAAGATCACGGACTTCATGGACACCGCCAAGTACCCCGGCCAGCGCCTCATGTACAACTACGCGGTCGGCGGTCTCGAGACGCTGCTGCTAGCGAGCGGAGTCGCGCCCGACCAGCTCTACCCGCTGGCCCTGAATCGCGCGGCGAGCACGGTCAAGACGCTGGGCAAGGACCTGACGCTGGACGCCACCCTCGCCCAGGAGTCGCAGCAGCTCGAGTCCGGGGACTTCGCCATGTGCCTGTGTTATCTCGGCCGGGCCGCCCTCTCGGCCCAGAAGGGCGCACCAGTGAAGGTCGTCTGGGATCACAGTTTCGCCGCGTGGGCGGCGCTGTACGCGGTCAAGGGATCGAAGGCCCCGAAGGCGCAAGCGGCACTGCTGAACTACATCGCGACGCCGGAAGCGCAGGCCGCATTCACCGAGAACGTCCCTTACGGCCCCACGACTCCCAAGTCGAAGCCGAAGGTGCCCGCGATCTTCGAGGAATGGCTCCCGCAGAACCACGTCGACAAGATGGACGGCGAGGCCGCGTACAACAGCAAGTGGTGGGCACAGAACACGGAACAGGCCTTTTCTTCCTGGGCCGCGATGACTGCCGGATGACCTGCCGGACCGGGGTGTGGCGAGCGGGTGGCGACGCCCCGGTCGGTCACCGCATGGTCCGATCGGGGCGCGACGAACCCGCTGATTCCCCCGGCTGGGTGCGGTTGATCCGCCGCCGACGGCGTGCGCAGTCTCCCGTGCCGACGATTCCTCCATGACCGAACCCGTGGTGCTGACCTCGCTCGAAGACGGCGTTCTGACCATCACCCTGAACCGGCCCGAGCGGCTCAACGCCCTCAATCCCGAACTCCTGCGGGCATTCGACGGGGCCTTCGAGCACCTGGACGCGTCTACCCGGGTCGTCGTGCTGCGCGGAGCGGGCCGCGCGTTCTCCGCGGGGCACGACCTCAAATGGTCCGCCGAACAGACCAGCGAACCGCCGATGACCGAGGACGAACTGGCCGCCACCACGGACCGGCTGCACGAGATCACCCGTCGCATCCGGTCCTGCCCGGTTCCGGTGGTCTCCCGGGTGCACGGTTACGCGATCGGCGGCGGCGCCGAGATCGCGCTGAGCGGCGACTTGGTGATCGCAGGCAGTTCCGCGGTGTTCCGCTTCACCGAGACCGCCGTCGGGCTCGTCGTCACCAACAGCTTCACCGCGGTGCTGCCGCGTACCGCCGGGCCGGTCGTCGCGAAGGAGATCATCTTGCTCGGCGAGCCCTTCGACGGCGCGCAAGCCCAGACGTGGGGTCTGGTCAACCAGGTCGTCGATGATGCCGAACTGGACGCCGAGGTCGCCCGCGTCGTCGCCGTCCTGAAGCGCAAGTCGCCTACCGCGCTGCGGCTGGCCAAGAACCTGCTCGACCAGGCCTGGGACGGCACAACGGAGGAGATCATGCGCCGCGAGACGCTCGCCAGCGTCGAGGCGTCCCAGGGACCCGACTCCAAAGAAGCCGCCGCGGCCTTCGCCGAAGGTCGCGAGCCGCAGTTCACCGTCCACGAGAACACGAGGAGCTGATTGAGATGGCGGAATCGCCAGAGGCGGCCTACGCCCCGCTCGAGGCCGACGGAGAGTGGGGTCGCGCCTTCAACTACCACGCACTCGACGTAGAAGTGGCGCGAGCCGAGGGCGTCTTCATCTACGACACCAAGGGAAACCGGTACTACGACATCTCCGGCGGGCCGATGGCCGTCAACCTCGGGCACGGACATCCGAAGATGCGCGAGGCGATCATCGAGCAGTTCGACCGGTACTGCTTCGTGCACCCGACGCTGGCCAACCGGCGCCGGATCGACCTCGGCGAGGCGATCGCCGACATCACGCCCGAGGGACACAACAGCAGCTACCTCGTCTCAGGCGGCTCGGAGGCAGTAGAGACCGCGCTGAAGCTCGCCCGGCAATACCACGTGGCGACCGGAAATCCGGGCAAGCACAAGATCATCAGCTGCTACGAGTCGTACCACGGGATGACCTTGGCGACCATGGCATTGTCCGGCCACCCGGGCACACTGCGGCACTACGACCCGATGATCCAACACTGGCCGAAGCTCCATCAGTACAGCGACGCACGCCGCCCCGAGGGCGTCAGCCGGGACGACTGGGCACTGAGCTGCGCGCGGGACTTGGAGCGCCTCATCGCGTTCGAAGGAGCCCCGACCATCGCTGCCTTCATCGCCACCCCGCACGGCTGCGGTTCCGATTACGGCGTCGTCGCACCCGCGCTGTACTGGCGGGAAGTGCGTCGCATCTGCGACGAGAACAACGTGCTGTTCATCGACGACGAGGTCGTCACCGGATTCGGCCGCACCGGCGAATGGTTCGGCATCGACCACCACGGCGTCGTCCCGGACATCATGACGTTCGCGAAGGGCATCTCGTCGGCCAATGTCCCCCTGGGCGCGGTCTCCGTTCACGACCGCGTCAACCAGCCCTTCGTCGACGGTGTTGGCTTCGTCCACGGCTTCACCAACGGCGGAAACGCACTGGCGTGCGCGGCCGGTGTCGCGACGATCGACATCATCAAGGCGGAGCGGCTGCTAGACAACTGCCGGGCCCGGAGCGCGCAATTGTTCGCCCTTCGCGAGAGCCTGCTGGCCCATCCGTCCGTGGCGGACGTCCGCGGGTGGGGCCTCTTCATGGTCCTCGAACTGGTCGGCCCCGACGGGCGGACCTACTTCCCGAGGAATGTCCACGCCGAGCAGCGCTTCCAGCAGGTCGGCCTCGCGAACGGCCTGGTCTTCTACTCGGCGCTGTACGGAAACCGGCGGGCCATGGGCGAACGCGGCCTGCCGATGTGGATCTCGCCGCCACTGACCATCACCGAGGCGGAACTCGACGACATGGCGGCGCGCCTCGACGACACGCTGACGGACTGGGAACGGCTTACGGGCTTCCCGTCGGCTGGAGAGGAACGCCTCTGACCTAGGAGGGGCGACCCGAGGGCGCTTGGCTGCCGGTTCGAGCGCGGACGTGCTCACGCGCCCGAACCGGCATTGCCAACTCATGGTGGTCGCTCCTGAGGGGATGAGCCCCGCGCGCCGCCGCAGACAGCCCGACCGGGGGAGGCCCGGCGGCAGAAAAGGTCCGGGAGGACAAGCGACGCATCACCCAGCTGGGCAGGATTCTTTCGCTCCAACGGCATCCGCGGCCCCTTGACCGAGACGCTGCCGGGTATGAACGCCTTCTCCGCTACCTCCGACCTGTTCGACCTCACCGGCCGCCGGGTGCTCGTCACCGGCGCCAGCCGCGGCATCGGCCAGGCCATCGCCGTCGGCCTCGCCCGCCGCGGCGCGAACATCGTCGGCGCCGCCCGGTCCGAAGACGGCTTGCGCGAGACCGCCAAGCTCATCGCCGACACCGCCGGGACTTTTCAGGCCCACGCGGTCGATCTGCGGTCGAGCGACGCGATCCACTCCTGCGTGACGACGGCCGCGGAGACGCTGGGAGGCCTCGACGTCCTGGTGAACAACGCCGCGGACGACCACGACTCCTCGATCGAGGACACCGATCCGTCCGTCTTCCAGCGGGTCATCGAACTGAACCTCCAGTCCTGCTGGCTGCTGACCCGCGCCGCGTCGCCCTATCTGAAGGACGGCGGCGGCAAGGTCATCAACATCGCGTCCGTGCTCGGGCTCGTCGGCATGCGCGACGACAGCGCCTACATCGCCGCCAAACACGGACTCGTCGGCCTCACCAAAGCCGTCGCCCTCGAATGGGCGCGCAAGAACGTCCAGGTCAACGCGATCGCTCCGGGCTATGTCCAGACGGCGATGCTGCCCGATCTGGAAACCAACGAGGCCGTCGCCAAGTACATCCGCCGGCAGGTCCCGATGGGCCGCTGGGCGCAGCCGGAGGAATTCGTCGGCCCGGCGACGTTCCTCGCCTCGGCCGCCTCGGATTACCTGACCGGCCATACGCTGGTCGTCGACGGCGGCCTGACCGCCCAGTGACCGCCACCGGACAACGCCACGACGTCGCGGTCGTCGGCTGCGGTCTGATGGGTGCCGCGCTCGCTCAGACGCTCGCCGACCACGGCCGCGCCGTCGCGGTCTGGAACCGCACTCCGGAACGCGCCGAGCGCCTTGCCCGCGAGGGGATCACGCCGGTCCGGGCGATCGAGGACGCGGTCCCCGGCACTCCGCTCATCATCGCGTGCACAGCCGACTACGCAACAACGCGGTCTTCACTGGCTCCAGTGCGCGACTGGGACGGGACCACCTTGGTAAACCTCGGTACGAGCGTCCCCGCTGAAGCGGAATCGATGGCGGAATGGGCCGCCGAGCGCGGCGTGCCCTATTTGGACGGCTCGCTCCTCACCTTCCCCGAGTTCGTCGGCTCACCGGACGCGCTCGTGCTGTACTCGGGTTCTCCTGAGGTCTGGTCAGCGCACGAAAAGACCCTTCGGTGCCTCGGCGGCAAGTCCCAGCACATCTCCGAGCGGATCGGCGCGGCCAGCGCGGTGGATTCGGCGATGATCGGGTCGTTCTACGTGACCGCGATGGGTGCCTACCTCGAGGCAGCCAGCTATGCCAAGGCGCAGGGCGTCCCAGCGGAGATGCTCCGCGAGACCACCAAGCTGGTGCTGCGCACGATCGGCCACAGCAGCAAGGAGGCAGCGGCGGCGATCGAGAGCGGCGACTTCTCTACGGACCAGGCCACGCTCGAAACCTATGCCGCGGGCGCGAAACGGACGGCCGCCGCACTGCGCGCGGACGGCCGCCAGCCGCGGCTGCTGGAGGCCGCGGTCACGACGTTGGAGGAGGCGGACGCAGCGGGCTTCGGCAAGCTCGGCCTCTACGCACAGGCACTGCTCTCCCTCCCCCGGCAGGACGGGAAACCCGACGAAAGGAGCGACGCCTAGCCCAGAATCTCCCGCGCCTGGCCGAGCAGGTAGCGCCCGAGGAGATCTGACCGCTCGCGCGAGACGGGGCGGCCGTTGCCCGCGCCACCCCGCCCCGGGCCGCCGTCAGCACCGCGACACCAGCCTCGACGACCGCTCGCGTACTCGTCGGGGCCGGTGTCCGCGCGGTCCGAGCCGCATGCCGAAGCCGCCCGCCGGGATCGGCCGGGCATAGACTTCTCCACGACCCGCCCACCGCGAGACCAAGGACCTCATGGCTTCTCCGTCTGCCTCAACGACGAGGACAGTCCCGGCCAGCCTCACGAGTTTCGTGGGCAGGCGCAACGACATCGTCGCCGTCCGCCAGCTGTTCTCGAGCACCCGGCTCGTGACGCTGACCGGCCTCGGCGGAGTCGGCAAGACCCGGCTCGCGCTCCAGGTCGCGAAGGAGCTGAACCGGGCGTTCCCCGACGGGGTGTGCCTGGTCGAACTGGCCTCGCTGAAGGATCCCGACCTTCTTCCGCACACCGTGCTCGACGCGCTCGGGATCCGCTCGCGGACCACAGCCGGCCCGCTCGCCGTCCTCCGGGACTACCTCCAGTCGCGCCGGCTGCTGCTGATTCTCGACAACTGCGAGCACCTCGTCGAAGCGATCGCGGACTTCGTCGACGAGGTGCTCGGCGGCGCGCCCGAGGTGAGCGTCCTCGCCACCAGCAGGCACGCCATCCGGCTGCGCGGCGAGCACCTCTACCCGGTCTTCCCGCTGCTGGTCCCCGACCCGAACGCCGACCTCGCGCCGGGCGACTCCCTGCACTATCCCTCGGTCTCCTTGTTCGCCGACCGGGCGGCGTCGGTCGTTCCCGGGTTCCGGATCACGCCCGAAAACGAGGCCGCCGTCGTGCGGCTCTGCCATCGTCTCGAAGGCATCCCGCTGGCGCTGGAGCTGGCCTCGGTCCGGCTGCGGGTGCTGACCGTGCAGGAGCTGGCCGACCGGCTGGACGACCGTTTCAAGATCCTGCGGGAGGGCAACCGCACCATCCCCGAACGGCACCGGACGCTGCAGGGGCTCATCGACTGGAGCTACGACCTCTGCACCGACGCGGAACAGCTGCTCTGGACCCGCTCGTCGGTCTTCGCCGGCGGGTTCGACCTCCCCGGGGCCGAGGCAGTGTGCACGGACGACCGCCTCCCGCGGGCCGCTGTCCTCGACACCGTTGCGGGGCTGGTGGACAAGTCCATCCTGGTCCGGGAAGAGCACGGAACCCACGTCCGGTTCCGGATGATGGAAACCATCAGCGAATACGGCCGCACCCGGCTGGCCGCGGCCGGCGAGGAGACTGCCCTGGCTCGCCGCCACCGCGACTGGTACGCCCATCTCGTCAAGACCGCCGAACGGGAATGGGCGGGACCGCGGCAAGAAGAGTGGGCGCTGCGGCTGCAACAGGAGTACGCGAACCTGCGCCATGCGCTGGAGTACTGCGTGTCCGACCCGGCCGAAGCCCGGACCGGCCTTGCCATGGCCTCCGTCCCGTGGTTCTGGGGCGCCATGGACCACATGGACGAAGCACGCCTGTGGCTGAACCGGGCGCTGGCCCTGGACCCCGCACCGAGCCTCGAACGAGCCTGGGCACTGGCCACGACCGCGTACATCGGCGCCTTCGAGGGCGGCGACCAGACCTTGGCGAACCTGCCCGAGCAGGCGCGGGACCTGGCGGCGGAGCTGGGCGACCTCGGTGCGCTCGCGTTCGCCAACCATGTCCGCGGGTTCTTCCGGTCGTTCGGCCCGGCGGAGAAGATGGGGGACGCGCTCTCGATCTTCGCCGAGGCGCTCGAGCAGTACGCCGAGGCCGGCGTCCCCGCGCAGTACGCCGACAGCCTCCGAGTGGAAATGGCCACCACCTACGTCCTCCTGGGAGAGTTCGACCGGGCGGCGGAACTCGTCGAGGAGCTTTACGAACGCTGCACCGCGGCTGGGGAACGCTGGAATCTCTCCTACGCCCGGTGGCTGCGCGGGATGCTCGCGCTGGTCCGGGGCGAGCACGAGACGGCCGAAGCCGAACTGTTCGAGGCGCTGCGGATCAAGCGGCCCTTCCGCGACACCCTCGGCCTGGCCTTGACGCTCGAAGTGCTCGCGTGGGTCGCCGCCGACCGCGGCGAAGCCGACCGCGCGGCCACCCTGAGCGGCGCCACCGACAGTTTGTGGCGGACGATCGGTGCCCGGCTGATGCCCGGGGCGCGCAGACGGTACGAACGGCAGGGCCGGATGGACCTGGCCGCGGAGAAGTTCCAGCCTGCTCGCGAGCGCGGCGGCAGGTTCACCGTCGAAGAAACGCTCGCGTTCGCCCTGCGCGAGCCGCAGCAGCAGCCCGAGCGCAGAGCGAACTCCGCGCCGTCCGGGCTGAGCCGCCGCGAACTCGAGGTCGCCCGGTTGGTGGCCGAGGGCATGTCGAACCGGGAGATCGCCGCGAAACTGGTGATTTCCCTGCGGACCGCCGAAGGCCATGTCGAAAAGATCCTGGCCAAGCGCGGGTTCAAGGCGCGCACCCAGATCGCGAGCTGGGTGCTCCAGCAGGAAGTGGACGGGCGGTAAGCCGGGCCGCCGACGGGCTCCAGCAGATCACGCGCCGCATCTGCTGGAGCCCAGAGACAGCGGTCAGGCTAGGAGAACCGCAGCGGGAGGCAGATCTGCCAAGCGCGCGAGGGTGCCTCGGTGCGCACCCGGCGACCCCAGCGCGAGCTGATCGGCCTTGGCCCGCTTCAGATACAGATGCGCCGGATGCTCCCAGGTCATCCCGATGCCCGCGTGCAGCTGAACCGCTTCCTCCGCCGCGTGCACCGCCATGTCGCCGCAGTAGGACTGTGCGACGGCCGCGGCGATCGACACGTCCGGATCGTCGGCGGCCAAGGTCGCGGCGGCGTAACCGGCGGCCGCCGACCCTGACTCGATCTCGGTGTACAGGTCGGCCAGCCGATGCTTCAACGCCTGAAACCCACCGACGACGCGGCCGAACTGACGCCGCACCTTCAGGTAGGACACCGTCGTCTCCAGGCACCACCGCGAGACCCCGACCTGTTCGGCCGCCAGGAGCGCGGCTCCCGCCGTGAGCGCGTGCCGTATCGCCGGCTCGGCATCGGCGAGGACCACCGGACCCGGCGCACGGTCGAACGTGAGGTCAGCGAGCTGCCGGGTCATGTCCAACGACACCACCGGTTCCCTCGAGACGGCGTCCGCGTCGACCGCGCACACCGCGATCCTGTCCGGCGTCGAGACCGGCACCAGGAGCAAGTCCGCTTCGAGCGCTCCGGCGACGCTGGTGATTGTGCCGGTGATGCGGTCGCCTTCCGAGGAGAGGGCCGGGAGGACCTCGTACGGACCGGTCGACCACGGCACGGCCAGCGCAGCAGTGCGGGTTCCGGCCGCCAGTTCGGCAAGCAGCGGAGAACCGGAGTCCAGCAGCACGGTCGTGGCGATCACCGCGCTCGTCAGGAAGGGGGTCGGCGCAGCCGCCCGGCCCAGTTCCTCGGCGACGACCGCCGCCTCCCGCGCCGATGCGCCGTGCCCGCCATGAGACTCCGGAATCAGCAGGCCGGCCAGGCCGAGATCGGCCGACAGGGTCTTCCACAGGCCGCCGACGACCTTCCGATCGCCGTCGTACAGCGCCGTCACCACGTTCGGGTCGCACTGGTCCGCGAGCACGTCCCGGACGCTGGCGCGCAGGTCCTCCTCGATCTCCGTCGGGAGCAGGTCGAGATCGCTTGCCGGGGTCATCGCGGGATGTCCTTCCAGGGGACGTCTTTGTCGACGCGCGGTTCTCCGGGCAGGCCCAGCACCCGCTCCGCGACGATGTTGCGCAGGATTTCCGAGGTGCCGCCCTCGATCGAGTTGCCCTTCGCACGCAGATAGCGGTATCCCGCGTCGCGGCCGGTGAAGTCGACCAGCTTCGGCCGGACCATCGTCCAATCGGAATAGCGCAGGCCGTCCTCGCCGAGCAATTCGAGTTCCAGGCCGGACAGGGCCTGGGCGAGCCGGGCGAAGGTCAGCTTCATCGTCGAGCCCTCGGGACCGGGCTGGCCCTGGGCGAGCTTCTGCCGCAGCCGGGCGCCGGTGGCGCGCGCGACGTCCGCCTCCACCCACAGTTTGAGCAGCCGGTCGTGCAGCTCGGGCGTCCGCTTCCCGGGATGTTCTCGCCAGGCGGAGGCGACGACGCCGATCATGCCGGACTCGCGCTCGGCGGATTTGCCGATCGAGACGCGCTCGTTGTTCAGCGTCGCGTTGGCGACCTTCCAGCCCTCCCCGACCGCGCCGAGCCGCTGGCTGTCCGGGATCCGAACGTCGGTGAGAAAGACCTCGTTGAACTCGGCCTCGCCGGTCAGCTGCCGCAACGGGCGGACGTCGACGCCCGGGTCGGTCATGTCGCACAGGAAGTACGTGAGCCCGAAGTGCTTGCGCTGGTCCGGATCGGTCCGGGCCAGCAGGATGGCGAACCGCGCGTTGTGCGCGCCGGAGGTCCAGACCTTCTGTCCGTTGACGACCCACCCGTCCCCGTCGCGCACCGCGCGAGTGGAGACGTTCGCCAGGTCGGACCCGGCGCCCGGCTCGCTGAACAGCTGGCACCAGATCTCCTCGCCGGTCCACAGTGGACGCAAGAAGCGGTCCTTTTGCTCCGTCGTGCCGTAGCTGAGGATCGTCGGCGCGGCCATGCCGAGCCCGATGCCGTTGCGCTCGGGCCGGTTCGTCGGCGCACCCGCGTCCGCGAACAACCGGTCCACTTCGGACTGCAGCACTTGCGGCAGCCCAAGCCCGCCGTACCCCTCGGGAAAGGCGACCCAGGCCAGACCGGCATCGAACCGCGCTCGCAGGAACTCCGTGCGCTCGGTCGTCGCGGGGTCGTGCGAGGCAAGGAAGTCCTCGACCTTCCCAGCCAGTTCGTCGGGCGTCATTTCGCTTGCCTCCGTTCGGCTTGGCGACGCAGTTCCGCCTTCGCCAGCGCGTTCTTGTGCACCTCGTCCGGCCCGTCGGCGAATCGCAGCGTCCGGTTGGCGGAATAGGCGGCGGCCAAGGGAAAGTCCTGCGACAGCCCGCCCGCGCCGTGCAGCTGGATCGCTTTGTCCAGGATCCACTGCACGGTGGCGGGTGTCGCGATCTTGATCGCCTGGATTTCGGTGTGCGCGCCCCGGTTGCCGACGGTGTCCATCAGCCACGCGGTTTTCAGGACGAGCAGCCGCAGCTGTTCCAGCCGCACTCGCGACTCGGCGATCCAGTCGCGGATCACCCCTTGCTCGGCGAGCGGCTTGCCGAACGCGACCCGTTCCGCCGCACGGGCGCACATCAGCTCGACGGCCCGCTCGGCGACGCCGATCGCCCGCATGCAATGGTGGATCCGGCCCGGCCCCAGGCGGGCCTGCGCGATGCCGAATCCCTCGCCTTCGCCCGCGATCAGGTTCGCGACAGGGACCCGTACGTTCTCGAAGACCAGTTCCGCGTGCCCGCCGTGCTCGTGGTCGTCATAACCGAACACGTGCATGTCGCGCACGACGGAGAAACCGGGCGTGTCTCGCGGGACCAGGATCATCGACTGCTGCCGGTGCCGCTCGGCGTCCGGGTCGGTCTTGCCCATCACGATGAAGATCCGGCAGTTCGGGTTCATCGCACCGGTGATCCACCACTTGCGGCCGTTAAGGACGTACTCGTCGCCGTCGCGCACGATGCTCAGCTCGATGTTCGTCGCGTCCGACGACGCGACCGCGGGCTCGGTCATCGCGAAGGCCGACCGGATCTCGCCCGCCAGCAAGGGTTCGAGCCAGCGTTCCTTCTGCTCCGCGGTGCCGAACTGGGTCAGCACTTCCGCGTTGCCGGTGTCCGGCGCCGCGCAGTTCAGCGCCGCCGGTGCCAGATGCCCGCTGCGTCCGGTGATTTCCGCCAGCGGGGCGTACTGCAGGTTGGTGAGGCCCGCACCGTGTTCTCCGGGCAGGAAGAGATTCCACAGACCTCGACGCCGCGCTTCGGCACGCAGCTCGCGCATAATCGGTGCGCTGTCCCAAGCCCAGCGGTCCGGCAGCGCTGCGAGCTGCTCCGGGAAGACCTCTTCGGCCGGATAAACGTGGCTGTCCATGAAATCGAGCAGCTCGGCGCGCAGTTCTTCGGTGCGGGCGTCGTACTGGAATTCCATCAGCGGTACTCCCTCATCGCGTCGAGGCCGCGTTCGAGCAGCGGTTCGACGGACTGGCCGACGTCCGCGAAACCGTCGCCGACGGTCTGCCCGTTGACATACCGGAAATGGATGCCCTCCACGATGCCGGCCAGCTTGAACGACGCCAGGCCGAGGTAGAAGCCGAACCGGGAAAGATCGCGGTCGCTCGCGGCGGCGTAGCGCTCGATGATCTCGCGCTCGGACAGAAATCCCGGAGCCGACGCGACATCCACGATCTGGTTCCCGGCCGCCTCCTCGCCGAGGCGGCCGTAGACGAGCATCAGCGCGAGGTCGGTGAGCGGGTCGCCGAGCGTCGCCATCTCCCAGTCGATCACCGCCCGCAGCCGGTCCTGGTCGTCCACGAGCACGTTGTCGAGCCGGAAGTCGCCGTGCACGATGCCGGTCGCGGATTCGGCGGGCACCGAGGACAGCAGCGCGATGTACAGCTGGTCGACCCGCGGCAGGTCCCGGGTGTGCGAAGCGTCGAACTGCCGTTTCCACCGATTCACTTGGCGGCCGAGGAATCCCTCCGGACGGCCGAAGTCCGCCAGCCCGACCGCGATCGGATCGACGGCGTGCAACGCGGACAGCGTGTCGACCAACGACTCCGCGATCGACCGAGTCCTTTGTGGACCCAACGGCGCGATGTCCGCCCGGAACCGATACGGCCGCCCGTCGACCCGTTCCATCACGTAGAACGGAGCATCCAGCACCGTCTCGTCGCGGCAAAGTGCGAAGGTGCGCGGCACGGGCACGGCGGAATCCTGCAGAGCGGCCATGACGCGGTATTCGCGGGCCATGTCGTGTGCGGTGGCCAGCAGGTGACCGACCGGAGGACGACGAACGATCCAGGTGCGGACGCCGTCGCTCACCTCGTAGGTCAGATTCGACTTGCCGCCCGCGATCAACCGCGCCGACAGGTCCGCACCGGCCTCCGGGACCGCGCTCGGCAGCCACTCCCCCAACCGGTCGAGATCGAGGCCCGGCAACGACTCCTGGCTCATCACGGCACCACGACCGCGAGCAGGTCGACCACGCAAGCCGGCTTCCCGCCGTCCTCGCGCTCGACGGTCACCCGGCTCGTCACCTGGTAGCCCATCGTCTTCGGGGCGACGCCGAGCAGTTCGACCCCCGCCCGCACCCGGGAGCCGACCGGAACCGGCGAGGGAAAGCGCAGCCGGTCGGCCCCGTAGTTGAGCCCGGCCGACACGCCCTCGATCCGGTAGACCTGCCAGCTCAGCATCGAAACGAGGCTGAGCGTGAGGAATCCGTGCGCGATCGTCGTGCCGAACGGGCCGGACGCCGCCCGCTCCGGGTCGACGTGGATCCACTGCTGGTCCCCGGTCGCCCCGGCGAAGGCGTCGATCTGTTCCTGGGTGATCGAGTGCCACTCCGAGTACCCGAGATGAGTCCCGACTGCCTGTTCGAGGTCCGCGACTCCGTTGAAAGTCTTCATGCCTTCGGCCCGCCTGCCACGTAGAGCACCTGGCCGGAGACGAACCCGGCGCCTTCGCTGGCGAAGAACGAGGCTGCGTGCGCGACGTCGGCGGGCAGACCGCCGCGGGCGACCGGGATGTCCTTGACCACGGCTGTCCGGAAGTCGTCGAAGGAGACGCCCATCCGCTCAGCGGTGGCCTTGGTCATCTCCGTCTCGATGAAGCCGGGCGCGATCGCGTTCGCGGTGACGCCGAACTTGCCCAGTTCCAGGGCGAGGGTCTTGGTGAAGCCCTGCAAGCCCGCCTTGGCCGCCGCGTAGTTGGCCTGGCCGCGGTTGCCGAGCGCCGAAGTGCTGGACAGGTTCACGATGCGTCCCCAGCCGGCCTTCGTCATGAACCCTTGGACCGCTCGGCTCATCAGGAAGGACCCGCGCAGGTGCACGCCCATCACGGCGTCCCAGTCCGCGGCCGTCATCTTGAACAGCAGGTTGTCGCGGAGGATCCCGGCGTTGTTGACCAGCACGGCCGGGTCGCCGAGTTCGGCCGCGACCCGGGCGACGGCGGCCTCGACCGCTTCCTCGTCGGAGACGTCGACCCCGACGGCGAGCGCGGTACCGCCTGCTTCGGAGATCCGGTCGACTACGGCCGCGCACGCCGCCTCGTCCAGGTCTAGTACGGCGACCGCGAATCCGTCTGCCGCAAGGCGTTCGGCGACACCCGCGCCGATGCCTCGGGCTGCGCCGGTGACGATGGCGGTACGACGGGTGGTGCTCATGCATGACTCCTGTCGATGGTGTTGGTCATTCGCCCGCGGTGAGGCTGACACCGCCGTCGATGACGACGGTCTGCCCGGTCATCCAGGCAGCGTCCGGCGAGAGCAGGAACGCGACCGCTCCGCCGATGTCTTCGGTGTCGCCGAGCCGTTTCAACGGATAGGCCTGCGCGGCTTGCTCCTCGCGTCCTTCGTAGAGCGCGCTGGCGAACTTCGTCTTCACGACCGCGGGAGCGACCCCGTTGACGCGAATGCCGGGCCCGAGTTCCACCGCGAGCAGTTCCGTCAGGGAATTCAGCATCGCTTTGGTGGCCCCGTAAAAGCCGATGTTCGGGGCCGTCCGGACGCTGGAGAGCGACGAGACGTTGACGATCGCGCCGCCGTGTTCGCGCATCCAGGCGCGGTACACGTTCTGTACCCAAGAAACCGCGGCGACGCAGTTGACTTCGACGACCTTCCGCGCCACCCCGAGGTCGAGATCCACCAGCGGTCCATAGGCTGGGTTGATCCCGGTGTTGTTCACCAGGAAATCGACGCCGCCGAAGGTGTCGATCGCCTGCCGGACCGTGTCCGCCTCATGCTCGGCGTCGTCCGCCTTGCCCGCGACCGCCAGCGCCGTTTCCGGGCCGCCGAGGCGGGCGACCGCTTCGTCCAGCGCCTCCTGCTTGCGGGCGGTGATGACCACGCGCGCGCCGTCGGCGACCAGGCGTTCGGCGACAGCGAACCCGATGCCGCGGCTGGCACCGGTGACGATCGCGGTCTTGCCGGCGAACCGGCCGGTCACGACAGCCGCTCCAGCACCATCGCCATGCCCATGCCGCCGCCGACGCACATCGACTCGACACCGAACTGCTTGTCGTGCCACTGCAGGGAGTTGATCAGGGTCGCGGTGATCCGGGCTCCGGTCATCCCGAACGGATGGCCGACGGCGATCGCGCCGCCGTTCACGTTCAGCTTCTCCAGCGGGATGCCCAACTGCTGCGCGGAGCCGAGCGACTGCACGGCGAACGCTTCGTTGATCTCGACCAGATCGATGTCGCTAAGCGCCAGACCGGCGTTCTTCAGCGCCGCCGGGATCGCCTCAACCGGGCCGAGCCCCATGATCTCCGGCGAGAGCGCGGTGACCGCGGTGGAGACGATCCGCGCCAGCGGCGTCAGCCCGAGTTCCTTCGCACGGGTGTCGCTCATGACCACCAACGCGGCCGCACCGTCGTTGAGCGGACACGCGTTCCCGGCTGTCACCGTACCGTCCGGACGGAACACCGGCTTGAGCTGGCTGACGCCTTCGAGAGTCGTACCCCGCCGCGGGCCGTCGTCGGCCGTCACGACCGTGCCGTCCGGCGTCGTGACCGGCGTGATCTCCCGAGCCCAGAAGCCTTCGTCGATCCGCTGTACAGCCAGGTTTTGGCTGCGGACGCCGAAGGCATCCTGCTCCTCGCGCGACATGCCGAGCACCTGGGCGACGTTCTCGGCGGTCTGTCCCATCGCGATGTACAGGTCCGGCAGCTGCCCGGACTCGCGCGGGTCGGTCCACGCTTCCGCGTCGCCTTCAGCGCGCTTCTCCGTGCGCGCCTGGGCATCGGCGAATGCCGGGTGCTGCGCGTCGGCGATGTCGGCCGTCCCGTTGACGTAGCGGCTGACCGTCTCCACCCCGGCGGAGAGATAGGCGTCGCCTTCCCCGGACTTGATCGCGTGAAAGGCCATCCGGGTGGTCTGCAGACTGCTTGAGCAGTAACGGTTTACGGTCACCCCGGGAAGATGGTCCAATCCGGACAGCACAGTGACCGCCCGGCCCAGGTTGTTGCCGGACTCGCCGGCCGGCTGCCCGCAGCCCAGAATCAGGTCGCCGATCTCGCGGGGATCCAGCTCGGGCACCTTCCCGAGCACCGCCCGCACCATCTGGGCCGCGAGGTCGTCCGGCCGGATCTCCTTGAGCGACCCCTTTCCCGCTCGGCCGATCGGGGAACGGGCGGTGGCGACGATGACAGCTTCGGGCATGTGCTCTCCTGGGTTGACTAAGCGCTCGCTTATGCCAAGCTAGGCCGCACCGCCGCGCATCCCGCGGCACATCCACGACGTCGCACCCGGCTGGGGGATGCCCCGGCGGCCCCGACGAGAGGACCACCCGTGCCGGACACTCCAGAGCACCCCTCAGACACTCGTTCCCTCCTCCACGAAGCAGCGGTGAAAGCATTCGCCGACAAGGGTTTTCACGGCACCACGACGCGCGACATCGCCGCTGCGGCCGGAAAGAGCCCGGCAGTGCTCTACGTGCACCACAAATCGAAGGAAGAACTGCTTTACCAGATTTCGAAGGACGGGCACGAAACCACGCTCCGCCTCGTCCGGGCGGCGATCGCGACCACCGTCGATCCGGCCGAAGCGCTGCACCGGGCGATGCACGATTTCGCCCTGCACCACGCAAGCAGCCCGACCGGCGCGCGCATCGTCAACTACGAACTCGCCGCTCTCGCTCCCGAGCACCTCGCGGAGATCCGCGGCATCCGCCGCGCGATCGACGAAGAGATACGCCGGATCGTCGCCCGCGGCGTGCGGGACGAAGCATTCGACGTACCCGACGTCGAACTGGCCGCCGCCGCTGTCCTTTCGCTCGGCATCGATCTCGTGCGCTGGTACCGCGACGGCGGCCGCTGGACCCCGGCACAGATCGCGGACCGGTATGCCGACCTGGCGCTGCGCCTCGTCGGAGGAGCGCCCCGACACGGATGACAGCCCGTGCGCGCATCCCCCGGCCAGGCAGTCCTTGGCGACTCGAAACCTCCGCGTCGCACCAGGTCGCTCAGGGTGGACGCCACGCGCCCGGCGATCGAGAAAGAAGGATGACGTGAGCACCTACGCCGTTGTCGACCCCACCAGCGGGAAGACCCTCAAGGAGTACGCCGCGCTGACGGACGGCGAGCTGGCCGCGAAGCTCGACCGCGCCGAGTCCGCCTACCGCCAGTGGGGGCGTTCGTCGTCGGTCTCCGATCGCGCGGCGCTGCTCGGCAAAGCGGCCGCGCTGTTCGCCGAGCGCCGGGACGAGCTGGCGCTCATCATCAGCCGGGAAATGGGCAAGCCGACCAACCAAGGCGTCCTGGAAGTCGACTTCGCGGCAGCCATCTTCGAGTACTACGCCGAGCACGCCGCGGAATTCCTCGCCGACGAGCCGGTCCCGCTTCAGTGGGGCGAAGGCGCCGCGGTGATCCGGCGGCAGCCCGTCGGCATTCTGCTCGGCGTCATGCCGTGGAACTACCCTTACTACCAAGTCGCCCGCTTCGCCGCGCCGAACCTGATGGCAGGCAACACAATCCTCCTCAAGCACGCGTCCCAGTGCCCCGAGTCGGCGGCCGCGATCGAACAGCTGCTGCTGGACGCGGGCTTCCCGGCCGGCGCCTACGAGAACGTCTACGCCACCTACGCCCAGATCGACTCGATCATCGCCGACCCCCGGGTCGCCGGAGTGTCGGTCACCGGTTCGGAAAAGGCCGGCGCGCACGTCGCGGCGACCGCCGGCCGGCACCTCAAGAAGGCGGTCCTCGAACTCGGCGGCTCGGACCCGTTCCTCCTGCTGAGCACCGACGATCTCGACACCGCCGTGGAATCCGCGCTGGGCGCCCGGTTCTACGACAACGCCGGCCAAGCGTGCAACGGTGCGAAGCGCTGGATCGTCATGGACGATCTCTACGACGCGTTCCTCGCGAAGGTCACCGCCAAACTGGCCCAGCTCAGCCCCGGCTCCCCCACCGCCGAAGACACCGTGCTGGGCCCGGTGTCTTCGGTCGCTGCCGCGGAGGGGCTCGAGGATCAGCTGCGCCGCGCGGTCGACGGCGGGGCGCGGGTCGCGCTGGGCGGCACCCGGAACGGGGCCTTCTTCGACCCGACCGTGCTGGTCGACATCGATCCCGGCAACGAGGCGGGCAAAGAGGAGTTCTTCGGGCCCTTCGCGAATGTGTACCGCGTGCGCTCGGAGGAGGAAGCGATCGCGGTCGCGAACGACACTCCGTTCGGGCTCGGCTCCTATGTGTTCAGCACCGATCCGGAGCAGGCGCAGCGGGTCGCGGACCAGCTCGAAGCCGGCATGGTTTACGTCAATATCGTCGGAGCCGAGGAACCCGGCCTGCCGTTCGGCGGCGTGAAGCTGTCCGGGTTCGGCCGCGAACTCGGACGGCTCGGCGCGGAAGAGTTCGTCAACCGCAAGCTCATCCGGACCGCGGGCTGACGATCCGCGCAGACCGGACCTGAAACGGCCCCGTCGTCTCCCTCCGCGAGAAGGGCGACGGCGGGGCCGTGGCCGGTCACCCGGCGCGCGGGCCGAGCCGGACCGGCAATGCCTTGACCTGGTTGACGAAGAACGACTCGGCGTGCGGCGCATCGCCGACGATTTCCATCTCCGGGTAGCGCTTGAGCGTTTCCTCGAGCATCAGCCGCAGTTCCAGCCGGGCCAGCGCGTTGCCGAGACAGAAATGCCGTCCGCCAGCTCCGAATGCCTGGTGCTCCGGGTTCCGCGTGACGTCGAAGCGGTCCGGGTCCTCGTAACGGTCCTCGTCGCGGTTCGAGGACGGGTACCACATCACGACCTTGTCGTCTTCTTTGATCAGCTGGCCGCGTATCTCGATGTCCTTCGTCGCCGTCCGGCGCATCATCGAGAACGCCGGGAACATCCGCAGCGCCTCCTCGACAACGCTCGGAACCAGAGACGGATCGTCCAGCACCTTCTTGCGCTCCCCCGGGTTCTCGACGAGAGCCTTCACCGCGCTTGCGTACGTCGCCATCGTGCTGTCGTTGCCGGCCCCGATGAGCAGCAGCGTGCCGTACATGATCTCTTCGGCCGAGAGCGTCTGGCCGTCGATCTCCGCGTGAACGAGAATGCTGATCAGGTCGTCGGTCGGGTGCGCCCGGCGCGCCTCGATCATCTCGGTGACCTCTGCCATCAGCGTCGGCAGAAGCTCGTTGACGTACGCGTCGATCCCGCCGGGGTTCAGGTCCGGATCGTCCCGCCCCATGTACCGCTTCATGTAGCCGGCCCACTTGACGTCCTCCTCCTCCGGGATTCCGAGGAGGCGGTGGATCACCCGCGCCACGATCGGCCGGGAGACAGCGGTGACCAGGTCGCAGGTCTCCTGACCGTCGAGCCGGTCGAGCACGGAGACGACGATCTCGCGGACCCACCCCTCGTGCTCGGCGATCTTCTCCGCGGTGAAACCCTTGAGGAACAGCTGCTTGATCCGGTCGTGCTTCGGCGGGTCCATGCCGATGAACTCGGCGCGCGCGAACTCCAGCGGGATCTGGTGGTTGGTGATGTCGATGCCCCAGCGTTCCGAGGAGAACGTCTTCCAGTCCCGGCTCGCCGCGGCGACGTCCTCGGCCTTGGTCAACGACCAGAAGCCCTCTTCCTCCGGCAGCACCGGGATGCCCGGCGACCAGTGCACCGGGCACTTCGCCCGGAGGTCGCGGAAGACGCCGTGCGGCGGTCCGTCCTTCCACAGGCCGAAGTCGGCGAGGGTCAGGTCTTCCGGAATTCCGTCCGTGGCCATCGGTTCTCCAGGTCCGTCGACGCCGGTGAGGCCGCGATAGTAGGAGCGGTGCGTCCCGGAGCCGCCGGTGCGACGGCAACCGTGCCCCGTTGGGGGACGCCGGGGCTGCGTTCATTCGTCCGTCCACAAAAAACGCGAAGGGTGCGACACTTGTCGCACCCTTCGCGTCATTCCGTTCCTCCGCGTCAGCTCCCGGCGACGGCGTCCGCCCAGGACACCCCGTCGAGGATGGCCCGCTTGCCGAGTGCCAGCTGACGCGGCGCGTTGACGCAGAGCACCCCGCGAAGCCGATCGCCCCGCCCGAACAGCGCGACGAGCGACTTCTCGTCCGCCTTCGTGATTTTGACCTGGTCGTCACCGCTGACGTGGCCGACGAACTTGACCTTGGCCTCGAACTGGTCCGACCAGAAGTACGGAACCGGGGCGAACGGCTCGCTCTCGCCGAGCAGCGTCCGCGCCGCGTGCACGCCCTGCTCGACGGCATTCAGCCACTGCTCGACGCGCATCGTCTCGCCGAACAGCCGGTTCGGCCAGTGCACGAGGTCGCCGGCCGCCACCACGTCCGGCGCCGTCGTCCGCAGCATCTCGTCGCAGACCACGCCGTTCGCGGTTTCGACGCCGCTGCCGTCGAGCCAGTCAGTCGCCGGCTGGACGCCGACACCCGCGACGATGAGGTCGGCAACCAGCACCGTGCCGTCGGCCAAATGGACCCGGCTTCCGTTCGGCGTGCGCTCGACCCGCTCGATTTCGTTGCCGCAGTACAGGTTCACCCCGTGCCCGACGTGGTGCTCCTGGAACCAGCGGCCGAGTTCCGCGCCGAGAACCCGGGTGAGCGGGACCGGCGCGATCTCCACGACCGAGACGTCCAGGCCCATCTTCCGCGCGGTGGCGGCGACCTCCAGCCCGATGAAGCCAGCGCCGATCACCACCAGATGACGGCCCGGCAGCAGATGTTCGTGCAGGCTCAGCGAATCCGACAGCGACCGCACCTCGTGGACGCCCGGCACCCCTTCGAGAACCGGCAGCGGCCGGGTCCGGGATCCGGTGGCGACGACCAAGCCGTCGTAAGACAACTCCCGGCCGCCCTTGAGAAACACCGTTTTCCCGGCGGCGTCGAGCCCGACCGCCGCCGCGCCGAGCGAGACGTCGACGGCGTTCTCCTCATACCAGCCAGGCTCTTTGATCAGCAGGGCCGCGTGCTGCTGTCCCTCCCGCAACGCGTCCTTGGACAGCGGAGGACGGTCATACGGCAGCACGTTCTCGGCGCTGACCAGCGTGATCTCGCCCTCGTGCCCCGCGCGCCGGAGCCCGTCGGCGGCGTTCACCGCCGCGACCGAGCCGCCGACCACGACGATGCGGTCCATCGCCGTCAGCCCTTCTCCAACGTGATGACGCCCTCGGGGCACGACCGCACCGCGCGTTCAGCCTCCTCGAGACGGTCCTCGGACGGGTGCGGCTCCAGGAGGACGGCCTGGCCGGATTCGTCGTCGATGTCGAAGAGATCCGGGCATTCCATCATGCAGCAAGCACAGCCCGTGCATCCGTCGAGGTCGATCGTGAGCGTCAGCGCCATGATGTGCTCTCCTTGCGTTCCGGCGGACCTGGCCGGAAGTGTGGAGCGTTCCCGGCGGGCACCCTCGCCGGTCGGGCAAAGAATGCCCGACCGGGGGTGTCCCGGCCCCCGGAGCAAGCCCGCTCATCCCCCACCCGGGCACGAGCACGCGCGACGCCCGCGAGGCCGCCGGGACGGCTGCCTAGATTCCCGGACGCGCCGCACTCCCCCGAACAAGCTGAGGTTCCATGCACCGCACTGTGTTTGACGAAGACCATGAGTCCTTCCGCAAGACGCTGAGAGCCTTCCTGCAAGCGGAAGTCGTCCCGCATTACGACGAGTGGTTCACCGCCGGCGGAGTTCCCCGCCAGCTGTACCGGGACCTGGGCGAACTCGGCCTGTTCGGCATCTCGGTGCCGGAGGAGTACGGCGGAGCCGGACTGACGACGCACAAGTTCACCGCGATCGAATACGAGGAGATCGCCCGGGTCGGGGTCCTGCTCGGCGGCTCCAGCTGCCATGTCCTGCTGGCCCTTCCGTACCTGAAGCTGCTCGGCACCGACGAACAGCTTCAGCGGTACCTCCCCGGGTTCGTCACCGGCGAGCAGATGTGGGCGCTCGCCATGACCGAGCCCGGCACCGGCTCCGACCTGAGCGGCATCCGCACCACCGCCAAGCTCTCCGCCGACGGCACGCATTACGTCCTCAACGGGGCCAAGACGTTCATCACCGGCGGCGTCAACGCCGACCGGGTGATCGTCGCCGCCCGCACCAGCCCGCCCCGCGAGGACGACCGCCGGTTCGGTCTCTCCCTGTTCGCCGTCGACACCTCGCTGCCCGGCTACCAGGTCGGGCGCAAACTCGACAAGCTGGGGCTGCGCACTTCCGACACCGCCGAACTCGCGTTCACCGACGTCCGGGTGCCCGCCGAGGACCTCCTCGGCGAGGAGGACAAGGGATTCTCCTACCTCGGCCACAATCTCGCCTCGGAACGCTGGGGAATCGCGCACGGCGCGTACGCCCAGGCGAAGGCTGCCGTCGCGCTCGCCCAGGCCTACACCGCGGACCGGAAGGTCTTCGGCAAACCCGTCGCGACGTTCCAGAACACGAAGTTCGAGCTGGCCGCCTGCAAGGCAGAGGTGGACGCGGCGGAAGCGGTCACCGACCGCGCGCTGGAAGCGCTCGACGCGGGCGAACTGACCCCGGCGGAGGCGGCTTCGGCCAAGCTGTTCTGCACGGAGGTCGCCGATCGCGTGATCGATCGCTGCCTGCAATTGCACGGCGGTTACGGCTATATCAACGAATACCCGATCGCCCGTCTCTACGCGGACAGCCGGGTCAACCGGCTCTACGGCGGCACGTCCGAGGTGATGAAGCTGATCATCGCCCACGACATGGGTCTCTGAACCCGGCACGACAAGGAAGACCGCCGAGGCACCGGGCCGCGGCGGTCTTCCTGTTTCACGATTCCAGGGTCTGCAAGGTTTTCCGGGCCGCGCGCTGCCCCGACGCCGCCGCGGCCGCCAGCGAGGGATCGCCGAGGTAGTCGCCCGCGAACCAGATCGGACCGACCGGCACGCGCAGGGTTTTCTGCGACGCGTCCCGCTTGCCCGGCTTCCAGTAGGAGACCACCCGCGGCTGCCGCTTGACCACCACGCGGTCGATCTCGCCGTCGAGTTCCGGGAACAACCGGATCAGGTCGCGGAGGAACACGTCCTCGATTTCCTCGTCCGAGAGCCGGGACAGCTCATCCGCGGCGGCACCTCCGGACAGCAGAACCAGCGCACCGCCCGGCTTGCGCGGACCTTCGACGCGCTGCGGAGCCGCGTGATTGAACACCATCTGGAAGGACAACTCCGGCGTCGAGATGCCGTAGTAGTCGTCCCAGCGCTGCGCGCCCTGCTCCTTGGTGAAGACACCGGCGAGGACATACCGGCCGTACTCGATGTCGGACAACGCTGTGCGGTATGCGTCCGGCAAGTCGGGCATCACCGCGAGGGCGCAGTCGGCCGGAGTCGCCACGATCGCGCGCTTCGCCGTCAACCGCACCGCACCGTCCTCGTCGGCGTACTCGACGGTCACATTGCTGTCTGTCCAGGTGAGCTTCCGTACCTCGGCCCCGAGTCGCAGCCGGTCGCCGAGGTCTTCCGCGAGCGCGTCAGTGAAGGTCTGATTCCCGCCGACAGGCAGCGCGAAGTTCGGCACTTTCGCCGCCTTCTCCAACGCCGTTCCGATGGAGATCGCGAGCTGGGTCGCCGCGGTTTCCTCCGGCTCGCAGCCGATCCATTGCCCGGACCAGGCTTTGAAGAGCGCGACCATCTCGCGTGACCGGACGCCCGCCATCAGTGCCTCCGCGCCGGTTCGAGCTTCGAGGCGAGCCCGCATCGCACGGGCGGCCTCGGCGTTCTTCCCGAAGAGCCGGGCGTAGGCGTACTTGATGCGCAAGCCGACCCGCGCAAGCTCCACTTTGGCGGCCAACGGCATCCGAGAGCGCAGGAGAAGCAGCGGCGGGCTGTCCGTGGTCACCATGCGGCCTTTGAGGTACAGCGCCGCCTTCCGTCCGGCGAGCGAGCCCCGCTCGATCCGGTAGCGGTCCATCACCTCGAACAACGGCCCGGCGCCCTCGGTGAACTGGGTCCCGATGTTGAGCCAGTAGTCCCCGTGCCGGACGGATTCCACGCGACCGCCGGGCCGGTTCGCGGATTCGAGCACGACGACGTCCGTCGATTCGGCCAGTGTCGATCCGGCTACCAACCCGGCCGCACCGGCACCGATGACAACGACTTCACACTGCTGTTCACGCACGTTTTTGTCCCTCTGCACCGGACGATCGTGCTGGCGGCGCCAGCGGCGAGGGGCCGACCCGACGACACTGGGCCCGGCTGGGGGATGGCACGGTGCTCCCCCAGCCGGGCACCGCTTGGGCGGCAGCACACGCCTCCGCGCGATTCGCGCGGTTTGCTGCCGTCCGGGCCGATGCGCCGCGCACCGCCGAGAAACATCGCTGGGAAGGAAATTCCGCTGTGGGTGAAGCCACCGTTTTCGCCGTGCTGAAGGAGCAGGCCGAGCAGGCCCCGGACGCTCCGGTTCTGCTGATCGACGGCGAGGAGTGCTCGCGAGCGGATCTGTTCGAGTCGGTCACGGCGGTCGCCGCCGGTCTGCGCGCGCTCGGTCTCGACCGGGGCGACCGCGGCCTGATCGTGTCGGACAACCGCCTCGAGACGGTGGTCGCCTGGCTCGGGGTCGACTGTGCCGGGTTGATCGACGTCCCGGTCAACCCGGAAGCGCGCGGCGCGTTCCTGGAGTATCTCGTCCGCGACTGCGGCCCGCGGGTGGTCATCGGGCTTCCCGCCTATCTGCGCGCGGTCGCCGCGGTCGTTCCGGAGCCCCCGGAGTTCGCGATCCTGATCGACCCGGACGACGGCGAACTGCCGTTCGGGCCCGGCACCCGGCACCTGACCTTCGACGAGCTTCGGGAGCTGGGCCGCGACGGCGTGGTCGTGCCGCCGCTGGAGAGCGACATCGCGACGATGATCTACACGTCCGGCACGACAGGCCCGTCCAAGGGCGTGCTGCTTCCCCACGCCTACCAGATCACCTGGGCCCGCCGCGGCGCGGAAGGCCTCGGCATGCGGGCGGGGCAGACGGCGTACACGCCGGAGCCGCTGTTCCACTCCGACGCGCGGTCGTACATCCTCGCGGCCCTGCTCAGCGGCGGACGGCTGGCTCTCGGCAAGCGGTTCAGCGTGAGCCGGTTCTGGGACGAGGTGCGCGCCGCCGACGCGTCGTACTTCGCTTACCTCGGCACGATGCTGTCGATGCTGTACTCCGCCGAGCCCAGCGACGCCGACCGCGACCATCCGGCCGTGATCGGGACCGGCGGCGGAGCGCCCGCAGCGCTCCAGAACGCGTTCGAGGAACGGTTCGGCGTCCGGCTGATCGAGATGTACGGCATGACCGAGGCGCTGTGCATCACCCAGAACACGCCGGAGCGCCACCGCGTCGGCTCGGTGGGACTGCCGACGCCCGAGCTGGAGGTCCGGCTGGTCGACGATCAGGACCGGCCCGTGCCTCCCGGCGAGATCGGCGAGCTGATCCTGCGGCCGAGGGAGCCGCACACCGTCATGGCCGGCTATTGGAACAAGCCGGAGGCGACGGTCGCCGCCTGGCGGAACCTGTGGTTCCACACCGGCGACCGGATGCGCGCGGACGAGGACGGCTTCCTCTACTACATCGGACGGCTCAAGGACTCCATCCGCCGACGCGGCGAGAACGTGTCGGCTTGGGAGGTCGAATGCGCCGCCAACAAGCACGAGAACGTGCGCGAAGCAGCGGCGATCGGAGTGCCCTCGGACCTCGGCGAGGAGGACGTCGCTCTTCTGGTCGTCGAGCAGGAAGGCCGGCGGTGCGATCCGGCGGCGCTGCGCGACTTCCTCGCCGCCGACCTTCCCAAGCACGCCGTCCCGCGCTTCATCGAGATCGTGGACGAGCTGCCGAAGACGCCGACCCAGCGCGTGAACAAGGACCAAGTCCGCGCGCGCGGCGTCACCGCGGCAGCGTGGGACGGCGAAACGGTCTGACGGGCCTCCCCCAACCGGGCCGAGACCTAGCCGGTCCCCGCTGGCGCCGCGTCTCTGGACCTACGTTCGCGCGCATCAGCGTTAGCTACGTCACTGCGGAGGAACGATGAGCACACTCGACGACCCCGGCTTCACAGTCGCCGACCCGCAGCTGTGGGCTGCCGGCCCGCCACACGAGGTTTTCGCCGAAATGCGCGGCAAATGCCCGGTGCACCACTCGGCCGGCATCGCCGGGATGCCCGAGGCCGCCGGTTTCTGGTCGGTCACGAAGGCCGAGGACGTCGCCCGCGTCAGCCGCGACTGGAAGACGTTCTCCTCCCACCGCGAGGGAGCGGTCGACCTGACCTGGCACGGCATGCCCGAGGACCTGGTGGAACTGGCCAAGTCCGACATGATCAACCTCGACCCGCCCCGGCACGACCGGCTCAAGCAGCTTTTCCTCGAGGGTTTCACCCGCGACCGCATCGCGGCCGAGGAGGGCCGGGTCGTCGAGGCGGTCGCGAACGTGCTCGACCGCCTCGACGGGAAAGATTCCTGCGACCTGGTCAACGACGTCTCGAAGCCGATCGTCGCTCGCGTGATCCACGGGTTCATGGGCATTCCCGAAGAGGACGACGCCCGCTGGATCCACAACATCAGCCGCTACATCGCCCTCGAGGACCCGCATTTCAACCCCGGCGGGCTCGAGGAGTGGCTGACCGTCTTCATCCCCGACCTGATCGGGCAGTGCGTGGCGCTGGTCGAGGACCGCAAGGCCAACCCGGGCGACGACCTCATCAGCATCCTGGTCGGCGCCGAGGTCGAAGGCGACAAGCTCACCGACGACGAGATCATCGCGGGCATGCTGCTGCTGTTCGCCGCGGGCAACGACAGCACGATGGCGACCTACACCAGCGCGATGATCGCGCTGATGGAGAACCCGGGCGAACGCCGGAAAGTCCTCGACGACCCGTCGCTGGTGCCGAACGTGGTCGAGGAGGCGCTGCGGATGTTCCCGGCGTTCGCGCTGATGCGCCGCACCGCGACCAAGGACGTCGAACTCGGCGGCGCGCGGATCAAGGAAGGCGACTCGGTCGTCATGTGGTACCCGTCGGCGAACCGCGACGAGGACCGTTACGAGGACCCGGACCGCTTCGACGTGACCCGGAACCCGGAACACCAGGCCTTCGGAGCGGGCGGCAGGCATTTCTGCCTCGGCAACGCGCTGGCCCGGCTGGAACTGCGCGTGATGATCGAGGAAACCCTCAAGCGCTACCCCGAAATGGAAATCGCCGGAGACGCGCCGTTCACCGCGTCGTTTTTCGCCAACCAGCGCCAATCCCTCCCGGTACGCCTCGGTCCCCGCAAGGCCTGACCCGCCCGATTCACGAGAAAGAACGCGGAGAATCCATGACTGACACCTCTTCAACGACGAAGACCTACGACGTGGCCGTCCTCGGCTGCGGGCTGCTGGGATCCGCCCTCGCCCGCAACTTCGCCGCCAAGGGCCACCGGACCGCCGCCTGGAACCGCACCCCCGCCAAGGCCCAAGCACTCGAAGCCGACGGCGTGCGCGCAGTGGCGGACATCGGCGAAATCGTCCGGTCCTCGAAACTCGTCGTGGCTGTCACCTCCACCTACGCGACCACCAGCGAAGCCATCGCGGCTGTCTCCGACTGGACCGGGACCACCCTGGTCAACGTAGGCACCGGCACGCCCTCCGACGCGGAGGAACTGAAGGCGTGGGCCGACGCCCGCGGCATTCGCTACATTGACGGTGCGGTGCTCTGCTACCCGCAGCAGGTCGGCACTGACGAGGGCATGGTCCTCTATTCGGGCTCCGCCGAGGCATGGGCCGAGCACGAGCAAACCCTGACCGCACCTGGGCCGTACTCCATGTTCGTCTCGGACAACGTGAAGGCGGCGAGCGTTCTCGACGCCGCGATCATCGGCGGGTTCTACTCCGCGGCGCTCAGCGCGTACGTCGAAGCATCCACCTATGCGCTCGACCAAGGCGTCGACCCGGAGACGCTGAACGCGATCAGCGAGCTGGCGTTCCAGACCCTGGCCACTACCGGCAAGGAGGCGGTGGCAGCCATCGCGAGCGGTCAGCACGAGACCGAGACCGCCACGCTCAGCGTCTACGCCGAAGGCTGCCGAGCCACGGTCGGCGCCATGCAGTCGGCGGGCCACAAGGCCCGGCTGCTCGCCGCGGCCGTGGAAAACCTGACCGAGGCCGAAAAAGCCGGTCTCGGCAGTCTCGGGTTCTTCGCCTCGACGAAGATCGCCCGCGCCTCCTCCTGACCCCAGGCTTAAGCGGGCAGCCGCAGCCCGCTGTCCGTGCGCCCGTTCATCGGGTCGTGAGGGGAACCCTGAGGGAATCTGATTCTCTCAGGGTTCCCCTCACAGACCGGAAACCCGCACCCGCGGCGCCGGCCCCGCGAAGCGCGCCCGGCTCCCCCGTCCGGGCATTCCCCGCCCGGCGAGGGCCGAAAGCGGGCATGTCCGGCCTAGATTCGCCGTCCCCAACGCACGAGCCAATCCGAGGAAGCGCAATGAAAACCACTGCCGCGGTGCTGACCGAGGTCGGCAAGCCCTTCGAAATCGTCGAACTCGACCTGGCCGGCCCGAAGGAGGGCGAGGTTCTCGTCCGCTATTCCGCCGCGGGCCTGTGCCACTCCGATCTGCACCTGCTGAAGGGCGATTTCCCTTCCCGGCTCCCGATTGTCGGCGGCCACGAGGGGGCCGGCGTCGTCGAGGAGGTCGGCGCGGGCGTCACCAAGGTCAAGCCGGGCGATCACGTGCTGGCGAGCTTCATCCCGAGCTGCGGCGAATGCCGCTGGTGCCGCAGCGGCAAGCAGAACCTGTGCGACCTCGGGGAAAACCTCCTCGATGGGCAGCTCCCGGACGGCACCTTCCGGTTCAAGCTGAACGGCGAGGACGCGGGCGGCATGTGCTCGGTCGGCAGTTTTTCGCAGTACGGCACGCTTTCTCAGCACTCGGTCATCAAGATCGACGGGTCCCTTCCCCTCGATCGCGCGGTGCTCACCTCCTGCGGCGTACCGACCGGCTGGGGCACCGCGGTCAACGTGGCGGGCGTGCGCCCCGGCGACACGACGGTGATCTACGGCGCGGGCGGCGTCGGCATCAACGCGGTCCAGGGCGCGGCCGCGGCCGGCGCCAAGTACGTCGTCGTCGTGGATCCGGTGGAGTTCAAGCGCGAGACCGCGCTGAAGCTGGGCGCGACGCACGCGTTCGCGGACGCGGACCAGGCGCTGGAGTCGGTGTGGGAGATGACCCACGGCCAGGGAGCCGAGTCGGCGATGGTGATCGTCGGCGACGTGAACCCGGAGGTCGTCACGGCCGCGTTCACCGTCGTGGGCAAGGGCGGCACTATCGCGATCACCGCCATGGGCCCGTGGGACGACCTGAGCGTTCAGCTCCCCGCCGCGCAGCTGGCGATGTTCCAGAAGACGGTCAAGGGCTGCATTTTCGGCCAGTTCAACCCGCAAAGCGACGTCCCGCGGCTGCTCGGCCTCTACGAGACCGGCAAGCTCAAACTGGACGAGCTGGTCACCCGGGAATACCGCCTCGAAGAGGTCAACCAGGGCTACGACGACCTCCTCGCCGGCAAGCTGATCCGCGGCGTCGTGACCTTCTAGCCGGGACAGCAGTGGCGGAACGACATGCCGGACAAGGAAAGTCCGCTCGCGTGCCGTTCGCCACTGCTCCCCCAGGCGGGCACACTGCCTCCGTCGCGACCGCCCGCACGCCCGTTCGCCCGCCACGATGCGGCCATGACTTCGACAGTTTCCGCGCACGGCGCCAAGCACGTTCTGGTGACCGGTGGCGCTGGCGAGATGGGCGCGTACGCGTGCGGCGTGCTCGCCGGCGCCACCGAGATCGAGAGCCTCGTCATCGCAGACCGGGACGAGGAGAAGGCCGCCCGGCTCGCGGCCAAGCTCGGGTCGAAGGCGACCGCGCTCGCGCTCGACATCTCGGACTCCGAAGCATTGGCGAAGGCGCTCTCCGGCGTCGACCTCGTACTCAACTGCGCCGGCCCGTTCTACCGGTTCGGCCGTGAAGTGCTCAGCGCCGCCATCGCTGCCGGCACCGACTACCTCGACATCTGCGACGACTGGGAACCCACCCTGGAGATGCTCGAGCTGGACGACGCCGCCCGCGCGGCCGGCGTCACGGCGGTCATCGGCATGGGAGCCAGCCCCGGAACGAGCAACCTGCTCGCGGTCTTGGCGATGTCCGAATGCGACACCGTCGACCGCGTCTACACCTCGTGGCGCGCTTCCGCGGCGCACTTCCCCCGGCCCACCGCCGGGCAGCAGTTCCCGGAGGCGACCGCCGCCATCGAGCACTGGGTGCACAACTGCACCGAGCCGATCAAGATCTGGCGCGACGGCGGCTTCGTGGACGCGCACGCGCTCGAAGAGCTGACCCTCGCGTATCCCGGCTGGGGCGAGGACCCGGTCTGGGTGTGCGGGCACCCCGAACCGCTGACCCTGCCCAGGGTCCGCCCGGAGGTGCGGGAGTCCCTGAACGTGATGAGCGCGCGCCGCGGCCTGATGGACGCGATCACCCGCATCGCCGAGCGCGTCCGTTCCGGTGAGCTGAACGTCCGGCAGGCGTCCGACGAACTGCTGCGGCAGCCGAACCTCAGCGGCAAGGCCGCCGGGCCGTCTCCGAGCCTGCCCAGCAACATCTTAGCCGTCGCGGAGGGCGTCAAGGACGGGTCCCGCGTGCGCGTCGGCGCGCAGGCATTGGTGCAGCCAGAGGGAAACATGGGCGAGATGACCGGCATCCCGCTGGCCGTGGCCGCGCTGATGTCGGCGCGCGGCCAGGTCGCCAAGCCGGGCGTGCACGGCCCCGAAGGCGCGATCGACCCGAAGGTCTTCTTCACCGATCTCGCGCGGTTCGCGCCCGAACCGCCCGCGCCCGGCACACAGGTGTACGAGGTCGTCACCGACGTTCTCGGCAACTGATCGATCGAATCGAGGGACCACAATGGACAACGCGGGCGGATCGTCCGTCACTTACCTCTCGGGCACCGGCTGGGTCGACCGGCCGGAGGTCCTCGAACCGGCTTTGTCCGGCGAAACGACGTGCGACGTCGCAGTCATCGGGGGTGGGCTCGGCGGGATGGCAGCCGCGCTCCGGCTCGCCGAACTCGGCCGGGACGTCGTGCTGGTCGAGGCGGACCTGTGCGGCTGGGGAGCCAGCGCGCGCAATGCCGGGTACATCACGCCGACGCTGGGCAGCGATCCCCGGATCCTGAAGGCCTTCTACGGCGACCGCGTGCGCGGCTTGTACCGGTTCGCCAGCAACGCCGTGAGCCACACCGAGGACCTCATCGACGGCCACGAGATCGAGTGCGGCTACCGGCCGACCGGCAATGTCGCCGCCGCGCCGACCGTCGCCGCGTTCCGCAAGATGGCAGCGCATGCCAAGCCTGGCCGCCGATCTGTCGTGGGCGACGCCCAGCAGCTAGGCGTTCCCCCGGCGTTCCCGGGCGGCCTGCACATCAAAGTCGGCGGAACCGTCAACCCGGGTCAGCTCGCGCTCGGCGTTCGCGAGGCGGTTCGCGCGTCGAATGTCCGCGTGTTCGAGCAGAGCCCGGTCACGAATGTGGCGGACACCGGTGACGCCGTCCGGATCGACCTTCCTGGCGGAAGAATCCGTGCCGGCCAAGCGATCCTGACCGTCAACGCGTTCGCCAACCAGCTGCCGATCACGCCGCGGAACCTCAGCACACCGGTGTGGGTCACCGCCGTCGAGACGGAGCCGGTCTCCGAGGCGCAATTGGACGAGGCGGGGTGGACAAGCCGGGTTCCCATCACGACGAACCATTTCGTGATGCAGAGCTTCCGGACCACGAACCGCGGCACGATCGTCTTCACCACCCGCAGCCTGCAGACCGCGCGCCGGGCGCGCGCCGACCGGATGCCCGACCAGTCGGTCGTCGACGACCTGATGCGCGGCTTCCGGGAACGCTTTCCCACCTTGGCCGGCCTCGCACCGGCGCGCGCCTGGGGCGGCTGGATCGGGCTCACCCCCTCCAACATGGCCGTCGCGGGACAAGCGAGCCCCCGGGTGCACTACTCGCTGGCCTGCAACGGCCACGGGCTTCCCCAAGCGCCGTACCTAGGCACCCTGCTCGCCGACCGGCTCTGCGACAAAGGCACGCACGACGATCTGGCCGCTGTCTGGCGGGAGTCGCCACGATTCGCTCCCGGCGTCGTGAACCCGCTGACGCTGCGCCTTGGCTGGCTCGCCGACCGCGTGCTCGATCGAGCCGACCAGCTGTTGAACCGCAACCAGATTCGAAGGAGCACCCGTGTCTGACCAGAACCCGCCACTTGGCACCGTGATCATCGTCGGCGGGGCCGGCGCGATGGGCCGCTGGGCCGTGCGCGGCATCGCGAAGCTCGGCTCAGCCCGCAAGCTGCTGATCGCCGACATCGACGTGGCACGTGCCCAGCAGGTGGCCGACGAGGTGGGCGGGCCGTGCGCCGCGGTGCGCCTGGACGCCACCGACCCGGCTGCGCTGAGCGAGGCGTTCGCGGACTGCGACGTCGTCCTCAACACCATGGGCCCGTTCTCGAAGTTCGCCCGGCCGATCGTGGAAGCGGCCGTCGAATGCGGCTGCGACTACCTCGACATCGACGACGACTGGGAATCCACCGTCGAGGCGTTCGAGTTCGACGCCAAAGCACGGGAAAAAGGCCTGCGCATCGTGAAGGGCATCGGCGGCAGCCCCGGCATCTCCAACCTCGCCGCAGCGCTGGCCGCCAGCCGTCTCGACAAGGTCACCGAGATCTTCACCGGCTGGTCGATGCGCGGCGCCGTGCTCGAAGACGAACCCGCCTACCCTTCGGCCGGAGGAGCCGGCGCGGCGGTCGAGCACTGGCTGATCCAGATCAGCGGCTCGATCCGCGCCTACCGCGACGGCGCCGAGAAAGACATCGAGCCCATTGCTCCGGTCGAACTGCTTTACCCGGGCAAAGGCCAGGTTCAGGCCTACACAGTCGGGCACCCGGAGGCGATCACGCTGCCTCGCTACTTCCCCACGGTCGTGAACTCGACCAACCTCACGTCCGGTCCGGCCTGGGTCTTCGACCACGCCCGCTCCGTCGCGGCGGACTACGACGCGGGCCGGGTGACCCTCGCCGAGGGTGCCAGCAAGCTGGAAGACATGCCCGGGCCGCCCGAAGGCACCCCGCGCACCCGCGACCCGCTTCACCAGGTGTGGGCGCTGGCCCGGGGAGAACGCGACGGCGAAGCCCTGGCGGTCTCGATCGAGCCCGCGTCCATGCCGCCGGGCAAGATGGGCGGCGGCACCGGCGCGGCGCTGGCCGTCGGGCTCGAACTGCTCCGCCAGGGCCGCATCGCCAAGCCGGGCGTGCACGCACCGGAAGGCGTCATCGAACCGCGGGACTTCTTCTCCGTGTTCCTGGAGTTCGTCGAACCGGCCGTGGACTCGGTCGACGATCTGCTGATCGTCCACGAAGGACCGATCTCCTGAGCGCAGCGGAAAGCCCCGGCCGCGATCGGCCGGGGCTTTCCGCTGTGGCGAGGCGGACTGGTCAGTCGCTGGCACCCACCAGCAGGCTGAACCCGTGCGGGTGCCGCAACCGGGACACCAGCGTCGCCACGATGACGAGCACCGGGAAGACCAGCGTGATCCAATACCCGTAGGTGTACACGTCCGCGAGCGGGAAATGCGTGCCGTCGAGCAGCAGGTCCGAAGTGCTCAGGTTCACCTGGCTCGCATAGTCCGTATACGCCTTCACCGCCGCCGGAGAACCGCTCGCGGCCTTGGTCCCGAGTTCGGTCAGCACCGCCGCGTCGACGGACTGGTAGACAAAGCCCGAAGCGTTCTGCACCACGGTGATCACCGCCGCGCCGACCGCGAACCCGATGGCCATGACGGTGCCCGGCATGCCCGCCGCCATGCCGGCGCGCTCCTCGGGCACGACGAACTGCGGCACGGCGAACGCGCCGCTGTAGCCTGCCCGGCTGCCGAGGCCGACGATGCCCGAACCGACGACGTATTCCCACACCTGATCATGCGCGACGGCAAGGAAAACCAGGCCGACCGCGCAGATCACCGCTCCGGCGACCAGCACCACTCCGGGCCGTCCGCGCGCGACGAACCGCTCTGAAACCTTGCCGGACAGGAACATCGTCAGCGCGAACGGCAGCATCACGAGGCTGGTCGCGAGCGGGCTGAAGTTCAAGCCGTACTGCGCGACGTGATCGGGCCACCCGGCGCCCGCCGGCAGGCTCACGCCGCCGACCGGGAACGGGTTGGGGAGATTGCCGTGCAGCATCGCCGGGTCGTTCGGGTTCTGCAGGTAGTAGTTGACGAGCACCAGGAACGCGGCGTCGACACAGCCGAACAGGCCGGCCGACAGGCACGCCGTGGTGACGAAAGGCTTGCGCAGCAACGCCAAGTCGAAGGTCGGTTTCGAGGACTTGCGCTCGGCGAAGACCCACCCGACCGCCAGCACGAGGCCGAGCAGCAGAACCAGGTCGGCGTGCTTGCCGATCGCGGTGTCGGGAGGTGCGCTGAAGCCGAGAAGGATGATCGCGACCCACGCGATCAGCCACACGGTCCCGAAGATGCCGATCCGCCCGCGGGACTCCGGCGGCGAGTTCGGCACGATCGCCAGGAGACCAATGGTCGTGAGCACGAAAAGACCCGCCAGCACATAGAAGAACGGCGCGATCGACTGGTGCGGGATGACTGGTGCCATCGTCGTCGGATCGAGGGTCAGCCGGTCCGGCACCGGCCACAGCTTCAGCGAGACGCCCCCGCCGACCATGCCCAGCACGACGCCGGTGCCGGTGGCCATGATCAGCACGGTGACCGCCGTCGAGACGGCGTTGCCGCCCAGGTGCCGGCGAAGGAAGCTCAGCGGCACCAGCTGCGCCGCGCCGCCGAAGCCCATCAGCGCCGAGCCCACGACGAGGGCGACGTAGCTGTCGGCCACCGCCGCGATCAGTGCGCCGCCGGCGAGGAATCCCCCGGACAGCAGCGAAACGGTGCGATCGCTCAGCACGTCGGTCATGCGCGGGATCAGCACGAACCCGGCGCCGCCGCCCAGGGTGAGAGCGGTGAACACCCACGTCGCGGCGGTCACCGAGTTCTGCGCGTAGCTGATCGTGATGAGCGGCAGCAGCGGGGGCAGCATGAAGGCCACCGCGTTGGTCACGGTCGCGAGCACCGCGGCGATCCCGATCAGCGCGGCGCGATTGGGCGCGGACCGCGCCCCGACGTCTGCGGCGGCGGAAAGGCTCGCCGGCTCTTGCATATGAGTCATCGTCGATCCCGATCTGTCGAGTGGCTCACTGGTGGCGGACAAGGTAGGAGCGGCCCCGAACCGGGCAGGCTGCCGGACTCGCGAAGTGACCGGATGGGGGATGCCGCTGGCCGCGCGTCCTGCCGCAAAGCGTGCGAGACAGGTCAGAACTGCCGATATCCGGCAACCTCCGGGAGCCGGGACAAGACCGCGGTTCGCCGCTGCCGCGCGGACGATGCGGCGGACCTGCGGCCGGAATCCCCCGAGCGGGCGTAGAACGCCTGCGCCGGCTCGCCGGGCCTGCCGCGCGCCCGACCATGGCCGCATGACGAACTCCTCCACGAACCGCCGCGGGCGCAAGCGGATCCTCGTGGCCGGCGGCGCCGGCGAGATGGGCGCCTACGCCTGCCGCGCTCTCGCCAAAGCCGACGAGGTGGAATCGGTGCAGGTCGCCGACCGCGACCAGGACCGCGCCGCCCGGCTCGTCGCCGAACTCGGCCCGAAGGCCCAGCCGCTGGAACTCGACATCTCCGACGCCGACGCCCTCCACGACGCACTGACGCCGGTCGACATCGTCCTCAACACCGCCGGGCCGTTCTACCGCTTCGGGCGCGAGGTGCTCACCGCGGCGATCGCGACCAGGACGAACTACCTCGACATCTGCGACGACTGGGAGCCGACGCTCGAAATGCTCGGGCTCGACGACGCCGCCCGCGCCGCGGGCGTCACCGCGGTGATCGGGATGGGCGCCAGCCCCGGCACGAGCAACCTTCTCGCCCTGCTGGCGATGAACAAGTGCGACACCGTCGACCGCGTCTACACCGCCTGGCGCGTCGGAGCCCTGCCCTACCCGACCGCCGAAGACCCCGACCCGAAACCGAATGCCGCTCTTGAGCATTGGGTCCACAACTGCACCGAACCCATCAAGACCTGGCGCGACGGCGGGCTCGTCGACACCTATGCGCTCGAGGAGATGACGCTCGCCTACCCCGGCCGCGAAGCAGGTTCCGTCTGGGTCTGCGGGCATCCCGAGCCGCTCACGCTCCCACGCGTCCGCCCTGAGGTACGCGACTCGCTCAACCTCATGGTGGCTCGCCGGGGCCTGATGGAAGGCATGATCCGCGTCGCCGAGCGCGTGCGCGCCGGCGAGCTGGAGGTCACCGGCGCGGCCAAGCAGATTCTCCGCGAACCGAACACCGGGGGTGCTTCCGCGGGCCCGTCCCCGACGCTGCCCAACCTCTTCGCGGTCGCCGAAGGAACCAAGGACGGCAAGGGAATCCGGGTCGGTGCGCGGCCGATCGTGCTGCCCGACGCGAACATGGGCGAAATGACCGGATACCCGCTCGCCGTCGCCACGCTGATGATGGCCCGCGGCACGGTCGGCAAACCCGGCGTGCACGGGCCGGAGAGCGCGGTAGACCCGGACGCCTACTTCGCCGAACTGTCCCTGCTCGTCGAAAACCGCCCCGCCGGACCGGTCGTCGAGGTCGTCTCCGAGGAGATCTGACGGCGTTCGGCACCGCGTCACCGCGACGGCCGCACCATCCAGTTCGCGATCTGGGTCCGGGTCGAAAAGCCCAGCTTCGCGAGGATGCTCTCCACATGCCCTTCCGCGGTCCGCAAGGAGATCACCAGCTTCTTGGCGATCTCCTTGTTCGACAGCCCTTCGGCGACGAGTTCCGCGACCTCGCGCTGACGCCGGGTCAGCACTGATGCGTCCGCCGGAACCGGCTCCGAGCCGCTGTCCGGCGAAACGTCGAGCAACGCCAGCGCCACGATCTCCGAGCGCGGCTGCTCGGCCCCGCGGGCGAAGGCTGCCTCGAACCGCTCGTCCCCGAGTTCGCTCCGCGCCGCGGATTCGTACTTCTCCCGCTGCGGGCCGAACTGCCGGGCGCCATCGCCGGGATGCGGGGCGCCGACGGCTTGCCACAGCGTCTCCGCACCGCCGAAGAGCATCGCCGCGCGCTGGCCGTCCCCATTCGCCGCGGTCGCGCACGCTAGCTGCTCCATGGCGAAAGCCATGCCCAGTGTGTCGTGGAACGTCCACTTGATCCGCAGCGCAGCGCGCAAATCCGATTCGGCACGGCCGACGTCGCCCTCCAGCAATTCGGCGAAACCCCTCCCCCACAACGCGTACGAGAGATTCCACTGGTCGCCGTTGGCTTTGCAGTGCTCGAACAGTTCGGCGAACAGTTCGGCCGCGCGGCGGACCTCGCCCATGCGCAAGTGCGCAGCTCCCAGCTCGACTCTCAGGCTGTCCGGGTACTGGGAATTCGCGCCGGCCCGCTCGTACAACTCCAGCGCCTCAGTCAGCACCGGCACCGCGCTGGCAGGATCGGAGGACACCACGAGCCGCATCCCGATCACATGCGTGGCGTACGCGAGCGCAGCTGTGTCGCCAAGCTGCCGGGCGAGGTCACGAGCCTGCTCCGGCGCGGCGGTGAGCGCGTCCTGATCGCCCAAGAAGGCGCCGACGTAGGCAGCGGTCGCCAAGGCCCAGGCTCGTTCGTGACTCGGCTCCTTGTCCAACGCCAGCCCGCGCTCCAGCCAGAGCCGCCCCTCGGACACCGACGTGATGGCTCCCCAGAACCAAGGGATCGCGGCCAAGCGCAAGCCGACTCGCGCTTCGCCCGGCACGGAGAAGGAGAACTCCAGCGCCCGACGAAGATTGGCGTGCTCCGCAAGGACCTGGTCAGTCCATTTGTGCTGCTGCGGGCCGACCCATTTCTCGCCCGCCGCTCCGAAGAGCTTCAGGCACCAGTCGCGATGCCGTCGCTCCAGGCGGGTCCGCTCCTCAGCCTCCGCGAGCTGGGATTGCCCGTACGCACGGACCGTTTCGAGCATCCCGAACCGAGCGTGTCGCGCGTGCAAGTCGCGAGTGAAGATCGACTTGTCCAGCAAACCGGCGACGGTGTCGAGGATGGCCTCCCGCGGCAGCTCCGGGTCCGCGCAGACCTCCTCCAGCGCCTCGGTGTCGAATCCGCCCGCGAACACCGAGGCACGGGCCCACAAGAGCCGCTCCGCCGGCGTGCACAGGTCGTAGCTCCAGTCGACGAGTGCCTGCAGCGTCCGATGCCGCTCCGGCATGTTGCGACTGCCCTCGCGCAGCATCGCGAAGCGGTCGTCGAGCCGGCTCACGAGATCGTCGATGGACAGCACTCGCAGCCGCGCCGCGGCAAGCTCGATCGCCAGCGGAATGCCGTCGAGCTGGTGGCACAGCCGCACGACTGCCGCTTCGTTCTCCGCGGTAAGGGCGAAACCGGGCACCGCGGCCGCCGCGCGCTCGGTCAACAGCGCGACGGCCGGGTAGTGCGTCGCCGCACCCGGCGTGATCGGCTCCTCCGGGTCCGGCACCGGCAAGGGCGGCACCGAAAAAACGTGCTCGCCCGCGATCTTCAAGGAGTGCCTGCTGGTTGCCAGAATCCGGACATCGGGCGCCGCGCGCAGCACCGCGTCCGCGAGGTCGCCGACCGCCGCCACCAGATGCTCGCAGTTGTCGAGGACGAGCAGCATCCGCGAGGTCCGCAGCTGATCGCACAGCGCCTCGACCGGTTCGCGCGCGGACTGCTCCCGGACGGCCAGTGCGCCCAGCACCGCGTGCGGCAGCAGGGCCGGGTCCTCGAGAGCCGCCAGTTCGACCAGGCACACACCGTCGGGGAACGCTCGCCGCGCATCGCCCGCGACTCGGTACGCCAGCCGGGTCTTGCCGACCCCGCCGATCCCGATGAGCGTGACCAACCGCGCCGCGGCGATGAGCTGCCGGACCGCGGTGAGGTCGTGCCGGCGGCCGACGAAACTCGTGAAGTCCGCCGGTACGGTCGTCGGCGATCTTCCTTGCGGTGAAGCCATGGGCATCCTGCGTGTATCGGTGGCCGGGACGCGCGTCATCGTACGTCTCCGGTTCCCTGCTCACCAGGCATCGGAACCGGGACGGCGCCCAGTGCACCATTGCCCGAATTGTCCGCCATTCCCCGGGCGGACCGCGCTGCACGCGGGATCAGGCGACGAGCCCGAGTTCTTGCGCACGGCTGGCGGCCTGCGCCCGGTTGCGGACGCCGAGCTTGCGGTAGACCGCGCTCGTGTGCTGTTTGACGGTGTGCCGCGAAAGGTTCAGCGACAGGGCCATTTCCGGATTGCTCAGGCCGGACACCAGGTGCTGCAACACGTCCAGCTCGCGCTTGGAAAGCTGCACCGGCAAGGGCACGGTTTCCTTCGGAAACACCCGCTCGCCCTCCGCGACGCGTTTCACCGAATCGACCAGCACCGCGGTCGGCATCTGCTTGGGCAACGCCGCGACGGCGCCGTTCACCAGGGCCAGTGCCGCGGACACCCGCCCCTCAGCCGACATCAGGACGACCCGGACGTGCGGCATCCGCGCGTGGAACGCCCGGCACAGCTCGAGCCCGGACCGGCCGGGCAGCGACGTGCTCACCAGGACGAGCTGCGGCTGGTACCGCCGCGCCACCTGCCAAGCCAGGTCGGCCGTCGCGACCCCGAGGCACGACACCACCCACGGTTCGTCGTGCAGCACCGCCCGCAGCCCGGCTTGCAGCAATTCGTGTTCCTCGACGATCAACACCCGCTGCGCCTGACATCGGTCGTCTGGGATCTCCCCGGCCGCAACGGGCCGTTCCATGGCCATGACTGTCATCCGGGCACCTCCGGCTGCTCGTGCGGTCAACGCCGACCCACGGGATGGCTCTCTCTCCAGTGCCGCGCGGGGCGCCGCACCACCCGCCTCGACGGGGCGAACCATCTACCTGTGATCTGAATCATCGCTGGTAGCCGCCGGATGAACACCCGGGGAACTACCCGGGTAGTACCTGTCCCCCGGTACCCGCTGGGGGTGCTTCACAGCCGCAGCGTCGGGGTTGGCACCAAGCCGGGCACTCATCAGGGTGTCGCACGCACCCGCGCCGAGGCGGAACCTCTCCCCGACTGCGTCCGGCTGGGGGATGCGTCCCCCGACCGGGCAGAGAACCCGCCCGCCACCCGGACAACGCGTTCGATCTGATTACTGTGCGTCCATGTGGCGAAGCGACTATCAACTCCGGCCCCACGAGATAGACGCGCTGGGCCATCTCACCGCGACCGCCTATCTCGCCTTGCTGGAGGAAGCGCGCGCCGCGTGGCTGGTCAAAAGTCTCGGCACACCACACCCGCCGTGCGTCCTCCGGTCCCAGCACATCGACTACCGGAGCGAAATCACGCCCGCGGACGGCACCGTGACGGTGACCCTGGCAGTCCTGGAACTGGGCACGTCGAGCGTGCTGATCTCCGAGGGAATCTCGGCAGGCGGAACCATCCGCGCGAAGTCGGAGGCGGTGCTCGTCATGTGGGACGAACAGCGCCGCACCGCTCGCCCGATGACCGAGCACGAGCGCTCGTCGCTGGCAGCCTTCATCCCGCCGGACAGGCGAACCTCGACCCGGGAATACGCGAGCAGGGAGAGCTTCCGCGAGGCTTCGGCGAAGGGCTGAGCGATAAAAACCGCTTCGCATTCAGCACGGAGCACGGCCACGCAGGCAGGTCAGTCCGCGTTAAATGGACTGCTTTCGCGGAAGAATCCTCATCTGCGGCTGGAATGTGAACCGGCCCGGCACTGAGTGCGCCCTAGTAACCTGGTGGTTACTTGTTCGAGCGTCCGGCCAGGGGGCGCAGGTCGTTCCCAGGAGGGCTCGTGGCACGGATTTCCGCGGCGCAGCGGCGCCAGGACTTCGTCAACGCCGCCGTCGAGGTCATCGGGAAGCACGGCATCGACGGGGCGACCACCCGGCGGATCGCCGAGCAGGCAGGCGCCAATCTGGCGATGGTGCATTACTGCTATGACTCGAAAGAGGCCCTCTTCGCCGACGTCTACAAGTTCGTGGTCGGCGAATTCCGCGTGCTGAGTTCGAAGGTCGACCCGAGGGCCACCCTGGAGGAGGCGGCCCGCAAGATTCTGCGCGACGTCATGGAGTACTACGTCGATTCGCCGAGTTTCGCGATTTCGGCGCTGGAACTCATCACCTGGGCGCGGCACCAGCACGAGGACAGCGGGACCGAGCTGTACGACCAGGCGCTCGAAGGAGCACGCTCGACGCTGCGGAACGCGGCCGGAGACCGCCCCGTCGACGAGGAGACGATCGGCGAGATCGTCTCGGCGATCGCCTGCCTGTCCGACGGTTTCGCCGTCCGCTGGACCACCTGCGGCGACCGTGCCTTCGCGGAGAAGGAGATGAAGCTCGCGGACTCCCTGCTCGAAAGCTGGCTCACGGCCCGGCTGGGCACCGCGTCCGTCGCAGGGTGAACCGCTAGCGAAACGGCCCACCCGAACTGGTCCGCGGAACAGCGAAGCAAATCCGACTTGGCACGAGGCGCCCCGCATTGAGCGCTGGTGCCCTCGACACCGATGGCGCCGCAGATCAGCGGCGCCGTGCGACCGGCACTACGTAACGAGCGAACAGCAGATCACGGACCACGTCGTCGCCGCCTTCCACCAGTCCGACGCACCTCAGGTCGCGGACCAGCTTCTCGATCGGATGGTCGTGCGTGTAGCCGAGGCCGCCGAACATCTCCGAGCCGATGGTCGCCACCTGCCACCCAGCTTGGCCGCAGTACATCTTCGCGGCCAGTGCCGAGCGCAACGTCCCGGCGCGGTATAGCTGCGCCTGATCCTTCGCCGCCATCCGGTCGAACTCGGCCGCGGCGGCTCGGCATTGATTGCGCATCACGTCGATCAGCATCTCGATCTGCCCGAGTTTGCCGGCGAAAACGGCGTTGTCCGCCAATGGAGCGCCTTTGACCTGCTTGCCGGCCGCGTACTCCATGGCCAGGTCGCGAACCCGGCGGGAGGCCCCGATGGCCGTGGCGGCGATCAGGACCCGGCTGGCGTTCAGGCCGACCTCCAGATTGCGCAAACCGTTGCCGGGCAGGCAGTTCTCCGCGGGCACCGTGCAGTCGCGCAGTCGTACCTGGTAGGTCGCCGAGCCTCGGACGCCGACCGTGGACCACCGTTTGACGATCTCCAGCCCGGGGGTGTCCCTCGGCAGCAGGATCACGCGCCAGGCAGCCTCGTTCTCCGCGTCTCTCGCCACCGCGAGCAAGAAGTCCGCGGCATCGGCGTTCGCGCAGAAGTACTTGTCGCCGTTGACGATCGTTTTGCCATCGACCCGCGCGTAGGTGGCCGCGGTCCGGGCCAGCTCGCTGCCCGCCTGCTCCTCGCTGACGAGGATTCCGCAGACACCTCCGTCGCGCACCAGTCCTTCCAGGTACGGCCGGGCGAAATCCGCGTCCCCCGCGTACCGCAGGATCGTCGTGCCGAGGATGGACAGCAGCGAGCCGAAGGCGAACCCGGCGTCCCCGTAGGCCAGTTCGGACACGATGTCCACGCTTGCTTCAAGGGACATACCGGGACCGCCGAGGTCAGTCGGCAGCCACCAATTCGCCAGTCCGGCGTGGTGCAGCCGGGCCGACTCGGCAGTCGGCGCCTCCGGCAGGCTGTCGAAGTGCCGTTCCTTGCCGACGATGTCCGAGTGGACGAAGTCCCGTATCCGGCCGAGAAACTCGGTCGTTGCCATTCTTCCCAACCTCCTCGCCGGGCAACCGGCGTGACGTACTTCAGTCGTTGTCGCACGGGCCCACAGGGCCTCCCGGATCGGCCGGCGCGGGCGGCCCAGTCCCGGCGTCGCGTTCGTCATTTCGAAGGTTCGAGCAGGAAAACGCGTATCCCGCGTTCGGCGCGAGCCGCGGTGACCGGCTGTGTCTCTCCGTCCGGAACCGCCGTCGAGGACCCGGGCCGTGGCGGGAACAGCGCCGAGCGCCTCGACAAGGACGTCGACCTGCCGGGTCTCCATCCGATGCAGTTCGGTGTTGATGGCCTGCTCGCGCTCGTCTCCGGCGAGGGCGAGAACAGCGGGGTCGAAGTCGCCGACGGCGAAGTGATGATGGTAGTAGCCGTCGGTGGCGCCGAGTTCCAGGTTGATGGGGTCGTCACGCTTGTTGTCGTAGTAGTCGAACGCGGCCTTGTCGAGGTCAGTGCGCAACGTGAGAACGCGGTCGGTCGTCATGTCTTTTCTCCCTGTGTGTCGACTGGAAGCCGGATCAAGCGGGAAGCCGTTGTGCGGAACTGCACCGGCCCGCATGCGAAGCCCGTTCGGGCGCAGGGTGGTCTTGGCGACTGCGCGGACCTCCTGTCCTGGCAGGTGCTGCAGTCTCCAGCGCGCGGTGATACCGGCCAGGGCGAGAGTGACCTCGGTCAAGGCGAAGTTGTCGCCGAGACATTTGCGCAGGCCCGAGGCAAAGGGAAGGAATGCCTCGCGCGCGGGCCGGGCGTTCGGCGAGGTCCATCGGCCGGGATCGAAGGATTCGGGGCGGACATAGAGATCGCTTCGGTAGTGGACCAGGTGCGGGGCGAGGAGAATGTTGGTGTTGGCACGCAGAAGGTATTCGCCGAGACGGACGTCTTTGGTGACGATCCGCGTGCTTATCCAGGTGGGCGAATAGAGCCGCAACGTTTCGAGGACGACGCAGCGGGTGAATTCCAGTCGCGGCAGGTGCTCGGCGGTGACGACGCCGCCGGCCAGGACGGAGTCGACTTCGGCGCGCAACCGTTCGGCGACGGCCGGATGGCAGGCCAGCAGATGCAGTGCCCAGGCCAAGGTGATAGCGGCGGTCTCCGACCCGGCCACGATGAAGAGGATGAGCTGGTCGGCGATTTCGCTGTCGGTCAGGCCATCGCGCGCGGCCGCTTCTTCGCTCGCGGGTTCGTGGGCCGCCCGCAACGCGGACAGCAGGTCCTCGCGTCCGGTTCCGTCGGCGCCGCGCTTCGCGATGATCGTCTCGACGAGGCGCCGCATGGCGGCGAGAGCCTGGCGGTACCGGCGGTTGCCGGGGGTGGGAATCCTGTTCAGCCAGGCCGGCGTGACGGTCTGCCGGAAAACACCCGCCAGGACGACCGTGATGTCCTCCATGGCGCGTTCCATGTCCTCGGGCGACAGCGCGCTGGAGAACATCGTGTCCAGCGTGACTTTCATCGTGAACCGGAGCATCTCGTCCAGCACGTCCAGGACCTGGTTGTCCTGCCAGGAATCGACCATCGCGCCGATCTGCGCGGTCATCGTCCGGGCGTATCCGGGAAACCGGTCGTGATGGAAGGCCGGTTGAGTCAGCCTCCGCAAGCGGCGATGGTGGGTGCGGCGGCTGGTCAGCATATTGGCGGGGGCCACTTTTCGAGCGCTGTCCATGAACGGGCCGCCCTTGTCGAACGTGCGGTCGTCGAGGAGGACCTGGTGCGCCAGGTCCGGGCTGCACACCACCACCAGCGAGACGCCGCCGACGCGGACCCGCACCAGGTCGCCGTGGGCGGGCAGGGAAGCCAGGAATCCCACCGGATCCCGCAGCAACGGCAGCAGATTTCCCAGAACCGGCAGGCTCCCCGGCGCGGCGGGAATCGAAGCCGAGGGTGTTATGGCGGCTTCGTCCGTCGCGTGGTTCCTTCGCTGGTCATCAGGTGCCATGTGCCGAGCCTTCCGAGCGGACGAACGCCGTCGATGCGGAGCGGGGCGGCCGGTCACGCCGTCCCCGGCCTTTTCCGTGTCGGAGTGCCGGGTCATAGGGGCTCCGGGCGAGGCGAAGGGAGCGGAGCGGCCAGCAGGCCCCCGTCGACGACCACGGTCTGCCCGTTGATCCAGCTCGCCGCCGAGGAGGCGAGGAAAACCGCCACCTGCGCCATTTCGCGCTGGGTGCCCAGACGCCCCAGAGGGGTGAGCTGGCTGATCGAAGCGAAAAGTTCGGGAGAGTGCGGCAAGCGGGAGGCGATCTCGCTCTCGAGGACTCCGCCCGAGGCCGCGTTGGCCCGGATACGGCGCGGCCCGAGTTCGGCCGCCAGGTAGCGGGTCAGGCTCTCCAACGCGGCCTTGGAAGGGCCGAGGCCGCCGTATCCGGGGAGGGCGAACGCCGCGCCGTGGGCGGAGATGTTGACGATCGCCGCGCCGGGGGGCATGAGCGGCGCTGCCTGGAGAGCGCACCACATCGGCCCCCACCAGTTGGTCGCCGCCGCCCTGGCCAGGCCTTTGGCAGTGACACCGTCGAGATAGGACAGTTCGCCGCTGGCGGCATTGTTCACCAGGACGTCCAGCCGGCCGTGCTGTTCGCCGACGGCGGTGAACAATCGCTCGACAGCGTCCTGGTCAGTGACGTTCGCCCGGATCAGTTCGGCTGATCCGCCGTCGGAGAGGATGCGCGCGAGCGTCGTCTCGGCCTGCTTGGCGTCACGGCAGTAGTCGAGGATGACGTGGGCGCCGCCCTTGGCCAGGAGAGCGCCGATTTCCGCGCCCACGCCTCGTCCGCCCCCGGTGATCAAGGCGATCTTGCCGGTGAAGTCGTTCACAGGGCCGGCCTCCGTGCTGGAAGATGGGACCGGACCCCGGCGGCCAAGTCCGCGATGGCCTCATCGGCGGAGCCGCACAGACCGCCGAAAAGGTGGAACGCGTGCCACCGGCCGGGATAACGGCGGTGTTCGATGTGCGCGCCTTGCTGGTGCGCCCGCCGCGTGAGCCGGTCCGCGTCGTCGGCAAGGAGGTCGTCGCCGGCCGAATGGAGGACCAGCGGCGGCAGCCCGGCCAAGTTTCCGAGGAGCGGGGACACCAGCGGATCGGTCGCGTCGGTGGTGTATGCCTCGGCCCAGCGCGCCAGTGCGTCGGGGGTCAGAAGTGGCTCGCGGGGTGCCGTGCCGCGAAGCCGCGCTCCCTCCGCGGTGAGATCGAGCCACGGGCAGATCATCGCCACCGCGGCGGGCGGCTCCCCCGCCGCGTCGCGGACCGCCATGGCCAGTGCCAAGGCGAGCCCGCCCCCTGCGGAGTCACCGGCCACAACGATCGGTTCCCCCGACGCCGACAGCGCGCGGTAGACGGCCAAAACGTCGTCCAGAGCGCAGGGAAAGGAATGTTCGGGAGCCAGCCGGTAGTCCGCCGAGAACGTACGCACCGCGCACGCGCGGGTCAGGCGGGCCACCATCGACCGGTGGCCTTTCGGCGAACCGAGCACGTACCCGCCGCCATGCAGGTAGAGAAGGATTCCGCGCGGCGCGGGACTGTCGTATTCGATCCATTCGCCACGGATCCCGCCTTCCGAAGCAGCACGGATCCGGGCCTGTCGCGGCGGCCGGAGAAACCCCGCCACCATCTCGGATCTGCGTCGCTGTACCGGTATTGGCAGCCCCGGAGCCAGCGCGATCCGCCCCATCTGCCCGGCCGCCCAGCGAACATTCCGCGAAGAGAACCGCATTGCGCCTCCTTGGCCGTGCCGAGAACATGAACGCAACGGCCGCCGACCTCCACCACGAACAACACGCAGACCCGCTCCAGGGCGAGCGCACGGTCGACACGGAAGAAATCGCAGGCCAGCATCGTCGACGCCTGCGTGCGCAGAAACTGCCGCCAGGCCGCGTCGTCCTGCCGGTCCGGCACGGAAGGCATCCGCGCCCGCTTCAAGACCCGCCGGATCGCCAGGCGTCCTCGGCGTTCACGGTGTCCGCGGAAGCGGCAGAGACCAGCTTCATCGGCGATCCCCTTGTTCGGCATGTCCTGGCTGGACAGTTGTCTGGCTTCGCATCGTCGTCCGCCGCCGCGCGCGGGACACCCGTGGAACTACCTGTTCGCGGCACCCGGCTCCCCGCACCGGCCGGGAATCCGCCCGGCCAGGCTGCCCGGCCTTCCGGACAGGGCAGATCGCGAGCCGACGCCGCTCGATGAGCCGGGTTCCACGGCACCGCCGGACAGGCGTGCCATGGCGCGAAGCGCAGCTTCGTCGAGAACGCCGAGCACCTCCGCGGAGCCTTCGTCAAACCCGGGACCAGCAACAGGTCCCCGACGCTTTGCGGCGTTCGTCTGGATTTCGCGCACCGGCCTCACCGCTGGCGCCCGACAATTGCCTCCGACCTCGCGATGCTGCCGCGGAACATCATGACGCCGTCGCCGACAGGCCCGGCCGGGAGCACGAGCCGTGGAGAATGAACGGCTGGCTCCGCGCGCGGCGACGCCAGCCGATTACGCCAAGCCGACCCGGGATGGCCGAGAGCAGGCGTTCTGCCAGGTCGGGCCCGGTACCGGGCCGCGGCGCGGCAGCCCTGCCGGGCACCGGCCGAGATCGGCGCCTGATCGTGCGCGCCGAACTGGACGGACCCGCGCCGGGTGGCGCTACACTGCGGCCGTGGACTCAGGCTGGCCGCGACCGGGTCGGCACATCGCCGAACTGATGCGGGACGCCGCCGAGTGCCTCCTGGAATCGAGGAGCGCGGCGATCGACGAGGTGGTGGCCGCCGCCCACCGAGGAGCCGAGTACCGCGCGATGCTGGAGGATCCGCAGCTCGCAGCGGCCGACCGGCACATGAGCAAGGCTTACTTCAGGCACTGGCTGTCGGCCACGCTGCAGGACCCCGGAGCGCGAGTCGAGCCGTGCGCCGACCCGGAGGTGCTGCAGTTCGCCCGCGATCTGGTGCGGCGCGGCCTGGACATGCACGATCTCGGTTCGTGGCGGGGCGCCCAGCACGGGGCGTGGGCGCTGTGGGTCGACGCTTGTTTCGCGACGACGGCCGTCGTCGACGAGCTCCGCGACCTGATGAAAGCGTCCGAGCGGTCGATGACGACCTTCATCGACGATTCGATCGCGGCGCTCGACGAGTACGTCGAACAGGAACGGGCGAAGCTCGCGCAGGGCGCCAGTGCCGAACGGCACTCCACCGTTCAGCTCTTGCTCGAAGGCGCGCCGATCGGCCGGGCGCTCGCCGAATCGCGCCTCGGGTACGCGCTGGCGGGCAATCATGTCGCCGCGATCATCTGGAGCGACTCCGCCGACGAGGTCACAGGTCTCGACGCAGCTGCCGAAGCGGTGACGAAGATATGCGGAGCCTCGTACCGATTCACCCTGAACTCCAGCACGACCACGCTGTGGGTATGGGTCCCGGCGGATGCGGTCCCGCCGGCCGAGACGGCGGAGGCCGCCATGGGCGGCCTTCCGGGAATCCATGTCGCGTTCGGGCGTCGGGGGCGGGATCTCGACGGTTTTCGCCGGAGCCACTTGGATGCCGCCGCCGCGCAGCGGCTTCTGGCGCGGATCGGCTCGACGCGTCGCGTTGTCCGCTACGAGGACGTCGCCTTGGTGTCGGTGCTCACGGCCGACATGACACAGGCCGATCAGTTCGTCACCGACACCCTGGGCGACCTCGCGACCGCCGACCCGGTGCTGCGGCAGACGGTGCTGACCTACGTCCGGGAACGGTTCAACGGCTCCGCAACCGCGGAGCGGATGTTCACGCACCGCAACACCATCGAACGGCGGCTGGCCCGCGCCGATCAGCTGCTGCCGGCGCCGCTCGCCGACAACGCCGCGAGCGTCGTCGCCGCGCTCATGCTCGTGCAATTGCGGGGCTGAGGCGTGGCGCCCGCTGCGGCCGGCAGCCCACGGGTCGCGTTCATTGCCAGGTAACCGGCGAGGCCACCGGCACTGCGAGCGCCGCTGATGGACGTGCCGATCGAGATCAGCGGCAGTCACCGCTGCCCGAGTCCGCGCGATCGGGCGGGAAGGCTCACCCTGTGGCGATGAACTTCGTCTGGGCCGCGAAGCCGAGGTCACCCAGTCCGGCATCGACGGCTACGTTCAGGTTCTCGATCGCGGCCAAGAACACCCGGGGGGTTCAGCCCGGTTTCCTTCGCGATGTCGATGGCTCCGTCCAAGGCTTGGGCGTAGGTGGCGATCGTTGCTTGATCCGTTGTGAAATCACCGCTGGCAATGGCCGTTGCGACCCGCGCCGTCTCGGCCTGAATGGACCCGAACGCGGCAGGCGTCAGGGTTTCGAGAAAGGCCTGATCAACTCCTTGCCCGAGCATGCAGGTCGCCGCCTCCACATAGGCACTGACGGCCGGGACCAGGAACATGCCGACAAGTCCTGTGTTCAGCACACTGGCGATCTTGACGTCCGAGGACACCCGGACAGACACTGGAGTCAGCAAGGTCAGGCTCTCGCTGTGCTCGGACCTGGCGGTTTCGGATCCGGAGCAGAGGATCGCCGTCCCCTCGGTGCCGATCTGTTCCGGATATCCGAGGATCGACCCCCAGACCCCGAAAGTTTCGAGGTCTGATGGGGCTGCGCTGCCCACACTGACGAGCGTGATGCCGGTCAAGTCCGACACGGGCTCGAGGGCCACGAGGGCGCTGTCGTATGTGGTGAGGCACGCCAGGACCAGCGGCGCGGCATGGACGGCGCCGTCGATCTCCCGCACGGGCGCAATCGCGGTGCTGGCCAGTGCGTCTGCTCGGTGGTGCGTGCGGTTCCAGCCAGCGACGGACTTGCCACCGCCGGCGAGCGACCGCGCGAGCGCGGATCCCATCAGCCCGCAACCGAGAACTGCGACGTCATGCGAGGTGGTCCTCTCCGTTTGTTCTCCATCTCTTCGATGATGTGCGCGCGGTGCCGACTGCACAGGCCAGCCGATGACCGCTGCCTACATCGGCAGATCCGGCGAGTCGACTCCGACGACCCGATCGCCGCAGAACACCCGCACCGATTCCGCCGGGCCGTGGCCGCCGATGCCGGAGTGGCCCCAGAAACTCTGGGCGGAGCCGTCGCCGAGATCGGCGAGCTTCGCGCCGTTGACGCGCACCTCGCCCGACCTCACGTGGGCGCCAATCGCGATCGCGCGGTCGAGGTCGGTGCCGAACACATAGGCGTCCAGACCTGACGGGTGGGCGTTGGCGACGCGTAGCGCTTCCTCGTCCGAATCCACGCCGTGCAAGGAGACGACCGGCCCGAAAAGCTCGGCCGTCGTGCGATCCGGGTCGGAGCCGGCGGCGACTGCGGGCGAAAAGAAGAAGCCAGGCAGCCCGGGCAGGTCCCCGGGCTGGTCGATCTCGGCGCCGAGCCCGCGCAGGCCCTCGATCCGCTGGAGCAGAGTCCGGTAGTGCGGCTCGTTGGCGATCGGGCCGATGTCGGAGTCCTCGTCGAGCGAATGCCCGATCCGCAGCCGCGCGATCCGCTCGTCGAGGGCCTCCCGCAGCGGCCGCACCAGCCGGTGCGGAGCCAGGATCTTCCCCGGTCCCTCGCACCACTGGCCGTTCAGGTTCGTCAGGCCGGCGAGGATGCCGTCGGCGGTCACGTCGAGGTCGGCGTCCTCGAGCACGAGGACGGGATTGTTGCCGCCGAGCTCGAGCTGAAGGACTTTGAAGTCCTCGGCCGCGGCGCGGGCGATGGCCCGCCCGGCTCCCGGGCCGCCGGTGAAGGACACGACCTGGACCCGGCGGTCGCCGGTGAGCGCGGCCCCGATGTCAACCGCGCCGTGCACGAGTTGCAGCGCGCCGTCGGGCAGGCCGGCGTCGATGAAGCACTCGACGATGATCTGCGCGCTGGCAGGAGCGTGCTCGGACGGCTTGAGCAGCACCGGGCAGCCCGACGCCACCGCGCTCGCCACTTTCGCCGCCGGGATGAAGCTCGGGCCGTTCCACGGGGTGAGGATCGCGGCAGGCCCCCACGGCACCCGATGGAGCCGGACGTCACGGCCGCCGGCGGCGAGCGCGGTGACTCGGGAGAGCGCCCGGGTCTCGGCAGCGGCGCCTCGGATCCGGGCGGGGAGGAACGCGGCGAGTTTGCGGGTGGCGCTGATCGGGGTGCCGCTCGTGATCGCGTCGACGCGGGCGATCTCCTCGAGCCGCTCCTCGACGTTCGCCGCGGCCCGTTCGAGCGCCTCGGCCCGGCTGATGCGGAAGTCCTCGCCCGCCCAGTCGAGCGCGTCGTAAGCGCGCTGGGCGTACTGCAGCGCGCGTTCGAGGTCGTCCGGCGAAGTGGCTACCGCGCGATGGACCGGCTCGCGCGTGTTCGGGTCGACGTTCCAGCTGTCCAGCGCTCGGCATCGCACCCACTCGCCGGCGATATAGCTCGCCGGCTGGGCGAGCGTCATCGGAGTGTTCATCGAGTCTCCTGGTCGACGGGGGTTTCGGAACCTCTCGGCATGGCCACGACGATGCGGGTGACGTCGCCGGACTTCATCGCCTCGAAGCCCTCGTTGATCCGGTCGAAACCGATGACCTCGGTGACCATCTCGTCCAGCAGCAGCCTGCCCTGCTGGTACAGCCGGGCGAACTGGGCGATGTCCTCCCGCGCCTGCCCCGACCCCATGTACGAGCCGATCAGGCGCTTTTCGCCGAAGAAAAAGTCCGACGCGGGGAGGGTCAGCTGGGTGCCGCCGGGGGCGATGCCGACGAGGCAGGCGGTGCCGGCAGGCCGCACCACTTCGAGGGCAGTCGCCGCGGTGCGGGCCGAGCCGACGGCCTCGAAGGCGTAATCGACGCCGTCGTCCAGCACGCCCCGTATCGCACCGGCCAGGTCGTTCATGCCGCCGTTCAACGTGTGGGTCGCGCCGAAGCCGCGGGCAGCGCGCAACCTCTGCTCGTCAAGGTCGATCGCGACGATCGCCGACGCGCCCGCGAGCCGCGCGCCCTGGATGACAGCCGAGCCGACTCCACCGCAGCCGATCACCGCGACCGTGGATCCCGGACGCACCCGGGCGCCGCGGAACACCGCGCCGACGCCGGTGACGACGCAGCACGACAGCAGGCAGCCGACTCGGGTGGGCACGCCGTCGGGCAGCTTCACAGCGGCGTTCGCGCGCAGCAGGATGTGCGAGGAGAACGCGCCCAGGTCGCCGAGCCGGGCGACCGGCGTGCCGTCGGGCAAGGTATACGCGGGCCGCGGACGACGCCGGATCTCGTCGATCCGCTGGCACTGTGTCGAACGGCCCGCGTTGCAGTTCGCGCACTCGCCGCACGACGGGGTGAGCGCGCCGGTGACGTGGTCGCCCGGGCGCAGGCCCGGCACAGCCGAGCCGACGGATTCGACGATGCCTGCCACCTCATGACCGACCACCACCGGCACCTCGATGGCGACGGCACCGGTCATGTAGTGCAGGTCGCTGTGGCACAACCCGACGTGCGTGACGGCGATCCGCACCTCGTGCGGCTCGGGCTCGTCGACGTGGATGTCAGTCAGGCGCAGAGGTTCGCCCACCTTGGTGAGCACGGCCGCGCGAGTCGTGATCATCGGCTCTCTCCGGTCGCGGCGGAGGGCTTCCTGGCACTCCAGAAGCCCGCGATGCCGGCGGTCAACGCACCGCTGCTCCATGATGTGTCGGCCGCGGCGTCCTCCAGCGCGAACGCGCGCTCGATCTCTTCGGACGACGGCCGCAGCAGCGCGAGGTGCAGAGCTGTGTTGTTGCCGCCCTCCGGTGTCCAGGCGCGAACGGTCTCGACGGCGCGATCCAGCAGGTCGTCCAACTCGACTAGCTGGTCGAGCAGACCGATCCGCAGGGCTTCGTCGGCACCGACGCGCTCCGAGCCCAGGATCATTCGCATCGCGTGATTGCGGACGAGCCGAGGGAGCAACACGCTCGACGCGTTGGAGATGGTGAGGCCGCGAGCATTCTCCGGCTGGAAAAACGTGGTCTGAGGGGTGCCCAGCCGCGCGTCACAGCACAGCGTGATCTCCGAGGCGCCGCCCACCGCGATCCCGTTGATCGCCGCGACCACGGGGACCCGGGTCTCGATCACCGCGCGGGTGACATCGTGAAAAGTCTCGAAAGTCTGGCGCATTTCGGCGAACGTGGTCGGCGGAGCGCTGAGGTCTTCGCCCGCGCTGAACGCTCGGCCCGCGCCCGTGATCACTATGCCCCGGCACCGCTCGCCGGCGCCGTATTCCCGGATGAGCGAGGCGAGGCGCAGTCTCATCCCGACCGTCAGCGCGTTGAGCTTCGAGGGTCGCTGCAGGGTGATCACAGCGACCTCGCGGACCAGGTCGACGAGCACGTGTTCGGCGGCCGCGTCCGTCACGGCCGCGGTGGCCGACCGAGTCCCGTCGCGCAGGTCGAACGTGACGCCGGGAACCTCGGCCGCCCGAGCCCTGAGCGCGGGCTTCGACACCCGCTCCGACGGGGTTCGGGGAAACTCCGCGACGAATTCGACGTATCGCGGCACTTTGAACCGCGCGAGCCGCTCCGAGACCCGTCCGATAATCGCCTCGGCCGTCGTCCGGTCGCCGGTGGCGCCCGCCGCGAGCTGGACAAACGCCTTGACTTCCTCCCCCAGGACTTCGTCGGGCTCGGCGACGACCGCGGCCGCGACGACCAGGTCGTCGGTTTCGAGAGCTGCCTCCACCTCGGCGCTGGCCACGTTCTCGCCGCCGCGGCGGACCATGTCCTTGATGCGGCCGACGAGGCGGATCTCGCCCCGGTCGTCGGCGACCGCGAGATCGCCGGTGCGCAGCCAGCCGTCGCGCAGCGTCCGCGCGGTCTCCTCGGGCCGGTTCCAGTAGCCGAGCATCATCGGCGCACCGGATACGGTCAGTTCGCCCGGGGTGCCGGCCGGGGCTTCGACACCGTCGGGGTCCATAATCCTGACCCGTTTGGTGGGCACCGGTCTCCCGATGCTGCCGCTCCCGACGGCTCCGGCGTCGTCGAGCGGGCTGATGAGGTCGATCCCGCTCTCGGTCATGCCGTAGACCTCTCGCCACGGTGCGTCCCAGCGGTCCTCGAGCCGGGCGTGCAGCGCTGCGGGGATCGCGGAGCAGAACACCGCGCGCAGGCTGTTGTCCCGGTCGTCATCGGCGGGTGGCTGCTTGAACAGCAGCGTGGGCATCGATCCGAGGACGTAGCAGAACGTCGCGCCGTGGCGCCGCACGTCGGCCATGAACCCCGACGCGGAGAACCGCGGCAGCACCACCAGCGGCGCGCCGACAGTAAGTGCGAGCACCGTGTTCCACTGCGGGTCCATGTACGAGAAGGGTTGAGCCGTCAGCAGCACGTCGTCGTCGCCGAGGCCGGCCGCCGCGGCACAGCCCCAGGCGATGCTGGTCCAGTAGTCGTGGGTCAGCATGCACGCCTTCGGAAATCCGGTTGTGCCCGAGGTGTACTGCAGGTTGGCCAGAGTGTCCGGGGAGATCGCGGGACCGGGGGCGGTCGCGGGGAAACCTGCTTCCGCGGCGTCTGCGACGTCGACGACGCGGATGTCCGCGAGATCGGCGTCGCCGGACACCACCTCGCGCACCAACGGGCGATGCTCGGCGTCGGTGACGACCACCTTCGCGCCGGAGTCGCGCAAAACGAACGCCAGATCAGCCGCGCGGTACGCCGAATTGACGGGCACGGCGACGGCTCCGGCTTTGAGCACCGCGAACCAGCTCAGCGGCCACTGCGCGACGTTCGGCAGCATGATCGCTACGCGGTCGCCCGGCACCACGCCGTCGGCCTCGATCAGACGGTGCGCCAGTCGCGAAGACGACGCGTCGGCCTGCGCGTAAGTCCACGAAACATCACCGAAGCGCAGCAGCTCGGCATCAGGAGTGCGGGCAGTGCCCTCCCCCAGCAAGCCGGTGACGGTGCGCACCCGAGGCGTCTCCCCCATCCGGTCGAGCGCGACTGCTGGGCACCGCGCTGTTTCGCCGCCGGGCGTTGTCACGATTGCGGGGTCACCGGGCATTCTCCGGCCTCCTGCCGTTTTCTCGATTCGTCGACGATCCAGGCCATGGCCGGGTCGTCCCGTTCCATCCACTCGGGGTGCCACTGCACGCCGAGGATCGGCGCGCCGGGCGCCTCCACGGCCTCTGCCACCCCGTCGGGCGCGCGGCCCGTGACGACAAGCCCCGCGCCGCACTGGTCGACGGCCTGGTGGTGCCACGAGTTGGTGACAGCGCTGCCGCCGAAGATCCGCGCGGCCGTCGAGCCGGGCTCGAAGGTCACGAGGTGCTCGGCATCGCCGTCGGTGGGCGCGGCCAGAGGCGACTGATGAGGCACCGGGCCGTGCGGCAGGTCCGCGACGAGCGTTCCGCCCAGAGCCACGTTGAGCAGCTGCATCCCGCGGCACACTCCCAGCACGGGGATGCCGCGGGCGACGGCGGCGCGGGTCAGGGCGAACTCGTAGTCGTCGCGTTCGGGGTCGTGCGCGTGGGGATCGAGCCGAGGGTCGACGTCGCGGACCACGGAGGTGTCGCCGCCCCACCGGGCCGGGTGCACGTCCTGCCCGCCGGTGATCACCACCCCGGACATCCACTCGCAGGCATCCAGCGGATCCGCGTCGTAGGGCAGGTGCACGGGCACCCCGCCCGCTTTGGCGACGCGAGTGGCGAAGGCCGACATGAAAGAGTCCACGCACGCCGCGGCGTAGCGGTCGTCCGTCCCGGCGACCAAGCCCAGCCGGAACCGGCGGCCGGTGATCCCGACCAGTGGCTTGCCGCTCACGGGAACTCGAAGTAGCGACGGGACTCCCACGCGGAGAGCTCGGCGTAGGGGTCTCCGCCCTTGGTATGGAACTCCATCCACTCCCACCGGCGAGACGCCACCCAGAAGTCGACGAACTCGTCGCCCAGATACTCGCGGAGCACTGCGTCGCCGTCCAGCGCCGCGATGGCCTTCGTGATCGAGTCCGGGATCCGCTCGATCCCGCTGTCGTCGGGCAGGCACCACGCCATGTCGTCGACCTGCGGCGGGGCCTGCATCCGTCGTTCGATGCCGGCCACCACCCCGGCCAGCACGCCGGCCAGTGCGTAGTACGGGTTGACGTCGGAGCCCGGCAGGCGGTATTCGAGCCGCGAGTACTTGGGGTGGCCGGCGATGGCGCGCACCGCGGCGGTCTTGTTGTTGACGCCCCAGGAGATGGTGGTCGGCGGGCCGCTGAGGTCGACCAGGCGCCGGTACGAGGTGATCTGCGGCAGCGCCAGCAGGGTGTTTCCCGCCATCGTGGCCATCAGTCCGCCGACGGCCTGCAGCATGACCTCGGACGGCCCGTCAGGTGCGTAGAACTGATTCGCGCCGTCGCGGTGCAGCGAGAGGTTGATGTGCGCGCCCTGCCCGAACCCGGAGGTCGGCTTGGCCATGAAGGTCACCGTGTGGTCCTGCTCGAACGCGACTTCGCGCATCACTTGCTTGGTGCGCGCCCAGGAGTCGCTGAGCGACACCGGATCGGCGGGTGCGAGGTTCAGCTCGGTCTGGCCCGCGGCCGCCTCGTCGGTCCACGCTTCCCAGGCGATGCCGAGCTCGTCGAGCCGGTCGGTGACGGCCTCCAGGTAGTCGACCCAGTCCTTCGACCTCGCCAGGTGGTACGTGGCCCCGGTGGCTCCGCCGAGCGGGGTGAGATCGCGGTAGCCGCGGGCCCGCGCCTGCTGGACCGACTCCTCGAACAGCGTCGTTTCGATCTCCACCGCGACCGTGGCGGAGTAGCCGAGCTCCCGCAGGTGCTCGGCCAGCCTGCGCACCATGTTCCGCGGGCAGATCGGAACGGGCCGCCCGTCCCGGAGCCAGTAGTCGCCGATGACGGCATCGAGGCCGGGCTTCCACCGCACCAGCGTGTCCATGTCGGGAATCATCGAGATGTCGTAAAGGTTGCCGCGCCAGTCCGGGAAGGCATCGCCGAATACGAACTCGTCGCCGAGGTCGATCGCGAACAGGATGTCGGCGAAGGCGAAGCCCGATTCCCTGCCGGACGCGAACTTCGCCGGTGTGACGGTCTTTCCCAGGAAGCTGCCGTCGTGCCCGGTGGCCTCCAGCCGGACCGCTTTCGCGGGCGCTGACGGCGCGGGCCCGGCGGAGTCCGGCCGGGTGTGCTCAGACATCGAATCGAACCTTCCACGAGGCGGCCGTCATGACCGACACCTGTGAGAGCGTCCCCTGGACCCGCAGGCCGGAGTCCAGAGAGGTGAGGAGGTAGTCGGCGCCGGTGAACACTCCTGCGAGCGCGTCGGGCGTGCCGGCCATGCGGTACGCGACCGGACCTGCGCCGAACCGCGCCTCCTGGGGGCCGTCCGGTCCGTGCGCGACCACGACGAGGACATCGGGAATGCCGCGGATGCCGCGGGTCGCCTTCCAGAAGCTCTCGGCTGCCTCGTGCCACGCGGGCAGCGGAGGGCGCAGGGCACGATGCAGCCCTCGAGCCAGTTCCGCGTCGCCGTCTGGATCCTGGGCGAGCGAGAAACGGGCCTCGAGATCGACGACCAGCGTCGCGTCGGCTGGCGCGAAGAGGCCGCCGGACACGGTGACGGCACCGCCGTGCAGCGTGACCGTGGCGGCCTGCGGGGTGTTGTGCGAGCGGACGGCGACCGTTCCGCCGCCGTGATCAAGCACCTCCGGGGCGTGGCCGATCCGGATCGCGTCGCGCAGAGTCCGACCGAGCAGCCGGACAACGGGCGTGGCATCCTCGTCGATCTCGATCCGGGCCGGCGCACGCCGAGCGTCCATGCCCGGGGTGATCGTCGGTGCTTCCGTCATCGTCAGACCTTTCTTCCAAGACAGGTGCGGTGCTGGCGGGGCGGTCATTCAAGGGCGGCGTAGGTTTCCGGCCGGCGCCGGCGCAGGAACGCCGCCCAGACGAGGCCGCCGGCGTATGCCGCGACGACGACCGTGAGGAAGACGTTGGCTCCGGTACGCGACCCGATCAGAAGCTCGAAGTTTCCGACGACGAGCACGAGGATCGTCCCGAGCGCGCCGAATGCGAGTGCGGGGGCGACCGAGCCCGCCCACGCGGTCGCCGTGCGGGCCCGGCGAAAGTGCACGACGACTGCCGCGGACGTCAGAGCCAGCAAGACGATCAGCCCCAGGGTTCCCGCACCGCCGAACCAGGCATAGATCTCGACAACGGGATCGAAGCCGGCGATCGCCGTGGCCGCGAGCAGCACGCCGATCATCCCGGAGGTAAGCAACGAGGCCAGGTGCGGCGATCGATGCGCGCGGTGCACCGAGCCGAGCGAGACCGGAAGCGCGCCCTGCCGCCCGAGAGCGAACAGGTAGCGGGCCACCACGTTGTGCGCGGTGAGCACACAGGCGAAGAAGCTCGTGACGAGAAGAACCTGCATGACGTCGTGGGCGGCCCGGAACAGATAGCGGGTGGCGAGGCCGGGCGCGAGTCCTTCGGGGTCGTGCGCCGCGAGATCCACAGCGTGCGCGATGCCCAGCCCGTTGATCATCGCCCAGGACGAGAAGGAATAGATCACCGCGATCAGGATGACCGCCAGGCTCGTGGCCGTCGGGATCGTCCGGTCGGGATCCTTGGCCTCGGACCGGAAGACGGCGGTGGCTTCGAAGCCGACGAAGCCGAAGACTGCGAACATGATCCCGGTGCTGGTGCCGCCGCTGGTGAACGCTTCCCAAGTCAGCGGGTCCGCGGAGAGACCGTGGTCGCCGCCGCGCAGCACGACGGCGAAGTCGACGAGGACGACGATCCCGATCTCCGCGACGAGCAGCGCGCCGAGCACTCGCGCGCTGACCTCCACGTTGCGGTACCCCAGGTAGCCGATAGCGGTGAGTCCGGCGGCCGCGAGGCACCACCAGGGGACCGAGCCGCCGGTGAAAGTCCGGATCGCATTGCGCGCAGCGGCCCCGAAGTAGGCCGAGACGGCGACGGTGACGAGTGAGTACGCGACGAGGGCGAGTGTCGCGGCTCCCAGCCCGGCGCCGGTGCCGAGGCCGCGTTGGACATAAGAGTAGAAGGCGCCCGCGTTGCGCACCTCAGGCGTCATCGCCGAATACCCGACGGTGAACAGCAGGAGCACGACTCCCACGAGCACGAAGTCGATCGGAGTTCCGACGCCGTTCCCCGAACCGAGCATCAACGGAATGAGTCCGGCGAACACTGTCAAGGGCGCGGCCATCGCCACGACCATGAAGACGATCTGCGAGACGCCCAGCGTCCGGACCAAGCCGGCGGCAACCTCCGGCGTTCGTTCCTCCCGTTGCTGGCTCATGACAACCGTTCCCGTCCGATGGTGCTTTTCACGATCTGGATCTCCCTCGATCCGGGGCTGGGCCGGCCGGCGAGACGGTGCCCGTTCCGCGCGACAGCGCGTCGGTCTCGCACGCATTCGCCGGAATCGGCCACGCGAAGGACCGTCCGGACGGCTCAGCGCCTATCCCGCGCGCCGGCTTGTCGCCTTCACGCGCCCCGTGTCCAGCACCTCCCGGACGGCGCGCTCCGCAGCACTGACCGCACCGTCGAAATAGCCCTGATTGACCGTCGCGGTTTCCGTGCCGGCCCAGTGGATCCGCCCGACCGGCTGGCGATCCGCGTCCGTGTACTGGGTCAGCGAGCCGGGGGCGCGGGAGCCGACGCAGCCGCTGATCCACGGCTCGTGCGTCCAGTCTTTTTCGAGATAGGCGGTCGGGTTGGCCGCCCGCGGCCCGAACAGCACGGTCAGATCGCCGAGGAAGGCGGAGCGCCGCGCGGAGGGGTCGTCGAGGATCGAGTCGGGCCAGTGCTGGCCGCTTCCGGCGCCGGCGGTGCCGACGAAGCCCAGCAGGATCCCGACGCTGCCGTCAGGCGGGGAGTTGTCGACGACGTACTGAGCGACCGGCAGGTCCGAGACTGCCTGGCCGTTGAGTCCCTGCTGCCGCCAGAACGGGCGGTCGTAGACGGCGAAGAGCTTGCTCTCCGCGCCGATGCTCCAGCGACGCTGCAGCATCGTGCGGCGGGTGGGCAGGCTGGGCTCGACGCGGATCCGGGCGGCGTCGGCGGGCGACATCGCGACGATCGCCCGCTCCGCGCGGATGTCGGCTCGCGCGGAGCGGACCGAGACTCCGTCGCCGTCTTGCGCGATCTCGACGACCGGGGAGCCGAGCACCACGGCGTCTCCCAATTCCGCGGCCAGGCGCTCCGCGATCCGGGCCGTGCCCCCGACCACCCGCGATTCCTGTGCCCCGCCGGTGATGTTGAGCGTGTGCTCGATCCCGCCGGCGCCCCGGATCCGCGCCAGTTGCACCAGCAGCGACGTGGAGTGCGGGTCCTCGGAGTTGGTGACCGAGAAGCCGATCGTGAACATCTCCTTGGCCTCGGCGGTCATCGCGTTCGCGTCGAGCCAGTGCCCGAAGGTCGTGGCGTCCCAGGAGCGGGCGCGGCGCGCGGTCCACGGAGCGTCGAGCGGCACGGTTTTCGCCATCCGCTCCAGCCGCAGCTGCAACTGGGCGAAGTCGGCGAGAGCGAGCGGGCTCAACGGCGGCACGAGACCGGAGTACCGCTTCGAGCGCCCGCGGCGACGGTAGATCGACTCGCCGTCGACGTAGGTCTTGAAAGTGCTCAGCCCCAGTTCGTCCAGCAGCGAGAGGATCCGGTCCTGGCCCGGCCCGACCCACTGGCCGCCGCCTTCGGTGATCACGCCGTCGGCGACGTCGAGGTTCATCGTGCGGCCGCCGACCCGGTCTCCGGCCTCGACCACTACGACCGACCGCCCTGCCTGGGTCAGCCGCCGCGCCGCGGTCAATCCGGAGATCCCGGCTCCGATGACGGCGACGTCCGCGGTGCGCGACTCTGTCATGCTGATGCCCTTTCGAGGTGTTGGACTACGTGGCCGGCGACGAGAGGGGCCAGCACGTCGGGCAGGTGATGGCCCATTCCGGGAATGACGATGTGCCGCGAACCCGGAATCGCGGACGCGGTCGCGACGCCCCCGGAAGGCGCGACAACGCGGTCCCGGTCGCCGTTGAGCACCAGGGTGGGAGCGGTGATGCGGGCGATTTCCGCCGTCCGGTCGCCCGAGGCTTGGATGGCCTGGACCTGTCGTGCGGTGCCCGCCGAGCCGTCGCCGTCGGTGCGGTTCCACGTCTCGACGGCGTGGCTCGTTTCTTCGACCTCGTCAATCGGGAAGTCGATGCCCGCGATATGCGTCGTCAGTCGAAGGTGCGCTCGCACGGCCTGCATCCGGTTCCGCGGCGGCGAGGCTGCGAGCAGCGCCAGGGTCGAGAGGGCTGGCTGCCCGGCCTTCCGGTTCCCGGTGGTGGAATACAAAGAGGTCAGCGACCTGGTGAGCGCCGGGTGCCGGGCCGCGACGGTCTGCGCGATCATCCCGCCCATGGACCGTCCGACGAGGTGCGTTGGCCCCAGGCCGAGGTGCTCTATCAGCTGCGCGGCATCAACCGCCATGTCAGCCAGCGTGTAGGTGTCCCGGCGAGGCCGGGCGAGCAGTTGCCGCAGCGTGCTCGGCGGCGGCGTGGTCGCGTAAGCGGAACGGCCGCAGTCCCGGTTGTCCATCCGGATCACCTGGAGGCCGGCCGCGGTCAGAGCGGACACGAACAGCGGCGACCAGGTCGTCAGGTCCTCCGCGAGGCCGGCGACGAGCAGGACCGGCGCTGCGCCGGGCTCGCCGTCGACGCGATAGCAGACCCGCGTGCCGTTCGGGAGGGTGACGAAACGGTCTTCGACGTGGTCAGGCACCGATCCCCTCCCGTGCCGCCGAGCTTGCGCTCTCCGCGCCGGCGGAGGATCCGAACCGCAACGCCTCGTCCAGAAGGGGACCCCGCAGCAGCTTGGCGTCCTGCGGGTACGACATCGACATCTGCCACCTGCCCGTGCCCTGCTTCGGGGTGGTCTCGCGAGCCCGCTGTGCGTAGCCCGAGCTGAGGTCCATGACCGGCCGCGTCTCCATCGCGGGATCGGCCTCGACGACGACGCTGTCGTAGCCGGAGGCGTCCATGTGCGCGGCCAATGCGCAGAAGTAGCGGCACAGGATGCCGACCTTCAGCGTCCACGACGAGGTCGTGTAGCCGATCGCGATGGCGAGGTTGGGAATCCCGGAGAGCAGCGTGCCGCGGTAGACGACACGTTCGGCGAGGTTCACCGGCGCACCGTCGACGACCAGCTTGATACCACCGAGCAGGCGCACGTTGAGACCGGTCGCGGTGACGATCAGGTCGGCGTCGAGGTGCTTTCCCGACTCGAGCAGAATCCCCGACTCGGTGAACCGCGTAATCCGGTCGGTGACGACCGACGCGCCGCCGTCGCGCAGCGCGGCGAAGAAATCGCCGTCGGGGGAAAGGCACAGGCGCTGGTCCCATGGATCGTAGGGCGGGTTGAAGTGGGTGTCCACATCGAAGCCTTTGGGCAACAGCTTCTTGTTGACGCGCCGGATGAACGCGCGGCCCAGGCGAGGGAACGTGCGCAGCGACTTGACCACACCCCGGTCGATCCAGATGTTGAGGAAGCGGGTCATCGCGTAGCCGCGGCGTTCGCCGAACAGCCGGGTCAGCAGAAGCGCGACCGAATCGACCTTAGGCCAGGGCACCACGTATGTTGGGGTGCGCTGCAGCATCGTCACATGCTCCGCCGCGCGCTCGCCGGTCAGCATCGACGGGATCAGCGTCACCGCGGTCGCGCCGCTGCCGATCACAACGACCTTCTTGCCCTCGTAGTCGTAGCCCTCGGGCCACTGCTGCGGGTGAATGATCTCGCCGGCGAAGTCCTCTCGGCCCTCGAAGTGCGGGGTGTAGCCCTCGTCGTAGCGGTAATACCCGGTGCCCGCGAAGATCCAGTTGGCGGTGACGCGCTTGTCGCCGTCGGCAGTGCGCACGTCGATCGTCCACCGCGCGTCGACGCTGGACCATTCGGCGCGCTGCACGCTGTGCCCGAGGCGGATGCGCCTGCCGAGGTCGTTCTCCTCGACTGCCTCGCGCAGGTAGTTCAGGATCTTGGGGCCTTCCGCGATGGCGGCGCGGTCCTTCCAGGGCTTGAACTCGTAGCCGAAGGTATGCAGATCGGAATCCGAACGAATGCCAGGATATTTGAACAGGTCCCAGGTGCCGCCGATATCGTCCCGCCCCTCGAACACGACGACGCGCTTGCCGGGAAAAGCCTCGACGATGTACCGCGCCGCGCCGATACCGGAAATGCCGGCACCGACAATGACGATGTCGAATTCCTCGGGTCGCTGCTTCGATGCGTTCATCGTGAGGGCCTTTCGGTGGAGATCACGTCGATGTGCGCTTCCACGGTGCCCGCCACGGATGCCCCCGCTCTACGCCGCGATGCCCCGTTCTTCAGGACGGCATGGTGCACAGTGCACCACCAGGACTGTCTCGGAACCGCTCCACCTGGCATCGCGGTGCAGTATGTTGCGGCATTCGCGATAGGTCGTTGCACATCGGCGTAGCGGGCGTCCTCGCGGGCAGGCCACTGTGGAGTCGCGCGAGATCACGGTCACACCCAAGGAGGCGCTGCTATGCGCGACATACTTTTCGCCGCGGCGGACATCTGGATGATCACAATCGGACTCGTCTTCGGCGTGAAGTTCATCCGAGGCCACCGCAACTATTTGATCGGCCTCGAATGGATCATCATGGGCGTGTCCGGGACCAATTTCCTGATCTACGGGGTCACCGAGGCCGGTCCCGATTCCCCGCCCCACCACATCGCTTTCTTCCTGGACGCGTTCTCGCGCTCGATCGGGTTCACCCTCATCCTCGTCCTCGGGTTGCTGGTCGTCACCCATCGGTACAAGCCCACGGTCCGAGCCGAAGTGGGCGCCTTCGCCCTGGCCGCGATCCTCGGATTCGTCCTGTCCGAGTTCGCCGACGTGATCGGCCTCCCGGGCAAGGTGTTCTTCCTGATCACGGCGCTCGCGACCTCCGGCTTCCTGTGCTACTTCGCATGGCGCCTCCGGGAAATCGGCGAACGCGCCCACGCCGCGTGGATCGTCGGCGCCACCGCGCTGAACGTGGTCGTCGCGTCGATCTACGACTTCTGGCGCATCCCCGGCGACGACGCCGACCACACCCGGTTCTACATCCTCGCGCTGTTCACCTGGGGCCTGGCAATGCTCGTCATCTACCGGGCGTACACCGCCTTCGCCGCCCACGACAAGCGGGGCGGCGCAGGTGCCCTCCCAACCCCCGTCTCTCCCGCCCCAGGAGCTGAAATCGCATGAGCACCACCGCGAATACCACCTACACCGCCTTCACCGGATGGGTCGACCCGCCCACCGACCTCCGGCCGCCGCCGACGGAGAACCTCTCCTGCCCCGTCGCGGTCATCGGAGGCGGACTCGCCGGCATGGCAACCGCACTCCGTCTCGCGGAACACGGCGTCGACGCTGTGCTGCTGGAATCGGACTTCTGCGGGCACGGCTCGGGCTCCCGCAACGCCGGCCAGCTGGCGAGCGCGCCCGGCGGCGACATCCAGCTGCTGACCCTGCTCTACCGCAAGCGCATGCCGGCGATCATCCGTCTCACCGAGAACGCCGCCGGCCACGTCGAGGGCCTGATCGAAGCGCTCGGCATCGACTGCGACTACGAGGCCACCGGCAACGTTTTCGCCGCCGTCTCCCGCGGCCAGCTGGGGCGGACGCGTCGCATCGCGAAGATCCTCCGCCGGGCCGGGGCCCACGTCGCGGAGGGAACGGCTCGCGAACTGGGCATCCCGCACGGTTTCCTCGGCGGCATGCGCGAGATCAAGGGCGGAATCATGGAATCCCGGGAAGTTCCTGCGGGGCCTGCGCGACGCGGTGCTCGCCTCGAGCGTGCGGGTCTACGAGCAGTCGAAGATCGTCAGTATCGTCGACGGCGCGGACGGGGTCGCCATCGAGACTCCCCGCGGGGCGGTCCGGGCACAGAAGGCGGTGCTGGCCACGAACGCCTACGCGGGCGAATGGGACATCACGCCGAAACGCTTGTCGTCGCCGATGCGGGTCACCGAGGTCGAGACCGAGCCGATCGACCCGGAGCGTCTCGCCGCTCTCGGGCGGACGAGCCGATCCGGGCTCATCACCCAGCACAACATCATGGAGAACTACCGGCTCACAACCCGGAACACCATCGTGTTCGGAGTCCGGAAAATCGAGCGCGCCGCGAGCTATCCGCTTCCCGAGCGCAGTCCCGACCCGGCAGTGGCCGCCGACCTCGCAAGCGCGTTCGCGCGGCGCTTCCCGCCTCTCGCGGACGTGGCAATCGCCCGAGCGTGGGGCGGCTGGATCGGGATCACCTCGACCTGGCTGCCAGTGGCCGGGACGATCGGCGGCAACGTCTGTTACTCCCTCGCCTGCAACGGCCACGGGCTCGCCCAGGCCACGTACATCGGGTCACTCGTCGCGGATCGGATCGCCACCGGCGGCACGCCGGACGATCTGCGCACCATCTGGGCCGACGAACCGAAGTTCGGCCGTGCGGTCCCGCTGATGATGGGACGCCTCGGGCTGCGCGCGGCGTGGACTGTGGACCGTGGACCGGATCAACGACATGATCAACGGCAGCAAGCGAAACGCGCGCAAGGGATTCGCCGCTGCACCGCGCGCCGAACTTGTCACCGCGAACTACAACGGCACCCACCTCGGCGACGAGACTCTTCTCCCGCTCTGGGAACAGCTCAACGAATGGGGCTCCGTCGTCTTCGTCCACCCAGACGCCCGACGGCCCCCGACCTTGGACCACCCGGCACCGCTGTACGAAGTAGCCTTCGAGACCGCCAGAACCGTCTTCGACATGCTGTTCCGCAGAGTCTTCACCCTCTTCCCCGACATCACCTTCGTATTCGCGCACTGCGGTGGAGCATTTCCCGCACTCGCCGGCCGAGTCTCGTTGCTGGGGAACGAACCATGGGTGCCGCACGGGCTCCCGGCACAGGACCTGGCGCACCAACTGGAAAACCTCTACGTCGACACTGCCGCAACAGCCTTCTCGAGTTCGCTCCTGCCAGCGGCAGCGACTCTGGGCACCGACCACATCGTGTACGGCAGTGACTGGGGAGCGCCGTGCACCACCGTGGCCACCGCCGAAGGAAACCGGAACAGCCTGCAACACTGTGGTGCACTGACCGCCGCGGAGAACGCGGCCGTCCGGCGACGCGCGCTGGACCTATTCCCCCTCGCAGCCCGCCGACTAGGCATCACGCCAGCCTGAGCGGCAGGAAACCCGGCCTCAGCCCTGGCCGGCCCGGTCGACTGCGAACTGCCGAGCTGATCGCTTCGAACCGTCGCCCCCGCGGGAGAAGGGTCCGCCGGGGCCTTCCTGCTGACGCAGAGCCGGGCGCTGTGCGACATCCGCCGGCAGTCGAGCACCGTGGATTTCCGTGGACCGGACGACCCGCGATGGGGAGCTGGACAGTTCATACGACCGATTCGGCCGCACTGTATCCGTGGAGTGACGGAACCTGGGCGGTGCCGCTATGTCTTCCTGTCCGCGTCGGCAGGACGTCTCCGCCCCAGGAAGCAAGGTCCGGGAGTCTCCGGTGAGCACCGGACTGGTGCTCACCGGAGCCCTCGCACCGTCCGCCCTGTTCACAAGTAGGTAGCCAATTCGCATTCGGCTCGTTGGTGGACACCTGTGACGAGCGGTGTCGGCACGCAGTCGCGCACGAAGTTCCCGAACGCTGCTCACCATCGACCAGGTCAGCAAGCGGTTCGACCGCGAGCGCATGCGACTGCACCGAGGTCCCGGCGGGCGGTGAACGGCACGCGCTCCAGTGACAGCCAGGCCATCCCAGAACTGCACGCACATCAGGTCGAGTTTCGACGCCGCTGGCGAGCCGACTCCACCCATTGAATCCGTGCTGCTCCCGTTTGCGTTCAGTCGCCGATCGGAGCTATGGTCCGTCGCATGAATACGCATCCTGCGCAGGGATGCAACGAAAGGGTGTTCGTGTCCCCCCTCGGACACGCGTACTAACCCTACGGGGTGGGCGGATGGTCACATCGACCATCCGCTCTTTCGCGTTATAGACCAGTTCCAGGCCGATCTCCTCGTATAGCTCTTGCAGCCGGGCCGGGCTCGCGCTGATCACCTGTCTCCCGGCGTCCGCCAGCGAGTCGACCAGCGCTTCGACGTCCGCTCTCCCCAGCTCTGAGCCTGCCGGAGTCCTCGCCAACTCCTCTGCCGCCGCGTCGCGTTCCTCCCTCGCGCGGTTCAACGGTTCAATCAGCGCTTCCAGGTCCGCACCGGCCTCGATGGCCTGCGTAAGCCTCGCCAATCGAGTCTTCGCTTGAGTCAGCCGCCGCTGAGCATCCGCGGTGCGCTGCGGGTTGACGTTCACGTCGCCAGCGACGCCCAGCATTGCGTCCACAGTTGCGTCACGTTGATCCTCCGAGAACGCATCGTGGATGTAGCTGTTCAACGGACCTAGCAACGCCGCTTCCGGCAGATAGATGTTCTTCGGGTGATCCGTCAAAGCTGGCGATCCGGGAACGAGCGTCCGAGCAGCGCACCGGTAGTAGATCCGCGTGTCCCGCGGCGTCCCCTCCATCTTGCGTTTGCAGTGATCGCACCGGACTCGCCCGCGAAACGCGTACGTCCACTTCGTGGCCTTCGGTCCTCGCTCCAGCTTCCGACGCGCTTCGAGACCACCAGCCGCGCGAGACCGGCGAGCGAGCTGAACCGCAGTGAAGTCCTCCACCGAGATGATCTCCGGATGCGCTGGCTTGCGTGACCGGACAACCCGGTCAGCCGACGCGCGCCGGAACCGCGTCACATGCCCAGCCGCAACGTCGTCCGGATCTAGCAGCATCTCCTGCCGTGCCCACCTACCGAAGAACGCGTACCCGGTGTACCGCGGATTCTCCAGAATCGACCGGATCGTGCTGCCCTGCCACCCGTCCGCGAGGCGATGCTTGTTCTGCTCAGGACGACGCGCGGACGGACACCGAATCCCCGTCACGGTTCAACCCGTTGGCGATCGCGCAGGCAGAACGGAAAGGTGGAGACATGGCTGACTCTCCGGCAGTTGAAGGCTGACCGGCTAGCGGAACTGCCGCATACCCTCGACTGCATCTCGGCCGGCGGGGCATAGGCCGTTCGGGTTGATGGCTCGATGATCCGTAAGGTGCTCGCGACCCCGGAGTCTTTGATGAAGGTCTATCGCGAAGACTTGCACCAACCGCGCCGACTCATCTCCGACGGCGAGCCCGCCCACGATGCGATCGCCGTCTCACGCCGCCGCTACCGGCTAAAGATGTTCCACCAACCTCTTGACGACCCCTACTTCGACTTCGAGACCGTTTAGATACCCGCCACGAAGCGTGGCAGCAGTGGAACAGCGGTTCTCTGAAGACAACACTGGATCCCCTACGTTTTCCTCACCGTATTGCGTATCATCTTGCGGAATGAGCATAATCTAAAACACCTAAAGGCCGGAGTGTTGAAAACGACACGACGACGTCGAAAAGCGGCCTAACTAAGTGTTCGTATTTGTACGACGGTTAGCCGACACGCAGGGCGAGGAGCATGTGGCTGACCGAGGAGCTGCGTGAGAGATCCAGCCAAACGGCGCCCGGGCCAGCGTCGGGTCCGAAGAGCATAAAAGCAAGGTTGAATGGTTCCCGAAGGCGCCTGGCTCACTGTGGAGAACCGACATGCAGATGTGACCAAGCATCACTTCTGGACTATGTAATCATGTCACCCGAACTAACGATGGACTGTCGGCGCGCGGCCGTCCAGGTGATCCAAGGGGGACTCCGCTGAAATTCTCGAACAAGTTTTCGACCGCCCTCCCCGCGCGTAGCGATGCAGGCAGGTTACCGTGCGCATGATCCCGGACTCGGTGCACTCCAGTGCCAGTCGCGCAGAGCAGGAGATTTTCTCCCAGCTAGCCGCACTCGAAGTGGCGACGGGGTGGGAATATGCCCTGCACAGCACCAACTTGCCTGAGCACGACCGGAAACGGGTCTGCGAGATCGATTTCCTGCTGTTGGGCGAACGTGGCTTGCTGCTACTGGAAGCTAAGGGAGGCGAGATCCTCCTGAAGAAGGACGTGTGGCACACGCGCGACCTCAAGGGCAACCGGCACCGGCTCAAGGAGAGTCCTCTCGACCAGGCCCAGACGAGTATGTTCGCCTTGGCGAGAGTCCTCCGCCGCATCACCGCCGACCCGCAGCTGGTCGAGCGCACGGTGTTCGGCTACGGAGTTGTCTTCCCAGACAGCGAGTTCGACGCGGTCAGCGTGGAGTGGGCTCCGGAGATGGTGATCAACTCGATTCGACTGGCCTCCGAGGGGTGGCTGGACTGCCTCGACCGGTTGGGTGCGTTCTGGGAGAGGAAGCCGGACAACCGTGGTCCTCTGTCCGCCGATGACGTCGAGCGCTACCTCAACGTCCTGCGCCCCGACTTCGACCGTGTGCTGTCCTTGCGCCGTCTCGACGACATGGTGGAGAAAGAACTCGTTGCCCTGACCAGGAGCCAGTACAAGGCACTTGACCAGCATCGGAGGAATCCGCGACTGGTGTTCGAGGGCGGTGCCGGGACGGGCAAGACCATGCTTGCAGTGGAGATGTGCCGACGTGTCCGAGACTCCGGCGAACGTATCCTGCTGACATGCCACAGTCACATCCTGGCAGCCTTCATCCGTTCGCAGCAGGACTTGGACGGCATTACCGCAGTACCGTTCGACGAGATGTCGACCTTTGGTGCGGACACCTTCGACATGGTCGTGGTGGACGAGGCACAGGATGTCATAAACGGACATGGCCTCGATGTGCTGGACAGCGTGCTGTCCGGCGGATTGGCAGATGGTCGCTGGGCCTTCTTCCTCGACTCCAATAACCAGCGTGGACTGGTTGGGCGCTACGAGGACCGCGCTAAAGCCAGGCTCGACTCGCACCGACCCACCTTTGTCGACCTGATGGACAACTGCCGGAACACGATCGAAATCGTCCGCGCAACCCAGGAGCGGACCGGCGCCGACTTGGGGGTGACCACGGCCGGACACGGCCGCGAGGTCGTAGTGGTCGAGGAGGACCGCGGTAAGGCAATCATCGCAGTGTCTGCGGCCTTGGCCGAGCTCGAAGAGCACGGCGTGCCGCTCGAGCAGGTCGTGCTGCTGTCACCGCACGACCTGGCCGCATCGATCTTCGTCGACCTGCCCGTCGAGTGGCTTGAGCGGGTCGATGTGCTGGACCTGATGCGCATGCGCCGTCCTGGCCGCGGACGCGTCGGGTTCGCGCAGGTCGCCGACTTCAAGGGGCTGGAGAGCCGGTACGCCTTCTTGGAGGTGGACGCCGCGACGGACGATCGGGCTGCGCGCGCCCAGTTGTACGTGGGCATGACTCGCGCCAAGGCCGCGCTCTGGGTGGTCAAGCCGGACGCATCGGGGGCAGATCAGTGAGAAGGTTGCACACCACCGGGTTCCCGGACCGCGACCGGGTGATCGACTATTTACACGACCAACTGGTCGGTCCCGTAGACGGCGAGGACGAGGTCTTGTACGAGCGGGCTCCGCAGCATCGGTACCTGACCGCCGTGCTGTATCCGATGTCGCTCACCGTGCCCTCCGCCGATGGGAGCTTCCCAGCCGACGATGCCGAGGAAGTCGACGATCAAGCGGGAGCATTGCCCGAGGACGACGACGAGAACCCCATCACGCTGGCGGGACAAAGTCGGCCGAGTTCGGCTGGCATCAGCTTCATGACCGCGGAGCGGTCCGCCATTGTGGTGGAGGTGCGAGCTGGGCGGTACCTGGCCACCTCGGACGACGAGTGGCGACGCGAACCGCTGGACCTCGTGAGGGAAGAAGGGCTGCGATTTGAGCCTCCACCCTCCGGGGCGAGCAGGCGGACGGAGGTTTGGAACGGGGCGGCCAGCGTCGAGGTCATCTGGCGTCTGCATCCCGATGGCGTGATCGTTACCGTCGTCTTGGTCAACCGCAAGATGCAGGAGGAGCGCCGGGCGGTGAACCCAGAGGACTTGCTCTTCCAGGTCGACCTGCGCTGCTCGGCCGTCGAGGGCACCCTCATCCGCTATCCGGCACAGGCGCGGGCACATAGTGACGAAGAGGCGGAAGAACTCGAACTCCAGTACCGTGACGTGCCGGTGTACGCCGTCGGCCACGGGACGGCCGCCCTCTGGGACACGACCGGCGACCAGCCCTTGTGGGTCGGCACGTCGTTCCTACCCGTACACGTCGTGCCCGACGTCGACTTCGACCTCCCCGACGTGGCCGCCGCCGTCCGCCTGAACGGCCTCGCCGCGATCGCTACTGATCCTGAGCCCGTGTTCGCGGCCCTGACGGGCTTCGTCGAGCGGTACTCGGACTGGATCACGAAGACCTGGGACGCCGCAGTGGCGGACCTCGACCAGCGACTCCAAGCCGCCGCTCAGCGGTTGCGCGTCCGTGCCACAAGTGCCAGGGACCGCATGCTGAGCGGTCTCGACTTCCTGCGCGAGGACCAAGTTGCGCTCAAGGCGTTCGCGCTGGCCAACCGCGTGATGCTCATGCAGATGGCGCACAGTCAGCCGCACCTCGGCGGCTCGCCGCACGCTCCCTCGGAAGCACCGGACCCGGCAGTCGAATATGACTCGCTTGACTACGCTTGGCGACCGTTCCAGCTCGGCTTCCTGTTGATGACGGTGAAAGGAGTGGTCCAAGAGGGCGAAGATCGGGACTTGGTCGACCTGATCTGGTTCCCCACCGGTGGTGGCAAGACCGAGGCGTATCTCGGGCTCGCGGCGTTCACCATCCTCCACCGGCGCCTGACCAGGGGTGACGCGGGATTGGGCACGACGGTCATCACCAGGTATACCCTGCGGCTGCTCACCAGCCAGCAGTTTCAGCGCGCCGCGACCATGATTGCCGCCTGCGAGCGGGTGCGCCGGGACGACCCCGAGTACAGGGGACAGCTCGGCAGCCGTGCCGTGTCGATCGGCCTGTGGGTCGGCGGTGATAACAGCCCTAACAGCTTCGCGGAGGCCCGGCGACTGATCGCTCGGCTGCGGGACGGTGCAGCGAGCGACCAAGGCTTCCAGATCGAGTCCTGCCCGTGGTGCGGTACGAGGATCATGCCCGGCAGCCCAGCCGACGAGCAGCGATGGGGCATCTCGGCGACCAACAACTCCTTCCGCGTGCGGTGTGTGAACGACAAATGTCCATTCCGCACCGAGCTGCCCATGTCGTCCGTGGACGAAGACCTCTACTTGAACCCGCCCACCATGCTGGTCGGCACGGTCGACAAGTTCGCCCGCGCGGTCTGGAAAGAGGACACCGGCGTGTTCTTCGGCGCGGGTCCCTACCCGGGTCCGTCACTGATCATCCAAGATGAGTTCCATCTCATCTCAGGACCGCTCGGGACCATAGTCGGCCTCTACGAAGCGGCTTTCGATGTGCTGATGGCGCATCGGGGCAATAAGCCCAAGATCGTCGCCGCCACGGCCACCATCCGCAGGGCCGACGAGCAGACCAAGGGTGTCTTCGGGCGGCCTGTTGCGCTGTTCCCGCCAGCGGGTGTCGACGCGGCCGACTCGTACTTCGTGAGCACCGACCGCAAAGGACCCGGTCGTGCCTACATGGGAGTCATGCCACAGGGGCATACACCGCTCACCGCGCTCATCCACGTCGCCGCGGCGCAGTTGCAGGCACCGCTCGAAGTGGACCTGACGCCCGCGGCCAAGGACGCATACTCGACACTCGTCGTTTACCACAACAGTCTCCGTGAGCTGGGCAAGACGATCAACCTCGCTTCCGACGACATCCCGTCACGGTTGAAGGTGATCGCACAGGCCGAGGACCACGTGCGGCACCTCGACGACGACAACGTGGTCGAGCTGACCAGTAACGTGGCATCAGCACAGATCCCGCAACGCCTGGACCGGCTCAAGGAACCGCACGACGCTCCGAACGGCGTCGGCTTCCTGGCCAGCACCAACATGATCTCCGTGGGTGTCGACGTCGGCCGTCTCGGCGTCATGACCGTCGTTGGCCAGCCGAAGACGACCGCTGAATACATCCAGGCCACCAGCCGCGTGGGTCGGAACGCCGACCGCCCCGGCCTCGTGGTGACCGTGTACTCACCCTCCAAGCCGCGAGACCGGTCGCACTACGAGTCGTTCACTCCCTATCACGCGAGCCTTTACCGCTCGGTGGAGCCGAGTTCGGTGACTCCGTTCTCGGTACCAGCGCGCTTGCGTGCCCTTCACGCAGACTTGGTCGTCCTGGTGCGCCACGCGCTCGGTCTGTCGGGTGACCAGGAGGCCGCGTCATTCGACCCCGACGACGAGCGCTTCTCTGCGCTCCTCAAGAGGTTCCTCGGCCGCGTTGAACGAGCCGATGCAACCGAACTGGAGCGGGTCGAGGCTCACCTCAACGACCTCGTTGAGACGTGGGTGAAGCGGGCCGTGGATGCGGAGCAGGCTGGCGGTCTGCGCTACAGCCAGGGCGGGCGCGAGCGCCCCAGGCTGCTCAAGCGGTTCACCGACCAAGGGGACGGCTGGGCCACGCTCGACTCCATGCGCAGCGTGGACGTGGAGGTCCAAGTCGAAGTGAGGGGCACCCGGAAGTGACGATTCGCAAGGTTCGGCGTTCGCAAATCATCAGTCCTTTCGGCCCTGGAGCGATCATCGATCTCGTCGGCGAGTCGTTCGTGGTGGAGGACGCCGGGAAGTGGCGCGGCCCGCACGTGTCGATCGATTTTCCGCGCTTGGCCGCCTACCTGAAGGTGGATTCGCTCGCGGCACCGTCACCCCGCCGGCCCATCCCCTACTACCGCTTTCCCCAGTGGCTGTTCTGCCCAAGCTGTCGGCGCATGAGCCGGTGGTCGTACAGGAAAGAGGTCGCCAACACTGCCCCATCATGTGAACACTGTCCCGGCCGCAAGCAGCTCGTTCCAATGCGGTTCGTTGCGGTGTGCGCCAACGGACACCTGTCGGACGTCGACTGGGCCGCCTGGGCACACTCCGCGGATCGTCGCAACCGGAATCAGAACCAGTGCCAGCGGCCGGACCTGAAGTTCCTGAACAAGACCGGCGTCGGTGGTGGCCTCAACTCGCTCGTCGTGCGCTGCGGAACGTGCGGCGGTGAGAAGTCCTTGGACGGATTGACCACCAGGATCGGACTGAAGCAGATTGGCGGCAAATGCTCTGGCAGGCAGCCGTGGCAGGACTCGAGAGACGCCTCGGTCTGCTCCGAGCAAATGGTTGCGTTGCAACGTGGGGCCTCAAGCGTATATTTCCCCACGGTGGAGAGCGCGATCGACATTCCGCCGGAGTCGGCGTGGAGCACGATCAGCGACCCGCTAGCTGCAGTGATGAGGAGCAACGAGTTCAAGTTCCTGGTCGGCCAACCTAATTACAAGCTGGCCAAACAGATGATCGAGGTAGCAGCCGATGAGTACGGGCTCTCCGTCGCCGAGGTCGAGGCGGCCCTGGCTCGCGAGGCCGGTGATCCGCGCACTCCCATCGACGGTGGTCCGGAGAACATTCGCCCGGACGAGTGGGCGGCCCTGATCAACCCCCAGGAGGACCACGATCACCGAGACCGCTTCATCTCGCGCCGAGCCGATCGACCGCTGGGTGACGCTGGAGGGACGACAAGCGGCTGGCGGAAACCGATCGTAGATGTCGTACTGGTCGATCGCCTGCGCGAAGTTCGGGTGCTGACGCATTTCGAGCGCCACACGATGCAGGAGAAGGTGCCGTCGAACTTGAGTTCCGACGGCGATTTCCTGCCGGCGATCGAGGTATTCGGCGAGGGCTTTTTCCTCAGATTCGACGAAGAAGCCCTCGTCCGCTGGGAACGATCAGGCCCGGTGGTCGACCGATGTCGGAAGCTGTTGGAGCGGCACGAAAACAAGGGAGTCAAATGGCTTCCGGATCCGACACCGCGCTTGGTGCTCCTGCATACCTTCGCGCACCTGCTTCTGCGCAACACCGCCTTCGAAGCTGGCTACTCGACTTCCGCGTTGCGCGAGCGCCTATACGTAACGAAGAGCGGCAAAGGCCCCGCCATGGCGGGCGTATTGATTTACACCGCAGCTGGTGACTCGGAGGGCACTCTCGGCGGCCTCGTAAGGATGGGTGAGTCCCCCCGGTTGGGTCGGCTCCTCGACATGTCGATCACTTCGGCCCAGTGGTGCTCCTTCGACCCTGTGTGCGCGGACCACCCCGGTCAGGGACCGGACGGGCTGTCCCTGGCGGCGTGCCACGCGTGCTCGTTGACCCCGGAGACGAGCTGCGAGGTGATGAACAGGCTGCTTGACAGGCGTCTTCTGATCGACCCGGAGTTTGGGTTCTTCAAGGACCTGGCTGCGATGGTTAACGGTGTACCGGGGAACACGCTGTGAGTGCCGTGTTACGTGCCCCGCATCATGAAGCGCTGTGTCACACCGTGGTAGCCGCCGCGCCCGCAGTCGACCAAGCGGACCAGGCAGTCGCGGCCTACCGCCGCTTGCGGGGGCGCGGCAAGGAGCTTCACGTCATCACCAGGTCCAGCGTGCTGACGAGCCGCATCCGCACGATGATGCCGTTCGAGAGCCGTGGCGACACGGTGATGACCTACCACTCCTACTTCGCCAACATGTGGCGCGCAGTGCTGCGAGTCAGACAACCGGAGACGGAAGATTACGACTTCGATTTCTGGGAATTCAAGCGGCATCTCCGGGCCCGTTACGTCCGACCGCTAGACCAGCGACATGTCATCGTGGTCCAAGGGCAGCAGCTGCCGCCCGACTTCTACACGGTGCTCCGGCTACTGAGCATCGAGGCGACGGTATTCGTCGACCCCGTGCAGACGGTCGGCGACTCCGGTACGACACTGCACGGCCTCACCGCTCTTCTCGGTGTCGATGCCGCCACGACCTCGCACGACGTCGATGGCGGCACCGCGCAGATCGACCAGTTGCTAGAGCGCCTCGGCGATGGATCTTTCCTCACAGACGTCTCCCGCCATGAAGGTCCGCGGCCAGTGCTGGTGGATCATGAGGATGTCGACGAGGAGATCCGGTTTGTCGTAGAGCACGCGACGGCGCACCACGACCGGCGAATCGGCGTGCTGCTGCCGACTCGCGAATTGGTCCAAGCCTTCAAGGATGGGATCGGCGACCTGTTCGACGGAACGACGCAGTGGCACCTGTCCGGTGCAAGGGTCCCGCGGCACGCAGCGGTTACCGCATCCGACCCGGGAATCAAGGTTCTGACTTGGGTTAGCGCCGTGGGTATGCGGTTCGACCACGTCATGCTGGCGGGACTCGACCAGGTCGAGGACCGCTTCCGGCTCGAAAACGCGCTGCGGGTGCTCGGCCCGACGACGCACTCGGACTTGTTTCTCTCGTACTCCGGTGTGGGGCGGCCCACTGCTTTGAGCGGGCTCCCGTTCGCGTTGGTGGACGACCGCACGCGCAAGGCGGTCGGCGACGAGTGGGTGGAGGTGATATCCACTAGGTGCCTCCCAGTCTCTCCTTCCACGACAGAGCAGCTGCCCCCGCCCAGCCGCTCAGCCGTCGACAGTGCCCGCGCGGTGCTCGCTGCTCTAATGCGGAGCAAGGACCGCGCCAAACGCCTGCTGACGGCTGAGGAAGAGGTCGGGCTGGCGCAGTTGATGCGGCTTACCGGCGAAGATCTCGCGGAGGAACTGCCTAAGGGGTTTCGCTCAACGCTGCGCAGCGCTGACGTGCGGGCGAAGGCGTTCGACGCCATGGTGTTGCACAACACCGGCCTCGTGCGCTCCTGCATCACGAAGCACCTCGGTGCTGGTCTTGAGGACGAGGACCTGTACCAGCACGGGCTGTTGGGTCTGATGCGGGCGATCGAGAAGTGGGACGGTTCGCGAGGGCTGAAGTTCTCCACCTACGCGGTGAACTGGATCAACCAGCACATGGGCCGAGCAGTTCCCGACGAAGGCGCGATGATCCGGCTGCCGGTCCACAAGTACGAAGAAGTCCGCAAGGTTCGCACCATCCGGAACAACCTGCTCCTCCAGCAGGAAGACGCTCCAATCGCGGAGATCGCCAAACGCACCGGATTGTCTTGGGAGAAAGTGCTGGACTGCCTGCGGTTGTCCTTGGGTGTGATCAGCCTGGACGCACCCTTGGGCATGGATGGCGAGACCTCGTTCGCGGAACTGATCCCTGCTCCGCTCGACGACCATTCGAACCCCGACTACGTGGTAGACCGCGAACTCGGCGCCGAACTCGTGCGTGAAGCTTTGTCACTGCTGAAGGAGCGTGAAGCCGAAGTACTCAGGTTGAGGTTCGGCTTCAATGGTGGTGTCGACCTCACCCTGGATAAGATCGGCGAGCGCTTTTCGTTCACCCGCGAACGAGCGCGGCAGATCGAAAGCAAGGCGAAGGACAACCTGCGCGACAAGCTCGCGGACGTAGGTCTGGTGGCCGGTGGTGCAAATTCCGTTCGCATACCCTCACCGAAGCGTCCGACCTGTCGGGCGAACGGCATGCGTACACCGAAGCGTGAGAAGCGCCCGGCCAGCACGGAGATCGCCACGGGATCGGGACTCGTGGACCTGCTCGGCGCTGCAGACGGAGATAGTGCCGTGGGAACTCTGCTGATCGCCTTGGTGGACCGCGCGTTGGGATCCGGTGCCCGCCACGTCCGTATTAGGAGCGCGGGCTCTGGCACGAGCTGCAGACTTTCGCTAGTCCACGACGGCGCAGCCTTCGCCGGATATTCGTTGCTCTCGACGCTGTCCGAGGGACACGAGGTGTCGCGCGGGTCGGTAGCCCTCGGCATCGCCGCCTCCCTGTACGGTGAGATCACCACTTGGGAGTCGCATGCGTCCCCGGTTTGCTTGGTGCTCACCTCCGCCGTGGACACCGGAACTTGGTGGCTGCATCGCACTTCTCGGAGGCTCCCCGCGGGGCTGCTGGCCAAGGACAAGGTCGACCGCTGGTCGGTGGTGTTGCTCCGCATGCCACGTCCGCAAGTCGCGGGTGCACACTTCGGAACGATCCTCGACCGGTGCATCCGCGACTTGGGTGTGGTGTTCGGAGCGTTGTTGGAGCGCAATATTTGCCTGGAAGTCAATGGATGTGCGGTAACTGCGAGTGACCCGTTCTTGTGGTGCAATCCGGCCGGGCAGCACCTCGGGGAAGAGCGGGTAACCGGCGAAGGCTTCTCGGTGATCGCCAGTCCTCGCGTCCTACCTCACCCGGACCTCCTGCGTGCCGGAGAGGCGGACTCGGTCGGTGACCCGGTCGACTGGCGGGCCTCGCAGGGTTTCTACGTGCGATGCGACGGCCGATACTTCTCGCTCGGTGGGTGGCTCGGACTCGACGGCCTGGACATGGCGGAGAGCACCGCACTGGCCAGGGTCCTCGTCGAGGTGCCGTTCGCCCAGCGCTCCGCCTGGGGCGAAGATCGCCCCGGAGCCGCGGCCGTAGTGCCGGCACCGCTGCGGCCGAGGCTGGCCGCTCTTGCGCGCATAGCGCGCGCCAAGTCAGAGCTTGTAATCGAACAACACCGAACCAGGGGGACGACGTGACGGACGGCGAGCTCGCCGCCTTCGCAGCGGAGCTGCGGCGCAGGGTGGAGGACCGGGTCCAGGCGGAGCCGGAGCTAATGGCACGGGACGCCTTCGTAACCCTAATCGGCGAGCACCTGATCGACGATGGGGCGCTAGACGATCTGGACACCTGTTACTTGTTCATGCCCTGGCAGAGCCGTCGCATCGAGGTTGCGGGGTACGACATCACAGGAGACGGCACGATCCTGCACCTCGTCACGGCCGATCACGGCTTGGACGCTGAGCCCCTGAAACGTGAGCGGCTAACCCAGTTGGTCCGTCGCGCCGGCGCGTTCGCAGAGTTCTGCCGCAGCGGACTGCACGAGCAGCTTGAGCGGTCGAGCCCGCCTTACGACATGGTCGAGCACATCCACGGCGCGTGGCCCCAGTTGCAGATGATCAAGATTCTGGTCTTCACCGACGGGAAGAGCGGGTTGCGCCGAGCGGAAGAGTCCACCGTTGCTGGTCTCCCGACCCTTGTGAACGTGTGGGACGTCAACCGTCTCCACAAGCTGATCAGCTCGGGCGCCGACCAAGAGGACATTCTCATCGACGTCGCGAAGATGGGGTACGAAGTGCACTGTCTGGAGTCACCCGAGCAGGCCGACGGTTACCGATGCTTGATGGCGATGCTGCCGGGGAAGCTGCTCGCCGATCTGTACGACGAGCACCACAGCCGGCTGCTCCAGCGCAACGTGCGTGCGTACCTTCAAGCCAGGGGAAAGGTCAACAAGGGGATCGCGGAGACGATCAAGGAACAGCCCGGTCGATTCCTGGCCTACAACAACGGCGTATCCGCCACTGCTCGAGAAGCAGACCTCGAGCGGACATCGAGCGGACTGGTGCTGCGGACCCTGACCGAGCTGCAGATCGTCAACGGTGGGCAGACCACCGCCTCGTTGCACCACGCTGCGCGCAAGGGAATCGATCTGGCCCAAGTCATAGTGCCCGCGAAGATAACCTTGATCCCCGATGACCGGCTTGACAGCATGGTTCCGGAGATTTCCCGCTACGCGAACTCGCAGAACGCTGTCACCCCAGCCGACTTCGAGGGCAACAGCCGCTTCCATGTCGGGTTGGAGCGGTGGTCCCGCACCACCTGGGTGCCCTCTCTCGGGGTCGACGTCGAGCAGACTCGCTGGTACTACGAGCGCGTGCGCGGGCAGTACGACGTCGAGAAGAACAGGTTCACGACCGCCGCCACGCGACGCAAGTTCGACCGCGAGAACCCTGTGCGACAGCGATTCGGCAAGACGGACGCCGCCAAGTACGAGTTCGCCTACTCGCTGCGACCTGAAATCGTGTGTCAGGGCGCTGAGAAGTGCTTCCGAACGTGGACGTCGGACGAGGGCTTAGCCGAGCGCGAAGCGCCCGATGACGTGTACTTCCGCCATCTGGTCGCCAAGGCAATCGTGTTCCGCCAGGTCAGAGCGATTATCCAGAAGCAGAACTTCGGGGGGTACCTCGGCCAGACAGCTGCGCACAGCGTGTCGTTGATCGTACAAACGCTCGGCGGGCTCGATCTCGACCGGCTCTGGCGCGAACAGACGCTGCCCGAAGCGATCGTCGCGGCGGTACCCGAAGTTGCCAAGGCTGTGCGCCGGGTGCTCACCTCACCTCCGAGCGGCGGAAACGTCACCGAGTGGGCAAAGAAGACCGCCTGCTGGGACAGTGTCCGCGCGATAGGGTGGGTCCCTCCTGCCGACGTTCTCGTCGGTTAGGCGACTTCATCCCCGTTTCATTGTTAGCGCGTCGGGTCGGCCGAGCGGACCGGTCCCAGGAAGTGGCATGAGGAAATTGAGCACAACCAGATCTACGGTGGTGGAGGTCCCGCGCGGGTCCCTGTTCGTAGGACGGGAGGCGATGTGGCGGTCTACGCGGTGAAGCTCGAGCGCAGCGACTTGCTCCAGTTGCCGGCACACCCGGACGCGTGCACCGAGGAGACCTTCGAGCAATGGTGCGCCGAACGAGTGGCGAAAGGTGCCCGGCTTGCGGTCGACTTGTTCTCTGGTGGCGGCGGTTTGAGCCTGGGCTTGACCGACGCCGGGTGGACCGTCGCGGCGTCGGTCGACCACAACAAGTTCGCGTTGCAGACTCACCGGGCGAACTTCCCCGGACTCGCGTTCGACGTCGATTTGGGAGACCCGCAAAAGCGCGCCGCGCTGGTCAGGATGCTCAAGCGCGTCGAGATTGATCTCATCGCTGGCGGGCCACCGTGCCAGCCGTTCAGCAGGGCAGGGCGCAGCAAGATCCGCAGTCTGGTGGACGCGGGCGTGCGCGACGAGTTCGACGAACGCAAGGAACTGTGGCGAGCGTACGTCGATGTCGTGCTCAAGGTGAAGCCTCGCGCGGTGCTGATGGAAAACGTGCCTGACATGGCTCTGGGCGACGACTTCCACGTCGTGCGGCGGATCGTGAACATGCTGGAGGACGTCGGATACCGGACCAACCTCCGGCTGGTTGACGCCCGGCACTACGGCGTTCCCCAGCACCGCAAGCGGTTGATACTGCTAGCCCGCCTTGACAGCGACGCCTTCACCTGGCCTCGCCCAGGCAAAGAGGTGTTCGTACAGGACGCAATTCACGACCTACCTCGCCTCGGCCTCACGACTGGTCGTCGAGATCTGCCCTACTCACCTGACGGCGAGGTATCGGAGTTCGCGAAGGCGATGAGACGCGGCATCGGCGAGCAGAGAGTGTGGGATCACATGACCCGGCCGGTTCGCGAAGACGATCGTGAGATCTTCGCCTCGATGACGTCGAAGACCCTCTATGCGCACATCGATCCCAGCCTGCGCAGGTACACCGCAGAAACATTCGACGACAAGTACAAGCGGTTGGACTGGAAAGAGCTGAGCCGTTCCATCACCGCTCACATCGCGAAGGACGGCTACTGGTACATTCACCCGTCTGAGAACCGCACGCTCACCGTACGTGAGGCTGCCCGTATCCAAACATTCCCGGACCACTTCCGCTTCGCGGGCAGCCGCAGTCACGCGTTTCAGCAGATCGGCAATGCGGTGCCGCCGATGTTGGGAAAGGCGGCAGCTACCGCCTTGGTCCCGGTACCCGTCGCCGACAAGGCCCGGCAGAACCGGTGGCGCGTTCTCGCAACCCGCTTGGTCGCTTGGGCCGAGGATCGGCGTGCCGGGAACTACTGGTGCGTCCTCCCCGGAGATGAGCTGACCCCGCCCGTTGCCGCGGTCGTGGCGATGCTGGACCCGTCACCCGTCGAACTGACCGCCTACTCTGCTGGCCTCCGCGAGGTGGCCACGCGGGGGCGGATCACCAAGCGAGCGGTCGACCTCATCGAACGAGCGGTAGTCACGCGTGGAGCGGCTGCATCGGTCACACGCCTACGGCAGTTGCAGAACAACAGGAAGCTCTGGCTGCACCCCCAGGACATGCCGGAAGTCTTAGCGCTTCCGCCTGGGAAGACCGCACTCCTGAAGCTGCTAGCGGGCGACGACGTCCTGTTAACCAGTCAGCCGGCCATCCGTGTGTCGTCACGCGTACTAAACACCAGTTCGGAGCGGACGAACAGCCTCACCGACGGCAGGGTCGACATCTCCCGCTTGGTAGGAGGCGACTCCAGAGCGCCGCTGCGCATGGCCGCGTTGCGGCTGGTCGGCCAGCTTCATTGCCACAAGCGAGCACCGATGTGCGCGGGATGTCCACTGGCCCGCCAGTGTGCGACCGCCCGCGACAGTGAGTTATCGGACAGACTGTTCTGACCAGAATTGCAAATAATGCCGACAGCCGGAAGGATATCGCGATAGATCAGGAGGATCCATCTTCCTTGCAGTGCGGTAAATGGGTGGCGTCAGGCGAACCCGTCGGTTCCATTTCTCAGTCTGTGGCCAATAGATCGCCCTGTTCAGTGAGGAGTGGCCGTGTAGGCTGTCTTGACGTGTCGCCGACGTCCGCTTAGCGATGCCCGATGCTCAGTTTGCGACCGTAGACTGCCATGCCTGGTCCAAACCAGCGAGTTGTTGGCGGTGTCTCGCGCCTGGCGACCAAGATGGTCCCAGCCGAGCATCGCTTTGGCGCTTCAAGCTGCAGTTCAACGTCGAGCTTGCTGAGATGTGTGCCTACACGCAGCACCCGCACACTCCCGGCCCGGCGCTTTACTCGCGGTGGACTTCTTGCGGGAATTCCTGGCCTATTCGAGGGTTTCAAGCATATTGCGAAGCGTTTCGTCGGGAGCTGGCTCGGTGATATGAACGGGTGGCCTGTTCGTCGGGGGTGCCTCTCTGGCTTTCGGTGTCGGGGTTTCGGCCGAAATACCTGCCTGGGCCGCGGCCGTAGCGACGACGTACGCGGGACGCAGCTCTTCGGGCAAATCTTCTGGCTCGACAGACGACAAGACCTCCGCCAAATCCCACCAGTTGCCGTAACGGGCTGTGTATGCTTGCCGTGCCGGCTCGTCGAACAGCCACGCGCGGAGTTCGCCGTGCACAACATCGGTCATGTCCTCGTGGATCGTCCGCAGGCGCTCGGGTGCTCCCGGTACCTCCAGGTCGGTCAGCAGTTCTGCTAGCTCGATGAGGTCCGACCACAGATATCCGAGCTGGCCTTGCGCGCGCGACCTGTCGGCGATGGCCTCGTCGAGCAGTTTGGGCCCTAGCCGAAGGCGCTGCTCTGCTGGGACCAGCTCGGTTGCCGCGAGGTTGGCAGCGAGGGTGATGAGATGCCGCGATTCGCAGTCGCCGATTCGGACGGAATCCGCGTTCTCGATCTTGTCGGCGATGAACTCGGCCAAGCCCCGGGAGCCGATGACGATTGCGACTTTTAAGTAGTAGTCTAGGTCGCTCGTCCAGCTTCCGTCATCGTCTTCGTCGCCCCAGTCGTCGTCTCTAAGCGCCTCCTCGAAGGACCGTCTCTCGGTTTCGGCGTAGTCGCGAAGGAACAAGTCCGTCAGGTCGTCGACGCGGGTGCGTAACGTCTCCCGCAGAACGCTCTGGGAGCGCAGAGACGCGAGCGAGACCAGGTGGTGAAGACGTGAAGCGTCGATGATCGTCCCGAGCAGCTCGTCGAGGGAGACCAGCTTCGATTGGACACGGCTCAGCAGATAGTCACGAATAGACGAGTTGTGAAAGGTTGCAACGACGGGTGCGGGTTCGGATTCATGCTCGGTCGGGTCGAACCGGCGCGAGGTTTCGATCATCGAGCCGTCGAGGACTTTCACCGCGTCGTAGAACTGCCGGCGGTCGTCCGGCTGCCTGAGAGCGATGCGGTAGCTGCGCCAGGCGTCGTGGAGATCGTCGAGCTCCGTGTCCCGGCCGAAGGTGAACAGCACCTCGAGCAAGTGGACGGCGGAAGCATCAAGCTGCTGTTCTATGACGCGTGCCCAGATTCGCTCTGGGTTCTCGAAGTTGAGGAGCAGGGCCTCGGCCACCTCCGCGGTGCCGTCACGGCCAGCGAGGCGCAGGGTATTCGCGACGAGTCGGGGACTGAAGTTGCGGTGCCAGAGGAGATCGCGCCACTGCGAAGGGACGGCGAACTTTCTCTTCTCAGCGGCTGAGATTTCGGAGTAGTAGACGTGGTTGTACAGGATGCTGGCACGGATATCCACGCTGTAGGCGTCCATCCCGACATCGCACGTGAGCGGCTCGAGGTCGCCGTCGTCCAAAGTCTCGTGGCGATGCTTGGCCTCCCGCAGGATGTATTCGCGTGTGGTGAGGACCAGCAGTTTCCCCGGCGTCTCCCGGATCCGGCGAAGGACCCCGAGCAGCCGACGATCCTCGTTTTTTCCGAGGTGGTGGTCGAAGGCAATTTCGCCCAGGAAGTCGTCGTAGAAGAACAGCTGTGGGCTTTCGGGAAGCCACATTCTATCGATTTCGCTGATTTCCCGCGTCACGTCGACCACCTGGTAGCCTCTTCCCAGGTGGAGGCGGGCGAGCATCTTCGCGATCGTCGACTTGCCGATGCCCGGAATACCCGCCAGTAGGCAGACCGACTCTCGCTCGAGAAGCGCCCGGGCTATGTCGAAGGTGGGGGTCGGGACGAACGTCATCGCAGCGTCGTCGAGCTCGCTAACCAGGTCTTCCGAGCGGAGCAGCGCGTCTTGGTTCAGCACCGCATGCAGGACAGCGGCGCTGGTCAGCCACAGCCGAAGATGGCGCTGCACGAGTGCCGGGCGCTTGCGCAACTCCTCGGTGAGCTGCTCCGCGCCGTACAGGTCGCCAGTGCTGTGAACGTATGGGGCGAGGTCTTTAAGAAGGGTGTCCTTCGCGTCGACGGTCAATTCGACGCTCGTGGCGAGGATGTACCGTGCAGGCCGCAGTTCTGCGATCTTGGCCCGCTCCTTATCGCGCATGTGGGCGAGCAGCTTGACTCGGCCGCTGCGAGCCCAGTGCTTGCATTGGATCACCACGTCGCCGGCGTCACCGGTCATGTGCCGAAGGTCGATCCCTCGGTCGGCGCCGCGGGCTAAGATCTCGATCTTTAGACCCAGGATCTCCTCAAAAAGGTCCCGGCAGACCACTTCGAAGTCGTAGTCACTCAGCCGCCCCAGATCGAACGAATCCATCAGCCCATTCTGCCCGGCGCTCAACGGCGTCGCAGCGGCACCGTTAAGCGTGAGCCCGCAACGGCGAGGTGCCGTGGTCGGAGTCGCTGTTGAAGCCAGTCGTGACAGTCTTATCTGGTGCCAGAGTCGTGTTGCAGTCCGCGTCCATCGCGGTGACCCGGTCCGCCGTGATGGAGATAATCGCCGTCTCCGCTAGGTGAGACCGCTGGCTCGCGGATGACATCGAAGTCAGCGTCCGCGGGGTACCGACCTTTTTGGCCACGGCGACGTCTGCCGTGAAGCCGTCGCTCCGCTGCTCCTGGGGGCGCTCCGCCAGGCAGACGGCTCAGCCGGGTCGCGGAAGCTGAGCTCGACTCGCCGTCGAGCCTGCTCCGGCGACGTCCTGAATAGCTAACATGCCTGATCAGATCAGTATGAGCGTTGTGGTTAGCGTGCAAGATCGTCCTCGGACACTCTTTCGTAGCATTACTGCTACGTCTAACGTACAAGTGCTCTAAGGTACTTCAACATCCAGATGCGGCCTCTAGCCGGACCCCGCTGCGGCGGTCGTGGGCATGACCGGAACCGTCGTATCCCCCGGTCTGCGTCATCGACGGCCTGCTGCGCAACGACTCCGCCATCCGACTGGACGATCAGCGAGCGGCTGCGCCAGTGCGTCTACCGCCGCAGCCGGTTCCGACCTTCACGACGCCCGGCACCCGACCAGTTTCCTCCGGCAGGCCGCTCGGGTTTACGAGGCGGGCGGGTGCTCGGTCAGCCGGGCGCGGAGGGTGCCGGCGTCGGGGTGGTGCAGGTCGTCGAGGATGAGCAGAGCCCGCCGCCAGCACCGGTGCGCGGCATGGCTGTCGCCTGCGGCCTGGCGGGTGTCGCCGAGGCGGATGAGCGTGTTGGCTTGCGGATGGCGAACGCCCACCTTCTGATACAGGTCCAGTGCGGCGTGGTAGCAGGCGACGGCTATCTTGGGCTCGCCGAGGTGATGATGGATGCAGCCGAGGCTGTCCCAGGTGTCCGCCTCGCCGTGCATGTTTCCGGCTGTTTGCTGTAGTTCAAGGGCTTTCGTGCAGTAGCGCAGGGCTTCGGCGTGCCGGCCGAGTTTGGTCTGCATCCAGCCGATCCCGTTCAGCGCGTCGGCCTGGCCTGCTCGGTGCCCTGCCGCTCCGAACAACTCGTAGGCGATCCTGTCGCTCTCGATCGCTTCCTGGTAGTCACCCTGCAGATACGCCACGATGCCGAGAACGGTGTGATCGCGTGCCTGGCCGAGCGGGTCGCCGAGCGACTCGTCCGCTTCGAGCGCGCGGACCGCGCTGGACCGCGCATCCGGAAAGCGGCCGAGCTGGACGTAGGCCCGGCCGAGTTCGCGCAGAGACCGGGCCTGCCCATCCGGGTCGCCCGCACGTTCGGCCGCGGCGGTCGCGACGAGCTGAGCGGCGACCGTCTGAGTCCAGTGTCCGGCGCGTATGCAGAAATCGGCCACGCTGCAGGCGAACTGCCACGCGTGCAGGTCGAAACCGGCGTCGGCGGCGCGGGCGACGACGCCGGGAAACACCGGTCTCTCGGCGGCGAACCACTGCCGTGCCTGCTCGCTGTCGACGAGTTCGCCGACCACTGCACCGGGCTGGGGCGCGGCCAGAGACAGCCGGTCGTTGAACGGGTTGAGCAGCAGCGCTGCGGCGTGCGCGGTGTGGAGGTAGTGATCGAGCATGCGGCGCAGGGCGGCGTGGCGCGCCTGCTCGGTCTCGTCCTGATGTGCCGTTTCCGCCGAATACGCGCGCAGCAGGTCGTGGCAGGCGAACCGGCCGGTGCCGGTTTCGGCGAGCAGCTGTGCTCCGGCCAGCTCGGACAGGGCCAGCCGGGCTTGATCGAGTCCGGTTCCGGCGAGGCTGGCGACGGCCAGCAGCGAGATGTCCGGGCCGGGATGCAGGCTCAGCAGCCGGAACATGCGCGCCGCCGCGGCGCTCAGCGTCCGGTACGACCAGGAGAACACGGCGCTGAGGTCGACGCAGGCGTCGCCGATGTCCATGGCCCGCAGGCGATCGCGGGCCTCGCGCAACTGGCCGGCCAGTTCGGTCAGCGACAAAGTCGCGGCGAGGGTCGCCTGTGCGGCGACGATGCTCAACCCCAGCGGCAGATGCGCGGACAGCTCGATCAGGTCGTCGACCGCCTGCGGTTCGGCGGCCAGGCACTCCGGGCCCAGCCTGTTCGCCAGGAGGTCCCGGGCTTCGGCAGTGGTCATCAGATCCACGGACACGGCGTGCGCGCGCTCGCCGGCGATCAGACCGCCGAGCCGGTCGCGGCTGGTGACGACAGTCAGGCATTCCGCCGAGCCCGGCAGCAACGGCCGGACCTGACCGGCGTCGCGGGCATTGTCCAGCACCACGAGCATCCGGCGACCGGCCAGCTCGGATCGGTAGAGCGCCGATCGGTCCGCGAGACCGGCAGGGATCCGTTCGGCGGGCACCCCGAGGGCGCCGAGGAAACTTCCGATCGCGTCGGCGGGCGCGACCGGCTCGCCGCTGGGGTCGAAGCCTCGGAGGTTGACGTAGAGCTGCCCGTCGGGAAACCGGTCCGCGGCCTGGTGCGACCAGTGCACGGCGAGAGCTGTTTTGCCCACGCCCGCAGTGCCGGTGATCGCCGCGATCGCGACACTGTCCTGCCGGTCCAGCAACCCAGCGAGTTCTTTGAGCTGGTCCGCGCGGCCGGTGAAGCGCGACACCGCGCCCGGCAGCTGTCTCGGCACGGCAGCTGCCGCTGGGCGGGCGGCGGCCAGCGGTGCTGGCACGGGAAGCGGGATCGGCGCGGCGAGGGTCGCATCGTTGCGCAGGATAGCCACGTGCAATTGCTGTAGTTCCGCGCCGGGCTCCAGCGCGAGATCGTCGGCCAGCCGCTCGCGGGTGCGTTGATAGACCTCCAGCGCTTCGGCGGTGCGCCCCGACCGATGCAGAGCCGACATGAGCTGCCCGACCAGCCGTTCCCGCAGCGGATGCGCGGCAACCAACGCGGTCAGCTCCGCCACCAGACCCGCGTGCTCACCGGCGATCAGCTCCCAGCCGACCGCCTCTTCGAGCGAGGCAAGCCGGTCTTCCTCCAGCCGCCTCGCCTGCGCCGCCAGGCACGGAGTCACTCCGCTCAGCGCTGGCCCCCGCCACAGTCGAAGCGCCGCCCGCGCCGCTGCTGCCGCGCCGGCGGGATCCGCGGCCGAGAGTCGCCGGGCGCCCGCGAGCGACGAGGCGAAAACACCAGCGTCGACCTGATCCGGCTCGGCGTTCAGGGCGTACCCGCTCGAACAGGTGGCGATCGCGTCTCCGAGCGCGCCGCGCAACCGGCACACCAGCTTGATCACCTGACGCCGTGCCGACGACGGCGGCTCCTCATCCCACACCGCGTCGACAAGCGCGCTGACCGACACCGTGCGCCCCGGGCACAACGCCAGCGCGGCCAGCACGCAACACTGGTGACGACTCGAGATCGCCAGCCGTTCCGGTCCGCGCCAGACCTCCACCGGCCCCAGCAGCCGGAACTCCAAACGATCGGCAACACCCAACGGTCCCCCTCGCTGCGCCCACCCAACCTTCCGCCGTCCGCCTGCACCGGCAAATCGCTCCGGCGCCGGCGGCGACGCCTGCCCCTCTGGCTGGAACCCGGTCGTGTGCCGTCCGAGCCGACGGCAGTCGGATCTGCTGCTGTCGGCTGGGCAACGCACGAGATGATGCTTCTCCGTCGCGGCAGCCGCGGCGACCCGCCACGACGCCCCTTACGTCGTTCCGCTCAACATACTGAATTTCGACCTCATCTCCCCACCGCCATCACGATGCTACTGCTCGACGACCCGCAGGCAGGTCCTGGAATCATCGAACGTGCAGGAACTGCAATGCCAGATCGATTGGAGGCACCGGCACTGCCCCAGGCCACCGTGGTACTCGCTGCGCCGGACAACGTGAATCGCACGCCACGCTCGTGAACTGTCTCGTGAATGTTTTTCCTGTGCCGCTTCCGCGTCGTCTCGACAAGTTGCATGTTCTATGACTGCTTGCCGAGGGAAACACGCGCACGCTCCTCTCGCTGAGACTGAGGCCGCTGAGCAGTCCGTCGCAACAGGCGCGTCAGAGCCTTCTGCGGCAGTCACCGGTGCTTGTCCAGTGCGGACGGGTTGTTTTGTGCCAGCACGCCGACGCGCTGCGCTCCTGCGGCCAGGCCCTCGAACTGCATCGGGCGGTCGGCAGCAGGCACGGCGAGGCCGACACCTGGGACAGCCTCGCTGTCGCCCACCACAACCTCGGCGAGCACCGGCGGGCCGTCGCCTGCTACCACAACGCACTGGACTTGCACGAGAAGTTGGGCGCTGCCCATCCTCCACGACCTGCACCACCCCCGACGCCGACGTTCTCCGCGCACGACTGGCCGGGCACCCACCGACCCCGTAGACCCGCGCCTACCCGACAGAGCCCGTCGGGTACCGAACGGGTACCGAGCACCGACAGGCTGACAGTTGTCGGCCGACATCGGGTCGGTCGTTTTCACAACAGGGGTGGATTCCCTAAGCCGGTACACAGTGGCAGGGGCTCTCTGCCGAGATGCTGGATCAGCATGGCCCGTTACAGATTCAGAACCGCGATTATGGCGATCGCCGCCGCGTTCCTCGCGATGTTCGCGAGCACCGCGGCGGGTGCCCATTCACGCCCCCGAAAGGAGTAGTCGTTATCCTCGCATGCCGCTGAACTGCGTCTTTGGCCAAAGAAAGTCCATAGCGCATATGGCCGTTTCATTCGTTTGACCTGATTAAATCGCGGAAAAATTGACCACGCGATACCTGTCCCTGCTTGGGTGCAACGCTCTGCCCTGGGCACATGCCTGGACGCAGACCCCTGAATGGATATATCTGACTCACCGGAGGAGCTTCATGCGATTCAACAGGATCAGCAAGCGCGCCACGGCTGCTGTGATCGCCGTGGCGGCGATGATCGGGATCGGGGTCGGGACCGCGACCTCGGCCCAGGCCGCCGAGGGCAGCTGGACGTTCAGTCACGGTGGTTGTGCGGCGATCGAGGAGGTCATTCTCGGAAGCGACTACCACGACTACATGGGGATCCAGCCGACGCAGAACAACGGCTCCTGCCTGTTCGGCGTCTTCAACCTGAAGACCTGGAGCTGGATGGGCGGCGGCCCGAGCTCCAGCTCGAACTTCCAGGGGTGGTTCTACGACGGTCCCGGCCAGAGCCTGCAGGCGTGCCTGATCGACACAGCCAGCAACAACACCTGGGCATGCGGCCCGGCCAACTGAGCAAGGCGCAGTGAGCGAGGTGGGAGCGGGCCCTTCCGGGTCCGCTCCCAGCGACTGCCGTGGGACCTGACGCGAGGGCATGACGCGAACCCACCACCCGGCTGTGCCCGGGCGATGACGCCCACCAGGCACTCGAGGCACGTCATGAACCTGCTCGACGCGCTAGCCCCCCATACCGAATCCGGCTCGAACGCCCCATCGACAACAAGACCACGACTCGCAAGTGACAGAAACCGTGATCGAGTGACAGCTATCTCGATCCGTCACAGCAGGTCTGTGACTACAAGCGATAGTTGTCACCGGACACAGTCTGCGAACTGGGCGACCAGTGCCGATTACAAGCGGTATCTGTCACAAAAGACAGACGCTAATTGTCATCTCACGCGGCGTGGCGCGGGGTCGAGTGTGCGGCTCGGGTCCAAGACGCCCGCGTGACGACGACCGCGTCCGAACGAAACACTGGGTCCAACGCTCCACTGTGGTCTCATTTCTGCGAGTGGACGGATCTCGCGATCGCTGACACCGACTTCGCCGAGGCTCGCGAGCAACTGAACCTGGCGGCGGATTGGCCTCGACGCTGGACCGCTGCCGTGCGAATCGCGTGCAGCGCCGTTCCCCTGCAGCATGCTGGCGCTGGTGATCGGTCACTGCAATTTCCACTCAGGGGCGTTCCCGATCCCTTGCGCCCGGTCCAGTGCAAGGCAGTCTTTCTTCGACTCGGGTCCGAGGTACGGCCACATCTCGCGGAGCATGTCGTTGCGCTCGGCTCCGGCCATGTTCTGCACGTTGTCGAGCAGGAACATCCTCACCTGGAACCGAGCTTCCTCGTCGCCGGCCTTTTCCGCAGTGCGGAGGACGTGCTCGATGCAGCCGAACGTCCGATGGCGGGTGTCTTCGTCGGACTGGTCCCACGTCTGCACGATCGTGTTGGCGATCGTCGCGACCCGTTGGGACAGGCGGGTGCGAGGGGGCAGCTTCGGACGGCGGCGACGGCGTGCGGTGTCCTCGTCGAGCGGTTCCCAGGTGGGGTCGCGGTAGGGCGGCTCGTCCCAGTACGCCAGGAGGTCCCGGTCCGCCGCGGCGAGTTCCGGGGCGGACCCGAGCAGCCCGGGCAGCCATGCGGGCTCGAGGTCTGCCGGCGTCCCCGGCTCGTCGTGGTCGGTCATCACCTGATCGCATCCTTCATGTCGCGCAAAGTGTTCTCTGCCACCTGGCTAGCATGATTGATCACGTGACCGTTCTTGGCCAGCCAGTCCCCGAAGGCGGGGATCAGCGTCCGGATCTTCTCGGCATGGTCGGCATAGTCCCGCCTGGCGGACGCAAGATCGTCCTGGGCCTTCTTGTCGATGGAAACCGCGTTCGTCTTAATAGAGTGATGCGAAGTCGTATCACGGAGAACATCCGCGGAATCGAACGATTCGGGCTCGGCGATCACGCGACGCACCGAAAGTTCAGCTCCATCGGCGGCTTCGTCAACCACATCTCAGGCTTGCTCGCATTCGCAGCCGATGTCGAGCCCGCTTGGTCCGCTCAACACCGACGGCGATGGCTCGACGCACTGCAAGCCAACAACTGGCTGGACCCCGTATCTCAGCAAGTATCAGTCGAGTAGGGCCACGTTGTGTTAAGTCGATCGAGCACATCTGCAGCTGCGCTGCACGTTCCAGTTAAAAAGCATGCCTTCTCCGCCACTAAACCAGCGTGAGCCATGTGGATAGCGAGCAAATCGCCCCTCGGACACCAAAACTGGTGGGATTTCCCAAGGCTCGCAGCAGCCGATCACCCAGCACAAGAGTGGTCGGCTGTCCTCGTTGAGCAGTCTGTTCCCGGCGTCGGGCGGGTGGTCGGCATGATCGCTGCCGTCCCGCCGCTCATCCCAGGAGTCGAGCGGCACTCTCGCTCCCCTGGCACCCGCTGTCGAACAACCCCCGCTGCGGACTGTCACAACCCCGTTCGCCACGATCGATGAGCAGGGCCTTTCCGCCGCAGGAACGTGATTCTCCTGCGGAGAAACCGAAGTACCAGCGGAGCTCGGATTGCCGGAACGCGGCGGACGGCGGTCCCGCCGGTGTGTCCGGCAGGACCGCCTCTACCGGTTTACTCGCCGCGGGTGGCGGCGAGGTTTTCCCGGAAGAACGGGACCGCTTCGGCGACTGCGCGGTCGACGTACTTCGGCACGTCGTAGAAGTCCATGTGCGCGCCGCCCTCGACCACGACGAGCTTTTTCGGGCTGCGGGCGCGGCCGTACAGTTCGGCGGACATCCACAGCGAACCGGCGTCGCTGCCCGCGACCACCAGGAGCGGCTGCTGCAGCAGGTCCTCGACCATGTGGAACGCGTCGAAGGTGAAGATCCTTGACACGCTCTTGGTGAACAGGAACTTGTTCTTCGCGTTCGGGTGCTGAGCGCGCGGGGTCAGGTAGTACTCGCTCGCCTCGACCATGTCGCGCGGGGTGTTCTCGTCCGGCTCGGCCGGCACGTAAGGCAGGTACGCCGCCTCGGCGCCCTTAGCCTCAGCCGTGCGCTGCTGCGCCACGGCCTGCAGCGTGGGGACAGCGGCCGCGTCGGAGTCGGTGCCGTACCAGTTGCGGCGGAACGACGTGCCGATGTTCACCGCGCTGACCGTGGTGAGGGCCTTGATCCGGTAGTCCGTCAACGCGGCGTTGACCAGGTAGCCGCCGCCGGCGCAGACGCCGAGGCCGCCGATCTGCTCGGCGTCGACATAGCCGAGGGTCTGCAGGTAGTCGACCGCCGCCCGGACGTCGTCCACGCGCGCGGCCGGGTCCTCGAGGTGGTGCGGCTCGCCGCCGCTGTCGCCCTGGAACGAGGCGTCGAACGCGAGCGTGACGAAGCCCTGCTCGGCCAGTTTCTCCGCGTACAGGCCCGCGGTCTGCTCCTTCACGCCGCCGCCCGGGTGCACGGTCACGACCGCCGGGTAGCTGCCCTTGGGGTCGAAACCGTCCGGCAGGTACAGGTTTCCCGCCATGGTGATCGAGTCGTTCGGGAAGGTAACTGCCTCCACAGACGTCACTGCACTCACTCCTTGCACGTCTTCGGTGTCCCGAACCAGGCGGCCCGGGCTGCTGATACCCACTCTGCGGCGGTTCGCGCGGGCGTGGCAGATGCCGCTTGTCGGGGGTACCGGCAGCCCCTCCTTCCGCGGGCGCTCCGCGTTTACCCTCGAGGCATGGAGATCGCCAACGACCTCAGGGAATTCCTGATGACCCGCCGCGCGAAAATCACGCCTGAGCAGGCGGGAATCATCGCGGGCGGGCGGCGGCGGGTCAGCGGGTTGCGCCGCGAGGAAGTCGCCCGGCTCGCCGGAGTCAGCACTGAGTACTACGTGCAGATCGAACGCGGCCGCGTGTCCGGAGTCTCCGACGAGGTCCTGCACGCGATCGCCACCGCGCTGCAGCTGGACGACACCGAAACCACGCACCTGTTCGACCTCGCGCGCGCCGCCGGGAAACGGTCCGGCCCCGGCCGCACCGTCCGGCAGCCGGTGCCGGAGGGGGTGCAAGCGCTGATCGACACGATGGTCAACGCCCCCGCGATCGTCCAGAACGGACACCTCGACGTGGTCGCGGCGAACGCGCTCGGCCGTGCCCTCTACGGCGTCGTCTACGAGCGCGCCCCGCACCCGCCGAACCTCGCCCGGTTCATCTTCCTCGACGACCGCGCCGAAGAGGTCTTCCCGGACTGGAAGAAGGCAGCCGACGACGCGGTGGCCCTGCTGCACGTCGAAGCGGCCCGCGCACCGTATTCGAAAGCGGTCACCGGGCTCATCGGAGATCTCGCGACCCGTAGCGAAGCGTTCCGCACCCGGTGGGCGGCGCACGACGTGAAGGCGCACCGGCGGGGGACGAAACTGTTCCGCCACCCGGTCGTCGGCGAGCTGACGCTGCGGTTCGAAGGACTGCAGGTCGCCTCCGCGCCCGGCCTCACCCTGATCGGCTACACCGCCGAACCCGGCTCCCCTTCGGCCGACGCGCTGCAGTTGCTGTCCAGTTGGACGGCGAGCGAGGCAGCCGGACCGGAGGTGCGCTCCGCGGAGTATGAGACAGCGGACGACGACCGCCGGGCTCAAGCCTAGCGAACTGGTCGTCCCGTTCCGCGGTCCAGCTCGCGCACCACCTGCTGGCGCGTCTGCGCTGGACCGGCATCGCCGAGACGCTCATCGGGCCGGGTGCGGTCCACGGCGCCGGAAAAGCGCCGGCGGGTCTGGGACGCACCGACGCTTTTCCGCTTCAGAACTCGATGACCGCCTTGCCGCCGGTCTGCTTGTCGAAGGCGGAATAGGCCTCCACCGCGTCGTCCAGCCGCCAGCGGTCGGTGAAGACCAGGTCCGCCTGAACCCCGTGCCGGGCGATGAACCGGGCGCAGTCCGCCTGGCCCACCGGGGAGAAGGTGTACGAGCCGACCACTGTCAGCTGTTTGCGGATCAGGTCCGGGCTGACGTCGAGCGTCACCGTCGAGCCTTCGCCGACAAACGCGACAGTGCCCCATTTCGCGGCGGACTTCACCGCCGCGGCCCGCGCCGGTGGTGCGCCGGAGCAGTCGAGCGCCTTGGTCACGCCTTTGCCTCCGGTCAGCTCCCGGATCGCCTCGACCGGGTCGACGGCGGTGGAGTCGATCGCATGCGCCGCACCGAACTCCTTCGCCCGCGCGACGCGTTCCGCTGCGATGTCGACCGCGACGACCTCGGCGCCCATCGCCGCGGCGAGCTGTACCGCGGCCTGACCGACCGGGCCTTGGCCGAAGACCGCCAGCGTGTCGCGCGCGTTGACGTCAAGCCGGGTCAGCGCGCCGTACGCGGTGCCGGTGCCGCACGAAATCGCGGCGCCGGCGGCGAAACTCAGCTCGTCCGGCAGCGGCACGAGCGTCCGTGCGGGCACCTTGAGGTAGTCGGCGTGCCCGCCGTGCGCGGTCGCGCCGTAGATAACGTTGCCGCGCTCGCACATCTGCGGCCAGCCCGTCCGGCACAGGTCGCAGAACCCGCAGCCGTCGTAGTGGTGGACCATCATCCGGTCCCCCACTCGCACGGCGCGCGGGTCGACCGCCGAGCCGATCGCCGCGACGACGCCGCACGGCTCGTGCCCGCCGATGAACCCGGCACCGTCGCCGGTCATCCCGAACGCGGCCAGCGCCTGACCGGCAGGAGCCCGGTAGAAGTGCAGATCGCTGCCGCACATCCCGGAGGCCTTCATCTCCAGCACCACGTCGTCCGGGCCGGGTTCGGGATCGGCGAAGGTCTGGATCTCGAGGACCCGGTCGCCTTGGAAAATGACTCCGCGCATGAGAATTCCGTCCTTGTCAGTGCACCGCGGCGAACATCAGGCTTTCCTCGTCGGCTTCCTCCGGCGAGAACTCCGCGGCGATGCTGCCCGCGCGCGCCACGAGCACGCGATCGGACAGCGCCTGGATCTCCGGCAGGTACGAGGAGATGACCACGACAGCGACCCCGTCGTCGGCCAGCGCCCGGATCATCGCGTGGATTTCCGGGATCGTGCCGAGGTCCACGCCGCGGGTCGGCTCGTCGATGATCGCGACGAGCGGTTTCCGGGTCAGGCCCTTGGCCAGCACGATCTTCTGCTGGTTCCCGCCGCTCAGCTCCTCGACGGTCGCCTTCGTCGGCCGCAGCGTGCGGACCTGGAACTGTTCGACGAACCGTTTCGCGACCGAGGTGCGCGCACCGGGCCGGAAGAGGAACGGCAAGCGCCGCGCACCGCAGAGATGCCCGAGGTAGATGTTGTCGGCGATCGTCAGATGGCTGAAGAACCCGGAGGCTTTCCGGTCCTCGGTGATGTAGACGATCCCGGCTTTGCGCGCCTGCCGTGGCGTGCGGAACCGCACCGGCTCGCCGTTGAGCCGCACCCGGCCGCCGCGCAGCCGCCGCCGTTTCAGGATCCCGCTGACGATCATCGCGGTCTCGCTGCGCCCCGCGCCGACCAGACCGTAGATGCCGACGATTTCCCCGGCGTAGGCGGAAAACGCCATGTTGCGCACCACCGGCAGCAGCGTCACGTCCTCGACCTGCAGCGTCGGCGTCGGCTCGGGTGCCCGGTTCGGCTCCACCCGCCCCATCTCGACGGTGCGGCCGACCATCATCTTCACCACGCGATCGCGGCTGAACTCCGGCCGCTCCAGCGTCCCCTGGACGACGCCGTCGCGCAGCACGGTGATCCGGTCCGCCTGCTCGAACGCCTCGTCGAGCATGTGCGTAATGAAGATGACGCCGATCCCGCGCTTCTTCAACTGTTGCATCGACAGGAACAGCTGCAGCCGCTCCTCCGGAGTCACCGACGACGTCGGCTCGTCCAGGATCACCAGTTTCGCGTTGCGGTGCACCGCGCGGGCGATCTCCACCATCTGCTTCTGCCCGACGCCGAGCGCCCCGGCCGGAACGTCCGGGCGGATGTGGAAGTTGTGCGATTCCAGCAGCTCGCGTGCCACGACGTTCAGGTGGCCGAGGTTGTTGAACACCTTCTCGTCGCCCATGAACAGGTTCTGGGCGACGGTCATCGACTCGACCAGCGAGCCCTCCTGGTAGACCATCGCCACCCCGGCCTCGACCGATTCGCGCGGAGTCGTGAACGCCCGAGCGACGCCGTCGACCTCCAGCGTGCCCGAATCGTGCGCGACCGCGCCGGAGACGATCTTGACCATCGTGGACTTCCCGGCGCCGTTTTCGCCGAGCAGGGCGTGGATTTCGCCCGGCCGCACGTCGAAGTCGACCCCGTCCAACGCGTACGTTCCGCTGTAGCGCTTGCTGATGTTCGTCAGCCGCAACACCGTGCTCATGCGTCCTCCAGCCGCAGCAGGTTCCGGCCGCCGCGCGCCGCCGCGACCACGTGTCCGTTGTGGACGGTCAGCCCGGTGACGCCGTGCCGCGGGCTGTCGACCCGGGCGTGCGCGCTCTCCGCGACGCGGCCGGTGGGGTCCATCCGGAACACCAGGCCGCACGACCGCGCCGGGGCCCAGCTCTTGACCACGCCGAGCACGCGCAGCTGCCCCATTTGCATCGTGTCGGTGAAGGGGTCGCCCGCGCGCAGGCGCGGGACGAACCATTCGTCCGGGCTGATCGTCTCCGTCATCTCGGCCAGCAGCGCGGGTTCGTCCAGCAGCAGTTCGGTGACCCGGTTGCGGATGTAGGGCGCGGCGAACCACCAGCCGTCCCCGCCGACGTGCACCCGCCCCGGATAGACGGGCAGGTTCGCGCTCAGCACCCGGCCTCGCTTGCCTGGTGCGGATCGGGCTTCCACGCGATGGTCCAGGCTCAGCGACAGGAGCACTTCGTCCCCGGCGATGCCGACGCCCGACGGCCACGCGAGGCGCTCCGCGACCACTTCGGCCTGCGCGCCGGCGACCCGCACGAGCAGCCCGGACCGGTCGCCGGTGACCAGTGCACGGGGCCACTCCGCGACCTTCGTCGAGCCGACAGTCGCCAGCAACGCAGGCCCGTCCGTCGCGAGCGCAGTCACGCACCTGGCGACCGGCGCGTCGGTGCACAAGTCCTCGGTTTCGCCGGACTGCGACACCGAGACCAGGCCACGCCCTTCGACCGCCGCGACGACCTGGCCGTCCCGCACGGTCAGCGCCGTCACCGGGCTGCCGAACGAAGCCAGCCGCGTCACCTCGTCCTCGCGCACCGAGAAGACCTGATTGCCGCTGCTGAACACCAACCCCGTGGGGGTCACGACCACGTCGTCCGGCTCGTACTCGCCCGCGGGCAGCAGCTCCGCCGCTGCGTCGAGGCGGAGGTTCGGCCGCAGTCCGGTGTCCATCGGGGGCACCGTCCGGGCGCGGCCCCAGTTCGGGTTGATCCATTCCTTCACGGTGTCCAGTACCGGGCTCATCGCACCGCCTCCGCCGACCGGCGAGCACTGGCCGTCCCCGGAACGGCGGCCGGGTCGATGTCGCCGATCTCGCTCGGGTCCAGTTCGAGCCTGCCGATCCGGTTGTTGCTGACGCCGCACAGGTACAGGTGCCCGTCGCGTTCCTTCGCCGCGGTCACCATCGGATAGTTCTCCATCGTTTCGTCCCACAGCACGGAGAGGATCTCGCCGCGGTCGCTGAACTTGATCGCGCACGACGTGTTCAGCTGCGGCACCACCCAGTTGTCCACCGCCGCCTCGCGGGTCATCCGCCGCCGCACCGCCGGGTAGCGGCCGAGCAGGTCGGACATCTGGGTCCGCATGGCGCACAACGGCATCCAGTAGTTGCCGTCGGAGGACCGGTTGATGTTGTCCGGATAGCCGGGCAGGTTCTCCAGCACCGGTTCCAGCTGTCCCTTCTTCGGCCCGGCGATCCAGAGCCGGTCGACGCGGCACAGCCCGGTGCTGGAGATCAGGATCGACTCGCCGTCGTGTGCGGTGCAGATGCCGTTGGGGAACACGTAATTCGACACCACGACCTCGGTCTTGCCGTCCGGCGTCACCCGGATCACCCGGCCGTTCGGGCGGAATTCCACCAGTTCCAGCAAGAAGTCCGCGGTGTTCGTGCGGGTGGAGAAGTCCGAGGCGTAGATCGAGCCGTCCGGGGCGATGTCCAGGTCGTCGACCGCGCGCAGCCCCGAATCGTCGATCAGCGACAGCGGACTGCGCTTGACCTTGTTCGCGACCAGTTCGGGTTCGCCGTCGGCGCCGATGCGGTAGATGCCCATGCCGCCGACCGCGACGACCAGCCGTCCGTCGGGATCCCAGGCGTGTCCGCACGGGAATCCGCCGGTGCGCGAGAAGATCTCGCCCTCGGTGTCTTCCAGGCCGCGGAACCGCCACACCCAGCCGCGCTGGTCGCCGCAGTACACGTTGCCCTCGGCGTCCACCGCGCAGTCCTCCGCACCGCGGATCTTGCCAAGCCCGACCGGAGGCGCGTCGGTGAGCCGGCGGTTGAGCGACCACACGGTGCCCGGCTTCGTGACGTCGACCAGCGGGCCGAGCCGCAGCCGCGCCGGGTCGATCTTCAGCTTCTCCACCGCACGCTGCCGGTACTTGCCCCATTTGAGGTCCAGCACGGTGAACACGAGCAGCACCGCGGCGAGGATGACGGTGTAGTACGAGCCCTGCGCGCCGTCCGAGACGGTCGCCTGCTCGATGATCGTCACTACCGCGACGCCGACCGCCGCGCGGAGCACGGAACCGCGGCCGCCCTTGATGCTGACGCCGCCGAGCACCACCGCGGTCAGCGCGATGATTTCCCAGCTGTTGCCGACGTTCGGGTCGGTCCGGGCCAGCCGCGCCGACGTGAGGATCGCGGCCGTTCCGGCGAGCGCGCCGGACACGACGTAGGTCCAGAACGTGACGGCGGTGACCGGAATGCCGTTGCGCCGCGCCGAGCGGCGGTCCGAGCCGGTCGCGGTGACCCACCAGCCCCAGCGGGACCGGGTGAGCGCCAGATGCACCACGATCAGCACCACCGCGAAGAGGAACCACGCGGTCGGGATGCCCAGAATCCGGCCGTCGTTGAAGAAATCCCAGACGAGCGACGGTTTCGTGACGCCGATCTGCGTGCTGTTCGCGTTCTGCAGCACCGAGGCCGCGCCGCCGAAGGCGATCAGCGTGACCAGGGTGGTGATGAACGGGCGCATCCGCAGGATCGCGATGAGGTACCCGTTCACCGCCCCGAGCACCGCGCCCGCGACGATCGCGGCCGGAACGACCAGGGCCGTCGACCACAGCCACACGCGGTCGGCGACCATCGCGCCGAGCCCGCAGAAGCCGACGATCGACCCCACCGACAGGTCGATGCCGCCGCCCACCAGCACCACGGTCAGCCCGATCGCGAGCAGCCCGTACTCGGACACCTCGTCGAGCACCAGCGGCGCGTTGGCGGGCCCGACGTTGGTCGTGGCGATCACGTACACGCACAGCGCGAGCGCCAGCACCAGCGGCACCGCGCCTTCCATCCACCGCTTCTCGAACAGATCCGAGACGGTGCGGTAGCGGGCGATTCTTTCCGAAGGACGGCCTCCGGTCATGCCGAAGGCGTCCAGCCCGCGCCGCAGCGGACGGAAACCGCTGCGGCGCATCGGAGACGACGTTGTCATCAGGCCTCGTCCTCGCTCACTTGCTCTGATAGCAGGCGATGGTGGTCTGGTCGATGTTCGACTTGTCCACGACCGTGCTCGACACGTACGCGACCGAATGCGAGGCGCCCGGCTTCACCCCGTTGGTGAGCAGGTTCTGCACCGCGACCGCACCGGCGGCACCGATGCCCTGCACGTCGTAGGCGGCCGAAGCGGTCACCACGCCCTGCTTGAGCGCGTTGCACCAGTCCTTGTCCGCGTCGAGCGTGTAGACGCCGACCGAACCCGGAGCGATCTGGCCGCGCCCTTCGGCGGCCTTGACGGTCTGCCCGACGGTGACCGAGTTCAGGTCGAAGGTGACCATGAAGCCGCACACCTTGCCCTGCTGCTGTTGCAGCACCGACTCGGCGGCGGCCTGTGCCTGCGCGTTCTGGAACTGCGAGTGCGCGACGAGGGTCTTGTAGCCCTCTTTCTCCACGACGTCCTTGACGCCCTGGTCCCACAGGATCGAAGCCGGGTCGTTGCCGGGTCCGTCGATGATGGAGATGGTCTTGGGGGCGTTGCGGGAGTTGCAGTCCGAGACCGCGCGCTTGGCGATCGACTGGGCCGCGCCGTAGACGTCGACGCCGACGAACGCGTCGCCGAGCCGGGTGGAGGGCATGTTCAGCATGACCGTGTAGATCCCGGCCTTCTGCGCGCGGTCCACCGCGTTGTCGAGCAGCCCGAGGTCCTGGTTCTGCAGCACGAGCACGTCGGCGGCCTTGCGCGCGATGAGGTCGTTGATCGTGTTGATCATGCGGTCGCTGCTGAAGTTCGAGTCGTAGACCTTGAATTCCGCGCCCGCGTCGTCGAAGGTGCGCTGCATCGTGGTGCCCCAGTTCTCGGTGAGCTTGTAGCCCTTGTAGAGAATCGGGACGAAGGCGATCTTCTTGCCCTTCAACGCGTCGTGCGACTTCTGCCGCATCGGCATCAGCTGCTCGTTGCCGCTGAACACCGCGTTCGTCGCGGCCGCGGCCGAGTCCGAGGACCCGCCGCCGACCGAGCACGCGGACAGCCCCGCGGCGCCCAGCGCCGCGGTCGCGGCGAGCACGGACAGCTTCCTGGTGATCTTCATGTGCTTCTACTTCCGTTCCCCGGCGTCGTTGCCGGTCACAGTTCCCCGGATTTCTCGGTTTCCTCGTTGCGCGGATGCAGCCACGCGTCGAACGCGATCGCGGCGGCCAGCACCGCGCCGCGGATGAGGTCCTGCACGGCGGTGCTCAGCCCGTGCAGCACCAGCAGGTTGTTGAGCACGCCCACGAACAGCGCGCCGGCGAGGACGCCCAGGATCGTGCCCCGCCCGCCGGACAGCGAGACCCCGCCGATCACCACCACCGTCAGCGCGGTGAACAGGATCGGGTCGAACGACGTCACCGTCGTCTGCACGCTGCCCTGGATCGACACCGTCACGAACCCGGCGACCGCGGCGAGCAGCGCGGACAGCACGTAGGTGAGGATCTGCAGCGGCCGCACCGGCGCGCCGGTCGAGCGGGCGGTCTCGAAGTTGTCGCCCATCGCGCGGATCAGCCGCCCGGGCGAGGTGTAGGCGACGAACAGCCAGGCGAGCAGGAACGCTCCGCCGGCGATGAGCACCGGCCTCGGCACGCCGAGCACCCCGCCGCCGCTCAGGTGCGACAGGAACGACCCGGCGGGCACCCCGTAGACGTTCTGGCTGAGGAACAGGATGTCGATCCCGCCGATCGCGAGCATGCCGGTCGCGAGCGTCACGAACAGCGCGGGCACCTCGAAGACGACGACGAGGATGCCGTTGACCAGCCCGATCGCCAGCGCGAGACCGGCCATCAGCGCGATCGCCTGCCATTCCGGCATGCCCTCGCTGATGAACGCGAGCGTCGCCTGCGCACAGCCGAGCCCGATCCCGGCCACCGAAAGGTCCAGCCCCTTGCCGAGGACGACGATCGCCTCGCCGATCGCGAGGATGCCGAACGCGGCGGACAGGTTCAGGATGCTGCCGAAATTGCCTGCGGTGAGGAAATTCGTCGTGGTCGCTCCCGCCACGAGGGCGAGCAGCACGGTGATGCCGAGTACAAGATAGGTCTGGTCGAAGCCGCCGAGGCGTGCCCGCAGCGACACGCGTGGCTTCGTTGCCACTGATGCGGTAGTCATGGGATTCCCGGTTCGATGGGTGGGACAGCGCGGCCAGTGTGTCGGCCGTCACCGGGTCGCCGCATCTGCCGCCGGTCGTATTCCGTTACCCCGTACGGCCGATGCGGCGACTGGCCCCAGCCTCGTCGCGGATATATAATGTTCGGAATTTCCGCAAGGGAGCTGCCCATGAACGCGACCGGCTTTCCGCGGCTCGACAGCGTCCGGCTGAGCGCCGATCTGGCCGATCAGGTCCGCGAGCTCGGACTCGACGCCAGCGCCGTGCTCGACCGGCTGCTGCCGGTCGGCCGCTGCGCCGAGGTGCTGCCCGCCAAACGGCTGCTCGGCCAGGTCTGGGACGCCGCGATGGCCGAACTGGGCTCGGCTCCCGCGCCGGAACGGCTGCCCGGCCTGACCGCGCTGCTGAGCCGGGTACGCGAGCTGGAGTCGCGAGTGGACGATGCCAGGGTCGCCGACGGCGTCGCGACGATGCGCCGAGTCCGCCGCGCACTGACCCGTTTGCACGCCTCGTCGACCGCCGAGGAACTCCTCTCCCGCGCCGCCGAGGAGGCTTGCACGATCGGGTTCGACCGCGTGCTCGTCTCCACTGTGGACGATGCGACCTGGGTGCTGCGGCGCATGGTGATCGAACAGGATCCCCGGCTGGCCGAAGAAATGCTCGCTGCCGGCCGCGAGGCCCCGCCGCGGCTCGACGGCTCGCTGGTCGAATCCGATGTCGTCCGGCACGCTCGTGCGGGTCTCGTGTACGACGTGCAGGAGAACCCGCGCGTCAACCGGCAGCTCGTCTCGCTCTCCGGCTGCACGTCCTACGCCATCGCGCCGTTGCGGGCGTACGGGAAAGTCGTCGGACTGCTGCACGCGGACAGCTACTACTCGCCCTGCCGGGAGGTCGACGTCACCGACCGAGCCGTCCTGAACCTTTACGCGGAGGGCGTGAGCGAGACGCTGGCCCGGGTGTCCGTCCTCGAAGGACTCGCCTCGCTCCAGGCGGGAATGACCCGGCTGGCCGCGGACGTGCGCATCGCTCCCCCGCCCGAGCCGGGCCTGGCGCGGCATCCGCTGCTGTCGGCCCGCGAGGCGGAGGTGATCGACCTGATGGCGCGCGGCGACGCGAACCGGGCGATCGCGCGGAAGCTGTCGATCTCGGAGGGGACCGTGAAGACGCACATCACGCACATCCTGCGCAAGCTCGACGCGGCGAACCGGGCGGAGGCGGTCGCGTACTGGCTGCGGAACTGAGCCGGCCCGCGGCTCAGGCGGGCACCGGCTCCAGCCGGGTCGTGGTGGCGGCGGCAGTCTCGGCGACCATCGGCGCCAGCGCGCTCGGCATGCTGCGGTACTTCTCCGTGTACGCGGCATCGACCGCGGCGTTCGTGTCGGCGTCCGCCTCGAGGTGCAGAGACACGTCGGTCTCCACTCCGTCCACTCGCACCCGGGCGAGCTGCTTGGCCGAGGCCCAGCGGTACCAGCCGCCCTCCGTGCCGAACGCCGACCGGATGTACAGCTCGTCGCCGGAGCGGACCACCCAGATCGGGGTCCACCGGCGGAGTGAACCGTCGCGACGGTAGCTGCTGATCTGGATCTCCGACGCGGCGCCGATCCGGTCGCGGATCTCGGGGTCGAACGACATAGCGGGCTCCTTCGAGACGAAAACGGGACGGTTCGCTTCGTACGCTAGGCGCTCGCGGACGGGCGTGGGAGGTGCTGTCAGCCCCCTCCCACGCCCGCGTCGCCGGTCACGGCGCGTCGAACTCCAAGGTGGACGAATCGACCGCCGCGCCGCCGCCGTCCGCGACCAGGACATGGCCGGTCACCATCGACGCGTCACCCGAGGCAAGGAACGCGCACACCGACGCGATCTCCTCCGGTTCCGCGGCACGGCGCAGCGGCACGTGCTTCGTCGTCAGCGCATACGCCTCGTCGAGCGTGATGCCCTCGCGCTTCGCCAGGTAAGCCATCGCGCCCTCGCCCAGCGGAGTCCGGATCCAGCCCGGGCAGACAGCGTTCACCCGGACCCCCTTCGGTCCGTAGTCCCGCGCGAGCCAGCGGGTGATGCCGATGATCCCCGCCTTGGCCGCGGTGTAGCCGACAGTCCCGGGCGGACCGGCGATCAGCCCGGCTGTCGACGCGAACAGCACCAGCGAGCCCTGCCGCTGCACCAGATGCGGCAGCACTTCCCCGGCCAGGTAGAACGAACCGTGCAGGTTCACGTCCAACGCCCGCTGATACGCCTCCACGTGCTCGGGCCGCGCGGTGCCCGACACCGCCGCGCCCTGCGTCGCGATCACCGTGTCCAGGCCGCCCAGACTCGCGACAGCCTGCTCGACCACGTCGTGGATCGCGGCGCGGTCGGTGCCGTCGGCGGGCAGCGCGACCGCGCCGAGTTCGTCCGCCAGTTCCTTGAGCCGTTCGGCGTTCAGGTCCGTGACCGCGACCTTCGCGCCGTCCTCGGCCAGCCTTCGCGCGGTGGCCGAGCCGACTCCGCCCGCCGCGCCCGTCACCAGTGCCAATTCGGGCTTGCGCCGCCGGACCGGGTCGTTCATCGTGCGCCTTCCTCTCCCGGTCGCGTCACCTCGGACGCGTCGGAATTCGTTGCGGTACCGAGCTTTCCGTACTTCTCGCGGAGGGTGAACTTGAGAATCTTCCCCGATGCGTTGCGCGGCAGCTCCGGCTGCGCGGCGAAATACCGGGGCACCTTGTACGTCGCCAGGTTCTCCCGGCAATAGGCCCGAAGCTCCGCTTCGTCGAGCGCGATGCCTTCCGCCAGCACCACGACCGCGCAGCCGACTTCGAGGTACTTCGGGTCCGGCACCGCGACCACGGCCGCGTCCAGCACCGCCGGATGCTGCGTCAGCACCCGCTCGATCTCGGCCGGGTACACGTTCTCCCCGCCGCTGCGGATCATGTCCTTCGCCCGGCCGGCGAGCACGAGGAAACCGTCGGCGTTGACGAAGCCGAGGTCCCCGGTGCGGCACCAGCCGTCCACGAAGGTGTCCCGGTTCGCCTCCGGCCGCTGCCAGTACCCGGCGCAGACCGCAGGGCCGCGGACGAGGATTTCTCCCACCTCGCCGGGCGCGGCCGGTTCGAGCCCGTCCCCGGCGACCCGGACCTCGGTGAGCGGCACCGGGCGGCCGACGCTTTTCGGCTGGGCGTCGAAGTCCCCGTCGTCCAGCGTCGTCGCGATCGCGCCGCCCTCGGTCAGCCCGTAGACCTGGGTCAGCCGCACCCACGGCAGTCTCCGCCGCACCTGGTCGACGACCCACGGCATCATCGTGTCCCCGCCGATGACGAAGTGCGTGACCGATTTCGGCAGCCGGTCCTCGATCCCGTCCACGCGCAGCAGGTCGTGCAGCATGAACGAGAACAGCAGGCAATCGGTCACCTGCTCGGCTTCGAGCACCTCCAGCAGCCGCTCGACGGTGAAGTTCCCCGACCGCAGGCACACCACGGTGCCGTGCATCAGGAACGTCGGCGCGGTCACCGCTTCGAACGCCCCGGCGTGGTAGAGCGGGCCTGGCACCAGCGCGACGGTTTCCGGTGAGAACCGCCAGCGCAGCGCCTGCGTAGTCGCCGTGCTCACTGTGTTGGCGTGCGTCCACACCGCGCCTTTGGGCAGGCCGGTCGTGCCCGAGGTGTAAAGCAGCGACATCGGATCCGCGTCGCTCACTTCCGGCACGTCGGCCAGCGGTTCGCGGCCGAGCAGGACGTCGAATGGAAGCGCCCAGTCCGGCATCGGGTCCGCGGTGTCCGGCCGGACCACGAAGGTTTCGACGCCGGTTTCCGCGCGCACCGGCTCGATCCGGTCCAGCAGGCTGCTGTGCACGATCACCGCCTTGCAGCCGGAGTCGGCGAGGATGAACTTCAGCTCGGCCGGCGCGAGCCGGAAGTTGAGCCGGACCGCGACCACGCCGAGGTGCATCGCGGCGAAGCACAGCGGCAGGTACTCGGCGTCGTTGAAGAGCATGAGGCCGAGCCGGTCGCCCTTGTTCAGGCCGAGTTCCCGCAGCGCAGTCGCGTAGCGCAGCGATTTGTCCCGCAGCTGCGCGTAGGTGAGCCGTTCGCGGCCGTCGAAGCTGACCGCGATGCCGTCGCGGCCGGGCGGCGGGAGCTGGTCGGCCACCGCGTCGAGCAGCCTGGTGAACGTCATGACCTGCCCTCCTGTCTCACACGCCCGGTCCGAAGACGATTTGCTTCAGTTCGGTGAACTCCTGGATGCCCTCGGGCCCGGACTCGCGGCCCCAGCCCGAGCCCTTCACCCCGCCGAACGGAGCGCTCACGGCGGGCCCGAACGTGTTGACCGCGACCGAGCCCGCAGCGATGGCGGAAGCGGCTTCCGCGGCGAGAGCACGGTCCGCGGTGTAGACGCTCGCGGCGAGGCCGAAGCTCGTGTCGTTAGCCAGCCGCAGCCCGTCGGCCAGATCGTCGTAGGTCTGCACGACGGTGACCGGCCCGAACACCTCATTCTGCGCCAGATCGGCGTCCCGGGCGACGCCGGTGACCAGGGTCGGCTCGTAGTAGTACCCGGCGGGGAACCCTTCCGGCCGCCGTCCTCCCGCGACGACTTCGCCTCCGGCAGCGCGCGCACGGTCCACGAAGCCCTCGGTCCGCCGCAGCGCGGCCTGATTGACCACCGGTCCGATCTGCGTCCCCCGGTCGAGCGGGTCGCCGATCCGCAGTCCTTGCCAGGCGGTGCGGAGCCGGTCGACGAGTTCGTCGTGGCGCCGCCGCGAGATCAGCACCCGGGATAACGCGGCGCACACCTGCCCGGCGCCGCCGGTCGCCCCGGGCACCAGCGACTTCAGCACCCGGTCGAGCGGCGCGTCGTCGAGGATCAGCGCCGGGGACTTGCCGCCCAGTTCGAGGTGTGTGCGGGCGAACCGTCCCCGCGTCGCCTCGATGATCTCCTGCGCGGCGACCCGGCCTCCGGTAAGCGAGACCAGATCGGCGCGCGGGTCCGCGGTCAGGTGCCGGGCCACCTCGACGTCGCTGCACAGGATGCTCAGCGCACCGGCCGGGAAACCCGCTGCCGCGGCGGATTCGGCCACCAACCGCATGACCAGCTGCGATTCGGGTGCGGCCTTCACCACCACCGGGCAGCCCGCGAGCAAGGCGGGCACGACCTTCGTGGCCATCGTGACCACCGGTCCGTTGTAAGCCAGGATGGCGACGACGACCCCTGCCGGTTCGCGGCGCACCACGACGTCGCCGAGCAAGGAGCTGCGGTGGTCGTCGCGCAGGGCGTCCTCCGCACTCGCCAACGCGGAGTTCCACGCCCCCGCTGCGCCGTATTTGTGCAGCGTGGCGCTGTAGCGCACCGGCATGCCCGCTTCCGCGGCCCAGACCGTGCCCAGGTCCGGGAACCGGGCCTCCAGCGACGCGCAGAACCTCGCACAGATCTCGACTCGCTGCTCGACCGGCAGCCGACCCCACCTGGAGTCCGTCGCCGCCGTGAGGGCCGCGTCCGCTTCCTTTGCGGACGGCAGCACGGCTTCGGCGACGGTTTCCTCGGTCGACGGCGAAACGATCTCGTACGCCGGTCCGGTAGCAGGCACCCACTCCCCGGCCACGTAGACCGAGTCGAGGCGAGGCACCGGGACACCGGCGATCTCGCGCGTCATGCCCCGCGATCCGACCGGAAGAACGGGCTGGCGGGCTTGAGGAACATGGTCGCGAACGGCGGGATCATGAAGTCCGGCAACACCATCTCCCCGGACATCAGCTGCCGCTTGACTTCCGCGCGGAAGCCTTCGAGGTCGCCGGCGGTTTCGTAGATCGCCAGGTGCCCTTCGTCGACCGGGCTGACGCCGGGCAGCGGCTTGACGTCCGACACCTCGAACCGTTGCGCCCGAAGCATTCCCGGCGCGGACATGATCTGCGGGATGTGCTCCTCGTCGTACCACTTCCCGAACGTCGCGTCGTCGCCGGTGTGGCGGCTCCACGCGAAGAACAGATGCCGGTCGTCCAGGTTCTCCGCCTCGGCGAACCGCTCGGTGTGGAACGGTTCGCTGACCGGCTTGGCGAACAGCGCCTGGAACGGCTGCACCATGTAGTCGGGCAGCACCATGTCCCCGGAGATCAGCTTCCGCTTGACCTCGTCCCTGAACCCCTGCGGGCTTCCGTCCATTTCGTACAGTGCGAGGTGGCCGAAGTCCAGCGAGCGCACGCCCGGCAGCGGCTTGGTGTCCGCGATGATGAAGCGCTGCGCGCCGACCATCCCGGGCGCGTCCATCACCTGCGGGATGTGCTCGTCGTCGTACCACTTCGCGTAGGTGCCGTAGTCCGTGGTGTAGGTGCTCCACGCGAAAAACAGGTTCCGATCCCCGAAAACCGGGACCTTGGCGGAAACCATCAGCTCACTCCTCGTTCGTCCGACCGGCCGGAACGCAGCCGGGTTGTTGCTTTTTCGTCGACCCGCAGGCCTTCGGGGTCGAAGTGCGGGTCGCCGACGACGACCACCCCGTAGTCCCGCGCCGCCCCTTCGACGCTCACGTACTCGTCGCGCACATCGGCGAGCACCTTGGCCGGTTCGCGCTCGAACGGCGAGCCCCATCCCCCGCCGCCGTTGGTCAAGCACCGCAGCACCGAACCGGCTTCGGTCAGCCACGCCTTCTGGCTCGCGAAGTAGTGGTAGACGCCCTTTTCCGGGTCGAGTGCTTTGGTTTCCGGATCCAGCACCCCGGCGACGGGCGTGCTCCGCGCGTAGACGTCGCTCGAGACGCCCAGCAGTCCGTCCGGTCCGGAAGTCCCTTCTCCCGGCGGGAAAATCCACATCGCCCCGGTTGGACCCGGCTTCCCGCCGTCAGCGCCGACGCCGCTGGGTTCCTTGGTCCGGAACGGCGACAGATGCTGGGCGGCGGCAGTCAGCCAGAGCGTGTCCTTGAGGTTCGCCGCGCCGCCGCGGTGCTTGCCCGGCCCGCCGGTGTCGATCGCGTGCTCCTTGCGCAGCATCACCACCGGCGAGTCGTGCTCGATCGTCTCCGTCGCCGGATCGAGGTTGTTGAGGTTGTACAGCACGGTGTAGCTGTCGCCGTCGCCCTCTTTGGTGGCACCCCACGGGCCGTGCTCGCCGCCGCATTGCGTCGCGCTCGTCCAGGGCGTGCCGTCGTCCCGCACTCCGCTCGCGTTGTGCGTGTTGGTGGAGCCGTAGTCCCCGCCGACCGCGCGTTCGCCCAGCACCGGGTTCAGCGCTTCAAAGATCGCGGAGATCAGCGCGCCGGACGGCTCCCAGAACATCATCGGTGCGCCTTCCGGCGGCAGCGCGCTCAGCAGCGTTCCCGGCGGAGCGACGAGGTCGACGTTGCGCCAAGTCCCGGAGGTGAACGGGATCGCCGGGTCGAGCAGCATCGTCAACGCCACGCCCAGCGCGGTTTTCGCGTCGAGGACGCCGCAGTTGATGCAGGTCCGGGCTTGCGCCGAGGTGCCGGAGAGGTCGGCCTCGATGTCGTGCCCGCGTTTGCGCAGCGTCACGCGCACCCGGTAATCGACAGTGTCGTCGAGTCCGTCGGCGTCGATCAGCGCGCTCCCGGAGTAGTCCCCGTCCGGGATCCGGGCGATCGCTTCGCGCATCTGCTCGGCGGATGTGTCGCAGGCGTAGGCGAGGGAGCCGAGGAACGCGTCGAGGCCGTAGCGTTCGATGTTCTCCCGTACCAGCCGCTCGCCGAGCTGCAACTGCTGGTGCATGCTCTGGAAGTCCGGCAGCAGCAGACCGCCCCAGCGGGTGTTGTCGAAGATCAGGCTGAACGTGGACCGCACCGGCTGGTCCTTCGCCCACAGCAGCATCGGCGGCAGCACGAGGCCGTTCTCGTAGACGTTCGTCTTGGTCGCGGAGAACCCGCCGGGCACGGTGCCGCCCATGTCCAACTGGTGCGCGCACATCGTCACGAACGAGACGATCTCGCCGGCCACGAACACCGGCCGGGTGAACAGGACGTCGTTCACGTGGCGGCCGCCGCGGTACGGGTCGTTGCAGATCAGCACGTCGCCCGGGGACAGGTTCTCCGGACCGAACTCCTCGACCGCGTTGCGGGTGGCGTCGGGCATCGTGCCGAGGAACGGGGTCAGGCTGTTGCTGACGACGGCCATCCCATAGTCCTGCGCGGGCGGGCCGCTGATCGTGCACGCGAAGTCGTACCAGTCGCGGATGATCGGCGAGAACGCTTCCCGCAGGAACGCGGTGCTCATGTGCCCCACCGCGTACTTCAGCCGGTTCACGATCACCGACCCGGTGAACCGGTCGGCGTGATAGGCCGTCTGGAACTGCTCGTCGGTGAGATCGCGGATGCGTCCGGCGGGCTCCTCGATGGTGGTCATGGCGCTCACTTCTTCCGGATGACGAGTTCGCCGTAGCGGCCGACGACCAGATGCTGGCCCGCCCCGACGTGAGTGGTGGACAGTCCTTCGTGGACGATCGCCGGGCCGTCGAACTCGTCGCCCGCCCGGAGCGCGATGCGTTCGTACACCGGCGCTTCCTGGCCTTCGGCGTCTTCGCCCAGGTACCGCAGAGCCGTCGTCCGTACCGGGGCGAGCGGCTCGTCCGCGGCGCGCGCGGGCAGCTCGGGGTACTCGACCTTCGGCGTGTCCAGCACCGCGCGGACCCGGAACGTGACGCCCTCGACCGGGACCATCTCGAAGCGGTTGCCCGAACGTTCCTGGTAGGTGTCGTGGAACGACGCGATCATCGCCGCGACGGCCGGCTCGTCGATCGTTCCGTCCGGGACGGGCACGAACGGCGTGTCCCAGCTCTGCCCGACCAGATGCCCGTCGTAGCTGCGCTCGAAAGTCACTGCGGCGTCCGCGCTCAGCCGCTCGCGCAACTGCGCCTCCATCTCGGCGAACAGCGTGTCGATCCGCTCCGCGACGTCCGGCGTGAGCACGGTGTAGGCGCTGCGGTTCACGGTGAACACCTGGTCGGCCGAGAGCAGGCCGAGCGCGGAGAACAAACCCGGGTTCGGCGGCACGACGACCTGCTTGCAGTGCACCGCGTCCATCGCCGCGGGCAGCAGCATCGGCCCGGCCGCTCCGTACGCGATCAGGCTGTAGTCGCGCGGGTCGACGCCGTTTTTGATCGCCACGTTGAACACGCCCTCGGCGATGTTGTGCACCGCCATCTCGTACGCGTACCGGACGCGCTGGGCGAGCGTGAAGTCCGATTCGAGGTTCTCGAACGCCTGGCGGGCCAGAGCCGGATCCAGCGCCAGCTCGCCGCCGGCGAACGTGCCCGGGTCGATGATCCCGATCAGCAGGCAAGTGTCCGTTGTGGTCGGCTGCGTGCCGCCGCGGCCGTAGCAGGCCGGGCCGGGCGTCGAACCGGCGCTGCCGGGGCCGACCTGGATCTCGCCGGTGGCGCCGATCGTCACCAGGCTTCCGCCCCCGGCCCCGATCGCGCTGACGTCGTTCGCCAGTGCGTTCACGACGAGGTCGTGCTCCAGTTCGAAGGTCGTGTCCACGAACGGCTCGCCGCCGGTGACGACGCTGATGTCGCACGACGTGCCGCCGACGTCCGCGCACAGCAGCTGCGACTCCCCGATCAGCGAACCGAAGTGGGCGCTGGCGACAGTGCCCGCGGCGGGACCGGAGAACACGATGCGGAACGGCTGCTCCATCGCCCGATGCGACGGCACGAGCGTCGCGGCGCAGTCGGCGAAGTTCAGCTGCCCGGTGAAGCCGAGTTCGGCCAGGCCCTTCTCCAGCCGCGCGGTGTAGTCCGCGTAGATCAGTTTCATCAGCGCGTCGACCATCGTCGTCGAGGCCCGCGCGTATTCCTTGGCCAGCGGGGAGACCTCGCTGGACAGCGAGCACGGCACGTCGCCGAGGACCTCGCGGACCAACTCGCGCAGCCGGAGCTCGTGCGCCGGGTTCACGTAGGCGTTGATCAGGCAGATGGCCACTCCGGCCACGCCGCACTTGCGCAGCACTTCGAGCTCGGCCCGCGCCTGCGCTTCGTCCAATTCGAACAGCAACTCGCCGGAAGCGGTGAGCCGTTCCCGGATCCCCCGGCGCAGATACCTCGGCACCAGCGGCCGCGCGGCGTCGCCGAAGCTGCGCCGCCAGCCCGGGTCCAAAATGGCCTCCGCGGGCCGCCAGACCCGGCCCATGTCGAGGATGTCGCGATGCCCCTCGGTGGCGAGAAACCCGATCTTCGGCACAGTGCGGGTGATCACCGCGTTCAGCCCGTGGGTGCTGGCGTGGTTGAACACCGGTGCGCCCGCGACGCCGAGCAGCGCGGCGCCCTCGAGCACCGGGCGGGTCACGTCGGTGTAGTCGGTGGAGACCTTGGCGGTGCGGATCTCCCCGTCCTGCAAGGCGACCACGTCGGTGAAGGTGCCGCCCACGTCGACTGCGATCATCATTGATCCTTTCGCTACAGGAGATCGGAGAGCAGCTGGACCGGTCCGAGCCGCGGACCGGGGTCCCGGCTGACCGAAAACAGGCACGACCGGCATTTCACGACGTCGAACCAGCCGCCCTCGGAATTGACCGGGTAGCGGGACAGTTCGGCGGCGCCGCAGCGCGGGCAGGTTCCCTCGACTGGTTCCCGCTCGAGGGACGGCGGGTTCGGTTCCTGGCTCATTTCGGCGCAACTCCACTGTTGGCTCGATTCGGCCGGCGCTGGTGCGCCACCGCACACCGAACGGTAGGCCGGAGGGGACCGGGGCAACAGCCGCTCACCGCACGGCCGAGTCCGCAAAACGAAGCACGCCTCACCCGAAGTTCGATCCGTTGTGGACGGACTGGCCCGCGAATTCCCTGACGGGCACATGGTTACGGCCGGTGCGGCAGCCTCCTCGGCCGTCGCACCGCCCGTCGTTCTCGTTCAGGCCGCCTCGCCGATAGCGCCCAGGACTGCCGCACCGGCCGGGGTGAGGCGTGCGCGGACGCGCTTCCCGAGCCCCGCCGGTCCGGTTTGGACGATCAAGCCCCGGTGGGCGAGCGCGTGCGCGGTGTACTGGTCGCAGCACGCCACGCCGTCGACGAACATGTCCGGCTCGCTGCTGCAGGTGATCTCGGCCCGCCCGGCCGCCACGACGCGGAGGAGGGCCCGTGCCCGGCAGCTCAGCTCGGAATCGGTTCGAGGCGCCATCGCGCACCTCCTCGTCGTCGAAATAATATTTTATATTATCCTTCGGCCGTGGCCGGCGTCAAGGCCCGGCGGCCCAGCAGCGCGAGCGGGACCAGGCTGATCAGGCAGGCCACGAGGATGTAGACCGACACGGACAGCGTCGTGTGCGTCGCGGCGATCAGCGCCGCCATCACGAACGGGGCCAGTCCCCCGCCGATGATGTTGGCGAGCTGGTACCCCATCGACGCGCCGGAGAACCGCACGGACGGCGGGAACATCTCGGCGAACATCGTGACGCCGGGGCCGAACATCGCGCCGACCGAGATCTGCCCGACCACGATCGCCAGCAGGATCGCCCAGAAGTTCCGGGTGTCGGCCAGCGGGAAGAGCGCGAAGCCCCAGATTCCCGCGAGCACCACGCCGCCGGCGTACACCGGACGCCTGCCGACGGTGTCCGACAGCCGCCCGCACAGCACCGTGCTCACCCCGGTCGCGATCATCGAGAACATCACCGCCGTGAGCATGGTGCCCTTGGCGATCTTCAGCTCCCGCACGCCGTAGTCCAGCAGGCCGGTCACGGTCGCGTAGAACATGATCGTCGCGGGCAGGAAGATGAACACGACCAGGAGCAGATTCTTCGGCCGGCGCAGCACCTGCACGACCGACGAGCGCTTCGGCGCCGCGGCGAGTTTCTCCTCCACCGCCCGGAAATCGGGAGAGTCTTCGAGGAAGCGGTGGATGTAGAACACGACCGGGATCATCACGATCCCGAGCAGGAACGGAATCCGCCAGCCCCACGCGGCGAACTGGTCCGCGGTGAGCGCACCGGACAGCACGACGAAGACCAGGGTGCCGAGCACCATCCCGGCGAAGATGCCCAGTTGCGGCAGCGAGCCGTGCAGCCCCCGGCGGTTCGGCGGAGCGTGCTCGACCGCGAGCAGGGTCGACCCGCCCCACACCCCGCCGACCGCGATCCCTTGCGCGACGCGCAGGATCACCAGCAGCACCGGGGCCAGCGCGCCGATCGAGGAGAACGTCGGCAGCAGCCCCACCAACGTGGTCGCCACCGCCATGGACAGCGTCGACGCCACGAGCGCGGGTTTGCGCCCGAACCGGTCGCCGATGTGCCCGAAGACAGCCGCGCCCACCGGGCGGCCCGCGAACCCGACCGCGAACGTCGCGAACGCGGCGAGCACCCCGGCCGCCGCACTCGTCGACGGGAAGAACGCGTGGTTGAAGACCAGCGAGGCCGCGGTTCCGTAGATCAAGAAGTCGTAGTACTCCAGAGACTGCGCCGCGATGGCGGCCGCCAGCACTTTCCCGCGGCGTTTCGTCGCCGCCTCAGCCGGTGCGATACGTCCTTGTACGCTCATGTCGTCCTCATCCCGGAGCCGGTGTTCACCCGACAGTGGTCGACGGGCAATGAAATATAAAATATTCAATCCTTGATCACAAGGAACCGGATGCTGATTCGGCGGCGGGAAAGGCCGCGCGCTGACGCGTGGGTCTCGGGCCCGGGCAGAGCGCGCTGAAGAGTCCGGGCGGGCGGCCGCATGGCCGGCGGGAGTCCCGAGACGACGCGGGAATCGCGATGACGACTGGGCCGAAGATCTCCCTGCGGGCGATCCGCAGGTCGTCGGCGACACCGCGGAAGATCGCCGGACTCGCTCAGTCGCCGATGGTGCGAGGACCCGGGCAAGCACGCGGCAGCCCTGCTCGGTCGCGAGTACCGAGCAGGGCTGCCGTTGCCGTGCGCACTTGGGCTACGCCCGGAAAATCGTCTTGTACTCCAGGTACGCGTCCACGCTCTGCGGCCCCAGTTCCCGGCCGATCCCGCTGTTCTTCACCCCGCCGAACGGCGTCTCGATCGGCAGGGTCGAGGTGTTCACTCCGACGCTCCCGGTCACAATCCGGCGAGCCACCGCCGTCGCGCGCTCGCGATCCGGGGAGAACACTCCGCCGCCGAGGCCGTACTCCGAGTCGTTCGCGATGGCGACGGCTTCGTCCACTGTCCGGTACGGCATCACGGTGAGTACCGGACCGAAGATTTCCTCGCGGGCGATGCGCATGTCGTTCGTGACGCCGCGGAAGATCGTCGGCGCGACGTAGTAGCCGCGCTCGAACGGGCGGCCGCCGCCGATCACCATCTCGGCACCCTCCGCCTTGCCGAGTTCGATGTAGGACTCCACTCGTTCCCGCTGCGTCGCGTTCACCAGCGGGCCGAAGAACACCGTCGGGTCGAGCGGATCTCCTTGCGGAATACCGGTCATTGTCGCCGCGAGCAGGTCCACGACCTCGTCGTAGCGCGACGCCGGAGCCAGCACCCGGGTCAGCGCCCGGCAGGTCTGCCCGGTGTTCGGCGAGCAGGCGGACAGCACCAGCGGCCGGAACGCGTCGAGATCGACGTCGTCGAGCAGGATGCCCGCCGATTTGCCGCCCAGCTCCAGCGTGACGTGCTTCAACTGCTTCGCGCACTCAGCGGCGATCGCTTTGCCCGCCACGGTCGAACCGGTGAAGGCCACCTTGTGCACGCCGGGATGCGCGACCAGCGCCGCGCCGGTCTCGCGCCCGCCAGTCACGATGTTCACCACGCCTTCGGGAATTCCCGCCGCGGCAACGATTTCCGCGAAAACGAACGCATCGAGCGACGTCTCTGGCGCCGGTTTGATCACTGCGGTGCAGCCGGCCGCCAGCGCGGGGCCGAGCTTCCACGCGATGAGCGGCTGCGGGCCGTTCCACGGGGTGATGGCCGCGACCACGCCGACCGGTTCGCGCAGCACGATCGCGTCGCCGCTCGCTGTCGTGACGTGTTCCTCGACCGAGAGTTCTTCCGCCAGCGAAGCGAAATACCGGTAGCAGACCGGCACTTGGCTCTGCATCGTGCGGGTGATGCTGATCGGCGTGCCGTTCTGCCGCGTGACCAGTTCCGAGATCTCGTCGGACCGCTTCTCGAACTCGTCCGCCAACGCGCGCAAGTACCCGGCACGCGTGGCGGGCGACAGAGCCGACCAGGGGCCGAGGGCTGCGCTGGCGGCGGACACGGCGGCGTCGACGGTCGCCGCGTCGCTGTCCACAATGGACCCGATCACCTCTTCCGTGGCCGGGTTGACGACGTCGATCATGCCGCACCTCCGACCTGGTTCAGCAGCGCCGAAACGTCCTCGACGTGCTGCAGATCGAAAACCGCCTGGACGATCGCGTCCGGGTCCGCCACGACGCCCTCCACGTTGTGCCGGAACTTCGCGACGAGTTCGTCGTCAGTCAGATACGTGGCCGGGTCGGGCGACGGGCTGCCCTTCGGGTAAGCGCGCTCGCCGCGGTAGGTGGTGCCGCGCGCCTGGACCTCGACCAGCGACCGGCGAGCGGCCGGGTTGTTCTTGAGCGCTTCCGTGTAGTCCGGGTGCGCCTTGAACTCGGCCTTCTTCATCAGGTCGAGCACCGACGGGTCCAGCACCGCTTCCGGGGTCTGCCAGTCCTTGCCGGGCGGAATCCGGTGCGCGGCGAGGGCGAGGCCGTGCGTCATGCTGAACTGGGCGTCGCGCGGGTTGCGGATGGTTTCGTTCACCCATACCGGCTGCATGACGAAGCTCTCGCCATACGCGGTGATCGCGTCGATCTCGTCGGGACGGAGGTCGTGGGTTTCGACGATCTCGGTGAGCGCGTCGAATAGTGCGTGCATGACCCGGCAATGCGGGTAGGGCTTGAAGGACTGGAACGGCGTGAACGTCCATTCCGTGCCCAGTCCGGCAGTGATCGGTGCCGGTTCCCAGCGGGAGGTGCCGATGAAGCGCGGGAAGCCGTACTCGCGGTCGTCGAGCATCTGCCGGTCGCCGGTGTGACCGCGTTCGGCGAGGTTGGCGGCGGTGACTGCGGACAGCGCCATGCCTCCGGCGAGCTGGTACTTGATCGTTGTCGACGGGGCGTGCATCATCCACGCGCGCTGAGTGTTGGTCGGCGCGGTAGAGCCCATGATCCCGATCGCGTCGGCCAGAGTTTCTCCGTCGAGGCCCTTCACGACGCCGACCGCGGCCGCGGCGCCGAAAAGCGTGCTGCTGTACCCGATGACGTCGGGGATGGTGACGACGCCGTCCTTGATATCGCGCAGATAGTCGGTCGCCTTCCCGATCCGGTACGACATTTCGTGGGCCACCGCGATCGCCTCGAGCAGCTTCGTGCCGGACGTCCGCAACGACTCCGCGGTGGCCAGCGCGCCGGGCAGCACGTACGGCGTGACGTGCCCGGGCGGCAGGACCGCGTCCTGGTCGAGTGCGTTGATCAGTTCGGCGTTGGCGAACGCGGCGGCGGGGACCGAAGTTTTCGTTCCGGTGCCGAGGATCGACGCTGTCCCCTCGGTGCCACCGAGGTATCGCGCGTAGTCGACGCCCCGCTGCGCGCCTTCGTCGCCGAGGGACGCCACTGCGCAGCCCAGCGAGTCGAGCAGGATCCGTTGGGATTCGCGGATCACCTCGTCGGGGAATTCCCGGGCGTCCGCGCCCGCGGCGAATCCCGCGAGCTGCTCGATGATCGTCGCCATGCCTGCTCCTCGTTGATGCCAGATTGGCCGCATTAAATATATAATATCTCACTAGAAGACCCGTCAAGCCGCCGGAATCAGCGGATGCGCAAGGCTTTCAACCGGTTGTACAGCGTCGACCGGCTGATTCCCAGCGCACGGGCCGCTTCGAGTTTGTTGCCGCCCGCGGCCGCGATCGCCGCGACGATCACCTCGCGCTCGGCCTGGTCGAACGGCGACGCGAGCACCGATGCGCCCCGGTGCGAAGGCGGAAGGTCGGCCGGGACGACGTCGCCCGCCGAACGCAGCTCCGCCACCGCGCGGACCACCCGGCGCAGTTCAGCCAGATTCCCCGGCCACGGCTGAGCCGCCAGCACCCGCAAGGACTCCGGCGTGAACCGGGCGGCGCACTCCTCGGCGAGCATGCGCTGCGCCAGCCGCGGGATCTCGTGGCGGCGAAGGCGCAACGGGGCCAAGTCCCGACGCTCGCCGCACCGCGCCGCGATCGACGAATGGTGTTCCCCAGGGGTCGAGGTCAGCACCAGGTTCCGCCTCGAGGTCCGCATCCGCGCCGCGACCAACGCCGCCAGCGGCCCCGACAACAGTTGGACGTTTTCGACGATCGCAGCCGGTCCGGCACCGTCCAGCAGGCGGCTGGCCCGCTCGGCCCATTCCGCCTCGCCGATCCGAACCGCTTCGACCCCGTCCAGCACCGCCGCACCGTCCCCGGCGGCCTCCCGCGCGACAGTCGTCTTGCCCGTGCCCGGCTCCCCCGCGACCAGCAACGGCCATCGCACCGGCAACGCGGCGCGCGGGCCTGGCTGTGTCTCGACAACGAGGTCGACCATAGTCCCCTCGGTGCCATCCACCGGCACCCAGGAAAGCCGCACTTCCTGGCCGGACGCCAACGCGATCAGAGCGTTCCCGTCGCCGGTCTCGACACAGGCTTGGACCGCGGCGTGGTCGGCCGGTGCCAAGAGGTCGAGCGCGGACTGCGTTGCCAGCACCAGGCCGTGCCCGACGACCAGCACCTGCCGATCGCGTCGCCGGGCAGCGGATTGAAACGCGGCGAGCAGCCGCTGCTGCGCCTCCGCTGTGCCCGTCCGCAGCCTGCTCTCGATCTCCGCCACCAGATGGCGCACCAACGCCGGGGCCAGCCGCTCGTCGTGGCTCGCCGGCACGGCGAAGTCGAGCACCCCGGCGATCCGCCGGGTTCCGGGGTGGACGATCGGGTGGCCGAAGCAAGTGAACCCGTGGAACGCGGGCAGCGCGTGCTCGGTACCGCGCAGCAGAAGGCTCCGGCGGGTTTCCAGCGGCGTGCCGATCGCGTTCACGCCGACGTCGTCCTCCCCCAGCCGCACGCCGGGCACGACGCCGAGGGAGCCGACTTCCCGGCCGAAAGAGCGCTCGCCGTAGCGGATGTCCACCACCTGGGCCCGTTGGTCGGCCAGCAGCACCGCGACCGAACTGCCCCGCAGCTCCGTCTGCACCCGGTCGAGCACCGGACCCGCGGCACGGGTCAGCAGCGCACTCATGGAACATAATATTTCATGTGGCCATCCGGTGGTCAATGAAGCGGCACCGCTCAGTACAAGGTGTAGCCGCCGTCGACCGGGACCGTCACGCCGGTGACGAACGACGCCGCGTCCGACAGCAGCCACATCGCCGCCTGCGCCTGTTCGACCGGCTCGCTGCCGCGCCGCAGCGCGTGCGTGGCAGCGACGGTCTTCTCGTACTCCGGATTGAGCTTCAGGTACTCCAGGTACATCGGCGTGCGCGCGGTGGACGGGCCGATGGCGTTGACGCGGATGCCGTGCTCGCCGTATTCGGCCGCCGCCGCTTTCGTCAGGCCCATCAGCGCGTGCTTGGACGCGGTGTACTCGGCCGCCAGCGGAATGTAGATGAACGACCCGACCGACGCGGTGTTGACGATCGACCCGCCGCCCGCGCGGAGCATCGCCGGCACCTCGTGCTTCATGCAGAGGAACGGCCCGGTCACGTTGATCGCGAAGACCCGGTCGAACTCCTCGCGGCTGAGATCGGCCAGCTTCTTGCCGTTGTTCGGCACACCCGCGTTGTTGAACGCGCCGTCCAACCTGCCGTACGCGGATTCCGCCGCTTCCACCATCGCCGCCACCTGCGCCTCGTCGGTGACATCGGTGGTGACGAACTGGACCTCGTAACCCTTGCCCGACAGTTCCTCCGCCAGCGCTTGGCCTGCTTCGGCGCTGATGTCCGCGATGGTCACCAGCGCGTCGTTCTCGGCGAACAGCCGCGCAGCCGTCTCGCCGATTCCGCTCGCACCGCCGGTGACGATGATGGAGCGTCCTGCGATTGCACTCATCGAAAGTCCGTTCCCCGCCTAGACGGCGATGTCCATCTCGGGGCCGATGTACTCCTCGGCCGAGACCGCCTTGCCGTCCTGCACCGTCACCACCTGGATCAGGTGCACCCGCGCGGCCGCCAGCGTGGCAGAGGTCTGCACGAAGAAACCCTTGTCGGTCAACGTGTAGCGAGAGTTTTCGAACGTCGGAAGGCCGCCGCGTTCGTGGACGGCGTCGACTGCTTCCTTGACGGTCATCCACTTGTCGTCGGCGCTGTGCCAGACCTTGCAGTCGTCCGCGCACAGCGAGTAGAACACTTCGACGTCCGAGAGCGCGCGGATCCAGCCCTTGGCCAGTTCTTCATGAGTCGTCGTTGACATGCGAAGAACGCTAAGCGCGCGCTGACCGCTCGACTGTCCGGATACTTGGACACTTCAGCTGTCGAAAGCCACCGTCGAAGCGTCCACCGCCGCGCCGCCGCCGTCGGCGACGAGCACGTGGCCGGTGACCATCGAGGCATCTCCCGAAGCCAGGAAAGCGCAGCAGGCCGCGATTTCCTCCGGCTCCGCGACCCGGCGCAGCGGAACGTGCGCGGCGCTCAGCGCGTAGGCCTCTTCCAGGCTGATGCCTTCGCGCTCGGCGAGGTGCGCCATGCTGCCTGCCGCGAGCGCGGTCCGGACGAAGCCCGGGCACACCGCGTTGACGCGCACGCCTTTCGGCCCGTAATCGCGGGCGAGCCAGCGGGTGAGGCCGATGATCGCCGCTTTCGCCGCGGTGTAGCCCGCCGCTCCGGGCGGACCGGCGATCAGCCCCGCGGTCGAGGCGAACAGGACCAGGGAGCCTTCGCTGGCCGCCAGGTGCGGGAGCACTTCTCCGGCCAGGTAGAAGGATCCGTGCAGATTGACGTCGAGCGCGCGGTGGTACGAGTCGACGTGTTTCGGGTGCGCTCCCCCGCCGATCGCCGCGCCTTGGGTCGCGATCACCGTGTCCAGGCCGCCCAGTTCCTCGACCGCTCGCGCGACCAAGGCCCGGATGGCTTCGCGGTCGGTGCCGTCGGCGGGGACGGCGATTGCGCCGGTGTCGTTCGCGACCTTTGCCAGCCGTTCCTCGTCGATATCGGTGACGACCAGCTTGGCACCGCCTTCGGCGAGCCGTCGTGCGGTGGCGGAGCCGACGCCGCCTGCGGCTCCAGTGATCAGCGCGAGTTCCGGCTTGGCGCGCCGTGGTGGATAGCTCATGTGCGACTCCCGGTCAGTTCTCGGCGGGGAAGAACGGGCTGACTGGCTTCAGGAACATCGCCGCGAACGGCGGGATCATGAAGTCCGGGAGCACCATTTCCCCGGAGATCAGCTGTCGCTTCACCTCGGCACGGAACCCCTCAAGATCTCCGGCGATCTCGTAGATCGCGAGATGACCGAGATCCGGGGTTTCGACGCCGGGCAGCGGCTTCAGGTCCGACATCTCGAACCGCTGGGCGCGCAGCATTCCTGGCGCGGACATGATTTGCGGGATGTGCTCCTCGTCGTACCACTTCGCGAACGTCGCCTCGTCGCCCGTGTGGCGGCTCCAGGCGAAAAACAGATGTCGGTCGTCCAGGTTCTCGGCGTCAGCGAACCCGTCGGACAGGAACGGTTCACTCACCGCGTCGAGGAACAACGCCTGGAACGGCTGGTTCATGAAGTCCGGCAGCGCCATTTCGCCCGAGATCAGCTTGCGCTTGACCTCCTCGCGGAACGGCTGCGCCGAGCCCTCCATCTCGTAGATCGCGAGGTGCCCGAAATCGAGCGCGCGCACGCCCGGCAGCGGTTTGGTGTCCGCGAGCAGGAACCGTTGCGCTCCCACCATTCCCGGCACGTCCATCACCTGCGGGATGTGCTCGTCGTCGTACCACTTCGCGTAGGTGCCGTAGTCCGTGCTGCACGTGCTCCACGCGAAGAACAGACTCCGGCTGTCGAAAGTCGGCGCCGCCATGAGTTTCACTCCTTCTGGTTCACGCGGAATTCAGACCCGGCGCTGCAGGCCGGTCCACAATTTCTCGCGCAGGATCTGCTTCTGGATCTTCCCGGTGCCGGTCTTCGGCAGCTCCTCGACGAAGACCACCTTCTTCGGCACCTTGTAGCCGCCGAGCCGGGCCCGGCAATGCGCGAGCACCCCGTCCGCGGACACGGCGTTCCCGGGTTCGGCCGAGACGAACGCGGTGATCGCCTCGCCCCATCGCTCGTCCGGAGCGCCGACGACGGCGACCTCCCGAATCCCGGGCAGTTCGGAGACGACGTTCTCGATCTCTCGCGGGTACACGTTGAACCCGCCGGTGATGATCATGTCCTTGCGCCGGTCGAGGATGAACAGATACCCGTGCTCGTCGAGGCAGCCGACGTCGCCGGTGTGCACCCAGCCGTCCACAAAGGTCTCCGCCGTCGCTTCCGGCTTCCGCCAGTACCCGGCGCTCACGTGCGCGCCGCGAGTCCGGATCTCGCCGGTCGTCCCGGGCGGGACGGGGCGACGGTCCGCGTCCACGATCTCGACCTCGACGTGCGCGGTCACCCGGCCCGCAGAGGCCAGCCGTGGCAAACCGCGCTCGTTCAGGGTTTCGACGTGGTCCTCCGGCTGAAGCGTCGCGATCGGCAACTGCGCTTCGCTCGCGCCGTACAGCTGCTGCATCGCCTCGCCGAAGTACGCGCGCGCTTTGGCCGCCCGATCCGGCTGGATCGCCGAGCCCGCGTACGGCAGGATCCGAACGTTGCCGACGCGACCGGCCGGGGCGCCGCGCCGGGCGAGTTCCTCCAGCAACATCGTGATCATGGTCGGGACCAGCGGCAGCACAGTCACCTCACCGCCGGCCGCAGCGTCCGCGACCTGCGCCGCGTCGAACTTCGGCACGTAGACGTTCAGCCCGCCGCTGGCGGTGAGCACGTCGGCGATCCCGCCGCTGAAGTGGCTGATCGGCGCGGTGTGCAGGGCCGCGTCGCCGAGACCGAGCGGCGGCAGGACCTCGCGGGCGTTGCGCACGAGCGCACCGACCGTCCGGTGCGGCACCCGCACGCCCTTGGGCTGCCCGGTCGAGCCGGACGTGTAGAGCAGCCAGGCATCGTCGTCGGCATCGGGCAGCGGCAACTCGTCGTCCGAGCCGGAGGCAACGAACTCCTCGAACGGAATGCCCTCGGCTCCTTCGCCGAGCACGATGATTTCCTTGACCTGCGGCGGAATCCACGCGGTGCCGTGCTCAGCGAGCCACTCGCCATCGACGAGCACGAACGCCGGCTCCGCGTCCGCAGCGATCTGGGCCAGTTCGGCAGGGTGCAACCGGGGCAGCAGCCCTACGCGCACCCCGCCGCCGAGCACCAGCCCGTGGTACGCCTCAGCCCATTCGCAGCTGTTCGGCCCGAGCAGCACCGCGCGGGTGCCGCGTTCCGCGCCGAGCGCCCGGAACGCTTGGGCGATCCGCCGGGCGCGGCTGCCGAGTTCGCCGTAGGTCAGCTCGCGCCGGGAGTCCCGGATCGCGGGCTGGTCGGCGAACTCGGCGTACGCCTGGGTGTACAGCCGGGCCAGTGGGGTCGGGGACATGCGCGTCACCCCAGCCGCGAGGGCGCCCAGTCGCGCGTCGGCGAGCGCCACGCGGGCCAGTGGTCCTCGGGCTCCGGCCGGGTCACCGACAGATGCGTGAAGCAATCCTGGCACTTCACGACCATGCGCGGGCCGAGATAGTTGGCCACCGGGTATCGCTTGACGTCCGTGCTCCCGCACGACAGGCAGGTGGCGTCCACCGGCGTCCGCTCGACGGACACGCGCGGGGTTTCCGGACGGGGGAAGAGAAGTCGGTCGACAGACATGAGTGCTCCTATCCCAGGATCCAGTTGACGGGCGTGGCGACCGGCACCGACCAGGTGCCCGCGTCGCGCCGGGCGGCCAGTTCGGCACGGCGTTCGGCGGTCGCGGCCGCGTCGATCCGGCCGTCGCGCAGGACGGCCCCGAACGCCTTCGCGGCGAATTCCTCGCTGTACAGCCCGTCGGCGAGGTCTCGGCCGAGCCGGTCGAGGCCCCGGGCGAGCGGATCGCCCCAGCCGCCGCCTCCGCCGATCAGGAAGCGGATCGCGTCGCCCGCTTTCAGCACCAGCCCGGAGAACTTGCCGGTCTGGTATCGCGCGCCACGGCAGAACCCGCCGTTGTTCGGGTCCGGGCGGCCGTCGTCGTCGAACATGCCGAACAGCGGTTCGGTGCCGCGCAGGTCGAGCGGATCCGCGTGCTGTGCCAGGTCGAAGTTCTCGATGTACCAGCCGAACGCGGGCGCGCCCGGACCGGCTCCGGCGGCGCCCGGCGCACCGACGCGCACCCGGTCGCAGGTGATCGTGACCATCGTGTCCGACTGCGCGGTGAGCGTGTACACCGAGCCGAGCCCGCCGCGGTATTCGCCGGCTCCGGCGGTGTCGAGCACCATCTCGTGCTGCGCCACGATCAACGGGCTTTCGATCTCGACGTGCTCCTGCACCGAGGTCCGGCAGTTGCCGATCGGCGTGACGCAGAAGGAAATCCCGTCTTCCTTCCACGTTCCGCCCCACCCGCCGCCGGCGAGCGCGAACGCGCCCCACGGCATGCCCTCGTGCCCGGCGCGAGTGTCGATCCCGCCAAGGCTGACCACCAGTGCGGTGCCGGTGTCGCACGCGATCGCGCGGTCGCCGACGGCCTGGCTCAGCGCGCTCGCGACGGCGTTGATGCCGCGGGCTCCGATGTCGGCATGGTTCGAGCAGCTCGACGGCGGCAGCACGCACACCACGCTGCCCTGCGGCAGGAGTGTCTCGATAGGACGGAGGGTGCCGCTGTTGACCGGCGTGCTCGGGTCGGCCATCAGCTTGACCGCTTCGATGCACCGCACCGCCTCGCACCACGCCGTGCCGCAGTTGCCGAGCGGCTGCCGGCCGGAACCGGAGAAGTCGATCTCCATGCTGTCGCCGCGCACTTTCACCGTCACGCGCACCGGAATCGGTTCGTCGGTGACGCCGTCCTCGTCGAGGAAATCCTCCACGGTGTAGTCGCCGTCCGGGATACCCGCGATGCCGCGGCGCATGCTCGCTTCGGTGGCCTCGATCGCGTACCGCCCGGCTTCCTTCACCTTCTCCAGACCTCCGCGTGCGACGAGCGCCTGCAGCTGCCGCTCCCCCACGACCAGGCAGCCGTGCAGGGCGCGCAAGTCGCCGAGGACGAGGTGCGGCACCCGGTTGTTCTCCAGGATGAAGTTGAACAGCGGACGCACCGGCACATCGTTCGCGTACAGCAGCGACGGCGGCAGCTTGATCTGTTCCTCGAACGACGTCTGGGTGCCGTTGGAGAATCCGCCGGGGATCGGGCCGCCGAGGTCGACCAGGTGCGAGGTCGAATGCAGCATGAATTCGACCCGGCCGTCCACGAACACCGGCCGGAGCAGGTTGACGTCGGACTGGTGGATGGTGCCGCGCCACGGGTCGTTGACGAAGATGACGTCACCGGGCTGCAGCGAGTCCAAGTCGAACTCGTCCATCACGAAGTTCACGATGTGCGGCGAGGTGAAGGCGTGCTGCATGCAGCCTTCCCACTGCGCCACGGTCTCCCATCCGTCGCCGCTGCGGACGTGGATGGCGGTGGTGCAGTCGAGAATGTCGCGGCACACCGGGGAGAACGCGCTGCGCATCAGCGCCTCGTTCATCTCGCGGGCGACCTCGATCAGGCCGTAGCGCAGGATGTCGAGTTCGAACTCGGCCGTGCCGGCGGCGGGTTCCGCGGAAATCGTCATGGCAGCGCTCCTAGTCCTGGTTTTCGATGATCAGGAGACGGTCGGCGTCCACGCGGGCGCGGCGGCCCGGGAGCACGACCGTGGTGGCGAACTTCTCCGAGACGATCGCCGGTCCGTCGACGACCTCGCCCGCGGCGAGCCGTTCGCGGACGTGCACCGGGACGCGCACGGTCTCTCCGGAACCGGGTACGCGCAAGTCGCGTTCACCGAGCAGGGACTCGCCGGACTCCGCCGCGGTGGACGGCACCTTGTTCGGGCGCGGGATCACCGCGGTCACTTCGAGCGTCGAGACGACGACGGGGATTTCGGCTGCGGAGAAACCGTAGGAATCCTGGTAGAACGCGTGGAAGTCGGCGACCACGCCGGGCACGCGTTCCGCGGTCACCGGCCCGGGTGCGAGCGTGAGCCGGTTGTCCCAGGTCTGCCCGCGGTACATCGCGAACACCGCGCGGTCGAACGCCAGCCCGTCCAGCTCCACGCCTTGTGCGGCCAGTTCGTCGGTGAGGCTCTGTTCCATGGCGGCGAATTCCACTTCAACCGTCTCGGCGTTGCCGGCGGAGAGAGGGATCATCAGCGACTGCGCCCGCGTGGTCCGCAGGTCGCTTTGCAACAGCCCGAGCGCGGAGAACTGACCCGGCGTCGACGGCACGACAACCGTGTCCAGTCCGAGGATCCGCGCAACCCGGTCGGCCAGCATCGGACCAGCCGAACCGAACGGCAGCAACGCGAACTCGCGGACGTCCAGTCCCCGGTAGACCGAGATGGTGCGGATCTTCGCCGCGATGTCCTCGCACGCGATCTGGTAGGCGGCCTCGGCCAGCTCCAGCGCGGAAAGCCCCCACTGCTCGCCAGCCCGGGCCAGCGCGGCGCGCGCAGCCTCGACGTCCAGCGAGATCCGGCCGTTCGCGAACAGATCGGGTTGGAGCACCCCGAGCAGCAGACAGGCGTCGGTGAGCGTCGCCTCGGTGCCGCCGCGTCCATAGCACGCTGGGCCAGGATTGGAGCCCGCCGATTTCGGGCCGACCGCGACCTGCCCGAGCGCGTTCGGGCCGATGATGCTGCCCGCGCCCGAGCCGACGCTCTCCACATCGACCAGCGGCAACGTCAGCGTCAGGCCGGTCTCCAGGGTCCACAGGTCGGTGAGCGGGGTCTGCCCGTCCACGATCGCGGCAACGTCGGTGCTGGTGCCGCCGACATCCATGGTCAGCAGATTGCGCTTGCCCGATTCGCGCGCCAGCTGAAGGCTGCCGGTCACGCCGCCGACCGGCCCGGACACGAGCTGGAAGACCGGGGCTTTGCCCGCGTCCTGCACGGTCGCGACGCCGCCGTTGGTCGTCATGATCCAGAGCGTGCCGCCGAACCGCCGCTCCTCCAGCGCGACGGTGAGCCGCTGCAGGTACCCGACCACGGCCGGGCCGACGTACGCGTCCAGCGCGACGGTCGTGGTCCGTTCGTGCTCCTTCGTGACCGGATACAGGTCCGAGGTCTGCACGTAGGCGTGCGGAATCTCCTCGGCGAGGATCTCCGCCGCGCGCCGCTCGTGGCCGCGTTCCCGGTAGGAATTCATGAAGCACACAGCGACCGCCTGGACACCCTGCGCGGCGAAATCGCGAGCAGCGGCGCGGACGGCGTCCTCGTCCAGCGCCAGCAGCTCGGTGCCGTCGTAGCCGATCCGCTCCGGGATGCCGATCCGGTCGCGCCGGTGCACGATCGGCCGCTCCTGGTGCGGGCGCAGCCAGGTCGGGTCGTAGAACCGGTCGCCGAACTCGCGGTGCATCCGGCCGATGTCGAGCAGGTCCCGGTGCCCGCGCGTGGCCAGCAGCCCGGTCTTCGCGCCCGCCCGGCTCAGCAGCGCGTTGATGCCGACGGTGTGCCCGTGCACGATCTCCGCGACCTCGGCCGGCTCGACGCCGATCGCGGCGAGCGCCTCGAGGACGCCGTGTTCCTGTTCCTTCGTGGACAGCACCTTGCCGTCCCGGATTTCCCCGGTGGCGCGGTCAAGCCCGATGATGTCGGTGAAGGTCCCGCCGACGTCAATGCCGACCAGCCAGCCTGCCGAGCCTCGTTGCTCAGTCACCTCATGCCTCCACGGGTCGTGGTGTGTGAGGTGATTCTGTGCTCGGTGCGACCGCCGTCACATCGGACAAGGGTGCGAGAGGGAGTGGGACCTTAGGACAGTCCCCCGCCGCGCAGCCAGAGCGCGACCGCCTCCGTGCGGCTGGCGACGCCGAGCTTGCGCAGGATCTGCGTGACGTGGGATTTCGCGGTGCGCTCGGTGATCGCCAGCTCGCGCGCGATGTGCCGGTTGGACCGGCCCGCCGCGAGCAGCTCCATCACCTCGTTTTCCCTTGCGGTCAACGGGATCCGCGGACTCGGCGCGGAGGGGGCGACCGGTGCGGGGAGAGCCGCCGGACGCGCCATCAACCCGTCGGCGGTGTCGCGCAGGAACGCCAGGCCCTCCAGCATCGTGAGGCGGCCGAGGGAATGGCTCAGCGCCTCGGCCATCAGCGTGAGCAGCGCACGGTCGGTTTCGTCGACGTCGCGGCCTTGGTGGTAGCGATCGCCGTGCAGCAGCCCGACGACCTGGCCCTGCACCGTCAACGGCGCGATTCCGTACGAAGTGGACTTCGTGACGCGGATCAGGTCGCGGTCCACGCGCCGGCTGTGCTGGGTGTCGAAGATGAGCCGGGCTTCGGCCCGGTCGACCACGTCGGCCTCGATCAGCCCGCCGCGCAAGGCGGGCGGCGACGCTTTCCCGACGGCGACGATCTCGTCCGCCCACCGCGGCTCGCGCACAACGCACATCGTGTGCAGCCGCCACACCGAATCCACCACCCGGGAGACCAGGACCCGGTCGAAGCCGAGCCTGCAGCCCGCCTCCGGGACCCGGCCGAGGAATTCGTCCACGGACTGTGCGTCCCGGACCGACGCGAGCGACGCGGCCACCTGGCGCAGCAGCACATGCCGGTCGGCGAGCCGCGCTTCCGCCAGTTCGGCCTCGACCGCGCGGATCCGGGCCAGCAACTCAGCCAGCTCACGCCGCCGTGTTCCGGACACTCCCGCTTCCTCGGCAGTGTGCAGCGTTTCGGCCAGCACGGCGTTCCACAGCCGCCCGAGCACGCTGACCGCTTCGTCGGCCCAAGGACCGTCGAGCCGCGGCACCGGCACGTCGAGCCCCAGCGCGGCCCCGACGTCCACGCACAAGTCCCGGTACCGCGCGGCCTCCGAGACCGTGTTCTCCACGTCCATCGGCCACCTCTGGTACGTCCGAGGCACGGCATCGCCGCCGTGTTATGCACAACATATGCGCGGCAGGGCGAGGGTTCAAACGCCGCCTTCCCAGCGGCCCGGCGCGGAGAGCAGCGGGAAACGGCGGGCCCTCGGCTCAGCGCCGAAAGTCCCGCCGTTCCCGCCACAGCACCCTGTCTCAGTACGAGCGCGGCAGCCCGAGCACCTGCTGCGAGATGTAATTCCGCACCATCTCCTGCGAGAACGGCGCGTTGCGCAGCAACCGGACCTCGCGCCACAACCGCTCGACGTGGTACTCCTTCGCATACGCATAGCCGCCCAGCGTCGAGAACGCCCGGTCGCACGCCTCGAAACCGCCCTCGGCGCCCAGATACTTCGCCGCGGCCGCCTCCGGCCCGCACGGCTTGCCCTCGTCGAACAGCCGCGCCGCGCGCAGCACCATGCCCTCGGCGGCTTCCAGCCGGATCCACGAATCCGCCAGCGGGTGGGCGACCGCTTGGTTCTGCCCGATCGGACGGTCGAACACCACCCGGTTCTTGGCGTACTCCGACGCGATGTCCAGCGCCGCCCGGCCGAGGCCGATGCCTTCCATGCCGACCACGATGCGTTCCGGGTTCAGCCCGTCCAGCAGGTAGTAGAAGCCCTTGTCCACCTCGCCGACCAGCCGGTCCTCGGGCACGAACAGGTCGTCGATGAACAGTTCGTTCGTGTCGATCGCCGCGCGGCCCAGCTTCTCGATCTCCCGGACCGTGATCGCGTCGCGGTCCATGTCCGCCAAGAACAGCGACATGCCGTAGAGCGGCTTGTCCTCCCGCCGCGGCGAGGTGCGGGCCAGCAGCAGGATCTTCTGCGCGTTCTGCGCGTTGGTGATGAAGACCTTCTTGCCGTTGACCTTCCAGCCGCCCTCGACCTTGGTCGCCTTGGTCTTGATCCGCGACGTGTCCACCCCGGCGTCCGGCTCGGTCACGCCGAACGCCATCAGCAGCTCGCCCGCCGCCAGCTTGGGCAGGTATTCCCGCTTCATCTCCTCGGAGCCGTATTTCACGACCGGGGCGGGCGGGAACACGTAGAAGTGGATCGCCGAACCACCGGCCATGCCGGCGCCCGACGCCGAGATCTCCCCCATCATCACCGCGGCCTCTTCCAGGCCGAGGCCGATGCCGCCGTACTCCTCCGGGATCATCGCGCCCAGCCAGCCGCCCGCGGCGAACGCCTTCACGAACTCCCACGGGTACTGGTGATTGCGGTCCTTGTCCAGCCAGTAGTCGTGGTCGAACTTCCGGGCCAGCTCCCGCGTCGCCTTCCGGACGATCTCGACATTGCTTTCCGGGTCGGTCATTGCGCGTTCTCCTCCGCGAGTACTGGGATGTCTTCCAGCGGCGTGGCCGGGTCCAGCGACGACAGGTCGCCGACCGGCGTCCCGACGAACCGCGCCCGGATGGCGCGCCGCATGATCTTGCCGTTCTTGGTCTTGGGCAGCGTCGGCACGACGTACAGCTGCGGGGCGAACGACTTCCCCGCGTTTTCGAGCGCGGTCGCCGCCAGGTCGCCGCGGTCGGCCCCCGGTGCGCGCAGCACCGCGAACGCCACCGCCCGCTGGCCGCGCAGTGCGTCCGGGGCGCCGATCACGGCCACCTCGGCGATCCGCTCGTCGCGCAGCAGCGCAGCCTCGATCTCGGCCGGACCGACACGCCGCCCGGCCAGCTTGAGCGTGTCGTCGGAGCGGCCGTGGATCCGCCATTGGCCGTGCTCGTCCACACTGGACAGGTCGCCGTGCACCCAGATGCCGTCGAACCGCGCCCAGTAGGTCTCGAGGTAGCGCTCGCGGTCGTGCCAGAACGCGTGCGTCATGCCGGGGAAAGTGTTGCGCACCGCCAGTTCGCCGATCGCGCCGACGACTGGCTGCCCGGCGTCGTCGAGCACCACTGCGTCCACTCCGGGCAGCGGACCGGTGAACGCCGCAGCTTCGCCCGGCAGGAACGGATAACCGACGATCAGCCCGCCGCCGACCTCGGTGCCGCCGCTGTAGTTGACGATCGGCACCCGGCGCTTGCCGACCTGGTCGAACAGCCACCACCAGGTCGGCTCGTCCCACGCCTCTCCGGTGGAGACGAACGACCGCAGCGTGGCCAGCGCGTGCTCCGGCTTCTCCTGCGCGGCGCGCAACGCACGGGCCGCGGTCGGCGCGATCCCTTGCACGGTAACGCCGTTGCGCTCGACGACGTCCCACATCCGGTCGGGGGTGGGATGCGTCGGCAGGCCTTCGATCATCACGATGGTCGCGCCGAGCTGCAGCGGTCCGGTCATCAGCATCGGACCGACGAGCCAGCCGAGATCGGTGATCCAGCAGACGACGTCGTCGGCGTGCACGTCGAACCCGTAGGCGAAATCGACCGCGGTCTTCACCGCGAATCCGCCGTGGGAGTGCACGATCCCCTTCGGCCGGCCGGTCGTGCCCGAGGTGTAGACGACGGTGAGCGGGTCGTTCACCTCGGTCGACGCGGTGTCCACCGGCGCGGGCGACGGATCCAGCTCGTCGTAATAGACGTCGCGGCCAGGCCGCATCGCCACGTCGGTCCCGAGGTGGCGGACCACGACGACGGTGCGCACGGACGGCGCGTCCGCCAGCGCCGCGTCGGCGACCGGTTTCAGCGGGACTTCCTTGCCCCGCCGGGTGGTCCCGTCCGCGGTGATCAGCGCGACCGCTTCCGAATCCTGCAACCGGGTGGCGAGCGCGTCGGCCGCGTAGCCGCTGAACGTCGGGACCGCGATCGCGCCGAGCATCGCGATCGCGAGGAACGCCACGACCGCCTCGGGCACGACCGGCATGAACAACACGACCCGATCGCCTCGCGCGACGCCGGCGGCGGCCAGGTTCGCGGCGAACCGGCGCACCTGCTCGTCCAGTTCGCCGAAGGTCAGCGTGCGCCGCTGCCCGGAATCGCCCTCGTAGACCACCGCGGTCTTGCCGGCGAGTTCGCCGCGGGCGTGGCGGTGCGCGCACAGTTCGGCGACGTTGATCCGGCCGCCGGGGAACCAGCGGGGAAACGGCTTTCCTTCGGATTCGTCGAGCACCCGGGCGAACGGTTCAGCGAAGGCGACGTCGAGGTCGTCGACGACGGCGCGCCAGAACCACTCCGGGTCGGCGATCGCCCGCCGGTTCACCTCCGCGACGCCCGCCGCGTCGGCGGACGCTCCCCACTTCCGCACGGCGGCGAGGTACCTGCTGCGGTCCCGCACCTCCCGCGGCGGCGTCCAGGCAGGGCCTGCTGCGTCCTCGGCCATGGCCACTTCCTTTCCCGAACCGCTGCTCAGGCCTGTGCGGCTGCCTGGTCGGCGGACCGCTTGAGCATCAGACCGGCGCGCAGGGCGTCGCACACGATCTCGTCGCGCTGGTTGATCCCGAGGTGCCGGAACATGACGATGCCGGAATCGCCGCGGCTCTTGGACTCGCGCTTGCTGACGATCTCGGTGCGCACGTGGATGGTGTCGCCGTGGAACACCGGTTTGGGGAAGGTGATCTTCTCGAAACCGAGGTTGCCCAGCGTGGTGCCCTGCGTCGTCTCCGGCACCGTCACCCCGGACACGAGGCCGAGGATGAACAAGCTGTTCACCAGGCGCTGGCCGTAGATGCTGTTCTTGCTGTACTCGGCGTCGAGGTGCAGCGGAGCCAGGTTCAGCGTCATGACGCTGAACAGCGTGTTGTCGGCCTCGGTGACCGTGCGGCGGGTCGGGTGGTCGATGACCATCCCCGGTTCGAACTCCTCGAAGTACAGGCCTGCCATCCGGTGTCCTCTCCCCGCCGCGCTGGTCGCGGCGCCTGTAGTCACGGTTGATGTGCCGCCGGGCCTCGGACCGGTTGCTCGGCCGCGCCCCGCCTTCACTGAATATAAAATATATACTCTGCGAGTTGACCCGTCCAGCCGCGAGGTGAATATCATATATTCTGCGTACTCCCCCGACGGCGCGGGAGACGAGGAGGAGCCCATGTCCGAGGACCAGCAGCTCGCCGCGCGGCCCGGCCCGGTCACCTTCCGCACCGCGGACCTCGACACGGCCCGCGAGCAGGTGACGCGAACCTTCGCGAGCCACGAGGTGCACGTGGCCGACCGCGCGGGAATGCGGTTCCGGCTCGATCTCGCGCCGTCCCCGCACCTCACGATCGGGCGGATGGCCTACGGGGCGGACACGACGATCGTCGGCCCGCCGATGCGGTTGTGCTACCACGTGAACCTGCCCGCCACCGGCACCAGCACGGTGGAGCAGCACGGCGTCCGCCGCAGTTTCGCCGCGGGCGAGGCGGGCGTCGCCTTCGTGCCGCAGTCCCCGGTGCTGGTGCAGTGGAGCGCGGACTCCTGGCAGTACCACGTCAAGCTGCCCAAGGATCTGCTTGAGGCGCACGCGGCGAAGCTGATCGGGCAGCCGATCCGCGAAGAGATCGACTTCGACCTGACCTTTTCGCTCCGTTCGCCCGCCGCGCAGGCGTTTCTCGCGACCGTGAGCTTCCTGTACGCGGAACTGAACAGGGACGGAGGCCTGGCGACGGTTCCGGCCGCGTGCCACGAGTTCGAGTCGGCGCTGATGACCCAGCTGCTGCTGACCCTGCCCAGCCGGCTCAGCGACCGGCTGCACAGCCGCCCCGCGCACACCAGGGGTTCCCGCATCCGCGAGATCGTCGACTACCTCGACCGGCACCCCGAGGAGACCGTCACCACCGCCGACCTGGCCGCCATGGCCTCGATCAGCCCGCGAGCCCTGCAAGCGGGTTTCCGCGAGGAGGTCGGAAAATCGCCGATGGCCTACCTGCGCGCCGTCCGGCTGGACCGAGTGCACCGGGAACTGCTGTCCGGCGGGCCGGACTCAGTCACCGACGTCGCGGCGCGCTGGGGCTTCTTCCATCCCGGACGATTCGCGCACCAGTACCGCGAACGGTTCGGGGTGCTGCCGTCGGCAACCGCCCGCCGGTGCGGCTGACGGACGGCTTCGGGGGCTCAGGCCGACTGTTCGCGAGGCTCGGCGGACGCGGTCCACGCCGTCAGCAGCCGGTCCAGGTCCAGCACCCCGGCGTCGGGCGCGGACGGTTCGCGCGGCGGAGTACGGCTGAAGCGCGGGGCGGGCCGCGGGTGGAGCACACCGCCGACGCGCTCGAATACGTGCCGTTCGGCGTTGTGCGGATGCTCGGCCGCTTCGTCGAAAGTGAGCACCGGCGTGACGCAAGCATCGGTGCCCGCGTAGATCCGAGCCCATTCGTCGCGGTCCTTCCCGGCGAGCGCCGCCGCGATGAGCGTGCGGAGCCGGGGCCATCCCGCACGGTCGTCCTGGTCGGGCCAGCCGCTCGGATCGACGCCGAGCCGGGAGACGAACTCGCGGTAGAAATCAGGCTCCAGCGCGCCGACCGCGACGTACCGGCCGTCCGCGCAGCGGTAGGTGTCGTAGAACGGAGCGCCGGAGTCGAGGTAGTTCGTGCCGGGTTCGTCGGAGTACCGGCCGGCGGCCCGCAAGCCTTGGAGCTTCGCGGTCAGCAACGCGACGCCGTCGATCATCGCCGCGTCGAGCACCTGGCCCCGGCCCGACGTGCGGGCCTCCAGCAGCGCGCTCACGATGCCGAAGGCCGCGACGAGGCCTCCGCCGGCGTAGTCGCCAAGCAGGTTGATCGGCGGCCGCGGCGCCTCCCCTGCCCGGGCCATCGCATGCAGCGCACCGGTTTGCGCGACGTAGTTGATGTCGTGGCCGGCCTGCTGCGCGAGCGGACCCGACTGGCCGTATCCGGTGAGCCGCGCGTAGACCAGCGCGGGGTTCCCGGCCAGCAGGACCTCCGGCCCGAGCCCGAGCCGCTCCGCGACGCCCGGGCGATAACCCTCGACGAACACGTCGGCCGCTTCCGCGAGCCGCCGCACCGCGCGAACGCCCTCCGGAGACTTGAGGTCGGCCTCGACCGTCCTGACGCCCCGGTTGGCGAGATCGTGGCGGGCGGCCATGCCCTCGGTCTGGCCGAGCGCCCGGCCCCGCCGGCGCGCCGGTCGCGTCACACGCACGACTTCCGCGCCCAAGTCGGCCAGCAGCATGCTCGCGAACGGCGTCGGGCCCATCCCGGCGAGCACCGCCGCCCGTACTCCGGCCAGCGGTCCGGTCCGGGCCGTCTCGGTGGTCATCGGCGCTCCTCGGCAGTCGCAAGAATCACGGCAGAGATAATTAAATATTATATACTATGGGTCGGCCCAAGCAAGGGCGTCGCCCCGTCGCGACCGGTCAGTTCGCCCAGAACCCTTGCCGCTCCAGCAAAGCCACCGCGCGCTCGCTTCCGTCCGCGAAGTGCTTTTCCACGAGCGTCCGCGCCCGGGCGCCCGAACGGCTGCTCAGCGCGCGCAGGATCCGCCGGTGGTCGTCAGCCGCCTTGTCCGGCCAGTCCGGATGCGCCTCGTAGAACCCGTGCGACACGGTCTTCACCAGGATCGCCAGGATCGAGACCAGCCGGCGCGAGCCCGAGGCGTGGTTGATCCGGCGATGGAACTCGAAGTTCAGCCGTTCCAGCTCCGCCCGATCCGGTTCCTGTTCCATCCGGTCGGTGAGATCTTCCAGCGCCTGAAGGCTTGCCGGCGACAAATTCTTCGCTGCTCGTTCGGCGGCCAGTCCGGACACGAGGCCGAATACGCGGTAGTGGTCGCGGATGTCGTCGCGGGTCAACTGCGCGACGAACGCGCCGCGGCGGGCGATGTGCTCCACCACGCCCTCGTGGTCGAGCGTGATCAACGCTTCGCGGATCGGGAGTTTGCTGATGCCGAGTTCGGCGGCGAGCGCGTCCTGGTCGATCTTCGCCCCGGCGCGCAGCTGGCCGGAGAAGACCCGTCGCCGGATCTCCTGCGCGGCCATCGCCTTGAGGTTCGCCGGGCCGGTGCGGCGCGGCGCGGCTTTCGCGGTTTCGGGCATCGCCACGACTCTCTCCGATCCGTGCGTCGGCGACTGTATCGGATGAAGTATTACACGACCGGGGCAAGCCCAGGCGGGCTCGTCACCACTGTGACGACGAGGGCGGCCAGCATCGGAAAAGCACCTTGAGCTGGTAAGCAAGTCCGGCAAGAGATCGTCTCCGACTCACTCGGCGGTGTGAGCCATTCGATGATTTCTGATAAAGTATTTCCTGTGTCGGCGGTCTGGGTCATAGTGGACGGCATGGCAGCAGCGGTTACCCCCGAGGACTTCCGGCCGATCCTGGAGCTGGTGCGCGACTTCGTCCGGGCGAAGGTCGTTCCGCGCGAGCAGGAGATCATGGACGGCAACGCCATCCCCGACGACCTGCGCAGGCAGGCCGCCGAGATGGGCCTGTTCGGCTACGCGATCCCCCAGGAATGGGGCGGGCTCGGGCTCGACCTGACCCAGGACGTCGAACTGGCGATGGAGTTCGGCTACACGTCGCTGGCGCTGCGGTCGATGTTCGGGACCAACAACGGCATCGCCGGGCAGGTGCTGGTCGGCTTCGGCACCGACGAGCAGAAAACGCAGTGGCTGGAGCGCATCGCCTCGGGCGAGGTCGTCGCGTCGTTCGCGCTGACCGAGCCCGGTGCCGGGTCCAATCCCGCGGGACTGCGGACCAAGGCGGTGCGCGACGGGGACGACTGGGTGATCGACGGGCAGAAGCGGTTCATCACCAACGCGCCGATCGCGGATCTGTTCGTCGTGTTCGCCCGTACCCGTCCCGCTGACGAGTCCGGGCCGGGCATCGCGGTGTTTCTCGTGCCCGCGGACACTCCGGGGCTCGAGGTGGGGCCGAAGGACAAGAAGATGGGCCAGGAAGGTGCCTGGACCGCGGACGTCACCTTCAGCAACGTCCGGGTGCCTGCGTCCGCTCTTGTCGGCGGCAACGAGGACGACGGGTATCGCGCCGCGATGACCTCCCTCGCGCGGGGTCGCGTGCATATCGCCGCGCTGGCTGTGGGTTCGGCGCAGCGGGCGCTGGACGAATCCGTCACGTACGCCGCTTCGGCGACCCAGGGCGGTCAGGCGATCGGCGATTTCCAGCTGGTGCAAGCAATGCTGGCTAATCAGCAGACCGGGGTGATGGCCGGGCGCGCGCTGGTGCGCGAGACCGCGGCGCGCTACGTGTCCGGTGAAGACCGGCGGATCGGGCCATCGGCCGCGAAGCTGTACTGCACGGAGATGGCGGGCAAGGTCGCCGACCTCGCGGTCCAGATCCACGGCGGCACCGGATACATGCGCGACGTCCCCGTCGAACGCATCTACCGCGACATCCGGCTCCTGCGGCTCTACGAAGGCACCAGCGAAATCCAACGCCTCATCATCGGCGGCGGCCTCGTCCGCCAAGCCAAGAAAGCACAGAAATGACCAGCCGCGCCGCTACGCGGGCGCGGGAAGCGGCCACCCTGCTGTTCGTTCCCGGTGACCGGCCGGAGCGCTTCGGCAAGGCCGTCGCCTCGGGGGCGAGCTTGGCCGTGCTCGACCTGGAGGACGCCGTCGCGCCGGACCGCAAGGAGTACGCGCGGGAACAAGTCGTCGCGTGGCTCGAGGAGAACCCCGAGTGCGCGGTGCGCGTGAACGCGGCCGGCACCGCCTGGCACGACGAAGACCTCGCCGTGCTCAGGCGACGCCGGTGCACGGTGATGCTGCCGATGGCCGAACCGGCGACGACGCGTGCGGCGGCCGAACAACTCGGCGTGCTGCCAGCCGTGATCGCGCTGGTCGAAACCGCACGGGGCATCCTGGACGCGCGGGAGACCGCGACCGTGCCGAACGTCCAGCGCCTCGCGTTCGGCAGCTTCGATCTGGCGGCAGAGCTGGGTGCCGATCCGGCCGACCGGGACGCGTTCGTCGCGGCACGGGGCGCACTCGTGCTCGCTTCGGCGTCGGCCGGGCTGCCCGGGCCGATCGACGGCGTCACCGCGGATCTGAACAACGAACTGCACCTCACCGACGAAGTCCACTACGCGCGGCGGCTCGGGTTCACCGGAAAGCTGTGCGTGCACCCGAAACAGGTGCCCGTCGCCGCCGCTGCACTGCGCCCGACCCGCGAGGAAATCCGCTGGGCACAGTCGATCCTCGACGCCGGTGCGGGCGGCGCGGCCGCGGTGAACGGGCAGATGATCGACAAGCCAGTGCTGGAACGTGCTCAGCGCGTCCTCCGGCAGGCACGAGAAGGGAACGGGCGATGACGCTCACCGACGACGAACAGCAGATGATCGCCCTGGTCGCGGAATTCGTGGACGAACGCGTCCGCCCCCGCGTCCGCGAATTCGAGGCCGACGACATCTACCCCGCCGAGTTCATCGACGAGATGAAAAACCTCGGCTTCTTCGGACTGCTCGTCCCGGCCGAATACGGCGGCGTCGACGTCAGCACCGCCTGTTTCGCCCGCGTCACCGAAGAACTCGCACGCGGCTGGATGAGCCTGGCAGGCGCGATCGGCGGACACTCCGTCATCACGTACCTGATCAAGACCTTCGGTACGCCGGAGCAGCGTGAGAAGTACTTGCCCGCGATGGCCGAGGGGCGGATCCGGGCGACGATGGCGTTGACCGAGCCCGGCGGCGGCAGCGACCTGCAAGCCATGCGCACCCACGCCGTTCCCGGCGACGAGGGCTACACGATCACCGGCTCGAAAACGTGGATCTCCAACGCCGCGCACTCGGGCCTGATCGGGCTGTTGTGCATCACCGACCGCGACGCGAAACCCGCGCACCGCGGCATGAGCGTGCTCCTGGTCGAACCCGGCGACGGCCTCATCGTCTCCAAGAAACTCCCCAAACTCGGCTACCGCGGGTCGAAGCCTGCGAACTCGTCTTCGACGGCCAGAAAGTGCCCGCGGACGCTGTTCTCGGCGGCGAACCGAACCAGGGCTGGTCGCACATGATGCGCGGCCTGGAAGTCGGCCGGATCCAGGTCGCCTCCCGCGCGCTCGGCGTCGGACAGGCCGCGCTCAACGACGCCGTCCGCTACGCCCAGGAACGCGAATCCTTCGGCAAACCCATCTGGAAACACCAATCCGTCGGCAACCTGCTCGCCGACATGGCCACGAAGATGCGCGCGGCCCGGCTGCTCACGTTGGACGCCGCGGAGAAGCTCGACGCGGGCGAACGAGCGGACATGGAGGCCGGGATGGCGAAACTGTTCGCGTCCGAGACCGCGATGCAGGTCGCGCTCGACGCCATCCGCGTCCACGGCGGCTACGGCTACTCCAAGGAGTACGACGTCGAACGCTACTTCCGCGACGCCCCTTTGATGATCGTCGGCGAGGGAACCAACGAAATCCAGCGCAACGTCATCGCCGCGCAACTCGTCGCCCGCAACAAGATCTGAAGGACGCCATGACTCTCCTCAACGGCCGGACCGCTGTGATCACCGGCGGCGCGCAAGGCATCGGGCTCGCCATCGCCGAACTGTTCGTCGCCCAGGGCGCCCGCGTGGTGCTCGGCGACATCGACGGCGATGCGGCCGCGAAAGCCGCCGGGAGCTTGGACGGCGTCGGGGTCGCCTGCGACGTCACCAAAGCGTCCGATGTGGACGCTCTGCTCGCCGCGGCCCCGTCTCCGGTGGACGTGTTCGTCAACAACGCGGGCATCACCCGCGACGCGACCATGCGGACGATGACCGAGGACGACTTCGACCAGGTCATCTCCGTGCACCTCAAAGGCACCTGGAACGGCACCCGCAAAGCCGCCGCCATCATGCGCGAACGCAAGCGCGGCGCGATCGTCAACCTCTCCTCGCTGTCGGGCAAAGTCGGCATGGTCGGGCAGACCAACTACTCCGCCGCCAAAGCCGGAATCGTCGGGCTGACCAAGGCCGCGGCCAAAGAAATGGCGCACCACGGCGTCCGCGTGAACGCGATTCAGCCGGGCCTGATCCGCACCGCCATGACCGAAGCCATGCCGCAGAAAGCCTGGGACCAGAAGATGGCCGAGATCCCGATGCACCGCGCGGGCGAAGTCAGCGAAATCGCTTCGGTGGCGCTGTTCCTCGCCTCCGACCTGTCCTCCTACATGACCGGCACCGTCCTCGAAGTGACCGGCGGGCGATTCATGTGACCGGCTGGCAACCCCATGCCGTCACGACCGCGAACTGGTGGACCCGGCCCCGGTCGCGGCACTGGCCGCGCTCTTCGACAACGGACTTCCCGCACCCCGGCCGGGCGAGGACCTGCCGCCGCTGTGGCACTGGGTCGCACTCCCCCGCTGGCCGGTCTCCTCGGAACTCGGCCCCGACGGACACCCGGCGCGCGGCACCTTCCTTCCGCCGACCGACCTGCCCCGGCGGATGTTCGCCGGGGGCGAGGTCGTGCTGCACCGGTCGCCGAAAATCGGCGAGACCGTGACCCGTAGGTCCATTGCGGACTCCGTGACCGAGAAGTCCGGCCGCTCCGGACAGCTGGCGATCGTCGTGGTGCGGACCGTTCTGTCCGGTGTGGACGGTGCACCGCTCGTCGAGGAACGGCAGGACATCATCTACCGCGAAGCGGACGCGACCGCCTCCGAAGCACCGGTGGAACCCGCTGACCTCGCGGGTGCTCCGTTCCGCCGCAGCGGGGACGGCTGGGATTTCGCCACCGACCCCACCCTGCTGATGCGCTTCTCCGCAGCCACCGCGAACCCGCACCGCATCCACTACGACTGGCCCTACGCCACCCGGGTCGAGGGCTACCCGGGCTTGGTCGTGCACGGGCCGTTGATGTCGCTCGCGCTGGCCGAAGTGCTGCGCCTGGACTCCCCCGCCGCGCGAGTCACCCGGCTGGCGCACCGCAACCTGGCCCCGCTGTTCTGCGGCCAGCCCGCACAGCTGCGAACCGAACCCCGCCCCGGCGGCGCGACCCTGACCCTCACCGGGGACGCCGGACCGCGCACCAGCCTCGAAGCCGACTATCACGAGGAAGGCACTCCCCATGCGTGACGCCGTCATCTGCGAACCCGTCCGAACCCCGATCGGCCGCTTCGGCGGTGCGCTCAAGACCGTGCCCGCCGCCGACCTCGGCACCATTGCGCTCAACGGCTTGCTGGAACGCACCGGACTGCCCGCCGACGCGATCGACGACGTCATCCTCGGCCACTGCTACCCCAGCGCCGAAGCCCCGGCGATCGGCCGGGTCGTCGCCCTCGACGCCGGGCTGCCGGTCACCGTGCCCGGAATGCAGGTCGACCGCCGCTGCGGTTCCGGGCTGCAGTCGGTGCTCCTGGCCGCACTGCAGGTACAGGCGGGCGCGAGCGAACTGATCGTCGCGGGCGGCGCGGAAAGCATGTCCAACACCGTCTTCTACGCCAACGACCTCCGCTGGGGTGCCGGCGGCGCGGGCGTCCACCTGCACGACTCGCTCACCCGCGGCCGCCAAACCCCCGGCGGCAAGCACTACCCGGTACCCGGCGGCATGCTCGAAACCGCCGAAAACCTGCGACGCCAGTACGGCATCACCCGTGCGGAGCAGGACCGGCTCGCCGCCACGTCGCATCAGCGAGCCGTCGCCGCACAGCAGTCCGGGGTGTTCGCCGAGGAGATCATTCCGGTGCCGGTGGAGACTCGGAAGGGCACCGTCGTCGTCGACACCGACGAGCACCCGCGTCCAGACACCACTGTCGAAACGCTCGCCAAGCTGCGACCGGTACTGGGCAAACAAGACCCGGAAGCGACGGTGACCGCGGGCAACGCGAGCGGGCAGAACGACGCCGCTGCCGTGTGCATCGTGACCACCCGCGAGCGTGCCGCTGAACTGGGCCTGCGCCCGCTGGTGCGGCTCGTCTCGCACGGCGTGGCCGGGGTCGAGCCGAAGGTGATGGGCATCGGTCCGGTGCCCGCGTCGGCGCTCGCACTGGAGCGTGCCGGGCTGAAGATCTCCGACCTCGACCTCATCGAACTCAACGAGGCGTTCGCCGCGCAGGCGCTGGCGTGCACGCGGGAATGGGGCTTCGGCGAAAAGGATTTCGACCGGCTCAACGTGCACGGCTCCGGCATCTCCCTCGGCCACCCCGTCGGAGCCACCGGCACCCGCATCCTCGCCACCATGGCCCGCGAAATGCAGCGCCGCGAAGCCCGCTACGGACTCGAAACCATGTGCATCGGCGGTGGGCAAGGCCTCGCCGCGGTCTTCGAGCGGGTAACCGCATGACCCGCGTATTCAGCTCAGCCGACGAAGTCCGGGCCGCGCTCGGCGAGGAGATCGGGCCGACCGAGTGGTTCGCCGTGGACCAGGCGCGGATCGACGCGTTCGCCGAAGCCACCGGCGACCGGCAGTGGATCCACACCGATCCCGAGCGGGCCGCGAACGGGCCGTTCGGGGCGACGATCGCGCACGGTTTCCTGACCCTGTCGCTGATTCCGTTCTTCAGCGCGCAGCTGGTCCGGCTCGACTTCGGGTCCGCGCGGATCAACTACGGGCTGGGCAAGGTCCGCTTCCCGGCCCCGGTTCCGGTCGGGTCACGGCTGCGCGCCCGTGCGACGTTCGCCGAGGCGAAAGACAGTGCCGCCGGAGTCACCGTCACCACGCGGTACACCGTGGAACTCGAAGGCGAGGCGAAGCCGGCGTGTGTCGCCGAAACCTTGGTGGTCGTGGCCGGATGACCGAGTTCTGCCGCCTCGACGAAGCCGTCGCCCGCCATGTCCGCGAGGGCGACGCGCTGCACGTCATCCTGGGACACAGCCGCTGGAGCGCGCTCGTGCGCGAGATCGCACGGCAGCACTGGCACCGGCCGTCGCGGTTCACGCTGATCATGGCCAGCCTCTCGTCGCTGGGCGCGGTGCTGTTCCGCTCCGGGTGCCTGGAGAAGGTCGTGACAGTCTACTCGGGAGACTCGTTTCCCGTGTTCACGCCGAATCCGGTGTTCCAGCAGTCCTATTCGGACGGTTCGGTCGAGATCGAGAACTGGTCGTTCCTGAGCTACATCCAGGGCTTGCGCGCCGCCGCGACCGGCGTGCCCGCGGTGGTCACGGGCTCGGTGCGCGATTCGTCGATGGCCGAGAACCCCGGTTACGCGGAGGTCGACACGCCGTTCGGCCGCGTCGGCCTGGTCGCGCCGCTCACCCCGGACGTCGCGATCGTGCACGCCGCGGTCGCCGACCGACAGGGCAACCTGGCGATCGCACCGCCGATGTTCGAAGGCTCGATCGGCGCGTTCGCCGCCCGTCGCGGAGTGCTGGCGACGGTGGAGAAGGTCGTCGACGACCTGCGCCCGTGGGCTTCGTTCGTCCGCGTTCCGGCGCACCGAGTGCTGGCAGTGGTCGAGGCTCCGTTCGGAGCCCATCCCGGCGGGGTCTTCCCCGGCACCGAGGGCGCGCGGCTGCCGGTCGACGGCTACGCCGAGGACGTCGAGTTCTGGATCGCGGCGCGGGAAGCCAGCCGCTCAGCGGACTTCGACGACTGGATCCGCGAATGGATCCTCATCGACCACGACACCTACCTGGCGAAACTCGGCGAAGCGCGGCTCAGCAACCTGACCCGCACGCTCGGGCAGCCGACTCCGCCGACCGGCCGCGGCGAGCACACCGGGCCAGTGACGCGTCCGGAACGGGCGGCGACCTGGCTCGCCGCGCTCGTCCGGTCGCGGATCGCCGAAACCCGCGCCGACGGCGTGCTCGCCGGTGCCGGGCTGGCGAACCTCGCCGCCTGGGTGGCCGTCGAACAGGCCAAGGCGGACGGGCACGAGGTCGCGCTGGCGGCCGAACTCGGGCTGTGGGACTACTCGCCGACGCCCGGCGACCCGTTCATCTTCAGCTTCGCCAACTTCTCGTCGTCCTCGATGCTCCTCGACACCGAACAGGCACTCGGGAATCTGGTGAACGGCCCCGCGACGCGCTCGATCGCCTGCGTCGGGGCGGCGGAAATCGACCGGCAGGGCAACATCAACACCACGCGCATCGCCGGCGGCCCGTATCTTGTCGGTTCCGGCGGCGGGAACGACGTCGTGACCGGTGCGGACGAGACGTACGTCGTCGGGACGATGAGCCCGCGGCGGTTCATCGAAAAGTGCAGCTACGTCACCAGCCCCGGCGCACGGGTCCGGGCCGTGGTCACCGATCTCGGCATCCTGACCCAGCGCGACGGCGAACTCGTGCTCACCGCGATCGCGCCCGGTCCGGAGCCGCTGGCCGAACGCGTCGAGCACGCCCGGTCGCGGTGCGGCTGGGACCTCACCGTCGCCGACGACCTGCGCGAACTGCCCGAGGTGACCGAAGAAGACGTACGACAGCTGCGAGAGTACGACCGCGAGGGCTTGTTCCTCCGCGACGGCAAGAAGGGAGCGGCATGAGCCGCTACGCACGATTCGAGAACCTGCGGATCGACGGACCGGACGAGGACGGCGTCCTCGAACTCGTCCTCGACGCCCCGAACCTCAACGCGGTGAGCGAAGCCGCGCACGCTGATCTCGCCGACGTCTGGCGCGAATTCGACCGCGACCCTTCGGTGAAAGCCGTTCTGCTGCGCGGCGAAGGCAAGGGATTCTCCGCGGGCGGCTCGTTCGATCTGGTCGAGAAGCTGGCCACCGACTTCGAAGCGCGCTCCCGCACCATGCGGGAGGCGCGGGACCTGGTCTACAACGTGATCGACTGCTCCAAGCCGATTGTCTCGGCGATCCACGGCCCCGCCGTCGGTGCCGGGCTGGTCGCCGGAGTGCTCGCGGACGTCTCCGTGGTCACCGCCAACGCGAAGATCATCGACGGCCACACCCGCCTCGGCGTCGCCGCGGGAGACCACGCCGCGGTGTGCTGGCCGCTGCTGTGCGGCATGGCCAAAGCCAAGTACTACCTGATGACCTGCCGCCCGCTCAACGGCGCCGAAGCCGAACGGATCGGCCTGGTGTCGCTGTGTGTGGACGAGGAAGCCGAGCTGCTGCCCACCGCCCGCGAGATCGCGCACGAACTCGCGAACGGCGCGCCCACCGCGATCCGCTGGACCAAGCAGAGCCTCAACCTCTGGTACCGCCAGCTCGCCGGTGCCATCTTCGACTCCTCGCTCGCTTTGGAGTTCTACGGCTTCGGCGGGCCCGAGGTGCACGAAGGCCTCGCCTCGCACCGCGAACGCCGACAGCCGGACTTCTCCCGCGTCCACGAGAAGGACTCGTGACCGGTCCGGCCCTGCTGGCAGGGCTGCGGGTCGTCGAGCTGTCCGCCTATGTCGCGACCCCGCTGTGCGGGCTCACCCTCGCCCAGCTCGGCGCGGACGTGATCCGCGTCGAACCGCTCGGCGGCGCACCCGACCGCACCCGCTGGCCCTTGTCCGACGACGGCACCAGCCTCTACTGGTCCGGGCTGAACAAGGGAAAACGGGCGATCGCGCTCGACCTCGAGTCCGAAGAGGACCGTTCGCGGGTCGCGGACCTGATCGTCGGCGGCGGCCCGTGCGTCGTCGTGACGAACACCGAACGGCACGCCGACCTCGGATACGAAACACTCAGCGCGCGACGGCCGGACCTGATCCACGTGCTGCTGTCCGGGCGTGCGGACGGCGGCGCGGCGGTCGACTACACGGTCCAGGCCGCGACCGGATTCCCGATGCTCACCGGTGCCCCCGAGACGCCCGCGCCGGTCAACCACGTGGTGCCCGCGTGGGACGTCTGCGCCGGGCTGTACCTCGCGGTCGGGCTGCTGGCCGCCGAACGGCACCGCCAGGTCACCGGCCGCGGCCGGTCGATCCGGGTCGCGCTGGAAGACGTCGCCCTCGCCACCGCCGGGAACCTCGGCTACCTCGCCGAAGCACAGCTCACCGGCCACGAGCGGACGAAGTCGGGCAACGACGTCTACGGCACCTACGGCCACGATTTCGAGACCGCCGACGGCGTCCGGGTGATGATCGTGCTGCTCACCGAACGGCACTGGGCGAAAATGCTCGCCGCGACCGGATTGTCGGCCGCCTTCGCCGGATTGGCCGAGGCGCTGGGAATCTCGTTCGCCACCGAGTCCGACCGCTACCGGCACCGGGACGTGATCACGCCGCTGCTCGCGAGGTGGTTCGGGCGGACGCCGTACGCCGAAGCGGCGGAAACGCTGACACGGCACCGGATTCTGTGGGAGCGCTACCGCAGTTTCGCCGAACTCGGCCGCGACGGCGGGGCCGCGCTGCGCGAACTGGCGCTGTTCGGAGAGGTCGACCAGCCCGGCGCGGGCCTGCACCAGGCGCCGAAGTCGCCGATCCAAGTGGACGGGGCCCGGCTCGCCCCCCGCCCCGCGCCGGAAGTCGGGCAGCACAACGACGAAGTGCTGCCGACGCCCGCCGAAAACTGACGACGCTCTCCGTGGCCGCTTCCTTCCTTTGACATATAAAATGTTATATTCGGGAGGTGACGATGGCCTTTTTCACCGCGGCGCCGGGCCCGGACGGCGAACTCCTGCACCCGCTGCCGGAAGCACGGGCGAGCTGGAGCGACGGCGCGCAGCTGCGCGGCATGGCGACCAGCGGAGCGCTCGCTCGCGCCGCGGAGCGGGCGGCCGGGACGGAGGTGTTCCGCCCGGCCCGCTGGACCGTCGATCTGCTGCGCCCGGCGGCGTTCGCGCCCTCGGCCGTACGGACGGAGGTAGTGCGCCGCGGACGTCGCCTCTGCCTCGTCGAGGCGACGCTCTGGCAAGGGGAAACCCTTGTCGGCAAGGCCTCCGGACTGTTCCTCGCCGCCGGCTCCCCCGCTGCCGGCGGCGTCTGGGCCCCGTCCGGTTTCCCCGTGCCCCCGCCGCCCGACGTGCACCCCGAGACCGAAGAGCCGCGTGTCTTCCACAGCGAGGGCGTCGGCTGGACCGGATCGCCCGAACCGCACCAGAACGCCTCGCGCAAGACGATCTGGGTGTTCCCCCAGGACATCGTGCGCGGCGAGCGGCCCACGCCCTTCCAGCACGCCGCGACCGCCGCGGACCTGGTCAACCTCGTGACCAACTGGGGCGACGCCGGTCTGGAGTTCATCAACGCCGACCTCACGCTCACCGTCGGCCGCGTCCCCGCGAGCGACCTGCAGCTGGGCCTCGCCGCCGACCACCGCGTCGAGCACGACGGCGTCGCGGTCACGACCGCGACCGTGTTCGACCGCGAAGGGCCCCTCGGCACGGTCAGCGGAACCGCGCTGCTCGCCGCCGCGCCGGTGGATCCCCGGCGGGTCGGCGCGCCCGGGAGCCTGCCGGCCGTGCCATAATCTCCTGCCGTCGATATATCATGTTCTTTGCTGAACATCAGATCCTCGAAACCGCTTCGAGGCGTTGGGGAGGTGGCCCGTGGCCGACGAACTGGCCCGGCTGCGCAGCGGCGACCGCCGCCAGCAGCTGCCCGAGGAAGTCGCGACGTACGTCCGTGAGCTGATCATGTCCGGCGACGTCAAGCCGGGCGAATTCCTGCGCACCGAACCCATCGCCGAGGCGGTCGGAGTCAGCAACACGCCCGTGCGCGAAGGGCTGCTCTCGTTGCGCAGCGAGGGTTTCGTGGAACTCGTGCCGCGCCGCGGGTTCGTCGTGGCCCCGGTGTCGCGCCAGGACGTGCGGGACCTGTTCTGGGCGCAGGCCCAGTTCTCCGCCGAACTGGCCGCGCGCGCCGCCAAGAAGATCACGCCGGAGCAGGTCGCGCGACTCGAAGCGATCAACGAGGATTTCGAGAAGGCCGCCGGAGCCGGGGACCAGGAAGCGATCACCCGGCTCGGCCACGAGTTCCACCGCCAGCTCAACCTGGCCGCCGACTCCCACCGGTTGACGCTGCTGCTCAGCTCCGTGGTCAAGCACCTGCCGAACCGCTTCTACGCGACGATCGAAGGCCACGTCGAGCACACCCTCGCCGACCACGCCGAGCTGCTGCAGGCATTGCGCGGCCGCCACGCCCGCAAGGCGCGCACGATCGCCGAACGGCACATCCTCGACGGAGCCGACAACGTCGTCCGGATGCTCGAGGAGCGCGGTCTCTGGTCGGAAGAGACGGAATAGTCCACACCGGACAGCGGCTGAGCGGCTCGCCGATCGCCGCCGACAGAACGAAACCGGCTGGGTCACCTCGATCGAGGTGACCCAGCCGGTGCTTTTCGGCAATGCCAGGAACTTGAGCCGCGTGGTCTCAGTCTCGCTGACCGTCCACAAGAGACGCCACAGCCACCGAAATGCCCGATCCTCCCCGTCTGACCATGTCTTGCGGTCCGTGAGGGGACCCCTGAGGGAATCTGATTCCTTCAGGGTGGCCCTCACGGACCGCACGCCCCGCATCCCCGGCCAGGCGACACCATCGACCTGGGCGGACGCGGCGCGAACGCACCCGCAGCGCCGCCTTAAGCTCCTGGCATTGGTGCTTTCCGGGAATTCGCCGCACTAGTCTCCGCCCGCGCGACGATCCTCGAAACGGCCGAGGCGGACCGCCCCGGAAGCAGCCGGCAACAGATCAAGCGTTCGCCGCGATCGCGTCCGCCTGCGCGACGATCCCCTCCGCGGTCTTCACGTGCGCGATGTCGACGTGCTGGCCCTCGAAGTCCACCGCCGCGCTGCCCGCCGCCTCCGCCGCGCGGAACGCCTCGATCAGCCGTCGGGAGTGATCGACCGCCTCCGGCGTCGGCGTGAACACCTCGTTGGCGATCGCCACATGCGACGGGTGGATGCACACCATGCCGCGGTAGCCCAGCTGCTTGTTGTCCGCGCAGAACTGGCGCGCCCCGTCGAGATCGCGGATGTCCTGCCACACCCCGGCCACCGGGTGGTGCAGTCCGGCCGCGCGGGCGGCGAGCACGAGCCTGCTGCGCAGGTACAGCGTCTCCAGGCCGGCCGGGGTGAACTCGAAGCCCAGCTCGCGGCCGACGTCGGCGCTAGGGCCGGTCGCGCCGAGCAGGCTGGACACCCGAGGCGTCGCGGCGGCGATCTCCTCGCAGTGCGCCATCGACACGGCGGTTTCGAAGCTCACGATCAGCCCGACACTGCCCGCTTCGAGCCCCTCGCGCGCCTCGATGTGCGACACGACCGCGTCGATGCGGATCAGTTCTTCGGCGTCGAACACCTTCGGCAGGAACAGCCCGGCCAGTCCGGGCCGGATGACCGCTTCGAGGTCCGCGCCCTGGATGCCGCTGACCGACGCGTTGGGCCGCACCCACACGTCGGGACGCACCCCCTGCGCGTGCAGCCGGTCGATCGTCTCCGCGACGACCGGACGCGCGCTCTCCTTTTCCGCGACCGGGACGGAGTCTTCGAGGTCGAGGATCAGCGCGTCGGCACCGGACGCGAGACCCTTGTCGGCCCAGGAAGCCTTGTGGCCGGGGACGAAGAGCATGGAACGGTACGGCTTCATCGAAGTTCTCCAGTAATCGTTCAGGATTCGTACAGGACGCCGGTCGCGAACAGCTTTTCGACGTCTTCGGCCGCCAGCACCTCGCTCGCGACCGCACGGGAGTCAGCGCCCACCGTCGCCGCGACCGAAGACCGGTCCGGGCGCACGCCGTCGAACGTCCACGGCGGCCGGAGCAGCGCGAGACCGTCCGGCTGATGGTCGGCGATGTCCAGGTGCCGCACCTGCGGGTGGTCGAGGTAGCCGGTCATGGACAGCACCGGCGCGAACGGCACGTCGTGTTCGGTGAGCACGCGCTCCCAATGTTCCTTGGGTTTGCGCGCGAACTCCGCCTCGACGATCGGCACCAGCTCGAAGTAGTTCGCCTCGCGCGGGCGGTACTCGGCGAAGCGCGGGTCCTCGAGCAGATCGGTGCGCTCCAGCGCGCGGCACAGCGCCTGCCAGAACTTCTGCGACGACGACAGGTGCACCGCGAGGTACTCGCCTGTGGAGGTCGGCACGCAGAAGTTCTGCGCCTGCGGGTGCCTGCTGGTGCGGCTGGGATCGCGGCCGAGTTCGAAGGCCTGCGTGATGCCGTCGGCGGTGAGCACGCTGACCGCCTCCATGATCGAGGTCTCCATCCGCTGGGGCTGCCCGGTCTTCAGCTTGCCGACCAGCGCGGCGAGAACGCCCGCCGCCGTCGTCAGCCCGGTGACCAGGTCCGCGCTCAGCCCACCGGCGAGCTGCGGCCGCCCGTCGTCGCTGAAGAGCGAGTACAGCCCGCCGAACGCGTGCCCGATCGTGTCGTAGGCGGGCCGGTCGGCCAGCGGGCCGGTGGAGCCGAACCCGGTGACCGAGCCGTAGACGACGTCCGGGCGCAGTTCCCGGCACTCGTCGGGACCGAGGCCCATGGCGGCGAGCTTGCCGGGGCGGAGATTCTCGAGCACCACGTCGAAGCGCGGCACCAGCGCCTTGACCAGGTCGATCCCCTCGGCGGTCTTGAGATCGACCGAAAGGCTGCGCTTGCCCGCGTTGTACTGGCGGAAGTACGGGCTTTCGTTGTTCATCCGGCGCCGGAAGTCCTCGCCGACGACCGGCTTCTCCACCTTCACCACCTCGGCGCCGAGGCCGCACAGCATCGAGGTCCCGAACGGGAGCGAGATGTAGCCCCCGATCTCCAGGATCCGGATGCCGTCGAGTGGCTTGTGCTGCATGTCGCCCGCCTTCGGTGAGGGTGCACTGCGATAATATTTTATATTATCTGGCCCGTCGCGAGTCAAGGCGCTTCCGTTCGCCGCCGCCTCTAGTTTAGATATTTTATATTATGTATGCTGACCCGGTCTCCCTCGGACGAGCAAGGAGCGTGCCCCGATGCCCGCACAGCCCCAGCTGTGGCAAGGCCACTACGACAAGCTTTTCCTCGGCGGGCGGTGGACGGCCCCGGCGTCCGGCCGGCGCTTCGACGTGGTTTCCCCTTCCACGGAGGAAGTCCTCGCCCGGGTGGCCGACGGCGTTGAATCGGACATGGACGCGGCAGTCGCCGCAGCGCGCCATGCGTTCGACCACGGCCCGTGGCCCCGCCTGCCGCTCGAAGAGCGGATCGCCGTGCTGCGCAAGCTCAGCGCCGCTCTGGCCGAGCACGAGACCGACATCGCGCAGCTGGTCAGCGCCGAGATGGGCTGCCCGATCACGCTGTCGACGAAGATGCAGGCGATCGGCCCGCGACTGCTGCTCGACGCGTTCCTCGATCTCGCGCCGGACTACCCGTGGCAAGACACCCGCCGGTCCGCGACCGGCCACGCACTCGTCACGCGGGAGCCCGTCGGGGTGGTCGCCGCGATCGTGCCGTGGAACGCACCGTTGCTGATCACCATGATCAAGCTCGCGCCCGCCCTGCTGGCCGGCTGCACCATGGTGCTCAAGCCCTCGCCGGAAACCCCGCTCGACGCGTACCTCCTCGGCCATCTCCTGGAAGAAATCGGGCTGCCCGACGGAGTGGTCAACATCGTCCCGGCGGGGCGGGAAGTCAGCGAATATCTCGTCCGGCATCGCGGCGTGGACAAGGTGTCGTTCACCGGCTCCACCGCGGCCGGGCGGCGGATCGGCGCGTTGTGCGGCCAGGACCTGCGCCGCTGCACGCTCGAACTGGGCGGCAAGTCCGCGGCGGTACTGCTCGACGACGCCGACCTGGACGCCGCGATCGCCGCCGTCCGAGCCGTGTCGCTGCGCAACACCGGCCAGGTGTGCAGCAACAAGACCCGCATCGTAGTCTCCCGCTCGCGCCGGGACGAACTCCACGACCGGCTGGTGGACCTGATCGGGTCGATGCCGGTCGGCGATCCGTTCGACCCGGCGACCGAGATCGGCCCGCTCGCCAGCGCGGCGCAGCGCACCCGGGTCGAGGGCTATCTCGCCGACGGCAAGGCATCCGGCGCGTCGCTGCTGATCGGCGGCGGACGGCCGGACGGGCTGGAGCGCGGCTGGTACGTCTCCCCCACCGTGTTCGCCGACGTCGATCCGGGCGCGAAGATCGCCCAGGAGGAGATCTTCGGCCCGGTCCTGACCGTGCACGCCTTCGACACCGAGGACGAGGCGGTCGCCATCGCCAACAACTCGGACTACGGCCTCAACGGTTCGGTGTTCTCCGCCGACCCGGAGCACGCGCTGGCGGTCGCCCGGCGGATCCGCACCGGCACCGTCGAGGTCAACGGCAACCCGGTCGGCTTCACCGCGCCGATCGGCGGATTCAAGAACAGCGGCATCGGCCGCGAAGCGGGCCCCGAGGGCTTCGACGCCTACGTCGAGCTCAAGTCCTACGGCCTCCCCCTCTCCTGATCGGAAAGGCAACCACTGTGGGTACCTTCTCTCCCGTCGAAGAAGCCGCGGCGCGGCTCGTCACCGACCTGACCTTCGACGCGATCCCGGCCGAAGCCGTCGCCGGGACCCGTCGGCTGCTGCAGGACCAGCTCGCCCTCCAGGTGGGCAGCGCGGCGCTGCCGTGGAGCCAAGCCGTGCTGGAAGCGACCAGGGCGGCACACGTCCCCGGAAACGCGCACGTCGTCGCGACCGGCGACGCGATGAGCGCGGCCGACGCGGCGTTCCTCAACGCCACCTTCGGCCACGGCTTCGAGTACGACGACGCGCACCGGTCCAGTTCCGCGCATCCGGGCAGCTGCGTGATCTCCGCGGCCCTGGCCGTCGGCGAAGAACTCGGCTCCGACCTGCGCGACGTGCTCACCGCCATCGTCGCGGGATACGAGGTCTACACCCGGATCGGCAAGCTGGCGAACCCCGACCTCCTCGTGCGCGGGTTCCATCCGCACGGCCTGCTGTCGACCTTCGGCGCCGCCGCGGTGGTCGCCAAACTGCGCGGATTCGACCTGGAGACCACCGGGCACGCGCTCTCGATCGCGCTCAGCCACGCCTCCGGCACCACCGAGTACACCTCCGGCGGCGGTTCGATCAAACGCGTGCACTCGGGCATCGGAACCCGCGGGGGCATCCGCGCGGCCGAACTCGCCGGAGCCGGGATCACCGGCCCGACCACCTTCCTGACCGGTTCGAAGGGCTTCTTCCGCACCTTCGCCGCAGTGGAGGTCGGCGACGAGCACGCGGCCGCCTTCGGGCTCGGCGAGACCTTCGAGATCTCCCGCGTCTGGCTCAAGCCCTACTGCTGCTGCGGGATCAACCACGCCTACATCGACGGCGCCCGGCAGCTGGCCGGAGACGCGGACCGGATCGAGTCGGTGCTGCTGGGCATCCAGACCGGCGGGGACGTGGTGATCGGCAACCAGAACCGCAACGCGTATGCGCCGAAGATCATCGAGCACCTCCAGTACAGCCTCCCGTTCCAGTTCGCGCTGTCGGCGCTGGGGCGCGGCAACGGGTTCTCGACGCATCAGGCTTACCTGGCCGGGAAACTGGACCTCGGCGAAGACAGCGACGTCGCCGCGCTGGCCCGGAAGGTGAAAATCGAGGTGCGGCCGGACCTGGACGAGCAGTACCCCGGGCGCTGGGTCGCGGACCTGACGGTGACCTATCAGGACGGCACGGGCGAGCACGTGTTCGTGGACAACCCCGCCGGGACGGCGGAAAACCCGATGTCGCAGGCGGATCTGGACGCGAAGTTCCACGACGTGCTGTCCTCGGCGCTGAGCGAGGACCAGCGGGCCGCACTGCTGCACGCGATCAAGGACGGCGACCTCGACCAGCCGGCCGCCGAGTTCGCCAAGCTGCTGCGGGCCTGAATCGGCGAAAAGCGGCGGCGGGCCTCAGCCTCCGCCGCCGCTTTTCGCTTGCCTGCCACAAGACTCGATGACCGCCTTGCCGCCGGTCTGCCGGGCGACGCGAACCGTTCGATCGCCCCGAAACTCGCAGTCTCCGATCGAGCCCGGCACCGCATCGCATCCTGCACCGGTCTAGAAATATTTTTTATATTATTGCTAGACTGGCGGGCATGACCCCTGACGAGGCACTCGAGAATCTGCTGGTCGCACGGTGGAGCTGTCGCGCCTACCAGGACCGGCAGGTGCCCCGGCCGGTCGTCGAGCGGCTGCTGTCGCTCGCGCAGCGGACGGCGTCGTGGTGCAACACCCAGCCCTGGCAGGTGATCGTCACCAGCGGCGCGGCGACCGAACGGTTCCGGAAAGCGATGACCGAGTGGGCGCGGGAGAACCCGGCCGAGTTCGACTTCGCCCCGCCCGCCGAATACCGCGGCGTGTACCGCGAACGGCGCCGCGCCAGCGGCTGGCAACTGTACGAAGCCGTCGGCATCGAACGCGGCGACCGGGAAGCATCCGCCCGGCAAGCGTTCGAGAACTTCCGCTTCTTCGGCGCCCCGCACGTCGCCATCGTCACCACCGACGCCGTGCACGACCTCTACGGAGCCGTCGACAGCGGGCTGTACGTCGGAACCTTCCTGCTGGCGGCGCAAAGCCTCGGGCTGGGCGCGATCCCGCAGGCCGCGCTCGCCGGGCACGCCACGCTGATCCGGCAGCACTTCGACATCCCGGACGACCGGAAGATCCTGCTCGGCATCTCGTTCGGCTACCCCGACGAGGACCATCCGACGAACAGCTACCGCACCGCTCGCGCGCCGCTGGAGGAAGTGGTGACCTGGGCCGACGAATGACCCCGGCCGTCGTACTTCAGGAGAATGCCCCCAGGCGCAGCAAGAGGCGGGGCGGATGTCTCCGCGCGGCGAGTCGATGATCGAGCGGGTCGTGCGCGTGCTCGAGGCGGTGAAAGACACGGGCAGCGCGCGCACCGCGTCCGAGATCGCCCGGTGCACCGGGATTCCGGTGCCTTCCGCGCACCGCATCGTGGCGGAACTGACCCGGCTGGGAATCCTCGAGCGCGACGCCGACCGGCGGATCCGGATCGGAGTGCGGCTGTGGGAGATCGCGGCCCGCTCGGCCGGGCTGCCGACGCTGCGCGAGAGCGCTCTCCCCTACCTGGAGGATCTGCGCGCCGTCGTCCAGGCGCCGACGCTGCTTTCGGTACTGGACCACAACGACGTGCTCAACGTCGACACCCTGTCCGCACGCCAGGCCGGCGCCACCAATGTCACCCAGCCCGGCGTCCGGCTGCCCGCGCTGTCCTCGTCGCCCGGCATCGTGCTCGTCGCGTTCGCCCCGCCGGGCGTGCGCGACGAGATCCTCTCTTCCGCCAAGATCGTCCGCTTCACCGAGCACAGCGTCGTCGACCGCGCCGAGGTGGCCCGGATCGTGCACGAGGCCCGCCGGGTCGGGCACGTCGTCGCGCGCCGCTGGATCTCCCTTGACTCCACCGGCATCGCCGTCCCGATCCTCGCCGACGACCGCACCGCGCTCGCCGCCCTGTCCGTCACCGTCCCGTTCGCCGCCGACGCGGCCGCCGAACTGCTGCCCGCGCTGCACACCACTGCCCGCGGCATCTCCCGCGCGTACCGGCTCCACTCGCCCGACCCGCGGATCGCTTTGCTCCTGCGCCAGATCCGGCGAGCCATCGAACTCGGCTGAGACTCATCGCACCGGCTGTTTCTCGGCAGCCGAGAAACACCCTTCCCGCATCGGCCGAACCGGACGAATCTCGGGGCCGGACAACGGAGTCGAGAACGGAGCTGGGCGCATGCCAGGAAAACTCGCAGGCAAGGTCGCGTTCGTCACTGGAGCGGCGCGCGGGCAAGGCCGCGCCGAAGCGCTGCGGTTGGCGCGGGACGGCGCGGACATCATCGCCGTCGACATCGCCGCGCCGGTGGAGACCAACGTGGCGCCGCCAGCGACGCCCGCGGACCTCGAGGAAACCGCGCGCGGGGTGAAAAGTCTGGGACGCTCGGTGGTCACCGCGCAGGTCGACGTGCGCGACTACGCCGCGCTGAAGGCCGCGCTGGAGGACGGGGTGCGACAGCTCGGACGCCTCGACGTGGTGGTCGCGAACGCCGGGATCTGGTCGTACGGGCTGAGCGAAGAGATCTCCGACCTCGAATGGCAGACCACTCAGGACGTGGTCCTCAAAGGCGTGTGGCACACCGCGAAAGCGGCGATCCCGATCCTCAAGAACCAGGGCTGCGGAGGGTCGATGATCTTCACCAGCTCGACCATGGCGATCAAGGGAATGCAGAACCTTTCGCCGTACGTCGCGGCCAAACACGGCGTGGTCGGCCTGATGAAGACGCAAGCACTGGAGCTGGCCCCGTTCGGGATCCGGGTCAACTGCGTGGCGCCGACATCGGTCAACACGAAACTGATCCACAACGACGAAACGTACGCGCTGTTCGCACCGGACCTCCCGGAAGCGGAACGCACCGCCGACCGGGTCAAGGACCGGTTCGCGACTATCCCGGTCATGGACGTGCCGTGGGTCGAGCCCGAGGACGTCGCCAACGCGGTGGCCTTCCTCGCTTCCGACGAAGCGCGCTACGTGACCGGGCTCGAACTGAAGATCGACGCGGGGCAGACGCTGAAATGACCGAGGACCCCATGCGCGCGCTGTGCCGGTTCGCAGCGCGGACGACCTGCGCCGACCTTCCCGAAGACGTCGTCCGGCACGCGAAACATACCCTGCTCGACTGCATGGCGGTCCTGATCGGCGGGTCCGGAATGGACGGCATCCCGGCCATCGCGGACCTGGTGCGGGACAAGGGCGGCAAACCGGAAACGCCCCTGCCGTTCTACGGCGGACGCGTGCCCGCCGCCGAAGCCGCGCTGGCCATCGGCCCGATGCCGAGGGCGATGGACTGCGGCGATCTGCACGAGGAAGCCGGGCACGTCAGCGAGTACATCGTCGCGAGCTTGCTCGCCGCCACCGGGCTGCGGTCGGACGTCACGGGCGCGGAGTTCCTGACCGCACTGGTGATCGGCCAGGAAACGTTGATCCGCATCGGATCGGCGTACCGGGTGATCAGCAAAGCGGTGAAGGACAACGACTGCGGCGGGCACTACATCTTCGGAGCTGTCGCCGCGGTCGGCAGTCTGCTCGGATTCTCCCAGGAGGAGCTGGAGAACGCCCAGGGCATCGCCCGCACGATGACGCAGCCGCACACGATGGGCATCTACGCACCGGCGACGCTGATGGTGCGCGTGCACCACGGGCTCGTGTGCCAATCCGCGATCACCGCGTGCCTGCTCGCTCGCCGCGGCATCACCGGGCCCCGGCAGGAAGTGCTGACCGGACCCAACGGTTTTCTGCGCACGGCGCGCTGGGAAACCGATCCGGACGCGCTGACCCGCGGTCTCGGAAAGGACTGGACGGCGACTCAGATCACCACCAAGGGCTACAGCGCCTGCTATTTCTCGCACTCTTCGATCGACGGCATCATCGAGCAGATGCGCACGCACGAGTTCGCCGCCGCCGACATCGCGAGCGCCCACATCGCAGTCTCGACCTCGGGCTGGCGGGCAGTGTGCGAGCCGACCGAAAAGAAGTGGGAACCGCAAACCGTCCCGGAATGCCAGTTCAGCCTTCCCTACGCCGTGGCCACTGCCGCCTTCGACCGACGGGTGTTCGTACAGTCCTATTCGGACGAAGCGCGGCGGCGTCCGGAGGTGCGGGAGCTGATGACCCGGATCTCCGCCGTCGAGGATCCGTCCGTTTCCGACTGGGGCGCGCGGCTCACCACGACCCTGCGCGACGGGCGGGTGATCGCCACCGAACACGTCTATGTGAAGGGGCATCCGAAGAACCCCTTCAGCGAACAGGACTTCATCGACAAGTTCCGGATGTGCCTGCCGTTCTCGGTGCTGCCGCTCGAGGATTCGACGGCTGACCGGATGATCCAGGATGTTCTGGCGCTGGAAAAGGTCGACGACGTGATGGCGGCCTTGCTGCTGCCCCTGACACCGGAAGACTGACGGACTCATGACAGAAGAATTCACCGGCAAAGTCGCCGTGATCACCGGAGCCGGCCGGGGCATGGGCGCGGAAATCTCGTCCCGGCTCGCCCAGGCGGGAGCATCCGTCTTCGCGGTCGACCTCAAACCGGCTTCGGAATCCGCACCGGGCATCGTCCCGGTCCAGTGCGACGTCGCCGACCCCCGCTCCGTGCGCGCCGCAGCCGCCTCCGTCGTCGCGGACGCCGGGCAGATCGATCTGCTCGTCAACGGCGCGGGATTGGTGAGCGTCACCCGGCCGGTCGAGACCATCACCGACGACGACTGGGCACGGCTGATGGGGGTGAACGTCACCGGCGCGTTCCACTGGATGCGCGAGACACTGCCCGGAATGAAGGCGCGGCGGTCCGGCAAGATCGTCAACGTCTCCTCGCGAGCCGGGCGGACCCTCGCCAACTTCGCCGGCGCGCACTATTCCGCTTCCAAAGCCGCGTTGCTCGGCCTCACCCGCCAAGTCGCGCTGGAAGCGGCTCCGGACAACGTGCACGTCAACGCGATCGCGCCCGGGCTGGTGGAAACCCCGATGCTGAGCGGTTCCGTCGACGAGCGGAAACGGGAAGCAGCCCGGGCGGCCACTCCGCTGCGGCGCATCGGCACGACCTCCGACATCGCCGAACTGGTGCTGTTCCTGCTTTCCCCGAAGTCGGACTACATCACCGGGGCCACGGTGGACATCAACGGCGGCGATCTGATCCTGTAGCTCCCGACCCCTGGCTGAGGCGCGCTCAGCCAGGGGTCGCCAGTACCCCCGAACAGGAGCGTCTGTCTCGACGAGGCGAACCCGGGCAGGCTCGAACTCACGGAAGCCACCGCCCGAGGAGATAGAGGCTGATGAGCGAGATCGAGACCCGTCAAGTCACCGTCAAAGCCCCGTACTGGGACATCGCGGCGAACCTGCTGCTGCCGCCGGGCTTCGACGAGAACAAGACCTACCCTGCCGTCATCAGCGCCCATCCGATCGGCAGTTGCAAGGAACAGACCGCCGGGAATGTCTACGGCCCGGCGCTGGCGCGAGAAGGCTTCGTCGTCATCGCCTTCGACGCGAGCTTCCAGGGCGACAGCGGCGGCGGGCCGCGGTGGACCGAAGACCCGACTCAGCGCGTGGCCGACTTCTCCCACGTGGTCGACTACCTCGTGACGCTGGACTACGTCGACGCGGACCGGATCGGTGTCCTCGGCATCTGCGGCGGTGGCGGGTATGCCACGAACGCGACGATGCTCGAACGCCGGATCAAGGCGCTCGGCGCGGTCGTGCCGGTGAACTACGGCCGTCTCATACAGGAGGGCTTCAGCGAGTTCGACCCGGTCAAGCTGCTCGAACAGGTCGGCGAACAGCGCACCGAGGAGGCCCGCGGCGGCGACGTCCAGGTCAATGAACTGCTGCCGGCCTCCCCCGAAGCGGCCCGCGAAGCAGGCGCTACGGACCGGGACGTCGTCGAAGCCACGGATTACTACAAGACCGGGCGGGGCGGGAAGCCCAACGGCGTCGCCCGGATGAACTTCGGCTCGCTGAACCAGGCACTGAACTGGGACGCGTTCCTTCGCGCCGAGACGATGCTGACCCAGCCGGCTCTGATCGTGGTCGGAGACCAGCCGGGCGCGTTCGGTTCCTACCGCGACGGGACGGAGCTGTACGGCCGCATCGCGGCATCGCGGGACCGTGAGCTCGTCGTGGCCGAGGGCTACTCGCACTACGACCTTTACGACCAGCCCGAGCCGGTCAAGATCGCGCTCGACGCGCTGATCCCGTTCTACCGCAAGCACTTGGGGCAGGCTGCCTGACGCGGCTCACCCACCGCCCCCGAACAGCCCGACGAGAGTGCGGGACACCGACTCGGCGAACTCGTCCACGCCGAGCCGGTCTTCCGGGTCGAACCATTCGCCGATGAGCGCCAGTCCGCCCAGCGCCAGATTCAAGGTCAGGTGCAGGTCCTCGGCCAGCTCGTCCGCCACGGCCCGGAAGATCATGGTCTGCTCGCGCCGGAGTTCGTCGCGACGGGACTCCAGCGCCGCGACCGGGACCCGCACCTTGAGGAAGAGCGGAATGAACTCCGGGTACTCGCGAAGAGCGAGCACGGCTTCCTCCCGGAACATCAGCCTCAGCCTTTCCCGTGGCGGGTGTTCCGACTTCGCGATCGCGACGAGCCGAGGGAACACCTCCGCGGCCGCGTGCTCCATGCACCGGAGGAACAGCTCTTCCTTCGACGAGAAGTAGTGGTAGAGGCTGGGGCCGCGCAGGTCCAAGGCCGCGCCGATGTCCTCGAAGTTCGTCGCCTCGTAGCCGCGCTCGGCGAAAAGCCGGGCGGCGGTGTGCTCGATGAGCCGGACCCGCTCGGCGCGTTTGCGCGTCGCGCGGGCCTCGGTGCCGCTCGCGTCCTTCACCCGGCCTCCTCGCTTGCCCGATCTGAACGCACAATATATTATCTATTCACCTGTAGGGAATCTAGCGGTCAGGAGAATCGTGGAAGCGGCAGGCGTACGGGTACCGCACACCGACGACGTCTTCGTCGGTGGCGAATGGCGGCCGGCGACCGGAGACGGGCACACCATCGTGTCTCCGTCGGACGCGAGTCCGGTCGGCACGGCACGGCAGGCCTCCGAAGACGACGCGACCGCGGCGGTCGATGCCGCCTTCTCCGCCCGTGGAGCGTGGGCCGCCACTCCCCTGGCCGACCGGGTCGCGACGTGCGCCCGCTGGCTGGACAACGTCGACCGGCGTGCGGCCGATCTGGACGTGGCCTGGGCCGTCGAGGCGGGAATGCCGGTGCGGCACGGCAAGGCGCTGCACCGGTTCGGGACTCTCGCCTCGTGGCGATCCGCGCTCGACGGCGCCGAGGAGATGCTGCGGGAACGACGCCAGCCCTCGGAACTCGGCGATGTCCTCCTGCGCCGGGAGCCCGCCGGTGTCGTAGCGGCGATGCTGCCCTACAACGGTCCGGTGGTGACGGTGGCGTCCAAGGTCGTTCCGGCGTTGCTCGCCGGGTGCCCCGTGATCGTCAAGGCAGCACCGGAATCCCTGTTGACGATGGCGTTAGTGGCGGAATGCGCCCAGCAAGCCGGTTTTCCCGCCGGAGTGGTGAACTTCGTGTCGGGACCGGTCACCGTCGGGCAGGCACTGACGCGGGACTCCCGGGTGGATCTGGTTTCGCTGACCGGCGGGCACCCGGCGGCGCAGGACGTCCTCGCGGTCACGCACGGCCGGTACGCGCGCACTCAACTGGAACTGGGCGGGAAGTCGCCGGCGGTGATCCTGGACGACGCGCCGCTGGACAAGGTGCTGCGGGCGCTCGTGCCCGGCGCTACCAACGGGGCGGGCCAGGTGTGCGCGTTGCTGTCCCGGATCCTGGTCTCCGAACGTCGGCACGACGAGGTCGTCGAGCGGCTGAAGTCCGCCTGGGAACGCCTCGTCATCGGTGATCCGCTCGATCGGGCGACGCACATCGGCCCGCTGGTCAACGAGGCGGCTCTGCGCCGCACCGAAGGTTTCGTCGCCCGGGCGAGGCAGGACGGCGCCCGGCTCGTCACCGGCGGCGGACGGCCCGCCGGGCTGGAGACCGGGTGGTTCCACCAGCCCACGATCTTCACCGACGTCGCCGAGAACGCCGAACTGGTGCGGCGCGAGGTGTTCGGGCCGGTGACCGCGGTGCAGGTGTACCGCGACCTCGACGACGCCGTCCGGCTGGCCAACGCCACCGAGTTCGGGCTGTCGGGTGCGGTGTACACCGCTGATGTCGAGGCAGGGATCGAAATCGCGGGCCGGATTCGCGCCGGGGCGGTGGCGGTCAATTCCTTCGGTCCGGCGATGAGCGCTCCCTTCGGCGGGGTCGGCGCGTCGGGCTGGGGTCGTGAGTCCGGCCCCGAAGGGATTCTCGGTTTCACCGAGCTCAAGCAGATCCTCGTCGGTGCCGCGTGAGGGCGGGGCCGTTGGCGGGGCTGAAGGTCGTTGAACTCGCCGGGATCGGGCCGGGGCCGTGGTGCGGAATGCTGCTCAGCGATCTCGGCGCCGAAGTGCTGCGGGTGGACCGGCCAGCTGCCGTGGGCACGATGCGCACCGATCTCGGCGCCGCCAACGGGCGGCAACCGGCTTTCGTCAACGACCGGGGACGGCGCTCGATCGCGGTCGACCTGAAGCACCCCGAAGGCGTCGATGTGGTGCTGCGGCTGGCAGAACAGGCTGACGTCCTCATCGAGGGCAACCGCCCGGGAGTCGCCGAGCGGCTTGGCGTGGGCCCGCAGGACTGCTTCGCACGCAACCCCAGCCTGGTCTACGGGCGGGCTACGGGCTGGGGCCAGGAGGGTCCCCTGAGCCAGACCGCCGGACACGACCTCAACTACCTCGCGACGTCCGGCCTGCTCGCGACGATGGGACCAGCGGGCGGACCGCCGGCGATCCCGCTCAACCTGCTCGGCGACTACGCCGGCGGCGGGCTGATGCTCGCCATGGGCCTGGTGGCCGCCCTGTGGGAAGCCCGTAACGGCGGCCCCGGCCAGGTCGTCGACGCGTCGATGCTGGACGGAATCGCCCTGCTCGGCGGCGTCTTCTACGGCCAGCACCAAGCCGGGATGCTCACGCCCGAGCGTGGCAGCAACGCTCTCGACGGCGGCGCGCCGTTCTACACCGTCTACGAGACCGCCGACTGCGGCTGGATGGCTGTCGCCGCGATCGAGGCCAAGTTCTTCGCCGAGTTGCTCGCTGTCCTCGAACTGGCACCGGAACTCGCCGCGCGCCAATGGAACCGCGCCGAGTGGCCGTCGCTGCACGCGACGATCGCCGCTGTCTTCCGCACTCGTTCGCGCACCGAGTGGGAAGCCCGGTTCGAAGGCCGGGAAGCGTGCACGACACCGGTCCTCGACCTGGACGAGGCACTGCGTCACGAACACGCGGCGGCCAGGAAGAGCTTCGTTCCGGTCGACGGCGTGCTGCAGCCCGCTCCTGCGCCGCGGTTCAGCCGAACCCCGGGTGCGGTCCAAGGCCCGGCGGTTCCCGCGGGGGCCGACACCGGCACCGCATTGCTCGACTGGGGCCTGACCGCGGAAGAGGTGACCGCTTTGCGGGCATCCGGAGCGATCGTTTAGCCGTCCGACGCGAGACACGGGAGTCATCGATGGGGATGAGCCTCAACTACGTCACCGATTCGATCGCGGGCCAACTGCCGCCGATCGACCCCGGCCGCCCGGCCGTCGTCCTGGGCGGCGAACCCGCGGTGTCCTGGACGGAACTGCGGGCGAGGGAACTGCGCTATGCCCGTGCCTTGCAACGAGCGGGCGTGCGGAAAGGCGACCGGGTCGCGCTCCTGCTGCGCAACTGTGCCGACTACATCGCGCTGTACCTCGCGATCGGCCGGGTGGGCGGCATCGCCGTTCGCCTCAACTGGCGGCTGACCGGCCCGGAACTCGAGTTCGCCTTGAGCGATTCGAGCGCGAGCCTGCTGCTGTTCGACGCCGAGTTCACGCCGGTGATCGAGAACCTCCGCGACGGCATCGCGGTCACCACTTATGTTTCACGCCACTCGACCGGCGCTGGCCCGGACTGGGCCACTCCCCTGCCGGTGTTCGCCGCCGAGGAGTCCGACGCCTCCGGTTTCCCCGAACTGAACGCCGACGACCCCGTCTCGCTGATGTACTCGTCCGGTACGACAGGGCGGCCGAAGGGTGTGCTGTTCTCCCACGGCAACGCCTTGTGGATCGGCTCCGTCCAGGCGCAACGGTGGCGCATCGACGAGCGCACCGTCGCCCAGACCAGCGGACCGCTCTTCCACGCGGGCGGCTTCGAAGTGCTGCTGCTGCCCGCGCTGCTCGCACACGGCACGGCGGTCACCTTCCCCTCCGGCAACTTCACCTGCGAACGGTTCCTTGAAGTCGCCCGGCACAACGGCACCACGTCCATGCTCCTCTATCCCTTCATGCTCGCCGACCTGCTGCACATGGACGCGATCGAAACTCTCGTCCCCGCCGCCCTCCGCCGGATCGTCACCGGCGGCGACGTCGTCATGCCGTGGATCTACGACGAGATGGAACGTCGGCTCCCCGGCGTCGAACTGGTGCAGTCCTACAGCCTCACCGAAGGCGGCGCGGTGAGCACCAGCCTGGAATTCGCGGTGGCGCGCGGCCGCGAAAGCAGCATCGGCCGCCCGCAGGCCATGACCGAGGTGAAGGTGATCAGGCCGGACGGAACTCTCACCGGCAGCGGAGAAGTCGGCGAGATCTGCGTCCGCAGCGGCGGGGTGAGCATCGGGTACTGGAACCTTCCGGACGCCACCGAAGCGACCTTCGTCGACGGGTGGTGCCACACCGGCGATCTGGGCAGCATCGACGAAGACGGCTTCCTGACGATCGCCGGGCGGGGCAAGGACATGTACCGCAGCGGCGGCGAAAACGTGTACCCGGCCGAAGTCGAGATGGTCCTGACCGGACACCGCGATGTCGCCGACGCCGCGGTGATCGGCGTCCCCGACCCCCGGTACGTCGAGACCGGGGCCGCGATCATCGTGCCCGCCGAAGGCCGCCCGGTCGACGCCGAGCACGTACGCCAATGGCTAACGGAACGACTGGCCAAATACAAGGTCCCCAAACACTTCCACTTCGTGGACGACCTGCCGCGCAACGCCAGCGGAAAGGTCCTCAAGAGCGTTCTCCGCACAACTTATGGAGGCAAGCGAAATGACTGAAGCCGCGCTGCTCGAGAAGGCGGGCTCCGCCCTCCGGATCACCGAAATCACGCTGGCCGATCCAGGCCCCGGAGAGGTCGTCGTCGAAGTACGCGCCACCGGCGTGTGCCAATCCGACGTGGGCGTCTTCACCGGAAAGCTCCCCGCGCCGGTACCGCTGGTCCTCGGCCACGAAGGCGCGGGCGTGGTCGTCGAGGTCGGTGCCGGCGTCGAGGACCTGAAAGCCGGTGACCACGTAGTGCTGTCCTGGCTGGCCAGCTGCGGAAGCTGTTTCTATTGCCAGCGAGCCGAACAGCACCTGTGCGGCCGTCCCCGGACCATGCTCGGCGCGCACACCATGGTCGACGGAAGCACCCGGATGAGCCTGAACGGCGCCCCTGTCCGCCAGTTCTGCGGGTTGGGCAGCTTCTCGCAACGGACCGTCGTGCCCGCCGGAGCCGCGATCAAGATCCCCGACGACATCCCGATCGCCTCCGCCGCCCTGCTCGGCTGCGGTGTCCTCACCGGATTCGGCGCCGCCGTCCACACTGGCGAAGTGCGTGTGGGCGACACCGTCGCCGTCGTCGGCTGCGGCGGTGTCGGCCTCAACGCCGTGCAAGGCGCCCGAATCGCCGGAGCCACCACCATCATCGCGATCGACGTGCACGCGGACCGCCTGGCGCTGGCCGCCGAACTCGGCGCCACCCACACCCTGACCGCGGGCCCCGACGTCGTCAAGCAGGTGCAAGCCCGCACCGGACGTCGCGGAGCGGACGTCGTGATCGAGGTGGCCGGACGACACGAAACCGTGCAGCAGGCGATCGCCATGTCCCGCCGCGGCGGCACGACGGTCCTCGTCGGCGCCGGACCAGGCGTCGGCATCGACGAGGTCTTCGGCAACGTCGTCATGGCGGGCAAGACGGTGAAGGGCTGCCTGTACGGCTCAGCGCACGTCAAACGCGACATCCCGCGCCTGGTCGAGCTGTACCGCAGCGGTGCCCTGCACCTCGACCAGCTGGTCACCGAAACCTTCGCCTTCACCGACATCGCCAAAGCCGTCGACTACTGCGCCGCGGAACAAGGCGCCCGCGCCGTCGTCCTCGCCTGAACAGCCCGAAGGAGACCTCCGTGTCCGGCACCGTCAAACACCTCTGGGCGCTCGACGCCCCGACCATCGCCACCGACTGCGGCCTGTTCCAGCTCGGCACCGGCGGCACCCCGCTCGCCGTGCCGATCCCGACCTTCCTGATCGAGCACGACCTCGGCCTGCTCATGTTCGACTCCGGACTAGACAGCACCGCCGCCGGTGACCCCGCCCGCGCCTACGGCCCCCTCGCCGAAGCCTTCGACATCCGATTCCCCGAAGACCATCGGCTGGACACCCAGCTGGAGTCGATCGGTTTCACCACGAAGGACGTGCGGCAGGTCGTCATCTCGCACCTGCATTTCGACCACACCGGCGGCCTCGACCTGTTCCCCGGCGCGCAAGGCTTCCTCGGAGCCGACGAACTGCGCTACGCCCGCACGCCACGCGCACTCGACGCAGCCATGTTCCGAGAACACGACCTCGACGCGGCGAGCCGGATCGACTGGCTCGAAGTCCCCCGCGGCTACGACCATGACGTCTTCGGCGACGGCAGCGTGACGATCCTGTCCCTGCCCGGCCACACCCCCGGCACGCTCGGACTGCAAGTGCGGTTGCCCGACGGCAAGCAGATCGTCCTGAGCAGCGACGCCGCCCACCTGCGCAGCAACATCGAGCAGACCACCGGCATGCCGCTGGACGTCTCCAACCCCGACAAGGAAACCGGCCTGCGCAAGCTGAAGCTGCTCGCCAGCAGGCCGGACACCACGGTCTGGGTCAACCACGACCCTGACGACTGGGAACTCAACCGGCCCAACGGACGGCAGGTCGCCTGACCCAGCCAGCCGGCCGCGTCGGGCCACGAATACGGCAGCCCAGTAACAGCCGGTGACACAATCCCGACCTTCATCGCATGCCACCGCGACCGCGATTCCTGCACATGGTCGACGCTTCTCGCGATGAAGCCCAGCTCGCCGTGCGCTTGTACAACGACTCCTCGGAGGTCCGTTCCTTCGAAGGCTTCGTCGTTCACATGCACCTCGCCTGGCTTTACCTCCTGCACGCCGAACTCACCCGGGACAGCATCGACTTCCGGTATTGGCGCATGCGGGGACGGGCAAAACGGCTGGAACGGGTCGACGGTGAACCGAAGCGCTGGGAGCTGGCCACCTGTGTGCGGCACCGCTGGCCTGACAAAGCCGCTCCGGAACGGGCCAACCTGGAATTCTTCGTCGCCCTGCGCAACAAGATCGAACACCGGTACGCCCGCGAACAGCGAGCACTCGCGGTCTCCGTGAGCGGCCAGAGCCAAGCGCTTCTGCTCAACTACGAGCAGGAGCTCACTGGCCAATTCGGAACCGGCTCGTCCCTCGCCACCCGCCTGCGGTTCCCGGTCTTTGTCGGAAGCTTCACCGACGAGGGCGAGCGTACCCTGCGACGGCTGCGCTCGCGGCTGCCCGCACCACTGCGGACCTTCATCGCCGACTATGACGCCGGCCTCGATGCCTCCGTCACTCAGGACCCGCGATACGACTTCCGGCTGCGAGTGCTCCAGGAACTCGCGCCCAAAGACCCGGACGCACTCGCGGTCCAGTTCACCCGCTACGACGACCTCACTGAGGAACAACGAGCCACCGTCGAGGCGATCGGCAGAAGAGGCTACGTCGTCGTCCGCGAACACAAACGACCCGTCGTCGGACACGGGTTGCTCCGGCCGGCACAGGCCGCACGAGCGATCCAGGACCGGATACCGTTCATATTCAACACAAATCTATTCACCACAGCCTGGAAGAAGCTCGGTGTGCGACCGTTGGTCGGAGATCCGCATCCCGAGAGGACGATCGAAAGCTACTGTCTCTACGACGAGCCACACGGCGATTACGGCTACACCGAGGCCTACATCGCCAAACTTGCCCGCGAATGCGCAACCGAAGCAGGCTTCCGCGCTTTACTCGGGACGGTCCCCAGAGACAAGGTGACCGGCGACTGGGTGGGACCGTCTCCGCTCACCGCGACACCGCCCTGGAAACGATCGGCCTCGCCGACCGCACAGGAGCCTCCGGACATGGATGCGATGCGCTCAGCCTGACGTCGCCTGCGATCGCCATCGCTGACACTCCAGAGTGAAGGTCCGCCCAAGCCTCCGCTGCACCGTGTCATGGACGGGTTGTTGCGCTCAGCGCGTCACGCCGTTCGCGCACCCGCGGCGCAATCGGCACGATGGCCGAGCCCAGCTCGGTCGCCGCGCAGGTGGCCTGCCGGCGCTGACGATCCTTCAACAGCCTCCGCCTGCCCCGGAGATTCACGCCGGAGAAGACAACCCCGTTGGGTGGCTGAATCCGCAGCCGGAGCGGTGCCGCCGACGCTGGCCCGACGCCCCGCCGCTGTGGTGGTCGCGGTGGTCGCTCATCGTGGCAATCTCCTTGGTGCCAGGCCGATTCGGTTCCCCTGCCTCGGCGGCAGGCAGGCCAGCGGGCGCGCAAGGGGTGCTCTCAGCCCCTCCCTCACCGCGGCCGAGGTTCGTAGCGTGGAAAGCACCGAAGGGAACCGACCAAGGAAGCGAGAGAGACTGTGCCGGGCAAAATCGAGCAAGTCAGCGTGAAAGCGCTCTATTGGGACATCGCGGCGGACGTGTACTTCCCGCCGGAGTTCGACGAAACCAAGAAGTACCCCGTCGTCATCACCGCGCATCCGATCGGCAGCTGCAAGGAGCAGACCTCCGGCAATGTCTACGGAACCGCGCTCGCCGACGCGGGTTTCGTCGCCGTCGCCTTCGACGCGAGCTTCCAGGGCGCCAGCGGCGGCGAACCGCGGTTCATCGAAGACCCGACGCTGCGCGTGCAGGACTTCAGCTACGTCATCGACTACCTGGTCACTCAGTCCTATGTGGACGAGGACCGGATCGGTGTGCTGGGGATCTGCGGCGCGGGCGGCTACTCGGTGAACGCGACCATGACCGAACGCCGGATCAAGGCGCTCGGCACCGTCGCCGGCGCGAACTACGGACGGCTGATGCACGAGTCGTTCACGAACTACGACCCGATCGCCGCGCTGGAGGCGATGGCCGCGCAGCGCACCGCCGAAGCCCGCGGCGCGGAACTGCGCGTGGACGACCTGCTGCCGCCGTCGCCGGAGAAGGCCCAGGAACTCGGCCTGACCGAGATCGACGTGTACGAGGCCACCGAGTACTACCGCAGCGACCGCGGCCGCAAGCCGCACGGGCTCAACCGGGCACTGTTCTCGCACCAGGCGACCGCGGTCGGCTGGGACGCGTTCAACCGCGCCGAGGTGCTGCTGACCCAGCCGCTGCTGGTCGTCGTCGGCGACAAGCCGGGCGCGTTCGGGTCCTACCGGGACGGCCTGGAGATCGTCCGCCGCGCCCGGTCGGAGAAGAAGGAACTCGTCGTCGCCGAGGGCTGGTCGCACTACGACCTCTACGACAAGCCGGAGCCGGTGAAGATCGCGCTCGAGCGGCTCGTGCCGTTCTACCGCGAGAACCTCTGACCCGCCGCCGGGGCGGGGGGTGCTGTCGTCCCCTCCCCCGGACCGGCCGGACCGCCTACCGTGTGGAGGATGAGCGTGGCGACGGATCTCAAGGAGTTCCTGGTCTCCCGCCGGGCGAAAGTGACGCCTGACCAGGTCGGGCTGCCCTCGTCCGGACGTCGCCGGGTGCCCGGGCTCCGGCGCGAGGAGGTCGCGACGCTCGCCGGGGTCAGCCCGGACTACTACGTCCAGATCGAACGCGGCCGCGCCGGCGACATCTCCGACGAGGTGCTCTACGCGATCTCCCGGGCACTGCTGCTGAACGACGTCGAGACGGCGCATCTGTTCGGCCTCGCCCGCGCCCGGCCCCGCACCGGCGCCCGGCGCGCCCCCGACCGCGTCCCGGACGGCGTGCTGCTGATGCTCGACCGCACGCCCGACCTGCCCATGCTGGTGCAGAACGGCCGCCTCGACCTCGTCGCGGCCAACGATCTCGGCCGCGCGCTGTACGCGGACGCCTACGACCGTGCCCCCGGCACGCCCAACCTCGCCCGGTACGTGTTCTTCGACGACCGCTCGGCCGAGTTCTTCCCGGACTGGGGCCTGATCGCCGACTACGCGGTCTGCCTGCTGCGCGCCGAAGCCGGACGCGCGCCCTACCACCGGAAGCTCACCGAACTGATCGGCGAGCTGGCCACCCGCAGCGACGAGTTCAAGACCCGCTGGGCCCGCCACGACGTCCGGACCCACGACCGCGGCGAGAAGCAGTTCCGGCATCCGGTGGTCGGCGACCTGACCTTGCGCTACGAAGGGTTCGCGATCCCGGGCACCGACGGGCTCAGCCTCTACAGCTACCTCGCCCCGCCCGGCGACCACGCCGCCCTCCTTCTGCTCGCCAGCTGGGCCAAGACCCACGCGGAACCCGCCGCGGACCCGTCCGTCAGCCCGCCTCGAACGCCCTGACCGCCTCGGCCGCGGTGACCGGCCGCGCCAGGTACCCGCTGATCAGCCGCTCCGCCGCGGCCTGGTCCCCGGCGGTCGAGGCGGCCGTGCAGTCGGTCAGCAGGTACTGCTGATAGCCGAGATCGAATCCGGCCGCGGCGGTGAGCAGGACGCACCGGTCGGTCACCACGCCGGCGTAGAGCACCGTCCGCACGCCGAGGTTCCGCAGCACCTGGTCGAGATCCGAGCTGCCGAACGCACCCGAGCCGGACTTCGTGACCAGCAGGTCTCCCGGCGCGTGAAGTCCGTCGAGAGGTTCCGCGGCCCAGTTTCCTTCCCACGCCTCCGCCGCCCGCACATACGCCCGCAACGCCGGGACGATGTCCGCACAATCCGCCGCACGGCTGGCCAGTCTCGAATGGACAATCGCCGCGCCCGCATCCCGGGCCGCGGCCAGCACCCGCGACAGCGCCGGGACCACGACGTTCTCGCACCGTGCTGTCTTGTAGTCCCCCGAGGCCACCCGTGCGCTGAACCCGTCGCGGTGCGCCTGCCAGTTGATCAGGTCGACGAGCACGACCGCCGTGCTCCGCGGCGCGAAATCGGCCCACGGGTCGTCCGGGTCGAACGCCGGGGAGTTGTACCAGCGCCCGCTCAGCGCGTCCGGCAGCATCACGGGACCTCCTCAGTGGATGGTGAGGCCGCCGGTCGGGCTGGCGACCAGGCCGGTGAGGTACCGGGACTCTTCGGAAGCCAGAAACGCGACGACGTCGCCGATGTCGTCGGGAGCCGCGACGCCGAGCGGGCTGCGTCCGATGATCTTCTCGTACTGCCTGCGGTGCCGGTCGCTCACCGCGTCTTCCGATTCGAACGCGGCAGTCCACGACGGAGAGTCGCGGACCACCGTGACGCAGACGCAGTTCACCCGGATCCGGTCGCGCGCAAGCTCTTTCGACAGCACCTTGCTCGCCATGATCAAGCCGCCGGAGAAGGTGGCGATAGCGGTCTGGCCGGGCGTCGGGACCCGGCCGCCCTCCGACGTCACGAAGACGACGCTGCCGCCGCCCCGCTCCCGCAGGTACGGCACAGCCGCCTGCACGACGTTGAGCTTCGCCGCGACAGCCGCACCGATGAACGCGGTGACGCGTTCCAGATCGATGTCCGCGAACGGCCCGCGCACCGCGGTGGTGCGGGCCTCGTCGTCGTTGCCGCCCGCGCTGGGCACGACGATGTCGATGCCGCCGAATCGTTCGGCCGTTTCGGCCGCCACCGCGGCCATGTCCTTGGCGGACCGGACATCGCCTGCCACGAAATGGCCTTTGCCGTCCAACTCGGCCAGCGCGGCCTCGGCTTTGCGCTCCTCCCGCCCGTTCAGCACCACCGTCGCCCCGGCGGCGGCCAACCGCCGCGCGACGCCGCGGCCGATCCCGCCGGTGCCACCGGTGATCAGGGCGACTTTTCCGTCCAACGTGGTCATCAGGATCCTCCGTGCCGGTTCGCGAAACTCACCACTCCGCGCACGTTCAGCCCGTTGTGCAGGTCCGCGTACGCTTCATTGACCTGTTCGAGGTCGTAGGTCCGGGTGATCAGCTCCTCCAGTTTCAGCGAGCCGTTCCGGTACAGGTCCAGCATGAGCGGGATCTCCCGGGCCGGGCCGCCCATTCCGTAGAGCGCGCCCTGGATCCGCTTTTCCGACATGGTGAATTCGAGCAGCGGCACCGGAATCCCGGTGAGATCGTGCTTCGCCGCGCTGGTCACCACGAGCGTGCCGCCCTTGCGGATCGCCGCGTACGCCTGCGCGAGGTGCTCGGCGGCGAGCACGCCGACGCACACGATCGCCGAGTCCGCGCCCTGGCCGTTCGTCAGCGAACAGGCTCGTTCGGTCGCCTCGCCGATGTCCGCGAACGCCTCCGTGGCCCCGAGCTTCAGCGCGAGTTCGCGCTTCATCGCCAGCGGATCGACTGCGAGGACGTGCTCGGCCCCGACGTACCGCGCGCCCTGCACCGCATTCATCCCGATGCCGCCGGTGCCCATCACGATCACCACGTCCCCGGCCGCGATCCCGGCCGCGCGCACCGCGGAACCCCAGCCGGTCGGGACCGCACAGCCGACGATCGCGGCGACCTCGAACGGGATGTCTCGGCGGATCGGCGTCGCGGACACCTCGGGGATGACGGTCCATTCGGAGAACGTGGAGATGCACGCGTTCTGTGCCACGCCGCGACCGTCCGCGTGCATCCGGAACGTACCGTCGAGCTGGGTGCCGACGGTGATCAGCGCCCCGTTGTCGCAGAGGTTCTGCCGCCCGGCCACGCACATCCGGCAGTGCCCGCACGCCGGGATGAACGACGTGACGATGTGGTCGCCCGGCGCGACCCGGGTGACACCTGGCCCGACTTCGCGGACGATGCCCGCGCCCTCGTGGCCGCCGCAGGCAGGATAGGAGTGGAACGGGATGTCGCCCTGGGCGAAGTGATCGTCGGAGTGGCACAGACCGGACGCCATCATCTGCACGAGGACTTCGCCCGCCTTCGGCGGATCCAGGTCGACCTCGCGTACGTCCCACGTGCCCGGTGCTTCCCACAGCAGCGCGGCGGTCGTCTTCATGAAGCACCTCCGGGGTAGCAGGCACGCAGGAAACTCCGGTACGCGTCGACCATTCCGGTGCTGTGCGATTCGCCCGGGATCAGCTCGGTGCTTACTCGCAGGCCCGGCAGCGGGCGCTCGGTCACCACGTCGAGGAAGCGCAGGAACTCGATGGCCAGGTGCCGGTAGAACTTGCTGGGGCCGAGAATTTCGTACGCGTTGACGGTCAGGTGCAGGAACGTTTCCCGGGGCAGTCGGTGCAGGTTTTCGTAGCGTTCGTAGATGCGGCTGTCCGGCACGACCACTCCCGGGCTGCTGGCGCCGAACCGGGTGAAGAGGGCGGAACCCGAAGTCAAGGCGAACAGGGTGAACAGGCCGCCGTAGGAGTAGCCGAACAGTCCGACATCGTCGGGACGGAACCGGTAACGGGACTCGATCTCCGGATGCAGTTCGGTCTCCAGGAACGCGAGGAAGTTGTCCGCGCGAGCGTTCTTCTGCTGCGCGAAAAAGTCGTCGCACACCGATTCCGGCACCGCGCCCGAGTCGACGCCGAGCCGGCCTCGGATGTGCGCGCGCATGAAGTCCGGCACGCCCTCGCCCGGGGGAACCAGGTCGCGGTTGCGCAAGACCAGCTGATTCGGCGCGTCCTCCGCGACATAGCCGACGTTCACCTGGACATACGGCTCGACCGGGCGCGCCTGTTGCCGGTCGGCGAGCGCACCGCGCAGGCCTTCGGTGAGCGGCCCGACGATGTTGCCGTCCGTGGCGTACACCAGCGGCCGATCCCCGCCGCGGTCGTAACCGCGCGGCAAGAAGACGCTCACCGCGAACCGGGCGCCGACCGCGGCCGAGTCGATCTCGAAGTACTCGGCGGGCATCGTCACGAGACGCCCTGGGCGTTCAGCGCGGTCCACGTCCGGCGAGAGCGGCCGCGCAGCACCCGGCCGAACGCCGAGCCAGTGAGATGGCATTGCGCGGCGACCGCGTCGGGGTCGCCCTCCAGTTCGCCCATGATCCGGTCGCGGGTGCGGACGCCCAGTTCGGCGTCCACCTCGAAGACGAGGGAGACCTCGTTGTCGGTGAGCTGCACCGGGCAATGCAACACGTCGCCGAGGATCATCGCGCGCTGGTGTCCCGACGACACCACCAGCGAGCAGTGGCCCGGGGTGTGGCCGGGCGTCGCGACGACGGATACGCCGGGCGCGACGACACTGCCGTCCGAAACCGCGTCGACCCGTCCTTCGAGCGCATCCAGCGCGCCACCCGGGCCGACTGCCGCCATCGGGTGGTCGCCGAGGGACTGCCAGTACTCGACTTCGCGTTCGCCGGCGAGGTGGCGTGCGTTGCCGAAGGTCAGTTTCCCGTCCTGAGCGGTCCATCCGACGTGGTCGATGTGCAGGTGCGTGTAGAAAACCGTGTCGATGTCTTCGGGAGCCAAACCCTCCTCGCGGAGGCTGGTGAGCAGCCGCCCGGAGCGGAACACGCCGTCCGCGGCGGGGAAGTCGACGGTGTGGTCGCCGAATCCGAGGTCGACGAGGATTTTGCGATCGCCGGTGCGGATGAGGAAGGTGCCGAGGGACAGCAGGAGCTTGCCGTCGGTGTCGAAGAGTTCCCGGTGCGCGTTCCACAGCTCCGGAGTGCCAGCCGGGAACAGCGCGGTCTCCGAGACGCTGGCCTCTCCGTCTGGCAGGTAGGTGATGCTGATGTCGCCGACGGCGATCGTTTCCCGGGGCGAAACCTGTGCGGACATCGTTGTCCTTTCGTTCGTCAGGCGGAGTGGACGATGACGCCGCGGAGGTTCCGGCCCGCTTTCAGGTCGTCGAACCCGGCGGCGACGTCGTCGAGGGCGTAGCGGGTGGTGATCAGCTCATCGAGCTTCAGCGCGCCCTGGCGGTACATCTCCAGCTGGGCCGGGATGTCCGCGGTAGGCGAACTCGCGCCGAACAGCGAACCTTGCAGACGCTTTTGGTAGAGGACGAGCTCGTGCAGGTTGAAATCGCCGTCGCGGACGAAGCTCTCCCCCAGCCCGACCGCGACGCACGTGCCGGCCTTGCGGACCGCTTCGAGTCCCTGGCCGAGGTGCCGGCCGGTCACGACGCCGACGGTGACGATCGCCGAATCGGCGCCTTGCCCGTTGGTCATCGACCGGGCCAGTTCGGTGGCCCCGGCCATGTCCGCGACCGCGTGGGTCGCGCCGAGCTTCAGCGCGGATTCCCGTTTGAACGCAACGGGATCGACCGCGATCACGGCGGCGGCGCCGGCGTGTGCGGCGCCCTGGACGGCGTTGATCCCGATGCCGCCGATGCCCATCACGATCACGACGTGCCCGGGGCGGACAGCAGCGGAGTTGACCGCCGCTCCCCATCCGGTGCCGACGCCGCAGCCGGTCAGGCACGCCACCTCGAGCGGGATGTCCGGATCGATCTTGATCACCGACGCGGTGGAGACGGTGGTGTGCTCGCAGTAGGTCGACAACCCGGCCATCTGGCCGACCGGCTGCCCGTCGAGGGAGAGCCGGAACGACGTCGGGTCCTCCGGCCGGGCGCCGGTGCCGAGCGAGGCGCCGAGATCGCAGAGGTTCTGCAGGCCGCGGGCGCAGAACCGGCACCGGCCGCAGACCGGGAGGAACGAGAACACGACGTGGTCGCCTTCGGCGAAACCCGGGGTGCCGGGCCCGACCGCTTCGACGATTCCGGCCCCTTCGTGCCCGCCGGCGAACGGGAGGATCGGCGGGGTCTGGTCGCCGGTGGCGAAGTGGTCGTCGGAGTGGCACAGGCCGCTCGCGGCCATCTGCACCCGCAGCTCGCCCTGTCGCGGGTCCTCGACCTCCAGCTCCACGACCTCGTACCTGCCCGGCGTTTCCCGCAGCACCGCTCCGCGGGTCAGCACCCGACCACCGCACCCCGATGTGCGTTCATCGTTTTCGGCCTCCTGTTTCCGGCAGCACAAAACAGCACTCGTGAGTGCCGTGAATTGCGAAGTCAACGGATTTCTTGCTGCGGTTTCGATGCTAGGCAGGTCACCCGGCGGGAATCAATTCGGAATCTCCGAAGCGGCAATTCGGGGAACGGAAACCCGCCCCGTCAGCGGCCCCGCCCGACAGCCGGGTGCCAAGGTGCGCGAGGGGAACCCTGAGGGAATCAGATTCCCTCAGGGTTCCCCTCACGTACCGCGGGAACCAGCCAGGGGCGCCGCGGCTGGAAGGCGGGCTGTCACGAGACCGGGGGTTCGTCGACGGGCCGGTCCAGCAGCTGCTCGATCAGCGCCCGGCACGCCGGCCCCGGACGGCGGCCCGCGGCGGTCGCGAGGTGGATTTTCCGCTCCGCCCACGGTTCGGCGAGTTCGACCACCGCGACCCGGTCGAGGAACTCCCGCGGCACCATGCACTCCGGCTGCGCCGCGACCCCGAGCCCGGCCTGGACCAGGCTCAGCGCGACCTCGCCGCTGCGCACGGTGAACGCCGGCTCGAACTCCTCGCCCAGCCGGCGCGCCGCGGCCCGGAACGCGCCCGCCATCGGGCCCACCGCGATCAGGGGCTCCGGCAGCAGCTCCGCGAACGTCACGCTCAGCCGGTCGGCGAACCGGTGCCCGCGCGGCAGCGCCACCACGATCCGGTCGCGGCGGTACGGCGTGACATCCACGCCGGTCAGGTCGAGTTCGTGCGCCGCGGCGAATACTCCGAGATCCGCTTCGCCGCGCGCGACCTCTTGCACGATTTCCCGGTTTTCGATTTCGTGGACGATCAACCGGACCTGCGGGTATTGCCGGTAGAATTCACCGAGTTCCCGGGCGAGAAACGGCGCGAAGATCGACCTCGCCGAAGCGATGGTCAGATCTCCCTGCATTCCCTCGGTGAACGCCGCGATTTCCGACCGGATGTCCTCGAGACTGCCGAAGATCTTCCGCACGTGCCGCGCCAGCACCGCGCCCGCGGGCGTCGGCACCACGCCGCGCGGGCCGCGGTCCAGCAGTTCGATGCCGGCGATGGCCTCGAGATCGTGGATCCGTTTCGTCGCCGTCGACGCCGAGACGTTCTCCCGGATCGCGGCCAGCCCGATCTGCTTCTCCTCGACCGCGGACAGGAACAGCCGCAGGGTCAGGAGGTCGACCTGCCGGATCAGGTGCAGCCTGTTGAACGCGCTCACGCTCTACCTCTATCACGCGGTCTGCGCGGGCACCCGTTCCACGAGGTTGACTTTCACGTGGTCAGGACGCTTCAAAGTGCCGTCCGGGACCAGCGTGACGGCGGTTTTCACGTTCAGCGCGGACCGGATCCGGCTTTCCAGGGAGGTACGGAGTTCAGCCTGTTTCTCCGCAGGCAACCCAGTCGCGTGTTCGACCACGAGCGGCAGCGGCTTCTGCGTGGAATGCCCCTCGAAGTCCGCGCGGATGCGCATCTCGCCGGTGGTGACCGGGGCCAGTTCCGCCACCAGTTGCTTGATCGCCGACGGGAACACGTTGATCCCGCGGACGATCAACATGTCGTCGGTCCTCCCGATGCACCGCACCGTGTATCCGGTCCTCCCGCACGCGCAGTCCGTGCCGGTCACGATCACGTGGTCGCGGGTGCGGAACCGCACCAGCGGCGACGCCTGCCTGCGCAGCGCGGTGTACACCAGTTCGCCCTGCGCGCCCTCGACCGGAGCGATCTGCTCGCCGGTGTCGGGGTTGATCAACTCGGCGACCATCAGGTCCGGCGACAGGAAGTGCATCCCGTTCGCGGCCTCGCATTCGCCCCAGTAGGTGCAGGCGATGTCGGTGCCGCCGAGCATTTCCCGCGAGGTCGCGCCCCACAGCGATTCCAGCTTCTCCCGCACCGCGGGCAGCCCGCCGCCGGGTTCGCCGCCGACGCTGATCGCGCGAACGCCCAGATCACGAGCGTCCATGCCCACGATCGCCGGTGCTTGTTCGGCGAGGTAGGCGAGGAAGTACGGGGTGCCGATCAGCGCGTTGGGCCGCTGGTCGGCCTGCACGCGCAGCAGGCGTTCGGCTCCGGCCTCGGCTCCGATGGGGATGTCGACGATGCCCATGTGCTGCAGGATCTGCACCACCGGCAATCCGCCAACGAACCCCTTGCTCATCCCGAACGCGTGCAGCAACCGGTCGCCCGGCCGGAACCCGTTCGCGTACAGCGCCCGCGCGCCCAGCTCGCACCACGTTTCGATGTCGCCGCGGGTCAGCCCGACGTACGACGGGCTGCCCGTGGTCCCCGAGGAGGCCTGGATCTGCACGATCTCGTCCGGGCTCGCCGCCGCGTGCGCCCCCAGCGGCGGTGCGGCGGCCAGGCTTTCGCGCAGCTCCTGCTTCTCCGTGAACGGCAATCCGGCCAGGTCCTCGACCGTCCGCACCTTCGCCAGGTCGATCCCCGCGAACTTCTCCTGATAGAACACGCTGCGCGCAGCCACATACGCCAACTGCTCGCGCAACCGCTCCTCCTGCACCGCTCGAGCCTCGCCCACAGGCGCGGACTCGATCGCGCTCCACTGCTTTTCCGAATACGGCGCAGCCATGACACTTTCCACTTCTGTCCGGGGACGGGTCAGGCCCGGGTCGGGAGCACCGAGCCGAGCAGGTCGTTGTCCGCGCCGATCGGGCGGACCGCGGGCAGCGGCGGCGGACGCCTGCCGTCGAAGGACAAGGGCAGCCCGACGACGCCGATCTCGCCCTCGTCGGCTGCGCCGATGATGCCGAGTTCCCGGGTCTGCTCGTGGCCGACCAGCTCCGGGGTGGTCTGCACCGGCGCGCAGGGAATCCCGGCCGCCTGCAACCGGTCCTGCCACTGCGCGCGGGTGCCGCTCGCGATCCGCTCGCCGATCAGCCGGTCGATTTCGGCGCGGTTCTCCAGCCTGGCGGCGTTCGTCGCGAACCGCGGGTCGTCCGCCCATTCCGGGTGTCCGAGCGCGGCGGCCAGCCGGACGAACAACGCGTCGTTGGCGCAGCTGACGATCAATGCGCCGTCCGAAGCCGCGAAAGCGCGGTGCGGGACGATGAACGCCACGCCGGAACCGTGCCTGCTTCCGGGGTATCCGTCCGCCGCGTATCCGGCGATGCCGACGGAGTTCCACGCGATCGCCGTCTCCAGCAGCGACGCGTCCACCGCGGCGCCGGTGTGCTTGACGTGCCGCCGGTTGAGCGCCGCGAGGATGCCGATCACCGCCCACATGCCGGTCCCGAAGTCCACAATGGACACCCCGGCGCGCACCGGCCCGCCGTCGTGCTCCCCGGTGATGTCCATGATCCCGGAGAACGCCTGCATCAGCGGGTCGTAGCCGGGCAGTTCGCGCAGCGGCCCGGCCTTGCCGAACGCACCGATCTCGCAATGCACCAGCTCCGGCTTCGTCACGCGCAGATTGTCCGCGTCGAGGCCGTACTTCGCCGCGCTGCCGGGCCGGAGGTTGTGCAGGAAAACGTCGGCCCGCTCGGCGATGAGCCGGTGCAGCGTGGCGAGCTGCTCACGGTCCTTGATGTCGAGGCTGAGGTAGCGACGGCCGCGGTTGAGCGCGTGGAACGCGGCCCCGTCGCCCTTCCACTCGCTCGGCCCCCAGCCGCGCGCGGAGTCGCCGGTCGGCCGCTCCACCTTCCACACCTCGGCGCCCAGCTCGGCCAGGATCTTGCCGGCGAACGGCGCCGAGGCGCTGTCGCTCAGCTCCACCACGACGATCCCGCTCAGGGGAAGCTCACGCGTCATCGCGCACTCCGATCCCGGCAGCGCCCGAGGCGGCCAGCGCACCGATCTCGTTCTCGCCGAACCCGAACTCCCCCAGCAGCTCCGCCGAATGCTCGCCCAGCCGAGGCGCGGGGTACCGCAGCTCGGGAGCGCTTTCGCTCCACTGCTGCGGAATGCCGATGGTGCGCAGCCGTCCCTCCGAGGGATGGTCCTGCTCGGCGAAGAACCCGATGTCGCTCATGTGCGGATCGCTCAGCAGCGTCTCCGGCGTGTTCATCCGGATGACCGGGATGTCCGCCTCGGTGAGCACCTTCAGCCACTCGTCGGTCGACCGGGTGGCGAAGACCTCGGCCAGGAACGCGTACAGCTCGCCGATGTTCTCCGTCCGGCCGTGGATGTCGGCGAACCGCGGGTCCTCCGCCAGGTCCGACCGCCCGACCGCGGCGAAGAACCGCTGCCAATGCCGGGTGGTGTAGATGTTGACGCCCAGATACCCGTCGAGGGTCCGGTAAGGACGGCGGTCCGCGTTCAGCATCCGCGCGTAGCCCCACTCCCCGATCGGCGGCACGAAGGTGTGCCCGTACAGGTGGTCTCCCATCGCGAAATGGGCGAACGTCTCGAACATCGGCACCTGCACCTCCTGCCCGTGCCCGGTGCGTTCCCGGTAGTACAACGCGGCGGTGACCGCCGACGAGGTCGCCATGCCGACCACCCGGTCCGCGATCGCCGTCGCGACGTACGCGGGTTCGCCCTGTCCGCGGCTCTGCACCACCGGCATGCCCACCGCTGCCTGGATCAGGTCGTCGTAAGCCGGTTTCGCCGCGTAGGGACCGTTCTGGCCGAACCCGAAGCAGCCGCAGTACACCAGCCGCGGATTGATCTCGCGAGCGTCCGCATAGGACAGTCCGAGCCGTTCCATCGCCGCCGGGCGCAGGCTGTGCAGCAGGACGTCGGCCGAGCGCATCATGCGGACGAGCGCGTCGCGGCCGTCCGGATGCTTCAGATCGAGCACGAGGCTGCGCTTGTTCCGGTTCAGGTGCAGGAAAATCGCGGCCATCCCGGGATTTCGCCGCGGGCCGACGCCGCGGGTGGTGTCGCCTTCCGGGGACTCCACCTTCGCGACGTCGGCGCCGAGATCCGCGAGCAACAGGGACGCGTACGGCCCCATGAAGTTCGAGGTCAAGTCCAGGATCCGCACACCGTCGAGCGGGCCTGCCATGTCATTCCTCCGTTGCCGGGGCGAACACCGGGAGCGTCTGCTCCCCGCGCCGCACGAAGCGGACCTCGACCGGCATGCCGATCTCGATCGCGTCCGGTTCCGCTTCGATCTGGGTGAACAGCTGGTAACCCTCCGCCAGTTCGACGAACCCGACCGTGTAAGGCACGAGCGCCGCCCACACCGGCGTCGGACCGCGCGTGATCGTGCTGTAGGACCACACCGTGCCGCGCCCCTGGGACTGCTCCCAGCCGAGCGAGCGGGCGGAGCAGTGCGGACAGTACGAGTGCGCGGGCCACACGACCTCGCCGCACGAACCGCAGCGCTGGTAAGTGAGCCGTTCCTCGCCGAGCGCCGACCAGTACGGTTCGGCATCCGGCAGCCGGTAGGGCTGCGGCCAGTCCTCGCTCATCACGGCCTCCCAGCTTCGTTGCCGGACAACACCATCACACCCGCCGCGGCGAGCATTCCGCCCGCGCCTTGCACCAGCACTGTGCGCGGTTTCCGCTTTGGCGCCAGCCCCAGCGCGGTCCCCCGCAACTGCCGGACCGCCTCGACCAGACTGTCCATGTTGCACGAGATCCCCGGCTGCCCGAAGGAAAGCCAGCCGCCGTTGGTGTCGGTCGGCAGGTCGCCGTCGACCCCGGTGCGGCCCTCGCGGTACACGTCGATGCCGTGACCCTTCTTCGCGAAACCCAGGTCCTCCATGATGATCGGGCCCATGTGCGCGAAGTTGACGGACAGCTGCAGCATGTCCACATCGGACGGAGTGAGCCCGGATCGGGTGAACGCCTGGCGGGCGGCCTCGACCGTCGCGGTGTGCGTGAGGTTCGGGAACTCGCCCAGCCCGGCGAACCGGCCCGACCTCATGTTCATCCGGTCGGTGAGGTACTCGTGCGTCGTCGCCGAACCGTAGCCGTGCACCCAGACCGGGTCGCGCGCTTCCTTCGCGCGCTCCGGGGAGGTGACTACGAGCGCGCCGCCGGTGCCACCGCCCCAGGTGGAGCACATCCACCGGCGCAGCGGCGTGGCGACGTACGGCGACGACAGCACCTTCTCGCGGTCGATCTCGCCGTGCTTGCGCTTCGCCGCGTGCGGATGCTGCGCACCCCATCGCTGGTTGGCGATGGCGACGTCGGCGAGGTCTTCCTCGGTCAGCCCGTATTCGTGGAAGTACCGGCACGCGGCCTGCCCGTACAGAGACGGAATGGTCGGGCCGTACGGCACTTCGTATTGCGGGTCCGAATCGGCCTCCGAACCCATCGCCACCGCGTCCACGAACAACTCGGTCGCATCGCTCTGCACGCACAGCACATACTCCGCCGCGCCCGCCGCGATCATCTGCGACGCCACCGCGATGGTCGACGTCAGCCCGGCTCCGTGCAGCGTGATCTCGCTGTTGAGCGTCACCGGCATCTGCAGATGGGAGATGAAGATGTTGCTCCACTGGGACCGCTTGTCCGCCCACGGCGAGCGACCGGTGAACACCGCGTCCACCTGGTGCTTGCCGATCCCGGCGTCGGCCAGCGCGGCCATCGTCGCCTCGGTGGCCAGCTGCAGCGGGTCTTTCCGGTCGGCCTTCGACGCGTACGCGTCGCCCATCCCGACGATCGCGGCGACCGGTTCGCCGGCGCTCACTTCTTCTCCGGCTGCTTCTCCGTCGGCAGGGACGCCGCCAGCAGCGCTTCGAGGTCCTCGCGGCGGCGCAGCATCAGCAGGCTCCACTCGCTGCGCTGCACCACGTAGCCGTCCTGGTTGAGCGCCTTCATCAGGAAGGTGGTGACGCCGTACTTGCCGTCCTTTTCCTTCTTCGCGGTGACCTCGGCGGTCACGTAGATCGTGTCGTCGATCGCGACCGGCTTGAGGTAGCGCAGGTTGTCGATCCCGTAGTTCGCCTGGATCGACGGGCCGAACTGGATCAGCCCGGTCATGATCGAGTACGTCAGCGACCCCTGCACCAGCCGCTTCCCGAACCGGGTCTGCTCCGCGTAGTGCTTGTTGGAGTGGATCTCGATCCAGTTGCCGGTCAGCGCGCAGTAGTTGACGACGTCGGCCTCGGTGATCGTCCGCCCGCCGGTACGGAAGACCTGGCCGACCTCCAGCTCGTCGTAGGGCATGTCGATGCGGTTGTTGATCCCCATTGATCTTCTCTCCTCGGGAAAACGGGCGGGTCAGGCGGGCAGGCGCATCGACTTCGCGATGATGGTGCGCTGGATCTGGGAGGTGCCGCCGCCGATCGTCGACTGGATGCTTTCGCGCAGGTAGCGCTCCATGTCGCCCTCGGGCAGGTTCGCGTAGCCGCCCAGGATCTGCATGCCGTCGAGCGCGCACTGCTTCAGGGTTTCCGAGCCGTACAGCTTGGCCATCGACGTCTCGCGGGCGGCCGGCAGGTTGTCCGCCTTCATCTGCGCCGCGCGGTAGCACAGCAGGCGAGCGGCGTCGACGCGCGTCTGGTTCTCCGCCAGCATGTGCTTGAGCACCTGGAAATCGCGGATCGGCTTGCCGAACTGGGTGCGCTGGTGGGCGTACCGGTTGGCGTTGCTGACCGCCTCCTGCGCGTTGCCGGTGTAGGCCGCGGCGACCGCGCAGCGTTCCAGCTCCAGGTGCTCGGTGATGATCTTCCAGCCCTGGCCGACCTCGCCGAGCAGCGCGTCCGCGGGCACCCGGACCTCGTCGAGGAAGATCTCGGTCGTGCCGGTGGCGTGCCGGGACAGCGTGGGCAGCTTGCGGATGTCCAGGCCCGGGGTGTCGTTCGGGATCAGCAGCACGGACAGGCCGTTGTGCTTGTCGTTCTTGTCGGTGCGGACGAGCATCGCGATGACGGTGTCCTTCGCCGCCGCACCGCTGCACCACAGCTTCGAGCCGCTGACGATCCAGTCGCCGTTCTCGTCTTGGCGCGCGTGGGTCTTGGTGTTGGCCGCGTCCGAACCGGCGTCCGGCTCGGAGATCGAGACGGAGAACCGGATCTCGCCGTCGATGAACGGCTTGACGTAGCGGGCTTTCTGCTCCGCGGTGCCGTACTTGATGATGTTCATCGCGGTGAACGTGGGCACCAGCACCGAGCAGGCGAAGTCGAAGCCGAACTTGCCGAGCCCCTCGGCCATCAGGGAGTAGTCGAAGATGTCCCCGCCGGAGCCGCCCTCGGACTCCGGGATCAGGATGCCGAGCCAGCCCTGCTTCGCGATCTTGTCATACGCCTCGTACGGGTACTGCCGTTCGAAGTCGCAGTTCCGGACATACTCGACGGTGATTTCGTTGTCCATGAAGTCGTTGACGGTCTTCAGCCATTCCGCCTGCGATTCGTTGAGGAAATTCGCGCACATTTTCTCGTACTCCCATCGCGGTTTCCATCAGGTTAATGCGGCCGGACCGGAAAGCCAATTGACGGTTCCCGAAGGCGAGATTCGGGATTTCCGAACCCGGCGCGCAGGGCCGCGGCCTCCGCAGCGGAAAAGCCCCAGTCGGCCAGCGCCTCCTCCGCGTGCTCTCCCGGCGCGGCAGGCGGCCGCTGGATCGCCCCGGGCGTGCGGCTGAACCGCGGCGCGGGACCGGGCTGCACGACGCCGTCGACCTCGACGAACGTGCCTCGGGCCCGCAGATGCGGATGGTGCGGAGCCTCCGCCATCGACAGCACCGGCGCGAGGCACACGTCCTGCCCTTCGGCGAGCGCGCACCACTCGCTACGCGTCTTCGTCCGGAACACCTCGGCGAAGCGCTTTTTCATTTCCGGCCAGCGCTGCCGGTCGTGCTGACCGGGCAGTTCGTCCTCGGCGAGCCCGAGCATCCGCAGGGTGTTGCGCCAGAAACGGGTCTCGTTCGCGGCGAGGCTGATCCAGCCGCCGTCCTGGGTCTCGTAGACCTGGTACCAGGGCGCGCCGGAATCGAGCCGGTTCGTGCCGCGCTCGTCGGTCCAGTAGCCCGCCGCCCGGAAGCCGTAGAAGGCAGTCATCAGCGACGCCGAACCGTCCACCATTGCGGCGTCCACCACCTGCCCCTTGCCTGAACTGCGACTTTCCAGCAGCGCGGACACCACCCCGAGAGCCAGGTACAGCGACCCGCCGCCGAAGTCGCCGGTCAGGTTCAGCGGGATGACGGGCGGTCCTCCCGCCTCGCCGATCGAGTGCACGACGCCGGTCAGGGACACGTAGTTGACGTCATGGCCCGCGGCCGCGGCCAGCGGCCCGTCCTGGCCCCAGCCGGTCATCCGGCCGTACACCAGTGCCGGGTTCGCGGCCAGGCACTCGTCCGGCCCGAGCCCCAGCTTCTCCGCGACGCCGGGACGGAACCCCTCGACCAGCGCGTCGGCCCGCTCGACCATCCGCAGCACGGCGGCAACCGCATCCGGGTTCTTGAGATCCAGCGGCACGCCCCGGCGGCCCCGGTTCATCAGCTCGAATCGGGGTTCGATCGGCGCGCCGCCGTCGTAGCCGGGCGGGCGTTCGACGCGCAGCACCTCGGCGCCGAGATCAGCCAGCAGCATGCAGGCGAACGGCGTCGGCCCGACCCCGCCAAGTTCGACGATCCGCACGCCCTTGAGCGGTCCGGAGTGCGTGTCTTCCATCCTCGCGACGCTACGCGCGCGCGGGGCGGAAACCTATTTCGCAAACCCGAAGCCGCGCTTCGGGAACTCCGAATTGATTACCCCGAACGGCCTGCATACGCTACGGCGACCCCGCTCGGGGCTCAATTTTGATCACATTTCCCGGTCCGCCGCACCCCATTCGGAGAGGGGCGTTCAATGACGACGCCGAAATCCCCGTCCGCACCGGAACCCGCCGCCTGCGCCCGATCCGGCCGCCGCGCCGTCGTGGCGAGCATGGTCGGCACCACCGTCGAGTACTACGACTTCCTGGTCTACGGGGTCGCCGCCTCGCTGGTCTTCGGAAAACTGTTCTTCCCGCAGGTCGACCCCGCCGCCGGGGTCCTGCTGTCGCTGTCGACGTTCGCGATCGCCTTCGTGATGCGCCCGATCGGCGCCGCGATCTTCGGCAACCTCGGCGACCGCGTCGGCCGCAAACGCGTCCTGTTCCTGACCATGATGCTGATGGGCGTGGGCACTTTCGCGATCGGCCTGCTGCCGACCTACCACACGATCGGCATCCTCGCACCCATCCTGCTCGTGCTCTGCCGCTTGGTCCAAGGCCTCGCCCTCGGCGGCGAACAAGCCGGCGGCTTCGTGATGAGCGTGGAAAGCTCCGGCGACAAACGCCGCGGCCTGGCCGGTGCGTTCGTCAACTCCGGTGCCGGCTGGGGCTTGCTGCTCGCGAACCTGCTGTTCCTGGTGCTGAACGAACTCCCCGGCGACGCCTTCCTCACCTGGGGCTGGCGCATCCCGTTCCTGCTGAGCGCGGTCCTGGTGCTGGTCGGCCTGTACATCCGGGTCAAGCTCGACGAAAGCCCCGAGTTCGTCCGCGTGGAGAACGCGCAGGCGGTCAAGCGGGTCCCGCTCGCGGACGCGGTCAAGCGCGGCTGGCGCCCGATGATCCTGGTGATGCTGTGCTGCCTCGGCACGCACGTCAATTTCTATGTCGTCACGGTGTATTCGCTGACCTACGGCACGTCGGTGCTGCACCAGCCGAAGACGACGCTGCTGTCGATGCTGCTCATCGTGACCGCGATGTACATGTTCTCGACCCCGCTGTTCGGATTGCTGGCCGACCGGTTCGGCCGCAAGCAGGTGTTCGTGGTGTCAGCGATCGCCCTGGTGCTGACCCCGTTCGCGTTCTACCCGCTGCTGGGCAGCGGCAGCTACCTGCCGATGGTCGCCGGTTTCGTGCTGCTGTTCATGGCCGTAAGCGCGAACTCCGCCGCCGAGCCGACGTTCTTCGCGCTCGCCTTCCCGCCTTCGATCCGCTACAGCGCGCTGGCGGTGTCCTACGGCCTTGGCGCGGTGCTGGGCGGCTCGTTCGCACCGTTGATCTCGGCGGCGTTGTTCAAGTCGAGCGGCAGTTGGACGACGGTGGCGATCTACAACGGCGGGGCGGCACTGATTTCCGTTGTCGCCGGGTTGCTGCTGCGGGAACTTCCCCGGCTGAGCACGAAAACGTCAACCGCACAGTCCGGCTCCGCCGCTCAGGCTGTCTGACCGGCGTACGCGGTGCCTGGCTGGCCGAGGAACCGGACAGCCAGGCACCCGGGTCTGGTCTAGATCGCCGTCGCAGGCAATCAAGGCTGGCGGAAAGCTGAAACCCGGACACCGGACTTTCGCCATCCCGAATCACCGCTTTCGAAATTTCGCATTGCTCGCGAAGAAACAGCTGTTTAGGTTGCTCGCATGTCCCCCAGCAGAAATCCCGCCACCGGCCCGACGCACTCCGCGCCCGCCCGCCCGCCGTCCGTCCTCTGCGGCAGCATGGCTTGCGGCGGCGGCACGGCAATGGACTCCTGATGGTCGCCGTCACGCGCGCCGGCGCGGTCGGAGTGCTGGAGCTGAACCGGCCGGGCAAGTTCAATGCCCTGCGCCGCACCGATTTCGCCGAGATAGCAGCCGGGCTGGACGAGTTCGAGCGGCCGGGATCCGGGGTGCGGGCCGTTCTGCTGTGCGCGAGCGGCGACCACTTCTGCACCGGCGGGGATCTCGCCGAAGCCAAGACGATGCTCGGCGATTCCCCCGCGCTGGAACGATTCCTGCGGCTCGCGCACGCCACGCTGGCCCGGCTGGCGAACAGCCCGCTCCCGGTCGTGGCCGCCTGCCAAGGTTTGGTCCTGGCCGGCGGACTGGAGCTGATCCTCTGCTGCGATGTGGTCTTCGCCGCCGACAACGCCCGCTTCGGCGACCAGCACGTGCAGTACGGGCTGGTCCCGGCGTGGGGCGCGACCCAGCGACTCCCCCGCGTCGTCGGGCCGAACCGCGCACTGGACCTGATGTATTCCGGACGCCGGATCGACGCCCGGACCGCGGCGCAGTGGGGTTTGGCCAGCTACGTAGTGCCCGCCGCCGAACTGGCCGCAGCGGCGCGCGGATACTGCGAAACACTCGCCACGCGCAGCAGGCCCGCTCTGACCGCGATGAAGAGCCTCTGCCGCACAGCCTTGGACGAACCGCTCGGAAGCGGGCTGCGGCTTGAACGCGAAGCCGTCGTGCGGGCGATGGCCGGGCCCGACCCGGCCGAGGGCATCGCTGCTTTCGAGGCCCGGCGGGCGCCCCGGTTCGCTGGTTGACCCGTCGATGCCCGCACCAGGAAGGGAATCCGCATGACCAACGTTCTCGTGCTCGGCGCGTCCGGACAGATCGCCTCGTGGGCGATCGGCATGCTGGCAGAGCAGGGTGCCGCGCTCACGCTGTTCGCCCGTGATAAGAGCCGCATCGACAACGTCCCCGATGAAGCGACGGTGATCGAGGGCGACGCGAGAGACCGCGCAGCACTCGCGAAAGCGGTGCGCGGGCAAGACATCGTCTACGCGAACCTCGCCGGTGCCATCGACGAGCAGGCGCGGGCCATCGTCGCGGTCATGGAAGCCGAGGGCGTCAATCGCCTCGTCTTCGTGACCGCGCTGGGCATCTACCAGGAAGTCCCCGGCGCGTTCGGCCGTTGGAACCGCACCACCATCGGGGCCGCCACACTGGACACCTACGCGGCGGCATCCGACGCGATCGAAGCCTCGTCGCTGGATTACACGGTGCTGCGCCCAGCCTGGCTCTCCGACACCGACGAGGTCTCCTACGAGGTCACCCGGCGCGACGAACCGTTCAAGGGCACCACAGTGTCGCGCAAGAGCGTCGCAGCGCTCGTCGCCGACATCGTGGCCCATCCGGAGAAGCACGTTCGCGAGAACCTCGGCGTCGACAAGCCGGGCACCGACGGCGACCGGCCGGTCTGGTAGCGGTTTCGGCGGCCCCGGCCGGCACAGCGCGGCAAAGTAGTTAGGCACCTGATAGTATGGTGGCTATGGATGCGATGCTCGGACCGAGGCAAGGACTGCTGCTGCGTCGTCTCGACGGCAGCGGGCAAGCGGAGTTCGCGATGGGCCTGCTGGCGACAGCGCGCCGGATCGACGACGCCTACAACGAACTGCTCGTCCGGCACGACCTGTCGGGCGGCCGTTTCGCCGCTCTTCTCGCGGTGGGCGAGGCGCCGGGGATCACGCCCGCACGACTGTCCGAGGAGTTGGAAGTCAAGCGGGCGACCGTCACCGGCCTGATCGACGGACTCGTCAAGCGCGGGTTCGTCGTCCGCGGCAGCGACGAGGCCGACCGCCGGGTGCAGACCTTGACGATCACACCGGACGGCGAACAGCGCGTAAAGGACGTTCTCCCGCTCGTGGAGCAATGGCTGCGCGGCCTGACGTCCGGCATCGAGGGCACCGGCCGCAAGACCGCCTGGCGGCTGCTGTCGCGCATCCACGACAACCTCGGCGAGAGCGCGGGCGATTGACCCGCCGCGCTCTCGGCTTTCAAGCAAAGGTGTTACGAACATGGACTGGGTTGCTTTCCGGGACGCCGCCCGGCGCGGCATGCAGCCGGGCAAACCGTTCCAGGACCCGCTCAAGCTGACGCGGGTCGCGGTCGGCATGCTGATCGCGACGGTCGTCGGATATCTCCTGCACGACCCGGAGCAGCAGCTGCTGGTCGTCGTGGGCGCGTTCCTGGGCACGATCGCCGCGGTCATGCCGCACAACCGGTCCCGCATCGCCGCGACGCTCGCGACCAGCGCCGCGCAGATCGCCGCCGCCGGGCTCGGGGTGCTGGTTTCCGGGAACTGGGCGCTGATCCTGGCGGCTGTCTTCGTGCTGTTCCTGGTTTCCGGGCTCCTGCGCGCCGTCGCGATCGGAATCAGCATGCGCCTGACGGTCGTCACCATTGTCTTCTTGGCATTCGCCGAGATCTCGGCGAAGCTGACGGCGAGCGCGGGCCAGGTCGTCGCGTTCTTCGCCGTGGGGTTCGCGATCATGAACCTCGCACAGCTGCTTCCCCCGTACGAGTCGCAGCACTCGGCGCAGCGCGGTGCCGTCGCGGGCTTCTACCGGGCGATCGCGTCCGGCCGCGCCGGGGACTCCGCTCTCCTGGCTGCCGACCGAAGCCTGGCATTGCTGCGGTGGAGCAGCCACCACGAGCTCGACCGGCTCACGCAGCTGGTGGTACGCGGCGAGGAAATCGGGCAATTGATGCGCGCGCTCGGCAATCGCGCGGACGACGAATCGGCCCGTTGGCAGGAGGCCTCGGCTCGCCAGCTGGTCGCCATCGCTTCAGCGGTTTCGCGTACCCGTACCGGCGGCTCTCCTCTCGCGGTCGCGTGGCCGGGTGAGCCGAGCAGCGAACTCCAGCGCGCCGTGGCACGTGCGGTGGACGCCGCGACTCGGCTCGCCGCGGGCGAGCAGGTTGCCCCTGCCTCCGACGAGCGGCACACGCCGAGTTCCTTCGAACTGATCGCGGACGAGCTGCGCTGGGGCTCTCCGATCCTGCACCACGCGCTGCGGCTGGCGATCGTCTGCGTCGTCGCGCAGGTCGCCGGCATGGCGGTGGGCTCCTGGCTGGGATCGGCGGCTTTCCTTGCCGGGCACGGTTTCTGGGTGGTCGTCGCGGCGGCGCTGATCGTGTTCCCGGACTACGGCTCCACCTTCGCGCGCGGCATCGGACGTTCGCTCGGCACCGTCGCGGGCGCGGTCGCCGGCGTGGCGCTGTCCTTCTTGCCCTACGTTCCGGCTCTGCACGCCGTCGTGCTGCTCCTGCTGTTCTGCGGTTACCTGGCGTTCCGCAGCTGCGGTCAGCCGTACACGATGTTCTGGGTGGTCGCCTGGATCGGCTCGCTGACTCCCGGCCCGCTCGGCGCGACCACTCGCGGCCTCGACACGATCATCGGCTGCCTGCTCGCGTTCGCCGCCTATCTCCTCGCTCCCACGTGGCACCGGCGCCTGCTCACCGAGCGGCTCGCCGAGTGGGCGGAGGCGACCGCGCGGCAGATCGACGCACTTGTGCTCCTCTGGGCGGCGGACGACGAGATGCACCGGCTCGCAGCCGGTCACGCAGTGGTGCGCACCCGACTGACTGCGCTGGAGTTCACCGCGGCGGCCCGCGGCGCCCGTCTCGAACCTCGCGACCGGCACGGCCGCTGGGAAAACGACGCCCTCGACCCGGCCGTCGACGCGGTGACGAGCGTACGGCGACAGATCGCGGCCCTCTCCGCGCTCGCTCCCGCCTGGAACGCCGAGGAACGCACAGCAGTCACGTCCCGCGTCGAGGCTGCCTCGCGCGACCTCGACGCCATCGCACGGGCCCCAGTGAGCGCCGCGCAGCCAGGCGACGCGGAAGGAACGACCTCCGAGGACACCACCGCGGCGCTCGGACGGCTGCGCGACGCCGTCGCCGCCCTGGAGACGCTCGCCGCGGCACAGACCCCGGCGCGCTGACCTGACGGACGACTTCGATCAGACATCTGAAGACAGGAAAGGAAACGGACATCATGTGGCAAGGCCGCTACGACAGCCTGTTCATCGGCGGCGACTGGGTCGCCCCGTCCACGGGCGAGAAGCTGACCGTGCTCTCCCCCTACACCGAAAAGCCCATCGCGACGGTGCCCATGGGCGTCGAAGCCGACATCGACCGGGCCGTCGCGGCAGCCCGCGAAGCCTTCGACAAGGGCCCATGGCCGCGGATGTCGCTGGCCGAGCGCTCGGCTGTCATGCGCAGGCTCAGCGCCGAGATGCAGGCGAACGAAGCGACGATGGCCGAGCTCGTGTCCGCGGAGATGGGCACGCCGATCCAGCATTCGGTGCCCATCCAGGCCCGGCGTCCCCGGCTGATCGTCGACCAGATGACGGAACTCGCCCAGAGCTACCCGTTCGAGGAAATCCGAGAGGCCCCGTCCGGCCGTGCCCTCGTGCACCGCCGTCCCGCCGGCGTGCTCGGCGCGATCGTTCCGTGGAACGCACCCCATCTGATCACCGTCATGAAGCTCGCCCCGGCGCTGCTGGCCGGATGCACCGTGGTGGTCAAGTCCGCTCCCGACGCACCCTTGAACCAGTATCTCTTCGCGGAGATGGCCCAGAAGGCAGGTCTGCCCGCGGGCGTGCTGAACATCGTGTCCGGGGACCGGCCTGCCAGCGAGCACCTGGTTTCCCATCCGGGGGTCGACACGATCTCCTTCACCGGTTCGACCGGCGTGGGCAAGAGCATCGCCGCGGTATGCGCCGGGCTGCTGCGCCCCGTCACCCTCGAGCTCGGCGGCAAGTCCGCCTCCGTGCTGCTCGACGACGTCGACGTGGAGTCGACCGTCGACACCGTGCTGCACGCGGCGCTGCGCAGCAACGGCGAGGTCTGCACCGCCAAAACGAGGATCGTGCTTCCCCGAAACGTCTCCGGCCGATTCGTCGACGCACTGGCGGCGAAGATCAGCGCGCTCAAGATCGGCGATCCGCTCGACCCGGAGGTCTACTTCGGCCCCCTCGTGAGCGCGGCGCACCGTGAACGCGTCGAGGGCATGATCGCCGCGGCGGTGCGCGAAGGAGCCGTGCCGATCGTCGGCGGCGGCCGTCCGAAGGGGCTGGACACCGGCTGGTTCGTGGAGCCGACCGTCTTCATCGGCGTCGCTCCGTCGATGCACATCGCCCAGGAGGAGGTCTTCGGTCCGGTGGTCTCGGTGCTCGAGTACGACACCGAGGAAGAGGCGCTGGCGATCGCCAACGACTCCCGCTACGGCCTCAGCGGCGCGGTGTTCTCCGCCGATCCGATGCGCGCCGCGAAGTTCGCCGCCCGCATGGAGACCGGCATGACCGAGGTCAACGGATGCCCGGCCGGGCTCGCCGCGCCGTTCGGCGGAGTGAAGGACAGCGGGCTCGGTTACGAACTGGGTCTCGAAGGGTTCGACGAGTTCGTCGAGATCAACAGCATCGGCATTCCCGCGGACCTGCCCTGGCCCGCCCGCTGAGCACACCCGATCGAAGAGACAGGAGACATCCGATGAGAGCGGCCGTCATGGTCGAGGTGGGCAAGCCTCTCGAGATCCGCGAGATCGAGCTCGACGAGCCGATGCCGCGCGAGGTCGTGGTCAAGGTCAAGGCCAGCGGGCTGTGCCACAGCGACCTCCACACGATGAACACGGACTTCGGGTGGCCGCTGCCGCTGGTCCTCGGCCACGAGGTCGCCGGCGTCGTGGAATCGACCGGCGCGGACGTCACCGGAGTGAAGGCGGGCGATCACGTCGTCGCCAACCTGATCTCGAGCTGCGGCGCCTGCGCCGACTGCGTGCTCGGTGTCCCGACGAACTGCGCCAACCCCGGCGCGATCCGGCGCGGACCGAACGAGCGGCCGCGGTATTCGCTGGACGGCAGGACCGTCACCCAGATCGGCGACATCGGCGGCTTCGCGGAAAAGATCCTGGTGCACGAGCGCAATCTCGTCCCGGTCGACAAGGCCCTCCCCTTCGACCGGGCAGCGCTGCTCGGCTGCGGCGTCATCACCGGCGTCGGGGCCGTCAAGAACGCCGCCCGGGTGAAGTTCGGGGACACCGTCGCCGTGATCGGCTGCGGCGGGGTCGGCCTCAACGTCGTGCAAGGAGCCGCGATCTCCGGGGCGAGCCACGTGATCGCGATCGACCTCCAGCCGGCCAAGCTCGAACTCGCCCGCACCTTCGGCGCCACCGAGGTCGTCAACCCGGCCGAAGAGGCCGATCTCGCCGACCGCGTCCGGGAAATCGTCGGCAAGGGCGGTGTCGACTACGCCTTCGAGGTCGTCGGGCTGCCGCAGACCGTTCGGCAGGCGACCGACATCACCGGCCGCGGCGGTTCGACGTACGTCGTCGGCAAGATGAAGCCGGGGACCGGGGCCGCGCTCACTGCCGATGACTTGCTGCGCGGCAACAAGAAACTGAGCGGAGTGTTCATGGGCGCGACCGTGGCGGAGATCGACATCCCGCTCTACGCGCGGCTCTACCGGCAAGGCAGGCTGAACCTGGACGACCTCGTCTCCGAGACAATCACGCTGGACCAGGTCAACGACGGATACGCGAAGCTCGGGAAAGGCGAAACCGCGCGCAGCGTCGTGGTCTTCGACTGAACCCCGCCGCGGCCGTCAGACCTCCTGGCCGTCGAGTGGCCGCCGCCAGACGAGGACCACGACTGCTCCGGCGAGGATCGCGGCGGTGAGCGCGAACGGGACCGGAATGAAAGGGTCCACCAGGACCAGCAGCCCGGCCAACGGCAGGACGGCGTTGACGACCCGGTCGGCGTGCGGCCGGATCGCGAGAGCCCAGATGCCGAGCACGAAGACCGCGAGCGGAACAGTGTAGGCGAAAGACGCGCCGGGCTGATGCAGCGCACTGTGTCCGGTGAGGACGTCGATCTCGACCTCGATGCCGGCGGAAAACGCTCCCGCGGCGGCGAAGATGAAGAAGTGCCCGTACCCGTAGGCCAGCGAACTCGCGAAACCCTTGATGGCGCGGTGATGCGGCGGCCAGAAGTAGATCCACCACAGCGCCGCCGTCGCGACGAGAGTCAGCACGGCGATGCCGACGAGTTCTCCGGGCGATTCGGTGTCGCGAAGGGCTTCGATGATCGCGTTGGCAGAGGCGAGCAGGCTTTCGCCGAGGAGGATGAGCGTGAACAAGCCGTACCGTTCGGTGATGTGATGCGGGTGCCAGGGCGTGGACCCGGTGCGCTCGGCGACGATCGGCACGGCGACTTCCGCGACGACGAGCACGATCAGCGCGACCGTGAACATCCCGGCCGGAAGCAGCAGCGAAGCCAGCCACAGCAGCTGGACCAGGGTGATGCCCGCCGCGTAGATGAGCGTCGCCCGGCGCGCGGGCCCGCCTGATCGCGACGCGCGCAGCCACTGGGCCACGAGCGCGAAGCGCATCACGACGTAGGCGAGGATCAGCACCGAATAGTCGCCGTGCTCGAACGCCGGACCGATGCCGGAGGCGAGGACGAGCACGCCGCCCATCTGCACGATCGTGAAGACCCGGTACAGCCAGTCGTCGGTGTCGAACGAGGTGGCGAACCAGGTGAAGTTCATCCAGGCCCACCAGATCCCGAAGAACACGACGCAGTAGTTGCCGATCCCGTCGAGCACGTGCCCCTCGCCGAGCGCATGGTGCAACTGCGCGGCGGCGATGCTCACGGCGACCACGAAGACGAGGTCGAAGAACAGCTCCAAGGTGGACGCGGCGCGCCCGGCTTCGTCCGGGTCGCGCGGGCGCATCGGGACGAGCCGGAATCGGGAGTCGGGCGTCATGGCATGGATCTTCCTGCACGCTAGCGGTATACGCAGTCCTCGAGCGTGTTGCGGGTGGGCGGCAGCCCGCGCCTCGCGAGCGAGGCGGGCCAGCAGGTGCCGGCCGCCAAGGGCTTCGACCTCCCCGAACCGCCGCGCGCGGAGACCCCGCGGCGAGCCTCCGCGCGCGGCGCGAACTCGAATTGCTGCTCACCACTCGGCTGCTGGCGGTGGTGCCGCGCCAGTACGCCAATGTCGAAGCGGTTCAGGGCAGCGGTGACATCGCTCCGCTCGCCGGCGCGCTGCTCGGCCTCGCCGGGGTTGATCTCACCGGCCATCACTTCAATCGCACCGCGATGGCACCAAGGTCGTCCTTGCTAGAACGGAGGCTATCGGAGGCCGCGTCGACGACAGCGTGCTCGACGCCCCGGGCAGACCGGAACCGGCGGCGCCCAGCCGGTCCACCAGTCCCCGCTGGGCAACCTTTCCCAGTTCAAGACCATCACCCAAGACACGCTGACCAAGCTGAACTCCGACGACCAGTCCGGCGCGACCAGCCGCGTCGACGACCTCGAAACCGGCTGGGACGACGCCGAAGCCCGGCTCAAACCCAAAAACCAAGCTGCCTGGACGACCGTCGACGGCAAGATCGACACCGTTTTCCGCCAGTTGCGCGCGACCAGTCCCAACCCCGCGACCGAAAAAGCCGCGCTCAACGATCTGCTCTCCGCACTCGGATAGCTTCGACTGGCTCGTGCCGGTTCACCCGCGCGAGCCAGACCGGGAGGACTGCTTGCCGAGGCATCGGCGCGTTGCTCTCGCTCGACCTCAGTGTTCCGTCGTCGGCGATCGGCCTGCGGCGAGAAGGTCGTCGTCTCCGCTCCGAAACCTTGCTTCCGCCAACCAGGCCGCTCGCTTCTCAGGGTTCTCACAGCGGCTCTCGTGGAGGGTGCGCGATGGCCCGTTCGTCGTGAACGGGCCGATTCCGCGACGCGTTTGGAGCCGCTGACGTGCTGGTTGCCGCGATATCTTCCCCTGTCTTCGCCGGTGACCTGGCGTTTTCGTTCTGAGCGGGGGCTCGTCATGGCACGCACGCGGGTGTATCGCCACGGAGTGCTCGCAGCCGAGGGGATCCCGGTCGCGGACGTCTCCGACTACCTCGCCGACCCCGAAACGACGGTGTGGCTGGACTTCTGCGCTCCCACCGAGGAAGACCTTGCAGCCATCAGCGAAGAACTCGGCCTGCACCCCCTCGCGGTCGAAGACGCCGTGCACGAACATCAACGCGCGAAGCTCGACCGGTACGACTCCCACGCCTTCCTGACCGCCTATTCGGCCGCGCTCGACGCCGACGGAACACTGCTCGTATCGGAACTCGCGGCCTTCATCACCGGCCAGGCCCTGGTCACCGTCCGCAAGAACGAGAACTTCCCCATCGACGCCGTCGTCGCCCGCTGGGACTCCGCGGCGGACCTGGCCAAAAACGGCGTCGGATTCCTGCTGCACGGGCTGCTCGACCACATCGTCGACGGCCACTTCGAGGTCGTGCAATCACTCGACGAACAGATCGAGGAACTCGAAGACCTCGTCTTCGACGAACGTCCCCGCTACGCCGACATGCAACGGCGTTCATTCGCTCTACGCAAAAGCCTTGTGCGGATCCGCCGCGTCGTGCTCCCGATGCGCGAAGTCGTCAACACCGTCATGCGACGCGACATGCACCTCGTCGACGCCGAACTGCAGCCCTACTTCCAGGACATCTACGACCACGTCTTGCGCGCCTCGGAATGGACAGAGTCGCTGCGCGACCTGGTCACCACGATCCGGGAGACGCAGCTGAACATCCAGGGCAACCGCCTCAACACGATCATGAAGAAAGTCACCAGCTGGGCGGCCATCATCGCCATCCCGACCGCCGTCACCGGCTTCTACGGCCAAAACGTGCCCTACCCCGGTTTCCAGACCACAGCCGGATTCTGGACGTCCACGCTGGTGATCATCATTCTTTCCGTCGGCCTCTACATTTCCTTCAAGAAACGCGATTGGCTTTAGCGGGGTCAACGCACCCGGCCGCCGATGTCTGTCAGCCCGCTGTGTCGGAGGAGGCACGCAAACCCAATCCGGTCAGCCACTCGATGAGGTTCGCGCGCTGAGTGCCGTCGCTCGCCGCCGCGTCGACGAGGGTGCCGCGGCCGTATTCGGGCGTGAACGTCACGTCGGCTCCGAGCCCGACCAGCCGTTCGGCCGCCCGCCGCTGCCCGCCCGCGCAGGCATGCCACAACGCCTGATCGAGCGCGTCCTGCGCGGGAGCACTGTCGGCGACCAGGTCCTCCATGCGGTCGAGCAGGCCGAGCGCGGCCGCGTGCCACAGCTTCTCGACCCGCGCACCCTGTGCCACCAGGAGGCGCGCGACATTCCAGCAGGCGTAGCCGACGGCGTTGTCGAGCGGCGTGCCGATCGAGCCGTCGGGTGCCTCGATGTCCGCGCCTCCGTAGATCAGCACGCGTGCGACGGCTTCGTCGTCGCTGCTGGCCGTCCAGTGCAGTGGAGACTCCCCGCCGTCCGGACGCGCGTTGACATCGGCTCCCGCGGCGATCAACCGTTCGGCGACGAGCGGTCCCTTGGGGAAGTAGCCCGGCCAGTCGCTGACGACGTGCAGCGGCGTGCGCCCGCGGGCCGGCCCGCCCAGCCGACAGTTGGCCAGCTCGGGATGTGCCCGCAATAAGTCCGACAGCCGGTCCACGTCACCTTCGCGGATGGCGGCGAAGATGTTCAGGTGGTCTTCGTCGGTCGGCATCGCGACTCCTCTCAGCAACCGTGCGCCGAGACTACGCGTCCACGCCACTAAGGCGGCGGCTATTGACGGTGTCCTTTATGGTCTCAATCTGAAGCTGGAGAACGAGCTGATGCTCTAGGTAGCGCGGCCGGGTTGGGAAAGAGAAATACCCCGGGGCCCGAGCCGGCAACGCTGCGTGCCGCGGGGCAGTCACGTGGTCTCGCCGGCCAAGGGAATAGGTGGGACACCAGGCAATGGGGTCCCACCCATCCGTGTGCACGACGGAGATTCGCGGGTGCTGCGGTCAGCCGAGGCCGAGCAGGCCGCCGTGCCAGCAGTCGCAATGGTGGTAGTGCCCGCCGAGGCTGAGGTGCAGTCCAAGCAAGATGCTGAGGTCCAGGCCATAGCGGTGGTGCTGGTGGTCGGCTGCGACAGTCGCCTGCCGGGCCGCCGGGTGCGAGGCAGCAGTGGAGGCGGAGGCCGCGCCCGGAGCGGCAAGCAGGATGCCGAGCGCCGCGGCGGGCAGCACGGCGGTCGCCAGAATGCGACGGCGGAGTGTCTTCACGGTAGATCTCCTTCTCCTCGAACGAACAACGGACCTGACCCCGGTCCGGGATCACCCTTCATTCGCCGCTGAGGACCAGCCGGGACGGCTCCGCGGCCGGACGCCACGCCTGTGGGTGACGGGCAGCGCCCGGCCTGCGCGGCAAGGAAGCGGCTCTATCGGCGGAAAAGGCCGGGTGGCTGATTCAGACAAGCCCGATGAGCAAGATCGGTGCGGCAGTCGGCTGCGGAGATCCGCCGGACGGTTCGACGGTGACGCCGATCCGGTCGGCATCGCGCGCCAGCGCCGTGGTGAGACTGCCGTCGCTCGCGTGCAGCAGGCCAGCCGAGCGCGCACCGCGCGGACCCATCAACCAAAACTGGTAGGCCTGGCCGGCAGTCAGTGCCGGAAGCCGGCGAATATCGACTGTCACGAGGCCCGACCGGCGAGAGAGGGTCGCGCTCGCGGCTGCACCGCTGGCGCCGTCCGCGTGGACGGTTGTCGCGTCAGGTGCATTCGAGACGTCGATTGGCACGGCGACTTGTGCCGGTACGGGCCCGGTCGCCGATGTGCCGATACTGATCCCGCCGACCAGCAGTCCGACAGCGGCAGCGACCGCGGCAACAGCGATCCCGGCGCGTTTGTGCCAAACCGGACGCGTGCGGGTGGCCGGCGCGAAGTCGACCTGGGGCGGCAGCTGCCGGGTGACAGCGACAGCGGCGAGGATGCGCTCGCGGAACCCCGACGACGCGCTGTCCGCTGCGGCGACAGCCAGCAAGCCCGCGGTCTCGCGGAACTCCCGGACCTCGTCCGCGCAGACTGGGCACTCGCGAAGGTGCCGGTCGAACTCGGCACGCTCGAGGCCGGTGACCGCGTCGAGCGCGTAGGCGCCGGTGAGGGTGTGGAGATCGGCGGCGCTCATGCAGGTGCTCCCAATGCGCGGCGCAGCCGGATCATTCCGTCGTGGACCCGGGTTTTGACGGTGCTGACCGCGACGCCGAGCCGGTCGGCGGCCTCGCGGCAGGTGAGACCGTGGAAGTAGGTCAGCTGGATCGACTCGCGCTGGAGCGCGGTGAGCCCGCGGAGCGCAGCGCGCACCCGGTCACGATCTATTGTGGACAGTGCGGCCTCTCCGGCGTCGTCGTACGGTCGCCGGAACTCGAGCCGGGCGGCCTTGTCCTGCCGGTTGCGGAACGCTTGTTCGGAGCGGACGCGGTCGATCGCGCGCCGGTGCGCGATGGTCAGCGCCCACGTCAGGACTCTGGTGGTGCGGGACGGGTCGAACCGGGCCGCGTGCCGCCAGATCTCCAGCAGCACCTCCTGCGCGACTTCTTCCGATTGGGCCGGAGAGCGCAGGATCGCCGTGGCCATGCCGTACACCGGCCCGGAAAGACACTCGTACAGCTGGGCGAACGCGCGCTGGTCCCCTCGCGCGGCGAGGACGATCAGGTCTTCCGGGGTCAGCGGGAAGTTTTCCCGCGCTGGTGGCGCTGTGCGGGCGGCGCGGGTGGCGGGCATGCGGGGTCCTTTCCCGGCGAGGGGTCATCGGTGATTCGGCGGCCCGCCCCGCCGGTATTGGTCCGACGCCGCACAAGACGCCCGAGGTCACCCGGCCGAGCGCCGCCGGACCGCGCCGTTCTGCTGGCCGGACATGCCGGAATGCCCGGCGCGGCGTACGTCGCCGCCTCGGTTTTCGTTCACCTGATCGGTGCAGCCGGCCAATCCGGGCCGTCGCCGGCGCCGAACTCGGATCGTCCACGAAGGATCCGTTCTCGCGGCCGGGCGTCCGGCAGCGAGTGACGCCCGCACTCGATGCGCGGGCGGGGAGGAGTTCGTCCGTGTTTGACAAGGATTACGCAGCGTCGATGATCAATCGGAGCGCGGAGAACGACCAGGACCGCCGCCGTTTCCTGCGAGCGGCCGGGATGACCGGGCTAGGAGTGGTGGGCGCCGGCGCGCTCGGCGGACTGACCGCCGGTACCGCGGCAGCCTCGCCGCGCCCGGTCCGGGAGGCGGCCGAAAACGCCGACGCCGCCCAGGTCAGCGACGGCGCGGTGCTCAACTTCGCGCTCAACCTGGAGTATCTCGAAGCCGAGTTCTACCTCCACGCGGTCACCGGACGCGGGCTGCCGGACTCGATGACCACCGGCACCGGAACCCGGGGCGGAGTCACCGGCGGCCGGGCCGTGCGGTTCGAGACCAAGGCCGCCCGCCAATACGCCCGCGAAATCGCCGGCGACGAGAAATCGCACGTCGCGTTTCTGCGCAGCGCGCTGGGTTCCGCGGCCGTGAGCCGGCCGCAGATCGACCTGCAATCCAGTTTCACCGCCGCCGCGCAAGCCGCGGGCCTCGTGAAAAAGGGCCACAGTTTCGACGCATTCGCGTGCGAAGAGAATTTCCTGCTCGCCGCGTTCCTGTTCGAAGACGTCGGCGTGACCGCGTACAAGGGCGCCGCACCGTTGATCAGCAACAAAACCTACCTCGAAGCCGCCGCCGGCATCCTCGCCGTCGAGGCCTACCACGCCGGCAACATCCGCACCGCTCTCTACGAACGCGGCGGCGGCCTGTTCGGCGCCAATTCGCGCGAAGCCACGGTCAAGCTCTCCGACGCCCGCGACAGCCTCGACGGTCCGACCGACGACGACCAAGGCGTCATCGACGACCACGGCAACGCCAACATCGTGCCCGCCGACGCCAACGGCATCGCCTACAGCCGCAGCCCCGGCCAAGTCCTCAACATCGTCTATTTGACCAACAAGGCCGCTACCTCCGGCGGCTTCTTCCCCAAGGGCGTCAACGGAACGGTGAACACCAGCGCCGCGCACTGACCCCGTCGCCGAGGTGCCGGGCCGCCGCCAGCGGTCCGGCACCGAACGGGCGTGACAGCCCGCGTGTTCAGGGCTACCCGACCCGCGACGTCGCGCGGCTGGTGAACCGGAACTCGATCGCGACCGGAATGTCGTTCAGCTCCAACGCTTCTTCAAGCCGCGGCAGGCTCTCCTCGGTGATCCGCCCGCGGATTTCGCCGAGGTCGACGTCCTGCTCGCACGTGACGATCAACGCCAGAGAGGGTTGCTCCCGGGTTCCGGCGAGCGACGCGCTCGCCTTGTGCACTCCGGGATACGCGCGCAGTTCCTCGGCAAAAGGGGCCACCGCGTCGTCCGCGCGCAGTTCGGTGCGTCCGTATGCCGAGTCGGTCTCGAATCGCCATACCCCCGTGCGCGGCCGGTGCGCGAGCTGGGCCAGCAGCCAGCGCAGTGCGAGCAGCCCCACCACTACCGCCGCCGCGGCGATCACGTAGAACACCCAGATCGGCGGCTCTCCGGTGCCCGGCACGAGCGGTGCTTCGGGATCGATGAGCCTGAGCACGCGGAAATGGGTGGCCAGACCGAATCCGCCCGCGGCGAGCAGCACGAGACCGATCACCGCGAGCAGGAACCGATTGAGCGCGGCCGGACGATTCATGACCCCTCCCTCGTAGCCCGGACCCGCACCGACACCGCGGGCCGCCGGGCCGGTGCGATGTGGTCCAGCCGGGATTCGACTGCCGCACGGACGGCGTCGGCCAGCCCGTCGGTCCGGATGCGTGCGGTTTTCACCCGCACCTTGACCTTGCGCGAGCCGGTGGAGAGCCGGGCTCGGTCGACGCCGTCCACCTCCGCGGCGGCCGCACGCAACGCGGACCGGTAGTCCGCGGCAGCGGCACCGGAATCCGGGTCTCCCGTCAGCGGGAGGATCCGGCGTTTGCCCGGCAGCAGCGCGGCCCACACCAGCACGAGCCCGAGCACGGCGACCGCGCCCGAGACCAGCGCCGGAACGAGATCGGTCCAGTGGGCATCGTGGACGGCCGTGACGACCGCGCGATAATCCAGCCACGGCTGATTCCCGGTCAGCCGCTGAATCACCGCGACGGCCACCAGGACGCACACAGCCAGCAGCACCCCGGCGGTCAAGCTCGCCGGAAGAGACCGGCGGGTCCGCCGTTTCATTCCACCCTCCTCTGCCCGACGGCTTCCGCGTGCAAAGCCGTCACCGTGATGCCGACGCGGCGAACCGGCATCCCGGTCAATTCCTCGACCCGCCCGCGCAGATGGCCGCGCACCCGTTCGGTCGTCGCGCCGACCGGGGCCGGGTACTCCAGCGAGATCCGCACGTCCAGCTCGACCTCGCCGCCCGCGATCCGGGCGGACGTTTTCGCCGACCGGTCCAGCGCCTCACCGCCGAGGCTGATCCCGAGCGTCCGCCCGGCCGCCCCGCCGACCCGGTCGATCTCGCCCGCCGCGTGCGCGGCCATCCGCTCGACGGCGTGCTCGCTGATCGTCAGGCTCCCCCGCTCCTCCGCTGCGACAGCCACGGCTCACCCCCGATCGCGGCCGGTGAGCTGCGACAGGTCGAGCTTCCCGTCGAGCAGGCGGCCGACCAGCAGCCCCACCGCGCCCAGCACAAGGACCAGCAAGAACGCGCCGAAGCCGCCGATCGCGGCGGCGATGCCCAGCGCGAGGCCGGTGATCAGTCCCAATCCCGTTGCGTTCACGACACCGTCTCCTTCCGGTTTTCCGACTCGGTTCCCGCCGCGGCCGGCACGTCGACGTCGGCGATGAGCACGTGCACCGGACGGCCGGGCGACGCGACGGCCGCGCGCACCGCGGCCGCCACCTCCCCGGCGGAGAACGGGGACCGGACCGTCACCCCGACGGTGACGTCCTCCTCGGACACCCGCACTCCGCCCACCCGGCCGCCCGCACCGAACGTCGCGACCTGGCCGAACCGGCCGCCGTGCACGTCCACCACGACAGGCAGATCCCGCACCGCGGCGGCGATCCGCTCCGCCTCCGCGAGCAGATTCACTGCACCCGGCCGCTGTCTCCGGAGGCGTCCTCCTCGTCGTCGGACGGCAGGTGCAGGTCGCCCACGTTGATGTTGACCTCGACCACCTCCAGCCCGGTCATGCCTTCCACCGCGCTGATCACGTTCCGCCGGATCGAGCGCGCCACCTCCGCGATCGAAACGCCGTACTCGACCACGATCTGCAGATCCACCGCGGCCTGCTTCTCCCCCACCTCGACCGAAACACCCTGCCCGGCCGACGCCGTCGCACCCGGGATCCGCTCGCGCAGCGCCGAAAACGCCCGAGCCGCACCACCGCCCAGGTCGTACACGCCCGGGATCTCCCGCGTCGCCAGCCCCGCGATCTTCTGCACCACCACGTCCGCGACCGTCGTCGTCCCCTGCGAACTGGTCAGCGGCCCGGCATTGACCTTCTCCACGTCCTGGGACTTGGCCGCCCTGTCAGTCGTCGAAGCCATCGAATCTCCTCCAGTCGGTTCCCGTTGTTCAGTTCATCGGTTCGACTCGCTGGCCACGCAAAACTCACGCCCCGAACGAGTGGCGACGATCACATCATCGGGTGAGTGACGATTCGCGCTCCGCATTGTCCATCACGCTGGAATTCGTTGTTACGCCCGTTGAAGGAGGACATCCATGTCGATGGACGACAAGATCGGCGCCAAGGCGGACGACCTCGGCGGCAAGGCCAAGGAAGCCGCCGGTTCGCTGACCGGCAACGAGAAACTGCAGAACGAAGGCAACGCCGACCAGGCGAAGGCCGGGCTCAAAGAAGCCGCGGAAAACGTGAAGGACGCTCTCGGCGGCGCGGCGGACAAAGTCAAGAACGCACTGAAGAAAGACTGATCTACCCACCGTGCGCACGCGGGGCCCCGCAGCTGTTTCGAGTCCCCGCGCCCACCCCGGAATTGCTGCTGAAAAGTCCAGGAAACGCGGCTCTCCGGCGTGCGCGATTCTTCCCGCGGGGGCACCCGGATTTGACCGCCGGGTCCGCCCGCGGCATTCCCGGTCAACCGCGGTTCGTCCCGCGAAAGTCAGGAGGGTGCTGTGCTGGCATTGCTCGGTTTGCTGCTGGTCGTCTGGCTGGCGTGCATCGTGCTCGGAGTGGTGGTCAAGGGCTTGTTCTGGCTGATCATCGTGGGAGCGATCCTGTTCGTCGCGACCGCCGTGATCGGTTTCGTGAAGCGAAAGGCGCTGGAACGCGGCTGACGCCCTCGGCGCACTTGCGCCAGCAGGCCGGTCCGGCATGAGTGCGGCCGAACCCAGGTCAGGCGCTGACCAACGGCTTCACCACTCTGTTTCGCGCGGGGTCGCGGGCCGGCCGGCGCCGCGAGCCTGGAGTGAGCAGGCTGTGGCACCGGCCGGCGGGACGCTGCCGCTGTCGCGTCCCCCGACGGCGAATGTCACGCGCCTCGCCGTCAGTCTGTGGTGGCGCAAGGGTTTCGGGTGCGAGCAGCGAGACACGGCCGTCGCGGCTCGAGGTGATCGACGGAGCCGCGACGGCCGCTGTTTTCCGGGTTCCCGCAAGCAGGGGAGGAAGCCCGGAGCCCTGGTGCTACTTGTTCGTGCCCGGGGTGAGCACCTTGTCGATCACGAACACCGTGGCGTTCTTGGTCGGGATGTTGCCGCAGAGGATCTTCGCGCCGTTGACGGTCATGTTGTCGCCGGAGCCTTCGATCTTGATCGGCCCGCCCGCGGTGTTGAGGGAGGTCACGTCACCTGCGGAGGTGAGGCCCTTCGCGTCGTAGCGCTTGCCCAGGACGTGGTACTGCAGGATCGGCGCGAGCTGGTCCGGCTTGCCCGCCAGCTCCTTGAACTTCGCGTCGCCCAGCGCCTCGAACGCGGAGTCGGCGGGGGCGAACACGGTGATCGCCTGCTGGCTGTTGAGGGTGTCGACCAGGTTCGTGGCCTTGACCGCCGCGACCAGCTTGGTCAGCAACGGGTTCGTCGACGCGGCGGAGGCGACCGGCTGCGGGCCCATCGAGTCGAGCGAACCGGGGGCGTTGCCCTGCGGCAGCTTCGAGCACGCCGGGCCGAACACGTCGGCATTCGTCGTCACGCCGTCGCCCGAGGAAGCGCTGCTGGACATCGGCGCGGACATCGAGCTCGACATCGGCGCGGGCGCGCTGCTGGAGCTGCCGCTGCCGGACGAGTTGCCGCTGCACGCGGTCAGGGTCAGCGCGGCTGCCGCGGTAAGGCCGACACCTGCGACGCGGAACTTGTTCACGATGATTCACTCCTAGTTGAGCGGCGGTAGCAGTCCGTCGGAACTGCCTGATGCCGGTCATTCGGCGCGGCTGCCGGAGCGGATGGGTCGGCGGAGCGAAAAACCCGATCGGGTGAACGAAATGCCTGTCTGCCTCGCGCGGCAGGCCGGTCCGGCACGGGAATCGCGGGCAAGGCCAATCTTTCGACCGGGTCGGCGACGAAGGACCGGGAGAAGGCAAGCAGACAGGCTTGCCGCCGACAGGCGACGCGGAGGCAGCCGGCGATGCACAGCACAGCGAGTCCCACCTGGGCCTGCCACCCGCGCGAACACCGGAATCCCTTGCGGGAGCTGGAATCACCGGTCGACCCGCTCGGCCGGAACGCTCTCTGGCAGCACGGCAACGCCGCGTTGCCCACCGAACCACACGAAAACGGCGGTCCACTGTCATGAACGCGCACGCGAACCGGAAGTCCTCTGCTGCCGGAACCCCGGACCGGCTGGCGTGGTGGACAGGCGCGCTCTTGGGCGTCCTCGCCCTCGCGGCGGCGCTTGCCGCCGGGCACCTGGTCGCAGGCCTGATCTCGATCAACGCGTCTCCCTATCTCGCGGTGGGCAACGGGGCGATCGACCTGACCCCGGTGGAGCTGAAGGATTTCGCCGTACGAACCTTCGGCACTTACGACAAGCTGGTTCTCCTGAGCGGCATGGCGGCGGTAATGGTCTTGGCGGCCGCCGCGGCGGGCGTGGCGTCGCGCCGGACCCCCGTGCCGGGCACCGTCGTGATCATCGGGTTCGGTCTCGTCGGGGCGTTCGCCGTTTACGAACGCCCCGACCTGACCGCGGTGGCGTTGCTGGCCCCGCTGGCGAGCCTGATCGCCGGGGTCGCCGTATTCGTCGGATTGCACCGGTTGGCCCGCCGTTCTCGCCAAGAGAAAGGCGAAGAACAGGGCACCTCGCGGCGGACGGTGCTGCTGGCCGGAGCCGGAGTGGTCGTCGGAGCCGGCACCGCGGCCACGGCAGGCGAACTGCTCGCCGGGACCCGCGACGCGAACGCGTCCCGCACCGCGGTCGGGCGGCTCGTCCCCGCCCGCACAGCACCGTCGATACCCGCGGACGCGGACTTCGCCAAACTGGGCACACCGACTTTTCTCACCCGCAACAACGACTTCTACCGGGTCGACACCGCGCTGACGGTTCCGCAGGTCCGAGCGGAGGACTGGAGCCTCCGGCTGCACGGCATGGTCGGGCGCGAACAGCGCTACCGCTACTCCGACATCCGCGACCGGCCGCTCGTCGAACGCACGATCACCATGACGTGCGTCTCCAACGAGGTCGGCGGCACCTACGTGTCCACCGCGGACTTCATCGGCGTGGACCTGGCCGATCTGCTGGACGAAGCCGGAATCCGGCCTGGCGCGGAACAATTGTTCTCGACCAGTGTGGACGGATGGACCTCCGGCAGCCCCGTCGCCGCCGCGACGGACCGGAACCGGGGCGCGATGCTGGCCATCGGGATGAACGGCGAACCGCTGCCGATCGAACACGGATTCCCGGCCCGGCTGGTGATTCCCGGCCTGTACGGCTATGTCTCGGCGACGAAATGGGTCACCGACCTCGAAGTCACCACCTGGCAGGCGAAGCAGGCGTATTGGCTCAAACGAGGCTGGGGCCGCGAAGCGCCGATCAAAACCGAATCGCGGATCGACTCCCCGAAAGGATTCGACACCGTCCCCGCCGGAAAGGTGCGCGTCGCCGGGATCGCGTGGGCTCAGCACACCGGGATCGAAAAGGTCGAAGTGCGCCTGGACAACGGGCCGTGGCAGGAAACGATGCTGTCCGCCGAGGTCAACAGCAACACGTGGCGGATGTGGTGGACCGAACTCGACGTGCGGCCGGGCAGCCGCCAAGTGGTTTGCCGCGCCACGGACAAATCCGGCTACATCCAGACCGATCAGCGCGCCGGGACGGTGCCCGACGGGGCGACCGGATGGCATTCGATCACGTTCATCGCCCAGTGATCCGCACCCCTGAAGCGAGACGACGACAACATCCACACAGCCCGTTCCCGGCTTAGGCTGAAGCCATGGCCGACACGACACCGCCGACCCCGCAGGAAGCGTTCGACCTGCTCATGGCCGGCAACCAGCGCTTCGTCACCAGCACGCCGGAACACCCCAACCAGGACGCGGCCCGGCGCGCGGCGATCGCACCGAACCAGCACCCCTTCGCCGTCCTGTTCGGCTGCTCCGACTCCCGCCTCGCCGCCGAAATCATCTTCGACCGCGGCCTCGGCGACCTCTTCGTCGTGCGCACCGCCGGCCAGGTCATCGGCGGCGAAGTCCTCGGCAGCATCGAATACGGCGTCGACCTGCTCAACTGCCCCCTCGTCGTCGTCCTCGGCCACGACTCCTGCGGCGCCGTCGGCGCCGCCCGCGCCGCACTCGAGGACGGGCTCGCGCCGGTCGGCTACGTCCGCGACGTCGTCGAAAAAGTCACCCCCAGCGTCCTCGCCGCACGAGCGGCAGGCCGGATCGAACCACACGAAATCCTCGCCGAACACGTCAAACACACCGTCGACCTGCTGCTCGACCGCTCCCGCGTACTCGCCGACCGCGTCGCCGACGGCCGCGCCGCCGTCGTCGGCCTCCGCTACCGCCTCGCCGACGGAAGCGCCGAAGTCGTGGCCGCACACGGCATCGACGTCCCCACCGCCAACGCGGTGTCCTGATCGAACCGGGTCAGGGGCGAGGGCCCGCAGCACGGCGAAGGCGGTTCGCGATCGCGAGGCCCAGCCCCTTCTCCTCCGGAAGCGACGCGACAATCACGTCGCATCCCTTCCGGTCCAGCTCGCGCAGAAAACCGTAAAGACCGCGGGCGTACTCGGCCGTCGAAGCCGGAACCGCCACCACAGCACGGACTTCCAGCGCTACGCCCTCTTGGGAAGGCGGCAGGAAAACACCCACCCGGTGCCCGAGTCCCCGTGCACGCTCCGCTTCGACGACCACCTGGCCGGGCTCGACGAGAACCACCCGCGCCCGCGGCGCGTAATGCGACGGATGCTGGCCGGGAACCCGGATCGGGCTCGACGACGGCACCTCGAGCGAGCCGCCGAGCACGGCTTCGAGGTCTTCCCTGGGCACCCCGCCGGGCCGAAGGATGCTGAGAGTGTCGCCGGTGGCGTCGACGATGGTCGACTCGACGCCGACCTGGCAGGAGCCGCCGTCCAGCACGAAATCGACGGCATCGCCCAGCTCCGCACGGACATCATCCGCCGTGGTCGGGCTGACCGAGCCGAACCGGTTGGCCGACGGAGCCGCCACGCCGCCGCCGAACGCCGACAGCAGCGCCAGCGCCACCGGATGGCCGGGAACCCGCACCCCCACCGTCTCCAGGCCCCCGGTCGCCGCCGACGACACCCGCGGGCCGCGCCGCAACACCAAGGTGAGCGGGCCCGGCCAGAACTGTTCGGCCAGCAGCCGGGCGGGCTCGGGCACCTTCTCGACCCAGCCGTCCAGATACTCGGCACCGGCGACATGAACAATCAGCGGATGCGTGGGCGGACGCCCCTTCGCCTGGTAAATACGCGAAACCGCGGCCGGATCCGAGGCATCCGCGCCCAGGCCGTAGACCGTCTCGGTCGGGAAGGCCACCAAGCCTCCGTCGCGCAGCACCCCGGCCGCCTTCTCGATGTCGCCAGCTGCCGCGGTCACGCTCGCACTCTCTTCTGTCCGGACGGTTCTCGCCCTCGGGCGGGCGCTGCTGTCCATCCGAGAGGCGAAGGTGTTCGTCAGCCTAAGGCGTGCGGGTCCTGCGCTGGCAGCGCGGCTGCGGCGAACCGTGCCTCCACCGTCGAACCGGCCGGATCCGAGTGCATCCGCACCAAGTCCGCGAGATGGATGTGGTGGTACAGCACAACCTCGGCCACGTCGGAAACCCCTCCCTCGAACGATCCAATTATCTGGAACGTTCGGCAACGCCAGCCTGTTCGGCTATGGAGAACAACCCTCCGGACTATCCGCTGGCCGATCGGATGGCGTTGACCAGCCCTGCCCAGGTGAAGGCGATCAGGCACTCCTTGCGCACGGCCATCCTGCAGCTGCTGCACGAGCGAGCAGCGACCGTGACCGAGCTCGCGACCGCGCTGGACCGTCCCAAGAGCACCGTCGCGCACCACGTCCAGGTCCTCGCCGGCAACGACCTGCTGCAGGTGGTGCGCACGCGCCGCGTCCGGGCGGTCGAGGAACGGTTCTACGGCCGCACCGCCCGCCTGTTCTTCGTCGCCGCAGGGCAAGCCATCCCAGACGCCGCGGCCGCGGGAGACTTCAACGACCTCGATGTCGCGGCACGCGAATCCGCAGCAGCCTTCGAAAAGGGGCGACTGTGGGGTTTCAACCGGCACGCACGCATCTCCGCCGACTAAGCTTCCCAATTCTGGGAAAGAATGGCGCAGCTCGTCGAAGAGTTCGACCGCCTGCCGCGATCCGGGCACACCACCTACGGCTTCGCGATCGGCCTCTACCCCACCGACCGGCCAAGCCTGCCGCCGCGAACGGACTGAGCAACCCAAGCCAGCGCGAGCATGCACGTGCTGCTTCGGTGCATGATCGCGGTCCCAGCATGACGAACAGCCGTTTGCGTTCCTCACCGTTCCAGTCGGCGAGGGGCGTCGCAGAGAGCCCTGGCGTTGTCCCGAATAGGTCGCTGCACATCGGGCGCACCGCGTTGTCACTGAGACCGACCAGGACGGAGAGGCCGATCCCTGCACGGGCACACAACCCGCGGAACGATGCGTTCGAGAGGCTTGGGCTGGCTCCGCACCGACCGGTCTATCCGCGACACCGAACAGCGCTGACCAAAGCCGGCAAGCCCCCGTTTACCGTCCTCGTGGTCCTCTGGCGCAGGCATTGATCCGGGAGTGCCGCAGGACCCGGTGGCATCGATCGACCGCGGCTCGGAGAAATCGGAGGTCAGCCCGGCGCGAGCGCCCCGGCCGGGAAGCGGGCGCGCAGCCATTCCCCCATTTCCGCGCCCGCCAGCGTCGCCCCGGAGGTCATCCCTTCCCGCAGCGGAGCGCCGAAATGGCGCCCCGGCACCCGCACGTGCGTGATGTCCGCGGCGCCGCTCAGATCGCGGAACCGCTGGGCGTCGGCCGGGAAACACGCCTGGTCGCCGGTCAGTTCCACCAGCAGCGTCGGCACTGTGACGTCGGGCAAGCAGGCCGCCAGGTCCGCGTTCCCCGAAATCGCCGACCAGGTCGACAGCCACGAATCCGGGGTCGTCAGGCGGCCGAAGCCGAGGACTCCGTAGTTGGTGAGGTCCGGGCGGCGGCCGAACAGCGAGCCGTACGGGCGGTCGTTCGGGTCGAGGGACAGGTCGACCGAGCGTAGGTCGGCGTCGGTGCGGTAGACGGTCAGGACGCCGGTGGCCAACGCGGTCCGGCGATCGGCGGCATCTCGGGTTTCGCCGTACCTGCGCCGGGCCGCCGCGGACTGCTCGGCGAGTTCGCGGGCCACCGCGTCGATTCGGGCTATCCGGTCGTACTGCGCCTTTCGATAGGCCGCGACGAACTCTTGCGAGTACGCGGACGTGCCGGGCGGTTCGGCGAAGCCGTTGGCCGGAAGGTATGGGTCCAGGCCCGGGGCGGCCGAGCGCGGGTCCCGCTCGTCGACGACCGACGGGTCGATCAGCCGCAGCAGCAGCGCGCCCTGTCCGGGGTGCGGGGCCATCATCAGGAACCCGTCCGCGACCGGCATTTCGGCTTCTCCCAGCGGAACCGGTTTCCCGCTGGGGGTCCGGCGCAGCCGCTCGGACGCCGGGCGGGCGGCCTGCTGGAGGTAGAACGCGGCCAGCGCGGCGCCGCCGGAGTGTCCGATGAGGACTACCCGCGAGAATCCCTTGTCCCGCAGGAAAACGTTCCCGGCGGCCAGGTCGAGCAGGGCTTGCTCGTGCAGCAACGTCAGGTCGTTGCCGACCGTCCGGGTGCCCTGGGTCCACACCGCGTATCCCTGGCTCAGCAGCTCCGGCACCAGCACGTGATGCGAGAAGTCTTGCCGCGGATGCATCAGCACGGCCACGGTGGTCGCGCCCGGGACTGTCCGCAGCAGACCGTTCACGCTCGCGCCGTCGCTTGTGGCGAGCTGGTGCGCGGTCGTGGTGGTCGCTTCGGGCAGCTCCGCAGGAGCGAGATACCGGCCGACGCCGAGTCCGTTCTCAGCCATGCGACCGCCTTTCGACCCGCAGCGCGTTCTTGTCGTGCTGAGTGATCACGGATCCTTCCAGTCCGGCCACCGCGCTGTACCAGACCGCGTGCCGGCAGCCGGTCGAGCGCCGGTCGATCACGATGGTTTCCGGTGCGGTGATCCGGAAATACGGCCCGACCCGGTCGACGGTGTTGTGGTCGTCCTGCCGCGCGACGTCGACCACGCCGACGTTTTCAGGCACGTCGAGAACGTAGAACCGGGCCATGTCAGACCAGCTCCTTCCCCGCCGGCTCCCACGACGCCGCCCGCTCGACGATCAGCTCGGCCTTGCGGGTCAGCAGCTGGTCCATCGACGGCGCCTCGCCGGACACGACGTCGCACAGCGCCTGCAAGGTCAGCTCCGCGTCGAGGTCCTCCTGCGGCGTAACCGGGCGCAGCGCGCGGGTTATCTCGACCATGTAGCCGTTCGGGTCGTGCGTGTAAATGGACTCGATGGTCTCGTGCATGACCTGCATTTCCACCGGCCACTCCGATTCGTCCAGGCGGCGGCGGTACTCCAGCAGGTCTTCCTCGTCCTCGACGTTGATCGCGAGATGCCTGCTGTCGGCGAAGAACTTCGGCGTGCCGTGCGGCAGCCGGGCCCAGGCGTCGCCGGGCGCGGTCTGGTCGCCCGCCGGTTCCCAGCCGAAGTAGTAGAAGAACGCCAGCCGGTCGCCGCCGCCGATGTCGAAGAAGAAGTGGAGGAAGTCCGGGTGCCGTTCCGGGCCCCAGCCGGCCGCGCAGATCGAGTGGACGATCGGGAACTTGAGCACGTCGCGGTAGAACCGGACGGTGGCGGCCGGGTCGAAGGTCGGGAACGCGGCGTGGTCGACCCCGCGCACGCGGTGCACTGGCTTGTCAGTCATGGAAACTCCTTGTCAGACCTGGACGTTGGCGTCGGCGCGCAGCAGCGAACCCGCGCCCGGAAGATCGACGGGCAGCCCCAAGCCGCGCAGGATCGAGTACGCGCCGGCGGTGGCCGCGGACAGCACCGGCAGCCCGAACTCCTCTTCCGCGGGCTGGACGAGGTCGAGCGACGGCATCTGGACGCAGCACGAGATCACCAGCGCGTCGCTGTCGCTCAAGTCGAGTTCGCGGGCAGCGGCCAGCACGGTCTCGCCCGGGATGCAGCCGACCTCGGTGTTGTCCGCGACGCCGAGTGCGCGCCAGCCGGTGATCGTGAATCCCTCGGCTTCGAGGTATGCGACAACCGTGCGCGCGACGGATTCGGTGTACGGCATGACCAGCGCGACCCGCTTCGCCGCGAGGTCGGTCAGCGCCCGCACCAGCGCGCCTGCACTGGACAGCACCTTCGTGGCCGATCCGCCGAGCGCGAGCTGCTCCGCGATCCGCAGCTCGGCGTCGCGGTGCTCGCCGGCACCCATCGCCATGACCGCGACCAGGCACGCGTAGAGCAGCACGTCCGTTTGCGCGTCGCCGACTTCCAGCACGCACCGCTCGCGCTGCGCGTTCATCGCGCGCAGCTGCTCGGGCGTGACGGCGTGCATCCGCATCCGGCTGGCGTGGAACGAAAACTCGACGCCGTCCACGCGCCGCAGCAGCCGCGGCAGCTCGGTCTCGACGGTCACGTTCGAACTCGGCACGATCAGCCCGACGCGCCGGGAATTGCTGGTCACGAATCCTCCTGGGAAACAGTCACGAAATCGGCCCGGCCGGCGCCGACCGAGGTGGCCGCGAAGGCCCGCGCGGACCGCGGCAGGTCCACCCCGACCGTCCGGCGGGTCTGCAGCCGAAGCCGCTCGGCGAGGTCGACGCGGGCCCAGAACTCGCCGGGTTTCCCGGTCACCAGCAGCGGTCCGGCGCCGGCGGCGAGCCGGGCGACGGTCCGGTCGGCGGCCTCGCCCCACACGTCCGGCTCGGTCCACGCGACCTCCTCGACCGGCTGGCCGAGATCTGCCCGCGGGACCGCTCGCGCGGGCAGCTGAATTCCGTTGCCGCGCAACGGTTGTGCGAGGACCCACTCTGCCGGGTCGCCGGACGGCGCGGCGCCCAGCCACTCCAGCGCGGTGCGCACGACCTCGGGTTCCGAGGCGGCGTAGTCGGCCATGGTCAGGTTGCCGGAGCGGGTCATGTAGGACAGGCCCAGCCGCTCGGCCGGCCAGTCCGCCCGCCAGCGGTAGGAATCCCACCACCGCTGGCTGCGGCCGGCGAGCTGCTTGAAGCGCTCGACCGCCGACCGGCGCGTCTGCTCGTACGCGGCGAAGGCGGCCGTCACGGAGCTTTCCCCGGCGAGCGCGTCCGCGAGCGCGATCGCGTCTTCCAGCGCCAGCTTGGTTCCCGAGCCGAGCGTGTAGTGCGCGGTGTGCGCGGCGTCGCCGAGCAGCACGACGTTCCCGGTGTGCCAGCGGTCGAGGCCGAGGTTGACGAACCGGCTCCACCGCGTGCGGTTGGCGAGCAGTTCCCCGCCGCGCAATTGGCCCGAGAGCACGTTTTCGAGCAACCGCACGCTTTGCTGGTCCGTTTCGCCGGGCGCGGTCGCCGCGTCGAACTCGCCCAGGCCGGCGTCGGTCCAGGTCTGGTCGTCCACTTCGATCAGGAACGTGCTGCGGTCCTCGGCGTACGGGTACGCGTGCGTGACGAACAGCTGCCGCCCCCGCCGGACGGACGCGAAGAACGCCGAGGAGGCAGCGAACGGCGCGCCGCACCAGACGTACCGCGTCCGCCCGAGGCTGGTTCGGACGCCCAGTTCGGAGCTGAGCTTGGCGCGCGTCCCGCTGCCGACGCCGTCCGCCGCGATGACGACGTCGCCGCTCACTGAGCCCAGATCCGCGTGGGACCCGGCCCGGTACTCGACGCCGACCGCGGTCGCCGCTTCGGTAAGGACTCGCAGCAGCGCGGCGCGGCCGACCGCGAGGTTCCGCGCGCCGTGCAGGCAGACGGACCTGTCCTCGGCGGCGAACCGCAGTTCGTGGCCGACGTAGCTGACTTCCCGGACCCGGCCCGCGGTTTCCGGATCGGCCTGTTCGAGATTGCGCATCGTGGCCTCGGTCAGGCCGACGCCGAACCCGAACGTCCCCTGCGCGCCGTCCATCCGCTCGTGGACGACCACGTCCAGGGCCGGGTCGCGCAGTTTCAGCAGCCGCGCGGCGTACAGCCCGCCGGGGCCGCCGCCGAGCACGTTCACCCGCCGGGTCATCGGGTGCTCCCTTCGACCATTTTCGTCTGGACGTCCTCGCGCAGCCGGTTCTTCGCGACCTTGCCGACGTTCGTCAGCGGCAGCGCGGGCACGACCTCGACGCGTTCGGGCAGTTTGTATTTCGCCAGCCCGCGGGCAAGCAGGTGCGCGCCCAGCGTCTCGACCGTCAGCGGCAGCGCGCCGTCCTCCAGCACGAGATATGCGCAGGCCCGCTCGCCCAGCACGGGATCGGGCATCGCGACGAGCGCGGCGGTGACCACGTCCGGATGCGCGACGATGATCTCCTCCACTTCTTCGGCGAAGATCTTCTCGACGCCGCGGTTGATCACGTCCTTGATCCGGCCGTCGATCGAGTAGCTGACGCCCTCCGCGGTGACGTGCCGCCGGGCCAGATCGCCGGTGCGGTAGAAACCGTCGGGCGTGAACGCGCTCCGGTTGTGCTCGTCGGCGCGGTAGTAGCCGCGGATCGTGTACGGCCCGCGCGCGGCGAACTCGCCGACCTCCCCGTCCGGCACCTCGTCCTCGGACACCGGGTCGAGGATCCGGATCTCGTCGGCCGCGGAGATCGGCGCGCCGACCGTGTGGTGGCGCACCGCCTCGTCCGCTCCGGCGGGCGTGACCAGGAACATCCCTTCCGCCATGCCGAACATCTGGCGGATCCGGATGCCCAGCTCGTCGCGCAGCCGCTCGGCGACCTCGACCGGCAGCCGCTGTCCGCCCACGACGAAATCGCGCAGGCCGGAAAAGTCGGTCTGCTGGGCGCGTGGCGATTCGAGCAGCCGGACCGCGAGCGCGGGCGGGACGAGCGGCAGGACGTCCGGGCGGTGCTCGGCGACGAGGTCGAGGACCGTGTCGACGTCCGCCGAGGACGCGAGCACGAGCGTCGCGCCGGTGAAGATCGACGGCTGGAGCGCGAGCGAAATCCCGGCGTTGTGCATGAGCGGCAACGGATACAGCACGCGGGAGTGCTCGTCCATCGCCATCGCGGCGGCCCAGGCGCGGGCGTTGTAGGCGTATTCCTCGTGCAGCCGCGGCGCGACCTTCGGCAGGCCCGTCGTGCCGCCGGAGAGCTGGAAGACCGCGGGGCGCAGGAGGTCGGATTCCAGGTAGGGCAACGGTTCCCGGACCGGTTCGCCCACCAGCCGGTCGTAGGCCGGCGCCGTGCCGATCGGTTCGCCGCGGCACGTCACCACCTCGGCGACCGAGCCCTCGGCGAGAAGCTGCTCGGCCTGAGCGCGCAACCGCCCGTCGCGGAAGTCGGCCTGCACAAGGAGCGTGCGGGCGCCGACGTGCGCCGCGAGCAGGCCGATCTCGCGCGTTCCGTGCTGCGGCAGCGTGCACACCGGCGGCGCGGCGGCGAACAGACAGCCCAAGTAGGCGACGACCGTCTCGGCGACGTTCCCCATCTGGAACATCACCGGCTCGCCCGGCCGGGCCGCGCCGGAGCGAAGCAGCCCGGCCGCGAACCGCTGGGCTTCGTCGAACAGTTCGTCGTAGGTCCACGCGCGGCCCTCGGCCAGCAGCGCGGTCCGCGTCCCGTGCCGACGGGCGGAGTCGAGCAGTTCCGCCGGCAGCGACCGCCCCGCCCAGAACCCGGCACGCCGGTAGGCAAGCACGCTGACCTCGTCGTACGGGGTCGTCGGTGGTGCAGGTGGAGGCAACGTCATGCGGATGACGGTAAGCCGGTCCGAGCGAAAGTTCAATAGCTGCGTCGAAAGTTCGACACAGGTGTCACAACGCGCCAGACCGGCACGGGACACGAAAAAGGCCGTGCGGCGCTGGTGCGCCGCACGGCCGAAAGCAGGATCCCGGTCAGCCTTCGAGGCGGTCCAGGAGCGCGCGGATCTGGTCGATCGTCTTGGCGTCCTGCCGTCCGCGCCCGGTGTTGTCGCCTGCGGCGAGCATCGACGTCGCCAGCCCGGTGATCGTCGCGACGACCGCTTCGACGTCCGAGCCGGACCGGAACCACCAGGCGACCCAGTTGCACATGCCCAGCAGCGACAACGCGGCGGTGCGCGCGTCGACCGGGCGGAACTCCCCGGTTTCGATGCCCGCCTCCACCAGCGCGGTGAATTCGCGCAGGACAGTGCGTTTCGCCTCGAGATGCTCGCCCGCGAGGGGTTCCGGCAGGATCGACTCGGAGCGGTCGAGAATGCGGAACTGGTCGGAATGCTCGGCGCGCTGCCGCACGATCAGCCCGACGACGTCGGCGACCTTCTCCGACGGCGCGAGGTCGTCGCGCGCCTTGAACTGGGCGAGCACCTCGGCGAAACCGTTCGTGACCTGTTCGACGAGCATCGCGAGCAGGTCTTCCTTCTTGCTCACGTAGTGATACAGCGCGGGCCGCGAAATGTTCAGCGCGTTCGCGATGTCCAGCAGGCTGGTCGCCTCGTAGCCCTTTTCCGCGAACAGCCGGGTCGCGGTGTCGAGCAGTTCCGACGTCACCAGCGTGCGGCGCAACTCGCTGCGTTTTCCCTTACCCCGCTCTGCCGTGGACATGATCCGCAGCTTACCCGCGGGCTCACCGCACGCCGTGGATGCCGTGCGCGCCGAGCCAGCCGACGATCTCGTTCATATAGTCGACGCCGCCGTAGCCGAGCAGCGTGGCGTGGCCGGTGTTCTGCACGATGTGCTTGGTGAACACGCCCGGCCGGTAGTAGCCCGGCTCGTTCGCGGACATCGGATCGGTGTCGCAGTCGTCGGTGGTGCCGCACCAGATCTTGTCGTACTGGCCCGGCGACCACAGGATCGGCGCGTCGATGTTCTTGGTCTGGTCGGTGTAGGTGCGCAGGGTGATGTCCGCGAGCTCGGTCGCCGACATGGTGTCCTTCGTCGCGTCCTCGACGGCCAGCTGCTGCGGGTCGAAAGTGGACGCGGGACCGTAGAAAATGGTGCGGCGGCCCGGAATGCTGGTGAGATACGCGGGATCGACCGCCCACGGCTGCCCGGAGAATTTCGGGTCCAGCAGTGCGGAATAAGCGAAAGTGCCCAGCCGCGCAGTCGAAGCCGGGGTCAGCAGCCCGTGCCCGACGGCGTGCACCATCAGCGCGTCGACGTCGTGGAAGGCGCCCGCCTCGACCTGCGAAGTGAGGCCGCCCATCGAGTAGCCATTCAGCGTGACAGTGCCGAACTGCGTGCCCAGGCCGCCTCGGCGCAGGTTCTGCACAATTTGATGCGTGGTGTTCGCGGCGACGTCGAAGTTCATGCTCGCGCCGAGCGGATGATCGCTGTGCCCGTACCCGATTCGATCAAGGTTCAGGGTCGTGAACCCGCGCTGGGTCATGTAGCGGACGTAGTTGTAGCGGTCCGGCTGGTACGGCCAGTCGTAGTAGGTGTGGTCGTAGGTCCCGCCGTGGATCAGGACCTGCACGGGCTGCTTGCCCAGCAGCGCCGGGTCGGAGGTGCACAGCTGGCCGAATTCCTTGAGCACGGCGGAACTTCCCGGCTCGGTGACCGGGAAGAAATAGTTGCGGCACTGCGCTCCGCTCGCCGAGGTCACGTCCGGCAGGTCTGCCGCCACCGGCGCGCCGGGCAGCCCCGGCACCGCTTTCGGGGTCAGCGGCCAGCTGTCGGCCGCGCTCGCGACAGCCGCGGCACCGGCCAGCGCGAGCACCGCGGCGGACGCCACCGCCGCCACCCGGGAAAAACGTCGTTGCACGCTGCGCACGGTGGTCTCCCTTCGACAGGTGGGCTCCATTGCCCACCCTGTTACATCCGTGTCATGTTATCGACATTGGTGTCGAAGTCAAGTGTCGGCGCAGGTGAAAGCGCTGCGTCCGACATTCGGGCGGTGTGGACGCAGCAGCGCCGGAGGTGTTCCTCCGGCGCGGAGGACGGGTGAAGCGCGGCAAACCGTCGAGACGCCCTCGATCGCTTCTCCGGGTCTGCTATGGCACCCGGGAACTCCGTCAGCCGCGTCCACATGCCTTGTCAGCCAGCCATTTTCACGGCGAACTGCCCGGTTCCGGTCGCGAAGCGCTGTCGGCGACTTTCCGGCCGGGCAGACACCTCCCGGCTCGGAAGTTCGCGATCAAGCCGAGGGCGACCCGTCGACGGTCCGGCACCGGCAGGTACTCGATCCGTCGCGGGGCGACTCATCACGCGCCGCACACCACGCTCAGGGACCACCGGCAGCGCCGGACCGTGCCTCCCTGTCCTGGACCTCCGACTTTTGGGCGAACGAGGCGAGACGGCCCGCCACTTGACGCAACACTCGCCGCCCGTAGTTGCGGGTCCCGGCCACCCGGTCCGCCTCCGCACCCGACGGTCGCCGCCCCGATGCCATCTCCTGCTCATAGTGCAGCCGCAGCCGCTGCTCAGCTGTCAACGCGTCACCCACCGAGGCTCCAGGCGGCCGTGGTTCCGCGACTGCCTCGGTTTCATCCGCCGGTCGACCCGACTCGAGCCCCTCCGAAGGGCCGACCGGCATTGGCCGGTGCCGACGCAAGGCACGGTTGAGCAACTCCACAGCAAGCAACAGAGCAAGCGGAGGACACGCCGCCACTGTCACCCCGAACACACTCAACGACGGAGCAGCGCCGATATTCGCACACAACGACAGCGAAATCCCGAACAAGAACGCGGCCCACGCCAGCCAACGGCCGCTCCCCCGCTGACCACGCCACAACTCCACCGTCGCCAACGTCAGCAACCCGTCCACGATCAACGGCCAAATCACCGCCGTCGTCCCATCCGCGTCAAACCGCAACGCGAACACCCAGCCATGCTGATGCGACGCAAACGCAGCACCCAACGCCACCAAACCCGTCGCGCCGCACTGCACCCGCAACGACCACGATCGACTCATCACACGCCACCACCCCGACGACGCTCCATCCCGAACTCCACCACACCACAAATCCGCAGCTCAGAAGCCTGAACCGCCCGTGTGGTTCTCAGGGGTGCCTCACCGGTAGCTCGGACTCACACAACACCGGCAGTGGCAGTGGACGCCAAGGTCTCGAGAGGAGGATCCGCAGCTGCCGACGACGATCGCCACGTCGGCGTCCCGCCCGCCGTTCTCGACCTGCCGCAGGCCAAACGACGCCTCGCCGGTGGCCCCGTCGAGGAATCCGATGACGAATCCTTCCTCGGAAGGCAGCCGCAGTCATGCCGTCCGGGGCTGAAACTCAGCCAGCGCAACCGGTTCGCCTCGCCCGGCGGCGAGCCTGTTTATTCGCGGCCGCCGGTGTTCCCATGCCGGCCATACGGAGATCTGGTAACGCACCTGAGGCGGGTCGGCGCGAGAGTGCGGAGCGATGTCGCGGCCGCAGGGTGCACGCCCGCCCGGTAGGCGCCGGGGACCCACACCTCGGCGGAAGATCGCCGGTCGCGAGCCATCAGGCCGTGCTTGTTCTGAAGTGCGGGACCAGGTGCAGGCGACACCGGGGCGTGGGTTCACGGTCGCTGTTCGAGGGCGAGCCGATGGGCGTGGCCTAGATTCCGGAGCGGACCTGTTGCTGCGCAACGCTTCCGGCAGCTCGGGCGAGAGCTGCGACAGAAGGGGATGTGCTGTGCGCGGGCCAAGCGAGCGCGAGAACGCTTGACGGGAGGTCAGTCACGGGAATGGCGGCCAGGTCGTCGCGGAGGGGTTTGGTCAGCGACTCGGGCAGCACGGCGACCTTGCGGCCCAGTGCGATGAGGTGCATCAGTTCGCTGATGCCGCTCTGCGCGCCGGTGCCGGAGGGATGCTGGTGCAGGTTTTCGCCCGCGAGATCGGCCATGCACAGTTGTGCCCGGTGTGCGATCGGGTGGGACGCGGGCAGGACGGCAACCGGTGCTTCGCGCAGCAACGTTTCGGTGTCCAGACCGCAGACGTCGTCGGGCGGCGCGTACAGGAGCGCCGCGTCGGCCTGGCCTTCGCGCAGCATGCGTGCGCGGTCGGCGCCGAAGACCACCTCGATCGGCAGCACGCCTCGTTCGCGTTCATAGGCCGTGATGAGGGCCGGAAGCAGGCCGGCGTCGCCGCCGGGTTTCATGGCCAGGACCAAGCGAGGGGTGCCGGCCCGCTGCGTCCGCACGGTCGCGGCGATGACCGCCTCCAGCGCCGCGGGGGCCTCGCGGGCGAGCACCTGACCGGCCTCGGTCAGCGTGACCGCGCGACTGGTGCGGTCGAACAGGCTGACGCCAAGGCGGCGTTCGAGTTGCCGGATCGCCTTCGACAGCGCGGGCTGCGTGATGCCGAGGCGGACGGCGGCGCGGCCGAAATGCAACTCGTCGGCCACCGTCGAGAAGTACGCCAGTTCCCGCGTTTCCAGCGCGTCCATTTCTTCAGGTTATCGATCCCGGCCCGGTCGGTCTTGGACGTGCCCGGTCCGGCGGTGATGGGGTGAACGTCGTTCCGCTCGCGTGATCGGCGGACGAACACAGAGGCAAGGAGAAAACGAAATGCCCACCATCGCTCTTGTCGCGGCCGGAACCCGCCTTGGCCTGTCGCTCGGCAGGGTGTTCGGCGGTCGCGGCTTCGACGTCGCGCTGATCGCCCGCTCCGGGGAACACCTCGGCGATCTCACCCGGAAACTGGCGGCCGAGGGGGTCGCCGCGGCCGGGTTTCCCGCCGACGTCACCGATCGCTCCGCGTTGACCGACGCCATGAACAGTGCTGCGACACAGTTCGGGGGAATCGACGTGTTGCAGTACTCCGCGCCGTACGTACGGATCGGCGACGGCGGGATGACCGGAGTGCTGGACGTGACCGCGGAGAATCTGCGGCCGCAGATCGAGGCCTGCTGCTACGGCGCGATCACCGCGACCCGTGCCGTGCTGCCTGCGATGCTGGCGGCCGGAACCGGCACGGTGCTGTACACCATCGGTGCCAGCGCGGTCACGCCGACAGCGTGGGCCGCCAGCTCGGGTGCGGCGGGTGCCGCCCTCCGCAACTGGGCGCTCAACCTCAACGGCACGCTGGCCGACAAAGGCGTCTACGTCGGTTGTGTCGCCCTCGGCGCATGGCTTCTCGGCACGCCGGGCATGCCCGAGGACGCGTCACCGATGGAACCGGACGACGTCGCTCAGCTCTGCTGGGACATGCACACCACTCGTAACCCCGCCGAACGTCTCATCACGCCGTAACCGGGCGGCGTTGCGCCCCATCGGACGGGCCTCACAGTCAAGCGACAAGACCGCTTGAGCAGTTGCTCAAATCTCGTCTATGCTCTGGTTTGAGCAACTGCTCAAAAGCGGGCTGGCGGTCGGGTGCGCGACCGGAGTGGGGGTAGCAATGGCCAGCGTCTGTCCTGATCGCGGTTGGGCACACCGCCGTGATCGTTGGTACAAGGTGATTACCCGGATGCTGGCCGTGGCGCTGCTGCCGGTGGCGTTCGTGCTCACGCCGCGGCGGGCTCGGCGTACGGCCTGCCAATGGGCCTTGGCGGTCCGTTTTCCCGCCGAGGATCTCACCGGCCTGACGCCGTCAACCCGTGCCGCGTTCATCGCGGCGCGCACGCAGGCGTTATGGCACGACGGGGAACTCATCGGACTCACCTCTGGACACCGGGACGCCGGGGAACAGGAACGCTTGTTCGCCGCGGAGGTCCGCCGGAGCGGGTCGCCGGCGGCGGCCCGGCTGCGGGCGCTGCCGCCGGACGAGTCCCGGCACGTCGCGGGGACCGCCTTGGACGTGCGGCCTTTCGAGGGGTCGCGCTGGCTGGAGCGGCATGGCGCGCGCCATCACCTGTATCGGGTGTACGACAACGAGTGGTGGCATTTCGAGTACTGGCCCGCCGGCCCTCCGGAGCGGCTGCCGCATCCGGGCGCCGTCGGTCGCCGGCTGTCGGGGCCTCTACGGTGAAGCCGTGGCCGACACCCGACAACGCCTGATCGACGGCACGATCGAGACGATCCGCACGCACGGACTCACCGGAACCACGGCGCGGAGCATCGCGGCCGCCGCCGGGGTCAACCAGGCGCTGGTCTTCTACCACTTCGGCACCGTCCACGACCTGCTGCAGGCCGCGTGCCTCGCCGCGACGCAGGCCAGGGTCGCGCCGTTCGCCGAACGCCTCGGCCAGGTCACCGACCTGCGGCAGCTTCTCGCGCTCGGCCGCGCCCTGCATGCCGACGAACGCGCCCACGGCAACGTCACGGTGCTCGCTCAGATGCTCGCCGGCGCGCAGGCCGACCCCAAGCTCGCCGAAGCGACCGCGACGGCGCTGCAGCTGTGGATCGCCCCGATCGAGGATGCCCTGACCAGGTTGCTGGCCGGCTCCCCGGTATCCGAGGTGATCGACACGCCCGGCCTCGCCCGCGCGGTGAGCGCCGGGTTCGTCGGACTGGAGCTCTACGAAGGCGTCGACCCGGACGGGGCCCAGGCCGCCCTGGACGCGCTCGACCGGCTGGCCGTGCTCATCGAAGTGGTCGACGACCTCGGACCGGTCGCACTGCGCGCGCTGCGCGGCAAACTCCGCAGAACGACCAAGAAAACGCGGTAGCCCGAACGCCGCTCCGCGAGGCCGTGAACCCCGAAACGCACCGCGGGCCTGCCGCTCGCGGTGCGCCGCCGGAGTTCAGGCGCGGGCCGTCCGGCGCATCCGGTACAGCGTGACCGCCACCAGGACGAGCACCGCGGCTTCCGCCAGAACGCTCAGCAAAGCCTCCGGCGCGGGCTGGAAACCCCGTTCGGAGAAGCCGAACAACCCGGTCGTCCGCGAAAGCACGAAGCCTCCCAAGGCGCCCGCCGCCAGCGCGGCCGCCGCCAGGCGCAGCAGGAAGGGACCGCCCACAGCCACCAGTACGGCCACTGCGAACGCCGCGGAAGCCTGAACGAGGAAAGACGGCCCGATCACCGGGATCACGCGATAGCCGCCGATGTACAGCTGCGCGTGGAGATAGCCGCTCACCGCGAGGCACACCGCCGTCGCGAGGCGGAGGACGACGTTCATGCCAGCTTCACGTCCTTCACCGCCAGGCCCGGCCCGCCCGGGCGGTAGGACACCTCGCGGATGCCGAGCGCGTCCTTGAGCTTGCCCGCCGGCAGTGTCACCGGAGTCGGCGCCGGCCGCGTTCCCGGCTGGGGCAACGGATACGCGGTAGTCGTCGCGCTGTGGAAGGTGATGTTGCCTTCGGTTTTCGTGAACAGCTGGTGCACGTGCCCGTTGAGGCAGGTCACCGACGAAAACCGCCGCAGGTACGAGAGCGCCTGGGTCGCGTCGTCGGTCCCCCAGCCCCACGTCGGGTACATCGCGAACAGCGGGATGTGGCTGAACACCACGATCGGCGTGTCCGAACCGAGCTTCGCGACGTCCTTGCGCACGAACTCCAGCTGATCCGGCCCCAGATGGCCGAGCTTTTCCAGGCTCAGCGTGTTCACCAGTGCGATGAAGTGGACGCCCTTGACGTCGAAGCTGTACCAGCCGTCGCCCGCCGTGCCCGCGCCGAAGGCCTTGCGGTACTTCTGGCCGGCGTCGTCGATCGAGTCGTGCTCGCCGGGCACCGTCGACACGTGCCCGGTGTCGAGAGTGCTCATCATCTGCTTGACCTGGTCGAACTGAGCAGCCGTCGAAAGGTGCGTCAGGTCGCCGGTGTGCATGACGAAGTCCGGGCGGTACCCGAGCGCGTTGATCTGCGTGATGGCCTCGGAAAACGACGACTCGACGGCCATGTTGGCAGGCCCGGTGAAGCCGAGGTGGCTGTCGCTGACCTGGACGAACCGCAACGCGTTCGGGTCGTCGAGCGCGGCGGCGTCGCCCGGCGCGGCGATCCGGCTGATGACCTCGCCGCCAGTCACCGTCAGGACCACGGCCGCGCCGAACCACGCCGTGTGGCGCAGGAGCTGGCGCCGAGTCATCCCTTCCGGGCTGTGATCGTCTTCCGTCACGGGGTCACCGTCACGGTCGCCGTCATGAACGGGTGGATGGTGCACAGGTACTCGAACGTGCCCGCCGTGCTGAATGTGTACTGATAGGACTGTCCAGTTTGGAGGGTCGGCGAACGCAGCGGGCCACCGGATCCCTGGCTGGTGACCGTATGCGCGTCCTGGTCCTGGTTGGTCCAGGTGACGGTGGTGCCCTTCTTCACCGTCGTCGCGGCGGGCGCGAACGCGAAGTCCTTGATGGCCACGGCATTCGCCGTCGAGTTCGCGGCTGCTGGCGGCGACGGCGGCGGCGTCATCCCGGGCATCGACGCCATCGGCGTAGCGGCCGGAGGCGGCGCGGCGGGAGGCGACGCGGCGCAGGCCGTCAACGCCAGCGCGGCCGCGGTGATGAGCAGGAAGTGTTTCACCCCAACGGATTTCCTCATACCAGGAATACGCGCGGGGGTTACGCTCCCTCCCCCGGCACCAGGACCTCGACGACCCCGCCGGCCTCGCGCACCACCAGGTGCGGCAGCGGCGGCGGGGTCACCGGCAGCTGATGCGTGAGGACCGCGCCGTCGACGGCGAACGACGTCCGGTGGCACGGGCAGTTCAGCCGCCGGGCCGGCGCGTCCAGGTTCAGCCGGCAGCCGAGGTGCGTGCACGTCGCCGAAACCGCGCGCACCTGTCCGCCGGAGCGCTGCAGGAACCCGGCGACAGCCCCGAAATCGAACGGCAGCACGCCGCCTTCGGGCAGGTCTTGAGCCGCGACAACAGCTCGCCACTGGCCGTTCTCGGGTCGCAGAATCTTCTCTTCCGGGGGCGCGGCGGCCGGTTCGGCCCCGGACGTCACCAGGTACTCGACGCCCGCGCCCGCCGCGGCCGCCACCGCGGCGGCCGACGACACCTGGATGAACCGGCGCCGGTTGCCGCCCCGCACGGGCTCGGGTTCGCGCAGCTCCTGGGCGAGCCGGCGGTGCAGCGCGGCGACGAACTCCTCGCTCGCCGCCGCACCGCCGGGCCGGGCGGCGCGCAGCAGCACCGCGGTGCGCAGCTCGGCCTCGTCGCCGGGGCCGGCCTCGAACGGGCGCGGCCGACGCCGGCGCAGGAGGTCCTTGACGAACCGGCGGACGCCTCGAGTGCTCACGTCTCCATCCCTTCCGCCAGCTGGGCCGCTTGGCGCAACGCGCGGTGCTGCAGCACTTTCGCATTGCCGACGGTGGTGCCCAGCTCGGCCGCCGCCTCCTTCAACGAACACGCCTGCAGGAACCGCAGGCGCAGGATCCGGCCGTAGTGCTCGGGCAGCTGCGCGAGGATCGCCTCGGCGCGGGCGAGCACGCCCGGGTCCACGGTGTCCGCTTCGAACGCGGCGACGTCGCGCTCCTCGTCCAGCGCGGTGATCTCCCGGCCGAGGGTGCGCCGCCAATGCCCGGCCAGCACCGTCCGCGCGGTGGCCAGCAGGTACGCCCGGACCTCGCCGACGCTCGCCGAGACCCGCAGCGGCCGCAACGCGGTCAGGAAGACCTCCGTGGTGAGGTCCTCCGCGTCGGGCCGGTTGCCGACCTTCGAGAACATCAGCCGGAACACGCGGTCGACGTTGTCGCGATAGACCGCCTCCCAGTCCGGGTAGACGTCCGCGCCGACCGCGTGCAGCCGCGCGCGGGGCGCCGCGCCCGCTTCGTCCTGTTCGGCGCGTCTGCGCCGGAACCGCTGTGCCACCGGCACCGCCCGCCTTCTCCCCACCGGTTTCTTCCCGCCACCAGAGGGATACGAACCGGGGTTACGCCGTAACCGAAGACCGTATCTGTGAGCGGAGTTCCCGACGACCCGAGGAGCGAAATGACCGCATCGATGTCACGCCGGCACCTGCTCGTCACCGGCGGGGCGGCCGCCGCCGTACTCGCCACCACCGCCTTGCCACGGCCCGCCGCGCGCGGCGCCGATCCGGCCGGGCGGCGCGGACGTCGTCCTCGCCTGGAACCGCGAGCTGCTGGCGATCGTGCGCACGCCCGGCCTCCAGCCCGCGACCGTGCACCCGACGCGCAGCTTCGCGCTGCTGCACGCGGCGATGCACGACGCCGTCGTCGCAACGGCCGGCAGCGGGCATCCGTACCTGTTCACGCTCGAGGTCCGGGGCCACGCGGCACCGGAAGCGGCGGCCGCGCAGGCCGCGCACGACGTCTTGGCCGCGCTCTACCCCACCCGGTCCGCGGAATTCGCGAGCCTGCTGGCCGGGCAGTTGAGCGGCATCCCGCCGGCCGAGCGCGACCGCGGCGTGCGAGCCGGACGGTTGGTGGCCCGGTTGCTGCTCGCCCTGCGCGCGGATGACGGCTCCACGGCGGTCCCGCCGGTGCTGACGCCGGGCACGGCCCCCGGGCAGTACCGGCCGACGCCGCCCGCGTTCACGCCCGCGGTATTCACCCACTGGCCCGCCGTGACGCCGTTCGTGCTCGACCGGGCCGGGCAGTTCCGGCCCCGTCCCTACCCCGCGCTGGACAGCGCCCGGTACGCGAGAGCGCTGAACGGGGTCGCCGCGGCGGGCCGGGACACGAGCACCACCCGCACCGCGGACCAGACCGTGCAGGCGCGGTTCTGGGCGGCGCCGATCTGGAACTACTGGAACGAGATCGCGCAGTCGGTCGTCGGCGGTTCGCGCGGCAGCCTGCTCGACGCGGCCCGGGTGTTCGCTCAGCTGAACCTGACCTTCGCCGACGCCGTGATCGCGTTCTACGAAGCGAAGTACCACTACCGGATCTGGCGGCCGATCACCGCGGTCCGCCTCGCCGCCGACGACGGAAACCCGGCGACGGACGGGATCCCGGACTGGTCGAGCCTCGCCACCACCCCGGCGGATCCCGCGTATCCCGGCGCGCACAGCGTGATCTCGCAGGCGGGCGCGCAGGTCCTGCGCGAGGAGTACGGGCCGCGATGGGCGCTGGAGGTCAAGTCCGAGGCGCTGCCGGGCGTGGTCCGGCGGTTCGGCACGTTCCAGGACGCGGCCGACGAAGCGGGGTTGAGCCGCATCGTCGCCGGGGTGCACAGTCGGCTGGACCACGACGCCGGTCGCCAGCTTGGCCTCGATGTCGCGGAGTTCGTTCTGTGCTCCTGACCTTTCGCGGTCGAGGACAGTGCCGTCCGAGCTTCGCCCGACTCGCCTCGCGGTTGAACTCGACAGACGACGCTCAGCCTCCCGCCCGGCGTTGGTACACCTGTATTCGACCGCCGGAGTTGGTGGTCACGCCAAGGACGGCCACGTTTCCGCCGACGTAGTCCGGCAGCTGAACATCGGGCGAAGGGGTTACCTGCCCGGTGTTCAGCGACACGCTGGCATGCTTTCCCCGGACTGTGCCGTAGGCGGTCCCGGAGGTGTCAACGGCGGCAAGGTCGGCGTCGCCAGGCAAAGCGGGCTCCGCAAAGCAGAAACCGCGGTGAGCCACCACATCGAAACCCGCTCCCGCGGAGACCACGTACCTGTTGTCCGAGGAAGCCGAGTAGTCGAGCGTGCCGCCGCCGTCGGTTTTCGGTGGCCGGCAAGTCGCGCTTGCCTGGACCTGACCGGTGCGCGCGTCGAGAAGCTTCCATTGTGCGCCAGCGGAACCGGGTGCCGACGACGCGGCGAGCACTTGGCCGGTCGGCAGGCTGGTCACGGAGAGATCCGCATCCGCGGCGGCGAACCAGACTGACGGAACCCAGAACGCGCCGGTGCCTTTGACCAGCGGACCGCTCGCCGTCATGCCGATTGCCCGGGCGTGGTCCGCGCACTCGCCGCACGGCCGGGGCGGCCGCAAGCCCGCACTCTGGTCGGGATATGTCGTGCTCTGCCCGGTAGTCACGTCCACCACCGTGGTGGCCGCGTCCTGTCTTCCGACAACCAGGCCGTCGCCGTGCCCGGAGGAAACCCGCTGCGCTCCGGAGACGGCTATCTCCCGAGCGGGCGCCACCCGGTCGCCCCGGCTCGCGGCGTCGTACACGTACAGCCGGGTCCGAGCGGTCTTCGGGTCCGCGATGCTCAGGCCGGCGTACTCCTTGCCGTCCTTTTCGGTGAACAAGGCCGACCGCTGAGTGAACGCGCCCGAGGGATAAGGAATCGGAGCGGTTTTCCAGCGGACCGCGCCGGTCTTCTCGTCCCGCGCGACGAGATACGACTGGGAACCTTGGAGAGCGAGAGCGTGGAACACCACCACGCCCGCACGCGGAGCCGCCACCGAACCCATGACCCCCGCACGACCGGACGAGTCCTGAAGGGCCCACCCCGCGCTGCCGTCGAACTCGGCCGGGACCGATGCCCGCCCCGCCGGAACCGGGCTCGCCGACAAGGATTCCTCGACCGAAGCAGACGGGTCCGGTTCCCACAGCCGCCGCACCCCTGGCACAAACACCAGTGCCAGCGCCAAAATCCCCAATCCCGCGACCGCTGTCTTCGCCCTCATCGACCCACCCAGTCCCGAATCCTCGCCGACCCGCAGTTCCGGACCGTACCAATCGCATCGCCCGATCACGGGCCTGGCCGCACCTCAGCGGCACAACGGGCGGCGCGGGCACGGAACCGCGTCTCGCCGATCTCGGCGGAGCCGGCCCGGATCCGGCGGCGGGCTCCGGGCTTCCCGGGCGCCGCGGCGACCGGCCGGACGAACATCAGCCGAGGTTGTCCGGGAGGCTGAGCGGGGCTGGACCCGAACCGCCCGGTCACCGGATGCTGAGCTATGGTGGCAGTGTCGCGAAAAACGATGCTCCGGGGTTCAGCCCGCCGAACATCGCGCACACATCGACGCAGACGTTTCTGCTCGGTCAGCGGCTCCTTGCCGGGATCGGGTCTTCCCGCCCCTTCCCGGAGATCACCCTTGCCAGCGCAGGCTGGCTCGACAGAGGAGCGCACCATGCAGAAGTCCGTCGCCATCATCGGAGCGGGGCTGGGCGGCCTGACGCTCGCCCGGGTGCTTCAGGTCAACGGCGTCGCCGCGACGATCTACGAGGCCGAGGCGTCGGCGACCGCCCGCACGCAGGGCGGCTTGCTCGACATTCACGAAGAGACCGGGCAAGCGGCTCTCCGCGCGGCCGGTCTGTACGACGAGTTCCTCGGCCTGGTCCGCCCGGGCGAGGACGCCAAACGCGTAGCCGACCGCGCCGGCACGGTCCTGTTCGACCTGCCCGGGGATCCCGGATCGGCGCGCCCGGAGGTCGATCGCGGCGAGCTCCGGGACTTGCTCGTCGAGTCGCTCGCGCCCGGCACCGTCAAGTGGGGGCACAAACTCGACTCGATTCGGCGCCGTCCCGAGAGCGGCTTCGATCTCGTCTTCGCAAACGAGGCGGCCGCGCACGCCGAACTGGTCGTCGGCGCGGACGGGGCCTGGTCGAAGGTGCGCCCGCTGCTCACCCCCGCAGAGCCGCTCTACAGCGGAACCTCCTTCATCGAGATCGGCTTCGCCTCGGGCGCACCGGACCACCGGGCGAGTGCGGAGGCGATCGGCAGCGGCACGCTGATGGCGGTCGAGCCGGGCAAAGGCATCATCGCCCATCGTTACGCCGACGGGCGCGTATCCGGCTACGCGGCGCTGAACAAGCCCGAGGAGTGGACGAAGTCGATCGACTTCGGCGACCCGTCCGAGGGCCTGCGTCAAGTCGCGGCCGAGTTCGCCGGCTGGTCGCCGCTGCTCACCGCGTTCGTCACCGAAAGCGACGTGGAGCCGCGGCTCCGGCCCATTTACGCCCTTCCCGTCGGCATCGAGTGGGACCGGGTGCCCGGCGTGACGCTCGTCGGCGACGCCGCGCATCTGATGTCCCCCTTTGCCGGCGAGGGCGCGAACCTCGCCATGTACGACGGTGCCGACCTGGCGGGCGAACTGGCCGGGCAACCCGACGTCGAGGACGCGCTCGCCGCCTACGAGGATCGGCTGTTTCCGCGCAGCGGCAAGGTCGCCGGCGTCTCGGCACAGAACCTGGAGAACTTCTTCGGCAGGGAGGCGCCGCACAGCGTGGTCGCCCTCTTCGATCGCTCCTAGCGAGCCGGGCAGCGGCTTGGCCTCGGCGCCGCGAAACGCCGAGGCCAAGCCGAGAACCCGCTAATCGCCGGTGCAGCAGGACGTGCGGGCGCTCTCCACGTAGTGCGGGTCGTGCCACCAGAACGCCGCGTTGTCCGGATGATCCGGAACCGGCGTCAGCCGCGCGCTGGCCGGGGCGGCCGGGTTGGCCGACGCGAACGGGGCGAGCAGTTCGTCCACTGTGTGCACGCGCCCGCTCGCGAGGACCTGGCGGACGTCGGCGGCGGCCTTGATGTCGGCGAGCGGGTCGCTGCCGAGCACCGCCAGGTCGGCGTGACAACCCGGGGCGACGCGGCCCAGCGGCTCGCCCAGGACGTCGCCCGGGATGCTCGTCGCGGTGATCAGCGCTTCGTACGGGGTGAAGCCGTAGGCGACCATCGCGCGCAGGTTCATGTGCGTGCTGACCGCGGTGTGGTCGATCGGCGAGTCGGTGCCGGTGACGATCCGGCCGCCGCCGCGCAGGATCGCCGCCGCCTCTTTCACTTGGCGCGCCAGGCTGTTCAGCGCAGCGGTCTGGTCGGCGGTCTTCGCGGCCTCGGCGGTCTTCTGCAGCGACTTGTACTCCCACGCCGGATACAGCGTCCGCACCCGCCGGTCGGCGACCAGGCTTTCGTCGTCGCGGAACAGCGCCGCGGCGGCGAACAGCGTGGGCGTGCGCGCGGCGCCGCGACGCAGGAACAGGGCCACTACGTCGTCGTATCCGGCACCGAGCAGGGAGTACGTGCGGGAGTAGCCGAACCGGCTGGTGGCGCCCATGTGCTCCATGCCGTCGCCGCCGAACGCGAGCGCCGGGTAGTGGTAGTGCGAGGTCGCCGGCAGCCGCCGCTGGTGCCCCCATTCGATCACCCGGCGCTGCATGTCCGGGCTGAGCCGCACGTAGGCCTTGAGCAGGTCGTAATCCAGTTTCCCGGCCCGTTCCAGCTCGAGTTCCAGCTGCCGCTCGTCGAAGGTGGGCCGCATGAAGTTGTAGAAGACGCGCGAGCCGTCGATGGCTTCGCCGGTGGCGAAGAACCGGGGCCCGAGCCGGGTGCCGGACTGGATCGACTCCCGCTCCTCCACCATGTGATACGCCGGGCTGCCCGGCGATCGGGTCGTGGTGAACCCGAGCGACAGCCACAGCCTGCCCTGCCGGTCGCCGTAGCCGTAGCCCTGCATCTGGCGGTGGTTGTGCATGTCGACGAGCCCGGGGATCACCACGCCGTCCCGCGCGTCGACGATCTCGCCGTCCAGCCCGCTGCCCGACGGCTCCACCGCGGCGATCCGGCCGCCGTCCACCACAATGTCCACGTTTGTGCGCGAAGCACGCGAAGTGCCGTCCCACATCCGCCCGGCGCGCACGATCACCCGGCCGCGGTTGCGGGCGTTGGTCCAGGTCAGGCGCGTCGGCACGGTGCGCGGCGCGCCGCCGGCCGCCGCGATCAGCCGCAACCGGCCGTTGTTCAGGTACAGCAGGGTTTTCGAGTCGCCGCTCCAGCTCGGCGCGTCGGTGACCTCGTCGGTGATTTGCCGCGGCGGGCCGGCGAGGGTGCCGTCCGGGTGCACGTCGACCACCCACAGCACGCTGGCCGCCGCGAACGCCATCTGCCTCCCGTCCGGCGACCACACCGGGCCGTCGTCGCCGCGGGTCTGGATGGACCGCTCCGGCATCGGGTCCACGTAACGGCCAGCACCGGTTTCGGTGTCCACCAGCAGGATCTTGTTCAGGCCCTCGCGGAACCGCGTCGAGTACGGCTTCACCGCGGCGAGTGCGATGACCTTGCCGTCGCGCGACCAGGACGGGCGGCCCGGCTCGAAGACCGCGGTGAACACCTGCCGCACGGCGCCGGTCGCGACCTCGACGGTGTGCAGCGCGCCGGTCTGGTCGAGGAACGCGATCCGGGCGCCGTCCGGGGACCAGGCGCTCGACGTCGTGGCCAGCTCGGGCAGGTTCGTCAGCTGCCGGTCCTGCCCGGTCTTCAGATCGCGGATCCACAGGTCGAGCGTGCCGCCGCGATCGGTGGAGTAGACCAGCCTGCCCCCGTCGGGCGAGAAAGCCGGGTCGCATTTCCACCACGCGTCGCGGGTCAGCGGGCGCGGCAGCCGGCCCAGCTCCATCAGGTAAAGGTCGTTCAGCGCGCGGAACACGACCCGGCCGCCGTCCGGCGACAGCACCGGGCTGCCGATCCCGGCCACGGGTTTCGGGGTGGTGGAAGAGAAATCCCGCGGACGCGCGTGCAGCGGCCCCTCGGCGACGGCGACCGGAGCGCGGAACGGGACGTCCGTCGCCGCGCCGCCGCCGAGTTTCCGCCGCCGCAGCGCACCGTCGGCGGTGTAGAGGTATTCGTCGGCGCTGAACCAGGAAACCCGGAACGGGAACACGTCCTCTCCGGTGAACAACGGTTTCCCGGCGCGCGCCAGCTCCACCGCAGCGGGCGGCAGCGGCACCGGGCCGCCGGCGACCCGGGTGTAGACGACGTCCTTTCCGTCCGGAGTCCACATCGGACTGTGCAGCACCGCGCCGGGTTCGCTGACCAGCGTGGAACGGGCGCCGTCGGCGACGGAGACGACGTCGACGCGTTTCCCGCCCGCGACGAACGCGAGTCTCGACCCGTCCGGCGACCAGGCCGGTTCGTACTCCTCCGCCGGGCTGTCGGCGATCACCCGGCTGGCCCCGGAGGCGACGTCCAGCACCCGGATGCCGTAACTGCCGCCTTCGTCGGAGGAGTAGGCGATCGAGCGGCCGTCCGGGGAAAAGACCGGTTCGCGGTGATCGAACGGCCCGCCCGTCAGCCGCCGCAGGCCGCTGCCGTCGGCCCGGATCGTCCACAGGTCGAAGGCACCTTCGCGATAGGACTGGAACACCAGCGTCGTGCCGTCCGGGGACCAGGACGGCAATCCGATGTCGAAAAGGTCCTCGGTGAGCCGTTTCGCCGTTCCGCCCCGCGCCGGCAGCAGCCACAGCACGCCGAGCAGGTCGATCGCGACGGTCCGGCCGTCCGGCGACAGCTGGGCCGCCACGTTCGTGCCCTGCCGGACCGAAAGAGCCTGACTGGCAGGGGATTCCGCCCGCGCGCCGGATGCCAGTCCGGTCGCGCCGAGCCCCACCGAGCCGGCCGTTCCCGCTACTCCGGCCAGGAAACCACGCCTGTTCACCGTCATCTGCACCCCCAGTGCACCGCAATTCGATGATCTGGCACACCCTAACGGCGCTTGCTCGCGTTCCAGCCGTGATCATCCTTTCGGCGGTACGCCCAGCTGCCGCACAGCAACGGACATCGTCTCGGCGGCGGGTCGCGCCCTGCGCACCCGGGCCGAGACGCGGAACTGTTCGGCCGGACCAAGATCGCGTCCGGTCCGGGCGTGTCGTCGGCCAGGCGATATCGTTCCCCGTCGATGCGGAGAAGCCGCGTCCGGCGCCGTCGCGGCTGCTGGCGGGGCCGGGGGTGCCGCGGCGCTTCCGGAGGGTCGATTCCCTTGCTCAGGAAGGTGTTCATGTTCCGATTGCGCACAGCTCTCGCGGTGATCACCGTCGGCGCCACGCTCCTTCTCCCGCCGCCCGCGGTCGCGTCCGAGCCCGCCGCGTCCTACGCGGACGTGCTCGACTTGCAGGGCGTACCCGCTTCGGCGCTGCCCGGCTCGGCCGGCGGCGATGTCAGCGATATCAACGTGTTCGCCGATCGCGGCGCATGGCACGCCTACGCGCTGCCCAAAGCCGGGGACACCGCTTCCTACGGTGCGTTCACCGGACCGCTGTACCTCGCGCAGGAATACCCGTGGTGGCTGAGCGCCGGTTTCAGCCGGCTCACCCTGAGCGAAGCCGGGCGCCCGATCAACCTCGCCGACGCTCGCAACCCGGCATTCAGCTCGCTGCCCGGCACGCTGCGGCAGAGCTTCGAGATCGACGGTCTGCGCGTCGTCATGGAACTGCGCTATGCCAGCAACCGCACCGCACTGGTCCAGGCCACCGTGGAGAACACCGAACACCGGCCGCGGTCGGTCCGAACAGGCTGGAGCGGCACGCTGCTGCGGCCGGACGCCGGACCCCAGCACGACGCTCCCCGGCTCTCCGCGACCAAGGACGGCGTCGCGGTCGGCTTCGCCAAGGTGCGCGAGACGAACGACTACCTGACCGACGGCACCGAACGGTTCCAGGTCGCCCACGCCGATCCGGTGACCACCACGGTCACCGGCGGCACGTACACCACCACGAGCGACGCGCCCCTGATGCTCGGCCCGCACAGTCGGCGAACGCTGACCTGGACCGAGTCCTACACCTTCACCCCCGCCGAAGCCGCCGCCGACGCGCCGACGGCGAGGCGCGCGCTGGCTCAGCCGTGGCGCACCGTCGCCGAGGACGACGCCCGCTGGCACGGCTACGTCGCGGCGGCCACGCGCGGCGTTCCGCCGGACCGGCGGCGGCTGGCGGTGAAGTCGGTCGAAACGCTGGTCACCAACTGGCGCAGTCCGGCGGGCGCGTTGAAGCACGACGGCATCACGCCCGCGATCTCCAACAAGTGGTTCAACGGCCTGTGGGCGTGGGACACCTGGAAGCAGGCGGTCGGCACCGCCGTGTTCGATCCGGCGCTGGCCGAATCCCAGATCCGGTCCATGTTCGACTACCAGGCGACCGCGGCGGCGACGGCCCGGCCGCAGGACGCCGGGATGATCCCGGACGCCGTCTTCTACAACGACCCCGCCCGCGGCGGCGGCAACTGGAACGAGCGCAACTCCAAACCGCCCCTGGCCTCCTGGGCGGTCTGGTCGGTCTACCAGCGCAACGGCGATCTCGGGTTCCTGCGCGAGATGTACCCGAAGCTGGCCGCCTACCACGCCTGGTGGTACCGCAACCGCGACCACGACCACAACGGCCTCGCCGAGTACGGCGCCACCGTCGATCCGGCCAACGCGACCGCGGAGGACAAACGCCTGGCGGCGGCGTGGGAAAGCGGAATGGACAACGCGCCCCGCTTCGACGCGAAGCTCGGCGCCACCGTCGTGGACAACACCTCGCTGTCCGGACAGGTCGTCGGTTCGTCACTCGCCCAGGAATCCGTGGATCTCAACTCCTACCTGGTGCTGGACAAGAAAACCCTGGCGCTGATCGCCGACCGGCTCGGCGACCACCAGGCCGCCCGCTCCTACCGCGCCTCGGCGGCCGATGTCGCGGCCGCCGTCCAGCGCACCATGTTCGACCCGGCCACCGGCTGGTTCTACGACACGGAACTGGGCACCGGCCGACGGCTGACCGCACGCGGCAAGGGAATCGAAGGCGTCATCCCGCTGTGGGCCGGCGTCGCCACCCCCGGCCAGGCGGCAGCCGCGCGGAAGAACCTCCTGTCCCCCAGCGAATTCGACACCCGCATGCCGTTCCCGACCACCTCGGCGAGCTCGCCGTACTACCAGCCGACCGGCTACTGGCGCGGCGCGGTGTGGCTGGACCACGCGTACTTCGCGCTGGCGGGCCTGCAGCGCTACGGATACGGCGCCGACTCAGCGGCACTGGCCGGCCAGCTGCGCTCGAACGCGGGCGGCATGCTGGGCAACGGTCCGCTGATGGAGAACTACAACCCCGCCGACGGCGCACCGATGAACTCACGCGGCTTCAGCTGGTCCGCGGCGATGCTGCTGGCGCTCGACCACCCGCAGCCAGCCTGAGATGTCCGCCCCGGTCGACGAGCTTTCATAGCTGAGCAACGGGAAAACCCGGCAGGTCCGCGCTGCCCGACCGTTCACCGGCCCAGCCACCGCGACAGCAGCCAGGCGAGCAGCGGATCCGCATCACCATCCCGTACCCCGTGCCCAGCGCGCATCGTGCGGCACAACGGGCCGAGAGCGGCGTCGTGCACGCACGGAAACCGCCCGGTGATGCTGCGCGATCTTCTCGATGCCCGCTCGGCTCACCCACGCATCTGGCACAATTCGGGCGAACGCCGACGCACCGCACAAGGGAGATGGGATGTCCGCCCACATCGACGAGCTGATCGCCCAGTTCGAGAATTTCCAAGCCAAGGTGCGGCAGGCCGAGGCGAATTTCGCCGGGGTCGGCGACATGCAGGAGCGGATCGCGCAGGTCGAGAACGCCGTGACCTCGCCGGACGGAGCAGTCACGGTGGTCGCGGGCGCCGGCGGGACAGTGACCGACATCCGGCTCGCCGCCGGCGCCGCGCGCATCGACCCCGCGCAGTTGTCCGCGCTGATCATGAGCACCCTGCGCCAGGCGGTCGCCGGAGCCGTCCAGCAGCAGGCCGGGATCGTGGACGACGCCTTCGGCGACGCGTTCGGCGTCAACACCTCCGAACAGGTCCGGCAGGCGCAGGCGGAAGCTTGGGGAACCGAGGCGGCGGAACCCGCGTCGGAGCAGCAGACTCCGCAGCAAGCGGCGCCCCGGCGCCGCCCCGGGCCGCGGGACGACGACGACTATTTCGACGACAACTCCATTCTCCGCCGCGACTGAGCCGACTGAGGGGCTTCTCGATGGGAAACATCCAGACGAACGTCGACGCGATCGCCGGGTACGTCCGGCAGCTCCCCTACTACGAGCAAGAGGGAGCCAAGTTCGGCGGCAAGATCGACGCCGCCGACGTGTCCGACCAGGCGTGGGGCGTCGTCGGCGCCTTCGCCAAGCAGGGCTACACCGACCGCCTGCACGAACTGCGCTCGCTGCTGGGCGAGATGCAGGACGGCGTGGACGGTTTCATCACGAAGCTGAACAAGGCCGCCGAGATGTACCGCGGAGCCGAGGACGCCGGGAAGGTCACGTTCGGCAAGTACGAGGCCGAAATCGACGGGGGGAAGCAGGCCTGATGGCGGAGGAGAAGAAGAGCATCGCGGACACGCTGAACGTCCAGCCGTACGACGAGAGCACGGGCGCGAACCTCGATCGCGCGGCGGGGTACGTGCCGGTCGCCGGGACGGTCTACAAGGCGGGCAAGTCGATCGCCGGGCACGCCCAGCAGGCGGTCCAGGCGGACAACCCCGGCGAGCTGGCTTCGGCGGGCGCCGCGCTGGTCGGCGACGGGGCGAAGTTCGTCGGCGCAGCCGCCGGCGACATGGTCACCTTCGCGATGGACCCGATCGGCTGGCTGGTCGGCCACGGGCTGAACATGCTGCTCGAACTGGTCCAGCCGCTCCAGGACGCGTTGCACCAGGTCACCGGCGACGGCCCGGCGATCGGGCACGCGTCGGAGAACTTCTCCGCGATCGCGCAGGGCTTCGTCGCGCTCGCCGACGATTTCGAGCGGACCGGCGACACGGCGCTGGCCGAGTGGGTGGACGACGCCGGCAACGCCGCGAAGGAAGCGCTCGGCGACTTCTCCTCGGGCATCCGCGGGGTCGGCTCGGCCGCCGGTTCGGTCGCCGAGGTCCTGCAGATGTGGTCGATGGTCATGGTGGTCATCGAAGAGGTGATCAAGGCGATCATCACCGAGCTGGTCTCCTGGCTGATCACCCTCTGGCTGCCCGCGCTCGCCGCCTCGGTGATCAGCTTCGGCGGCTCGGTCGCCGCCGCGATGACCGCCTCCATCGCGAAGGCCGCCAGCGTGCTGGCGAAAGTCACCCGCTACCTCGGCAAGTTCGGCAAGCTGCTCGAGACGTTCATGCAGTTCCTGGTCAAGTTCTCGGGCAAGATCGAGGTCTTCACCCGGAAACTGCGCGTCGGGGTCATGCCGGGCGAGACCAAGTTCGGGATCGGCGCGGCCGCGCAGGGCTTCCAGCCGAGCAACCGGGTGCTCACCACGGCGTTCGGCACTTCGGTCGGCGTCAAGCCGTTCGTCGCCGGAGCGGGCGTCAAGGCCGGGATCGCGGTCGGGAAGTCCGGGTACGCCGAAGGCAAGGACGCCGTCACCCCCGAAGGAGACGAACCGTGGTTCGACAAGAGCAAAATCGGCGGGGACAAGAGCCCGGAGGAGACCCGCGGGAACCTCGACATCTAGCCGGCCCGCCGGAGGAGATCGCCCAGTCGGCGCCCACCGCGGGCAGACGGCAGGCGGCGCGGAAGATTCTCGAGCATCAACAGGGTCTCGACCGCACAACCGAGCAAATCATGGTCCGTCCCGGGTTCCGGGAGCGGGTCGAGGAGATGATGCGGGGCCAGTGGCGCGAGCCGGTCGTCGCGCTGCGGCTGAGCGACGACAAGCTGCGCTTCGACGTGCCAGGCAGACGCCGCGACGGCACCGTCGAGGGGCAGGGAGTCGTCCGGCGGTTTTTCTGGAACATTCTGCGCGGCGCCGGCCGGGCGGCCTTTCTGGTGTTCGCCCTGATGAACAGCGACGGCAGCGGCGGCGGAGCCAAGGGCAAGCGGGCGGCCGACGTGCAAGGCCCCGCGAACGCGATGGCGCTCGACCTGGTCGACCGCCTGCGCAAACTGGGCGGTCCGTGGCTGGTGTTCTCGCCGTCGTGCGTCGCCGTGGTGGACACCGGATCGACGATCGCCGACCCCGCCGGCGCGCCCCCGCCGCGGATCGTCTGGCAGGCACGCGCGCCGCAGACGCCGGAGATCAAGTTCCGCGCGCACACCCTGACCTGGCCGGACGGCTCGCGCTTCACGTTCCCGCTGTACAGCCGAACCGAGGCGCAGCACCTGCGGCAGTACTGCGAATCCCTGGACGGCCGGAACCAGGGGTGAGCGAAGCAGCGACGGCCTGACCGGTTTCGCTGGCCAGGCACGTCCCCCGGCTGCCGGTGCGCCTGCGGGAAACCGGGACACGGCGGATTCCGCTCCCCCATGGATTGAGTTCTGGCTTAAACCATCGCGGCCCGCTTTCTCCGTGCGCGAGCATTGACTTCCCGACAGGGGCTCGGAGAAGGGGGTTTCAATGCGAGGAAAAGCCAGTGTGCTGCTGGCAGGGATTGCGGTTTCGCTCGCTGTCACCGCGACAACGGCGGAGGCGACCGGCGCTCGCGCAGCTTCCGCATTCTGCCCGTATGGATCGTTCTGCATCCGGGACGACAGCGGCTACCCCGGCCGGGAGCTGTCCTTCTCGGGCTGCGACTTCCACGAGCTCCCGAATGGCTTCACCCGGAACGGGTCCTGGGTCAACAACCAGGCGGACCACCGCACGACCTCGTTCTATGGCAACGGCGGAAAACTCTTGTACACCACGCCGCCCGCCTACTCCGCCGACCCGCACGCCGACTGGCATGCCGTGCGGTTCCTCCGGAACAACTGCTGACCGAGGAAAGGGGATCCACCATGACGACAGCCCTTCACCGAAGAAAGACACAGCGTGTGCTCGGCGGCGCGTTGGCGGCCGTCGCCGCGGCGACGGCTTTCACGCTGGGCACGGCGCCGGCGGAGGCAGCGAGCGGGTGCACCACGCTATACGACGGGCACAGCGGCAATTCGCACGTTTGCAAGACCTGGAATGCGACCGGCGGCGGCTACTACAAGGGAACCTGGTCGATCGGCGTCACCACGTCCTACACCTATGTGCAGTTGTACAAAGACGGCAGTGTCAGCAACGCGAGCGGGTCGCGTGGCAGCTACTCGCATGTCAAGCACTTCTATCTGCGAGCGTGCAGCAGCTTCGGCGGCTGCGGCGGGTGGTGGTAGCCGTGCTCCGGCAAGGCCGCGATCGAGGACTCCGGCGGAGGTCGGCCGCCGCCGGTGCGGCAATGCTGTCCGTGCTGGGCACCGGAGTCCTCGGCTTGGCGGGAGTGCCGGAGCTGGCTGACGCGGCGCCAGCCATCGGACACTGCCGGACTTGGCATGACAGCAACACCTTCGGCGCCTCTTGCACGGGCGGCGGCAGGGCCGCCTATCAAGCCGTGGCCGTGTGCAAGAACGGGAAGGCTGTCGGAGGTCCCTACGAAGGCGGAGAGAGCGGAAACTGGAGCTACGCGTACTGCACCAGTGTTCATTCGTCGCTCAAACGCGGCTACGTGCAGTGGTACGTATAGCCGCGCGCGCCGATTGGCGTCCGGCCGGTCATCGACTTGACCGGCCGGACTCCCCTGCCGAGGATGACGGGATGGTGCCCCCAGGCGTGACTATGCTGGTGATGCGACGGCGCACTGGGGAAGGGAACCGACGTGAACCAAGGACCGACCGTGGACCGCGGGCACTTGCAGCCGGTCTTCGTGCATTTCGACGATCTCGACTCTATGGGCATGGTGCACAACACTCGCTACGGGCTGGTGGTCGAGCGCGCGCTCACGATGTTTTGGGACGCCAAGGGATACAGCTACCGCAACGGCGAGCTCGGCCATCCCGACGCGTCGGTCGGGGTCGCCGAGTTCGCGATCACTTACAAGGCCCCGATTTTCGGTACTGGGCCGGTTTATGTGCACCTCGTCGTCGATCGCGTCGGCGAGACCAGTGTCGGGTATGCGTTCAAGGTGCTTTCCGAGACGGGTGCCGCCCACGCGGAAGGCCGCCGGGTCCACATTCGCTTGGACCCGAAGACATTTCGGCCCGTGCCGTGGGCGCAGGAAACTCGGGACATCTACGAAACCCTCGCCGCTTCCTGAGTTCAGTCCACAATGGACTTTTCTGATCCGCGCCGTCGACGGGTCATCGCCGGGCACGTGCCGCGTCGGTGGCACTCCACGTCGACCACGGTGCTCCAGGCCGAAGAGCACCTGGACGTACGCACCACCGCTGACCAGATGCTCGAAGATGACGTAAATCGTCTACTTCACTCACAAACGATCGTCTACACTGAGGCCCCCGCTCACGGACCGAAGGGCCTTTATGACAGAGCCGTCCTCCCCTGAGTCCTCCGCGACCAGTGCGGCCGCCGCGCCGGGGTCCGGGTCCTTCGTATCCGCCGAGCTGGCTTCCCAGCCGCAGATGTGGCTCGCCGCGGCGGACGTTGCCGCGTCGGCGGCCGGAGCGTTGCCGCAGCCGGGCGAGCGGGTCGCTGTGGTCGGGTGCGGCACCAGCTGGTTCGTCGCGATGAGTTACGCCGCCGCGCGGGAGCAGCGGGGGCTCGGAGTCACCGACGCGTTCGCCGCGTCCGAGTACCCGGCCGGTCGCGAGTACGACCGCGTCGTCGCGATTTCCCGGTCCGGCACCACTACTGAAATCATCGAGCTGCTGTCTGCGCTTGCCGGGCGGCCCACCACGCTGATCACCGCGGTGGGCGACGGACCTGCGGCTTCGGCCGCGGTCAAGGTGGTCGCGCTGCCGTTCGCCGACGAGCGCTCGGTGGTGCAGACCCGGTTCGCCACGAGCACGCTCGCGCTGCTGCGCGCCAGCCTCGGCGACGACGTCAGCGAGTTGGCGCGCCAAGCCGGGCGCGCGCTGCTGGAACCGGTCGACGACCTGCTCGACGCCGAGCAGGTCACCTTCGTCGGGCGCGGGGCCGCGGTCGGCATCAGTTGCGAGGCCGCGCTGAAAACCCGGGAGGCGGCGCAGTTCTGGGCCGAGGCCTACCCCGCGATGGACTACCGGCACGGCCCGATCGCGATCGCGCAGCCCGGCCGGCTCGTGTGGTCGTTCGGCGAGACCCCGGAGGGACTGGCGAGCGAGATCGCCCGCACCGGGGCCCGGTTCGTGCACCACGACCTCGACCCGCTCGCCGGACTGGTCGTGGCGCAGCGATTCGCGGTCGCGCTCGCGCGGCGGCGCGGGCTCGATCCCGATCGCCCCCGGTCCCTGTCCCGTTCGGTCATCCTCGCGTGATGGCCGTCCTCGGCGTCGACGTCGGCGGCACGACCGTCAAGATGCGCGTGACCGACGGCCGTTCCGTGCTCGCCGAATGGCGCGAACCGACTCCGTTCGGCGATCCCGCGGCGCTCGCCGATCTGGTGGCCCGTGCCGTCGCGCGCTATCCGGTCGACGGGGCGGGGCTGGTCGTCCCGGGGATCGTCGACGAGCGCGCCGGGCGGTGCGTCCAGGCGGTCAACCTCGGCTGGGAAGACGTGCCCGTCCGCGACCTCGTCGCCGCCCGGCTCGACGTCCCGCTCGCTTTCGGGCAGGACGTCCGCGCCGGCGCGCTCGCCGAGGCCCGCACCGGCGCGGCGGCCGGAGCACCGGGGCCGGTGCTGTTCGCGCCGGTCGGGACCGGGTTCGCGACCGCACTCGTGGTGCGCGCCGAGGTGCTCGACGCGGACCCCTGGGCGGGCGAGGTCGGCCAGCTCCGGCTGCCCGACGGCCGCCGCGTCGAAGAGGTCGCGTCGGCGTCCGGGCTCGCGCGCCGCGCCGGGGCCCCGGACGCGGCCACCGTCGCCGCGCGGGTTCGCGACGGAGATCCCGCGGCGGTCGAGGCGTGGGACGAGTGCGTCCGTGCGCTCGCGGAGCCGATCGCGTGGGCCAGCGCTGTGGCCGGGTGTTCCACTGTGGTCGTCGGCGGCGGTCTCGCCGAGGCGGGAGACCTGCTGCTCGAGCCGCTCGCCCGCGAGGTAGCGCACCGGCTCGGGGCGTTGCGGGCACCTGCGATCGTCCAGGCGCACCACGGAGATCGGGCCGCCGTCGTGGGGGCGACGCTGCTCGCGCTGCGGTGATCGCCCTCGCCCGGGTGCTGGACATACAGCGGTGACCCAGCGGCAAGGGCGTGAACGTCGCGCATGTCCTTGCCACGCCGGGCATTCCGGTGCGCGCCGTGCCGCCGCTCTGCAGTGACGTGGGCCGCTGGCTCGGCCGTCCCGCGGTGGCAACGGAGACGGCGCGAGCTCCGGAATCCGGATACCGACGGAAGTCTGCTCCACCGGTTCAGCCGGTGACTTCGCTGCCCGAGTGCGCTATACAGAAGCGCCCTGTGCATGTTAATGCGCAAGAAAGGTATGCAATGAGCAGATTTACGCATCCGCTCCGATCCCTGGCCGCAGTGCTGGTCCTGCTGGCCGTCGCGACCCCCGCCACCGCCCAAGCCGCCGCCCCGGCCGGGCAGCTCGGCGACCTGACCGGCCTCTCCGCCGACGGACCGGTGACCACCTTGACCGCGGGCACCGCGGCCGTCCGGGTCAGCTTCCCGGCCGAGGGCGCGGTCCGGGTCTGGCTCGCTCCGGACGGGGTCTTCACCGATCCAGCGGGCAGCAAGATCGTGTTGCCGAACGGAAAAGCCCCGGTGGTGCCGACGCGGACAGACCGAGGCTCCTACTGGGCTCTCAGCACCGGAAAGGCCACGCTCCGCGCCTACAAGCACCCGTTGAAGTTCGCCCTCTACGACGGCGCGGACCGCAAGCAGCTCTGGGCCGAATCCGCCCCGCTGTCCTGGACCGGGGACACCACCACGCAGACGCTCGCTCGCGGCGCCGCCGAACAGTACGTCGGCGGCGGGGAGCAGAACGGCCGCTTCAGCCACCGCGACCAGACCATCAAGATTTTCGCCGACGACAACTGGAACGACGGCGGCGCGCCCAACTCCCAGCCGTTCTACGCCTCGACGGCCGGGTACGGCGTGCTGCGCAACACCTTCGCGCCCGGCAGCTATTCGTTCGCCGATCCAGTCCGCACGACGCACGACGAACGCCGTTTCGACGCCACCTACGTCGTCGGCGACGGGCTCAAGGACGTCATCTCCGGTTACACCGACCTGGTCGGCAAACCCTTCCTCCCGCCCATTTACGGCCTGGAGACCGGCGATTCCGACTGCTACCTGCACAACGCCAACCGCGGCGAACGGCACACCCTCGACGCGGTGAAGGTCGCCGAAGGCTATCCCGAGCACGGCATGCCCAACGGCTGGATGCTGGTCAACGACGGCTACGGCTGCGGCTACGAAAACCTGCAGCAAACCGGCGAAGGCTTGCGGGACAACAAAATGCAGCTCGGCCTGTGGACCGAGAACGGCGTGCCCAACCAGGCCGAGGAGGTCAAGGCGGGCGTCCGCGTGCGCAAACTGGACGTCGCCTGGGTCGGCCCCGGCTACCAGTTCGCGCTCGACGCCTGCGACACCGCGCACAAGGGCATCGAGGACAACAGCGACGCCCGCGGCTTCGTATGGCAGCCGGTGAGCTGGGCCGGCGCGCAGCGGTGCGGCGTGCTGTGGAGCGGCGACCAATCCGGCTCCTACGACTACATCAAATGGCAGATCCCGACCTACGCGGGCTCGACGCTGTCCGGCATCGCCTACAACACCGGCGACATCGACGGCATTTTCGGCGGCTCCCCGCAGACCTACGTCCGCGACCTGCAGTGGAAGTCCTTCCTGCCGGTCGCGATGACCATGGACGGCTGGGCCTCCTCGGACAAGCAGCCCTGGCGCCAAGGCGAGCCCTACACCTCGATCAACCGCAAGTACCTGCTGCTCAAGGAACGGCTGCTGCCCTACACCTACAGCTACTCGGTCCAGGCGCACCAGACCGGCGTCGGCCAGGTCAGGCCGCTGGCGCTGGAGTACCCCGGCGACCCGAACGCGTGGACCGACAAAGCCAAGTACGAATTCCTGTCCGGCACCGACTTCCTGGTCGCCCCGGTCTACGACAGCTCCTCCGTGCGCAACGGCATCTACCTGCCCAAGGGAACCTGGGTGGACTACTGGAGCGGCAAAACCTACACCGGTCCGACCACAGTGGACGGTTACGACGCGCCGCTGGACAAGCTGCCGCTATTCGTCCGCGGCGGCGCCGTGGTGCCGATGTGGGCGGAGGGCACGACGTCCTGGCAGACCCGCGACAAGGGCCAACTCGCCGTCGACGTGTATCCGCAGGGCAAGGGCAGCTTCACCCTCGCCGAGGACGACGGCGTCACGCGCGGCTATCAGCGCGGCGAGCAGGCGCGGCAGACGTTCACGGTGGACGCGCCGCAGTCCGGGCCGGGCACGGTGACCGTCGGGATCGGCGCGAGCACCGGGTCCTACCCCGGGAAACCGGCGGCGCGGAACTACCAGCTGTCCGTCCACACGGGAACGAAACCGGCGGCGGTCCTGGGCGGCCACAGCATCCTGCGGCAGTACGCCAGCAAGGCGGACCTGGACAAGGCCCCGTCCGGCTGGTGGTACGACCCTGCCGCGCGAGGCGTCGTGCGGGTGAAGACCGGCTCGCTCGATTCCGGCGCCGCCCAGGACATCCGGCTGCTCGGGGCGAGCGCGGTCGGCGGATTCTTCCCTGCCGACGACAACGCCTCGGTGCGGCTTTCCGCCCCCGCGACAGCCGCTCCCGGCCAAGCCGTGTCGGGCACCGTCAGCTTCACCAACAGCACTCCGCTGCCCGTGCGTGATGTCGCATTGTCGGTGCAGGGCAACAGTTTCCATGCGGACGTTTCGCAGGCACCGGCGCTCGTGTGGCCGGGCCAGACGGTGCAGGTCCCGACGCGGCTCACGCCGGACGCGGGGCTGCACCCGGCGGACTACGAGCTGACCGCTACCGCGAAATACCAGGCCAGGCTGGGCACGCACGAAGCGGCGGGGTCGGCGATGGTCACGGTGCCGTACGCGACTATGGCCGCGGCGTACGGAAATGTCGGCGTCACTGATGCGGCACACGTCGCGAACGGCGACCTCGACGGCGGCGGCAGCAGCTTCCGTGCGGAGGGCCTGGCCGAAGCGGGCCTGAAACCGGGTGCGTTGTTCACCGCTGACGGCGCCCAGTCGACGTGGCCTCAGGCTGGTACCGGGACGCCAGACAATGTCGTGGCGGGCGGCCAGACTGTCGCTGTGCAGGGCAGCGGTTCGAAGCTGGTTCTGACCGGCACCGGGACCGGGACCGCCGCGCACGGCACGGTGGTCGTCCGGTACGCCGACGGCAGCACGAGCCAAGCCGACCTGGGCCTCCCGAACTGGTGCTGCTCCGATCCGGCGAAGTACGGCGCGACTACGGTCGCCTCGGTGGCCGGGAAGAACACGAAGGCCGGGCCGGCTTATCCGACGGTGGCGTACCGGGTGTTCGCGAACTCCGTCCCGCTGACGCCGGGAAAGCGAGTCGTCGCGCTCACGCTGCCGTCGAACTCGGCACTGCACGTGTTCACCGCCGCGATCGCCTGAACCATCGGCGGGCGGCGGGGTCGCGGTATGTGAGGGGAACCCTGAGGGAATCTGATTCCCCCAGGGTTCCCCTCACGTACGTCAAGGTGGGGCGGTGCTTCAGCGGCGCGGGGTCAGCGGCAGGATCTGCTCGCCCGCGGTACGCCCGTCGCCGACCAGGCTGCCGCTGCGGTCAGTCCAGGAGCGCACCGGCGTGGTCTCGCTCTGCCGTCCCGGTTCCGCCGAAAGCGCCAGCACCAGTCCGCTGTAGCGGTTGACCAGCCGTGTCCCGCCGTCGGCCGGGACCAGGAACCATTGCTGGGCAACGCCGGATCCGGCGCTCAGGATCGGCGCGGTCCCCCAGGCCCGGCCGGAGGGCGCTGCCGGAACCCCCAACGCCAAGCCGTTCGCGGCGTTGGTGATGCGATAGGAGCCGTCCCCGGCCGGGGTGAACCGCCAGTCCCCACGGTTGCCCGCCAGCGACGAGGGCACCGACGTGGTGGTGCGGCCGGACGCGGCGAGCACGCGGCCGGAGCCGATCCGGTAAACGCGGCTCGGATCGACCAACGACGGCGCCGGAGCGGCCGACGTGACGGTCACGTCCGCGTAGACGCCGTCGCGGCCGTCCACGCACGAGATCGAGCAATAGGACCGGAAAGTCTTGCCCACGACCGTCCCGAGGGTCCGGCTGGCCGAGTCGACGAACCAGCGGTACCACGACTGGTCCCGGTAGGAGCCGGTGTCGCCGATCAACCGCCACTTCGGGTTCGCCAGGTCCTCGGTCGCGTAGAACCGCTGCGGGCCGACCGAATCGACCGCCTCCGGCTCGCCGAGGTACAGGCCGAGATGCGCGTCGTAAGCGATGTTCATGACGAACAGATCAGACTTGCGCGGCAGCGTACCGGCCGCCACCTGCTGGGCGGCGGTGCCGGTGCGCGCCGGGTCGTAGTCCTTCTCCGGCGGCGTGTAGCCGCGCGGGTCGACGCCGGTGGGCACGAGGTTGCTTTCGTTGCCGCCGACGCCCGGCTGCGACCATCGGCCGTCGTACCACTTCTGCCAGGTCCCGGTGCCCATCTTCCCGGACATCGGAGCGCGGGCCACGTGGGCGAGGCCGCTGAACCCGCCGCCGCCCGCGCCCGCCTTCGTCACGATGCGAGAGCCGTAGTAGACGTAGAAGTAGCCCGACTTCGGATCGGCGAACAGCCGCGGATCGCCGTCGCCGTAGTCGAAAGTCTGGTTCGGGAACGCCGCCGTGTCGCCGCGTTTCGTCGAGTACGGCGACGTGATCGCGTGCCCGCCGATCCGCCAGGTGTGGCCCCGGTCGGTCGACACCGCCCAGTCGATGGCGTCGTAGTGCGAGAACGAGTAGGCGCCGAACGGTTCGGGGGTGAATTCGTTGTGCACCAAGCCGTACCAGTCACCGGTATCCGGATCGACCCAGGTGCCGACGAGATCGCAGAAGTTCTTCTGGGTGTAGCTCGACCCGGCCGGCGGGTCGGTCGCCTCGCGACCGGTCGGGCTGGTGTTGCAGCGCCACGTCGTGTCGTTGTTGCGATCGCGCGGTTCCGCCGGGTTCACCGCGTCGCTCAGACCCGCGTCGCGGTGCGCCGAGTCGAAGTCCGTTCCGGTGTAGAAGTCCCAGACGCGCGGGCCTTCCTTGCCGTAGAGGGCGGCGGACTGCTGGAAGTGGAAAGTCCCGTCCCGGTCGAGGAACGGAGCGGCCGGGGTGTCGGTCGGGAACGGGTACTCGGCGACGGCCCCGACCGACACGGAGTAGCCGGGGTCAGCGTGCGCGGCCGAGGGCACGGCGCAGGTCCCGGCGGCGACGGCCAGGGCCGCGCCGGCGGCGAACGGAGTGCGGAAGCGTGGCATGGCTCGGTTCCTCGCAGGCGATCGGCATCAACAACCGACAAGAACGAACAAGTTCACACAGTCTCAGTGATTGATTTTGCACTGTCAACCCGCCATTCGTTCCCCTTTGCGCAGGACAGGGGCGTTCGCCTATTGATCACGATGCCACGGCGAACCTCGGCTTGAATGTTGACAAGTGATTGGTAAGCGCCAAAAATGCGCAGCAACACGCACTCAGTGTGTGGTCTTCGACCTCGATCAGGTGGTGGCTGATGCGGTTTCACAAGCTCGTGGGCTCGACCTTAGCGGCGACGCTGCTGCTCGCCGGGTGCGGCAGCGGGGACGCGGCGGGCGGCGGCGCCGGGGAAAACGCGCTCCCCGGCGCGGCCGAGTTCCTTTCGTCGCCCTGTCCGGAACCGGCGGTGAAACCGGCGGGCGGCGGGCAGGTCGTCTACTGGTCCATGTGGACCGCGGACGAGCCGCAGGGCAAAGTGCTGCAAAAGGCGCTGAAGTGCTTCCAGGACAAGACCGGCGTGAAGGTCGACGTGCAGTGGCTGGGCCGCAAGGCCTACACCCAGAACCTGGTCCCGGCGCTCAACACCGGCACCGTGCCCGATCTGTTCGACCAGGACGTCAGCAAGGTCGGCGCGGCGATCATGACGCCGGGCGGCACGCAGAGCCTCGACGACGTGTTCGGCATGAAGATCGGCGAAGGCGACAAGACGGTCAAGGACGTCCTCTCCCCCACCTCGTACGACTTCCCGCAGAACAAGGACCGCGAGGGGCACAGCTTCCTCGTGCCGTACGAGATTCAGTCCAGCGCCTGGTGGTACGACAAGGCCAAGGGCGGCGCGCTCGGCCAGCCGAAGACCGTGGACGAGCTGGTCGGCCTGTTCGACAAGGCGAAGGCGGACGGCAAGGCGGCGGTCAGCCAGGACGGCGACATCCCGTTCTACAACATGTACTACTTCACCCAGCTGGCCGAACGCTACGTGGGCGCGGGCGGGCTGGCGAAGGCGGCACAGGACCCGACCGGACGCGCGTGGACCGACGTTCCCGGATTCCGCGAGGCCGCCGCGCAGACCGCGCGGATCTCCAAGTACTTCATCGACGGCTGGGACGCGGCCAAGTTCCCGCAGATCCAGCAGCGCTGGGCGGACGGCGACGCGCGCTTCCTGTACGTCGGCAGCTGGGCGCCCAGCGAAACCCGCGAATACCTCGACAAACAAGGCGCGGGCACGAAGATCGACTACGGCTCCTTCCAGTTCCCGATGCCGCCCGGCGCCACGCACGACACCGTGGAGCAGATGTCGATCGGCTTCGCCGTGCCCAAGAAGGCCAAGAACGCCGACGCGGCCAAGGCGTTCATCGCCTACTTCCTCAACAAGGGCAACCTCGCCGGCATCCCCGCGGTGGCCGACAACCTGGTGCCCCGGCCCGACCTCGCCGTGCCGGACGACCTGAAGCCGGTCAAGACCGTCCTGGACGACCAGAAGAAGGAACACGTGCTGCAGTACGACGGCATCGACGCGATCGCCGGCGGCAAATGGCAGACCGACGTGTTCGACCCCGCCGACACCGCGCTGCTCAAGGGCCAGCTGACTCCGGAGGCGTTCGTGGCGCAGCTCGCGCAGAAGTCCGCCGCCTTCTGGAAGAACCAGCACTGATGGCGACACTCACTGAGGCGGCCCGGGCCGGGCGGCGGCCCGCGCTCGGGCCGCACCTGAGCCGCAAGCGCAAGCTGTTCTGGCCCTTCGCCGCCCCCGCGCTGGCGCTCTACCTGGCGTTCCTGGTGCTGCCGACGGTCGCGACCGTGGTGCTCAGCTTCACCAGCTGGGCCGGCGCGGGCGACACGCCGCGGCCGCAGGGCGTCGGGAACTACGTGCGGATGTGGCAGAGCGATGCGTTCCGCTACGCCTTCGGCAACACGCTGATCTACGTGTTCCTCGGCGGCGTCGGCACCTTCCTGCTCGCGTTCCTGTTCACCATGGTGCTGCGGGACATGCGCGGCGGGAAGATCGTGCGGGCGATCCTGTTCTTCCCGAACATCGTCGCCCCGGTCGCGCTCGGCATGTTCCTCGGCTTCGTGTTCAAGTACCAGCCGGGCAAACAGGGGCTCGCCAACTACGTGCTCGAGCACCTCGGCGCGGACGCGGCGAAGTTCCTCGCGCCGGAGAACGTGACCGGGGTGGTGACCGCGTCGCTGATCTGGGCCAGTTCCGGCTTCTACATCACCATCCTGATGGCCGCGGTCGACCAGATCCCGCCGCAGCTCTACGAGGACGCGGACCTCGGCGGCGCCTCGCCCTGGCAGAAGTTCCGCTCCGTCACGCTGCCGCTCACCTGGGACGTGGTGGGCGTGGCCGGGGTGCTGTGGACGATCAACGCGCTCAAGATCTTCGAACTCGTCTTCGTGCTCGCCGGGCCCGGCACCTACGCCCCGCCGAACCGGGCGTGGACGCTCGGCATCTACGTGTTCGACCGGACCTTCGGCTCGAACGGCACGCCGGACTTCGGCGCGGCCTGCGCTTGCGCGGTCGCGATGATCGCCCTCGTCTCGATCCTCGTCGTGCTGCTGCGGCGGCTGATGCGCCGTGACGCCATCCAGTTCTGAAGGAGATCCCGTGACCGTCACGGAAGCGCCGTCGCGCGGCGCGGCCCCGGGCAAGCCCCGGCGCACCCCGCCGCGCCGGCCCCGCCCGGCTCCCGGCAGCCGCAGGCTCAGCCCGCTGCGGCTGCTCGGCTCGGCGATCGTCTGGCTGTTCACCGCCGGCAACCTGCTGGTGCTGTACTGGCTGATCACCGCGTCGTTCAAGACCCCGGTGGAGATCTTCACCAAGCCGTTCGCCCTGCCGTACCAGTGGTTCCACGTCGGCAAGCCGTTCCGGAACTTCGTCTACGCCTGGAACAACGCCGGATTCGGCGACGCCGTGCTGTCCACAGTGGTCCTGGTCGGGCTGGCGACGATCGCCACCGTCGCGATCTCCGCACCGTGCGCGTACGCGCTCACCCGGCTCGGGGTGCGCGGTTCGGGCGTGCTGACCAATGGTGTCGCGATCGGCATGGGGGTGCCGTTCCAGACCGTGATCATCCCGCTGTTCGTCGCGTTCAGCGAAATCCACCTGGACAACCAGTACGGGCTGTTCGTGCTCTACGTAGCGCTGTCGATCCCGTTCACGGTGTTCCTGCTGACCGGGTTCTTCCGTTCGCTGCCCGACGAGATCGAAGAAGCCGCGGCGCTCGACGGAGCCTCGCCGGTGCGGGTGTTCGTTTCGGTCGTCCTGCCGCTGGCCCGCGGCGGCGTGATCACCGCGCTGACGCTCAACGCGATCGGGCTGTGGAACGAAACCCTGCTGGCGATCGTGTTCCTCAAGGACCAGGCCCATTTCACGCTGTCGCGCGCGCTGTTCACCTTCTACGGCGCGGCCAGCTACCAGTCCGAGTACGGCGGGCTGATCGCCGGGGTGGCGATCGTCGTGCTCCCGATGCTGCTGCTCTACGTCGTGCTCGCCCGCCGGATCATCACCGGCCTGACCCTCGGCGCCGGAAAGTAGGACCCTGATGGCCACCGTGAGTTTCACCGACACCACCCGCTACTACGCCGGGGTCGAGCGCCCCGCGGTGGACGGGCTCGACCTGGAGGTCGCCGACGGCGAATTCCTCGTGCTGGTCGGCCCGTCCGGCTGCGGAAAATCGACCACCCTGCGGATGCTCGCCGGGCTGGAGGGCGTGGACGAGGGCTCGATCCGCATCGGCGAGAAGGACGTCACCGCGCTGCCGCCGAAAGAGCGGGACATCGCGATGGTGTTCCAGAACTACGCGCTCTATCCGCACATGACCGTCGCGGAGAACATCGGTTTCCACCTCAAGCTCGCGCGCATGCCGAAGGACGAACGGGAACGCCGGGTCCGCGAAGCGGCGGCCACCCTGGACCTGACCGAATACCTCGACCGGCGCCCGGCGAAGCTGTCGGGCGGGCAACGGCAGCGGGTGGCGATGGGCCGCGCGATCGTGCGCGAGCCGAGCGTGTTCCTGATGGACGAGCCGCTGTCCAATCTGGACGCCAAACTGCGGGTGCAGACCCGCACGCAGATCGCGTCGCTGCAACGGCGGCTCGGCACCACCACGCTGTACGTCACGCACGACCAGATCGAGGCGATGACCATGGGCGACCGGGTGGCCGTGCTGCGCGACGGCGTGCTGCAACAATGCGATTCCCCGGTCGGGCTCTTCGAGCGCCCGCGCAACGTGTTCGTCGCGGGATTCATCGGCTCGCCCGCGATGAACCTCATCGAGACCACAGTGGACGGTTCCGGCGCGGCTGCGGGCGACGGCACGCTCCCGCTCACCCCGGCGCAGCGGTCCGCACTGACCGGTCAGGGGATCGTCGTCGGCGTGCGGCCGGAGGGCTGGGAAATCGGCGGCGCCGGATACCGCGCGGTCGTCGAAGTCGTCGAAGAACTCGGCAGCGACCAGTACCTCTACTGCCGGAACGGGGACCGGGTGCTGACCGTGCGGACGCCGGGCATGGCACCGTGGCGGCGCGGCGAGGAGATCTCGCTGGCCCCGCGGACCGGCGCGGCGCACCTGTTCGACGCCGCCTCCGGCGAACGGCTGCCGGACGCATGAGCACGATCACGAGCGTCGAACTCGTGCTTCCCGCGGCCGAACTGGGCCCGGAGAACCCGTTGCCGCCGCTGGTCCGGTCCGAACCGGTAGCGTCGGTGTCCAATGCGGACGAACTTCCCGCGGACCTGGTGGCGAACCTGTCCTACGGCCGGCTGGACACGGTGCTGCCGTGCGGGATGCAGGACGGGTACGGCCGCGACCGGACCGAACGGCTGCTGCCCGCGCTGGTGCTGGAGAACGACCTGCTGCGCGCGACTGTCCTTCCCGGACTCGGCGGGCGGCTGTACTCCTTGCTGGACAAGGAAACCGGCCGGGACCTGGTGTTCCGCAACCCGGTGTTCCAGCCGGCGAACCTGGCGCTGCGCGACGCGTGGTTCGCCGGCGGCGTCGAGTGGAACCTCGGCAGCACCGGGCACACCACGCTGACCTGCGCGCCGATGTTCGCCGCCGAGGCGCCCGGGCCGGACGGCTCGCCGGTGCTGCGGCTCTGGGAATGGGAACGCACCCGCGATCTGCCGTACCAGCTGGACTTCTGGCTGCCCGAAGGATCGCGGCGGCTGTTCGTCGGGGTGCGGATCCGCAATCCGCACGAGCGCGACGTGCCGGTGTACTGGTGGTCGAACACCGCGGTGGCGCAGACGGCCGGGACCCGCGTGCTCGCCCCAGCGGACCAGGCGTGGCACTACGGCTATTCCGGGCGGTTGGAACTCGTCGACGTCACGCGCGACCTGACCTATCCCGCACGGGCGACGGCGGCGGCCGACTATTTCTTCGAGGTCGACGGGCCGCCGTGGATCGCCGCCGTGGATGCGGACGGCCACGGGCTCGGCCAAGCGTCCACGGCTCGGCTGCGCGGACGGAAACTGTTCGTGTGGGGCGAATCCGCGGGCGGACGGCGGTGGCAGGACTGGCTCGCGCCAGGGACGGGCGGATACCTCGAAATCCAGGCCGGGCTGGCCCGGACGCAGCTCGAACACCTGCGGCTGCCCGCGGGCACCTCGTGGGACTGGCTCGAAAGCTACGGTCCGGTGGCGGCGGACCCGGAGATCGTGCACGGGCCGGACTGGCCCGCCGCGCTCGCCTCGGTCGCCGCCGGGCTGCCCGCCGCCGGGGAACTGGAGCGGCGGTGGCGGGAATGGCGCGCAGTCGCGGACGCACCGCCCGGGGAAATCCTCGCGGAAGGATCTGGCTGGGGCGCGCTGGAAACCGGCCGGATGCTGGTGGAAGTCCCCGGCACTCCGTTTCCCGCGAGCAGCCTCGGCGCCGCCCAGCAGCCGTGGCGGGACTTGCTCGACGGCGTCGCGCCCCGAGCCGACCCCGCCGCCGAACCGCCCGACACGCTCGTCAACCGGCATTGGGCCGAGTTGCTGGAGGCCGTGCCCGACCACGGCTGGCTCACCTGCTACCACCGGGGAATCGCGAGGTGGGCGGCGGGCGACCGCGAGGGCGCGGCGACCGCGTGGCGCCAGTCGGTCGAGGCGGAGCCGAACGGCTGGGCGTGGCGCAACCTCGCCGTCGCCCAGGACGATCCGGTGCGCGCCGCGGAGTACTACCGGCGGGCGCTGGACCTGCTGCCGAAACTGGCTCCGCTGGCGCTGGAGGCCATCGCCGCGCAGCTCGCTGCGGGAGACCCCGGCACCGCGCGGGAATTGCTCGAACCGTGGCCGGTCGAGGGACGGTTCGCGTTGCTGCGGGCGCGGATCTTGCTCGCACTCGGCGATCTCGACGGCGCGCGCGAGGTGTACGGCCGGGGCTTCACCGTGCCCGGGATCCGCGAGGGCGAGACGTCGCTGAGCGACGTGTGGCACGCGGTCTCCCCCGGCCCGCTGCCCGCCGAATACGACTTCCGGATGAAAACCGGCGGCGGGGCCGGATGAGCGCGATCGGCCGCCGGGGTGAACAATGACGCCGCGGCGGGCAAGCAGGCACGGGGACCGGTGCGAAGGGAGCACAAGCCGATGGCTCGGCATGAACGGTTGAGCACACTGTTGGACCTCTTGGCGAAGCGGGAGAAGCTCGACGTCGAAGAGGTGGCCGCGGAACTGAACGTCTCCGCCGCCACGATCCGCCGCGACCTGGACCACCTCGCCGAACAGCAGCTGCTCACCCGCACCCACGGCGGCGCCGTCGCGAACGACCTGGCCTACGATCTGCCGCTGCGCTACAAAACCGCCCGCCACGCCCCGGAAAAGCAGCGGATCAGCGCCGCGGCGGCGGCGTTGGTGTCGAACGGGATGGTGGTCGGCCTCAACGGCGGCACCACGACCGCGGGGGTGGCCAGGGCGCTGGCCATGCGCGCGGACCTGGCCGACTCCCCCGGCCTCACCATCGTGACCAACGCGCTCAACATCGCCCACGAGCTGGCGGTTCGGCCGAACATGAAGATCGTCGTCACCGGCGGGGTCGCCCGCCCGCAGTCCTTCGAACTCAGCGGGCCGCTGGCCAACCTGGTGCTCGGCCAGCTCAGCCTCGACCTGTTGTTCCTCGGCGTGGACGCGTTGCATCCCGCCGCCGGCGCGTTCGCCTGCCACGAGGGCGAGGCGGACATCAACCGGCTCATGGTGCAGAACGCCGCCCGGGTGGTGGCCGTGGCGGACAGTTCGAAACTCGGCCGCCGCGCCTTCGCGCGCATCTGCGACATCACCGACGTCCACGAGGTCGTGACGGACACCGAGGCCGACCCCGACGTCACCGCCGCTCTGAAAGCCGCCGGGATCCCCGTGCAGATCGCCTGAGGTCCGCCTCCGCTCCGCTCGACTCCCTCAGAGGTACGTGAGGGGAACCCTGAGGGAATCTGATTCCCTCAGGGTTCCCCTCACGGACCTCCGCGCCCGCGTACCGCGCCCGCCCCGCCCTGGCTTCGCGAAGCCTGCCCATGCGCCGCGCCCGCTCCGTTCGGCCACGACGGGCCTTGACAAAGCCGCAGCGTGCCGTGCTTACTACTGCAGGTTCGAGCGTCACATTGAGCATATTCACGCAGAATAGGAGGCTCCAGTGCCTCGACGACTCGCGTACGCGGCGGCCGGGCTCATCCTCACCGGTTCCGTCGCAGCTCCCGCGTCGGCGGAACCGCTCTCTTCGATCTCAGTGCCGCGCGGTCCCGACTCCCCCGGCTATCAGTTGCGTATCGACACCGCCCGCCTAGGCATCAGCCTTTCCCGCGGCGGCGAACAGTTGCTGCGCACCGCGTCCGACGCGTTCACCTTCGACGGCGGCGTGGCGACGCGCGTGCAGTCGGTCTCCAGAGAGGGCACCACCGTCGTCGCCCGGGCCGACAGCACCGCGGGCCGCGCGGTGACGCTGCGGATCACCCCGCGCCCGGACCGGTTCGATCTGAAGTGGACGGTCGACGGCCTCGCCGCCGGACAGCGGGCGACGCATTTCGACCTGACGACCTCCGGCTACTGGTACGGCGGCGGCGAAACCAGCGAAGGAAAAGCCCAGCCGTACCCGCTTTCGGCGGGCACGGTGGACGAACCGGAGTTCTCCCCCGCCAGCTACATGATGCAGGAGCCCTACTTCTTCACCTCGAAATCGGTCGGGCTCTTCGTCCGCACCGCACAGCCGATGAAGGTCGCGCTGGCCGGCGGGCGCGCCGACCTGGCCGTGACGAACTCGGCGGAATACTCGAGCACGGTGTTCGTGGAATCGAGCCGTCGCGCGGTGTACGACGACTACGTCGGCGAGGTCGGCAAGCCGGCCAAGAGCGACGCGGCCGACAGCGAGTACGCGAGTCCACTGTGGAATTCCTGGGCGCAGTACTACCGCGACATCGACCAGGACAAGGTGCTTTCGTGGGCACGGGACCTGAAAGCGGCGGGCGTCGCCGGGCACACCGTGCAACTCGACGACAAATGGGAATCCAACTACGGCAACCTGACCTTCGACCCGAAGACCTTCCCGGACCCGAAGAAGCTGGCCGCCGACGTCCACGCGATGGGCCAGAAGTTCGGCCTGTGGACCACTTTCTGGATCAACCTGGACTCGGCGAACTACGCCTACGCCCGCGACCACGGCTATCTGGTGCGCGCCAAGGGAAACCCGGCCCAGCCGTGCACGGTGACCTGGTGGAACGGCACCGCGGGCATCATCGACCTCGGCAACCCGCAGGCGCGGGACTGGTACACCGGCAACCTGCGGAAGCTGATGGCGGACTACGGCGTCGACGGCTTCAAATTCGACACTCGCTTCTTCGACGACCGCTGCGCCGCCACCGGGACGCTGACCCCGCAGGACTACCAGAAGCTCGGCGCGGACATGACCGACGCGTTCGACCAGCAGGGCGCGGGCATCCGCACGCACTGGGGAAACCAGCGCTACGGCTTCGTGATCCGGGCAGTCGACGCGGACACCACCTGGGACGGCCTGCGCACGTCGCTGCGCCGCGCGTCGGCGATCTCGGCCAATGGCTACCCGTTCGTCGAGACGGACATGATCGGCGGCTCGAACAGCATGCCGCCGCCGTCGCGCGAGGTGCTGGTGCGCTGGGCGCAGGCCGCGTCGCTGATGCCCCTCATGTACGCCTCGACGTCCCCGGTGACGACGGTCGACACCACGACGGGCAAGCCGGTCGCCTACCCGGCCGACACCGTGAAGCTGTACGCCGCTGCGGTCCGCACCCACGCGAAGCTGGCGGGCTACCTGAAAACCCAGGTACAGCAGGCGGTTGCGGACGGCACGCCGATCATGCGGCCGGTGTACTTCGATTTCCCCGCCGACCACCGCTTCGACACCGTCGACGACGAATGGATGCTCGGCCCCGCTTTGCTGGCGGCCCCGATGATCACGGCGGGTTCATCGCGCGACATCGCGCTGCCGTCGGGATTGTGGTTCGACCCGCACACCAAGCGGGTCGAGCTTGGTGGGCGGACGCTGCGCAATTACGCGGCTCCGTTGGATACGACGCCGATGTTCGTCCGGGTTGGGGCCCCAGGATGGACGGATCTCGCGTCCCGCCTCTGAACCGTGCCGTCGGGAGGACCGGCTCCGGCTCCTCCCGACGGCACTCGCGGGTCAGGACTTGGGCAGCGTCACCCCGTACCTCTTGGCCGACAGCGTCGCCGGGAAGAAGCACGACGTCTGGGTGTCTCCGCCGGAGAGGGTGCCGAGGCCCTTGCCCCCGTCGTAGGCCGGGCCGCCGGAGTCGCCGTGGTCGGAGTGGGCGGTCGTGCAGAACTCGTGGTAGACCGTGTAGCCCTCCGCTTCGAAGGTGTAGTCGACCTTGGTGACCTTGCCCTCCGTCACGCCCGAGGTGATCCCGGCGCGCTTCATCTGCTCGCCCACCGTCGCGTCGGCGAACTCGGTGATCTTGGTGCCGTCGTTGATCTCGCTCGGTCCGTCGCCCGAAGCGTTCTCCACGAGCATGTTGTCTTCGTCGGGGAACACCGCGTCGACGGTCTTGCCGTCGTTCCACGGACCGCCGCCGCCGAGTTTCTCGCAGTGGCCGGCGGAGAGGAGCAGCTTCTTGCCGTCCTTCTCCACGTTGAACCCGTTGGAGCAGGACGCTTGGCCGTTGCTGATCTTGTCGCCGCCCTTGATGAACAACGACATGGCGCCGGGATGGTGCTCGACGCGGACCATGTCCCCGTACTGGCGGGCGGTCTCGAGCAGCGCGGCCTTCTGCGCCTGCGGGGTGGCGTCGTAGACGTCGACGACGACCTGGTTGCGGGCGAGGTCGAGACCCCAGCCGGCGCTGGGCACGCCGCCGGTGGCGTCCAGGTGCTGTTTCACCGAGCCGAGCTGGCCCAGGCTGTACCGCACCACCTTCGCGTTCAGGCCGGAAGCGCGCACCTTGGCCGCGTCGGCGTCGTTCAGCACCGTGACGACCGAGGCGCCGCTGTCGTCGAGGTAGTGCCCACCGGTGGCGGCGCCGAGGCTGTTCATGACCGCGGCCGGTGTCGCTGCCGCCGCTGCTGGCACGGTGCCCATGGCGAGAGCCAGCGTGCCGAACGAGCCGACGGCGAGAACGCTCAGCCTGAAACGTGTCGATCGCATGTGTTTCCTCCTGCGCGGAACGGGGGAGAATGGACGTGCGCCGAAGGGAGAGTCCGGGTCCCGGGCTCCGGATTCGGCGCCGAGCTGGGGTGAGTGCGGAGGCATCTCCTCACTGGAGCGTCGGGTGACCGGAGCGGGACCATGAGCCTCCGGTCCGGACGGTCTCGTCGTTGAAACCGAACGTGATCAACCTCAGGTTCGTGATTCTCGAACAGCATCGGGCCCGCGCGACACCGACGAAGGTAGGTTCACGTTTGTCGCAATCCCCGCACCCGAACGGCCCAGCGGCGGGTGTGGCGCGGCCAGTCCGGTCGATACCGCCGCGCTCAGCCGACGGGGCCGCGAGTGTCCACTTGAGACGGTCGCTTCCGTGTCCGCTGAGCATGACGCCACCGAACGCCGGCTCGCTGAAGCGCTACGTCAAGGCTTTCGTCGCAACGGCCGCCCCCGCGGCATCCGGATAACGGTCGCGGACAGCGAAAGTCACTTCGCCGACCAGCGCCCTGGCCGCACCCAGGATCCCGCGCAGCACATCAAGGTCCGAGGCCTTGCCCCGGCTTTGCAATTCGATCAGGGAGATCGCGCAGGTCAGCGCGCTGTCCGCGGCGGCCGACAGCGGATCACCGGTGGCGCGCAGCACGGACCGAGCGCGATCCACCGCATCGACGGCCTGTGCGACCGCGTGCTCAGGCACGGCCTCTCTCCGGTCGCGCTCGTCCAGATCGCTCATCACACTCCTATCAGCACGACGACTCCGAGACTTACCAGCACTATCCCCACCACCAGGTCCAACGATCGCTTCACCCGGGGCCGGCTCAGGAGCGGGTGAAGACTGCCCGCGGCGAACGCGAACCCGAACAACCACAGCGCGCTCACCGAGACGTAGATCGAAAAAAGCACCAGTTCGGCGCCGAGGTCGACCGTCGCCGACCCCGGCAGAAACTGGGGAAGAATGGACAGATAGAACAACCCTATTTTCGGGTTGAGGCAATTCATCAGCAAGCCGCGGCGGAAAAACCCGGAGTCTCTCCGGTTGCCGGCCTTCGGCTCGCCGGCGGCTCCGGACAGCGCCGAACGCAGCGCCGTGATCCCCAGCCAGATCAGGTACGCCGCTCCGAGGGAGGAGACGATGCGAAAAGCAATCCCGCCGCCGGAAAGGACAGCGGACAACCCCGCTACCGAAGCGATGCCCCACAACACGATGCCGAGCACGACGCCCGCGGCGGTGCGCAATGCCGCGGGGCGTCCCGCGGCGGCACTCGTCTGAAGCAGCAGCGCCTGGTCCGGGCCTGGCACGACGACGACAATGGCTGCCGCCGCCGTGAAAGCCAGCACTGTGAGTATCGTCAACCGAGCCTCCCCCTCTTTGCTTGCCGGCGCGCGAATGCGCCCGCCGTCAATCCCGGTAAATCCATTCCAGGATAGCGACCGCGCTGCCGTATTTCATGCGCGCTTGTTCCCACGCGATCGAGCGGTTTCCGTCGAGCACCGACCCTTTGACCTCGTCCCCGCGATGTGCGGGCAGGTCGTGCATGAACACCGCGTCCGGCCAGCGGGACATCACTTCGTCGTCCACGTAGAACGGACGGAAGTCCTCGCGCCAGTCCGCGCTCGGCTTCGCCGTTCCCGTGGTCTGCCAGCGAGTCGTGTAGACGACATCGGCCGGGGTGCCGACCGAATCGAGGTCGTGCGTCTCGGTGATGCGCGAGTCCGAACTCTCGGCGGTCTCCTGCAGCGAAGCGAGCAGAGCGGGATCGAGTCCGTATCCCTTCGGCGTGGCGAAAACCAATGTGACGCCGCGGTAGGTGCTCAGGATTTTCCCCAGTGCCACGGCGGTGTTGTTCCCTTCGCCGACATACAGCACTGAGATCCCGTCGACCCGGCCGAACTGCCGGAGGATGGCGGCCGCGTCGCACACGCCCTGCGTCGGATGCTCTTGCGCGGCCATCGCGTTCACGACGGGCAATCCGCCGCTGCGCGCGACCAGCCGCATTTCCTCGAGCGGGCCCGCGGTCCGCATCACCAGGCCGTCGAGCATCACCCCGAACATGCGGCCGGTGTCGTGCAGCGACTCCCCGGTGTTGAGCTGGAGATCGCAGGCGCCGTAGGGCACCACCGAAGCCCCGAGCCGCAACGCGGCCGTCGTGAACGCGGTCCGCGTGCGCGTGGAGGTCTTGGCGAAATAGGTGCCCAGAACCTTGCCCGCCAGGCTCGGCTCCAGCCGCTCCGGCTTGGCGAGCACGTCGGCTGACCGGCTGACGATCCCGTGCAGATCGTCGGCGCCGATGTCGTCCAGCGAAAGAAATCCAACCATGTGTCGTACCTGCCCCTCAACTGAAATCGCGACTGGTCGTCCGTTGTCCTCAGGTCAAGATCAGCGCGTTGTCCACTACTCGCGCCGAGCACACTTCGGGAAATTCCAGGTCCGTTTTCGCGGTCAGTCCTTTCGCGCGCCGCCAGCCGGGCGAGTAGATCGTGTCCTCGTACCGGTCGCCGCCGTCCGGGCAGACAACGACCGCGTGCTCGGCGCCGAGACCTTCGTTCGCCCACCGCACCGCGCCGGCGACGACCGCGCCCGAACTGCCGCCGACCCGCACGCCCAGTTCGCGCTCGACCCAGTCGCACGCGGCCACCGCTTCGCTCGCGGTCACCCGCACGTTCAGGCAATCCCGGCCGGAGACGAAGGACGACCCGCGGCTGGCGCCGATTCCGTTCAGGCTGCGCGTCGCCGGCGGCCCGCCGAGCGCGACCGACCCCTCCTCGTCCACCGCGACGCACCGCCACGGCAGCTGATTGCGCTCGACGTAATCAGCGAAGCCGCGGACGGTTCCCCCGGTCGACACCCCGAGGAACACGTCGAGCTCGCCTGCGGGCACAGCGGAAAAGATCTCCGGCGCGGTGCCTTCGGAATGCGCGCGGGGATTGGCCGGGTTCTCGTACTGGTTCGGCCACACGAGCGAATCCTCGACCGCCATCCGGTCGCGGATGTAGGCGAGCCGGGAAAGCAGGTACCCGCCGGTCTCGTCCGGCGTCGTCACTTCCACGATCTTCGCGTCCGCGCTGCGCATCTGCCGCACGAGTTTCCGCGACGTCCGCGGGTCGACGACGGCGGTGAACTCCATCCCGCAGATCTGGGTGTACCTCGCCAGCGCGACGCCGAGGTTCCCGGACGTCGACTCGATGATCCCCTCGCAGCGCGCCCCCGACCCGAAGACGGAGGACAGCAGGGAAAACGCCACCCGGTCCTTCATGGACCCGAAGGGGTTCTCCTGTTCCAGTTTCAGCCAGAGATTCGTCGTCCTGCCGCGGTGTCTCGTCACCGCGTTCAGCATCGGCGTTCTCCCGGGCACCGGGCCGTGCAGTTCAGCCGGCAACTTCGTTTCCTCTCCCTCGCGCCGGGCCGCTGTGCACGCCCCGTGCGCCGTTTCGGGACGGCTCCGCGTTCCGGGTCACGGTCGCGGGCCACCGCTGTCGGCCGCTACGTCCGGTTCGGACGTTCTCCATTTCCACCATTCCTCACCCAGATATGACTGCCGTCGCAAAACGGCTTCAGCAGGGAGCGTCCGCAGCGGCACAGCGCGATGGTCTTCCGCTGCGGGTCTATCGGTTCGTCGGCCTGGCTGCGCAATTCGTAGTCGCCGCGGATGATGACCGGTCCGTCCTCGCACACCACGACGGTGGCCGGAGCGGGCCGCCGCGCCGCCGCCTCGTGGTCCGGCACCCGGCCGTCCATCAGCCCGCCGCCGCGGACGTCGTGCGCCGCAGAGCGGATTCGCCGTGTTCCCAGGCCGACAGGATGGCCTCGTTGGCGCGTCCGCCCAGCTCGGCCGTCACGACGGCGCCGAAGACCACATCGGACAGTTCCCCGGGGTTCTCCCGCACGAACTTCCCGCACATGTCGTGGGCGGCGAGCTGCTCGTGGACCGCGTCGGCGACGATGTGCTCCTGGAAGAACAGCCAGGAGTCGTCCGACCCGTTCAAGCGCTGCAGGCCGTTGCGGAAATTGCGGTTCACGTAGTGCGAGCCGATTTCCGTGATCGCGAGATTGCCGAGCAGCGCGCCCCGGTGCCGCCCGTAGGTCCCGAAATACGAGATCAGGTTCACCGTCGCCAGCGAACAAGCCGGGACGTCCTCGAAATAGCCGCCGAACTCGGTGGTCATGCCGAGTTCGGCCATCGTCAGCTCGAACAGCTGGGAGTGCAGGCGGCCCGGGATGCCGCCGCCGTATTCGTCGGACTGGATCTCCACCAACGCCGGTTTGCCGCCGCCGCGCACCCGCGGAATGGCCAGGCTGTGGTGGTCTGCCTCCATGAGGCTGTAAACGGAACGGTGCGCGAGGAACTCTTTGAACTGCGCCATGGTGGCCTCTTGCTTGATGTAGCGCGAGAGCGACCGTCCCGGGCTCGGTTTCCCGAGTTCCATCAAAAACTCGGGAAGCTTCTCGACCTCCGTTTCCGGGAGCTCGCCCGCGGCTTCGCCCAGTTCCCGGGCGAAGCGGGTTTCGAGCCGCTTGCGCAGCTCGACCAGGGAAGCGTCCCATTCCCAGGACTGCGCCGGCTCGCCGAAAAGACAGTACTGCGGGCCGTAGCACAAGAACAAACCCAGCTGCAGGTCCTCGTCGGAGACGGAGTCGACCTGGGCCGCCGAAATGCCGTCCAGGACAGCCTTCGCACCGGCCTCCGGCGGGGACTGCAGCGCCCGGACAAGCGTCTCGCTCACCGGACCGCGAGGGTGGGGCAATCGCATCTGAACTCCTAGGGTCGATGACAGCGCACTTCACGGGGAACTTCTGCGCGACGCCCGGGGAAACCGCCGCGCCCGCGGACGTCCCGGGACCGGCCGGCTCAACAGAGCTCCAGGATCTGCCCGGCGCCGGAACTGGTGGCCTGGCGCAGCACCGCGTCGAACAGCGCCACGTCGAGAATGCCGAGCCCGAACGGGTTCACGACGGCGTAACCGGCGTCGGGTCGCTGCGTGGTCTTGTCGCCGACGAGCAGTTCGCCGACAGTCGCCGTGACCGAGGGACCGTTTTCCCGCGGCTGCGCGGCGATCCGGCCGTCGTTGACGAGCCGCCCCAACGGCCGCCGGGGATTTTCCGTGATCAGCCGGAGATCGTCGACGACGAGAACGGACGCGTTGACCAGCACCTCGTCGGTGAGGTCGCCGAGCGAGGCGTTGACCAGAAGCGACCCGGGCCGCACCCAGTCCGGCCGGACGTACCCTTCGGCGGCGGTGGTCAGGAACAACGCTGTTTCCGCTTCGGCCATCGCGTCGGCGGGCGTGGCGGCAGCGGAGAACAAGACCCCGGGGTGCCCGGCGGCGAGCTCGCGGGCCAGGCTCCCGGCGACCTGCTGGCGCACGTCGTACAAGGTGATCCTGGCGAGGTCCGGGCATCGCGCGAGGAGCAGTGCGAGATGCACCCGTGCCTGGGTCCCGCACCCCACGACAGCCAGCGAACGGGCTGACCGGTACCCGAGCGCTTCGACAGCGATCGCGGTCACCGCGGCGGTCCGCACCGCGCTGAGCACGCCGACCTCCATCACCGCGGTCACCCGGGCGGTCTCCGGGTCGAAGCAGAGTCCCAAGCCGCCGGCCCGTTCCATGCCGCGCGCCGGATTGGACACGCTGGCATTGATGATTTTCATGCCGTACACGCCCGCGGTCCCCCGTTCGAGCACCGCCCCCGGCATGCCGATCGACCGGCTGTAAGCGCCGTCCTGATTGGTCCAGGACAGATAGGCCTCGGCGGGCAGGATCGTCCGCCCGGCGTGATGGCTCACCAGCGCCGCCTTGACCTCGGCCACGACGTCCACCGCGGCCAGGCAGTCCACGACGTCGGCCCGGCCGAGGAAGCGCACCGATTCCGGAGCCGGCTTCGCGAGCGCGTCGGCGAGCCAGGGGTTCTCCATCTTTTCTCCAGTTCGTTTCTCGGCTGAGGGCAACGACGTTCAGTGCGGCGAAATCGGCAGCGCGTCAGCCAGTCCGCCGGTGATTTATGCGCTGGTGCCGCGATTTTCCGCGAAAGCCGAACGCGGCCCGCTCACGAATTCCACTGTTCGCGGTACCACTGCGCGAGGCTCAAGGCGGTTTCCAGCGGGTTGCGCCGGAGCTGGGTGTCGAAGTAGCCCGCAGGGCGGCTCAGCAGCTCGCGCAGCGCGCCGGGGTCGACGATTTCCAGTGCCGGCGACCGGTTCTCCGCGAGGAGAAGGCCGACCCGGCGGCGCAAGTCCTGTTCGTACCTGATGTTGCCGGTGGTGGGATACGGGCTTTTCTTCCGGTTCAGCACCGAATCGGGCAGGAGGCCGGCCGCCGCGCCGCGGAGCACGCTCTTTTCCCGGCCGTCGTAGGTCTTGATTTTCCAGGGAATGTTGTACACGTACTCGACCAGCCGGTGATCGCAGAACGGAACCCGCACCTCGAGACCGGCCGCCATGCTGAGCCGGTCCTTGCGGTCGAGGAGGACTTGCAGCCAGCGCGTCAGGTGCAAGTAGCCGAACTCGCGCATCCGCCGGTCGTGCGCGTCCTCTCCCGGCAGGTGCTCGACTTCGCCGATCGCCTGCCGGTAGCTGTCGGCCCGGTATTCGTCGAACCGGGTGTCCTCGCGGAACTCCGCGGTGAGCATGCCCGCAGGGACGAACTGCATGGTGCTGAGCCAGGGAAACTCCGCCGCGGCGACGACCCGCGGGTCGTGGAACCAGCTGTACCCGCCGAACACCTCGTCCGCGGACTCGCCGGACAGCGCGACGGTCGACTCCCCGCGAATCGCGGAGAAGAGCAGGAACAACGAGGTGTCGACGTCGCCGAAGGTGAGCGGGAGGTCGTGCGCGCCGAGCACGGCGTCCCGGTTTTCGTCCACGGCAAGGGCTTCGTCGGGCAGCTCGATGGTCCGGTGCGCGGTGCCGAGGTGCTCGACGACCCGCAGCGCGTAGGGGTTGTCCCGTTCGGGCCGGAAGTCGCTGGCCCGGAAATGCTCGGCGCTGCCGACGAAATCGACGGAGAACGAGCGGACCGGACCGTCTCCCGAGCGGTCCAGCACGCCGGCGGCGATGGCGGTCAGCGCGCTCGAGTCCAAGCCGCCCGAGAGCAGCGTGCACAGCGGCACGTCGGTGATCAGCTGCTGTCGCACGGTATCGAACAGCAGCTCGCGGACGCGGCCGACGGTGTCCGCGATGTCGTCCTCGTGCGGCACGACCGGCAGACTCCAGTAGCGGGTCAGCCGGCTGCCGTTGTCGTCGACGGCGAGGACGTGCCCCGGCGGCAGCTCGAACAGATCGCGAAACGGGGTCATCCCAGGGGTTTTGACGAGCCCCAGCAGGTCGGCGAGGCCCTGGCGGTCGACCCGGGCGGAGAAATCCGGGTGCGCCAGAACCGCTTTCGGCTCGGACGCGAACAGCACCGACTCGCCGGCCCTGGCGTAGTAGAGAGGTTTGATGCCCAGCCGGTCCCGCACCAGAAGCAGCCGCCGCTCGCGCGGATCCCACAGCGCGAAGGCGAACATCCCGTTGAGCCGCTCGACAAAGCTCTCGCCCCACTCCAGGTAGGCGTTGAGCACCACTTCGGTGTCGCAGCGGGTCCGGAAGACATGGCCCCGCCCGGCCAGTTCCGCCCGCAGCTCGCGGAAGTTGTACACCTCGCCGCTGTAGCAAAGCACCGCGTGCGGCTGTCCGGGCGGTCCCGCGGCCATCGGCTGCGCGCCCCCGCGCACGTCGAGAATGGCCAGCCTGCGGTGGCCCAGTCCCGCGTGCCGGTCCGTCCACAGTCCCTCGTCGTCCGGTCCGCGGCGGGCGAGCGTGCGGGTCATGCGTTCAAGATCCGCTTCTTTCCGCTCGCCAGGCCCCTTGAGATTGATCCACCCGGCGATTCCGCACATGACGCTCCCTGCTTTAGCAGCACGTTGAGACTGATTGTCATTCGCTGGTCCGGTGTTCCGGCCGTCCGCCCTCGCGGCACGCGCTAATGACCGGGCGCGGCGGGCGGACTAAAGGAGGTGTTTCACCGGCCGGGACGGCGATAGAGTGCACGCGAACGCACACCGACGACTGCACCGGCAATTCATCTGGTCGAGGACGGTACCCAGCGGCCGCCAGGGCACGTACCGCCAGCAGAGTGACCTCGGCTGTGAGGAGTCGCACGGGGGGATGTCTCGCCGGACAACTTGCGGCAGATTGACGTTTAGTGCTAAACTAGCGGCGCTCGAATAAACCTGGTACGACCACATTGCACAGTCTGCTGAGTTTATTTCTCTGGGGAGTGGATTTTCTTTGCTCATCAATAGCAGCGATCGGTTGCACCTGCTGGCCCAGGCCGGGAGCGAGATCCGCGATCATCAGCGAAGACTGCCAGATCATGGCTTCTACCAGCGCAAACTATCCGAGGTGTGGCGCCGGGCAGGACAGGCCGAAGCGTACGCCGGCCTTCCGGAATATTCCTTCGAACGATTCGAGGAACTCGGAGCCACCAGCAAGTCCCGGCTCAAGAAAAGCCCGCACGAGTTCCTGGTCTCCTCCGTCGGCAAAGCGGCGAAGTATTACGAGACGACCGGGACGACCGGACTGCCCACGCCGACCCCGCGACTCGCGGAGGACATCGTCTGGAACACCGTTTCCGTGGCCGAGGCCTGGCGGGAAATGTTGCCGGAAAATGAACGTGTCCTGATTCTTTTGCCTTCGGACATTGTCCCGGTCGCCGATCTCGTCGTCGGCGTCTGCGAGTACCTGGGACGCCCGCACGTCCGGGCCTATCCGTTCGCCGCCGGGATCTCCGACTGGGACCGGCTGATCGGTCTGTGCCGGAGTTTCCGGCCGTCCACCGTTTTCGCCGCGCCCGGCGTCGCGCTGCAGTTCAGCAGGCTGGTCAAACAACGCGGGCTGCTGGAGGAATTGAGCGCGGACGTTCGCAGGCTGATGCTTCTCGGCGAGGTCAGCACCGCGCCGTTCCGCGCCCGGCTCGGCCGGTGGTGGGGCGCGTCCGCGCTGGACGCGAGCTACGGCAGCACGGAGACCGGCACCCTCGCCGCGTGCTGCGCGCGGGACCGGCTGCACCTGCTGACCGCGGCCACCTACTTCGAACTGGCCGGCGAGGACGGAACCGTCCGCCCGTTGCCGGAATCCGGGGCCGGGCGGCTCGTGGCCACCCCGCTCAATCTGCACGCCCGGTGCGTGCTGCGGCTCGACACCGGGGACGACGTGCGCATGGGCGCCCGGTGCGACTGCGGCGATCGCGCCCCGGTGATCGAGGTCGTCGGGCGCGGTTCCGACGCCGTCGCCGTGCGCGGCGCGAAGCTCACGGTGCGCGCGGTCGAGGAAATCGTCTACGGCGAGACCGAGGCGACCGGTTATTTGCTGGAGACCGACGCGCCGGGCGCGTTCGCCCGGTTGATCCTGGAGCGGGACGTGCACTGGGACCGGGCCGGGGAAGCGGCGATGGCCGGACGGCTCCAGCACTCGTCGCGGGAAGTGCTCGGCCTGGAATGGGACGAGGTCCTCTTCGTCAACCAGCTGCCCGCGACCACCAAGAGCGGAGCTTCGCAGAAGAGCTGGAAGCGATCCAACTTCCGGGTTGTGAGGGCGGGCGGATGACCGTGCGCCTGGCGCCCCGCGCGCCGCTCGGCGCCGCCGTCGGCACCGGCGAGGCCGACCTGTGGTGCACCTACGCCGCGATCCGCACGGCCGCGTGGCTGGACCGGATCCGCGACCTGCCCGGTCAGGAGGCGACCGCCGGCTACCTGAGCAGCCGCCGCAACAGCGACGGCGGCTACGCCTGGAGCAAAGGGATGGCCTCCGACGCGTGGGCGACGTTCTACTGCACCCAGGGGATGGCCGAACTCGGCGCCGAGATCCCCCGGCCCGGCTCGACGCGGGACTGGCTGCGCCGCACCTGGTCCGGCGACGCGTACGCGATGCTGCCCGGGCAGGCCCCCGACGTATGGGCCACGCATTTCTCGGTGCGCAGCACGGTCGAACTGTGCCGGGACGACCCGCCGGACCGCGGCCGCCTGGTGAGCTGGCTGCGCGCGTTGCAGGCGCCGGACGGCGGCCTCGGCTGGTCGCCGGAACACGCCAGTACCACGGCTTCCGACGTCCGTGCCTGCTTCTACGGCGTGATGTCCTGGCGGGCGCTGCGCATCGCGGAACCGGAACTGGAGCTTCCCTGGGACGGCGCCGCGCTGGTGCGCTGGCTGCGGGATCAGCAGCGGGCCGACGGCGGTTTCCGGTTCGGGGAGTCCGCGGACGTCCCGTGCCTGTGGGCCACGTACCGGGCCACCGCCGCTCTCGAAGCGCTGGGTGCGGCCCCAGACGAGCGGCAGCGCTGCCTCGACTGGATTCTGGACCGGCGGCTGCCCGACGGCTCGTTCGTCCGGTGGGCCGGTTACGACGTCGCCGACGTCTGGGCGCAGTTCTGCGCGATCGGCTCGCTGCGGGCGCTGGGCGCGGACACCGGTGAGCACGCGGGTCCGGTGCTGCGCCGGCTGCACGCGTTGTCCTGTCCCTCGGGCGGTTTCACCTATCGCGAGCCCGAGCACGCCGGGGACGCGCTGAGCACCGCAGCCACCGCGCTGCTCTCGCCCGGCGACGACCCGCGGCAGCAGCAGTGGCGTGCCTGGCTGGCCGGATGCCGGCTGCCGAACGAGGGCGGCGTCATGTACATGCCCGCCCGCGGCAGCGAGGTGCGGTGCACGCTCTGGGCCCTCGCGGCGGGCTCGGCCGCCGCCGACCCCGACGCGCCCCGGGAGATCGCGGGCTGGCTGCGCGATCTGCAGAACCCGGACGGCGGTTTCGGCTACTGGGAGGGCCGCGGATCGGATCTGGTCTCCACCGCCGCGGCCGTGGAAAGCCTGCGGCTGCTGGGAATTCCGGTCGCCGACGTGCTGGACGCCTTGCGGCTGAAGGACTTCGTCGCGGGCTGCCGCGCCGAGCAGGGCTATCGGAACGTTCCCGGGGCGGATCCGACTCTCCGCGCCGGGCTGCAGGCGGTGCGGATCCTGGCGGAACTGGGCCAGAGCGTGCCCGGCGAACTGGCCGGTCTGCTCGACCGGCACCGGGTGCCCAGCGGCGGTTTCGCCAACACCGGTTCGCGCATGCCGGATCTGCTCAGCACCTACGAGGCGGTGGTGACCGCCGACCGGCAGCGGATCCCGGTGGATACCCCGCGGCTGGCGGTGTTTCTTGACCGGCTCGGCCGCGCGGACGGCACCGCGTGGACGCCGCTCGCGCCGGGCGGCGGCGGGGTGCTGGCCGACTGTCTCGGCACTCTGCTGCGCGACCGCGTCGCCGGGCTCCGGACCGCACTGCCCGCCCTCTCCTTGTCCTGAGGGAAAACCGTTCTGGGGAAACCATGCCCACTGTCACCATTCGCACCGCCGAATTGCCCACCGCCGAACGCCGCGCCATCGCCGTGCGGCTGACCCGCTGGTTCTCCGACCACGACAGCGACCGCAGGCATGTGGTCGTGCGGTTCGAAAAGACCGAAGAGGGCACGGTGTTCGTCGGCGGCATGCCGATCGAAGCTCTCCCGCACGACAGCGAAGGACTGCACCACGCGAGTGTCGTCTGCTGCGTGTCGGTCGGGCGGGATCACGTCTTTTACGAAGAGCTGGCCGCCGTGCTCGCCGACGCGCTCGGCATGACCGCCGGAACTCCGTTCCTCTACCTGGAATTCCGGCCCACGCCCAAGGAATCCGTGTACTTCGGCGTCCAGGGACGACTCCGTCGCGCGGACGCCACCGGAAAGGGAAACCGATGACCTCCTCCCCCGTGCCCACCCTCGACTCCCTCCGGACCCGGACCCGCTCCGTGCTGGCCGGTCTGTTCGGCCCGGAAATCGACGACCTGCCCGAGGACGCGCCGCTCCCGGAGACGCTCGGCGACCGCTACGACAGCCTCGGTGCGATGGAATGCGTCACCGCCGTGGAAAAGGAATTCGGCATCGAGGTCGACTTCGTCGAGCACGACGTCCGGTACACCTTCGCGCGGATGGACCGCATCGCCGAGTTCGTGCACTCCCAGCTGGAAGACCGGGCCGTGTTCGGAGGAGCCCGGTGACCGCGCCGGAAGTCGAGTTCCGCACGTCCGGGCACACCGGTTCGCCCGCGGTGTGGCTGCGCACGCCGGACCAGCTGCGGGCCGAGGCCGGACTGATCGCGGACGAACTCGTCGGCGACGTGGAGCAGATCGCGAGCTTCGCGCCGGTGGAGCACCTGTTCGGCAGGCTCTTCGCGCAGGTGCTGCCGGAGATCCGCGGCATTCCCGTGCACCACCTCACCCACGCGCCGGCGGGCTTGCCGCCCGAACTGGAGCAGAAGCGCACGCTGTTCGTCTGCCTGCCCGCCAGCTGGCTGGTGCTGCGGCACCTGCTCGGCCAGGTCAAAGCGCTGCCCTCGGCGGTCGCCCTGCACGGGACCGGGCCCACGGTGCAGGCCACCGGCGAGGTGCTGGCCGCGTTGTCCGGCACCGGTTTCCGGGCGTTCGAACTGTTCGGGTCCACCGAGACCGGAGGGGTCGCGCACCGGGAAATCGCGCCGCCGGGCAGCGAAACGGGACGCTGGCAGCTCCTGCCCGACGTCGAGTTCGCCGATCCGGACGAGGGCCCCGGCCAGTGGCTGCACATCCGCAGCCCCCGGCTGGCCCGGCGCGGCGACATGGCCGCCCGGCCCGAAACGTGGCGGCTGCCCGACGTGATCCGCCGCGAGGGCCGGTCCTTCGAGTTCCACGGGCGGGCCTCGGCCCTGATCAAGGTGAACGGCGAGCGGGTGAACCTGGAAGAGCTCTCGGCCGCGCTGCGGAACTCGGTCGACGGCATGGACGTGGCCTGCCTGCCCGTGCGCGATCCGGTCCGCGCCGAGCACTACGAACTGTTCTACAGCCTCGACCGGGAACACTCGCGCCAGCAGATCTCCGCCCGGCTGCGGGCGGTGCTGCACGATTTCACCCCGCCGCGGGCGATGCACCGGGTGCGGCGCATTCCCCGGACCGCGACCGGGAAGATCGCGGTCACCGCCCTGTACGCGCTCGCGCAACAGGGACCCCGCGCGGCGCTGGAAGAGGCGATCTGATGGCCGCCCCGGCCCGTCCGCTCCCGTCCGATCCCGCCGCGGCGGTCAGCGGCTACGCCGAGGCCGCGGGAATCTCCTGGCCGGACGACCGCCCGGCGCTGCCGGATCTGCTCGGACTTCCGCTCGCCGACCGGTGCCGCCTGCACGAGCTGGGCGAATGGGACGACCGGAAATGGGCGGAGCAGAACGAAACCTGGCACGCCGTCGCCGACGCCCGGTACCGGGCGGTCACCGCGCGGCGGGGCCCGGGAGCGGGCACGCCGCTGATCCGCGTCGGCGTGAAAGACACCGTCGACGTCGCGGGCCTGCCGACCTCGCTGGGCCTGCGCCATTACCGGCACCATCCGGCCGCGTCGGCCGAAGCGCTCTCCCGGCTCGCCGGGGTCGAGCGCCAGGTGATCGGCAAGGTCGTGAGCACCGAGCTGAACATCGGCGTCGGCTCCGGCTGCGTGAATCCCTATTTCCCGCACATCGACCCCGCGGGTTCGAGCACCGGCGCGGGCGTCGCCGTCGCCGCGAACCTCTGCGATCTCGCGATGGGCACGGACGTCCTCGGGTCGGTGCGCTGGCCGGCCGGGCACTGCGGCACCGTCGGATTGCGGATGACCCACGATCCGGGGCTGCTGCGCGGCATCTTCCCGCTGTCCCCGCCGATGGACGCGGTCGGCTGGGTGGCGCGCACGGCCGAGGATCTCGCGTTTCTGTGGCAGCGCCTGGGTTTGCGCGCCCTGCTCGGACCGGCCGGGCAGCCGTTGCCTTCCCGCTGCCGCATCGGCGTGCCCGTCCACGTCCGGGAAGGCTCGTGCAGTCCCGAAATGCTGGAAACGCTCGACCTGGCCGCGTCCGCGCTGGCCGACGACGGCAACGAGATCGCCGACCTGAGGGTGGACGACCTCTGGCAGCACCGCGGCTCCGCCTGGCAGCTCTGCGCCCGGCAGGCATGGGACGGCTACCAGCTCTGGCGGCACTGGATCACCGTGCCGTTGCACGCGAGCACCGAACAAGCGCTGGAAGTCGGCGCCCGGGTCAGCGACAGCCAGTACGCGGAGATCCTCGACGCGATGTTCGCCTGCCGGCAGGGCAACGCCGCCCGCTTCGGCGACCGCACGCACGCCTGGCTGCTTCCGCTGGATCCCTCTCCCCCGCCCGATCTGCGGACCAGCCGCCCGGTCGCCACCACCATTCCCGCCCCCGGCGAGCCCGGCTACGACCGGCGGATCGGCTACACCCCGATCGCCAGTTTCGCCGGGCTGCCCGCCATCGCCGTGCCCGTCCGGCTCAGCCCGGTGAACCGCGCCCCGCTCGGGGTGCAGATCGTCGGGCCGCCCGGCGGCGAAGAACGCCTGATCGACCTGGCCCGGCGGGTCCAGCTCCGGCTGGCGCCGTCCGACCTCCGTCCCGCGTGATCACCCCCTCACCAGGAGACCGCGATGATCCCCCGCGCAGTGCTGGAAATCGCCGCCGCCCATCAGCCCGCATGGCCCGCACCGGACGCGGTGGCCGCGGTGCGCAGCGAATTGCGCGCCCGGCCGCCGCTCGTCGACGCGCAGTCCTGTCACGCGCTGGCCGGCGAACTCGAATTCGTCGCCCGCGGGGAGGCCGTGGTGATCCAGGCGGGCGACTGTGCCGAACTGTTCGCCGATTCGGGACGGCACCGGATCCAGGCCAAGGCTTCCCAGCTGCACCACCTCTGCGAAACCGCCGAAACCGCCGGAGTCCCGACGGTGCGGATCGGCCGGTTCGCCGGGCAGTTCGCCAAACCTCGTTCCTGTGCGACGGAAACCCTGGCGGACGGCGAGGAAATCCCGGTCTACCGCGGGGACGCGGTGAACGGCCTGAGCCCGACCGCCGAGGCAAGGCGGCCTGATCCGGCTCGCATGCTGACCGCCTACGACGTCGCGGCGCGCGGCCTGGACGCGCTTTTCATGCGGCAGCTGCTGCTTTCCGAGGGCAGCAGCGGAATCAGCTCGATGCTGGCGCCGACCTACATCAGCCACGAAGCGCTGTTGCTGGACTTCGAGCAGGCGCTGCTCCGCCACGACCCGGCCCGCGGCGGCAGCTACGCTTCCTCGGCGCATCTGGTGTGGATCGGCGAGCGCACCCGGCAGCTGGATCACGCGCATCTCGCGTTCGCCGAGCAGATCACCAACCCGGTCGGGGTGAAGATCGGCCCGACCGCGACCGCGGACGAGCTGAACGCCGTCGTCGACCGCCTGGCCGCAGGGCATCGGCCCGGCCGGCTGAGCCTCATCATCCGCATGGGCGCGGAGAAGATCGCCGGCCGGCTCCCCGCGCTGGTGGCCTCGCTCGGCTCGCGGGCCGGGCACGTGACCTGGCTCTGCGATCCCATGCACGGCAACACCCGCAAGACCGGGAGCGGGCGGAAAACCCGCGTGGTGACGGAGATCCAGGCGGAGATCAGGCACTTCTGCCGGATCCTGCGCGAGCACCGGGTGCATCCGGGCGGACTCCACCTCGAGGTGAGCCCCGACCCGGTGACCGAATGCGTGGACACGCCCGCCGAGCTGACCGGCGCGCTCGCACTGGACAGGTACGAGTCCGCCTGCGATCCCCGGCTGAACCCGGTTCAGGCGCAGGAGGTCGTCCGGCATTTCACCCGGCTGCTGTGAGTCCTGGCGGCGGCCGGCCCTAAATCGCCGAGCCCACGTCGCCGACGTGCGAAATGCCGTGGTCGCCGCACCGCGTCTGCACTTCGCCGAGGAGGGTCCGCAGCAACTCGGCGAGCTGGGCCCGCTGCTCGCCGCTGAGCCCGGAAACCAGTTCGAGTTCCCGCTCGAGCACCCGGTCGACGGTCTGTTCCACCAGCGCGTGCCCGGCCGGCGTCAGCGTCACGTACACGCTCCGCCCGGGCGGTTCGGTGTGCCGTTCGACCAGTCCTTCGCGTTCCGCCCGTGCCACCCGCTGCGAAATCGCCCCCGCGGTGACCAGGGTCAGCCTCGCCAGTTCGCGGGTCGTCAGCGAGTACGGCGGCGAACTGCGCCGCAGCACGCTGAGCAGGTCCAAAGTGGCCGAATCGACGCCCGAGTCGAGCAGCACCCGGCGGCGGTCCTCGCCGAACAGCTTCGCCAGCTGCCACAGCCGGGTCACGATGCCGATGGACTCGGTGGACGTGCCCGGCCGTTCGCGCTGCCAGGCGGCCTCGATCTCGTCGGCCGCGTCCGGCGCGGGGGCATTCCCGGACGCTGCGCTCATCCCGGACCTCCACCTCGGTTGTCGGCTACGCTGCGGGCAGCCTATCATTTAGGCCTAAACGTCAATCCAGGCCAGCGAACACGAAGGAAGGCTAGATGACTCGGACAATCCTGGTCACCGGCGGGGGCACCGGCATCGGCCGGGCGGTGGCGGCGAAGTTCGCCGCCGCGGACGCGGTCGTGCACATCACCGGGCGACGCGAAGAAGTGCTGGTCGCGACCGCCGCCGAACTGGGCCCGGCGGTGCGTCCGGTCGTCTGCGACAGCACCGACCCCGATCAGGTGACCGCCGCGCTGGCCGGGCTCGAAGGGCCGATCGACGTGCTGGTCAACAACGCCGGCGGCAACACCGACTTCGATCTGCCCGAGCAAGACGGGCTGGCCGGGGTGCTCGCGCGCTGGCGGGCCAATCTGGACGCGAACCTGATCAGCGCGGTGCTGACCACCGCCGCGGCCGAGCCCCGACTCGCGGAGGGCGGTTCGGTGATCCACATCGGGTCGATCGCCGCCGACCAGGGCTCCGGGTCCTACGGCGCGGCCAAGGCCGGGCTCGCGTCGTGGAACGTCGACCTGGCCCGCCGTCTCGGCGCGCGCTCGATCACCTCGAACGTGGTCGCGCCCGGCTACGTCCGCGAGACCGAGTTCTTCCGGGACAAGCTGCCCGCCGAGCGCGCCGAGCAACTGGTCGAGGCGACCAGCACCGGTCGCGCGGGGATTCCCGCCGACATCGCCGAAACGGTGCACTTCCTCGCTTCCGCCGGCGCCCGGCACATCACCGGGCAGACCTTCGGGGTCAACGGCGGCGCTCACCCGACCAGGTAGAAAGACACGAGACGAGAATGGTTGCCTCCGCGGAAGCGCCTCCCTCGGCCGCGCCCGGTTTTCGCGACTGGGCCGGCATCGGGGTCGTGCTGCTGGCCACGTTCATGGGCCAGATCGACATGTTCATCGTGAACGTGGCCAGCCCGCCCATCCAAGCCGACCTGGGAGCCAGTTTCGGCCAGATCCAGTTCGTCATCGACGGTTACGTGATCGCCTACGCCGCGGGCATGGTCACCGGCGGCAAACTCGGCGACCGGTTCGGCCGCAAGAAGGTCTTCCAGTACGGCGTGGCGTCCTTCACCGCCGCGTCGCTGCTGTGCGCGCTGTGCCCCACCGCGGAGCTGCTGATCGCGGCGCGGGTGGTGCAGGGCGCGGCCGCGGCCGTCCTGATGCCGCAGGTGCTCTCGATCATCCAGGGCACCTTCGCCCGGCAGGAAGACCGGCGGCGGGCGATCGGGGCCTACGGGTCGGTGATCGGGCTCGGCGTCGTGGCCGGGCTGATCGGCGGCGGCCTGCTCTTGGAGGCGGACGTCGCCGGCCTGCGCTGGCGGACGATCTTCCTGATCAACGTGCCGATCGGGCTGGTCATCCTGCTGATCGCGCCGTCGACGGTGCGGGAGAGCCGCAGCGCGGCCGCCGCACCGCTGGACATGGCGGGCACCGTGCTGACCGCGTCCGTGCTGCCCGCCCTGCTGATCCCGTTGTCGATCGGCCCGGAACAGGGCTGGCCGCTGTGGACCTGGCTCTGCTTCGCCGCCACCGCGCTGCTGACGGCGGTCCTGTTCCGGTTCGAGAACCGGCTCGCCGCGCGCGGCGGCGATCCCCTCCTGCCCGCCCGCCTCCTGCGCAGGCGCGGGTTCCCGGCCAGCATGGCCACCGTGACGGTGTTCTTCGCCGGCAACGCGGGCTATTTCCTGGTGCTGACTTACTATTTGCAGTCCGCGCTGAACCTGAACCCGATGAGCACCGGCGTGGTGTTCGTGCCGCTGGGCGCCGGGTTCGCGGTGGCGTCGGCGGCCGGCCGCAGGCTGGCCGAGCGCTACGGCACGCGGGTGCTGATCACCGGCGCGCTCCTGATGACCTTGAGCTTCGTTCCGATGCCGTTCATCGTGCGCGCCGAGACCGGCACTCAGGCGTTCGCGCTCGCGGCCACCATCGGCCTGTCCGGAATCGGGCAGGGCCTCGTGGTTTCGCCGTTGATCGGCATCGTCATGGCCCAGGTGCCCGCGGATCTGACCGGGGCGGGTTCGGGCGTGCTGAACACCGTCACCCAGGCCGCGATGGCGCTCGGGGTCGCGGGGATCGGCACGCTCTACCGCGCCGCGCTCGGCCGCAACCCGCAGGACACGGCATCGGTCCCCGCGGGCGGCTTCGGCACCGCGTTCGTAATCACCTGCGGGGTTCTCGCGCTGCTCGCCCTGGCCACCGCGGCGCTGAGCTGGTTGCTCGGCCGCCCGGGAACCGCGAACGAGGCAGGAGTGACATCGTGACGGCAGACGGCGATCAGCCGGTCGAACTCGACGGCGCCAAACTGGATCTCGACGGCGTCCGCAGGATCGCCGAGGGCCGGGCGCCATGTGCGGTGACCCCGGCAGCGCTGGCCGCGGCCGAAAAGAACCGCGCGTCGTTCGAGAACCTGGTGCGCCGAGGCGTTCCGGTTTACGGCGTCACCACCGGGTACGGAGAACTGGTGCACCACCCCGTCGGCGCCGGCGACGAGGTGGCGCTCCAGACGAATCTGATCCGCAGCCACAGCACCGGGGTCGGACCGCTCTTCGCCGAGGACGAGGTGCGGGCGATGCTCACGGCCCGGCTCAACGCACTCGCCAAGGGCTGTTCGGCCGTGCGCCCCGCGGTCCTCGAACGGCTCGCGGCGTACCTGAATCTGCGCATCACCCCGGCGGTCCCGGAAATCGGGTCGCTGGGAGCCAGCGGGGATCTCGCTCCGCTCGCGCATGTCGCCGGCACCCTGATCGGCGAAGGCTACGTCCTCGAGAACGGCGAGCGGACTCCGACCGGCCCGGTGCTGCGGCGGCACGGGATCGTGCCGCTGCAGCTGCTCGCCAAGGAAGGCCTCGCGCTGATCAACGGCACGTCGGCGATGACCGGGATCGGCGCTCTGGTCGTCAGCCGCGCGCTCGACCAGGTACGGCAGGCGGAGATCATTTCCGCGCTGGTCGTCGAGGTGCTGCGGGGCTCGACCGGGCCGTTCCTCGCCGAAGGCCACGAACGGGCGCGTCCGCACCCGGGCCAGATCGACACCGCCGCCAACCTGCGCACGTTGCTGAGCGGAACCGGGCTCGCCGTCGACCACGCTGAGCTGTCTCGCCAGGCTCGCAGCGGCGACGAAGAGGTCTATTTGCAGAAGGCTTACACCCTGCGCGCCGTGCCGCAGGTGCTCGGAGCCGTCCGCGATACGCTCCGGCACGCCGAGACCGCGTTGCGGACCGAACTCAACTCCGCCAACGACAATCCGCTCTTCTTCGGCAGGGACACCGAAGAAGCGATCTTCCACGGCGCGAATTTCCACGGCCAGCCCATCGCTTTCGCCATGGACTTCTGCACCATCGCGCTCACCCAGCTCGGCGTGTTCTCCGAGCGCAGGACGCACCGGCTGCTGAACCGGCACCTCAACGACGGCATGCCCGAATTCCTGATCGCGCAGAGCCCCGGCCTGCACAGCGGGCTGGCCGGGGCGCAGTATCCCGCGAGCGCGCTGGTCGCCGAGAACCGGACGATCGCCCCGGCCAGCACGCAAAGCGTGCCTGCCAACGCGGACAACCAGGACGTAGTCAGCATGGGCTTAATCAGTGCCCGCAACGCCCGCCGGGTACTGGCGAACAACAACTGGATCCTCGCCGTGGAACTGCTCGCCGCGGCCCAGGCCGTCGACGTGTCGGGCCGGTATTCGCATCTCAGCCCGCTCGGCCGCGTGACCTACCACCACGTCCGGGCGATCGCCCCCGCCTTGCGCGAAGACAGATATCTGAGCGACGAGATCGAGGCACTGGCCGCGGCGATCGCCCGCGGCCACTTTCTCGACGCGATCGTTCACCACGGGGCCGCCCTGCGGTGACCCCGGCCGCATCGCCGGCCCCTCGACGCCATGGCCTCGAACCCGTTGACAGCCAAGGGAGGCTCCCGTTGACGTTCGACGACGTCTTGCCCACCCGCGTCCTCGGAACCGACGGTCCCCTTGTGTCCGCGCTCGGACTCGGCTGCTTCGGCATGAGCCACGCCTACGGAAACGCCGACGAGGCCGAATCGATCGCCACCATCCATCGGGCGCTCGACCTCGGCTGCACCTTCTTCGACACCGCCGAATGCTATGGCCCCTTCCACAACGAGGAACTCCTCGGCACGGCGCTGCGCGGCAGACGCGACAAAGCCTTCATCTCCACGAAGTTCGGCTGGGAATACACCCCGGCCGGCGCCCGCGGCAAGCTGAACAGCCGGCCCGGCCACATCCGCCGCACCGTCGACGCGATGCTGACCCGCCTGCGCACCGACCGCATCGATCTGCTGTCGCAACATCGGGTCGACCTCGAGGTCCCCATCGAAGACGTGGCCGGCGCCGCGGCCGAACTGATCGCCGACGGCAAGATCCGGTACTTCGGCCTTTCCGAAGCCGCACCCGCCACGATCCGGCGAGCGCACGCCGTCACCCCCGTCACCGCGCTGCAGACCGAGTACTCGCTGTGGGAACGCCACGTCGAAGCCGAGATCCAACCCCTGTTGCGGGAACTGGGCATCAGCCTGGTCGCCTACTCCCCGCTGGGCCGCGGATTCCTGACCGGAACCGCCAAACCCGCCGAGGAGTACGCCAAGGGCGACCACCGCAGGACGGACCCGCGCTTCCGACGCGAGAATTTCGCCGCCAACACCGCCATCGTCTCGACGGTCGGCGCCGTCGCCGCCCGCGTCGACGCGACACCGGCGCAAGTCTGCTTGGCCTGGCTGCTGACCAAAGGCCGGGACATCGTGCCGATCCCGGGCACCAAGCACCCTCACACCCTCGTCGAGAACCTTCAAGCCGCGTCCCTGCGCCTCAGCGCCGAAGACATCGCGCAGCTCGACAACGCCGTCCCGCCTGGGACGACAAAAGGCATGCGCTACCGGGAATCCGCCATGCATCTCAACGGCCGCTGACTGCCGCGGGCCCTGTTCCCCGGCGGTCCAGGGGCGACGCGAGCAAGGGCGCTACGCTCCCGAACCATGTCGGCAGACGCGCCCCTCGCAGCGGTTCGTGCCGAACTCAGCCCCGAATTCCACCAGTTCGCCATCGGAACCGGCAATGTGCTCGCCGCCGCGCAGCGCCTCGCCGAGCAGCGATCCGGCGAAGATCCGGCGACCTCGTCGGGTGCCTGCGTGCTGTTCACCCTCCGACCAGGAATCGCCGACGTCCGGCTGGCCGTCGAGGTCTGGGCCGCGCCTCCGCCCGCTCTCGTGGCTCCGGTGCGGCGAATCACCGGTGTCCTTGTGGCAGACAGCGAATTGCTCCGGATCGTTTCCATGGCACCGTCGCCGAACGATCCCACGCTCGCTCTTCCCAGTGCCGGGGACTACTCCGTCGCCGCGTACCTGACCGAGGTGTCGCACGAGTACGACGCCGTCTTCGACCTCGATGCGAGAACGGAACACTGGCTGGTTCACCTGTGGGGATCTCCGGTGGAGTCCGGCAGAAGCCCCGGCCGTGTCAGCGAACAGCCTCCGCCATCCCCCCGCCATCGATCGCGGACGCGGCGAGCGCACGCATCCGGCGGAGCAGACGAGTCGACACCGGCCGAACTAGCGGATGAACACCCCCGTTGGCAGCGGCGGCTTCCTGCCACTGAGCGACACGCGCCTGGTACACAGCAGGATCAGCCAATTCCGTGCACTCAAGGGAATCGGTGTTCAGATCGACAGTGATCGTGTCACCGTCCTCGACGAGCGCGATCGGCCCACCGAGGGCGGCTTCCGGGCCGACGTGGCCGATGACCAGGCCGACCGACCCGCCGGAGAACCGGGCGTCCGTCATCAGCGCGATGGAGATGCCTTTCGTCCGGCACAGCGCGGTGATGCGCGAGGTCGGGTCGAGCATCTCGGGCATGCCGGGCGCGCCCCGCGGGCCTTCGTAGCGGATGACGACCATGTCCCGGTCCGCGAACTCGTCGGGCGTCTCGATGAGCGCCCGCAACAGTTCCTGCTCGCTGTCGAAGACGCGCGCCCGTCCCTCGAACCGGCCGTCGACGACGCCTGTCTCAACGCCGGCCAGTTTGATCACCGCGCCGCCGTCGGGGGCGAGGTTGCCGGAGAGCAGGCGCAGGCCGCCCGTGGGCTTGAATGGTTCGGCGGCGGAGAAGATCACGCGACCGTCCGGGGCGGGCGGGTCTAGCCGCTCGATCTGTTCGCCGAGGGTTTCGCCCGTGCAGGTCAAGGTGGAGCCGTCGAGCAGGCCGTGCCGGAGCAGTTCCGCCGCCACCGCTTGCAGGCCGCCGGCGGCGTCGATGTCCACCATGCTGTACTGCCCGAACGGCCGGGCGTTGACGAGCACCGGGACGGTCCGGGAGAGCCGGTTGAACTCCTCCTGGGTCATCACCTCGGACCAGAAGTCGATGCCGGCCGCGCGGGCGATCTCCGGGGCGTGCAGGACCACGTTCGTCGACCCGCCCAGCGCGATCGCGACGACGGCGGCGTTGCGGAACGCGAGCGGGGTGGCCAGATCGCGCGGCGTTATCCCGCGTTGCGTCATGATTTCCAGGCAGTCCACGATCTGCTCGGGGAACTCCTCGACCCGCCGCGGGTCCTCGGACGCCGGCGACACCATGTGCAGCGGCTCCAGCCCCAGCACGGCGATGAAGGACTGCATCGTGTTGTAGGTGAAGATCCCGCCGCAGCTGCCGTGCCCGGGACAGGCGTTGCGCGCCCACCGCTCGCGCTTGGCCGCGTCCGGGTCCCCGGCGACCTGGAAGCAGCTGACCAGATCGATCGTTTCCCCGGTTTCGGGATCCGTGCCCGGCCGGATCGAACCGTCGGAGAGCACCACGGCGGGCACGTCGCGCTCCAGGATCGCCGCCGTGGCGCCGACCGGGGGCTTGTCGCACGCCACCACGGCGACGATTCCCCGCATCTCGCTGCCCTCGAAATGCAGCGACAGCCCGTCGTTCGTCGTCTCGCGGCCGATCAGCGAGTACCGCATCTGCGGGGTGCCGTTGCGCTGGCCGTCCGAGATCCCGCCCGAGTAGTTCGGGGCCAGCAGCCGGACGGGCAGGTCGCGCTCGCGGATCCGGCGCGCGAGGGCATCGTGGATCGCCGTGACCTTGTCCGTGACGCCGACGTAGCAGACGCTGTCCCCCAAGGTCCCGACGACGCCCCACGCGTCCCCGTGGATCTTGTCCACGTCCTGGCCCAGCGACCGGGCCGTGGCCACCGCCTGGCAGTCCTGGCCCGGACGCCACACATCCCGGCGGCTCGACTCGTCCATCAGCTCTCCCGTCTTCGACACGATCGTCCCCATCGTCGCAGATCCGGCCGGGAGCGCAGCTCGGGCGGGGTTCGCCGAAGCCGCCATGATCTCGGCGTCGCCCGGTGCGGCTCGGGGCAGCGACACTTCTCCCTGCGACCGTCGTTTCGGCGGCTGGAGCGAGTTCGAAACGTATGCGCACCAACGGGCTGGCCGAACACCGGCGAGTTCGTGACGGCCGCGGACACTCGTCAAGGCGAGGCGACGGGGCTGAGCGAGCAGCGCCCGCGCGCCCCGTCACCTCTTTCCTCGCCAGATCACGAGGCCGCTGGGGGCCGGCTCTCGCGAAATACGATCTGGCGATCCCGCGCCATGGTGGCGGCGCAGTGTCCGGCTTTCTTCCTTGTGTCACCGCGGCGTCGCACGAGCTGCCCCCTCGACAGATCGTGCGACGCCGAACCCGGTGCCCGGACGAGCTGACGCCGCGGCCGCGGTCTTCCCGTCCAGTCTGGTGCCGCTGCGTGCCCAGTGGATCTTCCTGACCGGCTTGCCGTCCGGAAACACCGAGGTCACAGACCCAATCAGGTTTTCCGGTCCGGACAGCCGAACGTGCACAGCTGCCCCGGCAGTCCCCTAAACCCAGCCCCGGAAAAGATCACCTTGCGTTCTCGAGCCGCGGTGACCACTATGAATCTCCGCCCGGCAGCGGCAGCCGCATAAGCACGCACGGCACCCTGACTGCAGTGGCGACATCGGCTTGGGGAGGGCGATGAGGTGGGCTTCGAGCCGCGTGGGTTATTCGCGGAGCGTTTCGCGCTGCTCTACGCCGAAGCGGGCGATCCTCCGCTGAAGCGGGTGACCGAATCAGTTCTGCGAGCGCGACGGGCCGACGAACGGGGTCGTCCCGTCAGGGTCGCGGCGCAGCGGGTCAGCGACTGGCGACGAGGACGGAACGTCCCTGCCCGCTTCGCCTCGCTGGCGGTCGTCCTGGAGATCCTGATCGGGCAGGCACGCCAGTTGCGTCCCGCCCCGGTCGTGCCCGACCTGTACAACCTGGCTGCCTGGCAAGAGTTGTGGAAGCAGGCACTCGACAGCCCGATTCCCGGCGCTTCCGCAGCTGGTGACATCCCTGAGCGGCCCGGATCCGCTGACACCTGCCCTTACCGGGGCCTGGCGTCGTTCAGGCAAGAGGACGCCGGTTCCTTCTTCGGACGCCGTCGCAGCACCGACGCCCTGGTCGCCAGGTTGGCGGCCAAGACAGGCGCGGGCGTGGTCATGCTGATCGGAGCGTCCGGAGCCGGGAAGTCGTCGCTGATCGCCGCCGGTCTGCTCCCGAGGCTGGAAGAGCCCGGCAGCTGGACAACCGTCACGATGACGCCGCGCGACAATCCGATCCGCGAACTCGCCGCACGGGTGCCCGAGCTTGAGAATGCCGTAAAGCTCTTGGCTGATCTGCGCAGCGCGGAAGCCGACGACAATTCCACGGCACTGGGACAAGAGGAATCTGACGGCATCGAGGCCGATTTCCTGGCAGCGGTTGAGGTCGCCATCGCGGAACACCTCGACCGCAAAGCGCGATCGACGACTCAGCTGGTGCTGATCGTGGACCAATTCGAGGAAACCTTCACCCTGTGCGCTGACGAGTTCCAGCGAAGCCTGTTCGTCCGCACTCTTCACGCCATCAGCAGCTCCGCTTCAGCCGCCAGCGGACGGCCTGCTGTCGTCTTGCTCGGGTTGCGGGCCGACTTCTTCGTCCATTGCCTCGAATACCCGGAACTCACGGCCGCCTCGCAGAGCGGCAACCTGCAGGTTCTCGGTCCGATGACCACCGGCGAGCTGCGCGAGGCCGTCACCGGCCCCGCGAAGTCGGTCGGCCTGCAACTGGAGCCGGGGCTCGTCGACTTGATCGTCCGCGATGTCGGCGCCGGTGCGGCACGCACGCACACCGGATCGGCGGAAAGCCTCCACGACGCCGGAGTTCTGCCTCTGCTGTCGCACGCGTTGCTGGCGACCTGGCAGCATCGCCAGCCCGGCCGGCTCACCGTCGAGGCATACCAGGCAGCCCGCGGAATCCGGGGTGCGGTGGCCGCGACCGCGGAACGGGTGTGGGGCGACCTGGACGAGCGAGGGCAAACAGCCGCGCGCGCGATTCTCCTGAGGCTGGTGCGAGTCAGCGAGGACATGCGGGACACGAGGAGGCGGTCGACCCGGCAGCAGCTGGTCGACCAGGCCGAGGATCCCGCGTCCGCCGAAAAGGCGCTGGAAATGCTGACCGCGGCCCGGCTGGTCACGCTCGACGAACGATCGGTCGAAATCACGCACGAAGCCCTGCTGCAAGCCTGGCCGCGGCTGCGGAGCTGGCTCGATCAGGACCGGGCCGGCAACCTTCTGCGGCAACGGCTTGAAGAGGACTCGACGTCCTGGGACAGCCAGGATCGCGACGCGTCCTTGCTCTACCGAGGCGCGCGCCTGGAGGCGGCCGCGCAGTGGATGAAGGCAGCCCCGGCCGCTGACGTAACGAGCACAGCCCAGGAATTCCTCGCCGCATCCTCCCGGCACCGCCGCCGAAACAGCTGGGCCCGGCGCGCCGCCATGGCCGCCGTGGTCGTCTTCGCCCTCGTCGCGGCGTCAACGGCGGTGGTCGCCATCCGGCAACGGGACGAAGCCCAGTTCCAGCAGGTCGTCGCCGAAGCCGACCGGCTGCAGGCGTCGGACCCTTCGCTGGCGGCACAGCTCGATCTCGTCGCGCACCAGCTGCGTCCAGCCGATCAGAATGTGCTGACCCGGCTGCTCGCCACCCAACAGAGCCCGCTGGCCACACCGCTGACCGGCCACAACGGCGCGGTGTACTGGACCGGTTTCAGCCCCGACGGAAATGTCCTGGCCACCGCCAGCGCCGACCGCACGGTCCGGCTCTGGGACGTCCGCGACCGCGGCCGACCGCGTCAGCTCGGGGTTCCCTTGGCCGGCTTCGGAAGCTGGGTCGCTTCGGCCGTCTTCACCCCGGACGGCCGCACGCTGATCACCGCCGGCGACGACCACACGATCCGCCTGTGGGACGTCGCAGATCCCGCCCGCCCGCATCCGCTGGGATTTCCGACCGACAGCGGCGGCGGCACCGTTTACACCGCCACAGTCAGTCCGGACGGACGCACCCTGGCCGCCGCCGCCAGCGATCGCACGGTACGGCTGTGGAACATCTCCGACCGCGCGCACCCGGTCCCGCTCGGAAGCCCGCTCGCCGGCCACACCGGACTCGTGCGGACCGTCGCGTTCAGCCCGGACGGCCGCACCCTCGCTTCCGGCGGCAACGACCACACGATCCGGCTCTGGGACGTCGCCGACCCCGCCCGGCCGGCGCCACGAGGACAGCCGCTCCTCGGCCATTCCGGCATCGTGCATTCGGTGGCTTTCAGCCCCGACGGCCGCACTCTGGCCAGCGGGAGCGAAGACAAGACCGTGCACCTCTGGGACCTCTCCGCGCCAGGGGGTCCGGCCGTTCTCGGCAAGCCTCTCCTCGGACACGTCGGAGAGGTCTGGCAAGTCGCGTTCAGCCGGGACGGCCGCATGCTCGTCTCCGGAGGCGACAGCACCGCGCAGCTCTGGAACCTTTCCCGCCCGTCCGAGGCGGTGCCGCTGGGCAAACCGCTGTCCGCCAGCAACGGCAACGTTTTCTCAGTCATGTTCAGCCCGGACGGACATACCCTCGCCGTCGGCAGCGGCGACGGCGCGGCGCGGCTGTGGTCGATACCCGATCGCATACTGCTGGGTCACGAATCACCCATCGCATCCTTGGCTTTCAGCCCGGACGGACGCCTCCTGGCCGCTGGTTCCGAAGACAACGCCGGGCAGCTCTGGGACGTCACCGACATAACGCATCCACATCCGCTGTGGCTCTCGAAGACGGGCCACAGCGGGGCCGTCAGCTCGATCGCCTTCAGTCCCGACAGCCGCATCCTCGCCACCAGCAACTACGACAGCACAATTCAACTCTGGAATGTCGCCGCTCCCCCGAGCCCGGCTCCGATCGGATCTCCTCTCCGGCTGAAAACAAAATACGGAAGCCCCGTTCTGTTCAGCCCGGACGACCGCCTTCTGGTCACAGCCGACGACGATCGAAGCCTGCAACTCTGGGACATCCACGACCCGGCAGATCCGGTGCGCATAGGCCAGCCGATTCCCGGCAGCACCCCGTCGAACGTGAACTCGGCGGCGTTCAGTCCCGACAGCCGCATCCTCGCGGTCGGCAACGACGACAGCACAGTGCAGCTCTGGAATGTCGCCGACCCCGCACATGCGGCACGCCTCGGACTCCCTCTTGCCGGGCACACAAAACCAGTGCTGTCCGTCGCGTTCAGCCCCGACGGTCGCATCCTCGCCACCGGCAGCGATGATCAAACACTCAGGCTGTGGAACATCGCTGATCCCGCGACCCCGCTGGGCCGGCCTCTCGTCGGGTACACCGAGGCCGTGAACTCCATCGCGTTCAGCCCCGACGGCAGGATGCTCGTAACCGGCAGCACCGATCGAAAATTGCACCTGTGGACCGTGTCGGCGGCGGACGCGACGCCCCTGGGCCAACCGATAGGCATCGATCCAGGCATCGTCCATATAACCCCCTTCTATCCGCACGGGAAAATCCTGGCAACCGGCGGAGAAGACGGCGCCGTCCGAATCTGGGATCTCGACGAGCAGCAGGCCATCCGGCGAATCTGCGCGTCGACCGGCAACGTCCTCACTCCCCGGCAATCGCAACTGCACATCCCGGAAATATCCTACCGCGCACCCTGCGAATAATTCTCTGGAACTTCACGACAAACAGATAAGGTCCAGCCATGCGCATCTTCAGCAGAATCGGCACTCTCGCCGCCGCGGCCACAGTTCTCACCGGGCTGACAGCCTTGCAAATGACCCTTGTCGTCGTCGGCAACATCACGGACTTCGATACGAATCGAGAATTCGTCCATCACGTCCTGGCAATGGACACGACATTTCAGTCACCGCACATGATGTGGCGTGCCATCACCAGCCCCGGTCTTGCCGACACCGTTTACGTCGCCATCATCGCGTGGGAGCTGCTCACCGCGCTGGCACTCATCGCCGGTTCTGTCGCTTGGATACGGTCTCACGTCGCCGGTCGCCCGCTGTCGACAGCGAAACAGCTGTCCAGCCTTGGCTGGGTGTTGCAGCTGACGCTTTTCGGGGTCGGCTTCATCGCGATCGGCGGAGAATGGTTTCAAATGTGGCAATCCAGCAAGTGGAACGGCCTCCAGCCGGCGCTGCAAAACCTCATCATCGCCTCGTTCGGCCTCGTGCTCACCCATCTCGCCAAGAATGATTCGAGGCACGCGGCGGGTGTACCGGACGAGAGCTGACAGGCTGCTCCTTCCGGGAGCACGGCGGCCCTTCCGAACGGAACGAACAGGACTCGATGTCGAGGACCCGGGCGAGAGCCGCGATGACCGAGGAGGCGCAGCCGGGCAGATTCCTGGCGGCCCATTCGGTCGCCAATGCGAGGAAAACGACGAGATCGTTCTCGACGGCGGCAAGCAAGCGCTGGAGTGCCGCGGCCGGGAGTTCGATGACGGGGCTGTCGCTCCGCTCCGCGTCGACGGTCAGCCGGACGAGGTCGCCGCGACGTTCAGCGCACGGGGTGGGATCGTGCCCGAACCAAGCCTGGCCGCCGATCTCCAGGACGCGGTTCCACTCGCGCCAGTCCTCCAGGCCGCTGCAACAACCCGGCAGCAGCGCGCCCGAGGCGGTGTCCGTCACCCGCAGGCCGCCGGACGCAAACAGGGTGTCGACCGTGAGCAGGCCGTGCAGGAACGACCCCAACTCGTCGGCAGGACGGGGCGGACGGCCGTTATCGCCCGGGTCGACGTCGTTGCAGCTGGCGATGCACATCAACACCGTCCCGACCTCACGGGCCGTGAGACCGCCACCGAGCGCGAGATAGCTGCCCGGTTCGAACTCCGCGACCGGCCAGAGGCCGAAGCCGTCCCGCGCGTTCACCTCGACAACCGGTTGCATCGTGATCACCTGCGCAGTGTCGCGCGAACCCGCTGTCCCCGCCTCCCATTTATCCGGTCCGCCGGCCTAACCTTCCAACCACGCGCTATTCCTGATCGTGCTGGCGAGCAGGGTGCCCTTGGTCAGCGCGAACAGCTGGTCGGTTGCGGCCCCACGCAGCGCCAAGATTCTCCGCGCCACGTTGGTGCGCTTGGCGAGCCGTCCGTCGGAAGTCAGGTGGTACAGCGTCCCGTCGGTGCTGGCGGCCAAGAAGCCGTCGGCCGTCGGGACGACATCGCCGACCAGTCGCTGTCCGACATTGACGCGCCACAGCGGGCGTCCCGCGGTGGGCTCCACAACGGTGTAGCCGCCGCGAACTTCCGGCATCCACAGCAATCCGCCCGCATGTTCCGGCGCCGCAGCCGCGAGGTCGGCATCGGCCCGGACGAACTCGCGGACCGTGTCGGACGACAGGACGATTTCAGCCAGTGCGCGCGGGCCGCAGCGCAGCAGGAAGCGGCCGGGCCCGGCCTCTGCGACAACGGATCCGGCGTCGTTGTCCGCGAGCGGCTGCGGCAGCCGCCATGCGGACAGTTCCCGGCCGTCGCGCCGATCGATCAACCGAACCCGGGTACCGGCCGGTTCGCCGATCAGGAAACCATCGCCGGCGGGCACGGGCAGCACGGTGTGGATTCGACGCTCGGTTTCCCAGCGGAGCTGCCCCGTCGCGAGATCGAACGCGCGCAGCGGCGTGTATCCGCGCCAGCCGCCCACGAGCACCACGTCCGCTGAAACGACCAGGTGTCCGGGGACAGCGGGAACGTCGGCGGACCAGATCCGCTCTCCGGTCGCCAGGTCCAAACAGGACAGTCGAGGGTTGTCCTGCGGGATCGCCAGACAACGATCACCCACGATGACCACCGCACGCGGCCACGTGCCGAGGGGAACATCCCACCGCACAGAACCGTCTGCCGGGTCGAGGCTCACCAGCCTGGTGCTGCGCTCGTGCACGATGACCTGTCCGTTCGTCACCGCGAAGCCCGAGGCAACGCCGCGCTGGTGCAGCGGCCGCTCCCACCCCACTTCGATCACCGCATCAGACCATCACGATCACGTGACCGGCGGCAACCGGAAAGCGAACGCTGAACAAGAAGGTGTCCCAGGCGCAGCGCGAACTCGCCCAGCCGCTGGTCGAACGGTACGACGAGGTGGGCACGTCCAAGTCGACGGCGGGCCCTACGACCGAAACGGCGACCTCCTCGTCGCCACCGCCAAACATGTGGCGACGGTTCAAGACCAAGCAGTGCTTCGCCTGTTCTGACGAACCCAGACGCAGCGTAGCGAGGGTTAAGCGTCTCTTTCGTCCTCCGGCACCGCAGGGCGAGCGGCGTGAACGCTTCGCTACCGAAATACGCACGTCAAAACTCGACGAAGCGAAGCCAAAACACAGCTGGCACTGCCATAAACCGGACTACTCGCCAAACGTCGGAGATCTTGCAGCCGAACGCCGACGGCACTGTCAACATCGGGGCAGCTTGGCACCCATCGGCAGCGGACGCGCACAGCTCCGATGATCATTCGCATGCGGCCCGCCCTGTTCGCCCACGGAAGAAACGGCGCTGCCCCGGCCGACGGACCGGGGCAGCGCGATCAAACAGCTTCCGGGCTCAGTTGAACGAGATCACCGCGGCCGCCTGCTCGTTGAACGAATCGTTGGTGACAGCGACTCCGCAGACCGAGACCGCACAGTCCACCAGGCCGTACGGACTGCCGTCGGCCTTCACCCCTTGGAAGGTCTTCGTCACGACCAGCTTGCCGGTCAGACCGCCGTTCGCGTCAGTGGTCACGTGCTGAGAAGTAGCCTGCGCGCACACGACTTCAGTGCCTGTCGGCGAACACTCGCCGACCCGCACCTGCTCGTTGCCAGTGAACCCGGAAGCCGTGTAAGAGACGGTGTCACCGCTGTTGAGACCGGTGGACGGTGTCGCCGTGACCGCCTGCGGGCCAGCCAGGGGGTCAGCCGAGGAAACCGACTGCCCAAGTGCGGTCAGCCCGAGCGAGAAAGCGCAAATCGAAGCCCCGAAAGCGATTCGACGACCAATTAGATTCATTTTCACTCCGTTTCATATCTGGATACGTCAACGCTCACAAAAGATTTTCATATTGCCAGAACGGCAGATTCCATCCTAGCCGCGAAATCAAAGGACGTCCATCCCGCGGAACCCGAACCCCGATTCACAAAGCAGCGCGACTCAATCATTCGACAGAAGCATTCGGGCACCATAATTGGCACTGACGCCCGAATGGAGGTGCCAGTACCAGTGACGAGCACTGTCTGAGCGGACCAGCCCACACGACGAAGCAGCGAACTCATCAGGTCATCCGGCTGTCCCGTCCGCGCTCTCTACAGCCAGCCGTTCCGCAACCTTCTGCCACATCTCCGCGCAGCCCTCCGCCAGCCCCAGCACCGTTTCCTTGCAGTGGTCGGGCACGTTGGCGATGATCCGCTCCCAATCCTGCTCGGTGACGGCATTGACGTCCAGCAAGCGCAGCAGCATCCGGCCCGCCCCGCTCAACCGCAGGGACGGGTCCCCGCGCAGGCCGCGAAGGACCAGCGCCCGCTCCTGGGCGAAGATTCTCCCGGCTGATCCGCCGCCGTCAGGACGCCGGTGGCCGCGGCCGGCCTGATCGGCGGTGCGGCGCAACCGTTGCGGCACCGGATCCGCACCGCGGCGAATCCTGGCCAGAACATCCCGGACCGTCCCTGGGGCGAGACCAGCAGAGCGGGCGATGTCACGCAGCGAAGCGTCCGGGTTCTCGGCGATGAGGCGAGCAGCCAACTCCCTGCCGCCCGCACTGTTGATCGGCCGCACGCGACCGTCAGCACCCACCCGGTTGTGCAACTGCGCGCCGCGCCCGGTTGCACGCTGGCGGAGCCCGCCGACAGTGTGCGGCGACAGTCCGGCAGCGGCGGCGATCACCCGATCCGACCAGCTCGGACAGGAAGCGATGATACGAGACGCCGCCGCCGTCCGGTCGGCCAAAGAAAGGGGCAAGCCATGGCTTATGTTCTCGCACACCCCGAGAACATAAGCCGCAGTGTCGTCTCCGTCGAAAAAAAGGACTTCGATCTCCCCCGCACCGCGCAGCACCTGAGCCCGCAGCCGGTGCATTCCGTCGATCACCCTCATCGTGCCCCGTTGCACGATAATAGGCGGCAACTCCGCACCCGATTCAGCGAGCGTTCGCACATGCTCATCGTTCTCGCCGTTTATCCTCGGCGAGTCGGCAGCCAGAAGTGCTTTTATCGGAACTCGAACCGGTGCCCGACGTCGAATTCCTTCCGCCATGGCCAGTACTTTTCTACGCTCTTTGCCAACCATACCAGTGTCATCAGAGACACTCGACGACTCGACCACAATCCCCCCGTGCATCAACGACAGCGTGGTACACACAACACGCGATTCGAACCATCAACTCATATCGACTACCCAATTCCTCCACATGAACACACCTCGCACGTCCGAATGGGCTAACAGGACAATCCGAGCGAATTTTTTACCGCCGAGTTCCGTATTCGACATGGTGATCCACACGAGCCACCCGGTCAAGCAGGTCGGAATCGCGGCGTCAAGAGCGCCTATCAAGTGCGGATTCAGCTGTTCGCCGGCGCGAAAGACCTCGGACTGCGGCGACAGCCGGGGCGAACACCGTTCCGGACCGCCCAGCTCCTGAAGCCGCTTGCAGTAAGCTGATCAAGTCATCCGGCTCCAGGACGATGGAGTCCGTGACGCGAGTCGCCATTGGTGAAGACCTGATGCCGCTGCAGGACGGGGCGATCCGAGTGCTCGATGCGCACGGGTGCGTCGTCGCTGCCGGCGACGGACCCCGCCTCAGCAACCGCCCTCGGCCGGTCTGCCACTCTGTGTCAATGGAAATCGAGCTGAGGGACGCTGTCGTCGCGTTGCGCGACGAACTCCTCGATGCGGCAGCGACGGCCTCGGACGAGCCGGTGGAGTTCGTCGTCGGGCCTGTCGAACTCGAGTTCGGAGTCGAATTGCGCCGGGACGCCAAAGGAAAGGCGGGTTTCAAAGCCTGGGTCGTATCCGCCGATGTCGAAGGCTCCGTCACGTCCGGCCGGACGCACAAGGTGAAGGTGACCCTCACGCCTCGTCGGACGGGCGGCGGTGACTTGCTGGTCGCGGGCGAGCGAGTGCGCCCGGAGTGCCCGGGCGGAGTCCCGACGGACAGCGAGCGCTGAAAGGATCCGTGCCACTCCGTGGAATGGGAACGAGTAGTCGCGGTGACCGGGACGGCTCCCGGCTCCGGCTACGTGATCGCACCATCGCTCGTCTTGACCTCAGCGCATGTCGTGGACGCGGCGGGTGAGCGGGCGACCGTGTTCTTCCCCGGCCAGCGGGGAGTGTTCACCGGCGTGGTCGCGTGGCGTGGCACGCCGGGCGGCAGCGACGACGCGGCTTTGATCGAGGTCGACGGCGCCGGGTGGGCGCCGCCGCTGTCCGGCGCCGTCGATTGGGGCCGCCTGGTCACGCATCGGCCAGGAGCTCAGTGCGAGTGCGGCGGCGTCCCGGATCTTGTCCAGCGTCCTGACCGGGCAATCGACGTTCTGCAACTCACCGGATTCATCAATCCGGGCGACCGAGCGGTCGGTGAGCGGTACGTCATCAATCTCGGCTCTCATCCGCCGGCCGGAAGGTCGCCGTGGGGCGGGATGTCCGGCGCGGCGATGATCTGCGAAGGGCTGGTGACGGGTGTCGTCGCCGCCGAGCCGGCGGATCGTGTGCACTCCGCCCTGGAGGCGGTGCCCGTGTTCGTGCTGTTGCGAGAGCCGGCCTTCGCCGAGATCGTCGCTCGTCACTCGGGTACCACATCGGTGACGTGCGACGCCGTCGAGCTGCGCGGCTTGGCCGATCCGCAGGCACGGTCGTCGGCAGGCGATTCGCTGATGTCCCCTGCCGGGCTGCTGGCGCCTCGCCGGGCAGTGGTTCCCTTCCACGGCCGAGAGGAGACGCTCGCGAAGCTGGATGCTTGGGCGAAGAGCGAGGGCCCTGGCGCGTGGCTGCTGCACGGACCTGGCGGCCAAGGCAAGACGAGGCTGGCCCACCAGTTCGGAGCCAGCCGAGTCCAGGACGGCTGGGCCGTGCTGTGGCTCGACAAGGACGCACCGATGCGGTCTCTGGACGTGCTGGCCGGCGTCAAACCGCCAACCCTGGTCGTCGTCGACTACGCCGAAGGCCGAAGCCAGCAGTTGGCGGCCCTGGCAGACGTGCTGGCGCGGCGTCGATCCTCGGCTCCGGTCAAGCTGCTGCTGATCGCCCGCGCCACCGGCGCTTGGTGGCGCGAGTTGCCGTCGGCGGGCGACGCCATACGGGACGTAGTCGACATCGCACAGGTTTCCGCACTGCCCGCCCTGGACGGCGACAGCGAAAGTTGCACACAGAGCTATCTTGAAGCGGTCACCGCGTTCGGCGCAGCCGCATCCCGCATCAGCGGATCTGACGCAACCGCCTGGAGCGCCGCCGCGGCCGCGATCAAAGAGCGCCCCTTTCGCGGGTTGAAGGCGGAGACCGTCCTGGGTGTGCACATGACCGCACTCGCCGACCTTCTGGACGCGATCGCGGAATCGGCGCGGCCCACGGCGGACGCTCAGCGAGGCCCCGAAGACCGCATGCTTGATCACGAACGCGGCTACTGGCGGATCGCCGCCCTAGCCTCGGGATTGTCCTCGTTCGCCACACCGGCGATGCTCGACGACATCGTCGCTGCCGCGACTGTCGTCGCACCGGACGGCAGAGACGAGCTCGACGACCTTCTGGCGCGAATTCCATCCGTAGCCGACCTTCCGCTGGGACAGCGTGAGACCGTTCGGTTGTGGCTGCTCGCTCTATACCCCATAGCCGACAACGGGAAGTTCGAAGGCCTGGGGCCTGACAGGTTGGCTGAGCGACTGGTTGGCCGGCTCCTTCTCGACCGCGACCGCCCGTGCGTGCTCGAAACACTCGCGGCTTCGGTGTCCGAAGAAGAAGCGCAGGCCATACTCACGGTGACCGCACGGGCCGCCGGACATGCCGCATTCGGCTCGAGGGTTTCCGCGGCCGCGACCGCACTGTGCTTGCGCCACTCCAAATTCCTCCTAGCAGCTGTCGATACTGCTACGCAGGTCGAGGACCCGACGCCACTTATCGATGCTCTCACCGGATTCTCGGAAGACCTCGAGGCGGACAGTTCCACACTGGGTATCCTGGTCTTCGCTTTCCCTGAGCATAGCGAAGTGCTGGCGGATGCCGCTGTCGCTATCACTGCGGCGTCGGTGCGACGTTGCCGCGAACAGTCTCCCAAAAGCAGCGCTGACGACGCTTACCAGGCAGTGATGCTGCAACATCATGCATTGCGCCTCAACAAAATAGGTCGATACGACGACTCTCTCAGCGCAATCACCGAGTCTGTCAAAATCATGCGCCAACTACAGAAAACCCGCCCAGACGCGCCGCCCACCCTCCTTTTCCCTGCTCTCAACACGCTGTCCAGCAGCCTGAAGGGCTTTGGCCGATTCGACGAAGCATTGGATTGCATCGACGAATCGGTACGCCTTCAGCGCGGCAGCCTCGAAGGCAGCGCAATGACAGTTTCAGATGCCCGCTGGTATGCGACGAGCTTGGCGGACCTCGGCAATATTCTCGAGCTCGTCGGCAAGCCAGAAGAGGCAATTGACGCAATAAACGAGGCGACTGACATACGCAGAGCTCTGGCCGCCTATGAAAACAGTGAAGACCTCGCCGACCTCGCCAGCAGTCTCAATAGCCAGTCGAACATTTTGGCGAATTTGGAGCAGCATTCAGAAGCGCTGACCGCAGCCCAGGAATCTGTTGGCATCCGACGACGGCTTGCGGAATCGCATCCCGACGCTCACTCCGCCACCCTTGACATGTCCTTGTACGGCCTCGCGTCACGGCTGGGCGATCTGGGACAACACGAACAAGCGCTTGAGGCGATCACGGAGGCCGTAGAAATCGAACGCCGCCTTGCCGAGCGCCGTCCCGCGGTCTACGCGGTCCGTCTCGCGGAGAGCCTGCGCCTGATGTCGACCTTCCACCACAGCCTGGGCCGCCTTGCCCACGGACTTGCTTGCGCCGCAGAGGCAATTGACATCCAGCGGCGGCTCGCCGCGGACGGACACTGGACTCGCCTGTCCGAACTGGCGGACAGCTTGAGCAGTTTCGCGAGCATCTCCCGCGGCCTCGGGCAAATCGACGACGAACTCTCGGCTCGCCTCGAAGAGATCGAGGTCGAGCAGCGTCTGGTCGAACATGATCCGGTTCACCTGCGTTCACTGGTCCCGGCTTTAGTCGGCCTGTCTGAATGCCGAAAGGAGCGCGGCCAGACAGAGGAAGCACTCGAGGCGATCACCGGCGCGGTCGAGGGCTGCCGGCGACTCGACTTCCTCGAAACGAGAGCACGTTTGGAGCTGCTCGCCGATTTGCTGTGCGACCAAGCGAATCTTCTGCACGACCTTGGCAGGTACGATGCCGAGGCCTCAGCTCTATCAGAAGCGGCCAGCATCGTGCGCTGCGCGAAGCGGGACGGGTCACCAGCCCACTCCGAGGACCTCGCTTCAAGGTTGCTCGTGCTGTCTGACGCCTTGTCCAGCGCCGGCCGGATCGAGGAAGCGGAAGTCAGCGCGAGCGAAGCGGCCGATGTGCTGAGAAAGCTCGATGAGCACCAGCCGGGGGCATGTACGCGCGACCTCGCGACCAGCTTGGGAATACAAGCGCTCCACCTCGAGAGCTTGGACCGCAGACAGGACAGCCTCGACGCGATTGTCGAAGCGGTGGAAGCGCTGCGCCGAGACCGACGCACCGGCACGGTCGATAACCTCCTGTATACCGGGTTCCTCCATCTGCTCGCCGTCCGACTAGCAGAATTTGGCAGAAAAGACGAGGCGATCGCTGCGATTAACGATGCGATCGACGTCGAACAGGAAACGCTCCGCGAGATGTGCCCAGAAAATACCGATAATATTACCGAGTACCAACGCCTGCTTAAAAAGTTGCGCTCCGCAAAACCCTGATGAATCAGGGCCGACTCAGCCGCCGCGTTCTCCCGGTTCGATGCAGACCTTGGCCTGCGACAACCGTCCGCAGTTGTGGTCACGGCCGGAGTTTCCGACCCCACCCCGCCTGTGCCTGGCCCGTTCTCTCCTCGACAGCCGCCGGAGCCGATCTACACAATGTGTGCTGCGGCGTCTCACACGAGAACCCACGTCACCGGTGCAGAACGTCGCCGAAGGCGAAGACGCGCGTCCTCGTACGCGACAGGTCAGAGACGACAATCGGCTGATCCGGTCTAAGGCGTCCTCCCCGCTAAGGGCCTCGGATGTCCAACAAACTGCCCCGTCAGGTTGACCGGACACACTGCTCCATCAGAAGCATCCCCAAGCTCAGGGACGTGCAAGACGGCCACCGGGCACGCATAGCCCACACGAGCACCAGGCTCCGGCTCGGACGCCCGCCAGAGCGCCCCCCACCTCGTCCGGTAATCAATGGGGGACGTCCCCAAGATCCGGTAAGTTATCTGTTATCTCGGGCCTCCGAGAGCGACGGCCCGTTGATTTGGGTCCGGTACGAGGGGAATCAGATGCACAAGGGTTTTGTCATGTCCATCGGCCGTTCGGCCGTGGTGGTCGCCGCGCTCACCGCGCTGGCGGCGTGTTCGTCGGAAGCCACCACCGCACCATCGAGCCCCGCGCCCGCCCGCGCCGAGGTTTTCGGCGCGGCCGGTTACCGCGGCATCGCCCCGGGGATGGCCAAGGAAGCGGCGCTCGCGACCGGGAAGCTCGCGAACGCGCCGGTGTCGACGCTGGACGGCTGCACGGTCCTGAGCTGGCAGGGCGGCCCGGCGCCGGACCAGGCCAGACTGGCCGCCGAGGCCGAGGCGCAGCGGAAGGCCGACGACCTCAACGCCAAGGCGGACGCGGCGGACCGGGAAGCGAAGCAGCCTGCGGGCAGGTCCGCCGCGGAGTTGGCCAAAGCCGCCGCCAAGGACGCGGAGGCGGCTCAGCTGGCGGCGGACTCCGCGATGGCGATCGCCGATCTAGCCGGCAAGCGAGAAGAGCGCGACAAGGCGTTCGCCGCGGCCGGTGGCGCCTCGTTCGGCAAGAACGGCTTGCACGAACTGGGCGCCCCGCCCGACGCCAAGACCGCGGAGGGCATCGGCGCCGGATCCTCGCTGGCCGACCTGCACAAGGCGTACGACGCGCGCGGCCTGAAGGAGGGTCCGGCCGGGCGGTTCGAGCTGACTATCGCGGAGAAGCCGGGGTGGCACTTCGAGTTCACTCCTACGGCCGACGGGAAGGTCGGCGGAGTGGCGATCGCCGAAAGCGCCGCGAAGTGCCGTTGATGGCGAGCTGCGCGCGCTTCTGAGTCCATTGTGGACTTTCGAAGGCCTCCTTGCCGATGCGGCAAGGAGGCCTTCAATCAACTCACTATCCCGACGGCCTTTCGTCCAGGATTCACCCGCTGCCGCACTCGCCGTCATCGCGAATCCCAAGGCAGAAGCTCACCCGCAGCCACCCGAGCAAGGCGAGCCGTTCTTCGTCCTCTTCGACAAGAGAGAGCGTCTCGTACGCATACGCCGCGGCATCCACCCGCCGTCCCGAGAAGATCTCCGCGTAGAGCAACCAGATACCGGACTTGGCCGCTGCCGCGCATTCGGCGGCAAGATCCCGCCCTTCGCGTTCGGCTCGCTCCGACTGCCCGGCCTCGCCGACCAGGAACAGGAGCAGCTCCAGGAACTTGGCGCGCGTACGTCCGCCAGCGCTGCCAGCGCCACGGACACAACTGGAACGGCCGGTTCGTGGACAAACGACGACACGAACACTTGTCCCTCGAAGATCTCGGCGCCGAAGCCACTCGACTCGTCGGCCCGGGCGAGCCGCAGCAGGTCGTCCGCGACGTGCGCGGCTGATCGACCGCACGCACCCCCTGCGGGTGACGGTGTCGGCGAGGCCGAGGTGGGCCGTGATCCGGACGTCGTGGCCTGCCGCGCGCAGCGTCCATGCCATCGGCACCAGGTTGTACAGGCGCTCCCGGCCATTCTTCGGTCGCGTGCGCAGTCCACGGATCGAGATCCAGTGAAACATACCGATCAGTACGGTTTCAGGGCCGCCCCTGCCTGTCTCGCCAGGGGCCGTTGGGAGACACCAGAAGCCGGGTTTGCAGCTCGATGGTGAAGCGTTGCACGGGATCGTCGAGGTCGACCGCGCACAGTTCTTCGATTCGTTGCAGCCGGTACCGGAACGTGTTGCGGTGTATGTGAAGTGCAGCCGCAGCACGGGTGGCGTCTCCGCCGGCGTCGAACCAGCAGCGAAGTGTGTTCAGGTACTCGGCACCGCGTGGGGAGGAGTCGCGGCGCAGTACGTCTAGGGAGCCTTCTAGCAGGGCGGGGCGTTCGGCGGCTACTTCCGCCAGTTCCGCGATCAAGACGTGCGGGAGGAGGTCTGTCAGGTGAGCCGTCACCGGCACAGTTCGGGCGGCCAGTACACCTGCGGCGTGCCGGAGGGGAGCTAGTTCGGCGCGGATTTCGGGACCGGTGGTGCAGGGGCGGCCTAGGCAGGCCACCAGCGGTGTGGCTGCCGGGGCGCGGCGTCGTAGGCGTTCGGTGAAGTCGGCGGGGCCCGAGCCGGGGGTGGAGGGGAACAGGACGAACATGAGGGAACCCAGCACGGCGGTCGCCGTCGCCGGGTCGAGCATTCGGGCGCAGCGTGCCAGGGCTCCTTCGAGGTCGGGGGTGATAGGGCCGAGGGCGGCGAGACGCCATCGACGCGAAGGGCCGAGACGTTCGGTCAGCGCTTCCAGTGATCCGGAGCCCGCCAGCAGGCCGCGCAGTAACTCGGCGCGGATCGTGTCTTCGTCGTTTCGTACGGCGGGTTCGTCGACGAACCAGGCAGCGGCAGCCGTCGACACGTCGTCCAGCAGCCGAGGCACGGAAGCGGACGATCGGCGTGGCGTGCAGAGGACGTAGCCGACGGTCATCCCGGCGGAGTGGATTGGGGCGGCCCAGTGGGGGCCTTCGAGGTGCGTGACGCTTCGTACCTGGGCGAGTCTCGCCCGCAGTTCCGCTGGGACACGTCGGGCGAGCACCATTTCGCCGGTGAGTGTGTCCACCGGTTCGCTGCAGCCGAAAGCGAGCACACGGAAGGCCGAATCGGCGATCACCACGGCGCCGTCCAGCGCGAGGGCCGCGCTTTCGGCGAGATCGTAGAGGCCGCCTGCGGTGGGGGCCGCGCAAAGAGTGCCGAACCCGGACAACAGTGACTGCACTACCGTGCTGATCTCCGTCCACCCGACCTCCGCCACCAGTACTGGCACGGCTGCGGTCGTGAGGTCCACTCCAGTGGGCAGAGTCCGGACGACGAGTGCTGCGGATCCCGCGCGGTCGGCGGCGGTCAAGGCTTGCGCCAGGTCGTCGGCAGCCGGGCGGGGTGTCGTCATCAGCACCAGTTGGTGACGGCCGGGCAGCCGGGCGGGGTCCCACGGCGCCGCCCCGGCCAGCGGGCGGTCCAGGCCCGAGGCGGGGGCCGCCACGCTGAACCAGCCGCGTCGTGCGCTGACCAGGAGGGTCAGCCGGATCGTGCCGTCCGGCGGGGGGAGATCGGCGGCGATCGGTCCTCCTGGCCTGGCATCGACTGCCGTCATCGGGGCCGCTCCTTCCGTCCACGCCACGCTGCGTGGGAGGAAGGCTAAGCAGCGTCCGGAGCGCCGTCAGTGGGCTCACCGCACTGCGAAGACCGCTCGGCAGGGCTCTCAGCCCAGCTTGCGCAACCGCGGCAGGAGATCCTGCCGGGCCAGGTCGAGGAAGCGAGCTTGGTCGGTGCCGGGCGCGTGCAGGACCAGGTCGGTGAAACCGGCGTCGACGTACGGACCGATCCGTTCGACGACCTCGTCGGGATCGGACGAGACGATCCACCGGGAAGCGACCTGGGACGTCGGGAGTTCGTCGGCGACGCGCTCCATGTCGACGGGGTCGGAGATGCCGTGCTTCTGCTCGGCGGTCAACGACAGCGGTGCCCAGAACTGGGTGTTCGCGACGGCGGCCTCGGCGTCGGGGTCGTAGGACAGCTTGATCTCGATCGAGCGCGCGACGTCCGCGGGCTTGCGGCCTGCTTGCTCGGCTCCGGCGTCGACAGCGGGCTGCAGCTTCTCCGTGTACAGCTCCATGCCCTTGCCGCTGGTGCAGATGAAGCCGTCCGCCACTCGGCCGACGTACTTCGCCACCACCGGACCGCCTGCGGCGACGTAGATCGGCAGGGGCCGCGCGGGGCGGTCGTAGACGGTCGCGTTTTCCGTTTGGTAGTACTCGCCGTCGAAACTCACCCGCTCCTCCGTCCACAAGCGACGGATGAGGTCGATCGCCTCCCGCAGCCGGGCGAAGCGTTCCTTGAACCCCGGCCATTCCATGCGGGCGACCGCGACCTCGTTGAGCGCTTCGCCGGTGCCGAGACCGAGCAGGACGCGTCCGGGATACAGCGCGCCGAGCGTGCCGAAAGCCTGCGCCACCACGGCCGGGTGGTAGCGGAAGGTCGCGGTCAGCACGCTGGTGCCGAGCCGGACCCGTTCGGTCCGCTCCCCCGCCGCGGCGAGCCAGGCCATCGAGAACGGCGCGTGGCCGTTCCGGTGCCGCCAGGGCTGGTAGTGATCGCTCACCAGCACCGAATCGAACCCCTGCCGTTCGGCGAGGACGGCCAGCTCCACCAGCGGTCGCGGTCCGAACTGCTCGGCCGATGCCTTGTAGCCAATGGTGATTCGCGCGGTACGTGTGTCCATTCCGGACACTCAACCGGCCGAGCCGCGCCGGGTCATCGTGCACCGCGGACGAACAACTGCCCGCCGTTTTGTGCGGTCAGCTGGATTCGTCCCAGTCGACGCCCGAGGCACGCGTGGCCAGGTGCACGGCCAGGCGGTCGTCCGGATCGCCGAGGTCGACGGACAGCAGCTCAGCGATCCTTTCCATGCGCTGCATCACGGTGTTGCGGTGGACGCCGAGAGCGGCTCCGGCGGCCTTCGCCGACGACTGGAAATCCAGGTAGCACCGCAAAGTACGGACCAGGCCGCCGGACGGGTCTGCCTCGTCGAGCGGTGCGAGCAGGTCGGCTGCCGCACCGCGCAACGGAGCGGATCCGTACCAGCCCGCGATCAGCTTCCGGGCGCTGCCGGCGTCGACGTGCTCGACCACTGCCCGGCGGTGCGAGGTGTGCGCGAGCAGGGCCGCGCGACGGGCCTGTTCGGCGGAGCGGCCGATGCCGGCCGCTCCTGTCTGCGCGCGGCCTACTCCCGCGCACAGCCGCAGCCCCGGATGCTCCGCTTCGACGGCGGCTAGCGTCCTCGCGAGACGGTCGAGCAGCGGGCCGGGATCCGCGGCCTCGGCGGTCAGCCAGAACAGCCATCCCTCGCCGCGTTCGACGAGCCTCGCGTCGATGCCGTGTTCGGCCAGCTGTGCTTCCAATTCCGTCCCCAGCGCGGACATCCGGAGCGCGGCCGGGGTGTCCGCCGCCTGCACCTGCACCGCGGTGTGCCGTCCGGCGAGCCGCCAGCCGAGCGCGGTGGCCCGTTCGACGGTGCGGCGTCCCGGTTCGCCGGGCTGTTCGAGGATCTCGCTGAGCAGGAGCGAACGGCGCCGGTGTTCCCGTTCGTCGCGGACGGCCTCCCCGGCCACGTGCACCGCGAACGACAGTGCCGCGATCGCCATCGCGCGCCTGACCGGTTCGAGCAGCACTCCGGCCGCGAACCGGGGCCGCCGCACCGCGATCCAGCAGACCGCGGGCCCGGTCGCGTCGATCTGGACCGGGTGCAGCATCAGCTCGCCGTCCGTCCCGACGGTCAGGGCGACCGGCCGCGAATCGGCCAGCAGCGCCGGGTCGGCGCACCTGCCGAGCAACGCGTGCACCTCCGGATCGCCGGCCACGAAACGGGCTTCAGCATCGACGAGCGCCACCGGTTCGCCGAGCGTGGCCGTGAGCTGCGAGGTGAGCGCGTTCGCGTCGGCGGGCGGGCGCTGGAAGCGGCGCGAGGCGTCGCCGAGCACGCGCAGGCCCGCGATCTCCGGGGCGCTGACGTAGGGCTCGAACGCGGTGATCACCCCGGTGGGAGTGATGTCCTCGACGCCGATGAGCGGCAACGCCAGCCGGTCAGCGAGCCTGCGGGTGGCGAAGGGCACCGGCCGGTGCGGGCGGGCCGCGACGATCCCGGACAGGCCCGTGCTGCCCGCCAGCCGGATCGCGAGATCCGCCACTAGGTCGTCGAGGACGAGCTGGTCCCGGCCGAACACCACGACGCTGCGCGGGGCGAGTTCGGAAATCTCGTGCACCGCGGAACCCGCGACGACCGCCCCGACGGGCCTCTTCAGCCCGGATTCGCCCGCGAGCACCTCGTAGTGCTCGATCAGGTTCAGGTCCAGCAACTGGGCGAGAGTGACTGTCATGGCGCCACCGGTTCGAGGATCGGTCCCACCGCGGTCGCCTGCAGGCGCGCGGCCGGCACCGGAACGTAGGTCATCAGCGCCTCCTTCACCGGGGTTTCCCGCAGGGTGCGGGGGTCGGCGCCGGCGCGGATCGCGGCGTCCCGGGCCAGCTGCCGGGCGCGGGCCGCCGAATCTTCCCTTCCGCCGGCGCCCTGCCAGAAGATCCGGTCGACCGAGCCCGCCGCTTCCGCGGTCGCTGCCCCCACCGCGGCCGCGAGATCGGCGTCCGGCGGCCGAATCGCGTCGGGCAGCGGCCGGTCTCCGATGAGTACGACCGGGAGATCGTCGTGTCCGTACCGCGCGCGGGCGACCGCTGCGGGGAGAGAACCCTCGCGGTCCAGCACGGTCAGGCGCGGGAGGCGCCAACCGATCCGGATCCCGCCGAATTCCCGGTGTGCGCCCGATTCGGGAAGCAAACCGCCGTGCGTCGTCCCGACGACAGTCTGGCTGCCGGTCGCATCCACCACCACAGCCGCGGGCACTCCTGCCAGCCGGGCGGCACCGTGCAGCAACGCCGCCCGGGCCGCCCCGAGGCAGGCCGTGGCGTGGCGCTGCGCGGCGAGTTCGGGCAGCACCGTTCCGTCGCCGCGCACCAGATACAGCTCGGCCTTCGGATTGTGTTTCCGGACCGCGGTGCCCAGTTCCTCGATCCGGGTGCGAGTGAACTCGGCCAGGGATGCGTCGAGTACGGCGGTGTTTTCCCGTTCCAGCAAGCCGATCGCTTCTGTCTCGCTGCCTTTCCGCACGGGGACATCCGGGCCGAGCACTTCGGCGAGCAGGGTCGCGGCCTGCTGTTCGTGGTCGGGGTTTTCCAGCCCGTGGACTCCGGATACCGCGACCGCGCGGACATTTCCCACGCACCGGCGGGCGAATTCGGCTACCGCAGGGAGGTCCAGGGGCGCCGACGCCGTGCCGTCGTATTCGTGCCCGCCCCGGACCGTCGCGACTGGTCCCGCGAGCGCGGTGGACATTTCGACTGGCCAGCCCGCCAGCGGCGGCAACGCGGTCGCGCCGCCGATCCGCAGGATCCCGATCCGAGATCCGGTGGGCACGGGTTCCGGCAGGATCGCCACGACCCGGTCGACCGCTTCGGCATCGACCTTCGCCAGGAGCGCGTCGAGCAATCGCGCTGCCGAGCCGGTTCCGCGATAGGACGCCACAATTCGGCTCGTTTCGTCCAACGCCGCGGCTCGGCCGGAGACCGCGTCAAGCCCCACTCGCACCACGCTCATCGGGCACCGGCCAAGGATGTCGAACCGTCGAATCGCACCGGATCGACGGCGTAGCCGAACGCGCGCGGCCCGGCCGCAGCGTGTCCTTCGGGCGTGTGCCACCGCTCGTCGACCGGGCTGGCGAGCACGTGCACTTCCTGGCCGACAGCGAGGTCGACGGTCTGCGTCAGCGCGCTCGTGTCCGCGTCCGCGACGGCGATCAGGTCCGGGACCGTGGCCAGCACCGTGCCTTCCCGGCTGACGATCAGGTTCTCGTTCTGGAAGTCGATCCGCGCGAAGCCCTCTGGGGTGTCGAGGGAAACCACGCCGCGCGGCCAGCCGTCCGAGGAGTGCTGCAGGACTTCGGCGACGGTTCCGGTGCACACCAGGCGTCCGCCGCAGGCGCGCAGGTACGGCTCATACCCGGGTTCGGCGAGCGCAGCGCCGATCCGGGCGCACTCGCTGATCGACCCGACGGCGCCGAGCCGCGCACAGTCTCCCGCGGTCACCCGATATGCGCTGATCAGCGCCACGAGACCCAGCGGCGGCAGCACGGCCCGCACCAGCTCGCCGAGCACGGCGTCGGAGCCTTGGCTGAACTCGGCGACCACCCCGGAGCCGCCGACGACGGTGATCGGCGAGACGGAAAACCCGGCCAGCCGCAGCAGGGTCAGGTCGATCGACGGCAGGGTGCGGCGCATCAGGTCGAGGTCGAGGCACGGCAGCCCGAGTTCGGCCGCTACGGCCAGCGGGACGGCCACGTTGACGCTGCCGAGCTGGATCGGCAGGACCGCCGCGCACTTCCGTCCGGCGCGTGCTTCCACCGCCGTCCGGAGAGTCTCCGCCTCGACGGTGCTGTGCGCTTTCTCGACGAGGGTGTGCGGGGTTCCGCCGGACACCACGGGGAGGACGAGGGCGTCCGGCGGCAGTTCGGCCGCCGTGACGAGCGGGATCGGCCCGTGCCGCCGGACCGCCGCGACCAGGAGCTGCTGCCCCAGGTACGGGTCGCCGCCGCCTCCGCTCCCGAAGTGCACGGCGCCGCGCACCACGTCGTCGATCGCGGACTCGGCGACGTGCTCCATGCGCAAACCTTAACCGGCGTTGTGGCTGCTCATGAGGTCGCGACACCCCGGAAACCGGCGTACAGCCGGGCGAAAGCGCGAGCGGCGGCGGTCAAATCGGCGACCGGCACGTACTCGTCGGCGGTGTGCGCGACGGTCATCGATCCGGGTCCGTATACGACGGTCGGGATGCCGAGCTGGTTGCGGAGGAACCGCGCGTCCGTGCCGAGTTTCAGCCCGCGGACCGGCGCGTCGCCCGCCGCCCGGCGGACCTCGGCGACGAACGGGTGGTCCGGGTCCAGTTCGGATCCTTCGGCGAAGGCGAGGACGTCCGCGTCGTAGTCGAACTTGCCCGCGGCGTCGATCAGCCCGGTCACGGTGGCCAGTGCCTCGTCCCGGGTCTGGCCGGGCAGCACGCGCCGGTCGATCCGCACCCGGCATTCGGCCGCCACGATGTTGACGGCGGTGCCGCCTGCGATGGTTCCCGCGTTGGCAGTGGGGGTGCCCAGGAGCGGGTGCTCTTTGTCGCCGAAATCGGCCAGGTGGAGCGCGGAGACGATCCGTGCCGCGTCGGCGACCGCGGAGTGTCCGGCCGCCGGGTCGCTGCCGTGTCCCGCCCGGCCGCGCACCACGATCTCGACCATCAGCGAGCCGCGTTCGGCCACCCCGACCCGCAGCTCGCTCGGTTCGGGCACGACGGCCGCGTCGGCGTGCACGAGCCCGGCCGCGACCAGCGCCTCGGTCCCGAACCGGCCGCCGGTCTCCTCGTCGGCCACGAGGTGGAAGACGATGTCCGCGGGCGGCACGATTCCGGCGTCGCGGCAGGCGCGCATTCCCTCGATCGCCGCTGCGATTCCACCTTTCATGTCGCAGGCGCCCCGGCCGTAGAGCAGCCCGTCCCGGACCAGGCCGCCGAAGGGTGGCACTGACCAGTCCTCTTCGGACACTGGCACGACGTCCACGTGCCCGTTGACCAGCAGCGTGGGGCCCTCGCCGGAGCCGATGCGACCCACGATCGACGGGCGGCCCGGCTCGGGCTCGAAAATCTCCACCTCCGCACCCAGTTCGCGCAGGGCCGTATACAGCGGTTCGACTACCGGACGCTCGCCGCCGGGCGGATTCTGTGTGTCGCACCGGACCAGGTCCGCGGCCAGTTCGGTCACCCTCGCGGTCTGGACAGCGGCTGCGGGGTTCATGCTGGCTCCTCGATGTCCGCGGTGATCGCGGCGAGGGCCTCGTCGTCGAGAAAGCCCAGCGGGGCAAGCCCTTTCGCGAACCCCAGCAACGCGGGCCGGAACGCCACGACCTCCGCGAAGAGGTCGGCGGCCTCCCGGTGCCGTCCGGCGCGGGCGAGCAGGACCGCGCGCCAGAAGTCGGCCTCGCGGTTGTCCGGCCCGATGACCTCCGCCGCCGACGCGAGGGCGCTCAGCCGTTCGTCCAACTCGCCCGGCGAGACACCGTCGAACGGTCCGAGCGTCAAGCCGCGCGCGAACATCACCCCGCCGACCTCGCCGAACGCCCGCGAACGCGGGAGAAGCCGCACCAGTTCGGCGAGCGGGTCCGGGTGGTCGTCGACGCGCAGATCGACGACGACCTCGTTCCACGGCGTCGGACCACGACGGCCGGACACCACCAGCAGCGCGGCCGACTGCGAACCGCGCACGTCTCCCCCGGCGCCGTCCGCGGCCTGCAGCCCGGCGAGGATGCGGTCGGCGAGGTCGCCGTCCGCGGTCTCGAAGGCCTTGAGCGCGGCCTGGCACACGTCCGGGGCGGCCAGCATGTTCCCTTGCACCGTCACCTGATGCCCGCGCGCGGAACCGGCGTGCGGGGCGCACGACTCGCCGGTGTGCGTACCCACCGAACCCCGCGCGTCGACGATTCCCAGCTGGCGGTACGCGGAATCCGGGTCCTCGGCGACCAGCAGGTCCACAGTGGACGGTGCGGGTACGCCCGCCCGCAACAGCTCCAAGCCGCGCGGCCCGTAGTCGACGTTGACGAACGCCTGGGTGGCCACCGCGCCGACGCCCGCCTCGGCCCAGGGCAGCAGCGTGCCGACGCCGAAGAAGTGGGTCTGGGCGCCGACGCCAAGCTGTCCGGTGACCGGATCGCGCGCGACGATCGAGTACGTCACGGCCTTCCTTCCTCGGCGGTCGCGAGGTGTTCCCGGAGGAGGTCGGCCACCTGATCGGTTTCCTCGAGCATCGGCAGGTGACCCGTCCCCTCCAGCACCTTCGCCGTGCCGCCGGTGGCTTCGGCCAGTTCGCGCGACATCGCGGGCGGGCAGGTCGGATCCTCGGTGCCAGCGACCGCCAGCACCGGAGCGGCAACCTTTCCGGCCAGGTGCCGGATGTCCGCGCCGAACGCTCCGTAAAGGATCTCGGCGACCACCGTTGTCGGCCGGGTGCCGACGGCCTCCGCCATCACTTCCCTGATGCGCGCCGAGTCGCGGTGCTTTCGGCCCACGATCTGCGGGACCTGACCGGCGAAATACCCCGCAGTCCCCTCGCTCTCGAGCTCGCGCACCATCGCGGCGATCGCCTCGGCCGGAACCCCGGTGCCCAGCGTCGAACCGAACGTCGCGACGCTGCGCACGCGTCCGGGATGCAGTGCCGCCAGCGCGACGCTGATCGTGCCGCCGAGAGATCCTCCGGCCAGATGCACCTCGTCCAGCCCGAGCGCGTCGAGGACCGACAGGACGTCCGGAACGTAACCTTCCTCGACGGTGAACGGGCCGGTCTGCCCGGAGTTTCCGTGCCCGCGCAGGTCTGGCGCCACGACCGGCCGGTTCAACCGCGCGGCAACGTCTTTCCAGACCACCGCCGCGGAGTTGATCGGATGGAGGAGCACGAGCGGGACGCCGGGCCGGTCGTCTTTCCTGCACAGAACCGACAGCTTCCCGGTCCGTCCTTCGACGCTGACGCGGTCCAAGTCCGGCCTCATTCCGTTCCGTGCTTGGGCATCTGCGGGTCCTGGACGCTGACGTGCATGTGCCAGATCCGCCAGTCCGGGCCGCCCTTGCCGTCGTCGCGGCGGAAGAATTCGGTGGTGCGGAACGGAGTCGGGACCGGGTCCTGCTGGCCCGGGGCGAGCACGTCCGCGGTTCCCTCGGCGGTGAGCAGCGCGACGTCGCCGAACACCTGGACGTCCGGGCCGACGGTGTCCTTGATCGCGGTGATGCTCAGCCCGATTTTCGCGGCGTTGACCCACAACCGGTGCTTGTCGAGGACGCCGTGGTAGGTGTGGCCGTTGAGGTTGAACTGGTGGTAGCCGTCGCCCTCCGGGAAATACTGCAGCATCCGGTCGGCGACGAGGCCGACGTTCGCCTCGTACCAGCCTTCGTGCACTTCGAGGATCCGCTCGCGGTCAGTGCTCATTGGTCGTGCCCTTTCAGTGAGTGAATTCGCCGGTCAGTTCGCCTACTGCGGCAAGGGTTTCTTCCGCGCCGTCCGCGACGACGGTCGCGATGGCGACGTTGTCCGCCCCCGCGTCGAGGTATTCCTTGAGGCGTTCCCGCGCGGTGTCCTGCCCGCCCACGACGCCGAAAACGTCGAGCCAGGCGTCCGGCATCTCGGCCGCGACCACCTCCGGACCGCCACGCGAAAGCAGGTCCGCGAGCTGTTCGTTGGCCCCGACCGCGCCGAACAACGGTCCCGGACCAGTCGCGGCAAGGTAAAAGGCGAGAACCGCCTTGAGCGCTTCCCTCGTGGCGGCCGCCTGCCCGGGATCCCGCGTGACGTTGGCCGCCGCGAGAACCGTGATCGTGATGTGCTCGTCCCGACCGGCCGCGCGCGCCGCCTCGTCCAGCTTGCGCCGCGCGCTCCGCACGTATTCGACCGGCGCGAGCGCGCTCACCAGCAGACCGTCGGCCAGCCGTCCGGTCAGGTCGAGCCCCTTGTCCCCCAGCACCCCGGTGAACAGCGGCACCTGCTCCGGAACGGGGTGCGTGATCGCGACCTCGCGGAACGCGGCGAACCGGCCCTCTTCGTTGATCGTCTCGCCGCCCAGCAACCCGCGGACCGCGGTGAGGGTTTCGCGCAGGGCACTCATCGGCGACCGCTGAGTGAGCCCCATCTGCGCAGTCCAGGCGGGAACGCCGTGCCCGATCCCGGGCATCAGCCTGCCCGGGTAAGCGCGGGCCAGCGTGCTGATCTCCATGGCCAGCAACGCCGGATGCCGTACGACCGACGACACGACCCCGATGCCGACCGGGAGCCGCGACGTCGCCCCGAGCGCCAGCGCGGCGCCCGCGATGCCGCCGAGGAAGAAGTAGTCCTCCGGCAACCACAACTCCCCGAACCCGGCGGCTTCCGCGGCGGCGGCCTGCGCGCCGATCTGTTCCGGCGGAGTGGTGCTGCCGAGCAGCACACCCAGACGGCTGCGAGAGGTGCGGGTCATCGGCGGGCTCCTGTCGTGCGGGATCACAACGTCGAGCACGACGGTAGGGAGGGCGGCGGGTTCGGTGCTTCGGGCTGGGTGACGAAACGGGGGAAGTCAGGTGGTGCACGGTGCACTATGGAGAGCGGGTACGTTGGCGCGGCCTCCTGCCGACGCGCTTGGCGCACCGATGAGGTTTCCGCGCCTCACCCGTCTGTACCTGTGAAACCCGCGCACAGGAGGACTGGCATGACACGGAAACTGGCCTACGGCATGAACCTGACCCTGGACGGCTACATCGCCGCGCCCGGGGACGACATCGGGTGGAGCGGGCCGAGCGACGAGTTGTTCCAGTGGTGGCTCGACCGGGAACTCGCCAACAGCCTGTCGTTGTACGGGCGCAAGCTGTGGGAGACGATGAGTTCCTACTGGCCGACCGGCGACCAGCAGCCGAACGCCACCCCGGCGCAGGTCGAGTTCGCGCGGAACTGGCGGGACACGCCGAAGGTGGTGTTCTCCTCGACGGTCGGCAAGGTCGGCTGGAACACGCGGCTGGCGACCGGCGACGCGGTCGGCGAGATCACCCGGCTCAAGGCCGAGGACGGCGGTCCGATGAGCATCGGCGGTGCGACGCTCGCCGGGGTCGCCATGCGGGCCGGGCTGGTCGACGAGTACGTCGTGGTCACCCATCCGGTTCTGGTGGGCGGCGGCACGCCGTTCTTCACCGCGCTGGACCGCTGGGTGAAGCTGAATCTGGTGGAGACGCGGACGTTTCCCGGCGGTGTCGTGCTGAGCCGCTACGAGACGAGGCGGTAAGCACTGGCGATTCGTCCAAGACGGGCCTCACAGTGTCGGGGGCAGGCCCAGCCAGGGCTTGCCGGTGACGTCGAATCCGGTGAGCTCGGCGATCTTCCCGTCGACGATGTGCAGGACCGCGACGTTCAGCAGCCGGTGTTCCGGGGCACCGGGAGTCCGGAGGTACAGCGCCGCGGCGGGCATGCGGTTGACCATCGTGGCGATGCAGCGCCAGTCGTCGTAGCCGCGCTGGAAGAGTCCGGCGGAGACCCAGCCGTCGACCGCGTCCTTGGCCGTCCTGGTCACGGTACCCGGATCGGGCAGCATCGCGAAGCGCAAATCGGCGCGCAGCAAGGACATCAGCCCGTCGATGTCGTTGCGTTCATGGGCGTCCATATAGGACTTAACCACGCCGCGTTCGTCGTCCGACAGCTCGTCGGGGCTGCGCCAGTCGAGGCGGCGGCCGGGCAACTGCTCGCGCATCGTGCCGCGTGCCCGTTGCAGTGCGCTGGTCACCGATGCGACGGTCAGCTCGAGAGCACTCGCGGCCTTCGACGCGGGCCAACCGAGGGCGTCGCGCAGGATGAACACCGCTCGTTGCCGCGGCGGCAGGTGCTGGACGGCGACGATGAACGCCAGTTCGATCGTCTCCCGCGCCACCGCCGATTCCTGCGGGTCCTCGGGCAGCATCGGGTCGGGATAGGGCTGCAGGTACGGCAGCTCGGAATCGGGGTACAGCACGGGCGTGCGGTCGGTGCGCTTGTCCAGGAAATCGAGGCAGGCGTTGGTCGCGATCCGGTACAGCCAGGTCCGCAGCGCGGCGCGGCCTTCGAACGACTCTCGCTTGTGCCACGCCCGCAGGAACGTCTCCTGCGTCAGGTCCTGGGCGTCCTCGTAATTCGCGAGCATCCGGTAGCAGTGCACCTGCAGCTCGCGCCGATGCCGCTCCGTGACGAGCGCGAACCGCGCCGGGTCGCCGGATCTGACCGCCGCGATGAACGTGGTCTCGTCGGTACCCAGTCTTGCGTCGGTCATGGTCGTCCATCCTTCCACCGGTGCGAGGGAGCTACCAGGATTGACGACGCGGCGGGCGATTTCTCATCGGTCGCACCGAACTGCTGTGCCCAGGCACCACAGGGCACCCGGGCACAGCAGCTCCGCATCAATGCACCGCGGTCACGAACTTGTCCGTGTAAGTCTTCCCGAGATCGATCTGCTTGCCCTTCACATCAGGATTGAACGCCTGCAGGACCGTCAGGTTGGTCTTCGGCCCGTCCGGCGGCATGATCCCGGTCGGGTTGTAGATGCCCTTCTCGTTGTCGAATGCCTTGGCGTAGGCGTCTTTCCCGGACCCGGCGTAGTAGTCGGCAGGCATCACGTCGGCCAGCTGCGCACCATTGTGGCCCTGGATCCATTTGAGGGCCTCGACATACGCGTTGACGAGCTTCTGCACCACCTGCGGGTGGCTGTCCACGTACTTCGTGGTCATGTACAGCGACGTCGCCGGATACTGGCCGCCCAGCTGCTGCTTCGTGCCCGCCGCGGTGCGCATGTCCAGCAGGACGAACGCGGCGCCCTGGGCCAAGGCCGTGGACACCGTCGGCTCGGTCGTCATCGCACAGTCGACGTTGCCGTGCTGCAGGGCACCGATCAGCGTGGCTCCGGCTTGCACGCCCACGCGGTGGATTTTCGTCGGGTCGACGCCGTTCTTCTGCGCCAGGTACTGGGTCAGGAAGTCCGTGGAGGAACCGAGATCGGTCACGCCGAGGTTGCGGCCGGACCAGTCGGCCGGCGAATGGATCTGGCCGCGCACCTCGTTGCGGCACAGTTCGACTTCGCCCGGCGTGGTCAGCATCGACACCACCGATTCCAGCGACTGGCCGAGGCCCTGCATGGCGATGGTGTGGTCGTAGAACCCGCCGACGCCGTCGACCTTGCCGGCGACCATGTTCGTCGTCGCGTCGACTCCGGCTCCCTCGTCCTGCAGGGTCACGTTCAGGCCTTGCTGCTGGTAGAAACCGAGCCGCTGGGCGAGCATGAACGGCAGGTAGATCTGCTTGTTCAAGCCGCCGACCATGATGCTCACCGGGGTGCCGGTCCCGCCGGTGGAGCTGGTGCCTGCGTTCTGGCTCGCGGTCGAGGCGCAGCCGGCCACGGCGAGCAGCGCCGCCGCGAGCACGGCCGCCAATTTCTTCGCGGACACGGGGATCTCCTTTGTTCGAACGGACAATCGGGGGGTCACAGGTCCGGACCGGACAGCTGGGCGGGCCGCCAGCGCAGCAGCCGGCGTTCGAGGCGGGTGATCAGCCATTCGGCGATGAGCGCGACGACGCCCATGATCACCATCGCCGCCCAGACGCCGCTCGCGTCGAACGTGCCCTGGGCGTTCTTGATCAGCACGCCGAGACCCGCGTAGCCGCCGAGGAATTCGCCGACGATCGCGCCGATCAGCGCGAACCCGAAGCTCACGTGCAGGCTCGCGATGATCCAGGTGAACGCCGAGGGCAGCACGACCTGCCGGGTCACCTGCCACCGCGAAGCGCCGAGGATGCTGGCGTTGGCGATGAACGTCCGGTCGACCTCGCGAGTGCCCTGGAAAGCGTTGAAGAACACTCCGAAGAACACCAGCACGATCACCAGCAGGATCTTCGATTCGAGGCCGAGGCCGAACGCCAGCACGAAGACCGAGCCGAGCACGATCCGCGGAATCGCGTTGAGCACCTTGATGAACGGGCCGAACACCTCCGACAGGAACCGGATCCGGCCGAGTGCGATGCCGCAGACGATGCCCAGCACCGTGCCGATCGCGAAGCCGATCAGCGCCTCTTCGATCGTCGTCCAGATCTGGCTGCCGAGCGATCCGAGCGCGGTGCCCTCGGTCACCCACGACCGCAACCGGTCGAAGATGCCCGACGGAAGCCCGTACAGCACGATCGCGTGCTGGTCTCCTTGCACGAGCAGCTGCCAGCCGCCCAGGATTACCACCAGCACCGCTGCCTGGACGGTGTGGACCAGGAAGGCGTGTGTCCGGCGGCGCGAACGGCGAGCAGCGGCTGCGGCAGCGCCAGCGGCGGGGTTCGCGGGCGAGTCCACTTCGGTCGTCATGCGCCCGCCTCCCCGCTGATCCGGGTGGTCTGCGCGTACGCCAGGTCGACCTCGGTGCGCAGGGCGTCCCAGATCCGCTGGTACAGGTCGACGAACCGGCGCTCGAACCGGATTTCCTGCACCACCCGCGGGCGCGGCAGGTCGATGGCGAACCGGGCCTTGACCGTCGCCGCCGGGCCCGCGGTCAGCACGACCACCGTGTCCGCGAGCGCGATCGCCTCTTCGAGGTCGTGGGTCACGAACACGACAGCGGGACGGGTAAGTTCCCACAGGGACAGCAGTTCGTCGGACATCTTCGCCCGCGTCTGCACGTCGAGTGCGCTGAACGGCTCGTCCATGAGCAGGATCCGCGGCTCGTTGATGAGGTTCTGCGCGAGCGCGACCCGCTTGCGCATCCCGCCGGACAGCTGGTGCGGGTACCGGTCCTCGAACCCGCTCAGCCCGACCCGGCGGATCCAGTCCCGCGCGCCGGACACCGCCGCGGCCTTGGCCACGCCGCGGAACCTCGGGCCCGCGGACACGTTGTCCAGCACCGTTTTCCAGGGCAGGATCGCGTCGGTCTGGAACATGAACCCCACCCCGGGCGTGATGCCCGAGACGTCCGCGCCGTGCACCCGGACCGAGCCGGTCGACGGCTGTTCCAGGCCCGCGACGAGGGTCAAGGTGGTGGATTTGCCGCAGCCGGTGGGTCCGACGACCGCGCAGAATTCGCCGGGAGCCACCTCCAAGTCGAGGTCGCGCAGCGCGGTGTAGGGCTCCGGGCCCGCGGTGGCGAACTGCTTGACGACGTCCCGCATGGCGATGGCGGCGCCGGGCGGTCCGGATCTGGGTGCGTGCACGGTGGCGTCCTCTCGATCGGGGCCGATTCCGTTCGAGGGAGGCTAAGAAGCGCCGCGGCGCGGCGGAATGTTGCGTGCGATACCAGCGATCAGTGCGCTTTTCTCGGTTTCTGCTCATTAAGTGCACGCCGGACCGGACGATCCGGGCGTACCGGCCGCGGTTTCTTGGCATCCGCGCGGTCTCGTGGTGTCATGCGGGACGCCCCTACGACAAGTGGCAGAGCGGAGCGGTCATGTGGCGGTCACGTCCTCTCGCCTCGCAGATCCTCGTCGCCGTGCTCGGGATCCTGCTCGCCACCGTTTCGGCTGGCGCTCTGCTCTACGTGAAGCTCGCCGGACAGACCCTCGACACGCAATACGGCCAGCGCGCGCTCGGGATCGCGAACACCGTCGCGCAGATGCCGTCCGTCCGCGACGCCCTCGTGCGGCGCGATCCCGGCCACGCCATCCAGGCCGCCGCCGAGCAGGTACGGCGGGCCACGGGCGCGTCATACGTCGTCGTCACCGACAGGTCCGGGCTGCGCTACTCCCATCCCAATACCGCGCTCGTCGGCGAGCGCATCGAGGAACCGGTGGCGGCCCTCGATGGACAAGGCCACCTCGGCATCGACAACGGCAGCCTCGGCCGGTCCGCTAACGGCAAGGCACCGATCTCCGGCCGCGGCGGCGGGATCGTGGGCCAGGTTTCGGTGGGAATCCTCGAAGAACAGGTCACGAGCGAGCTGGTGAGCGACATCCCCTGGGTGCTCCTCTACTCCGGGTTGGCGCTGGCCATCGGGATGGCGGCGTCCTTGCTGCTTTCCCACCGGATCAAGCGCGCGACCTTCGGCCTGGAAGTCTCCGAGATCGCTTCCCTGCTCCAGGAACGGGAAGCGATGCTGCACGGCATCCGCGAGGGCATGGTGGGCCTCGACCGGCACGGCCGCGTCGAGGTGATCAACGACGAAGCCCGCCGACTGCTCGCCATTCCCTCCGCCGCCCGCGGCCGCGAGCTGAGCGAACTCGTCCCGCCCGGCCGCCTCCGCGACCTGCTCACCGCGTCCGCCGCTGACGACGAGGTCGTCCTCACCGACGAATTCCTGTTGGTGGTCAACAAAATGCCAGTAGTCCTTTCCGGACAGGACGCCGGTTCGGTGATCACCTTGCGCGACCGCACCGAAATGGAAGGCCTGGTGCGCGAACTCCACGCCGTCACCGGTCTGACGACCGCTCTGCGCGCACAGGAACACGAATTCGCCAACCGGCTGCATGTCCTGTCGGGACTCCTGGGCCTCGGCGAAGCGGAGGAAGCCGGCCGCTACCTCACCGAAATCGCGCACGGCCCCGCCGCGCAGGCGACCGATCTGCGCGCCCGGTTCTCCCCGCCCGAACTCGCCGCGCTGCTTTCGGCCAAGGTCGCCATCGCCGCCGAACGCGACGTGCGCCTCGAGGTCGATCCCGGTTCCGGGCTCGACCTCAGCACCGCCGACCCCGGCGCGCTCGTCACCGTTCTCGGCAATCTCATCGACAACGCCGTCGACGCCGTGGCCGGGCAGCCGGGAGAACGCCGGGTGCGCGTTCTCGTCGACACCCTCGGCCCGGACGTCCGCGTGGTCGTCTCCGACACCGGTCCCGGCATCCCCGAGGAAACGCTGCACGAGATCTTCATTGACGGCTACTCCACGAAAACTCCTCGCCCCGGCATGCGACGCGGCCTCGGTCTCGCCCTCGTCTACCGGCTGGTGCGCCGGTCCGGCGGGTCGATCACGGTGGACGGTTCGGCCGGGGCGCGATTCGACGTTCTGCTCCCGAATTCCCGTTCCCGCGCCGCGCTCGAGCCGGCGGAGTACGCATGACCGTCCGGACTCTCGTCATCGACGACGACTACCGCGTCGCCTCGATCCACGCCGCCAGCATCGACCGCGTGCCCGGCTTCGCCTCCGTCGGCCAGGCCCACACCGCGGCGGAAGCCCGCGCCCGCGTCGAGGAACTCCGGCCCGACCTGCTGCTGCTCGACGTCTACCTGCCCGACGAAGACGGCCTCTCCCTGCTTCGCGATCTGCGCTCGGGAGGTGCCCCGCCCGGATGCATCGTCATCACCGCTTCCCGCGACCTCGGCACGGTCCGTTCCGCGATCCAGCTCGGCGCCGCCTACTACCTGGTCAAGCCGTTCGGTTTCGAGCAGCTGCGCGAGCAGTTGACGGCGTACCGCAGTTGGTGCGAACGCGCCTCCGGGAGCGGCGACGTCGATCAGGCCACAGTGGACAGTCTGTATTCCGCGCTCCGCGGCTCCGCGCCACGCACGGACCCGCTTCCGCCGACCATGCGCAAGGTGCTCGACACGCTCCGCCGGGCCGGGCAGCCGCTCGGCGCCGAAGCGCTCGCGAGCACGCTGGGCATCAGCCGTCCCACGGCGCAACGCCATCTGAGCGAATTGCACCGCCGCGGTTTCCTCAGCCTCGAACTGGAGTACGGGAGCGCGGGCCGCCCGACGCACCGGTACGCGGTCGCCGCCGAGCGCTGATCCGGGCGGCCCGGACTCCCGGCGCGAACCCGGCGAACAGACCCTTCCGCGCAATCGGCGATATCCCGGGCAGGACAAGGGAATCCGGTTGCTCCCATCGGGGTTTCCCGGTGGCCGGGGCACCGGCGGCGGGCGATCATTCAGCGGAACCGGCGCGACCGGAGCATCCGGCCGCCCGCCCGCCGGAGCACCGAAGGGATCGCCATGGCCGCCACCGGCCCGATCGACCACGTCGTCGTCCTGGTCCAGGAAAACCACACCACCGACAACTATTTCCGCTCGATGGCCGCGTTCGGCGCGAACGTCGCGACCGGCTGGCCGGTCTCCCCCAACCCGCCGAAGTCCGACCAGCCGCACGACCGCAAGGCCTACTACCGCTGGCTCACCAAGAAAAGCACGGGCGCGCACGTCCAGTTCGACACCGTCGCCGACCTGCCGTTCTACGCCTGGCTCGCGGCGAGCAGCGCGTTCGTCGAGAACCACTGCGCGGGCTACGGCACCAACTCGACGCCGAACCACCTGCTCATCGTCGGCGGCCAGACGCCCACGCTGCGCAACCCGCCGCGCAGCCAGGCCGACCCGGTGTGGGACATGCCGTCCCTGCCCGGACTCGCCGCCGACCACGGCGTGAGCTGGAAGGCCTACACCGGCGCCAGCGGGTATCCGGTCGAGTTCTACCAGCAGCTCAAGGGGTCGCCCAATATCGTGCGTTCGGCCCAGATCATCGCCGACGCCCAGTCCGGTGCGCTGCCCGCGCTGTCGATGGTCTGGCACGACTCGCCGTATGACGAGCACCCGCCCGCGGACGTCAGCAAGGGCGAGGACACCGTGTGGCAGGTCGTCGACGCGATCGTGAAGGCCGGACTGTGGGACTCGACGGTCTTCCTCCTGACCTGGGACGACTGGGGCGGCTTCGACGACCACGTGGCCACGCCGAACGTCGAGATCACCCCGGACGGCGTGCAGCTCGCCTACGGCCCGCGCGTGCCGCTGCTGATGTTCGGCGGACGGGTCAAACCCGGCATCGACCACCGCTGGTCCTGGCATCCGAGCATCCCGAAGACCGTCATCGACCTGCTGAAGCTGCCGCAGCTGGGCGTCCCCCGCGTCGACGGCGACCACGGGCTCGCCGATCTTGTCGACCTCTCCCCCGGCGCGAAGCTGAACCCGCCGCCTCCGGCGCACGGGACCACGATCACCCAGCCCACGCCGCCGAAACCCACCCCGACGCCGACTCCGGTGCCGCCTCCCCCGGTCGCCAAACCGGCTCCGGTCGGGCCGATCCTGCTGCGCGGCGGGGGCACGCTGCCGCCGCCTAATGACGTGCCGTTGACCGTCCACTGAGGACTGACCGGCCCGGCGCACCCGGGCCGCATGGCGTCGGACAGCACTGCCGTCAGCTCTCAGGCAAGTACTTGCCTCAGGGGAAAGCGAGAGGTACTTTCTCCTCAGGCAAGTACTTGCCTGAGAGGTTGCGCCGCGGAGGAGTGGCAGCAGTGAGCGAACCAACGAACGAGCCGACGCCCGAAGAAGCGGCGGCGGCGCTGCGCACGGCCCGCGAGAGCCGGGAGCGGATGCTCGCGTCCGCGCTGGGCGCTCGGTGGATTCCGGTCGTCGCCGGTCTGGTCGTGTTCGGCTACACCGTGGCCATCGATCTGCTCCCCTGGACGCGGCCCTGGCTGACCTTCGTCGTGCTGGGCGTCGCGCTGATCCTGGTCGTGCTCCTGCGCACCAGGACCGGCGGCAGCCTGCTCGGCCAGCCGGTCTCGGTGTCGAGCCGGGCCTTGCCTCCCGCCGTCTTGCGCGTCGCGCCTGTCCTCGGGCTGGCGATCGTCGCGGCCGTCGCCGTCCCCTTGCTGCACATCCCGCACGGCACGATCGTCTACGGCGCGCTGGCCGGGCTCTATATCATCTTCCTCGGCCCCAGGTTCCAGCTGTGGCTGCTTCGCCGGCGAGACAAGGACTGAACGGTGGCCGAGCTCGACCAGCTCCTGTTGGACCCGACGAGACTGGCCATCGTCGCGCTGCTCTCCGCCGCCGAATGGGCGGAGTTCGGGTTCGTGCGCGACGCGGTGAAGCTGTCCGACTCCGCACTGTCCAAACAGGTCTCCACGCTGTCGAAGAACGAGTACGTCGACGTCCGCAAGGGCTACGTCGGCAAGCGGCCGCGGACGTGGCTCAACCTGACCGACAGCGGCCGCGACACCCTCGCCGGGCACCTCGCCGCCCTCCAAACCATTGCCGTGCAAGCACGTTCGGACGGCGCCAAGCAACCCCGCGACTGACTCGGCGCCGCGCGGACCGGGTCACGGCGAGGACGGCGGCACCGGACCGTTCGCCTGGTCAGCGCCGCCGATCGTCTGCCACAGCCGCCGCGCTTTCTCGTGGTGTTGCTGCGCCAGATCAGGGACACCGGCCGCGGCGTCGAGATCGCCGATCAGCTGCCAGCACGCGGCTTCATCCTGCCGGTCGCCATGCCGGTGGAACACCTCCGCGGCGCGCTCCAGCACCGGCCCCGCCCGGTCCCGATCACGCTGGCCCGCATAGACACGGCCGACTTCCAGCAACGTGTACGCGGCGCACCGTTCGTCGGCCAGATCCTCGAAGGCCGAAAGCGCCTGCCACAGACAGCGCAGCGCCTCCTCCGGATCACCGCGCTGGTCGTGCAGACGACTGCACCGGCGCAGCACGACAGCCACCCGATGCCCGTCGCCGAGCGCCCTGGCCTGGCGCAGCGCCGCGTCGAACCAGAACTGCGCCTCGTCGAGGTCGCCCCGCACGAGCCGCAGCACGCCAATGGAACACGACAGCTGCGCTTCGAGATGCGGATCGCCCTCGGCGACCACGATGGCGTGCGCCTGCTCGACCCGGTCGAGGGCTTCGGCGTAGCGGCCCTGGACCCGGCTGACGGTGCCCAGCATCGTCATCGACAACGCCTCGCCGCGCTTGTCCCCTCGTCCCTGGCACAGCCCGGCCGACGACTCCAGAGCCCGGGTCGCCGCGTCGAACTCGTCGCGATAGATGTGCAGCTGCGCCAAACCGCGCAACAGCACCGATTCGCCCCGGACATTGCCCACGGCCACCACCGCGTCCAGCGCCAGCCGGTGCCCGTGCTCCCAGTCCTGATACCGGCACCGGTGGTCGTAGTAGGTGACGGCGGCGGCCGCCAGTTCCCAGGCCGGCTCGGCCATTCGCCAGTCCGCGGCCAGTTTCACCGCGGCGAGCAGGGTGTCGCGTTCCGCGTCGAACCAGCCGGCCGGGTCGGCCAGAAGCCGGTCCGCAACCGCGCCGGTCAACGGACGGCGCGGCGCGGAAGCGGGCACCGGGACCAGAATCCCGGCGGGCAGCCGGGCGGCGGCGCGCCCGGCGAGGTCCAGCCAGGACGCCAGCACCCGGGCGATCGCGTCCCGCTTCTCCTCCTCGGGCAGCCCGGCGGCGACCTCGACGGCGCAGGTCCGGATCAGGTCGTGCAGGCGGTACCGCGGCTGGCCGACGGCGTCCGTGGCGGTCAGCCGCACCAGGTTGGCGTCCACGAGGAGGTCGAGCACCTCGTCCGCGTCCGGGCGGTCCAGCAGCGGGCCGAGCACCCAGCCGGGCAGGGTGCAGGCGCCGAGCAAGCCCAGCAGGCTCAGCGCGCGCACCGCGTCGGCGGGCAGCAGCCGCAGGCTCAGCCCGACGCTGGCGCGCACGCTCAGGTCCCCGATCTTCAGCTCGGCCAGCCGCCGGGATTCGTCCTCGAGCCGTTCCCGCAGCACCCGCAGCGTCCAGGCCGGGCGGCCGGCGAGCTTGGCGCCCGCGATCCGGATCGCCAGCGGAAGGTTGCCGCAGCAACCGAGGATCGCGTCGGCCTCTTCGGGTTCCTGCTCGACCCGCCGCTGCCCGACGATGCCGGTGAACAGTTCCCGCGCCTCCGGCGGGCTCAGCATGTCCAGGTCGAACCGGCGGGCACCGGGCAGATCTGTCAACAAGGTGCGGCTCGTAATCACGACCGCGCAGCCACCCGCCCCGGGCAGCAACGGCAGCACCTGATCGGCGTGGCCCGCGTCGTCGAGCACCACCAGCATCCGGCGCCCGGCCAGCAACGACCGGTACAGCGCGGCCCGGGCCGACAGCCCGTCCGGGATTCCGCTGCCGGTGATCGAGAGCGCACGCAACGCCTCGGCCAGCATCAGGGCCGGGTCCTGCGGTTCGTCCGAGGTCGCGGCGAGGTCGAGGTAGAGCTGGCCATCGGGGAAAGCGGCGCTCGCCAATCGCGCGGCGTGGGTCGCCAGACAGGATTTGCCGACCCCGGGACCGCCCGCGATAACCGCCACCGGGACGCGGTCCGGCTCCGGCGCGTCGAGCAGCCGGGCGATTTCGGCGAGCGTGTCGGCCCGGCCGACGAAGTCCGGGACGTCCAGCGGCAGTTGGCGCACCGGCAGCGCCATGACCGGTTCGGGGGTTTCCGTTGGTGCGGCGGAGGATCCGGTCGCCGGGACCTCCAGTGCGGGATCGGCGGTCAGGATGCGCTGGCGCAGCGCCTGGACCGGCGGGGTCGGGTCGACGCCGAGCTCGCCGGTCAGGGTCCGGCGCAGCCGTTCGTAGGCCTGCAGTGCCTCGCCCTGGCGACGGCACCGGTAAAGGGCGACCATCAAGTGTTCGGCGATCTGCTCGTCGTAGGGATGCTCGCGGGCCAGGACCCGCAATTCCTCGACGACCTCGCGATGCCGTCCCAGATCCAGTTCGATGCCCAGGCAGCGTGCGTGCGCGGCCACGCGCTGGTCGTTCAACCGTGCCGCTTCCGACTCCAAGACCCGGCTGGAGATGTCGGCCAAAGCGTTGCCGCGCCAGCAGGCCAGCGCGCGCCGCAACGCGGCAGCGGTCTCGGCCGGGTCCGTACTCCGTTCGGCGAGGCTCCGCTCGCGGTCGAACTCCAGCAAGTCGAGCTGATCCGGCGCGAGGCGGATCAGGTAGCCGCCGCGGCGCGTGCTGATCAACGAGGCGGGCGCTCCGCACCCGGCGAGATTGCGGCGCAGCCCGGACACTGCGTCCTGGACCTGGCGCACCGCGGTGGCGGGTTCTTTCCCGTCCCACATCACCGCGACGAGCCTGCCCATGGCGACGAGGTTGTTGGCGTCGAGCAGAAGCGCGGCCAGCATCTTGGCCTGCCGCGGCCCGTCGAAGCGGACCTCGCGCCCGGCGATCCGGGCGTGCAGCGGCCCCAAAACGCCGAATCGCATGTTCCCCCCAGAACAGCGCCGCCCCGGCAGCTCTCGCGCTAGGACAAATCTAGGACGACCGGCGGGAGCGTGTCCATAGCGTCCCGCTCGCCGGCACCGGAGACCGGCAGGCGGGCGGTGCGCGGCGTCCAGTCGCACCAGCGCGCCCGAGGACAACCGACGGTTTTGGGGGAATAGTCATGTTTTCCGCGCACCACCGCCTCAGATCCCGGCTCCTGGCCGGGCTGATCGGGGCGGTACTCGGCGGGGCCGCGCTGGTCAGTATCAGCACGCCCGCTTCGGCCGCGACCGGCGGCCAGATCGTGAGCATCGCCAACGCGAACCTCGGCAAGGGGTACTGCAGCACGAACAGCGCCGGCGGCACCGGTTTCGACAACAGCTGCACCGGCGGCGGCGAATTCTGGTGCGGCGACTTCGTTTCCTGGGTGTGGCAGCAGGCCGGGGTGCCCGTTCCGGCCAGCGCGCCCGCCTCGGTTCCCAGCTGGATGAACGTCTCCGCCTATCACTCGCTCGGCAGCGGATACGTGCCGCAGCCCGGTGACGCCGTCATCTTCGGCGACGACCGGTACCCGACCGATGGTTCCCACATCGCTGTCGTGACCGACTACAGCAACGGGCTTTTGTCCGACGTCGGCGGCGACGAGGGCGGCAGCGGAAGCGGCAGCGCTTTCTGGTCCAGCAGCAAGGTCCAGGCCGACGAGGGCAACGGCGGCCCCTGGAATCCGCACGACAAGCTGTTCCCCGGCAAGAGTTACGAGATGTGGGTGCTCGGCTACGTCAGCAGCGGCGCGTCCACGCCTCCCCCGCCGCCTCCGAGCACGCTGCCGCAGGGCGGCTCCGGGATCGCGGCCGACACCAACGGCGGCTTCGCCACCGCTTGGCGTGGCCGCGACGCCAACAACAGCCTCTGGGTCGGCACCGGTTCCGGCACCTCTCTGGCGTCGTACGGCGACCCGTGGGCGCTCGGCGTCGCCGCGAACACCAAACCCTCGATCGCCACGTTCCCGGACGGCAGCTGGGTCACCGCGTGGCAAGGCCGCGATGCCGGGAGCAGCCTGTGGATCGCCACCGGCAAGGGCAATTCCATCACCGCCAAGGGCAACCCGTGGGCGCTCGGCGTAGCCCCGAACACCAGCCCCTCGATCGTCCCGCTCCCGAACAACCAGTGGGCGGTGGCGTGGCAGGGCCGCGACGCCAACAACAGCCTCTGGCTGGCGACCGGGCAAGGTGCGTCCATCACTGCGAAGGGTGCTCCGTGGTCTCTCGGCGTCGCACCAGGTACGAGTCCTTCGCTGGCGCCGTTGTCCAACGGCGGCTGGGAAGTCGCTTGGCAGGGCCGCGATGCCAACAACAGCCTCTGGCTCGGCACCGGGTCCGGCGTCGCCCTGTCTTCCTACGGCGATCCCTGGGCGTTGGGCGTTGCCGCCAACAGCAGCCCCTCGATCGTCACGCTGCCCGACGGCGGATTTGAAGTGGCGTGGCAGGGCCGGGACGCCAACAACAGCCTGTGGCTGGCCTCCGGCCGGGGCTGGTCCATCACCGCCAAGGGCGACCCGTGGGCGTTGGGTGTCGCCGCAGGCACCAGTCCTTCGCTGGCACCGCTTTCCAACGGCGGCTGGGAAGTCGCCTGGCAAGGCCGCGATGCCAACAACAGCTTGTGGCTCGGTACCGGGGCCGGGACCTACTTCTCCTCCTACGGCGATCCGTGGGCGTTGGGGGTAGCCGCGAACGCCAGCCCGTCGATCGTCACGCTGTCTAACGGTGGCTTCGAGGTGGCGTGGAAGGGCCGGGACGCCAACAACAGCTTGTGGCTGGCGACCGGCCGGGGTTCGTCGATCTCCGCGAAGGGCGACCCCTGGGCGCTCGGCGTCGGCTGACCCGTACTCGTGTCCTGCGGGCGCGCCCCGCAGGACACGAGGCGTTCCTACTGGATCGGGCGAGTGACCAGTTCGTCGAAATCCCGGTCGGGCAGGGTCCGGTTGAGCTTCAGCAGTTCCTCGGCGTGCAGGCCGACGGCATACCGGGTGTCCGGCGGATCAGCTTCCACGGCCCGCCGGATGGTTTCGGCGACGACCGCGGGATCGGCGCCGTCCGCGAGACCGGTTTCGGACTTGCTCGCCATCGCCTCGGCCATTCCCGCGTACGGGCCATGACCGGAATATTCCCTTAGCTGCGCGGCGGTCTGGTCCTCGAATTCGGTTTTGATGATGCCGGGCTGAATCACCACGACCTCGATGCCGAAGGGCCGGACCTCCATGCGCAGAGTGTCGGAGTAAGCCTCGAGCGCGTGTTTGGAGGCGTAGTACCAGGCGCCGAGCGGGAGGCTGATCTCCCCGCCGATCGAGGAGACATTCACGATCCGGCCGGACCCCTGCGCGCGCATCGCGGGCAGCACAAGCTGGACGAGCCTGGCCGGCGCGAACACGTTGACCTGGAACTGATCCCGGGCCGCGTCCAGCGGGACGTCTTCGGCGGCTCCGTGCAGCACCGTTCCGGCGTTGTTGATCAAGACGTCGATCCGGCCCTGTTCGTCCAGGACCGTGCGGACGACGCGGTCGAGGCCGGTCTCGCTCCGGGCGTCCATGGCGAGCGGATGTCCGCCTGCGTCGCGGAGGTAGTCCATTTTGGACACTCGTCGCGCGGCTCCGTAGACGGTGTAGCCCGCCTTCAGCAGTTCCAGAGCGGTGGCGCGGCCGATTCCCGCCGACGCCCCGGTGAGCAAGCACACCTTCGACATGGTTCAGACCTCCCAGGCGACGGGCAGGTGGTGGACGCCGTAGATGAGCATGTCGGAGCGCAGGGCGACGTCTTCGGAGGGAACGGCGAGGCGCAGCGACGGGAACCTCGTCAGCAGGGCGGGCAGGGCGACCCGCATTTGGACACGCGCGAGTTGCTGGCCGAGGCACTGGTGGATGCCATGGCCGAAGGCGACATGCCCGCTCGTTTTGCGGCGCAGGTCGAGCTTTTCCGGGGCGGGAAAGTGCGCGGGGTCGTGGTTGGCCGCGGGCACCGAGATGGTCACCGACTCCCCCGCCGTCACCTGTTCGCCGCCAAGCTCGAGGTCTTCCAACGCGGTGCGCACGGTGAACGGGATAATGCTCAGGTAGCGCAGCAGTTCTTCGACCGCGTTGTCGGCCAACTCCGGCTCGTCGCGCAGCAGGGCGAGCTGGTCGGGGTGTTCGAGCAGCGCGAAGAGGCCCAGCGCGAGCATGTTCGTGGTGGTGTCCAAGCCCGCGGCCAGCAGCGAGAAGCCGATGTTGACCAGTTCGGTGTCAGTGAGGTCGCTGCCGGTGAGATCGCTGAGGATGTCGTCCGCGGGGGCTTTTCGTTTGGCAGCCACCAATTCGCCGATGACGCCGAGCACCGCGCCGTAGGCTTCGCCGATCTCCTCCGGCGTGTTGTCCAGCCGGAAAAGCGCGAGCGCGTGCTGCTGGAACCGATCGCGTTCGGCGTAGGGAACCCCGAGCAGTTCGCAGATCGTCTGCGCTGGCAGCGGTTGCGCCAGTGCCGGGACGATGTCGGCCGGGCTGCCGCGTTCGGCCATGGCGTTCAGGCAGTCGTCCGCGATCTCCTGGATCCGTTCGGTGAGCCGACGCATCCTGCGGACGGTGAACTGACCGGCGAGCAGCCGCCGGTAGCGGGTGTGCTCGGGTGCGTCCATGCTGCCGAACATTCCCGGCGGCGCGGGTTGATCGCTGGTGGCGGCGGCGCCGGGGATCGGCAGGTGCCGCAGTTCGGCTCGCGCGCTGAACCGGCGGCCGGCCAGCACTTCGCGGGCCAGCGCGTGGCCGGTCACCAGCCATCCGGCGTGTCCGTCCGGGTAGTCCAACCGGCTGAGCGGACTCTTCTCGCGCAGTTCGGCCAGCCCCCGCGGCGGGTCGAACGGCAGGCCGGCCGGACGTTCGGTCGGCAGTGTCCTGGTCATCGCCAGCTCCCTTCCCGTGAACCTCTTGCGGGAAACGGTAGGGCGATGTTTTATTGGCTCGCAAACGTTGAATTCACATCTGTGCAGGCAGTGGCTAATTTATCGATGCACTAGCCTGCAGCTGAATGCACCGGTGACGGGTCCAGTCGAGGCGGAGACGATGTCAGGCGGCAGGTTGAGCTACCCGGAACGACAGCGCATCGCGGCCGGATTGGCGGACGGGCTGAGCTACGCCGAGATCGGCCGACGGCTGGGCAGGCCGAAGTCGACGGTGATCCGCGAGGTCGCCCGCAACGGCGGAGCGCACGACTACCGGGCCGACCGCGCCGAACAGGCCGCCCGGCGACGAGCGCGCCGCCGCACCCCCACGGCGCCGCCCGCCCCGCCGGTTCGGGCAGCTCCGGATCCGCGGACCCGGAGCGACTTCGAGACGCGCTTCGCGCGGATGGCCGCCCAGACCGGAATGCCGTCGATGATGGCGCGGGTGCTGATCTGCCTGTTCACCGCCGAATCCGGCAGCCGCACCGCGACCGAACTCGCCGCCCGGCTGCGCGTCAGTCCCGCGTCGGTCTCCAAAGCGGTGGCCTGGCTGGAAGAACGCGGCCTGCTGCGGCGCGAGCGGGACGGCCGCCGCGAGCGCTATCTCATCGACGACGACGTGTGGCAGCGGGCCTGGCTCGCCAGCATGGAAGGCATCGCCCAGTGGGCCGATTTCACCCGCCACGGCGCGGAACTGTTCGGCGGGGACACGCTGGTCGGCGCGCGGCTCCTCGAGACAAGTCACTGGCTCCAGCACATCCGGCAGGACATGATCGACGCCGCCGGGCACTGGCGGCAGGGTTCGCGCGCCGCGCGGTCTTGACCTCCAGCGAACTGGAGGTGCCAGGGTGCTCGCATGACCATCTGGATTTGCGGGACCTGCGGCGTCGAGCATCCCGACACCGCGGAGCCGCCCGCCGGGATCTGCCGGATCTGCGCCGACGAACGGCAGTACGTCCGCGCCTCCGGGCAGGTTTGGACCACAATGGACAAGCTGGCCGCCGAGCCGCACGACCTGGTCCACGAAGAACCGGAACCGGGCATCCATCGGCTGCACCGAGAGCCGGAGTTCGGCATCGGCCAGTGGACCTACGTGGTCCAGACCGATGAAGGCAACCTGCTGTGGGACCCGCCCAACGCTCTCGACCAGCCGCTGCTCGACAAGATCGCCGAACTCGGCGGCGCCGCGGCGATCGCGGCCAGCCATCCGCACATGTACGGCTCGCAGGTGAGCCTGAGCCACCGCCTCGGGAACGTTCCGGTACTGGTGCATTCCGCAGATCGGCAGTGGGTGCGACGGGAAGACCCGGTGATCCGCGAATGGCATGGCGCGGAACGGATCCTGCCCGGAATCACCCTCGTCGAAGCGGGCGGGCACTTCCCGGGCGCCGCTGTCGCCCACGTCGCGGCGGGCGCGCTGCTGGTCGGCGACACCATCGTGCCGGTCGCCGCGCCGGGCTGGGTGACGTTCATGCGCAGCTACCCCAACCAGATCCCCCTGTCCGCCGGCCTCGTCCAGCGGCTCGCGGACCGGCTGGAGCCTTACGAATTCGACCGGCTCTACGCCCTGACCGGGGCCGCTCTGCGGGCTGACGCGAAGGCCGCCGTGCTTCGCTCCGCGCAGCGCTACATCGCCTGGGTCGACGGCGCGAACGACCATCTCGGCTGATCTGCGTTGCCTCGCCGACTACTGTTCCCGCCATGGCGAAGTGGACCCGGTGGTTCCAGCTCGACGGTTGTTCCGACGCGCTCGGGCAAGACGAGCACGCCTTTCTCGCCGCGCTTCAGCACGCGGCCGCGCAGTGGGACGTCGGCTACGCCGCCAGCTGGGCGATCCGGGACGAGGAGGAGCACCCGTGCCTCCTCGCCGTCGTAACGCTCAGCGACCCCGTCCGCCGCGTCAGCCTGGGCCAGTACGGCGTGCACTACCGGAACGAGCGCGCGCGAGGCGACCTGCTGCACGACTGCCTGCACGAACTCCCGGACGAGCCGACACAGCTCGCCCTCGACGCGAGCGGCTCCCCCGAGCACGTGGCCGCCGAGTGCGCGGCTTGGTTCGAGGCGATTCTGCGCAAGCCACCGGCAACGGGCCGACCACGATCGACTTGACGCCGACACCGGGAAGTCCGGCGACATCAAGGAACCGCTCTCGCACGAACGCCACGTGCGCTGACCCTGTGACCGCGGCGAGGCCCGCGTTCGAGCTGGGGACGGCTCTGCGCGGCCGTCCCCAGCTCGAACCCGCTCAGTTTTCCGGCGTCACCGAAACGACTTTAATGGTCCACGGGCAATACTGCTTCACTTTCCATTCCCCCGCGTTGCTGACTTCGTGCGGCTGTCCGTCGCACGCTTCAATAGTGCTGTCGGCCCAGTGGAATGTCGCGGGGTCGATGTGCCAGTCGTATCCGGTGTTGACGCCGGAGGAACCCCGGACGATGTCCCCGACGGGAATTCCCGGATGCGTGGCCTGGCCGTTCATGAGTCTGACCGCCTGGTCCGCGTCGGCCTGCTTGAGCAGTTCGACCCGGTAGACGTCGCCGCTGGAGAACACCTGGATCGTGGCGATGTAGGCAGGGTCTTGCGCGGCGGCGGTCGCCGGCCCGCTTCCCAGCAGCAGCGCGCCGGCGGCCGACGTGCCCGCCAAAACCGTCGTGAGCGTACGCATGTGCGGTTCCTCCCTTGTCGTTCTTCTCGGGGCGATTGCCGCCCGTTTCCGACCGTAGCGTCGGATCGGCGGGGAGGAATCAAGCTTTCGTGCACGTTGAATGCATATTCGTCCCGATACCGAGAGCGGGCAGTTTCAGGAGCTTTCCGGTATACGCCGACCTCCGCCGGAAATGCCACCGCGATCGTATTGTTTGTTCATTCGGGCACCACGACAGCGCGTTCAACTGCCGAAGCGGCGATGGAAGTCCGCGGCAAGAGTGTCGCCAGCGGCGGCGACCAGCCGGACGACTACCGGGTGCAGCACTGTCCGGCCGATCGCGCCGGCGAGGGCCGGGACGTGCTGGGAGAACCAGTCCCGGACCCGTTCCATAGCGGACAGATCCGGGGTGTCCGCGGTGATCGCTTCTTCGAGGTCGTCGAGTTGGGCGCCGCCTTGCTCGGCGAGGTCGGCGGGCAGCGCCGCGCGGATCTCTTCGAGCAACGAGGTGACGGCGGCAAGGTCGGCTGAGGCTGCGGCGTGGTAGTCGCCGCCAGTCGTGATGTTGTTGTCGCCGAAGACCACTTGGCCGGAAAGGTCGCTTCCGACGTGGATGGTGATCCGGTCCTGTCCCGGTTCGGTCATCGGGTCTGGCCCTCCTGGGGTCGCGGGAATCATCCGGTGCGGTGGATCGAATGGGCGGTGATGGCGCCGCCGCTGACGGTGTAGGTGCCGGCGTAGGTCTGGCGGGTGTGGTCGGTCTGCACGGCGGTCAGGCTGACGGTGACCACGTCGCCCTGAGTGGCCACGATCGTCAGTTCGTCGTGGTCGGTGCGGGCGAAGCCGGCGACGAATTGGCGGTAGGTCTCGTGCAGTTTGTCGCCGCCCAGCGCCCACGCCTGCTGGTAGCGGCGGGCGTTGATCGCGTCGATGTAGTTCCGCACCACGGCGGCCGGTCCGGTCGGCGTCGGATCCGTCGTGCTGGGAGCACTGGCCGCCGGGCCGGTTCTCGCGGCGGGGTTCGACCCGGTGACATTGCTGATCATCCGGGAGATGCCTTGCGGGACAAGATAATCGAGGCCGTGCAGGGAGCCGACGAGGGTGTTGCGGCCGACTCCCTCGGCCATCGCGTACACGTAGTCGCCGTCGAGCACGTAACGCGGATTGGTCACGCCGTACAGGTCGTAGCTGCTGGCCGTGCGCAGCAACGGGGTCAGGGTGGCGGAGAATCCCGGGTGTCCCTCGATGGCGGCGTCGCTCAGCGGCGGGCCGCTTTGGCTGTCCAGTTTGCCGCAGCCGGACAGCACCCGGCGCAGGCCGGTGAAGAACGCCGACGCCGCGGTGGCCGAGGGGAACTGATAGATCGCCTGGTCCACGTAGATGGACTGCTGGCGGTCCGGATCGGTCGCGTGGCTGTTCGCGGCGAAGGCCGACTCGCCGAAACCGGGCACGAACGTGGTTTTCAGCAGCAGCGCCGACCAGTCGGTGCAGTTCATCGTGGCCAGGTTGTGCTGCGGCTGTGCTGCGCTCACGGAAGCGCCGCTGGAGACCTCGCTGCCCGCCGCGATTCCCATGTCGTCCGGGAACGAGGACTGCGGCACCAGCGCCTTCTCTAATTGGATGCCGGTCAACTGCGGCGCGGCCGGACGTTCGGATGCGGCGGGGGTCGGGGCGGCGGGCAGGAAGGCTTGCACACCAAAATAGCCGGCCCCGCCGACGACCACGGTCGCGGCCCCGGCGATGGCGATTTTCGCGCTCAATCCGACCCCGGCTTTCACGCCGAGCGCGGTGCCTTTCGCCCCGCCCGCAGCGGCTTTCGCGCCCACCGCGGCGGCTTTCGCCCCGCCCGCAGCGGTCTTCGCGCCCACCGCAGCAGCTTTCGCCCCGCCCGCAGCGGTCTTCGCGCCCACCGCGGCGGTTTTCGCGGCTGGCGCGACCGCCTGCGCGCCCGCAGTGTGCGCCGCGGCTTGACCGCCCACCCCAGCGTGCGCGGCCGGGCCGGTGAGCGCCGGGATCTGCTGGGCCAGCGCGGCGTGGGAGGCCTGCCCCAGTTCGTGCCAGACCGCCACCGCCGCCCCGATCGCGGCCGCCGCGGCCATCCGTTTTCCCGTCACCAGGCTGCGAATTCCGTCCTCGTGGGTGAGATACGCGAGGATCGAACGGTCCCCGGCGCGCTCGGCGGCGATCTTCCCGCGACCGAGAATGCGCTCCCACGCGCCCAGCCGCAGCGAACACGCCGCGAACGGCGCGGCCGCCTTGGCCAGCCGAGCGCCCGCCCGGGCCACTCCAGCGGCCACCGTGGCATCGATGACCGCGCTGATCAGCTCGGCGTGCTCAGCCACCAGTTGCGGCGGCAGTTGCGGCGACGCGACCCAAGACAGCAGACCAGCGGCCAGACGTTCCACAGTGTCAGAAGAAACGGCGAGGTCGGGCGGGAGTTCTTCGGCGGGGGCCAGCCGGTAGCCGAGGCCGTCTTCCAGTACCAGGCCGTGCGCGGTCAATTCCGCCAGTGCGGCAGGCAATGCGGCTGCGTCATCGAACAGCCAGGGCAAGACCATCGGAGAGAGCACGGGCTTCCCGGGCAGATTCAGAAGTGTGAGCGTCTCCCGCGCCAGTCCGCTCAGGCCGCTCAGCACCCGGGGCAGCAATTCGCCCAGTGCTGCGGCCCGAGGCAAGGTTCCCTCGCCACTGGCCCCGGCCGCACGCAACAGCAACAAGGGAAGGCCGTCGCTCGCCCGCCACAATTCCGTCGCGATGGCGTGTTCCTCGTCCCGCAACGGCCGGCCGAGCACGGCGGCCAGCAGCGTGCGCGCGGACTCCTCGGTCAGGCCGGAGACCGGCAACGCCGCGCCGTCGCTCCACACGGTGCGCTCCGTCGCCGTGCACACCACCGTGGCCTCGGGCGCCCCGTCCAGCAGCACGGCCCGCTCGTCGGCGGACCAGTCGAGATCGTCGACCAGGACCAGCAACGGCACATCGGCCATCAGCCGACGAAGCTCCGCCGGGGACGGCCGATAGCCGGGTGCTTCAAAGCAGGCCTCGAACACCTCCTGCACCAAATCCGCGACGTCGCGGCCGCGGGCGGGCAGGAACACCACGTCCGAATGGTCCTCGGCCAGCACGCCGGCGGCGTAGCGCAACAGCGTGCTCTTGCCTGCCCCGGGCACCCCGTGCAGCTGCACCAAGCTGTGCTCGGCCACCGCCGCGCGCACCGCGGCCACGTCCTGTTCCCTGCCGACCGGCGGGGCCGCCCGCCGCGGCAGCAGCCGTGCGCTGGCCCGGCGCAGCGGCCGCGGCTGTTCGCCCGGCGGCACGATGGTGACCACCGACTGCTCGGCGTAGACAGTGATGTTGTGGTCGCCGATCACCAGCTGCCCGCGGAAATCCCCGGCGACGTCGACGTGAGTGCCCGGATCGGCCACCCGTCCTCCCCACTGTTGCGCCGGCGCCCGGCCGGCTCGCACACGAATGGGTCGCGAGGCGCCGAAAGGCGTTACAGGGCTAGCCCAACCGAATGAAGATCCGTTCCGAACGGCCTGCGACGAATATTCCAATAGACCTTCAATCCGGCTCAACCGAGCCTAAATAATCCTCAAATCGCCCGCTTCCGGCTCCGCGCCGTCGTAGTGTTTCCGCTACTGGATTACGAGAAAGCACAGCTGTCCGTCAGGGGGAATCATGCTGGAAGCATTCGTCATTCTGGGCGGGGTCGTGATCGTTCTGCTCGCGGTGGGGCTGGTCGTGGTTTCGAAGGACGCCGGCCGCAAGGCCAGCCGGGACACCGCGCGCCCGGAGCAGCGCACCGGCGCCCAGCGCGGTTACTTGTTCCTCGACCAGCCCTGGAGCTGACCACCCGGCGCGGGCGGGCGTCAATCCCGTCCGGCGTGGACGATCTTCTCGGCGAGCAGCCGGGGGTTGGTGAACACGACCTCGTGACTGCCCGGCAATTGCACCAGCCGGTGCAGTCCGAGCCGTCCGGACATCTTCGGATGCCACCCCCACTCGCCGGGAGGCAGCGCCGTGTCGTCGGTGCAGTTCAGGAAGCTCTTGGCGATCTCCAGCCGGGAGAACCTCGACAGGTCGAGCCGGTCGAGGAAAGGCCGGTACGGCGTCGGAGACAACTGGCGGTAGGCGGCTGTCGCGCGGTCGAGGCCGGCGTCCTGGATGAACGCCTCGCGCCAGATCGGGAACGGCAACATCACCGTGTTGTCGCCCGACCCGCGGGCCAGCTCCGCGAACAGCTCGCGGTAGTGCGGCGGCAGATCGTCCTCGACGCTGGTGCCCGGCCTCGGCACGAACGCGCTCCAAAACACCAGGCGCCGCAACCGTTCCGGGATCTCCTCGGCCACCCGAGCGATCACCGACCCGCCGAAACTGTGCCCGACCAGCACGACGTCCGCGAGATCCCGGTCCACGACGAACCGCTGGACCGAGCGCACGCAGTCGTCGTGAGTGACCGCCTTGTCCACGCCCTTGCCGTGCCCGGCGACAGTCGGGCTGTGCGCGACGTGCCCGAGTTCTTCCAACCGGGGAACGACCGCGTTCCAGGCCGAACCGTCGTGCCAGGAACCGTGCACCAGAACGAACGTGAGCATGACCGGACCTCCGTGAGCCGATGTGCGGAACGGGGCGAAAGGCAGAAGCTAATACCGGCTCCGGGGAGCGGTCCCGGGCACCGATCCCCAGGCGGACTGGACACCCGCTGAACATCCGCTGGACCCGCCGCCTCGGCGCCTTGCGAGGCCCCGCGCGGAGCCAACACAGTGGGAGGACACGGAAAACGAGGGGGTTGTCATGCTCAGAGCCAGCGCACTCACGGCCGTCGCGGCGGGCTTCGTCGCCGCTGTCCCGTTCGTCACGGGCGCGGCGGCGCACGGGTACGGGTGCTGGACCACCGGCCCGATCGAGCTGGCCAACGAAGGGGTGTGGAGGTACTTCAACCGGGTTTCTTGGTGTGTCCAGGACGCGAAGATCACGTCGGTCCAGCTGGCGATCACGCACGAGGTCGTCAACCAGGCCTGCCGGTGGGTGGGCGTGCTCGAGCAGGAGCAGGAACCCGCGAAGGACGGCATCGGCCGGACGGTCTACGACCGGGGCGAGTTCTCGTGTCCGGGCACGATCGGGGCCGACGGGGTGAACCCGTGGCTGGCCGTCACCGTCGAGCCGGACGGCACCTACACGGTGGACAAGAGCGGCATCCGCTGGTGACGCCCCGCGGAACCGCCGTCATTCGTCGCGGCGGAGCCGGGAAAGGAGCGCGAGCGTCCGGGTCTCCCCCGGCCCCTGCCCGGTCTCGCGGTGCACGGCGAGCGCGTTGCGGGCGTGTTCGGCGGCGGCCGCGGGCTCGTCGCGGGCGAGCAAAGCGCCGGCCAGCGCCGTCAAGGCCTGGCCCTCCAGCGCCCGGTAGCCGGCCCGCTCGGCGAGCGCGAGAGCCTGCCGGGCGGGTTCCGGGTCCGCGGTGACCGTCGTCAGGCCGATGAGGGCGTCCGCTTCCGGGTACCGGTCGCCGGTCTCGCGGATGAGGGCGAGGGCCTGTTCGTACCGGCGGATCGCCTCCGGCCGGTCGCCGAAGCGGGCGAGCACGGCCGCCAGAGCCGCCAGCGCCTCCGCCTCCGTGCGCGGATCGCCTGCTTCCCGGGCGAGCGCGAGCCCCGTGCCGGCGCATTCGAGCGCCATGGCCCGGTGGCCGCGATCGCCGTGCGCCAGGGCCAGCCGGCTGCGGGTTTCCGCTTCGCCGCCCCGGTTTCCCGCCTCGCACTGCAGGTCGAGGGACTGGCAGAGCAGTTCCACCGCCTCGGCGGTCCGGCCGCGGGCCTGCTGGGTCTGCCCGAGGTTGGCGAGGCTGATCGCTTCGCCGTACCGGGACCCGATGCGGCGGTACCGGTGCAGCGCCTGGGTGTAGTGCCCGGCGGCTTCGGCGAGCCGGCCCATTTCCCAATAAACGAGCCCGAGATTGCCGAACGCGACCGCCTCCCCGGCCGCCTGGCCGATCCGCCTGCTGAGCGCCAGCCCGCGGCCGAACCGATACGCGGCGGCGGCGAGCCGCCCGGACTGCCAGTAGACGCACCCCAGGTTGCCGAGCACCGCGGCCTGCGCCTCGACCCAGCCCGCCTGCCGCGCGAGCAGCAACGACGCCGTGTACTGCCGGACCGCCTGCTGGTACCGGCCCTGGCGGAAGTACAGGTCCGCGAGGCTGAGCCGGACGGCGGCCCGGGCGCGGGGTTCGCCGTCCGCGTCGGCGGCGGCCAGGCCCGCTTCGGCGACCGCGAGCCATTCGACGCGGCGCATGCACATCCAGAAGTACCCGCGCAACGCGTCGGCGAGCCGCCACGCCATCGGCCGCGGGCCGCCATCGGCCGCGAACCGCACGGCGGCGACCAGGTTGGCGCGTTCGGTGTCCAGCCACGCCGACGCCTCGCCCAGCCCGGCGAACACCGACGGGACGCCGGACACCGGCAGCCGCAGCATGTGCGGGTACAGGAGACGGGCGGCACCGTCCACTGATGCCAAGTACCAGTCGTACAGGCGGCGCAGCGCCCGTTCGCGGTCCTCGGCGGGCTCCAGCTGTGCGGCTTGTTCGGCGGCGTACCGGCGAAGCAGGTCATGGAAGCGGTACCGGTCGGGCGCGCGTTCGACCAGGTTCGCGGCGGCGAGCCGGTCCAGCAGGACGGCCGCCCGCACTGTCTCGATGCCAGCCAGCGCCGCCACGGCCCTGGCGTCGAAATCCGCGCCGGGAAGCAGGCTCAGCAACCGGAAAAGCCGCTGGGCGGCGGCGGGCAGGGCGGCGTGGGACAGATCGAAAGCCACCCGCACCGCGGTCTGTTCGTCGCCCGGCACCGCGAGGGCGGCGAGGAGGTTGCCCTCGCGCAGTTCCGCGACGTAGTCCTCGATGCCCGCGCTGGGCCGGTCGGCGAGGTTGGCGGCCGCGATCCGCAGCGCGAGCGGGAGATGGACGCACAGTTTGGCGAACTCGGCCGCCGCCTCGGACTCGGCTCGGACGCGCTCGCGGCCCAGCACGCCCGCGAGCAGTTCGAGGGCTTCGTCGGGGCTGAGCACGTCGATCGTGATCCGGCGCGCGCCGTTCACCGCGACGAGACCGGTCAGGCGGTCTCGCCCGGTCACGACCGTCAGGCACCCGGGTCCGGCGGGCAGCAACGGCCGGACTTGATCCGGGTTGACGGCGTTGTCGAGCAGGACCAGGATCCGCCGATCGGTGGTGAGGGTTCGGTACAGGGCCGCCGCGGTCTCCGCGTCGGAAGGGATGCGCGAGGGCGAAATTCCCAGCGCGGCAAGGAATTGCGCGAGGATTTCGGCCGGAGCCGCCGGGACGCCCGGTGCGTGGCCGCGCAGGTTCGCATAAAGCTGCCCGCCGGGAAAGCGCGCCCGGACGCGACGTGCCCAATGCACGGCCAGCGCTGTCTTGCCGACGCCCGCCGTTCCGGAGACCACAGCGATGCCGCCGGTCGCCAGACTGTCCAAAAGGGACAGTTCCGTCGTCCGTCCGGCGAACCCGCGCGGTTCGGCGGGCAGCTGCTTCGGAACCCGGTGCACCGCGCGGGGTTCGGCGGGAGCCGCGGCGGCGGGGTCGCGCAGCACGGCCGCGTGCGCCGCCTGCAGTTCGGGTCCGGGGTCGATCCCGAGTTCGTCGGCGAGCCGCGTCCGCACCTGCCCGTAGAGCCGGAACGCCTCGCCCCGCTGCCCGAGCGCGTGGTGGGCGCGGATCAGGAGGGCCTGCACGGCTTCGTCGAGAGGCTGTTCCGCGGCGGCTTCCGCGATGCTGGGCAGGACCTCCGCGGCGGCGCCGGTGTCGACCATCGCCCCGGCGTAGCGGCAAAACGTTTCCCGGCGCTCGGCGATCAGCGAAACGACCTTCGGGTGGTCGGCGAGCGGCGGCAGGTCGGCCAGCGGCCTGCCGTGCCACAGCCGGAGCGCCTCGCCGAGCGAAGCCGCGACGCGGGCGGTGTTGGCGTCGCGGTGCGCGTCGTTCGCCTCGGCGATGAGTTCGCGGAACCGCCACAGGTCGACGTCGACCGCGTCGTGGCGCACGGCATAGCCCCCGCCGACATGCGGCAGCACCCCGCTGCCCGCTCGCGGCGCACGGCCGGGTTCCAGCAATCGCCGCAGATGCTTGACGTGGGTCTGGACGACGTTCACCGCGCTCGGCGGCGACCGGTCGCCCCACAGCGCGTCCACGAGATCCCGCAAGGCCACGGCGTCCCCGCCGGCGAGCGCGAGCAGCCCGAGAACCGCGCGCCGCCCGGGCGGGCCGAGATCGAGTTCGGTCCCGTCGCGCCAAGCCCGCAGGGAACCCAGCACTTGGATGCGTACCGCACTCGTTGCCACCGTCGCCCCCAGCTGTCGGCTGCGAGCCAAAACGCTCTCGGCTGCCCGCCAAAAGTAATGCGCCCGGCGGCCGGGGCACAAGAAAATGGCTCCGCCCGGGCTAAAGTGCCGCCGACAGCCGGGTGCAAGCCAGGCCCGTCCGCCGGAAAACCCGTTCGTTTTCAGTCCTTTGCGGACTCACCGCGAATCGCCGACGTGTTCGCTTGATCTCCCGAATCCCGTTGCGGATGCTCCGTTTCCGGCCGGGATTCGCTGTCCAATCGCCGTCCAGTCGCCGTCCAGTGCCCCCTGATGAGGTAGTCGACGGCGGCCCGAGTCGCCGAATGCCCGATTCCCGAAATGTGCCCCACATCGGACATGAAAGAGGATGAAATGAAAAATCGTGCCTGGAAGGCATGCACCCGGGCGGTGGTGGCGATCGCTGTCGGCGTGCTGGCCCTGACCACGGGAGTGACGACGGCGTCCGCCTCCAGCTCGGCCCGCGCGTCCCTGATCGACGTGACGCACGGCCCGTTCGACCTCGTCCTCGCCGGCAACGGGGCTAGAGCCGCCGCCCCCGCCGACGACCCGATCACCGCGTTCCACGGCTTCAGCACCTTCCAGAAACTCGTGGTCCAGTCCCAGGGCTTCGACCTCGAAGGAGAAATCCACGGCAAACTCCGCAGCTACAACTTCAAAGCCCTCTACCAGGTCTACAACCTCCCGGCCTCGGACAGCTGGAAGGTGTGGGTCTTCAGCTTCAAGCACGACAGCAGCCGCAGCGTGCTGAAGGAAACCTTCCGCAACGAGCAGCTGATCGACGTCGACATCGACCTCAAGTTCCACGTCGCGGCCGCCAACCTGCGCGGCGTGTCCACCCTGCGGGTCGGCTTCGAGACGCTGCGGCTCGAATTCAACGGGACGACCAAGGACTTCACCGTCGTCAACGGCGCCTCCGGCGGTGCCAAGGACCAGAACAACAACGACGTCCCGGTCGACTTCCAGCCAGTCTGACCGGGAGCTGACAGCCGACCCGCGACACGTCGGCGACGGCGGCGACTGGTGCGGTTCCTCCCCGGCACCAGTCGCCGCCGGATTCTTGCTCCCTCTTCCGCTCGAGTACCGGACAAGGAGTCGGCATGCTTTTCAAGGAAGCCCGCGCGCTGCTCGCCAGGCGTGCACTGTGGCGGAATCCGGCGAGAATCGCTGTTGCCGTCACGACGATCGCGGCGTTCCTGGCCGCCGGTTCCACCGCCGCGCAGGCGGCCGAGGCGCACTTCGTGCCGGAGGCCACCGTGGTCGGCTGGGACGGAACCGTCGCCACTGTCACGTTCCGAGAGGTGGATGTGGCGTTGGAACGCGGCACCACCACGATTTCCACTAAGTTGACCGCCGATGTGAAGGCTTTCTGCACCAACGGCGAAACGACTCTCGACGTCCACGCGTCCGCGACCGGCCGGACCACGGCGGACTACCCGATCAAGGACGGCACCGTCACGGGAACCGCCAAGTTCCCCGTCCAAGTGAAGATCGAGCACGATCCCGGGTACACGTGCGTGCTGCGGCACAAGGAGATCACCGCGGTTCTCGAGGACTTCCGGACCGGTGCGACCCTGGTTCACCACCAGTCCTGACCCGTCGTCCGAGAGGCCCCCGCTCGGCCGGGTCCGGGTCGTTTCGCGCCGCGCCGTGTTCGCAGTCCCCGGAGCACACCCGGGGACTGCGAACATGCGCCTCGGAATTCGCTCCTGCGGCCCCGGCGGATTCCGGGTGACGCGGCGGTGACGGCACTCCGCGACCCTGACCGACGGCCACATCCCGGTGTTGCGACTGCCGAGCAGGTGCGTGGGCGAACATGGCCGTCCTCAAAACCTTGCTGCTGGTTCAGGCGGCGACGATGGCCGGTCTGGCCCTGTTGCAGCTCAAGGGGATCGGCCCGCGCGGCGGGGCGAGACGCTCGTCCTCTCGCCTGCGGTGCGGTCCGGCACGCGCATCATCGACTCCAACGTCGCGATCGCGCTCGGCAAGCGCGCCCGGGGCCTGCAGCTTCTTCCGCTCGAAGAGGCCTTTCTCAAGCGGTTCGACGCGCTCGGAGCCGCCGACGTCCGGGTCGCCGACAGAACGATCGCGGAGGGAACGGTCAGAGGCGGGCCGTTGCCGCAGCGGGGTTTCGCGGTCAGCGTCGACCGGGCGGGCCCCGAGTACCAGGCGTTGCTCGCCGAACTCACCAACGCCCGGGTGGGCGCGGTGAAGGGCACCGCGGACCGGCAGATCGTCGCGGACGCCTTCTTCGCCGTCGGCGAGCCCGGCGCGAAGCCTTCCCTCGCCACGCCGGACGCGGACATCTACAACCGGCTGTACCGAATGAAGATCGCCAAGGAAGGCGGCATCCCGCTGGCCAAGCTCGGCGCGGCGCTGCCGGAGGCCGACCCGGCGCAGCTCGGTTTCGACGTCAGGAAGGACGGTTTCGACGTCACCGTCAACGGCCGGACGCTCAACGTGCTGCCGCTGCCGAAAAGGTGAACGCCGGGCCCTATTCTCTCGCCGCCACGCTGCACAGTTCCCGATACGGCGGCTGCGCCCGGTGCCTGAACTCGAGCAAAACACGCAAACAACAGTTTTCCGGCGCCGCCCCATGCCGGTCGGAACGAACCGAGTTCCGCGCCCGAAACGGATGTTCGGCCATTCGCAGCAATACCCGATCAGCCGCCGCCTCCCGTCCGTAATCGATCGAGCGCGCTGATAACACATTTTTTGATCATTCCCCGAGAAGTGCTCCCGGGTTTTGCAACCATTAGGCGACACGTCCCCGGGTCGGGTAGCATCCGTCTGCGGAAAATCGAATACCGTGCGGGGGGCCACGACTCAGGGGGACCAATGGGGGCGGAAACACGACCGTCGGCGCTGTCGCGGCCGGTGCCGGAAACTGTCCAACCGCGACCGGACCTCCGTCACGTCGGCGACCTCCTGCACGATCTCGTCGGGCACCATCTCGTCCTGATGACCGCGCAGACCCGGCTGTGGAGCGAAAAAGGCGGCGGCTGCAGCCAGGCCGAACTGGCGCTGCTCACCGGCATGGCCGAAGCGGCGCTGCGGGATCTGCGGCGTGTGTCGGGACTGTTGCGCTCCGGAAGCGCCGCGAATCCGTCGCCGCGCGGGGTCGCCGACTGGGTCCGGGAAATCCCGTCCCGGATTCCGCGCGAGGTGGCCGACGTGTCGGCGACAGTGCGCGGGCCCGATTGCCCGGACATTTCATCAGCGCAGGAACTTCTGCTCGAGCGCATCGTAATGGAGGGAATTTCCAATGCGGCGAAACACCGGGCGGGCGGGCGCGTGTCGATTCTGGTCGAATTCGGCGGCGAAATCGTGGTGACGATCGTGAGCGGCGGAGTGCCCGAACGGCCCGCGCACCGCGAACTCGATCGCGGGCACGGCCTGCGCGGCCTGGCGCTGGCCGTGACCCGATGCGGCGGCCGGGTGACCACGCGCCGAAGATCCGCCGGCCGGTTCGTCCTCGAAGTGTCCCTTCCCCGCTGAACGCCCGCCATGATCCGGGTGCTGCTCGTGGACGACCTGCCGCTGGTCCGGATCGGCTTGCGCAGCGTGCTGTGCGAACGCGCCGGAATGACCGTCGTCGGCGAAGCCGGGGACGGCGGGCAAGCGGTGGAACTGTGCCGCCGGCTCAAGCCGGACGTGGTGCTGATGGACATCCGCATGCCCGGCATGAACGGACTGGACGCGCTCTCGCACATCACCGGCCCCGGCGGCTGCGACGGCGTGAAAGTCGTGATGTTCACGATGTTCGACCACGACGAGTACCTGTTCACCGCCCTGCGCCGGGGCGCGGTCGGCTTCATCGTCAAGGATTCGCCGCCGGACAAGATCATCGCCGCGCTGCGAGCCGCCCATTCCGGCGAGGCGCTGCTCTCCCCGAGCTCCACCGTGCGGCTGATCTCCGCGTTCGTGGCCCAGCCGCCGCCCGGCGAGACCGCCGAAATGCCGGGCGGCCTCACCGAACGCGAGGCGGAGGTGCTGCAGCTGGTCGTCTCCGGGCTGCGCAACGAGGAGATCGCCGAGCGCCTGATGATCAGCTACACGACAGTGAAGAGCCACATCCGCCATCTGCACGAGAAGCTGTGCTGCCGCGACCGGGTGCAGCTGGTGATCTACGGATTCGAGCACGGCATCCGGCAGTGGTGAGCGCGGTGGCCGAACGGCGGTGATCGCCGCCCGGGCAAAGCTCGTGAGCTACGGATTCGAACCCGGCACCCGGCGCTGCTCAGCGAAAAGCTCGGTCAGCCAGCCCCGCAGCTCCGCTTCCCACGCAGGCCGATGGTTGAAACACAGATGATCGCCATCCGCGTAAACCACGCTGCGCACCCGCTCCCCCAACACCGTCCGCACCGGCTCGCTCTGCGCGACAGGGACCGTCCCGTCCCGCCCGCCGTGGATCTGCAGCACTGGGCATTCGATGTCGCCGAGCAACGGCACCACGTCGAAGGCGCGCAAGCGTTCCCGCGCCGCCTGGTCGGACTCCGCGGCCAGGTTGTACCTCATAGTGCGCGGAATCGGCTCCGGCGCAGACTCGTAGACGTCCAAAAGCCGCACCGGAGCCGAAATCACCGCACAACCCGCGACCCGGTGATCAGTGGCCGCGACCCGCAGGGCGAAATAGCCGCCCGCGCTGCCGCCGACCACCACGATGCGGTCCGGGTCGATCTCCGGCATCTTGACCAGGTCGTCGAGCACCTCGGACACGACGGTCTCCGCATCAGCCCGCCAGGGCACGCCGTCGAACCGCCGCACCTCACCTTGGCCGGGCAGGTCTAGCGCGACTCCGGCCCAGCCGCGGGAAGCGTAAGCGGCGAGCAGGGCGAAGAACTCCTCTTTCACCCCGTCCACCCCGCCCAAGGTCAGCACGCAAGGCACCGGCTCCGCGGCAGGCGGAAGGCTCACGAAAGCCGGGACCGGCGTCTCCCGGCGCACCACGCGCGGCGTGCTGTGGTCGGCGACCAAACCGGCCACTGACACCAGGCGCGTCCACAACCGGCGACGCGCTTCTTCATCAGCTTCGAGGTATTCGGCGACCCGCAGGTAGGCCACGGCGCGGGTCAAGCTTTCGACCGCGCCCACCGGGTCGCCGCGGTCGATGGCGCGTTGCCCCAGCTCTTCGTGCCGGTCGCCGAGGGCGGTCCATTCCCGCACCCAGCCGGACACGGATTTGATGCGCCGCAGGGCATCCACCGCTTCGCCGGGGTCCGCGCCCATGAACAGCAGGCGCGGCAGCAGCGGTTCGCCCGGCCGCAGGCCCAGCACCTTCAACGCGCCGAGAACCCGCAGCGCCAGCCGGAACGGCACCGGGTAGTCGCTCACAGCGCGCCCGCGACCTCGCCGGCGTAGCGGCGCATGGACCGCTCCACCAGCTCCTGCGGCTGGCCGAAGTCGAAGGTGGCGGCGACGGAGGTGCAGTGCAACTGGCCGGCGAGTTCGCGGAGAATGCGTCGGCAGGTCTCGGGCGAACCAGCCGCCACCGCGCCGCGTTCGACAGCGCCGCGCACCGTGAAGTCGAACCAGCGCTTGCCCAACGCCGGATAGTGCGCGAAGTCGGCGGGCACTCCGTCGCGGTGGAAGGTGGCGATCGCCGAGGCACCGGCCGCGCGGGTTTCGTCGACGTAGCGGCGCAGGTGCGGCTCGGCTTCGGCCAGCGCCCGCTCGTCGTCCTCCGCCACGTGCACATGCACGTTGACCACGATCTGCGGCTGTTCCGCTTTGGTCCACGCGTCCAGGTACAGCCGCACCTTTTCGCCCAGCGACGGCAGATCCGGCGACAGCAGCGGCGCGACCATCAGATTGAACCCGTTGCGCCCGGCCCATTCGAACGTCTCGGGCGTGGTCGCGGCGGCCACCCAGACCGGCGGCGGATCCTGCACGCACGCCGGTTCCACGTGCAGTTCGGGGAACTCGAAAAAGCGGCCGGAATGCGCGAATTCCTTGCCGGTCAGCGCGGTGAGGACGATTTCGACGCCCTCGGCGAACCGGGCGCGGCTTTCGGTCATCGGAATCCCGAAGCCGTCGTACTCGCATTTGAGGAACGCCCGTCCGAGCCCGAGTTCGACCCGGCCGCCGGTGACCTGGTCGAGGGTCGCGACGCGCTCCGCGACGGACAGCGGGTGGTGGTAGGGCACCTGCACGACGCCGAGCCCGAACCGGATCCGCGGCGCGCGGCCGGCCAGCGCGGCGATCAGCACGTCCGGCGCGGACAGGATGCCGCCGTGCGGCTGGAAATGGTGCTCGGCGAACCACGCGCGGCCGAAGCCCAGCTGGTCGGCGAGCACGGTCAGCTCGCTGATCCGCCGGAACATGGCGGTCGGCGGCCCGTCCACGGACCCGGCGAAGGTGGGGAGCGAGAACACGTCGGAACTGATGGCCACGGGCTCATCCTTTCGTCGCTGCGAGAAGCCGCTTTGTCTGCTCGGCGCGCGTTTTCGCCAGATGGCGGCAGGCGCGGGCGATCACCCAGGCGGCCCCGGGATCCCCGGCCCATTCGCTGAGCGCGGCCAGGGTCAGGTCCGGATGGGTCTTGCTGATGTCGGACAGCGAATTTCCCACCGATTTGCGCACGTAGTCGCTGGAATCGGCGCGCAATCGGCCCAGTAGTTCCAGAGCATGGTCCGGGTGGTCGATGAAGTACGGGCGTTTCGTCCACACGCGCGGGCCCTCGGCCGCGGCCCGGCGCACGTTGTGGTATTCGTGGCCCAGCCATTGCTCGATCACCGGCAGGGATTTCTCCCAGCCGCGCACGGCGCAGAACCAGTCGAACCCTTTGGCCAGCGACTCCTGCACGCGCCAGTCGCCGTCCTCCGGCACGGTGCCGAGCAGGAATTCCATCGCCCCGGCGACGGTGTCCGCGGCGGGCCCGAGCGTCATCGCGACGCCCATCCGGAGATTGGTGTCGGCAGCGCCGGTCCACAATCCGATCAGCGCGGTCGTCACGGTCTCGGGATCGGCTTGATGCCGTTTCCAGAACGCGGCTGTGTTCTTCCGCAATTGCGGCACCGACACGTCCGCAGTGGTTTCCTTGAACTCTTTCCGCAGCGACGCCGAACTCACGCGGCCACCGCCTTCACCGGCGCACCGCGCAACGCCAGAGCCAGCACCACCGCGACCACACCGGCGCCAGCGAGCACCCAGAACCGGGCGTCGACGCCGACTCCCTGCACCAGCAGGCCGCCGAACACCGGGCCGAGAATGGGACCGATGCCCTGGATCAGCCGGTTGGCGCCGAGCGCGGACCCGACCCGGCGCGGGTCCAGCTTCAGGACCTCGTCGGTGACCATGGTGGTGGTCATCGAGATGGCCGGGCCTTCGGCCAGTCCGACGAACGCGTAGATGATCGCGACGCTCACCACCGACACCCCCGCCAGCGGCAGCAGCGCCAGCGCCACCACGACCAGCGCGATGCACCCGATCAGCACCGGCTTGCGGCCGATTTTGTCCGAAATCGCGCCCGCCACCGTGGTCCCGACCGAGGCCACGACCTCGTACGGGATGAACACGAACGCGATCAGCCACGCGGACGCGTTGAGCGCGGTCAAGCTGAACGGCACCAGGAAGGTAGCGGCCACGCCGACCGCGAACGCGACTCCGGCCACCAAACCGGACACCACCACGGTCCGGTTGGCGAACCAGGTGAACGTCTGCGCGAACGCCTTCGGCAACGTGCTCGGCAGTTTCTCTTTCAAGCTCTCCGGCAGCAAAGCGGCCGCCACCGTGGCGACGGCCAGCAGCGCACCGTCCACCCAGAGCACCAGCTGCCAATTGCCGCCCGCGGACAGCAATCCGCCGAGGACGTACCCGAGCACCGAACCCGCGCCGATGCCCCCGGCGAGCACGCCGATCGCCTTTCCGCGCTGCTGGAACGAGAACAGATCGGCGGGCACGGTGAACGTCGGCGACAGGAACAGGCCGCGGCCGACGCCGAACACCAGCCATCCGGCGATCAGCAAAGCGGGCCCGGACGACGACAGCGCGGCGAGGAAGATGCCGACCGCGCTGACGCCGAGCCCGACGGTGATCGGCGGTTTGCGGCCGTACCGGTCGGCGAGCACACCGGCCGGGACGTTCAACACCGTCATCACCAGCGACGACACCGCGAGCAGCGCGCCGAGACTCGAGGATTCGAGCCTGAGCTCCGCGGCGATGTGCGGCAGCGCCGGGAAGACCGACATCATCACCGCCCACACCAGCACCACGCAGCCCGTCAGCACCGCAAGGGTGGTGCGGTGCGGCGACTGCCAGACGCTGTCGGGACGGACTTCGCCGGTTCTTCGCTCGGCCATGCTTTTCTCCTTTGCCACGACGGCTTTTCCCGGCAGGGCCATCGCGTGCGGAAGGGTTATCCGCCCGACGGGCCGGACACGAAGTCCCGGATCGCCGAAGCGACCTCGGCCGGGTGTTCCAGAAACATGAAATGACCAGCGTCGGAAACCACGTGCAGCCGCGCATCGGGAATGCGCTCGGCGAGGAGTTCGGCGCTGCTGACCGGAGTGCTCCGGTCCCACTCGCCCGCGATCACCAGAGTGGGCGCGGCGATGCCGGCGATGCGTTCCCTCAAATCAGGGTGCCGCAGCTGAATGAGGTTGCGGTGCACGGAGAACGGCACCCACGACCAGCTCGCGATGACCCGTTTCGCGACCTCGGGGTACTGCGGCAGGAAGAAGAACGGGCCCGCCCGTTCGTTGGATTCCGCGATGACATCCCGGTAGGTCTCCTCGGTGACCGGCGGACGCTTCCACTTCATCTCGTAGTGCGCGGCCGCCCCCATCAGCACCAGCGAGCTGACCCGAACCGGTCGGTCCAGCGCGAAAACCATGGCGGTCACCGAACCGAGCGAGTGTCCCACCACGACGGCCCGGCGCCAACCCAGCGCGTCCAGCACGGCCGCCAGGTCGTCGGCGCACTGCTGGGCGGACAGCGGAACATCCTCTTTGGAGGACAGCCCGTGCCCGCGCAGGTCCACGCTCGCGCACGGTCGTTCCCCCGAAAGCCGGGCCGCCAATTCGGCGAAATGCGTGTGATTGTCCCGGTTTCCGTGCAGGAACACCATCGGCGTCGCGCGCGGGTCGCCGTGGTCCACCCGGACGAAGAGCTGGGCTCCGTCCGGCAGCGTGACCACCTTGCCCTCCGCGGTGCGCGCGGTCAGCTCTCGCGTCATGTGGGTTCTCCCATCCCGATCTCGACCGACACCGGCACCGGGCTCTGGCCCGCGGCGTCGCGGCTCACCGCCAGCACCTCGGTGACGGCGTCGCGCGTGGTGTGCGTGCCGGAGATCTGCCGGACCAGGCGGCCGAGGCGGTCCACCACGATCAGGTAAGGCTCCACGTTCGCCGACAGGCCCAGCTCGCCGCTGAACCCCCGGTCCCAGTCCAGCAGCACCGGCACCTGGTGGCCCTGTCCGGCGATCTTGTCCTTCACGAAGTCGCGGGTGATGAAATGCGGCAGCTGGTCCACCACCGCCACCAGCCGGACGTCCAGCTGCGGGGCCAGCTTGCGGATCCGCTCGATGCGCTGCTGCGCCTCCTCGCTCTTCGCCTGCCCCGCGACCACCAGCACGGTCAGGTCGCCCGGGCCGTCCGAGACGTCGGCCGGGTGGTCGGCCAGATCCGTGAGCAACGTCAACTGCTCGCTGATGTCCCGGCCGTCGCTGCGGCCCAGCCTCGGCGACGAGCCGTTGACGTTGAAGGTGGAGAAGCCGATCGCGTCCGCGACCCGGCGGCCGATCTGCCTGCTGATCTCGATCGCGTACTCGGCGTTCTCCACGCCCTGGCCCCACGGTTTGGTGCGGATGCCCGGCTGCTCGTCGAACTCGATCAGGCTCAGCCCGACGCTGGCGATCACCGACAGCTTCACGTTCGTCCACAACGGCATCAGGCTCGCCATCGCCCATTCCTGCCCGATGCCCGCGGAGGTGACGATCTGCGCGGCCACCTTGCCCTGGAACGCGGTGCCCTTCACGTCCGCGGCGACCTCGTAGTTGTAGTACTGGTACTGGAGTTCGTCGGCATTGGCCGGCTCGCACCGGTCCAGCCACTGCTTCCAGGTGAAGGGCAGCCCGAGCGCGTAGACCGGCGAGGCGAACACGAACGCGTCGGCCCATTTGATGTGCTTGTACAGCTGGATGTAGCGGTCCTCGGGCCGTTTGAACAGATGGCACGGCGTGCGGTTCATGCAATCGCCGCAACCGTCGCAGTCGACGATCGGGTAGTCGACCAGCCGGATCACCCGGGTCGCGGCCCCGACCTCCTCGGCGCCGCGCATCGCCTGCCGGCACAGGAATTCGCTCGCGCTGGGCCCGCTGGTCTTGGGCGAGCCGCAGATGCCGAGCACGTTCTTCGTCCGCATGTCAGCGATCCAGCCGCTTCGGCATCTTCTGGCCGTCCTTGAGCAGCCGCCCGCGGGCGAGCACCTCGCGCGGGATCGCCTCGACCTGGGCGAAGCGCTCGGAGAAGAACTCGCGGCAGACGTTGTTGCCCCAGAACACGCCTTCTTCGGTGAGCGAGATCGCCTCGTCGGTGACGACGAGCAGGCCCTGTGCGGTCAGCCGGGCGATCTGCTCGGCGAACACCTCCACCGCGTCGCGGTCGAACAGCTCGCGGAACATCCGGCGGTCGACGCTGAACAGGCGCAGCCCCTTGGCCATCTGCCCGCACATTTCCTCGTCGCGGTCGGCCTTCGAGCCGATCAGCACCGGGAGATCGCCGCCGTCCACGCAGCCCTCGTACTCCGCCAGCGGGCCCTTGTTGACGTACATGTACCGGCCCAGGTAGCCGAACGCGGCGGCGCCGACGCCCAGCAGGTCGCGCTGTTCGGAGAAATACAGCACCGCGTGTTTGTTGATCTTGCCGGGCAAAGCGAAGTCGTACACCGAGTACTGCTCGTAACCGGCGTCGCGCAGCATCTGCGAGGCGAGCCGGTAGAGCGTCACCTCGTGCTCGTGGTCGCCGGGGCGGGCCAGCTTGTCCTTGTCGATCAGCGAGTGCAGGCGGGTGAACGGCGGGATGATCAGCGAGAACAGGGTGACGTGGTCGTAGTGCCAGTCGATGGCCTCCTGCACGTCGGCCCGCCACTGTTCGACGGTCTGGCCGGGGAGGTTGTAGATCAGGTCGATGCCCACGTTGTCGTAGCCGGCCCGGCGGGCCAGCCGGGTCGCCTCGCGGGACGTTTCCGGCTCTTGCGGGATCTCCAGTGTGGCGGCGAACGCGTCGTTGAACGTCTGCACGCCGAAGCTGATCCGGTTGCAGCCCGCCTCCCGCGCGGCCACGAGCTTGTCGTAGGTGAAGTTGGACGGGTTGCCCTCGATGCTGAACTCGGCGTCGTCGGCGAAGCGCAGCCGGTCCTGGCAGTGCTCCAGGAAACCGGCCATCTGCCGGGCGGTCATGCAGCTGGGCGTGCCGCCGCCGATCGCCAGCGACCCGAACGTCATCGAGGACACCCGCCGGGTCTCGGCGTACCGGGAGACCTCGGAGTTCAGCCGCAGCAGGTAGGCGTCCATCTTCGCCTCGTCCATCAGCTGCTTGTTGAACGGGCAGAAGTTGCAGATCTTGTCGCAGAACGGGATGTGCACGTACATCGCGTTCTGGCCGGGGCGCGGGTTCGGCTGGTCGAGCTCCATCAACGCGGCCAAATCAGCCGGCTGGGGCGGAGCTTCCGGCAGCGGGTAGTGCGAAACGCAGATCCGCTCGCGGCTGGCGTAGGGAATGGTCGGCGTGCTCACGCGGCACCTCCAGAGGCCTTGATGTCCAGGTCGATGACGTCCCGCTTGCGAGCGAGCGATTCGGCGAGTTTCTGCCCGACGGCCTTGATCTCGTCGGAGTAGAAGGCCTTGGCCACGTCGTAGCCGAACAACGTGCCGGTCGGCGTCAGCCGCACGCCGTCCTCGTCGACGGTGATCAGGTCCCGCTCCGCCAGTTCGGCCAGCAACGGGCCGAACAGGTCCTCGGGCTGCGCGCCGTGCCGGGCGACGAACGTGGCGCGCTTGACCTCGAGCATGCGCAGGCCCATCGCCATGGTGGCGCGCGGCTTTTCCGGTTCGGGCGTCTGCTGTCCGGCGTTGATCGGCGGCAGGCCGCGCTCGGTGAGTTCGCGATAGCGTTTGAGCTCGGCGACGTTGACGTAGGTGTACTCGTTGACCGTGCCCATCGCGCCGGCTCCCAGCCCGAGCAGGTCCTCGAACTGCTCGAAGTGGATGCGCGCGTGCCGGTAGGTGACCTCCGGCAGCGAGAAGTCCGGCACGGACGTCTGCACCAGCCCGAGGTCGCCGAGGTGGTCGGTGGCCGCGCGGGCCAGTTCCAGCTCGTGGCCGAGTTCGCCGACGCTGGCGATCTTGCGCTCGTGGACGTCCCGGAACAGCTTGGTGTGCGGCATCACCGACAGCGGGAACATGGTGACCTGCTTGACGCCCGCGGCCAGCGCGCTCTCGATGTCGGACCGGACGTGCGCCGCGGTCTGGCCGGGCAGGTTGTAGATCAGGTCGATGCTGATGTGGTCGATGCCCGCGGACTGGGCCCAGCCGATCACCCGGCGCGAGGTGTCGCCGTCCTGGGCGACGTCGCTGGCCCGGCCGATCTCGTCGTCGAAGGTCTGCACGCCGAAGCTGACCCGGTTGATCCCGGCCGCCGCGACCTGCCGGAGCTTGTCCTCCGTCACGGTGATCGGGCTGCATTCAAGGGTGAACTCCGCGTCGCCGACGAACGAGAACCGCTGCCGGGCGTGCCCCACCAGGTCGGCCAACTGCTCCGGCTCGAGGATGCTGGCGGTGCCGCCGCCCATGTACAGCGAACCGAACGAAGCGCCGTCGAAGTACGCGGCGGTGGCGTAGTTGTCCATCTCCCGCTTGAGGTCGACGACGTACTGCCGGATGCGTTCGGGGTCCTGCTTGTACTTGACGAACGGGCAGAACCCGCACAGGTACTGGCAGAACGGGATGTGCATGTACATCGCCTTCGGCCCGGGCGTCGGGGCCGGCGCGGCCAGGCCCATCTGCCCGGCGATCGCCGCGTGGTCCGGCGGCGCCCACGGCATCGGGTAGCACATGATCGGGTAGCGGTCCCGTGCCGCGAACGGCAGCGCGGGTTCCCGGGTTGCTGTCATCGACTCACCCCTGTGTCTTGGAAACGCGCAGCGAACTGGCGGCCACCTCGGCCGCGAGCTTGTTCTGGTCGAAGTTCATCCGCACCATCACCTCCGGGTGCTCGGCGATGAAGGCGTCGATGAGCCGGAGGATCCGCGAGCACTCGTCCCCGCCGAGCGCTTCGTCCACATAGAACAGCGGCATCAGCATGTCCACGCTGCCCTCGGCCTTGCCCAGCGCGTGCCACAGCGGGGTCTGCGGGTAGAGCCGGATGCCGAAGGCGATGGTGAGCACGTGCGGACGGCATTCGGCCATTGTGTCCAAAGTGGACTTCACCGTGTCGACGGTCTCCCCCGGCCCGCCCAGCAGCAGGGAATGCACGATGCGCAGCCCGGAACGGTGCGCGCAGGCGGTGGCGTTGACGATGTCCGCGCGGCTGAAGTCCTTTTGCAGGCTGGTGAGCATCTCGTCGCAGCCGGCGTCCAAGCCGAAATTCAGCGTTTCGCAACCGGCTTCTTTGAAAAGGCCGGTCAGCTCGTCGTCGTACTGCAACGGGTTGGTGTAGGCCATCCAGCCGACGCCGAGATCGGCCTTGATCAGCTCGCGGCAGACCGCGATCGCGTGCCGCCGGGGCAGGTTGAAGATGCTGTCGGTGATGAAGAACCGCCGCACCCCCGCCAGATCCCGGACGTGCCGCATCTCGTCCACGATCTCCTTCGGCGAGCGCAGCCGGAACCGTTTGCCCTCGATCGACGGCACCGGGCAGTACGAACAGCGAAAGGTGCAGCCGCGTTTGGTCTGGATGCCGTATGTCGGCTGCGGGCCGACCACCTTCATACTGAAGTAGCGCGGATCCGGCACGAACGTGCGCGGGGCCCGGATGCTCGCCGGGTCGGCGACCCGCGCCGGGTCGGCCGAGACCAGTTCGCCGTCGACCAGCCGGATCAGCCCGGGCGCGCTGTCGATCGGCTCGCCCTTGCCGATCGCGTCGGCCAGCGCCACGATCGCCGGTTCGCCCTCGCCGACCACGCCGAGATCGACGCCCAGCACGTGCATGATTTCGGTGGGCATCAGCGAAAACGCCGAGCCGCCCAGCACGACGGGAGCGGCCGAGGTGTCGCGACAGGCCTCGATCACGATGCGGACGTCGCCGAGATTTCCCCGGTAGCGCAGGTAAGTCTCGTTGTCCACGTTGCGGATGGACACCCCGATCAGCGCCGGATCGAACTCCCGCACGGTCTCGGCGACGAGCGGCCCGAGCCGTTCGTCCGGTTCGAAGCACAGGTCGAGGATCCGCGCCTCGTGCCCGGCTTCGAGCAGGGCGTTCTGGAGGTAGGCCACCCCGGCGGGCACCGCGTAGGACGGGCGGGACTCCCGGTTGGTGGCGATCAACAAGACACGCATGTCACCCCTCACTCGCATCAGCGGGCACGAGCGCGACCGGCCGCACCCAGCCCGCACCGGCGTCTCGGACGTTGATCGGCAAACAGCACACGGTGAAACCGGTCGGCCGCACCAACCGGTCCAAACCGCCCATCCGCTCGATCTGCAGGTACTCGCGGCGACGGCCGTACAGGTGGCACGGCCACAGGTGCGTCCGGTCGCCGGTGCGGTAATAGCGTTCGATCATGACCCCGGCGGGCAGGTCGAAGCCCGCCGCGTCGGTGCCGATCACCTTGATCCCGCGGTCCAGCAGGAACTCCAGGGCGGGAACGGTCATGCCCGGGTGGCCGCCGAAGTACGCGGGGGTCGGCCACAGCCGGTCGGATCCGGTGCGCAGCAGCACGATCTCGCCGGGCGAGAGCTCGTGGCCGATCCGGTCCAGTTCGCCGGCGAGGTCGTCGGCGGTGATCGACTCGCCCGCCTCGCGGTGGGTGAGCGTCAGCACCACGCCGGGGCCGACGCACCAGTCCAGCGGGATCTCGTGGATCCGTTTGGCGGCACCGCCTTCGCAGGTCGGTCCATAGTGGAACGGCGCGTCCATGTGGGTGCCCGCGTGCACCGACAGCGTCAGGAATTCGTTGCCGAGGAACAATCCGTCCGGGAAGCTGCGCTCGTCGATCCGCCGGCGACCGGTGAGATACCCCGCCGCGCGCCGCATCCGGGTCGGGAGCGGCAACTGCCGGGAGAAGGCCGCCTTGCGCCCGATCCGGCGCGGGCCGTCCTTGTGCGTCCACGGTTTGATCCGGACCACGCCCGGGTCGAACGGGAGGTCGGCGACCGGCATGCTGAGGTCGACGATCGTCGCGGCAATGTCCATTGTGGTCATGCCCGGCCCCCGATCGACTTGAGCACGGCCGCCGCGTTGAACCCGCCCGCTCCCCGGGCGATGACGAGCGCGGTGTTCAGCCCGGCGGCGAAGCACGGCTCGCCGGTCACCGCCAGCGGCCCGTCGGCGCCGCCCAGCGCGGGCGGCGCGATGTCGTAGGCCAAAGCCTGCGCGGCCCAGCACAAATCCAGCAGCGCACCGGCGGAGTTGAGGCGGCCGGTCATGGTTTTGGGCACCGCGACCGGCACGTCGGCGAACCCGTCGCCGAAGCAGGCACGCAGGGCAGTCAGTTCGAGGCGGTCCCAGTCGGCGGCACCGTTGCCGTCGGCGAACACCACGTCGACCTCGTCCGGAGCGACGTCGGCTCGGCGCAGCGCACGGGTGATCGCGGCGACGAGAGCGCCGGGAGTGTGCGGAGCCTCAGTCTGGTCGTGGGCGTCGTGCGTGCTGACGACGGCGGCGAGTTCGCAGTAGCGGCCGGGTGCGTTCCGCGCGGTCGCCGACTCCAGGGTCTCGACGAGCAAAGCGGCCCCGCCCTCGCCGAGCACGCCGCCGGTGGCGGGAGTGCGGAACGGCTGGTACTCCCCCGACCGGCTCAGGTCGGCCCGCCGCTGGTGGCACACCATGGAGTAAGGCGAGAACGGCGCCTCGCCGCCCGCCACGAGGATCCGCTGGCCCGGGTCGGTGCGGAGCATCCGCAGCGCCGCGCCCGCCGCGGCGAGCCCGCCCGCGCCGTCCGCCGCGGTCACCGCGCAGCGGCCCCGCAGACCGTGCCGGATGGACAGTTGCCCGGCGCTGGCGGCGTAGAACCAGGCGATGGACTGGTAGGCGGTGACGGCTCGAGGACCCTGTGACCACAGCGACTGCAGCTCCCGCTGCCCGAAGACGTTGCCGCCGGTGGAACTCGGCGTGACCACCGAAAGGCAGTAGGGATCGGCGCGATCGAGGTCGAGTTCGGCGTCGGCGAAACAGAGCTGCGCCGCGGCCAGGCAGAACCAGGTCCACCGGTCGGTCTGAACCCGTTGCTGGGGAAGGACGAACTCGTCCGGGTCGAAGTCGGGCACCTGGCCGCCGAAGCGCAGCCCGGACCCGCCGTGCACCTCGGCCGGCAGCGGGGCGATGCCGCTCTGCTTGGCCAGCGTGGCTTTCCACTGCTGCTGCGTGCCGACGCCGTTCGGCGCGACGACGCCGAGGCCGGTGATCACGACGGGATTCACGAGGCCCCGCCCGAGAGCTCCGACAGCACCATCGCGGATTGGAAGCCGCCGAATCCGCTGCCCACCGACAACGCGTGCCGGACCCGGTGCTCCCGCGCGACCAGCGGCACGTAGTCGAGGTCGCATTCGGGCGACGGGGTGCGCAGGTTCGCGGTCGGCGGCACCACGCGGTCGCGGATCGCCAGTACGCAGGCAGCCGTTTCGATGGCCCCGATAGCGCCGAGCGAATGCCCGACGACGGCCTTGATCGAGCTGATCGGCGTGCGGCGGGCGTGGTCGCCGAGGGCCAGTTTGAACGCGGCGGTTTCGTGCCGGTCGTTCTGCTTCGTGCCGGAGCCGTGCGCGCTGATGTAGTCGATCTGCTCCGGCGCGAGCCCGGCTTGCCGCAGGGCGATCCGGATCGCTTCAGCCATCTCGGTGCCGTCCGGTTTGAGACCGGTCATGTGAAACGAGTTGGCACGGCCCGCGTAGCCGGACAGTTCGCAGTACACGCGCGCGCCTCGCCGTCGCGCCGCCGACAGCTCTTCCAGCACCAGCACTGCCGCGCCTTCGCCGAGCACGAACCCTTCCCGGGTGGCGTCGAACGGACGGGAGGCCCGCGCGGGGTCGTCGTTGAGCGGGCTGGTGGCGCGGATGGCGTCGAACGAGGCTGCGGTGATCGGCGTGACCGGCGCGTCGGACGCACCGGCGAGCACGACGTCGGCTTCGCCGTCCAGGATCATCTCATGTGCCAGGCCGACGGCGTCGATGCCGGAGGTGCAGCCGGTGGACACCGTCACGACCGGACCGCAGGCGTGCAGCCGGATCGCGGTCTCGGCCGCCAGGCTGGACGGCACCAGCGCCGGGTACAGATCGCCGGTCACCCGCGAGCCGTCGACTGTCCACAGGCGACCGTTGCCGCTCGCCAGCGCGTACTGCTCCTCCAGCCGGACCGACGCGCCGACGGCGGTGCCCATGCTCACCCCGACCTCGAACGGGTCCAGTGTGGACAGATCGATCGCCGCGTCGGCGACCGCCTCGTCCGCGGCGGCCAGCGCCATCGCGACGTAGCGGTCCTCGTGCAGGTCCGGCACGTCGTCGCATTCGGCGGCGATCCGGGACCGGAAGGGCGCCGGGTCGAAGGCGGTGATCGTGCGGATCGCCGGGCGGCCGGACAGCACCCGCCGCCAGAAGGCCTCCCGGTCCGGGCCGCCGGGCGCGAAGACGCCGACGCCGGTCACCGCGGTGCGACGGGTCATCACTGCTCTCCGGACTCGGTGTCCACGTGCCCGAGTTCCGGGCGAGGGGCCAGCGGGCTCAGCGCGAACACCGCCGTCAACGGGCCGTCGCCGGCGTTGCGCAGCCGGTGCCGGACGTCGCGCGGCACCAGCAGCCCCTCGCGAGGCCCGAGTGGGACCGGCGTGCCGTCGAGGTCGATCTCAGCCCGTCCGGACACCACCAGCAAGTGCTCCTCGGAGTACGGATGCCGGTGCTCGGCGATCCGCTCGCCCGGGGCCAGTTCGACGAATCCGCTGATGCCGTAAGCGGATCCGCACGCCGCCGGGCCGATCAGGGTGCGCATGTCGCCGCCGCGCCCGCGCACCGAAGGCGTGTCGTCCCAGGTCCGCCGACGGCCCCGGCGCTGTTCGATCCGGCGGGCGATGATCTCCATCTGGGCCGCGGAGTTCGTGTCTAGCCGACGCGTCATCGCGGCGTCGTCCAGCGGCGCGGACGGCTTCATCCGGAACTCCTGCGCCCACGTCATGCGGGTGCGGTCCTTCTCCAGCGCCTCGAACGTCCAGCGCAGCCGCATGAATGCGAAGTTGCCGCGCTCGATCCGCCACGCGCGGACCGTCCAGCTGTCCCGGTTCCAGCGGCGGCGCGACACCCAGGACCAGCTGACGCCGTTCGCGTCAGGGTTGAGTGTGAGCCGGAAGGTCACCCAGTTTTCGCCCTCGGCCAGCACCTCCACCGCGGCGTACTCGGTGAACAGTTCGGTCCAGCGGCGGACGTCGTTGACCGCGTTCCACACGTAGCCGATCGGCGCGGCGATCTCCACCTGATTCTCGACGCGGGCCGGCGGACGCGGCGCGGCGAGGCCGCCGATGATCTCGCCCAGTGCGACCGGGGTCGTCTCCGCGGTCAGCAGGTCTTCGATGTCGCTGCCGTAGCGGTCCTGCACGCGTTTCGAGATTTCCAGCCGGGCCAGCGAATCCACGCCCAGATCGCCGAAGCAGGTGTGCCCGTCCCGCGCCAGGACCTTCGTGCCCACCGCACCGAGCAGGTCCTCGACCTCGCCCGTCACCGCACTGCCGTCTTCGGTCGCCGCCACAGCCGATCCCCTTCCCGCCAGGACTCATCGCCCCACCGGGAAAAGATTCGCAGCCGACAGGTCCGGCCGGCATCGCCCGCAGGTCGGCAGGGAGCGCGACCGCCGGGAGGAGATCGGGCGGGCGGACGTCCTCCGCCGGGAGGAGGTCAGTCCACAGTGGACGGACGGCGGCCGAGGAAGCCGACGAGACGGTCCAGCAGCGGCGCGCCGCCGGGAACGGGCACCGGGGCCGCGAACATGTAGGGCTGGCGCAGATCCTGTTCGCGGTGCCCGCGCGCGATGCCGTCCACGGCCCGGACCAGCTCGTCGCCGAAGGGACTCTTCTGTCCGGTGGCGGTGGCGAGATCCCAGCCGTGCACCACGTGTTCCAGCACGAGATAACCGAGCAGGCCGCGGCCGGGCATCGGCCCCCAAGGCATCGGATGCTCGGCGGCGAGCACTTCTTCCCGCGACCACACGCCGACCGCCCGGACGGCCGCGGCCCGGTAGGCAGCGAACACGTCGGCACCGGCGAGCTCGACAGTCAGCTCGGTGTCGAATCGCTTGGCGTCCACCAGATCGGCGTACTGGATCAGGCTTTCGACGACGTGCTCCACGACGCCCAGCGCGGTGAAGTCGGGGCACGGCGACGGCAGCCGCCACTGGTCCGGCTCCACCGCGCGAACGAGGCCGCCGAATCCCTCGACGGCCTCGTCCAGCAACCCCGCCAGCTCTGTCATCGCGCCACTGAACCACCCGGGCGCGGCGAGGTCAAACCTCCTGTGCGGCCACGGATTCGATCACCTGGAGCCCGTGCAGCACCGGCGTGAGCGCGGTGACGCGCAGCCCGGCCCGGCTGAGCAGGGCACGGAACTCGTCGCCCGTCCTCTCCCGGCCGCCGGTGCCCACCAGCATGGTCAGATCCGACAGCGCGGACGCCAGATCCGGCTCGCCCGCAACCACCCGTTCGAGTAACAGGACCTTGCCGTCCGGCTTCATCGCGCGGCGGCAGCGGGCGAGAATGTCCACTGTGCGCTCGTCGTCCCAGTCGTGCACCACGCGGGACAGCAGATACGTGTCGTACCCGGCCGGAACCTCGCCGAACAGATCGCCGCCGACGACCTCGCACCGATCCCGCACCGCCGCGAGCTCCTCGGCCCCCGCCACCGTCCGCGGCAGGTCGAACAGCACTCCCCGGATGCCCGGGAACGCCTGGAGGATCGACGCCAGCATCCGCCCGTGCCCGCCGCCGACGTCGACGACGGTTCCGGCCGAGGCGAAGTCGTACGCCCGGACCAACGCGGCCGAACTCATCGCCGTCAATTCGGACATGATGTTGTTGAAGAGCGCCGCGGTTTCCGGATGCTGTTCCCGGTACTGCCATACGTCCGTCCCGAAGACGTGCGGGTAAGCCGGTTCTCCGGTCTGGACGCAATGCAGCAGCGCCCCCCAGACGCTCCAGGTCGCGTGGTCGCCGAAGAACAACGCCCGGTTGCGCGCCGAACCGGGCACGCCGGCGCGCAGCAACTGCCCGGCGTCGGTCAGCACGAACCGGCCGTCGGGCTCGGTCGCGAGCAGGTCGGCAGCCACCAGGGCCAGCAGCAAGCGGTGCAGCGCAGCCGGGTCCGCGTCCGTCGCCTCCGCCAGTGCGTTGCTCGTCAACGGCCCGTCGGCGAGGAGATCGGCCACGCCCAGCCGGGCGGCCGCGTAGACGGTCTGAGTGAGCTGGAAGCCCTGGATACAGCGCTGCACCACCAGTTGCGGTGGCAACTCGACACCTGGCATGGCCGTTCTTCCTCTCGCCGCGGTACCTGCGTCCACAGTCAGTCACTGGGTCCGGGGTCTCGGCATCGCCCGGGCTGAGGAAAGTGCCTTGTCCCGGAGGAGGACGGGCGGGGCGGTCGGCTCGTCTCCGCGGAGGAGAGGGGCGGTCGCTGGTGTTCCCGGCCACCGGATCGTGGTTACTCAGGCTTCTCACAGCGTCGCGTTCATAGCCTGCGACGCGCCTGGGGTCCCGAGCGAACGAGGAGCACGTCATCGTGACACCGCATGCCTGCCGGAAAACCGTGCGGGCCAGGCTCGCGGCATCGGGTTCGGTCGCCGGGGCCTGATCGCGAGCCGTTTGTGTTCCGCCGCACGGATTTCCCGCGCGAACCGCACGACACCCATCCCCCGCAGAAGGAAAACCTTGTGAGCGAGGAACTGTCGCTTTCCCTCGAGGACACCGCGCAGCTCCGCCCGGTTCCGCGCCGCGCGCCCGTTCCGGCGCGGTTGCACGAATTCTTCGAGCGCGCGTGCGACGAGACACCGGACGCCGTCGCCCTCGAATGCGGGCGCGACCAGCTCTCCTACCGTCAGCTGGACGAGCACGCGAACCGGCTCGCGCACGTGCTCATCCGCCGCGGCATCGGCCCGCACCGCCGGGTCGGCCTCCTGATTCCCCGGTCGACGCCGATGTACGTCGCGTTGCTCGCGGTGCTGAAGACCGGGGCCGCGTTCGTGCCGATCGATCCCGCGGCGCCCGCGGACCGCGTCGCCTACGTCGCCGCCGACGCCGCGCTCGACCTCCTGCTCGTCGCACCCGAACTGGCCTCGGCGGCCGGCGCGGTCCGCTGCCCGGTGCTCCAGCCCGGGGAACTCGCCGCCGACGCGATGCGGGCCAGTCCGGCGCGGCCGCAGCTCTGGCCGGTCGACGGCGAGGTGTGCTACGTCATCTACACCTCGGGGTCGACCGGACGGCCGAAAGGCGTCGCGGTCAGCCAGGCGAGCATCTGCAATTTCATCGGGGTGGTCGCGGACGTCTACGGCGTGCGCCGCACCGACCGCGTGTACCAGGGCATGACGATCGCGTTCGACTTCTCGATCGAGGAGGTCTGGCCCACCTGGGCGGCCGGAGCCACGCTCGTCGCGGGGCCGGTCGGCGCCGACCGCATCGGCTCCGGTCTCGCGAATTTCCTGGAACGGCACCGCATCACGGTCCTGTACTGCGTGCCCACGGTACTGGCCACAGTGGACCGCGACCTGCCCGGCATCCGCACCCTGCTCGTCGGCGGCGAGGCCTGCCCCGCCGAACTGGTCCAGCGGTGGAGCAGGCCGGGGCGCCGGATGCTCAACACCTACGGGCCCACCGAGGCGACCGTCACCGCGACCTGGTGCGAACTGCTTCCCGGCCGCCCGGTCACCATCGGCCGCGCCCTGCCGACCTACCGGATCCGGCTGCTGGACGAGCGGCGGCGGCCGGTCCCGGACGGCGCCGTCGGGGAGATCTGCATCGGCGGTCCGGGCGTCGCGCTCGGCTACCTGAACCGGCCGGACCTGACCGCCGACCGGTTCCTCGACGACCCGCGGATCACCGGCGGGGGCAGGCTCTACCGCACCGGCGACCTCGGCCGGGTGCTGCCCGGCGGCGAGATCGAGTACCTCGGGCGGGCCGATTCCGAGGTCAAGATCCGCGGCCACCGCATCGACCTCCAGGAGATCGAGAGCGTCCTGATGGAGCACGCGGAGGTGGCGGTGGCGGCCGTCGCCCCGCATCCCGCCGCGCCGACCGAGGACCTCGTCGCGTACCTCGCGTTCACCCGGGGCGCCCACGACCGGGACGCGATCGTCGCGCAGCTGCGGGAAAGCCTGCGCCACCGGCTGCCCGCGCCGATGGTCCCCGGTTACGTCGACACGCTCGCCGAACTGCCCATGATGCCCAGCGGCAAGGTCGACCGCGGCCGCCTTCCCAGCCCGTCCGGTGCGCGGTTCCACGCGGTCGCCGCGGTGGCCCCGGAAACCGGCGCGGAACGGGCGATCGCCGCGGTGTGGGCAGAGCTGCTCGGCACCGCCGACGTGTCGGTGACCGCTGATTTCTTCCACGACATCGGCGGCCACTCGCTGCTGGCCGCCCGAGCGGTTTCGCTGCTGCGGAAACGGGGCGTCGCACCGGACGCCTCCGTCGCCGACGTCTACGCCCACCCCACGATTCGCGCGCTCGCCAAGGCATTCGCGAACCGTGCGCCCGCGCACTCGCGCCGCGAACCGGTCCAGCCGGCCCCGAGCGTCGGCCGGGCGCGGCTGTTCGGCTGGGGCACCGCGCAGATCGGTGCGTTGTGCCTGCTTCTCCTGCTGCTCGGCGGACCGGCCGCGGCGATTCTCGGGCTCAGCGCGGGCGTCCTGTCGCTCAACACCGTGTGGCTGCTGGTGGCGATCGCGCCCGTGCTGTACCTGACCGCACGGTTCCTGCTGCCGATCGCCGGTGTCCGCCTGCTGTCGCGCGGGATCCGGCCGGGCGAGTATCCATTGTGGAGCGCCGCGTACTTCCGGGTGTGGCTCGTGAGCGGACTGCTGGCGATGGCCCCGCTCGGCTCGATGAGCGGATCTCCGTTGCTGCCCTGGTATTTGCGGCTCCTCGGCGCCCGGGTGGGCCGGCACTGCCAGCTCGCGACCGCGAATCTGGGCCTGCCGTCGCTGCTGACGATCGGCGAGGACGTCAGCGTCGGCTACGGCGCGCACGTGCAGAACGTCCGGGTGCGGGGCAACCGGGTCGAGATCGCGCCGGTCGTGCTGCGCGACCGCGTCTTCGTCGGCGCGAACGCGGTCGTCGAGCCGGGCGCCCAGCTCGACGTCGGCTCCGGTCTCGCGGAAATGTCGGCCGCGGCGGCCGGGCAGCGCATCCCGGCCGGGCAGTACTGGTCCGGTTCTCCTGCTCAGCGTTGCGCGGAAACCGACCCGCTCGTCGCCGCCTTGCGCGCCCGGCCCGGGCAAGCCCCTTCGCGGGCGTTGCAGGCCCGGTTCACGGCAGCTTGGCTGTGCATCGAACTGCTGCCGCTGATGTTCCTCGCTCCCGCCATCGCGCTCGGCAGCTGGCTGTATCTCACGCACGGCGTCGCCGGAGGGTGGTGGGCGTGCCTGCTCGCCGGACCGGTCACCGCGGCCACCGTGTGCCTCGTGGTCTTCACTGGCAAACGGCTCGTGCTCCCCGTAACCCGCCCCGGCGTGCGGCACGTCGCCTCCTCGTTCGGGCTGCGCAAGTGGGTCACGGACAAACTCCTCGGCGCGAGCCTCGCCGCCACCAACTCGCTCTACTCCACGCTGTACACGCCCGGCTGGCTGCGCGCGCTCGGCGCCCGCATCGGACCGCGCGCCGAGGTGTCGACGGCCTCCCAGCTCGACCCCGGATTGCTCACGCTCGGCGCGGAAAGCTTCGTGGCCGATATGGCGGCGGTCGGGGCCGCGACGTACTGCCACGGCCAGGTGGCGGTCGGCCGCACGACAGTCGGGACCAGGTCGTTCCTCGGCAACGCCTCGTTCCTGCGCTCCGGCGCCACGGTCGGCGACGGCTGCCTGATCGGCGTGCACACCGCGGCTCCCGCCGACGGCAGCCCGGACGGCACGTCCTGGCTCGGCACCCCGCCGATCCGGCTCCCCCGCCGCCAGGACAGCGGCCAGTTCGCCGACGAGCTGATCTTCCGCCCGACCCGGCTGCGCGTCCTGGAACGGCTGGTCATCGAGTTCTTCCGGATCGTGGTCCCCGGCAGCCTGCTCGCCGCGGCCGGCTACGTCGTGCTGCTCGCCCAGCTGCAGGCCGGGAAATCGTCCGGCGTGCTCGCCGCCGTCCTCGTGACCCCGATCGCGGCCCTGCTGAGCGGATTCGGCGTGGTGCTCGCGGTCGCCGCCGCGAAATGGCTGATCGTCGGACGGTACCGGCCGCGCGTCGAACCGCTGTGGAGCCGGTTCGTGCGCCGCACCGAATTCGTCACCGCGCTGTACGAAACCGCCGCAGTGCCCGCTTTGCTGGGCTCGCTGGCGGGCACCCCGCTGCTGGGCCCGCTGCTGCGGCTGTTCGGCGCGCGGATCGGCAAACGCTGCTGGATCGCGACGACGTACCTGACCGAATTCGACCTGGTCCGCCTCGGCGACGACGTCTGCGTCGGCCCGGCGACGTCGCTCCAGACCCACCTCTTCGAGGACCGGGTGATGAAAATGTCCACTGTGGACGTCCGATCCGGTGCGAGCGTCGGCGCGCGCTCGGTGGTGCTGTACGACAGCATGGTCGGCGATCGCACGGAGGTGGACGCGATGTCCCTGGTGATGAAGGGAGAACAGCTTCCCCCGGGGACTGCTTGGCGCGGCATCCCGGCGCGGGGAATTTCCGGGGCCCGCCCTTGATCCGTCCGGAGCGGCTGGCTAGCCCGCGCTGACGCGCAGGTCCTCGACATCCGCGGTGGCCGCGTTTTCTTGCTGGGACTCGACCTCCGCCAGCCGCTCCCGCAGCGCGCCGGTCATCAGACGCCAAGCATCCGAGCCCAGCACCAGACGCCGCGGCGGCTCCGGCGACACCGCCGCGCGGATGATGCCCGCGACCGTGCGTTCCAGGCTGTCGGTCATCTCCTCGACCGGGATCGGCTCCTGATCAGCTGGCCCACCCCGGTACGGCGCGCTGACCGGCACCCGGGTCGCCGCGTCGAAGAAGCCGGTGCGGACCATGCCCGGTTCGATCAGCGTGGTGCGGATGCCGAACGGCGCCACCTCGGCGGCCAGCGCGTCGAAGAAGCCCTCGATGCCCCATTTGGTCACGTGGTAGAGCGAGAACGTCGGGAAGGCGAGCTGTCCGCCCATGCTCGACATCTGCATCAGCAGCCCGCCGTCCTGCGCTCGCAGACGCGGGACCACCGCGCGGGCGAGCTGGATCGAACTGGTCAGGTTGGTCGCGATCATCTGGTCGATCTGCGCGTCGGTCAGGTCCTCGGCCGTGGCGAACACGCCGTAGCCCGCGTTGGACACGACGACGTCGATGCGCCCGTGCGCGGCGAACGCCTCCTCGGCCACGGCACGCACTCGCGGCGTGTCGGTCACGTCCAGCGCCCGCACCCAGAGGCGGTCGCCGTACCGTTTCGCGAGGTCGTCCAGCTGCTCCGGGCGACGCAACGTGGCAGCGACCCGGTCACCGCGCGCCAGCACCTGTTCGACCAGTTCCCGGCCCATCCCCCGGGACGCACCGGTCACGAACCAGCTTCTCGACATGATCTTCTCCTTTTGGCTGCCTGACTTCGACAACCTCAAGCATGCCAACAAAACACCATGCGCAGGATGACAGTTCATGATGGGACCCATACGCTTTCCGGATGGGTGAAGTAACCGTGTCCGGCCTGCGGGCAGTCCGGGAGATCGCGCTGACCGGATCGTTCACCGCGGCGGCACGCCTGCTCGGCTATTCGCAACCGGCGATCTCGCGGCAAGTCGCCGCGATGGAGACCGCGACCGGATCCGCGCTGTTCCTCCGCGAAGGCCGCGGCGTGCGGCTCACCCCGGCGGGCACCGTCGTGATGGAGCACGCGGCCCGGATCCTGGCCGGAGTCGAGGCGCTGCACCAAGATCTCTCGGCCCTGGACGACCGCTTGTCCGGCCGGATCAAACTGGGCGCCTTCCCCGCCGCGACCGCCGTGCTGGTCCCCCTGGCCCTCGCGCGCCTGCGCACCGAACACCCCGGCCTCGAAGTGACGCTGGCCGAAGGACCGACGCCCACCCTCCTGCGGCAACTGCGCGCCCGGCGCTTGGCACTAGCCGTCATCGGCGTCGGCACCGGACTCCCTGCCTACGACCTGTCCGGCCTCGAACAGGAGATCGTGTCCGCCGGCGGCCTGTGCGTCGCGGTACCCGCCGGCCACCGGCTCGCGACCGCCGCTGCCGTCCCCGTGGCGGAGCTGGCCGGCGAAACCTGGATCGCCGGCGCAGCCACCGGCGGCGACCCCCAGTTCCAGGCCTGGCCCACCCTCGCCGACCCGGTCATCGGCCACGCCGTCCGCGGCTGGCCCGCCCGGCTCGGCCTGGTCGCCGCTGGACTGGGCGTATGCCTGGTGCCAGAGGTCGCCGCCCTGTCCATTCCGGCTGGAGTGACCACCATCGACGTTGACGACCCGACCTGGCCGGGACGGTCGACTGTGGCGGTCACTCTGCCTGACCCGGACGCCGAGACTGCCGCTGTGGTCGCCGCGCTGCGCCACGCGGGCGAGGAGATCCGGAGTCGCCGCCGGAATGCGGTGCAGGGCCGTGGATGACGGGAACTGCACCGCAGCAGAGATCGAGGCGCTCTACCGCGCTCCGTCCCGACCTACCGCAGGCGGCTAGAAAAGAACGACACGACCTCACGAACCGCGGCGCCGCGCTGCTGAGCCGGCGTCAGCTTGCCGACGCAGTTCGCGGGCGCGTCGTCCTCCCCGCCGATCTTGCCGGGCGACCACTCCGTGTTGAAGAAGTTGTGGTTCGCCCCGGTGAGCGTCACCGAGCTCGCATCGGGATTCTTCCCGGCAGCGTCTTTGACGTACTGCAGCCCCACGGTGCCGACCGCGCCGTCGCAGCTGCTGACGATCACCTTGAACGGCACGCGGGTCACCAGCACGTCGGTGTTGTCGTCCTCGGTGGAGTTGAAGTAGACCGGCGCGAGCGGGACGACCGCGCGGATCCGGACACCGGCGGGCCACTCGGGCGTGTGCTTGTCGGAGGCCTGCCACATCACGCCCTTGCCGCCTCGCGAATGGCCCATCGTTCCGGCGCGGGAGAGGTCGACGTGTCCGCGGAACCGGCCGAGGGTGCTCGCCAGGGGTCCTTCGCCGCGGGCGAGGTCGCGCCACAGCTCCAGGTGCTTGTTGACCAGGTGGGCACGGGCGAAGTAGCCCTCGTCGCCGAGGAGGTGCGCGTTGATGGCGTTGGCGCTGATCGACACGACGACGAAACCCCGTTCGGCCAGCTTCTCGCCGAGGTAGTCGTAGCCGCGGTAGCTCGGCAGGGTCCGCTGCCCCGGCGGGCAGGGCCAGTCGCCGCCCGGCGTCTTCGCGACCGGGTCCACGCAGCTCCACCAGCTGCCGTGCTCCTGCACGATCAGCGGATGCGGCCGGCCGCCGAGATCGCGCGGATAGTGCACGACGGCGGCCAGCTCCATCGGCACGGACACGGTGGGATCGCGGAAAGCCTGGTCGCCGAGGTTGTACTCGACAACGCCGACGCCCGGCGCGGCTGATGCCTGCGGTGCCAGGATCGTCACCAAAGCCAGCGCCAGCGCGGCGACGGCCATGCGAAGGAAGGTCATGCCGCACAGGGTGCCGAAGAAGTGTCAAGGACTCATGAGCGTCGGCCGCCCGTCTTCTGCCAAGGTGGAAGCATCGAGGAGGAAGGCGGACACGATGCGGAATTGGCGAAGATGGCTGGCGGCGGCGGTGCCGGGACTGTGCCTCGCCGCCTGCACCGGCACCTTGACCCAGCCGGAAACCGCACCTGCGACCCCGACAACGCAGGCTTCCTCCCCCGCACTCGGCGGAAACCAGGACACCGCACGGTTCGCCCCGACGGCGCGGACGCGGGCGCAGGAGGCGGGCGTGTCGCCGCGGCTGGTCATGGCGATCCTGTTCAACGAGTCGTACAAACCGCACGACCCGGGTCTCGAACGCGCCTGGCAGCGGATGAAACCGGGAGCGGCGTTCGGGGTCGCGAACATGCACGAGGCGACCTTCAACGCCACGAAGAAGGGCCGGGCGTTCGCCGGGCGCTCGTGGGACCAGCTGCCGGACGACCCGGACCTCGCGATCCAGGCCGAAGCCTGGTACCTGCACGACCTGGCCGCGCAACTGCCCCCGCACCGGTCCGGCTCGATCACCTCCGACGAACTGCTCGCGCTCGGCTACAACGCGGGGCCCGCTGCGATGAAGACCTTCGCGCGCGGGACCAAACCCGGCCCGCAGGCACAGTCCTATTTGGACACTCTGCGCGGGAACTGGGCCAAGGCCGGGCAGGCGCTCGGCGAGTCCTGAACAACTCCCTCAACGGGCCTAGTGGTTCGGCGAAGGAAGCTTCACCGAGCGATACCCGTTGCCGTCGCGGCCCATCGGTCTTTCCCGGACGCCCCATTCCCGGTGCGTGCGCTCGGTTCGCTTGGGGCCGCCGACGGCTTGCGGGTGCGCAGCGCGTGCGCGCGTCCGGATGCCGCCGGGAGAGCTTCGTAGGTCACGATGTCTGGGTGCGTCATGATGGCGCAGCGTCTGGGGCGCCGTAAAGGAACGCGAACCGGGCCCGCTCGGATTCCGGGTCGAAGTCGGGAACGCGCGCCGCCACGCGGGTGACGAGTTCGTCGAGCGGGATCGCCGGTCCGCCGTAGACAGTCCGGAAGGACAGGCGGCCCGGAAGCCCCTCGCTCACGCGAAGGTACCGATCCGCCAGAAGCCCTCGGGCGCCTCGGCGGGAATCAGCGGCGTGATCCACTCCGTGACGACGTCGACGACGGCCGCTTCGAGGTCGTCGCGCGTCCATCCGCGCGGACGGGGTGGGACCGCGGGCGCCCAGCCGTCTTCACCCCACTCCACGCCGAAAAGGTGCCGATCGTCGTCGAACCGGCGGTCGAGCGCGAACGCGTCAGGTCCTTCGAACCGGGCCCAGACGTCGAACGGGCCTTCGCCGTCCTGGTCCACGAAGACGTCGATCACGATGCCCTCGGCGCCCGCCGCGGTCCAGAACCGCTGCAGCCTGGCGGAAGTTTCCTGTGCCGCGGAGCCGAGGATCCCGGTCACCGCGGCCCGGTAATCACCCGTGTCCACGGGCCGAGCTTATCGCCGAAGGTCAGGAGCGGGCCAGAAGCGTCCAGTCCGCTGTGGACTCGGCCATCCGGAAGTGCTGCGCCAGATAGCCGCCGTAGATCCGGGTCATCGTCTCGACAGTGTCCTGGCAGCAGCCCTGTCCGGCCCGCAGCTTGGGCACCATGACCCACTGCGCGTCCCCGAAAACCTGGTCCGCCGGCGGGTAAGTGCGCTCGTCGAAGCTGATCTCCAGGTCCCACCAGAGCGGGCCGCCGGTCGCCGGGGCCAGGTCGAGCGCGAAGGCGAACGGGTTGGCCAAGGACATGCTGGCCACGCGATCGCCGGGCCGGATGTGGCGGCGCAGCAACGCCAGTCCGTCGTCGAGCATCGCTGGAACGGCGGAAGCGGTGCGGTAGGCGGTTTGCCAGGTCGCGTCCGGCGGGACGACGAAGTCGCCGAGGTGCGCGCTGGTGATCCGTTGCGACTGCGGAGGTGCTTCGACGAGGTCCCGGCGCGACGCGCTGATGCCGAGTGCCAGCGCGTCCTTCCCGGCGATCGGCGCCGTCGTCACGATGAGCAGCAGGACGAGCCCGGCGAGCAACGGCGCCGGAATCCGGCGTCGACCGTCTCCTCCGGTCCAGCGCGGCAGCTCCGGTTTCAGCGCCGCCACGAGCACGAGCGGGATGACGGCAAGTGCGGCGAGGTCGGACTTCTCCGGGCTGTTGGCGGCCGAGATCACGACGCTCGAACCGAGCACGAACAGCGTGATCAGGAGCAGGCGCCACGGCCGAGCCGGTTCTCCGCGCCGCCGGGCGAGGAAGAAAAGCCCGGCTACGACGAGCAAGGCGAGCGCGCCGACCGAAGCGTTGTACGCGACGGCGTGCAGCAGCATGCTCAGCCGCTTCCCGCTTCCCTGCGCGGCGAACGCCGTCGCGACGTCGCCCGCGTAACCGACCGGACTGATCCCGAAACCCAGCCAGAACACCACCACGATCAGCCCGAAACCGCCGGCCAGGCCAGGCATCTCCCGCGCGGCGAGGGTCCGCAGGAACAGTCCGAGGACGACGGCGACCACGCCCATCAGGAAGAAGCTCGCCTTGTCGTAGGCGAGCAGTCCGAGCACAAGGCCGAGGACAGCGCCGTCGGCCAGCGGTCGCCGCGTGCGCGGCCGGACCAGCACGGCGAGCAGGAGCGTGGAGTAGAGCAGCCAGCCGAACTTGTTGTAGAGCATCGCGTACGTGGTCGTGCCCGGCGAGTAGCCCGGCGGCCGGACGGAAATGACCAGCAATGCCATGAAGACGGTGAATCCGGTCGCGTACCCGCCGGGCAACCGCCGATGGGAAACATATCCGGCGAGCACGGCCGCGACCGGGAGAAACAGCAAACAGCCGTACGTGACCGCGGCAAGCGATGGAACTGCTTGCAGCTGAATGCCGAGCGAAGCGAGCACATAGACCAACGGGCCGATGGCATTCGAGAAATCGGTGCCGGGAACTTGACCCTGCGCGATCCGGTAGCCGCCGTCCAGCAGGATGAAATTGTCCCACGGCGCCACGAGCGCGACCGGCCCGAGCCACCAGGAGTACAAGCCCAGCAGGACAACTCCGGCCACAGTCAGCAGCGGCCACCGCACCCGGCGCCGCGCATCGCGCACGGAAGCATCGGAATCCTCGAGACGGACATCATTTTCTGTCGACATGCGTTTCCCATCCCCGGGATTCGTTCGACTGATCATTTCGAGGCGCCGAAGATCCGGCCGCGCCGCGATGCCTCGTAATCGAGAAGAAAACACCGGGCGTTACATTCGATTTTCGCAATGGAAAATTATCGGCAAGATAATTGCTGAAGCTCTTTTCCACTGCTGGCGCGGCGGGACAATTGACACCCGCGTGCCGTCCCGGTGTGCCGCCAACGCCGGGCGCGGAGCGCAATTATCGACTCGCACACCGCAATCTCGGACATGGAGGCGGGAGCCGCCCGGCCCTACGGTTGCACTCGTGGCCGATATTTCCGCGAACGACCCGCTGCCCCGCCCCGCGCCCATCCGCGTCGCCGAAGAGGATCTTGCCGATCTGCGGACGAGACTGGACCGGGTCCGGCTCCCCGAACACGAGACCGTGCCGGACGCGGCCCAGGGCATCCCGTTGGCCCAGCTGGCGAAGCTGCTGACGGCCTGGCGGGAACACGACTGGCACGCGCGGCAGGAGCAGTGGAACGCCATCCCCCACTACCGGGCGGTGGTCGACGGCCTTGGCATCGCGTTCTGGCACGTGCGTTCCCCCGAACCGAAAGCGCTGCCGCTGGTCCTGACGCACGGCTGGCCCGGGTCGATCCTCGAGTTCGAGAACGTCATCGGACCGCTGAGCGATCCCGTCGCGCACGGCGGTTCCGCGCGCGACGCCTTCCACCTGGTGATCCCGGCGCTGCCAGGGTTCGGCTTCAGCGACCGGCCGCGGGAGCAGGGCTGGGATCCCGGGCGCACCGCGCGGGCGTGGGCACAGTTGATGACCGTGCTCGGCTACCCGCGTTTCGGCGCGCACGGCGGGGACTGGGGCGCGTTCGTGAGCACCGAGCTCGCGCGGATCGTGCCCGAGCGCGTCGCGGGTCTGCACCTGACGATGCCGGTGGCCTCGCCGATGCCCGACGATCTGCTCGCGCCCAGCCCCGCCGAACAACGCGTCCTCGACCGGCGCGCCCTGCACCTGACCGACGGCTACGGCTTCGGGATGCAAATGAGCACCCGCCCGCAGACCCTGGGCTATTCGCTGCTCGACTCCCCCGCCGGGCTGGCCGCGTGGCTGGGCGAGAAATTCGCCGCCTACGCCGACAATCGGCCCGAAATCGGTGGCGGCGTAAGCATTTCGCAGCAGATCGACAACATCGCCCTGTACTGGCTGACCGGCACTGGCGCCTCGTCGTCCCGGTGGTACTGGGAGGCGATGCGCTGGGTGCCGCGCAGTGCGGAAGCGGAGAACGCGCAACCGGTGACCGTCCCGACCGCCTGCTCGATTTTCCCGGCCGATCCCTGGCCGACCGTCCGGCACTGGGCCGAACGCCGGTACCTCGATCTGCGCTCCTGGCACGAACTCGACCGCGGCGGCCATTTCCCCGGCCTTGAGCAGCCGGATCTGCTGGTGTCGGAGATCAGGGAAGCGTTCCGGCACACGCGAACCGTTTCCTGATGCCGTCCCGGTCAAGAATCGCGGTACGCCGAGGGCCGCATTCCGGTGTGCCGCAGGAAAGCCGTCGACAGCACCGCCGGGTTCGCGAAGCCGCATCGCCCGGCGATCTGGGCGATCGTCAGATCGGTGTCGCGCAACAGCCGTTTCGCCTCGTCGATCCGCAACCGGGTCAGATACCGGTACGGCGTCGCCCCGGTCGCTTCCTTGAAGACCCGGACGAGGTGGTAGACGCTCAGGTGCGCCTCGCCGGCGAGGTCGGCGAGGGTGATCGGCTCGGCGAGCCGCTCGCGCATCGCCGCGACCACCGCCCGGACCCGCGGATGCTCCCGCTTCGGCTGCGTCCCGGCGGACAGCCGGGCATGGCGGGTGAGCAGCTGCATCGTCAGGAACGCCGCCGCGGACTCGGCGTAGAGATCGTCGGCTTCGCTCGCGCCGCCGAGCGCTCGGATGATCTCCTCGACCAGCGGATCCCCCGCCGTCAACGACGCGGCCATCGCGGCGAAGTCCACCGCGGCGCCGCCGAGCTGGGCCGCGGTCGCATCGACGGTGGCCCGCGGAATGTGGACCTGCACGCTGTTCAGCACCCCGTCCGCCCGATAGCGGCGCACGGCGGGCTGATCCGGCGGCATCAACTCGACCCGCCCCGGCATCCACGGACTTCGCCTCCACGGGCCGCCTCGCCGCGTCTCCAGCACCGCCCGTCCCTTGGTCGGCAACACCAGGTGCAGATCGGCCGCGGCCGGGAGTTCCATGTCCTCGGCCACCGGGACGTGCTCGAACCGCTGCACGAGCAAGGATTCCCAGCCGGAGTCCTCCCAGCTGCAATACGTCCGCCGGACGTAACGGCCCATTTCGAACCCGGCGTACGGCTGGAGGTCCAGCCGCGTGGAGTCGAACACCATGGTCCACAGGCTATCGACCCCAGGAGGTTCCATGACCGCCGCACGCGCCGCCGCCCAAGCCTTGCACGCCGCCGTCCGAAGGCGGGACAAGGCGGCGTGGCTCGACCTGTTCGCCGCGGACGCCCTGGTCGAAGACCCGGTCGGCCCTTCGCACTTCGACCCGGACGGCAACGGGCACCGCGGCCGGGACGCCATCTCGGCGTTCTGGGACCAGGCCATCGCGCCCAACGAGTCGATCGAGTTCCTCTTCGACGATTCTTTCGCGTGCGGGAACGAAGTCGCCTTCACCGGCCACGTCCGCAGCCAGCACGACGGACAGGTGCTCGAGGCCGAGGGCGTGTTCGTCTACCGGGTAGACGAGGCGGGCAAGATCGCCGCCGTGCGGGCCTTCTGGGAAGTCGAGCGCACCATGCGGACAATGCGGCCCGCCTGACCGCTACGCGCGGCCCGAGAGCCGGAGATGGGCGACGGTCCTCCGCCAGGACAGCCAGAACATCGCGTACGGAATCCCCGCGAGCAAACCCAAAACGGCACTGCCAAGGCCGACGAAGTAGATCGCATAAGCACCGCGCCGGTCGGAGTGCACGGTTTGCTGAAGGAGGGCGATGATCCCCGCGCTCTGCAGGACGGCCCCGGCAGCGATCATGATCACCGCGGCCGCGGTCAAGCGCCGGAGACGGTGTTCCCAAGGCAGCAAAGGGCCGGCGGGGCCCCGCTCGCCCTTGGGGACCCGCCGCCAAGTCACCGCCGCCACCACGCCGACCGCCAGCCCCAACGCGGTGCAGCACATTCCGAAAGTGAAAGCGGCGGCCGCGCCGATATTGGCGCCGCTGCGGGGCGGCGCGGTGATCTCGCCGAGGAATCCCAGGCCCAGCAGCACCGCTCCGGCGCCGAGGAGCCAGATCGCGACGAACTTCAACGTCCTGACAGTAGTTCTCATGGTTCCTTCCGACTGAATGACACTTCCGCGAAGCGTTCGCCTCGCAGTCCCCCCTGATCACTCAGCCGTTCGTGTCGGACACCAGCAGTGCACGAAACGCAGGAACAACTGATTTCAGGCAAATGCATCATATCCGGTCGCAACCAGCCTGGCGGAGCCTGAGAACGGTGTCGCCGAATGGTTATCGAGCGCCGCTCCCGCTCAACCCTCGCGAGGGGCCGGGATCACGACCCCGTCCGCGGGCCGGTTCCCGCGATAGCGGGCCACCGCGACCCGGACGCCGTTGCGGAACGCGTCCGGCATCTCCGCGAGGACGGTGCTGTGCGGCACCGGACGCGGAACGTCGAGCCCGGTCATCGGCCGCGCGAGGCCGATCCCGCGGACCGTCCACCGCGGCCGCCCGTCCTTGTCCAGGTCGGTGAATTCCAGCGAGACCGGGCGCATCGCCGCCGCGCGCACGAGCCCGCTGTCCGGGCCGGTCGGGATCAGCACGTCGCCCGCGTCGAGAAGGAGGCAGACGCGCGGGACCGGCTTGAGGCCGTCGATCGCGACGATGCCGCGGCGGCCGCGTTCGGGCGACCGGAGCAGCCGGACGCATTCGCGGTGCGTCAGCTCCACGTCGTCCATCTCCCGGCTCCTCCCCCGCGCCCTTTCCCGATTCCACCCCGCGACGGGCGGGAACGCCCACCGCCGGACGTCACTTCCTGAGGGGACTCAAGGCCTTCACTGAACTATTCGCCGGGAAAGTCGATCACGCCAGCCCTGTTCACCGGGTAGTGGAACCGTCGGTCTCCCACGGACTCCCGGCGTTCGTCCGGACCGCGCTGCCGCCGGGCGGCAGGTCGAGGACGTCGAGCAGGCTTTGCTCCTCGTCGATGGCGTGGTGCAGGTGCCCGGTCTTGGCGGTGCCGCGGTCGAGGTCCGAGGCACCGAGAAGATGCCAGACGCCGTCGTCGCCGTGCCGGACCCGCAGAATCGGCTCGCGGCATTCGAAGACCTCGGCACTCTGGACGCAGGTCGTGCCGAGCAGCCAATGCAGCAGCCACCAAGCCCGCCGGTCGCGCTCCATGACCAGATCGGCGACCGCCCAGACGAACGGCAGGTCGCCGTGGGCGCGCGCCTTCTCCGCGGTCAGGTGCGGGCCGCCCTCCGGGACGCGCTCGAACGGGTCGTCGACCAAGGAGAACGCGTGCCCGTCCCCGTCGTCGAAGACGACCGCGTGGAAGGTCCCGCCGCCCGGGTTGCCCGCTCCGATCCCGACCGAAAGCCGAGCGACATGCGGGTCCGCCCCGGCAGTCCAGCCGAGCGCGTACGACGCCAGCTCGCCCCGAGGCCCGACGAACTCGCCGAACGCCCGCCGGTCCATGCCCGTGACGTCGCTGGTCGGGACTTCGACCAGGGTGCCCTCCACCACCTCGATAGCCACGGGCGAAAGATAGCGGATCAGCTGGTCGGCGCTGGGGCCAACGCCGATGTCGTGTGTACGGTGACGCGATGGACTCCCGGGATTGGCACGCACTGCCTGGACCGACGTGGTACCGGCCGGCGGAAGCCGCTGCCGCTGCGGGAGATCTAGCCAAGTCAGCGTCTGCGGACGACGCCGCCTCGGCGGTCCGCCGTTTGGTCGCCGCAGTCGGCAACGACCATGGCGGGACCCTGTACCCGGCCGCGGTCCCGGCGGCGCGCATCCTGCTCGGCGTCGTCCGGGACCTGCCGGGCAAGCCGCGCATCGCGGCGTTGAATACGTTGCTGGACTGGTGGGGCTGTTTCGTCCCGGAGCCCGGATACGACAGCTACCGCGGCCAAGACGGGCAGCCGGTGGACCTGATCGACGCGGTCGAACGCGAGATCCGCAGCGCGGCGGAAACGTTGCGGACCCTGGCCTGCCCGGACGACGGTGCTGGGGAGATGGCCGAGGACTTGCTGGCGCAACTGGAAGCGGGCAGCTGGTCGAATCTGGTCGCTGACCGCTGACGGGGCGGATTCCGCCACATCCGCTGGACGCCGATCATCACCAGCGGTCCGCGCTGCGCGGCCGAAACCTAGGGCCGGAACCGGTCCAACCACGCCTCCGTTGCCTGCTGTGGATCAGGTGCAGTCCCGGCGAATGGCCGCGTTGATCCGCGTGCCCTCGGCCCGGCTCACCGGATGCCGCGGAGTGCTGAAACTCCGGACTGCCTCGCCGTCCGGGTCGGGCAGGCGGGCGTTGAGCGCGGTGCACTGCCGCACCGCGCGCTGCGGGAAGTCGGGCAGTTCCTGCAAGGACCCCAGCCCGCGGTGGACGAGATCGCTCTCTAAGCGGGTCATCGCGGCCGCAGCGAAGTCCTGGGCCACCGTGTCGGACGGGTTCTCGGTCGCGTCCCGCATCCAGCTCGGCAGGTACTTCGGGTCCGCCTTGATCGGCGCGGGCGGCGGGTCGGACTCCGAGGCAGACGGGCTCGACGACAGTGCGCTCGCCGGGCGGCTGGCGGGCGCGGCAGTGGGCGGCGCTGAGCCGCAGGCGGCCAGCGCAGCCGCGGTGCCGACAACCGTCAAGAGGAGCCGGACGCGACCTGGCCTCCCCGCGAGCTGCGCCGAGGTCAGCCTGGTGAAGCGCCGTAGATCCTGTCCCCGCGGAGAAGTGGTTGCGCATCGCTGTCCGGGCACTGGGCGCTCCGTTCCTGAGCCGAGCTCGTCGGCGGCAAGAGTGCCCGGCCCCGGCGGGAGGGGTCCCGGCGTCGTCAGCGCGATCGGGGCCGCATGGTCCGGGCGTGCCGGGGTACCCGTCGGGTGAACCGCAATTCCCGGCGACGGTCAGGAGGACCCCCATGCTGGCGCTGCTCGGTCTGCTTTTGGTGATCTGGCTGGTGTGCATCGTGCTCGGGGTGGTGATCAAGGGCCTGTTCTGGCTGATCGTGGTCGGCGCGGTCCTGTTCGTGGCGACCGCGCTGGTCGGGTTCGTCAAACGGGAGGCACTGGGCCGCGGACGCTAACCGCTCCGGCCCGCGTCGAAACCTCTCGGCGGCGAGACGATCGCAACACCCGGGCCGGCCCTTCCCGGCTTAGGCTGAAGCCATGGCCGACACGACACCGCCGACCCCGCAGGAAGCGTTCGACCTGCTCATGGCCGGCAACCAGCGCTTCGTCACCAGCACGCCGGAACACCCGAACCAGGACGCGGCCCGGCGCGCGGCGATCGCACCGAACCAACACCCCTTCGCCGTCCTGTTCGGCTGCTCCGACTCCCGCCTCGCCGCCGAGATCATCTTCGACCGCGGCCTCGGCGACCTCTTCGTCGTGCGCACCGCCGGCCAGGTCATCGGCGGCGAAGTGCTCGGCAGCATCGAATACGGCGTCGACCTGCTGAGCTGCCCCCTCGTCGTCGTCCTCGGCCACGACTCGTGCGGTGCCGTCGGCGCGGCCCGCGCGGCGCTGGAGGACGGGCTCGCGCCGGTCGGCTACGTCCGCGACGTCGTCGAAAAAGTCACCCCCAGCGTCCTCGCCGCACGAGCGGCGGGCCGGGTCGAACCGCACGAAATCCTCGCCGAGCACGTCAAACACACCGTCGACCTGCTGCTCGACCGCTCCCGCGTACTCGCCGACCGCGTCGCCGACGGCCGGGCCGCCGTCGTCGGCCTCCGCTACCGCCTCGCCGACGGAAGCGCCGAAGTCGTGGCCGCGCACGGCATCGACGTCCCCACCGCCAGCTCCCCGGCCTGAGCGAACCCCTTCGCCGCCTCGCGATCGCCTGCGAGGCGGCGAAGTCTAATGTGGACAGACCGGTCTTTCGAGCAGCGTCTGTGCGCGCAACAGGCAACTCCGCGACGGTTTCGCCCCTCGCCGTCCTTCACCAGGCATAAGGTCATCGCTGAAGCCAGCGACGCCCGCCGGAATTCCCTGCGGCACAACGGGTGCCGCTTCGAAGGACGGACGATGCCATGAAGCTTCTCGTCAGCGCGACCCCCGCTTTCGGCCACATCCTGCCGTTGGTTCCGCTCATGCAGGCGGCGGTCGAAGCCGGGCACTCAGTCGGCTTGCTGTCGAGCGCCGGATTCCGGTCCGCGATCACGGCCGAACTTCCCCCGGAGGTCGAATTCCTCGACGCCGGAGCGATGTCAGGCGAGTTCTCCGAGGAAGCGGCCCGCCGCACCGGAGCCGACGTGTTCCATCCGACGCCCGCGGTCATCGGCGGAGCACGCGTCGACCTCAGCCTCTCCGAAAGCATCGACAAAGCCGCCGACTGGCACGCGGACATGGTTATCGCCGAGCCTTTCGATGCCATCGGCCCCACCGTCGCCGCTCGGCTGGGAATCTCCTGGCACCGCGCCGGAATCGGACCAGCGCTGCCAGCGGTGATCAGCGACGAGATCGATCGCGCGGCCTCGGCCCGCCGCGACTGCCCGGCCCCGGCCGCGAGTTATCTCGACCCGTGCCCGCCGCAGCTGCAGGATCCGGACTGGGCCCCTGGTTCTCTGGTGCGCCCGGTCCGGCCGCAGGCGCACCGCCGGGCCAAGGACGTCGCGCTGGAACTGTCCGAATTCGACCCTCCCGGCAGGCCGACGGTGCTCGTCACGTTCGGCACCATCTTCTCCGACCCGGACGTGCTCTCCACGGCCGTAGCGGCGGTCGCCGACGGCGGGGCCAACGTGCTCCCCACGCTCGGCTCGTCGCTCCGGCGTCCCACCGCGAGCCAGGAGATCCGAGCCGACCCGCGTGTGCAGTACGTGCCCTTCGTGCCGCTGGGCCAATTGCTCGACCGGGCCGCTCTAGTGGTCGGCGCGGGCGGTGTCGGCACCATTCTCGGCACCCTGGCGCACGGGCTCTCCATGGTGCTCTGGCCGCAAGGGGCCGACCAGCCGATCAACGCCGCCCGCGCGGCCGCGTCCCGGACGTCGATCACGGTGGACTCGGCGGCCGGAATCCGTGCAGCCGTGGCGGAAGCGCTCGAGAACAGCGCCTATCGCCGCAAGGCTCGGAAGGTCGCGGCCGAGATCGCCGACCGCCCCGATCCGTGCACCGTGATCGCCGCGATGCCCAGTCGTAGCAAGGGTTTTCCTGCCGACGGTGATCTTCCCGGCGGTCGCGCCGACGAGCGGGTGCCCGCCAACGCACCGACATTCTCCGCGATCGGCCAGCCGCCACCCACTCCGCCCGTATCCGGTAAACCGGGAGATCAGCTGCTTCTGGGGGAATCTGGTGGACTGGAGTCTGTACCCGGACATCGCCGAGGCGTCGTCGTTCCAGATCGCGCTGCAGCGCGAATTCGACCGGGCGGGTCACGACCTTGAGGCTCGTCTCCTGTCGTCTCCAGGGTGGCGCGACGTGGCCGCTGTCGTGCGCGACGAAGACCGCAGCGTCGATGTCGTCATGGGCAGCGAAGAACGAGTATTCACCCTGCAGTTCTGGGCATCCGGGGTCCAGCTGGCGCACGGGAACACAGCGCAGCTGGCCGCCGTCGCCGAGTCGATCCGGATCTGGCTGAGCGGCGTTCCGGTCCGGCAGCTCAATGCCGCGTGCCCCTTCGCGGAGTTCAGTCCCTGGTCCGAGGCCTGCGAACGCGGCGAAGGCATCGAGTTCACGTGGCAGCAGCACCTCGCCAACCCATGGCAGGCCGCTCGCCTGAGAGCACTGCACTCGTTCCTCGCGGCCGCCGCCCGGCAACCGCGGCTGCGTGCGCTGTATCCGTTCACCTCCCATGACAATCTCGGTTTCCGGCCCGCGGTCCGCTACACCAAAGCGGTGGGCCTCTGGACAGAGCCGCTGGGCGACGACCGCTGCCGGGTGTACGGCCCGGGGCGGAAGGAAGCCGGAGCGGCCGACGCGGCGGGCAGTGTCGAACTCGCCCTCGCCGTGCTCGACACGATCGCTCAGGAATAGCGCCCGGAGGCGCCGCGCCCGCGGGCCGGCCGGTCATTCCCGGGCGAACTTTTCCGACATTCGTACGGCAGCCGGGACATTCCCTACGAAAGTCGGCTCGATGCCGAAAGCACCGAAAATCCCTGCATCGGCAAGGCATATACGAATTGACCGGCGAATCCTGAACATACCGTTGGTCCGTTTGGAGCATTGACGCCCCGATGCGCCGATCCTTTACTCGACTGTGCTCGGCCGCATACCCACCGTAAGCGGCCGGACACGTTCCCTCTCCCCGCACCCATCGTCCTGCCTTCATGGAAGGAAGACCTCGATGCCCCATCGCGGACTCACGACGGGCCTGGCGGCTGCCGCCGGGCTCGCTATGACGCTCGTATTGCCGACGGTTCCGGCCGGCGCGGCCCAGGAAGCCCAGCCCGCGTCCCCGGACGCGGCAGCCGCGCGCGCCGCTGATCAAGCGGTCGCCTCCGGGCTCGCCGCGCTCAGCCGCGGCCCCGCGGAGGCGTTCCGGCGCGTCGGCCTGACCGCGGGCGACGCCGGACTTTTCTACGGCGCCTACGAGCGCACCTACCAAGGCCTGCGGGTCGTGGGCGGGGACGCGGTCGTCGTCGCGGACGGGGCCGGGAACGTCCGCGGCACCAGCGCCGCGGAGACCGCGCCCATCTCCGTGGGGACGCAGGCCGTTCTCGACGCCGCGAAGGCGGCTTCCGCCGCGCGCGCTCAACTGCCCACTGTGGACAGTGTGAGCACGCCGGAGAAGGTGGTGTTGGCCGGGACGAATCCGAAGCTGGCCTACGAGGTAGTCGTCTCCGGGCGCACCGCCACGGCGCCGAGCAAGCTGCACGTGTTCGTCGACGCCGCCACCGGCGCGGTGCTCGACAAGCGGGACGACATCAAGACCTTCAGCTCCGGGGCCAAGTCCCAGCCGCAGTCGAACGCGGTGAACGCCGCGGGAACCGGCAACAGCTACTACGTCGGCACCGTCTCGATCGACACGACGCAGTCCGGCTCCACCTACTCCATGCGCGACCCCGGCCGCCCGGGCCTCAGCTGCGGCCGCGAGGGCGGGTCTGTCTACAGCGGACCGGACAACAGCTGGGGCAACGGCTCCGGCACGAACCTCGAAACCGGCTGCGTCGACACCCTGTTCAGCGTCCAGACCGAGTGGAAGATGCTGAAGGACTGGCTGGGCCGCAACGGCATCAACGGCAGCGGCCGGGGCTACCCGGCGTCCGTCGGGCTCAACGACGTCAACGCCTACTGGGACGGCTCTTCGACGCACTTCGGGCACTCGCAGGACAACCGGCGCCAGGCCACCTCGATGGACGTCGTCGGCCACGAGTTCGGGCACGGCATCTTCCAGACCACCCCGGGCGGCGCGGGTTCCGGCAACGAGAACGGCGGCTTGAACGAGTCGACCGGCGACATCTTCGGCGCGATGACCGAAGCGTACGCGAACAACGCGAAGGACCGGCCGGACTACGAGGTCGGCGAAGGCGTCAACCTGGTCGGCCAGGGCCCGATCCGCTACATGTACAACCCGTCGAAGGTCGGCGACCCGAACTGCTACTCCTCGTCGATCCCGAGCACCGAGGTGCACGCCGCGGCCGGTCCGCAGAACCACTGGTTCTACCTGCTCGCCGAAGGCTCGAACCCGGGCAGCGGCAAGCCGGCCAGCCCGACGTGCAACAACAGCAGCGTGACCGGGGTGGGCATTCAGAAGGCCGCCAAGATCTTCTACAACGGCCTGCTGAAGAAGACCTCGTCGTGGAACCACCGCGCCGCCCGCAAGGCGACGCTGGAGGCCGCGATCGCGCTCTACCCGGGCAGCTGCACCGAATTCAACGCGACCAAGGCCGCTTGGAACGCCGTCTCCGTGCCCGCCGTCTCCGGCGAGCCGACCTGCACGGCGCGGCCCTGACCTGACGCGGCCGGGTCCCGCTCCCCGCTGACCGGCGGGACCCGGCCGCTCGTCAGGCAGTCCCCGTCCCCGGAATCCCCGCTCCCCCAACCGAAGGAACGCACCGCCATGAAGTGGAAGACAAGACTCGGCGCCGGGGTCACCGCCCTGGTGGCCGTATTGGGCGTCGTCACCGTGCCCGCGGCCACCGCCGCGCCCGCCTCGACGCTCGCCGCGCCGGACATCTCGCTGGCCAACATCAAGACGCATCTCAACCAGCTGCAGACCATCGCCCGCAACAACGGCGGCACGCGTTCGCCGCGCGGCGGCGGCTACGCGGCGTCGGTGTCCTATGTGGAAAACCTGCTCAAGAACGCGGGCTACACCACGAAACGGCAGACCTGCACGAGCTGCACCGGCCAGTCGCAGAACTTGATCGCCGAATGGCCGCAGGGCGACGCGAACCAGGTCCTCATGCTCGGCGCGCACCTCGACTCGGTGAGCGCGGGCCCCGGCATCAACGACAACGGTTCCGGCAGCGCGTCGATCCTCGAGGTCGCGCTGACGCTGGCCCGCACGAACCCGGCGATGGCCAAGCGCGTCCGGTTCGCGTGGTGGGCCGACGAGGAGTCCGGCATGGTCGGCTCGCGGTACTACGTGAGCACCCTGTCGAGCACCGAGCGCGCGAAGATCAAGACCTACCTGAACTTCGACATGATCGGCTCGAAGAACTGGGGCTACTTCGTCTACGACGACGTCGCTTCCGTCAAGGCCGTCTTCGACGAGTACTTCGCCTCCATCGGCATCGAGACCGAGGGAGACACCGAAGGCGACGGCCGGTCCGACCACGCGTCGTTCAAGCGCGCGGGCATCCCGGTCGGCGGCCTCGCGACCGGCGCCGGCGACATCAAGAGCTACGAACAGGCCGACAAGTGGGGCGGCACGGCGGGCGCACCGTTCGACAACTGCTACCACCGCGCCTGCGACACGACGGCGAACATCCCGGACACGCCGCTGGAGAAGAACTCCGACGCGATCGGGTACGCGGTGTGGAAGCTGGCTGCCGCCACGCCGGTTGCGACGGCTCATCGCTGAACCTGATCGGACAGCCGCTCCGGGCCGTCGCCACGAGGACGGCGGCCTGGAGCGTCCGGCTGTCCGGGATCGGCCTGCCGGACGAGGATCGGTTCGACCAGGAACGGGCGGTATCCCGCGGATACGCGATATGGAAACTGGGGGCCGCCACGCCTGTCGCGACGGCTCATCGCTGAACCTGATCGGACAGCTGCTCCGGGCCGTCGCCACGAGGGCGACGGCCTGGAGCGTCCGGCTGCCCGGGATCGGCCTGCCGGACGAGGATCGGTTCGACCAGGAACGGGCGGTATCCCGCGATCTCGGGCAGGTCGAAATGCTCGAACGCGTTTCGCGGTAAGTGCCACCGGATGATGCGGCGGGTCGACCCGCGGTTCGGTTGGGAGAAGACCAGCGTGCCGGGGGTTTCCCAGATCGGTGCGGTCGACGGGGTGCCGCTGGTGTCGCAGCCCTCGGGGAGCGGATATTCGGCGGTTGTCCCGGCGGCCAGGTCGAGCACCTCCACCGCGGGCAGTTCGCAGCCGGTCGAATGCATCAACGCGCCGCCCGGCACGAAGCGCCAGCGATGGGGTTCCGGCAACGCCCGCCGCTCCCCCGACGCCCTGAACACCGCTGCCTCCCCGGCTTCTTCGCGCACTTGAGCGCCGGAAAGCGGGTCAAGCTGATGCAGTGCCGAGGCAAACTCCACCGGTTCCTGGCCTGGCGTCCAGCGGGAAGCGGTGAATGTCCCGTCTCCCAACCTGGTGGTGAAGTACACGGAGCCGTCGTGGATGGCCAGGACTGTTCGGGTCAGCTCGGCTGATTTCGGCAGGCTCCACACTTCTTCGGTGGCCACGTCGAAGACATGCACCTGGTCCCACGTCCGCCGGCCGATGTGCGTCTCCACACCGGCCAAGCAGCGTCCGTCGACGCTGCGGACCGGCAGCATGCCCAAGTCCACCGGCACCTGGCTGGCAGCACCGGCCCAGTCGATCAGCTGTCCTTGCCCGCCGGAGGCGGCGACGTAAACGCCTGCCAGAGTCTCGAACGCGCGGTAGCGATAGTCGCTCTCGACCCGGCCGAGGGCCACCGGTTCCCCCGCGCGCCACACGACAACTGTGCCGTCGCCGGAGACGAAACCCGCTTTCGGCGGCGAACCGGCCGCGGTCGCTGGTTCCTCCCTGCGCACGGTCTTGACCTGCCTGCGTACCGGCCGGGTCGGCTGCGGTCGGCGAGGAAGCGCTGTGACGGCACCGTTTTCCCGGCGGATCAGCTTGTCGCTGACCGCGTACGCGAGCAATGGCTCGACGGTTTCCTCCGGCACCGCCAGCAACTCGGCCAAATCCCTTACGTGCGCCGGATTCGACCAGGCCGCGATGCTGACCAGGTCGGCCGCCAGCGAGGCGTAGCCGGCACGGATCGCGGCGGCGTCTATCCGGTTCGCCAGTTCGTCCGGGAGGTCGAGCACTTCCGTGGCCCGCCGCGGCGTTCCCGCCTCGTATCCGCCGTCGCCGTCCTCCACGAGCAGCCCCGCGGCGACCAGCAGCGGAATCGCGTCCCGACGCGTGCGCGGCGGGTCGACGCCCAGTTGGGCGCACACATTCTCCGACGGCTGCTCCTCGCCGGGCAACGGTTCGTCCAGCCAGCCGTCCGGGCGCAGCATGCCGACGAGCGTGAAATACCACGACACTTCGATGACGTCGTACCCGAACACTTGCCGCCAGCCCGGATCCTCCGGGTGAATCGCCGGACGGGTGCGCTTGAGCCACCGCGGCGATTCCGGAACCTCCTGCGGCCAGAATTGAAACAGCCAGACGTCGCCTTCCTCGCCCGCTTCCGCCGGTTTGCGGCACACCCGGACGCGGAAAAACCCGTTCGCGCCCAGACTCAGTTCCGCGCTGAGCGTCCCGCCCGTCAACCAGCCCAGTCCCGCGATCCCCGAACGGCTGCGAAAGGGCGACTCGACGATGTCTTCCCAGCTCCCGAATTGCACTTCTGGCGGACCGTCGTGCGCTTCGCAGCGGATTGCCTGATAAAAGCGGCTCGCCGTGGCGTGCAGCCAGCCGTCGCCCGCGGTCGCGACTGTGCCGGACGACGTCTCCGTCCCGCCTTCGCCGAGAAGTTCGTTGCTCAGCGCGGGCAAAGTCTTGTCGCGGTACACGTCTCGAAGCACGATGGTGCCGTATTCGGGCGAGTACTCGCCGTCCTCGCGGAACTCCAGAAGCGTCATGCCAAGAAAGGTAGCGGCGGGCACCGACAATTTTCGGCGGCAGCGGTGTCCCGGCGCGACGGCGGTGCACAGTCCGATGTGGCCAGTTCTCCGTCATTCGCCGGAAAACATCGAGCAGAGAACGGAATCCCGCACTCAGCCCAGCAGTCGGCGAAGGAAATCCCGGTACGCCTCATGCAAAAACTGGCACACCTCCACCGCCGCGTCGACGTCCCCGCCCAGCATTCCGCCCGCCAGCAAGCGATGCCGCTCCAGATCGTCCCGATCCATCACATGTCCCTTGGGATCGATCTGCACGATCTGGTCGATCTCCGCGGTGTGCTCGTCCCACAGCCGGATCAGCGATTCAGACCCGGAAGCCTGCACCAAAGCCCGGTGCAGCGCATGGTCTGATTCGCTGAGTTCCTGCCCCGCCTCCACGGTCTTCTCCAGCCGTTCCAGCGCCTCGCGCACCGTTGCCTGGCCCTCGGAGGAGACCCCGCGCCGACGGGCCAGCTGGAGGGCTCCGACTTCCAGGACTTCCCGCACCAGGTCGATGTCGGTCAGCGAACGCTGCACCTCCTGCGACTGCGCGGCCACGTCCTTCTCGGTCACGAACGCGCCCCGGCCCACCTGGATCTCGACCAGTCCCAGCGAGCTCAGCATCCCCAGCGCTTCCCGCACCACCGGCCGCGAGACTTCGAATTCCAGCGCCAGCCTCCGCTCCGACGGCAGCTTGCTCCCGCCCGGGTACCTGCCGTGCCGGATGCCCCGGAAAAGCTCGTCCGCCACCCGCGCGCGCTGCGTGCTGAAGGCCACCGCCTCCTCCTTCTCCCCTGTCGTGCCGGAGGTTCCCCCGCCACGGCAGCTTAGGCCGCTCCCGCCGGCCGCGAGCGGCGGAGCAAACTGGTATTACCGGTATTGCCTCTGTCCGGTTTTGAGCTTAGCCTTCGTCCACGGCACCCGACCACTGCAGGCAGAGGAGCAAGCGTGGACGACAACCTCCCCCGCGCCGGGATCAGCCGGCGCGACGCGCTCAGACTGGCCGGGAGCGGCGCGGCCCTCCTCGGCACGACCTCGCTGCTGAGCGCCTGCGGCGGCAGCTCAGGCAGCCAGGACTTCAGCCTTCAGCTCGGCTGGGTCCCGGACGCCGAGTACTCCGGCTTCTTCATGGCCGCCGAGAACGGGCACTTCGCGAAGAACGGCCTGACCCCGAAGATCCTCCCCGGCGGCCCGACGACCAGCCCGGAACCGATCGTCCTCACCGGCAAGGCGCTGCTCGCGGTCGAACCGGTCCCGGAGAACGTCGCGAACGCCGCGCAGCGCGGCAACGACCTCAAGATCGTCGGCGCGCAGTTCCAGCGCAGCCCCGAATGCTGGGTCTCGCTGGCCAAAGCACCGGTCAAGACGCCGGGCGACATCGTCGGCAAGAAGCTCGGCATCACGCTGTCCGGCAAGAACACCGCGCTGGCGTTCCTCCGGAAGAACGGCGTCGACCCGGCGAAAGTCACGCTCGTGCCGATCAGTTTCGACCCCGCTCCCCTGGTCGCCGGCGAGATCGACGCACTGTGGGGCATCGCGACCAATCAGCCGGTGACGCTCGGCGAAAAGGGCGCCCAGACGCACACCATGCTGCTGGCGGACTACGGCTTCAACCGGATGCAGGACGTCCTGGTGACCACCGGTGCCGCGCTGAAGGATCCGGACAAGGCGGCGTTGCTGAAGAAAGTCGTCGCGGCGAGCCAACAGGGATGGCAGGACGCGCTGGGCAATCCGGCCGCTGCCGCGCAGACGACCGTGACGAAGTACGGCAAATCCCTTGGCCTGACGGCGACTTCGCAGGTCAAGACGCTCGAAGCGATGAAGCCGTTTATGCAGCCGACAGCGGGCGGCCCGGTGCTCACCATGTCCGACGCGCTGATCAAGGACACCGTCAACGCGCTGCAGAACATCGTCGGTGTCAAAACTTCGCCCTCCTTGTTCACCAATGAACTCTTCTGACGCCATGGCCGCCCAAGGCGGTCTCGACCTGTCCTGCGTGACGAAGACCTTCCACGACGGCAAGCAGCAGGTCGAAGCCGTCCGCGAGTTCTCACTGACCGCGCCGAAGGGAGCGTTCGCCGGGATCATCGGCCCGTCCGGCTGCGGCAAATCCACCGTGCTGCGCATGCTGGCCGACCTCGACACTCCGACGTCCGGCACGATCTCCGTCAACGGCACCGCTCCGCGAGAACTCCGTTCGCAGCACGGGATCGGCGTCGCCTTCCAGGACGCGGGCCTGCTCCCCTGGCGCAGTGTCGAAGCGAACATCACCCTGCCGTTGCAGGTCGCCCGGCGAACACCGGACCCGCGGGACGTCGCCGAGCTCATCGACCTGGTCGGCCTGTCCGGCTTCGAGAAATCGCGGCCGTCGCGGCTTTCCGGCGGCATGCGGCAGCGAGCCGCGCTGGCCCGCGCGCTGATCAACCACCCGAACCTGCTGCTGCTCGACGAACCGTTCGGCGCGCTCGACGATCTCACCCGGCAGCGGCTGAACTTCGAACTGCAGCGGATGTGGCTGGACCGCGGCACCACGACCGTCCTGGTCACGCACAGCATTTCCGAGGCGGTGCTGCTGTGCGACACCGTCGTGGTGATGAGCCCGCGACCCGGCACGATCTCGAAGGTCGTCACGATCGATCTCCCCCGGCCGCGCACCGCCGCGACGCTGCGCGAACCGAAGTTCCACGAGTTGTGCGACGAATTGTCGGCGGTGCTGTTCGAGAACCCGGCGGGCAGCTGAATGCCCCGGCGCACGATCCGCAGATACGGCGGTGCCGCCCTCGCCGCTGTCATCGTCATCGCCCTGTGGCACCTGGTCTCGTTGTCCGGACCGTACGCCAGCGTCGTTCCGTCACCGGTCGAACTCCTCCGGCAGATGTGGAGCGACCGCGGCTTCTACGGTCCCAACATCGCCGCGACGATCAGCGAAGCGGCGCAAGGGTTCTTGTGGGGCAACGCCCTCGCGATCGCCGCCGCCCTGCTGACGTCCCGGTACCGGATCATGCAACGGGTGCTGGAGCGGTTCGCGGTCACCGCGATCGCGTTGCCTCTGGTCGCCGTCGCGCCGATCCTGTCGATCCTCTTCTCGTCCGGGACGCCGAGCGTGATCCTGGCCGCCCAGTCGGTGGTGTTCCTGACCGTCGCCTCCGTCCTCTTAGGACTCCGGTCCGTCAGTGCCGGCTCGGTCGACGTCATCCGCGCCGCCGGCGGCAGCGAATGGACCGTGCTGCGGCGCGCCCGGATCCCCGCCGCGCTGCCGAATCTGGTCGGCGGCCTGCAGATCGCCGCACCGAGCGCGCTGCTCGGCGCGATCATCGGCGAGTACCTCGGCGCCGAGCACGGCCTCGGCGTGGCGATGATCCAGGCGCAGGGCGCGTTCCAGGTGGCCCGGCTCTGGGGTCTGCTCGTCGTGACGTCGCTGCTCGCCGCGATCTGCTACGCCGCGATCCCGCTGATCGCGAAACTGCTGGTTCCCGCGTTGCGCTCGGTCGAGACGACCCTTGGTGCGGCCGAACGCGCCGCGCCGAAACCGAGTGCGGCCCGGCGACTGCTTAGCGGCGGGCTCAGCCTGGTGAGCACCCTCGCGGTCATCCTCGCCGCTTGGTGGGGCGTGGCGATCCTGCTGCCGGGCGCGTCCTCGATCGCCCCGGCCCCGGACCGCGTCCTCCCCTACCTGCTCCACGGCCACACCTCGCTCGGCACCACGGACGCCGAATCGGCCCAGGCGCTCCCGTACATGCTCGGCCAGTTGCTCCGGACGCTCGGCGACACCGGGCTCGGCCTGTTCTCGGGCGTCGTGCTCGCGGTGCTGGTCTCGATCGCCGCCTTCGAGTTCAAGGCGGTCGAAAGCGCGGTCCTCGGCGTGTCGGTCGCGCTGCGCTCCATTCCGATGCTCGCGATCATCCCGCTGCTCGCCTTGGTTTTCGGCCGGGGTCTGGTGGCGGTCACCGTGCTGATCGCGGTGATGACCTTCTTCCCGACTGTCGTCAACGTCCTGCTGGCCATGCGGGCGATTCCCGCCGCGGCCGAAGACATCCTGCGCTCCGCCGGAGCACCGCGCTGGCAAACGATCCTGCGGCTGCGGATTCCCTATGCCTTGCCGGGGCTTCTCGCGTCGGTCAAGATCGCGATTCCCGTTTCGATCGGCGCCGCGATGGTCGCCGAATGGCTGTCGACCGGCAGCGGCCTCGGCGCGACGCTCACCGTCGCCGCCGCGGTCTACGACTACGACTTCATCTGGGGCGCGGTCTTCCTGATCCTGCTGACCTCGCTCGCGGCGTACCACCTCGCCGCCGCGGCGGAAGCCAGACTGGCCGCCCGCCGCTCCTGAATGCCGCTGACCCCGCGTCCCTCGACGCGGGCGGAGAGGAGAAGCAATGCCACGCACCGTGCTGACGAACGGGCGGCTCAACGGAGCCCCGGAGGCACAGACGCTGGTGATCGAGGACGGACGGATCGCGAAGGTCCTCGCCGTGCCGCCCGCCGAGGACGGAGAGGAGCGGATCGACCTGGCCGGCCAGATCGTGCTCCCCGGTTTCGTGGACGGGCACGCCCACCTCGACATGAGCCTGTGGGGCGAACCGTGGGTCCGGCGCACGTCTGAGGCCATCACGATGGAGCAGATGTTCGCCGACACGCTGCAGGACTGGCGGGAAACCACGACGCCCAGCGCGCTGCGCGGCGGCCGGTTCCTCGCCGAATGCATCCGCCACGGGTCGACCAACGTGCGCACTTTCGCCAATGTCGCTCCGGAAATCGGGCTCGAAGGCGTGCACGGGATGCTCGAGGTGCGCGCGGCTTTTGCCGAACAGGTCGATCTGGAGATCATCGCCTTCGGGCAGATCGGCGTCCTCAGCCATCCCGGAACCGCCGACTTCCTCGACGAAGCTCTCAAGCTCGGGATCGACGGGGTCGCCGGAGTCGACCCGGCCGGAATCGACGGGGACGCCAAGGCCTCCCTCGACACCATTTTCGGGCTGGCGGGCAAGTACGGCGTCGCGGTGGACTTCCACCTGCACGAGACCGGAGAACTCGGCCGGTGGCTGATCAGGCAGATCGCCGAACGCACGAAAGCGCTGGGCCTGCAAGGGAAAGTGTCCCTGTGCGACGTCTTCTGCCTCGCCGAGCCCTGGCCGACGCCGGACCAGCTCGCCAAGACCAGCCACGTCCTGGCCGACGCGGGAATCGCCGTCGCGGTCGGCGTGCACGGCCTCCTGCCGGTGCCGGACGTGCGGCGGCTGGCCGAGTTCGGCGTCCCGATGTGCCTCGGTTCGGATTCGTCGCGAAGCCGCTGGTCGCCGTGGGGCGACGGCGACATCCTCGCGCGGGCGATGATGCTGTCGTACAAGTCCTACTTCCGCCGCGACGAGGATCTGGAGTTCGCGCTGTCGATGACTTCCCAGCGGGGGCGGGCTGCTTTCGGTTACGAGAAGGCCGATCTTGCCGCAGGCGATGTCGCCGATCTTGTTGTGCTGCCGGGAGAAGCGCTCGGCGAACTCGTCGTGCTTCCGCCTCCGCGCAGTCTGGTGATGAAGCGGGGAAAGATCGTCGCGCGCGACGGGGTGCTCACGCAAAGTCCTTCCCTGATCAGGTAACCCGAAATCAGTAGAAGCCGTCCCGCTTCACCGGCGCGGGCCTCGGGTCGTACCCGAGGTCCGTGCTGATCGCCGCCGCGGTTTCGAGCAGCACCGGAACGGTTTCCTTGCGCAGCCGTTCCGGGGCGAACCGCCCGGTGGTCGTCGACGAGGCGAGCGCCGCGACGACCGCCCCGGTCCGGTCGCGCACCGGGGCCGAGGCGGACAGCAGTCCCTCCTCCAGCTCTCCGTCCACAACGGACAGACCGGCGTCGCGCACCGCGGAGAGTTCGAGCCGCAGCTTCGCCGGATCGGTGACGGTGCGCGCGGTGTACGCCCGCAGCGGCACCTCCTCCAGGTAGCGGGTGATCCGCTCCGGCCCCGCCCACGCCAGCAGCACCCGGCCCATCGAGGTCGCGTGCGCGGGCAGCCGGGTGCCGACCGCGACGTTGATGCTCATGATCCGCCGCACCGGCACCCGCGCGACGTAGACCGCTTCGTTGGCGTCGAATTCCGCCAGCGACGCCGACTCCCCCGTCGCCTCGGCCAGCCGCAGCAGGTGCGGGTGCGCCAGGTCGATCATCGCCCGGGTCGCCGTGTAGTGCTGGCCGATCGTCAGCACGCGCGGGGTGAGCGACCAGCGAGGTCCGTCGCTGGTCACGTAGCCCATCCGCTGCAGGGTCAGCAGCAGGCGGCGCACCGCCGGACGCGACAGGTTCGTCGCCGTCGCGAGTTCGGTGAGCGTGGGGTTGGTGCGCTCCTCGTCGAAGGCGAGGAGCACGGCGAACCCGCGCTCCAGGCTCTGCACGAAGTCGCGCTCGTTTCCGGCTGCCGTCACGCTCCGCAGTATTTCACCCGCTCCGGGCACGGCCTTGACCTCCGCCGCCTCCTGATGCATCCTTCCTCTCACTGCACGCATAGCGTTCACTTCGTACGCATAGCGTACATCGCACGAGGAGGTGCGAGATGACGGTTCCGTCCCGCGAACTGCGCGACGCGTTCGGCCGGTTCGCCACCGGGGTCACCGTGGTGACCTGCCGCAACGACCAGGACGCCCCGCACGGGGCCACGGTCAACGCGTTCACCGCGGTCTCGCTCGAACCCGCGTTGTGCCAGGTCACGCTCACCCGGCAATCGAAGGCCTGCAGCTACCTCGACGGCGCCGCCTTCGCCGTCAACGTGCTCGGCGCGGACCAGGCAGACACCGCCTGGCACTTCGCCGGACGCCCGGCCGATCCCGGGCCAGAGTGGGCCGAAGGGCCGGTCGCGCCGGTCCTGGTCGGCTCCGCCGCGGTGTACTCCTGCCGGCCGTGGCGCACCTACGACGGCGGCGACCACCTGATCGTGGTCGGCGAAGTCGTCGACATCGCCGTCGAAGACCGGCAGCCGCTGCTGTTCTACGCCGGCGCGTTCCGCGAACTCGGCCCCCGCGAGACCGGCACCCACTGGGGCGGCTCGCTCGACTGCCCCGAGGCGGGCTGGTTCGGCGCCTCGACCACGTTCACCCCGCTGCGCCCGCACGCGGCTTGACCCTCATCCGAAAGGACATCGCGATGACCATCCAGCAGGACCGCTCCGCGGCCGCCGCCCCCACCGCTTCCGCGCCGATGACCGGCGACGAGTACATCCAGTCCATTCAGGACGGACGCGAGGTGTGGATCTACGGCGAGCGCGTCAAGGACGTCACGACGCACCCGGCCTTCCGCAACCCGGTCCGGATGACCGCCCGGCTGTACGACGCGCTGCACTCGCCCGACACCCGCGACGCGCTCACCGTGCCGACCGACACCGGCAACGGCGGCGTCACGCACCCGTTCTTCCGCAGCCCGCACACCGTCGACGACCTGCTCGCCGACCGCCGGGCGATCGAAACCTGGTCGCGGATGACGTACGGCTGGATGGGCCGCAGCCCGGACTACAAGGCCAGCTTCCTCGGCACGCTCGGCGCGAACTCCGACTTCTACGCGCCGTTCGAGGACAACGCGAAGCGCTGGTATAAGGAGTCGCAGGAGAAGGTCCTGTACTGGAACCACGCGATCATCAACCCGCCGGTCGACCGGAACCTGCCGCCGGACGAGGTCGGCGACGTGTTCATGAAGGTCGAGAAGGAGACCGACGCGGGCCTGATCGTCTCCGGGGCGAAGGTCGTCGCGACCGGTTCGGCCATCACGAACTACAACTTCATCGCCCACTACGGGCTGCCGATCAAGAAGAAGGAGTTCGCGCTCATCTGCACGGTGCCGATGGACGCGCCGGGCGTGAAGCTCATCTGCCGCACCTCCTACACGCAGCAGGCCGCGGTGATGGGCAGCCCGTTCGACTACCCGCTGTCCTCCCGGATGGACGAGAACGACACCATCTTCGTGTTCGACAAGGTGCTCGTGCCGTGGGAGAACGTGTTCCTCTACGGCGACATCGAGAAGATCAACGGGTTCTTCCCGGTCTCCGGCTTCATCCCGCGCTTCACCTTCCACGGCTGCATCCGGCTCGCCACGAAGATCGACTTCATCGCCGGGCTGCTGCTCAAAGCACTGGAGATCACCGGCAGCAAGGACTTCCGCGGCGTGCAGACCCGGGTCGGCGAGGTCGTCGGCTGGCGCAACACGTTCTTCGCGCTCGCCGACGCGATGGCGCGCAATCCGGACGAGTGGACCAACGGGACGCTGCTGCCCAAGCTCGACTACGGCCTCACCTACCGGATGCTGATGATCCAGGCGTACCCGCGCATCAAGGAGATCATCGAATCCGACGTGGCCAGCGGCCTGATCTACCTCAACTCGCATTCGGTCGACTTCAAGACTCCCGAGGTGCGGCCGTACCTGGACAAGTACGTGCGCGGCTCCAACGGCTACGAGGCGGTCGACCGGGTCAAGGTCATGAAGGCGCTGTGGGACGCGGTCGGCTCGGAATTCGGCGGACGGCACGAACTCTACGAGCGCAACTACTCCGGCAACCACGAGAACGTCAAGGCGGAGCTGCTGTTCGCCGCCGAGGCCCAGGGCACCACCGAGTCAATGAAGGGCTTGGCCGAGCAGTGCCTGTCCGAATACGACCTCGACGGCTGGACCGTGCCGGACCTGATCGGCAACGACGACGTCTCGTTCCTCAAGAAGCGGGGTTCTTGATCCGCCGCGGCGCCTCCGCGTTCTCCGGGGGGCGCCGCGGTTCCCACCACTGTCCGGCCTCGGGAGGTTCGCGTGAGCACTGTTTTCTGGCACGGCACCGCCGAGGTGCCGGACGGCTGGGGCCGGTCCGTCGTGGCGCTCGGCGTTTTCGACGGACTGCACCGCGGTCACCAGCGCGTGCTCGAGCGCGCTGTGCGCCTCGGCCGGGAGCGCGGCGCGCCGGTGGTCCTCACGACCTTCGACCCGCACCCAGCGACGATCGCCGGACGGCCGCGCGACACCAGGCCGGTGGCGACGCTGGAACATCGTGCCGAACTGGCGCGGAGTCACGGTGCCGACGAGGTGCTGGTGCTCTCGTTCACCGAATGCCTCGCGCGGACGTCAGCCGAGGATTTCGTCGCGGACGTTCTGATGCGCGCCCTGCACGCCACCGCTGTGGTCACGGGCAGCAACTTCCGGTTTGGTCATCGCGGAGCCGGGGACACTGCTCTGTTGCGGAAGCTCGGGCCTGCCTGCGGCTTCACCGCACACGCCGTCGACCTGCTTCCTGGTTGTTCCTCGACGATGGTTCGCACGCTGGTCACGACGGGCGATCTTGCTGGTGCCGCAGCGGTTCTCGGCCGTCCGCACCGGGTGCACGGGACTGTCGAAGGGGAAATCTTCACGCCGTGCACCACGTTGTTGCCGCCGCCGGGGAAATATTGGGCGCACACCCCGCACGGCGACCGGACTGTCGCGGTGGAGTCCGGTCTGCTGATCGCCGATTTGCCGGACGGGCCCACGGCGGTGGATCTCGTCGGCGCGAGGTGAACTCGCGGCCTGGTCCGCCCAGGTGGTGGACACGATTGCGTCCGGATGCGAGGAGCGGTCCACTCGGCCCGTCCATTCTTCTCGCGGAAGGATCCTCATGTCCGTCACCGACGAGCTTCTGGCCAACAACGCCGCGTACGCCGCGAATTTCACCGGGCCGCTCCCCTTGCCGCCCGCCAAGCACGTCGCGGTGCTCGCTTGCATGGACGCCCGGCTCAACGTCTACGGGGTGCTCGGCCTCACCGAAGGCGACGCGCACGTCATCCGCAACGCGGGCGGCGTCGTCACCGAGGACGAGATCCGTTCTCTCGCCATCAGCCAGCGACTGCTCGGCACCACGGAAATCATTCTGATCCACCACACCGACTGCGGCATGCTCACTTTCGGCGACGACGAATTCCGGAACTCGATCCGGCGGGAAACCGGCATCAAGCCCGCTTGGGCCGCCGAGGCGTTCACCGACATCGAGGAGGACGTCCGCCAGTCCCTCGCGCGGATCCGGACCAGTCCCTTCATTCCGCACCAGGATTCGGTCCGGGGCTTCGTTTTCGACGTCGCCACCGGGAAACTCGCCGAAGTCCGCTAGGCGAGGAAAGCGTGCGGGTCGGTGTAGAGCGCGTCCAGTTGCACCGCCCCGGCGGCGACGCCGAGCAGGTCCCGGCCGGGGAAACTCGTCGGGAGCACTCGGCTCGCCGCGTCGACGCGTCCCCGGGAGCGGGCCGACACCTCCGCGCGCGCCGCGTCCCGGCAGGCGGGCAGCTCCGCGATTCCCGGTTCGGCGACCACCAGGACCTCGGGGTTGACCACGTCGAACAACAGCGCCGCGGCACGGCCGATCGTGCGGGCGCGGGCGAGCAGGACGTCGAGCGCGACCGGGTCGCCGGCCCCGGCCGCCTCGACAACGTCCACAATGGACACTCGCCCGGCGCGAGCGGTGACCGCCCATTCGGCCGCGTCGGCCTCGAAACAACCGGACCGGCCGCAGGCGCACCGCGTGCCCGGCGCGCCGAGCGGGAGGTGCGCGACGGTGCCCGCCGCCGAGCCCGGGCCGCGGTACAGCCGTCCGCCGGACACGATCGCGGCGTCGACCACGTTGCCGACGAACAGGTGCACCAGCGATCCGCACCCGCGCGCGGCGCCGAACATCGCCTCCGCCGAGGCCAGCGCGCGGGCGTGCCCGTCGACCCGGGTGGGCAGGCCGGACAGCTCCGCCAGGATCGGCCCGGCGGGCACGTCGTACCAGCCGAGCGAGGAATGCTCGACCAGCACGCCGGTGTCCGGGTCGACCCACCCGCCGCTGGCCACGCCGAGCCCCACCGGGATCCGGCCCTTCTCGTGGTGCTGCCGGAATTCCCGCAGCCGCGCCGCTGTCCCGGCGAGGATCCGCCCGGGTTCGCCGCCGGGATGCGGCACCTGCTCCGAGGCCAAGACCCGCCCGCGCAGGTCCAGTGCGGCGAGGGTGGCGAAGTGGTGGGCGATGTGGACTCCGAATACCACGTGCCGGTCGGCGGCGATGTCGAGTTCAGTCCGGGGCCGGCCGGCCCGGCGGTCCGGAGGCTGAGCTGCCGGGCGCGCGGCGAGGAGGCCGAGGCCGGCGAGGCTCGCGCACTGCCTGCTGACTCCGGCCGGGCTGAGGCCGGTCAGTTCCGCGATGGCGTCGCGGGCCAGCGGGCCGTGCGCGAGGACGGTCCGGAGCACGGCCGCGGCGGAGGTGCTGCCGTGGTCGCGCGCTAGAACACTCGTCGTCATCGGTCAGCTCCCGGCTCGCTCTTCACGTCCGGCGCCGGTCTCGCCGGTCAGCTTGTGATCGGATCCGCGCCCGGGCGCAGCGGCGGCCCGATCGCCAGGCTGGACGCCGGAGCCCGCCCCTTCCCCCACCCGAGCCGTTCCCGGTAGCTGCCCAGCAAGCCGCCGTCCGTCAGCAGATCGGCGTCCTTCGCCAGCGCCCCCTCCGGTTCCGGGGACGTCCGCGGCGAGACGAACAACGCGTCGACCGGGCAGTTCGCCTCGCAGTGGAAGCACGTCTGGCAATCGTCGTGCCTGCTGATCACCGGAATGCCGTCCGCACCGCGATCGAAGACGTTCGTCGGGCAGACCGTGATGCACTTGTCGCACGCGATGCAGCGCTCCGCGGACACCAGTTCGATCACGACACCGCCTCCACGACTGTCCTTTCCGGACGAACCCAAACCGTGTCGAGACCGCCGGTGTGCAGCCGATGCTGCTGCGCCGGGTCCTGCGAACGGAAATCGAGCCGCTTCGCCATCCCCCGCGTCTCAGTGCGAGCCAGCGCCGACCGGTACATCCAGCGCGCGTGCGCGGCCATCGCCGCCGCCTGCCGGGTGCGGACGGACAGTTCGCCGGTGCCGCCCAGCGACGTTCGCAGCCGCGTCCAGATGTCGTCCAGCGAGGCGAGCGCCGGGGTCAGGACATTCCCGTGGCGCAGGTAATTCTTGTCGTAGGGCAGGACTTCGCGCTGTATCGCGGCGATGACCTCACGGTGGTCACCGCCAAGCTGCCCGCCCGGCCGAAGCCCGGCCTCGCCGAGGGCGAGCGTCCGGCGGCCGTGCGCGCGGGAACCGAGCGACCGGGCGTAACGGGCGGCTCCCCGTCCGGCCCAGGTGCCCGACGACATCGCCCAGGCGGCGTTGTGGCTGCCGCCGCCGGTGAAACCGCCGCAGATCAGTTCGCGAGTGGCCGCGTCGCCCGCGGCGTACAGGCCGGGAACTGTGGTGGCGCAGTCGTCCGAGACAATGCGGATGCCGCCGGTTCCGCGGACCGTGCCCTCGGCGATCAGGGTGATCGGGAACTTCTCGGCGAACGGGTCGATGCCCATCCGGTCGAAGGCGAGGAAGAAGTTCGGCTGGGCCAGCCGCATCGCCGCGCGGGACTGCTCGTCGGCCCGGTCCAGGCGGCAGTACACCTTGCCGCGCAGCAGTTCCCGCGCGATCGGCGAGCGCCGGACGCCGCTGGCTCCCTCGAGCACGCTGCCGTCGGCCCGGAAGAACGTGGCGAAATGGTAGAACGCGGTCTTGGTGACCGACGTGCCTTCCGGCGCGATGCCGTAGGCGTTGGAGAACTCCATGCCGGACAGGTCGGCCCCGGCCTCGGCGGCGAACAGCGCGCCGTCCCCGGTGTTGACGTCGCAGCCCAGCGCCTTGGACAGGAACGCGCAGCCGCCGGTGGCCAGCACGACCGCGCCCGCCCGCACCCGGTAGTCCTGCCTGCCGTGGCGCTGGTAGCCGGCCGCGCCCGCGACCGCCCCGGAAGGATCGGCGAGCAGTTCGGTCACCGGGCTGTGGTCGAGGATCCGCACCCCGGCGCGCCGGACGAGCGCCCGCATGCGGCGCAGGTATTCCGGGCCGTGCAGCCCGTTGCGGAGCTGGCGTCCGTCCGGGCCGACGGGGAACGGGAACCGGGCGGCGACCGCGAGTTCGTTGACCCGTTCGTAGGTCTCGTCCAGCACCCGGGCCGCCCACCGCCGGTCGGCGAGCCTGCCGCCGAGCTCCTCGCGGGATTCCATGGCCGCCTCCCGCGCGGCCGGGTCCGGGGGCACGTACCAGACGCCGGTGCCCGCGGCGGCCGTCGCGCCGCTGGTTCCGCAGTAGCCTTTGTCCGCCAGTACGACATCCGCGCCGTCGCGGGCCGCGTGCAGCGCCGCCCACGTCGCGGCCGGGCCGCCGCCCGCCACGAACACGTCGGCGGTCAAGTCGAGCGTTTCCATCAGACGGTCCCTTCCGTGCGCCAGGACGTGAACCGCCGTTCGACGGTCACGAGCAGCTGGTTGAACGCGACGCCGAGTACGGAGATCGCGACGATTCCGGCGTACATCTGCGGGATGGCGAAGTTGTACTGCGAGAAGTTGATCAGGTACCCGAGCCCGGCCTTCGCGCCGACCATCTCCGCGGCGATCACGACGACGATCGCGGCCGCGCCCGCGAGCCGGATCCCGGTGAAAATCGTCGGCACCGACGCGGGCAGCACCACCCGCGCGAACAGCCGCGGCGCGGACAGGTCCAGCGAACGCGCCAGCTTGAGCAGGGTCGGGTCGACGGAGCGCACCGCGCTGATGGTGTTGAGCAGGATCGGCCAGGTGCAGGCGTAGAAGACGATGGCGATTTTCGACGTCTCGCCGATGCCGAGGATCAGCACGAACACCGGCAGCAGCGCCAGCGCCGCGGTGTTGAGGAACACCTGCACCAGCGGGGTCAGCACGTCCGAAACCGGTTTGTACCAGCCGATCAGGACGCCGAGCGGGACCGCGGTCACGACGGCGAGGGCGAATCCGGCCAGCGACCGGGTGAGGCTGGCCCCGGCGTTGGCGGCGAGCTGCCCGTTGCCCGCCAAATCCGCCAGCGCGCCGAGGACGGTGTGGAACGGCGGCAGGAAAACCGGGTCCACCAGGCCCGTGCGCGGGGCGATCTCCCACGCCGCGAGCAGCAGGATCAACGCGATGCTCTTCACGAAGACGGCTTGGAAACGGCCGCGTCCGGCGCGGGGCCGGGTTGCCGCGGGCTCAGTCCGCTCGGTTCTCGTGGTCTCCGGGACAGTAGTGACGCTCATGCTCCGACGGCCTCCTTCTCCAGTTCGTGCGCCCGGGCCACCTCGTCGTGCAGCAGTTCCCAGATCGCGTGCCGGTACCGGGCGAACTCGCCGGTCGAGCGGACGTCCGCCACTTCGTCGCGCCTCGGCAGATCGATCTCGACCACGCTCTTCACCTGGCCCGGCCGCGACGTCAGGACCACGACGCGCTGTCCTAAATAGACGGCCTCGTCGATGCTGTGGGTGATGAACAGGACAGTTTTCCCGGTACGCCGCCAGATCCGCAGCAGCTCGTCCTGCAGCGACTCCCGGGTCTGGGCGTCCAGCGCGGCGAACGGCTCGTCCATCAGCAGCACGTCCGGGTCGTAGGCGAGGCTGCGCGCGATGGCGACGCGCTGTTTCATGCCGCCGGACAGTTCGTGCGGATGCCGGTCGGCGAATTCCAGCAGGCCGACGAGATCGAGGTACTCCCTCGCCCGCCGCGCCCGGTCGGCCCGGCGCACCCCGGTCGCCTCCAGGCCGAATTCGACGTTGCCCTGCGCGGTGCGCCACGGCAGCAACGCGTACTGCTGGAACACGATCCCCCGGTCCCGCCCGGGTCCGCGCACCGGCGCCCCGTCGAGCTGGATCAGCCCGGTGTCCGGTTCGGCGAGCCCGCCGAGCAGGTCCAGTAGCGTCGATTTGCCGCAGCCGCTCGGCCCGACGATCACCGCGAACTCGCCCGCGCCGATCTCCAGGTCGATCCCGGCGAGCGCGGTCAGCTCGCCGCCGGATCCCCGTGCCGGAAAGGTTTTGCCGACGTCGGCGAACCTGATTCCGCTGTGCGCCCCGCTCATCACTGGCCCTTCGCGTACGAGTTGAACTTGTTGGTGTAGAGGTCGCCCGCCTTGACCGAGCCCGGCCGGATGTCGCCGCGCCCGCCCAGCCAGTCGATCCAGAGCTGCAGTTCCTTGTCGGTGATCACGCCGCCGTTGTCCGCGACGCCCCAGGAATCCCAATACTTCAGCGGGTCGGTGTCTTCGTTCCGGTTGCGGCCCTTGACGATCTTCGTGAAGCGTTCGATCACCTTCTCGCGCGGCGTGGTCTTGCTCCATTCGATGGCCTTGGCCACTCCGCTGACGAACGTGCGCACGGTGTCCGGATTGCGTTCGATGAAGTCCTTTCGCAGCACGTAGGTCCCGGCGGTGAACGCGCCGAGCAGCTCGTAATCGGTGAACAACGGCCGGATGCCGCCGCGGGCGAGCGCCTTGTCGCGCAGGATGCCGTCCAGCACGGCCACCTCGATGTTGCCTTGGCGCAGCGATTGTTCGGTGTTCACCGGGGGCAGCGCGACCGGTTCCGCCTTCGCGATGTCCTCTTTGGACACTCCGTGGCGCTGGAGGTAGATGTCGAGCATCGCCTCGGAGTGCGCGCCGAGGGTGTTCATGCCGATCTTCTTGCCCGCCAGGTCGCGCGGGCCGCGGATCGGGCTGTTTTCCAGCACGTAGAAGCCGTTGAACTCCAGCTTGTCCACGCCGTAGTAGCCGAGCACCGAGGTGATCGGGGCCCCGGCCGCGGCGAGTTTGACGACCGCTCCGTTGAACGCGCCGCCGAAGTCCACCTGGCCGGTCGCCGCGGACTGGATGTCCTGCGGCCCGCTGATCGTGTCGCCCACCCACTGCAGCGTCACGTCGCCGAGATAGCCCAGGTCGGCGGCGAGTTCGGGCGGCGTGACCTGGCCCGCCCAGCCCTGGTAGCGCAGGGTTTTCGTGGTGCCGCCGCTCGCCGCGGCGCAGCCGGCCGCCGTCGCCGCGAGCCCCGCGAGGGCAAGTCCCAGAAAGTTCCTTCGGCTCGTGGTCACGGTGGCACGTCCTTTTTTCGACCAGGGGAAAAGGGAGCACGGAATTGCCGGAAGCGGCGTGCGGATCAGGCTGGCAGCAGGCTTTCCGGCAGGCAACGACGTCCCACATCCCGGACTCGGGCCCGCTGCCCGGATTCTGGGACGAATTTGTTTCACCCTGAGCGCAATCTTGCTTTCCGGGCTCGCGGCCGCCCAGTCTTGAAGGCAGCCGAGCACACCGAATGGGAGTACCTGATGACCCTCGCCGACGCAGTGGACACGCGCCTCGCCGTGCACAAGATCGGCGCCGACATCGGCGCCCGCATCGACGGAATCCGGCTCGGCGGCGATCTGCCCGCCGACACCGTCGCGCAGATCCGTGCCGCTTTGCTCGCGAACAAAGTGATCTTTTTCCGCGAGCAGCACCATCTCGACGACGAAGGGCAGCAGGCGTTCGCCCGGCTGCTCGGCGGGCTCACGCAGCCGCATCCGACCGTCCGCAGCACCGGGCTGGGGAACATCCTGCCGATCGACGCGCAGCACGGAAAAGCCAACAGCTGGCATTCCGACGTCACGTTCGTCGACCGGATCCCGGCGATCAGCCTGCTGCGCGCGGTCACTCTCCCCGCCTACGGCGGCAGCACGACGTGGGCGAACACCGCGAACGCGTACGCCAAGCTGCCCGCGTCGCTGCGGGCGCTGGCGGAACGGCTGTGGGCGGTGCACACCAACGCCCACGACTACGCCGGCCGCGCGGACGAATACCGCGTCGGCGGGGTCGACGTGAAGGAACAGTCCTATCGCGACGAATTCCGGTCCGAGATCTACGAAACCGAACACCCGGTCGTCCGCGTGCACCCGGAAACGGGCGAGCGGGTCCTGCTGCTGGGGCACTTCGTGAAGCGCCTGGTCGGCTTGTCCAGCACCGAATCGGCGGCGATCTTCGAACTCCTGCAGGCCCGCGTGACCCGGCTGGAGAACACCGTGCGCTGGCACTGGGCGCCGGGCGATGTCGCGATCTGGGACAACCGCGCGAGCCAGCATTACGGGGTCGCGGATTACGACGATCTTCCTCGCCGCCTGCACCGGGTCACCGTGTCCGGCGACGTGCCGGTCAGTGTCGACGGGGTCCGCAGTACCGCGCGGGTCGGCGACGCGACGGCGTATTCACCGGTGGCCTGAACAGACGTCCGGCCGTGCTGTGGTTCAGCACGGCCGGAAGCGTTCGTTTTTCAGCCCAGTCGCGGGAAAAGCGAGCGGGCGTTGCCGAAGTCGATCGCGCGGGATTGCTCCGGAGCCAACCCGCTTTCCTCGTCCAGGATCTCAGTGAACCTCGTGCCCACTTGCGGTGGCGCGTAAGGAAAGTCGCTCCCGTAGAGAATCCGCCCAGGATCGGCGAACCGGGCAAGCGCCCCGAACGCGTACTCCCCCGACGACAACGCCGTGTCCCAGTAGAAGCTCCGGAACCGCGCCAGGAAGTCCTCGGCCGTAGGCCCGGCAGGCTCCAGCGCGGCCTGGAACTGGCAGAACCGCAACGCCGCGAACGGCACGAAACCGCCCGCGTGCGAAAGGATGATCCGCACGTTCGGGTAGCGCTCGGTGATCCCGTGGAACACCATGTGCACCGCGTTGCGGGTGGTGTCGAAGGGATAGTCCACCAGCGGCCCCGGTATCCCGGGCAGCAGCGGGACGAGCGGATGCGCGGGATGGATGAAGACCACCGCGCGCTGCCGGTCCAGTGCTTCCCACAGCGGCGTGTAACGGTCGTCGCCCAGGTAGACACCGTCGTAGTTGGACAGCAGCACCACGCCGTCGGCCTGGAGCGCTCCATACGCGTGGTCGACCTCCGCGACCGCGCCGTCCACATCGGGCAGCGGGACCGTGGCGAACAACCCGAACCGGTCGGGGCGTTCCCGCACCAGTTCGGCGGTGTATTCGTTGACGCGGCGGGCCGTCTCGCGACGCGCCGCGCCCGCCCAGCCCGTCACGCTCGGGGCGGTGAGCGACAGTAGGCTCGTGGCGATGCCGTTGGCGTCCATGAATTTCAGGTGGTCGTCCGGCGTCCACGGCGGCAGCGTCCAGCCTGACGGGTCGCCGCCGTGCTGTGCGAGGGCCTCGCCCCAGCACGGAGGGACCAGGTGGGTGTGGACGTCGATGCGTGCGCGGTCGGTCATGCCTCCACCGTGCGCCGCGAGCGCCGGGTCCGGGAGGGGAAGGATCCGATCCCCCTCCCCCGGAGCCGCTGATGGCGCGCGACCCCCGGCTTACCCAGCTCGGAGCGTTCCTGCACGCCCGCCGCGACGAGGCCTCGCCGCCCGCCTCAGCCGATCCGAAGCGGCGGCAGGTGCCGGGCCTCCGGCGCACGGAGGTCGCGGCGCTGGCCTTCGTCAGCGACGAGTACTACACGAGGATCGAACAGGGCCGGGTCCTGCCGAGCACCGACGTGATCCGCCGCGTCGCCGCCGCGCTCGGGCTCGACGCCGACCAGACCCGGTACGCCCTGGACCTCGTCGCCGCCCCCGACGCCCCGCCGGCGAACCCCGAGCCGAGCGATCCGCTGCGCCGCCTCGTCGACCGGATGGGCGAGGTGCCCGCGCTCCTCGTCGGACCGGCGACGACGGTCCTGGCCTGGAACGCCGCCGCGGCCCGGCTGCTGACCGATTTCGGCGCGGTCCCGCCGGAGCGCCGCCGGTACGTGCAGATGCTGTACTCCGATCCGGTGCTCCAGAGCCGGTTCGCGGACCTGGAAGCGATGCGGCGCACCGTGATCGGCATCGTGCGCGCGAGCACCCCGGCGGGGCCGCCGCCCGGAGAGTGGCTCGACGAGTTGCTCCGCACGGATCCCGGTTTCAAGACCCTCTGGGAACGCAACGACGTCGTACTGCCGCACACCCGCCTCCGGGTGCGACTCCGCCTGCCGGACGGCGTCGAAGAGACGCTGGACCAGATCGTGCTGCAGGTGGTCGACGATCCTCATCAGCGGCTGATCGCGTTCGTCCCGGCTGAGTAGGGAGCGGTCAGCGACCACAGGGCCGTCTCCTCGACCGGCACCGCGTCGGCACCGTCGTCGCCCCAGCGCGCGCCCTCGTCGCAATCCGCCCAGAGCAGCCTGGTCCGCCAATGCAGTGCGGCTTCGTACGTGACGCCCATCGCGCCGTGCAGCTGGTGCGCGGTTTGGGCGATGCGCGGCACCACAGTCGCGGCGACCTCGCGGGCGGTGGCCAGCGCGAAGGCGAGTGCGCCGTCGTCGCCGGAAAGGCGGAGCCTGACCTCGTGCGTAACCGTTTCCAGTTGCCGGACATCGACTTTCAGCTGTCCCAGCGTCGTCCGCACCGCGGGGATGGCGGCGAGCGGCTTGCCGAACTGGACGCGTTCGGTCACGTACCGCCGGGCTTCGGCGACCGCGCCCTGGGCCGCGCCGAGCATCTCCTGGAGCCGGAGGACTTCGGACAACGCGGTGCGCCGCAACGGGATTTCCGCCGCTGGCACCAGGGAATACGGCCGGTTCGCGAGGTCTCGTCCGGCTTCTTCGAACGCGCCGGCGTCCGCGATCGGCGCCCAGATGCCCTGTGCGGCCGAGTGCACGGCGATGGCGTCCACTGTGGACAGCGGCGTCCCGGCACGGGCGACCAGCGTCTGGCGGAGCGGGAGCGCGATCCCGCCGCGCCCGAGGGCGGTGACCGCACCGCAGGCCGCGTCGATGAGGTCCTGCTCCGGTGCGTCGGCGCGGAGGTCGTCCAGAATGGTCGTCCAGCCGAGCTCCGCAGCGATCCGCCACTGCTCGCGCAGGTCGCCGGGGCGTTCCCAGCCCGCGATCACCTCGCTGACGGAGGCGTCCAGGTCGGCTTCCAGGGTGTGCGTGGTCATCAGTTGTCCCTAGCGATCATCGACAGCATGACTGGGGCGGCGCCGCCCCGGATGCCTGAGGCGGGTGACGCGGCGAGCGCCTGGTCGTAAAGCGCGCGGACGGCGGGAGTGGCTCTAGGCATGAGCGGCCGCGCCCAGTCGATGACGCTCAGCTCGAACTCGTGGCCAAGGTATTTGCTCGTCGCGGCGGGCACGACCGGCGAGCCGCCTGCGTCGAGCACCTGCGCGGTCTCCAGCACCCAGGCCCGCAGGATCTGCAACCGCGCGGCCAGTGCGCGCAGTCCACGCCGTGCGGTGTCGTCGACGAGTCCCGCGGCGAGCACGGCGGACAGCAGCGGATACGTCGAGAGGAACCGTTCCGGGCCGCCCCGTTCGAACGCGAGCTGCCCGACGACCTGCCGCCAGCCTTCGCCGACACGGCCGATCGCCCACCGGCCCGGAACAGCCACCTCGTCCAGGACCACCTCGTTGAAGTGGTGCTCGCCGCGCAGGTCCAGGATCGGCGTGACGGTGATCCCCGGCGAGTCCAGCGCGACGACGAACTCCGTGAGCCCGTCGTGGCGGTCGGCTTCCCGGGAGGTGCGGGCGAGGACGTACAGGTGGCTCGCCCGGTGCGCGCCGCTGGTCCAGATCTTGCGCCCGGTGATGCGCCAGCCGTCGCCGTCCCGGACAGCGGACGTGCGCAGCGACGCCAGGTCCGAACCGGCGTCCGGCTCGCTCATCCCCAGCGCGAAGGTGCACTCCGCGCGCGCCAGCGGCGGGCAGAATTCCTCCTGCAACTCGGGGCTGCCGTGCCGGAGCAGGGTCGGTCCGATCTGCCGTTCGCCGACCCAGTGCGCGGCCAGCGGGGCGCCGGCGCGCAGCAGTTCCTCGGTGACGACGAGCCGGTCGACAGCCGTGCCGCCACCGCCGCCGAGGCGCTCTGGCCAGGAAACGGCCAGCAGCCCGGCTTTGCCGAGTTCGCGGCTGAAGTCCAGGTCATAGGAGCCCGCCCAGGAATCGCAGCGCGGGGTGAACGGGTGCGCGGCGAGGAAATCCCGGACGCGGCGGCGAAGTTCTTCGGTCATCTGGCTCACTCTCCGCGGTATAGCGCCGGACGCTTGCCGACGAACGCCGCGAGCGCTTCGGCGGAGTCGGCGGTCGACTGGACGACGGCTTGGTGCGAGGCGATCAGGTCCAGCGAGGTCCGCAGGTCCGCGTGTTCTCCCGCCCGCACCGCGCGCTTGATCAGCTCGACGGCGACGGGCGGCCGGGACGCCAGTGTCGCGGCGAATTCCCTGGCCCGCGCCGGAAGCTCGTCGTGCGGGCAGGTCTCGTCCGCCAGCCCCCAGGCCAGCGCCTGGTCCGCGTCGACGAACTCGCCGGTCCACAGCAGCCGCAGCGCCCGCGACCGGCCGACGATCCGCGGCAGGTAATGGCAGCCGCCGTCGCCGGGGACGAGGCCGACCCGCACGTACCCTTCCGAAAACCGCGCGCGCTCGGAGGCGATCCGGTAATCGCACATCAGGGCCATGTCCATGCCCGCGCCGACCGCGGCCCCGTTGACGGCGGCGATCAGCGGTTTGGCGAGGTCTTCAGCGGCCATGGCCACCGGGTGCACGTGCTCGGTCATCAGCCGCCTGCTGCCCAGCGGGGTGCGTGGCTGGCCGAGGTCTCCGAGGTCTGCTCCCGCGCAAAAGGCGTCGCCGGTTCCGGTGACGACTACGGCGCGAACCTGGTCGTCGGCTTGGAAAGCGCGGTACGCCTCGGCCCAAGCACGCAGCATTTCGCCGGTGAAGGCGTTCTTCTGCCGCGGCCGGTCCAGGACGATCCAGCCGACATGGTCTTCGACGCGGACGTCGAGACCAGGTGTGGACGTCATCGCGACTCCTTCCTGATGGTGAAACGGGTTTCCGCCCAAGCTGGGCTTCGGCGTTCGAGGAAAGACGCGATCCCTTCCTCGGCCTCGGCACCGTCGCCCAGCCGCGCGGCGAGCGCGGCCAGCTCGCTCGCGTGGGTGCCGAAGAACTGCCGAGCGGCTGTCGTGGTCAGGTGCTTGGCGGCGGCGAGTGCCCCGGGTGCGGCGGAGCGCAGCCCGGCGAGTACCGGGTCGAGCGCCTCGTCGACGTCGTCCGCGGCCAGCGTGATCAAGCCGATGCGGGCGGCCTCGGCGGCGTCGAAGCGTTCTCCGGTCAGGTAATAGCGAGAAGCGGCCCGCGGATCCAAGCGCGGGAGCACGGTGGTCGACAGGACGGCCGGGGCGAGCCCGATGCGCACTTCGGTGAACGCGAAACTCGCGGCCGGGCTCGCCGCGACGATGTCGCACGCGCCGAGCAGCCCGAGCCCTCCCGCCCTGGCGTGCCCGGTCACGCGAGCGACCACGGGTTTCGGCATCTCGACAACCGTGCGCAGCAGACCGGTCAGCTGCTCGGCGGCGAGTCCGGTGCCCGCGCGGGCTTCGGCCAGGTCGATGCCTGAGCAGAACGTCTCGCCGGTGTGTGTGAGCAGCACCGCGCGGACGGCCGGATCCTCGGCGGCGCGGCTCAGCTGCGCAGTGAGTTCGCCGACCAGCCGGACCGACAGGGCGTTGCGGTTGTGCGGCGAGTCGAGGACAAGGGTGGCGATTCCGTCTTCGTCGGTACGCCTCATGCGGCACCGACTACCGACGGGGCGAGTGCGGGCAGCCGCCGCTGGTCTCGTTCCGGATTGATCAGCACCGTGCCCACGACCGCTCCCGCCAGCAACAGCGCGCCGCACACCCCGAACCCCGCCGCATAACCGTTTCGCGCGGTGAGGAAACCGCCCATCACCAGCGGCGCGAACACCCCGGCCGAGGTGGCGATGGCGGTCGTCGCGGCGGTCACGGCGAGGCGGCGTTCCGGCGGAACCAGCTCTCCGATCAGCAGCCACACCATCGGATAAAACGCGCTCGGCAGCCCGAACGCGATCGCGATCAGCACGATCGCCGTGACCTTTTCCGTGTGCGGAAAGAGAATCATCGCGGCTCCGGAGACGGCGAGCAGCGCCATCCCGGGCAGGCAGTACGCGCGGCGACTGCCCGCTCCCCGGCGGCGGAACCGCGTGGAAACCGCGCCCATCACCAGGATCACGACGGTCGCGAACAAGGACGGCAGTGCGGAGAGCGTGCCCGCCTGCTGAGGCCCGATCCCGAGCCCGGACGACAGGTAGCGGGGCAGGAAACCCAACGCGGTGGTAGTCGCCCAGAACGCGACGAAACCCGCGAGGACCGCGCCGAGCACCGTTCCCGACCGGAAAAACACGCGGTACGGCACCGGTTCGCGGCTCACGCCGGAGGACACAGTGGACTTGGCGTAAGGACCGTCGTTCGCGAACAACAGCCACGCGCCAGCCCACACCACCGACAGCGCGAACAGGACGCCGAACGCGGTCCGGTAGCCGAAGTCCGCGATGATCCAGCTGAGCAGCGGCGCGCTCGCCACGACGCCGAGGGTTGGTCCAATGTGGACCAGAGCGTTGGGCAGCGCCCGGTCGCGGGTGGCGAACCAGCCGTAGACGGTGTGCGTCGCCGCGGGCACCGCGGGCCCTTCCGCCGCGCCGAGCGCGATCCGCGAAGCGAGCAAGGCGCCGAAGCCGAGCCCGGCCGCCATGGGCAGCGCGGTCAGTCCCCAGACGAGGGCGAGCACGGCCATGACCCGGGTTGTGCGGCGCTTGGCGGCGGCGAACCCGACGACGATGCCGGAAACGCTGAACAGGAAATAGAAACTGGACTGCACGAGGGCGTAGTGCTCCTCGCCGAGGCCGAGGTCTTTCATGATCGGCTCGGCGGCGAGCCCGACCACGGTCTTGTCCGCGTAGTTGATCAGCAGGAACAGCAGCACGAGCGCGGTGACGGTCCACGCCCTCCCGGGGCGCGGGGCGAGAGGTTCGGACGGTGCCATGGGTTCTCCTCGGGACGACGGCGTTGTCGCTGGGACAGAACAGGTTCAGTCGAGCCGGGCCGGGTCGAAACCCGCTTCGGCCAGCACTTCGGCGGTGTCCGCGCCGACGGGCGGGAACTGTCGGTAGATCCCCGGCGGGGTGCGGGAGTAGCGCACCGGCGGGGCCACGAGACGGCAGGCGCCCTCGGTCGGATGCTGGACCGTCCGGACGAGACCGCCTTGCCGGGCGTACTCGCTCTCGGCCGCCTCCTGGAGGCTGTACACGGGATGCGCGGGAATGCTGACGCGGTCGCAGAACTCCTGCCACTGCGCGGAAGTGAACTGCGGGGTGAGTTCGCGGACCTGGCCATACAGCTCGTCGGCGTGCGCGACGCGGGCAGGCATGTCCGCGAAGCGCGGATCGGCGGAAAGCTCGGGACGGCCCGCGCGGGCGAAAAAGTCGCGCCAGTTGCGGTCGTTGTAGGGCAGGATGCACATCCACCCGTCGGCCGTGCGGCACGCCCGCCGCTGCTTGCTCAGGACGCGCGGGTAGCCGTATCCGGGCTCCTCCGCCGGTTCCAGCGAGGCTCCGGCGAGGTGCTCGACGAGGTTGAACGCGATCATGGTGTCGGCCATCGGCACCTCGACGTGCTGGCCCTCGCCGGTGCGGTCGCGATGGCGCAGCGCGGCCAGCACGGACTGGACGATGAACAGGCCGCACACCTTGTCCGCCAGCACGGTCGGCACGTAATAGGCCTCGCCGGTGACCTGTTCGTTCAGCCAGACCAGTCCGGAGGCGGCCTGGAGGATGTCGTCGTACGCGGCGTTGTCGCCGAGCGCGGAATCGCTCCGGAAACCCTGCGCGCTCACGTAAACGAGCCCGGGGCGGGTGTCCGCCAAGTCGTCGTAGGCCAGCCCGAGCCTGCGCAGCGCGCCCGGCCGGACGTTGGTGACGAACGCGTCGGCAGTGTCCAGAAGCGCGAGCAGCGCGTCCCGTCCGGGTCCGGTCTTCAGGTCGAGGCACACGCTGCGCTTGTTGCGGTTGAAGTTCAGCGCCGCGCCCGCCATCCCGTCGTGCCGGCGCGGTTCGAAGTGCCGGGTCGGATCCCCGCCGGGCGCCTCGACCTTGACGACGTCCGCGCCGAGGTCGGCCAGCTGCGCCCCCGCGTACGGGCCCATGATCACCGTCGCCAGCTCGACGATCCGCAATCCGGTCAGCGGCCCGGTGGGCGTCCCGTCCATCCCTCGTACCTCCTGCGTCGTCGGCTGCACTCAGTCAAGTCGAGGTCATTCATCTGCCGCCAATACTTCTTGACCCGTTATCCATATGCTTGGGGATATGGATCTGACGACTCGCCTGCTGGAGCAGTTCGTCGTGCTGGCCGAAGAGGAGCACTTCGGCCGGGCCGCCGAACGCCTTTCGATCAGCCAGCCGCCGCTGAGCCAGGCGATCCAGCGCCTCGAACGCGGCCTCGGCGTGCGGCTGCTGGAACGCAGCACCCGCGCCGTGCGGCTGACCGCGGCCGGCGCCGCGTTCGCCCGCGACGCCCGGCATCTGCTCGAAGCCCAGCAGGCCGCCGTCGGCCGCGCGCGGCGGATCGCCGACGGCGCCGAGGGCGAACTGCACCTCGGGTTCATCAGCGGCATTTCCTACACGTTCCTGCCGCGCGTGCTCCGGCTGACGCGGGACCGTTTTCCCGGGCTGCGCCTGCACCTGCACCAGAACACCTCGGCCGAACTGGCGTCGATGGTCCGTTCCGGCAGGCTCGACCTCGCCTTCGTGCGCGGCCCGCTCGCCGACCCGGACGGGCTCGACCTGCGCACGGTGGCGGCCGAACGGCTCGCCGTCGCGCTGCCCGCCGGACATCCGCTGGCCGAGCGCACCGCCCTGCGGCTGACCGACCTCGCGGGCGAAAACTTCTCGCTGCCCTCGCTGACCGCGCTGGCCGGGCTCGCCGAACAGGTCGCCGCCGCGTGCCGCGCCGCCGGTTTCGCTCCGCGAGACGGTGCCCGCGCGGACAGCCTCCCCGGCTTGATCAGCCACGTCGCCGCGGGAAGCTGCGTGTGCCTGGTGCCCGAACAGGTGCCTGCCGGAGCGCTGCCCGGGGTGGTGTTCCGGACGCTGGAAACCACCCGCCGGGACGACGACCTGGCATTGACCGTCGTCGCGGCCGTCCGTGCGGGACAACGGGATCCGGCCGTGGAACGGGTTCTGGCAGTGGCACGGGATTCCGCGCCGGGCTGATTCCGCCCTCGCTCAGAACAACGTCGCGGGCTCGATCGGCTCCGGTTCGGGCAAGGCGTCCAGCTCAGGCACCAGCGCGCGGACGTCGTCGTGGAACCGGCGGGCGAGCGCCGGTGCTTCGTCGTTGTCGGGCGTGTGCAGGAAAACCGTCGGCGAACGACCTTCGCGCAGCCAGCCCGCGACCACCTCGGCCCACGGCCGCCATCCCTCGACGGTCTCCTCCACCGAGTCCCGGCCCAGGTAGCGGACGACCGGCCGGTCGGTCAACGCCCGCGTCCGACGCGGCAGCCGCGGCTTCTTGGCCCAGGCGTCCTGTTCGGCCTCGCTGGTCGGCGGGCGCTGGAAGAAGACGGTGGTGTCGAACGGCACCCACTCGGCGTCCGCCGTGGCGAGCGTCCCCTCCAGCGCCGACGTCGCGCTGGCGTCGGCGAAGAACTCCGGGTGCCGCACTTCCACCGCGCGCCGGAGATTGGCGGGAAGACGGCGCAGGAACCGGCCGAGCGCGTCGACGTCCGAAGGGCCGAACGAGCCGGGCACCTGGGTCCACAGCACCGCCCGCTCGCCGAGGGGCTCGATCGCGTCCAGGAACGCCCGCATCTCGGTCTCGACCCCGGCGAACCGCCGCTCGTGCGTGACGGTCTTGGGCACTTTGACGACGAACCGGAAGTCCGGGCCGGTCTGCTCCGCCCAGGTCTCGACGGTGGCCCGGGCGGGAGTCGCGTAGAAGGTGGTGTTGCCCTCGACCGCGTTGCACCAGCCGGCGTAGGCCCGCAGGCGTTCCTTGGCGGGCAGCGACTGCGGCAGGAACCGCCCCGGCCACGCCTTGTGCGTCCACATCGCGCAGCCGACATGAAGACGTGCCACTTCTCGTCCGCTCCCCTCGCTCGCAAGGGAAATTACTACCCGCGCGCGGTCACCCGTGGGTCCGGGGCCGGTAGTCGCCGTACTGCTGCCGGCGCGCGGGTCCGCGGCGGCGAAGCAGGTGCGCGGGCACGTAGTGGCTGACCGGCCGCGACCACTGGTCGTCGGCGGTGACGAGCTGGTAGGTGACCCAGCCGAGCAGCCCGCCGTCCTCGCGACGCGCCCATTCGAACAGCAGCCCCGGATGCTCGGTCTCGATCCGCAGCCCGGCCCGGTTCCGCGGCGCGAGGAGGTCGGTGCCGAGCACGAGCAGCTTGCGCACGCCCACCCACACCGGAATCGGCGGATCCACTCTCCGCACGGTCGACGGCCACTCGCTCACCTCAGGTCACCCGCTCGCTTCCCCGGTCCCGGGCCGCCCCGGTTCCCGGCGACCCGAGACGGGAGTCGAACATGTGTTCGGGTGAGAAGTCAAATGGGACTGGACGACCTGTGACGGGCGTCTTAACGCGCGCGGTTTCTGCCGCTGCGCCGAACCACGAACCCTGACCGCGTTCCTCGCCCCTGTAACCCTGTCGCGTATCGACAGGAGCAGCCAATAAATTGCTGAGAACAGGGAGGATTCCCTTGCGGTACAAGCACATTGCGGCGACCATGGCCGTCGCCGGTTTACTCAGCCTTGTCGTGACCGGGAACGCCGAGGCCAGCCGGCGGTGCGGTCCCACCTCGGAGGCCGACGGCGCCGGGAGCATGGGAACGTCGTGGACGCTGAAGTCCAAGCACGACGACGACGGGCCCGGCGGGAGCTTCGTCGTCGGCGAGGAGTTCGAGATCCACACCAACGTTCCCGGCCAGGTGTGGTCGATCACGTTCGCCGACAACGGGCAGGTCTTCTTCACCGGTGACGACGTCTCGACGGCCACCGGGATCAGGGAGGTGCACCCGACCGCCAACCACCCGGGCACCAACCAGCACATGACCGCGCACGCGGTCAACCACACGACGGGCGAGGTCATCGACGCCGCCGTGGACGTCGCCCCAGTCCCCGCCTGCGGCGGCTGACCGGGGGGTCCTGCCGCCACCGTCCCTTCAGCGGCAACCGCTCCGGGGACGGTGGCGGCCGCCCTTCGCACGCTCCGGCAGATCGGCGCCGACGAGGCGTTGGCCGCGCTCGTCGAGCCGTCGCAGCGGGAAAACGTCAAGGTCCGCGCCCTCGCGGCCCGATTCCGCGCCTACGCGACCGGCGCCTCTCCCCAGGCCAGCACCGAAGCCGCGCTCGACGTCGCGCCTCCCGAGGCAGGCTCAGCCGGGCGGTGACCAGCGCCGCGTTTCCGCCGGTGCGGAGCGGGTAAACGGCCCGCATGCGGATCGTGATCACAGGCGCCAGCGGCAACGTCGGCACGGCACTGCTGCGCGCCCTCGGCCCCGGCCACGAGATCACCGGCGTCGCCCGCCGGACGCCGGATCGCGCCGCGGAACCGTACTCGCGCGCGGAGTGGAATTCACTCGACATCGGCGCGCCGGGCGCCGCGGAGGCGTTGACGAAGGTTTTCACCGGCGCGGACGCGGTCGTGCATCTGGCGTGGGCCATCTCCCCCGCCTGGAGCGACCCGCCGATGGCGCGGACCAACGAACGCGGCACCGCGAACGTGCTGAAAGCCGTCGGCGACGCAGGCGTCGAGCGTCTGCTGTGCGCGTCCTCGGCGGCGGCCTACGCACCGGAACCGAACGACGAGAAAGTCACCGAGGAATGGCCGTGCCGCGGGATCGCGGAAAGCGCGTACAGCCGGGGCAAAGCGGATCTGGAAGAGGCGCTGGACCTGTTCTCCTCCGCGTATCCGGACGTCGCCGTCGCGCGGATGCGGCCGTGCGCGATCCTGCAGCGGCGCGCTGCGGGGGAATTCACCCGGTGGCTGCTCCCGCCGGTGCTGCCGCCGAACCTGATCGGCGGCCGGTTCTCGCCGATCCCGCTGTGGCGGGGACTGCGGCTGCAGGCCGTGCACACCGACGACGTCGCCGAAGCGTTCCGGCTGGCTCTCGAACAGCGGGCGGTGGGCCCGTTCAATCTCGCCGCCGACGACGTGCTGGACGCGTCGGCGTTCGCGCACGCGGTCGGCGGCACCCGCGTGCCGGTTCCGAAGGCGGCCGCGCGGACCGTCGCTCGCGCGGTGTGGCTCGCCGGGCTGCAGCCGCTGCACCCGGGCTGGCTCGAACTGGCTGACCGCGCCGCGCTGGTCGACACCTCGCGCGCGCGGCTCGTGCTCGGCTGGACGCCGCGGTACAGCTCGGCCGATACCGTCGAGGACCTGGTCGCCGGGATGCGCCGGAAGGAGGGCGCGGAGTCGGCTCCGCTCGCCTCGTCGCGACCCGGCCCGCTCGACCGCGCGCGGGCGCTGGGCCGAGGCCGGCCGACTCGCCAGTCGCAGGCCTGAGCCCGTGCACACCGCCGACGCGATCGTCGTCGGGGCCGGGCACAACGGCCTCGTCGCGGCCAACCTCCTCGCCGACCGGGGCTGGGATGTCGTCGTCCTGGAAGAACAACCCGCTCCGGGCGGAGCCTTGCGCACCGAGGAGATCACCGCCCCCGGCTTCCGCTCGGACCTGTGCGCCGCCTTTTTCCCGCTCGGCGCGGCGTCCCCGGTGCTCCGCGGACTCGGCCTGACCGAGCACGGCCTGCGCTGGCGGCACGCGCCGGACGCGCTCGCGCACGTCTTCCCGGACGACCGCTGCGCCGTCCTCTCCCGCAACCTCGACCGCACCGCGGAATCGATCGCCCGGTTCGCCCCCGCGGACGCGGCATCGTGGCGGGAGCTTTTCGCGCAATGGCACGGATTTCGCGACGAGTTCCTGGACGCGCTGTTCACTCCGTTCCCGCCGGTCCGGGCCGGCGCCCGGTTCCTGCGGCGCACCGGAACCGCCGAACTGCTGCGGCTCGCGCGGATGCTCACGCTGCCCGCCCGGCGGTTCGCGCGCGAACGTTTCGACGGCGCGGGGGCCCGGCTGCTGCTGTCCGGAAACGCCGCGCACAGCGACCTTTCCGTCGACAACGCCGGAAGCGCGGTGTTCGGCTGGCTGCTGGGGATGCTCGCCCAGGACGTCGGATTCCCGGTGCCCGAGGGCGGCGCGAGCGAACTGGCGGCCGCGTTGGCACGCCGGCTCCGCGCCAACGGCGGTTCTGTCCATTGTGGAGTCTCGGTGACCGAGGTGCTCGTGGCGCGCGGCAAGGCGGTCGGCGTGCGCTGCGCGGACGGCGAGCCGATCCGGGCCCGCAAGGCGGTGCTGGCCGACGTCGCCGCGGACACGTTGTACGGCAACCTCGTCGCGCCGGAATGGCTGCCCTCGCGGTTGCTGGCGGATCTCCAGAAGTTCGAATGGGACAGTGCGACGGTGAAGGTCGATTGGGCGCTGTCCGAACCGATCCCGTGGACCGCGAAGGACGCACGCGGCGCGGGCACCGTCCACTTAGGCTGCGACGAGGACGGATTGTCCGCTTTCGGCGCGGACCTGGCCCGAGACCGCGTGCCCGAACAGCCGTTTCTGCTGCTGGGCCAGATGACGACCGCGGATCCGAGCCGCTCTCCCGCCGGGACGGAATCCGTCTGGGCCTACACGCACATCCCGCGCGGCAGCGACCGCGAAACGGTGCGGCGGCAAGCCGAACGCATCGAGGAGACAGTGGAGCGCAACGCACCCGGGTTCCGGGACCAGATCCTCGCCCGCCGCGTGCAGGGCCCGGCGGAGCTGGCCGGCCACGACGCGAACCTCGTCGGCGGCGCGATCAACGGCGGCACGACGGCGATCCACCAGCAGCTGTTCTTCCGCCCGGTGCCGGGCCTCGGCCGGTCCGACACGCCCGTCGACCGGCTGTACCTCGCCGGCGCCGCGGCCCATCCCGGCGGCGCGGTCCACGGCGGGCCGGGCGCGAACGCCGCCCGCGCCGCGCTGGCCCGCGACCACGCGCTGGGCCCGGGATACGCCGCGGTGATCCGCGCGGCGAACCGTGCCGTCTACGGCTGATCCGGCTCGGCCCCGGCACGACGGCAATCCCTCGGCCGCCGTGCCCCGGCCCTCGGCCGAGCCGACTCCGTCCGGCGGAGCATGCCGCAACGGGAACGCCGCCCCGCGCCGCAATCGCCCGCTCAGGCCCGGGATACTCGGCGAACCGGCCCGGCTACGGCTGCCCCGGCGCCTGCCCGGTCCCCCGCCAGCGCCCGAGCGCCAACGCCGACAGCCGCGCCAGCGACTCCTTGTTGCGCGGCCCGAGCACCAGCGCCTGCAAGCTTTCCGGCAGCAATGCACCCGCCCCGCCGGTCACCCGCTCGGCCATCCGGACCGTCGTCTCCGCCGCCCCGTTCGGCGCCAGCGAAAGCTCGATCTTCGCGGTGCCGAGCACGCCGCCGCGAGCCTCCAGTTCCAGGGACGCCCCCGGTTCGACCGCCAGCACCGCCGTCGTGTCCTCCAGCTGCAGCGGCCATCCGCCGACGCTGTGGTGGATGCGCGCGCCGACCTGGGGCCAGCTCGCGTCGACGTCGCGGATGTGGCAGCTGCCCACGACCCAGCCGGAGTAGGACCAGCCGTCCGCCAGGACCTCGAACACCGCTTCCGGCGGCGCGGGCACCGTCCGGCTCACCTCGACCATGCGTCTCCTCCTCGCGTCCCCGCCGGATTTCCCTCGTACGGGGCGGGCAAACTCCCGGCCGCCGACAAGGTTCCGCGAGGCGGCCCGCCGGGCTGCCCGCGCGCGAGGCGTCTCGTAGGGTGGAGGGTCTGGGATGTCCGGCGGCGCGAAGGGGGCCACGAGGGTGGAGGGCCAGCACCGGCAGCCGCTGTGGAAGGCGATCGCCGCCGCGCCCGGGGCTCCGACCAGCCGCGACAGCTGGGCGCAGCGGGTGTGCCTCGCCTGCGTGGAGACGATGGACCAGGTCGACGCGGCGATCCTGTCGCTGCGGGCGGACCCGCGGTCGGAGGAAGTGCTGGGAGCGAGCGACCCATGGGCGGCGAGATTGGCGGAACTGGAGTACACGGCCGGGGAAGGACCCGGTGCGGAAGCCTTCGACACCGGGAGCCCGGTGCTGGTCGCGGACCTGACCGCCGACCAGGTGCGCTGGCCGGGATTCGCCCAGACCGCGCTCGCGGCGGGGCTCGGCGCGGTGTTCGCCTTCCCGCTGCAGTTCGGCGGCATCCGGCTCGGCACCCTCGAGCTCGTCCGGCGCCGTCCCGGAGGACTGACCAGCGCGGAGACGAGAGACGCCGCTCTCGCCGCCGACCTGGCGACGGCGGCGCTGCTGCGGCAGTCCCGCGAGGCCGAACGCGCCGGCCTCGAATTCGCCCCGCGCACGGTGATCTCCTACCAGGACGTCCACATCGCCACCGGCATGCTCGCGGCCCAGCTGCGGATCAGCCTCGACGACGCGTTCGCCCGCCTGCGCGCCCACGCCTACAGCACGAACCGGTCGCTCCTCGACGTGGCCAAAGACGTGCTGGAGCGCCGCATCACCCTTGAGGAGTCGTCCGAATGAGCCATCCCACCGACGAAAACGCCGGCCGCCGGACGACGGACAGACACGTCGGCCTCCTGCCCGCGGCGGTCCCCTCGGCGCTGGCCGCGATCACCTCCCGCCTGGTCGGCAATCCGGACAACGCCGCGGTGCTGCGCCTGATCACCGAGGTCGGCACCGGGCTGCTCGGCGCGCAAGGCACCGGGGTGCTGCTGAAGGACCCGCGCGGCGAGCCCGCCGTCGTGGCGGCCTCGGACGAGACCGCGCAGTTCGTGGAGCTGCTGCAGACCGACCTGCGCCAGGGACCGTGCGTCGACTGCATCGCGACCGCGGCCGTGGTCGTCGCGCCCGACCTGAACCGCGAGCGGGACCGCTGGCCGGGCTTCACGACGGCGGCGCTGTCGGCCGGGTACCAGGCCGTGGTCGCGGTGCCGCTGAAGCTGGACGGCGAAGCGGTGGGCGGGTTCAACCTGCTGTTCGCCGCGCCGACCGAACCGCAGCCGTGGCAGTCGGCGCTGGCGCAGGTGGTGTCGGACCTCGCGGTGCTGGCCCTGGTCCAGGAAACCGGCCCGCGGCGTTCGGACCGGCTGTTCGAGGCGACCCTCGCGTCGCTGAACGACCGGGTCCAGCTGAGCCAGGCCGTCGGGATGGTCGCCGGAACCCTCGGCACCGACCCGGAAACGGCCCGCTCCCTGGTGAACGACTACGCGACCCGGCACGACCGGCCGCTGCGCGAGGTCACCCGCGCGCTGATCGACCGCACCCTCGACCCGGCCGACCTCGCCGGCTGACGCCGGTCAGGCCCAGCCCCCGTAGTCCGGATCGGCCGGGCTCTCGGCCGAGGCATCTGCCGCCGCCACCACGCGCGCGGCCTCCGCGCTGTCTCCGCCGGAGCCGCCGGACAGGACGCGCAACGCCTCCGCGGCGTCGCACCCGCGCGTGCTCTGGACAATGCCCACCGCCTCGCCGATCGCCGCCCGTTTCGCAATCGACGCGCTCAGCAGCCGAGCCGCCGCGGTGCACGCGGCTTCGTCCAGGCGCTGAGGAGACATGCTTCCACCGTCCTCTCCCGTACCGGCGCACGCCAGTGCCCCTTGGCAGCGAGACGAAGGACGAATTCACCTGCGGCCGGAGTACGGACGGCCCGGCCCGGCGACCGCGAGCTTCGCGCAACGGGACCGCAGGTTGCTCCGAAGTGATGAACCTTGGCCCCTATCGCCTGACCGCGCCGGGGCGCACCATGGAGCCTGGCACCGACCGGACGCACTCCCCCGACTCCAGCGGGAAGCAACCATGCCGAATTCGCGGGTTCCCAGCCCCGCCGCCGTCGAGGCGGCGGTGGCAGCGGCACTTCTCGCCCCAGGCGCCTCCGACGCCCCGCGCTGGCAGTGGCGCATCGGCTACCGCACGCTGCACCTGTGCGCGGGGCGAGCCGCCGACGACCCCGCCGGGCAATGGCAGACGTTCAGCAGCGGCGCGGCACTGCACCATCTCCGGGTCGCCTTCGCCGGTCTCGGCTGGGCCTGCGCGGTGGACCGGCTGCCGTCCCCTGGCCAGCCGGACTGCCTTGCCGTGGTGACGCCGCGGCCGGGCGAACCGCGTTCCGGGGAAGTCGCGCTGGCGACGTCGATCGCCCGGCGCCGAGAGGATTTGCGGCCGTGCGGCGGCCGGCCGGTGCCGTCCGACTGCCTTGATCGGCTTTCGCACGCGGCGGCGCGCGAAGGCGCGGTATTGCACCCGGTGGAAGACCGCGCTGTCCGCGGTTACCTGATGACCGCGGTCGGCGACGGCACCAGGGTTCCCGCGCAGATGCGTCGCGAAGAGGCGTACGCACGCAGCTCGTCCCTCGTCGCTCCGCAGGGTGTTCTCGTCCGTACGGCGGTGGGAAACCAGCCGCCGCTCGCGCGAAGCGAAGCGGAATCTCGCCGCGACGGCGCTTCGCTGCTGGTGCTCAGCACGCCCGGCGACGATCGCCTTGACTGGCTGCGCGCGGGAGAAGCGCTGAGCTCGGTGCTGCTGACCGCGACGGGGTACGGATTGTCGTCCGGACGGCTGCGCCGAACCGGGCCGCGGCTGCGCGAGACTCTCGCGGAACGCGTCACGCTCGGCAGGGCCCCGCAAGCGGTGTTGTGGGTGGGACGGCCGCCTGTTGGTGTGAAGCGGCTTCAGATGACGAGGTCGCACGCGACCGTCGACGATGTGCTGGAACCGCTTCAGGCACCGGCGAAACATGGCTTCTGACCGGCGGCGCTGACTCGTCGGCGCGGTCGTCCACTTCCCACAGTGCCGAATGGACGCCGTCCGGTGCTTTAGAGTGGCACCGTGGCAGCGGAAACCGGGGAAGTTCGGGGCGCCGGGCGCCGGCCGGTCCTTTCCGACGTCGCGCGGCTGGCCGGGACCTCCACGGCGGTGGTCAGCTACGTCCTCAACGACGGGCCGCGTCCGGTGGCCGACAAGACGCGGCGCAAGGTCGAGGACGCCATCCGGATGCTCGGCTACCGGCGCAATCCGCTCGCCGGGGCGTTGAGCGGCGGCCGGTCCAATTTGGTCGGACTGCTGGTGCCGGACACCGCGAACGCGTTCTACGGCGAGATGTCGCGCTGCCTCGAAGCGGAGGGCCGCCGCCGGGGATTGCTGACGCTGCTCGGCAACACCGATTACCGGCCGGGGCTCGCCGACGAATACGGCGAGGCCTTCTCCGAACTGCGCCCGCGCGGGATTTTCGTGACGACCGGCGAAAAACCGCGCTTGTCCGCCGAAACGCCGTGCGTGTTCCTGCAGTGGGCCGCGCCGGACGACAGTTCGCCCAGCGTGGTGTTCAACGACTTCGACGGCGCGCGGCTCGTCACCGAGCATCTGCTCGGGCACGGGTACGAAGACATCTTTTGCGTGGCAGGCGAAATCGCGGTGGGACCGGCCGAAGGCCGCGAAGGCGGCTGGCGCGAGGCGATGGCGGACGCCGGTCTGCCCGCCGAGGGCAGGCTCGTCCGGACGTCCTTCGACAAGGTCGAGGCGGGCCGCGCGGTGCGCGACGTGCTGACGAGCGGCCGCCGGATCCGCGCCGTCTACGCGACCACCGACGAACAGGCGCTGGTGACCATCCGCATCGCACACAGCCTGGGTCTGCGCGTGCCGGAAGACCTCGCCGTCGTCGGCTTCGACGGAACGAGAGAAGCCCGCCTCGGCAACGTCCCGCTCACCACGGTCCACCTGCCGCTGGAGGAATTCGCGGTGCGCGCCTTCGCCGCCCTGGACGGCCGAGCCGATTCTTCGACCGTCCTGGACGGAACCCTCAGCATCGGCGTGACGTGCGGCTGCGAACCCGGAACCGCCGAGGAAGCCGCGCACGCCGCAGCAGCCGCCAGCGGATAACCGCCCCGCCACGGCGAATCCGCGACGGGGCGGTCTCGCTACCGCGCGAGAGTGTTGTGCTCGTCCGAGGCGTACTCTGAATTCAACGACAGCGCACTGAACCGGAACGGCCGGTCCACTCGCGTGAAGCCGAGCGGGCAATGCCGGGTGCCCGCGGGCAGGTAGACCGAGCCGCTCGTGGTGATCGCATGCCGGACGCCCTCGACGTCGAGGTAGATCTCCGCGCCGAGGTCGTCCGGGTCCGCCGGGTTGTTCCCGTGCCAGATCAGGACCTCGTCGTAGTCGTGCTGATGCTCCTTCACCCACTGCACCGGAGTGTCGCATTCGCTGATCCACGTGTAGGTGAGGTGGATCTTGCTCTCCGGCACCTCCTTCGCGCGCATGAGGGCGAGCGATTCGCCGACGTTGGGCGGTTCCACGACGCCTGCCGCGGCGCCCTCGTTGACGAGGTCGTCGAGACAGTTCGGCATTTTCCTCACGAACAGGTGCTCGTACGGACTGGTCATGCGGCTGCTTCCTCCTCTGCTCCCGGACGGGGCCGAGCCGGTCGCCGCTCACTCTAAACGATTAGCTTCTCCACTTGTAGACTCTTCCCTCGCGCCGGAACTGGCCGTACCCTGTGGCGACGCCGGGCAGATCTAACGGCTTAGATTTCTGGCTTCCCTGGAGGTTCCCAGTGTCGCGCAGACCCCGATGCCTGCCAACCCTCCTGCTCGCCGCCGCGCTGCTCGCCGGCTGCGGCCGTCCCGACGACGCGGCCGCGGGCGCAGGTGCGGGCGGCATGCTCCGCGTCTCCGTCTCGACCGACGCGGGCGAGGTCCTCAACCCCTACGCCAGCAACCAGGGCCCGATCCAGGAGCTGCGCAGTTCCCTGGTCTTCGAGGGGCTCACCGCGCTCGGCCCCGACGGCAGGACCGAGTGGCGGCTGGCGACCGGCATGACGCCGAACGCCGACCGGACACAGTGGACGATCACCCTGCGCCCCGGCGTGAAGTTCAGCGACGGCACCGAGTTCACCTCCGCCGACGTCGTCTCGAGCATCAAGTACCTGCGCGATCCCGTCCACGCCGCGCAGGGCCTCGCGCTGATCCAGATGATCGACCCGGCCACCGTCCAGGCGGTGGACAAGCTCACCGTCCGGGCAGGGCTGACCGAACCGTTCAGCCCGTTCAAGGACATCTGGACGAGCGTGCTGCTGCCGATGACCAAAACCGGGTCGGCCCCGGCGAAGCCGATCGGCACCGGGCCGTTCGCGGTCAAGTCGTTCGCCGCGGGCCGGGAGTCCACAGTGGAGCGATTCGACGGTTACTGGGGCCGGAAACCGAAGCTCGCCGCCGTGCAGCTCATCGAATACCAGAGCCAGCAGGCGCAGGCGAACGCGCTGCTGTCCGGCCGGGTCGACATCGCGTCGAACACGACCCCGACGATCGCGAAGTCGCTCGTCGGCCGCAGCGGCATCCAGTTGCTCGACAGCAAAGGGACTTTCAGCCTGCAGATCGGGCTCGACACGGCCGTCGCGCCGTTCCGCGACGTCCGGGTGCGCCAGGCCCTGCGGCTGCTGGTCGACCGGCAGCAGATAGTGTCCAATGTGTTCAGCGGCTACGCCCGGATCGCGAACGACTACGAGACCACCACTCCGCAGTGCGCCGCGCCGAACCTCCCGCAGCGAGCCCCGGACATCGCCGCCGCGAAACGGCTGCTGGCCGAGGCCGGGCAAAGCGACCTGTCGTTCGCGATCACCACGGACGGCCTGCTGCCCGGCATGTCGGAGCTGGCGCAGGTCTTCGCGCAGAACGCCGCGCTGGCGGGCGTCAAGGTGACCGTCAACGTGGTCCCGACGCCGGAACTGCTAGCGAAATGGGGCCAGTGGCCTGCTTTCGTCGACTACAACCCGGTCCCCTACCTGCCGTCCGTGCTCGGCGGGCTGCTGCCGGACCGGGTCGGCAACGCCGCGCACTGGAACGACGCTGCTTTCACGGGCCTGGCCGGTGAACTGTTCCGGTCGCCCGAGCAGCAGCAATGCCCGCTCATGAACCGGATGCACGAAATCGAGTACACGAACGGCCCGTACATCATCCCCGCGTTCTCCGACGTGCTCCTGCCGCACCGCGCGGCAGTGCAAGGATTGGTGCCGGATGTGAACGGCCGTCCGCTGTCGTTCCTGACCGACGTGACCGTCGGATGACCGCGCGCTGGCTCGTGCGGCGGCTCGCGCTCGGCGTGCTCGTGCTGTTTCTGGTCTCGGTGCTGGTTTTCCTGGTGACCCAAGCCTTGCCGGGCGACGTGGCGCGCATCGTCCTCGGCAAGGACGCCACTGTCGAGCAGGTGGCGAACCTGCGTCACCAGCTCGGGCTCGACCAGCCGCTCCTGGAGCAGTACGGCCGCTGGCTGGGTGGACTGCTCACCGGGCATCCGGGAGTGTCGCTGCAGAACAAGGAACCCGTCGCGGAAATCCTCGGGCCGCGGATCGTGAACTCGTTCACCCTCGGCTTCGTCTCGATGGTGCTGATCCTGCCGCTCTCGGTGGTCGCCGGGGTCCTGAGCGCCGCGCGCCGCGACAGTTTCGCGGACAAGGCGTTCGTCGCGGTCACGTCGCTGAGCATGGCGCTGCCGCCGTTCGTCGTGGGGATGCTGCTGATCGCGCTCTTCGCCACCTCGCTGCTCGGGGTGCTGCCGGGAGTCTCGGACATCCCGCCCGGCGACCTGCCGTGGTGGCATCCGGCCGAACTCGTGCTGCCGGTCGCGACGCTCACGTTCATGGGGGTGATGTACTTGGGCCGCTTGGTGCGCGCTTCGGTCATCGACGCGCTCGACAGCGAATACGTGCAGATGGCAGTCCTCAAAGGACTCAGCCGGCGGCGCATCCTGTTCCGGCACGCGCTGCCCAACGCCATCGCCGCGAGCCTGCCCGCGGCCGGTCTGGTCGCGGCCGTCACGATCACCGGCGTCGTGGTGGTCGAATACGTCTACTCGTATCCCGGGCTCGGCACCGCGCTGGTCAGTGCGGTGAACGCGCACGATCTGCCGGTCCTGCAGGCGTGTGTGCTCATCCTCGCGGCCACGTACTACCTGTGCAATCTCCTCGCGGACGTCCTCGCCGCGGCGGGGCGGACCCGATGAGCGTTTCGGTGGTGCGCCGTGCGGCCCGGACCGGTCGTGCGCGGCTCGGGCTCGGGTTGCTCGCCGCGATCGCCTTCATCGTCGTCTTCGGCCCGCTGCTCGCACCGTGGCCGCCGACCGCCATCGTCGCGCCTCCGCTGGAGGGACCGAGCGCGGAATTCCCGTTGGGCACCGACCTTTTGGGCCGGGACGTGTTCAGCCGCCTGCTGTCCGGCGGCGGCACCTTGACCTGGATGACGCTCCTCGCCACCGGAATCGGCGTGGTCCTCGGGGCGCTCATCGGCTTGGCCGCGGCCTACCGGGACGGCCTCGCCGACACCGTCCTCATGCGAGCGATGGACATCGTGCTGAGTTTTCCGGAGACCATCTTCGTGCTGGTGTTCGTGGCCGCGTTCGGCCGCCATCCGCTGCTCACCGCGTCGCTCGTCGGAGTCGCGTTCGCCCCCGGCGTCTCCCGCGTGCTGCGCGGCGCGGCACTGCCGGTGCTCGACAGCGAGTATGTGTTGTGGGCCAAGGCGAACGGCCTGCCCGGGCGGCAGATCGTCCTCGGCGAGGTACTGCCCGGCGTGACGTCGCCGCTGATGGTGGAAACCGGGATGCGGCTGGTGTGGGCGGTCACCGCGATCGCGTCGCTGAACTATCTCGGGTTCGGCATCACGCCGCCCGCGCCGGATTGGGGGCTCATGGTCAGCGAGAACCAGGACGGCCTGGCCGTCGCGCCGCTGCCGGTGCTGGCGCCGATCGTGCTGATCCTCATGATGGCGCTCGGCGGCAACCTCGTGGCCGAGTCCGTCGCCCGGACGGTCAGCCGCACGGAAGGAAAGAGCTGACGTGGCCAAGGAAGTCGTGGTGTCGGGCGTGACCGTCGAAACCGCCGGACACGCCATCGTGCAGGACCTCGGCTTCGAACTCGGCCGCGGCGAAGTCCTCGGCGTGGTCGGCGAATCGGGTTCCGGCAAAAGCACCCTCGCGCTCGCGTTGCTGGGTTTCGCCCGCACCGGCGCGACGATCACCGGCGGCCAGGTCGTCGTCGACGGAGTAGACCTGCTTTCCTTGCCGCCAGCGGAATTGCGCCGCGCACGAGGCCGGAAAGTCGCTTATGTACCGCAGGATCCGGCGACCGCGCTCAACCCGAGCCTGCGCGTCTCGACCCAGCTGACCGAAGGATTGGACCCGCCCGCGCTGCCCCGGGTGCGGCAGTTGCTGGGCACCGTCGGGCTGCCCAGCGACGACGCCTTCCTGCGCCGCCGCCCGCGCCAGCTTTCCGGCGGCCAGCAGCAACGGGTCGCCATCGCGATGGCCATCGCCGCCGGTCCGCGGCTGATCGTGCTCGACGAACCGACGACCGGACTCGACGTCTCCACCCAGTCCCGGGTGCTCGACCTGGTGCGCGAACTGTGCCGGACCCGCGACCTGGCGGCGATCTACGTCTCGCACGACCTCGCGGTGGTCGCCGACGTCGCCGACCAAGTGATGGTCATGTACGGCGGCGAAGTCGTCGAACACGGCGCCGCTCGCGCTGTGCTCACTCGCGCCGCGCATCCCTACACCCGCGCATTGCTGGCGGCCGTGCCGTCCGCGACCCACCGGCACCGGCTGGTCCCCATTCGTGGCCGGGCTCCCAGTATCGACGACGCCCGTGCCGGATGTTCCTTCGCGCCGCGATGCGACTACGCCACTTTATCTTGCGACACAACATATCCAGTGTTGTCACTCGCGCCCTCCGGAGCCCTCGCACGGTGCCTTCACGCCGAGGAAGTCGCCCGGAATTTCCTGAGCGTGCCGCGCGCTCCCGAGCCCGTCGCGCCTCCCGCGGACCAGGCCGCCCTGTTGTCGGTCTCCAGGCTGAACGCCAGCTACCACGGACGACAGGTCGTCTTCGACGTCTCCTTCGACCTGCGGCCAGGCCAATGCCTCGCCGTGGTCGGCGAATCAGGCAGCGGCAAGACCACCATGTCCCGCTGCCTGGCCGGATTGCACTCCGAACAGCACGGCGACGTGACCTTCGACGGCAAGCCAGTCCCGCCCACCGCCGCCCGGCGAGACTCCCGCACCCGGCGCGAACTGCAGTACGTCTTCCAGAATCCTTATGGCTCGTTGAGTCCACATCGGACCGTCGAAGACAGCCTCCTGGTCGCCCTGCGCCACTACTTCGGCGTGACCACGCGCGAAGGCCGCCGCCGGGCCCGCGCCGCACTCGACCGCGTCGAAATCCCGTCGCGGCTGGCTGACCGCTACCCGTCGGAACTGTCCGGCGGACAACGCCAGCGAGTCGCCATCGCCCGGGCTCTGGTGTGCGAGCCGAAGCTGATCATCTGCGACGAGGTGACGTCCGCTTTGGACGTTTCCGTGCAAGCGTCCGTCGTCGAACTCCTGCGCTCGTTGATGGACGACGGCCCGTCGATGATCTTCGTGACGCACAATCTGGCGGTGGTGCGCAGCATTGCGGACGAGGTCGTCGTGCTCAGCGAGGGCCGGGCCGTCGAATCGGGACGAACGGACCAGGTGCTCACGTCGCCGTCGCATGCGTACACGAGAAGCCTGCTCGCGGCGACGCTGGACGTCCCAGAGATCAGTCCTCGCTGACCCGGCGGTAGCGAATGTGCGTGGTCAACGGCGAATGCAGCACCTCGACAGGCTCGAAGCCGAAGGACTCCACCCCGTCGAACATGCGCTCGCCCGACCCGAGCAGAACAGGCGCGATGTCGAGCGTGAGCTCATCAATCACCCCAGCGTTCAGCGCCTGCCGAACGGTCGACGCCCCGCCAGCGATGTCGACTCCCTTGTCCCCCGCAGCCTCGGACGCTGCCGCATAAGCAGCATCGAAGCCGTCCGTGACGAAGTAGAACGTCGTCCCGCCCTCCATCGGGATCGGCTCGTGAGCGTGATGAGTCAACACGAAAACCGGCGCGTGATACGGCGGTTCGGCACCCCACCAGCCGGACCAGTCCTCGTCCCAGTCGCCGCGGACGGGGCCGAACATGTTCCGCCCCATCACGTACGCGCCGCGAGGACGCATGAGCCAGCTGGTGGCGGTCTTGTCGGCGTCGTTCGCCCGGGGATCGCCGATGTGCCAGCCGTGCAACTCCCGCCCCCGCACCCCGAGCGGCTCGTCCCGGCTCTGCCCCGGCCCGGCGACGAAGCCGTCCAGCGAAATCGACATATGGCAAGTCGTGTCCGGCACGGCGGCCTCCCGAGTGATTGCGATTTGCAAGCGGTTGGGAGGACGATAGCAGGGAAGGTGCGGTGAACGCTATCCGTTGCGGATTCTCCGCAGGTCAGCCCGCCAGGTGACGCAGGAACGTGGTCGTGCGATGCCACGCGAAGTACGGTTCGGACGCCTCCCGATGTGCTCCGCAACGGCGTCCGGCCAGATGCCGCATGCGGAGTTTCAGGCTTCCGGCGGGAAGCTCGTCGAGCCGCACGGTCTGGATGCGCCCGGTTTCGTCCACGGTGACCCAGCCGGATTCGTACAGGAGATCGCAGCCTAAGCCGCAGGCGAGCATGGCGATGTCGCGGAGGTTCCGTCGTTCAGCATCGGTGCAGGCTGCGCGTTTCTTCACGTGCGCGGCGACGAGGAACTCCAACGGGAACTCGTCGCCGCACAACGCGCAGGGCGCGGAGGTGCGTCCGTCGGCGAGCAGCTTGCGGAGCCGGGCCTGCTCGGTCCGGACCTTGACCTGGGTCTTCACGTCCAGCTCGCCGAAGTGAATGTCCGCCTCGGGTGCGGCGCCGGAGCTGTCCAGCGTGAGCGTCGTCGGGGAATTGGTTCTGCTGACGTTCGGCAGGTTGGCGATTACCGCCCCGACGAAAGTGCTCCGGTGACCCAGTTCGGCGACCGAAACCTCGAGCGTGCCTCGCGCGGCGAGCACGTCCAGCCCGTGCTGGATGTCGCGGAGGGGAACGGGCTGTCCTTCCGGCGACCGATCGGTGCCTACCAGCACCGATCCGTCCTCCACCTTGAGGATGTGATTTCCCTGCCAGTGGGGGTCGAGATCGTCTCGCCGGTAAGACCCCGGAGCAGTTCCTCCGCTCGGGGCAGCACCCCGCCCGAGGAGAACCCAGCGTTCAGATTGCCCTTGCCATCACTCGCGAACACCAGCCCAGCCTGCCAGACCGGCCAGCCGCCCACGATCAGAAAAGCGATCCCACCGCCACAGCCGCACAAACCGACAGGAACAGCCCGCCCACCGCGAAGCCCAGCGGTTTCTGCCGCCAAGCCGTGTGGCGGTCCAGCGCGTACCAGCCGGGGCCGGTCAGCAGCAGGGCCAGCGCCATCGCCGCGAGGGTCAGTTCCAGTTCGAATCCCGGGCCGGTGCTGCCGAACAGGCCGCCCTCCCACTTCACGCGGACCGCGCTCAGTGCCACGCCCAGCAGGCCGGCCGCGGCGAGCGGGGTCAGCAGGCCCAGTGCCAGCAGGACCGCGCCGCCGACCTCGGTGATGCCGGTCAGCCACGTCAGGAACTCGATGTTGTGGCTGAACCCGTAGCCCCGCAACAGGTTCTCGAAGTGCGCCATTCCCGCGCCGCCGAACAGGCCGAAGACTTGCATCAGCCCGTGCGCCCCCATCGCGACCGACAGCATCAGCCGCAGCACCAGCAGACCGAAGTCCAAGCCGCCATTCTCATCCGACCAACGGGACATGTTCGCCACGCCGGACACCCTAGCCATCCCGCGCGCCGGTCCGGGCGACCCACCGGACGTGTCGCCCGACAAGACCGCCTCACGGCGCGGAGGCGGCGCCTTCGGGCAGATAGCCGTCCCGGAAACCGAACGCGCTCGGCGAGGGCCCCTTCCCCCGCAACAGTTCGAGCCGCTCGACGGCCTCCTCGACCGTCGGGACGTGCCCGGCGGGAACCCACCACAGCACCTGGAACGGGGCCTTCGGCAGTTCGAACCACTCCGAGCGGCGGCGCAGCATGTCCAGGTGGCCGCTGCGGTAGACGTAGTCCCACAAGGCGTCGCGGGTTTCCCACACCGACATGTTCACCAGGACATCGTCGCCGAGCGAGGTCCGGATCGCGGTGGCGTCGTTGCCGCCGTCCTCGACCAGGCGCCACACGAAGCCGGGCGCGTTGTCGGCGACCTCGTTGAGCGTGTCGAGCATCGACGTGAAGCCGTGCATGCGGGCGTCCGCGAGCGGGAATTTCAGGATGCCCACGTTGAGCTGGGCGAGGTGATGTTCCGTCACTCGTTCACCTCACCATCGCCGAACCTTCTATGTCAACTCTCATTATTTTTAGAACGTTCGACGACGACGCAGCACAGCCCGGGACGCGGATCCATGCGGGCCGTCAGACCGTCGGCGTCTTCGAGCAGCCCTTCCAGCAGCGCCAGATTCATGCCGCACACCAGCCCCGGATGCCGCTGCGAGAGGACATGGAAGGGGCAGTTCACGAGGCGCAGGACGTCGCCGTCCAGACGAGGCTCGTACCCGCGGGCGGCCAGCAGTTCCTTCGCGGCGGCGAGATCTTCGACCGGACCTGCGGCGGCGCGGCCCTCCCGCCGGGCGGCGGCCTGCAGCTCGGTGTCCAACCGGGCGACTTCCGCGACCTCGGCCAGCAGATCCGCGGCGGTGCGGTAGTCGCGCGCCGGGACGGAGAACTGCCGTTCGGCAGCGGACCGGCGGTAGAGCTTCGCCGGACGGCCGGCACCCGGGCCCGAACGTCCGCTCAGCCGCTTGCTTTCCGTCTCCAGCAGCCCCGCGTCCACGAGTTTGTCGAGATGGAAAGCAGCGAGCGTGCGCTGGATCCCGGTGCCCTCGGCCGCCTCGTTCCGGCTCACGTCGTGGTCCTGGGAAACCACGTAGTCGTACAGCCGCCGCCGGACGGGATCCTGCAGGACGGCGATCGCCTCGATGTCTTCCACGCCGTCAGTCTAAGAACAACGAGGATGCGCGTTAGAGGTGCTCGTTTCTCGCCGAGCTCCGGCGAGTGGCGACCGACCGCGGCGGCTCGGCGCGCATGTGGTCGCGGACGCGGGCCATGATGCCGCCCAGCGCGTCCAGATCCGAAGTGGACAGTGGGGCGACCAGCAGCCGGCGGACGACCTCGACGTGCCCGGGAAGCACCTTCTCGACCAGCTCCCGCCCCGCCTCGGTGACAGCGACGACGGTGGCCCGCTGGTCTTCCGCACTGGGCCTGCGGGTGACCAAGCCAGCCTTTTCGAGCAAGCCCGCCTGATGGGTCAGGCCGCTGCGACTGTAGACGACACCGTCGGCCAGCTCAGTCATCGTCAGCGGCCCGTCCGAATGAGAGAGCCGGGCGAGCAGCTCGAACTGCACGTAACTGAGGCCCCCTTCGGCCCGCAGCTGCTGCGTGACGGCGTGCTGCAGCAGGCTCACCGCCTCCATCAGCGAGAAGTAGGTGTTGAGCTGCCCGGGCTCCAGCGCGTCCGCCATGCCGTCAGTCTAGATGCTTCGAAGTCGAATCATTGTGGCCGCCCTCACATCCCCGAGACATTGCTTCGACATCGAAGCATACTCGTTCTCAGGTTGCTTCAACTTCGAAGCACATTCTGGAGGATGACATGAAAGCAGTGCGCTACCACCGCTACGGCGGAAGCGAAGTCCTGGCCTTCGAAGAAGCCGAGCGGCCGGCACCCGCTGAGGGACAGGTGCTCGTGAAGGTGGCCGCCACCTCGTTCAACCCGGTCGACCTCGGGATCCGCGCGGGCGGTCTGCAGGCGGTGTTTCCCTTGGCGTTCCCGCACATTCCGGGCATCGAGGTCGCCGGGACGATCGCCGAACCAGGCCCCCAGGTCGACGGCCATCAGGTCGGCGACGCAGTCGTGGCGTTCCTGCCGATGAACGCCAACGGCGCGGCGGCCGAGTACGCCCTCGTTCCCGCGGACGCGCTGGCCGCCGCCCCGCAGACGGTCGAACTCTCCGACGCCGCCGCGCTGCCGGTCGGCGGGCTGACCGCGTGGCAGGCGCTCTTCGACGACGCTCGACTGGAAGCAGGCCAGACGATCCTGATCAACGGCGCAGGCGGGGCAGTCGGCGGCTTTGCCGTTCAACTCGCGCATCAAGCAGGTGCGACGGTGACTGCGACCTCGAGCCCCCGCACCGAAGAACGCCTCCGCGACTACGGAGCCGACCGGATCATCGGACACCTCGACTTCGCTTCCGACGCGGTCGACGGAGCGCCGTTCGACGTTGTACTCAACCTCGTGCCCACCACTCCGGAAGAGACCGCGGCGCTCGCCGATCTGGTCGCCGACGGCGGAGCGCTGGTCAGCACCACCACTCCCCCGCCGGAAAACCCCGGACGCGGGATCCGGACAGCGCGGGTGTTCGTCGCCAGCAAAGCCGGGCAGCTGGCCGAACTCGTCGAGCGCGTCGACGCGGGGACGTTGCGGATCACCGTCGCCGACCGGCGGCCGCTCGCGGATCTCCCGGCCGTGCACGACGAAGCGGCCTCCGGACGACTCGTCGGCAAGACCGTCCTCATCCCCTGAAAATCCGGTTCGAGCGCTGGCTTCAGCGCTCGAACCGCTTAGCTCCGGGCCTTCGCCAAACCAGCCGGAGTCGCGCCGAGCCACCAACGCGGGTCCGCCGATCCGTCGGTGGTGCGGCCGTCCCGGTGGACGAAGAACCGCTCATCCCGGCCCGGCGTGTCGAACTCCCCGTCCAGCCCGCGCATCAGCCATTCCGCACCGAACGCGAAGACCTCCGCCGCCGTCCCGCCCAGCGGATGGAATTCGTCCTCGTAGACGCGCATTTCCTTGGGAGCGCGGATTTTCTCGTAGGTCTCGAGCGCGTTCTCCACCGGTGTCAGCTCGTCGAATTCGCCGATGCCCAGCAGCACGGGGCACCTGATGCCCGTCACCAGGTCGCCCAGCGGCATCTTTTCCTTGAAGTCGCGGTCAAACGCGCACTCGTCGGCATAGCCCGCCATGTACATATAGTTGTTCTTGAAGCTCGGCTGCGCCCGTTCGAAGATCGTCTCGAAATCACCGGACACCGCTTCGAACGCCGCCACCGCGCGCAAACGGGTCCCCTCCACCGCCGCGGCGCGCAGCGCCCAGTAGCCGCTCATGCTGATGCCGAACATGCCGATCCGGTTTTCGTCCACTTCGGACAGACCGGCGAGATACTCCGCATAGGTTTCGAGAGCACGCTCGTAGTTGTCCAGGGTCACGGTCAGCCCGCGCGCCCGCGTCTCCCCCTGCCCCGGCCCCTCGATGGACAGCGCCACCACTCCGCGCGAGGCGTAGTAGCGCTCGGCCGCGAAGATGTAGTCCTCCTTGATCATGTCCATGCCAGGACCGAGAATCACCGCCGGAGCACCGGAAACCGGCTGCGCTGGCAGGTGCAAGAGACCGAAGATCTTGCCGCCTTCGAAGTCCAGCTCGACCCGCCGGACTGTGTTTCCGCGCAGCTCGCCCAGCCGCGCCACGCACGAATCGCAGTGCTCGCGGAACTTCGCCTTGCGCCCGTCGCCGGAGTCGAAGATCGAGTACTGCGCGCGGCCGTACATCACCGCCGCCCGCAGATACAGGTCCGACGCCGTCCTCCGGTAACCAAGCCGCTCGTGGTGCGCCGCCCGCTCTTCGGCCTGACCAGCGACAACCGCCCACGCCTTCGGCAGCATCGCTCCGGCGCGCACCATCGCGAACACCTTGTCGAAGTCGGCGTGATCGTGCCCGAGCTGTTCGAGCGTGCCCTTGCCTTCCGGATGCAACGCGTCGAAACCGCCCTGCGCCAGTGCGATGTCCAGAGCCCAGCTCTGCCCGGCCGACCGTGTCGTCATGCTCGCCTCCTCAACTAACTAAGTACTTAGCTAATGTGCCACGGCTAGACTCCGCCCGGCAAGCAATGCGGCGGGCACCACAGGAGAGCGAACCGATGGGCGACGAGGCGATCACCCGGCTGGCGCGAGCCGCTTACCGGCTCAGCGCGGCCGATTCCCGGCTGCGCGGCCGCGCGACCCGCAGCGCCGAAGCCCTTTCGCTCGCGCATGCCCGCGCGCTCAAGAGCCTCGCCGAACACGGGCCGATGACGGTCAACCAGCTCGCCGGGCACGTCGAAACGACCGGAGCCGCAGTCACTCAACTGGTCAACGGCCTCGCCAACGCCGGTTATGTCACGCGCGAACGGGCCGCTTCCGGAGACCGCCGCACGTCGATCGTCGCCTTGACCGACACGGGCCGACGACGACACGAGGAGCGAGAGCAAGTCCTCGCCGCAGGCTTGCGCGAACTGACCGAGGACCTCGATGAACACGCGATCGACGCCGCAGGCGTAGTACTCGACCGGTTGGCCGCGCTGTACGACCGTCTCTGACGATCACGGACTCTATCAACTGATTGAATCGGCTGATAGAGTCCGCGCCATGGGCACCGAAGCCGCGCGGATCCCCGCCAGTCGCGGGGCGGCGACCGAGCAGCGCCTGATCGCCGCCGCGGAACGGCTTTTCGCCGAACAGGGCGTCGGCGCGGTGTCGCTGCGGACCGTGATGCAGGCGGCGCAGACGAACGTCGCGGCGATCCACTACCACTTCGGTTCCAAGGAAGGACTGCTCGACGCGGTCCTGCGCAGCCGCCTCGGCCAAGTCACCGGCGAGCGGAACGCGGTGCTGCAAGAGTTCCCCGAAAAGGACGTCACCGCGCGCGAACTGGCCCGCGCGTTCGTGCAGCCGGTGGTCGCGGTGCTCGAATCCGGCGGCGAATGCTGGATCCGGCTGGTCGGCCGGCTGCTGGCGACCGGCGGCGACGGACTCGACGCGGTCGCCGAATCGTTCTTCGAGCGCAACGCCGCGTTCGTCGAACTGCTGGACCGGCTGAGCCCGGGTGTCCCCCGCCGGACGCTCGATTTCCGGCTGTCCCAAGCGATGACCGTGACGCTGAACGTCCTCGGCGACGTCGGCCGCACCCGCCGCCTGCACGGCCCGGACGCGGCCGGCTGGACCACCGGCCAGATCGTCGACGACCTCGTCGACGTCGTGACCTCCGTACTCGCCGGCCCGCCCGGGGCCCGCCGCAGGAAGTGAGGAACCGATGGGAACCAAGCAGCGAGCGCAGATCGAGATGACGCCCGAGGAGGTGTCGGCCTACCTTTCCGCCCAGCGCACCGCGACGCTGGTGTCACTCGGCCCCGGCGGGCATCCGCACGCGGTCGCGATGTGGTTCGCGGTCCTCGACGGCGTGCTGTGGTTCGAAACGAAAGCCAAGGCGCAGAAGGCAGTCAACCTGCGCCGCGACCCGCGCGTCACGGTGCTGATCGAGGACGGCCTGACCTACGACGTCCTGCGCGGCGTCTCGCTGGAGGGCCGCGCGGAGGTCGTCGACGATCCGGACGCGCTCTGGGCGGTCGGGGTCAACATCTGGGAGCGTTACCACGGCGAGTACACCGACGAAGTGAAACCGATGGTGGAATTCATGCTCCGCAAGCGGGTCGCGGTCCGCGTCGACGTGGAGCGGGTCCGTTCGTGGGACCACCGCAAGCTCGGGCTGCCCCCGATGCCGCTCGCCGGATCGACCGCCCCGCAACCGCCCGCCAGCTGACGCTTCCGCCCCGCCAGGAGGTCACAATGGGACGCTTTTCCCTTCCCGAACAAGCACCGAAAGGCCTGGACTCGCCGGTGACAGCGGCGATGATGAAGTACATGGCCAGGGTCCAGACCAAGGTCTTCACCCTGACCGGCGGCCGGATCGGCAGCAAATGGCGCGTCGGAGCCGGCTTCCGCAAGCCGGTGCCTACGCTGCTGCTGGAACACCGCGGCCGCAAGTCCGGCCGGCTGTTCACCACCCCGTTGCTGTACCTGCGTTCCGGCGACGACCTGGTCATCATCGCCTCGCAGGGCGGCCTGCCGAAGCATCCGCAGTGGTACTTCAACCTGCTCGCGGAGCCGGAAACCCGCGTGCAGCTGAAGGGCCGCCGCGATGTCCCGGTCACGGCGAGGGTCGCGCCGGCGGACGAGCGGCGCGACCTCTGGCCGCGGCTGGTCGAACTGTACGGCGACTTCGCGAAGTATCAGGAGTGGACGGACCGCGAGATCCCGGTCGTGGTGCTCACTCCTCGCTGACCGCGAGCCTGGCCTCCGGGTTCACTGCACCCGGCCGCTGTCGCCGGACGCGTCCTCCTCGTCGTCGGACGGCAGGTGCAGGTCGCCCACGTTGATGTTGACCTCGACCACCTCCAGCCCGGTCATGCCTTCCACCGCGCTGATCACGTTCCGCCGGATCGAGCGCGCGACGTCCGCGATCGCGACGCCGTACTCGACCACGATCTGCAGGTCCACCGCGGCCTGCTTCTCCCCCACCTCGACCGAAACGCCCTGTCCGGCCGACGCCGTCGCGCCCGGGATCCGCTCGCGCAGCGCGGAAAACGCCCGAGCCGCGCCGCCACCCAGTGCGTGCACCCCGTGGATCTCCCGCGTCGCCAGCCCGGCGATCTTCTGCACCACCACGTCCGCGACCGTGGTCGTCCCCTGCGAACTGGTCAGCGGCCCGGCGCTGACCTTCTCCACGTCCTGGGACTTGGCCGCCGTGTCAGTCGTCGAAGCCATCGAATCTCCTCCGGTCGTTTCCGTTGTTGCGGTTCACCGGGTTCGACTCCGCAACGGCGCGAAACTCACTCCCCGAACGAGTGGCGACGATCACATCATCGGGCGAGTGACGATTCCGGATCCGCGCTGTCCTTACCCCTGACGCATTCTCGCGTCCGTTGTTCGGCGATGAAGGAGGACATCCATGTCGATGGGCGACAAGATCGGCGCCAAGGCAGACGACTTCGGCGGCAAGGCCAAGGAGGCGGCGGGTTCGCTGACCGGCGACGAGAAGCTCGAGAACGAAGGCAAAGCCGACCAGGCGAAGGCCGGGATCAAGGAAGCCGCCGAGAATGTGAAAGACGCTCTCGGCGACGCGGCGGGCAAAGTCAAGAACGCGTTGAAGAAAGACTGACTTTCCTCCCAAGGACGCGGGGTCCCGGCACCATTGCCGAGGCCCCGCGTTCGCTTTTCAGCGCACCTGTTTCAGCAGGTTCTCCACCGCCGTGACGACCACGTCCGGGCGGTCGAGCGGGACGTCGTGGGAGCTGTGCTCAGCGGTGACCAGGGTTCGGTTCGGCTCGGCATGCGCGAAGTCTTGCTGGGCTTGCCGCCACAACTGCGCGTCTTCGGGAGTCGGAAACGGCGTCCGGGCGGACACGATCACGGCAGCGGGAATGCCGGACGGCCAGGTCAGCTTGTGGTACGCCTCGTGCACCGGCCCGTAACCGTCGGCTTGGGCGAGAAGCTGACGCGTCTGCCGGGTCGACGGCGCTTTTTTGAGATCTTCGACCTGCTTCTCGTTCAACGCCACCAGCTTCGCAGTCTCGCTCGGGGTGAAGAACTGCGGCAGGTTGGCGTCCACGAGCACCGCTCCCGCTACCTGGTCCGGGTGACTGCGGGCGAAGGAGAAAGCAACTTCGCCCGCCAGGGAATGCGACACCAGGATCACGTTCTTGCTGACGCCCAATCGCGTCAGCCCGGCAGCGAGATCGGCAGCGGCATTGTCCGCTCGCCACGGTCCGGGTGATTCGTCGCTTTTGCCCTCCCCCGCCCGGTCATAGGCGATGACCTCGGATCCGGTCTTCGCGGCGAGTTCCGGGGCGACCTTGCTCCATTCCGCCGAATCCATCCCGCCGCCCGCGTCGAGCACAATCGCGGGCAACCGGCCCGGCGTAACGGAAAACGCCATGGTGCGGCCGTTGACCGGTACCAGGTGCAACTCAGCTGTCGAAGGACCGGCCTCGGCATTGCACGCGGTCAACCCGCTCGCCAGCACCGCAGCCGCCGCCAGAACGGCAATAGGCCGACGGGATCTTCCCCATCGCACACCAGAATCAGTCACCGAATCCCCTCCGCACGCCAGGAACCGCACTCCAAAAGTCCTTTGTGGACAATGGAGCCCGATCAATCCCAGCATCGCGAACAATCCGGTCGAGCGCGATACCGCTGCCTGCCCGAACGCGGTAGGGCCAACCCCACCCAGCGGCTCCCTCAGGACTGCTCCCCGAAGGAAACCGAACGTTCTCCCGCCGCGGCCCGCCGTTCGGCCAAGTCCTTCTCCACCGCCGGGTAGATCCGCTCCAGCCGGTAAGCCCAGAACAGGACGATCAGCAGCACGAACAACACCATCGGCACGTACACGAACAGCGCGTTGATCGCGGCCAGCGCGGAATCCGGCTGCGTGTGGTTCAGGCCGTTGTAGCCCGCCGCGCCCATGACCCAGCCGAGCACGGCCGCGCCCAGTCCGTAGCCGAGTTTCTGGCCCATGCTGCCCGCGCTGTACAGCACGCCTTCCAAGCGGCGGCCGTTCTTCCATTCGCCGTACTCGATGGTGTCGGGGAGCATGCCCCAGATCGCGCCGAAGATCGGGATGCGCCCGATGCCGCGCAGGATCGAGCCGGTGACCGCCAGGGTCATGTTCGTCGGGTCGATCGCGATGACCAGGGAGCCCGCGATGAAGATCGCCGCGCCGACGATCATCGGGGCGATTTTGCCGAAGCGGTTGTACACCGGCTGCATGAACAGCATTCCGAGCAAGGCCGGAATGTAGAGCATGAACGACATCAGCGCGGCGAAACCGGCATTGCCGAGGAAGTACTGGGCGAAGTAGGCAGTCGCTCCGGTGTAGAGCGATTCCGCGACACTGAACACGATGAAGATCGCGAACAGCAGCAGCCAATAACGGTTCCGTGCCGCGAGCTTGAGCGATTCGACGATCCCCGGCTGGTCCTTCGGCGGCGCGGTGTCGACGATGCGCTCCCGCGTATTGCGGAAGGTCACGAAGAACAGCACCGCCGCGAGAGCGCCGAAGAGACAGAAGGTGATGATCCACGCCCGCTGGTCGTCGCCGAGCGCGCTCACCAACGGCAGCGTGAGGACGGTGACGACCAGCGAACCGAGGGTGGCGCCGAACATCCGGGTGACGTTGAGCCGGGAGCGTTCGGTGAAGTCCCGCGTCATCCGGGTGTTCAGCGTTCCGTACGGGATCACCGCCGCGCTGAGGGCGATGTTCATCAGTGCGTAGGTGATCGCGATGTACACCAGCGTCGGCGTCGGTTCCATGCCCGGCACGGTGAACACCAGGACGAGCGCGATCGCGAACGGCGCGGCGGCCCACAGCACCCAGGGACGCGCCTTGCCCCAGCGGGTCGACGTCCGGTCGACGATCGCGCCCATGCCGACGTCGACCACGCCGTCGAACAGCCGCGCGATGAGCACGATCGTGCCGACCGCCGACGCCGCCGCCCCGATCACGTTGGTATAGAAGAACACCACGTAGGTGGCCAGCGCGCCCCAGGCGATGTTCGTGGCCAGGTCACCGCCTCCGAAGGAGAGACGTTCCTTCCAGCTCACCGTGGCGAATTCTTCGCTGCGTGCGCTCATCGTCGAGCGTCCCTTCGGATCGGGGTGGGGAGAGGGGTCAGTGCTGAGTCGCGGCCAGGAGTTCGTCGGCGAGCGCGCCCAGGTCGAGATCGTTCGCGCGTTCCACCTCGGCGACGGCGGCCTCGTCGATCGCCTCGATCCCCCGGTAAGCGCCGGCGATCGCGGCGGCCATGCAGCCGATAGTGTCGCTGTCGCCGCCCGCGTTGGCCGCCAGCCGCGCGACGCGCACTGGATCTCCGCCCGCGGCAACGAAGAACCCGAGCGCGGCAGGCACGGCCTCGGCGGCGGGCAGACCGACGCCGATCTCCCCGGCGATCAGGTCAATGGCGTGCTCGTCGTCGCGAGCCGTGATGGCCAGCGCGACCGCGCGCTCGATCCGGCGCTCGACCGACGCGCCCGGCACGTCACGACCTTCGGTACGACCGAGTTCAGCACCCGCCCGTGCGCCGTTGATGGCGGCGCGGACGATATCGACGATTTCCGCGCCAGGAGTGCAAGCCCGCGCGACGGCGGCGGCGATGGCCGCGGCACCCGCGACGCCAGGCGGCGTGTTGTGGCTGGGCACGCAGGTGGTGAACGCGGTCCGGACCGCCGCTTCCGGGTCTCCGTGGTGGAACAGCCCGACCGGCCCGACCCGCATCGCGGCGCCGTTGCTGGCGCCCTGGGTCATGATCGTCCCGGTCTTTCCGACCTCGCGCGGGTCCTCGCCGCGCTCCAGGCGCGCGATGGCCTCGCGGGTGGTCGGCCCGGCGAAATGCGGGAAGTAGTTCTCGTTCTTGGACCACTCGATCAGCAGCCGCGCCATGTCGTCCGGGCTCAGCGCGGCTCCGGTGCGGGCGAGCAGGCGGGTCAGCAGGATCATCTGGCTGGAGTCGTCGGTGATCTGCGCGGCGGCGCGGCCCTTGGCGTAGGGCGCGCCGGGGAGCGGGGCGTGGAATTCGGTGACGTAGCCGCCGAACGCGGCGCGGATCTGGTCCCGGCTCAGTTCCTCGGTGGGCGCGCCGAGCGCGTCGGCCAGGCAGGCCGCGGCGAGACTGCCGTGGATCTTGGAACGCAGCACAGAATTCAACTCGGTTACCTCTCAGTCGTGATGGTGATCAGGTCGTCTGGCCAGTCGCCGCGCTGCGAGCCGGACAGATAAGTGCGACCGCCGACAGCGGTGACGCAACGGGTCGCCTGGGCCACCGCCCGGCGAAGGCTTTCGCCCACTTCGGCCCCGCCGAGCAGCGCGCCCAGGAACGCTCCCGCCAGCGCGTCCCCCGCGCCGGTCGTATCCATGGCGGTGACCTCGCCGTTCAACCGCGCGCGATGGACGACGCCGTTCTTGTCCACAGTGGACGCTCCGCGCGCTCCTTCGCTGATGACCACGAGCTCCGCGCCGAGCTCGATCAGCCGTTGAGCGGCGTCCCGCGGCGTGGCAGCGAGTTTGGTCGCCGAGGCGGCGTTGAGGAAGACGATGTCGCTGAGCCCGAGCAGCCGCGCGAACTCCGGCTGATCCGGCTCGAACGCGTCCGGTTCGAGGTCGACGGCTACCCGCGCTCCTCGTGCTAGTTCGGCGACGGCCGCCGCCCACTCGAGATCGTCGGCCAGCGGCGCGACCATGTCCGCGCCCGCCAGGACCGACGCGTCGATCTCCTCGATCGCCGGAATCTTGATCCCGGTGTCGGCGCCGGTCAGCGCTTTTTCACCGCTCGCGTCGAGCTGGACGAAACACATCCAGGTCGGATGCGCGAGGTCGCGCAGGGAATGCTCGATCGAGACCCCGAGCCTGCGCAGTTCGGCCAGCGCTTCGTCGGTGTCCGGTCCCGCTCCGGTCTTCGTGATCAAGTCGACCGCGATCCCGTGCTGCGCGGCCGCGGCGGCGAGGTTGGCGCTCATCCCGCCGCCGTAGACGCCGGACAGGGAGCCGATGGCTTTGTTGTCGTTGCCCGCGATGTGCGGGACCTGGACGAAGTAGTCGATGCTCGCGTCCCCCACGACGACGAGCCGCGGCCGGGCGCTCATCGCTCGCTTCGGAGGTCGATGTCGAGGTGGTAGCGATCGCCGCGCAGGATGTAGCGAGTGAACTCCAGCGGCCGCTGATCCGCGCCGAACGACGTGCGCTCGCGCAGCATCGCCGCGACGCCCGGCTCGACCTGGAGCCGCTCCGCCTCCGCCGCGGAGAGATTGACCGCGCTGACCCGCTCCCGCGCGTGCGTGGGCTGCGCGTCGCGGCCGGAGAGGAAGGCGTACAGCGAATCCCCGGTGAACTCGCCGAAGTCGATTCCGGGCTGCTGCACCAGATAGTGGTCGAGGAAGACGAACGGATCGTCGCCGATCCAGTAACGCCGCTCGATGTGGCTCACGGTGTCGCCGGGTTCGAGGTCGAGCGCCTTGGCGACCGCTTCGTCCGCCGGTTCCTCGGCATTGCTGAGCAGTTCGGGCCGGATCGCGAAGCCGCGCTGCCGCAGCTCGCGGCCAAGACCGAGCATCGGGCTCATCGCGCGGATCTCGTTGGACGCGACAATGCTGCCCCGCCCGTGGAACCGCTCCACCAGCCCGAGCCGCTGCAACTCCTGAAAGGCGCGCCGGACGGACGTCTGGGACACGCCGTACTGCGCCCGGAGCTGACTCTCCGACGGGAGCCAGTCCCCCGGCTTCAGCCTGCCGCTGAGGATGTCGCGCTGGATCTCGCTCTGAATCGTGCGGTAGAGCGGCGCACGGCTTGGTCGACCGGTCATGCAACTTAGTGTACTAAGTGTGTCAACCAGCCCGCCTGGACCTTCCGGGATCACTTTTCGGCGGCGAGCCGGTCCGGCCGAGTAACGGTCCGCTGGCCGCCGCCGACCCGAAGGGGCACCACTCGGACTGGTCAGGCGCTCAGCGGAGGACCGATCCGAGTCCCTGACGGCCGAGGAGGTTCAATCGCGATGACGCACCTGGAACGACCCGGCAAGCCCACGCTCCTCGTCGCGCTCTGCGCTATTGCCTGCGCCGCGTGCACCACCTCCGGCACCCCATCAGCGAGTTCGCCGGGCACGCCGTCGTCGTCAGCCGTGCCTTCCAGCGCTCCGCAGCCCGCCAGCGCGCCGCCGTCTGACCCGACGGTTTTCCCCACTGCCGCGGAAGCACCGGCAACGAGCGTCCCGCAGGCACCGCTGCCGCCTGGCTATCCGAAGGTCGTGAAGGTCTCGTCCTTGCCCGGTCAGGTGCGCAATTGGTTCCAAATGCAAGGCACCACCCGAGCAGTGCAGCTAGCACCGGGCGTCTGGACGGCGCTGCAGGATGGCGCGGCCGTCGAGGACGCCGTCAACGCAGAGGTCCTCGACGGCTTCTGCAGCTCGATCAAGGCTTTCGAACGCGTCTACCGAGGCGGACGCACCTACCCTGGAGCCTGCTGGTGAGCTTGCGGCACCGGAGACCTCCGCGGCTGCCGCGTCTTCCCGTCAATTCCCTTGCCCATTACGGCGTTTCCCCCGCACAGTCCACTTCGGAACACCCCGGCTCCGGTATAGTCAACCCAATGCGAACCCCTCCCTCCCCCGATTCCGCACCTGCGCCGGATCCGGCGAAGGTGCTCGGGGCGCGGGTGCGCGAGCTGCGGCGCGGCCGCGGGCTGACGCTCAAGCAAGTCGGCGAGGTTTCCCGCCTGTCGCACGCTTTTCTCAGCCAGTTCGAGCGCGGGCTGGCCGCCGCGAGCGTCAGCACTCTGCAGCGGATCGCGGTCGCGCTGGACACCACCGTGTCGGCCCTTCTCGCCGGGCCCGCGGAGCAGGGCGTCGGATTGCTGCGCGCCGACGAGGGAATGGTCATGCCGGGGGCCGAAATCCCGACCGGTTCCACGGCGCGGGCGTTGTCCCGGGCGGGTTTTCCGGTGCAGCCCATCGAATACACCGGCGGCCCGGCGGAGTTCGGCGAGTATTTCGAGCACGTCGGGCAGGAGATGCTGTACGTCGTCACCGGGCGGATCGAACTGGATTTCGCCGACGGGCGCCGCGAGCAGCTGGGCGAGGCCGATGTCGCCACCTACCCGGGGTCGCGGGCGCATCGCTGGCGCCGGCTGGGCGACGAACCGGTCCGGGTCCTGCTGATCAACACCGGGGAATGACCGGCCGCGCGGCCCCGGGAGAGCCGCGCGGTCCGGGAGCGGGTCAGCGCAGCAGCGGCACGACCTGTTCGGTGTAGCGCCGCATCTGCTCGGCGGCCATGTCGTAGGTGTGCCCGGGGAAATGCGGGAACACCACCAGATGTTCGAGGCCGAGCGTGTCCTTGTGGTGCTGCACGATCTCGGCCACTTCCTCCGGCGTGCCGACCGCCCAGCACTTCTGTTTCGTGGACTGCTCCAGCGTCGGCACCAAACCGGCCGGAGCCCGGTTGCCGTCGTCGCCTTGGTACCCGCTGCTCCAGCCGAACGGCGCGAGCAGGTTCCAGAACTCGTCGTGCCCGATCCGCCCGATGCGCCAAGCCTCTTCGTGCGTGTCGGCGATGTGCATGGGCAATACCAGAATGCGGTTCTGCCCCGGAGCGAGCCGGACGCCGTGGCGCTGCTCGTACAGCTCGCCGTAGCGCTCCCACTGGTCGCGGATGTACCCGTGATATTGGTTCCACCACACGCATCCGTGACCGACCTCGGCGGCGTAGTCCAGGGTCGGCGGGCTGGTGACCGCCTGCCAGATCTCGACCGGGTGCAGCGGACCCGGCACCAGGGTCAGCGTGTCGGCCTCGTGGTCGGGGTCGCGGTTGTCCGGCGGCGGAAGCTCGAAGAACTTTCCGTTGTACGAGAAGGTTTCCTGACTCAACGCAGTACGCACGATGTCCATGTACTCGGCGAAAACCTCACGGTTGTGCGCGTCGATGACCTTGCGCTCTTCGCTGGACGACATCACCCCGATGTCCGCCTGATGCGCGGTGAGGCTGCGCAGTTCGCGAGACACCGTGCCCCGGCCGACGCCGAGCACCGCGCGTCCGCCGGAGAGGTTGAGCAGGCTGCTGAAGTCCTCGGCCAGCCGCAGCGGATTCCACTGCGGCACTATGCTGAACATCGACCCCAGCTGGATCCGCGAGGTCCGCGCCGCCAGATGCGACTCGAGCATCATCGCGTTCGGCACGACCTCGTAGCCCTCGTGCTGGAAATGGTGCTCCGCCAGCCAATAACTGTCGTATCCCAGTTCCTCGGCCAGCACACCCATCCCGACCAGCCGCTCGTGCGCGTGCCACACCTGCTCGCGGGTGGCGCGGCGCCGCGCGGCGGGCACCGGGTTTCCGGCGAGCACGTCCGGCATCTCGACCGAGCCGAAGAAGAACACTCCGTGCCGCACAGGGCCTCCATCCCTCCCGGCTCGGCCGGGCTGTGAGCAGACGCAAAATGTAACTGATATCAACACTGTGCGGCGCGACCTGCGGAGTGTCAAGCCCAAACAGGCTCTTGACATCCAAGGAAGGCTCAGCGCAGGCTGTGGCAGCCGTGTTACCTATATCAACATGGACGGTGAATCCGCCGCAGGGGGTTCTTCCGCTGGAGGACAGATGGTCAAAGACGCCCACGCAGTCCGCGCACCCGCCGTATCCGTCGAGCACCACGGCATCGAAAGGATTCCCGACGACCAGCGCCACGGTTCGCCGCGCTCCGCGTTTTCCCTGTGGTTCGCCGGGAATCTGCAGTACTCGGCGCTCGCGGTCGGCGCCATTCCCACCGCGTTCCTCGGCCTGGGGTTCGGCGAAGCCGTTCTCTCGCTGGCCATCGGCATCCTGATCGGCAGCGTGCTGCTGGGCTTCGCCGCCTCGATGGGCCCGCGCGCCGGGGTGCCGCAGATGATCCAGTCGCGCATCCCGTTCGGCTACTACGGCAATTTCCTGCCGGTCCTGCTCCTGTGCCTGACCGGCCTCGGCTACTTCGCGGTGAACACCGTGCTCGGGGCCTATATAGTCCGCGAACTCTTCGGGCTGCCGTTCCTGGTTTCGCTCGTCGCGGTGGCGGCGGTGCAGATCGTCATCGCGATCGTCGGGCACGATCTGGTCCACCAAGCCGAACGTTTCCTCGCGATCGTCGCGTCCGTGCTGTTCCTGATCCTCACCTGGTACGGCCTGGCGAAAGGCAACCTCGCCGCATCCGGCGACGTCCTGCACCGAGGCGCGGGCGGGGTCGCCGGGGGCATGCTGACCACCGTCGCGCTCGCTTCGACCAGGACGTTCGGCTGGTGCATCGGCGGTTCCGACTACACGCGCTACCTGCCGCGCGACACGTCCCGGCGCCGCGTGCTGGTCGCGGCGTTCTCCGGCGCTTCGCTGGCCGGGTTGTGGATGGCGGTCGTCGGAGCCGCGATCGGCACCGTGATCACTGTGGACAGTCCGACCGACCTGGTGGCGAAGCTGATCCCGTCCGGTCTGGCCGCCGTGATCCTGGTGGCGCTGCTGGCGGCCTCGATCTCCGGCAGCGTCCTGGACATCTACAGCGCCTCGCTGAGCCTCCTGATGGTCGGCGCCAAGGTTCGCCGCTGGGTCTCCGCGGTCATCATCGGCGTGCTGGGAACCGTGGTGGGTTTCGTCGCCGGGCACAACGCCGGGTCCGTGTTCGGCACCTTCCAGAATTTCCTGTTCCTGATGGGCTACTGGATCGGCCCCTGGCTAGGGATCGTCGTCGTGGACACGCTGGTCTTCGGCCGCCAGGAGATCGACCCTCACCGGTATTTCGACCACACCCGGCGGTTCCGCCCGGGCCTCGCGGCGTTCGTGCTCGCCATCGCGGTCTCCGTGCCGTTCATGGACCAGAGCCTGTACACCGGCGCGTTCGCCGCCCGCTTCCCGCAGTTCGGCGACCTCACCCCGTGGGTCGCGGGCGCGGCGGCCGCCCTGGCCTACTACCTCATCCGACGCTACCGAAAGGCCGACGAGTGACAAAACAAGCGCTTGGCCCGCTGAAGTACGGCACGACGGTCCAGCCGTGGGGAAGAGGAGCCGCGGCGGGCGGCTTCGTCTTCCTCAGCGGAATCGACGGCGTGACCGACGAACACGGCCGGCCCGCCCACGGCGTCGCCGCGCAAACCCTGGTCACGCTCAACCGAGTCCACCGGCTGCTCGCCGACGCGGGCGCGGAGTTCGAGGACATCGTGCAGTTCGACCAGTTCCTCGCCGATCCCGCCGACCGCGCCGAGTACATGCGGGTCCGCGACGCCTGGCTTGCCGAGCACGCGCCGAAGCTGCTGTCCGAGCGGTCGTACGCGTCGCTGCTGATCTATCCCCCGCTGGCCACGCCCGAGATGCGCGTGGAAATCCGGGCCGTCGCCTACCTCGGCTCCTGAACGCGTTGGAAGGAGAATTCCTGATGGCTTCCCGGTTTTTCGCCGAGCTGAGGGCCTCCCAAGTCGAGGCCGCCTGCGGGCCGTCCTCGGTCGCAGTGCTGCCCGTCGGCGCCATCGAACAGCACGGCCCGCACCTCCCACTCGCCACCGACGCGCTCGTCGCCGAAGCAGTTTCAAACGAAGTCGTTGCCACGCACGGCGAAGACCTCGACCTGTGGCTGCTGCCGACGATCAGCTACGGCCGCTCCGTCGAACACACCTGGGCGGCAGGAACCCTTTCCCTGTCCACCGCGACCTTCGCGGCAACCCTCGACGACATCGGACGCTCGGTCGCCGCCGCCGGCATCCGCAGGCTCGCCCTCGTGAACGGGCACGGCGGAAACGTCTCCGAAATCCAGACCGCACTGCGCGATCTGCGCCTCGCCTACGGCCTGCTCACCTTCGCCGTCAACGTTTTCCTCCCCGAGTCGCACGATCCGGCCTGGGCAGCAAGCGAAAACGGGCTCGGGATCCACGGCGGGGCCGCGGAAACGTCCCTGATGCTGCACCTGCGCCCCGACCTGGTCGACCTCGGCTCCGCGGAACGGCGGATCCCCGCGCAGATGGCCGACAACGTCCACGCCCGCTTCGGCGGAAGCGTCAGTTTCGGCTGGCTGGCCAACGATTTCGGTGCCGAAGGCTATCTCGGCGACCCGACGCTTGCCAGCGCCGAGGCGGGCGCGCGCGGGTTCAAGTCGCTCGCCGGCACCCTGGGCGACCAGCTCGCGGAAGTCGCGCGGTTCGACTTCCCCGATTCCGCCCGGACGCGCTAGTCCCCGTCCCTTCGCCGCAGGAAGCCGGTCCACCATGCACAACCCCCTGATCGTGGGCATCGGCGGCACAGTCCGCCCCGATTCCTCTTCCGAACGAGCCCTTCGCGCGGTCCTCGAAGACGTGCGGGCGCACGGGGCCCGCACCGAACTGTTCACCGCACGGGACCTCGGATTCGCCATGTACGAACCGGATCTCGCGCATCGTTCCGCGTCCGCGACCGCGTTCCTCGACGCGATCCGCCGCGCCGACGGCGTCCTGATCTCGACGCCCGGCTACCACGGCGGTTTGTCCGGCCTGCTCAAGAACGCGCTGGACTACCTCCAGGACCTCGCCGGCGACGACCGCCCTTACCTGCACGGACGCGCCGTCGGCTGCATCGTCAGCGCGTACGGGCCGCAGGCCGGGGTGACGACGCTGACGTCGCTGCGCTCGACCGTCCACGCTCTGCGCGGCTGGCCGACCCCGCTCGGCGTCGTGGTCGACTCGACCGGCCAGCCATTCTCCGCCGACGGCCGTGTTGCCGACCGGAAACTCGCCGCGCAACTCGCCACCGTCGCCGAGCAGGTCGCACGGTTCGCGACCGCGGAGATCCGGACCGTCGCATGACTACTTCCCTCGAGGTACTCCCGCTCGACGCCTTGCTCGCGCCCGGACGGCCGCTCGTGCTCTCCTCCGCCGACGACGCCGCCCTCGTCCTTCCTGCGACCGAAGCGTCCACGAGCGCCCTGGCGTTCGTCATCCGGCACTCGTCCGGACTGCTGGGCGTCGCACTGCCCGGCGACCGGTGCGACGCGCTCGAACTGCCGCCCATGCGGCCGAGTTTCCGCCGAAGTCCCGGCTGGTGCGTCGCGGTCGACGCCGCGACCGGCGTCACCACCGGAATCTCGGCCGCGGACCGGGCGGAGACGATCCGTCGCCTCGCCGCACGCGCCACCCGGCCTGCGGACCTCCATCGGCCAGGCCACGTGCTGCCCTACGCCACGCACCCGCGAGGGATCCTCGGCAGGCTCGCGATCCCCGAAGCGGCCGTCGAACTGTGCCTTCGGGCTGGCATGCCAGCGGCGGCGGTGTTCGCCGCGCTGGTCAGCCCTTCGGATCCGAGGGAAATGGCCACGCCGGACGAAGCCGCTGCCTTCGCCGCCGCGCACGGGTTGCCGGTCGTCGATACTGGCGCGGTTCTCAGGAGCTGCTCGCGGGTGCCTGAATATGGAGGGTGAATTCGGCGCCGCGCTCACCTCGAGAGTCCTTTATGGACAGATGCGACACCGTCCTGCGAGCCGAAGTTGCCCTGACGACAGCGTTTTTCGCCGACACTGCGCCGACGGCCCCGCGATGCCGTCTCCCGGTTCCGGCGGGCGACACCCGATCTGACGACCGGTGTCGCCTGTCCGGCTGACCCGGTCCCCCCGGCGCGGTCGCCGTGGGTCATCGACGGCGGACACGACCAGGTCGATCTTCCTCCGGTCTCTGGCCGCCCCGGCTTCCACTACCTTAAATTCAAGCGAGCCAGAGTCTTCGACACGCACCTGCGGAGGTAGAGGATGCCTGCTCCGAACGACGAGAAACCCGAGGAGCCCGGTTCCGGCAAGGACCGCCGGGACTTCTTGAAAGGGGCCGCCGCCGCGGCCGCGCTGGGGGTGGGCGGGGTCGCGGCCGGCGGCCTGCTGGGCGGGCAGCAGGCCCAGGCCTTCCCGCAGCAGACCGGGCTGCCGCCGATCGGGGCGGAGATCCCGTGCAGCTGCCTGGCGATCAACACGCCGCTGCAGATCCGGACGTCGCTGGTCAGCGTCGATTTCCGGGGCGGGATCAAGGTGCGGGTCGACGTCAACCCGGACGACCCGGTCAACTCGGTGCGGCTGCGGGTCGTCGGGCACCGGGTGTCGGCCGAACTGCCCGGCGCTGCCGGTGCGGACCAAGGCGGCGGCACGATCACGATCGAGCAGAACGACGTCGACGTCGATGCCAAGAGCCTGCTCAAGCTGACCCAGCGGTTCCCGCCGCGCTACGAGCAGATCATGGTGCTGAGCTTCACCATGACGATCGACCAGCCCGAAGACCTGCTGCGCCGGGCGGGCATCCAGTCCAGGAAGGCCTACGAGCCGCTGGTGCTGACCACGAAGGACCCGGCGATGCTGGTCGGGAAGCTGACCCAGTTCCCGCCCCGGGGCGACCTCTACCAATTGCAGAACCCGGTGGACTTGGTGCTGCCCGACGACCCGGACACGACGATCGCGACGATCCAGAAATTCCCGGTGAAGGTGGGCGGACTCTGAGCTCCGGCCTCGCTGAGCGGCCCGGTCCCACTCGTGCGCGGGGGGCCGGGTCACTTCTTCGGCGTGGTGCCGTCGGCGAGCTTCCCGGCCTCGAGAGCACAGAGTCGCCCGCGCGCAGACGAGGATGGCCGCGGCTTCGGACCAGCGCCGCCGAGCACCACGCCACGCGCCTCGAATGATCGGCGGGACTGAACTCCTGGCTTCCACGTTCGCAGAGCGGTCCGCCTCGGCCCCGCCCGCATCCGGACCGGACCGCTTCATCAGGCCCTAGCACCGCCGAACTCCACACCACGAAACTCAAGCCGAACTCACCGCCACCACGTTCGCAGAGCAGCCCGCCTGCCACCCGACCCGCCGCTTCACCAGGCCCCAGCACCGCCGAACTCCACACCACGAAACTCAAGCCGAACTCACCGCCACCACGTTCGCAGAACGGCCCGCCTGCCACCCGACCGCCCGCTTCATCAGGGGCCAGCCGTCGGGCCCCCGCGCCACAAGGCTCGGATGACCGGCGAGACCGAAACCCCCGTTGGCGAGTCCCGCCCAGCCACCCTCACTCGCCTGCCGCAGGACCGGGCCGTTCCATCAATCCCAGCACCGTCGAGCATCGGACCACTGCTTCCGCGTCTCCGGAAAACGTCAGCTTCCCCGTGGCCAGCGCCTCGAACGGGCCGAGCGCACCGGCGCCGATACGGACGAATGTCGTCGCGTCGGTGCGGATGCTCAGCACCGGCGAATCGGCGGGTCCGCGGGCCGTGGTCAGTGTGCCGTGGTCGATCCTCAGATGGAAGGTCTCCTCGTCCACCCGGAATTCGTACGTCTCCGCCGCCTCGGGCAACCGGCTCGCGTCTGCCATTGACTGGACGGCCAGCAGCGCCCAGTGCGGCCGCGTGACCATGTCGGCACCGGGTTCGCCCAGCAGTCCGATGCCCCACTTCGACAGCGCCAGCACCGGTTCCCGCAGCTGTTCGCCCAGCGGGCCGAGCCGGTACGCGTGTCCCGCACCGGTTTCGGAGCGCTCGACGACTCCGGCGGCGCTCAGCTTCTTGAGGCGATCCGCCAGGAGGTTGGTGCCGATGCCGGGCAGGTCCGCGAGCAACTCGGTGTAGCGGCGCGGGCCGAGCAGCAGCTCGCGCACGATGAGCAGCGTCCAGCGTTCGCCGACGGTGTCGAGAGCGGCGGCGAGCCCGCAGTACTGGCGGTACTGCCGCTCCCCTCTTGCGGTGGTCGTCACCACCCCAGCGTACTACTGGATTTTCAAGTACGGCGTGAGGGCCGTCCGGAGTTGCTCGGGGACCGGCACCGGCTCGAGTCCGGCGGGGCCGCGGGTCATGCAGGCGACCGACTGATGTCCGCGGGCGACGAGTTGCGGCACCGCGACCTCGGCCCGGTAGTAGTCGAACGCCATCGCGACGCGGTGACCGTCGAGCTCAGTCAGGGTCATGCGCAGTTCGACGATATCCCCGGCGGTCAGTTCGCCGAAGTATTCGCAGCCGCAGCCGGTAGTGACCACGGCGAACCCGTCGGTGAGCGAGGCGAGAACGTCCGGAGCGTGCTCGGCGAGGAAACGTTCCCGGCAATGTCCTTGCCAGCGAACGTAATGCGCGAAGTAGACGTTGCCGACCAGGTTGGTCTCCTCCAGGGTCACGGGATGGCGGTACCGGTAAGCAGGGGTCATGCGGCACCGCCGACCGTGAGCAGGGCGATCGCGACGGGCAACCGGTATCCGTCCACAGTGAACACGGCGGAGGCGATCCGCGCGCTCCCGGCGGTGAGGACTAGCCATCCACCGTCGTATGCTCCGGAAAGCCTTGCCTCCGAGGGGTTTGCGCTCACCTGGGTCAGGCATCGGGCGACCGTCGAGGCTCGTGCGGCGAGAAGTTCGGACGACTCGTCGCAGGGGCCCGAAATGATCCGGAGCAGTCCGGGATCCGGCGGCTCGTGCGGTTCGACGAATTCCCAGGCGCAGGCGACCGGGCAGGAGCTGTCAGCGTCCACAGCGAACGGTTCGCCGATTGACACTCGCACGGACGGATCGAGTCCGAGTGCGACGGCCGTTCGGGTGAGCGCCACGGACAGCAAAGCCGGCGGCCAGTCGGTGGGCAGGGGTCCGGTGTCGGCCAGGCGCAGGCCGGTCCATCGGACGGCGGGCCGGCCTTCCGCGTCGGTGGCCAGGACGTTCCAGGTGTAGCGGCCGTCGGCGGCGTGTTGTTCGGTGCCGCGGAGTTCCCATCGACCACTCGCGCGCGGGTTGAAGTCGACGCGGTCGCAGGCGACGGGCAGGAGCCGACGTGTGGGCACGCAGGACTGCAGGACGTGCACGGTGGCGTCGTGGGCGGCTGGGTCACCGAGCACCGAGGTGCACCAAGGAGCGTCGTTCGGAGTGATCGTGGCTCGGCAGGACCACGGGTCTGGGACCGCGACCGCGACGACCCGGCGGAACTGTCCAGCGTGGAACAGCAGCCGGTCGTAGAGATCGGTCGGTTCGATCTGGCCGCGATCAGGAACTTCCGGCGGCGCAGCTGCGTTTTCCGAGGGGGACAAAGGGAAAGTGGCGCTGAAGTGGTCGGTTAAGAAGCCTGATTCGGCGCAGCGCAGCACGGCGGTGACGGCGTCGCCCTCCCGCAACGCGCACACCCGGACAACGTGCTCGCCGGTGTCGGGGATGACGACCGGCCGGTCGAACCTGACGTCGCAGGCGGTCGTCAGCGCCCGGCCCGCGACTGTCGAAGCGGCCTGCGCCATGGCTTCCAGCCCGACGACGGCGGGCAGCAGGGTCGCCCCGTCGACGCGATGGCCGTCGAGCCACGGGTCTGTGCGCAGGGAAAGCGTCGAGTCGGCGACGAGTTCGACCCCGGGATGGCCTGCCCGGATCCGCTGCAGGAACCGGCTCGTTCCCGCCGGGAGTTCCTCGCCGAAGCGTCCGTGCACCGACACGTCGGCGGACGTCGACGGCGTGCGCAACAAGCGCAAGAACAGCTCCGTACCCTCTTCGACCGCGATCGGTGTAGCTCCGGAGCGGGCGAGAGCCTGCGCCGCGCCCATGCGTTCGGCCATACCGGCGCCTGACCACGCGGACCAGGCGATGTCGAGCACCCGGCAGTCCGGCAGTTCTCGCGCGAGCCGCCGGGCTTCGGCGCGCAGGAGGCCGTTGGCCAGCGCGTAGTGGCACTCCCCCGCCATCCCGGCCGACCCGATCACTGACCCGAACGTGACCAGCAGTTTCAGCGATTCAGGCGGGACGGCCGCGAGCAACGCGCGCAGCCCGGTGACCTTCGGGCGCAGGTGCGCGCGGATCCGGTCGGGTGTCAGGTCGGCGAACCGGGCCGGTTCGTTGATGCCGCTCGCGTGCAGCAGTGCGGTCACCGGCCCGGTCTCGGCAGTGAGCTTTTCGACGGCGAGCGCGACAGCATCGGGGTCGCCGACGTCTGCGGCCTCGTAGGCGACGCGGATGCCGTCCGCCCGGAGCCGGTCCAGATTGGACTGCAGGAGTTCGTCGGTCTCCGGATGGGAGCGGCCGAGGACGGCGAGGGCAAGGCCGGTCGCGCTGGCCAGTGCGTGCGCGCATTCGTAGCCGATGCCTTTGCCGCCGCCGCTGACCAGGAGCACGTCTTGATCGCCGAGTGGGGTTTCAGCTGGCACCGCGGCTACAAGCTGCTCGCGGGGTTCGTACCAGGCGCCGTCCTCGCCCAGGACCAGTTCGCGGAATCGGCCGGGTTCGGCATGGAGCGCGGAGAAGTCTGTGGCGTGCGCGGGGATCTGGGCGAGGGTGATGCCGAGGTCGGGATGTTCGCGGTGCAGCGAGCGGAAGAAGCCGGTGATCGCGCAGCCGTGCGTCACCACTACGAGTGCTTTGTGGTGCAACGCTTTCTGCCCGGCTTCGAGCAGTGCCTCGACGTCTTCGGGATCGGCCAGGTGCACGGTTTCCGTCGGCCGCCAAGGATCCGGCTGAGCCGGGACCAGTGTCTCGGTGAAACAGGCGAGCCACGGCCGCACGCCCGGTGCCTCCAGGCCGGGTTCCGCGGTCTCCGGGAGGCGTTCGATTTCCGCGATCACCTCGCCGACCGAACTGTCGGCGAACGCCATCGACACCGACGGCAGCGTCCGGCCGAGCGCCGAGGCCGCCTCGACGACGAGCTGGGTCGCCCGCAGCGAACTCAGGTTGAGATCGGCGAGCAGGCGGGCGTCGGAGCCGATCAGTGCCGCGTCGAGTTCGGTGGCCTCGGCGAGCAGGCCGGTGACCGTCGCGGCGGTGTCGCGGGCCGGAGCGGCGTCCATGGCCTCCCGCGGGGCGGGGATCTCCGACGGTGCCACGGAACACGGGTTCGTCAGGAACTCCGGTTCGCGGTCGAGGTCGATGGCGCGCGCGGCCCGTCCGGCGAACCGGGGGACGAGGTTCGCCGCGGCACCGGCGGCGAACAGCGCGGCGGCGGAATCGGCGGCTGCGCGGTCGCCGGATTCGCCGATGTCCAGGCTGACTGTCGGGATCCGCTGACCGGCCAGGGTGCTCAGAGCACGGCCGGAACCCGCTTCGCAGAACAAGTCCGCGTCGACGGCCTGCACCGCGGTCCGGAACTGCACCGGCGCGCAGAGCTGGGCGACGAGCAGTTCCACGAGGTCGTCGTCCTCGGTGAGGCGCCGACCGTACACAGTGGACATCACCGTGCGACGTACCGGAGAAAGTTCGATGCCGTCGAGGAATTTGCGCCACGGAGCGCCACAGGCGGCCATAGCGGGGCTGTGGAAACCGTGGGAAACGGGAAGCCACGTGACACGGAAACCGTGCCGCTCGGCCTCGCGCGCCACTGCTTGGAGTTCGGCCACCGCGCCGGCAAGCACCTGTGATTCGGCGGAGTTGTCGGCGGCGAGCACAACGTCCGTCCCTGCGCAGAGCTCCTCGGGCGCACTCGTCGCGACCGCGAGCATCCCGGTGTCGGATGTGCCGTATGCGCCCATGATCCGGCCGCGTTCGACGGCCAGTTGTTCACCGTCGTCCGCGGACAGACAGCCCGCCCACACGAGCGCGGCAAGTTCGCCGAGGCTGTGCCCGATCGCGACGGTGGCGGTCACGCCCAGTTCCTCGAGCCGCGACAGCGCTGTCCGGGACGCGCGGTAGACCGCGGGCTGGGCCAGCGCGGTGTCGGCCGGTTCCGCGCCGCTCGCGCCCTGCCCGGGGAACAGCAGCGCGACCCGGCCCGGGACGGCGTTTCCGAGCCAGAAGCCCGGTGAGGTCGAGAGCTGTCCGCTTGTCAACGAAGGCATCTCAGCCGCTGCGCGGGTGGCGAGGGAGGCGAGTTCGGCCGGGGTTCGGGCGACAAGCGCGGCCCGGACCGGCCCGGATGGGGTCCGGCGTCCGTACTCGCAGGCGAGGTCATGCAGCTCAGCTCGCGACAGACGTGGCGCTGCCTCGGCGATCCGGGCCAGTTCAGCCGCGACGCGAGCAAGGTCCGGCCCGCTGACGGCGATGACGTCGTACTCCGGCGTCGACCGGGCTGGCACCGGCGACCGGACCGATCGGGGCCGCACTGGGGCGCCCAGCACGACGTGGGTGTTGATGCCGCCGAAGCCCATCGCGCTCACCCCGGCGAACCGGCGACCGTCCGGCCAGGGTTCCGGAGCACGCAGCACCCGCAGGGTCTCCCCGAGCGCCGGGTGCGGCGACGCGCAGCCCGTGGTCGGCGGCAGAAGCCCGGACGACACGCTCAGCGCGGCCTTGACCACCCCGGCGACTCCGGCCGCCGCCTTCGTGTGCCCGATGTTCGCCTTGACCGAGCCGAGCGCGGCGGCCGAAGCGGCCTCGGAGCGCGCTCGGTTCAACGCGGTCAGCTCCACCACATCGCCGACCGCTGTCCCGGTGCCGTGTCCCTCGTACAGGCCGATCTCCGCGTGCTCGATCCCGGCCATCTCGCCCGCCCGGCGCAGCGCGAGCAGCTGCCCGTCCGCCTCGGGCCGGGTGATGCCGCCGCGGCCGTCCGAGGAAACGCCCCAGCCGAGGATTTCCGCGTACACCGGCAATCCCGCCGCATGGGCGTCTTCGGCGCGGGCGAGCGCGAGCATCCCGCAGCCCTCGCCCGGCCAGAATCCCGCCGAACGCTCGTCGTAGATCCGCATCTCCTCGGCGGCGAGCGCGCCGGTCTTGGCGAATCCGACCAGTTCGAACGGGTCGAGCGACAGGTCCACTCCCCCGGCCAGCGCGAAGTCGGCTCCGCCGTCCCGCAGGGCGCGGCAGGCGGTGATCACGGCGAGCATCGACGAAGCACACGCACCGTCCACTGTGTACCCGCCGCCGTGGAAGCCGAAGTGGTTGCAGATGCGGCCCGCGATGGTGTTGGCGAGACTCCCGGCCAGCGTCTCGTCCCCGACCTCGGGAAACGCTGCCAAGTAACGCTTTTCGACCGCCGCGAGGTCCACGTCGTCGAGCGTCGCGCGCAGGACGTCGCGGACGTAGGGCCAGCGCAGCCGCAGTGCCCGGGCGCGGGTCACTTCGCCGGTCAAGCTGTTGCCGACGACGACGGCTACCCGGTCGGCGTCCAAACCGATGCCCGCGGGATGACCTGCATCGGCCAGCGCGCGGTCCGCAGTCTCCAGCGCCAGCCAGTGCGCGGGGTCGGCGGCGCGGAAGGTCGAGCCGGGGATCCGGAACGCTTCCCGGTCGAACTCCCAATCGGCCAGCACCGCGGCCTGGGTGCTGTAGGTCCGGTCCGGGACGCTCGCGTCGGCGCTCCAGTAGTCGGCGAGGTCCAGCCGCCCCGGCGGCAGCAGCCGGAACGCACGGCGTTGGCGGAGCACGGTTTCCCACAGCTGCGCGGGATCGTCCGCGTCCGGGTAACGGCAGGCCATCCCGACGATCGCGATCGGCTCGCCGGATTCGCGGCGGGTCATGCGGGCTCCCGGGCCGGCACCGGCTCGGCGGCGGTGCGCTGCGCCGGGACCAGGACGGTCCACTGAGGACTCTTGCGGGCGGCGACCGCGATGATCACGGCTCGCAGCGCGCAGGTGATGGTCAGTGCGAAGAACAGGCCGAACACGACGTGGAATTGCACGAGCACGCCGTAGACCGCGGCCGTGGCGAGCCCGAAGCAGACCTGGTTCCGCCGGGAAGACGGCGTCGTGCCGGGGTCGGTGATCATGTAGTTGGTGAACAGGACGAACGCCGTCCCGGTGATCGGCAGCACCGCGCTGACCAGCGAGATATCGGTGAACAGCGCGCGCAGCACGGCTTGGGCGAGGAAGCCGCCGACCCAGCCGAGGATCAGCGGCACCTTGCCGGTGAGCTTCGCGTTCAGCATGGTCCCGGCGATCAGCAGCAGCGCGGGCACGACCGCGCCCCACCAGCCGGTGACCCATTCGGTGAACTCGTACGGCGGCGCGATGCCGACCCAGCCGAACAGCAGCAGAACCGCCACGATCCCGACGTTGCTCGGGTTGAGCACGTGCCTGCTCTTGCCGCCGATCCGCACCCGGACGAGGTACTTCGAAGCGACGCCGACGACGGACGCCAGCACCGTCGGCATGAACCGGTCGTTGGCGTACAGGAGCATCGCGCACGCCATACCGGTGATGTAGGCGGGCAGCAGGAAGTCGACCACCGCACCCGGCTTGCCGAGGTACCTCTGACGGCGTCCGGCGGTCGCGGCCTCCACCGACTCCAGCACGATCTCCGCGGTCAGCGCGGCGAACACGGCGACCACCGGGGTGAGATACGCCTGTTCGAAGCCGAGCACCGTGTGGCCGAGCACGGTCAGCACGGTGATCGACGCGCCGAACCGGCGCAGGGCAGCGGAACGGCGTTCGCTCGGAGACTTGGTCACCGGTCCTCCTTGATGGTGCCGTCGGGGTTGAGCCGCAGCTGGTGCCAGCCGGGGGCGAGCGACACCGAACCGTCGTGGCGATGTCCGCAGCCGTCCCGCCATGCCAGGCGGACCGGTACGGCGGACGGCGGTTCACTGCCCAGGCCGAAGTGCAGATCGGGGGCGTTGACGCCGTTGTGCCCGTTGGCCGGGTACACCTGCTGCAGCCGCTTCCCACCGCCCGGCGCGGCGACCTCCGCTTCGGCGCCGATCGCGGGTGACGTCGGCCCCGGTGCGCCTGCGCGGCACGCGTTTTCACCGACAGGTTTTCGCAGGCGCAAGCCCAGGAAAGCACCGGCCGGCGAGGTGTTCCGGTACAAAGTGGACGATGCCCACTGGTTGGCCACGACGAAATCGAGCCGTCCGTCTCCGTCGACGTCGCCGACCGCGAACGAGCGGCTGACCGCGTCGGTGCCGACGCCGACCCGGTCCGCGACGTTCACGTAGCGGCCGTCCGCGTTGCGGGCGAAGAACGTGTTGCGGTCGTGTCCGGACAGGTCGGTTCCCTCGGTGAACCGCGGCCACAGCGCGGGATGGCTCAGCACGAGATCGTTCGACATCGCGGTCTCCTGCAGTTGCGCCCACCGGTTCACCTCGCCGGCGACGAAACCGGTCGCGTGCATGACTTCCTCGGAACCGGAGTTGCCGAAGTCGGCGGCTTTGACGTCCCACGACCATCCTGTGCGGGACAGGCCGAGGTCCTCGCTGTGGTCGTCGTAAGGTGCCACGCCGTCGCGCAATCGGGCAGCTGTTTCGGCGCGGCCCACAGTGGACTGGTAGGCGAAGTTGCTCTCCTGCAACGCGTACGGCTCGGTGATGTTGCTGACCAGGATGTCCGGGACGCCCTTCGCGTCGAGGTCGGCGAAGGCCACGCCCATGCCCTTGAACGAGTCGTTGCCGAGCACCTTCGACTTGGGCGTCGTCGCGTGCCGCGTCCCGGTCGCCGTCCGGAACGCTATCCGGCCTGGAGCGGACTCGTTGACCAGCAGATGATCGGGGCCGAAATCGTTGGCGACGTAAAGATCCGGCAGGCCCCGGCCGCCGATGTCCTGGGAGGCGAGCGCGAGCGCCCACCCGGTCCGTGTCTCTGGCGGGAAGGCGTCGGGCACCTCGGCGAACCGGCGGGAGCCAGCCGAACGGAACAGCCGGAGGGTGCCCCCGTTCGCTGCGTGGGACAGCGAATCGTTCATCGTCAGTTCGGGCTGGTGCGCGGTCGGGTCGAGCACGCGCGCGCCGTCCGGGAAGTAGTTGCCGAACACGAGATCGGTGTGCCCGTCGCCGTCGAAGTCGCCGATCGTGGCGGCGTTGGTGTTCCAGACCTGCCACGGGCTGACCAGCTCGCGCGGCCGAAACGCCGCCGCCGACGGCGTATTCCCTGGCAGTCGCTCGAAAATGACCGGGGAACGGCCCCAGTAGTAGACGACGACGTCCTGGCGGCCGTTCTCGTCCACGTCGGCGGGCAGGCAGCCCATCGGTGCCGCGTAAGACGGCATCTCCAGTCCGGACGGGGCCAGCGTGAACGGCTGGTATCGCGCGCCGGTGCCGGGCGCGGGTTCGACGGTGACCGTGTCCGTGCGGGGATCCACCAGGCAGACGTCGTGCGCGACCGGACCGCCGTCCGCGGCGAACAGCGCCGTCGCCGCGCCCACCGACGAGATCCACGACCGGATCCGGTCGTAGGCCGGAGCGACGGTCCGCAGGTGCCGTCCGCCGGGCGCGTTGTCGGGACTTACCTGGGCGGCGGCGAACGAAAACTGGTTCGCCAGCTCGGTTTCCTCAGCCGAGGACGACTGCGGAACGACCGTGAACGCGAAGACCGCCGCGCAGCCGGACAACGCGACCACGCGGGCCAGATGCCGGCGCAGAAAGGGTCTCATCGGCTCTTCCTCTCCCACAGATACCGGATTTCCGCGCGCCAGCGCTGGTAGTGCGCGAGCGTGGACGGATGGGGCGCGAGCTGCCCGAGCGCCCGGTCGGTCCAGTCCGCGGCGACGTCGGTACTGGCTCCGGCCAGCACTTCGGCCGCTTTGTCGGTGTGCGCGGGCACGATTCCGCTGACCCGCCGCGCGGCGCAGGCGAACGCGCAACCCTGTGCGAGGTGCGCGCGCAATGGCCCGGACAGGTCGGCGAGCCGGGCGAGTTCGGCGGCGTCGGCACCGCCCGCGTAGGTCGCGGCGAGGCCGACCCCGCTCCACAGATCTGCTCGCCGCTCGGCCGGGAACTCCGCGATCCGCAGGGCGACGCCGTCGGGGTCGGCGCACTCGCAGAACCACAGCGCCCGGCCCAGCCCCTGGTCGCGGATCTGGCGCGGTCCGCGGCCGAGCCCGGGTTCGACCCGATGGCGTCCGATGACCCGGTCTGCGTGGAAAAAGCCTTGGTGGAAGCCGTATCCGTCCCAGGCCAGCCAGCGCAGCAGCGGGTCTGTCGCCGTGCTTCGGGAGGGGCGCAGCCGCAGCCGGGCGTAGGCCCAGCCGACGCCGACGTGCACGAGGTGCGGGTGGTCCGCGGCCGGTCCGTGCAGCAGCGCCGCGACCCGGGCGCGCCGGAGCGGCAGGAGCACGTCCAGCAGGGCGGAGCCCATTCCCGCGCCCTCGAACGCGAACCCGCGCAACTCCGGTTCGAGCGCGGAGACCTGCTGGCCGAGCGCCTCGCCGGCTGGCTCGATGGAGGCGTTCAATCCGGTCAGGAACGCGCGGGCAGCCGATTCCAGGACGCCGCGAGCCGGGCCCGGTCGCAACCGGAACCGGCGCAGTCCGAAGTCGACCTGGCTCTTGTCCTGGCGCAGCGCCTTGGCCAGGATCCCGGGGCTCACCGCGCTTCCCCCGGCGCGGCCACGACGTGTTCCATCAGAGCGGTGACCAGCAGGGGCCGGGCCTCCCGCTGGAAGTCGACGCCGGGATGGAACTCCCGCACGGTGCCCTCCAGCACCAGCAGGGACAGGATCGGGAACACGAACTGCGGATCGGCGTGCAGGCCGCGGCGGCGCTGGATGTCGAAGAGCTTGGCGGCGAAAGAAACCAGGTCGAAGTCGGCCGCGTTGCGTCCGGTGTGCTCTTCCACCAGCGCGGCCAGCTCCGCGCGGAATCCCGCGGTGTCGGAGCCTGGGTGCGTCTTCGCGGTCGAAAGCACGATGTCGGCGCAGGCCTCGCCGTCGCCCTGGCTCATGCAGTAGAAGAAGGCGGCGAACTTCTCGCGCGCGGACTCCGAGAGCCGGACGGTGAAACCCGCGTCCACTATGACGATCGAGCCGTCCTCGCGGAAGTAGAGGTTGCCGGGGTGGAGGTCGCAGTGCACCACTCCGTCCAGGAAAAGCATCCGGTACACCGCGCGCAACGCCCGCACGACCGCGTTCTCGCGTTCCTCATCGCCGAGGTCCTCCGGACAGCGGCGCGCCAGCCCGTCCAGGAAGTCCATCACCAGAGTGTCCTCAGTGGACAGTTCATGGCGGACCCCGGGAACGGTCACTCCGTCCGCGACGCTGAGCGCCTCCCGGAATCCGTCGAGCAGCTCCGCTTCTCTCGCGAAATCCAGTTGCGCGCGAATGCTTTCGACGAGCTGCGCGGCGACGGCGTCGACCGGCACGCCGCGCAGCATCGGCAGCCTCGCCGCCAACCCGGCAGCCCGTCGCAGCATCGCGAGATCAGCCGTGAGCGACCGTTCGATGCCTGGCCTGCGCACCTTCGCCGCGACCGTCCGGCCGTCCGGGAGCACCACCCGGTACACGCAGGCGATGCTGCCCGCTCCGACCAATTGCGGCTCGCCTGCCGCGATCCTCAGCGCGGGCGGCATCGTGCGCAGCGGTACCGGCCGAACTTGGTCGTGCAGCCGGGAAAGCGCGCGACACACGCGCGGGGGCAGGATGTCCGCCCGCGTGCTCAACAGCTGGGCGGCCTTCACGAATGCCGGGCCCAGTGCCACGACCGTGTCCGCCAGCCAGACGTCGCGCTCGAACCGTTCGCCGCGCAGCCACGCCGCCGCCGTCGCCGGTCCCAGCAGCAGCGACCGTCCGGCGAGAACCGCGAACGCGCGTGCGGTCCGCAGCGCCACCGTGCCACCCCTCGAAAACGTCATCTCTCCCCTTCGCCGCCCGGGCTGGATGCCCGACGACCGACGTTACAACCAGTAGCGCACGATGTGCTCCGCGTGACTGCAAGACCATCCGGTTCAGCGAAACCGGAGCGGAAGCACTCGGCCGGGCAAGGTGTTTCCCTATCGGGGCAAGGAAATCGGCCGGGCTGACTACCGCCCCTAGGCCGCGGGTCACGACCGCCGCCTCGGTCGTGCCCGCGACTGGCACGATCCAGGCACGGTGCACCACCCTGCGTAGCCGTCGCCCAGCCGCTTTCCCTTACGCCGCGCAATACTCAGTCGACAGCGGCGGTCTGGTGCGCTTCCTGGCTGTTACGGGCCGCGGGAAAACCGACCCCGAGCTGCTCCGCCGCGAGCGCAGTGCCTTCCAGCCGCGCGCGGATCTTGGCGAACGCGGTCTGGCGCGACGTCGACTGGTCGTCGGCGAACGGGGAAAACCCGCAGTCGTCACAGGTTCCCAGCTGCTCCACCGGGATGTACTGTGCCGCGCGCAGAACGCGGTCACGCACCTCCTCGGCGGTCTCCACCCGGGGATCGATCGGGTCGATCACCCCGACGAACACGCGGATTCCCGGCCTGAGCTGATCCGCGACGACGCGCAGCACCCGGTCCGGATCGGACTCGCTGGCCAGCTGAAGGTAGAAGTTGCCGGAGTTGTGCTGGAACAGCACGGGAAGCAGTTCCGCGTAGTCGACGTCGAGGCTGTGCGTGGAGTCGAGGTCGCCGCCGGGGCAGGTGTGGACGCCGATGCGCGCGCGTTCGGATGCGCTGAACCTCTCCAGGACCCGGTTGTTCAGCTCGACGAAATCGCGCAGGATCTGGCCGCTGGGGTCGAGCTTCAGCGACAAGCGTCCTTCGGTGAAATCGAGCTGAACAACGTGTGCGCCCGCGTCCAGGCACCCGCGGATATCGGCCTCGGCCCCGTCGACCAGATCGTCGAGGAAATTCTCGCGCGAATAGCCGTCGATCCCGGATGCCGGATACAACAGAGACAGCGCGGAAGGCGCGATCACCGCCTGTTTCACCGGAAGGTTCGTGCACTCCCGCGCGGCGCGCAAATAGCGTTCGGCGTGCTCCTGGTAGCGGAACGGCCCGGAGGTCAGGCAGGGCAGCTGCCGCTGGTGCCCGTCGGCGAACGGGATGACGACGCCGTCCGCGGAAAGGTTCGCCGAGCCCGCGATCGGGTAGGTGACGAAACTGGGTTTGCGCTGCTCGCCGTCGGTGACCACGGTCGCGCCCATCGCCGCTTGCGCCTCGATGGTCTCGCGAACGGCCCGGTCGAGAACGGAGGCGAAGGCCGCCTCGCCGAGCTGCCCGCTTTGCCGCGCGGCGAGAGCGCCGAGCAATTCGGGCGAACGGGGGATGCTGCCGATGGGCTCGGAAGGAATGGTCATGCGGCGAGCCTAGAAGCGGCGACGCGGGAAAGGACACGGGCGAACGCTATTCTCCTTCTTTCGTGCCATTACCGGCTTGAGGGTGTTGACACGATGTCGCGGTGGCGCGGATTCGCTTTATTGGCGGAGTGCAAAGAAGGCGTTTTTACCCCGTGGCGTCGCTCTCCCCCAGTATCGCGCGGACAAGAATGCCGAACCGGTCCGCGAGAATCATTCGATTTCCTTGCCGTCTCCTAAGCCGGGATGCCCGCCGCCGCGGCGATGCCCTGGTCGAGGCTCAGGCTGTAGTCCAGATTCAAATGGTCGGCGTCGTAGTACACGCTGACCTTCCCGATCACCGCGTAGCAGCGTTGCCGGTCGCAGAAGTAGTCGGTCAGGTCGAGCAGCCGGACCTTCGGATCGGTGCTCGCCTTGGCCGCCGTCGTCAGCGGGTCCGCCGGTTGTGCGACCGACCGGGCGACCGCGCACTGCTTCGGGTCGTCCGGATTCAGCACTACGCAGTCGGTGGCGCGGACGAGTCCGTTGAGCGGCGGGTCGGCCATCACGAACACCGTCGCGCCGACGCCGGTCCACTGTGCCCAGTACGAATTCAGCCCGTCCTGGTACTGCTCCGCCTGCGACCGTCCACTGTGGTCGTCGGCTCGCTCGTGCCTGCTGTAGAACGACGTGAACACGTACGTGGGCCGCGTTTTCGCGATTTCACCGGCCATCTGCTTGGTCCAGGCCATGCACCGCCGGTCGAGGGCGGTGCCGTGGTAGTTCAGGGCTTGGATCCCGGCGAACGGGCAGCCGCCGAGGTAGCTCGTGTACATCAGCCAGTGGTTCTTGCGGGCGAGGCTCAGCAGCGGGCCCTGCCATTGCTGGGCGTGCGAGTCGCCGACCAGCCACACCACCGCCGGGTTGGCCGCGCCCTGGCTGAAATCGCATTTGGTGGTCGTCTTCGTGCCGTCGCTCGCCGAGTACTGCGACAGCGGCGGCGGGCAGTCCGCGGGCGGCGTGTAGTACCGGTTGGCCGGGCCCATCTCGACGCTCCTGGCCGGGCCGAACGGGTCAGCGCACGCGTTGCCCGCCATCAGCGCCCTCGCGCCGTGGCAGGGGCCGGTCATCTCGGCGGTCAGATCACGGGCCGCTTGGTCGACGTGCCGTTCGTATGTCCAGGTCAGACCGCCGGCCGCGGCGCACACCACGAGCATTCCGGCCGCCATGGCGGCGAAGGTCACCCCGGAGGTGCGGCTCAACGGCCGCCAGGTCCGGAGCGGGTCCTCGACGAGCCGCTTCGACGCGTACGCCGCGGCCAGGGACGCGGCCACGATGCCGGCCTTGACCTGCCAGGTCAGCGTGCCGGCGACCAGCGCGCCCGGGAAGGCGAACGGGGCCAGCATGATCAGCGGCCAATGCCACAGGTACAGCGAATAGCTGACATTCCCGAGCCACTGCACCGGAGGCGACGAGGACAGCAGGGTGTGCCATTGCTGTCCCTCGCGGCTGCCGCCGAAGATGACCAGCGCGGTGCCGACCGCAGGCAGCAACGCGGTCGCACCAGGGAATGCGGTTTGGTCGTCGAAGAAGATCGCGGCAACGGCGATCGCGGCGAAACCGGCCAGTGAGGCCACGTTCGCGGCGATCTTCGGCAGAACGTACTTCGCGCCGCCGAAAGCCAGCAACGCACCGAGGGCGAACTCCCACACTCGCACCGGAGTCACGAAGTACGCCTGGCTCTTGGACGCGTCGGTGAACCAGATGCTGAACCCCAGCGAGACGGCCCCGACGACCGCGACACCGGCGATGCGCGCCCACCGCGCCCGGATCTTGAACAGCAGCAGGAGAAGCAGCGGCCAGAACAGGTAGAACTGCTCCTCGACCGAGAGCGACCAGTAGTGCTGGGACAGGCTCGCCGACTCGGTGAAGTGCGAGTAGTCGACGGAATGCGCGGCGAGCAGCCAGTTTTCCCAGTAGAGCGCGCTCGCGATGACTTCCTGCGCGTTGGACTCCCAGCGGGGATAGGGCATCAGGAAGTACGCGGCGACAACGATGAAGGCCAGGACGAGAAACGCCGCGGGCAGCAGGCGGCGCACGCGGCGGGCGTAGAACTTCGCGAGCCGGATCCGCCCGGTGCTCGCGACCTCGCGGACCAGATGCGAGGTGATCAGGAAGCCGGAAATGACGAAGAAGACGTCGACGCCGACGTAACCGCCGGTCAATCGCAGGGGCCAGAGATGGTTCAGCACGACCAGTCCGACAGCCACGGCGCGCAACGCCTGGATGTCCGGCCGGAACGCCGGTCTTCGCTCCCCCGACGATTGCGAGGGCCGCACCGGCCCGCTCAATGTCCCCGTGCCCATTTTCCGCCCCTTTGTCCCGCCCCGCTGAAAACTCAGTGATGCTAGCGGGAGCGGCCGACAGGCTCGGCACGGGCTGGCCGAAACGCCGACGCGACGTGCGGAAAGAGGGGACGGCAGCCGCGCCGTCCCCTCTTTCGGTCCGCGGTCAGCGCCAGCCCAGTTCCGGGGCGACGTGGGTCAGGATGCTTTCCAGCACATGGGCGTTGTAGTCCACACCCAACTGGTTCGGCACAGTCAGCAGCAAAGTATCCGCGGCCTGCACCGCCTCGTCTTCCTTCAGCTCCCGGACCAGTTCGTCCGGCTCGGCCGCGTACGAGCGGCCGAAGATGGCGCGGGTGTTTTCGTCGATCATGCCGATCTGGTCGCGCGAGTTGCGGTCGCGGCCGAAGTACGCGCGGTCCAGGTCGTTGGTCAGCGCGAAGATGCTGCGGCTCACCGAAACCCTCGGCTCGCGCTCGTGGCCCGCTTCCTTCCACGCTTCGCGGTAGGCCTCGATCTGCTTGCGCTGCTGAACGTGCAGCGGTTCGCCCGTTTCGTCGTCTTTCAGCGTGGAGCTTTGCAGGTTCATGCCCAGCTTCGCCGCCCAGACGGCCGTCGCGTTCGAGCCCGAGCCCCACCAGATGCGGTCGCGCAGGCCTTCGGAGTGCGGTTCCAGGCGGAGCAGCCCGGGCGGGTTGGCGAACATCGGGCGCGGGTTCGGCTGGGCGAAGCCTTCGCCTTCGAGCAGCTTCAGGAAGACCTCGACGCGGTCGCGGGCCATGTCGGCCTCGGTCTCGCCCTCCGCGGGGGCGTAGCCGAAGTACCGCCAGCCGTCGATGACCTGCTCGGGGGATCCCCGGCTCACGCCGAGCTGGAGCCTGCCCCGCGAGATGAGGTCGGCGGCGCCCGCGTCCTCGACCATGTACAGCGGGTTCTCGTAGCGCATGTCGATCACGCCGGTGCCGATTTCGATCTTCGACGTCCGCGCGCCGATCGCCGCGAGCAGCGGGAACGGGCTGCCCGCCTGGCGCGCGAAGTGGTGCACGCGGAAGTACGCGCCGTCGACGCCCAGCTCCTCCGCCGCGACCGCGAGGTCGATCGACTGGTGCAGGAAGTCGGAGGCCGACCGGGTCTCGGAGTGCGCGCTCGCCGACCAGTGGCCGAACGAAAGGAAGCCAATCTTCTTCACAGATGCTCAAACGTTCAACTACCCGGCGGCATTCCCGGGAGGCTTCATCGGGCGAGGCGTTCCAGCAGGACGACGGTCACCGTGTCCCCGGCCTCCTTGCCGATCACTTTCCGGAGTCCGGCGTTGACCGGGAGTTTGTGGGTGCCGTCGCCCAGCGCCATGAACGAGCTGCGGAACGGTTCGCCGTCGACGGTCCCGCGGACTTTCACCAGGCCGCGGGTGCCGAAGAACTCCGCCGAGCCGGGCCAGACCAGGTAGGTGTGGCCGCCCTTGGCCGGGCTCTTGCGCAGGGTCGCGGTGAATTCCTCGTTGAGTTCGGTCATGATCGGACGCTCCTTCGCCTCGGATGGCTGGTCACCCCGAGGTACGAACCTGGTCTCCGGATTTCGACACCCGTCCGGGGTTCGGATCGTAGAACTTCAGCCGCGGGTGCGATGGCCTGCGAGGGACCGGCACCCGAAAGGGGGAATACTCACTGCCGGTACCGGTCCGGTGCCGGACAGACAGCCCTCTCCCGGCACCGGACCGATTCCCCCTAGTTCGTCCCGCGGCGGCCCCGCGCGGCCGTTGCCGGGACTGGTCCGCCGGTGATCGTGAACTGCGATCCCGGCTCGCGGACCACGTCACCGGTCGCCGAATTCGTGATCGTCACGTTCGTCAGCGTCGCGCTGCCGCGAGCGCCGCTCATCGCGAGGATGCCCGCGCCGTTGTTCGACCGGTCGATCTTCACGTTGCTGATCGTCACGTCCGGCATCGCGCCGCCGCCGGTTTTGAACTGGATTCCGTCGTAGGTCGAATCGTGGATCTCGGTGTCCCGGAGCGTGATTCCCGGGATGTCCTTGCCCTGGGCGAAGAACGTGATCGCGCCGAATTTCTGCTGTTCGCCCCAGAAGACGCCGCCGCAGCGGTACAGCGCGTTGTCCGCGATCAGGGTCTGCCCGGAGAACGGCAGCGGGTCGTGGTCGGTCGCCAGCATGATCCCGGGGTAGTTCATCGTGTCGGAGACCAGGTTGTTCTCGATCTTGTTCCCGTACCCGCCGTAGACCGCGATTCCGTTGGCGCGCCACGGCAGCTGGACCGTGTTGTTGCGGAAAACGTTGTCGTGCGCGATGTCCACTGCCGGATCCTTCACGTACTGGTTCGCCCACACCGCCAGCGAATCGTCGCCGGTGGTCCGGAACGACGAGTTCACCACTCGCGAGTCGCGGGTGCCGTTGGTGAAGTTGATGCCGTCGGCGTAGGTGTCGCGGATCCGCATGCCGCTGAACTCCAGCCCGTCGGCCGGGCCCCACAGCGCCGGGATGTTGCTGTAGTCCCGGCCGACCCACACGCCGACGTTCGCGTGCTCGATCCACACGTTCGAGATCTTCGTTCCGGTGCCGAACCGGCCGTTGAGGCCCACGCCGCCTTCCGCGCCGCCGTCGCCGCCGCGGATCCGGCCGGAGCCGAAGATCGCGAGGTCGGAGATCTGCACGTTCTTGTCGATGTCGAAGCCGAAGTTGCCCTCGTGCGGATGGTTGATGCCGCCCGCGTCCTGCGGCTGGATCAGCGAGTACAGCTGCGAGTACCACATCCCGGCGCCGCGGATCGCGGCATTCGAGATGCCGACCTGGTTGTACTGCCCGCCGCCGTTGGGCACGTTCGGGTCGTCGGTCAGGATCTTGCGTTCCTGCCGCCACTGGCCCGGCGGGATCCAGACGCAGCCGATCACGCCGTTCTGGTCGTCGGTGACCGCGCGCTGGATCGCCGCGGAGTCGTCGATGCCGTCGTCGGGCACGGCGCCGTAGTCGGTGATCGACGTGCATTCCGGCGGTTTCGGCAGGGCCGGCGCGACTTGTTCGAGGTCGATCAGGTCGATGACGTAGAACGCCGCGTTGTCGCCGTTGTCGCGCTGCAGCTTGAACTTCGTGCCCGGCGGGTACGACTGCGCCAGCAGCGCGTGCGATTCGTCGAACAGCCGCCGCGCGTCGGCGCCTGGCTTGTTCGTGAGTCCTTCGGGGTCGTCCGTGTTGCCGTAGAGCCAGCTGTGCGTAGACGACAGGTTCAGCTTCTGCGCGAAGGTTCCGTTGACGTACAGGCTGATCGTCGCGTCCTGTCCCCCGCCGCCGGGTGCGTCCGGGATCGAATTGCGGACCACGATCGAGTTCGCCTGGTTCGTCGAGGTGAATTCCACGTACTGGCCCTGGTTCGCCAGCCGCACGGACTTCCGGCCGGAGGATTCGGTGGCGAAGTTCGTGTGTCCGAACGTGCGCAGCGGGTCGGCTTCCAGCAGTTGGCCTTGGTACTGCGCGGCTTCCGCCTCGTACTCGACGTAAGGCACCGCTGCGCCGCGGCCGACCACCATTGCCCGCGACAGGGTGTTGTTGGCTTCGTTGGTTTCCTCAATACTGCCGGTCGCGTCGGCCGTCGCGGTGAGGGTCGCGTTCGCGGCGGTCCAGGTGCCCCGGATCGCGACGTTTGCCGTGGCTCCGGCGGCGATCGCGGGTGTGTCGGCGTCGAAAGTACTGCTGCCAGCGGACAGTCGGGTCACCGAGGCTCCCGCACCGCTGGTGCCGCGGTTGTGCACCGCGACGGTGAACGACACGGGCGCGCCGACGGCCGGATTCGGCGGGTTCGACGTGATGCCGGTGACCTCGAGGTCCGGTCCCGGTGCCTGCGCGATCACCAGCGGCGTCGGCGACGTGAAGGCGTTGTTGGTGTCGTCCTGTTCGACGACGCTGTTGTCCGGGTCGACGGTGGCGGTCACGGGGTAGCTGCCCTGCGGCCGTTTGCCCGCCTGCACAGTCGCCGTGGTGGACGCTCCGGCGGCGAGTGCGCCGACAGGTGCGGATCCGACGACGGTGCCGCCGAGGCTGACGTTGACTTTCGTGGCTCCGGCAGCGGCGGTGCCCGCGTTCCGCACAGTTGCCGATACCGCGAGGTCGCTGGTCTCGGTCGGGTTCGACGGGATCCACGCGGTGCCGGTGACGACCAGGTCCGGGTTCGGCGCGGGTGTGCCGAAGACCTGGAACTCCGCAGCTTGCCCGCCGGGCGCACCCGAGTTGGCGAAGAACCGCAGCTGGACGTCCGCGGCGCGGCCGGTGAGCGGGATCGTCACGGTGTTCTGGTTCGTAGCCGGGTCAAAGCGGTAATCGGCCCGCGCGGCGAGCGTCGTGAATTCGCTGGCGCCCTGCGCGCGGCCGAGGATCTCGAAGTTCTGTGTCCGCGCGCCCCAGATCGGATCGGGGTTGAGTTTCACCACGGCCGAGGCGAGGTCGGCGTCGGCACCGAGCTTTACTGTCAGGGTGTTCGGGTAGCCTGCGGAAGACTCCCAATAAGTACCGGTGTTGTTGTCGTTCGCGTTGGCCGCCGCGAACGCGCCGACCGTCGAGGACGCTTCGATCGGCTTGCCCGCGGCGAGGTTCTGGCCGGTCTGCGTCCCGGCCCGGACGACGTGGTTGCTGTCGGCGGACTCGTTCCCGGCCGCGTCCTTGGCGCGCACGAAGTACTCGATCCGCGTGCCCGCGGGCCGGTTCTCGGTGAACGTCGTGCCGGTGACCGTGGTGACGGGCGTGCCGTCGCGGTAGACGGTGTAGCCGGTCACGCCGACGTCGTCGGTCGACGGCGACCACGTCAGCCGGATTTGCCCGGACGCGGGTTCGGTCAGCGCGACGTTCGCGGGCGCGGTCGGCGCCTGCGTGTCCCCGGTGTCCGGGCCGTACAGCTCGAATTCCGAGAGTTGCGCGGCGGGCCACTGCGTGTTCGCGGTCACGTCGAGCCGCACGTAGCGCGCGGACGCGGTCACCGGGATGGTCACCGTGCCGGAGGCGAACGGGTACCCGGTCGACGCGACCAGATCGGTGAACGACGTGCCGTCGGCGCTGCCGCGCACGGTGAGCGTCTGGGTGCGGGATTCCCAGGTGGCAGGCAGTTTCAGCACGATCCGCGAAAGCGGCTTCGTGGAGCCGAGGTCGGCTTGGATCCATTGCGGGAAGGCGTTGTTGGCCGACTCCCAGTAGGTGGCCTGATTGCCGTCGAAGGCGTTGGCGACGGGGTAGCCGGGCTGCACGCTGCTCGCCGACACCGTGCGCGTCAACGGCACATCAGCGGCGTTCGGAGCTGGCCCTGGCGAGGGGCCACCGGCTGCGGCGGCGTGGGTGAGGCCGGCCGCGAACAGCCCTGCGGCGAGGAAACCGGCGAAGAGACGGGACAACCGCATCCGTATCATGGCATCTTCCGTTCTTGGGCAGGAGAAGGACGGGTGCCCGCCGGAGACACCGGGCGGGCACCCGTGCGCTCAATTGCGGGTGATCGTGAAGGTGCTCGTCGTGTTCCGGATGTCCTGGTCGTTGTCGCTCAACGCGAGCCCGGTGAACGTCGCCGACCCGACCGCCGGTCCCTGCCCGGGTTCCGGCAGCTCGTTGGCCCAGATCCCGATCCCGGACTTGGCGTCGAACTCGTCGCCGCTGCGATGCGCCCCGGAGATCGACACGTTCGTCAGCACCGTGTCCTGGACCGTGTTCTCCGGCTGGCCGCCGGTGTACTTGGTCTGGAACATGATGCCGCTGTACGTCGGGCTCTGGATGTCCACATCGGACACCCGGATGCCGCGGAACTCCTTGGAAGCGGAGAACATCCAGATCGCCGGGAACGTCTGCTTGCCCCAGAAATGGCCGCCGGTGCGGACCAGCGAGACATTCTGCACCGTCGTCGGCTGCGGCCCGAACCCGAGGAACGGATAGCCGAAGTCGAGCGAGCTGAGCGTGATCCCGGAATACGTCAGCGTGTCCGCGACGTAGAGGTTCCGAAAGGTGTTGTTGTACCCGCCGTACACCGCGATGCCCGCCGCGCGCCACGGGAGCAGCACGGTCAGGTTCTCGAACACGTTGTCGTACTGGTTGCCCTGGTTGATGTCCGTCGCGGCGAACAGCGCGAAGCTGTCGTCGCCGGTGGACCGGGCCTCGTTGTTGGTGACGTGGTTGCCGGTGCTGCCGTTGGTGAAGTTGACGCCGTCGGCGAACGTGTCGCGGATGCGGGAGTTCTTCACCGTGGAGTTGTCCACATTGGTCGCCCAGAGCAGACACACCTGGTGCTCCACCCAGATGTTGTCGATGGTCATGTTCGTGACGCCGGTGAAGTTGAAGACCTTGCCCGGGCCGTCGATGCGGGACGTGTAGTTCCCGAACACGGCGAACCCGCTGAAGGTCGACCCGCTCGCGCTGGCCTGCGCGTCGAACCCGATGTCGGTGTTCTCCTGTCCGGCGGGCGCGGTGAACTTCGTGAACCACGGCCCGGCGCCGAGCACCGTCACCGGTTTGCCGTACACGGTGACCTTGCTGGTCATCGGGTACTGTCCGGCGGGGAGGTAGACGCCGGTGAGGTTCGGGTCCTGGCGGACCTTGTCCAGCGCGGCCTGCACGTCCTGCTGGCTGAACCCGGCCGGGACCGCGTAGTGCGCCGGGTCCGGATTCGCCGCCGCGGTGGCCAGTTCGAAGTTCACGAAGTCGATCGCGTAGTTCGAACTGTTCGCCGCGTCCTTCTGCAGCTTGATCTTGTGCCCGGCGGGAACCGTCGTGCCGAGCAGCATGCTGGCCTCGTCGTAGATGTGCCGCGCCGGTCCAGCGCCCGGCGAGTTGCCCGGGGAGGCTTCGACGCCGTAGAGCCACGCGTAGTGCGAGGTCAGGTCGATGGCTTTGAGGAAAGTGCCGTCGACGTACACGTTCAGCGTCGAGTTCTGCCCGCCTCCGCCCGCGGCGTCCGGCATCGAGAACCGGGTGACGAGCGTGTTGGTCGCCGCGTGGGTGGTGAATTCCACCGAGGCACCGGTCGAGTTGAGCGTCACGGCTTTCCGGCCCGACGCCTCGCCCGCGAGATCGCCGATCGTCCGGTTAGGACCGATCACGGCCGCGCCGCCCGCGACGACGCCGTCCTCGGCCTCGTACATGTCGTACGGCATGTTGGCGCCGCGGCCGACGAACAGCGACTGGGTGCTGGTGTTGTTGCCCTGCTTGGCAGGCAGCTCGTTGGCGTCATTCGCGACGACCGTCTTCACCGTGTACCGGCCGTTCGCTGCTGTCCAACTGCCAACCGTCACCGGTGTGGTCGCTCCAGGCGCGAGAACACCGGTGAAGGAACCGCTCAGTGTCTTGACGACCGTGCCGTTCTGATCAGCGATCGTGACCGTGACGCCGTGGGCGCCGTCCGCCGAAGCGACCGTGCCCTGGTTGCGCAGGGTCGCGGTGAAGGTCACCGCGTTGCCCGCCGACGGGTTGTTCGGCGACCACGCCGTAGCCGAGACGAGGTCGGAGCTCTGCACCGGGCTGACGATCAGCGGCGTCGAGCTGGTGTAGGAGTTGTTGTCCTCGTTCTGTTCGATGACGGTGTTCGCCTCGTCGACCTTCGCGGTCACGTCGTAGCTGCCCGCGTCCCGGGTGCCGATGTTCGCCGACACCGTCGTGGACGCTCCGGCCGCGAGCGGGCCGACTGCCGCCGTGCCGACCTTGGTCTTGCCCAGGTAGAGGTTCACGTCGGTCGCGCCCGAGGCCGCCGTCCCGATGTTGCGGATCGTCGCCGACGCGGTGATCGCGTCCGTCTCCACAGGTTTCTGCGGTGACCAGGACACGTCCGAGACTGTCAGATCCGGATTCGGCGCGGGGACGCCGAAGACCTGGAACTCCGCGGCCTGACCGCCGCCCGCGCCGGAGTTGGCGGTGAAGCGCAGGCGGACGTCGGCGGCCCGGCCGCTGACCGGAATGGTCACGGTGTTGCCGCTGGCCGGGTCGAAGCTGTAGGTCTGCGCGGGGGCCAGCGTGGTGAAGTCCGTCGCGCCCTGGTCGCGGCCCTCGACGGCGATCGTCTGCGTCCGTGTGCTCCACGCCGGGTCCGGGTTGAGCTTCACGACGACCCGGTCGAGGTCTGCGTGCGAACCCAGCGCCACGGTCAGCAGGTTCGGGTATGCCCCGCTGCCCTCCCAGTACGTGGTCACAGAGTCGTCGTTGGCGTTCGCCGCGACGTAGGTCTGCTGGGTCGACGACGCCGTGATCGGCTTGTGCAGCGCGAGATTCGCGCCGCTTTGGGTGCCGTTGCGAGTCACGGTGTTGCTGTTCGCCGACTGGTTGCCCGCCGCGTCCCGAGCACGCACGAAGTAAGCGACGCTCGCGCTGGCTGGCTGATTGTCGGTGTAGGACAGCACATCCCCGGCGACACTGCCACGGAGCTGGCCGTTGGCATAGATGTCGTAGCCGGTGACGCCGGTGTTGTCCGTGGACGCCGACCAGGTCAGCCGGATCTGGCCGCTCGCGGGTTCGGTGTAGGCGAGGTTGCCGGGCGCGGACGGCGGCTGCGTGTCGCCGCCCGCCGGGCCGTGCACCTCGAACTCCGACAGCTGCGCGGCGGGCCAGCCGGTGTTGGCGGTGATGTTCAGCCGGACGTAGCGGGTGCTGCCGGTGAGGTTCACGGTGACGGTATTGCCGGTCGCCGGGTCGAACCGGTAGCCCGCTGACGGCACGAGGTCGCTGAAGCTCGCGCCGTTCGCACTGCCCTGCACCGAGAAGGTTTCGGTGCGGGCCTCCCAGTTCGTGGGCAGCTTCAGCACTAGCTGCGCGACGTTGGTCGTGGTGCCGAGATCGGCCTGAATCCATTGGGGGAACTGGTTGTTCGTGCTCTCCCAGTAGGTGGCCTGGTTGCCGTCTCCGACGTTGGCGACCGGATAGCCGGGGAGCTGGCTGCTGGCGGTGTAGGTCGCGGTGGCGGCTTGGGCGGCGGGCTGAACAGCTGGCGGAGCCGACGCACCGGCTGCCCAGGCGGGTGGGGCGACCAGCAGGGACAGGGCGGCGCAGAGCGCGGCGCGCAGGAAATGTCGCTTCGTTCTCATGGGTTTCCTCTGATCCAAGGAGGAGGGAGACGAGAGCGCCCCGCGTGGCGCGGGACGGCGGGGACCAGGGAGCGGACAGGCGGGAATCCCGTCCGGGGGCGCACGAGAACAGCACGGAGCAGTCGACATGGCACCTCTTCGTTGAGGCTGGGCAGGACGCTTACCGCGGTTGCCCGGGATCTAGTCAGATATTTTCACTGATTCGTTCAAGAATTACAGCCTCCCCGGAGCGGGAAGTCAACAGTGCGGTCCGCAGATCATGGCTTCCCACCAGCACTTTCACCGCGAGAGCAAGCGAGGCGCGCGTCCAGTCGGAAACTTGCAGCGGTTTGCGGTAACTTTCACTCATGACACGACGTCTCGCCGAAGTCGCCCGCCAGGTCGGGGTCAGCGAAGCCACCGTCAGCCGGGTGCTCAACGGCAAGGCCGGGGTGTCCGCGAGCACCCGGGCCGCCGTGCTCACCGCGCTGGACGTGATGGGCTACGAGCGGCCGACGCAGTTGCGCGGCGAACGGGCCCGGCTCGTCGGGCTGGTGCTGCCGGAGCTGCAGAACCCGATTTTCCCGGCGTTGGCCGAGGTCATGGGCAACGCACTGGCCCAGCAGGGCTTCACGCCGGTGCTGTGCACGCGGACCGCGGGCGGGGTGTCGGAGGCGGAGTACGTCGAGATGCTGCTGCAGCAGCAGGTGTCCGGCGTGGTGTTCGCCGGCGGGATGTACGCGCAGGCCGACGCCGTGCACACGCACTACCACCGCCTCGCGGAACGCCGGTTGCCGACGGTGCTGATCAACGCGGCGGTCGACCACCTCGGCCTGCCGCAGGTCTCGTGCGACGACGCGGTGGCCGTCGAGCAGGCGGTCGGGCACCTGAGTTCCCTTGGCCACGAGAAGATCGGCCTGGTTCTCGGGCCGAACGACCACGTGCCGTCGCAGCGCAAGCTCGAGGCGTTCCGGGAGCACGCCGCGAAACTCGGACTCCCCGTGCTGGACGAACTGGTGGAGCACGGGATGTTCTCCATCGAAGGCGGGCACGCGGCCGCGGCGCGGCTGTACCCGCGCGGCGCGACGGCCGTCCTGTGCGCGAGCGATCCGCTGGCACTGGGCGCGATCCGCGCGGCGCGGCGGCAAGGTCTGTCCGTGCCGGGCGACATTTCGGTGGTCGGCTACGACGACTCCGCGCTGATGAACTGCACCGACCCGCCGCTGACCACGACGCGCCAGCCGATCGAGGCGATGGGCCGGGCCGTGGTCGAGCTGCTGGTGAAACGCATCAACGGCGGCGAGGTCGCGGTGGAAGAGCTGTTGTTCGCGCCGGAGCTGGTGGTGCGCGGGTCCACCGCGCGTCGGACAAGCTGACGCCGGAGCCGACTGTTCACAAGTTGCAGATTCTCGTCGTGTTCTTGCGCAGACGTCGTTCGCGGCTTTAGGGTGACCGCCATCACCTGCTGTGCTCCCCTGCGAGATGAGGCTTGAGATGAGCAGCCCCTGGTCCCCCGCCGCTCCCCGCCGGATGTTCGCCCTGCTCGCCGCAGCGGGGCTGGCGCTGGGAACAACCGCCTGCGGGAGCGGCGGCGATCCGGGAAGCTCCGCCGGGGGCAAGGTCACGATCACCGTCACCGGCCAGCCGCCGACGAGCCAGCCGTTCGAACGCGGTGTTTTCGACGCCGACGTCAAGGAATTCGAGGCGACGCACCCGAACGTCAAGATCGAACCGCACGAAGGGTTCATGGACCCGAAGACGTTCGGCGCGAAACTGGCGGGCGGGCAGCTCGAAGACGTCTACTACGTCTATTTCACCGATCCCGCCCAGATCATCGCCCGGCATCAGGCCGCGGACATCACCGAGGCGGTCAAGAAAGTCCCGCACGTCAAAGACCTCAAACCGGAATTGCTCGACAACTTCCGCGGCGCGAACGGCAAGCTTTACGGCCTGCCGACGATGAATTACACGATGGGCCTGGTCTACAGCCGCCCGCTGTTCCAGAAAGCCGGGCTCGACCCGAACAAGCCGCCGCGGACCTGGGACGAGGTGCGCTCGGCGGCGAAGAAGATTTCCGCACTGGGCAACGGAATCGTCGGGTACGCCGACTACAGCAAGAACAACCAGGGCGGCTGGCATCTCACCGGCTGGCTCGCGTCGATGGGCGGTTCCGTCGCGCGCGAGGACGGCAGCAAATGGGTCGCCGATTTCGACAATGAAAAAGGCAAAGCCGCGCTCAGCCTCCTCCACGATCTGCGCTGGACCGACGATTCCATGGGCAGCAAGCAATTGCTGGAAGCCCAGGACGTGCAGCGGATGATGGGCGCGGGCCAGCTCGGCATGTACATGGCCGCCCCGGACAACGTTCCCGTGCTCGTCAAGCAGTTCAACGGCAAGTACGAGGACTACGGCATCGCCGGGATGCCGGACGGCAAGGGCACGCTGCTCGGCGGCGAGGGCTACATGATCAACCCGAAGGCGTCGCCGGAGAAGATCAAGGCGGGCCTCGAATGGATCCAGTGGAAATATCTCAACCCGGACCGCTTCGAGAAGCACATCAAGCAGTACGTGGACGGCAAGCAGCCGGTCGGCCTGCCCGCCGAGCCGACCCCCGACGTCTGGCAGGGCGCGGTGCGCGATCAGCAGCTGGCACTGAAAGCCAAGTACGCGAACGTACCCGCGCAGAACTACCAGTCCTATGTGGACTCCACTGGCAAGATCAAAGGCAGCGTCGAACCGCCGAACGCACAGCAGGTGTACGCGATCCTGGACAGCGTGATGCAGGCGGTGCTCACCGACCGGAACGCGAATATCGATCAGCAGCTGTCGACGGCCGCGGCGAAGGTCACCAGTGTCCTCGCCCAGGTCAAGTAGCCTCCTCGCCTGGCCCGCGACGTCCTCGTCGCCGGCCAGGCGGTCGGCCGCCTCCCCCGCCGGGCAGCGCCGGGCCCGGCTGCGCCGCAAGCTCAAGGAGAACCTCACCGCGTACGGCCTGCTCTGCGCCGCGCTCGTGGTGTTCGCGATGTTCTCCTGGTACCCGATCGTGCGCGGGGTGCTGCTGAGCTTCCAGCAGGTCGACTTCGTCAACCCGCCGACGTGGGTCGGCCTCGACAACTTCGCCCGGCTGTTCGCGGATCCGCTGTTCGGCGTCGCCTGGCGGAACACGTTGCTGTTCACCGGTCTCGCGCTGGTTTTCGGCTTCGCCGTGCCGTTCCTGACCGCGGTGCTGCTCAACGAGATGCGCCACGCTCGCGCGTTCTTCCGGCTCGCGGTGTACCTGCCGGTGATGCTGCCGCCGGTGGTGACCGCGCTGATGTGGAAGTGGTTCTACGACCCGGGTTCCGGCCTGTTCAACTCCGCGCTCGGCGCGGTCGGCTTGTCCGGGCCGCAGTGGCTGGATTCGAGCGGCACCGCGATGCTGTCGCTGGTGTTCGTCTCGACCTGGGCGAACATGGGCAGCACCACGCTGATCTATCTCGCCGCGCTCGGCACCATCCCCGGCGAGCTGTACGAGGCCGCGGAACTCGACGGAGCCGGGATGTGGAAACGGCTGCGGCACGTGACATTCCCGCAGACCCGGTTCGTCCTGCTGATGCTCCTGCTGCTGCAGATCGTCGCGACCATGCAGGTGTTCACCGAACCGTACGTGATGACCGGCGGCGGCCCGGACGATTCCACAGTGACCGTGCTCCTGCTGCTCTACCGGTATGCCTTCGTCTACAACGACTTCGGCTCGGCGAGCGCGATGAGCCTGCTGCTGTTCCTGGCGCTCGGCGTGTTCTCCGCGCTGTACGTCCGGCTGACCAGGAAGGCAGACCAGGCATGAGGACCCTCGTCTCGCCCGGCGCGCTGCGCAGCCGCCGCGGCAAGGTGGTCTACGGCGTCGCTTTCGCCGGCACGCTCGTGGTTTTCGTGCTCGCCTTCCTGTTCCCGCTGTACTGGGCGGTGACCGGGGCGATGAAAACGCCGCAAGAACTCGCGCAGACCCCGGCCACGCTCGTCCCGCACGAGTGGCATCCGGAGACCTTCGGCGAGGCCTGGGACCAGCTGAACCTCGGCAAGTACTTCCTCAACACCCTGGTCGTCGCGGGCGGGGCGTGGCTGGCGCAGATGGCCATCGACGTCCCCGCCGCCTTCGCGCTGTCGAAGCTGCGGCCGAAGTTCGGCAACGCCGTCCTCGGGCTGATGCTCGCCACCCTGATGCTGCCCGCCGCCGCACTGCTGGTGCCGACCTACGTCACCATCACCGATCTGCCGCTGCTGCACCTGAACCTGATCGACTCCCCCGCCGCGGTCTGGCTGCCCGCCGCCGCGAACGCGTTCAACGTCTATGTGCTGAAACGGTTCTTCGACCGGATCCCGGACGAGCTGATCGAAGCCGCGCGGCTCGACGGCGCCGGGCCGGTGCGCACGCTGTGGCGGATCGTGCTGCCCATCTCGCGGCCGATCCTGGCCGTCGTGTCGATTCTCGCGGTGGTGACCGCGTGGAAGGACTTCATCTGGCCGCTGCTGGTGTTCCCGGACAGCGGCAAGCAGACGCTTTCGGTGATGCTGCAGCGGGTTGCCATCGATATGCCGCTCAACGTGCTGACCGCCGGGATGGTGCTGGCCAGCCTGCCGATGGTGGCGCTGTTCCTGGTGTTCCAGCGGCAGATCCTCGCCGGGCTCGCCGCCGGCGGGCTCAAGGGCTGAACCGGTCGTACTTCTGGCTTTCCCCACCACGAGGAGGGTTTTTTCCGTGACCGCATCGCGAAGACAAGACAGCTGGTGGCGCACCGCGGCGATCTACCAGATCTACGTCCGCAGTTTCGCCGACGGCAACGGCGACGGCATCGGCGACCTCGCTGGCGTCCGCGCGCGGCTCGACCACCTGGCCGCACTCGGCATCGACACGCTCTGGTTCACCCCGTGGTACCCGTCGCCGATGGACGACGGCGGCTACGACGTCGCCGATTTTCGCGACATCGAACCGCTTTTCGGCACGCTCGCCGAGGCGGAGGCGCTGATCGCCGAGGCACACGGACGCGGCCTGCGGGTGATCATCGACATCGTGCCGAACCACTGTTCCGACGAGCACCGCTGGTTCCGGGAAGCGCTCGCGGCGGGTCCGGGATCGGTTGCGCGCCAACGGTTCTGGTTCCGTCCGGGACGCGGGCGCGACGGTGCCGAACCGCCGAACAACTGGAAGTCGCGCTTCGGCGGATCCGCGTGGACCCGGGTGCCGGACGGCGAGTGGTACCTGCACCTCTACAGCTCGCGGCAGCCGGATTTCAACTGGGACAACCAGGACGTGCGCGCCGAATTCGAGGACATCCTGCGGTTCTGGTTCGACCGCGGGGCGGACGGCTTCCGCATCGACGTCGCCGACGGGCTGGTGAAGGACGCGCGGCTGCCGGACGTCGAGCCGGGCGACGAGACGCCGTTCTCCGATCAGGAGGGGCTGCACGAGATCTACCGGTCGTGGCGCAAGATCGCCGACAGCTACCCGGGCGAGCGCGTGCTGGTCGGCGAGATGTGGCTGCCGGACATGTCCCGCACCGCGCGATACCTGCGCCGCGACGAGCTGCACTCGGCGTTCAACTTCGATTTCCTGGTCTGTCCGTGGGACGCGGCACGGTTCCGGGAGGTCATCGAGCGGACGCTGGACGCGCACGACGCCGTCGGCGCGCCGCCCGCCTGGGTGTTGTCGAACCACGACGTCACCCGGCACGTCACGCGCTACGGCCGGGCGGGCGACACCGGGTTCTCCTTCGCCGACCGGCTGCACGGCAGCTCGGTGGACCTGGTGCTGGGCACCCGGCGGGCTCGCGCGGCGGCGTTGCTGACCATGGCGCTGCCCGGCGGAATGTACGTCTACCAGGGCGAAGAGCTGGGGCTGTGGGAGGTCGAGGACATTCCCGCCGAGCTGCGGCAGGACCCGGTGTGGGCGCGCACGAACGGCGCCGACCCCGGTCGCGACGGCTGCCGGGTGCCGCTGCCGTGGTCCGGCGACGAGCCGCCGTTCGGCTTCGGTCCCGGCGGCGCGTGGCTGCCGCAGCCCGCGGAATGGCAGGCGTACACGGCGGAAGCGCAGGCGGCGGACCCGGCGTCGATGCTCAGCCTCTACCGCGCCGGGTTGCGGCTGCGCACGGAACTCACTGGCGAGCTGGAGTGGCTGTCGCTCGGCGACGACGTGCTCGCTTTCCGCCGGGGGCCAGGGTTCACTTTCGTCCTGAACTTCTCCGGTGCTCCGATCCCGCTGCATTCCGAGGTCTTGCTGGCCAGCGACCCGGTGACCACCGAACTGCCGACCGACACGGCGGTCTGGCTGCGTTCCTGACCGTCGCTCGCGCGGAGCCGATCACCTCGGGTGGTCGGCTTTTCGCGCTGCTCCGCTGAGCGGGATCTCCTTGACAGCACCCCAGTGCGCGCCGACGATGATTCATCAGATGTATCGGCCACAAGCTTGCCCCGATTCCGCTGATGATCGAGAAATTCCCCGCTAGGCATCGGACCACTGGACTTCACTGTGGAGGTTCCATGACGACCTTTCCTCGTCGGCACGCACTCGGCATGGCACTCGGCGGCGCGGTGCTGCTCGGGACGGCGGGCACCGCGGCGGCCGCGAGCGGGCCCGCGCAACCGGAGGTCACGGACGGCGCGGGCACCCCGGTCGTCCCGCCGCCTCCGCCGGTGCCGGTTCCCCTCGACGCGTGGTTCGACAACGACGGCATCGACTCCGCGAGCGCGCACGACGGGAACTTCGACGGCTCCGGCTACACCTTCCCGGCGGAGCAGATCCCGGCCGGCAGCACGGTCACCGCGGGCGGCGTGCCGTATCTGCTGGGCTCGGCCGCCGCCGGGGCGAAGAACAACGTCATCGCGCTCGGCCAGCGCATCGACCTGCCCAAGGGCCGGTACTACGGCGCCGCGTTCCTCGTCGCGTGCAGTTACGGCAGCACCGGAGGCGACGCGACCGTCCACTACGCCGACGGCAGCACCAGCACCGCGACCCTGTCCGGTTCGGACTGGTGGGGCTCCGGCGGCGCCGTCGTCTCGGCCTTCCGCTACGGCCCGGGCGGGGTCACTGACCAGAACCCGGTGTCGATCAGCACCGCGCAGGTGTGGATCGACCCGGCGCGCGAGGCGGTCGCGCTGACTCTGCCCAAAACCGCCCCGCCCGCCGCGAATGTGCCTAGCCTGCACGTGTTCGCGCTGACTATGCAGCCGATCGCGCAAGGCCGTTCGGCCACCGTCCTCGACGCCCGTGCGACCGCCAACCTGCTGCAAGACGGCGGTCCGCAAGCTGTCGAAGCGACGATCGTCAACACCGGCACCGTCTGGCTCGAAACGCGCGACCGGATCACCGTCACGCTCGACGTCCCCGGCGGCCGGGTCCGCACGCCCGCGCCGATCCCCCGCCTCGCGCCGGGCGAGCAGACCACCGTGCGGCTCGGCCTGACCTCCGACCGCGGCCTGCCCGCCGGAACCCCCGCGACCGGCCGGATCCGCGTGCTCGCCGACCGGTCGACGATCGCCACCCGGTCGCTGCCGGTGCCGCTCGGCATCCCGGACTTCCGGCCGACCGACGAGTCGCTGTCCACGCATCGTGCGCCGTATTGGTTCTGCGACGCCAAATTCGGGATCTTCATCCACTGGGGCGTGTACTCGGTGCCCGCGTGGGCTCCGGTCGGGCAGCAGTACGCCGAGTGGTACTGGAACAACCAGCAAGATCCCAACGGTCCCACCTACGCCTATCACGCGAAGACCTACGGCGAATCGTTCGTATATGACGACTTCATCCCCAAGTTCACCGCCGCGCGGTTCGATCCGCGTTCGTGGGTGCAGCTGATCGAGGACGCGGGCGCGCAGTACTACGTGCTGACGTCCAAGCACCACGACGGTTTTGCCTTGTGGGACACCAAAGTCAGTGGCCGCAACGCGAAGAAGCTCGGCCCGCGCCGGGATCTCGTCGCCGACCTGTTCGCTGCCTCGCGCAAGTACACGCCGGGTCTGCGCAACGGTCTGTACTTCTCGCTGCCGGAGTGGTTCAACCCGGACAACCCGTGGATGGGCCATCCGCCGCGCAATCCCTACACCGGCGCAACGGTGCCCTACACCGGCTACACCGCTGGCCGCGATTTCGTGAAGGACCTTCAGGCGCCGCAGGTGCTGGAGCTGATCTCCGGCTTCGATCCGGACGTGCTGTGGTTCGACATCGGCGGAGTGAACGACAGCCGCGACGTGCTCACGGAGTACTTCAACCGGGCCAAGAACCGCCGTCGCCCCAAGGACGTCACGTACAACGACCGCGGCGGCATCCCGGACCACGACTTCACCACGCCCGAGTACACGACGTACCCGAACACCGTTGTCGCGAAATGGGAATCGAGCCGAGGACTGGATCCGTTCTCCTACGGCTACAACCGAGCGACGCCGGACGACAAGTACATGACCACCGATGACGTGGTGCACACGCTGGTCGATGTGGTGTCGAAGAACGGCAACTTCCTGCTGGACATCGGCCCCGACTTCGACGGCACCATCCCGGCCGTGATGCAGCAGCGGCTGCGCGAGACCGGGGCTTGGCTGCGCACGAACGGGGAAGCGATCTACGGCACGACTTACTGGTCACGGATGGCCCAGCTCGGCGACCTGCGGTTCACGGTGCGGCCTGGTTCGGCCTTCTACCTCATGTCGCTCGTCGCGCCCGGGTCGCAGCTCGTGGTCGACGCCCCGGTCCCGATCCGGGTTGGGGACCGCGTGTCGATGCTCGGCTACGGCGGTCCGTTGCACTGGAGTCAGAGTGGGGGCCGCCTGGTGATCGATGTTCCCGCAGCCGCGCGTGCGGCCGGGAAGCACGCGTGGGTGTTCAAAGTGGACTGGCGCTGACGCTCGCCGGGGCGGTCCGCGACGGGCCGCCCCGGCAACCGCTTTCCCGATCGCTAGCTCGGGCGGCGACATCGGCGTCGGAACAGAAACCGCGTCCGCTGCGCTTCAAACACAACAGGCCGAGCAACCGACCGCTCGAGTCCACCACAGCCAACCGGCGACGAGACATCCCCCGCCAGGTCTCATACAGATCCGCCTCCGCGCCGACCACCCGTCCGGTCAACCGGCCAGCGCGATACGCCGGAAGCGCCTCCGCCAGCCCGTCGAGATCCGGCCGTTCCACGACGCTCAGCAAAGTCTCCCCGGAAACCACCAGCGCGGCATGCACATGATCGTCCTCGAAGAGCCCCCGCACCTCGCCGACGGTCGCCGACGCGTCGAGCACCTTCGGCGCCCGCAGCATCGCCTCGCCGACCGTCGACGCGCCGCGGAAATCCGGGGACGTCACTGCGGGTTGTTCCACTCCGCGTCGGACCGGTCCTCCGCCGCCGTACGCTCCCGCGCCAGTTCCAGCGCTCGCCGGGCGGTCGCCTCGTCCGGGTACGGGCCGAGCCGGTCGACGCCGCGCGCTTGGCGGCCGCGTTCGACCTCGTTCGTACGCGTGTTGTAGAACCATTCCTCGGACATCGTCAGCTCCCCAAAGGATCGATCGAACGGGCCGAATCGACCCGCAGCGCCTGCATCGCGGTGACCAGTTCGGCCAGGTCCCGCGGATCGGTCAGCGTCCGGTCGGTGAGTTCCCGGATCCGGCGCAGCCGGTACCGGACGGTGTTGGCGTGGCAGTGCAGCACCTGCCCCGCGCGTTCGGACGAACCGCCGTGCGCGAAGTACGCGTCCAGGGTCTCCAGCAGCACGTCGCGTTCCTCGGCGGGCAGCTCCAGCACCGCGCCGAAAACCTGCTCCCCCAGCCTGCGGCCCTCGTCCGGGTCGTAGGCGACGAACGCCGCCAGCGGGCTCGGGTCGAACGCGCGGACCTCGCCGCGTTCCGGCGGGATGCCGGACAGCGCAGTGCGTGCCAGGTGGACCGCGCGCGGCGTTTCGGTCAGGGAACGGAACAGCGGGCTGACGCCGGTGCGGGCCAGCGCCAGTTCCCGCAGCAGGCCGAGCATCGCGTCGTACTGCTCCTCGCGCAGCGACACCACGCCGGCCTGCAGCGTCGGCGAGAGATGCCACGCCGACACGATCCCGAGCTGCCCGAGCCGCCGTTCGATGCCGACCAGGCTCTCCTCGGCCAGCCCGCGCGTTTCGGCGGCGACCACGGTCAGCTTCCCGTCCAGCGACAGGCCGAGCAGCCGTCCCGCCTCCCACGGCCCGGAGTCGGATCCGCGCGCGCCGGTCAGCAGCGCCTCGGCCAGCGCGGACCGCCGTCGTTGCTGCGCGACCAGCAGTTCCGCGCTCGCCGCTCGGTACGCCTCGGTCACGCGGACCGCGTGCTCGTCGGTGACCTGCCACAACAGGCTCGCGACGTCGATCAGGACATCGGTGCTTCCGGTTTCGCGGGCGCGGCCCACCAGCAGGTCCCACAGCATCGAGCAGGCGATCCGGTACACCTGCAGCACCTCGGGCAGCGGCGCGCCTTGGTGCGCCCGGCGGCGGCCGGTCTCCTTCGGGGCGCGCTGGTCCGGAGCCTCGGCACCGCCCAGCGCGTCGACCATGAACCGGAGGTTCACCGCGATCGAGCGGTGCAGGTCGGCGCGCGGGACGATCTTCTCGTCCCGGTACATCCCGATCCGCTCGCAGCTCGCCGCGCAGACGTCGTCGATCAGCCGGGGCAGCCGTGCGTCGGCCCAGGCGACGAGTTCGGTCAGGGCGGCGGTCCGCACAGCGTTTTCCTCCCGGTCGGCCACGTCCGGGATCGTACCCCGCGCCCGGCGGCGGCCGCTCAGGCGGATTTCGCCCGCTCGGAAACGAGCTGCGTTTTCCCGCGCATTTTGTGGAGCGGCACAGAAATGTTTGTGGCAGTCCACAATTAACCCGGTCGCATTCCCCTCCCGGATGCCCGGCGCGGGCCGTCGTGCTTGAATCGGAAGGGAAGCACAGTTTCGGGCCGAGAGGGTTACGGTGGACGACCAGCAGCGCGAAGACCAGCCGGAGTTCAAGCCTTACCACCATCCGGCCGCGGGCTGGGGCGCGGCGAAAAGCGTGACGCAGTTCCTCGTCCGGGAACGGGAACTCGTCGCCGGACCGCGCGCGATCGTGAAGATGAACCACGAGAACGGCGGGTTCGACTGCCCGGGCTGTGCGTGGCCGGACGACACCAAGGGCCTGCATCTCGACATTTGCGAAAACGGGATCAAGCACGTCACCTGGGAGATGACGCGGAAACGCGTCGGCGCGGAATTCTTCGCCGCGCACACCGTGTCCGAACTGGACGGCTGGAGCGACACCGCGCTGGAGGCGCAGGGCAGGCTCACCGAACCGCTGCGCTACGACGAGAAGACCGACCGGTATGTCCCGATTTCGTGGGACAAGGCTTTCCAGCTGGTCGGCGACACGCTGCGCGGCCTCGACTCCCCCGACCAGGCGGCGTTCTACACCTCCGGCCGACTGGGCAACGAGGCGACGTTCCTGTACCAGCTGTGGGCGCGCGAGTTCGGCACGAACAACCTGCCGGACTGCTCGAACATGTGCCACGAGGCGAGCGGTCGCGCGCTGCAGGCCGCCATCGGCACCGGCAAGGGCACCGCGGACATCCACGACTGGGAAGCCGCCGACGCGCTGTTCATCATGGGTGTCAACGCCGCGTCGAACGCGCCCCGGATGCTCACCGCACTCGCCGAGGCACACCGGCGCGGCGCGCAGATCGTGCACATCAACCCGCTGGTCGAGGCGGGTGCGACGCGCACGATCATCCCGCACGACTTCGTCCGGATGGCCACCTTCCGCGCGACCCCGACGTCCACGCTCAACCTGCAGCCGCGCATCGGCGGCGACCTCGCGTTCCTCCGCGGCATGGCAAAAGCCCTGCTTGAGATGGCAGAGACCGATCCTGAAGCGATCAACTCGGACTTCCTCGAGACCTATACCACCGGCGTCGAAAAGTACCGCGTCGTCTGCGAAACCACGTCGTGGGCCGAGCTGGAACGGCAGTCCGGGCTGACGGAGGCCGAAATCCGGGCGGCGGCGAAGATCTACCGCGACGCCGACCGGTCGATCATCAGCTGGTGCCTCGGCGTGACGCAGCACGAGCACGGCGTCGACACCGTCCGCGAGATCGTGAACCTGTTGCTGCTGCGCGGAAACATCGGCCGCCCCGGGACCGGGCCGTCGCCGGTGCGCGGGCACAGCAACGTGCAGGGCAACCGCACCTGCGGCATCGACCATCGCCCGGCGCCGGAGTTCCTCGACAAGCTCGCCGAGGTCTGCGGCATCGACCCGCCGCGCCACCACGGGCTCGACACCGTCGGCACCATCGAGGCGATGCACCGCGGCGACGTGCGCGTGTTCGTCGGAATGGGCGGCAACTTCGCCCTCGCCGCGCCCGACACGCCGTACACCGCGGCCGGGCTGCGCAAATGCGAGCTCACCGTGCAGGTCAGCACGAAACTCAACCGCAGCCACCTCGAGCACGGCAAGCAGGCGCTGATCCTGCCCTGCCTCGGCCGGACCGAAAAGGACTTCCAGACCGCCGGGCTGCAGTCGACATCGGTCGAGGACGCGATGAGCATGGTCCATCTGTCGACCGGCATGAAGAAGCCCGCCTCGCCGCACCTGCTGTCCGAACCCGCGATCATCGCCGGGATGGCGAGCGCGACGCTGCCGGAAAGCGCGACGCCGTGGACGGACTACGTCGGCGACTACGACCGGATCCGCGACACGATGGCGCGGGTGCTGGACGGTTTCGAGGACTTCAACATCCGCGTCCGCGAGCCGCTGGGCTTCCGCATCCACCAGGCCGCGCGGCAGCGGGTCTTCCACACGCCGTCCGAGCGCGCCGAGTTCTCGACCGCGGACCTCCCGGACGTCGTCCCCGCCGCCGGCACGCTCGCGCTGGGCACGATGCGTTCGCACGACCAGTGGAACACGACGATCTATTCGGACGACGACCGGTATCGCGGCATCAAGAACCTGCGGACGCTGGTGTTCCTGAACGCCGAGGACATGCGCGACCGGGGGCTGAGCGAGTTCGACGAGGTCGACATCACCGCCACCGCGAAGGACGGGACGACGCGTTCGGTGCGGCGTTATCGGGCGATTCCGTACGACATTCCGCGCGGGTGTGCGGCGGGGTACATGCCGGAGATGAATGTGTTGTGCGCCATTGGGGACTACAGCACGCAGAGCGATCAGCCGTTGATGAAGCACCTGAAGGTCACGGTCGAACGTTCTGCTTGAGTGCGGAGGTGCGGCACGGGGCGCGGACCAGCACCGCCGCCCCGATGCCAGCCGCCACCCCCACCAGCGTGTCCGCCACCCGCGCCGTTAAGAGCGTCTCCGGCGCGGCGGGCGCGGCCAATTCCGTCATCACCAGGATCAGCGGAGTGAAAAACCCCAGCGCGATTCCGTAGTGACGGGACATGAACAACTCCGTCGGGAACAGCAGCACGATCACCGCCAACGCAAGCGGCGCGGCTCCGAATCCCGGCAAGAGCAGCAAAGCCGTGACGACCAGTCCGGCGAGTGTCCCGAGGACCCGGTGCGCGCTGCGGTCCAGCACGCTGTGCAGGCGCGGATGCAACCGGCTGCGCGGGTCGGCCGCCGCCAACGGGACTGCCGCCGAGGCCATCGCCCAGTTCGCGTGGTCCACGCCGAGCAGCAGCCCGACCGCGCCCGCGGCAGCGATCGCCAGCGCGTACCGGGCCGCGTGCACAACGGCGCAGGCGACACCGCATTCCGGTGCGCATGTCGACGTCCTCGGCGCGGGAGGGCGCTCCGGGCCAGTCAGTCCAATGAGGACGCATCCGGCGATTGTGCCCGCGCACAAGGCAATCCCCGCCCACGGTTCGATCCGACCGGCAGGCACCAGCGCGATCGCGCCGAGTGCGAAGATGCCGAAGAAAGGTCCGCGCGGGCTCAAGTCCAGGCGGTTCGTCACCAGTGCACAGCAGAAAGAGAACGTGGCTTCAGTGACCACCAGCAGCCAAGGCGGCGCGTGGCAGGCCGACAGCAGCACGCCCAGCGAGACGCCGCTCAGCAGCACCGCGCCTGCCTGGAGCTGGTGCCGGAACCGGAGCGCGCGTGTCTCGACGCGGCCGTACATCCCGGCGAACGAACCGAACGCGGCGAAAATGATCAAGTCCGGACGGCCCGCCGCGAGCAGCGCCAGCCCCGGAATCAGCAGCCCGGCCGCGACCCGGCTGGCATGCCACCATTCGCCGCCGTCGAACGAGCGCGCGGACGCGGCCGAGGTCGCCACCGGCACGCTGTCCTCCGCTTGGTTGTCCTGACGTCGGCTACCGGGATCCGCCGGTCGTCCCACGGTACCCGCGACAAGGGCGGCCCCGGCCCGGATTGTGGCTCGCCACAACGAAGTCTGCGCCAGCCGACAGAGCCGCGTCCGGGCAGTCAGCCGACACGGCTCGCGGACGCCGGATGTCACTCTTGGCGGGAAACGTGGTACTCACTGCCGCTGACGCGACGGTCCCCGCCGGTTCCGGAGCACACTCTTCCCACGAAAGGACACGAGACCACCAGCAGCCTCGGGAGCCTCCAGTGAGACGCACCAGAATCGCTCTCTTCGCCCTGCTCGTCCTCTGCGCCGCGAGTTCCGGCACCGGCGCCGCGTCGGCGAACCCGGGACGCGCCGCCTTCGCCCTCTCCAGCACCGCCTTCGCCGACGGCGGGATGATCCCCAAGGTCCACGACTGCGCCAGCAGCGGCGACGGCGACCCCGAAAAGAAGGACGAGTCGCCGCCGCTGGCCTGGTCCGGGGCGCCGGAGCAGGCCAAGAGCTACGCGGTCGTCATGCACGACCTCGACAACGGCATCATCCACTGGGTCATCTACGACATCCCAGCCGCCACGGCCGAGCTGCCGCAGAACGTCGACCACGCATACCAGCCCACGGTCCCTGCCGGGTCACGGCAGGCTTACTACCGCGGCAGCGCGAACTTCTTCGGATACCAGGGGCCGTGCACGACGGACCACACGTACGAATGGGCCGTGCACGCGCTGAACAAGGAGTCGCTTACCGAGCTCGACTCGAACTCGACTACGCAGGCCGCCGAGACTGCCATCGACGCGGCGACCATCGCGACTGCTTCGCTTCGGGGCAACTCTTAGCCGGGGCGCGGGTTCAGAAGGTGATCACCTGACGGACCGCGCCCCGCGTCCTGGAGCCGGATGGGAGCGGCCCACGCGATAAACCGAAACGGCTCCCACCACTGCATGCACGGACCGATGTTGCCGCCGCGCGGGTTTCGTGGACCATGATCGAGACGACGCAGACTGCGCAACTCGCACGAACCAGAAATCACAACCTGGGCGCGACCGCCTCGCTCTGCGGCAACTCTTAGCCGGGGCGCGGGTTCAGAAGGTGATCACCTGACGGACCGCGCCCCCGTCCCGCAGCCGGGCGAAACCCTCGTTGATCTCCTCCAGCACGATCGAATGCGTCAGCAACGCCTCCACCGGCAGCAGCCCCGCCTGGTACAGCGCGATGAACCGCGGCACGTCCCGCCGCGGCACGCACGAGCCCAGGTAGCTTCCGCGCAGGGTTTTTTCCTCGGCTACCAGGCTTTGCGCGGGCAAGGTCAGTCCGGCGGACGGATGCGGAAGGCCCACGGTGACCGTCGTCCCGCCCGGCCGGGTCGTCTCGTACGCCTGGCTCAGGGCGGCGACCACGCCGGTGGTGTCGACGGCGTGATCCACCCCGCCGCCGGTCCGCTCGCGGATCTCCGCGACGTCACCGCTCAGCACCGTGGCGCCCAGCGAACGCGCCAGCTCCCGCTTGCTCGGCACCGGATCGATCGCGAGCAGCGTGCTGGCACCGGCGGCCTTCGCGGCAAGCAGCGCGGACAGGCCGACTCCGCCGAGGCCGAACACAGCCACGCTGTCCCCGGGGCGCACGTCCGCGGCGTTGAATACCGCACCCGCGCCGGTCAGCACCGCGCAGCCGAACAGCGCCGCGATTTCGAACGGCAACTCCTTGTCGATCCGCACCGCCGACCGGTCGGACACCACGACATGCGAGGCGAACGCGGAAACTCCGAGGTGGTGCAGCGGACGTCCGACCGGCGACGACCACCGGACGTCCCCGCCCAGCAGCGTGCCCTCGCGGTTGGCCGCCGCAGCGGGACCGCACAGCGCGGGGCGGCCTGCCGTGCACGGGGCACAGTCGCCGCAGGAGGGCACGAACGTCAGGACTACATGCTCGCCGGGCTGGAAATCGCTGCCCGGCCCGGCCTCGACGACTTCACCGGCCGCCTCGTGGCCGAGCACCATCGGCACCGGACGGGGCCGTGAGCCGTCGATCACCGACAGGTCCGAATGGCACAGCCCGGCCGCGCGCACGCGCACCAGCAGCTCGCCGGGTCCCGGCGGGGCCAGCGTCAGCGTCTCGATCTCCAGCGGTTTCCCGACCTCGCGCAGGACCGCGCCGCGAACCTCCATCACGCGCCGACCGGGACGCAGCGGGTGACCAGCCGCTCGGACAGCAGCGGCACGACCTCGCCGAGCACGATCCGCGTGAAATGCTCAGACGCGCAGTGCGCGGTGAAGCCCGCTTCGCTGTCGTACTCCTCGACGATCACCACGACGCCGTCCTCGATTCCCGTGTGGACGGTGTACCGCCGGCAGCCGGGCTCGCGCCGCGACGCCTCCGCCATCGGGCCGAGCAGCTCGACGACCCGGTCCCGTTCCGCGGTCACATACCGGGCCACCACTACGAAACTCATTCTTCTCCTGTACGCAGCCGGGACCGGGTCAGCGACCACAGCCCCGGATCGGAGGACGCGGCAGCCGCCGCGCCCATCGCCAACGAATGCGCCACGCCGTCCCGGTCGGTGACGAAACCGGCCGCGACGAACGGCGACATGACTTCCCGCGCCGACTCCGACATCCACGGGATGATCGGGGCCGGCATCAACTCCACCAGGTCGGGGCCGCTGCGCTTGACCGCCTCCAGGCTCCGGTTCAGGTTCGAGCGGTCGGTGACGAACACCTTGTGCATCGTCAGCATCGACAGCGCCCGCGCCCGCTCGATCGGCGCGACCCGGGTGCTGACCACCCCGGCCGCCCCGATCTCCTGGAGGAAGTCCACGCCCGCGCGGTCCGTGGCGAGACCAGGGCACGAATCGATGTTGACGAACACGAGCTTGTCCCGCCCGGCCAGCGCCGCGACGATCTTCGGCAGCTGCCCGACCGGCACCGACGCCAGGATCCCGACCCGGGACTGCGTGGCCACGAAATCCGGCACCTTCGCGACGCCGACCACCGACGCGCACACCGGCACGTCCTCGAACGCCGCCGTGATCTTCTCGTTCATGCCGTCCACCGTTTCATGCCCGCTGCCGCTCCCCCGTCCCCGCCGTCTCGTAGGTGCGTGAGGGGAACCCTCAGGGAATCTGATTCCCTCAGGGTTCCCCTCACGTACCGGCCCAGCCCGCCAGCCGCGGCCGGTCAGCTCGCCGAACCCGCTGGACTCGGCTCGCGCCCCGGCACCGTCCGTGAAGGGCTCCTTGAGGGAATCTGATTCCCTCAAGGAGTCCTTCACGGATCTCAAGGCCCGGTCAGCTGGCCGAGTCCAGTGGGTTCGGGCCCAGGTCCGTAGGCAAGCCGAGCTTGCCGGGGTTCAGCAAGCCCGCCGGGTCCAAAGCCCGCTTCACCTCGACGAACGTCCCGAACCCAGTGCCGAGCGCGTCCGCCAGATAAGGCCCCCGCAGCAGTCCCGACCCGTGGTGGTGGCTCAGCGCCGCCCCGTGCCGCACCAGCACCGCGTTCGCCGCGTCCCAAGCCGACCGGTACCAGTGCCGCCGCTTCTCCGGCTCCACGTCCCCGCGCAGCGAGAAGTACAGGCAAGCCCCATCGGTGTAAGCGTGCGACTGGTGCGCCGAAGCAGCCAGAGTCCCCGGCACCGCCTCGATCGCGGCGACCACCTCGTCGTAGATCGCCGGGAGCGCGGACCACGCACCGGCCATCTCGAGAGTGTCGGCGACGAAGCCCGGGCCGGGCGTGAACCCGTCGGCGGACTTGCCGACCAGCATCCGCTCGTCCAGCCAGCGTTCGAACACCGGCTGACCGTCCAATTCGGACCCATCAGCCGCGCATTCCTCCGCGCTGACCTTGATCATCGCGTCGACCAGCACCGGGTCGCCCTCGTCGGCGATGAGCAGCAGGTTGGTGTCCGGCTGCCCGAAGTGCGTGCCGCTCTCGTGCTTGTCGTACAGGCGCATCGCGGCCGGGGTGGCGCCGCGCTGCATGATCCGGCGGCAGGCGTCGAGCCCGGCGGCGAAGGTCTCGAAGCCGTACGCGATGGCCTTCGAGTACGTCGGCAGCGGGTGCGTGCGCAGCCGCACCGAGGTGATCACGCCGAGCGTGCCTTCCGAGCCGACGAACAGCTGCCGCAGGTCCGGGCCGGTCGCGGCGCGCGGGTAGTCGCCGAAGCGGGCCAGCGTGCCGTCGGCGAGGACGACGTCGAGGCCGACGACCATGTCCTCGATTTTCCCGTACCGCGTGGACAGTTGCCCGGCACCGCGGCAGGCGACCCAGCCGCCGACCGTCGAGATCGCGAACGCGGACGGCCAGTGTCCAGTCGTCGCGCCGTGCGTCTCCTGCAGCTCCTTCTCGAACAGGTCGCCGAACATGCCCGCCTGCACTTCGACGATCTGCGATTCGGCGTCGAACGACACGATCTTGTTGAGCCCGCACACATCCAGCACGACCCCGCCGTACACCGGCAGCGCGGCGCCGGTGACGTTGCTGCGTCCGGCCGACACGGTCAGCGGCACCCGGTGTTCGCCGCACAGCCGGACCGCGGCCTGGATCTGCTCGACGGTGCTCACCTCGGCGATCACCGCGTCCGGGGTCGCCGGGGCATCCGCGGTCTCGCCGATCATCGAGCCGGCCCACCAGTCGCGGGTGCGCAGCACGACCTCGTCGCGTTCGGTGTGCACCGCGTCCGCCAGCTCGCGCAGCGCATCGGTCAGCGCGGCGGGCACGGCCACGGCCGCCGTCTGCAGCGACGCGTCGCCCTTGCCGGGCTCAGTGCGTCCGCCCCAGCGCGGCGGCGTCGGCGCGCCGACCACGTAATTGCCCCGGTTGAACGGGTGCGTGACGGTCTGACGGCTGATCATGCGTTGGCTCCCAACAGGTTGTCTCCGAACAGGATCGACTTCTCCCGGGCGACGTCCGCCCGGTACTGCTCCACTTGCGCCGCAACGGTTTCCGGGCTGAGACCGAGTTCCGCGCCGAGCAGTTCGCCCACCAGCGGCGCGGCCGCGACCGACGCGTCCCGGGCGAACAGCCGCAGCCGGGTCCGCCGCGACAGGACGTCGTCCACCGAGCGCGCCATCTCCGAACGCGCCGCGAACACGACCTCGGCCTTGAGGAACGGCTGCCCCTCGATGAGCGGCTCCCCCAGCTCCGGGTTCTCGTCGACCAGGGCGCTCACGAACCGCGCCTCGGTCCCGTACCGGCCGCCGAGGTGCGCGGCGACGCCACCGGTCGCGGCCGTCGCCTCCGCGTCGTATCCAGCACCGCCGATGAGCGGCAGATTCTTGGTGCGGCACTTGGCTTTCCGGCCCAGCAGGCCGAGCGCCTTGTCCACGACCAGCTCGCCCATGTGCCTGCTCGTGGTGAGCTTGCCGCCGGTCACCGTGACCATGCCCGCAGACACCGTGATGTGGTGGTCGCGGCGCATGTCCAGCGTCGCGCCCTCCTTGCCGCCGACGAGCGGGCGCAGGCCCGCGTAGCTGCCCAGCACGTCGCTGGCGTCCAGCTTGGTGTCGAAGGCGATCTGGGCTCCTTCGAGGAGGAAGTCCATCTCCTCGCGGGTGCAGTGCACGTCGTCGGTGGAGCCGGTGTAGTCGGTGTCGGTGGTGCCGACCACGACGACGTCGCCCCACCGCGTGCAGGTGGCTCGCCGAGCGCGGCCCGGGATCGGCACTGTGACGGTGCAGTCGTTGCGGATCTTCGACCACGGCAGCACGATGTGCACGCCCTTCGCCGGGCGGACCTGCGGCTGGTGCCCGTGATCGGCCATGCCCTCGACCCGGTCGGCCCACACGCCGGTCGCGTTCACCACGACGCGCGCCCGGATGTCGATCTCCTCGCCGTCGGCTAGCACCGTCGCACCGGTGACCCGCCCGCCTGCGGTGCGCAGCCCGGTCACTTCGGCGCCGTTGACCACCACCGCGCCGTGCCGGGCGGCGCTGCGCACGATCGCCAGCGTCAGCCGTGCGTCATCAGCGCGGCTGTCGTAATACATCAGGCCGCCCTTGAGGTTCTCCGCGCGGAGCGTCGGGGCGTGCGAGAGCACCTCGTCGACAGTGAGCCGCTGGTGCAGCTTCCCGATCCGCCAGCCGCCCGCGAGATCGTATGTCCACAAGAGACTCTCGAAAGCCTTGGCGATGCGGGCGTCGAACACCCCGTCCTTCGCCAGGATCGGGAACAGGAAAGGCAGCCGCTGCACCAGATGCGGGGCGTTGCGGCGGAACCGCTGCCGCTCCAGCAGCGAATGCCGGACCAGGTCGAGGTTGCCCTGCTCGATGTAGCGCAGCCCGCCGTGCACCATTTTGGACGATTTGGACGAGGTGCCGGACGCGAAGTCGTCGCGCTCCACCAGCGCCACTTTCAGGCCTCGCGAGACGGCGTCCAGCGCGGTGTACGCGCCGGTGACGCCGCCGCCGATCACCAGCACGTCGAACGTGCCGGTTTCGAGGTCGGTCAGTGCCGCGCGGCGGTCCAGCCGCAACGGCGCGGACAGGGTCGCCCTCGCGGCGACGGCGTTCGGCCGTCGGGACGGCAGTGTGAACATGAGCTTGTCTCTCCACTCAAAGTTGAAAACGTCCACAAAGGACGGTCAGGACAGCGACACCGCGAGCACGTCCTGCCAGCGGGCGCGCAGTTCGCGCCGTTCGTCCTCGGGCAGCTGAGGTTCGAAGACCTCGCCTTTCCCCAAGTTCGCAACGGCTTCGGCCAACGACGGCCACAAGCCCAGCCGGACGCCCGCGAGATACGCGGCACCCCGCAGGCTGGCGGTCGCCGAATCGGCCACTCGTTCGATCTCGACACCGGCGAAATCGGCTTGGCTTTGCAGGAGGACGTCGCTGGCGGCCAACCCGCCACCGGCGCGCAGGCGGGTCACCGGCCGGTTCATCGTCGTCCGCAGCGCGTCGACGGTGTCGCTCACCGCGTGCGCGATCCCGTCGAGCACCGCGCGCGCCACCACGTCGCGGGTGGTGGCCAGGCTCAGCCCGGTCAGCACCCCGCGCGCACCGGGCCGCTGCACCGGTGTGCGCAGCCCGGCCAGCGTCGGCACGAACCAGGTCGAGGTGCTTCTCGGCTGAGCCGCCGCCAGTTCGCTGATCTCGGCGGCGGAACGGAACAACCCGAGATCCTCGGTGAGCCACCGCAAGGCAGAACCGGTGGTCGAGGTGTAGGCCTCCAGGCTGAACCGGCTGTGGCCCGCGCTGCGCCAGCCGACCAGGCAGAGCACACCGTCGACCTTGCCGAGCCCGTCCGGCGGTTCGTCACCGGCCAGCGCGCCGACGAAGGTGCCGGTGCCGTGCACGCACGTGCCCTGCCCCGGAGTCAGCGCACCGAGCGCGATCAGGGACGCGTGCTGGTCGCCCATCACCGCGGCGATCGGCACCTCGATGCCGAGCAGGTCCGGGTCGGTGTAGCCGAAATCGCCGTCGTCGTCGACCGGCGGCGGGGCCAGCTCAAGCGGGAAACCCAGTGCTGCCAACCATTCCTGGTCCCACGCGTGCTCGCGCAGCCGGTACCCGCCGAACGCGACGGCGTTGGTCGCCGACATGACATATCTGGTGCGTCCGCTGAGATGCCACACGAGCCAGGTGTCCACCGAACCGAACAGCACGCGGTCGGCAGGCACGTCAAGCTGGTCGAGCTGCCGCGCCGCCCACAGGAACGGGGCACGGGTGCCGACCGGGCGGCCGGTTCGCTCCCACAGCACCGGATCCCACTCCGGAGCGAGCTTCGCCAGTTCGTCGGCATACCGGGTGTCCTGCCACACCACGGCCGGAGCCAGCGGCTGCCCGGTCTCGCGGTCCCACAGGATCGCGGTCGCGCGCTGTGTGCACACCGACATCCCGACGATCTCGACGCCGTTCTCCCCCGACCACGCGATCGCCTGGCGGGCGACGTCGACGGTGCGTTCCAGCAGCTGCACCGCGTCTTGCTCCACCCGCGACGGTTCCGGATGGACGACGTCGACGGCGGTGTAGAACGACGGACCGCACACGCCGTCCTCGCCGACGACCGCGGCTCGCGTGCCGGTCGAACCTTCGTCGACGGCCAGGATTCCGCGCCGCGTCACGCCGTCCTCCCCGGCAGCGAGATCTCCTCGTCGTCCGGGTCGACGCCGCTGCGGGTCGGGTCCCAGCGCACGATCAGGCAGGACACCAGGCCGAGCAGCGGCACCACGGCGAGCAGCGCGATCGTCGGGCCGAGGCCCATCGCTTCCTTGATCTGCGGGAACACGTACAGCCCGACGACACTGCCGAAGCTCCCGAGCATGCCGGTCACGCCGGTGCCGAGGGTGCGGATGTCGCTGCGGTAGGACAGCGCCGCGATCGACTTGCCGTTCGCGCCGGGTCCGGCCGAATGGAAGAAGATGAACAGGAACGGCAGCAGGAACCCGATCGCGATCGGCAGCTTCCCGAAGCCCAGCCCCATCACCAGCAGGATGGCGAACGCGAACGCGTAGCCGACCGCCGAGCTGACCCGCAGCCCGATCTTGCGGCCGAAGTAGGCCGACAGCGCGCCGCCGACGATCCCGGCGACGTTGAAGATCATCGACCCGAGCGTGGCCGTTTCGAATTTGTCGCCGAAGATCGCGAGGCTGATCACCGGCAGGTACCAGCCGATCGCGAAGTACTGCATCGCCTGGGTCAGCGAGATCGCCGTGGACAGGAAGGTGCGCTGCAGGTACGGCTTGCGGAACAGCACGCCCGCCTGCCGGAAGCCGATCTTGCGCTCCTCGGCGGCGGTGTCGTCGGCGCTCGCGGTTCCCGGCGTCACCTGGAAACCGTAGATCCGGCGGAGGCTGCTCGCCGCTTCGGACAGCCGCCCCTTCGCCGCGAGCCACGACGGGCTTTCGGCGAGGAACGCGATCTGCAGCACCAGCAGCGCGAGCGCGAAGACCCCGGCCGAGCCGACCGACCAGCGCCAGATTTCCACCGAAACGCCTGCCTTGTAGAAAACCAGCGTCAGCGCGAGGTTCACCGTGGTGGCGACGTACCAGACGGACTGCCACAGGTTCAGCCGTCCGCGCAGCTTCGCCGGGGTGTACTCGGCGAGCAGGGCCATGGCGACCGCGAAGTCGATGCCGTAGGCGACGCCGACCAGCCCGCGCCCGGCCCAGACCGCCTCGAAACTGCCGCCGGTGGCGGTGAGCACCGCGCCGAGCCCGGCGATCGCCTTGGCCGCGATCAGCGGCTTGACCCGGCCGATCCGCGCGGCCAGCCAACCGCCCGCCGGGTTGAACAGGATGGCGACCGCGGGCGCGGTCGCGGTAAGCAGGCCGACCTGTCCCGCACTGAGGCCGAGTTCCTTCGTCATCGGCGCGAGGCCGGCGCCGAGCGCGGCGTTCGAGTAGGCGTCGAGGAACAGCCCGCCCAGGACCAGGTACCACAGCAGGTTCGCCTTGCGCGGCAACTTCGACAACGTGTTGATCAGCGCGGTGACCTGCGAAACATTCGCGATCGATCGCGGCGCTGCGACCGTGGGAGAACTCATGGACCGCCAACTTTCTGCGCTGGCTGTCAGCGATCCCGGCATACGAAAAAACAGACACGACGAAGACCGCTGACAGTGGCTCTTCGTCTGTGCCTGTCTGAGAACGCAAGATTAAGCGGCGCGCTCGCGGGCGTCAAGCTGCCCGCGAGCGCGCGTCCGTCAGAGCACCTTCTGCAGGAAAGCCTGAGCGCGCGGGTTCGCGTTGCTGTCGGAGAAAAACTCGGCCGGCGGCAGGTCCGCAGCGATCTTCCCGCCGTCCACAAACACCACCCGGTCAGCGACCTTGCGCGCGAACCCCATCTCGTGCGTGACCACCAGCATCGTCATCCCGTCCTTCGCCAGCTCCGACATGATGTCGAGGACGTCCTGCACCACCTCAGGGTCCAACGCCGACGTCGGCTCGTCGAACAGCATCAGCTTCGGATCCATCGCAGCCGCGCGAACGATCGCCACGCGCTGCTTCTGCCCGCCGGACAGCCGGTTCGGATAAGCGCCAGCGCGTTCGAGCATGCCGACGCGCTCCAGCAGGGCGCGCGCCTTCGCCTCGGCCTCTTCCTTGCTCCGCTTGAGCACATTCATCTGCGGCAACACGACATTGCGCAGCGCGGTCATGTTCGGGAACAGGTTGAAGTGCTGGAACACCATGCCCATCCGGGACCGCAGCCGGTCGAGGTCGACGCCGCGGCCAGTCAGTTCCTCGCCGTCGAACGAGACGCTGCCCGAAGTCGGGGTTTCCAGCAGGTTGAGACAGCGCAGGAAGGTGGACTTGCCGCCGCCGCTGGGCCCGATCACCGCGACCACCTGGCCGGGTTCGATCGCGAAGTCGATCCCGTCGAGCACCTTCACGTCGCCGTAGGACTTGGTCAGGCCGTGGACTTCCAGGAGTGCCATCAGATGTACACCGCCATCTTCTTCTCAAGGGTGCGCGTCGTGAAGCTGATCAGGTTGGTGAGCAGGTAATACAGCAGGCCGATGAACAGGTACACCGTCAGCGCGTCGAAGGTGCGCGAGATGATGGTCTGCCCCACCAGGAACAGCTCGTGAATGGTCACAAAGGACACCAGCGCCGAGTTCTTCGTCAGCGACACGAATTCGTTGCCCAGCGGCGGAAGCATCCGCAGGAACGCCTGCGGGATGATCACGTGCCGCATCGCCGACACCTGCGACATGCCGCACGACCGCGCCGCTTCCAGCTGTCCGCGATCGATCGATTGCACCGCGCCACGGAAGATCTCGGTCACGTACGAACCGCTGTAGAGGCCGAGCGAGATGATTCCCGCTGTCATGGGCGGAAGCTGCACGCCGAGCTGCGGCAGTCCGAAGTAGATGAAGAACAGCTGCACCACGAACGGCGTCCCGCGGATCACTGACACGTAGACGTTGCCGATCCACCTGATCGGCGCGATCTTGCTCAGCTTGGCGAATCCGCCGAGCGTGCCGAGCAGCAGGCTCAACGCCAGCGCCAGCAAAATCACCTGGAGGCTGACCAGCAGGCCCTGCCAAAGCTGTCCTGAGGAATCGACGATGGTGGAGAAGTTGAACAGCGAGTGCCCGCCCGACTTCGCCGCGGTGCTCTCCGCGCCGAACCACTTTTCGGTGGCCTGCTTGTACGAACCGTCGTCGTGCATCTGCTTGAGCGAGGCGTTGAACGCGGTCCGCAGTTCGGTGTCGGCCTTCTGGAAGGCGTAGCCGTAGTTCTCTTCGGTCAGCCGGTCGCCGACCTGCTTGAGCCCGCCCTGCTGCGCGATGAAGTACTTCCCGGCCGGAGCCCCGGTCACGACGGCGTCCGCCTGGCCCAGCTTGACCGACGAGAACATCTGCTCGTTGGTCTGCGCCGTGATCAGCTGCGCGGCGGGCTGGTGCTGGGTGAGCCAGTCGACCGACTTCGTGCCTACCTGGACCGCGACCCGCTTGCCGGCGAGATCCTTGAGCGAACCGACGGAGTTGTCCTTGTCGGAGACGAAAACCGCGAGGCCGCCCGGGTAGTAGATGTCCGAGAAGTCGACGGCCTTCTGCCGCGCGGGGCTGATGTAGATCGCCGACGCGCCGACGTCGATCTGGTTCGCCTGCAGCGCCGGGACGATGTTGCCGAACGGCATCTGGACGAAGTCGACCTTCTTGACGCCCGCCCGCTGCGCGAGGGCCCGGACGAGGTCGATGTCGAAGCCGAGCTGGCCGCCCTTGGCGTCGGTGAACTCGAACGGCGGGAACGTCGCGTCGGTGCCGACCCGGAGCGTCGTCTGCCCGGACCGCAGGGCGGCGAGCTTCCCGCCCTGTGGTTCGGCCGCGATCGCCGCGCTCGTCGGCAAAAACGCGAGCAGGCAGGCCAGCAGCACGGCGCCGAGCCGCGGCCAGATTCGCTGAGGGGGCATTTCAATGTCCTTCCGGGACCGGACGGCTCGTCACGAGCGTGTGCGCGAGGCGGGCCGCGATCCGGGCTGTGCGGGTGTCGACGTCGTAGACGGGGTTCAGTTCGGTGATGTCGGCGAGGGCGAGCTTCGGGTCTCTCGCGACCAGCCGGCACACCTCGAGGACGACCGCGGCGGGTACGCCGAGGGTCGAAGGAGCGCTGACCCCTGGCGCCTGCGCGGCGGGGAGCACGTCGAGATCGATCGACAGGTACAGCGCGTCGACGTCCGCGACGAAGGCCCGGACGAAGTCGAGAACTCTATCGAGATGGCGTTCCTGGCAGTCGACGTCCAGGAGGTGGCTGACGTTCAGTTCCGCGGCCGTCTCGAACAACGCGCCGGTGTTGCCGGGTTCGCTGATTCCGACCACGGCGTAGGCGAATTCCGCGCCGCGTTCGGCTTCCCGGGCGGCGATCTGCCGGAACGGGGTGCCCGAGGACGCGCGGTCGGCGGTCCGCAGGTCGAAGTGCGCGTCGAGGTTGAGGATGCCGAGGCGGCGGCCGTCCAGCAGGCCGCTGCGGGCGAGGCCGAGGTAGGAGCCGTACGCCGTTTCGTGGCCGCCGCCGAGCACCAGCGGGAAATTTCCGTCGCTGAGCTGCTTCGCGACCAGCTCGCCGAGGTTTTCCTGCCCCGCTTCCAACGCATCGCCCTCGACGGAGACGTCGCCCGCGTCGCTGATCACGAACTCGGGCTGGATCGCGAACGACGCCAGCGCCTTCCGGATCGCTTCCGGCCCGGCCTGCGCTCCCGGGCGTCCGCCGTTGCGCCGGACTCCGGCGTCGCTGGCGAACCCGATCAGCGAAACGCCTGGGCCGCTGGAGAATTCGTTGACGGCGTGGTGCCATCGGCGATGTTCCGGACTGCTGCCGTCCTCGCGGCCGGTCCATGGGGTGGTGCTCACACGTGCTCCTGCAATCGGCTGATGTCCTGCGCGGCGGCGTGGGTGAGCGTGACGAGGGAATCGCGGCGCGGGCGCACACGGAAATCCGGGGCCATCGTGCTCACCGTGCCGACAAGGTGGCGATGCCGGTCCAGCACCGGCACGCTCACGCCCCACACCCCCGGATCGACCTGGCCGACGCTCTCCGCGAAGCCCTGGTCGCGCACCCGGCGCAGCTCGCTCTCCAGCTTCCCGACCTGCTCGCCGCTCAGCCCGTGCGCCTCGGCGGTCGCCGCGACCCGGTCCTCCGGCAGGTGCGCCAGCAAAGCCTGCGCACTCGCCCCGAAGACGAGCGGCTTGCTCAGCCCCGGCGAGAAACTGCACCGGATCACGCGGGTTCCCTCGGCCGCTTCGACGCAGAGCACGTCGTTGTCGCGAGCGATGAGGAACGCGGCGAGCTCGTCGGTGTCGGCCGCGAGCTGCCGCAGCCGCCGCTTGACGCCGCCCTGGCCGAGCGCCTCGCGGCGGTAGTTCTCGGCCATCTGGACGGTGAGCGAGCCCGCGCAGTAGCGGCCGCGCGTGCGCGCCTGGTGCACGAGGCCGATCTCGACGAACGTCGTCAGGTAGCGGTACACGGCACTGGAGGGAATGCCCGTGCCGACGGAGATCTCCTCCGCCGTGGCGCTCTCCCGCTCGGCGAACACCGCCAGGATCCGCGCCGCCCTGGTCCCGGCCTTCCGGTTGGCATCCGCGCTTGTCATGGCGCGCACGCTACGTCGCGGTCCAGCGGGTTCCTAGCGGGTATTCCCAGTTAATGGGAAGTTTATTCCCGGTGATTGGCTGTGTGCGGAGCGAAGCGGGCGGACCCGCCCCTCAGCGAGAGCGTTCTCCGCTGGGCGGACAGGTCGGATCCCGATAGTTCGGCCCGGCGATCCTGCTGACGAACTCGGTGCTCTCGCTGACTCGCCGCGCCTTGGGGAACTGGACGCGGAACTGCTCGGCGAGGACTTCGATGCCGGTCTGGTCCATCGGCACCACGGTCACCAAGGACGGCATGGTGTCCGCGCTGGTCAGCTCCAGCAGCTCCGGCTCGTTCGCGAACATCTTCCGGAACCTCGCGTAGCCGTCCTGTTGGGTCTCGGTGTAAGACCGCAGGACCCGAGGGTCGCCGCGCAGCGCCCAGGCGACGGCCGCCATCTCGGCATCGGTGCCGAGCATGACGGTCACGGTGTTGGCGCAGACGTCGCGGTCGCCGATCGGGATCGCACCGTCCGGCAACGCATACCCGCCCAGGTAGCGTCCGCCGAACAGCCACCAGCCCGAACCGCCCAGCACGGCGACGGCGGCCAGCACGACCGCTGCCATCGCCAGCCGGTACCAGCGAGCCGGGCGTGACCGGTGCGACAGCAGGGCCGATGGCGGGGCCTCCGGTTTCCCGGGCTCGTTTTCTCCACCGGAATCCCGGGTGTTCATGACGTTTCCTTAGGGCACGGTTCGCGGTTCCCTGATGATCGGGTACGGGGACCCCCGCCGTTACGGGCAAAAGCCGCAATGCGGCGTTCGGCACATCCCGCGCCTCGCACGGTGTTGAGAACCGGAAACTCCCGCGACACGGGCAAATGCCGTACGGAATACTCCCCTCTCGTGTTCCTGACAGTCACCACGACCCATCAGCCCGCTTCCGACCTGGGATTCCTGCTGCACAAGCACCCAGGCCGGGTGCAGTCGTTCGAGCTTTCCGCCGGGCAAGCGCACGTCTTCTACCCCGAGGCGTCCGACGAGCGGTGCACCGCCGCGCTGATGCTCGAAGTCGACCCAGTGGCTCTGGTGCGCGGCAAGGCGGGTTCCGGCGACGGGTTCACCCTCGGCCAGTACGTGAACGACCGCCCGTACGCGGCGTCGAGCCTGCTTTCGGTGGCGTTGAAGGAAGTCTTCCGCACCGCGCTCACCGGCCGGTGCAAGTCGCATCCGGAGCTGGCGGCCCGGCCGATTCCGCTGGACATCCGGGTGCCCGCGTGCCCGGGCGGCACCGACCTGGTGCGGCGGATGTTCGAGCCCCTCGGCTGGACGGTCGAGGCGACCGTGCTCCCGCTCGATCCGGAATTCCCGCAGTGGGGCGATTCGCGCTATGCCGACCTCCGGCTGACCGGCGAGCTCCGGCTGGCCGACGCGCTCAACCACGTCTACGTGCTGCTGCCGGTCCTGGACAACGCGAAGCACTACTGGGTCAGCGAAGAGGAGATCGACAAGCTCGTGCGAGCCGGCGGCGACTGGCTCGCCGGACATCCGGAGAAGGAGCTCATCACCCGCCGCTATCTCGCGCATCGCCGATCCTTGACGACCGCCGCGCTGACCCGGCTGGCCGAAGTGGACGATTCGGAGCCCGAGGAGATCGACAACGCGCTCGCCGCGCCCGCCGTTCTTGAGGTGCCGGACCGTCCGGTGCCGTTGGCCGAGCAGCGGCGCGGCACGATCATGGCCGTGCTGCGGTCGCTGGGCGCCCGTTCGGTCGGCGACTTCGGCTGCGGCGAGGGCGCGCTGGTGCGCGACCTCCTGGCCGAACGGTCGGTGGAGCGGATCGTGGCCGCGGACGTGTCGGCTCGCGCGCTGCAGGTCGCGGCGCGGAAGCTGCGGCTGGAGCGGATGTCCGAACGGGAGCGGGCCAGGCTGGAGCTGCTGCAGTCCTCGCTCACCTACCGCGACGAACGGCTCGCGGGCCTCGACGCGGCCGTGCTGATGGAAGTCGTCGAGCATGTCGACCCGCCGCGGCTCCAAGCGCTGGAGCGGACGGTGTTCGAGTTCGCCGCGCCGGGCGCGGTCGTCGTGACCACGCCCAACCGCGAGTACAACGTGCGGTTCGAGACGTTGCCCGCTGGCAAGCTGCGGCACCGGGACCACCGTTTCGAGTGGACCCGCGCCGAGTTCCGCGCTTGGGCGGACCGGGTCGCGAGCAACCACGGCTACAGCGTGCGGATGCTGCCCGTCGGCTCCGACGATCCCGAAGTCGGCCCGGCGACGCAGCTGGCCCTGTTCACGAAAGGCGGTGCGGCATGAGCACGCTTGAGATTCCCGACCTGTGTCTCGTCGTGCTGGTCGGCGCGAGCGGGTCCGGAAAATCGACGTTCGGCCGCGCACAGTTCAAGGCGACCGAGGTCATTTCGTCGGACTTCTGCCGCGGGCTGGTGTCCGACGACGAGAACGACCAATCCGCGACCAAGGACGCGTTCGACGTCCTGCACTACATCGTCGGCAAACGGCTCGCCGCCGGGCGGCTGACCGTGATCGACGCGACCAACGTGCAGCCTGACGCGCGCAAATCGCTGGTCGCGCTGGCCAAGGAGCACGACGTGCTGCCGGTGGCGATCGTGCTGGACATGCCGGAATCGCTTTGTGCCGCGCGCAACGAAAGCCGCGTGGATCGGACCTTCGGCGCGCAGGTGATCCGGCGGCAGCGCGATCAGCTGCGGCGCGGGTTGCGCAGTCTGCAGAAGGAAGGCTTCCGAACGGTGCACGTCCTGCGCACCCCGGAGGAGGCCGACGAAGCGACGATCACGCGCGTCCCGCTGTACAACGACTTGCGGCACGAGACCGGACCGTTCGACATCGTCGGCGACATCCACGGCTGTCGTGTCGAACTCGAAGCGCTGCTCACCGAACTCGGCTACACCCTCGAACGCGACGAGCAGGGCCGCGCGATCGGGGCACAGCATCCCGGACGACGGGCGGTGTTCGTCGGCGATCTCGTCGACCGCGGTCCGGACACGCCGGGCGTGCTGCGGCTCGTGATGGGCATGGTGCGCGCCGGAAATGCCTTCTGTGTCACCGGAAACCACGAGCACAAGCTGCTGCGCGCGTTGCGGGGCCGGAATGTGCAGGTCACGCACGGGCTCGCGGAATCGCTGGAGCAGCTCGCCGCCGAACCGGCCGAATTCCGCGCTGAGGCGCACGACTTCATGGACGGTCTGATCAGCCACTACGTCCTCGACGGCGGCAAGCTGGTCGTCGCGCACGCGGGGATCACCGAACGCTTCCAGGGCCGCGCGTCCGGACGCGTGCGGAGCTTCTGCATGTACGGGGAGAGCACCGGCGAGACCGACGAATTCGGCCTGCCCGTGCGCTATCCGTGGGCGAACGAGTACCGGGGCCGCGCGATGGTCGTCTACGGGCACACTCCCGTGCCCTCGCCGGAGTGGGTGAACAACACTCTGTGCCTGGACACCGGGTGCGTGTTCGGCGGAACCCTGACCGCGTTGCGGTATCCGGAAAAGGAGATCGTCTCGGTCCCGGCGGCCGAGGTCTATTACGAGCCCGCCAAGCCGTTCCCGGCCAACCCGTCGGCCGCGGAGCCGGTCGCGCACCGCGACCCGGGCGTTCTCGACGTCACCGATGTCCTGGGCCGCCGGGTGATCGAAACCGCGTACCAGAAGCGGATCGGCGTCCGCGAGGAGAACGCGGCGGCGGCGCTGGAGGTGATGTCGCGGTTCGCGATCGACCCGCGCTGGCTGGTCTACCTGCCGCCGACGATGTCGCCGGTCGCCACCGCGACGGCCGACGGGCTGCTGGAGCACCCGAGCCAAGCGTTCGACTACTTCCGCGCGGAGGGCGTGGATTCCGTGGTGTGCGAGGAAAAGCACATGGGTTCGCGTGCGGTCGCGCTCGTGTGTCGCTCGCTCGACGCGGCCCGCGCCCGCTTCGGCGCGCCCGGCGATGCGTTGGGTGCGGTGTGGACGCGGACCGGACGGCACTTCTTCACCGAAACGCTGACCGCCGAAGTGGTCGACCGGATCCGTGCTGCCGCGGAAAAGGCGGGCCTGTTCGACGAACTCGGCTCGGACTGGTTGCTGCTCGACGGCGAACTGCTGCCGTGGAGCGTCAAAGCCGAGCAGTTGCTGCGCGAGCAGTACGCGGCTGTCGGCGCTGCCGCCCGCTCGGCGCTTCCCGCTGCCGCGACCGCGCTAGCCGCCGCTGATGCCTCGGGCCTCGACGTGTCGGCTTTGCTGGAGCGCACGAATTCCCGCGCAGCCAACGCGGACGCGTTCGCCCAGTCGTACCGGCGCTATTGCTGGCCGACCGACGGCCTCGACGGTGTGCGTTTCGCGCCGTTCCAGGTGCTGGCGTCGGCTGGGCACGCGCATCACCAGCAAAGCCACGACTGGCACCTGGCGCTGGCCGACCGGCTCGTCGAGAGCAGCGACGGTTTCCTTGCCCCGACGAGACGGATGTCGGTCAGCACCACCGACCCCGCCTCCGTCGCGGCGGCCGTCGACTGGTGGACCGCCCTCACCGCGCGGGGCGGCGAGGGCATGGTGGTCAAACCGGCCGCGAACCTGGTGCGCGGATCGCGCGGCCTGGTGCAGCCGGGGCTGAAGGTCCGCGGGCGCGAGTACCTGCGGATCATCTACGGCCCGGATTACACCGAGGAACGCCACCTGTCCCGGCTGCGGCAACGAGGCCTCGGGCACAAGCGCTCGCTGGCGCTGCGCGAGTACGCCCTTGGCCTGGAAGCTCTGGATCGGCTCGCCCGCGACGAGCCGATGTGGCGCGTGCACGAGTGCGTTTTCGCCGTGCTGGCACTGGAATCCGAGCCGGTGGACCCTCGCTTGTAGACAGTGCGGGCGGCATAAACCGGTGCGTTTTGGCGGGGTTCGCGGAAACGCACCGGTTTGCCGTCACTCAAGCCGTGTACGGGGACCGCTGCTCCAACGACGGACTCACATCCGGATGCCGCCCCTCCTGACCCGGCACCGGCGTCACAGTCGGAGCCTGCAGATCCGTCTCCGACCGCCGCGCCAGCCGCTCGTCGCGTGAGCCAGGATCAACAACCCGACGACACGCGGCGAGCCACGCCCGCCGAGGCCGACATCGCGCGCACGCGAGCACATTTCGCAGTACTCGCACGAGGAATCCGCACCGGTCAGCCCTCAATTGCCGTCACTCAAGCCGTGTACGGGGACCGCTGCTCCAACGACGGACTCACATCCGGATGCCGACCCTCCTGACCCGGCACCGGCGTGATCGTCGGAGCCTGCAGATCCGTCTCCGACCGCCGCGCCAGCCGCTCGTCGCGGTGCGCGATCGCGTCGGCCACGTCCTGCTCGCCCCGGATCCGCGCCAGCGCGCCGAGCGTCGCGGCGTGGGCCAGTGCCAGGATCAGCAGCAGCACGCCCAGCCGTCCGACGACGCCGGGCAGGTCGCTCCCGCCGATGTCGACCGTCGAGATCAAGGCCAGGATGCCCAGCGTCCCGAGGTGGAACAACACGGTCACCAGGCGGGTCATCGAGGCGCCGGCTCCGGGGTCCCCGTAGGCGTTCGCGAGGTACCGGCGGCCGCTGCGGTAGATGATCCGGCCGTCCACCAGGACCAGCGCGATCCCGATCGCGAGGAACGAGAGATAGGCGTTGGTGCTCATGCCGGGTGCTCCTTTCCCTGCCGTGCTCCGGTCCTCCGGTTACCCGCGGCGCAGCACTGGAAACGGGGCCTTTCGGGTGCTCCGCATGCATCCGGCGGGCGATGATTGACCTGCCGCCGCACCGGGTAACCCGCAGTCCATGGTTCAGCGCGATGCGGACGGAACGGGCATGCTCACCGCGGCTGCGCCAGTGGTCGAGCTGCGCCTGCGGGCGAACGGGGAGCTGCTGTTCCTGGCCAGGCTGGTCGCCGAGGACATCGCCTCCTCGGCCGATTTCCGGCTCGACGAGGTCGCCGACCTCCGGCTGGCAGTCGACGAAGCGGTCGCGGCCCAGGCGCGACGGGCGGACGACGGCGCGTTCCTGGAATGCGCCTTCCGCTGCGCGGGCCGCATGACCGTGACAGTCACCACCACGACGACGTCGGCGTTCCCGCCCGGACCGGACGAGGTCGGCTGGCACATCCTGCGCGCGCTGACCGATTCGCTCGACGCCTGGACCGAACCCGCGCCCGGCTCCGACGGCTGGCGGCTCTGCGTCGAATTCGCCAAGGAGCCGCTCCGCTGGGAGCCCTGAGTTTCGCTTGCCTCCGAACGGGAATCCGGCCCGCATGCGCCGAGTGGACGAACTTCTCGCCGACCACGGCACGACTTTCGCCGAGGACGCCGGGATCAAGCTGGCCGACAAACCGCAACCGCTGTACCGGTTGCTGGTCCTCACGACGCTGCTCTCCACCCGGATCAGCGCCGACATCGCCGTCGCCGCCGCGCGGGAACTGTCTCGGTCCGGCTGGCGCTCCCCCGCCGCGATGCGCGATTCCACGTGGCAGCAACGCGTCGACGCGCTCGGCCGCGCCCACTACGTCCGGTATGACGAAAGCACTTCGCAACACCTCGGCGAAGGTGCCGATTTCATTCGCGACCGTTACGGCGACGACCTGCGCCGCATGGCCGACGCCGCCGACGGAGATCCGCAACGGCTGGAAAAACTCATCACCGAGTTTCCCCGGATCGGTCCGACCGGCGCGCAGATCTTTTGCCGCGAAGCACAGGCAGTGTGGCCATGGCTGCGGCCGTATTTCGACCGCAAGGCCTTGGCCGGCGCGAAGAAAGCCGGTCTGCCCACCGACCCGAAACGCCTGGCGAAACTGGTGCCCGGCGACGATTCGGCCCGGCTCGCGGCAGCGCTGGTGCGACGGAGCCTGCAGCGCTAGGCCGGGTGCTCCTCGACGCCCTGCCGCACGATCGCGACCGGGCACGGCGCGTGATAGGCCATCGCGTGGCTCACCGACCCGAGGAACGCACCTCGCAGCGCACCTCGGCCGTGCCCGCCGACCACCAGCAGCGTCGCCGCTTCGGCGTGGTCCAGCAACACCTCCGCCACGCTGCCGAGCGCGACCTCCCGCTGCACCACGACGTCCGGATGCCGTTCGCCGAGACCGGTCAGCGCCTCCGCGAGCAGCCGTTCGCCCTCGTCCTGCGGGCTCTGCTGCCCCTCGCCGCCGGAGCGGGCCGGGCCGAAGACGTCCTCCGGCGGTTCCGGCCACACGTGCACCGCGTGCAAGGCGCATCCGTGCCGGTCGGCGAAGTCGTACGCGTACCGCACCGCCGCGACGCTGGACGGCGACCCGTCCACCCCGACGACGACCCGCCGCGTCTTCTCCTTCGCCGGACGGACCACGACGACCGGACGCGCGCACGTGTGCACCACCTGCGAGGCCGTCGACCCGAGCAGCAGCCGGGGCAGCCCGCCGCGCCCGGACGCGCCGACGACGATCAGCTCCGCCTGCCGCCCGATGTCCGCCAGCTCCCAGCTCGCCCGCCCGAACCGCACCCGGGTGCGCACCGGCAGCCCCGGCCGCTTCCGGACGACCTCGGCGGCGACCTCGGCCAGCTCCTTCTCCGCGTAGTCCACAACGGACTGATCGGCCACGATCTCGCCCGCGACCGGGGTGATCACGCCGGGCACGAAATCGACGTTCGGCATCGGCAGCGTCATCGTCCGCACGAGGACCAGGCACGTCCCGAGCGCCTCCGCCTCGGCGGCGGCCCAGTCCACGGCCAAGCGGGCGCCGGCGGAACCGTCGTCCCCGACCACGACTCCCGGCTCGGCCTGGTTCGCCTCGTCCATCACCGCCTCCGTTCGCGCGCTTTCCGGTAGGTACCCGATCGCTTCGGACGGCAATCGGGCCGACGGCTGGTCAGCGAGGGTCGGGAGGTACGGGCGGTTCCGGCGGCGGCAGCGGACCCGGCCCGGGACGCGGCGGCGGGGCCGGTTCCGGCGGGAAGGGCGGCACCGGTGGCGGCGGCGACGGGACGGGCTCCGGTCCGGGCGGCACGGGGTGCACCATGACGGGCTCCTTCCTCGGTCGGCTCGAATCCGAGGGGTACCCGATGGGCCGCCGCCGGACACGTCGGATCCCGCGGACGGCGTCGAAACCGAGCCAGTGCTCCGCCTCACGCCCTCAGCTCGGCAACCCGCTGTTCAGCGGGCACAAGACCGGCGCACGCGAGGCGGCCCGGGCGCGCTCGGCCCGATCGATGCCCGCGCTGGTTCCGCAGGTCCGTGAGGGGAACCCTCAGGGACTCTGATTCCCTCAGGGTTCCCCTCACGTACCGCACGCCACCCCGCCGCCCGGCCTCGACAGCGGGGCCCCTCGGCCCGGACAGGCCGCATCCCCATCACGCCGAAAGCGCCGCCTCGAGTCGCTGGCGTCGGCCCTCACACCGGGTCCGGCTCCCCCAGCTGCGCGGCCGGACCGTCCAGCTCCTCGTGCCGGGAGGCAAGAGTCCCCGCCAGGTGCACCAGCTTCACGTTCAGCTGCTGCGAAGTGCGCCGCAGCAGGTCGAACGCCTCCTCCGCGTCCAGGCCCCGGCGCGCCATGATGATGCCCTTGGCCTGGCCGATCACGTCCCGGCTGTCCAGCGCGCGCCGCAGCTGCGCCTGGTGCAGTTCGCTCCGGGTGACCGCGTCCGTTTCGGCCACCGCGAGGGTCGCGTGGCTGGCCAGGAGCAGCACGACGTCACGATCGGCGTCGGCCAGGCCGCCGGGGGTGCGGGAGTAGAGGTTGAGCGCGCCGGAGAACCGCGACACGGCGTCGTCGACCAGCGCGGTCGCCAGTACCGCGCGCCAGCCGGCCTCGGCAGCCTCCGGAGCCCATCGCGGCCACTGTGCGTCACTGCGCAGGTCGGCGCTTTCGAGGAATTCGGGCCGGTTCGGGATGGCGGCGTCGTGGCAGGGGCCCTCGCCCAGCCGGTACTGCAGCCGGTCCAGGTCGGCGGCCGCCGGGTCGGTGTAGGCGGCGGTGTGGAAGGTCCCGTCCGGCGCGCGCAGCGTGATCGACACCAGTTCGGCGGCGGGCACCAGCGACGCGGTCGCGTCCACGATCAGCTCCAGGACCTCGCCGACGGTCCGCGCGGCCAGGAGCATCTCGGTGAGCGTCCGGAACTGCCCGCCGGAGGGCCGCAGCGACTCGTCCTCGAAAGCCAGCGCCGCGGACGCGGAATCGGCGACCGGCACGCCCTCGTCTTCGAGCACCCGGCGGGCCACTCCGCCCTCGCGGCAGGCGAACACCGCTTCGCTCGGCTCGGCGGTCTTGCGCAGCGCGGCGAGGTCCTGGCTCGAGAACGAGGTCAGCTCGCTCAGCTCGAAGACCACCATCCTCGGCTCCGCCGACAGCGCTTCGCCCACTTCGGCGCGCAATTCGGCCGGATCGCCGCTCAGCCGCACCACGGCCGAGTAGTCGACCGCCGACCCGTTTCCGCCTTCCACGATTCCTCCCCGCCAGCCCGGACTGTCCGGCAAGCGCCTGCCAAAGTACTCGGATCCGGGACCGGACGCGCACCGCTCGGTTCCGCCACGCTCGCGGACAGCGTTCTGGCCCGGCCCGCCGGATTTCCGGAAGGGCCGGGCCAAAACGGAACAGCTAGCCGACCTCGGCCGCGACGCTCCGCGCGGCGGCACCCGCATCGACGGCGTCGGCAAGGCGTTCGACCACCCGGAACTCCCGGTCGAGCCCGAGAATGCGCAGCGGCCGCAGCACCGCGCGCTGCCCGGCGACCACGGCGAACGCGACGCCCGCCGCGTCCGCCGCCCGGGCGGTGTCGGTCAGCACTTCCAGTCCGCTGACCGAGCAGAACGTCAAGGCGGAGACGTCGGCGATCAGAGCAGGCGGACGCAGTGCCAATTCCTCGGCCAGCATCGCGCGCAGCCGGGCGGTGGAGCGGAGGTCCAGTTCTTCGGAGACCGCGACGACGGTTTCGCCCGCGGTGGCGGTGATCAGAGTTCTCGCCGGTGTCCCCGGCAGATACGAAAGCGTTTCATGCACCATGGAGCCCTCCTCGCAGATGCGAGACCGGGCCGACGCTGGCGACCCGGCCCTGGGCCCGAGGCAAACGGGCCGCATTGGTCAGGCGACGGCACGTGGGCTGAACCGCTCCTGGCCCGACCCTACCGCAGTGCCGCGCCCGCCGCACTGCCCTCACCTGCCGAAGCATCGATCTCGCCGGAGGCAAGGTGAACAGTGGACAGTGCCCGGCACCCGGACACAAGCGACAGCACTGGAACGCCCGGAGGTCGAAACCGTTCCATGCCAGCAACTACCCACTATCCATAATGGACTGTCCAGGTCGCGCCGCCGGAGCGGAAGCCAGTGTTCCCCGCGCCCAGGTTTCGCCCGAACCGACGCGGGTACCCGAACAGCATGGCGACCACCCGCGCGACCGCGAGCCCGGACTTGTCCGAACTGCCCCCCGGCCGACATCCGCCCGCAGCGCGCGTCGGTCCGTGACACTGGGCGCATCGTCGCGCGGGTGGTCGCCCCCACCGTCGGCATCGGCCTGATCAAACGCCGCCCCCGCGCGATGGCCGCGGCACAGAAACTGCGGGTCGACAGTTCGGCAATCAGTCTGCTGCACGACCTCGGCGAACGCTACGGCCCCGGCCCGCTCGACCTGCCGGTCCCCGGCCGGTCGTTCCGCCTGGTGCTGGACGCGAACCACGTCGGCGCGCTGCTGGCCGGCACGCCCAGTCCGTTCAGTCCGGACACCACCGAAAAAGCCGCGGCCCTGCGCCATTTCCAGCCGCACGGCGTCCTGATCTCCAGCGGCGCCACCCGCGCCCGGCGAAGGAAACTCAACGAAACCATCCTCGAACCCGGCCGCGCCGCGCACGAACTCGCCGGGTCCTGGGCGGAAACCATCCGCACCGAAGCGCACGAAATGCTCTCCGGGTTTCCGGACCTCGACGCGACCCAGTTCACCGAGCACTTCTGGACGATCATCCGCAAGATCGTGCTCGGCGGCGACACCACCGCCGACCGGCGCGTCACCGACCTCCTCGACCAGTTGCGGCTCGACGCCAACTGGGCGTTCGCGCACCCGCGCCGGGACGACCAGCGCCGTCAGTTCCAGTCCCTTCTCGACCGTCAGCTCGGCCTGGACCGCCCCGGCAGCCTCGGCGCCGCGATGGCGAAACAACCGGCCGACCCGGACGTCGATCCGACCGGCCAAGTCCCGCACTGGCTCTTCGCTTTCGACGCCGCCGCGATCGCCACTCTTCGCGCACTCGCTTTGCTCGCAACACATCCCGACGAGCTGGCCGAAGCCCGGCGCGAAGTCGCCGAAGCGGATCTCTTGAAGCCGCAACAGCTTCCGTACTTGCGTGCCTGCGTTCTGGAGTCCATCCGGCTCTGGCCGACGACTCCTGCGCTGCTGCGCGAAAGCACCGAGGACACCGCGTGGGGTCCGGCGGAAACGACGTTCCTGATATACACGCCGTTCTTCCACCGCGACCCGGAAACGTTGCCGTACGCGAATTCCTTCGCCCCGGACATCTGGCTGGACGGCCGGGCCGAAGCCAACCCGGCGCTCGTGCCGTTCAGCGCCGGGCCCGGCGTGTGCCCGGGCCGCGACGTCGTGCTCTTCACCGCCTCGACCCTGCTCGCCGCACTACTGCAACAAGCGGGCTTCGCGCCGCGAGGCACCGCCGCCGACCTGCAGCCGGGGCGGCTCCCCGCGACGCTCAACCACTTCGGCATTCGCTTCGCGCTGTCCTAAGGCCTACTTCAACCGCTCAAGCAGCGCGTCGCAGCGTCGCAAAACGCGGGCAGGTCAGGCGTTCCTGACCTGCCCGCCGTTCCACCGCGATCCGGAAATGTTGCCGCACGCGGATTCCTTCGTCCCGGACATCTGGCTCGACAGCCGGGCCGAAGCCAACCCGTCGCTCATCCCAACAAGCGGGCTTCGCGCCGCGAGGCACCGCCGCCGACCTGCAGCCGGGGCGGCTCCCCGCGACGCTCAACCACTTCGGCATTCGCTTCGCGCTGTCCTGAGGCCTACTTCAACCGCTCGAGCAGCGCGTCGCAAAAGGCGGGCAGGTCGTCGGGATTGCGCGACGTGATGACGCCGTCATCCGTCACGACCTCGCGATCAACCCACTCCGCACCCGCGTTGCGCAGGTCAGTCTGCAGCGACGGCCACGAAGTGACTGTCCGGCCGCGCGCGAGCCCGGATTCGGCGAGCAGCCAAGGGCCGTGGCAGACGGCTGCGACCGGCTTGCCCGCAGCGGCCGTTTCCCGGACCAGCGCGACCATCGGCTCGCTGGTGCGGATCTTGTCCGGCGAATACCCGCCGGGCACCACGACCGCGTCGAAGTCCGCCGCGCCGACCTCGTCCACTGCCTGGTCGGTGGTGATTTTGGTGCCGTGCAAGGCGGTCAGCTTCTTGCCCCGCTCCAGGCCGACGACCACCGCCTCGTGCCCGGCCGAGCGCAACCGCTCGCACGGCACCAGGAATTCGTCGTCCTCGGTCATTTCGTCCACGAGCACTGCCACGCGGGCCATGCTGGTCTCCTCTCTGAACGGCGTCCGTCGCCGCCCGGTTACCCGCCGTCCGGCCGGGCCATGCCGCTTGTGCGGTGTCCCACGACAGCCCCGCGGTTCCGCGACGGAAAACGCCGTGGAACCGCGGGGAAAACCGCCTCAGCCCGGGGGTTCGACGTCGCCGCGCCAGGACCCCGTTTCGCGTCCGCGCTGCTCGATGAACTGCTTGAACCGCAGCATGTCCCCCTTCACGCGCCGGTCCAGGATGCCGAGCTTGTCGGCGGCGTTCTCGGCGAACCCTTCCGGGTCGAGCTCCATCTGCGCGGTGACCCGGGTCTTCGTGTCGGCCAGCCGGTGGAACGTGATCACCCCGGCGTGGTCCGGCCCGGAATCCGAGCGCCACGCGACCCGTTCGTCCGGGTGCTGCTCGGTGATGGTCGCGTCGAACTCCCGCCCGACGCCGCCGAACCGGGTGACCCAGTGCGTGTGCGTCGCGTCGAGCTGGCGGATCTCCTCCACGCCCTCCATGAACTCGGGGAACGATTCGAACTGCGTCCACTGGTTGTACGCGGTCGACACCGGGACGTCGACGTCCACGATTTCGGTGATCGTGCTGCTCATTCGCTCCTCCTCGCAAGCGGGTACCGGCACCGGGTGCCCGGGGCGCGCCGGGACGAAACCGGCGCGATTGCCCGGCCGCGCGCCGGGTACCCGTCGAGAGGAAAGGAGGCGCCCATGCGAGTCGTGATCGTCGGCGGCGGGTTCGCCGGATACCACGCGGCGCGAAAACTGCTGCGCACGCTAGGCGACCGCGCCGAGATCGTCGTGCTGAACCCGACCGACTATTTCCTGTACCTGCCGCTGCTGCCGGAGGTGGCCAGCGGGATCGTCGACCCCCGGCACGTCGCGGTGTCCATTCCGGACACTCTGCGCGGCGTGCGGCTGGTGCTGGGCACCGCGGAATCGGTCGACTTCGACGCCCGCACCGTGACGTTCACCGACCCGGAGGACCGCAAGGGGAAACTGGAGTACGACCGGCTGATCCTCGCGGCGGGCAGCGTCAACAAGCTGCTGCCGATCCCCGGGGTCGCCGAATGCGCGCACGGTTTCCGGGGCCTGCCCGAAGCGTTGTACCTGCGCGACCACGTCACCCGCCAGATCGAACTGGCGGCCGCGACCGACGACCGGGCCGAGCGCGACGCCCGGTGCACGTTCGTCGTCGTCGGCGCGGGCTACACCGGCACGGAGGTCGCCGCGCAGGGCCCGGAGTTCACCGCCGACCTCGCGCGCCGCCACCCGGAACTCGACGGACAGCCGATTCGCTGGCTGCTGCTGGACATCGCCGAACGCGTACTGCCCGAATTGGACCCTCGGCTCGGCGCCACCGCCGACCGGGTGCTGCGCGAGCGCGGCGTCGAGGTCCGGATGAAGACCTCGGTGGACCGGGCGGACGTCGAAGGCGTCACGCTGACCACTGGCGACGCGGTGCCGACGCACACGCTCGTGTGGTGCGTGGGCGTCCGGCCTGATCCGCTGGTGTCCGACCTGGGTTTGGAAACCGTGAAGGGCAGGCTGGTCGTCACGCCGGAGCTGAACGTGCCCGGCCGCGACGACGTTTTCGCTTGTGGCGACGCGGCGGCGGTACCGGACCTGACCCGGCCCGGCGAGACCACGCCGATGACCGCGCAACACGCGCAGCGGCAAGGCAAACTGGCCGGAAGCAACGTCGCCGCATCGCTCGGCGTCGGCCGCTCGCGCCGGTACCGGCACCGCGATCTCGGTTTCGCCGTCGACCTCGGCTCGGGCCAGGGCGCGGCCAATCCGCTGCACATCCCGCTGGCCGGGCTTCCCGCCCGGCTCGTGACCCGCGGCTACCATCTGCTGTCCCTGCCGGGAAACCGCCTGCGCACGGCCGCCGACTGGGCGCTGCAGAAGCTCGGGCGGCGGCAGACCGTGCAGCTGGGTCTCGTCCGCTCCGGCGCGGTGCCGCTGGACACCGCCTCGCCCGAGCTGCCCCGGACCCGGTGAGACTTTCCCGGACGTTGGGAGGAAGAAATGGACACACACGAACTTCGCGCGCTGCTGACCGACGGGCCGTTCGTCTCGATGCACTTCGACGAATCGCACGACACCGAGGACGCGGCCAAGCAATTGCGGTTGCGGCTCAAGGAGATCGAGGCGGCGCTCGAAGACCAGGGCGCGGACCGGCCGACCGTCGAGGCGGCTCTTCGCGCCGTGGAAGAAAGTACGCCGCCGGTCGGACGGGCCGGACGCACCATCGTCGCCGCGCACGGCACCGTGCTGCTCGACCGGCGGCTCGCGGCCCCGCCGCCGGCGCAGGAGGCGCGCTACTCGGCGCTGCCGTACTTCCTGCCGACGGTGAGCCACCTCGAAGAGGCACCCGCGCATCTGGTGGTGCTGGTCGACCGGACCGGCGCCGACATCGAGGTGCACCGGCCCGACGGCAGCGTGGAAACCGAGACCGTGCACGGGCAGGAACACCCGGTGCACAAGGTCCGCGGCGGCGGTCCCGCGCACCGCGACATCCAGTCGCACGCCGAGCAGACCACGCACCGCAACCTCTCGGAAGTCGCCGACCACGTCGCGAAGGCCGCCGAACGCGTGCGGCCGCGGGCGATCGTCCTGGCCGGCGAAGTCCAGGCCCGCACCGAACTGCGCGAACGCCTGCCGGAACCGGCCCGCTCGCTCACTTCGGAGGTCGACGCGGGCGGCCGAGCCTCCGGTGCCGACCGCGCCGAGCTGGACCGAGCGGTGCACGAACTGCTTACCGGACAACGGTTGCGCGAACTGGACGACCTGGCCGATCGCTTCCGCGCCGACGCCGGGCGCGAATCGGCGCTGGCGGTCAGCGGGTTGTCCGCCGTCACCGCCGCGCTGGCGGAGTCGAACGTGGCGACGCTGCTGGTCGGAGACTCCGGCGAGGCCAGCGTGTACACCGGCCCGGAACCGACCCAGGTCGGCGTGGCGAAGCCGCGACTGGACGCCCTCGGAGCGGACGACCCGGCCCGCCGCCGCGCCGACGAGGCCCTGCCGTACGCGGCGGTGGCCGTCGGGGCGGACGTCGTGGTGATGGACGAACGGCTCGACCTGGCCGACGGATTCGGGGCGTTGCTGCGACATCCGTGACGTGCGTCTATGGGCCCGGGTGCCTCGGCACCCGGGCCCTTTTGTCTACAGTGGACCTTTACCGCAACGCGGGCAGCAACTCCCGCTCCGCGAACTCCACAAACCCCGGCTGCTGCTCCGCCCCACCAATCTGCACCAACGCCAGATCCGTGAACCCAGCCTGCTCGAACTCCTTCACCGCGTCCACAATCGGACCAGCGTCCGGCCCGCACGGGATCCCCGCCGCCACGTCGTCCTCGCTCACATACTGCGTCGCCGCGTCGAACGCCCGCGTGCCCGGCAGCTCCGCGTTCACCGGCCATCCCGAGCCGAACCAGCGGAACTGCTCGTGCGCGCGCCGGATCGCCGCGCCGCGGTCCGGGTCCCAGCTGACCGGCAGCTGGCCGATCTTGCGCGCCGGCGGCCCGATCCGGTCGTGGTCCCATTCCGTGCACAGGTCCGCGTTCGGCTCGACCGCCACCATCGCGTCGGCCACCGGCGCGAAGCGCTGCACCGATTTCGGGCCGGACACGGCGATCGCGATCGGCACCCGCGTCGGCGACAGGTCCCACAGCTTCGCGCCGTCGGCCTGGAAATGCCGGCCGGTGTAGGTGAACGTGCCGCCGTCGAACAGGCCGCCGATGATCTGCACCGCCTCGGCGAGCCGGTCGTGCCGCACCGACACCGACGGCCAGCCCTGGCCCACGACGTGCTCGTTCAGGTTCTCCCCCGAGCCGAGCCCGAGGGTGAACCGGCCGTCGGACAGCAGTTGCACGGTCGCGGCCTTCTGCGCCACCACCACGGGGTGGTAGCGCATGGTCGGGCAGGTCACGAGCGTCATGAGCTCGATCCGCTCGGTCGCCTGCGCCACCGCGCCGAGCACGCTCCACGCGTACGGCGCGTGGCCCTGTTCGGCCAGCCACGGCGAATAGTGGTCGCTGCAGGCGGCGAAATCGAATCCGGCCCGCTCGGCGGCGGTCGCGCAGCCGACCAGCTCGCGCGGCCCGGTCTGTTCAGTCATCAAGGTGTAGCCGATGCGCATGTTCTCCCCGTTCGACGGGCTCTTCGCAGGGCGCGTACGCCCCGGAACCTCTTTCTCCCCGCCCGGTTACCCGGTCCCGGCCCGGTTCACCCGTCGCGTCCGTCCGAAAGAGACGCCCGCGGTCAGGACCCGGCCAGCGCCGCCTCGACCGTCGGATACAGGGGAAGGCTCTGCTCCAGTCCAGTGAGCTGGATGGGCCGCACCGTGGCCCGGCCGGACGCGACGATCCGCAGGACGGCGCGCGCCGCCCGGTCCTGCGTCATGGTCACCAGCGCGGTGAGCCCGGCCGAAGCCAGGAATTCCACCGCGGCGAGATCCACCACCAGCACCGGCGGAGCCGCGGCCAGCACCTCGTCGACCGCGGCGGTCAGCAGCGGCGCGGTGACCATGTCGACCTCGCCGTACACCGTCAGCACCGCGGCCGGGGGCCGATCCGCGCGCTCGACGCGGAACTCGCGCACCGGGTCGCTGCCGGGATCGGTCGGCTCGTCCATCGCATGGTCCCGTCGTCGGTCGGCCCTGCCCGGCCGGGCAGGCGGGAAGCACCCCACCATGATGCCCGTCCTTCGGCCGCGACGCAGGCGAGCGACGATCAATCCGCTTCGTCCGGTTCCGCCGCGGCATTATTGCCGACGCGCTTCCTTACGCCATTTGCCTGATCTCCCGCCTTCTCTCCGAGCAATGTGGTGACAAATTCACGCCGCGCGAATGGCCGCGGCCGCGGAATTGCCCAGCGATCCCATGTTTCACTCGACCGAGTGAGGGTATCCGGCAGTGAGCACACCTCATTCCCCACTGAGAGAAGGAAGACGAGGTTTACCCGTGATTGTTCTCGGCGTCATTCTCCTCGTGATCGGGTTCATCACCTCGATCCAGATTTTGTGGAGCATCGGGATCGCCCTGGTGGTGATCGGCGCGATACTGGCGGTGCTCGGCGGGACCGGACGCCGAATCGGCGGCCGCGCCCATTGGTACTGATCCAGCGGAAACGGAAAACAGCGGCTAAGGCTCCGGGACGCGTCCCGGAGCCTTAGCCGCTTCGCTCAACCGAGCCCGGCCGCCAGTTCGCGCGCTGCCCGCACCGTCGTCAACCCCCGCTCGCGGGCGCGCGACAGCACCGCAGTTGTCGTGTCCGCGATCGCATCGATCTTCGCGTTCGCCGCGGCCTCGTCCATCCCGAGTTCCTCGCGGCCGACCGCGTGGACAATCCCGCCCGCACTCGCGACAACGTCCGGGATCCACGTGATCCCCCGGTCCCGCAACACCGTCGCGACCTCCTCGGCGGCGAGCTGATTGTTCGCCGGTCCCACGATCAGCGACGCCCCGCACGCCGCCGCCGACTCCGCCGTCAGCAGGCCGCCCGTCGCGGCAGGCACGAGAATGTCCAGCCGCTCCCGCACGAGGTCCTTCGTCGTCCAGGTCGCGCCGAGCCGCTCCGCGACCGGCCGAAGCCCGCCGTCGACGTCCGTCACGACGACCTCCGCCCCGCGCGCGAGCAGCGACTTGCAGATGAGCCGTCCGACGCTCCCGAATCCGATCACGCCCACCCGCAGCCCCGCGACCGAACCCGGCGCGACACCGGCCTGAAGCGCCGCCAAGACTCCCCGTGCGGTCGCCGCGCTCGACGTTCCGCTGCCGCCCTGGGCTTCCGGACGGCAGAACGCCCAGCCGTGCGCGAGGCGGTGGATCTCCGCCATGTCCTCGGACGTCGACCCGATGTCCGGCCCCGCGCGGTAGCGCCCGCCCAGCGCGGCGATCGCTTCGGCGATGTCGGCGATCAGGTCCGGCCGCCGCACTCCCTCCGCGGGCAGGATCGCGACAGTTTTGCCGCCCCCGCAAGGAAGTCCGGCCAGCGCGCACTTCATCGTCATCGCCGCCGACAGTCGCAGCGCGTCGTCCACCCCGTCCCGCCACGACGGATACTCCTTGATCCGGCAGCCGCCGATCGCCGGTCCCCTCGCTGTCGAGTGGATCGCGACGGCGATCGCGACTCCCGACCTCGCGCCGCGGACGACCTGCAGTGCTTCACCAGCGAAACTCTCTGTTCGGTTCACGAACGCCAGCCTGCCTCTTCTGTCGCTCATCGAAGCGCAGAGGCAGTGATATGTTCGGCAAATGCCTGAAATCCCGAACCTGGATCGGATCGACAGCCGCATCGTCCACGAACTCCAGCAGGACGCCCGGATCCCGATGCGCGACCTCGCCGAACGCGTCGGCGTCGCGGCGTCCACCTGTTCCGAGCGCATTGGCAGGCTGCAGGCCCGCCAGGTGCTGACCGGGTTCCACGCCGAGGTCGACCTGCCCGCGCTGGGCAGGTCGGTGCAGGCCATGGTGTTCGCGCAGATCCGCCCGCTCAGTCAGCCGATCATCGACCGCTTCCGCCGCGAGGCGCTGGCGATGCCGGAGGTGATGGCCGTCTTCGTCCTCGCCGGCGGCGACGATTTCCTGCTGCACGTCGCGGTCCCGGACGTCTCCCGGCTGCACACGTTCCTGGTCGAGGATCTCAGCAGCCGCAAGGAGGTCGTGCAGTTCCGCAGTTCGATCGTGTTCGACCACAGCCGCAAGCGGGCGATCGAGAACCTCGCCGGGGATCAGTGACGCGGGCGGACGCCGGTCAGTGACACTGGAATTCGACTCCGGTCGGCCGGTCCGGGCAGACGGCGCAGACGAAGACGTACACGTCCCCGACGTCGCCCAGCATCAGGTCCAGGCGGCCGGCCCCGCTCCGGTCGGCGGGGATGACGCGCTCCTTCACCGTTTCCGGCGCCACCGCGGCCGTCGTGCCGCTGAAAGTGCGATAGGCCGCGGTCGTGTCGAACTCCTCGTCGAGCCCGATCTCCCGGCTGGTCGTGACGCCGTCGACCAGCGCGAACTCCACCCGCTTCACGAAGGTCGCCGCGGCCTGCTCCTCGAGCGGCATCCAGGTTTCCCAGCCCCCGCCGGCACTCTCGGCCGACGAAACCGTCAGCAGGTGGTCCATGCGATGCCCGCGCTCGCATTCCGGCCACTCCGGGTACTGCACCCAGCCGATCCAGCCGCCGACCTTCGAGCCCGGCGCGACCGACAGATGCTCGTAGTACGTCCAGTCCTTCCCCTTCTCCCACTCCTCGATCCGGGCCCGCAGCCGCGCGGAGGGCAGATCGTCCCAGTGCGGGAACTCCGTCACCCGCTCCGGCCAGATCCGGCAGGGCGACGGCAGGCTTTCCTCGTCGCCGAGGCCGAGGTCCGGCTCCGGCGCCGCGCGGACTTCGGTCACGCTCGAGGAATCGCGCCACCGCACCAGCGGCCGCGGACCGTAGTGCGGCTCGTGATCGGTCGGGCACCACAGCACCTGGCATACGTCGGTCCCGTCGGGAAACGGCAGCTCCGGGATGTCCCGCCGGTAGAACTGCGCGATCGGCGCCATGGGCAGCGCCGCGGCCGGATCGTCCGCGAAATCGACGCGCCGCAGTTCGCGGATGCTGGTCTCCAGCCTGGCGAACTCCTCGTCGAGGGGGTGCGGCCCGAGGTATGGGTACTCGTTCTTCTCCGCGCGAATCTCCTCCTGCCGCCGCTGCAGCCGCTTTCCCTCCGCGCTGGGCAGCGGCCGCGAATCAGGATGGTCGACCGTGCACACCGGCCACGCCTCGTCCGCGGGCCACAGCAACGGCCCGCCCAGCGACGAATCCCGCACCGTCACCGCGTCTTGCCACGGATGCAGCCGCACCGTGGTCCGCGCCAGCCCGGCCAGCTCCGGAAACACCTTCGCGACGTCCACCGGTTTGCCTGGCGTCGTGAACCCCTTCACCCTGACCTCCCCTGCCAGTCCCGCGCCAGCCTAGCCGAAACCGCCAATCCGGTCTCCAGCATCGCGTAAAGACCAATTAATCCGCCGCGGCAAAAGAAACCCACCTCACGGAACCGCTTTCCCGATAAGAACACCTTAGAGCTTCCCTGACCATTAGGTCGCTTGCACTTCTTTCCCAATTTCCCCATGCCGAAGTGCGCCCGTTCGGACGTTGGATGGCCGATCCGGCCGCTGCTAGGGTCGCCAGCACGGGCAGGGGGTCGCCGTCGCGCGAAATTGCCCGGTATCGCCGCTGGCGCAATCGAGAGGGAGTCGCCATGACTGCCGTAACCGTGCCCGAACGTCGCTACCTCATTCCGAGGCAACCGCACGGCAAGACACTTCGAGAACTTCTGGACATCGCCTTGCGCGTGGAGTTCGCCACCATTCCGCCTTATCTCACCGCGATGTACTCGATCAAAGACAAGGCTTCCTCGGCCTACCAATTCGTACGCGGGGTCGCGCTCGAGGAAATGCTCCACCTCAATCTGGCCGCGAACCTGCTCAACGCAGTCGGCGGCACGCCGACCCTGGTCACCGAGGCAGGAGCGGCACATCCGTTTCCGCCGAGCTATCCCGCCTACCTTTCCGAGGACGCCGAGGACGGCGGGCCGTATCTGCAGCTCATGGCGGCGTCGCCGGAGCTGTTCCGCAGCACCTTCATGCGGATCGAGCAGCCTGCCCAGCCGGACGCGGTCGCGCAGGAGGAGGATTTCTCGACCGTCGGCCAGCTGTACTCGGCGATTCTGAAGAAACTCGAGGAATACGACCGCACGCCCGGGCGCACCTACGACGTCACGCGGCAAAGCGAACAGTGGAACTTCGGCAACAGCGGCGGAACGGTCGTCCTCGTGAAGGATCTGGAGTCCGCGAAAAAGGCGGTCAACGAGATCGTCGAACAGGGCGAGGGCGCCGACATGAGCGGGGAACTGGACGATCCGAAATACCGGGTCCGCGAGCCGTGGGGCCAGTACGAGTACTACGGCCCGCGCGCCGACGGCACTTACGGACCGGTATTGGGCACGCCGCTCGAAATGTCGCATTACTTCAAGTTCAAGGCGATCGCCGACGGCACGGTCCCGTTGCCCCCGACGTATCCGATGATCGCCAATCCCGCCAAGGCGAAGTACGAAAACCCGACGGCGGCCGCGCTCAGCGACCTGTTCGACCACGCCTACAGCGTGCTGGTCGACGATCTGCAGAAAGCGCTCAGAGGCGACCGGGATCTCTTCTTCACCAGCGTCGTCCCGGCAATGCGGGTGAGCCTTCCGTCGCTCGCCGCCGAGCTGATGCAGACTCCGATCGCCGCCGAAAGCCACACTCCGGACGATCCGACGGCCGGACCGGCTTTCCGTTACCTGCCGGTGAAAGACCGCCGGAAACCGCAGGAACTCGATCAGCTCGTCGCGGATTTGGCCACGGGCAGGCGGAAAGGCGGATCGCCGACGCTCGCCGCCACCCTGCGCCGGATCCAGGAGAACCGGCCCGAGACGAGAACGGAGGCGGACCATGTCTGAACCGCTGGCCCAGCTCGGCCGTTCGGTGTCGATCTTCCCGGCGATCGGCTTCGCGAGGCTCGGCAACACCGGTCCGGGAGACAGCACCGAGGACTACTACCTGCCCCCGGACGGGATCGGGCGGCTCCCCCGCGAAAGCGAGGGCGACCTGCCCTTCGAACCGGCCGGTTTCCGGGACCGGCACGGCCGGCTCCGCCGACCGGCAGGAACCGCTCACGATCGGCACCCGGCTCCCGTTGTCCGACGGCAGCACCGCGACGATCGTCGACATCGTCTGGACCGCGCATCTCGCGAACAAAAAGGCGTCCTGGTACCGGATCCAGGACCGGATCGGCGAGACCGGCTACCCGGCCGGGCATCCGCTGCGCAACGAGGACGTCCAGGGCGAGGCGCGCAAAAAGCTCATCATCGACCCCGGCCCGCGCACGGTGAGCAGCCGCGGCGCCCGGATCGGCGAGTTCGACCGCAACGACGGGCACGGCCGGAGCACGTTCCCGCCGGACGGCCCGGACCCGGCGAGGCAGCGGATCACCACGCTCGGGCGGATCACGGTCGCCAAGGACGGCAGCCTGCTCCTGCTCGGCGGCTCCGGGATCTCCTATTCCACCGACGCCGAGCCGAGCATCCCCGACGACGACAACAACGACGGCTGGTGGGACGACGTCTCCGACGGCCCGGTGTCCGCGACGCTCGTCGTGCGCGTGCTCGGCCAGCACGGCACCGTGCTGGGCCCGGAACAGGAGGTCCGCCTCGACGACAAGGCGTGGGCGATCGTCGCGCCGCCCGCCTACGCGCCCGAGATCGTCAACGTGGTCACCCTCTACGACACGATCTTCGACACGGCCGTCCGGTTCACCGGCCTGCGCCCGGACCTCTACGACAACGGCCAGTGGCAGAAGACCTACCAGCCGCACTACCCGACGGAGATCGAACCGATCCTGCGCCGCGCGGTCGTGCTCCCGTGGGTGGTGGCGGTCCCGCCCAAGGTGCACACCTTCGACCTGGCCCGGCTCGGCACGAAAGACCCGCGCTACGACCAGATCCGCCGCCGTCTCTTCGAGGTCCTGCGCCCGCCCCGCACACCCAACACGCTCGCCTCGGCCAAGACCGGCTACCGGATGATGCCCTACATCGTCGGCGAGGACGCCGCCAACGACAGCCAGCTCACCGCGAAGTTCCACTCCCTCACCGAGACCCAGTACTTCCTGCTCAGCCAATGGGCAGCCGGCAACTTCCTGACGGCCGACCAGCCGCCCAACCCCGGCTCCGAAGCGGAACGGCGGCCAGGCCACCACCTGACCGAAGCGGCGCTGGGCAACTGCTGCGGCCCGCCGTTCGCGCCCGGGATCGAGATGTCGTGGCTCTCGCGCGTCCCGGCGGTCTACTCCGCGCCGTTCCGGCTCCGCCCGGTCCCGCACCTGCCGGTCGAAGCAGGCCGGCTGAGCCTGGTCGCCGACCCCGCGCGCGGCCTCGAACCCGGCGACGTGACGAAGTACCTTTCCGTTCCGTGGCAAGGGGATTTCAACACCTGCTCGGTGTTGAAGGTCGACGAGCACTACCTCTGGTGGTGGCCGGCGCACCGCCCGATGTTCGTCTACGCCCGGCGCGACAAGCCCGGGTCTTCCGAGTGGAACCACGTCGGCTGGGTCGGCACGATCCGCGACCAGACGGCGAAGGGCTACGTGGCGTTCGCCGACAACCTGGGAATGGCCCAGCACTGGCACGAACTCGGCTTCGTCGCCCGCAACACCCGGCTCCGGCCCGCCGACGACACCCAGCCGCCGGAACCGCGGTACGTCGAGGTGCGGCGGACGCTGCCCCGGCCCGGCTACGTTCTCGACGACCACAACCATGCCTAGGGTCGCGGTGCTCGGCGCGGGACCGGCCGGAACGAGCGCCGCGATCGCGCTGCGGCGAGCGGGGTGCGAGGTCGTGGTGGTCGATCCGGCCGCGTCCTCGGGGGAGGGCGGGGCGGCCGGTTTCTCCTCGGACGGCGGGGACGCCGGTATTGATGCGACGCTCGCATTCGTTCGCCGTGGAAACGGCGAGTCTGTCCCTGCTGTGGCCGGGTCCCCTTGCGCGGCAAGCGATTCCTCGCGCGCCGCGTCCCTGGGGGCCGCCGGAGAATCCGTGCCGCCCTCGATCTCCGGCGCACTAGCCCGCCTCGGCCTCAGCACCGCCGCCCTCGACCACGACCACCTGCGTTCGCTGGGCACCGCCTCGGCCTGGGGCTCCGCCGACCTCGAATACCGCGACTACCTCCTCGACGGACTAGGCCCAGGCTGGCACCTCGACCGCACCCGGTTCGACCGGATGCTGCGCGCCGCCGCGGTCACCGCCGGGGCCGTTCTGGTCCACGGCCGCTGGTCCTCCGCCAGCCGCACCGCGACGGGCTGGTCGCTCACCTGCCATGGCACCCGCCTGACCGCAGATGTCGTCGTCGACGCCACCGGCCGCCGCGCCGCGTTCGCCACCGCGCAAGGGGCCCGGCGTTGTTTCGCCGACCGGCTGATCGGCGTCGCCGCGACCGTGCCGGAGCTGCCCGCACGCAGGCATGTCGTGCTCGAAGCGGCGGAAAACGGCTGGTGGTACGCCTCTCCGCAACCCGGCGGCTGGCTGACGCTCGCCCTGTTGTCCGACGCCGACCTGGTCCGCCGCGAAGACTGGGCCAGGCCGATAGGATGGCTGGCCGCCCTCCGGGACACCCGCCACCTCGACGTCCCGCGCAACGAACCGTCCCTGATCGTCCGCGATGCCCGCTCCCACCTCCTCACCCCGAGCGCGGGCCGGGGCTGGCTCGCCGCCGGGGACGCGGCGATGGCGCTCGATCCGCTCAGCAGCGCCGGAGTCACGCTGGCGATCGAGTCCGGACTGGCCGCTGCGGAGCTGATCGTGACCGGGCAGGTCGATTCCGCCCAGCACCGGCAGCAACTGCGCCGCCGGTTCGACGCGTACCTTCGGCAACGACGGGAGGTTTACCGGGCGGAACAGCGCTGGGACGGTCCATTTTGGACTCGACGCCGAGAAGGGGTCACTGAGGCTCGACACCTCGTAGTGCACTAGTCAGTCCACGGCGCGTCGCGGACCTTCGGCTCCCGTTCAGCCCAGGTCGGCCTCCGGACGGATCTCGATCGTCGACCCCGGCTGGTGCAGTTCCAGCACCACCAGTTCGTTCTTCCCCCTCCGCCACAACGACTTCGGCGCGTACAACGTCTTCTGCGGCCCGATCTTCCAGTACCGGCCAAGGTTGAAGCCGTTCAGCCACACGATGCCCTTCTCCCACCCGGGCAGGGCGACGAAACCGTCCGCCGGGTCGGCGATCACCGCGGTCGCGCGGTGGAAGGCCGGGCCGGTGCCGGGCGAGCCGGAGGAAAAGCGCAGCTTCGACAGGTCGTCCAGCGGCAGCGGCCGGATCTCCCAGCCGAACAGTTTCTGCTGGGTGTTCATCGCGACCCACCCGTCGATGCCCTTGCGATCCGCGAGGTACGGCCCGTAGTTCACCCGGCCCATGGCGTCGACCAGGATGTCCAGCCGCGTCCGCGGTTTCTCGAGTTTCAGGTCCAGCGTCGCGTCCGGATGGTTGCGGTCCAGGACGCCCAGCTGCTTGCCGTCGACGAACACCAGCGCCCGGTCCGCCAGTCCGTGAATGCTGAGCGGGCCGGAATGCGGGCCTTGCACGGTCGTGCGGTAGTGGATCAGGCCGGTCGACTGGCCCAGTCGTTCCATGGACACTGGTTGTGCCGATCGGACCACTGTGGACAGCGCGGGCAGCGAGTCCAAAAGGGACACCGACTCGGCGGGAGTCACGGTTTGCGCCGGGAGGCGCGGCGAGCTGGGGGGCGGCGGGACGACGGGTTGTTTGGTGTATTTGGTGATCACCGCCTGCAGCGCAGTGAATTTCGCGCCGACGTCGCCCGCTTCGCCGACGGGGGAATCGTAGTCGTAGCTGGTCACGGTGGGCTGATATTGCAGACCCGACGTGTTGGCGCCAGCAGTGAAGCCGTAGTTGGTGCCGCCGCAGGCCATGTAGAGGTTCACGGACGCGCCCGTAGCCAGCAGCTGGTCGATGTGGGCGGCGGTTTCCCGGGCATCGGTAGTGTGGTGCGGGTCGCCCCAGTGGTCGAACCAGCCGTCCCAGTATTCGGCCATCATCACCGGCGCTCCGGGCCGGAAAGCCTTCAGTGCGGCGATGCTCGGGGCCGGATCGCCGTCGCCGGTTCCGACTTCCAAAGTGCCCGGCAGCTCGCCGAAGCGCATGAAGAATTCGGAAGCACCGTCGGCGACGAAAAGAAGGCTCGTCATTCCGCGCGAACGCAGGCTGTCCCGCAGGTGCGCGAGATAGCTCGTGTCATTGCCGTAGCTGCCGTATTCGTTTTCGATCTGCACGGCCACCACCGGTCCGCCGTGCTGCGCTTCCAGCGGCTCGAGCTGCGGGATCAGCTGGTCGTACCACGCGTCGACGGCCTTGAGGTAAGCCGGATCGGCGCAGCGCAGTTCCATGTTCCGGTCCGCGAGCAGCCAGGCGGGCAGGCCGCCGAATTCCCATTCCGCGCAAATGTAGGGGCTCGGGCGGACGATGACCTGGAAGCCGAGTTCCCCGGCCAAGCGGATGAACGCCACGAGGTCGCGAGGACCGCGGAAATCGGCTCGGCCCGGCGTCGGCTGGTGGAAATTCCAGGCCACATAGGTCTCGACAGTGTTGAGGCCGAGCGCTTTGAGCCGCGACAGGCGGTCGTGCCACTGGTCCGGACGCAACCGGAAATAGTGGATCGCGCCGGACACGATCTGGAACGGCTTGCCGTCCAAGAGAAAATGGTCGCCGGACACGCTCAGCCCGCGACGTCCGGCCGCGCCCGCCGGTCCGGCGAACACGGTGCTCGCGGCGACCGCGGCCGCGCCGCCGAGGAAAGTCCTCCTGCTCACGTCCATCACTCCCCCGCTCAGCCGACCGTCGCCGCGCGGACCTGGACGAGGAACGCGTCGAGGACGCCATCGCCGACGAGCGCCTGTCGCACGCCCCACCGGTTGCTATTGCCCGTCTTCACTGCCTCCGCCCGCTTGACCAACGCGTCCGCGGCGGCGGTCAGTTGCTCGGCCTTGGCGTCGTCACCGCGGGTCGCCGCGGCGAGGGCGTCGAGCCGGGTCACCATCGCGTCGCCCCACAGCGCGGTCGCGTCCAGCCAGGGACCGGCCTCGCTGACGAAAGCACTCTGCACCTGCCCGCCGCGGATTACCGTGGGAGCATTGCGGATCTGTTCGGCGTACGAACGCAGTTTGTCCAGCGAACGGTGATCGCCACCGTTCCACTGCTGCCAGAAATCGGCCACCTTGGCCGCGAGGACCGGGGCCTGCGGCTGCCACGGCGTAGGCCCGAAGACGGGTGCCAGGTGTTCGAGATCCGCGAACACCTGCAGCGCCGCCGTCGCCCGCGGGTCGCCGCCCGCGAGCCGACCCAGCGCCTGCGGCCACGACCGGTCCGGCGAGTAGCCCGCGTCGTTCCAGGAGAAATCGGCGACCCCGAATTCGGCGACCTCGCTGGCCGCTTCCTGGTTCATCGGATTCGAGACGATCCCGTTGAGATATTTCGACAGTCCCGCTTCGCGATGCGCGTACGGCGCGAGCAGCAGCCGTCCAGCGGACTGCTCGTAGTCGTTGACCGGGTAGTTGTCCCAGAGGAACACTTTCCGTCCGTACACTGTGGACACCTGCTGAGCTTCGTCGTTCGTCACGCTCGGCGGCACCACCGCGGTGCCGGTCCATTGCACGACGACGGACGGGTCGAGGTTCTCCCGCAGCTGCGTCTTGTACGGCGAATCCTTGAGGTCGCTGTATTCGGTCGGAACTGTCTGCAAGGGACGGACGCCGTCGTGGTTCTTCACGAAGTTCTTGGTGATCTCGTTGAGCAGCGAGACTTGAGCCTTGCCCGCAGCAGCCTGTCCGGGCGCCCCGAACGCCGATTGGTCGCCAGCGCAATTCCATTTGGTGTACGAGATGTCGTCGAACGGCAGTGAGAACGACCGCACCCCGAGGTCGTACACGGCCTGGAATTTCGCTTTCACCGCAGCGACATCTTGCGGCGACGAGAAGCAGATCGAGACGCCGGGAGACAAGGCGTAGGTGAAGTCGACGTGGTTCGCGTTCGCCGTGTGCACAAGCTGGCCAAGCGCGTCCAGCTCCTGCTGCGGATACGGATCCCGCCACTGCGCGCGCAGATACGCGTCGTCTTTCGCGCTGTAGATGTAGGTGTTCGCCTTGGTCTCGCCAAGGAACTTGAGCTGGCGGACGCGGTCGTCGTTAGTCCACGGTGGACCGTAGAACCCTTCGATCGACCCGCGCAGCGCCATGTTCGGCCAGTCCCGTACCGCGACGCCGCTCACCGCCCAGCCGTGTCCACTTCGGACAAACAGCTGCCGCAGCGTCTGCACGCCGTAGTACTGTCCAGCGCCGTCGCGGCCGTTGATCGTCACCCCGTCGCGCCGCACGGCGAGCGAATAGCCCTCCGCCTGCGTCGGCGCGTCCCCGCCGTTGGCAAGTCGGATGACGAATCCGCCACTGCCGATCTTCTTCACCCCGCGCTGTTTCAACAGCGAAATCAGCAGATCCTTGGCCGGGCCATCAGTGGTTTTGTCCGTTACGAGCGTCACCGTGGACGGCAACGACACGTCAGTGGCATCGCGGCTGATCTGTTGCGGCGTCGGGGAAACGACCGGCACCGAACCCGGCTTGGCAGCAGCCGGCTGGACGACGGCGAGGGCACTCGTCGCGACGACAGCGGCGAGCCAAACTCTGCGGCGTAGAGTCATGACTTCCTCTCAGGCGGCGGGGACAGTGCGGTACAACGCGAAGGTAGCCAGATACGGCGTCGCCCGCGACTGCGTGACGACCACGCGCAGGTGGCGGGCGGTGACCGGCGACGGGAGGGTGACGAGACGGTTGGCGCCGACGGTGGTGACAGTCGCGATCGTGCGCCAGGCACCGTCCACTTCGGCCTGTACGGTCGCGCCTTCGATGTGCTGGCCGTGGGTGATGTCCTCCCCCAGCCGGATCTGGTCAAAGGCGACCTCCGAAGGCAGCACGACGTCCATCGTCCCGGCGAGCGCACCATGCGGCGGCGACCACGACGTGGTGAGCGAGGAATCCGTGACCGCGTTCAGTCCCCGCGCACCGGCGGCGAGGTTCTGCGCCTGTGTCCTCGCGATGGCCTGCCCGAAGGACGCCAGCGCCGCGCTGTCCGCCGGAGCGACGCGGCCGTCCGGTCCGGGCGGAACGTTCAGCAGCAGCGAGGCGTTGCGTCCCACCGAGGCGCGGTAGAGATCGACGAGCTGCGCGGGTGTCTTGGGCTGTTCGTCCGGGTGGTAGAACCAGCCCGGCCGGATTGATACGTCAGCTTCGGCCGGCGCCCATTCCAGGTACCGCACGGACGGGTCGGCGAGCACCTGCCGCGAACCGAGGTCGGCGCCCTCCGCGCCGCCGACGAACAACTCCTCGTTGTGCGCGGTGTTCGGGTCGCCGGTGGTCGGCAACGAACTCCACTCGGTCTGGCGGGCCTGGCCTTGCTCGTTGCCGACCCAGCGCACGCCCGCCGGTCCGGCGAACGTGAGCGTGTCCGGCGACAGCGCGTGGATCATCCGGAACCAGGTCGTGAAGTCGTAGATCTCGCTGATCCCGTTGCCCCGCCAGGGATTCGCCCCGTCCAGCCACAGCTCGTCGATGGGGCCGTACTGGGTGAACAGCTCGTAGATCTGGTTCAGGTAGTAGGTGTTGTAATCGTCCTCGGTGACGGTGAACTTCGGCAGCTTCCCGGCCGCCAGCGCCGCGGCCCGGTCGTCGTTCGGGACCAGCGACGGGATCGTGCGGGCCTTCGCCGCGCCGCCGGTGCCGTATCGGCCTTGCCCGGCGGGCGTGTTCGCCCGGTCGTCGTAGGTCGCCTGCTCCTCGATGCTCAACGGCTGTCCCGCCGCGACCTTCGCTTCGACGCGTTTCACCTGGTCCGCGAAGAACTGCGCGGGCAACTCGGCACCGTCCGCGGGCGACAGGTACACGCCGACTTTCAGCCCGGCTTTCCGCGCCGAATCAACGTAATCGCGCAGGATGTCCCCGCGCGGATTGGCACACCCGGCGGCGCGGACCTGCCAATACGCGGACGGATCCTGCGCCCGGCCGTTCTGCGCGGCCGCACGGGCCTTCGTCACCGCGTCGTCGGCGCACCCGGGCGTGATCCACCACTGGCTCGCGACGACGGAGTGGTTCGTGTAGCGCGTCGGGTAGAGAACAAACCCGTCGTGGTGCTTCGCGGTCAGCATCACTTGCGTGACGCCCGCCGCCTTCATCGACCGCATCCACTGGTCGGTGTCGACTGCGGTTGGCGCGAACGTCGACTCCTTTTCCGCGCCGGAGCCCCATTCCCGGTCGGTGAAGGTGTTCATGCCGAAGTGCGTGAACGCGGTGACCGGCCGCTGCTGCCAAGCGACCTGTCCGGCGCGCGGCACGGTCGCGGCGGCTTTGGCGACGATCCGGTCCATGCCGTCGCACGACTGCACGGTCTGGATCGCCGCCGGCCGGATCGGCCCGTGGCAGCCGGTGGTGTGCGAGGCGGCGGGAGCGGCCGTTCCCCCGGCCGCCAGTACCGCGGCAAGCGCCAGGCTCGCGGGAATCGACACGGCGGTCCTCCTGTCGGATCCGTGACCGAACGGTGACGGCCGGGAGCGTAAGTCGGGCATCCATCGGATGTCTAGACCTAATCGGCGGAGGCGGTCCTGCTTTCACCCGAGCGCCGAGTCTTGGATCAGCCCTGTTCCAAGCTCTCTGTCCGGTCCCCAGCTCGTGCTGGCGGGGAGACCCAGTGGTCAGATGGATTGCCGTGTAGTACCACGGTCATCTACGTAAGGGGACACGTATGGCAGCAGCTTCGGGTGAGATATCAGTTCCGGCCGCATTGACCACCACCGTCCAGCGCTGGCGGGAACAGGGCAAGCCGGTTCAGCCACCGATCCGCTGGTCCCGCGAGGCTTGGCGCAGGTACTTCCCGAGCCAGCACGCGTTCCTCGACGCCCTGCCCGACCGCATCGACCGGGCCGAAGCCACCCGCCACGCGGCGGACGCGACGACCCCGGAGGGTGCGGAACGCGCGTTCCTGGCCGCGATGATCTGGGGATACGGACGTGTCGGTTACGGCCCTTGGCGCACCGCCCGCGTGCTGACCGAGAACCCGGACGCGGTCGATCGGCTGGCGGACGTGGCCGTCGTCGCGCGTGAGCAGGGCGGGTTGGCGGCCTTCCGCGATCTGGCGGGCAAGCCGCTGCGCTACCTGGGCGTGGCTTTCGGCACCAAGTACCTGCGGTTCGTCACCGCCGCTCATTCCCCCGACAGAGCCCCGATCCTGGACGCCGTGGTCCGCCGGTGGGTCTCGACGCACACCGGCCAGCACCTGATGATCGACGAATGGCGACCCGCCGTTTACGAGCAGTACGTCGCATTACTGACGTCCTGGGCGGCTGAACTCGAGCTGGCCACCGATACCGTGGAGGAGCTGATCTTCCGGTCCGCGGTGAGCCGGGAAGGGTCCGGCCAGTGGAGCGAGTCCTGGGCGGGCTCGAGCTCGCCAGCGCAGCGGGCGCAAGCCGCGCTCCTCGAACTGGAGCAGCTCTTCGACACGGCCGAGGCCGAGCAGGCGCGGGAAGCCCGGCGTCATCTGGACGAGCTGGAACGCCTCATCCGGCAGTGCTGGACCGATTGACGTCTCGCTGGATCGGCTCCAGCGAGTGACGAGTCGGCCGGCCGAGACGAGCGCGATTCCAGTCCATGCCGATCACCCAGTCCGCTGTCCTGCGGGGACACGTGCTGACATCGCTGGTCCAACCTCGTCTCGGCCACCATGCCCGGCCGGTGCGCGTCTTCGCCACCCTGATCTACCGCCGCAAGCACCGCGGTTAACGGGCCAGGAAGCGTTCCACCTCCCCCGCCACGAACTGCGGATTCTCCTCGACCAGCCAGTGCCCCGCATGCGGCACGTCCGCCGCCTGGACGATGTCGGTCACCCGTGGAGCCACAGTCGCCCGGATCGCGTCGAGTTGGCCCTGGGCGGTCAGGAGCAACGTCGGCACCTTCACTGGAGCTGCAGCCACCGTGTCGCGGACGTCCTTGTCCAGCGCCCGGTAAAGCTCGAAGCCACCGGACAGGACCGCGGGCTGGCTGTAGGTGCGGGTGTACTCGTTGATTTCGGCGTCGGTGAACGGAGATTTCTCCGAGGTGCCGCCGAATGCCGTACCGCCAAAGGAAACCTGCGGGTAAAATAGCGCGAGATAGTCGCGGACGTCATCGCCGACTACCGCTTCGGGAACCCGGCGTTGGGAGTGGAAGGCGATGTGCCAGCTCAACGTCCGGTAAGCGGCCGCATTGATCGCGGGGCCGGGCAACGGCAGATCGAAATAGCCGAGCCGGGAAGTATCGTCCGAAAATTGGCTGGCATACTGGAATGCCACTGCAGCACCGAAATCGTGGCCGATGACGGCGGCGTCCCGGATTTTCAGCCGCTCGGCGATCAGGGTGTGCACGTACCGCGCCAGTGTGGCTTTGTCGTATCCGCTCGGAGTGCCGGTGCTGTCGCCCAGCCCGGGAAGGTCGATCGCGTAGACGGTGTGGTGTTTCGCCAGCGCGGGCATGACCGGCCACCAGCCGTACCAGGTCTGCGGCCAGCCGTGGATCAACACGACCGGGCTGCCGCTCCCGCCGGTGACGTAGTGCATGCGGACGCCGTTGACGTCGGCGAATTCGTGCCGGAAGGTGCTCTGGAACGCGGGATCGTTTTCGGTGGCGACGGCATAAGAAGGAGGGGCGGAGCAGGCCACGGTGCCGATAGTGAGCAAGAGGGACAGGGCAAGCGCCGCGAACGAGCGCGGCACCAGCCGGGATGCGGTGATCATGTGGCCCAGTTTCGCCAGCCGCACCCAGCGGTGGCACGGAAACTTGCCGTTCCGGCAAGGGGTTGCGTCCGGTGCCCGTTCGATCAATTCCTTCTAGCCGAACAGGCAGGAACCGGTTCGGCGCGAATCGGAGAGGGTAGGGATGGCAGTGAGGGCGGTCGGCATGATCGCCGCGACCGGGAGGAATCGAAATGACCATGCGGAAATTCTGGGCCACTGCTGCCGTCTGCGTCGCTGTCACCGGCGGTTCTCTGGTGCTCAGCGGCACCGCGTTCGCCAGCCACCTCGAGTACAAAGGGCCGTACGAAACCCCGGACGATTGTGTCCACGCTCTGCGCGCCCTGCCGCCGGACCCCACGGTCGACGGCGCCGAGTGCATTCCCATGAAAGGCAAGCACTACATCGAAATCTCGCACACGAACTGAGCGAAATGGGGTTCCCCGGCCGGAAAAGCCGGGGAAACCACCTCACCGAGACAAAAAAGCTTCCACGTGGTGGCAGGCCGCGCCCGAAGCGGAAACGGGCACCTGCTCCCGGCACAACCGCTGTTGCGAATCCCCCAGCGCCGCATAGACCGGGCACCGGGTCCGGAAGACGCAACCGCTCGGCGGGTCCGAGGGGCTGGGCAAGTCGCCAGCCAGCCGGATCCGGCCAGCGCGGTCCGCGCCCGGCGAAGGAGAAGGCACGGCCGACAGCAGCGCCCGTGTGTAGGGGTGGCGCGGTGCCGCGAAGACATCGGAAGTCGGGCCGTGTTCCGCCAGGTGTCCCAGGTACATCACCGCCACCTGGTCGGCGAAGTGGCGCACCACGGACAGGTCGTGCGAGATGAACAGATATGCCACCCCGGTCTCCTGCTGGATGTCCTGCAGCAGGTTGATCACCTGCGCCTGCACTGAAACGTCCAAAGCGGACACCGGCTCGTCGCAGACGATCAGCCGCGGGTCCAGCGCCAGCGCCCGCGCGATGCCGACCCGCTGTTTCTGCCCGCCGGAGAACTCGTGCGGGAACCGGTTGTAGTGGTCCGGCCGCAGGCCCACCCGGTCCATCAGGTCCCGCACCCGCGCCTTCACCCCGCCGGGCGGCGTGATGCCCTGCGCGAGCAGCGGCGCGGCGATCGCGGTGCCGACCGACTGGCGCGGGTTCAGCGCCGAGGCCGGGTTCTGGAAGACGATCTGCACCCGCCGCCGGTATTCCTGCAGGGCCGCGCCGCGCAGGGCGCCGATTTCCTCCCCGGCCAGCCGGATGCTGCCCGACGTCGGGTCCAGCAGGCGCATCACCAGCCTGCCGGTCGTGGACTTGCCGCACCCGGATTCGCCGACCAGGCCGAGCGTCTGCCCGACCCCGATCGAGAAGCTGATCCCGTCCACGGCCTTCAGCGCTCCCGCCGAACGGAACAGCCCGGAGCGCACCGGGAAATGCTTCACGAGGTCCCGGACCTCCAGCAGCTCGGTCACGCTGCCTCCCCGAGATGACACCGCGACAGATGCCCGGCACCGGACAGCAACGGCACCTCCGTACGGCACCGGTCGTCAGCCACCGACGACGCCTGCGGGCACCGGTCGGCGAACAAGCAGCCGGCGGGAAGGTCGAGCAGCGCGGGCGGGAAGCCCGGGATCGGCCGCAGCCGTCCGGTTTCCTCCGCCAGCGACGGCATCGAGGCCAGCAAGCCCTGGGTGTAGGGGTGGCCGGGCGCGGCGAAGAGGTCGCCGACGGACGCGACCTCCATGCACATCCCGCCGTACATCACCGCGACCCGGTGACATACCTGTGCCACCACGCCGAGATCGTGCGTCACCATGATCACCGCAGTGCCGGTCTCGGCCTGCAGTTCGCCGATCAGGTCCAGGATCTGCGCCTGCACGGTCACGTCCAGCGCCGTGGTCGGCTCGTCCGCGACGAGCAGCTCCGGCTCGCACACCAGCGCCATCGCGATCATCGCCCGCTGCCGCATCCCGCCGGAGAACTCGTGCGGGTACGCGGCCGCGCGACGGCGCGGATCGGGGATGCCGACTCGCCCCAGCATGTCGATCGCGACCTCGGCCGCGGCCTTGCGCGACACTCGGTTGTGCGTCCGGTACACCTCGGCGATCTGCGAACCGACGGTGTAGAACGGATGCATCGCCGACAGCGGGTCCTGGAAGATCATCGAGATCTTCTTGCCCCGGTACGCCAGCATCGCGGGTTCGGAGAGGGTGTTCAGGTCCGTCCCGTCGAGCAGGATCTCCCCGGTCACCGTCGCCGACGAGCCTTTGAACAGGCCCAGCAGCGCCTGGCTGGTCACGGTCTTGCCGGACCCCGACTCCCCGACCAGCCCGATCGTCTCGCCTTTGCCGAGCGTCAGGTCCATCCCGTTGACCGCGTGCACGACGCCGTCGTCGGTCGGGAAACTGACGCGCAGATCGCGGACCGCCAGCAGCGGCGTTTCGGTTGCAGACACGTGCCCTCAGACTCTCACTCGGGGGTCGATCACCGCGTAGCAGAGGTCGACGACCACGTTGGCCACGATGATGAAGAACGCGGCCACCATCGTGATGGCCATCGTCACCGGCAGGTCGCCGGACTGCGCCGCGTGCACCGCGGTGAACCCGACGCCCGGCACGGAGAAGATCTGCTCGGTCAGCACCGCGCCGCCCAGCAGGCTGCCGATGTCGAGGCCGAGCATGGTGACGATCGGGGTGATGCCCGCCCGCACGCCGTGCTTGAACACGACGCGCCGGCGCGGCAGCCCCATCGCCCTGGCCGTGCGCATGAAGTCCTCGCCGAAGGTCTCCAGCATCGCGGTCCGGGTGATCCGGATGTACTGCGCGCTGAACAACAATGCCAGCGCCACCCACGGCAGGAGGTAGTTGCCGAACCAGCCGAGCGGTCCGGCCGGGCCGAACGGCGACGAGATCTCGTTGCTGGTGAACGGAAGCAGGTGCAGCGTGCTCACGAACACGAGCAGCAGCAACAATCCCGTCACCGGGATCGGCAGCGACACTCCGCCCGAGGCGGCGCCGACGATCAGCTTGTCGGCGGCCCGCCCCTTGCGCAGCGCCGCGAGGAGACCCAGCGAGACCCCGGCGACCGTCCACAGCAGAACCGCGCCGACCGCGATCGACACCGTGTACGGCAGCGCGCGGGCAAGGACGTCGGTCACCGCTTCGTTGGTCTGGAACGACTTGCCGAGGCACGGCCACGCGCACACCGTCAGCGCGCCGGGCGCGCCGATCATCCGGCTGTGCACGAAACCGGACAGGTAGTCCAGGTATTGCACGAAGAACGGCTTGTCCATGCCCAGCGCGATCCGGGCCTGGTCGATCCGCTCCGGCGTGCACTCCTGCCCGCACGCGGCGGCGGCCGGATCGGCCGGGCCGATCTGGAACAGCGCGAACGTGACGAAGCTGATCACGACCAGCAGGACGATCATCGCGGCCGCGCGCCGCGCCAGGAATCCGATCACGTCCGCACCCGCCTGGTCCACTGTGGACACCGCATCGCCGGGGAATCCTCTCTCGTCACTGGAGCACTGGCTCGAGTGCTCGCTGGGGTGCTACTGCCCGACGCCGACGGCCGACAGGTCGATGGACCCGAAGAAGTAGCCGACCTGGGCGTTGCGCACCTTGGAACCGACCACGCTGTAGGTGTAGTTGCGCACCAGCGGCACGAGCGGGTACTGCTGCATGATCTGGTCCATCGCGGTCGCCCACTTGCGGCCCAGCTCCTCGGCGGACCCGTTCTGCCCGCGCAGCTGGTACAGGTCGCCGGAAAGCTTGGCGTCGTAGTACCGCGGGATGTTCGAGAAGCCGTAGGTCTTGCCGTCGAGGCTCGGGCCGATGTTCGGGTCGACGGTGAACCGCACCGACGCGCTGTCCGCGCCACCGCACCAGCCGGAGCGGGCGATGTCCGGCATCTGGTCGCCGGCGAGCACGGTGTAGTAGTTGGCGGTCGGGATCGGGCGCAGTTGCACGTCGACGCCCAGCGCCTTCAGGTTCTGCTGCAGAACAGTGCCGACACCCTTGTACTTCGAGGACGCCTCGGCGTAGCCGTAGACCAGCGACTTGGGATAGTTCTTGCCCTGCAACAGCTTCTTCGCCTCGTCGAGCTTCGGCTGGCCCTTCGGGTCCAGTGCGGTGTGCTGCTCGACATATCCCTTCTGCGCGTCGTTGATATACGACTGCGGGATGTTGCCGAACCGCTCGCCGCCGTACTGCAGCAGGATCGCGTTGCGGTCCAGCGCCAGCGCGAATGCCTTGCGGACGTCCGGGTCGGTGATGGTCGTGGTGTTGAAGTTCAGCACGTCAGTGCAGCCGAGCAGACCGGCGGCGGTGCGCTTGGAGATGTCCTCAGCGGACAGTTTCGCGATGTCCGACGGCTGCAGCGCGCCCTGGGTGTCCAGCGTGAGCGCGGTCGGGTCCGCGTTCGACAGCAGCTGCTGGCTGATCGTCGCCTGCGCGGTCGACAGCGTGAAGGTGAACGTGTCGGGCAGCGCCGGGCGGTTCGGGTCGGTCGCGGCGTCCCAGTTCGGGTTGCGGACCAGCTTCAGGCTGCGGCCGCGGTCGTAGGACGCGATCTTGTACGGACCGCTGGACACCGGGTGGTTCGTGTAGTCGAGTTTGGTGTCCTTCGCCTGCGGCACCGGCGCGGTGTTCGACCGCGACACCAGCGCGGGGAACTCGGCGAACGGCTGCTTCAGGTGGAAGACGACCGTGTGCTCGTCCGGGGTGTCGATGGCCTTGAAGTCGCCGCCCTTGTACGGGCCCTTGTAGCCGTCGTCGGTCAGCGCGGAGTCAAGTTCCTGCGGGGCCTGGGTGAATACGTCACGCGCGTAGGTGCGCTCGACGCCGTACTTGATGTCCTGCGCGGTGATCGGCGTGCCGTCCTCGTACTTGAGGCCCTGGCGCAGGGTGTACGTCCAGGTCAGGCCGTCCGCCGACGCCTTGCCCAGGTCCGTCGCCAGGTCGGGCACGATCGTCGGCGGCTTGCCGGAGGTCTCCTTCGCCATGGTCAGGGTGCGGTAGTACAGCTGGCCGACGTTGGCGGTCTGGACGTAGTTGCTGTTGCCCGGGTCGAGGGTCTGGAAGTCCGACGACATCAGGACGTGGATGTCGCCGCCCTTCGCCGTCGACCCCTCGGCCACCTTCACGGCGGCGCGTTTGGTCACGTCCTGCTGCCCGTTGCCCGCGCCCGCGGCGGGTTTCGGGCCGCCGCACGCGGTCAAGGCGAGCCCGGCGGCGAGCGCCAGCACTCCCGCCGCAGTGGTGCTTTTCTTCACGAACTACTCCTTATGCAGAAGGGAAATCAGCGGCGGGAGGCCTTGGGGTCGAGTGCGTCCCGGACAGCGTCGCCGAGCAGGTTGAAAGCCAGGACCGTGATCGCCAGCGCACCCGCGGGCACCGCCAGGAACCAGGGGTCGGAGAGATACCAGTTGCCCGCCTGTGCCGCGTTGAGCATCTGGCCCCAGGACGGCGTCGGGTCTTTCACACCGACGCCGAGGAACGACAGCGCGGCCTCGGCGGTGATGTTGATCGGGATCAGCATGGTCGCGTACACGAGCACGACGCCCAGCACGTTCGGGATGATCTGCTTCAGGATGATCGACCGGCGGCTCGCGCCGAACGCCTTCGCCGCCTCGACGTATTCCTGCTCGCGGATCGAGAGCACCTGGCCGCGCACGACCCGCGCGAGGTACGCCCAGCCGAAGAAGCCGAGGATGATCACCAGCGAGGAGATCGGGATCAGGCTGCCCGAATCGAGCGCGGTGCCGCGCAGCCGGGACTGCAGGATCGGCGTCAGCGACAGCACCAGCAGCAGGTGCGGGAACGCGAGGAACAGGTCCATGATCCGGCTGATGACCATGTCGGTCTTGCCGCCGAAGTAGCCCGCCGCCGCGCCGAGGACGGTGCCCAGCACGACTGAGACGACGGTCGCCAGCAGCGCGATGGTCAGCGAAACCCTTGCGCCGTAAGCCATCCGCGCGAAGATGTCGCGGCCGAGGCCGGGTTCGAGGCCCAGCCAGTGCTCGGACGACGGGTAGCGGTAGTAGTCCAGCGGCAGGCCGGGAGTGGTGAAGCCGTCGAGGAAGTCCGGGCCGGTGTGCGCGGTGAACGGGTCGGAGCCCTCGATGCCGGTCAGCACCGGGGCGAGGATCGCGAACAGCACGATCAGGCACACCGCGACCAGCGCCGCCATCGCGACGCGGCTGCGCCGGATCCGCAGCCAGGCCGTGCCCACGAGGGTGCGGCCGGAGCGGACCGCCGCGACCGGGGCGGCGGCCGTGTCGACACCTTGCACGGGGTTCTCCTCAGCGAGAGCGAAACGATGGCGTTTGGTATACCAAGTGCTCGCACAAGATCACAAGAGTGTCTTCGAGGATTGTTGCCCTGCCGTTTGCTTCTTGGCGCAGCGCAAAATGGCCGCACCTCGCCTGAGCGAAGTGCGGCCTACCAAATCTTCTTGATTCAGCCGCTAGCGGGCGGCAGCTTGCTCACCCCAGCGATACCGCCACGACGGACCGGCAAACTCTGGGGCACCGTCCGTGAAGGACTCCTTGGGGGAATCTGATTCCCTCAAGGAGCCCTTCACGGACCTGTGGCCGCGCCCTTCGCGATCGGACGCCCCGAGGCGGTCAGGCTTCGCCGCGCCCCAGCCCGCGCAAATGCCGCCCGCTCTCCATGTGCTCCATCACCAGCGCCTCGACGGTGTCCACATCCCGCCGCGCGATCGCCTCGTACAGCTCGCGGTGCTCCCCCGCCACCCGCTCCAGATCCTCGTGCTGTCCCAGCAGCCACCGCATCCGGCTGCGCAGCGTCAGTTCCAGCTCGTTCAGCAGTTCATTCCCGGCCATCGCCGTCACGGCCTCGTGGAAATCGGCCGCCGCACGATGCGCCGTCACCGCGTCCCCGGCAGCGGCGGCGGCCGTTTCCTCCTCCAGCGCGGCACGGAGCCGCTCCAGCCCGGCACGCGAATGCCGGGTCGCCGCGAGCTTGAACGTCAGGACTTCCAGCGCCGCACGCACTTCCTGCAGGTCCGCGATATCGCTCGCGGTGAACTCCCGCACCACCGCCCACGTCCGCGGCCTCGGCGTGACCAGGCCTTCCGCGACCAGTGCTTTCAGCGCGTCCCGCACCGGGACCCGGCTCACGCCCAGGTCCGCGGCGAGATCCCGTTCGACCAGCTTGCTGCCCGGCTTGCGCGCCCCGTCCAGGATCTCGTCCCGGAGCCGCCGGACGACCCGGTCGGTCTCGGATTCGACGACCTGTTCCGCTGCCATCCGGCCATTCTCGCACCACCGCCCGGACCGTCCACTGTGGCCAGTCGGTCAGCGTGGATTCGCCTTCCGCCACGCCGCGTAATCCGCCACCGCCGCGCGCACGTCGAACTCCGGCGCGAAGCCCGTTTCCTCCCGCAGCCGCGAAATATCCAGATACGGCCCGGTCTCTCCGCCCGGTTGAAGGTGGTCCGGCAGGCCCGGCACCAGTTCCGCCAGCGCCTCCGCGAACTCCCGGTTCGTCACCGGTTGTCCGCTCGACACGTTGTACGTCTGATATCTCAACGAAGGCGCCGTGGTCAGCAAGGCGATCGCGCGCCCGGCGTCCGGGGCGTAGCAGCAGTCGAACCCCTCGTCGGCGACCAGCTCACGTGGCGTGGCGCCGCACAGCCCAGCGTTGAGATACGACGGAATCGGGAAGAACGGCGATTCCGGGTCCACGAGCGGACCCCACACGGTCCCGATCCGCAGCACCACCGGCTCGACGCCGCTGCCCTGCAGGCTGTGCGTCGTCAGCGGTTCGACGGCTTTCTTGAACGCGACGATCAGATGCGGCAGATCCGCGGTCGGCAGCGGCAGCTCCTCGTGCCAGGACGGCTCGTCGCGTCCGATGTACACGCCGAGGCTGCTCGCGACCGCGAACCGCCGCACCCGCCACGTCCGGGCCGCGTCCAGGGCGTTGGTCAGGCCGGCCAGGTCCGTCCGGAAGAACTCCACCGGGTCGTCGCCCGGGATGCTGCCCGCCAGGTGGACGATCGCGGTGACGTCATACCGGTCGCCGAGCGCGAGGAAGGCGTCCCGGTCGGTCACGTCGAGCGTTTCCACGGCGACGCGGCCGGCCAGGAACGACGGGACGTCCGTCCGCCGGTGCCCGGTGACCAGCACGTCTTCCCCGAGATCGGCGAGCGCCTTGGCCGTGTGCGCGCCGATCATGCCGAGCCCGCCGGTCACGAGGATCATCGCGGCACCTCGCAGCGCGTGGTCGAGAACTTTGTCATGCCGCGACGCTACGGCCCGGCCGCCCGCCAGTTCTTGAACAAATCGCGCATCAGAAGTGCGTGCCGCCGTCGATGCGGACCTCGGTGCCGGTGATGAACGCCGCGTCCTCGCTGGCGAGCATCGCGACGACCGACGCGACCGTCTCGGGACCGGCGAATCCCTGGCCCAGCGCGGGAAGCAGCTTGCCGAGCAGGGTGAAATCGGCGTCCTCGGGGAAGCCGGGACCGACGCTCTGCTTGCTCTTGCCGCTGCCGTCGGTCATGCCGGACGAGATCGAGCCGGGCTGCACGGCGGTGAAGCGGATGCCGTCCTTCGCGTATTCGGACGCCAGCGCGTGCGTCATCGACTGGATGCCGCCCTTGCTCGCCGCGTACGCCGCCATGTACGGGTGCGCGAACATCGCCGACGTCGAACTGAAGTTCACCACCGCGGGCGCGGACCCCTCGCGCAGCGCCGGGATCGACTCGCGGATCACCAGGAACGTGCCGACCAGGTTGACGCGCAGCACCTGCTCGAACGCTTCGAGCGGCATCTCGTGAGTGTGCGCCGACCGCAGAATGCCCGCGGCGTTGACCAGCGCGTCCAGCCCGCCGAGCTGCTCGACCGCCGACGCGATCCCAGCCTTCACCGACGCTTCGTCGGCGACGTTCACGACCACAGTGCCCAGTCGGTCCGCAGCGTCGCCCGCCTTCTCGACGGTGTCCGCCAGGCCCGCTTCGCTCACGTCAGCGGCGACGACGCGCCCGCCCTCGGCCAGCATCCGCAGGACCGTCGCCTGCCCGATGCCCGAGCCCGCTCCGGTGACCAGCACTCGGCGTCCTTCGTAACGGTTCATGGTCCGCTCCTTTCTCCAACCGTCACGTTACGCCTAGATGGCAGACTGTGCCACTCTGGCGAAACGGGCACCCTTGGCAGTAATCGGGTAGCGTGGCCGTGGTGAGCGGAAAGACCCCGACCCTGACCGAACGGCGCAAAGCGGCGACGCAACTCGACATCGCCCGCGCCGCCGCGCGCCTGTTCACCGAGCATGGCGCACAGGGGACGACCGCGGAAGCGATCGCCGCCGCGGCGGGCGTCGCGCCGCGCACCTTCTACCGCTACTTCCGCACCAAGGAGGACGCGGTCGCGCCGCTGCTGGTCGTCGGCGCCGATTCGTGGCGGGAGCACCTCGCGTCGACGCCCGAGGGGACGCCGCTGCTTCAGGCGGTCGAGGACGCGATCCACAAGACGATCTCCGCCGCCGACGCCACGCAGGAGTTCTCCTGGACGCGTGGCCTACTGCGCGCCGCCAGTGGGGACGATTCGGCGCTGGCGGCCGTGTGGCACCGGGTGAACGGCGAATCCGAGACCCGGTTGCGGCCGGTGCTGGCACGGCTGGCGCCGGAGGTGGACGAGGTGACGGTGCACCTGGTCGCGGCGGCGGCGACGGACGCGATCCGGATTTCGCTGGAGATCTGGGCGGGGACTGACGAGAAGGCGGCGCCGGTCGAGCTGGCGGTTCGGTGTTTCCGCGGGTTGAGCGGGGGGCTCGACGTCTCACGAGGCCGCTGACTTTTCATCACCGCCAGACATTCCTGATGCCTAGGCACCCGAACGACGCACCCCGCGATCGCCTGCCCGCCGCCGACCAGTACGGGTCGATTCGGTGCGCGGACGAGCGGCCCCGGTCGCTGACTGACCAGGAATGTTGCGCGGCAGCGGATCGTCGGTGACCCGGCACCAGGCCCTGAGGTTCGCGGGTTCAGTCCATCCGCGCACCGCCTCGGCGACCTGCCGATGGACGTACCCGGCGTGACTGCACGTCTCGTGCCAGGAACTCCGGCGCTGCTCCGCAGTCAGCGGCCGCTGGAACAGCTCGTCCCGCAGGGCCAACTGACGATCGAGGTCGTGCCAAACAGCCGAAGGAGCGTCAAGGGAGGCAGGAGTCCGGTCCTCGCAGACTGGGCACGGGCAAGTCCACAGCTGTTCGATCTCCGGTGTCCGGCCGAATATCTTCGCGCAGGTCTCGATCTGGTGGTAGCTGAGCAGGCGGGGCACGAACACCGAAGGCCCACCGGGGCGGCCGCCAGCGGCCGGGTACAGGTGCCGCAGCGAACTCCTCGTGCCCACTGCCGCCGCGTGCGCGCCGTGGCTCAGAAGCCCCACTGCCGAGATGTCGCAACGCAAAACCAGCACTGGAGTCGCGCAGTCGACCAAGAAACGCAGAAACGCACGCAGCAGCTTTTGAACACCGAACGGATCAGCCTTGTGCTCGAGAACGATCGCGACCGGCACGCCATGCCGGTTGATCTCCCTCGCCAGTGCGGCCGCGATCGGTCCGCTGCCGAACCACCAAGGAGCGAGGGGCAACGTCGCGACCGCCGTGGGCTCCCTTGCGGCAGCGAGCAGGATCCCGCGCAGCCCCTGCCAGTCGCGCGCGGCGAGGTAGCCGGAATCCGTCAGGGGCAGCAACCCGAGCTTTCTCTGCGCCCGGCACCACGCCGGATGCGTTCCGGCTCCGGCCAGTACCCGCCGCTTTCCGGCGTAACGTTCCGCATCGCACAAGATCGGCCCGTCCAGTCCCCTCTCGCGAAGGCCCTTGACCGCGTCCGTCGCCGACTTCCCGGTCAGGACAAGCCCCGTTCCGTGCGCCGCGCTGACGCCGAGCAGCGCCTCGGACTGCGCGGGCCGGCACTGGATCAGGAGCCGCCCGGAAAGCCCTGCCAGTAGCGCATCCATCCGTCCACGGTGACGCAAGCCGACCCATGCGGTCACTTACCGTCGCCTAGCTGCCGACGTCAACCACACCGGAGGCGGACAGCGTCCTCACCCAGCGCAGACGTGTGCGGCTCTGTGAGTGACCCAGCACGGCCGCCGGTCAGCGGAACTCGTGCACGACCTCGATCTCCCCGACCAGGTGCGCGTTGAACTCCGCCAAATCCTCAGCCGGAACCCACAACTCCAGGATCGTTTCGCCGCCCGCTTGCCGCACCGGATAGCGGCCCAGGAACGCCGTTTCGACGCGGAAGCGGGTCACGTAACCCGCGCCGTCGTACCGGACGTTCCAGTCCCGCGCGATCTTCACCGCGTAATCCTCGTTCAGCACCGGGTAGAAGATCGGCTGTTCCGGCAGCCGCGGCGGCCACGCGCGCCAGCCGGACTGGCGCACCAGCTCCAGCTCGGCCGGGCCGGTCGGCCGCCACAGTTCCGTCGTCGGGTTGTCCATTGCGTCCCCCTCTCGACGGCACGGTAACCGCCGAGAGGAAGCGCGGGCGACCGGTTTACGGCAGGCGGTCCGGTCTACCAAAGCGCAACCTAGCCAGCCACAGCCGGACCGACAGCGTCCAAATCGGACAAACAGCCACCAGACCCCGTCCGGTGCCCGGCCGGACCGTTTCCGCCGCCGCCAGCGCACCAACCGCCATCAGCGGCCCGGAACGGTCGCGAGCCGGCATCGTTCCCCGTCGCACCCTTGACAACCCGCCACCAGCCGCGCTTATGGTATACCAAACAACGAAGGGTGTGCGCGATGAAGCGTTCCGCAGTGGTGGCCGCGGTGGCCTTCACCCCTTACGTGGCGATGATCGGCGGCCTGCCCTGGTTCAGCGGCGACGGCCGGATCTGGTTCCTGCCCGAGATCGGGTTCTGGATCCTGCTCTGGGTGGCCCTCACGCCCGTCTTCCTCGGCGTCGCCGACCGCATCCGGCGCCCGGGCGCCGCCGAAACCGAGCAGGAGCAGCGATGAACGCGGGCGCGGCGGTAGCGCTGGCCGTGGTGGCGCTGGCGGTGGTCATCGGACTGGCCGCGCGCGGCCGGAAGCAGATGAACCTCGAACAGTGGACGGTCGCCGGCCGGTCGTACGGGACGCTGCTGTTCTGGGTGCTCGCCGCCGGCGAGACCTACTCGACCTTCACCTATCTCGGCGCCTCCGGGTTCGCCTACGCCAACGGCGGCGCGGCGTTCTACATCGCCGGCTACGGCACGTGCGCCTTCGTCCTGTCCTACTTCTTCCTCCCTCCATTGTGGAGGTACGCGAAGAAGCACAACCTCGTCACCCAAGCGGATTTCTTCACCCACCGCTTCCGCAGCCCGTGGTTCGGCGCGCTCACCGCGATCGTCGGCGTGGCGTTCATGATCCCCTACATCGAGGCGCAATTGCTCGGCCTCGGCCAGATCGTCGAGACGACGACCGGCATCAACCGGGTCACCAGCATGGTGCTCGCGGTGGTGCTGATCGCGGTGTTCGTCTACGCGTCCGGCATGAAGGCCGCCGCGTGGGTGTCGGTGCTCAAGGACATCCTGCTGATCGGCACCGTGCTGGTCGTCGGCATCGCGATTCCGGTGCATTACTTCGGCGGCTTCGGACATCTCATCGACACCGTGCAGGCGCACCACCCCGGCTTCCTCGGCGTGCCGGCGCCGGGCAGCCCGCTCGGCGTGCCGTGGATGATGTCGACCCTGCTCGTCACGAGCGCGGCGTTCTTCATGTTCCCGCACGCGCTGGCCGCGATGTACACCGCGAAGTCCGAGCAGACGATCCGCCGCAACGCGATTTACCTTCCCCTGTACCAGATCCTGATCGCGCTGACGCTGTTCGTCGGGTTCGCCGCGGTGCTCGTCGTGCCGGGGCTGAAGGGCAGCGCCACCAACGGCGCGCTGCTTTCGCTGACCGTGAAGACCATGCCGTCGTGGGTGGTCGGCCTCGTCGGCGGCGCGGGCGCGCTGGCCGCGATCGTGCCGATCAGCCTGCTGCTCCTGCAGTCCGCGACGCTGCTGGCCCGCAACGTCTACCAGGGCGTCCTGCGGCCGAAGACCTCCGAGCTGGGCGTGTTCCGGCTGTCGCGCGGCCTGGTCGTCGTGGTGACCGCGGTGGCGCTGCTGTTCGCGGTCTTCCAGCCCGCGCTCCTGGTGAACCTGCTGCTGACCGGCCAGAACGGCGTCTCCCAGTTCTTCCCCGCGATCGTGCTGGGGCTGGTGTGGCGGCGGCTGACCAAGGCGGGCGCGGCGACCGGGCTCGTGGTCGGCGTCGCGATCGTCGCGTGGACGGTGCTGGCTTCGAAGAACACGTTGTGGGGCCTCAATCCCGGGCTCCTCGCGATCATCGTCAACGTCGTGCTCACGGTCGGCGTCAGCCTCGCCACCTCCGAGCGGCGCGAGCCGACCGTCCGTGCCGAAGCCGTGGAGGGTGTCGCGTGAACCTGTTGCTGCGCAACGTCCGGCCCGGTGGCGGCGCTCCGACGGACGTGCTGGTGCGCGACGGCAGGATCGCTGGGTTCGGACCCGACGCGGACGTCCCGGCCGATTTCCCGGTCGAGGATGGCGAAGGCGCACTGATGCTGCCCGGCCTCGTCGACGCCCACTGCCATCTCGACAAGACCCTCTGGGGCCTCCCCTGGGTGCCGAACACCTCGGGTTCGGTCCTCGCCGACCGGATCTCGAACGAACAGCGCCGCCGCAAGGAATTCGGGCTCCCCTCGCCCGAACCCGCGGCCGCGCTGCTCGGCGCGATGATCGCGAACGGCACTTCCTTCGTCCGCACGCACACCGATGTCGACCCCGAACTGGGGCTGTCCGGCATCGAGGCGGTGCGGGAGGCGGCGGCGCGGCATCGCGGCCGGGTCACCGTCGAGCAGGTCGCCTTCCCCCAGGGCGGCCTGCTCACCCGGCCGGGCACGCTGGAGCTGCTGGAGCGGGCCGTGGCGTCCGGCGTGGAGAACGTCGGCGGCATCGACCCGGCCGGCTACGACCGCGATCCGCGCGGGCATCTCGACGCGATCTTCGACATCGCCGCCCGGCACGGTTGCGGCGTCGACCTGCACCTGCACGACGAAGGTCCGCTCGGGGCCTGGGAAATCGAGCTGATCATCGAGCGGACGAAGGCGCTCGGCCTCGCCGGGAAGGTCGCGATCGGGCACGCGTTCGGCATCTGCGGCATCCCGGACGCGCAGCAGGACCGGCTGCTCGCGGGCCTCGCGGAGCAGCAGATCACGCTCACCACCGCGGCGGTGTACGACCGGCCGGTGCCGCCGCTGGCCAAAATGCGGGCAGCGGGCGCGAACGCCGCGTGCGGCAACGACGGCATCCGCGATCTGTGGGGCCCTTACGGCGACGGCGACATGCTGACACGCACCATGCACCTGGCGTACCGCAGCTCGTTCCGGACCGACCCGGAGATCGAACTCGCGCTGCACGCGGCGACGTACGGCGGCGCGAAAGCGTTACGGCTCAAGGATTACGGCCTGCGGATCGGCGACCACGCTGATTTCTTCTTGATAGACAGTGTGTACCCGGCCGAAGCCGTCGTGTCCCATCCTCCGCGGCGGCTCGTGGTGAAGGGCGGGGCTGTCGTCTCGCGGCGATAGCCCGGTCTGTGAGGGGAACCCTCACAGACTCTGAGTCCCGATGGCAGGAACGTCGCTCGGGTGGGGTTGCGGGGCCGGTGGGGGGGCGGCGGAGGCTGGGTTCCCCTCACGACCCGGAAGACACCGGTCACATGGGCTTCAATCGGGCGTTTCGCCGGTGCCAGTGTCCTTTGTGGACGGGCGGCTGGCTGAAGCAACGCATCTCAAGGTCCCGACCTTGACTCAGAGTCCCTGAGGGTTCCCCTCACGAACAGCAGCCGGGTTATTCCTGGAACGCCGGGAAGGTCGGAGGGAACAACTCTCCCGCCTCCCGGCATTCGACGTCCCGCTCCGAATACGCGGCGCGCATCTTCTCGAACAACGCCTGCGCACGGCGGCGAAGGCCCTCCTCGTCGACGCCGGGGACGTGTCCGTCGACCAGCACCGGCCGCCCCGCGACGACGGAATGCGTTGCCTGGCGGGCGGTTCCGCTGAGCAGGAACGTCCTGATTGGATCATCCCGCACACCGTCGCGGAGGTCGCCGATATGGAACGCGACGAGGTCCGCCTGCGCGCCCGGGGCCAGCTTGCCGAGGTCGTCACGACGGAGCGCGCGAGCACCGCCGAGCGTCGCGGCTTCGACGTACCACTCCGCCGGTGCCGCATCGGCGCGGTTGTCCATCACCTTCGCCAGATGCACGCCGACGTCCATGCCGCGCACCAGGTCCGGCGGGAAGGAATCAGTGCCCAGACACAGATTCAGGCCTGCTTCGCGGTAGTCGCGGAAGGAGCGCAGGGCGTGGCCGTAGCGGAATGACGTGAGCGGGCAGTGGATCACCGACGCACCGGCTGCGGCGAGCGCCGCGACGTCACCGCGGTCCTCTCCATAGACATCGGGATGGCGGTCGAGGACCTGACCGTGCGGGATCAGCAGCCGGTCGTTGAGCAGGCCGGTGCGCTTGAGCATTTCCAGCGGTGTTACGCCATAACGGTCCAGGATCAGCTCCCGCTCCAGCACGCCTTGCAGGCAGTGGAGGCGCACCAGGACGTCACGCTGCCGCGCCGCGTCGGCGGTGGCGCGCATGAGGTCTTCGGTGAGAGTTTCGATGCGGCACGGCAGCAGAACGCCGTTGACGAACGGATCGTCCAGTTTCGTTACGTGGTCGAGGAACCGCAGCGCGTCGGCCAGTCCCTCCTCGCCGCGGGGCTCGTCGAAGGCGACGGTGCGCGTACCGTCCACAGTGGCCACATTGACACCGGAACGGTAAGCAGGGCCCAGATATCCGCGCAGGCCGAGGTTCCGCGAGAAGTCCGCCATCGCGACGAGTTCCTCGTACGGTTCCGCCCATGACGAATGGACCTCCGACGCGATCGGCATGAACGTCGTGATGCCGTGCAGCGCCAGTTGAACGAGTGCGTACTCGCGAATGGTCTGCCGTTCTTCCGGAGTGAAGACGTCGCGGCGGCGGTTCGCGAAATAGTCCTCCGACCACTGCAGTCCGGTCGCACGGCCTGCGGTAGCCCAGGAATCGAGGACGAGATGGTCCACATCGGTCAGCGCGTCGAGGTCGATCAGGCCCGGGAGGACGAGCGCTTCGCCGAGGTCGACGTCCAGGTCGGTCGTTCCGGCATACCGCGGGCCGACGTAGGTGACGACGTCGTCCTCCCACACGACCTCGCCGTTCTCCAGCAGGGCGTGCTGTCCGTTCTGGTGGGCCAGCACATGGCGCGCGCGCCAGCGAGTACGCATCGGGTTCCTTCCGTCGATGCATTTAGGTATACCAAACGGCGGAACCTGGCGGCCAGACCTTGCCGGGGGCGGAGTTTTCCGGGAGCCTGGGGGAAGGTTCGCCGATACTGTCGGTGACGGCGGCGGGAGGGGATCGGATGGAGCCGGGTTTCGCCTCGGAATCGGAGCGCGTGACGGAACGGCTGCGCAACGAAATCCTCGACGGCACGCGGGCTCCCGGCAGCAAGCTGGTCGAACGGGACCTGGCCGCGGAGATGGGCGTGAGCCGGGTGCCGGTGCGGGACGCGTTGCGCGCGCTGGGAAACGAGGGCCTGGTCACGCCGCGGCCCCGGTCGTGGTCGGTGGTGCGGGAGTTCACCGCTTCGGATGTCGCGGACCTCAACGAGGTGCGCACGGCCTTCGAAGGCCTCACTTTCCGGCTCGCCGCGCAGCGCCGCACCCGCGAGGGCCTGGCGCGGCTGCGGGAGGTGCTGGACACGGAACTGCGCGCCGCCCGCGCCGGCGACGCGGTTTCGGCTCGCCGCGCGGCCGCGGATTTCCACGAGGTCGTGACATCGCTGTCGGCGAACGAACTGCTTGGCGAACTGGAACGAACGCTGCGCAGCCGGATGCGGTGGCTGCTGGGCCAGCACGACGACCTGGAAGCCATGGCGGCGGAACACGAGCTTCTGTACGAGGCGATCGTGGACCGCGACGTCGAGCGGGTGGAACGGCTTGTGCTGGCTCATCTGGCGACGGGCACGAGCGAGGCGGCGCGGCGGCATCCGGCGGAGGAGACCGCTTCGGCGGGTTGAGGTGCTTCCGTTAGCCCGGGATTTCGCTTCGGCGGGTTGCGGCCTCGCGGCCTGGCGGGAGCTGAGTAACGCACTCCGCTGGGATCTCAGCACTGCCGCGCGAACGGATCCCTGGCTCCCTGAGATCTCAGGAGCTGCCGGGATGGCAGCGATATCCCCATGCCCATCGCGATTCGATCAACCGGCCCCGTTGAGATCTCAACGCCGCCCGGTAACGGCAGTGCTCGGATCCCAACGCCACCCCGCACAGCTCCGCTGAGATCTCAGGTGCCCCGTGAAATCTCAGCGGAACTGAAGCATCGGCACCAGTCCAGCAGGCTCTCCCGACCCCGCCGGACTTCGCCCGTCAGAGGTCGACGACCGCCAACCCGTCGGCCACCACGACGCCGTCGTGCAGCACCGTTCGGTCCTTGCCCAGGTCCATCACCGCGCTGGTCGGAGTCTCGCCGTCCACGAGGACCAAGTCCGCGCGGTCGCCGACTGCCACTCCGGGCCGGTCGGCGATGCCCGCCAGTCGGGGGACGTCGTGGCTCATGATCGACGCGCCGCCCATCGTCGCGACCGCCAGTGCCATCTCGATCAGCTCGTCGCGGCGGAACCCGTGGGTGAAAGCCAGCTGCCAGGTGCGGTCGAGGAGGTCGCAGTTGCCGTACGGGCTCCAGTAATCGCGCTGGCCGTCCTCCCCCAGCCCGACGCGCACGCCCGCGGTCGTCAGGTCCGCGAGCGACAACTGCCGGTCGACGGACGGCGCGACGGTCGCCATCGCGATGTCCAGCTCCGCGAACGTGTCGATCAGCCGGCGGCTCACCGCTTCCGAAACCGACCCCAGCTCGTACGCGTGCGACATGGTCACCTTGCCCCGCATGTCCAGCGCGCGGACCCGCTCGATCACCAGGTCGGTCGAAAACACGCCGAGATGCCCCGGTTCGTGCAGGTGGATGTCCACCTCGACGCCGTACTTCTCGGCCAGCCCGAACACGACGTCCAGATGCCCCTTGGGGTCCTTGTCCAGCGAACACGGATCGATCCCGCCGACGACCGTCGCGCCCGAACGCAGCGAGGCCTCCAGCACGTCCACCGTGCCCGGCTCGCGCAGGATCCCGGCCTGCGGAAACGCCATGACCTCGACGTCCGCGTGCCCCGCGAAGCGCTCCTTGGCCGCGAGGACCGCGTCGAGCTTCTCGAGTTGGCAGTCCATGTCGACCTGCGCGTAAGTGCGCACACGCGTGGTGCCGTTCGCGATCATCCGCTCCAGCGTGCCCGCGACGCGCTCCGGCAGCGGGACTTCGGCGTTCCGCCAGTTCTCGCGGTCGTTCAGCATCATCGCCCACACGCCCGGCGCACCGGTGTGCGGCCGGAACGGCAGCCCGATCCGCGTCGAGTCGAGGTGGACGTGCACGTCGCTGAACGACGGGAACAGCAACCGCCCGCGCCCCTCGACCACGTCCGGCCCAGGCGCCGCCGCCGGATCGTGCGGCCGGACCGCAGCGATCCGGTCGCCGGCCACCTCGACGTCGCTGCGCTGACCGCCCCAGGGACGGACGTCACGGATCAACACGGAGAGCACCTTTCTCAGCGGGAGCGCTTTGGTATACCAAGAGTACCTGACGCGCGAGTCCGCGCGCTCCGCACGCCAAGCCGCCGCAGGCGCATAAGATCGCCTGCGGAGGAACGCCGATGAACGAGAAATCGCCCGTGGCCGACCGGTACCGGCTGGATCCGGGCTGGGCTTGGCTGGCCTCCCCTGGTGGCGTCATCCCCGGCGGCGCACTGACTTTCGTGCGCGGGATGAGCGTCGCCGAAGTGTTCCGCACGTTCGACATCGACCCGGACTCGGCACGGACGATGACCGCGCGGCAAGCGCTGACCGACCCGGTGCTGCAAACGGGCATGTACGACGAGGGGCCGCAGTGGATCCGCGTCGCCGAGTCCGGCGAATGGACAGTCGCGGTGGAGTACTCGCAGCAGAAGAGCTACGTCGACGGCATCTCGAGCCACTTGGCCCAGAACACCGAGGTTGTCCTCATTTCCGCCAACCCGTTCGACCCGGCGGAGGTCAGCTATCTCTCGCACGGCGATTTCGTCTTCGCGTTCGGCTGCGGCGCGCCCTACGACTCCCGGGCCGGGAGTCGCCCCCACATGTTCGACGACGAGATGTTCGACGCCGGGCTCCTCGACTTCCCGTCACGGGCGACCATCCGCGACGCGTCGGTCGCGATGATGGCGATCCTGGGAGGGCATTTCGGATTCAGCCTGACCCCGGAGACAGTCAACGGACCGCTCCCTACTGCTTACCGCATGCACCTGTACACGCCGCCCAGGATCAACCCGCAAGCAGGCGCAGAAGCCGAGCGGTCTCCGAAGCCACCGCCGCCCTCCCCAGCCTGACGTACTTCCTCGGGTCCACCGCCTCCGGCTGCTCCGCCAGGAACTGCCGCACCGAGCGCGTGAACAGGCCATTCAGGTGCGTTGAGATATTGACCTTCGTCATCCCGCTCACCACCGCACCGCGCAGTTCTTCGTCGGACAGGCCGGACGAGCCGTGCAATACCAGCGGGACCGGGATGGCATCTCGCAATCGGGTCACCAGCGCGCGGTCCACCTGCGCGGTCCGCTCCACCATCGCGTGGGACGTGCCGACTGCCACGGCCAGCGCGTCGACCCCGGTTGCGGCCACGAAGTCCGCTGCCTCGGCCGGGTCGGTGCGGGCACCGGGGGCGTGCACCCCGTCCTTGCCACCGACCTCGCCCAGTTCGGCTTCCACTGCCACACCTGCCTCGTGGCACAGGTCGGCGATTTCGCGGGTGGTGCGCAGGTTTTCCGCATAGGGCAGCCGCGAGCCGTCGTACATCACGCTGTCGACGCCCAGTTCGATGCCTTCACGGATCAGCTCGGGGTCTTCGATGTGGTCCAGGTGCACCAGCACATCGACGGACGCGCGGCGGGCGATTTCCAACGACGCCACGGTGATCGGGGCCAGGCCGCCGTGGTAGCGGACGCAGTTTTCGCTGATCTGCAGCACCACCGGCAATCCGACCTGCTCCGCGCCTTCGGTGATGGCCTCGGCGTGTTCGAGCATGATCACGTTGAACGCGCCCACGGCGGAACCGCGCTCGCGGGCGGCGGCCAGCAGCCGGGGCAGGTCGGGGCGGGTGATCATGCGGAGGCTCCGTTCAGGAATCGGTGGTAGGCGGGCAGGTCGACCTCACCGGCGACCGGCCGGAGGACGGCTGCAGCGCCCAGTGCGGCGGCAGTGCGCAGGGCTTCGATCAGAGGACGACCGGCGGCGAGGGCTGAGGCCAGTCCGGCGGTTGCGGCATCCCCGGCACCGGTCGGGTTGCCGTGCACGTCGGGGATGGCAGGGACGGTGAAGACTCCTCCCGGGGTGTAGGCGGCTATTCCTTCGGCCCCGCGCGAGACCACGACCAACTCGGCGCCAAGGCGGAGAAGCGTTCCCGCGCCGGAAGCTTCGTCGGCAGCAGACGTCGCGTCGAGCAGCTCAGCCCGGTTCGGCTTCACGACAGCACCAGCCCGCGCAGCGGCCAGAAGAACCGGCCCCGATGCATCGACCAGCGTCCGCGCTCCGGCTTTTCGGGCGATGCGGACCCACTCGGCGACCAGATCCGGTGAAGAACCGCGCGGCAGAGAGCCGGAAACCACCAGGACTCTGGCATCAGCCAGACACTCGGCCAGGTGCCTGCCGAAAGCCGTCCATTCCACTTCGGACACTTCCGGGCCGGGTTCCGTGTAGACAGTGGGATGCCCGTCCCCGGTCACCGTCACGGTGGTGCGGTTCTCGCCGGAAATCGGGACGGTGTCGAACGGAATGTCCAAGGCAGAACCGAGCCATCGGCCCGCATCGCCGCCCAGAGGGAGTACTGCCCGGACCGGGACGTCCATCGCGGCGAGTACGCGGGCGACGTTGACGCCTTTGCCGCCTGGTCGTCGCTGCACCTCCAGCACCCGGTTGGTGTCCCCGGGCGTGTGGGTGCCGACCCGGTAGGTGACGTCGATGGCCGGGTTCGGCGTCACGGCGACGATCATCAGACGAGGATGACCGAGCGCGTCAGCGAGCGCGGGCGGTCGGGGTTCAGGCCGCGCCGGGCGGCCAGTGCGACGGCGAAGCGTTGCGCGACCACGAGTGCGGCCAGCGGGTCGAGGTCGTGGTGCACGAATCGGGCGCCGGTGCGGGCGACCTCGTCCGCGAGTCCGGCAGGCGGCTCGCCCAGCGACCAGACGAGACGGCCTGGTTGAGCGATCGCGATCGGGCCGTGGCGGTAGTCCATGGCGGGGTAGGACTCGGCCCAGAACTGTGCGGCCTCGCGGGTTTTCAGCGCGGCTTCGCAGGCCAGGCCGACGGCGGGGCCGCGGCCGACGAAGGTGACCTGTTCGGCGTCGATCAGGTCGTCGATCGGTTCGGCCAGCGCCTCGGAGCAGGCCGCGGCGAGCTGGTCGATGTCGTCGCCCAGGCCCGCGCGCAGCAGGGCGAGCGCGGTGGTGGCGAACCGCGTTTGCACGACGGATTGCTCGTCGGCGAAGGAAAGTTCGACGACCTCGTCCGCCTGCGCGGCCGCGGGGCTGTCGCCGACCGCGGTGATCAGCACGGTGCGCTGCGCGGGCAGGGCGGTGAGCAGGTCGATGATCTCGGTCGTGGTGCCGGAGCGGGAGATCGCGACGACGCGGTCGTATTCGCGCGACGCCGGATACTCCGAGCCGGCGAAGGCGTCGGTGATCCCGTGGCCGCGTTGTTCGCGGGCGACGGCGTAGCTCATCGCGATGAACCAGCTGGTGCCGCAGCCGACGACCGCCACTCGTTCGCCTGGCTGGGGCAGGGCTGCTGACGGGGCGAGGGCAGCTGCCGCGCGCCACATCTCGGGCTGGGAAGCCAGTTCGGCGGCCGCGAAGGAGCCGGGGGCATCCGGAAGGGAGGACACGGGATGGAGGCCTTTCGATCCAGGGCAAGGGAGGTGATCGCCTCCGTCAGATTACTTGAGTGATTTTGATCGGTCCAGCCATTCAGATGCAGATTCGCTCACGCGGTTGCGCCGAACCGCGCCTTAGGATGAGCACCGGACCGCCTCCGACCAGGAACGAGAGACCCGGCATGACGCCCCAGCAACGCTTGAACGCCCTGCTCGAATTGGTGAGCGAACGGGGCAACGTCACGGTTTCGGAGATCGGCGCCGCGCTCGACGTCTCCCCCGCGACCGCGCGACGGGACTTGACAATCCTCGTCGACCAGCGGCTGATCACCCGCACCCACGGCGGGGCCGCCGCGCTGGGCACCGGCTACGAACTGCCGCTGCAGTACAAGATCGCCCGGCAGGCCGAGGCGAAGACCGCGATCGCCGCCCGCGCCGCCGACCTGGTACAGCCGGGGGAAACCGTGGGCATCAACGGCGGCACCACGACCACCGAGGTCGCCCGCGCGCTGGGCAAGAGCGAGCGGTTCGTCCGCACCGACGGCGAACCGGGGCTGACCGTCGTCACCAACGCGCTCAACATCGCCTACGAGCTGTCCGTCCGCGCGCAGGTCAAGATCGTCGTGACCGGAGGCGTCGCGCGGCGCCAGTCCTATGAACTGATCGGCTCGCTCGTCTCGGACGCGCTCTCGGGGTTCGCGCTCGACACGGTCATCCTCGGCGTCGACGGCCTGAGCGCGCAGTACGGCGCGACCACGCTGCACGAGGGAGAAGCCGAGGTCAGCAGACACTTCAGCCAGGTCGCGCGGCGCGTGATCGCGGTGGCGGACGCGACGAAGCTGGCCAAGCCGACGTTCGCCCGCATCTGCCGGCTCGACGCGATCGACGTCCTCGCCACCGACTCCGAGGTGCCCGCTTCGTTCGCCGCCGACCTGGCCGCGGCCTCGGTGGAGCTCGTCATCGCCAGCTGAGCCCGTTGCGCATTTCTGATTGTTTTGCCATGATGCAGATCAATATCACGCAGAAGTGAGGTGGCGACGTGGCGAACCGCGGGGTGCTGCGGGTCGGTGTGGTCGGAGTCGGCCTGCGGGCCGGGATCGCCCGGCACGCAACGGAATCCGGGGTCGCGGCGGAGATTGTCGCCGCTTCGGATCCCGACGAGCGAGGCCGGGCGCGAGCGCGCGAGATGTTCGGCGCCATCGAGATCGTGGCCGGACACCAAGAACTCGCGAACTTGGTCGACGCCGCGATCGTCACCTCGCCGGACTGGACGCACGCCGAGATCGCCGTCGACCTGCTTCGCGCCGGAGTGTCCGTATACCTCGAAAAACCCCTCGCCACAACGCTTCCCGACGCGGACGCGGTCCTCGCCGCTGCCCAGGAAACCGGCACGAAGCTCTACATCGGACACAACTTCCGGCACGCAGCCGTCGTCCGCACGCTGCGCGACGTCGTGACCCGCGGCGAGATCGGCGAGGTGAAAGCCGTGTGGTGCCGCCATTTCGTCGGCAACGGCGGCGACTACTACTTCAAGGACTGGCACGCCGACCGCAGCCGCGTGAATTCGCTGCTGCTGCAGAAGGCCAGCCACGACCTCGACGTCATCCACTACCTCGCCGGCGGCTTCACCCGCCGCGTCACCGCGATGGGCGACCTCGCCGTCTACGGCAGGATCGCCGACCGAAGCGGCCAAGGCGACCGCCTGGCCGACGACTGGTTCTCCTTCGACAATTGGCCCCCGGCAACGCAAACCGGCCTCAACCCGGTCGTCGACGTCGAAGACCTCTCGATGGTCCACATGCGACTCGACAACGGCGTGCTCGCCAGCTACGAACAGTGCCACTTCACGCCCGATTACTGGCGCAACTACACCGTGATCGGCACCGAAGGCCGCGCGGAGAACTTCGGCGACACCGGCGGCGGCGTGGTGAAAGTGTGGAATCACCGCCGCGAATGGTCGCTGGACGGAGACCGCGAGCACCCGATCGACGGTGTCGCACCAGGACATCGGGACGCGGATCTCCTTACCATGACTGAATTCCTGCGTTACGCAGCGCACGGCGACCCGCCGGAACTGTCCCCGATCGCCGCCCGCGAGGCGGTGGCGACGGGTGCGCTCGCCACGCAATCCCTGCGCTCCGGCTCCGTGCCGATCGACATTCCTCCCCTCCCCCGAACGGTAGCCGCCTACTTCTCCCCGCCGGAAGGAAACCGCAGATGACTCCACCCTCCCGCCGTCCCCGCCCACGCTGCTAGCGCAAGGGAAGGAAAACGATCCCATGCGCGTGCGAACCCTGACCCGGCGCGGGTTTCTCCGCGGCGCGGCGGCCATGGCGCTGGTACCCGCCGCCGCGGCCTGCGCCGAAGCGCCCGCCGCCACGTCCGGACCGGTCACCGTCGAAATGTGGCACGGCCAGAACGACACCGGCCTCAAAGTCCTCAAGCAGCTGGTCGCCTCGTTCGAGCGCGAGCACCCCGACATCCGGATCGACCTCGGCGGCGGCGTGCTCGCCGATGCCATGCTGCAGAAGGTGACCGCGGCGCTCGCCTCCGGTTCTTACCCGGACATCGCCTACATCTTCGGCTCCGACCTCGCCAGCATCGCCCGCAGTCCGCGAGTGGCCGACATGGGCGACGTCGTCAACCAAGGCACCCAGTTCTGGAAGCCGGCGCTCGAAGCGGTCACCGTGAACGAACGCGTCCGTGCGGTGCCCGCGATGCTCGACTCGCTCGCCGTGGCCTGCAACGAGAAACTGTTCCAGGACCACGGCGTCCCGCTGCCGGACGAGAACTGGCGCTGGCCGGATTTCGTTGCCGCCGCGAAGAAACTGACCAACCGCGACCAGGGGCAGTTCGGCACCGCCTGGCCCGGCGCGGGCGACGAGGACACGGTCTGGCGGCTGTGGCCGATGATCTGGGACCTCGGCGGCACCATCGTCGGCCAGGACGGCCGCAGCATCGGTTTCGCCGACAGCGGGGTGCGAGCGCTCGACGTCATCCGGCAGCTCTCCGCCGACCGCAGTGTCTACATCGACCCGAAACCCGGCTCCGAGCAGATGTACCAAGCCTTCGCCTCCGGCCGGATCGCGATGGTGCCGACCGGTCCGTGGCAGCTGCCCGACATCAACGACGCGGGGCTCGACTACCACATCGTCCCGCTGCCCACCTTCACCGGAAACCCGATCACCATCTCCGGACCGGACACCTGGACGGTGTTCGACAACGGCGACCGCCGCCTCGCCGCGGCCAAGACGTTCCTGCGCTGGCTCACCGCGCCGGCCCAGGACGTCGTCTGGGACGTCGGCGCCGGCAGCCTCCCGTTGAGCGCCGAATCGCAGCGTCTTCCGGAATGGCAGCGCAAAACCCAGGACACCGCGGGCCTTTCCGTGTTCGTCAAGTCGCTCGAGAACTCGCACGTCCGCGCCAACCACCCCGCCTACCCGCAGGTTTCGCAGGCCGTCGCCGCGGCGATCGTCTCCGTGCTGCTCGGGCGCGCGACCCCCGCCGACGCCATGCGCGACTGTGCTTCCGCGGCCAACGCCGCCCTCATCATCCCCCGTTAGGACCCCGCCCATGTCCGTACATCCCGGCCCGATCACAGTAGCTCCGGCCGCCAAGACCCGCCGCCGACGCGAGACCGCCACCGCCTGGGCCTACCTGAGCCCCTCGGTGATCGTCATCATCGGCCTCGGCCTGGTGCCCGTCGTGTGGTCGCTGATTCTGTCGTTCCAGGCCGACGACCTCGTCACCCCGTCCCGGTTCGTCGGCGTCGACAACTACGCGGCGCTCGCGCAGGACCCGCACTTCGGTCAAGCGGTCGGCAATACGCTGCTGTACACGGCGTTATACGTCCCGCTGAGCATCGTGCTCGGCCTCGCGCTGGCGCTCGCGCTGAACCGGCGGGTGCGCTTCATCGGCGCGTACCGGACGTTGATGTTCGTGCCGTTCGTGCTGTCGGCCACCGCACAGGGTGTCCTGTTCTCGTTCATCCTCGACCCCGAATTCGGGGTCGCCAACTCGCTGCTGCACCGGATCGGGCTTAGCCAGCAAGGGTTTCTGACCGACCCGTCGCAGGCGCTGCTGATCCTGGTCGCCATCACGCTGTGGAGCGGCACCGGGTTTTGCATGGTGGTCTTCCTGGCCGCGCTGCAGGACGTGCCGCCGTCGCTCATCGAAGCCGCGCGGCTGGACGGCGCCGGTCCATTCCGGATTCTCAGGCACGTCACCCTGCCCGCGGTGCTGCCGGTGACCACGTTCCTGACGCTGTGGCAGCTGATCCAATCGCTCCAGGTGTTCGACCTGACCTACGTCACCACCAAAGGCGGGCCGCTCGGTTCGACCACGGTGATCGTCTACTTCATCTGGCAGCAGGCGTTCCAGAACTTCACCGCCGGATACGGCGCCGCCGCCGCGTACGTGCTCGCCGTCGTGCTGCTGGCGCTCGGGCTGGGCGTCCGGCTGCTGCGCCGCAACAAGGAGGTCCGATGACGACGCGCGCCCACGTCGCCCCCGTATCCGCGGCCCAGCTGCCCGTCGTGAGTCAGCGCAGGCGCTGGCGGCTGCCGTTCAGCCCGTGGCATCTGCTGCTGGCTCCGCTGGCGCTGGTGTTCGCGGCCCCGCTGGTGTGGCTGCTGCTGAGTTCGGTGATGAGCAACGCGGAGATCAACCGGTTCCCGCCGTCGCTGTGGCCGTCCGGGATCGACTTCTCCGGCTACCGGTACGTGCTGGAGAACGCGCTGTTCCTGCGCTGGTTCTCCAACTCGCTGATCGTGTCGGTCGTGACCGTGGCGGCCAACCTCGTCTTCGGCTCGCTCGGCGGCTACGCGTTCGCGCGCATGCGGTTCCGCGGTTCGAAGGCGATGCTCGGGCTGATGATGGCGACTATGGCGGTGCCGTTCCAGCTCACCATGATCCCGACGTTCCTGGTGATGAAAAAGCTCGGCCTCATCGACTCGCTCGGCGCGCTGATCGTTCCGTCGCTGGTCACGCCGTTCGCCGTGTTCCTGCTGCGGCAGTTCTTCCTGTCGCTCCCGCGCGAACTGGAGGAAGCGGCCTGGATCGACGGCTGTTCACGGCTGCGCGTGCTGGTGCGGATCGTGCTTCCGCTGTCCCGGCCTGCGCTGAGCACCGTCGCGGTGCTGACCTTCCTCAGCACCTGGAACGACCTGACCTGGCCGTTGATCGCGATCAACCACGACACCCAGTACACGCTGCAGCTCGGCCTCACCACCTTCCAGGGACAGCACCACACGAACTGGGCCGCGGTGATGGCCGGGAACGTGATCACCGTGCTGCCGGTGCTGCTGGCATTCCTGGGCGCGCAGAAGACGTTCATCCAGTCCATCACCTCCAGCGGCCTCAAAGGCTGAACCGAGTCGTCCAGAGGAACCACGCATGCCGCACCGCTTCGACCTGCTCGTGCTCGGCGACGTCAACCCCGACGTCGTCCTCGGGCCGCTGACCGAGGACCTCGACTTCCGGCAACGGGAGAACCTCGTCGGCCACGGCTGCATCACCCTCGGCGGGTCCGCCGCGATCACCGCCGCCGGGGCCGCCCGGCTGGGGCTGAAGGTCGCCTTCGCCGGACGGATCGGCGACGACACCGCCGGTCGTTTCGTCCGCGACATCCTCGAGGACCGCGGCGTCGACACCCAGACGCTCACGGTGGATCCGACGCTGCCGACCCCGCTCACCGCGATCCTGACCCGCGACGACAGCCGCGCCATCATCACCAGCGCCGGTGTGCTGGACGCCGTGTCGGCGGCGGACGTCCCCGCCGAGTTGCTGGCGAGCGCCCGGCACGTCCACGCCTCGTCGTACTTCCTGATGCCCAAGCTGGCCGCCGGGCTGCCGGAGCTGTTCCGCACCGCGCGGGCGCACGGCGCGACGACCTCGCTGGACACCAACGACGACCCAGCGCGGCAGTGGGATCCCAGCGGCATCCCGCTGGTACTTCAGGAGACCGACTACCTCCTGCCCAACGCCGCCGAAGCCCTTCAGCTGTCCGGAAAATCCAGCCTGCACGACGCCGCGGCACACCTCGCCGCACAGGGTCCGACTGTCGTCGTCAAGAACGGTGCCGACGGCGCGCTCGCGCACCACCGCGGCGAAACCGTCACGGTTCCCGCGTCCTCGATCACCCCGCTCGACACCGTCGGCGCCGGGGACAGCTTCAACGCCGCGTTCCTCGCCGCGACGCTGCGCGGTCTGCCGTTGTCCGACGCGCTGCGGGCCGGGGTCGAAGGCGGCGGCCGTTCGACGCTCGCGCACGGCGGGATCGACGGCCAGCCCACTTGGAACGAGCTCCATCTCACTGAAACGGAAAGTGCATGACCACCAAGATCACCTTCATCGGCGCCGGCAGCGTCGTGTTCACCCAGGGTCTGCTGGCAGACCTGTTCGCCTACCCCGAATTGGCCGAGGTGCACGTCGCGCTGCACGACATCGACCCGGAACGCCTGCGCATCGCGCACGCGGCGGCCGGTCGCATCGCCGAAGCGCGCGGAGCCAAGCCGGTCCTCACCGCGCACGCGGACCGTCGGGAAGCCCTCGACGGCGCGGATTTCGTCATCAACATGGTCCAAATCGGAATGGGCGAGGCCACCCGCGTCGACTTCGACATCCCCGCGCGCTTCGGGGTGAAGCAGACCATCGGCGACACGCTCGGCGTCGGCGGGATTTTCCGTGCCCTGCGCACTTTCCCGTTCCTGCGCGAACTCGGCGAGGACATCGCGCGGGTGTGCCCGCAGGCGTGGCTGCTGAACTACACGAACCCGATGGCGATGAACGTGCAGTACCTGTCCGAGACGCTCGGCTCGGACCGCGTCGTCGGCCTGTGCCATTCGGTGTACTGGACCGTGCACGACCTGGCCGCGCTGCTGGAGGTGCCGCTGTCCGAGGTCGCTTACCACGCCGCGGGCATCAACCACCAGGCCTGGATCCTGCGTTTGGAACATCAGGGCAACGATCTGTACCCGCGGCTCGCCGAACTCGCCGAAGACCCGCAGCTTCGGCGGCGTGTGCGGTTCGACATGTTCCGGCGGCTCGGCTACTACCCCACCGAAACGAGCGAGCATTCCTCCGAATACGTGCCGTGGTATCTCGGCCACGCCAGCGAAATCGAACGGCTGCGGCTGCCGATCGGCGCGTATCTGGACGTCGTGGCGGAGAACGAAGCCGAATACGAACGTACGCGCCAGGCCATCGAGCGCGACGAACCGCTCACCGTCGAAGGTACCAACGAATACGCACCGCAGATCATCCACAGTGTCGTCACCGGCACGCCGCGCACCGTTTACGGCAATGTGCTCAACCGCGGGCTGATCCCGAATCTTCCGGCGACCGGAGCCGTCGAGGTGCCGTGCCTCGCCGACGCCACCGGCATTCGCCCGACGCGGGTCAACGCGCTTCCGCCGCAGCTCGCCGCGCTCAACCGCACCTACCTGAGCACCACCGAACTCGTGGTGCGCGCGGCGATCGAGGACGATCCCCGGCACATCCGCCACGCCGCGATGACCGATCCCGCCACCGCGGCCGCGCTTCCGGTCGAACGCATCTGGGAACTGTGCGACGAAATGGTGCTCGCGCACGGCGACGCGCTCCAGCCCGGGTTGCGGAAAACGCTGGGCAGCTAACGACTCTTGACGGCGCGGCGCGGTGATCCGCTAAACTTCTGGTGCCTGCCGGACGGGCAGGCGCCAGAAGTACGCCCAGCCGGTAATGCGGATTGTCCCGCGAGCCCGGACCCAGTCGCCAGGATGTCTTCTCCACCGTCCGAGGCGGGGCCGTACTCACCAACGCTGGAGTCACCAGATGCATTCGCTTCCTGGTCGGATTTCTCGCGGAACCGTGGCCGCCGCGCTGCTGATCGGCAGTTCGGCGTGCGCGCTCGGGGCCAGCGGCACGGCGGAAAGCGCGCCGCTGCCCTCGCCGCACAGCCAGGTCAAGGACGTTCCGCTGCCGGCCCCGCACGCCGGGTTCGACTACCAGATCGGCGGCCCCTACCAGCCGCCGACGGGCGTCCGGGTCGTCAGCCGCGACCACAGCGCACCGGCGGCGGCCGGGCTGTACAACATCTGCTACGTCAACGCTTTCCAGGCGCAGCCCGGCGCCGAAAAGGACTGGGGCGACCTGGTTCTGCGCGACGACAACGGCAACGTCGTCATCGATCACGATTGGAACGAGGCGCTGCTCGACCTGCGCACCGCGGACAAACGGAGCCGGATCGCGGACAAGGTCGGCACGTGGATCGACGAATGCGCGGGCAAGGGCTACCAGGCCGTCGAGCCCGACAACTACGACAGCTTCACCCGGTCCCAGGGCCTGCTCAGCGCACGGAACGCCCAGGACCTCGTCAAGCTGCTTTCCCAGCGCGCGCACGGGAAAGGCCTCGCGATCGGCCAGAAGAACACCTCGGAGCTCGCTTCGTCGCGAGTGGACAACGGTCTTGACTTCGCCGTCGCCGAGGAATGCGGCGAGCAGGACAATTGCGCGGAGTACACCCAGCATTTCGGCAACCAGGTGATCGTCATCGAATACTCCGAGGACGGCCTGCGCAACGCGTGTGCCAAGTGGGGCAGCACGCTCAGCGTCGTCCGCCGCGACCGGGACGTCACGCCGAAGGGCGATTCCGCCTACGTGCGCGAAACCTGCTGAGACTTCCGCCATCCTGCCCAGCGCGATTGCTGGCAGGATGGCGGAATGGACGACGAGTACCCGTTCGACAACGCAGCCGCCCCGGCGAGCGACCGGATGTCCGCCCTCGAAGCCAGCTACGACGCGACCACCGTTCAGCACTTGGGGAACCTCGGAGTCGGCGCGGGCTGGTCCTGCTGGGAAATCGGCGCGGGCGGCGGGTCGATCGCCCGATGGCTCGCCGAACGGGCCGAGTATGTGCTGGCCACCGACCTCGACACCCGGCTGCTGGCCGACTTGCCCGCGAACGCCACGGCCGTGCGCCACGACGTGCGCGAGGAGCCGCTGCCGGAACGGAAGTTCGACCTGATCCACGCCCGGCTGGTGCTGATCCAGTTTCCGGAACGGGACGAACTGGTAGCGAAGTTGACCGACGCCCTCCTCCCCGGCGGCTGGCTGGTCCTCGAGGAGATCGAACCGCGCGGGCAGACAGTGCTCGCCACGCCCGACGACGAGAGCGCCGCGGTTTTCGGTTCTGTACAAGGCCGGATCCTGGACCTGCTCGAACGGGCGGGCAGCGACGTCGAATGGGCCGGACGGCTGCCGGAGGTGCTCACCGGTGCCGGATTGCGCGAGGTCGGCAGTGCGCGAGCGACGACCCGGTGGCCTGGCGGCGGTCCGGAGATCCGGTTGCTGGCGGCGAATTCGGTGGAGCTGGCGGAGAAGCTCGCCGCGGACGGCGTGTCGGCGGAGGAGGTTGAGCAGTTCCGCCGGGTGCTCGCCGATCCGCGGTTCACCGTGTCGTCCTATCCCCTCGTCTCGGTGTGGGGACGTAGCTAGCGACGGCGCGAGATCGCCACACCGGCCAAGCACAGCACCCCGCCGATAAGCCCATACGCGCTCGGCGTTTCAGCGAGCAGCAGCCACGACAGCAACACCGCCACCGCTGGCACGGCGTAGGTCACCATCGTCAGGCGACCGGCGTCCGTGCGGCGCAGGGCGTATGCCCACGCGGTGAAGCCGACCGCGGTAGGGAACACTCCCAAGTAGACACTGCCGAGCACCGCCCCGGTGGGTGCCGCTTCCAGCTCGCCGATCAGTTGCGGTGCCCACGGCAGCAGCACCACGGCCCCGACGACACAGCCGAGCCAGATGGCGGTCAGTCCGTCCACGTGGCGCAGCGTCACCTTCTGGACCATCACTCCGGCGGCGTACAAGACAGCGGCCAGCAGGCACAACAGGACGCCTGCCCAGTCGTTGCTTCCGGTGGCACCGGTCGCGATCAACGCGGCTCCGCCCAGCGCGACCAGCGAACCGATGATCAGCGAGCGCGAGAAGCCTTCGCCGAGGAACTTCCCGGCCGCGACGGCGACCATCAGCGGCGCGAGGTTCACCAGCAACGCGGCGGTCCCAGCGTCGACGTGCCGCTCTCCCGCGTTGAGCACGACGGTGTACGCGGCCAGCCACAGCACGGCGTAGGCCGCGACCAGCAGGAACGCCTTGCGGGACAGCCGGACGCGGACGGCGCCCTTGGCCACTGCGAACACGGTGAGCGCGACGGCCGCGACGGCGAGCCGCAGCAGCGCCAGCGGGGCCGGGGACAGCGCGTGCCCCACGCTCCGGATGGCGACGAACGACGAGGCCCACAGCACGACGGCGAGCCCGGCGGCGGCCGCGATCTTGCCGAGGTCGGTCTTGACGGCGGGCTGGGCGGTTTCCACAAGATCGGTCACCTGGCCATCGTCACCTCGCGCCTATGTACAGCACAAGCGATTAGTTCTGTACCTCTGTTAAGGACGGCTGTACATTGACAGCATGCTGGACATCCCCCGCCTCCGCGTTTTGCGCGCCGTCGTCGCCTCCGGGTCGATCCGGGCAAGTGCCGCCGCGCTGGGCTACACGCCGTCCGCGGTGAGCCAGCAAATCACCACGCTGCAACGGGAGACCGGGCTGCAGCTGTTCGAACGGTCCGGCCGCGGCATCGAGCCCACCGAGGCCGGGCGGACGCTCGCCGCCGAAGCCGAGGCGTTGTTCGAGTCCTTCAGCCGGGTCGAGCAGGTCGTCACCGAACTGCGCGCCGGACGCGTCGGGCGACTGTCGATCGGCTACTTCGGCTCGGCCGGCTCGACATGGCTCGCCCCGACGGTCGCCGCGCTGCGCACCGAATTCCCCGGCCTGCGGCTGGACCTGATGCTGACCGAATTCACGCCGGGCGACCCGGACATCGACATCTTCGTGGAGGAGACCGGGGCCGAACATCCCGGGTCGGTCGTCGTGCACCGGCTGGCCGAGGACCCGTACCTGGCGGTCGTCCGTCTCGACGACCCGCTCGCCGGGCTGCCGGAGGTGCCGCTGGCCGCGCTCGCGCAGCGGCATTGGGTCGACAACGACCTGCGCGAGGGGCCGTGCCGGCAGGTGCTGCTCAACGCCTGCACGCAAGCCGGGTTCTCGCCCAGTTTCGTCGTCGAAACGCACGATTACCGGACCGCGATGTCTTTCGTGGCAACGGGAATCGGGCTGACCGTGGTGCCGGCGCTGGGCATCGGCGAACTGCCGGACGGCCTCACGACGGTCGCGCTGGCCTCCCCCGCGCCGGTCCGGCACCTCAGCCTCGCGGTGAAGAAGCCGATCGCGGAGCATCCGGCCGCCCGGCGCGCGGTGGAACTGCTGGAAAGCCTCGTGTGCCCGGAGAAGGCCCGCGTCGGCTGACGCACCAGGCCGGACGCGCCGCCCGGAGTACGGCTGCGGTCCGTGAAGGGGCCCTTGAGGGAATCAGATTCCGTGAGGGGCCCCTTCACGGACAGCCGGGCTCGCTGGCTCGCCGAGGTTCGCCCGGAAAGCCGTGAGGGCCACCCTCCCGGACTCTGATTCCCCATGGCAGGAACTTAAGGCGTCGCTCGGGGCGGGGCCGAGGGGGTCCGTGCAGGCCGTAGCGGCTGGCGGGCGTGGGAGTTTCTTGCCGAGGGGCCGGTGCGTGCGGCGGAGGCTGGGTTGTCGTACATGAGGGGAACCCTGAGGGAATCTGATTCCCTCAGGGTTCCCCTCATGCACCGGAAGACCCGGTCATATGGGCATCAATCGGGCGTTTCGACCGCGCCAGTGTCCTTTGTGGACGGGAAACTGGCTGAAGCGACGCAGCTTAAGTTCCCGACATTGACTCTGATTCCGCGCGGGTGGCCCTCACGGCTTTCCGGGCGCGAACGCTGCGAGTTCCGCGCTATCGGTGAAGGTTCCCCTCACGGACAGCCAGGTCGCAAGCGCTGCGAGCTCCGCACTCCCAGCCCGGCCACCTGGGACCGCCGAAGTCCGTGAAGGGCTCCTTGAGGGAATCTGATTCCCTCAAGGAGCCCTTCACGGCGCGGTGGCGGGCGGCGCGAATCGGACGACTGGGCTTTCGCCGGTAACGAATGCACCACATTCACGACGCGAATGCGCGACCGTGACCCCGAACGGACCAGCGGGTACCGGGTTCGCGCCGGACGACGAGTGGAAGCGGGCTCACCGGAACGGGTTGATGGCCTTCCGCCAATTTCTCCGGCTCTTTCCGCGCCGACCTGGGCGGCCGGCCGGAAACCGACATCGTTACACCCCGATCGGGTAGGGATAACTCACGCGCAGTCTCCGTCGACGCGGCCCAAACCCGCCTCTGTCACCCTGACGAGGCGCGGCGAACCCCCGGGTTGGCGGATTGGCCGGGGGACCTCCTCCGTGCGGGAATGGTGTCACCGTCCGACATCGCAGTCGCCCGGTTTTTCCCAGGGAAAGGGAAGGGTTCGTTTTCATGGACGTCCGGTACGAGGCTTTTTGCTTCGCCGATCCGCTGTTCTTCGACGAACCGCGGGAAACCCCGGGCGCGGCAGGCGACCTGGCCGCGGACCTGCCGCAGCCGGGACCCGAATGGACGGTCGAGCACCGCGGGATCTGGCGGTCGCTGCGCCCGGCCGGGCGGGAACTTCCCGTTCAGGGCTGGAAAATCCACGTCTCCGCAGGTCTGGACAACGCGGCGGGCGTGCTGTCCCGCGTGCATCAGTACTGTGTGGAGCGTCGGGTCGCGTACAAGCACCTGCGCTCCCGGGCGATCCTGATCAGCCGCAATTCGAAATACGCTCCGCGCGAGGGAAGCGGCAAGCTGATCACGATTTACCCGGAGTCCGAGGAGGCGCTCGCCCGGATACTGCGCGACCTTTCCGCCGAGCTGGAAGGCGAGCACGGCGCGTATATTCTGAGCGATCTCCGCTACCGCGAGGGCCCGCTTTACGTCCGGTACGGCGGATTCGCCGAACAGTGGACGGAACACGCCGGAACGCGCGTGCTCGCAATCCGCCATCCGGATGGCACTCTCGTGCCCGACCGGCGGGAGCCGTCCTTTTCCACGCCGGATTGGGTGCCGATTCCGTCCTGTTTGTCCGACAGCCTGGCCGCGCGCAAGAACGGCGCCCGATTCCCGTACCGGGTGACCGGTTCCCTGCACTTTTCCAACGGCGGCGGCGTTTATCTGGCCGAACGAGAGGGCGACCGGAAAACCGTCGTGCTGAAGGAAGCGCGCCCGCACGCCGGCCTCGACCGGGACGGCACCGACGCGGTCGCCCGGCTGAACCACGAGCGCGAGGTCCTCGAACGGCTCGCGGACGTTCCGGGGATCCCCCGGGTGTACGAACAGTTCACCGTTTGGGAGCACCATTACCTGGCGATGGAGCATCTGCCGGGCATCGCGCTGAGCAGCTGGCTCGCCCGGCACTACCCGCTCACCAGCGGTTCCCGCGAGGAAGGCGATCTCGCGGCCTACCGCGAACGCGCGCTGGCCGTGCTGGCACAGGTCGAGCGCATTCTCGCCGACATCCACCGGCACGGCATCGTCTTCGGCGACCTGCACGGGAAGAACATCCTGGTGGACGAGCACGACCGGGTGTCGCTGATCGACTTCGAGCTGGCCGTCGACGCCGATTCCGGCGACCGGCCTGGGCTCGGCGCTCCCGGCTTCCGCGCCCCCGCCGACCGGCACGGTTTCGAGATCGACGAGCACGCGCTGGCCGCACTCCGGCTGTGGCTTTTCCTGCCGCTGGTGATGCTGCTTGAACTCGCGCCGAGCAAACTGCGCGGGATCGCGTCCTTCGCCCAGCAGCGGTTCGATCTGCCTGACGGGTACGCCGACCGCGTGATCTCCGTGCTCGCCCCGCGCGACAACCCGCCCGCCGCGACGCACACCGCGCTGGACGAGCCGCGGCCGGACTGGTCGCTGGTGCGCAAGCAGATCGCGGAAGGCATCCTCGCGAGCGCCACACCGGACCGCATCGACCGGCTGTTCCCCGGCGATATCGAACAGTTCCGCTCCGGCGGCGTGGGTTTCGGCGTCGGGGCCGCGGGGGTGCTGCATTCGCTGCAGGTCGCCGGAGCCGGCCGTTATCCCGAGTACGAAGAGTGGCTGCTGGCCGCGGTGCGGCGGCGACCTCCCGCACGGCCGGGCTTCTTCGACGGCAGCCACGGCATCGCGTACGTCCTCGAGGAATTCGGCTACGCGGCGGAGGCCGACGAACTGCTCGCCGCGTCGCAGTCGCTGACCGACCAGACCACCGACCACGGCCTGGAAAGCGGGCTCGCCGGGATCGGCCTCACCCGCCTGCACTTCGCGACGACCCGCGGCGACAACGAGTTCGGCCGCCAAGCCCTGGACATCGCCCTGCGGCTCGCGGCCGCTTTCGAGACCGCCGAGCCGCCCGGCCGTTTCGCCAGGGCGGGACTGCTCAGCGGCTGGTCCGGGCCGGCGTTGCTGTTCCTGCGCCTGTACGAGCACACCGCCGAGCCGTCCTGGCTCACCCTCGCCGACCGGGTTCTGGCCCGCGACCTGGAGGAATGCGCCCCGGCGTCCGACGGATCGCTGCAGGTCCGCGACGGAACCCTGCGCACCCTCCCCTACGCCGCGATCGGCAGCGCCGGAATCCTGCTGGTCGCCGAACAGGTCGCCCGGCTCCTCCCGGAGTCGACGGTCGCCGAGAGCCTGCCCGGACTGCGGGCGGCGTGCCGCGGGGAGTTCGTGATCCATCCGGGTCTGCTGTACGGCCGGTGCGGACTGGCCGCCGCGCTGTCCTTCGCCGACGAGCCGGACCGGGAAGCCATCGACCTGCACCTGTCCCGGCTGTCCTGGCACGGCGTCCCGTACCACGGCGGGCTCGCCTTCCCCGGGAACCAGCTGCTTCGCCTGTCGACCGACGTCACCACCGGCAGCGCGGGGGTCCTCCGCACGCTCGCCGCACTACTGGACCGCGCGGAACTGCTGCCCTTCCTGGGCTCCGCGCCGTCCCCGCACACCTCCGGCCGATGAGCGCCGGCGGACCCCGAGAGAAGGGAACACCCATGGAACACGTCCTGGAGCTGCAGGCGTTGGAGGCCCCGGAAGCCCTCGAAGGCCAGGGACTGGACCACCACGGCCACAGCCACTACAGCGCGTACTGCGGCGACAGCACGCTCAGCCTGCTCCTCTGCTACTGACCGCGGGCGGGGCGGGAACGGCGCAGGCCAAGTGCGCCGTTCCCGCCCCGTTCATTCTGCCCCGGCCGGCCGCGGCGGTCTCGCCGAGGCGGGCGATTCGAGGCCAGTGATTCGACGGTGCCGGTGCGGCCGGTTGCCTTGGCGGGTCGGTCGTCGAGGGGTTGGCCGGCTGCGAGCCGGTGATGGCCGCATCGGTCGCATTGAGGCGCGCGTCGGCGATTCGACGGCTGTCGGTGCGGCGAGTTTTGCCTCGACGGGTTCGCTGCCGGAGCCTGGTCGACCACGCATCGGTCGGCGTGAAGCAACTGTCGAGTCGCCTCGATCGTCGGGACCCGGCCGACCAGGCATCGGTCGGGATGAGCGTCGTGGCGCGTTCACCGTCGGGAGCCCGGCCGAGGATGCCCGCGAAAGTCGTCAGGTGAGCGGGCGTTCGTCGGCAATCACGCGAGAGGAGCGACATGGCCGGATCCGCCGATCGCCTGCTGCGCTCGGTCGCTTTGCTGGACCGGCCCAGGCTGGCGGCGGTCGTCGTGACGTCGCTGATCGCCGCCGGGGCCGGGCTGCTCTTGCCCGGCGCGCTCGCGGACGCGACCGACGCGGTGCTCGGCGGGCGCAGCAGTGCCGGTGCGGTGGTGTGGCTGCTCGTCGTGGGCGTCGCGGAAATCGCCGCGGATGCCGTCACCATGCTCCTTCCCGCCCGGCTCACCAGCAACGCGAGTGCCTGGCTGCGCCGCCGGGTGACCGACCGGCTGCTCGCGCTGGGCACGCATTCGCAGTTCGCGCCCGGGGACGCGGTCAGCCGGGTGACCGGCGATTGCGCGGCGGCCGGGGGCATCGCCGCGGTGGTGGTGCAGCTGATCGCGACCGGGCTGCTGTCTTCCGGCGCGGTGGTCCTGCTCGCGCTTCTGGACTGGCGGCTGGCGCTGGTGTTCCTCGGCAGCCTCCCGTTCGCGTTGCTGCTCGCGCGGTCGCACCTGCGGGGCACGGCCAAGGATGTTCTTGCCTACCAACAGGTTTCCGGCGAGCTGTCCGCCCGGCTGCTCGACGCGGTCGCCGGACTGCGGACGATCGCCGCGTCCGGCACCGCCGACGCTGAGGCTGCCCGGGTGCTGCGTCCGTTGCCGCGGCTGAATCTTGCCGGCCAGGGCATGTGGCGTACTCAGGCCCGGATGGTGTGGCGGGCCGGTCTGCTGCTTCCGACCGTCGAGATCCTCACCCTCGCCGCCGCTGGTTTCGGTGTCCTGGACGGACGGTTGAGCGCCGGTGACGTCCTCGCCGCTCTCGGTTATGTCGCGCTCGGACTCGGTCTGGTGACCCAGATTCCGTTGCTCACCACGCTTTCCCGGATCCGCTCGGCGGCGCACCGGATCACCGAGGTCCTCGACACCGAGCCACCGCCTCGCGGCCCCCTCGGACTGCTGCCCGGGAACGGCACACTGGAACTCCGCGGTGCCACCGTGCACGGTGCGCTGGCCGACGTCGACCTCACCATTCCCGGCGGTTGTTTCGCCGCGGTGGTAGGGAGTTCCGGGTCGGGGAAGTCCACTGTGGTCAGTCTGCTGGCCGGTCTCCGCCGTCCCGACGCCGGACAGGTCCTGCTGGACGGCCGCGACCTCGCCGTGCTGCGTCCGGAAGAACTACGGGCCGTGGTCGGGTATGCCTCCGCTGAACCCGCACTGCTCGGGGCGACCGTTTCCGATGCGGTTGCTTATGGTTCCTGGGCCAGCGTCCCGGCGATAGACGCGGCCTGCCGGACCGCGCGTATTCACGATGTCCTGGTGCGGTTGCCGCGAGGGTACGACACCTTGCTCGCCGAAACTCCGTTGTCCGGCGGGGAAAGCGCCCGGGTCGGTCTCGCCCGTGCGCTCGCGCGGAACCCGCGGGTGCTCCTGCTCGACGACGCCACCGCCAGCCTGGACACGGTCACCGAACGCGCCGTGACGGCTGAGCTGGGACGCCGGACGCGGGTGGTCGTCACGCACCGGGCCGCGATGGCCGCGCGGGCGGACGTGGTGGTGTGGCTGGCGGCGGGGCAGGTCCGCGCGGTCGGGCCGCATGCGCGGCTGTGGCAGCTGCCGGGGTATCGCGCGGTGTTCACGGAGGACACGTGATGCCGCGCTGGTGGAACCCTCTCGCCGGAGCCCCGAAGCTGCCTAGCAGCTCGCGATGGCACACCGGGCTTGCAGCAGGACCGCGCACGTTCCAACCGCACCATGCGCATGAAGCGGCCACCAAATGCACCGACCTCCCAGCGCAGTCCGTGCGCACAACTGCGCTGCCGCACCGCGCTCACGCCTCACAACGGCGCATCAGCTTCGCGATACAGCCAGAGCCCGCCGTCCCCGCGGGACGAGCATGAGCGTCGGCCGCCTCTACTGGAACGCGCTCGCCGGGCAGTGGCGCGGCGGGCTGGTTCTCCTGGCCTGCTCCGTCCTCGAAGGACTGCCCGCGTTCTTCTCCGGACGGCTCGTCGAACTGGCCGTCAACAGCGGGTTCGCCCCAGGCAAGCCCGGTGTCGGCCTCGGCTGGCTAGGGGTGTTCGGTCTCGCCGCTCTCGCGGGCGCGTTCGGGTCCCGGCTGGTGTGGCGGCAACTCGGCAAGGTCGTCGAGCCGCTCCGGGACGCGCTGGTGACCGCCGTCGTCCGCGGAGTGCTGCATGATCCCGCGCCGCCGCGGAGCGGGCCGGATGCGCGCGGGGTCGCACGGATCACCCAGCACGTCGAAGTCGTGCGCGACGCTACCGGCGGGCTCCTGGTGCAGGCTCGCGGCATGATCGTCACGACCGCGGCGGCGATCGCCGGGTTGATCACCGTCGCGGGGTCGCTGGCGTTGCCGGTCGTGGTCCCGGTGGTGCTCGCGCTCGCGGGATTCGCCGCACTGCTGCCCTCTCTCGCCCGGCGGCAACGCGCTTTGACGCTGGCTGACGAAGGCACCGCGGGCACCACCGGCTCGATCTTCGCCGGGATGCGGGACGTCGTCGCCTGCGGAGCCGAACCGGTCGCCGCGCTGACTGCCGATCAAGCGGTGGACCGGCAGGCCGTCGCCGCGGTACGGGTGGCTCGGTCGGCTGCGCTGCGGTCGCTGATCGTGGCGCTCGGCGGGTTCGTCCCGTTGGTGCTCGCGCTTGCCCTCGCGCCGTCGATGGTCGCGCGCGGCGAGCTGACCGCCGGGGCCGCGCTGGGCGCGCTCGTCTACCTGGCTACTACCTTGCAACCCGCGTTGCGCGGGCTCGCCGCTACCGCGTCGACGGTTGTTCTCCGGTTGCTCGTCGCGTTGCGTCGGCTGGCTGAAACCACTGCCCCGCCTGAACGTCCTCCGGCGACTGAGAGCCCCGCCGGGATCGGGCTCACCGTGCGCGGCCTGACGTTCCGCTGGGGCGCGGCGCCGGAACCGGTCGTCTGCGGCCTGAACCTCGATCTGCGCCCGGGCGAGCATCTCGCGGTGGTCGGCCCGAGCGGGATCGGGAAATCGACCCTCGCCGGTCTGCTCACCGGCTTGCTGGCTCCGGACTACGGCGAAGTCCGGCTGGGCGGCGTGCGGGCAGGCGAGCTGGCCGACCGGCCTCGGCATCTGGTGCTCGTGCCGCAACAGGCGTACATCTTCGCCGGGACTCTGCGCGAAAATCTGTCCCTGTTCCATCCCGAAGCGTCCGACCGCCGTCTCGTCGCCGCCGCTGAAGCTGTGGGAGCTGCCCCGTTGCTGGCTCGCCTCGGCGGCCTCGACGCCGTGCTCGGCCACGGCGCGGAGGGCCTGTCCGCTGGGGAAGCGCAGCTCGTCGCCCTGGCGAGGGCCTATGCGTCGCCAGCCGGAGTCGTCGTCCTGGACGAGGCGACGTCCACTTTGGACCCTGCGGCGGAGGTCCGCGCGGAACGCGCTTTCGCCGCCCGGGGAGGCACCCTGGTGGTGATCGCACACCGGCTGTCGTCCGCGGTCCGGGCGCAGCGCGTGTTGTTGATGGACGGCCAGGAGACACTGCTGGGCCGGCACGAGGACCTTCTCGCCGCCTCGCCGCGGTATGCCGAGATGATGCGGGCTTGGCTGCCGGAGCAGGCTGGGTCGCGGCTCGAAGCCAGTTGAACGGGGGCGTTAAGCAGGCCTCTGCCCCCGGCCGCGGGCAAGAACCAGCCGCCTGAACGCTTGCCCAGCCGCTAAGCCCGGCACTCAGCATCGAGCACAGCGTGCCGGGCCTCGCCAATCAGCGTGGTGCAGCCGAGGTCCGGCAAAGGCGCACAGGCCAAGGTCTTTGGTGTTCCTCGGCAACGGCGGGGCTCGGTGCCGCATTGCCTGCCGTTGGCGAGCGATTCGCCCTCCCACGACCGACGCCACATCACGTCTCGCGAACATCCCCGGCAACCTCCGCCACCGGCAAGCGATCCGCCCATCCCACGGCAGACACCGCACCAGGTCTCGCGAACGTCCTTGGCGACCCCTGCCACCGGCAAGCGATCCGCCTCACCCCACGGCCGGCACCGCACCACATCCCGCGAACGTCCCCGGCGACCTCCGCCATCGAGGACGGGTCCGTTCAGACCTTGCGCGGCACGGAAGCGATGAGGATCTTGCTGCCGTTGCGGCCGAGGTAGATGTCCACCTTGCTGAAGCCGCCGGACGGGCCGGGTTCGGTCCAGCCGTAGGTCTTCGGGGCGTCGGAGGCGGTGCGGGTCTGGACGTCGAACAGCGTGCCCGCCTGCCGGAACTCGAAGGTGACCGTGGTGCTGCCCGCGCTGGGGTCGTCGATGACGAACCCGCTGACACCGACGGCGCGGTTGTACCAGGTCAGCGTGCCGCCGGCGCGGCCGCCGATGATGTGTCCGATGAAGTCCGACGTCGGGTAGTCCGCTGCGTTCGCAGTGCCCGCGCCGCCGAGTGCGGCGACCGCGGACAGGACAAGACCGATGACGATGCGTTTCATGGCGTTTCCCCCGGAGATGGTCGATTCTGGGCGAAATCGTACGTGGCCGCGGCGTGCGGCGCGGGATTATGCGTGAAATCCCCGGGCGGCACCGGTCTCGTGCTGGCGATGCGGTCCGGCGCGAGGGCAGACCGCGATCATCTGGGACCGGGGTCAGACCACGCCAGCCGCGATCACCTGGGAGCGGGTCAGACTACTCCAGCCAGCGATCACTTGGCAGCGGATCAGACCACTCCGGGCTCGATCAGCTGCGAGCGGGTCAGATCACTCCAGCCGCGATCACCCGGCAGCAGGTCTGACCACTCCAGCCGCGATCACCGGCAGCGGATCAGACCACTCCAGCCGCGATCAGCTGCTCCCAGATCACCCCCTGGTCCACTACCTCGACGCCGAGCTTCTCGGCCTTCGTCAGCTTGCTGGCGCCGACGTCGGCGCCGGTGATGAGCAGGTCGGTGCTCGCCGAGACGGACGACGCGGTGGTCGCGCCCGCGGTCTCGCACAGGCGCTGGAAGGTGGGGCGCGGCACCTTCTCCCCCGATCGCGGGTCGCTGATCGCGCCGGTGACCACCACGGTCTTCCCCTCCAGCGGCGCGCCCGCGACGACCGCGGGAGGGAGGTCTTCGTCCAGGACGTCCAGGGAAACCCCGCGTTCCCGCAGGCGTTCGAGTTCCGGGCGCAGCCGGGTGAGGTGTTCCACCAGCGAGGCGGCGACCTTGGGGCCGATGTCCTCCACCGCCACCAGGCCGTCGACGCCCGCGTCGAGCACTGCTTCCAGCGAGGCGAACCCGGCCCGGCACAGTCGCGCGGCGGTGCCTTCCGACGCCATCGGGATCGCGAGCCCGATGAGCGCCCGGCGCAGTCCGACCCGGCGGCTGGCGTCGATCGACTCGATCATCCGCGTCGCCGAGACCTCGCCGATGCGGTCGAATTCCAGCAGGCGTTCCTTGGTCAGCCGGTAGAAGTCCGACGGGTGCTCCAGGATCCCGGCCTCGGCCAGCCGTTCGATCCACACGCCGCCGATCGCGTCGATGTCCGCGGCCGCCCTGGACGCCCAGTGGATCAGCCGCCGCACGGTCTGGGCGGGGCAGGAAACGTTGGTGCAGAACAGTTCCCGGCTGTTGCCCTGTTCGGTGAGCGGCTGCTCGCACGACGGGCACGTCGAGGGCGGCACGATCTCCTGCTCGGCCCCGGTCCGTTTCGACTCGTCGAGCACCCCGGCGACGAACGGGATCACGTCGCCCGCCCGGCGCACCAGCACGGTGTCGCCGATCTTGATGCCCCGGGCGCGGATGACCTCCTGGTTGGCCAGCGTCGCGCGCGTGACCGTGGTCCCGCCGACGAACACCGGTTCCAGCCACGCGACCGGCGCGATCTTGCCGGTCTTGCCGACGTCCCAGACCACATCGGACAGTACGGTCGTCTTCTCCTCGGCCGCGAACTTGTACGCCAGCGCCCCGCGCGGCGAACTCGAACGGGTGCCCGCGGCGGCGTACGCGGCGCGGTCGGCGAGGCGCAGGACGGCGCCGTCGATGTCGTAGTCCAGGTCGTTGCGCTGCTGTTCGATGGTGGTGATCACCTCCTGCGCGGAGGCCGCGTCGGCGCAGCGGCGCATGTCCGCGGCGGTGAACCCGAGCGCCAGCAGACCGCTGCCCAGGTCGGTTTCCGTGCTGCCGGGCTCGGTGTCCAGGTCGAAGGCGAAAAACCGCAGCCGTCGCTCGGCGACCGCGGCCGGGTCTTTCGCGCGCAGGGTGCCCGCGGCGGCGTTGCGGGGGTTGATCAGCGGTTTGTCCGGGTGCGCGGTGTTGTAGGCGGCGAACGTGGAGCGCAGCATCACCGCCTCGCCGCGGACCTCCACCCGGCCCGGGGCGCCGACCTGGTGCGGGATGCCGTCTGCCAGCGCCTTGACCAGCATGGTCACGTCGTCGCCGGTGGTCCCGTCGCCGCGGGTGACCGCCCGGGCCAGGCGGCCGTCCTCGTACACCAGGGCCAGCGACAGGCCGTCGAGCTTGGGCATCACGACCACCGGCTGGCCGGGGAACCGGTCGAAGAACGCCTCGACCTGCTCCGGGCGCGTCGCCTTCTCCAGCGACAGCATCGGCCGCGAATGCCGGATCGGCGCGTGCAGCACCGCCGGACCGCCCACCTGGTCCAGCGGATTCGGGTCCGGGGCCAGCTCCGGGCTCGCCTCGATCAACCCGCGCAGCTCGTCCTCGATCGCGTCGTACTCCGCGTCCGCCACCACCGGCGAACCCCGGTAGTACGCGTCGCGCAGCACTACGACCTGATCGGCGAGCTCCTGAATACGTTCCCGAACGTCCACGAACCGGAACGCTACCCGGCCCCACCGACAAAACCCGGCTGCGACCCAACCCTGCCGGTCAGGACAGCGGCTGCCATCGCTCCGACTCGGACCCGCGACCGCACCAGTCCTGCTGGCGAACAATCCGCTCCGGAATCGGCCAGGGCATCGCGGCTCGAAAAGCGCGGCTGCGGCGATGAAACCGGGAGAAGGCGGCGCGGGACAACGAAAAGATCCAGGCAGGAGCGGCCTTGAACCTCTCGGCTGACGCCGCCGGGAAAGACAAGACTGTTATTCCATCGGAATGCCGCGCACCCTCGGTGCCATCGATCACCCGACAGCGGGGAGTTCAGGGGTGCCGGCCGAAAACGACGTCGATCGCGAGCTTGTTCTCGAGCAGGAGTACGTGACCGCCTTGTACGGCAGGCTCGACGCGTTGCGCGAGCAGGCGGCGAGCGGTTGCGAAAGCGAGGACCCGGAGGCGGCGGCGCGGTGGAAGGCGGAGTTGGCGCGGCTCGAAGCCGTCGAGGACGGGCTGTGCTTCGGGCGACTGGAGATGCACGACGGGAGCCGGAGGTACATCGGCCGGATCGGGTTGTTCCGGGACGGCGCGGACGAGCCGTTGCTGCTCGACTGGCGCGCTCCGGCCGCGCAGCCGTTCTACACCGCGACCATGGCGGAGGCGCGCGGCGTCCGGGGGCGGCGGCGGATCACCACCCGCGGGCGGGTCGTGACAGGGCTCGACGACGAACTGCTCGACCTCGACGCCGCTGATGCCGGAGGGCTCGTCGGCGAGGCGGCGTTGATGGCGGCGCTCACGGCGGACCGGACCGGGCGGATGGGCGACATCGTCACGACGCTGCAGGCCGAGCAGGACCGGATCGTCCGCGACGGATACGCGGGAGTGCTCGTCGTGCAGGGCGGGCCGGGGACCGGGAAAACCGCGGTGGCGCTCCATCGGCTGGCGTATCTGATGTACACGCGTCCGCAGTTGCGCACGCGGGGCGTGCTGGTGCTCGGGCCCAGCGACGTCTTTCTCGACTACATCGGTCAGGTGCTGCCGGGGTTGGGCGAGCACGCCGTGGCGACCGCGACGATCGCCCGGTTGCGGCCGGACGTCGAGGTCAGCCGGGTAGACCCGGCCGAGGTCGCGGAGGTCAAAGGGCGGGCGGAGGCGGCGGACCGGATCGCGGCGGCGGTGTGGGGCCGGGCGGGTGCGTGCGGCGAGGCGGTCGAGGTGGAGTTCGAGCAGCAGGTGGTGCGGCTGGAACTCGCCGAGTGGCGGGAAGCGGTGGAGTTCGCTTCCGGCCGGGGGTTGCCGTATCAGCAGGCGCGGTTGGTATTTCAACAGCGGATGGTGGAACTTCTCGCGCGGCGGTTGGCCGATCAGCTGGAGAACGTGGTGTTCACCGAGAGCGGCGACGCGATCGACGGCGGGAGCGCGGACGGTCGGCTCAGTGCGGCGGATCTGCGGGCGTTGGCCGCGGCGGGGGTGGTGCTGGGGCCGGATCAGGACGACGGGCCACGGCGGTTGCTGAACGAGGGTGACGTCGCCGACCTGCGCACGGCGTTGCTGACCGACGTCGCGGTGTGCGAGGTGCTGGACGAGCTGTGGCCCGCGCTGACAGCGGAGGAGGTGGTGGCGGAGGTGTTCGGCGGGCTGGGTGACGAGCGCTGGGTGGATGGAGCGCCCGGCAAGACCGGTGCGGCGACGGGGAGCGGCGCGGTGCCCGGCAACGGCGCGGCCACAGGGAACGGCGCGGCGGCGGTGGTCGGCGAGCTGGGTGACGAGCGATGGGTGGATGGGGCGCCCGGCAAGACCGCTGCGGCGACGGGGAGCGGCGCGGTGCCCGGCAACGGCGCGGCCACAGGGAACGGCGCGGCGGCGGTGTTCGGCGGGCTGGGTGACGAGCGCTGGGTGGATGGGGCGCTCGGCAAGACCGCTGCGGCGACAGGGAGCGGCGCGGCGCCCGGCAACGGCGCGGCCACAGGGAACGGCGCGGCGGCGGTGTTCGGCGGGCTGGGTGACGAGCGCTGGGTGGATGGGGCGCTCGGCGAGGCCGGTGCGGCGACAGGGAGCGGCGCGGCGCCCGGCAACGGCGCGGCCGCAGGGAACGGCGCGGCGAAAGGGACCGGTGCGGCACCGAATCCGGCTGAGTCGTTTGGCGGTCCCGGCAAGGGCTGGAGTGCGGCGGATATTCCGTTGCTGGACGAGGCTTCCGCGGTGCTCGGCGAATCCGCGGGGACGTTCGGGCATGTCGTGGTCGACGAGGCGCAGGAGCTGTCCGCGATGGCGTGGCGGATGGTGCTGCGGCGCTGTCCGGCCAAGTCGATGACGGTCGTCGGCGATCTCGCGCAGACCAGCGATCCGGCGGGAGCGACGTCGTGGGAACAGGTGCTGCGGCCGCACGTGGCGGATCGCTGGCGGTTGGCGGAGTTGAGCGTGAATTACCGGACGCCGTCGGAGATCATGGCAGCCGCAGGCGAGTTGTTCGCCGCGCAGCACCCTGGTCTTCAGCTGCCGCGGTCTGTGCGGGCTGCTGGCGAATCGCCGTGGCGTCGGCAGGGCACGCTTGCTGAGGTCGGTGCTGCTGCTGGTGAGCTGATCATTGCTCCGGCGTGTCAGGTCGCCGCGTTGCGGGAGCGCTGCGCCGCGACGGTTCTGACTCCTGGGGAGGCGAAGGGGCTCGAATTCGATTCGGTGCTGATCGTCGATCCGGCCCGGATCCTCGACGCTCCCCTGGGCCGCAACGACCTCTACGTCGCGATGACGCGCGCCACGCGGCGGCTGGGCATCGTCCATTTCGGACCGGTTCCGGAGGAGCTGGCGGGGATCCGGGAACTCAGGCGTCGAGTTCCTTCAGGGCGCGGGCCAGTCGCTTGATCATGGAGCGTCCCTCGTCGACCTGGAGGCGAGCGAATTCGTAGCCGAGCACGCCTTCGCCGGTGATGCCGATCTGGCCGCGGAGCGCCTGTGCCACGCCGGAGTTCAGTTCGGGTTCCGACACCCAGGCGAGCTGGTCGAGCATCCACGACTGCAGCGGTTTCCCCGGAGCGGCGCGGACGATGCCGCCGACGGTGAACAGCGCGACGCGGTGCGAGGTGAGCGAGAAGACGAACCGGCCCGGCGTCGGGATCGGCACTTGCGGCGCTTCGGTCTGCCCGCGCCGCGCGGCGAGCGCCATCCCCGCCGCGCCCGCGAGCCCGGCGATGCCCGCCGCGCCGGCGACCATCGTCTTCCGCACGCCGCCCGTGCGGAACGCGACCAGCGCGTTCAGCACGCGCTCCCCCGGCACGAACTCTCCGGCGAGGCGGCTCTCGACCTTTTCCCGCAGCGTCACGATCCGCAGCCTTCCCTACTCGGCACTGGGTTCCGCTGGCGATCACGACCTGGCGGTTCCTGGAGGTTATGCGCGCCGGATCGCGATGGGTGACGGGATTTTCGCCGACAGGGGGATTTAGCCGGGGCGGCGTTGTGCGGGCCGGAGAGGGTGCTGAGGCGGGATCGCCGCGCCGGTTCGGGCGGCGGGAGCATCGGTCACCGCGCCAGCCACTCCAGCAGGATCTCCGCCTGTGCGGACGGAGCACCGTCGTCCGGGCGCAGGACGACGTCCGGGCTTCGGGGCACCTCGTACGGGTCGTCCACCCCGGTGAAGCCGACGATCTCGCCCCGCCGGGCCTTCGCGTACAGGCCCTTCGGGTCGCGGGCCGCACAAGTCTCCAGCGGGGTGTCGACGAAGACCTCCACGAACCGCAAGCCCGCTTCTTCGTGGCTGCGGCGGACGGCGTCCCGATCGGCGCGGTACGGGCTGATCAGCGACACTACGGCCACGATTCCCGCGTCGGCGAAGAGCTTCGCGATCTCTCCGGTTCGGCGGACGTTCTCCTGGCGGTCTTCGGCCGAGAAGCCCAATCCGGCATTGACGCCGTGGCGCAGGTTGTCTCCGTCCAGCAGGTAGGCGGGGCGGCCAGAAGCGACCAGTCGGCGCTCCAGCTCGGCACCCACAGTGGACTTTCCCGACGCCGACAAACCGGTCAGCCACACGGTCATTCCCGAGGTGGCGCGCCTGGCACGGGTGACGGCCGGTTCGTGCCAGACGACGGCGGGCGCGGTCTCCGCGGGGCCGATGATCATCCCGGCGGCGACCGTTTTCTTGCTGACCTCGTCGACGAGCACGAAGCTGCCGGTGTCGCGGTTGCGGCGGTACGGGTCGAAGTGCAGGGGCTGTTGCGTGCGCAGCCGGATGCGGCCGATTTCGTTCAGGGCCAGCGAATCGGCGGTCTGGTCGCGGTGCAGGGTGTTGATGTTCAGACGGTAGTCCAGCTGGCCGACGGTGGCGGGGACCTCGCGCGTCGTGTGGTGGACGGTGTATCGGGCGCCGACCGACAGGGAGTTGTGCTCGGTCAGCCAGCAGACCATGGCGTCGACGTCGGCGGCGACGTGCGGGCGGTTGTTCGGGCGGCAGATCAGGTCGCCGCGGACGATGTCGATCTCGTCCGACAGTTCAACCGTGACTGCCTGGCCCGCGAAGGCTTCTTCGATCGCGGTGCCGCCGGGGCCACGGACGGCGGTGATGGTGGTGCCGAATCCGGACGGCAGGACGGTGACCTCGTCGCCGGGTTTCAAAACACCGCCTGCGATGGTGCCGGCGTAGCCGCGGAAGCCTTGGCCCTCGGCGAAACCGTGGGCGCGGATGACGTATTGCACCGGCAGGCGCGCGTCGATGAGGTTGCGGTCTGACGCGACGTGCACTTCTTCGAGACGGTGCAGCAGCGCGGGGCCCTCGTACCACGGCATTTCGGCGCCGCGGTTGACGATGTTGTCGCCGTGCAGGGCGGAAACCGGCACGAAGGCCAGGTCGTGAACGTCCAGTTTCGCAGCGAAGCGGCGGAATTCTTCGACGATCTCGGCGAAGCGTTCCTGTGTGTAGCCGACCAGGTCCATTTTGTTCACGCATACGATCAGATGCGGGACACCGAGCAGGCTGGCAATGAAAGCGTGCCGACGCGATTGTTCCAGCACGCCTTTTTCCGCGTCCACGAGAATGAGCGCGACATCGGCCGTGGAGGCGCCGGTGACCATGTTGCGGGTGTATTGGATGTGGCCGGGGGTGTCGGCGATGATGAACTTCCGCCGCGGCGTGGCGAAATAGCGATAGGCGACATCGATGGTGATGCCTTGCTCGCGTTCGGCGCGCAGGCCGTCAGTGAGCAGGGCCAGGTCGGTGTGGGTGTCGCCGCGTTGCGCGCTGGTGCGTTCGACGGCGGCGAGCTGGTCTTCGAAGATCGCTTTCGAGTCATACAGCAGCCGTCCGATCAGCGTCGACTTTCCGTCGTCGACGCTGCCCGCGGTGGCCAGCCGGACGAGGTGGCTCATCAGAAGTACCCCTCCTTCTTTCGGTCCTCCATGCCGGTTTCGGAGATCCGGTCGTCCGCGCGGGTGGCGCCGCGTTCGGTCACGCGGGTGGCGGCGACCTCGGCGACGACCTCCGCGGGAGTGGCCGCGGTCGATTCGACGCAGCCGGTGCAGGTGGCGTCGCCGACGGTGCGGAAGCGGACGGTCGCGGTGAACGGTTCTTCGTCGTCCGGGCGGCGGTGGAGGAAGCGGGTGTCGGCGAGCAGCATGCCGTCGCGGCGGACGACCGGGCGGCGGTGTGCGTAATAGAGCGGCGGCAGGTCGATGTCCTCGGCCTCGATGTAGGTCCAGATGTCCAGTTCGGTCCAATTCGAAAGCGGGAACACCCGGATGTGCTCGCCTTTGCGGTGACGGCCGTTGTACAGCCGCCAGAGTTCCGGTTGCTGATTGCGCGGGTCCCATTGGCCGAATTCGTCGCGGAAGCTGAACACGCGTTCCTTGGCGCGGGCTTTTTCCTCGTCGCGGCGCGCTCCCCCGAAAACGGCGTCGAGGCCTTGGTCGTTGATTGTCCGCAGCAAAGTCGTGGTTTGAAGCCGGTTTCGGCCCGCGCGCAGGTCTTCGGTGACGCGGCCGTTGTCGATGTCGTCCTGGACGTGGCCGACGACGAGCCGTACGCCGAGGCGGGCGACGACCTCGTCGCGGTACTCGATCACCTCGTCGAAGTTATGGCCGGTGTCGATGTGCACCAGCGGGAACGGCACCGGCGCGGGCCAGAACGCCTTGCGCGCCAGGTGAAGCATCACCACGGAGTCCTTGCCGCCGGAGAACAGCAGCCCGGGGCGGGCGAAGGTGGCCGCGACCTCGCGGAAGATGTGCACGGCTTCGGCTTCGAGGGCTTGCGGATGGGTCAGTTCGTACGACGGCGCGGTCATCTGCGGGCCTCCAGCTGGTCGAGCAGGGTGCGCACGGGAAGGTCGAGGTCTCCTGAGACGAGCGACAGCGCGGTCAGCCATTGCTGCAGGACTGCGTGCGCTTCGTCGGCGGTGAAGTAGTCGGTGGCGTAGTCGGCTCGGACTTGCCAGCTTTTGCCGTCCGCGACCACGTATTGCAGCCAGTCGAACTTCGCTGCCGCGCCTGCGACGTATATTCGTTCGCAGCGCAGGCCCGGAAGCTGCAGTTCGCTGGGCGCTTCATCGAGGACCAGGCAGATCCGGCCCAGGTGCTCGCCCGAGAGCACGCCGCGCTCGCGAGTGACGCCTCCGCCGAGCAGCGCGTACGGCACGTTTCGGTGCCGCAGCACGGCTAGGGACGTGCGTTTCGCGGCGGCGCAGACCTCGCCTACCGTGGCAGTGGAGGGGACCTGATATCTCACAGGCAGCAGGTCGGTCAGGCAGCCGATGACGTCGTCGAGGTCCGGGTCGCCGCGGCGGGACATGGGGGTGCCGAGGACGATGTCGTCGTCGTTCACCGTGGCAGCGACCAAAGCCAGGCAGACGCTCATCAGCACGTTCGCGGTAGTGCGCAGGGAACGGGCGGCCGCGCGGACGGCGTCGCTCAGTTCGGCGGGGACGGTGCCGCGGACACAAGCGCACTCGGTTCCCCGTCTGGCAGGCAGTTGGCGCGGGTGCGGCGGCAACTGGGACATCGCGCGGGCGCCGTTGAGATATGAGGACCAGAAGGTGAGATCTTCGTCCGCGATCCCGGCCGCTCGCTGACGGACGGCGTGCTCGCCCAGAGTCAGCGCCGGAGCATCGCTAACCTGCTCCGTGTACAGCGCGGACAGCTCCCGGTCGATCAGCGCCAGCGAGGCGTCGTCCACGATGACGTGGTGGATCTGCAGCAGGAGGACGTATTCGTCCGGGCCGTAGTCGTACAGCGTCATCCGCGCCGGTGCCGACGTGAGGTCCAGCGGTCGTTGCCCGGCGCGGCGCAGCACCTCGTGCAGGTCTCCCCCGGGCCATGGCAACCGTTCGAGGGGCAGCACGCCGACCGGATCGATGAGCTGGACCGGACCGATCTCGTCGAGGGTGAACCTTGTGCGGAACGCGGCGTTTCGGTCCACCAGCGCCTGAAGCGCGCGTTCCAGCGCCGGAACGTCGAGCGGGCCGGAAATCCGCTGGGCCCAGGTTTCGAGAAACGGTGAGGGGCTGCCCGCGAACTGGTCGGCGATCCAGATCGCTTCCTGTTCGAAGGTCTGCGGAAAGACGTCCGTCATCGGCCCTCCAGCGCGGACAGGTCGACTTTGCCGTTCTCCCGCCGGGGAAGTTCTTCGACCAGTTCGAATCTCGTCGGGACCGCGTAGGCGGGAAGCAGCGCGGCGAGTTCCTTGCGTGCCTCTCGCGGGGACAGCTGGGCGCCTTCGGTCAGCGTGTAGACCAGGGCGATCTGCGATACCCGGCCGTCGGCGTCCGTCCGGGCGACCGCGGCGCAGGTGCGGATCTGCGGGACGGCGGCCGCGGCGGCCTCGACGTCGCCGAGTTCGATGCGGTTGCCGTTGAGCTTGACCTGCCGGTCCCGGCGGCCGCGGTAGTGCAGGATCCCTTCAGCGTCCAGCAGTCCGACGTCGCCGGTGCGGTACGCCCCCGGTCGCGGGAACCGTTCGCGCGACAGCCGTTCGTCGCCGAGATATCCCAGCGCGACGCCGGAACCGAGCGCGACGATCTCGCCCGGTTCGCCGGCGGGCGCGGGGGAACCGTCGTCGCGCAGGATGACGACCTCGGTTCCCGGCACCGGGACACCGGCCGGAATTCCGCCGGGAACGTCCACATCGGACGGACGCATCCGGTGCACGGTTGTCAGCATCCCGTTCTCCGCCGGGCCGAACCCGTTCCAGAGCGGGATTTCCGGGAAGCGGTCGAGGAAGATCCCGACGTGCCGGGGCGATTGTTTCTCGCCGCCGACGTAAAGCTCCTGGACGCCTTTGAAGGCATCGAGATCCTCGTCGACGATCAGGTTGAACAGCGAGGTCGTCAGCCAGACCGTGTCCACGCCCTCCTCGGCGACGAGATCGCGCAACCGGCTCGGCATCAGGTGGCTTTCCTCGACCACCACCGACGTACCACCGGTGGTCAGCTGACCCCACAGCTCGAACGCGTACATATCCCACGACCCCGGCGCGACCTGCGGCGTGACGTGTCCGGGCCCGAAGCCCGGCAGGCCGTCCGGGCCGAACATCCTCGTCACCGCGCGATGCGGCACCAGGACGCCCTTGGGGACGCCGGTGCTGCCGGAGGTGAAGAACACCATCGCGATGTCTTCCGGGCCGGACAGCACTGGCGCGGCCTGGGCGCCCGAGGCGAGCTCGGCCAGCGGCACCGGCTCAAGCGGGCACGTAATGCCAAGCCCGATGCCCGGACGACCGACGACGACCGGATCGTCCAGCTGCGAGAGGATCGACGCGATCCGGCTCTCCGGCCAGCGCGGGTCGAGCACCGCATAGCCGGCACCCGCCATCAGCACGCCGAGCTGGACCGCGATCAGCTGCGCGCTGCGCGGCAGCACCAGCGGGACGATGTCGCCCGGCCGCACGCCCTCCGAGGACAGCCGATGCGCCACGGCTTTCCCCGCCGCGACCAGGGTCCGGTAGCTGACCCGTTCGCCGCCGTGCACCAGCGCGGTCGCGTCGCCGGTGTGCCGGGCGACCGCGGCGTGCACGCTCACGGCGCGCCCTGCCGGATCTGCTCGACGAAATCGGCCAGCTCGTCGTGTTCGAGCAGCACCGTCGGGTCGAGCCGGCAGCCGATCTTGCCCGCGATGCGCGCGCAGATCCGGATCGCCGCGAGCGATCCGCCGCCGAGGTCGTAGAAACTGTCGCGCCTGCCGACCAGGTCGACGTCCAGCACCGCCGCCATGATCGCGGCGACGCGCTCCTCCAGTTCGTCGGCGGGATGTTCGTACTCCGCGGGCGACAGGGCAACACGGCTTTCGGGCACGGGAACTCCTCTTCGCAGCACTTTCGGGGCAAAACGCGAAACTCAGTCCGTTCCGGGGATCGGCTCCAGCGGGGCGGCCTTCGGGGTGTGCCCGGCCTCCTCGGCTTCCTTCAGCCCCCGCGTCGTCACGCGCGACGCGAACACGAACGCGGAGAGCGTCAGCCCGATCGCCGCCGCGATGAAGGTCGCGGCCGTCCCCTGCCAGCGGGCCAGCGCGCCGCCGAGCAGCGCGCCCACCGGCACGACGCCGAGCACGATCAACCGGTACGCGGCGGTGACCCGGCCCAGCAGCTCGTCGGGCACCGCAGCCTGCCGGAGCGTGCTGACCACGATCTGGTTCAGCGCCGTCGCGATGGCGCTCAGGAACATGAGGATTTCGACCAGGACGACGCTGTGGGTCAGGCCGAGTGCCGCATAACTGGCGGCGGGCACGAGCGCGGCGAGCCAGGTCACCGGGCCGCCGCCGAGCAGCGGCACCGCCTTGGCCGCGATCAGCGACCCGAGGATCGCGCCCACCGCGGGCACTGCGATGAAGAAGCCGTACCAGGACGTCGTCACGCCGAGCGGGCCTGTCGCGAGCAGGACGAGCAGGCTGGCAGTGGCGGAGGAGAAGAAGTTGATCGAGGCGGAGATGAACGCGACCCGGCGCAACAGCCGGTGTTCCCAGAAGTACGACCAGCCTTCCTTGATGCTGCGCACGACGTCGCCCGCCGAATGCGTGCTGCCGCTGGTGTCGTGCGCGGTGGGCAGCATCCGCGGCAGGGTCACCAACGCCAGCGCGGCGAGGGCGAAAAGCCCGGCGCTGGTGGAAAACACCAGGACTGCCGACATCGCGAACAGTGCCGCGCCCGCCGGCGGTCCGATGAAGCTGTGGATCGCCGACTGGGTGGCGAACAGCCGGCCGTTCGCCTTCTCCAGGTCCTTGCGCTCGACCAGCCGCGGCGGGACGGTCAGCGCGGCGTTGTCCACCAGCGTTTCGGCGACGCCGGTCAAGAAGACCGCCAGGTAGAGGATCGCGATGCTGTGCAGGTGCGCGACCAGCATCAGCACCAGCAGCAGGAAACCGGCCGCGCGGACCGCGTTGCCCCAGACCATGATGAACCGCCGGTCGACGCGGTCGGCGAGCGCCCCGGCGGGCAGGGTGAAGACCAGCCACGGCAGGAACTGCGCCACGGTGAGCCCGCCGATCAGCAGCGGGTCCCTGGTCACCACCACGGCGAGCAGCGGCACGGCGGCGATCACCAGGCCGTCGCCCAGGTTGGACAGGACCTGCGACATCCACAGGCGGGTGAAGCTACGCCCCAAACTCATGTGCACTCCTCTGCGATCCTTGCCCGCTGACTGGTTCCCTCTGCTCCGGATTCAGCGCCGCCCTGATGCGGTCGTGGTACGGCAGCTGGTCGCGTTCGTATCTCTCCGCGACGAGCTGAAGTTCGGCGGGCAGTTCCTCCCGGGTGCGGGACGCGACGCCCAGCGCGGTCGACGCGCTCGCCCCGGCGTGCCAGCGCCCGGTGGCCCCCCAGCTCGGCGGCGGCTCCTTCCGGAACGCCAGCGAACCGGGCACGAACGGGATGCCCATCGCCGCGCAGTACGCCGTCATCTCCTGCTCCGGGCCGCGGACCATCCGGTCGCCGTCGACCAGGTGCATCGGCATTCCGGCGGCGCGGACGGTGGCGACGATGTCCCAGAGGTTCCGGAATCCCATCGCCCGCGACGTCGCGTCGGCCTGCATCACGAGGTGCGAACGCACGGTGTCGCGCGGGTTCCGGATCATCGCCGCGTGCTGGCAGCGGCGCACGAAAGCCGGGTTCGCGTCGAGGCGGTCGATGGGGAAGTCTGTGGTGTCCTTGAAGAACACTGGCCGCGTCGCTGAGATTTCAAGGAGCGCGGCCATCACCTCGTCCTGGCTCGTGCAGGTCCGGTCGGCGACCTCGGCGGTGCCGAAATCGGATACGCGCGAGAACGGTTCGTGGATCACCAGGTAATCGCCGCGCTCGTACATCGCGCGCTCGAACGCGGTCGAACGCGACCGCGGCACGCACCACAACGCCAGCAGTTCGGTCACGACTTCACCTCCAGCAGCGAGTTGTCCAGTTCCCGCAAGGCCGTCCGCAGGATCCGGACGCCCGCGAGGTATTCCGCGATCGCGATGTGCTCCCCGTCGGTGTGGTTCTGATACGGGTCGCCGGGGCCGTAGGTCGCCATCGGGACGGTCCACGTGCGGCTCAGCGTGTTCATGTCGCTGGTGCCGGTTTTGAGGCTGTACCGGGGTTTTCGCCCTTCGATGGCGATGGCGCGGGACAGCGCGCGGACGCACGGGGAGCTTCGTGGCACGACCACCGGCGGCACCTCGTATCTCAGAGTCACCGCCACGTGCTCGCCGAGAATCGCGGCGACTTGGTGCCGCAGTTCCTCGGGCGACGTGTGCGGCGGGGTCCGGAAGGACAGCGAGCAGCGGCTGGAGAACGGCTCGAAGTTGCCGTTCTTGACGACCATGCCGACGTCGGCGAAATTCGCGTTGCCGCGCGTCGAGAAGACGTCGAGAAGCCGGGCCAGTGCGGCGATCAGCGTCTCGCTCGACTTCAGTTCGGGCGTCGCGGTGTGCGTCCGGGTGACCTCGCACCGGACGTCGAGCTGGACCATTCCCTTGTAGCCCACCGTCACCGTCGAGGACCCGCTCGGCTCCCCTACCAACACGGCGTCCGGCACGGGCACGGTCTCGCGGACGTGCTCGGCACCGCGGGAGGACAACGCTTCCTCCTCGACCACGCCGATCCAGTGGACGCGGAGGCCGAGGTCGCGGCTGGTGAGCGCGGCGACGAGCATCGCGATCAGGGGACCTTTGGCGTCGACGGCGCCGCGGCCGCGAATGTGGGTCTCGCTGTGTTCGAAGGGCACGGAGCCGGGAACGGTGTCGAGGTGGCTCAGCAGCACGACCGTCCGCGCGCCGCTGCCGACGATCGCGTGCGCATTTCCCACGTCGTCAAGGAAACTGTCCGCGCCGAAGCCGGCCGCGATGTCGCGCAGCCGCTCGGCCAGCTGCCGCTCCTCGCCGGAGACGGACGGGATCGACACCGCCTCCGCCAGCAGCGCGACCGCCGCGCTGTCGACCAGCTCGCCCTCCCGCGTGCTGAAATCCTGAATCGTCATGCCGGGCCCAGCCCCTTCCCGATCAAGGTTCCGCTTCCGCCGAGTGCTTCCGTCAGGGGCGCTCCCCCGCGTCCGTCGCAGATCTGCACCGCCCGCAAGCCCTTGCCGAGCGCTTCGGTCGCGGCGGCGATCTTCATCCGCATGCCGCCGCGCAGCGTCGGGATCAGCTCTTCGGCGTCGGCCACGTTCAGCTCCGCGACGGTGGACGACGGATCGTCCGGGCAGGCCAGCAGTCCGGCAGTGTCGGTGAACAACAGCAGCCGGTCCGCGCGCCAGGCCGCCGCGATTTCGCAGGCCATCCGGTCGGCGTCCACATTGGTCGGCTGCCCGTCGGCGGTCATGCCCGGCGGGCAGACGACCGGCACCATCTCCAGGTCGTGGACGGCGTCCAGCAGGCGAGGGTCCACGCTCACGACGCGGCCCGCCAGGTTGTCCCGCACCACCCGGGTCCGGCCGTCCGACACCGCGCGGATCGCGGCTTTGCGTTCGGTGCGGACGAGTCCTCCGTCCATTCCGGACAGTCCGACCGCCGGGACCCCGCGCTGCCGCAACGCCGAGAGCAGCCGCGCTTGCGTGCGGCCGCGCAGGGCCATCATCACGGCGGTGAGGGTGGCCGCGTCGGTGTATCTCGTCTGCATTCCGTCCGGGGACCGCAGGGTGCGGCGCGGCAGGCCGAGTTCGCCGATGGTCTGGTCGATGTCCCGGGATCCGCCGTGCACCACGGTGATCCGGTGCGTGCGCCACAGCGCCGCGAGGTCGTCGGCGATACCGGTCCCGCTCTCCTGGAGGCTCCCGCCCCACTTCACGACAATTCTCATCGCGCTCACACCGGGTGCAATCCGGGGAAAGCCAGCCCGCTGGTTTCGGGGAGGCCGAGCAGGAGGTTCATGCATTGCACCGCGCCGCCAGCCGCCCCCTTGACGAGGTTGTCGAGGCTGGCCATCACGAGCGCGCTGCCGCGGTTGTCCACCGCGATGCCGATGTCGCAGTAGTTCGAGCCGAGCAGCACCTTCGGGTCCGGATAGCGGAACGCGCCGCGTGAACTGGTGAGCAGGCGGACGAACGGTTCCGAGCCGTAGTCCTCCTGGTACAGGCGGATCAGCTCGCGTTCGCTCAGATCGACTGCCACGCGCGCGAGCGTCTGGACGCCGCGGACCTGCGGTGTCGCGGTGACGGTCATCGAGGACTCCACGCCGAGCGCCTCGGTCACTTCCGCTTCGTGCCGGTGGCCGAACGGGGCGAACACTCGCAGCACACCGCTCCGCAGTGCGTGGGAGTTCGACGTGTCGGCGGAGGCTCCGGAACCGCTGCTGCCCGTCCGTGCGTCGATCTGGACCGAATGCAGGAGACCACGCTGAGCCAACGGTGCGAGGCTGAGAATCGCACACGTGGCCATGCAGCCGGGGACGGCGACGCGATCCGCGTCCACGATCTGCTTGCGGTGCAGCTCCGGCAGCCCACGGACGAACGCGGGGGCACCCTCGCGGTTCCAGCCGTAGTACCGCTGCATGAGCGCCGCGTCCTCGATCCGGAAGTCCGCGGTCAGGTCGACGATCTTCGGCGCGAACGCGCTTACCTCGTCGAGGATCTCGCTGGTGGATCCGTGCACGCCCGCGAGGAAGACGAGGTCCACCGGCTCCAGGTCCGCGCGCTGCCGGTACCGCAGGCCGCTTCCGCGCAGCGGCGGGTGCGCGGTCTCCACGGCCCGGCCCGCGTGCGTGTCCGAGGTGACGGCGACGACCTCGACTCCGGGATGGTGGACGAGCAGCCGGAGCAACTCGCCGCCGACGAAGCCCCGGCCGCCTACCACCGCGATCCGTTTCACGCCGATTCCTTCTCTTCGAGTACGCCGCCGGCGCACAGGTCGACAATCCGGGCCGCGACGTCCACGCCGGTCGCGCTCTCGAAACCGCGGAACTCCGGCCGGGAATTCACTTCGAGCACCAATCGGCGGCCGTCCGCGCCTTCGACCAGGTCCACGCTCGCCACCCGGGCGCCGACTGCGGCTGTCGCTTCGAGGCACAACCGGCGTACCTCGTCGTCCGGCTGGAGCAATTCGACCGCTGCGCCTCGCGCCACGTTGTTCCGCCAGTCCGTGCCGGAGCGCACGATCGCGCCGAGGAAGTCGCCGCCGACCACGATGCCCCGGATATCCGGCGAGCCGGGCCGCACCGCCTCCTGGACGATCGCGGTCCGCATCGCCGCCGACGGCAGTTCCGCGCAATGCTCCAGCACGGCCTCGGCGGCGTAGCGGTCGGTGATCAGGCTGACCCGCTTGCCCCACGACGAGCCGAGCGGCTTGACGACGGCCGGGTAGCCGATCGCTTCGATCGCCAGCAGCCCGGCCTCCGGCGTTTGCGCGAGCAGCGTCGTCGGCGTCGGGATCCCGGACTGGCGGAGCTGCAGGTACGTCGACCACTTGCTGCCGCAGATCCGGCTCGCCGTCGCGTCGTTGACCGGGAATGCGCCGAAGGCTTCGAGAGTTTCGGCCATCAACAGCGCGCGTTGTGCGGAGATCTCGCGGTTGAGCACCGTCATGCCCGGCAGCAGGGCGAGTTGCTCCGGCGCGAACGACACGGCGCGGGGATCGATCCGGTGTACCGGAAGGCCGCGATCGTCCATTTCGGACAGCAAGCGGCGCTCCTCGTAGCGGACCACCGACAGCAGAATCCCCAGCGCTGCGGCGTTCATTCGCCCCAATCCTCTTCGGACTCGGGCGCGATCGCGAGCTTGAGCGGGGCGGTGGAGAAGATTTCCAGCTCCGCCGAGCATTTCGGGCAGCTGACGATCTCGCCCGGGTAGCTGTCCGCCTGGATCTGGACGTCCCCGGCGCAGCTGAGGCATTCGGTGGTCATGTGCGTCCCTTCCCTGTCGGTTGAAGTTCTCCGGTGAAAGCCAGCACCCGGCGGAGAACGGAGCCGGCGTCGAGCCCGCCCGCCGCGAGCAGATCCGCGTGCGAACCGGGGGCCAGGAAGCCGTCGAGGCCGATCGGCAGCCAGCGGATCCCGCGTGCCCCGGCCGCCGCGGCGACCTGCGCGCCCATGCCGCCGGAGGGCCACGCCTCTTCCAAAGTGACCAGCCATCGGCATTCGTCGGCGAGGAGGTCGTTGACCGCGGCGGCTGATTCCGGGTCGACCGTGTGCGCGTTGATCACCTGGGCGCGGCAGCCCTCCGCCGTCAGCCCGCGCGCGACTTCCAGCGCGGTCAGCAGCATCTCGGGCCCGGTGGCGACCAGCGCGACGTCCTGTCCGGCGCGGACTTCCTGCGGCACGCCGAGTTCCGGTTCCGCCAAGCCGCTGAAGACCGGCGAATCCTTGCGCCCGAGCCGGAGGTAGGTCGGGCCGTCGTACTCCAGGCACTGCTCCAGCAGCGAGACCGTCTGCCGCGCGTCGGCCGGGACGACCACGCGCATGTTCGGCAGCGCGTTCATCAGGGCGAGGTCTTCGGCGCAGTGGTGCGTCGGGCCGAGCCAGCCGCCGCTGACGCCACCGTGCGTGCCGACGATGCACACCCGGCGGCGCGGATAGGCGATGTCGAGCTTGATGAACTCGAAGGCCCGGCTCGCCGAGAAAGCGGCGAAGGTGCAGACGAGCGCGCGCCAGCCGAGATGCTCCGCGCCCGCGGCGAGACCGAGGGCGGCGGATTCCGCGATGCCGACGTTGAGATATTCCATCTCGGGAGTTGGCGTGACAGATCCGGTGTCGGTGTCGACCACGAGCACGTTGTGCCGTATCGCCAGCTCCGGCAACGCGGTGGTGAAGGCGGCCCGGGTGCTCTTGCGCTCGGTTTTGGTCTCAACCACGGCCGGGACCTCCCCGCCGCATCCCGGCTTCGACACGTCGGCGCTTTGCCGCGTCGAGCCGGACGAAATGCGACACCGCCCGGCCAGCGAGAATTCCAGCGCCGTTGCCCTTGACCGTCCGGCACACCACTGCCGTCGGCTCCCCCGTCGCGGCAGCGTCTTCTAACGCCGCGCAGAGCCCGGGCAGGTCGTGGCCGTCTGCCTCGACGGTGTGCCAGCCGAAGCCGGACCACCGTTGCGCGGGCGAGGCACCGTCGCTCACCTCGTGCACGGAGCCGGTCTGCTGGAAGTCGTTCGCGTCCACGACCACGATCAGGTTGCCCGCGTCGAACGCGCGGCTCACCTGCGCGGCTTCCCAGACTGAACCCTCCTGCAGTTCGCCGTCGCCGACAAGGACGAAGGTGTTCGCGGTGCCGACTTTCCGCTGTGCCCACGCCACACCGTTGGCCAAGGCCAGTCCGTGGCCGAGCGAGCCGGTGGCGAATTCGACGCCGGGGACCGCGACGTTGCCGTGGGTCGCCAAGCGGCTGCCGGGACGGCAGAAGGTGGGAATCTCGTCCGGCGGGAAGTACCCGCGTTCGGCGAGCGTCGCGTAGAGCGCCATCGCCGAATGTCCTTTGCTCAGAACGAAAACATCCCGGCCTTTCCCCTCGGCGTCGGCGGGGTTGATGTTCATGACGTGGAAGAACAGCGCGACCAGGATCTCGACAGAGGACATCGAACCGCCGAGATGGCCGCCCTCCGGTCCGGAACACATCTCGACGATGTGCTCCCGGATGCGGTCCGCGCGGGCTTCCAGCGCCTCGCGGTCCGGCTTGCGCACTGCTGTCGTCACGAGACCGCGCCTTTCTCCAGGACGGCAAGGTTCGACCAGACCTTCTCGATCGCGTCGGCGAACCTCTGCAGCAACGGCCCGGCGTCCGGTGGCAAATGCCGCTGCTGGATGGTGAAACTCCGGTCGATGACGTCCTGGGTGACCGGCCAGGCCGGCTCCTGCTGGCAGAGCGATCGCAACGCGGGCTGATCGGCCAGCGGCATCATCTGGTACCGGGTCGCGGGCACGCCCTCCGCGCGCAGCGCCCGCATCAGCAGCGTCCGGGCCGCCGCCGTGCTCAGGTCCGGGAAAAGCCGGTCCAGGTCGACGACGAAACGCAGGATGTGCCAGGCGTGCTCGTACCCCTCCGGCTCGCTCGGGCACACCAAACCAGGCAGATTTCCCAGCCGGCCAAGGAAAGCCGCGACGTTCTTCCGCCGCGCCGCGTGGTAGCCCGGGAACCGCTCCAGCTGGCTGGCGGTGTACGCGGCTTGGACGTTGCTCAGCTTCGCGTTGAACCCCAAACGGTGGCTGACATACCTGCGCGGCTGATCTGGTCGGATCAACTCGCCGAACTGCCGCAGCTGAACCAGACTGTCCGCGACGCTGTCGTCGTCGGTGACGACGAGCCCGCCTTCGCCGCAGGTCGGGAGGTTCTTCGTCATCTGCAGGCTGAACGTCGCCGTGTTGCCGAACGCGCCGGACAGGACACCGTGATACCGGGCTCCGTGCGCCTGCGCGGCGTCCTCGATCACTGCACAACCATGGCTGCGGGCGAGGTCGGTGATGGCCGCGATATCAGCGCTGAGCCCGTGCAGATGAACCGGGATGACCGCCTTTGTGCGCTCGGTGAACGCCGCGCTCAGGCTGCGCGGCGACATCGTAAAGGTGACCGGGTCGACGTCCGCGTACACCGGCGTCGCGCCGACGTGCGTCACCGCCATCGCCGTTCCGACGAAGGTCAGCGCGGGGACCACAACCTCGTCGCCCGGGCCCACGCCGTGCGCGAGGAGCGCGAGTTCGATCGCCGTGGTCCCGTTGCTGACGGCGACGCAGCGGCGCACGCCCAGGAATTCGGCCCAGGACCGTTCCAGCCGCTCCACCGCGGTCAGTCCCGCACGGTCTGACACGAACACGTTCGACTCCAGCACCGCGAGCACCGCGGCCCGGTCCGCGTCGGTCGTCCTCGGCCAGTCCACCGGCGCGAGCGACGGCAGGACCGGCTCCCCGCCGGTGAGCGCCAGCTCGCCACCGCCTCCGGCATTCATCTGGCCTCAGCCCACCCTCTCGACGCCGCGAGCCGCCATTCGACGGCCAATTGCTCGTACGCGTGCACCAATTCGTCGCCGCGCCGCAGCACCAGTTCCGGCACCCGCGCGAGATTCGCCGCGTGCGCGCTCAGCAGCCGCAGGTTCGACCAAGCCGACATCACGCTGTCCGCGGCGGCGGCGATTCCGGACAGATACGGCAGGTTCGCCCGGCGCGCGAATTCCTGCGTCAGGCGGCCGTGCAAGAAAGCCTGTGCCTGCATCGCCCAGCCGAACGTGTAAGCGGGCCGCAATTCCGCCGGATCGCCGCTGCGTTCCTGCAGCTGCTGCACGAATCGGCGTACTCCGGCCTGACCGGTCCACACGCGATCCGCGTCATCGGCAGCACCGGTGTTCCAGCGCTCGAGATTGCCCTCGATCGCGCGGCCGAATCCGTCGGCGGTCAGTTCTTCTGGCTCCGAGCCCACGCGAGCGGTCAGCACCCGGCCGGCGATCTCGCTGCTCGAGAAGAACACGTCCTGGTGGTCGGCCGGATTGCCGGAGGTCCACGCGTTCATCAGGTGCTCGGCGGGCAACCACCCCTGGAACCGGGGCGGTTGCGCGTCCGACACGTAGAACTCGGTTTCCCCGCCGGCCTTCCGCCAGGCCGGGACCACGACCAGATGCGCGGCGTGGACGTCGTGATAAGCGGGCCGGAACGGGAGGTGGTAATTGTCCACCGCCACGATCACGCTCGCGTGCTTTTCGATCAGCTCGATCAGATCGTCGGCGTTCTTTCCCGACGTCCACTCCGATTCCACGTCGTGATAAGGACACAGATCGGCCGCCACGCCCCGGCTGCTTTGCGCGGGGCGGTAGAACTCCTCGCACATCGTGTCCTGCGGCGCGAAAGCGAATTCGCACGCGAGGCCGAGCACCTCGACCGGGCGCAGGCCGTGTTCCAGCAGAATGCTGCCCACCGTGGTCTGGAGACAGCTCAACGGATCCTCGTACCATTGCGGATAGGTGCCGGTCGCACCGTCCCAGCCGCGTTGTCGTGGCATGCCGAAACCTTTCCGAGGTTTTCCGAAAATGTCGTTCAGCGGCCCAGCAGCGTCATCGCGAACAAATGGACCGCCGGGTTCTCCGGCAGCGAAAGCGCGCACAGCGGCTGCCTGCGGGTGACCGGGACGCGCTGGCACCACAGGGTGATGCCGATGCGTTCCTGCACGTGCTGCGGATAGTGGATGGTGTCGGTGCGCAGCGCGAATTCCTCGCCGTAGTCCGACCGGCCCTCCCACAGATCCGAGAGCTCGAACCGGTCGCGGCTCGCCGATCCGTCGGCGAAATGCCAGGTCACGTAGTCGCGGACGCGCCGTTCGCCGCAGCCGATCACGTACAGCCAGTCCCAGCGCCGCTGCGGGACCTCGATCCATTGCCCCGAGCAGACCAGGTTGTCCGGGCCGCTCCCGTCCAGCAGCGTGCTGCGCAGCGGGACGCCGTCGACCACCCGTTCCAGCGGCCCGGGCTGCGCCGGGATCGAGTTCCGCCAGACGTTCAGCCGTCCGTCGGCGAGGTTCGCCGGCGTGGTCGCCGCCTGGTTGTTGAGGAACGGTTCGAGCGGGAGCATTTCGTGGACTGTCACCGGAACTCCTTTCGCACCAGTGCTCTGCGCTGCAGCCGGGGTTCGACGACGGCGAATCCGCACGCCTCGAAGGTGCTGACCCGGCCGTGGAAGCTGTAGGGGTCGAAACCGGACTCCGGATCGCGGTCGTCCTCGGGGTACGCCTCGATCAGGTCGGCCTTTTCTTCTTCCGCCCACTCGGCCGCCCGGTCGATCAACTGCCGGAGCAGGCCGCGGTGCCGGTGCTCGCGCGCCAGGTACACGCAGACGATCGACCAGATCCGCTCCGGGTCGTCGCCGGGAAGCAGTTTCGCCGCCCGCGACCGTTGCAATCGCGGGAAACCCAGCCGCGGCCCCGCGCCGAGCCAGCCGACCGGAACGCCGTCGACCGTGCCGAGCACGCCGACCCGTTCCCCGTCTTGCACCAGGTCGCCGAGCGTCGCCTTGCGCGCGGCCGGGCGGCACGCGGAATAGTCCTTCGAGCCCAGCCGGAAATACATGCACCAGCAGTATTCGACGAGCCCTTTCGGCCCGAAGAACTCGTCGATCGCGGGCCAGTCGCCCGGTCCGACCACGCTCGTCACCAGTTCGCTCATCAGTCCTCCTTGTCGCGGCATCCCTTCTCTCCCCGCCCGGCCTAGTTCCAGCCGACTGCCAGGGGCAGGCGCACGACGCCGTTCAGGAAGTTCGAGACGAGATGCCGCGGCGGTCCCGAAAGCGAGAAGGACCGCACGTTTTCGCGCCACAGATCGAAAAACGTCTTCAACCCGGCGACGGCCACATGCTGGCCGATGCACCGGTGCACGCCGAGCCCGAAGGCGAGATGCTGGTTCGGGGAACGGTCGGGGACGAACCTGAACGGTTCCGGGAATACCTCCTCGTCCCGGTTGGCCGAGGCGGGCCAGGCGGTGACCAATTCCCCCGCCCGGACCTCGGTTCCGGCGAGCGTAGTGTTCGCGACCGCGCGCCGCAAAACGTGGTTGATCGGGCTCGCCCAGCGCAGCGCCTCGTCCACGAACCGCTGGTCGGTCCGTTCCTGGCGGACGAACCACGACCACAGGTCCTCGTCGCCGGCCAGCAGGATCAGGGTCTGGTTGATGGTCTGCGGCACCGTCGGATTGGCCCCCATCAGGAACGCGTACGCGTTCAGCAGCGCGACGTCGCGATCCGGGTCCCCGACTACTTCGGCGGCGTGCGGGCACCGGCCGCTCACCGTGTCCTCGGGCGGACCGGATTCGAGCACCTCGCCGAGGACGGTCATGATCGTCGTGTGCGCCTCGAAAAGGTCGAACCGGCGCTGCCGTTCGGATTGCGGGACGTCCGACCCGCCCATCGCGCGGACCGTCGCCCGGCCGGTGACCGGCCATTCGCTCTCCGGAATGCCCATCAGCGGCCCGGTGATCGTCATCGGCAGGGTGATCATCGCTTCGCAGAAGTCGAAGGTCTCCTTGCCGCGGACGACGTCGAACAGCTCGCGCATCCGCGCCTCGATCCCCACCTGGAGCCGCTGCGTCGCCTGCACCGTCATCAGCGGGGTGAACACGCGCTTCAGTTCGGGATGCAGCGGCGGGTCGGTGAGGTGGATCGCCGCCCCCGCCGCGACATCCCCGTCGCCCCGCACGCTGAGCATGGTGCTGTAGGCCGAGGAGAACGTCTTGTGGTCGCCCAGAACCGCCTTGACGTCGGCGTGCCGCATCGCCGCGAGGAACTGCTGCCCGTCCGGGGTTTGCTGCCGGTGCAGGCCGCCCTCGGCACGCATGCGTTGCCACCCGGCGTGCATGTCCTGGGCGGAGTACAGCGATTCGTCGTAGAGCTGCGGCGAAGCCCCGTCGGGAGCCGCCTGCGAACCTTCGAGGGCGACCAGCATGAAACGTCTCCTTTGCGTGAAAGTCAGGCAGCGAGCCCGAGGTTCTCGGCGCAGCGCAGGTAGAACCGCGAGGCGACCGACCACTCCGTGATGCCCTGTGCCCCCAGCACTTGCATCGACGCGCGGACCGCGCGCACCATTACGTCCTGCTCGACCAATTCGAACCGGCGGAGCGCCGCGTCGTCCAGGCCAGGCAAGGTGTTCGCGATTTCCTGCAGCCTCGTGCTCACCGCGTGCAGTTCGGCGTAAGACCGGATGAGCGCAAACATCAGCGCGTCGATGTCGACGAGCTTCCGGCCGAATTGCTCGCGGCCCGCGGCGTGTTCCCAGGCGGTGCGGAACAGTCCGAGGCCGAGGCCCAGCACGTAGGCCGCGTGCCGCACCCGGCCTTCGCGCGCGCCGGGCGCGGCCGAGGGCTGGTAGGCGTTCTCGAACCCGAGGTACCCCAGGCTCAGGTTGATCGAGCAGCCGACGGCGAGGCCGAGGCCGAGCCCGCCGTCGTCCTCGGGGGCCTCCACCTGGTCGAAACCCAGCTCCGCCAACGTTTCCGCCAGTGCGGCGCGGCGGTCGGCCGAGTAGCTGAACAGCGGTTTCGCCTTGATCCCGGCCCCGACCGGTTCGAGGACCTCGACCACCGCGTCGGCGAGTTCGCCGCCGAACCGGTGCAGGATGTCCCGGCACCGCGTGGAGTACTCCTCCTTGAGGTCCACCGAAAGCGTCGACAGCATGATCTCCGACGAACCGGCCGACAGGGTGAGCCCGGGAGATTCGGTGAGCCCGGACAGCAGTTCCTCGCGGACCAGGCCGTCGTGCGGCTCGGTCCGGAGCGTCCGCCAGCGGCGCAGCACCTCGTGCCCGACCTGCTGACACGTTTCGCTGGTGTACAGCTTGGCCACCGCGGTGTCCGTCGCCGTCGCATCGGGGCGAAGGAAGACCTCGGTGGCGGCGCGGGCTACCGTAGTCGCGCATTCGACCTGGCCTTCGAGCAGCTGCAGCTCGTCCGGGCCGACTGCGGCTGCCCGCAACGCTTTTAGCCAACGCGCCGCTCGCACGACGTGGTCGATGCCGGTGCGTTCTATGGCCAGGGCACCGTCGAGCAGAGCCCAGCCGCGGCCTTCCTCGCCGATTCGCCGCCAGCTCTCGACCTCGACGTCCTTTAGCCGGACGCGGCACATCTGCTCGGGCTGAATGGTCTCGACCAGCTCGACTGTCACTCCCGGCGACGCAAGGTCGATGACGAAAAGCGTGATGCCGTCGTACTTATGACCGTCATCGCCGGTGCGCGCCGCGACCAGCGCCGAGCCCGAGATGTGGCTGTAGATGCTGAACACCTTGACGCCGTTGAGGACATAACGGTCGCCTCGGCGGTCCGCCCGGGCGCGCAGCGACGCGAGATCGCTGCCCGCCCGCGGCTCGCTGTACAGCACGGTGGCGAATTCCTCGCCCCGGCTGATGCGCGGGAGCAGGTCCTGTTTCAGCCGGTCCGAGCCGGATTTCAGCACGAAGTAGCCGACGATCTGCACGGTGAGCGCGTACACGAGGTCCGGCAGCCCGGTGGCGATGAACTGCTCGAACAGCTCGATCCCGGTCTTGGTCGGCAAGCCGGAGCCGCCGAATTCGACCGGCCAGTCCGGGGTGAGCAACCCGCGCCTGCCGAGCTCCCGGTAGGCCTCGGCGATCGCTTCCGGCTCCATTTTCCGGGCCCGCAGCACGAGATCGCGCCAATGCGGCGTGTCGACCAGCTCTTTCAACGCCGCGTGCAGATCGGGCCCGGCACCGGTGCTGACTGCCGACGTGCGCACGGGGAGATCCAGCGCGCTGCGGATGATCTTCTCGATGGTGGCGAGCGTGTCGGCGTTCTGGAGCAGGCCGTAATGCTCGCCGGGCAGCTCCTGGAAGTCGACCTCGCCGGAGGACACCGTGCGCCAGTCCCGTTTGAACGATTCGGCCGCCCGTACGACCACCACGTCCAGGTCGCCCGGCGTCGGCTTCCACTTGCGGAGAAGACGGCTGTTGTGGCCGAAGATCCGGAGGCGTTCGGAGAAGGTCTCCTCGTCCATGCCGACGATCTCGGCCGCTTCGGACTCGGTGCTCGCCACGAATTCGCCGTCGTGCCCGCCTGAGCGCAGTGCGTCGCGGACGAACCACTCCAATTCTTCGGCGTGCGTCGACTCCTCGTACGCGATGGTCGACCACGTCGAATCGAGCAGCACCACCTTCGGCCGCTTGCCGCGCGCTTCCAGCAGATTGGCGATTTCCCAGGCCAGCGCGCCGCCGAAGGACCAGCCGCACACCAGGTCGATGTCCGGGCAATGCTCGGCGAGAACTTCGGAGTAGCGGCGGGCGAGGTCCTGCATCGACTCCGTCGGCTCGCCGCCGTCGAGCACCTCCCGCGAAGATTCCAAGCCCCAGCAGGCATACTCCGGGAACCTGCGGACCAGCGGCTGATACGTCAGCAGGCTGCCGCCGACCGGATGCGCGAACAGCAGGACCTTCGCGCCGGGCGCCGACCGGCTCAGCTCTACCAGTCCCGGCACGCCCGGTGCCGCCGACCTCGCGCTGAGATAGCTGCTCAGGCGTTTGCCGTCACCGTCCATCTCTCCTCCTTTCCGGATGCGCTCCACGTCCGCTCACTCGCCGGCCAGCAGCCGGGCGACGTCCTCTTCGGTCATCCCGGCGATGGCCTTCTCCAGCTCCTCGGCCGACAGCGAGGCCAGCCGCGCCCGTTCGACCTCCAGCGCCATGCTCTGCACGCTCGAATCGTTGAAGAACGCGGCGAGCGAGATCGTCGCCGAAAACAGCTTCTTGATCTTGGAAACCAGTTGCGCGGCTTGCAGGCTCGTGCCGCCGAGGTCGAAGAAGCTCGCCGTCTTGGGGAAATCGGTGCGGCCGAGGATCGGGCCGAACGCGTCGGTCAGCATCGCCCGTTCGAGCTCGGTCAGCTCTTCCGCGGGCGCGGCCTCGACGGTGAAGTCGGCGTCCGGCAGCGCGCGTTCGTCGATCTTGCCGCTGCCGTTGATCGGCAGTTCGTCCAGCAGCACGAAGGTCGACGGCTGCATCGTGGACACCAGCCGCTTGCGGCAGTAGTCCCGCAGCGAACTTTCGCTCGCCTGCCTCGCTCCCCCGGTCGCGCAGTAAGCGACGATCCGCTTCTGGTCCCCGTCCTGGCGGACCCGCACGTAGACGTTGCGGAGCCCTTCGGCGGCGCGGAGCACGCTCTCGATCTCGCCGACCTCGATCCGCACCCCGTTGATCTTGACCTGCCGGTCGCGCCGCCCGACGTACACCAGCCGGCCGTCTCCGTTGTGCCGCACCAGATCCCCGGTCAGATACACCCGCGCGGACGGATCGGGCCCGACCGGATCCGGGACGAACTTCTCCCGGTTGTCCTCGTCGCGCCGCCAGTAGCCCGGCGTCAGCCCGACCCCGCCGAGCGCCAGCTGCCCGATCACGCCCTGCGGCACCGGCCGGTTGTGCTCGTCCAGCACATACGCGACGTGGTTGTCCATCGGCCCGCCGATCGGCAGCCCGGCCGCCGGCAGCGGCTCTTCCAGCTCCTCGACGACGCTGGTGACGGTGCACTCGGTGACGCCGTAACCGTTGAAGATGCGCCGGCCCTTGCCCCACGCCCGCACCAGCTCGTGCGAGAACGCTTCGCCGCCGACGAACACGATCCGCAGATCGTTCAGCGGACCCGGGTCGAGCAGCTTCATCACCGAAGGCGGCAGGTCGGTCACGGTGACCCGGTGCTCCTCCAGGAACTGCTGGACCTCCGCCATGCTCAGCCGCATCACCGACGGCACGACGTGCAGCGACGCCCCGCTCAGCAGCGCACCGAACATCTCGAACACCGACACGTCGAACCCGCAGGACGCGTAGCCCAGCACGCGGTCGGCCGGGCTGAGTTCGAACAGCGTCCGGACGTTCCGGATGAAGCCGAGGATGTTGTCGTGGGTGATCAGCACACCTTTCGGCTTGCCGGTGCTGCCCGAGGTGTACATCAGGTACGCGACCTCGTTCCCGCCGCGCGCCGGTTCGGGCAGGCTCGCCGGGACCGGCGCCTCGACCGGCAACCGGCATTCCGCGCCGGGCGCGATTCCAGTGGTCGTCGCGTCGCACACCACGCAGCGGAGGTCGGCGTCTTCGATGATCGCCTCGATCCGGCCGCGCGGGTTCATCGCGTCGATCGGCACGTACACCGCGCCGATCGCCAGCAACGCCAGGACTGTCGCCGAGAAGTCGGCCGACGGTTCCAGCGCGACGCCGACCCGGTCGCCCGCGCGGACTCCGGCTTCGGCCAGATAGCCGCGCAGCGCTTCGACCCGTTGGCGCAATTCCGCGTACGTCAGGTCTTTTCCGGGACTGCTGACGGCCAGCCGGTCCGCGTGTTCCTCGGCGACCTGGCAGAACTGCGTGTAGACGTTGCCGGTCGGCGCCGGCGCCTGCGTGCCGATGCCGAGCTGGGCCTGGATTCGGCGGGACTCGCTGTCGTGGGCCCACAGTTCGCGGAGGCTGATGCCCGGGTCGGCGATCGCGCTGCGCAGCAGCCAGACGAACACCCGCTGCATGGTTTCGATCGTCGCCTGGTCGAAGATGTCGGTGTTGTAGACGGTGTGCACTTCGAGGTCCGGGCCGCTGCGCGCGACCGTCCACTGCTGGAAGAACTTCGCCTGCGTGGTGGGGACCTCGACCTCCGTCGCGGATACGCCGTCGAGGCGCATCGGCTCGGTCCACTCGTTCATCGTCAGCGTGTACTGGAACAGCGTCGACCGCGACGGGTCGCGCCGGACCTGCGCACTCGCGATGATCTGCTCCAGCGGCAGGTAGCCGTGCGCCTGTGCGCCGCGCAGCCGTTGCTGGACGCGTTTGAGCGTCTCCTGGAACGTCTCCTCCGGATCGAGCTGGAACCGCAGCGGCAGCATGTTGATGAAGAAGCCGAGGGTCCGTTCGGTTTCGACCTCGGCGCGGTTCGCGCTCGGCATGCCGAAGATGACGTCGCCGGACCCCGAATACCGGTGGTACAGACAAGCCATCACGGTGGCGTAGACGGTGATCGGGGTGGTCGTGAGCGAGGACGCGAGCCGGTTGGCCTGGGTTGCCAGTCCTTCGCAGGTCTGGACCACTGCGCGGCCGGGATAGGTCACCGCAGGCGGCAACGGGCGGTCGCCGGGGATGTCCATCACCTCGACGTCGCGCAGCGCCTCGGCCCAATGGTCCGCGCTGGCCTGCCAGGCCCCGGCGCGCATCTGCTTGCGCTGCCATTCGCTGAAGTCGGCGAACTGGACGGCGGGCGGGTCCACGAGCGGCGTCGAGCCGGCCCGGCGCGCGTTGTATTCCTTCTCCAGCTCGTCGAAGAAGATGGCCGTCGACACCCCGTCGAAGACGATGTGGTGCACGACCAGGCCGAAGTAATGCAGATCAGGCCGGACCTGGACCAGATCCGCGCGCCACAGCGGGAATTCCGTCAGCGTCATCCCGACCTCGGCGAGCTCGTCGAGCATCCGGCGGGCCTCGGCCTCCGACGACGCGGACGACCGCGGGACGACGATTTCGGGATCCTCGACGATCCCCTGGAAGAACTCGTCGTTCTCCTCGAGCACGTAGGTCCGCAGCGCTTCGTGGCGGCGGACGATGCTGGCGAAGGACTCGGTGAGCGCGTCGGCGTCCAAGCCGCCTTCGAGGCGGAAGAGGAACGCGACGTTGTAGGTCGATTTCCCGGTGGCGAGCTGGTCCACCACCCACAAGGTGTCCTGCGAATACGACAGCGGCACGTTGCCGCGGTCCTGGCGGGGACGCGGTCCGTCGGTGATCTTGGCGCGTGCACGGGCCAACATGTCGGCAAGCGATTTCTTCTTGCCCTCCGCGGTACTGTCGCGCACTGTACTCACCCGTTGCTCCCTTCCCGGTGCTGAGCGGAATGCGATGCCCGGCCGACGCCCGGCGGCCGGTTTTGCTTCGTTCACAAGTTCAAGGGCGGCAGCAGCGCCGCCGGATCGGTCAGCCACGCGCGCAGGAGTGCGCCGAGGCAGTCGGCGAGCGGCCCGGCCACCGCGGGCGAACGCGGGCTCCAGGCGTAGTGCCCGTCGCCCAGTTCGACCCGCAGGAGGAAGCGGGCGACGCACGCGCGGTCGGAATCGCGGCCGAGGCATTGGTCGGTGCGCACCACCTGGTAGGTGGTGGCGAGGTCGGGAAGCCCGAGCGCGGTCGCGGCGTATCCGCCGGTCGCCCGGGCGTAGCAGGCCAGCCCGGCGTGCAGGCTCGCCGCGGCGGGGCGGGCGCCGAGCAGGTGCAGCACCCGCGCGGCCTGCGCTGCGGCGCTCGCGGCGGCCGTGCCGGCCGAAGCCGGATCGACCAGACCGCCGTCGCGGCAGAGCGTCACGAAGGCGACCGCTCGCGCGCCGTCGAGGATCGTGGTGGGGCGGCCGCCGGTGAGCCGGTCGGCCAATTCGACGGCGGCGGTCGTGGAGACGAGGTCGGAGGCGCGGCCGAGCCAGTGCGCGAACCCGCCGTCCGGGTTCTGCAGCCGCGCGATCCAGCGAAGCAGGCGGCGTTCGTCCAGCCGGTGTCCGCTCGCCCGTAACGCTTCGAAGGCCCATTGCGTGCAACGGACTTCCGCGGTCTGGCCCGGCATGTAGCCGACGCCGTCTTCCGCGGGCGGCTGCGCGTCCTGCAGCCAGCGGACCAACCCCCGTGCCGGAGTACCGGAACGCGCCGAGGTGAGCAGACCGGCCGCGGTGGCGAGGCTGTCGCCTGCGGCTTCAGGGCTTCGGTAGGTGTAGCCGCTGCCCGCCAGGCGGCAGCGCGCCACCGCTTCGGCGATCGCGTCCGCTTCCGCGGCCGGAAGGTCGTAGCCGAGTGCAGTCAGCGCGCCCACGGCGGAGAAGCAGGCCCAGATGTCGGAACGGCCGTAGCCGGGCCAGCGTTCGTAGCCGCCGCCGGGCAGTCGCCGGTCGCCGATCCACGCGAGCGCTCCCGCTGGGTCGGGTGGTTGGGCGCCGAGGACGCGCAAGGTCAGCACCGCGCGGAACGTCGCCCAGAGGCAGACCGCCGAGCCGGGCGCGAACCGGAATCCGCCTTCGACGGTTTGCTGTTCGCACAGCCACGAGACCAGCGGTCCGGTCCGCCAGGGCAACGGTGCGGTGGTGACGGCTCGCCACGCGCGCACGCCGTAGTAGCAGGCTCGGGCGTCCGAGAGGTTCGAGCCGGGCTGCCAGGTCAGGCCGCCGTCGGGACCCTGCAAGGCGGCCAGCCACCCGGCGTGCCGTGCCGGTTCCGGGGCGGCGGTGCCGGTGATCTCGACCAAAGTCTTTGTGGCGCACCAGGTCGCCCACACGTCCGGCGGACGGCCCGCGGTCATCGCGAACCCGCCTTCGACGGTCGCGGTGCCGGACACCCATTCCGCGACCCGGGCGGGCTCGTCGATTTCCTCGCCGAGATCGTGCAGGGCGCGGGTGCAGCAGTAGGTGGCCCAGCCGTCCGACGGGAGGCCGCGCTGCCAGGTGTAGCCGCCGTCGCTGTTGCGGCGCGACCGCAGGAACCTCACGATGCCAGCGGGTTCGGCCGGGGTGCGGCCCAGTCGGCGCAGCGTGCGGACGGCGGCGTAGCTGCAGGAGAGGTCGGCTTCGCCTTGGCTGAGTCCGCCGTCGGCCAGAACAGCGGGGGCTGTCGTGGCGGTCATCGGGCACCCGCCGCATTTGTCCGGTTCTCTCGGGCTCGCGGTGCGGTCTCGCCGAAGGAGGGGCGGTTCGGCGTCATGGCGAAGCGACCTCCTTCCCGGACCGGGTCGTTCCCGGCCGCTCCACTCTTTCCCGCCGGGGCGGCGGGCGCATGGGTGCTGCGCACCCAAAGAGTCGCCGTCCGTCCACTGCGGGCGCCCATAAATGTTTCCGGCTGTGACTAAACGATTTCAGGCCGTGCGCACAATTGCGCCACAAGGTGGAACGGCGGTATTTCTGCCCCCACGAAAGCGGGCGCCTGCGTATAGCATTTCGCGGCGGGGGAGCAGACCGGCACCGGGCGAAAGCCGTCGACCGCGGGCCGTTCGGCTGAAGGGGTGGAAATGCTCATCGGACGGGAGAGCGAACTGGCCGGGCTGGCCGGGTTCCTGAGCGCGGCGAGAACGTCCTCCGGCGCCATGGTCGTGCTCGCCGGAGAACCGGGGATCGGCAAGACCTCCGTGGCGGAAGCGGCCGCGGAACAAGCGCGGGCGGCGGGCATGGCGGCCGTGCGCGGGCGGGCCAGCTCGACGGGTCCGGCGATCCCGTTCCGGCCGCTCGCCGAGGCGCTGCTTTCGCTGGCGCGCACCGAGCCCAGCCCGGACGACGAACTGCTCGCGCCCTACCTGCCCGCGCTCGGGCGGCTCGTGCCGGACTGGGCGCAGCCGGAGCCGCGCGAGACGTCGCTGCTCGTGCTCGCCGAGGCGATCCTGCGGCTGACGTCGTGGTTCGGCCGCGGCCGCGGATGTCTGCTGGTCGTCGACGACCTGCACTGGGCGGACCGGGAAACCTTGACTGTGCTGGATTATCTCGCGTCGAACCTGCGCGAGCAGCCGGTGCTCGTGCTGGCCACCGTCCGGGTCGGCGCCTCCGCCGGCGCGGAACTGGTGAAAACCCTGGCCCAGCGCGGCGACGCGACGCTGGTCGAACTGGACCGGCTCGACCGCGCCGGGGTGACCGGGCTGGTCGCGTCGATCCTTGGCTGCCCGCCGGGCGAGGTCAGCGCGTCGGCCGTCGAGCACCTGTACTCGCAAAGCCGCGGGAATCCGTTCGCTGCCGCGGAACTTACCCGGTACGCGGTGTCCATGAAGGATCTTGTGCGGCGTCCCGCTGGCTGGCAACTGGTGGGCGGGAAGCGAAAACGGGTGCCGCTCAGTCTCGTGCAAGCGGTCGAACAACGGGCGCTGCAGCTCGGCCCGGACGGGATGCGGCTGCTGTCGGTCGCCGCGATCGTCGGCCGGACTTTTCCCTTGCCGGTGGTGCAACGCTGCGTCGGGCTCGACGACCGGACCCTGCTCTCCCACGTCCGCGCCGCGGTCGCCGAACGCCTGCTGACCGGCGGCGACGGCACTCCCGGCTGGTACTCGTTCGAACATCCGCTGACCGAAGAAGCCCTGCTGTCGCTGACCACCGCGGCCGACCAGGTCACCCTCTCCGGCCAGGTGGCGCAAGCGATCGCCGAGCTGTACCCAGGGCTTCCCGGCTCCTGGTGCCACCTCGCCGCCGACCTGCACCGCCGCGGCGGCGACCTGCCCGCAGCCGCCCGGCTGTACCTGGAAACGGCTCGCCGAGCATTGCACGCGGGCGGCCCGGCCACCGCGGTCGCCGTGCTCGACAACGCCCTCGACATGCTGTCGGAGGAAAACCGCTGGCACGCACTGCGCGGGGAACTCCTGGAAGCCCTGCTGACCGCGCTCGCCGAAGACGGCCAGTTCGACCGCGCCGCCGAGGTCGCCGCCGAACTGCGGCTGGGGAATCCCTTGTGGGACACCGAAAGCCAGGTCCGCCAGCAGGTCCGGATGGCATGGGCGGCCCAGGTCGCCGGCCGGTGGGAGGACGGCGTCCGCCAGGTCGCCGCGGCTCGCGCGCTGCTGCCGCCGGAGGCGCCCGAAGCCGACACCGCGGTGATCGACGTCGTCGACGCTTACCTCACCTCGTGCCGCACCGGCGCCGACGCCGACCACGTCAGCCGCAGCGAGGCCTTGGCCCGGCGGGCGATCCGCGGCGTCGATCCGGACGGCGATCCCGAGACGGCCTGCAAGGCTTGGTACGCAATCGGTTTCAGCACGCGCGGCCGCTCGCTGGCCGAGTCCGACGAAGGCTACCGGCGCACGCTGGCGCTGGGCACCGAGCATCAGCTGACCACCTGGCGCAACCACGGGCTCATCGGACTGGGCGCGAACGCCTGGCTCGCCGAGGGCGACGCTTCCGCCCTCGAGTACGCCTACCGCGAGACGCTGCGGTCGGGATGCATTACCTTGGCCAGCAACGTATACGCCAACCTCGCCTACGCGGCGGTGCTGCGCGCGGACTACGATCAGGCCGAGCAGATCCTCACCGCGAGCCTGGCCGAATGCGGACGGCTGCGGCTGCACTCGGTGATCCGCTACGCCCTGATGCTGCGCGCCGTGCTCGCCGCGCACCGGGGCCGGTGCCAGGAGATGCGTGCCGCGCTGCGGGAATTCCGCGCGGCCGGCGGCGAAAATTCCCGTGAAGCGCCGTTGACTAAAGGATTGGCCGAACTGTTCTGCGCACTGCTCACCGAAGACCGGGAAGGCGCCCGGACCCTCTCCGCGGAATTGATGGCAGAATACGGCGGGCTGGAAGCCTATTTCCACTTTTCCGGTACTTTCGGATTAGTCCATTTGCTCGGCGCGGTCGACGGAACCGGCGATCCGGCCGAAGTGGAACGGGCGGCCCGCGCCCAAGTAGGCCGGATGCGCTGGAACCGCCAATTCCTCGGCTTCGCCCGCGCGGTGCACCACGGCCGCGCCGGCCGTCCCGATGCCGCCGAGCAGGAGATGGACACCGCCGTCGCCGCCTCGTCGGTCTTCCCGACCGCGCGGCACCTCGCGCTGCGCCTGGTGTCCGAAGCCGCCCTCGCCGACAGCTGGGGCAAGCCCGGCCAGTGGCTCGCCGACGCGGAGAACCATTTCCACGGAAGCATCGACGTGCTGGCGAGCGCCTGCCGGTCACTGCTGCGGCGGATGGGCACCCCTGTGCGCTACCACAGCTCCGGCACCGAACGCATCCCGCCGAAGCTGCGCGGCATCGGCGTGACCCGGCGGGAGTTCGAGGTCCTGCAGTTGATGCCGGAACGGCTCGGCAACCGGGCGCTGTCGCAACGAATGCACATCTCGGTGCGGACGGTGGAGAAGCACGTGGCGAGCTTGCTGGCCAAGACGCAGGCACCGGACCGGACCACGCTGTGCGAGTACGCGACCGCGGTACTGGGCGATTCGGCGCCGGGCTGATGACTCGGGACCAGCGCTTGGCCCGTGCGAGAGACTGTCGACCGGCTGGCAGCTAACGCTGGGACTCGGCTCCGGCCGACGGAACTGCTGACGTCCGGCCATCCCCGGGGCGGGGCACCGTTGATGCTGGATCGGCAGACGAGCGGTCTCGACCTGCCGATGAAGGCTCTCGCTCGGGAAGATTCGTCCGGGCAGACCTGGCTGACCCACAACGACGCCGGGTGGCTCGCTGAGCGGCACCGGCTCGGAACCGAGAGCGCGGCTGCGGTGGAGGCCGTTGCGGCGGGGCTCGTTCACACGGTCGTCGCCCCGGGGGGCGGAGTGAAGGCTCGCACTGCGGCCGATTGCTCTCGGGCGGCGCATGTTCGCCGCGGCGGATCCAGCCCAGCGAGAGCCGGAGAACGGTCACGCTCGGTCAGCGAAAAGCCGCTCCCCTGCCCGCCCAGTGGCGACGGGCCAGTCCGCCACGCCCGGCCGAATCACCGCCCCGGCACGTCGAGATGGCCGAGCGTCCACAAGGGACACCCGGCCACCCACCGAACCCCCGCCCGGTCTTCGCGCTGCTGCCTGCCCGGTCAGCCCTTCCGCGCCGCAGCCAAGCCGGTCTCCGCTCAGCCTCTCCGCGCCGCAGCCAAGCCGGTCCGCTCAGCCTCTCCGCGCCGCTGCCGGAACTGTCCGCCTCAGCTCATCCCGGCGACAGTGCTCGGGTCTCCCGCCAGCGCGACCACCGCGACCGCGCCGACGGTCATCCCGGTCAGCACCGCCGAGCGCACCCACTGGCGCCGCCAGGCGGGCAGCGGCCGTTCGGGCTCGGCGGCGTCCTCTTCCGCGCCCGGTGCGGGCTGGACGTCCTCGTGCATTTCCGGTTCTCCTTTCCGAGGGAATTTCCTAGTGTTGTTCAGGAACCGGCACGACGGCCGGTTCCAGGAGGGACAGCGCCGGGACCTCGTCGGCGAATCCGAGGCGCAGCAGGCCGTGGCCGATGCCGGACAGGCCATGCAGCAGGCCTGGCGTCGGGACCGCGCCCGGGGTTCCGCAGGAGAGTGCCCCGCGCGGGAGCCGGACCGGTGCGCCGACGGACCTGGCCGCGTCGAGGACGCCGAGTTCTCCGTGGCACAGCGAATGATCCGGCGAGGAGTGCCGTTGTTCCAGCGCGGTGCGGAAACGGTCGACCAGGCGCGGAGAAGGAGAAGCGAGGACGAGACCGGCCAGGCCGGAGCACCAGCCGAGCCCCGTCACCTGGCCTTCATCGCCGGTCGGAGCACGGCCGGTCAGCCGAAGAGCGTGCGCCACCCCAGCTCGGCCGAAGAGGAATCCCCCGGCAGGCAAAGGAGAAAGCGAAGCGAGCCGCGCACCCAGCTCCTCGACGAGCGCATCCGCTTCCGGCAGGCCGGTGTCAGCCGCCACCGCCGAGACGGCTAGTACGGCCCCGGCCAGACCGTCGGCAACATCCGCTGACTCGGCAGCCCGGGCGGCAGCCGCGGTCGCGCGCAAGGCCGCCGGGATGTCGAATGTGGAATCCGCCAGCACATCGGCCAACCGGGCGACCGTGTAGGCGATTCCGCCCAACCCGCTGAACGCGCCCGGCCCGACGCCCACCGCCAGCGACGCGTAGTCGTCCAGCAACTTGAGCAACCCGGGCAGTGGCCGGGCTGTCCGGGCCGCGGCGTCGAGGAAACGGTCCTGTCCGCTGATTTTCCCCAGCTCAGCGAGAAACAGCGCCACCCCGCAGTACCCGCTGCCCAGCGAAGCGCCCATCTGCCGGACGCACCAGCCACCGTCCTCGGCGAGCTCCAGCGACGGCCAATTGATCCGCACCGCATCGGCGCTCCCCCGCCGCAGCAGGTCGTCGCCGATGTCCACGGCCAGTTGAAGCAGGTGCGCCGGATCGGGCGCCTGGAGACCAGGCGCGGCACCGGGCACCAGGCGGTGTCCGGCGAAGGGCGTCATCGTGGAGAGGGAGGCCTCGGCGAACCACAGCTGCGCGCGAAGGTCCCGCTCCCCCAGGCTGGCGATCCGGGCCCGCGCCGCGGTCAGGCCGTCGGTTTCCAGGACGTCCGGGAGCCGGGCACCGGCAGTGGTCCAGACCTCGCGTCCGCCCACCGCGGCGGCGAAGTACGGGATGTCCCCCGCCAGCAGGTCGGCGCGGGACGCGTCGGCAAAGCGGGCGAAGTGCGGGTAGGCGGTGACGTCGTCGAGCGGAGCGAACGCCTTCGCGCGGCCGTCGATCTCGCGCAGGAACACCGGTTCCGTGGATTCGCGAAGCAAGTCCGCGTACCACTCGCTCGCCCGGGGCACGATCCGCAACTCGGCGTCCGCGAACCGGTCCAGGCCGCGGAGCAAGGTGTCTCCGGCGAGCGACCGGTAGGCAACACGGAAGCCGTCCAGGAAGGCACTGCCGTAGGCCGCCGGATCGAGGCCGGGGGCCGGGAGGTTCCGCCCGCCGGCGTACGGGGCGGGGCCGCGGATCAGGCGCATCCGGTCGGTGCCCGCGTCGGCCCAGGCGGGCAGGTCGTGCGGGAACCGGCCCGGACGGCCGCCGAACGCCGAAAGGTCCAGGCGCCCGTACGGGCCGAATATGGGGCGGGGCAAGACAAAGGTGTTCAGGACGGAGGTTTCCAGTGCCGTCAGGGCAGGATCGGAACCGCCGTCGGTGTGCGGGGCCCAGCGGGGCTGGAAGAGCGTTTCGACGTCCACCACGACCGGATGGTCGCCGGCCGCCACGACGTTCTCCGCGTGGATGTCGGTGGCGCCGAGAACGTGCAGCAACGCGAGCTGCGCGCCCAACCTGCGGTAGAACTGGCTGACGTCAGCGGCGGGGCGGGCGTGGATGAACTCGACCCAGCCGTATCCGGGGCGTTCCAGCACCTCCGCACGGCGCGGGGCGAGATCGCCGAGAAGCGGGGCAAGTTCGGCGAGCAGGTCGTTCCAGCGCGCGTGCAGGCCGACCGGTCGCGGGCGGTAGATCAGCCGGGCGCCGGAGGCAAAGCTGAGTTCGCTGACAGTCCGGCCGCCGCAATGAGCGTCGCCGCGGCCGAACGCCACCGCCATCAGCCGCCCTGGTTCTCCGCCGAGGAAACCGGCCACCAGGGCGCGGTCCTGGTCGAACCGGGTCAGCAATTCCGAAGCGGCGGAGACAGCGTTGTGCGTCAGCGACTCGAGAAGGTCGGCCAGGCCCGGGTGCTGAGCCAGGACTTCCGGCAGCGGGTCGCTGGCCACGAAGGAGTCGAATGACTTGAGGCTGGCGACGAGAGTCCGGGCCGAGGCGGCGTACAGGCGATCGCTGAGCCAGTCCTCCATTCCCTGGCTGACCGCGGCGAGTTCGGCCGCGTCAGCGTCGGGCACGGCGGCGCGCAGCTCTCTCGACGCGGCGCTCACCAGCGGCTGTACCGCAGGCCGGAAGCACCGGGCGCCCCCGTGCGCGCCGGACGGTTCGGACCCCGCTCGCGACATGGGTCGCAGCCTGCCACGCGGCGGGTCCGCGGCGCATGGGTACGGCCTACCCAAAAAGCGACCCGGGCAGGGGGAAATTAGCCGTCTCAGTCCCGCCGCGCCGAGTGGGCGCGTTCGCGGGCTTCGAGGATTTCCGGGACATGGGTTTCCGCCCATTCGCGGACCGCGCGCAGCGGCCCGAGCAAGGACAGGCCGAGGTCGGTGAGGCCGTATTCGACGCGGGGCGGCTGTTCCGCGTAGTCGACGCGGGCGAGCAGGCCGTCCTCCTCCATCGCGCGCAGCGTCTCGGTGAGGACTTTCGGGGTGACGCCCTGAATCTTCTCCGCCAGGACGGTGAAGCGCAGCGGGCCGTCCTCGAGCGCGTTGACCACGAAGACCGTCCACCGCGCCCCGATCCGGTGCAGCACCACCCGCGACGGGCAGGTCGCGGACATGACGTTGTAGCCCACGGCGGTTCCTCCGGTTCCGGTTACGTTGAAGTACCTGGTTACTTTTCCATAGCCTACTTCGGCCACTGCAACCGAGGAACGGAGAAGGACCATGGGCAACGGGCTGGCCGGGCAAACAGTGCTGGTGCTGGGCGGACGGAACCTGGGCACGGCGATCGCCGACGCCGCGACGGCGGAGGGCGCGAAGGTGCACGTCGCGTCCCACCGGCCCGGCGGACTGCACATCGACCTGCGCGACGAGGCGACCATCGCCGCCGCTGCCGCCGAGCTCGGGGAGGTCGATCACCTCGTCACCACAGCTGCGATGCCCCACGCGATGCCGGTCCGCGAACTCGACCGGGACAAGACCGTCGACGCCTTCACCGCCAAGGTCATCGGCCCGCTGCTGCTCGCGAAGCACTTCACGATCCGGCGGTCGCTGCTGCTGTTCTCCGGCCAGGTCGGCTGGCGTCCGGCACGCGGGAGCGTCGTCACGGGCGTGACCAACGGAGCGGCCTCGTTCGCCGCACAGCACCTCGCCGCCGAACTCGCGCCGGTCCGCGTCAACGCGCTGTCGCCGGGAATCATCGACTCCGGAGCCTGGGACGCCAAGGGCGACGCCAAGGCGGGCTTTCTCGCGAACGCCGCACAGCGAACCCTCGTCGGCCATACCGGCACTGTCGCCGACGTGACCGACGCGGTGCTCTGGATGTTGCAGGCCGAATTCCTCACCGGGGAAACGATCCGCCTCGAAGGCGGTCGTCCGTGAGCGCAATTCCGGAACGTCGTTGAGCCGCATCGGGAACACAAGGGCGAAAACGGTTAAATCAGTGCTTCCTTATCTCTTTCTTTCGGGTTTCGCGGACGCCGCAAGGGTTTGCGCCGAAGGAAGGATTGCGATCAGCACGCGGGCGCCGGTCCAATAATCTCGGCCGGCCACCGCGGTACGGGGCGGCCATTCCCCGCGAACGACCGGTGATGAACCGCCGGTCGTTTCGCGATTCCCGACAAAGGAGCACACATGCGAAGACAATGGGCACGCAGCGCGACCGCGATCGCGCTGGCCCTCGCCCTGCTCGCCGGAACCGGGGCCGCCCCGGCGAACGCGACCGCCCGGCCGCAGGTCATCGGAACCATCGTCACCTGGGCGCAGACCGCCTACTCGGTCCTCAAGGACTTCTTCGGCAACAAGCGTTCGATCGAGGACGCGACCAGGGCCATCCTCGACGCCATCAGCACCGCCAAGACTGAGCTCATCAACCACATCGACCAGGTCGCGATCACCCAGGCCAAAGCCTGCGCGCACAGCGCCGTCGACGACTTCGCCGACATCGAAAGGTTCACGCCGGACACGCTCCAGGCGTATGCCAGAGACAGCTCGTATTGCGTGAACTTGATCGACAGTCAGTTGTCCGCGATCACGGACAAATCGGCGGTGGACCAGCTTGGCTTCGCGCTGCATGCGGTCGCGCCGATCGCGCAGGTCGCGCGCAGCCGGGCTGGATTCAGCGGGACCGGCCTGCTCGCGACGGTTCGCGACGGGAGCAACATCGTGATCGCCAAGCTGGAACCTGAGTGTCATGTTGAAGCTGAAGCTGTTGGCGGGCCTTATCGGGCAGCTCGGCGGCAGTGGTTGATCACGTTGGTGTGTACTGGGTATGACGGGACTAGTGCTAGTAAGTATTTGGGGTATCGGACTAGTCCTAATCCGCCGGTTACGTATCCCGACTCGCTGAAAGACAGCGCCACGAACACGACCAGCCGGATCGCGGCCCGTACTGTGTTGCCACTGCTTCCCTGAGTTTATGGCGCCGACTCCGTCGTCGCGGGCGGGATCGCCGTTAAGTCGGCGTGCGGAGGGGCAGTACACCCGGCCCGGGGGCCGGGTGTACTGCCCCTCCGCACGCCGACGCGATCCCGCGTTGTGGTCGGGTTTGGGGTTAGGGCGGGAGGAAACTCTGCTGGCGCCGGCGGGTCATCGATGCTGAACGAACGGAGCCAACGGATTCCACAGCCCGTCGCACCGGTGCTGGCGCGGAATCTCAGTGGTGAGCTGGCTGTCCCCGGCCGCGTTCAAGGACATCACCACCGGGTTGCGCTCGGTGAACGGATCCCAGCGCGGAGTCCCGTCCACGGTCGGGTTTCCGGTGCGGGCGAAGCCGGTCCACTGGGCCACCAGCTGGTCGGACAGCACCTTTTGGTTGGGGGTCAGCTTGATTCCCGGCGGCGGCGTCAGCAGCATTCCCTCCGCCACGTGGTACGCGCCGTTCGGCTTGGTCGGATCCAGGAAGAACGCGGGCGGCACGTCGGTGTCGTCCATCTCGTAGGCGAAGACGGGAATGTGGCGCGAGAGGCGTTCGTCGTTCAGGACTGCGGGGCAGACCGAGTTGGAGTCGGCCACGATGGTCCGGAAGGCCAGGAACGGGGCCGGGTTCGGGAAACGCTTCAGCGGGTAGAGTTCGCTGACTTCCTTGGCGTGCTCGCCGTACTGCTGCGCCACCAGTTTGCGGTAGTCCTCCGGCGTCGAAGCCGACGGCAGCTGGACCTCGTCGCGGGCCACGCCGTGCATCAGCGCCACCTTGTTGACCCGGCCCTTAGCGAACGCCTCGCCCGGCGACAGCGGCAGCGTGGTCCCGTTCACGATCGGCGCGATCGTGCCGCTGTCCGGTTTCATCCCGTTGCCCGCCTGTTTCAACAGCGCCGCCACGGGCACCTTGCGCAAGCACGCACCGGCGTTGTCCTGGCAGCCCAGCGCTTTCGCGAACCGCGCTCCGGCCTGCTGGGCCTGCTCCTCGTCGGGCAGATCCGCCTTGCAGTCCTGCGGCTGCCACTGGATTTCCGTGCCCAGCAACGAGTTGTACTCGCCGTTCTGGCTGATGCCGCGCTGGAACAGGCCCGCCGCGGTCGGCGAGGCGGTGTGGTCGCAGACGCTCGACCCGCCCGCCGAAGCGCCGTAGATCGTGACGTTGTGCGGGTCTCCGCCGAACTTCGCGATGTTGCGCTGCACCCAGCGCAGCGCGGCCTGCTGGTCCTGCAGCCCGTAGTCGCCCGCGTGCTCGCCGAACGCCTCGTGCGCCAGGAACCCGAAAATCCCTAGCCGGTAGTTGACCTCGACGCTGATCACGTGCCCCTCGGTGACGAGCCTGCTCGCGTTCTGCGCCTGCAGCAACAGGAATCCGCCGCCGTGCAGCTGCACCATGACCGGCAGCTTCCCGTGCCCGGGATTGGCGGGCACCCGGACGTTCAGGTTCAAGCAGTCCTCGGTCTCCGAACCCGGGCCGAGACCGGCCGGCTGCGGGCAGGCGTTGCCCGGCGCGGTCGCGGCGAACGGCTTGGTCCACTTCGCCGGATGCTGCGGCGGCGCCCAGCGCAAATTGTCCACCGGCGGCGCGCCGAACCGGATTCCTTCCCACGACCGGACGTCCGGGCCGGCGATCCCGCACACCGGGCCGTCGTCGGTCGCCACCGTCGTGCCGGGCGAGCACGCCGGCGGCGGGGCGGCTTCGGCCCGGCCGCCCGCCACGGACGCCGAACCGGCCAGCGACGACGCCACGAGGGCGACCGCCGCCAGCGCGACGCCTGCCTTCCCGTCAAGTCTCATCCGTCCTCCTTCGCTCCTGCCTGGCCGGGAGAGCGCGGCGGCGGACACGGGACACGACGAGCGGCATCCACGCACCGAACAGGCGTCCTGCCGGCATGGGCTCGACCTCACCGATGGCCGTTTTCCCGGCCACCGCCACGAGAACGGCGCGCGTTCCCGCCGCACTCCAGTCTGAGCGCGGCGGGAAAAGGCACAACCTCCGTTCGGTCGCGCGGAAACTGTCAAATTCCCGGGCAGAATGGTCTTTGTCAGGGATCCGGATTCCGCCGCCGAACCGCGTCCCGCGCGCTCTTCGCGGGTCCGGCTGTCGAATGCGGTTAATCCGCGGGGGCACCGAGGACGAAATCCGCGGGAATACGCGTACCGAACCGAGGCCCGGCCTGCGTTTTGTCCGATTCGGGCCTCCCGCCGCTCGAGAGGCCCTCCGAATCGGGTCCTCCGGCCCTGCCCGCCGGGAACCGCGCGTACCTACGGTGGGCAGCACCTCGAAGACAAGGGACGACAAACCGAGGTGTGCCGTGTCCGCTCGAATCGAATGGCGTCTCGCCTGCAGCTGCGTGTTCCTGGTGTGCGCACTCAGCCCGGCGCTGCCCGCGCGGCTGTTCGCCTTGGTGCTGGCTGTCTCGGCCGGCGCGATCCTGGTGTGCGCGATCCGCCCGGGGAGCCTTTTCCGCAAACCCGACCTGCGGCGAAAGCTGTTCACCGCCGCCGCGGCCGGAATGCTGGGCATGCTGCTGGGCTGGCTCTCGCACGCGGGCGGGCTCGTCGCGTCGGCGGCCGGTCTCCTGATCGTGGTGCTGCTGATCAGCTGGACCGTCCGGTTCGCCGGGCATGGCGAGGCACCCGCGCGAACGGCGAACGCGCGAATCAGGCCGCGGTCAGCAGGGTTGCCCGCCCGGCAGGCAGCGCAGCGGACGGTCGGCGGCGGCGTTCCACTCCAGCGCCGCGTCGAGCTGCCCGTCGGCCAGCCGGGCGTGGCGCGCGAGTTCGGGCAGCGACGCCTGCCCCGCGGACCGGCTGGCCTGGCACAGCAGGCCGAACCACCACTGCTCGTCGACCCAGTCGTGCCGGGCCTTTTCGACTAGCTGGGCCATGTGCTCGTCGCCGCAGGCGTAGACGAGCCGCTGGCCGTGACCGGCGAAATCGGCGGGATCGACGCGCGAGGAATCGGGGACGAGCGCGGTCTGCAGCTTCCCTGGCGGGATCTGCTCGCCGCAGCGGTCGCACGATTTCCTGCGCCGGGTACGGAAAACTGCTTCGGGGGACGGAAGCGACATCAGGCACTCCGGACTGTCGGCACGGGTTCCATGTCGCAGATGTCAGAAAACCGGGGGCTAGGGCACGCGGCATCTGCACTACCCGGGCGGGACCCCGTCGGGACCCGGTCCGGGAAACCCACAGTAACGGCGGCCGCCCGGCCTTGCCAAGACGTCCGTTAGGGCCGCCGCGGCCTTTCCGCCCAGCATGGCGGTGCACAGAGCGGGGCCGTTACCGTCATTACGGGTGGAATCCCGAGCACGCCGGGTGACGCGGCGTGCCCGTCGGGGTCAGTTCGCGGCGCTCTCGCCGAGAATCTCGTCCGGCCGGAGTTCGTTGCTCGCGACCGCTTCGGCCACTTCGCTGAGCCGCCGGTTGTGCCCGCGGCTGTAGGAGCGGAGCCGCTCGAACGCCACCTCCATCGCCAGCCCTCCCGCGTGCGCCAGCACGCCCTTCGCCTGCTCGATGACGACGCGGCTGTTCAGCGCGTGCTGCAGCTGCTCGGTCAGCAGCTCGCCCCGCCGGATCGCGCGCTCCTGCAGGATCCCGATCGTGGCGATGTCGGCCAGCACGCGGGCCACGCTCAGCGCCGACCCGGTCAGCGGGCTCCGGCCGCGGCCGAACAGGTTCAGCGTGCCGATCACCTGCCTGCGCAACCGCATCGGCAGCGCGTGCACGGAATGGATCCCGGCGGCGGTCGCCTCCGGCACGAAACCCGGCCACCGCGCGGCCTGCTTGACCAGGTCTTCGACCACGACCGGCTCGCCGCTGCGGTAGGCGTCCAGACACGGCCCCTGCTCGGTCTGCAGCTGCAGCAGCTCCAGCATCCGGGTGCTCTCGTCCGACGAGGCGACCACCTCGAGGCCGCCCCGCTGGTCCGCCAGCAGCAGCCCGGCTGCCGACGCCCCGAGCAGCGTGACGCAGTATTGCGCGAGCCGGTGCAGCATGTCGGCCACGTCGTATTCGTCGACCAGCGTGTCGGCCATGTCCACGAACGCCCGCAGCAGGTCGTTCTCGCTGGATGGCGTGACCGTGCCGGCTAAGCCGTCGCTCATCGGTGTCTCTCCTTCGTCTTCCACTCCCCGGCGGCGTCCGCACGCCCGCCTGGCGGGGAATCCAGCGTCGTGTCCGGCTTCACCGCTCGAGCTCCCTCGGGTGCAGCCGGTGCTCGACGATGTCGCGCGCGACATCGTCGAGCAATCTGTCTTCGGAGTACGCGTATGCCCGCAAGCGGGCAAGTGCCTGTTCGGCCGGGATCCCGAACTCCGCGATCACGATCCCGGTGGCCTGGTGCACCGTGGCCCGGTCCCGGACCAGCCCGCTGACGACGTTGTCGCCGGGTTCCCCGGAAACGCCCGCCGTCGCCACGGCCAGCAACGCGCTGGTCACGAGGTCGATCCCGCGCAGGATGGTCCCGAGTTCGTCGTCGGTGAGCCAGCCGGGCACGCGCCGGTAGGTGTCCACCGCGCCGATCCTGGCGGCTCCGCGCCGCAGCGGAAACGCGAATATGCCGGAAAACCCGGCCGCGCCCGCTTCGGTGGCGAACACCGGCCACGACGCGGGAAGGCGCTGCGAGAGGTCCGGCACCAGCACCGGCCTTCCGGTCTCGTACGCCTCGAAGGACGGGCCCTCGCCCAGGCTGAACTGCAGCGAGTCGAGGTGCTCGATCGCCGGATCGCTGGCCAGCACCAGCGCGCGGTGTTTTCCGTCGACCATCAGCGAAACGGCGGCGCGGTCGACCGGCATCGATTCCACGATCGACCGGCACACCTGCGCCAGCGGAGCCGTCACGTCGCGGCCTTCGCGCAGCGCGACCAGCAGCTCCGAAAGCAAGGCGGACAGGGATTCCGCGAAATCCCCCACTCCGGTCACCGCTCGTTTCACCGCCTTCCCGAGTCCAGAACCAGCCGAGTTCCGCACCGCCGCCGGACGGCTTTACCACTTTACCCCCGGCCCCGCTTTCCGCCGAAGCCGCCTCGCCGGGGCGCCGGTCCCGGATCGTCCGCAGTGGACAGTCGGAACAGCGACGGTTGCCAGCACGCCATTAGTCCACAGTAGACAATCGGAGCCCGCGATCCGCCACGCGGGAACGGCCCGGAGCCGCGGACGTCCGCCGGGGCTGCGGTGACCTCCGGCCCTATCCCGGCCGGCGCCCGGCGCAGCACGATCGGCCCCGGCGTGAAAAGCGGCTGGTCCCCACGGCGGAATACGAAGGCGCGCAGAGGACTTCCGGCCCTTTCCTTCCCCGGCGGGGCCTGCGACGGTGAACCCGGAACGGAGCTGACATGACCGAGACCCCGCGGCAGTGGACACTCGCCATCGCGTTCGACCGGACCGTGCACTACACCCGCGCCAGGGCGGTGCTGCGGACCGACGACGGGGACGAATTCTCCGGCGTCGGTCTCGCGCACAGCGCGGCGGAGGGACGCGGGCTCACGCACGTGGCCGGTTATCTCGCCGCCGGACGGGCGTTGTGCGACCTTTCCCAGGAACTGCTGGAGGCGGTCGTCGTCGACGTCGACGCCGAGCTGGACCAGCTCAGCGCGACGATCCCCGCCAGCCGGTCCGGGGACCACCGCCCGGACGCGCTCCCCGCCTGAACCTCGCCGCGGATTCCCCCGCCCGCCGCGAAACCCCGGATTTCCGCCGCTCCGCCTCAGTTCAGCGGCGCCGACCAGTCCAGCCGCACACCCCCGCCCGGACGCGTCCCGAGCGCGAAGGTCCCGCCGGCCGACTCCGCGCGCTCGCGCAGATTCCCCAGCCCGCTCGGCGAAACGTCCTCCGGCAGCCCTTTCCCGTCGTCGGTCACCGAAATCCGCACGACCTCGTCCCGGACCGCGACGGAAACCGACAGCGCCGACGCGTCCGCGTGCCGGACGGCGTTGCTCACTGCCTCCCGCACGACCGCTTCCACATGCTCGGCCAGCTGCGCGGGGACCGCGTCGAGCGGGCCCGCCATGCTGACCGCCGGATGCAGCGGCGCGTCGTCGGTCAGCTCCGCGATCGCGTCGTGCAACCGGTTCCGCAGCCGGGTCTCCCCCGCCGCGCCGCCGTGCAGGTCGAAAATCGCGGTCCGGATCTCCCGCACGATCTCGTGCATCTGATCGATGCTCTCCTGCAACCGCCGCTGCAGCTCCGGCGTTTTAGTCCGCCGCTGCGTGCTCTGCATCGCCAGCCCCACCGCGAACAGCCGCTGAATCACATGATCGTGCAGGTCCCTGGCGATCCGGTCCCGATCCGACAGCACGTCCCGCTCCCGCGCCGCCCGCTGCTGCGCCGCCAGCTGCAACGCCAGCGCCGCCTGGTCCGCGAACGACGCCAGCACCGGCAGCTGCGCGGTCTCGAACAGGGCGGATCCCGGGTCCCGCAAGGCGATCAGCACGCCCGAGGTGTGGTCACCCGCGCGCAACGGCACCACCAGCGCCGGACTGCGGCCGCGGTCGGCGAACAGCTTCAGCTCGGCCATCCGGCGCGGGGTCCGGTCCTGGAACACCGCTCCCGGCACCGACCCGGCGACGGGCATCCGGGTCCCGGTCAGGTCGGCGCCGCCGCCCGCGCACACGGTGACGGTCAGCTCGGCGGGTTCGGCGTCCCGGTCCTCGTCGACGTCGAGCCTGCCCGTGCCGGGCAGCGCGAGCATCGTGACGTCCGAGCCGGTCAGCTCCAGCGCCCGGCCCGCGATCAGCTCCAGCGCGTCGACCGGGTCCGTGCCGCCGAGGAGCTCCGTGGTCACCTCGCTGGTCGCGCCGAGCCAGCGCTGCCGCAACCGGGTCTGCTCGTACAGGTGCGCGTTCTCGATCGCGATCCCGGCGGCCGCGGCCAGCGCCTGCACGATCACCTCGTCGTCGTCGGTGAATTCCGCCCCGTCTTTCTTTTCGGTGAGGTAGAGATTGCCGAACACCTCGTCCCGCACGCGCACCGGCACGCCGAGGAACGAGTGCATCGGCGGATGGTTCGCCGGAAAACCCACCGACGCGGGATGCGCCGAGATCTCGGTCAGCCGCAACGGTTTCGCGTCGTCGATCACGAGCCCGAGCAGCCCGTGGCCCTCGGGAAGGTGCCCGATCCGCTCCCGCGTCTGCGCGTCGATGCCCAGGTACACGAACTCGGCCAGCGCGCCGTCGTCGCCGAGCACGCCCAGCGCGCCGTAGTGCGCCTCGCCGAGTTCCACCGCGGCCCGCACGATCCGCCGCAGCGTCGCGTCCAGTTCGAGTCCCGACGCGACCGCCAGCACCGCCTCGAGCAGGCCGTCCATTTTGTCCCGGGTGCCGATCAAAAGCTCGATGCGCTCCTGAAGATCGCGCAGCGTCTCCCGCAGCCGCAGCTGCGACAGGGTTCCGGACAGCTTCCGGGGGCTCTCTCCGGTTTCCGGCATCAGACCTGCTTTCGGCGCTCGGCGTTCTCAGAGGAGATGACTTTCGCCCCTGTGCGCCCCCGCCCGGCGGACGCATGCTGAAGCGAAGAACCACGCACGACACAGTGTCCCGCGTTTCGCGGTCCCGGGGAGAAGGATGACCCTTCAGGTGGCGCCGTCCGGCCTGCTCAGCGCCGAACAGGTGGTGTCGGTGCTGCGCTCCGCGACGCTGGCGCCGTCCACGCACAACACCCAGCCCTGGCTGTTCAGCGTCGGCCCGACGGGCATCGAGGTGCACGCCGACGCCGACCGCACGCTGCCCGTCGCCGACCCGGACCGGCGCGAACTGCTGCTTTCCTGCGGAGCCGCCCTGTTCAACCTGCGCGCCGCGATCCACGCGACCGGGGTTCATCCGGCCATCAGCTACTTTCCCCGCCGCGGCAATCCCGACCTGCTCGCCCTCGTGCGCCCGCGCGCCGCCGCCGCGACCGACCGCAAGCTCGCTTCGCTGGCCGAGGCCATCCCGCTGCGGCACACCAACCGCACGCCGTTCACCGCCAAGCCGGTTCCCGGCGGGGCGCTGGGCGCGCTGCGGCACGCGGCCGAGGTCGAACACGCCTGGCTGCCGCGGCTCGACGAGGACCAGCTCGCCGGGCTCAAGGAGCTGATCCGCGAAAGCCACCGGCTCCAGACGGAGGACCCGGCCTTCCGGTCCGAATGGCAGCGCTGGACCGGCCGCGGCCGCGACCGGCGCGACGGCGTCCCGTTCGCCGCGGGCGGGGCCGTGACCGCCGACGACACCTGGGTCCTGCGCGATTACGGCGGCGGCTCGCGCGCCCCGGGCGCGGCTCCGCTGGTCGTGGTGGTCGGGACGTTCGCGGACCTGGCGATCGACCGGCTCCGCGCCGGGCAAGCGATGCAACGCGTCCTGCTGACCGCCACCGCCCGCGGAATCGACGCCTCGTTCATCTCCCAGCCGGTCGAAGTGCCCGCGATCCGGGCCCGCCTCCGCGATTTGCTCGGCGGCGGCCTGTGGCCGCAGATCGTCCTCCGCCTCGGTTACGGCGCTCCGGTGCCGCGGACTCCTCGACGGGCGCTGGAGGACGTTCTTGTGACGCCCTCGCCGCTCAGCGTCTAACCCGGCCGACGCGGACGCCCCCGCAACTCCGTGGCGAGCACCGCCGCCTGCGTACGCCGCTCCATGCCGAGCTTCGTCAACAACCGCGACACGTAGTTTTTCACCGTCTTCTCCGCCAGGAACATCCGCTCGGAAATCTGCCGGTTCGTCAGCCCCTCGCCGATCAGCCCCAGCAGCGTGCGTTCCTGTTCGGACAGCTGCGACAGCGGCCCCCGCTGTTTTTCCGCGCTGTCGCGCAGCTTCGCCATCAACGCGGCCGCCGCGTGCGCGTCCAGCAGCGACTTCCCCGCGCCGACGTCCCGGACCGCCGAGATCAGGTCCAGGCCCTTGATGTCCTTGATCACGTACCCGGCGGCTCCGGCCAGCACCGCGTCGAGCATCGCCTGTTCGTCGGTGTAGGAGGTGAGCATCAGGCATTTCAGGTCCGGCGACCACGACCGCAGTTCGCGGGCCAGCTCGATGCCGTTGCCGTCGGGCAGCCGCACGTCGAGCACCGCGACGTCCGGGCGCAGCGCCGGGATCCGCGCCAGCGCCTGCGAAACGTCGCCCGCCTGGCCGACCACGGCGATCTCCGGGTCCTCCTCCAGCAGGTCGGCGACCCCGCGCCGGACCACCTCGTGATCGTCCACCAGGAATACCCGCAGCATCGGTCCTTCTCCCACCTAGGGCTGGTTCGTGCGCCGAGAGTGTCGAGAGTACGGCGGCCCGCCGCGTCCCGGCGGGGCCGGAAGTCCTCATTCCCCCGGCGGCGGCTGGGTTTTCACCGGCACGGACCAGCTCAGCCGGGAACCGCCCGCCACCGTCAGCGTCCCGCCGCGGCGGCTCGCCTGCTCCGCCAGCGCGGCCAGCCCGGGCGCGGCGGACACGGCGAGGTCGCCCGAGCCCTCGTACCGGACGGTCACCGTCGTCTGCGTCTCTTCCGCCCGGATCTCGACCTCCACCGAGTCGGCCGAGGCGTGCCGGGCGACCAGCGGCAGCGCGTCGGCGAGCAACGGCACCACGACGTCCGAGGGCACCGGGTCGAGTTTCCCGGTCAGCCGCGTCGACACCGCCAGCCCCAGCTCCTCGCGTGCCTGCGCCAGCACCCGCAGCACCTGGTCGCGGATCGGCTCCGGGCCGGGCGCCACGACGTCGTCCAGCCGGAAAACGGTCTGCTGCACGTGGTTGATCACGTCGTCGAGGTCGGCGATCGTCTCGCGCAGCCGGGCCGCGACCACCGCCGACTTGGCGAGCCCGGCCGTGGTCTGCAGCGACAATCCGGCGGCGTAGAGCCGGTTCAGGATCTCGCTGTGCAGCCGCGCCGCGATCCGGTCGCGTTCGTCGTGCAGCGCCGCGTCCTCGCGTTCGGCCCGCACCTGCGCGAGTTCGAGCGCCACCGCCGCCTGGTCGGCGAACCAGGCCGCGATCTCCAGGTCGTCGGCGGTGAACGCCGGGCGCCCGGCCAGCCGGGAGACGGTGAGCACCCCGGCCACCGTCCCGTTTCCGGCGAGCGGCACCAGCATCACCGAATCGAGGTTCAGGCTCAGCACGGACGGCACCGACAGCCGGGACAGCTCGTCCGGCCACGAACCGATCCTCGGCTCGCCGCGGGCGAACACCGTGCCGGCCACAGTGGACTCGGTGAGCAGTTCCCGGCCCGCCAGCTGCTCCGCGCCCGCGCCGACCGCGCGTTCGACGAAGAGGTAGCCCTCCCGTTCCGCCGGGCGGGTCACCGAAACCAGGTCCGCGGACGCGAGCGCCCGCGCGTAGTCCACAACGCGGCCCAGCGGATCGCCGAGGTCCGCCGACAGCAGTTCCCGCGTGACCGCCGCGGAAGCGCGCAGCCACTCCTGCTGGTTCCGCGCGGTCTCGTACAGCCGCGCGTTCTCGATCGCGCTGCCCGCCGCCGCGGCGAGCGCGAGCGCCAGCTGTTCGTCTTCCTCGCTGAACCGGCCGTGCCGCGCCTCGGCGAGATAGAGGTCGCCGAACACCTCGCCGCGCACCCGGACCGGGACGCCGAGGAAGCTCGTCATCGGCGGATGCCCCTCGGGGAACCCGGTCGACCGGGGATCGTCCTGCAGCCGCTCCAGCCGCACCGGGCGCGGGTCCTCGACGACCGCGCCGAGCAGGCCCTTTCCCTCCGGCAGCCGGCCGATCCGCGCGACCGCCTCGGCGTCCATCCCGGTGTGCACGAACTCGGTCAGCCGCCCGTCCGGCCCGATCACGCCCAGCGCCGCGTACCGTGCCCCGACCAGTTCGGACGCGGACTCCACGAGCCGGCGCAGCAACGCCGGCAGCGCGAGGCTGCCGGTGATGGACTGGGTCGCGCGCAGCAGCCCGCGCAGCCTGCCCTGCGTGCTGATGACCTCCTGGGCGCGCTCCACCAGCTCGCCGAGGAGCTGGTCCAGTTCCGTCCTCGGCTGATCGGGGAACGTCAGCCTCGCTTCTTCGGGTGTGTCCCGCTGGTTCACCCCGGCTCCTGCCCGTCCGGCGCCGCCGTCCCGTCCGCGCGGCGCCACTGGGAATTCAGTCTTGCGGCTCGTGCGAGCGGCCGTCAAGCGCGCGAAAAGGGGGCCGGCGGCGATTTTCGGCGCTGCACGGGAAAACGATCGCGCCGGGTTCTCGCCCCGCCGGGAAATCGCGCCGGGAACTGTCTCGGCCGCATCCGGTCCGGCGGCCGCGATTCCTTGGCCGACCGGCGGAAGCGGGCGCGTACGGCGGTGCGCCGCAAGGCCGAGCGGAGTGGTCGGCCTGCCCCGGATCCGGGCCGCGAACGGCGGCGGAATGGTTCTTCCGGCGGAAATCCCGATCTTCGGGCCGGTCCCGGCGGAATTGCCGTTGCGCCGTCCGGCCATTCCCCGTCTCGCCCGGTTGTTGTCGTTTTGCCAGAAGTTCGCGCGGGGCCGGTCAACGGCGCGCCTCCGGCCGCACGACGAGGACCGGGCACGAGGCGTGGTGGATCAGCGCCTGTGCGGTCGACCCGAGCTGCATCCCGGCGAACCCGCCCCGGCCGCGGCTGCCGACGACCATCAGCTGGGCCCGCTCCGACTCGTCGAGCAGCACCTGCCGCGGCCGGTCGCGGACCAGCTTCCGGCGCACCTCGACGTCGGGGTACTTCTCCTGCCAGCCGTCGAGCCGGTGCGCGAGCAGCCGTTCCTCGACCGGCTGGCGGCGGGTTTCCCGCTCCGGCAACGGACGCGCGGTGCGCTCGATCGCGTCGCACACCACGTCGGCCCAGGCGTGCACCGCGACCAGCGGAACCCGCCGGAAACTGGCCTCCTCGAACGCCGCCGCGATCGCCGCCTCGCTGTTCGGGCTCGTGTCGACGCCGACCGCGACCGGCCCGTCGGGCGGAACCGGGCCGTCGCCGCGGCGGCCGCGGACCACCGCCACCGGGCAGCCCGCGTTGCTCACGACCGCCGCGGTCGCCGCGCCGGCCAGCATGCCGGTGAACCCGTCGGTCCCGGTGCGGCCGAGCACGACCATCCGGGCGTCCCGGGACCGGTCGATCAGCAGCGCGGGCGCGGAATCGGTGTAGACCTCGTTGCGGACCGCGTCCGCCGCCAGCTCCTCCGCCCCGGGCGCGAGGAGCCCGCAGTCGGAGGGCGCGTCCTCGAAAAGCGGGCCGGGCCCGGCGAATCCGGCGGGCACCGCGGTCTGCAGGCAGTGCACGAGCTCCAGTTCGAGGTCGCGGCCCGCGGCGAGCCGGGCGGCCCACCGGACCGCTTCGGCCGCGCCGTCCCATCCGCCGATCCCGACGAGCACCGTGCGGCTCCGGCCGGTCATCTGCCCGTCCCGTCGCTCGCCGGGCCCGCGCCGACCACGCCGGGGACCGCCAGCGCCAGCAGCGTCGCGACGTCGCGGTCGGTTTCGTCGTCGTAACGATCGGTGATGCGCACGATCCCTTCGTGCACCTCGACTTTCCAGCGGCCGGTCCCGCCGTAGACCTCGAGCCGGTGGCGCACGTCCGCCGCGATCGCGGTGTCGGCGCGGGCGAGCACGCGGACCACGTCGCCGCGCGTCACGATCCCGACGACGTGGGAGGACTCGACGATCGGCATCGCCTGGCTCTTCGCGTCCACCAGCTCCCGGCAGACGTCGGCGAGATCGGCCCCCGGCGGCATCCCGGCGACGGGCGAGGTCATCACCGCGCCGACGGTCGTCTCGATCGCGCCGGAGCGGCACGGACGGCGCCGTCGCGCCGGCGGCTGTCCCTGGGTACGGCCGCGGCCGAGGTCGGCCTCGGTGACGATGCCGACGAGCCGTCCGTCGTCGTCCACGACCGGCAACGCGGGGAAGCCGCGTTCGGACAGAATCCCCGCGGCCTCGTCGGCGGAGGTCCACGGACGCACCGTCTCCGCAGGCGAGGACATCAGATCGCGTGCGCGCATCAGACCCGTCCTTTCCCTGGTACTGGCTCGAAAGTAGGCGACGGAACGGACCGGGCACGCCGGTCCGGAGTCACCGGGGCGAGGGACCAACGTCCTCAGTGCCTCGCCGCGGACGGTTCCCGGCGCGGCGAGGACGCGGGGCCGCTCCGCCGTTCGGCGCAGGGCCGTTCCGCTCGGCCTCGGTGAGCACGACCGCGTCCGGGCCGGGGTAGATCGTCGAGACGTAGCCGCCGAGGAACCAGGCGACGGTGAACGGCGGGCCGCCGTCCGGGGTCCCGACCGCGACGATGCGGCCGTGCCGGTCCGGGAACTCCGCCCGGACGCTCTTCACCACCAGCCAGTCGCCGGGCTGTGCGCGCATCGCTTCCTCCTCGGTCCGGGCGGATCACCGCGACGGGAAAAGCTCCACCGCGACAACGCCTTCCGCGGTCAGGGCGAGAGCTTTGACGAGCCGCCGCTCGGCCTCGCCGGAGAACGTGCCGCGGATCGTGACGGCCCCGCCGGCCACCGAGACCTCCCAGTGATTCCGGTGCCCGGCGTAGTCGCTCAACAGCGCGCGCAGCCGGGACGCGATCGCGTCGTCCCGGCGGACCAGCGGAACGAGCAGATCGCGGCGGCTCACGATCCCGGCCAGTTCGCCGCGGTCGGTCACCGGGACGCTGCGGATCCGGTCGGCCAGCATGCGAACGGCGATCGCCGCGACGTCGGCGTCGAGGTCCACCGGCTCGACCGGCGCGGTCAGCACGGCGCGCACCCGCAGCCCCGGATCAGCCATCCGGACACCAGCCAACGCGTCTGTCTCGGTGAAAAGCCCCAGCACCCGATTGTCGTGATCGACCACCGGCAACGCCGCGACCGCATGCTCGGCCAACAGCGCGACGGCGTCCTCGACCGGGAAACCCGGACCGACACTGACCACCGGCGTGCTCATGATGTCCCGTGCACGCAAGACTTTCCCCTCTCCTCACCGCAACGCCCCGCGGACGACCGCGACCGGGCACGCCGCCCGCGCGAGCAGCCGGTTCCCGGTCGACCCGAGCAGCCCGCCCGTGCCCGGGCTCCGGTCGCGGCTGCCGATCACGAGCAATTGCGCGCCCTCGACCGCCAGGAGGGCCCGCCCGGGCGAACGCTCCCGCACCGCCCGGATCCGCACCGCGACCTCCGGGTACTTGTCCGTCCACGCGGCGGTGCACTCCCGCAGCGCGCGGTCCTCCGCCGCGGCCCGGCCGGGCCCGCCGGAACGCCAGGCGTGCACCGCGACGAGCGGCGCCTGCCGGTTCGCGGCGGCCTCGAAGGCGAACTCCCCGACGCGTTCGTCGGTGTCCACTCCGACCACGACCGCCCCGCCCGGTGCCGCGCGCCCGCGCACGACGACCGCCGGGCAATGCGTGCTCGCCGCCGCCCGCAACGCGACCGAGCCGATCGCCGCCCCGCGCGACCCGCCGAGCCCGTGCGAACCGAGCACCACCAGCGACACCGAACGCGACCTCTCGACAAGCAGGTCCACCGCCAACCCGGCCCGCAGGACCGGCTGGGTCGCCACTTCCGGAGCCGTCTCCTGCGCGACTTGCGCGGCACGGCTCAGCCATCGGTGCGCGCGGGCGAACCGCTCGCGCGCTTCTTGCTCCGCGGCCGCGGTTCCCGCTTGGAACAGCTGCAGCTGGCAGTCGCGGCGCAGCGCTTCGGCGGCCGCCCAGCGGACCGCCGCGAGCGAGGCCTCCGACTCGTCGACCCCGACCAGCACCGCGCGGCCGGGCTTCTTCCGGGACACCGCCGCCTCCCCTTCCCGCCGCCTGTTCCGGCAATCCGGTCCACGGTGGCCCATCCGGGAGGAGCCCGTCAGGGGCCGAAGTCCCTTCCCGCAGGGACGAAAGCGCATCTCCGGCGGAGCGGTCCGGGGGGGGTCTCCGCGCCGGGGACCGTTCCAGGGCGGATCGCTTCCGGCGGCCACGCGACGACGGCGGGACCGGGCATGTTCCACTGTCGACAGTTCGCCGTGCCTCGACGGACGGGCGCGGCCGCGGATCGCTGCCAGGAACGGGAAACGGCCACCGTCCGCAGAGGACAGTGGCCGCTCTTCCCGTCGGGCGACGGGGAACGGGGGGTCACCCGGGCACACCTCCCGCGGCCGGTTCGTCGGCCAGGACGATCCGGGCGTCCACTCCCACTCGCAAATGCTCCTTCACCGCCACCACGCCGTCCACGCGGCCGACGAGCGCCAGCATCACCGGGATCACCGGCACGATGCTGCGGCGCTCGACCGTGCCGGTGAGCCACACGACGCCGTCGCGCACCGCGATGTCCAGCGACGCCGGATCGACGCACAGCTCGCGGTCCAGGACCTCGTCGCGCACCTCGTCCCGGATCTCGTCGTCCGGCCGCAGGAAAACCCGTCCGAGGTCGCCGTGCGAGACGATCCCGGCCAGCCGGTGGCCGGCGCCGAGCACGGGCAGGCGGTGCACCCGGCTGGCGTTCATCCGCCGGACCGCGCACACGACGTCGTCGTCCACTCCGACGGTCACCGGCGGCGTCGACATCGCCTCGGCCACCGCACCGGCCTTGCGCCAGCCGAGGCGTCCGAAGCTGCGGCCGGGACGCCTCCTCGCCAAATCGCCGCGCGTGACGACGCCGACAACCCGGCCGTCTTCGCCGACCACCGGCGCGCCGCGCACGCCCCGCCGCTCCAGCACGGCGACGGCGGCTTCGACCGGCAGGTGCGGCTCGACCACGGCGACGTCGGCCGTCATCACCGCGCGGATCTGGCGGGTTCTCTTCATCTCGGGCTCCTCACAGCAAGGGATCGGGGCGAGCGGCCGGCAGCGGCCCGCGTTCTCCGGCCGTGCGGGCCGGGACGATGACCACCGGGCAGTGCGCCTGCCGCAGGCAGTACTCGGAAACCGAGCCGACCAGCAGGTGCACCACCCGGCTGTGCCCGTGGCTGCCCAGCACCAGCATCGCCGCGCCCGCGGAAGCGCGGACCAGCGCCGGGCCGGGCGCCCCGTCGATCGCGCCGGTCCGCACCCCGGCCAGATCCGCGCCGGGGCGGGCCCTCGCGACTGCCGCGTCCAGTTCGTGCCGGTACCGGGACGCGATCTCCTCGTACGAACGCGCGACCGCCGACTCCAGGTCGGCGAGCGGGTCGAAGGTCCAGGCGCGCAGCACCGCGACCGTCCGGCCGCTCGCCGCCGCCTCGGACAGCGCCCACCGCACCGCGGCGGCGCTGCCCGCCGAGCCGTCCGCACCGACGACGATCTCGCGTTCGTTCGCGGCGGTCATGGTTCGCTCCTCACGTCCGGCCGGTGCCCTGACCATCCACAGTGGACCAAGCGGTCGGCCTACTCGACCTCGATCTTGATCCGGTTCTCGTGCGGCTGCCCGGCCAGCGGCATGGAGATCTCGAGGATGCCGTCGGTGTAGCGCGCGGTCACCTCGGCCGTCACCGCCCCCGCAGGCAGGTGGACCGTGCGGCTGAACCTGCCGTAGGAGAATTCGCTGCGGCCGTCGAGGTGCTTGCACTCCTCGCGGTCCGCCTCGACGGTCAGCATGCCGTCGTGCGTCGTCACGGAAATGTGCTTCTCCGGGTCGAACCCCGGCAGTTCGGCGCGGACGGTGTAGGTCCCGCCGTCGGTGGACTCCTCGATGCGCACCGGGTTGTGGTCGGCGAACGGCCACGGCCGGTCGAGCCAGGCGGCGATGTTCGGCAGCGCCATCCGGGAACCGGGCAACAGTGACGTCATTGCGCACTCCTCTCTCGGGAACGGTGTCGCCCCTTCAGGAAACCGCGTCCGCCCGCCGCCGCGACGCTGCCGGACTGCCCGAAGCCGGAGGACGAAAGTCACAGACCGGGCGGGCCCGCGCCCCCGGCCCCGGCCTACTGTCCACAGAGGACTCGGCTCAGCGGGCCACCGCGACCGGGCACGCCGCGTGCGCCAGCAGCCAATACCCCGTCGAACCGAGCAGCCCGCCCGCCACCGGGCCGCGCGCCCTGGCCCCGGCGACGATCAGCTGCGCACCGGCGGAAATCCCGGACAGCGCCCGCGCCGCCGAACGGACCCGCACCACATGCACGCGCACCGGCACGACCGGATGCTTGCGAGACCACGCGGCCACCTGCTCCCGCAATCCGGCTTCCCGGCCAGGGCGGCCGTCGTGCCACGCGTGCACCGCCTCGAGCCCGGCGCCGCGCGAAACGGCGGCGTCGAAGGCGAAAGCGAGTGCGCGTTCGCCGCCGTCGGAATCGTCGAGGCCGACCACCACCGGGCCGTTCACCACCGCGCTGCCCCGGATCACCACGACCGGACAGCGCGCGGACGCGGCCGCCCGCAGCGCCACCGACCCGATCGCGCCGCCGCGCGCCCCGCCGAGCCCGTGCGCGCCCAGCACGAGCAGCCCGGCCTCGTCCGACAGCGCGGCGAGCAGTTCGGCCGCGGTCCCGAGCCGGACGCACATCCGCACCGGGACCGCGGGCGCGGCCTGGCGGGCGGTTTCCGCCGCCTGGCGCAGCAACCGGCGCGCGGGCTCCATCAGGAGTTCGGCGTCGCCGGGCGGTTTCCCGTGCGGCAGGAGGTCCGGGTCGTCGCACAACTCGGCGTGGAACACCACGAGCCCGGTCCCGCGCCGCCCGGCCTCGACCGCCGCCCAGCGGACCGCCGCGAGCGCGGCCGTGGACCCGTCCACGCCGACGACCACCGGCCGGCTCACCGCCATCGCTCCCGGTTCTCCTTGCCCGCACATCGTTCTCTCGCTCGCCGGCAGAGCGCGGCGCCGTGCTTGCCGCGCTCGGCGGGCCGGCTGCGGGCAGCCCCCGATGCGGGGGCCTTCCGCTCCTCGTCCATCACATGCCTCCTCCGGCGGGTCACCGACAATCCAGCGGCCGACGCTAGGCCGCCGCGCCCCGGCCCCACTGCGGGAGGACGTCCGCGACGCGGGAGTCTTTGGTCCCAGAGCGAAAGGCGCTGCGGCCCTTCGCGCGGGTTCGGCGAGCAGGTTCCGGCTCCGCCCGCTGGCACGTCCTGCGCCGATCAGGGGAAGGGCGGCCGGAAACCCTTCCGGTGCACCGGGATCTCGCCGGTTGCCCCGCCGTCCAGCGGACAGGCCGACGGCTCGGGCGAGGGCACGGATTGCGCCGATCAGCCGACCTGGAACCGAAAACTCATGCGGTGCCGCATGACCGCCCCGTGTGGCGAGCGACCACTCGGCGCAGCCCCGCGAAACTACGCCGTCTCGCCCCGTCCTCCAGCAGACATCCCAACGCCTTGCGCGACGACACAGCCCGAACCCGCCAGAAGCAGCTCGCCGAAAAACCGCGCGGCACAGCGGCAACGCCCCACCGTCACCGACCGCTCAACGCACGCCCGGAAAGTTGCGCCGTCTCCCCCACGGCATTCCGCCTTCCGGACGTCCTCAGCCCCCGCGGCTATTCCACCGGACGGCCGGATTTCGCGCTCCGCCAATCGGCCGCCACGGTTTCGCGGAGGATGCGCTGCGCCGTCATCCGGGTCGCCTGCAGCGAGGAATGCGCTTCCCGGGAATTGAACACCCGGCGCGGGGCCGCCACGCTCAGCGCGGCCACCGCCGTCCCGGTCACGTTGAAGACGGGGACCGCGGCGGCGATCAGCGCGCCGGGGACTCGCGGGTTGAACGACACCTCGCGCCGCCGGATCTCGCGCAGTTCCGTGCTCAGCCACGCCGGGAGACCGCCGCCGTTCTCGTCCTCGCCGCGGTAGCCCGCGAACACGGCGAACCGCGCGGCGAGACCCGGGTCGAACGCCATCAGCACCCGTCCGGCCGCGCTTCCCGCCAGCTGCGAATCGTTTTCGATGCGCTCGGCCAGCGAACAGTAGCCGCTGCTGTAGATCAGGTGCACGAAATCGACGACATTGCCGCTGGCCACGCCGAGGCCGACGACGTATCCGGTCCGCCAGTGAATGTCGATCAGGGACGGGAGAATGCCTCTGCGAAGACGCTGCAGTTCCTGCGTGGAACCGGGTCTCGCGAGCCGGCACACCGCTTCCCCGTGCCGGTAATGGTATCCGGCCCGCACGACCATTCCGTATCCCTGCATCTCGGCCAGCAGCCGGTGCACCGTGCTTTTCGGCAGCCGGGTCGACCGCGATATCTCGCTCAGCGTTTCAATCCCGCCCGAATCGCGAATAGCGCTCAGTATCGAAAGCGCGCGCGGAATCGGCCTGCTCGGCACCACGCTCGTACCGGCCCAACGCCCGTTGTCGTCGCTCATAGTCACGACCGAAACCTCCACCGATTCCACCAGTCCTCGTGCGCACGCGCCGTCCGGCGATCACCGGGCCCGCCGGGAGCCCCGCTCCCGCGCGCGGCCGCCGTCCCGGCTCCGCCGCGCGACCGCTGCCCTCCGCGGTCCCGACGCCCTCCGCCGCTCGCGGGCGGCGCCGCGCCTCGCCGCCGCCCGATTCGTCCGCCACCGGCGTCTTTCCCGTCGCGATCCTGTTCTCGCACCGGACGCCCTGAGCCTTCATGCTTGCCCAGGAGCACGTCCGGCACAACCGGACGCACCCGTTCACTGAAACAGATCGCCCCAGTGGCGCAACGGGTTGGCCTGCTCGCCTCGCCGGACGACCAGCGCGTCCCCCGAACCGGGCCCGAACGGTCACGCTGCGTCGCCATAACGCATCCGCCCGCCGCCGTGTTCGCGGACCGTGACAATCGCGCGTCCCCTCGCTTTTCGTCCGGGGAAGAACCTGGCGGAAATCCGGCGAACAATCGACCGGGCCCGAGAATATTCCGGGCGCTTTCGCGTTTCCGCCGGGCATGCCGGGGTTTCGGGCAGCGTCGCCGCCGCTTCCGTCCCGGCGCCCCGCGATCGGCGGGCGAATCCGGCTCCGAAGCCGCTGGCGACCGGGCCGGCCACGACGGCGGGGGTTGGTGCCGTTCGTGCCGGCCGCGGGAGAACCGGCGGAATCCGTTTCCGGCGGCCGCCGCCCCTCCGCCGGAAGACGATACCAGCACTCAATAGACGGCGAGCGACCAAACGGGGACGCAGCGCAATGTTCCAGCACTCGGGACAGGGCCTTGACTTTCCGGCGACGAACCGAGCGGCACCGGGACGGCGGCCGGCGGAAGCGACTCGGGGATTCGCGCCCGCGCTACGTCATCCAGCGAGATCACGTTGTCCCGCAACCAGATCCGCTCGCCGAACACGAATCCGCTCACGAATGTGCAGCGGGCACGCCGTCCTGCCGACCCGATCACGCAGCCTCTTCGCCCGCGACCACTCGCTCGCAGACCCGCAGGATCGTGCGCCGGTCGACCACGTGCCAGGGTTTTCCGGCCGAAAGCCGCCGAAGCTCCGCGTCCGGTTCGAAGGCCACGGCCTTGCCCACGGACGGGAACATCTCCGCGTCCGAGGCGGAATTCCCGATCGCGAGGAAGTTTTCCGCGGCGCACCCGGCCGCTTCGGCGAGGCAGCGCACGAACGCGAGCTTGCCCCCGGCCGCGCCGGGCGCGGACAGGAGCCGCCCGGTGAACCGGCCGTCGGCCACTTCCACGACGGCGCCGTGCCCGCCGGACAGCCGGAGGTCGATCGCCGCCTCCTGCACCGGGAAATCGTGGTTCCCCGACAGCAGATGGATCCGGTATCCGCTGGCCCGCAGCAGCGAAAGCAGTTCCGGAACAAAGGAAAACAGTTTCCCCCGGCTCGCCCGCCAGGTTTTCTCCGCGGCGAACCGGGCCTGCGCGACCGACGCGCCTTTCATCGCGAGCGCGTACAGCCGGTAGATCTCGTCCATCAGCCCGGGCGGCGCTTTCTCCTCGGCGGCCATCTGGTCGATCGCCTCCAGGCAGGACAGCCCCGCTTGCCGGTCGCAGGTGCCGTCGTCGATCAGGACCCGCAGATAATGCCTCGAAGTGTGCCCGGGAAGAAGAGTTCCGTCCAGGTCCAGAATGGCGTATTTCGTCGCGCAGCAGTTCATGAGTCACCCTGATCCGTCGCATCCACGAAAACGGCCCTTCGGTGCGCGCTTTCCGCGATTTTCCGGGCTGACAGTACATCGGCGCGGGTCCGGGACCGGCGGCTTGTTCCATGCCCCGGGACACCGCTGTCCCGGCCCGGAAACGGGGGAATAATCGGAAAACTTTCCGAGAGCCGGTGGCCGGAGCGCGGATTCGACCGCGTGGGCTGATCCGCCCGCGGGCGGTCCCGGCGCGGGCGGTCAGGCCGAGTTTGTTCAGCAGCCGAGCTACTTGCGGGCTCCGCGACCGCGCCCCACCGGCAGGGGCTTCCGGAATCCCAGCCACGCGCTCCACCCGAACAATCCGGCCAGCAACGCCGCCGACGCACCCAGCAGCGTCAGGTCGACCGGCAGTGCCTCCGGGTCGAGTTCGTCCGCGCGATGGGTCGCCACGATGCCCGCCCGGTCCTCGACCACGTCGACCGTCTCGCCGGGTTTCATCCGCGACTTCACCGAGAGGTCTTCGGACAGCAGCGTGCCGTCCGGGCGGTTGACCCGCGCGCTGCAGGCGGTGCCGCCCTTGACGTGGTGGCATTCGGACGACACCGCGAGCGCGCTGTACCGGTCGCCGTCCGCGGCCAGGTAGCCGACCGCCGTCACGCCGACGCAGACCAGATAGAACGCGGTCAGCAGGAAGCCGCCGACGAGGAACCAGCCGCGTCCGGAGAACATGAACACCGCCGACGTCGCCAGCGCGGCGAGCAGGAGCCCGATGAGCAAGCCCGCCGCGGACGCCACCGAGCTGGCGCTGACGAACCCCACTGCCGCCGCGCCGCCGACCGCCAGCACCACGAGCCAGCACAACCCGGCACGCAGAGCGATGACCCGACCGCTCGCCGGAGTCGTTTTCCGGGCGGAATCCCTTGCCACAGCGGGCTTTCTGGTGGACACGCCGGAATGATGACACGGCGGGCGCGCCGCCGGGCGCGATTACGGATTACCGGCGAGCGTGCTGTCCCTCGACCGGCGCTCGGAAGAACGACCGCACCGGCACCAGCAACCCCGCCAGCGACAACGCGACGAACAGGATCTGGTGCACGTGATCAGTGCCCGGCGGCAGCCGGAAGATCAGGTGTGCGAGCCAGAACACCGGGTAGAACCACAGCGCGAACCACGCCCATCGCTCGCCCGCGCGGAACGGGATCACCGCGGTCAGCCCGCCGAACAGCCCGAGCCCGGCGGTGGCTAGCGCGTCGGTGCGGTAGAGCAGCGAATCCCCGGCGGGAGGCGCGATGGCGACCACGATCCCGAACCCGAGGATCCCCGCGCTGACCACCGCGAGGCAGATCCAGCCGATCCGCATCGGCGTGCCGCTGCTCATCCGGCGAATTTACTCCGCTTCCGCCGGTTCCGGGGTGTCCGGCCGCGTCCTTTCCGGACGGACACGAGGCAGTCGCTCCGCATTGACGCGCCCAGCCTGGCCCGTTCAATCACCCTCGGCGCGAAACTCGCTCCGACGGCAACACACAAGCCAGCCGACGCAGCGCCTTCTTCACCGCCGCGACCGACATTCCCCGCTCATGCCGTTGGTTCTGGTACAGATCGGGCGCCAGCGGAGCCAGCAGCACGTCCGGCAGCGCCTCGTCCCGCAGCCCCGCCTCCCGCACCTGCGCCGCCACGAAAACCCGCCAGAACCCGTACGCCCCGGTCCGATACCGCCGCGCCCCGGTCTCCGCGCCCAGCGCCAACGGCAAATGCCGCTCGAGCAAATCGATCATCGCGTCGTAAAACGCCACCAGCCGTTCCCGTGGAGCAGCGCCCGGCCCGAGCGGCGGCGGTCCGCACAGCATCGCCTCCTGCAATCGGCGCTCGTGCTCGTCCAGCAGCGCGACGGCCACGGCGGCGACGCTGTCGTAGCGGCGATAGAGCGTGCCGCGGCCGACCCCCGCCGCCGTCGCCAGGTCGCCCATCGTGATGTCCGGGCCTTTCGCGGCGAACAGGTCCTCGGCCGCGGCGAGGATCCGCTGCCGGTTCGCCGCGGCGTCCGCGCGCTCGGTGACTGGCTTGCCGTTCACCCCGCCACTGTATCTGGACAGCGTGTCCGGATCGAGTACAGTCATAAGTGGACACAGTGTCCACATGAGAGATGGGGGCAAACCATGCACTCGTTCACGCTCGCCGGCCGCACCGTCGGCCGGATCGGCTACGGGACCATGCAGCTCGCAGGGCCGAAGGCGATGGGCGAACCGGCCGACCCGGAGCGCGCCAAGGCGGCCGTCCGCGCGGCCGTCGAGGCGGGGATCCGGCTGATCGACACATCCGGCTACTACGGACCCGAGGTCGCCAACCGCCTCCTCGCCGAGGCGCTTCGGCCCTATCCGGCCGACCTGCTCATCGCCACCAAGGTCGGCGCGCGCCGCAGTCCCGACGGCGGTTTCGTCGCCGACGCCACGCCGGAAGCGGTCAAAGCGGCCGTCCGGGACAACCTCAGGCAGCTCGGCGTCGAGCGGCTTCCGTTGGTGCACGCCAGGTTCATGCCCGACAGCACGGTGCCGTGGGCGGACACCGTCGGCGCGCTCGCCGAACTCCGCGACGAGGGCCTGCTCGAACACGTCGGCGTCTCGAACGTCACCCTCGAACTGCTCGACCAGGCGCGCTCGGTCACGCCGATCGCGTCCGTGGAGAACGAGTACCACGTCGGACACTCCGGCGGCCGGGACGTTCTCGACGCCACTACTGCGGCCGGCATCCCGTATCTGGCGTTCCGTCCGCTCGGCAACGGAGCGTTGGCCAAGGAAACTTCGCCCTTGGCCAAGCACGCCCAGCAGCTTGGCGTTTCGGCGGCGACGCTCGCCCTCGCCTGGCTCCTGGACCTCGCGCCCAACGTCGCCGTCATCCCGGGCACGAGCGACCCGGACCATCTCGCCGACCTCGTCGCCGCCCGGGAACTCGCCCTGCCGTCCGACGTCCGCGCAGCGCTCGACGAGGACTGACGATGGGCTGGATCGCCGTGTTCGCGGCCGGGCTGCTCGAAATCGCCTGGGCGCACAGCATTCGCCTCACCGACGGCTTCACCAAACTCGTGCCGACGCTCGTCTGCGGCGCGCTCACCGTCCTCGTGCTGTACGTGCTGAACGTCGGCATGAAGACGGTGCCGGTCGGGACGGCGTACGCGGTGTTCGTCGGGATCGGCGCGGTCGGCACGGCTGTCGTCGGAATCCTCTGGCTCCGCGAACCCGTCAGCCTCCCGCGGATCCTCGCGCTCGCGCTGATCCTCGGCGGAGTCGTCCTCCTCCGGCTGACCTCCCGGACCGCGTGAGCGCCGAGCCGGTCCCGGCGCCGTCACGCCCGGGACCGGCGAGGCCCCCGGAGTTCCGGCGCCCGGAACCGCTTAGGCCCATCGGGCGTCACCCGTCCGCCAGGATCGCCCACAGGCTGTTGCCCGCCGTCATCCTCCCGTGTGCGCGGCGGCATCGTTCGTGCCCCGGCGACCGGCGCGCGAACACCTCGCGGGAGTGGCTTCCTAGGCCAGAAGAGGCACGCGAAACGACTCGCGCCAGCCCGCGAGTGAATTCCCGCGAATCGTCTTGTCCGGGCAAAAGAATCCTCGCTAGCCTCGGACCGCAGAGGGAGAAATGCCGACCGCCCCGCGCCAGCCGGGAGCGGGACGGCACAGTTCATCGCGCGCCGACCGGAAATCGCGGTCCGAAAAGGGAGTACATGATGACGTCTGTTGCCCGTCCGGTTGCCCGCACCGCGTACCAGCAGTCGGTCGCCGACTACTGGAACGCCGAAAAGGATCCGGTCAACCTGCGCCTCGGCGACGTCGACGGGCTTTACCACCACCATTACGGAATCGGCGACTACGACCCGTCCGTCCTGGACGGACGCGGGGAAGAGCGGGACAAGGCGATCATCGCCGAAATGCACCGGCTGGAGACCGCACAGTCGCAGTTCCTGTTGCAGCACTTGGGAGACATCGACCCCACGGCACGGCTGCTGGACGCCGGCTGCGGGCGCGGCGGCACCAGCGTGCAGGCGCACCAGCGGTTCGGCTGCCGGGTGGACGGCATCTCCATTTCCGAGCAGCAGGTCGAATTCGCCAATGAACAGGCCCGGTTGCGCGGAATTGACGGAGCGGTGCGCTATCACCTCCGGAACATGCTCGACACCGGATTCGAAAGCGGCGATTTCGCCGGGATCTGGAACAACGAAAGCACCATGTACGTCGATCTGCACGAGCTCTTCGCCGAACACGCGCGGCAGCTCGCGCCCGGCGGCCGATTCGTCACCATCACCGGCTGCTACAACGACCTGACCGGCGGGCGTTCGCGCGCGGTGAGCCAGATCGACCAGCATTACATCTGCAATATCCACGCCCGCGGCGACTATTTCAAAGCACTGACCGACAGCGGTTTCGTCCCGATCAACGTCGTGGACCTCACCGAGGCGACGATCCCGTACTGGGAGCTGCGCGAGCAGTCGTCCGTCGCGACCGGCATCGAGGGGCCGTTCCTGACCGCCTATCGCGAGGGCAGCTTCCACTACCTGCTCATCGCCGCCGACCGCGTCTGACCGGGCGGGACGGCATGTCCGGAATCGCAGCGGTCCGCCCGGACCTCGCGTTCGCCGCGGGCCCGCTCGGCCTGGGCACCTCGGCGGCGCGGATCGCGGAGCAGTTCGCCCCGCGCTCCGCGCCGCCGCCCGGCCAGGACCCGGCGTACGCGGAACGGGAATGGGGCGACGGCAGCGCGTCGCCGCTGTACTGCCCGGTCGTGAAGCGGGTGGACGAGCCGCTCGCCGAGGAGGTCGACCGGCGGCTCGTCGCGTGGGCGGCGGACTGCGGGTTCGAAGGCGAGGGGCTGGACCAGATCGCGCGGGCCACGCTCGGCAGGCTGGTGATGCTGGCGCACCCCGATTCCTCCGATCCCGACCATCTCCTGGTCGCCGCGCAGCTCAACGCGGTGTGGTGGGCGGCCGACGACTACTACGCCGACGACAGTTCCCTCGGCGCCTCGCCGACCGAGCTTCCGCCGCGGCTGGCGCTGGTCATGGCCGCGATGGACCCGGTCGCGCCCGCGGGCGAGTTCTCCGAGCCGCTGGAGGAGGCGCTGCGGGCCGATCCGATCCGGGTCGGGTTCCACTCCGCGGTCGACCATCTCGGCAGGCACGGTTCGCCCGTGCTGGTCCAGCGGGTGTGCTACTCGACGTTCGCGATGTTCGTCAGCTGGGACGCCTACGCCGCGTGGCGCCACACCGGCCGCTATCCCCCGGCCTGGGAGTACCTGGCGGCCCGCCAGCACGACAGCTTCTACACCTCGATGACCCTCATCGACGCCGTCGGCGGGTACGAACTGCCCGCGCCGTTCTACTACGACCCGCGCGTGCGGGAGGCGATGATGCGCGCGGGCACCGCGACGGTCCTGGTCAACGACCTCCATTCGGTGGCGAAGGACGCCGCCGACGAGAACCCGGTCTGCAACATGGTGCTGCAGATCGCCGCCGACCGGAACTGCCCGGTCTCCGAGGCGGTCGAGACCACGGTCGCGCTGCACAACAAGCTCGTGCGCGAGTTCGAGGAGGGGCACCGGGCCCTGCTCTCGATCCCGTCGCCGGAACTGCAGCGCTTCCTCGCCGGCGTCCGCGACTGGATGGGCGGCGGCTTCGAATGGCACGCCACGAACCCTCGCTACCGCTCCTGACCTCAGAACTCCCGACACCGGGCAACGTTCCCCAGACAAGGTGGTTTCGCTGTGACTGTCACCGATCCGGTCGACTCCGCGGACGTGGAAGACCGGGAACCCTTGAGCCTGGGCCGCGCGGCGGCGCGGCAACTGGCCACGACCACGAAGTCCGTCCCGCAGATGCAGGGCATCAGCTCGCGGTGGCTGCTGAAGGTGCTGCCGTGGGTCGAGGTGTCGGCAGGCACGTACCGCGTCAACCGGCGGCTCAGCTACACCGTCGGCGACGGCCGGGTCACGTTCGTGACCAGCGGCTCCGAGGTCCGCGTCATCCCGCCCGAGCTCGGGGAGCTCGCGCCGCTGCGCGGATTCGACGACGAAGCGGCTCTGGCCGAGCTGGCCGGGCGGTTCGAGCAGCGCGAATACCAGCCGGGCGACGTGCTCGCCGAATTCGGCAGCCGCGCCGACCAGGTGTTCCTCATCGCGCACGGCAAGATCACGAAGGCCGGCGTCGGCGCCTTCGGCGACCAGACCGTCCTCGGCACGCTGCTGGACGGCGGCTATTTCGGCGAGAACGTGCTCACCAGCTCGGACGGGATCTGGGAGTTCACCGCCAAGGCGGTCACCTCCGCGACCGTGCTGACGTTGTCGCGCCAGGAGTTCGAAGGCGTGCTGAACCGTTCGGAAACGCTGCGCGCGCATCTCGAAGCCTTCATCGCAGGTGGAGAGACGGCCCGCAACGAACACGGCGAAGCCGAGATCGCCCTGTCCGCGGGCCACGACGGCGAACCGCAGCTGCCGGGCACGTTCGTCGACTACGACACGTCGCCGCGCGAGTACGAGCTGAGCGTCGCGCAGACCGTGCTGCGGGTGCACAGCCGGGTCGCCGATCTCTACAGCGAGCCGATGAACCAGACCGAGCAGCAGTTGCGGCTCACCGTCGAGGCGCTGCGGGAGCGCCAAGAGCACGAACTGGTCAACAACGCCGACTTCGGCCTGCTGAACAACGCCGACTTCGACCAGCGGGTGCCCACCCGCACCGGCCCGCCGACGCCGGACGACTTCGACGAGCTGCTTTCGCTGGTGTGGAAGGACCCCAGCTTCTTCCTCGCGCACCCGAAGACGATCGCCGCGTTCGGCCGGGAATGCAGCAAGGCCGGGATCTACCCCGGCTCGGTCGACCTCGGCGGCAACCAGGTGCCCGCGTGGCGCGGCGTGCCGATCCTGCCGTGCAACAAGATCCCGGTCACCGAGACCCGCACCAGCTCGGTCCTGCTGATGCGGACCGGCGAGCAGGCCCAAGGCGTCGTCGGGCTGCACCAGACCGGCCTGCCGGACGAATACCAGCCGGGCCTCAACGTGCGGTTCATGGGCATCAGCGAGCAGGCCATCCTGTCCTACCTGGTCTCGGCCTACTATTCCGCCGCCGTCCTCGTTCCGGACGCGCTCGCCGTGCTGGAAGCCGCCGAAATCGGCCGGGAGGGCTGAGCCCGGTGCCGATCACGGAACAACAGGAGCAGCTCTCCCTCGGCGTCAAGGCGGCCCGCACCCTAGCCACGACCACCAAGTCGCTGCCGCAGATGCGCTCGATCACCCCGCGGTGGCTGCTGTCGCAGCTGCCGTGGGTCGAGGTGCCCGGCGGCAGCTACCGGGTCAACCGGCGGCTGACCTACACCGTCGGCGACGGCAAGGTGAGTTTCTTCCAGACCGGGGCGCAGGTGCAGGTCGTCCCGCTCGAGCTGACCGAGATCGAACTGCTGCGCGGGTTCGCCGACGAGGCGGCGCTCGGCGCGCTGGCGGACGCGTTCGAACAGCGCGAGTACGAGGCGGGCAGCACGCTCGTCTCGGCCGGGGACGCGCTGGACCAGCTCGTGCTCGTCGTGCACGGCAAGGTCACCCGGCACGGTTCAGGGGACTTCGGCGCGGAGGTTCTTCTGGGCACCGCCACCGACGGCGACCATTTCGGCAGCGAACTCCTCGCCAGGGACGACGCTACCTGGGGCTTCACCGCACGCGCCGCGACGAGGGTGGTCGCGCTGGTGCTGCCCGCCGGCTCGTACGCCCGGCTCAACGGCAGGCTCGACTCCCTGCGCGCGCACGTGGCGCAGGCCGTCTCCCAGCCGCGGAAACCGCAGAACCGCAAGGGGGAAGCGAGCATCGACCTGTCCGCCGGCCACGACGGCGAACCGGTCCTCGCCGGCACCTACGTCGACTACGAACCCTCGCCGCGCGAGTACGACCTCGCGGTGGCGCAGACGGTCCTGCGGGTGCACAACCGCGTCACCGATCTCTACAACGACCCGATGGACCAGTTCGAGCAGCAATTGCGGCTGACTGTGGAGGCATTGCGGGAAAGGCAGGAACACGAGCTGATCAACAACCCCGATTTCGGGCTGCTGCACAATGCCGACCTCAAATCCCGGATCACCACCCGCACCGGTCCGCCGACGCCGGGCGATCTGGACGAACTGCTCTGCCGCCGGCGCAAAACGCGGCTGTTCCTCGCGCATCCGAAGGCGATCGCCGCGATCGGGCGGGAATGCACGAGGGCCGGGGTTTATCCGGAGCCGGTCGTGGTGGACGGGAAACGCGTCACCGCGTGGCGCGGCGTGCCGATCCTGCCGTGCGACAAAATCCCGGTCAGCGAGGCGGGCACCACCTCGGTGCTCGCGATGCGCACCGGGGAAGACGACGCGGGCGTCATCGGATTGCGGCCGAAATCCCTCGCCGACGAATACCGGCCGGGATTGAACGTGCGGTTCATGCACATCAACGACCGCGCGGTGTCGTCCTATTTGGTCAGTGCTTATCACTCCGTCGCGGTCCTCGTGCCGGACGCGCTGGGGGTTCTCGACGACGTCGAGGTCGCCCGGGGTTGAGCGCCGGTGTGCCGCGTCGATGCTCGCCGGAAGCCGTGCGCTTTCGGCGAGCATCGACGGTTCAGCGGCAGTTGTGCTTGCCAGGCAAGCGAACCGTCGCGAAGTTCGGCGCCGCGGCGCTCGCCGGAAGCACCACGCCCCGGCGAGAGCCGGCGTCTCAGCGGAAGATCTGCTTCTCAGGCAAGCGGACCGTCACGAACCCGTTGGCGAAGTTCTGCTCCACCTGCGCGGATTCCTGAGCGTCCGGCATCGCGTTCTTGCACGTGATTCCCGGCCCGTGCCCGGACATCAGTTCCGAGCACGGTCCCTCGTAGTGGTCGGGAAGGCCGAGGTTGTGGCCGATCTCGTGGGCGATGATCCGGGTCGGGTCGTTGCCTTCGGCGACCTGCTGGGTGTCGATGTAGATGTCGCCGGTGCCGTGCCCGTCGGTCTGGGTGTAGGAACCGCCGCCGGTGGTTTCGTGCATGATGATGGTCGCGGCGCCGCCGCTGTTGAGGTGGACGTTGTGCACCGAGGTGTTCCAGTTCGCCGCGGCCTGGGTGGCCTCGGCCTGGTAGTCGGGCAAACCGCTGGCGTCGTAGTACAGCTCCACCGCGTCCAGCGGCGCGGCGGACGCCGTCCCGACTCCGGTCAGCGGCAGCGCCAACGCGGCGGCCGCGCCTGCGGCCAGCCGGCCAAAGCGTTGCAGGGTCATGGTTTTTCCTCTCCGAAAGAGGGTTTCCGGGACAGGGTTCAGCTTCCGATCTGCTGCTGGATCCACGACATGTACTGGGCGATGCCGGTGTAGAGGGTGGTGGTGGCGCATTCGCCGCCGTTGTCGCCGGGGCCGTGGGTTTCGCCTACCAGCGTCCAGTTCCCGGTGGTGCCGACGATCGCGGGGCCGCCCGAATCGCCGTGGCACGCGGAATGCCCGTAGTCGCCGGAGATGCAGACGTCGCCCGCGCCGCCGCCGCCCGCCGCGCACGCGCTGCTGTCGAGGACCTGAAGGTCGATCTGCTGCAGGGTTTGCGCCGTCTGACAGTTGGGCCAGCTCGTGCAGCCCCAGCCGAGCAGCCGCGCGCCCGTTCCCGGCGCCGGGTTGCTCTGCGCCATCGCGACCGGAGCCGACTGGGCGGGCTGGCTCAGGTGCATCATGGTGAGGTCGGTGCCCTGGTCGGTGATCACGTTGTCGATCTGGCCGACCTCGCCCGCGTTGATGTCGATCGCGCCGATCCGTGCCGTCGACGCCTGGCCGCAGTGGTTCGCCGTGATGATCCACTGGGGCGCGACAAGGCTTCCGCCGCAACCGTTGTCCAGCGACACCATGAACGAGTAGGTTTCGCTGGCGTCGCTGCCTCCGATGATGGCCGGCTGCGCCGCGACCGCCGGTGCGGCGACTCCGAACAGCAGGGCCGCCGCGCCCATCACCGCCAGCATTATTTTCCGCATCGCTTTCCCTTCCATAGCAACCAATCCCGCCAATCGCGGGAGAGGCAGGAGTTCGGCCGGGGATACGGCCGGGGGACCACTTTCGCGGGCGCCGGGCCCGCTATGGAAACCACAGAGTCCCAGGGCCGCCGGAGTCCGAACACCGTCGAAAGGAGGGATACGACCGGACGCCGAACCGTGCGCGGCGGCACGAACGTCGATTACCGGGATGAACCGAACCCGGAATAACGCGTTCCGGTTGGGCGTCTGCGCTGTTCAACGAGCCGCAATTGGATCGGATGCGGCGAGTTCGGACTTCCGTTCAGCGGACGGCCGGCGCCACTGGACAGCAAAGCCGAACGGGATTCGCGACTTTCGTGGGTATAAGCGATTGCCAAGGATCCCTAAACTGCGAATTGCGCCCGCATTAGCTGACCGCGGTGCGCCATCGTCCTATTCGCAAGAAACGGAGATGTGCATGATCCCAGCACTCAGTCAAAGACACGGCGGACGCGGCGGTATCGCCTTCGCCGCGGCGGTTCTGGCCGCTGGATCAGTTTTCGCCGCCTCGGGCGTCGCGGCCGCCCAGCCCTCGACGGCACCGCTGAACGCGAGAGCCGCGACCGCCATGTCCGCCAGCATCGCGAAGTCGCTCGGCGACCGCACCGTGGGCTCGTACTACGACCAGGCCAGCTCGCACCTGACCGTCACCGTCACCGACCAGGCCGCCGCCGACCAGGTCCGCGCGGCCGGCGCGACGCCGAAGTTCGTGAAATACCGTGCGTCCCAACTGAAAGCCGTCACGTCGGAACTGGCTCGTACGGCCAGCGTCCCCGGCACCGCCTGGCGCGTCGACCCGCGAACCGGCCAGGTGCTCGTCACCGCCGATTCGTCGGTGACCGGAGCCAAGCTCGCCCAGGTGACCAACGCCGTGCACCGCTTCGGCGACAAGGCCCGCTTCGCCAAGACAAAGGGCAAACTGCGCCCCCTGATCAGCGGCGGCGACGCCATCTGGGGCCAGGGCCTGCGCTGCTCGCTGGGCTTCAACGTGCACACCTCGAGCGGCCAGCCCGCGATCCTGACCGCCGGCCACTGCGGCGTGGCCACGAACGACTGGTGGGCCGACCAGGGCAACTCGCAGCACATCGCCAGCACGTCCGGAGCGAATTTCCCCGGCACTGACTACTCGTACGCCACCTACGACTCCGGCGTAGACGCCCCGAGCGCCGTCAACACCGGCCAGCAAATCACCGCAGCAGGCGACGCGACAGTCGGCGAAACCGTCACCCGCAGCGGCTCGACCACCGGCGTCCACGACGGCCAGGTCACCGCGCTCAACGCCACGGTGAACTACCAGGAAGGCGCGGTGAACGGCCTGATCGACACCACCGTCTGCGCAGAACCAGGCGACAGCGGCGGCTCGCTCTTCGACGGTGCCACCGCACTGGGCCTCACCTCAGGCGGCAGCGGAGACTGCAACTCCGGCGGAGAAACCTTCTTCCAGCCGGTTCCCGCAGCATTGAGCGCCTACGGTTTGGTTCTTCCGTAAGCCCGCTTTCCGCTTGGGTTCGGTTTTGGTACGCGAGGGGAACCCTGAGGGAATCTGATTCCCTCAGGGTTCCCCTCACGTACTTAGCCCCACCCAACCGCCACCGCTGCACCCACTCAAGGCACCCACACCCCCCGCACCCCGATACGAAGCCAAAAACACGGCGCGGGGGTGCTTGTCAAGGCATCTTTCCCGCCTTGACAAGCACCCCCGCGCCGTAGTCACACTCAGCTTCGGGGTGCCCCACGCAACCACTCACGGCAATGTCGCCGCCAGGCGACGAGCCGATTACTCAGCCGCCAGGCGACGAGCCGATTACTCAGCCGCCATCCGCTCCCGAAGCGACCGAGGCCGCATATCCGTCCACACCTCGTCCACGTGCTTCATGCACTCCTCCCGGCTCCCCCGGACCCCGTCGGCCCGCCACCCGGCCGGCACCTCCTTGTCCGCGGGCCACAGCGAATACTGCTCCTCCTCATTGACCAAAACCTGAAACACAGCAGCGTCGTCCATCAGAAATTCCCTTTCTCCGTCACTGACCAGAAGTCTCTTCAAGCTCCCGAACCCGAGGCGCGGCAGGCAACCCGCGCAAAGTCCCGCTAAACGTACTTAAAAGAGTGACCACGGCAATCGACCCGGTACAAGCCAGCACCGCGGACACCGCAGGCAACGCCTCGACCAGCCACCCGCCCAACGCGGGCCCGGCCGCCGCGGCCAACCCGCCGGTCACTCCCAGCACCCCGCCGAGCCGCCCCCGCAACCCGTCCGGAGTGGACAACAACTGATAAGTAGCAATAGCAGTATTAGCAGCAGGCGGCAAAAACGCAATAGCCGCGAAGAGCGCGCCCATCACATATCCATTGTGGACGAACACGGCAAGCGGCGTCAGCACGGTCAACGCCCAGAACACCCCGATAACCAGCCCGTACGCGCTGAGCCACCGATGCAGGTACGGCGCGGCCAGCGACCCGAGAATCCCCCCGGCCCCCAGCATCGCCGCCATCACGCCGATCTCCCCGGCCGGAACCCCCCGCTCGTTGGCCAGCACGATGATCACGAGGTAATAAGCGGAAAAGAACAGATTCAAACTGACGACACAAGCCACAGTAGCCCGCAGCGCTGGCCGCGACCACACCCACCGAAGCCCCTCGACGATCTCCCGCCCCAGATGCTTCGGCGGCGCGTCCTCCGCCCGCTCGGCCTGCCGGGGCAACCGCACGAACAGCAGCGACACAAACGCGAACACATGCGCGACCAGGTCGAAGAGGAATGGAATAACCCGCCCCACCGCGAAAAGGAATCCGCCCAGCGCATTCCCGGACAACTGCCCCGCACTAGTCCGCGCAGCGTTCATCGCCACCGCGGACGGCACCTGCTCCTCCGCCACCAACCGAGGCAGACTGGCTTCCTCCGCGGGCTCGAACAACGCCCGGCTGAGCCCCATCACGACGGCCGCCGCAACGAGCATCCACACCTCCGCGACGCCCCAGTACAACGCGAGCACCAACCCGCCCGCCGCGACCGCCTGTGCCGCCTCGCACCACAGCATGATCCGCTTGCGAGGCCACCGATCCACCAACGCGCCGGCAGGCAACCCGGCGACGAGCTGGCTGATCGCCACGGCTCCCAGCACGAGCCCGGACTGCGCCGCCGACCCGGTGAGCGCCAGAACCAGCAAGGGAAACGCGATGGTGGTCGTGCTGAACCCGGCTTCGGAGACGACCTGGCCAGTCCAGAGAAACCGGTAGTCGCGATTGCCCACGATCCCGCTCATGCCCCGCCTCCCCAACCGGCCGCTGCTCGCAACGCACCCGCGACACCGGCCGCGGTGCTGCCGGATCGAGCCCCAGAGGCCGCCCGGCTCGCCTGCCGGCAGCGGCGATTGCGCGGACTCTCGCTGATGCCCCGAGCCCCCAATCCTTGGCCGCGATCGCTCGCGAGGCCCCCGCGAACCGCGCGATCGGAACTCGCGGGGCCGCTCCGCAGCGAACGAAGCCCGCGATCACCCACGAGAGACCCGCGCACCACCCGATCGGAACTCGCAGGGCCGCTCCGCACCGAACGAAGGCCGCGATGGCTCGGAGCCCCGCTCATGCGCCTCTCCTCCGGCAGCCCGCAACGATCAGCCAAGAGGCACCCGCGCACCGCCCGATCGGGACCCACCAGGCCGTCCCGCAGCGGACGGCAGGCCCGCTTCCCCGCATCCGAGCTCATGCCTCGTCACCCCGGCAATCCGCCGCGATGGCCCGCAACGCGTCCGCGAATCCGCGAGCCACCCCCGACACTGTCTCCCGTGTGTGCTGATCCGGCTGGTAGAACCACGAGAACTCCAACTGCCCCTCCCGCACTCCGCCCACCACCTCGAGCGCGTGCAGCGACCGGTTGGCCGGATCCTGGTCCCGCCCCAGCGGCGGGAGCGAGCGCAGGAACAGCCCGTCCCCGGTCCCGGTGTTCTCGCCCTGTCCCAGGTAGTTGAACGCGACCTGCGGAGCAGACCGGCCCAGGTCGGGGAAGCGGAAGGACCGCAGAACCCCGTGTCCGAACCCGTTCCCCGGCACCGCCCGCAACTGCCGCCGGACCGACTTCACCAACTGCCGCCAGCTCGCGGCAGGATCGACTTCCAGAGCGACCGGGAACAGCGTCGTGAACCACCCGACCGTCCGGGTCAGGTCGACGTCGTCCAGGATTTCCTCCCGCCCGTGGCCTTCGAGGTCGACAGCCACCGCGGACTCGCCGGTCCAGCGCGTCAAGGTCCAGGCCAGCGCGGTCAGCAGCACGTCGTTGATCCGAGTCCGATAAGCACCGGGAGCGAGGTGCAGCAGGGCATCGGTGTCCCGCTCGTCCACGCGAATGGTCACCAGGTCCTGCGGCTCCGGAGCAGCATCCACCCGGTCCACCGGAATCCGGCACCCGGGCAACTCCCGGGCCCAATGCGCGCGTTCGCCGTCCAGCGCCCCGGATTCGGCGAACTCCCGCAGCCGCCGTGCCCAGTCCCGGAACGACGTCGTCTTCGGGCCAAGGTCGGGCTTCTCCCCGGCTTCGATCTGCCGGCAGGCCCGCTCCAGGTCCTCCAGCAGGATGCCCCACGAGACGGCGTCCACCACCAGATGGTGCGCGACCAGGAAGAGCAGCGGATTCTCAGCGGCATCCGACAAAAGCGCGCGCAGATGCGGCGGCCGGGCCAGGTCGAAGCTCGCCTGCGCGTCGTCGGCCGCGCGCTCCAAGTCCACTGTGGACACTCGTCGCAGCACCGAACCGGAGTCGACAGGGTCGTTGTGCTGAATCCACCCGTCGGCAGTCTGCTCGAACCGCAGGCGCAGCGCGTCGTGCTGAGCCACCAGCGCATCGATCGCCTGCCGCAGGACCTCCTCGTCCACCGGGCCGTTCAGCTCGATCAGCACAGACTGGTTGAAGTGCGCGGGATTCACCGGCGACGCATCCAGGAACCACCGCTGGATCGGCGTCAGCGGAACCTCCCCGACCACGGCTTCGCGATCCTCCTCGACCGCATCGGCAGGCTGGACCACGCTCGCCAGCTCCGCGACCGTCTGGTGCGTGAACAGGTCTTTCGAGCGCATAGCCAGACCGGCCTGCCGAGCCCGGTGCACGACCTGGATGCTGAGCAGCGAATCGCCGCCGAGTTCGAAGAAGTTGTCTCCTGCGCCGACCCGCGGGATCCCGAGCACCTCGGCCCAGACGTTCGCCAGCAGTTCCTCCAGCTCGGTGCTCGGAGCGACGTACTCGGCGGTCTGCAGCTGCGACAGGTCCGGCTCCGGAAGCGCGGCGCGGTCGATCTTCCCGTTCGGGCTCACCGGAATCTCGTCGAGCGGCACGAACACCGACGGCACCAGGTAGTCCGGCAGCATCTCGCCCAGGAAAGTGCGCAGCTGAGCGGTTTCGCCGACCACATAGGCGACCAACCGCTTGTGCCCGCTTGCTTCCCGAGCCACCACGACAGCATCGCGCACGCCCGGATGCCGCCGCAGCGCCGCCTCGATCTCGCCCAGTTCGACGCGGAAGCCGCGGATCTTGACCTGGTGGTCCACGCGTCCGGCGAATTCCAGGTCTCCCGCCGCCGTCTGCCGGACGACGTCGCCGGTGCGGTACATCCGCGATCCCGGCGGGCCGAAGGGGTTCGCCACGAACCGGTCCGCGGTCAGGCCGGGCCGGGACAGGTATCCGCGGGCCAGCCCGGCGCTGCGGACGTACAGCTCACCGGTCGAGCCGATCGGCACCTGGCGCAGTCCGGCGTCCAGCACGTACGTCTCGGTGTTGCGGGTCGGTTTGCCGATCGGCGGCGGGCCGCCCGGCGACAGCGGTTCGCTCCACGAGACCGCGACCGTGCACTCGGTGGGCCCGTACGCGTTGATCATCCGCCGCCCCGGCGCCCAGCGGGCGACCAGCTCGGCTGGGCAGACATCACCGGCCACGACGACGGTGCGCAGATCCGGCAGCGGCACCTCGGGCACGGTCGCCAGCGCGACCGGCGGGAGCACTGCCTGCGTCACCCGGTTCTCCGCCAGGACTTCGGCCAGGTGCGCGCCCAGCAGCGGCCCCTCCGGCGGCACGACGAGCGCGGCGCCGGCGGGCAGCGACGTGCAGAGTTCGGACACCGCCGCGTCGAAGCTCGGCGAACTGAACGCCAGCACCCGGTCGCCCGGCCGGATCTGGAAATGCTCGATCTCGGCGGCGGAGAACGACGCCAGACCGGCGTTCGGCACCACGACGCCCTTCGGCTGCCCGGTCGAACCGGACGTGTAGATCACGTACGCCGGTTGCGATGGGTCCACCGGGACACCGAGGTTCGTGTCCGAGTACTCGGCGGCATCGAGTTCTTCGTCCACGACGAGGACCGGGTCGGCGTCGCGCAGCATGAACTCGACGCGCTCGGCGGGATAGCCCGGGTCGACGGGGAGGAACGCGGCGCCGGTCTTCGAAATCGCCAGCTCGGCGACGACGAGCGCGGTCGAACGCGGCAGCCGGACGGCGACGATCCGTTCCGCACCAGCGCCCCGGTCGACCAGCAGCCGGGCCAGCTGGTTCGCTCGCGCGTTCAGCTCGGCAAAGGTGATTTCTCCACTGGAAGACAGCAATGCCGGGGCATCGGGCGTCCGCGCGGCCTGTGCTTCGACCAGCTCTGCCAGGGACGCCGTCTGGACCGCCGCGGCGGTGTTGTTCCACCTCCGCAACTGGTCCACTTCGGACTGCGGCAGCAGCGGCAGGGAAGCCATCGGCTCGTCCGGTTGAGCGGCGAGAACGGTCAACGCGGTCAGCAACCGGTCGGCGAGCCGTTCGATCGTCGCTGCGTCGAACAGGCCGGTGGCGTAGTTGATCGCGGCATGCAGCGACCCGCCGTCCTCCTCGAATTGCGCGAGCAGGTCGAACGTCGCGCTCGTCGCGGGCAGGGCGACTTCCTCAGCTACCAACGAACCGCCGCCCGGACGGTCGCCGGTGTTCTGCAGCACCACCATCGCCTGGAACAGCGGCGTCCGGCTCGGATCGCGGACTGGCTGCGCGGCGTCCACCACGCGTTCGAAAGGCACGTCCTGGTGGGCGAACGCGTCGAGCACCGTGTCGCGCACCTTGCCGAGCAAATCACGGAAGGAGCCGCTTGAGTCCACTGTGGACCGAAGGACGAGAGTGTTGACGAAGAAGCCGATCAAGCGTTCCAGCTCGGCCCGTTCGCGGCCGGCGGCCACCGTGCCGACCGCGATGTCCTCCTGACCGCACCACCGCGCCAGCACGACCTGGAAAGCCGCGACCAGCGTCATGAACAGCGTCCCGTGCTGCGCGCCCGCGAGTTCGCGGAGGTTCGCGGCGACCTCGGCGGGGATGTCGAAGCCGAACCAGTCCCCCTCGCTCGTGCGCACCGCGGGACGCGGCCGGTCGGTGGGCAGTTCGAGCGGTGCGAGGCCGGCGAGCCGGTCCCGCCAGTGGTCGAGCTGCTCGTCGAGGTCGGGGCTGTCGAGGAAATCCCGTTGCCAGGCGGCGAAATCCGCGTACTGCACCGGCAACGCGGGCAGCTGCGGCTCCTCGCCGCGGACATAGGCGGAGTAGCAGGTGTCCAGTTCAGCGGCCAACACTCCGGCCGACCAGCCGTCGGTGACGATGTGGTGCAGCACCAGCAGCAGAACGTGGTCGCCGGACTCCTCCCGGAACAACCGGGCGCGCAGCAGCGGCCCGGTGCGCAGGTCGAACGGCCGGAGCGCTTCGCGGGCCAGCACCGCCTCGTCGAAGTCCGCCACCGGGAGCTCGACCGGCGCGGGCTCGTGGATGACCTGGACGGCGTGGCCCTCGATCGCGTCGAAAGTAGTGCGGAGCGATTCGTGCCGGGCGACGATCGTGCTCAATGCCTGTTGCAAGGCAGTAATATCGAGTTCTCCGCGCAGCCGCAATGCGGTGGGCGAAAGGTATTCCCGCCCGCCGGGCTCGAATTCGTCCAGGAACCACAAACGTTGCTGCGCGAACGACAACGGCAGCGCACCGTCTCGGGCGACGACCGGGATCGCTTCCGCATCCGCTTGCCGTGCAGGGATTTCGGCGGCGAACTGGCTGAGCGTCGGGGCGGAGAACAGCATCCGCGGCGACACTTCGACACCGAATTCCGCGCGCACTCGCGAGGTGATCCGCATGCTGAGGATCGAATCGCCGCCGAGTTCGAAGAAACTGTCGTCGGCTCCCACGCGGTCGATTCCGAGGACGTCGGCCCAGATCGCGGCCAGCCGCTGTTCGGCGGCGGTCCGCGGCGCGACGTACTCGGCGGTTCCGGCGCGTCCGGGAGCGGGCAGCGCACGGCGGTCGAGCTTGCCGTTCCGGTTGAGCGGAAGCGCCTCCAGCGACACGAACGCCGACGGGACCAGGTGCTCCGGCAGCCGTTCGCGGGTCCACTCGCGCAGGCCCTGCGCTTCGCCGACGACGTACGCGACAAGGCGGCCTTCACGAGCGATGACGGTGACGTCGGCAATCGCCGGATGCCGCCGCAAGACGGTCTCGATCTCCCCTGGCTCGACCCGGAAGCCGCGGATCTTGACCTGGTCGTCGACGCGGCCAAGGTAGTCGAGCGAGCCTTCGGCGGTCCAGCGGACCTGGTCGCCGGTGCGGTACATCCGCTCCCCCGGCGGGCCGAACGGATCGGCGACGAACCGGTCCGCGGTCAGCCCCGGCCGACCGAGGTAGCCGCGCGCGAGCTGCGGTCCGGCGAGGAACAGCTCGCCGGGCAGGCCGGGCGGCACCGGTTCGCCGGTGTCACCGAGGACGTACGCGCGGAAGTTGGTCAGCGGACGGCCGATCAGCGGCTGCTCCCCGACCACGGGCGCGTGGATCGAGTCGACGGTCGCTTCCGTCGGGCCGTAGTAGTTGTGCCCGGTGACGTCCGCGGCGGCCAGCTGCTTCCACAGCGTTTCGGTGGCCGCCTCGCCGCCGGTGATCACCGTGCGCGGCCGGACTTCGCCGGTCGCCAGCCCGGCGTCCAGCAGCTGCTGGAGGTAGGCCGGGGTGAGGTCGAGCAGGTTGAGCCCGTGCGCGCGAACCTCGCGGACCAGGGCGACCGGGTCGAGCCGGGTGTCGTCGTCCAGCACGTGCAGCTCGTGGCCGTCGATCATGGCCAGCAACGGTTCCCAGGACGCGTCGAAGGCCAGCGACGCGGTGAGCGCCGCCCGTTCCCGGCCGCGGTCGAGGAAGATCGCCCGGTGCGCGACCAGCAGGTTCACCAGCGCGCGGTGCTCCACCACGACGCCCTTCGGCGTGCCGGTCGAGCCCGAGGTGTAGATGACGTACGCGGCGGTGTCCGCGTCCGGTCGCTTCGAAACCGGTGCTGGCGGCGCGTAACTCTCGTCCGGCCTGCCCAGCACGACCACCGGGCGCGCGTCGTTCAGCAGGAAGCGGACGCGTTCCTCCGGCAGGTCCGCGTCGATCGGCAAATACACCGCGCCTGCCTTGAAAATCGCCAAGAACGCGATCACTGCCTCGGCGGAGCGCGGCAGCATGACCGCCACCACCCGCTCCGGCCCAGCGCCCCGCTCGATCAGCTCTTCCGCCAGTTGTGTCGCGCGAGCGTCGACCTCCGCGAAGTCCAGGACGGTGTCGTGAAAGACCAGCGCGGTCTCGTGCGGCATTCGCGCAACGGTCGCGTCGAACACGTCCAGCACCGTCTCCGCCGGGAGATCGGCGGAATCGCCGTGGCCCAGGGCCAGCACCTGGCTTCGCTCGTCAGCGGTGAGCGGCGAGAGCGAGCCGACGCGACGCTCCGGGTCGGCGGCGATCTCCCGCACCAGCTGGGCGAGGTGCGCGGCCAACCGCTGCGCGGTGGATTCGTCGAACAGCTTCGGGTCGTAGGACAGTTCGAGCCCGAGCCGGTCGTGGAGGTAGGCGGTGAGGTTCAGCGGGTAGCTGGTGGTGTCCAGCGATTCGACGTCCAGCACCCGGACGCCGTCCTGCCCGCTGTCTTCGATCGGGTAGTTCTCGAAGACCACCACGCTGTCGAACAACGCCGCGCCCGCCGGCACCCCGGTGAAGGTCTGCAGCTGCGAAAGCGCCAGGAAATCGTACCGGCGCGCGTCCGCCTGCTCGGCCTGGATCGCGCGCAGCCATTCGGCGGCCGACTGTCCATTCCGGACTTCGACCCGCGTCGGGACGGTGTTGATGAACATCCCGATCATCGCTTCGACGCCGGGCAATTCCGGCGGGCGTCCGGAAACCGTGGTGCCGAACAAGACATCCGGCTCGCCGCTGTAGCGCGCGAGCAGCAGCGCCCACGCTCCCTGCACGACCGAGTTGACCGTCAGCGCGGCGGTTTTCGCCATCTCGCGCAACTCCGCCGACTCCTCTGCGGACAGCTCGACCAGCAGCGTCGCCCCGGATTCCGCACGGTGCGCCTCGCGGGGACGGCGGTCGTACGGCAGCGGAGTCGGCGCGGCGAAGCCGTCGAGCACCTCGCGCCAATGCTCCTCAGCCGCGGCCCGGTCCTGCGCGGCCAGCCACGCGAGGTAGTCGCGGAACGGCCGGCGCGGCGTCAGTTTCGCCGGCGTGCCTTCGACAATCGCCGTGTACTGCTCGCATACCTCGCCGAAGACCTGAGCGGCGCTCCAGCCGTCGAGCAGGACGTGGTGCGAGGTCCAGAGCAGCTGCACCTCGTCGTCGGTCAGCCGGGCGATCTCCAGGCGCATCAACGGCGGCGTGGTCAGGTCCATGCCCGCGGCCAGGTCGGCTTCGAGCAGTTTCGCTAGCTCGGCCTGCTGCGCTTCCGGAGCGAGGCCGCGCCAGTCGTGCTGCCCGACCGGGACCCGGACCCCGCGATGGACGCGCTGCACCGGCTCGTCCACGCCGTCCCACACCGTGCTGCTGCGCAGGATCGGCGTCCGGTCCGCCATCCGCTGCCAGGCCTCGGCGAGCGCGCGCGGGTCCCGGATTCCGCCCAGCCGCAGCCGGAACTGGTCGAAGTACGCGCTCGAACCGCTGTCGACCAGGCTGTGGAACACCATGCCCGCCTGCAGTGCGGTCAGCGGGTAGATGTCCTCGACCTCGCGGCCGTCCCCGGCGAGCCGGTCCACCGTGGCCTGGTCGAGCCGGGCCAGCGGGAAGTCCGACGGCGTGCGGCCGCTGGCCGAGGCGCAGTGCGCGATGATTTCCCGCAGCGCTTCGACGGTCGCCTCGGCCAGGCCGCGAACGGTCTCCTCCGCGTGCACCTCTTCCGAGTACTCCCAGGTCAGGTGCAGTTCGCCGGATTCGACCACGCCGACGACGTCCAGCAGGTAGTGGCGGACGCTGTCGGGCGCGGAATCGTGGCCGAGGCTTTCCCCGCGACCCTGGTAAAGCCCGTCCTCGGCGGTCCCGACGTCCCAGCGGCCGTGGTAGTTGAACGAGATCTGCGGGGTCGGGTCATTCCGGAGCGGGGATTCGCTGAGGTAGCGCAGTGCTTCGTAGCCGACGCCCCTGTTCGGGATGGCGCGCAGCTGTTCCTTGACTGACTTGAGGATCGCGTCCCAGCCGTCGCCGGGCACGGTCAGCGCGACCGGGTACTGCGCGGTGAACCAGCCGATCGTCCGGGACAGGTCGAGCGGTGCGGCGACGTCCTCGCGGCCGTGGCCTTCCATCTCGAGCACGACCTGGGACCGGCCCGTCCAGCGCGCCAGCACGCGGGCGAGGGCGCTCAGCAGGACGTCGTTGACCTCGGTCCGGTACGCGCCGGGCACGTCCTGCAGGAGCGCGGAAGTTTCAACCCGGTCAAGGGAAACCGACACCGAGCACGCCGACTCCGCGGTGTTGCGCCCGGAACGGTCGACCGGAAGCTCGGTGTCGACGCCGCGCAGCACACTCGCCCAGTACTCGGCCTCGCCGTCGAGCCCGCCGGTGCGGACGTGATCGGCGAGCGTCCGAGCCCAATGCGTGAACGAGCTGCCGGTCGGTTCCAGCGGCTCGCCCTGGTAGGCCCGTTCCAGGTCGCCCAGCAGGACGCGCCAGGAGACGCCGTCCATGACGAGGTGGTGCGCGGTGAGGAACAGCTGCGGCGAGCGGTCCCGGAAGGTGAACAGGACCGCGCGCCACACCGGGCCGTTGACGATGTCCAAAGAGGTCTGTGCACACACTGCCTCTTCATGCATTGCCGCGACCACGTCGTCCACTTCGGACAGATCAGCGTGCCGCAGGATGTCCGCCGCTTCTGTGGCAATTGGTTCCTGCTGCCAGCTTCCCTCCGCGCGGGAGAACCGCATCCGCAAGGCAGCATGATGGGCGGTGACTTCAGCGATCGCGGCGGTAAGGCGTGAAACGTCCACTGCGGACAGGACAAGGTGGACAGACATGGTCAGCCGCCACGGCTGCGCCAGATGCTCGAACAGCCACGACTGGATCGGCCCGAGCGGCGCGGGTCCGGCCTGCTCCGGCACTGGCGCGACCGGGCCGCCGGTGGTGACGACGCGGCCCAGTTCCGCGATGGTCTGGTGCTGGAACAGATCTTTGGACGTCAGTGTCAGCCCGGCCTGGCGGGCGCGGGACACGACCTGGATGCTCAGGATCGAATCGCCGCCGAGGCCGAAGAAGTTGTCCTCGACGCCGACCTGGTCGACTCCGAGCACTGTTGACCAGACCTCGGCCAGCACGGTCTCGATCTCGGTACGCGGTGCCACGTAACGGTTTTCGACACGCGCGCCGGGTGCGGGAAGTGCGCGGTGGTCGAGCTTGCCGTTCGCGTTGAGCGGCAGTTCGTCCAGCGCGACGAACACCGCCGGGATCATGTGCGCGGGCAGCGAGCGGGCAAGGTACTCGCGCAGCACCGTGGTCCCCGGCACCGTGCCCGTCAGATACGCGACCAGCCGCCGGGCATCCCCGGTGCCGTGCGCGACCGCCACCGCGCCGGTCACGTCCGGATGCGCGGACAGCGCCGCCTCGACTTCGCCCAGTTCGATGCGGAAACCGCGGATCTTGACCTGGTGATCGGCCCGGCCGCGGTAGGCGAGTTCGCCGTCCGCGGTCCAGCACAACAGGTCGCCGGTGCGGTACATCCGGGTGCCCGGCGCGCCGAACGGGTCCGCGACGAACCGGGACGCGGTCAGTCCGGGCCGGTTCAGGTAGCCGCGCGCCAGGCCCGCGCCCGCGACGTACAGCTCGCCAGTGACGCCGGGCGGAACCGGTTCGAGGCAGGCGTCCAGGACGTAAGCGCGCAGGTCAGGGATCGGCACGCCCACCGTCGCGCGGTCGTCGAGCACGCGATACGTCACGTGCACGGTGGTCTCGGTGATGCCGTACATGTTGATCAGCTGCGGTCCGTCCGGATGCCGCCGTCGCCATTCCTCCAGGCGCACCGGATCGAGGGCCTCGCCGCCGAAGATCACGTACCGCAGGCTCAACGGCGCCGATGGCAGCGCGCCGAGCCGGTAGAACGCCGACGGCGTCTGGTTGAGCACGGTCACCCGCTGCTCGGCCAGCAGGGCGAGGAATTCCTCCGGCGAGCGAACCGTGTCGGACGGAACCACCACGAGGCGGCCGCCGTACAGCAACGCGCCCCACAGCTCCCACACCGAGAAGTCGAACGCGTAGGAGTGGAAGAGCGTCCAGACGTCCTGGTCGCCGAAGCCGAACCAGTGGTCGGTCGAGGAGAACAGCCGGGTCACGTTCGCGTGCGGGACGAGGACGCCCTTGGGCACGCCGGTGGAGCCGGAGGTGTAGATGACGTACGCGGTGTTCTCCGGCCGAACCCGCACCGCCGGGTCAGTGTCTGGCAGGCCGTCCGCCGCGATCGTGTCCACGACGCACACCGGCTGCGCGTCGGCCAGCATCGCCTCGATCCGCGCGGGCGGGTAGTCCGGGTCGATCGGCAGATATCCCGCGCCGGACTTCAGCACCGCGAGGATTCCGACCACCAGGTCGGCCGAACGCGACAGCCGCAAGGCCACCAGCCGTTCCGGTCCGGCGCCCTCGGCGATCAGCCTGTGCGCCAAGCGGTTTGCCCGCCGGTCCAGCTCGCGGTAGGTCAGTTCGACGCCTTCGCAAGTCACCGCCACGGCGTGCGGGGTGCGGGCGGCTTGCGCGGCGAACAGCCGGTGCAGCGTCGGTTCCGGAGCCGCGACGGCGGTCGGGTTCCATTCGCGCAGGACGCGGCCGCGCTCGTCGGCGGTGATCCACGGCAACCGGCCGAGCGCCTGGCCCGGAGCAGCGGCGATTCCGGCCAGCAGGATGCGCAGCCAGCTGCTCAGCCGTTCGATCGTGGCCGCGTCGAACAGGTCGGTGTTGTAGTTGACGACCGCGTCGAGCCCCCCGGCGGTCTGCTGGAAGTGGAGCGCCAGGTCGAATCCGGCGGTCACGATCGGCGGCGCGACCTCCTCGACGGCGAGCCCGGGCAGCGCCGGGCGGGCGTCCGGGGTGTTGTGCAGCACGACCATGACCTGGCACAACGGGGTGCGGCTGGGGTCGCGTTCGGGCTGGACGTCGTCCACGACGCGGTCGAACGGCACGTCCTGGTGCGCGAACGCGTCGAGCACCGTCTCGCGGACTTCGCCGAGGAAAGCGTCGAACCCCCGGGTCAAGTCCACAGTGGACCGCAGGACGAGCGTGTTGGCGAAGAAGCCGATCAGGCCTTCCAGCTCGGTGCGTTCCCGGCCGGAGACGACGGTGCCGACCGCGACGTCGTCCTGCCCGGACCATCTCGCGAACAGCAGCTGGCAGGCGGCGAGCAGGGTCATGAAGAGCGTGCTGCCCTGCTGCCGGGACAGCTCCGCGAGCCGCGCGGTGGTGCCGACCGGGACGCTGAACTCGTGCAGCGCGCCGTTCTTCGTGCGGACGGCCGGGCGAGGCCGGTCGGTGGGCAGCTCCAGCGGTTCGAGACCGGCGAGGCGGTGCCGCCAGTAGCTGAGCTGGCTGTCGAAGTCGGTGCGGTTTCGTTGCCAGACTGCGTAATCGGCGTAGTGCACGGGCAGCGGAGGCAGTCCCGGCTCGTCGCCGCGGGTGAATGCGGCGTAGAAGACAGCGAGTTCGCTCAGGAGGACGCCCGAGGACCAGCCGTCGGTGAGGATGTGATGCAGCACCAGCGTGAGCACGTGGTCGTCGGGGCCGAGCCGGGTGAGCGCGGCGCGCAGCAACGGGCCGGTGTGCAGGTCGACCGGTCCGGTCGCGGCGGCCAGCGCGGTGTCCAGGTCTCCGTCCACTGCCTGGAGATCGACGGCGTGCGGCGGGTGGACGATCTGCACGCCGCGGCCGTCGACCGTCGCGAAGGTCGTGCGCAGGGACTCGTGCCGGGCCACCAACGCGGTGAGGGCCTGGTTCAAAGCAGGCACGTCCAGGTCGCCGCGCAACCGCAGGGCGGTCGGCGAGACGTACTCGGTGCTGCCGGGGTCGAATTCGTCGAGGAACCAGAGTCGTTGCTGGGCAAAGGAAAGCGGTGCTTCGAACGGTCCGTCGCCGCGAGGCAGGAGCGGGATCGCTTCCTGCGGCGCGGAGGCGGCGGGCAACTGTGCGGCCAGCAGCGCCGGGGTCGGCGCGGTGAAAACGAGCCGCGCGGGGACATCCGCGCCCAGTTCGGCACGCAGCCGCGCGACCACCCGGATGCCCAGCAGCGAATCGCCGCCGAGAGCGAAGAAATCGTCTTCGACGCCGACGCGTTCCAAGCCGAGCACCTCGGCCCACACGTCGGTCACCAGCTGTTCCCGCTCGTCTCGCGGGGCGACGTACTGCGCTGACGCGGAAATCTCCGGTTCCGGGAGCGCCCGGCGGTCCAGTTTGCCGTGCCGGGTCAGCGGAAGCTGATCGAGGTGCACGAACACCGACGGCACCAGGTGCGCGGGCAGCACCTTAGCCAATCCAGTCCGCAAGTCAGCGGGCTCGCCGGCGACATACGCGACGAGTCGGCCGTCGCGCGCGTCCACGGCCGCATCGACCACACCCGGCTGGGCGCGCAATGCGGTCTCGACCTCGCCGGGTTCGATGCGGAAGCCGCGGACCTTGATCTGGTCGTCGGTCCGGCCGAGGTGCTCCAACCGGCCATCGGCGGTCCAGCGGGCGCGGTCGCCGGTCCGGTAGAGGCGAGTTCCGGGCGCGCCGAAGGGATTCGCCACGAACCGGTCGGCGGTCAGGCCCGGTCGACCGAGGTAGCCGCGCGCGAGCTGGGCTCCGGTGAGGCAGAGTTCGCCGGGGACTCCGGCCGGGACCAGCCGGAGCTGGTCGTCGAGGACGTATGCGCCGACATTCCCGAGTGGACGGCCGATCGACGGCCGGTCTCCGGTCACCCGAGCCCACGTCGCGTCCACAGTGGACTCTGTCGGGCCGTAGTAGTTTCCGGCGGCTACCCCGGATCCGGCCAGTTCGTGCCACAGGCTCTCGCCGACGGCCTCGCCGCCGACCATCAGGAACTCCGGACGCTGCGCGCCGGCAAGCAGTCCGGCGGGCAGCAATTGCCGCAGGTAGGACGGAGTGACGTCGAGGAAGCCGATGCGCTCGTCGCGGACGTACCGGGTCAGCGCGGCCGGGTCGAGCCGGGTTTCGTCGCTGATCAGGTGCAGCTCGTGCCCGTCCGCCAGCAGCAGCGGGCCTTCCCACGACGTGTCGAACGACAGCGACGCCGTCAGTGCCACCCGCAACCGCTCGCGGCCGAACGCCGCGCGGTGGTTGACCAGAACGTTCATCAGGGCCGCGTGCTCCACCACGACGCCCTTGGGCGTGCCGGTGGAACCGGAGGTGTGGATGACGTAGGCGGCGTCCGACGGCCGCGGCGCGGCGGGGCGCGGACCGTCGGTGAACCCGCCGATGCGGTCCAGCACCACCACCGGCTTCGTGTCGGCCAGCAGCACCTCGATCCGCTCGGCAGGGAGGCCGGGATCGATCGACTGGTGCACCGCCCCGGCCTTGAGCACGGCGAACAGCGCGATGATCGCGTCGGCCGAGCGCGGGAGCAGCACGGCGACCACCCGGTCCGGCCCCGCGCCCCGGCCGGCGAGATCCGCGGCGAGCACGTCGGTGCGGGCGGCGAGTTCGGCGAAGCTCAGCCGGACGTCGCCGCAGACCAGCGCGGTCGCCGTCGGCTGGGTCCTGGCCTGGTGGTCGAGGAGGTCGACGATGGTGCCGTCCGGGACGTCGATGACCGGGCCGCGCCAGCCGAGCAGCTGGGCTCCCTCGGTCTCGGTGGTCAGTGCCACGTCGGCGATCCGGCGGCCCGGGTCGGCGCCGACCCCGGCCAGCAGCCGCAGCAGGTGCGCGATCAGCCGGTCGATCGTCCCGACCTCGAACAGTTCGGTGCTGTATTCCACGAGCCCGGCGAGGCGGCCGTCGGATTCCTCGAACTCGACGGTGAGGTCGAAGTTGGCCGAATCCCGCGTCACCCCAGTCGGTTCGGCGGCCAGGCCCGGGAAAACTGGCCCGGCGCCCGCGTTGTGGAGCAGCACCATGACATCGAACAACGGGTTGCGACCGGGGTCCCGTCCCGCGTGCACAGCGTCGACCACTTCCTCGAACGGCACGTCATCGTGGGCGAAAGCGTCGAGAACGGTCTGCCGCGCTACCGCCAGGTGGTCGGCGAACGACGCGGACCGGTCCACTTCCGAACGCAGGACGACGGTGTTGACGAAGAATCCGACGACCTGCTCCAGCTCCGGACGGTCCCGGCCGGAGACGACGGTGCCGAGCGCGATGTCGTCCTGACCGGTGTAGCGCGCGAACAGCGCCTGGCAGGCCGCGAACAGCACCGTGAACAACGTGGTTTCCGAGGTCCGCGCCAGGTCCGCGAGCCGGCGGGCCACGTCCGCGGGGACGCCGAACTCGCGCACCGCACCGGCCGTGCTGCGGGCGGCCGGACGCGAACGATCGGTCGGCAATTCGAGCGGCGTCACTCCGGTCAGCTGCCGGGTCCAGTGCGCCAGCCCGGCCGCGCGAGTCGGGCGATTGTGCTGCCACAGCGCGAAATCCGCGTATTGCAACGGCTGCGGCGGCAGGTCCGCGCGCTCGCCATCGCGGTAGAGGAGGCCGAGTTCTTCGGTCAGCACTCCCATCGACGCGCCGTCCGTGGCGATGTGGTGCACACACACCAGCAGCACATGCTCAGCCAGGCCAAGGCGCACGAGCACCGCGCGCAGCAACGGCCCGTGCGTGAGATCGAACGGCCGCGAGTACTCCGCCTTCAGCACAGCGTCGAGGTCGTCCGGCGCGGCGTCCACTACCGGAATCGCCACCTCATACGGCGGCTGGACTAGCTGCGCCGGTTCGCCGTCGACCTCTTGGAAAGTCGTGCGCAGCGGTTCATGCCGAGCGACCAGCAACCGCAGCGCCGTCGCCAACGCCGCGACATCCAGCTCACCGTTCAACCGCAAGGCGAACGCGCTGTTGTACTCGGGATCATCCGGACGGAGCTGGCTGAAGAACCACAGCCTGCGTTGCGCGGACGACAAGGGCACGGGGCCGGAACGGTCGGCTGCGGCCGGGATCTCCGGCGCGCGGCCGGCCGTTCCGGCCATCCGGCGGCGCAGCGCTTCCTGCAGGTGAGCGGGCAGCGCCGCGATGCGGTCCTCACGGGACGACGTCATGGGGAGTCCTCACGATTCCAGTTCTGCGGCAAGGCGTTCCAGCTCGCTGAGCACGAGGTCTTCGACGGTTTCGGCCAGCGCCGCGACGGTGCGCGCGGCCAGCACGTCGGCCGGGGTGAGCCGGACGTCGAAGAGCGCGCTCGCTTTGGCGGAGATGTGCAGGCTGCGCAGCGAATCGCCGCCGAGGGCGAAGAAGCTGTCCCGCGTGCCGACCCGGTCCGCGCCGAGCACCTCGGCCCAGATCCCGGCGAGCGCGCGCTCGGTCTCCGTCCTCGGTTCGACGTGGCCGGTCTCCGCCGCCCGGGGCGCGGGCAGTGCGCGCCGGTCGAGTTTTCCGTTGGCGCTCACCGGAAGCCGGTCGAGCGCGACGAACACCGACGGCACCAGGTAGTCCGGCAAGGACCGGGCCAGGAACTCCCTGAGCACGTTTTCTCCGGCCGCCGACACGACATAGGCGACCAATTGCTTCGCGCCGGGCTGGTCCTCGCGGACGAGCACCGCGGCCTGCGCGACGTCCGGATGCTTCGCCAGCACGGCCTCGACCTCGCCCGGTTCGACCCGGAACCCGCGCAGTTTGACCTGGTCGTCGCGGCGGCCGAGGAATTCCAGCGTGCCGTCGGGCCGCCAGCGGACGAGGTCGCCGGTGCGGTACATCCGCTCCCCCGGCGGGCCGTCCGGGTCGGCGACGAACCGGTCCGCGGTCAGCCCCGGCCGGTCGCGGTAGCCCCGGGCGAGGCCCGCGCCGGCCAGGCACAGCTCGCCGGGCACGCCCGGCGGCACCGGGCGCAGGTCGGCGTCGAGCACCCGGGCGCGGGTGCCGTCCAGCGGGCGGCCGATCGGGATCCGGTCCGGCGGCGGCGCGTCCATCGGATACGCGGTGGCGAACACCGTCATCTCGGTCGGGCCGTAGCCGTCGACGATCCGCAGTCCCGGACACGCCGCCAGCACCCGCCGCACCGGCTCCGCCGGGACCACGTCGCCGCCGGTCCAGACCTCGCGCAGACCGGTGAAGCACTCCGGCGTTTCCTGGGCCAGGATCCGGAACAGCCCGGCGGTGACCCACACCGCGGTCAGGCCGTGCTCGCGGACGAGGCCGCGCAACAGCGGAGCGTCGAGGCCCGCGTCTGGGCTGGTGACGACCCAGCCGCCGGTGAGCAGCGGCACCCACAGCTCGTAGGTCGCGGCGTCGAACGCGAGCGGCGAGTGCAGCAGGACCCGTTCGTGCGCCCCGCAGCGGAACCGGCGGTCGGCGGCCAGCGCCGCGACGTCGCGGTGGCGCACCACCACGCCCTTCGGGACCCCAGACGAGCCGGACGTGAACATCACGCAGGCCGCCTGATCCGGGTCGACGGTGATGTCCGGATCGCTGTCCGGCTCGTCGTCCAAAGAGGACAGCAGAACCGTCTGGGCGAGCGGATGTTCTTCCGCCGCAACAATGAATCGGACGCCGTCGAGGAGCACTCGCTGTCGTTCGATCGGCGCCCGCGCGTCGATCGGCAGGTACGCGCCGCCCGCCTTGGCCACCGCCAGTTCGGCGACCACCGCGGCCGCGTGGTCCACGGCGAGCCCGACCGGTTCCTCCGGCCGCAGCCCGAGCCCGGCGAGCCGGTTCGCGAGCCGGTTGGCCCGCCGGTTCAGCTCGGCGTAGGTGACCGGTTCGCCGCCGAGCACGGCGGCGAGGGCGTTCGGCCGGACGCGGACCTGGTCGGCGAACAGATCGGGCAGCGACCGCGGTTCCGGTTCGCCGCAGGTGCCGGCCCGTTCCGCAAGCAGCCGGATCTCCGCCGCGGTGATGACCGGGACGTCGCCGAGCGCGCGGTCGCCGTCGGCGGTCAAGCCGGTGAGGATTTCCAGCAGTCGAGCGGCCAGGTCCGTCACTGTCTCGGGGTCGAAGAGCGCCGGGTCGTAGCCGACGTCCACCGACAGCTCCGAACCGGGCGAGGCCACCACGGTGACCGGGAAGTTCGTCGTCTCCCGGGCGGACAGGTCGCGCACGGTCAGGCCGTGTCCGGCCGCCGCTCCGGTGATCGGGTAGTTCTCGAACACCACCAGGCTGTCGCACAGGTTCACGCCGCCCGGCAGGCCCGCCCAGCCCTGGACCCGTGCGAGCGGGACGTGCCCGTGTCCGCGCGCTTCGGCCTGCGCCGCTTGCAGCCGCGCGAGCCAGTCCGCGACGGGAACACCGCGGTCCACAGTGACCCGCACCGGCAGGGTGTTGATGAAGATGCCGGGAATGTCGTCCACTCCAGGCACGTCCGCCGGACGGCCGGACGCGGTCGCGCCGAACACCACGTCGTTCTGTCCACTGTAGACCGACAGCAGCAGCGCCCACGCTCCCTGCAGCACGACGTTGTGGGTGAGGCCGTGGCGTTTCACGAACGCGTCCAGCCGGGCGGTGGCGGACCGGTCCAGGCGCACGGGCAGCCACTCGGCCGAGCACGGGGCGTGGCCGGACGGCGGGGTCCGGTCGCTCGGCAGCTGCGTCGGGCCTTCGACCCCGGCGAGTGCGGTGCGCCAGAACTGTTCGGCGGCGGCCTCGTCGTGCTCGCCCAGCCAGGCGAGGTAGTCGCGGAACGGCGGCCGGGACGGCAATGGCTGCCCGGCGTAGGCGGTGCAGACGTCCGAGAGGATCTGGAAGACGCTCCAGCCGTCGAGCAGGACGTGGTGGAACGTCCACAGCACCAGGACTTCCGTGTCCGAAAGCCGCGCGAGGGCGACGCGCGCCAGCGGCGCGACAGCGAGGTCGAGGCCTTGCGCGCGGTCTTCGGCGAGCAGCCTTGCCAGCTCCGTTTGATGCCCGTCGAGACCGGTCCAGTCGAGGTGCTGGACCGGCAGTTCGGCTTCGCGGTGCACGACTTGGACCGGCTCGTCAACGCCGGTCCAGACGAAGGAGGTGCGCAGCACCGGAATCCGGTCGACGACCTGCTGCCACGCCTCGCCGAGCCGCTGCGGGTCGGTGACGCCTTCGAGTACGAAAGTCGCCTGCTCGAAGTACATGCCCTGCGCGGTCTGGGACAGGCCGTGGAAGACCATCCCGCCTTGCATCGGCGTCAGCGGGTAAATGTCCTCGACGTTCCGGCCTTCGACTAGCTGGTCCACTCCTGCCTGGTCGAGTGCGGCGAGCGGGAAGTCGGACGGGGTGCGTCCGCCCGCGTTCGGTTCGGCGCAGTGCGCGATGATTTCCCGCAGCGCCACCAGCATCTGCTCGGCCAGGGATTCCGCGGTGTCGCCGACGGTGGCGTGGGACCAGGTCAGCTCCAGAACGCCCGCTTCGACCCGGCCGACGACGTCGAGCACGTGGGTCCGGGGCGCGTCCGGGTCGACGTCGGCGTCCAGGCTGCCGACGCGGAACAGCCCGTTTTCGGGGGTGCTGAACTGGCCGAGGTAGTTGAAACTCACCTGCGGATCGATCGCCGGTGCGGTGCCGGTCAGGTAGCGCAGAGCGCCGTAACCGATGCCCCGCCGCGGAACCGCGCGCAGCTGTTCCTTGACCGCCTTCAGCGCGCGACCCCAGTCGTCCGGGACGTCGAGCGCGACCGGGAACATGGTTGTGAACCAGCCGACCGTCCGAGACAGATCGATCCCCTCGAACAGGTCTTCGCGGCCGTGGCCTTCGAGGTCGATCACCGGGATCTCGCCGGTCCAGTCCCGCAGGACGCGGCCCAGCGCGGCCAGCAGCACGTCGTTGACGTGCGTCCGGTAGACCTCGGGGACGTCCTGCAGCAGCGCGCGGGTTTCCTCGGCGGTGAGGCGGACGGCGACCTCGCGGGTGTCGGTTATGACACCCGGGTCGCTTTGCCGCACTGGTGGCAGAGACTTCCAGTGGGCGAGTTCGTCGTCGAAACCGCCTGCCTCGGCGTGTTCGGCGAGCCGTCGGGACCAGGCGAGGAACGACGTCGTCTTCGGTTCGAGGTCTTCGCCGCGGTAGGCGGTTTCCAAGTCCTCCAAGAGAATCCGCCACGAAACGCCGTCGATGACCAGGTGGTGCGCGGCCAGCAGGAGCCGTCGTCCGTCGAGGACCGCGTTCAGCAACGGACCCCGCTTCAGATCGAACTCGGGCTCGCCGACGAGCAGTTCCACCGGTCCGGCCGGATCGCTGTGCTGAGCTTCGTCGAACCGCAGGCGCAGGGCGTCGTGGTGCTCCCAGACCACCTGCAAGGCCCGGCGCAACGCTGGTTCGTCGACGTCCTCGGCGAACTCCAGCACCACCCGCTGGTCGAACCGCTCCGGCTGGGTCTCGAAGTACCAGCGCTGGATCGGCGTGAGCGGCGCTTCGCCGACCACCGGGCCTTGCTCGGCTTTCGGCCCGTGATCGCCGCCCGCGTGCGCGGCCAACGCGGCCAGCGTCGGATGCCGGAACACCTCGTGCGGCAACAGGATCAGCCCGGCCCGGCGAGCCCGGGAAACGACCTGGATGCTGAGGATCGAGTCGCCGCCGAGTTCGAAGAAGTTCGTCTCGGCCCCGACGTCCTCGACACCGAGCACCTCGGACCAGATCCCGGCCAGGACCCGTTCTGCCTCCGTCGCCGGGGCCGTGCGGGCGCCGCTCGCGGCGAACTCCGGGGCGGGCAGCGCGTGCCGGTCGAGTTTTCCGTTGCCGTTCAACGGCAATCGGTCGAGCCGGACGAACGCGGCCGGAATCAGGTAGTCCGGCAGGGTCTGCCCGAGGAACGCGGGCAGCTCGTCCGCGTCGCCGGTGTAGTAGGCGACGAGCCGCTTGACACCGTGGTCCTCGCGGGCCAGCACGGCGGCCTGGGAGATCCCGGGATGCGCGGCCAGCGCGGCCTCGACCTCTCCCGGTTCGATCCGGAATCCACGGATCTTGACCTGCTCGTCCACGCGGCCGGCGAAGTCCAGTTCGCCCAGCGCGGTCCAGCGGACGAGGTCGCCGGTGCGGTACATCCGCTCCCCCGGCGTCCCGAACGGATCGGGCAGGAACCGCTCGGCGGTCAGTCCGGGAGCGCCGTAGTAGCCGCGTGCCAGGCCCGCGCCGGCGAGGTGCAGTTCGCCGAGCGCGCCCGGCGGCACCGGCCGCAGGTCCGGGCCGAGGACGTAGGCCCGCGTGTTGTCCAGCGGTTTCCCGATCGGCACGACGTCCGGCACCGGGCCGAGAACCGGGTGCGACAACGCGAACGTCGTCGTCTCGGTCGGCCCGTAGACGTCCACGACGGTCGTGTCCGGGCAGGCTTCCCGCACTCGTCGCACGGCGGCCGACGGGACGGCGTCGCCCCCGGCCCAGACTTCCCGCAGGCCGCGGAAGATCTCCGGTGCTTCGCGGGCCGCGAGCCGGAAGAGGCCGGTGGTGAGGAAGGCGGCGTCGACCCGGTGCTCGGCGAACAGGCGGCCGATGGTCTCCAGATCGAGGTCTCCGGGAGGGGCGACGACGACCGTGCCGCCGTTGAGCAGCGGCACCCAGAGTTCGTACGTCGAGGCGTCGAAGGCCTGGGACGCGTGCAGCAGGATCCGGTGGTGCGTCGCGAACCGCCGGTCCGCCGCGAGTGCCACGATGTCGCGGCGGCTGGGGGCGACGCCCTTCGGCTTTCCGGTCGAACCCGAGGTGTACATGACGTACGCCAGGTTGGCCGGGTCTGCCTTCGGGAGCCGCACGGCCGCGGTTTGGTCGCCGGGCACGACGATGGGTCCACTGTGGACCTTGCGCGCGGTATCGCGCCAAGCGTCGTCGGTGACCAGGATCTTCACGCCGGACAGGAGGGTCTTGAGCCGCGGCTCGGGGGCGCGGGTGTCCAGCGGCAGGTAGGCGGCGCCGGCCTTGACGATCGCGAGTTCGGCGACGATCAGCCCCGGCGAACGGTCCATCAGCACGCCGACGAGCGTTTCCGGCTTCGCGCCGAGCGACACCAGGTAGCGGGCGAGCCGGCCGGATCGCCGGTCCAGCTCCGCGTAGGTCAGGCGGATTCCGTCGCCCGCCACCGCGACCGCGTCCGGTGCTTGCCGGACCTGCTCGGCGAACAGTTCGGCCAGGTCGCCTTCCGGGAGCGGCTGGCTGGTGTCGTTCCAGTCGTGGAGCACCTGCCGCCGCTCGGCCGCCGTGAGCAGGTCGATGTCCTCCAGCGATCCCGGGCCCGCGCTGAAGGCGTCGAGCACGGCGAGGAGCTGCCTGGTGATCCGCTTGGCGGTTTCGGTGTCGAACAGGTCCGGGTCGTAGCCGACGTCGAGGGTCAGCTGCTCCCCCGGCGACGCGACGACGCTGATCGGATAGTTCGTCGTCTCGGCGGCGTCGACGTCGCGCAACCGCAATCCGGGCGTGGACGCGTTGTCGATCGGATAGTTCTCGAAGACCACGATGCTGTCGAAAAGGCTGCCGCCGCAACCACTCCAGGACTGCAACTTGGTCAGCGGCAAGTGCCCGTAGCGGCGGGATTCGACCTGCGCGGACTGCAGCTGAGCCAGCCACTCCGTCACGTCACCCCCGGTCACGGTGGCCCGCACGGGCAGGGTGTTGATGAAGATCCCGGTGATGTCGTCCGCGCCGGGCAGATCAACCGGACGGCCGGAAACCGTGGTGCCGAAGCAAACGTCGCGCTCGCCGCTGAGCCGGGCCAGCACCAGCGCCCACGCGCCCTGCAGGACGGTGTTGAGCGTGAGACCGGCGCGGCGAGCGAAGTCCCGTAGCCGTCCCGAGTTCTCGACCGGCACGCGCAGCCATTCCGACGACCGGGAGGTGTGCGCCTGCGCCGGAGCGCGGTCATAGGGCAGCCGGGCCGGTGCGACGAGACTGCCGAGCTCGCGCCGCCAGTGCTCCTCGGCCGCGGCGTCGTCCTGTCGGTCCAGCCAGGCTACGTAGTCACGGAACGGCGGCCGCTCGGGAAGCTCGGCGCGGGCGTAGGCGGCGAAGACGTCGGACAGCACGCCGAAGACGCTCCAGCCGTCGAGCAAGACGTGATGGAACGTCCACAACACTCGGACTTCGGTGTCCGACAACCGCGCGAAAGCCAGACGCAGCAACGGCATTTCGGTGAAGTCGAGCCCTTGGGCCCGGTCGGCGGCGAGCAGGTCCTGCCACGCCTGGTCGCGCTCGTCCGGCGTCCGGCCGCGCCAATCGTGCCGGGCGATCGGGACCGCGACCTGCCGCTGCACGACCTGGACCGGCTCGGGCACGCCCTCCCAGGCGATCCGCGTCCGCAGCACCGGCGTCCGATCGACTACCTGCTGCCAGGCCCGTTCCAGCGCGGCCAGGTCAGTTTCGCTCCGGACGCCGTCGAGCACGAAGCCGACCTGCTGGAAGTAGACGCGTTCGCCGGGCTGGGACAGCGCGTGGAACACCATCCCGGACTGCATCGGAGTCAGCGGGTAGACGTCCTCGACCTCCCGGCCGTCGCCGACCAATTCGTCCACAGTGGACTGATCGAGTGCGGCCAGCGGGAAGTCCGACGGCGTCCGGCCGCCCGCTCCCGGCTCCGCGCAATGCCGGATGATCTCGCGCAACGCAGTGGTCATCGCGGCGGCGAGGGTGTCCATAGTGGACCGATTGTGGACGCCTTCGGCGTAATACCAGGTCAATTCCAGCTCGCCGGTCTCGACGCGGCCGACGACGTCGAGCAGGTGCGCGCGAGCCGAGCGCGGGCTTTCGTCGGAATCCAGCCGGCCGGAGCCGAACTGTCCGAGATAGTTGAAACTCACCTGCGGGTCGATCTCCGGTGCGGCACCGGTCAAGTACCGCAACGCGCCGTACCCGATCCCCCGGCGCGGCACCGCGCGCAGCTGCTCCTTGACGGACTTGAGCGCCGCGCCCCAGTCGTCCGGGACGTCCAGCGCCACCGGGAAGACCGTGGTGAACCAGCCGACCGTCCGGGACAGATCGACGTCGTCGAACAGCTCCTCGCGGCCGTGGCCTTCCAAATCGACCACGGGCGTCCCGCCGGTCCAGTCGCGCAGGACGCGGCCGAGCGCGGTCAGCAGCACGTCGTTGACCTGCGTGCGATAGGCCTTCGGGACATCGCGCAGCAGCGCGCCGGTCTCCGCCGCGGACAGCCGGACGGTCACCGAACGCATCGAAGCGACAGTCGCGTCGCCTCGGCCGTCGACCGGCGCCGTGGTCCGCCCGGACACGCCCCGCCAGTAGCCGAGTTCGTCGTCGAATCCGCCTGCGGCGGCGTGCTCGGCGAGCCGGATCGCCCAGTCGCGGAAGGACGTCGTGCGCGGGCCGAGATCGATCGGTTGGCCTTCCAGCACCTGGTTGTAAGCGCGTTCGAAGTCCTCGATGAGCACGCGCCACGAGACGCCGTCGACCACGAGGTGGTGCACGGAAAGCCGGTCCTGGTCGAAGCTGACCAGCGGGGTCTCGGCGCCGACCGGGCCGTTCTCCTGCAGCCAGTGGGTTTCGCCGCGGGCGAAGCGTATCCGGAGCGCGTCGTGGTGCGTCAGCAGCGCCTCGACGGCCGCGCGCGCCGCGTCCGGATCGACAGTGCCCAGCCGGACGAACTGGTGGAAATGGTCCGGCTCGGCGGTTTGCGTCGCGAAGAACCAGCGCTGGATCGGGGTCAGCGGCACCGGACCGTGGACCGGGCCCCGTTCGACTGCCGCCGTCGAGGTGCGGGCCGCCGCGGCGAGCGCGGCCGGGGTGCGGTGCGCGAACAGGTCGCCGGGTTGCAACTCCAACCCGGCCCGGCGAGCGCGCGAGACCACCTGCATGCTGAGGATCGAATCGCCGCCCAGCTCGAAGAAATCGTCCGTCGCGCCGACGCGGTCCACGCTGAGCACGTCGGCCCAGATCTCCGCGATCGTGCGTTCGCGCTCGGTCCGCGGCGCGACGTGGTCCCGCGCGCCGAATTCGGGGGTCGGCAGCGCCTGCCGGTCGAGCTTCCCGTTGACGTTCACCGGGAACCGCTCCAGCCGGACGAACGCGGCGGGCACCATGTAGTCCGGCAGCGTCCGGCCGAGGAATTCCGCCAGGCCGCCGGTTTCGCCGACGACGTAAGCGACCAGGCGCTTCACGCCGCCGTCCTCGCGGGCCAGCACGGCGGCTTGTTCGACGCCGGGGTGCTCGCCGAGCGCGGCTTCGATCTCGCTCGGCTCGACCCGGAAGCCGCGGATCTTGACCTGCTCGTCGGCGCGGCCGACGAACTCCAGCGCGCCCTCGTCGTTCCACCGCACCAGGTCGCCGGTGCGGTACATCCGCTCCCCCGGAGGCCCGAACGGATCCGCGACGAACCGCTCGGCGGTCAGCCCGGAGCGGCCGAGGTAGCCGCGCGCCAGTCCCGCGCCGGCGATGTGCAGCTCGCCGGGCGCACCGGGCGGGGCGAGCCGGAGGTCGTCGTCGAGGACGTACACGCGGGTGTGGTCGAGCGGCCCGCCGATCGGGACGACGTCCGGGACCTCGCCGGGCAGCGGGTGCACGGTCGCGAACGTGGTGGTCTCGGTGGGGCCGTAGACGTCGGCGACCAGGGTGTCCGGGCAGGCCGCCTGGACCCGGCGCAGCGCGGCCGCGGGGACGGCGTCGCCGCCGGTCCAGACTTCCCGCACGCCCGCGAAAACCTCCGGCGATTCCTGCGCGACCAGCCGGAACAGCCCGGTGGTGAGGAACGCGCCCGTCACGTCGTGCGTGGTGAGCGAGCGGCCGAGCGTCTCGACGTCCACGTCTCCCGGCGGGGCCAGCACGACGGTGCCGCCGTTGAGCAGCGGGACCCACAGTTCGTAGGTCGCGGCGTCGAAAGCTTGTTGCGAGTGCAGCAGAATCCGGTCGTGCCGGGCGAACCGCTGGTCGATGGCGAGGGCCACGACGTCGCGATGCCGTGCCGAAACGCCCTTCGGACGGCCGGTCGAACCGGAGGTGTAGATGACGTACGCGAGCTGCTCGGGATCGACGCGGACGGCTGGCGGCGTGTCCGTGGCACCGCTTTCGCCGGTGATGATGGTGCCGGTGTGGACCTCCTCGGCGGTGGCCAGCCACGCCGCGTCGGTTACTACGATGTTTGCTTCAGCCTCTTGCACGAGCAGCCGCAACCGTTCGGCCGGAGCACGCAGGTCCAGCGGCAGGTAGGCACCACCGGCCTTGATGATCGCCAGTTCCGCGACGACGAGTCCCGGCGAGCGGTTCATCAGGACGGCGACCCGGTCCTCCGCCTGGATGCCTGCCTCGATCAGCCGATGCGCCAGCCGGTTCGCGCGGACGTCGAGCTCGCGGTAGGTGATCTGCTCGTCGTCCGTCACCAGTGCGACGGCATCCGGGGTGCGGCGGGCCTGGGCCTCGAACAGCTCCGGCACCGCCTTGGCCGGGAGCGGACGAGCAGTCTCGTTCCGCTCGGCGAGCAGGTGCGTGACCTCGGCCGCGGACAGCATCGGCACCCGGGACAACGGCTCGTGCGGTGCCGCGATCATGCCCCGGACCAGCGCTTCGAGGTGCGCCGCGAGCCTTGCCGCCGCGGTGTCGCCGATCCGCGCGGGGTCGTGCGTGAGGATCATCGACAACCGGCGTCCGGGGTAGGCGACGACGCCCAGCGGGTAGCTGGTCCGCTCGGCCGCGCGGATGTCGCGCAGCTGCGACACCTCGTCGATCGGGTAGTTCTCGAAGACGACGATGCTGTCGAACAGGCTGCCGCCGCCGCTCCACGCCTGCAGCTTGGTCAGGCCGACGTGCCCGAAGCGACGCGATTCCGCTTGTGCTGCTTGAAGATCGCGCAACCAGTCCGCGACCCCGCGCGTGCCGTCGAGCCGGACCCGCACCGGCAGCGTGTTGATGAAGATGCCGGGAATGTCGTCCGCACCGGGCAATTCCGCCGGGCGGCCGGACACCGTCGCGCCGAAGCACACCTCGGTTTCGCCGCTGTAGCGCGCCAGCAACGCGGCCCAGGCACCTTGGACGAGGGTGTTGACCGTCAGCCGGTGTCGCCGCGCGAAGGCGTAGACGGCTGTTGACGTCTCGTCGTCCAGTTCCACCGCGATCCGGCCGGTCGAACTCGACGTGTGCGTGCGGACGGCCGGACGTTCGAGGGGCAGCGGAGTCGGCGTCACTCCGGCGAGTTCGGTTCGCCAGTGTTCCTCGGCGCGCTCGTCGTCTTGGGCGGCGAGCCAGGCGGCGTAATCGCGGAACGGCGGGCGGACGGGCGGTTCTTCGCCGCGCAGCAGGGCGACGACGTCGGAGAGGATGCCGAAGACGCTCCAGCCGTCGAGGAGGACGTGGTGGAAGGTCCAGAGGACGCGCACCTTCGTGGCGGATTCCCGCGCGATGACCAACCGCGCGAGCGGGGCCTGGGCGAGGTCGAATCCTTCGGCCAGGTCTTGCGCCAGCAGCTGTTCTAGCGCTTGTTCTGGATCCACAGTGGACCAGTCCACGTAGGACACGGGCAGTTCGACAGCGCGCTGCACGACTTGCAGCGGCTGCGGCACGCCGTCCCACACGATGCGGCTGCGCAGGATCGGAGTCCGCTCGACAATCCGCTGCCACGCCTCGCCGAGCCGCTGCGGATCCGGGACCTCGTCCACAGTGAACGAAACCTGTTCGAAGTAGACCCGGTCGCCGGGCTGGGCGAGGTCGTGGAACACCATCCCGGCCTGCATCGGCGTCAGCGGGTAGATGTCCTCGACGTCCCGGCCGTCGCCGACAAGCGCGTCCACTCCTGCTTGGTCGAGCCCGGCCAGCGGGAAGTCCGACGGCGTCCGGCCGCCCGCTCCCGGCTCCGCGCAATGCCGGACGATCTCGCGCAGCGCCTCGGCCATCGCCGCAGCGAGACGGTCCACAGTGGACTTCTCGTGGACGCCCTCCGCGTAGTGCCAGGCCAGCTCCAGCTCGCCGCCCTCAACGCGACCGACGACCTCCAGCAGGTGCGGCCGGACGGTGTCCGGCGAGACGTCCAGCGCGAGTTCGCGGTGCAGGGTCAGTCCGCCGGGCAGATCGAACTGGCCGAGGTAGTTGAAGCTCACCTGCGGTTCGATCACCGGCGCGGACCCGGCCAGATACCGCAGCGCGCCGTAGCCGATCCCCCGTCGCGGGACCGCGCGCAGCTGCTCCTTGACCGCCTTCAGCGCCGCGCCCCAGCCGTCCGGGACGTCCAGCGCTACCGGGAACATGCTGGTGAACCAGCCGACCGTCCGCGACAGGTCGACGCCGTCGAACAGCTCCTCGCGGCCGTGCCCTTCGAGGTCGACGACCGGCTGGCTCCCGGTCCAGTCCCCCAGCACCCGGCCCAGCGCGGCCAGCAGCACGTCGTTGACCTGTGTCCGGTAGGCCTGCGGCACCTGGCGCAGCAACGCGTGCGTCTCGTCCGCGGTGAGCCGGGCCGTGACGACGCGAGCCTGGCCGAACGTGTTCTCCGCGGTGCCGTCGACCGGCAGCGGTGTCGGCGCGGGCAGTTCCCACCAGTGCGCGAGTTCGTCGTCGAAGCCGCCTGCTTCCGCGTGCTCGGCCAGCTTTTGCGCCCACTCGCGGAAGGACGTCGTCCGCGGGCCGAGGTCGATCGGTTCGCCGCGCACGGCCTGCTGGTAGGCGCGGTCGAGGTCTTCGAGCAGCAGCCGCCACGACACGCCGTCGACCACCAGGTGGTGCGCGGCAAGGTGCAGCGTCCGCGGCTCGCCGGACAGCGACCACCGCAGGAGCGTGTGCCCTTCGCCGACAGCGGCATTGTGCTGATGCCAAGCGTCGCGGTCGTGGCTGAACCGCATCCGCAGCGCGTCGTGCTGCTCGGACAATGCGGCCAGCGCGGAGATCAGCGCGGTCAAGTCGACGTCAGCGGGGAGTTCGACGGCGATCGTCTGGTCGAAGCGGTCCGCGCCCAGGCCGAAGAACCAGTGCTGGATCGGGGTCAGGACGACGTCGCCGCTTTCCGGGCCGCGCGCGGCGACCGCCGTGGCCTCTCCGACGGTCGGGGCGAGTGCCGCGATGGTCTGGTGGCGGAACAGGTCGGCGGTGGTCACGCTGAGCCCCGCTTGCCGGGCGCGGGCGCTCACCTGGATGCTCAGGATCGAATCGCCGCCGAGGGCGAAGAAGTTGTCGTCCACGCTGACGCGATCGAGACCGAGCACGTCGGCCCAGATCCCGGCGAGCACTGCCTCCCGTTCGGTGCGCGGGGCGACCGTCCGCTCGCTGGACGTCCGCGGCTCCGGCAGGGCGCGACGGTCGACCTTGCCGTTCGCCGTAAGCGGCAGCCCGGCCAGCGGGACCAGCACCGACGGCACCATGTAGTCCGGCAGCGTGCGGGCGACGGCCTGGCGGAGCGCCTCGGTGTCCAGCGTTGCCGGGACCACGTAACCGACCAACTGCTTGCGCCCGCCGATGGCCCGGATGGTCACGAACGCCTGGGTCACGTCTTTTTCGGCCGCCAGCGCGCGTTCGATCTCGGCCGGTTCGACGCGGAAGCCGCGGATCTTGACCTGGTCGTCCACGCGGCCGAGGAATTCGAGCGTCCCGTCGGTGCGCCAGCGGCCGAGGTCGCCGGTCCGGTACATCCGGTCTCCCGGATTGCCGAACGGGTCGGCGACGAACCGGTCCGCGGTCAGGCCCGGCTGGCCGAAGTAGCCGCGCGCGAGCCCGGCTCCCGCGATGCACACCTCGCCGGCCGCGCCGCGCGGCAGCAGGCGGAGCCGGTCGTCGACGACGCGGATCCGGACGTCCCGCAGCGGCGTGCCGATCGGGATGACGTCGGGGACCTCCTTCGTGATCCGGAAGGAGGTGGCGAAGGTGGTGGTCTCGGTCGGGCCGTAGCCGTCCACCACGGCGATGCCGGGGCAGCTGTCGAGGACCCGTTGCACGGCGGGCGGCGGCACGACGTCGCCGCCGGTCCAGACCTCGCGCAGCCCGGCGAAGCATTCGGGCGTCTCCTCGGCGAAGAGTCGGAAGAGGCCTGCGGTCAGCCAGAGTGCAGTGATTTCCAGCCGTTGGATCACCTCGGCGTCCAGATCGCCGGGCGGCGCGACGACCACGGTGCCGCCGTTGAGCAGCGGCACCCACAGCTCGTAGGTGGAGGCGTCGAAGGCGAGCGGAGAATGCAGCAGGACTCGCTCGTGGCCTGCGAAGCGCGGGTCGGTCGCGAGTGCAGCGACGTCCGCGTGCCGCACCGCCACGCCCTTCGGGACGCCGGTGGACCCGGACGTGTACTCGACGTAGGCCAGGTTCTGGCCGCTCAGCGTGATTTCCGGTGCGGCGGAAGGCTCGTCGACGTCCTTGACGACCAGCGACGTTCCCTTGTGGACAGTGACGGCGGTGTCGTGCCAGGTGTCGTCGGTGAGCACCAGCGACACTCCGTCGAGGACGCGGCGCAGGCGATCGGCCGGAGCCCGCAGATCCAGGGGCAGGTAGGCCGCGCCTGCCTTGAGGATCGCCAGCACGGCCACGACGAGGTTGGCCGAGCGGTCCAGCAGCACGCCGACCCGCTCCTCCGGCCGGACGCCGCGCCGGATCAGGTGCCGCGCGAGACGGTTCGCCCTCGCCTGCAGTTCCGCGTAGCTCAGGCTGGTGTCGCCGCACACCACGGCTGGGGCGTCCGGACTTTGCTCAGCGCAGCGATCGAACAGCTCCGGAACCGTCCCGGCTCGCGCGCTTTCGGGCGGGCCTGGCAGCAAAAACCGGCGGTCTTCGGCGGTGAGCAGCGGGAGATCGCCCACCGGCCGCGCCGGGTCGGCAGCGATCCCAGTGAGCAGCACTTCCAGGCTCAACGCGAGACGTTCGATGGTCGCGGCGTCGAAGAGCGCGGTGGCGTACTCGACGGTGACGCGCAGGCCGTCGGGTCGCGGCCAGAACTCCACCACCAGGTCAAACCGCGCCGAAGGCCGGGGCAGCGCGTACTCGCTGGCCTGCAGCCCGGCGACCGTGCGCTCCGACACCAGCGGGCGTTGCAGGACGACAACGGCCTGCACCAACGGCGTCCGCGACGGGTCGCGTTCGGGCTGGACTTCCTCCACCACGCGGTCGAACGGGACGTCGCTGTGCGCGAACGCGGCCAGCACGGTTTCGCGGAACTCGGCCAGGAACCGGTCGAACGGCTGTGCACCGTCCACTGAGGACCGCAGCACGAGCGTGTTGACGAAGAATCCGGTCAGCGGCTCGAGTTCGGCGCGGTCGCGGCCGGACACCGCCGTGCCGACCGCGACGTCGCGCTGGCCGCTGTAAGCAGCCAGGACCGTCTGGACGGCCGCGGTCAGCGTCATGAACAACGTCGCGCCCTGCGTTCGGCCTGCTTCGGCGACCCGGCGGACCAGGTCGGCGGGCAGGTCGTGCCGGTGCACCGCGCCTTCCGTGGTGCGCTGCGGGGGCCGCGGACGGTCGGTCGGGAGCGCGAGCGGTTCGAGGCCGTCGAGGGTCTCGCGCCAGTAACCGAGCTGGTCGAGACGTTCGGACGCCAGCCGCCACCGGGTGTAGTCCTGGTAGCCGAGCGGCAGCGGGGGCAGGGTCTTGCCGCCGTAAAGGTCGAGAAGTTCGTCGGTGAGCACGGCGATCGACCGGCCGTCCGTGACGATATGGTGCTGGCACACCACAAGCAGGTGCGCGCCCGGCTCCGACGGGAACAGCACGGCTCGGGTCAACGGTCCCGTCCGCAGGTCGAACGGCGCACTCAATTCGGTCTTCAGCACGTCGTCGTCCGGGACGGAATCCGCTATCCTCAACGGGATTTCCCCGGTCGGCGCGATTCGCTGCATCCCTTGTCCGGCAACGGAATCGAACGTCGTGCGCAGCGATTCGTGCCGGGCGCACAGGGCAGCCAACGCCGTGCGCAGGGCGGCGAGGTCAAGCGGGCCGGACAGGCGGATCCCGACGCCGGTGTTGTATTCGGAGCTGCCGCCGGTCATTTCGTCGAGGAACCACAACCGCCGCTGCGCCGGGGACAGCGGAAGCAGCTCCGTCGGCGACGCGACCGGGATCGCCTGCTCGGCTCGCGGGCCGTTTTCCAGGTGCAGCGCGAGCTTTTCCACACTGGGCGCGTCGAACAGCGCCCGTGCCGAAAGATCCGCGCCGAACGCCCGGCGCAAGCGGGACAGCGCCTGCACCGCCAGGATCGAATCACCGCCCAGGGCGAAAAAATCGTCGTCCACGCCGATCCGGTCCAGGCCCAGCACCTCGGCGAGGATCTCGGCGACCGCGCGTTCGATAGCCGTCCTCGGCTCAGTCCCGGCGTCCGCCGATTCCGCCGACGGCGCGGGCAGGGCTTTCCGGTCGACCTTTCCGTTGGCACTCAAGGGAAGCTCGTCCAGCACGACAATCGCCGAAGGCACCTGATAGTCCGGCAATACCGCCGCGACAACGGCTTTCAGGTCTTTTCGCGGCGCATCCGGCACCAGCACGACGTACGCGACCAGACGCTTCGTGCCCGGCCCGTCCGCCCGCGCGACGACCACTGCCTCCGCGACGGTGTCGTCCGCGGCGAGCACAGTCTCGATTTCGCCGAGTTCCACCCGGAAACCGCGGATCTTGACCTGGTCGTCGGCGCGGCCGAGGAATTCCAGCTCGCCCTCGTCGTTCCAGCGGACCACGTCGCCGGTGCGGTACATCCGCTCGCCGGGCACGCCGGGGTCGGCGACGAACTTCTCCGCCGTCGCCCCGGGACGCGCCCAGTAGCCGCGCGCGAGCCCGGCGCCGGCCAGGTGCAGCTCGCCGGGTGCACCGGGAGCGACCGGATTCAACGCGTCGTCCAGCACATACGCGCGGACGCCGTCCAGCGGGCGGCCGATCGGCATCGCGGTGACGTCCGCCGACTGGGCCGCGTGCGCCGTCGCGAAGGTGGTGGTCTCGGTCGGGCCGTACCCGTCGACCACGGTGACGCCGGGGCACGCGCGCAGCACCCGCCGCACCGCGCCGGCCGGGACGACGTCGCCACCGGTCCAGACCTCTCGCACGCCCTGGAAACAATCCGGCGCTTCCTGCGCGACGACCCGGAACAGGCCAGCCGTCAGCCAGACCGCGCCGACGTCGTACCGGGCGATGACCTCGCGGAGGCTCTCCACGTCGAGGTCGCCGGGCGGCGCGACCACGACGGTGCCGCCGGTCAGCAACGGCACCCACATCTCGTAGGTCGAGGCGTCGAAAGCGGCCGGCGAGTGCAGCAGCACCCGCCGATGCGCGTCCCCCGCGAACCTCCGGTCAGCCGCGAGCGCCGCGACGTCCCGATGCCGGACCGCGACCCCCTTGGGTTGTCCGGTCGATCCGGACGTGTGCACCAGATACGCCAGATTGTCCGGATGCACTGCCACGGAAGGAAAATCCGCTTTCGGCAACGGCCGTCCGAGTACCGCGATCTGTCCACTGTGGATTTCCGCCGCGCGGACCGGGTCGTCGGTCAGCAGCACCGTGACCCCGGCTTCGACGAGCAGCGTCCGCAACCGGCTGTCCGGCGCGCGCCGGTCGAGCGGCACGTACGCGCCGCCGGCGGCGACCACGGCCAGTTCCGCGACGACCAGCTCGGCCGACCGCTGCGCCAGCACCCCTACCCGGTCCTCCGGGCGCAGCCCCAGCCGCAGCAGGTACGCGGCCAGCCTGCTCGCCGCGTCGGCCAGTTCGGCGTACGTCAGCCGGGCCGCGCCGTCCACGGCGAGCGCGTCCGGAGCCTTTCGCACCTCGGCCGCGAACAGCTCCGGCAGGGCGGCGGTCGCGTCCGGTTCGGCCGGGATGTCTTGGGCGGTCATCGTTTTCGCTACCTTCCGGGCACACCAAGGGATCCCGCCTGGCGCGGGTGGGGACGAGGAGTTCGGGGAGCTGCTCAGCACCGCCGCGCGAGCCGGCCGCCGATTTCGACGGCGGTCGCCGCGCCGGGCTCGCCGCGGAACCGCCCGCACGGGGTGGCGCGGCCGGTCGCCGGATCGCGGACGGTGAACGTGCCGTCGGCGTACCGGGCCAGTTCGGGGAAGACGTCGCCGTCCACGTCGAGACACGCGCCGCCTACGGCGTCCGGACGGATCGTGTACCCGATGGCGCCGTTGCGGAAACTGCCGAAATCGCCGTCCGGCATGGGAATCGGGCAGGATTCCGCAATCTGGACGCGCTGGGGCGGGAGACCGAATTCCGGCAGTTCGCCGACCAGGTCGTGCCAGAGGTCGGTGCCCCCGGCCCCGTTGGCGGTCAGCGCGAGCACGCAGGCGCCGGCCTGGTCGATCCGCAGGTGACACGAGGTGCCGTCGGCCGTTCCGTCGTGTCCGAGCCAGCGGGATTCCTCGTCCCCGAAGCAGGCCAGCCCCAGCCCCCAGCCGTCCGCGAGGCCGAACGGTTCCGCGCCCGGCACCGGCCGGTGCAGGTCACTCGCTGTCACGACGTCGAGCAGCCCCGGTTTGCCGAGGTGGACCCGCCCGAGCGCGACGAGGTCGCGGGCGCTGAGCGCGAGCGCGCCCGCCGGGTCCAGCATCGGCGGCAGCACCTGCGCGAGCGGACGCTCGCCGTCGCGCGCGTGCCCGGTCGCGATGCCAGGGCTGTCGACGTAAACGGGCTCGATCTCCAAGGGCCGCAACAGGATCGACTCGACCGCGTGACGCCAGCGCATCCCGGTGACGTCTTCGATCAGCTCGCCGGCCAGCGCGTAGCCGAGGTTGGAATAGGAGAACGCGGTCCCCGGCTCGCAGACGAACTCCGCGGCCCGCACTTCCTTCCGGCAGGACCCGGCGGCGTCGGCCGGGTCCGAGGGCAGCCCGCTGGTGTGGCTCAGCAGCCCGCGCAGGGTCAGCGAGCCGGGAAGGGCCGGATCGCCGAGGATCTCGCCGACCGGCTGGTCCAGCTCGAGATCGCCGTCCGAGACGAGCATCATCGCCAGCGTCGCGGTCGCCACCTTGGTGACTGAGCCGATCGGCACGCGCGAGCTCTCCCGCATCGGCCGGCCGCGGCTCGCGACACCGGTCTGGACCACTGCGGTCTCGCCGCCGGCCCAGACCGCGACCTGCGCTCCCGGCACCCGATGCCGGGCGGTCAGCCGCGGGAGCACGGCGGCCAGCCGGTCCGCACAGCCCACGCCGGGCACCGGGCGCGGTCTCGGGACTTCGAATCTTTCTTTCCGGGAGTGCATGACCAGACCTTTCGAATACTCGTAGGAGCCGCACGAGGAATTGCCCCCTGCTCGCGCGGCACTAGCCCCAGCACAACGCGGACGCCATCGAGCCCAAACCCGCGCTGGAATCCATACCCTGCCTAGCACGGTTGCACTCCAGCAACCGCCAAACGAAGGACTCCCGCATACCCCGCTTCGCACCCTGCGTCACACATTGCCGAGACCATTCTAAAATATGAACAACGGACTCACACCTCGGGGCGAACACAGATAACCGGAAGATCAGCCTTCGCATTCGGCGGATCTTCCTCCCGCGCACGGCACCGATTCCCGTTGCGCCGACCAGCGTAAACCCGCCTTTCCCGAGGCCGCCGGAACGGCGATCGCCACCAAAGAACTGGTGCCAACAGCGGTCGCCGTTACCCCGACCGCAGCAACATCGCCGCCGCGCGCCCGACTCCGGTGCCAGCACGGGAAAAGATCACCGCCCGCCTTCGCCGATAACGCCCCCGGACAGGTAGCGCGACAAGTCGATCTCACGGAATCAGGGAATCCGCCCGCTAAACCTCACCCGATCACCGGAAGATTCCGGCGGCTCCCCGACTCGCGGAATTCGTTCCCGGCAGACCGCCACACGAATGGCGCGCGACGGCAGTAGCACTTACCGCCAGGCAACCCGCGCCTGCGGTGTTTCGGTCCCGCTCGAGTGCGCACTGCCTCCGCCGATTCCGTCACAAGCACCTCCGCCCGCACAGTCGCCGCCGCCGAGCGAAACGTTGCAGCTTCTCCGCGACCAATAGCCGAACAGCGGAACCGCCTTCTTGAGGACCCGGAGGAAATGCCCGCTGTCGGCAGACTGCCAATAAGAGGACTATTCCAAGAAGGACAGTAAAGAAAACCATACGGCCGGTTGCCCGGTCATTGACGATCAGCCCGGGTGACATCCACTGAGGACATTTCCGTCGCTTTTCCCACCCGTCACCCGGACGATCGCCCGTTCCGCATCGCCCGAAGAAGCACCGGCAATGCGACGACCAACGCGATCCCCCGCACCGCCCCCGCCACCGGATACGCCGCCCGGATGCCGAGCACGTCCGCGACCATCCCGCCCGCCAGCGATCCCAGCGGCATCAGTCCCCAGCCCAGCATCCGGTAGACACTGTGCACCCGCCCGCGCAGTTCCGTCGGCGCCGCCTGCTGGCGCAGGCTGACCGTGACCACGCTCCAGAGCGTCGTGGCGAACCCGTTAATCCCCAGCAGTACCCCGAGAACGACCGCATTCGGACTGGCCCCGATGAGCACGAAGATCACCGCGTTGGCGACCAAGGCGGCCAGCAACGCTTGCAGCGCCCCGATTTTCGCCACGACCCGCGCGTTGACCATCCCGCCGAGCACACTCCCGGCCGCCGCCCCCGCGAGCAGCACGCCGTAACCGCGCTCGCCGACGTGCAGGATCTGCGTCGCGAGCAGCACCACCGTCACGTTCCCGAGCTGGTAGCAGAACGTGTTCACCGCCAGCAGCCCCGCCAACGCGCGCAACAGCCGATGCCGCCCGAGCCAGCGCACCCCCTCCACCACCGCGACCCGAATCGGCGGCTGCGCGACCTGCGGCAACGGACGCCTCGGGAGGGTCGCCAGCAACACGGCAGACACGGCGAACGACACCGCGTCCACACCGAACGGCAACGCCGCCGCGCCCGCGAACAGCAGGCTGCCGATCGGCGGCCCGACGAACAACTGCCCGGCATTGGCGATCGCGTACTGACTGCCGTTCGCCCGATGCAGCTGCGCCTCCGCGACAAGATCCGGCAACACCGCGAGCGACGCGTTGGCGAACACGACCTCGCACGCACTGAGCGCGAATCCCATGGCCGCGAGGCCCGCGATGTCGATCCGCCCCAGCCAGATCATCGCGGCGGCCACCGCGACGATCGCCGCCTGCACGGCTTGCGACCGCCACAACAAGCCGACGCGATCGCGCCGGTCCACGAGCGCGCCCGCGGGCAGGGAGAGCAGGAGCCAGGGCAGGTACGTCGCCGCCGAGACGACCGAAACCAGCACCGGATCGCGCGTGATCGTGATGGTGAGCAGCGGAACGGCGGCCGCGAAAACCCCGTCGCCGACGTTGTCCACCGCCGAGGCCCACCACAACCGCCAGTACGAGGCGGGGAGCCTGGCGCGGGAGTCGGATTCCTTCATGTGGGGGATGGTTCCTGACTCGAACATGTGTTCGCCATCATGTAGGCTGGAGCTACATCGAATGTTTCGTGGTTGTGCCGTCGTTGTATTTCGCTTGCCGCGGGTTCCCCGGCGCCGCAGACTGACCCGCCGATGCCAAGTCCTGCGCGAATCCGGAATCAGCCCTGCGTGCCCGCCCGCGTCCGCACCTGCCGACGTCGACGCACGACGGCTGGATGCACCGCGGTTGGTCGCGCGGCGGTCGGACCGGCATCCGGGCACGCGACGTCAGCTGGGCGCACCCCGGCTGAGAGGGCGACGGCTCGGCGAACCGCAGCCAGGCATACCGCAGCAGAGTCAGCAGCGGCTCGACGAACCCCAGCCAGACACACCACAGCAAAGTCAGCAGCAGCCGGGCGAACTGCGGCGAGACGTGCGAGAGGCAGGCACGTCACGAGCCAACGCACAACCGCCGCCCGCCCCGCAGCCGAGCAGGTGCCGACCAGCCGCACCTCGGCTGGCCAAACACCACCCGGGCACAGGGCAGCCGCGCGAACCGCAGCAAGCCAGGCGGCAACCACCCCCGCCTCGGCTCCGCGCACAGCGGCCCGACACCCATCAATCAGCCACACCGCACCACAAAAAACCGACCGAACAGGTGGTTCATGATCGACGTCATCATCTCCGGCTGCGGCCCCACCGGCGCGACGCTCGCCGCCGAGCTTCGGCTGCACGGCGTGCGGGTCCTCGTGCTGGAGAAGGAAACCGAGCCGCTCCCGCTCGCCCGCATCGTCAGCCTGCACATCCGCAGCCTCGAACAGCTCGCGATGCGCGGACTGCTGGAGCGCGTCCTCGAACGCGGACGGCAACGTCCGGTCGGCGGCATCTTCGCCGGGATCCCCAAACCCGCCCCCGAAGGCCTCGAATCCGCGTACCTGCTTGGCATCCCGCAGCCAGTCGTCGTCCGCCTGCTCGAAGACCACGCGATCGAGCTGGGCGCGGAAGTCCGGCACGGCTGCGCAGTCGCCGGTTTCGACCAGGACGAGGACGGGGTCACCGTCGAACTGGCCGACGGCGAACGTCTGCGGTCGCGCTACCTCGTCGGCTGCGACGGCGCGCGCAGCACCGTGCGCAAGCTGCTCGGCGTCGGCTTCCCCGGCGAACCCTCGCGGACCGAAACCCTGATGGGCGAGATGCCCGCGACCGCGCCGCAGGAGGAGATCGCCGCCAAGGTCGCCGAGGTCCGCGAGATCGACAAGCGGTTCATGCTGAGCCCGGTAGGCGAGGGCATCTACCGAGTAGTGGTCCCGGCCGCGGGAATCAGCGCGGAACCGCCCGTTCTCGAGGACTTCAAGCAGCGACTGCACGCCATCGCCGGAACCGACTTCGGCGTCCACTCCCCGCACTGGCTGTCCCGCTTCGGCGACGCCACCCGCCTGGCCGAGCGCTACCGCGTCGACCGGGTGCTGCTGGCCGGCGACGCCGCGCACATCCACCCGCCCACCGGCGGACAGGGCCTCAACCTTGGCGTCCAAGACGCGTTCAACCTCGGCTGGAAACTGGCCGCGCAGGTCCGCGGCTGGGCCCCGGCTCCCCTGCTGGACACCTACCAGGCCGAACGCCATCCGGTCGCCGCGGACGTCCTCGACAACACCCGCGCCCAAATGGAACTGTCGTCCGCCGAAGCCGGGCCGCGGGCCGTGCGCAGGCTGCTCGCCGAGCTGATGGACTTCGACGAGGTCAACCGCCGCCTGCTCGGGAAGATCACCGCGATCGACATCCGCTACGACTTCGGCGAAGGCCCCGACCTGCTGGGCCGCCGCCTCCCCGACCTCGCCCTGAAACAAGGCCGCCTCTACGACCGCCTCCATCAGGGCCGAGGCCTGGTGCTCGACCGCACGGAGCGACTGAACGTCGAAGGCTGGGCCGACCGCGTCGACCTCATCGCGGACCCCGCCGCGACCCTGGACGCTCCGGCCGTCCTGCTGCGCCCGGACGGATATATCGCGTGGATCGGCGAGGACCAGCAGGACCTCAACGACCACCTCGCCCGATGGTTCGGCCAGCCCGCCGCTGATGCCTGAACAACGGCTCCCTACCCGACAACCACCGAGGGCGGCTGACCGCCCAACCAAACGAAAACCAGCAAACCACCACCGAGCTCAACCAAACCAGCCGCTCCCCGCCCAACAACCACCGCACGCCGCGCCCTCCCCCGCCTGAGTCGACAAACCCGCCGATCCCGCCTCGCCGACCGCCAAGTGACGCATAATCGCGACGTGCCGCTGACCCTCGACCTGAGCACCGCCGACCTGGCCGCCACCAGGCTCGCCGTCTCGCCGTTGTCCGAGACGGTCTCCGGCCTGCAGACCCTGGCCGGCTGCTGGGGCCGGACTCGCCACGGGCGCTGGACCCGCTGGGCCGCGAGCGAACTCGCCGGCCGTCCGCTGGATCTGGCCTGGACGTGGCCGTTGCTCGTCACCGGCCGGACCAGCTGGCCGCAGTTCCTGCTGCCCGCACCGGACCGTGCGGCGAGCACGATCGACGAGGCGCTGGCCGCGATGTGCCGGACCACCGCGCGCCAGGTTCGGCGCAGCCTGCACGGCGTGTTCGGCGACCGCCTGCCCGGCCCCGCCCGGGCACTCGCCGCCGATCCCGCTGCCGGGCTGCGCGCGATCGCCGAAGAACTCCGCCAGGCACACGACCGCCTGATCGCACCGCACTGGGCCCGGCTGCGCGCCGTTCTCGACGCCGACATCGCTTACCGCGCCAAGCAATGGGCCGACGGCGGCGCGGCCCATCTCTTCGCCGACCTGCACGCCGAGCTGAACTGGTCCGGCAGCCGGCTCACTCTCGACGGCGACCACCGTCCCTCGCCCGGCCGCCCTTCCGGCGGGTTGGTGCTGTCGCCGGTCGTGCTCGGTCCGCCGTGGGTGATGATCAAACTGCACACCACCACCCAGACCACGATCCGCTACCCGGCCCGAGGCAGCGGTGCAGTGTGGACAGCCGCCGGACGCCGTCCCGCCGAACCCGCGGTCCGCCTGCTGGGCCGACGTCGGGCCGAACTCCTGGAGACGCTGCGCTCCCCCGCCACGACCACCGACCTCGCCGAAACCCTCCGCGTCTCGCCGAGCGCGGTTTCGCAACACCTCCGAGTCCTGCGCGACAGCGGCCTGGTCTCCGGACGGCGATCCGGTCGCGAGGTCCTGTACCGCACCACCGAACAGGGAATCCGCCTGCTGAACCCCTCGGCCGAATCACCAAGGTGACGCCTCCCCCTGCCCAACGTCAGCCGCTGGCCCGGCACGGAATGCGCCCGTCCGCCGAAGCACAAAACTGACGAACGCAAGCCCCGATCCGCCAAAACCGGACCAAGGCGATCCAGGCCCTGCGCTTCCCACGACCGAGGCACAAATGTGACAACTCCACACCCGATGCCACATTTCCGGAGTACGATCTCGCGGAACCGGCGGGCGGGCCCGCGGGGAGAGGGGAAGCGGCGGGGATGAGCGAAACCTGGCAGGTGCCCGGGTTCACCGAGGTCGACGTGCTCGGCGTCGGCGGTTTCGGGCGCGTCGTGCTGGCCAAGCATCAGCAATCCGGCCGCATGGCGGCGATCAAATACCTCCTCGCCGAGTACCTCGCCGACCCGGACATCGCGGCTGGGTTCCGTCGCGAGGCGTGGCTGCTGTCCGGCGTCCGAAGCCCGCATGTCGTGCAACTGTTCGACTTCGTCGAGACGCCGCAGGGCGCGGCGCTGGTGATGGAGGCCGTGCCCGGCGTCTCCCTGCGCGCGCTCCTGGCGACGGAGAACATTCTCGCCCCCGAATCCGCGTTGGCCATTCTCAAAGGTTCGCTGCTCGGACTCGCCGACGCACACGCCGCCGGAGTCGTCCATCGCGATTACAAACCGGGAAACGTCCTGGTGTCACGGGAAGGCCAGTCGAAGCTGGTCGACTTTGGACTGGCCACTTTGGACGGACAAAACGGACTGACCGCCGGTTCCCCGTCGTACATGGCACCGGAGCAGTGGGCCGGGCAGCCGGGCATGCCTGCCACCGACGTGTACGCCGCGACCTGCGTGTTCTACCAATGCATCACCGGACACCAGCCGTTCGAGGGGACCACCGCCGACGAACTGCGCTCGCTGCACCAGATGGCACCCGTGCCGCTCGACACGGTGCCCGAGGAACTGCGTCCGCTGATCGCGCGCGGCATGGCGAAGGATCCGGCGTGGCGACCGTCCACAGCGGACGCTTTCGTCGCCGAATTGGAGACCGTCGCGCGCAAGGCTTACGGAAAGGACTGGGAGAAACGCGGCTGGAAGCGGCTGGCCGCCTCGGCCGCCGCCCTGACCGCGCTCACGCCGTTGGCCCTCCTGACCACGGCTGGCACGGCCGCCGCGCCGATCGGGGCCGGTGCCGGCGCCGTGGCGGCGGGAGTGCCTGCCACGGGCACCGGAGCGGGCGCGACCGCGGTGATCGTCGGCAAGGTCATCGCCGTGCTGGTGGTCGTCGGCGCACTGGTCACCGGCGGAATCCTGGTCTTCAATCGCCAGGACGACCCGCCCGCGCCCGCGGCGCTCACGGTGGCGATCCAGACTGATTCCGGCCGCGACCAAGCCCTCCCGATCACCTACAGCCTCCAGTATCCGCAAGTGTCCGGCGGGCCGGACGCCGCCGTGCGGAAACGCATCAACGACGCTTTGCGCGCCCCGATCGACAAGCGGCTGAAGGCCATCCGCGACGCACGGTCCAATCCGGACTGGCAGCAGCAGTTCACCGAGGCCGGGGAAACGCCCGCCGCGCGATCGACCGCGCGGATCCTCCTGCAGACCCCGAGCCTGCTTTCCGTGCGCTACGACCACGATCTCGACTCGAAAGTGCTGTGGCACACGACGTGGCGGTTCCCGGAAACCGTCACCGTCGACCTCGGCACCGGGAATCCGGTCGGCCCCCAGGACATGTTCCGCCCCGAGGTGCTGACCGCGGCCGGAATGAAAACGCTCACCGACCGCGTCGAACCGCACACCAGGAACGGTTTCTGCCAACTGGCGTCCGTCGACGAAAACGGGCGGAAGACCACCATCGACGCCGCCGACCGGGTCCCGGCGCGCGGGCACGTTCCGGGGACCTCGATCGGATTCACCAAGGCCGGGGCCGAATTCGAAATCCTGTGGTACGACCTCGGCTGCGTCACGGCGGCGGGGAAAGAAACCGTGACTGTTCCGTACGCCGAAATCTCCGATCTGCTGCAGCCGAAGTTCGTGACAATGCTCGGCGCCCCAACAGCTTCCCCGTCACCTACGCTACCGGCCTCGTCTTCCCCAGCGGTCGGCAACACCTACACCAACCGGCGATTCGGCTTCACCACACGCGTTCCGCAGGGCTACACCGCCGCGTCCTACAGCCCGGACAACGGCGACGGAATGACGTTCACCAACACCGGCCTCGACGCGACCCTCACCGTATGGGGCACCAATTCCGGCGGCCGGACCACCGCGGCCGCACTGGCCGCCGCGGCGTCCGAAGCAGAAGCAAACGGCGGCCGAGTGACCTATCGCAAGGCCGAAGGCGACCACTACACGATTTCCGGCTACCAAAGCGACGGCAAGATCTTCTACGAGCGAGGATTTACCGGAGCGGGGTCGACGGCGTCGCTGCGCTGGGTTTATCCGCGCGAGCACAAGTCCGAACTCGACACTCCAGTGAGCACCACAGCGGACGCCTTCCGCCCCGGAGACCTCTCTCAGCCGCACTGAGACGCCGCTGGATCAGGCCAGGCCGAGCAGTTCGTCGGCATTGCGGTGGGCGATCTTTTCCTGGTCCTCGGCGGAAAGATGCGATTCGGTCAGGAACGCCACGGCGCCCTCGTTGCCGAGCATCGGGAAATCCACGGAATGGATGATCCGGTCCGCGCCGACGGTGTCCGCGCAATACCGCAGCTGGGCCTGGCTGAACATGCCGCTGGGGGTGATGAACACGTTGTCCCGGAAGTACTCGCGGAAAGTCCGGTCGAGCCCGGTCATCCGCCTCGGCATGGCCTCGTCGAGCCGGTCGAGGTAGAACGGGATGAACTCGCCCCAATGGCCGAGCACGAACTGCAGGCCGGGACAGCGGTCGAGCACCCCGGTCAGCACCAGGTGCAGGAAATGCACCGCCGTCTCCTGGTGCCAGCCCCACGCGGCGAGCCGGAGAGCCCCGGAGACCGCGGGCGAGAGCCCGCCGGCGTAGCTGGCCTCGCTGACCGGCGCCGGAGGCGGGGCCGGGTGCAGGTAGATCGGCACCGACAGGTCGCTCGCGGCGCGCAGAATCGGATCGAACCGCGGCTGGTCGAGGAATTCGCCGTCGGTGCGCCCCATGATCATGGCGCCGACGAAGCCCAGTTCGCCGACGCACCGGCGCAGCTCGTCCGCCGCGGCGCCGGGCACGGCGGTCGGCAGGGTCGCGAACGCGGCGAACCGGCCCGGAAACGCCTCGACCGCCTTGGCCATGGTGTCGTTCGCCGCCGCGGTCAGTTCCGGTGCGACGGCCGCGGGCAGAAAGGTGTTCACCAGCGACAGGACCTGGGTGGTGATGCCGTGGCGGTCCATGTCGGCGATCCGGGCGGAACCGAGGTCCGCCAGGAGATCCGGGTGCCGCGGGTACGGCATCCCGGTGTCCGGGGCGAACGCCGCCGCGTAGCCGGGAACGTGTTCGAGCATGCTCGGCATGCCGGCGGCGGTCACCGCCGGGTCGGTCCAGTGTTCTTCGAGCGTGACAATCCGCATCGCTGCCCCTCTTCGTCGGCCTGTCCCTCCACGATGGACCTGACGGGCGATAGGCTCAAACACTTGTTTCTGATTCATCGATCAGTACCGCTGACAGGAGCTGGACGGAGATGGAGCTGCGGCACCTGCGCTATTTCGTCGCGGTGGCCGAGGAGGGCGGGTTCAGCGCGGCCGCGCGGCGGCTGCACGTCGTCCAGCCCACGTTGAGCATGCAGATCCGCGATCTGGAACACGAACTCGGCGGACCGCTGTTCGACCGCACCGGGCGACGCCCCCGGCTCACCGCGGCGGGCCAAGCGTTCCTGGTCGAAGCCCGGCAGGTGCTCGCGCAGGCCGAACGGGCGCGGGACACCGCGCGGTCGGCGCTGCGCGGGGAAACCGGGAGCGTCCGGATCGGCGTCGCGGGCGCGGCCGTGTTCGGCGGCCTCCTCGCCGGCTCGATCGGCGAGTTCCATCAGGCCAGGCCGCTCGTCCGGATCGAATTGCGGGAAGCCGGGCCGCTGGCGCAGCGCGCCGCGATCCTCGCGGGCGAACTGGACGTCGGCTTCAGCGCGCTCGCCGCCCCGGCCGACGAACCGCGGCTGGCCTCGATCCCGGCGAGTTCCGTGTCGTTCCTGGTCGCGCTGCCCGCCGGGCACCCCCTCGCCGAGCACGAAACGCTGACCGTCGAGCAGATCGACGGCGAAGAGCTGATCGAGTACATCACCGGCGACGGCGATCTCGTGCCGCACGGAGTGCGTCGCTGCGGGGCGGACCCGCCGTCCTCGCCGGCCCGGTTTCGCGGCGACAGCACGCTGAGCGTTCTCGCGCTGGTCGCCGCGAAGGTCGGTCTGGCAGTGGTCCCGGCGGGCGTGGACCGGGCCGCGGTGCCGGACGTGGTGTACCGGCCGCTGGCCGAACCCGGTCTGAGGACCGACTTCCATCTGCTGCACCGCAGCGACGAAACCGCACCGGCCGTGGCCGCCTTCGTCCGCGCCTGTGCTTAGCCGCCGGTCTCTCCGCAGCGCGTTCCCTGACGGCCCGAGCCGTTCCGCGCGACTCTGCGCACAGCCGGGCAAACCCGGCGCGCAATGCTGCTCCATTCGGATGATCGACAACGGTCCCGTCCGGCATCCCGACCCGCTCGCACCTAGCCTCGACGGACCCGGCGGCCGCACACTGTCCCCGCGTCAGCGAGGCCCGGCTCCGCGGCCGGTTCCGACAACGTTGTCGGCCGGGGGCGCGACCGCGGGACGGCACGGCCGAACGAGAGGAAGATCGATCGATGGCTGATCGGATCACCGGGCAGGGCCAGGGAAGCCCGGACGAGGCGACTCCCAGCGAAGCGGCCGCGGGCACGACGACCCCTCGGGAAGCGACTGCGGGCAAGGCGGCTCCGGCGGAGGCAGCCGAACGGACGGCGGCTCCGGGCGACGCAACCCCGAGCGAAGCGACCACAAGCACGACGACACCCGGCGATGCCACCGCAGGCAAGGCAGTCCCAGCAGAGGAAGCCGAACGCACAGCCATCCCGGCCGAAACGGCTCCCCGCAACACCGCCCCAGCCGACGCGGCCAGAGGCAAGACAGCCCCGGCCGAGGGTGCGGGCGAAACGGCCGCAAGCACACCGACCCCGGCGGAAGCGCCCGCCACCAAAACGGCAACTGCACGCCCGGCGACCTCAACAGAGTCACCCGCGAGCAAAACAGCGACCACTCCAGCCGAACCGAAGACCGGCCCCAAAAAGCTCCGCTCCCGCCACATCACCATGATCGCCCTCGGCGGCATCATCGGAGCCAGCCTCTTCGTCGGCTCCGGAAACGTAGTGCGCGCAGTCGGGCCGGCCGCCGTCATCTCCTACCTCATCGGCGGGCTCCTCGTTTTCCTCGCGATGCGGATGCTCGGCGAAATGGCCGCGGCGCGGCCGGCGATCGGGTCGTTCATGGAGTACGCCCGGGTGGGGCTCGGCGAGTGGGCGGGGTATCTCGTCGGCTGGCTGTACTGGTACTACTGGATCGGCGTGATCGCGTTCGAGGCGGTCGTCGGCGGGTCGGTGCTCGGCGGGTGGTTCCCGGACGTGCCGCAGTGGGTGTTCTCCGTCGTGCTGCTGCTGTTCTTCACCACGACGAACCTGGTGTCCGCGCGGTCGTTCGGCGAGGTCGAGTACTGGCTGGCGAGCATCAAGGTCGCCGCGATCGTCGTGTTCCTCGCGGTCGGCACGCTGTTCGCGTTCGGGCTCTGGCCGAAGGCGAGCTTCTCGATCCCGAACCTCTGGCAGCACGGCGGCTTCGCGCCGAACGGCTGGTGGCCGATCCTCAGCGGCGTCGCGATCGTGATTTTCTCCTACTTCGGCACCGAGATCGCGGTGATGGCCGCGGCCGAGTCCGAGGATCCGGCCAAGGGCGTCCGGCAGGCGGTCAGCACGGTGATCTGGCGGATCCTGCTGTTCTTCGTCGGCGGGGTGCTGCTGATCGTCACCATCGTCCCCTGGAACCAGCTGCCGAATCCCAAACAGGAGGGGCCGTTCGCGCACGCCTTCACGCTGTTCGGGCTTCCCGGCGCCGGCCTGGTGATGAACGCGGTCGTGCTCACCGCCGCGTGTTCGGTGCTCAACTCCGGGCTCTATTCCGCCGGACGGATGTTCTCCGCGCTCGCCGAGAAGCGGCTCGCGCCGCGCGTGGTGGCGAAGAAGAGCAAGGCGGGCGTGCCGGTCATCGCGGTGGTGGCCTGCACGATCGGCGGGTACATCGCGGTCTTCGTCAACTTCGTCGCGCCGGACTCCGGCATCTTCGACTTCATCATGAACTCCGCGGGCCTGGTCGCGCTGTTCGTGTACTCGTTCATCGCCTTCACCCAGATGCGGATGCGGCACAAGATGACGCCCGAGGAACGCGCCGGGCTGAAGCTCAAGATGTGGCTGCACCCGTGGCTCGGCATCCTGACCGTCGTCGGCGTCGTGGCGATCATCGTCGTCATGCTGCTGACCGACGATTCCGCCCGCACCCAGGTGTGGACCAGCATCGTGTCGCTGGCCGTGATCGCGGCGTTCTGGCCGCTGGTGCGCCGGGGATTGCGGAAGTCCGCCGCGAAGGAGGGCTGAAGGAGCGGCCGGAGGGCAGTCCGGGAAAGCGCGCTTTAAGCTGTCGCCGTGGCTGCTCCGCAGGTGATCGCCGGGCGTTACCGGCTCGAGGAACGCCTCGGAGCCGGCGGGATGGGTGTCGTCTGGCGGGCCAGCGACCTCGAACTGCGCCGGACGGTCGCGCTCAAACGGTCGCTCGACGGCGACGAGCCGCAGATCCGCCGCGAAGCCCGGCTCGGCGCGGCCCTGCAGCACCCGAACATCGTCGCGGTCTACGACTCCGTTTCCGACGGCGCCGACCGGTGGCTCGTCATGGAGTACCTCCCGGCGCGCAGCCTGGCCGAGATCGTGCGCGCCGACGGCGTCCTGACCCCCGAGCGAGCCGCCGCGGTCGGGGTGCAGATCGCGTCCGCGCTCGCCGCGATGCACGCACGCGGCATGGTGCACCGCGACCTCGCCCCGGGCAACGTCCTGGTCGCTGACGACGGCACCGCCAAGCTCGCCGACCTCGGCATTTCCCGCGGTCACGAGGTCACGCTCACCGACAGCGCCCGCGTCGGCGGCACCGCCGGGTACCTCGCGCCGGAGGTCGCGAACGGCGAGGCGGCCACCGCCGCGTCGGATATCTTCTCGCTCGGGGCGACGCTGTTCGCCGCCGTCGAGGGCGGTTCTCCTTGGGGCAGCGGGGAAAACGGCCCGTTCGCGCAGCTGCGCCGAGCGGCGGAAGGGACGCCCGAATCGCCGCGCAACGCTCGCGAGCTCGGGCCCGCGTTGCAGGCGATGCTCAGCCGTCAACCGGAAAGACGCCCGACTGCGGCCGAAGTCGAAGGATTCCTGCGCGGTTCGCCGGTGCCGCACAGGAAGAAATCCCAACGACCAGTGCTCATCGGCGCGGCGCTCGGCTTAGCAGTACTTCTGGCCGCCGGGTTTCTCCTCTTCACCCGCGACGACGCACCGCCCGCGAACGCGACCGCCGCACCGCCGTCGCCGGACCTCGTCGGCGACCCGCACACCGCCGACCCCTGTTCGCTGCTGTCGGTGAATTCCCTGGGCCAGTACGGAAAAGTCTTCCTCGAACCGAATCTCGGCACGTTCGCCCGCTGCGACCTGAACACGAGCCTGCCCAGCGGCGGCGGCACGATCGTGACCAGCCTCGAACTGTCCGAGCCCGAGGAGTACCCGCAGGTGCCGCCGGTCCGGGGCAAGCTCGGCGAGATCCAGCGGCCGAATCCCGACTCCGGGAAGTGCCGCCGGTCCTTCACCCTGCCCGATCTCAGTGTCGTCACGGTGAGTTCGGTCCGCTCCGACGGCACCGCCGCGCCGCAGCTGTGCGCGATGTCGGACGCGGTCGTCGGCGACGCCTACGCGCGAGTGGCCCGCGGCCCGATCACCCGTCGTGCCCAGCCGTTCCCACCGGATTCGCTGGCCCGGACGGACGCCTGCACGCTGGTCGACGACGCCACGCTCCGCCGGACCGTCGGGCCGGGCTACCCGGTCGACCGGCATTTCGCGGATTGGGCCTGTTCGTGGGGGCACGACGCGAAGTCGGTCGACCTCTACTACGACCGGCAGTGGCCGCTCGCCGAGGACCCGCCGGACGGCCAGACCCGCACTGCCGTCGGCGGCCGCCTCGCGTACGTCGATCCGCACGAGAAGGCTGGCGACACGTGCGACGTCACCGTCGTCTACCGCACGTACTCGCCGACACTCCCGTCCCTCGAAGGAACACCGGAACGGCGCGACGAGGTCGTGCTGGTCGAGGTCACCGGCGAAGCGAACAAAGGCAACCTGACCGCCATCTGCGACACCGCGAAATCAGTCGCGGGAGTCGTCGCGGCCCGGCTCCCCCAGTCCTAGCCCACCGGGCACTGCAACGACCTCCGCCAGATCGGGAAGTCGAAATAGGTGTCCGGGAACGTCTCCGGCTGGAACGTGTAGTGCCACCATTCCTCGGGCAGGTTCTTGAACCCGGCCCGCTCCAGCCCGTGCAGCAGGAGCATCCGGTTCGCCTTCTGCTTCCCGACGATCCGCGGGTCGAGCGTGTGCGCGAGGGTGTCGAAGCAGTCGAAGCCGGTGCCCATGTCGATGGAGTTGTCCGGGAACCGCTCGGCTTTCGGGCCGTAGCAAGGCTTCAGCGGTTCGCCGGGGTGGTACGGCCGCGTCGGGAACGCCGGGAGGCGAACGAGCGTCAGGTCGACCGTGCTTCCCCGGCTGTGGCCGGATTTCGCCGCGATGTAGCCGTCCTCGAAGAGCCGGTCCTTCTCCACGCGCGGGTAGAACTCGGCTTTCATCCGCAGGTCGGACAGGTCCTCGGCCCAGCGCACGAAGTTGTCGACCGCGCGCTGCGGGCGGTAGCAGTCGTAGACCTTCAGCGTGTAGCCCTGGCGCAGGAACGACAGCTGCGCCTTGTGCAGCGCGACGGCGGCGTCCCGGGTCAGGATGCACATCGGCTGCCGATAGCCGTCGACTGGCGCGCCGGTGAAGTTGTGCGGCGTGATGTAGCGGATTTCCTGCACGATGGTCGGATCGACGTCGCGCAGGGCGACGAATTCGGGCGGTGCCTTCGGCTCCGGTGCGGCCGGCGCCGGCGGGGCGGCGACGAGACAGGTCAGCAGACTCATCGCGGCGACCGCCAGGCCGCGCATCATCTTTCCGCGCATAGCCCGCTTGCTTACCACAATCTCACGCGCTGGTGTAGGCGTCGTACACCTGCCGATGCGCGGCCAGCGCGGTCTTCATCATCCGCGGCACGTCGGCGATCACGTTGCCGTGCGCGGGCGCGATGAAATCCGCCGGGTGGGCGGCCAGGAACTCGCCGATCCGGCCGAACGTGTCGGTGACGTCGACATATCGCGTCCAGTACAGCGCGCGGCCGGTGCCGTAGGCCGCCTGGTCGACGGTCGGCGCGGCGGGCATTTCGGTGGACAGCAAACGGCATTCGCCGGGGCGGTGGCCGGGTTCGTCGTCGCCCATCGAAGGCAGCGTCGGGACGTCGTGGACGAACGAGAAGCCGTCCGAGACGTACAGGACGCGATCGCCCGGATCGTAGGCCCAGACGGTGTTCGGCAGGTCCTGGATGTATGCCTCGGCGAGTTCCAGCTGCCGGTCGCCGAGGTCCAGTCGGTCGCCGGGGGCGAGCGGGCGCAGGCGGTGGGAGTACTCCGGGTAGTGCAGGTGGTAGTCGCGCACGTCGCCGACGACTTCGGCGCCGGGGTAGCGCGCGAGGAGCGCCGGGAGATTGCCCGCGTGCGGGAGTTCGGGGTGGGTGGGCAGAAGGTAGTCGAGGGAACGACCGGCCAGGGCCTCGTCCAATTGAGCCTCGATGAGCGGCCAGTGGCGCGGGTCGCCGGTGTCGATCAGGACAGTGCGCGTCGAACCGGAAACGAGGTAGGCGGACACGTGGTAGTGGACCGGGCCGTCGCTGGCCATCGCTTGCATGCAGCCGCCCAGCCACTGTGTGGCGGCGGCGATCCGGCGAGCGGTCATCGGTCGATCTCCTTCAGCACAGCCTCGACGTGCGCGGCGACGGTTTCCTTGCCCAGCAACGGGAAACCGTGGCCCGGCGCGATGGTCTCCACGGGATCGGCGGCGAAGACGGCGCGAAGGTCTTCCGACACTGGCGCGGAGTCAGCGTGGTCCAGCCAGGAAAACTTGACTCTCAGCTGCGCTGCGACGGCCGCTGGGTCCGGTGCCTCGTCGGCTTCGGTTCTGTTGTGGCAGAAGGCATCGGAGGTGAAGAGGGTTTGGCTCGCCGGGTCGTACGGCCACAGCGTCGGCAGCAAGCGCAGGCGCGGCGCGTGGATTCGCAGCGAGACACCGGGAATCGGTTCCAGCTCCAGTGGACGGCCTTCTTCGACGGTGATCCGCTCGCGGGCCGCGTCCACGACCGGCACGGTGATGCCGCCGGTGTAGTGCACGGCGGTCACCGGGAACGCGGCCTCGATCTCCGGGAGGTTGAGGCAGCAGTCCATTTCGGTCCGGGTCAGCACCACCGCCAGCGGGGTGTTCGCGGGCAGCACTTCGCGCAGCTGCGCGACAATCCTCGCCGCGTGCGCGCGGACGCCGGTGTCGATCAGCACCGCGCCCGCCGCCGAGCGGACGAGGTAGCAGTTCAGCGGCTGCGTCCCGCGGACGCCGGCGGGAGCCCAGCTCACCCGGCCGTCCAGCGGAATCGAGCCGCCCAGCCGGAAGACCCGGCCCTCTCGCAGTGCGGTCATGTCCTTCAGTTTGTTGAAGTCACATCACTATGTCAACGACTTGTCCGGTTCCAGTCGCAACATACTGAAGAGCTTTTGATAAGATGACGCCGTTCGCACGATCCGCCCCGCGGGCGGACCGGCTCCCGGAGGAGAAGCAAAGATGGGATCCGCCCAATCCGAACCGCCCGCCGCGGAGGACAACCGCGACTACTGGGTGAACCACCTCGGCGCGACGCTCAGGGCGCGCCGCAGCGGCCGGTTCACCGTCGAGGAGCTGTCCGCGCGCTCGGGCGTCAGCGCGGGCCTGATCAGCCAGATCGAGCGCGGCATCGGCAATCCGTCGTTCGCCACGCTGCTGCGGCTGGCCAACGCGCTCGAGGTGCCGATGGCCGACATGTTCCTCGGCCAGCAGTCGCACGAGACGAAGGTGCTCGTGCGCCGCGAGGAGCGGCTGCGGATGGAACTGCCCGGCGACGGCATCGTGCAGGAGATGCTCGTCCCCAACACCGACCGCAAGCTCGGCGTGCTGGAAATGACCATCCCGTCCGGGTTCCGCGGCGAGGACGTGCCGCATTCGCACCCCGGCGAGGAGGTCGTGGTGGTGCTGTCCGGAACGCTCCGCGCCACGATCGGCGGGCAGGCGTTCGTGCTCAACGAGGGCGACACGATGAGCTACGACTCCTCGACGCCGCACTGGTGGAGCAACGAACACGAGGAGCCCGCGGTCATCCTGGCGATCTCCACTCCCCCGTCGCTCGGCCGCGTGCACTGATGCGACCGGGCGAAACGCGGCTCGGCCTGATCGTGCCGTCGTCGAACACGAACGCCGAACCGCTCACCGCCGCGATGCTGGCCGGCACCCGGGCGACAGCGTTCGCTTCCCGCTTCCCGCTGCCCGCGGACCTGGCCGCGGCGATCGACGCTTCCCTGGTCGGCCCCGCCGCGGATCTCCTTGCGGAGGCGGGGATTTCGGCGATCGCGTTCCACGGGACTTCCGGTTCGTGGCTCGGACTGGAGCACGACCGGGCGCTGGCCGCCGGTCTGGCGGAACGGACCGGGGCGGCGGCTACGACGGCCTCGCTGGCGCTGGTGGCGGCGGTGGAAGCGTTGGGGGCCAAGAAAGTCGGGCTGGTTTTTCCCGGTCCTTCGTCCATTGCGGACACTATCGCTGCGGAGTACGGCGCGGCCGGGATCGAGGTCGTTTCACGGTCGGTGCCGTCGAGGCCGATGACGAATCCGGAGATTTCCGGGCTGCCGTTCTCGGAGATTTCGACGCTGGTCTCGGCGGCGGCTTCCGCTGCTGCCGACGCGATCGTGTGCGTCGGGACGAATCTTCGGGCGGCGTATTTGGTGCCGGAGCTGGAATCCCGGCTGGGAGTTCCGGTCGTGGACAGCGCGGCGGCTACCGTGTGGCAGCTGCTCGCTCTCGCTGGCGGTTCGGAGCAGCTTCAGGGCTGGGGACAGTTGTTCGATTCCCGCCAGTAGCGGGCGATCTCATCCCGCCGCGCCACCCACACGTCCCGCTCTCCCGCGTAGCGCAAGAACGTCCGTAGCGCGTTCACATACCCGGGACGGCCGATCAATCGCGGATGCAGCCCCACGCTCAGCACCGTCGCGCCGGGGCGAGGGTCGTCCAGCAGCATCGCGAGCGAGTCGCACAGGTACGCGCCGAACGCGCGGCCGGTCCGGAATTGACTCAACAGGCCCGAATCGTTCGTGTCCCCGGCGTACGGAACGACCGGCAGCCCACCGTCCACATAGGGCAGATCGTCGCAGAAGCTGTTGGAGTCGTAGGAATATCCCTCCGCGGCGACAGCAGCGCGGGTCCAGGGCGAGATGCCGTCCCGCGAGTACCAGCAGGCTGGGCGTTCTCCGGTCAGCTCCTGCAGAAGGGCCGTCGAGGACTGGACCTTGGCGAGTTCCTCCGACGGCGAGAGGTCGGTGTGCGTGTCCCACCGCAGGCCGTGGTTGGCGATCTCGTGGCCGTCCGCCACCAGCGCGGCCGCGATCGGCGGAGTGAGGGCGTGGGCGCAGCAGAACGCGGTCACCGGAGCCTCGAACTCCCGCAAAGCCCGCAGCACCCGCCAGAAGCCCGCTCGCGCACCGTAGTCGAAGGCTGACTCCAGGGTCAGGTTCCGCTGCCCGGGCACGACCCGGTGCCGCTCCCAGTGCGCGCCAAGGTCGTCCACGACGTCGCCGCGGGCGGTTCGCCGTTCTGCGCCGTCCTCGATGTTGAGCACAATGGACACGGCGACCTTCCGCCCGCCCGGCCACGTGCCCGCGGGCGGCTCCGCCCCGTGCCCGATGAAGTCGCGTTCGCTCACAGGGACATATTGAATACTCTTCTATTTGTTGAAGCAAGCTCGTAGACTCGTCCGGCATGCGGACCGTCATCACCGGGGGAACAGTCATCGCGGGGCCGGACGTGCTCCGAGCCGCCGTCACGCTCGACGGCGGGCGGATCCGGGACATCGACCCGCGACCGCCCGAAGACGCCGACGTCCGGCTCGACGCCGCCGGATGCGTTGTCCTGCCTGGTTTGATCAACTGCCACACGCACGGCGTCACGCCCGGCCCGCTCTTCCCGAGCGGCGCTGAGGCGCTGCCCGAGAACGGCTGGCTCGGCAACCTCGACCGGCATCTGCTCGCCGGAACCACGACCGTCCTCAATCTGTGCGGACTGGCCACAATGGACGAAGTCCGGACGGCGGACCGCGCGCACGCGGTGAAAGTCAAAGGCGCGACCACGCACACGCCGTCCGCCATCGCTGCCGCGCAGGCCGCCGATGGCGCGGGGCTGACCGAGGCGCACCTGACGACGTCGGCCGAGAAGCAGCTCGCGGACGGCGCGATCGCGATCGGCGAGCTCGGCGGCGGGCAGACGATGGGCGGCGGCGGTCAGGACCTGCAGTACATCCCGGCCGCGATCCACCGCGAGACCGGCGTGACTATCTCCGCCGAGCAGGCGCGGACGCTGAAGGAAGCCGTCCTCGGGCCCCGTCTCGACAGCGCGCTGGACGAACCTGCGTTGAAGGCGGCGCTTACGGCGGCGGGTCTGGCGGGGTTCAGCGGGCAGGCGGCAGCGAAGCTGGTCCGCGAGTCCGTACTGCCGTCTTTCCACGCCGCGCTCGATGGGCTTCGGGAAGGCGTCGAGGCGGCGGCGAAGTACGGCGTGCCTGCGCTCGTGCACAGCGCGGCAGCCAGTGGAAAGCCACTCGTCGAACTCGCGCGGAAACAGCTCCGCGCGAGCGTGATCGCCACGCACAGCAACCATCCGTCCTACTCCCCCGACGAAGCCGTCGAGACCGCGTTAGTGCTGCAGTCCGCGGGCTGGTTGCTCGAATGCTGCACGTTCGACCTGCTGCACCGGCAGCACACGGTGCGCACCCGCGAGCACTGGGACCGGATGTTCGCCGAGACCGCGGTGGACCTCCTCGCCACCGACTACGGGTACCTCGGGCAGCACGATCCGCTGCTGGCCGGGGTCGCGGACCTGGTCGCCAGCGGCCACCGCAGCCTGCCCGACGCGGTAGCGCTGGCGAGTGCGAACGTCGCCGACGCCATCCCCGGTCTCGCCCCGAATTCCGGGCGGTTACAACCGGGAAGGGCCGCGGACGTGGTGGTCGCCAGCGAGGATCTGCGCGAGGTGCGGCACGTGTTCGTCGACGGCATCCAGGTCGTCCGCGACGGACAGCTCACCCTGGCGGCCCGCCGATGAACGACGCCGAACTCGCCGCCGTCGCCCAGCTCGTCGGAGAGGACGTACTAGCGAAGGATTGCGCCGCATTGGAAGCCGCGCACGCCAACCTGGCCGGAGCGATCGAGCAGCTGCGCGCGGTCTCCGGCGAACACCCCAGCGACTTCGACGTCAGGTGGCCCCAGTGAAGTGGCAGTACGGGATCGAAGAAGCCGCGAGACGCATCGCTGCCCGCGAGCTGAGCGTGGTCGAGTATGTCAGCAGCGTGCTCGACCGCCTCGCCGAAACCGAACCTGAGGTATCAGCTTGGGCGTATGTGGATCGAGAAGGCGCGTTGAGAGCCGCCCAGCAGGCGGACGTCGAGATATCAGCGGGACATCACCGAGGGCCGCTGCACGGCATACCGTTCGGCGTCAAAGATGTCATCGACACCGCGGGCCTGCCGACCGAAGGCGGCTCGAAGGCGTATGCCGGGCGTGTCCCGGATCGCGACGCGGCGACCGTCCGCACGCTGCGCGAGAACGGCGCGATCCTGCTCGGCAAGACCGTCACGCACGAAATCGCTTACGGGCAAAACTTTCCGCCCACCCGCAACCCGTGGGATCCGAGCCGCTACCAAGGCGGGTCGAGCGCCGGTTCCGGAGTCGCGGTCGCGGTCGGGTCGGCACCGGGATGTCTCGGTACCGATACCTCCGGCTCGGTGCGCAATCCCGCCTCGGTGAACAGCCTCGTCGGGATGCGGCCGACGACCGGGCTGATCGACGGCGCCGGGATCATGAACCTCAGCGAGCAGCTCGACCAGGTCGGCCCGATCGCACGCACGACTGTTGATTGCGCCCTTCTGTTGCAGGGCATGGTGAAAAGCCGCGCCGGCCTCGGCCCGGAAGACATCGCGGCAGCGGTGCGCAGGCCGTTGACCCGGCCTCGTGTCGGCGTCGACTTCGCCGCCTGGCACGACTGGGGCGTTTCCACCGAAGTGCAGGCGACGATCAAGGAAGCAGTGAACGTACTGGCTTCCACCGGCGTCGAAATCGTCGACGTCAGCCTGCCGGAATTGAGCCTCGCCCTGCCGGTCACGCTCGTTTTGTGTTTGGCGGACGCGTTGCGCCTGCACGGTCCGGCACTTTCCGACCGGCCGGAAGACTTCGAACCCGGCACCCGCGTCATGCTCGAACTCGGTTGTGCCGTAACCGAAGAACACCTGACACTGGCCCGCCGTGCGCGAGCCCATCTCCGAGACCGCGTCCGCGCCGCCTTCCTGGACGCCGATCTCACCGCGCTCGTCTCCCCCACGCTGTCCGGAATTCCCCCGCGACTGAGCGACCTTTCGACCGATTTGACCCGTGAAAGCGACGAAGCCGATCTGTCGAGCGCACTTCTGCTGCTGGCCCCCGCCAACGTCTGCGGCCTGCCCGCGTTGAGCGCGCCCGGCGGGTTCGTCAACGGGCTCCCGGTCGGCCTGCACCTGCTCGGCCGCCCGTTCGAGGATCTGGCGCTTTTGCGTTTGGCGCAGCACTATGAAACCGCCGTGGCCCGCCCCGCGCAGGCCACGCTCCGAAGTGGACGGTGAACCCCTCGTGACCTCGCTTCCGCCCTGGACAGGGCCGTCTTCACTATGTAACAGTGACCCAATGCATAGTGAAGGCCCGGCATGACCGCGGCGGCCGTCGGCACCGGCCGGGTCCGGTCCGCGCGACGGCGGTCCGGACGCCGGTTCCGCAACGCGGGCGTGCTCGCCGCGCTCGCCTTCCTCGCCGGCCTGTGGGTCGTCGCGGCGTTCGTGCCGCTCCCCCACAGCGCCACGGTGCCGGACGTGTCGGCGATCGCCGCCGCCCCGAGCGCGACGCATCCGTTCGGCGTCGACATCAGCGGGTTCGACGTCTTCTCCCGCACCATCACCGCCGCCGCGAGCGACCTGCCGATCGCGGTGTTCGGGTCGATGCTGTCGCTCGCGATCGGCGTCCCGATCGGACTGTTCACCACGACCGGCCGGATCGGCGAGGCGTGCATGCGCGTGGTCGACGCGTTTTCCGCGCTGCCGGTCATCGTCCTCGCCGTGGTCGCCATCCAGCTGCTCGGCGGCGGACTGCTCGACGTCATCGGCGCGATCGCGGTCGTCAACATCCCGCGCTTCGCCCGGCTGACCCGCGCCGAAGCGGTGGCGCTGCGGCAGGCCCGGTTCGTGGAAGCGGCGGTGGCGATCGGCTGTTCCCCGCTGCGGGTCGCGTTCAACCACGTGTTCCGCAACGCGTACGGCGTCGTGCTGGTGCAGGCGATCTTGGCCGCCGCCAACGCGATCGGCGTCATCGCGGCGCTGAACTTCCTCGGCGTCGGCGTGCACCCGCCGCAGCCGACGTGGGGTTCGATGATCCACGACGGCGCGTCGATGCTGGTCGAAGGACAATGGTGGGCCGCGATTTTCCCGACGGTCGCGATCTTCCTCGTCGTCTCGTCCCTAACCGTCATCGCCGACTGGTTCGAGAACCGCGTCGAAGGAGGGGCGAAAGCATGAGCGAATTGCTGTCAGTCCAGGGCCTGGAAGTCGAGTTCCCAGTTCCCGGCGGCGCGTTCCGCGTGCTCGACGACGTGTCTTTCTCGGTGCGGGACAACGAGATCGTCGGCGTGGTCGGCGAATCCGGGTCCGGCAAATCCACCACCGTCCGGTCGGTGATCCAGCTGCACAAACCCGCGCGGATCACTGGCGGCAGCGTCGTGTTCAACGGTCGCGAACTGCATCAGTCCGCACCAAAAGAACTGCGCCGGATCCGCGGCCGCGAGATCGGTTTCGTGGCGCAAAGCCCGTTCGACGCCTTGAATCCCGTGCTGCGCATCGGCAAGCAGTTCGAGCACGTCATCCGGGCGCACGAACGCGCGAGCCGCAGTGAAATCCGCACCCGTGCGCTCGAATTGCTCGCCTCCACCGGAATTCCCGATCCGGCGCGGACTCTCGACGGTTTCCCGCACGAACTCAGCGGCGGCATGGCGCAGCGCACCGTGATCGCGCTGGCGCTCAGCCTCGGCCCGCGACTGCTCATCGCCGACGAGCCGACGACCGCGCTCGACCTGACCGTGCAGCGGCAGGTGCTCGACCTGATCCGCGGCCTGGTCCGGGAAAGCCAGCGGTCGATGCTGCTGGTGACGCACGATCTCGGCGTCGTGGCCAATTACTGCGACCGCGTCGTGGTGATGTACTCCGGGCGGGTCGTGGAAGTCGGCGACGTCGCGACGGTGTTCGGCGATCCGCGCCATCCCTACACCCGCACGCTGCTCGACGCGGCGACCACCGACATCCGCACCGCCGCCCCGAAATCCGCCCCGGCGAAGCGGGAAACCGCGCCGGGCTGCAACTTCGCCCACCGCTGCCCGCGCGCCGACGGCGTGTGCGCCGAGGAACGTCCCCCGCTCACCGTGACGGACCCGGGCCACGGCTTCGGGTGCCACCACCCGCTTTCGATCGAGGTGACCACCAGTGCCGGTACTAGTCGCTGAAGACCTGCGGCGCACGTTCCCCGGCCTCGGCGGCAGTCAGGTCTGCGCCGTCGACGGAGTCGACTTGGCCGTCGCCGAGGGCGAAACCCTCGGGCTGATCGGCGAAAGCGGGTCGGGAAAGTCCACTTTGGGCAGGCTGCTCGTGCGCCTGCTCGACGCCGACCGCGGCACCGTCACGCTCGACGGCCGCGAACTGACGAGCCTGCGCGGTGCCGAGCTGCGCCGCAGCCGCCGCGACTTCCAGATCGTGTTCCAGGAGCCGTTCGCCTCGCTCAACCCGCGGTTGAAGGTCGGCGCGATCGTCGAAGAACCATTGCTGGTCAACGGAAAGTCCGGCACCAAGGCCGAACGGCGGCAACGCGCCCTGGACACTCTCGCCGACGTCGGCCTGTCCGAGGAACACTACGACCGCCGCCCGGCCGACCTCAGCGGCGGCCAGCAGCAACGCGTCGGCATCGCCCGCGCGCTCGTCACCGGGCCGCGGTTCGTGGTGCTGGACGAGCCGACGTCCTCTTTGGACCTCACCGTCCGCGCCGAGGTACTGCAACTGCTCGCCCGGTTGCAACACGACCGCGGATTGACCTTTCTGTTCATCTCCCACGACATCCACACCGTCCGGCGGCTGTGCTCGCGGACCGCGGTGATGTATCTCGGCCGGATCGTGGAAATCGGCCCCACCGAGTCCGTGCTCGCGCACCCGCAGCATCCCTACACCAAGGCGTTGCTGTCCGCGGCGCTGCCGGTCGACCCGGGACACCGGCTGCCGCATCTGCCGCTCGCCGGAGACCCGCCGAAGCCGACCGAACACCGCGTCGGCTGCGCTCTCGTCGGCCGCTGTCCTATTGCGACCGACGAATGCGCGACCACCGAAGTTCCGCTGCGCCCGGTCGCCGCCGCGCACGAGGTGGCTTGCCTGCACGCGGGCCAAGATCTCGGCATTGAAGCAAAGGAAGCGCACGCATGATCGTATTCGTGCTCCGCCGGCTGGCGGCCGGTGTCGGAATGCTCGTCCTGCTGATCGCGCTGAGCTTCGGCCTCGTGTCGATGATCCCCGGCGACCCCGCCGTCACCATGCTCGGCGACGCGGCCACGCCCGATCAGATCGCGCACGTCCACGAACAACTCGGCCTCGACAAACCGCTGCCGGTGCGCTTCTGGGACTACCTGGTCCAGGTGCTGCACGGCGACCTCGGCACGTCGTACTTCACCGGCGCGCCGATCACCCACGAACTGCTCACCCGGCTGCCGAACACCCTGGTGATCCTGGTGCCCGGCCTGCTGCTGGCGGTCGTCCTCGGCACCGCGATGGGCACCGCCGCCGCGTACCTGCGCGGCCGCCCCGCGGACCGCGGGCTGAGCTGGGCGTCGTCGCTGATCCTCGCGGTGCCGGAATTCGCGCTCGGGCTCGTGCTGGTCTACGTCTTCTACCAGCTCCTGCACCTGGCCCCCGCCCCGCTAGGCATGGTCGACCCAACCGCGCCGGTCCCGCCGGTCCAAACCGGTTCGGTGGCACTGGACGCCCTGCTGTCCGGCTCGTGGCCGACGCTCGGCTCGATCTTCTCGCACGCGGCGCTGCCGATCCTGACGCTCGGGATCTTCTTCGCGGCTTACTTCGCGAAGACTGTGCGCACCGGGTTGAGCCAATCGCTGCGGAGCGCGCAGGTGGAATTCGCGCGGGCGTGCGGGCTGAGCGAGTTCCGCGTGTACCGGTACGCGATGGCGGATATCAGGCGGTCGCTGTTGACATATCTGGTGATCCTGTTCGGTGCTTCACTGAGCGGGGCTGCGATCTTGGAAAGCGTGTTCGCATGGCCCGGGATCGGCGGATGGTCGCTGGACGGCGTGCTGAAGGGCGATATCCCGGTGATCCAGGGGTTTGTGCTGGTGCTCGGGACGGCGACGCTGGGCGCGTACTTGATCCTCGACATCGTGACGATGCTGATGGATCCCCGGGTGCGCAGCAAAGCCCGCACCCGGGGCAAAGCCCTCAAACCAGCCGCAGCCTGATCAGTAATCCCACACCGTAGGCACGAACCGGAACGCGTTCCCCGCCACCGCCACATGGCAGACCGACGGGAACGGCAGATGCGTGGCCACCAGCTGCTCGCCGCTCGCCGCGAGTTCCTTCAACAGCTGAATCCGCACCCGCGCCGACTCCTCGGGATCGTGCTCGAACCCGTTGTACCAGTCAGGATTGTCGAACCCAGGCTGGAACACCGCATCACCAGCGAAGGTCAGCCGATCCCCGCCGGACTCCAGCCGGACGATGCTGTGGCCGGGAGTGTGCCCGCCGGTACGGCAGATCCGCACTCCCGGTGCCACCTCGTGTTCCGTCTCGAATGGACGCAGCTGGCCGCGGTACACGTCCAAGAACCGGGTGGCCGTCGTGCGCAGCACCTCCGGGATCGGTTCCGGCATCACGGTCCGCGAGAAATCGGGAGCCTGCCAGAACTCGGCCTCCGCCGACGCCAGATGGACCTGCACGTCCTCGCGCAGACGACCACGAAGACCCTCGACGAGCAAGCCGCCGATGTGGTCCATGTGCAAGTGAGTGAGCACGACGTCGGTCACCGAAGACGGGTCGATCCCGGCCGCGACGAGGCGCATCGCCAGTTGGCCGGCGCGCGGGAAGCCGGGGAATTCGGTGCCCAGTCCGGAATCGATCAGCACTGTCCGGCCGCCGCTGCGGACCACGGCGACGTTCAGCGGCCAGTCGATCATCTCCGGCGGCAGGAACATTTCGCGCAGCCACGCCGCCAGATCGGCCCGGTCGGCGTTGGTGGCCAGCGTTTCGGCGGTGATCGGCAGCACCCCGTCGCTGATCACCAGCACGTCGATGTCGCCGACCTTCAGCGCGTACCGCGAAGGGACCGCCTCGTCGAGACGGGCGGAAGGGGCCAAGCTCATGGATTCTCCTCGGGGAGTAGGCCAGGTCGTCGGCTAAGACCGGACAACCCCCGAGTTTGTGACAAGCCCACGAGAAAAAGACGCGACCCGGGCCGCGCCTTTCTCAAGAGCAGGGTCAGCAGGCCGGACGGCTCGCCACGTCCGACGACAGCGACTGCTTCAACAACCGCCCGCCCGGAGACGGGGACCGCAACGCACCGTCCTCGACCAGGATCTGCCCGCGCAGCACAGTCAGCCGGTTGCGGGCCGCCGCCTCGTAGCCATCCCACGGCGTGTAATCCGCTTCATGCAGGTCAGCCGCGGTGATCTTCCACTCCAGACCCGTTTCCATCAGCGCGAAATCCGCGTCGCTGCCGACCGCGATCGCGCCCTTGTGCGGGTACAGGCCCATGATCTTCGCCGCGTTGGCCGACGTGAAGTCCACGAACCGGTTCAGCGGAAGTCCCCGCCGCACCACGGCTTCGGTGTACGCGACCGCCATCCGGACCTCCACGCCGGCGTGCCCGCCAGTGGCGTCGAGGATCGTCTGCCCGCGCGTCTTCACGTCCAGGTCGGTGCACACGCCGTCGGTCGCCAGCGTGCTGAGCGTGCCCGCGACCAGCGAGTGCCACATCGCGTCCCGGTCCGCGGCGGACTTCAGCGACGGATAGGTGTGGTAGATGACGCCGTTCTCGCGCTTGTAGTCCTCCGCGGTGTAATACGCGTAGTGCGGCAGGACTTCGCCGTACACCGGCTGTTCCCGCCCGCGCGCCTCACGGATCGCCTCGATGCCTTCGGCCGCGCTGACGTGCATCAGGTAGATCGGCGCACCGACATGCCGAGCGAGCGTGATGACGCGCTGGAACGACAGCTGCTCGGACAACGCGTTGTGCGCGTCCGGCATGTACGGCACCGCAGTCTTCTGCTCACGCTGCAGCCGCTTGTACGCGTACATGACGATGTCGTCGTCCTCGCCGTGCACGCACAGCATCGCGCCGGCCTCGGCGGTCTTCTCCATCAACGCCCAGATGTGCCCGACGTCCGTCTTCTGCTTCGGCCGCGTGGGCGTCGTGTTCGTCATCCATACCTTGAAACTGCCGTGCCCGGCCGCGACGACCTCGGGTACCTGGTCGAGGACCTCGAACGGGATCTCCGGCTGGGCGAAGGTGCCGTGCAGCGCGTAGTCGGTGTACGAGCTGCCGGACCATTCCTTGCCCTTGCGCTCGAACGACTGCCACAGCTCCTCCCCCGGCTTCCAGTGCGCGAAGTCGATGAGCGTGGTCGTGCCGCCGTGCACCGCGCCCTCGCTGACGCGGTCCGGGCCGAAGCATTTGATGCCGGATTCGGCGGCGGTCGGCAGCACGGAGTTGGTGTGCACGTGCGGGTCGATGCCGCCGGGGACGACGAGCAGCCCGGCGGCGTCGATGGTCCGCGCCGCTTCCGGCGGTTCGCCGTGCCCGGACTGGGAAAGCCCGACGATGATTCCGTCAGCCACCGCGATGTCGACGTGTTCGACCCCGGCCGGGGTCACCACGGTGCCGTTGCGCACGATGAGATCGAGCATGGTTTCCTCCGCTACGGTTGGGCACGCGTCAGCCAGGACGCGTGCGGCGTGCCTGCGAAATGCGCGACGTCCACCGCCGCTTTGGCCGACAGCCGGGCGTTGACGAGCTGGCAGATCCCGACGTCCGCGGCGATGCTCAGGAACATCGCCGCGCGCTCGCGGGTCCAGCCGAACGCGTCGACGGTCAGCGCGAGCAGGTCGTCGAGCGCCGCCTGGACGGCCTCGGCCAGCGTGTCGCCGTCGCCGATGGTCAGCAGCCTGTCGTCCGCGCTGAGCACCAGCGGACGGTCGGAACCGGTCGGCCGCGCGTGGTGCCAGGACAGCGTGATCGCGCCTTCGACCTCGACGCCGGTCAGCGACGATTCGCCGTCGCCCTGGCAGGCGTGCAGATCGCCCGCGTACAGGGCGGCACCGTCGGTTTGCGCGGTCAGGAAGATCGACGCGCCCGCGGTGAGTTCCTTGCAGTCGAGGTTGCCGCCGTGGACGCCGACGGTGCTGCTGCCGGGTGCCTGGCCGGGCACCCCGACGCCGATCTTGCCGACCATCGGACGCACCGGAATCCGGACGCCGTCGCCGAACTCGACGTAGCCGTCCTTGATCGGCACCGAATGCCCGGACGTCCCCAATCCGCTGACTGCTCCGCGCCCGGGCAGGGTCACCAGCGCGCCTCGGTCGGCGATGTCGATGCCGTGGAGATCGACGCGGATCCGGTCGCCCGCGCGGACTCCGGGAAGCCGAACGGGGCCGGTCAGCGGGATGGACAGGTCGGTGTAATCGCGCGACCGGTCGAAGCCGCCGTCGGTGTGGAGGCTGCGAGTTCCCAGGACGAACCGTTCGTGCTCCGGCACCTCGCATCGCGGCGGGATGTCCGCGCCGAACTCCTGCTCGACCCGTTCCGCACTGACGACCATCGTCATCCGTCTGCCCCCGCTGCAAGCCCGCCCAGCACGCTGAGCAGGCACTTCTCCCAATACACCGAGCACGCGTCCGCACCGCGTGCGAAGGCAGCGACAACCCCGGCCGCGTCCGCCGCGGGCAGCCCGACCGGAACCCCGTGCTCGCGGAACACGCCGAGCGCCTGGTCGATCAACTCCTGCAGCTGAGATACCGACTCCGGCCGGTTGACCTTCAGGTCGTCCGCCAGATCGGTCGGCCCGAACCACGCAGCGTCGACCAGCCCGGACTTGGCGAAGGAAGCCGCCTGCTCAACAGCGTCGGCGGTCTCCACCAGTACCGCAATCCTTGGCGCACCGCTGAAATCCGTGCCGTACCTACTGGCCGGTGAAACCTGCCGAGATCGAGTTCCCGCTGGCGAAAAGCGCGTCGCCCGATGAGCGGCTTCGACCTCCGCGAGCGTCCGCACCTGCGGCAACAGCAGCTCCGCCACGCCGGTGTTGGCATACGTGACGAGCGTCTGCGGCGACAGATCCGGCACCCGCACCGACACGTCGACGCCGCTGCCAGCGAGGGCCAGCACGACGTCCGCGCACCGGTCGGCGGAGAGCGGGGTCTGCTCGGCGTCGAGGACGACGAACCCGAGGCCCGCCTGCGCGATCTGGCTGATCAGCAGGCGATCCGGCTCCGCCGTCAGGACACCGACCCGTCGGGTCACCTGGCCACCGCGGCCGGCGCGTACACCGGCTGCGCCCAGCCGCGGTCGGCGGCGACGCGATTGCGGACCGCGCGCCGGTAGAGGTCCTGCAGCGCCCGGGTCAGCTCGCCGGGCTCGCCGTCGGCGACCGGGATCCGGTCGACCGAGCTGACCGGGCTCACCTCGGCCGCGCTGCCGCAGACGAACACCTCTTCGGCGGAGTACAGCTCGGTGCGGTCGATCGGCCGTTCAGTCACGTCGATTCCCAGCTCGGTCCGCGCCAGCTGCAGCACCGAATCCCGCGTGATGCCTTCGAGGATGCTCTCGGTGACCGGCGGCGTGCAGAGCTTGCCGTCGCGGACCATGAAGACGTTGTAGCCCGCGCCTTCCGACACGTGACCGTCCACAGTAGGCAGAAGTGCGGCGTCGTATCCGTTGCGGCGCGCCTCAAGCAACGCGAGGCGGCCATTCTGGTAGTTCGCGATCGACTTGACCCGCGGCGGCATCGACCGGTCGGAAATCCTTGCCCAGCTGGAAATCTGGACGTTCAGGCCGGGCCGGTCGAAGTACCGGCCCATCGGGATCGCGGCCATGAACACCGTCGCGGGCCCGGTGTCGTCCGGTTTGCCGTCCGGCGAATCCACGAACACCTGCGCCCGCATGTGCAGGTCCTCGTGCAGGTCGTTCGCCCGGATCAGGCCGAGCAGCTGCTCCTCGAGCCGGTCGACGTCCTCGGGTCCGTCGATCCCGACGACCCGCATCGACGCGACCAGGCGGCGCATGTGGTCGGCCACGCGGAACGCGTACAGCTCGCCGGCCTCGTCGTCGAAGTACGCGCGGAAGCCCTCGAAGACGCCGACGCCGTACTTGGTCGAGGTCGAAAGGACGTGGAGCTGGGCGTCGGCGTAAGGCACGAGTTCGCCGTCGTGCAGCAGATAGGTGGGTTTGGCTCCCATGGGGATCGCCTCCTACTCGTCGGGGATGAAAGTCCAGTTCTCCGCGACGCTCATGCCAACCACCAGGTCGACGTCCTGGTCAGTGTCGTTCGTGAGGCCGTGGACCACAGACTTCGGGATGTAGACGGCGTCGCCGGGCCGCGCGCGGAAGTTCTGGTCGCCGAGGTGGATCAGCGGTTCGCCGCCGACCACGACGTAGAACTCCGAGGCGTCCGGATGGTGGTGGCGCAGGTGGTGCTGCCCGGGCCGGATCCGGCCCCAGCTCACGTTCAGGTCGTCCGATCCGCTCAGCTGCGGGTTGATCAGCGGGCAGACCAGGCCCTCGTCGCGCTGCCCGCGCAATCCGGTCTTGTCGAGTTCGGTGAACCCCTGCTGCGCGACGCTGTGCACCAGGCGGCTGAGATCGAGCGTCACCGGGCGCCCCGCGGCGCGTGGTCGATCCACCACTGCGCGATGTCCGCGCGGGTGGCGAACCAGACGCCCTCCTGTGCGAGCGCGTACTGCAGGAACCGCCGCAGCGCGATCGCGACGCCCGGCCGTCCGCCGATCCGGCAGTGCAGGCCGACCGACATCAGCTTCGGCACGGTGTTTCCCTCGTGCAGCAACATATCGAGACTGTCCGACAGCACCGCGACGAAGTCGTCTGCCGTGCCGAGGCTGCCGGGACCCCAGAAGCGCGCGTCGTTGGTGTCGCCCGCATAAGGAACGATCAGGTGTTCTGATTCGCCCGCTGGCACGAAATACGGCAGGTCGTCGCAATAGGCGTTTGAGTCGTAACGGAAGCCTTCTTCTACGAGGATTTCCCGCGTCTTTTCCGTGATGCCGTCACGGAGGTAGAACCCGACCGGACGGACGCCGGTGGTTTTCTCGACCGACTCGCGGGCGCGGCGGATCTCCTCGCGCTCGTCCTCCTCCGGCATCCCGACCGTGCCCTGCCAGCGATAACCGTGGCAGGCGACCTCGTGCCCTTCGCGGATCAGCGCCTCGGCGACCTGCGGGTTGCGTTCCAGCGCCATGCCGCAGGCGAAAACCGTGGACGGCACCTCGAATTCGCGCAGAATGCCGAGCAATCGCCACACGCCGGCGCGGCTGCCGTATTCGAAGAACGATTCCTTCATCATGCTGCGCCGCTCGGGCGGACTGCTCCAGCCGCCGAAGACGGAAATGTCCTCGTCGGCCTCGTCGCCGTGCGCGATGGAGCTTTCCGCGCCTTCCTCGTAGTTCAGCACCACCGAGACGGCGACCTTCGCGCCGCCCGGCCACGGCACCGCCGGTGGGTGCTCGCCGTAGCCGATCAGATCGCGCTCGCTCACGACGCCACCCGGCGGCGCGCGCCCGACTTCCACGCGGCGATCGCTTCTTCGAGCGTGCAGGTGTCGTGCCGGGCCCGCATCACGGTCATCGCCGCGTTGTGCACCTCGGTGTCATACGCGCCAACGCAATCCTCGACGAGCACGGCGTAGAAATCGTGGTGCGTCGCGTCCCGTAGGGTCGCTTCGACGCAGCCGCCGGTCGAAATCCCGATCACAGCTACCGATTCGATTCCCTGGCTGCGCAACAGCAATTCGAGTTCGGTGCTGATGAACGCGCTCGGCCGCCGTTTGGTGACGACAGATTCGCCCGGTTCCGGCTGGCATTCGGCGCAGAAGTCCGTCGCCGGGTCGCCCGCCAGGCTGAGCCTGCCCAGGTCCACTGAACGTCCGTTGGCGATCGTATACAGCGACCGCAGCCATGCCGGGGGCGAGCTTTGTGTGTCCGGCAGGTTTTCCACGCGGACATGGAAAACCGGGACGCCGTTCTCCCGGGCCGCAGCGATCGCCTGGCCGCAGCGTCCGGAGACGCCGCTCATCATGGACAGGTCGTGGTCCTCGCCGATGGTGCCGCCCTTCGCGACCGCGCCCTGCTGCATGTCGATGACGAGCAGCGCGTTCACGGCCGGATCGAGCAATTCTTCCAGGGTGTCGCGGACTTGTTTGCCGCAGATTTCGATCATGTGCTCAGTCCCCTTGTATTTCGTGGCCCGCGCCCGGCTCCGGGAATGGCCCGGAACCGGGCGCGGGAAGCCGTCAACCCGCGATGCCGGACCAGCGGATCGGCCCGTTCGGCAGCGGCGCCGCGGTCTTTTCGCCGCCTGCCGTGACGACCAGGTTGGGCGTTTCGACCAGCTCGATCACCGGTGTCTGGGTGTCGCCGATCTGGGCCAGCTGCTTGAGCAGGCCGGTGCGCTTGGCGGTCTGGTCGACCGGAGTCGCCGCGAGCTGCTGCCGCACGCTGTCGTAGGTCGGGTCGGAGAATCCGGTGGTGTTGTTGGGAGAGTTGGAGAATTTGATCCAGGCCAGGTACGCCGGGTCGGCGATGACGACCGGTTCGCCGTACAGAACGGCTTGGTAGGTGCCGCTGAGGACGGCGGTGGAGAAGTCGGTCGGGCTGGCCATCGGCCGCAGCGTGACGTTGATGCCGACGTTCTTCAGCATCGACTGCACGAGCACCGCGGTGCGCTGCGAAACCGGACCCGGGCGGGTCGGGCTGTAGGTCAGGGTCAGGTCGAAACCGTTGGGGTAGCCCGCTTCCGCCAGCATGGCTTTCGCCTTGGCCGCGTCGAAACTGTAGGCGTCGCCGAACGCGCCGAGGTTGAAAGTGGCGTTGAACGACGATTTCGCGGCCTTCGCGTACCCGAAATAGGCGCCGGTGACGATTTGCTGACGGTCGATGGCCATCGAAATCGCCTGCCGCACCCGCACGTCGTTAAGCGGCGGCTTCTGGGCCGACAGCATCAGGTTGTCCATGTTCAGCCCAGGACAGTCGTGCACCTTGACGTTCGGTTTCGTGGACAGCGCCTTGTACTGGTCGTACTGGAACCCGCTGGCGACCTGCGCCTGACCGGAGGTGACGATCTGGCTCCGGGTCGCGTCGGTCGGCACCGCCTGCACGGAAAGCGAGTCGATGCCCGGTTTCTGCCCGCCGTAACCGGCCACTGCGGACACACTCAACGCTTGCCCAGGTGTGAAGGAGTCGAGTTTCCAGCCGCTGTAGTCGGCGATGTTCTTGGCCAGCCAGTCGTGGCCGATCGGGTCCGCGCCAGTGGTGTGTTTCTTCGCCTCGGTGCTGTCGTACACGTACGCCAGCGGGTTCTGCAGCATTTCCTCGGTGTAGGAATTCCACTTCTTGACGTTCAGCGAAATGGTGTGCGGATCGACCACGGAAACCAGGTTCGACGTGTCGTACCCGGCGATCTCGAAGGTCTTCTTCAGCACCGGCTGCGCTTTGAACCCGTAGGTCTCGAACGACCATTTGACGTCGTCCGCGGACAGCGTGTTGCCGGTCTGGCTTTTGAGCGAGCGCAGTTTCACCGTGATCGCCGTGTGCGCCGAGTTCACCTCGATCGAATCGGCGATCAGCCCGGTGACTCCGTCGGGCGTGGAACCGCAGCCGTTGGCGGTATCGCCCTGTTTGTAGGTCGCGAGCTGGGAACCCAGCCCGGAAAGGACGAGCTGCGACGCCGCCCCGCCCCACGGGGCGATGGTGAGCGTGTCGGGCAGGCTCTGGACCGCCATCACGACGTGGCGGCCGCCGCTCGCTTGCTGGGCTCCGCCGCCGCAGGCGGTGATCCCGGCGGCCAGGAGCAGGACCGCTCCCGCGGCCGCACCGTGCACAGGCCTCATTTGTTCGCTCCTTGCTGACGAGCGCGATCAGGGGTGAGGGGTCCGGGAAAAGCGCCCGGAGAAGAGTCCGTGAAGGTTCCCCTCACGGCGGTTGCGCGACCGGGATTTCAGGCGCGGTAGGCCTGTTTGTGCCCGGCGCGGACGATCGGCAGCACGTCGAGCAGGTCGGTGATGACGTTGCCGTGCGTGGGGCACACCAGTTCCGCGCCCAGTTCCCGGGCGAGGTCGGCGACCCCCGCGTACCGTTCGTCGGCGTCGTCGACGAAACGGGAGAAATACAGTGCGCTGCCGGTGAAGAACGCGGCGTTCTCCACGGCGATCGGCTGGCGCAGTTCGCTGGTCGTGAGCCCGCATTCGCCCGGCAGGTGCGCCGGGTCCTCGTCGTCGAGCTCCGGCCGGTGCATGTAGCAGAACCCGTCCGCGGTGAAGAGGCTTTTCGCGCGCGGCGCGTAGCCCCACTGCGTGTTCGGCAGATCGCGGATCATGGCTTCCACCACGAGGAATTCGTGCCCGCCGCCGAGATCGAACCGATCGCCGGGCCGGGTGGCGCGCAGGTTCGGCACGACCTCGGGATAGAACAGGTGGTAATCCCGGACGTCGCCGATCACCTGGATGTCCGGGTATTTCTCGACGAATCGCGGGAGATTGCCGGTGTGCGGCAGTTCCGGATGCGTCACGAACAAGTGGGTGAGATCGCGGCCGCCGAGCACCCGCTCGACCACCTCCTCGATCGCCCACCAGCTCGACGGCGCGCCGGTGTCGACCAGGACCGAACCTTCGGCGCCCTGCACCAGATACGCCGAGTTGTGCCCGTGGATGAGCCGTCCGTCCACTTCGAACGGAAGACAGGCCCCGATCCAGGTGACGCCGTCCGCGACGAGCCGCGGCAGGTCGCTGCTCAGCTCGTGCGCCATCGCGTCCAGGTCGAGATCTTCGATCTTGCTCATGCGCCCACCGTCCTCAAAGCCTGGAGCATCAACTGCAGATGGCGTTCGACAACCGGGCGGCCGCGCAGCACGCACCCGCGCGCGGGCGCGATGATTTCCGGCTGCAGCGTGGAAAACCGGTCCTCCAGCCATTCGCACAGCCGGTTGGTGGTCGCCTTGCGGAGCCATTCGTACTTCGCCACGAGGTGGCCGACGACATCGTCCACAGTGGTCGAGTCCTCAGTGGACGGATCGATCACGCGCGCCGCCGTCGGGTCGCTGACGACCCCGTGCGTGAACACGTCGGAAGTGAAGATCGCGCCGGTTTCCGCGTCCCAGCCCCAAAACGTCGGCAGCAGCCGCAACAACGGGGACTCGATCTCCAGCGCCCGCCCGCCGGTGCCGACCTCGAGCCGCGGCGCGCGGGGCATCGAATCCCCGCCCTCGCTGCGAGTGTCGATCTGCTGCCGCCTCCCCTGGTAACGCATCCGGTGGACGTCGTCGAAAGCGTCGAAGGGATTCACGACTCCGCCGGTGAAGAGCGCGGTGATGTCGAATTCCCGGGAAATCGGCTCCAGATTGGACACACAGTCCATCTCGCCGCGAGTGAAGAAGACCGCGAGCTCCTCGAGCCCGCCGAGCGAGGAACGCAACCCGTCGAGCACCGCTTCGCGGTGAACGGCCAGCCCGGAATCGACCAGCAGCGCCCCGGACGGCTCGGTGAGCAGATAGCAATTCGACGGCTGCCAGCCCTCCGCCGTCGAAGGCACCCAGCTGACCCGACCGTCGATCGGGATCATCCCGCCGAGGGCGGTGAGCTTGCCGGGAATCAGCGTTGTGGTCACGTCTTCATCGTGATGAAGACCCATCAATATGTCAAGGACGAGTGCGGGCCGTTCGGCGGAGCCGGACAGCCCGATCCTCGTCCGGCCGCAGGTGGAAGGGAAGAGTCCGGAGTGGACGGTAGTTTTCCACGCGCCCGGGTGCGCGGGGCGTCGAAGAATCACCGATCTGGCGCTGGGGCTGGGCGAAGTCCGTTGCGCGGGAGGGAATCCGCCAGCGTTTGCGGCTTCAACGGATTGAAGGCGGCTCGCGGATCAGGCTTGCGGAGCAGCTTTCGACGCCCTCCGCACCACCCGCCGCCGACCGTCCGCACGCAGCATCGGCCCGAACCGCAACCGCGCCTCCTTCGCCAACTCCGCGCCAAGGTCCACATCGAACCCGCTCGCCGACGCAGCGATGCGCAACCGGTCACCCCGCGCAGACAGCCCGGTGATCCGATCCCGCCCCATGCGTCAACGGCCTCCGCGCAATACATGCCGCACGACCACCAGCTCCTGCCGTGTCAGCACACGGCCTGAAGCCAGCCTGCGGATCAGGCTTGCGGAGCAGCCTTCGACGCCCGCCGCACCACCCGCCGCCGCCCGTCCGCGCGCAGCATCGGCCCGAACCGCAGCCGCGCCTCCTCCGCCAACTCCGCGCCAAGGTCCACATCGAACCCGCTCGCCGACGCAGCGATGCGCAACCGGTCACCCCGCGCAGACAGCCCGGTGATCCGATCCCGCGCCACCGCCAGCAACTGCACCCCGTGCGTCAACGGCCGCCGCCCCAGCACATGCCGCACGACCACCAGCTCCTGCCGCGTCAGCGCGACGAACGCCGCAGGCCGGGATTGCTGCCACAGCCAGCGCCGCGGCAGTTCCGGTTCCGCGCCGAGGTAGCGCGTATGCCGGGTATGTCCGAGCGCCACCAGCGGCGACGCCGGAAGCCGGTCCCAGCCAAGGGAAGGCGGCCCCGCGTGCGCCGGTTCCGCCGCGCCGGGCCGATGGGCGCGGGACCGCGCGTGCGTCAACAGGTCCGCCACCGCGGGCCACGCCCATGAGCGGTAGCGGAAAACCAGTGTCGTCCGGACGCCGGTTAGCACCAGGCAGGAGTGCTTGCCCGCCATCGCGTGCTCGACCGCGATCAGCTCCGGGTACGGGATCGCGCCGACGATGCGCGGATACGGCAGATCGTCGACCCACAACGCCACTCCGCGCGCGCCCGCGCCCAAGGCCTGCTCCGGCGTCCACACCACGCCGTCGCCCGACGGCCGGGTCGCCGACGGCGCCAGCACCACCTCGCCGGGGCCGACCAGGTCCGCGAGATCCTCGGCTGCCGCGCCTGGCCGGGACCAGCGCGAAGGCGGTTTGGTGTCGAGCCGGTCGGCGAGGTCGCGGCCGACCTGGATCTCCCACGGCTCGGCCGCGGCGGTGAGCGCGGCCCTCGCCGCACCGATGCCGGACATGCGAGCCTCCTGCCGCCGCGGGAGCCGGGCCTGGTGCCCTGTGCTTCCAGCGTATACACCGCCGAAGGGCCGGTCCTCATTCCGGAGTTCCCCCGGCTGGGACCTAGATCACCCGATTGCCGCAACCCGCTTCGACGATGCGCCCGGGCCCGCGCCGCCCCTAGAATCGGCGGTGCGGCACCGTGGCCACAGTCCTTTGTGGACACAGCGCCGCGCGGCAGCCCGCGTCGAACCTGGAGGGAACCTCGTGTCCGCACCGGAATCCGTGCAGATCGTCACCGCCCGGCGCATCGTGACCATGGCCGGCGCCGAGCCTCCGGCCTTCGCGACGCGCGGCGAACGGGTCGTCGCGCACGGCACCGTCGCCGACCTGCGCGGCGAGTTCCCCTCGGCGCAGCTGCACGATTTCGGCGACGCCACCGTCATCCCCGGCTTCAACGACGCCCACCAGCACCCGACCGTCGTCGCCGCCCAATCCCTGCAGGTCGACCTCTCGCCGTCGCGGATCCGCTCGACCGCCGACCTCACCGCCGCCCTCCGCGAACGAGCCGCCGCGACGCCGTCCGGAGAATGGGTCATCGGCTGCGGCTACGACGCGTTCCGCAGCAACGGCGGCCGCGAACTCACCCGCGCCGAGCTGGACGAAGCTTGCCCGGACCATCCCGTCCTGGTCGTCCACGTGACGCTGCACGCCGGCGTCATCAACTCCCCCGGCCTCGCCCTCGCCGGCCTGACCGACGCCAGCGAACCCCCGCCCGGCGGACACCTCGGCCGCGACGCCGCCGGCCGCCTCGACGGCGTCATCCACGACCAAGCCCTCTACGACCTGGCGTTTCCGGCCTTCACCCCGCGCCCGACGATCGTGAAGGACCCGTCCACCGAGGTCCTCGCCGCCGCCTTCACCCGGCACGCCGCCGACCTGCACGCCGCGGGCATCACCTCGGTCGGCGACGCCCTCGTGGGCCGCACCGAATGGGAGATGCTCCGCCACCTCGCCGACCAGGACCAGCTGACGCTGCGCGTGAACGCCCTGGCCGCCTACGACCACTTCGACTACTTCCGCGCCCTCCCCTCCTTCCCGGTCACTCCGGAAACCCGGCTGCGGCTAGGCGGTGTCAAGACCTTCGCCGACGGTGCCGTCAACGGCGGAACCTGCCTGGTCGAACAGCCCATCGAAGGCACCGACAGCTACGGCCTCGAGCGGGTCTCCGCCGCGCAGCTGGCCGACACCGTCCGGCACGTGCACGACGCCGGGTGGCGAGTCTGCGTGCACGCCAACGGCGACCGCGCGATCCGCCGCGTCCTGGACGCCGTCGACCAGGCGCAAGCCGCCAACCCGCGGCAAGACCCTCGGCACCGCATCGAACACTGTTCGATCATCGACGACGAGATCCTGAAGCGCATGCGCGACCAGGGCATGGTCGCGGTGCCCTTCGCGAACTACGCCGCCGCGCACGGGGACAAGCTGACCCAGTACTACGGGGCGGAGCGCGTCGAGCGGATGTTCGCCCACCGGTCGATGCTCGACGCCGGGGTCGCCGTGGCGGGTTCGTCCGACCATCCGTGCGGGCCGTTCCCGCCGCTGTACGCGCTGCGCAGCTGCGTGACGCGCCGCGCTCCGGACGGGGAGTTGTTCGGGCCTTCGCAGCGGATCAGCGTCGAGGCCGCGCTGGGGGTGTACACGACGGGGTCGGCTTACGCTTCTGGCGAGGAGACGACCAAGGGCCAGCTCGCGCCGGGTTTCCTGGCCGATTTCGCGGTGCTGGCGGAGGACCCGTTCGAGGCGGATCCGGAGGCGTTGGATCGGGTTCAGGTGCGGGAGACTTGGGTCGGCGGGGAACGGGTCTGGTCGGCCTAGCGCGCGGCTCGGCTGCTGCGAAAGTGCCGTGAGGGGAACCCTGAGGGAATCTGATTCCCTCAGGGTTCCCCTCACGGCCCGCGACCCGCTCCGAAGCGGGTCCGCGCCGTTCTGACGCAAACCTGGCACGTGCCGCCAGCGGGCCGGTTTATCGCGCGGGAATTCGATATTTTCAAGATAAATCGCGGCGGTTACCGTTCTCGGAATGAACACTGTCGTCCGCACCACGCCTGAATCCGTTCCGCAGCTCGTCGCCTCGGCCACGGCCCTGTTCGCCGAGGACGGCGGACAGCGCGATCCATGGATGGACCGCACCTGGCCACAACGCGAAGGCCCTGCCTACTACACGGACCTCGTGCACCGGAGCGATTCCCTGTGCCTGCTGGCGCTCTCCGCCGCAGGCGCAGCGATCGGCCACCTGATCGGCCGGATCCGCCGCGCCGACCCGCTCCGGCCGGAAGCGGTGGTCGGGGTGCTGGAGAGCATGCGCGTCGACCCCGCACACCGCGGAACCGGCGTCGGAACGGCATTGGCGGACGAATTCTTCGCGTGGGCCAGAGAATCCGGCGCGAATCAGGTCAGCGTCACGGCCTATGCGGCCAACGAATCCGCGCTCAGTTTCTACCGCGGTCGCGGCTTCACCCCGTTCGAACTGGCCCTCCACGCCCCGCTCTAGCCCTCCAGCGTCAGGTACCCCTGCGCGAACCCCGCGGCCACCGCCGCCGCACGGTCGTTGACGCCGAGTTTCGCGTAGACGTGCAGCAAATGCGTCTTCACCGTCGCCTGGCTGATGAACAACTGCTCCGCCGCCCGGCGGTTCGTCGCGCCCTTCGCGATCAGCTGCAGGACCTCTACCTCCCGCTCCGACAACGGATCCGCCGGTGGTTGCCGCAACTGTCCCATCAGCCGGGTCGCGACCGTCGGCGACAGCACCGCCTGCCCTTGCGCCGCGGCCTCGACCGCGCGGAAAAGCTCCTCCCGGGGCGCTTCCTTCAGCAGATACCCGGTGGCCCCGGCTTCGATGGCGGGGAGGACGTCGCTGTCGGTGTCATACGTCGTGAGCACCAGGATTCGCGCGGGGACACCGCGTTTCGCCAGTTCTTTGATCGCCGTCACGCCGTCCGTCCCCGGCATCCGCAGGTCCATCAAGATGACATCCGGGCGGAGCTGCTCAGCGGCGGCGATCGCCGCTGCCCCATCGGCGGCCTCACCGACCACCTCGAAACGCGGGTCCGCGCTGAACATGCCGCGCAGGCCGTCCCGCACCACCGGATGGTCGTCGACGATCAACAACGAAATCACCGCTCACCACCAGCCGGAATCGCCGGAACAGCCGCCGAAATCGCCGTGCCCCGACCCGGTTCCGATTCCACGTCCAGCCGCCCCGCGAGACGCTGCACCCGCTGCCGCATCCCAGCCAGCCCGAAACCGCCGTTCGTGGAACCGTTGGCACGCTTGGCATTCGGCGCGAAGCCGATGCCGTCGTCGCGGACGTCGAGGGTCACCAGGTCCGGCATGTACGACAGGGTCAGGCCGACCCGGTTCGCCCGCGCGTGCTTCGCGACGTTCGACAGCGCTTCCTGCGCGGTCCGCAGCAACGCCACCTCGACGTCGGTGTGCATCGGCCGGGCGTCGCCGGTGGTGGTGAGCACGGCGTCGACGTCGTTGGCCGCCGACCAATTCCTCGTCACTTCGCCGATCGCCTCCGGAAGCCGGGCTTCGGCGAGCACCGACGGCCCCACGGACTGGACTGTCCGGCGCGCCTCGATCAGGCTTTCCCGCGCCAGGTTCGTCGCGTTCGCCAGGTGCCGGCCCAGCACAGCCGGTTCGGCCGCGGTTTGCTCCGCAGCCTGGAGTTGGGTCAGGATCCCGGCCAGTCCCTGGGCCAGGGTGTCGTGGATTTCCCGCGCCATCCGCTGCCGTTCGTCCAGCACTCCGGCCTCGCGGGCTTGGACCAGCAATCGCGCGTGCAGCCCGGCGTTCTCCGCCAGCGCGGCCTCCAGTTTGAGATTCGCCTCGTGCAGTTCGGCGAGCGCCTGCTTTTGCAGCTCATTCCGCTGGTAGGCCATTTCCACGAAATAGAACACAGCTCCGGCCACGGCGATCGAGAGCACGCTGACGCCCAGCCACGCCAACCACAGATTCTCCGCACTGATTTTCGCTGTTCCGCCGAGAAACGCCATCGCCGAGATCGCCGCGGTGGCGGCAGCACCGACGTAACGCCAGCGTCCCGTCAGGCACTGGAAAGCCTGCGGGTAACCGGCGAAAGCGAACAAGCCGTACCACGGCGCGAGAGCTGCCAAGCCCGCCGCTATCGCCAGCAAACCGGCGTAATACCCCGCCCGCAATGCGTGCGGGGTATTACGCGACTGGAAATACAGCAGCCACAGCCCGGCAGCGCCGGAAAGGCCCAGAACGACGGGGAGATGCGCGGGCAATTGGAGCAGGGTAATGCTCACACTGACCGCGAGAAGAACATAAGGCAACGCGGTGAAGGTCGCCGACTGTGCGCGTTCCCAGCGGTCGAACTCTTCGCGCAGATCCCCCTCGATGCCCACCAGTCACTCCCAGCGGAAATATCGTGCGGCCAAGCCCCCGGCCGCGAAGAGCCACCCTAGCATGACACCGAGGTGCAGCAGCTGCGGCCAATTCCCGGAAGCCGTGTCCTGCAACGCTTGTACGCCCGCGCCGAGCGGCGTCAGATCGCTGATCGTCAGCAGAACCCGGTTCATGCTCGCGCGCGGCACCCAGAGGCCGGCGAAGAACACGAGCGGGAAGAACACCAGCGAACCGACCGCGCTGGCGCTCTTGGCCGACGGTGCGAGCGCCGCGACCAGCAAACCGATCGCGAACAACGCCAGTGCCAGCAACGCGAAGCTGAGCACGTACGCGGGCAGTTGCCGAGGCAGGTCGACGTCGAAAGCCAGCCGTCCGAGCAGGAGGATGACCAGCGTCGAGACTGCCGACAGCACCACGGCCATCAGCAGTTGCGCGCTGAGCATGACCGTCGGTTTCACCGGCGTGAGCCGCAGCCGCCGCAGCACGCCCTTCTCGCGGTACGAAGCGAACAGCTGCGACAGCCCGCTGAGCGAGAACAGCGAAACCCCCATCGCGACCACGATCGGCAGGTACCGGCTGATCATCCGGACCCCGTCCGCGCCGGGTTCGCGCAGCGCCGGGATCAGGCCGAGGACGCCGAACAGGATCGGCGAGAACGCGAGCGCGAAGAACACGACTATCGGCTCGCGGAAGAACAGTTTCGTTTCTGTGGCGGCAAGCCGGAACAAGGCGGGCACGGGGATCTCCTCAGGATTCGATGGAACGGCCGGTCAGCGCGACGAACGCGTCGTCCAGCGTGGCCTGGTCCACTCGCAGATCCGAGACAACGATCCGGTGCCGGGCGAGCGCCGCGGTCACCGCCAGCAGCAGGTCTCCGGTTCCGGCCACGACGATCTGGCTGCCCGTCCGCTCCACGGCGGCGACCTCCGGCAGTCCGGTCAGCACCGCGTCGTCGAGCGGGGCGGACGTGCGGAACCGGATCCGCTGCTGGTTGTCGACGCGCGAGACCAGCCCGGCCGGACTGTCCACCGCGACGACCTGACCGGCGTCGATGACCGCCAGCCGGTCGCACAGCCGCTCGGCTTCCTCCATGAAGTGCGTGACCAGCAGGATCGTCACGCCGCGCGCGCGGATGCGCTCGACCAGGCCCCAGACGTCGCGGCGGGCCTGCGGGTCGAGTCCGGTGGCGAGTTCGTCGAGCACCGCGACCTTCGGGTTGCCGAGCAGCGCGAGCGCGATCGACAACCGCTGTTTCTGGCCGCCGGACAGGCGGCGGAACTGGGTGCCGAGTTTGCCGTCGAGGGTGAGGATCTCGGCCAGCTCACGCCAATCCGCCGGGTCGCGGTAGAACGAGCTGTACAGCTGGAGCGCCTCGCCGACCTTGAGTTTGTCCGGCAGTTCGCTTTCCTGGAGCTGCCCGCCGAGCACCTGGCGCAGTTCGCCGTCGTCGCGCTGCGGGTCGAGGCCGCAGACCTGGATCGCCCCGCCGTCCGGCCTGCGCAGCCCTTCGACGCACTCGACCGTCGTGGTCTTGCCTGCTCCGTTCGGGCCGAGAATGCCGAAGATCTCGCCCGGTTCGACGGCGAAGCTCACCCCGTCGACCACGGCCTGTCCGCCGTACCGCTTGACGAGGTTGTCCACCTCGATGATTGCCATGCTTCAACCGTGCCGGGCGGCACCGGTGCGGCGAATCGACTGCGTGGCCGGACTTTGCGCTGAGCCGGGGCGGAGCGGTGCATCAACCAATCGGTCGATGCGCGGTCAGCCGAGGTGAACGGCCTCCGCGCCGACAGCCGGTTCGACGTGCACTGCCGCCGCGGTCAGCCGGGGCACGGCGGCGATCAGGCGGTGTTCCAGGTTGTGCGCCAGTTCGTGCGCTTGCTCGACGGTGAGCGTGTTGGCGACCTGGACGGCGAGTTCGGCGCGCAGGCTGTGGCCGATCCACCGCATCCGGACCTCGCGGACGCCCTCCACTCCGGGCACCGCCGCCGCTGTCCGCTCGGCCAGTTCGACGGTCGCCGGGTCGACGGCGTCCATCAGCCGCCGGAAGACTTCCTTGGCCGCGTCACGCAAGACGAACAGGATCGCGACGGTGATCAGCAATCCGATCACCGGGTCGGCTGCCGGGAAACCCAGGGCGACGCCGATCGCGCCCAGGACCACCGCTAGGGAGGTGAAGCCGTCGGTGCGGGCGTGCAGGCCGTCGGCGACCAGGGCGGCGGAGCCGATTTCGCGGCCGACGGTGATCCGGTACCGGGCGACGAGTTCGTTTCCGGCGAATCCGACCAGGCCCGCCGCGGCGAGCACCCAAAGCTGCTGCACGGGGTGCGGGTGCAGCAGGCGGTCGATCGCTTCGTAGGCGGCCAGCGCGGCTGATCCGGCGATGATCAGCACCACGACGACTCCGGCCAGGTCCTCGGCGCGGCCGAGGCCGTAGGTGTAGCGGCGGGTCGCGGCGCGGCGGCCGAGGGCGAAGGCGATGCCCAGCGGCAGGGCGGTCAGGGCGTCGGCGAAGTTGTGGATGGTGTCGCCCAGGAGGGCCACCGAGCCGGTGACGGCTACCAGGGCCAACTGGATGACCGCGGTGCCGAACAGGGCGGCGAACGACCAGATCAGCGCCCGGATGCCGCGCCGGCTGGTTTCGAGGGCGGTGTCGAGGCGGTCGGCGCTGTCGTGGCTGTGCGGGGTGAGGAAGTGCTTGACGCGGGACCGCCAGGTCTCGTGCCCATGACCGTGCCCGTGTGCATGACCGTGGCCGTGCTCCGGCTGCGGACGGTCGCGGCGCGGCTCTGCCATCAGGTACTCCCGGAATCCTCGAAGCTCTCGCGACCGCATGAGGAGGGCCGCTCGACTGTCAGCATACCTGCGCAGATGCGCAGATAGTCGAGCAGGGACGGTAGCATCGGGTCATGCACTCCTCCCTGCCGGACTTCGACATGCCCTCCGACGAACAGGTCCACCTGGCCGCGGAAAGCTTCCGCCTGCTGTCGGACCCGACGCGGATCAAGGTGCTCTGGGCGCTCCTGCAGGGAGAATCGTCGGTGGCCTGCCTCGCCGAACTGGCCGGGGCCGCGCCGACCGCGGTCAGCCAGCACCTGGCCAAGCTCCGGCTCGCGGGCCTGGTCAAGGGCCGCCGCGAGGGGACGTTCGTGTACTACTCCGCGGCCGACGAGCACGTCCGCGGGCTGCTGGCCCAGGCGCTGCACCACGCCGACCACGTGGACCGCGACATTCCGAGCGACCCGGGCGGGCACGCCCAGCCGCACCGGCCCCGGATGCGGAACGCCTGAGTCACGCGACTCGCAGCCGCTCCGCCTCGATCAGCTGCCGCAGCGGTTCCGGCAGCACCTGCCAGATCTCGTCCGCGACGTGCACCGTCTCCCGGCTCAGCACGTCCAGCACCACTCCGGCCCGGTGCAGGGACTCCGGCTCCGTCAAATCCGCGCGCTCGGCGATCCGCCCCACGAATTCCGTCAGCTCGAAACCGTCCTCGACCGGGCCGCCGCCGGGGCGCAAGTCTTCAGCCAGTTCGGGCGGCAGCTGCGCGGCCAGGCTCGCCGCCGCTTCCGGGGAAATCCGTTCGGACAGCGTCTGAAGCACCGCGCGGGCGACAAGTTCGGCGTCGCGGGACTCCGCGAGGCAAGCGCGCCTGCGGATCAGTTCGACGATCTCGTTCATGGGCCCCGGATACCCGCGGCGACCGGCCGCAACCGTCCGGTTAGCCGTGCCACCACCGGGTATCAGCGATCCATGGACCATTCAGCGACGTCTCCCGCACCGGCCGAACAGGCGCAGATCGCGTTGCGCCGGCTCCGTCGCGAAGCCGGTGCCGGAGGCTACGAATCCCCAGCGGAGCTGTACCGGACGCTCGGCTCGCTGAGCCTCCTCGCCGACGACCTTTCCGAACTGCTCCCCGACCTGTGCGGCCAGCTCGAGGACGCGTTGCTCGCCGGGCGCGTGCGGCATCGCGCGGCCGACGCGCAGGAAGCCTGCGACGCCGTCGCCTCGGCGGCGCACAGCATTTCGGTCGCCCGCTTCACCGCGCTCCTGGTCGGACAGGAAATCCAGAAAGCGCAGACCGCGATCCGCGATCTCGCCGCCGCCTGACGCCGTTTTGTCCCGTTCCATGCGGGTACCCGACGCGAAAGCGTTGCACGGAGAAGGGAGCACGATGGCCGACAGCGATCCGGCTGAGCCCGAAACGCTCGATCCGTCCGAAGCACTCGACGAGGACGAACTGCGGGTCGACCCGCTGGAGGGCGGCGTCGAACCCGCCGAACGCTGGAGCCCGGCGACCCGGCAGGCCACGACGCCCGCCGAGGCGCGCGAAGGCGAACCGCTCGGCCGCAGGCTCGCCGAGGAACGGCCGGACGTCCAACCGGCACAAAACCCGCCCGACGACGAGACGCTCGCCCGGGCGGAAGCGGCCCGCGCCGTGGCCCCGGACGAGGATCTCCCGCAGCGCCGGGCGGATCCGGATCCTGGCGAGCAGGCGGACGAGGCAGGCGGTTCCGTCGCGAAATCGCTGCGCGAGGAGTAGCCCGCCGCGGGCCGTGCCGGAGAGGAGTTCCCATGCCGACGGTCAGCACGCGTTCCTTGGCCCGTCCGGTCGTCGCTGTGCTCGGGCTGGTCTACCTGGTCCTCGGCGTCGCCGGGTTCTTCGTCCCGGAGACCGCCCACGCCGGGCACGACACGACGCGCGTCGTCTGGCTGTTCAGCTCCAGCACGGTGCTGAACATCGTCCACACGGCACTCGGCCTGCTCGGGCTTTTGGCCGCACGCAAGCTTTCCGGAGCCGTCGCGTACTGCTGGGTGCTGTTCGTGGCGTTGACCGGGCTGACCGCGTACGGGATTCTGGCGACGTCGTTCAGCACCGCACGCGACGACCCGGTGAACCTGAACTGGGCGGACAACTGGCTGCACGGGCTGACCGCGCTCGTCGCCTTGGTCATCGCGCTCAGTGGAAGCCACGAAGAACGGGCTTAGGGGCAGAGGCATCGGCTGTTCCAGGCCGGAAGTGCCGCTCTCTCACTGCGCCGCGGCCCACCCGGACTCCCCCTCCGGCACCGCATTCTCATACGCCCGCACGGTCTCCGCCGCGATCCGGTCCCACGAATACCGCGCCCGGACCCGCTCCAGGCCCGCTGTCCCCAGCGCTTCCAGTTCGGCGGGTTCGTCCAGCAAAGCCCGCAGCCGCGCCGAAAGCCGGGCCGGATCCCGCGGCGGCACCAAACGTCCGGTGATGCCGTCGACCACCGTGTCGGCCAAGCCGCCCACCGCCGCGGCCACCACCGGCACCCCGCACGCCATCGCCTCCAGCGGGACGATCCCGAACGACTCGCACCAAGGCGTGCACAGCACCGCGTCCGCCGAGCGCAGCAACGCCGGCATCTCAGCACGGCTCACCTGACCTGCCAGATGAACCCGGTCAGCGACCCCGAGCCGCTCCGCGAGCCGTCGAAGCCGCTGTGCCTCCGGATGCCGCGAAAGGGCCTCGGAAGGCGGCCCGCCCGCGATCACCAGTTCAGTCTCCGGTACCCGCGGCAAAGCGGCGATGGCCAGGTCGAACCCCTTGCGCGGCACGAATCTCCCCGCCGACACGAGCCGTTTCGGCGCGGTGCGCGGAGCAACCGGGCCGCCGGTGCCGAACCGGTCGAGGTCGACCCCGCACGGCACCACCGAGATCCGCTGCCGCGGCACCCCCTGGCGGGCCAGTTCGAACACCTCGTCCGAGCAGGCCGCGAGGATCCGGCCGGCCCGCTTGCCGACCATCCGCTCCAGCCGCGTCCGGTCCGGCGGACTCGGGTCGGCCTCCCCGAGATACCGCCGCTCCACCACGCCCAGCGTGCGAAAAGTCTGCACCGCAGGCACCCCGGTTTCGCGCGCGGCGAGCACGGTCGCCACCCCGGACGTCCAGAAGTGCGCGTGCGCCGCGTCCGGCGGTTCTTCCGTCCACCGATCGCGAAGCCAGCTCCCGAATTCGCCCAGGTACGGCACGAGCTCGTCCTTCGGCAGCCGACGCGCCGGACCGGCCGGGACGTGCACGACCCGGTAGCCGTCCGGGGTATCCGCCGCGGCGGGCGCTTCCGGGTCGTCGCGTCGCGTGTAGACAGTCACCTCGTGCCCGCTGCGGACCAGCGCCGCGGAAAGGCCCGCCACGTGGACGTTCTGGCCGCCCGCATCCTCGCCCGGCTCCGCGAGCGGGCTGGCGTGTCCGGACACCATCGCAATCCTCATCGAGTTCCTTCCGCGGCGGGGACGGTCTCGGTCAGCAGGCACGCCAGAACGGTGTGGGGCCGGCGCAAGATCCGCATGGGCCTGGTTAGCCGCGCGGACGCGACGTTAAACCAGGCTCGTCATCGGGTACCCGCAACGGTTTCCGGCACGCGACGATCGGGCGCGTCAGCTCTTCCGCCCGGTCAGCGCGTCGCGGATCTTGTCGACGAACGCCGCGCCAGGCGCGAGGACCAGATTGGCGGGCGGCTTGCTCGGCGCGTGCGGATGCGGCCTGGTCGGCGCGATCTTCTTGGCCGCCAGCACCCGCTCGCCAAGCCGGTCGAGTTCCTCGGCGGAACAGGCTTCCCGCAGCCTCGGCAAGAGGTCGGTTTCCTCCTCCTTGATGTGATGGCGGACGTCCGCGATCAGCTTGCCGAGCAGCTCCTCGAACTCCGGTTCGCCGGGGTTCTTGCGCTCCAGCTGCTTCATGACCTTTTCGGCCTCGGCGTGCTCCTCGATCTCGTGGTCGGCGATCTCGTCGCCGTCGTCGAGGTATTTGCGCGCGGCCGGGTACATCAGCTGCTCCTCCGCGACGGAATGCCGGACCAGCTCGGCGATCACGTGGTCGACCACGTCTTTCCGGTTGCCCGCCGCGGGTGCGCCCTCAAGTTCGGCGAACACCCGCTCCACGTCGCGGTGGTCGTCGGTGATCACGGTGATGAGGTCGGTTCGAGTGGATCCGGTCATGCTGCCTCCTCGGGTGTCGGGAAGGCTCCGGTTACCCGTTGCGCCGCAGGGCAATCACCGGAAACGGAACTACCCGGCCCCCATCTGTGCCCGGTCGTCCGCGACCACCACCCGCCGCAGCAAGGAAATCAGCGTCTCGCGTTCCTTCGACGACAGTTCGGCGAGCAACACGTCCTGCGACCGGCTGGCCTCCTCCTTCAGCTCCCCCGCCAGCGCCTTCCCGGCTTCGGTGAGCGTGACGCGCTGCCGCCGCCGGTCGTCCGGATCGCGTTCGCGGCCGACGAGGTCCCGGCGCTCCAATTCGTCCAGGTAGCCGACGAGGTGACTGCGGTTGAGCCCGAGCCGGTCGGCGAGCGCGTGCTGTGCCAGCGGGCCGAAGTCGGAAAGCCCGGCCAGCACGGCGAAATGCGGCAGCCGGAGACCGCGCTTCTCGAGCGCGCCCGCCAGTTCCCGGCGTCCGATCCGCGCGACGTGCCCGGCGAGGTACGAGGGCAGCGCGAGCAGGGTCGGCGGGCGCAGTTCGTCCATGCCCGGATCCTATCTGCTGGACGGTTTTTGTTCCATGGTGTAATCATGTCGTCATGACACGATTTCAGGCGACCCATGCCTGACTACGGCCACGACCTCCAGTTCGGCGTCATCCTCCTGCCGGAAGCCGCCGCCCCCGACACCGCGATCAGGCTCGCCGAAGCCGCCGACGCCGCCGGGCTCGACCTGCTCAGCGTGCCGGACCACCCGTATCGTCCGGACCTGCTCGACGCGTGGACCGTCCTGAGCGTCGTCGCGGCGCGCACCGAACGGCTGCGCGTGTTCCCCAACGTCGCCAACCTGCCCCTGCGCCCGCCCGCCGTGCTCGCACGCTCGGCGGCGAGTCTCGACCTGCTCACCGGCGGCCGCGCCGAACTCGCCCTCGGCGCTGGCGCGTACTGGGACGAAATCGAGGCGCAAGGCGGCCCGCGATACACCCCTGGCGAAGCCTTCGACGCGCTCACCGAAGCGATCGAAGTCGTCCGTGCATTGTGGACACCCGGGCCGCCTGCCACCGTGTCCGGCACTCATCACCGGCTCACCGGCACTCCACCGGGCCCGTTCCCGGCGCACCGGATGGAAATCTGGCTCGGCGCGCTCGGCCCACGCATGCTGCGCCTGATCGGCCGGGCCGCGGACGGCTGGTTGCCGAGCATGACCCGGATCCCGCCGGACCGGCTGCCCGCCGCGCACGCGCTCATCGACGGGGCGGCCCGGAAGGCAGGCCGCTCCCCTGCCGAGATCCGGCGGCTGTACAACCTGCCCGGCGTTCCGTCCGGCAGCATCGGCGAGTGGACTGAACAGCTTGCCGAACTCGCGCTCACGCACGGGATGAGCGCGTTTCTCCTGTCCGTGGACTCCGCCGACGCCGTCCGGTTGTTCGCGCGGGAGGTCGCGCCGCGGGTCCGTGAACTGGTGGCCGCGCGCCGGTAGCCGACGCGGCGAACCCCGAGGACAGGCAGCCTGACCTCGGGGTTCCGCGGACTAAGCAGCCTGAGCGGCGGAAACCTTCCCGCTCAGCAAATGCCCCGCGCCCGGCACCTCCGGCCGTACCCCCAGCTCGGAAAGAATCCGGAACGTAGTAGCCGTAGCCGCCGAAAGCACCGGAATCCCCACGGCGTCCTGAACCGGCTGGATCGACGGCAGCGACGGCATCTGCACGCAAGCCGACAGCACCAGCGCGTCCGCCCGCGAAAGGTCCAGTTTCCGGTAGTGCGCAAGAAGATCCGCCGGATCCAGCCGCGCCACCGCGAGGTTGTCGGGCACCTCCAGCGAGAGCGAATCGACCACCTCGACGCCCGCGTCCTCCAGGTACTCGATCACCGCCTGGGTCAACGGCTTCATGTACGGCGTCACGATCGCGACCCGCTTCGCCTCCAGTGCGGCGATCCCGGACAACAGCGCGCCCGCCGACGAAACCACCGGCGCGTCCGAGCCTTCGGCACGCAACGCCGACGTGATCGATTCCTCGGCGGTGCAGTGATATCCCGGCCCCTGCGCCATGATCGCGACCAGACACGCGGTCGCGACGACGCCGGGCCGCGCGTCCGCCAGCTCGGTGGCCGCGCGTTCTGCCTGGGCGTTCATGGCGCGCAACTGCTCCGGCGTCACGTGCTGCATCCGCGCGCGGGCGGAGTGGAAGACGAACCGGTCCTCCGGGTACAGCTCCTCACGAGCGCGCAGCATCCGCGGCAGTTCGGTTTCCATGGTCAGGTTGGAACTCGGGACGATCATCCCGATGCGGTGGTCGGTCATCGCTTCGCCGCCGGGCGCATGTCCTGCACGGTCAGCTCGCCCGCGTCGACGATCAGCTCGTCGTCGAGGTACAGGCTGTTGCCGCGCATCGGGATGTCGAAGTGGCACGCCGTGTCGTTCGGGCCGCCGAGTTCGTTGTTCGGGCCGATCGAGAACATCACGTTGCCGTAGAAGCTGCGCAGCTCCATGCCCATGCCGCCGGGGAACTGGGTCAGCCCGTGCCAGTGCGCCCGCTCGTCGAGGCCCCAGCCGACGTGCGACATGCCGTAGCCGCGCGGGTCGTGGAACGATTCGATGTAGCTGCGCAGCAGGTCGGCGTCGAGGCCGGACGAACCCGCGCCGCCGCGGATGTCCTGGATGAAGCCCTTTTCGATGGTCAGCTCGACCGGCGTCCGCACGTAGGTGTTGAACGGCAGCAGCACGTCGCCGGGCGCGAGCACGATCTTGCCGTCCACGCCGTCGTCGGACCCGCCGGTGAAGACGAACGCCGCGGGCCAGTGGTCCCAGCGGCCGGGCTGGTCGGTGTAGCCGTACTCGCTCATCGTCGGGTACACGCCCAGCTGGTAGGTCACGTCCGTCCCGTGTGGACTGGTGATCCGCATGGTCTTGGCCTTGGCCAGCAGTTCCGCGCCGATCTCGACGCGCTCGCGCAGTTCCTTCGTCGGCATCAGCCGGGCCAGCAGCTCGGGCGGTTCGACGGCGGTCAGGATCCGGGTGCCGGCGGCCTGGATCGCGAACTGCTCCTCGCTGAACAGCAGGAACGTGCAGTCCACGACCATGTCCGCGGCCTTCAGCGCGTCCACCGCGAGCGGCAGCTGGTCAAGGCCGGACTGCCCGACGGCCCACGCGCCGGACGCGCTCGCCGGCGACGGCAGCCGCATGTGATAGGTCGCCGCGCCGAGCTGCTGGGCGGCCCAGAGGAAGGCGTCCGCGTACTCCGCGCGCTCGGCGCCGCGCGTCAGCACGACGACCGTCTCCCCCTCGTGCACGCCGGAAAAAGTCAGCTGGCGCAAGCAGATGTCGTTGAACAGGTTCTGGTCCATGGCGACCTCCTTTATTGTCCGAATACGGATTATCCGAGTGCGAAAAACACGCCGGGGTCAGCGCGCGAGCAGGTCTTTCAGGGCCGAGCGCAGTGCCCGCAGGGCGGGCCCGGGTTCGTCCCAGAAGATCATGTGCCCGGCGTTCTCGATGCCGACCAGCGGATGCGCCGGGTTGGCCTCCGCGAGCGCGGCGACGTCCGTCTGTGTCACCACGGGACTGTCCGAACCGAACAGCAGCACGGCCGGTCCGGCCAGTTTTTCCCACAGCGGAAGGAATTCCTCGGACTCGAACCCGGCGTGCGTCGCGGCGATCGCGGTTCGGGAGCACGACGCGAGCCAGCCAGCGCGCAGTTCCTGCTCGCGGCGCGGCCACCGGGGCCATGAGGCGGCGACCTCGTCGGCGTCGGTTCCGCGCTGGGCTTGGTCGAGTTGAGCGGCGAATGTGTCCACAGTGGTCGGATAGGGCCGGTCGGCGTTGCTCATCGGCGGGTCCGCCAGGATCGTGCCTTGAGCGGAATGCGCGGCCTTGGCGGCGATCCGCGCGCCCATCGAGTGGCCGAACAACAGCGGCTCAGAAAGCTGGAGCTGATCGATGACTGCCTCGACGTCCGAAGCGTAGGCATCGAGGTCGTAGCCGGGTCCGTCGTCGGACAGACCGCGGCCGCGGATGTCCAGCACCAGCGGGCGGACCAGGTCGGTCAGCTCGCGGGCGACGAAGTCCATGGTGATCGCCGGGCTGGTGATGCCGGGCAGGATCACGAGCGGGACGCCGTCGGCCGGGCCGTAGTCGAGGACGTGCAGCCGGACAGAACCGGAGCGTACCCAGACGCTGGCCGCCGGGACGTTCGCCAGCTCGGCGAGCGCGGGCTGGGTCAGCACCCGGTCGGAAACTGAAGACATACGGCAACTCCTAGCGGGCTTTGGCGAGCAGCTCGACGCCCTCGCTCAGGCCGACCACGTCGGCGTATTTGGCTTGCAGGTCAAAGAGAGCGGCGTCGTGCGGTCCGCGCGCACGGTCGCCGCAGGCGTCCCGGACGACGAGCGTGTTGAAGCCGGACTGCACGGCGTCGACGGCGGTGGCTCGTACGCAACCCGAAGTCGTCGCACCGCAGACCAGCACAGTGTCCGCGCCGAGGCCGCTGAGCAGGGCGGCGAGGCTCGTTCCGTGGAACGCGGACGCGCCCTTCTTGGCGATGAGGTGGTCTTCGTCGCGCCGTTCCAGCCGCGGATCGAGCGCGACTTCGGCGCTTCCGTCGCGGAGGCTGCGCATGCCGGGAGCCTTGCGCAGCCACGCGACGGCGTCGCCGTCCGCCTCGGCGGGGGTGTAGCTGATCGCGGTGTAGACGACCGGGGCTCCGCTCTCGTGCGCGGCTCGGACCAGCGCGTCCGCGGCTTCGACTTCGGCGGAAAGGTCTGCGCCGGAAGGGAAATCCGGTTCGGTGAAGCCGCGGGTCAGGTCGACCACGACCAGCACCGGCGCGGTCCCCCTCGGCACCGCGGCGCCGAAACCGGCACGGGCGTAGGTCTGGTCGGTCTCGGTGCCGTGCAGTCCGTTCTCAGTCGCGTTCACGCAGCAGCTCCTTGATCAGTTTGTTCTGCGACCGGACCCGGCCCAGCAACCAGCCTTGGAACAGCCCGAGCGCGCCTGCTGCGACGACCGGGAGGTAGCGCTTCGCGTTGGGCGGGAGCAGCATCGCCAGACCGTCGAGCGAATCCGAGGCAGGCGCGGCAGCAGTCGTCTTCGGCTCGGGCGCGGCACCGCCGTTTTCCAGCAGCTGACCGAGATTCTGTGCGAACTGCTGCAGGATCCGGTTCGACACCGTGCTGATCGCGCCCTTGCCGAACTGCGCGATCTTGCCCCGCACCACGAGATCCGTGTGCAGATTCAGCGACGACCCCTTCGGACCGGGCACCAGAGTCAGCGTGACGTCCGCTTCGGCGTCGCCGTTGCCGTGGCTGTCCGCGCCCCGGGCCGACAGCCGCAGCCGCCGCTCGCCCTCGGCGATCTCGGTGAACCGCACCTTGCCCGCGTACGCGGCGCTGACCGGGCCGACCTTGAACTTGACCTTGCCGAGGTAGGACTCGCCGTCCCGGCCCTCCAGCACCGCGCCGGGCAGGCAGCCCGCGACCCGCTCGACGTCGTTGAGCAGCGCGAACACCGTGTCCGGATCGCCGGGGAGGTCAAGGGTGTTCTCGAGAATCATCGGACAGCGTCCTCTTTCCTGCCGGTTCGCTTGGCGGCGGTCGCCTCGATCGCGTCCACAATGGTCTGATACCCGGTGCAGCGGCACAGGTTCGACGACACCGTCTCCCGGATCTCCTCGCGCGTCGGCGACGGCTCCTGCGCGAGGAATCCTTCGGCCAGCATGAGGAACCCGGGCGTGCAGAAACCGCACTGCAACCCGTGGTGTTCCGAAAACGCCTGCTGCAAATCGTTCGGTTCTTCCGGCGTGCCGAGGTCTTCGACAGTCCGGATCGCGCAGCCTTCCGCCTGGACGGCGTACATCAGGCAGGCGCGCACCGGTTCACCGTCGACCAGAATCGTGCACGCCCCGCAGACGCCGTGCTCACAACCGACGTGCGTGCCGGTGAGGCCCACGTTGTGCCGCAACACATCGAGCAGCGTCCACCGGGGTTCGACGAGCAGTTCGTGCTCCTCGCCGTTGACGGTCAGGACGATCAGCTGTTTGTCGGTCATGCGCCGGTGCCCGCTTTCTCCCGGTCGGCCGCGGTCAGCGCGGCGAGGACGGCTTCGGGGTGGATCGGGGTCTGCTCCAGCTGGACCCCGGTGCGCCAGAGGAGGTCGTTGACCGCGTTCAGCACCGCCGCGGGCGCGCCGATCGTGCCGCCCTCCCCTGCTCCCTTCGCGCCGCTTTCGGTGAAGGCGCATGGGGTTTCGAGGTGGTCGACGGTGATGTCGGGGATCTCCGCGGCGGTCGGGACGAGGTAGTCGATGAAGCTCGCCGCCGACGGTTCGCCGTTCTCGGCGTAGGTGACCTCCTCGAACAGCGCGCCGGCGATGCCCTGCGCGATGCCGCCGCGCGCCTGCCCGTCGACCACCTTCGGGTTGATCACCACGCCGCAGTCCTCGACACAGGCGTAGCGGAGGATTTTGACCTGGCCAGTGCCCGGGTCGGCCTCCACCACGACCGCGTGGGTGGCGTTCGAGAACGTACCGTCGCCGGGGACGTCGAACGCGGCGGTGGCGGTGAGCGTCGGCTCGGCTTCCTTGGGCAGCAGGTGGCTGCGCAGGTACGCGACGTCGGCGATCTCCTCGAACGAGAGCCGTCGGTCGGGGTCGTCGAGCTGGATCACTCCCCCGTCACCGTCGAGTCCGACGTTCTCGACGCGGGTGTCCAGCAGGTGCGCCGCGATGACGCAGAGCTGCTCGCCCAGCCGGGTCGCCGCCGTCGCCACCGCGGAGCCGCCGATGGTCACCGACCGCGAGGCGAAAGTGCCCCAGCCGTAGGAAATCCGCTCGGTGTCGCCTTGCCGCAGCTTGACCTTGGCGAGGTCCACGCCGAGCCGTTCCGCGACGATCTGCGCGAACGTCGTTTCGTGGGATTGTCCGTGGTTGATCGTGCCGCTGGTGACCACGACGGAGCCGGTGAGGTCCATCCGGATCTCGCTCACGTCGAACCCGGGGACGACGGTCATCTTCCGCTTCGCGAACGCCTCGGAACCGTAGCCGGTGCGCTCGGAGAAGCAGCTGTAGCCGATGCCGATGTGCGGGTTCTTCCCGCGCAGGTCGTACCAGCCCTCGTCGCGGAGGATCTTTTCGCCCAGCTCCAGCGATTCGAGGTAGCTGCCCGGGTCGTAAGTCACCTTGTTGATGCCCGTGTACGGGAACTCGGTGATCACATTGCGCCGGCGGATCTCCACCGGGTCGAGGCCGAGCCTGCGCGCGGCCAGGTCCATGATCCGCTCCATCACCATGACGTACTGCGGACGGCTGACCCCGCGATACGGCGCGGTCGGCGCTTTGTTGCTGGTGATCGCCCTCGCCCGGACGCGATATGCCGGAACCCGGTACACCGACGGCATTTCCGCCGCCGCCATCAGCGGTTCGATGCCGACGGTGAACGGATAGCACGAGTACGCGCCCATGTCGCACACGATGTCGGACTCCAGCGCGGTCAACTGGCCATCCTCGGTGAACGCTGCGCGCGTGCGGTACCGCTGCTCGCGCGCGAGGAAGCCGGACGCGAGGGCTTCGCTGCGGTCCTCGATCCATTTCACCGGACGCCGCAACAGTTTCGCCGCGGCCGCGACCGCGATTTCCTCCCGCCCGACCACGCATTTCTGTCCGAAGCCGCCGCCCATGTCCGGGACCACCACGCGCACCGACCGCTCCGGAATCCGCAGCGAACGCGCCAGCACGGTACGGACCTGGTGCGGCACCTGGCTGCAGGTCTGGACGAGAAGCTGCTCGTCGCGGTCGTCCCAGGACGCCACCGCGCCGCGCGTCTCCAGCGGCAACGCGTTCTGCCGCCCGCTGCGGGTGACGAGCTCGATCACGCACCCGTCCGCGAACGCTTCGTCCACGCCCGGGGTGTCGAACGACGTGACATCCAGCAGCACGTTGCTCGGCGCGTCCTCGTGCACCAACGGCGCGTCCTCAGCGAGCGCGGTCTCCTCGGACACGACGGCGTCGAGGACCTCGTAGCCGACCTGCGCGGCCTCGATGCCGTCCTCGACCGCGTACGGATCCTTCGCGATGACCAGCGCGATCGGCTCGCCGACGAACCGCACCTTTCCGCGCGCGAGGATCGGCATCGTGGTCGGCGTGAACTCCTCCGGCGGACGGTCCAGCAGCGCGACCATGTCGCCGAGCTGGAGATCTTCCGCCGAGTACGCGGCTACGACACCGTCCACCTCCCGGGCGGCGCTGAGGTCGAGTTCGGTGATCTTGCCGTGTGCGACGGTCGCTCGCACGAACCCGGCGTGCAGCATGCCGTGGAGGTGAATGTCGTCCACGAACCGTCCCCGGCCGGTGACCAGCCGAGGATCCTCGCGGCGGCGCACGGACGCGCCGATCCACTTGCCGCCCCGGCCGTCGAACCTGGGTTCTTCGGATGCCATCAGCGCTCTCCCCTCTCCCACGCCTGGCCCAAACTTCGTGCCACCAACGTCCGCGTCAGCGCACGCCGATAGTCCGCGCTGCCCTGCGCGTCGCCCCGCGGATCAATCGCCTCCGCCGCCGCCCGGCCGCACTCAGCGAACAACTCCGGCCCCGGCTCGCCGCCCGCCAGCACCTCCTCGGCCTCCGGAACCCGCAACGGCGCGGGCGCGACCCCGCCGAGCACCACGCGGCCGCCTTCCAGCGAACCGTCCGTGCGAGGTTCGAGCGTCACCGCCGCCGCGACCGTCGCGAAATCCCCAGCCCGCCGGGAAAACTCGGTCAACGCGGCTTTAGGCGCGGCCCGGGTGAACCGGACCTCGGTCACGACCTCGTCCGCCTCCACCGCAGTCGCGTAGAAGCCGTAGAACATCTCCCCCGCCGGGATCTCGCGGCGGCCGTTCGGCCCTTCGGCGACGATCACCGCGTCCAGCAGCAGCGCGAGCATGCACCACTCCGCGGTGGCGTCGCCGTGCACGAGGCTGCCGCCGACCGTGCCGCGCGACCGGATCGGCAGGTGCCCGACGTACCGCATCGCCTCCGCCAGCACGGCGAAACCCGGGCCGAACTGGGCTAACTCGACCTGGCGATGCGTCGTCATCGCGCCGATGCGGAGCGTCGAACCGGACTGGACGATGTCCGTCATCCCCGGCAGGTCCCGCAGCCGCCCGAGGTCGACCAGGTCGCTCGGGCGGGCCAGGCGGAAGCTCATCATCGGCATCAGGCTCTGCCCGCCCGCGATCGCTTTCGGCTCCCGCCCTTGCCCGGCGAGGTCGGAAAGCAGGCCGACGGCGTCGGCGACGTCGTGCGCCCGGTGGTAGGCGAACGCGGCGGGCTTCATGCGATTCCCTTTCTGCTGGGCAGAATCAGACTGCGTCCATTTCGGACTGGTGCGGCGCGGGCGCGGTCTCGCCGTCGATGTGGTCCAGCTCCCGGCCCCGGGTTTCCGGTGCACAGAAGACCATGAACACCACGGCCCCGACGACGAGCAGGCCGAGCAGCGTGAACGTCAGCGGCAACCCGAGCACCGGCCACAGCACACTGCCGAACAGCAACGGCGCGAACCCGGTCACCGCCCGGCTCGACGACGACGCCCAGCCGAAGCCCGACGCGCGCAGCTCCGTCGGGTACAGCTCGGACACGAAGGCGTACATCACCGGGATGACGATGAGCGAGAACAGCCCGAACGCGCCGATCGCCACCACCGCGGCCCCGGCCGACCCGAGCACCAGCGAGAAAATCACCAGCGTGACCGCGGCGAGCGGCCCGGCCGCGGCGATCACCCGCTTGCGGCCGATGCGGTCCACGAGCAACACCGCCACCACGACTCCGACGATACCGAGCGCGTTCATCAAAGTGGTCGAGGCGAACGCGGCGATCTCCCCGAAGCCTTGTGCCTTGAGGATCGACGGCATCCAGCTCAGCGCGGCGTAGTACACCAGCATCACGGTGATGAACAACGCCCAGGCGACGCCGGTGACCTTCGGGTTGTACGCCCACACCCGGCGCAACTGGTCGACCGCCGCGAACAACCCGCCGCCGCGCTTGTCCTCCTCGATCGCCGGCGGAATCCGGTACTGCTCCTTCGGCGCGCCCGTGCGCTCGACGAGATCGTCGATGACCAGCCGGGCTTCCGCCTCGCGTCCCTTGCGCACCAGGTACAACGGCGATTCCGGAACCCCGCGCCGCGCCCAGAACAACAGCACCGCGGGCAGGATCATCAGGACCAGCATCCACCGCCAGTTCCCGGAAACCGGAACCAGCAACGTCGCCGACGCCCCCGCCAGCGTCGTGCCGACCGGCCACCAACCGTCCATTGCGGACAGTACGCGCCCGCGTTGCTTGCGCGGCGAGAATTCGCTGACAATGGCGTAATCCACCGGAATACACCCGCCGAGCCCCACTCCGGCAAGGAACCGCAGCAGCAAGAACACTTCGATGTTCGGCGACAACGCCGCGAATACCGAGAAGAAAGCGAACAACAGCAACGTAATGCTGAACGCGCGCTTGCGGCCGATCCGGTCCGCGACCGTCCCCCAGGCGACCGCCCCCACCGCCATGCCGATCAAGTTGGCGGTGGCGACGAACCCCCGCTGCGTGGCCGACAGCCCGAATTCCGTGCCCACCAACGGGGTGAGGAATCCGTTCAGTGCCACGTCCCAGGCGTCGAACATGTAGCCGAGCCCGCCGATGAGGAAGATCTTGCCCTGGACGCGCCAGCGCCACGGCAAGTCTTGGACCACCTGGTCTCCGGTACGCATAGCCTTTGCTCCTTTGCGAAGTCTGCGTGTGCCGTTTCGTGCTATCGGGCGAACTGGTAGTGAATGGATTCGTTGTCGGGGTCGCCCAGCGGGGTTCCGTTCCACAGCCAGTCGTAGGACACATCGGACTCGCCGTCGAAGCTCCGGAGCTTTTCGTCGCGCTCGCGCTGCTCCGGACCGTCCGGGAGGTGGTAGAAGCTCATGTTCCGCAGCGACGCGTCCTGAACCATCCCAGCATGTTTCGCGCGCCGGTGCACGTACCGGGTCAACGCGCTGTCGATCCCCTCGCGAGTCGCCTGCCCCAGCTCCTCCGCGAGAACCGCCCCGTCCTCCATCGCCTGCGACGCCCCTTGCGCCTGGTACGGAAGCATTGCGTGGCAAGCGTCCCCGAGCAACGCGACGCGCCCGTCCACCCACACCGGATCGCGCCGCCGCCGGTACATCGCCCAGACCGAGACGTCGTCCTTGGCCTTCGACAGCATCGTCGGCACGCGATCGTCCCAATCGGAGTATTCCGCCGCGAGCTGCTCCGCGCTGGCCGGTGCGCTCCAGTTTTTCTCGACTTCCTCCGTGCACGGCACAATCGCCACCACGTTCAGGAATTCGCCGCCGCGGATCATGTAGTGGACGAGGTGCTTGTCCGGGCCGTACCAAATCGTGGAGTGATAGCGGTCGACCAGGAACCTCGTTGCCGGGTCCGCCGCGATCGAGTCTCCTGGGATCAAGGCCCGGTACGCCATCTCGCCGGAGAAGGCGAGGGTATCGTCGAATCCGGCCAGATCCCTTACGGCAGAACGAATCCCGTCCGCACCCACGACGACGTCGCCCTCGAACCGCCGCCCGTCCTCGGTGATCACGGCGGGCCGCTCCGGGTTGCCGCGATCAAGGTCGACCACCTTTGCCGCAGTCGCTACCTTGACGACCGGCCCTGCTCCTTCGGGGTCGATACACGCTTTCAGGAGAACGGAATGCAGGTCCGCCCGGTGGTAATGCCAGTACGGTGCGCCGTACTGCTCGACGACCCGCTGGCCGAGCGGGAGCTGCGCGATGATGCTGCCGTCGGCCCAGCGCCGCCGGACCTGGTCCTGCGGCTCGCACCTGACTTTTTGGAGCTCGGCCCGCAACCCCAGCCCGATGAGAATCCGGCTCGCGTTGGGCGCCGTCTGGATCCCGGCCCCGATCTCGCCCAGCTGCGGCGCCGCTTCGACCACGGTGACCCGCAACCCGCGCTGCCGCAACGACAAGGCGGCGCACAACCCGCCCAACCCGCCGCCGGCGACCACTACCTCGAACGACTGACTCGCCGCCACCTGCTGACCTCCTACCGCTAGCCGCTTCCGGCAGACCCGCACCCGGACGCGGTTAATCCGAACACGGATTATCCGAACACGCAATAGTCGGCGGGGAAGTTTTGCGGGGTGGGGTGTTTTGGGTGCGGTGGGTGGCGGGGTGGTTACCCGGCGAGGTGGGGCAAGGGGGTGCGGGGGCTGTTGCGACTTGGGGTGTTGAGCGGGCGGATTCGGTTGAGTTGCCACAGCCGGGTAGCTGCGGTCGATTTCGCAGTGCTGGATCATCCCGGCTGGACTGGTCGCGCAGGAATGTTCCGGCGGGGCTGGTGCTGCGGGATTGTTCCGGCTAGGCCCGGTGTCGCAGGACTGTTCCGGCCGGACTGATGCTGCGGGACTGTTCCTGGCGGGCTGGTACCGCAGGAATGCTCCCGCCGGACCGATGCCGCGGGACTGTTCCTGGCGGGCTGGTACCGCAGGAATGCTCCCACCGGACCGATGCCGCGGGACTGTTCCTGGCGGGCAGGCACCGCACGAATGTTCCCGCCGGACTGATCCCGCAGCACTGCTCCGGCCGAACCAGCGCCGCAGGATCGTTCCCGCCGGACTTGATGCTGCGGGGCTGTCGGCTAGGCCCGGTGTCGCAGGACCGTTCCGACCGGGCCGATGCTGCGGGACTGCTCTTGGTGGGCTGGTACCGCACGAATGTTCCCGCTGGACTGGTACTGCAGGTCTGTTCCGGCTAGGCCCGGTGCCGCAGGACTATTCCCGCCGGACAGATCCCGCAGCACCACTCCAGCCAAACCAGTGCTGCGGGATCGTTCCTGGCAGACCGGCGCTGCGGGCCCGTCCCGAACGGATTGGCTTTACGCGGCGAGGCTGTCCGCGAGGGCTCCCCTCCCGAAACCATGGTGCGGTGGGGCACCCCGAAGCCAAGTGTGCTGACGGTCTGGGGTTGCTTGTCAAGGCGGGAAAGATGCCTTGACAAGCAACCCCAGACCGCAGGGAGGCTTCGTATCGGGGTGCAGGGCAGGGGCTGGGTGCCTCGACAGTCGGGTGCGCAGGTGACTGTTGGCGGAGGGCATGCGAAGGGCTCCTTGAGGGAATCTGATTCCCTCAAGGAGCCCTTCACGGACTTGCGCTGGTCGTGAGGGGAACCCTGACGGAATCAGAGTTCCTGAGGGTTCCCCTCAGGACCCACGCGAGCGACCAAGCGCGTCAAATCTCCGACCGCTCGGCAACCGCCTCCCACAACGCACCTAACTCGTTCAGCATCCCCGCGATCTCCGCCCGCCGGTCCTCCGGGCAGTCCGCCAGCAGCGCCTGATCCAGCTTCCGCGTCCGCCGAGTCACCTCGCGGAACGCGGCCGCCCCGTCCTCCGTCAGCGTCAGCACCTTCGCCCGAGCATCATGCGGCGCGGGACCCCGCGCGATCAGGCCCCGGTTCTCCAATCGCCGACACACGTCAGCCATCGTCGAGGTATCCAGCGCCACGGCCTTGGCCAACGCGGTCTGATCAAACCCCGGATAAGCCCGCACCGCCGACAGCACCGCGAACTGCGGCCCGGTCAGCACCGAATCGACATGCCGATTCCAAGCCGCCAAATACGCCTGATACAGCCGCCGAGCCCCATATCCCGGCGCCGCGGCAAGATCCGCCGGCGCCTCCAGGCTGACCCGACGCCCCGTCCGGGAGCCGCTTTTCGCTGACCCGCCCACTGCTGTCGACATCCCTCGACCTTAACTGCGCACCCGCGCCCCGGCAGACCGTCCGGTCCGCCGCAAGCCTGTCCCCGCATCCCTGCCCGCCCATAATAGTACGTCCCCGGACAAAGTGCGGCTCGGGCACGCACCGCTCAGGCGGCACCGGCCGGTTTCCGGTCGAACAGGGCAGCCCCGCCCATCAGGAAGAGCTGCGCGACCGCCCGATCGAACCGTCGCTGCTTCCACGCGGTGGCCAACAGTCCCCGGTGCGCCGCGAGGTGGTCGGCCAGCACGTCGTGGCCGAGGTTGTGCGCACGCCCGAAATGCCGGTAGGCCGCCCGGTAATCCCGCGCCGCCAGCGCAGCCCGGCCCCGGTCCATCTCACCTTGGTACTCAGTGTCCGCCATCAGCCCTCCCCTTCCCCTTGCAGCATAGGCAAAACACGGGAGGAGCCGCGGAGCACGCGACCGTGCCAAACACCCCGATTCGCACCCCGTCAGGCGATTCGCGCGAAATGGCACCCAAGAACAGATGAATACCCCGCAGCAGAACGGCTCCACCCCGAGAATCGCATCTCCCATCAATCCGGCCACCGACGCCGGATCTCCTTGCGGGACTGGCAAGATCCACTCATGACGACGGAGCCGTTCCCATCCTCGCCGCCTGTCCGCCTCGAGGTACTCGCCGACATAGTCCGGGACGAACTCCTGGCTGCCGGATTGCCGCTGACCCACCGGGCGGGCGCCGGCGCGGCAGTCAGCGTCGACAGCCCGGACCATCGCGGCGTAGTGGTCCACTGGCAGCAGAGCAGCCAGTTCAACGACGCGCTGATGGCCGCGTGGGGCGACGATCCCCACCACGAAGGAGAGGAATTCGCCGCCTTCACCAAGCAAGGCGACGCGGTCAGGGAAGCGATGGCCGAGGCGTTGCTCGAGATCCTCACGGCCGCCGGGTTCGCGGCTCGCCGGATCGACAGTGCCCACGTCTCCGATGAAATTCTGGTCACCCAGCGGCTCGCCACCTCCCCGTGGCAAGCTCGCCGAAGCGCCCGGAGCGCGGCGCGGATGGACAAAATGCAAGCAGCCTGGGCAGCTCGGTCCGCCGCCGGATGCGGGAACCCTGACTGCGAAACGCACTGCCCGAGCACCGACGGCACCGGGAGGGCCTAGGCGTGACCGCGAACGAACCCGCCCGGCTGCACCGCCTCGAAGCCCTCGTCCGGATCGTCCAGGACGAACTCGTCGCGGCCGGACTGCGGGTGATCCCCGACCCGGCGCCGACCGGCGTGTCCGGCGCGATCGTCGCCGTCCGCCGTCCGGAACTCGACGACGTGCTGGTCTCGTGGCAGCTAGGCCCGCAACTCGTCGACGCGGCACACGAGGCTTGGGGAGACGACCCGCATCACGAACGCGAAGAATGCGCCGCTTTCGCGAAACTCACCTCCGCGATCGACGAGTCGATGGCCAACGCGATGCTCGCGATCCTCGCGGCGGGAGGACTCGAAGCCGCCCGGATCGGGTCCTGCGACCTCCTGGTGACCCAGCGCCTGGCCGTGTCCCCGTGGCAAGCCCGCCGCAACGCCGAGTTCGAGTCGCGGTACGAGAAGATGCTGGCAGCCTGGAACGCCCGAAACGATGCGAACTGCCCGAAGTCCGACGGCGAGACGCACCAAACCCCGTAGCCCCAACGAATCAAGGCCGAGCAGCCGCCGCGACGAATAACGGAACCGCCACGAAGAACCGACCGTCCGTGGCGCGGTCGGCCTGTTCCGCGATCCACGCGTCAGCGAGTTCTCGGTCGATCGCTCCGGCCGCGCGAGCCGCTTCGGCGAGGCCGGTCGCCATCGGCAGCATCGTGGCGTCGGTGAAGACCGCCGTCGGCGCCTCGACCGAAACGTCGGTGAACCCGTTGTCCAGCAGCAGAGTCCGGTAGGAGCGGGCGACCGAGGGGTTGGTCACCAGGTCCGCGCGGGCGTGGACGATCGTGCGGGTCAGCGCGGGGTCGTCGGAGTCGATCACGACGGTGTCCCAGTCCTGGCCCGCCAGCACGATCCGTCCGCCCGGTGCCAGCACGCGGCGAGCCTCGGCGAAGGCTGCCGTCAGATCGCGAACGTCGTGGAACACCTTGTCCGCGCGGTACCCGGCCACGGAACCGTCCGCGAGCGGCAGCGCTTCCGCGGTTCCCGCCTCGAAGTCCAGCCGCGGCCAGCGTTGGCGGGCGGCGAGAAGCATCCCCGGGTCGGGGTCGACGCCGACCGCCTTCGCCCCGCGTCCGGCGAGTTCGGCGACGGCCCGGCCGGCGCCGCAGCCGACGTCCGCCACCGCCTGTCCGGGGTCGAGGCGAAGCAGGTCGTAGGTACGTGCGCGCAGGCTGGCCGCGCCGGGCAGCGCGTCGGCGGCGTCGAGCAGGCGGATGAGGGTCTCGGTGGACATGCCCGCCATGCTGCGACTTAATGACGACATGAAGTCAAGCGAGCTGACCATCGGCGCGGCGGCCGAGCGTTTCGGCCTGGCGACGCACGTCCTGCGGCACTGGGAATCGGTCGGCCTGCTGACCCCGGCGCGCGTCACCGGCTCCCGCCGCCGCTACGGCGAGGACGACCTCCGCCGGATCGCAATCATCCTGCGGGCCAAAGAAGCCGGTTTCAGCTTGGAAGACATCGGCGCGCTGCTCACCGCGCGCGAACCCGGGCAGCGCACACACCTCTTGCGCCGACGCCGGACCGAGCTGGCCGCGCGGATCGCCGAAGCCCAAGCGTCGCTCGACCTGGTCGACTGCGCCCTCGGCTGCGACCACGACGATCTCGCATCGTGCCCGCATTTCCAGGCAGTCGTCGAAAGCCGGGGTTCAGCCTGAGCCGCACAAGCAACCCGGAGACCGGGCTCAGCCCGCGAGCGCTATTTCCGGGACCGGCACCAGGCCCGCCGGGCGGCCGGCCTGCACCACCCACGCGCCCCCGGTGCCGCCGTCGGCCAGGATCGTCTCGACCGCCGTCGCGGCTTCGGCGGGGTCGGCGATCCCGAGCCCGGCTTTCTCCAGCACCGGGCGGAATCCCGCGATGATCGGCGTGTCCACCAGGCCGGGGCAGAGGGCGTTGATCCGGATGCCGTCCGCGGCCAGGTGCGGCGCGGCCGACCGGACCAGGCCGACCAAGGCGTACTTGCCGGTCGCGTAGAACAGGTCCGGCGAGCCGGTGAGCCCGGCCAAACTCGCCGTCACGACGACCGATCCCCCGCCTTGGCCGCGCAACTGCGGCAGGCAAGCGTGCAGGCCGTACACGACACCGTCCACATTGGTCCGCATAGTGTCCCGGTAGGACAGTTCGGTGAAATCAGCCAGGCCGCACCGGCCGGGCACTCCGGCGTTGAGCAGCACGACATCCAACCGCCCGAACTCCTCCACCGCGGTGCGCACCGCTCGCTCGTTGTCCGCCAGCGATCCGACATCGGCGGCAACGAACCGGCCGTCCAGTTCAGCGGCGACCGCAGCACCCCGTTCCTCGTCTCGATCGACGAGCACGACCCGGATCCCCTGGGCGGCGAACCGGCGAGCCGCGGCGGCGCCGATTCCGCTGCCGCCTCCGGTGATCAAGGCTACGCGCATCACGCCTCCGCCAAGGGAAGGATGCGCACGCCGTCCAGCCGAAGTCCGTTGCGCCGCAAGAAAGACCTGCCGTAGAGACGTTGGACGACGACGAGGGTCAGCAGGGTGACCACGAGGAGTCCGTCGTCCAAGACCGGCACGATGTCGACCGGCAACAGCAGCGCGACGGCCACTCGGATCGCGGCGTCGGCCAGGCAGGCGATGCCCCAGATCAGGCTGATCCGCCACAGCAACTGCCGGAACGGCGGAAAGTCGTCCCAGTTCCGTTCCCACACGCGCTGTTTTTCTTCGTCGAACACGACACGGGCGGCTTCGTACAAGAATGGGCGGCGGAAGAACAGGGTCGCGAGCAAGAAAAAGCCAAGTGCGACGGTCAGCACGGCACCGCGCAACAGGAGCGCGCGAGGGCTCCCCGTGACGAACGAACCGGCGACTGTCACCGCCATGGTCCCGAGGACGAACAGCCGCACTCCGGAGATCCGCCGCTCGGCGATGAGACCGCGAACAGCGCCGACAGCCGGGATGACGCTCCCCGCCAGCAGCGCCACGAACTGGTCCACCCCCAGCCAGCGCAGGCCGTAGAAGAGGACGAGCGGTGCCAGGAGCTCCAGGAGCGGAAGCCGCCTCAGACTGCCGCGCACGTCGGGTTTGCCGGTCATCATGATTCCCCCAAACATGACGAGTTACTGTTTCCGGGTAGCGAAAGCGAAGGTGGCGACGACTTCGCGCGAATAGGCGTCGAAATCGAATTCCGGTTCCTCGCGCAGGCGCTGCGCGGCACCGTCGACCGCGGCGCGGATCATGATCGCCATCGAACGGACGTCGAAGTCCCGGAACTCGCCGCTGGACTGGCCTTGCGCCAGCAGGGTTTCCAGGCTTTGCACGCTGACCTCTTGCGCGCGGGTCGAGGTGTAGGCCTCCCCCTCGTCGGCGCGCAGGTGCCTGCCGATCTCGGTCAGCGCCGCGACCTCTTTCGGATGCTCGCGCAGGAAGCGCAGGTTGGCCTCCAGGTAAGCGCGGAGCTTGCCCTGATCGGTCTCCGCGGCCTCGGTGTGCTCGTAGATGTACCGAGCGCCGGCGGTGAAGACTTCGACGGCGATCTGGCGGATCAGGTCGTTCTTGTCGGCGAAGTGGTACGAGATCATCCGCGGGCTGCGCAGCCCGGCTCGCTTGGTGATCTGCGCGAAGGACGCCTTGGCGTAGCCGAGTTCCGCGATCGCGTCGATCGCGGCTTGCACGATCTGCGCGCGCCGCGCCTGGTTGGTGAATGTCCGGTCCATCGCCTCACCTGCTGTTTTATCTGACTGAATCAAAACTACCACGGCCAGATCAATCACACCAGGAGGCCGGACCGCGAGCGCGCGGTCCGGCAGGCAGGTCACCACTCCGGCCGCGAACTCCCCAGCCGAGGGGTCGTCCCAGCCCAGTGCGGCGGGGTCTCGCTCATCCGGATCACCGGACCGAGGCTCTTCAGATCGCCGTAAATCGTGTCGTCATCCGAAACCGCGTACCGCTCGAATTCCGCCGGGGAAAGACGGCCCGGCGCATCCGCGTAATCCGTCAGCAACCCCTGCCGCTGCAACAACATCGACGACTGGCACAGCGAAACCTGCACATGATACGAACCGCCTTCCCGAGCCCGCCGGGCCAAAGCCAGCATCGCGCCGTAGCTCCCGAGGAAGCCGGTCAGGAAATCGCACAGGTACACCGGAGTCAACTGTGGACGGTCGCCGCCCTGGATCACGCACGCACCGGTCACGGCTTGGGCGACCTGGTCCCATCCGGCGCGCATTCCGAACGGGCCGCCGGAGCCGAAGCAGTTCACGGTCACGTAGACGATTCCCGGACGCAGCGCCGCGACATCCTCGGGGCCGAACCCGTGGGCGGACATCCGGCCTGGGCGGTAGCCTTCGACGAACACATCCGCGGTGCTGGCCAAGGACCGCAATCGGGCTGCATCGTCCACTGTGGAGTAATCGAGGTACGTGCTTCGCTTGCCGTGACTGGTATCCCGGACGAACGGCGCGACTTGCGGTAGGTGCGGAGCGGTCACCATCAGCACGTTCGCGCCGTGTTCGGCCAGGCTCAGCGCGGCAGTCGGGCCGGCCAGGATCCGGGTCAGGTCCAGGACTCGGACGCCAGAAAGAGGCGAAGTGCCGCCGTCGGGCAGCGGAGATGGGGCGCCGTCGGCGATTTTGGTGATCTCGACAACCGGGCGCGAGGCCAGGTAGGAGCCGTGCGGGTGCGATCGCCATTCGTCCGGCGTCCGGACCACTCCGCCGCACGCGCCGGCGGCGGCGATGGCGTCCTCGATGTCATCTGCCTTCCACTTGGCGACCGCGGCGGCGACGGAGGACGGCGTCGGCTCGCAGTCGAGGACGTCCAGGACCCGGCGTTCCAGGTGCGGCAGGTTGAAATGCGGCAGAAACCAGCGTCCGTCAGCGGTCGGCCAGGGCTGGGTGAGCGCGACCATGTGCTCGACGGCGGGCGAAAGCGGCGCGGGACGATACGAACCGTCCGCGGCACGGATGAGTGTCATGTCTTCGCCGCCGAGAGCGGTGGCCGCGGCGGCGCGGACGTCGACGCCGATCTTCTGCCGACGTCCGGTGCGCAGTTCCCACAGGTCGTTCGCGGCGACCGCGCGGGCGGCGAGTGCGTCGGCGAGGGTTTCGCCGATCCGGAACGGCGACGCGAAAAGCGGGTCCGCGCCGGTGATCGTGACCTCGTCGGCTGCCGGGCGCGGGCGGTCGCGCAAGGTCATCAGTTCGTCGAAGGCGGGCATTTTCTTTCCTTTCAGGCCGAAGCGACGTCGACCACGATGCGGCCGGTACCAGCACCGGCCAGGAGCGAAGCGGCGGCGTCCTTCGCCGCGGAGAGCGGGACGACACGCGTCACGGAGTCCAGGAGCGCCGGGTCGAGCAGTTGAGCCAGCCGCTGCCAGGCGGCCTCGCGGCGGAGCGGCGGCGTGCGGACGGAGTCGATCCCGAGCAAGGAGACGCCGCGCAGGATGAACGGCAGGACGTTGCCGGAATACTCGGTGCCACCGGCGAGTCCGCAGGTCGTCGCGACGCCCGAATGCTGCAGCCCCGCCAGCGCACCGGCGAGGACCGGACCGCCGACCGCGTCGAGCACGCCTGCCCAGCGCTGTTTGCCGAGTGGCTTGCCGGAAGACGTGAGTTCGGCGCGGTCGAGGACCCGCGCGGCACCTAGCGCGGTGAGCTGCCCCGACAGTTCGGAAGGACGGCCAGTGGCGGCGATGACCTCGTATCGAGCGGCCGCCAGCAGCGCTACCGCGATCGAGCCGACGCCGCCGCCCGCGCCGGTGACCAGGATCGGCCCGGTTTCCGGGGCCAGGCCGTGGCGTTCCAGAGCGAGCAGGCTCAGCGCCGCGGTGAATCCAGCGGTGCCGATAGCCGCCGCGCGGAGCGGGCCCAGTTCCGTGGGAACCCGGACGAGGTCGTCGCCGTTGACCGCGGCGAGGCCAGCCAGACCGCCGTGCAGGTCTTCGCCGAGACCCGCACCGTTCAGCGTGACCAGGTCTCCCGGCTGCCAACGAGGATGCCGGGACGCGAGCACCTCGCCGGTCAGGTCGATCCCGGCGATCAGCGGGTGTCGCCGGATCACGCCGGGACGGCCGTGCAGCGCGAGCGCGTCTTTGTAGTTGATGCTGGAGTAGCGCACGCGGACGGTGGTGTCGAGGTCGTCCAGCATGGCGGGGTCGAGTTGCTCGAGCGTCACACCGTCGCGCACGATCCAGCCGGGGAAGGCGGTCATCTCCTGGTCCATGCTTCCCACGCTAGAAATCCCGAACCTGGCAGGGAAATGCCTGTCACAGCGACGCCATGCGCGGCGGGCATAGCTGGGTAGGCTGCCGGGCATGGAGGTCGAACTGCGGCATCTGCGCGCGTTCGTGACGGTCGCGACGTGCGGCACGTTCACGGCCGCGAGCCGCGAACTGCTGATCACCCAGCCGGCGCTCACGCGGACGATCCAGCAGCTCGAGGAATCGGTCGGAACGCGGCTGCTGGAACGCACCCCACACGGTGTCGAACCGACCGAAGCAGGCGGCGAACTGCTCGGCCGGCTACGCGTCGTGCTGCGCGATCTCGACACCGCACTCGCCGCGGCGGGCGGAAATGCCGGGCTGCGGATCGGGTTCCAGTGGGCGCTGCCGGATCCGTGGGCGAGCGATCTGCTGTCCGCTTTCGAGACCGCGACCGGCGCGACCGCCACTCTCCTGCGCCGCGACGACATCGTGGCCGCGCTGCATTCCGGCGACGTCGACGCGGCGTTGGTGCGCGGGGACGTCGACGCGTCCGGGATCAGCGGGACGTTGCTGTTCGAGGAAGACCGGCTGGCCGCCGTCGCCGCTGGTTCGGAACTGGCGGCGCGCGCGGAGCTGGATTGGGCGGAGCTGGCCGCGCATCCGGTGGTGGTGAACACGGTCAGCGGCGCGACCAGTCCGCTCGACTGGCCGCCGGAAACCCGGCCCGCGCAGGTGATCCAGTGCGGCAGCTACGACGAATGGCTCACGATCATCGCGTCCGGCCGGGCCGTTGGGTCGACCACCACCTCCGCCGCCGAGGCGCACACTCACGCGCGCGTCGCACACCTCCCGCTGCGGAACGCACCCCGCGTGCCACTGCGCTTGCTGTGGCCGACGCGCCGGTCAAGCGATCCGTTGCTGCGCCGGTTCAGCGAATTGGCGCATTCCGTTCAGCGAGCGTCGTAGTCCGCACGGGCCTTTTCGATCTTCGCCAGATGCTCGACGCTCCATTCCAGCAACGGAGCGGTCGCTTCCCGCAGGGTCCGGCCCATCGCGGTCAGCTCGTAGGAAACGTGCGGCGGCATGACATTGCGGACAGTCCGGGTGAGGATCCCGTCGCGTTCCAAATCCCGCAGCGTGACGGTGAGCATCCGCTGGCTGATTCCTTCGATTTCCCTTTTGAGCTCAGTGAACCGGCGCGGGCCGTCGCGCAGCATGCGGACGATCAGCAACGCCCATTTGTCGCCCACGATCTCCAGGACCACTCGGGTCCGGCACACGTTGTCGGCCATGGTTACCTCCGGAGAACCGGGGCACTAATTAGTGCCTTATTGCCCGCCGCCGCGCGGGCGGTCACGATGGTTACCGAACAGTACCGGGTTACTTCTGGTAACCGCTAATCTCGTGAACGAGGAACCTGACGATGACGACGTTTCTGCTGGTCCACGGCGCTTGGCACAGCGGCCGGGCGTGGGACCGGGTGGTCCCGCTGCTGGAATCGGCCGGGCACCGGGTGCTCGCGCCGTCGCTGACCGGCTACGGCGACAAGAAGCACCTGCTCAGCCCGGAAACCGGCCTCGACACCCATGTCCAGGACGTCGTCGACCTGCTCCGCACCGAGGAAGACGTGGTACTGGTCGGCCACAGCTACGCCGGGCTGGTCATCTCCTCTGCCGCCAACGAGCTGCCGGACCGGGTCGCCGAACTGGTCTACCTCGACGCGATGGTCCCCGAAGACGGCGAAACCGCGGTCGACGTCCAGCCGATCAGCCAACGCCTCATCGACCTCGCCGCACAGCACGGCGACGGCTGGCGCGTCCCGCCGCTGCCGGAGCAGCCCGCGCCGTTCGGCCTGTTCGGCGTCACCGATCCGGCCGACGTCGCCTGGCTGCGCGAAATGCTCTCCGACCAGCCGGTCCGCTGCCTGCAACAGCCAGTGCGGCTCGACAACCCGGCCGCGCGCGCGATCCCGCGGACGCACATCCACTGCGTCGGCGCGACCCCGGAAGGCATCACCCGCCGCCCGGTCCCGGCGATTCAGCCGAACGGGACGCCGTCGCAGGTGTGGGAGCTGCCGACCGGACACGACTGCATGATCACGATGCCGGTGGAGGTGAGCGAACTGCTGCTGAAGCTCGCCTAGCCCGGGGCCGCTCCGCTTCAGACGTACGTGAGGGGAACCCTGAGGGAATCTGATTCCCTCAGGGTTCCCCTCACGTACGGAGCGACGGGCCGAGGCGAAGCCGGCGCTAGCCACTCACGAGTGCCCGCTCCAGCAACACCTCGGCAGCCGCTCGCGCATGGCGGCCGTAACCCGGATCGCCGAGCACCATCGCCCGGCTAGCCGCTCCGTCAGCCAGCGTGACCAACTGCTCGGCAAGCGCACCAGGATCGGTCGCCCCCAACTCCGCGACCAGATCCGTAACCAGCCGGAGCATCAGCAGTTTCTGCTCCCGCACATAGGCGTGCACCGCGCTGGACGGGTCGGGGTACTCCGCCGCCGCGTCCACGAACAGGCAGCCGCGCACCGGCTCGGACTTCGGCAGCTCGAACATCGCCAGAAGCCGTTGCCGCGGCGGGAGATCCGCGCGGGCGAGCACGTCGTGCAGGGTGTCGCCGGAGCGGACGAGGTCTTGCAGATAGGCGACGACCAGATCGTCCTTGACCGGGAAATGCAGGTACAGCGTCCGTTTCGACACCGGAGCCGCGGCCGCGACCTGTTCCATCGTCGTGCCGGTGATGCCGTGGCGGGCGAACAGGTCCGCGGCGGCGGCCAGCACGCGTTCGCGTCCGCCGCGACCGGCCCGGCGGGTCTTCTCCTCGACCATGCGGCTAAGTGTACAGAAACGTTTACTTAAGCCGCCGGAGCCTGCTACCGTGCTTAGGTATACGAGATCGTTTACCTAAGGAGTCCTCCTGATGCCCGCCACCGAACTCGCCGACGCCGCCGCGACCCTCATCCGCGGGCGGCGCGCGACCCGGTCGTTCCGGCCCGATCCCGTTCCGGACAGCACCCTCCGCGAGATTTTCGACCTCGCCGCCGCGGCGCCGTCCAATTCCAACGCTCAGCCGTGGCAGGTGGAGGTCGTCAGCGGAGCGAAGCGGGATCAGCTCGCCGACGCGCTGGTCGCCGCGCACGAGGAAGGTCGCCGGTCGGTCGATTTCCCCTACAGCGAAGCGATTTACGAAGCCGTCCATCAGGAGCGCCGGGCAGCGGCGGGCGGCGCGTTGTACGGAGCGCTGCAGATCGGCTTCGACGACCACCAAGCGCGTGCCGCCTACGACGCCGAAAGCCTGCGCTTCTACGGCGCCCCGCACGTCGCGCTGCTGTTCGCGCCGGACACCGCCGAAGCCCGGCTCGCGGCGGACGTCGGGATGTACGGCCAGACCCTGCTGCTGGCCATGCAGGCGCACGGGGTTTCCAGCTGCCCGCAAGGATTGCTGAGCTTCTACGCGGACACGGTCCGGGAAACGCTCGGCCTCGACGGCGGGAAACTGCTGTTCGGGATCTCGTTCGGGTACGCCGATCGCGCCGCGCCGGTCAACCGGTTCGCCGTCGGGCGGGCCCCGCTGGCCGAGACGACGCGGTTCCACGACTGACCCGCTCTCGGACCTCCAGCCTGGCCGCGCGCCGCGGCTCCCGACGGTCCCGGTCGACATCCGGATCGGCGCCGGATACCCGCCGGGCAGTGTCTGAAATGGACTGCCGGATTGCCTCGCGCCCGCCTGGGTACTCCGGGCCGGGGAGGTTCCGATGGACGTACCGACACTCGGTGTCGAGGAAGAATTCCTGCTCGCCGACCCGGACGACGGCCGCCCGATGCCCGCCGCGGACGAGGTACTCGGCACCGTCGGGCGGCTCGCGGACGGCGCGGCCGTGCACCGCGAACTGCGGGCGACCCAGGTGGAACACGCCACCGGCGTCTGCACGGCCGCGGCGCAACTGCGCGACCAGCTGTGCCGCGGCCGTCTCGCGCTGTCCCGCGCCGCGACCGACGCCGGCTGCGCGCTCCTGGCGACGGGCAGCCCCGTCGGTGCCCTCCGCTCCCCTGCCGAGCCGTTGCCGCCGGACCGGTACGCGCGAATCGACGCGCACTACGGCGATCTGGCCGCTGATTACGAGGCTTGCGGTTGCCATGTGCACGTCGGAGTCCCGGACGCGGACACCGCGGTAGCCGTCGTGAATCACCTCGCGCAGTGGCTCCCGGCGTTGCTCGCGCTGTCGGCGAACTCCCCGTTCGACCGCGGTCGCGACACCGGGCTGCACAGCTGGAGAATGGCTCAACAGAGCCGTTTCCCCGGCTCCGGGCTCACGCCGCCCGCGAGTTCGCACGCCGAGCACGTGCGCCGCGTCGATTCGCTGGTGGCCTGCGGGGCTTTGGTGGATCGCGAGCAGACGTTCTGGCTGGCTTGGCCTTCGCCGCGGTACCCGACAGTGGAGTTGCGGGTCGCCGATGTGCCGCTGACCGTCGAAGGCGCGCTCCTCCAAGCGGTCCTGTCGCGTGCGCTCGTCGCTACCGCGCTGGCTGACCTCGACAAAGGCGTCCAGGCGCCCGAGATCGATCCGCAGATCGGCGCGGCAGCGGTGTGGGCGGCAACGCGACACGGCCTCACCGGTGCCCTCGTCGATCCGGTCCGCGCGAGACCGCTGCCCGCGGCCGACGTACTCGCCGACCTGCTCCGCCACGTCAGCCCCGCCCTCCGCGCCACCGGAGACGAAGAACTCGCCCACCGACTCGTCCGCACCGCACTCCGCGACGGCACCGGCTCAACCGCGCAACGCAAAGCCGGACCCGACCGAGTCGTCGCGATGCTCACCGAACGCACCGTCCCACGCGTGAGGCAGCGTCAGGCAGGTCCGCCATAGCCGAGCAAATCCGGCTTGGCGACGCGACACGGTCTCACCGGTGCCCTCGTCGATCCGGTCCGCGCGAGACCGCTGCCCGCCGCCGACGTTCTCGCCGACCTGCTCGGCCACATCAGGCCCGCCCTCCGCGCGGCGGGCGACCAGGAACTCACCCACAGCCTCATCCGCACCACACTCCGCGACGGCACCGGCTCAACCGCACAACGCAAAGCCGGACCCGACCGAGTCGTCGCGATGCTCACCGAACGCACCGTCCCACGCGTGAGGCGGCGTCAGGCGGGTACCCGGGGACGATGACGACCTCCCTCACCGCACTGCCGACTGCTCGCGGGCCGGTTTCCGCCGCGTTGCTGGAGATTCTGCGCGAGCCTGGCAGCCAGCCCGCCGTCGATCTGCGGGACGCGGATCCGTTCGGCGACGATCTCCACCTCGCCCTGCATCTCTGTTACGAACTGCACTACCGCGGGCTGCCGGGCATCGACGCGGAGCGCGAATGGGACACCGCACTGCTGCGAATCCGGGCAGAGCTGGAAAACACGTTCCGCTCCGCCCTGCGCGAAGCGGTTCCCGGCGGCTCCGACGCGAGCGCCGAACTCGACGCGCTGCTCACCGAACACGACGCCGACGGCGCGGTCGCTTTCCTGCTGGCCGAAGGCGAATGGTGGCACATCAGAGAGTTGTTCGCGCACCGTTCGATCTACCATCTCAAGGAAGCCGACCCGCACGCCTGGGTCATCCCGCGGCTGTCCGGCCCGGCGAAGGCGGGACTGGTGGCGGTCGAGTTCGACGAGTTCGGCGGCGGGCACGCGGACCGGGTGCACGCCAAGCTGTTCGCCGACCTGCTCGCGGCGGCCGGCCTGCCCGACGGGTACCTGGCGTTGCTCGAACACGTTCCCGGGCCGATGCTCGCGCTGGTCAACATGATGTCGATGTTCGGCCTGCACCGGGCGTCGCGCGGGTCACTGGTCGGGCACTTCGCCGCCGCGGAGATCACCACCGCCCCGGGCGCGCAGCGGATGGACCGGATCCTGCGCCGCCTCGACGCGCCGGCGGCCTGCCGGTTCTTCTACACCGAACACATCGAGGCCGACGCGGTGCACGAGCAGGTCATGCGGCACGAGGTCGTGGGCGGACTGCTGGCCGCGGAACCGGAACTGGCGGCGGACGTCGTGTTCGGCATCCAGGCCACCGGATTCCTGGAGGCGCAACTGGACCAGCATCTGCTCGGCTGCTGGCAGGCCGGGCTGTCGTCGCTGCGCCAGCCGCTCCCCTGACCGCACAGAGGCCTGGTCGCGAACCCGCGCGACCAGGCCTCAGCGAGTCAGCCGCCACCCCGGACCCGCTTCCGATGACTGGTGTCGCACCACGGAAACCGCTTGCTCCGCCGGCAAGCGCACACCGCGACGACGAACCGGTCCGACCGCACCGTTCGTCCGTCCGAAGTGGACACCTCGACCGGTCCCTCCACCAGGACCGGCCCGCCCGGCACCACCCGGACCCGGCGTTCATCGCGCGGCACGGAGCACCACCAGTTCCTCCGCGCGGTCGCCGGGCCGCAGGAATCCGCGTTCGACGAGGTAGTCCAGCCGCCCGGACACCACCGGCCCGAACGGCACCTCCGCCCGCGCCAGCACCTCGCTGCGCAAGCCGCCCGCCGCCAGCGCGAACCGGGTCTTGTCCACATCGGACATCGTCGACTGCACCAGGTAGAGCGCGCCGGCGCGGGTCAGCAGCGAAGGAGCGGCCGCGCACAACGGGTCCAGCATCGCGCGTCCGTCCGGCCCGGCGTCCCACGCGCGAGTCGAGCGAACCGTCGGCGTCGGCGAAGGCACGTAGGGAGGATTGGCGACCACGACGTCGTACGGTCCGGCCTCGGCTGCCTCCCGCAGCCCGCCGCGAAGCAGGCCGATCGGCAGCGCCCGCAGCACGGTGTTCATCCACGCGGAAGCCAAGGCCCGCCTCGAAATGTCCGCCGCGACGACCGCGGCGCCCGTCCGGGCCAGAGCGATCGCCAGCGCGCCGCTGCCGGTTCCCAAGTCCGCGCAGCGCATCCCGCATCCGATGCTCGAATCAGCCGCCAGCACGTCGGCGAGCAACGCGGTGTCTTCTTGCGGACGGTAAACCCCGGGCAGGCGGAATACTCTGCCCAGCGGCCGGGCCTCCGCTTCAGTGCGCACAGACGTGGTCATGGCGGTCCTCCATCTCGGTCGGTCCGCCGGGATACCCCCGTCCGTTCAGGACAAACAGCGTTTTCCGCCGCACCGCGCCAAAATCACGCCACGCCGGTCGCGCGGCGGTAGGAGCGCTGCTCGACGATCTCGCCGTCGCCGCTTGCCCGGGGTTCTCCGTGGACGAAGTGGCCGACCCCGCGCGCCTGCGCCATTTCCCGGCCGACCGACACCGCGTCGCCGCGCCGCGCCGCGGTGTTCGCGACCCGGCGGACGCCCTCGATCCGGTTCTTCCACAGCCTGCCCTCGCGACACGTGTGAATGTCCCCTTCGGCCATCCCGCCGCTCCTTCCGTCTCGCCCGCCGGATACCCGATGCGAGCGCGGACAACCGGGTTGCCCGCGCCGCCGCCCGGGTATCCGAGCGGCGAACGAAGGGAGCAAAACCATGACCGAACCACGCGAATCCGACGACGTCTACGGCGACACCCCCGAAGAGGAACGCGAGACTATCCGCGGCGAACAGGGCACCTCCGGCGACGAACACGACGACTCCGACCCGCAGCAGGGCCGGTGAATCCCGCCGTCAGCGGGACGGCTCGCAGGCCTCCCGCGCCGGCACCCCGCAGCCGAGCCGGGCCCAGACCGTCTTGCCGCCGGAATGCTCGTGCACGCCCCAGTCGTCGGCGAGCCGGTCGACGAGCAGCATCCCCCGCCCGCGCGCCCGTTCGAAGTCGGGCGGGCGGACCTGCGGGCGGCCGGGCTCCGGATCGTCCACTTCGATCACCACGACGCACGGCCGGGACAGGACCGTCAATCTCGCACAGGACGGCCCCGAGGTGTGCTCGTAGGCGTTGGAGGCGAGTTCTTCGATCACCATCAAGACGTCGGCGAGGTGCTCCGGCGACAGGTGCCCCAGCGACTTGCCCGCCCAGGCGCGCACGCGCGGCAGCGCCGCGACGCCGGTGCCGCGCAGATCCAGCACCCAGGGCTCGTCGTCCTGGCCGGTCAACGCCGGACCCTCTTCCGCTGGCCGGGACAAAGAGCCCCCTCTCCCGCCGACGGCGCGACGGGGCGCGGGGACCTGCCCGTGCCGGAAAACGCCGCCGCGTTTCGCCGCCCCTCGCCGCAGCCGCTTGACATCACGTGGGGAAGTCCCTTTCTCGTTCTCGACTTCGCCGGTGCCCAATCGGGCGTACCCGGACAGGGCCGACTTCACACCTGCCGCCGCACATCTCTGGACCTCGGAGCCGGTTCGGTTACTGTCGCTGCATGCCGCCTCACGCGCCGGAGCCCGAATCGCGCACTCGCCTCGCCGAAATCCTCGGCGCCGGGGCGAGCAACGCCGACCTCGGCGAGGAGCTCACGAAGATCCTCGCCCGGGCTTGCGCCGTGCTCGACGTCGACACCGCGACCGTGCTGCGGCACGACGCCCGCTGGGCCCGCCTCGTCGCCGTCGCGGCCGCCGGGCTCGAGGAGGAGGTCTACCAGGGCGTCCAGGTGCCGGTGGGCGCGGGGTTCGCCGGAGCCGTCGCCGCGCGCCGGGAGCCGGTCGTCATCGACCGCATCGACAAGACCACGGTGCTCAACGCACTGCTGTCCGAACGCGGCCTGCACACCATGCTCGGCGTGCCGATGCTCGCGGGCACCGAACTGGTCGGCGTGCTGCACATCGGAGCCGTGCGGGAGCGCAGGTTCACCACCGACGACATCGAAACCTTGCGGCTGCTCGCCGACCGGCTCGCCGCTGTGCTGCAGGCGGAGATCATGCACCAGAACCAGGCCGCGACCATCGCCCTGCAGCGCAGCCTGCTGCCCGGCGTCCTGCCCGTCATCGACGGCCTGCGCCTCGCCGCCCGCTACGTGCCGGGCGCGGAGGCCGGGCTCGGCGGAGACTGGTACGACATCTTCCGTCTTCCCGGCGGCCAGACCGGCATCGTGATGGGCGACGTGTCCGGGCACGGCCTCGAAGCCGCTGTCATCATGGGACGGCTCCGCAGCGCACTGCGCGCGTACGCGCTCGACTGCGACGATCCCGCCCAAGTTCTCGCCAAACTGGACCGCAAAGCGAACCACTTCGAACACGGCGTGATGGCGACGGTCGCGTACGGCATTCTCAGACCCGGTCACGAAAGCATCGCGCTGTCGCTCGCCGGGCACCTGCCGCCGGTCGTGGCGTCGCCGGGCAAACCGGCCGAACTCGTGGCGGCTCCGCCGGATCCGCCCGTCGGCCTGACTGTCGGGGCCACCGTCGAGCGGCGCACCACGGTCGTCGAGCTGCCGCCCGGAGCCGTCGCCGCCTTCTACACCGACGGGCTCGTCGAGCGGCGCGACCGGCTCGTCGACACCGGCATGGACCAGCTGACCGAACTGGTCCGGCCGGAGGACCCGGAACGGGCCTGCGCCCGGATCATGGCCGCCATGGTGGGGTCCCGGCCCCCGCAGGACGACGTCGCACTCGTCGTGCTTCACCGCGCCGCAGGGGCCGGAACGCCCTGATCACTTCGCGGCCAGCGCCTCTTCGAGCGTGGGGTACAGCGGCAGGCTCTGCTCCAGCCCGGTCAACTGGATCGGCCGCAGGGTCGCCCGGCCGGACGCGACGATCCGCACCTCGGTGCCCGCCGGAGCCTCCCGGCACGCGGCCAGCAGCACGGTCAGCCCGGCCGAGGCGAGGAAATCGACCTCTGTCAGGTCCAGCACCAGCACCGGGGGCTTCCCGGTGGCGGTTTCGGCGACCGCGGCCGTCAATTGCGGGGCGGTCCCGAGGTCCAGGTCCCCGCGCAGGGCCAGCACCGCCGCGGGAGCGCGGTCGGCCCGGTCGATCGACAGCGAACCCGGCGGGTCGATCACCGGGTCGGTCAGCTCGTTCATCGCTCTTTCCCTCCTCAGGAAGCCCGGAACGCCTGCGTCCGGGCAGGAAAAGTACGCGGCTGGCTGCTCAACCGCGAATAGCATGCCTTACGACGGCACCGCGCACGAATGCCGTCGCCGGAAATGATCTCGGATCCCCGGGGGAACCGGCAGCGCGGGGCGCCCTGGATGCGACGTTCGGCTCATTGCGGGCGACCGCGGCACCTGGTTCCGGGCAGTGCGCTCGCCGGCCTGATTGCCGGGGACGTCCGATTCCGGCGGGTTGCGGCGCTGTCCGGCCTCGCCCCGCCGCAACCGGCACCCATGCTTGCCGACCTGATCGGCCAGCGCGGCGTGCTGCGCCGGTCGAGGCGCGCCCGGCTCACTGCGCGCGTCCGCGTCGCTGCCCGGCCGCGTTCTGGCGCACCCGGTCCGTGTGCTCGCCGACTTCGCCGACCCGGTCCGCCAGCGCGGCGTGCCGCGATTCGAGGTGCGCGCGGACGTCCGCCAGCGGCAGCAGAAGGTTCGTGACGTCGTCCTCGCCCAGCGCGACGCCGAGCCGGTCGGCGCTTTCCTGTCCCGCGGGGTCCAAATCCGGCGCGGAGCTGACCTCGGCGGCGAGACGCCGCAGCACCGCCGCGTTGCGCCGCGCCCAGTCCGCCACCGCCCGGTCTCCCGCGCGGCGGTCCCGTTCGGCGTGGACGCGGGCCTCGCCGGTGGTCTCCCCGGTCGCCGAAGGCCGAAGCCGCAGGTACCGGCGTTCGGCGGCCTGTCTGCTCGCCACGCCCAGCGCCGGGGCCAGCGCGGCCCAGCTCGCGCCCGACTCCCGCGCGGCCGCGATCAGTTCCGGCTCCCACTCGCCGAGCTGGTCGCGCAGCGCCCGCAAGGCGGACAGCGCGGCCATCGAACGTTCGGCGGGCGCGCCGCCGTCCCGGGCGGCCAGCACCGTCTCGCGGACGCCCTCGACCAGCAGGGCGGGATCCACTTCCGCCATCGCGTCATCCTCTCGACGACTCGGCAGTTGTCATCGTTTCGACGACATGCTAGAAGAAGAGAGCGCCCCTGTCGAACGGTGGAGGTGACTCCGGATGACCGGCCGGTCGCGCGGACCGATTCGCCGCGCTTCCCAGGTTTCCCAGGCCCCTTCACCGGGAATCAGGTCCGGACCGCCCGCCAGGGCGCGTTCCGGCGGTCAGCCGGAGAACCCCACGCGGTCCCTCGCGCGGAACAGGCCACCCCTGCTCCGCGCCAGCCCTTCGCGCGAGAAAGGCGTTGTCCCCGTGTCCATGCCGCTGCACACCGCCCAGACCAGCCCGTCGCACCCCGCGCTGGTGCGATTGTGGAACTACCTCGCCGACGTCACCGGCACCCTGGGCATCGGCCTCGAGTCCTGCACGGTCGACCACGACACCCCGGTGTCGGCCTACGTCGCCCTCGACGGCCACCTGCCCGCCTACCCCGGCCGCGACGTCGCCCTGCTGTGGGACGAGATCCACGGCTGGGCCGCCGCCGTCGAAACGCATTCCGGCGAGGACCTCATCGTCATCCGCTACCTGGGCGGGCCGTCGGTCGCCCCGCCCGCGTCCCGCGTCGCCGAGTTCGCGGCCGCGGTGCGCGACGACGACCACCGGATCGGCTGTCTCGCGCCGCCGGAACTCCGGACCCTGGGCACCCCGGCCGATCTCGACGCCGTCCTGAGCACCGTGGTGTGACCTGCCCGCCGGCCACGGCCCGCGACCGTCCACTATGGACTCTCTCGTTTCGCGGCGCCGCGGAACGGGTAGCCGAGATCATGACCGAGTTCGAAGCCGAGCGGCGGATGCCCGCGCCGGCGGAACACGTGTACGCCGTCGCCGCTGATGCCGCGCACCTGAACGATTGGCTGCCGGAGCCGGCCGCCGCGCCCCCGGCCGGGCACGGCGACCGGCTCCGGCTGGAATGGAGCGGCGGCTGGCTCCAGGTCGCGTCCGGTGCGGCGGGCACGAGCCACGCGACCCTGCACCTGTCGGTTCCGGCCGGTCAGCGCGGCGGCGACGTGCCCGCGCGCCTGCGCGACTCCCTCGACCGGCTCGCCGTTTTGTCCGGCTCGCCCGGCTAAGCTCGGCTATGAGTCCACAATGGACCGCGACCGGTTCGTTTTCCGGCGCATGGAACAGGAACGCCACCCCGCGAGGCGGATCGGCTACTCTGCGCCAAGGAGTTGATGGTCCCATGCTGGTGCGGAAGGAAATTCTGCCGGGGCCTCGCCGAAACAGCACGGAACGGAACCGGCTCGCGATCGACTGCGTCGTCGACAGCCTGCTGCGATGTCTTCCTCTGGCCGAGCAATCCCGGCTGGGCATCGTCGTGCCGAGCCGGGGCCGCACGTGCGACCGGGAGGCCCTCCTGATGGAGATCTCGTTGCGTACCAGGCGTTCCCCGCACGCGGCGAGATGCCTGGTCCGCGCGGTCTACTCGGCACTCGGGCAAACCTCGCCGGAACTCGCTTCCCGGGTGCGCGCCGGGGTGAGCCCGGATGTGCTGGTCCTGCTGGGCGGGACGCGGCAGCCGTGCACGTGGTCCCGGGAAACGCCGCCCCGGCGCGACGGCGGGTGACCGGGCGGCGTACGGCGAGGGCATTTCCCTTTAAGCCCCGGTGAACTGCCGGATCTGCTCGGCGCCAGGGCAAACCTCGCCTCCCGTGCGCGCGGGTTCTACCCAGCGGAACGCGACAGCCTTGCACACAGCCGAGGGAAACCACAGCGACGGCTGACAACCCGGCGGCCCCGAGCGCATTTCCGTTCAAACCCAAGCGAACTGCCGGATCCCATCGGCGCTGATCAGCCGCCCGAAGGCCAATTCCGGAAAGTGCGCGGGAGCGAAAACATCGCCGGACGCTTCGAGTTCGGCCGCGAGCCGCTGTCGCATCGCGGTCGCCGCGGCGCGGTCCACATCGAACATGCCTTCCCATTCCGGGTCGGTCAGTTCGGCCACCGTGTGCAGGACGTCGCCGAGCAGCAAGGCGCGTTCACCGGCGTCGCTGACCACGAACACCGTCGATCCGGGCGTGTGGCCGGGCGCGGGGCGCGCGATCAGCCCGGGCGCCAGTTCGGTTTCTTCGTCGAAGGTTTCGACCTGGCCGGTGATCGGCGCGAACGTCTGCCGCACAGCAGGATCCGCGGTGTCGCCGGTCGTGAAGTATGCCCAATCGGCGGCGTGCATGCGGAATGTCGCGCGGGGGAAGACGGCTTCGTCGCGCACGGTCGACCAGCCGACGTGGTCGACGTGCAGATGAGTGAAGACCACATCGGTGACGTCCTCGGGCGCGACCCCGGCACGGCGCAGGTTGTCGAGGAGGCCGCCGGTGGCGAAGCCGTCGTGCTCGAAGCCCGGCCCGGTCCCGGCGTCGACCAGCACCGTCCGCTCGCCCAGCGGGAGGAGGAAGGAGCCGACGTCCATCCGGATCCGGCCGTCGGCGGACACCGGCTGATGGCGGCATTCCCATCGCGCGCCCCGGGCGTGGACCACCGTGCCGGCCAGCGGCAGCCGGGCGATGCCGTCGAGGACCGGGACGATGTCGATGGCGCCGATTTTCATGACAGCTCCTCGTTTTCCGGCCGTTCGCGTCCGACAGTACCGGCGAAACGATCTTGCCCGGCGCTGTCCAGCAGGTGGGAATTGCCGTTCCGGCAAGATCGCTCGCCCTCCGGATGCGGCTCCGGCGACCCTGGACGCACCCCGACCCGAGGAGCCGACCGATGACCACCGACGCGACCCTGTTCTGGGACGAAGTCCACGCCGCCCGGCCGCCCGCGGACCCGCGGCCGAACGCCCGGCTGGTCGAGTGCGTCGCCGACCTCCCGCCTGGCGATGCACTCGACCTGGGCTGCGGCAACGGCGGCGACGCACGCTGGCTCGCCGCCCGCGGCTGGAACGTGACCGCCACCGACATCTCGGCCGTCGCGGTCAACCGCCTTTCCGGCGCGCGGATCACCGCCGTGCGGCACGACCTGCGGGTCAGCTTCCCGCCCGGCGACTTCGACCTCGTGACGGCGCACTACCTGCAGACCCCTTTCGAACTGGACCGGGCCACGGTCCTGCGCACCGCCGCGCACGCCCTGCGCCCAGGCGGCCGGTTGCTGATCGTGGACCACGGTTCGAGCGCGCCGTGGTCGTGGAACCAGGACCCGGACGCGCATTTCCCCGGCCCCGCGGAAATCGCCGCGGACCTCGCCCTCGATCCGGCCGGGTGGACCGTCGAACGCGCCGGCTCCCCCGCCCGCGTCGCGACCGGACCGGACGGCCAGACCGCCGAGGTCGTCGACCATGTCCTGCTCATCCGCCGCGCTGACTGATCCCAAGGAGAACCCCTGTGCCTCGCCGCCGCGACACCCCGCCGCCCCGCACCGGAAGCAGCGAAACCGAAGTCCTGCGCGGATTTCTCGACTATCTCCGCACTTCGGTCGCCGCTAAGGTCGACGGCGCGCCGAACCCCGAGGCCCACGCGGCCGCGGTTCCGTCCGGGACGAATCTGCTCGGACTGCTCAATCATCTGACTTTCGTGGAACGGTCCGTGTTTCTCGGCGAAACAGTGACAAACTGGCCGTCGACCTTCCGTACCAAGGACAACGTCGCCGACGTCGTCACTCGCTACCGGGAAACAGTGAAGCGCGCCAACGAACTTCTCGACGGTTGCCCGGATCCAGCCGCCCCGATGCTAGGCCGCGACGGCCCGAGCGTCCGCTGGGCGCTCACCCACATGATCGAGGAAACCGCCCGGCACGCCGGCCACGCCGACATCCTCCGCGAACTAATCGACGGCTCCACCGGCCGCTGAACCCCTCCCCCCCAAACTCGACCACCATGCGGGATCGCGCCGACGTTTGGGGGCTGCCCGGCGTGATAGGCCGAAGGCCCGTCACGCCGGGCAGCCCCCAAACGTCGGCATAAAAGCGATCCCGCCCGCGACGACGAAGTCGGCGCCAAAAACACAGCTAGCGCGATAACCGAGGCACCAACCGCACGTAACACACCATTCCGACCACCTCGACCAACGTCTGCGCCACCACCGCGACCGGCGCGACCGCGAACCCGTCCGGCAGCGCCAGCGCCAGCGGGAGCACCACCAGCGAGTTCCGCGTAGCCCCGGTGAAGACGATCGCCCGTCCGGCCGGAACGTCCAACCGGAACAGCCGCGCGACACCGAGTCCGGCGAACGCCATCACCACCAGGAACACCACGTAGAACGGCACCACCGACGCGACCGGGCCGAGTCCGCCGTGGAGCTTGGGGGTTTGCGACGCGACGACCGTCACCAGCGTCGCGGCCATCAGCGGCACCATGGCGGTCCCGGCCGCGTCGGCGAACCGGCGGCCGGCCTCGTGCCGGGCTGCCCAGGCTTGGGTGAGCCAGGCCAGCGCCAGCGGGAGGACGATCAGCACGAGGAACGCTTCGAGGAACGGCTCGACCCGCACGGTTTGCGCCAGGTCCGCGCCCAGGAAGAGGAACAAGAACCCGGGCAGCAGGACCATCTGGGCGAGCAGCAGCAACGGCGTCGCGGCCAGCAGACGGCGGCTGCTGCCTCCGGCCAGGCCGCTGAAGACGATCACGTAGTCGACGCACGGGGCCAGCAGCACGAGCAGCATGCCCAGCCGCAGCGCCTGCCCGGCTGGGAAGAAGACGAACATCGCCGCGACGACCAGCGGCACGACGACGAAGTTGACCGTCAGCGCGGCGCCGAGGAACCGGCCGTCGCGCAGGGAACGGCCCAGTTCGGCGGCGGGCACCTGCAGGAACGTGACGTACAACAGTGCCGCCAGCACGGGGTTGATCGCCGGTTCCAGAACCGGTCCGGCCGCCGGGGCCAGCCAGCCGGCCAACGCACCGACGGCGAGCGCGCCGAGGTAAACGACGACCTGGTGCCGTTCCATCCGCGACACCAGGCCGGACGATGGCGACAACGGGGCGCTCCTCCACGAATGCCGGGTACCGGACCAGCGTAGTCCCTTGACGCACTTCAGAATGTCGACGACGGGCTTCAGCAACTCACCCGGTCCGAAGAGGACTTTCGGGGTGCGGTTCTCACGACAGTCCGCTCAGGATCGCGTCGATCCCGAACCCGAACGCCTCGTCCGAATCCCCGCTGTGCGCCGGATCCTCCTCGACAATCCCCGCACGCACCAGCTCCGCGTGGTTCTGCTCCTCCGAGACGAAGCCGAGTACATAATGGACAACCGTCCGCGCCGCCCACTCCGCGCGCCGCTCGTCGAACTTCCCGGTGAACAGCTTGCGCAGCGCGTGCGTGGGCACCAGCAGATCCGGCCGGTAGGCCTGCACGAACGACACCACCTCGGCGCCGTCGCGGACTTGCAGCAACGCCGAGCGGAAGCCCTCAGCCGCGTCGCGCGGGTCCTTCGCCACCCCTGGCAGGCCCTTCAGGATCCGCGCGGCGACGACGGCGAGCAGCTCCTGTTTGTTGGCGACGTGGTAGTACAGCGCGCCCGGCTGAACCCCCAGGTCGAGGGCCACCCGCCGCATCGACAGGCTGCTCAGCCCCGCCTCCCGCAGCAGCTCGTACGCCCGGTCGACGATCTGGTCTCGCGTCACCTTCACCCCTCTCATTCTGCCTGCCGCTTGCTTCCGGCCGAGCGGCCGCCTAGGATTTGATAGGTGTTCAAAACCTTCGACGACCTGGCCGACCGGCAGCTGGCCGGCGGCGTACTCGACCGAACTGACGCCCGCGCGGTGCTGGAATGCCCGGACGAGGACGTGCTCGGCCTGGTCGCGGCGGCCGGGCGGCTGCGGCGCGCGCACTTCGGCAACCGGGTCAAGGTCAACTACCTCGTCAACCTGAAATCGGGCCTGTGCCCCGAGGACTGCGGGTACTGCTCGCAGCGGCTCGGGTCGTCCGCGCAGATCCTCAAGTACTCGTGGCTGTCCGCCGAGGAAACGGCGCGCCAGGCGAGCGCGGGCGTCCAGGGCGGCGCGTCGCGGGTGTGCCTGGTCGCGAGCGGGCGCGGGCCGAGCGACCGCGACGTCGACCGCGTGGCCCAGGCCGTCGAGGCGGTGAAGTCCGCGCACGCCGACGTGGAGGTGTGCGCGTGCCTCGGGCTGCTCAAGGACGGCCAGGCCGAGAAGCTGCGCGAAGCCGGCGTCGACGCCTACAACCACAACCTCAACACGAGCGAGTCGCGGTACTCCGAGATCTGCACGACGCACGGATACGACGACCGCGTCGACACCGTCGAGAAGGCCAAGTCCGCCGGGCTTTCCGCGTGCTCCGGCCTGATCGTCGGCATGGGCGAGACCGACGACGAGCTCATCGACGCGATCTTCGCGCTGCGCGACATCGACAGCGATTCGATCCCGGTCAACTTCCTGATGCCGTTCGAGGGCACGCCGCTCGCCGGGACCTGGGAGCTGAACCCGCTGCGCGCGCTTCGCATCCTCGCGCTGGCGCGATTCGCTTGCCCGGCAAAGGAAGTCCGGATGGCCGGCGGTCGCGAGATGCACCTGCGGTCGCTGCAGCCGATCGCGCTGCACGTGGTGAACTCGCTGTTCCTCGGCGACTACCTCACCAGCGAGGGCCAGGCCGCGAAGGCCGACCTGGAGATGATCGCCGACGCCGGATTCGAGGTCCTCGGCGCGGGCGAACAGCAGCAGGCCGAGCACTCCGCCCCGTCCCTGCGGGAACGCGGCGCGGGCACCGCCGCCGCGCCCAACGCGTGACCGCCATGGTGTCGATGCACGACTGGCTGACCTCCGCCGAACGGGACCGGCACGTCGCCGGTCTCGTCCGGCGGACCGATGATCGACGGCATCCTCAAGCGTCCACAGTGGACCTCGCGTCGAACGATTATCTGAGTCTCAGCACCGATCCGCGACTAAGTGCGGCCGCCGTCCAAGCCGTCGAGAAGTACGGCGTGGGCGCGGGCGCGTCGCGAGTCGTCACCGGCACCACGCCGTGTCACACGGAACTGGAACGCGAACTGTCCGACCTCACCGGGCAACCGGCGGCGCTCGGATTTTCCAGCGGCTACACGGCGAACATCGGCGTCATCACCGCGCTCGGCTCGCCGGACACGCTGCTGATCACCGACGCGCACATCCACGCGTCGCTGATCGACGGCGCGCGGCTCTCCCGCTCCCCCGTCGCGATCTGCCCGCACGGCGATCTGGACGCGCTCGCGCAGCTGCTGCGCGACCGGTGCCAGGATCGGGCGATCGTGGTGGTCGAGTCGATCTATTCGGTGCTCGGCGACGCGACGGATCTTGTTCGCACCGCGGCATTGTGCGCTGAATACGACGCGTTCCTGGTGGTGGACGAAGCGCACGGCATCGGTGTCGCGGGCAACGGCCGGGGTGCGGTGCACGCGGCCGGTCTCGCGGGCGCGCCGCACGTCGCGGTCACCGCCACCTTGTCGAAGGCCTTGGGCGCACAGGGCGGCGCGGTGCTGGGATCGCCGCTGCTGCGCGAACATCTGGTCAACACCGCGCGGACGTTCATCTTCGACACCGGCCTCGCCCCCGCTGCTGCCGCGAGCGCGGCGGAAGCGTGCCGGATCATCGCGGCCGAGCCTTCGCGGGTCGAGGATCTGCATCGCGCTGCCGTCGCGATCGCCGACGCCGCAGGGGTTTCGCGGGCTCCTGGTGCGGTGCAGTCGATTCCCGCGGACTCGCCGGAGCAGGCTGTCGCCGCCGCGAACCTGCTGTACGAACGGGACATCGTCGTCGGCTGCTTCCGCCCGCCCAGCGTCCCGGACGGCATCTCCCGGCTCCGGCTGGTCGCGCGCGCCGGGGTTGACTTGGATCGTGCGCAGGAGGCTGCACGGCTTGCTGCCCAGTGGTCGCGCGCCGCGAGCACCGTCTGACCGGCTCCCCCGCGCTCAGGGAACGGATCTAGGACGAATCTAGGACGGCGGCTCTTAGCTTCGGTCTCCCGCGACGGCCCAGATACGGGCCGTCGCACACATCCTCAGGGGAGACACATGAAGCTTTCCCGAAAACTCGCAACCGGAGCCATCCTCGCCACCGTCGGCGTCCTCGCTGCGACGACCCCGGCCGACGCCAAGGTCGTGAACTCCTCGTGCAACCTCTCGAGCGTCGTCCGGGTCTATTTCGGCAACTCCGGCCACTCCTACTGCTACGTCTGGGACGGTGACCGGAGCTCCGCCGAAGGCTGGATGGACCTCCCGGGCGTCTATGCGGTGCACTCGGACAGCTACGAGGGCTACTTGCGGGACAACCAAGGACACACCCACCCCTTCTACCGCGGCGCGACCAGCGACAGCTTTGGCACGGTGTGGGCGACCGGGATCTTCTTCACCGGCAACTGAGGTGAACGAAGGCGCGCGTTCGGCGGATCGCAACCGGCCGAACGCGCGCCTTTCGCACCCGCCCTAGTCGCGCGCTCCGGAATTAGCCGGAACCGTGCCGCTCGCCACGACACCCAGCGGTCGCGCGCCGCGAGCCTCGTCCGGCCCCTTCCGGAACAACGCGTCAACCGCGAGCGCACCCGGCCCGGTGAAGGCCAGCAACAAGAAGGCCCAGCAGAACATCGCCGCGGGCTCGCCGTGGTTCTGCAGCGGCAGCAACCCGTCCGGCTGGTGGACGACGAAGTACGCGTACGCCATCGAGCCCGACGCGACCAGCGCCGCGATCCGGGTGCCCACCCCGAAGGCCACCAAGAGGCCGCCCGCCAACTGGATCACCGCCGCGTACCAGGACGGCCACATGCCGGCGGCGACGGTTCCGCCCTTCGGGCCGCCGCCGAAAATCCCGAACAGCGCCGCCGCGCCGTGGGCCGCGAAGAGCAGGCCTACGACGATGCGGAACAGGCCGAGCACGAACGGGACGGCCCGGTCGAGCACACGCTCTGGCATGGGTCCTCCTCGGAGAGTGACTAAGGTAAGGCTTGCCATACCGTACGTGCCGGGGTTCCTCCCGTCCAGACGCTGTGACGCTCGCCAAATCGGACTGAACCGTTCCGGCGCCAGCCGCGTGTCGAGGGAAGAGCGTCACCCACGCACGGCTGGAGGCTGGGATGAAGGTCAAAATTCGGGCAACTCCAAGAACTTTCGGACTAGCTGCCGCACTGGCCGCGGCGGGCTTGTTCGCTGCGGCGTGCGGTGGCGGCACTTACAGCGGCGCCAACGGGAGCAGCGGGACCACGGCCGCACCGCCCGCGGCGCCGACGCATTTGACCGACAGCAACGGCGACACGATCTACCTGTTCGCCGCGGACCACGACGGCCAGTCCGTCTGCACCGCGAGCTGCGCGAGCTACTGGCCCCCGGTCAAGGCGGGCACCCAGCTCACCGGACCCGCCCAGGGCAGCCTCGGCTCGATCACCCGGCAGGACGGGTCCAAGCAGGAAACGCTCGGCGGACATCCGCTGTACCGCTACAGCGGCGACCACTCCCCTGGCCAGACCAACGGCCAGGGCCTGAACCTCAGCGGCGGGCTGTGGTGGATGGTCTCGCCGGGCGGCACCGCGATCACCAATGCGGCCGCACCCAGCACCGCGCCGTCGGGCACCGGCGGGTACAGCGGGGGCGGCTACACCGGCGGCGGGTACGGCTGAGCAGCGAGGTAACACCCTTCTGGGTAGGCGCTGTCTCATTTGGGTACCTCTGATCAGGGGAACTTGACCGCGCTCCCGAATAAGACCAAACTTCGCTAGTGATATAAGTACTCCCGTCGTCCCCGCATCGAAGGAGTTCGTCAGTGACCTCGTCGTTCGTCATCATCGGAGCCGGGCTGGCCGGAGCCAAGGCCGCGGAAGCGTTGCGCGACAAGGGTTTCGACGGGAAGATCACCATCGTCGGCGACGAGCGGCACCTGCCCTACGAGCGGCCGCCGCTGTCGAAGGACTACCTCGCGGGCAACGCGGAGGCCGAGAGCTTCCAGGTGCACGACGCCGCGTGGTACGCCGAGAAGAACGTCGAGCTGCGCCAGGGCGTCAAGGCGACGGCGATCGCGCGGGACGAGAAGCAGGTGACCCTCGACGACGGCACCAGCCTCGGCTACGACAAGCTCCTGCTGGCCACCGGCGCGAGCCCGCGCGTGCTGCCGGACACCGCGGGGATCCACTACCTGCGCCGGATCGAGGACTCCGACCGGCTCCGCGAACTGTTCGGCACCGCAGCCAAGCTGGTGGTCGTCGGCGGCGGCTGGATCGGCCTCGAAGCGACCGCCGCCGCGCGCCAGGCCGGAGTGGAGGTCACCGTCGTCGAGGCGCTCGACCTGCCGCTGATCACCGCGCTGGGCCCGGAGGTCGCGCCGGTGTTCGCCGACCTGCACCGCGCGCACGGCGTCGACCTGCGGCTCGGCGTCCAGGTCGAGCACATCTCCAACGGCGGCCAGGGCAAGCGGATCCGCCTCGGCGACGGCAGCGTCCTCGAAGCGGACGCCGTGCTCGCCGGGATCGGTGCCAAGCCGAACGTCGAACTGGCCGAGGCGGCCGGCCTCCGCGTCGACAACGGCGTGGTGACCGACGCGAGCCTGCGCACGAGCGACCCGGACATCTTCGCCGCGGGCGACGTCGCGAACGCCTACCACCCGTTCCTGGGCAAGCACCTGCGCGTCGAGCACTGGGCGAACGCGCTCAACCAGCCCGCCGTGGCCGCGGCCGGAATGCTCGGCAAGGAGGAGTCGTACGACGAATTGCCGTACTTCTTCACCGACCAGTACGACCTCGGCATGGAATACCTCGGCACCATCGAGGGCCACGACCGCGTCGTCTTCCGCGGCGACGTGGCCGGGCGCGAGTTCATCGCCTTCTGGCTCAAGGAAAACCGCGTGCTGGCCGGGATGAACGTCAACGTCTGGGACGTCACGGATCCGATCAAGGCGCTCATCCGCTCCGGCAAGGCAGTGGACCCGGAGCGGCTGGCCGACCCCGAGGTTCCGCTGGAGGACCTCGCCTGATTTCGGAGCCAGCGGGCCGCTCCGTTTCCGGGACGGCCCGCTAGGCTTTTCGCCGTGGGGACCGAAATTCTGTCCGACCGCTGGGACTCTTCGTACTACGTCTTCCGGACGTCGGCGTTCGATGCGATGTTCCTCGTCGGCGGCGGCGAGGAACCCGACGAGGTGGACAACGTCGACGTCGAGGTCCGCTACCCCGACGGTTCCCGGTGGAGCGCGACGATGTTCACCCTCGACGAGGTCGACCGGATCATGCGCCGCTGGGAAAGCACCGGCGAGTGCGCTGGCGGCAGCTATTTCGCCGTGCCGGACGGGCTGATCGTCCGCGAACCCGGCGTGCGGAAGATGGCCGCCGTGCTGATCGCGATGCACGACAGCGGCGAACTCAACTCTTACCTGATGCGCTTGGCGGACTACGACTAGTCCCGGGGCAGCAATCCCTCCAGAGCCAGCTCCACAAACCGCCGCCAGTCCCCGCTCCCCGTGCGGACCACCGACGACAGGCAGCCGACGAGCAGGTACACGTCGCCGACCGTGCAATCCGGGCGAAGCACCCCCGCCGCCTGATCCGCCGCGATCGCTTGCGCCACCACGGTTTCCAGCACCGCCAGAGCGTCGCCGCGCGGTTCGCTCCCCGCCGTCCCGCGCGCCGCCTCGATGGCGGACGACAGCGCCCGGTCCCCGGACAGCACCTCGCCGACGTGCCGCAGATAGCGGTTGACCCCGGACTTCCCGTCGAGGCACCGCTTCCGCGCGTACTCCGCGATCTCGGCGAACCGCTGCTCCGCCAACGCTTCCACGAGCGCCCGCCGGTCCGGGAAATTCCGGTACACCGTCCCGACGCCCACTCCGGCGACCCGCGCGATCTCCGGCAGCTGGACGTCGTCGTGCTCGGCGAGCAGCACGCGGGCCGCCTCCAGCACGCGGGCCCGGTTGCGTTCCGCGTCCGCCCTCGGCTTGCGCTCCGTTGACAACCGACGCCCTCCTCCGGTTAATCTGGAAACGGACTCCGCTTCCACTACTTTTGCGAGGATACCCCATGACGAAGGACCGTTTCCTGCTGCTGCAGCCCGGCGAGGCGCGCCCGGGCCGGGTGCCGCTGCCGCCCGCGTTCGCGGTGAAGGCGATGGCGGGCGACACCGAGGCCCGGTTTTCCCTGCTGGAGGTGACGCTGGCGCGCGACATCCCGCGTCACGTCCACCACGAGGCCGACGAGTGCATCTACGTCCTCGAAGGCGAACTGGGCATCGACTTCGCCGACGAGACGCATGTCGCGACGAAGGGGATGTTCGTGCTGCTGCCGCATGGGGTTCCGCACGCGCTGCGGGCGGCGTCGGACCCCGCGCCGCGGTTGCTGCAGATCTCCTCGCCCGGCGGGTGGGAGCACTACCTGGAGGATCTGTTCGAGGCCGGGCCCGCGGTGCTGACGGACGGCGCGGTGGACCCGGTGAAGATCAATCCGGTCGCGGCTCGGTACTCGATCACCTATGAGGAATGACGCCAGGCGGGCTCAGTGCTGCAGCACCGGCCAGACCGCCGCCGGGTGACAGTGTTCCGGGCAGGCGAGCAAGTACAGGGCGTTGCCGAGAAACAGCACGTAGGCGTAGGAATAGGAGCTGTCCAGCTGTTCAGGCTGACCGGGGCGGCTCTGGAAGCCGACGTCCTCCGGCAGACCGCACAAGAACAGCATCTCGGCGCCGCACGCGCAGCGGTGGCTTTCCGGATCCTGCTGCCAGCGCGGCAGGCCGCCGACCTTGAACCCGCCCCGGCCGACACTCAGTCCGGGGTGCGTTTCGCCGGGCCGCCGCACGGTCTCCGTCTCGGGCGCCGGGCGGAGTACCAGCTCGCGGCTGAGGAGATGCGGTTCCTCCTCGGCAGCCGGACCGGTCGGGTCCCGGTGGAGCATGATCCGCCAGAACGCGCCGGGGTGCCCCCAAATCCGCGGTTTTTCCCAGTAGCGCTCCGGAAACTGCTGCGGGTCTTCCCGCAGGCAGGCCGCGTCGTTGTGCACCGGGCACTGGAACACGAGCAGATGGTCGCCGCCGAACCGCGGGATGTCCGGCGGGACGTCCAACTGGAAGAAGAGCACCATCCGCGCGCCGCAGTAGCACTCCGGCCAGTCCTCGCCCGCGGGCAGGATCGGCCTGCCGCCGAAGGTGTTCCGGGAACCGGGTCCGGCTGGAGCGCGCGGGTCTTCCACCAGATACATCGGAACGTCTGCTCGGCGAATCTCGGACGACGGCTCGAAGACAGTCACCGGACCAGCCTAGGGCGGCACGAGATTCCCGTCTGGCTTTCCGCGCTAAAACGGGCACCGGCCGGAAAACCGGTGCCCGCTCAACCGCTCACACGGTCCGCAACCGCCGCCACTCCCACGCGGCCAACCCGGCGAACAACACCGTCGCCGCGCAAGCGACCGCTGTCAGCAGCCACTCAGCCTCTCCGCCCCCGCCGTCGGGAGAAGCGCCGGTCGTGCGCTCGATCCAATCCGGAACCGTCAACGTCAGCACCAGCGCGACGGCGCTGAGCGCGGCAAGCCCGGCCTCGGCTGCGATGCGGAGCTTCTGTGCAGTGTTCATGAGAGCCTCCCTCAGTACTTCGCCGCGTTGAGGCGCGTCCGCCAGGTGTTGCCCGCGCCGGCGTATTCGCCGTAGCTCCACACGGTCCGGGAGTCCGACGGGTCCCGGCCGATGCCGAAGTAGTCGCCCCATCTGCCGCCGGTGTAGGCGCTCTGTCCGGCGATCACCGAAGCGCTGCCCTGCAACGTGCCCGGCGGGTCGGTGACGAGGCGGCCGGTCTGGCGGAAGTGGCCGTACTCGTCGTCCCCGGACCGGCCGAACGCCACGTGGGCGTTGCGGGAAATGTCGGTCTGGATCACCGGGAAAAAGTAGTGCTTGCGGGGTGCACCAAATGCGCCCTGCTGCGTGATCGAGTGGCTGGGCACGTCGATCTCGTACCACTGCACCACAGACCGCGCCTCGGAGTCGCCTGGCCAGCTGTACGCGGAGGTGTGCGTGGTCCACAAGCGCTGCGTCCTGCCCGCCGCTTGGAAGACCGCGTTGAGCAACCGGGTGTCGTTCGTGGCGATTCTCGTTGTCCCGCCGTCCTTTTGCACCGCGCCGGGCGGCAGGTTGTAGCTGCGGCAGTTGATCGCGGTCGCGGAGAGCGCCGGTGCGCCGCCCGACCACAGGCCCAGCGGATTCGACAGCGTCCACAGGGTCAGGCTCGACCCCGACGGGAACAGCGAGTTCACCAGGTAAGCGCGCGGATTCCCGCCCACGCCTTGGAAATGGCAGCACGGCTGCACGGAGAACGCGGCGCTGCGGTCCGGGTTCTTCAGGCCCCAGAAGTCCCACCAGCGGATGGTGTGGCCCCCGCCCGCGCCGCCGCCGTAGAGCTCCGCCTTGTTGAAGATCCGGAGTTTCGCGTAGGCGAACCCGCCGCCGAAGGCGAATTGGTTGGTGGACACGTAAATCGCCTGGGAGTCGAAGCCCAGCATCGGGTAGTCCGACCAGTTGCCGCTGGCCGTGGAACCGTTCGCGGTCGCGTCGGTGCTCCAGATCCAGTAGCCGCCCGCGGGATCGCCGGTCTGCGAGACGCCGAGCATGATCCAGGAGCCCTGCGGGTTCGCGCGCCGGGCGGCGATGCAGACGATCCACCGGCCGCTGTAGTGGTCGTACGCGAGTTTCGGGTCGAAAAGCTGTGCTCCGGCAGGCAGCACCGGGTTGAACATCGCGGTGAAGTTCGCCCACCGGAACTGTTGCAGGCCGGTCTTGTCGTAGCCGACGAGGTCGACGTTGACCGCCGCCATCACCTGTTTCGGGCCGACCGCGACCGTGCAGTCCGGCGGGCGGAACGCGGTCTGCGAAATCCCCTCGAAGCTCGCCGACGCCGCCGGGGCCAGCCCCTCGACGATCTCGTCCTCCGGCGGGTTTTCCTCCGACAGCTCCGCCGCGGCTTCCTCGTCGAGCTGCACGCCGAGCGCGTCCTCGGGCGCCAGCGCGTCCGGGCTGTGCTCCCGCGCCCCGGTCTTCAGCTGGTCGTATTCCTCGACCGGCACCGGAAACCGTTGCGCGAACAACGGAGACCGGTCCGGCGACGGCGGTTCGGCGAGCAGTTCGCCGACCGTCAGATCCGCCATCTCCCGCGACGCGCCGCCGGCCGTTTCGCCGGCTTGGCCCTCGAGCACCTGTGCTTCAGGCATCACGGTGATCACCCTCTTCCTCCGCGGCCTCGTCGCCGGCCCGTGCCGGGGCGTCGGCCTCCTCCTCCCGATCGCGGTGCCGCCGCGCGGCCGCCTTCAGCCGCTCCATTTCGGCGGCCGGAACCGGCATCCCGATCGGAATCTCGTACCCCGATTCCGGTTCGGCGGGCGCGTTTTCGCCCGCCGGACCGCTTTCCGCTCCCTCGCCGCGTCCCGCACCGGATCGCGGTCCTTCGCGTTCGCCCATCGCTCACCCCCGGGAATTCCGTCCGAAAAGATCGATTCCGGCGGCGTTCACGAAAAAGGTCGCACAACGGTCGGGAACAGATACCGGCACGCCGCAACCTTCAACCGAACGGCCCAGCGGAAATCGATTTCACCATTTATTCCCCAGTTCTCCGGGAAGGCGCATAAAAACCGACCGGAAACGGTTTCGAAGAACCTTTCCAAGCGCCGGGAGCCCCTCCGGCCGCGCTGCCCCGTAGGCCCGAATGCTGGCGGATCAAGGCGTTTTGGGCCGTTCACCCGCACTTGACCGGGTTGCTCCGCAATCGCTTGATCATCCCGAAAGAAGGCCGGTTCGCAACCCCGGATTTACGTCCACCTTGTGCATTTTGTCGCCCGGCAAGCTGAGCACCCGGTTAATTCTTCACTCATTCCTTCGAAGGTAGGTACCGCGATAACCCGGTCTCGGCGGACGCTGGCGCGACCGTGCCCGAGGAGGAGATTTCCATGTCCCGACTTGCCCGTTTCGCCGCGCCTGCCGTCATTCTGGCCGGTTCGCTCGCTTTGGTCGCGCCGGCCGCGCACGCCGACGTCTCGCACCCGCTCGCCGCGAAGTGCTCGCAGTCCTATCTCCCGCTGCCCGACCCGGCCTGCACGCCCGGCGCGACCAACCCGGACGTCACCCAGGACACCATCGACGACACGATCTGCGTCTCCGGCTGGACCGCCACCATCCGCCCGCCGACGACCTACACCAACCAGCTCAAGAAGCAGGGCATCATCGACTACGGCTACGCCGACACCTCGCTCAGCTCCTACGAGGAGGACCACTTCCTGCCGCTCGAACTGGGCGGCGCGCCGAAGGACCCGAAGAACCTCTGGCCCGAACCGCACGACGGCGACCAGAACTCCTACAGCAAGGATTCCGTCGAGAACGCGGTGAAGAAGGCGGTGTGCGCGGGGAAAGCGACGCTGGCCGACGCGCAGCACGCCATGCTCACCAACTGGACCACCGCGGAGTCCGTGCTGGGCATCGACTGATCCGGGGTTTCGGTTTCAGACCCTGACCCGAAACGCACCATCCGCGAAGGCCCCTGGAGGAACTCACATTCCCCCGCCAGGGACTTGAGCAGCGCAGTCGTACCGGCCGCCGGGCGTCCACAAAGGACGCAAAGAACCGAAAAATGCCCGGTTCGCCACCATCTGCCTGGTTCTGATCGTACGTGAGGGGAACCCTGAGGGAATCTGATTCCCTCAGGGCTCCCCTCACGTACAACGGCCCTGCCCCGGCCGTCGGGCTGGGCAGACGCACCTCGGCCGCGCTTATCGTGCCCGCTCAAGGCGCCGCACCCACCGTGCCCAAGACACCGCGCCCAACGCGCCCACTCAAATCCCCGACGTTGGCCTTGATCTCCTCAAGGAGCCCTTCACGGACTTTCACCGCCCTGGATCAGCGTTCGACGGGCCGCGAAAGCACGGCCAGCGAGGACGTCGCGTCTCCCCCAGACCTGGCCCCGGCCGGTGCGCGCGGCACACCGTGCACACCACCGCGTGGCTGACCGGCGTCCCGTCCTCCTGCACCAGCCTGCCCACGTGCACCGCCTCGCGGCCGCATTGTCCACAGGGGACGGTCGCGCTTTCCGGATCCACCAGCAGCCTGCTCATCTCGTGCTCCCTCCGTAGGTTTTCCGGCGATTGCGCTCGCCCGCCCGGTTACCCTTCGCCTTCCCGGGCAAACCGGACGCTTCCGCCGCCCGCGGTTTGCCCTGGCCGGAAGCGGGTACGCCGTCGGTCAGGGCGGAAGGGAGCAGGCGATGGCCGTGCACCGGCAGCCGGATCCCCACCGGGCGCTGCGGTCGATGGAGCGAGAGCTGCTCGCCACCGACGCGCTGTGGGTGCGCCGTGCCTTCGGACAGAAGGCGTGGCCGCTGCGCCGGGCGTGGCCGGTGGCGTGCTGGGCTCTCACCGCGATCGCCGCCGGGCTCGTGGCCTGCGGGATCGCCTTTCCGCCGGAGGTGCCGCTCGCGCTGCTCGGCTTCGTGCTGGCCGCGGTCGCGGTGTGCGGGCACGTCGCCCGCCAGGAGTGCCTGCGCCCGCCGACCCGCCGGACTCCCGGTCCGGGGAAAGGATTCCCATGCCGCCCGTCGTAGTCGTCACCGGGGCCAGCGCCGGAGTGGGCCGGGCCGTCGCGCGTGCTTACGGAGGCCGCGGCGGCAAAGTCGCCCTGCTGGCGCGCGGCGAAAAGGGGCTCGCCGCCGCGGCGCAGGACATCCGGGACGCCGGAGGCACGCCGCTGGAGCTGCCGACGGACGTAGCCGATTTCGCGCAGGTCGACGCCGCGGCGACCCGGATCGAGGAGGAACTGGGGCCGATCGACGTCTGGGTCAATGTCGCGTTCAGTTCCGTGTTCGCCCGGTTCGCCGATGTCAAACCCGAGGAATACCGCCGCGTCACCGAAGTGACGTACCTCGGTTTCGTGCACGGCACAATGGCCGCCCTCGAACGCATGAAACCGCGGGACGCGGGCACGATCGTGCAGGTCGGTTCGGCGCTGGCGTATCGCGGAATCCCGTTGCAGAGCGCGTACTGCGGGGCCAAACACGCGATTCAGGGCTTCAATGAAGCGCTTCGCTGCGAACTGCTCCACGAGCGCAGCGGGATTCGCACGACCATGGTGCAGTTGCCCGCGGTCAACACGCCGCAGTTCACCTGGCTGCTGTCCCGGCTGCCGGAGCACGCCCAGCCGGTCCCGCCGATCTACCAGCCCGAACTCGCCGCCCGCGCGGTGCTGCACGCTGCCGACCACCCGCGCCGCCGCGAGTACTGGGTCGGCACGAGCACCGCCGCGACGCTGCTGGCCAACGCCGTCGCGCCCGGACTGCTCGACCGGTACCTCGCCCGCACCGGCTTCTGCGCGCAGCAAACGGGCCACCCTCAGCCGCCGAGCCAGCCCGCGAACCTGTGGGAACCAGCGGACGGCCCGCGCGGATTCGACTACGGCGCACACGGGGAATTCGACCGGCAGGCGAAAGCGCACGACGTCCAACCGGTGCTGAGCCGGCATCACGGCGCGGTGGCGGCCGGGCTGACCGCCGGCGTGCTCGCCGCCGGGCAACTGCTGCGCCGCACCGTGAAGTCCGGAAAGGACAGTCGATTCCGCTGGGGCACGAAGAAAGGCCGCCGGTGAAGCCGTTCCGAAACCGCGCCGACGCAGGCATCCAGCTCGCCGCCGCACTGGTCTGGCGGGAGTGGACCGACCCGGTCGTCTTCGGGCTCGCCCGCGGCGGGCTGCCGGTCGCCGCCCCGGTTGCCCGTGAACTGGACGCGCCGCTCGAACTCCTGGTCGTCCGCAAGATCGGCGCACCAGGACGGCCGGAGCTCGGCCTCGGCGCCGTCGCGGCGGACGGTCCGCCGTTCTTCGACCGCGCCGGGCTTCGCGCGCTCGGGCTGACGACCGACGACGTCGCCCACCTCGTCGCCCACGCCCGCACCGAAGCCCGCGACCAGGTCCGCCGCTACCTCAGCGGCCGAGCCCCGCGCTCACCGGCCGGACGCGACGTGGTGGTGGTCGACGACGGCGTAGCCACCGGCGGGACCGCGATGGCCGCGCTGCGGGCCCTCCGCTCGTACGCCCCGCTGCGGCTGGTCTTCGCCGCACCGGTCGGCGCGCCGTCCGCATTGGACAAGCTGGCTCGCGAGGCGGATGAGGTGGTGTGCCTGCAGGAGCCGCAGGAGTTTCGCGCGGTAGGAGAGTTCTATGCGGACTTCAGCCCGACCAGCGACGACGAGGTCCTCGCCCTGGTGCCCAAGTAGTCAGCTGAACGTCGACAACAGCCAAAACGCCAGCGCCGCCACCCCAGCCGCGGCCGGGAACGTCAGCACCCACCCCAGCACAATGTCCCGCGCGATCCCCCACCGCACCGCCGAAAGCCGCCGCGTCGCGCCGACGCCCATCACTGCCGCGGTGATCACGTGCGTGGTCGAAATCGGGGCCTTCACCGCGAAAGCAGTCAAGTACAACACCGAAGCCCCCACCGATTCCGCGACAAACCCGTGCGGCGGATCGAGCGGAAACACCCGGCGGCCAAGCGTCCGCATGATCCGCAGGCCGCCCGAGCAAGTCCCGAGCGACAGCGCCCCGGCGCACACCAGCGTCACCCACAGGGGCACCGAAAACGTGTTCTGCTTCCCCGCCGCGATCAGCGCCAGGACGAGCACGCCCATCCCCTTCTGCGCGTCCTGCAACCCGTGCCCGAGCGCCAGCGCCGAGGCCGACACGATCTGCAGCCGCCGGAACACCCGGCCGCTGCGGTGCGGATTCGCCCGGCGCAGCAGCCACAGCACCGCCACCATCGCCGCGTAGCCGAGCAGCAGCCCCAGCAGCGGCGAAGCGACCATCGGCACCAGCACCTTCTCCACGATGCCGGTCCAGTGCACCGTGCTCGCCGCGGCCAGCGCGGCCCCGACCATGCCGCCGATCAGCGAATGCGACGACGAGGACGGCAGCCCGAAATACCAGGTCACCAGGTTCCACGCGATCGCCCCGACCAGCGCGGCGAGCACCACGGTCAGCGCGCCGGGGCCGGCCGGGACGTCGATGATTCCTTGAGCGACAGTCGCGGCGATCCCGGTCGACAGCAGCGCTCCGGCCAGGTTCATCACCGCCGCCAGCACGAGCGCGGTGCGCAGCGGGAGCGCCCGCGTGGACACCGCGCTGGCGATGGCGTTGGCCGCGTCGTGGAAACCGTTGGTGTAGTCGAAGAAAATCGTCAGCGCCACGACCGCGACCAGCGCGGCGGTGCCGTCCACTCAGGACTCCTTGACCGCGATCGTCTGCACCACGTCCGCGACGTGCTCGAATCCGTCGGCCGCCAGTTCGAACTGTTCGACGACTTCCTTCGCCTTGAGCACTTCGAGCGCGTCCGCGCCGGGCTGGAAGAGGTCGGCGAGCATCCGCCGGTAGGTGTGGTCCGCCTCGTTCTCGAGTGCGTTGATCTCGATCCAGTACGGCGACAGCTCGCCGACCTTCGCCAGCCCCGGCATCGCTTCCGCGGTCAGCTCGGCGGCGCGGCACAGCACGCGCAGCATCCCCTTGGTGCCCGGCGGAAACTCCTCGAGCCGGTACAGCACGGCGAGGTCGGCGGCGGTGTCCAAGAAGTCCAGGACGTCGTCGATCCGCGCGGCCAGCGCTTGGATGTCCTCGCGGTCGAACGGCGTGACGAACGTGCTGTTCAGCTCGACCATGATGGTGTGCGTCAGGTCGTCGCCGGCGTGTTCGACCTCGTGCAGCCGGGCCGCGATCGCCTCCCGCTCTCCAGGTGCGGCCTCGGTGAGATCGCGCAGCAGCGCGGTGGCGGTGACGAGGTTGGCCGCCGCGTCCGCGAGCAGCTGGAAGAACTGGCTTCCGCGAGGTTTTATGCGCATCGGAGGATCAGTTACCCCGAATGCCGGACGCTTACACCGCCTTGGTGTGCCGAATGCCCGCATCGGGTACCCGCCGGGCAACCAAGGCGGAAGGAGGGGCAGATGCGTCCGGTCTGGCAGGGTTCGCTGTCGTTCGGGCTGGTGAACGTCCCGGTGCGGATGTACAAGGCGGTCGAGGACCACGCGGTGCACTTCACGCAGTTCCAGCGCGGGACCCAGGACCGCATCCGCTACCGGCGGGTGAACGAGCGGACCGGCGACGAGGTGCGCTACGACGACATCGTGCGCGGCCGGGAGGTCGGCGACGACGAGTACGTGCTGGTCGAGCAGGAGGAACTGGACGAGATCGCCCCGGGCCGGTCGCGCTCGCTCGAGGTGGAAAGCTTCGTGGACCTGGAAGAGGTCGACCCGGTGTACTTCGACCGCGCCTACTGGCTCGCGCCCGCCAAGGAGGACGGTCAGCGTCCGTACGTGCTGCTGCTGGACGCGCTGGCCCGCCGGGACAAAGCCGCCGTCGCGAAGTTCGTCTTCCACGGCCGCGAACACCTCGCGCTCGCCCGCGCGGGCGACGGCGTCATCGTGCTCAACACGCTGCATTACGCCGCCGAGGTGCGCAGCGCGGAAGACGTGCCGCAGCTGCCCGCCAAGGCCAAGACCAACCAGAAGGAGCTGGACCTCGCGGTCAAGCTGATCGACGCGATGTCCGAGCCGTGGCGGCCCGAGGAGTTCCATGACACCTACCGCGAGCGGGTGGAGGAGCTGATCGAGGCGAAGAAGGCGGGGAACACCGTGACGCCCGCGGAGGAGCCGGAGCAGCCGACGAAGGTGGTCGACCTGATGGAGGCGCTGGCCAACAGCGTGCGCGGCAGCCGTCGGCCGCGGACTCCGGATCTGTCGGAGCTGTCCAAGACGGAGCTGCAGAAGCTGGCGAAGGAACGCGACGTCAAGGGCCGGTCGAAGATGTCCCGGGCCGACCTCGAAGCCGCACTGAAGGCTTCCTGACCAGCCAAGGTACGTGAGGGGAACCCTGAGGGAATCTGATTCCCTCAGGGTTCCCCTCACGTACTTCTGCCGGAGCGGCCTCAGTGCAGGGCGCGGGCCAGTTGCGGGATTCGCCCGCCAGCCAGCAGCACATCCGCCTGGCGCGGCGACAGCTGATGCTTCGCCCGGTACTCCTCGCCCCGCGTCTGGTTGCGCACGGTGAACTCCGCCGTCTCGGCCAGCCGATGCAGCCCGGACACGCACAGCACGTCGTCGCGCTGGATCTTCTCGCTGTCCTCCGGATCTGCAAACTCCAACGGCAGCACCCCGAAGTTCACCAGGTTCTGCCAGTGGATCCGGGCGAACGACCGCGCCAGCACCACGCGCAGGCCCAGGTACCGAGCCGTGATCGCGGCGTGCTCCCGCGACGAACCCTGCCCGTAGTTCTCCCCAGCCACCACGAAATGCTCCGGGCTGTCGGCCGCGCGCTTCGGATAGTCCTCGTCAATCCGGGTGAACGTGAACTCGGCCAGCTTCGGGACGTTCGAGCGGTACGGCAGCGCACGCGCCCCGGCGGGCGAGATTTCGTCGGTGGACACGTCGTCTCCGGCCTTCAGCAGCACCGGGCCCTCGACCTCGTCCGGAAGCGGCTCGAAGTCCGGGAGCCCGGCGACGTTCGGGCCCTTCACCAGCTCCTCCCGCAGGGCCTCGTCCTCGGGCAGCGGGGCGGTGAAGACGCGCGGGTCGGCGGCCGAACGGGCCGGTCCGGAAACCCGCGGGTGGGCGAGGTGATGGACGGCGGCGTAGTCGCGCGGATCGGTCAGCACGCCGGTCAGCGCCGACACCGCGGCGGTTTCCGGCGAGCACAGCCAGACCGAATCGTCCGCGGTGCCGGACCGGCCGGGGAAGTTCCGCGGGAACGTGCGCAGCGAGTTCGTGCCGGGCGCGGGCGCCTGACCCATTCCGATGCAGCCGAGGCAGCCCGCCTGGTGCACCCGGGCCCCGGCCGCGACGAGGTCGGTGAGGTGTCCGCTGCGCGCCAGTTCGACGAGGATCTGCCGCGAGGTCGGGTTGACGTCGAAGCTCACCGAATCGGCCGTCTGCCTGCCCCGGACGGTGGCCGCGGCGACAGCGAAGTCCCTGAACCCGGGGTTGGCCGAGGAACCGATCACGACCTGCCCCACCGGCGTGCCCGACGCCTCCCGCACCGGCACCACGTTGCCGGGCGAAGACGGTTTCGCCACCAGTGGCTCCACAGTGGACAGATCGATCTCGTCTTCGATGTCGTAGGAGGCGTCGCGTCCGGCGCGCAGGTCCTGGAAGTCGTGTTCGCGACCCTCCGCCCGGAGGAACGCGCGGATCGCCTCGTCGGCGGGGAACACCGTCGCGGTCGCGCCCATTTCGGCGCCCATGTTCGCGATCACGTGCCGGTCCATCGCGCTCAGGCACGCCAGCCCCGGCCCGTGGTATTCGATGATCCGGTGCCGCCCGCCGCTCACGCCGTGCCGCCGCAGCATCTCCAGCACGATGTCCTTCGCCGACACCCACGGCGGCAGCTCGTTCTCCAGCCGGACGCCCCAGATCTCCGGCATCCGCAGGTAGAGCGGCTCCCCGGCGATGGCCAGCGCCACCTCGAGGCCGCCGACGCCCACCGCGAGCATGCCCAGCGCCCCGGCCGCGCAGGTGTGCGAATCGGACCCGGCGAGGCTCTTGCCGGGCACGCCGAAGCGCTCCATGTGCGTCGGATGCGAAACCCCGTTGCCCGCTTTGGAGAACCACAGCCCGAACCGGCGGCAGGCCGAGCGCAGGTAAGCGTGGTCCTCGGCGTTCTTCTCGTCCGCCTGCAGCAGGTTGTGGTCGACGTACTGGACGCTCAGCTCGGTCCGCGCGCGGTCGAGCCCGAGCGCCTCCAGCTCCTGCATCACGAGCGTGCCCGTGGCGTCCTGGGTCAGCGTCTGATCGACCCGCAGGCCGATTTCGGTCCCTGGTTCGAGCCGGCCGGCGACCAGGTGCTCGGCCAGCAGCCGCCCGGCGAGTGTCTGTTCGCGTCCCACTCTCGGTCGGGTACCCGTTTCCGGCGCGGCGAACCGCGATGTTTCCGCCTCGCGGGCCCGGGCAATCCGGGGATCAAGAACGACGGAAGGAGACTGGGATGCCGGAGCAGGCTTGGAGTTCGAAACGCGAACGGCAGTACCAGCACATCGAGGAGTCGCAGGAAGAGCGGGGCGCGAGCAAGAAGCGCGCGAAGGAGATCGCCGCGCGCACGGTGAACAAGAACCGGGCGCAGTCGGGCGAATCGGACCGCGCGAGCAAGACCTCGGTGCGCGACAAATCGCCGCAGCAGCGCGGCGGGCACCGCTCCGGCAAGCGGCTCGGGCCCGGCGGTCCGACGCGCGACCAGCTCTACAACGAGGCCAAGCAGCGCAATATCCACGGCCGGTCCACGATGACGAAGAAGGAACTGGCGAAGGCGCTGGGCCGGGACTGACCCCCGCCGCGATGAACCAGCGCCCGATCGAGGATTACGCCCTGCTCGGCGACCTGCACACCGCGGCGCTGGTGTCGCGGGAAGGGTCGATCGACTGGCTGTGCCTTCCCCGGTTCGATTCCCCCGCGTGCTTCGCCGCGCTTCTGCACGACGAGCGCGCGGGGGCACGGCGGCTCGGGCCCGCGGACGGCGGACCGGCGACTCGCCGAGGTTACGTCGGCGAGTCCCTCGTCCTGGCCAGCGAATGGGAGTCGGCCGAGGGTGCCGTCCGCGTGCTCGACTTCATGCCGCCCCGGGATGGGGCCGCGGACGTCGTCCGGATCGTGGAAGGGCTTCGCGGCCGGGTCGCGATGCGGACGTGCTTGCGGCCTCGGTTCGACTACGGATCGGTCCGGCCGTGGGTTCGCCACGTCGACGGGCGATTCGACGCGGTCGCGGGTCCGGACGCGGTTCGGCTGACCACGCCGGTCGAAGTGTCCGCCGAGGGCTTGGCCGAGTTCACCGTCGCCGAGGGCGAGCGCGTGCCGTTCGTGCTGACCTACCACGCGTCGTACGAGAAACGTCCCGATCCGGCGGACGCCGAGAAAGCCCTCGCGCATACCGAACGCTTCTGGGCGGACTGGATCAGCCGCTGCCAGTACGACGGCCGGTGGCCCGCCGCGGTACGCCGCGCGCTGATCACGTTGAAAGCGCTGACCTACGAGCCGACCGGCGGCATTCTCGCCGCGCCGACGACGTCGCTGCCGGAGAAACTCGGCGGCGAACGCAACTGGGACTACCGCTACTGCTGGCTGCGCGACGCCACCTTCACCCTGCAGGCCCTCGTGGGCACCGGCTATCCCGACGAGGCACGGGCATGGCGCGAATGGCTGGTCCGCGCGGCGGCCGGAGATCCGGCCGAACTTCAGGTCCTTTATGGACTCGACGGTTCCCGCCGAGTTCCGGAGTCCACTCTGGACTGGCTGGAAGGCTACGAGAATTCGACCCCGGTGCGGATCGGGAACGCCGCAGCGGGACAGGTTCAGCTCGACGTGTGGGGCGAGGCGCTCGACGGCCTGCACTTGGTCCGCGAAGCCGGGCTGCCGGTGACACATCCGGCGTGGGACCTGCAGCGCGGGCTGCTCGATTTCCTCGAAGGCCATTGGGAAGAGCCCGATCGCAGCCTTTGGGAAGTACGCGGCGAACCGCGACATTTCGTGCACTCCAAGGTAATGGCGTGGGCCGGCGTCGATCGCGCTGTCCGAACGGTGGAACGCCATCGGCTCGACGGACCGGTCGACCGTTGGCGCGCGCTGCGCGAACACATTCACGAGGAAGTCTGCCGCGAGGGTTTTGACGCCGAGCGCAACACTTTCACCCAGTTCTACGGCTCCCACGGCCTCGACGCGGCACTGCTGCTCATCCCCCGCGTCGGCTTCCTTCCCGGAACCGATTCCCGCGTGCGCGGTACCGTCGACGCGGTACGGAAAGAGCTGTCCCGAGACGGTTTTGTGCATCGGTACGACCCGGACGCCGACAACGGCCTCGGCGAATTGCGCGGCGGCGAAGGCGCGTTTCTGCCGTGCAGCTTCTGGCTCGCCGACGCCTTGCACGGCACCGGCCGCACCGAGGAAGCCATTGAGGTTTTCGAGCAGATGCTGGCTGTCCGCAACGATGTCGGGCTGCTGAGCGAGGAGTACGACATCAAGGCCGGACGGCAGCTCGGCAACATGCCGCAGGCCTTCAGCATGGTCGGGCTCGTCAACACCGCACGGCACCTCGACGGCGCGGAAACCACCACCAACGCCACCGGACGCCAGCAAGGGCTGCGACGCGACGTGTAACCCCGCCGAGGCCCGGGTAGCCGGGGAGAACTCAACGCACGGGAGGCTTGTCATGACCGAGACCGTCGGCGACTACCTGCTTTCGCGACTGCGCGATTGGGGCGTGGAGCAGGTGTTCGCGTACCCCGGGGACGGGATCAACGGTCTCGTCGCGTCGTTCGGCAAGGCGGACAACCAGCCGCGCTTCGTACAGGCCCGGCACGAGGAAATGGCCGCCTTCTCCGCGGTCGGCTACGCGAAGTTCAGCGGGGCCGTCGGCGTGTGCATGGCGACGTCCGGGCCGGGTGCGATCCACCTGCTGAACGGGCTCTACGACGCGAAACTCGACCACGTCCCGGTCGTCGCGATCGTCGGGCAGACCGCGCGCACCGCGATGGGCGGCAGCTACCAGCAGGAGGTCGAACTCCAGGCGCTGTACCGGGATGTGGCGAACGAATACTGCATCGAGGTGAACGTCGCCGAGCAGCTGCCCAACGCGCTCGACCGCGCGTTCCGGGTGGCGCAGGCGTCCCGCACGCCGACGGCGCTGATCATCCCGGCGGACCTGCAGGAAGAGCCCTACGAACCGCCGCAGCACGCGTTCAAGCAGATGCCGTCGAGCCCGCCCGGGACCGCGTGGCCGAATCCGGTGCCGCCCGAACCCGCTCTCAGCGAGGCCGCCGACGTGCTCAACGCCGGGAAGAAGGTCGCGATCCTCGTCGGGCAGGGCGCTCGCCGCGCGGCCGAAGAGGTGCGCGAGGTCGCGGACCTCACCGGGGCCGGAGTGGCGAAAGCGTTGCTGGGCAAGGACGTTCTCGCCGACGATCTGCCCTATGTGACCGGTGCGATCGGACTGCTCGGCACACGGCCGAGCTACGAGATGATGCGCGACTGCGACACGCTGCTGATCGTCGGGTCCAACTTCCCCTACAGCCAGTTCCTGCCGGAGTACGGCCAGGCCCGCGCGGTGCAGATCGACATCGACGGCCGGTTCATCGGCATGCGCTACCCGACCGAGGTCAACCTGGTCGGCGACGCCGCCGCGACCCTGCGCGCGCTGCTGCCGAAGCTGCACCGGGCGGAAAACCGTTCGTGGCGCGAGAAAATCGAGAAAAACGTCGCCGACTGGTGGACCACCATGGACCAGCAGGCGGAGGTCGACGCGAAACCGGTCAACCCGATGCGGATCGTGCACGAACTGTCGAAGCAGATCCCGGGCAACGCGATGGTCACCGCCGATTCCGGCTCGTCGACCAACTGGTACGCGCGCAATCTCCGGATCCGCGACGGCATCCGCGCCACGCTGTCCGGCACCCTCGCGACGATGGGCCCCGGCGTGCCGTACGCGATCGGGGCCAAGTTCGCGCATCCCGACCGCCCGGCGATCGCGCTGGTCGGCGACGGCGCGATGCAGATGAACGGCTTGGCCGAGCTGATCACCATCGCCCGCTACCAGGGGTTGTGGACGGATCCGCGGTGCATCATCTGCGTGTTCCACAACAATGACCTCAACCAGGTCACGTGGGAGCTGCGCGCGATGGGCGGCGCACCGAAATTCGAGGAATCGCAGTCGCTGCCGGACGTCGACTACGCCGGTTTCGCGCGCAGCGTCGGCCTCGAAGGGATCAACGTCGAGGACCCGGGCGATCTCGCTTCGGCCTGGCGCACCGCGTTCGCCGCGGACCGGCCGACGGTGCTGGACGTGCGGTGCGACGCCGAGGTGCCGCCGATCCCGCCGCACGCGACGTTCGAGCAGATGAAATCCGTGACCGAGTCGGTTTTGAAGGGCGATCCGGAAGCGTTCCACCTGATGTTCCAGGGCGCGAAGACGAAGCTGCAGGAATTCCTGCCCGGGCGGTCGCGGTGACGATCGCCGCCCCGCACATCGAACGGATCGACGCGCGCGCCTACCAGGTGCCGACCCCCACGCCGGAGGCCGACGGCACGCTCGCCTGGGATTCCACGACGCTCGTCGTGGCCCGGGTGCGCGCCGGCGGCACCGACGGACTCGGCTGGACGTACGCCGATTTCTCCTGCGCCCCGCTGATCGAAGGCAAACTGGCGTCGGCGATCACCGGAATGCCGGTCTTGGACCCGCCCGCGTGCTGGAGCGCGATGCAGCACGCGATCCGGAACCTCGGCCGCGCCGGTTTGGTCTCTTGTGCACTGTCCGCTGTGGACATCGCGATCTGGGACGCCGCCGCGCGACTGCTCGACGTCCCGCTGAGCCGGCTGCTCGGCCGGGTGCACGACGAGGTCGATGTCTATGGCAGCGGCGGATTCACCTCACAGGATGACGACGAACTGGCCGCACAGCTGGAATACTGGGTACGGAAGCAGCACATTCCGCGCGTGAAAATCAAAATCGGCGAGGCGTGGGGCAGCGCGGTAGCCCGCGACATCGGCCGTGTTCGCCTGGCGCGCGAGACGATCGGGGACGACGCCGCGCTGTACGTCGACGCGAACGGCGGCTATTCGGTCGGCCGGGCTCGCCGGATCGCCGACACGTTGCGCGAGTTCGGCGTGACCTGGTTCGAGGAACCGGTGTCCAGCGACGATCTCCCCGGCCTCGCCCAGCTGCGCACCCCGGACGGCCCGGACATCGCCGCCGGCGAGTACGGCTACGACCTGCCCTACTTCGCCCGGATGCTGCCTGCGGTCGATTGCCTCCAGGTCGACGTGACACGGTGCGGCGGCTACACGGAATGGCGTCGCGTCGCCGCGCTGGCGGCTGCCGCGAACCGCGAGGTTTCCGCGCACTGCGCACCGAATCTGTCCGCACACGCCGCTGCGGCGACCCCGAATTTCCGGCACATCGAATGGTTCGCCGACCACGACCGGATCGAACGAGAACTCTTCTACGGCGGCCTGGACCCCAGCGGCGGCCGGGTAGCCCCGTCGATGTCGGTCGCCGGGCACGGGCTCCGCCTGCATACCGACGCCGCCGCCGAGTACGCGGTCAAGGAGGGCCGATGAGCACCGCCGAACTCCCCAACCCCGTCGTCCGCGTGCCCGAACCCGCCGACATCGACACCCGAGCCCTCGCCACCGCCCTCCGCAACCGCATCGAAGGTGAAGTCCGCTTCGACAACGGAAGCCGCGCCACCAACTTCCGCCGTGGAGCCGCGTCACGTTCACCCGACCACGCCGCCGTCGTCCGCGTGCCGGAGCCCGCCGAGATCGACACCCAAGCCCTCGCCACCGCGCTCCGCAACCGCATCGAAGAAGAAGTCCGCCTCGACGACGGGACCTACGCCAACGTCCGCCAAGTAGTCGTGCCACGTTCACCCGCCGCCGAGTACGCGGTCAAGGAGGGCCGATGAGCACCGCCGAACTCCCCAACCCCGTCGTCCGCGTGCCCGAACCCGCCGACATCGACACCCAAGCCTTCGCCACCGCCCTCCGCACCCGCATCAAAGGCGAAGTCCGCTTCGACAACGGAAGCCGCGCCGCCTACTCCACCGACGCCTCCAACTTCCGCCAGGTGCCCCTCGGCGTCGTCGTGCCGCGCTCCCCCGACGACGCCGTTGAAGCGCTGGCCGTGGCGAGGGAGTTCGGCGCGCCCGTGCTCTCGCGCGGCGGCGGGACGAGCCTCGCCGGCCAGTGCACCAATACCGCCGTCGTGCTCGACTGGTCCAAGTACTGCTCCGAGCTGGAATCCGTCGACACCGAGCGCCGCACCTGCATCGTGCAGCCGGGCATCGTCCTGGACGATCTCAACCGGCAGCTCGCCGACACCAAGCTCCGCTTCGGGCCCGAGCCCGCCACGCACATGAACTGCACCCTCGGCGGCATGATCGGCAACAACTCCTGCGGCGCGACCGCCCAGCGCACCGGCAAGGTCGTGGACAACGTCGTCCGCCTGGAAGTGCTGCTCGCCGACGGAACCCGGTTCTGGTGCGGCAAAACCAGCGACGACGAGTACGCCGAGATCGAGCACCACGGCGACCGGCGTGCCGCGATCTACCGGCAGTTGCGCCGCCTGCGCGACGAGTACGCCGACGAGATCCGCCGCCGCTTCCCGGACATCCCGCGCCGCGTGTCCGGCTACAACCTCGACTCGCTGCTGCCCGAACACGAATTCGACGTCGCCGGACTTCTGGTCGGCAGCGAATCGACGCTGGTCACCGTCCTGCGCGCGGAGCTGAAGCTGGTGCCGGTGCTGCCCGAGCGCGCGCTCGTCGTCCTCGGCTACCCGGACATCGCGACCGCCGCGGACGCGGTGCCGGACATCCTGCCGCACGAACCGATCGCGCTCGAGGGCGTCGACCACCGGCTCCTCTACGACGAACGGCTGAAGCACCTCAACGAAAAGGCGCGCGAAGAGCTGCCGCGCGGCCGGGCGTTCCTGATGGTCCAGTTCGGCGCGAAGACGCTCGAGGAGGCCGACAAACAAGCTCGCGGGCTGCTTGATTCCATCGAGGGCGCCGAGGTCGCATTCCTCGACGACCCGGCGAAGGAAGCCGAACTCTGGCAGGTCCGCGAGGCCGGGCTGGGCGCGACCGCGCACGTCCCCGGCGAGGCAGACACCTTCGAGGGCTGGGAAGATTCCGCGGTAGCGCCGGAAAAACTCGGCGCCTACCTCCGTCGGCTCGACGCGCTGTACGCCGAATTCGGCTACGCCGACGAAACCGGCCCGAGCCTCTACGGCCACTTCGGACAGGGCTGCGTGCACACGCGGATCCCGTTCGACCTCTACACCGCTTCGGGCATCGCGACCTACCGCCGGTTCATGGAACGGGCCGCCGACCTGGTCGCGGAGTTCGGCGGCTCGTTCTCCGGCGAGCACGGCGACGGGCAGAGCCGCGGCGAACTGCTGCCGCGCATGTTCGGCAACGACCTGGTCACCGCGTTCGGCCGGCTCAAGGCGATCTTCGACCCGGGCGACCGGATGAACCCGGGCAAGGTCGTCGCGCCGTACTCGCTGGATCAGAACCTGCGGCTCGGCGGCTCGTGGTCCCCGGCCGAGCCGCAGGACCTCTACTTCCGCTTCCCGAACGACGGCGGTTCGTTCTCCCAGGCCGCCAACCGGTGCGTCGGCGTCGGCCGCTGCCGTCAGTCCACTCCGGACAGCGGCGACGTGATGTGCCCGTCGTACCAGGCCACCGGCGAGGAGGAGCACTCCACGCGCGGCCGCGCCCGGCTGCTGTTCGAAATGCTCAACGGGCACCACGACGGCCCGATCTCCGACGGCTGGCGCTCCACTGAGGTCCGCGACGCGCTCGACCTGTGTCTTTCCTGCAAGGGCTGCAAATCCGACTGCCCGGCCGATGTGGACATGGCCACGTACAAGGCCGAATTCCTCGCCCACCACTACCAAGGCCGTCCCTGGAAACGACCGCGATCGGACTACACGATGGGCTGGCTGCCGCTCGTCGCCCGGCTCGTCGGGAAAACGCACACCGCGCGATTGGTGAACCTGCTGAGCAAAACCCGGTTCGCGACGCGGGCCGCCGGGGTCGAGGACCGCGAAATCCCCCGCTTCGCCCCGAAAACGCTGCCGCGCTGGTTCGCCCGGCATCAACCCACCGGCACCGGCGCGCGCGGCACCGTGATGCTCTGGCCGGACACCTTCACCTCGTACTTCCACCCCCACGTCGCCGAGGATGCGGTGCGGGTGCTGGAGGACGCGGGCTGGCGGGTGACGCTGCCGGAACCGTCCGCGTGCTGCGGTCTCACCTGGATTTCCACCGGCCAGCTGGGAATCGCGAAGCGGGTGCTGACCCGCACCGTCCGCATGCTGGCCCCGCATCTCCGGGACGGCGGGCTGGTGCTCGGCCTGGAACCCAGCTGCACCGCGGTGTTCCGCTCCGACGCGGCCGAGCTCTTCCCCGGCGACCAGGACGTCCGGCGGCTGCGGGACCAGACCGTGACGCTCGCGGAGCTGCTGAGCCAGCACTCCCCCGGCTACCGGCCGCCGCGGATTCCCGGGCACGCGCTGGCACAGGTGCACTGCCATCAGCACGCGGTGCTGGGCTGGGACGCGGACCGGAAGCTGCTGGAAGCGGCCGGGGTGGACGTCGAACGGCTGGATTCAGGATGCTGTGGGCTCGCCGGGAACTTCGGGTTCGAGCGAGGCCATCTGGAAGTCAGCAAGGCTTGCGCGGAACGAGTCCTGCTGCCCCGCGTTCGCGAGGCAGACCGGCGGACGGCGGTGCTGGCCGACGGCTTCAGCTGCCGCACCCAGCTGCACGAACTGGACAGCGGGGGCCGCGAGGGCATCCACCTCGCCGAGTTGCTGGCCGCCGGACTCGCCTCGGAAGGCCGCTGAACGTACGTGAGGGGAACCCTGAGGGAATCAGATTCCCTCAGGGTTCCCCTCACGTACCTTCGCCCAGCTATCCGCCGGGGACTGTCTCGCCGCCAAGAGCCGCCAGCACCTCGCCGCTGTAGTACGACGACAGCCGGTTCGAGGCGAGAAAGACGTACGACGGCGCGAGGTCGTCCGGATGCGCTGCCCGCTGCATGGGAGCCTGCAGGCCGAATTTCTCCACCTTCTCCGGCGGGAACGTCGACGGGATCAGCGGCGTCCACACCGGACCCGGCGCGACGCAGTTCACCCGGATCCCCCGGTCGGCCAGTGCCTGCGCCATCGCGTACGTCCAGGAATGGATCGCGCCCTTCGTCGCCGAGTAGTCGATGAGGGATTTGTTGCCGCGCAAGCCGTTCACCGAACCGGTGTTGATGATGACGTCGCCGTCGCCGAGATGCGGCAGCGCGGCGGCGGTCACGCGGAAGTAGCTGTGGATGTTCACGTCGAACGTGTGCATCCACTGCTCTTCGGTCAGGTCCTCGGGACTGTCGACCGGCCACTGCGTCGCCGCGTTGTTGACCAGGATGTCCAGACCGTCCAATTCGGACAGTGTGCGCTCGACGATGTCCCGGCACTGGCTCGCCTCGGCGAGATCCCCTGGCAGCAGCAAGCATTCCCGCCCCTCCGCGCGCACGCGATCGGCGGTGTACTCGGCGTCCTCGTGCTCGTTGAGGTACGAAATCGCGATGTCCGCGCCTTCTTTCGCGAAGGCGATGGCGACCGCGCGGCCGATGCCGGAGTCGCCGCCGGTGATCAGCGCGCGCTGTCCGGCGAGCAGGCCGCGGCCCTCGTAGCCGGTCATCGAATCGCGCGGCTGCGGGTCCATTTCCGCGGTGGTGCCCGGCGGATCCTGCTGCTGCGGCGGTCGGATGCGGTCTGCCATGCGGGAGTCCTCCCCGAAAAGTCGGTTCCGTTCCTTCCGGCTACCCGCTCCGGAGCGGTTCAATCACGCGAAGGGCCGCGCAACCGTCCCTCTGCGACGGTTGCGCGGCCACTCGCCCCCTGGCCCGCTCTGCGGATGCGCGGCGGTTACCCCGCTCCGCGGCCGGCAAACCCGGGGACGATCAGTAATCGTGCGACAGCGCCTCGACCAGCACACCGGTGTCCGGATTGGGCATGGCACGCGCGACGTCCGCCTGCGCGACGACGCCGACCAGATCGTGCCCGTCGATCACCGGGAGCCGGCGCACGCGGTGCTGTGTCATGGTCTTCAGGATCTCGGTGACGTCGTCGTCCGCGCCGATCGTCACCGCTTCCCCTTGCGCCAGCTCGCCGGCGTGCACGGCGCGCGGGTCCTTGCCCTCGGCGAGCACCTTCACCACGATGTCGCGGTCGGTCAGCATTCCCTTGAGCCGGTTGTCCTCGCCGCACACCGGCAGCGAACCCAGCTGTTCGCGCGCCATCGTCTGCGCGGCGTCGTTCACGGTGTCCGACTCGCGCACGCAGACGGCGTTCGGCGTCATCAAATCGCGGGCAGTGGTCATGAGATCGTCTCCCTTCCTCCGATCACTCCCCGGCTACCCGCGTTCCCGGCCGTTACGCGTGCGGCGGAGCTGTTTCTCCCGCATCAGCACGGGTAACCGGATGCTCGTGGAAGGAGCCGACATGCCAGAACCGTTCCCGTCCGACCCGGTCCGCGCGGAAGGGCCGCCGCTGGTCACGGCGGGCCGGCCCGGCGCGCCGCGGCTGATCGTGCTCGATCCGGCCGGTGCGGCCAAACACGACGGGCTGCCCGCGACCTGGCGTCCGCTCGCCGAGGACCACGAGATCCTCTGGTATCGGATCCCGGTCGAGGGCGCGTGGCGCGAAACCGCCGAAGCCCTTGCCGCGCCGGGGCGCAGCGATCTCGTCACGAGCGGGCCGCTCGCCGCCGACGTCTTGCGGCTGGCCGCCGAGAACCCGGCCTCGCTGCGTTCTGTCCTGCTGGTCGATCCGGCGGCCGAAGGAGTGATCAGCCCGGGTGACGCGACCGTTGCCGACGAGGCCTGGCTAGTGCGGCACGACGCCGAGATCGCCGCTTTGCGGGAGTCCGGCGTCGAAGTCGACGTGATCGCGCACAGCTCCGACGACCCGGACGACCAGGTGCCGAGCCCGCTGCCGCTGGGCCACGACTGGGTCGTCGACGGGCTCCGCGAAGCACTGGCCACGCTGGAATCGGCGCCGCACTGATCCGTTTCGCCGTCCCCAGGCCGGGTACGCCTCGAACAGGAAGGGAGGAAGAACCGTGCTGGAGGAAATGAACCGGACTCCCGCGCAGGAGAAGTCCACCGCGGACCTCGCGGCCGACCTGACCACTTCCGTCAAACGCCTGATCCAAGACGAATTCCGCTTGGCCATGGCCGAGCTCCAGACGAAGGGCAAACGCTTCGGCATCGGGGCCGGGCTCTTCGGGTTCGCCGGGATCCTGGCGCTCTTCGGCGGTGCGACGCTGATCGCGGCCGCTGTGCTCGGCCTCGCGCTCGTAGTGCCGGGCTGGCTAGCCGCGGTGGTCGTCGGGGCCGCGTTGCTGCTGGTCGCGGGGCTCGCCGCGCTGGTCGGCGGCAAGGAGGCGAGCCGCGCCGGCGGGCCGGTGCCGGAGGAATCCGTGGACAGGGTGCGCGAGGACGTCGAGACGATGAAGCAGGTGCGGTCATGACGGAACGCAAGGTGGAAGAGGCCCGTGCGGACCGGGACGTCACCCGCGAGGAGCTGGCCGAAACGCTGGACGCGCTGGGGCACAAGCTGGACGTCCGGACGCGGGCCAGCGAGAAGGTCGACGACACGATCGACCGGGCGGCCGAGCAGGTGGAGAAGACCGTCTCGGCCCCGGCCGCGAAGAAGGTCCGCGCCGGTGCGGAGGCCGTCCGGAACAACCCGCTCCCGCTGTTCGCGGCGGTCTTCGGCGGCGTGTTCGTGCTCCGGTTCCTGATGCGCCGCCGCCAAGCGCACCGGAAGCGGGGCGGCGCATGCTGACCGACCGGGAACAGCGTGCCCTGAACGAAATCGAGCGCGATTTGTGCGCAACGGATCCGCGGCTCAGCGCGAAGCTGAACCGCGGATCCGGCCGTCTGCACCCGCGCCGACGCCGCTCCGCGCTGGAGATCCTGTCGACGATCACCAGCATCGTGCTGGTCGCCACCGGCGCGTTCGACTCGCGGCCGGGCATGATCGTGGCGGGGGTCGTCGGGCTCGCGGTGCTCCTGGGCGGGCCGTTCGCGGTGCGGCATTGGAAAGGCCCGCGCACTGACCCGCCGGGCGTTCGCTAGATCACTGTCAGGAAACCGTCAACGACCGCCCCTCGATCGCCTCCCGGGGGCCAGCCTGACCGGGTGACCGCAACTCTGTCCCGCCCGGAAACGCCGCGAACCGCCGACCGGCACCGGCTTTCCGTCGTCGGCGGCCTCGCCGCGCTGTCCCTCGACGCGATGGCGTCGGTCGCCTACGGACCCGAGGCGATCGTGCTCGTCCTGGCCGTCGCCGGCGGAGCGGGCCTCGGCTTCACGCTGCCCGTCACGCTCGCGATCGCCGTTCTGCTCGCCGTGCTGACCCTCTCGTATCGGCAGGTCATCGCCGCGTTCCCGGACGGCGGCGGCGCCTACGGCGTCAGCCGCACTCACCTCGGCCGCCGCGCCTCGCTGGTCGCTGCCGCGTCGCTGATCGTCGACTACGTGCTGAACGTCGCGGTGTCCGTCGCCGCCGGGGTCGCCGCGCTCACGTCGGCGTTTCCAGCGCTGCTGCCGTACAAGCTGTGGTTCTGCCTCGGCGTGCTCGCGCTGATCACCGGCATCAACCTCCGCGGCATCGCCGAGAGCGCACGGGCGTTCGTCGTGCCGACCGCGGTGTTCGTCGGCTCGATCCTCACCGTCGTCGTGGTCGGTCTCTTCCGCAGCACTCCGGCCGCGAGTGTCGCCAGCGGGCAACTCCCTAATCTCCAGACGGTAGGAATCCTGTTGTTGCTCAAGGCTTTCGCGAACGGCTGCGCGGCACTGACCGGCGTCGAGGCGATTGCCAACGCTGTCCCGTCCTTCCGCAAACCGCGCGTGCGCCGGGCGCAGCGGGCGGAGGTCGCGCTCGGCGGGCTTCTCGCGGTGATGCTGCTCGGGATCGCCGTGCTGATCGGAAAGTTCGCGATCCACCCGGTCGACGGCGTGACCGTGCTGTCGCAGGTGACCGCAGCGTCGCTCGGCAACGGTTTCGGTTACTACGTAGTGCAATTCTCCACCGTGGTCCTGCTGGCGCTGGCCGCGAACACTTCCTTCGGCGGGCTTCCAGTACTGGCGCAACTGCTCGCGAAACACAACAACCTGCCGCACGTTTTCGCCTTGCGCGCCGAACGCCAGGTATACCGCTACGGCGTTGGTTTCCTTGCTATCGCATCGGCGTTGCTGCTGATTCTCGCGAATGGCGACATGAACACTCTGGTACCGCTGTTCGCGATCGGCGTGTTCGTCGGTTTCACCCTTTCACAGGTCGGAATGGTGCGGCATTGGTTCGGCGCCCGCCCACGCGGCTGGCGCGGGAAGGCCGCACTCAACGGTTTCGGCGCGCTGCTCACCGGAATCGCCGCGATCGTCGTCACCGCAACGAAATTCGGCGAAGGCGGCTGGCTGATCGTGGTCGCGCTGCCGGTGCTCGTGCTGCTCATGGAATGGGTCCACCGCAATTACCGGCGCATCGGCGACCGTCTCGAACTCGGGCGCATCCCGCCCCCGCCGCGGCCCAACCGGTCGCTGGTGGTCGTCCCGGTCCACACGGTGTCGCGGCTGACTCGCGACGCGCTCGCTGCCGCGCTGTCGCTCGGCGAGCACGTCGAGGCCGTGTACGTGACACATCCCGAGGAGGAGGCGGCCGCGCGCGAGTTCGTCGAAGCGTGGGAGCGCTGGCATCCGGACGTCACGCTAGTCCAGCTGCACGACGAACGCCGCCGCCTCGGCGAGCCGATCGCGGAACACCTCCGCCGGCACGCCGGATGCCACGTTTTCGTCCTGGTCGCGGAGGTCGAACCGGAGCATTTCTGGCAGCGAGTCCTGCAGAACCGCCGCGGCGCGGTGCTGGCCCGGGTGCTGCGCCGCCGCTCGGAGGCGGTCGTGTGCCGGATGCGGTTCCGGGTCAAGGCTTGAGCCATTTCGCCCGGTTTTCCCGAATGCCCGGTTTCCCGGGGCGGGGGGCGCGTTGCCCGATAGTACTTTCGGCCGATGTCCGCAGGGCGAAAACCCGCCGAAAGGCGTGGGCCATCCCGGGGGGTCTTTCCCTCGCCCCGGTTCCGCCGCCCAAGATCGTCTTAGGGTTGGGCGTATTCGTGATCTTGGAACCGGAATGAGGGGCCCATGCGGAAACGGACCAGAATTCTCGGCAGAACGCTCGCGGCGGCAGGCACCCTCGCGGCGCTGACGGTCGCCACGGCCGTCCCGGCGATCGCGGCGCCGCAGGCGAAAGCGGCCGAGCCGACCTCGGTCGAACAGGACATCGCGCAGCTGTACCAGGACGTCGAGGACCTCTACAACGGGCTGCCCGCGAACGCGCTGCGCGGCGTCGACCCGCTGTTCGACTCGCCGGTGAAGCGGCCGGGCCAGCAGGCGCACGCCGCGCAGGGCCCGATCCCGGGCTGCACCGAGGGATCGCTGCTGACGTACGCGAACAAGCTCGCTTCCACGCTGACCCCGACCGAGGGCCAGGCGCTCAGCGCGCTGAGCGCGATCAGCCAGCTCTACACCCAGGCCGTCGCCAGCGACAAGACCCCGCAGGTTTTCGGCACCGACGGCCAGTACACGCCGCGCGCGGGCGCGACGATCGACAAGCTGCGCGGGTTCTGGGACATCGAAAGCTGGAACATCCAGCTGGTCGCCTGGAAGGGCACCGACCTGGGCAGCCAGGACCGCACGACGCAGACGTTCAAGCTCGGCCTCGACCCGAAGCGGGCCGCCGCGGCGGGCGCGCTCGCGACCAAGGTGCTCTACGAGGTCCCGGCCCTGCAGGGCGGCCGCAACCCGCTGCTGACCCTGAACGCGTTCTCCGCCCCGGCCGACAGCCTCGGCGGCAAGCGCGTCATGCTCGGCGACGGCCTGCTCGACGTGGTCAACCACCTTGGCTTCGACGACGTGTCGGTGGAAGCGGTCGTCGGCCACGAGTACGGCCACCAGGTCGACTTCGCGCACGACAACTACCCGCGCAACGAATCCTCCGAAATGGGCCCGGACGCGTACGGCGGCTACTTCGTCGCGCACGCCAAGGGCGAGGCGTGGAATGCCCGCACCCAGCAGGAGGTCACCTACCTCGATGCCTCGATCGGCGACTGCTTCCACAGCCACGGCACCCCCGACCAGCGCAAGGCCGCCGGCGCGTGGGGCGAGAAGCAGGCCGTGAGCCAGAACAACCCGAACCGGATCATCCCGTCCGCGAAGATGATCGAGAAGTTCCAGAAGGAATATCCGAAGCTGATGCCGCCCGCCACGGCGGCACTGGCCGCGGCGCACTGATTCTCTTGCGGTGAAAGGCCCCGTCTCCGCTTCTGGGAGACGGGGCCCTTTCGCGTGCTCAGGTGGCGATGGTAGCCAACGGGTCCAGGCCGTAGGTGCGGGCGTAACCGTTCTCGGTGCCGACGAGCAGGTCGACGACCTCGAAATACCGGTCCCAGAACGGAGTTTCCCGCAACGCGTCGATCAGCAGCTGGTAGGCGTGGTGGTCGTCGGCCTCCCAAACCCAGACGTCGGTGACCCGCGCGGAGTAGAACTCGGTGTCGTAGAAGCGCGACCGGACGCCCTTGGTTTTCGCCTCGATCGCCGGCACGACCTGGGTGGCGAAGGCGTCGGCCCGTTCCCGCGGGGCCAGGGCGAGCCATTCCGGCGTGGTCTTGACGAGCAGGAACGCGGTGACTGGCGTTTCCATTGCGGCTCCTTGGAGATCAGCCTTCGAAGGCGGGCTTGAGGATTTCGGCGCACCACTGTTCGAAAGTGGTCGGCGACGCGGTCTCCGCGGTGCGCGGGACACCGGCGTCGAGACCGTTGTCCTTGGCGTGCTTCATGTCCGCGATGCCGTGGACGAAGGTTTCGTTCAGCCCGTAGCCGACGAGCGTGCTGCGCAGGTCGTCCAGCGACTCGCGCTCGTAGCGGACCGGACGGCCCAGCTGCTCGGCCATGATCCGGGCGACCTCGTTGGGAGACAAGTCTTCCGGCCCCAGAACCGGGACGTCCGCGAACCCGGTCCAGGACCGGTCGCGCAACAGCCCAGCAGCGACCGCGGCGATGTCCGCGACAGCGACGAGCGGAGCCTTGCGGTCCGGGTCCAGTACGTCGGCGTAGACGCCCTTCTCCCGGATCGAGTCGACCTCCTCCAGCAGATTCTCGAAGAAGGACGGGTTGGCCAACGCCCGATACGCGACGCCGGTTCCCGCGATCAGCTCGTCCATCGCGAGCGACGCGGTGACGAGCCCCGCCTGATCGGCGACCGCCGTACCGCGCCCGAGCGCCGAAACGCCGACGACATGCCCGACCCCGTGCGCGGCGAATGCCTTCGCGGCCGGACCGGTGAAGCCGCTCCACCCGTCCGCCGGAGTCCGTGACGAATCCGGTGGGACAACCCAGAAAACGGCGTCCGCGCCCGCGAAAGCCCGGTCGACGACCTCCGGGTCGCCATGCGAACCGACGACGACCTCGACCCGCTCGCGCACCGAGTCCGGAAGCCGCGCGGGGTCGCGGACGATCACCCGCAGATCCTCCCCCGCGTCGAACAGCAGGCGCAGCACGCGGCTGCCGATGTTTCCGGCAGGGGCAGTGATGACGATCATGAAAACCTCGTGGATTAGACCGATGGGTACGCCCTCGATCCTGCTGAGCACGGCCGTGCTGCCACAATGGGAACATCGGCACGCAATCCTTGCCTGAACTGGAATGACCCTGGTGAACAGCCCGAACCCGGCGATCGACGCCAACCTCGCCGTCGCTCTCGACGCCTTGCTGACCGAGCAGAGCGTCACCCGCGCCGCCGCGCGCCTGCACACCTCGCCGGCCGCGATGAGCCGCACGCTCGCCCGGCTGCGGCGCATCCTGCAAGACCCGCTGCTGGTCCGGGCCGGGCAAACCATGGTCCCCACTCCGCGCGCGCAGTCCCTGCGCGAGGAGGCCGCCGCCGTCGTGCACAGCCTGGGCGCGCTGCTGAGCCCCGGCACCGTCGTCGACCCGGCGACCCTGCGCTCCACCTTCACGATCCAAGCCGCCGACCTCGTCGGCGCGGCGCTGGCTGTCGGCCTGCTGGGGCTATCCCGAGCGGAAGCCCCCGGCGTCTCCCTGCGAGTCCGCGCCGAGGAATGGGAAGCCGGTTCGGCCCTCCGAGACGGACGACTCGACCTCGAAGTCGGCTCCATCGACCACGTCGACCCCGAAACCCAGGTCGAAGAACTGCTCACCCTGCGCATGGTCGCCGCCGTCCGCCCCGGTCACCCCCTCGCTTCGGCCCCCTTGACCCCGGCCCGGCTCGCCGCCGCAGACCACGTCGCGGTCAGCCGCCGCGGCCGCTTCACCGGTCCGCTCGACAAGGCACTCGCCGAACACGACCTCCGCCGCTGCGTCGTGATCGTCCTGCCGAGCCACCTGGCCGCGATGACGCTCGCCGCACGCAGCGACGTCGTCTGCCTGATCCCCGCGTCGCTCCCCGGCGAGCCTCCGTCGCCGCTCACCGCCGACGCCACCGCGCTCGGTCTGCGACTTCTCGACATCCCGGTTCCGTTGCCTCCCTTGACGATCGGCATGGCTTGGCACCCGCGCCAATCCGCCGACGGGGCACACCGCTGGCTCCGCGACGCGGTTCGGCGGACGCTGCGCGCGCCCGGCTAGCCCAAGCCAAAGTCCGTGAGGGGAACCCTGAGGGAATCAGATTCCCTCAGGGTTCGGCGGATTCAGGTGGTGGTTGCAACGCCTGGTGTTTGTTGGTGTGAGAGTAGCGTGTTGAGGGTTTCGGCGGGGGTGTGCCAGCCGAGGGTTTGGCGGGGTCGTCCGTTGAGTTCGGCGGCGACGCGGTCGAGGTCGGCCCGGGTGTGGACCGACAGGTCGGTGCCTTTGGGGAAGTACTGGCGGAGCAGGCCGTTGGTGTTCTCGTTGCTGCCGCGCTGCCAGGGCGAGTGCGGGTCGCAGAAGTAGATCGCGAGCCCGGTGTCGAGAGCGATCTGCTGGTGGCGGGCCATTTCGGTGCCCTGGTCCCAGGTCAGCGACCGGACCAGCAGCGGCGGCAGGGTCTGGATCGCGTCGGTCATCGCGGTCGCGACCGCGGCGGCGTCGCGGCCCTCGGGCAGGTGCAGCAGCAGCACGAACCGGGTCGAGCGTTCGACCAGGGTGCCGATCGCGGACTTGTTGTCCTTGCCCAGGATCAAATCGCCTTCCCAGTGCCCGGGGACCGCGCGGTCGGCGGCCTCGGCCGGCCGCTCGCTGATGTTGACCATGTCCGCGATCCGCGCCCCGGGCCTCGCGCGGCGGGCCTGGGCCTGCCGGCGCGGGACCCGCAGCGCCCGCCCGGTCCGCAGCGCCGCGGCCAGTTCGCGGCGCAGCGCGCCCCGGCCCTGCACGTACAGCGACTGGTAGATCGTCTCGTGCGACACCCGCATCTCCGGCCGGTCGGGAAACTCCAGCACCAGTCTCGCCGAGATCTGCCGCGGCGACCACCGCCGGCCCAGCCCCGCCGCCACCGCCTCCCGCAGCACCGGATCCGCGGCCAGCTTCGCCGTCTTCGGCCGCTTCGCGCGCTGCTCCGCCGCGTGCTGCGCGCTGCTGGCCCGGTAACTGCCGGACCGGACCGTGTTGCGGGCCAGCTCCCGCGACACCGTCGACCCCGGCCGCCCGATCGCCCGCCCGATCGCACGCACCCCGTGGCCCGCCGCCCGCAGACAAGCGATCTCTTCCCGCTCGGCCAGACCCAACCGCACCGGCCCCGGCCGAGCGGGCGCATTCCCCATCACCCCGCCAGCTTGGCGGAACAACCGCACCCCCGTCGGCGCGGCAATCCCCACCGACCACGCCGCCGGCTTCACCGCCAACCCGGCCCGGACCCGCTCCCAAAACAACACCTGCACCGACCGCGGCAACCACCGATACTTCCGCACCACAACCCCACCCTCCAACAAGGCAGTGTTGCAACGACCCCATGACCCCAAGTTCCCCTCACGGCAGTTTCCCGGCTCGCGCTGCCGAGACAGGGCCTCTGTGCGCTTCCGGGCGAACTACGCCCTGGCGGACGCCCCCGCGCGCCGGGGTGCTGACCTGCGATTGCGCCGCAGCTCGTCCGCTGTGCTCATCCGCCCGGATCCCGTCGGGCCGCTCGGCGGGATCCGGGCCAGTGGAGCACGGCAGCGACCGCGCCGTCCGCGCACGCCGGCTCCGCCGCACCGACGCGCGTTAATGCCCTTCACTTTTTCTATTGACCTTCACCAGCGCCGAGCTATAGGGTTTCACCACAATTAATGGCATTAACATCGACAAGAGGAGAAGCCCCATGCGCAGCACCGGCCCGACCACCTCGCGAACCATTCGCCGCCACAGCCTGCGGACCGCCCTGCTCGCCGTCCCGCTGACCGCCGCCGTCCTCGGAGCCGCACCCGCCCAAGCCGCCACCCCTGGCACTGCTTCGCTGACCTGCCAAGGCAAAGGCGTCGACCAGGCCGCGAAAGCACGTCACCGGGCCGAAATTCTCGTCCGCGCGCCGCTGCACACGATCTGGGATCTGCAGACCGACGTGGAAGCATGGACGTCCTGGCAGAAACCCGCCGCCCCCATGACCGTGCGACGCCTGGATCCCGGCCCGCTGCGCAAGCATTCGCGGTTCCAGGCGACCGTCCACGTGCCCACCACTCCCCCGAGCACAGTGGTCATCAGCTCCACCGTCCAGCAACTTCAGCGCGGCAAGTGCCTCCGCTGGACCGGCCCCGCCGACAGCGCCGGGTACCACATCGACGGCACGCACGTCTGGACCTTCACTCCCGTCCGAGGCGGCATCCTGGTCCGTACCGAGGAAAGCCACTCCGGACCGCAAGCCGATCCCACCTCCGACATGGGCCTCGAAACCTGGCTCGCCGACCTCAAGACCGCCGCCGAACGCAGTACCTGCGACGGACCCCACCACCGCTGAGCCGCCATGGTCGCGCGGCTCAGGCCGCGGCCCGGCATCCGACCGGCCTGACTGCGGGCGGGCCAGACGCCACCGCCCTGAGCCCGCCCGCAGCGCCACCACCGGTCGGCACAGTCCCGAGCAGAACGCCCTCCGCCGACACCGCACCCAGACGACGACCAAATCGCCTCAGCAGCCCATCCGGGCAACGGCCAACTCGCCACTCCGCGCCAAGGCAACGGCCAACTCAACCAGCGGATCACTTCGCATCCAGGCGACGGCCAAGCCACCCCAGCAGCCCACTCCACACCCAGCCGACAACCAACTCGCCCCAGCGACTCGCTCCGCGTCCAGACGACGACCAAGCCGCCCCGGGCGGATCACCCGCACCCACGCAACGGCCAAACCACCCCAGCAACTCACCCCGCACCCAGCCGACAACCAAGCCACCCCAGCAACTCACTCCGCGTCAAGCACCGCCCGCAACGTCCGCAGCAACGGCTCGGCCTCCGCGCCGAACATCTCCGCGTCCACCCGTTCGACCGCGGTCACCGCCTGCCCCGCCAGGTCGCGGCCCTTCTCCGTCAACCGCACCAGTTTCGCGCGCGTGTCGCCGGAGTCGACCGTCCGCGTCACCAGTCCGGCCGTCTCCAGCCGGGCGATCACCTGGGACGTCATCTTGATGTCGGTGCCCGCCCGCGCGGCCAGTTCCTGCTGCCGCGGCGGCGCGCCGTGCGTTTCCATCCACCAGCAGCACGCGAGCAGCACGAACTGGACGTGCGTGAGACCCAGCGGTTCGAGCGTCTGCCGGATCCGCCGCTGCCACGCCAAAGTCACGTGCCACAGCAGGAAACCCGGGCTGTCCCCCGGGCCCGCGAACCGCGTCATCGCGCGGACCGCTCCGCACTGGCCAGCAAATCGCTCATGGCGACCGGGAAGTCCTCGCTGATCTGCGGTCCGAGTTCCGGGCCCGCTTCCCCCTCGATCTCCAGGCGATGCGTGACGCGCGTGCCGCCGCCGGAGAGCGGAGCGAGCGTGTGCCGGAACCGCAGCACCACCTCGCCGAAGCGCGTTTCGTCCTCGTAGACCTCGTTCTCGGCCAACTCCGTGATGCGCGAACGGAACGTGTCCTGCCCTTGCGGAGTGACAGACAGCTCGGTCCCCTTTTCGAACGGTCCGTGCAGTTCGAACCGGTCGCTGCGCTCGCTCAGCGGCGTACCGCTGTGCAGGTCCCGCAACGCCGCCCACACCGCCTCCGGGCTCGCCGAGGTTTCCTCGCTGTAGTCAGTGGTCCACATGATTGATCCTCCCAGTTAGTCTGCGCAGAGATTATCTGTGCGCAGACTAACTGGCAAGGCCCCCACCGAGCGCGGCGGTCGGCCGTCACTCCGGCCAGGCGCTCCCCTTGATCATCTCCACGAAGTCCGTCCGCTCGAACCCGGGATCGAAATAGGCGAGCACGTCGTCGTTCATGGTGCCGAACGTCGTGTCCGGACGATCGGCCATCCCGTCCCGGAACGCGCGCAGGATCCGGTTCTTGAAGTCCGGCCGCGGATGCGCCGCGACGACCTCCGCGCGCTGGTCGTCGGCGATCTCGGCCAGGCCGAGGCCGAGCACGTCGGTTTCCACGCCCAGAGTCACCACTGCGACCTCCGGGGCCAGCCGCAGCGGGACGTCCGGCGTCGTGTGCAGGGCGATCGCGAGCCAGACGTTCCGGGCGTCCTCCTCCGAACGGCCGTGGTCGAGGAGGAACGTCCGGGCGGCCTCGGCTCCGTCGAGTTCGAAACGGCGGTCGGAGGTCGCGTACCCGTCGGTGAGCCCCAGGTCGTGGAACAGCCCGCCGACGTACGCCAGTTCCGGATCCACCGTCAGCCCGCGCGCCGCGGCTTTCAGCGAACCCCACAGGAACACGCGCCGCGAATGATGGAACAACGTCTCGTCGGCGGCATCGCGCACCAACGCCGTCGCCTCGCGGACCAGCGCCGTATCCGGAATCTCGATCCCGGCGATCACCTCGGACACCACAGACCTCCTAGGGAAAAATGGGCTCAGCCCGAGTCTCGCCCGGCGAAGTCCGCGTTCCCACTGCGAAAACCGACAGCGTGCCCACAGATCCGGACCGGGTCAGGAGGCCGTCGTCTCGAAGCGGGCGCGGTACTGGCTCGGCGAGATCCCCAGGCGCGCCACGAAGACGCGCCGCATCGTCTCGGAGCTGCCGAACCCGGAGGCACGAGCGGTTTCCGCGACCCCGTGCCCCGCGCCGAGGAGGGATTTCGCGTGATCGAGCCGCACCTGCTCGACGTACTTCGCCGGCGTCGTGTCCAATTCGCTCGCGAACAGCCGCGCGAGATGCCGCGCGCTGACACCCGCCCGGGCGGCCATCGCGGACGCGCTGTGATCGAGCGCGGGCTGCGCCGAAACCAAGTCCGTCACCGCACGCAACGTCGGCGTGCTCGGACGCGGCATCCGCAGCGGTGCGGAGAACTGCGACTGGCCGCCCGGCCGCTGCATGAACATCACGAGACCGCGCGCGACGGTGCGTGCGAGATCGGGGCCGTGGTCCTGTTCGACCAGAGCAAGCGCCAGATCGATCCCCGCGGACACTCCCGCTGAGGTGAAGATGTCGCCGTCCCGCACGAAAAGCGCGTCGGGAAGCACCTCGACGTCCGGATACGCGCGAGCGAGCCGGGCCGCGTGCCGCCAATGGGTGGTGGCGCGCCGTCCGGACAGCACGCCCGCCGCGGCCAGCGCGAAGGAACCGGTGCAGATGGACACCAGTCGACCAGCACGCGGCGCGATTTCCCGGATCGCAGCGACCAGATCGGCGGGCACGCCGTGCTCCACCAGCCCGTCGCCGCCGGCCACCACGACGACGTCCGGATCCGGTGCCGCGGCGACCGTCCCGTCGACCGGCAACCGGACCCCCACCGACGTCGCCGCGGCCGCTCCGGACGGCGACCGGTAGCCGATCGAGTACCCGGCCCCGGCGAGATTCGCCTCGGCGAACACCTCGGCGGGCCCGGTCACGTCGAGCATCTTGACGCCGTCGAACACGACGAAAACCACGCTCGCGCCCATGATCCGACCTCCGGGGCCCAGCATGGCAGACCGTCAGGCGGACGCGAACCGGAGCAGCGCCGCGTCGTACTGCGCGCGGTCGAACCGGAAGGGCCCGAACCCGCGGTAGTCCCGTTTCCGCCGGTGCGGTTGCGCGAACGAATCCCACACGACCTCGTCACTGGTCGCCGTGATGCGCGCCAGCAGCCCCAATCCCCGCAGGCGCAGGCGAGCAGCGGGGTTTCGCCTTCCTCGAAGTCGATCCCGTGGAAGTGCTCGGCCGTCGTGCCGCGGAACTGGCCCGGAATCAGGCCGCCGTAGGCACCCCCGGCCGGGGACATGCCTTCAGCGAGTTCGAACCGGTCGACCAGCTCGGTGAGCGCGACGTCGTCGACATACGGCACCGCAACCGGACCGCCCAGCTCGCCGGGCGGCTGGAACTCGAAGCGAAGCGTGGCCACCGCCCGGATTATTCACCCCGGCAACGCACTCCGCGCCACCGCACCCAGAAAAAGTCCAGCACTCGGATGTCCGAAGGGTTCCCCTCGCCGGACTACCAGGTCGCGCGAAGAATCCCCGTCACGTCCGCCGCCGACACCGCGCGCGGGGTATTGGCGAGCACCCCGTCCGCCAGGGTGTCGGCCACCAGGTCCGGCAGATCTCCTTCGCCGATACCGAATTCCCGCAACCGGCCGGACAGTTCCACGTCCGCGACCAGCCGTTCGACCGCCGCGATCGCCGCTTCCGCGTTGTGTGCAAACGATTTCCTCGCATCGGCGACGCCCAGTGGTTCCGCCAATCGTGCCAAGCGTTCCTCGCGCACCACGCGGTTGAACCGCAGGCATTCGCCCAGTACCAAAGCCAACGCCTGGCCGTGCGGCAGGTCGAACCGGCCGCCCAGCGAGTGCCCGACGCCGTGCACCACGCCGAGTCCGGTCGTCCGCATCGCCAGGCCCGCGGTGTGCGCGGCCAGCATCAGGTTCGCGCGCGCCGCCAGATCTGCCCCGGAGGAAACCGCGCGACGGAGATTCTCCGCGACCAACCGGACGGCTTGCAGGTCCAGACCATCCGCCCACGGATTCGGCCGGGCGGAGAGAAATGACTCCACCGCATGGGTCAGGCAGTCGATTCCGGCGGCGGCAGTCGCGCGCGGCGGCAGGCTCAGCGTGAGCGCCGGGTCGAGAAGCGCATACCGGGCAAGGCAAGTCGGGCCGCCCAGGTAGCACTTGCGCTGCTGCCGCGGATCGGTGATGACGCCGAGGTCGTTGCATTCCGAACCGGTGCCGGACGTGGTCGGGATCGCCACGATCGGCAATGCGGGCACCAAATCTGTCGAATCCTCGGTGCTCCAGCCCAATTCAGTAGCCGGACGGTCGTTGACCGCGGCGAGCGCGATCGCCTTCGCAGCGTCCAAAGCGGACCCGCCGCCCAGCGAAATCACCGTCTCAGCACCGGCAGCACGCACGAAGGCACTGCCCGCGTCGATGTCGTCGATGGTCGGATTCGGGTGCACCTCGGAGAAAACCTCGACCGCCAAACCGTCTTGCCGCAATAACTCCGAGGTCTGCTCCGGCAACGGCGTCGCGACCAATCCCCGGTCACTGACCACCACAACTTTCCGCGCACCGATCGTCCGGACCAATCGCGGCAACTGCTCGACAGCACCAGCGGCGAAGGTGGCAGCCGGGTACGGGCCGATTTCGATCGCCGGGATCTCGGTCATGACTTCCTCCCGAACCGTTCCTCGTCGACAGCGACGCCCAGCCCCGGCGCGGACGGCACGTGCAGCAGGCCGCCGGCGTCGATGTCCACCGGGGCGGCGAGCAGGAAGTCGCGCCGCTGCGGCGTCCACACTGGTGGGTCGTAAGGGAATTCCAGGTACGGTCCCCCGCCGACGCCCGCGGTCACGTGCAGGTTCGCGAGCAGGCCGAGGCCGTTCGACCAGGTGTGCGGCGTGTAGAGCCGGTTGCGCGCCAGCACCAGCTCGGCGAGTGTGCGGCCGCGCAGCATTCCGGCGGCGAGCGCGACGTCCGGCTGGTAGACGTCGAGGGCGTCGGATTCCACCAGATCCAGCAGCTCGCGGAAGGTCCGGACCATCTCTCCCCCGGCGACGCGGATCCCGGTGTCCCGCACCGCGCGCAGACCGGGCCGGTCGTCCAGCGGCAGCGGTTCTTCGAGCCAGAACACGTCCAGTTCGCGCAGTTCCTCGGCGAACCGCCGGACCGCCGCCGGGTCAAGGGACGGCCGCACGTCGCCCGGCATCCGCCACGCCTGATTCAGGTCGGCCATCAGCGTCATCTCCGGCCCGACCGCCTCGCGGACCGCTCGCATAGTGGCGATTCCACCGGCGAAATCGTCCGCGGCCAGCCGGATCTTCGCCGCCCGGAACCCTTCCTCGCGGATCCCGGCCATGACCTCGGCCCGCTGTCCGGCGGGCAGGATCCGGCCGGTCGACGCGTACGCCGGGATCGCGTCCGCCGCGCCGCCGAACAGCGTCGCGACCGGGACGCCGAGCACCTTCCCGATGACGTCCCACAGCGCGATCTCCAGCGGCCAGTAGCGCCCGGCGTGGAACGCGATGGTCTCCAGCGCCCGCACATGCCTGCTGATCGCCATCGGATCCTGGCCGAGGAACAGCTCCGCGTACGGCTCGAAGCCGGCCATCGTGTCACCGGAGCCGTAGCCCACCACGCCCTCGTCGGTCACGACCTTGACCACCGTCGCGTCGAACCGCGTGCGCGGAACCGGATCCCAGGCGGCGTCGAACGGCGGATCGAGCGGCAGCGTCCCGGGCAGCAGCTGGATGTCGGCGATCTTCACTCCCCGGACGGTAGCCGCGGATTGACGCTCGCCCAATCGTTGTTGCACAGTCCTCAACATGGCGAACCAGCGCACCTACGGTTCGGGTCTGGTCCGCGACGTCGACCTGCTCGAAGTCCTCGCACTGCCGGAAGCGCGCGACGGGCTCGGCGTGTCCCGCGTCGCCGAACTGTCCGGCCGGGACAAGGCACAGGTCTCGCGGGCTCTCGCGACGCTCGCCGACGCCGGTCTGGTGTCGCGCGACGAACACACCCGCGCGTACCGGCCGGGCTGGCGGCTGTTCGCGTTGGCCACGCACGCCACCGAAACGCACCTCGCGCACCTGGCCGCGCCCTTTCTGCGCACGATTGTGGCGCGGCTGAACGAAACGACGCATTTGTGCGTCCTGCGCGCCGGGCAGGTGTTCACCCTCCGGAGCGAACTCGCGTCCCACGCATTTCGCGGACTCGGCTGGGAAGGCGTCGGCGTCGACCCGTTCACGACCTCACCCGGACGGGTGTTATTGAGCGAATGGGACGAGGAAACCGTCGGGCAATGGTGGCAGACCTTCGCCTGTGCCGCCGCGCACCCGCTTCCCGACCTCCCCGGCGTCGCCGAGGAACCGCCGCCGCTCACCCTCGATGCGCTGACCGGGAAGCTGGCGGGCATCCGGAAACGCGGCTACGAAACCGTGGACGAGGAGTTCGAGCCGGGATTGGTCGGCGTGTCCGCACCGGTGTACGGCTTCCGCGGCGACATTGTCGCGGCAGTCAACGTGTCCGCCCCGAAATCGCGCCTCGGCGGACGGCTGCCCGCAGCGGGCCGCTTCACCCGCACTGTCGCCGACCGGATCTCGGCCGCACTCGGCGCGCACAGATGAACCGCGGCCTGCAAGGCCCCGCGCCGTTCATTTATGCTTCGCCAAATCGTCGTTTTCCCGGCAGGTGGTCGCCATGTACGAAATCCCGCCCACTGCGGCCATGCAACGCTGGTCGGTCTCGGTCGACGGGACCACCGCGATCTTCGCCTGCGCGCCGTGGCTCGAAGACCACACGGCCGACCGGGTCCTGCCGCGCGTGTGGCCGGGCCGCGGGCTGGGCGTGAGCGACACCGACGCCGCCGGTTTCGCCGCCGCGATCGCCGAGACGATGAAGGCCCCGAATTACTGGATCGCCAGCCACGCCGCGGCGCGCGCCTGGCAGGACCAGCCGTGGTCCCCGGCGCGCCGCGACCAGGACGACGGTTTCGTGTACTTCGCCGGACCGTGCGGGGACGCGGGGGTCGCGGTGGGTTACCGCCCGGCTTACCACCTGCCGCTCGCTTTGCGGGATTTGCGCGGGCTGCGGATTCGGGTGGCGGCTTACCTGCGCGGGGCGCGGGTTCTGAGTTGAGTCGGCGCCACCCGTGCGCTACCGCTGGACGGCATGGCACAGCGGGGCAGGGTCGTGAGTGGCTATGCCTGTTCTAACCGGCATAGCCACTCACGAGCCCTCAAGCTGACAGCCCGAACTCCTGCCGCGCGATCAACCCCCGCATCACCTCCGTCGTCCCGCCGCCGATCGTCTCCAAGATCGACTGCCGCCACAAAAACTCCGTATCCGTCCCCGCCACCGCCGCCTCCGGCCCGCCCAACTCGACTCCCGCGCGGGCGATGTCCTGGGCCAGCACCGTGCCCGCCAGCTTGTGATACGCCGCCGCGACAGCAGCCGGTTCGCCCCGGATCACCTCGCCCAGCAGGGCCAGCGCCAGCGCATCCACCTCGGCGAGCCGCACCGCCAGCTCCCCGACACGCCGCCGCACCACCGGGTCGTCGGCGACCCCGGCCGAGTCCAGCGCGGCCATCAGGTCGTGCAGATCCCGCCGCAACCGCTTGGGCGGGAACTGCACATGCCGCTCCACCGCGAGCGCCGAAGCGACGACCTGCCAGCCCTCGTTCTCCGCGCCGACCCGATCGGCGACCGGGACCCGCACGCGATCGAACCGGACCTCGTTCAGCCGTCCGCCGTCCAGGGTCGGGATCGGCGACACGGTGATTCCGGGGCTGTCCAGCGGGACGATCAGCACGCTCAACCCCCGTGAACGACTGTCCGCAGCCCCGGTCCGGCACAGCAGCCAGATGCAGTCCGACCAGTGCGCATTGGACGTCCAGCACTTCGCCCCGTCGACCACGTAATGGTCACCCTCGCGACGAGCCTTCGTGCGCACGGCGGCGAGGTCCGAGCCTGCATCAGGTTCGGAGTAGCCGAGGCAGAAGTTGAGCCGACCGCGTCGCAGATCGGCGAGGTATCGCTCGCGCTGCGCGTCGGTGCCGTGCGTCATCAGCGCTTTGGCCACCAGGCCCGGGCCCATCGGCGGGCGCGCCACCCGTGCGTAGGCCATCTCGTCCCAGAGAATGAACTCATACGCAGGCGACCGTCCGCCGCCGCCGAACTCGGTCGGCCAGGACAGCGACAGCCAGCCCCGGTCGCCCAGCGCACGGTAGACCCGGCGGACGCCATCGGCGGTGTTCTTGCCGCGGTGGAAGTACCCGTCGGTGTCCCGGTATTCCCAGAGGAACTCGAGGACCTCCGCGCGGAACTCCTCTTCCTCATCGGTGAAGCCGAAATCCATCTCACTGCTCCCCGGTGGTCCAGTTAGGCTCGCGGCCCTCGGCGAACGCGCGCGGCCCTTCCTTCGCGTCCGGATGCGCCCAGTGCATGCGCAGCAGCGACCAGCCGTACTCGCACGCCTGCCCGTAGCCCATCTCCAGCGAGTTCCAGACCGCCTGCTTCGACAGCGACACCGCCTCCGGCGAGTTCCGCGCGATCGCCTGCGCCATCTCCTCGGCGTCGGCCATCAGATCGTCCGAAGTGGACAATTCGTCGACGAGCCCGAGCTGGTACGCGCGCTGGGCGGGCATCCGGTAGCTCTTGCCCATCAGCGTCATCCGCAAGGCCGACCCGAGCGGAAGCCGTTTGGCCAGGCCGATGTTCTCCATCGCGCCGACGAGACCGACGTTGACGTGCGTGTCCATGAAAGCCGCGTGGTCGGCCGCCAGCACGATGTCCGCGTCGACCACGAAGTGCAGCCCGGCCCCGGCGACCAGCCCGTTGACCGCGCTGATCACCGGTTTCCACACCCGGTTCTGCCGCGGCGACCAGAACACCTCGTCGGTCAGCGGCCCGTTCCCGGTGCTCATCCCGCCGCGCCCGGCGACCGCGTGCACGTCGGCACCGGTGCAGAAATGCCGCTCCCCCGCGCCGATCACGATCGCCGCGCGGATCCACGGGTCGTCGCGGACCTCGGCCCACATCTCGCGGATCACCGGCATCATCGACCCGGTCAGCGAGTTGCCGCGGTGCGGGCGGTTGAGCGTGATGCAGGCGACGTGGTCGCGCTTGTCGAACAGCACCTCGGGCGCGTCGCTCATCGTTCCTGGCCTTTCCGGCGGTATTTCGCCGCTACCTTGTCCGCGCACCCCGGCCGCAGTGCCTGGTGCCTGATCCGCTGCGAAAGCGGCCCGATCGGTCCCTCCGCCGAGTACCCGATCGCGCCGAACGTCTGATGCGCGACTTCCGCCGCCTCGACCGCCGCTCGTCCGCCCGAACTCCGCGCCGCGGCCGCCAGCGCGGTCCCGTCGGGATGTTCGCCGTCGAGCGCGAGCGCCGCCATCGTGGTGAGTTTTTCCGCCGAGGTAAGCGAAAGCCCGGCATTCACGAGGGGATGCGCGACCGCTTGGAAGGTCCCGATTGGACGTCCGAATTGGACTCGCGTGCGCGCATGCTCGACAGCAAGGTCGAGCAACCGCCGTCCCGCACCGCTCAGGTAAGCCGCCGCAGCGATGTCCGAGAGCGCTGTCGCCGCCTCGACGCGTTCCAACGGCTGGCCTCGCGTCAGTGCAACCCGACCCCATTGCTCGCCGCCCAGCACCTCGACCGGCTCGACCGAACCAGCCTCAGCAAGCCAAGCATCAACGCCGTCCGTTTCAACGAAAACGCCCGCCGCCGGGGCCCACGGCAACAAAGGCGGCGCACCAACCGAAGCCACGCAACTCCCGTCAGCGACCTGGGCAGCCAGCTCCGACGGCAGCACATGGGTCGCAAACACCGTCTCCGCGACCGGACCAGGCGCAGCAGCCCGGCCCAACTCCGTGCAGGCAGCCGCGATATCACTCGCTCCGCCGCCCTCGCCCGGCACGGCCAGCGAAAGCACCCCGAGCGACGCCAGCCCGCGCCAGAACTCCGCCGGATACGCCCCGGAGCGCCAGACGTCGTCGGTGCAATGCGTCCGGCAGAAACTCCGAACCACCTCGGCGAGCGCCCGCTGCTCCTCGGTGGGCGTCAACGCGACGCTCATGCCGTCGCCCACCGTGCTTCGGCGGCGGCCCGGCTCGGTGTTCGCCAACTGCCCAATTCCGCGCGCAACGCCTGCAACCGCAGCGTCCACAGGTGCAGGTCGTGTTCGGCGGTCAGCCCGATCGCGCCCATGATCTGGTGGGTTTCCCTGGTCACGCGGCCGAGCGCGGACATCGTGTGCGTCGCGGCTACCGCGGCGGCTTCGGCGGGAGCCCCGGCGAACGCGGCTTCGTAAACCAGCCAGCGCGCGCCCTCGACCAGCACGTTCACCTCGGCCAGCCGGTGCTGCAGCGCCTGGAACGAACCAAGCGAGCGGCGGAACACCTTGCGGTCCTTGGCATAGGCGACCGCGATGTCCGCGGCCCGGCGCATCATGCCGACCGCCTCCGCGGAGACGCCCACCCGCCACCAATTCACCATCGCCGCGGCGCTCCCGGGAGCCAGTTCCGCCCGGCCCGCGATGACTACCCGGGCGAACGGATAGCCGTACGCCGACGGAACCCGTTCAGCAGCAACGGAATCGAGGTCAGCGGCGAAACACCGGTCGCCGTCCGCAACGAGCATCCGCGTCGCCTCGCCGCCATAACGCACTGGCCCCGGATCGCCGGCCGCGAGCACCACGGGCCCGGCCGGGCGGTCGAGTCCGAGCGCTGGCAGCACCAGCAGATGCGGCACCGCGCTCACCGCGCCGATTTCCGCGGCGATCGCCTCCACCGCCAAGGTCGCGTCGAGCGGACCGGCGTCCTCCGCGGCGAACAGGTCGAGAAAACCGTCGCGCCGCAACGCTTCTTCGAGGTTCCAGTCGTATTCTCCGCGAGCCGCCAGCGCACGGCTGCGTTCCGGTCCGGCGTAGCGGGCCAGCAGGGCACCCAGTGCGTCGAGCACCGCGCGCTGGGTCTGGGTTGGTTCGAAATCCACGGCTAGTCCTTCGGCAGTTCGAGGATGAGACGGCTGATCAGATTGAGCTGCACCTCGTAGCTGCCCGCGGCGATGCCCGCGCCGAGCGAGTTGCGGAACTGCGCGTCGCCCAGCGCACCTTCGACGAGCGCTTCGCTGCCCAGCACGTCCAGCGCGAGGTCGCCCACCGCGCGTTCGGCCTGCACCATCGCGGCGCGGGCCTGATACGCCATCGGCGACGGCTCCTTCGCCTTCGCCCGCTCGTCGATCACCCGGTACACCAGCACGCGCGCCGCCTCGCACGCTGCCCGCGCGCGGCCGAACTGTTCCTGGATCCCCGGGTCGGCGAGTCGTCCGGACGTGCGGACCTCGGCGGCCAGCCGGTCCAGCACCAGCGCCGCCCGCGCGTACCGGGGCGCGCCGACGCGTTCGTAGGCGAGCGTGCGCCGGACGATCTCCCATCCCTTGTTCTCCTCCCCGAGCAGGCAGTCCGCCGGAATCCGGGCGTCGGTCAGGAAGAGCTCGTTGAAGGAATGATCGCCCACGAACCCCGGGATGCGCCGCACCTGCGCCCCCGGGGTGTTCAGCGGCAGCAGGAAGACCGAGATGCCGTCGCGGCCGTCGGCGGCCGATCCGGTGCGCGCGAGCAGGAAGCAGTAGTCGGCGACGTTGGCGTAGGACGTCCAGATCTTCTGTCCGTTGAGGACGTAGCTGTCGCCGTCGCGGACCGCCTTCGTCCGCAGCGCGGCCAGGTCGGTGCCCGCCTCGGGTTCGGAGAAGCCCTGGCACCAGAAGACCTCGCCGCGCGCGATCGGCGGCAGCAGCTTGCGCCGCTGGTCTTCGGTGCCGTACTTGATGATCGCCGGCCCGACCCAGTTGACGTTCATGTACTGCGGCCCGCGCGGCTCCCCGCGCCGCCACATCTCCTCGCCGAGCACGAAATGCTGCCACGCGCCCTGCCCGCCGCCGCCGTACTCGCGCGGCCAGTGCGGCGTCAGCCACCCCTTTTCGGCCAGCCTGCCGACGAAGCCGCGCGAAAACTCGCTGTAGACGGCGCTGCCGAGGCCGGTCTCGGACCGGTCCCATTCCGCCAGCTCGCGGTCGAGGAAGTCCCCCAGCTCGCGCCGGAACGCGACGTCGGCCTGATCCCACGCGAACTCCATCAGCGTCCCTCCGGCCCGCGGCGGCCGCAGCGCTCGTCCAGTCGGTGCACGTCGCCGACTCCTTCCACCTCGTTCGATGAATAAAGGATACTCAATTAGCCTCGCTACGCAACCATGCCCGGAACCCGAACCCCTCTTGCTGCACCAAAATCGCCGGTCACCGCCGTGGTAACGGATTCGCATCCGGAACGCGCACCTCTTGCACTCCGGCGACCTATCAGTATCCTCAACTCGGTCGCCCACCGCCCCCATCCCGGAGGTCCCGATGGTCTCGCCAGAACCCCAGCCGCCCGCCCCCGGCCGCGGCGCCGCGTCCCCCGAACTGCGCAAGGTGACGATGTCCAGCCTGCTGGGCACCGTGATCGAGTACTACGACTTCCTCATCTACAGCTCGATCGCCGCGCTGGTGTTCGGGCCGCTGTTCTTCCCGTCGCTGAACTCCTCGACGTCCACCATCGCCGCGTTCGGCACGCTCGCCGCCGGGTACGTCGCGCGTCCGCTCGGCGGGCTCGTGTTCGGCCACTTCGGCGACAAGCTCGGCCGCAAGTCGATGCTGATGGTGACCATGACGCTGATGGGCGCGGCCAGCTTCCTCATCGGCGTGCTGCCGACGTACAGCTCGATCGGCATCGCCGCGCCGCTGCTGCTCGTGTTCCTCCGCGTGGTGCAAGGGATCGCGGTCGGCGGCGAATGGGGCGGCGCGGCGCTGATGGTCGTCGAGCACGCGAGCGCGCGCCGGCGCGGCCTGTGGGCGGGCATCATGCAGCTCGGGTCGCCGCTGGGGTCGTTCCTGGCGACGCTCGTGTTCGCGCTGGTGAGCCTGCTGCCGAAACCCGCGCTGTTCTCGTGGGGCTGGCGACTGCCGTTCCTGCTGAGCGCGCTGCTGCTGATGATCGGCCTGTACGTGCGGCTGCGGGTGTCGGAGAGCCCGGTCTTCCGCGAGCAGGCGGCCAAGTCCGGCGACAAAAAGCCCGCCGTCCCGGTGCTGCAGGTGCTGCGCCGCCCGCGCGCGCTCATCCTCGCCTGCGCCGCCGGAATCGGGCCGTTCGCGCTCACCGCGCTGGTCAGCTCGCACAGCATCGCCTACGCCAAGACCCTCGGTTACGACGTGTCCGACGTCGCCCGCGCGCTCCTGTTCGTCGCGGGCGTCGGGATCATCTGCATCCCGACCTTCTCCGCGTGGTCGGACCGCGTCGGGCGGCGGACGGTGAGCCTGATCGGCGCGGTCGGCACGATTCTCTACGCGCTTCCGTTGTACGCCATGGTCACCAGCGGCTCGGTGCTGTGGCTGACGCTCGGTCTCATGGGCGCGCAGGTGCTGCAGAACCTCATGTACGCGCCGCTCGCGCCGATGCTGTCGGAGATGTTCGGCACCGAGGTGCGCTACACCGGGGTCTCGCTGGGATATCAGCTGGCGAGCCTGCTCGGCGCCGGGTTCACGCCGCTGATCGCGAGCAGCCTGGTCGCCGGGTTCGGCGGGTCGAGCCTGCCGCTGAGCGCCATCGCGGGCGTCGGGGCGGTGGTCACCATCGTGGCGATCTGGCGGATCTCGGAGACTCGCGGCAGCGACCTCACCGCAACGTCCGCGGCGGACTCCCCTGCCGCCGAACCGGCCGCTCGATGATCCTGAGCATCGCCGAAGCCGCGGTGGCCCTCCGAACCGGGAGGACCACCGCGGTGGCGTTGGCCGAATCCGCGTTTGCCGCTGCCGACCAGCACGAAGCCGCGTTGGGCATCTACCTCTCGCGGTTCGACGGACCGGCGCGGGCCGCTGCGGAACGAGCCGACGCCGAATTGGCGGCGGGGATCGATCGCGGTCCGTTGCACGGGATTCCGTTGGCAGTCAAGGATCTCCTCGCCACCGACGAGGGCGAGACGACCGCACAGAGCCTGATACTCGACCGCGCGTGGGGCGTGCGCGGCGACGGACCGGCGGTCGCCCGGCTGCGGGCAGCGGGCGCGGTGCTCACCGGGAAGACGACCACGATGGAGTTCGGGATCGGCGCGCCGGACCGGACGAAGCCGTTCCCGCTCCCGCGAAACCCGTGGCGTCCCACGCACTACACCGGCGGCTCCAGTTCCGGCAGCGCGAGCGCGGTCGCGGCGGGCCTGGTGTTCGGCAGTCTCGGCACCGACACCGCGGGCAGCATCCGGTACCCCGCCGCGCTGTGCGGGGTCACCGGGCTCAAGCCGACGTACGGGCGGGTGCCGAAGAACGGCTGCGTCCCGCTCGCGCCCGGCTTCGACCACATCGGCCCGCTCGCCCGCAGCGCCGAGGACTGCGCGATCCTGCTGACCGCGCTCGCCGGGGCCGATCCCGGTGATCCGTCTTCCGTCGACCGGCCTTTCGAGGACTTCCGCAGCGGGTTGACCGAGTCGCTGGCCGGGTTGCGAATCGGGGTGGTGCCGCACGAGGACCGGGTTTTCGAGCAGGCAGTGGCTGTTCTGCGCGACGCGGGCGCGCGCACGATGCCGGTCGAACTGCCGTACTACGCGGAGCTGAAGACGGTGACCAAATTCGGTCTCGCGGCGGAGGCTTTCGCTTGGCACCGAACGAATCTCCAGCGCCGGTGGTCCGAGTACGGTGCTTCCACGCGGATGGCGATCGCGAAGGGCGCGCTGGTCTCCGCCGCTGATTATGTGCAGCTGCAGCGGGTTCGACGGGCGGGGCAGCGGAAGCTCGCGCAGCTCTTCACCGAAGTCGACTTGGTGGTGACGCCGACCGCCACCAGCGGCGCGCCCGAGATCGCCGCGCTAAGCACGTCCGGGATGGCCGAAACCGCGCTCACTTCCTATTGGAACGCCGTCGGCAACCCGGCGCTGTCCGTCCCGATGGGTTTCACCGACGACGGCCTGCCGCTCGGCCTGCAGATCGCCGGACGGCCGTTCGACGAGGCCACCGTGCTCGCCGCCGGACATGCCTACCAGCAACGGAGCAGCTGGCACCGCCAGACGCCAGCGATGACCGTCACGGCCCTGCTCGCCGCGGCCGGACTGTCCCCCAGCCCCGCCGAGATCGCCCAGCTCGAGGCCTCCTATCCCGGCTGGGCGGCCGAGCTGTCCGCGTTGAACGAGGCACTATACGAGGAGCCCGCCCCGATCTTCCGGGCGGAGCCCGAGAAGGAGGAACGACCGTGGGCAACGACCTGACGCTGCCAAGCTGGCTGCGGACGATCGGCGACCAACCGCACGGCGCGCACCGCCGCGCCCTGGCCGACGAGCACGGCGAACTCACCTTCGCCGAACTGGTCGCCGCCATGGACGCGACCGCCGCCGGGCTGCGCGAGTCCGGGGCCAAGCCAGGCGACCGGGTCGTCACCGCGATGGAACCGTCGGTCCCGCACACCGTCGCGATCCTCGGCGCGCTCGCCGCCGGGATGGTGGCCGCGCCGTTGAACATCCGGCTGACCGCGCCGGAAGCCCGCGCGTACCTCAGCGCGCTGGAACCTGCCGTGCTGCTCGCCGACCCGACCTACGCTTCACTTGCCCGGGAAACCGGGTACCACGTCATTGAACTTCCCTCAGCGAACCAATCCGCGCCGATCGCTCAGCGGCTAGCTCCGTTGCATAATCCCGGCGGCGACCTGGCAGCCCCGGACGAGGACGATTTCGCGATCATCTTCGGCACCGGCGGCACCACCGGCAGCCCGAAAGGCGCGGTGCATACCCACCGCAGCCTGTGGTTGTGGCTGAACACCTGCGCGCACGGCAATCCGCGCGTCCCGTCGGACGTCGAACTGTTCTTCTCGCCGTTCTTCCACATCACGCTCGGCACGAACCTCCTGACACCACTGTTCGCGGGCGGCGAGGTCTGGATCCACCGGCGCTTCGATCCCGCCACCGCACTCGCCGCGATCGACCAGGGCGCCAGCAGGCTCATGGGCGCGCCGACGATGTTCGCCGCCCTGCGCGCCCGGCCCGAGTACGCGTCAACGCGGCGGGAGAACGTCACCGCGATCCGCTTCGGCTCCGCCCCTTCTACCGGAGATTTCGTGCAGGACCTGTTGCGCGACTTCCCGAACGCCCGCATCCGGGCCGGTTTCGGCGCGACCGAATTCGGCTCGGTGATGGGATTCGACCACGACGACCTGCTGGCCGGACGATTCGCCGGAGTCGGAAGGCCGCTGCCGGGCGCGACCGTGCGCATCCTCGACGCCAACGGCCGCGAAGCCGCACCGGGCGTCGTGGGCGATCTGGTGGTTTCGTGTCCGTGGCAGACCCATGGCTACTACGGCCTCGCCGCCGAAACGGCCGCGACTTTCCAGGCGGACGGTGTCCACATTGGAGACCTCGCGTCGCGCAGCGAGGACGGCTGGGTGACGATCGCGGGCCGCCGCAAGGAAATGATCATCAGCGGCGGGGAGAACGTCTACCCGCGCGAGGTGGAGGAGGTCGTGCTTCGGCATCCGGATGTCGCCGACGCGATCGTGTATGGAGTGCCGGACGAGCACTGGGGAGAACGGGTGGAGGCGAGCATCGTCGCGGTGGCGGGCCGGACGGTGGACCCTGCCGCGCTTCGCGAGTACTGCCGTGCGGAACTGGCGGGCTACAAGATCCCGAAGACGGCCCGCCTGATCGCCGCGGTGCCGCTCACCGCGAACAACAAACCGGACCGCCGCCAAGCCCGCGCCGACGCTCTCGCCGCTCGGAGGGGTTGAGGCCAGCCATTCCGCCAGCAGTCCGGCCGCAGCGCAGCGTACGTGAGGGGAACCCTCACGTACGCTGATTCCCTCAGGGTTCCCCTCACGTACCGGCCCGCGGAGTCCGAGCCGAACAGCGCTGAGTCATTCCGCCAGCCTGCGCAGCTCCGCCTTGCGAATCTTCCCGGTCGACGTCTTCGGCAACTCCGCGAACCGGATGTCCCTGGGCACCTTGAAACGCGCCAACCGCCCCCGCAACCACCCGACCAAGTCCACATCGGACACTTCCGCCCCCTCGCGGAGGCGGACGAACGCGACCGGCACCTCGCCCCACTTCGGATCGGCCTTCGCGACCACCGCCGCCTCCGCGACCGCCTCGTGGTCCAGCAGCGCGTTCTCGACCTCGATCGACGCGATGTTCTCCCCGCCGCTGATGATCACGTCCTTGAGCCGGTCGCGCACCTCCACATACCCGTCCGGATGCCGCACCGCCACATCCCCGGTGTGCAGCCAACCTCCGGCGAACGCCGCCTCGGTCGCCGCCGGATTGTCGAGGTATCCCGCCATGACCGTGTTCGAGCGGATCACCAGCTCGCCCAGGGTCTCCCCGTCCGCGGGAACGTCCTCGAACTCCGGAGTCACCACCCGCGCCGACTCGACGTTCACCGTCCGGGCCCCTTGCCGGGCCATCATTTTCGCCCGCTCCCCTGGGGCAAGCTCCTGCCACTCCGGCCGCGGAACGCACATCAGCGAAGGCCCGTACGTCTCCGTCATCCCGTACAGGTGCGTCACCTCGATCCCGATCCCGGCCAGCGCCGCGATCGCAGCCGGCGACGGCGGCGCTCCCCCGACCGCGAACTGCACCCGCTGCGCGAACCGCGCACCACTGCTCGCCTGCACCAGCATGTCGAGCACGACCGGCGCACCGCTGAGATGCGTCACCGCTTCCTGCTCGATGAGTTCGAACGCCCGCGCCGCGTCCACCTTCCGGAGCGTGACGTGCCGCGCGCCCGCCGCGGTGACCGCCCAGGTGTAGCACCAGCCGTTGCAGTGGAACATCGGCAGCGTCCACAGATAGCGAGAACTTGGCTGCAGGCCAGTGGAAACGACCTGGCCGAGCGCGTTCAAATAGGCACCGCGATGCGTGTAGACCACGCCTTTCGGACCGGCTGTGGTGCCTGAGGTGAAGTTGACCGCCAGCGGCTGACGTTCATCGCTGGGCAGCCGCAGCGGCACTGGAACCGCCGTGCGCAACCAATCCTCATAATCCTCGCCGATCACCACGACCGCCCGCAGCTCAGGCGTTCCCTCGGGAACCTGCGCAGCCAGCGACTGGTCGACGATGAGCACCTTCGCGCCGGAAAGCCGCAACAGCTGCGCGTATTCGTCCGGCGCGAGACGCGTATTCAGCGCCACCAAAGCACATCCGGCCCCAGGCACGCCGTAATGCGCTTCCAGCAACGGCACGCCATTCGGCGCCAGCACCGCAACCCGGTCGCCCTCGCCGAGTCCCAGTTCGCGCAGGCGCCCGGCCAACCGCTCCGCCCGGTCCGCGAGCCGTGCCCACGACACCCGCTCCCCGGCGTCGGTGACCACGCCGATCCCGTCGCCGTCGAGATCGGCGGTGCGCCGCAGGAAACTCAGCGGGCTGAGCGGCACGTCGTTGGCGAATTCCATCCCGGCTCCCTTCACACGACAGCGATCGGGCGCAGCGGCGAACCGGTCCCGCCCCGCAGCGTCAGCGGCAACGCGACAAAGAGGAAAGCGACGACGCCGTCCGCCGCCAGGTCCTCGCAGTTCACCCATTCCATGATGTGGATCCCGTGCTGTTGCAGCAAAAGCACGTGCACGGGCAGCGGATTGCCCGGCACCGGCGACGGCCGGACCTCGAACGACATCGTGTCCGCGCCGACGTACCGCACCCCCTTCGACACCAGCCACTGCGCCCCGTCCACGCCGACGCCGCTGCCGCCGCTCTCCTCGGCGATCCGCGCGGTGTCCGGCCAGAACTTCATCTGCCCGGTCCGCACGAGCACGATGTCCGACCCGGTGATCTCGGCCCCGCCCGCCTCGGCCGCCTGCCGCAGATGGTCTTCCCCGACCGCGAAATGCGGCGGCAGGACGTCGAGGCCGAGCAGCTTCGGGATGTCGAGCAGCACGCCGCGGCCGATGATCGGAGCCAGCTCGGACGCGTCGCCGCGCAGCGCACCGTAGTCGCCGAGTCCGTTGTTCGCCGAGGTTCCGCCGTGCCATTCGTCCTCGCTGCCGCACGTGACGTGGCACAGCGCGTCGATGTGCGTTCCGGTGTGCAGGCTGCCGGAGACCAGTTCGGACACATAGCCGAACTCGACGTCGTTCGTGCCGGGCGAGTCGAACGGGAAGCGGCCTTCGGCGCGCTGGCCCTGCGGGGAGTTGTACGTGACGACTTCCAGCTGCGGGTTGCCCGCGAACGTCGGCATGTGCCGCCACCAGCCGGTCGACAGGTCGTACACGGAGCCGGACGCGGGCAGGCCGAGGCTGCGCACGAGGTCGGCGTCGGCCGGGGTGCTTCGGGAACTCATGAACACTTCCTTGTGGTCAGAGGGGTTTCGGTCAGACCGTGACGGACAGCCCGGCGTCCACCGGGACGACCGCGCCGGTGATCCCCGCCGCCGACGGGGAAGCCAGGAACAACACCGCCGCGGCGACCTCGCCGGGCTGCACGGCTCGCCCGCGCGGCGTCCGGCCCACCATGCGCTTGCCGGTCTCCGAGGGCAAGAACTCCTTCATCCGCGGCGTTTCCACCAGGCCGGGCGCGATCGCGTTCACCCGCACGCCGAACGGCGCTTCCGCGGCGAGGTACCTGGTGTAGCCGAGCACACCCGCCTTCGCCGCGGAGTACCAGCTCACGCCGCCGCCGATCACCGTGCCCGCGATCGACGCGACGTTCACGATCGCTTCCGCCCGCTCCCGCACCCGGTCGAGCCAGGACGTCGTGACCAGCTCGACGAGCCCGAGCACGCCGACCACTCCGTCCGCGAACGGCCGCGGCCGCTGGCTCGACGGTCCGGCGTTGTTGACCAGCATTCCCGGCGTGCGCCAGGCCAGCGTGCGATCGAGCGCGGCGGCGACCGACGCTGGGTCCCCGGCGTCCGCCTCGACTGGGAGTATGTCGCCGCCCGACTCCTCGGCGAGGCTGGTCACTGCCGCGAGGTCGAGATCCCACGCGGCCACCGCGGCCCCCAGTTCGACCGCGCCGAGCGCGATCGCGCGGCCGATCCCGCTGCCCGCGCCGGTGACCAGGACACAGCTTCCGGCTTCAAAGCCTATAGTGGTCAGCATCAATACAGTGTACTCTTTTACGGAACCTGAAGCCAGACTCCTACAGCACCACCGAAGGGAAGCGAAAGAGTGTACTCTGCGGTCAGGGTCAGGCTTCCGGCCGCAGCAACGCGGCGATGGCCTGCAGGTGCCGGCGCATCCGGTGCTGGCCCAGCGGCGCGTCCCCGGCGACGAGGGCCGCCACGATCGCTTCGTGCGCCTCGTGCGATTCGCGAGCCGCGTCGCGATGTTCGCCGCCGGAGGATTCGGCGTCCCATTCCCGCTGCACGATGTCCTGGTCGAGTTGCGCGAGCACTTCCACGAACAATGTGATCGCCGGGTTTCCGGCGAGTTCGGCGATAACGCGGTGCAGATTGCGCGCGTGCCCCCGGGTGAATCCCTGTTCGATGAGTTCGCGTTCGGATTCGAGCGCTTCTTTCAGCCGGACGATTCCCGATTCCGTGAGATTCTCCGCGGCCAGCGCGATGCCCGCGACCTCGAGCGCGGTCCGCGCCTCCATCAACTGCCGGCGGCTCACCTCGGCGTGGCGCAGATACACCCGCGCCGCGTTGCGCACGACGCCCGGATCCGGTTCTGTCACCACGAGTCCGCCGCCGGGGCCGCGGCGCATCGCCGCCATCTGCTGGTGCTCGACCAGCCGCACCGCCTCGCGGAACACCGCCCGGCTGACCCCGTACCGCTCGATCAGCTCCGTTTCCGAGCCGAGCACCGATCCGACCCGCCAGCCGTCGTCGATGATGTCTTTTTCGATCCGCTCCGACACCTTTTCCGCCAGCCGCCGATTGCCGCCCTTTTCCCCGGCCGGCGAGGCGTTCTTCTTGCTGGTCATCGGTCGACCCCTGTCGGTGCGCGTGCGGCGAATCGGTAATCACGTGGGCCGCGCCAGTCTATACCACGGCGGATTTCCGGCGGGGACGCGGCGAACCGCATTTCCCGTATCCCTCCGCCCGGTATCGCTCAGCGGAGATACGGCGCCAGCAGCGCCCCGGTCATCCGGCGCGCGGTCGCCGCCGCGTGCGCGGAATCGCCTTCCACCAGGCCGAGCAGCGGGTCGAGCCCCTCGACGTGCGGGGCCAGCGCCAAATGCGGCAAGACCAGCAGCAACAACGACAACACGATCTCGACATCGGCGTCCGCGCGCAGCTGCCCCGCCGCCACCGCGCGCTCGACCAGCGGCCGCAGCACCGCCAGATAGTGGCTGTTGACCGCCTCGCGCACCGGCGTGCGGGCGACCGGATCGGGTTCGAGGTTGGCCGCCGCGGTCATCGCGCGCTCGAGCGGATGGTCGTAGAAATACCGCACCCACGCGTCGAGCAGCTGGTCGAGCGAGCCGGCGAAGTCCTTGTCCCACGGGAGCTTCTCGATCTCGGCTTCCATGGCCGCGCGGATCCGCACGCTCGCCAGCTCGGCGAGGTGGACGTACATGTCGGCCTTGTCGGTGAAGTACTGGAAAAGGCTGCCCTTCGACACGCCGGCCTCGCGGCAGATCGTGTTGAGGCTGCCGCCGCTGAAGCCGCGCGCCGCGAACTCCGCCTCCGCCGCCGCCAGCACGGCCGCCCGCCGTTGCTCCGGCAGCCGCTCCCACGTTCCCGTCGGCACCGCCGACCTCCTCTTCTTGACTCTCCCCGCCCTCCGATCGTACTCTATGACCACTGGTCATATGACCACCGGTCACAAAGAGGAGAGCGCATGTCCGCGAACAGCTTCCGGGTCTGCGTCGTCGGCGCGGGCTCGTCCGGGATCGCCGCCGTCAAGGTGCTCGCCGAGCGCGGCATCGAGGTGGACTGCTACGAACTGTCCGACCGGGTCGGCGGGAACTGGGTGTGGGGCAACCGCAACGGAGTCTCTGCCGCCTACCGGTCCCTGCACATCAACACTTCGCGGCAGCGGATGGAGTTCAGCGACTTCCCGATGCCCGCGCACTTGCCGGATTTCGCCCGGCACGACCAGATCGCCGACTATTTTGCGACGTACACGGAGCATTTCGGCTTCGGCGACCGCATCCGGTTCGGCACCGGCGTCACGCACGTCGAGCCGAAGCCGGACGGCAGCTTCGCGGTGACACTGTCCACAGGGGACACCGAACGGTATGACGCGGTGCTTGTCGCGAACGGTCACCATTGGGATCCGCGGCTGCCTGAGCCGATGTTCCCCGGCGCTGAAGGATTCCGCGGCGAGATCATGCATTCGCACTCCTACGCCGAGGAAGCGCAGCTGGCCGGACGGCGCGTCGTCGTGGTCGGCATGGGCAACTCCGCGATGGACATCGCCGTGGACGCCTCGTATCACGCCGCGGAAACGCATCTGTCCGCAAGGCGCGGGGTGCACGTGATCCCGAAATACGTGTGGGGCAAGCCGTATGACCAGATCGGCGGGAAAGAATGGCTCCCCTCGGCGCTGCGCTGGCCGGTCGCGCGCCGGTTGATGGCCGCCGCGACCGGGCCGATGACGCGGTACGGGCTGCCCGCGCCGGACCACAAGTTCGCCCAGGCGCATCCGACGATGTCCAGCCGCATCCTCGACCGGCTCGCGCACGGGGCGATCACCCCGGCGCCGAACATCGAGCGGTTCGACGGGGACGACGTCGTGTTCACCGATGGCCGCCGGATCGCCGCCGACCTCGTGGTGTTCTGCACCGGGTACAAGATCAGTTTCCCGTTCTTCGACCGGGATTTCCTCGACCCCTCCGGAGACAACGAGATCCGGCTGTACCGGCGGGTTTTCCATCCGACCGTACCCGGGTTGTATTTCGTCGGATTGGTGCAGCCGCTCGGCGCGATCATGCCGATCGCGGAACGGCAGGCGTTGTTGATCGCCGACCATCTGCAAGGCCGCTACCACCTGCCCGGCGCGGCCGAAATGGAGCGCGAAATCGACACGCACCGGCGGCGGATCTCGCGGCGTTACGTCGCGTCCAAACGGCACACCATCCAGGTTGACTACGACGACTACATGCGCGACCTTCGGCTCGAACGCCGTCGCGGGGCGCGTCGTCCGGCGGGTCGCACTCCCGCCGACCGTCCGGTGGCCAGCGCCGCCGCCCGAGAGGAGATCCCGGCATGAACGTTTCGTTCCCAGTCGAAGGCGACCAATGCGCGGCGACGCTTTACCTGCCAGCGAACGAAAAGCCGCCGGTGATCGTCATGGCGCACGGTCTCGGCGCGGTCCGCGAAATGGGGCTCGCCGCATATGCCGAACGCTTCACCGCCGCCGGATATGCGTGTCTTGTGTTCGACTACCGGCATTTCGGCGACAGCGAAGGCACTCCGCGCCACCTGCTGTCCCCGCGAAAGCAACTCGCCGACTGGACCGCCGCGATCGCCTACGCTCGCACGCTTCCCCAGGTCGATGGCGACCGCGTCGTCGCATGGGGCACGTCGTTCGGCGGCGGGCACGTGCTCGCCACGGCCGCAAGCCGCCCGGCCGGGCTCGTCGCCGCGATCGCGCAATGCCCGTTCACCGACGGCATCTCTTCCGCGCTGGCCATGCACCCGGCCAGTTCGGCGAAGGCCACGGCCGCCGCCGTCCGCGATGTCGTCGGGCATTGGCTCGGACGGCCGCCGCACCTGATCGCCACCGCCGGTCCGCGGCGAGGCACCGCGCTGATGACTGCGCCGGACGCCGAGCCGGGGTATCTTGCGCTCGTGCCGCCGGGAAGCGATTTCCGCAACGAGGTCGCGGCCCGGGCGGTGTTCGACATTCTGCGGTATCGGCCGGGTCGAGGTGTCGGGAGGATCGAGGTGCCGACGTTGTTCGCGGTGTGCGAGAAGGATTCCGTCGCGCCAGCCGGGCCCACGCTGCGGTACGCCGCCCGTGCGCCGCGCGGCGAGGTCCGGACTTATCCGGACGGGCATTTCGCGATCTACCAAGGAGATCCGTTCGAACGAGTGGTCGCGGATCAGGTCGGCTTCCTCCGTCGGCACGTCCCGGTGACGCCGTGACCGGGCGGATCGTGGTGTTCGGCGCGACCGGCTACACCGGCGGCCTGGTCCTGGAGTCCCTGCTGCGGCGCGGCGTGCGGCCGGTTCTCGCCGGACGCAACCGGACCGCGTTGGAGGCTCTTTCCGGGGACCACGACTTTGAGATCGCGGTCGCGGACGTCAACGACCCCGCCAGCCTTCGCTCTTTGGCCGGACCAGGCGACGTCCTGATCGCCACCGTCGGCCCGTTCGACCGAATCGGCCACGCGGCCGCGCAAGCCGCCGCCGATGCCGGGGCGCACTATCTGGACTCGACTGGCGAGGTCGGTTTCGTCCGCGGTGTCCGGGAGCGACACCATGAGCGGGCGGTCGAGACTGGTGCAGCGATGGTCCCGGCCTTCGGCTACGACTACGTTCCCGGAATCCTGGCCGGTGCACTAGCGGCGCAGGACGCTGGCGAGGCCGTGCGCACGCTGGAGATCGGGTATTTCGCGACCGGGCCGCTCTATCGCGGCCTGAGCCAAGGCACTCGCGAGACCATGCGGGACGGGCTGACCCTGCCGTCGCTGCGGTGGCGGGGCCGACGACTGGTCGAGGAACGGACCGGCAGCCGGGTGCGCGCGTTTCCCGTTCGAGGACGGTCCAAGGCGGCGTTTCTCGTTTCCGGCACCGAAGTGCTCTTCCTGCCGGGGAACTTCCCGTCGCTCGACGAGGTGACTGTCTACAATGGATGGTTCCCCGCACTGAGCCGGATGATGCCCGCTGTTTCCGCGCTGACCGCAGTCGCCGGGCCAGTAGTGCGGGCGGCGAGCGGGCTGATGAAGGGACCGTCCGGCGGACCGGACGCGGCCGCGCGAGCGAAAACCGGCGCGCAGGTCGTCGCAGTCGCCGATTCGCGCGTCGAGGTACGGCTTGAGGGACCGAACGCGTACACGCTCACCGGGGATTTGCTGGCGTGGGCTGCGATCCGGCTGAGCGTCGAGGGCCCGGCGAAGCCCGGCGTGGTGGGGCCGGTGGACGCCTTCGGGCTGGAGCCGCTTCGGGACGGGTGCGCGGAGCTTGGGTTGGTGCGGCAGGAGCCATGAGCGACAACGCCACGCCGCCCGCTCCCGCCGATCTGCTGGCCGCGGCGACGAGGGCGGCCGCCGCGAACGGCGTGGACCACCCGGTCGATATTCGCTGGGTGAAAACCGACCGGTATTCGCTCAGGCGCACCGACGGGACGCGACCCCAGTCCAACGACCCGGTTTATCTGATCCAGATGACCGGGAACTTCGTCGCGTATGCCGCCAAGATCCCGCCGGGAAGCAAGGCTCCCCGGGGAAACGCGCTGACCGTCACGGTGGACGCGAACTCCGGGCAACTGCTGGGCTGGTCGGTTCTGCTGGAACCGCACGACCTCGCCCGGTTTGGTGAGGTGTCCTCGCTGCGGCGGGAGTCGTGAGGGGTCCGCTTCCGAAACCGTGGTTGCGTGGGGGCAGCGGTGCGGTTTAGGGACGTGAGGGGAACCCTGAGGGAATCAGAGTTCCTCAGGGTTCCCCTCACGTCCCTGCACCGGCCGCCGGACCCCGAAAAGCCGTGAAGGGCTTCTCGAAGGAATCCCATTCCCCTCAAGAAGCCCTTCACGCAACCACCCCACACCCCCGGGGTCTACTCCGACCGCAGCGTGTCCAACCGTGTCACCTGCCGCAGCAGCGGCAGGGTCAACGCCGTCACCAGCAGCACCGCGGCCACCGCGGCGCCTGCCAATCCGGCCAGGACTCCGCCGTCCACCAGCATCGGCAATTTCGCCAGCCGCAGGATCGGCGCGGTCAAGCCCAGCCCCGCTCCGACGGCCAGCACTACCCCGACCACCACCGGAACCGCCGTCTGCCACAGCGATCCGCGGGCCAGCACGCCGATCGGCACGCCGGACGCGGACAGCGCCGCCAGCGGACGACGCCGCTCGCTGATCTGCTCGATCGACAGCATCAGCAGGCTCATCGCGGCCACCGCCAGCACGAAGAGCGACGCGGTCAGCAGCACCGCACGGAAGCTCGCCAGCATCCGGTCGTCGCGGCCGGAGAAGTCGGCCAGGTAGTCCGTCTTGCCGACTTCCGCCTTCCACGCCAGCGGGCGCAATTCCGTCGCGACCCGGTCGATCAGCGCGTCCACGCCGCCGGGGCCCGCGACCAGCAATTGCACGCGTTCCCCCGGCGCCTGGATGCCGCCGAGCGCGCCGGGCGTGATCATCAGGTCGCCGGACACCCCCTTCGCCTCGTTGGCCGAGGACACCACCCGGAGGTTGTCCGGGACCGTCCACTTCGGACCGTCGACCTCGGCGTCCTTGCGGTAGTCGGTCATCCGCAACTCGCCCTTCGGGGCGGGCTGGGCCGACGAGCCCGCGACATAGAAGACGTCGCCGTCCGCGCAGTTCCCGATGTTCGCCTGCGTCTTCAGCGCCACGCAGTCCCCGAGAGTGCCGAAGACGTGCTGTTCACCGGACTTGAACTGCACGGATTTGGCGCTGTGCACGCCCGTCACCCCGGCGACCCCGGACAGCCGCTGCCGGACCTCGGCCTCGTGCGCGGTCGTCGTGTCCACCCGCACCGGCGCGGCCGCGACGCCGTCCGGCGTGTGGTACGACCTCGACGTGCGGTTGGTCATCGACGTGAGCACGCCCTGGATCAGGATCGTCCCGGCCAGCACCACGACCAGCCCGGACACCACCCGGCTGGCGGTGCCGCTGTCGAGCTGCAGCCGCCGGACCGCGAGCTGCCACGACGGCGGGCCGCCCTGCAGCCGTTCCACGATCCGTTCGACCAGCCACGGCAGCAGCGCCGCGACGCCGACGAGCAGGAACACGCTGCCCACCGCGAGCGCCATCGCCGCGCCCTGGTCACCCGACCCCGGCGATACGACGAGCGTCCCGAGCAGGAACACCACGCCGATCCCGGTGATCGTCCAGCGCCACCACATCCGCCGCCGCACCGGTTTGCCCTGGCGGACCACGCCGAGCGGTTCGACGATCGTCCGGCGCAGCCCGAACAGCGCCGAGCCGACCGCGAGCCCGGGCACGAGCAGCGCGATCACCAGCAACGAAATCCACGACGGCGTGAAATCGTCCGCGAACACGCGGATGCCGAAGGGCAGCCAGTCCCCGATGAACGGCCGCAGCGCGTAGAACAGCGCACCGCCCGCCACGAGCCCGATGACCGCGCCGACCAGAGATTCCGCCGCCGCGACCCGTTTGATCTGCCGGGCGTCCACGCCGATCAGCCGCAAGGCGGCGAGCCGTCGTTCGCGTTGCGCCGCACCCATTCGCGACGCGGTGGTCACGAAGATCAGCAACGGCAGCAGCAGCACCGCGGCGATCGGCGCGATGACCATCCACATCACCAAAGGCAGGGTGAACCCTTCGGCGGGCTTGCCGTAGGCGTAAACGCTGCTGGCGTTTTCGCCCTCGGCCTTGATCTCCGCGGCGGTCGACCCGTAGTACGCCGTCAGGTCGGCGGCGTCGCTGACCCCCGGCTCGGCGATCTGGCCGACCACGTTCCCCGGCAGCCGCGCCTTGAGCGACGCGCCGTCGGCCGAGTTCAGCTTCTCCGCCAGCGCCGGCGACACGATCACCTCGCCCGGCGCGGGCAGCCGGTCGAGCCCCGGCGGCACCGGCGAGTTCGGCCCGGTCGGTGCCACCGCAGTCAGCTGAAGAAAGTCCGCGCCGACCGACGGATACCAGCGGTAGGTCGCCAGCGGCGCGATCCCCTCGCGCGGCGCGGTGTCCTGCTTGATCGCCGCCGCCCGGTCGGCCCGCGCGTTCACCAGGTGGCTCACCGAAGCGGCGGGCAGGAGCACGGCGACCGCGAGCGCGATCCCGAACGCGGTCATCGCGAGCCGCAGGAGCGCCGATCCGGACATCCGGCCGCCCCCGACGGCCAGCCGGAGTCCCAGCAGCAGATCCCGCGTCATGCGACCAGCTCCCGGTCGACCGTGCGCCCGTCCCGCACCACGATCTCGCGGTCGGAGTACGCCGCGACCCGCGGTTCGTGGGTCACCAGCACCACCGCGGCGTGCGTTTCCCGCGCCGCCTGGGTGAGCATCTGCATGACCTTCTCGCCGTTGAGCGAGTCGAGCGCGCCGGTCGGCTCGTCGGCGAAGACCACCTTCGGCCCGGTCACCAGCGCCCGCGCCACCGCGACCCGCTGCGCCTGCCCGCCGGACACGTCGCCAGGTCGGCGCTTCGCCAGGTTGTCGACCTCGAGCCGGGCGAGCCATTCCTTCGCCTTGGCCTCGGCGGGCCCGCGCTTCGCCCCGGTCAGCCGCAGTGGCAGCGCGACGTTCTCCAGGCAGGTCAGCTCGGGAACGAGCTGGCCGAACTGGAACACGAAGCCGAATTCGGTGCGCCGCAACGCACTCCGGCCCTTGTCGTCCATCGCGACGAGGTCCTGGCCGCCGTAGGTGATGACGCCCGAGTCCGGCCGGACGATCCCGGCGAGACAGTGCAGCAGCGTCGATTTCCCCGAACCGGACGAGCCCATGATCGCGAGCACTTCCCCCGCCGAGACGGCCAGCGCCGCCCCGTCGAGCGCCCGCGTCTGGCCGAACGATTTGTGCAGCCCGTTGCCCACGAGCAACGGAGTTCCCGGCCTGGTCATCAGCGCACCGCCTTCTCGAGTTCGCCGAGCCGGGCCGCGGTGAGCTCGAGCCACCGCAGGTCCGCCTCGAGATGGAAGAGCGCGTGGTCGCAGATCAGCTGATCGGCGAGGTCGCCCTCGTACTTCCGCTTCGTGAGCGAGCGCATCACCTTCAGGTGCTCGCTTCGCTGGACGTCGAGCACGTCGGTGGCGTCGCGGCCGGACAGCAGCGCGAGGACCACCTTCGTGTACAGCGTGTTCTGCAGGTACGGCTCCGGGTTTTCCGGAGTGCCCAGCCAGGTCTCGACGTCGGTGACCCCGGCGTCGGTGATCGTGTAGCGCTTGCGCTCCGGTCCTTCTCCGCTCTCGACCCCCGCGACCTCGACCATGCCGTTGCGCAGCAGGCGCGACAGCGTCGAGTAGACCTGGCCGTACGCGAGCGGGCGGTCGTGCCCGAACTGCTCGTCGTACGCCCGTTTCAGGTCGTACCCGTGTCTCGGCCCCGACTCGAGCAACCCGAGCAAGGTATGTGAAACCGACATTCCCCTGTTCCTCCCTTGACCCCGGAATCCCGGGGGTGAAGATCACTATACAACACAGGTATACGCGCCGTGTATACCACCGCAGAATAGTGCATCAGTGCAGGTCAGGAGGTTTCTCGCGGCTCGTCGGCGGGAGCGGCTACTTCCGTTCGCCGAGGTCCGCCCGGAGGCGCGTCAGCAGGTCCGCGGTCGTCTTCGCGCGGTCCGGCTCCCGGCTCGCGATGGTGTGCGCGAGGATGTCGGTGACGATCGAGGCGGTCAGGGTTTCGCCGGTGAACTTCGTAGGCGAATCCGGCGCCGGCAGCACCACGCGGACCCGGGATTCGAGATCCGCAGACAGGTCGCTCGTCACGAGCACTACCGCCGCGCCGACCTCCTCCGCGTACCGCAGGATCAGCTCGACATCGCGGTTCTGCCGAGCCGGGACGTACACGAGCACCGCGTCGTCAGTGCCCAGCGGAAGCAACGCGTCGGCGAGCCGGAACCCCGTGTCGTCGCAGTGCCGCGTCACCAGCCCGCGCCGGGCGAGCCGGAACGCGGCGTACTCGGCACACACCGACGACAGCCCGAGCCCCCAGGTGAACACCATCCGCGCGTCGAGCAGCAATTGCGCCGCCTCCTCGACCGCCTCCGGCGCGAGCTGCCGCTGCATTTCCTGCAGCCGCTCCGCACTGTCGGCCATCACCCGGTCTATCTGGCGCGACCCGGTGGACCCGAGGTTCTCGATCGCCGCGCTCAGCCGGACGGTCGGCTCGGTGCGCGCGGTGAACGTCTGGCCGAGGTGGCGCTTCAACTCCGGAAGCCCCGAATAACCGAGCGCTTTCGCGGTGCGGACGACGGTCGCGTCGCTGGTCCCGGCCGCCGCGCCGAGGTCTCCCGCCGAGGAGAACAGCACCTCGTTCGGGTTGGCCAGCATGAACCGGGCGACCTGGCGTTCGGCGGGCTTGAGGTCGTCGAGCCGGGCGCGGACGTGGTCGTCGAAGTGGTCGCCGCCGAGATAAGTAGTGGACATGACACCCTTGACTGGACGTAGTGGCTACTACAAGATGCCGGAGGGTTCTCCGTTGTGTAGTGAACCCTACCGCCAGCTCGACGAGGAGCGCTCATGAGCACAGATCAGCCCCTGGTACGGCTGCGCGGCGTCGGCAAGTCGTTCGGATCGGCCCGGGTGCTGACCGGGATCGACCTCGACGTGCGGCGCGGCGAGGTCGTCGTGGTCATCGGCCCGTCCGGGTCCGGGAAATCGACGCTGTGCCGGTGCGTCAACCGGCTCGAGACCGCGGACGAGGGCTCGATCGAGATCGAGGGCCGCCCGCTGCCCGCCGAGGGCGCGGAGCTGGCCCGGCTGCGCGCGGACGTCGGCATGGTGTTCCAGTCCTTCAACCTCTTCGCGCACAAAACGGTGCGGGAGAACGTGATGCTCGGCCCGGTCCGCGTGCGCGGGCTCAGCCGCGCCGAGGCGCACCAACGCGCCGACGAACTGCTGGAGCGGGTCGGCGTCGGCGCGCACGGCGACAAGTACCCGGCGCAGTTGTCCGGCGGTCAGCAGCAGCGGGTCGCGATCGCCCGCGCGCTGGCGATGGAGCCGCGCGTGCTGCTGTTCGACGAACCGACCAGCGCGCTCGACCCCGAGATGATCCACGAGGTGCTCGACGTGATGACCGCGCTCGCCGCCGACGGCATGACCATGATCGTGGTGACCCACGAGATGGGTTTCGCCCGCAAGGCCGCCGACCGCGTCGTGTTCATGGCCGACGGCCGGATCGCCGAATCCGCCGCGCCGGACGTCTTCTTCGGCTCGCCGCAGACCGAACGCGCGCGCGATTTCCTCGCCCGCGTGCTCAGCCACTGAGCCTGGAGGACCCTGATGCCCGCTCCTCTCCCCCGCCGGACCGCGTTGCGCGCCGGTCTGTTCGCCGCCGGTGCGGTCCCGTTGCTCGCTTCCTGCAGCGGCGGAAGCACCCGCACCGCGGGCAATCCCGCGTACGCCACGCTCGACCAAGCCGACGCCGTCGCGCGCGGTCCGGTCGGCGTGGATCTGCCGGAAACGCCGACGCTGCACCGGATCCGCGCCCAAGGCGTGCTGCGGCAGTCCGGTTCGGTGACCACGCCCGGGTTCGGCATGATGAACCCGGCGACCGGCAAGATCACCGGTTTCGACATCGGGATCGCCCAGCTGCTGGCCAAATATCTGCTCGGCACGCCCGAGGTGGACACCATCACCGGCGGCGCCGACACGCGCGAAGCGATCCTGCAGAACCAATCCGTCGATGTCGCCGTCTGTACTTACACGATCAGCAAGAGCCGAGCGCGGCTTGTGTCCTTCGCCGGGCCGTACTACGTCGCGCGCTCCGGAATCGTCGTCGGCGCGGACGGTCCGCAGGTCACCGCCGTGCGCGATCTGGCGGACAAAGACGTCGCGGTCCAGCCTGGCGCGGCCCAGGAAGCGCTGCAGAAGGCATGTCCGCAGGCGCGCGCGGTGGTGTTCGAGGAATCGAGCCAATGCGCTGCCGCGGTACGGCAAGGCCGAGTACAGGCGTGGTCGGCGAACACCGCGATCCTGCTGGGCAAAGCTGCGGTCGACGCGCGGCTGCGGATGACGCCCGCGACGTACGGCAGCAGCCCGTTCGGCATCGGGTTGCCGAAGGACGATCCGGCGTTCAAGCAGATCGTCGTCGGGTTCCTGCAGCGTATTGCCGCCGACGGAAGCTGGCGGCGGCTGTGGGAGCAGACCGTCGGCCCGCTCGTCTCCGGTCCCGCCCCCGAGCCGCCCCGGCCCGGCTCCGTTCCCGGCTCCTGAAGGGAGATCGCCCGTGCTTTCCGGTCATGCCGGTGAAATCCTCGGCGGTTTCACCACCACTTTGCTGCTCACCGCGTGCGCCTTTCCGCTCGCGCTCGTCCTCGGCTGCGTCGTCGCGATCTGCCGGATCAGCCCGGTCCGGCCGCTGCGCATCGCCGGCCGGCTGTATGTCGATCTCGTCCGCAACTCGCCGTTGCTGCTGATCGCCGTGTTGCTCATCTTCGGGCTGCCCGACGCTGGCGTGTTGATTCCGTTGTTCTGGTGTCTGGTGCTCGCACTGGGCGTCTACTTCGCCGCGTACGTCTGCGAGACCATCCGGTCGGGCATCCGCGCGGTGGATCGCGGGCAGGTCGAGGCGGCCAGGGCGATCGGGCTGCCGTTCCGCCGGGTCGTGCTGGATGTGCTGCTCCCACAGGCGTTTCGCGCGATGGTGCAGCCGCTGGGGACGATCCTGATCAACGTCGCGCTCGGGTCGGCGCTCGGCGCGGCCGTCGGCGTGGACGAACTGACGCTGGAAACCCGCTCGTTCAACCTCGAGACCGCCGAGCCGATCCTGGCCTTCGCCGTCGCGGCCTGCGGTTATCTCGTCATCAACCTGGCGGTCAGCGGGGTCGTGCGGCTCGTCGAGCGAAAGGTCCGGGTGCTCCGGTGAACGACGACATCCTCTTCGACGCACTCGGCCCGAAGGCCAAAGCCCGGCTGCGCACCGTGTCGATCCTTTGCGGACTCGTGCTGCTCGGGCTGCTGGCCCTCGTCCTCGTGCGGCTCGGCGCGTCCGGCCAGCTCGACCCGGCCCGCTGGGCGATCCTGGTCGACGGCGCGATGCTGCGGTTCCTCTTGCAGGGTCTAGTGATGACGCTGCTGGTCGGCCTGGTGTCCACGGTGCTGTCGGTCGCGGTCGGCGTGTTGCTCGCGCTCGGCCGGTTGAGCCGGAAGCGGTGGCTGAGCTGGCCGTGCGCCACCGTGATCGAGTTCTTCCGCGCGATGCCGCTGCTGCTGATCCTGTTCTTCTTCATGTTCGGGCTGCCGCTGCTCGGCGTCCGGGTGCCGATCTTCTGGCAGCTGGTGCTGGCGATCGTCGCGCACGCCGGCGCGATCTTCGCCGAGATCGTGCGGGCCGGGATCCTCGCGGTGGGGCGAGGGCAGAGCGAGGCCGGGCACGCGATCGGCCTGCGACACTGGGAGACCATGGCGTTCGTCGTGCTCCCGCAGGCGGCCCGCGCGCTCGCGCCCGCGCTGATCAGCCAGACCGTTCGGGTCATCAAGGAATCCAGCCTCGGCTACGTCGTCGGCATCGCCGAACTGCTGAACAACGGCAAGGTGCTCGGCGAGTTCAGCGGCGATTTCATCCAGGCGTACGTCGGGGCCGGGCTGCTCTACATCGTCGTCAACATCGCACTCTCGCGGGTCGCCGAACGGCTCGCGAACCGCAAGAAAACACTCGTCCGGGAGCCTTCGTGACCTCTGTTTTTCCTTCAGTCGCCCCGTCCGAAGCGGGCCTCGACGCCCAAGGCGTGCGCGGTTTCCTGCAGCGGCTGACCGCCGACGGGATCTCGCTCGACAGTCTCCTCGTGTACCGCTCGGGCAAGCTGGCCTTCGAGCATTACTGGTGGCCGTATCGCGCGGACCGTCCACATACGACACATTCAGCGACGAAGTCCTTTGTCGGCACGGCGATCGGGCTCGCGCTGGACGAAGGTCTGCTGCGGCTGGACGACCACCTGGTGTCGTTCTTCCCGGAACTCGTGCCGTCCGACGCGTCGGAGCATCTGCGCGCGATCACTGTCGAAGACCTGCTGACCATGCGGACCGGCCACCGCGTCGGCCTGTCCGGCAAGACCTGGCGACTGCTGAAGACCAGCTGGGTGCGGGAATACCTGCGCACTCCGGTGGAGCTGCCGCCGGGCAAGGCGTTCACCTACTCCAGCGCGACGTCGCACATGCTGTCCGCCATCGTGCAGCGGACGTCCGGCCAATCGGTCTTCGACTACCTGCAGCCGCGGCTGTTCGAGCCGCTCGGTTTCGCCGGGCACAGCTGGGACACCGATCCGGAAGGCATCTGCTCCGGAGGGAACGGCCTCAGCCTGCGCAGCATCGACTTCCTGAAGTGGGGCGTCCTGCACCTGCACGACGGACTCTGGCAGGGCGACCGGATCCTGCCCGCGGGCTGGGTCCGCGAGGCCACCTCCTGGCACGTCGAGAACGCCGACGCCGGGACGTGGAACGGCACCGAATTCGTCCCGGTTTCCGGTGCCGACGCGGACGAACGCCCGGAAGGCTACGGCTACCAGCTGTGGCTGGACGCCGACGGCGGCTACCGAGCGTCCGGGATGTTCGGCCAGGACGTCTTCGTGCTCCCCCAGCACGATGCGGTAGTCGTCACGACCGGCAGTATCACGCACGGCAAGCACCGGCTGCTATCCGGCCTGGTGCACGATCTGCTGGTGCCCGCTTTCTCCGGTGCTCCTTCCGCTGCGACTGATGCTTCGCTGGCTGCCGAGCTCACGGTTGCTGCCCCGGCGCTTTCGCCGACCTCCGTTGCGCTGGACGGCCAGCGGTACGAGTGCGAGTCCAATGAGGACGGACTCTCGGAGATCTCGTTCACTGTGGACGATGATGACCTCGTGGTGACCTTGGACGACGCGCGCGGCCGCCACTCGGTCCGGTGTGGACTGTCCACGTGGGCCGAGTCGGACACCGGCGTCAGCACCTGGCAGCTGCACCACTCGTACCAGGCCGAATCGACGCGCGTCCTCGCCGCGGCTCAGTGGCGTACTCCGCGCGAATTGGTGCTGGAGTGGTACTTCGTGGAATCGCCGTTCCACGACACCGTCACCATCGAGTTCGGCGACGGTCAGGTGCGCTGGCACCGCCGCACCAATGTCAACAGCGGGCCGACCGAGCGTCCAGCAGTTACTGCGAAGCTCGTCTGACGGCGTACGATCCCGCAGATGAGCCGCTTGGCCGGGATCGCCGAGCTCGTGCGCGAGCGCGGGGAACGGATGGTGCGTGCGGCCGACGACGTGGACGAGGTCGTCGGCGCGTGCAGTTCCGCCCTGCGCCCGCACACGCTGCGGGTCCGCGAGCGCCGGCTTTCCGCGCGGCTCGACCACCTCGCCGCCGGTTCGGTCTCGCTGAACCGGCTGCGGTACGGCGCGGCCGTGAGCATCTCGGAGCTGGCTCCCGAACAGGACGAGTTCCTGCTTTCGCTGCCGGTGGGCGGCCGGGCGCGATTCGCCTACGGCGCGACGAACGCGGTGCTGCGGCCCGGCGCGGCGTCGGTGGTGAGCCCGTACCGCGCGTTCCAGCTCGACCTCGACGGCGAGTTCGACCAGGTCGTGTTGCGCCTCGACCGGCCGCTGGTCGAGCGGACCGCCGCGCTGCTCGCCGGGGTGCCCGGCACGGTGGCGGTGCAGTTCGACCTCCGCGCGGCCGCCGTCTCCCCCGGCGTGCTGGCGCTGGTCGAGGCCGCGATCCACCTGTCCGGCGGAGGCGCACGGCCCGGACACCTCGAAGCGTTGCTGGCCGAGACGTTGCTGCTCGGCCACCCGAACACCCTCAGCGAAACCCTTGCCGCCGAAGCGAAACCGCCGTCGTCCGCCCGGGTTCGCCGCGCGATGGACTACCTGCTGGCGCATCTGCCGGAGTCGTTCTCGATGGCCGCAGTGGCGCGGCATTGCGGAGTGTCGCTGCGCAGCCTGCAACTCGGCTTCCGCCGCGAAACCGGCCGGACTCTCAGCGAATGGCTCCGCGAACAGCGTCTGGCCCGAGCCCGCGCACTGCTGGCCGCGGCGGATCCGGCCAGCACCACGGTGACAGCGACCGCAACCGCTTGCGGCTTCGTGCATCTCGGCGATTTCGCCGCCCAGTTCAAGCGCCGGTTCGGCGAATCGCCGTCCGCGGTGCTGCGCAAAACCGACGACGGCGGTTCGCCCAGGCGATAGTCCCGGCGCGGCGGGCTGCGCAGACTTCTGCGCATCGCAAGTCCGCACCGGCCGAGGAGACCGCCGTCATGCCACTATCCATTGAGGACAAGCTCGCGATCGTCGAGCTTTCGAACACTCAAATGCGCGCACTCGACAACCACGACGTCGACGGTTGGGTCGACGCCTGGGTCCCGGATGGACAGTTCATTTCCACCTACGGCACCTTCACCGGCCGCGCCGCACGGACCGAGTTCATCCGAGGCCACATCGCCGCCGGCAAGGAGGACGGTGCCCGCCACCTCTTGACGAACTACGTCGTCACCGGCGACGCCGACCGCGCGACCGTCACCTGCCTGGTCACCAAACTGCAGGTAGAAGCGCCGCCGTTCATCATCGCCACCGGCGTCTACCAGGACGTCGCGGTCCGCACCGCCGACGGCTGGCGCTTCGAATCCCGCCGCCTGGACATCGACCGCGGCGTCTTCGCCCGCGCCGAGGCGGCCGCGCGATGACCGGCCTGGCCGCCGAACGGTGGGGAAAATCCGGCCCGCCGATCGTCATGGTGCACGGCAGCCTGAGCTCGGCCGCCACCGCGTTCGGCGAGCAGAAGGTGCTCGCCGACCGGTTCCGGATCATCGCCCCGTACCGCCGCGGGTACCAGCCCAGCCCGCCGACCGCCCGCATCGACCCGGACCGCGACGCCGCCGATGTAGCCGAACTCCTAGGCGACGGCGCCCACCTGCTGGGCACATCGATGGGCGGGGTGGTGGCCATGCGCGCTGCTGCTCTGGCACCGGACAAGGTCTGGTCGCTTACCGTGGTCGAGCCGCCCGCCCTGCCGAACGGCTCCGGCCGTCCCGCTGCTGCCCGGCTCGCGGTTGCCCTCCGCGACTACTGGGCGGCCACCGCGGACAGCGATCCGGCGACGTTCGTGGCTGGGTTTCTTCGGGTGCTGAACGTCGATCTGCCGTTGCCGTCGCCGCTTCCGCCTCCGTTGCTGGAGGCCGCGCGCAACCTGATGACGGAACGGCCGTGGGAGACGGGTGTGCCGGTGGAGGCGCTGGCCCGCACGCCGTTCCCGAAACTGGTGGTGACCGGTGGCGGTACTTCGGGGTTCGAGGATGTCGCCGACGCGCTGGCGGAAGGGTTGTCCGCGAAGCGGGTTCTCTTCCCGGGGAGTCCGCACGCTGTGCAGCGGATCGGGCAGCGGTTCAACGAGGAGTTCCTGGCCCATTTGGCAGGTTAGGGCTTGGGCAGGCCCGGCCAGCGCGGGCGACATGGCTGGTTCGGACGCCTTCCGCCCGATGCCGCCTGCCTACCCTGATCGGACTACCTCGAGGTTTCGCGCCCGGTGCGACGAGGTACCGCTTCGGGCGACGCTATTCGCCAGAGGAGGAACCATGCACGCACAGCGCGGAGATTGGCTGGTCGTGAAGGGAATCCACGTGGACGTTCCGGAGCACCGGGGCCGCATCGTGGCCGTGGGATCGCCGGACGGGGACCCGCCGTTCACCGTCCGCTGGCTCGGCGCGGATCACGAGTCGACGGTCTTCCCCGGCCCGGACGCGATCGTGCTGACCGACGCCGAACTGGCCGCCCAGGACGCACGCGCCCGGCGATAGCCCGGCCAGTCGTCTGTGAGGGGAACCCTGAGGGAATCTGATTCCCTCAGGGTTCCCCTCACGGACCGTCAGGTCCCGATCCGGTTCCCGATCCACCGCCCGATCTCGATCAGCACCACTCCCGCCGCGGCACAGCACACCGCCGTCAGCGTGTAGCCGGTATTGCTCGGGTCGAGTTCGAAAGTCTCGCGCGTCCACGGCAGCAGGAACATCAGCGCTGAAACCACCGCCATCGTCGCCACCAGCGCGGCTTTCCACCAGGTGTAGGGCCGCGCTACGACCGCCAGCACCCACAATGCCAGCGCCATCAACGTCATCAGCGCCGTGGTGCTCGCCTGGACCTGCGCGGCATGGGTCGTCGCGTTGCCGGGATGGACCAGGATGTAGGCGACGAACGACGCGGCTCCGATCACCACCCCGGCCGGGATCGCCATTCGCAGCACGCGGCCGACGAATCCGCTGCGCGCGCGGTCGTTGTTGGGCGCGAGTGACAGCACGAAGGCGGGCAGGCCGATGGTGAACCAGCCGACGATCGTCACGTGCCGGGGCAGGAACGGGTACGGCATCGCGTCCTGGCCGATCAGCCCGGGCACGCCGACGATCAGCGCCAGCAGCACCGAGTACACCGTCTTGGTGAGGAACAGGTTCGCGACTCGTTCGATGTTGCCGATCACCCGGCGGCCTTCGCCGACGACGTACGGCAGGGTCGCGAAAGCGTTGTCCAGCAACACGATCTGCGCGACCGACCGGGTCGCCGGGCTGCCCGCGCCCATCGCGACGCCGACGTCCGAGTCCTTCAAAGCGAGGACGTCGTTGACGCCGTCGCCGGTCATCGCGACGGTGTGTCCGCGAGCCTGCAGCGCCGCGACCATCGATCGCTTCTGCGCGGGCGTCGCGCGGCCGAACACCGCGGTGCCTTCCAGTTCCTCGGCCAGCTTGCCGGGGTCTTCGGACAGCGTCCGCGCGTCGACCGGAGCCTCGCCGCCGGGCAGCGCCAGCGCGCGGGCCACACCGCCGACCGACACCGCGTTGTCGCCCGAAATCAGTTTCACCGCAACGCCTTGGGCGGCGAAATAGTCGAGCGTCTCGCGGGCGTCGCCGCGGATTTTCTGTTCCAGCACGGCCAGCGCCACCGGCGTGACCTTGCCCGGCCCGTCCGGCGCGTCGACGGCGTTCGCGGCCCGGCCCAGCAGCAGCACCCGCAGGCCCTGCGCGCCGATCCGTTCGGCTTCCGCGCGTTCCTCCGACTCGGCGGGCAGCAGCACGTCCGGCGCGCCGAGCACCCAGTCGCCGTGTTCGCCGAACGCCGCGCCGCTCCACTTCCGCGCCGACGAGAAGGGCACCACGGCGGTCGGCGTCCAGTCCGGCGCGGCCGGGCAGCCCTCGGCGATCGCGACCAGGCTGGCGTTCGGGCGCGGGTCGGCGGCGGCGAGCGCGGCCAGCACCGTCTCCGGCGCCTCGCCCTCCTCGTGCAACCGCCGCAGCTCGGACAGCCGCATGGTGTTCTCGGTGAGCGTGCCGGTCTTGTCCGCGCACACGACGTCCACGCGAGCCAGCCCCTCGATCGCGGGCAGCTCGTTGACCAGGCATTGCCTGCGGCCCAGCCGGATCACGCCGACCGCGAACGCGACCGACGTCAGCAGGATCAGGCCCTCCGGCACCATCGGGACGAGCGCCGCGACCATCCCGCGCAGCGCGTCGGGCAGCTTCTGCGAACCGGAAAGCTGGTTGTAGATCGACAGCGCGCCGGCCGGGACCAGCAGGTACGTGATGACCTTCAGGATCTTGTTGATCCCGTTCCGCAGCTCCGAATCGACCAGCGTGAACCGGCCCGCCTCCTCGGCCAGCTTCGCCGCGTACGCCTCCGAGCCGACCTTCGTCGCCCGGTACGCGCCGTTGCCGGCCACCACGAAACTGCCGGACATGATCGGGTCGCCCGCGCGCTTCACCACCGGGTCCGATTCGCCGGTGAGCAGCGATTCGTCGACCTCGAGCGCGTCCGCGGACAGCACCTCGCCGTCGACCACCACCTGGTCGCCCGCGCCGATCTCGATCACGTCGTCGGCGACGACCTCTTCCGGGGCCAGCTCGCTGCTCGTCCCGTCGCGGCGCACGCGCGGGCGCACCTGGCCGACGATCGCGAGCCGGTCCAGCGTCCGCTTGGCGCGCAGCTCCTGCACGATGCCGACGACGCTGTTCGCCACGATCACCCCGGCGAACAGCCCGTCCAGCAGGTAGCCGGTGGAGAAGATGATGACCGCGAGCACCGCGAAGATCGCGTTGATCCGGGTGAAGACATTCGACCGGACGATCTCCCACGCGCTGCGGCTCGTGCGCGAAGGCACGTCGTTGGTCCGTCCCGCGGCGACCCGCTCGGCCACCTCGGCCGCGGTCAACCCGCGCGTGCTGTCCTGCGTGAGCAGGCCGTCTTCCCCTGGCATGGACTCGACCTTACGCAGTTTCCGGGCAAACCCGTCGCGCCGCCGCCCCGGACGGGTCCGCCCGTTCGGGTGACGCGGCGCAGGTCACCGGCCGAGGCGGGACGCGCGGACCTCCCGGGTTTCGATCAGATCGAGGTGCACTTCACGGCGCGCGAACCGCCATTCTCCGGTGGTCATGGCGTAGCGGTCGAGGTAGTGCAGATGCCACACCGCGTCGGCGAAGCGTCCGTCGCGCGGGGTCACATGGTGGGCGACGCAGGTGATCCGTCCGCGCGCTGTCGCGTGATCAGCACCGGGATCGAAGACTGTGCCGGTAATGCCATGCGCGGTCAGCGGCACGTCGTCCAGCAGGGACAAGGCCGCAGCGACGGCTTCCGGACCGCGATGCTCCCGAACCGGGCCGAAGTCGCGGGGCGGATCAGGCAGCACGAGCACCCCGTCGTCGCCGAACAGCCGGGCGACCCCGGCGAAGTCGCGCTGGTCGACGCGGGCGGCGTAACGGTGCACGAGATCGTGCAGCGCGGCCCATTCTTCGACGGGGATCACCAGTCCCGCCAAGGGACAATCGTCCGAACCGGTCCGGAAAGCAGCGTCCGCTCGGCCTCGGGATGCGGCGCGGGCTCCCAGCGGCGTTCCCGCTCGGCGATTTCGCGGCTCACCTCGACCGGGTCCTCGTCCAGGTACAACAGCCGGATCCGCAGCGAGCCCGGCGCGCGTTCCTCCACGGAGCCGATGTTCAGTGTCGAATGCTGCTGCCTGCCGAGGAACGAGAAAGTCCAGGCGCCGGCAACGCCCGGGCAGGTCAGCAGGTCGGGAATCCGCGGCCGGTCCTGCCACGCGAACTGCGCGTGTGCCTCTCCGCTGTGCGGTTCGGCCAGCTCGGTGACCGTGACGTGCAGTCCGCGATTCGGCCGGAACGGCAGCGCGTCCGCGGACAACCGGATGCGTGGCGCGACATAGCCGAGCACCGGCGTGAAGAACCCCAGCAACGGCCGCCGCACGCCCGGAATCAGCGGTCCGCGGCCCCACTGGAACGAGTCTTCGCCGAGCTTGCGCCATTCGGCCACGCTTTGCTCGTACGGCGGGCGGAACCAGTACATCGCCACATAGTCGACAGCCAGCTCCGGGCTCGCGGTGCCGTCGCCGGTCCAGGCCCAGCGGTCGCCGTGCGCGACGCCGGGGAGGCGCAGGTTCTCCGGCAGGTGGTCGAGCTGATGCCACTCGTTGTACTCGCGTTTCCGCGAGGGATCGGCCAGTGCGACGAAGGAGAAGAACGCTCGTTCGGACAACACCGGCCGACCTTACGAACAACAGCGCGGCGGTGGCGACGATCGTCTCGCCGACCGGGACGGGTTCAGCTCAGCCACTGCTTCGGCGGCGGGTACACGTACCGCGCGATGGTGGTGCTCGCCCAGCCGATGCAGAAGCCGCCGAACACCGGCAGCACGACCTGCACCTCGTGTCCGCCGCGAATCAGGCCGACGAGCATGAAGACCAGCACCCACGCGACGAGCAGCCCCGCGCTGTAGGTCCAATAGTTCCTCCGCATGGCAACCTCCCGGCGCTCTCCTTCGCCAGTGTTCCCCGCGCAGATCTCGATCGCAGGTCCAATCCCTACTCCACGTCCTGCACCTCGATCAGGTCGAGGTCGCGGACGCAGAAGCCGTGGTGCTCGAAGGTCTCGTTGAGCACCGTGCGCAGGCATTGCCGCACGGAGCGGCCCCTCGCGTACGGCGGCCAGACATCGTCTTCGGGCACCGGTGCTGGCGCCTCGAGCTGTGCGGCGGTGACCTCGTCGAGCCAGGCCTCGAGCTCGGCCGCCTGTTCGTCGCGCACGCGCACGATCTCGTCAAGGGACGGATCGAGCGAGCGGTCAACCCCGTGCGCTTCGCGGTAGGGACCGACGTCCGGCCCGATGCCCATCGGCGTGAACAGCTCCGTCGAGCCAAGGCAGCAGCGGCGGAACCACGAATCGTGGACGAAGACCAGGTGGCGCATCGTCTGCGCCGCCGACCACTCGTCGTTCACGCTGCGGCCCTCGATGCCGGGCGCACGGCGGATCCGCTCGACCGTGGCAGCCCAGCCTTTGCGGAGCTGACGCGCCGCCTCGCGCAGATCGACCGGGTCCTCGGAGCGGATCAGCACCCGCACCGGATATCGCCGGTCCAGCTCCGCCTCGACGTACTCGCCGACCTCGACCCCGTTCACCACGAGGTTGGAGACGAGCCCGTCGATCACGGCGTCCTGCATGACGACGCCGATCAGGCGCGCCCCGGTCAGATCGCACTCGCGGAACTCCGCACCGTTCAGGTCCTCGTCGACATACCGTTTCATGCTCCGCATCCTAGGTCGGGGCACCGACAAAACCGGCCGCCCTCGGCACGCGGGACGATCTTCCGGGCCGCTCGCCGTGCAGGGAAACCCCGCTGAGAGACTTTGGCATTCGGCCGCACAAAACGGTCTTTTACTGCCTTTCGACCGGAAACCGAGAGAGACGAAACGCGGCTATGCTCAATTCCGTGGCGCCGAACAAAATCGTGCCTCCCGGCGGCAGTCGCCGTACGGGCTTGCTGCTCGCGCTCCTCCTCGGCGTCGCGGGCTGCTCGTCCGCGCCGCCGCCTCCGCCGCGTCTGTCGCCGCCGCTGCCCGATGCCCCGCTGGATCTCACGCAGTTCACCACCAAGCCCTGCGACCTGATGACCTCCCACCAGCTGACCATGTTCTTCGTCAACAACCAGGGAACGGCCTCCCCTGTCGCCGGGAAAACCGCCTGCACCTGGATCCCCCACGACACGAAGGCCCTGACGTACGTCGCCTCCGTCGACACCACCTCAGGCGGGCTGGAAGCGCTGTACCACCGCCGTGCCGCGGTCGCGGACTTCGCCCCGGTCTTCGTCCACAGCTACCCCGGCGTTCACCGAGACGACCGCGACGGTCACTGCACCGTCGAAACCGGCGTCGCCGACGACACGCTCCTCAACGTCACCGTCACGGCCACCGATCCGAAGCTGGACGTGTACGGCGACCCTTGCTACGAAGCAGACCGATTCGCCGGGATCATGGTCGCCTACCAGGCCAACCGAGCGCCCTGACCCGGTCAGACCAGCACGCAGTCCCCGCACTTCGGACCGTCACGATCCGGCGTCGCCCGATAGAACAAGCAGCAGCTGCGACGCCGGAACCGCCCGTTCTCCCGAGTCGCAGTTCCGGCAAGCTCCGGCAATTCCTCCAGCGCACCAACGATTTCGACGACCCGGTCAGTCCACTCTGGACAATCGGACCGCAACACCGTCACCGCCCCGTTCAGCGCCGACGCCACGTTCCCCCGCCGGACGTTCTCCGCCAGCGAGAACTGCGCCATCGCCTTGTCCAACCGCGCCAACGGACCGCGCAGCACCCGTTCCGCGAAGGCTGTGACCACATCGGACTCAACCGGCGAATCTTCCTTCAGAGACAACGGAAACGCGCCGCCGAGCTTCGGCTGCCACCAAGCCGTCGAGTAGTCCGGAACCGCTCCCGCCCCGGCAGCAAGACCTAACGCGGGCGAGAGGAGCCGCGCAGCCAGCCCGAGATGCGCGATCGACGCCGCGACGCGCAATTCCACGAAATCGCCGCCGAGCACGGCCCGGTTCTGCGCGACGCGTTCGCGCAGCACCGGGCCGTCATCGAGGACTTCGGAGAGCGGACGCCACGGCGAAGCCGGTTCGTCAGCCGAGTGCGTGTCGACGGCGAAGAACGGGCCCAGTCCGGTAAGCGGGTTCACGCCTCGACGGTAACCGCGCGCCCGCGGTCCAGCACGCGTTCGGCGAGCGGGCCGAACACGAGCGCGATGGTCGCCCACAGGATGACCTGTGCCAGCACCGAGTAGAGCCGGAATCCGACGAGCGTGTCGGCGGGGAATCCGGGGTACACGATCTGGCCGTCGGGACCCTTGAGCGGCAGCGGCGTTTCACTGGTCTGCGGGCCGTACTCGGCGACGTTGCTGGCCAGCGACCCGAGCGACGGCAGCAGCGCCATCAGGAGCCCGGACAGCACGACGAACCCGGCGCCCGCGACGAGCGTCGCGTTCCAGTTGCCCAGCCGCGGCGCGAGCCGTTTGCCCGCGACGACGGCCGCGACCAGGAAGATCACCGACGCGACGACCATGGTCAGGTACAGCCCGGTGCGCGCGCCGATGGTGGCCTCGTGCCCGACCGCCGGCGGGTTGGCCGGGTATTTCAGGAACGGCACGAGGTACAGGGTCAGGAACCCGGCCCCGGCCACGAGCACCGCCAGCACCCGCGCGCGGATCCGGCCGACGCGGCCCAGCAGCACCGTGTAGGTCACCGCGAACAGCAGGCCCATCGCGACGCCGAAGAGCACCATGCCGAGCCCGATGCCGAGGTTGCCCTGCACGGCACGGCTGAAAACCTCGTGGCCCTCGTGTTCGCTCGCCATCCCGGCGGCTTTGTCGAGCGCCATCTGCGCCTCGTCGCGGCCGGATTCGTAGTCGATGGCCGCCTGGGTCAGCGGTTCGGCGAAGATCCGCGCGAAGACGAACGCCAGCAATCCGCCCAGCGCTCCGGCGAGGAGGCCGCGCAGAATCAGCTTGTTCTGCATTGTTCGGTTGTCCGTTCCGGGCGCGTCAGTGGCAGGGGAAGCCGAGGAAGTGCCGCGCGTCGTGGACGAACTCGTGCACGTGCGTGTCGCTGCCGAAGATCGAGACCGCGCCCTGGTCGACGCCGATGAAGTAGTACAGCAGCAGCGCGCCGACAATGGTGGCGCCGAGCAGCAAAGCGGCTTTCGACACGGGCAAGACGACCGGGGTGGACCGGTCGGCCGGAATGGTGGCCATGGCTCTCCTTCGGGATGACGCGTCCCTTGCGGGTGGACCTGACGACGGCTCCTCGACCTGACTCGCCCGGGATGGGCACACAGTGGCGCGACCGTGCCGGAATCTCACCGGCTTCGGGAAGCCGTCGCGCGAGCAGCACGGTACGGCGGTGTCCGGCCGGCCGTCAATCGCCCGAGGGTCCGACGTGTCGCTTATCGCCTGGTTTGCCCAGCCGGCGTGCGCGGGGTCGCACCGAACGGAGCAAGGGCGCTCACCCGGGGTTGCGGCAGAAGGCCGGGGCAAATGCCCTTGTCGGCGTCCAGCCGACGCCAGGCTCCTCGCAGCAGAGCTGGATCTCGTACGGCGACCCGGTGATCCGTCGCCATCCGGCCGGGACGACCGCGAACACGCTGGGGCAGCGGGCTTCCTGCTGTTGCTGCGCGAGCCGTTGCGGGCGAAGGAACATCCGCTTCTCGAGACCGCCGAGTTCCACCACCCGAGCCGGAACCTCCGTCAGGTGCAGCCCCCGCAGATCCGGCGCCGGCTCCCCGGCGTCGATGCGGTGGTTCGCTTCCTCGGTCCCCAGGGGGCAAGTCAATCAGGTTCGCGCGCGAGGCGTTGCGCGGCGAGCGGGAAAGCTATACCGTGCCTGAACTAGAACAGGTTATAGTTTCGGCGGTGCGCGGGACGAGGAGCGGACATGGCAGCCAGGGTGGCCCGGAGCAACGAAGCCGACTACGTGGTCGTCGGGTCGGGCAGCTCGGGAGCTGCTGTCGCCGGACGGCTCGCGGAGTCCGGGGCCAGCGTGATCGTGCTTGAGGCGGGCAAGAGCGACGAGCAGCTGCTGTTGCGCAAACCGGGGCTGGTCGCCCCGCTGCACGCGGTTCCCCAGCTCAAGAAAATGAGCGACTGGGGGTTCTACTCGGTCCCGCAGAAACATGTTCTCGATCGGCGCATGCCGGTGCCGCGCGGGAAGGTGCTCGGCGGCTCCAGTTCGGTCAACGGGATGGTCTACGTCCGCGGCAACCGGGCGAATTTCGACTCCTGGGCGGCGGAGGGCAACACCGGCTGGGACGCCGACGGCGTCAACGCCGCGTACAAGCGCATGGAGGACTTCGAGGACGGCGAGAACGCCTTCCGCGGCGCGGGCGGGCCGATCAAGATCACCCGCAACAAGATCCCGCAGGAAGGCACGCTGCAGTTCCTCGACGCGACGGCCGACGCGATCGGCTGCGACATCATCGACGACTACAACGGCGAATCGCAGGAAGGCGTCAGCCGGATGCAGCAGAACGCTGCCGACGGCCTCCGCTACAGCGCCTCGCGCGGCTACCTGCACCACCTCGCACCCCGGACGCTCGAAGTCCAGTCCCGCGTTTTCGTGCGGAAAGTAGTGATCGAGAACGGGCGCGCGACCGGCGTCGAGGTGACCGACGCCAACGGCAAGCACCGCACGATCCGCGCGGGCAAGGAGGTCATCCTCGCGGCCGGGTTCGTCGGGTCGCCGCAGCTGCTGATGCTGTCCGGGATCGGGCACGCCGAGCACCTCAAGGAGCACGGCATCGACGTGCTCGCGGATCTGCCGGTCGGCGACAACCTGCACGACCACATGTTCCACGCGCTGACGTTCCAGGTGTCGTCGTGCAAGAACAAGGGCACCGCACCGTATTTCGCCCGCGGAATGGCCCGCGAGCTGCTCAAGCCGGGTTCGACGTTCCTGGCCAACTCGGTGTTCGAGGCGCTCGCGTTCCTCAAGACGTCGCAGGCCACCACGGTGCCGGACCTGCAGCTGCACCTGCTGCCGTGGGCGTACGTGTCGCCGAACCAGGACGCGCCGATCCGGCACCCGGTCGACAAGCGGCCGGCGCTCACCGTCCTCACCACACTGATCTACCCGAAGAGCCGCGGCACGATCCGGCTCGCCTCGGCCGATCCGACCGCGACGCCGCTCATCGACCCGCAGTACCTCTCCGACCCGGCCGACCTCGAAGTGCTCGGCGAAGGCTCCGAGATGGTGCGCGAGATCTTCGCGTCGAAGGCGTTCAAGGGCTCGATCAACGAGGAAATCCACCCCGGCAAGCAGTTGCGCGGCCAGGAGTTGCGCGACGCGATCCTCAACCGCGCGACGTCGGTGTACCACGGCGTCGGCACCTGCCGGATGGGCGTGGACGACCTCGCCGTCGTCGGGCCGGACCTCAAGGTGCGCGGCGTGGACGGGCTCCGGGTCTGCGACGCCTCGATCATGCCGTCGATCACCGGCGGCAACACCAACGCGCCTTGCATCATGATCGGCGAAATGGGCGCGCAGCTGGTTCTTTCCGGCAACTGAGAAGGAGCGGAACACCATGACCGTCACCCCGGTCCGGCCCACTCGCCCGGCCTCGGCGACCGACGAGTTCCTCCGGCAGCTCGTCGCGCGCGTGCCGGGCTCGGGCGGCGCGGTGTGGCCGCTCACCGAGGTCTACACCGGCGACGTCCTGGTGGACCTGCCGCAGTCGACGCCCGCTGACATCGAGCAGGCGTTCGCCACCGCGCGGGCGGCGCAGGCGAAGTGGGCCGCGACGCCGCTCAAGCAGCGGCTCGCGGTGTTCCAGCGGGCGCATTCGCTCTTCATCGACCGCGCGCGGACGATCGCCGACCTGATCCAGGTCGAAAGCGGCAAGAACCGGCGGATGGCGATCGAGGAAACGTGCGATCCGCCGATGATCATGAGCCACTACCTGCGGCGGGCGCCCAAATTGCTCGCCCCGACCCGGCGCGGCGGACCGGTGCCGCTGGTGTCGTCGTCAACCGAGATCCGGGTGCCCAAGGGCGTGGTCGGGATCATCGCACCGTGGAATTTCCCGTTCGCCACCGGCATTTCCGACGCCATTCCAGCGCTCATGGCGGGCAATGCGGTGGTCTTGAAGCCGGACAACAAGACCGCGCTTTCGCCGCTGTACGGCGTGCAACTGCTGGAAGAAGCGGGTTTGCCGAAGGGCCTGTTCCAGGTCGTGTGCGGCGAGGGCCCGGACGTCGGCCCGACGCTCATCGGCCAAGCCAACTACGTGATGTTCACCGGCTCCACCGCCACCGGCAAGGTGATCGGCGAACAGGCGGGCCGGAACCTGATCGGCTGCTGTCTCGAACTCGGCGGCAAGAATCCGATGATCGTGCTCCCGGACGCCGATTTCGCCGACGCGGTGCCGGGCGCGGTGTTCGGCGCGTTCGGCAACACCGGGCAGATCTGCATGCACATCGAGCGGATCTACCTGCCGGAGTCGCGTTACGAGGAATTCAAGGAAGCCTTTGTCGCCAAGGCTTCCGCGCTGGATGTACGGGCGGCTTACGATTTCGGCCCGGAAATGGGTTCGCTGGTTTCGGTGGACCACATGAACCGGGTCAAGTCCCATGTGGACGATGCGGTCGCCAAGGGAGCCACCGTGTTGTGCGGCGGGCGTCCGCGACCGGATCTGGGCCCGGCGTTCTTCGAGCCGACCATTCTGGAAGGCGTCACGAAGGACATGCTGTGCGGGGTCACCGAAACCTTCGGCCCGGTGGTGGCGTTGCATCGGTACCGGACGGTGGACGAGGCCGTCGAGTTGGCGAACGACACCGACTACGGGCTGAATGCTTCGGTGTGGGGCAAGGACATTCGCGCAGCCTCCGCGGTGGCGGCTCGGCTGGAGACGGGCAACGTCAACGTGAACGACAGCCTGGCGACGGCGTACGCCGCCAAGGGGACGCCTTCCGGCGGGGTGAAGACGTCCGGAGTCGGTGCCCGGCACGGGGATCAGGGGCTGTTGAAGTACACCGATGTGCAGAACCTGGCGGTGCTGAAGAAGCCGGTGATGAGCCCGCGGCCGGGGCAGAAGTACGAGAAGTACGTGGAAGGAATGCTGTCCGGGCTGAAGATGATGCGGCGGCTCAGGATCCGGTAGCCGCTCACTGTTCGAGATCCGGGATCCGGTCGGCGAGCACGCTGAAGTACGGCTGGGTCCGCCAGTTTCGCCGGTTGCCGATCACGTAGAGCCGGCGCTTCGCCCGCGAAACCGCGACGTTGAGCAGGTTCGGTTTCTCCGCGGCCCACTCCCGGGCTCGTTCCCGGTGGTCCGGGGTGCCGAGCACGAGGATCACCACGTCGGCTTCCTTGCCCTGCATGGTGTGCACGGTGCCGACGTTCGTACGGGCGAACTCCTCCCCCAGCACCTCCCGGCCGACCCTGCGCGAACCGCGCACGACCGCGCGGAACGGGCTGACCACCCGGATGTCGTCAGCGTGGACGCCGTCCCGCCTGAGCTGCCGGAGCAGGCCCGCCAGCGCTTCGCCTTCCGCGGGCAGCCAATGCTCGTCCGACGCGCCGGACGGCACGTGGATCCAGCCGTTCCGCCCGGGGAAGTCGCCGTCGTGGTGCGTCCCGTACACCATGAGGGTCCCGCCGTAGGCGATGTCGTTGGAAATCCCGAACATCGGCCGGTCGCACCGCCGGTGCACCCGCAACGGCGCGCCCACCCAGGCGGTGCCGCTGCCGTCCGAGTCCGCCAGCTGGGTGCCGTACCGCGCCGTCCGGTCGGCGATCTGCTGTGCCGACGCGGCGTCCGGCAACCACTGTTCGTCCACCTGGCAATGCCGGCGAAGCACCTCCTGCGCGGACGACGGCAGCGACACGATCGGTTCGAGCTGCCGCGGATCTCCCACGATCACCGAACGCCGGGCCCGCCAGATCCCGCCCACGACCTCCTGCGGAGTCGCCTGTCCCGCCTCGTCGACGAACAGCCAGCCGAGAGATTCCCGGCCGAGCCCGGCGAACAGCCGCGGCAGAGACGAGAAGGTGGTGGACACTACCGGCACGACCAGGAACAACGCCTGCCACGCCGCGAGCAGAACGGCGGGCTCCGGCTTGACCCGGCCCTTCAGGTACGCCTCGATCGCCGCCAGGTTGTCGCGCAGCCTCGGTTCGGCTCCGAGCACGAACCTCTTGTGCAAGCGCAGCGCTTCGAGGAACAAGCGGTTGCGCGCCGCCGTGAACTCCGCGTCGGCCCAGGGCGCGCAGCGCTGGAACTCGTCGTCGCCGTCGAAATCCGGCCGGAAGGGCACGTTCCCCGGCCAGCGCCGACGGCCCGCCTCGATGCGTGCGCAAACCTCGGCGAACACACCTTCGGCCGCGTCCCTCGCCTGAACCGATTGCTGCCAGGCCACGGTGGCGGCGCCCAATTCCTCCTGCCACCCGGCCGCGATCCGGCACGCCCGCTCGCACTCCTGTTTGGCCGCCGCGCGGCGCCGCCGAAGTTCGTCGGCGAGCCTCGCCCACTCGCGGCCCGCCTTGAACCAGGTGGAGAGCTGGATCCAGAACCCGGGCCGGTTGAGCGCGTGGTGCTTCGACTCCGCGTCCTCGTCCGCGAACGCCTTCCGGGCTTGTGCCAGCACCTGTTCCGCCCCGGCGAGCTGGCCCCGCGCGTGCTCGCCCCGGCGGACCGCCGCGACAACCTGGTCCGCCGCCGCGTCGCGGGCAGCCTGGCATCCGGGATGCGCGGCCACCGCGTCGGCGACTTCCTGCCGTTCCGCCGCGAGCCGCCGGACCTCGGCCGAAGCGTCCTTGAACCGCTTGACCGCGCGAGCCCAGTCGGCGGCCGATTCAGGTTTCCGTTGCGCCTGCTGGAGGATCTGGAGCATCCCGGAGAGCTTCTTCTTCGCCGGCTCCGGCCGTCCGTTCTTCCCGGCCGGTTCCTGCTGGCTTTGACCGTCGCCCCACCAGAACCGGCTGGCGAACCGGCTCCGCTTCTTCATGCTGCCGAGCGTCGCGGCCATCAGCCCCCATGCCGGGGCGTCGAGGACGTGCGACGCGAGTTCGGTGAAGTAGTCCGCGTCCAGCGCTTCGGCCGCGGCCCCGCCCACCGCCTTGACCCCGGGTATTTCGGCGGTGACGTTCTCCGCCGCCCCGTTGTTCGCGGTCGCGAGCACGACCTCGAACCCCGTCAGTTCGGGCCGGGGGCGGTACACGTGAGCGGTGTGTTTCGCGTTCAGCGCGACGCTGCCGATCTGCCCGGTGAACGCCTCGACCGGGTGATGCAGCGTGGCGAGCCGGTCGGCCCGGCGGACGACGATGCCCGCGAGCACGTCGCGCAGCATCGTCGTCTTCCCGGTCCCGGGCGGGCCGTTCACCGCGAACAGCCCGCTGCCGTCGGCGAGTTCGGCGAAGATCCGGTCGACCGCGAACTGCTGGCTCAGCACCAGGGGTTTCCCGAGGTCGGTCGGCCACCGGCCGGCCGGGATGCTGCCGGGCGTCACGCCAGCCACGACCGCGTCCGGAGTTTCCCGCACATCGACCCGCGCCGCGACGGGAAGAGCGCGCGGTGCGGTCAGGTACTGCGAGAGTCCCCGGCCCGCGTTCCCGCTTCGGAGATCCTGTTCGATCCGGCCCAGATCCTTCGCGATGAAGCTGTTGAGGAAATTCTGCTCGCCCGCTTCGGCCGACTCCCGGATCGGCACCAAGGCGCACTTCACGCGGACGCCGGACGGCGCCAGCGCGGCCAGACCGAGTCCCCTCGTCAGCGAAGACACCAGCCGGTGCACGTCGCCCGCGCCGAGACACGGCCAGCCGCCCGCTTCTTCCCAGTCCGGCTGCCCCGTCGCGGAGCCGGCCGGCTGCTTCGCCGAGGCTTTCTCTCGCGTGCGCGGAGTCAGCAGCTTCTCCGCGAACGCGCCGGCGACGCTGCCCGCGATCCCGCCGACGACCGGGCCGGCGACCGAGCCCACCGCCGCGGCGGCCGCCGTCGTCACCGCGGTCCCGGCCGATTTCGCCCCTGCCTTGACCGCCTCGGCCGCGGCGTTCTTGACTTGCTCGCCAGCGGCCTGCTTTACCTTGCTCACCACCGATTCGGCGGAGTCGTCGTCCTCTGCCGGGGCCGTTCGCGCCGACGGCGGGACCAGCCGGTCGAGCTGTCTGGCGAACTCTCGTTCCTCCGCTTCGAACCCGTCCAGCCAGTCCCGGGCGCCCGGTCCCGGGGAGCGCGTGCGGCCGATGGCCCATGCGCAGGCGGACAACGTCGCGGAGTTCTCCACCAGGCCGCCCTTGTCGTCCACAGTGAACGCCAGCAGCGCGGTGTGCCGGTCGAGCCGTCCGTCGGGCTCCTTGGCGTCGCGGCCCAAAGCGCGTACAAGCTCGTCCCGGACCGCCGACAACTCGTACAACCCGCCGTAAACGGTGAACTGCCACGTCATCCGCGGCTTCGCTGGAAGCCGCCACACCGGATGGCCTTCTTCCCACGGCGCCAGGTCGCGCGGACCGAGATCGAACACCACCTGCTCGCTGTCGGCGCCGGGCCGGGTGTTCGGTTTCTTCGGCACATCCTGTGGAGTGAACATTTCGACCATCCGCCAGAACCGCACGATTTCCGCCGTGCGAGCACCGTCGCCCACCAGACCCCCTCATTCCCTCGCCCGGCGCGACTGTACCCCTCGCTGATCATTTCTTTCGCACGCGGCCCGAAAGCATCCGGGCAGCACTGGAACAACCATGAGGAGGAATATTCCATGGCAATGGTAAACGAAAGAGAAGAATGCTTGGGCTACGAATTCAGCAGAGACAAAGGGTCGCTGGCCCACTATGCCGCACTGGCGACATCCGCAATGGACTGACGCACGATCCGGACCACCGTTCCGTCCGCTTCGGTCAGTCCGCTGAGCCGGGTCCGCCGCGTCAGCAGTCCGCCCAGGACTAACTCGACCAGCTGCGCGCCCACCTCCTCCGCGGACACCGGGCCGTCCGGGTCGAACCACGTCCATGCCCATTGCGCCGAGCCGAAGATCAGCAGGCTCTGCACCTCGACGTCGCACGAGCGGAACTCCCCCGCCGCGACCCCGTCGGACAGCACCGCCCGCACCAGGTCGAGGTATTCCGCGCGCATCCGGCGGCCCTCGGCCATCGCGGCACTGTCCGCGAGGCGGACGACCTCGCGCTGGAACGCGACGGTCGCCTCCCGGTCCACCACCTGGTACAGCACGAACGCGTACAGCAGCCCGGCCAGCTGCCGGGTCGGTGTCGCGAGGCGTTCGCGGATCAGCGCGGCTTCGGCGAGCCTGCGGCGCATGTACGACTCGTGCAGCGCGGCGAGCAGCCGGTCCTTCGTGCCGAAGTGGTGCACGATGGTGCCCTTCGACAGGCCCAGTTCGCCGGCGATGTCGGAGAAGTTCGCGGCGTCGTAGCCGCGTTCGGCGACGTAGCGGGTGAACGTCGCCAGGATGTCCCCGGCACGGCCTTTGGGTGGCATCGGCCCACTGTAGCCGAAGGTTTGACCACTGACCGTCCGTACGGTTACCTTCGTCCTGGTCCCCGGCGACGAAGGAGTCTCGGCATGGCATCGAGCTTGGCGCAGTGGATTGCCCGGCGCAGCACCGTCACCCCGGAGGCGGTCGCGCTCGTGGCCGCGGAGACCGGAGAGCGGATCACGTACGCCGAACTCGAACAGCGGGTCGCGCGGCGGGCGGCGGCGTTGCGGGGGCTGGGCGTGCGGAAAGGCGACCGGGTTGCCTTGCTGGGCTTGAATTCCACCGGCTACCTCGAAACGCTCTTCGCGGTCGCTTGGCTCGGCGCGATCACGCTGCCGATCAATTTCCGGCTCGCGGCGGCCGAAGTCGAGTACCTCCTTGAAGACGCCCGGCCGGTGGTCGTGGTGCACGACGACACCTTCGCCGCGCTCGCGAAAGAAGCCGCCAGCGGTCGGGCGCTGGTCAACAACGGCGAGCTCGGCACGAACGAGGACCACGTCGAACTCGAACCGACCGGGGCCGACGACGTCGCAGTGCTGATGTACACGTCCGGCACCACCGGGCGGCCCAAGGGCGCCATGCTCACCCACGGCAACCTGGAGGCGAACGCGATCAACGTGCTCACCTCCGGGGAAGGCCTGCTCCCGTCCGACATCACGCTCACGGTCGCCCCGCTCTTCCACATCGGCGGGCTCGCGCTGTTCACCCTGCCGTTGCTGTACGCGGGCGGCACCGTGGTGGTCGCGGGCAAGTTCGATCCACAAGAGACACTCGCCCTGATCCAGCGGGAGAAGGTCACCGTCCATTTCATGGTGCCCGCGATGTGGGCGGCGATGACGCAGGTCCCGGACTTCGATTCCTACGACCTGTCGCGCCTGCGCTACCTGCTGTGCGGCGGCGCGCCGTGCCCGCTGCCGGTGATCGAGTTCTACGAGGGCAAGGGACTGACCTTTGTGGAGGGTTTCGGGATGACCGAACTCTCCCCCGCCGCGCTGGTGCTGGAATCGGCGTTCGTGCGCTCGCACGCCGGGTCCGTCGGACGGCCTTTCCTGCACGTCGAGGCGCGGATCGTGGACGAACGCGACGACGACGTCCCCACCGGGACGGTCGGCGAACTGGTGCTGCGCGGCCCGAACGTCTTCGCCGGTTACTGGGGCCTGCCCGAAGCGAGCGCGGAAACCATGCGCGGCGGGTGGTTCCATTCCGGCGACCTCGCCCGCTGCGACGCGGACGGCTTCGTGACTTTGGTGGACCGCAAGAAGGACATGATCATTTCCGGCGGCGAGAATGTCTATCCGATCGAGGTCGAGCAGGTGCTGCACCGGCATCCGGGCATCGCCGACGTCGCGGTGATCGGCGCGCCGGACCCGCAGTGGGGCGAAACCGTGATCGCGGTGGTCGTGCCGGCCGACGACTCGCTCGACGGGGACGCGGTGATCGCTTATTGCCGGGAGCGGATCGCCGCTTTCAAGTGCCCCCGTCGAGTCGAGGTTGTCGATGAGCTTCCGCGTAATGCCACCGGGAAGCTGTTGAAGCGCGAACTCCGGGCCCGCTACACCGGTTCCGCTGATTCCGTCGCCCGCTAACCGCTCAGATGAACCTCCACAAGTGGTCCGGCGTCCCGTTGTCGTCCCACTGCGTCACCTGTGCACCGTCCGCAGTGGACTGTTGATCGACTGCCATCACCTTTCCACTGTGGACGTTCCGCAGCTTCCACCAACCGCCGCCCGCGTCTACGATGCGCCACAGGTGATCCGGCGTTCCGTTGTCCTGGAACTGCTGCACGTGCGCACCGTTGTCCAGGCTCTGGTCGTGCACCGCCAGCACCTTTCCGCTGTTGCGGTTCATAATCCGGACAGTCCCGTCGCCGCTGTCCACGACTGTCCACACGTGATCGACCGTGCCATTGTCCTGCCACTGCGTCACATCAGCAATGTCCGAAAGCGACATGTCCTGCACCGCCAGGAGTTTCCCGGACCGCTGGTTCTGGATCCGCCGCCACGAAGTCGTCGAAGCAGCCGGATGCGGCAGCAAAGCCAGATACCCGGCAGCGACCGGGCGCGCTTGGAAGCCGGACTGCCGGGCATCAGCGACGAAGTACCAGTCCGAGAACGGAACCCGCGAACCCGTCGTGTTGGCGAAGCTGTAGACGCCTTCGATGAGCGTCGCGCGGATGTCGGCGTGGTCGGTCAGCCAGGCGGCCGTCCACAGTTCCCAGTCGGCTTTCGTGTAGTCGTGACGGAGGTCCAGCGGGACACCGTGCGCGCCTCGTTTTGATTGATACCAAGCAGCTTCACGCGCGGCAGTGCCGAGTGGCACCAAGTCGAGCCCAAGCAACCGGTCCGCGAAACCGTTGTACTTCAGGCTCCAGGTGCCGGGCTGGTCATACGCCATCCGCAGGTGCGAACCGTCGTTGGCCAGCGTCGTCCATTGGCTGATGTAAGACCGCGAAATGGACCGATACCGCAAGGCATCGGCGGAGTTGCCGGTGACATCAGCGAGAACGGCCATCGCGCCGACGCCGATGATGCCCTTCAACGCGAGGTTGGCGCTGTGCGCGATCCAGCCGGTGAAGTCGTCGGTCTGGTTCTGGTTGCCCGGGTCGAGCGTGTTTCCTACCAGGTATTCAGCCCACTGCCGCAGAATTCCGTAGTGGGCGTTGACGAAAGTCTTCGCCGCCGCGGAATCCAAGCGCTGCGCCACCGCGGCGGACATAATGAGCATGTTGGCCGATTCTTCGACCGGCATGCTCTCCTCGTTGCCGTCGTTGTGCCCGGCGGCGTTCGGATAGGACGCGCCGATGTCGTGTTCCGAGAAGGTCATCGGCCAGCCGCCGTGTTCGGCGTAGTCGAGGACCGGTTCCAGCAACAAGCGCACGAAGTCCGGCGAGAGATGGAGATAACCGGGCAGCGCCGGATAGATCACGTCCACTGTGGACACGTTGCCGCTGGACGAGATCTCCTTCAGGAACGCCCACGGCGAGCCGTTCCGGTCGACCAATTCGGTGCCGCCGAACGCTTGCCGCAGCGCGAGCGCGCAGATCGCCGCGTAATGGTCGCCGGTACCGCCCCCGCCAGCCGCGGCGGAGGCTTCGCTGTCGATCCGCTGGTCCAGCGCGATCCCGGCGGCGAGCGCGGCCGGGTAGTCGGCGTGGAACCAGGCGACCATGTCCTGCCACGACGACCAGTAGTGCGTCCACCACGGCGCCAGCTGCGCGCCGAGGTAGCTGACGGCGGGGGTGCGGACGTGCCCGATCGCCACCACCAGCGGATCGGCCGCCGCCCCGGGCGCGACGACGCCCAGATCTTTGGCGAACGCGAGGACGGGCCAGCGGTCGCTGATCGCCCGCGGCTGGTCCGGATCGCTGGTCCCGGGCAGCGCTCCCCCGTTCGCCGACGTCGCGCGCACGACCGTGTCCTGCCCGATTTGCCAGGTCGCGCCAGAAGGCGCCGCGACCACGAGCGAACCCCAGCGCGGCTGGTCGTGCCCGTCCTCGGCGAGCGCGCCCGGCGAAGCGGCCTGGACGCTCAGCGACGTGATGCCGCCGGATTCCTGCCGCTGCCAGCCGACCGGCGTGGCCGAATCCCATTGCAGCCATTCGGCCGACGTGTCGAAATGCAGCGAGACAGCATGCGTCCGGCCGTCGGTGCTCGCGGCGGCGATGGTGACGTAGCCGAACGGCACGCACTGCCGCTGGAGGTTGCCGGGATCGACCGGCGAGAAGAAGGTGACGGTGAGGGTCACGCCGCCGCCGGAGAGTTCGTAGATCGAGCGAGTCGCGGTGACCCGCAAGGAGTTCTGCGACATCGGCGTCAGGCTCGGACCGGACGGCAGCTGCGGCGCCCCGGCGAACACGTACGCCGCGCCGTCGATCCGGGCGATCCCGCACAGCGCGGTGACGTGCCCGGTCCAGAACGTCGACCAGGTGCCGGGCAGGTTGTCCGCGGCCTGCCAGGTCGAGAGGTACGGCGAACGCACGATGAGCGGCGTCGCGGGCGGGCGCAGCGGGTTCAGCGTGCCCGCCGGAGCCGCCGAGGCGGTGGACTGGACCAGTTCCGGGGCGCACCAGAGCGCGGCGGCCGCGGCCGCGCCGGTGCCCGCCCAGCGCAGGGCGTCGCGGCGGCTGACTTCGCGGGGACCTTCGGAGGAGGACATCGACAGCTTCTTTCGGTCAGATGCCGGACACGGGAAAGAAGAAACCGAGCTGCCTCAGTGTGGCACCGCGATACAACGTTGTAAATCTGTCGAGAGCACTGACAAGCGCTGTCCGTTTCCAGACAGCGCTTGTCATTCCCAGCTACCGCCCGGCGGCGTACCCCTGCTCCCCGCGCGAATTCGCCGCCGCCGAAAGCACCCCGGTCTCAGGATCCCGCGCCACCGCGCACAACCGGCCCTCCGACCACGGCTCCCCCACGGTCACGTCGTGGCCCCGCTCCTCCAGCGCGGCAATGACGTCCGCACCGATCCGCGACTCCACCGTCACGCTCCCCGCCGCCATGCCGCGCGGGTAGAACGAACTCGGGAAGCTGTCGGTGTGCCAGTTCGGGGCATCGATCGCGCCCTGCAGGTCGAGCCCGCCGCGAACCTTCTCGCGCAACGCCGTGCCGAGGAAGAAGTGGAAGTTCCACTGGTCCTGCTGGTCGCCGCCGGGCGTGCCGAACGCCATCACCGGCACGCCGTCGCGCAGCGCGAGCGACGGCGAAAGCGTGGTGCGCGGCCGTTTGCCCGGTGCGAGCGAGTTCGGCAGGCCCGGGTCGAGCCACGCCATCTGCAGCCGGGTGCCCAGCGGGAAACCCAGCTCCGGCACGACCGGGTTGGACTGCAGCCAGCCGCCGCTCGGCGTCGCGGCGATCATGTTGCCCCAGCGGTCGACGACGTCAAGGTGGCACGTGTCGCCGCGGGTCAGGCCGTCCTTCGCGACGGTCGGCTCCCCCGCCCCGATCGCCGACGCGGTGACCCCGCCGCCCGCGACGTAGTGCGCGTGCCGGCTCAGCTGAGGCTCGCGGCCTTCCGGGCTGCCAGGACGCAGGTCGAACGACGCCCGGTCGCCGATCAGTTTGCGCCGGACTTCGCTGTACTCCGGGGAAAGCAGCGCCTCGATGGGCACTTCGGTGCTGTCGCCGTACCAGGCTTCACGGTCGGCCATCGCGAGCTTCGTGCCCTCGATGAGCCGGTGGTAGTACTCCGGCGTCGCGTACTCCAGCTCGTCCGGCAGGAGCGCGAGCTGCTGCAGAAACGCCGGACCTTGGCTCCACAGCCCGGCTTTCGCGACAGTCCAGCCGTTCCAGGTGTGGGTGACCGGGTCCTCGTAGGTCGGCCGGAACGCGGCGATGTCGTCGGCGGCGAGGGTGCCCGCGTGCCGTTCGCCGGAAGAATCCATCGCCGGTTTCGCAGCGAAGTCGGCAAGCGCCTCGGCGATAAACCCTTCGCGCCACGCTTTCCGCGCCGCCTCGATCTGCGCTTCCCGATCGCTCCCGGCCGCCTCCGCTTCCGCGATCAGCCGGCGCCAGGTCTCGGCGAGCGCGGGATTCTTCAGCAGGCCACCAGGTTTCGGCGCGACCCCGCCGGGCAAGTACAGCTCGGCCGACGTCGTCCATTCGTTCTCGAACAGCTCGCGGACGGTCTCCACCGTCGCGCCGACGCGCTCCACCGCCGGGTGTCCGTCCGCCGCGTAGTGAATGGCGTACTTGAGGACCTCGCGCAGCGACTTCGTGCCGTGGTCGTGCAGCAGGAGGAGCCACGCCTCGACCGCGCCGGGCACCGCGGCGGCGAGCGGGCCGGTGCCGGGGACGAGGTCAAGGCCGAGCGAGGTGTAGTGCTCGATCGTCGCGCCCGCCGGCGCGGGCCCTTGCCCGCACAGCACCTTCGGCGCGCCGCCCGCCGGGGCGAGGATCATCGGCACCTCGCCGCCGGGACCGTTGAGGTGCGGCTCGACGACGTGCAGCACGAACGCGCCCGCGACCGCGGCGTCGTAGGCGTTGCCGCCGTCCTCGAGGACCGCCATCGCGGCCGCCGAGGCGAGCCAGTGGGTGGACGACACCATGCCGAAGGTGCCCTGCAGCGTCGGGCGCGTCTGGACCATGGCCTTATCGTCGCGCGCGAGCTGGCGGTACGTCAAAGACATCTGAGACACCGGTCCGATAGCGTATCGCTATGGAACGCCGTCAGCTGGAGTACTTCGTCGCGATCGCCGAGCACGGCGGGTTCACGCACGCGGCCCGGGCGTTGCGGGTGGCGCAGCCGTCGTTGTCGCGGGCGATTTCGAAGCTGGAACAGGACCTCGGCGTCGAGCTGTTCCACCGGGTCGGGCGCAACGCGGTGCTGTCGAGCGCCGGCGAGCTGCTGGCCGGACGCGCCCGGCTGGTGCTGCGCGACCTCGACGCCCTGCGCGCCGCCGCGCGGATGGCGGGCGACGGACCGGCCGGGCGGATCGACGTCGCGGCCACGTCGTCGTCCGCGCTGGAGCCGGTGATCAGCATCATCGCCGAGATGCGCACGCGGTACCCGGGCGTTTTGGTGAGCACGTCGGCGGCGTTGTCGGCGGCCGAGGTGGTCGCGATGGTGGTGCAGGGGCGTTGCGAGACCGGGGTGTGCGGGAGCGCGGAACGGCCGGTCGGGCCAGGTCTGGTCGCGCATCATCTGCGGGACGAAGAGCTGCTGTTGGTCGCCCCGCCGGGCACCGAGATCGGTTCGGACGGGGTCGTCGAGCGGGCTGAACTCAGCGGCATGCAGTTCATCGTCACCACGTCGCCGACGGCGGTGCGCGGGTTCTTCGACCGGCTCGCGGCGAGCGTGCCGGATCTGTCGATCGCGGCCGAGGTGGGCGACCGGAGCGTCGTGCTGCCGATGGTGCTGCGCGGGATCGGCGCGAGCCTGATGCCGGACGGCTGGGCGGATCTCGCCCGCCGGGCCGGCGCCGAGGTGCTCCGGTTCGCGCCGCCGGAGAAGCTCCCGCAGTGGTTGATATATCGGTCCGGGCCGATTGCCGCGGCAACTCAGGCCTTTGTGGACATCACCCTCGCTTCTGGCGGGACTGACAGCATCGGCGCATAGTGGCCGTCCGGATGCGGCTCCTCCGGCAACCGCTCGACCGACGTCACCCTATCCCGAGCCCGCTCCGCCCGGTCGCGTTCAGCTGCCCGGGAGCGAACCGGTCCGGCCAGGAACGCTCGTAATGCTCGGCCGGGAAGTCCGACGGACTGGACCCGGACTCGAACGCTTCGCGCACCGACCCGGCGTACGCCTCGTTGCGCGGGCACCACGGCGCGGCCGGGATGTACATGACGTTGCCCCAGCCCCGTTGGTTCTCCACCGGCGCGACGCTGTGGATCAGATCGCAATGCCACCACACGGAATCGCCCGCCCGCACATCCGGGATTCCGCTGGAAGCCCGCAGCAGCAACGAATGCCATTTCTCGCTCGCCGGGAACACCTGATTCACCGTGACGCCGCACATCTCGTCTTCAGGCACGTCGGCCAGCAGCGGGCGCAGCAGCAGATAACCCATCGCCTCCGGAATCGGCACGGTGTGCAGCACACCCTGGTCGTGTTCCATGTCGGACAGCGCGGTCCAGCCCTGGAAGGTGCGGAACACCGAGCACATCGTCGAGCCCTCGAACTGCGGCCCGGCCGTGCGATGCGCGGCGTCCCACGGGTCATAGGACTCGACGGTGCCGTCGAACAGGTGCCGGAACGCGCGCTGGTACGCCTCGGTCATCCAGAGATCCAACGTGCCCGGGTCGAGATGGGTGCCGAGACCGCCGGAATCCGTGCCCGGCGGACGACGGCGGATCCGGTCCGGGTACAGCGAATCCCGGCCGGGGTCGAACCACCGGACGCCGTCGGATTCGGAACGCCACTGCGCGTTGAGGAACGCCTGCACCCGCGCCATCCGGTCGCTTTGCCGCGCCTCCATCTGCGCCGGCGACCAGTAGATCGGATAGATCTCGGGCCGCGAGCCGACGGTGCCGAAGAAGTCGTCGCCAGGGCCGCGGTACTGCTCGAAGAACCGGTTGCCCTCGACGTACTCGACGATCCCCGCGTCCCAGTCCAGCGCCTGCTCGCGCGGGAAATGACCGCGCACCACGAGACAACCGCGCCGCCGGAGCCGAGCTAAGTCTTCGTCGGCGACTCTGCCCGCCTCGATGTCGGCGTAGTCCAACTCCGGCCAGATCGCCTCGCCGCGCACTTTCGCTGCCTCGATCTCCTCGACCGCCGCAGCGACACGAGCCTCGACCACCGCGAAAACCTCCTCCACAGTGCGTCCGGACGCCTCGATCCGCGTCCGCAGCGCGGCTTTGATCTCGCGGATCGCGGCCGGAAGGTCGTCCGGCGTCGTCTCCCAGTGCGGCAACGGGGGCAGCTGCATAGCTCGCTCCATTCAGGAAGGGCTCCTTACTGAACCGACGGTAAGGTGCCCGCGCCGATTCAGGCAACACTCCTGACTAAATCGGCTACACTCGCGCCGGTGACCCCGGCCAAGCCCTCCCTCGACCTGCTCCGGTCGCTGACCGACGAGCACGTCCTGAGGGCGCTGCTTGCCGAACGGCAACTCACGCGCGCGCAAATCGCCGCCCACACCGGCATTTCCAAGCCCGCGGTCGGCGACAGCGTCGCGCGGCTCGCCGAGGCCGGGCTGCTGCGCGACACCGGCGAACGCACCACCGGCCGCGGCCGCGTCGGCACCTATTACGCGCTGGCCGACGACCTCGGCACGGCCTTGGTCGTGAGCATCGGCCACGACGGCGCGGTCGCCGAAGCCGTCGACGTTTTCGGCGAGGTGCTGGCCCGGCACGTCGAAGACCTCGGCCGGCCCGTGCGTCCGAGGAAGGTCGCTCAGGCGCTCCGCAAGGCTGCGAAACAGGTCGCCGACGACGCCGGGCCGCTCCGGCTCGCGGTCGTCAGCGCGGCCGATCCGGTCGACCGCGACACCGGGAAACTGGTCCATCTGCCCGATTCCCCGTTCCTGCTCGGGGAACTCTCTCCCGCCGACGTCCTCGCGCCGCTCGTCGCGGGCCCGGTCACCGTCGACAACGACGTGAACTGGGCGGCCCGCGCCGAGCAGGCCGCCGCCGATTTCGCCTACCTCTTCCTCGGCGAAGGCCTCGGCTGCGCGGTGGTCGCCGACGGCGAAGTGCGTCGCGGACACGCCGGTTTCGCCGGGGAAATCGCGCACGTCCTCACGCGCGGCGCGGACGGGCAGGCGCTCGCTTTCATCGACGTCTTCGCGGATCTCGGTGTCCGCCAACCGGATTCGACCACGATCGACGTCGAAGCCCTGCTGTGCGCGATCAAATCCGACGACGTCCTCGGCACCCTCGCCGAGGCGATCTGCGGCGTGCTCCTGGCTTTGGTCACCGTGTCCGACCCGGAACTCATCATCCTGGGCGGCCCATGGGGCCCCGCCGTGCTCGACGCAGTGTCGGCACGCTTCGCGCGACTGCCGCGCAACGTCCCGCTTCGCGCCCCGCACGCCACGGATTCCCCCGCCCTCGCCGGCGCGCGCGACGAAGCCGTGCGTGCCTTGCGGAGGGCCGTTCTCAGCCCTTGATGGTCTTCTTGATCCAGCCCAGCTGATCGAACACGTCGCCGTCGGCCGCGACGCTGCTGCGGTCGGATTTGCTGGTGACTCCCACGATCGTGTCGCGATCAGCGGTGGACATGACCGGACCGCCGGAGTCGCCGCCCGCCGTGACGCCGGTCGTGGTCAGCGCGCAGAAATCGGTGCCGCCGGAGATGGTCATGCCTTCGCAGCGCTGGTCGCCGGGATCGATGACCTTCGCGTCCACCTGCTTGAGCACGTCGGATTGGCAGCTGTTCTCGTCGCCGGCGCAGGTCGCGCCCCAGCCGAGCTGGCGAACCGTCTCGCCCGGCCGCACCGGTCCCGTGCTTGGCAGCTTCGCCGGGGTGATGGTCATCGGAGTGACCTTGATCAGCATCATGTCGGCCAGCGTGTGGTTGTCGCGGCGGCCCGGCACCGGCCGGACGACGGTGCCGAGCCGCTGGTCGAGATTGCCGACGCGGAACTCGATCCGGGAGTCCGCGATGGGTTCGGCTGCCTCGTTAAAGCAGTGGTCGGCGCCGATAATCCACTCGCGACTGATCGCGGTGGCGGTGCACTCGGGCTTGCCGTCGACCAGCATCCGCACCGCCCACGGGCCATAGCTGGAGACCGAACCGCCGATCACGGCCGACGCCGGGGTCGCCACAGTGACGGCGGCTAGGGCGGCGACTGGGGCCAGGACGGCCAACCGGCGGAGCAGCATGGTCAAGACGTCCCTTCGGCAGCTGGCGTTACAACATCAAGACGCGGCAGCTGGCGAGTGGTTGCGCCTCGTGAGTGTTGATCCCGGTTAGAACCGGGATCAACACTCACGAGGCCGCCCGGATTCAGGACTTGTCCGCGGCCTGAGCCACGAAAATCCCCGTTTCCAGGAATGCCCGCCATTCAGCCGGGGACTGGCTGTCCATCGCCCGGCGAGCCGCCGCCTGGACATGGCTGCCCGGCGTCGAGCGAGTCCAGATCTCCCGGACCAGCGGTCCCTCCTCGAGATACCTGGCGTAGCTGGCGTCCACGCCGACGACCGCGGCCGCACGCGCCTTCATGTCGTTCAGCTTGTCCTTCGCCGCGGCCTCGAAGATGCCGGTGTCGATGAAGGCCCGCCGCTGTTCCGGCGTCTCGCAGGAGTACGCCGCCATCCACACCTCGGAACCGTAAGGCGCCTGACGCGCCCAGATGTGCTGTACGAACTGCTCGTCCGTCAACTGCGCGGCCAACCGCGCATCCATGCCCACTGCGGCGGCCGCCTTCACCCGCGCGTCGCGGAGTATCTTTTCCGCGGCCTCCTTCTCCGCCGCCTCCTTCGCGGCGGCCACGTCGCGCTGATGCTCGACGAAGATGCCGTGCACGATGAATTCCTTCTTCTCCTCCAGAGTTCCCTTGACGGCGGCAGCCGCGGCCGCCCGCACGAACGAATCCCTGGGGGCGTGCTCCCACAACGCGAAAACGAAATTCGGGTCCTCCTGGCTCAACAGCATCCGGGTCAGCTCGAAACCGAGCAGCGCGGCAGCGGGCTGCCGTTCCGCGCGCCGGGCCTGGAACAGTGCCTCCCGGTCCAGATCCCGTTGGTGCGCCTGGTAAATCGCGGTGGTGAGGAAGTACGAAGTCGAGCCGATGGTGTCCGCGTGATATGCCTCGTACTGGACTTCCTTGGCAACGTCTCCCTGCCGTTGCGCGGCCAGATAGATCTCGTGCACGAAGTCGCTTTCGCTGAGCCGCAACAGTTCCGGGGTGATCGCGAGCCCGACGACAGCAGCCGCGTTCGTGCGCACCTCCTCCGGCGTCTGCGCCACAGCGGCAACCGGAGCCGCCGTCGCCACAGCCGGAGCGACGAGCCCGGTCACCACGGTCATCGCGGCGAGGACAGCCGCGGCCGCCACTCTTCGAACTCGGGAATTCGACATAAGCGTCATAGTGGGTGAATACCTCCCGGGCAACGAACGTTACCGATCACCGTCCGGCGTCCCGCTGGTTGACATGTCGGAAACTTCCGACGTAACGTAGCGTCATGCCCGACGACGTCTTCCTCGCTCTCGCCAGTCCCGTCCGCCGGCGTCTGCTCGAGATCCTGGCGGACGGCCCGCACACCGCGGGCGACCTCGCCGCGCGGTTCGAGCTGAGCCGTCCGGCGGTGGCCGAGCACCTCAAAGTGCTGCGGGACGCCGCTTTGGTCCGCGACGAAGCTGTGGGGCGGCAACGTTTTTACCACCTGGAAAGCGATCCGCTGGAGCAGGTCGGCGAATGGCTGCACCCGTTCGAGCGGTTCTGGCGCAGCCGTTTGCGCAGCATGGCCGACCTGCTGGAAAACGAGGAGGAAACCCCGTGACGTACGCCCGCATCGGCAGCATCTCGGTCGATCAGTTCATCGCCGCCGCCCCGGAGAAGGTCTGGCGCGCGCTCACCGATCCCGAACTGCACGCGAAGTGGTGGGCGCCCGGCGACATCGGCCCGGACGTCGGCCACGAGTTCCATCTGGAGATGCCCGGGTTCGGCTCGATCCCTTGCCGCGTCATCGAATCCGAGCCGCCGTCGAAGTTCGTCTACACCTTCAACGGCGACTGGACTCTCACCTGGACGCTTGTCGCCGAGGGCCAGGGCACCCGGCTCCTGCTGAACCACTCCGGCTTCGACCTGGACGACAAACGCCAGGCGGACGCGTGCGAGCGGATGGGCCCCGGCTGGCGCGACGGCGTGCTGCCGCGGCTGGCGAAGCTGGACCTCGGCTGAGCCCTCAGGCTGGACGGCGAGCGTAGACCACCGCCTGCGGCACCTCGCTGTCCAACTGCTCCACCCATTCCGCGGTGACGGTGAATCCGGCCTCCCGCAACCACTCCGACACCTGCGCGGGCTGCCGGCGGTGGACGTACACCCGCATCGCGTGCCCGCCGTAGCCCTGTGTCTTCAAGCGGGCGACGTCGCCAACGTGGAAGCCGACCGCGACCGGCGCGCCGGGCCGCAACACGCGGTAGAACTCCGAGATCGCAGTGGGCGCCTCGTCGTCCGGGACGTGGATCAAGGCCCACCACGACAGCAGCCCGGCCGCCGAAGCGTCGGGCAGCGGGAGCGCGGTCATCGACCCGACCGCGAACCGCAGCCCCGGGTGATCCCGCCGGGCCACCTCGATCATGCCGGGCGAAAGGTCCAGTCCGAACGCGTCGAGACCAAGGCTTTTCAGGTGCGCGGTGACGTGCCCGGTGCCGCAGCCGACGTCGGCGACCGGGCCGTTTCCGTGCACCAGCGAGGCGAACAAACCCAACGTCATTCGCAGCGACGGGCTTTTGGCGATCGAATCGCGCAAGCGGTCGGCGTAGCTGTCGGCGACGGTGTCGTACGAGGTCCGGGTGTCGGTCAGCCAGGTCTGCACGACGGCCACGTTAGCCCACCGGCGCGCCGAACCACTGGCGAAGCGCGGGTTCCAGCCCGTCCGGAACACCGGCCCACGCCACGTATCCGTCCGGCCGGACCAGCTTCGCCTCGGCACCCGTCTCGACGCGGTGCACCCGGTCCGCCCACCGAGCCGTGAGCTCGCCGAACTGGTCGCCGGGATCCATGAGAACGCCGCGTCCGGCCCGCAGTTCCGGACCGAGATCGTGCGCGGGAAGCCCGACCAGCGGATGGTCCTCACTGCCCGGCAACGGGTAGCGGAATCCCATGCCGGACAGCATGTCGTCCAGCAAGTACTGGACTTCGGGCAACTGCACCAGCTCCGTGAACAACGACCGGGCCGCGGCCGAATCGGGGCCGCCGTCCAGAAGCAGAGACTGCGCCTGGACGTTGCGCAGCACCGCCGCGCCGACCGGATGACGTTCCGCGTGGTAGCTGTCCAGCAACCCCTCGGGCGCGGTGCCGCGAATTGCCGCGCCGAGCTTCCAGCCGAGGTTCATCGCGTCCTGGATTCCCGCGTTCATGCCTTGCGCGCCAAAGGGAAGGTGCACGTGCGCGGCGTCGCCAGCCAGGAAGACGCGGCCGTGCCGGTACTGCGCGGCCTGCAGCGCGGCGTTCGTGATCCGGCGTGCGTAACGGAGTTCGACCAGTTCCACGCGATCGCCGAAGACCGTCTTCAGCCCCGTGCGGATCTCGTCCTCGGTGACCGGCGTGTCCCGTTCCAGCGACCAGCCGGGTCCGCCGAAGGTGAGACGACGCAGCGGGCGGCCCGCGGCGTCCACGCCGAGCGGGAACACCTGGGCGCGGTATCCCTCTGGGGTGATCGTGGTCATCGGGACCTCGGCGCTCAGCCGCACGTCCGCGGCCACCATCGTCGCGGTCCCGGGACGGCCGGAGAATTTCGCGCCCAACAGCTTCCGGACCGTGCTGCGCCCGCCGTCGGCGGCGACCAGGTACTGGGACCGGATCGTGGCGCCGTTGGCGAATCTCGCGGTGACGCCGTCCGCGTCCTGCTCCAGCCCGATCAGTTCGTGCTCCCGGCGGACGTGGATTCCTTCCGCGGCAAGGTGTTCCTCCAGGAATCCCTCGATCGCCACCTGCGGCACCGACCGCCACGGGAACCGGTGCCGTTTGTGGACCAGCGGCAGCAGATTCCCGGCGAAATGCGCTGTCGTGACCGGATAGTCGCCGGTGGCCAGCAGCGGTTCGAGCAGGCCGCGCTGGTCGAACGCCTCCTGAGTCCGGGACTGCAGCCCGCCCGCCTTGGACAGCTCGCTCGCCTGCGGCAGCCGGTCCACCAGCACGCAGGACACTCCGGCAAGCCGCAGTTCGTTCGCCGCTGTCATCCCGGTCGGCCCGGCGCCGACGACGAGCACCTCGGCAGTCATGATCTCTCCCCTCGTGGGTCTGCGTGTTCGGAACCGACTCTCGGCCCGGCAGCGGTGCGCGAGCCAGAAAGCGACACGATTGCGGCGGATTCCGACATGAGTACTCTCGACTCGGTGGATTCCGACTACGACGACCTCGACCGCCAGCTCGTGCACGCCCTGCAGATCGACCCGAGGGCCCCGTTCAGCACGATCGCCGACGCGCTCGGCGTGTCGGATCGCACCATCGCGCGCCGCTACGACCGGCTCCGGTCGGCTGGAGCGGTTCGAGTCATCGGCAGCGTCAACCAGACGGCTTCCGGTGCGGTGCAATGGTTCCTGCGCATCCGGTGCGCACCCGCCGCAGCGGGCGCGGTCGCCGAGGCGCTCGCGCGGCGGCCGGACACCGCCTGGGTGAGCCTGACGTCCGGCGGCACCGAAATCACCTGCACGGTCCGCATCGAAAACGAGGCCGACAGCGAAGCGTTGCTGCTGGCCAAACTTCCCCGCACGCCACGGGTCGAGGGCGTCACCGCGCATTCGGTGCTGCACGCGTTCTACGGCGGACCCGACAACCTGGTCGCTAAACTCGGCGCGCTGGACGAAGCCACCGTCGCCCGGTTGCGCCCGCCGCCGCTCCCCCGCCGCCCAGGACCGGCGACCCTCGACGACGGCGACCGCACACTCCTCGCCGCACTGGCCGCGGACGGCCGCGCCGGGTTCGAACAACTCGCCGCCGAGACCGGCTGGTCCCCCACGACCGTCCGCCGCCGGATGGCGGAACTGCGCGAACGGGACGTGCTGTACTTCGATCTCGACCTCGATTGGCGGTTGCACGGCAAGGGAATCCGGACACTGCTGTGGCTTTCGGTCGCCCCGTCGGCGCTGGAAGAGGCCGGGGCCGCGCTGGCCACGCACCCGGAAGTCGCGTTCGCCGCCGCGACCACCGGCCCGACCAACCTCTACGCGACAGCGGTGTGCGCGAGCCAGCACGAGCTGTACCGCTACCTCACCACCAGCGTCGCCGCGCTTCCCGCGGTCACCCACGTGGAAACCGCACCGGTGATCAAGACGGTCAAACGGGTAGCAAACCGGCTGTGACGCAGTACGAACGGGCGCCCTCCCGGTCAGCGGTTGACAGCGCGGCGGTGACCCGTCAATGATTCGTTCGGCTTTCCCCGGTGGGAAATTCCCGAACGCGTCCGCGAACTGTCCCCGCCTTTTCGAGGAGACATCGATGTCATCGGTCAGCCGTCGCAGATTCATGCAACTCGCCGCGGCCACCGCCGCGGGCACGGCGTTGCCCGCGAGCATCGCGCGGGCGGCTTCGGTGCCGGCCGCCGTGCGCACCGGCACGCTCGCGGACGTCGAGCACGTTGTCGTGCTGATGCAGGAAAACCGGTCGTTCGACCACTATTTCGGGACCCTCAACGGCGTCCGCGGCTTCGGCGACCCGCGCCCGGTTTCGCTGCCGAGCGGGAAATCCGTGTGGAACCAGGCCGACGCGAGCGGCGCCGAAACGCTGCCGTTCCGGCCCGCCGAGGACAATCTCGGCCTCACCTTCATCGAGGACCTCAACCACGACTGGAACGGCACGCACACCGCCTGGAGCACAGGGCGCTGGGACAAGTGGATCCCGGCGAAAACCCGCACCACGATGGCGTATCTGACGCGCAAGGACATCCCGTTCCACTACGCGCTCGCCGACGCGTTCACCATTTGCGACGGATACCACTGCTCGATGCTGTCCTCGACCGACCCGAACCGGTACTACATGTACACCGGCTGGACCGGAAATGACGGTTCCGGCAACGGACCGGTGCTGGGCAATGAAGAATCCGGCTACGGCTGGACCAGTTTCCCGGAAATCCTGGAAAAGGCCGGGGTTTCGTGGAAGATCTACCAGGACGTCGGCAACGGTCTCGACAAGGAGCACAAGTGGGGCTGGACCGATGACGCGTACATCGGCAATTACGGCGACAACTCGCTGCTTTACCTGACGCAGTACCAGAAATCGACCCCGGGCAGTCCGCTCTACGACAACGCGCGCACCGGCACCCACGCCGCCGCGGGCGACGGTTTCTTCGACCACCTCACCGCGGACGTCAAAGCGAACCGCTTGCCGCAGGTTTCCTGGATCGTAGCGCCGGAAGCGTACTGCGAACATCCGGCGTGGCCGGCCAATTACGGCGCCTGGTATGTCTCTCGTGTACTCGACGCGCTCACGTCGAATCCGGACGTGTGGAGCAAAACCGTCCTGCTGATCACTTACGACGAGAACGACGGTTTCTTCGACCACGTCGTCCCGCCGTATCCGCCGCGCGACGCGAACTGGGGCAAATCGACGGCGAGCGTCGCCGGAGAATGGTACGAAGGCGGCGCGGCCGCGTCGTATCTGACCGGAATGCCTTACGGACTCGGCCCGCGCGTGCCGCTGCTGGCCGTCTCGCCGTGGAGCACCGGCGGCTGGGTCTGCTCGCAAACCTTCGACCACACGTCGCTGATCCAGTTCGTCGAAAAGCGATTCGGCGTGCACAACCCGAATATTTCGCCGTGGCGTCGTGCGGTGTGCGGGGACCTCACGTCGGCGTTCGACTTCACCGGAGCCAACAGCGGCGTCCCGTCCCTGCCCGGCACCGGCGACTACCAACCGCCCGCCGACCACAGCACCCCGCCGACCTACCACCCGGTGCCGCCCTCGAACGGCTCGCTCCCGAAGCAGGAACCCGGCACCCGCAAGGCCCGCGCGCTGCCGTACGACCTGGCCGCGGACACCGAGGCCCGCAACGGCCGGATGTACTTCACCTTCACCAACTTCGGCGACGCCGGAGCCGGGTTCCACGTGACGTCGAAAATGCGTTCCGACGGGCCGTGGCCGTACACCGTGGAGGGCCACAAGTCGGTCAGCGACAGCTGGCACCTGCCGAGCGGCGCGGGAGATTGGTACCAGTACTCGGTTTTCGGCCCGAACGGCTGGCTCCGCGAACAAGCCGGAACCATCGGCGGCTTGGGACCGGAGGTGACTGCGCGGCACGACGCTGGCTATGTGACGGTCACGTTCACGAACCCGAGCAGCCGAACAGTCACCTTCACCGGCGTTGACGCTTACGCGCCCACCGAGGCTTACCGGTACACGCTCGCCCCGGGCACTTCGCGAGCGGTGCCGAAGTGGGGCGTCGCGAACGGCTGGTACGACATCACAGTCAAGGCAGATCACGACGGCCAATACGTCCGCCGTTTCGCGGGCCACGCGGAGACCGGCCAAGCCTCGACCAGCGACCCGGCCATCGCCACCGACTGAGCGGTACGTGAGGGGAACCCTGAGGGAATCTGATTCCCTCAGGGTTCCCCTCACGGCTTTCGGAAGCCAGCCACCACCAGTCCCACTGCGGCCAGCACCACCGCCAGCCCGCCGAATCCCGCCCCCAACGTCGCCGCCGAGGCGATCGCGCCGACCAGCAGCGGTCCGCCCGCGTCGCCCAGCTCGCGGCCGACCTCAGCCGCGCCCATCGTCTGCCCGAGCCGTTCCTTGGGCGCGGCACCGGCCAGATGCGCGAACCCGATCGGCGTGGCCACCCCGACCCCGACTCCGATCGCGACCGCTGCCGCCAGCACCCCCGCGATACCAGGAATCAGCGCCCCCAATGCCAGCCCAGCGGCGGTCAGCAGCAACCCGCCAGCCATCCCCCACCCGTCGGGGATCCGCCCGGCGTCCCGGAGCCGTCCGGCCCACGGCTGCACCAGTGCGGAGCACAACGCCAGCACCGATACCACCGCACCGGTCGCGACCGTGCCGAGCCCGCTCGCCGCTCCCGTCACCGGCAGGAATCCGATACCCACCGCGAGCGCACCGGTCGTTCCGGCCAGCACCGCGGTCGGCCGCAGGAACCCAGGCTCAGCGAGGCGACGGGCAAGGTCGAGAACGGTCTGCCGCTGGCGCGGCAACGGCTCCGGCGCGGGCACCACCAACGCGGCCCACCCCGCGACAGCGAAGGCCAGCACCGCGAGAGTGCCGAACAGCAAGGAAAACCCGCCGAGCAGGATCAGCACGCCGCCGAGCAACGGGCCGAGCGTGTAACCGACGCTCTTCCAAGCACCGTAACCGCCAAACGCCCGCCCCTGCCGTTTCTCCGGCGACAACCGCGCGACCAGCGCCCCGGCCGCGGGCGAGAAGGCCGCCGCGGCCGCGCCCTGACCGAACCGCGCCAGCCCGACCGCCGCCGGATTCCCCGCGACGACAAACGCCGCCGACGCGAGCGCGAACGCCAGCAACCCGCCGAGCAGCACCGGCCGCGGTCCGATCCGGTCGGCCAGCGAGCCGAACACCGGTTTCAGCACGACCTCAGCACCGTCGTAGACCGCGAGCAGGAGTCCCAAGGTCAGGAGGGAATCGCCGTGCGTGTAGGCGCCCAAGCTGGCGGCGATGCTGTGCGCCCCGAACGCGGTGACGAACCCGGCGGCGTACAGCGGACGCAGCTCAGCGGAACTCATGCGAAACCCTCACTTCTGCTGCTGGGACTGAATAATCCGCCCGGAGTGGTCGGCGTACGGTCGCACGCCATCCCGAGCCACGCTCGACTCACCAAGACCCATCCGAACCTCGCCACTGTGCAGCGGCCAGCAAACCTGCCCGGCATAGTCGGCGAACAGGCCCATCCGCCACACGCCGCCCCCAGGCGCACTCGACTCACCAAGACCTATCCGAACCCTCACCACCGCGGCGCCGCCAGCAAACCCGTCCGCAACCCGCCGCGTTCACCCCCACCCGAAGCCCTCACATCTGGTGCAGGGCTTCGAAAACCCGCTCGGTGTACTCGGCAAGCCGCTCCGCGCAATGCTTCAACCGCTGCTCCGCCTCCCCGGCAGAAGGCGCGCCGAACACATCCCGCGCCTTCAAATCCCGATGCCAGCGCCGCAGCCGCTCGAGGCTCTGCTCTTCCTCCTCCAGTTCGGCCATCGTGAACTTGCCGATCCGGATTTCCTTGTCGATCTCGGCGTCGAACTTCCCGCAGTCGGCCAGGAACTCCGTCCACTCCTCTTCCCGCTCGGCGGTGAACAGCTCGACCAGCCGCGAACCGTCGCGTTCGGCGGCGTCGAGCGCGATCACCTCGCCGTCGCCGCGTTCGGCCAGTTCGGCGACCCGCGCGACGCCGCCGGCGAACCCGGGCACGTCCGGCACCGCCCAGGCGCCCTGCCCGAGCGACAACGCGCCCACCCGCCGCAGCTCGCGCCACACGGCGACCCGATGCCGCGACGGTCCGGACGGCACCCGCACCACCAGCACCAGCCACTTGTCGTCTGCCACAGTGCTGAATGTAGCACGTGTTACATTCAGCGAGGTAGCGCCGCCAGGAAGATGCCAACCGTCCGGTCCGCCAGTGCCTGCCGGTCCGCCAGCGGCAGCGAGAGGCACTGCAGCGTTACGCCGTCGATCATCGCGAACACCTGCGCCGCCACGTCCTCGGACAGTCCGGCGTCGACATACCACTGCCGCAGCTCGCGATCGAGCTTCGCGTTTTCCTCCCGCAGCACCGGATCCACCACGGCAGCCGCCGCGTACGCGAGCCACACCCGGGCCCGCCGGGAGCGCGGTTCGTCCAGCGGCAGCCACAGTTCGACGTAACCGGCGATCGATTTCGGTTGCGCCGCTTCGATTTCCGCCAGGAACTGCTCCCCCGCGTACTCGAAACCGGCGCGCACGAGGTCGTTCTTCGTCCGGTAGTAATACTGCACCTGAGCCGGCGAAACACCCGCCGCGGCGGCGACCGTCCGGACGCTCAGCGCGCCGATCCCCTGCTCCGCCAGCACTTCCAGCACAGCATCGAGCACATGGGCAGCCCGCTTCACCGCCGAGACGCCCCCGTGCGCGCCCGCCACGCGACGGCGACCAGTTCGAGAATCCCGATCACTCCCACCACCACGCCGACCTGCCGCAGCCCGACCACCGGCGTCTCGACGTCGTGGAACACGAAGTACAACACCGCGCCGACGACCACCATCAGCACGCCGACCGCGACGTGCCCCCATTTCCCGTTCATCTCGCACCCTCCTATACGAACGTACAATACGACCGTACAGGATCAAGCAGTCTTCCGCGCCGCCAACCGTTCGACAATCCCGGCCTTGCTCCGCTCCGCCCGCTCCACCGCGAACCCGGCCGCCGCGAGCAACGGCAGCGGCCGGCGGGTCAGGTAATCCCCCAGCTGCCACACGGTCAGCTTCTCCGCCAGCCGCTGCACGGCGAGAACGAACCACCGATCGCTGCCGACGTGGTCCAGCAGCAACAGCCGCCCGTCCGGCCGTAGCACCCGGTGCATCTCCGCGATCGCGGCGCGCTCGTCCGGGACGCCGCACAGGCCCAGCGTGCAGACGACCGTGTCGAACGAGCCGTCCGGGAACGGAAGAGACTGCGCGTCAGCCTCGGTCAGCGTCACCTCGCGCCCGATCTCGGCGGCCCGGCGGCGCGCGAGGTCCAGCATCGACGGGCTGAGGTCGATCCCGGTCAGCCGCACATCCGGCGGATACAACGGCAGATTCCGCCCGGTCCCGACGGCGACCTCCAGCACCTCCCCGGAAGCCTGCCCGCACACCCACTCGCGGCCGTCGGCGAGCAGCGCCCGCTCGACCCACGCGATGTCCCGGTCGTACCGCGGCGCGGCCTCGTCCCACGTCCGCCGCAGCCAGTCCTGTCCCCGCTCCGCCATCGTCGCGAACTCCTCTCCGCCGGGGCTTTCCCAGTACCCTCGCATCCCGTGGGGGACTTCGACTACGACTCGGAACTGCGCCGCTACGACCGGCACCTGCGCGAGGCCGCCGACGTCCAGCCGGACGACCACGTCCTCGACATCGGCTGCGGTACCGGGCAGACCACCCGCGCCGCCGCTCGACGCGCGATTCGCGGCAGCGCGCTGGGAATCGACCTGTCCGCCCCGATGCTCGCCCGCGCCGAGCGAGCGGCCGCCGACGTGCCCAACGTCCGGTTCGTCCAGGCGGACGCGCAGGCCCATCCGTTCCCGCCCGCCGCGTTCACGCTCGGGCTGAGCCGGTTCGGCACGATGTTCTTCGCCGATCCGGCCGCCGCGTTCGCCACCATCGCCCGCGCGCTGCGGCCCGGGGCGCGGCTGGTGCAGTTGGTCTGGCAGGAGCGACGTCGCCAGGAATGGGTCACCGCGATCCACCGCGCGCTCGCCGAGGCCGATCCGCCGGACGGCACCGCGCCCGGCGACGCCTTCTCCCTCGCCGATCCCGCGACTGTCCGAAGTGTCCTCACCGCGAACGGATTCGCCGACGTCGAACTGGCCGACGTGCGCGAACCGGTCTGGTACGGCCCCGATCCCGCCGCGGCGCTCGACGCGGTGCTCAAGCTCAGCGAAGCGAGCGACCTGGTGGCCCGCGACCCCGGCCACAAAGACCGAGCCCTCGCCCGGTTGCGCACCCAGATGACGAAGCACCACGCCAGCGACGGCGTCTGGTTCAACGCCCGGGCGTGGCTCGTCACCGCGCGCCGGACCTGAATGTCACAAACTCCCGGCGGCCGGCGTCCTATGGGCGATCGTCCCCAGAACGCGAAGGAGCCACCCATGCCAGCGCCCGGCGAAGCGAGCCCGGACCTCGCCACCGAGACCTTCCTCGCCCACCGGAACCTGCTGTTCACCGTGGCGTACGAGATGCTCGGCTCGGCCGCCGACGCCGAGGACGTGCTGCAGGAAACCTGGCTGAAGTGGGCGGGCGTCAACCTCGACGAGATCCGCGAACACCGCGCGTACCTGGTCCGCATCACCACGCGCCAGGCGCTGACCCGGCTGCGCACGCTCGGCAGGCGCAAGGAGTCCTACGTCGGGACCTGGCTGCCTGAACCGCTGCTCACCGCGCCGGACGTCGCCGAGGACGTCGAACTGGCCGACAACGTCTCGATGGCGATGCTGCTGGTGCTCGAAACGCTGCGGCCGACCGAGCGCGCGGTGTTCGTGCTGCGCGAGGTCTTCGACGTGCCTTACGACGAAATCGCCGAAGCCGTCGGCAAAACCCCGGCAGCGGTGCGGCAGATCGGGCACCGGGCGCGGTCGCATGTGTCCGCCCGCCGTCCGCGCGGCGACGTCACGCCCGCCGAAACCCGCGGCGCGCTCGACGCGTTCCAGAAGGCCGTCGAGACCGGCGATCTGCAGGGACTGCTCGACCTGCTCGCCCCTGACGTCGTCTTCCTCGGCGACGGCGGCGGCGTGAAGCAGGCGGTGCCGCGGCCGATCGTCGGCGCGGACAAGGTCGCGCGGCTGCTGACCGCGGGCGGCGCCCAGATCCCCGCGCCGCTGCGCCCGATGCAGGTCAACGGGCATCCGGCGCTGGTGCTGAAGCTCGACGGCGAGGTCGACACCGTGCTCACGCTGCGCATCGACGACGGCAAGATCACCGGCCTCTACGCGGTGCGGAATCCGGCGAAGCTGTCGCACATGGACTCGGAAACCGCCCTTCGCCGCTGATTCCGGCCGGTGCTACGCACAGTAGCCCTGACTCTGGCGCGCGCCACCCGGACGGACCATGCCATCCTGGTCCCGCCAGGGGCGGCCCGCCGGGCCGCCGCCGTACCGAGGAGAGGACCGACGTGGGCGTTGTCAGCTGGATCGTGCTGGGCCTGATCGCCGGGTTGATCGCGAAGGCCCTCATGCCGGGCAAGGACCCGGGCGGCTGCATCATCACCATCCTGCTCGGGATCGGAGGCGCGTTCGTGGGCGGCTGGATCGGCAAAACGCTGTTCCACACCCAGCTCGGGACGTTCTTCGACCTGCGCACGTGGGGTCTCGCGGTGCTCGGCGCGCTGGTCATCCTGACCGGCTACCGGCTCATCGTGGGCGGCCGGCGCCGAGACTGATCCCCGGGGGCGGCCCGCTCGCCGGACGCGGCGGGCCGCCCCCGCTCAGCGGATTCCGAACGGATTTCGCGCCCCTCGGCCGTCGCGCCCCGGATCCCCCGCGAGGCCTCGAGTTGAACGCGACCCCGGTTTCCGGCCGTTTTTCGTGGCAGAATCAGCGGAGAAGTTTCGGCCAGGTCGACGGGCGGAGCGGACGATGGCGCTGCGCGACCACGAACAACATCAGCTGGACGAGATCGAACGATGCCTCGCCCAGGAAAGTCCGCGCCTTGCCCGCCGGTTCGAGAAGTTCCGCCCGATGCCGGTGATGACCTTCGCCGCGGCCGCGCTCGGCGTGCTCAGCGTGTTCCTCACCGGCCTGGTCACGCTCGTGGTCGGCTTCGGCATGGATTCCGCCCCGCCGATCGCGGTGGGCGCGGTGCTCACGACGGCGATCCCGCTGGCGATCATCTGGTTCTACCGCTGCCACTGGCGCTGACGCCCGCCCCGGCGTGAAACTGCTGGCGCGGCGGGGAAAGCGCCCTCAGACGGCGACGCGCCCGCGCCCGAAACGACGGAACAGCGCGAACCCCGCGATCGCCGTGACCAGCTCCCAAGCGACCGTCGTGATCACCGAAACCGACAGCACGTCGATCCGGTCCGGAGACGACGACCGCAACTGCCCCCGCGCATCGACGCGGACCCGGGTCAGGCCGCGCGCCGCCGGGTCCGAGCGCAGCGGGATGTTGGCTTCCTCGGTGCCGCCGTCCGGGGCGGTCCACGTGACGCGCCGGGTGTCGGGCATCGCGGCGCCCTCGGTCCCGCGCAGCGCGCCGGACTCGGGTGCGACGGCGGCGACGACGGACCGGCCGGGCGCGCGGTCGATCGCCCCGGCGCCCTGGCGGTGGATCCACAGGCCCAGCCAGACCCCGGCCACCGCCGAGACCGCGACGGCCGCGGCCAGGACGGGAAGGAGGAACACGCGACCGCGCGGCGCGGACGCGCGGAAACCACCAGAAGCCATGCTCTAGAGAATGCCGGGAAAACCGGGAGCACGGCAGTGTTTGCGGACAAATGTGCCCAAGTCGCAGGAAAAGGCGCCCGCGACGGGCAAGCGACGCCCGGTTTCACCCGTTCTTTTCACTCATTCGTGGGTAACGCCACACGGAAGCAACCCGGACGCGAACAGCGACTCCCGAGCGCCGGTTCACCGCCGCGCCACGGTGTTCCATTCCGGATCGCCCGCGCCGCGTGGTTTCTCGCCGCTGTCTTCCGGCAGTACGTGAGATTCCTCCGGGCGCGCGATCATTCCCCGTCACCCGCCGGACGCGCTCAGCAATGCCTGCCCGGTGGACGTCACCGCGTGCCGAACCGTGTTCCCGTCTTGTTGGCTCTCCACCAATCCCGCGCGACGCAGAACTCCCGCGTGCTTGCCCGCCGCCACCGGCGTCACGCCGATCTCCCCGGCCAGTTCGGCCGTCGACCGCGGAACGGCCAGCGCGTGCAGCGCGCGGGCCCGGGTGGCGCCGAGCAGATCCGGCAGCGGGTCCGGCACGGCGCCGTCCGCCGGAATCGCGCGCTCGCCGGGCGGGCCCCAGACCACCGGCGGCTCTGGTCCGGTCGCCGGATCCGGTTCCACGACCCGGAAATAGGCCGGGATCACGAGCAAGCCTCCGAAGTAGACACTGCGGTCCGCGGACGGCTCCGGGCCCTCCCAGCGGATCGGCACCGCGGAGCGGGTGTCGCCGGCGGACGGCCACATCGGAGCCTGCCGGGCCGTGCCGTACGACGTGAGCGCCGACCCGAGCAGCGCGCGGGCCCCGTCGGCCAGCTCCCCCACCCACGAGGGCGCGACCCCGTGCACGAAAAACGTCTGGAGATCCGCGCGCAGCCTCGTTTTCGGGACGTGCACGAGGCCGTCTCCCGCGACCGGGCCGATCTGCCGCCGCTCCGGCCGTCCCAGCGCCCCCGCGCGCCGGACGGCCGGTTCGCCGCGGCCCCCGCCGGGCGGCAGCGCCTTCACCGCCCGGGCGCGGATCTCCAGCGCGGACCCCGGACGGGGTTGCGGAAGCAGGCTCTCTCTGCGAAGTTGCTTGCGGGCGCGGGCGGACCAGACCCGCAGCCCGCTCGCCGGACGGCGGCTCTGCAGCGCCGTGAGGCTCAGCACCAGTTCCCACAGCGGATCGGGGCCGGTGCGCCGCCTCGTCCGGCCGAAATCGTCGTCGGTGAAATGAATGCGCAACGCCATGTGCTCCCCCTGCCCCCCGACATGGTTGCGCTTCCAGAGTGCCGCGCCGATCCGCCGCTGTCCAGGCGCGTTTTCCGTTCGGGGAAAGAACCCACCGAATGCGAGCGAATCTCGCTGAATCAGGTGGTCCGTCTACAGACAGTTCACGGCGCGACCGCGAAAGCGAGACAAATCGTCTCGCCGATCGGGCGTGCGCATTCGCCGGACGCGCGCCGTGCCCGCGCGGATGCCGCCGGATCCGGACTGCGCGGCCTGCCTGCCCGGTTAGCGCGCCGCGGCGGAGTGCCGATGGACCAGCAGTTCCCGACATTTGCCGCAGCGATTTCCCCCACCCGGGCGACTATTTCCGCCACGGAATGCGAAACGGGGCCCGGCCGCGTGGGCCGGACCCCGTTTCCGGTGCCTCAGTGCGTCGGGCTCAGCCGAGCAGGAGGCCGTTGCCGCCGGCGACGGCGTTGTCGAAGCGCTTGGAGATCTCGGCCCAGTTGAAGATGTTCCACAGGGCGTTGACGTAGTCCGGCTTCACGTTCTTGTAGTCCAGGTAGAACGCGTGCTCCCACACGTCGACCAGCAGGATCGGCGTGGTCGGCAGGATCAGGTTGTTGTGGTGGTCGCGCAGCTGCTGGGTGATCAGCGTCTTGCCGATCGGGTCCCACGACAGCGCGCCCCACCCGTTGCCCTGGATCGTCGTCGACACCGCGGTGAACTGGGCCTTGAACTTGTCGAAGGACCCGAACGCCTCGTCGATCGCCGCCGCCAGCTCGCCGGTCGGCTTGTCCCCGCCCTCCGGCGAGAGGATCTTCCACCAGACCACGTGGTTGGCGTGCCCGGCCAGGTTGAACGCGAGGGTGGTCTCGAGGCCGACGATGCCGCCGAAGTCGCCGGCGTCGCGGGCGGCGGCGATCTTGTCGAGGGTGTCGTTGGCGCCCTTGACGTAGGCGGCGTGGTGCTTGCTGTGGTGCAGCTCGTTGATCTCGCCGGAGATGTGCGGCGCGAGGGCACCGTAGTCGTAGTCGAGTTCGGGCAGCTCGTACCGGGCCATGGGGCCCTCCTTCTGTCTTCGACATCAAGTCTTGCCCCCTCGAACCTAGTAGCACACCCGTGTCCCGGGCGAGCGGGGGCCAGCCTCGGCGCCACGGGCTGGAACCTGCTTGAGTGAAGGTTCAACTTCCAGTACCGGACCCTCCGGCCGACCACTCAGCGTGACCGGTTTGTCCGCCCCGCGCCGGTTCGCCGACGCCCGGTAGGGTCGGTCCCATGGCGACGTCCCGGCTCGGCAGCGTGCAGCGGGTGCTGCTGCTGTTCGCGCTGGCGCTGGGCATCGCCGTGATGCACCACGTGCCCTCCCCTGGCGCCGGACACGCCATGACGAGCCAGATGTCCGTCGTCGCATCGCACGACGTCGCCGCGGACTCCGGCATGCCCGCCGGCGAACACTCGATGCTGCACCTCTGCCTGGCGGTCCTGTACGCAGTCGGCGCGCTCGTACTGGGCCTGCTGGCCTTCCGCCGCTACACCGCCGTGAAGACGGTTTTCGACGGCACGCGCGGCTCCCCCGCCGCCGACCGGCCGCCCGACAGACGAGGCCGGGTTGTCTTGACTTCTCTCTGTGTGTTGCGCACCTGATCGGCAGCTCCAGCTCCGGTCTTTTTCGCAATTTTCCTTTTGAGAGAAGGTTTTTTCATGCGCAAAATCTTTTTCAGCGGCACCGTGCTGGCCGCTTCGCTCCTGCTCGGCGCCTGCGGCAGTCCGGAATCCCCTGCTCCCAGCGCGCAGGCTGGGCACAACGCCGCTGATGTCACGTTCGCCCAGCAGATGATCCCGCACCACCAGCAGGCGCTCGAGATGGCGAAAATGGTGCCGTCGCGCAGCAGCGACCCGAAGGTCGTCGACCTGGCCGGCCGGATCGACCGGGCGCAGGACCCGGAAATCCGCCAGATGCAAGGCTGGCTGACCGCCTGGGGCGCGGCGCCCGCCAGCCACTCCATGCCCGGCGGCCACTCGATGTCCGGGATGATGTCGGACGCCGACATGAAGAGCCTGGACGCCGCGAAGGGCCCGGAATTCGACCGGTCGTGGGTGGACCTGATGGTCAAGCACCATCAGGGCGCGGTCGAGATGGCGAAGACGGAGCTGGCCCAGGGCGCGGATGCCGGGGCGAAGTCGCTGGCGCGGCGGATTGTCGACGCTCAGCAGGCGGAGATCGCCGAGATGCAGGGGCTGGTGAAGGGGTGATGACGTGGTGCGCCGGGGTCGCTGGGGCGGCCCCGGTGCACCGCGCGCCGTCTCCGTGCTGCCGAGCCGGGACAGGCGGTATTCGCGGGCTTCAGCGCCGAACGGCCTCGGCGGCGTCGAACCCGGCCTTCACCGGCGCAGGCGTTCCGGCGCCTCGTCGAGCAGGTGCAGCAGCCGCACCGCGAGCGCCTGGCAAGCTGGTCCAGTCAGGCCGGTGTCCTGTTCGAGCACATCCCGCACCAGAGCGAGCCGTTGTTCGTACCGTGAGACAAAGCTGAGCTCGCTGGTCATGTTTCCGTCCTCTTCAGTGGTTGCCCTGCTTCCCGCGGCGCAAGCGCAGCCGCGGCGGAATCCGCCCGCCGCGGTCGCCGCGCAGAACCGGTCCGCGATCGCGTCGTGTCCGGCCTTCTCGTGGTGGCAGACCGGGCAGGCGCCGGCAGACCGACCGATGCGCCGTGCGGCTGACAGCATGCTCATCGCGGAGCGCCGACGCCGCGCGCGAACGAGTTGGTGGACACTGCCGGCTCAGCGCGCTCCGGCGATGCCGTTGCCGGAGAGTATTTCCGCGACGGTGGCGGTGGAGCCGCCGTCCGCGGCCGACCGGAGCACGGCACGGGCCACTCCGCCGGGGGCCTCCGGCGGCACCACCAGCAGGCTCACCCGCCGGGAGTCCGTCCCGATCGCCTGCACCGTGTCCGGATCCGTCGCCCGGAACCCCTCCAGCCGCACGATCCGATCGCCGAGGCGCACCTTGCGCGCGGCCGTGCCCCAGGCGTCCAGGTGATACGACACCCGGGCCAGCGGGCCCACCCGCGCTTCGAGCGCGGCCGCCAGCGCGGGCAGCTCGGCGGCGAGGTCCGCCGAACGAGGCCACCAGCCGCCGTCGACGTGCCCGGGTTCGGAGCCGGCGCACTTCATCGAGACCCGTGCTTCGGCGGGCTCGCTGCCTCCGGCCGGGACTTTCCGGTACTGGGCCGCCGTCATCGGGAACCGCTTCCGGCTGCTGCCGGCGCCGTCCGGAGCATGCCGCCGACCTCGTGCAGGTGCCGCAGGACATCCGCGTAGGTGCGGAACAGCCCGCCCTGGCTATAGCTGATCCCGCGGGCGAGACAGAAGTCCCGCACCAGCGGCTGCGCCCTCCGGAGGGTCGCCATCGGGATGCTCGGGAAAAGGTGGTGCTCGATCTGGTAATTCAGCCCGCCCAGCGCGTACGTCATCCACCGGCCGCCGCGGACATTGTGCGACGTCAGCACCTGACGGCGGAGGAAATCCAGCTGGTGCCCGGGTTCCAGATGCGGCATCGCCTTGTGGTTGGGCGCGAACGAGCATCCCATGTAGACCCCCCATGCGGCGTGGTGCACCACTACGAACACTGCGGCGATTCCCGGCGGCAGCAAGAGAAACACGGCCGTCAGGTAGGCGGCGAGGTGGATGGCGAGCAGGGCCGCGTCCAGCCGAGGGGACTTGGTCCCGCCACGGCGCACCGCCTTGATCCCCGACCAGTGCAGGTCGACGCCTTCCAGCAACAGCAAGGGAAAGAACAGGAAGGCCTGGTATTTCGCCATCCACCGCAGGAAACCCGTCTTCGCCCGGCTCTGCCCGGTGCTGAACGCCAGTGCGGGAATGTCGATGTCCGGATCGGAGTTCTCGAGATTCGGGTTCGCGTGGTGACGGGTGTGCTTGCCCACCCACCAGCCGTAGCTCAGCCCGACCAGCCCGGCGAGCCCGGTGCCGACCGCGTCGTTCGCCCGCCTGCCGCGGAAGATCTGCTTGTGCCCGGCATCGTGGCCGAGGAAAGCCAGCTGGGTGTAGGCGACCGCCAGCAGCACCGCGGTGCCCAGCTGCCACCAGTGCCCGCCGGCGAGCGCGAGCACCACCCACGCCCCGGCGAAAGCCAGCAGCGCCAGCCCGCCGCGCAGCAGGTAGTGCACCGGGCGGCGGCGGAACAGCCCGGCCGCCTTCACCAGTTCCGACAGTTCGGCGTACTCGCTTCCGCGAGGAGGGCCGGGCCCTCGCGGGGCCGCCGGGTTCGTTAAGTCCATTGTGGAATCTCCAAATCGGGTGGCGGCGGAGGGCCGCCGCTGGCAGCCGCGGACAGACCGTGCCGCGACAGCGGAAAATCGGGCGCGGAGACCGCCGGATCCGGGGGAGCGGAAACGCATCCGCCAGTGAAGTCGCGCGGCGACGAGGCTTGCCTTCCGGATTTCCGTCATGCCCCGGCGTCTCCTCAGTCGTCGGCAGCCGTGCTGCGGTTCGATCGGCGCGACCGAAGTCTGAGGTCCCTGTCCGAAGCCTACACCCGCGCCAGTGCGGACGCGGGCTCGCCGCTGGCATGCGGACCTCGGGCGGGCAGCCCGGCGAAGTCCGTACGCGCTCCTTGTTTCGCCCAGCCGCGCATCGAAATCCGCTTCACCCGAATGCGGCGGCCCGCCCTGGTGAGGGCGTGAAACGGCGATCGTGCGGCAGCGCACCGCGCCGGCCCGGGTCCGCAGCGGCGCCCGCGGCCCGGACGAGGAGGTGTACCGTCAGCAGTGTCCGGAAGCATTTCGTGCCGGCAGCCCTGGCCCATCGCCGCAGGGACAATGCACGGCATGCCCTCGGGCCCGCGGCACATCACCGTCACCCCAGCGGCCTTGAGACCGCCGAGCCGCCCTTGCTGCAGCCGCTGCGCGGCGCAAGCCGGTGGCGCCCATCCGGGAAGTGGCGGTGGTGCGGCGTGGCCCAGCCGCCCCCTGGTTTCCCAGCAACCGGCGGATCTTGCATTGCCAGGAAAGGAAAATCCGATCACCGCTTCGGTCAGCACACCGCTTTTCAGCCATCCCGTCGCCGAGCCGCCTCGGCCCGGCGCGCTCGTCCTGCCGCAGGACGAGCGCTACGGCGGCCTCTTCCGCCAGCCCGCCGCATCGCCCGGCGAGCGGGAAGAACCGCAGCCGCGCGAAATCCGGACGCGGCACCGGCACCGCTGACGCTCAGCCCTTCTTCGGCGCGCAGCCCGTTCCGTCGCGCCGCGCCGACGACAATCCGCCGCCGGGCCATCCGCACCATCGGACGGGAGCGCCGCGATGAAGCCAGCCCCGCAGGACCGCACCGCCGGCCCGGTGATCGAGTCGCTCGTGCTCGGAAACCGGTTGCGGCTCAAGGAGCCGAACGCCACGAAAGGCTGTTTCGACGGTGCCTGGTGGCCGCGTTCACGAGAACCGGTCGCGGAGTTCAGCGCTCTCGTCGCCGCGCTCGCGGACCGGTCGGGACGGGTGGACCGGATCGGTTTCAACCCCGCCGCCTGGGATCTCGCGCCCCTCCGGCTGGCGCACGGCCCGAACCTGGTGCGGCTGGCCGGGTTCTTCGGGCTCCAGGAGCACACTGTCGTGGTGATCGGACCGCGCATCCGCCACGTGACGCTCTTGGTGATCCCCCCGGACGCCCCTCCGGACGCGGCGGAACGCGCGCTGAGCGCCGCCTCCGCCGCCGACAGCACCGGAGCCGCGCTGGAGATTCTTCGCGACACCGGCGTCCTTTCGCGCCAACCCGCTTAGCCCGCGCACCCGGGCCTCGTCGTTCAGCAGCACGTCAGCCGGCCCACATGCCGGGATCGGAGCTTTCCATGCCGACGCCGCCGCGCCGAGATCCTTCCTCCGCACCGGCCGAGTCGCGGCTGCGGCTGAAACCGCCGCTTCCGGTCGCCGGCTTCGTGGACGGCGGCTGGTGGCCCGCTTCGGAGGACCTCGCCGCCGAAGTGCCCGGTCTCGCCGCGGCGCTCGCCGACCGGCTCGGCCCAGTATGGCGCGTGGCGTTCGCGTCGCAGGCCTGGCTGCCCGCCGAGCCCACGATGATCTCCCGGGGACGGCTCGTGCGGCTGGAAGGGTTCCGCTCCCAGGACCCGCACGTCGTGCATGTGACCGGCGGTTCGATGCGCCGGCTGACGCTGCTCGTCGTCCCCGCTCGAACACCGCCGGCGGCCGCCGCGATCGCGCTGTCGGCAGCCGCGGACCAGAACAGCACCACGTGCCCGGAAGCCATCCTGAAAGAATCCGGAGCCACGCCCCGGCCCGCCGAAGACGACGTGTGCCGCTGGGAGTCCGAAGGCGGTGCCGGCTTCCCCTCCCCGGCGCACGCCGACGGCTCGGCGTAGCCCTCGGAGCGAACGCTGGTCCCCGCCCGGCACGTCCGCGCCGCCCTCGCCGACGGGCTTGCCGCCAGCGTTCGCACTCTCCCGTCCGCGGTCGGTCCGCGGCGGCCGGTTGTGTCTGAGCCAGCACGGCCGCCGCGGCAGCCGTCACCGCCGAGCGCGGCGGCGACGCGAGATCAGCAGCAGCGCGCCTCCGCCGGCGAGCAGGGCGATCGCCACGATTCCCACCGGGATCAGCACCACGCCGGTCCACGCCAGGGGCGGGTTCGGCGGCGGGGGCTGAACCGGCGGCGTCGGCGGGACTGTCGGCGGGTTCGGCGGCGTCGGCGGGGTCTTCGTGAGCGGCGTGGTCGTCTTGCACCGCGGGTCGGCGGACGCGTCCGGGCAGTTGGTGCCGGGCGTCGTCGAGGAAATGACGTTGCGCAGGCTCTGTCCGTCGCCGATCGGGGTCTTGACCTTCACGCTGTAGGTGACCGTCGCGGTCGCACCGACCGGCAGGTCACCAGTCCACGTCAACCGGGGCGCCGCATACGACACGGAGCCAGTCGAGGCGGTCGCGTCGTTGTTGTAGACGGCGTTGCCGAGGACGCCGGTCAGATCGTCGGCGAAGGTCGCGTCCTTCAGCGCGGTTTGGCCGGTGTTCGTCGCGGTGACGGTATACGTGACCTGGTCACCTGCCTTCGCCTCGGTGACGCTCGCCTTCTTGGCCAGGATCAGCCCCGCGACCGGCGTCGTCGTCCCACACCTCGGATCCTTCGAGCCCGGCGGGCAGTTCGTGCCGGGAGTGTCCGAGGTGACGACGTTCGCCAACTGATGATCGCCCTTGACCGGGTTGTTGACCGTGACGCTGTAGGTGACCGTCGCGGTGGTGCCGACCGGGACGTCACCGGTCCAGGTCAACCGGGGTTCGGCATAGGTCACGGAGCCGATCGAAGCCGAAGCGTCGTTGCCGTAGGCGGCGTCGTCGAGCACCTTCGAGAGATCGTCGGTGAACGTCGCTCCCGTTTGGACAGTCTGGCCGGTGTTCTTCACCGTCACCGTGTACGTGACCTTGTCTCCCGGCTTGACGTCCTTCTTGTCCGCGACCTTGGTGATGTCCAAACCCGCGACGAGAGTCGTGGTGCCGCAGCGCGGATCCGTCGAACCCGGCGGGCAGTTCCCGCCCGGAGTGTCCGAGGTGACGACGTTCGCGAGCTTGAAATCGCCCTTGACCGGGTTGTTCACGGTGACGCTGTAGGTGACCGTCGCGGTCGCACCAACCGGGAGGTCGCCGGTCCACGTCAGCCGCGGAGCCGCATAGCTGACCGAGCCGAGCGAGGCGGCCGCGTCACCGTCGTAGGCGGCGTCGTCGAGGACCTTCGACAGGTCGTCGGTGAAAGTCGCACCGGGCAACGGAGTCTTGCCGGTGTTCGTCACGGTCACGGTGTAGGTGACCTTGTCGCCTGGCTTCGCGTCCTTCTTGTCCGCCACCTTCGTGATGTCCATACCCGCGACGGGAGTCGTGTTCCCGCAGCGCGGATCCGTCGAACCCGGCGGACAGTTCCCGCCCGGAGTCTCCGAGGTCACCACGTTCGTCAACTGGTGATCGCCCTTGACCGGATTGTTCACCGTCACGCTGTACGTCACCGTCGCCGTAGCACCGACCGGCACATCACCAATCCACGTCAACCGCGGCGCCGCATAACTCACCGAGCCGATCGACGCCGACGCATCACCGTCATAAGCGGCATCGTCGAGCACCTTCGAGAGATCGTCAGTGAACGTCGCTCCCGTTTGGACAGTCTGACCGGTGTTCCGCACCGTCACCGTGTACGTGACCTTGTCCCCCGGCTTGACGTCCTTCTTGTCCGCAACCTTCGCGATCTCCAGACCCGCAACCGGAGTCTTCGTGCCACAGCGCGGATCCGTCGAACCCGGCGGGCAATTCCCGCCCGGAGTCTCCGAGGTCACCACGTTCGCCAACTGGTGATCGCCCTTGACCGGATTGTTCACCGTCACGCTGTACGTCACCGTCGCCGTAGCACCGACCGGCAAATCACCGGTCCACGTCAACCGAGGCGCGGAATACGTCACCGAACCGATCGACGCCGAACCATCGTTGCCGTAAGCAGCATCGTCCAACACCTTCGAGAGATCGTCAGTGAACGTCGCTCCCGTTTGGACAGTCTGACCGGTGTTCCGCACCGTCACCGTATACGTGACCTTGTCCCCCGGCTTGACATCCTTCTTATCCGCAACCTTCAAGATCTCCAAGCCCGCAACCGGAGTCGTAGTCCCACAACGCGGATCCGCCGAACCCGGCAGGCAATTCGACCCCGGAGTATCGGAGGTGACCACGTTCGTCAACCGATGATCGCCCTTGACCGGGTTCGCCACCGTGACGCTGTACGTCACCGTCACCGAAGCACCGACCGCCACGTCGCCGGTCCACGTCAGCCGAGGCGCGGCGTAAGTCACCACGCCCGCGGAGGCCGTCGCGTCGCTGTTGTAGGCAGCGTCGTCCAAAACCTTCGCCAGGTCGTCAGTGAAAGTCGCGCCGGACAACGGAGTCTGGCCCGTGTTCACCACAGTCACCGTGTAAGTGACCTTGTCCCCGGGCTTCGCCGACGACTTGTCCGCCGCCTTGCTGATCGCGATGCCGGACACCGGCGTCGTCGTCCCGCACCGCGGATCCGCCGACCCCGGCGGGCAGTTCCCGCCCGGAGTCTCCGACGTGACGACGTTCGTCAGCCGGTGATCGCCGCCGGCCGGATTGTGCACGGTGACGCTGTAAGTCACGGTCGCCGAAGCGCCGATCGGGAGGTCGCCGGTCCACGTCAACCGAGGCGCGGCATACGTCACCGAGCCGGTCGAGGCCGAAGCGTCGTTGCCGTAAGCGGCATCGTCCAGCACCTTCGACAAATCGTCAGTAAAGGTCGCGCCGGGCAACGGAGTCTTACCGGTATTCGTCACGGTCACCGTGTACGTGACCTTGTCTCCCGGGTTCGCGGACTGTTTGTCCACCGACTTGGAGATCGTCAACCCCGGCAGCGGTGTCACGGTCGAGCACTTCGGATCCGTCGATCCGGGTTCGCAGTTGCCGGGCACCGGAGTGCTGACTGTGTTGCGCAGCTGGTGGTCGCCGGAGATCGGATTGTGCACGGTGACGCTGTAGGTCACCGTCGCCGAAGCACCGACCGGCAAATCGCCCGTCCACGTCAAACGCGGTGCCGTGTAAGCGGTCGAGCCCACCGAGGAAGACGCGTCGTTGTTGTAGGAGGCGTCGTCCAGCACCTGCGACAGGTCGTCGGTGAAGCTCGCGTCCGGCAGCGGAACCTGGCCGGTGTTGGTCACCTTCACCGTGTAAGTGACCTTGTCGCCCGGGTTCGCGGTCTGCTTGTCCGCGGTCTTGGCGATCGTCAGTTCCTTGCCCGGCGTCGTGGTCGAGCACGACGGATCGGTGGAACCCGGAGGGCAGTTGGTGCCGGGTGTCGAGGACGTGACGATGTTGTGGAGCTTCTTGTCCCCGGGATCCGGATTCTTCACGGTGACGCTGTACTTCACGGTCGCCGATCCGCCGATCGGGAGGTCACCGGTCCAGGTCAGTTTCGGTGCGGCGTAGGAGATCTGCGCAGCCGGAGTGGCGTCGTTGTTGTAGACAGCATCATCCAGCACCTGCGACAGATCATCGGTGAAAGTCGCGCCCGGCAATGGAGTCTGGCCAGTGTTGGTGACGGTGATCGTGTAGGTCACCTTGTCGCCGGGCACGACCTGGTCGCGGTCGGCGGACTTGGCGATCCGCATCCCGGACACCGGAGTCGTGGTGCCGCACCGGGGATCGGCGGATCCGGCCGTGCAGTTGCTGCCTGGAGTCGTGGAGGTGATCGTGTTGATCAGTTTATGGTCGCCGGTAACGGGATTCTTCACCGTGACGCTGTAGGTCACCGTCGCCGAACCACCGACGGGCAGGTCGCCGGTCCAGGTCAGTTTCGGTGCAGCGTAGGAGACCTGCGCTGCCGGAGTGACGTCGTTGTTGTAGACAGCGTCGTCCAGCACTTGCGACAGATCATCGGTAAAAGTCGCGCCGGACAACGGAGTCTGGCCGGTGTTCCGGACGGTCACGGTGTACCGGACCGGATCGCCGGGGTTGGCGCTGGTCTTGTCGACGGTCTTGACGAACTCGATTCCGGACACTGGCGTCGTGGTCGAGCACGCCGGGTCGGTCGAACCCGCGACGCAATTGTTGCCCGGGGTCGTCGACGTGATCGTGTTAGTCAGTTTATGTTCGCCGGTAACAGGATTTTTCACCGTGACGCTGTAGGTGATCGTCGCCGAAGCACCCACCGGCAGATCGCCCGTCCAGGTCAGCCGAGGCGCGGCGTAAGCCACCGAGCCCACTGATGCCGACGCATCGCCGTTGTAGGCCGCGTCGTCCAGCACCTTCGAGAGGTCGTCGGTGAAAGTCGCGCCAGACAACGGAGTTTGGCCGGTGTTAGCGACGACGACCGTATAGGTCACCCGGTCGCCGGGATTCGCGGACTGCTTGTCGGCCTTCTTCTCGATCCGCATTCCGGACACCGGCGTCGTCGTCGAGCACGCCGGGTCGGTCGAACCAGCGACACAGTTGTTGCCCGGAGTGGTCGACGTGATCGCGTTGATCAGCTTGTGATCGCCGGGATCGGGGTTCTTCACCGTGACGCTGTAGGTGATCGTCGCCGAAGCGCCGACCGCCAAATCTCCGGTCCAAGTCAGTTTCGGCGCGGTGTAAGAGACCTGGGCGGCGGGAGCGGCGTCGTTGTTGTAGACGGCGTCGTCGAGAACCTTCGACAGGTCGTCAGTGAACGTCGCGCCGCGGGCCGCGACCTGGCCGGTGTTGCGCACGACCACGGTGTACTTCACCGTGTCGCCAGGATTCGCCGAAGCCTTGTCGGCGGTCTTGGCGATCTCGATTTTCGTGCCGGGCACGACGGTTTCCGCGCAGGACGCCGTGGCGTCGTCCGCGCACTGCCGGTCCGGCGGGACCGTCGGCGACTGGCCTTCGGTCACCTTGGCGCGGTTGATCAGCGTGGCGCCGACGGTCGCGTCGTCGATCCTGGCGTGCACGGTCATCGTCACCCGGCTGCCGGGCGGGATCGCCGCCGTGCGCCATTGCAGCGGACCGGTGCCGGTGACGGCGCCGCTCGTGGTGTCCGCGCTGACGAACGTCGTGCCGGGCGGGAGGGTGTCGGTGACGGTGGTCGGCGGCACCGGCAGGTTGCCGGTGTTGTCCAGGGTGACGGTGTAGGTCAGTTGGTCGCCGGGCAGCGCGTTCGCCTTGTCGACGACCTTGGTCAGCGTGTACTCCGGCACCGCGACCACATTGCGGACGGTGTTGCTGGTCCGGCTCTGTTCGCGGCCGGTCTGCTTGCCCTGGAAGACCACCGACGCGGTGTTGTCGAGGCGGGTGCCGGGGGCGACCGTCGGCGAAACGGTGACGCGGAAGCCGACGCGCGTGCTCTGTCCCGGTGCCAGGTCGGGGAGAGTGCAGGTGACGACTTGGCCGGCCGCCGAGCATCGCGGGTCCGAACCGGCCACATAGGACACTCCGGCGGGCAGCGTGTCGGTGACCACCACGCCGGTCGCGGTGTCCAGGTTGGTGGTGGTGCCGTCGGGGTTGCGGTTGGCGACGTCGAGCCCGTAGGAGATCTCGCCGCCGCGCCCGACCCAGCCCGGCGGGCGTTCCTGGAGGTTGCCCTCGGGGTCGTTGGTCTTGACGATCTGCAGGTTGGGCTCGTTGGCCTCGGCCATCAGCCAGACGGTCTGCGGGTAGAGCGCGTCCCCGGTGGTCCCGACCTTCAGCTGCGCCCGGTCCGCGCCGGCGGGCAGCTTGCCGGTGACGTCGACCGTGCGCGCGTCGTAGCCGAAGTTGTTGGCCGGATTCGGCGTGCGGTCGGCGACATTGGCGCCGGTGCCGCTCGCAGCGACCCGGTCGATCCGGCTGCTGAACGCGTTGGTCGTGCTCGCGCCGCCGGGCGCGGGCAGCGTCAGGCGTTGCAGTGACGCGGCGTCGCGGCCGAATTCGAGGTAGTCGCCGGAGATGTTGGCGTCGCCGTCGCCGACCACGACCCCGAGGGTGGCGGTCGGCGGGTGGTCGGCCGGGGTGCGGATGCCGTTGAGGTCGATGTTCGTCGAGGTGGGGCTGCCGCCCGCGCGGACGACGTCGAAACCGTCCCAGACCTGCAGGTAGCGCAGCGGCTCGGTGTCCAGCGCGTAGGCCACGACCAGCGACCAGCCGCCCCAGCAGCCGAGGTTGCTGGCGCTGTTGGCCGAGTTGCCGCGGCACGCCTGGAGGTCGGCCACCGTGTAGGAGCCGCCGCCGGCCTGCTTGACCAGCCCGGTGACGTCCTTGACGCCCGCGTGCGCGGTGATCTGCGGGAATCCGCTGCCCAGCGCGTCGAACCAGTCGTAGGTGTCGGCGGTGAGGCGCTGGTAGGAGGCGGCGCCCGGGGCCTTGAACGCGACCTGGTTCGCGCGGGAGGGGTCGCCGGATTCGGCGTTCGAGGAGATCGGGTTGACCTGCCAGTAGAGCCGGGCCGACAGCACGGTCGCGCCGGACGGGATGGTCAGGTTCGCGCTCGACGCGGTGTTGCCCGGCGCCGACGGGTCGCTCTTGATCCAGTAGCCGTAGCTGGAGTTGTTGGCGGTCTCCCCGCAGGCCGTGGGGGTGACGCCGCAGCTGACGACCGAATTGGACGCCATCGTGATCGCGCCGTGGGCGACCGTCGAGAAGGCCGGGTCGGGGCCGATTTTCCGCGGGGTGCCCAGGCCTCGGGGCTCGACTGCCCTGGGCTGCGGCGCGGCTGGTGCTGAGGTGGCTGGTGCTGAGCTGGTCGGCGCTGCGGTGGCGGGCGCTGGGCTGGTCGGAGCGGGGGCGGCTGCTGCCGATTGGCCCGTCGCGGGGGCGGCTGAACTGGACGGTGCCGGGCTTGCCGGCGCTGATGCCGCTGCCGCGCTGGCCTGCGCCGAGGACGGGCTCGCCGGACTGACGCTGGGCGGCAAGGTCGCGCCCATCGCGGGCGTGGCACTGGCGACGCCCACAGCGAAAACCACCGCGAGTGCCGCGGCGGCGCGCTTCCCGCGGGAGCGCATGAATCCGGAACGACGGGCCATCACACAAGCTCCCACGGAGAAGGACGGAATTGTCGAGCTGCTTACCCGCGTTTATCGACACCAGGCAGGGAAATTCGTACCGCGCTCTCCCCCGCGGCGGGGAGTTCACGAGCCAGGAATCACCGCTTAGGGGGACCCCAACCAGGTAAAACCGGGGTGATCGCCGAGGAGGCGGCCGATTCCCTTCGCTACCCGTCACGCCCTGAAGGGGTGTTGCCATTCCCATCCGGAACCATGCCGGATCGGAGGGCGCGCGCCGCGAATTTTTCTCGCGAAAAGCCACTCGGAATCGACGGCCCGGACCTGCTCGGCGGCGAAAATCGGATTCGCGTTCGGGACGGCTAGGCGTCCTGGCCGGGCAACGCGGAACCTTGCTTCGATGCGGCCTGGCCCGTGCCGCGGTCGAGCCGCCGGAGCGTGCCCCGCGCGCCGAAGCTCAGCAGCTCCGCCCAGCCTCAGCGAACCCAGCCTGCTCAAGGCCAGGCAACCCCACACCCCAACCCAACGGATCCCGACGACGCGGCGATCGTCGCCCACCTGCCACACTGTCCCGGCCTCGGCAAACCCCGCCCACTCAGAAGACCAGGCAACCACGCCCGAACTCAACGGATCCCGACGACAATCCGATCATCCCCCACCTGCCACACCGTCCCGGCCTCGGCGAACCCGGCCTCACGCAAAAACGCCAGGTAGTCCTGCACAGCCGGCCGATCAGTCACCTCATGCGCAAACCCGCCGTCCCGCTCCGCGACCAACCCGGCCAGCTCCGGAGCCGCCTCGACGGCCTGCCACCAAGCCGCCCAATCCTCGTCCCGCGTGATCCCGGCCCGAACCGCGCGCCGCTGGGTCAGCGCGCGGTTCAGGGTGTCCAGCCGAGGTCCGGCGTCGCCCTCATAGAGGTGGTCGCCGTTGACGAAGACCCCGCCAGGAGCAAGGACTTCGCCGCACACCGCCAGCAGATCACGCAGCGGCAGGCGGTTCATCCAATGCAGCGCGGTCGTGCTGACGAACGCGTCGGGCGCGCGGTCGAGCCCGAGCGCCTCGTACCAACCACGCTGACGCAGGTCGGCCGGGACAGTGCGGAACCGAGCGCTGCCGTAGGCGAGATCGGCGAGCCCGAGCAGCAACGGATCAGCGTCCACCCCGACCACCCGCGCACCGGGGAACCGCGCCAGTAGCCGCGTCGCGAGCGAACCCGGGCCGACGCCCAGGTCGACGATCAGCGGGTCCGAGCGCGGGATCAGCTCGTCCAGCACATCGCCGAGCACCGCGAACCGTTCTTCACGGTCGGGCAGGTAGTGTTCCTGCTGCCGGTCCCAGCGGTCCAGCCAGTATCGGGCGCGGTCTTCGGTGAGGACAGCCATGAGGATCATTCCAGCACTTGGATGATCCGCGCGGCCGCATCAGCCAGAACGTCCGGCTCGGTGGCGTAATTCAGCCGCACGAATCCGGCTCCGCTCGTCCCGTGGTCCGGCCCCGCGGTCACCGCGACACTGGCCTTCTCCCGCAGCAGCTGCGCGGGATCGGCCAAGCCCAGCCGGCGCAGGTCCAGCCAGCCCAGATAGGTCGCGTCGGCCGGTTGATAGACCTCAGGCAGACCGGCGGCGGCGAACTGGGCGGCCAAGCGGAGGCGGTTGGTGTCCAGGAAGGCGAGCGCACGCTCCAGCCACGGCGCGCCGTGCTCGAACGCGGCGGCGGACGCGACCATCCCGAGTGGACTGATGCCTCCGCTGGCCGCGCCTGGCAGCCGGTCCCAGCGCGAGCAGTCGTCCGGGTTGGTCAGTGCGACGAAACCGCAGCGCAGTCCGGCGATGTTCCACGCCTTCGAGGCACTGAACAACGTCACCGCCTGCCGCCGGGCCGTCTCGCTGACCGCGGCGTACGGCACGAAGTCCACGCCGTAGCGCAGCGGCGCGTGCACCTCGTCGCTGATCACCCGGCCGCCGTGGCGTTCGGCGATCTCCGCCAGTTGCCGCAATTCGGGAGGCGAGAAGATCCGCCCGACCGGATTCGCCGGGTGGCACAACAGGAGGCTGCCCGCACCGGCGGCGAAGGCGGCGTCGATGCGGTCGTAGTCGAGGCGGTGTCCCTCCAGCAGCGGGACCTGCACCGCTTCCCGGTCGGCCAGCGAGATGGCGCCGAAGAAGCTCCGGTAGGTCGGCGTCGGCACGATCACCGCGGAGCCCGGCGCGGTGAACTCGCGCAGCGCGTTGGTGATGCCTTTCATCAGCTCCGGCAGAAGCCGGATCTCGCCGGGGTCGACGGTCAGCCCGTGCGTTTCGGTGAGCCACTTCGCGGCGGTTTCCGGCAGCCCCGACTGCGCGGCCGGAATGGGGTAGCCGAAGGTCTGCCGTTCGACCGCGTCGCGCAGCACGGCCAGGATCGGCTCGGCGATCGGCAGGTCCATTTCGGCGACAGTCAGGTCGAGCACGTCCGGCCCGTACACCGACCAGCGTTTCGTGCGCCGCTCGCGGGACTTCGCCAGGTCCCAGGCGAAGCCGGGGTCGTGCGTGTCGGTCATCTGGTTTCTTCTCCCTTTCGCTGAGTTCACCCGGCGGGCAGAACTTGGGGCCGCGCCGAGGATTCTGTCTGTTCCGCGATCCGGTACCGCACCCCGGACCGGTGTGCGAGCCACCACGTGACCGCGCTGACCGCGCCCGCGGCGAGCGAGTCGTACGGCGCGGCGATCGTCCCGGTGCCTTTGAAGGACCCGAAAGCGGACAGCGCGCCGAGCACGACAAGCCAGCCGATCAGCCAAACCCCTTGCAGCACCGGGGTATTCGAGCGACCGGACCGGGTCGCGCGGCGGATCAGGTAGATGACGAACCCGACGAGCAGCAGCGGCAGCGCGATCCGCATCTTCGCCCAGCCGGACCAGTACAGGATCAGGCCGGACACCACAAAGGACGCCGCGCCGACCGGGGTCGCCCACCGGCCGAGCCAGCCTTCGCCGTCCTCGGTGCGGTACAGGATCGTCGCGGCGACCGACACCACGGCGTAGCTGAGGCCGTAGAAGAAGCTCAGCGAGCTGACGATCGACTCCCAGCTGCCGAAGCTGAGGATCACCGTCGCGCCGATCAGCGCGTTGAACGCCAGCGCCGCCCACGGCACGCCCCAACGTCCGCTGACGCGGGTGAATAAGCGCGGCAGCAAGCCGTTCTGCGCGGCCCCGTAGGTGTAGCGGGCCTTGATCGAGGTGCCCATCAGCAGGCTGCCGGACGGCGAGAACACCGCGTCCGCGACCAGCACCGCGGACAGCCAGCCCATGCCGAGGAGTCCGGCCAGCTGCGCGAGCGGCGACGTCAGGTTCATGCCGCGCCAGCCGGAACCGAGCAGCCCGGCCGGCGGCGTGTAGATCATCGCGAACTGCAATCCCAGATACAGCAACACCGAACCGGCCAGCACGATCAGCGTCGCGCGCGGCACGGATTTGTGCGGGTCGCGGGCTTCGCCAGACATCACCGCCGCGCCGTTGATGCCGGTGAAGGCGTAGACCACACCACCGCCGACCACGGCCATCAGCGCCGACGAGATGCCATACGGAGCGAAACCGCCGCCGAGTGCGTAGTTGTTCGAGTCGAAACCGCTGGCCAGCAACAGGATCACGGTGGCGGCCGGCACGATCAGCTTGACCGTGGTGACCACGTTGTTGAGCCGCGTGATGAAGACGACGCCGAAGAAGCTGGCCGAGCAGAACACCAGGAGCAGCGCCGCGGCGAAGAGCCGGCCTTCCCAGCTCAGCGTGTCCTCGCCGAGCAGTCCGGGCAGCCACCGGCCGAGATACTGCGCGACCGCGGTCGATTCGCTCGGCCCGGCGAACACCGCCTGCAACAAGATCGCCCAGCTCACCGCGGTGCCGACCAGCGGCCCGGACGCCATCCGCGGCCAGCGGACATTGCCGCCGGACATCGGGTTGCGGAACGCCAGGTCGATGAACACCAGGCAGACCAGCAGCGTCGCCCCGCCGCCGATCACCCAGGTCAGCAAGGCTGCGGGCCCGGCCTCGCGCGCGACGGTGTAGGGCGAGAGCAGCCACCCCGACCCGATCACGCTGGAAAATGTCAGCATCGCGAGCGAAGGCGTGCCCAGCGCGCGCCGCAACCGGTGGTCGGCCGCAGCGGAAACTGTCGCGGCGTCGTTGCCCGAAGTTCTGCTTGCCTCGTTCATCGGTCCACCGTGACGCACCGGCGAGCATTGCGGTAGACAGACATCCGTTACGGCTGGCCTTAAGCTGAGGCTATGGCTCAAGTGCCCGTCGAAACGACCGACCTCGTGGTGCTCGACGCCGCCGCCCGACTCGGCAGCTTCTCCGCCGCAGCCGCTGAGCTGCAGCTTTCCGCCCCGTCGGTGAGCAATCGGCTCGCCGCGGTGGAGCGCAGGCTCGGTGTCCAGCTGTTCGAGCGCGGCGCGCGGGGCAGCGTGCTGACCACAGCCGGTGCGCAGCTCGCCGAGTACGCGCGACGCTGTCTGCGGCTGCTGGACGAAGCCGTCGCCGAGGTCGGCGCCGAACGGTCGCAACGGCTCGTGCTGGCCGCGCCGGCCAGTCTCGGTTCGTCGGTGTTCCCGCCGGTGCTGGCGGTGCTGGCGGGCCGTCCGATCGCGGTGCACTGCCGGGTCGCGCACAGCGACGAGGTTCTGCAACGGCTGCGAGACGGCAGCGCGCACGCCGGATTCCTGCTGTCGCGTCCGCCCGGGGACGACCTCCGTTCAGTCCGGATCGGACGGTCCGGCATCGTCGCGGTCTGCCGTCCCGGCCATCCGCTGGCGACGCGTTCCCGGCTGCGGTTCGGCGATCTGGCCGACAGTCCCGTGCTCGTCTACCGCTGGGGCGTCGGCGCGGAATCGCTCGCTGCGGCGTTCGAACATCCGGAGCGGCCGGCGGACCGGCCGGTGCACACGATCGGTTTGCCGGGGACCGCGTTGCAGCTCGCCGAGGACGACGATTACGTCGCGGTGGTCCCGCATTTCGCCGCGGCGCGGGCGATGGAGCGGGGCACGGTGCGGCGGTTGCCGCTCCCCCTCGGCGAGTGGAAGGTCGAGGTTCGATTCGCGCATCCGGCCGCGTCCGCGAGCCGTCCTGGGGTTGCCGAATTGTTGGATGATGTCGGCGGTCTCCGGAAAGCGCTGGCGCTGGACTGAAGCGTTTTCTGGTTGACTCGAGGACATGACTGTCGGAGCTCTCGGTCCGTCGCCTGCGGAACTGGCCGGATACGTGCAGGTGGCGCGCGATCACCGCGAGCACGAGCGCTACCACTCGGTGCTCAAGATCGAGGAGGCGGCGGCCTGGCGGCGCGATTCCAACGCGTTGAAACTGCTGGCCGCCCGGTGGTCCGACAGTCCCGCTCCCGACCGGCTCGATCCCGCGCACGGCGCCGTCGGCTGTGTCGATCTCAACGACCCGGCGGTGGTCGCGACGACCGGAATTCTCTTCATGGAAGGCGAATCCGAGCCCGCTGAGCTGATCGCCCTGCGTGCCCGGTTCGAGCAGGCCGCGGCGCGGTACCAGCGGCTGTCCGGTTGGCTGGGCGAGCACATGGCGGCGGAATGGCCGCGGCTGCGCACCCTGCTGACCCCGGCGCTGGCGGAAGCCGCCCGCCCTCGCTTCCGGGCGCTCACCCGCACGACGGAAGCGGCCAACGCCTACAGCCTCGTCGCCCGGCTGCTCGACTCCGCCGTCTACACGCTCAACGCCCAGGACCTCACTCCCGAGGGCGTGCGCCGCGCTCCCGCCGCCGCGGCGAGCATGGTGCTGACCGCGTCGTGGTTCCTCGATTCCGCGGCTTCCTCCCTCGCCGAGGCCGGTGCGCATCTCGGCTTGTCCGATCCGGATTGGACCAGCTTCATCGCACTCGCCGAGACCTCTGGTTCACTCGAAACATGACTTTCGGCGTTCCCCGACCGGACAAAATCGACTACTACGCCCAAGTCGCCGAAGCCGGGCGCGATTACAAACGGCAAGTCCTGGCCGCGCTCGACCTGCGGCCCGGCCTGACCGTGCTGGACGTCGGCTGCGGTCCCGGCACCGATCTGCCCGCCATGGCCGAGGCGGTGGGTTCGTCGGGGGCGGTCCTCGGCGTGGACACGGAACCGGCGATGGTCGAGGAGGCCGGGCGACGGGTCTCCGGGACGCCGCGGATCTCGATCCGGCTGGGCGACGCGCACGCGCTGCCGCTGGCCGAGTCGAGCGTCGACCGGGTCCGGGCGGACCGGATGGTGCAGCACGTCGCCGATCCCGCCGCGGTTTTCGCGGAGCTGCACCGGGTTCTGCGCCCCGGCGGGCTGGCGTGTGTGGCCGAGCCGGATTGGGACAGCCTGGTGGTCGATCCCGGGGAGCTCGCGACGAACCGGGCGTTCAACCGGTTTGTGTGCTCGACGATGGTCCGGAACGCGACTGTCGGCCGTTCCTTACCGCGGCTGGCTTCGGGAGCGGGTTTGGCGGTGCTCGACGTTTCGGTCGCGACGCCGGTGTTCCGCGATTTCGAGGCGGCGGACAAGATTCTCGGGCTGAGCCGGAACACCGAACGCGCGGTGCGAGCGGGTCAGCTGGACCGGGCGGCCGGGGAGCAGTGGCTGGCAGCGCTGGCCTCGGGACCGTTTTTGGCTGCCAGCATGGTTTTCATCGGGGTTTTCGCTAAGCCTGCCGCTTGACCATCTCTGCGATCCACACCGGCGCGTACGGCGAGGTGCAGTTCGGCGGCGTCGGGTAGTCCTTGAGCACGCCCAGCCGCTCCCCGATGCCGATCGCACGGGCGCGCAGGCCCGGGTTCTCGATGCCGATCTGCGCGAGACAGTGGTTCATCGCCCACTGCAACCGCTCCGGAGCGGCCTTCATCTCGGCTTCGATGACGTCCAGCAGCCCGGAAAGGTCGAGCCCGCCGGGTTTCTTGGCGACGCGGTCGACGGTCAGCGCCCAGCCCGCGCTCGCGACCACCGGGTCGGGGTCTTCGAGCCAGGCGACGCGGAGTTCCTCGGCGTAGCGGCTCTTCTTGACGATGTTCGTTATAAGCCAGTCCTGGACCTTCGGTTTGACGGCCTCGCGCAGCATGGCGTCGAGGTCGTCGCGGTCGAACTGCTTCGGCCGGGCGACGAGGAGGGCCAGCAGGCGCGCGTTGGTGTCGCCGGTCCGCCACAGTTCACGAGCGAGGTCCGGCTGGGCTTTGAGCTCTTTCGCGAGGGCACGGAGCTTGCCGAGGTTGACGCTGTGGTCGTCGCCGTGGCTCTCGTTAACAGCGCGAATTCTAGGATCGTCGAGCTCCTCAAGCCGAGCGAGGACCCCGGGAAGAGTTGCGTCAGCCACGAAAACCTCCCTGCTCAGGTACGAGACCAAGACTACGACCCGAGCCAGCTCGTCCGACTTTGCGGTCCATGAGGGGAACCCTGACGGATTCAGAGTCCCTCAGGGTTCCCCTCACGGACCTGGCCGGCCAGCAGCTCCTCCGGAGCGGGGATCGGCACCCGCACCCAGTTGTCCACCCGGGTGAACGTCGCGCCGCCCATGCGGCCCACCGGCTGGTACGCGTCCTGGTCCAGCCGCCCGTCCGCGCGCAGCAGCCGGTCGTCCACCGCGACTCCGACCACCTCGCCGAACACCAGGTGCGAGCCCCGGAACTCCTCGATTTTCACCAGCGTGCACTCCAGGCTCGGGCCCGTCCCGGCGGGATGCGGGACGGCGATCCGCACCCCGGCAGTCCACGACAAGCCGACCTGTTCCGCCTCGTCCACCGAAGAGTCCACTGTGGACGCAGTGCGCGCGACGAGTTCCTCTTGGCCGCTCAGCGCGATCGTGATCGCGAACTCGCCCAGGGCCTCGATATTGGTCAGAGTGTCTTTAGGCGATTCCGAAATCGAGAAGACGACCGTCGGCGGGTCCATCGTCAGCGGGGCGAAGTAGCTGAACGGCGCGAGGTTCCGCACGCCCGCGCTGTCCACCGTGCTCACCCACGCGATCGGGCGCGGGACGACGGCGTTCTTCACCATCCACACGAAAGCGCCGCGATCGGCGTCGGTATTGCTGCTGTACACGAACCCTCACCCTGCCACTACACGTCCTCCGAGCACGGTCAATTCCGACCGTACGCTCAGCAGCTCCGGGCCCGCAGCGGTGACCGGATCGTGGGCGAAAACCGCGAGGTCGGCGAGGGAGCCGACACTGAGCGTGCCCTTGGCACCCTCCGCGTGTTCGAGCCAGGCTGGGCCGGTGGTCCACAGCCGCAGCGCTTCCTCCCTGGTCAGCGGGTCGGTCACGAGAGAGTACGCGTTCGGCCCGGGCGAGCCGGTGAACGTCGCGACGCCGCGGCGCCAGTCCGGGACGGTCACGGGTGCGTCCGAGCTGTCGGCGACCACCACGCCGTGGTCCAGCAGGGCCCGCGCGGGGAAAGCGTCGGCCCACCGGGACTCGCCCAGTACACGGACCATGGACGGTCCGCTGTAGGTCCGCATCAGGGAGCTGGTGATCACCCCGATGCCGGACCGTGCCAGGCGGGAGAGCACCGCAGTGGACAAGAAGGTGCCGTGAATCAGGGCGTGTCGCGCGTCTGGCCACGGGTCAGCCGCCTGAGCCGCCTCGATCGCGTCGACTACCGCGTCCGCGGCCCGGTCTCCGGTCACGTGGACCTGCACGCGCACCCGCCGCGTGTGGGCGACCAGGATCAGTTCGTGCAGCTCCCGCACGCGCGCGTCGTCGTCGGGGCCGAAGGTCACCAGGCTGCCGTGTCCGCCGGACGGGTACGCCGAGTGCATCCACGCGGTGCAGTGCGTCGGCACCCCGTCGGCGAATAGTTTGATCCCGCCGATCCGCAGGAGGTCGTCGCCGACGGAGAAATCCGTCTCGTCCAGCAGTTGCGCCAGTGAGGAGGCGGACGTCGTCGGCGACGGCCAGTTCCAGTGCAGCAGCGCGGTGATCCGCATCCGCAGGCGACCGGCGGCGTGCAGGTCCCGGTAGTCCTGCCACAGCTCAGGCGGGACGATGGGGTCGGTCACGCTGGTCATCCCGAGGGCGTTCAACCGCTCCATGCTGCGGACGATCGCGTCCAGCCGGACGGAACGGCTCGGCTGCGGCACCAGCGAAGCGACCAATTCCTGCGCGCTCTCCACGAGCACCCCGGTCGGCTCCCCGGAGGACTCCCGCACGATCTCCCCGGCTTCCGGATCCGGCGTCGCCGCGGTGATTCCTGCCCGCTGAAGCGCCGCGCTGTTCGCCCACACTTCGTGTGACGACGCGTGGTGCAGCACCGTCGGTTGCTCGCCAGTCACGCCGTCGAGCCAGGCGCGGGTCGGCACCGCGCGGCCGTCCGCGAATTCGGCGATCGTCGTTTCCCGCCAGCCTCGGCCGACGATCCACTCCCCCGGCGGCGCGTCAGCCAACGCACGAGCCACTGAGTCCAAAGTAGCGGCAGCGGAAAGGTCCACACTGAACTCCGGACCGGCGGCGGCATGAAAAGCCAGGTGCAGATGGGCGTCGTTCAGTCCGGGAAGGACAGTCCGGCCCGCCAGCTCGATCACCCGCGCGTCCGGCGACGCCGCGGCGGAAACCGTCTTGTCATCGCCGACCGCGGCGATCCGGCCGTCCGACACTAGCACCGCGGAAGCGGTCCCGACCACCGGATCGAAAGTCCGGACCACTCCGCCGCGCAGCAGCAAATCCTCAGTCATACCGCCGCCAATTCCGGAAGGCCGCCGCTCGGCACTACGGCCTGATGCTCCGGATGCCACGCCACGATCACCTCGTCGCCAGGCCGGTGCTCGTGCGCGACCCCGGCCGACAACACCGCACAACCACGCGCACCGTCGGAATACCGCAACCAGATCCGCGTGTGATCGCCGACGTACACGATGTCAGTCACCTGCGCGCTCGCCCGCTGGTGTCCACTCGGGACTGGATCCGCGGAAGCATGGAGCGTCAACCGTTCCGGCCGCACGATCGTCACCTCCCCCGGCGTGAGCGACAACGCATTGGACTCACCGATGAACTGCGCGACGAACAACGTTTCCGGCCGCTCGTACAGTTCCTCTGGCGTGCCGACCTGTTCGATCCGGCCGTCGTTGAACACCGCGATCCGGTCCGACAGGGTGAGCGCCTCCTGCTGATCATGCGTCACGAAGAGGAACGTCATCCCCAATTCCCGATGCATCCGCGCGATTTCCCGCTGCAACTGATCGCGCAGCTTCTTGTCCAGCGCCCCCAGCGGCTCGTCCATCAGCAACGCACGCGGTTCGTACACCACCGCTCGCGCGAGAGCGACGCGCTGCTGCTGGCCGCCGGAAAGCTGGCGCGGCAACCGATCCCGCACCGCCGTCAGGCCGACCAGTTCCAGCACCTCGTCCACCCGCCGCGAGATCTCGGCCTTCGGCACCTTGCGCTGAGTCAGTCCAAAAGCGACATTGCGGGCCACCGACATGTGCGGGAACAGCGCGTACTGCTGGAAAACCACGCCCAGATTCCGCCGGTGCGGTTTGAGCCGCGAGATCTCCTGACCGTCCACAGTGATCGATCCGGACGTCAGCGGCGTGAACCCGGCGATCATCGACAGCATGGTCGTCTTGCCCGATCCGGACGGCCCGAGGAAGGTCATGAACTCGCCGTCGGCGATGTGCAGCGAGACGTCGTCCACGGCGGGCCGGTCGACGCCGGGGTAGGCCTTCGTCACGTGGGCGGTCGCGATTCCGTCAGTCATGATTGCTCTTTTCGGCGCAGAAAGGCGGGGACGAACAGCAGAATGGTGGTGAACACGACGATCAGGCTCGACGCGGCGGCGATCGTCGGGTCGATTTCCAGCACGATCGATTCGTACATCTTCACCGGCAGCGTCTTGATCGCGGGCGTCTGCAGGAACAACGCGACCACGACCTCGTCAAAGGACGTAGCGAAGGCGAACACGAACCCGGACAGCACGCCGGGCGCGATGATCGGGAGCACGACCTTGCGCAGGGTCGTGAACCGAGGCGCGCCGAGGCTGGCCGCGGCTTTCTCCATGATCGGGTCGTAACCCGCGAGGCTGGTCTGCACCGACGTGAGCACGAACGGCAGCCCCAGCACGGCGTGCGCCAGCACGAAACCGAGCATCGTGCCGTTCAGCTGCCAGCGCAGGAAAACCCCGTAGATCGCGACCGCGACGACGATGCCGGGCAGGATCATCGGAGCCATCAGCAATTGCCGGACGACTCCCCTGCCCCGGCGCATCCGGTCGAGCGCCAGCGCCGCCGCCACGCCGAGCACGGTCGCCAGCGCCGCCGCGAGCACCCCGACCTGGACCGAGTTCGCCAGTGCGGCCAGCCATTGCTTGCTGGTGAAGAACTCCGCGTACCAGTGCCACGACCAGTCCTTCGGCGGGAACTCGAACGTCGAGCCCGCGCCGAAGCTCATCGGGATCACCACGAGCGTCGGCGCGACGAGCACGAACGCGACGAGGACGACCCACAAGCGCAGGCCCCAGCCGAGGCTGCGCTGCCGCACCGCGGCGGCCTTGCTGATGGACGGATTGTCAGCCACGGTCGGCACCTCCAGCCGCACTGGTGCCCAGCGGCGCGGCCACGCGGCTGAGCACGGCGAGCACCACGAGCGTGACGACCAGCAGGATCGTCCCGAGCGCGCCGGCGCCCGCGAAGTCCAGCAGGTCGTTGACCTGGGTGCCGATCACCTGGGCGACCAGCGCCTGCTGCGGCGTGCCGAGCAGCGCCGGGGTGATGTAGAAGCCCAGCGACATGATGAACACCACCGACACCCCGGCCAGCACGCCCGGCATCGACAGCGGCACGTACACCCGCAGGAACGCCACCGGACGCCGTGCGCCGAGGCTGCCCGCCGCGTGCAGCAAGCTCCGGTCGATGCTGAGCATCGAACTTTGCAGCGGCAGCACCATGAACGGCAGCATCACCTGCACCATCGCGACCGTCACGCCGGCCACCGAACCCAGCAGCACGACCCCGTCGATGCCGATCGCCGACAGCGCTTTCTCGATGACGCCGCCGCGCTGTTCGAGCACGTACCAGGCGAAGTTGCGCGCCATCAGGCTGGTCCAGAACGGCATCAGGACCAGCAGGGTCAGGACCGTCCGGGCGCGACGGCCGACGAGCGTCATCGCGTAGGCGTAGGGATAGGCGATGACGAGCGTAGCCGCGGTGATGATCAGCGCGGTCCGCAACGTCCGCAGCATCACCCGGATTTGCACCTCGTCGCCGAGCACCGCCAGGTAATTGCCGACCCCGAACGACGGTTCGCTGAAGCTGCGCCACAAAATCACGGCGAGCGGGTAGAAGAAGAACACCAGCACCACTGCCGCCGCGGGGAGCAGCAGCCACGAAGTCCGCCGCTTCTCGGGCCCGGCCTGCCCCGTAGCCGGGGGCCGGGTCGCCACGGCGGTCATCCGGTCGTCCAATCCGACCACGCCTTCACCAGCGCGGGCCGGTTCGCCGCCCAATAACGCACGTTGCTGAGCACTCGCAAGTCCTCCTTGCCCTCGCCCCAGATGTCGAGCTGGCGGCCGATCTCCGAACGGGCGGCGGGGGCGGCCGTGTTGGCCGGTCCCACGCCCGCCCGCGCGGCGAAGTCCGCCGCTTGCGCCGGTTGCGAGGCGAAGCGGATGAGCTTCTTCGCCTCCTCGGCGCGTGCCGTCCCCTTCGGCACCACGAGCACGTCCCAGGTCACCGGCACCGGGATGCCCGGCACCACCTTCCAGTTCGTCGCACCGGCCTTGAGCAGCGAAAACGCCCGTGCGCTGACGATCAGCGCCATGTCCGCCTGCCCGCCGGCCATGCGTTGCTGCTGGTCGCCGTACGTGCTGGTGATGGACAGCTGCGGCCGGATCCGGTCGTACATCCGCAGCGCGCGGCGCATGTCGAGCGGGTACAGCTTGTCGCGCGGCACGCCGTCGGCCAGCAGCGCGGCCTCGATCGTGCCGACGCTCGGGTCGCCGCCGTAGATGATGCGGCGGCCGGGGAACTGTTTCGGGTCGAAGAAATCCGCGAGTTTCGCCGGCGGGTTCTTGCCGTAGACCTTCGAGTCGTACATCAGCATCATGCCGAAGAAAGCGTCCGGCACCCCGCAATCGGTGAGCGAGCCCTCCGGGAATCCGGCGGCCTGCGCTCCCATGTCGACGGGTTCGAGCAGGCTCCCGCACACGGCGGCGGCAGCGGACGCGTCGGTGTCGACGACGTCCCAGGTCACCTTCCCCGCCTCGACCATCGCCTTGAGCTTGGCGTTGCTCGACGGGCCGTCGATGGTGACCGTGGTCCCGGTCTGCTGCTCGTACGGGTCGAGCCACGCTGCGCGCTGGCCCGCCTGGTACGCGCCCTGGCCGTACGAGGCGAACACGAGCGAGTTCGGGCCGCCCTCGGAAATCGCGCAGCCGGCAGTGGTGAGCAGAAGCGCGGCGGACAGCAGCGTCGGTATCCGGCGTCTCATGGCTCCTCCGTTCAGCTCGCCGCGGCCGCGACGTGCTTGCACAGCACGTCGGCCAAAGTGTCGATCTGGTCCTCGGTGATCACCAGCGGCGGGGACAGCACGATGCTGGTCCCGGACGCGCGGACCACCACGCCGTCCGCGCGGCAGCCCGCCTGCACCGGCGCGGTGGGCTGGTCGGCGAACTCGATGCCGAGCATCAGGCCGACGCCGCGGACCTCGCGCACGTGGGGCAGCTCGGCGAGCGGATCGAGCCGCGCGCGCAACCGGGCGCCGAGGACAGTGGCGCGTTCGAGCAGGTTCTCCTTCTCGATGATGTCCAGGTTGGCCAGCGCGACCGCGGCGCCGACCGGGTGGCCGTTGTAGGTGAAACCGTGCAGGAATGTCGCGCCCTCGGCGAGTTCGAGCACCCTCCGTCCAATGAGGACCGCACCCATCGGAATGTACCCGCTGGTGAGCCCCTTCGCGGTGACGATCATGTCCGGTTCGACGCCGAAGTGCTCGCTGCCGAACCAATGCCCGGTCCGGCCGAACGCGGTCACGATCTCGTCCATGATCAGGAGAATCCCGTGTCGCCGCAGCACTTCCTGCACCCGCGGCCAGTAGCCTTCCGGCGGCGGCACCATTCCGCCGACGCCGAGCACCGGCTCTCCGATGAACGCGGCGATCCGATGCGGACCGATCTCCTCGATGCGCTTTTCCAGCTCTGCCACCAGAAGATCTGTCGCATGTGGACCGTGTTCGAGGCCGTGCGGTTTGCCGAGCCATTCGACGTCCGGCAGCAGCGGGCCGTACCCGGCGCGCAGGCCCTCGATCCCGGTCGCGGCCAGCGAAGCGCAGCCCATGCCGTGGTAACCGCCGTGCCGCGCCAGCACCACCGTGCGTTCGGGCGAACCGGCGTGGTGGAAGGCGAGGCGGGCGAGTTTGATCGCGGTTTCGTTGCCCTCCGAACCGCCGTTGGTGAGGAAAACGCGTTCCAGACCGGCCGGGGCGAGCGACAGCAGGCGTTCGGCGAGGCGGATCGACGGGGCGTTGGAGTAGTCGCCGAAGGACGAGTAGAACTCCAGCTTGCGGATCTGCTCGGCGGCGACGTCGGCGAGTTCGGCGCGGCCGTGGCCGACCGGGCACTGCCACAGGCCGCAGGTGCCGTCGAGGTACTGGTTGCCGTCGGTGTCCCAGAGCAGCGCGCCTTCGCCGCGGTCGAGGACGAGCGGTTCGGCCGGGGCGCCGATGACGGTGTGCGGATGGATGAGGGTGCGCTGGTCGGCGGCGGCGAGGTCAGCGGTGGTCAATGCGGATTCCTTTCGGGGAGCGGTTCAGAACCGCAGAGCGACGGCTTTGGTCTCGGTGTAGGCCTCGATGCCTTCGGCCCCGCCTTCGCGTTCCTGGCCGGAGTTTTTCTGGCCGCCGAACGGAAGTTCCGGACGCACGGGTGCCGGGTCGTTGACGCCGAGCACGCCGAAATCGAGCCGGTCGAGGGTGCGCCAGATGCGGCGCAGATCGGTGCCGAACACGTACGCGGCGAGGCCGTAATCGGTGGCGTTGGCCAGTTCGACGGCTTCGTCGTCGGTGCGGAAGGTGGCCACCGCGAGCACCGGGCCGAAAGTTTCCTCGTGACTGATGAGCATGTCCGGGGTGACGTCGACCAGCACGGTCGGCTCGAAGAAATGGCCTGGCAGCGCGGAATCCGTCCACCGGTTGCCGCCGACGAGCACGCGCGCGCCCTTGCCGACGGCGTCCGCGACCTGGTTCTCCACCTTCGTCAGCCCGGCTTCGTCGATCAGCGGCCCGATGTTGGTGCCTTCGGCGTCGCCACGGCCGACCTTCAGCGCGGCGGTTTTCTTTTCGATCAAGGAAAGCAGGTCGTCGCGGGCGCTTTCGTGGACGTACAGCCGGTTCACCGCCGTGCAGCTCTGCCCGGCGTTGAAGAACTTTCCGCTGACGACGCCCGCCGCGGCGGCTTCGAGATCGGCGTCGTCGAAGACGATCGCCGGTGAATGCCCGCCCATTTCGAGCGACGTGCGGCGGAGGACGTCGCCGGTCTGGCGCAGCAAGCCCAGCCCGACTTCGGTGGAGCCGGTGAAGCTGACCTTGCGCAGGCGGCGGTCGGCCAGCAGTTCCCCGACGAGTTCGGCGGGGCGAGTGGTGGTCAGCGATTGCAGCACGCCGCCGGGCAATCCGGTGTCCTGCACGATTTCCAGCAGCGCGGTCGCGATCAGCGGGGTCTGCTCGGCCGGTTTCGCGATGACCGGGCAGCCCGCCGCGAGCGCGAGCCCGACCTTGCGGATCAGCATGCTGGCCGGGAAGTTCCACGGCGTGATCGCGAGCACCGGGCCGACCGGCGCGCGCAGCACGAGCCCCGGACCGGCCGCGTTCGCCGGGGTGACCCGCCCGTACGCGCGGCGGCCCTCCTCGGCGGCCCACTCCAGCATCCGGGCCGCCCCGGCAAGTTCACCGTTCGCTTCGGCCAGCGGCTTTCCGTTCTCGCGGCTGAGCAACGCGGCGAGTTCGCCTTGCCGCGCCCGGATTCCGGCGGCCGCGGCGCGGAGGTGGCCGCTGCGGGTCTCCGGGTCGGTGTCCGCCCAGCCCCGGGCGGCCCGCGCGGCGGCGGCCAGTGCGTCCCGCGCCTGCTCGGGCCCCGCGTCGGCGGCCTGGCCGAGAACGGCGAGGCTCGCGGGGTCGACGACGTCGAACGTCGCCGGGGCGGACTGCCAGCGGCCGTCGATCAGCAAGGTCGCGGCGGCGGTGTCGGGCATCGGTACGCCTTTCGGGTCGGCGGGTTCGGGATGCGCCGAGTCTGACCCCTCGGTGTTGATTAAGTCAACACCTGGGCGGCGGCGAAATTCTGGAAAGGACGGTGGAGAATTGTTGCGGCGCAACGGTATTCGGAAACACTTCTGCCCCGGCGACGTCGTGCGCGGCCGGGGTGCGTTGTGATCGGGCTGGACTAGCGCGCGGCGGCGAGCAGGCCGCGCAGGGCTTCGAGCGCCGGGCCCGGATCGACGTCCGGGTCCGCCACCTGGTGCAGGAACATTCCGTCGAGGGCGTAGAAGACGAGCTGGGCCAGCCCGCCGCCGGCCGACAGTTCCTTGCCGACCGCGGCGAGATAGCCGTCGTAGAGCCGCCGGACGATCGGCCGCAATTCGGGCCGTCGCGCCGATTCCACGACCAGCTGATACTGGAACACTTGCAGATCCGCGCTGTCCCGGAACCGCTGGCGCACCTCGGGACCGTCCGCGTAGACGCCGGTGCGGGCGCCGATCAGGCCGTTCTCCGCGCTTTCCTCCAGCACGAGGTCCAAAGAGGACTGAAGGAGGTCGTCGATCGAAGAGAAGTGGTGCTGGACCGCGCCGGTGGTGCAGCCCGCCGCCCGGGCGACCGCCCGGTAAGTGAGCCCGCGCAGCCCCTCCGAAGCGACCACGCCGACCGCCGCCCGGCGCAGGGCGAGCTTCATCCCGGTCGCCTCGTCCGCGGTTCCGGACCGGCTCATCCGCACCTCCTCGGCTTCGCTCGGCCCGATGCTACATTACAGATGTAATGTTGCCTAGTACGGCTTGTCCCAGGCGGCAATTCGGTTGCCGCTGACGGAATACGGCGGATTACAGTCGGTTGATCACCGCACTGTCCTCAGCGGACTCTGCGGGAAGTCAGCCCCGGCCCGCCAATGCGGCAAGCACCCGCTCCCGAGTCGGCACGTCGAGCCGGCAAGCGTCCCCCGCGACCGACCCGGGCGTCCCCATCACGTCGACCCCGTCGACCAGGATCGTCGGCGAGCGGTACCGGCCGACGCGTTCGACGATCGTCGTGTCGAGGCCGCTCTCGGCGAGGCAGCCGGTCACGAGCGACCGGGCCGCGTCGGCGTTCGGGCAGTCCGGGGCGGTCAGCAGTTCCACCCGGATCCCGCGGATCTCCGGACCGGTCGCGCACATGACACCCAGCCTAGGCGGAAATCGGCCCTTGACAATCCGCTTCCGGAAAAAGCTATGGTGGCGCAGGACGTCGAAAGCCACAGCCCGGTAGGTAGTCCGGGCGGCGCGCAGCGCTCGTACTCGCACCCCTCCGGTGCGTCCGGCACGTCCCCTTGCTCCGTGTCCAGAAGGGGAATTCGCTGTGCCTGGAAAACTTCGCGTCCTGATCATCGGCGCCGGCGTCGGCGGGCTCGCGCTCGCCCAGGGATTGCACCGCGCCGGGGTTGCCGTCACAGTCTGCGAACGTGATATCTCACCAGTAGGCCGGTTGCAGGGATATCGCCTGCGGATCGACTCGAACGGCCTCGACGCGCTCGACCGACTGCTCCCTGCGCGGCTCAGCCAGGCGGTGTGGGATACCAGTTCGACGCCGTCGCGTACCAACTTCCTCAACGGGACGCAGCCAGCGGAGCCGGTCGAGCGGAATGCCTCGATCAACCGCCTCACGCTGCGCGAGATCCTCCTGCACGGCCTCGATGACGTCGTCGAGTTCGGCCGCGAGTGCACCGGCTGCCACGTAGACGACACCGTCACCGCGACTTTCGCCGACGGCTCCACCGCGTCCGCTGATATCTTAGTCGCCGCGGATGGCGTGAACTCAGTGCTCCGACGGCAATACCTGCCGCACGCGCGCGTGGTCGACACCGGCATCCGCATCATGTACGGCCGCTTCCCGCTCACCCGCGAGACCGCCGAACTGATCCCCGACGAGTGGTTCGGGATCTACCGCGGACTCGCCGGCCCGGACCACCAGCACGTCGGAATCGCCCCGGTCCACGCCCGTCGTCGGACATGGCTGCCGGGCCTCACCGACACCAGCGACTACGTGATGTGCCTGCTCGCCGCCCGCACCGAACTGCTGCCGTATTCCGACGACGAACTTCGCGCCGCGACCGGTCTTGAGTTGCGAAACATGACGGTTTCCTTGGCCCGCAAGTGGAATCCGAAAGCGAGCGAACTGTTGTCCCTCGCCGACCCCGAGACACTGTTCCCCATCTTCATGCGCACCAGCGTGCCGATCGAACCCTGGCCGACCACCCGGGTGACCCTGCTCGGCGACGCGATCCACGCAATGAGCCCAGCGGTCGGCGTCGGCGCGAACACCGCACTGCGCGACGCAGCTCTGCTCGCCACGAAGCTCACCGAGGCCGGGACCGATCCCCTCCCAGCACTACGGGAGTACGAAACGGCAATGATCGACTATGGCTTCGACGCGGTCCGGACGTCGGCGAAATTCGGGGAAATGCGGATGGGCCAACCCCCGCTCACGCAGGCTTGAGCAGCGGAACGTCCCGCGAAATCTCCTTGAACCCCACGCTGTAATACAACCCCCGCGCCGACGGATGTCCAGGCGCGCCAAGGCAAGCGACCGTCGCGTGAGTAGCCCCGGCCGCTCGCGCGCGGTCCATGCCGTGCAGCAGCATCGCGCGGCCCAGCCCGAGCCGCCGGTAGTCCGGGTGGGTGCCGACCGGCTCGAATTCGGCGGTCTTGTTCGCCTCGTCGAGCCACATGATCGTGGACGCCGCCATCGTCCCGTCCGGTGCTTCGACCAGGAAGTGCAGGTCGCCGCGGTACGCCGGGGTCTCGCGGACGCCCTCGTAGCTTTCCAGCGTGTACGCGGTCACGCCCCAGGCGTCCACATGAGCCTGAACGGCCGCCTCCGGTCCGGCCTCGGCTGCGGTGCGGAAGCGGAATCCGTCCGGCAGCACCGGCGTTTCGAGCACCTCGAGGTCGCGTTCGTTCAGCTGCGTCCACGATCCGGTGTCGCCGAGGCTGTCCGGATCGGGACCGTAGCCGTGCGCTGCCCAGCGTTCCAGGCCGAACTCGTCGGCCGCCCCGGGGAGCACGGTGCGTTCGAGGCCGTCCGCGGTGGCGTCGAACCAGTCGATCACGTCGTCGACCAGCGCGGCGTGATCCGGATGGACCTGGTATGCCAGGTAAGCACCGGTGACGTCTTTGACTGAGCCGTCGTTGAGCCGGACGCTCCGGGGCAGCTGCGCCCAGCCCCACGCGACGAGGTCGTCGCCGGCGAACCACAGCCGCCGGACCCAGCTCGCGCCCTGCGCGGCGTGCCCTTTGCCCCAGTTCCACGCCAGTTCGCCGTAGGCCGCGTCGCTGTTGACGAGGTCCTGGCGGACGGCGGTGACCCGCTGCGCGAGCTCCTGCATGAGAAGCACATCCGCGGCGGTCAGCAGATCAGTCATTCCCGGACTCTGTCAGGCGGGCGGCCGGGCGTCGACCGGTTTTCCGCCGCAGGCGCGGATCACCGCGTCGGCGAGCAGGTCGGTCGGGTCCAGCACCCCGGACGTCTGCCGTGCCACCAAAGGAAGTTCCGTGCAGGCCAGCACCGACAACGCCGCGTCGACGTCCGCGAGCGCCCGATCGAAGTGCGCCGCTCCGCGTGCCAGGTCACCGCGTTTCACCGCCGCCACCGCCGCGTCCACGGCCGTCTGCCCGGCCTCGGACGGCAGCACCCACTCCACCTCAGGCACTCCGCGCTGGTAGAGCCCGGCGGCGATCGTCCCGCGAGTACCGAGCAGCCCGACCGGCCCCGTGCGTCCGGCAAGGAATCCCGCTGTCTCCGCGACCATGTCCACGAACGGCACCCCGCTGCACGCGACCAACCGCGGCAGGAAGAAATGCGCGGTGTGGCACGGAATCGCAATCACAGAAGCGCCGAGATCACGGAGTTTTTCCGCCCCGGCAAGCAAAGCCGGATACGGATCGGTACTCCCGTCCAGTACAGCGGCGACCCGATCCGGCACTGTCGGATCCGCCCAGATCGCCACCCGGAGGTGGTCCTGGTCGTGTTCCGCGGCCGTGCGCGCGACGAGCTTGGCGTAGAACTCCGCGGTCGCCGCCGGACCCATGCCGCCGAGAATGCCCGCGATCACTGGAAAGCCGACCGGTAGCCGAACAGCCCCACCGCACCGCCGGTGTGCACGAACACGACGGTGTCGGTCGCGGCGAACCGGCCTTCCTCGATCTCGCCGAGCAGCCCGGCGAACCCCTTCCCCGAGTACACCGGGTCCAGCAGGATCCCTTCGGTCTCGGCGAGCAGCCGCACCGCGTCCACCATGGACTGCGTCGGCACGCCGTAGCCCTCGCCGACCCAGCGGTCGTCCACCAGCACGTCGTCGCGGGAAACCTCGGTGCCGATCAGCTCCGCGGTCCGGCCGGCCAGCCCGTGCACCGCGTCGATCTGCCGCGCTTCCGGCTGCCGCACGCTGACGCCGAGCACCCGAGCGGGGCTGTGCACCGCGCGCAACCCGGCGACGAGCCCGGCCTGCGTGCCGGTGCTGCCGGTCGCGTGCACGACCCAGTCGACCGGAATCGGCGCGGCGTCCAGCTCCAGCGCGCACTGGACGTACCCGAGCGCACCGATCGGATTCGACCCGCCGCCCGGGATCACGTACGGCCGCCGCCGCTGCGCGCGCAGCTTCTCGGCGACCGTCTCCATCGCCGCTGACATATCAGTTCCGGCCGGTACGCGGTCCACGATCTCCGCGCCGAGCAGTTCGTCGAGCAGCACGTTGCCGGAGTTCTCGTACTCCTCGTCGCGCACCTGACGTTGTTCCAGCAGCAGCTTGCAGCTCAGCCCGGCACGCGCGGCGGCCCCGGCGGTCTGCCGGGCGTGGTTGGACTGCGTCGCGCCCTGGGTGATCAGCGTGTCGGCACCCTGCGCGAGCGCGTCGCCGACGAGGAATTCCAGCTTCCGCGTCTTGTTGCCGCCGGTCGCCAATCCGGTGCAGTCGTCGCGTTTGATCCAGAGGTCCGGAACATCCCGATGGCGTTCGCGCAGCCGCGCGGTGAGCCGTTCCAGCGGTTCGAGCGGGGTCGGGAAGTGTCCGAGCGGGAAGCGGGCGAAGCGCGTCGTCTGTACCACGGACGCCATCGTGCGTCCCGGGCCCGGCCGCTGTCCACCGCGTCCATTACGGATGCAGTTCGGCCCGGATCACCTGCGCCGCCTGCGCCAAGCGTTCGCCGATCGCTGAGATATCAGCCGGACCGGTCAGATACACCACCGCCAGCGCCGCCGGATGCTGCCCGGGCACCGCGAGCGGCACCGCGATCGACGACAGCCCGGGAATCACCTCGTCGTGACTGGTTTCGTACGGCGCTTTCTCCCCGCGCAACTGCTGCAGGATCGCGCGACCCGGTGCGCCGTCGGTGATCGGATGCCGGCTGCCGGGCCGCTGCGCCACCGCAGCCGTCGCCTGTCGCGGCTCGACGCTGGCCAACGTGACGACGGAATCCTCGCCGTCGAGCGTCGCGAGGAACGCCGTCATGCCCAGTTCGTTCGCAAGCACAGTCAGCTCGGGCAACGCCGTCGACTGCAGATCTCGGGAAACGTTGCGCGCCAACGCCGCCAGCCGCGCCCCCAGCTCCAGCTCGCCGTTCGCGCCGCGCACGACCAGGCCGTGGTCCTCCAGCGTGCGCACGATGCGGTAGGTGATCGACCGGTGCAGCCCGAGCCGCGCGGCCAGCTCGCCGATCGACAACGGCGCGTCGGCCTCGGCGAGAACTTCCAGCGCGGTGAGCCCGCGCGACAACGTCTGCGACCCGGCCGCTTGCTTGGCTTCCGTCACGACTCGGTCCTTCCCCGCGGGGTCTTGTGCACCGGAGCGGCCCACCTTAGCATCGATGTACTCAATAATTGAACAACGAGTTCTATTATCGAACACGGTCCCCATGGTGCTTCACAGCGAAGTGAGGAAACTTATGCAGTTCCACCACCACGGCTACGTTTCCGGCGAACCGCGCGTCCTCCCCGCCGCCGGAACCGGGATCGACCGGCCCGCGGAACTGCCGGACGAGGTCGACGTGCTGATCGTGGGCACCGGCCCGGCGGGCATGATCACCGCCGCGCAGCTGTCCCGGTTCCCGAACGTCACCACGCGCATCGTCGAACGCCGCGGCGGACGGCTCGAAGTCGGCCAGGCGGACGGGATCCAGGCGCGCAGCGTCGAAACGTTCCAGGCGTTCGGCTTCGCGAACCGGATCGTCGAAGAGGCGTACCGGATCACCACGATGTCGTTCTGGAAGCCCGATCCCGCCGACCCGGAGCGCATTGTCCGCTCGTCGCGGGTGCCCGACGACCCCACCGGGATCAGCGAATTCCCGCACCTCATCGTGAACCAGGCCCGGGTGCAGGACTATTTCGCCGAGTACATGGCCAACTCGCCGAGCCGGATGACGCCCGATTTCGGCTTGGAATTCCAGTCGCTGACCATTACCGAGGGCGACGAATACCCGGTTTCCGTCACGCTGCGCCATACCGCCGGCCCGCGTGCCGGCGAGGATCGCGTTGTCCGAGCCAAATACGTGGTCGGCTGCGACGGTGCCCGCAGCGCGGTGCGGGAGTCGATCGGCCGGGAACTCGTCGGAGACCAGGCCTTGCACGCGTGGGGCGTGATGGACGTCCTCGCCGTCACCGATTTCCCGGACATCCGGACGAAATGCGCCATCCAGTCCCACGACGGCGGCAACATCCTGCTGATCCCCCGCGAAGGCGGTGCGCTGTTCCGGATGTACGTCGATCTGGGCGAGGTTTCCGAGGACGACCACGGGGCCGTCCGGAAGACGACGATCGAGCAGATCATCGCACGCGCCAACGCGATCATGCGTCCCTACACTGTGGACGTGAAGAATGTGGCCTGGCACAGCGTGTACGAGGTCGGTCATCGTCTCACCGACAAATTCGACGATGTGCCCGTCGGCGAAACCAGGCTGCCCCGCGTCTTCATCACCGGCGACGCCTGCCACACGCACAGCGCGAAAGCCGGACAGGGCATGAACGTCTCGATGCAGGACGGGTTCAACATCGGCTGGAAACTCGGCCACGTGCTGGACGGCCGCGGTCCCGCTTCGCTGCTGGCCACCTACTCCGCGGAACGCCAGCTGATCGCGAAAAACCTCATCGACTTCGACAAGGAATGGTCGACGCTGATGGCGACCCGGCCGGAGGATCTGGCCGATCCGGCGGAGCTGGAAGAGTTCTACGTGAAGACCTTCGAATTCTCGTCCGGTTTCATGACGTGCTACCAGCGTTCGGTGCTCATCGCCTCGCCGGAACACCAGGACCTGGCGACCGGGTTCCCGATCGGCAAACGCTTCAAGTCGGCTCCTGTCATGCGGGTCTGCGACGCGAACCTGGTCCACTTAGGACATCACGCACAGGCGGACGGTCGTTGGCGCATCTACGTTTTCGCCCCGGCCGAGCCTGTTTCGGTTGCCGGATTCGCCGAGTGGCTGGGCAGTTCGCCGGACTCTCCGGTGGTCGCCCACACCCCGGAGGACCTGGACTCCGACGCCTGGTTCGACGTCAAGGTGATCTACCCCGGGCCGTACGAGGACATCGACCTCGGCGAAGTCCCGGAGGTCTTCCTGCCGCGAACTGGCCCCTTCTCGCTGATCGACTACGAAAAGGTTTACGCGGCGGACCCGGCGGACGACATCTTCGCCGCCCGCGGAATCTCACCCGGGGGTGCGGTCGTGGTGGTCCGGCCGGACCAGTACGTCGCGAATGTCCTTTCCCTCGCCGCCACCGCGGAACTGGCCGCGTTCTTCGCGCCTATCTTCGCCGCCGAATAGCCGTGAGGGGAACCCTGAGGGACTCTGATTCCCTCGGGGTTCCCCTCACGGATCAGGAATGCTCAACCGGGCAGAAACGGTCGTGGGCTGGGAAATCTCCGCCGACCAGGTATGCCGTCGCCGTGTCGTTCAGGCACTTGTTCGCGCCAGCACCGTAAGCGACGTGCCCGCCCTGGTCGGCGGTGACCATCCGAGCCCGGGCCCCGAACGCCCATCGCGTGCGCAGCGCCCCGGGCAGCGGCGTGGCCGGGTCGCGAAGGTTCTGCACCATCAGCACGTTCGCCGGTCCGTTGCCGGTGATGCGCACCTTCGGCTCCGCAGGCGCGGGCCAGTACGCGCACGCCCGGATATTGGCGGCATACGCGCCGTACATCGGATAGCGCGCCCGGTCGACCTCGACATTCCGCTGGTAGGTCCGCACCGACGTCGGCCACCGCGAATCCCCGCAGAGCACCCCGAGGTAGCCGACCGGGAAGCTGCCACGGTCCCCCGCCTTTGCCGTTGCCGCGGCGGGAAGCGGCTGATGCGTGTCGAGGAGATGCCAGTACGTGGCCAACTCTTGGAAGCTTCCGTCATTCCGAAGCTCCCCGGACGTGAAGCCGCGGAACGCCGTACCGTCGAACCCGGACTCCGGCTTCGCATCCAGCCGATCGGCCAGCTCGTAGTACTTCGCCGTCACGTCCGCCGGAGTCGCGCCGAGGTGGTATTCCTCGACGTGCTTCGCGGCATACTTCGCGAAGTCGGGAAACCGCAGCTGGAATCCCATGCCCTGCGCTCGCAACGCCTCGACGTCGTATCCCTCGGGCGGCAAACTGCTGTCCAGCACCACTCGATCGCCGCGCTCCGGGAACAATGTCGTGTACACCGCCCCGAGATAGGTGCCGTACGACTCCCCGTAATAGGAAATCTTCGCCTCTCCCAAGGCTTCCCGCACCCGGTCCATGTCCCGCGCCGTGTTGGCGGTAGTGATGAACGGCAGCAGGTCGGCAGTCTCCGAACTGGTGCACTGCTTGGCGATCCGCTCCGCCAGCGCGGCCGATTTCGCCACCTCCGCCGGATTGTGCGGATAAGGCGGGTTGGCCGCGAGCGCCTTGTCAGCGTCGTTCAGCCCGCAGGTCAGCCCGGCGCTGGAGCCGATCCCGCGCGGGTCGAATCCGACGATGTCATAACTGTCCCGCACCGCCTGCGGAAACGGCTGCGCGACCGGGACGCGCAATCCGGACAAGCCCGGACCGCCGGGATTGACCAGCAGCACCCCGCGCCGTTTCTCCGGTTTCGCCGCGGACAGCCGGGACACCGCGATATCGATCTTCCGCCCGTCCGGATGCCGGTAGTCCAGCGGAACGGCCACCGTCGTGCACTGCAGTGGCCCGCCGCCCGGACAGGCGCCCCACCGCAACGGCTCGGCCGACGCGGGGGCCGCCGACACCACCCCCGCCAGTGTCGCTACGGCAAGCGCGACCGGCATGATCTTTCGCATTCGGCTCTCCTCTTCGGATCGGAGTTGCCGATTCACCACACCAGCCGACGACGCACCGGACCCCTGCCATTTGTCACCCCCGCAACACCGCGGCGAGCCCCTCCCGCAGATCCCGGACGAAATACCCCGGCACTTCCAAAGACGGGAAATGCCCGCCCCGTTCCGGCTCCCGCCACCGGACGATCTGGCGGAACCGCTCCCGCGCCCAAGGACGAGGGGTTTTCTCGGTATCGCGGGGATACATGGTGACCGCCGCCGGAACATCCACCCGAAGCTCCGGATCCAGCGAATTGTGGCTCTCGTAATAGATCCGGGCCGCCGACGCACCGGACCGGGTCAGCCAGTACAACGTGACATCGTCGAGCACGCGGTCGCGGGAGATAGTCTCGAAAGGACTGTCCTCAGTGTCCGACCACTCCGCGAACTTGTCCACGAGCCAGGCAAGAAGCCCGACCGGCGAGTCGACGAGCGAGTACCCGATGGTCTGCGGCCTCGTGGCCTGCTGCTTGGCGTACGCCGCACGGTGCCGCCAGAAATGGCGGGTCTCCTCGGTCCACCTGAGTTCGTCCGCCGTCAGCCCCTCCGTCGACAACCCGGGCGGCCCTTCAGCGAACAACGTGTGGACGCCGAGAACATGCTCCGGAAACCGGCCGGCGAGAACCGTGGTGATATTGCCGCCCCAGTCGCCGCCGTGCGCCAAGAATCGGCGATAACCGAGCTTCCCCATCAACTCCACCCACGCGGCGGCGATCTTTTCCGTCCCCCACCCGGTAGTCGTCGGTTTGTCGCTGTAGCCAAAGCCCGGCAGCGACGGAGCCACGACATGAAACGCCGGTGCGCTGGCGTCGTCCGGATCCGCCAATTCGTCCACGACGTCGACGAACTCCGCGATGCTGCCCGGCCACCCGTGCGTCATGATCAGCGGAGTGGCATCCGCACGCGGGGACCGGCGGTGCAGGAAGTGGATTCCCAGGCCGTCAATCGTCGTGCGGAACTGACCGATCCGGTCAAGACGCTCCTCGAAGGCCCGCCAGTCGTACTCGGTGCGCCAGTAGTTCACGAGATCGACCAGATCAGCGAGCGGAAGGCCCTGATCCCATCGGCGCGGGCCGTGCACCGTTTCGGCCTCCGGAAGCCTCGCCGCGGCTAGTCGGGCCCGCAGATCTTCGAGGTCAGCGTCCGTCGCGCGGGCCTCGAACGCCTCTACCTCGCTGGTCAGAGCGGTCATGAGTCCTCCTCGATGAAGTGGAACCGGCTAAGACGGTTCTAGCAGCCGGCCACACTCGAGCGCAACCGGCTAAGCTGGTTCCATGCCTTCCGCGTTCCCTGACTTCCGCCTCGGCACCGTGCTCGCGACGAGCTTCACGGCGACTCTCACCGAACGCTGCGGCGACGCTGTCGAGCGCATTCCCACCCCCGAGCGGCTCGCCGACTGGCTGGCGGTGAGCGGCCTGGCCGTGGAGTCCTGCAGCGCTGACCAGCTCGAACTCGCCAAGGAACTGCGGGAGTCGATTCACGCCGCCGCGACCGCGGCCGCACGCCACGAGGCGCTGCCCGCGTCCGCCGTCCAGGTCATCAACGACCGCAGTGCCCAGGGCCGCGCCGCAGCCGTCCTGACACCTGACGGCGAACGGCGCTGGCAGCTCACCTCTGCCGAAGACGCCCTCGGCGTGATCGCCGCCGACGCGATCAGCATCATCTCCGGCGAACGCGACGGAAAACTGGCCTTGTGCGCCTCGCCGACCTGCCAGGCCGCCTTCTTCGACACCAGCCAGAGCCGCACCCGTCGCTGGTGCGACATGAACACGTGCGGGAACCGGCAGAAGAAGGCGCGTTTCAACGCCAGCCGCGCCGCGGCGAAGTGACCCTCGGAAGGTGAGCAGCCGCGGCGGCCGATCCCGCTGCACACCGGTTTCGCACCGCGGTAAAAGCGAGTAGCCGAATTGCCTCGCTTCGCAGCAACTGGCGGACGGCTGCGTACTCAACTGTCACCCCGGATCGCCCTGGATCCGCGCCCAGCAGCTGCCTCGCTCCGCCGTATCTCACCCACAACTCGCTGCCCGACTGCGTCAAACGTCGACGCCCGGCCCGTCGTCATCGAGCCGCAAACAGCGGACGCCCGGAATTGTCGGTCCCCGGATTTACCATGACGGCACATCCGAGGAGGTGTGCACATGCGGGACGCCGTGCTCGAGGCGGCGAGGTTCCTGGCCGCCGGACGCACCCGGCAGCTCACGCTCGAGGACGTGGCCGACCACGTCCGGTACAGCCCGTTCCACCTGGCGCGCGCGTTCGAGCGGGAGATCGGCCTGCCGCCGGGGAAATTCCTTGCCGCGCAACGCTTCCAGCTCGCCAAGGAATTGCTGCTGGACACCGGCGAGAAGGTGGTCGACATCTGCCACGAGGTCGGGTTCTCCGCGCCGGGCACGTTCACCACGCGCTTCACCGCGGCGGTCGGGGTGAGCCCGCACCGGTTCCGGCAGCTGCCCGGCCTCCTCGCCGAGCACCCGCCGGAACCGGTGCGGGTCGCGGGCCCGGACTGCGCGGGCGGAGCCGTCACCGGCCGCGCGCTGCTGAGCCCGGCGGCGGTCGCCGCGCTCGACGGGGCACCGGCCGTGTACGTCGGGTTGTTCGCCGGGTCGTCGGCGCGCGGCGTCCCGGTCAGCGGCTCGCTGCTCGGGCCCGACCTCGAGTTCACCCTCTTCGACGTGCCTCCAGGCACCTACCGGCTGCTCGCCTGCGCGCTGCCCTCAGCTGGCGATCCGCGCGCGCAGCTCGCGCCGAGCGTGCAGGCGGTCGGGTCGGCCGCGCGCCCGGTGCGGATCCGGGCCGGGCCGGTGCCGCTGCGCCAGGACGTCCGGCTGGAGGTCGCGCCCGCGTGGTCGCCTCCGGTGCTGGTCGCGCTGCCTCCGCTGGCGTCGGAGGGAGCGCAAGAATGGAGAGGCGGCTCCCGGCTGGCGAGGTTAGGTTGAACCAGGTCACAGCCCGTTGTCAGGGAGAAAGCATGCCTGGAGTTCGAGTATTGGTCGGCACGCGCAAGGGCGCGTTCATCCTCACCTCGGACGAGGGACGCACGCGGTGGGAGGTCGACGGCCCGCACTTCGGCGGCTGGGAGGTCTACCACCTCGCCGGCTCGCCCGCGGACCCGGACCGGCTGTACGCGTCGCAGTCCACGTCCTGGTTCGGGCAGCTGATCCAGCGTTCCGACGACGGCGGGAAGACCTGGAACCAGGTCGACCACGAGTTCGTCTACGAGGGCGGGGCGGGCGAGCACCTCTGGTACGACGGAACGCCGAAGCCGTGGGAGTTCACCCGGATCTGGCACCTGGAACCGTCGCTGACCGACCCGGACACGGTGTACGCGGGCGCGCAGGACGCGGCGCTCTACCGCAGCACCGACGGCGGGAAGAGCTGGCGGGAGCTGACCGGGCTGCGCAAGCACACGTCCGGGCCGGGCTGGCAGCCGGGCGCGGGCGGGCTGTGCCTGCACACGATCATCCTCGACCCGCGGAACTCGAAGCGGATGTTCACCGCGATCTCCGCCGCGGGCGCGTTCCGCAGCGACGACAGCGGCGAAACCTGGCAGCCGATCAACCGCGGCCTGCACTCCGAGGGCATCCCGGACCCGGATGCCGAGGTCGGCCATTGCGTGCACCGCATCGCCCTGCACCCGTCGCGGCCCGACGTACTGTTCATGCAGAAGCACTGGGACGTGATGCGCTCGGACGACGCGGGCGACAACTGGCGCGAGATCAGCGGCAACCTGCCGAGCGACTTCGGTTTCCCGATCGCGGTGCACCCGCACGAACCGGAAACCGTGTACGTGGTCCCGATCCGCAGCGATTCCGAGCACTATCCGCCGGAGGGCAAGCTGCGCGTGTACCGCAGCCGCACCGGCGGCGACGAATGGGAACCGCTCACCACCGGCCTGCCGCAGGAAAACTGCTACGTGAACATCCTGCGCGACGCGATGGCCGTCGATTCCCTCGACGAAGCAGGCATCTACTTCGGCACCACCGGCGGCCAGGTCTACGCCTCGAACGACGCGGGCGAAAGCTGGGCCCCGATCGTGCGCGACCTGCCCGCGGTGTGCTCGGTCGAGGTGCAAACCCTGCGATGACCACCGTCGTCCGCGTCAAGCTGCCCACGCACCTGCGCCGCCTGGCGAAGGTCGAGGGGGAGATCCAGCTGCCGGTAGAGGACCCGCCGACGCGGGAAACCCTGCTGGACGCCCTGGAACGCGCGTACCCCCAACTGCGCGGCACGGTCCGCGACACGACCACCGGCAAACGCCGGGCGTTCGTCCGGTTCTTCGCCTGCGAGGAAGACCTGTCGAACACCGCCCCGGACACCGCCCTGCCCGCCCCGGTCCTTTCCGGAGCCGAACCGTTCCTGATCATCGGAGCCATGGCAGGCGGCTGACCACGAACCACCGGCCGAGGGGAAGAACCCCAGGCCTCGGTGCGTCCCGGGGGCGCACCGAGGCCCGGGGCTTACGCCTGCGGGGCCGGATCTTTTCGGGTTCCCTCCTGGCGGGCCGAGTCTTTCAGGCTCCCTCCTGCCGAGCACGCCCAAGCCGAGCCGGGCGCGACGAAATCACTCGCACCAGACTCGTAGGACCCCATGGAACTTTCTCAGCAGTGCGGTGGGCGGCGGGTTCGTTGTGGCGGTGCCGATCAGCGGATGCTGTGCACCGTCTGGCGAGACGGGCTGGGTGGCTCCGTTGCTGCGAAGGTCCGTGAGGGGAACCCTGAGGGAATCAGATTCCCTCAGGGTTCCCCTCACGGACCTCGGCACAGCGTGCCGAGCCCGTCGCGACGAGGGCGAGCCTCGCGCGCTACCGAGGCCGCCCTGGAGAACCCGGCCAGGATCAGTCCCGCACCGGTTTCACCGGGTCATGGCCCAGCGACATCAACCCCTGCCGCCACCCCGCGTCGCCTGCCACCGGTTCCAGGTCGTCCCGGCGCGAGGCGTGCACCCGGTCCACCACGTCGCGCATCACCTCGACATCGCGCTCGTTCACATCCGACCGGCGTTTGCCCAGGATCGACAGCACCTGACGGCCGGTCGCGGGACCCGCCTGGTCCGGCAGCGGCTCCGTCTCCATGCCGGCTTCCCGGGTGCGCAGCCAATCAGCCAGCTCCCGCGAGGTCATGTTCACCACCCGGTGGAATTCCGTCCACAGGTCGTCGTCCACGTGCGCGGCCACCTCGATCACCTCCCGGAGTCGTCGGTAGGCCGGTTACCCGGGCCACCAGACGGCAAACCCGCTAGCTTCGAGTCCACATAGGACCGGCCACGGGCGGCGATTCGTGTCAGGGCGGCACATCCTGGCTCCGGAGCACCCGCGCGGACCGCAGACGCGATCGTCCGGTGGTCGTCCCACGACCGGGAAAGGTCGCCGTGTTCGGTGAGTTCCTCCAGGAGCCGGTCGGCCATCAGGCGGCGCAGCGGGAGGCGGATCGCGAGCATGCTGCGCAGCAGGATCCGGTTATGTGCGGCTTCGGCCAGCGCGACGTGGAATTCCGCATCCGCCTCCAGGAAGCGGTCGCGGTCGGTCAACGCCGCCGCCATCCGGTCGACCAGATCCGTCAAGACCGCCAGCTCAGCGGCGGTTCGACGGCGAGCGGCCAGAGCGATGATGGTCGACTCGATCGCTTCCCTGGCCTCGACCAGCTCGCGATACTCCGCCACGTCCGAAGCGCCCAGCTGCCACGGGACGAACCGCGCCGCCGTGGGTTCCAGTACGAACGTTCCGACGCCCTGGCGCGTCTCGACCCAGCCGCGCGCCTGCAGCGTCCGGACTGCTTCCCGGACGGTCAGCATCGACACCCCGGCCGAGGCCGCGAAGTGCCGCAGCGACGGCAGGGCGGTCCCGGGAGGCCATTCGCCGCCGAGGATTTTGCGGGCCATCTCTTCGACCAGCGAATCCACCACGCTCACCCGCCGCACCCGGGCCAGCTCCGGCGGCGGTCCCCTCCGTCCCGAGGTCATCGCGTCAGCGTACGGATTGACGGCACTGTTTCAAACACCTAAATTCAGACCGGGATGCCCACCGAAACTGACCTGCTCGCCGACCTCCGCGCGAACGTTCGCGGCGAGGTGCACGCCGACGTCCGCCGTCGCGCCGAGTACTCCACGGACGCGTCCAATTACCGTGTCGTGCCGCAGGTCGTCGTGCTGCCGAAAGAAACTGGCGACGTTCTCGCGACCCTCGAGATCGCCCGCCGCCACGGTGTTCCGCTGACCAGTCGCGGCGGGGGCACGTCGGTCGCGGGCAACGCGATCGGGCCGGGCGTGGTGGTCGACTTTTCCCGGCATCTCAACCGCATTGTCGACCTCGACCCGCAAGCGCGGACCGCGGTCGTCCAGCCCGGCGTCGTCCTCGCCGACCTCCAGCGCGCCGCCGCGCCGCACGGGCTGCGCTTCGGTCCCGACCCGTCGACGCACGCGCGCGCGACGCTCGGCGGCATGATCGGCAACAACGCCTGCGGCCCGCACGCGATCGCCTACGGCCGGACTGCGGACAACGTTCGCGAGTTGAGCGTGGTCGACGGCACCGGACGCCAGTTCACCGCAGGCCCCTCCGACGCGGTGCCGGGTCTCGCCGAGCTGATCGACACCCGGCTTAGCTTGCTGCGCACCGAATTCGGCCGGTTCAGCCGTCAGGTCTCCGGCTACTCGCTCGAGCACCTGCTGCCGGAGAACGGCCGCTCGCTCGCCCGCGCGCTGGTCGGCACCGAAGGCACCCTGGCGGTCACGCTGGAGGCGACCGTCGACCTGGTCGACATCTCCCCCGCGCGGCTGCTGGTCGTGCTCGGCTATCCGGACATGGCGACGGCTGGCGACGTAGTGCCCGGGCTGCTGCCGCATCGGCCGCTGGCCGTCGAGGGGCTCGACGCGCGGCTGGTCGACCTCGTGCGCCACCATCGCGGCAACGTGCCCGCGCTCCCGGATGGCGGCGGCTGGCTGATGATCGAGGTCGGCGGCGAGACGGAAGCCGAGGCCCGGCACAATGCCGAGCGGCTCGTCAAAGATTCCCAGGCGCTCGACCACGTCGTGCTGGCCCACGGCGCCGAGGCCGCCGCGATGTGGCGGATCCGCGAGGACGGAGCCGGGCTGGCTGGCCGGACTCCGGCCGGCGAGCAAGCGTGGCCAGGCTGGGAAGACGCCGCCGTCCCGCCCGAACGGCTCGGCGCGTATCTGCGAGATTTCGACGCTCTCCTGGACGAATACGGCCTCGAAGGGCTCCCGTACGGCCACTTCGGCGACGGCTGCGTGCACGTCCGGCTCGGGCTGCCGCTCGAACGCGACGCGTCGGTGTTCCGTGCGTTCATGAGCGCCGCCGCGGACCTGGTCGTCGGTTACGGCGGCTCGTTCTCCGGCGAGCACGGCGACGGCCGGGCGCGCGGCGAACTGCTGCCGAAGATGTACTCGGCCGAGACGATCGAACTGTTCGGCGCGGTCAAGAACCTGTTCGATCCCGGCGACCTCCTCAACCCGGGCGTCGTCGTCCGGCCGCATCCGCTCGACGCCGATCTTCGCCGCCCGCAAGCACATCCGCTCCCGGTCGTCGCGGGCGGGTTCTCCTTCTCGCACGACGGCGGCGACTTCACCCGCGCCGTGCACCGCTGCGTCGGAGTAGGGAAATGCCGCGCCGACAACCGGGCCGTCGGCGGCTTCATGTGTCCGTCCTATCTGGCCACTCGCGACGAGAAGGACAGCACGCGCGGCCGCGCCCGGGTGCTGCAGGAGGTCGCGAACGGCTCGCTGGTGTCCGGCTGGCCGGACGACGCGGTGCACGAATCTCTCGATCTTTGCTTGTCCTGCAAGGCATGCAGCAGCGACTGTCCGGCCGGAGTGGACCTGGCGCAGTACAAATCCGAAGCCCTGCACCGGAAATACCGGCACAAGATCCGCCCCGTTTCGCATTACACGCTGGGCCGGTTGCCGGACTGGATCCGCCTGCTGCACCGAATCCCGGTTCTCGGCCCGTTCGTCGTCAACGCGCTGATGTCGTTGCGCCCAGTCGAGAAAGTCCTGTTAGCACTGTCTGGAGTGGACACACGCCGCCGTGCACCGAGGTTCGCCCGGCGCTCGTTTACCCGGTCCCGGCGCAGGATCCGCGAGCAGGGGCCGGAAGTCGTGCTGTGGGCGGATTCCTTTTCGGACGGTATGGACACCGAGGTCGCCGAGGCGGTCGCAGCCGTGCTCGCCGACGCCGGATATCGCGTGCTCGTCCCGCCGCGCCGGCCGTGCTGCGGGCTCACCTGGATTACCACCGGCCAACTCGACACCGCTCGCCGGAAGCTCCGCGATCTCGTGCACACGCTGCGCCCATACGCGCAGGCCGGGCTCCCGATCGTCGGCGTCGAACCGTCGTGCACCGCCGTCCTGCGGTCCGATTTGCTGGACCTGTTCCCCGACGATCCGGACGCCGCAACGGTCTCCGCCGCGGTCACGACGCTCGCTGAACTCCTTGCCAAGACCGACGGCTGGCAAGCGCCCGACCTGTCCGGCGTCACAGTGGTCGCGCAGCCGCATTGCCACCATCACTCGGTGATGGGCTTCGAGGCCGACCAAGCTCTGCTGGCGACGACCGGAGCGGAACTGCAGACCCTCGCCGGCTGCTGCGGCCTAGCCGGGAACTTCGGCATGGAACGCGGCCACTACGACGTTTCCGTCGCCGTAGCGGAGAACGCACTGCTCCCAGCCTTGCGAGACAACCCCGACGCCGTATTCCTCGCCGACGGCTTCTCCTGCCGCACCCAAGCCGATCAACTGGCCGGAGTACGCGGTGTCCACTTGGCACAGTTGCTGAAGCGACCCTGACGCCCGGAGTCAGCGGTCCCAGAAACCTTGCTTCTCCAGCAAGGAAACCGCACGCTCACCGCCGTCCGAGAAGTGTTTCTCCACAATGGACCGGGCTCGCGCAGCCGACCGGGCGCTGAGTGCGTTCAGGATCTTCCGGTGGTCGTCGTGCGCCTTCTCCGGCCAGTCCTCGTGCGCCTCGTAGAACCCGTGCGTCACCGTTTTCGCCAGGATGCCCAGGATCGACACCAGCCGGCGGGAATCGGCGGCGTAGTTGATCCTGCGGTGGAACTCGAAGTTCAGCCGTTCCTGTTCGCCGCGGTCCACTCCGGACTCCATCCGGTCCGCCAGATCGTGCAATGCCTGCAGACTTTCCGGCGAGAGGTTCTTCGCCGCGCGCTCGGCGGCCAGGCCGGAAACGAGGCCGAACACGCGGTAGTGGTCGCGGATGTCGTCACGTGTCATCCGCGCCACGAACGCGCCTCGGCGGGCGATGTGCTCCACCACGCCCTCGTGGTCGAGCGTGATCAAGGCCTCCCGGATGGGCAGCTTGCTGATGCCGAGTTCGTCCGCCAGCGCCTCTTGGTCGATCTTCGCCCCGGCGCGCAACTGGCCGGAGAAGACCCGTCGCCGGATCTCGTGCGCGGCCAGCGCTTTCAGGTTCGCCGGACCGCTGCGGCGCAGTCCCGCGCCCGTGGTTTCGGGCATCGCCCCGGCCTCCCCTCTGGCGGACGTTCGAGCAGATAAAGTATTACATAAGCCGCCCTGTTCAAGACTCGCCACCGGCCGCCGTTCACCACGGCCATCTGCTGCGGATAGCTGAACGAGCAGCACCGCGAGGCACGGGGTAATTCCTGATAAAGTATTCAGCCGACTGCCTCATCCGAAACCAGATCCGAGGAACCCATGTCCGCACCGGAAGCCTGGGAACCGTACGCCGTCACCAGCGAAGAAGTGCTCGAACCCGGCCCGGTCGCCGCACTGGCGGCGTTGTTCGACAACGGACTCCCCGCCCCAAGCGAAGGCGACGACCTCCCGCCGTTGTGGCATTGGGTCGCGCTCCCGCGCTGGCCGGTGTCGTCCCAACTCGGCCTCGACGGCCATCCGGTCCGCGGCGGTTTGCTGCCCCCGGTCGACCTGCCGCGGCGGATGTTCGCCGGCGGCGAGGTCGTGGTGCACCGCGCACCGAAAGTCGGCGGAACCGTACGACGAAAATCCATTGTGGACTCTGTCACCGAAAAGTCCGGCCGTTCGGGGAAGTTGGTGATCGTCCAGGTGCGCACTGAACTGTCCGGAATGGACGGAACACCGTACGTCGAGGAGCGCCAGGACATGCTTTACCGCGAGGCCGGACCGCCCGCCGCGCCCGCGGTCCCGGAAACCGCTGCCGCGCTCGAACCCGTGGGGTCGCCGTTCCGCCGCACCGACGGGCAGAGCTGGGAGTTCGCCACCGATCCGACACTGCTGATGCGGTTTTCCGCGGCTACCGCGAACGCGCACCGCATCCACTACGACTGGCCGTATGCCACAAGGATCGAGGGATATCCCGGCCTCGTCGTGCACGGGCCGTTGATGTCGCTCGCGCTGGCCGAGGTGCTGCGGCTCGACTCCCCCGCCTCTCGGGTGCGCCGGATCAGCCATCGCAATCAGGCGCCGCTGTTCTGCGGGCAGCCCGCGCAACTGCGCACGAGCCCCGGCGCTCGTTCGGTCACCCTCGATCTGCTCGGCCCCTCCGGACTGAGCACCAGCCTCGCCGTCGAACTGTCCGAAGAACGTACGTGATCTGGCGGCAGCGTCCGGAGCGATGGCATGGTGGCGCAGATGTTCCGGACGACGGAGGGAAGCTGAATGAGCCGCTACGCGCAGTTCGAGAACCTGCGGGTCGACGGGCCGGACGAGGACGGCGTCATCGAACTCGTCCTGGACGCGCCGCACCTCAACGCGGTCAGCGAGGACGCGCACGGCGAGCTCGCCGACATCTGGCGCGAATTCGACCGTGACCCCGAGGTCAAGGCCGTCCTGCTGCGCGGCGAGGGCAAAGGGTTCTCCGCGGGCGGATCATTCGACCTGGTCGAGAAGCTGGCGAACGACTTCGAGGCCCGTTCGCGCACCATGCGCGAGGCCCGCGACCTGGTCTACAACGTCATCGACTGCTCAAAGCCGACCGTCTCCGCGATCCACGGCCCGGCCGTCGGCGCGGGCCTGGTCGCCGGGCTGCTGTCGGACATCTCCGTGGCCGCCGCCAACGCCAAGATCATCGACGGCCACACGCGCCTCGGCGTCGCGGCGGGCGACCACGCGGCGGTGTGCTGGCCGTTGCTCTGTGGGATGGCGAAGGCCAAGTACTACCTGATGACCTGCCGTCCGATGACCGGAGCCGAGGCCGAGCGGATCGGTCTCGTATCGCTGTGCGTCGAGGAAGAGGCCGGGCTGCTGCCGACCGCGCGGGAGATCGCGCACGAACTCGCGAACGGCGCGCCGAACGCGATCCGCTGGACGAAACAGAGCCTCAACCTCTGGTACCGGCAGCTCGCGGGCGCGATCTTCGACTCCTCGCTGGCGCTGGAGTTCTACGGTTTCGCCGGTCCCGAGGTCCGCGAAGGGCTCGCTTCGCATCGCGAGCGGCGGAAGCCGGACTTCACCCGGGTACACGACGAGGAAGACTGACCAAGGAGACGAGGCGGTCCGCAGGGAAATCTTCTACTGCGGCCCGTGCGTCAGCGGCAGATTGAACGAATACCGCGACGCCCGGTAAACATGCCAGCCGTACTCGACCACCCGGCCCGTTTCGTCGTACGTCGTGCGCTGCATCGTCAGCAACGCCGCGCCCGGCGATTCGTCCAGCAGCTCCGCGTCCTCCTCGGTCGCCAGCCGCGCGCCGATGCTCTGCTGCGCCGAATGCAGCCGGATCCCCGTCTGCCGCAGCAGCTGATAGAGGCCGTGGGAGCGCAATTCGTCGTCGCCGACGTCGAGAATCCCGTCCGGGAGGCAGTTGTTCATGATCGCCAGCGGTTCGCCTCCCGTGCAGCGGATCCGCTTCAACCGGCGCACTTGCTTCAGCTCGGGAGCCTCCAGCACAGCGGCGGTCTCGGCATCGGCGGGTTCGACGCGGTTGACCAGCACCTGCGACGACGGCGTCTCGCCCAGCCCGGCGAGGTCGTCGAACAGGCTGCTCAGGCGCAGCGGCCGGGCGACTTTCGTGCGCACCACCTGGGTGCCGACGCCGCGTTTGCGCACCAGCAGACCCTGGTTGACCAGCGACTGAATCGCCTGCCGCACCGTCGGCCTTGACAGCCGCAGCCCCGCCGCGAGGTCGAGTTCGTTGGCGAGCCGGGAGCCCGCGGGGAGGCGGCCGTCGTCGATCGCGGCGTGCAATTGGCGCGCGACCTGGAAGTACAGCGGCTCGGGGCTCGCCGGGTCCACCGCGATCCCGCGGACCGGGTCCCAGGCCGGACTGGTGCTCATCGCCGAAGCCTACCGCGTATGTCCATATGTCTTGACAAAGTCCTCGGCCACGGGGCACGGTCGGAGCACAGCCTGCGAGGAGGACGCGATGACCACGGGGTTCGACCTCGTCACGATGGGCCGGATCGGGGTGGACCTCTACCCGCTGCAGACCGGCGTCGGCTTGGAAGACGTCACCTCGTTCGGCAAATACCTCGGCGGCAGCGCGACCAACGTCGCGGTCGCGGCTGCCCGGTACGGCCGGCGCAGCGCGGTGATCACCAAAACCGGCGACGATCCGTTCGGCCGGTTCCTGCGTCGCGCGCTCGCGGGATACGGCGTGGCCGACCGGTTCGTCGGGACTTCGCCGCAGCTGCCGACGCCGGTGACGTTCTGCGAGGTTTTCCCGCCGGACGATTTCCCGCTCTACTTCTACCGTTTCCCGAAGGCTCCGGACCTCGACATCACGGCCGACGACCTGGATTTCGACGCGATCCGCTCGGCGGAAGTCTTCTGGGCGACGGTGACCGGCCTGTCGCAGGAACCGAGCCGCTCGGCCACGCTCGCCGCACTGGAAGCCCGTGGCCGCAAGGGAATCACCGTGCTCGACCTCGATTACCGGCCGATGTTCTGGGAGTCGCGCGATCAGGCGCGCGAATGGGTCGGCAAGGCGTTGGAACACGCGACGGTCGCGGTCGGCAACCTCGACGAGTGCGATACCGCGGTGGCTGTGCGTGAACCGAGGGAAGCGGCGAAAGCATTGCGGGACAAGGGTATCTCGCTCGCGGTCGTGAAGCAGGGACCAAAGGGCGTGCTCGCGGTGGACGACACCGGCGAGGTGGAGGTGCCGCCGGTGCCGGTGGAAGTGGTCAACGGTCTCGGCGCGGGCGACGCGTTCGGCGGCGCGTTGGTGCACGGGCTGTTGTCCGGCTGGGGCATCGAGCGGATCATGCGGTTCGCGAACGCGGCGGGCGCGCACGTCGCCGGGGAACTCGCGTGCTCGGACGCGATGCCGACGGAAGACCAGGTGCTGCGCAGGCTCGAGGGAGCGGAATGAATACCGTCGAGAGGATCGTCGCCAAACGGGTGCACGATCCGGACGCGATCGCCGAGGCGGCCGCGAACCGGATACGGGCGAAATCGCCGTTCAACGACAAGGGCGCGGCGATGATCATCGCGGCCGATCATCCCGCGCGCGGGGCGAACGCGGTCGGCGCGGATCCGCTGGCGATGGCCGATCGCGGCGAGTTGCTGGAGCGGCTGTGTCTCGCGCTGGAACGCCCGGGCGTCACCGGCGTGCTCGCGACCCCGGACGTGATCGACGACCTGCTGCTGCTCGGCGTGCTCGACGGCAAGACCGTGCTCGGGTCGATGAACCGCACCGGGCTGGCCGGGTCGAGCTTCGAGATCGACGACCGGTTCGCCTGCTACGACGCGGAAACCATCGCCCGGATGCGGTTCGACGGCGGGAAGATGCTCACCCGGATCTGCCTGGACGACCCGGCGACGCCGAGCGTCCTGGAGAACACCGCGAAGGCCATCGACTCGCTCTCCGACCGGAAGCTGCTCGCGATGGTCGAACCGTTCCTGTCCGGATGGATCGACGGGAAAATCAAGAACGATCTCTCCCCCGAGGCAGTCATCCGGTCCATCACGATCGCGTCCGGACTCGGCCGTTCCTCGGCCTACACCTGGCTGAAGCTGCCGGTGGTCGCCGAGATGGAGCGCGTGCTGGCCGCCTCCACGCTGCCCGCCGTGCTGCTCGGCGGCGAAGTGACCGACCCGGACGCGGCGTTCGCGTCCTGGCAGGAGGCGCTGGCGTTGCCGACGGTGCAGGGTTTGGTGGTCGGACGGTCGCTGCTCTATCCGCACGACGGTGACGTGGCCAAGGCAGTCGATACGGCGGTGGGGTTGTTGTGAACCAGTTCAGCCTTGTCATCACGCCCGAATCAGCCGGATGGGGTTACTCCGGCCTGCGCGTGCTGGAACTCGACGGCACCGAGACTTTCACCACCGCCGACGCGGAAACGCTCGTGCTTCCGTTGTCCGGCAGCTGCACGGTGTCGGTCGACGGTGCGAAGTTCGAACTGGCCGGTCGTACCGGCGTATTCGACGCGGTCACCGATTTCGCTTACCTGCCAAGGGATGCCGAAGCCACGGTCACCGGCCAAGGCCGATTCGCGTTACCGTCGGCGAAAACCTCGAAGCGGCTGCCCGCCCGATACGGCCCGGCCTCGGGCGTGCCGACCGAACTGCGCGGCGCGGGAAACTGCAGCCGCCAGGTCAACAACTACTGCCTCCCGCACACCTTCGACGCCGACCAATTGCTCGTCTGCGAAGTCCTTACGCCGGGCGGGAACTGGTCGTCCTACCCGCCGCACAAGCACGACGAGGCACGCGAGGGCGAAAGCGAACTGGAGGAGATCTACTACTTCGAGGTCGCCGGCGGCGGCATGGGCTACCAGCGCGTCTACGGCACTGCCGAGCGCCCGATCGACATTCTGGAAGAGGTCCGCAGCGGCGACGCCGTGCTGATCCCGCACGGCTGGCACGGGCCGTCGATGGCCGCGCCCGGTTACGACCTGTACTACCTGAACGTGATGGCCGGTCCCGGACCCGGACGGGCGTGGCTGATCTGCGACGACCCCGCCCACGCGTGGGTGCGCCAGACCTGGGAATCCCAGGACGTCGACCCGCGGCTGCCGTTCGGAGGCCCGCGATGAGGCTGACTACTGCGCAAGCCCTGGTGCGCTTCCTGGCCAGCCAATACTCCGAGCGCGACGGCGTCGAACACCGGCTGATCCCGGGCTGCTTCGGCATTTTCGGGCACGGCAACGTCGCCGGGCTCGGCCAGGCCCTGCTGCAGGCCGCGCACACCGGCGAGCTCCCCTACTACCTCGCCCGCAACGAGCAGGGCCAAGTGCACGCCGCGACCGCGTTCGCGAAGATGCGCAACCGGCTGCAGACGTTCGCCTGCACCGCGTCCACCGGTCCCGGCTCCACGAACATGATCACCGGAGCCGCGCTGGCCACCACGAACCGGCTACCCGTACTGCTGCTGCCGAGCGACGTTTTCGCGGGCCGGGTTCCGGATCCGGTGCTGCAGCAGCTGGAGGATCCGCGCTACGGCGACGTCTCGGTGAACGACGCCTTCCGCCCGGTCTCGAAGTACTTCGACCGGCTCACCCGGCCCGAACAACTGATCCCAGCCGCTCTCGCCGCGATGCGCGTGCTGACCGATCCGGTGGAAACCGGTGCCGTCACGCTCGCGCTGCCGCAAGACGTGCAGGCCGAAGCCTACGATTGGCCCGAGGACTTCTTCCGCCGCCGCGTCTGGCACGTCGACCGTCCGGTGCCTGTTCCGGAAGCCTTGGCCCGTGCCGCAGAGCTGCTGCGTTCGGCGAAGGCACCGCTGATGGTCGCGGGTGGCGGCGTCGTGTACTCCGAGGCTTGGCCAGAACTGCGGGCCTTCGCCTCCGCTACCGGAATCCCCGTCGCCGACACTCACGCGGGCAAGGGCGCGGTTCCGTGGGACCACCCGTGCGCGGTCGGCGGTCTCGGCTCCACCGGCACTTCCGCCGCGAACGCCCTCGCCGCGGAAGCCGACGTCGTACTGGGAATCGGCACCCGGTACAGCGATTTCACCACCGCTTCGCACACCGTCTTCGGCAACCCGGACGTGCGGTTCGTGAACCTGAACGTCGCCCGGTTCGACGCCGCGAAGCACTCCGCCGAGATGGTGGTCGCCGACGCCCGGCGCGGCCTGGAAGCCTTGACGACCGCGCTGTCCGGCTGGCAGGTCTCCGACGCCTACCGCGCGCGGACCCGGCAACTTGCCGACGAATGGAACCGCACCGCCGACGCCTGCTTCGACCTCGGGCACGCTCCCCTGCCCGCGCAAACGGAGATCCTCGGTGCGCTGAACCGCTCGCTCGACGACAGCGACGTCGTGATCAACGCCGCCGGTTCCATGCCCGGCGACCTGCAAATGCTGTGGCGGGCGAGAGATCCCAAGGCGTACCACGTGGAATACGCGTACTCCTGCATGGGATACGAGATCGCCGCGGGCGTCGGGGTGAAGCTGGCCGCGCCGGACCGCGAGGTCGTGGCGCTGGTCGGCGACGGCTCGTATCTGATGATGGCGCAGGAACTCGTCACGCTGATCGCCGAACGGCTCAAGGTGATCATCGTGCTGGTGCAGAATCATGGGTTCGCGTCGATCGGGTCGCTGTCGGAATCGCTGGGCTCACAACGGTTTGGCACCTCCTACCGGTATCGCGCCGAGAACGGCTTGCTGGAGGGCGACGTCCTTCCGGTCGACCTCGCGGCCAATGCGGCGAGCCTCGGTGCGACTGTGCTGCGTGCGTCCACTGTGGACGATTTCCGGGCGGCGTTGAAGCAGGCCAAGGCGAATTCGGTGACGACAGTGGTGCACGTGGAGACGGATCCGCTCGCGCCCAACCCGCCGGGCTCGGCGTGGTGGGAGGTACCGGTGAGCGACGTGTCCGATTTAGCCTCCACACAAGCGGCGTACGTGACTTACGCCGAAGAGAAGCGGAACCAACGGCACTACCTCTGACGCTTCGGCCCACACCGAACGATTCCCGGGTCACCCTTGTCTCGTGACCGCAACAAACTCCGCACGCAAGCAACGACTGGCACTGATCGCGCTCTGCCTGCCGTTCTTCATCGTCCAGCTCGACGCGACCGTGGTGAACGTCGCCGTCGAAGCGATCCGGCGCGACCTCGGCGGCGGCCTGGGCGGTGAGCAATGGGTGATCGCGAGCTACACCATCGCGCTGGCCGCCGGCATGCTCACCGCGGGCTCGCTCGGCGACCGCTACGGTTCGCGGCGGGTGTGCGTGCTGGGGACCGTCGTGTTCGGGGTCGGGTCCGCGCTGTGTTCGCTGGCGCCGACCATTTCGGTGCTGATCGTCGCGCGCACGCTGCAGGGCGTCGGTGCGGCCGCGTTGTTGCCGTGCTCGCTCGCGCTGATCGTCCGGCAGTTCCCGGAACCGCGAGCGCGGGCGCACGCGCTCGGCCTGTGGGGCGGCATCGCGGCCATCGGACTCGCGACCGGCCCGGTGGCGGGCGGCGTGCTCATCGCGCTGGTCGACTGGCGCGCGATCTTCTGGGTCAACATCCCGGTCGCCGCGCTCGCCATCGCGCTGACCTGCCGTTATGTCGTCGAATCGCCGCAGCGGAACCGTCGCCTCGATCCGTACGGGCTCGTCCTCGGCACCGTCGCCCTGTCCGCGCTCGCAGGCGGGCTGATCCAGGTCGGCCGGTCCGGTTGGGCGGTGCCGCTAATCGTCCTCGGCTTGCTTACCGGACTCGCGTTCCTCCTGGTCGAGCGCCGCCGACGCGATCCGATGCTGCCGTTGGCGATTTTCTCGTCCCGCCCGTTCTCCGCCGCGAGCACCGCCGGGCTGCTCTTCAACTTCTGCCTCTACGGCACCCTGCTCTGCCTGTCGCTGTTCCTCCAAGGCCCGCTCCACCAGACCGCCTACGCGACCGGCATGCTGACGCTCCCGCTCACCATCGCGATCGGCATCGGAGCCACCGCCAGCGGGCGGCTCACCGCGCGCTTCGGCCCTCGCGTCCCGATGCTGACCGGCTTCAGCCTCGCCGGTCTCGGCGCGATCCTGCTGGTGGCGGCCGATTCCGTGCCAATGGCGGTGACGGGCGGCGTGGTGCTGTGCTGCTGCTCGATCGCGATGCCCGCGATGACGTCGGTCGCGATGTCGACACCGCCCGAGGAGCACACCGGGCTGGCCAGCGGAGTCCTGAACACCGCCCGGCAGACCGGAGGCGCGCTCGGAACCGCGGTGCTCGGCACGCTGCTCACCGCGGGTTCGACGATGTCGATGAGCGTCCCGATGACCGTCGTCGCCCTCGGTTATGCGGCGGCGGTCGGCTGCACCCTGCTGGCGACCCGGCGACGGGAACTGGTCGCCGCCCGCTAGCCCGGCAGAAACCGCGCCCGCAGATCCGGCCGCAGGAACGCCGCGGGGGACGCGACCGACAACCCGCCATCCACCGGCAACACCACTCCCGTCACAAACAACGCCAGGAACTCGACCACGTCCGCCACCTCGCGAGGAGTCCCGGTGCGGCCCAGCGGATAGCCCTCGGTCACCCCGGGCAGGCGGTCGCGCCGATCATCCCCGGGGCGACCGCATTCACCCGGACACCACGCGGACCATACTCAAGCGCCAGCTGCCGCGCCAAACCGTTCACTGACGATGTCGATGAGCGTCCCGATGACCGTCGTCGCGCTCGGCTACGCGGCGGCCGTCGGCTGCACCCTGCTGGCGACCCGGCGACGGGAACTGGTCGCCGCCCGCTAATCCGGCAGAAACCGCGCCCGCAGATCCGGCCGCAGGAACGCCGCGGGGGACGCGACCGACAACCCGCCATCCACCGGCAACACCACTCCCGTCACAAACGACGCCCGGCCGGACGCCAGGAACTCGACCACGTCCGCCACCTCACGAGGAGTCCCGGTGCGGCCCAACGGATAACCCTCGGCCACTCCCGGCAGGCCAGTCGCGCCGATCATCCCCGGCGCGACCGCATTCACCCGGATACCGCGCGGGCCGTACTCAAGCGCCAACTGCCGCACCAAACCGTCCACTCCGGACTTCGCTGCCGCATAACCCGGCAGTCCGGGCGCGGCCAGGAATCCGTTCACCGAAGTCACCGCGACGATCGACCCGCCCGGCGGCATTACCCGCAGCGCCGCGCGGGCCGGGTAGAACGCCGCGTCCAGAGTGTTGGAGATCGCGGAATGCCACTGGGCGTCAGTGGTGTCGGCGGCCGCTGCGACTGGCTGCGCGGCGGCGGCCAAGACCAGGACATCCACGGTCCCGGCGTGCTGGACAATCGCGTCCGAACCGTCCGAAGTGGACGCATCGGCGACCACGAAATCCGCGTACGCCGGATGGTTCGCCGCCGCCAAGCCCGCGCCGATCACGCGGTCCCCGGCGAACGCTTCGGCGATGGCGATCCCGATCTCCGACCCGCCGCCGATGACGACGACCGACCGGCTCACCACGCCAGCTCGTCGAGGATCTCGTTCAACGCCTTCCCGGTCACGGCATCCAACGGCCGGGCGGGCAGCCGCACGGTCGCCGAAGCGATGATCCCCCGCCGCACCAGGATTTCCTTGTGCACGGCCCACGCTTGCCCCGGCCGCACGCCCAGGTGGATCAGCGGGAGCAGCCGCGCGAACCCGGCGCGTGCGTCGGATCGGCGTCCGGCAGCGAGATCGTCCAGGACCACTCGCAACACGTCGGTGAACTCGCAAGCGGGCATGGTCCCGACGGCACCGTTGTCGTACTCCTCGATCAGCGCCTGCGCGTTCTGCCCGCCCAGCACGGCGATCCCGAAATCGCGCACCGCGGCGACCTTGACCGGCGTCGGCGGCGACTCGACCTTGATCGACGTGATGCCCTCGACCCCGGCCAGCGCGGCCACCGCCGCCGGATCGATCGACACTCCGGTGACGCCGGGAGCGTCCTGGATCATCACCGGCAGGTCGGCCCGCGCGGCGACCTCGGAGAAGAACTCCACGACCTGACCCGGGCCGGGCTTCACCAGGAACGGCGGCAGGACCATGATCTGGTCGGCCCCGCCGTCCGCGGCGAGTTGCGCCTGTTCCAGCGCCGGAGCGATCCCAGTCCCGTTCACTCCCGCGACGACCGGCACCCCCGGACCGGTCACCGCGCGTACCTCGCGCAGAATCAATTCGCGCTCCGAAGTGGACAGAGCGAAACCCTCGCTGGCCATGCCGAAGACGGCGACCCCGTCAGCGCCCGCGGACAGCTCGAATTCGACCAGCGAACGCAGCGACGGCACATCGAGCGATCCGTCCGGAGCGAACGGGGTGGCCAGGATGGGAATGAGCCCGATCGGCGGGTTCGACACAGCTTCAGTTCTCCTTCGCAAGCGTAGCAACCAAATCAGCATCGACGTCGATGCCCAGCCCCGGCCCGTCCGGCACCGCGAAGCCGGTCGGGCCCGCGGTCAACGGGGTGCGCAGGATGCTTTGCGCCACCGGAATCGTGTCGGGCTGGTACTCGAAGTACGGGGTATCCGCACTCGCCGCGGACACGTGGATCCCGGCCGCCAGCGAGACACCGAGGCCGACAGAATGGTGACAGACAACAGGAACGTGATAAGCCGAAGCAAGTTCCACAATGGACATTGCCTCGGTGATGCCAGTGCGCGCGACGTCCGGTTGAGCCAGCCGCAGCGCGCGGCGGCCTAGCCAGTCGGCGAATTCGTAGCGGTTGCGCATCGCCTCGCCGACCGCGACCGGCGTCGTGATGCGCGAGGCCAGTTCGCGGTGCCCGTCGACGTCCTCGGGCACCAGCGGCGCTTCGAAGAACAACGCACCTCGACGGTCCAGTTCGCGACCCAGCTCGACGGCCTCGCCGATCCGGTACGCCCAGTGCGCGTCGAGCGCGATCTTCATCTCCGGCGCGGACGCGGCGACCGCGTCGAAGGTCGCCAAGTCAGCTTCGATTCCCTTGCCAGCAGCCAACTTTACCCGAGTGGCACCCTGGCTGGCCCAGTCCGCGGCGAGGGCGGCGCGCTCCTCGTCGGTGGAGCGGGCGAGGCCGGAGATATACACCTCGACGTGGTCCCGGTGGGCGCCTCCGAGCAACTGCGCGACCGACTGCCCGGTCAGCTTGCCGTAGAGATCCCACAGCGCGATGTCGACGGCGGCGAGGGCATCGGCCTGATGTCCGACGAGGTGGCCGCGTTCCCGCATCAGGTCGCGCAGTCCGTGCCAGAGCGGGCGCGGTCCGGTCAGCTCACGGCCGCGCAGCCAACCAGCCAGGAGCCGGTCGACGACCGTCGCGACAACCTCCGGGCCGACGGGAGCGAGCGCCTCGCCCCATCCGGTCGTGCCGTCGTCCGCGGTGATCTTCACCAGCATCGTCTCGAACCGGCCGGAGTAGAGGCTGCGCCACGGCTCGCGCACCACGTAACCCTGGTCCGCGCCCAGTTCGCTGCCGTCCTCCAGCGCACCGAGATACGCCCGTCGACCAGCGGGTTTGAGCACGTAGGTCGTGACGTCGGCAATGCGCATGCAGCCCTCCAACACCAGGATTCAGGAAGTCGGCTCCAACTTTTGCATGCCACTTGCGAAATATGCAACTGCTACCCATACTCAGGACCATGGTTTCCGAGACCGGTGGCAATCAAAGCGTCGAGCGAGCCTCGGCGGTGCTTCGCGCCTTCACCCCCGGCCGCCCCGCACTGCGCGTGTCCGATGTGGCCGCGGAGGTCGGGCTGGGCGTGTCCACCACCTCGCGACTGCTCGCGACGCTCGAAGCGGCCGAGCTGGTGCAGCGCGATCCGGTGAGCCAGCTGTACGAGCTGGGCCCGGCAGTGCTGACCATGGCGGGCATCGCGCTCAACAACAATCCGATCTACCGGCAGGCCCGCCCGGTCGCCCAGCGGCTGGCCTGGGAACTCGGGCTGGGCGCGAACGTCGCGGTGCGGCGCGGCTCGTCGCTGTTCTACCTGCTGAACGTCGAAGGCCAGCTGGCCCAGAAGTCGTTTTCTCTGATGGGGCAGCTCAATCCGTTGCACGCCACCGGCATGGGCAAAAGCCTGCTGCTCGACACCACCGCCGAGCAGCGAGCCGAACTGCTCGGCGCCGAACCGCTGCCCGGGTTCACTTCGCACACCCACACCACCCTCGACGCCCTCGGTGCCGACCTGACCGCGTCCGCCGGGCGCGGCTACACGACCGAGATCGAGGAACTAGCGCTGGGCCGGGCCTGCATCGCCGCCCCGGTGCGCGACCACACCGGCGAGATCGCCGCCGCGATTTCGCTGTCCGGCGCGCTTTCCGCCATCGCACTGGACGAACGCGAGGCCGAACTCGGCGCGCTCGTCGTCGAAGCGGCCGACACGGTCAGCATCGGGCTCGGCTACCTCGGCCCGGCCCACACTCCCTCCCCCGTCCGTCCGTGAAGGGCTCCTTGAGGGAATCTGATTCCCTCAAGGAGCCCTTCACGGACGGTCCCCGCCGACAGACAACGAGGTCCGTCATGTCCGAACAGACTCTGGGAACTTCGGCTCCGGCAACGGTTTCGCCGCGCAAGGTCGTGTTCGCCGCCGGTGCCGGCCACTTCGTGGAGTGGTTCGACGTCGGCCTCTACGGCACGCTGTCGGCCTTCATCGCCGACAACTTCTTCGCCGACGGCGACGCCACCGCGGCATTGCTGTCGACGTTCGCGGTGTTCGCCGCCGGGTTCGTGATCCGGCCGCTGGGCGGGCTGTTCTTCGGCCCGCTCGCCGACCGCATCGGCAGGCAGCGGGTGCTCGCGATCGTCGTGCTCGCCACCTCGCTGTCGACGTTCGCCATCGGCGTGCTGCCGACGCACCAGGCGGTCGGCACGCTAGCGCCGCTGCTGCTCGTGCTCGCCCGGCTGGTGCAAGGCTTCGCCGCGGGCGGCGAGACGTCCAGCGCGGTCACCGTCCTCTACGAATTCGCGCCGCCGAACCGTCGCGGCTACTACACGAGTTTCTCCAACACTTTTGGTTTCGCCGCCTTCGTCGTCGGCTCCGGGCTCGCGCTGCTGCTCACCGCGACGCTCGGCGACGCGACGATGTCCGCGTGGGGCTGGCGGTTGCCGTTCCTGCTGGCCCTTCCGCTCGGCCTGGCCGGGCTGTACCTGCGGACGCGGCTCACCGACACCCCGGAGTTCCACGATCTCGAACGCACCGGCCAGGTCGCCGAAAGCCCGCTGCGCGACTCCTTCCGCACCGGCGGCCGAGCGATGCTGGTGCTCGCCGGACTGGTCGTGGTCAAGGGCGTCGCACATTGGACGCTGCAGACGTTCATGCCCAGCTATCTGCAGAAAACGCTGCATTTCTCGAAAATCGAATCATTCGTCGCGGCCACCGTGTGTCTCGCCGTCGTGGCCGCGGCGGTCCCGGTCGCCGGTGCGCTGTCCGACCGGATCGGACGCAAGCCGCTGCTCATCGCGAGCACTGCCGGGTTCGTCGTGCTCACCTGGCCCGCGCTGGTGCTGATGTCGCTGGGAAATCCGGTGCTCGCCGTTGTCGGAATGGTGGTGCTGGGGCTGCTGATCGCCGCTTACGACGGTGCCGCGAGTGCGGCGATGGCCGAACTGTTCCCGCCGCGCATCCGTTCCGGCGCTATCGCGATTCCGTACAACATCGCGGTTTCGCTCTTCGGCGGCACCGCGCCGTACATCGCGACCTGGCTCGTCGCCGCGACCGGATACAAGCTCTCCCCGGCCTTCTACATCATGCTGGCCGCCGTGATCACGCTCGTGACGGTGCTGCGCGGGATCCGCGAAACCGCCGGACCCCGCGCCCGCTGAGTCTCAGGGCACGAGCAGGGTCGCCCGGTGCACCAGCCATTCCAGCGGACCGCGCCGCCGCCAATGCCGCCACGCCACTGACGCCGCCAGCATCACCGCGACCACCATCGCGAGAAACACGAAGGAATACGGCTTCGACGCCAGCTTCAACACCGCGAAATGTGCCGCATACCAGGTAAAAGCCATGCCGCCGGCGGCAGCGAGCGGCCACAGCGCACGACGGCCGAGCGGCCGGTCCAAGGCGATCAGCAGTCCGCCGAGCAGCACCATCGCGACGCCGATCATGAGCACGATGCCTAGCGGGCTCGTGGCGTACAGCGATCCGTCCGGCGGCATCGCCAGCAGCACCTGCCACGGCATCCCGGGCGGCGGGGTCGTCGCGATCGCCTCGGCTCCGCCCAGCGGATAGGTGGCGATCCACGAAGCAAGGATCGACGCGGCGGCGAGCACGAAACCGGTGCACAGCAACCGAATCCGGACCTGGTGCGCGCGAAGGTCGAGGCGGCCGATCGCCATTCCCGCCAACGCCAAAGGCAGGCCGTACGCGATCTGGAAACCGCCGCCGAACAGCACCATTCCCTTGAAGAACTCGCCCCATTGTTCGGGATGCCCGAAGATCGCGAGCCCGCTCGCCGTTTCGGACCCGGACATCATCCAGTCGGAATGCGCGTTGAACACCCAGAACGCGTATAGCGTCATCGCGGGCACGGCGATTCCGGAGAGAATGAACAACGTCCGTGCGCGCAGCCGGGTCAGCGGCAGCAGAAGGAGCAGGAGCACCGCGTAGTACTCGATCACCGACATGCCGTACTCGTCGATCGCCAGGCTGAGCAGGAACAACACCACCGCCCGGACCGCGAGCCTGCCGCGGGCGCGCCACTTCTCGTTCCCCTCGTACGGGGTCGAGCCGCCGGTCATCAGCGCCGCGGACAGCCCGAAGAGCAGCACGAACAGGCTCATCGCCCGAGACGACGTCTGCACGTTCAGCCACGTCAAGATCCCCGGGGCCTGGTCGGGCGGGCCGCCGTGCAACCAGCCGCTGGCGAAGAAATGCTCGATGAACACCCCGACGATCGCCAGCGCGCGGACCGCGTCCACGCCCAGCAAGCGTCCCTTCGGCACCCGGGTTTCCGCCGGGTCCCGCACCGTTTCCGTCCTCATCGGACTCCTCCCTGGTCGATTCCCCGCCAAGGTAGGAACGGCGGATTACCGGCCGCCGGGAATCGCGTTGCGGCGGCCCGGAGGAAACCCATCGGTTTTGTAACAGCGCTCCCCGAGCAGCGCGCGGACGGCAAAATGGCTACTGTGCGAAGCATGCGGAGGACAGCGGTCGCGGCGTTTGCGGTGCTGTCGCTCACTGCTTGCTCCGATGTGGACGGTGTGCGCGTCGCCGGGCCAGCTCCATCGGCGGCGGCAGCCCCGGCCCCGGCGAACAACCCGCGCGGCCCGACTGTGGACGCGGTCGCTCTGCTGCGCGCGGATCCGACGGTCAGCGCCAGGACGAAGGCGGCGTTGCGACCGTGTCCGTACGGTCCGAGCGCCGGGTCGTATCCCGTCAGCACCGCCTATCACGAGCTGACCGGCGAGGTCGACGTCGTGGTCAACGTCTATCCGTGCGGCGCGGTCGGCGCCCCGGGCACCGGCAGCAGCGGCGCGACCGGCGTGCCGGTCAGCGCGTATCTCGGCGGCTACGTCTACACCATCGGCGGGAAACAGCTGTTCAGGCTGGAGAACGCCGGGGCCATGCTGACCGTGCTCGACGGGCAGCTGGCCACGATGTCGGCGACCGGCCCGAACAACGGGGTGGCCCGCTACCGCTGGACCGGCACCGGTTTCTCGCCGGAGTGAGAGGGGACATGACGCAGGTACTTCTCGTCGAGGACGACGACGTGATCCGGGAAGCGACGCAGCTCGCCCTCGAACGCGCCGGATTCCGGGTCGCGACGGCCGCGGACGGGCTCGCCGGGCTCGACCAGTTCCGCGCGCAGCCGCCGGACGTGGCGTTGCTCGACGTGATGCTCCCCGGGCTCAACGGCGTCAGCCTGTGCCGACGGATCCGCGAGGAAAGCCGGACGCCGGTGCTGATGGTCTCCGCGCGCGACGATTCGGTCGACGTCGTGCTCGGCCTCGAAGCCGGTGCCGACGACTACGTCACCAAACCGTTCGACACCGCCGTGCTGATCGCGCGGATCCAAGCGGTGCTGAGGCGAAGCGGCTGGTCCGGGCCCGAGGAGGACGCGTTCGTCCGCTTCGGCGATCTCGAAATCGACCGCGCCGGGCTGGACGTGCGCCGGGCCGGTCAGCCGGTGGACCTGACCCCCACCGAACTGCGGCTGCTGCTGCGTTTCGCCGAGTCGCCCGGCATCGTGCTCAGCCGGGACACGCTGCTGGCCAGCGTCTGGGATTACGCGTGGGGCGGCGATACGCGAGTGGTCGACGTCCACGTGCAACGGCTGCGCGTGAAGATCGGCCAGGAACGGCTGCAGACCGTGCGGGGCTTCGGATACAAGCTCCGCGCCGAGCCGTGAAACTCTTCCCGGCCACGCTCCGGTGGCGGCTTACCGCGGCGGTGACTCTAGTGTCGGCCGCCGTCGCGTTGACGCTGAGTTTGCTGGTGCACCAGCAATTCGCGCGCACGCAAGCCGAGCAGGCGCGTCATGCGCAGGACGAATGGATCCAGCTGCTTCTGCGCAACCCCGGTGTCGACGGCCAATTCGACGATCCGACACTGCCCGCTCCCCTGCGCGACGCCGTCCGCGGGGGCAACCGAGCGACCTATTTGGACGGACCGGTTCTCTGGGCAGCGGCCGAAACCGGCGGGCACGTGGTCTCGGTGCGGACCAGTTATGCGTCGCAAAAACAGGCACTGGCCACTTTGGACCGGGAATTGCTGGCGGGTTCCGCTGTCGTGACCGTCGCCGGGGCACTGCTGGGCGTCGTGCTCGGCGCCGGGATGGCACGTCGACTCCGGCGGGCCGCCGATGCCGCCCGGGACGTCGCGAACGGCGCTCCGGCCAGGGTGCGCGACGCGATCGGCCCACGTCCGCGCGACGAAGCGGCCGATCTTGCGCAGGCAGTCGACGCGATGGCGGACGCGTTGCAAATGCGGTTGGCTGCGGAACAACGGGTCACCGCGGACATCGCCCACGAACTGCGGACCCCAGTGACCGGCCTGGTGACCGCTGCCGAATTGCTGCCGCCCGGACGCCCGGCCGAACTGGTCCGCGACCGGGTGGCCGCGCTGCGGTCGCTGGTGGAGGACGTACTGGAGGTGGCCCGCTTGGACACCGCCGCCGAACGAGCGGACCTGGCGGAAATCGACCTGGCGGAGTTCGTACGGCGCCGGGTGCCGGACGCGGTCGCTCCTCACGCGGTCCAGGTACGGACGGATCCCCGGCGGCTCGAGCGAATCCTGGCGAATCTGCTGTCGAACGCGGCCAAGCACGGGTCCGCGCCGGTGACGGTGCAGGTCCATGGCCGGTGCGTTGTGGTCAGCGACCGGGGCCCGGGGTATCCGGATGTCCTGCTCCGCGAAGGACCCGCACGGTTCCGGACCGGCACGGACGCCCGCAGCGGCGGGCACGGCTTGGGGTTGACGATCGCGGTCGCGCAAGCGCGGGTGCTGGGTGCGGAACTGGAGTTCGGGAACCTGCCCGACGGCGGCGCGCAGGCGGTGCTGCGATTGCCAGAACTGGCGGTCCGTGAAGGACCCCTCGAAGGAATCTGATTCCCTCAAGGAGCCCTTCACGGACGGACCGCAGCGGGCCGTGAGGGGAACCCTGAGGAACTCTGATTCCGTGAGGGGAACCCTCACGCCCCACGCCTAAACAGGCACCGACGCACCCAAGGTTCGAGGCACCCAGCCCCTCCCCCGCACCCCGATACGAAGCCGCCCTGCGGTTCGGGGGTGCTTGTCAAGGCATCTTTCCCGCCTTGACAAGCACCCCCAGACCGTCAGCACACTCAAGCTTCGGGGTGCCCCACGCAACCAAGGTTTCGGAAGGGGAACCCTCACGAACCATCGCTGACCGGGAAGGCAACCACCGGAGGAGAAGCCAGCGAGGCTCCCCACACGAAACGCGGGCCCGGAAGCTGTCCCGTTGTCGCCCTTCTCAAACCCCCTCCAGGATGAAAAGCTGCTCACCAGCCGGTCGCCCCCGCACCGGCTCGCACGATGACAACGTTGTCAGCCCTGGAGGTAGCGCGCCCATGTGGTCGCAGAAGAGACGGGTAGCCGCGATCGCGGCAGCGAGCTTCGCAGTGGCCGGGCTGATGTCCAGCACAACCGGCAGCGCCACCGCAGCAACGACAGGAGCGGATCCGATCTCGCTGGTCAACCCGTTCGTCGGCACGCAGAACTTCGGCAACACCTTCCCCGGAGCCAGCGCGCCCTTCGGCATGGTCCAGGTCAGCCCCGACACCGGCGGCCAGGGCGGCTACGACTACCAGCAGAACTCGATCTACGGCTTCAGCCAGACCCACCTCTCCGGCGTCGGCTGCGGCGTGATGGGCGAACTGCCGGTCATGCCGACCACGGGAGCCGTCGACTCGGTCGACAAGAACTCCTATAAATCCGAGTACAGCCACGACGACGAGAAGGCCGAACCCGGCTACTACCGCGTCGGGCTGAAGAAGTACGGCGTCAACGCCGAGCTCACCGCCACCCCGCGCACCGGCTGGCAGCGCTACACCTTCCCGTCCACCGGCCAGGCCAACGTGCTTTTCAACACCGGCCAGGCGAACCAGTCCGTGAAGGATTCCGAGATCCACGTCGTCGGCGACCGGACCCTCGAGGGTCGCGTGCGCGCGGGCGGCTTCTGCGCCGGGCACGACGAGCACACCGTCTACTTCACCGCGACCTTCGACCGCCCGTTCGCCTCCTACGGCACCTGGCGCGGCACCACCCGCACCGCGGGCAGCCGCGACGCCGCGGGCACGGGCGGGAACGGCGCGTGGGTCAGCTTCGACGCGGCCACTGACCACGATGTCGTCCTCAAGGTGGGGCTCTCTTACACCGGTCTCGCCGGCGCGCGGGACAATCTCGCGAAAGAAACCAGCGACAGTTACGACTTCGACGCCACCCGCACCGCGTTGCGCAAGCAGTGGGCGGACCGGCTCGGCGCGATCAAGATCAGCGGCGGCACTACCGAACGTCAGACGGCGTTCTACACCTCGCTTTACCACGCGCAGCTGCACCCGAACCTGGCTGGCGACATCAGCGGCGACTACGCCGGTTTCGACGGCAAGGTCCACCGCGCCAACGGTTACACGCCGTATCAGAACTTCTCCCTTTGGGATACTTATCGCCCGCAGAACCAGCTCCTCGAGATGCTGGAACCGCAGGTCGCCCGGGATGTCGCGCTGTCCGTGCTGTCGATCGGCCGCGACGGCGGCTGGCTGCCGAGATGGGCGCTGGCGGGCAGTGAAACGAACATCATGACCGGCGACCCCGTCACGCCGTTCCTCGTCGAGGCCTGGTCGAAGGGCTTGCTGGCCGGGCACGAGGAGGAGGCGTACGGGCTGCTCAAGAAGAACGCTACGAGCACGCCGCCCGCCGATTCGCCGTACAACGGCCGTTCCGGCGTGAATTACTACAACGACCGCGGCTATATCCCAAGCGGCCTCACCCTCGGCAAGGATTGCGCGGCCAAAGGCGGCGACAACGACTGCGAGCATCCGACCTCGGCGTCCATGGAGTACTCCGCCGCCGACGCCGCGCTCGCGTTGATGGCCAAGGGTTTGGGCCACCAGTCCGACGCGCGCACGTTCGCCGACCGGGGCCAGTGGTACCGCAACGTCTGGAACGCCGCCGACAAGCAGTTCCGGCCACGCACCACCGACGGCACCTGGCTCACGCCGTACAACCCGGTCGACGCCGACCACCAGTTCCACGAGGGCGGCGCCTACCAGTACCAGTGGCTCGTCCCGCAGGATCCGGCCGGGCTCACCTCGCTGATGGGCGGCAAGCAGGCGACCGAAAAGCGGCTCGACTCCTTCTTCGCCTACGACAACCTGCTCAAGGACCCGGCGGGCACCGCGCGCAAGGACTGGATCGCCAGCCCGTACGACTACTACGCCAAGGCCACCTACAACCCCAACAACGAACCCGACCTGCTCTCCCCCTACATGTACAACTGGGTCGGCGCGCCGGCGAAGACCGCGACCGTCGTCCGCGCGGCGATGACGTTGTTCACCACCGGCCCGGACGGCATGACCGGCAACGACGACCTCGGCACGATGTCCGCCTGGTACGTCTTCTCCTCGCTCGGCCTGTACCCGACGATGAGCGGCGCGAACTTCCTCGCCGTGTCCAGTCCGCAGTTCGAATCGGCGACTGTCCAGATCGGACAGTACGAGGGCAAGCAAGGCGGGACGCTCACCGTCACCGCGCCCAGCGCGAGCGACGCGAACCGTTACGTGCAAAGCGTTTCGCTCAACGGCCGGGACGTCCGGCAGACCTGGCTCGACTGGTCCGCCGTCGCGCACGGCGGCCAGCTCGCCTACCAAGTCGGTGCGAATCCGTCGAACTGGGGCACGCAGCCGGGCACGGAACCGCCGTCGGTGAACAAGGCGACCGGCGATCTTCGTCGACATGTTGATGCGACGTTGCGGCCGAGTTCCGTTGTGCTGCCGCAGCAATCCTCGGCGCAGACTGTCCACTTTAACCTGGACGTCCTCGGTCAGAACCCTGGAGCGCAACCGGTCTTCGTGACGTCGACGGCACCGTCCGGCTGGAAGGTGCAGACCGAACCGCTGCAGCTGCTGTGGTCCTTCCAGTTGCCGACGCAGAAGACCGCGCCGGTCACGGTGACCATTCCGACGAACACGCCAGTCGGCACGTATTCGGTGCAGCTCAAGGCAGCCGGGCCAGGTGCGAACACCATAACGCGCACCGCGAGCATCGAGGTCCGAGAACCGACAGTGTGCGCGACGACGTCCGGAACCCAGTGCGCGGTCGACCTCAGCCACGACCGCAACCACGACGGGACTGCGACCGTCGCTGCGTCCACCGAGGGCAACTTCGACGGCAGCGGCTGGAGTTACGACGCCGACCTGATGCCGCCAGCGGGCACATTCGTCCACAATGGAGTCACCTACGCAGCGCCCGATCCCACCGGCACCGCGGCGAACTTCGTGGAAGCACGCGGGCAATCGCTGCTGCTGCCCGCCGGAAAGCATCAGGCGGTCCAGGTGATCGGCTCGTCGCACAACGGCCCGGTCTCCACCTCGCTGACCGTGCACTACAACGACGGATCCAGCGCGGATCTCCCGGTGACGTTCGGCGACTGGGCCGGGTCGACGCCGTCCGGCACGACTGTCGTGCTCGACATGCCGCACCGGATCAAGGCGGGCAGCGGTGTCGACGGCCCGCCGGTGCGGCTGTTCGGCATCTCCTCCACAGTGGACGGCGCCAAGACCGTCCAGTCGGTGAGCCTGCCGAACGATCCACGGGTCCAGCTCTACGCGATCACTCTCGCGTAGAGTCCGGCCGGGTTCGCCGGATCCCTCCCCTTCGTCCGGCGAACCCGGCCATCCCCAGTTCCCCCGAGAGGCTCAGGCGGCCGCGGGCACCGCCGCGACCCGGCCCATCGCCTCGGCGTAGCAGGCCTCGAAAGAGTCCAAAGAGGACTCCAGCGCGTGCCCGGCGATCAACTTGCCGCTCGCCGCCCCCATCCGCGCCAGCGTCGCCGGGTCGGCGATCACCGCGTGCAGCCGCTCGGCCAGGTCCCCCACGTTGCCCGGCTCGAAAAGCCAGCCGTTGTATCCCGGACGGCACAGGTGCGGCAACGCCATCGCGTCCGCGACCACCACCGGTTTCCCGGCCGCCATCGCCTCCATCGTCGCGAGGCTCTGCAATTCGGCGATCCCTGGCATGCAGAAGAGATCCGCCGCCGCGTACGCGTCCAGCAAGTCTTCTTCGGACACAAACCCGCGGAACCGCACCCGGTCGGCGATCCCGAGCTCGCTCGCCAGCTTTTCCCAGTCCGCCCGGCACGAACCGTCGCCGACGATCTCCGCCCGCAGTCCAGGCAGCAGCGCGACCGCGCGCAACAGCTGGTCGACGCGCTTCTCCTCGTCAAGCCGTCCGACGAACAACACCGTCGGATCGCCGGACGTCCGCGAAACCTTGCGCAACCGGTAGCGGTCGATGTCGATGCCGCACGAAACCGGGATCGCCCGCTCCGGGAAACCGTTGTCGTGCAACAGTTCCACCGCACGCGGCGTCGGCGCCGTCACCACGCGGGCCGACGAGAACACTCGCGTCAGATCCCGCCAAGCCCACCGCGCAGCCGCGCCGCGCAGCCACATCGGCACCCGCACATGACCGAACAGGTTCTCCGGCATGAAGTGGTTCGTCGCCACCGCCGGAATGCCCATCGCGGCGGCGTGCTTCAGGACGTACCTGCCGACCACGAAATGCGCCTGGACGTGCACGAGGTCGGGCTGCAGCTCCTCCAGCAGTGCAGCGACGTCCTTGCTCACTTCCCAGGGCAGGCCGATCCGGAAGGTCCGGTGGAACGGGGTGCGATGCGACCGGACCCGGTGCACCACGACGTCGCCGTCTCTTTCGGTGCTCGCCGGGCCGTTCGGGTCGACGCTGATCACGTGGACCTCGTGCCCCCGGCCGGCGAGCCCGGCGGACAGCCGGTACGCGAACTGCGCCGCGCCGTTGACGTCCGGCGGATAGGTTTCGGCGGCGACCACGATGCGCAAAGCCCGGTCGTCGTTCACAGGGTGCTCCGATCTGGTGGAATGGACAGGAGAAGAGCTGCTGCGGCTCAGCACCGCGACGCCGCCGACCGCCAGGACCGCCGCGGTCAGCGCGACCGCGGTCGCCGTGGCGTCGAGGTGGGTGGCTTCGCCGAGCACTCCGGCGCCGAGACCCACCGCGACCAGCGGATCCACGACGGTCAGGCACGCGACGGCGAGGTGCGGCGGACCGCATCGGTAGGACAGCTGCACGAGCCAGCCGCCGGCCAGCAGCGCCGTCACCATCGCGGCGACCGACACAGCGGTGCTGAAGTCGACCGTGCCCTCTTGCACTTCGAGGGAAACCGCTCGCATCAACACCGAAACGAAGCCGTAGGCAGCGCCGCCGGCCGCGCCGAAACACAGCCCGCGGATCGACGGACGCGAAGAAATCGCGCCGACCAAAGTCAGCAGCGCCACGCCCCCCAGCACCAGCAGTGCCGCGCGCGTTTGCGCGTCGGCACCGACCGCGGTGCTCGTAGTGCTGCCAGCGGCGACGGTGACGAACGTCCCGACGCCGAGCATGGTGACCGCGACCGCGGGCAAATCCCGCCGTCGTCGGTCGAGAATCGCAGTAATCGCAACGGCAATCACCCCGACCGGCTGCACGACGGTCAGCGGGGCCATCCCGAGTGCGACCGCGTGCACGCCCGCCCCCGAACCGAGCAGGGCGAGCCCGCCGAGCCAGCGCGGCGCCCGGATCAGCTCCCCGATCCGCGGCCGGCCGGACAATCCGGTGACCACGCCGTGCTGCAGAAGCGCACCGGTGGAAAAGAAAACCGCGCCGAGCACGGCGAGTGCGATGGCGAGGATCGTCATGCGGCCACCTCGGATCGGGCCATCGCGGTGACGGCGAAAAGTTGTGCGTAGAGCAGGGCGTACAGCACGCGTTCGAACAACCCGAGGAACTCAGGCACGGACTGCTCCAGCAATGGCGCGTGGGCCAGCAGAAAGGCGAGCGAAGCGGTACCGGACGCCAGGGAAAGCCAGCGCACCGCCTTCGCTTCCGGCCGCCGGCGCGCCAGCAACCATCCCGCCAGCGGCAGGCACACGAACATCGTCGCGCCCGCATACCGGTGCACCGCACCGGAAAACGACGTTTCGACGCCGTTCGGATCGGTCGGGAAGAACGTCGCGATGACCAATCCGGCCGCCCACAACGCGATCAGCACCGATTCCCAGCTGCGCTTCGGCAACCCCTGCCTCAGCAGCGCGTGCCGGACCGCCAGCGACGCGCCGGCCAGCCCGAGCGAAGCCGCCGCCAGCAGCACCGCACCGCCGGGCGGGAAGACGTAGTCGCTGATCACGTCGCGGACCGGGTCGATCGTGCCCGCCACCACGTGCAACAGGAGGATCGGCACCAGCGAAAAAGCCAAGGCCGCGGCGGCGATGACCGGCGCCGTCGCCCTGGCCTTCCGCGTTATGAGGGTCACAGCAATCAGCATGCTGGCGGCTCTGACGGCTCGGCATCGGGGAACACCCTGAGATGCACCCCTGGAATCCGTAGCGGGTCCCCGGGGCTTTCCGTGCCGGAGCGGACCGGACGCGCGCCTCCGGTTCGCCGTCGGCAAGGCTGGGCGAAATGCCTCACGGCGAGCTGAATAGGACGTTATACACCAGCCGGAACACCGGCATTTCAGACTGTCCTTTGTGGACTGACCGGGTCCCTCACCCGGGTGGATGTCGACCTTGCCGGGTGAGGCCGCTGTGCGCCGCCCCCGCCCTGCTGACAGCGCGAAACCGCGTGGTGGCTCGGTGCGGTCGCCGGGCGGGCTGCGGTTGCCGCCGAATGGGTGGCGTGTTCAGATCCCGGCGAACCCAGCCGAAGGAGCGCAATTCCCATGCAGAGGGCACTCGTCAAGGCGGTCGTCGGGGCCGCAGCCGTCATCGCGCTGGTCAGCGCGTGCGGGTCGGGCGGATCGAACGACTCGTCCGGATCCGGTGCGTCCGGGCAGAACACCGCGCAGTCCAGCGGAGCCGCACAGCCCAGCGGAGCCGCCCAGTCCGGCGAGAACGGGCAGAACGGCGCCTCCGGCCAGAACGGAGCCCCCGGGCAGAACGGCGGCCCGGCCGCGCAGGCGGTCACCGCGGCGATCCAGCAGGCCTCGCAGGCCTCGCCGATCAAGTTCGAGCCGGAGAAGGCGGAACTGACCAGCCAGGCCAAGGAAGGCCTCGCCGCGATCGCGAAAGCCATGCAGGGCAATGATGTCAAGCTGAAGGTCGAGACCCACGCCGGTTACCCGGACGCGGAAAAGGCGAAGAAGCTTTCCGAAGAGCGCGCGCAGGCGATTTCGACCGCGCTCGAGGGCGACGGCGTCGCCAAGGACCGCGTGCAGGCCGAGCCGAGCGGCAGCGAAAAGGCCCAGGGCGAACAGGCGTTGGACACGCAGCTTACTGTCGCTTCGTGACCCGAGCCCCGTCCCCCCGCCGGCATTACCTGGTCGGGCCGAGCGGTTATCCGAACTTCGGCGACGAACTGATCGCCGCTGCCTGGATCCGCCGCTTGGCCCGCACCGAACCGGACGCCGAAGTCTGGCTCGACACGCATTCGCCGGGACCGGCCCAGCATTTGTTCGGCGACCTGCATCCGCGGTTGCGCTGCACAGACACGTTGTGGCGGCTCTGCGGCGAAGCGCCGTCGGACGATCCGTGGGAAGTCGCGTCCTGGGTACAAGCCGCGGTGCACGATCCCGGTCGTGCACCGCGCTGGGACGCGGGGATCGAACTGCTCGGCCGGCTCGACGTCGTGCATCTGATCGGCGGCGGCTATATCAACGCGCTGTGGCCCCGGCACCTGGGACTGGTCGCCGGGGCCGCTGCCGCGGCACAGCGTTCTCATGCTCGCTCCGCGATGACCGGACAGGGCTTCGTCCCGTTTTCTCCGGGCGCGGCCGGTTTGTTGCGAGCGCTCGCCGAGCGGTTCGACGTCGTCGACGTCCGCGACGATCCGTCCGCCGAACTCCTGCACGGGGTCGCGGGCGTCGAGCGGACTTGCGACGACGTCTTTCTCGACCCGCATCCGCCGACGACGCCGACCTCGCGGGAGTTCGTCCTGTGCGTGCAGTCGGACATCGGCGCCGAGCGGCCGTCCGTGCTCGCGGCGCAGGTGCTCGACCTGGTGCGCGCGTGGCGGCTGCCGCCGGGCGAACTCGCTGTGGTGGAAGGGATTCCTCGCGTCGACCGCGAGGTTTTCGCGTTGCTGGAACACGAACTTCCCGGCGCGGAGTTCCACCCGTTCCGCGACGTGTGGCACCGCGGCCTTCCGCTCGCCGCGGGCCAGACGTGGATCTCCAGCCGTTTCCACCTCCACCTGGTCGCCGCCGCGGCAGGCGCGACCGGCGTGGCGATCGACGTTTCGCCGGAGTACTACACCACGAAACACCGGAGCCTGATCGACCTCGGTTCCGGCTGGACGCTCACGCCCGCCGGTGCCGAGAAGCCGCCGGAACGTCCTTCCGGCACTGGGTTTCCGGCGCACGTGCTGCACCACTGCGCGAACCTGAAACGCTCGGTCGCCGAAGCCGTCTATGGTCCGGAACTGCCCAAAACCCGCACCCGGTGGCCACGGCTCAGTTGAGCGCGCCACGGCTCTGATCGGCCAGCGCCCCGAGCCCGATGCACAACGCGCCCGCCACGAACAGCAGCGAAACACCCCAGGTCGCGTGCGTCGCGGACGCTTCCACAATCGCCAGCGCGGCCAGCGGCGCGAGCCCGCCGGACACCGCTCCCCCGACCTCGCGGCCGGTGCCGAGACCGGTCGAGCGGACCTCGGCCGGGAACTGCTTGGCCAGGAACGCGCCCTGCGCCGACAGCATCGCCGGGACCACGATGCCGGTCGCCAGCACGAGGCCGAGCCAGATGAACCAGCTCGTGCCGGTGTCGAGCAGCCAGAAGAACGGGAACGCCAGCAATCCCGTCGCCACCGCGCCGGCGACCACGACCTTTTTCGCGCCGATCCGGTCGCTGATCCATCCGGCGATCGGCACCGTGACGATCGCCATCCCGCTCGCGATGCTGATCCCCAGTGCGCCGATATTCGCTGGTACACCACGGAAATTCGTCAGATAGGCGAGCGAGAAAGTCTTGAACACGTAGCTGACGCCGTTGTAGCCGATGGTGATCACCATGACCACCGTCAGCGCGCGCCAGTCGCTGCGGAACAGCTTGACCAGCGGCCGGTTCGCCCAGCCGCGCGGCCGGTTTCGCTTGGTGCGCACCAGGTTCTCGAACGCCGGCGTCTCCGGCACCCGGCGGCGCACCCACAGCCCGACGCCGACGAGCAGGAAGCTGGCCAGGAACGGGATCCGCCAGCCGAACCCGTGCAGGAATTCTTTGTCCAAAGTGGTCAGTCCGGCGACGGCGAGCGAGGAAACCAGCAACCCGACGTTCACGCCCAGCGCGGGCCACGAACCTTGCCGCCCGCGTTTACGCGGGTCAGCGTGCTCGTACGCGACCGCGATCGCGCCGCCGAATTCCGCGCCGGCGCCCAGTCCTTGCAACAGCCGCAGCACGACGAGCAGCACCGGCGCGAGAAGTCCGGCGCTCGCGTAACTGGGCAACAATCCGATCCCTGCCGAGGAAACGCCCATCAGCACGAAGGTCCAGGACAGCACCTTCTTGCGGCCGATGCGGTCGCCGAGCGCGCCGAAGACAATGCCGCCGATCGGCCGGGCCAGGAACCCGACGGCGAAGGTCGCGACCGAGGCCATCGTCGCCGCGGCGTCGTTGCCGGGCGGGAAGAAGACGTGGCCGAACACCAGCGCGGCCATCGACGCGTAGAGGTAGAAATCGAACCATTCGAGCGCGGAGCCGACGACCACCGCCACCCCGACTCCGCGCGGGGCTTTCCGGGTCGTTCCGACGCTGTCGTCCACAATACTGGGCATGGTCCTGCTCTCCGGAACTGGGGCACAGGCGAGCGGAAGCCAGCCGGCGCGCGCCGTTGCGTGCGTATTTGGGAACGCTTGATGCGTATATCCGGATGCTAAGAGACCGCGAACACACCGGTCAAGGGGCAAGGCCGGGTCTCGTGCGTGTTGATCACGGTTCTCACCGCGATAGGCACGGACGAGCAATCAGCCCTGGCGCGCGGCTTCCCAGCGCTTCACGACCGCCGCCGTGATGTCGCCCAGCGCGTCGCCGATCTCGGGCAGTCGTTCGGAAATCCGCGTGGTCGGGCCCGCGACCGCGATGGCCGCGACGACCTCTCCGTCGACCAGGATCGGGCGCGCGGCCGCGCTCACGTCGGGCAGCGTTTCGCCGCGGTTGAGCGCGACGCCCTTGGCGCGGACGGTGTCGAGTTCGTCCATCGCCGCCCGCACCCGCTCGGCGTCCGGGAGCACCGACTTCAGGTACGCCTCGCGCCGGCGCGCCGACCAGTACGCGAGGAAGATCTTGCCCGCGCTCGGCGGGTACAGCGGCCGTCGCGTGCGCAACGGCGCGGAGTAGCGGATCGGCTGCTCGGACTCGACCGCGTCCACGTAGATCAGCGAATCCCCGACCGCGGCGCCGAGCATCACCGTCTCGCCGAAGCGGCGGCGCAGCTCCTCCAGCGCGGGCCGGGCCGCGGTCGCGATGCCGGGCAGGCCGCCGGTGAGCAGGTTCCCCAGCGCGGGGCCGAGCTGATAGGCGCCGTCGGCCTCGATCAGGTAGCCGGTCGACACCAGCCCTTTGACCAGGCCGAACACCGAGGATTTCGGCGCGTCGAGAGCCACCGACAGCTCGTGCAGCCGCATCCCGGGCTGCCGCGCGACGCACTCCAGGATGCTCGTGACGCGCCCGACCGTCCGGTGGGCCTTGGCGGTCGACTCGGTCATGACGGACTCCCCTGCGTTCGTACATACGAACCCTATCGCGACAGCCACCCTGGCAGCGCTTGACCCGAAGCGCGCGTCGCCTTACGTTGGACGTATATCCGAACCCAGCGTTCTTATATGCGCATGATGGAGAGCGGCACTGTGGACTTCCAGCTGACCCAAGACCAGGAGGACATCCGGCGCGCCGTGCGCGAGCTGGCCGCCCGGTTCCCCGACGAGTACTGGGCGGAACGCGACGAACGCGCCGAGTTCCCGAGCGAGTTCTACGACGCGTTCGCCTCCGCGGGCTGGCTCGGCATGGCGATCCCGGAGCAGTACGGCGGCGGCGGGCTCGGCATCCTCGAAGCCGCGCTGCTGCTGGAAGAAGTGGCCGCGTCCGGGGCAGGGATGAACGGGTGCAGCACGATGCACCTGACGATCTTCGGGCTCAACACGATCGTCAAGCACGGCAGCGAGGAAATGCGCCAGGAGATCCTGCCCGGCGCGGTCGACGGTTCGCTGCACGTCTGCTTCGGCGTGACCGAGCCGGACGCGGGCACCGACACCACGCGCATCTCCACGTTTGCCCGCCGTGACGGCGATTCCTACGTCGTGAACGGCCGGAAGGTCTGGATCACCAAGGCGGGCCAGTCGCAGAAGATGGTGCTGATCGCCCGCACCACGCCGCGCGACGAGGTGGAGAAGCCGACCGACGGCATGTCCCTGTTCGTCGTGGACATCGACTCCGACGCGGTGCAGCTGCGCGCGATCCCCAAGCTCGGCCGCAACGCGGTGTCGTCCTACGAAGTGCTGATCGACGGCCTGCGAGTGCCGGAATCGGCGCGCGTCGGCGAAGAGGGCAAGGGCTTCCGGTACCTGCTCGACGGCCTCAACCCGGAACGCATCCTGCTCGCCCACGAAGCGCTCGGCATCGGCCGCGCGGCGTTGCGGCGCGCGGTCCGGTACGCCGGGGAGCGACACGTGTTCGGCCGTCCGATCGGGCAGAACCAGGGGCTGGCGTTCCCGCTGGCGGAGGCCGCGACCCGGCTCGACGCGGCGGAACTGATGGCGCGCAACGCCGCTTGGCGCTACGACAACGGCCTGCCGGCCGGCAAGGAGGCGAACATGGCGAAGTGGCTGTGCGCGGACGCCGGGTTCCAGGCCGCCGACCAGGCGATCCAGACCCACGGCGGGATGGGGTACGCGCGGGAGTACCACGTGGAGCGCTACTTCCGGGAGGCGCGGCTGCTGCGGCTCGCGCCGATCAGCCAGGAAATGGTGCTGAACTACGTGTCGCAGCACGTGCTCGGGCTGCCGAGGTCGTACTGATGGGCGCGCTCGACGGGCTGCGGGTGCTGGACCTGTCGCGGGTGCTGGCCGGGCCGTACTGCACGCAGATGCTGGCCGACCACGGGGCCGAGGTGATCAAGGTCGAATCGCCCGCCGGGGACGAGACGCGCGGCTGGGGTCCGCCGTTTCTCTCCGAAGGCACCAGCGCCTATTACGCGAACCTCAACCGGGGCAAGAAGAACATCGTCCTCGATCTGTCCGGTTCGGACGGTCGTTCGTTGCTAGGCACCCTGATCGCGGGCGCGGACGTCGTGGTGGAGAACTTCAAGGCGGGCACGCTCGCGCGGTGGGGCTGGCCGGACGAAACGATCCGGGCGGAGTATCCGGCGCTGATCCATTGCCGCATCACGGGTTTCGGCGCCGACGGGCCGCTCGGCGGACTGCCCGGGTACGACGCGGTGCTGCAGGCGTACGGCGGGTTGATGAGCGTGAACGGCGAGGCCGACGGGCCGCCGTTGCGGATCGGGGTGCCTGTTGTCGACGTGGTGACCGGGGTGCTCGGGTTCTCCGGGATCCTGCTGGCGCTGCACGAGCGGGAACGGTCCGGGCTTGGGCAACTGGTGGATTGTTCTTTGCTGGACACGGTGATCAGCTTGCTGCATCCGCATTCCGCGGCGTGGCTCGCGGACGGTGCGGTGCCGCGGCGGACTGGTTCGGCGCATCCGTCGATCGCGCCGTACGAGACCTTCTCGACGGCGGACGGGCCTTTCTTTGTCGGAGCGGGGAATAACCGGCAGTTCGCGGCGCTGGTCGACGTGCTCGGTGCGCCTGGACTGGCGTCTGATCCGCGGTTTGCTTCGAATGCCGATCGGGTCAGCAATGTGGGTGCGTTGCGTGATGAACTGCGTGTCTTGATTGGACAGTACAAACGGGACGCCTTGGCCGAGTTGTTGCTGGCGAAGGGAGTTCCGGCTTCTCCGGTGCACGATATCGCGGAGGCGATGAACGCTCCGCAGGTGCGGCACCGGGAAATGGTGGTCGAGCGGGACGGGTATCGCGGGGTCGGGGTGCCGGTGAAGCTCGGCCGGACGCCTGGGTGCGCCGCCGAATCGCCTCGGCCGCCAGGGGCGGATACCCGGGAAGTGCTGGCGGCGGCGGGGTTGCCTGCCGAGGAGGTGGAGGGGGCGTTGGCGAAGGGGGCGGCGTATACCGGGCTTTCGCAGGTGGCTCGTGAGTGCTGATCACGGTTCTGACCGGGATCAACACTCACGACACCCTCACCGCCAGGGACGGACCGGCGTGCCGCGCCACCGGGTGCGCGGCGGAACGGTCTCCCCCGCCATCACCAGCGAACCCGAACCGACCGTCGCGCCGTCGGAAACCCCGCTGCCCGGCAGCTGGAACGCGCGCGGGCCGAGTGTCGCGCCGGGGCCGAGGCGGACTGGGTCCAAGCGCATGACCCGGTCGTGGAACAGGTGCGTTTGCAGCACGCAGCCGCGGTTCACCACCGCACCGTCGCCGAGGTGGATGAGGTCCGTTTCCGGCAGCCAGTAGCTCTCGCACCAGACGCCGCGGCCGATGCGGGCGCCGAGGGTCCGCAGCCACCAGTTCAGCACCGGCGTGCCGAGGAACGAACCGGCGAACCACGGCACCGCGAGCGTCTCGACGAACGTGTCGTACAGCTCGTTCCGCCACACGAACGCGCTCCACAACGGATGCCGTCCCGGGCGGAATCGGCCGACCAGCGTCCATTTCATCAACGTCGTCAGCAGCGCGGCGAAGAGACCGGCCGCGACGAACACCGCGGGGGCGATGGCGGCGGCGACCCAGAAGCCGCCCGCGATGTCCACTCCGGCCAGCACCGTCGACACGGCGAGTCCGAGCAGGCCCGCGATCAGCAGCGGCGCGATCCGGCAGGACTCGACCAGCGCGCGGGCCAGCTTCAACCGGCGCGGCGGTGCGAAAGTGCGGGCAGGATCGACCGCGTCCGCAGTGCGCCGCAGCTCCAACGCGGGCCGACCGAGCCAGGACGTGCCGTCGGGAACCTCTGCCGGGGTGTCGGACAGGACGCCGACGAGCGAGCCTGAGCCGAGCGTCCGGTCCGGGCCGACGACTGCGGAGTTGCCGACGAACGCGCGCTCCCCGACCTCGGAAACGCCCAGCCGGACCCAGCCGCGGTCGAGTTCGTACGGTGCGGCGAGGACGTCGTCGGCGAGGAAAGCGCCGTCCCGCACCCGAAGCAGCGACGGCAGACTGAGCACAGTGGACAGTTCGACGCCACGGCCGATCCGCGCGCCCAGCAGCCGCATCCAGACCGGAGTCGCCAGCGCGGCGTACAGCGGGAACAGCTGCCGCCGGGCGATTTCCAGCAGTTCGTGCACGAACCAGGCCGCCCAGCCCGCGCGGCTCAGCACCGGATAGGTTCCCGGCCGCACGGCCAGGCTGGCCAGCCGCACCAGCAGGACGATCGTCAAGGCGTACAAGACGATTCCGGCGAACACGAGCAGCGGCGTCCACGGCAGGATCGCGAGCGCGGCGGTGCGCGGGTCGTCCGCCGCCGGGATGAGCAGCAGCGCGACCACGATCAGCGGAATCGCGGTGACGAACATGAACAGCGACCGCAACGTGCCGCCCAACGCGAACGCCAGCGAGTACCGCTTCGCGCGCGGTGCCGCCACGGTCGGTCGCGGCGGACGTTCCCCGGACGGTCCGGCCGGGGAACCGCCCCAGACCGCGCCGTCCGGCACGCGGGTGTCGAGCGTCGAGCCCGGCAACAGCACCGATCCGGCACCGAGATCCGTACCCGGCAGCAGCGTGCTGCGGCCGCCGACCCGGGCACCGGCACCGACTCGGACGCGGCCGATCCGCAGCACCGAACCGTCCAGCCACCACCCGGCCAGATCCGCTTCGGGCTCGACGGCGCATCCGTCGCCGAAGTCGGCGAGACCGCCCACTGGCGGCGGAGAGTGCAGATCGACGCCCCGGCCGACGCGGTTGCCGAGCAGCCGGGCATAAGGCGCGGCGAGTGGCGTCCCGGCGACTCCTGGCGGACCGACCACGGCAGCGAACCGTTCGGCGGTCCACAGTCGCATGTGGACGATGCCGCCGCGCCGGTACTCCCCCGGCGCGAGCTTTCCGCGCAGCAACCGCACGCCGCCCGCGGCCAGCAGCATCCGGCCTGGCGGGCTCAGCAGCACGAGCCACGCCGGGATGAGGATCCACCACGACATCCGCGGCAGCCACTGCAACGGCAGCACCAAAGCGACGAGCGAGCCGAGCAGCGAAACCGAAAGCAGCCACCGCATTCCGGACAAGGCCAGCAGAACCAGTTGGACCCCGGCCTGCCACCAGCCACTGCCCCGAACGGCGGGGACCTGCGGCTCTTCCGCCGCGACAGTTTCGACCGGCTCTCCGGCGAGACGTTCGTACAGCTCGCGCGGCGTCGGGCAGGAGTACACATCGGACACTGCCGCCGTCGGATACCGTTCGCGCAGCACGGAAACGAGCCGCGCGGCCGTCACGCTCGAGCCGCCGAGGTCGAAGAAGTCGTCGTCCGGCCCGGCCGTGGTCCCGAGGTGTTCGCTCCACACCTGCAACAGCCACGCCAGCTTCGGATCGGACGGCACCACGGGCGCGGCGGTCGACTCCTCCAGCGGCCACGGCAGCGCGTCGCGGTCGAGCTTGCCCGACGCGCGCACCGGCAGATCCGGCACCAACGCCAGCCGTGGTACCAAAGCCGCTGGAAGCCGGTCCCGCAGAAGACTGCGCGCGGCAGTGCGATCGAGGCTCTCGCCTTCCGGCACCACGTAACCGACGAGCACCTGCGCGCCGCTGTCCGTGCGCCGCACCACGGTCGCCGCCGTGGCGACGCCCGGCAAGGCACGCAGCGCGGCGTCGATCTCGCCCAGTTCGACGCGCCGTCCGCCGATCTTGACCTGACCGTCCGCGCGGCCGACGAACTCCAAGCCCTCCGGCACCGCGCGCACCAGGTCCCCGCTGCGGTACGCGCGACTCCAGCCGAGCCCCGGGAGCGGCACGAACTTCTGCGCGTCCTTGGCCGCGTCGAGGTACCGGGCGAGGCCGACGCCGCCGATCACCAGCTCGCCGCTGCGGCCCCACGGCACCGGGATGCCCGCCGGGTCCTCCGGGTCGACGACCGCGAGTTCCCAGCCGTCGAGCGGCAGCCCGATCCGCACCGGTTCGCCCGCGCGCAGCCGCTGCGCACACGCGACAACGGTGGTTTCCGTTGGGCCGTAGGTGTTCCAGATCTCCCGGTTGCCGTCGTCGAAGCGCGTCACGACCTCCGGCGGGCACGCTTCGCCGCCGAGGATGAGCAGCCGGACGCCGGCCAGAGTGTCCACTGGCCACAGTGCGGCGAGCGTCGGGACCGTCGACACGACCGTCACGCCGCGCTCGACCAGCCACGGGCCGAGGTCCGCTCCCGCGCGGACGAGCGAGCGCGGGGCCGGGACCAGGCATGCGCCGTGCCGCCACGCAAGCCACATTTCCTCGCACGACGCGTCAAACGCGACACTCAGCCCGGCCAGCACGCGGTCGCCCGGACCGAGCGGCCGTGCCCGGCAGAACATCCGGCCTTCAGCGTCCACAAAGGCCGCGGCCGCGCGATGCGTGACCGCGACGCCCTTCGGTTTGCCGGTGGAGCCGGAGGTGAAGATGATCCAGGCGTCGTCCTGCGGCTGCGGACGGACTCGCGGCCACCGCGGTCCGCGCGAGGAGGGCAATCCCGCGTCGCTCAGGACCAGGCTCACCTGGGCTTCGGTCCACACTGTCTCGGCGCGGTCGGCCGGATCGTCGGCGTCGACCGGAACGTAGGCCGCGCCGGTGGCGAGAACGGCGAGAATGCTGCGGTACAGCGCCGCCGTGCCGGAGGTCATCCGGATGCCGACCCGGTCGCCCGGCATGACCCCAGCCGTCCGGAGTCGTCCGGCGAGTTCTTCGACCTGCGCGGCGAAATCGCGGTACGTCGCCCGCGTGGAGCCGTCGTCCAGCGCGAGCGCGTCCGGGTGCCGGCGCACTGTTTCGGCGAAAATGTCGTAAAGCGTGCGCGCGGCAGGCGTCGGACCCGCCCGGAAAACCGCCGTCGCCTCTTCGGCGAGCCTCTCGGGCGCGACCGTGCGCACCCGATCCGCGTCCAGCGTCACAGGAAAACCTCTTTCCGGAAGAACAGGACTCACGAAACCGGCTGGTCGCCACTCAACAATGGGCGGCGTGAGGCCGGGTTGAAGCAGCAGCGCCGTTATCCGGCGCTGAAATCGGAGCAAGATCAGATTTCGGGCAATCCCCCTGCCGCGGCTGTGCGGCTCGTCACCCGATCCCGGACATTAGCGGGCACATCACCGCCGCTGTCACTCGGGAGAGTTAATTTCGGAATTCGTTCTCACCGGGTTCACAGGATCGTTGTGCTTCTCCCGTTCACCGCACGCACGGCACCCCGCCTCCGGACAATTCGTCGGCGGGCGTAACCGGGGAGACCGGCACCGGGTCCACCTCGTCGGCCTTTTCCCGGAAATCGGTGCCGAGCACCAGTTTCAACTCCCCCGCGGCCAGCGCGCCGTCGTAGCCCACGCCGTACCCGCCGCCGAGCGCGGCCACGAGTTTCGCCGCCGAAGCGGAATCCCCGCGCCCGTAGCGGACCACGGTGCGGTGCGTGTGCCGCGCGCTGGACGAGCGCCCGGCGCGGTATCCCCGCGACGGGAGCGTCTTCAGCACCCGGGCGGCCGCGCCCTCACGGCCGCTCGCGTTCACCACGTCGACGGCGGGCCCGGCCGTCGCGGCAGGCGGCGGCGGGACCGTCCGGCCGAGCAACCGAGCGGCGGCGGCGCGGATTTTCACCGGATCGACAATGTTGACGTCTTCGCCCCGTGCGTCTTTTTCGAACCTTTCGACCGGAAGCGACGCCAGTGTAAGATCCCCGCCGGCGAACGTTTCCGCCTGCCGGGCCAGCGCATTCAAGTCGAGCCCGGAATCGATCGCGATGTTCTGTTTCGCGACCGAAACCAGCTGTCCGAGTTTCACCGGATCACCGAACACCCGGCCTTCTTTCAGCTGATGCGCCAGCGAAACGAGAAACGCTTGCTGCCGCCGTTCCCGGTCCAGGTCGGTGAACTCGTGCCGCTGATCGTGGCCCTGCCGCACGAACGCGAGGGCCTGCGCCGCGGAAATCCGCTGCTGCCCGGCCGGGAAATCCGCTCCGGAATAACTGTCGCGCGTGCTGTCGGCCAAACACACCGTGATCGGCTGCACGACCTGGGCGAGCTGGAAGAACGCGACAAGGGTGACTTCGACGAAATGGTCCACCGCGACTCCGCCGAGGAACTGGCGCACCGTCGCGACTTCTGCCGCGCGGCCGGCGTCCCGGGACCTCTGCTCGCGAGCCGCCTTCTCGGTGACGCCTTGCGCGGCAAGACGTTTGGACTCCGCGGCGAACGCGTACCCGTAAGCCTCCTTGATCTTGCCCTTGCACACCCCGTCCGGGCAGCCGGAGAGATCGGTGTAGTCGTCGCGCGGGATCGAGATGACCGTCGGATGCCCGCCGTCGGCCGGGACGTGCAGCAGCATCAGGACGTCGGTGTTGTAGCCGCCGACGTTCTGGTCCCCCGCGTGCAATTGTTCGTACAACTCGGCGGGCAGCGGTTCGCCCCGTTCGTCGAGCCGCGAATCGAGACCCATGACGAGGATGTTCGTGTCCCCGCCCGGCCGGGCCTGCCCGTCGAGCGCGGTGGACGTGGTGACCCCGGACAGCAGCGCGCGCAGTTCGGCCCACCCGTAGGCGGCCCCGCCCAGCAGCATGGCGACGAGTGCGACCACGCCGATCCGCTCGGCCCAGTGCCCGTTCGCGCGCTCCATCGCTCACCGCTCCTCCCTCCGGCGGCACCCGGTCTACTCCGGGTTTCCTGTGAGAGCGATGAGAAAGAAGGCCGGTCGGGCAATCCGCCGAGGTCAAACGGGCGACCCGGTGCCGAACAGCACACTTTGGAGGGTCAGCGCCGGCTCCGGCACAGGACGCCGGAAGTACGTGAGGGGAACCCTCACGGAATCTGATTCCCTGAGGGTTCCCCTCACGTACTTCTGCGGGAGCGGGGTCAGCGGCGCCGTTCGCGAAGATCGCCCGGCCGGACGCCGACGAGCAGCACCACGACGGCGAGCAGGACGATGCCCGCGCTGATCTGCAGCCCCAGCGACAGGCTCCCGGTCGCGGATTCGATGAACCCGAGCAGCGACGGCGAAGCGGCGGCGGCGAACGAACCCATCGACGTCACCACCGCGATCCCGGTGGCCGCCGCCCGGTCGTTCAGGTAGATCGACGGGATCGAATAGAACACCGTCAGCCCGGAGTAGTGCGCGGCCGCCATGATCGCGAGCAACAGGATGATCACCATGACGTTGCCGCCGGACACCGAGATCGCCAGCATCGCGAACGCCGCCACGATCCAGCTCGTCGCCGCGTGCCAGCGCCGCTCCAGGGTGCGGTCGGAGTGCCTGCCGACCAGCAGCATCACCACGATGCCGAGCAGCGGCGGGATCGCCGAGAAGAAGCCGAGGTTCAGGACGTTGCCGACGCCGGCGTTGGCGATGATCCGCGGCGTCCAGTACGAGACGGCGTTCGCCAGCGTGTACGCGCCGCACGCGCAGAGCCCGAGAATCCAGACCTTCGGGTCGCGCAGGGCGAGCAGCAGGCCGCTGTGTTTCTCCGTCGCCGGGCCTTTGTCGCGGCGGTCCGCTTCGAGGTCGGCGCGCACGGCCGCCTTCTGTTCCGGGGTGAGCCACTTCGCCTGCTCCGGACCGTCGGTGACGAAGAGCAGCACGAGCCCGGCCAGCAGGATCGGCGGGATCCCCTCGATCAGGAACAGCCACTGCCAGTCCGCGAGCCCGCCGACGCCGCCGAGCGAGTGCATGATCCAGCCGGACATCACCGAGCCGAGCGCGCCGGACACCGGGATGCCGATGAAGAACACGGCCGTCATCCGCGTCCGCCGCGACGACGGGAACCACAGCGACAGCAGATACAGCGCGCCGGGGAAGAACCCGGCTTCGGCGACGCCGAGCAGGAAGCGCGCGGCGTAGAACATGATCTCGTTGTGCACGAACAGGGTCACCACGGTCATCACGCCCCAGGTGGCCATGATCCGCGCGAGCGTCTTGCGCGCGCCGATGCGGGCGAGCAGCGCGTTGCTCGGGACTTCGAAGAGGATGAAGCCGACGAAGAACAGCGTGACGCCGAGCCCGTACACCGCCGGGCCGAAGCCGAGGTCCCGTTTGAGGCCCTGCTGCGCGATCCCGATGTTCGTGCGGTCGATGTAGCTGACGACGTAACACAGCACCAGCAGCGGCATGACGCGCCGGGCGATCGTGCGGTAGGTCGCTTTGCGGTCGACAGCGGCGGTTGCCGGAGCGCCGGTGACAGCGGATGGTTCGGCCACGGCTGAGACTCCTTCGTCCGGATCGGGCGAGTGGCAGTCTCCGCATCGAGTGTTGAGTTTGTCAACACCCATCGGGTAACGGCTACGATGTCCGGCCATGGCCGAACGCGCAGACGGACACGACCTGGTCCCCATCGCCGGACTGCTGTCCTACCGGCTCTCGCGCACGTCGTCGGCGATGTCGCGCAGCGCCGCGGTGCGCTACCGGCGGGACTTCGACGTGAGCCTCGGCGAATGGCGCGCGATCGCGCTCATCGCGGCCGACCCGACGCTCACGCTCAACCGGCTCGCCCGCCGCGCCGGACTCGACAAAGCGCAGATGAGCCGCGTGGTCAGCAGGCTGACCGACCGAGGACTGGTGAACCGCACGGCCGGGTCCGGGCGCACGTCGCAGCTGGCGCTGACCGCCGAGGGCACCCGGGTGTACCGCGGCCTGATCACCGCCGCCAACGAGCGCGACGCGGACTTCCTCGCCGTGCTCACCGGCGAAGAGGCCCGGGTGCTGGACCGCGCGCTCGACAAACTGGCCGAGCACGCGCTGGCCGTCGAGGAGAGTGAGCGGGCTCACCCGGCCGCCGAGTAGTGTTGACTTTATCAACACCCTCGCGTACTCCTGGAACCACCGACGAGGAGGTGGGCCCAGGATGTCCGACGCCGTCACGATCTGCGAGTGTTTCGCCCGCGACGGGCTGCAGCACGAGCCGGAGCCCGTGCCGACCGCGACGAAGATCGCGCTGCTGAACTCCTTCGCGCGCACCGGTTTCCGCCGGATCGAGGCGACCAGCTACAGCCATCCCGCGCGGGTGCCCGGGTTCTCCGACGCCTCCGAGGTGCTCGCCGGGATCGACCGGAGCCCGGGCGTCGCGTTCAAGGCGACCTGCCCGAACCCGCGTGCTGTCGAACGCGCGCTCGCCGACCTCGAAGCCGGGCACGGCGCCGAGGAACTGAGCCTGCTGGTGTCGGCCACCGAGGCGCACACCGAACGGAACCTGCGCACCACGCGCGCCGGGCAGTGGGAGCGCGTGGCCGAGATGGTCAAGCTCGCCGACGGACGGTTTCGCCTGGTCGGAGTGGTTTCGGTGGCGTTCGGCTGTCCGTTCGAGGGCAAGGTAGACCCGGGCCGGGTGGCCGAGGACGTCGCGCGGTTCGCCGACCTCGGCGCGAGCCTGGTGACCCTCGGCGACACCACCGGCGTCGCGACCCCGGGCTCGGTGCGCGCGCTGTACACCCGGCTGGCGCGGGAAAACCCGGAGCTGCCGCTGGTCGCGCATCTGCACAACACGCGCGGGACCGGGATCGCGAACGCCGTCGCCGCGTTGGAAGCCGGGTGCCGGCATTTCGATTCCGCGATGGGCGGCGTCGGCGGGCATCCGGCGAAGATCGGCTACGGGGCCGGGCTCACCGGCAATATGTGCACAGAGGACTTGGCCAGTCTGTTCGCCGCGATGGGCGTCGACACCGGCCTCGATCTCGACCAGCTCGCCGCGGCGTCCGCGGCCTGCGAAGAAGCGCTCGGCCGACCGCTGTACAGCATGGTCGCCCGCGCCGGCTTCGCGTCTGTCTGACTTTTCTTTGGGGAGAAACCTGTGCTGCTGACCGAAAATCACGACGCCGTCCGCGTTCTTACGTTGAATCGGCCGGACAAACTCAACGCGCTCGACACTGCGCTCACTCGCGCTCTCGATGCTGCATTGGATGAAGCCGGGCGGGATCCGAGTGTCCGCGCTGTCGTTTTGACGGGGGCTGGGCGCGGCTTTTGTGCCGGTGCTGATTTGAACGAGTTCTCGTCGCTCACCCCTGATCAGCCGGAAGCCGTTCTCGAACGCGCCGCGCTCACTGCCCGGCTGCAGACGCGCATGCAGCAGCTGGCGGTACCGGTGGTCAGCGCGGTGCGCGGGGCGGCCGTCGGCGGGGGTGCAGGGCTGGCGATCGGGGCGGACCTGGTGGTCGCCGGGTCGGATTTGAAGTTCGGCTATCCCGAGCTGAAGCACTCGATCGTTCCCGCGCTGGTGATGACCGGACTGGTCCGGCATCTGGGCCGCAAGCTCGCGTTCGAGCTGGTCAGCACCGGCCGGCTGCTCACCGCCGAGGAGGCCCTTTCTTATGGGCTGGTGAACCAAGTGGTCGAACCTGCCGAGATCGTGCCCGCCGCGCTCGCCGTCGCGCAGCGCTGGGCCTCGGTCGAACCCCGCGCGCTCGCCGCGGCCAAGGACCTCTTCTACCGCGTCGCGGACCTGCCGACGGACGCCGCGATGCGGGCGGGCCAGGACGTCAACGCGCTGATGCGCGGGTTCCGGTCATGACCGGGCCGCTCGCCGGGGTCACCGTGCTGGACCTTTCCCGGGTCCTCGCCGCGCCGCTGGCCACGCAGATCCTCGCCGAACTCGGCGCGACCGTGATCAAGGTCGAACGCCCTGGTTCCGGCGATGAGACCCGCGGCTTCGAACCCCGGCTGCCGCACGGCGAAAGCGCGTACTTCTTCGCCTTCAACCGCGGCAAGCAATCGGTCACTGTGGACTTGAAGGACCCGCGCGGCCGTGATGTCGTGCGGAAGCTGGCCGCGCGCGCCGACGTCGTCGTGGAGAACTTCCTGCCCGGCACGCTCGACCGGCTCGGCCTCGGCTACGCCGAACTGGCCGCGGAGAATCCCGGCCTCGTGCTGGTGTCCGCGACCGGCTTCGGCCAGACCGGGCCGGACGCGCACCGCAAGGGCTACGACACGGTATTCCAGGCGCTGTCCGGCGTGATGGCGATGACCGGAGATCCCGCTGGTCCGCCCGCGAAAACCGGGGTGCCGGTGGCGGACCTGACGTCCGGGCTGTGGGTGGTGATCGCGGTGCTGACCGGACTCGCCGGGCGTTCGTCCGACGGCCGTGGCCGACACCTCGACGTGGCGATGATGGACGTCCAGCTCAGCCTGCACGCGCTGAACGCCGGCCGGCTGTTCGCACTCGGCGAGGACCCCGTCCGCACCGGGACCGAACATCCGGGGCGGGTGCCGTCGGCGGCGTTCCAGGCCGGGGACGGCGAATGGCTGCACATCAGCGGCAGCGACCAGCATTGGGGACCGCTGTGCACCGTGCTCGGATTGTCCACTTTGGCCGCTGACCCTTCGCTGCAGCACAACGCGGGGCGCGTCGAACACCGCGCACGCGTCATGAAGGCGCTGCGCGGCGCGATCGCCCAGCACGACCGGGACCAGCTGGTCAAAGAACTGCAGGCAGCCGAGGTTCCCGTTGGCGCCGTGCGGTCAGTCCGGGAGGCACTGGCCGATCCGCACGCCATCGCGCGGGGCGTCGTCGGCGAGTTCACGCATCCCGTCGAAGGTTCGTTCCCAGCGCTGCGCACGCCGTTGCGCGAGACTGCCGGAGACGCCCCTTTGCCGGGAACGCCGCCGGTGCTGGGCGCGGACACTGACGTCGTGCTGCGCGAGTTGGCGGGACTGTCGGACGGCGAGATCGAGGGCCTGCGGGCCGCGGGAGTGATCTGATGAACGAACGCGTGACGCTGGACGTCGCCGAAGGAATCGCCCGCGTCGAACTGGCCCGGCCCTCGGCGCGCAACGCCGTGGATCTCGCGATGTGCCACGCCCTGAAGGAAGCTTTCGACGCCGTTGACATCTCAGACGCCCGGGTTGTGCTGCTCAGTGGTGCCGGTCCGGTCTTCTGCGCCGGTGCGGATCTGAAGGAACGGACCGGCAAGGACGCCGCCTGGGTCCGCCGCCGCCGAGTCGCCTCCTTCGCGGCCTACGCGGCGATCGAGGCCTGCCGCTGCCCCGTTGTCGCGCTGGTGCACGGCACCGTTGTCGGCTCCGGTGGGGAAATCACCCTCGCCGCCGACTTCGCTCTTGCCGCGTCGGGCACCGTTTTCCGGTTCCCTGAACCGCATTGGGGCACCGTCGGCGCTACGCAACGCCTCCAGCGGGCCATCGGGAAGCGCCGGGCTAAGGAGCTGTTGTTCACCAATACGCCGCTGTCCGCTGTGGACGCTGCCTCGCTCGGCCTGGTGAACCGCGTCGTCCCCGACCTCGCTGCCGCCGGAGCCGAGGTCGCCACCGCGATCGCCGCCGCCCCGCCCGGCGCGATCGCCCTGACCAAACGGGCCGTCGACCTGGGTTCGGAAACCGACCTTGACCGCGGCATCCGGATCGAAATGTCCGCCATCGAACAGAACCTCGCCGACGGCAGCTGGCGCGACGGCGTCGCCCGGTTCACTGGAGAGACCCGATGACCGACCTGCGCACCGCGTGCCCGCTCACCGTCCAGGACGCCCTCGCCCGGGCCGCGCTTTTGGCTCCCGATGTCGAAGCCGTCGTCACCGCCGACGCCCGGATCACCTACCGGGAACTGGATGTGGAGGTGGCCCGCGTACGCGGCGCCTTGGCCGCCTCCGGGATCGGCCGAGGCTCCCGGGTCGGGCTCTGCCTGGGCAACACTCCCGAGTGGGTCACGCTGTTCCTGGCTTTGGGTTCGCTTGGCGCACTGGTGGTTCCGGTCAACACCCGCTTCACCGCGGACGAGGTGCACTACACGCTCGCGCACGCCGGTGTGAGCACTCTGTTCGCCACCGAGCGTGTCTTGAACGTCGATTTCCCTGCGCTGTTTTCTGAGGCCGGAATTGAACCCGGCTGCGCGACTCTGCCTGCTTTGAAGCGGATCATCATCCTGGGCCAAGACAGCTGGACCGATTTCCTGGCCGCTGGTTCTCCCGCGGAGCCGATTGCCACTCCGGACGATCTTCTTCTGGTGCAATACACTTCCGGCACGACGTCGCGTCCCAAGGGCGTCCTCCTTACCCACCGCAGCATGTGCGCCGACGCTTTCTTTTCCGGTGCCCGCCTGGGTTTGCGCCCCGGCGACCGATTCCACTCGGCGCGCCCGTTCTTCCACGTCGCCGGAAGCACCCTGTCGGTGTTGTCCTCCCTGCAACACGCCACCACCTTGGTGACGATGCCGAAGTTCGAACCAGCGGAAGCGTTGCGGCTACTGGAAGCTGAGCGTTGTACGCACTTCTCCGGCAACGACACCATCGCCCTGCTCCTGCTCAACCACCCCGACCGTCCGCAGCGCCGCCTTTCCCTGCGCGGCGCGTGGGTCGCCGCGTCGCCGACCGTCGTGCGCCGGGTCATCGACGAACTCGGTGCCCGCGAATGCGTTGCCGGGTATGGTCTTTCCGAAGCCTCCCCCAATGTGGCCCAATCCGCCTGGTGGGAACCGGAAGAGATCCGCGCTTCGGGAGCCATGGCCCCCGAACCCGGCGTGGAAATCCGCATCCGCTCCCTGGACGACACCCGCGACTGCGCCCCCGGCGAACCCGGCTCGGTGCTCGTGCGGGGCTGGAACGTCATGCAAGGCTACCTGGACGACCCCGTCCGGACCGCCGAAACCATCGACGCCGAGGGCTGGCTGTCCACTGGGGACGTCGGCCTGCTCGACGAGTCCGGACGGTTCCATTTCACCGGCCGGACCAAGGAAATCATCCGGGTTGGCGGGGAAAACGTCGCACCCGCCGATGTCGAAGACGTGCTGCACCGCCATCCCGCCGTCCGCCAGGCTGCTGTCGTCGGAGTCCCCGATGAGCGGTTGATCGAAGTACCTTTCGCCTTTGTCGTGCTAACTACGCCGGGCATTTCGGAAGAAGACCTGCTTTTGTGGGCGAAAGAACGGTTGGCCGGGTTCAAAGTCCCGCGACACCTGCGCATTGTGGACGGTTTCGAGGCCATCGGCATGACCGCCAGCGCGAAGGTCCAGAAGAACCAACTGGCTCGCTACGCCCGGGCCCTGCTGGAGAACTCATGACGCGGCTGCGTACTTCGGTCACCGACTTGCTGGGCCTGGACCTGCCCATCATCCAGGCGGGCATGTCGTGGGCTTCGTCGTCCTCGGCTCTGCCTTTAGCCGTCAGCAACTCCGGCGGCCTCGGCGTCGTCGCCGCGGGCCCGATGCGCCTGCCCGATCTAGCCCGGGTGCTGGACGAAATGGCCGCCGGAACCGACCGTCCGTGGGCCGTGAACCTGCCCCTCTACCGCGCCGGTGCTGCCGAGGTCATCGACCTGCTGCTGTCCCGCCGTCCCCCCGTGCTGATCGCCTCCCAAGGCGGCCCGCGCCGGTATCTGGACCGGTTCCACGCCGTCGGGACCCGATGCCTGCACGTCGTCGCCGGGGTCTCACACGCTTTGAAAGCCGCTGCCGCCGGTGTCGACGGCTTGGTCGTCGTCGGTGCCGAAGCTGGCGGACATCCGCCGCCGGGGATGGTCACCACGCAGGTTTTGGTGCGTGCCGTGGTCTCCGCAGTGCCGTCGATCCCGGTGATCGCCTCCGGCGGCGTCGCCGATGGTGCCGGACTGGCCGCGATGCTGGCCCTGGGCGCGGGCGCGGCCCAGTTCGGGACCCGGTTCCTGGCAAGCTCCGAGGCGACCGTGCATCGGTCTTATCAGGAGGCAGTGCTGGCCGCTGGCGTCGACGACACCCGGACGGTGGGGCGAGGGTTGGGCGTGATCCGTGCGCTGTCGAACGATTTCACCGCTCGGATGGCGGATCTGGAGGCTTCCGGTGCTGAGGAGTCTTTGCGGCGGAAGGTTTTTCAGGATTCCTCGCTGAAGGACGCAGCGTTGCACGGTGACGTCGCTACGGGGAAAGTGGAGGCCGGTCAGTCGGCTGGGCTGATCACAGAAGTCCTTCCGGCAGCGGAGATCGTCGCGCGGATCACGGAGGAATACGCGGCTGTGGTGCGTCGGCTGCCTCAGGTTGAGGGTTGATTGCTCCGTTCAGCGCAATCCTGCCGGTGATCGAATTTCGGTAGGATGCGCAGGTGAGCCACCCGCCCCCGGACGATGACCCGGAACTGCTCTCGCGAAGACACTCGATCGACGAACTCGCCCAGGCTTCCGGTTGGACCGGCGGAATCCGCCAAGGCCGAGACTGGGCTGACGTCGAACGAAAACTCGGCATCTCCCTGCCGGACGACTACAAAGCGATGCTCTCCCGCTTCCCCTCAGGCTTCTTCCGCAACGCCATCTCCTTCGAAAACCCCATCGACGCCCGCGTCGACCTGGAGGAGTTCGCCCGCGACTACGTGGGGAGGGTCGTCGCGACCCTCAGCGACGAACGCCTGGAATACCTGTGCGACACCGGCTACGCGCCGTTCCCCGAGCCCGCCGGACTCCTCCCCTGGGGCGGGGACCTTCAGGGCGGCATGTTCTGCTGGCTGACCGAGCCCGCCGACCCGAACCAGTGGCCGATCGCCTACTACAGCGCGGACCTCCGCGAATGGTTCGAATACGACGGCGGGGTCGTCGAAATGATCCGGGAAGTCCTCGCCCGCCCCGGCGGCGACAATCTCCTCCGCCGCGACCTCGATCACGAAGAGCCGGTCTTCCGAATCCCGTCCACCTATGCCGGCGAATCGCGCGGCTGGATCCCGGACGCGGAGTACCGATGACCGCGCGATCGACCGACGAACTCGCCCAAGCCTCCGGCTGGACCGGAGGAATCCGCCGAGGCCGGGACTGGGCCGAGGTCGAACAGGCCGTCGGCATCAGGTTCCCCGACGACTACAAGGCCCTGATGGCCAAGTTCCCGTCAGGCTGCTTCCGCGGCGCCGTCAACTTCGCCAATCCCATCGACGTGCGCATCGACCTGGCCAAGTTCGTCCAGGACGACATCCACGGAGTGCTCGAGTCCTTCGCCGGCCCCTGGGGAGATTTCCTCGAAGGCACGGACTACCGGCTGTTCCCCGAACCCGGCGGCCTCCTCCCCTGGGCCAACGACACCGGCGGCAGCGTTTTCTTCTGGCGGACCAGTTCCGAGGACCCGAACCACTGGCCAGTGGTCTTCTGGGACCGCGGCACGTCCGAGTGGAACGAACACCCCGGCGGAGTGGTCGAGGTCATCTGGGAAGTCCTCACTGGCGCGGACAACATCCTCCGCATGGATCTCGGCTACGAGAAACCGGTCTTCCGCGTCCCGTCGACCCACCTGGGAGACGGAAAATGGCTGCCGCACAAGCAATACCGCTAACCAAGAAGCGGAAGTCAGCTATCCGTCTCCGCTGCCGCGAGACGCTCGATGATCCGCCGAGGCACCTGGATCAGCACCCCGCTCGCCACGCCGAGCGCACCGAGCATGTACAGCGTCACCGTGTTCGACACATCCACCGCATGTGCGAGCCTTGCTTCCGAAGCGCTCAGCAGGATCACCGCCCGCACCGCTGCTGCGGCCAGCAGAATCACGCCCATCAACGCGGTCAGCGCACGCTGCCACCGCCGGTACCGCGGCACGGAACTCCACGCGTACGCGAAAGCCCGTTCCCGCGCCGGGTCGCCGAAACTCGCGGCTGACGCGGCGAAAACGTGTGTCAGCGGAGCCCGTCGAAGCAGCGTGGCGAGGCAGAAAATCCCAGCTGCCAGGACGTAAGCTGCCTCGCGCAACGCGGCCACCCGCGGGTTCTGCGTCACCAGCGTCAGGGTGAGCGTCGCGGCCAGCTCAACCAGGACCAGCAGCCCGACCAGGTCGATCCGGCGACGGCGGATTGTCGTAGCGACGGCGAGCACCGCGACCGCCAGCGCCGGTCCCGTCAACGACCAGAAGACGCCCGCCCCGCACGCGCGCAGCACGTAATAGCCCCCGACGGAGACCGCGACTTCGAGCAGCGCCACACCGAGACTCCGGCCCTCCATCAGCCCCTCCTCCCCGTAGTCTGTTACAGACTAGTATGATACAGACTATGGCACCTCGAGGGAACCTGTCGCCGGTCGTTCTCGCGGTTCTCGCGCTCCTGGCCGAGGAACCGCGACACGCCTACGGGATGCAGCAGCTGATCAAGGAACGCGGTGTCGACCTGGTCGTGAATGTCCGCACCCGGTCGGGTCTGCACACCGCACTGGAGCGGCTCGTGCGCGACGGACTGGTCCGCGTGCACGCTCTCGAACGCGCGGAAGGGCGGCCCGAGCGCACGCTTTACGAGATCACTCCGGCAGGACGGGAAACGTTGCTGAGCGCGGTCCGATCCGGCATCGCGAGCCCGGCTGCGGAGTTCCCGCTTTTTCCGGCGGCGGTGTCTTTTCTGCACCTGCTCACCCCGGAAGACGCCTTGATCCGGTTGCGGCAGCGGATCGACGCGCTGCAAGAAGGTCTCGACGCCACCGAAGCCGTGCTCCGCGCCTCGCACGATGCCCACGTCCCGCGGCTACACCTGCTGGAGCACGAACACCGCACAGCCGTCGTCACCGCAGAACTGACGTGGCTTCGCGAAGTGTGCGCAGACCTGGAGACCGGCGAACTCAGCTGGCAGCAATACGCCTGACCTCACCAGCTGTCCGGCTGCCGCCCGTCCAAGTCAGTCACCCCGTACTCCCTCGCCAGCTCCGCCGAACTCACCGACCGCTGATTCCACCGTTCCCGCAACGGGTCCGCCGCCATCGCGGCCACTCCACGACCCACATACCGCGGCGATTCCGACTCGGCGAACCCCGGCGGAGCCCCAGCCTCCAACGCCGAACGCCAGTTCTCCTCGCTGACCCCGTAAGCGTCGAGCATCATCTCCGACCGCAGCCACCCCGGCGTCACCGCGACCGCCGCAGCTCCGTAAGCAGCAAGCTCATGCCCCTGCGAAAAAGCCAGCCGATTCACCGAAGCCTTGGCCAGGTCGTAGAACACCGAAATCCGATACCGCGAAGCATTATGCAGCGCAGTGCCGTCAGTAACCTCGACCAACAACCCGCCAGGCTCGCGAATCACCAGCGGCAGCAGGAAATGCGACGTAACCAGATGCGTCTCCACACCGAGCCGAAGAATCCGCAGCCCCGCATCAAGGTCGTGCTCCCACACCGGCGTATTCCACTCCGCCGGACCGCCTTTGAGCCGCTCCGCACCCCAAATGTCGTTGACCAGCAAGTGAAGCCGACCGTACTCGGACTCAAGAAAGGAGGCCAACCGCCGGACGTCATCGTGGTCCAAATGGTCAGCAACGAACGGAACGCCAACCCCGCCGAGCTGGGATACCAGCGCAGCCGTCTCCTCGACAGTCTCCGGCCGGTCGTAGTCCGAACGTCGAACTCCAGTCGAGCTGCTGCGTCCAGTACAGATCACCGTCGCCCCGGCCTCGCCCAGCGCGGCGGCGATTCCCCGGCCAGCACCGCGGGTCGCCCCCGCGACGAGGGCGACCCGGTCGTGCAGATCTGGCGGCATCGGGCCAGTGTGGCACCGGCCGACGAAAAACTCAGCTCGAAGCGGTGCTCAACTCCCGGCCCCGCAACGCGAAACGCTGGATCTTGCCGCTCGGGGTCTTCGGCAGTTCCGCCACGAAGTGGATCCGCCGCGGGTAAACGTGCGCGGCCAGGCGGGTTTTGACGGTCTGCTTCAACTCGTCGACCAGCTCGTCCGACCCGTCGACGCCGGGGTTCAGCACGACGTAGGCCACCACCAGCTCCCCGCGCAGTTCGTCCGGCGCGCCGATCACCGCGGCTTCCGCGACAGCCTCGTGTTGCGTCAGCGCACTTTCCACCTCGAACGGGCCGATCCGGTAGCCCGCCATCAGGATCACGTCGTCGTCGCGCGAGCCGAAGGTCAGGTAGCCGTCGCGGTCGCGGGCGGCGATGTCGCCGGTGTAGTACCAGCGCCCGTCGGCGCTGAAGCGTTCCGCGGTCCGCTCGGGGGCGTCGCGGTAGCCGGAGAACGGCATCAGCGGGCTGGCGGACACGTCGATCGCGACGCGCCCGGTTTCGCCGACCTCCGCGATCTCGTCGCTGCCCGCCTTCAGGACCTCGACGGCGAACCCGGGCAGCGGCCGTCCCATCGACCCGGTTTTCACCGGCGCGATCAGGGCCGGATGCCAGGCGTTGCCGACGACCATGCCGGTTTCGGTCTGGCCGTAGTGGTCGCGCACGGGGCAGCCGAGCACCTCCTCGGCCCAGGTCACGACGTCCGGCGTCAGCGGCTCCCCGGCCGACGAGCAGTGCCGCAGCCGCAGCCCGGCCGGCACCGGCAGGCCCGAGCTGCGCAGCGCGCGGTACACCGTGGGCCCGGCGGTGAAGTTGGTGACGCCGAAGCGTTCGAGCACCTGCCAGGTCAGTTCGGGGCTGAACCCGGCGTGCAGCAGCAGGCTGCGCCGGCCGGTCGCGAGCGGGCCCAGCAAGGCGAAGTACAGCCCGTACGCCCAGCCCGGGTCGGCGGCGTTCCAGAAGACGTCCTCGTCGGTCTGGTCGAGGCAGAACTGCTGGTAGGAGTGGATTCCGGCGAGCCCGCGCAGCGGCACCGGCACTGCCTTCGGGGTGCCGGTGGTGCCGGAGGTGAAGATCTCGACCAGCGTGCCGTCGCCGCCGACCGCGACCGGGTCGGGCAGCGGGTGCGGTTCGTCCAGCAGCGCCTCGAAGGACAGGTCGCCGCCGGACGCTTCGCCGGTCGTCACGACGATCCGCGACGGGTCGGCGGGCAGGTCCCCGCCCGGGTCGAGCTTGGCGCGCTGACCAGCGTCGACGATGACCACGCGGGTTCCGTTGCCGACGATCCGCTGAGCGATCGCAGGCGGGGCGAACGCGGTGAACAACGGCACATGGACCGCCCCGAGCCGCCAGATCGCGAGCAGCGCCGTGACCAATTCAGCGGACTTGCCCATGAGCGTCGCGACCCGGTCGCCGGGACGCACGCCGTGCGCGGCCAGTGCGGCGGCGAACCGGGCGGAGGCGGCCTCGAGCTGGCCGTACGTGAGGTCGCGGCTGCTGAGGTCGGCCTCGACGAGGGTGAACGCGACGGCGTCGGCGGGATGGCGTCCGCACAGCAAATGGGTCGCGTCCGCGTCCGGCGCGGCGTAGGTCTGCAGCAGGTCGAAGGTGGTCCGCTCAGGGCTCACAGCGTGCTCCACGGTCGTCGTTGGCCGGTGTCGGCGGTACTATCACCGCACGTCAGCAGGCCCACTACCCCCGAAAAGGGGTGACGCCCCGATGCCCGTCACCGATCCCGGCCCGGCCGAGGACGTCGCGGAGGTCCGTCGCGCGCTGGTGCGGCTGCGCGGAGCCGCGCAGGTCCCGCTGTCCTTCGGCGGCGTGGTCACCGACGGTCGCCGGCTGCGGATGACCGAACTGGTCGGGAACTCGACGACGTCGCTGCTCGGCCTGGTCGTCGCGGAGGGCAAGGGCCTGGGCGGGCGAGCGATCGGCGTGCGGAAACCGGTGGTGCTGCCGGACTACTACACCAGCGAAGCGATCAGCCATCACTTCGACCGCGCCGTGCAGGCCGAGGGCGTGCGCTCGGTGATGGCGGTGCCGGTGATCGTGTCCCGCACCGTCCGGGCGGTCCTCTACGGCGCGGTCCGCGAACACGTCCGCTTCGGCGACCGCTCGGTCACTGCGATGGTCGAGGTGGCCCGCGACCTGGAGCAGGAGCTGGCGATCCGCGCCGAGGTGCGCCGCCGGCTGGAACTGCTCGCCCCCGCCCCGGACGTCGCGTCCGGCGAACCGGCCGACCGCGAAACGGTCCGGGCAAGCCACGCCGAACTCCGTCGCATCGTCGCTTCCCTCGACGATCCGGACCTGCGCGATCGTCTCGACGCCGTCTGCCGCTCGCTCGCCGGCGGCGCTCCGGAAGGTCCGCAACCGACGCTTTCGGCGCGCGAACTCGACGTTCTGGCCGGTGCGGCGGCCGGGCAAACGAACGCGGACATCGCCGAGGCGCTCGGGCTGGGTGCGGAGACGGTGAAGAGCTACCTGCGCAACGCGATGCGGAAGCTGGACGCGAAGACCCGCCTCCAAGCGGTCAACGCCGCGCGCCGAGCGAACCTGCTGCCTTAGCTGTCCGTGACGGCCACCCTCACGGTTTCAGAGTCCCTCACGGCCTTCCTGCGACGCGCCCCGCTGGCCAGAGCCAGCGACTCCAGCAGCGGAACCGTCCGCTCCCACCCGAGGCAAGGATCCGTCCGGCTCACCGCCGGATCCGCGGGCACCCGCTCCGGATCCTGTGCCCCGTCCCGCAGATACGACTCGATCATCACCCCGGCGACCGCGGCCCCGTCCCGGATCTGCCCCGCCACGTCGGCGATCACGCCCGGCTGCCGGTTGTGGTCCTTCCCGCTGTTCCCGTGCGACGCATCAACCACCGCTCTTCGCGGCAGCCCCGCCGCACCGAGCACCGCCATCGCCTCGGCGACCGACGCCGCGTCGTAGTTCGGCGCCGGACCGCCGCGCAGCACCAGATGCGCGTCCGGATTCCCGCTGCTGCGCAAGGTTTTCATCCGCCCGTCCACGCCCAGCCCGGGAAACGCGTGCGCCGCCCCGGCCGCGCGGATCGCGTCCACCGCCGGACCCAGCCGTCCGGACACGCAGTTCTTCATCCCCACCGGCATCGGCAACCACGACGCCAGCTGCCGGTGCGGCTGGCTGGCCACCGTCCGCGCCCCGATCGCGCCCCAGCTCACCGTGTCCGCGACATACGGCGCCAGCACCGGATCCACGAATTCGTACGCCAGCGGCAATCCGGTCGCCGCCGCGTCGAGCAGGAACTGCCGGCCCAGCCGGACCCCGGTGGAGAGATCGCCTTTGCCGTCCAGGGTCGGGTCCGGGAGGAACCCCGTCCAGCCGGTCACCGACCGCGGTTTCTCCAAGTATGCCCGCAAAACCACCACGAGATCGTCCGCGTATCGAGCCGCGGCACCGGCCAGCAATCCGGCGTAGTCCAGCGCCGCCTCCGGATCGTGCACCGAGCACGGCCCCACGATCGCCAGCAACCGCGGATCGCGCCGGGCCAGCACCGCCGAGACCGTCTCGCGGTGCCGCGCGATGTCCGGCGCGACCCCGGCGGTCACCTCCACCGGGCTGGGCAACGTGTCCTGCATCTACCGGCTCCTTTCCTTAGGCAGCTTCGCCGCCCCGGCAGCCGCCACTACGACCAGGCCGAGCACCCACCAGAACGTGTCCGCGAAAGCCGCCGCGACGTCAACCCCTCGTGCGGCCAAACGGTTTTGCAACACCAGCGCCAGAACAGCGGTCCCGATCGAACCGCCCAGCGTGTTCAGCAAATTCAGCGCGCCCGCTGCTTTCGGCAGCTGCGTTTTCTCCAGGCTGCGGTAGACCAACGCCAGCACCGGCGCACTGATCATCGCCGCTCCGAAACCCCGCAGCAACAACGAAATGACCAACACGACATCCGGAAGTTCCGGCCCCAGCTGAGTAAACGCCGCCGTTCCCAGTGCGACCAGGCCGATCCCGGACAGCACCAGCGTCCGCGGCGCCACCCGATCCACTATGCGATGCACCAGAACCGACCCGGCTGCCGCGCCGATTCCCTGCGGCACCAACAGAAATCCGGTGTCCCACGCGTCCAGTCCGGCACCGCGCCGCAAATACAACGGCAGCAGAAACATCGTGCCGAACACCGAGGCGCCCAGCACGACCAACGCCAACGCGGCGGCCCCGAACGGCGGCCGGGCGAACAATCGCGGATCCAGCAACGGCGCGCGCACTCGCAATCCGTGCCGGACAAACGCGGCCAGCATCAGCAAACCCAGCACAACCGCCGCCGAGGAAAGCAGCTTGGGGTATCCGTCGGAGAACCCGGTAAGTCCGAATACCACCGCAGCTAGTCCGGGCGAAAGCAATGCGGCACCACGGAAATCGAACGGCTCGCGCGGATCGGTCGGTGCGTCCGCCGCGACATACCGCAGTCCGAGCAGCACCGCGACCACGCCGACCGGCAGGTTGACGTAGAACAGCCACGGCCAGTCCGCGACGTTGAGGATCGCCCCGCTCGCCAGCGGACCCAGCACCGGCGAGAGCAATGGCACGACGCCGACGACACTGATCAGCCGCCCGATCCGCTCCGGTCCGGCCGCCCGCGCCAGCAGCGCCTGTCCAGTCGGCGGCAGCAGACCACCGGCCAGCCCTTGCAGCACCCGGAACGCCACCAGCATCGGCAGCGAACTAGCCAGCCCGCACAACAGGGACGCCAGCACGAACACGACCACCGCGGTCAACCAGGTCCGCCGCCCGCCGAACCGCGCGGCGAGCCAGCCCGACGCGGGTACGGCGGCCACCACCGCGAGCAGATACGCCGTGGTGACCCACTGGACCTCGGTGACGGACGCGTCGAACCGCTGCGCCAGCGTCTCGACGCCGACCGAGACGATCGTGCTGTCGAGCGTCGCCATGAACGTGCCCAGCACGAGCACGAACGCGGTCCGCCACAGGTTCACCGCAGCCACTCGCCCGCGTCGTCATCCAGTCGCGACGGAAGCTCGGCCAGGAAGCGCAGCAGGTCCGCGACCAGCGACCGGGCTTCGGCAGCTGTCAGAATCCCCTTCTGGTAACCGAATACGCCGGACCAGCCGCCCGCGAGTTCGGGCACCACGGTCACCGTCATCGGGTAGTGCGTGCGTTCGCGGAAACGGGTCCCGGTGATCCGCAGCCCGGGAGCCGGTTCACGCAATTTCGCCGGGTCGACCGGGTAGTTCTCGAACACGACGAGGCTGTCGAACAACCGGTCCCGGCCGGTCAGCGCGGCCAATTCGGCGAGGCCTACGTGCTGGTGTGCGAGCAGTTCCTGTTGCCGGGTTTGAGTTTGCGCCAGTGTCTCCCCCACGGTTCCGGCAAACCGGACCCGCACTGGCACCGTGTTCGCAAGCAGCCCGAGGATCTCCTCTACACCGTCCACTTCGGACGTCCGGCCGGACACCATCGCCCCGAAAGCAACATCGGCGACTCCGGCCCGAGACGCGAGCACCGCCGCCCACGCGCCCTGCAGCAACGTCCCAGCCGTAACCCCGTGCCGAGCACCAGCTTGAGTCAGCTCGGCAACCAACGGAGCGTCCACAGTGAACAGTTCCGGTTCGACCGCCGCGGGCTGTCCGCACAGGAGCTTCCGCGACGGCAGATCAGCCAGCTCCGTCCGCCAGGCGTACCCGCTGACGGCGTGGTCCCGCGCGACGAGCCACCGCGTGTACCGCGACACCGGCACCGCCTCGGGCAGCGACTCCCCGGAGTACCCGGCGAACAACTCAGCCAGAATCCGCGGCGCCGACCAGCCGTCGGACAGCAGGTGATGGCTGGTGAGCACCAATTCGTGCCGGTCCGCGCTGTGCCGAAGCACAGTCACCCGCAGCAGCGGCCCATTGGCGAGGTCGAACGGCTCGGCGAGATCTTCCGCAAGCAACCGTTCGACGTCATCCTCGACAGAGCGTACCCGGAAGCCGACCCGCGGCTCCGTCGGCAGCACCTGCACCTCGTGCCCGTCTGGGAAGACCGCGCCCAGGTTCGGATGCCGCCGCACCAACGCGGTCGCCGCAGCCTCCAACGCGGGTACGTCCAGCGCTCCAGCCAGCGAAAACGCCGCCTGCACCGGGTACGGGTCCTCGTCCGCGGCCCGCGATTCGCGCAGGATCAGCTCCTGCAGCGGCGTCAGCGGCAGCAGCTCGCCAGCTGGAACCGCCGCAGCCAGCGCCGCGAGTTCCTCCTGGAACGCCGCGCCCAAAGCCGCGACCTCGTCCGCGCTGAACTCCGAGGACGGCCAGGTGAACCGCACCGCGAGCCGGTCGTCGCGCACCATCGCGTTCACCATCAGCGCGTGCGCGAGCGGGCCGCCCTCGGAGCCGAGCGGATCGGCGTCCGGCGGACGCTGCCACGGCGTCTCCGTCTGCGGTGCCGCCTCGAACCGGCCGAGGTAGTTCCAGCTGACGTCCGCCCCGGTCGACGTTCCGCCGAGGATGCCGTACCCGAGCCCGTCGCCCGCCGCGCGGAGCTGATCGCGGACGGAGGCAATCGCCCTCTCACCGGAAAGCGGGGTGATCCGTGCCGGGTACATCGCGGTGAACCAGCCGACCGTGCGAGACAGGTCGATGGCTCCGGCGAAGTCCGGCGTGTGGTCCGGACGGCCGTGGCTCTCCAGCGCGACAAGCAGCTCCGAGCCGCGCCAAGCCCGCGCGAAAGCGGTGAGCAGCACGGCGTCCGGACCGGTCCGGTACGCGCCCGGCAACGTCGTCAGCACCGCCTGCGTGATCTCCGCCGACACCTCGATCTCGTGGTGCCGCGCAGTGCCACTCACCGGACGGGCTGAAGCCGAAACTCGTTGCCAGTGCGGGCTTTCCACCTGCCGCGCAGGCTTGGCCGCGACCAACGCGCGCGCCCAGCCGAGGAACGACGGGCCGCGGTCGGGCAGCGGGTGGCCGAGATACGCCTGCTCAAGGTCGTCGAGAAGAATCCGCCACGACACCGCGTCCACGACGAGATGGTGTGCAACGAGCGCGAGCCGCCCCGGACGCGCCGGTCCGGCATCCACCCACACCGCACGCAGCATCGGACCCGTTCGCGGGTCCATTGTGGACCGGACGGCGGCGATCCGGTCGTCGAGCAGCGCCCGCAGGTCTGCGTCCTCGCCCGCCGGGACGACCATCAGCACGTCCGCCCCGGTCACCGCGCCAGGCTCCGGAACGCGCAGCACATCACCGGCCAGGTGCGAACGCAGCACGTCGTGCCGTTCGAGCACCGCGTCAAGCGCTGCCCGCCACTTCGGCACATCACCGCCGGACGGCACGCACACCTCGACCCACTGACAGAACCCGTCGGCGGCCGAGCCAGCGCGTTCCAGCAGCTCACGCATGACGGGCGTCAGCGGCGCGTCCCCGACCGCGGGTGTTAGGTCCGGCGACACCACGACGGTCTGGTCACTGCAGCGCGCCGCGATCCCGGCGATCGTGCCGCCCTCGAACACGTCCCGTGCGGTCAGATGCAGGCCCTCCCGGCGAGCACGCGCGACCAGCCGGAGCGACGCGATGCTGTCGCCGCCAGCGTCGAGGAACCCGTCGTCGATCGTGACGTCCGGGCCGAGCAGTTCCCGAACCACTTGCAGCAGCACGGTTTCCGCCTCGGTCGCCGGTTGCCGAGCCGCCGCGACATTGCGCGGTCCAGGCGCGGGCAGCGCGGCCCGGTCGAGCTTGCCGCTGGGCCCGAGCGGCAGCCGCTCCAGCGAAAGCACTGCCGACGGCACCATATGCGCAGGCAGCTCAACGGCCAGATACTCGCGCAGCGCGGCCGGATCCGGGTCCGCGCCGTCGACCGGCACGACGTAGCCGACCAGCCGCCGGTCCCCCGGCCGGTCCTCGCGCACGAGCACGACCGCCGCCCGCACGTCCGGATGCCGCGCCAGCGCCGATTCGATCTCGCCCGGCTCGATCCGGAACCCGCGCAGTTTGACCTGGTGGTCGGCGCGGCCGAGGAACACCAACTGGCCGTCCGGCCGCCAGCGCACCAGGTCGCCGGTGCGGTACATCCGGTCGCCGGGCGCGCCGAACGGGTCGGCCACGAACCGCTCCGCGGTCTGCCCCGGCCGGTTCACGTACCCCCGCGCGAGCTTCGGCCCGGCCAGGTACAGCTCGCCGGTGACGCCGGTCCCGACCGGCCGCAGCCCCGCGTCCAGCACATACGCCCGCACCTGCGGGTCCGGCCGTCCGATCGGCAGCGGGCCGGGATCGTCGGCGGAATACACCCAGGTGACGGAGTTGATCGTGACCTCGGTCGGGCCGTAGGCGTTGAACAGCGCCCGCCGGCCGCCCCAGCGGTGCGCCAGCTCCGGGTCGAGCCGCTCGGCGCCGACGACGAAGAACACCTCCGGGTCCACCGTCGCGTCGTCCGGCATCGCGGACAGGAACGACGGCAGCAGGTTCAGCCCGGTGACGCGGTGTTCGGCGGCGTAGGCGAGCAGGTCGTCGCCGGACCCGCGGACCTCCTCCGGCGCGATCACCGAGGTGCCGCCGGACAGCAGCGGCAGGAAGAACTGCCAGTACGACACGTCGAAACTCGTGGACGCGAAGTGCAGGTACCGCTCGCCGTGCCGGATGCCGACGACGTCCTCCTGCAGCGCGACCAGGCTCGGAATGCCGCGATGCGTGATCGCGACGCCCTTGGGCTTTCCGGTGGTGCCGGACGTGTAGATCACGTACGCCAGCGAGTCCGGCGACGGAACCACGTCGTCCCAAGTAGACGGTCCATTCAGGACGAGCGGGTCGATCACCGGGATGCCGAAGCCTGTGTCCGAAGTGGACACAACGGCGGCGGGCGCGCTGTCCTTGACCAGATGCGCCAACCGTTCCGCGGGATATGTGGGGTCCATCGGAACGTGTACCGCACCGGCCTTGAGCACGCCGAACAGCGCGACGACCAGGTCGACGTCCCGTTCCAGCAGCACCGCGACCGGGTCTTGTTCCCGCACCCCGGCCTCGCGCAAGGCGTGCGCGAGCTGGTTCGCCTTCCGGTCCAGTTCCGCGTAGGTCAAGCGGCGGTTCCGGCACACCACGGCTTCGGCGTCCGGAGTCTCCCGTACCCAGTGGGCGAATTCCTCCAGACAGGTACCGGCTTCCCGCCTTGGTTCCGGACCGGTTCCTTGCTGCAGCAGAGCTGCTTCCTCTTCTGCGTCAAGAGAACGCAGCCGTGCGACCGGTTGCTGCGGGTCCGCCACGATCTCGTGCAGCAGAGTCGTCAGCCAGCGGCCGTAAGCCGCCACGGTCGCCTCGTCGAAGGTATTCGGCTGGTACCCAAGGCCAATCGAGATCTCGTCGCCGGGCAGCACGATGACCGTCAGCGGATAGTGCGTCGCGTCAGTGATGTCGACGCCCGCGAGGTCGAGCCCGGGCGCGAGCGGTTCGCGGTCCCGGCTGGAGAGCGGGAAGTTCTCCATCACCAGCATCGTGTCGAACAGGTCGCCCACGCCCGCCGCGCGCTGGATGTCCGGCAGGCCGAGGTGATGGTGGTCGGTGAGCCGCGCGTTCTCGTCCTGCACTCGCGCCAGCAGCTCCGCGGCCGGATCGGACAGCGCAAACGCCACACGCACCGGAATGGTGGTGCCGAGCTGGCCGATCATCGCTTCCACGCCCGGAACGTCGGACGGACGACCGGACACCGGGCAGCCGAACACCACGTCCTGTCGTCCGGTGAGCCGCGCCAGCAGAACGCCCCACGCGGTTTGGAACACCGCCGTCGATGTGACGCCGCGTTCCCGGGCGAAGACGCGCAGCTGTTCGCTGAAGTCCGCGCCGAGCCCGACCCAGATCCGCTGTGGACGATCCGAAGTGGACTCATTGGTCGCCGGAGCGAGCCGGGTTCCTTCTTCGAGGCCAGCCAATGCGGTCTGCCAGGCCTCGACGGCCGCGTCGTGATCGCGGACCGCCAGCACGCGGTGGTATTCCGTGAGTGACGGCGCGACCGGAGCGGCGGGTCCGCCGTCCAGCTCGGCGTAGGTGGCCAGCAGGGCGCGGCCGACGAGCGGCATCGACCAGCCGTCGAGCAGCGCGTGATGGATCGTCAGGACCAGCCGGTGTTCGGCCGGGCCAAGGGTGAGCAGGAGGAACCGGATCAGCGGCGGCACCGCCGGGTCGAACGGGCGGGCCAGCTCGGCCGCGCATTCGTCGTCGGCGTTCTCCGGGTGCTCGACGTGCCGCCAGTCCAGGCGCACGTCGGCGGGCACGACCTGCACGACCTCGCCCGCCGCCGTCGTGTGCAGGTGGACACGCAGCGCCGGATGCCGGCGCAGCAGTTCCTCGGCGGCGCCTCGCATCCGGTCCGGATCGAGGCGTCCTTCGAGCCGGGTGACCGCCTGGACGGTGTAGACGTCCGGTCCGCCCCGGGTCAGCGTGTGGAACGAAAGCCCGGCCTGCAACGGCGTCGCGGGCAGGACGTCGGCGAGCGGACCCTGCTGTTCGAGGGCGTCGATGTCGTCCTGAGTGATGCTGACCAGCGGAAGGTCCGACGGCGTGAGCCCGCCGATGCTCTCCCCGGCATGCGCCGCCAGCATGGCCAGCGCCGCTGCCCACGCTTCTTGCAGGCGTTCGACCTCGTCCGGCGGCAGGACCCGGCTGGCGGCGGTCCATTCGACGGCGATCCGCGGCACGCTGTCCTCGCGGACGAAACAGTTCAGCGCCAGGACCTGCTCCAACGCCTTCGCGGGCGGCTCGATGACGGCGAACGGATCCTCGTCCGGCAGCTGCCAGCCACCGGACAGCGGGGTGAACCGGCCGAGGTAGTTGAGCAGAACGTCCGGCATTTCCGGCGCGAACTCAGCGCCGGGGTCCAGATACCGGAGGACGCCGAAACCGATCCCGCCGTCCGGCACTGCCCGACGCGCTTCCTTGACCGCGCGCAGCAAGCGATCGAGTGTGTCCACTCCGGACAGTTCAATGTGGACCGGGTATTCGGCGGTGAACCAGCCGACCGTGCGAGCGAGGTCCAAGCCTTCGCGGCCGTGGCCCTCCATCGTGACGGTCAACGCGTCTTCGTCACCACGCAGCGTCAGTACGAGCGCGGCGAGCAGCACCTCGTCGACGCCCGCACGATAGGCCGCGGGCAACGTCGTGAGGATCGCCGTGCTTTCCTCTTCGCTCGCGACGGTGACCGAACGATGTGCGGTGGCAACAGTATCGAGCGTCGGGTCAAGCTTGCTCTTCTGCGCCGACCGCCAGTACTCCAGTTCCCCGCGTCGCGCACCGCTCGCGCCCTGCTCGGCGAGTGCCAGCGCATGCCGTCGCCAGGAAGTGCGCGCGGGCTCCAGAACCCCGCCCTCGCACGCCGTCTGGAGATCAGGCAGCAGAATCCGCCAGGAAACCCCGTCGATCGCCAGGTGGTGCACGACGATCACCACGTGGTCCCCCACCAGCGCGACCCGCAGCATCGCCCCGGCGCGCGGGTCCAATTCGGACGCCAGCCGCTCCGCCACCTCAGCCGGATCCCCCGTCGCCTCGCTCACCGACGCCGCGACTGCTCCCCGAGGCCGGATCACCAACGAACCGTCGGATTCGACCCGAAGCCGCAGCACATCGTGGTGATCCAGAAGCGCCTGAACACCTTCGCGCAGCCTTGGCACCGGACCGTCCACTCGGAGCACTGTCCACTGTGCATAGCCGACGATCGCGTCCAGATCCGGATTCAGGTCGAACAACGTCCGCACGATCGGCGGCGCCGGAACCTCACCGATCGGCTCGTCCGGTTCGCTGTCCGGTTCGGACAGATCCCGGCTCGCCGCCGCCAGGGCCGCGAAACTGCGCCGTGCCAGCAAATCCCGCGGTCGGAGGTCGAGTCCGTGTGCCCGCAACCGGCTGCTCACGCTGATCGCCGTGATGCTGTCGCCGCCGAGGGCGAAGAAATCATCGTCGACCGCGACCCGCTCCACGCCGATCACCTCGGCGATCGCCGCGCACAGCAACCGTTCCCGCTCGGTCTGCGGCTCGCGCCCACCGTCTGCCGCTGCCGGTGCGGGCAGCGCGGCCCGGTCGAGTTTTCCGTTGCCGGTCACCGGAAGTTCGTCCAGCACCACGACCGCCGCCGGGACCATCGCTTCCGGCAACCGCTGCACGAGCGTCGCGCGCACGTCCTCCGCTACAAGCCCAGCACCGACGACATACCCGATCAAGCGCGGCCCGCGCACCGCCGCCGCAGCCGCCCGAACACCGGGAACCGCGCCGAGCGCGCCCTCGACCTCGCCCAATTCCACGCGGTGGCCACGAATCTTGACCTGACCGTCGCGGCGTCCCAGGTACTCCAGACCGCGCCCCCGAATCCAGCGCACGACGTCGCCGGTCCGGTACATCCGCTCCCCCGGCGGCCCGAACGGATCGGCGACGAACCGCTCCGCCGTCCCGCCCGGACGGCCGAGGTAACCGCGAGCCAGATGCGGCCCGGCGAGGTACAACTCCCCACGACTGCCCGGCAGCACCGGCCGCAGCGCCGCATCGAGCACGTACGCCCTCGTGCCGGGCACCGCAAACCCGATCACCGGTTCGTCGCCGGTGATCGGCGCGCTGGCACCGTCCACAGTGGCCTCAGTCGGTCCGTAAATATTGCGTGCCCGGATACCGGACGACGTGACCCGCTGCCACAACGCTGGCGGCGTCGCCTCGCCGCCGAGCACCAGCAACGCCGGATCGAGCGAACCCGCGTCCAGCAACGGCGCGGCCATCGACGGCGTCGTGTCGATGACGTCGATCCGGTCGCGCAGGAAAGCGGCGTGCAACGCGTCGACGTCGCGCGCGGTTTCCGTGTCGTAGAAGTGCAATTCGTGTCCGCACAGCATCCACAGCAGCTGTTCGATCGCCGAGTCGAAGGCGAAGGAATACGTGTGCGCCACGCGGAGCCGTCGTCCCTGCGCGGTCTCGGCGACCGTGGTCGCGCGGTGGTTCCGCAGCAACGTCTCCAGCCCGCCGGACCGGACCAGCACTCCCTTGGGCTGCCCAGTGGAGCCCGAGGTGAAGATGACGTACGCGAGATCTTCCGGATGACGGTCCACATCGGACAGTTCTGCCGCCGAATACCCGGCGATCTCGTCCCGTACCGACGGCTCGTCCAACCGAAGCTGCGGCACTCCCGGCAGCAGGTCGGAGTTTGTGACGGCGAGCTTCGGGGTCACCTCGGCGACCAGCGAGCGAAGCCGTTCCGCCGGATGCGCCAAGTCGAGCGGCAGGAACGCGGCACCGGCGTCAAGAACCGCCAGCAACGCCACCACCAGATCGACCGACCTGGGCAACGCCAGCGCCACCACGTCGTCCGCTCCGACACCCCGCGCCCGCAACGCCCGCGCCAGCCGGTGCACCCGGTCCAGCACCTCGTCACCAGTGAGCCGCTCGTCGCCGCAGACCAGCGCGGTCTGTCCGTGAAGGGCTCCTTGAGGGAATCTGATTCCCTCAAGGAGCCCTTCACGGACCTCCGGCGGGGCAATGGCAGGAGTCGACCACTCGGCGAGCAAGGCAGCGACGTCCGGAACCAGGTCCACCCCGCCGACCACCGGCGCGTCCGCCCGAGTGAACGCGGAGATCAACGCCTTCAACGCGGTAAGCTGCGCATCGACGCCGGCCTCGTCCTGCGAACGCGCATCGACCTCAAACCCCAGCAACAGCCCGCCGCCAGCCGTCGGCAGCACGCTGAGCCCCATGTCCTCCGGCGGCCCGCCCGCGACGTTCCGCATCGTCCCGCGCGCCTCGCCGAACGCCAGCTCCAGGTCGAACGCCTTGAGGTTGATCCCGCGCCCGTGCAGCAACGCGCCCGCGCCCGGCACCGCCAGATCCTGCGGCAGATTCTCGCCCCGGTACCGCTGGTGCGCGCGCATTTCCCGCAGCGCCTCCGCGACCCGCGCGGTCAGCTCCTCCGGACGGTCGCCCGGCTGCACGCGGACCCGCAACGGCAGCACGTTGACCGCCATCGCCGGAGTCCGCAACGCCGCCCCGACCCGGCACATCAGCGGCACCGCGAACACGACGTCCGCCGTCCCGAGCACGCGATGCAGGAACGCCGCGTAGCATGCGATCAGCGCGTCACCCCAGGTCGTCCCGGCGCGCTTGCCCAGTTCGCCAAGACCGGCGACCTCGTCCGCGGTGAGTTCGGCGCGCGCGGTGAACGTCGCTTCCGGCAGCCCGGCCGCGCTCGCGTCCTCGGCCAGCTCCGGCATCGGCGTGAACCGATCGCACCAGTACGCGCGGTCCTTCGTGAAGCGCTCGCTCATCCGGTACGCGTGGTCGGCTTCGACCAGGTCCGCGAACCGGCCGAACGTCGACGGCGGAACCTCATCGCCTCGCACCGCCGCGGTGTACCGGGCGGCCGTGCGCCGGGCGAGCATCGCTGCGGTGTATCCGTCGAACACCAAATGGTGGCCTAGCTGGGTGAACCACACTTCGGTGTCGGAAAGCCGGAGGATCACGTGCGAGAACAACGCCCGGTCCAGCATCCCGCGACACGCCTCGGCCACCCGCTGCCGCTCCGCCGCGACCCGGGCGTGCGCGGCCGCCAGCGGGTCCGCTTCCCCTTGCAGGTCAACGATCTCCGGCAACGGAACCGGCTCGGCGGACACGGTTTGCCGAGGGCCGTCCGGAGTGTCGAGCACCCGCAGGCGAAGGCTTTCGGCCTCCTCGGTGGTCGCCCGGATCGCTTCGGCCAGCGCCGCGACGTCGACCGGTGCGCCGCCGGAGACTTCTACGACGTCCCCGACGAGGTAATACGGCGAATCCGGTTCCAGCCGCTGCGCGTTCCAGATGCCCAGCTGGGCGCTGGTCAGCTCGAGGGTGGCGAGTGCGGTGCTCAACAGGTGACTCCTGGGGTCAGAGCGACGGCACGACCATCGGCGTCCCGGTGACCGGATCGGGCACCACGACGCTCGGCAGGTCGAAGACTTCCTTGATCAGCGCGGCGTCCACGACGTCGCCGGGCGCGCCTTCGGCGACGACCCGGCCGTCGCGCATGGCGACCACGTGGTCGGCGTAGCGGCAGGCCTGGTTGATGTCGTGCAGCACCGCGATCACCGTGCGGCCCTCGTCGCGCAGCCGCTTCAGCAGCTCCAGCACCTGGTACTGGTGCGCGATGTCGAGGAACGACGTCGGCTCGTCGAGCAGCAGGTACGGCGTGCGCTGTGCGAGCACGACCGCGATCCACACCCGCTGCCGCTGCCCGCCGGACAGTTCCTGCACCGGACGGTCGGACAGCCCGGCGACCCCGGCCGCGGTCATCGCGCCGACCACCGCCGTCTCGTCCTCCTCCGACCACGACGACAGCAGCGACTGGTGCGGGAACCGGCCGCGCGCGACCAGCTGCCGGACGCGGACGTCCTCCGGCGCGGACGGATCCTGCGGCAGGAAGCCGAGTTGGCGTGCCAGCGCCTTGGCCGGATACGCCCCGACCTCGCGGCCGTCGAAGGTCACGCCGCCGTCGGACGGACGCAGCAGCCGGACGAACGCGCGCAGCAATGTCGATTTACCGCACGCGTTCGGGCCGACCACCGCGGTGAACGCGCGGTCGGGCACGTCGAGCTGCAACCGCGTCGAGACGACGCGGTCGCCGTAGCGCAGGGTGAGATCCCGCGCGGTCAAGCGGGCGGTCACTTCCGCCGCACCTCCTTGGTGAGCAGCCAGATCAGGTAGCAGCCGCCGATCGCCGTGCTGACCACGCCGACCGGCAGCGACACCGGGGCGAGCAGCATCTGCGCGGCTAGGTCGGCTCCGGCGAGCAGCACCGCGCCGGTCAGCGCGGCGGGCAGCAGCGGTATGCCGGGCGCACGGGCGAGCCTCCGGCCGATCTGCGGAGCGGCTAGCGCGACGAACGCGATCGGCCCGGCCACCGCGGTGACCGTCGCCGTGCAAGCGACGCCGATCACGACCAGTTGCAGCCGCAGGGATTCGTGGCGGACACCGGTCGTCACCGCGAGTTCCGTGCCGAGCGCCGCCTGGTGCAGCGCGGGCGCCCGGGTCAGCAACACCGCGAACAGCACGGCCAGCACCCCGAACGGCACAGCGACGTCGCTCCAGCCGATGCCGTTGAGCGAACCGGCGCTCCAGCCGACCGCCGCGATCGCGACTTCCAAGTCGGCGCGCAGCACGATCCACGAGTTCAACGCGGTCAGCATCGCGTTGATCGCGATCCCGATGACGATCAGCCGCAACCCGGACCGGCTGCCGCCCATCGACAGCAGATAGACCGCGGCCGCGGTGACCAGCCCGCCGAGCACCGACGCGAACGTCAGCTGCGCCGGAGAACCGGACAGCACCGTCATCGCGATCAGTGCGCCGGTGTAGGCCCCGGAATCGAGGCCGATCACGTCCGGGCTGCCGAGCGGATTCCTGGTGACGTTCTGGAAAATGGCCCCGGCCAGCCCGAGCGCGGCCCCGAACACGAGCCCGGCCGCCACGCGCGGCAGCCGCCATTCGCGGATCACCACGCCCGGTCCGCCGCCGGACCCGCCGAGCGCGGCGAACACCCGCGCCGGACTCGCCCAAGCCGCACCGTAACAAAGCCCCAGCAACGCGAGCCCGGCGAGAACGACGCCGAGCACGGCGACGAGGAGGACGGTACGACGCTCGACCCGCAGCGAAACCCGCCCCCGGCGGAACACGAACGCGGTCACAGCGTGGCCGTCCCGTACTTGCGGACCGCCCAGATCAGCACCGGACCGCCGACGAACGCCGTCACGATCGCGACCGGCACCTCGCCGGTCGGCAGCAGCACGCGCGAGCCGATGTCCGACACCAGCAGCAGAATCGGGCCCAGCACCACCGCGAACGCGGTCAGCCACGGCACCGAAGCGCCCGCCGCGCGCCGCGCGAGATGCGGCACGATCAGGCCGACGAACAGAATCGGCCCGGCCACCGCGGTCGCCGCTCCGGCCAGCAAAGTGATCAGCAGCAGCGTCACCGCGCGGATTCGGGCCACGCGCGCGCCGAGAGTGTGCGCGACAGTGTCGCCCAGCGCGAGTGCGTTCAGCTGGCGGCTCAGCAGAAACGCGGCGACCACGCTCACCGCGATCACGATCAGCGGCACCGTCAGCGGAGCCTGTTCCCGGCCGGCCAGCGAACCGACCGCCCAGAACCGGTACCGGTCGAAAGTGTCGGGCAGCAACAGCCTTAAGCCGAGCGAAACGCCGCTGAGCACGAAGGTCAGCGCAGTTCCGGTGAGCACCATCCGCAACGGCGACCGCCGGCCGACCGCGTACACCAGCAGCGTTGCCAGCACCGCGCCGAGCACCGCGAATAGCAGCTCCCCCGACTCGGAAACGGCGATGCCGAGCGCGGAACCGATCGTGATGGCGAACCCGGCCCCGGCGGTCACGCCGAGCACACCGGGTTCGGCCAACGGGTTGCGCGACAACACCTGGACGAGCACCCCAGCCACCGCCAGCGCCGCGCCGACGCCGAGCGCCAGCAGCGCCCGCGGCGCACGGACGTCCCGCACCACCGCTTGATCGGCCGGATCACCGTGGCCGAAGATGGCCTTGAGCACCTCCGCCGGCGCGATGCCGTGCGCCCCGACGCCCACGCTGACCACGGCCACCGCCGCCAGCAGGACGACGGCGGCGGCCAGCAGCGCGGTCCGGCTGCGCGCGGTCACTTCTTCAGCAGCGGCGCGAACGCCTGGTCCACCGCGTCCAGCGTCTTCATCGCCGCCCGGTAGGTGGCCGCTTCGGTGTAGCGGAAGGCGAACGTCTTGCCCGCCTTCACCGCCGGAAGTTCCTTCCACAACGGCGAATCGAGCACGTACTTCACCGCGGGCGGCACCGAGCCGTCCGGCTTCACCGAGTAGGTGATCGCGTCCGCCTGCGCGAACGCCGTGGGCAGTTCCTCGATCGACGGGTACTCGCTGACGTCCTTCGAGCCCCCGCCCTTGACCTTCACCTGGCCGTAGTAGTTCGCGCCGAGGTCCTGCGCGATGTTGGTGCCCCAGGAATCCTTGAACTCGCGCTGGAAGTTGCCCTTCGCGACCTCGCCGTACGCGCCGACGTGGCCCAGTTTCAGCTGCGGCAGCACGGCTTTGTACTTGTCCGCGAGCTGCTTCGCCTTCGCCTCGTACTCCTGGCGCGCGGCGTCGAACCCGGCCAGCGCGCCCGCCGCGTCGGACTGCTTGCGCGAAAGCTCCCGCCACGCCGACGGCACCGACGGCCCGATCGCCACGACCGGCGCGATCTCCTGCAGCCGCTTGACGTCGATGTCCGCGAGCACCGGCTTCGGCACGCCGATCACGATCAGGTCCGGATCCGCCTGCGCGATCGCCTCGTAGTTCGTCTCGGCGGCCTGTTCGCCCGCGACCTTCGGCAGCTCGTCGTACTTCTTGCGGTCCTCGGTCGTCATCATCGGCAGGCCGCGCTTCCACGTCGAAATCCCGACAAGCGGAGCCTTCGCCTCGAGCAGCGCGGGGACGGCGTAGCCGGTCGCGATCACGCGCTTCGGCTTGACCGGGATCTTGATCTCGCCGTTGTCGGCGGCGAACGCACGGGTCGGGGCGTCGCTCCCGCCGCTTTGTGCGTCACCGGAGCCGCAGCCGGCTACGACGGTGAGGGCGACCGCGAGGGCAGCGGCGGCGAGACGGGTCTTTCTGGTGACGGTCATGCGAAGGTCCTTGCTGTTCTGGTGGATCAGTGGTCGTGCTCGTCGTCGAAGTCCGCGACGCCGCGTTTCCAGTAGCCGGTCACGTCGTAGTCCTCGCGGGCGAGCCCGAGGTCGTCACGCAGCCAACGGCGCAACGGCTTGATCGCGCCCGCCTCTCCGGCGATCCACGCGTAAAGCCGTTCGCCTTCTGGCACTTTGACTTCGCGCACGGCGTCGGCGAGAAGCTCGACGCTGCCCGGCGCGGCTGCTCCGCGGTGCAGCCAATGGACTTCGACGCCTTCCGGAGCGTCGAGGTCGATCTCCTCGCTCGCGTCGGCGACCTCGGCGAACGCCCAGCCCACCGCGGTCCGCGGCAGTTCCTCCAGCCAGCGCGCGAGCGCGGGCAACGCCGTGATGTCGCCGGCGAGCAAGTAGCGGTCGTAGTTGTGCGGCACGATCAGCCCGCCCGGCGGACCGGCGACGTGCACGGCTTCGCCCGGCTGAACCGCGCGCGCCCAATCCGAGCCGAGACCGCCGTCGTGCAGGGCGACGTCGAGGTCCAGTTCGCCGGACGCCGGGTCGTAGCGGCGGACGGTGTACTCGCGCGAAACCGGCGACGGCTTCGGCCAGCGGAGCAGGTCACCGTTCGCCTCGGGCAGCCGGAGCTGGCCGTCGGCGTCCGGGAAGAGGATCTTCACGTGCTCGTCCGGCGAATGCGCCTCGAACCCCGCCGTGCCCGGCCCGCCGAGGGTGACGCGCAGCAGCCCGGCGCCGACCGCGCTGGTCCGCACGACCTCCGCGCGTCGGATCCTGATGGGGTACGGCACTTTCTCGGCCTGACGGCCCGCGCGGACCTCCGCGATCCGGGCGGTGTGGCGGTGCCGGTGCTCGTCCCGGCTCACTGCGCGCCGCCGGTGAGCAGCTTCGTCCAATGCCCGAGGCGCGGGTCTTCGGCGAGGTCGGCGAATTCCAGCTGCGCCGCGCCCGCGCCGCGCCACTTCTCGACCAGGCTCATGATCCGCATCGAGTCGAGGCCGAGGTCGGCGAGGTCGGTGTCCGGGGTCAGCTCGTCGAGGCCGCAGCCGAGCAGTTCGGCGACGTCCGCGTTGACCTGGTCGGCCGTCAGTCCGGGGTTGCTCATCGAGGTGCTCCTGCGGGAATCGGCGCCGAGAGCGCGGCGAGCGCGTCGGCGGTGGTGGTGACGACGCCGCAGCGTTGCGCGACGTACTCGCACGCCTGGTCGTGCCGGGAGCGGTCGAAGTCCGCGACCGCGTCGCTGATCAGGAACGGCCGGACGTCGCGCATGAACGCCTCGACCGCCGTGGTCTGGCAGCCGATGTGCGCGTAGACGCCGGTGATCAGCAGCTGGTCGCGGTCGCCGAGCTGCTCGCGGAAAGTGCTGCGCTGGAAGGCGCTGTAGCGCCATTTGTCCAGCACGATGTCGCCCGGCCGCGGAGCCAGCTCGTCGACGATGTCCGCGGCGCGCGGGTCGTCGTCGATCACCGCGCCGATGCCGTCGCCCCAGAATTCGGTGAGCAGCCCGCGATCGGCGGCCGGCTGCTTGCCCGGCTGCGCGGTGTAGAACACCGGAACGCCGTAACTGCGCGCCTTCTCGGCGAGCTCCGCGATGTTCGCGACCATCTCCGGAATCGGCGAGCCCTCATACGGGGCAAGGAAATACCGCTGGACGTCGTGCACGAGCAGGGCCGACCGCGACGGGTCGGGCCGCCAGTCGACCCGTCCCGCGGGCAGGTCCGCCGCCGTCGGCAGCGGGTACGCCCGGATCTTCGGCAGGGACACGCCTCACCTCTCCTTCGCCAGGGCGGCCAGCGCCGCCCGCAGTTCGCGTTTGCTGGTCTTGCCCACGCCGGTGACCGGGAACTCCCCGACCACCTCCACCAGATCCGGCACCTTGAACGCGGCGATCCCGCGCCCGCGCACGAACCGGCGCAGTTCCGCCGCGCTCGGCTGTTCGCCGTCCACCGGAACGACATACGCGCAGGTCCGCTCGCCGAGGTACTCGTCGGGCACCGCGACGACGGCCGCGTCGAGCACGCCCGGATGCGCCATCAGATGGTTCTCGACCTCTTCCGCCGCGACCTTCTCGCCGCCGCGGTTGATCTGCTCCTTCGCCCGCCCGACGACCTCGAGATGCCCGGATTCCCGTTGCCGCACCAAATCTCCAGTGCGGTAAAACCCGTCCTCGGTGAACGCAGTCTTGTTGTGCTCGGCCGCGTTGTAGTAGCCACGAATCGTGTACGGCCCGCGCGTGAGCAGCGCGCCGATTTCGCCGGGCTCGACTACATGGTCCGATTTCGCCAGCGGATCGTCCGGATTCACGACGCGCACCTCGTCGTCTGGCGAAATCGGCCGCCCTTGGGTGCTCAAGACGAGGTCTTCTGGATCGTCCAGCCGGGTGTAGCAGACCAGCCCCTCGGCCATGCCGAACACCTGCTGCAACTGGCATCCCAGCGCCGGACCGATGCGTTCGGCGAGTTCCCGGCCGCATTTCGCGCCGCCGACGAGCAGAACGTCCAAAGAGGACAGGTCTCGTTGGGTCCGCGCCGCCGCCTGCACCCAAGCCGCCGCCAACGGCGGAACCACCCCGCTGATCGTGACCCCTTCGGCCTCGATCAACCGAAACGCGGTGTCGGCGTCCGGCCGCGGCGCCATCACCGTGGCCGCGCCCGCGTGCAACGCACCGAGCAGCCCCGGCGAGCTGAGCGGGAAGTTATGCGCGACGGGCAGGGCCGCGAGATACACGCTTTCCTTTTTGAGCCCGCAGATCCGCGCACTTTCCCTGACGCTGTAGAGATAATCGTCGTGAGTACGCGGAATCAGCTTCGGCAACCCGGTACTTCCGCCGGACAGCTGCAGAAACGCCATCCCGTCAGGATCCGGCTCCGGCAACTCCCGCGGCGCGGTCGCCGCCAGCTCCGCGAACTCCGATTCCCCTACTACTAGGGATTTCCGCTTGGCAACCTCCCGCGCCATCTTCGCGTGATCGTGCCCAGCGTGCTCTTTTACGGTGATAATCGCCTGTGCTTCGCTCTGCTCCACGAAGTGCCGCAACTCGCTGTCCCGATGCGCGGGCAACGCGAACACCGGCACCGCACCCGCCCGCCACAGTCCAAAAACGACAGACACGAACTCCGGAATATTCGGCAACTGCACGACCACCCGGTCGCCCTGCTTGATCCCGTTCGCGACAAACCCAGCCGCAAGCCGATGCGCCCGCTCGTCCAACTCGGCGAACGTCCACCGCTGCTCCTCGCCGACCACCGCCGTCCGGCTCGCATACGCGTCCTTGAGCGACGTCAGCAACGCCCCGAACGTCTGCCCCCGCCAATACCCGCTGGCCCGATACCTGGCCGCGGTTTCTTCCGGCCACAGGTTCACGCGACCCCCTCCGCACCCAGCGCGCGCAGCAGCGTCCCGAACTTCGCACTGGTCTCGGCCAGTTCCGCCGCCGGATCAGACCCAGCGACGACGCCCGCCCCCGCGAACAGCCGCGCCGTCTTGTCGGACACCTCCGCACACCGGATCGTGACGACCCATTCGCCGTCCCCCGCGAGGTCGGTCCAGCCGACCAGCCCCGCGTAATACCCGCGATCCTCGGGTTCCAGCCGTGCGATCGTGTCCCGCGCCAGCTCGACCGGCACGCCGCACACCGCGGGCGTCGGATGCAAAGCTTCAGCCAACTCCAACGACGACGGCCCACCCGGCCCCACTCGCCCCGTGATCCGGGTGGAGAGATGCCACATCGTAGGCGTGCCCATCACTTCCGGCTCTTCCGGAACTTCCAGCTCGGTGCAGTACCGCCCCAGCACCTCCGCGACCTGCGCCGCGACGAGAGCGTGTTCATTGAGGTCCTTTTCGGACACTCTCAACTCGGCAATCGCCTGCGCGTCCTGGACCGGATCCCCGGTCCGCCGCCGCGAGCCAGCAAGCGGATTCGCGGTCACGACGTCCCCCTTGCGAGACACCAGCAACTCCGGACTGGCCCCGACGAGCGTCCGCGGCGCCGCATCCCCCGGTGCGCTGACGTCAACGGCAAAGGCGTGCGCTCCCGGGTCCGCCACGACGAGATTGCGGAGCAGTTGCTGGACGGAAAGGCCCTGCTGCCCAACGAGATCCAACGCGCGGGCGAGGACGACCTTCTCGAGTTCCCCGTCGGCGATAAGGCCGACCGCCCGGCGGACGCTTTCGGCGTAGACCTCGGGGGCCGGTTGAGGGACTACGGTCCAGGAGGTTTGAGCCGAGAACCCGCTCGGCACCCTGCGATCGCCCGCAGCAGGGACCTCTTCGGCCAGCTTCTCGCGACCGCTCCCGCCTGAAATTTCGTCGGCCAACTCCCCGCGACCGCCCGCGCCCGAAACCTCGTCGACCGGCTCCGCGCAACCGCCCGCGTTTGAAACCCCGCCAGCCAACTCCCCACGACCACCCACGCCCGAAACCTCGTCGGCCAGCTCCGCGCTACCGCCCAGACCCGAAACCCCGCCAGCCAACTTCCCGCGACCATTCGCGCCCGAAACCCCGCCAGCCAGGTCCGCGCGACCGCCCACGCCCGAATCCGAGCCCGCCACGTCGCCCGGCGCCTTGGCCCGGCGCACCACCGCAGGCACGATCAGGCTGCTCCCGGAATCCGGCCGAAACCCGATCGCCCCCACCACCACCGGATCGGCAACCCCCGCCAGCACAGCGGCTTCCAACGCCTCAGCAGCAGCCGCGGCCCGGTTGCCGGGTGTGCCGCGGACGCACGAGTGCACCCCGTCGGCGAGCAGCACCCCGCGGGCCGACGAGTAGTAGAACGATCCCGGCAGGTACGCGGCCAGGAGATCCGCCGCCCGGTGGACCGGCCGCGGACGGGCCGGAGCAGGTGAGGACACGAGGTGAATTCCCTTTCGCACACGCGCAGGCGGCCGAGCCGCCCCGTCTGTTCCTTGGACAAGGTCCAGACCTTGACTGTTCGGTTAGCCTAACCTAATGGACGCTACCGTATCCGGACGAAAAGGAAAAGCCGCCCGGCGGGTCAACCCGGGTCACGCGCGAAGCGTGGCCCCGCCGTCGACGTAGAGGTTCTGCATGGTGATGTGCCGCGCCCGGTCGGACGCGAGGAACAGCACCGCGTCCGCGATATCGGCCGGGTCGGCGATCCGCCCGAGCGGAATCCCGACGCGGAATTCCTCCAGATTCCCCGCGATCACGCGAGCTTCGCCGGAGTCGTCCGTCCACAGTAGACGTTGCATGTCGGTATCGGTCGACCCCGGCGAGACGATGTTGCACCGAATCCCCGACCCGGCGAGCTCCAGCCCGAGACAGCGAGTGAGCATGGTCGCAGCAGCCTTCGAAGCCGCATAAGCAGCCATCCCGGTCCGCGGGACACCAGCGGCGTTCGACCCCACAGTCACGAGCGTCCCGCTCCCCCGCGGCTGCATCCGCCGGGAGATCTCGCGCAGCACAGTGAAAACCCCAGTCGAGTTGACCGCGAAGGTCGCCGCCCAGTCCTCGTCGCTGGTCTCGCTGACCGTCCCAGGCCGCAACACCCCCGCGACCGACACCCCGATCCCGATCGGCCCCAACTCGCGCTCGACATCCGCCACCACCCGCGCGACCGCCGCCGGATCCCCAACATCCGCCACGAACGGCACCACCTGCCCGCGCCATCCGCGGACCGGCAGCTGGACACTGGCGTCCACCCGACCCCGCGCCGCATCGGCTGTTATCCGCCCAGGACCGTCCGCGAGCACCCCCGCAACCGATTCCGCCGGCGGTCGCGCACCATCCTCCGCGGCAGAACTTCCCGCGAGACGGCCAAGCGCCCTGGCCCCCGAAAGATCCCCGACGTCAGCCTGAGCCAGCCCCGCGCCGTAGTCCCGCGCGGCGACCTCCCGCACCCCCTCCTCGTCGATGTCGACCGCGGCCACCACGGCACCGGCCCGGGCGAGCGCCTCCACGACGGCCGCCCCGATTCCGCGCGCACCGCCGGTGACCAGCGCGACCCGCCCCTCGATCCCGGCTTCCGCGTCCCGCGTCACCGCGCACCTCACCCTCCGTCGCCGACTGATTAGGCAAACCTAACCTAATCGAGTGAGCGACGGCCAGGGTGATCCCGCCCACCCCCGGCTCAGCGGCCGGGCGCGAAATTCCGCAGCCGCAAGCTGTTGGCCACCACCAGCACCGACGACAGCGACATCGCGGCCCCCGCGATCAGCGGATTCAGCAGTCCGCACGCGGCAAGCGGCAACGCGGCCACGTTGTACCCGAACGCCCAGACGAGATTGCCCCGGATCGTGCGCAATGTCCGCTGAGCGAGACGGATCGCGTCCGGCAGCACCGACAGATCGTCGCGGACCAGGATGATGTCGGCCGAACGCAAAGCCAAATCGGTTCCTTCCGCGACGGCCAGCCCGAGATCAGCGGTCGCCAGCGCCGGAGCGTCGTTCACTCCGTCGCCGACCATCGCTACCCGATGTCCCTTGCGCTGCAACGCGGACACCGCCGCCGCCTTCTCGCTCGGCAAAACCCCGGCGAGCACCTCGGGAATCCCGACCTCCGCCGCGACCGCCTGCGCCGTCGCCTCGTTATCGCCGGTCAGCAGCACCGTCTTCAATCCCAGCCGATGCAACTGCGCGACCGCCGCCCGCGCCGACGGCTTCACCTCGTCCCGCACTACGAGCATGCCCGCGACCTCGCCGCCTTTCGCAACAAGCACGACCGTCGCCCCGCCAGCCTCCGCCGACGCCACTTCGGCCTCGACCTCCGGGCCAACCGAAACCCCTTCGCCGACCAGCAACCTGGGCCGCCCGACCACTACCGCCGTCCCGTCGACGACCCCGCGTGCGCCCAACCCCGGCAAGGCCTCGAACTCCGCAGCGGCCGGAAGTACATCCGGTCCACCGGCGACAATCGCTGCTGCGATCGGGTGTTCTGACGATGCTTCCACCGCGGCCGCGAGGCGAAGGACTTCCGTCGCCGAAAACGACCCGAACGCCCTGGTCTCGGCGAGAGTCATCCGCCCCTGGGTCACCGTGCCGGTCTTGTCCAGCACGACGGTGTCCACCGCACGACTCGCCTCGAGCGCGTCCGGGCCCTTCACCAGGATCCCGAGCTGCGCGCCTCTCCCGACGCCGACCATCAACGCTGTCGGCGTCGCAAGCCCCAACGCACACGGGCACGCGATGATCAGCACGGACACCGCCGCCCCGAACGCATCCCGCACCGGGTTCCCGCTGAGCAACCACCCTGCCAGGGTGAGCACGGCAAGCGCCGAAACCACGGGGACGAACACCGCGCACACCCGGTCGGCCAGCCGCTGCACCGCCGCCTTCCGCTCCTGCGCCCGCTCGGCCAGCGCGCTCATCTGCGCCAGCTGCGACCGCGCCCCGACCGCCTCCGCGCGCACCATCAGCCTGCCGTTCAGGTTGATGCTCCCGCCGATCACTCGGTTTCCCGGCCCGACTTCCGCCGGAACCGGTTCTCCCGTGATGGCACTTACGTCCACTGTGGACAGGCCGCTGCCGACGGTTCCGTCAGCGGCGATCTTCTCCCCCGGCCGCACCACGAACCGGTCGCCGACCGCCAGTTCGCCGATTCCGACCAGCACTTCGCCTTCCGCGCGCAGAATCCGCACGTCCTTGGCCGCCAGCGCGTCCAGCGCACCGAGCAGGTCCGCCGCGCCGCGCCGGGACCGCGCCTCGAAGTACCTGCCGGCGAGCAGGAACGTCGTCACGCCTGCCGCGACGTCGAGGTACACCGAATCCGCACCCGGCGCGGTCGCGCCGAACCCGACCCAGTAACCCGCCTCGGTGCCCGATCCGATCAGCACCGAGGCCGCCGACCACAGGTAGGACGCCAGCACGCCCAAGGAAACGAGAGTGTCCATACTGGACGATCGGTGCCGCAGATTGCGCAGCGCGGCCCGGTGGAACGGCGCCGCCGACCAGAAGACGACCGGCGTCGCGAGCAGCAGGCACACCAGCTCCCACAACGGGAATCGCAACGACGGCACGAGCGCGAGCGTGATCGACAGGTTTCCCAGCGGGACAGCCAGGACCGCGGCCACGATCAGCCGACGGCGCAGATCGCGCACTCGCGCGTCGCGGTTTTCCGGGGTCGTTTCGCCGCGGACAGTCGCAGTGTAGCCCGCCCGCTCGATCGTCGCGACCAGCGAGGCGGGGTCAAGGTCGGGCGGATAGTGGACGGTCGCGCGTTCGGTCGCGTAGTTCACCGTGGCGCGGACGCCGGCGAGCTTGCCGAGGGAACGCTCGACGCGCGCCGCGCAAGCGGCACAGGTCATCCCGCCGACGGCGAGATCGAGTTGACGGGTCGGGGTCGCCGCGGGGGCGGCGGTCTGCGTGGACATGGTTCTCCGAATTCCAGGACGGGCACGAAAGCGGTGGCAGTGCCGGCGCCGGGAAGGCGGACTGATTTCCATAGTACGCCTGGTTTTCCGTCGCCACTCCTTCGGGTGACTTGGGAACCTTTCGCCCCTCTCCGACGACTATCCAGATGGTGGCAGTGCCCGAACCGACCCGATCAGACAGGAGCGAAAATGTCCGAAACCTTTGCCGTAGCAGGAGATCTGCGGCACGTGACCACGTTCTGCGGCAACTGCGACTGCGGCTGCCCGGAGCTGTTCCTCGACGACGCCGCCCCGCCGGAGCGTCGCGTCGTCTTGACCGACGACTTCGGGCAGCGCGTGCAGATGAGCTTGGCACAGCTGAAAGTTCTCGTCGCGGACGTCAAGGACGGAGCCTTGGACAAGGTGGTGGCTGCGGTGGCTTAACAATGGAGTCGTTGCGGTGCAACGAGACTGTGACCATCCGACGCGCGATCTACGGGCAGGCGGATGCAGCGAGCAGCGGATCCGATGCCAGTCGAGCGAAGCTCAGGAGCGACCGAACCTGATTCGCTGAGGCAGGCATCGGACCGCGGCTACTGCCTTCTGGCCGCCAGGTTGGCGAGCATCGCGTTGTAGGCGGCGAAATCGTCGTCGTCGCCTTGGTCGAAGCGACGGTCCAGACGCGCGGCTTCGCGGTCGTCGTGGCGGCCCCACTGCACCAGCAGCGCCACGACGACCACGATCATCGGGATTTCCCCGGTGGCCCAGGCGATGCCGCCGCCAAGGCGTTGATCGGAGAGGAGGTCAGGCATCCACGGCAGGGACAGGTAGCGGTAGAACGTCTCGGCGATCACCGTCTGCTTGTTCATCAGGATCACGCCGAAGAACGCGTGGAACGGCATCACCGCGAACATCATGCCGAGCCGCGCGAGATGCGGCAACGAGCGCGGCGGGAGGTCGACGCCGATCACCAGCCAGAAGAAAACGTAGCCGGACACGAGGAAATGGAGGTTCATCAGCTGGTGCGCCCAGTGGTAGCGCATCGCCTCGCCGAACAGGCCCGAAAAGTACAGCGCGTAGTACGAGCCGACGAACACCACCGACGCCGCCAGCGGGTGCGCGACCAGGCGCGTGAACCGCGAGTGCAGCAGCGCCACCAGCCACTCGCGCGGACCGTCCGGTCCGTTGCCCGCCACCGGCAAGGCGCGCAACGCGAGGGTCACCGGGCCGCCGAGCACGAGCAGCACCGGGGCGAGCATGGCCAGCGTCATGTGGATGACCATGTGCAGGCTGAAGGTTCCGGACGAGTACTTGCCCAGGCCGGACGACGTCGCGATCAGCACCGTCGCCCAGCCGCAGGTCCACGCCCAGAACCGGCCGCGCGGCCAGTCGTCGCCGCGAGTGCGGAGACGGCGCGCCCCGACCGCGTAGGCCGCGATGGCGAGCACTGCCACGACACCGAGCAGCAAGTCCGGACGCCAATCCAGGAAGAGCCTGGCGAACGTCGGAGGGTCGGGCAGGTCGTAGCCGAGCACGGTCTCGCCGACGGTCGCCGGATCGTCCACGAACGCTGGTGGCACCAGATGTGCCAGCCCAGCCGAGACGCCCATAGCCCCAGCCAGCACCACGACCTCAGCAACGAGAGCCGCTTTCCCGCCGCCCCAACGACGGCGCGTGCCGGCGATCAGCACCGCCAACACCACCGTGACAACGATCTTCACCCCGAGGAGAAAACCATAGCCAGTAAGTAATCCAGCCGGACGGGCAAGTGCGAGGCCGTCGACTATTCCGGACGCGGCGAGTACGACGAGACAACAGGTCGCCAACCGCCGATACCGGCGCAGCGCGACCTCTCGTGCCGAGCCCGAACGCCGGACGTGGAGCAGCAGCGCGACGAGGGAGCCAGTCCACAGGGCTGCCGCGATCACGTGCCACACCAAGGCATTCGTGGCCAGGTCGTGCCACCCGCCGATGGAAACGTGCCCGGCGATGGCGCGCGGCAGCAGTCCGACGATGGCGAGCCCCAGCCACCACACCGTGGTGCGCCAGGTCAACGTGCGCCAAACGCCGATCGCTACGGTCGCCGCCACTGCCAGGACGCAGAGCCAGGCTTTGGGTTCCTCCATGGCGTCGACGAGGACGGCGAGGTTCGCCAGGTGCAACGCCTCGGAAACCGGGCGCCCGGACGCGTCAGCGGCGTCGAACGGCACCAGCACCGCGGCCGCGAGCGCCCAGACGACCGCGGCGCCCGCAGCGGTGCGGGTCGCTGCGTAGCCGTCCGGGGAGAGCCGTCCCGATTCGCCGGGAGGGCTCAGAAACGCCGCGAACGCCAGCCCGCCGACGCAGACCACCCCGGCCGCGTCGGCGATCAACCGGAGCAAGGAGGTGCCCAAGGACGTCAACGGGCCGGGAGCCGGGTTGCCGAGAGCGGCATAGACATCGCCCGCCGCGGCGACCACCGCCACGACGGCCACGGCGGCAAACCCCGCTGCGGCAAGCAAACCCCGCCGGTGCGGGGCCGGAATAGTGCGCACAACAGAATGGTCGGGCGGAGGCGCCCGCGAGTTCCCGCGATCTGGATCACGGCCGGATCCCATGGCGGGGCCTAGCGGGCTGCCGAAACAACGGCTCGGCTCGGCTCGGCTCGGCTCGGCTCGGCTCGGCTCGGCTCGGCTCGGCTCGGCTCGGCTCGGCTCGGCTCGGCTCGGCTCGGGAAGCGAGCCAATCGCTCAACTCGGCGATCCGCCACCGTCCACTTCAGACGATCGCCGCCAAGCAACCGGCCCGCAGCCGTCATCCGCGACAGCCAGCCGTCCACTTCGCCCGCCACCCGACACGAGCAGCGGCCCGCCCCGGTATCCAAGCTGTCCGCCAACCTGCCGGACAATCCACTACTCGCCGACAGCCAAGCAGATCCGCCCGACTACCAAGCACCCCACGCCGACAGCCCAGCGCCCCGGCAGAACGGAACAACCCGCGTCACATCGCGGTGTCGTTCTCCTCCTGCGCGCGCAGCAAATCATCACGGGCGCGGGACACCCGGGAACGCACCGTGCCGACCGGACAGCCGCACACTTCGGCCGCCTCCGCGTAGGAAAGGCCCAGGAATTGGGTCAGCACCAGGGCTTCCCGGCGGTCCTCGTCCAGGGTGTCGAGCAGGAGGCCCAGTTCGATGAGGTCCTCGAAGCCCGCCGTGCGCGTCCGCGCCGATTGTTCTTCGGCGGCTCGCTGCCAGTCGGCCGTCGTGGATTCGCGGGGGCGGACCGAGCGCGCGCGGATGCGGTCGACGACCACCCGGCGGGCGATGGACAGCAGCCACGTCCGCGACGACGACCGGCCCGCGAAGCGCGGCAGCGAGCCGAACGCGCGCAGGTACGTTTCCTGGGTGAGGTCGTCCGCGTCGGCCGGGCTGGTGCGGTGGGCCAGGAAGCGCCACGCGTCGGCCTGCGTCGCGCGGACCCAGGCTTCCAATGCGACCTGGTCGCCGCGGCCGGCGGCGAGGGCCAGCGCGGTGATCCGCTCGTCGTCGTTGTCGCGGCCGGTGGACACGGACGTCACGGTAGTCCATGCCGTCCGGCGGCGGTTCCACGACCAGGTCCCGGGAAAATTCGTCGAGCCCGCCGGGAACTCGGCCGCGCATCCGAGCGACTATGACAGACGTGAGCTGTGAAATCTTCCGCGAAGCGCTGTCCGCGCGACTCGACGGCGAAGCGGGTCCGCTGCCCGAACCGCAGGTCGACCAGCACCTCGAGACCTGCGCGGCGTGCCGGAGCTGGTACGAGCGAAGCGCGACGCTGCGCCGCACCATGCTGGTCCGCAGCGCGCCCGAGGTGCCCGATCTCACCGACCGGATCCTCGCCCAAACCCCGGCCCCGCCGAGGGAAAAATGGGGTCTGCGGGTCGCGCTGGGACTGGTCGGGCTGGTCCAGTGCGGGCTGGCGTTCGCGCAACTGCTCGGCATGGACAACGCCCACGGCACCGGCGGTTTCATGGAAGGCCACCTCATCAACGAAAGCGCGGCCTGGAACCTCGCGGTCGGCGTCGGCCTGCTGTGGGCCGCCCTGCGAACCCGCGCGGCGGCCGGGCAGTTGCCGATGATCACCGGATTCGTGATCGTCCTCGCAGTGCTCACGACCAGCGACCTGATCGGCGACCGGGTGACAGTCGCCCGGGTGCTGTCGCACGTCTTCCTCGTCGTCGGACTGGCGCTGCTCTACGCGGTCCACCGCCAGCACCGGCTCCGCCACCAGCCGGGCCCAGACCTCGCCGACACCGCCGACGACCCGGACCAGACCACCGTCACCACCCACGGCGCGCTCGCCCTGGTCCGCCCGCACCCGAAACGCGGCCGCGACTCCCAACGCCCGACCGGACGGCACCGCGCCGCCTGACCGCCCGTTCGCCCCGGGCGTTCCGGCCAAGCAGCTCACACCGGGAACGCTCGAGCGCGAGGTCGCTTCGCGGTGCCATCACAGAGCCACACGCGACGCGAACCGCACGCCAGCGGCAATCCGAGAAAGACCGCGCAGTCTGATACGGCTCGCGACACCAGCCGACGTAACCCGAGGCAACGGCCATGCGCCGCCTCTTGCATTGGGCCACGCAGGCCAGGGGTCGCAAACCTGTCGTCTGAGCTGGTCAGGCTAAGCATTGCGGAATTGGCTGGAACTGCGGATCCGTTGCTTCGGGCCGGAGTCACGGCGGTCGTGTTCAAGCGTCAGCCAAAGCCGGTCAGCCCCGGGAAGCGGCCGAGCCCAAACATCCCGACCCGGCTCAGATCATCGCCACCGCCATCACCGCCATTCCCAAGCTCATCACCCCTTCCATCGCCAACCCGACCTCCCGCCGTCCTGGCCGGGCGACCGTCCGGGCGTGGTCGATCGCCCGGGCCAGCCACGCGACCCCGGCCGCCAAAAACACCACCGCCAGCACTGCCGCGACCGCCATCACGTGCGCGGGTGCGTGCCCGGTCATCGTCATGCCCGCGTCGCCCATGTCCATCCCGGCGTGCTCGCCGCCCATCGCCGTCTCGGACATCGTCATTCCCGCCATCGCCGACGGCATCACGAACGCCATCCACGCCATTCCGGCCATCATCAGCGCGTGGTGCGCTCCCGGCAGCCGTCCGTGCCCGAATCCCAGCGCCGCGCTCACCGCGAACCATCCGGCGGCCGCCGCGAACAGCACGACCTGGGGCATCCGCGCGAAAGTCATCGTCGCGGGCCAAGCCATCGTGACCATTCCGGCGCACATCGCCGCGTGCAGCGCGTCCGCCACGCGGCCGCTGACGCCCGGACGCCGCGCGCACCGGTACAGGCAGAACGTCCCGGCCGCGGCGAACAGCAGCGTGAGGATCCAACGCAAACCCGTTTCGGCGATCATCGCGCGACCTCCCGGCGCAGGCCCAGCAGGCAGTCCACGGCCAGGAATCCCAGCAGCGACAACCCGAAAACCGGAAGGAACCAGCCCACGACCGCTACTCCGACCAGCACCGGAGCCAGCACTCGCCCGGGGATTCGCCGCCATGCGCCGCGCATCGGCAATCGGCCGAAACGGCCCCGGTCCCGCGACCGTTCGCCGTTCGCTGGCAACCGATCCGGCCGAGCCCCGCCACGACCAGACAGGACCGGACCGCCCGACGCCCCGTCATCTTCCGGCGATCGGCCCGAGGAGGCCTCGCTACGCGGCCTCGCGGCGTCCGTTGGCAACTCGCCAGTCTCACCGCTCACGCCGGGTATCGACGCCTGGCCGGAACGAGCCTGCCCGCGCAACGACTCGGCGCCCTCCGGCGATCGGCCAGCGTCGGCCTCACCGGGCAGCCGCACATCGTCCGTTGGCAACCCGCCGACACGCGTCCCGCCTATCGGCAAGCGGCCGAAGCGAGCCCGGCCACGCCTGCGTCGGTCATCCTCCGGCAACCGATCCAAGCCACGCGACTCGCCGGAACGGCCCCCGCCACGCAAGCCACCCGCTACCGGCCGACCAGAGCAGCCCCTCAGCCACCACATCCGATATCCCCACCCCACAACACAAACCAACGCCGCACCGAGCACCGTCAGCACAATCTGGTTCGCGACCCCGAACAGCAGCCCCATATGCGCGTCAATCCCCCACCGGCTCAGCTTCGCGGCTAGCGGATAGTCAGCGAACCTCAACGTCCCAGCAACAACGCCCGTGCCAGGATCGACCGCCATCGAGTCCTGTTTGGACGGCCAACCCCTTCCGACCTGCTGCACCACATAGCCACCCGTGGCAGGCGGCCGGATCTCCACCGGATCAGACAATCCGGCCCGCACGGTCGCGTCGCGAACCGCCTGCCAGCCGACGTCGCCGGGAGACCGAGAGGCCGACGAAACCGACGGCGTAGTCCAGTCCAAAGAGGACCGCAGATCGGTGATGTTCGCGCCCGCATGAAGGGACCATGTCAATCCGGTGGCGGAGAGAAACAACAGCCCCGCGGCGATCCACAGGCCAGCCGAGCCGTGCCAGGAACGCAGCCGCCGCCGTCCGGGTTTGCCGCCGGAAGGCAAAAGCACAGCACGCAAGCGTCGGCGACGGCCAAGCCACAAAGCCAACCCGGCGAGCGTGATCACCCACAACCAACTCGCCGCCAGCTCGCTGTACAACCGGCCGAAGTCGCCTAGATGAAGGTTGCGGTGCAGGGTGTCGATCCAGCCTCGGACCGGCATCGCCTGCCCCGAACCGTAGGTCTCCAGCGCGCCGCGAACCCCGCCGTCATGCGGATTGACGAACACTGTGTACCGGTAACTCGGTGCCAGACCCGGACGGTCGAAGATCACCTGGGTGGTGTCAGTCGCGGACGGCGCCGGGCGGACGCCGATCACCTTCCCGTCCGGCACCTGCGCACGCGCGACGAGAACCTGCTGGTCCAGCGACACCGCGCCAGCGGCGGCCGGGACGTGCAACTCCTGCGAGTAAAGAGCCTCCTCCAGTTGCGGCGTCCACACGTACGCGATCCCGGTCAGCGCAGCGACCAGCAGGAACGGTCCGACGAACACTCCGGCGTAGAAGTGCAGCCGCAACACCAGCGGACGCAGCGCCGCCCATCCGGTCGCCAGTTCTCGTTCGGTGCGTGGCGCGTCGTCTGTGCCGATGGCCATCCTGCTCCCTTCGCGTCGTCCGCCTCCTGAGGAGTCGGGCGAGCGGGGCAGTCGGTTCCCGGCGAAACAGAACGCCCGATCGGGTGTCTCGCGCGGACAGGCCATTGCTTCTGGCACGGGGTGACAGTATTGTCGCCGTCACATTCGACACCAAGTGTCAAATATCGCCGAGCGGGACAAGGGAGTCACGATGAGCGAGACGACAACCGCAGCCGACACGAAGGCCGAAGAGGTCGTAGCCGACGAATTGCTCGTCGAGGAGGTCTCGATCGACGGAATGTGCGGTGTCTACTGACCGCGACGCCGCGGCGTTCGATCTGGACGGTGCTTGGGAACTGGACAGCCGGGTCTCCATCCGGCCGGAGCGGTTCGGCGCGCTGCTGTACCACTTCGGCACCCGCCGGCTGTCCTTTCTCAAGAGCCGCACCATGCTCGCCGCGGTGCAGGCGCTGACCGACCACCCCTCCGCCCGCGCGGCGTGTGCGCAGGCCGGGGTCGCGCAGGCGGAATTGCCCCGCTACCGCGCCGCCCTCGCCGCGCTCGCGGCGTCGGACATGATCCATCCGAGGAGCGTGTGATGCCGCTTGTCGACGAATTCCAGTTCGGGCTCGACGCGCCGATCTGCCTCACCTGGGAACTCACCTACGCCTGCAACCTCTCCTGCGTGCACTGCCTTTCCTCGTCCGGCCGCCGCGACCCGCGCGAGCTGAGCACCGAGGAGTGCAAGGCGCTGATCGACGAGTTCGAGCGCATGCAGGTGTTCTACGTGAACATCGGCGGCGGCGAACCGACTGTCCGGCCCGATTTCTGGGAGCTGGTCGACTACGCGACCGAGCACCACGTCGGCGTCAAGTTCTCCACCAACGGCATCAAGATCACCGAGGACGTCGCGAAACGGCTCGCCGGGAGCGATTACGTCGACGTCCAGATCTCCCTCGACGGCGCCACCGAGGAGGTCAACGACCACGTCCGCGGCCCCGGCTCCTACCGCACCGCCGTCCGGGCGATGGAGAACCTTTCCGCCGCGGGCTTCGAGAACTTCAAGATTTCTGTCGTAGTCACCCGGCAGAATGCGGGGCAGCTCGACGACTTCAAAGCAATTGCCGACCGCTACGGCGCCCAGCTGCGGCTCACCCGGCTCCGCCCGTCTGGCCGCGGCGCGGACGTCTGGGACGAGCTGCACCCCACCGCGGCCCAGCAACGGGAGCTGTACGAGTGGCTGGTCAAGCACGGCGAAAACGTGCTCACCGGCGACTCGTTCTTCCACCTGGCGGGCTACGGCGACGGTGGCCTGCCCGGCCTCAACCTGTGCGGGGCGGGCCGGGTGGTGTGCCTGGTCGACCCGGTCGGCGACGTCTACGCGTGCCCGTTCGCCATCCACGACACCTTCCTCGCCGGAAACACGCGCAGCGAGGGCGGATTCACCCGGGTGTGGCGGGAATCCGAGCTGTTCGCGCAACTGCGCAGCCCGCAGAGCGGCGGGGCCTGCACGTCGTGTTCGGCGTTCGACGCCTGCCGCGGCGGGTGCATGGCGGCGAAGTTCTTCACCGGGCTCCCGCTCGACGGCCCGGACCCGGAATGCGTGCGCGGCCACGGCGAACGCGCGCTGGCCGGGGTCGCCGCGGGCAGCGTGCCGAAACCGTCGCTGGACCATTCGCACCGCAAGGTTCCGGTGACCATCGGCATGCGCCGCCCGCCGGACCGGGCCTGCGACGAGAACCCGCTCGCCGGCCTCGCCCCGGGGCCGGGTCGCTGAGATGCGCCTGGCCGATCTGTCGTCGCCGGACGTCGCCGAACAGGCGGCGTCCGGCGCGATCCTCGCCGTGCCGCTCGGGGCAACCGAACAGCACGGCCCGCACCTGCCGTTGAGCACGGACACCGACATCGCGACGGCGTTGTGCGACCGGCTCGCCGCGGAACGGCCGGACGTGCTGGTCGCGCCGGCCGTGCCGTACGGATCGAGCGGCGAACACGCCGGGTTCGCCGGGACGATCTCGATCGGGCAAGCGGCCACGGAACTCCTGCTCGTGGAACTGGGCCGGTCGGCCTGCGAAACGTTCCGGCGGCTGCTTTTCGTGTCCGCGCACGGAGGCAACGCGGCTTCGGTGACGCGCGCGGTCGCGATCCTGCGCACGGAATCGCGGAACGTCTCGATGTTCGAACCGCGCTGGCAAGGCGATCCGCACGCCGGACGGCCGGAAACCGCTCTGCAGCTGGCCCTCCGTCCGGAAAATGTGCAGATGGAGAAAGCGGTGCCGGGCGACGGCCGTCCGCTGGGCGAGTTGCTTCCGGTGCTGCGCAACGGCGGTGTGCTGGCCGTGACGGAAACCGGAATCCTCGGCGATCCCACTGGAGCCACCGCGGACGAAGGCCGGGGCCTCCTCGACGTCCTCACGGCGCAGTTGCGCGCGCACGTTCGCGACTGGACCTCCGTGGTGACGCCGTGAAAGCCGCCCTCGTGACCGGCGCGGCGCGCGGCATCGGCGCAGCCACCGCAGTGAAGCTGGCTGGCCAGGGCTGGGCCGTGCTCGCGGTGGATGTCGCGGCCGACGATCCCGCCCTCCCCTACCCGATGGGCACCGCTGAAGAACTGTCCACAGTGGTCGCCAAGATCCGGGAAAACGGCGGTACGGCGGAGGAATTCCGCGCGGAAGTCCGCGACCGTGCGCAGTTGGCCGCAGCCGTCGCGGAAGCAGAACAACGATGGGGCGGACTCGACGCGGCCATCGCAGCGGCGGGAGTGGTCGCGGGCGGGGTGCCACTGTGGGAAATGCCGCCGGAGCAGGAAGACGCTGTCCTCGACGTCAACCTCCGCGGCGTACTCAACCTCGCCCACGTAGCGATTCCAGCGATGCTGCGCCGTCCGAAACCCCGCTCCGGACGGTTCCTGGCCGTCGCGTCCGCCGCCGCGACGCGCGGGCTGCCGACGCTCGCCGCGTACTGCGCGGCGAAAGCCGGAGTCGCCGGGTTGATTCGCGCGCTGGGCACGGAATTAGGCGACTCCGGCGTCACCGCGAACGCGGTCAGCCCGGGCTCGACCGACACGCCGATCCTCGCCGAGAGCGCCCGGCTGTACGACCTTCCGGCGGCGCAAACGTTTGCCGCACAACAACCTCAGCAGCGACTGCTCGATCCCGCTGAGGTCGCCGCCGTCCTGGCCTTCCTCGCCGGGCCGGAAAGCGGCGCGATGACCGGCGCGGTCGTCCCGGTGGACGGAGGGCTGACGCTGTGACCACCCCGCTGCCCGCCGGATTCCGGCTCGCCGTCGACCCGAGCGTCAAACAACTCTCCGACGGCCTCCTCTTCGGCGGCTCCCCCACCCGCGTGCTGCGCCTGACGAAGGCCGGTCGAACGGCGTGGGCTCGCTTGGCGGACCACCCCGTCGAGACGTCCGCGGAAGGCGTCCTCGCCCGGCTGCTCACCGACGCCGGGTTCGCACACCCGTTGCCACCAGCCAAAACCGCCGACGCGACGGTCGTCATCCCGGTCCGCGACCGCGCCGGACTGCTCGGCCGCTGCCTCGCCGGTCTCGACGGCCGATACCCCGCGCTGGTCGTCGACGACGGATCCGCCGACCCCGCCGCCATCTCCGCAGCAGCCTCCGCACACGGCGCGAAACTCGTCCGCCGCGAGGTCAACGGCGGACCGGGCGTGGCTCGAAACACCGCCCTGGAGCACGTTTCCACTGACCTGATCGCTTTCCTGGACAGCGATTGCGTCCCGTCGCCGGACTGGATCGACCAGCTGGCCGGGCATTTCGCCGACCCGCTCGTCGCCGCCGTCGCGCCGCGCGTGCGTCCGCTCGCCGCCGACACGTGGGCTGGCCGCTACACCCGCGCCGCCAGCAGCCTCGACCTTGGCACCGCCGCTGCCCGCGTCGCACCCGGCACACGACTGTCCTATGTGCCCACTGCCGCCTTGCTGGTTCGTCGGACCGCAGTGGAATCCGTCGCCCGTGACGGTGCGGTTTTCGACCCGGCAATGCGCGTCGGCGAGGACGTCGACCTCGGCTGGCGACTCCACGACGCTGGCTTCCGAATCCGCTACGACCCGTCCGCGCACGTCGACCACCACGAACCGGCCACTTGGCGCGCGTTGCTCCGTCGTCGCGCCAGTTACGGCACTTCCGCCGCACCGTTGGCCATTCGCCGCCCGGCCGCGATGGCCCCGCTCGTGCTGCACCCGTGGCCGACGCTGACCGTCGCCGCGCTTCTGGCCCGCCGTCCGCTTCCAGCTGCCGCTGCCTTCGCGGGCGCAGTGCTGACCATGGCCCGAGTGCTGCGCCGAAGCGACGTGCCGACACACGGCGTTGCGCGCGCGATGGGTACGGCCGTCGGCCAAACCTGGCTCGGGTTCGGCCGCTACAGCACGCAATTCGCCGCGCCCCTGCTCGCCGCTTTTTTGGTGCCCGGCGGTCGAAAACGCTGGGGACGACGAGCCGCGATCGCTTCGCTGCTCGCCGGACCGCCGCTGACCGCCTGGCTGCGGCAACGCCCCGATCTCGATCCATTCCGCTACACCGCCGGCGCGATCGCCGACGACCTCGCGTACGGCGCCGGGGTGTGGGCGGGCTGTCTCGACCACCGGACCGCGGTCCCGCTGCGGCCGCGCGTCACCTGGCGCCCTCTGCGCGTCGACCCGAAGGGAAAACGATGAGCACCACCTGGTTCGAATCAATCGCCGAAGCACAGCGGCGGGCGAAGAAGCGCCTGCCCGCGTCCGTCTACTCGGCACTGATCGCCGGTTCGGAAAAAGGGCTGACGCTGCAAGACAATCTGGCCGCGTACGACGAACTGCGCTTCGCCCCGCGCACCGCCGGACTGCCCGGCGAACGCGATCTGAGCACGAAGGTCCTCGGCCGCGACGTCGCGCTGCCCGTGCTGATTTCGCCGACCGGCGTGCAGGCCGTGCATCCCGACGGCGAGGTCGCGGTCGCCCGTGCGGCCGCCGCGCGCGGAACGTCGATGGGGCTGTCGTCGTTCGCCAGCAAGCCGGTCGAGGAAGTGGTGGCGGCCAACCCCAATACGTACTTCCAGGTGTACTGGACAGGCAGCCGCGACGACATCCTCCGCCGCCTGGACCGGGCGCGATCCGCGGGGGCGGTCGGGATCATCCTCACGCTCGACTGGTCGTTCTCGCACAGCCGCGACTGGGGCAGCCCGCACATCCCGGACAAGCTGACGCTGCGCGAACTGATCCGCTTCGCACCCGAAGGCATGATGCATCCGCGGTGGCTGCTCGCCTACGCGCGCACCAAGAAGCTGCCAGACCTCAGCGTCCCGAACATGGCTGAGCCTGGGACGCCGGTGCCGTCGTTCTTCGGCGCGTACGGGCAGTGGATGCAGACCGCGCCGCCGAGCTGGGAAGACGTTAGCTGGCTGCGGAAGCAGTGGGACGGGCCGTTCCTGTTGAAGGGCGTGTACCGGGTCGACGAGGCACGCCGCGCGGTGGACGCCGGGGTCAGCGCGATCTCGGTGTCCAACCACGGCGGCAACAACCTCGACGGCACTCCCGCCACGATCCGCGCGCTGCCCGCCGTCGCGGAAGCGGTGGGAAGCGAGGTGGAAGTGCTGCTGGACGGCGGAATCCGGCGCGGGAGCGATGTCGTGAAGGCGCTCGCACTCGGGGCGCGCGCGGTCCTGATCGGACGCGCGTACCTGTGGGGCCTCGCGGCGGGCGGGCAGGCCGGGGTGGAGAACGTGCTGGACGTGCTGCGCAACGGCATCGATTCGACGCTGCTCGCGCTGGGGCATCGCAGCGTGCACGACCTGAGCCGGGACGACTTGATCGTCCCGGAGGGCTTCGAACGCCGGATCGGGGCTTGATCTGTTGTCCGTGAGGGGAACCCTGAGGGACTCTGATTCCCTCAGGGTTCCCCTCACGGACAGTCTTTTGGAGTGCAGGCAGCTCGCGTTCAGCCGCGCGTGGTTCCGGACGTGGAGTCCTTACACCGCAAGGGTTCCGCTATCGCCCGCGCGGTGCCGGGTTCTGCTGGAACTGCCCCTGCCAGCTGGCTTGGGCACCGGTGTCGCCGATCCGCACGATGTCGTAAACCGCCGCCCCGCCAGCCAGGATCGACAGCACGATCAACGTCACGCTGACCGCTTTGGAGGCAGGCGCGAGAAACACCCGACGGCGATTCGCCGCAGCTTTGCTTGCGCTGGCACCGCTCACGGCGAGGCCCGCTTGACGGGCACCAGCCGCAGCCGTGCCAGCCGCAGCTGCCTCGGGCACCTCCGACCCAGCACCGCCAGCCACCGCACCGCCAGCCACCGCAGCATCAGCCCCGGCACCAACACTCCCAGGCACGCCGACACCAGCGCGCGCCGACGTCGCGCCAGGCGCTCCCTCAGCAGCACCACCGCTTCCGGGCACGCCAACGCCCGCCGCAGCACCGCCGGCCGCAGCACTCGCGCCCGCATTGGGTGCCGCTGCCGCGGCACCGCCGCCTGCAGCGGCACCAACGCCGCCAGACCCCGCAGGTCCACCAGCCAGCGCCGCACCCGCATGCGCGCCCGCACCGGTCACCGCCGCCACGGAACCGCCCGCCGCCACAGCATCAGCGTCCGAGCCCGCAGCACCCGCGTCCGCCACAGCAGCGCCAGCCTCCCGCTGCCGCCACCACAGCGCCAAAGCCAGCACCGCCACCGGGATCGCCGCCCAGATCGCCGTGTCGCCGAGTTCGGTGTGCGCCCGGACCAGCGGCGTCCGCGCCACGCGCCGTTCCAGCCACTCGCCCGCATTCGTCGTTATGGGCACCAGGATAACCACCAGTACCGACAAAATCGCGTTCGCGCCGGCCAGCCGCCTGCGCACCGAAGGCAGGCAAGCGGTCAGCACCAAGACCAGCGCCGACAACGGCAGCAGCACGACAATCGCGTGCACGAGCAGGATATGAGCGGGCAACCCGTTGACCGTCGTCATGCAGCCTTTCCCATCCACGAACCACAAACCAGCCACAACTTTGGCCGAAACCCGTTAGCCCCGGGCAAGATCAAGGTGTGAATCAGGTAAGAGCCACCGTGAACCCGACCACCGCGCCGCCGCCCTCCCGTGGTCCGGCGAACACCTCGCCGCCGTGCGAGAGCGCGACTTCCCGCACGATCGACAGCCCCAGCCCCGACCCGGGCAGGGACCGCGCGCCCGCCGCTCGATAGAACCGGTCGAAAACCCGGCCGGCGTCCTCGATCCCCGGCCCGCGGTCCAGCACCTCGACCCGTCCGTCCCGCACGCGCAGTTCCACCGGACCCGAGCTGAACTTCACCGCGTTCTCCAGCAGATTCGTCATCGCCCGTTCCAAGGCCTTCGACCGGCCGGGGACCGTCGTGTCATCGGCGTCCACGGCAACCGCACGACCGGACCGCCGACGCACCCGCGCGGCAGCTCGCTCAGCAGGCGAGCGCAGTTCGACCGGCAGCAGCGGCTCGTCGTCGTACTGTCCGGTGGCCAATTCCACCAGCTCCGTGACCAGATGAGTCAGCTCGCGTGTCTCGCCGTCGACGTCCGCGAGCAGCCGGTTCCGCGCGTCCGGCGACAATTCCTCGAACCGCCGCAGCACGCTCGCGTTGGTGCGCAGGCTGGTCAGCGGAGTACGCAGCTCGTGCGCGGCGTCCTGGACCAGCCGTTCCTGGTCGTCGCGGGCGCGCGCGAGCCGCTCGAGCATCCCGGCGAACGAGGCGGACAGCCTGCCGACCTCGTCGCGGCCGCGGTCCGGGACCCCGAGCCCTGGCCTGCTGCCCGCGCTCACCTCCTCGGTCAGCCGGGTGAGCCGGACCAGCCGCCGGGTGATCTGCCGCGCGAGGAGCCAGCCCGCCAGCGCCGCCCCGGCCAGCACCGCGAGGCTGACCCAGGTCATCCGCTCGGCGAGGTCGCCGAGGACGTGCCGGGTTTCGTCCACGTCGATGCCGAGCTGCAGCGACCCGCGCCCGGAGCCGAGCGCGACGGTGAGCACCCGGTAGTCGTCCGGACCGACAGTCGCGTCCGCATACCGAGTGCCGACAACAAGCTCCCGATCAGCAGTGGTGACCGGCAGCGCGACCGGCCGTCCGCCGACCCGGTGCACGGTCCCGTCCGGCGCGATCGACTGCGCGACCATCGGCTGTGCTTCGTCGTGGTCGTCGTCCCCCGGACCGCGGGTGAGCGGGCTCGGCTCAAGCAGCTGCACCGCGCCCGCCGACACCTGCGCCGCCGTGCTCAGCAGCGAACGGTCGAGTTCCGCGCTGATCCGCTGGGAAGCCGTGTGATAGCCCAGCACGCCCACGAGAATCGCCGCGCCGCCACCGACCGCGGCGAACGCGATCGCCAGCTTCCCGCGCAGATTCATGCCGGCCGCACCACGTAGCCGACGCCGCGCACGGTGTGGATCAGCTCGTCCGCGCCCGCGGCCTCCAGTTTCCGCCGCAGATATCCGATGTAGACCGCCAGATTCTTCGACTCCGGACCGAATTCGTACCCCCAGATCCGCTGGTGGATCGTGTCGCGCCCGAGCACGATCCCGGCATTGCGCACCATCAGCTCCAGCAGGTCGAATTCGGTCTTCGACAACGCCACCTCGGTGTCCTGCCACCACACCCGGCGCGCGCCGGCGTCGACCGCCAGCCCGCCCAGCCGCACCACGCGCTGGGCCTGCTCGCCCGGATCCGCACTGCGCCGCAGCAATGCGCGCAACCGGGCGAGCAGTTCGTCCAGCTCGAACGGTTTCGGCAGGTAGTCGTCGGCTCCCGCGTCCAATCCGGCGACCCGGTCGGCGGTCTCGACGCGCGCGGTCAGCATGAGCACCGGGGTGCGGTCGCCGCCCGCGCGCAGCACGCGGCACACGCCGAGACCGTCGACGCCGGGCATCATCACGTCGACGATCAGGACGTCGAACTCCTCGCTCCGCGCGATCGCGAGCGCCTCGACGCCGTCGGCGACCTCGCTGACCCGGTAGCCCTCCAGTTCGAGCGCGCGGACCAGCGATTCCCGGATCGCCCGGTCGTCGTCGGCCAGCAGAACGCGGTTCGCCATGCCGCCATCATGCCTCGCGGGCGCCCGCGGTCACGGGAGCGGACGCGTCCCCGGCACCACCCATTCGCGGTCGATCCGGCCGTCGACCGCGACCAGCACCGCCAGCCCGCCGCGCGCGCCGTCCGACCAGGTTCCGGCGACGGTTTGCCGCACCGGGTCGAGCACCAGTTCGCCGTGCCACGGGTGCGCATCCGTTGCCAGGGCACGCAATCCGTCACGGTCCAGGTCGCCTTTGCCCGGTCCGTCCAGCAGCGACGACCGGCCGTCCGGCGAGGGAATTGTCCAGTTCCGCGCGACTTTTCCACCGGACAGCACGCACATGTCGGCCCCGGTGATGACCACGCCGTCGCGTCGGGTGACGTCCCAGGTGAAGGCGAGCCGTTCGGTTCCGTCGATGACGAACGTGCGCGGGACGAACACATTCCCGACGTCGCGCTGATACTTCGCGATGAACGCCTCGGCGTCCGCCGGACCGATCAGCGGGTCGAGGCCGGGTTTGGTGCCGGACCATTGACGGCCGTCGGCGGTGAGCAGCCGGTGCGCGAGCGAGGCGTCCTCGTTCCACATGCGACACCAGAGGGCGGGGATTTCTTCGGGGTTCGGTTCTTTCGCCATGCGACGACGATCGCGGGCGTCGGCGACACCGTCCTGTCGGTGTTTCCGCGCCGCGTGGTGCAGGTCACTCGCCGAGCGGGCGGGCGGAGATCCGCGCGAGTTCGGCGTCGAGGTCGACGTCGCGGCGCTCGACGCGGTCTCCGGTGAGCTCGATGGCGCGGATCCGGTCCAGCAGGAAACCGCGGACCGCGTCGCGCAGGCGGCACCAGCCGAGCACGTACCAGCCCGCCGGACCCCACAACAGCCCCAGCGGCTCGACGTCGCGTTCCGTCTCCTGCCCCTTCGCGTCCACATAGGACAGCCGAAGGACGCGCCGGGCAGCGAGCGCGGTGAGGATCAGTCCGCTGTGGACAGCGGGCGGTTCGGGTTCGCCGACCCGGTGCAGCCGCGCGGCGAGGTGCTGTTCGGCGTCGCGGACGTCGGACGGCAGCCGCGCGAGCACCTTGCGGGCCGCCGATTCCGCCGCGCCCGCGAACGGCGAACCAGCGGCGGAGCGCAGCGCGACGGTGATCGCGATGGCTTCCTCCGGGGTGAGTGTGAGCGGCGGCAGGGTTCGCTCGCGGTCGAGGCCGTAGCCGCCGGTCCGCCCGGTCTCGGTCCAGATCGGGACGCCCGTCTCGCGCAAAGCGCCGAGGTCGCGCTCGATCGTGCGCACGCTGACCTCGAACCGGGCCGCGAGCCACGCCGCGGTCCGGGTGCGCGGCGCGACCGCCCGGAGCTCCTCGACAAGCGCGTACAGCCGGTCCGTGCGATTCACCCGGCCAGCCTACGGACCTGCGATTCCTCACCCGATCGGGTGGCCTTGCGGGCGACCGCCGTCACGAGGGAGCACCTCCGCTGTTCCGTTCGCGGGAGCCGCAACCGGCTCCGGTCCGTGCTGTGGAGGGCGGCGGACCGGCGCGGTCCCCTCGTTCGTCGGGGGACGAGGGGGCCACCGGGAGCGGGTCGGCGCAGGGGGCCGGCCCGTTCCCGGTCCGGCGGGGACACTTGACTCTCACACCGGGTCAGAGCGTGTGCTGGGGAGGTCATGTTCACCAATCGTCGCGCTCAAGGACCTCGGTTTCGGGCTCGGCGAGGTCGGCGCGCACCCGAGCAAGTGCGCGGCATGCTGACGCTGCGCCGGGCCGAGCTGGCCGAACGGGTCGCCGCCGACCGGCTCCGGCTGGCCGAGGTCGAGGCGAGACTCCGCACGCTGGAAAGCGAGCACGCCGTGCCGGACACCGAAATCGTCGTCAAGGACATCTCCCCGACGCGCGTCGCAAGGCTCACCGCGACCGTCGAAAGCTTCTCTCCCGAGGCGATCAGCCCCGTCCTGCGCCCGCTGTGCGCGGAACTCGGCCGACGGCTCGAAGGATCCGACGCCTCGGCCGGACCGCTGATCTGCTACTACGAAAAGCCCGCTGGCGAAGACGATCCGGTCGTCGTGCACGCCGAGCTCCCGATCTCCGGCGCGGTCGCCGAGCCGAACGGGCTCGAGATGGCCGAGCTGCCCGCCTCCCGCGCCGCGACGCTGGTCCACCACGGCCCGGCGAGCGGGTTCCTCGCCGGCTGCCAAGAACTCGCCCGGCGGACCGACGAACACGGCTTCCGCGCGGACGGCTTCCCGTGCGAGGTCTACCTGCACACCTTCGGCGACGAGCGCGAATGGGTCGCCGAACTCCGCGAGCCCTTCGTCGAGCAACCGCGCTGACCGGCCAAGACCCGACCTTCGACGGTTGCGCCGCCGCCCGTTCCGGAGGCGAATGGGTGAGGACGACCCGAGGAGGACGCAGGTGTTCTCGACAGGTCCCGGCACCCAGCCGGACCGGCTCGCCGACGCGCTGGCGGACGGGCCGTTCAGCCGTGCCCTCACGCTGGCCATCGACCGCAGCGGGCTCGGCCTCGACCGGCTGCGCGACCGGCTCGCCGCGGCGGGCGCGGCGGTCAGCACCACCACGCTCAGCTACTGGCGGACCGGCCGCACCGTGCCCGCCCGGGCCCGCTCGCGCGTCGCGGTACGCATTCTCGAAGGGGTGCTCGACCTGCCGCCGGGCTCGCTGACCGGGCTGATCGAGCGCGATCCGGAGCCGCCGCCGGTTCCCGTCGTGCGCTGGGAACGGCTGTGGGGACGGCGGAACGCGGTGCTGCGGGTGCTGAACTCGTTCGAGACGGCGTACCGGACGTCGCTGGTGGTCGTCAGCCTGCACGAGGCAGTGCACGTCGGCCCGGACCGGCGGCTGCACCGGCTGGAAGTGCGCGAGGTGCTCCGCGCGACGGAGGACGACACGCACATCCGGCTGGTCACCGCGCACGGCGTCGGCCCCGGCTGCCCGCCGAAGCTGACGCGCACCCGCTACTGCGCGCCCGGGCGCACGGAAACCCTGGCCGAGGAGGGGTTCACGGTGGCCGAACTCGTCCTCGGCCGCGGCCTGGACCGGGGCGAAACCGCGATCGCCGAGTACGAATTCGAGTTCACCGACGACCGCCCGGATTTCTCCTACGAGCGCCGGTTCCGCAACGCCGTGCACGAGCACGTGCTGGAACTGCATTTCGCGCCCGGTTTCGAACCGCGCGCCTGCCACGCCTACCGGCTCGACTCCCCCGCCGGTCCGGAGACGACCGTCGCCGAACTGCCGATCACTGAGGGCCTTCCTGCGCACGTCGTGTCCGCCGCGGTCACTCCGGGGATCCTCGGCCTGCGCTGGCATTGGGACGCGCCATGATGGACCCATGGAATCGACGCGGATCGACCGCTGGCTCTGGGCGGTCCGGCTGACCAAAACGCGCGCCGACGCCGCCGCTGCCTGCCGCGGCGGGCACGTGCGCGTGAACGACCGCCCGGCGAAACCCGCGACGACGGTCGTGCCCGGCGACGAGGTCCGCGCCCGGATCGGGACGACGACGCGCGTGGTCGAGGTCGTGCAGGTGATCCAGAAACGTGTCGGCGCGGCGGTCGCGGCCACCTGCCTGATCGATCGCACGCCGAAGCCGCCGCCGGAAGCGGCGATCCCGGTCGCCCGGCGCGAGCGCGGCGCGGGCCGCCCGACGAAGCGGGAACGCCGGGTGCTGGACGAATTCCGCCGTCAGCAGAGCTGATACCGCTGGACCGCCTGATCGGCGAACCCTCGCGGCCTCTTTTGCGTACCTCGTAAGCATACGACGTACGCAAACCAAAGGAGACTGCCGCGACTCCGGTCGCCGTCGTCGTCCCGGTGCTGTGGCTGGCCTGGCTCGTCCTGACCGAATGGGTGCCGATGTTCCCGCTCAACGACCTCGCGCCGGGCAATCTCCGCCCGCGACTGCTCGCCGCAGCGCTAGCTTTGTGCGTGCTGATCCTCGCCGGGCACGACGTCGTCCCGGACGTGCAGCATCTGGTCGTCGGCCTGCTCACCCTGGTCATGCTCGGGACGACGCTGGCTGCCACGCTGACCGCATGAACGACACGCCCCGCCGCCGGCCGGGCCGCCCGCCGCAGGTCAGCGCCGACCAGATCGTCGCGGCGGCGATCGGCCTCATCGACGACGACGGCCTCGACGCCTTGACCATGCGGGCGCTCGGCTCCCGTCTCGGCGTCGCGGCGATGTCGTTGTACCGCCACGTTCCGCACCGCGACGCCGTGCTCGCCGCGGTCGTCGACCGCCTGGTCGCCACTGCGCTCGCCGACCTCGAGCCCCGGGAATCCTGGGCAGCGGCCGCGACCGGGTTCGCCGAGGCGTACCGCGCTATGCTGCTCAGCCATCCGAACGCGGTCCCGCTGCTGGCCACCCATCCGGTCGACCCCGACGCGGTCACGCCGCTGCTCGCGGGCGTGCTCGACCGGTTCGCCGCGGACGGCATCGCCCAGAAGACCGCGCTGATCGCGTTGCAGTCCATCGGCGTCTACACCCTCGGCCACGCGCTCGCCCAAGCCGGCTCGCCGCCGGAGACGCCCGCCGGCCCGGCTGCCGCCGAGTACTACGACCGGTGGTTCGCGGCCGGGCTGGAGGCCATGGTCAAGGGGTTCCAGCCCTGATCACGCCTCCGATTTCTCCCTCGGCCGGCGTCCCCAGTGCACGTGCTGCTCGTCCCGTATCCGCTCCACCGCGTCCGGATAGTGCAATTCGAACGCAGGCCGTTCGGAGCGGATGCGCGGCAGCTCAGTGAAATTGTGCCGCGGCGGCGGGCACGACGTGGCCCATTCCAGGGAATTGCCGAATCCCCACGGGTCGTCCACGTCGACCCGTTCGCCGTACCGGTAGCTCTTCACCACATTCCAGATGAACGGCAGCACCGAGGCGCCGAGAATGAACGCACCGATGGTGGAGATCGTGTTCAGCAAGGTGAATCCGTCGCTGCGCAGGTAGTCCGCGTACCGCCGCGGCATTCCTTCCGCGCCGAGCCAGTGCTGCACCAGGAACGTCGTGTGGAAGCCGATGAACGTGGTCCAGAAGTGCCATTTCGCGAGCGATTCGTCCATCATCCGGCCGGTCATCTTCGGGAACCAGAAGTAGATCCCGGCGAACGTGGCGAACACGATCGTGCCGAACAGCACGTAGTGGAAGTGCGCGACCACGAAATACGTGTCGGTGATGTGGAAGTCCAGCGCGGGCGCGGCCAGCAGCACGCCGGTCAGGCCGCCGAGCAGGAACGTGACCAGGAATCCGACCGACCACAGCATCGGCGATTCGAACGACAGCGTCCCTTTCCACATCGTGCCGATCCAGTTGAAGAACTTCAGCCCGGTCGGCACCGCGATCAGGAACGTCATGATGGAGAAGAACGGCAGCAGCACCGCGCCGGTGGCGAACATGTGGTGCGCCCACACCGTCGCGGAAAGCCCGGTGATGCCGACCGTCGCGAACACCATCAACCGGTAGCCGTAGAGCGGTTTCCGGCTGAACACCGGAATGATCTCGGTGACGATCCCGAAATACGGCAGCGCGACGATGTACACCTCGGGATGGCCGAAGAACCAGAACAGGTGCTGCCAGAGGATCGCGCCCCCGTTGGCCGGGTCGAATACGTGCGCGCCGAGCCTTCGGTCGGCCTCCAGCGCGAACAACGCGGCGGTGAGGATCGGGAACGCGATCAGCACGAGAATCCCGGTGAACAGGATGTTCCAGGTGAAAAGCGGCATCCGGAACATGGTCATTCCCGGCGCGCGCAGGCACAGGATCGTGGTGGTCATGTTGACCGCGCCGAGAATGGTTCCGAGACCGGACACGATGAGGCCCATGATCCACAGATCGCCGCCGGTGCCGGGGCTGTGCACGGCATCCGACAACGGGGTGTAGGCGGTCCAGCCGAAATCCGGGGCCCCGGCCGGCGTGAGGAACGCGCTCAGCACGATCAATCCGCCGAAAAGGTACAGCCAGTAGGAAAACGCGTTCAGCCGCGGAAAGGCTACGTCCGGCGAACCGATCTGCAGCGGCAGCACGAAATTGGCGAATCCGAACACATTCGGCGTCGCGTACAGCAGCAGCATGATCGTGCCGTGCATGGTGAACAGCTGGTTGTACTGCTCCTGCGACAGGAATTGCAGCCCCGGCTGGGCCAGTTCGCCGCGCATCAGCAGCGCCATCGCGCCGCCGACGAGGAAGAAGGCGAACGACGTGCCGAGGTAGAGCAGCCCGATCTGCTTGTGGTCGGTGGTGCGCAGGATGCCCAGCAGCACCGAGCCTTTCTTGCCCCGGCGGGGCGCCTCGGCGATCACCACTGGCCGCGGCTTCAGTTGCGTCATGACCGACCTCCCGCGCACCCGACGATCGCCGGGCAGCCGAAAACCGCCCGGCCTCACCCGGGCCGGATAACCTGCCGCCGCCCGCGCCAAACCCCTTTTCTCAGCGGGACGGCAGTTGTCCGTTCGTCAACGCCGCGCCGAACACGACCGCCGCGCCGATGACGAGGAACACCGCCCCGACAGCGGGTGCGGACGCCCACCACACCACGCCCGAAGCGGCCACCAGCCAGGCGCCGACGAGTGTCTCCTTCCGGACCGGCGGCGCCGCCTTGAGCGCACGCAATCCCGCGCCGCCCAAGGCGAGCACGCCGATCGCCAGCACCGTCAGCACTGGCCAGTACATCTCCTCACTCCCGGAATTCGCCGCTGTGCCTGCGGTAGGCGACGGTCACCGAAATGACGGAGAAAATCGCCAGCAGCACGCCGACGATCAGCGAATTCGTGCGGATCGCGTCGCGATGGCCGTCGACCGGATAGCCGAACGCGAACGGCGCGGCGATGAGCCAGAACCCGATCGCGACGTTGACCAGCCCCAGCCAGCGCGCCTGTTCCGGCAGGCCGAACCGGACCAGCGCGACCGCCGCCACGGCGATCCCGCACGCCAGGCTGTTCCAGAACCCGGCCGTCGCGGAGAGCGTGAACGAGTAGCTGTACGCGAAAGCCGCGAAGACCAGCCACGCCCCGGCCAGGAACTCGGCGGTGAGCGGCAGCCTGCTTTCGCGCAGCTTCCGGTCCTGCGGCGTGAACGCGGTGAGCGCCATGCTCATCTTCATCCGTGGTCACCTCCTCGCCGGGTTATTGCCCGGCCTTGATTCCCGGTTCGCCGTGGTCGAACTGGATCGCCTGGTGCAACGGCACCGTCGTGGTCCGAACGGGCCGCGGCGCGCGCACGCCCATCGGCAGGATCACCCGGTGGTGCGCCGCTTCGAGCACCATCGCGCTGCACGCGTACCAAGCCAGCACCGCGGACGCGAGCAGGAAGTACGCGGCGATCGTGCGCACGACGCCGACGTCGCCGATCATGCCGATCGCCAGCAGCGTCGCCCCGGCGGCGAGGACCGCGAGCAGCGTGCAGAGCACCAGGCTTTCCGCCAGCGCGGCAAGCGCGCCGGTCCAGGTGATCGCCGCGAGCCCGATGAACCAGAACCCGATCGCGGCCGCCGCGACCGGGCTCGCCGCCGTCGAGGGCAGTCCGCCGAGGCCGACGAACAGCTGGTAAACGCCGTAGCCGATCCAGAACGCGCCCCACGCGCCGTGCACGACCGTGGCGAGCGCGTCGCGGGCCCGGTAGGACCACATCCCGGCGAGGAACTGCGCGACGCCGCCGAAAGCGAACGCGAACGGGGCCAGCAGCAGGGGCGTCGTCGTCTCGTTGCCGAACCAGCCGGCCAGGTTGGCCGCCACCATGAAGGTCGACACCGCGAACCCGGCGAGTCCCAGGATCGACGGTGCGGCCACCGGGCTCAGGTTGATGTGCGTGTGCTCGCGCCAGAACGAGTACTCCGCGCCGTCGCCGCCTGCCGGCACCGCACGGTCGGTCATCTTCATTTCGCGGGTCATCTCGGCTCCTTTCCGCACCGATCTCCCCTGTGCGCCGCGCGTACCCCGCCGCCGACCTGCGGAACCCTGCAGGTACTACGCCGAACGAGTGAAATTCGCGCGGCGCGGCGCGACCGGCAGTGTCCATTTCGGACGCGACACTCCCCCGCGAGGACGGCATGCCAGGCGACGGAGGGTCCGATATGCCAGGGTGTGCGCATGGCGAGCGTCCGCGGTTATCTGTTGTCCTGGACCACTTTGCTGCCGTTGATCTCCCTGGTCCTGCTGGCGCTCACGTGGGGCCGCACGCTCGGTCCGGTGCCGGTCGCGCTGGTGGCGATCGCGTTGGCGGGCACGGTTCTCGCGGCGGTGCACCACGCCGAGGTGGTCGCGCACCGGGTCGGCGAACCGTACGGCTCGCTGGTGCTCGCGGTCGCGGTGACGGTGATCGAAGTCGCGCTGATCGTCACGATGATGGCGTCCGGCGGCGACAACGCCGACACACTGGCGCGCGACACGGTGTTCGCCGCCGTGATGATCACCACCAACGGCATCGTCGGGCTGTCGCTGTTCGTGGGCGCGCGCCGGTATGGGGAAACCCGGTTCAACCCCGAAGGCAGCGGCGCGGCGCTGGCGACTGTCGGCACGCTGGCGACGCTGAGCCTCGTGCTTCCGACCTTCACCACAAGCACCCCAGGTCCGGGGTTCTCCGCACCGCAGCTGGCTTTCGCGGCCGGTGCGTCGCTGGTCCTGTACGCCACGTTCGTGGCGACACAGACCGTCCGCCACCGCGACTTCTTCCTCCCCGTCGACTCTGAGGGCGAGACCCGCGAGGAAGAGCACGCGGAACCGCCGAGCCTTCAGAAGACGTTGGTGAGCCTCGGGCTGCTGCTGGTCGCCTTGGTCACCGTGGTCGGCTTGGCGAAGGTCGAATCCCCGGCGATCGAGGCCGGCGTGCGGGCGGCCGGACTGCCGCAGTCCTTTGTGGGCGTGGTGATCGCGCTGCTGATCCTGGCCCCGGAAACCCTCGCGGCGGTCCGCGCGGCCCGGCGCGACCGGATGCAGATCAGCCTCAACCTCGCGTACGGGTCCGCGATCGCCAGCATCGGCCTGACGATCCCGGTCATCGCGCTCGCCTCGGTGTGGCTGAAGGGCCCGCTGCTGCTGGGTCTCGGGCCGACGCACATCGTGCTGCTCGCGCTCACCGTGGTGGTCAGCGTGCTGACGGTGGTGCCCGGGCGGGCTACGCGGCTCCAGGGCGGGGTGCATCTGGTGTTGCTGGCGGGATTCCTGGTGCTGGCGATGAATCCGTGAGGTTGCCGTCTGGCAGCGGGTGCGCTGGCGGCGTTTCCCGGCGGCCCTGGTTCTCCTGATCCCTGTCCGGCGACGAGGTGTGCTGACCGTGTTTCCCGGCGGGCACGATTCACCTGCTTCCGGCCCGGCCGCTGCCCCGGAGTCTCCGAACTGAGTGCGCATGGCCCGCGAACGAGATTCTTTTCCTGGTCTCGCGAGCAGCCGTCCGGCCGCTGGTCGAGCCGCTTTTTCCACCGCCGGCCGATGCGCGATTCCCCGCACTGCCGCGGGCTTCGGGAGAAAAAGGCCGCCGGTTTTGTCGGTGCTCATCCGTATCCTGGCCGGGTGAAGATCCAGCAGTCCCCTACTCCGTCCGCAGCGGCCGGTGAAGCCGCGCGAAGAGCTTCCCCCGGCAGCCGCCCGACAGTCCCCGGCCGTCCGTCGGCCGATGCCCGCTTCGTCAGTGCCGCCGACCTCGCACCCGTCGCCTTCGCGAGCGCCCGAGGCGACGCCGCCCGGCTCGTGACGCGTGAATTCGTCCGCGCCTGCGAGGTGCGCCCATGAGCGGCGTCTCGTCCCCCACTCCGGAAGCCCCCGCGCGGCCGCCCGCCAAGCCCGGGCTGCTGATCGGCGTCCTCGTGCTGTCGGCGTTCGTGATGATCCTCAACGAGACCATCCTGAGCATCGCGCTGCGCGACCTCACCGTCGACCTCTCGGTGCCGACCACCACGATCCAATGGCTCACCAGCGGGTTCCTGCTCACCATGGCGGTGGTGATCCCGACGACCGGGTTCCTGCTAGAACGGTTCACGCCGCGGCAGGTGTTCGTGTTCTCGCTCGCCTCGTTCAGCCTCGGCACGCTGCTGTGCGGCGTCTCGCCGGGCTTCGGCTTGCTGATGGCGGGACGCGTCGTGCAGGCGTGCGGCACCGCGGTGATGATCCCGCTGCTGATGACCACCGTCATGCGGCTCGTGCCCGCGCAGCGCCGCGGCGCGACCATGGGCACGATCAGCATCGTCATCGCGGTCGCGCCCGCGATCGGCCCGACGATCGGCGGCGCGGTGCTGTCGTCGCTCGGCTGGCGGTGGATGTTCTTCATCGTGCTGCCGCTGTCGCTGGCCGCGCTGGTCACCGGAATGCTGCAGCTGCGGATCGACAGCGAAACCCGCCCGGTGCCGCTCGACGTCCTCTCCGTCATCCTGTCCGCCGTCGGCTTCGGCGGAGTGCTGTACGGCCTGTCGTCAGCAGGCGAATCCGCTGAGACAGCGCTGGTGCCGCCGTGGCTGCCGATCGTCGTCGGGGTGGTCTCGCTGGCGGTGTTCGGCTGGCGGCAGCTCCGCCTGCAGCGACGCGACCGCGCGCTGCTCGATCTGCGGCCGTTCACCCATCGCAGTTTCGTGGTCGCGCTGACGCTCAGCGCGTTGCTGTTCATGTGCCTGATCGGCGTGGGCGCGATCCTGCTGCCGCTGTATCTGCAGACCGTCCTGCACAAGTCCACGTTCGTCAGCGGACTGGCCGTCCTGCCCGGCGGTCTGGTGCTGGGCTTGCTCGGCCGTCCGGTCGGCGCGCTGTTCGACCGGGTCGGCGCGCGTCCGCTGGTGCTGCCGGGAGCGCTCGCGATGACGGTCTCGATGTGGCTGTTCTCGTTGCTGAGCCCGGATTCGCCGCTGATCGCGGTGATCGGCATCCACATCGTCCTGATGGCCGGCCTTGGCCTGATGATGACGCCGCTGATGACCGAGTCGCTGGCCGTGCTGCCCGACCACCTCTACTCGCACGGCAGCGCGATCCTGTCCACGCTCCAGCAGGTCGCCGGTGCACTGGGCACCGCAGTGTTCGTCAGCGTCGCGACCGTCAGCAGCGCCGAACACGCCGCGGTGAGTCCCGATGCCAACGGCCTGCAGATGGCCTTCGTCGTCGCCGGCTGCATCGGACTGGCCGCAGTGGCCGGGGCGTGGTTCGTCCGGTCCACCCGCGCGGAACCAGCGGAGACGGAGGCCTGACACCCAGTGGACCCAGAACGGCTGGACGCCGTCGCCCGCACCTACACCGCCTCAATGACCAGCATCCGAGGCCGACGCGTGCACCGGTTAGCGATGCGCTGGCTAGCCGGCTACGACCACGTCCTGCCCACCGTCACCGCCGACGGCACCCCGGCGTTGCTGGCGCTGTCCTCGGACGGCCGAGCTGCCTTCTGCCACACCGACGGCCGCGGCCCGTCCGCGGACGTCGTCACGTGCGGCCCGACGCCCGAGGTCACCGTGACGTCCGCGCACGACCTGACGAAGGATTCGCTGCCGGTGCTGCGCTGGACGGTCCGGCATCCGGGGTTGCTGGACGTCGCGGGCCCGCTGACGATCACTCCTGGCGCCGCGGACCGGGACGAGATCGAGGCGGCCCTGCGTCCTAGGTAGCTGCGGCGTGGCTTTGCGCTGAAGCGAGCGGCTCGGAGTCTGCGCATGAGCGGTGCGCAGCCCGGCTTCGAGGCGCTCGCTTCGGCGGCGGATGCGCGACAGTTGCGCGGGGGACGGAGAAGCCGCGGGCTAGTACGCCAAGGCGGGTCAGCACCCACTATTGGCGACCGGTCACTAATGGAATCGCCGGACCACGGCCGTGCACGCGCCGCGTGCAAGAACCCCGCCGCCCGCCTGGCCAATCACCGGACTTCAGCCAGCCTCAGGACACCCGCCAAACATTCGCGTTGCCTTGGACCGCGCCCGCCGTCGCGGACAAATCCTGCCGACACCTCCGCTAGCCGAACTCGCCGGGCATCCCGCCCGAGACGGCGAATATCCGCCGTTCGCGAGCCAGGCACGGGCGCTTTCGCTCAACACCGCAACCCGCGCAACCCCGGGCCACCGCCTGGCCGGGCGCCACCGCCAAGCCCGACGCCACCGCCAGGCCCGGCGCCACCGCCTAGCCCGGCCACCGCCTAGCCGGGCACCACCGCCTAGCCGGGCACCACCGCCTAGCGGGCACCACCGCCTAGCGGGCACCACCGCCTAGCGGGCACCACCGGCTGGCCGGGCGTCCCAGCCTGGCCAGGCATCCCAGCATGGCTTTCCAGCCTGGCCAGGGGTCCCAACCTCACCGGCCGAACGTGCTCTTCCACCGCTCCACGTCCCGCAACCCGCCATCCGGCGCGGACCAGCAGGCTTGGAGGAGGTCGTAGCCGTCGTGGACCAGGGCCGCGTGGGCGGGCCATCGCTCGGCGGCCCAGCCGGGTTCGTTGTGCACTGAATCCACGCCCGCGCGGGTCGCGCCTTCCAGTTCGAACTGGAGGTCCCGGCGCGCCGCCGTACGCGGAACCGGTGCACCGGCCAGCACCGCGCGGGCAGCGGCGCGAACGCGGGATCCAGTCCAGGCCAACGTCTTCCGATGCGCGCGCGGCACCACCGCGTACTGCACGACCACCGCAACCACGACCCCGATCGCCGTCTGGGCGAAACGGTCCGCCACCGCGGGCCACACCGGACCCGGCAAGCTCGCGACCCCGGCGGCCAGCAGCGCGAGCGGCGTGATGACCACGGTCGCCACGGCGTAATTCCGCGGCACCACCAGCTCCACACAGAACTGCAGCACGGCCAGAATCACGATCAGCCCGACCCCGGACGGGCCGACCATCATCACCAATCCGAACAGCACCAGCCCGGCCGCGGTCCCGACGAACCGGTGCAGCGCACGCACATTCGCCCGCCGCCGGTCCAATCCCTGCTGCAGCACCACCAACGCACTCAGCACCGCCCAATGCGGACGTCCAATCCCGACTGCCACCGCCAGTTCCCCAGCGACCACGCAACCCGCACCAACGCGCAACGCCGTCAGCGCGGCATGCGAACGCAACGGAACCGCCCGCCGCAACCGGTACCCGACGCTCGGTCGCGGCAACGGCAGCTTCCCCGGCGGCAACTCGACGGACTCGCCCGGCGAAGCGTCCGCAAACCGCCGATGGGCAGCAAGCAGCGTCGCCACGAGATCCGGTTTCGTGCCCCGACGCGGATGTCCCGCGTCATGCAGCGCAGTCCACGCCGCCGACACCGCGGCACCGGCGGCGTGCCGAGTCTCAGCAGTCTTCCGCTCCGCCGAGATGAACGCGTCGACCGCCCGCACCGCACGTTCGACGGCGGCCCGTTCCGGCTTGGTCCGATCGGCCAGCACCCCGGCCATCGACACCACGACCGACGACCCGACCCCCGCCGCAGCGCACCCCAGCACCACCCACGGCCGGGCGCCCGCCTCGACCGCCGCCTGCGCACCCGCACAAACGAGCGCGAAGAACAACGGCCCCGGCGGCCCGAGCCGCAACGCGTCAACGACGTAGGTCGCCAGCACCGCGACTGCCGAAACCACCAGCACCGAGACGGGCCCGGGCGGAACCACAGTCCCCACCGAAGCACCCAACGCAGCCGCGGCGAGCAAGCCGACACCAGCAGTCGCCACAATGCCCGCCCGAACCCGGTAGGGCCGCCCCTCGCCGTACAAGACCGCGAACGTCCCGAGCGTGACGAACAACGCCGAGGCCGACGCCCCAGCCAACACCAGCGCGATCCCCGGAACGGCCACCGCCGCCGCGGCCCGCAACCCCGCCGACCACCGCCTCCCGACCGGCGGCAAAGCGAACATCAGCGCCCGAAACCCCGCCACACGAGGCAACTGCTCAACCGGCTCGGGCGACGATCCCATCCGCCCATCCCAACACGCCGCCACCCGCCCCGAAACCCCGGCCACACCACCCAGAGACGGCGGGCACACTGCGGGCGCGAACTGTGCCGCGGCCTAACCCCTCACTCAAATGCCCCGGCAACGGCCGACCGGAGACTGCAGTCGTCCTCAGCCGCCACAGCCTGAACGTTCGTCCCCGCAACACCGGGAAGTGCCGCTGCTCGCAGAGATCGCGGGGCGCAGGCGGCGTCGCACGCGGCGGAGATCGCGGCGGAGATCGCGGTGGCGCGGCGTTGCGCAGGGGCGGAGATCGAGGCCGAGTTGCCGCGCGCGACCACCGGATCCCGAGCGGTGTTTCTGCTCGTGCTCAGCATTCAGGCGCTGCTCCGCGGCTGAAAGCACCCGGCCCGGCAACGTCGTTCCCGGCCAAGCAAGAGCGGCATTTCCGCCGCGACCCGCGCGGCCGCCGGAACCACCAGCCTCACGCCCGCGAAAGCCCGGCTCACCTCACCCTGCTCGACGACGTGCCCGTCGTCGAAGACCTACACAGCAGCACCCCGCCGCAGCCTCGCGGGCGACGCCACCCAACTCACTCCACCCGTCCGGACTCCGCCGCACCGTCCTCCGGCAGGTGCAGGTCCGTAACCGCGACGTTCACCTCCACCACCTCCAACCCGGTCATGTGCTCCACCCCAGTGACCACGCCGCGGCGGATCGAGCGGGACACGTCGGCGATCGAGGCTCCGTATTCGACCACTACCTGCAGGTCGACGGCTGCCTGCTTCTCCCCTACCTCGACCGACACGCCCTGGCCCGCGGACGCCGTCGCGCCCGGGATGCGTTCCCGGATTGCCGAGAAGGCTCGTGCGGTGCCGCCGCCGAGGGCGTGGACTCCGGGGACTTCGCGGGTGGCCAGCCCGGCGATTTTCTGGACCACGACGTCCGCGATCGCGGTCTGGCCCTGGTCGGTGGCGAGTCCTAGCGCAGTCGAATCAGGCATCGTCTCTCCCTCGTCGGATGAACCGGTCATCACGAGGACACCCGCCGTCCAGGAATCTCACGGATACTCGGCGCGCGCAGCCGCCTCGCCTACGGTCACTGGGTCCAGGTCAGGATGCGCAGCTTCAGCCTGCTCCCACAAGGACGCGGCCTCCCCGGCGATTCCCTGTGCTGCAGCGACATTTCCCAAGCCTAGGTATGCCCGTGCTGCTTCATGGGTGCTTCCGCAGGACTCCGCGCGGGCCGCGGCTTCCCGGTAAGCCGACTCGGCGCCCGGATGATCTCCAGCGCGGAATCTTGCCCAGCCTAGGCAGTTCAGCCCCATCACGACGTCCAGTTCCAAGCCCAGTTCCTCAAACACCGCCAAGGTTTCCTCGACCAGGCGGGCAGCTTCAGCGGGACGGTTCAGTGCAGTGAGGACCAGCGCGACACCCCGCATCGTGATGGCGCCGCTGCGGCGGTTGCCGGTCAGGGTGTAGAAATCGGCCGCGGAGCGCAAGTCCCGCAGGGCTTGTTCGTGGTTGCCTCGGTAGTGCTCCGCCCAGGCGGAATGCGCCAGCGCGGTCGCTTCGCCGTGGCGGTCGCCGATTTGCCGGTACTCCGCCAAAGCCTGGCTGTAGCAACGGGAAGCCTCGTCCAGATCGCCGCGGTCGACGTACGCGATGCCCAGGTTCGCGATGGTCGTGGCGGCGGCCCAGCGGTTGCCGACCGCCTCGGCAGCGGCACGCGCCCAGCGGTGCGTCGCGATCCACGGGTCCCACAGTTTGGTCAGGTAGAAGAAACCGCGCAGGAAGAACGCCAGCTGCCAACATCGGTCCGTTTCCCCCAAACGGCGGCAGAGTGCGACCAGGTTCGGCCATTCCGCGCGGAACCAGGCGATCGCGCTGTCCTGGTCCGGGAACTCCACTTCCGGCAGCCCGGGCGGATAGGCCACCTCCGGGCGGTACCGCGGGCCGCTCATCGCCCGGTCCGCGCGTTCCGCGGCGGCGACGGAGAATTCGGCCAGGCGGCGGAAAGCGTCCTCGTCGGCGGCCCCGGAGGCGGCGAAAACCCTTACCAGGTCGTGGAAACCGAACCGGCCCAGTTCCGGCTGGGTGAGCAGGTACGCCTGGTGCAGGCGGTCCAGCAAGCGTTCGGCCTCCACCGAATCCAGCGAGCCCAGCGCTTGCGCGGCGGTGACGTCGAAGTCCGGGCCGGGGTGAAGGGCGAGCAGGCCGAACAGCCGCGCTTCCGGCCGGCCCAATTGGCGTACCGACAACCGGAACGCGGCGGCCAGGCTTCGTTCTCCGTCGTCCAATTCGCCCAGCCTGCGGGTCTCGTCGGCCAGGCGGCGTTCCAGTTCCGCGACATCCCACGCCGGGTGGGCGCGCAGGCGGGCGGCGGCGATCCGGATCGCCAGCGGGAGACGGCCGCAGCGGTCGGCGATCCGCAGCGCGGCGTCGGGGGTCGCGCCGGTCAGCGCCGTGACCAGCGTGGTGGCGGAGGCGGTGGGGAGGATGCCCAGCGAGACGTGCTTGGCTTCGTCCAATGCGGGCAGCCGGGAGCGGCTGGTGATCAGGACGCGGCACTTCGGTTCGGCGGGCAGCAGCGGGCGGACTTGCCCGGTGCTGCCCGCGTTGTCCAGCACCAGCAGGAAACTCCGGCCGCGCAGGCAAGTCCGGAAGAGCGCCGCGCGGTCGTCGGGGTCGGCCGGGATCCGTTCGGCGGGCACCTCCAGGATCCGCAGCAGCCGGTCGTGCGCGTCGGCGGGCGTGACCGGATCGTCGGAGGTGCCGCGCAGGTCCAGGAAGAGGCTGCCGTCGGCGAAGGACGGTTCGAGCCGGTACGCGCAGCGCACCGCCAGTGCCGTTTTCCCCGCCCCGCCCATCCCCGAAATGACGCAAACGCCGCCGTCGGACTCGAGAATCCCCCGTACGGCCCGGGATTCCTCGTCGCGGCCGGTGAAGCCGGCGGTCACCGGAGGGAGGCCGGACGGGCGGACGTCCGGCCGCGTGCGGCGTTTCCCGACTTCCGCGGGAACCAGCGAAATGAGGGCCCCAGGAGTGCCGAATTCGGATTCGCATAGGGCTGCGAGTGCGGAATTCGGTGCGGCGAGACCGGTTTCGACTTTGCTCAGGTATCCCTTGCTGTAATGCACCCGCGCGGCCAAATCGGCGAGCGACAGCCCGGCCGCGGTGCGCAGCCGGCGCAGTTCCGCCCCGAACGTCGCGCGCGCTGTCATCCGCCTCCACCCTCTTCTCGCTCCCAGTATGACGATCCGGCAAACGCCGGGCCGTGGTTTCGTCACGGCGCGGTCCGCACCGAGACCGGCGGCACGGTCGGCGCGGGGCCGCCCGGATGGCCGAGCGCGACCCCGGACACGAGCGCGATCCCGGCCAGCCACAACGCGGCCCGCACCAGCAGAGAAAACGAACAGACGACCTTCACGGCAGCTCCTTCAGCGGATTTCCGCCCGCCTGATCGGCGGCTCGTCCCGAGAATGCGGGACGGCGCGGCATTCGGGGAAGGAGTTTCCTGTTTCCGCCTTAATCGCGTTAACGGGGAACAGGAGGCAACACTGGCGTCGCATTACCACCTGCGAGCCGCGTCGCCGAGGGCTGGGGCGAAAGGGCATATTCGGCTTCGGCGAGCAAGGAGACAGCCAGCACAGTAGACCCAAGACGGCCGTCGGCGCAGCTTGCGAGATCGAAAGCCCCGCCCGCCAGCAGCCCGGACGAACAGCCTGCCGCCAATAGAGGGCAGTCACCCGCCGTTCCGGGAAGGCGGCCATCCGAGCGAATTTCCGGCGCGGATAAACCCGGCCGCACCAGCCGGACGCGGGAATGGGAAATCATTCCGGTCACAGTCCGTGCGCCGATGCCAGGCAAGGCTGGACATCCCCGGCGGCATTGCGGAACAGTGGCTGCGGGCGGGGAGACGCGAGGGAGGAACGGGTGGAACCGAACGCGGCGGACTTGGTCGCGGAATTGAAAGTTCTCCGGAAGGGGCGCGGCGTATTCACCACTCCGCTCGGGATTCGGGTCGGCCCGGTCCTGCGCGAGGTGTGCGGGATTCCCGACAACGCGGAAAACGTCGAGATCCGCGACCGGCTCGCGCACGTGCTGGAGCCGCTGGCCAAAACGCTCCCGGAGGACCTCCGGATCGCCGTGCTCGCGGCGTTCGCGATGCACGAACCGGCGCGCAAGCCGTTCTACCAGGAACGGGTGCACTGGGCCGCGCGCGAACTGGACCGCGACGACCGCACGATCCGGCGGCGCATCGACGAGGGCATCGAGCACGTGGCGCACCTCGCGCTCGCCGGCCCGCGCGAGGGCGGCGCACGGCCCGCGCCCGACAGCGGCAGCTGGCACACCGAACTGCTGCGCGTGTCCCTTGCCCTGGACCAGGAGCGGCCCGAGGTGTTCGAGTTCCGGCGGATCGTCGCCGACGCCGACGAGATCGCCGAACTGGACCTCGCGCTCACCCTCACCACCACGTCCGCGACCTCCGGGCCGGTGCGGGAAAGCGATCTGGACGTCGACGTCTTCCACGGCGGCACGCTCGTCCGCCGCGCGATGGAGTCGAACGACCGGGTCGGGCTGGCGCTGCAGCTGGCCGATCCGCTGCCGCGCGGGAAAACGCACGACCTCGCGCTGCGGTTCCGGGCGGAATTCCGGCACCCGCACTACGTGTGCGTGCCGCGCCATCCGGTCGACCGGTTCGATCTGCACGTGCGCTTCCCGGCCGCGCCGCCGGCCGAAATCGTGCGGCTGGACCGCGTGTTTCAAGACGACGCACGCGATCCGGGCGCACGCGGCGACGCGGTGAGCCCGGACGGCTCGGGCGAGGTGCACCTGCGGTTCGACCATCTCGCGCCCGGATTCGCCTACGGCATCCGGTGGAACCCGGCCGGCTGAACCTCGCCGGCCGGGCCCCGGCTCCGGTCAGTGCGTGATCATCGCGATTCCCCTTCCCGATCGGGACAACTCTCCGACCGCACCGGGATCGCCGCCGCGCCCGGACGCGCTACCGGCGGGGCGAAGCTGTCCAAGATCTGTCCAGGTCCAGGCGAAACTCGTTGCCGCGCAACGGACAGAAGCTGGACAACACCTGCGCATGCGCAACATCCGGAGCCAGGCCGCCGACTCCCGGATCGAGCGGGCGAGACCACCGCGGCCGCCCGTACGAAAGGACCGACCCCTATGCCCACCGCCACCGTGCCCGAACCGGTCGAAGGCTATGTCCCGCTCGCCGCGCTGCCGCGCCCGTCCGGGCTCGCCGAGCGCCTGGAAACCGTGGTCCGCGCGGCCCGCGACGGCGTCCCCGGCGCGGCTCCGGAACTGCTGGCGCTGCTCAAACCGGTGATCGCGCGCTACTGCCGGGCCCGCATCGGCGGACGCGACCTGTCGTACCTGTCGGCCGACGACGTCGCGCAGGAGGTGTGCATCGCGGTCCTGCAGGCAGTTGCCGGCTACGAGGACCGCGGCGGATCGTTCCTGCACCTGGTGCGCGCGATCGCGGCGAACAAGGTGGCCGACGCTTTCCGCGCGGTGTCACGAGACCGCTCGCGGCCGGTGTCCGACGTCCCGGAGAACCCGGATCTGCGCGAGGGCCCGGAATCGCACACGCTGACCGCCGACCTCGGCGCGTCGCTGGGCAGGCTGCTGGCCGGGATGCCGAAGCTGCAACAGGAAATCCTGACGATGCGCGTGGTCGTCGGGCTGACGTCCGCGGAGACGGCGAAGGCGCTGGGGATCTCGGCGGGCAACGTCCGGGTGACGCAATGCCGCGCGCTGGCCAAGCTGCGCGAGTCGATCCAGGAGCAGGGGCTCGCCGAAGCGCTGCTCGCGTGAACTCGCAACATCGCCGCACTGGTATGGACCACTCGCGAAAAGTCCGGGAAGTTCACCCGCTCGGGCCACCTCGCCGTTTCGGGCCGGTCCGAAACGCCGGGATCCGGACCGGCTCAGCCCGTGTCGAGACGCCGTTTCATCCGGCGCAGGAACGCGATCCGGTCGGTCTCCACGCGGACCGCCGTGCGGTCCGGGTAGATGTCGAACACCCCGGTCATGCCGGTCTCGGCCAGCCGCCGGCCCGCCTCTCCGGAGGGGTGCGCGAGCAGCCGCAGCACCACGCCCTCGGCGGCCGCCCGGTCCTGGGCGGCCCGCAGGACGTGGACGCCCGCGTCGCTCAGCTGCGTCAGCCCGGTCAGATCCAGCACCAGCGCCATCGGGCGCTTGGCCAGCGCGAAGGTCACCGCGCGCACCACCACCAGCGCGGTGCCGGCGTCGAGTTCCCCCGCCAGCAGCAGTGTGAGCACGTCGAGGTCGTCGTAGCGGTACGACGACTTCAGCCGTGCCGATCCCTGTGAGCCGGCTTCCATCCGCGTGCTGCGCTCCCTGTCCAGGCGGGGCCCGTCGCGCCCGCTCGTCCACCCGACACCATTCTGGACCTCCGGGCACGGTGACCGCGCTCACAGTCCGCCTCCGCACACCGCGACCGGGGGCTGCTCCGCTTGTCCTACGACGAAAGTCGGGAACTGTGTCAGCCCGACCTTCGGCGGGTTCCGTCATTTACCGACATTCACGACGGTGGGTCAGTACCTGACAGCTCACTCCCCGTACCCACCGGAGATGATCACCCGTGCGAATCGCGCGTACCGCCGCAGTCCTGTCCGGCCTGGCTTTCGCCGCCGTCGCCGCGGCCTCCCCCGCCGTGGCCGCTCCCGCCCAGCCCGCCATCATCGACGGCAGCACCGCCGACTCCCTGCACTCCGCCGCCCGCATGTTCGCCGGCGGCCAGGAACTCTGTTCCGCCACGATCGTCGCGCCCGACTGGATCCTCACCGCCCGCCACTGCACCCAGGGCGCGGGCGGCAAGCAGATCACCTTCCACGTCGGCAGCCTCGACCAGACCCAGGGCACCGAGGTCTCCGCGACGTCGGTGCACGACTCCCCCGACGCCGACATCTCGCTGGTCCAGATCGACCAGAAGGTGCAGACCGAGTACGCGCCGCTCGGCACCTCGAGCGACGTCAACGTCGGCGACACCGCCCAGGTCTACGGCTGGGGCGCGACCTGCACCGACCAGCCCGAGATCAACTGCCAGTCGCAGGTGCTGAAGGTGGCGAACGTCCAGGTCACCTCCGTCAACTGCCCGGACGGCGCGGCCGGCGTCTCGGTGTGCGCGAACCGCGGCGACGGCATCACCGCCGGCGGCGACTCCGGCGGCCCGATGTACGCGAACGGCAAGCAGGTCGGCGTCGCCTCCACCAGCGACCGCCAGTCCTACACCGCCTACATCAACGTCACCCAGTACCGCGACTGGATCCAGTCGGTCGCGGGCGTCTGATCCGGAGGCGGCCCGGACCCGGACGGATCCCCGGGTCCGGGCCGCTTTCCTCATCCCTCCCCTTTTCCCTCCCCGTTCCTGGCCCGCGCGAGCACCTCCTCGAGGCGCAGCGGGCTCGCCGGGTGGTGGCTCAGGCACAGCGGCGTCGACACCCGCCGGAACCCGAACGCCTCGCCGGACACGTAGAACTGGGCCCGCTCCAGCCGCGAGATGTCCGCCACCGGACTCCCCTTCGCCCGCGCCATCTCGTTCGCCGCGGCGATCTGCGCCGGGCTGTTGAGCCGCCCGAAGAACTGCGTCATCGCGTTGCCGGCGATCTGGTTGTGCAGGCCTTTCGGCGCCTGCGTCGCGAACAGCAGCCCCAGCCCGTACTTCCGGGCCTGCGCGGCCAGCACGATCGTGCTGCGCGTGCTCGCGGTGAGCGAGCCCGACGCCGCGAGCGTCTGCGCCTCGTCCATCACGAACAGCGCGCCGAGCGGCCGGTCCCCCGCCGGATTCCGCTTGATCCACGCGAACAGCTCCATCTGCAGCTGGTTCACGAAGCTCTGCCGCTGGGCTTCGGACGGCAGCCCGGCGAAACTGATCACCGAGATCCGCGCGCGTTTGCCGTCCGCCGGGGTGAGCAGCAACGCCGGATCCACCGGTGTTCCGGTTCCGGCGAACAGCGGATCGTTCACCATCGCGGCCTTGAGCAGCTCCGCGACTTCCGCGGCGATTTTCCGGCCGCCGTTGAGATTCGTGACGCCCTCGGGAAGATCTCCGAGGACGTCGATCAGCTCCGGCAGGCTTCGCGAGCCGGTGCGGGCGTGGTGCACGATCGTCTGCCGGAGCACGGCCAAGCCGATGTCGGCCTTCGCGGTGCTGCCGGTGAGGCGGGCCTGCGGTGCGAGAGCTGCTACGGCCACCTCGACCGCCGCGGAGAACTCGTCCTCGTCGTCGAGCACTCCCGCGAAATCCGGCAGCGGCTCGAACCCCAGCGGGCGACCGGTGGCGCGACCCGGTGTCCACACGACGACGTCAGTGCCTTCGAGGTATTTCTCGGCCAGCTGAGCGTCTTCGGGTCCCCAGCCGCTCGGCGGGCTCGGCCACGCGTCGCCCAGGCGGGCGAGGTCGTTGTTGGGGTCCAGCACGATGGACGACACGCCGAGCAGGGCGCATTCCTCGATGATCCGCCGCAGGAGCACGGTCTTTCCCGATCCGGAACCGGCGAAGACGGCGGCGTGCTTGCGGAGGGCGGACAGTTCGATGTGAATCGGCTTGCCGGAGCCGGTTTCGGTGCCGAGGGTGATGGTGCCGTCCGGGGGCGGGTGGGTTCCGTCGGAACGGGGGGCTTGGGTGTTTCCGGTGCGGTGGGATCGCGGGGTTTGTGCTGGTGAGGGGGTCGGCTGGGGGAAGAGGGACGGCTGGGGCACCGGGTTCGGCCGCTGAGATGCGGGTCGTGGGGCTTCCGGTGTCCGGGTCGCCTGCGCGGCGCCGTCGGGACGTGCGGCGTCGGGCAGGACTCCGGACAGCAGCTGGGAACGCCGGGCGGGCCTGCGGTCGATGAGCCACTCGTGGACGTCCGGGCCGCCGTTGACGAACATCTCGTCCAGCGCCCAGAACGTCCGGACGTCCGCTTCGGACATCCTGAGCCGCTTCCCTCCGGCGGCTTCGAACGCTCGCAGTTCGGCTTGGGTTTTCTCCCCTTTGGACCACGAGGAGTTCCGGATCAGCACCAGATGCCGGTTCCCCGCACCGGCCCGCAATCCCGCCGCCGAACGGGCCTTCCGGAAGCGGCTGAGCACGGCGATCGGGTTCTTCGCCGAGATCGCGCGGAACGCCCAGTGTTCTTCGAGATCCGAGGCCTCGTCGAGGGTGTGGGTGAGCCAGGCGTGCAGCTCGTCCTCGCTGACGCGGGTGTCCCACTCCATCTCGTCGTCGCCGACCTCGGTGATCCAGCCGCGCAAGGCGGCCGACAGCAGCCGGGGCATCACCTCGTCCTCGACCTTGTGGTCGAGCAGCGCCGACGGGTCCGCGTCCGCGCGGAGCTGGTCGAACCAGTCGTCCAGTTCGGCGAAGCGGTCGGGCTTCGGCCCCGGGCGCGCGGGCAGCACCGAAGGCGTGTCCGGATTGAACGTGGTCAGCTCCTGCACCCGTTCCGCTCGCACGCAGGCGTCGATGTGCGCACCGATCCGCTTGAGGATCTCCCGCGGCGTGTTCTCCTCCCACGGCCCGTCGAACGCCGAGGCCGCTACTGGCCAGGTTTGGTGCGGCGGGGTGAAATCCATGGCCGCGTAGGCGAATCCCAGCCGCCGCTCCACCAGCTGCCTGCCGACTTCGGCGTCCAGCACCCTGCCGAGCGTGAGCGTTTCCCGGAACCGGTCAGGCACCGTGTCCGCGGCCTTCCCCTTGATCTGCTGCCAGGTCGCGGGCAGGCAGGCCAGCACGGTGAGCGTCCGCCGGGTGATCTCGCGCAGTTCCATCAGCCCGTCGGCGATCTGGGCGACGAGCAGGTTGTTGTCCTCGCGGCTGCCGACTTCCTTCGCCTGCAGATCGGAAACGGCCAGCAGCGTGTCGAGCTGGTCGACGCCGATCACGACCGGCCCGGTGAGCGCGAGCAGCCGGGTGATGTCGTGCACCTGGTCCGAGGCGGACTTCGGCTTCGCCCTGATCCCCCACTTGCGCCGGGCCCCGGATTTCGATTCCTCGAAGCGGCCGAGGTAATCGTCGCCCACCTCGTTCTGCGTCAGGTCTTCGGCGGCGTACAGCACCAGCGCGCGGGCGGTGTCCGCGCATTCGACCGCGACCTGCCGGTCCAGTTTCCGCAGTCCCATCAGGAACGCGTCGACGTGCGACCGGCTCAGTCCGCGTCCGCTGACCAGCGCCGAAGTGCTTTCCCACGGCACGTCGCCGCGCTCGCACACCCGGCGGACGAAGCTGCGCACCTGCGGTTCCGCCGAGTCGTCCGAGCGCAGCAGTCCTCGCCGCAGCGCGTCGGCGGTGTCCTCCCAGAACGCGTCGCCCGCGGTGAGGTCGTCGAGGAAGAAGTAGCCGCCCGCCCGGTGCGCCGCTCGCCGGACCATGCCGAGCAGATGGGTTTTGCCGACCCCCTTCATGCCCTGCATGACCAGTCCGATCGGGCTCGGCCCGTCGCTCGCCGCGGCGTCGCGGATGCCGACGTCGATCGCGGCCATCACGTCGGGGTGCAGACCGTCGACGTGGTACGGCGAATCCCGCCACACGTGGTCGGGCGTGTCCGCCCAGTCGAATCGCAGCGTGGCCAATACCGCAAGGTGTTCGATCATGACGCCTCGATGGAAAGCAGATGATTGTCCTCACCGCCGATGCGCACGGCCGCCTCCTTGTCCTCGGCGGTCAGGGCCTTGCGGTTGGACTCGGGCACCAGATGCGCCTGCCCGGTGCGGCTCAGCTGCTTGAGCACCGCGTCGACCTCGGCGACGGCCGCACCGCCCAGCAACGGCCGCAGATCCGCCAGGCCGACCCAGTCCCGGGGAGAGCGGGCGAGTTTCCGGTACGCCAGCCGGATCATTTCTTCCAGGCCGGCCGCTTGCGGCGCGTCGCTGCCGGTGAACACCTCCTTGAGCGAAACGTTGTGCAACCGCATGTACTCGAAGAACTTGTTCAGCGCCAGGTAAGCCACCACGGTCAACGTGCTCCGCACCGGCTTCGGCGGGGTCAGCGCGGCCAGTTCGCCCGCGCACCAGTCCCAGCCGTCGTCGGTGAGCTGGTGCACGAACGCACGGCCGGATTTCCTGCTGCTGACGTAGCGCTCGTTGAGCTTCAGCCGGTCCCTCCCGTCGAGCGCGAAGCCCGCCTCCTCGCGCAGCTCCGGGTTCGACATCTCCCGGCCGTGCACCATCAGCGCGATCATCGCCGCGGACTGCTTGTGGCTCAGTCTTTCGTGCATCCGCCGTCCTTCCTCGGGGCATCCCGGCCGCGGGCGCGGGCGGGGCGTTCTGGGGGCGCCGGGCTAGCTGCCGTTCACCCGCACGTCGAGCACTTGCTGGGCCCAGGCCAACGCTTTCCGGACCCGCGGCGGCGGCAGTACCGCACCGTCGTCGTGGCGGCGCGGGCGCAGCAGCACGGCCAGGTCCGCGCCGAGTTCCTGCGCGCGCACGCTGTCCCCGGCTCCGACCGCGGCCGGCAGTTCGCTGGCGAACTCGCCCACGAGGTCCCACAGTTCCGGGCGCAGCCGGGCGTGTTCGGCTTGCCGCAGCAGGGAAACCAGGTCGGACTGGCCGGTGTCGACCAAGGCCCGTCCGGCGCCGATTTCGTCGGCGAGGCTGCGCGCGACCTTCACCGGACCGGACGCGGGGCCCAGGCGCAGGTACCGCACGCTGCCGAGATAGCCGGACAGGTCGCGGGGGTCGGTGCCCTCGGTGAGCACCAGGATCAGCTTGCGGTCGTGGCCCAGCGTGCGGTGCAGGAACAGTTCCGCCTCCGCGGATTGCCACCGGCTCGCCTTGCCGTCGATCACCAGGCACAGGTGCTGCGCCTCGGTCTCCGCCCGGCCGAGCCGCGACCGGTCTCCGGACAGCGATTTCCCTACCTGGATCCCGAGTTTTTCGAGTTCTTCCGCCACCGCCCGGGACGCCGTCAGGTTCGAGCGCGGCATGCTCACCTGGATGTCGTAGGCGAAATCCTTCTTCTGCGGACGCACCGCGGCCACGTAGGCGTCGCGGTTTTCCTCCAGCAACTCGGTGCGGTCAAAGGAATGCGCGATCACCGCGGCGACCGTTTCGAGCGCGAAGCCGACCTGGTCCGCGCCCGGGCTTTCTTCGTGCAGCACCGGAAGCTGCTCGCCGAAGGTCCAATACGACACGTACGGCAGAGTCAGGTGCCGCGCCATCGTTTCCGGCGCGACGTCCTGGTCAAGCCAGGGTTCGAACAGGCTCGCGGTCTCCTCGACGCAGAACTTCCGCCACTTCTCGGAGCGGTCGTACTCCTCGCGCGTGTCGAACCGCGAGAGCACCGGCAGCACCGGCAGCTGCGGACGGTCGTACGGCAGGGCGTTGCGGGCGACGTTGGCCCGTTTCGCGATGTCGACCGCGCCGCGGACGCTTTGCCGGTTCGCTGTGTACAGGACGACGAGCCGGTCCGGCAGGTGCGCCGCGCAAATGCTGCCGACGTCGGAGATTCCGGTGCGACTGTCGAGGAGAACGTAGTCGTACTTGGCGGTCCAGTGCTCCCGGCACTTTTCGAGATACGCACCGAACCGGTCGTCGTACAGGCTTTCCCAGTCGATTCCCTGTACTTGCGCGGGATAGTCGAGGCTGTCGCGGCCGGCGGCGAGGAAATCCAGGGTGCCCGGCGAGTTGTCGCCCGCGGCCAGCCGGAGGACGTGCCGGTCCGGCTGGACGGTTCCGGCCCGGAAATCGGCCACGAGGTCGACCACGCCGCCGTCCGGTTCGCGGTCCAGCATCGGGCGGAAGTAGTCGCTCAGGCCGGGCGCTTCGAGGTCCCAGTCGACGCACAGCACTCGGTGGCCCCAGCGCGCCAGCAGCACGGCGATGTTGGCCAGCGCGAAACTGCGGCCGACGCCGCCCTTGAACGAGTAGAACGTGATCACGGTGCCGGTCATCAGTTCAGAATTTCGGGACGCGGGAGGTCGGCGGGTCGTCCGGCACCGGGGTGAGCACGGGCCAGTCCGGCCGCCACGGAGGAGCGGCGCTGATCAATTCCTCCACCTCCGCGGCGATTTCGTTCATTTTGTCGTGGAAGCCGATGTACTTGGGCGAAACCTGGAAATGCTCGTACGGGTGGTTCCAGTCGGTCAGGTTCTGCCACCGGCGCTGGTGCGCGAACGGCGGGAAATTCTTCGAATCGGCGTAGATCACCGGGTAGATCAGGGTCGCCGGGCGTTCGCCGCCGGCGAGTTTCTCCCGGTGCGCCATCGATGCCCATTCGGCGAGGCACCATTCGTTGTAAAAGTACTGCCCGGACGCCACCGGGACGAGAATCCTGGTGCGCTGCAACGCGTTGCGCAGCTCGTCCGGCCAGCGGTCGCCGACCCGGACGGAACCGTCGAAGAACACCCTGACCTCCCGGTCGAGGTTTCCGTCGAGCAGTTCGCGCAACCGCGGCTGGAAATGGTTGCGCACCCACCGGGCGATCGGATCGGCGGTGCGCAGATAACTGATGAAAACGTCGTAGTGGTACACCTGGGCAGCGCTCCCCGTCGATTTCCGCGTCCTGGCGATCCGACCTCGGCCCCGACGATACCTTTGGCGCGCGCCGCGACAAGGGACAGATTCTGGACACTTTGTGGCCGAAAACCCGCGCCCGCCCGCCGGGTCCGGCGCTCGACCCGAAACTGGACCGGTCGCCGCCGCCGGAATTCGAGGAGTCCGATGTCCGCCCCCGCCGCGCCCCGGATCTTCATCAGCTACGCCCACGACACCGCCGCCGAGCATTACCGGCAGGTCGGGACCTTCGCCACTTTCCTCCGCGCCCGGATCGGGCTCGACGTCCGGCTGGACCAATGGGACGACGCCTCCCGGCTCGACTGGTCGGCCTGGGCGATCCGCAACATCCTCGCCGCCGATTTCGTGCTGGTGGTCGCCTCGCCGAACTACAAACGGCGGGCGGACGGCGAAGCGCCCTTCGACGAGGGCCGCGGCTCCCAGTTCGAAGCGCGGATCATGCGCGACGCGCTCACCCGCGATCTGGAGCGCGAGACCAGCCGCATCCTGCCGGTGGTGCTGCCGGGCGCTTCGGTCGAGGACATTCCGTCCTTTCTCACCCCGTATTCCACGACGCATTTCCGGATTTCGGAATTCACTGAGGACGGTGTCGCCGGACTGCTCTCCGCGATCACCGGACGCAGCCAGAACGAACGACCGGTGCGCGGGATGTGGCGCGGCGAAACGGATTCCGCGGCCGGACCGGTGCTGGCGACCGAACTGCCGTGGCGCGAGAAGAGCGCCGACATCACCGCCGGCGCCGCGCGGATCGACGGGATCAGCTACGAGCACAGCGTCGTTTTCCGCACCGCCGGACCGACTTCCGGCGCGTGGGCGTTCGCGGAAATCGACCTAGGCGGTTCCTACGCGCATTTCACCGCGGTGGCCGGCGTGCTCGACGACGCCGAGGACGCGGCTTTCCAGACCGGCCTGTTCTGCGTCCGGCTCGACGGGGAAATCCGCCACCTCGACCATTCCGCGTTCGGCAGCCCGCGGCACACCGAACTCGACGTCACCGGCATCCGGCGGCTGCGGCTGGAGATCCGCCGCCCCGCCGCGGGCGTCTCCCCGGCGGGTCCGGCCGCTCGCACCACCCGCCCGGCAGCACTCGCCTGGGGAAATCCGACCCTGCGCTGACCTGGGGTTTCCTCCTTCCGAGGAAACAGGAAACCCCTTGTCCGCCCTCGTTCCCGGATCGCATTCTGGGTGCACGCCGCTCGTTCCGGGCGGTTCGCCGAGAATCACGGAAACCCCGATAACCGCGAACTGACGCTCTTTCGCGGCGGGGATTTTCCGTGCCTGGATCCGGGAGGGAGGTGCGCGAAAATGCAGACGCACGGAATCGTTCTCATCCTCACGCTGCTGGGCCTGGCCTGACGGAAGAACCGGCCGGATTCGCCGCGAGGGCGGATCCGGCCGGACCGGCTTATCCGCGAGCCCGCAGATGGTCCCGCAACGCGCGCGCGACCCGCGCCATCAAGATCTCCGCCTCCGGCTGGATCGCCGCGGGCACCCGGGATTCGGTCAGCGCCGCGACCGCGAACGACTGGCCGTCGGAGTGCTCCACCACCCCGATCTCGTGCCGCAAGTTCACCAACGTCCCCGTTTTCGACGACCACTTCGCGGAATCCGAAGCGAAATCCGGCGCAAGCCGTTGCCGCAACAGGTTGTCGCCCATCAATTCCCGCACCCGCGCCGACACGTCCGGGTCGATCTTCGACGGCGTCCACAACGCGGTCAGCAGGTCGGCGAACGCGCGGGCCGAACCGGAACTCGCCCGCGAAACATCCAGCTGCCGCACCGGATGTCCCCGCCCTTCGGTCACCGCGCCGATCGCCAGCGAATGCGCGAGGTGCGCTTCGGCAGCGTCGAACCGTTCCAGCGGCGTGTCGTTCAGCTCGCTCAGCGAATGCCGCACCGAGATGCCCGTGATGCCCCACTCCCGCACGGTCCGCGTGACCTCCGCGGGCGAGGTGAGGGCCAGCAATTCGTCGGCCGCCGCGCTGTCGCTGATCGCGGAAGCCAGGTACATCAGGTCGTCCAGCGACACCCGCGCCGGATGCCGGAAGCGCGCCAGCCCGGTCGGCCCCGCGTTCTCGGCGCGACCGGGCTCGATCTCCACCTGCTGCGCGCCGTCCAGTTCGCCGCGCCGGATCCGGTCCTGCGTCACCGCCACGAGCGGGACCTTGACCAGCGACGCGGTCGCGAACTCCAGGTCGGGCTCGATCCCGATCTCGCGGCCGGACCCGAGGTCCCGGACGAGGAACGAGCCGCGCAGCCCGCCTTCGTCGAGTTCGTCCCGCAGCCGCGCCAGCAGCGCCTCAGTGTTCACGGCGTCAGTCTGCCGCAACGTTCGCGCCGAGACAGCGGGCGATCGCCGCGCGCAACGGCGTCCGCACCCGGTCGACGTCGTCGCCGAGCCCGGCCGCCACGTCGTACCCGCGCGCGAGCCGGACGCCGCCCGCCGGACGCCACGCCAACCCCAGTTCCCGCGCCTGATCCGCCGAGCACAGCAGCAGATCCGCCGACCCGATCACGCTCGCCGCGGCAGTCGTCAACGTCGCCGCGACCTCGACCTGCGCGGGCAGCAGCCCGGCCGCGTCCCGTGCGCGGAACACCCGGTCGCGGACGTGCGGCACGTCGTCCTCCGGCTGCACCCACACCCGGCGGCGCGCACCGGCGGCCCGGCCCGCACGCAGGGTTTCCAGGTGCACCACGGCTTCGTCGGGCTCGGCCTCGCTGGCCAGCCCGAGCGGCACCGTCCACACCCCGTCCTCCGGCGGCACCGCGACGAGCGCGGCCCGCACTTCCTGCGTCCGCACCAGCTCCGCCCGCTCGGCCGGCCCGGCGACGCGGAACTCCAGGAACACCTCGACCGTCCGCGCCTGTGCCTCGAGTTCGGCCAGATCACGAGTGGTCGACGTGTCCGGGACCGCCAGCCGCAACGGCCGCCGGCGCGCGCGCTGAGCGTCGTGTTCCATCGCCTCGGCGAGCCGGACCAGGCGTTGCGCCGACGGCAGCAGGTCCCGGCCGAACGGCGTGAGCCGCGCCCGCCGCGTCGACCGGTCGAACAGCCGCTCCCCCAGGTGCTTCTCGAGCGCCGCGATCCGGCGGCTCGCCACCGGCTGCGGGATCTGCGCGACCGCCGCGCCGCCGGTGAAGCTCCCCGCTTCGGTCACGCTCACGAACGCTTTGCAGCTGCCGACCAAGTCCACGACCAGAGCTTATGCCAGATTCGCATCATCTCGCACAAAAGTGTCTTGGCCCGCATGAACCAGACGAGGGCACGCTTCTGGGGACTTGATCGACTTCGGAGGGAGAACCCCGTGTTCCGCAGGCTGACCCTGGCCTCGTTCGCATTGGTCGCGCTAGCCTCATGTGCCACACCAGCAACACCGGAAACTCCGGCGAGCGCGGCACGATCCGCGGCGCCGGCCGCGGCCAAGACCGTCGTCCAGCCGGATTTCGCCGCGCTGGAGAAGGCTTTCGACGCCCGGCTCGGCGTCTACGCGATCGACACCGGCGACGGCCGCGAGGTCGCCTATCACGCCGACGAGCGTTTTGCCTACGCATCAACGCACAAGGTGTTCAACGCGGCAGCCATCCTGCACCGCGGGGACGATCTGGCCCGGACGGTCACGATTCGGCAAAGCGATCTCGTGCCCAACTCGCCGATTACGGAGAAGCACATCGGGGAGCAAATGTCGCTACAGAGCGTCCTCGACGCTGCGCTGCGTTACAGCGACAACACTGCGGATAACCTCATGTTCCGCGAAATCGGGGGTCCCGCCGGGCTGGCCGCGGAGGTCCGCAGGCTGGGCGATACGGTCACCCACGTGGACCGCATCGAGCCCGCTCTCAACGAGACGAGCCCTGGTGACGTCCGGGACACGACCACCCCGCGAGTCTGGGCCAAGGACCTGCGCGCCGTCGCGCTCGACTCGGGACTCCCGGCGGACAAGCAGGCCGTGCTCACCAAGATCATGCGCGCCAACACCACTGGCGCGCACGTGATCCGCGCCGGCGTGCCCGCGGACTGGCAGGTCGCGGACAAGACCGGATCCGCCGATTACGCCACGCGCAACGACATCGCCGTGGTGTGGCCGCCGAACCGGGCGCCGATCGTGCTCGCCGTGCTGTCCGACCGCCCGCAGAAGGACGCGAAGTCCGACGACAAACTGATCGCGCAGGCCGCCGCCGCGGTCGTGAAGGCGTTGCAGTGACCGGAATCTACCGAGTGGTCACCCACGTGCTCGCGGTGCTTTTCGTGCCGGTCGCGTGGGTGGTCGCGCGGGGCCGGGCGCGGCACGTCGCGTGCCAGTGGGCGCTGGGGGCCCGCTATCCGGCCGAAAACCTGGCCGGGCTCACGCCTGGCACGTACGCCGCGTTCACCGCGGCGCGCACCGAAGCCTTGTGGCGGCACGGAATCCTGCTCGGCCTGACGTCCGGCCACCGCGACGCCGCCACGCAGGCCGATCTGTTCCACGCCGAAGTGCAGCGCGCCGGTTCGCACGAACTCGCCCTGCATCTCACGCTTCCGCCCGCGCAATCGCAGCACGTGCAAGGCGTCGCGCTCGACGTCCGGCCTTACGAAGGCGCGCAATGGCTCGAAGTCCACGGTGGACGGTTCGGCCTGTATCGCGTGTACGACAACGAATGGTGGCACTTCGAGTACCACCCGAACGGCCGCCCGCAACGGCTGCCGCACCCCGGTTACGCGCCGACCCGCGCCGCCAGCTGAGGCCGGTTGGTCCACAGTGGACCCGGAAGTCACGGATACGTGACGAAACCGGGCAAGCCGTAACGAACCTCCGTACCGGTCGATAAGCGGATGTGCCCGGGGGTGTCCTGGGCCTGTCCCGAACGGAAATCGCATGATTCGCCCGGTCTCGAACCGTCTTCTTCTGCGCTACGGCATCGTCGCGGCCGCCGCCGCGCTCGCGTGCACCGCCTGCTCCGGCTCCGGTTCCGCAGGAAGCGCCGCGCAGCCGCCCGCCGCCGCCAGCCCGGCCGCGAGCTCGTCGGCCGCGCCGTCCGACACCCCGCCCGACGCCGCGACCGTCGGCCAAACCGTCAAGGCCGCGATGAAGAAGTCGACCGCGGTCCACGTCAAGGGCTCGAAGAGCGACGACGGCAAGATGAAGGTCGACATGCAGTTCAACCGGGACAGCGTGAGCGGCTCGATCGAGAAGGACGGCGTCGAGGTCCCGGTGCTGCGCGTCGGCGACAAGGTCTGGATGCGGTTCACCAAGTCGCTGATCAAGCAGGCCGGACTGCCCGCCGAGGCCGCCTCGATGGTGAACGACAAGTGGGTCTCGCTCGACTCCAAGCTCGGCCAGGGCCTCGGCGAGGCGTTCAAGCTGTTCCTGGACTACGACGTCTTCGTCGGTTCCATGGCCGACGACGCCGACAAGCCCGGATACTCCGCCGCCGAACCCGCGGACGTGGCGGGCGCCCCGGCGCTGCGCTACAAGAACGGCAGCCGGACCGTCTTCCTCGAAGCCGCCGGCTCGCACCGGTTGCTGCGCCTCGATTCCCCGTCGGAAGGCACGATGGAGTTCAGCGGCTGGGACCAGCCCGTCCCGGCCCAGGCCCCGCCCGCCGCGGAGATCTACTCCGGCCCCGGCTCCTGACCGGACGGCCTCGCGTTCCCGCGCCGCTCGGGAACGCGAGGCCGCCGTCCACTGTGGATCCGAATCACGGATCCATGACGGCGGCGGACAAGCCGTAACAGACCGCCGAAGCAGGCGATAAGCGGATGCGCCCGGAGATGTCCCGGGCCTGTCCCGAACGGAAACCGCATGATTCGCCCGGTCCAGAAACGTTTCCTCCTTCGCTGCGGCGCCCTCGCCGTCGCGCTCGTGTGCGCCGCTTGTTCCGGTTCCGGCGGCACTCCCGCCGCCCTGCCGCCGACCAGCACGGCCCCGAGTTCGCCGGTCAAGCCGTTCGACGCGCCGCCCGACGCCGCGACGGTCGGCGACACCGTCGCGAACGACATGAAGATGTGGGTCGCGATCCACGTCAAGGGCGGTGACAGCCAAAAGGCGAAGCTCGACCTGCAGCTCAACCACGACAGTGCGGGCGGCACCGTCGAGACGGGCGGCCTGGCGATGCAGCTGCTGCGTGTCGGCGACAAGATCTGGGTGAAGTTCAACAAGGGGATGGCCGACGCCGCCAGGCTGTCCGCCAAGGCGTTCGCGGCGGTGGACGGCAAGTGGGTGCCGACGGACTCCCGGATGGCCGGGATTTTCCGCGAGGGGCTCAGCCGCGCCCTCGACTTCGACTTCTTCGTCGGCGCCATCTCCGACGACCTCGACCGGCCCGGCTACTCCGAGGGCGAACCCGCCGACCTGGCGGGCACTCCGGCGGTGCGGTACCGGAACGGAAGCAGGGCGATCTACCTCAAGCGCAGCGGTTCGACCTACGAGCTGGTGCGGTACGAGTCGCCGACGCAAGGCACGCTGGACTTCAGCGGGGGCGACCCCGTGCCGCTCCAGGCCCCGCCCGCCGCGGAGATCTACTCCGGCCCCGGCTCCTGAAGTTCTGCCGGGCGGGCGGTCAAGTGCGACACTGCCCGAGATGATCGGTCTGCTGTATCCCACCCGCGATTGCGCCGAAGACGACTTCACCGCCCTCGCCGGATGCCTCGACGCCCGGCCGGGCGTGGAATTCGCCTACGTGCCGTGGGCTCGGCGCGTCGTCGAGCGGGAGAACGTCCAGACCGCCGTGCGCGAGCTGAGCGAACCGGACCGGCTGGTCCAGGCCGCGGCGGCGTTCACGACGTCGCCGAGCGTCGTCAGCTGGGCATGCACGAGCTGCAGTTTCATCGACGGCGTCGCCGTGGCCAAAACGCAGACCGACGCTCTGACGGACGCGCTCGGCGTCCCGGCGAGCAGCACGTCGCTGGCGTTCCTCGCCGCCGCGCACCGGCTCGGCCTGGAGCGAGTCGCGCTCGCCTCGGTGTACGCGCCCGAAATCACCGACGCGTTCGCGGCGTTCCTTGCCGAGGAAGACATCGCCACCGTGCACGCCGTGTCGGCCGACGCCGGTTCGGACCGCGACCTGGCAGCCTGGGACAGCGCCCAGATCCGCGACCTTGTCGATTCCGCCGCTTCCTCGGACGCCCAGGCTGTCCTGCTTCCCGAGACCGCCCTGCACACCGCGCCGCTGCTCGCCGAGCTCGAGAAACTCGCGGGAAAACCCGTGCTCACCGCGACGCAGGCAACGCTGTGGCACTGCCTCACCCTGCTCGGCCGCCCGGCCGCCGGACCGGGTCTCGGCACCCTCCTCGCCCACCCGCATTGATTGTCCACTGTGGACAGATGAGTACCCGGGCCGGATCGCGGGTAGTCATCGATCATGAGCAGCCACCTGATCGCCGTCACCGTCGACTGCCGAGACGCCGACGCGCTCGCCGAATTCTGGCGGGAAGCGCTGGGCTACCCGAGGGCTGAGCGGTGGCCGGACAGCCATGGACTCACCTACGTCGAGCTGAAGGCACCCGACCGGCCGTCGCTGCTGTTCCAGCCGGTGCCCGAGGGGAAGACGGTCAAGAACCGGCTGCACCTGGACATCGCGCCGGACACGGTCGAGCAGCGCGACGAGGTGGCCCGCCTCGTGACGCTCGGTGCGAGAGTCGTGGAAGATCCGGAAAACGACCACTGGATCGTGCTGAAAGACCCTGAAGACAACGAATTCTGCGTGCTGCCCCGGCGGTCCTGACCCGCGCGCTGCCGAGGGCTACGATCTCCGCCGTGCCTGACTCCCGAGTGCCCGCGCAACCCGACCTCGGGATGCTGGCCGGGCGGCTGCTGTTCGCGGTGCAGCGGGAACTGTTCACCGCACTGGCCGCCGAAGGCTTCGGCGACTTGAGCCCGCGCCACGGAGCGGTGCTCGCCTACCTCGGCCCCGGCGGTGCGCGCGCGACGGAGCTGTCCCGGCTGTCCGGACGGCGCAAGCAGGTCATCGGCACGATGGTCGACGAACTCGAAACGCTCGGCTACGTCGAACGCCGCCCCGACCCGGCCGACCGGCGCGCGAAACTCGTCTGCCCCACTGAGCGCGGGCAGGCGATGATCGGGGCCTCGACCCGCATCCTGGCCGGGATCGAGGACCGCCACGCCCAGCGGCTCGGGCGGGGCGAGTACGCGGAGTTCAAGCGGATGCTCGCCGAGGTCACCGACCAGCAGCGGCATTTCGCGGGGCAGTGATCACTGGCCCGGCCATCCCTGCTGCGGCGGCATTCCCGGAGCGCCGTACTGCGGCGGAACCGGAGCCGACTGCGGATACTGCTGCCCCGGATACTGCGGACACCCTCCGGAGGGAAAGTCTGCCAAGCGCATCCACAGTCCACAGTGGAGCGACCGCGGGAACAACGCCCCCGGCCCCCGCGACCGGCCGAGACGCCCTCTACGATCGGCCCGTGACCGCCTACGACGACGTCTTCGACCACCTCGACGCTTCGGCCCTGCCCGAGCGGCAGCAGCACATCCTCGCGACCATCCGGGACTGGGTGGGCCAGCACGGCTACTCGCCGAGCACGCGCGAGATCGGGGAAGCGGTCGGATTGCGGTCGACGTCCTCGGTGTCGAAGCATCTCGCCGCGCTGGAGGACAAGGGTTTCCTGCGCCGCAGCTCGACGATGTCGCGGCCGATCGACGTGCGCGCCTTCCTCGGCGACGTCCCCTCGCGCGACGGCGGCGACTCCGTGCCGGTGCCGGTCGTCGGCGACATCGCTGCGGGCACGCCGATCTCCGCGCTGGAGCACGTGGACGACGTCCTGCAGCTGCCGCGCGGGCTCACCGGCCGCGGCACCGTTTTCGGGCTTCGCGTGCGCGGCGATTCGATGGTCGACGCGGCGATCTGCGACGGCGACATCGTGGTGGTGAAGCAGCAGCACGAGGCGCATTCGGGGCAGATCGTCGCCGCGATGATCGACGAGGAGGCGACGGTGAAGGTCTACCGCCGCCGCGACGGGCACGTGTACCTCGAGCCCCGCAACCCGGCCTACGACGTGATCGACGGCGACCGGGCCACGGTGCTCGGCGTGGTCGTCTCGGTGCTCCGCAGCATGTGATCCCGTGGGCGGCGATCCCGGCGAGAACCGCGATCGCCGCCCACGAGCCCTCCCCCGGCCTTAGTCGACCGTCACCGGAACCCGGGTGTCGACCAGCTCGTCCTGCTCCGCCGCGCGCCCCTGCCACGGCCGCGCGATCAGCCACAGCACGAGCCCGGACACCACCAGTCCGCCGAACATCACCGTGGCCATCGCGGCCGCGTTGTTGCCCAGCAGGCCGACCACCGGCGAGACCGCCGCGCCGACGCCGAACTGCACCGCGCCCAGCAGCGACGCGGCCGTCCCGGCGTTGTTCCCGTGCGCGTCGAGCGCGACCGCGGGCGCGTTCGGCAGGATCAGCCCGGCGAAGAACAGCACCGCCCACACCGGCACCGCGACGCCGAACATCCCGCCGAACCCGGTCAGCGCGGTCGCCAGCAGCACCGCCGCCGAGCCCGCCGCGGCGAGGCTCGCCACGAGCAGCACCTGGTGCGGTTCGAACCGGTTCATCAGCCGGGCGTTGACCTGCGTCGCGGCGATCAGCCACACCGCGCTCGCCCCGAACATCAGGCCGAACTGCTGCTGGTCCAGCCCGTACTGCTGCTGGAACACGAACGACCCGCCGCTGACGAACGCGAACAGCCCGGCCATCGCGAACCCGGCCACCAGCACCAGCCCGACGAACGAGCGGTCGGTGAACAGGCTCCGGTAGGACCGCACGGTCGCCCGGAACTGGAACGGCTGCCGCCGCGCGGGCGGCAACGTCTCCGGCAGCGCGAGCGCCGCCGCGATCCCGCTCGCCAGCCCGATCGCGGCGAGCACCACGAACACCCCGCGCCAGTGCGTCCACGCCAGCAGCGCGCTGCCGAGCGTCGGGGCCAGCACCGGGGAAACGCCCATCACCAGGATGAGCTTGGACAGCAGTTTCGCCGCGGCGCGATCGGTGTAGAGGTCGCGCACCACGGCCAGCGCCAGCACCGCGCCCGCCGATGCGCCCAGCCCCTGCAGCACGCGCGCCGCGCTCAGCAGCTCCACCGTCGGAGCCACCAGGCACAGCAGCGACGCGACCACGTGGATCAGACTTCCCGCGACGAGCGGGATGCGCCGCCCCATCGCGTCCGAAAGCGGGCCGGCGATCAACTGGCCGAGCCCGAGCCCCAGCACCGTTCCGGTGAGGGTCAGCTGGATCGTCGACTCCGTCGTCGACAGTTCGCGGGTGATGTCCGGCAGCGCCGGCAGATACATGTCGATGGACAGCGGCCCCAGTGCCACCAGAACGCCGAGCACGAGCACCAGCTTCAGCTGGCTCCCCGCGTTCGGCGCTTCGCGTGTTTCGTTCACGCCACTCCCCTTCGTCGTGAGCACTTGGGCACCTACGAAGAAGACGGCCGAGAAATTCCGGAACCCGCGAACAGATCACACCCTGGGAATCCCGCTTGACAAACTCACCCCAGACCGAGGGCGAAAACGTGGAGGTCCGGATCGGCCGGGAAAGTCACCGTCGCGATCTTCTTGCCCCCCGGGATTTCCAGCGGCGAGGTGGCGTAAACCGAGGCGCCGATTCCCTGGCCGCCGGGCTGATTCCGGTGCGCGGTGCGGGCCACGAGCGTATTGCCGAACACTGGTTCGGCATTTCCGCCCGGCAACACCCAGTCACCGAACGAAAGATCGGCGGTCGCGGTCGTGCCGTCGGTGAACGCGACGGTCGCGCTCCCGCGATGGTCTCCGTTCGTCGCCGAACCGACGAAAAGCAGGCGGCCGGCTGAAGCTCCACCTAGATCGAGCTTCTGTCCGGACGCCACCGCGTTGTCCGGACGACCGGACGGCGCGGCAGGCCAGACGAACGTCGTACCCGCTGCGTGTCCGGTCGAACCCGGAGCGAGACCGGCGTCGGCCAGCGCTTTCCGCGAATAGCTGTTTCCGGCGCCGTCGAAATTCGCTGAACCGCCGTCTCCGTCATCGGAAATTCCGACATTGCCGAAGGCCCCGGCCAGGCTTCCCTTCGGCGCGACCAACACAATTATCGAGGAAGAAACCGAATGTCCCGCCCCGCGCAACGTTACGGGCACTTCGTAGTAACCCGCGCGAGTGCCCGCCGCAGCGGTAACGGTCAGATCTGTTTTCCCGCTTCCGGTGCGGTCGTCGAGCGGCACCGAACGCGGACCGGACACGGTGATCCCGGCAGGGGCCGACGTCGCGAGATTCAGCGAGCGCAGGTGCCCGCCGAGCCGCTGGCCGTTCACCGCGACGGCGCCGGACCCGCCGGGTTCAACGGTGACCTGGTTGGCCACCGAGGCGACGTACGGTTCCTCCCCATCCCGATAGGACGGTGGTTGCGTGTTCGCCGCCCAGTTCCGGTCCGGCTGCGCGGACAGCGCGAAGTCGAGCCGCCCGCCGCCCCGCGCGAGATCCTGTGGCAGCGACGTCCGATCCCACCGGTGCCCGTTCAAGGCCAAGCCGTGGACGTACTGCGTGGTCGTCGACGCACCCGGCGCATGGATGTCCAGCGTGCGACCGCCCGGCAGCGCCAGCACCGCGCGCTCGAACAGCGGGCTGTGCACGGTGAGATCCGGCGTGCCCGGAGTCGACGGGTACAGCCCCAGCGCGGCCCAGACGTACCACGACGATTGCGCGCCGAGGTCGTCGTTGCCGGGTTCGCCGTCCGGGGTCGCGCTGAACAACGTGGTCGCGATCCGACGCACCACCTCTTGGGTCTTCCACGGCTGGCCGACATGGTTGTACAGCCAGGGCACGCCGAAGTCGGGCTCGTTGCCCGCCCACATGTACGGCTCGTTCGGGCCGACGTTGAGCTTCTGGAAGAAGGTGTCGAGCCGCGCCGACACCGCCGCCGGACCGCCCATCGCGGTCACCAGCCCGGCCGTGTCCTGCGGCACGAGCCAGGTGTACTGCGCGGCGTTGCCCTCGTCGAAACCGTCCTGGCCGAAGGTGCCGGGCGCGGGCGGCTGGTACGCCGGGCCGTCCGGGAAGCGGCCGTCCTGGCCGCGCGGCTGGAGGTAGCCGGTGGCCGGGTTGAACAGGTGCTGCCAGTTCTGGCCGCGTTTCGTGAAGTCGCGGGCGACGCCGCGGTCGCCGATCGCGCCCGCGAACTGCGCGATGGCGAAGTCGTCGATCGCCCATTCCAGCGTGATCGAGGCCCCGACGCGCGCGTGGTCGCCGCGGGAGGCGTCGTTGTTCGGCAGGTAGCCGCGAGCGAGGTAGTCCGCGATCCCCCGGCGTTCCTGGTACGCGCCCGGTGTCTCGTCCACCGACGTCGCGCCCTTGACCAGGTACTTCAGCGCGGTCTTGACGTCGAAGTCGCGCGCGCCGAAGGCGTAGAGGCTGGACAGCAGCGCGACCGAACTGTCGCCGGTCATCTGCCCGGTGTAGCCGTTGGCCATCGGCCAGCGCGGCCACCAGCCGCCCTGGACCGCGTCGTTGGTCAGCGACTGCGCCATGTCGCTGGCTTCCTTCGGGAACAGCATGCCGTGCAACGGCGCGAGCGAGCGGTAGGTGTCCCAGTCGGAGAAGTTGGCGTACTGCGAGTGCCCGGCGGGGAGCGTGCGGACTTGGTTGTCGAAGCCGATGTAGCGGCCGTCGACGTCGTTGAACGTGTTGGGGTGCATCAGGCTGTGGTAGAGCGCGGTGTAGAACGTCTTGAGCTGCGCGAAATCCTTGCCCGCCACACGGATCCGGCCGAGTGCGTCACGCCAGGCGTCTTTCGTCTTCTGGCGCATCGCGGCGAAGTCCCAGCCGGACTCCATGTTCTTCTTCGCACCCTGAACGTCCACATAGGACATCGACACCTTCGCATGAACAGTGCCCGCGTCTCCGAAGGTCAGGTACGCCCCGGCTTTCGGCGCGTCGACCTGGTCGCTGCCCGGCTGGACGGTTTTGCCGTCCCAGGTGCCGTGCGCGGTGAACGGACGGTCGAAGGTGATGGCGTAGTAGACGGTGTACTTGTTCGATTTCCCGCAGAAGTGGCCGGTCGTCGCCTGCCCGCTGACCTCGCGGTCGCCGGCGATCCGCAGGCCAGCCGCGGAGTTGCCCGCGAGACTCGCCCCGCCCTTCACGAGCACCTGCGCGTTCTGCCCCGCCGGGAAGGTGAACGCCGCCAGCCCCGTCCGAGTAGTCGCCGTCAACTCGGTACGCACGCCCGAATCAGGAAACGTGACGGCGTAATAGCCGGGTTCCGCCTGCTCTCCGTCGTGCGTGAACCGTTCGACGCGATCCCACGGTTTGGCCCCGACGTCACCGGTGACCGGCAGAATCGGAACGTCGCCGAACGCGTTGCAGCCGACCGACGCGTGGTCGAGGCTGAAGCCGCGGATCTTGTCGCTGTGGTACTGGTAGCCGGCGTAGGACCCGTCGGTGTCCGGCGAAAACTGCATCATCCCGAACGGCGCGGCCGGCCCGGGGAAGTTGTTGATCTCGCCGACCGAAGTGCCGCCGCGCCCGGTTCCGACAAGCGGATCGACATACGCCGCCGGATCGCTCACGAGCGGTGCCTGCGGCGCTGCCGCCGCAACGGTTCCCGCTCCGACGACCGCCGCCGTCACCAACGCTGCCACGACTGAGTACCGCACGCTGCCTCCCAGACCTCGTGTTGTCCGACCTTTCCGGCTGGCGGGCAGCGAGGTCAACCGAATGACAGAGATCTGGCCGGTTTTGGGCGGACAGACATCCGACAGGTTGCCCGAAAGGCGAGAGAAAGCGCTGTACAGCCTCGATACGCTCGATGCCATGGCGAACGGCTTCGACACGGCGATCCGCATGATGCGCAGCCGCGACCCACAACGCGCGGAGGACGGCTTCGGCTGGCTCCGCGACCACGCCGCCGAGCACCTCCCCGCGTTGATCGAGCAGTTCGAAAACGAGCAAGCCGACCGCGGGCTGCGCAGCTGGCTGCTCGAACTGATCGGAATAGCCGAATCCCCCGAAGCGCTGCCAGTGCTCACCGCCCAGCTCAACGGCACCGACGAGCTGCTGCGCGACTGGGCGGTCATCGGACTGACCCGCCTGAACACCCGAGAGGCACGAACGGCACTCTGGCGCGCCCGAGCCAACGGCGCCATCGCCTGACCGGGATCCCGCCGAATTCGCTCCAGCCACCGCTCCGGCGGGCTAACGTTCACGGACATGACTGAACCCGCAACCCGGGACGTCGAGGGCTACGAAGTCGGCTCCAGCGTCTCCGTCATCCGCGAATACGAAACCGAGCCCGGCGCCGGACCGCGGCTGCACCAGCACCCTTACCGCGAAACCTTCGTCATCCAGCGCGGGCGCGCGTTGTTCACCATCGCCGACGAGCAGCGCGAAGGCGTCGCCGGTGACGTGCTCGTCGCCCCGCCGAACACGCCGCACAAGTTCGTTTCCCTCGGGCCCGAACCGTACGAGGCGGTGCACATCCACGAGAACGACCGGTTCGTCACCGAGTGGCTGGAGTGAGGTCGAGCCGCATTTGTACGTCCCGTGTATCCCGTTCGGCGATGCTCGGCCCGGACCGACCAGGACCGGGAGGACACGGATGCTCAGGAAACTCGCAGTGCTCACCGCCGGGGCCGCGGCGGCGGCCACGGTCGCCGTCGCCGCTCCGGGCGCAGCCGCGGCACTGCCGGCGGCGAACATGGAAGCCGTGCTGCTGGCGGCCCAGATCGACCCGCAGCGCGCCGACAGCACCCAGACGCCGGGCGCGCACGACAGCGTCCTGCTGGTCGAGAAGGCGTTGCAGGCCAAGGGGCTGCTGGACGCCAAGTACGTCGACGGCTACTTCGGCACCACCACGATCGACGCCTACTCGAAGTACCAGAAGTCGCTGGGCTACACCGGAATCGACGCGTCCGGCCTGCCCGGCAAGACGTCGCTGGAGAAGCTCGGCGCCGGTCAGTACAGCGTGTCCAATGTGGTATCCGCGGGCAGCCACGTGACCTATCACGGCGTCACGCTGAACACGCGCACCAAGGCGATGCTTCAAGCAGCCGAAAAGCTGTTCGGCAAGGACGTCGGCCTCACCCAGGGTTCGTACAACCCGGGCGGCGTCGGCGCGTCCGCCGGAACGCACGACGGCGGCGGCGCTTTCGACGTTTCGGTGGCGGACATGTCCTCGGCGACCCGCGTCGAATTCGCCAAGGACCTCCGGAAAGTCGGGTTCGCGGCTTGGGTGCGCACACCGTCGCAAGGCGACTGGGGCTACCACATCCACGCGATCGCGGTGAACGATCCCGACCTGTCCTCGGGCGCGCAGCACCAGGTCGGCGCTTACTACCTCGGGCAGAACGGCCTCGCCAACCACGGCAAGGACGACGGCCCCGCGGTCAACCCGAAGCTGACCTGGGAGCAGTACCAGCGCGGCTGACTCACCCGGCTGCCGCATTTGCTGGCGCGAGTGCGGCAGCCGTGGTTTTCTGGCGCCATGGCGGGAAAAACATTTCGGTTCGGGGTCGTCGCGGCGCCTCAAGCGGGCGGCGCGCAATGGCGGGAAACCGCGCGCCGCGCCGAGGACCTCGGATATTCGACCCTGTTGTCGCCGGACAACCTGCATCTCCCGACCCCGACCGCGTCGCTGGCCGTCGCGGCGGCGGTGACGACGGAGCTGCGGGTCGGGACGTTCGTTTTCGCCAGCCCGCTGCGCACGCCGCGCGCGGCCGCGTGGGAGGCGCACAGTCTCAGCGTGCTCACCGACCGCCGGTTCGAGATGGGCATCGGCACCGGGATCCCGCCGATGCGCGAGGCCGCCGCCGAACTGGGCCTGCCGTACGGCACCGGTCCGGAGCGGCTGGCCCAGGTGTCGGACACGATCTCGCACCTGCGCCGCCTCGACGGCGACGCGCACACGCCGGTGATGGTCGCCGCGGGCGGGCCGAAAGCGCGTCGCCTGGCAGGTGAACGCGCTGATGTCGTCACGCTCGCCCACAGCGTCCTCGCGAGCCGGGCGGAGACCGCGGAGTACGCCGCCGAGATCCGGGCCGCGGCCGGCGGCCGGGAGGTCGAGCTGGCGATGAACATTTTCGTGGTCGGCGAGGAAATCCCGCCGTGGATCCGCGGCTTCATCGGGCACGACATCGAGACCCTGGCCGAGCACGATTCCCTCACCCTCCTGCGCGGCGGACCGGCCGCGATGGCCGAGGAGCTGCAGCGGCGGCGCGAGGAACTCGGGGTGTCGTATTACAGCGTGCACGGCGCTTTCCTCGAGGACTTCGCCCCGGTGGTCGCGCGGCTCAGCGGACGCTGACGAACGCGGCGGGAATAGCCGCGGCCGCCGGTGAATTGCACCGAGGGTGAAAGCTGTGACCTACCGCCAGTTCGGCGGCCCGGAAGTGCTGACGTTGTCCGAACTCGCCGTGCCGGAGCCGGGGCCGGGCGAGGTGCGCGTGCGGATCGCCGTGTCCGCGGTGAATCCGACCGACTGGAAGGCGCGCTCCGGCTCCCGTTTCGGCGTCGAGGCGGAGTTGTCCGTGCCCAACCAGGACGGGGCCGGCGTCGTGGACGCGATCGGCTCCGGGGTGGACGGATTCTCCGTGGGCGACCGGGTGTGGCTGCTGCTGGCCGCCGCGCACTCGCCGTTGTCCGGGACCGCGCAGGAGTACACCGTGCTTCCGGCGGACCGGCTCGTCCCGCTCCCCGACGGCGTGGGCTTCGACGAGGGCGCCGCTTTCGCGATCCCGGCGCTCACCGCGCACCGCGCGCTCACTGTCGCGGAGGACGGACCGCAGCGGCTGGCACCGAATGCGTTGGCGGGCAAGACTGTTCTGGTCAGCGGCGGCGCGGGCGCGGTCGGCAACGCCGCGATCCAGCTGGCGCGCTGGGCCGGAGCGACCGTGATCGCCACCGTCAGCACCGAGGACAAAGCGGCTCTCGCGCGCGCCGCCGGTGCGCAGCATGTCGTGCGGTACACCGAAGGGGACGTCGCCGCGGCGATCCGGGAAATCGCGCCGGACGGGGTCGACGTGATCGTGGAGGTCGCCGTCGGCGTGAACGCTCCCCTGCACGCCGCGGTGCTCCGCCCGCGCGGGGTGGTCGCGGCCTACGGCGACGACCGCGGCACCGGAACCGTGACTGTCGACTTCGGACAGAACGTTTTCCTCAACAGCCGCTACCAATTCCTGGTGCTCTACACCGTCGGATTCGACCGCCTTCGTGCCGGCGCTGAAGACCTGAACGCCGCCCTGGTCGACGGCGGACTCCGGCTCGGCCCCGATAACGGCCTGCCCGTGCACCGTTTCCCTCTGGCGGAAACCGCTCGCGCGCACGAGGCGTCCGAGAAGGGCGTCACCGGAAAGGTGCTGATCGACGTCAGCTGATCACCGGCTCGACCCCGGTCAGTTCCACGCTCGCCGCCCACAACCGGGCGGCGGCTTCAGCGTCCGCGTACGGCCCTCGTACCGGTTCCGGCCGGGGCCGTCCTTTGAGGCCGGACACCCGCGGCCCCCAGATCTGACCACTGTGGACATCCGGCCCGACCGCCGCCCGCACCGCCGGCCGCGCGCCGCCGTCCTTGCCCTGCAAGGCGATTCGCGCGAGGCTCAGCTTTTGCCTGGTACTGCGCACATGCAGCGGCGGCCGGTCCGGAGTCAGGCTGTCCAGCGCTCCGCCAGGATGCGCGACGACACTCAGCCTGCTGCTGCCCGCCGCCCTCAGCCGTCGATCCAACTCCAGCGCGAACAGGGTCTGCGCGAGCTTCGACCTTTCATACGCGGTCTTCGGCTGATAATCGCGCGTACTCTGCAAATCCTCGAAATCCAGCTTCGCTGACTTCGCCGCGAAGCTCCCGGTCGTCACAATCCGCGCGCCCGGCTTCAACTGGTCCTGCAGCGCCGCCGTGAGCGCGAAGTGCCCGAGGTGATTGACCCCGAACGTCATCTCGTGCCCGTCCTTGGTCTCCCGCCGCTCGGGCCCGTCGAGATACACGCCCGCGTTCAGCACGACCGCGTCGAGCGCCCCGACCTCGATCCCCTTCACCGAAGCCAGGTCGGCAAGGTCCAGCCGCGCCCGCGACACCCGCGCCCCCGGCACCCTCTCGCGAAGGACCTTCAACGCGACCTCCGCCTTCGCCGCGTCCCGGCTGCCGAGCACCACCTCCACCCCCGCCTCGGCCAACTGCTCCGCGACGAAGTAGCCGATCCCGGCATTGCCCCCGGTCACCAGCACCGTCATGACACTCCTCCTAAAACTGAAGTGACTTCAACTTTAAACCCACTTCAGATTTAGGTACAGTGGGGGTCGTGGCCAACACCGGACGGCGCGAACGCCGCAAGCTCGAAACCCGGCGCAAGCTGGACGAGGTCGCGCTGCGACTGTTTTTGAAGCACGGCTACGACGGGGTGACCGTCGCGCAGATCGCCGAAGAGGCCGACATCTCCGTCGCGACCCTCTTCGCCCACGTCCCGGACGGCAAAGACGCCCTGATCTTCGACGACGGTTCCGAACGCCGAGCCGGAATCGTCGCCGCTGTCCGCGAAGGGCCGATCCTCCCCGCACTGCACCGGTTCTTCGCCGCCCGCGGCCCGTACTCGACGGACATCCCGCCGGAACACGCCCCGAAACGAGACCTGATCGTGCAAACGCCAGCCCTGCGCGAATACGCGCGGAAGCTGTGGCATTCCTGCGAACCCGACCTGACCGCGGCGCTCGCCGACGAGAGCGGTCTGCCGCCGGATGATCCGGCGGTACGGGCTTTGGCGCGGTTCGTGCTGGAAATCCCGGACCTCACTGGCACTGCGCCGGATCCGGCTGCGGCGTTGGCGTCGGTGTTCGCACTGCTGGAATCCGGATGGCCGCCGCGCACCTGACCCGCGCACACAACCGGCAGCCTCAGCAGGCAGCACTGACCTCCCGCACCTCGGCGAGCACCTGCCGCACCAACGAACCGAACTCCGCCCGAGCACCGAGCCACTCGTCGTGAGCGATCTCCCAGGCAAGCGCCCCCAGTTTCGCCGCCACCCGAGCAGTCCGCCCCGGAACACCGCGCCGTTCAAGAGCCTCGATCATCAAATCGACCAGGCCAATCCGCTTCCGCGCCTCGCGTTCCCCCAGCTCCGGATTCGCATCCAGCACAGCCTGCCGCCGAGCACTGAACTCGCGGCGATCAGAAGTGAAGACCTCCTGCCCGACCACATCCAACGCATGCTCCACCACAGAGAGCGGCCCGGCTTCAGCAGGCGCAGCGGCGATCGCCGAAACAAGCAACCCAGCCAGAACGCTTTCCCCGAAGAGCACCTCGCGCTTGTCCGGGAAGTACCGGAAGAACGTGCTCTTGGTGAGGCCCGCGCGCTCCGCGATCTCGATCACGGTCGTGTTCTCGTAGCCGTGTTCCTCGAACAAGTCGAGGGCAGCGGCGGCGAGCCGTCCTGGTGCGTCGGGTTGCCAGCGAGCCATGGGAGAAGTCTACGGGACTTAGTCCCGTCACTCGGGTACGGTTGATGAGACCAAGTCCCATCACTCGTCCGAGGAGCAACGACCGATGAGCACAGCTGTCCGCTACCGGAGATTCGGCGGTCCCGAAGCACTCGAACTGGAGGAGGTGCCCGAGCCGCACGCCGGACCGGGTGAGGTGCGCGTCCGGGTCACGGCCGCCGGGCTCAATCCGATGGATTGGCAGATCGCCGCCCGGCCTGAGATGGCGGCGCGGTTCGGGATCACGCTGCCCGCCGGGTTCGGCAGCGACTTCGCCGGAGTGGTTGACGAGGCGGGAGCCGGATTCGCGGCAGGCGAGCGGGTTTACGGGGGCGCGATCGGAAGGTCCGTCGCCGATTTCGTGGTGGTCAAGACTCCTGCCACGACACTGTGGCGCACTCCGGACGGCATCAGCGACGAGGTGGCGAGCACGCTTCCGGTGGCCGGGCTGACGGCCTCCGCCGCGTTGGCCGCGATCGGGCTCCGCGCCGGGGACACCGTCCTGATCGGCGGCGCGGCGGGCGGCGTGGGCATCTTCGCCGTGCAACTGGCGAAACTGGCGGGCGCGCGGGTACTCGGCACTGCCTCCGAGCGCACCTTCGGCTTTCTGCGCGAACTCGGTGCCGAGCCCGTGGCATACGGTCCCGGCCTCGCGACCCGAGTTCGAGCCTTGGCACCGGAAGGGATCACCGCGGCGGCCGACTTGTTCGGCAGGGAAACGGCCGAGACCGCACTCGAACTCGGCGTGCAGCCCGAGCGGATCTCCACGATCGCCGACGGTCCCGCCCTTCCTGGCGTGCGCGCGACAGGTGCGTTCGACGCGGAATCCGGTGCCCTCGAACGGATCACGGACGCGATCGGTTCCGGCGAGCTCACCGTGCCGATCGCGGCGGCCTTCCCGGTCGAGCAGATCCGCGAAGCCGTGGCGATGCAAGCCGGGCGGCACGTCCACGGCAAGATCGTGGTCGCGCTGTGAACCGATAAGGAGCACTGAGTCCGGACCCGGGTTTCAGGCCGCCGATCCCCGCCGCGGAATCCGCGGCCCGGCCCCGCCCGGCGCGACTGCCCGGCAGACGCCGGAAACCCCGTTCCTCCCAACGGACCCGCCGGTTCCCCGAACCGGACGCCATCCCCTTCCCCGGCCGTTACCACACCCGCGGGATCAGCCGGAACCTGACTTTCGCAGGTATCGCCGAGACTCCGGTCACGGGTATACCTGAGACCGGTCCAGGAAAGGTCTGGACCACTTCGCGGACAGGTCCGGTTCCGAGCCGCCGTCCGCCCGAGTCGTCCTATGTGGAGGCATCATGCACCGGCTGGACGCGGCACAGGATTACGCGCTCGGTTTGTTCCGCATCGTCGTCGGGTTCCTTTTCGCCTGCCACGGCGTGAAATCGCTCTTCGGAGTGCTCGGCGCGCACGGCGCGGCGCAGGCGGGCTCTTGGCCGGGCTGGTGGGCCGCGCTCATCCAGCTCGTCGCGGGCGGCCTCGTCCTGCTCGGCGTCGGCACCCGGATCGCCGCGCTGATCGGGTCCGGGTCGATGGCGTACGCCTACTTCTCCGTCCATGTGCCGCAAGGGCTTTTCCCCATCGAGAACGGCGGCGAAGCGGCCGCGATGTTCTGCTGGGCGCTGCTGCTGATCGCGTTCACCGGCCCCGGCCGGCTCGCGCTCAGCGGGGCGCTGACGGCGCTGCGGCCGCGGGCATCGCGCGTCGGAGCGGTCCCGCACGCCTGACCCGGAACGAAAACATCCGCTTATCCCCGGGTCGACCCGCGCACGACCAGTTCGTACTCCGCCGGCCCGGGGACAAGCGGATGTTCAACCCCCTCAATGCGATCGGCGAGCACCGTCACCGCGGTGCGCGCCAATTGCACTGGACGCAAGTCCACTGAAGTGATCGGCGGGACGGACGACCGGGTCTGCTCCGAATCCGAACCGCCCGCGATGAGCAGTTCTCCAGGCACCGCAAGCCCTCGCGCCCGCGCGGCGGCGAGCACTCCGGCCGCGTGCCGTCCGGTCTGGCAGTACACCGCGTCCGGCGGCGAGGCCAGCCCGAGCAATTCCTCCCCCGCCGAAACCCCTCCCGCTTCGCCGGTGACCTCCGCGCGCGACACCACCAGCGGCTGCTGCCCGCGCGCGGAAGCCCAAGCCAGGTAAGCGCTTTCGGCGTCCCGGTTCCATTCGTTGGGGTCGGTGCCCAGCACCGCCGCGACCCGTTTCCCGCCCGCTGCCGCCAAATGATCGAGCACCTCGGTCACGACCTGTTTCGTGGCGAGGTCGAGATAGTCCTCCGACGGCGGGCGTTTCGGATCCCGGCCGACGCCGAGAAACGGCACGCAATCCCGCGTCAGCATGGTGATCAGCGGATCGTTCTCGACCGGTTCGGTGATCAGGAATCCGTCGCAGGCGAGCCCCACCGCCGACGCGTGGGCGCGCGCGGGATCCGGCACCAGCATCAGCCCGTACCCGCGCTCCACCGCGGCCAGTGCGGCGGACCCGGCGAACCGCAGGAAGTAGTCGACGCCTTCCAGGAACGCGGTGTCCAGCGGATCGAGCGGCCGCACCACCAGCCCGAGCACCCCGAGCCGGCTGGAGCGCAGCCCGCGCGCGATCGCGTCCGGCCGGTAGCCCAGTTCGCGCGCCGCCTCCCGCACCTGTTCCGCGGTGCCGGGCGCGACCGTCCCGTTCCCGCTGAAGGCGTGCGACACCGTGGTCGCCGAAACCCCGGCGCGGCGGGCGACGTCCTTGATGGTCGCCCGCGTTCGTTTCCCGGCCATGGCACACGATCCTAACCTGGTCCAAATCGTTTTGGCACCCCGCGAAAACCGGCCGTTGCCCAAATCGATTTGGGTCCTTACCGTGGCCCGGGTCACTTCCCCGGTCCGGAGGTTCCCATGACCGCTCCCGCCACCCCGCCCGCGCCGCCCGGCACGTCCGCGCCGCCCCCGGCCCGCTCCGGGCGCGGTCCCCGGGTGGAAGCCCACGGCATCGACGTCATCGGCGACGACGAGCGGCACGGCCGGGCCCGCGACCTGTTCGGGGTGTGGGCCGCGCCCAACGTCAGCTACCTCAGCCTGGTCGTCGGCGGCGCGCTGGTGCTCAGCGGATTGAGCCTGCTGCAGGCGCTCGCGGTGATCGTCGTGGGCAACCTGTGCTGGGCGCTGGTCGGCCTCGTCGCGGTCAGCGGCCCGGCGGCGGGCGCGCCGAGCGAGGTCATCATGCGGGCGATGTTCGGCACTCGCGGCAACCGTTTCGTCATCGGGCTGAACGGCTGGCTCGTTTCGGTCTGCTACGTGGCCTTGAGCTGGTCCGCGGCCTCGGTGACCGCGTTCAGCCTGTGCGCGCGGCTCGGCATCGAACTGAACACGCTGGGCAAAGTCCTCGTGATCGTCGCGATCGCCGCCGCGACGCTGGTGATCAGCGTCTACGGCCACTCCGTGATCGTGCGCCTCTACCTGCCGCTCGCCATCGTGACGACCGCGGTTTTCCTGGTGCTGGGCGGTTTCCTGATCCGGCACACCGCGTGGAGCTACCAGCCCGCGACGCCGCTGCACGGGGCCGCGCTGTGGGCGGCGCTGGCCGGCGGCGTGGCCCTGGTCGCGTCCGCCGCGCTGTCGTACAACACCAGCGCGGACTTCGCGCGGTATCTCCCGCGCGACACCAAACCGTTCGCTGTCGCCGCCTGGACCGCCGCCGGAGCCTTCCTGCCGAGCGTCGCGTTCACCGCGCTCGGCGCGTTCGCCGCGACCACTTTGGACATGAGCGACCCGCAAACCGCGCTGGAATCCGTTCTGCCGTCCTGGTTCACCCCGATCTTCCTGATCGCGGTGATCCTCGGCGCGATCGCCAACAACGCGATGACCGTCTACAGCTCCGGCCTCGCGCTGCAGGCGATCGGCGTCCGCTTGCGCCGTTCCCGCAGCGTCCTGCTCGACGGCACCGCCGGAGTGCTGCTCACCCTGTACGCCTTGCTCGTGTCCGATTTCCTCAAGGCAGTCAACGACCTGATGCAGCTGATGGTCGTCGTGCTCGGCCCGATGATGGCGATCTACGTGACCGACCTTCTGCTGCGCCGCAACCGCTACGACGGCCACGCGCTCGCCGACGAACGCCGCGGCGGCCCGTTCTGGTACGTCGGCGGCGTGCACTGGCCCGGCATCGCCGCCCTCGTCCTCGGCGCGACCGCGGCCGCCTGCTGCCTCTCCGTTCCCGGGATGTACACCGGATTCGTGGCGAGCGCGGCCGGCGGGATCGACTTCTCGCTGCCAGCCGGAATGCTGATCGCCGCCGCCGTCTACCTGCTCGCCGGCCGCCCCCGCGCCACCGTCTGACCTCGATCGCAAGGAACAGAATGCACCTCCTCGTCACCGACCCCGATCCGCACGCCCGCGGCGTTTCCCGCGGCACCCAGCTGCGCGCTGGCCTCGCAGACACGCTGGAGCTGTATCTGCGCTGGTTCGACACCCTCGGCATCCCCGAACAGCAGATCCGGACCGACGCACTCCGGTTGCTGGACCACGTCGACGCTTGGCGGAGCCGCTACGCCGACGAAATCGCGGGCATCGCCGCAGGTGCCGGGATCGAGCTGTGGCAGGCGGCAGCGCTCAACGGCCGTACGGAAATCATCGCCGCCGAACCGCGCACCCAGCCGGAATGCTCAACCCTCGTGCGCGTTCCCGGCTCCAACTCGCCGTTCGGCATCCAAACCTGGGACTGGCACATCGAACTGTCGGGCTGCTGGCACACCCAGGAAGTACGCGGCACGCGGTACGCCTTCGCCGGGATCACCGAGCACGGCATCCTCGGCAAGATCGGCGTCAACAGCGCCGGTCTCGGCCTCTTCTTCAACATCCTCGGCCACCAGGACGATTCCGCCGCCGGTATCCCGGTCCATGTGCTGGCCGCGGCCGTGCTCGGCGAGACAGGCAGCACCGCCGAAGCGCTCGACCTGCTGCGAACAGCCCCGATCCACACTTCCGGAGCCTTCACACTGCTTGATCCCGACTCCGCAGTCTGCGCCGAGCTGAGCCCGGCCGGAGTGACCACTCTCGACCCCGAAGCAGGTTTTCTGGTGCACACCAACCACTTTCTCGACCCTGACGCCGCTGCCCGCGAGAAACGCGGCCTGTTTGAACCGGATTCCCAGCTGCGGCACGCGCTGGTGACCACCCGGCTGCAGGACTGCCCGACACCCGCGCACGCCGTCGACCTCGTCGCCTTCCTCCGTTCCGGACCCGGCGAGCCGAAGCTGTGCTGCGTCCCGGATCCGGACGCCGCGTTCGGCGACCGATGGGCAACCTTGGCCACGGTCCTGCTCGAACCCGCGGCCCGGACCGTCCGGGTGCATGCTGGCAGTCCCCATACCTTGAACGGCTGGCGCACCTTCGCGGCGGCGGAAACGGTGGTGGCCCGATGACCCCGGTGCACTATCGCGGCGGCCGGATCTTCACCGCGAGCGCGTCCGGATGGGCGGAATCCATGGTCGTGCGCGGCGAGACCATCGAATACGTAGGCAGCACCGCGGAGGCCGACCAGATCGAGGCGCACGTAGTCGAACTGGACGGAGCCTTCGTGCTGCCCGGTTTCGTGGACGCGCACACGCATCTCGTGTCGATGGGCGAAGCGCTGGAGCAAGTCGACCTGTTCTCCGCGACCTCCCCCGAAGACATCCAGCACCGGCTCGCCCGCGCCGCGGCGGACGATCCAACCGCGCCGCGAATCCTGGGCCGCAGCTGGCTTTTCGACGCACTCGGCGGACAAGCGCCGCACCGGAAGCTGATCGACGCGGTGGTCCCGGACCGGCCGGTCTACCTCGCCGCGAACGACGTCCACTCCGCGTGGGTCAACAGCGCCGCCCTACGCGAACTGGGCATCGACCGCGACACGCCCGACCCGCTCGACGGACGGATCGGGCGCGACGAGACCGGCGAGCCGGACGGCATGCTGTACGAAACCGCTGCGCTGCAACTGATGCGGCACTTCCTCGACGACCAGACCAGCGACGCCGACCGAGACCGTGCGCTGGCGGCGGCGTTCGCGCAATACCTCGCGGACGGCGTCACGACCGCGGTCGACATGGCGCTCACCGAGGCCGATCTCGCCACTCTGGAACGAGCTCTCGAAAACGGTCGGCTTCCGATGCGCGTCGCCGGGCACTGGCTGATCGAGCGCACCGGCAACACCCGGGACGATCTGCGGCAGGTCGAGCGCGCGGCCGAACTGAGCGCGCGGCTGTCCGGGCCATGGCTGCGCGTGGCCGGGATCAAGCTGATGATCGACGGAGTCATCGACACCTGCACAGCAGCCATGAAGAAGCCGTTCGCCGACGGCAGCCACCCCGGGCCGTTGTGGCCGCCGGAGGCGCTGGCCCCGGTCGTCGCGGCGGCGGACGCGGCGGGCCTGCAGGTCGCGATGCACGCGATCGGCGACGAAGCGTCGGACATCGCGCTGTCGGCGCTGGAGCACGCGATCAAGGCAAACGGACCGCGTGACCGGCGGCATCGGCTCGAACACCTGGAGACCGTGACCGCGGAAAACGTCAAGCGGCTGGCCGAACTCGGCGCCGTCGCGTCGATGCAGCCGGTGCACGCCGACCCGGCGATCCAGGAAAACTGGCGCGCGAAACTGGGCGACGACCGCGTGCAGCGCGGTTTCCCGTGGCCGGAACTGACCGCGGCTGGTGCCGTCCTCGCGTTCGGCTCCGACGCCCCGACCGCGCCGCATCCGCCGCTGCCGAACATGTACATCGCGACGACCCGCCGGTCCGCGCTGAACCCGGATCTGGAACCCAACCTGCCGGAATACGCCCTGCCCCTGGCCGAAGCCCTCGCCCACGGCACCCGCGACGCCGCGTACGCGTGCCGATGGGACGGGCTGACCGGCCAGCTCGCAGCGGGCCTGGCCGCGGATTTCGTCGTGCTGGACGTCGATCCGTTCACCGAAGCACCGGACGCTCTGCTGCGGGCCAAAGTGCGGCAGACTTACGTGGCAGGCAAATCCGTTTGACGTGTTCAGCGGGGCTGGGCAGGGTTGGCAGCATGCGTTTCTCGGTCTGCATCCCGAACTTCGGCGACTTCGCCGACCCGCGCGCGGTGGCCAAGGTCGCAGTGGCCGCGGAAGAGGCGGGCTGGGACGGCCTGTTCGTCTGGGACCACGTGGTACTGGACAAACGTCCCGGCCGCCTCTTCGGCGACCCGTGGATCCTGCTCACCGCCGCCGCGCTCGCCACCAGCCGGATCCGGCTCGGCCCCATGGTCACGCCCGTCGCGCGCCGCCGCCCGCAGCAACTCGCCCGCGTGGTGTCCACTTTGGACAATCTGACTGACGGCCGGGTCGTGTTCGGCGCCGGGCTGGGCGCGCCGCTGGAGGCGGAGTTCGGCGACTTCGGCGAATCCGCCGACGCGAAAGTGGTCGCCGAGAAGCTGGACGAGGGCCTCGACCTGATCGCCCAGTTCTGGACCGGCGAACCGGTCACGTTCTCCGGCAAGCACTTCACTGCCCGCAACGTGACGCTCCTCCCGCCGCCGGTGCAACGCCCTCGCCCGCCGGTCTGGGTGGCGGGTCGGTGGCCCAACCGCCGCCCGATGCGCCGCGCAGCTCGTTGGGACGGTGTGGTGCCGATCTTCGAATCCGCCGGTGCCAAGGGTTTGCCGGACGTCTCCGAGGTGCGGGACATGATCGCCTACATCCGGAGCGAACGGGATACTGACGCACCATTCGACGTCGTGTTCGGCGGAACGAGCCCCACCGACCCGGCTCGGGCGCGGAGTGTCGTCGAACCGTTCGCCGAGGCTGGGGTTACGTGGTGGGAGGAAAGTCTGCCGTTCGGGAGTGCGGAGGAGGACAAGCTGGAGCACGTGCTGCGGCGGGTCGAGGCGGGACCGCCCGTGCTCTAGGCCCCACGCCGGGCGTCCGTCTCAGGTCCGTGAAGGGAACCCTGAGGGAATCAGAGTCAATGAGGGTTCCCCTCACGGACTTCCCAGCCGTGAGGGCCGCCCTCAAGAGCGCGCCTGCCCAGTCTCCGCCAACGCGTCGATCGCCCCCACCAGCTCGTTCAACGCGGGCACCGCCGCCGCGATCAGGTGCCGCCAGGCCGGATGCACCCCGTCCAGCGCCGCGGCCAAGATCGCCGCGTTGTGCCCCTGCCACCGCTCGACCGCGGCGCGGCCGGTGTCGGTGAGTTCGAGCGCGACCGTCCGCCGGTCGTCACCGCCGCTGGTGCGCGTCACGAGGTCCCGCGAGCGCAGCCCCGTGACCATCGTCGTCACCGAATTCGGCGCGAGCTTCAGCAGTTGCGCGATCCGGCTCGGCCGCGCGCCGGGATTCTCGAAGAGGCACGACAACAATTCCAGCTGCGCCACCGACAACGTGTTGTCCGGATCCGCGGTGCGCGCGGCCCGCCGCATGGCCCGCCGGAGCCGGGCGACGACGTCGGCGAGCGCGGGTTCGGGCGCGGTCACCGGGCCCGCTCCGGGCGTGCCGCGAGCCCGGTCGCCGCGGCCAGGACGCCGGCCCCGGCCAGCACCGCCAGCGCGGCCGTTTCCCCGCCGGTGTGCAGGCACAGTGTCACGAGCGCCACGCCCAGCGCCGTCCCCAGTCCGCGCGCCATGTTCACCAGTCCTCCTCCGGTGGCCGACATCCGCGCCGGGATCGCGCTCATGACAGCCGAGTTGTTGGCTGGAATGAACACTCCCAGACCGAGCCCGGCCACCACCAGCGACACGCCCACCTCCCAAGGAGCGGACGCCGGCCCCAGCGCCGCGCATCCCGCCGCCGCGACGAGCGCGCCCAGCACCGTGCGTCCGCGAGAACCGAGCCGCTTCGGCAGCACCCGGTCGGCCAGCACCGCCGCCACCGCGAACCCGGCGGGAAGACACGTCAGCACCGCACCGGTCCCGCCCGCCGTGCCGAGCACCTGCGGCAGCAACGTCAGCGGCCCGAACAACACGAGATACCCGCACAGCGCCCCGGCCAGCCCCAGCGAGACCACCGGCGGCCGCAGCACCGACAGCTGCAAGATCGGGCTGCTCGCGGCCTTTTCCCGCAGCACGAACCCGATCGCGGCGAGGACGGCCGCTCCGGCCAGCGCGACGAGCAGCCACCCCGGCATCTCCAGCCCGGACACCCCGGAAATCACCAGCAGCAACGCCGTCGACGCGGTCGCCAGCAGCCCGACCCCCGCCCCGTCGAAGCGGCCCAGCGGCGTGCGCTCGCGGGTGCGCGGCAGGAGGTAGCGCCCGGCGATCAGCCCGGCCAGCCCGACCGGCGCGTTGACCAGGAAGACCCACCGCCAGCCGACCGTGTCGACCAGCAACCCGCCGACCGCGGGCCCGAGCGCGAGCCCCAGCGCCTGCGCCGCCGCCTGCACCCCGAGCGCGGCGCGCGCCCGGTCCTCGCGGACGCTCCGCACCACCAGCGCCACGCTGTTGGCCTGCAACATCGCCGCGCCGATCGCCTGCACCACGCGGAACGCGACCAGCCAGCCGAGCGTCGGCGCGAGCCCGCACGCGACGGACGCGACGGTGAACACGCCGAACCCCTGCACGTAGGTCAGCTTCCGCCCGACCGCGTCGGCCACCCGCCCGACTGCGGCCAGCAATCCCACGAGCGCGAGCAGATACGCCAGCGAAACCCACTGGACGGCGGCCAGCGGAGCCCCGTACTCGTGCTGCAGCGCCGGGAAAGTGAGCGTGACGATGCTGGCGTCGAGCTGCCCCATGAACGCCCCGAAACACACCGCGCCGACGGCGAACCAGCCAGCCTTCGGATGATCCCGCACGACCGCCGGCCGAGCCCGCTCCAGGCCGATCGTCACTGCCGCCTCCCGCTCGATTAGTTCTGCTACAGAACTACTGTACGGGATGTACGTACATATGACAGCCCCGGCATGGTGACGTTTACCTAAGCGGCGAGGTGAGATAGGTCGCCTGACGAGTTAACTGATGGTTACGACCCCTCACAGGATGGCGCGTTCCTCGTCGTCGTCCTCGTCGCGGAAGGCTTCCGCGATGCCCAGAAGCCGGTCCAGGAACTCAGGGAGGTCCTTCGCGATCTCGCCCGGCCCGATGGAGTCGATCGAGCCGTCGTAGACCTTCTCCACGACGGCGCCCACCGGCAGCCTGAACACGGTTCCGGTGCGGTATCCGACCGCGAACATGCGCCCGCCGCCGTCCGAGGCGAAGACGGCGAGCCGCTCATCGGTGGCTTCGGGCGCCCAGGCGGGAATGCCGGAACGGTGCAGACCGTCCAGCACCAAGTCGAGGGAGTGAATGAAGTAAGCGTTGTGGAGGTGTTCGAAGCTGGCCTCCCGGATGGACGCGTACAGCTCAAGCAGCGCCCTCGGCAGCGGCGGATCGACCTCCTCGGCTTTCGTCAGCGCGACGGAATCGACCTCGTCCGACACCGTGTCCGGCTCAAGCTGGCCGAACCGGGCGAAGACGGCCTGAATCCGGGGCATATAGCCATCGATCGCTTGGCGCATGTCGTCGCGCCACTGCAGGTAATCCACTCCGCACACGCTGCGGCGCACCCAGGCGTCACCTGCCTGAGTGCACCGCGCTCGACCGCACCTCACTGCTGATACGGAGCCGCCGCCGACTGTGCCGCCGTGATCAGCGCACCCTTGTTCTTCGGCCAGAAGGTACTGTCCACGCACGAATACCGCGGCAAGAACCCGCCGCAACTGCCGCTCTGGCCGCCGACCTCGAACGTGAAGCTGGCCACCCCCAGCGCGCCGTACGTGAAGTCGTCCGTCGTGCCGCTCGTCGAGTAGCCCACGGTTTCCGTGTTCGTCCCCACCAGGTACCCGTTCGAATCGCTGAACTTCGCGCCGAGCTTGCGCAGCGCGGCGTCGTTCGGCGCTGGGTCGGAAGTGAAGCCCCACGGGACGATGATGTCGTTTCCGTAGCTGTGCAACGTGATCATCGTGCCGCGAGCGGTGTCGGGAGCGGGGTCGTTGTCGCCGCTGCCGCGCTGCTCGGGGTAGATCGAGCGGAACAGCTTCTCCAGCGCCTGGACTTCGGGTTCCGACCCGGCACTCGGGCCCTGGTAAGTCTCGGCGCACGGCGAGTCCGAGTCCGCGCCCCAGCGGAAAGTCGAGTTGCGGTTCAGATCGATGCCGTTGTTCGTGCCACCGCAATTGCCGTTGCTGGTATCCGCGTTCTTGCGCTGCAGTTTCGGCGAGTTGCCGCCGGAAGCGACGATGTCGACGCCGTCCGGGTTGGAGATCGGCACCACCCACACCTCAGTGGTGTCCAAAATGGACTTCGCGGTGGCGTCGGTGCCGTAGCCGTCGGCGAGGTAGTCGATCCAGCGCCAGGCGAGTTCGCCCGTGGAGATCTCCCGGGCGTGGATCTGTGCCATCACCACGAATTTCGGCTTCGGCGAGGTCGTGGACAGCGTGCAGTCGCCGTCCTGTTTCTTGGTCAGGCAGATCGCGTTGATGTCGTGTCCGCCCCTGCCCTGGGTCTTCAGCCACGATTCGCCGAGGGTGTACTCAGTCGCCAGATCCGGGTGCGCGGCCACCACTTGCGCGAGATGCGCTTCTTGCGCCGGGACCGTGCGATAGCCGCCGTAGAAAGTGTCGCCCGCGGCGCGGGTCGTCACTCCTTTGTAGACAGTGTCGAAGAATTCAGGCGCATAACCGCGGTCCCGCAACTGCCGAGCGACCGCCTGGCTCCCGATTACGTAGGCCACGCCCGGACTGGTCTCGGCGACGTCGAACCCGGCGTGCGCCAAAGCAGCCGCCTCCGCAGGGCTAGCGGGTACGCGCCACGAAACCGGATCGTCCGGCGCGGCGGCGGCCGCGGCGGTCGTGGTGCCGCCGAGTGCGACCAGCACCCCGACGACGCTGAGAGTGAGCCGGATCGAGAACTTGCCCGCCATCGGAGCTCCTCATGCAGCGAAGGAAGGTCACCCCGTGCGGACGGTGACCAATCGGCCGCGCACAGTGTGCTCTCCGCGAGGAATCCGGCCCACCTCCGAAAGTCGGGTGTCAGCAGGTGACCGAAACCTTCGCGCCGCGCTCGAACGAAACGTGGACGTGGTCGAAATGGTTCGCGGTCTCGCCGCCGCGGTCCTCCATCGCCGACCAGCCGCCGCCGTCGTTGTAGCGCTGCTGCCAGATCACGTACTTCACGCCGAACTCGCTCTGGTGCGCGAGAACGTAAGCAGCCAAAGCGTTTCCGGTTTTCGTGTCGACCATGAAGTCCAGCGCGAGACCGGCCGGATGGTCGCTCGCGCCGGACCGTCCGGCCCGGCCGCCGACCGTATCCACCGAGAACTTCTCTTTGAGGTAGTTGCCCACCTGCGCCACCGCGGGCTGCGTACCGGCCAAAGTGGACGAACACGCTTTCGCCGCCGGGGTTTCCGGAGTGCGCGAGGTCGTTTTGCTAGTCGGCGACGAGGAAGACGTCGTCGGGGCAGCACTGGAAGACGTCGTCGGCGGCGTCGAAGTGGTGGACGGAGCAGTGCTCGACGCCCGCGGCGCGCTGAACGCGTGCATTTCCGCGGCAGCGGCCGGGAACTGCTGCGGTTCGACCGCGCCGGCGGTCAGCCACACCGGCACCGCCAGCGCGCCGACGGCCAGCGCACCCGCCGCGGCCGGCAGCCGCCACGACTTCGATCCGTCCCGATGTCTACCGGACACCTCGCACCACCATCTCCTCGTTCGGATCCGCAAAGCCGCCCCGACATTACGAATAGGACACGGCAATGTCACCGACAAGTGACGCCTGGCACACTCAGTACGGCATTACTGCAGGTCAGGGCGCAATTACCAGGAGCTGGGGAGGCCTGCTCAGGACAGCGGAATCTCCGCCGAATCAGAGAGCCGCAGCTTGCGCCGGGCGCGCTGGTAGAAGGTCGTCATGCCGAGCCGGACGACGCGGGCCGCGTTCGGCCGGGCGTGCAGGTCGATGGTTTCGCCCGGCCCGACATACCCCGCGACCTGACCGTCGACCTCCACCGCGAGCCGCCCGCTCGACGGCAGCACCTCCAGCGTCACGGTGTCGTGCACCGACAACACCACGCCGCGGCTGTACGCCGAATGCGGCGCGGCGGGCGTGACCAGCAGCGCCTCGACAGCCGGGCTCGTGATCGGCCCGCCGGCGGAGAAGCTGTACGCGGTGGACCCGGTCGGCGTCGCGACCACGACCGCGTCGGCCGCGTAGCTCACGAACTGCTCACCGTTCACCAGCACCGCGACCACGGCACTCCCGTCGCCGGGCACGCGCACAACCGCGACGTCGTTGAACGCGGTCTCGATCCGGCCGCCGAACCGCGCGTCAACCGCTATCCGGGGCTCGACGGTGAACTCCTCCCGGTCGATCGCGGACAGCGCGAGCGGCAGGTCCGGCACGTCGACCTCGGCGAGAAACCCGAGCTTCCCGAGGTTGACGCCGAGCACCGGCGCGTGCTGCCCGTCGGCGAGCCGCATCGCGCGCAGCATGGTGCCGTCGCCGCCGAGGCTGACCACCAGGTCCGACCGTTTGCCCAGTTCAGCGGGCTGGACGCCGGTCGCGGAACAGTCGACCCGCGCGATCTCGTCCACGATGCCGAGGATCTCGATCCCGCGGACGGCAGCCCAGCCCAGCACCGCGTCGACCGCGGCTTTCGAGTCGCGGCGCGGGTGCAGCACGAGTCCAGCGGAATGCATGTCGGGTCTCCTCGTCTCAGCCTGTCCCCAGTCTGCCGCGACGAAGCCGGTTAGGCTCGGCGTTCGTGATCGAAAACTGGGCTGGCAATCTCGCCTACCGCGCCCGCGAGATCCTCGCCCCGCGCACCCTTCCCGAGGCGCAGGAACTCGTCGCGAGCGCAACCCGAGTCAAGGCGCTCGGCAGCCGGCACAGCTTCAACACGGTCGCCGACAGCCCGGACGGCGTCCAGCTCGATCTCTCCGCGCTTGACATCGCCCCGGAAATCACCGCCGAAACGCTCACCATCGGCGGCGCGACCCGCTACGGCGACGTCGTCGCGCAGGTGCACGAGGCCGGGTACGCCCTGACCAACCTGGCGTCACTCCCCCACATCACCGTCGCGGGCAGCGTCGCGACCGGCACCCACGGCTCCGGACAGCGACTGCCCGGCCTGGCCTCAGCGGTGTCCGCCGTCCAACTCCTCACCGCCGACGGCTCCCTGCGAACCTTCTCCCGCGCCGATGCCGAGTTCCCCGGCGTCGTGGTGAACGTCGGCGCGCTCGGCGTCCTCACCCGGCTCGCCCTCGACCTGGAGCCGACTTTCTTGGTGCGCCAAGACGTTTTCGACGCTCTCCCGTGGTCCGCCGCGCTGGAGCACTTCGACGAGATCCAGGCGGCGGGCTACAGCGTCAGCCTGTTCACGAACTGGGCGCGCGACGTCGTCGACCAGGTCTTGCTGAAAAACCGCGTCCCGGCCGAGCTCCCCGATTCCTTGTTCGGCGCGCTTCCCGCCGACGGCCCGCGCCACCCCGCCCACGCAGCGGGCATTTCGGCGGAAAACACCACAGTGCAAGGCGGAGTTCCCGGACCGTGGTACGACCGGTTGCCACATTTCCGCCTGGAATTCGCGCCGAGCGTCGGGGCGGAATTGCAGAGCGAGTACTTCGTGCCGCGCGCCCAGGCGGCCGCCGCGTTCGAGGCGTTGCGCAGCCTCGGCGACCTCATCGCACCGCTGCTGGTGGTGTCGGAGATCCGCACTGTCGCCGGTGACGAACTCTGGCTGAGCCCGGCGTACGGCGGTGATCGGGTGGCGGTGCATTTCACCTGGCAGCAGCGCCAGCCGGAGGTGGAAGCAGTGCTGCCGGTGATCGAGGAGAAGCTCGCTCCGTTCGGCGTTCGCGCCCATTGGGGGAAGCTGTTCCACGGCGCGGCGTTGGATCTGGACCACGACGGGGTGCGGCAGTTCCGGCAGCTGGCGGCGGAGCTGGACCCGGCCGGGAAGTTCCGGAACCCGTTCCTGGAACAGCACCTGCTCCGCTAGTCCACAGTAGACAGTCAGTAACAAAGCCGGTACAAAACCTTCTTCCGTACCACCGCGCTCAAAATGTGGGAGTCCCAAGAGGACACTCGACAGCCGGGAACCCCGCGGGTCACAGTGGCGATCGCCCTCTCCGCGATCCCCAGGAGCCACTGTGAGTTCTCCTCCGACGCTGCGCGCCGTGCCGGTGCCGTCCGCAGGTCCCGAACCGCCCGGTGAAGCTCGGTTGCGCGAGCTTGCCGCGAAGAAAGTCGCCCCGTTGCGCCGTCCCGGGCGCTGGGTCGCTGCCGCGGTCGTGCTCGTGTTGCTAGCCCAATTGGCGCACGCGCTGATCACCAATCCGGTGTTCCAGTGGGACGTCTTCGGCTATTGGTTCTTCCGTCCGGTCATCCTCGACGGGCTGGTGCTCACCCTCGAACTGACCGGCCTCGCCGCGGTGTTCGGGCTCGTCGGCGGGATCGTGCTCGCGTTGCTGCGGCTGTCGAAAAACCCGCTGCTCCAAGCGGTTTCGTGGGCGTACGTGTGGATCTTCCGCTCGATTCCGCTGATCGTGCTGCTGCTGTTCCTCGCCAACGTGACCGCGCTGTACAGCACGCTCAGCCTCGGCATCCCGTTCGGGCCGTCGTTTTTCAGCTTCAGCGCCACCGACGTGTTGAGTTTCTTCGTCGTCGCGGTGCTCGGCTTGAGTTTGAACGAAGCCGCCTACGCCGCGGAAATCGTGCGCGCCGGCGTGCTTTCGGTGGATCAAGGACAGCTCGAAGCGGCGGCCGCGCTGGGGCTTCCGCGATCCCGGCAATACCGGCGAATCATCCTGCCGCAGGCCACCCGCGCGATCGTGCCCGCCTACGCGAACCAGCTGATCGGCCTGCTCAAAGGCACTTCCGTCGTCTACATCACGTCGCTGCTGGAACTGTTCGGCGTGGTCGAAACCCAGGCCAGCACCAACAGCGGGCAGATCATTCCGCTGCTGCTCGTCGGCACGGTCTGGTACATCATTCTCACCAGCGTCCTGTCAGTGATCCAGTATTACGTCGAGCGCTTCTTTTCCCGTGGCGCATTGCGCACCGTTCCGCCGACGCCGTTCCAGCGGTTCCGCGCCCGGTTGCGTTCGCTGGGGGTGGCCCGATGAGCGCCGAAGTCCGCGTTCGCAGCGCGGTCAAAACGTACGACGGGATCCGGGTGCTCGACGGAATCGACATCACCGCTCCTGGCGGGCAAGTGACCGTGGTGCTCGGACCGTCCGGTTCCGGGAAATCGACTTTGTTACGGACGATCAACCATCTGGAACGCCTTGACAGCGGCTACGTCAGCATCGACGACGAACTCGTCGGCGTGCGCGTGCACGGCGACCGGTTCAAGGAACTGAGCGAGCGCGCGATTCTGAAGCAACGGTCGCGGATCGGTTTTGTGTTCCAGAATTTCAACCTCTTCCCGCATCTCACCATCCTCGACAACATCGTGGAAGCGCCTCTCGTCACGCAACGGCTGACCCGCGCCGAGGCGGAAACGCGGGCGAGGGAATTGCTTGCCCGCGTGGGCCTCGAGGACAAGGCCGGGGCGTATCCACGGCAACTGTCCGGCGGGCAGCAGCAACGGGTCGCCATCGCGAGAGCGCTCGCGCTCGAACCGCGGCTGATCCTGCTCGACGAACCGACGTCCGCGCTCGACCCGGAACTCGTCGGCGAGGTGCTGGCCGTGATCCGGGAACTGGCGCGGTCCGGCACGACGATGATCGTGGTGACGCACGAGATCGGTTTCGCCCGCGAGATCGCCGACCACGTCGTGTTCCTCGACGAAGGCCGTGTCATCGAAGAAGGACCACCGTCAGCCGTCCTCGACCGTCCCCGCCACGACCGGACCCGAGCCTTCCTCGGGAAGGTCACCCGCCTCGAAATCCCGGAGAACGCATGAAAACCCGCACGATCCTGCCCGTCCTCGCCGCGGTCGCACTGCTCGCCGGCGCGTGCGGCGGCAGCACCCAGGCGTCGACCGGCGCGAACGGTTCGCAGACCGTTTCCGTCGCCGCGAACACCGCGGACGCGCACCCGGTTTCGCTGACCGTGCCGGTCGTCGCGGAGATCCGCGCGCAACTGCCGAAGAAGTTCCTCGACAAGGGCAAGCTGACGATCGGCGTCGGCGCACTGCCGTCGGGCTTCCCGCCGCTGGCCTACGTCGGCGCCGACCAGCGCACCCTCACCGGAGCCGAACCCGACCTCGGCCGGCTCGTCGCCGCGGTGCTCGGGCTGGAGCCGGACGTTCAGAACGCGTCGTGGCAGAACCTGTTCGTACGCCTGCAAAGCGGCCAGTTCGACGCCGGATTCTCGAACATCACGGTGACCGAACAGCGCAAACAGCAGGGCTTCGACTTCGCCGCCTACCGCGAGGACAACCTCGGCTTCGAGACGAACCGCGCGAACACGTGGAACTTCGACGGCAATTACGAAGTGCTGGCCGGGAAGACGGTCGCCGTCGACAGCGGGACCAACCAGGAGAAAATCCTCAAGGAATGGCAACGCAAGCTGACCGCTGAGGGCAAGAAGCTCGACGTGCGCAATTTCGCGGACAAGAACAGCACATACTTGGCACTGGCGTCCGGCCGGATCGACGCGTACTTCGCGCCGAACCCGGGCATCGCCTACCACGCGACGCAGACCGCGAAGACGCCGAACCCGACCCGCAGCGCGGGCAAGTACTCCGGTGCCGGGGCCACGCTGCAGGGGCTGATCGCCGCGACGACCAAAAAGGACAACGGCCTGGTGAAGCCGGTGGCGGCGGCGATCGATTACCTGATTCAGCACGGCCAGTACGCGAAATGGCTTGCCGCGTACGGGTTGGAGAACGAAGCGGTGAAGAAGGCGGACATCAATCCGCCGGGCCTGCCGTTGAGCGATTCCTGACCGCCTGGCAGGTCTCCGGCCCACCGGGGACCTGCCAGACTGGGCCGATGATCGGACACTGGCTCGCCCTGGTCGTCGATTGCCCGGAACCGCGGAAACTGGCTGCGTTCTACGAGGCCTTGCTGGGCATGCAGCGGGTCGAAGACGAGGACGGCTGGGTGTCGATCGCCGAGGCGTCCGGCCGCGAACCGCGCATCGGTTTCCAGCGGGTCGCCGGCTATCGCCCGCCGGACTGGCCGAACCCGCGCGATCCGCAGCAGATGCACCTCGACGTCGAGGTGACCGACCTCGACGAGGCCGAACGCCGGGTCCTGGCGCTGGGAGCGCGGCTAGTCGACAGCGCGCCCTTGTTCCGCGTCTACGCCGACCCCGCCGGACACCCGTTCTGTCTTGCCCTGCCTCAGCAAGGAGAGCACTACCGAACCTGATTCAAGCCGCCGCCCGCCAGTCGTCCGGAATGCGCACCCGGCCGAACGCATTGGTGCGGCGCAACCGAAATCCCATCCCCTCGTACCGCCGGATCGCGTTCACATTCGCCGCCGCCGCGTGCATGAACGGCGTCTCGCCCCGATCCCGGATCCCCGCGGCCACCGCGCGCACCAACCGCCCGGCCAGACCACGGTCGCGATACGCCGGATCCGTGCACACCGCGCTGATCTCCGTCCACCCCGGCGGATGCAACCGCTCCCCCGCCATCGCGACGAGCGCGCCGCGGTGCCGAATCCCGAGATACGTCCCCAGCAGAACCGTGCGCGGCAAGAACGGACCAGGCTTCGTGCGGGCGACCAGATCGAGCATCTCCGGCACGTCAGCCACCGTCAGCCGAACAGCCTCCGGATCAGGCGCGGCATCGACCCCGGCGTCCACCAACTGGACCCCGGCCATCTTCTCCAGCAGCTCCCAGTCCGGCGGAGGCGGCCCGGCCTGCGGAAGAACCGGCACCACGGCACCCGGCCCGGCGAGCGCGGCGACGTCGTCCCACACCCCGTCGGACGGCTCGTCCGGCACTGCCAGAAACACCGAAACGTCGACCGGATAACGCACGGCTTGCCCGACCCGCTCCGCGAACCCAGCGTGCGGACCAGTCAGCGACGCCCACGCGGCATTGTCCAAAACAGACATCAAGACCGCCGCGCGGCCCGGGCGATCATCCCGGCCAGATCCGCGACCAAAGCCGGATCGTCGGGCAACTGTCCCGTCGCTATCCGGATGTGCGGTGTCCCCGGATTGCCCGCGCGAGTACCCGACCCGGCGGAAACCCCGTTAGCCGCCAAAGTCATCAACGTCCGAGACTCCTCCGGAACCGGCACCCACAACGTCAACCCGTCTCGAGCCCGCACCGAAATACCGTGCTCCCGCAACGCTTCCGTCAATGCCGACCGCCGCTGCGCGTACCGATGGCGCGCCCGGTTCAGCAATTCCGCGCTGCCGGGATCGGTCAGCAGAAACGCCTGCGCGTCCTGAAGAATCCGGCTCGACCACACCGACCCCGGCCCGCGCTGCTGCCGCACCTGCTCCACCAGCACCGCCGAACCGCCGATCACGCAGCTGCGCAATTCAAGCCCGAACGCCGTGCAATACGACCGCACCAGCAACACCCGGCCGGGCAAGCGCGTGCCGAGACTCAATGACGGAGCCAAAGCCAACGGACCGAAATCGTCGTCCTCGATAACCGTGAGGTCCTCTTCGGACAGTACGGCGGCGAGTTCCGCAAGCCGGTCCGCCGGAACCGAATGCCCGAGCGGCGACTGCGCGCGCGGCTGGTAGACGAACGCGACCGGCCGATGTTCCAGCGCCGCCGCCAGCGAGGACGGCAGCGGCCCGTTCTCGTCGCAGCGCACCGGCACCACATGGATCCGCGACCGGCGCAGCAATTCCCGTAGCCACGGCGTAGTCGGCGCTTCGAGGGCGATCACGTCGCCCGGCCGCGCGACCGCCTGGCAAGCCAGCAACATCCCGTCCTGCCCGCCGGCCGCGACCGTCCACGATTCGGCGGCGAACGGCCACGTCGGTTTCACCGCGGCGCGCAATTGCGGCGTGATCGAGTTCTTGACCGGACCGCCGAACCGTTCCGTGTGGACACCCGCCGCGACGGCGTCCTCCAGCGGCGGCAGCAGCCCCGGATCCGGCAACCCGTGTTCCAGATCGACCGTCTGCCAGCCGGAAAACGCGCGCTCCGGCGGCGGGCTCGACGGCGGTTCCAGCACTATCGTGCCCCGTCGCCGGCCAGTGCCGATCAACCCGGCCGCCCGCAGCTGCGACCACGCCTCGGCGATCGTCGTGGGACTGACCGAAAGCTCCGCCGCCAGCGCCCGCACGGTGGGCAGCCGCGTCCCCGGCGGCACCTCCCCGTCGCGGATCAGGCCGGACACCGTCCCGGCCACGCCCCGCGCCGTGCGCTCGCCGATGCGGGACCCGAGCCAGCCTGCCCCGACCGGCAGCGTCGTCGTCGCGAGTTCGCCCGTGGCCACGCACCGGCTCCCCTCGTCACCCGGAAATCCGAAAACCTCTGACCCGATCAGAAGCTAGAGCGGCAACGGCACGCGGCAAAGGCGTTTCACATCCTGGCGGGCCCGCCCGGTACAAAACGCCCGTGACGTCCGACACCGCCGCGGTGTCCGGTTTCGGAATTTCACTCGATCAGGTTAGGCTAACCTTCATGAGTCAACCCTGGCCGGAAGCACCGGCGCTCGCCGGCACCGGGCTCGCGCTCGGCTACGGCGCGAAACCGGTGGTCCGGGACGCCGAGATCGTCCTGCGCGCGGGCGCGGTCACCGTCCTGGTCGGGCCCAACGGCTCGGGCAAGTCGACGCTGCTTCGCTCGCTCGCCCGGCTGCACCCGCTGACCGCGGGCGACGTCACCTTGGCCGGGCAGGACGCGCTCGCCTTGTCCCCCAAGGAATTCGCCCGCCACGTCACGCTGCTGACCCAATCGCGCCCCACGCCCGGCGGCGTGCGCGTGCGCGACGTCGTGTCCTACGGCCGCCACCCGTACCGCGGCCGCTTCGGCTCCGGCGACCCCGAGGGCCCGGAGCTGGTCGAGCGGGCCATGCGGCACACCGGAGTCGACGGAATGGCCGAACGCCCGGTGGACGAACTGTCCGGCGGCGAACTCCAGCGCGTCTGGCTGGCCACCTGCTTCGCCCAGGACACCGGCGTCGTCCTGCTCGACGAGCCGACCACCTTCCTCGACCTGCGCTACCAGATCGAAACGCTGGACCTCGTCCGCGACCTCGCCGACGAGCACGGCGTCGCGGTCGGCGTCGTCCTGCACGACCTCGACCAGGCCGCCGCCGTCGCCGACGAGGTGGTGCTGCTGTGCCGCGGTTCTGTCCGCGCCACCGGCCGCCCGGCCGAAGTGCTGACCGCCGATCTGCTCAGCGACGTCTACGGCCTGCGCATCGACGTCCACGTCGACGACGAGGGGCATGTCCGCACCCGCCCGGTCGGACGGCACACCTCCCGGCCGCGGCCGGTCCGCTCAGCCTGACCCATCCCCTAGTACAAAGGAAAACCCCCGTGTCCAGTGTGCCCAAATCTGCCCGCAGGCCATTCCTGAAGACCGCCGCCGCGCTGCTCGCCACGTTCGCGCTCGCCGCGTGCGGCACCACCGAAGCGCCCGCGGAGCAGAGCCAGGCCGCCGCCGCGAAGCCGTCCGGCCCGGTCCACCTGACCGACGAGCGCGGCAAGCTCGACCTGCCCGCGCCGGCCGCGAAGATCGTGTCGCTGGAATGGGGCCTCACCGAGAACCTGCTGGCGCTGGGCGTGAAGCCGGTCGGCGCGGCGGACGTCAAGGGCTACAACACTTACGACAAGGTCATGCCGCTGCCCGCGTCCACTCCGGACGTCGGCACCCGCGGCGAGCCGAGCCTCGACGCGGTCGCCGCGCTGCACCCGGATCTCGTGGTCACCACCACGGACCTGCCGGAAAACGTGATCGCGCAGCTCTCGAAGCAGACGAAGGTGCTCACGCTGCGCGGGTCGGATTCGGCCGACCCGATCGGCTACCTGCGCAAGACCGTGACCACGCTGTCCGAGGCGACCGGAACGCAGGAGCAGGGCCGCAAGCTGCTCGCCGAATTCGACGCCAAGGTCGCCGAGGGCAAGAAGAAGCTCGCCGACGCGGGCAAAACCGCGGCCAAGTTCGTCATGACCGACGGCTACTCGACCTCCGGCACGGTCACCGTCCGGATGTACACGAAGGGCTCGTTCCTCGGCAGCATCGCCGACCAGCTCGGCGTCGCGAACCAGTGGACTGGCGAGGGCGACAAGGTCTACGGGCTCGCCCCCACCGACGTCGAGGGCCTGACCAAGATCACCGATCCGGCCACGTCCTTCGTCTATGCCGCCAACGCCGCCGAATCCGACGTCTTCACCCAGGAGCTCGCGGGCAACGCCGTGTGGAAGCAGCTGCCGTTCGTCAAGGCCGGGAAGCTGCACCGGATTCCGGACGGCATCTGGATGTTCGGCGGTCCGAAGTCCGCGATCGCCTACGTGGACGCGCTCACCGGCGCTCTGACGCGCTGATCCGATGATCGCGCCAGCCCCCGCACCCGCCCGGACGCGCGTCTCGCGGCTTACGGCGTCCGTCGTCTTCCTCAGCGGAATTGTCGCGCTGCTCGTCCTGTCCGCCGTGCACCTGCTGCAAGGCACTTCGCACGTCGGGCTCGGCGAACTCCTGCGCGCCGTTTTCCCCGGCACGGACGACGACGCGCGCAGCCAGGCGGTGGCAGTGCTCGTGGCCAGCCGCCTCCCCCGGCTGGCCGCGGCGCTGCTCGTGGGGCTGGCGCTGGGGTTCGCGGGCTGCGTGCTGCAATCGGTGGCGCGGAACCCGCTCACCTCGCCGGACACGCTCGCGGTCAACGCCGGTGCGTACGTCTCGGTGGTCGGTGTTGCGGCGTTCGGGATCTCGCTTCCCTTCTACGTCAACGGAATCGTCGCCTTCATCGGCGGCCTCGCGGCGGCTGGGCTGGTGTTGCTCGTCGCTCGCAGCAGCAGCGGCGGAGCGGCCCGACTGGTGCTCGCCGGGTCCGCGATCGCGCTGGCCCTGACCGCGCTCACGTCGGTGCTGCTGATGTTGTTCCAGGAACGGACCGCGGGCCTGTACGGCTGGGGCAGCGGCACGACTGTCCAATCCGGACTGCGACAGGTTTCCCTTGCCGCGCCAGTGATCGCGATCGGCATCGTCGCCACGCTCTTGCTCGCGCACCGGCTCGACGTCTTGAGCCTCGGCGACGATCACGCGCGCGTGCTAGGCATCGACGTCCGCCGTACCCGCACCTTTGCTGTCGTCGTGGCGGTGCTGCTTTCGGCGGTCGCGGTGACCGTCGCCGGACCGATCGGGTTCGTCGGCCTGTGCGCGCCGGTGATCGCGCGGCTGCTGGCCAACCGGGTGCCCGGGCTCGGCAAACATCCGCTGTTGCTGCCGCTCGCCGGTTTGACCGGGGCGCTGGTCGTCGTGGCCGCCGACGTTCTGCTGCGCGCCATCGTTCCGGCGGACAAAGCGGTTTCGGTGCCGACCGGCGTCGTGACGACCCTCGCCGGTGCCACCGTCCTGGTCTGGCTGGCGCGGCGGCAACCCTCCGGAACACCGTCCGCACGCGGAACGCACGGCACCGTCCGGTCGCGCCGTTGGGTGGCCGGGACCGGCGTCGTGTTGGGGATTGCGCTGGTCGGCGCGGTGATCGCCGCGCTTCTGCTGGGCGACCGGATCGTGCTGCTCGGCGACGTCCTGAACTGGCTGCGCGGAGTGTCCGGCACCGAGGTGTCGTTCGCGCTCGACCTGCGCTGGCCGCGAATGCTCGCCGCACTGCTCGGCGGGGCGGCGCTGGCCGTCGCGGGATCGCTGGTACAGGCGATCTGCCGCAACCCGCTGGCCGAACCGAGCCTGCTCGGCGTGACGCCCGGCGCGAGCGTCGGCGCGATCAGCGTCGTGCTTTTGGTGCCTGGCATCGGAGTCTGGCCGATGATGGGGGCGGCGACCGTCGCCGCCTTCGCGACGTTCGCCCTCGTGCATTGGCTCGCCACCGGGCGCGGTTCGACCGGCCGGGGACTGTCGTCGGACCGGCTCGTGCTGGTCGGCATCGGCGTCAGCGCGGGCGCACAGGCGATCACGACGCTCGTCGTAGTGCTGACCTCCCCGTGGAACGCGCATCTCGCACTCACCTGGCTCGCCGGGTCGACCTACGGCCGGGAGTTCAGCCAGGTCCTCCCGGTGCTGTTATGCCTGGTCATCGCGCTGCCGATCGCCCTGTCCAGCGCTCGGACGCTTGACCTGGTCTCGCTCGACGAGGACGTGCCGCGCGTGCTCGGCGTCCCGCTGGACCGGTCTCGCCTCGCATTCGCCGCACTCGCCGCAGTGCTCACCGCGGCCGCTGCGTGTGCGGTCGGCGCGCTGGGTTTCGTCGGATTAGTCGCTCCGCACGCCGCGCGAGCGCTCGTGGGTTCCAAGCACGCGCGATCGCTGCCGGTGGCCGCCGCGCTGGGAGCGGTGCTGGTGTGCGTCGCCGACACGTTGGGACGCACGGTCCTCGCACCGACCCAGATCGCGGCAGGCCTGGTGACCGCACTGATCGGCGCACCGTACTTCGGCTGGCTGCTGTGGCGGAGCCGCGCGACCGCCTAGCCGAACCAGGCGTCCAGCGCGACCTTCAATTCGGCTTCTCCCCCAGCCCAGGCGATGACCCCGTCCGGACGCAGCAGGAAGGACTCGGTGTTCGTCACCGGCACCACCTCGACCCGCTTCGTTGCCAGCGCGGCAAGATCGCGGCTTTCCGGATCGAGCACCAGCACACCTCGTCCCGTGCGAGTGTGATCCGACAGCCGCGTGACTCGGCCGTCATCGTCCACAAGGGACCTTTCTGGACTGTGCAGCCCGACTGGTTCCTCAGCGAGGTAAGGGAATTCGTACCGCTCCGTCACGCCGGAAAGCAGTTCCGAGAAGTACCGATTCGCCTGTGGAAGATCCATCAGCTCCGCGACGATCTCCCGTAACGCGTCGACGTGTGGCCCAGGCGCGAGCAACGCCGACTGCGCGCGCGTATTGCGCAGCACCGCCGCGCCGACCGGGCCGCGTTCGCGGAAGTAGCTGTCCAGCAACGTATCCGGCATTTCCCCACGCACGACCGCGGCCAGCTTCCAGCCGAGGTTCGCCGCGTCCAGCAGGCCGAGGTTGAGCCCTTGCCCGCCGCTCGGCGGGTGAACGTGCGCGGCATCGCCCGCGAGCAGGACCCGGCCGCGCCGGTAGTCGTCGGCCTGGCGGGCTTGGTCGGCGAATCGGCGGGAATCGCGCACCTCCGTCACAGTGGCGTCCTCGCCGGTCACCCGCCGGATCGCCGCCGCCAACTCCGCCGGAGTGACCGGACCGTCGGGCTCGCCGTCGCGGGCGAACTCGGTGACGCCAGCCATGCTCCCGCCGTGCAGGAAGGTCCCGTCGCGATAGCGCCCCGCGGGCGGCACCGGCCCCTCGAACCGCACCTGGCCCGCGAGCGTCCGCAACAACGGCGGCGTACCCGGAAACCCGAACCCGGCGAGACTCCGGACCTTCCCCCGACCACCGTCACAACCCACCAGGTACGACGCGGTAATCCGCTTTTCTCCTTGCGGTGTCTCGACAATCGCCGTCACACCGTCCACATCAGACTCGATCGCGGTCACCCGATGCGCCCTCCGCACGGGGACGCCGACCGCGTGTTCGGCTAGCAGGCGTTCCAGCTCCGGCTGCCAGATGTGCGTGCGCGGACGGTCCTCGTCCGGGAGGAGTTTGTGGATGTTCGCGAAATGGCCGAGCGAGCTGCCGTGGTCGCGGGCGAAATCGCGCATCCCCTCCTCGTGCGCCGCGGCCAGCTGCGGGCCGAGACCGCGCCGGGTCAGCGCCTCCGTCGCGAGCACGCCGATGCCGCGCGCCTTCCGTTCCGTCGAGGGCTGCGCGAGCCGCTCCACGACCAGCGGCCGGATGCCGCCGAGCCGGAGTTCAGCGGCGAGGAACAACCCGACCGGTCCGGCCCCGACGATCACCACATCTGCGTCCATGACTCTCCTTAACTTGTTAAGGACTAGACTGCCCTGAACTAGTTAAGGAGGCAACCGCCTTGCCGATCGAGATCCCCGCCGCAGTCCGGACCGCACTCGCTCTCGTCGACGCCGACGGCCTCGACAAGCTGACCGTGCGCCGCCTCGCCACCGAACTCGGCGTCAAGGCACCCGCGCTGTACTGGCATTTCAGCAGCAAGCGGGCCTTGCTCGACCACCTCGCTGACGCTCTCGTCGCTCCAGTCCTGGACGACCTCCCGCCACTGGACACCCCGTGGCTGTCCTGGCTGGAACAAGCAGGAACCGCCCTGCACGCCGCACTCCTCGGCCACCGCGACGGCGCTCGCATCGCGCTCGGCGCGGACCTCCGGACCGCCCGCTCACTGGGCGAATTCGCCGAACTCGCGGTGGGCGTGCTGCACCGCGCCGGGTTCCCGCTCGCCGACGCGACCCGGTGCGCCGGGGTGTACGTGCACTTCATCCTCGGTCGCGCCGTCGAAGACCAGACCTGGCCGGAGGACCTGGACGCGACCATCGAGAGCATCCCGTTTCCGCTGATGGCGCAGGGAATGCGGGAACGCCAGGCGGCCGGAAGCACCGTCGAGGACAGCTTCGGCTACGCCCTCGGCATCGTGCTCGCCGGACTGGCGGCGAAGCTGCCTTAGCAAGGTGCAATGACTCACTAAGTTGTACGGTTGCACTTTTTATATGGTTCCACTTATGCTCGTGTCAGACCACACCGGCACGAGAGGGGAAGACCATGAAAGAGACACCGCGCATCGCGATCGTCGGCGGCGGCCCGGGCGGGCTGCTCGCCGCCCATGTCCTGCACCGGCACGGCATCGCCGCCACCGTCTACGACGCCGACACCGCCGTGGATTCCCGAGATCCCGGCGGCACGCTCGATCTGCACGCCGACAGCGGACAGATCGCCTTGGAAGACGCCGGGCTGCTGCCCGCCTTCCACGCACTGGCCCGCGTCGAAGGCCAAGCCATGACCAGACGCGACCACCACGGCACCCTGCTGAAGGAGTTCATTCCCGCCGACGACGACACCGCCGCCCCGGAAATCGACCGCGGCCAGCTGCGCACCATGCTGTACGACCAGCTCGCACCCGGAACCGTCCACTGGGGACACAAACTCACCGCTCTGACAACCGAAAACAGCGTCCACCGCTTGGTTTTCGCCAACGGATCCACAGTGGACTCCGACGTCGTGATCGGCGCGGACGGCACCTGGTCAAAAGTGCGCCGACGCCTCACCGGCGCGATGCCGGAGTACTTAGGAGTGTCCTTTCTGGACGTCCGGTTCGACGACGTCGAAACCCGGCACCCCGATATCGCCGCCTTGGTCGGCAACGGCCAGCTCTTCACCACCGACGGCGCTGGCCGGGCAGTGATCGTGCAACGCAACAGCAACGGCGTGATCCGCGGTTACGTGGCCTTCCGCGCCAAAGAGGACTGGGCCGCACGGGAAGGCGTCGACCTTGCTGACCGCGTCTCAGTGCGAGAGTTCCTGCTGCGCGAGTTCCACGGCTGGAGCTCGACAGTGCGCCCCCTGCTGACTGACAATGACGGTGACTACGTAGCGCGCGCATTCACCGCACTGCCCGCTCCGCTGACCTGGGAACGTGTCCCGGGCATCACGGTGCTCGGCGACGCCGCACACGCAATGGCCCCGTTCGGCGGACACGGCGCGAACCTGGCACTGCTCGACGGTGCCGAACTGGCGCACGCGCTGCACGAGGAGCCGAGCGTCGAAGCCGCGCTGACCCGATACGAAACAGCGATGTTCGCCCGCACCGGCCCACTCGCCGCCGACGCGAACGCAGCGCTGCGGGGCTTCTTCGCCGACCAACCGGCAGGCACCCAGCACGACGTACCGGACCGGGAGGAAGAACTCCGCGCCTACGAGGCCCGAGCAGCCGAATACCGCGCCTCCCGCACACCCGCCGCCCGCTAGTCCGTGAGGGGAACCCTGAGGGAATCAGATTCCCTCAGGGTTCCCCTCACGTCCCTAAAACCGCACCGACGCACCCAACGTCCGAGGCACCCAGCCCCGCCTCCAACCACTCCGCACCGGTGCACCCGCTATCGAGGCACCCAGCCCCTCCCCCGCACCCCGATATAAAGCGTCCCTGCGGTCTGGGGGTGCTTGTCAAGGCATCTTTCCCGCCTTGACAAGCACCCCCAGACCGTCAGCACACTCACGCTTCGGGGTGCCCCACGCAACCAACGGGCGCAATGTCGCCGCCAGGCGACGAGCCGAACCCGAACGCGACCCCCACCCAACCCGGACTGTCCGTGAAGGACCCCTTGAGGGAATCAGATTCCCCCAAGGAGCCCTTCACAGCTTTGGTCAGGAGCGCCTGCGACGAACCGCCACGACCGTCACCAGCGCACCGCCGATGAGCAACAGCGCGCCGCCGCCGATCAGGTAGCCGCGGATGTCCGCGCCGGTCGACGCGAGCGGGCCCTGGTCCGACGGGCCGGTTCCGGGGGCCACGCCGCCGGAGTTGTCGCTGGTGGTCGTGACCGGGGCCGGGGCCTCCGATGACGAGCTGGACGTCGTCGGGCTAGTGCTGCTCGCCGAGGACGTCGGCTGCGAACTCGAGGACGTAGCGCTGGACGACGTCGGCGCGGTCGAGGACTCCGTCTCCGACGGACCGGTCGGCACCGTGGAACTGGAGGTCGTCGAGCTGGTGGACGAGGTGGCGCTCGACGAGGTCGTGCTGGACGACGTTGTGCTCGTCGGCTCAGTCGTGGTCGACGTCGTCGAGGAAGTCGACGTGGTGCTCGACGTCGGCTCCGTGCTCGACGTGCTCGTCGTGGTCGAGCTGGTCGGCTCAGTGCTCGACGTCGTGGTGCTAGTCGAACTGGACGTCGTAGTGCTGGACGTGGACGTCGTACTAGTCGGCGTAGTAGGCGTAGTCGTCGGCCCAGCGCAGTCCGGCAGATCCCCGGTGAACGGATACGCGTGGAACTCCTGCCCGCCAGCCGCACCATCGGACGTGTGCAACAGATTGCCCGCCGTGAAGAACCGGCCGTTGGTGCCCGAAGCGGTGACCGTCGTGTCGCTGGACGGGTTGCCGACCAGCACGCTGCCCTGGAACTGCGCCTGCCCGGCGATCTTCACCTTCGACGCGTCCGGGAAGTTCCACAGCAGCTTCTCGCGCAGGTGGTTGATCGGGTCCTGGTCGGCGAGGTCGCCGGTGTAGGTGTTGATCACCCGGTTGCCGCCGACGAGGTTCACCAGCACCGTCGCGCCCGCCGGGATGCCGGTGAACTCGAGGCCCTGCATGCCGCCGCCAGGGCCGGTGAGGTCGAAATCGACGTTGAACACCTGCAGCGCGGACTTCCCGTCGCCGGTGAACAGCGTGCGGTAGCCCTCGTTCTTCGCCGTTCCGGTCGCCGCGGACTTGCCGTAGCAGGTACTGGCCTCCTGCAGCTGCGGCCGGAGCTGCTTGTACTGGTCGGCCGCGTTCGGGTCCTGCTTCAGCGTGCCGGTCACGGTCCCGGTCACGGTGCCGCCGTAGCGCACGACGCCTCCGTCCGCGAGCAGCCGCTGGTTCGGCGCGACGGTGACGTCCTTGCCGGTGGTGAGGAAATCGGCACCGTCCGGCGGGGGCACGCGCGAGCCGACGCCCGCGATGCCGACGTTGTAGACCGAAGAAGCGCCAGCCCGCTTCGCCATGTCGAAACCGCCGAGCACGACGACCCGGCCTTCCGCCTCGGCCGCGCCTTCGCGCACGAGGAAGTCGCCGCCGGCGAAGACGTTGATGCCGTTGTCCCGTCCCGCGAACGGCCCGTTGTTGACCGGCGGGTACTTGTCCGGGCAGGCGTCGCCGACGCACGGCCCCAAGCCCCCGGGCAACGGAGCGGCGCTCGCGCCGGGACCGGCCACGAACGCCACTGCACACACCGCCGCGGCGAGAGCTCCGCCCACGACGGCCATTTTCCTGGCACGCATGCGGCCGATCCTTACCCGGCGCGGGCGAAATGCGGCAGTCGAAACACCGTAACCCACCCGAACGGGTCATAAAATACCCAGCTCATCAGACAAGTAGACTAGTGACGCTCCACACTCGACACCCCGCCGGAAGAATGTCCCGCAGTAGCCTCGCTCCCGTCGCCCCGCCCGATCAGAAAGCCCTCCGATGCCCCCTCTCGTGCACCGGCACCCGCTCGCCGCACAGGCCGCCGAAGTCCTTCTGGCCCGCATTCGCTCCGGCGAATGGGCGCTGGGTCACAAATTGCCCGGGGAAACGACTTTGGCCGCGCAACTGGGCGTCGGCCGTTCGACGATGCGCGAGGCGATCCGCGAATTGGCGGGCAAAGGCGTGCTCGATTCCCGCCAGGGTTCCGGCGTTTTCGTGACCGCCCTGGACGTCGCCGAGGATTGGGACGCGGTGCTGCGCCGCGCCACCATCGGCGCGGTGATCGAGGCGCGCATCGCCATCGAAGCGGAGGCCGCCGCCCTCGCCGCGCTCCGGCGGACGCCGACCGACCTGCGCGCGATCCGCCGCGCGCTCGCCGCTCGCGCGCTCGGCGATCCGGACGTCGAGGTCCTGGTGGACACCGACACCGCGTTCCACCGCACGGTGCTCGTCGCCGCGCACAACGACGTGCTGATCGAATTGTTCGACAGTTTCGTGCCGCGCGTCCACCGCGCGATGACGGACATGCTGCGCGCCCGTCCGATCACCGCGCCCGAGGAAGACCAAGCCGCGCATCTGGCGCTCGTCGACGCGATCGCGGACAAAGACGCGTCCGCCGCCGCGGAACTGAGCCGGGCGCACCTGACCGCCTTGAAGGAGGCACTTTCGTGAGCGAGGTCGTGCTGCAGCTGACCGACGTCGTGTTCCGCAGGCAGGGCAAGGAAATCCTGCACGGCGTGAACCTGACCGTGCGGGCAGGCGAACACTGGGCGCTGCTCGGCCCGAACGGCGCAGGCAAGAGCACGATCCTCGGTTTCTGCGGTGCGGTCACGCATCCGACGACCGGCACCGTCGACGTCCTCGGCGGACGGCTCGGCCGCGTCGAATTGCAGGCGTTGCGCCGCAGCATCGGGCACGTCGACCCGCGGCATCCGCTGCGTTCGCCGCTCACCATCCGGGAGGTCGTGCTGACCGGGATCACCGGAAGCATCGACACTCCCCCGCGCTGGCAACCCACCGCGGCGCAGGTCGAGCAGGCCGACGAACTCATCGGATTGCTGGGCCTCGACGGCAAGGCTGGCGAACGCTGGCCGACGCTGTCCCAAGGCGAACGCGGCCGCGCCCTGATCGCCCGCGCGCTGATCAGCGACCCTCGGCTGCTCCTGCTCGACGAACCGTCCACCGGCCTTGACGTCGCGGCTCGCGAGCAGCTGCTCGAAACGATCGACCTGCTCACGCGGACCCATCCCCGGCTCGCCTCCATCGTGGTCACGCACCATCTGGAGGAGCTGCCGGAAACGACGACGCACGCGCTGCTGATCGCGGACGGTTCGGTGGTGTCGTCCGGGCCGATCGAGCAGGCGGTCACCACCGCGAGCATCAGCCGGGCATTCGGCCACCCGATCCGCGTGGACCGGCACGACGGACGGTGGAGCGCCCGCGCCGCGCGCAGCCGGTCCACCGAAGTCGCCTGACGCGGGCTGCCGCCACCCGCTGTCCGTGCAGGGCTCCTTGAGGGAATCTGGTTCCCGCAAGGAGCCCTTCACGGACTTCCGGCGGCCAAGGACCAGGAGCGGCAGCCGCCGGAGCTCACGCCGTCCGCAGCACCCGCCACGCGGAGAAGCCCAGCAGCACCAGCTCCGCGGCCGAGAACCCGACCAGCGCGAGCGGGCTCGGCACCCACAGCAGCGTCATGCCGACCAGCAGCACCGGCACCACCAGCCCGGCGTAGGCGGCGAGGAAGATCCCCGCCAGCACCTCGCCCCGGGACAGCGGATCGGCCAGCGCCGCCACCGTCGCGACCGACGCGCGGAACCCGAGCCCCATCCCGCTCCCGGCGATCACCGAACCGGCGAAGAACAGCGCCAGCGAAGGCAGCAACGCGGCCACCGACAGCACCGCCAACCCGATCGGCATCAGCACGAACCCGAGCCGCAGCTGCGCCCGCGACTCCATCGACGCGAAGACCACCTGCGACACCGCCGCGGCGGCCAGCATCGAGCCAGCGGTGACCCCGGCGAGCATCCGGTTGTGCTGGTGCAGTCCCTCGGAGAGCAGCGTCGGCGCGAGCGACATGAACAGCCCAGTAATCGCGAACGCGGCGAACACCCCGATCGCCGCGCCGACGAACGCCGGCCGCGCCCCGGCGGGCAGCGACACCCGCTGCGGCCGGTACGCCGGACGCTCCTCGCGCCGTTCGACGGTCTCCGGCACCAGGCACACCGCGAACGCCGCGACCAGCAGCACGATCAGAAACACGACGAACGTGCTGGTCAGCGGACCGTCGATGTACTGCGCGAAGACGCCGCCGACCACCGGGCCGAGCCCGAGTCCGCCCATGTTCACGACGGTGGCGATCAGGCCGGAGCGGCCGAGATCCTGGTCCGGACGGGTCACCGCGCGCAGTTCCGACAGGTGCGCGGTGGCGGTGGCCGTCAGCGCGCCGATGCCCACGCCGCACACGAATCGCGCGATCAGCAGGCCCGGAACCTCCGGCCAGAGCAGGAACAAGACTGCGGACAGCGCCTCGGCGAGCACCGAAGCGAGGATCACGCGGCGGCGGCCGAGCCAGTCGCTGACGTGCCCGGCGAGGTAGAGGCTGGCCATCACGCCGACCGCGTAGGCCGCGAAGACGACGGTGACCAGGAACGTCGGAAAGCCGTCCCGCTGCTGGTAAAGCGCGTACAGCGGAGTGGGCACGGTGGAAAACGCGAGACACGCGGCGAACGCGAACGCGATCACTCGAAACCCCCAGCCGTGGCTGACGCGCCATCCGGCCGGGGCGGTGAAAGCGGGCGGAACTGTGGTGACCATGTCGACCTTCCAAGCGGGAACCAACGGGTACGACGATCCCCCGCTCCACTCATCAAGTCCAACGAAAAGTGTTGGTCAGAGTTATCTGGATCGACGATAATTAGCCGATGGAGACGCGTCAGCTGGAGTTTTTCGTCGCGGTCGCCGAGGAGCTGAGCTTCACGCGGGCGGCGCAGCGGCTGTTCGCCACCCAGTCCACGGTTTCGGCGACGATCCGCGCGCTGGAGACCGACCTCGGCGCGACGCTGTTCGACCGGTCTACCCGCCGGGTCGCGCTGTCAACCGCGGGCGAGCTCTTCCTGCCCGAGGCGAAAGCGGCGCTGGACTCGGTGGAGCGGGCCCGCAAGGTGGTGCAGCAGGCGTCCGCCGGCCTGCGCGGGAGCCTCCGGATCGGCACGCTGACCAGCATGAACGCGTTCGATCTGCCGGTGCTGCTCGGCGCGTTCCACCGCAGGCACCCGCTGGTCGACCTGCACCTGACGGTGTCCCTCACCGGGTCGTCCGGGCTCGCCGACGACGTTCGCCACGGCCGCCTCGACGTCGCGCTGCTCGGCCTCTCCCGGGCGGAACTGGGCGGTCTGGACGCGACGCAGCTGGCCAGCGTGCCGTACTACGCAGTGCTGCCGGACAGCCATCCGCTCGCCGAGCGCGAGTCGGTCAAGCTGCCGGAGCTGGACGGCGAACTGTTCGTCGACTGCCCGCGCGGCTTCGGGAACCGGCTGGCGGTGGACCGCGAGTTCGCCACGCTCGGTCTTTCGCGCCGGGTGGCCGCCGAGGTCGCCGACCTGCGGACCGTCCCGCGCTACGTCGCAGCCGGGCTCGGCGTCGCGGTCCTGCCCGGCACCGCCCGGCTGACCATGCCGGGCGTCGTGTCGATCCCGCTCGCCGAAACCTCGCTGACCTGGCCGCTTACCGTCGTGGTCTCCGCGAAGCGGCCGCCGTCGCAGGCCCTGCGGACGCTGCTGGAGCTGTTCGTCGCGGCCGCGGCGGAGGGAGATATTACGGAGTTCTGACCGGGCCCCGGGCGGCCGGAATAGCGACCGGCGCCGCAGCGTCATCCTGTACACGGAATCCGCGATGGGAGAGAAGGAAATGACGGAAAAAGCGATCCTGGCCGGCGGGTGTTTCTGGGGCATGGAGGAGCTGTTCCGCCACCAGCCCGGCGTGACCGCCACCCGCGTCGGCTACAGCGGCGGCGACGTCCCCCACGCCACCTACCGCAACCACGGCACCCACGCCGAAACCATCGAAGTCACCTACGACCCCGCCCAAACCGACTTCCGCGCCCTGCTCGAATTCTTCTTCCAAGTCCACGACCCCAGCACCAAAAACCGCCAAGGCAACGACATCGGCACCAGCTACCGATCCGCCATCTTCTACACCACCGACGAGCAAAAACAGATCGCCGAAGATACCATCGCCGACGTCGACGCCTCCGGCCTCTGGCCCGGCAAAGTCGTCACCGAAGTGACCGCCGCCGGCGACTTCTGGGAGGCCGAGCCCGAGCACCAGGACTACCTCCAGCGCTACCCGCACGGCTACACCTGCCACTTCCCGCGCCCCGGCTGGAAACTCCCGAAGCGCGGCTGACTCATGACCGATTATCCAGCGGCAGCAGTCGAAACCGGACATGTGGAACCGGTCCCCCGGCGAGTGCGCGGAATGCTCGCCGGGAAGACCATTGTGGACAGCACGCGGGCGAAATACGTCTGGGAATGGCCCTACTATCCGCAGTTCTACTTCCCGATCGACGACGTTCTCTCCGGCGCGCTCGTGCCCGAGGACGAGGCTCGGCGGTACTCGCTCCGCGTCGGCGAGATCGAAAAGCCTGCTGCCGCTTGGGTAAACGACTCTGTCCTACCCGGACACGTCCGGTTCGCCTGGGACGCTTTGGATTCCTGGTTCGAAGAGGACGAGCAGGTTTTCGTCCACCCGCGCAACCCGTACACGCGGGTGGACGCTTTGCGCTCGACCCGCCACGTCCGAGTAGCGCTCAACGGCGTGACTTTGGCGGAATCGTCGTCACCGGTACTGCTGTTCGAAACGGGCCTCCCGACGCGGTATTACTTCAACCGCACCGAAGTCGATTTCACGCACCTCGTCGCCGAGCCGGACATGGTCACTGCCTGCCCGTACAAGGGCGAGACGTCCGGCTACTGGTCCGTCCGCGTCGGCGATGTCCTGCACGAACACCTCGCCTGGACGTACGCCTACCCGACCGCCGCGGTCCAGCCGATCGCCGGATTGGTGGCGTTCTACAACGAGATGGTGGACATCGAGGTGGACGGCGAACTTCTCCCCCGTCCGCGCACGCACTTCTCGCAGTGACTACAACCGGCCGAACGCCTCGACGACCGCGGCCGCCAGCCGATCGCCGCGCGCCTCTTGTCCGGCAGGCACTGTGATGCAGACGGTGAACCGGTCAGCCCACGTCATGATGCCGACCGCGACCGGAACTCCCGGGGCGAGCGACAAGACCGGGTACACCGTGCGGACGAGCGCACCGTTGAGCACCACCGGCGACCGCGCGCCCGGCAGCACCGAGGCGATGACGCTGAACCACGTGCCGCGATAGACGAGCTTGGCCGCCCGGCGATGCAGCGCCGGCGGAAGTATTCCCAGGACGCGCACGACCGCGTTGCCCGCACGAGGCGCGCCGTGGCCGACCTGGTCGGACAGCATCCGGTCCGTCGCCCGCACGCGCTCGGACAACGACATTGCCCCCGTCGGCAGGTCGACCGACGCCGCGCCGGTGTGATTGCCGAGCTGACGGAAAGTCCCGGTGTCGCGGACCGACATCGGGATCAACACGCGCAGTTGTTCCGGCGCGGTCCCGCCCAGCTCGCGGTGTAACGCCTCGGCTACTAGGGCGAGGACGAGGTTGGTCGTCGGGACCGCTGCCCGCCGCGCCGCTTTCCGGACTTCGGGGGCGGAGAGGTGAGCGCGCGCGAAGTGCCGCTGGGGGCTGTCAATATGCTTGTCCCACTGGACCCGGGGCGCGGCACCGGCTCGGGCGAGGGCCCAGACGCCACGGGCCAGGTCGGTGGCTTGGGTGCGGGTTTTGCTGGTTGAGCTGGGTTTCGGGCGCGCGGGCTCGGCAATGTCGGAACCCGCGGCCGATCCCGCTGGCCGATCAAGTCCGTGCCACACCGGGCTCGCCACGCGGGCGAGCGCCTCGCGCACCGGTGCCGCCAGCCCGGCAAGCCGCGCCCGCACCGCACTCCGCCCGGGTTGAGACCTGTTGCGCCCCAATGTGGCATTGGGTGCGTGAGACGCACCCAACGCGGCATTGGGTGCGTCAGATGCACCCAATGCGGCGTTCGGTGCGCGAGACGCACCCAATGTGGCATTCGGTGCGTCAGATGCACCCAATGCGGCGTTCGGTGCGCGAGACGCACCCAATGTGGCGTTCGGTGCTCCATCCGTGCCCCCGCCACCACCCTCAACAGAGGCGCTGCGCACCGCTGGCTCATTCAATGCACCCAATGTGGCATTGGGTTCGTGAGACGCACCCAATGTGGCATTCGGTGCGCGAGACGCACCCAATGCCACATTGGGGCGGCTCCACCACCCCCTCCGCCGAGACCGAGGCGCCGCCGCCGGAACCAGCGGCTCCTTCCCCCGCGCCTGCCCCACCAGCGCGCTGATCACCGCGATCCCGTCACTCGCCGCATGATGCAGCGCGATCAGCAACGCCCCCTGCTCCCCCTCGATCCCCGTCACCAGCCGCGCCCGGACCGGATGCTCCGGGGACACCGGTTCCGAGAAGAACGCGTCCATCTCCCGCGTCAAAGCCGCGTCCAACGGCGCGTCCGGGCCGATCCGCACCGACGTCAGCACATCCGCGGACGTCCGGCCCGGGTCCTCCTGCCAGCGCGCCCGCCACAATCCGCTGCCGGGCAGTAGTCGCGTCCGCAAGCCGGGGGTCGCCGCCAGCAAATGCTCTGCGTCCGCGTGAGTGACCGGCGTGCCGTCGGCCTTGGGGTCGAACAGCAGCACCGCCCCGACCTGCTGCGGCACCTCCGGAGTGGCCACGTGCACGAACAGCGCGTCCTCCGGCCGCAGCCGTTGCGTCGGCGGGTTCAGCGGCGCGGAAGCCAGCGATTCCAAGGCAGTCACCAACGGGGTAGCCGTCTCGCAATGCCGGGCGACAGCTTCCGCCATCTCCTTGAGGCGTTCCGGTTCAGCAAGGAGACCCCGTACCGTCTCCGCCAGCTCACCGTCCTTTGTGGATACTAGAGCGAGTCCGGCGGCGGCCATCAACCGGGCGTTGGCCTTGCCGTGCGCGGCGATCGGCTGGTGCATCAGTACGGGACGTCCGCAGGCCAGCGCTTCCAGCGAGGTCGCGCCGCCCGCGTTGGTCACCACGACATCCGAAGCCAGCGTGTAGACCTCAGGCTGGTCCGTCCAGCCGACGACGCGCAGCCGCGGTTCGTCCAGCGCTCGCAGCCGGGCGGCGACGGCGTCGTTGCGTCCGCAGATCGCGATCGGCACGACGGACGGGTCCGCCGCCAGCAATTCCCGCACCGTCGTCTCGATTTCGCCGAAACCCAGCGAGCCGCACGAAACCAGCGGGACGAACGCGTCCGGCGGCAGCTCCAGCTCGTGGCGCGCCGCCGGCTGGTCGCCCGGGCGGAACACCGCGCGCACCGGCGGCGCGGACACGCCGACGTGCGCCGACGGCGACGAGCGCAGCGCGGGGGCGACCGCGACGTCGTGCATCACCATGGTGAGATCGGCCGCGCCGTAAACCCAGAACGGATGCGGCGCGAAGTCCGAAACCCACGCACCGAGCGGCACCGGGAGTTTTCCCTTGCGGCGCAGCCAGGCCAAGCCGGCGGTGCCCATCGGATAGGTCGAAAGCACGAGGTCCGGCGCGAATTCGGCGACCGGTTTCGCGAGCCGCGCCCCGCACCAGGAAGCAGTGAACCAGCGGGACGCGGCGGCGAACCACGGAATGCGCCAGATCGCGCCGTAAAAGAATTCGTAAAGCCACGGGACGCTTTCCACGTTGGCGACGTAAATACGCTGGAAAAGGCTTTCGAAACCGGGTCCGAGCCGTTCGAGGGCGTTGAGCCACGAAACGGTCGCGTCCGGCCAGCGCTCGCGCACCGCGTCCTCGAGCGCGCGTCCCGTGGCGTTGTGCCCCTGCCCCATGTTCGCGGACACGATCAGCACGCGCACCGGCGCTTCCCCCTTCGCTAGCAAGCGGTCCCGGCGAGGCCGTACCCGTCGTCGGAGTCCGAATCAGGCTCTTCGCCGGGGTTGTCCGGCGCGGTTTCCTCTTCGGCGGGCGGCATTTCCGATTCCGCCGACAAATGCGACGCGCGCGTGGACAGCAGCGCGATCCCGACCACGATCACCAGCCCGGCCAGCGCCTCGCCGAACAACGCGAGCGGCCTCCCGTCGGCCGATTCGCCCATCCACGACAGCCCGATCGCGACGCCGACCAGCGGATCCAGCGCGGTGATCACGGCGAGCGCGGGCGTCAGGAACCGGCCCTGCTGGAACGTGTTCTGGCTCAACAGGAATCCCAGCGGCCCCACCACGCACACCAGATACAGCGTCCAGTGCCGGAAGGGCTCGTCGATCCCGACGCGGAACTGGCCCGCGACCACCTTCATCAATCCGGCGGTGAGGCCGTACAGCACGCCGGTGGCGACCGCGAGCCCGAGCACCCGCCAAGATCCGGAATTCGTTGACGCGGCAACAACAAGCGAGGCGAGCGTCACCACCGCGAGCGCGATGCCGAGCGGAAGCAACGCGCCCCCGCTCACGAGCGTCTCGCTGTTCCCGCTCGGCCGGGCGACGACGAGGAACGCGGCCAGCCCGGCCACGCACAGCAAGCCGCCGACACTCATCGTGCGGTCCGGGCGGCGGCGTTCCAGCCGCGCGGACGCGAGGCCGGCGAACATGAGCGACGTCACGAGCAGCGGCTGGACCAGCAGCAACGGCCCGAACGCGAGCGCGACGAGCTGCAGGACGAGACCCAGGATGGTCGCGGCGATCCCGATGAGCCACAATGGGCGTCCGACGAGCCGCTTGAAGAGCGTCAGGTCGAGCGGTTTGCCGGTTTCCACTTCTTTGGTCGCCCTGGCCTGCGCTGCGCTCGCGAGTCCCATGCACGCCGCGCCGGCGACGGCGGCGGGGACAGCCACGACCAGCGACATCCCCGTAACTGTCACGGACTCTTCACCTCACACCGTCCCCATCCGCCGTGCTTATGCTCAAGCCTTGTCCGAGGCCGAGTCGCCCGGTTGGCACCGGAGGCAGCAGAACCCGCATGCGACACCCCCATACGATCGACCTCCCCTCGTTCCGCAACCTCGTGGTGGGCGGAGGCCGGCACCTGCTCGAGTCGACGCTGGTCCCGGCCGGCCTGTTCTATCTCCTGCTGACCCTGGTGAGCTTCGACAGCGGGGTCATCGCCGCGCTCTGCTGGTCGGTCGCCGTGATCGGCACCCGGCTGGCGCTGCGCAAAAAGATTCCCGCCGTGCTGCTGCTGACCACGGCTCTGCTGGTCGCGCGCACTGTGCTGGGCCTGGTCACCGGCAGCGCTTTCCTGTACTTCCTCCAGCCGACTCTACAGAATTTCCTCGTCGCCGGCCTGTTCCTGGTCTCCGCGCCGTTCAACAAACCGCTTCTCGCGCGACTGGCCGGCGATTTCTGCGCATTCCCCGAAACGCTGTCCGGACATCCCGGAATGCGAAGGTTCTTCCAGCGCGTGTCCGTGCTGTGGGGGCTCGTGTTCGCGGTGAACGGCGGCGTGACGCTGCTGATGCTCGCGCGGGAAACCGTCGGCAGCTTCCTCATGGCGAGCACCGCGGGCTCGTACTCGCTCATCGGGCTGGCCATCGCCGGTTCGCTGTGGTGGTTCCGGCGTTCGCTGCGCTCGGCGGGCATCACGCTGCGCATGGGCCACCGGCCGGCCGCGCTGCCCGCCGCCTGATGGCCCGCACCGCGCTCGTCACCGGCGCGTCGTCCGGCATCGGCGCCGCCACCGCCCGGCAGCTCGCCCGCACCGGCGTCCACGTGCTGCTGCACGGCCGGAACGAGGACCGGCTCGCCGCCCTCGCCAAGGAAACCGGCGGCACCGCGCTCGCCGCCGACCTCGCGGACCCCGACGCCGCGGTCGATCTCGCCGAACGCGCGCTGGCGATCACCGGATCGGTGGATCTGCTCGTCAACAACGCGGGACTCGGCTGGGCCGGTCCCCTGCCCGAACTGTCCGCGGAACGGCTGCGGCACCTGGTCGCGGTGAACCTGACCGCGCCGCTCGACCTGACCCGCGCACTGCTGCCCGCGATGCTGGAACGCGACCGCGGGCAGATCGTTTTCGTTTCGTCGATCGCCGGGCGCACCGGTGTCGCCGGAGAAGCGGTGTACGCCGCGGCGAAGTCCGGTGTGGACGCTTTCGCCGACAGCCTCCGATTCGAGTTGCACGGCACCGGCGTGACGGTCGGAATCGTAGTTCCCGGTGTGGTGCGCACAGAATTCTTCGAACGCCGCGGCCGTCCGTACACCCGCGGCACGCCCCGGCCGGTGAGCGCCGAACGCGTGGCCGCCGCCGTGCTGCGTGCCGCCGCGCATCCGGGTGACTACTACGTGCCGCGCTGGCTGCGCGTCCCCGTCGCGCTGCGCGGCGCCGCGCCCGGCCTGTACCGCGCGCTCGCGGCACGCTTCGGCGCCGAAAGCTGACGGTTCCACGCAGACCTCCTCCCCCGCGTACCTCGTAAGCGGCGATGCCGGTCCTCGCCGGAATACCCCCGCTCCCGAGACCCAAGCATGTCCCCTGTGCTGCCGCATCAGGGAAATTCCCCGATCAGGCGGTTTCGTCCACTTCCCCAGGCGGCCCCCAGGCCAGCGCCAGCACCAGCGTCGCGCGCACGGCCGGGTCGTCCAGCGAGGGCCCGAACAGGTCGTGCAGGCGGCCGAGCCGGTAGGACACCGTCTGCGGGTGGATGTGCAGATCCTCCGCCACCGCCTTGCGGTCGCCCAGATGCAGCAGCCAGGACGTGAGCGTGGTGGACAGGCGTTCCCGCGCGGATTCGTTCAGCTCGTCAAGCGGGGCAAGGGCTTGTCTTCGCAGCACGTCGAGCAGCCGGTCGTCGCGGTGCACGATGATCGCGTCGAGATGCTCGTCGGCGAACACCGGATCGTCGCTGAGCAAGTGGTCGCGGCGCAGTCGCGCGGTCACCTCGGCGATGCGCAGGCTGGCCGGGAGCCGGTCGAGCGGCACCGTCGCGCCCACCACCGCGCCGCCGCCGCGCAGCGCGCGAGCCAGCCACGCGCGCCGGCCCGGGCCGCCTGGGTCCGGCACGATCGCCACGACCACGCCAGGACGGCGCAGCCGCAGGCAGCTGTCTTCGAGGCGGAACACCAATTCCCGGCCCAGCTCGTTGTCGTCCTCCACCAGCACGACCGCCGCGTGCTTCGGCAACCGCCATTCCGCACGCAGCGCGGCGGCGCGCACCGCGGCCTTGTCCGCACGATCGGACAGCAGCAACGCGGTCAGTTCGTCGCGCAGCCGCTCCCGCGCGCGCACGGCGTCTGATTGTTCCTGCAGATACCCGCGCAGCGACGATTCCGAAAGCTGGTCAACCAGAGCGAACACGGTGGTGGCGAGCGAGGCGAACAGTTCGGCGGGCACATCGAGATCGAGCGCCGCTTCCGAAACGTGCCGCCACGCCACGCGCGCGCCCACCCGATAGGCGGACAGCAGACTCGTGACGCGCCTGCCCTGCTGGTATTGCGCGCGCCCGATTTCCTCGAACACCGTCTGCTCGACGCCGGACCCCAGCTCCGGCAGCCGCTCGTCGGGCTCGGCCGCCATGTCGATCAGCCGCCGGACGAATCCCGCGCTGGCGGCGACGAGGTCGGCCAGTTCTTCGGTCAGGAACTCCGCGTAGTCGGGGTGCTCGTCCGCGAGCTGGTCGCGGACCTCGTTGAGCATGGCGGGCAGCCGGCGGGTCACCACCGTCTCCAGTTCGTCAAGCCGGGTCACCTGATCTGGTCCCATGTGTCCGGGAGTCCTTCCGTCGCAGGCAGCGGTCCTCGGGTCGCCTCGGGACATCCTGTCCCCACTTTGGCCTCTCGTGCCAAGTCGAAGCCAGCGAAATTCGCTTTCCGGCGGCAGAAGCCGCCCGACCGGGGGCGCGACACTGACGGGGATGAGATCGACCCCGGCTGTCCGTAACACTCCGGACACAAACGGCCTGCGAGCGAAACGGCGCGCGGAAAACTTCCCGGTGGCCCTTCGGGTGCTGCCGGAAAAGCTGCGCGCCGACCTCGTCGCGGTCTATTCCGTCGCGCGCACTGTGGACGATCTGGGCGACGAGGCCGAGGGCGACCGGGTCGCACAGCTCAAGACTTTCTCGGCGGACCTGTCCGCGGCGTTCGGCAACGGGGAACCGGAAGATCCCGCTGTCCGTGGACTTCTCCCGGCGATCCGCGCCGGGCGGCTGGCCGAGGAACCGTTCCAGCGGCTGGTCCAGGCGAACATCCAGGACCAGGAGGTGCACCGGTATCCGGTGTACGCGGACTTGCTGGCGTACTGCCGGCTTTCCGCCGACCCGGTCGGGCGCATCGTCCTCGACCTGCTCGGAGTGGACGATCCGGCCGCCAGGACGCTGTCCGACCGGATCTGCACCGGGCTGCAGCTGGTGGAGCACTGGCAGGACGTCGGCGAGGACTACCGCAACGGGAGGGTCTATCTGCCGCAGGAGGACCTCGCGGAGTTCGGCGTGGCCGAGGAGGAATTGGGCGCCGCGCACGCGTCGCCGGAGATGAAAGCGCTGATGCGGTGGGAAACCGGCCGCGCCGCCGCCCTGCTGGGCGGCGGCGCGGATTTGCTGGGGCGCCTGTCCGGCTGGGGGCGGTTCGCGGTGAGCGGCTTCCTCGCCGGCGGGCTCGCGACGGTCGACGCGCTGCACGCGAGCGGCGGCGACGTGCTGTCCGCGCCGGTCCGGCCGAGCCGGGCCGGACTGCTGAGTTGGCTGGGGTGGCTGCAAGTCGGCACGAGGAGGCGGTCCCGATGACGACAGTGGACGAGGCCTACGCGCACTGCGCGGCGGTCACCAAGGAACAGGCGCGCAACTTCTACTACGGGATCCGGTTGCTGCCGCCGGACAAACGCGCGGCGCTGTGCGCGGTGTACGCGCTGGCCCGGATCATCGACGACATCGGCGACGACACCGCCGCGTCCGCCGAGGCGAAGCTGCAAGGCCTCGCCGGGGTGCGGAAATCGCTGGGCGACCTGTCCGCGACCGCCGATCCGGTGTACGTCGCGGTCGCCGACGCGGCGCGCCGGTACCCGATTCCGCTGGGCGCGTTCGAGGAATTGCTCGACGGCGTCGAGATGGACGTGACCGGGCGCGAGTACGTGCGGTTCGAGGAACTGGTCGAGTACTGCCGGTGCGTGGCGGGTTCGGTCGGGCGGCTGTGCCTCGGCGTGTTCGGCAGCCGTCCGGAGCCGAACGCGCCGGTGTACGCCGACGAGCTGGGGATTGCCTTGCAGCAGACCAATATCCTGCGCGACATCCGCGAGGACCTGCTCAACGGACGGGTGTATCTGCCCAAAGAGGACCTCGACCGGTTCGGCGTCGAGCTGTCCGTCGGGCCGGACGGGAAGCTGGCCGATCCCGAAGGCGGGCTCACCGCGCTGATCCACGACAGTGCCGCGCGGGCTCGCGACTGGTACTCCCGCGGTCTGCGTCTGGTGCCCTCTTTGGACGGTCGCAGCGCCGCGTGCTGCACCGCGATGTCCGGCATCTACCGGACCCTGCTGGACCGGATCGACGAACAGCCCGCGCGCGTGTTCGACCGGCGGCTTTCGTTGTCCGGCCGGGAAAAGGCGGTGGTGGCGTTCCGGGCGCTGACCGGGATCGGCCGATGACCGCCCCGGTCGCGGTGGTCGGCGGCGGGCTCGCGGGCATCGCCGCCGCGCTCGCCTGCGCCGACGCCGGAAGGCCGGTCACGCTGTTCGAAGCGCGGCCGTACCTGGGCGGGCTGACGCATTCGTTCGCTCGCGGCAAGCTGCGAGTCGACAATGGACAGCACGTGTTCCTCCGCTGCTGCACGGCTTATCGCGCGCTGCTCGACCGGCTCGGCGTCGCCGATCGGGTGACTTTGCAGCCGCGGCTGGAAATCCCGATCCGCCTGCCGGGTTCGACCGAGCCGACCTGGCTGCGCCGCGACGACCTGCCCGCGCCCCTGCACCTGGCCACCTCGTTGCTGCGCTACGACCCGCTGCGCCCGCTCGACCGGGCCCGGTTCGCGCTCGCCGCGCTCGCGTTGCGCCGGGTCGACCCGAAGGCGGATCGCACGGATCGCCAGTCTTTCGGGGAATGGCTGCGACGGCACGGGCAGAGCGCGGCGGCGATCGAAGCGTTGTGGGATTTGGTCGGCGTGGCAACGCTGAACGCGACCGCCGACGACGCGTCGCTCAGTCTCGCCGCGACAGTGTTCCAGGAGGGCCTGCTCACCGATCCGGCCGCCGCCGACATCGGCTGGTCGCTGGTGCCGTTGCGGGAATTGCACGGTGATCCGGCGCGCGAACGGCTGATCGAGGCCGGGGCGGACGTCCGGGTCGGCACGAAGGTGCGCGCGATCAGCGAAGGCTGGCAGGTCAGCACCGATCGCGGCGAGGAAACGTTCAGCCAGGTCGTCCTGGCCACTCCCCCGCCGGTGACCGAACAGCTCGCGCCCGCCGGGGCGATCGGGTTGCCGCCCGGCTGGTCCGGCGGGCTCGGCAGCTCGCCGATCGTGAACGTGCACGTGGTGCTCGACCGGAAGGTCCTCGACGAACCGTTCGTCGCTGGCGTGCGCACGCCGGTGCAGTGGGTGTTCGACCGAACGCGACAGTCCGGTTTGGACTCCGGGCAGTACCTCGCGATGTCGCTGTCCGCCGCGGACGCGCAAATCGACCTGCCCACCGCGAAACTGCGCGAGCAATTGCTGCCCGAACTGCTGACGCTGCTGCCCGAAGCGCGCGGCGCGCAGGTGCTCGACTTTTTCGTCACCCGCGAGCGGCACGCGACGTTCCGGCCCGGCCCCGGCACCGCCTCGTTGCGCCCGCCCGCGCGCACCGCCCTGCCTGGGCTGTACCTGGCGGGTGCGTGGACCGCGACCGGATGGCCCGCGACGATGGAGGGAGCCGCGCGCAGTGGTGCAGCTGCGGCCGCCGCCCTTCTTCAGCACAACGGCAAGAGGGAGGGAGTCGGAGCATGACGACCGAGGTATTTTCCACCGAGAGGACGACAACAGCGGTGCCGCCGGTGCTCGGCAGCGCCCGCGACGTCGTGCAGCCCGCGTTGCGCGCCGCCGTCGACCGGCTGGACGACACCAGCCGCGCGATCAGCGCCTACCACCTCGGCTGGACCGATCCGAACGGCGTGCCGGTGCAAGGCAACGGGGGCAAGGCCGTGCGTTCGGCGCTCGCCGTGGTGTCCGCGCAGGCTGCGGGCGCGCCGGTGGAAGTCGGCGTGCCCGGCGCGGTCGCGGTGGAGCTGGTGCACAACTTCTCGCTCGTCCACGACGACCTGATGGACGGCGACACCGAGCGCCGCCACCGGCCGACGGTGTGGGCGCTGTGGGGCGCGGCGAGCGCGATCCTGACCGGGGACGCGATGCTCGCGCTCGCCCAGGAAGTGGTGCTGGACAGCGGTTCCCCGCATGCGGTGCCCGCCGGTCGATTGCTCACCGAAACCACGCGACGGCTTATCCACGGCCAGTTCCTGGACGTCGCGTTCGAGCAGCGCGACGACGTCGCGCTCGCCGAATGCGTGACGATGGCCGCTGGGAAAACCGGCGCGCTGCTGTCCGCCAGCGCCGCGATCGGGGCAGTCCTCGCCGGTGCGCCCGCCGAGGTGGTCGACGCGTTGTCCGTCTTCGGCGAGGAGATCGGATTGGCGTTCCAGCTCGTCGACGACGTGCTCGGGATCTGGGGCGACCCGGCGGTTACCGGGAAATCGGTGTACTCCGACCTGCGGGCGCGCAAGAAGTCGCTGCCGATCACCTACGCGACCACGCATGGCGGCGCGGAGGGCCGCCGGTTGGCGGAGTGGCTGGCCGGGGACGACGACACCGACCTCGCACGCATCGCCGCGCTGGTGGACGACGCGGGCGGCCGCGAATGGGCCACCGCCGAGGCGGCCCGGCACGTCGCCACCGCCGAGCAAGCACTGGCCGCCATCCCGTCCGGCCCGCGCGCCGACCTCGTCTCGATCGCCCGTTTCATCGCCGGAAGGGAAGCGTGATGACCCAGACCGTCCCCCGGACGTCCGCACCCGCCGCCCGCACCGCTGCCGACACGGTCGCTTCAGCGGTCGGGTTCCTCCGTCGCGAGCAGGACCGCGCCGGATGGTGGAAGGGCGAACTCGCCACCAACGTCACGATGGACGCCGAAGACCTGCTGCTCCGGCATTTTCTCGGCATTCTCACTCCGCAGATCGCCGAGGAGTCCGCCCGCTGGATTCGCTCGCAGCAGCGCGCTGACGGCACCTGGGCGAACTTCCCGGACGGCCCGGCGGACCTGTCCACCACCGTTGAGGCGTGGGTCGCGCTGCGGCTGGCCGGCGACCCGGCGGACGCGCCCTGGCTGGCGACGGCCGCGGAGTACATCCGCGAGCACGGCGGGATCGAGGCCACGCGGGTGTTCACCCGGATCTGGCTCGCGATGGTCGGCCAGTGGTCCTGGGACGAGCTGCCGAGCCTGCCGCCGGAGCTGATCTTCCTGCCGTCGTGGTTCCCGCTCAACGTCTACGACTTCGCCTGCTGGGCCCGGCAGACGGTCGTGCCGCTGACCATCGTCGGCACGCTTCGCCCGGTGCGGAAGCTGCCGTTCGATGTTTCCGAACTGCGCACCGGCAAGCGTCCGCCGAAGACGCGCGCGCCGTGGACGTGGGACGGGGTCTTCCAGAACCTCGACACCGCGCTGCACGCGTACGCGAAACTGCCGCTCAACCCGGTGCGGAAGCTCGCTCTCAAACAAGCCGCGGAGTGGATCCTGGCGCGGCAGGAGGCGGACGGTTCGTGGGGCGGGATCCAGCCGCCGTGGGTGTACTCGATCCTCGCGCTGCACCTGCTCGGCTACCCGCTCGACCATCCCGCGCTCAAGGCCGGGATCGCCGGGCTGGACGGGTTCACCATCCGCGAGAAGACCGATCAGGGCTGGGTACGGCGGCTCGAAGCGTGCCAGTCGCCGGTGTGGGACACCGCTTTGGCGATGACCGCGTTGCTCGACGCGGGTGTCTCCCCCGGTGACGAGTCCCTGGTCCGCGCGGCCGATTGGGTGCTGGGCGAGGAAATCCGGGTGTCCGGCGACTGGGCGGTACGGCGGCCTTCCTTGCAGCCGGGCGGGTTCGCGTTCGAGTTCGCCAACGACGGCTATCCGGACACCGACGACACCGCCGAGGTGGTGCTCGCGCTGCGTCGGATGGGCAAGCCGGATCACCTGCGGATCCGCGAGGCGGTCGACCGGAGTGTGGCTTGGCTGGAGGGAATGCAGTCGAGCGACGGCGGGTGGGGCGCGTTCGACGCGGACAACACGCAGGTGCTGACCACTCGGCTGCCGTTCTGCGACTTCGGCGCGGTGATTGATCCACCATCGGCCGATGTGACCGCGCATGTGGTGGAAATGCTGGCGGCGGAAGGGAAATCTGACACGCGCGAATGCCGTCGCGGGGTGCGGTGGCTGCTGGACAATCAAGAGGACGACGGTTCGTGGTTCGGCCGCTGGGGCGCGAATTACGTGTACGGCACGGGTGCGGTGGTGCCCGCGTTGGTGGCCGCCGGAATTCCCGGGACTTCCCCGCGGATCCGGCGTGCGGTGAAATGGCTGGCGGAGCACCAGAACGCCGACGGCGGGTGGGGCGAAGATCTGCGGTCGTACGACGACCGGGCGTGGGCCGGTCGCGGTGATTCGACGCCGTCGCAGACCGCGTGGGCGTTGCTGGCGCTGCTCGCCGCTGGGGAACGGGAGTCCGAAGTGGTCGCTCGGGGCGTCGAGTGGCTGTGCGAGCGGCAGCGTCCGGACGGCGGCTGGGACGAGGACAAGCACACCGGAACCGGGTTCCCGGGCGACTTCTACCTGTCGTATCACCTGTACCGCGTGGTGTTCCCATTGTCCGCCCTCGGCCGGTACGTCCGGGGCGGGTCATGACGCCGGTCGTCTGCACTCCGCTGCGGATCGAGCAGGCCGCGTTGCGCGGTCTGCGTACGGTCCATATCGGACTCGGGCCTCGCCGGGCCGCCGCCGCTGCGGCCCGGCTCCCGTCCGGGCCGCGGATCGTGGCGGGGGTCGGCGGCGGCCTCACCCCGGAGGTACGGCCGGGGGACGTTGTGGTCGCCACCGAGGTGCGCGGCCCTTCCGGCGTGGTGCCGGTGCCGTCCGCGCCGTTGCTGGCGGGTGCGTTGCGGCGGCTTGGGCTCACTGTCCATCTCGGACCGGTGGTTGGCAGTTCTCGTGTGGTGCGCGAGCAGGAACGGGCTTCGCTAGCGGCTAGCGGTGCGCTGGCCGTCGATATGGAGTCCGCGTGGCTTGCTGCCAGCGGTGAACCTTTCGCAGTGGTTCGGGCCATTGTGGATACTGTCGGTGCGCCGCTGGTTCATCCTTCGACCGTCTCGAATGGACTCGCTGGGTTGCGGAGTTTGCGTCGGGCTGCTCCCGCGCTCACCGCGTGGGCCGAGGCGGTGGGTCCGCGAACGGTTCTGCTGGCTAGCCCCCGATCCTTCTGCGCTGGGGTGGAGCGAGCGATCGAGATTGTCGAGCGGGCACTGGAGAAGCACGGCGCGCCGGTGTATGTACGCCGCCAGATCGTGCACAACACCCATGTCGTGCATCAGTTGCAGGGACGCGGCGCGGTGTTCGTGGACGAGGTGGAGGAAGTTCCGGAAGGCTCGACGCTCGTGTTCGCCGCGCACGGAGTTTCCCCGGCGGTTCGGCGCGCCGCAGTCGATCGCGGACTGTCCGTTGTGGACGCGACGTGTCCGCTGGTCACCAAGGTGCACAATGAAGTCCGCCGTTACACCGGGCGCGGCGAGACGGTGTTCCTTATTGGACACGCCGAGCACGAGGAAGTGGAAGGCACCGTCGGAGAAGCGCCGGACAACGTCGTAGTCGTCGGCGATGTCGCGGCCGCGCGGACGGTCACCGCACGCGACCCGTCACGGACCGCCTACACCATGCAGACCACCCTCGCGCTCGACGAGGCCGAGGAGATCGCGTCCGTGCTGCGCGAACGGTTCCCTGGGCTTTCCGCGCCGCGCAAGGACGACATCTGCTACGCCACCACCAACCGGCAGCAGGCCCTGCGGGCGATCGCACACGAAGTAGACCTGGTGCTGGTCGTCGGTTCCGGGAATTCGTCCAACTCGCGTCGCCTGGTGGAGGTGTCCGAACGCGAGGGAACCCCGGCGGTGCTCGTGGACGGATGCGCCGACATCGACCTGCGCCAACTCGCTGGCGCCGGGCGGATCGGACTCACCGCGGGGGCGTCCGCACCGCCGCATCTCGTGACCGAAACGGTCGAAGCCCTGCGCGGATTGGGACCGGTCAGCGTCGCGGAAAACACGCTGACGGAGGAAGAAATGACGTTCACCCTACCTCGGGAGGTGCTCTGAGCGATGGCCATGCCGTTGCGCCAGTCTCTTCGGCTGGGCGGTTATCTGATGAAGCAGAAGCTGCTGCGCAAGGAGAAATTCCCGCTCCTGGTCGAGCTGGAACCGCTCTTCGCGTGCAATCTCAAATGCGGCGGCTGCGGCAAAATCGCGCAGCCGCACACCCTGCTGAAACAGCGGATGCCGGTGGAGCAGGCGGTCGGGGCGATCGAGGAAAGCGGCGCGCCGATGGTGTCGATCGCGGGCGGCGAACCGCTGATGCACCCGCAGATCGACGAGATCACCCGGCAGCTGCTCGACCGCAACAAGATCATTTTCCTGTGCACCAACGCGCTGCTGCTGCCCAAGCACATCCACAAGTTCAAGCCGCACCGCAATTTCGCGTGGATGGTGCACATCGACGGTCTCGAGGAACGGCACGACGCGTCGGTGCGCAAGGAGGGCGGATTCCAGGCGGCGGTCGACGCGATCAAGCTCGCCAAGGAAAAGGGCTTCCGGGTGATGACGAACACGACGTTCTTCACCGGGGACACCCCGCAGGACGTCATCGACGTGCTCGACTATCTCAACGACCTCGGCGTCGACAACATGCAGATCTCGCCGGGGTACGCGTACGAAAAGGCGCCGGACCAGGACCACTGGCTCGGCGTGCAGCAGACCCGGGAACTGTTCGCCAAGGCCTTCGGCGGCGGCAACCGGAAACGCTGGCGGCTCAACCATTCGCCGGTGTTCCTCGATTTCCTCGAGGGCAAACGCGACCTCGAATGCACGCCGTGGGGCATCCCGTCGTATTCCCTGCTCGGCTGGCAGCGCCCGTGCTACCTGCTGGACGACGGCTACGCGAAGACGTACCGGGAGCTCATCGAGACCACCGAATGGGAGAACTTCGGCCGCGGCAAGGACCCGCGCTGCGCCAACTGCATGGCGCATTGCGGCTACGAACCCACCGCGGTGATCGCGACGCTCGGCTCGCTCAAGGAATCCGTCCGGGCCGCCGTCGGACACTGACCCACGGTACGCGAGGGGAACCCTCACGGACTCTGATTCCCTCAGGGTTCCCCTCACGTACCGCGCAAAGGAGTTTGCGCGATGCGAGCAGGGCGTGCAAGGATGGCTTCATGCGTACGCAGCGATTTCTTCGCCCCCGGGGAGTGCCCGGGGGCTGCGCGTGCGCGCCGGGTTCCGCCCGCTGACGTCCGCGTCTCCCCTCGCTGCCCGGGGGTGAAGTCCAGAACTTCACGCTCCGAAGTGAGGAAACCCTTCCCGTGGACACCCTTGACCCAGCCTCGACGCTGCGCCGGATCACCGAACTGACCGAGGCCGCATTAACCGATCTCGCGGCAGCCAGCACTCCGGCCGCGGTCGCCGCCGTGCGCCGTTCCGTGCTCGGCACATCCAGCCCGCTCGCCGCCGTACGCCGCGAACTCGGCCGCTACGACCCGGCCTCCCGAAAACAGCTCGGCCTCGCCATTTCCGAGGCACACCACCGCATTATCGCTGCGCTCGATGAGCGGCGGACCGCCGAACCCGCGTTGGAACATCCGCTCGACCCCACCATCCCCGGCCTCCCGCCGCCGACCGCCGGACTGCATCCGGTCACGCAACTGAGGTACGACCTCGACGACGCCTTCCGCGCACTCAACTTCGAGATCGTCGACGGCCCGGAAATCAGTTCCGCGGAAGTGGAATTCGACCGGCTGAACTTCCCGCCCGACCACCCGGCCCGCGAAAGCATGGACACCTACTGGCTGACCGACGGCCGTTGCCTGCGCCCGCACCTCACCGGCACCAGCGTCCGGCACCTGAGCACGCACAAGCCGCCGATCCGGATCGCTTACCCAGGCCGGGTCTACCGCAACGAAAGCACCGACGCGCGGCACGAGCGAGCATTCTTCCAGTACGAGGTGCTGGTGGTGGACGAGGCCGTCCCGCTCGCGACCGCCCGGTTCCTCGTCGACACCCTTCTCGGCACGGTCTTCGGCGAACCGGTGCGAACCCGGATGCGAGCCGGGTATTTCCCTTTCGTAGAGCCGGGTTTCGAGATCGACATGGCCTGCCGCGTGTGCACCGGACGCGGCTGCCGCACCTGCGGACGGACCGGCTGGCTCGAACTCATGCCCGGCGGCAGCCCGCATCCGCACGTCCTGCGCGCCGCCGGACTCGACCCGGCGCGATGGTCCGGCTGCTACCTGAACGTCGGCCTGGACCGGCTGGCGATGATGCGGCACGGCATCGACGACGTCCGGCTGATGCACAGCGCCGACCTCCGCTTCCTCTCCCAATTCTCGTGAAAGGCCCCTGTCGTGAAGATCTCCCGGGACTGGCTCGCTGACTACGTGCCGCTGCCCGACTGTTCGCCGGACCAGCTCGCCCACAATTTGACCTTGAAGACCGTCGAGGTCGAGGGGTACGACCTCGTCGACGGCGACGTCGTCTTCGAGATCGACAACAAATCGCTCACCAACCGCCCCGACCTGTGGGGACACTACGGAATCGCGCGGGAACTATCCGTCCTCTATGGACTCCCGCTGACGCCGCTCCCCCGTGCCACCCGGCCGCCGAGCACCACTGGACTCGTCAGCTCGCTCGATCCCGCCTGGTACCGAAGGATTCTGGCTGTCCAGTGCACAGTAGACAGTTCCGTGCCGACTCCGCCGTTGATCCGCGACCGGCTCCGGCGAATCGGCGCATCGAGCCAAAATCTGTGCGTCGACCTGAGTGCTTACGTGATGTACTCCGTCGGACAGCCTAGTGAAGTCCGCGCTTCCGGCGACTCGATCGTGCTGGAGATCCCGACGCTGGTCCCGAGCCGAGCCCGCCGCAGTGCCCGTACCGAGGCTTCGGTGCGGCAAGAGAAAGGCCTGGACACACAGCGCGTCGACCAGGCCGCCGACCTGTTCCTCCATCTCCTGGCCGAAACCGACCCGTCAGCCGTTGCGCTCGGACAGGAAGACGTCGTCCTCGCCGCCACCCGATGCGCCGAAATCGAGGCAAGCCTGGCCGAGATAGAACGCCGGATCGGCCTCCGGATGGCCCCGGACGAAATCCTCCGCATCCTCCGCGGCCTCGGCTGCGCCGCCGAGATCACCGGGGACCAACTGCAGGTCGTCGCCCCGTCGTGGCGCTCCACCGGCGACCTCGCGCTGCCCGTCGACATCGTCGAGGAGCTGGCCCGAATCCACGGCTACGACACACTGCCCGCTCGACGACCAGTCGTGGAGCTAACCCCGCGCCCTCGGCCCCCCTTGAGCCGCCAAGTGAGGGAGGTCCTGGCCGCGCGCGGCGGTGCGACGGAAGTGCTGACCTATCCATGGTCCGCCGACCACCTGCTCACCGCGTGCGGCCGCACCGCCGAGCTGACGATCGACCATCCCCCAGCCCCGGACCGCGCCCGGCTGCGCCCGTCGCTGATCCCGAACCTCCTCGAAGCCGCGGCAGCCAACCTGCGCTATCGCGACGAGTTCAGCATCTTCGAGGTCGGCACCGTCTTCCCCGCGACCGAGCGCACCTCCGCCGGAATCCTGCTTGCCGGACCGGACGGAGTCGACTTGTTCCGCCGAGCCAAGGGTCTAGTCGAGCTGATCCGCAGACACTGCCATCTCACCTCGCTGGACCTGTCCGGCACCCCCAACCTGACCTGGGCAGACCCCTCAGCACGACTGGCAATCCACCCGGGCGGCGCACTGGCGCTGGTCCGGCCTTCGGTGCTCCGGGCGGCGGGGATCGACCGGGGCGCGGTCGCGTGCGTCGAACTGGACCTCGACGCCCTGCGCACGCACCCGTCGCGAGAGAACCGCTACACCCCGGTCGGCGATCTGCCGGAGTCGGACTTCGACCTGTCCGTCCTCGCCGCCGACACCGTGCCGTGGTCGCTGGTCGCCGACACCGCGACCCAGGCCCACGCCTTGGTGCAGCGGGTGGCCTACGTCGGCGAGTACCGGGGTTCCCGGATTCCGGCGGACCACCGGTCGCTCACCTTGCGAGTCACCCTCCGCCCGCGGTCCGCGACGTTGACCGCGGGTGAAATCGCCAGCGCCCGCTCCACAGTGCTGGCGGCACTCGAGCGGGCGGGGGCGCGGTTGCGGTGAGGCTCAGCCGAGACCAGATCGGGCGATGACGTTCGCGATCCTGATCCGGACCGCGGTGAATCCACTGTGGACGAACGAATCGGCAAGGTCCGCTGCGGACTGATCGGGGTAGTACCGTTCAGCGATCCCCGCCGCGACGCGCTTGATCTGGTCCGGCTCGGCGGAGATCTGCGCGTGTCCTTCGATGGCAACGAAACTGTAGGGCTGCCGCTCGTCGCTGACACAGACCGAGACGCGCCCGTCCCGCGCGAGGCTTTTGCCTTTGACGCTCCCCGGCGACAAGGCGAAGGCGAATTCGTCGCCGTCGAGGACGAAGCAGATCGGGGTGACGTGGGGCCGCCCGTCGGCGCGGGTGAGGGCGAGGTGGGCGAGCCTGGTTCCCTCAGCGAGGAAGCTGCGCCATTCGGTGTCGGTCATGGTTGTCATCAGAGTGTTCCCTTCTCGGTTGACTGACGTGCACGAAGACGTCCAGCAACAGCCTGCTGGGCAAGGAAAAGCAGGATTCCGACAGCGAAAGACACTGCACCCAGCCACACCCGGCCGGATTGCTCCAGCAATGCCGTGCCGATCATCGGGCCGAGGACCGCGCCGAGACTCCACGCGCTCGACGCGACGCCCAGGTACCCGCTGCGCAGATCAGGCGGCGCGAGGGCGGCGAACGTCGCGCCGAACTGGACCGCCAACCCGATCTGCCCCAAGCTGAGAATGAGGACCGCAATGGCATATCCAGCAATGCTCTGTGCGATGGCAGCCAGACCGCCGCCGAGCCCTACGAGCAACATCGAGGCGGCGAGCACCGTCCCACGATCGCGGTTCGCCAGCACCGCGACGGCCACCGGTTGAAGGACCACGATGGCGAACCCGTTGAGTGCGAGCACGGCGCCATAGGTGGCGGAACTGAACTGCCGCGCAGTCATGAGCAACGGCAAAGTGGCGAACGCCTGCATCAGCAAGGTGAAGCAGCCGACGTGGATCAGCGTCATGGTGATCATCAGACGATCGGCAAGCAACGCTGGCAGCAAAGCGCGCCTCCGGCGAGTCGCAGCGGAACGCGTCTCCGGCACCGCGACCACCACGATCAACGCCGCGGCCAGCATCGCGACGGCGTTCAACCAGAACAGCAGACCGTATCCGCGACTCGCCAGCACCCCGGAAACCGTTGCGGCAACGGCGTATCCGAGATTCGCCGCCCAATAGAGAAGGCTGTACGCGCGCACCCGCTGTTCCGGCGGAAGGTCCGCCACCGCGGCCGATCCCGCCGGACGAAAGAGCCCGGCGGCGAGGCCGTAGCCGACAGCCGTAGCCCAGATGACCGGCGTCGCTCCGGCGGATCCCAAGGCGGCCAACGCGATCGCCGTCCCGAGAAACCCGAGGAGCATCGTCTTCCGCCGCCCGATCCGGTCGCCGAGCCAGCCTCCGAGCAGCTGCGACCCGAAGTCGCCGATACCCACCGCCGCGACCACGGCACCCGCCGCCGTCGGGCTCATCCGGTGTTCCTGCGTCAGGTACAGCACCAGCATCGGCTGCACGAACGAGCCGCCTCGCGCGACGAGATGGCACGCACCGAGCGCCCACGCGAGGGACGGCAACCGAGTTCTGTCGGCGGTGATCGCTGTGACTGTCATGGCAACGACGCTAAGAGCGCCAAGAGATTAATAAAAGCGATTGTTTACGATCATATCCATCGTGGTTTGCGATACATTGAGACCATGGCCGACCTGGACCTGCGCCAGCTGACGACGATGCTCGCGATCGCCGAAGAGGGAACGTTCTCGGCGGCGGCGAACCGGCTGGGCTACACGCAGTCGAGCGTGAGCCAGCACATCGCGGCCCTGGAACGCGCCGTCGGCGGCGCGGTCTTCGACCGCCCGGGCGGTCCGCGACCGGTGCGGATCACTCCCCTGGGCGCCGTGGTCCTCGAACACGGCCGGGAAGTGCTGGCGAAAGCCGATGCGCTGAATCAGGCGGTCGATCGGTTCAAAGCCGGTGAAGGCCGGATCGACGTCGGCACGCTGCAAAGCGTCTCCCACGCGATCCTGCCGACCGTGCTGCGCCTGCTCCGGGAAGAGCGCCCCCGTTGCGAAATCCGGCTCTCGGAACCGGACGAGCCCCGACTCGGCGAACTCGACCTGCTGTTCTACGACGGGCTCCTCAGCGAGGACACCGACCACGTCCTGCTGATGGAAGACCCGTACCTGGTGGTCGCGCCGCCCGGGGCCTTGCCGTCCGGCCCGGTGTCCGCACGAAAGCTGGACGGCAAGGCGATGGTGGCCTGGCCCGCGACCTGCGACCAGCCCAGATTGGAACAATCCCTGGCCGACGCCGGCGCACGGCCGCGCATCGTGTTCCGGTCCGCGGGCAGCGAGACGATGGTGTCGATGGTGCGCGCCGGGATGGGCCTCGCCGTCCTGCCGTGGCTGGCTATCCACCAGGTCGTCTGCCGCGACTGCGGCGCGATCCACGGGCCGGAGGGGTGGCCGGACCTGCAGGTGCACGAACTCGATCCCGCCCCGGCGCGCGCGATCTACCTGCACTGGCCGCCCGGCCGGGACGACCAGTCTCCGCTTGCGGCGCGGGCGGTCGAGGTCGCGGTGGAGGTGGCCCGCGAGCTGGCTCAACAGGCCCCGGCGCCCCGGACCTGACCGGCCTCGAGAGCACCGTCAACCTGCGCCGCGCGCCCCGGGCCTGACCTGCCTCGCGCGCACCGCCGAATCGCTCGCGAACCTGCGCCGCGTGCCCTCGACAGCAGTCGCCGCCGAAACCACGCGCGAGCCAACCCAGACCGGCCCCGCTCCACCGGATCGAGGGCACTGCCAGCACCCGCCGAGCGACCGCGGGAATCGCGCGCCCGGAATCACCAGGTCGAGGGCGCACTCCGCGCCCCCGGCCATTCGACCTGTTCAGGCCACCGTCGCGTCCACCGTGACCTCGATGCTCCCGCCGAGCGCCTTCGAATACGGGCACGTCTGGTGCGCAGCCGTGGCCAGCGCGTCGGCGGTCTCCTGATCCACCCCCGTCAGCTCGAGATGCAAAGCAGCGCTGAGCCAGAAGTTCGCCTCGTCGTGATGCAGCGTCACATCCGCGACCACCGCCAGGTCGACCAGCTTCACCTTCCGCTGCGCGGCGGCGATCCGGACCGCGCCCATGAAACACGACGACCAACCGGCCGCGAGCAGCTGCTCCGGGTTCGTCGCACCCCCGTTGCCGCCCAGCTCCTTCGGGATGGCGAATTTCAGGTCGAGCGCACCGTCGGACGAAACCGCACGTCCCCCGTTGCGGCCTTCGCCGGTGGTGGTGACGACGGCGGTGTAAGTGGTTTCAGACATGGCTTTCCTTTCCAAGGGTTTTCAGAAGCCGCTGAGGACGGTGCCGGTAAGCGCCGCCAGCGCGCCGAGAATTTCGCGGAACGCCTGGGTGATCGGGTCCATCGGACGTGGCCTTTCGGTAGGCGACCGGGGCGCTGTCCTCCGGTCTCGGCGACGGGAGAACTTTCGCACGACTATTCGTCACCGGTCAAGATGGTTACGCATATCTGTGACCCGCTACTCATAACCAGCTAGACCGGTTAGAGTTCCTTGCATCCCGATTCGTCACCTGTCAGACTGGTGCGCATGGAGCACGCCTTCCCCTGCGGGAACCCGGCACTGGACTTCGTCGGCACGCTGCGGGCCCGCCGCAACGACGAGCCGGCCGAGATGCTGGGCTCGCCGCGCAGCCTGGACGCCTGGTTCCGCGAGTCGGGGGTCACCGGCACCGACCCGGCGAGCACGGCCGCCGACCTGGCCGGGGCGATCGCCGTCCGGGAGGCGATCTACGCGCTGGTCGCGGCCCGGCTCGTCGGCCGCGAGTACGACCCGGAGGCGTTGACGCTGGTCAACGAGGCGGCCGCGCAGCCGGACGCGGTCCCGCAGCTGAGCCGGAACGGGCGGCAGGTCCGTGCGACGGCGGCGCAGGCGTTGTCGACCGTGGCCCGGGCCGCGGTCACGATCCTGGGCGGACCGGACGCGGATCTGCTGAAGGAATGCGGACGGCCGGAGTGCACGCAGGTTTACCTGGACCATTCACGCGGGTCACGGCGGGAATGGTGCGCGATGGCAACCTGCGGAAACAAGATGAAGGCGGCCGCTTATCGAGCCCGGCAGCGGGGAAATCCCCCGCTGACTCCGTCGCGGCAATCCTGAAAGTTCAGCTGGCGAACAGTCGGCTCAGTGCCGAACGGCTGTCCTCGTCCGCCGCACGGTAGATCAGCACGCGCTGGTCCGGATTCTCCAGCGGGGCAAGCACTTCGAACCGCACCGTCAGCTCTCCGGCCTCGGGATGCCGCAGCACCTTGAGCCCCCGCCCGTTGATCGCGACGTCTCGTTCCGCCCACCACCGCGCGAATTCCTCGTCCCGGGCAAGGAACTCCGCGATCAGCTCGCTCAACTCCGCGTCGTCCGGATGCGTCGCCCAGGCTGCCCGCAGGTGCGCGATGCCTTGCCGTACCACGGTTTCCCGGTCGATGTAGAACGTTTGCAGTTCCGGATGACGCAGGCACAGCCACATCGCGTTGCGCTGAGCTGACGGCAGCGTCTCGAAATCCACCAGCAACCGCGTCATTTCGCGGTTCCACGCGAGAATGTCGTAGCGATGGTTCAGCAGCATGGCCGGCAGCGGGGAAAGATCGGCGATCAACTGCGCCAGCGGTTCCGCCGCGACGGCCGCGGGTTTGTCCGCTGAACGAGGCTGCTGCTGGGCCAACCCGTAGAGGTAAGCACGCTCGCCAGGACTCAGCCGCAACGCTCCGGCCAGCGCCTCGACCACCTCCGACGACGGACGCAGCCCGCGCGCCTGCTCCAGCCGCACGATGTAGTCGATGCTCACGCCGGCCAGTTCGGCGACCTCCTCGCGGCGCAAGCCGGGCGTCCGCCGGGCCTGGCGGCGCGCGGGAAGCCCGAACTCGTCCGGGTCGAGGCGTTCGCGGCGGGTCCGCAGGAACGCGGCCAGCTCTTGGGTTCGGTCCACAGCGCGAGTCATCGCCGCCGACTCTACCCGAGGGTAGGACTCGCTTTCCCAGGCAAATCCCTCCCTTACTCCGGGCGCGCGCCGAGAACAGGCTGGTCAGCGGCACTGGAGCACAAGTACAGGAGGACCCATGCCGCTCACTCTCGACACCTACCGGCTGCTGGGCCGGTCCGGGCTGCGGGTCTCGCCGCTGGCGCTCGGCACGGCGACTTTCGGCACCGAATGGGGCTGGGGCGTGGCCGAGGAGGGCGCGCGCCGGCTGTTCGACCAGTACGTCGAACGCGGCGGCAACTTCATCGACACCGCGCCGACCTACACCGACGGCACCGCCGAGCGCATGCTCGGCAAGTTCACCCGCGGCAACCGCGAAAACCTTGTCCTGGCGACGAAGTACACCACCCTGCGCCGCCCCGGCGACCCGAATTCGGGCGGACCGCACCGCAAAAACCTGTTCGCGTCCGTGGACGCCAGCCTGCGGCAGCTGAACACGGACTACCTCGACCTGCTCTACCTGCACGTCTGGGATTTCACGACGCCGGTCGAGGAAATCCTGCGCGGCATGGACGACCTCGTCCGCCAAGGCAAAATCCTTTACGTCGCGATGTCCACCGCGCCCGCGTGGCAGATCTCGCGCATGCAGGCCATCGCCGACCTGCGCGGATGGGCGCCGCTCGTCGCACTGCAGGTCGAGTACAGCCTCGTCGAGCGCACCGGCGAGCGCGACCTGCTCCCGATGGCCCGCGAGATGGGTCTCGGCGTAGTGCCGTTCTCCCCGTTGGGAGGCGGCGTCCTGACCGGCAAGTACACCCGTGCCGACTTGACCGCCGCCGATCCGGCCCCGGGCGAGAGCGCGCGCAAGAGCTTCAATCTCGCCGTCGGCGCGGTCACCGAACGCAATCTGGAGATCGCCGACGTCCTGGCCGGCGTCGCCGAGGAGATCGGCTGCACCCCCGCACAGGCCGGGCTCGCCTGGACGCTGCGGAACCCCGCGGTGACCGCGCCGATCATCGGGGCCCGCACCCCTGAGCAGCTGGAAGACAACCTGGCCGCACTGACCGTCGAGTTCGCCGGGCCGCAGCTGGAACGGCTCGCCGAAGCCAGCGCGATCCGGCTCGGCATCCCGCACGACCAGCTCGCCAGCGACCACCTCCGCACGGCGACCCGGGGCGACCTGACGATCGAAGACCGGCACTGACCAGCGGCAGCCCCTGTCGCTTGCGCACGGCGGCAGGGGCTGACCTTTTGCCGGCTGCGCGAAATGCCGCGGCCGTGAATACGAAACCACCCCCAGTCCGAGCGAACGCCTAACCACCCAGTTCAGCATTTCCGCCCGAATCCGTTCAACCCTCCGGAAGTCGGTGATTCCGAAGACCGGGCAGAATCGCTGCACCGGACCACCCTGATCCGCGGTCTTCCGTGCGCCCGCGCAGTTTCCCACTGTCCACTATAGACAGTGGGAAACACGCTGGGTGGCCGGGATCCGCGCTCGCGCCACCCGTCCGGCGCAATCTCCGGAAATCCGTTCGGCAAGCACCACAAGAGACAGTGGTCTTGCTTGACAACGTTGACGGATAACAGCCGCTCCGCCTTTCTTTGCCAGCTGTTGACCTTTCCCGCGCTCCGGGCGTATGGTCTAGACCAAGAAGCCCACCCCTTCGCTCGAACCTCCCGCGGGCCGGCTCCCGGAAAGCCGGTGCGTCGCTTTGTCGTACCCGCACAAGGAAACGAGCATTCCCCGAAGGAGCTGTCCATGAAAGCGAACCGGAAACTCGTCGCCGCCGCGGTCGGCACGGCGATCGCCCCGGTGCTCGTGCTGATCAGCCCGGCAGGCATCGCCAGTGCGCACGGGTACGTCAACGCGCCGGCCAGCCGGCAGGCCCAGTGCGCGCAGGGAGTCGTTTCCTGCGGCCAGATCAAGTACGAACCGCAGAGCGTCGAAGGACCCAAAGGCCTGCACAGCTGCAGCGGCGGCAACGCGCAGTTCGCCGAACTGAACGACAACAACAAGGGCTGGAAGGCGTCGCCGGTCGGTTCCTCGGTGGCCTTCACCTGGAAGTTCACCGCCCGGCACCGCACGTCCAACTACGAATACTGGATCGGCAACGACAAGATCGCCACGGTGGACGGCGGCGGCCAGCAGCCCCCGGCGACCGTCACCCACAACGTGAACCTCAAGGGGCACACCGGAAGGCAGACGGTGCTCGCCGTCTGGAACATCGCGGACACCGCGAACGCCTTCTACGCCTGCATCGATCTGCAGGTCAGCTGACCCGGACGGTCCACAACAGACACTGAGGCGCGGGCCGTGGCGGCGGCCCGTGCCTCAGTGCGCGTCCGCGGCTTTTTCCGGGAATGACAAAACCGGCCAGTTTCCCCCGCATTCGTTGACCCCGTCTCCCGGCCGTGGCTAGCGTGCCGGTCACCGGAAAAGGGCACGACTCCAGGAGGCGGTTTTCCTTGATTTCCCGGCGGGCATTCCTCGGCGCATCCGCGGCAGCCGCGACATTTCCCCTTTGGAATGCCGCGTTCGCCTCCGCGACCACCCCCGACACCGCGAAGGTCGCGTTCGACGACCGATCCGGTGCCAGCCAGGCGTACGCGTACATCACCGGCACGACGCTGGACAACCGGCTCGTCATCCTGAAAGCCGACGGCACGCCTTATTATCCGCCGTCCCCGGGCAGCGACCACACGCCGCTCGGCGAGGACTGCGCGATCCCGCTGAAGTCGCTTTCCCAGGTCACCGTCCCGAAAATGTACGCGGCCCGGATCTATGTCGCCCTCGAGAGCAAACTGGACTTTTTCGTCAACCAGGGCCCGGCGCTCGTGCATCCGAGCTTCCTCGCCGCCGACGATCCGAATTACGGCCGGAACTGGTCGTTCTGCGAATTCACCTTCAACAACGACGTGCTGTTCGCCAACATCAGCTATGTCGACTTCGTCGCGATCCCGATCGGACTGCACCTCACCACGACCGGCTCCGGCGACCAGACCGTGCCCGGGCTGCCGGCCCGCTCGCTCGACCCGATCTGCGACGCGCTCAACGCCCAGGGCGGCAAATGGGGCACGCTCATCGAGACCGGCGGCGACGGCAAACCGCTGCGCGCGCTGTCCGCGCATTACCGCGCCGACCAATTCGGCGGCTACCTCGACGGATACATCGACGAGGTATGGAAGAAGTACGCCAGCGAGACGCTCACCGTCGACACCCAGGTGCCCGGCCTCGGCGCGTTCACCGGCCAGGTCGGCTCCGACGGCGTGCTCGCCTTCAACAACGGCGAACGATTCGGCAAACCCGCCACGCCGGACGTCTGGAGCTGCGACAGCGGCCCGTTCGCCATCAAACAAGGCGACAGCGACGCCCGAAAAGCGATCATCCCCCGGCTGGCCGCGGCGTTGAACCGCACTACCCTGCGCGACAACCCGAAACAGCCGACCGGCGAGGATCCCGCGAAGTTCTACCAGAACGCGGAAACCAACCACTACGCACGGATCGTGCACAGCAAACTCCCGGACAACCGAGGCTATGCCTTCCCGTACGACGACGTCTCCCCCGGCCCCGATTTCAGCGGCGCAGTCCAGGCGGGCGACCCGGACACGCTCACTATCACGGTAAACGCCTTACGCTGAGCCAAAGACGGTGCCGCGGTCCTTTGTGTACCGCGGCACCGTCATCCGGTGAGATCGCCTTCCCGCTCGTTCTTCGCCGCGTAAAAGGCCAGCTTCTCCTCGTCGACTTCCACCCCGAGCCCAGGCCCGGTCGGCACCTGCAGCCGGCCGCCGGAAAGCCGCAGCGGTGCGACGATGTCGTCAGCGTGCAGGTAATACATGCTGTCGATCGCCCGCGACAGCACCGGCGTGCTGGCCACCACCGCCAGATGCGCGGCGGTGGCGATGCCGAGTTCGCCGCCGCTGTGCAGATTCATCCCGAGCCCGAACGTCTCGCAATGCGCGGCGAGAGCCTTCGTCGCCGCGATGCCGCCCCATTTGTAGACGTCACCGTGGATCACGTCGACCGCCCCGAGCCGCACCGCCGGAGCGAACTCCTCGAACCGGACCACGCACATGTTGGTGCACAACGGAATCCGCACCTTCGCGCGCACCTGGCTCATCCCCTCGATCCCCGCGCACGGGTCCTCGAGGTACTCCAGATCCAGCTCCTCCAACGCGATCCCGGCGCGAATCGAATCCGGCACCGACCACGCGGCATTGGGATCGACCCGCAGCTCGACATCCGGCAGCGCGCTCCGCAGCGCCCGCATGATCCGGACATCGCCGCGAACGTCCCGGGTGCCTTTCAGTTTCACCGCCGAGAATCCGCCCTCGGCCACCACCCTCGCCGCGTGTTCGGCCAATCCCTGCGCGAGTTCCGCACCTTCCGCATCGGGTGCGTCCGCGCGCGTGATCAACGCAGTGATCGGCACCTCGGTCCGCACCGCCCCGCCGAGCAGATCCGTCACGGACTGCCCGGTGACCCGTCCGATCAAATCCCAGCACGCGACATCCAACCCGGCCAGCGCCGCATAACCCAGATATCCGTGGAAAAACGGCACCATGTGCTGTCGGCGATGGAACGCTTCGAGCGCGAACGGGCTCGTCCCGATCATTTCCGCGCCCAGTTTCCGAGTCAGCTCCGCGACCGGACGCCCCCACATCGTCTCGCCCCAGCCCTCGGCGCCGGTGTCCGTGCGCAGCCGTACCACCGTGCGGGTTTCGCCGGTCTTGGTCTCGAACGAACTGGTGAACGGATTCGTCAACGGCAGATTCACCACCCACACGTCAACGTCGGTGATCTTCATGCCCGCGACCCCAGCGCCGCCGACACGACCCGTCGAATCGGTTCCAGCTCAACGTTTTCCACCGCGGCCTCGGCGCTGGGCATTTCCTCGATCGCGGGCTCGGCCTTCAACAACACCCGAAACACCCGCGGCAACACCGTCCGCCCGACCAGATCCTCCGCGAGCACCGCCGCCTCCGGAGGGTCCATTTTGTACTGCGCGGCAAGATAGCCGGCAAGCCGCGAGTACATCACCGCGAACATCGCCTCGTAATACGCCTTCGCACTGTCCGGCAACCGCTCGGCGGCCGAGATGCAGAGCCGGCACGTCCGCGCCTGCGGCTCCCAGGTCAGCAACTGCTGGAACCGGCCGCAGAACAGCGCGACCGCCTCCGCCGGGTCGTCCGCGTAGACGTCCGGCGTCATGAGCTTGCCGAGGTAGAGCTCGCGGACGAGGTCGAGCACCGCGAGGAACAGCTTGTCCTTGCTCTCGAAGTGCGCGTACAGCGACCGCTTGGACGTCCCCGCGCTGGCCGCGACCGCGTCCATCGACGCGCGCTCGAACCCGGTCTCGAGGAACACGTTCTTCGCTGCCAGCAGGATGTGCCTGCGCAACTCCGCACCCCGCAGCTGCGAACCGCCTTCACGCGCCATCTTGCCTCCGCCAAAAGTAAACGGTACGGTGGAGTTTACTTCCTGCTCCACCTCTTCGACAGTCTCCTGGAGTGCCCGCATGATCGTCGTCACCGCCCCCACCGGGAACATCGGCAGCCACGTCCTCGCCGAGGTCGCCGACGGTTCCCGCCCCGTCCGCGCGATCGTCCGCGACCCCGCGAAACTGCCCGCCGACCTGCGGGAACGCATCGAAGTCCACCAGGGTTCACACAGCGATCCCGAGGTACTCGCCCGAGCCTTCGACGGCGCGGACACCGTGTTCTGGCTCGTCCCGCCCGACCGCCGAGCCGCCAGCGCCGACGAGGCCTACTCCGGCTTCGCCCGCCCCGCCGTCGAGGCGATCCGCACGCACGGCGTCCGCCGGGTCGTGTCGGTCAGCGCGCTCGGCCGCGGCACCGCCTTCGGCGAACGGGCCGGACACGTCACCGCCACCCTGGCGATGGACGACCTCATCGCCAGCACCGGCGTTGCCCTCCGCGCGCTGGCGAATCCGACCTTTATGGACAATCTGCTGCGCCAAACCGCGGTGATCAAAGAGCAAGGCACGTTCTACGACATCCTGCCGCCGGACTACGCCGCGCCGACCGCCTGCACCCGCGACATCGCCGCGGTCGCGTCCCGGCTGCTGCTCGATCCTTTGTGGACCGGACACGAAGAAGTCCCGATCCTCGGCCCGGAAGACCTGTCGCTGAACCAGGAAGCCGAGATCATGAGCGAGGTGCTGGGGATTTCGGTTAAGTACCAGCAGGTTCCGGTTCCGGCCTTGGGCGAGCAGGTCCGTGCGAGCGGCTTCTCCGAAGCGATGGCACAGTCCATGGTGGACATGATGACCGCGAAGCTGAACCACCTGGACGAGGGCGTCACCCGCACGCCGCAGCACGCCGTCGAGACTCCGACGACTTTCCGCCGGTGGTGCGAAGAAGTCCTCAAGCCCGCGGTAGAGAAGGCCTGATCGGCCCGCTGCGGGCCAGCCCAGGCAAGGCGTGGGCCGACCCGCGGCGAAACGCTCGTTCAAACCGTTCATCAGCGCGTCCGCTTCGACCACGATCCGGCCCGGACGCGGAGGAGGTCCGCCGCCGATGATCGATACCGCGCCCGCACCGCCGGCGGCCGTCAATGGCACTCAGTGCACTTCGCTAGCCGCCCGGCAAGCAGGTCATCCGGACTCGGCCTCGCGCAACGCGGCGCCGATCCGGGTCACCACCTCGTGCAACGGCGTCGCGGTGCTGAGCACCGCCACCACCGTGCCCGGCTCCGCCTCGCCGGACGGCTTCCCACCGGACGTCCGGAACGCATCCGCGACCAGGGTGAACGCCTCCGTCGCCGCAGCCGCGATGTCGTCGCGCCCGCCGCTGCGCAGCCAGCGCCGCAAAACGTGGTTGTTGGCCGCCGCGATCGCCGCCGCGGCCACCGCGGCCCGGAGCGTCGCTGCTTCATCGCCAGCCGCGGCAAACCGATCCTGGAGGTATCGAGCGAGGACACGCTGGTAACGGTCGACCGTCGCGACTTCCTTGTCCCGCAACGACGGCACCGTGCGCGTGAGGCTGAACCGCTTGAGCGATACATCCAGTTCCGCCGCGTAAGACTCCAGCACGAGCGACACCGCGGCGGTGGCCACCTCGATCGGATCGCGCCCCGGGTCGGCGGTCTCGAAGACCTGCTCCATCTCGGCGACGATCTCGTCGTGATTGGCGAAGAGGACGTCGTCCTTGCTGTCGAAGTACCGGAAAAACGTGCGCCGCCCGACGCCCGCGGCCGCGGCGATGTCGTCGATGGTCGTCGCCTCGTACCCGTTGGCCGCGAAGAGATCCACAGCCGCCGTCGCAAGCGCACGACGCAACTGCCGCCGCCCGGCAGGCGTGGCCCCGACCCGGGTGCGCGGCGTCTCCGTCATCCCCGAACGGTAGCAGCCCGGGTTGCTAGTGGCACTGAGTGCCGTTAGCATGGGTCGCGCACCCCATGCGAGCGGAAGGCGTCGACGATGACACTCGACCAGCAACTGCGGCCCGACCACCACACCGGCCCAGACCCAGCAGACGCCTACTACGGCGGGGTGTTCGGCTGGTCCGTCCGACGGCAGGGCGCGCGCCTGTTCCTGGCCTTGGAGAACGGGCTGTGCGCAGTCACCCTGCCGAAACTCACGTCGGGCCCCGTGCTCGCGCACCTGTCCGCCCTGGGCTGCGACAGCCCGTCCCTGATCCTCCCCACCCAGCACGGCCCGCGCCTGGCGATCCTCGCCGAAACCGACGGCGAACTCCTCCTGCGAGGCACCCTGCCCGCAGACGTAACCGTCCTGGACAGCGGCGCGCTCCTCCCCCTGCCGATCGGACAGCAAACCCCCGGCATGGGCCCCGAGTGGCTGACCGCCCCCGACCCGAGGCACCGCTGGCTGCCGAGCGTGAGCGCGGTGCTGGCCGGAGTGCGCCAACGCCCCTGACCCCGTTCCCCCGCATGGGCCGCACCGCTTCCAGAGTGCCTCCCACGACCGACGGCACCGATCCGTTATGCCCTCCGCGACACCGATTTCCGCGCGCCGACTTCACTTAAGCTCGTGCCGTGGGGCCCCTTCACGGGCGGTGGAACCTAAGCGCCGCAAGAGCCGTTACACAGGCCCGCGCCTTCGCCCCTTCGCGGCATAGCCGCGCTCCGTGCCGTGAGGGGAACCCTCACAGACTCAGATTCCCTCAGGGTTCCCCTCACGACCCGCGCAAGGCGGTGAGGGAACCCTCACCGGCTCTCGCACGCGGAGCGTGCCTGGCCCCCCTTACGACCCGATGCAGTCCGTGAAGGGCTCCTTGAGGGAATCTGATTCCCTCAAGGAGCCCTTCACAGCTCGCCAGCCCACCTGCTCACTCGCCGCCGCGATGCGCCCCCAATGCGACATTGGGTGCACGCGATGCACCCAAAGTGGCATTCGGCGCATCCCACGCACCCCATGCGGCATTCAGCGCATCCACGCACCCCACGTGGCGTTGGGTGCATGCGACGCACCCAACGCCGCATCGGGGCGCAAGCCCCACCACCCACCGAACCGCAGCCGATGCACCCAATTCGAGGCACCCACGCCACCCCCCGCACCAGTGCACCCAACTCGAGATGCGCCCACACCACCCCCGCACCCCGATACGAAGCCAAAAACACGGCGCGGAGGTGCTTGTCAAGGCATCTTTCCCGCCTTGACAAGCACCTCCGCGCCGTAGTCACGCTCAGCTTCGGGGTGCCCCACCGCACCACTCAAAAGCAATGTCGCCGCCAGGCGACGAGCCGAAACCCCCGAGACCTCACACAAAAACCCCACCCAACACAGCCGAAGCCTCCCCCACCATCCCGTCCACCTCAGCCAAGAGCGCCTCGATCTCCCCCCACCACCGCAAATCCCGCCCGGAATCCGGAATCAACGAAGTCCCCACCAGCAACAGCAAAGTATCAATCTCAAAAGCCCGATCAGCCAACCGCAACAACGGCACCGAATCCCCGCCAACACCCCCGACAGCGGCCCGACAAGCCGCATGCCCCAACCCGCGACACACCGTCCGCAACCGCTCCCGCACCTCATCCGCCCGCGGATCAGCCCGAGGCCCGCCAGTCCGGATATTCCACGCCACCGAAAGCAAACAGCGTCCGGCATCGTCCATCGACGTGTTCATCACCGGGCGAGTCTGGAAGCACCATCCCCGCGACGGGTGACCCGACACGCAAGGCTCACCGCATCGAGTGAAGCAACCGCACAGTCGCGTCAAGCGGCAGCCGGTCGTCCGCGGCGCGCGCGAGGAAATCCTTGATCCGCTGCCCGTCCGGCGTCAACGAATCCACGTCGTTGACCTCCGCACTGGCCGCCTCCAACGTCCCCAGCCCGGCATTGTGGTGCGCGTCCCGAACCGCGTTCCGCAGCACCGCCAGCTCCGTCGCCGACGGCCCCCGCTTTTCCGCCCGCAACCGCTCGACAATTCGAAGCACCTGCGGCGAATGCGCGGCCAACGACTGTCGCCCGGCGAACGACGCGACCATCCGCGGCGTCGCGGAGACCGAGGCTGGCGGCGGTGGCACCTCGACCGCCTCGCCCACCACTCGCAGACTCTCCAATGCCGCAGCACGCCGCCGTTCGCTCTCGCGCACGCGCGCGAGCGGATCCTTCCGCCGGGACGACGCGATCGTGCGGGCCTCGGCCCTGGCCCGCTCCCCCGCGTCGGTCAACCGCGAGCGCCGTTGATACATGCCCTCGTCCGCCGCCTGCTTGCGCCGGTTCGCGAGCCAGGCCTCGAAGGTCTGCCCGCGCCGGGGCGGTTCGCGCACCTCGGTCAGGTCTCCGGCGGCGGACTCGTCGACGAACCAGCCCTTCATCCGCGAGCGCAGGAAGTCGCCCGGCTTTTCGCCGGCCCGGCGCGGCCGCTGGCGCGTCCCGTCCGGCAGCGCGCTCATCGCGATCAGCAGCGCGTCCGGGCAGTATCCGTTGGAGTACCAGAATTCCAGCTGCCGCTCGACGTCGTCGCGTTCCTCCCGCGTCAGCCGCTCGGACACCCAGCCCATGCGGCGGACGAGCACGCCCGTCGCCTGCGAACGTTCGCGCGCGTCGGCGGGCACGACCGTCGCCGGCCACTCCTGATCCGCGATCCGCACCACGCCGCACCTCCCTAGCCAGCGCCGCCTACGTTAGCCCGCCCCACCGACAATTACCGCGCCCGCCGCAGCACCGTCACCGTGTTCACCGCCACGATCACCCCGATCGAGGCCCACGCGACGGCGTCGAGCCGCTGGTCCAGCAGCACGAGCCCGACGAGCGCGGCCAGCACCGGGTGGACGCTCATGAACGCTCCGAAGAACTGCGCCGGGACCCTCCGCAGCGCCATCAGATCGACGAGAAACGGCAGCGCCGACGACAACAGCCCGGCGGTAAGCGCCGCCGCGAGCGCGCCCGGCGTCGGCGGGTGGTGCAGCATCGCGAACACCCCGATCGGCACGTAAAGCAGACCGGACACCCCAGCCGCGGCGGCCGAACCCGCCGCGCCGGGCAGGCGACGGCCGACGGTCCGGTTCAGCAGGATGTAGCAGGCCCAGCACAGCGCGGCGACCAGCGCGAGCCCGATCCCGAGGTAGTCCGTGCTCGGCTGCGGCCGCATCAGCGCTCCGACCGCGACCGCGGCGGCGACCGCGCACGCCAGGTCCGTCCGGCGGCGCGAGCCGGCCAGCGCGATCGCCAGCGGGCCGAGGAATTCGAGCGTCACGGCCAGTCCGAGGCCGATCCGGTCGATCGCCGTGTACAGGGACAGGTTCATCGTCGCGAACACGGCGGCCAGACCGAGCACCGGCCACCACTGCCGTGCGGTGAACGTCCGCAACCGCGGCCGTCCCACTCCCAGCAGCACCACCGCCGCCACCCACTGGCGGACCGCCACCACGCCCGGCGGGCCGAGGACCGGGAACGCGAGCGCCGCCGTCGCCGCGCCGACCTGGTTGGACAGCGCGCTGCCGAGCAGCATCGCGGCACCGGCCGCCCGGGCGTCGCCGCGCGTTCGCGGAGTCAGTTCCGTAGTCGCCATGCGGTCGAGCATGGGTCCGGCCGATCCATGCGCAAAATGCATTGACCACATCAGCGATACGCTGGACGCATGGATCTGGAGTTGCGTCAGCTGCGCTGTCTCGTGACGATCGTGGACGCCGGGACCTTCACCGACGCCGCGCTCGAACTCGGCGTCTCACAGGCGGCCGTATCGCGGAATTTGGCTTCGCTGGAACGGGTTCTCGGCGTGCAGCTGTTGCACCGCACCAGCCGGAGCCTCGAGCCGACGACAGCCGGCGTCCAGGTGCTCGCCCGCGCCCGGCACCTGCTCGCCGAGGCCGACGATCTCGTCCGCGAAGCGACCACCGGGCACACGCGGCTGCGCATCGGCCACGCGTGGTCGGCGATGGGCAAGCACACCGCGGAATTCCAGCGCCGCTGGGCCGCGCGGTACCCGGACGTCGAACTGCTGCTCGTGCGCGCCAACACCGCGACCGCCGGGCTGGCGGAAGGGCTGGTCGATCTCGCCGTGGTGCGGCATCACGTGCCCGCGGGAAAGTTCGCGCACGCGACGGTCGGGCACGAGGACCGTTACTGCGCCATGGCCGTCGACGATCCGCTCGTGCGCCGCCGCACCGTCGCGCTCGCCGATCTCGCGTCGCGGCTGCTGGTGGTCGATCCGCGCACTGGCACCACTTCCGCCGGCCTGTGGCCGCCGGACGCGCGCCCGCGGATCGAGCCGACGCACGACGTCGACGACTGGCTCGCCACCATCACCTCCGGTCGCTGCGTCGGCGTCACCCCGCATTCGACGGTGACGCAGTATCGCCGCGACGGCATCGTGTACCGGCGGGTCCGCGACGCCCCGCCGGTGCCGGTCCAGCTCGCCTGGCGCGCACACGATCCGCATCCGGCCACGCATGCCGCCGTGGCCTTGCTCGGCGAGCTGTACCGGACGCCGCCGAAACGGGAAAGCGCTTCCGCTCGCCCGCGTTGAATCCATTGTGGATCTTGAAAACCGGGACGATCATTTTCCGTTGACGCGGGCACGCGGGGCGACAATGATGAAGCTGTCCAGCCACGAAAGGAACCACGGAATGCCGCACCGCGACGAATGCATGCCCCTGTCGGGCATTCCCGGCTCCGCGCCATGACGTGGCCTGCCACGCCGTGAGCGAGGAGCCGCCCGCCGGAGCACCGGCCGGGCGGCTTTTGCGTTCACGGCCCGTAACGACCGTGGAAAGGAGGTGCCCGTCGCCATGGGAGTCCTGGTTCTCAACGCCGGCTACGAGCCCCTGCACACCGTCTCGCTCCCCCATGCCATCCGGATGCTGGTCCGCCAGGTCGCGGTCGTCCACGAAAGCGACGGGCCGGACCTCGGCGTCTTCCCGCGGCCGAAGGTGGTGCGGCTGCTGCGCTACGTCGTGATGAAGTGGCGTTATTCCGGGCCGCCGCGCTGGTCGCGTTCCGGCGTGCTGCGGCGCGACCGGCACACGTGCGCCTACTGCGGGCGCCGGGCCACCACGGTCGACCACATCACGCCGGTCTCGCGCGGCGGCCCGCGCACGAGCTGGCTCAACACCGTCGCCGCGTGCGGCGGGTCGGCGCGCAGCTGCAACGCGCGCAAGGCCGACCGCACGCCAGCGGAAGCCGGGCTGACGCTCCGGTTCCCGCCGCGCGTGCCGCGGTGGGAGGAGCTGCATCCGCTGGCCGGACTGTCCACTTGAGACTCGCGGTAAGCTGGACCTCGTGAAGGGCTTGCTGCTGCGGTTGTCCGCGGTCGATTCCGGCGCGGAAACGGCGGTGCGCGTCATCGCGTATTTCGACGAGCTGATCGCCCGCCGTGCGACACTGCCGGATTTGCTGCGCGCGACGGCTTTTCTCGCGGAATGCGTAGCCGGGATTCGCTGTGTCGACGGAACCGTACTGCGGTTCCGCCCGACCGGCGAACCCGGCGGCGACGGTCCGGTGCCGCCCGGCGCCGTCGTGGTGGACCTCGACGGCGCCGGGCGGGTGTGGCTGGAACGCGCGGGCGAGCCCGGTCCGCTCGACGTCCTGGTGCTCGAACGGCTCGCGATCTCGGCGAAAGTGCTCAATCCCGTCGAACCGCAGCCGTCCGCACCGCATCTCGCGGACCCGGCGTTAGTCGAACTAGTGCTGGGCGAGCAGGCCGCGGACGAGGACCGGACACGGGCACTGACCCTGCTCGGCCTGGACACCACACGCCCGCTGCGAGTGGTGGCGGTCGGTTCGGGCCCCGGCCGCGATGCCGGTGCGGACGCCGTCGCCCTCGTCGCCCGCGGCGGCCCGCTCGGTGCGCGGGTGGCCGTCGTCGGCGGGGTGGCCGCGGTGGTGCTGCAGCCGCGCGAAGGTCCGGATTCGGTAGTCCCGACTTTACGCGAAACGCTGGCGTTGCGGGCCAAGGACCGCACGCTGCCGGACACCGTCCGGGTAGGCGTCGGCGACGCGGTCGACGGTTTGGCGGCCCGGAGTTCGTGGCTGCAAGCTCGCCTGGCCACACGATTCGCGGCGAAATCGCGGCCGCTGATCGTGCACGAGGACCTCGGTTCGGTGACGCTGCTGGCGGAGATCCCGGCGGAGCGGTTGCGCGCGCAGCCGGACGTGCTGGCGTTGAACGCGCTTGCCGAGAGCGGTGATCTGGAAACGCTGGAAGCCTTCTGCCGCACGGGTTCCTTGCGCCAAGCGGCGATCGCTTTGCACCGCCACCACAGTTCGGTGGCGGCGCGCTTGGCGCATGTGGAGGACGCGTTGGGGTGGACACTGGACGACACTGCGGGACGATTCCGGGCGCGGATGGCTTTGGTGGCACGGAGGTTGGCGGAATCTGCTTGAGGGACAGCGATTCCGCTCGCGCGGGGGTCCCCCGTTATCCACTCTATCGGCTCCCACCGACAATTCCGGTGCCCTCAGCCCGCCTCGACCCCCAGCACCCGAGCCAGCACCGCCAGGCGCTCCGCGGTCTCCCGGCGGCTCACCGTCGCGTGCCGGAGCACCGCCGAGCCGTGGAAAGTGCCCGGGAACAGATGCAGTTCCGTCGGCACCCCAGCCGCCAGAAGGGCTTGGGCGTAAGCGATTCCCTCGTCCCGCAGCGGGTCGAACTCCATCACCGACACGTACGCGGGCGGCAAGCCCGAGAGATCGGTCGCCCGGGCCGGCGCCGCGTAAACCGAGACGTCCGGGCCGCCGCGTTTGCCGGGGCCGCCCAGGTAGTAGTCCCAGCTCGCCTCGGCGGCGCCCCGGTGCCAGATCGGGGTGTCCGCGAACTGGCGCATGCTGCCGGTCTCGAGTCGGTCGTCCAACTCCGGCACGGAGAGGAACTGGAAGGCGATCGACGGGCCGCCTCGGTCGCGGGCCAAAAGCGCCAGCGCCGCGGCCAGTCCGCCGCCCGCGCTCACGCCGTAGACGACCACTTTTTCCGGGTCGATGTTCAGTTCGTCAGCATGCTTGACCGACCATTCGAGCGCCGCGTAGCAGTCGTCCAGCCCGGCCGGGTACGGATTTTCCGGCGCGAGCCGGTACTCGACCGACACGACCACGACGCCGAGTTCCCGTGCCAGTTCGACATTGGTCGCGTGGTCGACTTCCAGGTCGCCGAGCGCGAAACCGCCGCCGTGGATGTCGAACAGCAGCGCCTTCGTCGCGACGCGATCCGGCGTGTAAACCCGGATCGGGACGTCCGGTGCGCCTTCGGGGCCGGGCACGGTCTCGTCGCGCGCGGTCACGCCGGTGCCGTCGAACTCGCCTTGCATCGAGGCGAGCAGCTCGGCCATTCCCGCGCGCGAGGCAGCGACGTCGCGGAAGTCGACTTCGGGCAGCATCGGGATCGCGGCGGCGATTTCGGGATCGAACGGATAACTCATCAACGGCCTCCGTCTTCCAGGTGAGGACTCCATCGTGCCGAAACCCCGACCCCGGCTAGCACCGCCACATGTCGCGTGCTGCGCGGGGTCGACCCGCCAAACGGCGAAGCCCGCCAAGCCAAAGAAAGCCGAAGACTCAGCGCCCCACCTTTTTCCAGATCACCACGACCCCGATCACCGCCACCAGCACCGCCCCCAGCACGATCAGCCCCTTCACCAGCAGATCGTGCATGAGATGCTGCAGGATCCCGTCCCCGTCGGCGAGCAGCGCCGCGTTCACCGGCCGGACCGCTTCCGGCCCGGGTCCTCGTCCAGCCACCGCGCGGCCTGGCGCACGACCTCGCCGCCGACGCGACCGCGCACTCCCCGCGCCCCGCGCCGGTCCATCGCCTGAGCGGCGGATTTCGCGAGCGTCGCCGCGCCTTCCCGCACGCGCTCCCCCTTGCCCCGCCGCCGCAGCGAAACGATCAGCGCGAAGCCGGCCAGGCCGACGACCACGACGATCGCGGCGATGATGCCGAACCGGATCAGCAGGATGTTCAGCACCGTCTCCACGGCGCACCCCTTTCTGTCACACCTGTGATACAAACCGTTTCTATCACGTCTGTGATATAAAAGTCCAGTGCCTAGAGTGGTGGACGGGGAAGAGCGACGCGCGCACATCGCCGACGCGGTGCTGCGGCTGGCCGCGAAAGACGGACTGCACGCGGTCTCGCTGCGCGCGGTCGCCGCGGAGTCGGGGCTGAACATCGGCTCGGTGCGGCATTACTTCGACAGCCAGCACGCGCTGATGCGGTTCGCGATGCGCACCACCATCGACCGGACGACCGCGCGGCTCGTCGAACGCCGCGAGAAGATCGGGTCGCTGTCGGAGCTGTCGCCGGAGGAAGCCGTCGACCAGCTCACCGAATTCCTGTCCGAACTGCTTCCGCTGGACGAGCGCCGGCGCACCGAAGTGACCGTGCTGGTGGAATTCCTGATGGCCGCGCGCGCCGATCCGGGATTGGACGACCTGGCCAGGGAAGCGGTTCAAGGCACCGTGACGCTGGCTCGCCGCATTCTCGACGCACAGGTTCGCAGCTGCCGGTTCGAGCCGAAGGACCCCGAAGTCGAAGCGCCCCGGCTGGCCGCGCTCATCGACGGGATCGCGTTCCGGGCCGTGCTGCAGCCGGAACTCACCTCGGCCGACGAGTGCGTCGCCGTCCTTCGCGCGCACCTCGCCGAGCTCGTCCGACCGGTGGGTGACACCCAGGTGTGAGAGCCGGGAAGAGGGGGTAACCGGCGGAACTGGAGCGGTTCCAGATCCCCGGGGAGGACTCCGATGCCGGACTCGGCGGCGACGCTGCGGGCGGCGGGCCTGCGCGTCACCAAGCCGCGGCAAGCCGTGCTCGGCTGGCTCGGCGAGCACCCGCACGCGACCGTCGAGGCGATCGCGGCGGGCGTGCGCGAGAGCCTGGGCAGCGTGTCGATCCAAGCGGTCTACGACGTGCTCGCCGCGTGCGGCGAAGCGGGTCTCGTCCGCCGGATCGAGCTGTCCGGGCATCCGGCGCGGTTCGAACGGCGGACCGGCGACAACCACCACCACCTGGTGTGCCGCCGCTGCGGCCGGGCCGAGGACGTCGACTGCGTCCGCGGCGAGGCCCCCTGCCTCACGCCGCACGACCGGCGCGGGTACGCCGTGGACGAGGCCGAGATCGTCTTCTGGGGTCTGTGCCCCGACTGCTCCGGCGTTTCCGACCACCACGAGGAGTTCGCGAGATGACCGAAGAACCGAAACCCCCGGCGACCACGACGGACGCCGGGATCCCGGCCGAGAGCGACGAGCATTCGCTCACTGTCGGCCCGGGCGGCCCGATCCTGCTGCAGGACCACTACCTGATCGAGCAGATGGCGCAGTTCAACCGGGAACGGGTGCCGGAACGGCAGCCGCACGCGAAGGGCAGCGGCGCGTTCGGGCACTTCGAGGTGACCAATGACGTCAGCCGCTTCACCAAGGCCGCGGTGTTCCAGCCGGGCGTGAAAACCGAGATGGCCGCCCGGTTCTCCACCGTGGCGGGCGAGCGCGGCAGCCCGGACACCTGGCGCGACCCGCGCGGGTTCGCGCTGAAGTTCTACACGACCGAGGGCAACTACGACCTCGTCGGCAACAACACCCCGGTGTTCTTCATCAAGGACCCGCTGAAGTTCCAGCACTTCATCCGGTCGCAGAAGCGCCGCGCGGACAGCAACCTGCGCGACCACGACATGCAGTGGGACTTCTGGACGCTCTCCCCCGAATCGGCGCACCAGGTCACCTGGCTGATGGGCGATCGAGGGATCCCGCGCACGTGGCGGCACATGAACGGCTACAGCTCGCACACCTACATGTGGGTCAACGCCGCGGGCGAGAAGTTCTGGGTCAAGTACCACTTCAAGACCGACCAGGGCGTCGAGCACTTCACCCAGCACGAGGCCGACCAGATGGCGTCGGCGGACACCGACTACCACACCCGGGACCTGTTCGAGGCGATCGCGCGCGGCGACTACCCGAGCTGGACGCTGCACGTCCAGGTGATGCCGTTCGAGGACGCGAAGACCTACCGGTTCAACCCGTTCGACCTCACGAAGGTGTGGCCGCACGGCGACTACCCGCTGATCGAGGTCGGGAAGATGACGCTCGACCGCAACCCGACCGACCACCATACCGAGATCGAGCAGGCCGCCTTCGAGCCGAACAACCTGGTGCCAGGCATCGGCCCGAGCCCGGACCGGATGCTGCTGGGCAGGCTGTTCGCCTACGCCGACGCACACCGGTACCGGATCGGCGCGAACTACAAGCAGCTGCCGGTGAACGCGCCGACCGCGCCGGTGCACAGCTACAGCAAGGACGGCGCGATGCGCTACGCCAAGGTCTCCGACCCGGTGTACGCGCCGAACTCCAAGGGCGGTCCGCGCGCCGACACGGAACGCTACGGCACGCCCGCGGGCTGGCACGCCGACGGCGAGATGGTCCGCTCGGCCTACGTCGACCACGCCGAGGACGACGACTGGGGCCAGGCCGGCACGATGGTGCGCGACGTCCTGAACGACGCCGAGCGCGAGCGGCTGGTGGACAACATCGTCGGGCACCTGCTCAACGGGGTGACCGAACCGGTGCTGAAGCGGGCCTTCGAGTACTGGCACAACGTGGACAAGGATCTCGGCGACCGCGTCGAGTCCGGCGTGCGCGCGAAGCAGAACGAGAAGGACCCGAAGGCGGCGGAGCAGGCCAACCCAGCGCGGGAAAGCATGCAGCGCAAGGCATAAGGCGATTCCAAGAGCGGCGGTGCCGGTTCTCCCCGGCACCGCCGCTTTCGTGTCCTCTGTGGACGGCCGGAAAACCGTGCGGCGATTCGCGGCGGTCTGGGTAGAGTGCCGGGACATGGGGCATTTGGAGGCCGCGCACCTGCGCTACGTGCTGCCCGACGGGCGTCCGCTGCTCGGCGACGTCTCGTTCCGGGTCGGCGAGGGCGCGGTCGTCGCGCTGGTCGGCCCCAACGGCGCGGGCAAGACCACGTTGCTGCGGCTGCTGTCGGGAGAGCTGAAGCCGGACGAGGGCGCGGTCACGGTGACCGGCGGGCTGGGCGTGATGGCGCAGTTCGTCGGGTCGGTGCGCGACGAGCGCACGGTGCGGGATCTGCTGGTTTCCGTTGCCCCGCACCGGGTTCGCGATGCTGCCCTGGCGGTCGACGCTGCCGAGGAGCGGCTGCTGGAGGTCGACGACGAGGCCGCGCAAATGCGGTACGCGCAGGCGCTCAGCGACTGGGCCGAAGCCCGCGGATACGAGTTCGAGACTGTTTGGGATATGTGCACCACCGAGGCGCTCGGCGTGCCGTTCGACCGCGCGCGCTGGCGGCTCGTGCGCACGCTCAGCGGCGGCGAGCAGAAACGCCTGGTGCTGGAAGCGTTGCTGCGCGGACCGGACGAGGTGCTGCTGCTGGACGAGCCGGACAACTACCTCGACGTCCCCGGCAAACGCTGGCTCGAAGCCCGGCTGAAGGAAACCCGCAAAACCGTCCTGTTCGTGTCGCACGACCGCGAACTGCTGGCGCGAGCGGCGGACAAGATCGTGAGCGTCGAACCCGGCGGCGACGGCGCGGACGCCTGGGTGCACGGCGGCGGGTTCGGCACGTATCACGAGGCGCGGCAGGAACGGTTCGCCCGCTACGACGAACTGCGCCGGCGTTGGGACGAGAAGCACGCCCAGCTCAAACGGCTCGTCCGGGACATGCAGCAGTACGCCGCGCGCAGCGACGAGATGGCGTCGCGGTACAAGGCGGCGCAGACCCGGCTGCGGAAATTCGAGGAGGCCGGTCCCCCGCCGGAACCGCCGCGGCCGCAGGACATCCGGATGCGGCTGCGCGGCGGACGTACCGGAATGCGCGCGGTGACCTGCAAGAACCTGGAACTGACCGGGTTGATGAAACCATTCTCGCTGGAGATCTTCTTCGGCGAGCGCGTCGCGGTGCTGGGCTCGAACGGCTCCGGGAAGTCGCACTTCCTGCGCCTGCTCGCGGGCGGCGACGTCGCACACACCGGCGATTGGAAGACCGGCGCGCGCGTCGTGCCCGGCCATTTCGCGCAAACGCACGCCCGCCCGGAGCTCACCGGCCGCACACTCGTCGACGTGCTGTGGACGGAACACGCGCGCGACCGCGGTGCGGCGATGTCCGCGCTGCGCCGGTACGAACTGCACCGCCAGGGCGAGCAGGTATTCGACCGATTGTCCGGCGGACAACAGGCGCGGTTCCAGATCCTGTTGCTGGAACTGGCCGGAACCACCGCGCTGCTGCTGGACGAGCCGACGGACAACCTCGACCTGGAATCCGCCGAGGCGCTGCAGGACGGGCTGGAGTCCTACGAAGGCACCGTGCTCGCGGTCACGCACGACCGCTGGTTCGCGCGCTCGTTCGACCGCTACCTAGTCTTCGGTTCAGACGGCGTCGTCCGCGAGACACCGGAACCGGTCTGGGACGAGCGGCGGGTCGAACGGGTTCGCTAACCCTTGCGCAGCAACATATCCAGCTCGCGCACCAACTCCCCCGCCCGCCCGCGACCATCTGGCGCTTTCGGATACCGCGACAGCACCCGGACGACCACCGGATCGGCCGCCGGGTGCTGCGCCGCCATTCCAGCCAGTTCGAACGCGTACGCCGCATGGCCAGCCGGGCCGAGGATGTGCCACACCTGCGTCGCCTTCGCGAGCGGATGCAGGAACGCCGCCCCGGCAGCGGCGACAGCAGCTCGCGCGGCCTCGCTCGCTGCGGTCTGCCCGGCGTCGCGCGTTTCCTGATACGCCCGTTGCGCCGCCCACGCGCTGTCGCGGATTGCCTTGCTGCGCTTGGCTCCTTGCGAAAACGCCCGAGCCGCCTCGATCGCGTCGTGCGGGCGGCGGTCGTCCGGACGGGCTTGTTCGAAGATCGGCAGCGCGGGCTCCGCACAGGCCACCGCGTAGGCGGTGACGGCGCGAAGCTCGGAGAGGTCGAGTGCGATCTGCTCGGTCATGTGCTTGAACAGTATCGTTGAACTGCCGGTTGGCACTTGCGATCGGCTTCCGGCAGGAACTTCAGGCGAAACCCTCAACCGGGGAAGGACGGCGGTGGACGAGCGGAGCGCGTGGTCCGAAGCCGACAAGGCGGCGTACCGCCGGTTCGTGCGCACCCATCACCCGGACGTCGGGGGCGACCCGGCCGAGTTCGCCGCCGGACTCCGGGAATTCCGGCGCGGCCCAGGAAACGAAAGCGCCGCGCGGGCCGAGGGCCCACGCGGCGAATCCGTGGTGTTCGTGCGCCGGAGCCGAGGGGTGTCCCGGCTTTTCGCGGTCCTTGCCGCTCGCAGGCGGCGGAAGCGGAATCCGCGCGTGCGCTAACGCGTCACATCCCGCCGGTCAGCGCCTGCAGCCCGAGGCTCGACGCGGCGACCGCGATCCACAGGATGGCCCCCATCAGCAGCGGCTTGTGTCCCGCCTTGCGCAGGTCGGACGGCTTGAGCGCCAGGCCGATCCCGGCGAGCGCCATGGTGATCAGGAAGGTGCCGAGCGTCGACAGCGGCGCGTGCCACGATTCCGGGATCCAGCCCGCGCTCTCCACCGTGGCGGCGGCGAGGAAGCCGATCAGGAACGGCGGCACCAGCCGGTGCCAAGGCATGGCGCGCAAGGAAACCCGGCCGCCCGACTGCTTGCGCGCGGCGAGCACGGCGAGGAACAGCACGATCGGGATCAGCGTGAGCGTGCGGGTGAGCTTCACGACCAAGCCGTAGGAACCGGCGTCGCCGCCATAAGCGTAGGAAGCCGCGACGACGGAGGACGTGTCGTTCACCGCGGTTCCGGCCCACAGGCCGAAGGCGTGCGGCGACATCCCGAGCGCGTGCCCGAGCGGCGGGAAGAGCAGCACCGCGGCGACGTTGAAGGTGAAGATCGTGCCGAGCGCGTAAGCGATATTGGCTTCCTTCGGCTTCAGCACCGCGCTGGTCGCCGCGATCGCGGACGCACCGCAGATGCCGGTGCCGACGCCGATCAGCGTCTGCGTGTCCCCGCGGACGCCGAGCAGCCGGCCGAGCACCCACGCACCGCCGAGCGCGACCGCGAGCGTGCCGAGCATCACCGGCAGCGACTGGCCGCCGACGTGCACCACCTGCTGGATCGAGAGCCCCGTGCCCAGCACCACGATCGACAGCTGCAGCACCGGCCGCGACGCGATGGCGTAGCCCGGGCTGAACCGCCAGCTCCGCAGCGACGGCACAACCGCGCCGGCGACCGCGCCGAGCAGGATCGCGAGCACCGGCCCGCCGACCACCGGCACCAGCTTCCCGCCCGCCGTCGCCACCGCCGCGACCAGCAGCGCGACCGCGAGCCCCGGCACCGGGCGGGCGAGCTTGGCCCGCCACTGCACCGTCGCGCGCGTCGCTCCCAGCGCCGCGCCGGTCACCGGTTCACTCCTGTGCGCACTCTGGCCTCCTCGGTAATGTACGTACATTTAATCTAAGAGCTGTCCGTACATTTGGCAAGCGGTACTGTTCCCGGCATGGGCGAGGCAGAGCTGGTGCGCACCGGCGGACAGCCCCTGTGGCGGCAGTTGCAGCAGCGGCTGCTGGTGCGCATCCGCGCCGGGGAGTTCGACGGCGCGTTCCCCGGGGAACTGGCGCTCGCCGACGAATACAGCGTCAGCAGGCAGACGGTCCGGCAGGCGCTGCGGGAACTGCGCGCGGACGGCACGCTCATCGCCGAACGCGGACGCCAGCCCCGCGTCGCCGCGGCCGCCGAGATCCAGCAGCCGCTCGGCGCGCTCTACAGCCTGTTCGCCGCGGTCGAGGAGGCCGGGCTCGACCAGCACAGCGTCGTCCGCCGGCTCGACATCCGCGCGGACGCCGTGGTCGCCGAACGGCTGTCGCTCGAGGGCTCCACTCCCCTGCTGTACCTGGAACGCGTGCGGCTGGCCGGAAACGACCCGCTGGCCGTCGACCGGGTCTGGCTGCCCGCCGACCTCGCGCGGCCGCTGCTGGACGCGGATTTCCAGCACACCAGCCTGTACGGCGAACTCCACCGCCGCACCGGAGTCCGCCTCGACCACGGCGAGGAACAGATCCGCGCGGTGGTGCCGACGCGGGCCGAACGCACCCTGCTGGGCTGCGGCGAAACCGTCGGCGCGTTCTCCATCGGACGCCTGGGCACCAGCGCGGGCAAACGCATCGAATGGCGGCACACCCTGGTGCGCGGCGACCGGTTCGCGCTGACGGCGGAGTTTTCCGGGCGCACCGGGTACCGGCTGGTCACGACGGGGGCACTTGCCGGAACCCGCTGACCCGGCGGACATCGGGTCGCTACGCTTCGCGCATGTCGATCTTCGCGCGGATTCTGCAGGTCTTCTTCATGGTCCTCGGGCTGGCCAGCATCGGGGGCGGGCTGATCATGGTGCTGATCGCCAAACCGCACTGGACGTGCGAGGTGTCCCGCAACGAACCGAACTACACCTCGTGTCGCTCGACCGACCTCGAGTCGTTCACGAGCTACCACCTGTTCTGGTTCGTGCTCGGCCTCGCACTCGAGATCATGGCCGTGGCGGTCGTCGCGGGCGCGCGCCGCAAGACCGTCGAAAACCTGCTGATGTCAATGGCGGCACCGACGACCGGGCCCACGTTCTCCAGCCCGCTGCCGTCCGCCCCCGGTCCGGTGCCGCCCGGCCCGTACCCCGGCTACCCGCAGCAGCAGCCGCCGTACCCGGGGCAGTAAGTCAGCCGATCCGGATCCCGGCCAGCTGCGTACCCTGCGCGACCAAAGTCCCTGCGCTGTCCCACACGTGGCAGGACTCGTCGACCCGCCCGTCGCCGATCAGGTGAGCGCGGTGCAGCACGCGCACCGGGCCAGGAGCCGGGTGCGCCCGCACATACGCGGTCAGTTCAAGCGTCGGCACCCAGCCGGACGGCGCGACATCCAGGGTTGCCGGAGGAAGGGCGTCGACCGCGAACAGCAGGCTGACCGGATCGAACTGCTCGTCGCCGGGCAGCGCGAGCAGGGCGCGCAGTTCGCCGCGGCCGCTGGGCCCGTCGGCGAGCGGGCGGTCGAAGTACACGTCGATCTCGTCGCGGATCGCGATCGGGATGCCGGACGACAGCACGTCCGGGCCCCACGGCTCCTCCGGAAACGGCCCGAACTCCGGCCGCGGCACGCCGTCCTGCCAGAACGGTTCGGCCGCGCCGAGGACGCCCAGCGTCAGCAGCGCCTCGACCTGCGGCACGCCGTCCTTGAGCAGCCGTCCGCGCAGCTGGGTCGCGGTCCGGCCGGTGCGCAGCACCTCGACCTCGATCTCCGCCGGGCCCGGCTCGGGCGAGCGCAGGTAGTGCGCGCTGGCGGCAAGAACGTCCGGGTGCCCGGAAACGACGGTCGCCGCGCGGGCGATCGTGGCCAGCAGGTAGCCGCCGTTCGGGCGGCCGCCGATGGTCCACGCCGGGCTGAGATCGACGCTGAACTCGGTGTCCGAACGCTGTTTGACCGCGGACACCGCGGCGAAGGTCGTCGTGCTCACGGTTCCCTCCAGGTGAGTTGCTTCCCGCAACCTACCTGCTAGGCCGTCCGGGCGTCCCGGGCACTGAGACCCATGCCACCCGTTTCGCCCGCGCCCCCGAGATTTCCCCGGCAAGATGTGCGCGGTGCGTGTCGAGGACGGCGCGCGGGTTCCGTTCCCTTGGTGAGCCCGCCCGGAAGCGGCGAGCCGGACACTGGAGGAAACGCTATGCCGAAGTACATGCTGCTGCAGACCTACGCCCAGGGCGAAGACTGCGACATCCCGCTGCCCGAGTGGGCTCCGGAGGACATCCGCGCGCACATCCAGTTCCAGCACGTGCTCAACGCCGAGCTGACCGAGGCCGGGGAACTCGTCGAGGCGGAAGGCCTGGCTGGGCCGGAAGCGGCGAAAACCGTGGTCGCGGACGGCAAGGGCGGCGCGGTCGTCACCGACGGGCCGTTCCCGGAGGGCAAGGAACTGCTGGCCGGATACCGGGTGGTGGACGTCGAATCGGAGGCGCGGGCGCTGGAGATCGCGACCCGGGTTTCGGCCGCGCCGGGTCCGGAAGGCGCGCCGCTGCGGGTGCCGATCGAGGTGCGCCAGGTGATGAGCGCGCCGGAGGTGTGATGTCGCGGCCCGAGGTCGAGGACCTGGTGCGCACGCTCGCGCCCCAGGTCCTCGCCGTCCTCGCGCGCCGGTCCGGCGATTTCGGCGCGGCCGAGGACGCGACGCAGGAAGCTCTCCTCGCGGCGGTGCAGCATTGGCCTGCCGAGGGGATCCCGGAGAATCCGCGCGGCTGGCTGCTGCAGACCGCCAGCCGCCGGATCATCGACAGTTTCCGCAGCGACCAGGCCCGGCGGCGGCGCGAGGACACGGTCGCCGCCGAGCCGCGGGCCGCCGACGTGCCGGATCGCGACGACACGCTGACGCTGCTGTTCCTGTGCGCGCACCCGTCGCTGACCTCGGCGTCGGCGATCGCGCTGACGTTGCGGGCCGTCGGCGGGCTGACGACCGCGGAGATCGCCAGCGCGTTCCTCGTGCCGGAAACCACGATGGCGCAACGGATCAGCCGGGCGAAGGCGAAAATCAAGAAGTCCGGCCTGGCGTTCCGGATGCCCGCCGCGGACGAGCGGCAGGCGGCGTTGCGGTCCGTGCTGCACGTGCTGTACCTGGTGTTCAACGAGGGATACACGAGCAGCGGGGGCCGCCGCCTGCACCGCACCGAACTGTCCGCCGAGGCGATCCGGCTCGCGCGGCTGCTGCACGCCGCGCTGCCGGACGACGGCGAAGCCGCCGGATTGCTCGCGCTGATGCTGCTCACCGACGCCCGGCGGCCGGCTCGCACCGGACCGGACGGCGACCTCATCCCGCTCGCCGACCAGGACCGGGCGCGGTGGGACCGTTCACTCATCCGGGAAGGCGTCGCGCTGATCACCGCCGCGCTGACCCGCGACGGCATCGGCGAATACCGGCTGCAGGCCGCGATCGCCGCGACGCACGACATCGCGTTGCGGGCCGAAGACACCGACTGGCCGCGCGTGCTCACGCTGTACACGCGGCTCGAAGCGCTGACCGGCAACCCCGTCGTAACGCTCAACCGCGCGATCGCGACTGCGATGGTGCACGGGCCGGACGCCGGGCTCGCGATGCTGTCCGGGCTCGACGACCGGCTGCCCGGCCACCACCGCCTCGCCGCCGCCCGCGCGCACCTGCTGGAAATGGCCGGTCAACGAGAGGAAGCGATCCGCCACTACACCGCGGCCGCCGCCCGCACCGGAAACACCGCCGAGCAGCGCTATCTGACCCTGCGCGCGGCCCGGCTCCGCACTGGCCATTCCACAAGTCGCTCGCCGATCGGCACCGAGTAGTATCAGGACACTTCACGAGCGGAGCGCACCATGGCGAGCATCGAAGACGCCCGTCGCCGGACCGGGTACGACGTCACCGAGACGGCTGCCGACGAGGTGCTCTCCGCCCTGCGCGCCGCCGAACCGCCCGCGCCGGACGCCGGGGTCGTCTGGTGGCTGTACGCGGGCCGGAAGCCGCGGACGCCGTACCTGGTCGCCGGTCTGCGCGGCACGCGGGGAAGCCTGGCGTGGCACGAAAACGGCGAGACTTATCTGCCCGCGGACGGCTCCGGCGAGGATCCCGTCGACTACTTCAGTCTTCAGGGCGCGCACTTCCCGCAGCCGTCCGGGAGCGAGGTTTCCGCCGAGGAAGTGCTGCGCGCGGTGCGGGAACTGTGCGAATCCCAGACGCGGCCCGCCGGAGTTTCCTGGAAGCCCGCCTAGGTTCTGTCCACATTGGACTCTATGGGCGCGGGGCGAAGTCGTCCTTGTGCGCCCGGGCCCACTCGCGGAATGACGTCGCGCGTCCCGCGAACCGTTCCACCGTGTTGTTCACCGGCGCCACTCGGCCCACCGCTGCCTCCTCGACGTCCATCAGGTGCTCCAGGATCGCCGCAGGCATCCACTCTGGACGCCGCTCCAGCGCCTCGCTCCGCGTTTCGGTCGCCACTTCGATCGAGCGACCCAATTCCTCCGCCAGGGTTTCGACGATCGCACGCTGCGTCATCGATTCCGGCCCGGTCAGCGCCAGCCGCCGCCCCGGATAGCGACGCTCCGTGAGCAACTTCGCGGCGACCGCGGCCACGTCCGCCTCAGCCGTCGGCGTGAACTGCGACTCCGGAGAGAAGAGCCGCACCGGTTCTCCGGCCCGGATCGCCGCACCCCAGTCGCGCCGAGTATTGCCCATCAGCCAGCCCGGGTACAGCACCGTGAACGGCAGTCCGGACTCCGCCACCGCCGCCTCTGCGGGCAAATGTCCGAGCCGGATCGGATTGTCCGCGGACCCCTCGTAGACGTCCGGCGACGACAGCAGCACGACGTACGACACGCCTGATTTACGCGCTGCTGCAAGGAAATCCGCCGCGCCGTTCGGCCGCGTCGGATACAAGAAGATCGCCTCGACACCACGCAGCGCGTCCTCGAACCCGGCGTCGGCGGTGAGATCCAACGACACCGCGTCCGGCAGATCCAGCACGGTCGCGTCACGCGCTGATCCACGCACCTCGTGCCCGCCCTCGCGGAGCACCCGGACGACCTCGCTCCCGACATTCCCGCGCGCCCCCGTCACCAGGATGGTCATCCCACACTCCCTTTGCCTGTAAATTAACTTTGTTTGCAAAGCTATAGCCGTGACTCCTCGCTGTCAACTTCTCGCCTCCGGTACACGACCGGGCGAGATCGTTGTATGGATCGTGTACGGATCCCTCCGACACTCCGGCAGTTCGATTCGGACGAGTGAAGGGAGATCCGTCGTGGTCGGGAAAGTGATGGTCCGGCGCACGATCGCCGCGCTGCTCGCCGCGGGGGCGGTCACCGCAGTCGCGACGCCCGTGAGCGCTGCCGAGACTTCCGGCGTCTGGCGCGCCGATCTGTCCTCAGTGGACGGTGACGACGTCAACGTCGCCACGTCCAGCGGCACGCTCACGCTGCGGGACCCGGCGTGGAGACCCGCCGACCAGGCCGCGGCCAGCGAGGGCTACCTGCTGTCGGTCGAACGCCGCCTGCCCGCGCCGGTGAACCGGGTAGCCGCGGCAATCTCCGCCGACGCACCGCAAGGCACCTCGGTGGACGTCGACGTCCGCGGGCGCTCCGGCGCCGACGACTGGACGGAATGGACCCCCGCCGGCACCGCGCTCCCCCGCGCGGTGAGCGTCGTGCAGACCAGGATCACGCTGTCCAGCACGACCGCCGCCCGCCCGACCGTGCGCGACGTCGAACTGACCGGCTCTCTGTCCCCGCAGGCGAACGCCATCGCCGCGGCCACCCCGCTCACCTACACGATCTACGCCACCCGCGAAGGCCTCGCCGGCCACACCACCGCGAACGGCCACGTCATCGCGAGCAACGACCACTTCGTCGCGCTGCCGTCCGGAAAAGCCTTGTCGCCCAAGGGAACCGACAACTACACCGTGCGCGTGTGCAAGACGGACAACAGCCGCTGCGAATACGCGCCGGTCTGGGACGTCGGCCCGTGGAACACCAAGGACGACTACTGGAACCCGCCCTCGGTGCGCGCGGAGTACAAGGATCTGCCGCAGGGCCAGCCCGAGGCCTATGCCGCCTACCACAACGGCTACAACGGCGGCCGGGACGATCTCGGGTACAAGGTCGGCAACCCCGCGGGCATCGACCTCGCCGACGGCACGTTCAGCGCGGGCGTCGGCCTTGGCGACAACGGAAACGTGAAGGTCACCTACCTGTGGACGGGCTCCGCCGCGGCCACCGGTTTGGTGCAGACGGCGGGCGACCCGGTGAACGTGCGGTCGGGCGCGCACACGTCCTCGTCGGTGAAGGGCCTGGCGGCGAACTACGCCAAGGTGAACATCGAGTGCTATGTCAACGGGGACAGCGTGACCGGGAAGTTCGGGACGAGCAAGATCTGGGACCGCATCGGACCCGGGCACTACATCTCGGACACCTACGTGAAGACCGGTTCGGACGGTCCGGTCGCGCCGCTCTGCTGAGGTTCTCGGGGGTTGCCGGTGCGGGCCTTGGGTTCCGCACCGGTTTCCTTCGCTCGCGGGTTTGGCCGGTGGGCTCTGCTTCCGAACTGACGGGAATGCCGGTACGGGCCTTGGGTTCCGCACCGGTTTCCTTCGCTCGCGGGTTTGGCCGGCGGGTTCTCGTTTCGAGCTGATCGGGATGCTTGCTGCCGCATCGAATGTGTCCTGGCAGCAACGCGTGGTTCCGGCCGCCGCTCGGGGATCCTCTGCTAATTCCTTCCGCCGCAGTACTTCTCCCGCGACTCTGCTCGCAATGCCCGGGCCGTGTTAGCCCAGCTTCTCCCTCAGCCGCCGCGGGGGTCCGGATCCGGGCCCCCGCGGTTTCCACTCGTGCAGCGACAGTTTTCCGTTCAGCGACCGGTGAAGACCGCATCGCCATGCCGCACACCGGCGTCGGCTGGATCCCCCGCATTCGCGCGGCGCCACCAGCCGGACGTATCGCGCGCGACTTCCTGAGCGCGGCAAGGTAAAGTCCGGGATATGACGTCGCCGGAGGCCAACAGACGGTAGCCGCCCAGCCGAAGAGCTGGGCGGCGGAGTGACGGGTGCCGGGGTTTGCTCCCGGGCCGGGCTGACCGGCGGAAGCTTCACCACAGACACTGTGCAGTCGAGTGTGCCTCGAACAGGCTCTCGTGCGCGGAGTTCTGACCGGCGTCACCACAGTGGTGTAGCTGCGGCCGCGTCACGACAGAGCCTTCGCACAGCGACCGGTGTATGCACCGCACCGGAGCTAGCACCAAGGCTTTTCGGCGTAGCCGCGTAGAGGGCGAATCCTGATCGCCGCCGCAGCACCGCTGGCGAAGTGCGCTCGGCATCGCCGTGTTCGGACGAAGCCTGCCCACGTCAGCGACGCCGCGACAAAGCCTGTCCGCGTAAGCACGGCAAGCCAACCCACGGCTGATACAAGCCAACGCGCAACTGGTGCACGCCCGCCGCACCCACTGCGCAACTGCCCCGCGCCCACGGCACCTCCCTCCGCCCTCAAAACCGTCCCATCCTCTGGCGTCCACCGAACGCCACCAGCCAGGAGCCGAGTCTTGCCTCCCATCGTTTTCCTCCTCGCCAGCGCGGTCTTCGCGCAAGGCACGTCCGAGTTCGTCCTCTCCGGGCTCCTCCCCCAGATCGCCGCTGACACCGGCGTTTCCCTCGGCACCGCCGGGCTGCTGACGTCCCTCTTCGCGGCCGGAATGGTCGTCGGCGCACCCGTACTCGCGATGCTCGGCAGCACATTGCCGCGCAAGCGAGCCCTCCTAGCCTTCCTCGGGCTTTTCACCGCAGCACACGTCACGGCCGCCCTCACGACCGACTTTCCGCTCCTCCTCGTCACCCGCGCCGTCGCGGCGTTCGCCAACGCCGGGTTTCTCGCGGTGGCACTCGCGTCTCTCCCCGCGCTCGTCCCACCGGACGCCGTCGGGCGGGCGACTTCCGTACTGCTGTCCGGCGTCACGCTCGCGTGCATCGTCGGCGTTCCGGCCGGGACGGTCCTCGGGCAGTACGCCGGGTGGCAGGCCGCGTTCTGGGCCATCGCGGCGATCACCGCTATTGCCGCCATAGCACTGGCGACGACCTCGTTCGACGACCCGCCGGCGACAAGCCCGGTGTATCGCGAGTGGCGGGTCCTGGCCCAGCCTCGGGTCGTAACGACCGTGGTCAAGGGGATTCTCGTCAACGCCGGGACGTTCGCCGCCTTCACCTACCTAGGCACGATGTCCCCAGCAACAGCATGGGTTCCGGTCGTACTGGCGGTGTTCGGAGTGGGGTCGTTCATCGGCGTCACGGTCGCTGGTAAGACGGGGCCGAGGATTCTCAAAGCTGGCGCGGCAGTGCTGACCGCAGTGTGGGTGGCGGCCTTCTTCGCAGCGCAGAGTCTTCCGGGGCTTCTGACAGCCGCATTGCTCACCGGGGCGACGGCGTTCGGCGTCGGGTCCGCCCTGATCGCCAAAATTGTCACCACCGCCAGCGAGGAAGCGCCGCGAGTGGCGGGGGCGATCGCGACCACGGCGTTCAATCTCGGCGCGGTGGTCGGGCCCGCGGTGGCGGGGGCCGTCGTCGTGGACGCGGCGCATGCGCGAGCGGCGTTCTGGGTGAGTGCGGCCTTCACTGCGGGGGCGATGCTCGTGAAGGCGAGGAAATAGCGAAAGGCGGCCCGGGCAAGGAAAAAGCCCGGGCCGCCAGTGCTCAGCGCAGGGTGTCCCAGCCCGCGTAGCGAGCCTCGGCGCCCAGCTCCTCCTCGATGCGGATCAGCTGGTTGTACTTGGCCGTGCGGTCGGACCGCGACAGCGAGCCCGTCTTGATCTGGCCGCAGCCGGTCGCCACCGCGAGGTCGGCGATGGTGGTGTCCTCGGTCTCGCCCGATCGGTGCGACATGACCGCCGAGTAGCCCGCCTTGTGCGCGGTGTCGACCGCGGACAGCGTCTCGGTCAGGGTGCCGATCTGGTTGACCTTGATGAGGATCGAGTTGGCGATGCCGCGCTTGATGCCGTCGCGCAGGATCTCGACGTTCGTGCAGAACAGGTCGTCGCCGACGAGCTGGACGCGGTCGCCGATGCCGTCGGTCAGCTGCTTCCAGCCGGTGTAGTCGTCCTGGGCCAGGCCGTCCTCGATCGACACGATCGGGAAGCGCTCGGTCAGCTCGGTGAGGTACGCGACGTGTTCCTCGATGCTGCGCTTGCGGCCCTCGCCGGTGTAGTCGTACACGCCGTCGCGGTAGAACTCCGACGCCGCCGGGTCCAGCAGCAGCGCGATGTCCTTGCCCGGCTCGTACCCGGTCTTCTCGATCGCGCGGACCACGAACTCGAGCGCCTCGTCGGCCGAGCCCAGCTGCGGCGCGAACCCGCCCTCGTCGCCGACATTCGTGTTGTGTCCCGCGTCGTGCAGCGATTTCCGCAGCGTGTGGAACACCTCCGAGCCCATTCGCACGGCCTCGGCGAAGGTCGACGCGCCGACCGGGCCGATCATGAACTCCTGGAAGTCGATCGGGTTGTCCGCGTGCGCGCCGCCGTTGATGATGTTCATCATCGGCATCGGCAGCAGGTGCGCGTACACCCCGCCGACGTACCGGTACAGCGGCAGCGTGTTCGCCGCGGCGGCCGCCTTCGCCACCGCCAGCGACACCCCGAGCGTCGCGTTCGCGCCCAGGCGAGCCTTGTTCTCGGTGCCGTCGAGGGCGATCAGGGCGCGGTCGACGTCGGCCTGCGCCTCGGCCTCCATGCCGGTCACGGCGTCGGCGATCTCGCCGTTGACCGCGTCGATCGCCTTGCGCACGCCCTTGCCGTGGAACCGCTTCGCGTCGCCGTCCCGCAGCTCGACGGCCTCGCGCGTGCCGGTGGACGCCCCGGACGGCACCGCCGCCCTGCCCACGGACCCGTCCGCCAGCACCACGTCGACCTCGACCGTCGGGTTGCCCCGGCTGTCGAGCACCTCACGGCCCCGGACCCGGACGATGCCTGTCATAACGCTCCTCGGAGGTTCGAGCCGAAGCACTCGCGCACGCTCCGTGAAGCGCTCCGGCAGCAACGCGGCACCACGGCGAGCCGCACGTCACCACGGAGGCTAGCAGAACCGTTCTGAATCGATCCGGGAAAGCCGGGACACTCCACTTAGGACATTCCGGAAACCGTTTCCCGGCAAAGGGAACGAACCGGAACGGCGCGCGAAAACACTTCACGCACCGGACTCCCGCCGTTCATCGACGGGCCGCGCGGCCAGCATAGCTTCGCTTCCGCCTGGAGCCGGAGGAGGCCTTCATGTCCAACACCGTCAGCCGTCGAGGAGCATTAGGCCTAATGGGCGCGAGCGCTGCCGTACCACTACTCGGCACTGGTACGGCGAGTGCCGCTGCTCTTAAGCCGACCCCGGGCGGTGGCGCGACACCGGTGCAGGGCTTGCATCTCACGTTCGGCCGCGACCCCGCGCGGCAGATGGTGGTCTCGTGGCTCACCGACGGCCCGGTCCGCCGTCCCCGCGTCCTCTACGGCACGCTCGACGACGGCTTCGGCTCGTACGCGCCCGCCGTCACCCGCACCTACCTCGACGGCGCTTCCAACCGCACGGTCTGGGTGCACCACGCCGAGATCAACCGCCTGTGCCCGAACACGGAGTACCTCTACGTCGCCCAGCACGACGGCGCGACGCCCGACGCGGGCACGTTCCGCACCGCGCCCGGCGGGCGGTCCGCGTTCACCTTCACCAGCTTCGGCGACCAGTCCGCGCCACAGGTCACCTGGGATCTCAAGGGCGCGCCCGCGCTCGACTTCTTCTCGACCCCGGCCACGAAGGACATCGTCACCGGCATCGAGACCGTCGCGCCGCTGTTCCACCTGCTCAACGGCGACCTCTGCTACGCCAACCTCGACGTCGACCGCGTGCGCACCTGGAACAACTTCTTCACCAACAACACCCGCTCGGCGCGGTACCGGCCGTGGATGCCCGCCGCGGGCAACCACGAGATCGAGAAGAAGAACGGCGCGCTCGGGATGGACGCCTACCAGGCGTACTTCCAGCTGCCCTCCACCGAAACCGACCCGGAACTCGCCGGGCTCTGGTACGGCTTCACCGTCGGCTCGGTGCGGGTGATCGTGCTGCAGAACGACGACAACTGCCTGCAGGACGGCGGCGACGTCTACGTCAACGGCTACTCCGGCGGACGGCAGCTCGCCTGGCTGGAGAAAGAACTGGCCGCGGCGCGGGCGTCGCGCGACGTGGACTGGATCGTCGTCGCGATGCACCAGGTCATGATCAGCACGTCCGACGCGAACGGCGCCGACCTGGGCCTCCGGGAGAAGTACGGCCCGCTGTTCGACCGCTACGGCGTCGACCTGGTGCTGTGCGGGCACGAACACGACTACGAACGCTCCCTCGCCGTGCACGGCGTCGTCGCGGAAAGCGAGACGCTCACGCCGAACCCGGTGTCCGACGCGACCGACAACATCGACGCCACGCACGGCACGGTGCACATGATTCTCGGCGGGGGCGGCGTCTCCGGCACCACCAACGGCAGTTTCTTTAAGGACGGCACCGGAAAGGTGCTGACCGCCGTCGCGGACAAGCGGGATCCGGCCACGGGCAAGCGGAAACCGACCTACGTGCGCGAAAAAGCGGTGTGGAGCGCGGTCCGCGACCTCGACCACCCCTACGGATTCGCGGCGTTCACTGTGGACCCGGGGCATCGTCCGGGCGGCACGACGACCATGCACGTCACCTACTACAACGTGAACAAGCCGACCGGCGAGCTGTCGGTGTTCGAACGGTTCTCGCTGCACCGCAAGCGCGCCGACGGCTGACGTCAACCCCTTCTCCGGCCTGGTCCGGACCACCCCTCAAGGCGGACAGAACGATCCTTAGCCGCGCTACGCTTGCCGCGGACCCGGTGGCCGCAACGGACACCTCCCCCATCGTCAGTCCATTGTGGACCATCGGGCCGCGAGGAGCGCCCATGGATCACGCCGTCACCCCTTTCGTGCTGGACCCGGCGGCGCCGGACGTCCACGGCGAGGGCGCCCGGCTTCGCGCCCGCGGGCCACTGACCGTGGTCGAACTGCCCGGCGGCGTGCTCGCCTGGTCGGTCACCAGCCTGCCGCTGCTGCGCAGCCTGCTCGCCGACCCGCGCGTGTCGAAGGACGCCCGGCGGCACTGGCCCGCCTACCGGGACGGCGAGATCACCTCAGACTGGTCGCTGAACATCTGGGTTTCGGTGCAAAACATGTTCACCGCCTACGGCGACGAGCACCGCAGGCTGCGTTCGCTGGTGTCGAAGGCCTTCGCGCCCGGCCGGATCGCCGCGCTGCGCCCGGTGGTCGCCGAAATCGTCGACGGCCTGCTCGCCGGCCTCGAAGCCGGACCGGCGGAAACCGACCTGCGCGACCGGTACTGCTACCGACTGCCGATCGAGGTGATCTGCCGGCTGGTCGGCGTCCCCGAACAAGCACGGCCGGGCCTGCGCACCGCGGTGGCCGGGATCTTCGCGACGTCGGCGACCTCGGAAGAAGCGACCGCGAACGTCGAACTGCTGTACGGAATTCTCGCCGACCTCGTCTCCCAACGGCGCGCCGAGCCGGGCGACGACCTCGCCACCGCACTCATCACCGCCCGCGACTCCGACGGCTCCCGGCTGAGCGAAGCGGAGCTGGTGGACACGCTGATCCTGGTGATCACCGCCGGGCACGAGACGACGGTCAACCTGCTCGACCAGGCCGTGACCGCGCTGCTGACGCATCCCGCGCAGCTGCGCGCGGTGCTGGCCGGAACGCGCACCTGGTCGGACGTCGTGGACGAGACTTTGCGCTGGCAGGCACCGCTTTCGCACCTGCCGCTGCGATTCGCGCTGGAGGACATCGAGGTCGAGGGCACGACCATCCACGCGGGCGACCCGATCCTCGCCTCGTTCGGGCCCGCCGGCCGCGACGAAAACCACCACGGGCCGGACGCGAACGAGTTCGACCTGTCCCGGAAGGACAAGTCGGCGCTCGCGTTCGGGCACGGCGTGCACTATTGCCTCGGCGCGCAGCTCGCCCGGATGGAAGCGGAACTCGGACTGCCCGCGTTGTTCGAGCGGTTCCCGGACCTGGCGCTGGCGGTGGGCGGGGAGGAGCTGGAGCCGGTGCCGTCGTTCATCACCAACGGCCACGTGACGTTGCCGGTGCGGCTCAGGCGCTCGTGAGTGCCTATGCCGGTTAGAACCGGCTTAGCCACTCACGAGACCGAGGCGGACTCGCACGGGACAGGCGAGGTGTGGCGGGCGGGGGCAGGTCGTCGTGAGTGCCTATCCCGATTAGAACCGGGATAGGCACTCACGACTCCCAGTCGGCCAGCACCTCTTCCGTGTGCGAGCCCGGGACCGGCGGCGGCGACGGCACATCCGTTGTGCTGCGCGAAAACCGCGGCGCTGGAGCAGGCTGGACGATGCCGTCCACCGTGATCAGGCCTGAGCGTGCGGCGATGTGCGGATGCGTGGGCGCTTCGTCGGGAGCGAGCACCGGCGTGACGCACGCGTCGGTGCCGTCGAAGACCTCGGCCCATTCGTCGCGGGTCCGGCTGAGGAAGGCGCGGGTGAAGGCGGCACGGAGCGTGGGCCAGCCGTCGCGGTCGAGTTGCGGCGGCAGGTCTTCCGCGGCGAGGCCGAGGCCGTTCAGGAGAGCCGCGTAGAACTGTGGTTCGAGCGAACCGACGGCGACGTAACGGCCGTCGGCACAGACATACGTGTCGTAGAACGGCGCGCCGCCGTCCAGGAGGTTCGTGCCGCGTTCGTCGGACCACGAACCCAGGCCGCGCAGGGCCCACATCATCTGGGACAGCACGTTCACGCCGTCGACCATCGCCGCGTCCACGACCTGGCCGCGCCCGGTCCGGCCGCATTCCCACAGCGCCGCGAGCACGCCCGCGATCAGGAACATCGAGCCGCCGCCGAAGTCGCCGACCAGGTTGAGCGGCGGCACCGGACGCTCGCCCGCGCGGCCGATCGCGTGCAGCACGCCGGTGAGGCCGAGGTAGTTGATGTCGTGGCCGGCGCGCTGGGCGAGCGGGCCTTCCTGTCCCCAGCCGGTCATCCGTCCGTAGACCAGGCGGGGATTGCCCGCGAAACAGTCGTCCGGGCCGACGCCGAGCCGTTCGGCGACGCCCGGGCGCAGGCCCTCGATCAGGACGTCTGCCTTCGCCGCGAGCCGCAGGACGAGGTCGCGGCCTTCCGGGGTCTTGAGGTTCGCCGCGACCGAACGGCGGCCGCGCAGCAGCGGGTCCGGCTTGCCGCCGCTGAGGTCGAGCGAGCCGGCGGGCCGTTCCACCCGGACGACGTCCGCGCCCAGGTCGGCGAGCACCATGCAAGCGTGCGGCCCCGGCCCGATCCCGGCCAGTTCGACGACTTTCAGCCCGCTCAACGGTCCCGCCACGCGTCCTCCTCGGCTCCGATGCCCTGTCGCGGCGACCCTACCGGCCGGTCCGTCCCGCGTCCGGGCGTGTGGGGTAACCCACCCGTGCCCCGACCCGGGCAGAACCGGCGCCGCGCCTCACCCGAACCGGGGACTGGCGTCTCGCCGCCGCGTCAGCCGGGTACCCGGCTGGTATCCATGTGTCACGAATAGATCAAGGAGGATTTCGATGAGCTTTTTCGACCAGGCCAAGGACAAGATCCAGGAATTCGCGGGCAACAACCAGGACAAGGTCGGCGAGGGCATCGACAAGGCCGCCGAATTCGCCGACGAGAAAACCGGCGGCAAGCACGGCGACCAGATCCGCCAGGGCGCGGACAAGCTGAAGGAAAACTTCGGCGGCGGCCAGCAAGGCGGCCAGGAACAAGGCGGCGGGCAGCCCCAGGGCGGCTTCGACCAGGGCGGTCAGCAGGGTCAGGGCGAGCAAGGCGGATTCGGCCAGGGCGGTCAGCAGGGTCAGGGCGAGCAAGGCGGATTCGGCCAAGGCGGCCAGGGTGGCTACGAACAGGGCGGCCAGCAAGGCGGATTCGGCCAAGGCGGCCAGCAGGGCTTCGAGCAAGGCGGGCAGCAGCAGGGCTTCGAAGAGCGCGGGCAGCAAGGCGGTTTCGGGCAGGGCGACCAGGGCGGCTACGAGCAGGGTGGCCAGCAGGGCGAGCAGCAGTGGGGCAACCAGCAGTAGCAAGGACTGTTCCGGCCTGAGGTTCCGCACCGAACGCTGCGGCCGGCTGCTTCGCGAATCGGCCGCAGCGAGCGAACCGCACAGCTCGGCAACCGCAGCCAGCCGCAGAAGCCAACCGCGGCAAGCCAACCACACGGCTCGACAACCGCAGCCAGCCGCAGAAGCCAACCGCGGCAAGCCAACCACACGGCTCGACAACCGCAGCCAGCCACGGAAGCCAACCGCGGCAAGCGAACCGCACGGCTCGACAACCGCAGTCAGCCACGGAAGCCAGCCGCGGCAAGCGAACCGCACGGCTCGACAACCGCAGTCAGCCACGGAAGCCAGCCGCGGCAAGCGAACCGCTCGGGTCAGGACCCGCGAGCATCAGCCCCGGCGCGCGGGGCCGAGTGAATCGGCCAACGCAAGCAGCTCGCGAAGCGGCGAGCGGGCGACAGTGATCCGGCAATCGTCCGGCCGCGGCCGGGAGTTATGCGGCTGACCACCGGACCAGCCGCGCCGAACGGAAGGGACGGCATTTTCCGCGCAATTTCCGGCGTGTTCACCCGGACCGCGCGAAAATGCCGTCCCGTTTTTCCCTCAGCCCGTCCGAGCCGCTGAATTTATTTCACGATGCCGTGGTCGGCGGCGCTTTTTCCGGGTGCCGGTCAGGCGGGTTTGCGGGCCGAGATCAGCACGTGTTCCTCCGGCGGCGCTCCCGGTTTGTCCGGCGCGAAAGACTCTTCCCGCGTCCCGGTGACCTCCAGTCCGGCCGCGCGCACCCGGTCGACGAGCGCGTCCACCGGAAAACTCGTCACGCGGATCCTGTGGCCGAGGAAGTCGATGGGCACGTCCTCGAGGTCGGCGGGCACCGTGACCAGCGCGAATCGTCCGCCTGGCGCCAGCCATCCGGCGATGCGGCCGAGGACCCGCTCCGTCTCGGCGCGGGGCAGCTGCACGAACGAGAAGAACGCGCACACCGCGTCCCACGTCCCGGGTTCCGATTCCCATTCCCGCACGTCGGCCTGGACGAACTCCGCCGAAGGCACCTGCTCGCGCGCGATCCGCACCATCTCCGCCGACACGTCGATCCCGGTCACCCGGTGGCCTGCCGCGGCCAGTTCAGCCGCGGCCGGACGACCGGTCCCGCTGCCGATGTCGAGCACCCGCGCGGACGGCGGCAGCACCGCGAGCAGTTCCCGGACCGCCGCGTCCACCACCGGCCGGCGCCCGAACGCCTCCTCGTACCTGGCTCCGATCGCGTCGAACAGCTCCGCGGTGGTCAGTTCTTCGGACATCCGGTCTCCCCTCGCCGTCGAAGGCGCCCAGACTAGCGGCCCCCACCGACAATTCCGGTCACTCGGCGGCTTCATAGGCGGCCGCGGCGACCACCAGATCCTCCCAAGCCATCCCGACGCTCTTGAACAGTCGCGGCCCCGAAGGCACCACATGCCCCTGAGCCAGCGCCGCGAGCGAGACAAGGTCATCCGTCGCGAGGGCACCGGATTCCAGTGCCAGCACCACATCCCCGGCCTCGCGGGTAGCCGCGCCGATTCCTTCGACGACCACTGTGGACCGTCCAATCAGGACATCGTCGACTTCCCGCGCTTCCGGTTCATGCGAACCGACGGCGACCACGGTGGCGTGTTCAGGGACCTTCGCGCCGTCGAAGACCGGGGTCCGCGACGAGGTGCAGCACACGACCAGATCAGCCGAGGCCACGTCGTCCGGCGTCCCGACCCGCGCGAACGGATACTGCTCGGCAAACGCTTGCGTCCGCTCGGGATTCCGCCCGACAACCACGACCTCCCGCACCGGCCGGACGGCCCGGAGAGCTTCGATGTGGCTTTCCGCCTGCGGACCGGTGCCGAACACCACCAAGCGTTCCACGTCCGGCACGGCCAGCAGGTCCGCCGCCACCGCGGAGACGGCCGCCGTGCGCACCGAGGTGAGCGCGACGCCGTCCAGGAGCGCCATCGGCGTGAGCGTCGGGCCGTCCATCAGCAGGTAGTGGCCTTGGATCCGCGGCAGGCCCCGCGCCGGGTTGTCCGGCGCGACGGACGCGACCTTGACCCCGGCGTAGCGGTCCCAGAACGCGGGCATGAGCAGGAACTGCCCGGTGGGCACGGGAACGACGGACCGCGGCGGGTCCTGATCAGGGTCGAGGCCTGCGGCGAGCGCAGCACGCACCGCAGTGACGGCTTGCTGGACAGTCGGTCGGGCATCGAGGAGCAATCGCACTCCCGGAGCATGGCACAGGCCACCGACAGAACGCTGAGCCGCAGGTCACAACGCCTTAGATACAAGCTGGGATGCATGTTAGCGTCGAGCGCGTGAACGCTCTGAAACCCGCCGCCGACCGCGCCTACGAGCTGACCAAGGAACTGGTGCTCACCGGCGAACTGCCCGGCGGGCACCTGTTCAGCGAGGGCGAGATCGCCGAACGCCTCGGGGTCAGCCGGACTCCGGTGCGCGAAGCGTTCCTGCGGCTGCAGGTGGAAGGACTGCTCAATCTGATCCCGAAGCGCGGCGCGATCGTCGTGCCGATCACGCCTGGCGAGGCCGAGGACGTACTCGAAGCCCGCGAGGCCGTCGAGAGTGCGGCGGTACACCGGCTGGGCCGACGTCCGGAGCTGATCCCGGACGCGCTCGAGCAGCTGCGCGCGGTGCTGGAAACCCAGCGCCAGCACGCGGAAGCGGGTGACGTGCCCGCGTTCGCCGAGGCCGACGAGCTGTTCCACCGCACTATCGTCGCGGCAGGCGGCAACGCTCTGCTGCTCACCTTCTACACCACCCTCGCCGACCGGCAGCGCCGGATGAACGTCCACGCGCTCGCGCCGATCCCGGCCCGCCTGCCGCAGGTCGTCGGCGAGCACGAACAGCTCCTGAACATCATCGCGGAGGCCGAGACGAAGGCCGACACCTTCGCCCCCGCCCTGCGAGCACACCTGGATTCGGTGCACAAACGATGACCACAACCGCTGACCGCGCTCCCCTGCCCGGAACGCCCGAAACGACCGCTCGCCCGGCCTGGTTCCCGGCCGCCGCCGCGGTGTTCGCGGCCGGATGGGGCGGCAACCAGTTCACGCCGCTGCTCGTGATGTACCACGCCGCGGGCTACTCCGCGTTCACCGTCGACGCCCTGCTCGGCGCGTACGTCGTCGGCCTCGTGCCGGGACTCCTGTTGTCCGGCGGACTGTCCAATCGGTACGGTCGCCGCCCGGTGATGTTCGCTGGCACCGTGGTGTCGCTGGTGGCAAGCGTGCTGCTGGCGCTCGGACCGCTCGGCGTCGCGTGGATCGCCGGCGGTCGGTTCCTCTCCGGCATCGCGGTCGCGGTCGCGATGGCCGTGGGCTCCACCTGGATCAAGGAACTCGCCGACGCCGACCCGTACACGGCGGCCGATACCGGAACTCGCCGCGCCGCGCTGTGCCTCACTCTCGGGCTCGGCATCGGCCCGGGCGTCGCCGGAGTGCTCGCGCAGTGGGGGCCGTGGCCGATGGTCCTCCCCTATCTGGTCCACATCGGACTCGCGCTGGTCTCGCTGGCCGCCGTCACGCGCAGTCCGGAAACGCTTACTGTCCGGACTGATTCGGTGCGCGCCGCGTTGCCCGCCACCGCTCGGCATCCGCGGTTCCGCCGCGTGATCCTGCCTGCGGCACCGTGGATTTTCGGCTCCTGCGGCGTGGCGTACGCGATCCTGCCGCAGCTCGTCCAGCATCAGACCGGGTCGTGGGCGCTGGCCTACTCCACTTTGCTGACCGTGTGCGCGATCGGCGCGGGCGTCGGGATTCAGCCGATCGCCAAGCGGGTCGACCGCGCCACCAGCGCGCGGGCCGTGCTCACCGGAATGACGGTGCTGTGCGTCGGACTCATCCTGAGCGTCTTCGCGGCGGCGCAGGAATCGCCGTGGATCGCGCTCGGCGCGGCAGTGGTGCTGGGCACCGCTTATGGCATCGTCGTGGTGTCCGGACTGCTGGAATTGCAACGCCTCGCCCGGCCGGACGAAATCGCGGAACTGACCGGGGTGTACTACGCGCTGGCGTACATCGGATTCCTCCTGCCGTCACTTTTAGCGGCCCTGAACGGAGTAGCGGGCTACCCGGTGCTGCTGGCCTGCGTGGCACTGGTCGCGATCGCGGGAACCCTTGTGGTGTCCCGACACTCGCGCCGGCACCTGCCGCAGGACTGACCCCGATTCCGGCAAACGGGACCGAATGCGCGAGCGCGCGGAAATTCGGTCCCGTTTGCCGGATTTGTTTCCCACTATTGTCGCTTGTGGATCGTGAAGGACTCGGAAAGAGTTCTGACTGCCGGGAAAACGAGCGTGCGACAAGTGCGCCCGATTTCATCGGGGCCGGTAACTCACGAACCCTTCTAGCAGGAAGTGGGAACTGCACATGGGGCGTTCCTCGCGATCCGTTCGCGCCCTGGTCATGGCTGCGACCGGCAGTCTGGTGCTGGCCGGGGTCACCCAGCCGGCGCAGGCTGCCGGACCAGCCGCGGCGACGGCCGACACGACGCCGCAATCGGTGATCGTCGTCCTCTCCGACCAGTTGCCGAGCGCGCCGCCCACCAAGGCGGCCTCGGACACTCGCCGCGCCAAAGCCACCCAAGAACAGGACTCGGTGCTGGCCAAGCTCGCCGGCTCGGCGCCGGCCAAGGTCAAGCACTTCGCTCTGGGCAACGCGTTTTCCGCCACCGTCACGCCCGCGCAGGCCGCACAGCTCGCGCACGACCCGGCGGTCGCGCAGGTGCTTCCGGACAGCAAGGTGACGCTGCCGGACGCCAAGCCGAGCGCACCGGCCGCCGCGCCGAAGGCAGGCGGACCGGCCGCGGCGCAGGCCCTGCCGAACGCGACCTGCCCGAGCGATCCGGCGAAACCGTTGCTGGAGCCCGAAGCGCTGACCTCGATCCGCGCGTACAGCACCACCGGCGGGAAGAGCGCGTCCGACCTGGCCAACGGGGCCGGCGTCAAGGTCGCGTTCCTCGCCGACAACATGGACCCGAACTACGCGGACTTCATCCGTCCCGACGGCAGCCATGTGTTCTCGGACTACCAGGACTTCTCCGGCGACGGTCCGAACACGACCGACGCGGGGGCCGAGGCCTTCGGCGACGCCTCCTCGATCGCCGCGCAGGGCGTCGTGGTGCACGACCTGTCGAAGTTCGTGAACGAGAAGCACCCGCTCCCGGCGGGCTGCAACATCGTCGTCAAGGGCGTCGCGCCGGGCGCGAGCCTGGTCGGCCTGAACGTTTTCGGCAAGACCGCGACGAACTCCGCGGTGCTGCAGGCGATCGACTACGCGGTGACCGTCGATCACGTCGACGTCATCAACGAGTCGCTCGGCCTCAACCAGTACCCGGATTCCAGCTCCCGCAACCTGTTCCAGGTCTTCAACGACCAGGCCGTGGCCGCGGGCGTCACGGTGACCGCTTCCAGCGGCGACGCGGGCACCACGTCCACGATCGGCAGCCCGGCCACCGACCCGCTGGTGATCTCCACCGGCGCGACGACCGACAACCGGCTGTACGCGCAGACCGGCTACGCGGCTTTCCCGTTCTCCAACGGGAAATGGGTGAGCGACAACATCTCCGCGCTGTCGTCGTCCGGCATCACGCAGAACGGCCGCACCATCGACCTCGTCGCGCCCGGCGAGGGCAACTGGGCCGACTGCGCGCCGGCGTACTCGGAATGCCGCAACTTCAACACCGTCCCGCAGCCGACCGACCTCGAATCGTTCGGCGGCACCAGTGAATCCGCCCCGCTGACCGCGGGTGTCGCTGCGCTGGTGATCCAGAGTTACCGCAATGCGCACCACGGCGCGTCGCCGTCGCCCGCGCAGGTGAAGCAGATCATCACCAGCACCGCGCGTGACCTCAACCTCCCCGCCGACGAGCAGGGCGCAGGCCTTCTCGACGCGCGCGCGGCGGTCGAAGCGGCGCTCACCGCTCCGGGCTCGACCGGGGCGCCGGCGGGCGTCTCGTCGAACATCACGCTGTCGGCCGACCAGCTGACGCTGGAAGGCGCGCCGGGCAGCACGCAGCAGGCGTCGGTCAACGTCACCAACTCGGGCACCAAGCCGCTGACGGTCAGCACCGGCACGCGGACGTTCTCCCCGATGGGCACGCAGGCGCAGACCACGGCGTTCGACTCGACGAAGCTGCCGACCTTCCCGTACTTCAACGGCACGAACTGGGCGTACAAGAAGGTCACCTTCTCCGTGCCGAACGGCGCGCAGCGGCTGCTGGCGCGGATGGCGTGGCAGGGCAGTCCGAAGTCGGTCAACGGCCAGTCGGTCACCCCGGTGGTGCGGCTGACCTTGCTCGCGCCGGACGGCACTTTCGTCGCCAACAGCCGTCCGCAGGGCGGGGCCGCGACGGCGAACTACGCCAATGTGGACGTCACGCGCCCGGTCGCGGGCACGTGGACGGCGGTGCTGTACTCGGCGTCCGGACCGGCCGGTTACACCGGTGACATCCAGCTCGCGACCACCGCGCAGCGCGCCGTCCCGTACGGCCAGGTGTCGCCGCAGATCCTGGAGCTCAAGCCGGGCCAGACCAAGCCGGTGCACGTCTCGCTGCAGACTCCGGGCAGCGGCGGCGACGCCGACTACTCGATCACCTTCGGCAGCTCCGACGGCCACCAGACCTCCGTGTCGGCCGTGCTGCGCGCGCTGATCCCGACCAAGAACGGCCCGGGAACCTTCAACGGCACCATCACCGGCGGCAACGCCCGCGCGGTGTCGCCGGCGCAGACCTTCTCCTACGAATTCGACGTGCCGCGCGGCAAGCGGGACCTCGACGTCGCGGTGAAGCTGCAGGATCCGGGCACGCTGCTCGACGGCGTCCTGGTCGACCCGAACGGCGAACTCGCCGACGTGAACAGCAACGCCTACCTCGATTCGGCCACCACGCTGAAGCAGGGCACCGGGTTGCAGCTCGTCGACGCGAACCCGCTGCCCGGCCGCTGGCACCTGGTGCTCGTCGTGCAGAACCCGGTGACGGGCAAGCAGATCGACCAGCCGTTCAGCGGAACCGTGAGCTTCGACCAGGTCTCGGCCAGTGCGCCCGCGCTGCCGCAGTCCGCGTCGCTCGCCGCGGGCAAGGCCGTGACCGTGCCGGTGACGGTGCGCAACACCGGAGTCGAGCCGATCGCCATCGGCGTCGACGCGCGCACGAACACCCGGCAAACGCTGCAGCCGCAGCCGATCCAGGGGTCGACCGAGGTCAACCTGCCGGAACTGAACACGGACGCGCCGGTGTACTCGATTCCGCCGGAGACGAGCAAGTTCACCGTCGCGACGTCCTCGACCGTGCCCGCGCAGGCGGAAATCCAGGGCTCGGCGGCGGGCATCGACGTGCTCGGCGACCTGAAGTCCGCGCAGAACGGGAGCACGGTGTCGGTCGCGACGATCGGCGAGAAGACCGGCTACGTCACCAAGGGCGTCTGGTTCGCCGACGTCCAGGAGATCGGCCCGTTCGGTCCGGAAGGCGCGCCCGCCGGGCATTCGAGCTACACGGCGTCGATCCAGACGGCGGGCTTCGACGGTTCGGTGACGTCGTCGACCGGCGACCCGTACGGCCAGTCGGTGGACCCGAACGGCACCGGCGGCACGCCGCAGCTGGTGAAGCCGGGCGAGACCGCGACCGTGCTGGTGACGATCACGCCGTCGGGCAACCGCGGCGACAAGGTGGCCGGGCACCTGAACATCGTGACCGTGCCTTCGCTGCCGACCGGCGTGACCGGTCTGCCGCAGGTCGGAACCGGTGAGGTGCTGGCGACCCTGCCGTACAGCTACCGCATCGGCTGATCCCGCGTTCCGTGAGGGGAACCCTGAGGGAATCTGATTCCCTCAGGGTTCCCCTCACGTACGTCACGTGGTCAGGAGCGTGCGGAGGCATTCGGCGTGCGCGCGCGTCATCTCCGCCCGGACGCGCGGGATGCAACCGGCGAGCGGACCGTCCGTCCAGGCGAGCACCAGGGTCGAATTCGTTGCCGCGCAATGCAACGGCCGGTAAGCGGTGTCTGGCATCGGTCTCGTCGGCGGAGCCGTCACGGTCAGGATTCCTGCACCGTAACCGAAACACAGCACCGCCCATTCGCTGTTGGCGTAGCACAGCAGCGGATCGGCACCGGCGTCGGCGAAGGCCGCGAGCAATGCACGCGTCCGGGGCTGCAGTGACTGGTCGAGAAGAACGCAGCGCTGCCCGGACAGCGCGGCCGGGGTGAGCGAGTCCGGAACGCCGAGCGGATGCCCGGAAGGAATCCCGACCACCAGCGGTTCCGTGGCTACCGAGACCCATTCGAGCGCGCGTTCCCGCACGACGTCCTGACGCAGCAGGCCGAGGTCTAGTTCGCCGCGAAGCAGCGCTTCGGCCAGTTCCGCGGCTGATTCCCCGGCCTGGATCGCCAATCCGGCACCAGGATTGCGCAGGCCCACCTCGCGAATCAGCCGCGGCAGCACGGGAGTCAGCACCGAACCGATCCGGATCTGCGCGGCGGGGCGCTCCAGGCCGGCGCGGGCGGCGGTCAGCATCCGGTCGAATTGCGGCACCACCGCCGAGGCGTGTTCGAGCAGGAGCTCGCCGGTTTCGGTGAACAGCTTCCCGTCCGGTTCCGCGGCCAGCAGCGCGGCGCCGACCATCCGTTCCAGCCGCCGGATCCGCAGCGCGAGTTTGGCCGGGGTGGTTCCGAGCGCGGTCGCGGCAGCGGCGACGCTGCCTGCCTCGGCGACTGCGACCAGCAGCTTCAGCTGCCGCAGCTCGAGGTCCGCACCGGTGCGGATCAGCTGGTCCGGGCGGTCAGCCACGGCAGTTCCCCCGGAATCGCGCGCGGACCGTCGAAGCCGCCCCGTTCGTCGTGATAGGCGTCGAGGATCAACCCGGCCAGCAGGACCGCCCGCCCGGCGATGGGACTGTCCTCCCGGTACAGCAGGAAATGGCGGGTGCGCGACCGCAGCCCGGGGACCGGCCGGTGCACCACGCCGGGAGCGAGCGGGCGCGAGGCCTGGACGAGCGTGACGTCGCCCTGGTAGCGGACGATCTCGTCGCGCGGGCCGGAGACCGGCACGTAGTGCGCGATCACCGGCGCGAACCCGTACGGGCCGCACACCCGGGCCAGGAACTCGCGGCAGCGGTCCGGCCCGGTCGAGGAGATCCACCGCTCGTGTTCCAACTCGGCCAGGTCCACCTCGCGGCGGGCGGCGAGCGGATGCCAGTCCGGGAGCATCATCAGCAACGGGTCCTCGGCGAGGTCGATCCGGCCGGTGTTCGCCGGAAGCGGCACCTCGCACTGTTCGGACAGCACGGCCAAGTCGAGTTCCCCGCGGCCGAACCAGCCGAGCATCTCCGCGGTCGACTCGGCGGTCCGGATCTCCGCCCGGTCGCCGAGCCCGGTCGTCTCCAGCGCGCGGAGCAACGGGCCGGACAGCACGGTTTCCGACCAGCCGACCCGCAACGCGCCGTCGCGCTGGGCGCGGTGCTGCGCGAGAGCGGGCCCGATCCGGGCGGTGCGCGCGAGGATCCCGTCCGCGTAGTCGAGGATCAGCTGCCCGAACGGCGTGGGCCGCACCCCCGCGCGGGCGCGTTCGAACAGCGCCCGGCCGAGCAGTTCCTCGATCCTGCGCAGTTCGCGGCTGAGGGCGGGCTGCGGCAGCACCAGTTCGGTGGCCGCGCGGTTGAGGCTGCCCGCTTTGGCGATCGCCTGGAGGTGGCGCAAATGCTTGAGTTCCAACTCCACGAAAGTCCACGATAAGACTCCTGCCGGGACGAGTGCACCGGCGAAAGTGTGGCAATCGCCCGACCAAAGTAGGAAATCCTCTTTCCGAACTGCCGCGGCGCCCGTCCCGCGACGGCATAACCGGCAGGCATTACCCGCGCCGCCCGGATCCCGGCACAGTGAGCGCACCAGTCCCGCCCCGCCGGGAGAAAACGCGGAATCGAGACGAGAAAAGGTGGCGATTTCCCATGTTCGACGCGACTCCGCTGTCTTCCGGCTGCGCCCGCCTGTATCCGGACGTCCGGCACGCCTGTGTCGGGGTGAGCCCGTTCAACGGCTATTTCACCGCCGACCGGCTGACCCGGCTCGCCGCGTGGACGGCGGAGCACTTCGCCGAGTACTGCTTTTTCGTCCCGGACGAGGTCACCGCCTACACGCTCGAAGCGCTCGGATACCCGCCGGCCAGGGCGAAACAAAAAGCGCACCGGCAGTCCTGCCACGTGCACAACAAGATCGCCGCCGCGCTGCGCGCGCTGGACGTGCCCGAACCGGAGAGCCGGATCTTCGGCATGGCCCGGCTGCGCGAACTGCCGACCTATCGGCGGTTGCTGGCATCGGCGGAAAACCGCTTCGAAACCGACACCGCATTCCGTTCCGCCTGCTACGGCGCTTCCACGTGGGTGCTGCAGGGCCGGACCGGAAACGTGCCGGACGAGCGCGCGCTGCGGCTCGCGGTGCGCTACTTCCTCGCCGAACTCCCGTTGTTCGCCGGTTCCGGGCTGATCACCGGAAATCCGCGGTCGATGTTCGTCTACCACCAGCGGGTGCCGTTTCTCGAGAAGTTCTTCGACCGGGAATTCGCGTTCCGGCCCGAGCCGGGCCAGGGTTTCCTGGTCGTCGCCGAAGCCGCGCTGGAAGCGACCGGACGATGAGCGGCCGGCACGACGACTATTCGCTGACCCGCGTCCCGGACGCCGCCCGCCGGTCCTGGCCGTCGGTCGCGGTGCAGCGGTTCGGGCAGGTCTCCTCGTTCCAGCAGTTCATCGTCGGCGCGCTGCTCGGCTACGGCATGACGTTCTGGCACGCGGTGCTGGCCATCACGATCGGTTCGGTGCTGCTGGAGGTCATCACCGTGCTGCTCGGCATCGCCGGGGTGCGCGAAGGACTGTCCACGTCGGTGCTGGCGCGCTGGGCCGGGTTCGGGCGGAAGGGCTCCGCGCTGGTCGGCCTCTTGGTCGCGGTCAGCCTCGCGGGCTGGTTCGGCGTGCAGAACGGCGTGTTCGCGCACGGGATGCGCGCACTCGGCGGCGCGCTGCCGGAATGGGGCTGGGCGCTGGTCGGCGGAGCGGCGATCACCGTGATCACCGTCTACGGCTTCCGCCTGATGGCCTGGACCGCCTACCTGACCGTGCCCGCTTTCCTTGTGCTGGCCGGGTATTCGGTGCTGGACGCCCTGCACACGCACTCGCTGGCGGACTTGATTTCCGCTCCCCCGCCGGGACCGCCGCTGTCGCTCGGCGCGGCGACCACGCTGGTGTCCGGGGCGTTCATCCTCGGCGCGCTGATGACCCCGGACATGACGCGGTTCAACCGCACCCGCGGCGACGTGGTCAAGCAGACCGTGCTCAGCGTGACGCTCGGCGAGTACCTGATCGGGCTGATCGGCGTGCTGCTCGCGCACGCCGCCGCGACCTCGGACGTCGTCGGCATCGTCACCACCTCCTCAGGTCTGCTCGGCACGCTCGTGCTGGCCACCGCGATCCTCAAGATCAACGACTGGAACCTGTACTCCTCCTCGCTCGGCCTGGTCAACGTCGTGGACGTGCTGTTCGACCGGAAAGTCAGCCGGGTGCACGTGGTCCTGGTGCTAGGCGTGTTCGGCACCGCGGCCTCCGCGCTGGGGATCGCCGACCACTTCTCCGGGTTCCTGACCGCGGTCGGGGTGCTCGCCCCGCCGGTCGCCGGGGTGCTCATCGCGGAGTACTTCGTGCTTCGCCGGTGCCGTCCCGTTTTCGCCGCGCTGCGCCGCGGACGGGCGGTCGCCGGTCGCGACTGGGAACCGGCCGCGCTCGTCAGCTGGGCCCTCGGGACCGCTTTCGCGCTCGCCTTCGACTTCGGGATTCCCACGATCAACTCGGTGGTCGTGGCGTTCGTCTGTCACCTCGCGGCGGGTCTGCTGGCCCGCCGCCGGAACCCGGGAGGAACCGGCATGCTGCCGCTGATCGGCCGCGAAGAGCTGAAAACCGCGATGGACGAGGGCACGGTGATCGTCGTCGACACCATGCCGCCGGACTACTACGCCCGCGAACACCTTCCCGGCGCCCGCAACATCCCGGGCTTTCCCTACGAGCAGGCCGCGCGGTTCACCGACGAGCACGCGCCGAGGGTGGTCCCGGACAAGACCGCGGCGATCGTCGTCTACTGCGCCAACACCCCTTGCCGCAACAGCGAATTCGTCGGGGCCCGGCTGCTGGAACTCGGGTACGCCGACGTCCGCAAGTACCGCGAAGGAATCGAAGACTGGGTCGAAGCCGGCCATCCCACCGAAACCGGCCCCGCCCCCGAAGCCCCGGCGCGCCCGGCGCCGGTGCCGGTCAACCACCCCGAATAGAGGAGAAGAACATGGGAACCAGAATCCGGATGTTCGCGGCCGTCACGGCGATCGCGGCGGGAGTCCTCGGCGGCGCCGCGGCGACTCCGGCTAGCGCCGCCCCGGCGTCCTACGTTTCGCTGGCCCCGCAGGACGAGACCGTCATCGACGTCACCTCGGCCAACTACGACCAGGTGATGGAGATGTCCAAGACCAAGCCGGTGGTGCTGGACTTCTACGCCAGCTGGTGCGGTCCCTGTCAGAAGATGGCTCCCTACCTGGAGAAATACCACGCCGCCGACAACGGCAAGTGGATCTGGGCGAAGGTGGACCTGAGCGAGCAGGGCCAGAACAAGGACATCGCCGACAAGTACGGCATCGAGTACATCCCGACGCTGATCGACGTCGCCAGCGGTCAGGAGAAGGGCAGCCGGGTGGTCGGCTTCGACGAGGGCAGCGGCCCCGACGACCTGCGCACCTGGCTGAACGGTCTCTGACATCGACGGCCGCCGCCGAGGCTCCCCGAGGTCCCGGCGGCGGTCTCCTGAAGGGATAACCATGAAACGCACTCCGAAAGCCGTCGTGCTGGCGGCCCTGCTCACGGTCGCCGCCAGTGTGCTGCCCGCGACGGCCTTCGCTTCGCCGGACGACACCGCGGTGTACATCGTGCGGCTCAAGCCGATGGACAAAGACAAGGACAAGGTCACCGCCGCCGCGAACGCGCTGATCGCCAAGTACGGCGGCACGCTGCGCCGGGTCTACTACTCGGTCTCGCAGGCGTTTTCCCTTTCGCTGACCAAGGAACAGCACGACAAGTACCTCACCGACGCCGCGGTCACCACGGTCGGGGCCAACCAGGTCTACACCGCGGCCGGGACGCAAGACGACCCGCCTTCGTGGGGACAGGACCGGATCGACCAGGCGGACCTCCCGCTCGACGGCAGCTACACCTACCCGAACACCGCGGCCAATGTCCACGTTTACGTGCTCGACACCGGGGTGCGCACCAGCCACCACGACTTCGACGGCCGCGCGCACGCCGCGTACGACGCGGTCGATCCCGACAACGACCAAAGCGGCTCGGACTGCAACGGCCACGGCACGCAAGTCGCGGCCGCCATCGCGGGCCGCCACTTTGGCGTCGCGAAAGAAGCTTCGGTCGAGTCAGTGCGCACGCTCGGTTGCGACGGCACGGGCACGTCCGAGGAGATTCTGTCCGCTTTGGACTGGGTGAACCTCAACGCGCAACGTCCGGCCCTGCTGAACCTCAGCTTCGCCGGCCCCAGCGGCACGGTTCTCGACATCCAGCTCTACAAGATGACCCAGAACGGCCTCGCCTACACCGTCGCCGCGGGCAACGGTTCCGGCGGCGCCGGGGTGAACGCCTGCGACATCACGCCTGCCCGGCAGACCACCGGGATCACCGTGGGCGCCACCGATCAGGCCGACCACCGGGTGCCGTCGTCGAATTTCGGGAGCTGCGTGGACCTTTACGCGCCAGGCAAGGACATCCCGACGGCGGACAGCGCCGACGACTGCGCGTCCACCGTGGTCTCCGGGACGTCGATCGCTTCGGCGGAAGCCGCCGGGGTGGCCGCGATGTACCTCTCCGCGCATCCGGACGCCACGCCGGACCAGGTGGTCAAGGGCATGACTGATGCGGCTACGAAGGACAAGGTCGTCGATCCCGGCGAGGGATCGCACAACCTGCTGCTGCACACCGCATAGCAGGTCGCGGCCGGGCCACCCCGCGCCGGACGGCACGGCCCGGCCGCACCGCACACTCCGCAACGGCAGGACCGGCGCCGTCAGCGACGGATCGCACAACCCGTTGCGGCACAACGCGCGCGGCCGGGCCGGGCATCACGACGCCAAGCACGTACGGTCCGGCCGCACTCCGCGACAGCATGACCGCCGCGGGCCGCCAAACCCGCTGCCCAATCCGTTACCGCTCACCACCCAACCCGCCCGGCCGAGCCGCCAAAACCACTGCCAACCCGATACCGCTCACCACCCAACCCACGCAGCCAGGCCACCAAACCCACTGCCCAACCCGATACCGCTCACCACCCAACCCACGCAGCCAGGCCACCAAACCCACTGCCCAACCCGTTACCGCTCACCCCCCAACCCGCGCGGCCGGGCCGCCACGATCCCAAGGACCCCGCCATGGACGTCACGGCACCGCCCGGCCGCACCGCGCTCCCCCTCCCCGCCCTGCTGGCCCTCGCCGCCTCGGTGTTCCTCGGCTGCCTGACCGAAATCGTCCCGGCCGGGATCCTGCTCCCCGCCGCGGCCGACCTCGGCGTGTCCCCCGCCGCCGCGGGACAGCTGGTGACGGTGTACGCGATCACCACCGCGCTCACCGCGCTGCCGCTGACCGCGGCGTCGGCCCGGATGCCCCGCCGCAAACTCCTGCTCCTGCTGGTCGCCGGGTTCGTGGCGACCAACCTGGCGATCGCGCTGTCCCCGTGGTTCGCGCTGGTGCTCGCGGCGCGGGTGGCCTCTGGGGCGCTCACCGGGATCCTGTGGTCCCTCGTGGCGAACTACGCCATGCGCCTCGTGCCCGCGGAGCGCGCCGGCCGCGCGCTCGCCGTCGCGATGGCGGGCACGCCGGTCGGTTTCGCGCTCGGCGTTCCGGCCGGCGCCGCCCTCGGCGAACTCGTCGGCTGGCGCTGGGTGTTCGCCGGAATGACCCTCGTCGCGGTGCCGCTGCTGTGGTGGATCGTGGCGGCGGTTCCGCCGCTGTCCGGCGAGGAACCGGGTGCCCGGACGAGTCTCCGCGCGGTGCTGCGCACGCCGGGGCTGCGCCCGCTATTGCTGCTGGTGATCGCGTTTTCCTTGGCGCACAACATGTTCTACACCTATCTCGGACCATTCTACGCCGGTCGTGGACATCTCGTACTGTTGAGCGCCGGACTGTTGCTGTTCGGTGCCGCCACGGTGGCCGGGCTGTGGCTGGTCGGCCTCGTCCTCGACCGCCATCCCCGCGCCGTACTCATGTGCTGCGCCGCCAGCATCGCCTGCTGTTTCGGAATACTGGTCTTCGGCGGCCGCGAACCGGTGCTGCTGCTCGCCGCGTGTGCGTTGTGGGGCTTGGCTTTCGGCGGTGCGCCGACGTCGTTCCAAGCGGTCACCGCGGTCCTGGCCGGACGCCGCGCCGACATCGCGCAGTCGCTGACCATCGCCAGCTGGAACGGAGCCGTCGCGGGCGGCGCGCTGATCGGCGGCGTCCTGCTAGGCACAGCACCCGACGCACTGCCCTGGACGGCCATCGCACTGATGGTCGTGCCGGTTTTCCTTTCCCGTTTCGTTCTCCGGACACGGTGAAAACGTCGGTCAACTTTCGGATCCGGCAGGCACGGAGCTGGTAGCGGCGGCGTGGCAGGCACCGAAACCCTCGGCGCGCAGCAGAATGTGTCCATTGTGGACCCGAATCGCGGTCTCGGTCGCGTCGCTCACCGCCGAAACCCCTGCCGCGGCAGCCACCGCACCGGCTTCGTCCACGATCACGCGCACGTTCGGCCACGCCGATTCCGGACACGAGCGCTTCAGCAGTCCGCGCAGATCCGCCAGCACCAGATTGGCCAGCGGCACCAACTCCCCCGGTTGACCGGTCACCACCACGAGCGTGACCTCGCCCGCCGCGCGCAGGGCTTCCTCCACCGCGGACAGCCGGTGCAGCCCGATCACCGCGACCACTCCGTCGCCGTCGATCCGCGCCGGACGCTCTCGCAAGGCGTCGAAAACCTCCGGCGGAGACCAGATTTCCCCGGCCGCCCTCGATTGCGGCACGATCGGCGGCTCCGGCCAGGTGTCGCTCAGCTCCAGCGCAGGCAACGCTTCGCACGCGCGCACGACGTTGAACGGCTCGCCGAAACCGGGTGCCGCGGCCGCGAGCTGACTCGCGCCGTGCAGCATCGTCAGTGCCGCTTCCGCCACCCGCACCAACCTGCCCGACGACGGCGAAAGCCGTTCCAGCACCATGCCGAGGACGATCGCGTCGAAGCGCAGCAACTGCGCGTACGGCCGGTGGGTGAGTTCGTCGGCGAGGATTTCCGGCAGCAGATCGACGCCGAGGCGCGCGTCCGGGTCGGTGGCGAGCGGCAGCCGCGCGACCCACGCGCGGGCGAACGCGCCGAGTGCTTCGGCGGGCGTGAGGCCGGGATCCGGCTCCGGCGGCTGGGCGGCGAACCGCTCCGCTTCGGCCGCGAGCACGGCGAAATAGAGCGCGCGTTTGCCGGGGAAGTTGGAGTAGACCGCGCCGCGGGTCAGCTCGGCGCGCTCGGCGATCACGTCGATCTTGGCGTCGCGGAACCCGCGCTCGGTGAACTCGTCGCGGGCGGCGGCCAGCACCTTCGCCCGGTTGCGCTCCTGCGTCTGCGCCCTGGTCAGCCGCGCCATCGTGAGTCCTCCCGGTCCGCTTCCTTGCCAAGATACCGCCACCATTCATATGATGAGATCATCTGAATTGCCCATCTGGAGGTTCTCGGTGTCCCCCGTTCCCGAACTCGACCTGACCGATCCGGCCGTCACGAGCGACCCGTTCACGACCTGCGGCGCCGCCCGCGAGCAGGGCCCGCTCGCCAAGCTGACCGGCCCCGGCATCCCGCCGATGTGGGTCCTGACGCGGCACGCCGAAGCCCGCGCGATGCTCACCGACCAGCGGTTCGCCTTGAGCGAGGCCAGCTACCAGCGTCCGGACGTGCCTGAGCACTGCCGTCCTTACCTGCGCACCATGCAGGAAATGGAAGGAGCCGAGCACGCCCGGCTGCGCAGGCTGGCCACGCCCGCCTTTGCCGCCCGTCGCGCGCTGGATTTCCGTCCGGAGATCGAGAAAATCGTCGCCCGATATCTGGGCGCGCTGCCCGCGGAAGGCCCGGTCGACCTGCTGACCGACTTCGCCCAGCCGCTGCCGATGGAGGTCATCTGCGCGCTCGTCGGCGTGCCGGAGGCGCAGCGGCCGCGCTGGCACGAGTACGGCGCGGCGGTCGTCCAGGTGTCCGGCGACGAATTCGCCACCGCCGTGCCCGGCATCATCGACAGTTCGCGGACGTTGGTCGCGCATCCGGACAGCGCGATGCTGGCGCATCTGACGAATGCGGGACTGACGGAAACGGAAGCCGTCGCGCTCGTCTGGCAGCTCGTCTTGGCCGGGCAGACGCCGGCCAATTTCATCGCCAATTCCGTGGAAACCCTGCTGGCGCACCCGGATCAGCTCGAACTGCTGCGCACGGAACCGGAACTGTGGCCGGGCGCGGTCGAGGAATTGATGCGCTGGTGCGGTTCGCAGCTGCTGACGATTCCCCGGCGGGCCACCGAAGATCTGGACTTGTGCGGCGTGCGGATCCGCGAGGGCGAGCCGGTGACCGCGTCGATCGCGGCGGCGAACCGGGACCCGCGCGTCTTCGCCGATCCGGACCGCTTCGACGTGCGCCGCTCGGCAGGCGCGCACCTCGGTTTCGCGCACGGGCCGCATTTCTGCCTCGGCGCGTCGTTCGCGCGGGTGCAGGCGGAGGTGGCGCTGACCGCGTTGCTCGACCGGTTCGCCGGACTGCGTGTCCTCGACGCGAAGCGGGTACCCGACCCGGGAACGTGGCGGCTGGCCGGATTGACCGTGGACTGGTAACGCCCTCGATCGGGTGAGGTCCCGGCGACGCCGCCCAGCTCCGGCTACCGTTTCGCCAGGTCAGCACGACACCCCGGGAGGCAATCCATGTCCACGCCCATTCCGCCCGTCCTCGGCTTCGCGGTGCTCGACCCGCGGCGCGCGTGGCCGCTCGTGCTCACCCGCGGGATCCTGGGCGTCCTGTTCGGCGTGCTGGCGCTGGTGTGGCCGGGGATCACCGTGCTGGCGCTGGCTTTCCTGTTCGGGATCTACGTGCTGATCGACGCGGTCGGCGCGATCATGCAGGCGTTCCGGCCGGGCGACGGCGCGCACCGGATCGCGTACGCGCTGCTCGGTGTGCTGGGCCTGGTCGCCGGGATCATGACGCTGGTGTGGCCCGGGGTGACCGTGCTGGTGCTGGCGACGCTCGTCGGGGCGTGGGCGGTGGTCACCGGGATCATGGAAATCGTCGCCGCGATCCGGCTGCGCAAGCAGATCACCGGCGAAGCGTTTCTGATCGTGGCGGGCGCGCTTTCGGTGATCGCCGGGGTGCTCGTGCTGTTCCACCCGATCGCGGGCGCGTTCGGCGTCGCCCTGCTGATCGGGATTTACGCGGTGATTTACGGGGTAACCCTCGTGGTCCTGTCATTCCGGTTGCGTTCGCTGGCGAAATCCGCCGATCCGGCGGAACAGCCTCAGTAGGGCGACAATCGACAGCGACCGCTTGTGCGAGGGAAGGACTGCCCGATGGTTCAGCAGTACCCCGGCAATTACGGGGAGGACACCCGGCCAGGCATCGACGCGGCGAGGCTGTGGGCGGGCGGTGTGGCCACCGCGGTAGTCGCGGCGCTCGTGGCGGTGGTGGGCCTGCTGATCGCGCGAGGCATCTTCGACGTGCCCGTCCTCGCGCCTAAGGGCGACGGCCTGTGGGGCAAGGCGAGCACGCCGACGTACGCGATCTCCGCCGCCGCTGTCGCGCTGCTGGCGACAGGCTTGATGCACTTGCTGAGCGTGGCGACCCCTGCGCCGGGCCAGTTCTTCGGCTGGATCATGGTGCTGGTCACGGCCATCGCGGTGGTCCTGCCGCTCACCCTGACGGTGGGCATGGAGGCGAAGATCGCCACGGCGGCGATCAACCTGGTGATCGGGCTGGTGATCGCTTCGTTGGTGAGCAGCATGGCGGCCAGTGCGCGGACGTTGCACCGGAGGAAGCGGAGCAGCCGGGCGGAGCAGCAGCCGCCGCCTCCTACGCGGCAGTGGCCGGAGGGGCCGACCACGTATTACGACCGCTGAGTCGTTCCGGGGTCTCGCGAACCATCCGGACGGCGGAGCGGGTTCCACCCCGATTGCCGCTTTCTTCCGCCGGCTGAAGGCTGATCATGGAGGAATGGCCGGCCCTGTCCCGAACGACTCCCGCACCGACGGCGTCCTCTCCAGCCGGACGATCCTGGTCTGCGCGGTGGCAGTGGCCGCGGTCGCGGCGGGCGCGTGCTGGATTCTCTTCGCCTGGTACGGGCACGGCACCGAAGCGGACCGCATCCGGCTGGACGGCATCCGGACCGTGGGCACGATCGTGGTCGGCACCGGCGGTGCGCTGGCGCTCCTGCTCGCCGCTCGTCGTCAGCAAACCGCCGAACGAGACCTCGCGACCAAACGCGCGGAATTGCGCTTGCGCGAGCAGGCGAACGACGACGCCCGCCACGACGCGACCGAACGGCGGATCAACGAGCTTTATCTCAAGGTCGTCGAGCAACTCGGAGCCGGAAAGGCTCCGGTGCGGCTGGCCGGACTGTACGCGCTCGACCGCTTGGCCCAGGAAAACCCGCGGCTGCGCCCGACGATCGCCAACGTGCTGAGCGCCTATCTGCGGATGCCGTACGACCTTCCGGTCGACAGCGCCGACCCGCAACCGCGACAGGAACGCGAGGTCCGGCTCACCGCGCAACGGCTGCTGGTCCAGCACCTCATTCCCGATACCCCGCAGGAACTGTTCTGGAGCGGCGTGGAACTCGATCTTTCGGGTGCCGTGTTGTTCGACTTCACTTTGAACAGCGCCGCGTTGCACAACGCCCGCTTCGCCGGCGCCCGGTTCATCGGCGACGCCTGGTTTCACGAGGTCACGTTCACCGGCACGACTCGCTTCGACGACGCTGTCTTCGAGAACGACGCCTGGTTCGTCCGAGCCACCTTCTCCGGCAGCGCCGATCTCGGGCACACCGTCTTCCGTGGCGAAGCACGCTTCGAGGACACCGAATTTGTCGGGACCATCATGTTCCGCCACGCGAAATTCGAGCAAGCCGCGCGATTCGACCATGCGCTCCTCCGCGGGGTCGCCCGTTTCAGCGGTGCGGAATTCGAACGCAGCGCGAGGTTCGACGGTGCCGGTTTCATGACCGCACCGGTGTTCGACGACGAGGCCGCGACCCAGAGCGCGTACTTCGACCGCGCCCGGTTCGGGAAGGAGGCGTGGTTCGACCAGGTGAGCTTCACGAACTACACCACCTTCGAAAACGCCAACTTCGACGGCCACATCGGCTTCGACGGCACCACCCTCAACGGCGCGCCCTACCGGCCCCCGCAACTCCAGTCCGACCGGCTCAGTCTCGAGGACACCGTCTAACGCTTCCGAGGAGGCCGCAACGCCTCCTCGATCGCGTCGGACACCCGCGCCGCCAAATCCGGATCCGACAGTTCCGGCAGCAGCCGATCCACCGGCGTCAGCGTCGTCAACGCGTGCGCGCACGCCCGGTGCACGTCCAGCTGGTACAGCGGATCGTTCACCGGCCGCGCGACCAGCCCCCGCCGGGCCGCGGCGAACAGTCCGGCCAGCGGCAGCAGACCCGCGCTTCGATCCGGCGCCACCGGCAGCGACCCGCCGAGGCCTCCCTCCGCGTCGACCACCACAGTCGCGTTTCGCGCGACCTCGGCCAGCGGATACCCGGCCGCGTCGGCACGCCGCCAGGCCACGACCTCCCCCACCCCGGACGCGACCAGCAGCGGCACCAGCAACGGCATCGTGTCCGAGCCCGCCACCACCACTTTCGCGGCGAACGGCGCGACGCGCAGCCGGCGCGACCGGATCAGCACCGCGGCGGCCAGCGCGATGCTCGAGGTTTCCTCCTCGGTGATCACCGGCACTCCGCCGCCCGCGGCGATGTCCCGTTGCGCCGCACGGGCTTTCGCCGGATCCGTCCCGGTCAGGTACACCGCTTCGACGTCGCTCGGCAACGACCGCAGCGCGGCCGACAACTCGCCCGCGTTCCGCGACCGCACCGCGAACGCCGACGCGGGCACTCCGGTGTGCTCCCGGATCGCCTCCGCGTCGGCGCGCAGCAGCGCCAGCGACGGCTCCGGCTCGTCCGGAGCGCTGTCCCCGACCACCGCCAGCCCGGCCCGCAGCCCGTTCACCGGCCGGTCTCGCCCGCGTCCGGGCCGTCGAGGTCGACTCCGTTGTGCCGTGCGATTTCCCGCAGCTCCGCCAGTCGCGCGCGGTGGCTGTCGGCCTCGTCCTCTCCCGCAGTCTCCAGCGCCTGGCGCGCCGCCGCGATGCCCCGCTTCAGTTCCCGCACGAATTCACTCGGCATGCCGCCTCCGGTTGATGGCTTCACAGGTCGTTGCCCGCGTACGAGAGGTTGAAACTCTTGTTGGCGAGCGGGAAATCCGGGACGATCGTGTCCACGAGGGCCACCGGCAGCGCGGGCCAGTTGAAGAAGCTCGGGTCGACGGCTTTGACGCGGCGCAGCACTCCGCAGGAGAGTTCGACGCGGTGCACGATCGTGCCGCGCCAGCCCTCGGCCACCCCGGCCCCGGACCCCGAACCGGCGGGATCCGGTGTCTCCGACCGGCTGCCCAGCGATCCGGTCAGCCGCTCCACGAGCGCCGCCGAATGGCTGATTTCCTCTGCCCGCACCAGGAACCGGGACAGGACGTCGCCGTCGGTCCGCGAATGCCGCACCGGTTCGCCGAGGTCGAGGAACGGGTGCTCGTATCGCGCGTCTCTCCGGAGGCCGCTCGCCCGCGCGACGTACCCGAGCGTCCCGAGGTCCGCCGCCTGCCGCGGCGAAAGCACCGCCGTGCCCGCGAATCGGTCGCGGACCACGGAATGGTCGAGCGCCAGCGCGGCGATCTCCCCGGCTTCGGCGGCCAGTGCCCGCACTTTCGCGGTGTCCGGCAGCCGGGCGAGCCGGGCCCCGCCGAGCCGGACGCCACCGCGCAGGAGCCGATGTCCGGTGACTTCTTCGTTGTGCCGCAACAGCTTCTCCCGCACCGTCTGCGCGTGCGAGTTCAGCACCGAGTGCCCGACGTCGTTGCACAGCGCGCCGAGATCGGCCACGTGGTTGTGGATCCGTTCCAGCTCCAGCAGAACCGCCCTGACCCGCGCGGCGTCCGCGGACACCGCCCGGCCCTGCGCGTCTTCCACGGCGAGGCAATAGGCCAGTGCGTGCCCGACCGCGGTGTCGCCGCTGATCCGTTCGGCCAGCTCGATCCCGGCGTCGGGCGTCCGGCCGGCGAACAGCGCTTCCAGTCCCTTGTGGACGAACCACAGCCGGGCCTTGAGGTTCAGGATCGTCTCGCCCGAAACGGAAAACCGGAAGTGGCCCGGTTCGATCAGCCCGGCGTGCACCGGCCCGACCGGGATCTCCGACACCCCGGCCCCTTCCACCGCGCGGAACGGATACGGCCCGGCGACCTCGCCGAACTCCGGCGGCGCACCGGCCCCGGCCCGCATCGGGTACCAGCCGCGCGGCCAGTGGAAATGCCGGACCAGCCGGCGCGGCAGCGGGTGGTCTTCGGGCACGATGCCGAACAGGTCCCGCATCTCGCGCTCGAACCGGCCCGCCGGGAACGACAACCGGGCCAGGCTCGGCAGCCTCGGGTCGGCTGCCGGGAGCCGCACGTGCACTTCGGCCCGGCGGTCGCCTCCGGCCAGGAACAGATACACCGCGCGCAGCCGGTCGCCGTCGTCGTGCCCGGACACAAGTGCGACGCGGAAACCCTCTGCCAGCAACGATTCCGCCGCCGCGGGCAGCTCCGCAGGAGCCAATTCCCGTACGTTCACGAGCCCCCTCCCCCGGCGAGCGCCGCCGCGTGCAGCAACGACGCCAGCGGACCGGTCCAGAACCCGAGCACCGCCGCGGCGACAAGCGGGACCGCCAGCGCGAGCCGCGTCGCCCGCGGCACCGCCACCGGGGCACGCGCCGCACCGGGGCCGCCGGGCGGTTCGCCCAGCAGCATCCGCGTCGTGTGCCCGGCCAGCGCCGCCGCGACCACCAGCACCAGGACCAGCACGATCGCCGTCGCCCAGCCGAGACCGCCGGCGAAACCGGCGCGGGCGAGCCCCAGTTCGCTCGCGAACAGGCTGAACGGCGGCATCCCGGCCAGCGCCAGCACCCCGGCGCCGAGACAGCCGGCGAGCACCGGCCCGCGCGCGGCGAGCCCGCGCACCCGGTCGATCCGGCTCGTGCCGGTCCCCTGCGCGACCCGGCCCGCGCCCAGGAACAGCACCGCCTTGACCAGGCCGTGGCCGAGCACGTGCACCAGCACCGCCGCCGTCGCGACCGGACCGCCGACCGCCGCGCCGAACGACACCAGCCCGAGGTGCTCGATGCTGGAATAGGCCAGCATCCGCTTGTAATCGCGTTGCGCGAGCAGCAAAGTCGCGGCCACGAGGAGCGACGCGAGCGCCATCACGGTCAGCAGGCCGCGGGCGAACCCGGCGCCGAGCGCGGCGTCGGCGACCACCTTCACCCGGAGCACGGCGTAGAACGCGACGGCGAGCAGCACCCCGGACATCAACGCCGAAACCGGCGCGGGTGCCTGCGAATGGGCGTCCGGGAGCCAGGCGTGCAATGGAGCCAGCCCCGCCTTCGCCCCGAATCCGAGCACCAGCAGGGTGACCGCGATCCGGGTGACGCCGCTGTCGAGGCCGCCCGCTCCGGCAGCGAGGCCGGCCAGGTCGAGGCCGCCCCCGGCGTGTCCGGACGCGTATCCGAGCAGCAGCGTGCCCAGCAGCGCCAGCGCGAGCCCGGCCGAGCAGATCACCACGTACTTCCACGCCGCCTCGACCGCGGTCCGGGTGCGGCTCTGGCCGACGAGGAACGCGGTCACGACCGTCGTCGCTTCGATCGACACCCACAGCAGGCCGAGGTTGGCGGCGAGGACGGCGAGCGTCATCGCGGCGAGGAACAGGTGGACCAGCAGGCCGTGCCTGGCCGCCGTGCGCGCGGTCGCGCGGCCCGCCGCCCGTTCGGCCGCGAAATGCCCCGGCGTCGCCAGCGTCGCCGGAACCGCGACCGCGCTGATCACCACCAGCAGGAACGCCGACAACGCGTCGGCCCGAAGCAGCCCGCCCAGCGCGGTGACCGGACCGGTCCGCACCACTGTCGTGGCCAGCGCGATCGCCGCCGCGAGGCTCACGAGCGCGCTCGCCGCGCCGGCCCACAGCATTCCGCGCCGCCACGCGGGCACCAGGAATCCCAGCGCCGTCACCGCGGGCACCGCCAAGACCAGGATCGCCATCAGTCCCGCAACTCCCGCAGCTCGCCGAGGTCCGTGCCGCCGAAGAGCTGCCGCATCCGGCCGGACAGGATCTGGAGCACGAGGACCGCCAGCAGCACGTCCAGCGACACCCCGATTTCCACGAGCAGCCCCGGATCCGCGCCGAGCAGCAGGCCGGTCGCGGTGATCCCGTTGTCCAGCACGAGGAATCCGACGAGCTGGGACACCGCCCGCCGCCGGGTCACCAGCACGAAGAACCCGATCAGGACCACGGTCAGGCCGACCGGCGCGGCCGCCGAGGCCGGAGAAGGATCGAGTTCCACGAGCGGACGCGACACGGCGTATGCGACGAGTGCCAGCAAGGCGGCCGACAGCAGGGAAGCCGTCACGTTCACGACCGGACGCGTCTCGCGCCGGTCAGGGCCCTGGCGCGCGGTCATTCGCCGGACCAGCCACGGGAGGACACCGGCGCGCAGGATCAGCAGCCCCGCCGCGGTCAGTCCGGCCTCGACCGAGCCCGCGAGCACCGCGGCCATGCCCGCCAGCGCGCAGCCCTGCACCGCGAGCACCCGCACCAGCACCGAAAGCTCGCGCCGCCACAGCACCAGCACCGCGGTCAGCAGGAACACCCCGCAGACCAGGTAGAGCAGTTCGGTCACGACACCCCTCCCGGCAGGACGAAGGACGCCGCCACCGCCAGCAGCGCGAGCAGGAACGAGCCCGCCAGCAGCTCCGGAACCCGGAACAGCCGCAGCTTCGCGAAGAACACCTCGGCCGCCGCGAGCACCGCGCCCAGCAGGCCGGCCTTCGCCGCGAACGCCGCGGCACCGACGAGCAGCGCGGGCAGCGACGCCGACGTCGCGATCCCCCACGGCACGAACAGGTTGGCCAGCAGGCCGAGGAACACCGTCAGCCGCATCGAGGACGCGAGTTCGACCAGCGCGAGGTCCGGCCCGGCGTACTCCAGCACCATCGCCTCGTGCACCATCGTCAGCTCGAGGTGCGTCGCCGGGTTGTCGACCGGCAGCCGCCCGGTCTCCGCGACCGCCACGATCGCCAGCGCGACCGCGGCCAGCAGGCTCACCGGCGATCCGACCCGCGCCGGATCGTCCACTGTGGACGAGACGATCGCGGCGAGATCGGTGCTGCCCGCCCGCGCGGACAGCGCCAGGATCGCGACCAGCAGCGTCGGCTCGACCAGCGCGATGACGGTGATCTCCCGGCTCGCGCCCATCCCGCCGAACGCGGTGCCGGTGTCGAGGGCGGCGAGCGCGAGCGCGACCGTGCCGAGCGCCAGCAGCGCGACCACCGCGAAGAGGTCGGCCACCGGCGGCAGCGCCGACGCCGTGGTGACGAACGGGGCCGCGAACGCGACGAGCAGCGTCGTCGCCATCAGCAGGACCGGCGCGGTCCGGAAGACCTGGCCAGTGCCCCGCGGCGTCAGCGATTCCTTGCGCCGCAACAGTTTCCGGAGGTCACGCCACGGCTGGAGAACTCCGGGGCCCGCGCGTCCCTCCAGCCGGGCCCGGACCTGCCGCATCAGGCCGGTCAGCACCGGCGCCCCGGCGACCACGAGCACTGTCTGCACGACCGCTCCGGCGGCGGCGAACCCGGTCATCGCGTCACCGCCAGCAGGATCAGCGCGAAAACCACCGCGGAGAAGCCGTAGCCGAGGTATCGGTGCACGCTGCCGGTGGCCAGCCGCCGCCCGGTGCGGCCCCACGTCGCTATCGCGGCGAGGACCGGCCGGTACAGCACTCGCTCGATCCGGTCCGGCACCTCTCGGCGGTAAGCGACCTGGCGCACGAGGTAGCGCGCTTCGTCGTAATGGCCGACGTCCACATCGGTCTCCGGGCGCACCACATTGTCGAAAACCCGTTGCAGCGGTTCAGCGAACGACGTCGCGGTGTACTCCGCCCTGGCCGTCGCAGGACCGCCGCCGCAGTCCCAGAGCCGTGCTTCCCGGCGCGCCCGGTTCGACGCGAGCATCCGCACCGCCGCGACCACGAACAGCGCGCCGCCGAGCAGGCCGCCGGTGATCAGCAGCGGCGAAACCGTGCCCGCGACACCGTTCAGCCGCACGGTGAGCAGGTCGCGCGCGGCCGGATCGCCGAAGCCCGCCGCCGCGCCGATCGCGGGCAACACCAGCGTCGGGAACAGCGCGGGCACCACGCACGCGACCGCCGCGAGGCCCATGCCGACGAGCATCGACGCCGGGCTTTCGTGCGCTCGTTCCGCGGCGGCGCCGCGCGGTTTCGCGAGGAAGCCGATGCCGAACGCCTTGACGAACGTCGCCACCGCAAGGCCCGCGGTGAGCGCGACAGCGGCCATCGTGAGCGGCATCGCGACCGCGGTGACCACTCCTGCCGCCGGGAGACCGTGCACCAAAGCCTGCAGCAGCAACCATTCGGACACGAAAGCCGTGCCGGGCGGCAACGCCGAGGCGGCCAGCGCGCCGAGCCCGAACAGGCCAGTGGTCCAGGGCATCCGGGTGCGCAGGCCGCCGAGCGCGTCAAGGTCGCCGGTGCCGGTCGCGTGGACGACCGATCCGGCGGCGAGGAACAACAGCGTCTTGAACGCGGCGTGCCCCACGGTGTGCAGCAACGCCGCGGCCAGCGCCAGCCCCGCCGCGACGCGGGCGCCGGAGGACGCGAGCAGCCCGGCCGCCCCGATCCCGGCGAAGACCAGCCCGAGGTTCTCCGTGGTCGAATATCCCAGCAGCCGCTTGAGATCCGACGCCATCACCGCCTGGAGGATCCCGTACCCCGCCGAGCCGGCGCCCAGCGCGAGCACGACGACCCACCACCAGCGCGGGCCGCCGCCGAGGAGGTCGAACCCGACGCGGAGCACGCCGTACGCGCCGAGGTTGACCATCGCCGCCGACATCAGCGCGGACACGTGGCTCGGCGCCTCCGGATGCGCGCGCGGGAGCCAGGCGTGCAGCGGCACGATCCCGGCCTTCGAACCGAACCCGGCCAGTACGAGCAGGAAGATCGCACTCGCCGCGGCCGGCGGCGGAGAAGCGGCGCGCAACGCCGCGAAACTGTCGCCGCCCGCGAGCGCGGCGAACCAGAGCAGTCCGATGAGGACAGTCACGAACCCGAGGTGCGTCATGACCGCGTACCACCGGCCCGCCGACGCGACCGCGGGCCGCAGCCGGTGCTCGGCCAGCAGCAGCACCAGCGACGTGACCGCCATCAGCTCCCAGCACACCAGGAAGGCGCCGACCGAGGCCGCCGCGGGCACGAAAAGCATCGCCACCACGAACAGCGGCTGCACGGCCTGCACTGTGCGGGCGCGCAGCCCGTTTCGCGCGTAACCGATGCCGTACAGCCCCGCCGCGATCGCCACTCCGCCGGTGACAGCCGTGAACAGCCCGCCCATCCGGTCCAGATCGAGGGAAAACCCGGACAACGGCAGCAGCCAAGGCAAACTGGCGTGCGCGGTCTGCCCGGCGAGCGCCGCCGCGCCCGCCACGACCCCGGCCGCACCCGCGAGCATCGTGCCGATTCCGGACACGAGCGTCCGTGCCTTGGCGGGCGTCACGAGGCTCACCAGCGCTGCCGCCGTCCCGCTCGCCACCGCCGTCCCGAGCCCTGTCGCCGCGAGGTTCACCGGCCCGTCAGCTTTCGCACCGCCTCGACGATCGCCTCGGGCCTCGGCGGGCAGCCAGGCACTTCGAGGTCGACCGGCACGACGTCGCGCACCGGGCCGGTCACGCCGTAAGCACCGGCGAACACGCCGCAGTTCCGCGCGCAGTCCCCGATCGCCACGACCGTCCGCGGCCGCGGCACGGCCTCGTACGTGCGCTTCAACGGCTCCGTCATGTTGCGCGTGACCGGTCCGGTGACCAGCAGCCCGTCCGCGTGCCGCGGCGACGCGACCAGCCGCGCGCCGTACCGTTCCGCGTCGTAGACCGCGCCGAACGCCGCACCGATCTCGATCTCGCAGCCGTTGCACGATCCCGCGTCCACGTGCCGCAACTGGACCGAACCGCCCAGCTCACGCGCCCGCGGCAACGGCTCCGGCCGAGGCGGCGCGGGTTCGGCGGCCCGCCCGGTCCGGCGGATCGCGCGCCACAGTCTCAGCACCGCGCACCTCCGGCGCGCCAGGTCCCGCGCACCTCAGCGCTCCGCGGGCCGCGCGCTGCCGGCCTGCGCGGTACGCAGGTCGTCGAGCAGTTCGACCTGCCCGGACAGCACGCCGGTGAGAATTTCGCGCGCCACCGCCATCAGCTCCGCGACCTGCGGGCTGATCAGCGAGTAGTAGACGCTCGACCCTTCCTTGCGCGTGGTGACCAGCCCCATCCGGCGCAGGACCGCCAGCTGCTGCGACAGGTTCGCCGGTTCGATCCCGACCTCGGGCAGCATCTCCGCGACGGCGTGCTCGCGCTGGGACAGCAGCTCCAGCACCCGGATCCGGGCCGGATGGCCGAGCGTCTTGAAGAACTCGGCTTTGAGCTGGTAGAGCGGCTTGCTCACGGGCGCCTCCTTCGGTCCGGACCCGCCCGCGGGCGAGCTGGAAGGGTTCAGCAATTGCGAATATTAGCAATTGCTGAACCCGCGCCGCAGCAGGGTGCGACCGGGCTTGCGGACCCCGGACCGCGACGCCCGCCGGACCGGCCTCGTCGATCCCGCGGCCGCGCGCCGCCGCGGATCGCCCTCGGCGCACGCGGCCCTTGCCTCAGCGCCCCGCCGGAGCGAACTCGGCCGCGTGATCGGCCACCCACTGGGCGAAAGTCCGCGCCGGAACCCCGGTGACGTCCTCCACCGTCGTCGTCGGCCGGTCAGGTTCGCGACCGGCCAAGCGAGCGAACGCGTCGAGCATGGCGTCCGCGTACTTCGCCGGAATCCGCTCGAGCAGGAGTTCGCGCGCGACCTCCCGGGGCACCTCCTCCCAGCGGGTCTCGCGGCCGATCACCTCCCCGATCACCCGGACCTGCTCGACCTGCGTGAGCGCCGCAGCACCGGTGAGGTCGTACTTCGCGCCGACATGCCCGTCGGAAGTCAGCGCGGTCACGGCGACCGCCGCCATGTCGGCCTCGTGGATGAGCGTCGAGTACACCGAGCCGTACGCCCCGCGAACGACACCGTTCTCGCGAATCTGCGACGCCCAGCCGAGCGTGTTGGTCGCGAAGCCGTGGGGTTGAAGGAACGTCCACTCCAGACTCGTGCGCTCGATCGCCTTCTCCACCGCGCGATGGACCTGACTGATCGCGTCGTCCGAGTCATTGCGCGCCGCAGCCGACGACAACAGCACCAACCGCCGCGCACTTCCGGCGATCGTGTCCGCGATCTCTTGAGCCGGATCGCCGGAAATCAACGGCCACATCAAGAATACCGAGTCCACGCCCCGCAATGCGGCACGCAGACTGTCCACATCAGACAGATCGCCGGGAACGACCTCAACGCCGCTGGGCGGATTGGCTTGTTCCGGCCGCCGAGCCAACGCGCGCGCCGGAAGACCGCGCTCGGTCAACTGAACAACCACCTGACGGCCGACGTTGCCGGTAGCGCCGATCACCAGAGTCTTGGACACGGGAGTACCTCCTCGTAGGGCAGTGAGGCTCACCGTAGGTTTTGGGCTATCTTTTCGTAAGTACGAACCGCGAGGTAAGCTCCCGGCATGGGAGTAGGCATCGAGGCAGGACGCCGAGCCGCCGCGGACCCGGGTGACGCATTCAACAGCGACTGCCCCGGCCGGGACGTGCTCAACCACGTGTGCAGCCGCTGGGGAACGCTGATCCTGCTCTCGCTGCGCGACCGGCCGGCGCGCTTCTACGAACTGCGCGACACGATCGGCGGGATCAGCGAGAAGATGCTCTCGCAGAACCTGCGCATCCTCACCCGGGATGGATTGATCCACCGCGCGGTTGAGCCCGCTACGCCGCCGAAGGTGACGTACTCGCTCACCGAGCTTGGGCAGGAGTTGGCGACGCCGCTGCAGGGACTGTTGGATTGGGTTGGTGCGCGGACGGTTGATGTGGTGAAGGCGCAGCGGCGGCATGATCGGCAGCACAAGGCTGGGTCCTGATCCGCCAGACGCGAAAACGGCACCGCCGATCTCGACGGTGCCGCTTCCCCAAACCGGAAACCTCAGCCCTTCAACAGCTGCCGAGCCATCACCAGCCGCTGGATCTGGTTCGTGCCCTCGTAGATCTGGGTGATCTTCGCGTCCCGCATCATCCGCTCCAGCGGGAAGTCCCGCGTGTACCCATAACCACCCAGCAACTGGACCGCATCCGTAGTCACGCTCATCGCCACGTCCGACGCGTGGCACTTCGCCGCCGCGCCGAAGAACGACAGGTCAGCGTCACCGCGTTCGGACTTCGCGGCCGCGGTGTACACCATCTGGCGCGCCGTCTCCACTGCCATCGCCATGTCCGCCAGCATGAACTGGATGCCCTGGAAATCCGCGATGTGCTTGCCGAACTGCTTGCGCTCCTTGACGTACGCCAGCGCGTGGTCCAGCGCGCCCTGGGCAATCCCGACGGCCTGCGCGGCGATCGTCACGCGGGTGTGGTCAAGCGTCCGCAGGGCGATCTTCAGGCCCTGGCCCGGCTCGCCGACCATTCGGTCGCCGGGGATGCGCACCTGGTCGAACAGCAGCTCACGCGTCGGCGAGCCCTTGACACCCAGTTTCTTTTCCTTGGCACCGAAAGAAAAGCCAGCGTCGGACTTTTCCACCACGAACGCGCTCACGTTGGCGCCGCGGCGGCCGTCCGGGTCGGTTACCGCCAGAACCGTGTAGTACTCCGACACACCGGCGTTGGTGATCCACGACTTCTGTCCATTAAGGATCCAGTCATCGCCGGAAGGGGTGGCGCGGCAACGCATCGAGGCGGTGTCGGAACCTGCGTCGCGTTCGGACAGTCCATACGAGAATCCGGCCTCGCCCGAGGCCAGCGGCGGCAGGTACTTCGCCTTGACGTCCTCGTTCGCGGCCAGGATCAGCGGCAGGCTGCCGAGTTTGTTCACCGCGGGAATGAGCGAGGACGACGCGCACACTCGCGCCACTTCCTCGATCACGATGCAGGTGGCCAGCGCGTCGGCACCGGCGCCGCCGTACTGCTCCGGCACGTGCGGGGCGTGGAAGTCCGACGCGACCAGTGCGTCGTAGGACGCCTTGGGGAATTCCTCGCGCTCGTCGGCCTCCGCGGCGTGCGGGGCGATCTGCTCTTCGGCGACCGCGCGGACGGCCTCGCGGATCGCTTCGTGGTCTTCGTTGATTTTGAACAGGTCGAAGCTCATCGGGATCTCCTCGCCGGAACTCAGTAGGTGTAGAAGCCGCGGCCGGTCTTGCGGCCCAGCAGGCCCGCGTCGACCATCCGGGCCAGCAGCGGCGGCGGCGCGTACAGCGACTCCTTGAACTCCTCGTACAGCGATTCCGCGACCGCCTTCGTGGTGTCGAGCCCGATCAGGTCGGCCAGTGCGAGCGGGCCCTGCGGGTGCGCGGCGCCGCGCACGAGGCCCTCGTCGATCGCTTCCTTCGTCGCGAAGCCCGACTCCAGCATGCGCACGGCGGCGAGGATGAACGGGATCAGCAGCGCGTTCACCACGAACCCGGCGCGGTCCTGGCACAGGATCGCGTGCTTGCCCAGCGTCTCCTCGGCGAACTTCCGCGCGCGGTCGGTGGTCTCGTCGCCGGTGAGCAGGCTCGGCACCAGCTCGACCAGCGGCAACACCGGGACCGGGTTGAAGAAGTGGATGCCGAGCACCTGCGCCGGCCGCTGGGTCGCGGTGCCGAGCTTCATGATCGGGATCGAGGACGTGTTGGACGCCAGCACCGCGTCCGGCGCGGTGACGATCTTGTCCAGCTTCCCGAACAGCTCCGCCTTGACCGCTTCGTTCTCCACGATCGCCTCGACGACGAGCGTGCGGTCGGCCAGGTCGTCGAGGTCCTCGGTGATCCGGATCCGCTCCAGCACGTCGGCCGCGGACGCGATCTTCCCCTTGCGCTCGGCCCTGGCCAGCGAAGCCTCGAGCCGCGCCCGGCCCGCGTCGGCGGCCGCCCGGCTCGATTCGACCGCCACGACGTCCAGCCCGGCCCGGGCGCACACCTCGGCGATCCCCGCCCCCATCTGGCCGCAGCCGACCACGCCGACGAGCTCCACGTGCCTCACCCATCCCTCCGGTACTTGGTTTCATGATGACGGTACTCAGTACCGACGAGTAGGCCAGGGCGGGGTGGTCCACCTCACCCTGCTCGCCCGGGCCGGCAGGCGATTAGGCTGGCCGCAGCGTGCGTGCGAAAGGTGGCCCGATGCCCGAGAAACCGGCCAAGCAACGGCTGACCGAGGCCGCGTTCGCGCTGTTCGAGGAGCGCGGCTACGACCAGACGACGGTCGACGACATCACCGACCGCGCGGGCGTCGGGCGCAGCACGTTCTTCCGTGCGTTCCGGTCCAAAGAGGACGTCATTTTCCCTGACCACGAGGTGCTGCTGAGCGCGATCGAAGCCCGGCTGGCCGGTTCCGACCCGCGCACCGCGACCGTCGCGGTCACCGAGGCGTCGCGGCTGGTGCTGCGGCACTACGTCGCCGAGGGCGATCTGGCGCTGGCGCGGTACCGCCTCACCCGCAGCGTGCCCGCGCTGCGCGCCCGGGAAATCGCCGGCACGCGGCAGTATCAGCGGCTTTTCCAGGAATTCGTCCACCGCTGGATGGGCGGCGGCGAGGAAACCGCACTGCGCGCCGAACTCATGGCGGCGGCTGTGGTGACGGCGCACAACCACGTCCTCCGCCGATGGCTGCGCGGGCAGACGACGGACCCGGAAGCGGCCTTCGACGCCGCGATGGCGGACACGGTCGCGCTGTTCGGCAACACCGGCGAGACCGAGACGACGGTCGTCGCTTTCCGCACCGGCAAAGACCTTTCCGCGGTCCTGCCGGGGTTGCGCAAGCTGCTCGGCGACGAGGGCACGCTCAACTGAGCGGCTACCAGGCCTCGTCGAACCGCACGCCGGCCTCGTACCAGTCCTCGTCGCTCACCGGGCGTTCCGGTTCCGCCGGTTGCTCGGGGTCGGCGGTGCGGTTGCGGAGATAGTCGCCCTCGCCCGTCGCCGCGGAGGCGCCACCCGCTGCTTGCCGAGGCCCGGGAGCAGCCTGTGTCGAGGAAGGTTTCCCTGACCCAACAACGGGTTTCGGCTGGACCGGCACCGCAGCCGGTGTCGCTTCGACCGGCGGAACAGGCCGAGCAGACCGCCGAGGAGCAGCGGGCGGAGTGGCGGGGGCAACGTCCGGAGTGAACCCCGCCCGCCACTTCAGCCGGTCCATCACGTACCCGCGCGTGCCGAGCGGAGCCAGCAACGACGCCGTCTCGTGCGCCGATTGCCGCTGCGCTTCGGCGTACGTGTGCAGCACCAGCGCGGCCAACTCCTCCGGCGGCAAATTCCGCACTGCGGCAGAGAGTTTCAGTCCAGTGAGGACACCGTCGGTGTTCACCGTGGCCGCGACCGCGTTGTCGGCCGAGGACGCCTCGACCGACAACGCGGACAGTGCCTGGATCAGTTCTTCCGGGCCGGACACATCAGTCCATTGTGGACGGCGACAGCGGCTGTGACACCGAACCGTCCGGCGCGATGTCGACGTTCCGGTCCCGGACCTTCTTCTCGGTGTCCTTCGGGGTGTTGGAAGTCTCGAAGTTGGACGGGTCGAACGAGTCGCCGGGGCTCACGTCGGCGGGCTTCGGGATGTCGGGCAAACCGTCGGCCTTCTCGCGGATCTTGTCCGCCAGCCGTCCGGTCGACTGGTCCATTCCCGAGCGGATCTTCTCGACGTTGTCGAGGAAACTCTCGAAGATTTCCTTCGCGGACTCCCCTTCGACCCGCGCCGAGGCCTCCGCCACGACCTCGGACAGCCCCGCGCCGGCACCGGCCACCGCGGCCTGCGTTCCCGCCGCGGCGAGGCTCAGCCCGGCGCCCGCGGCAGCCGGGGTCGCGACCGCGGCGAGCATCCCGACCAGTGCCGCGGTGAAGGCCGTCGTCATCACCTTGGACAGCGAGATCTCGCCCTCCTTGGCCTTGTCCTTCTGGTACTTCTCCGCGGCGTCCTTGAACGACTTGCCCAGCGTGTTGAGGTCGTCCCGCGCGCCCCACACGCTGTCGCGGCCAGCGACGACGCCACTCTCCAGCACAGAGATCTCAGTGGCCATCTGGTCGTATGTCTCCGACAGCCGGTCGAGATACGTCTTGACGTCCTCGGCCGCCTCGCCGCGCCACGAGCCCATCAGTTCCTTCGCCCGGCGCAGCTCCGTCATCGAGCCGCGGCCGAGGTTCTGCCAGATGTGCTCGTAGGAGTTGATCAACGCCTGCAGACCGGAGCCGGTGTCCTTGAGGTCGGCCTCGGAGAACTCGCGGAAGATGCTCGTGACCTCGTCCTGATAGGACTCGTACAGGCCGTCCATCATCTGGAACAGCATGAACTCCGCGTAGCGCAACGCCAGCACGCCGTCGAGCGCGTCGTTCGCACCTTGCTGCAGGTCCTCGCAGATGCCTTCGAGCAGCTGCTCGCGCGGGCGCTCGTCCGAACCGCCGCTCAGCCCGAAGTAGTTTTCCTGGTCGCTCACGTCAGAGCCCCTCCCCTGCCGCGTTGCGCACGCCCATCCGCGCTTCCCCGTCGGCGCTCTCGTACAGGTCGGCCACGCGCGCGAGCGCGACGCTCGCCTGCTGCGTGGTGAAAGCGAGCTTCGCCAGCGCTTCCTCGACCTTCGAGCGGTGGTACTCGTACGCCGCCGCGACCTGGCGCATGCCGAGCGACCCGCCGAACGCCGTCGTCGGGCCGCCGCCGAACGGGTTGAACCCGCCGAAGATGCCCTGTGGTCCGGTCGCCTCGGGCATGTCCAGCCCGCGCACGCCGTCGCGCGCGGTCTCCGCCGCGTGCCCGGCGTCCTCGACGAACCCGCTCGCCTTGCGCAGATCCTTCACGTCGGTCTCGAAACCGATCATGGGTCCACCCCCAGTCGTATGAACCGTCACCCTACTGAGCGAACGGTATCCTTCCGACTCATCGGACATGACGCCGGTTCACGGCATTGACGTGACCACCGCCACATTCCGGACGTACCGGCTATCCCTCGCGCACGGGCTCGGACGCCGCGCGGCGCGGAAACCACGGCACGATCGGCGAAACGCGCCGCTGGTAGTCCGCGTACTCCGGATAGCGGCCGAGGGTGATGCTCTCGGTGAAGATCGTCGAGCCGATGAACAGAGCGGTCAGCAGGACCGCGCCGGCGATCGTCCAGGTGACCGCGCCCGCCGCGGAGACCCCGAACAGGAACACGAGCCACCACTGCGCTTGTTCGAAGAAGAAGTTGGGGTGGCGGGAAAAGCGGAAGAGCCCGGTCTGCGCGAACCGCGGGTCCGGGGTGCGCCCGGCGGCCGTCTCGCGCTTCTTCCCTTGATGGAAGTTCCACTGCTGCTGATCCGCGACGGTTTCGCCGACCAGACAGCCCACGAACGCGACGGCCAGCACGATGTCGACGGCGCCCAACGGAGTCTGATGGTCGAGCGCGGTCCACGCGGGCAGCGTGATGAGCAGCAGGATCACGTTCTGGTAGAGCGTGATGAAGAAGAGGTTGAACAGCTGGAACTGCCACGGAGCCATCCGGCCGCGCAGCACCGCCCAGCGGTAGTCCTCGCCGCCGCGGGCGTAGCCGCCCTTGCGGCCGTAGTTGAACGTCAGCCGCGCGCCCCACAGGAACACGAGCGCGAACAGCAGGTTGAGCCTGGCGTCCGCGAACCCCGCGTGACCGGCGAAGATCCCGGCGTAGGCCACCGGGACGGCCGACCAGATCCGGTCCACCCAGGAGTACTCCCTGGTGAGCACCGACAACAGCCAGCAGCCGGCGCACACGCCCGCGAAAACCCAGAGGCACACCTGGAACGCGTTCATGACCGCGACTGTACTGCCGGAATCGCCCGCGCGACGCCGGTAGAATCCGCCGATGGGCACCACGACGGCGAACCTGCCCCTGCGCGAGCGCAAGATCGACATCTTCTTCGCGGTGATCTTCTCGGTCTTCACGGTGACGTCGCTGATCAGCGACCTGCTGCCGACGATCGGCGTCGACTTCTCCCGCCCGACCGGCAACTTCTTCGTCGACTCCAACTACTGGTACGCCCACGACGCCGACCCGCTCTTCATGCACCCGCCGGACTGGATGCGGATCGTCACCGGGCTGTCCGCGTTCGTCTACCTGCCTTTCTATGTCGTGCTCGTCTGGTGTCTCGTCGCCGGTCGCAACGGGATCCAGCTGTTCGCGGTGGTGTACGCGACGATGATCGTCACGCTCACCGGGATCGTCGTGTTCGGCGTCGAGTTCTTCGGCGACCCGGCGACCCGTACTGGCAATCCGGGCAAGTTCCTCGCGTTCAACCTCCCTTACGTGCTGATCCCGTTGCTGTTGCTGGTGCGGATGCGCCGACCGCAGCCGTTCGCTCGGCGGTTTTGACCACTGTGGACAGTCGCGGGCAGGGCCCGGTGGCCGCCGAGGGGCGCTTCCGGTGCGCGACCGTGACCGGCAGCGGAAACACCAGCGGGCTAGCCAACTGCCGAGCCGGGTGAAGAACGACACCGAACCGGCGACCCGTCCACGCTGACCGGCGTCGGCGACGGGGAGGAACACCGCGGCCGCCGTACTGCCGCCCAGCAAGGCGACCACCATGGACAGACCCGGCGGTCACAGCACCACCGCCCCGGCCTTCAGCAGCACCCGTTGTCGACGACTGGTGCGAACGGCGACCGAACCGCACAACAGCGCGAGGATCGCGACCACCATCAGCACGTCCGACGCCCGACCTCAGCAGCAGCCAAAGCACCAGCGGGCCTGCCAGCCGGACCGAGCCGGTGATCGGCCGCGCTGGCCGTCGTCGGCGACGTCGGCGGCAACCGGCAGGAGCAGCACCGCCATCGTGTCGACGTCCGGCGAGGCGACCACTGGCAGACCCCGCAGTCACCCCACCTCCGCACCGGCCTTTCGCAGCACCCGTTGTCGGCGGCTCGTGTAAGCCGCGACCGAACCGCACAGCAGGGCTAGGAGCGCGACCGCGGTCAGTACGTCGGTCACCGATGTGACCAGCAGCGAAAGCACCAGCGGCCCGGTCAATCCGCCGAGTCGGTTGAAGAACGACACCGAACCGGCAACCCGCCCACGCTGGCCGTCGTCGGCTACGTCGGCGGCGACGGGGAGGAATACCGCGGCCATCGTGTTGACGCCCAACAGGGCGACCGTCAGTACGGCGGCCGACAGCCACGGAGCGGCGACTGCCCATCCGGACACCGCGAGTGCCAGCAGCAACACTGCGGTGCACACGGCTAATCGCACTGTCACGCCAGTCGGGCCGAAACGGCGGTAGCCGAGCACTAGCAGCCCCGCGCACACCACCATCGCCACCGCGGATCCGGTGAGCAGGGCGTTCGCCGTGGTCAGCGAAAGGCCGCCGACGCGGGACAGGGTTGGCACCCAGGTTGTCAGGCCGAACGTGGTCAAGCCGATCGAAAACGCGAACACCCATTGCAGGCGGGTCGTGAGCGTGTTGCGGGCCAGCCAGTTCGCTTCCGTCGCGGGGCGTGCGGTCAAGCTGCGCTGGTCCGGGATGACGGCTGCCGCGGCGGCCAGCAGCAGGCCGGTCGGTGCGCCGATGAGCCACAGCACCCGCCACCCGAATATCGGCTCCAGCCACAACGCCGAGCCGGAGGCGACCAGGTAGCCGATCGCGGTCGCGACGATCGACAACCCGGTCACCACCGCTCCCCTGCCTCGTCCGGGGAAAAGGTCGCTCAGGACTGTGATCAGCATCGGAGCCAGCCCGCCGACGGCGATGCCCATCAGGAAGCACATCACCACGTTGCCGCCGAAATTCGGCATCGTGCCGCACATGCTGGTCGCGGTGAATCCGAGCGTGGCGAGCAAGTAACAGGCCCGCCTTCCGATGCGCTCGGCCAGCTGACTGCACAGCAACGCGCCCGATGCGGTGCCGGACAAGCCGCTGACCGCCAGCAGTGACGCGGTCGAGGCGTCGATGCCGTATTCCGCGCGCAGGCCGGGAATGACGAAACCCAGCGTCGACGTCTTGCTGATGTCGATTGTCAGCGCGGCAGTGGCGACTACCGCGATCGTCCGCCTTCCCCGGACTTTCGGCTGTGGCACGGAAACGCTCTGCCGCGTCCGGCCGAGAACCAGCGCGGCTCCCAGCGCGAGAAGCAACGCTGCTCCGGCCACGAACATCTCCGGCATGTCGGCCAGCGCCATGCCGTGCAGCCGCCGATCCGGCGTCGAACTCATCGAACTCGTCGAATCAGCCGGGTCCGTCACGGGCATGTGGAAAGCACGGAAAAAGCCCACCGCGGAAGCGACCACGACCACTGCCGCCGCCACTGCGAGCAATCCCCGCCAGCCCGTCCGAGCTGGCGCCGAAATCGTCGTCATGCCTCCAACTTCTCACCTAGACACCCGGCCCGGCATCTTCAGTCTTGCGCTTCAGTTTTCTTGGAGGACAGAAAGAATATTCCCCGCCGGATCCTTGAACCACGCGATCAGCGGACCGCCGAGCCGGAACACGCCCTTCTCGTCCACCCCGTCGAAGGGTTCGAACGAAACGCCTGCCGCGCCAAGGTCCGCGACCGCCCGCTCGATGTCGTCGACCGGGAAGTTGAGAATGGTGTACTCGGCCGGAACGTGCTTGTCCCCCTTCGGGTAGACCAGCACTTCACGGCCTTCGGCGAGGTGCAGGCGCAGCATCCCCCAGTTTTCGGTGACCTCGATGCCGAGCGTCTCGGCGTAGAACTTCCGCGCGGCGGGGATGTCGTCCACGGAGAAACCGCTGAATGCTTTGCTGGTGTCGAACATTTTCACTCCTTGAGAATTATGAACCCGGCGTCGGCCGGTACGTCACCGAGAGAACCCCGTTTTCGAACGTCCGAGAAGCGACGAGTTCGAGGTCCGCCCGGTCGGAGGGCTCCTCGAACAGCCGCGCGCCCGAGCCGAGCACGATCGGGTGGATCAGCAGATTCAGCTCGTCCAGCAAACCCGCCAGCAGCAGCGAGCGCACCAGCCGGGGGCTGCCGGGAATGTGGATGTTCTTGCCCGATTTGGCCTTGAGCGCGGCCAATTCAGCCAAGTCCGCGCCGAGCAGCGTCGAGCCGCTCCAATCCAGTTCAGTGAGCGTGCTCGACACGACGTACTTCGGGGTGTTGTTCAGGAAGGCGGCCATCGGCGACGAGTCGCCCAGCCCGGGCCACATGCGGGCGAAGTCCGCGTAGGTGTTCCGGCCGAGCAGGACGGCGTCGGACTCGGCGATGCTGGCCCGGATCACGTCGTCCGCCTCGTGGTTCAGCATCATCCAGTCCGGCGGCGACTCGGTCACCCCGTCCAGCGAAACCGACAGTCCGGCCACGATCTTCCGCACTACTATGCTCCTTCCTCAGCTGACTTTCACCGGGGACGTCGGAGCCGGAATCCGGAAGGCGACCCCGGCGGCGAAAAACTTTCGAAGGGGGCCGGGAAGTGCGGTACCTGATCATGATCCACAGCAACCCGCGGTTCCGCGCGCTCTGGGAGGAGCTGCCGGACGAGAAGAAGGCCGAGTTCGGCCGCAGCCATCTCGCGCTCACCCGGTCGCTGGAAGAGTCCGGCGAACTGGTGCTCAGCGACGGGTTGGCGGACCCGGCCGAAGCCAAATGCGTCACCGTGCGCGACGGCAAGGCGGTGGCGAGCGACGGCCCGTTCGCCGAGGTCAAGGAGCATCTGGTCGGCTTCTACCTCGTCGAATGCGAGAGCATGGAACGAGCGCTGGAGCACGCCGCCCGGGTGCCGGACGCGTTGTACGGCAAGATCGAGGTACGGCCGCTCCGCAACGTGAAAGAGCTGGATCTCTGACTCCCTCGCCCGGTTTCGAACAGCTCCTGCGCGATCTCGCGCCGCAGGTGCTCACCGCTGTCTGCCGCCGGTTCGGCGACTTCGCGCTGTGCGAGGACGCGGTGCAGGAAGCGCTGCTGTCCGCCGCGTTGAAGTGGCCGGAGCAGGGCCTGCCGGACAACCCCAAGAGCTGGCTGATCACCGCCGCCGCGCGCAGGCGCATCGACATCGAACGCAGCGAATCCGCCCGCCGGCAGCGCGAGCACACGGCCGCCGGATTGGCGGTGCCGCAACCGGAGCTGGCGCCGGCCGAAGACGACACGCTGACCCTGCTGATGCTGTGCTGTCACCCCGAACTCGGCAAAGCGTCCCAGCTCGCCTTGACGCTGCGAGCGGTCGGCGGCCTCACCACGGCAGAAATCGGCCGGGCGTTGCTGGTGCCGGAGAAAACCGTGAGCCAGCGGATCAACCGGGCCAAGAAACGGCTCAGCGGCGCGCGATTCCGGATGCCGCCGCCGGAAGAACGGGCCGAGCGGATGGCCGCGGTGCTACAGGTGCTGTACTTGATCTTCACCGAGGGCCACACCGCCAGCTCCGGGACCGCGGTCAACCGGGTCGAGCTCACCGCCGAGGCCATCCGGCTCACCCGGCAGCTGCACGCGCAGGTCCCCGACGACGGCGAGGTCGCCGGGCTGCTGGCGCTCATGCTCCTCAGCGACGCCCGGCGGCCCGCACGGACCCGGCCGGACGGCACCGCCGTTCCGCTGGCCGAGCAGGACCGCTCCCGCTGGGACTCCGCCGCGATCGCCGAAGGGCTCGACCTGATCGGGAAGACTCTGGTCAGCGCGCAGCTCGGGCCGTATCAGCTCGAGGCCGCGATCGCCGCCGTGCACGACGAGGCGGCCCGCGCCGAGGACACCGATTGGCCGCAGATCCTCGCGCTCTACGACCTTCTGCTCGCCGTGGCACCGAGTCCGGTCGCGGCGCTGAACCGGATCGTCCCGGTCGCCATGGTCCACGGCGCGCGCGAGGGATTGCGGCAGCTGGACGAGATCGCCGGACTGGACGAGCACCATCGCGTGGACGTCGTGCGCGCGCACCTGCTCGACCTGGCGGGCGATCCCGAGCAAGCCCGGGCCTATTACCGTTCAGCGGCACAGAAAACACTCAGCGTTCCCGAACGACGATACCTGGAATCCCGTGCCGCAAAGGGGAATTCACCCTAGCTGGCGACCCGGGCCATCGAAGCCGGACGCAAAGAATCCGGGTCCGGCAACCGCATCGGCACGGTGTGCGCGTGGTACTCGAAGTGCCACCATTCGTTGTCGTAGCGGCGATACAGCCGATACTCCGGCCCGTGCCGTTCCAGCCACGCCGCGCCCTCGCTCGGGCGCACGTCCAGTGCCGTGCCGCGAACGTGTGCCGACTCGTGCGGCGGCAACACCCGGCGACGGGCCGCAGCAACAGAACCGGTGCGGTGCACCTCTTCGGCGAACAGCCGGTGCTGGTGGGCGGCGTCGCGATGGCCGGAGGTGAGCCCGATGAGCTGGCTGTGCCGCCAGAACGCCTCGGTGCGCGCCGCGGTGAAGGCCGCGCGGGCCGGTTCGCTGAGACCGTCAAGGTCCTCGGCCGGGTATCGCATCGCGAGCGCCCACTGGCAGGCCAGGTGCCGGCCGCGGCCGGGCGAACGCAGGAAAGCCGCCGGGAGCAGCGCCACCGCCAGGAGGCGGGTGACGGCCGCGAGGACCCGGGGCCGGCGAAGCGACTCGATCATGGGGTCCACCTTCGGACCCCAGTGTGCGCGCACTGCGCACGGAGTTTGACAGCTCTGTAACAGTTCGCCACGGCCGCGCTGTTACCGAACGATGACACGGCACGCACCGGGCGGGGATCCGGGCCGGGCAGGCTGGGACCCGGTTGTCCGCTGTGGACTGTCCGGGCGGGCGGACGGGCGGGCTGCGATAGTGGGAGACATGCCGAGGGTGCTGCTGATCGAAGACGACCAGGCCGTCCGCGACGGCCTGCGGCTGGCCCTGACGTATCAGGGCCACACGGTCGACGCGGTGGAGACCGGAGAGGAAGGCCTCGCCCGGCTCGCCGGGGACCCGGCCGACGTCGTCGTCCTCGACCTCATGCTGCCCGGGATGGACGGCTTCGAGGTGTGCCGCCGCATCCGCGCGTCCGGCGACCTGCCGATCATCATGCTCACCGCGCGCAACGACGACATCGACGTGGTGGCCGGGCTCGAAGCGGGAGCCGACGACTACGTCGTGAAGCCCGCGCAGGCCCGCGTCCTGGAGGCGCGCATCCGCGCCGTGCTGCGCCGCACCGGCGGCGAGCCGCGCGGCCAGGGCGCGAAACCGGGTCCGGAACGACACGGCGACCTGACGATCGACCGCGAGGGTCTCGTGGTCAGCAAGCACGGCACGGTCATCGGCCTCGCGCCCACCGAGCTGCGGCTGCTGCTGGAGCTCTCCGCGTCCCCCGGCCGCGTGCTCAGCCGCCAGCAGCTGCTCGAATCCGTGTGGGATCAGGGGTATCTCGGCGATTCGCGGCTCGTCGACGCGTGCGTGCAGCGGTTGCGGTCCAAGATCGAGGACGACGCCGCGAAACCGGTGTACGTCCAGACCCTGCGAGGTTTCGGCTATCGCTTCGGGCCGCTGTGACCGGCTGGCAGTTCCGGGGCCTGCGCACCCGGCTGCTGGTCGCGTTCGCGCTGCTGAGCGTGTTCACCGCGGTGGCCGTCGCCGGGATCGGGTACGTGCGGGCCCGCGACGGGATCCTGCAGCGCACCCAGGACAACGCCGCCGTCGAGATGACGAACCAGCTCAAGCAGCTGTACCCGCTCCCCCGGCGGCCGGTGGACGCGAACGCGCTGCAGGTGGCCGCCGACCGGCTGAACGGCCGGAAGAACTCCGCGCTGGTGACGAGCGGCGGGCACAGCGCGGGCGACATGCCCGCCTCGGTGATCACGCCGGAACTGCGCGGAGCAGTGCAGTCCGGCCGGGTCGCGTGGCAGCGCGTGGACGTCGGCGGCGTGACGCAACTGGCGCTGGGCTCGCCGTTGCTGATCTCGACCGGCGACCGGCGGAATCCGACGGTTCCGTCCGGGATCGAGGTCTACGAACTGCGCAATCTCGACGCGGAAATCGAGGCGGTGAACGGGCTCGCCAGGAACGCGTGGCTCGCCGGCGGGGCCGCGCTGGTGGTGGCTTTGATCCTCGCGGTACTCGCCGCCAGCAGCGTGTTGCGGCCGGTCGGCGAGCTGCAGCGCGCGGCCCGCAGGCTCGGCGCGGGCGACCTCGACGCCCGGATCACCGTGCGCGGCAGCGACGAATTGGCCAGTGTCGCCGAGACGTTCAACTCGACCGCCGACTCGCTGCAACGGCACGTCGGCGAACTGCGCCGGATGGAAGCCGACGCGCGGCGGTTCGTCGCCGACGTGTCGCACGAACTGCGCACGCCGCTGGCCGCGATGACCGCCGTCACCGACATGCTCGACGCCGAAGCGAAGCGGCTGCCGGACGCGGCGGGCGAGGCGGTGCGGCTGGTCAGCCAGGAGACACACAACCTGGCGCGGCTGGTGAACGACCTGATCGAGGTCACCCGGTTCGACTCCGGCACCGCGTCGCTCGCGGTGGACGACGTCGACGTGGCCGAGGCGGTCCGCGCGACTCTGCGGGCGCGGGGATTCGCGGTGGAAACCGATCTGCCGGACGGGATCCGGGCGCGCGTCGACCCGCGCCGGCTGGACGTGATCGTGGCCAACCTCGTCGGGAACGCGCTGCGGCACGGCGGGGAGCCGGTGACCGTCCGGTTGCGGGGCGACCAGGCGGGGATCACGCTTTCCGTAGAGGATTCCGGCTCGGGGCTGGACGAGGAGGTGCTGCCGCACGTGTTCGCCCGGTTCTACAAGGCGGATACCGCTCGCAGCCGGTCGGAAGGGAGCGGGCTCGGGCTCGCTATCGCCTGGGAGAACGCGCGGTTGCACCACGGGGAGCTGACCGCTGGGAACCGGCCCGGGGGCGGTGCGGTGTTCACGTTGTGGCTGCCTCGGGAGGTGCGGCAGTGAAACGGTTGCTGACGCTGATCGCGGTCTTGGTGCTGACGGCGAGCTGCGGGGTGCGGCCCAGCGGCGTGATCACCGGGGAGAACGCGCCCAGCGGGCCGCCTAACGGGAACAGCGGCTACACAGCGAGGGTGTATTTCGTGCTGAACGGGAATGTCGTGCCGGTGATGCGCAGCGGAGCCGGAGACGTGGCCGCGGATCGGGTCCGGGTGCTGGAGCAGGGGCCGAGCGAGGACGAACGGGCTGGCGGGTACACGACGGAGCTGCCGCCGTCGTTCGAGCCGATCGCCATCGGGGTGAGCGACGCGGCGATCGGGGTCAATGTGCGGGAACTGTCGCCTAACGCTGTCTCGCAGATCGTGTGCACTGTGCTTGCGGCAGGTGGCGGTGGGGCGTCCGGGACCATCACGCTGTCCGGCGGGGGCCAGAAACTGCAACCCCAAGCCTGCGGCCGATAGCTCAGCCGCGCGGCTTCATTACCGGCGCGAACACCACCGCCACCACGCACAACGCCAGCGGCAGCAGGAACGCGACGTTCAGCGGCACCCAGTGCGCCAGCCCGCCGATGATCGCCGGACCGGCCAGCAGCCCGACGTATCCGACGCCGACCACCCGCGCCATCAGCGCACCCGACGCTCGCTTGTCCAGGTTGCCCGCCGCGGTGAACAGCTGCGGGACACCACCGGAGAGCCCGAGCCCGAACAACGCCCAGCCGCACAACGACAACGGCACCCACGGCGCCAGTGACGCGATCGCGAGCCCCAGCGCGGCCAACCCGCTTCCGTAGCGCACGACAGCGACCGGACCGGCTAGCGCGGCTACTCGGTCGGTCGCGAATCGGCCGACGGTCATCGCCACCGCGAACGAGCCGTAAGCCAGGGCGGCGGTGCTTTCGGACGTCCCCAGCCCGTCGCGCAGATACAACGCGGCCCAGTCGTTCGCGACGCCCTCGGACAGCATCAGCGCGAAGGCCAGCAGACCCAGCAACCACACCACGCGGGCGGGCGTACGCGTCGGTTTGGCTTCCTCGGCGGTTTCCTCGGCTGCCTCGTCCGACGAATCGAGCAGATACCGGCGGACCAGCAGCGAAACCACGATGCACAGCACTCCGGTACCGCCGAGCGACACGAGCGTCGGCACGCCCGCCCCCAGCACCGCCGCCCCGACGACCGCCGCGATCGCACCGCCGATCGACCACATCGCGTGGAACGCGGCCATGATCGGCCGCGGGTAAGCCCGTTCCACGACCACCGCGTGCGCGTTCATCGCGACGTCCAGCGAGCCGTTGAAGAACCCGAACGCCGCGAGCGCCAGCCCGAGCGTCCACCAGTTCGCCGCGAACCCCGGCAACACCACCGCGACCCCCACGAGCACCCCCGCGACGGACACGACCCGCGGATGCCCGAACCGGTCCGCGAGCGGCCCGGTGACCTGCATCCCGATCAACGCCGACCCGCCGAGCACCAGCAGCAACGCCCCGAGCGCGGTGTGCGAGACGCCGGTCGCGCGCTCGATCACCGGGATGTGCACCACCCACATGCCGACCGCGAACCCGCAGAGGGCGAACACGATCCAGGTGGCGACGCGGGCCGCGCGGGGCAGCACCGGAGGCGGGGAGAGCTCGGTCATCGGGCTCGGCTCCTCTTCGGGGGTCGGGTCCAGGCAGGAACACAGGTGCGGGCGGGGAGAATCGGGCTGAGGCATGATGGGCGCGTGGAAGCCGACCTGACCGCCGCCCCGTGAGCGGGGGCTACCTGAAGGGCAGAATCCGCCGCGACGACATCGTTTCGGCGGCCGCCGTGGTGTACGGCGAAGCTGGCTACCACGCGTCGTCCCTGCGGGAAATCGCCAAACGAGCCGGCATCACCCACGCCGGCTTGCTGTACCACTTCCCGACGAAGGAAGCCCTGCTCGCGGCGGTCCTGGAACGCCGAGACGCCGAAGACGCCGCCCGTGAGCAACTGACCGCGACCCCGCCTGGCTTGGATGTCCTGCGCCGCTTCATCGCACTGGCCGAACACAACGTCCGCCACCGGGGCATCGTCGACCTGTACTCGCGCCTCGCCGCCGAAGCGGTCTCCGAAGACCATCCCGCGCACGCCTACTTCGCCCGCCATTACCGCGAGGCCCGCGACAGCATCGCCCAGTCGTTCCACGCGCTCGCCGAAAGAGGCGAGCTGCGCCCCGGCGTAGACCCGGACTTGGCGGCACTCACCTTCGTCGGACTGATGGACGGCCTCCAGGTCCAGTGGCTCACCACCCCCACGCAAGTCGATGTAGTCGGTTCCCTCCGTCTCTCTCTGCAAACTCTCCTGACTGTCCCGCTGTTCCCGAATTAGGCGGAATCCGGAGATCTGGCCCCAAATGGCCGCCGATCGCGCCGCCGCTGTCCGTGAGGGGAACGACCCGCAACCGGTCCGTCGCCGGAACGCGCCCCAATGTGGCGTTGGGTGCATCCCACGCACCCAATGCGGCATTGGGGCGTTAGCCCCGGCCCACCCGCGAACCGCAGCCAACGCGCCCAACCAGCGAGGCACCCAGTCCCTCCCCCACCCCGATACGAAGCCTCCCTGCGGTTCGGGGGTGCTTGTCAAGGCATCTTTCCCGCCTTGACAAGCACCCCCGAACCGTCAGCACAATCGGGCTTCGGGGTGGTGGCCCCACCCAGGGCGCAATGTCGCCGCCAGGCGACGAGCCGCCCTACAACGTCCGCACGTACGGATCCCACTCAACGGGCAACGGCGAAGCCACCTCCACCCGACTGGCCACCTCAACCCCCACCCCCCGAGACATGGACTCCTCAACAGCCACCATCACGTCCAACACGTGATAAGCCAACTCCCCCGAAGCCCGCTCCGGCACCCCCGCGCGAACCGACCGGGCCAAATCAAGAACCCCCGTACCCCGAGAAGCCGAATGCCCCACCGCGCCCAACTCCTCCGACTCCCCACCGGCATGCACCACAGTGGAACCGTCAAACCGATTGGGATCAGGCAATACCGCAGTCCCGAGCGAACCGGTCACCTCGACAACCCCAGTACGCCGCAACGCGGAATCAAACGACAACACAACCTGCGCACTACCCCCGCGCGCGAACTCCACCAACGCACTCACCGAAGTAGGCACAGCAACCGGAAACTCAGTCCCGGCCCGAGGACCGGCCCCGATCACCCGAGTTTCCCGCCCCCGCCCGCCAATCCCGGTAACCTTGCGAACAGAACCGAACACCTGCACCAACTGCGTCAAGTAATAAGGCCCGATATCCAGCAACGGCCCACCCCCGACCTGGTACAGAAACTCCGGTGCAGGATGCCAGCTCTCCGGCCCGGGCGTCTGAAACAACGCCAACGCGGTAAAAGGCACCCCGATCCGCCCAGCTTCCAGCGCACGAAAAGCAGTCTGCTGCCCGGCACCAAGCACGGTGTCCGGCGCCCCGGCCACCCGAACCCCCTTCTCCGCCGCCCGGTCAAGCAACTGCCGCACGGACTGCCGATCCAACCCGATCGGCTTCTCCGTCCACACGTGCTTCCCCTCCTCCACCGCCGCGAGACTCACCTCGACGTGCACCGCGGGCACAGTCAAATTCACGACGATCTCAACCTCCGGCGACGCAAGAAGCTCCGCCACCGACCCACCATGAGGAACCCCGTACTTCGCAGCCTGCGCAGAAGCCCGCTCCACATCGAGATCGGCAACCGCTACCACCCGAAGATCCGGAAACGCGGTCAGATTCTCCAAATACGTATCACTGATAAATCCCGCCCCGACAATCCCGACCCCGACAGTCACGCACCCACCCCAGCGAGATAAGCGAAACTGTCAGCAATACCCCCGAAAACATCCTCGTGCTGATCAAACTCCACCACCCGCAACGCCCCCGGAACCGCATCAAGCACCGACCGCATCGGCACCCGTCCCTGCCCCGCAGGCACCTGCCCCGAAGCGTCGACAGCCAACGACCCGTCCTTCACATGGATCGCGCACACCCGCTCCCCCAACCGCCGCAGCAGCGCAGGCGCATCCTCCCCACCCGCAGTAGCCCAGTAAGCATCGACCTCCAGCACAACCTCCGGAGAAAGCCGATCCGCGAACACCTCCAACGCACTACGCCCGTCGAATCGCGATTCCAGCTCCCACCAATGATTGTGGTAGCCGACCCGAACCCCATATCCCGCCGCGACTTCAGCCGCGGCATTGAGCGCCGACGCGGTATCAGCAATATCCGCCAAACTCCCCCACCGCTCAGCAGGAACCAACGGCTCGATCACGACCCCGATCCCCAGCTCCCGAGCCGCGGCGAAAACGGCCGCCAAATCCTTCCCCACCAACGCAGCATGCGCGGTAGGCGCACTCAACCCATGTGCGGACAGCCCCGCCCGAAGCGCCTCGACGTTCTCCACCACCCCGTACGGCTCGACTCGGCGGAACCCGATCGCAGCCAGCCGCCGCAACGTCTCGTCCGGATCAGCCGCGAACGCGTCGCGCACCGAGTACAGCTGCACCGAAGGTCCACCCATGCCAACTCCCAGCGATAGAGGGCTTTCGCCAATTTCTACCACCTGGTCAGAATTGACACCAGGACAAAACCGGACGGAATTCCGGGACCAAGATCAGCCGAGATCCTTGTGCCAGATCAAGAAATCGCACGGAGTAGCGAGCAGCGGAGCCAGCTCCGGATGCGGCCCGTCGATCGTCGACGTCTCCACCACCCGGTACCCGAGCCGGGTGTACCACTGCGAGAGGAACTCCTTCGACGGATGCGTCCACTCCCGCGGCACCAACAGCTCAAGCTGCATCCGCGTACACCCGGCAGCCCGGCAGTGCTCCTCCGCGAACCGCACGAGCTCGCGACCGATCCCCGCGCCGCGCACCTCCGGCGACGCGGCGAGCTGGCCGAACTCCCCCAGATCCTCGGCCAGCCGCTGAATCCGGACCGAACCCACCACGTCCCCGGCGAGCCGGGCGACCGCGATCTCGCCCGCGCGGACCAGCCCGGCCATCTCCGCGGCGTTGGTCCGACCGGCCGAACCAGCCCACAACCCGGCCTCAGCCTTCGCGTAGACGGTGTTCACCAGCTCGGTCAGCAGAGCCACCAGCGCGGCGTCCTCGGCGGCGGACGGCGGCAGGAAAGCGATCTCCGGAGTCGTCACTTCTCCAGATAACCACAATCAGCTGGCGGCCGAACCGGATACCGCGGGCCGCGCCTCGCCGAAGCCGCCGTAACGGCCGGCTTTCGCGCGCTTGCGCACCTCGTCGAAATGCCGGTGCACCGCGTGCGCGGCGGCCTCCGCATCTCCGCTCACGAGCGCGTCCACGATCGCCTGGTGCCGTTTCGCGGTGGCCGGGGCCGACGACACCGGACCGCCCATTTCGCCCTCCGCCGCCCGGTAGACATCCCAGAACAATCCGGTCAGCTCGCGCGCCAGATCGAAACCCGCCTCGGCGCAGATGAGATCGTGGAACTCCCGGTCGGCCACCGCCGCGTCCGGACCTTTGCGGCGCATCCGCGCGACGCACGCCTGCAGCTCGCCGATCAGCTCCGGCCGATGATCGCGCGCGACCCGGCTGGTCAGCTCCGTTTCGATCATCTCGCGCACCTCGAGCAGGTCGCGCAGCCGTCCGGCGTCGGTGCTGCCGCGGCTGCGCGTGCGAAAGAGCAGCCACGTCTGCAGCGCCTCCGACCCGGCCGAGCCGACGAACGTGCCGTAGCCGTGCCGGACCTCGACGATGCCGAGCGCCTGCAGCGCCTTGACCGCCTCCCGGATCGAATTCCGGCTGACCCCGAGGTCGTCGGCGAGGCTCAGCTCGGTCGGCATCGGCGCGCCGGTCGGCAGCTGCCGGTCGACGATCAGGTCGATGATCTGCTTGGTGATCTCTTCGCTGCGTTGCGGGCGCGCCACACGTGTCTCCCGGATGTCTTTCTTGCACTGGCACGTCGCCATCGGAGGACATCCTACGTCATGATCGGCTTGTGCCGCTGCACCCGCGCGGGTGGGAACAAGCCTCTTGACCGGGGCGGGAACGGGACTTAGGGTTCCGGCAAGTCATAGGACGTCCCACGTCCTACTTCTCGATGCTTTCTGGGTGGAACACCGCATCAAGTCAGGAGACGCCATGTCCCGAACCGCCATGGGGACTCAGTTCAACCGGCGCGCACTGCTGCGCTACGCCGGCCTCGCCGGGGCTGCCGCAGCGGTTTCGTCGACGCTCGCCGCGTGCGGCGGTCCCGCGTCGACCAACAAAACCGGAAGTTCGTCCGGTTCCGTCACCGCGGTGATCGGGTACGGCAACAACCAGACCTGGGACCCGCTGCAGACCGCGTCGGCGTTCGCGATGGCGGCGATCCTGCACAGCTACGAGTCGCTCGTCGAGGGCGACCCGGTCACCCGGGAACCCTTCCCCGGCTTGGCCAAGGCGCTGCCGACGGACCTCAAGAGCACCAAGCTGCGCTTCGAAATCCGGGACGGCGCGAAGTGGCACGACGGACAGCCGGTGACCGCCGACGACGTGGTGTTCACCTACGCCCGCGTGCTCGACCCGAAGGAAAACGTTCTCATCCACAGCTTCTTCTCGCAGTGGCTGGAGTCGGTCACCAAGGTCGACGCGAAGACGGTGGAGTTCAGCCTGAAGTTCGCCTTCCCGTACGCGCTGCAGCGGATCCAGATCTGCAAGATCGTGCCCAAGCACGTCTTCGAGAACAACTGGAAGGCCGCCGCCGCGGGCAAGGTCGTCGGCTCCGGGCCGTACAAGATCACCGAGCAGGCCCCGCTGTCGCACACCTCGTTCGAGAAGTTCGCCGACTACAACGGCCCGCGCCCGGCCGCGTACGACAAGATGCTCTGGAAGTCCATTGTGGATTCCGCGCCGCGCGTCGCGGCGATCTCCGGGGCCAAGCCGGACGCGCAGATCGCCGAGAACATCCCGCCCGCCAACGCCGAGCAGCTGCGCAAGGCGGGCCGCACGGTCGAATTCGCCGACGGCGGCAACAACCTGTTCCTGCTCTTCAACACCAAGCACTCGCCGTTCGCCGACAAGCGGGTCCGCCAGGCGCTGCATTACGCGATCGACAAGAAGAAGATGATCGAGATCGGCCTGCGCGGCACCGGCACCGCGGGCACCTCGTTCATCAACCCGAAACTGCCCGGTTCACAGCCCGCGGCGCAGGACTTCAACTTCAACCCGGAAAAGGCGAAGCAACTGCTCGCCGAAGCGGGTGTCAGCGGCCTGAAGATCTCGTTGTCCACAACGAACACCTCGCTGGTGCTCGACTGCGTCAAGGTGATCAAGGAGGGCTGGGACGCGATCGGCGTGCAGACCACTTTGGACTCCCAGGACACCAAGGCGCTGTTCTCCAAACTGGACAACGGCGACGACTTCCAGGTCGTGGCCACCACGAACAACCCGCTGCAGTTCGGCAACGACCCGGACCTGCTGATCCGCTATTACTACGACGCGCAATCGGTGCTCATGACGAAGTACGCGCGCTGGAGCGGCGACGACGCCACCGCGTTGCTGGCGCTGCAGGACAAGGCCGCCGCGGAAACCGACGAAACGAAGCGGAACGGGCTGTACAAGCAATTGCTCGACCAGATTTCCGAGCAGGCGGTGATCTATCCGATCGTCTTCACGCAGATGGGCACCGCGTGGGACCCGAAGGCGATCAGCGGCGTGCGTGCCCAGGGCTACCCGGGCATCTACCTCAACCAGGCCAAACCGGTCTGACGGGAGGCGCTCGAAGTGACCGTCGTCGTGCGGATGCTGGCCGGCCGCATCCTCGCCTTGATCCCGCTGCTGCTCGGCGTGATCCTGTTCGTGTTCATCGTGATGCGGTTCTCGCCGGTCGACCCGGCGATGGCCGCGTTCAACGGAGCCAACGCCACCGCCGATCAGCTCCAGCAGTTCCGTGAGCAGAACGGCCTGCTCGACCCGTTGCCGCTGCAGTACGTGCATTTCGTGTGGCATCTGCTGCAGGGCGATTTCGGCACGAGTGTGATCACCAAGGAGCCGGTGGGCCAGACCATCGCCACCGCGCTCCCGCTCACCCTGCAGCTGACCTTGCTGGGCCTGGCGCTCGCGCTCGTCGTCTCGGTCGTGCTCGGCGTGACCTCGGCGTTGTTCCGCGGCCGCTGGCCGGACCACTTGATCCGATTCGTGACGCTCGCCGGGGTCGCCGCGCCGGCGTTCTGGATCGCGCTGCTGCTGGTGCAGTGGCTGGCCGTGGGCAAGGGACTGTTCCCCACCAGCGGCTACGTCAGCCCGGCGGATTCGTTCTCCGGCTGGCTGAACTCGCTGACGCTGCCCGCGATCGCGCTGTCCGCGCCGGTCGCGGCGCAGCTGACCCGGGTGATCCGGACGTCGATGGTCGAGGAACTCGACAAGGACTACGTGCGCACCGCGCGCGGCGGCGGGCTGCCGCCGGTCGTGGTGGTCGGGCGGAACGTGCTGCGCAACGCACTGGTCAACCCGCTGACTGTGCTCGGCTTGCGGGTCGGTTACCTGCTCGGCGGCGCGGTGGTGATCGAGACGATGTTCGCGCTGCCGGGCATGGGCCAGAACATGATCCAGGCCGTGCAGGACGGCGACACCGCCAAGGTGCAGGGCTTCGTCATCACCATCGCGGCCGGGTTCGTGCTGGTGAACCTGATCGTCGACGTGCTCTACCTCGTCGCCAACCCCCGTCTGCGGAGCCGCTCGTGACGCGCCCGAACCTTCTCGCCGACGTGCTCTGCCCCGTCGCCAACCCCCGTCCGCGGAGCCGCTCGTGATGCGCCCGGTCCTCCGCCCGAACCTCACCGCGCGGCTCTCGCAGCCCGGCGTCCGGTTCCGGCGGCTGCCCCTGTCCTCCTGGATCGCGCTGGCCGTGCTGATCGTGCTCGGGCTCGTCGCGGTCCTCGGCACCGTCGTGGCCACGCACAATCCGGACCTGCTCAGCACCGACACCGGCGGGCCCAGCGCGGCGCACTGGTTCGGCACCGACCAGTCCGGCCGCGACATCTTCTCCCGGCTGGTCGCGGGCACCCGCTGGTCGCTCGCGATCGGTCTCGGCGCGACCCTGCTCGCGCTGGTCGCGGGCATCATCGTCGGATCGTTCGCGGCGACGTCCGGCCGCCGGGTCGACGGACTGGTCATGCGGGTCCTCGACGTCCTGATGGCCTTCCCCGGCATCGCGCTCGCCGCGGTGCTGGTGGCGGTGTTCGGGCGCGGCATCCTCGTGCTGATCCTCGCCATCGGCTTCCTCAACATGGCCCCGGTGGCGCGGGTCGTGCGGGCGAACGTGCTCGCGCAATACGGCGAGGACTACGTCGCGGCCGAGCGGGTGATCGGCGCGAAACGGCTGTTCATCCTCGCCCGACACGTCGCGGTCAACTGCGCCGCGCCGATCCTCGTGTACTGCACGGTGACGGTGGCGGACGCGATCGTGTTCGAGGCGTCGCTGTCGTTCATCGGCGCGGGGATCCAGCCGCCCGACCCGTCGTGGGGTTCAGTACTCGCGGACGGCAAGGACCTCGTGCTGACCGGCGGCTGGTGGGCGACGTTGTTCCCCGGCCTGCTGATCCTGGCCACCGTGCTGGCGTTGAACATTCTCTCCGAGGGCATTTCCGACGCCTGGGCCGCGCCGTCGGCGCGCACCGCGAAGGCGGCCGAAGCGGCACAGCAGATCGAACTGGCCCCGGAGATCACCGCTGCGGTGCTGCCGCTGCGTGGTCTGCGCGAAGCCGGGCAACGGCTGGCAGCCAAGGCGAGGGATCTGTCCGGCCGGGAAACCGTGCTGGCGGTGGAGAATCTCGCGATCTCGTTCCCGGATCGGCACAACGGCGTGAACGTGGTCGACGGAGTGTCCTTTTCGGTCCGTTCCGGCGAGGTGCTGGGGCTGATCGGCGAATCGGGGTGCGGGAAGTCGCTCACCGCGCTGTCGATCATGGGACTGCAGCCGGATGCCGCGCGCCTCAGCGGCGAGATCCGGTTCGCGGGCGACGACCTGCTCACCATGAAGCCGAGCGTCCGCCGCCGGCACCTCGGGCACGACCTGGCGATGGTGTACCAGGACGCGCTCAGCTCGCTGAACCCGGCGATGACGATCCGCGCGCAGCTCAAGCAGTTCACTCGGCGTGGCGGCACGCGCACGCCGGAGGAGTTGCTGGAACTGGTCAATCTCGATCCGGGCCGGACGTTGCGGGCGTACCCACACGAACTGTCCGGCGGGCAACGGCAGCGCGTGTTGATCGCGATGGCGCTGTCTCGCAGCCCGAAATTGATCGTGGCGGACGAGCCGACGACGGCGCTCGACGTGACCGTGCAGGCGCAGATCATGGCGCTTTTGCTGCGGCTGCAGGAGGAACTCGGTTTCGCGCTGGTGCTGGTATCTCACGACCTCGCGCTGATATCCGACATCGCCGACCGGGTGGTCGTGATGTACGGCGGGCAGGTCGCCGAGACCGGGGCGACCGCGGCCGTCGTCGGTGCGCCGCAGCACCACTACACCCGCGGCCTGCTCAGCGCGGTGCTGTCGCTGGAGGAGAACGAAGCGAAGCTCACCCAGATCAAGGGTGTCGTGCCGGCACCGGCCGACTTCCCGCCCGGCTGCCGGTTCGCGAGCCGCTGTCCGGCCGCGCGCGGGCACTGCTTCGAGGTCGCACCTGAACCGGCGGGCGAAGGACATCTCGTGGCCTGCCACTACCCCGCGGAGAACCCGGTCGCGGCGATGGCGGAAGGAGTGCAGGCATGAGCCTCGTCGAGGTCGACGGTGTGCACGTGGTGCACAAAATCCGCGGGTCAGGCCTGTTCGGACATGACCGAGTCTATGCGCTCACTGACGCCACACTGGCCATCGCGAAGGGCGAAACTGTTGGCGTGGTCGGCGAATCCGGCTGCGGAAAGTCCACTTTGGCCAAAGTGCTGGTCGGACTTCAGAAGCCGACTTCCGGCACGGTTCGCTACGCAGGACAACCGCTGTCCGCATTGCGTCCGGCCGAACTGGGCCGCACGGTCGGCATGATCTTCCAGGATCCGTCGACCGCGCTGAACCGGCGGCTGCCGGTCGCGAAGATCCTGCGCGATCCGCTCGACGTGCACCAGGTCGGCACGGCCGAGGAGCGCGCGGAACGGGTCCGGGAGCTGATGAACCTCGTCGGGCTGCCGTCCAGTGTGGCCGATGCGCTGCCGTCGCAACTGTCCGGCGGACAGCGGCAGCGCGTGGCGATCGCCCGTGCCCTCGCGCTGCGACCGGCATTGCTGGTGGCCGACGAGCCGACGTCCGCTTTGGACGTTTCAGTGCGCGCGCAGATCCTGAACCTGTTGCTGGAACTGCGCGAACAGCTCGAGCTCGCGATGGTGTTCGTGTCGCACGACATCCAGACCGTGCGCCGGATGAGCGACCGCATCGTGACGATGTACCTCGGCCGGATCGTCGAACAGGCCCCGGCCGCCGAACTGCCGCACCACGCGCACCACCCGTACACCCGGGCGCTGTTCTCGGCGACGCCGAGCCTGCTGCACCCGGTGGAACCGATCGTCCTCAGCGGACCCGTGCCCTCGGCGACCGCGCCGCCGCCCGGCTGCCCGTTCCACACGCGCTGCCCGAAAGCCACCGACGAATGCTCCCTGGCCTTGCCACCGCAGTCCGGGCCGGACGAGCACACCTACCGCTGCATCCACCCAGAAATCGGAGTGACTGCCTCATGACTGCGCCCAAGTTCGCCGGCATCATCCCGCCGCTGTGCACGCCGTTCCACGACGATTTCACCGTGGACACCGCGTCGCTGCGGCGGCACATCGAATTCCAGCTCGACGCCGGCGTGCACGGGATCTTCGTGCTCGGATCGTCCAGCGAGGTCGCCTTCCTGCCCGACGACCAGCGCCGGATCACCGTCGAAACCGCGGTCGACCAGGTCGCCGGCCGGGTCCCGGTGCTCGCCGGCTGTATCGACATGACGACCCTGCGCGTCGCGGAGCACGTGAAGACCGCCGAAGCGGCCGGCGCGGACGCGATCGTGGTGACCGCGCCGTACTACACCCGCACGCACGTCGCGGAGATCGACCGGCATTTCCGGCTGCTGCACGAGCGGACGTCGCTGCCGATTTTCGCCTACGACATCCCGATGGCCGTGCACACGAAGCTCGACCGCGACATGGTGCTGAACCTCGCCGCGGACGGCGTTGTGGCCGGGCTCAAGGATTCCAGCGGCGACGAGGCCGGGTTCCGCCTGGTGCTGCAGCAGCGCCGGGAACGCGGCTTGGAGCACTTCGCCGTGTTCACCGGCTCCGAACTGCTCGTGGACGCCGCGCTCGCCCAGGGCGCGGACGGCGCGGTGCCGGGGCTCGGGAACGTCGACCCGGTCGGCTATGTGCTGATCTACGACCACTTCCGCGGCGGCAACCCGCAGGCCGCGCGGCGCGAACAGGAACGGCTGCTGACGCTGTTCAGCATCACCGACGTCGCCCCGCCGGACCGGATGGGCCGCGGTTCGGCCGCGCTCGGCGCGTTCAAGGCGTCGATGAAGATGCGCGGATTTATCGACAACGCGGTGATGGCACCGCCGCAACTCCCCCTCAACGACGACGAACTGCTGCAGATCAAGGGAAAGCTAGCGGAAGCGGGTCTCCTCTGATGGATCGGCTGTACTACGGCGGGGATTACAACCCCGAGCATTGGTCGCCCGACGTGTGGGCGGAAGATCTGAAACTGATGGCCGAGGCGTCGGTTTCGATGGTGACGGTCGGGATTTTCTCCTGGGCACAGGTCGAACCGCGACCCGGGGAATTCGATTTCGGCTGGTTCGACACGGTGATGGACAACCTCGCTGCCGGCGGGGTCCGGGCCTGTCTCGCCACTATGACGGCCTCTCCGCCGCCGTGGCTTTCGCATCAATATCCGGAAATTTTGCCGGTGCGCGCGGACGGCACGCGGCTGTCCGCCGGTGCGCGGCAGCAGTTCTGTCCGTCCAGTCCGGTGTTCCGCGAGCACGCCGCACGCTTGGTGGAACAGGTCGCCACTCGGTACGCCGGGCATCCGGCGCTGGAAATGTGGCACATCGGCAATGAGTTCGGCTGCCATATTCGGGCCTGCTACTGCGATGAGTCCGCTGTGGACTTCCGGCGCTGGCTCATCGAACGCTACGGCAGCATCGAGGCGCTGAACGAAGCCTGGAGCACGACTTTCTGGTCACAGAGGTACTCCGATTTCGCCGAGGTGCAGCCGCCGCGCGTCGCGCCGACCTTCCCGAACCCGGCGCAGCAGCTGGACTTCCACCGGTTCTCCTCCGACGCGTCGCTCGGCTGCTACCTCAACGAGCGCGAGGTGCTCGCCCGCATCACGCCGGACGTCCCGGTGACGACGAACTTCGTCGGCCGCGTGCAGAAGTCGCTCGACTGGCACCGGTGGGTGCCGCACGAGGACGTGGTGAGCCTCGACTCCTATCCCGACCCGCACGATCCGCGCTCGCACGTGGAAGCGGCGTTCGCCTACGACCTCGTCCGGTCCCTTAAGGACGGTCAGCCGTGGCTGCTCCTGGAACAAGCCCCGAGCGCGGTCAACTGGCGCACCCGCAACGGCCCGAAGCCGCCGGGAACCATGCGGCTGGACAGCTGGCAGGCGGTCGCCCGCGGCGCCGACGCGGTGCTGTTCTTCCAGTGGCGGCAGACCTCAGGCGGCGCGGAGAAGTTCCACTCCGCGATGGTGCCGCACGGCGGCCCGGAAACCCGCATCTTCCAGGGCGTCCGCGACCTCGGCCAGGAACTGGCCACGGTGCGGCAGCTCGCGGGATCCAGGGTGCGGGCCGACGTCGCCTTCCTGCACGACTGGAACAACTGGTGGGCGCTGGAGCTGAACTCGCATCCCTCGGACGACCTCGACCAGCTCGAAACGCACCTCGCCCATTACGCGCCGCTGTTCGACGCGAACGTGACCTGCGACGTCCTGCATCCGGCGAAGGACCTTTCCGGGTACAAGCTCGTCGTGGTGCCCAATCTGTACCTGATGGACAGTGCGGTCGCGGCCAATCTCCGCTCCTATGTGGAGGGCGGCGGGCATCTGGTGGTCTCGTTCTTCTCCGGCATCGCCGACGAGAACGACCGGGTGTACACCGGCGGCTATCCCGCTCCGCTGCGCGACATTCTCGGTCTGCGCGTCGACGAATTCTGGCCGCTGCCCGAAGGCGGTTCCACGACCCTCGACCTCGACGGTGAGACTGTCGGCGCGACGATCTGGTCCGAATGGATCGAATCCGAAGGCGCGGACGTCGTCGCCACCTTCGCCGAAGGCCCGCTCGCCGGTCGGCCCGCCATCACGCGGCACGAGTTCGGCGCGGGCGTCGCGTGGTACCTCGGCACCCGGCCGGACGCGGACGTCATGCGCACGCTCTTCGACCGGATCACCGCCGAGGCCGGAGTTTCGCCGGTGCTGCCCGGTCTGCCGGACGGCGTCCAGGCGATCGTGCGGCACGGTTTCGACGACTATTTGTTCCTGCTCAACCACAACGCCGAAGCCGTCACTGTTTCCCTTCCTTCGCCCGGTACAGATTTGCTCACCGATCCCGCTCAGCCATCGTCCGAAGTGGAACTGGCCGCGCACGGCGTGGCCGTCCTTTCCGGACAGTTCGGAACGGAGACCAGATGAGAACCGCCCTTCGCGTGCTGCTGGCGTTCGTGCTGCTGGCTTTTCTCGCGCCCGCTTCAGCGCAGGCCGCCCCGCAGTTCGATCAGAAAGCGCTCTTCAACCCGCATCAGGAAACCGGATACGCCTGCTTCCGCATCCCAGCGATCGTCCGCAGCACACACGGCACGCTGCTGGCCTTCGCCGAGGGCCGCAAGGACAACTGCGGCGACACCGGCGACATCGATCTGGTGCTGAAGCGGTCGACCGACGGCGGCACCACCTGGTCGCCGCTGCAGGTGGTCAACCGCGGCGGCGGGGACACTCACGGCAACCCAGTGCCCATTGTGGACACCAAGACCGGCCGGATCATCCTGATCACCACATACAACAAGGGCCGCACCGACGACAAGGGCTGCTCCGTGCCGTGCCCGCGCACACCGCACTCGCAGTACAGTACCGACGACGGCCGCACCTGGTCCACGCCGGTCGACATCAGCGCGCAAGCGAAGCTGCCCGCGTGGGATTCCTGGTACGCCTCAGGTCCGGTGCACGGCATCCAGCTCCAGCACGGCCGCCACGCGGGCCGGCTCGTCTTCGGCGTGAACGCCGAACGCAGTGACGGCACCAATTCCGTCGAAAACTACGCCGGACTCATCTACAGCGACGACGGAGGTTCCTCCTGGCACGTCGGCGCTGTCGACAACTACCTGCATCCCGTAGGCGGCACCTTCACACAAAAACCGTCGGAAGTCAGCGTCGTCGAACTGCCGGACGGCACCATCTACGCGGGCGGCCGCGAACAGAGCGGCACCGACATCGGCAACCGCGACTACGCCCTGAGCCGCGACGGCGGCGAGACCTTCGCCCAGCGCTTCACCACCATTCCCGATCTCGTGACGCCGATGGTGCAAGGTTCGCTGCTGCGCCTCGACCGTCCCGGCGGCAAGCGGATCCTCTTCGCCTCTCCCGCGGACACCGACCGGCGGCGCTGGATGACCATCCGTTCGTCCTATGACGACGGTCGCACGTGGGAAAACGCCGACCAGGGCACGCGGATCACCACGGACTGGTCAGGCTACTCCGATCTGGTCCAGCTGAGCGGCCCGCAGGACAAGAACGCGAAGATCGGCCTGATGTACGAAGGCGGCGCGGTGGACGCCCGCGACGAGATCCGCTTCGCCCGCTTCGACGAGAACTACCTCGGCTGGAAGCGCTCGCCTGGAGTGTCCACTCCGGACGTCGCAAGTGGACAGCCCGCGCGCGTGCTCGGCGATGCCAGTACCGTCGCTGGCAAATTCGGCAAGGCTGTGGAACTGAAGAACGGCTTCGTCCGAGTTCCGTACTCGCCAGCGCAGTTGGTCGGTTCCGGCGACTTCACCTTCTCCACCTGGGTTAAATACGGTGCTTCAACGGATCCGCAACCCATCCTGTGGCTAGGCGGAATGGGCTCGACCGCACCGCAGCTCTGGCTGCGCGCCGAGCCCTCGTCACACCGGCTGATCGCGATGATGACCACCGCCGCCGGAAGCAAGTCGGTGACCACGCAATCGGCGTATGACGATCAGAAATGGCACCACGTGGCGCTCCAGCGTTCGGGCGGCCAGCTCCGGATCCTGGTCGACGGCGCGGTGGCGGCGTCCGGCCCGGACTCCCCGGGTTCGGTCACCCAGACCGTCTCGTTCCAGCTGTGGCTTGGTGAACGCCTCGACGGCGCGCAGCACCTGACCGGCGCACTGGACGACGCACGCCTCTACCGACGCGCTCTGTCCACTTCGGAACTGACCACCGTCCGGGCCGGGAAACCAGTTTCGGGAGCGGTCATGGAGCTTCCCTTCGACCGGTAGTTCTTTCTGAAGCCGGGTGGTTCCCTTTCGGAGCCGCCCGGCTTCAGCCGTGGAACGCGAGATACGGCGCGATCCCGACCAGGACCGCGATCAGCGCGGCCTTGAGCGTCTTGGTCGGCAACGCGTGCGCGATCCGCCAGCCGATCAACACGCCCGCCAGCTCCGGAATCCCGACGATCGCCGCCAGCCGCCAGTCGACCGCTCCGTGCAGGACGTACCCGAGCGTCCCGACGCTGGCGATCACCACCGACTGCACCTGCGCCGCCGCGAGCGCCCCCAGCACCGGCATCCCTGCGACGACCAGCAACGGGACCGCGAGCATCGGCCCACCGACGCCGACCAGCCCCGCCACCACCGCGACTCCCGCCCCGATCGCACCCGCGAGCGGCAGCCCGACGGCCCGCTCCCGTCCCTTCAACCCGACGAACACCGCAACGACGAGCGCGAATCCGCCGAGCACGATTCCGAAGGCCTTTGTGGACACCCAGGAGTTGAGCAGTACTCCGAGCGGTGTGCCCACCACCGCGACTGCTGCGAGAACCCCTGCTAAGCGCCGGGTTTCGGGCTCGCGCAACTGTCCGGAATGGACAAAGGCGGCGCTGCCGAGGATCCCGGTGGCCACGTGCGTGACGATCGCTGTCCCGGCTACTTGCGCTGGGGTGAGCGAGGTGAAGACGAACAGCCCGACGGTCGCGAGCACCCCGCCCGGCCCGACCGCGGTGATGCCGATCCCGGCGAGCAATCCGGTGACGATGAGCGCGGGGATCATTTCGGCTGCCTCCGGAAGTCTTTCTCTCGTCTGTGCTCCGCCGCGAGGTCGCCCGCACCCACCGGCGTGCGCCCGGTGCGTCGCCAGAAACCGCGGTGTGTCACCCGAATCACACCGCTCCGCGCCGCAAAGTCGCCCGCAACGTCAACCGATCCGCGCGAATGTGCAGCCACTCCGCGTCCACCGGTCGCCCGTCCGGCAACCGAGTCAGCCGATCCAGCGCGAAAACCGCGGTCCCCGGCGCGATCTCCAGCAACGCAGCCGTATCCGGCCCAGCCGACACCGCGTGGACCTCCACCTCCGCCCGTCCCAGCCGGATGCCGTTCGTCTCCTCCAGCAAGGCGAACAGATCCCGGTGCGCCAAATCCTTGTCCAGCAACGGAATCCCCAGATCCGCCACCAGGTACGTCGAGTCGAGCGACAACGGCACGCCGCCGAGCCGCCGGACGCGTTCCAGGTGCACGACCTTCTCCCCCGCCGCCAGGCCAAGCCGCTGCGCGACCGCGGGCGGCGCGGCGACCGTCTCGGCCGTTCGCACCTCATTCACGACCTCGCCGTGCCCTTCGAGCGCCTCCGCCAGCCCGGACAACCGGTCGAGGCCGTGGCCGTACTTCGGGCGCACCACCAGCGTCCCGACGCCCTGTCGGCGTTCGACGAGCCCTTCGTCCCGCAGCAGGGCGAGCGCTTCCCGCACGACGTTCCGCGACGCGCCGAACCACTCGCCCAGCGCGCGCTCGCTCGGCAGCAACTCGCCGACCTCGCCCGAGACGATCCGCTGCCGCAGGCCGTCGGCCATCTGCCGGGCCCGTTCCGCCCTCCGCTGCATAGTCACCACGTCGGGGACGCTACCTGGATTTTGATTACGCCGAGGTTACGCCACCCCCATTGACCTGCGGAAACGCCGTGAGCAGCGGCAACGCGACCCCGCCGGCGCGTTCCGCCACCGCAGTCGGCGAGGGCGATCCCGCGCGGCTGACCGCCGAGCCGTGAGGGGAACCCTGACGGAATCTGATTCCCTCGGGGTTCCCCTCACGGACCTTTCAGCAAATGCTCCCCAGGCTCGACGTCCACCCCCACCACATCCCGTACTCGGCGAGGTTCCCCGCGTCGTTCAGGTGCACGTTGTCGGCCAGCCACGGGCTCGGGTTGGGCAGGTTCGCCGACCCGGCCGGCGGGATGTACTGCCGCAGATCGACCAGCGCGGTGCCCTTCTCGACCGCCGTCTGGTAGATCGACGTCGCGTACTGCGACCAGAAGTACTTCTGCGTCTGGCCGCCCCACGGGTTGGGCGTCCACTTCAGCTCGGCGTAGATCGACAGCAGGATGTCGACCCCGGGCCGGGCGGTGCGGATGTTGTCGATGACCTTGCCGAGGTTCGCCTTGAAGACCGCCGGGTCGGTCTGCGAGATCAGTTCGTTGCCGCCGAGGTCGACGAGGACCAGGTCGGGCTGGCGTTGCGTGAGGTCGGCGAGCGCGCCGGTCGTGTCGGGCCAGCGGCCGCCGGGGAGGTAGTCGGTGGCCATCGCGCCGTTGTGCGCGTAGTTCTTCGTCGTGGTGTTCCACTGGGCGTGGAGGTCGTTGGCGATTTTCGTGGTCCAGCCGTAGGCGGTCGGCGCGTAAGTGTCCGTAGTGGACTTGTAGCCCGTGGTGCCGTAACCGGTGTCGGCGGACGTGCCGAGGATCGCGACCTGCTCTTTCTTGGTGCACCAGGTGCTGGTCTGGCCCGCGTCGGCGGTGACGGCGGGGGACATCGCGATGCCGAGGCCGACCAGGGTCAGCAACGCCGCGATACGGGCTTTACGCATGGGGACCGGGCCTTTCCGGAAGTGACGATCTGCGGATGTGTCGCCGCGACGGGCCCGCGCGTTACCGGTGTGCGGAAACAGAAACCGGGATGCGGGGAGCATCACGGTTCTGGCAGTCTCGAGGAGGTGAAGATCCTGTTCGCGTCCGCGCCCGGGTACGGGCTCACGCTGCCGCTGATCCCGGTCGTCTGGGCCGCCCGCGCCGCCGGGCACGACGTGCTGCTGGCCACCAGCGCCGAGATCGCCGAGGTGTCCGCGCGCGCCGGGCTGCCGGTCGTCGACGTGTTCCCCGGCCGCGACATCTGGACCGACCTGCTGGCCACCGTCAAGGACGGCGCCGCGCCGGATCCGGACGAACCCGAGGAATACCGGATCGCGCGGCAGCACCAGGGTCCGTTCGGGCTCTTCACCGCCGCCATGACGGCGGGCACCATCGAAGCGGGCCGGGCATTCGGCGCGGACCTCGTCGTCTACCCGTCCGACCACGGCACCGGCGCCCTCGCCGCGGCCGCGCTCGGCGTGCCCGCGCTCGAGGTCGGCAACCGGATCTCGTGGTCGGCCCGGGACCTCTCGTGGCGCACCGAGCACGCCGACTTCCTGGACAGCGACCTCGTCACGCTGATGCGCGAGAAGCTCGGCATCGGGGACGCGCCGGTGAACGTCATCGCCCGGATCGACCCGCGCGCGCCGAGCATGGGCGGCCTGCGCGAGGACGAGGAGCCCGCCGACGAACGCGACGGCGCGCCGTGGTGGCCGATGCAGTTCGTGCCCTACAACGGCGGGTCGGTGCTGCCGGAGTGGGCGCTGCGGAAGCCGGAACGGCCTCGGGTGGCGGTCACGCTGGGCACGGTCGTGCCGGCGATGTCGGGGATCAGCAGCCTCAAGGTGGTGCTGGACGCGCTCGGCGGGATGGACGTCGAGGTCATTCTCGCGGCGGGCACCGCTGATGTGAGCGAACTGGGCGAGCTTCCGGAGAACGTCCGCTCGGTGGGGTATTTGCCGCTGTCGGTGTTCTTGCCGGAGTGTTCGGCGATTGTGCATCACGGCGGATCCGGAACTACTGCCGCGCCGCTGTTCTACGGAGTGCCGCAACTGGTGCTGCCCAGTTTCGCGGACAATCCGATGTCGGCGGAGCGGGTGGTCGAGCGGGGCGTCGGGCTGAGCCACGATCCGTCTACTGTGGACGTCGAGACGCTGGGGAAGCTGGTGCGGCAACTGCTCGAAGAGGATTCGTTCGCCGCGGCCGCCGCCGAGGTGCGCAAGGAGATCGCCGGGCAGCCGAGCCCTTCCGACGTCATCGCGCGCGCCGTCGCCGCGCTGGGCTGAACCGGGTTCGTCATCGGGGGCCGGGCGCGGTGTACTGGGACCGGCCGAAGCCCAGGATCAGGTAGCCGATGATCGAGAACACGAACAGGCCGAAGAACCCGAAGACGCCGCTCTTGCCGAACGCCCTGGCGATGTCGAGCGACACGACGATCACGACCACGAGATTGACCAGCGGGACCAGCAGCAGGAGCAGCCACCACCCGGAACGGCCGGCGACCTTCAGCCAGACGTAGACGTTGTAGATCGGGATGATCGCCGCCCACCCGGGGTATCCCGCCTTGGCGAACACCAGCCACAGCGCGACGATAGCGAGCACCGTGACCGCCAATCCGGCGGAACTGAAGCCGAGTGCCGGGTTGAACGAGGTCTCGTGGTTCACGGTGCGGGAGTCCTTTGCGCAGTGCCTGCCGGATGCGCGACTTTAACGTCGCGGGGCAGGCACGGCAGGACAGAACCGGGCCGCGTTTCATTCACTGACCGAATGTGCCTGACTGTCGGGACAACAGGGCAGCGAAACCCGTCCGCTAGATCGCGGTTTCTCCCTTGCCCAGAACCACAATCCCGAAATCGCTCACATGGTAGTGCCCGCGGTCGCGAGCCAGATCCACCCCGATGTGCGCACCCGGCGGCACAACGACGTTCTTGTCCAGGATCGCCCGCCGCACCACCGCACCGCGGCCGACTCGCGCACCGTCCAGCAGCACCGAACCCTGCACCACAGCGCCGTTCTCGATGAAGACGTCCGGCGACAGCACCGAATCCACCACCTGCGCACCGGAAATGATGCAGCCGTTGCTGACGATCGACTGGGTCGCCGTGCCGCCCTCCACGAACTTAGCCGCCGCGCGCTGGCCGGGATGGGCCAGGATCGGCCATTTCCGGTTGTACAGGTTGAAAATCGGCTGCGTTGAGATCAGGTCGGTGTGCGCGTCGTAATAGCTGTCGATCGTTCCGACGTCGCGCCAGTAGCCGTGGTCCCGGCCGGTTTCGCCGGGCACCACATTGCCGTTGAAGTCGTAAACCGCGGCCTCGGATTTCTCCACCAGCGCCGGGATGATGTCGCGGCCCATGTCGTGTTTGGACGCCGGGTTCTTGGCGTCCGCGTGCAGCGCGTCGAGCATCACCTGCGTCGTGAAGACGTAATTGCCCATCGACACATACGATTCGTCCGGCGAATCCGGCAGGCCCGGCGGGTCCTCGGGCTTCTCCAGGAACGCGTCGATCTTCGTCCCGTCCTCGGTGCTGATCACGCCGAACGAACGGGCCTCCGCGCGCGGCACGCGGATTCCGGCGACCGTCACGCCCGCGCCGGACGCGATGTGCGCGTCGATCATCTGCCGCGGGTCCATCCGGTAGATGTTGTCCGCGCCGAACACCGCGATGTACGCGGGCGATTCGTCGTGCACCAGATTCAGGCTCTGGTGGATGGCGTCCGCGCTGCCCTGGAACCAGCGCGGGCCGAGCCGCTGCTGCGCGGGCACCGGCGTGACGTACTCGCCGGTCAGCGACGACAGCCGCCACGTCGTCGAGATGTGCCGGTCCAGCGAATGCGATTTGTACTGCGTCAGCACGCAGATCCGGCGGATCCCGCCGTGCACCAGGTTGGACAGCACGAAGTCGATCAGCCGGTGCACGCCGCCGAACGGGACCGCGGGTTTCGCGCGGTCGGTGGTCAGCGGCATCAGCCGTTTGCCCTCGCCGCCGGCGAGGACGATTCCCAGCACATCGGATCCGTCGATCACGAAACCCTCCCGCACGCCTCGTAAACCCCGACCGTCGCGGCGGCGATCGCTGCCCAGCCGAACTCTCCCACCGCGCGGTCCCGCCCGGCGAGGCCCAGCCGGGTGGCTCGGTCCCGATCGGCGGCGAGGTCGTTGATCCCGCGCGCGAGCCCGGCCTCGAAAGCGCCGGGCTCGTTCTCGTCGTAATGCACCAGCACCCCGGTCTCGCCGTCGGCGACCACCTCCGGGATGCCGCCGACGTCGCTGGCGACGACCGCGGTGCCGCACGCCATCGCCTCCAGGTTCACGATGCCGAGCGGCTCGTAAACCGACGGGCACACGAACACCAGCGCGTGCGTCAGCAGCTGGACGACTTCGGTGCGCGGCAGCATTTCCGGGATCCAGTGCACGCCGGACCGCTTTTCCTGCAGGTCCGCGACAAGCCCGCGGAACTCCGCGTCCAGCTCCGGCGTGTCCGCGCCGCCCGCACACAGGATCAGCTGCACGTCTTCGGCCAAGGCGGCCCCGGCGCGCACGAGATGCGGCACGCCCTTCTGCCGCGTGATCCGTCCGACGAACAACGCGTACGGCCGGTTCGGATCGATGCCGTGCTTCTCGAGCACATCGGTGCCGGGATCGGGTTGGTATAGCTCGGTGTCGATGCCGTTGCGCACCACGTGCACCCGCGCCGGGTCGACGTTCGGGTACGCGGCGAGCACGTCGCGCCGCATTCCCGAGCTGACCGCGATGATCGCGTCCGCCGCCTCGTAAGCGTCGCGCTCGATCCACGACGACACGCGGTAGCCGCCGCCGAGCTGCTCGGCTTTCCACGGCCGCAGGGGTTCGAGCGAATGCGCGGTGATGACGTGCGGGATGCCGTGCGCGAGCTTCGCCAGATGGCCGCCGAGGTTCGCGTACCAGGTATGACTGTGCGCGAGATCGTGGCCGGCGAGCGCGTCGGCCATCGAGACCGCGATGTCCATCGTGGCGAACGCGGGCTGGGCGTACCCGTGCGCGTCGCGGTGCCCGTGCGCGCCGTCCGGGCGGTCGGGGCCCCAGCAGTGCACGTCAAGGTCGACCAGCGACCGCAGTTCCCGTGCCAGGAACTCGACGTGCACCCCCGCTCCCCCGTACACGTCCGGCGGATACTCCCGGGTGAGCAGGCCGACCTTCATGCGTCGACCCTAGACGTCCCCACCGGCCGCACGCAGTACGGAAAGCGGGCGAATCCGGTTCGCCGCTCAGTGTTCGCGCAGTCCCACCACGACTGTTGCGCCTAGTTCGTCATCTTCTTCCACGGATGCGGCCAGCCCGGCCCGGCGCACCTCGGCGACAGCGGCGGCCGATTGGCGTTCGCTGGCCTCGAAAAGCACGTGCCCGCCCGGCACGAGCCACGTCGGAGCCTCGGCGACGACACGACGGAGCACGTCGAGACCGTCGGCTCCCCCGTCGAGCGCGACGCGGGGTTCGTGGTCGCGCGCCTCGGGCGGCATGAGCGCGACGTCGCCGGTCGGGACGTACGGGACGTTCGCGATCAGCACGTCGACCCGGCCGCGCAAACTGGACGGAAGCGGGGCGTAGAGATCGCCTTGGTAGACCTCACCAGGCACGTTCAGCCGAGCGCAGTCGACCGCGGCGGGCTCGACGTCCGCCGCGTACAGTTCGATCCCGGGCAGCTCAGCCGCGACCGTTGCGCCCAGTGCACCGGAACCACAGCACAGATCGAGCACCACTGCTTTGTCGTGCGCGAACCCGACGGCCAGCCGCACGAGCAGTTCGGTGCGGTGCCGGGGCACGAAGACGCCCGGCGCGACGACGAACCGGCGACCGGCGAATTCCGCCCAGCCGAGGACGTACTCCAGCGGTTCGCCGGCGACCCTCCGCTCGACCATCCCGGCCAGATCGCCCGATTGGCCCAGCAGAAGCCGGGCCTCGTCCTCGGCGAAGACACATCCGGCGGCCCGCAAGCGCGCGACGACCTCGACGAAATCCACTGCGCCTCCACCTGGTCGGAGCCTCGTGCGTGGTTATGCCGGTTAGAACCGGCACTGCCGCTCACGAGCCCTACGGCACCACCACGACGGGCCAGGTCGCGGCGCGCACGAGCCGGTTGCCGACCGAGCCGACGAGCCGGTGCCCGCCCTGTTCGGACGCGCCGACCACGACCATGTCCGCGTTCACCTCCTGCGCGGCCTGGCGCAGTTCGGGGAACGTCTCGCCGCGGCGGACCACGAACGTGACCGGCACCTGCAGGTCGGCCGCCCGGTCGCGCAGTTCCGCGCGCAGCTGCTCGATCTCCTCCTCGAAGGTCTGCTGCTGCACGTCGACGACCGCGGCCGCGGCGAGCCCGGTCCACACCGTCGGCGCGGCCACGTACACCACGACCAGCCGCGCGCGCTGCCTCCGCGCGAGGCCGCCGCCGTAGGCCGTCGCCCGCAGCCCGGTCGGCGACGTGTCCGCTCCGACCAGGATCACGCGCGGTCCGTCGGTGCCCCGTTCGTACGGGCCCGGGTCCCAGCTGGGCCCGTATTCCTCGACCAGTTGCTCCACCCGGCCCATTATGTCCGGGGCGCCGGAACCCGCCCGGTCGCGCCCGTTGCCGGCGAAGAAAACGCCGCAAGAAAATTCCCACCTGGTTGGATTTCCGGTCTTTCGGAGTACCCCAGGCCTCTCTTGCCTGGTAGCGTCCCCGCAACCTGAACACGCGTCCGGGAAGGACCGGGGAGCCCACACGCGTGCGGCGGCGAGGCGGATCGCGATGCGAGACGATGTAGTCGAGGCGAGTGCGGTGGTCGGGCACTCGCCCGAACAGGTGTGGCAGATCGTCGGCACCCCGGAGCTGTACCCGAGGTTCGTCCCGGCGATCAGCTGGTGCGAGGTCACCGTGCCCGCCGAACGCGGCCGCGGCCCGCACTGCCTGATCCGGCTGGCCCCGGACCGGGAGACCATGGTCGAGGGCACCATCCACGCGGCGGTGTACCGGCCGGGCGAGCACGTCGTCTGGTGCGGGCTGCCGGACGAGCGGACCTGGGTGTCGGTCGAACTGCGCCCGGTCCCGCGCGGCGGCACCGAGATCGTGCTGCGGATGATGCTCCCGTCGCTGCCGCCGGAACACTCCGGCCTGCTCGCGCGCGGGACGGTGAAAGGCCTGCTCAAGCAGCTGTCGAAACGGATCGGGCAACAGCTGTCCGGCCTGCCGGGCGACCCGCCGGAGCACGAGCCGGCGACTGCGCTGCGCACGGCGAACACGCTGGTCCGCGCGGGTGTGCTGGCCGCCGGACGGCCGGACAAAGTGGTCAAGCAGCTCAGTTCGTTCGCCCGCTGGGGCGCGACTCTGGCCGGCGGATACCTCGCCGCGACCGCCCGCGGCGCGGACGACGTCGCGGTGCACGACGAGCGCAACTCCCGCACCTTCGGCGAGATCGACGAACGCAGCAACCAGCTGGCCAACGCACTGGCCGCGCTCGACGTGGAGGCCGGTTCGCGGGTCGCGCTGATGTGCCGCAACCACGCGGCGATGATCGAGGCGTTCGTCGGATGCAGCAAGCTCGGCGTCGACGTTGTCTTGCTCAACACCGGCCTCTCCCCCGCCGCCGTCGAAGAAGTGCTGACGCAACACCCGCCTGCCGCGGTCCTCGCCGACGACGAGTTCGCGCCGATCATCGCGTCAGTGCCCGGCGAATTCCCGCGCGTGAGCACGTGGGACGACGCCGATCAGGGCTACCGCACGCTGGACGAGCTGCTTCAGGACGCGCCCACGACGCGGCCGAAGCCGAGCGAACGCGAAGGCCGGATCGTCGTGCTGACCTCGGGCACCACCGGTGCGCCGAAAGGCGCGCGCCGTCCGACGCCGAAGGGCGTGAGCACGTCGGCGACCGTTTTGTCGCGAATCCCGTTGCGGGCCAGGGACAAGATCGCCGTGGCCGCCCCGCTGTTCCACAGCTGGGGACTGGCCGCGATGCAGCTCGGCATGGCGCTGCGGGCGGAACTGTCGCTGATCCGCCGATTCGACGCGGAGCACACGCTGCGCACGATCGCCGAACACCGCTGCGACGCGCTGTTCGCGGTGCCGATCATGCTGCAGCGGATCCTCGACCTGCCCGAACGCGTGCGCAACCGGTACGACCTGTCGTCGCTGCGGATCGTGGCGAGCAGCGGGTCGGCGATGCCGGGCGCGTTCGTGACGTCGTTCATGGACACCTTCGGCGACGTCCTCTACAACTTCTACGGCTCCACCGAGGTGTCGTGGGCGAGCATCGCCGACCCGGCGGACCTGCGCGCCGCGCCGACGTCCGCCGGCCGCTGCCCGCCCGGCACCCAGGTCGCGATCCTGGACGAGGACCGCCGCCCGGTCCCGCCCGGCGACGAGGGCCAGATCTTCGTCGGCAACGACATGCTCTTCGACGGCTACACCAACGGTTCCAGCGTCCCGCGCGCCCACGACCTGATGGCCACCGGCGACGTCGGCTACCAGGACGCGTCCGGGCGGCTGTTCGTGACCGGGCGGGCCGACGAGATGATCGTGTCCGGCGGCGAGAACGTGTTCCCGCGTCCGGTCGAGGAGGCTTTGGCCGCGCTGCCCGGTGTTTCCGACGCGGCTGTGGTCGGTGTTCCGGACGACGAGTTCGGCCAGCGCCTTGCCGCGTATGTCGTGCTCCGCCACGGCGCGCGCATGCATGCCGAGGACGTCCGGCACTACATCCACCAGAAACTCGCCCGGTTCGCGGTGCCGCGCGATGTCTACTTCGTACCGGAGCTTCCGCGGAATGCTACGGGGAAGATCGTGAAGCGGCTCCTCAACGACGACCTCTGGCCGATCACCCAGGGATAGCTCAAAGCCTGGCCAACTGCCCCTGCGGTCCAGGACTCGACGCCGCCGCCGTAACGCTGAACCGGCCCGGTCCGAAGGTTTCCTCGCCGGTCGGGCCGGACGAGATTTGGCGGATGCTCGCGCTCAGGTCCGCCTCGACCCCGCCGGGGAGCTTCAGCCGGATCAGGAACGGCAGCACCAGTCCCACGACCATGAGCCCGACGAGCACCGGCGTGAGCGTCGTCAGCATGACGCCGGTGATCTTGTCGGACAAGAAGAACGCGACCCACAACGCGATCAGCGCGGCGATCCCGACGGCCACCACGATGACGCTGCCCGCCGTGCTGCTCCGCGTGATCCGCAGGCTTTCCTCCATGATCTGCAGGCTGCGCTGCGCCTCGACGTTCCCCGGATCGAGTTTCACGCACCGCCGCAGATCACGGATCGCCTTGCGCCGCTGCATCGGCTTCGCCGGGAAATCCCCGGCGGATTCGGCCAGCTTGTACCGCGCGACCGCGGCGACGAAATACGGCTCAGCTTCGTTCGAGGCAAGAGAAATCGCCTCTTGCGCGCGAGCGAGCGCGTCGGCGTGGAACTGCCTGCCCTGGGTCGCGTCGCCGCGTTCGATGAGCAATTTGGCCACTGCCACCAGCAACTGCCACCGCGGCAGGTCACAGTCGTTGCGGCGCAACGCTTGCTGCAGCACGTCCTCGCCCTCGACAAAATCCCCAGCCGACCGCATCAGCGCGACCGCGAGCCCGAGACTCGCGCTCCCGTTGGCCGGATCGATCTGCCGCGCCTGCCGGAAATGCCGCGCGGCGCCGGCACTGGGTTTGCCCGCCGGATCGTCGATTCCCCGCTGCAGATGGAGATATCCGAGTTCGACGTGCGCCTGCGCGTCGAACCAATCGCGTTCCAGCGCCGCGTTGAGGTGGGTTTCCGCCTCGTCGAACCGGCCGAGCTGCGAGTAAAGCGCGCCGAGATCGACGTAGCTGGCGTGATGGTGATCCAATTCGATCGCACGGCGGAAATGCTGTTCCGCCTGCGCGAACTGCCGCCGCTGGTAGTTCAGGACCCCGAGGCAGGTGTGCGCGGCGTAATACTGCTTGTCCTTTTCCAGCACGGAAAAACACAGCTTCTCGGCTTCGTCGCGACGCTGCGGCGTAGCCTGCCGAACCAGGCACCAGGCGAGCCCGAACTCATAGTCGGCACTGTCCGGTTCCTTCTCGCAAGCAATGCGGAACCGCTCTTCCGCGGCCGGGTAATCCCCTGCCGCGAACCGGATCCAGCCCGATTGCGCCGCGGTTTCGGCTTCCTCGCTGGAATCCCTCGCGTCGGCCCGCAGCAGCGCGAGCTGCTGGCCGGCTTCGTCCAGCCGACGGCTGTCGTGGTAAATCCAGACGAGTTCCTCCCGCAGCGACCGGTTCCACGGCATCCGCTCCAGCGCCTCGGCGACGCCGCGCTCAGCCTCGTCGAACCGGCGCAGCGACCGGAGCGCGGCAGACCGTCCGGTGATCGCGTCGACGAGGAACGGATCGATCCGCAGCGCCCGGTCGAACCACGCGAGGCTCTCCTCGTACTTGAGCTGCCCGTCGTGGAGCAAACCCCTCTCGACGAGCAGATCCGGCTCGTCCGGACGCCGGTCGACCGCTTCCTTCGCCGCCGCTTCGGCCTCCTCGAAGCGGCCGCGATACCGCAGCGCGATCACCCGCCATTCCAGCGCCTCCTCGTCGAGCGGATCCACGTCGAGGGCTTGCCGGAGGCTGTCGAGAGCCGGTTCGAAATGCCCCTCCTCGTCCAGCACGAACGCCCGTTCCACCAGCAGCCCGGGTTCGTCCGGCCGGAGCGCGACCGCTTCGGCGAGCGCCGCGCGGGCTTCGCCGAACCTCCGCAGCCGGCGCAGCGCGTCCGCGCGCAGTCGCAGCGCCGCGGCATCCCGCGGATCGACTTCCAGCGCTCGCTCGTACCACCGGATCGCCTCCGGGACGTTCTCCCGGCCGCGGCAGAGCGCCGCCATCCGCGTCAAGGCGGCCACGTTGTCCGGCTCCCGATCGAGCACCGCCCGCGCGCAGGCCTTCGCCTCCTCGAACCGCCGGAGCCCGGAGCACACCGACGATTCGGCCAGCAACGCCCAGGCGTATCCCGGCTCGACCTCCTGCGCCCGGCGAAACCACCCCAGCGCTTCCTCGTACCGGCCTTGGTCGTGCTGCACCCAGCCTCGCTGCACCAGGAGCCCCGGTTCGTCCGGCCGTCGCCCGATCGCCTCCTCCGCCGCCGCTTCGGCCTCCTCGAACCGGCGCAACCGGCGCAGCGAGGCCACTCGCTCGGCCAGCGCGGGCCGGTATTCGGGATCGAGGTCCAGCACCCGTCCGCACCACTCCAGCGACTCCTCGAACCGAAACCGGCCGGTCGCCAGCCACACCCGTTCCATCAGCACGCCCGGTTCGTCCGGGCAGTGCCGGACCGCTTCTTCGAACACCGCTTCGGCCTGGTCGTACCGCCGCAGCGAAGCCAAGGCCGTCAGCCTCGACCGCCAGGCCCAGGCGTGCCCCGGCTCGAGGTCCGCGGCCCGCTGGAACCACTCCAGCGCCTGCTCGTACTCGTACTGGTCAACACGGATCCAGCCGCGCTGCACCAGCAGTCCCGGGTCTTCGGGACCGCGGCCGAGCGCGGCCTTCGCGACCGCTTCGGCCTCGGGGAAACGACGCAGCGCCCGCAGCGCCTCGATCTTCGACTGCAGCGCGACCCCGTGCTCCGGATCCAGCTCCAGCGCCCGGTCGTACCGGCCGAGAGCCTCCTCGTGCCGGAGCAGGTCTCCGGCGACCCAGCCGAAGGTCACCCAGCGGCCGGGGTCCTCCGGGTACCGGTCGGCAGCCTCCCGCGCGACTTCCTCGGCCGCTTCGAACCGCCGCAGCCGCCGAAGCGCGAAGATCCGGCCTTCCAAGGCATCGACGTCTCCGGGGTCGACCGCGCTCGCCCGTTCCGCCCAGCTCAACGCCTCATCGAAGCGGTAGCGGTCCTCGGCCGTCTCGCTCGCCTGCAGCAGGAAACCCACGTCGTCCGGGTACTGGCCGGCTCCTTCCTGTGCGGCTGCCGCTGCCTCGGCGAACCGCCGCAGCTTCCGCAGCAGGCTCAGCCGCGACAGCAACGCGGCCTTGTTCCGCGGCTCGACCGCCAGTGCGCGGCCGATCCAGTCCAGCGCCTCCTCGATCCGAGACTGGTCCTCGGCAAGCGCGCTGCCCTCCGTCAGCAGGTCAGGATCGTCCGGCCGGATTTCGAGCGCCTCTCGCAGCGCGGCCTCGGCTTCGCCGAACCGCTCCAGCAGCCGCAGCCTCCGCACTCGCCACCAGAGCGCCCCGCCGTGCCGCGGCGCGATCTCCAGCGCCCGTCCGAACCAGGTCAGCGCCTCCTCGCCGCGGTCGCCCTCCTCAGCCGCCCAGCCTCTGGCGAGCCACAGCCGCGGCTCGCGAGGACGCAGGTCGAGCGCCGCCTTGGCCGCGTCCTCCGCCTCGTCAGCCCGGCCCAAGCTGGAGAGGGTGTTCACCCGCAACCGCAACGCCCACTCGCTCCGGGGATCGACCTCCAGCGCCCGCTCGCACCAAGCCAGCGCTGCCTCGTCGCGGTCGCGTTCGTCCTCCAGCCAGCCCATCGTCGTCAGCGGATCCGGCTCTCCCGGATGCCGCTCGATCGCCTGCCGGCCCGCCGCCTCCGCGTCCTCGTAACGTTTCAGCGAAGCCAGCACCATCACTCGCCAGCGCTTCGTGTCCACGCGTCCGGGATCGGCCGCCAAAGCCCGTTCGAACCACGGCAGCGCGCCTGCCCAGTCCTCTTGGTCGCAGCACACCCGCGCCCGCGCGGACAGGATCTCGGCGTCATCCGGGAACCGGACCAGCCCAGCTCCAGCTGCTTCCGCAGCCGCTTCGAACCGGCGAAGCTGGCTCAACGCCGCCACCTGCCAGGCAACCGCCAGCGCCGGAGACCGCGGGCAGCGCACCGCGCGTTCGAAGGATTCCAGCGCCTCTTCCCGGCGATACTGGATCAACTGCACCTTGCCCAGCGCGATCCACCGCGCCGGGTCGTCCGGGAAGTCCCGCACCGCCTGGCGGCCCAGTTCCTCGGCCTCGTCCAGCCGCCAGTCGTCGCTCAGCCGGTCGATCGCCTCGGCGGTGGCCGGTTCCGTCACTGGAGTCCCTTTCCTTCGCAAAGCCCGCGCACAGCATGCCCCGTCCGGACGGGTTCTGTCTGCCGATCCGCGGTCACGGTCCGAGCGCGCGCCCAGCCGCCCGTCCCACCGCCTCCGCCACCGCGGCCAGCGACGGCGAGTCGAGCTTCCACTGCTGCCAGTACAACGCCACGTCCACCGCCCGGTCCGGCGCGAGATCGACCAGTTCCCGTCCGGACAGCTGCAGGTCCGGCACCATTCCCCAGCCCAGCCCGGCGGCCACCGCGTCCACAAAGGACACCGACGCCGGGATGTAGTGCCGGACCCGGCTCGGCAGCTTGCGCCGGGTCAAGCGACGCAGGAACCGGTCCTGCAGATCGTCTTTCCGGTCGAACAGGACCGCGGGCGCGGCGGGGAGCCGCTCCGCCAGCGGGCCGCCGTCCAGCCAGCGCCGCACGAATTCCGCCGACGCCACCGCGTGGTACCGCATCGTGCCGAGACGGCTGACCGTGCAGCCCTGCACCGGCTGCGGCGTCGCCGTGATCGCGGCCATCACCAGCCCCTCGCGCAACAGGGCGGCGGTGTGGTCCTGGTCGTCGCTGCGCAGGTCGAATGAGACCGGCGGCTCGGCGGGGACCTCTTCGAGGGCGGACAGGAACCAGGTGGCCAGCGAGTCCGCGTTGACCGCGATCGGCAGCGTCGTCGCCACGCCGGGACCGCCGAGGCCGAGTTCCGCGCGCGTGTCCGCTTCGAGCCGGGTCAGCTGCCGCGCGAACCGCACCAGCACCTCTCCGGATTCGGTGAGCCGCACGGGTTTCGACCGCAGCACGAGCACCCGGCCGATCCGCTGTTCCAGCGCTTTCACCCGCTGGCTCACCGCGGGCGGCGTCACGTGCAGCACCGCCGCGGCGCGGTCGAACGACTGCTCGTCCACCACCGCGAGCAAGGTGCGGACCTGGTCGAGCGGAAGATCGGACATCACGATCGCTTATCTTAGTTCAGAATCTTTACCTGGATTAATGCTCGCTCCCGCTCTTAACGTCGGCGGGGTGATCGCTGCTCTCACCGCCGGATTCGGCACCGGCATGTCCCTCATCGTCGCCATCGGCGCGCAGAACGCCTTCGTGCTCCGCCAAGGACTGCGCGGCGGCCTCGTCGTTCCGGTGATTCTCGTGTGCACGCTGTCCGACGCGGTCCTCATCGCCGCCGGAGTGAGCGGGATCGGGGCGGTACTGCAGCGGTGGCCGTCCGGGATCAAAGTGATCGCAATCGTCGGCGGGCTCTTCCTTGTGGGGTACGGGATCCTCGCCGCGTGCCGCGCCTTCCGCCCGGGCACGCTGACCGTCTCCCCCGCCGACCTGACCTCGCCGAAGCGCACGCTCCTCACCTGCCTCGCGCTCACCTGGCTCAACCCGCACGTCTACCTCGACACCGTTCTCCTCGTCGGCTCCGTCGCGGCCGGGCACGGCGACAGCCGCTGGCTGTTCGGCATCGGCGCGGTGGCCGCGAGCGCGGTCTGGTTCAGCGCCCTCGGCCTCGGCGCGCGGCGGCTGTCCGACGTCTTCGCCCGCCCCGCGGCCTGGCGGATCCTGGACGGCGTGATCGCGGCGACGATGATCGCGCTGGGCGTCGCCCTGCTCCTGCGACAGGGATGAAACGGCAGGCTTCCGGCGAACGGGACATTTAGCGTTGCTAATGACTCTGAGTCAGAGCTAAGTTGGCGGCATGCCCGCACCCCGGATCGACCTCGCCGAACGCGTTCTCACCGCCGTGCTGGGCGTACGCCGGGTCGTGCGCCGCCGGGTGCGCGCCGAACTGCCCGGACCGCATCTGCCGGGCTCGCAGGTGGAACTGCTGCGCGTCGTGCACCGGAATCCGGGCATCGGCGTCGCGGCGGCGGCCCGGGAACTGAGCCTGGCTGGGAATTCGGTGAGCACGCTCGTGAACGTGCTCACCGACGCCGGCCTGCTGCGCCGCGAAGTCGACCCAGCCGACCGCCGGGCCGCGCGGCTGCAGCTCACCGACGCGGCCCGGGACCGGATGGCGGCCTGGCGACGCACTCGCATCGGCCTGGTTTCCGCCGCGCTCACCCAACTGTCCGAAGAGGACACCTCGGCGATCGTCGCCGCACTGCCCGCTCTCGAACGGCTCACTGCGGTGCTCAAGGAGGACACATGAGCGCAGCTTGCAAGCGAATCATTGCTATTCATGCCGTCGCCGCCCAGGCAATCAGCGTGAAACTCCTCAAGGAGGCGACGGCATGAGCGAACCGGCTGTCCGCTGCACTGGCTTGCGGCACGCCTTCGGCACCACCGTCGCGGTCGACGGCGTGGATCTCGCCATCGAAGCCGGCGAGGTCTTCGGTCTTCTCGGCCCGAACGGAGCCGGGAAAACCACCACGATCCGGATGATCACGACGCTGCTGCCCGTTTCCGCGGACCGCATCAGCGTGTTCGGACTCGACGTCGCCCGCCGCCGGATGGCCGTCCGCAGGCTGATCGGTTATGTCCCGCAACAGCTTTCCGCCGACGGCGCGCTCACCGGCCGCGAGAACGTGTCGCTGTTCGCCCGGCTCTTCGACGTCCCACGGGCTCAACGCGCTTCGCAAGTGCGCGAGGCGCTCGAACTCGTCGGGCTGGAGAGCGAGGCGGACCGTCCGGCCGCGCGGTACTCCGGCGGCATGATCCGGCGCCTGGAACTGGCGCAGGCGCTGGTCAGCTCGCCCCGGCTGCTGATTCTCGACGAGCCGACCATCGGCCTCGACCCGGTGGCGCGTTCGGCGGTCTGGGAGCGGATTTCCGAGATCCGCTCCAAAACCGGGATGACGGTGCTCGTCACGACCCACTACATGGACGAGGCAGAGCAGTACTGCGACCGCGTCGCGCTGATGCACACCGGCCGGATCCGCGCGCTCGGCACCCCGGCCGATCTCGAAGCCGGGCTCGGCCCGGAGTCCACTTTGGACGACGTCTTCCGGACCGTCACCGGGAACGCGCTCGACACAGGAGGGATCCGCGATGTCCGTGCCGCTCGCCGCACCGCCCGCCGTCTCGGCTGACCCCGGCCCGCTGGGACAGCTGCGCGTGCTGTTCGCCCGGATCGGCGCGATGTGCCTGGTGGAACTGCAGAAACTCCGCCGCGACCAGACCGAACTGCTCACCCGCGCGATCCAGCCCGCGCTGTGGCTGCTCATCTTCGGCGAAACGTTCACCCGGCTGCGCGCGATCCCGACCGGATCCGTGCCGTACCTCGACTATCTCGCGCCCGGCATCCTCGCCCAGTCCGCGTTGTTCATCTCCATCTTCTACGGCATCCAGATCATCTGGGAGCGCGACGCGGGAGTCCTCGCGAAGCTGCTCGTCACGCCCACACCGCGCGCCGCGCTGGTGGCGGGCAAGGCGTTCGCCGCCGGAGTGCGCGCGCTCGTGCAGGCGCTCATCGTGGTGATTCTCGCCGCGCTGCTCGGCGTCGGGCTCACCGCGAATCCGTTGCGGCTGCTGGGCACCGCGGCGGCCGTTGTGCTCGGTTCGGCCTTTTTCTGCTGTCTTTCGATCGTTATCGCCGGTTTGGTGCTTTCGCGCGAACGGCTGATGGGCATCGGCCAGGCGATCACGATGCCGCTGTTTTTCGGGTCCAACGCGCTCTATCCGGTGAACCTGATGCCGTCCTGGCTCAAGGTGCTCAGCCACGCGAACCCGCTCAGTTACCAAGTCGATGCCTTGCGGGGACTCTTGATCGGCACCCCAGCGAACCTTTGGGCGGATTTCGGCGTCTTAGTGGGTGCGACCGCAGCGGCGATCGCGGTCGCTTCGGCTCTGCTCGGAAGGTTGGCTCGATGAAACACCCTCGTCCGCACACCGGTTTCTCACGAGGACAGGCATAACGTGAGAACCGTGTCTCGTCGCAGGGGGATAGCCCCGTTCCTCGGATTGTGCGTGCTGGCCGGGATTCTCGTCGCGGGCGCGCTGGCGCCGGTCGCGATCGGAGCCGGCGTGCTGTCCAACCAAGTGAGCGATTCCGTCGACTCCATTTCCGCCGATCTAGTGCACGCGGAGCCGCCGCTCGTCACCACGGTCACCGACCGGAACGGCGGGACGATCGCGACTTTGTACGCGCAGTACCGCATTCCGGTCACTCCCGCGCAGATCTCCCCGGCGATGAAAGCCGCGATCGTCGACATCGAAGACCGCCGCTTCTACAGCGAGGGCGGCGTCGACCCGCAGGGCATGCTCCGCGCCGCGGTGCACAACAGTTCCGGCGGGAATCTGCAGGGCGCGTCCACGCTCACGCAGCAATACGTGAAGAACTACCTCGTGAACGTCGTGGACCGCAACAACAAGGCGGCGCAGCAACGGGATCAGGAGGATTCGCTGGCGCGCAAGCTGCGCGAGGCGAAGATCGCCGTGCAGCTGAGCCAGACCGTGTCGAAGGACGACATCCTGGCCGACTACCTGAACGCGGTCGAGTACACCGGCACCGTCTACGGCGTCGGAGCCGCCGCACAGGCGTATTTCGGGACGACAGCGGACAAACTGACCGTGCCGCAGGCCGCGCTGCTGGCCGGGATGGTGAACAACCCCAACGTCTACAACCCGTACACGCATCCGGACAAGGCGCTCCAACGGCGCAATCTGGTGATCGATTCGATGGTGTCCGCGCGCTCGATCCCGGCGTCCTACGGCGCGACCGCGAAGGCGACTCCGCTGGGCCTCAGCGGTTCGCGGCCGCAAGCGCCGTCGAGCACCTGCCTCGGCGCGGCCCCGGACGCCGGGTTCTTCTGCGCGTACGCGGTGCGGTATCTCGTGCAATCCGGGCTCACCGCCGACCAGATCGACACCGGCGGGTACACGGTGAAGACCACAATGGACCCGCACGTGAGCCAGGTGACGAAGGACGCGGTGAACGCGAACGTGCCGACCACTCAGGACGGCGTCGCGAACACCTTCGCGATCGTGCAGCCCGGCAGCGACGGGCACCAGGTCCTCGCGATGGTCGCGAACCGCAACTACGGCACCGATCCCGACCAGGGCGAGACGTCGACGAACATCGTGGCCGACGCGAGCAACAAGTTCGGCGCGGGCTCGTCGTTCAAGATCTTCACCTCGGCCGCCGCGATGGTCACCGGGAAAGCGGGCTTGAACACGCCGCTGACGAACCCGTTCAGCGACTGTTTCAACCCGCCCAACATGAACCGGTACACGCACTGCTATCCGGTGAGCAACGACGGCACGAGCTACCCGAACCCGATCTCGCTCGCAACCGGCTTGGCCACCTCGCCGAACGTCGCGTTCGTCGGCCTGGAGGCGCAAGTGGGCATGCCCGCGGTGCTGGACATGGCGCGGAAACTGGGCCTGCGCAACACCATGGCGACCAACGACGCGGGCAGCAAGCCGATCACCGACCCGTCCGACCCGCGGTCGAAAAACCCGCAATACAACGAACCGCAGTCGCAGTACTTCCAGAACCTGCTGTCCTTCACCCTCGGCAACAGCCCGGTGAGCCCGCTGGAAATGGCGAACGTCTCGGCAACCCTGATGAGCGGCGGCATGTGGTGCCCGCCCAACCCGATCCTGTCCGTCACCGATCGCCACGGCCAGCCGGTTTCGCTGCACCAGCAGGCGTGCGAACAGGTCATCCCGCCCGGCGTCGCGAACACGCTGGAGGCCGGGCTGAGCCAGGACACCACCGTCGGCACGTCCGCCCGCGCGGCCCAGTCGGCCGGCTGGACCCACCCGGACATCGGCAAGACCGGAACCACGCAGGAAAGCGAATCCGTCGCGTTCGTCGGCGGAGTCGACCACTACGCCGTGTCCTCCATGGTCTTCGCCGACGGCCCCCACCCCCAGGAAATCTGCCCCGGCACCCCAGTGCACCTGGGCAACTGCGGCCACGGCGCGTTCGGTGGCACAGTCGCCGCACCGCCGTACTTCGCCGCGATGAACCAACTCCTGGCCGGGCAACCGGATGTCCCGATCCCTCCGCCGGATCCCGCCTACCTGGACGCCCACGCCTGAGCAACTTCGTTCCGTGAGGGGAACCCTGAGGGACTCTGATTCCCTCAGGGTTCCCCTCACGGACTTCTCGCTGCCGCTCCGATGCGAAAATCCTCGGCGGAAGGAGGTGACGACCCCAGGTCCCGACATGCCGACCGGTCCGCCCGATCGCTGGAGCAGATCGAAAACTCCGACTGGGGAGACCCGCCCGCCGACGCGACCCGGCTGATCGAAACCGTGCATCGCTTGCGGCGCAAGCCCATCGGCCTGCTCACCGCCGAGGACCTGCGCCTCCTGCTCGGCCAGAACGTCGGCGCGCCGATCTTCGTGCCGCGGGCGCTGGCGATGCTGGAGGAGGACCCCCTCCGCGAAGGCGACCTCTACCCCGGCGATCTCTTGGCGGCGACGATGCGCATCCCGTCGACCCACTGGCACGCCCGCCCGGACCACCTCGAGCGGCTCAAACGTGTCATCGCCGCGGTCGACACGACGGCCGAGGACTTCGACAGCCTCCTCCGCGGGCGCATCGCCGAATTCCGCGAGCAGCTCCGCTCCTGACCTACTGGGCCTACTCCGCCGCGGCCGCACCGACGACATAGTCCACTCCGGCACCTTCCGCGAGCGCCCCCGACCGACGGTCGCCCAGCCGCCGTGCTCCCGGCCCAAAGCGCCCGCACCGCAGGTTTCGCTCGCCGACTCATCACCCCCGCGCCTGCCCACCGCACCGCTCCGCAGCAACTCCACACCGGACCACCGCACCGCTCCGCAGGAAGCCCGCACCAACCCCACTCCGGAACACTCGGCAACCCCCACCAACCTCGTCCCGACTGCGCTCCGTGCCCCCGCGAGCGCCGTCCGATGTTGCGTCTTCCTGACGGTCGTAAAACGTATTACAGTAGCTGGACGCGTGAATGGCCGTCGTCCGAAATGGGGGCACGTGGTGCAGCTCCAGCCGAGTGCGCATGTCGACACGTTCTGCCGGGACCACCTCCCGCCGTTCGAGCAGTGGCCGCGGTTGTGGTTCGACCTGCCCGAACTGCAGTACCCCGATCGGCTCAACGCGGCCACTCGCCTGCTCGACGACACGATCGCGCGCTGGGGAGCCGACCGTCCCGCGCTGCTGTCCCCTGCCGAATCCTGGTCCTACGGCGAGGTTCTGACCCGCGCCAACCAGATCGCCCATGAACTCACCGCACAAGGCGTCGTGCCGGGGAACCGCGTGCTGCTGCGCGGACCGAACACCCCGTGGCTCGCCGCGTGCTGGCTCGGCGTCCTGAAAGCGGGCGCGGTCGCCGTCGCCACTATGCCGATGTTGCGCGCGCACGAGCTGTCGAAAATCATCGAAGCCAGCACGCCCGTCATCGCCCTCTGCGACCACCGGTACCCCGAAGAACTGCAGTCCTTCGAGCTCCCCCTGATCCCCTACGGCGGCGACGCTCCCGACGATCTTGCCGCCCGCTGCGCGACCCGCCCCGAGAGCTTCGAGGACATCGACACCGCCGCGGACGACGTCGCCCTCCTCGCCTTCACCTCGGGCACCACCGGTCGTCCCAAGGCGACCATGCATTTCCACCGCGACCTGCTCGCCATCGCCGACACGTTCTCCCGGCACCTGGTCAAACCCCGGGAAACCGACCTGTTCTGCGGCACTCCCCCTCTCGCGTTCACTTTCGGACTCGGCGGGCTGCTGGTCTTCCCGCTGCACGCCGGCGCCGCGACGCTGCTCATCGAACGCGCCACACCAGCCGAGTTGGCCGACCTCGTCGCCGAGCACAACGTGACCGTCCTGTTCACCGCGCCCACCGCGTACCGGGCGATCCTGGCGTCCGACCGCCGCCCGCTGCTGTCCGGCTTGCGCCGCGCGGTGTCGGCGGGCGAGGCGCTGCCCGAATCCGTCGCGACCGACTTCCACGAGGCGACCGGCCACTGGCTCATCGACGGCATCGGCAGCACCGAAATGCTGCACGTCTTCATCTCCGCCGCCGACGAGGACGCCCGCCCGGGAGCCACCGGCCGCGCCGTTCCCGGCTACCGCGCGCAAGTCGTCGACGACGAAGGCCGCCCCGTCCCCGACGGCACCCCCGGCCGCCTGGCCGTCCAAGGCCCGACCGGATGCCGCTACCTCGCCGACGACCGGCAGACCGTCTTCGTCGAGGACGGCTGGAACCTGACCGGCGACACCTACGTCCGCGACTCCGACGGCTACTTCCACTACCGCGCCCGCAGCGACGACATGATCGTCTCGTCCGGCTACAACATCGCCGGTCCCGAGGTGGAAGAGGTGCTGCTGCGCCATCCCGACGTGCTGGAGTGCGCGGTGGTCGCCGCCCCGGACGACGCGCGCGGCTCGATCGTCGCGGCCTATGTGGTCCTCAACGAAGGTGTCCTCGGCGACGACGCGAAGGTGAAGGAACTGCAGGACTTCGCGAAATCCCTTGCCGCGCCGTACAAATACCCGCGACGGGTGGAGTTCATCCCGGACCTGCCGCGCAACCCGAGCGGAAAGGTGCAGCGGTACCTGCTGCGGCGGCGCGCCGCCGAACCGGTGAGCTGAGTTCCGGGCCGCCGCCGCACCGGGCCGCGCGCCGAAACCGGTCCTCAGTCCAGCTGCCATCCCAACGTGACCACCGTGCCGTCCGCGCCGGTCCGCACGTCGGCCCGATCCGCCGTCGCCTGCACCAGCAGCAACCCGCGTCCGCGCACCGAAACCGGGTCGTCCTCGGCCTCGTCCGGCGGACGCCACTCCCCGTGGTCCGCGATCACGACCTCGACGCTGTCCGGCCGGCACACCGCGTCGAGGTCCACCAGCCCGGGCTCGCCCGGATACGCGTGATCCGCGACGTTCGCCAGCGCCTCGTACCCGGCCAGCACGATGTCGTGCGCGCGATCGTCCGGAATGCCCGACTCCAGCGCCCACGCCAGCAACCGGTGCCGCAACGCGCGCAACGCCCCCGGTTCCGCGACGATCCCGTGACAGCTCAGTGCGCGGGTGTCCTCCTGCACGTCCATCGTCAACCGCCCGCTCCGGCCACCCCGGCCAGCGCCTGGTCGACCGAGGGGAACAGCGAGATCCACTCGTCGAGTCCGGTGGTCGTGAACGGCCGCGAGGTGATCGAGGACGTGCTCACCACCCGCAACGCCCCCGCGTCGAGCTGGCGGTGCGCGCCGGCCAGCACCTGCAGCCCGGACGAGCTGAGGAAGTCGACCGCGCGCAGGTCCACGACCAGCACGCCGGGCTCGCGCTCGAGCACCCCGCCGACGAACTCGCCGAGTTCCGGCGCGGTGACCAGATCGATCTCGCCGCCCACGGTCACGACCGCGGCCGGTCCCCGCCACCGGACGGACACCTCGAGGTCGCCCGCGTCCTGCCCGTCTCCCGAAGCCACGATTGCCGATCGTGCCCGATCGGACGGCGAATCGCCAGTGGACCACCGGACGGCCCCTGCCCGAGACCCCCGCCCGGCCGTGCATCCGCTCGGCCATCAGCGGGTCCGGCGCACGCCACTTGCGGTGAACCGCACGTCAACCGAGCGGGAGCGCCGGCTGCCCGCGTCCGGCAACCCCGGACCACACCTGCGGAGACCGGCCGCGAGTCACCTGGCGCGCCGTCTCCTCAGCTCGGCCAGCCACTCCCGGATCTGGCTGTCGTCATGCAGATAGCCGCCATCGGGCCCACGAGGCAGATCGATTCCGCAGAGGAGATCCAAGGCCCAGAGACTCAGCTCATCCCGCGAAAGCCCGTCGTCGGTCAGCCACCGGCCCGCCCAGCGGTCCACCGCGTCACGAGTCATCCGCCCGTCGAGAAGCGCCGCGAAATGCGCTTCGATCTCGTCCAAGCCCGGCTGCTCACCAGCGATCACGCATCGACCGTACCCACTCGAATCAAGGCTCCCTCAGGCGAACCGGTCCGGATCGGCCGCTGCCCACTCCTCCGCCCAGCCCTTCGGCGGTCCCGCCAGCAACTCCCCCGGCGACAACCAGTCGTACCACTCCCCATACGACAGCACCGTCCGCGCATCAACCCGCCGTCGCAGCAACTGCGGCGACAGCTCCGCCGGATCCGAAACCCCCATCGCAGCCATGATGCGCATCGCCGAAGCGACCGTAGCCTCCTGGTAGCGCCGCACTCGCTCGGTCTTGTCCCCGACGTCCAGCGCCCGCCCCCGGCGCGGGTCCTGCGTCGCGACACCTACCGGGCACTTGTTCGTATGGCATCGCTGCGACTGGATGCACCCGACCGCGAACATCATCGCCCGCGCCGCGTTCGTGTAGTCCGCGCCCTGGATCAGCCGCTTCACCACATCCGCCCCAGTGGCGACCTTCCCGCTCGCCCCGAGCTTGATCCGGTCCCGCAACCCGGTACCGACCAGTGCATTGTGGACAGTGTGCAGGCCCTCGGTGAGCGGCGTGCCAAGGTGGTCCGCGAACTCCAGCGGAGCGGCACCGGTACCGCCCTCGGCACCGTCGACCACAATGAAGTCCGGCGTAATCCCTTCGGCCAGCATCGCCTTGCACACCGCCAGCACCTGCACCCGCGAACCGACACACAGCTTGAATCCGGTCGGCTTGCCGCCAGCCAGCTCGCGCATCCGGGCAATGAACAGCACCAGTTCACGCGGCGTAGAGAACACTCGGTGATACGGCGGGGAAACCACGGTCTCCCCCAACGGAACCTCCCGCACCCGGGCGATTTCCGCATTCACCTTAGTACCCGGCAGCACCCCGCCCATCCCGGGCTTCGCGCCTTGCGAAAGCTTGAGCGAAACGCATTTCACCGAATCGTGCGCAGCTTTGTCGGAAAAAGTCGAGGGATCGAAATCGCCGTCGGAGGTCCGGCAGCCGAAGTACCCGGTGCCGATCTCCCAGATCAGGTCGCCGCCGCCGCGAAGGTGGTACTCCGACAGCCCGCCTTCGCCGGTGTCGTGGGCGAAACCGCCGCGGGCGGCGCCCTGGTTCAGCGCGAGGATTGCGTTGCTGGACAAGGAGCCAAAGCTCATCGCGGACACATTCAGCAAAGCCATCTCGTACGGCCGCGTGCAGTCCGGACCGCCGACGCGGACTCGCGGCACGGTATCCGGAACTGGCACCGGCGCGAGTGACGGGACGAGGAATTCGTATCCCTCGGCGTATACGTCGCGCTCGGTGCCGAATGGTTCTTCCGCGGCCGTGCCCTTGGCGCGTTGATAAACAATGGACCGGACGTCCCGGTCGTACGGACGGCCGTCGAAGTTGCGTTCCACGAAGTACTGCTGCAATTCCGGCCGGATGCTTTCGAGCAGGAACCGCAGGTGCCCGAGCACCGGATAGTTCCGCAGCACCGAATGCCGCCGCTGGGTCACGTCGTACATCCCGGTCGCCGCGAGCACCAGCAACGGCGCCGCCAGGAACCACCACCACGCCGACACCGCCGCGCTGAGCGCCACTGCCCCGGCCGCGAGCACGACCAGCCCCGCGACCAGTCCGAATCGGACCACACTGAGTCTTGCCACGGCGTCGAAACTAAACCCCGCCGCCGAGCCGCGCAGGTCGGCTAGACCAGCTCCGGCTGCTTGGCCGCGGCCAGCCGCTTCGAACGGACCGCGAGGACGATCAGCACCGCCGGGAAGAGCAGGTCGCAGACCAGGACGCCGCCGGTGTTGCCCGGCGCGTGGTCGCCGTTCGCGAACCACTGGTACCCGTGCCCGATCAGCGCGCCCCACAGGAACATCCCGGCCCCGAGGCCGACGGTGATGCGCTCCCGCACGGTGGCCGAGGCCGAGGCGGCGCGGAAGCCCATCACCGCGAGCCCGAGGTTGGCGAACGCGATCTCGAACTGGAACGCCGACGGGGCGAATCCGATGGTCTCGGCCATCACGCCCGGCGCGCCGAGGAACGCGAGGACCATCCACAGGCTGCCGCACCCGAGCGCGGCGACGGCCCACCACCGCTGCCAGGTTTCGAGCCTGGCCCGCGGCGAAGGGCTCTTCCGGGTGCGGAGCACCGCACCGACGACCGCGATCAGCGGCCAGATCAGGGGGAACAGGGTCTGAGCTGCGTAAGGGATCTCCATGCCGATGAGTCTTGCATAGTTAATATTAACTCGTCAACACTCCTGGTAGGCTCGCCCTCGTGGACGACGGACTTGCCGAAGCGCTGCATCGAGTGGTGTACCTGCTGGGCGAAGCCGCGCGGCAGCGCGCGGACGGCTCAGGCGGATTGACGTACAGCCAGCTGCGATTGCTGGGCACAGTGGAAGACATCGAACCCGCGACGCAGCATCAGCTGGCGCAGGCGATGTCGGTCTCCGACCCGGCGATCAGCCGCGCGCTGCGCCCGCTGGAATCGGCCGGGCTCGTGCAGGTGCGCCAAGACCCCGAGCACGCCCGACGACGGCTGGTCACGCTGACTGACGCGGGCCGTGCCGCCTTCCATGACACGGGGAAGCCGCTCCGGGACGAGTTCCGCGAGGCCTTGCTGAAGGCGGGTTTTCCGTATGAGCAGTACTTGCGCGATACGGAGCGGCTCGCGGAACTACTGTCCTGAGCGAATGGCCCAGAGATGCCGTGAGGGGAACCCTGAGGGACTCTGATTCCCTCAGGGTTCCCCTCACGGACCCGGCCCGGTCACCCAAGGGCGACGCGAGAAGATGGCTCAGTAAGCCAGATTAGGCCGCAGCCACCGCTCCACTTCGGACAGTTCCTCGCCGCGCCGGGCCGCGTAGTCCTCCATCTGGTCGCGGCCCAACCGGCCGACCGTGAAGTACCGCGAGTCCGGATGCGCGAAGATCAGCCCGCTCACCGCGGCGGCCGGGGTCATCGCGTACGACTCGGTCAGCCCGATCCCCAGCTCGTCGGCGCCCAGCAGCGAGAACAGGTCCTTCTTCTCGCTGTGGTCCGGGCTCGCCGGGTAGCCGAGCGCGGGGCGGATGCCGCGGAAGCGTTCCGCGTGCAGGTCCGCCAGGTCCGGCTGCACGTCCGGCTCGAACCAGCGGCGGCGGGCCTCCAGGTGCAGGTACTCGGCGAACGCTTCGGCCAGCCGGTCGGCCAGCGCCTTCACCATGATCGCCCGGTAGTCGTCGTGCTCGGCCTCGTAGCGCGCGGCCAGGTCCTCCGCGCCGTGGATGCCGACGGCGAATCCGCCCAGGTGGTCGCCGAAACCGGCGGGGGCGATGTAGTCGGCGAGGCACCGGTTCGCGCGGCCCTCCGGCTTCTGCGTCTGCTGGCGCAGCATCGGGAACTTCCAGTCCGAGTACTCGCCGTCGAGCAGGATGTCGTCGCCCTCGGAATGCGCGGGCCAGAACGCGTATGCGCCGCGCGCGGTGAACGAGCCGTTCTCGATGATCTCGTCCAGCAGTTGGTTCGCGTCGTCGAACAGCTCGCGCGCGACCGGCTGGTCGAGGATCGCCGGGTACTTGCCCTTGAGTTCCCAGGCCAGGAACAGGAACTGCCAGTCGATCATCTCGCGCAGCTCCGGAATCGACGGCTCGACCACGCGCACGCCGGTGAATTCCGGCGTCGGGATCTCGTCGAACGACACCTTCTCGGCGTTGGCGCGTGCCTGCTCGACAGTCAGCATCGGCGTCGCGTGCCGGTTTTCGTGCTGGACGCGCAACCGCTGCTGTTCGGCGCGGTTGGCGGTGTCCAGCGCGTCGGCGCGGTCGGTGTCGAGCAGGTCGGACACCACGCCGACCACCCGTGACGCGTCAAGCACGTGCACCGTCGTGTGGTCGTACGCCGGCGCGATCTTCACCGCGGTGTGCTGCTTCGACGTGGTCGCGCCGCCGATCAGCAGCGGCAGCTTCAGCCCGCGCCGCTGCATTTCCTGCGCCACCGACACCATCTCGTCCAGCGACGGCGTGATCAGCCCGGACAGCCCGACGACGTCCGCGTGCTCGGCGACCGCGGTGTCGAGGATCTTCGCCGCGGGCACCATCACGCCGAGGTCGATCACCTCGTAGTTGTTGCAGCCCAGCACAACGCCGACGATGTTCTTGCCGATGTCGTGCACGTCGCCCTTCACCGTGGCGAGCACGACCTTGCCCTGGCCGCGGGAGGTCTGGATGCGGCCCTCGGCCAGCATCTTCTCCTTCTCCGCCTCCATGTACGGCTCGAGATAGGCCACCGAACGCTTCATCACCCGCGCGCTCTTCACGACCTGCGGCAGGAACATCTTCCCGGAGCCGAAGAGGTCGCCGACGATCTTCATGCCGTCCATCAGCGGACCCTCGATCACCTCGAGCGGCCGCTCGAACGACTGCCGGGCCTCCTCGGTGTCGTCCTCGATGAAGTCCACGATGCCGTGCACCAGCGCGTGCGAAAGCCGTTCCGCCACCGGCTTGTCGCGCCAGGACAGGTCGACGACGCGCTTGGTGCCGCTGCCCTTGACCGTCTCGGCGAACTCCACGAGCCGGTCGGTGGCGTCCTCGCGGCGGTCGAACAGGACGTCCTCGACCAGCTCCAGCAGGTCCTTCGGGATGTCCTCGTACACCGCGAGCTGGCCGGCGTTGACGATGCCCATGTCGAGCCCGGCGCGCACGGCGTGGAACAGGAACGCCGAGTGCATCGCCTCGCGCACGACGTTGTTGCCGCGAAAGGAAAACGACAGGTTCGAGATGCCGCCGGAGGTGTGCGCGCCCGGGCAGCGCTCCTTGATCAGCGGCAGCGCCTCGATGAACGCCTTCGCGTAGCCGTTGTGCTCGCTGATGCCGGTGGCGACGGCGAGCACGTTCGGGTCGAAAATGATGTCCTCGCCCGCGAAACCGGCCTCGCGGGTGAGCAGATCGTAAGCGCGGGAACAGATTTCGACCTTGCGCTCGACCGTGTCGGCCTGGCCCTTCTCGTCGAAAGCCATCACCACGACGCCGGCGCCGTAGTCGTGGATGCGCCGGGCCTGCTCCAGGAACGGGCCCTCGCCCTCCTTGAGGCTGATCGAGTTGACCACGCCCTTGCCCTGCACGCAGCGGAGCCCGGCTTCCAGCACGCTCCAGCGCGAACTGTCGACCATCACCGGGATGCGCGCGACCTCGGGCTCGGTGGCGATCAGGTTGAGGAACGTCGTCATCTCCTGCTCGGATTCGAGCAGGTCGGCGTCGAAGTTGACGTCCAGCAGGTTCGCGCCGCCGCGGACCTGCTCCAGCGCGACGTCCACCGCCGCCTGGTGGTCGCCCGCCTCGATGAGCCGGCGGAACTTCGCCGAACCGGTGACGTTGGTGCGTTCGCCGATCATCACGAACCCGGTGTCCGCGCCGATCTTGAACGGTTCGAGGCCGGAGAACCGCGTGCTCGCCTCGTGCGCGGGCACCGGCCGCGGCGGGAGTCCCTTGACGGCCTCGGCGATCTTCGCGATGTGCGCGGGCGAGGTGCCGCAGCAGCCGCCGACGATGTTGACCATCCCGGCCCCGGCGAACTCGCCGAGCATGCCGCCGGTTTCCTCGGGCGTCTGGTCGTAGCCGCCGAACGCGTTGGGCAGGCCCGCGTTCGGGTGGCACGCGGTGTAGGTGTCGGCGAGCTTCGCCAGTTCCTCCACGTGCGGGCGCATTTCGGCGGCGCCGAGCGAACAGTTGACGCCGACGACCATCGGGCGCGCGTGCGCGACGGACGTCCAGAACGCCTCGACGGTCTGGCCGGACAGGGTGCGCCCGGACAGGTCGACGATGGTCACCGAAATCCACAGCGGCAGATGCGGCGCGACCTCGCGGGCCGCGGCGATGGCGGCCTTGCAGTTGAGGGTGTCGAAGATCGTCTCGATCATCAGCAGGTCGACGCCGCCGTCGGAGAGCGCCTGGATCTGCTCGGCGTACGAGGCTTTGACGTCTTCGAAGCTGACCGCGCGGTACGCCGGGTCTTCGACGCGCGGCGAGAGCGACAGCGTGACGTTCAGCGGGCCGATCGACCCGGCCACGAACCGGTTGCCGAACTCGTTCGCGGCCTGGCGCGCAAGCTCGGCGGCGCGCAGGTTCATCTCGCGCACGCGGTCCTGCAGGCCGTAGTCCGCCTGGCCGATGCTGGTGGCGGTGAACGTGTTGGTAGTGGTGATGTCCGCGCCCGCGGCGAGGTACTGGCGGTGCACGTCGAGCACGACGTCCGGCCGCGTGAGGTTCAGCAGGTCCGGGTCGCCGGTGACGTCCTTCTCGTGGCCTTCGAGCCAGTCCGCCCGGTAGTCCTCGGGAGCGAGACCGGCGCCCTGCAGCATCGTGCCCCAGGCCCCGTCGAGCACGACGACGCGCTGGTCGAGCAGGTTCCGCAGGTTCTGGGTCATCGCCACCTCCGCATGAGTCCACGGAGGCGCCCTTGGATGGTGGTACCGGCCGAGCGTGGCGGACCACCGGTCCGTTGCAGCGCCTCTCGACCTGGTGGTCAAGACTACCGGATGTGACCACCCCGCGGGCAGGCGTGTTCACTCCTCGGGAATCGAGCGGTCCTCGAGCGGGCTGCCCCGCCACTTCCAGCCGGTCCGCCGCGGTCGTCCGGGCAGGTCGATCCGGCCGGCGCACCAGCGGAGCGCGTCCCAAGCGTCGGGAATCGGCTCCTGCTCAGGGAAAAGCCGCGCGACGACGCGGGCGCAGACCTCGCGCGGCGGGTCGATCGCGACGCCGAGTCCCTGGGCGATGTCGTCGCCGTGCAGCAGCAGTTCAACGCAGCCCATCGCGGCGAAACCGGCCGGATCGGAGCTGCCGGTCGGGTGGTAGGCGCGTTCGTCCGGACGGCTGGCGCGGACCGCGGCGGCGAGCAAACGCCCGCCGGTGAGAGCGAATTCGAGCAGTTCGGCCGGGGACGCGTCGTCGTCGGTTTTGGCGAGGAAGCGCACGTAACGGTCGGCCGGACGGCTCACGACCTGCGCGGCGTAGGAGAGGAGCGTGTCGCCGAGGTGCTCTGCGGTGTAACGGCAATCCCACTCGAGATCGCCCGCCGGACGGGTCCAGTCGCCGCCGGTGGCGGGCGTGAGGGCGGCGGAAACGCAGGTGAGGGCTTCGTCGAGGTCTTCGGCGCGCACGGTCATGCGGTCAGCGTAGAGAAGCCCAGAAGCCGCAGTGGTGATCTTTCGCGAAACTGGTCAACGGCTGCGCGCCGCCCGGCCGGTACGCGACCGACTGGCCAGTCGGACCGCCGCGGACGAACGCCGTCCAGTCGTCCACCATCCGGTCCGCGAGCCGCTGCTGAGCCGGGGTGAACGTTGTTGGCTGCTCGGCAAAATCGAATAGGTACGGCAGTTCCGCGGTGTGCGTGGCCCCGAGCGGGAACGGCGCTCGCAGCGCGGCCGCGGCCGGTGAGGTCGGGTCGTTGAACTCGTACGTCGACACGCTCGGCAGCGAACTGGCCAGCTTGGCGGTCGGACAGGAGAACGCCCAGTCGGTGACAGCCGCCGCGTATGCGAGGGAAGCGTTGCCGCTGAACGCATCCACCGGGTATTCGCGCGCGACGGCGGCCGCGTTCGGGAAGACGGTGGCAAGCGCTTGCGGGTAGCCGTGCCGCGTGACTTCGCGACCGGCCGCCGCCTGCTCGGCGAGGAAATACGTGAACTCGTCGTGCGTCGTGCCCAGCATGACCGGCACTGGGGTAGCGGGAACCTTGCCGGGCAGCACCGAGCCGCCGGTGACCGGTCCCGGCATTTCGATGCCCGCGATCGAGCCGTACGCCGGTGCGGCCAGGAGTTTCTTGACGGGCAACGCGCGCAGGCATTCCGCGGCGGTCTTGCGGTCGGTACAGCCGCGTGCGGCGGCATACTCGACGCTCTTGTGCTCGGCCGCGGACAGCGTCGCCTGCGCCTGGCACGGTCCACTTTGGATGATCGCGGCGCGGAACAGCCCGCGCGAGCCGGGGGCGACGAGGTGGTCGCACACCGACATCCCGCCCGCGGACTCCCCCGCGATCGTCACTTGGTTCGGGTCGCCGCCGAAGGATTCGATGTTGTCGCGCACCCACAGCAGCGCCTGCTGCTGGTCGAGGAAGCCGTAGTTGCCGGGCTCCGGGCCGAGCGACGGGTCGGCGAGGAAGCCGAGCGCGCCGAGCCGGTAGTTGAGCGTGACGACCACCGCGTCGCCGCGGTCGACGAGCCGCGCGGCGCCGTAGCGGTCGCCGCCGCCGGTGAGGAACGCGCCGCCGTGCAGCCACACCAGGACGGGCCGCCCAGTCTGGCCGGCCGGCGGGGTCCACACATTGAGGTAGAGGCAGTCTTCGCTGGTCAGGGCTCCGTCGGCGGCCTGCGGGCAGCGAGGCCCTGGTTTCGTGGCGTCGCGCTCCCCCGCCCAGGGCTCGACCGGGGCGGGCGGCTGCCAGCGCCGCTCGCCGACAGGTGCGGCCGCGTACGGGATGCCTTGGAAGAGCCGGTGATCGGGAGCGGTGCCGTCGACACTGCCGCGGACGGCTCCGGCTGCGGTGTGCACGACGTCGCCTGCCCGGCTGATCGACGCGTCCGAAGCCGCACAGGCCGAGGCGGCCAGAACGGGGACGACGGCCAGCGCCGCGAACCACCGTCGCCGAATCGCCCGAAAAGCCGCTGCCACTGGCCGGACGATACCGGCCCGGCGTCCGGGTCCGGCCGCCGGATCATCCGGCGGAGCGCGAGAACCGCCCCGCCGGGCAGCGTGGAGACCAGGCCGAGCACGCCGTAGCCGACCGCGACCGTAACGCCCTGCTCAGCGCCCAGCCCGGCGGCGGCGAACGAAACCGCCGCGGCGCCCTCGCGCGGACCGAACCCGCCGACGTTGAGCGGCATGCCCATCGCCAGCAACGCGAGCACCAGCAGCGGCAGCAGGACGCCCAACGGCGCGGTCGCACCAGCCGCTCGGGCGGCGACCACGAACAGCGTCAGATGACCCGCCACCGCCAGCACAGACCAGCCGGTGACGCCGGGCCACGCGCCGAGCACGCCAGTCCGGATGTCGGCCGCCCAGACGTGCCTGAACCGTTGCCGCATCGCCACCGCCACCACGACCAGCGCCACCGCGACGATCCCCAGGCAGATCAGCACCTGACGCGGCAACAGCTCGGGCCGGAAGACCACGACGGCCAATCCGGCGACCACCACCACGGTCTGCCCGGCGACGCGTTCAAGCACCACCGCCCGGACGCCGCGGCCGACGTCGCCGGAGCGTCGTCCGTGCTGCACCGCGCGGTGGACGTCGCCGAGCACGCCAGCAGGGAGGACGCCGTTGAGGAATTGCGCGCCGTAGTAGTCGCCGACGGCTTCGCGAAACGGCAGGTGCAGGCCCAGCCGGGCCGCGACCAGCCGCCAGCGGGCGGCGCTCGCGAGCGTGGTTACGACCCCGATGACCAGGGCAATTGCGATCGGAACCGGGCCTAGGGCTTTTAGTCCACCGGCAAACGCTCCGGTCCCCAGCCGCCACCACAGCGCGGCGATGAGCGCGGCCCCGGCCAGCAGTCGCAGCCATCGCATCAACCCACCGCCAAGATTCCGCGCAACCGGGCCGCCGCGCCGGCCCACCCCTCCAGTGTGCGCGCTCTCGCTGTCGCCGCAGCACGGAGTCGTTTCCGCAGGTCAGGGTCGTCGCGCCAGCTTCGGAGGGCGGTCGCGAGCGCTGTTTCGTCGCCGGGCGGGACGAGGAGGCCGGGCTGCTCGCCGTTCGGGGTGCGGCCGAGTGCGTCGGGGATGCCGCCGACGTCCGAGGCCAGCACCGGGATGCCGCGCGCGAGCGCCTCCGTGACGACCATGCCGTACGTCTCGGCGTGCGAGGGCAGGACCAGCAGATCGGCCCGGTCGTAGGCGACTTCGAGCGCCGACCCGTCAAGCGGGCCGGTGAAGCGAGCCCGGGGATGGCTCAAGCCGTTGGCGTAGGCCGGGTTTCGGGTGCGCGATCCGACGAAGTCCACTCGTAGATCGTCCACTTCGGACAGTGCGTTGAGGAGGATGTCCTGCCCCTTGCGCGGGGTCACCGCGGCGACGCAGATCAGCTGGGACACGCCGTCGGTCCCGGTCGCCCGCGGTGCCGGATCGGTCCCGGGCGGTGCGATGTGGACAGTGGCGAGCCCGTGGCGCTTCTCGACGGCGCGGGCGGCGGCTGCGCTGGTGACGATGACCTGGCGCGCCAACTGGAGCGTCTTCTGCTCGCGAGCATCGAGGTCAGCCGCGCGCCGCGGGTCCAGGCCGGTTTCGTCGGCCAGCGGCAGGTGCACGAGGACGGCCAGATCGAGCCGGTCCGCGTGCGGGAGGACGACGTCCGGCACTCCGCAGGCGACCAGGCCGTCGAGCAGCACTTTCGCGCCGTCAGGGACCTGCGCGAGGACCAGGTCCAGCTGCTTTTTCGCGGCCTCGTCAGGGTCCGGCCAGCTGCCGCCGACCGGCCGCAGCCCTACTGGCAGGTGCTCGGCCATGCGGCGGTCGTAGGTGTTGCCGCCGCTGGGCACGCTGCGGTCGTCGATGTCGCCGGGGACCACGAAACAGGACAGTCGCACGCTGCCTCCTTCCTCACTGGAGACAACGTGCGGCTGAGTGATCTGGTTCAGCCTTCGAAGGTGTCCGGGTCGAAGCCCGTGCGGCGGCCTTCGTCGAGGCCGCTGAGGACGTCGAGGTCGCTGTCGCTGAGGGAGAAGTCGAAGATGTCGATGTTCTCCCGCATCCGCTTCGGCGACGACGACTTCGGGAACACGACGTTGCCGATTTGGATGTGCCAGCGCAGCACGATCTGGGCGGGCGTCTTGCCGTGTTTTTCGGCCAGTTCGGCCAGAAGCGGGTCTTCGAGCACCTCGCCTTGGGCGAGCGGGCTCCACGCCTCGGTCACGATGCCGTGCGCCTCGTGGTAGGCGCGCAATTCCGGTTGCTGCAACGCGGGATGCAGCTCGATCTGGTTCACCGCGGGCACTGTCGCCGACTCAGCGGCCAGCCGTTCCAGGTGCGGGATCTGGAAGTTGGACACCCCGATCGCCCGGGCCTTTCCGGCGCGCTGGAGTTCCTCGAAGCCGTGCCAGGTCGCCACGTACTTGTCCTGCTTCGGCAACGGCCAATGGATCAGGTAAAGATCGACGTAATCCAATTCGAGCCGCTGCAGGCTGCCTTCCATCGCGTTGATCGCGTTGTCGTGGCCCTGCGCGTCGTTCGCCAGCTTCGTGGTGACGAAGATTTCCTCGCGCGGCACGCCGGAATCGCGGATGCCCGCGCCGACGCCCTCTTCGTTGCGGTACATCTGCGCCGTGTCGAGGTGCCGGTAGCCCGCCTCCAGCGCTTCGCGCACCCGCGCGGCGGTTTCCTCCGGCGGGATCTGGAAGACGCCCAGGCCGAACTGCGGGATCCGGACGCCGTTGGTGAGTTCGAGCTGCGGAACGCGGTTCGTCTCGATCGTCATGTCGGCGGCCTACCCGTGCGCGGCGGCGGCGAAACTCGCTCGATCAGGCGGCGACAGTCTCGCGGACACCGAGGATTTCGTCCGCGCCGGTCACCGCGAGACACCGCCGGACCGCGTGCGCCGGGCCGGGCACGACCGTGAACCGGGGGATCCGCTCGTGCGCGTCGAGCAGGGCGCGGACGCCGGCGCAGCTCAGGAACGCGACGCCGGACAGATCGACGACCACCGGCCCGGTGAGCGGCGCGACCGCCTCCGCGAAGACGGGCGCTGTCGCCGCGTCGAGATCGCCGACCGGGGCGAGGTGGATCGCGTCCGCCCGCCTGGCCGCGCGAACAGTCAATTCGACCGGCGCGGTGACGCCGGAAATGTGGGGAGTCATGGGTTTGCGCTCCTTTCGCAGAGATCTGCTTGGGGCGCTGACCGCAGTATGGTTCCGGACAACAGCCAACACAGGCGACCGTACGCGTTCTGCGAGTGCGGTCAACCCAGGTGAGCCCGAGGTTCACTCCCCCGGCGGCCGAGTCCGCCTGTTCGGGGGTGCCTGGCCGGGGGCGGGTTGACGGGATGCGCGGGGGTTGAGCCGGACTGGGCGGGCGTTGGCGGGTTTGTCAGGTTTTTGGCGCGGGCACGGGGTTCGTTCACTGGACGTTCACTCGGGGGCACCTGGCTGGGGGATCCCTGCCCGCGGTCGGCCGACGCGGTGACGGTCGGATTTGTCCCGCAGGATCTCACCTGTTCGCACTGCGGCTGTCAATTCGCACAGCGACCGAACCACGTCGCCGTTTCCTGTCGCAGCAAGCGAACCGGCCCCGCATAGGGACTTCTCGCATCCGCTCGTGCGGCAGCCGCATCGACCCCGCGTCGCTGTGCGCGCTCGCCGCCGCACAATGCGATTCGCGCGGCGGCCGAGTCGAACCGCCCGCCAACGGCGGTTCATTCTCGTGGCGAGCGGTCGAGTCCACTCGCACGGCCGCTGCGTGCCCACGTGGTGCAGCCGTCAATTCACACGTCGATCGTGACCGGCCGGTCAATCTCGCGACGGATCAGCCCGCTTGCTCCGGAACTGCCCGCGGCCGGTCCGTCCACTACTGCCGTCCACTGTGGACTGTCAGTCGCGGAGGGCGAGCTTCGCCAGTTCTTCGTCGAAGTCGAAGCAACGATCTTCGGAGCCGACCGGAACCTCGTCGTAGGTGCGGTCGAGGAAGTCGGCGAGTTCGTTCGCCGCCGCCTCCAGCACCGCGGAACCGTCGGGCGCGTTCAGCTCGACGAGCACGCGGCTGTCGTCGGCGGCCGGTCGCACCTGGACGTCCCCGTCGCCCGCGGGGGCGAGCAGGCCGTCGGCGAGAAGGTCGCGCCCGAACAGCCAGCGCACGACGCCGCCGCCGGCGTGGTAGCCGACCGACACCGCGAACGGATCCGCCGGGTCGTATTCCAAATCGGCGCGCACCGGCAGCGGGACGGACCCGAACGTGCGCAGCCCGAAGATGATCGTCGCGCGGACGACCTGCGGTTCGGTTTCCACGACGGCGCCTCCTTCGTTACCCGGTCGCGAACCTGTCCGGACCGAAGTGAATGTTTCTCAATAAGTAACGCGCCGTAAGAGCCTAAGCTGCCCGACCGAGCAGATTTCACCCCAACGGTGGAGATCTACGTCTCAGTTGGCTACGCAAGGGCAGCATTGACAGCAGGAACGGGCAGCGCACACGGCAGTGCCCCAGCAGGGTGCGGACGCCTTCGACCTGCGGAAACGGATCGCCACGATCGTGGCACCGGACGAACTCGAACCGACCGAGGCGGCGGGGAGGTCGGTTTCCGCCGCGAAAACGATGGCTAAGACCGAGAGGGCGGAATCGGTTCAATCCCGAACGACGACTCGATTGGCGACGCATGCTCCGCCGCCCCGCGGACGTTTGTGCTCAAAAGGCCGCCACGATGCCGACAAACCGGGCCGCCCCGAACGCAAGCGCCAGATACCCGAGCACCAGCGCCGTCGCCGCCCTGCCGCGCCCCTTGCCGAGCCGGGTCCGGCGCAGCCCGACGTGGCCGAAAACAATCGCGAGCAGGGGAAGAACCAACGGCCCCAGAACGGGAACGGGCTCCCAGTAGAGCGCGTCGCCGAGGCTGCGGCTGCGGCTCGGATGGGTCCCGACGACCACCAGCCAGCTGAGAATGCTGAGCACCAGCGCCGAGGTCGCAGCCCTGGTCGACGGCTTTTCGTCCATGCCGCGAAGCTAGCCGCCCGGAGCGGGACCGGTCCCCGGCAGAACGCCGCGCCCAGCCGGTCAGGGGCCGGGAGGCCACGGCACTCGAGCCCCGCGTACCTGGCCCCCGGGGCGAGGCGGGTGTGCCGGAGGCGGCGAGAAGCCGATCTCCGCACCGCAGTATCCACACCGAGCATCGCTTCAGCTCGCCGCGCGGCAGGCAGGGCCAGGGATGCTGCAGGGTGCCGACCGCTGCTCTGCGGCGTTCCAAGTCTCGGGGCATCGCTCCAGACCTCTCTGCATCCGGCTCGACGGGCCGGAAGGGATGCCGCAGGGGGGCGAAATCCCAACCGCCCACCGCATCACTCCGGCCCCGTCCGCATCGTTTCACTCCGACGCGCATCGAGCTTGGGAACAGGAATCCTTAAGGGAGCGGAAGTCCGGTCGCCAGAACATGATTCCAGCCCACTGAGCCGAGGCAGGCAGGACACTGCGGAAACCTGGGCACCGCACATCAACCAATCAGCGGCTCCACTCCCCCATCAACCCGCCCGCAACTCCCTCTGCGGAAACCCCGGGCACCGCAAGATCAACCGGTCAGCGGCTCCACTCCTCCACCCGCACCCCCATCAACCCGGCCGCCGCTCGCAGTTCCTTTCGCCGATCGCCGGGCACCGCGTGGATGTGGTTCGCTCCGAAGCGCGACAAGAAAGTCTCCGCGGCCACGTCCAGGCGCGCGAACGCATGCGGCCATTCCCGCGTCGATCGCGAGACCAATTCCTCCGTCGTCCGATCGTCGTAGTTCTCGAACTCCCCCAGCATCAACTGCATCCGGTATTCCCCGTCCAACCGGCTCAGCCTCGCCAAGGTCATCCGGCCCGGGGCAGCGATGTGCTGTACCGAGGCGCCTCCTGCCGGAAAGAAGAAAACCTCCGGATAGAGGTGCACCTTGGCCAGATTCTCCGCCGGATCCTCGCTCCGCGCGGCGAACCACGTCGCGTGCTGGCCGGAGTTGCACAAATCCCACACGTCCCGATCCGGGTGGTAATGCCGGACGTCGGCGAAAAGCACTGGCGTCCCGGTGATCCGGTGCATCAACTGCATGGTCAGCGCACCGTCCATGTCCGCCTCCGTGGCGGTGACATGCACGGCTTTAGGGCCGTTCCAGTCGTAAGGGTCGTTGAGCAGCGCCTCGGCGACATCAGCCGTCGCGAAATGCTCCGTCAGCTCCGGTTGTGCTTTGATACCGGAGAAATCCAGGTTCCGCTCCGCCGCGACATCGCGCACAGCCAGGTACAGGCGCAGTTGTCGTTCCAGCAATTCCGGGGTGAGCTGATCTCCATCGTAATGCACGGTGGCGTGTTGTTCCAGCCATTTTCGACCGGTGACGGCTTCGGCGGAAGAACCGGATTCCGCGCGGCGGACCAGTTCGTACTGGTCGATTTCCTCGACGTCCACGCCGAATTGGCGCATCCATTGATCGGTATTGGCCACCGCGGTGTTCATCCCCATCGGCCGCCCGCCGAACCGGCCGAATGTCGAACCCCGCAACGAACCGACGGCTGCGGCGGCGCTCGCGTGTGCGCCGACTTCGGCGATCAGCCCGGGGTCGGAAGGCGCGCCCCACAAGCGGGTGTGCGAGCGGCCGATCTGGTCCAGCGCACCGCCGGCGGCGAGCATTCCGACCAGGCCCGGCTCGGTCGGGTCGGTGCTCGCGACCAGCAGCAACGGGCCCGGTGTCGCGTCCGCGGCCAGCATGGTGAAGTGCGGGAACGCCCACACCGCGTAATACAGCACCGTCACGTCCACCGAGCTCGCGGCGACCGAGCGGGCGGCCGCGGTGGCGGTGGTGTTCGTGGCGACCAGTCCCCCGGTGACGACGTCGTGGCCCGCCGCGGTCAGGGCCGCGGTGAACTCGTCCACTTTGGACCGGATGAAGCCGGTGTTCCGCCGGTGCACGTGGTCGCGCCCGTCGGATACGGCAAGGACACCGATTCGCGCCATATGTCAGCTCCGGTTCAGCTCGGCGTAGACCTGGGCCGCGTTGTCGCGTGTCACCAGGCGGGTGGGCAGGGTCTGCGTCTTGGGCACCGTCTGGCAATCGACGAGCAGTTTCTTCGCCGCGGCAACGGCTTCCTTGCCGCCGGTCGGGTAAATAAAGGTCGCGGACAGACGGCCCGCCTCTACCGCTTTGATACCGCCTTCTGGCACCGGCAGGCCGTCGATGCCGACGATCGGCAGGTCCCCGCGGCCAGCGTTCTGCGCGGCGATGCGCGCGCCTTCGGCCATCGGGTCGTTCTCGGAGAACATCGCTTGCGCGTCCGGATGCGCCTTGAGCAACGCGTCCGCCTGCTGTTGTCCCTTGTCCCGCAACCAATCCGCGTCCGCGCTGCCTACGACGGTGATATTGCGGTCAGTGATGCCCTGGTTGAATCCGTCGCTGCGTTCCTTGGCGGGCGTCGACCCGGCGAGACCTTTCAACTCGACGACGTTTCCGCCGTGCGGCAGCAATTTATCGGCGAAGAATTTGCCCGCTTGGCGGCCGATGTCCACATTGTCCGCGCCGATAAAGGACGTGTATCCGTCGCCGTCCACCTTCCGGTCCAGCACTAGTACCGGAATGCCTTGGTCGTAAGCCTTCTTCACGACGCTGGTGAGCGGCGTCGCCTCGTTCGGGCTGATGATCAGCAGGTCGATGCCCTGGGTGAGAAAAGTGTTGACCTGTTCTACCTGTTTCGCGTTGTCCTGCGCCGCATCCGCGTAGCTGACGCTGAATTGCGACACCCCGGCCGCTGTCTTGCGGACGTCGTCGTCCATCCGCACGCGGTACGGTTCGGCGAGATTCGCTTGGCTCATCCCGATTTTGTATTTGCCGCTCGGGCCATGGCATTGCTTCGCAGCAGGCGCGGTGCCGGACGACGCGCCCGGTGCGTTCTCGTGGGTCGTCCCGCAGGCGGCGACGAGGGCCAGCCCCGCCAGGACCGCCCCGCCGCGGATGATGCCGGACATCTGCTCCCCTTTTCCCGAACGCCTATGCCGTGGCCGGGCGCAGCCGCTGCAGGCCCGCGGCGAGCACGATCACCACGCCGACCACGATCAGCTGGACGTTCGAATCGATGTCGTTGAGCTGGAGGATGTTGTCGAGCACGCCGACCAGCAGAGCGCCCGCGACGGTGCCGGACACCGACCCGCGCCCGCCGGACAGGCTGGTCCCGCCGATCACGACGGCCGCGATGGCGTTCAGCTCGTAGCCGGCGCCGTCGTTGGGCCCGCCGAAGTTGTACTGTCCCGCGTGGACGATTCCGGCCAGCGCGGCGAGCAGCCCGCACAAGCCGAAGACCAGCACTTTCACCCGGGTCACCGGCACCCCGGACAGCACCGCCGCCTTTTCGTTGCCGCCGATCGCGTACACGTGCCGGGAAAACGCGCTCGCCCGCAGCACGAGCACCGCCAGCGCGGCGACGACCACGAAGAACAGCGCCGGAATCGGGACCACGCCGCCGAACGTCCGCTCGCCGAGCAGCGAGAACGGCACCGGAGCCTGACCGGGACCGTCGCCGTAGGTGATCGAAACGCCTTCGCCGCCGGACCACATCCGGGCGATCCCGCGGGCGATCTGCATCCCGGCGAGCGTCACGATGAACGACTGAATCCGGAACCGCGCGCTCGCGATCCCTTGCAGCAGACCGAAACCGAACCCGAGCGCGAGAATCGTCAGCACGCCCGGCACGAGGCCCCAGCCGCCGCTGGTGAGCAACAGCGCGACGCCGACGCTGGCCAGCCCCATCACCGAGCCCACCGACAGATCGATGCCGCCGACCAGGATCACCAACGTCATGCCGACCGCGATGATGCCGATCTCGGAGATCGCGCGGACGACGTTGAACAGGTTGCCGCTGCCGAGAAACACCAGCTCCCCGTCGCGGTGCGGGGAGAAGACGATCGCGGCGGCGAAAACGAGCACCAGCCCGAAAACGCTCTGGAACCGGAACACCGCGGCCAGCACGGCGCGCCCCCTCACCGGACGTCTCCCATCGACGCGGCGAGCAGTTCCGCCTCACCAGCATGAGCCGTGTCCAGTTCGTGCACGCTGCGTCCGCCGCGCAGCACCACCACGCGATCGCACACCCCGACCAGCTCGGCCGGTTCCGACGACGCCAGCAGCACCCCGACGCCGCTCCGCGCGGCCTCGCCGAGCAACCGGTAGATCTCCGCCTTCGCCCCCACGTCCACCCCGCGCGTCGGTTCGTCCAGCAACAGCAGCACCGGTTCGGTGAGCAAGGCCCGGCCCAGCACCACTTTCTGCTGATTCCCGCCGGACAGGGAACCCACCGGATCGGCGAGCGACCCCAGTTTCACTCCGAGCCGCCCCGCTTCCTTCCCGGCCACCTCACGTTCGCGGCGGCCAGGAACAATCCCGAACCGAGCCAGTCGCTCCACAATGGACAGCACGGTGTTCGCCACGACGGAATGCTCCAGCGCCAGCCCCGCAATCCGCCGGTCCTCCGGCACGAACGCGATCCCGGACCGTAACGACCGGCGCGGCGACCGTGGCCGAAAATCCTTGCCGTGCAATAAAATCCGCCCGCCCAGCAGCTTGGCCCCGGACGCGCCGTACAGCGCTTCCAGCAGCTCCGTCCGCCCCGCGCCGAGCAACCCGGCGACCCCGACGATCTCCCCGGCACGCACGGTGAGACTGATCCCGTCCGGCTCCCGCCGCCCAGGACGAGGCCGCACCACCAGATTCTCGACCCGCAGCACATCCTCCTGGTCCGGCGAGGACACGCTGTCCGCGCGGAACATCAGGTGCACCGGACGGCCCACCATCGCCTCCGCGGCCCGCTCGGCAGTCAGCTCCGCCGCGCTGAACTCCGCGACGACCTCGCCGTTGCGCAGCACCGTCGCGCGGTCCGCGACGCGGCCGATCTCGTCCATCCGGTGCGACACGTAGACAATCGCCGCCCCGTCGGCGCGCAGCTGGTCGATGACCGTGAACAGCCGCTCCACCTCGCGCGGCGACAGCGCCGACGTCGGTTCGTCCATCAAGAGAATCCGAGCGTCCAGCGACAGTGCTTTCGCGATGGTGACGAGCTGCTGTTCACCGGTGCGGAGCCGTTCGACCGGCGTCCGCGGGTCGAGGTCGACGCCGGAGCGCTCCAGCACCTCAAGAGTCCGAGCGACCATCCGCCGCCGGTCGATCGTGCCGCCGCGGGTGTGCGGTTCTCGGCCGAGAAAGACGTTCTCCGCCACGGAAAGCGCGGGAACGAGGTCCAGTTCCTGATGGATCATCGCGACCCCGGCGCGGCGCGCGTCGGCCGGACGGGCGAACCGGACCGCCTCCCCCGCGATCCGGATCGCCCCCTCCCCGGCGGCGACCTCCCCGGACAAGATCTTCAGCAGCGTGGACTTGCCTGCCCCGTTCTCGCCGAGCAGCGCGTGCACCTCCCCCTTCGCCGCGGTGAAGTCCACCGCGCCCAGGGCACGCACCCCGCCGTAGGTCTTGCTGACGCCGGCCAGCTCGGCCAGCGCGACGCCGCCGTCGCCCATGCCCCGCCCTCTCGGCCCGCCCCATGTCGAGAAATCGATTACCCGCACGGTAGGGGCATCGCGAGGAGGGTGTCAAGGGTCACATTTTCCCAGTAGTCGGGGAGTGCCGGCTCCGGTTCGCGTGACCGTGAACCGCAACTTTCGCTTGTGAGCGCCAGCTGCCACAAGCGTGGGGAACACCCTGCTCGCTCGTTCAATCGCTCGGCCTTGAAGGCGAGCAAAGGAGGGATCAGTCGCGAGGGAAGAGCGGCTCCCCGTTAGGGCGCAGTCGTTCGGAGTAGCTGGTACGCACCGTTGCGGAGCCGATCTCGGGGATCCGTGCCGCGAACTTGCGATCCCGGTCGACCCACTTCTTGATTTCCGGCCACCGGTGGGACGCCCATCCGCGGGTGACCCGGCCGCCGGTCTCGACGATCTCGACGTCGGGTTCGGGAAACGGATGATCGGTGCGAGCGAACCGTTCGATCCATTTGGTGACGGTGCCGGTCGCGACGCCGAGCTGCCCGGCGATACGGGACGCGCCCCAGTATTCCGCCATACTCGACCTCCGTTGTCTGCTTACCCGACAGTCAGTGTGTCATGCTCCCGGCGTGGGCAGTCTCTCCAATGCATGACGACGCGGGGTCGTGATGTGAAACTGCCGGCCGTTCCGTCCGGGCGGGCAAGGCCTGGACGGGACGACCGGCAGCGAACAACCGCCTTCTTCCGCGCGGGTCAGGACCCGCGCGGTAGGTCAGTCCTGATCGTCACCTCCTGATTTGCGACGACGGCTCCCCAGAAGGGCAGCGACAACAGCGCCGGCCGCGGAGATGAGCGCAGCCAGCACGGCGGGGTCGTGCATGAACAGGTTCTCCTGTCGATGACGGCGCCGAGCGGCTCCCGGCACCTCGCAGGAGTGAAAGTCGCGAAAGTGACGCTCATTACGCGCCTTGGGGAAGAAACCTCGTCGTGCGACGAAAATTCACCCGAAAGGGTCGTCTTTAAGACGTGTGCTCGGACTGCGCGCAGATGTTGCAACCGACGTCAGCCTGTGTCTTGCGATGACCAACTGCACGCTCAGTCACGCCTGCTCGGTCAGCGGACGGCGGGCGGACCGTCACGCCGCCGGTGACACACGGTCCTCACATTTGGTGACAACTACCGCTCACAGCGAGGAGCGAAGCGCAAGCGATGAACGCTTCCTCGCAACAGCTGCGGCTCACGGTCACAGTTCGGCCCGTTGGAGCTTCCTCAGCCACCGCCGGAGTGCCGACCGACGCGTGGAGGTTTTGCAGAAGTGGGCCACGGCGGGCAAGGCCCACGGGCTGAACGGCGGGTAACCCCTGACCGACCCCCTGGAAACGCCTGGCCGTCCACTTGCCGCCGCCCCTGGCCAACCGGGCGTGATTTGTGGCATACCTCGCGAGAAATCAGGTCCGGACGACGTGACACGAGCCGTTTTTGGCGGGTTCCTACAAACCGGCAGGCACGGCATGCGTCATCCGCGACATTGGTGTACCCGGCGGTAAGGGAGCAAGGTGTACGACGAAGACAGGCGACGTTCCGGCGGGTCCGGCGTCGCCTGCTGTGCGTGGGTGTAGTTGGGTTCGCTGGGAGGCTTTGTCCGTGTTCAATCGCGTCGCCATCGTCAATCGCGGGGAGGCCGCGATGCGGCTGATCCACGCCGTCCGGGACCTGTCCGCCGAGACCGGGCGACGGATCGAGACGGTCGCGCTCTACACGGACGCGGACGCCACCGCGACTTTCGTCCGCGAAGCCGACGTCGCGTATTCGCTCGGCCCCGCCTCCGCGCGGCCGTACCTCGACCTCGCCAAACTGGAGAAGGCGCTGGTCGAGACCAAGGCCGACGCCGCGTGGGTCGGCTGGGGCTTCGTCGCCGAAGACCCGGCGTTCGCCGAATTGTGCGACAAGATCGGGGTCGCCTTCGTCGGCCCGAGCGCGGACGCGATGCGCAAGCTCGGCGACAAGATCGGCGCGAAGCTGATCGCCGAGGAGGTCGGCGTCCCGGTCGCTCCGTGGAGCGGCGGCGAGGTCGCGACGCTGGAAGAAGCGCTGGCCGCGGGCGACAAGATCGGCTATCCGCTGATGCTCAAGGCCACCGCGGGCGGCGGCGGGCGCGGCATCCGCAAGGTGGAGTCGGCGGGCGACCTCACCGAGGCCTACGAACGCACCAGCCAGGAAGCGCTGCGCGCGTTCGGCAGCGGCGTCGTGTTCCTGGAGCGCCTGGTCACCGGCGCGCGGCACGTCGAGGTCCAGGTGATCTCCGACGGCGAGACCGCGTGGGCGCTCGGCGTCCGCGACTGCTCGGTGCAGCGGCGCAACCAGAAGATCATCGAGGAATCCGCGTCGCCGGTGCTCGGGGCGGACCAGACCGCCGAGCTGAAGGCGTCGGCCGAGCGGCTCGCGGTCGCGGTCGGCTACCGCGGCGCGTGCACCGTCGAATTCCTCTACCACCCCGGCGACCGGATGTTCGCCTTCCTGGAGGTCAACACCCGCCTCCAGGTGGAACACCCGATCACCGAGATCACCACCGGCACCGACCTGGTGCGGCTGCAGCTGCACGTCGCGTCCGGCGGCAAGCTCGAGGGCGAGCAGCCCGCCGAGTCCGGGCACGCCGTCGAGGCGCGGCTCAACGCCGAGGACCCGGACCGCGACTTCGCGCCGTCCCCCGGCCGCATCGCGCGGCTGCTGCTGCCCGCCGGTCCGGGCATCCGGGTCGACACCGGCGTCAGCGAGGGCGACACGATCCCCGCCGACTTCGACTCGATGATCGCCAAGATCATCGCCTACGGCCGCGACCGCGACCAGGCGCTCGCGCGGCTGCGCCGGGCGATGGCCGAGACGTCCGTGCTCATCGAGGGCGGCGCCACCAACAAGAGCTTCGTGCTCGACCTGCTAGACCAGCCCGAGGTGATCGACGCCAGCGCGGACACCGGCTGGATCGACCGCGTCCGCGCCGAAGGCCGTCTCGTCACCACGCGGCACTCCGCGGTCGCGCTCGCCGCGGCGGCGATCGAGGCGTACGAGGACGACGAGGAGGTCGGGCGGCAACGACTGCTGTCCACCGCTTTCGGCGGCCGTCCGCAGGTGCGCCACGAAATCCGTCCGCTGGACCTGAAACTGCGCGGCGCTTCGTACCGCGTCACGGTCGCGCGCACCGGGCCGAAGCGGTTCCGGATCGGCGTCAGCGGCGGCGGCGACGTGCACCCGGCCGACGTCGAGATCGAGCGTTTCGACGAGTACAGCGGGCAGATCACCGTCAACGGCACGCGGTTCCGGCTCGTCACCGGCACGCACGGGCCGATCCACCTGGTCGAGGTCGACGGCGTCACGCACCGGATCAGCCGCGACGAGGGCGGCGTCGTCCGCTCCCCCGCGCCCGCGCTGGTGGTCGCCACGCCGGTCGCGGTGGACGACGAGATCGAGTCCGGCGCGCCGGTGCTCGTGCTGGAAAGCATGAAGATGGAGACGGTGCTGCGCGCGCCGTTCCGGGCCAGGGTCAAGGAACTTCCGGTGTCGATCGGCAGCCAGGTGGAGACCGGCGCGCCGCTGCTGCGTCTCGAACCGCTCGCCGACGAGGCCGAGGACGAGGCCGCCGCGCAGACCGAAACCGCCGAGATCGACCTGCCCGCCGAGCAGGACGGCACCAGCGCGGCCGACCGGGTCGAGCGCGGCTGCCAGGACCTGCGCAGCCTGCTGCTCGGCTTCGACGTCGACCCGCACGACCAGGACCGGGTGCTCAGCGGCTACCTGGCGGCGCGCGCGGAGCTGCCGTCGCGTCCGCTGGAGGGCGAGCTCGGGCTGCTGGACGTGTTCGCCGACCTGTCCGAGCTGAGCCGGAACAAGCCGGCCGCGGACGACCTCAGCGCGTCGAGCCCGGTGCACAGCGCCCGCGAGTACTTCCACACCTACCTGCAGAGCCTCGACGTCGAGCGGGCCGGGCTGCCGGAGAAGTTCCAGGGCAGGCTGCGCCGCGTGCTCGGCCACTACGGCGTCGGCGACCTGGAGCGCACGCCGGAGCTGGAAGAGGCCGTCTTCCGGATTTTCCTTGCCCAGCAACGGGCTTCGAGCGACAGCGCGATCGTTTCCGCGCTGCTGCGGCAATGGCTCGCCGAGGCCCCGCCGTCAGCCGAGCTGCGCGAAGCGGCCGGGCTCGCGCTGGAGCACCTGGTCGCCGCCACCCAGCTGCGGTTCCCGGCGGTCAGCGACCTCGCCCGCGGCGTGGTGTTCCGCTGGTTCGCGCAGCCGCTGCTGCGCCGGGCCCGCGCCGAGGTGTACGCCGAGATCCGCGGCCACCTGCGCTACCTCGACCGGAACCCGGACGCGGCCGACCGCGCCGAGCGGATCTCCGGCATGGTGTCGAGCAACGAGCCGCTGGTGCGGCTGCTCGGCCAGCGGATCGGGCGGCCGGGCGCGGACCCGGCCCCGATGCTCGAGGTGCTGACCCGGCGCTACTACGGCAACAAGGCGCTCACCGAGGTGCGCGTGCGCGAGGTCGCGGGCTGCTCGTTCGTCACCGCTGAGCACCCCGAACCGGCGCGAGTGGTCACCACGGCGGTCGACTTCCCGCAGCTGCCGGACGCGATGCGCGCGGTGGCCGAGCTGTCCGCCGACGCCGGGGTCCCGGTCGCCGCCGATGTCTATCTGAAGTGGACAGACCAGCCCGACAGCGACGCGATGGCCGCGAAGCTGGGCGAGATCGTCGCGGCGCACCCGCTTCCGGCCGACGTCGACCGGGTCGTCACCACCGTCGCCGGGGGCGGCGGCGCGGTGATGCACCACCACTTCACCTTCCGCCGGACCGAATCCGGGTTCGAGGAGGACCGGGTGATCCGCGGGCTGCACCCGCGCGTCGCCGAGCGGCTGCAGCTGGAGCGGCTGCAGGAATTCGACCTCACGCGGCTGCCGTCGGCGGACGAAGAGGTGTACCTGTTCACCGGCACCGCGAAGGCGAACCCGGCCGACGAACGGCTGATCGCGATGGCGCAGGTCCGCGACCTCACGCCGCTGCGCGAGGCGGACGGCAGGCTCGTGTCGCTGCCCTCGGCCGAGGACACGCTCGCCGCGTGCCTCGACGCGGTCCGCAACGCGCAGGCGCGGCGTCCGGCGAAGAACCGGTTCGACACCAACCGGATCGTCATCTACGTGTGGCCGACGAGCGAGCTGACGATGGACGAGCTGAACCTGCTCGCCCGCCGCGTGCTTCCGACCACCGCGGGCGCGGGCCTGGAGGAAATCCAGTTCCTGGCGCGGCAGCGCAACGCCGAAACCGGCGAGCTGACCGACATCGCGGTGACGGTCCGCAACGAGGTCGGCGCGGGCGTGCGGCTGTCGGTCGAAGCGCCGAGCACCGAGCCGGTGCAGCCGCTGGACGACTACCGGCAGAAGGTGCTGCGCGCGGCGCGCCGCGACACGGTGTACCCGTACGAACTCACCGAACTGCTGGCCGGCGGCGGGTCCTTCACGGAGCACGACCTCGACGACAGCGGCGTTCTGGTCCCGGTCGACCGGCCGCGCGGGCAGAACAAAGCCGGGCTCGTGGCGGGTGTGGTCAGCACGCCGACCGACCGCGTGCCCGAGGGCGTCAAGCGCGTGGTGCTGCTGGGCGACCCGACGAAGTCGCTCGGCGCGCTGGCCGAACCGGAATGCACGCGGGTGATCGCGGCGCTGAACCTGGCGCAGGAGCTGCGGGTCCCGGTCGAATGGTTCGCGCTGTCGTCCGGCGCGCGGATCTCGATGGAGTCCGGCACCGAGAACATGGACTGGGTCGCGGCGGCGCTGAAGCGGATCGTGGAGTTCACCCAGGACGGCGGCGAGATCAACATCGTGGTCGCCGGGATCACCGTGGGCGCGCAGCCGTACTGGAACGCCGAGGCCACGATGCTCATGCACACCAAGGGCATCCTGGTGATGACGCCGGATTCGGCGATGGTGCTCACCGGCAAGCAGTCGCTGGACTTCTCCGGCGGCGTGTCGGCCGAGGACAACTTCGGCATCGGCGGCTACGACCGCGTGATGGGCCCGAACGGGCAGGCGCAGTACTGGGCGCCGAACCTCGCCGGGGCGCGCGACGTGCTGATGGCGCACTACGCGCACACCTACGTCGTGCCGGGCGAAGCGGGCCCGCGCCAGGCGGTCACCACCGACCCGGCAGGCCGCGACGTGTCGGACTACCCGCACGCCGTCGTCGGCAGCGATTTCGCCACGGTGGGCGAGATTTTCTCCGCCGAGCACAACCCGGACCGCAAGAAGCCGTTCGACATCCGCACGGTGATGCGCGCGCTGTCCGATCAGGACCACCCGGTGCTGGAACGCTGGGCGGGCATGGCGGACGCGGACACCGCCGCGGTGCAGGACGTGCACATCGGCGGCCGCCCGGTGTGTCTGCTGGGCATCGAGTCGCGTTCGGTGCCGCGCCGCGGCTTCCCGCCCACCGACGGCCCGGACACGTTCACCGCGGGCACGCTGTTCCCGAAGTCGTCGAAGAAGGCGGCCCGCGCGATCAACGCGGCGAGCGGCAACCGTCCGCTGGTGGTGCTGGCGAACCTGTCCGGCTTCGACGGCTCGCCGGAGTCGATGAAGAAGCTGCAGCTGGAGTACGGGGCCGAGATCGGCCGCGCGATCGTGAACTTCGAGGGTCCGATCGTGTTCACGGTGATCTCGCGCTACCACGGCGGGGCGTTCGTGGTGTTCTCGAAGGCGCTGAACCCGAACATGACGGTGCTGGCGCTGGAAGGCTCGTTCGCGTCCGTGCTGGGCGGTGCTCCGGCGGCGGCGGTGGTGTTCGCGGGCGAGGTCAAGACGCGGACGGCGAATGACCCGCGGGTGGCTGAGCTGCAGAAGCGGCTCGGAGAGCTGAGCGGGGCCGAGCGGGCTGCTTGCGCGGCTGAACTGGCCGAGGTGACGTCTTCGGTGCGGGCTGAGAAGTTGGGTGAGGTGGCTTCGGAGTTCGACCGGGTGCACAGCATCCAGCGTGCGGTTGAGGTCGGGTCGGTGGATGCGATCGTCAGCACGGCTCAGCTTCGGCCGCGGATCATCGAGGCGATTGAGCACGGGTTGAAGGGCTGAGGATTCCCGTGGGTGCCGGTGCTCAACCGGCGCCCACGGTGATTCCCCGGATCGTCTTCACCTCGCCCAGCAGCGCCGGGGTCACCTTGACCGAGTACCCGTCGAGCGCGTAACGCCGCTCCCCCACGTGCAGGTGCACCGGCGTGTTTCCTTGGTGCGCCAGCAAAGTCTGCTTGAGTTCCAGCACCACTGGCAGCGTCACCTTCTCCGCCCGCGTGTGCAGCACCAGCGGCGTTTCCCCGAGTTCCGTCAGGTCGAGCGGTGCCAGATCCGCCCCGAAGACCGACATTTTGTCCTCCCGCCAGTTCACCCGGCCCTTGACGAGCACCGCGTTGTCCTCGACCAGATCCGCCGCGCACAACGCGTACGACTTGGCGAAGAACAACACCTCCAGCGACGCGTCCAAATCCTCGACCGTGCAGATCGCCCACGGTTCGCCCTTTTTGTTCACCCGCCGCTCCAGCGAAGTGATCAGTCCGGCGACGACGAGTTCGCCTTCTTTCGGCGGGTTGTCGATGACCGCCGCGATCGTACGAGGCGCGTGTTTGCGAAGGACGCCTTCGGCACCGTCCAGCGGATGGGCTGAAACGTAAAGCCCGAGCATGTCGCGTTCATGCGCCAGCAATTGCTTGCGCGGCCACTCTTCGGCGGTGAATTTCACGTGCGCCAACGGCGACGAAGCCGGTTCTTTGTCGTCGCCGCCGAACAGGTCGAATTGGCCCATCGCTTCCTGGCGCTTGAGCGGGACGACGGCTTCCACCGCGTCCTCGTGCACCTGGATCATCGACAGCCGCGTGTGGCCCATCGAATCGAACGCGCCCGCCTTGATCAGCGACTCGATCACCCGCTTGTTGCAGGCCACCAGCTCCGACTTGTCCAGGAACTCGGTAAACGAGGAGTACTTGCCCTTCTCCTCGCGCGTCTTGATGATCGACTCCACCACGTTCGCGCCCACGTTGCGCACTGCGCCCAGACCGAAGCGGATGTCGTTCCCGACGGCCGCGAACCGCAGAGCCGACTCGTTCACGTCCGGCGGCAGTACCTTGATCCCCAGCCGCCGGCACTCCGACAGATAGATCGCCGACTTGTCCTTGTTGTCACCGACCGACGTCAGCAACGCGGCCATGTACTCCGCGGTGTAATTCGCCTTGAGATAGGCAGTCCAATACCCGACCAGCGCGTACCCAGCGGCGTGCGACTTGTTGAACGCATAACCCGCGAACGGGAGAATCGTGTCCCACAACGCTTGCACGGCCTCGCCGGAGAACCCGTTGTCGATCATCCCGGCGCGGAAGCCCTCGAATTCCTTTTCCAGGACTTCCTTTTTCTTCTTGCCCATCGCGCGGCGCAGCACGTCCGCGCGGCCCATCGAATATCCGGCGACCTTCTGCGCGATCTGCATGATCTGTTCCTGGTACACCACCAGACCATGCGTTTCGGCGAGGATCTCGCGCAGCGGTTCCTCCAGTTCCGGATGGATCGGTTCGATGGCTTGGCGCTTGTTCTTGCGGTCGGCGTAGTTGTTGTGCGTGTTCATCGCCATCGGGCCCGGCCGGTAGAGCGCGTTGACGGCTACGATGTCCTCGAACCCGGTGGGACGCATGCGGCGCAACAGATCCCGCATCGCGCCGCCGTCCAATTGGAACACTCCGAGACTGTCACCGCGGACCAGCAGGGCGAAGGTCTCGGGATCGTCGATGGCCAGCCGGTCGAGGTCGATGTCCTCGCCGCGGTTGGCCTTGATGTTGTCGATCGCGTCGCCGATGACGGTGAGGTTGCGCAGGCCCAGGAAGTCCATCTTCAGCAGGCCGATGGCCTCGCACGACGGATAGTCCCAGCCGGTGATGATCGAGCCGTCGTCCCTGCGCCACAACGGAATCGCATCCATCAACGGCTCGCTGGACATGATCACCGCGCAGGCGTGCACACCCGCATTGCGGATCAGCCCCTCCAGGCCGCGGGCGGTTTCGAAGATCGTCTTGCACTCTTCGTCGGTCTCGACGAGCGTGCGGACCTCGGCCGCCTCCGCGTAACGCTCGTGCTTGGCGTCCACGATCCCCGCCAGCGGAATGTCTTTGGCGGCCACCGGCGGCGGCAAGGCTTTGGAGATCCGGTCCGCGATCGAGTACCCAGGTTGTCCGAAGTGGACTCGCGCGGAATCCTTGATCGCCGCTTTCGTTTTGATGGTACCGAAAGTGATGACCTGGGCAATCCGGTCGGAACCGTATTTCCCGGTGGCGTACCGGATCATCTCGCCGCGGCGGCGGTCGTCGAAGTCCATGTCGATGTCCGGCATGGACACTCGTTCCGGATTCAGGAAGCGTTCGAAGAGCAGACCGTGCCGGATCGGGTCGAGATTGGTGATGCGGAGCGCGTACGCGACCAGTGACCCCGCCGCCGACCCACGCCCCGGCCCTACTCGGATTCCCGCCTCGCGCGCGTGCGTCATCAGGTCGGCCGTGATCAGGAAGTATCCGGGAAAGCCTTTGTCCACAATGACATTGAGTTCGTATTCAGCGCGCTCCCGGTACTCTTCGGGCACCCCGTCCGGCAGTCTTTCGGACAGGCCGCCCATCACCTCGTGATGCAGCCAGGTGGCTTCGGTGTGGCCTTCGGGGACGTCGAAGACCGGCATCCGGTCCTTGTGCGTGTACACGTCCTCGTACGACTCGACCCGCTCCGCGATCAGCAGCGTGTTGTCCGCCGCGCCCGGGACCTCCTTGTCCCAGTACTCCCGCATCTCGTCCGCCGACTTCAGGAAATAACCGTCCCCGTCGAACTTGAACCGCGTCGGGTCGTTCAGCGTCTTGCCCGCCTGCACGCACAGCAGCGCCGAGTGCGTGTCCGCCTGGTCCTTGGTCACATAGTGCGAGTCGTTGGTGGCCAGCGGGGGCAGGTCGAGCAGCTTCCCGATCTCCAGCAGACCCTCGCGGACCGACCGCTCGATCGGCAAACCGTGGTCCATCAACTCCAGGAAGAAGTTCCCCACGCCGAAAATGTCCTTGTAGTCCGACGCCGCCTGGATCGCCGCCTCCCGCTGGCCCAGCCGCAACCGCGTCTGCACCTCGCCCGACGGGCAGCCGGTGGTCGCGATGATCCCCGCCGCGTTCTCCGCGATCAGCTCACGATCCATCCGCGGCTTGCGGTAATAGCCCTGGATCGAGGCCAGCGACGACAGCTTGAACAAATTCCGCAACCCGGTCGCGTTCCCCGCCAGCATCGTCATGTGCGTATACGCGCCCGCACCCGAGACGTCGCCGCCCTCGCCCAGCTCGTCCGCGCCACGCTGGTTCGACTGCCCCCAGAACACCGGCTTCTTGTGAAACCGCGACTCCGGCGCGACGTACGCCTCGATCCCGATGATCGGCTTGATCCCGTGCTTCTTCGACGTCTGGAAAAACTCGTCCCCGCCGTACATGTTCCCGTGATCCGTCATCCCGACCGCGGGCATCCCCAACCGGGCCGCCTCCGTGAAAAGGGGACCGATCTTCGCCGCACCGTCCAGCATCGAATACTCGGTGTGAACGTGCAGGTGGACAAACGATGGCATGGGCGCATTGGACCCGCCCCACTGCGGCGGCGTCCAACAACCGACACGCGCGCCCGGACCACCTCCGGTTGTGCCCCGAGGTGACCGCCGGCGGACGAGTCCTTTGTGGACTCGTCCACCGGCGGGTTTTATTCTTCGGAGTCGTCGTCCGCGAGCAACGCGTACAACCGGCGGCGGGCTTCCCGGAGCACCCTGCGCGCCTCCGCGAACTGCGCCTCGGTGCCGGCGTGCGCGACCTGCGCCGCGGCCCCGCCCAACTCGCCGAGCTGCTGATAGAGCGCCGCGAACCGGTCGGCCCCAGGTTCCTCGTCACGCGCCGGAGACTCCCAAAGCGCGGCGAACTCCTCCTCCCGCCCGGCAACGTGCTCGCGCCCGGCTTCCGTGAGATGCGCGACGCGCCGCCCGCCTTCTTCCGCGGTGCGGACAAGGCCTTCGTCCTCGAGCTGCTGCAGGATCGGGTAGATGGATCCCGGGCTGGGCCGCCACTCGTCATTCGTGCGACGGCGGATTTCCTGCATCAACTGATACCCGTGGCGGGGTTCCTCGGCCAGGAGAGCGAGCACCGCCGGACGCACCGGGCGAGCCGGACCTCGCCCGCCTCGGCCGCCCTGAGGTGGGCCGCCGAAGAATCCTCCCGCTCCGGCTGGCCCACCGGGAAACCCGGGGAAGCCAGGGAACCCCGGAAATCCGGGAAACCCGGGCCGATGCGGCGGCCCGGGAGGCCCCGGAGGAAACCCGCCGCGAGCCTCGAAGACGGTGCAGTCCCAGGCTTCCTCGCCACCGGGGTGCCCCGGGTGGCCGGGGAGCTCGCCCGGATGACCGGAGCGGCCCAGGGGACTGAAGTGCTCGCCCACATGCCCCAGATGGCGGTGGTGCTCGCCCGGACGACCGGGTTGGCCCGCGTGACGGGGCGGCTCGCCCGGATGACCGGAGCGGCCTAGGTGGTGGAGCGGCTCGCTCGGGTGCCCCGGACGACCGGAGCCCTCGCCTGAATGACCCGCATCGCCGGGGCGCTCGCCCGGGCGACCGGAGTGGTCCGAGTGACTCGACGGCTCGCCCGGCGGACCGGGGCGGCCCAGGGAACCGGAGTGCTCACCAGCACGATCCAGATCGCCGGGATGCTCGTCCGGATGTCCGGGGTGCGCGTGCCCCTCCCGCAGGTCGCCCGGCCAGCCATGGCGGTCGCCCGGTTCGCCCGCGTGCCATCCCGGATCACCGGGCCAGCCGAAGACGGCTCCCGGTGCGCCGAAAAGCCCGGTCTGGCCGAACCGGGCTCCGGGTCCGCCGAACACCGCATGCTGGCCGAATCCCGGGCCTCGCCCGCCGAACACTCCCGCCCAGCCGCGTCCGATCGAACTTCCGAACCAGGCGTCCAGGTCACCGAACCCGTCCGAACGCCCGTGCTCCCCGCCTAGCTCGCCTCCCCAGGGCCAGCCGTGTCCTTCCCCCGGTCCGCCCGGATGTCGCGCCCTCCCGTCGCCGCGCGGGTCCGGTCGGTCGAGCGGCATGCCTCGACCGCCGTCACCAGGGCGAATCGGGCGGCCGAATCCGAACGGCATTCCGCCGGAACGCTCCGGGCCGCCGAAGCCCTGGAACAGGTGTCCTCCGCCTGCTGTCCTCGTCATGTGCGTCCTCCTTCGTCGAACGATCGTCGATATGACCACGATATATCGGCGATTGTTCGACGGCAAGGCCACCCGAACCAGGGGCGGGAAAGATCAGGACGTTCCGGCGGGCGCGGTCGTCGCGCCTTCCCCGCCGAAGCGGATGGATTTCGCTTCCTTGCCCAGCGAGGTCAGCACGGCGACTGCGATGAGCACCGGGATCACCGTCCACAGCAGCGCGGCCGGGTACCCCTGCGACTGCGCGATGCTCTGCTGGATCGGCAGGTTCAGCGCGGCCAGCAGGTTGCCGAGCTGATAGGTGACGCCGGGGAAGAAACCGCGGATCGCGTCGGGGGACATTTCCGTGAGATGCGCGGGGATGACGCCCCACGCACCTTGCACCATGACCTGCATCAGGAACGAGCCGAGCGCGAGCATCCCGGCCCCGTGGTCGACGGCGAAGATCGGCACGATCGGCAGGCCGAGGACCGCGGCGCCGACGATGGTCATCCGGCGGCCGAAGCGTTCCGACAAGGAGCCGAAGACCAGGCCGCCGATGATCGCGCCGACGTTGTACAGCACGGCGATCCACGTGCTGGTCGCGGCACTCAGGCCGGCCCCGCCGTGGTCGGTCGCTTTCAGGAAGGTCGGGTAGACGTCCTGCGTACCGTGGCTCATCCAGTTGAACGCGGTCATCAGCAGCACGAGGTAGCCGAACCGGCGCAGCACCTTCGGGTTGAACAGGACGTCCTTGACCGACGTCCGGGTGACGCGCATATTCTCCTGCGCCGCCTCCCACACCTCGGATTCCTTGACCCGCGCCCGGATCAGCAGGCTGATCAGCGCCGGGAAAATGCTCAGCACGAAGATCCACCGCCACTCCAGGCCGAGCGCGGTGTGGAACAGCAGGTACGCCAGCGCGGCCATCAGGTATCCGGCGGAGTAGCCCGCCTGCAGCAGCCCGGAGAAGAAGCCGCGCCGCTCCACGGGAATCTTCTCCATCGCGAGCGCCGCGCCCAGGCCCCACTCACCGCCCATGCCGATGCCGTAGATGAACCGCAGGATCAGCAGCACGGTGAAGTTCGGCGCGACCGCGCACAGCACGCCCGCCGCCGAGTACAGCAGGACGTCGACCATCAGCGGGATGCGTCGTCCGGACCGGTCCGCCCACAGTCCGAACAGCAGCGCGCCGACCGGGCGCATCACGAGCGTCGCGGTGGTGATGAACGCCAGCTGCGTGGCGGTGGCCCCGAACGATTTGTCCTTCGCGATGTCCGCGATCACGAACACGACCAGGAAATAGTCGAAGGCGTCCATGCTCCAGCCGAGCCACGCGGCCAGGAATGAGTTGCGCTGATCGGCGCTGAGTTTGCGTTTTTCCTTGCCCCCGGCTGCGTTTTCGGTCACCGGCTTGGTCTACACCCGGTGTGGCGGCGAGGCAAGAGTCGCATGTGGACTCAGGATCTCCCTGACATACCAAGCAAAACCGGAGGAATCGGGTTACCCGGACGTTTTCGCCGAACGGGTCAGCAGGTGCGCCTCGCGCATCCGGCCGTCCGCGGCGAACTGCCCGAAGAACGACACCTCGATCTCGAGCTCCTTTCCTCGCTGGCGTACGTGCAGCGTGTACCGCGCGGCGACCCGGTCGCCGTCCGCCATCGCCTCGTGGACTTCGATCCGGCTGTCCGGCCGGTTTTTCCGCACCGGACGGCAATGCACGACCAGCCGATCGCGGTCGATCCGCACCCCGTCGGCGATCTGCACGACGTCTTGCGTGTGATAGCGGTCGACCACCGCCGCCGCGTCCTCGTCGGTGTGCACCAGATCGTCGGTGAACGACGTGAAGAAGCGCGCGATGAACTCCTTCGGATCAGCATGCGGATCGATGCGCTCCAGCGTGTCCATGACTCCTCCCAGATGAACTCTGACACACTGTAAGATATCCGCTCGAGCTAAATTTGACAAGGTGTAAGAGATGTCGAAACTCCGCGCCGACGCCCAGCGCAGCCGCGCCGCCATCCTCGACGCGGCGCTCCGCGTGCTCGAGGCCGATCCGGACGCGAGCGTCGAGGGCATCGCGACGGCAGCGGGCGTCACCCGCCAGACCGTGTACGCCCATTTCCCTTCCCGAGAACGACTTCTGGCCGCGGTGCTGGAGCGGCTCACCGAAGAAGCCGTCGACGCGATGGACGCCGCCGGTCCGGACACGGGGCCCGCCGCGGACGCGATCTTGCGAGTCCTCTACGCCGCCCGCCGAGCGTCCTCGCGATACCCGATGCTGCTGCGCCGTCTCGGCTCGACGCCCACCTCCGCGGAAGACGGCCGCGAGCAGCACGAGCCAGTCGCCGAGCGATTACGGCGGATCGTCGAACGCGGACAGCGCGCCGGCGAGTTCGACCGTCAGCCCCCGGTGGATTGGCTGGTCACGGTCATCATCCAGTTGGGCCACGCCGCCGCAGGAGAGGCCGACGCAGGACGGCTTTCGCCAGAGGACGCGGAAAAAGAGCTGTCCGCCACGGTGCTGCGGGTACTCGGCGCGTCCTGACCCAGCTCAGATCGCGACGCGCGACTGAACCCGGCGCCCAATGTCCCGCGCCCACGCCCGAATCCGGTCCCAGTCGCGAAAATCCCCCGCCCGATTGCCCCGCGCCATCAGCTTTTCCAGCACCCCGTCCGCCAGCGCCGGATCAAGCCGCCCGCCGAACGTCTCGGTCCGCCCCGCATCAATCGCGGCCGCCAGCAACGTCACCCGCGCGGGCAAACTCACCCGGGCGAGATTCGCGCCCGGTCCGCACGGTCCACTGTGGAACAACCAGACCGGACGCGCCCGCAGCGCCTCGGTGTTGCGCTCCAGCAACCGCACCGCCTCGGGCCGCCACCGCGCGTAGTAGAGCGCACTGCCGACCACCACCGCGGCATACCTCGCAACGCTGTCGACCTCGCCCGCCCCGCGCACGTCGACGGCAAACTCGGCCGCGCGCAACTCCTCGCCGACGACTTCGGCGATCTCGCGCGTCCCGCCATGCTTGCCCGCATGCGCGACGAGGACATTGATCATGTCCTTATTGTCCACCCCTTCGGCAGACTCCGCCCGTCCGAAGCTGACGAAAGATCACCCGATAGTCCGAGGCCGAGAAGCCAACCCCCCAAACACCGTCTGAACCAACGCCAACCCGATCAACACCCCAAGCGCAGGCGTCCAAGAAGAAGCGGCGTCATGAATCGCGCCAATAACAATGGGCCCCAGCGCAGCCAGCGTATAACCGGCCGACTGAGCCATCCCGGACAACGCCCCGGCGTCAGCATAATCCTTGGTACGCAGCCCAAAAAGCGACAACGCCAACGCCAGCGTAATCCCACCGGCAAATCCAGCGAGAACAGCCCACACCACCGCAACCCCAGGGGCGACCAGCAACCCGGTCAACGCAGTCGTCAGCAACAACGAGCCAACGACAGCGACGACCCGCTGATCAGGCAGTCGATGAATAAGCGCGGAACAAACCAGACTCCCGGCCAGCCCGGAGAGATTGAACAGCAACTGGTGAAACCCCGCAGTCACCGAACTGATACCCGCAGCTTGCTCGATCGAGGACAACCAGGTCACCAACACATAGAAGGCCAGCGACTGCAGTCCCATGAATAGCGTGACCTGCCAAGCCAGCGCACTCGTCCAAGGCCGCGCCGCACCAGTCGCCCGCGCGAGCGCCGGTGCGGCCACGGAGCGGCGCAGTTGCGGCAGAAAAGCCCCCAGCGCCACCAGCGCGAGCCCAGCCCAGATCCCCAAGGACAACCGCCACCCGCCAGACTGCTGCCCGGCCAGCGGAACCGCCACCCCGGCGGCAATCGCGGCAACACCTGACTGCACCGCCGTGTACGTCCCGGTAATCGGCCCGATCCGAGTGGGAAAATCGCGTTTGACCAGCGCCGGCAGCAGGACGTTCAGGATCGCGATCGCCACCCCGAGCACCACGGTTCCGATCCACAGCAACAACTGCGGCGGCGTGGAACGCAACAGGATCCCGACCGCGAGCAGCAGCACCGCCGCACCGAGCGCCCGCTCGAGCCCCAGCTTCGCGGCGACCTTGGGCGCGATCGGCGAGCACACGGCGAACGCGATGAGCGGCACACTGACCAGAACGGACGCGGCTACCGACGAAAGCCCCTGGTCGGCTTGAACGAGGCTCAGGATCGGGCCAAGGCTGGTGATCGCGGCGCGCAGGTTGGTGGCGATCAGCAGCACGCCGACGAGGATGAGCGCGGGACGCAACGGAGTCCCGCGCTCGGGAGGTGCGGGGGCGGGACGGGCGGTCATGCGGCGGCCTCCGCTACGGGAAGTTCCGGCCAATGAGGGACGGGCGACCGGGTCGGACCGACTGCCAAGACGGGCTCGGCGTGCAGCGGGGCGCCCCGATCGAGGGCCGAGGCAGCAAGGCGAGCGGTCGTGCCGCCGCGACGGGGAAGTCCCGGCAAACCAGCGAGAGGTCGCGAAACCGGACCGACGGCCAGGATCGACTCGACACGCAGCGGTGCGCCGCCGAGGACCGAGGCAGCAAAGCGAGCGGTCATGCCGCCACGACGGCGAAGTCCCGACAAACCAGAGCCAGGTCGCGAGACCGGACCGACGGCTAGAACAGACTCGACACCCAGCGGCGCGCCGCCGAGGACCGAAGAAGCAACGCGAGCGGTCATAACGCGGCCTCCAACCCCGGGAATCCTCTGCGAACCGGAAGCAGCCAGCAGAACCGGGTCGCTCATCGGATCCCCTCCCCCGAAGCCCGGAGCCATCCCGGACGCGGCTGCCGCCAGAACCGCACCGAAGCGGCAGGCGCCTCCGAACTGGCCGGAATATTCCCGCCCCATCGCCCACCGGAAACCCCGGCAGGCGAAAACGTCACTTCCGATCTTGCCCGCCCGCAAGCCGCGCGAGCAAGATCCTCACCGGTACACCGATTCGTAAGCCGCGCTCAATTCGCGGTGCAATTCGGTCGAGTCGGGCAGCACCTTGCCGTCCAAGGTATGCACCCGAGTCAACTTGCGCACCGACGACGCGACGAAAACCCCGTCCCCCGAGAACAGATCGTCCGCGGTCAGCGTCTCGATCTTCGCGGTGAAACCAGCCCGCTCCGCTCCCCGGTACACCGCGGCCTGCGTCGTCCCGGGCAGGATGCCGATGATCGGCGGCGGCGTGTACAGCGTCCGGCCGCGCACCAGCACCACCGACACCGTCGGGCCTTCCAGCACCGAACCGTCGGTCGCGGTGAAGATGACGTCCGACGCGCCACGGCGATCGGCTTCGCGCAGGGCGGCCATGTTCACCGCGTACGACAGCGTCTTCGCGCCCAGCAGAAGCCACGGCGCGCGTTCGGCGAGGCCCGGTTCGACACCTCTTTCCAGGGTGATCGCGGCGATGCCCTCGGTGCGCTCGCGCATCATCCTCGGGCTGATCTCTAGCCCGAGCGCGAAAGCCGTCGGCGGAGAGTCGGGCTCAGCGTCCAATCCCCTGGTGTAGATGAGTTTCATCGCGATTTCGCTGTCGTCGGGCCAATGGTCGATCACCGCGCGGACGGCCCGTTCCCACTGCGCGTCGTCCGGTTCGGGCAGCTCCGTCATCCGCGCCGACCGGGCCAGGCGGTCCAGATGCAGGTCCAATTCCCGCGGTTCGCCGTCCTCGACCAGCACCGTCTCGAACACCCCGTCGCCGCGGAGCAGGCCGAGATCGGCGACCTTGATCGCCGGGTCGTCCGGGTCGGCTACAGAACCGTCCAGGTAGCCAAGAACACGCATATCTCAATCCTCTGTTTGATGGCGCGACCGCTGTGTTTGATGGCGCCGACTCCGTCGGCGCGTGCGGGATCGCCTTTAAGTCGGCGTCTGAGGGAGTTGCGTACCCGGCCCGGGGGGCCGTGCACGCAACTCCCTCAGACGCCGACGCGATCCCGCGTTGTGGCTGGGGTGGTCAGGCATCGACGCGATCCCGCGTTGTGGTTGGGGTGGTCAGGTGTCGACTCGGTCGGCTAGAACGGTGGCGAATCGCAGGGCGCTGCCGTCTCCGAAGGGCAGGTTGAGCGACGGTTCGCAGATGTCCAGTTCCAGCACCCGCGGCTGTCCTCGGTCATCGCGGACCAGGTCGACGCGGCCGTACAGCAGCGGCCGGTCCAGGCCCAGATGGCTGGCGGCGGCGTCGAGAGCTGCGGAGGCGACCGCTCGTTCGTCCTGGTCGGCGACGCGCGGTTCGCGGAAGTCGAGCGTCGGGACGTGCACGGTTCCGTCCGGCATCAGCATCGCGGCCTTGCGGATCGCGTGGCTGTACTCCCGGTCGAAATAGATCAGGTTCGTTTCGCCGTCCCGGTCGACGGACTCAAAATATGGCTGGACGAGCGCGTGCCCGCCTTCGCCGAACAGCTTCGACAGGTGTGCGGCGGCTTCAGCAGCCGCCGGCCGGGTGAATCGGCGGACGTTGCGCGAGTACGCGCCGATCCCCGGCTTGACGACGATCTCCGTGGCGTCGCGATACTTCTCCAGCACTTTCCGCACCACGACGTCCGGGTCGTCCCCAGGGGCAGCGAACCGGCTCGGGACGACCGGGACGCCGAGCGCGGCCAGGTCCGCCAAGTAGGACTTGTCCAGCGCCCACCGGGCGACCGCGAGCGGGTTGAGCAGGAGCGTCGCCTCCTCGACCCGTTCGCACCACGCCAGGAACTCCGGCAGCTGGTCCACGTAGTTCCACGGCGAGCGCAGCACGACCGCGTCGAACCGCGCCCAGTCGACCTCGGCGTCCTCCCACTGGCAGACTTCGGTCTCCAGACCGACCTTCGCGCACGCCTCGCGCAGCAGCGGCATGTCGTAGTCGATGGGCAGGCTGACCCGGTCGGTCACGAGAGCAACGGTGCGGGTCACCACGGCAGGACCTTCCCGGCGTGCACGTAGCTGCCGCTCGGGCCGTCCGCATCGAGAAGCGCGAGCTCGACACTGGTCACGGCACCGTCCGCGGGTTCGAGGTCGCCCGCTCCGTCGTTCATGCCGGTCTTGGTGTAGCCGGGATGCGCCGAGTTGACCTTGATCGGCGTGTCGCGCAGCTCGTACGCCAGGTGCACGGTCCACGAGTTCACCGCGCTCTTCGTGGCGCTGTAGGCCGGAAGCGCCTTGAAGGTGTCGCTGTGGGTGTAGGACCCGGGGTCGCTGTGCCGGGTGAGCGAACCGAGCAGGCTCGACACGTTCACGATCCGCCCGGCGGCCGACTTGCGGATGAGCGGCAGCATCGCCAGCGTCGTCTCGACCGTGCCGAACAGGTTGGTGTCGAAGGTTTCCCGCCATTCGGCGAGCGTCTGCTCGGACGGCTGCTTGCCGTACTTCTCGATCCGCACGGCCGCGTTGTTGACCAGGATGTCGAGCCGTCCGTACCGGGTCTCCAGCTCCGCCGCTGCAGCCTCGATGCTCTTCGGATCGGTCACGTCGAGCTGAAGCCCTTCGACGGCAAGACCCGCGTCGCGCAAGCCCGTCGCGGCAGTCTCGACGGCGGCTTCGTCGCGCCCGCTCAGCACCACCTGCACGCCGCGTTCGGCGAGCTGTCGCACGATCTCGAACCCGATGCCGCGGTTGGCCCCGGTGACCAGGGCAATGGTGTCGTCCAAATCGGTCTCGCTCTCTTGTCGGTCCGGCGGTCACAGGGTGGACAGGAATTTCGCCACCGGCGGCCCGAAACTGTCGAGGTCCGCCAGGAACGCGTCGTGGCCGAGATCGGATTCCAGCGCGAGGAACTCGACGTCCGCGCCGCCCGCCCGCAATCCGTCGGCGATCTGCCGCTGCTGGTGCAACGGGAACAGGATGTCCGTCTCCGTGCCGATCACGAGCGCTTGATCGACCCGCAACCGCGCCAGCGCCTCGTCAGTACCGCCGTCGCACAGCTCGCCAAGGTCGAACCAGTCCATGCTGCGGCTGAGGTAGAGGTAGCTGTTGGGATCGAAGCGGCGCACGAACCGGCGCGCGTGATGGTCCAAATAGAACTCGACGGCGAACTCGGGGCCGAACGCCGCGCCCCCGATCCCGGACCGCTCACGGCCGAACCGGCGTTCCCATTCCCGCGCCGACCGGTACGTGGTCATGCCGATCTTGCGCGCGGTGAGCATGCCGCGTTCCGGATAGCGTTCCGGAAGGTACTGTCCGTCGTTCCACAGTGGATCCGACCGGATCGCTTCCCGTTGCACGGAACGGATCGCGATCGAGTACGGCAGCGAGTGCGCGGCCGCGGAGATGCTGAGGTGGCTGCGCGCCAGCTCCGGATGCCGGGCCAGCAACGCGAGCGCGCTCATCCCGCCCATCGACGCGCCGACGACGCACGCCAGCCGCTCGAATCCCAGATGCCGCACCGTGTTCGCCGCGGCGTCCGCGATGTCCTCAATGGACAATTCGGGAAAGCCGAGCCGATACGGCTGCCCGGTCGCCGGATCGGGCGAGGCGGGCCCGGTGGATCCTTGACAACCGCCGAGCGAGTTCACGCAGATCACGTGCCACTGGTCGGTGTCGATCGGCTTGCCGGGCCCCAGCATCGACTCCCACCAGCCGGGCGCGGGGTCCTCCGGGCTGGACGCGGCGTGCGCGTCGGGCGAAAGCCCGGTGAGCAGCAGGACGACGTTGTCCCGTGCTGAAGAAGGCTCTCCGAAGGTCTCGTAACCGACGCGCGCGCCGTGCAGCACGCCGCCGCGTTTCATGGCGAATCTCTCCGGCAGCAGGGCGAACCGCGTGGCCGGAGGAATGAATTCGTGCATCACGTTCCCCAGGTGGTCGGGCGAGAGTGCGCGTCACTCGCCGAGCGAGGCCAGCCATTCGTCGTCCGAACCGTCGCTGATCCCTTCGAACCAGAAGCTGGACAGATACCGTTCGCCGGTGTCGGGCAGCATCGCCAGCAGGACCGCGCCCTCGGGCGAGCTCTCCGCTTCGCGCAACGCGGCGGCGAGGGTCGCGCCCGCGGACATTCCGGCGAAGATGCCCTCCTCCGCGGCCAGGCGGCGCGCGGTGTCCCTGGCCAGCTCGTCGTCGATCGTCACCAGCTCGTCGATCACGGTGCGGTCCAGCACGCCGGGGACGAAGTTCGGAGCCAATCCCTGCAGCTGGTGCAGATTCCACGACTGCCCGGCCAGCACGGCCGCCTTTTCCGGTTCCAGCACGACGGTCCGCACGTCGGGGCGGGCGAGCTTGAGCATCTGCCCGACGCCGGTGATCGTGCCGCTGGTGCCGAATCCGGTGACGAAGGTGTCCAGCCGTTTCCCGGCGAAGTCGGAGAGGATCTCCGCGGCCGTGGTTTCCCGGTGGTACGCGGGGTTCGCTGGGTTCTCGAACTGGCGGGCGCGGAACCAGCCGTGCTTCTCGGCCAGGTCGTCGGCGATCCGGTTGCCGCCGAGGCTGCCGAAGTGGCCGGGGAACAGCACCACCTTGCCGCCGTACGCGCGGATCAGCTTGCGCCGCTCCACCGAATACGTGTCGCCGAGGACCGCGACGAACTGGTACCCGCGAGCGGCCGCCACCATCGCCAGCGCGATGCCGACGTTGCCGGACGTGCATTCCACGATCGTGTCGCCGGGCTTGAGCTCTCCCCTGACCTCGGCGTCGAGGACGATCGCCAGCGCCAGCCGGTCCTTCACCGAGCCGCCCGGGTTGAACGACTCGACCTTGACGTACACCGAGACGTGCCCGGGCGCCATCCGGTTCAGCCGCACGATCGGCGTGCGGCCGATCGCGTCAAGAATGCTGGAGTACAGCGGCATGTCGGAATTCTCCTTCGTACACAGTCGTGGCCGGGCCGGCCAGGACGATCGGCTCCTCTTCGGCGGGCCAGCCGACCCGGAGTTCCCCGCCGGGCACCTCGACCGTCGCGGTCCGGTCGAGCCGCCCGGCCCGGATCAGGACCGCGGCGGCCGCACAAGCCCCGCTGCCGCAGGCGAGCGTCTCGCCCGCGCCGAATTCGTGGACCCGCAAGCGGATCCGGTCTCGGGCCACGACCTCGGCGAATCCGACGTTGACCGTCGGCGGCAGTCCGGGCAGCGCCCGCACGGCAGGACCGAGCCGGGCCACCGGGGCGCTGCCGACGTCGTCAGCTTCGAGGACCACGTGCGGGTTGCCGGTGGAGGCCGCCGCGAAGCGGACAGGAGTCCCGTCCGCGAGCACGGCCTCGTACCGGCCGTCCCGGCTCGCGAAGCCGGACAGCGGGATCTGCCCGGGAGCGAACCGCGGCACGGTCAGCCCGATGCTGAACGCGTTGTCTCCCAGCACTTCCACCGGATGTGTCCCGCTTGGACTGTCGATCTCGAACGCCGGCGGACGCGCCAGCCCGGCCCGGACGAGCCAGGAGGCGACGCAGCGGGCGCCGTTGCCGCACTGCATCGAGCTTTCGCCGGCCCCAGTCCAGATCTCGAACGCGGCGGCCGCGGAAGCGCTGCGCGGCGGCCGGATTCCCAGGATCAGGTCACAGCCGACGCCGGTGTGCCGGTCGGCGAGCGCCCGGCACAGTTCCGGCGTCGGCGCGGGTGCGTCCCGCAGGTCGAGTACGACGAAATCGTTGCCGCACCCGTGCATTTTGGTGAACGGAAGCGAAGGACTCACCCGCGCCGCCCTACGACGGCCGTCGCGCGCCGGTTCATCGCACCGCCGCGGTCTCGAACACCGGGGCGACCATGTCCATAATGGACTCGATGGCGCGCGCGTCGGTGCTTTCGTCGCCGGTCGCGGCGAACTCGGCCAGTTCGAGACCGAGGACGTCGGCGGCCGGAATCGCTTCCAGGATCTCGCGGATCGCACCCGGTGCCAGGCCGTCCGGCACGTGGTAATCGGCGGGCACCGTGCCCGGTTCGAGCACGTCCCAGTCGATGTGCACCCACACCCGCGCGCCGCCGACGGCCGCCGCGACCCGCTGCCCGGTGACGTCCGCCGGAGCGAGGATCCGGACGCCCGCCTTGTCCAGCAGTTCGCGTTCGGACGGATCGATGTCGCGCGCACCGACGAGGACGACCCGGCTGGGGTCGACGCCCGCGCCGTGCCCGCTTTCCCACAGGCCGCACGCGCCCGACAGCGCCATTCCGCCGAGGTAGCCCGATTCCGTGGTGTCCGGGGTGTTGAAGTCGCCGTGCGCGTCGATCCACAGCACCGCGCAGTCCGGGTGCGCCCGGGTCGCGGCCGGCAGCGTCGCCAGGCTGGCCGAGCAGGTGTTGGCCGCGAGCACCGTGCGCCGTCCGGCCGCGACGCTCGCCGAAACCGCTTGCGCCAGGCCGGAAAGCGTCTCTTCCGCGGCCAGGAGGCTGACCGTCCAGTCGTCGTCCTCCGGGCCGGCGGGCGTGCCGACGAAACGGGCCTCGACGCCGTACCGCTGTTGGAGTGCCCGCGCCGTGCGCGCCGCGCCTTCGATCATTCCAGAGCCGCGATCGCCGATGCGGCCTTGGGAAACGATCACTTCCATCATCGCCTGTCTCCGATCAGGTAGGGGCCGCGGCCCCGTCCGGCTGCGCGGTTTCGTTCGCCCGGAAGGAAAACGGGCACATATCGGTCCGGTCGACGTCGTCCTCGGGCAGGCCGTACTGCCACCATTCGAGCCCGGCGACGCCGTAGGAGCCGAGCTGGCGGGCGCGCGGGGCGCCGTCGTAGCGGTCGATCCTCGCCCGGATGTTGCTGCGGACCTTGCGGCCGCTCGGGGTGTCGCCCGCGACCACGTCGAACCGCTCGCGCGGGTTGACCACGAGCACGAAGTGCGCGCCGAGGTTGCGGCTGCGCCGGACTTCGTGCGCGGGATTGCTCATATTGATGAAAAGCGGCATTCCGTTGAAACACATGGACCACGAGCTTTCGCCGGGGTCGGTTCCGACGTTTTCCGGCCACGGCGCCGGGTCGACGTGGTGCAGCTTCTGGATCACCTCCCAGCCGAACGCCTGGTACCCGGCAACGGACCGGGCGGAGACGGCCGAGGGCGAGAAAACGATCAGCAAGGGGTACGCGGTGTCGAGATGACCGTTCCAGTTGCGGGAAAGCTCGACGTAATCGGCGAGCGCGGCGCCGAGTCTCGCGATACCGTCCGGTCCGACGTCCTCGGCGAAGGCGAACAGGAGCAGTCTCTTCCGGAACGCGTTTCTCGAGAAGACACAAGGGAAACCGCGGTCGGTGAGCCTGGACTCGACGTCGCGGAACGCCGCGGCGCGCCAGTCGGTTCCGAATGTTTCGGCCTCCTGCTGGGTGATCAAGGTCGTGCTGCGGGATTCGAGCGATGCGTGCATTCCGGCCCTCCGGGAATGGTCTTCCTCGGGATGTGTGGTCCTCTCCGCCGTCCGGCCGGGCCTCAGTCGCGGGAGCCGGTCGTGCGGGATTTCTCCGGCGGACCCGCGGAACGGATTCCGGCTGGTCGACGGCCGCCCCGGTGCGGCGTCGATCGTCCGGGAACGCGAAGCGCCGCCGGTGCGGACGGTGGCGCGGGTGTGCTCGGCTGCGCGGTGCTCGGGAGTGCTGGGGTGCGCAGCGTGCTGGGTGCCGTGCGAGTACAGGGTGTTCGCGCAGCCGACCGGTCCGGCGCCCGCGGCGCGTCCGGGGCTCACCCGCGCCCGTCCGCACCCGGCACGGCCGTGTGCGAGCCGCGATTCGGAGCCGCTGGCGGTTATTCCCCCACTGGACCAGCGCTGCCCCTCAGACTCTATGGACCCGGGCAAACCGGCGCAGCGACCATCCGGGTGAACAACATTCTACGCGAAAAAAAGGAATATCGGAGAATCTGTCGACGCAATGCCCGGAACCGAGCAATTCGCTTCCGGCATCCGGCGCAATCCCGGGACGGGAGGGTGCGGGATCGACAGCGATAACCGGTACGGACCACTGAAATCGCCTGGCAGCAGGGACGAAAAGCATCTGTCCACAGTAGACCGTCGGTACTCGCGCGTTCCGCGTTCCACGGGAGGATTGCCTGGTCCGGTTCCGCTAGTCAGCCGTCGAAGCCGCCTTTGCCGTAGCCTGATCGGCCGCCGCGGAATCCGCCATCCCGCCCACCAAGCGGCGAAACTTCGCATATTCCGGACGAAGCGAATTTCGTCGACATCCGCTGCGCGTGACAGCGGTCCGCGGAAGGTGTTCGGCATTTCTTGGCAAACTGCTCATCGGTGCTTCACACAGCGCTCCCGTCGACAGTCTCCGCTCCCGGAGTGTCTCCGGGATATCATCGCGGCAGAGGATCGAGCATGGGGGCAAAGATCGACGACATGGACTGGGCCGCGCTCACGCGAATGCCCGCGAAGCGCACCGCTTACCGCCGCGAAACCTATTTCCGGGAAGGCGCCCGCGACGTCGCCCGGTTCCTCGGGGACCAGGCCCCGGAGGTCCTGCGCCGGCACGCGCTGCTGATGGTCAAACCGGACGGCATCGCCGCGGGCAAGGTGCGCCCGGTGCTCGACTGGCTGAGCGAGCAGGGCTTCGCCGTCCAAGCCGTGCAGCGCCCGGCGTTCACCGGCCTGCTGTGGCGGGAAATGTGGCGGTACCAGCTGACGTCGGCCACGGTGGACCGGCTCGCGCTGAACGACCTCGTCTATGTCGGCTTCGGGCTGCTGCTGCTCGTGCGAGACGAGCGGCCGGGGCCGATGCCCGCGACGGCGCGGCTGGCCTCGCTGAAAGGCTCAGCAGACCTGGCACAGCAAAAGCCCGGCACGCTGCGCGCACTGCTGCGCCAGCACAACCGCAACTTCAGCTACGTCCACGTCGCCGACGAGCCCGCCGACCTGGTCCGGGAACTCGGCCTGCTGCTCGGCCCGGCACAGCGGCGGGAGGCACTGACCGGACTGGCCTCCGGCGAGCCGACCGGTCTCCCGTTGCTCGAAGAAGCACTCGCCGTCGAAGCCACCGCCGTCCCGCGGGCCTTCGACGCCGACGCGGCCGCCGATGCCGTGACGGACGCGCTCAAGCGGTCCGAGCGCGGCGGCCAAGCGCTCCAGCTGCTGGAACACCTGCGGTTCGGGGAATCCGTGCCCTGGGTCGAGGTCGCCGAGGCCGTCGCCGCGAGCGGAGCCGAGGTCGATCGCTGGGACCTCGCCGCCGTCGGGGCGAGCCTGATCGAATGCGACGAGCCCGGCGAGACGAAGCTGATCGCCAACCCGCCTCCCGTGCTCTGGGACAAGCCCCGGGTGCGGCGTCCTTTGTAGACGAACTGGTCAGCTGACCGGATGCCGCGCTGCTTGTGCCGTCCACGCTTCCGCCGAAACCGGCGGCAGCAGCGCATGCGGTACCGGGCGCTCGTTGTGCACCACGAACGACGCCGTCACGATCACGTCCCAGCGGTCGGCCTTCTCGAAGGGCACCAGGTCGGCCAGCTCGTCCCAGGTGATCCGCTCCCCGCCCTCCGCAATTTCCCGCAACCGGGCGACCGCGGACTCGCCCGCCACCGGGGCCAGCCGGTCCAGCGTCGCGTCGATATCCAGGTCGTGCGCCGGGCAATCCGCTTCGATGGCAGCGATCTCGGCGCGCGCCCGCGCCGTGCGATCCTCGGCGAGATGCGCCCGCAGCTCCGCGAGAAACCGGAGCCGCTCCGGGCGGTCGAGGAAAATCGCCAGCTCGCGCACGATGTCCGCCGGTTCGTCGCCGACGTGCACGAAGTTCAGGATCCGGTTGGGCGGGTTCAGCTTCGTGCGCAGATGATGCGGCTTGCGCTGGGCCGGATCGCCGACGCCCTTCAGCTCGCAGAGCCGGACCGTCGCGGGCAATCCGGCGACCGGGCGGACGTCGCGCGCCAGGAACAGCAGCACATCATTGGCGAGATAGTAGAAAGTGCATAACTGCAGCCGGTCCACGGTGTAGATGTGCCAGTCGTAGCGCCACACCTCGCGCATCGAATGCCGGGTGTAGCCGAAGCGCGTGGTGGCGACCGGCACGAAACCGTTGTCCGCCAGGTACTCCATGATGCGGCCAAGCCTGCGGCCGACCACCGCGTCCGGTTTGACCACGAGCATCGCCAGCCCGCCGAGCACGCCGGTCGCGTCGCCGCCGAAGACCGAGAGCACGTCCGCCCAGCACTCGCGGAAGTACAGGTCGCAGCCGTAGACCTCCCGTTTCTCCGGCACGACCGACAACTGCCGCCACTGCCCGGCCGTCGGCATGCCGTCGACCCGGTCCTCCCTGCCTGGCGTCCAGATCATCCGGTCATCGTGCCAGGTATCGTCGACGGCCCGGACGACAGAAGGGGTTGAAGCGTGGCCAGGCAGCGGGTTCCGGTAGTTCTCGTCGCGGGTTTTCTCGGCGCGGGAAAGACCACGATGCTCAATCACCTGCTCGCCAATCGCCAGGGCGCCAGGGTCGGCGTGGTGGTCAACGACTTCGGCCAGGTGAACATCGACGCGCTCGCGGTCGCCGGGCAGGTCGACACCATGGTGTCGCTCGGCAATGGCTGCTTGTGCTGCGCGGTGGACGCCAGCGGGCTCGACGCCATGCTCGGCAAGCTGTCGCGGCCTGAGGCGGGTATCGACGTGATCGTCGTGGAGGCCAGCGGGATCGCGGAGCCGCGCGACCTGCTGCGGTTGATGATCGCCAGCGAGAACCCGGACATTCGGTACGGCGGGCTGGTCGAGGTTGTCGACGCGGTGGAGTTCGAGGCCACGCGAGAGCGGCATCCCGAGCTTGCCGAGCATCTGCGGGTTGCTGACCTGGTGGTTCTCAACAAGGTCGATCGGGCTGACGCGGATGCGGTGGCCAAGGTGCGGGGCGTGGTCGAGGAATACGCGCCTGGGGTGCCGGTGGTGCCGACCGAGCGCGGGAGGATTGATCCGGCGTTGTTTTTCGACCCGCGGCCTCGGGAAAGTTACGGACAGTTGTCGTTTGACGATCTTCGTGAGCATGATCATTCCGAGCATTTGCACGCGCGTTATGAGAGTGTCGCGTTCACGTCGGACCGGCCGCTTTCGCCTCGGCGGTTTATGGCCTTTTTGGAGAGCCGGCCTGCTGGGTTGTATCGGGTCAAGGGGCAGGTTGACCTTGGGGTCGAGGGGGCTCGGTCTCGGTTCGGCTTGCATACAGTGGGGGCGTTTGTGCAGGTCGAACGGTCGACTTGGCCTGCCGGCGGACGTCGGACCGAGTTGGTGTTGATCGGGGCCGGGATTGATGCGGCTCGGGTTGAGCGGGAGCTTCGGGCTTGCGCGGACGAGGACGCGGGCGCTGACGAGCGGGGACTTTTGCGCTTTCTCCGGTATTTGGACGAGCCCGACGAGGAGTCGCCGCGCCACGCCGAAGATGGCTAAACGCGCCGGTTGCGGCGGTGGGGGTCGCAGTATGGCCGGGTAGCTCGAAACAGCCTCTTTGGAGGACGAGTTCCCATGGCGAAGACGATCGCGGCCCGGTGGTATTTGGTCGGCGCGTTGCCGGAGGAGGATCCGGTCGCGCATCTGATGACTCGCGCGGACGATCTGCGGTATCGGCGGTCTGCCTGCGGGGAGCGGGATTCCCGGACCTGGACGCCGGTGGATTTGACTGAGCCCGGGACTGGGCACGTCACCCCTTGTCCCGGGTGCGTGGCCAGCTTGTCCGGGGCTCCTGCGGGGTCTGGATCCGAGGAGCAGTTGGCGTTTGATCTTTCGCTGGGGTGAGTTCGGCTCGTCGCCTGGCGGCGACCTTGCCGTCCTTGGTTGCGTGGGGCACCCCGAAGCTTGATTATGATGACGGTCTGAGGGTGCTTGTCAAGGCTGGAAAGATGCCTTGACAAGCACCCTCAGACCGCATTTTGGCTTCGTATCGGGGTGCGGGGGTGGTGTGAGTGCCTCGATGGTTGGGTGCATCGGCTGCGGGTTCGCGGGTGGGCTAGCACCAGCAGGGCGGGGCGGTCCGTGAAGGAGCCCATTCCAGCCCGCCGAAGGTCGTGAGGGTGGCCCTCACGGACAGTGCGCTGGCCGCAACTGCGTCAGTCTTCGGCAGCCACCTTCTTGGCCCGGCTGGGTGCGACCCGAGGCGGCTCGTTCGGCATCTTCGGGTAGACGGGCGGCCAGGGTGCGTCCATCAGGCCGCTGGCCAGGTCCTCCTTCGACATCTCCAGCAACGCCTCGATCGATTGCGGCCGATCGTTCGCGCCTGCCCACGGGTCGCCACGCTCCGCGACCAGTGCCGGGACGGTCGAGAGCGTCAGAGTGTCCGGCTCCACCGTTGCCAATTCGTCCCAGGTGATCGGCGTCGACACCTGTCCGCCCAGCCTCGGCCGCACGCACCAAGCGCCGAAGACCGTTTTGTGCGGCGCGTTTTGGTTGAAGTCCACGAATACCCGTGAGCCGCGTTCTTCTTTCCACCATTGTGCGGTGATGAGGTCTGGGTGACGGCGTTCCAAGGCTCGCGCCAAGGCTACTGCGGCTGCTCGTACTTCGTAGCCGTCCCATCGTGGTTCCAGGATGGAATACAGGTGCAGGCCTCGCGAACCCGAGGTCTTTACGTAGACTTCGATGCCCAGTTCGGCCAGGAATTCGCGCACCAGTACCGCTGCCTCGCGCAACTGCGGGAAGCCGATCCCGGGTGACGGGTCCAGGTCGATGCGCAGTTCGTCCGCGATATCCAACGCCTCCGCGCGGTTCGGCCACACGTGGAAGCCCAGGCAGCCTTGGTTTACCGCCCACAGGACGTGTGCCAGGTTCGCGGCTACCAAGGCATCGCTGGTGGTTCCGTTCGGGGTGGAAACGACGGCTGTGGTCAGCCAGGAAGGGGCGTTTTTGGGCGTGCGTTTCTGGAACCAGGATTTTCCGCCCGCACCGTCTGGATAGCGTTCCAAAAGGAGCGGCCGTCCGCCCAACCGGTCCAGCTAGGGGCCCGCGACGGCTTGGTAATAGCGCACGAGATCGAGTTTCGTCTCGCCTCGTTCCGGAAAGTAGACCTTGTCAGGGCTGGAAATCGTCAGTTCTACGCCGTCTGTTTCCAGCGTCACGCCGCTCATCGGGCCTCCCCGAACAGATCCGCCAACTCGGCTGGCGGGGCTTCCTCGAGTTGTGCGTAGGTGCACGAATCCGGAGTTCGATCGGGACGGAAGCGGACCAGCCGTCCGCCGTGGCGGAAGCGGCCGCCTTGCAGGTGTTCGTAGCGGACTTCGGCGACTTGTTCCGGGCGCAGCGGTTCCCAGGACAGGTCTTTGTCGGGTGCCCATCGGCTGTTCGCGCCCGGGCGGCGGACCTCGTCGGCTTGCCATTCCGCCCAGCTGCGCCACGGATGTCCCTCAAGCGCGTTCTCGCGCCACGGGGCCAGCTCCTCGACCAGCTCCCGGCGCCGCGCCGCGGTGAAGCTGCTCGCGACGCCGACGTGGTGCAGCGAACCCTCGTCGTCGTACAGACCGAGCAGCAGCGAGCCGACGCCCTTGCCGTCCTTGTGCCAGCGGAAACCGGCGACGACGCAGTCCGCGGTGCGCTCGTGCTTCACCTTCAGCATCACGCGTTTGTCCTGCTCGTACGGCAGATCGGCGGGTTTCGCCATGACTCCGTCGAAGCCTGCGCCCTCGAACCGGGTGAACCAGTCCTGAGCGGTGTCCGGGTCTGTGGTGAGCGGCGTGAGGTGCACCCGCTGCAAGCCGCTCGAGGGGGCGAAGATCCCCTCCAACTCGCGACGCCGGTCAGCGAACGGCCTCTCGGTCAGGTCCTGCTCCCCCAGCGCGAGCAGGTCGAACGCGACGAAGCTGGCGGGAGTCTCCTCGGCGAGCTTCCGGACGCGGCTGGCCGCCGGATGCAGCCGCAGCTGCAACGCGCCGAAGTCCAGGCCGCGGGGCGTGACCAGCACGATCTCGCCGTCGACGACGCATTTGTCCGGCAGTGCGTCCCGCAGCAGGTCGACCAGCTCCGGAAAGTACCGGGTGAGGGGGCGGTCGTTGCGCGAGCCGAGTTCGACCTCGTCGCCGTCGCGGAACACCACGCAGCGGAAGCCGTCCCACTTCGGCTCATACCAGAACCCGCCGCCGCGCGGCACCTCGTGCACGGCTTTGGCGAGCATCGGCCGCACCGGCGGCATCAGGGGTAGCTCCACCTGCGCGATCCTAAGCGGAACAGACGCTGACCTGCACCTTTTTACCAGCGCGCCAGCACCAGCCCGCCCCGCGGCTTAGGCGTGAAGTACGTAGCCTTCCGCGGCATCCGACGCCCCGCCGCGTGCACTGCCTGCACCGTCTCGAACGGCACCGGGGCCAGTTGCACCACGGCGTCCGCGTCCGGCGGGACCGGGCTGCCCGGCAGCAGCGGGCGGACGTGCGGGCCGTCCGGGTCGAGGCCGAGCGCTGAACCCAGCAGCAGCTGTTCCACTACCTCATGATCGATCACCAGCGGATCAGACCCGGGCAGCCGCACCCGCAGCACGCGCGAGCCGGCCAGCACGACCGCGGTACCGGGGCAGGAAGGCGGGGTCGTGTCGTCCGACCAGGTCACGTCCAGCCCAGCCGCCTGCCAAGCCGCGACCAGGGTCTCGGCGGTGTGCCCAGTCCCGAGGAGCACGCGGTTGATCGCCCGGATCTCCAGCTGCGAGCCCGCCGTGATCAGCGCCAGCAGCTGACCGCTCCCGGCGGCGGCCGCGACCCGGTGATTTCCGTCCGCCACCAGCAGATCGCTCGCCGACGCGGCCTCCAGCAGCCGTTCCTGCATCTCGCCGGGGCCCACCACCCACAGCTCGTGCGAAAGGCCCGCCCGGTCCACAGTGGACACATCCGGATCCGCTGAGCTCGACGCTTCCTTGACCACCGCGGTCAGATCCGCGCCGTCGCCGACCGGCACGAGGAGGGCGGCGCTCGTCGCGCAGCCGAGACCGTCCAGCACGGCCGCGCGCTCGGCGACCACCTCCGGATAAACCTCCTCGGTGTGCTTCACGTGCGCCCCGCCCGCGGTCAGCTCCCGGACGTCGACCACGCACAGCACGCCCGCGATGGTTTCGCCGATCCGGTAGGCCGCGACGAACCCGGTTTCCGGCCGGTAATGCCCGGTCAGCAGCCGTTCGAGCGTCGCCCGCGCCTCCGGCAGCGCGGCCTCGACGTCCAGCCCGGCCGCAAGCGCCGCGGGAGTCCGCGCCGGATGCTGCGCGGCCAGCAGCGTGTCCCCGCGAGCCGTCGCGAGCGCCCTCGTCACCGCCTCAGGTTCCGCGAACTCGTCGACATCCGGTCCCGGCACCGTGCCCTCGACGACCCAGCCCCGGCCGATCGGCCGCACCCACCTGTCCATCCCTCCATGATGACGGCCAGGCCGACCCTCGGGCACCGATCAAACGGCTGGGGAATGCTTGCCGGTGCGAAGGAGTTTATTCCCGGCATGGGAACCACGAGCAGTCCGCCCGCAGCGAAACGCGCCGCCGTAGGCCTCCGTTCCGAGCGGGGACCCGTCCTCGCCGCCGTCATGCTGAGCACCGGCCTCGTAGCCCTCGACAGCACCATCATCGCCACCGCGGTCCCCTCGGTGGTCCGCGACCTCGGCGGGTTTTCCCAGTTCCCGTGGCTGTTCTCGATCTACCTGCTCACCCAGGCGGTCACCGTGCCGCTGTACGGCAAGTTCGCCGACGTCCTCGGCCGCCGCCCGGTGATGTTCTTCGGCATCGCCGCGTTCCTGCTCGGCTCGGTGCTGTGCGGGGTCGCGTGGAGCATGCCGGTGCTCATCGCGGCGCGCGCGGTGCAGGGCATCGGCGCGGGCGCGGTCCAGCCGATCAGCATGACGATGGTCGGCGACCTGTACACGGTCGAGGAACGCGCCCGGGTGCAGGGTTACCTCGCCGGCGTGTGGGCGGTCGCCTCGGTGATCGGGCCGACGCTCGGCGGCGTGTTCGCGGAATACCTCAGCTGGCGGTGGATCTTCTTCGTCAACCTGCCGCTCGGCGCGCTCGCCGCGTGGATGCTCTACCGCAAGTTCACCGAGCAGGTGAAACGCACGCGGCACAAGGTCGACTACGCCGGCGCGACTCTGCTGACGCTCGGCTGCGCGCTGCTGATCCTGGCCCTGCTGGAAGGCGGGGTCGCGTGGAGCTGGACGTCCGCGCCGAGCCTGGCGATCTTCGCCGTCGCCGTGCTGATGCTGGTCACGTTCGTGCTGGTCGAACGGCGTGCGGAGGAACCCGTGCTGCCGCTGTGGGTGTTCACCCGGCGCACGCTGATCGGCGGAAACCTCGTCGCGCTCGTGACCGGTGCGGTGCTGCTGGGCTTCAGCTCGTTCCTGCCGACGTACTCCGAAGGCGTGCTCGGCACGGACGCGCTCACCGCGGGCTTCGCGCTGGCCGCGCTCACGATCGGCTGGCCCATCGCGGCGTCGCTGTCCGGGAAGGTCTACCTGCGGATCGGATTCCGCGACACCGCGCTGATCGGCAGCGGATTCCTGCTCGTCGGGGCGGTCATGGCGACGTTCCTCGGCCTCGACTCGGTGGTCTGGATGGCCGCGGCGGCCGTGTTCGTGGTCGGGATCGGGCTCGGGCTTTCGTCGAGCCCGACCGTGGTGGCCGTGCAATCGACCGTCGGCTGGGAGCGCCGCGGCGTGGTGACCGCGACCAACATGTTCAGCCGTTCGCTGGGCAGCGCGGTCGGCACGGCGATCTTCGGCGCGATCGCCAACGCCACGCTCGCCGGCCGGTTCGCGAATCCGCCCGCGGAGGTCGCCGGGCACCTTCCGGCAAGCGTCGACGCCACCAGCCGCATCCTCAGCGGCGCGCACGACAACTCGCCGGCCACGGCGTACGTCCGCGAATCGCTCGCCGGGGCCACGCACAACGTGTTCCTCGCGATCGTCGCCGTGTCAGTGCTCAGCGTCGTCGCGCTGCTGCTCATGCCCCGCAAGACCGAACAGCTGACGTTCTAGTTCTGCAACGGCACGAGTTCGCGCACGAAATCGTCGAGGAACTGCCGGTAATCGCCGGAGTATCCGGGCCGGACCACGAATTTCGTGAGTCCGGCCTCGACGTGCTGCTCGATCATCCGGCGCGCCTCGGCCCAGCTGGTGGGCACGAGTTCCGTGGCCGGACGGCCCGGATTGCGCCGTTCGGCCACTGCCCGCAGCCCTTCCGGAATCCCGTGCAGCGCCAGGACCATGCTCAACCCGAAGTGGTCCGATTCGATTTCCCGGTCGGCTTCGGCGGCGGCTTCCTGAATCGCCAGCCGGGCCGCGCGGGACTGCTCCGGCGTGTGGAAACTGCCGAGCCATCCGTCGGACAACCGGCCCGCGCGCCGCAAGGCCGCCGGAGCTGCCCCGCCGACCCAGACGTCGAGCCGCTTCGCCGGACGCGGTCCGATCGTCACGCCGTCGACCTGGAAAAACTCGCCGTCGAAGGACACGTTGTCCTGTTCCAGCAACAGGCGCAGCAACGCGAGCGACTCGTCGAACACCGCCGCGCGCCGCCCCTCCGGCACCGGGAACAGCGCGCGTTCTCCTAGCTGCGCGGGCATCAGCCCGAACACCGGAAGCACGCGTTTCGGGGCCAGCCCGGCGAGCGTGACCAGCTGTTTCGCGACCAGCACCGGGTTCCGTCCAGGCAGAATCGCGACGCCGGTGCCCAGTTTGAGCCGCTCGGTGCGGGCCAGCGCGTGCGTCATGCCGATCAACGGGTCGACGTCCGGCGAATAGATCACTTCCGACAGCCACAGCGAGTCGACGCCGGCCGCCTCCGTCAGCTCCGCCAAACCGGAGAATTCCGCGGGCCCGGTCCCGATTCCCGGAGCCACCCCCACCCGGATCTTGTCCACGCTCGCTCCGCTCAGTCGGCACGTTCCCTTGAGCAGAACCGGATCCGGGCGCAAGTTCTTCCCGCTAGGCGGTCGCTTCGATCACCCGGCCCAGCGCGGCGTGCAGCGCTTCCAGCTCGGAAACCTCCATGCCGAGCCGCTCCACGACGCGATACGGGATTTTCTCCGCCTCGGCGCGCAGATTCCGGCCCTTCTCGGTGAGCTCGACGGTCAACTGGCGCTCGTCGGCCCGGCTGCGGCCGCGTGTCACGTACCCGACCGCCTCCAGCCGTTTGAGCAGCGGCGACAGCGTCGCGGGCTCGTGCCGCAACGCCGTGCTGAGGTCCTTGACCGAGCGCGGCGACTGCTCCCACAGCGCCAGCATCACCAGGTACTGCGGATGGGTCAGCCCGTGCGGCTCCAGCAGCGGCCGGTAAATCGCGATCACGCTGCGCGAGGCGACCGACAGCGCGAAACACACCTGCCGGTCGAGCTTCAGCGGGTCCTCGCCAAGGTCGATCTCGGCCACTCGTCCTCCTCGTGCTCGAGCCCACCCTAGCGCGGGCTGCACCACACTAATAGTTAGTGCACTAATCGTTAGTGTACTCTGGCCACAGACCCCGAGGAGGCACGATGACCGAACGGCCCGGAGTTCTCCGCTGGTTCTGGTACGCCGTCAGCGGACGACTGCCCGAGCGCTACCAGGACTGGCTGCTGCACGACGCGACGTCCAAGCACTGGAAGGCGCGGCACGTCCTGCGCGCGTCGGTGGGCATCGCGCCGCTGTGCCTGGTCTGGCTGCTGCTGCCGGCCCCGCTCGGACTGCGGCTGGCGATCGTGCTGATGGCCGCGCTGGTGTCGTACTTCTACTCGTGCGCCTACATGGAGGAAAGCATCGACCACCGGTTGGCCCGCAACGGTTTCCCGCCCGGGACCGGCAAGCGGATCCGGCGCGAGAAGGCCGCCGAGGCCAACGCCGCGGCGACCGCCCGCTACATCGCGGCCTACCGGCAGAACCCCGCCGACTAGACTCGGGAGCCGATGAGACGCAAGCGCCCGGCCCCGATCCCGCCCCGGCACGGCCTGGACCCGGCCCGGCTGCGGCTGCCCGACGAGGGCCCGTGGACGACGCTGCTGGAGCACCTGGTCGAACGCCTCCCCCGGGTCGCTCCCGCGCGGATCGAGGAAATGCTGCACGAGCAGCGAATCCACGGCGAGGACGGTCCATTGGGGATCGACGCGGCGTACGTCCCCGGTTCGTTCATCTGGTTCCACCGCGATCTGCCGGACGAGGTCCCGGTGCCGTTCGACGTCACCGTCCTGCACCGCGACGAGCACCTGCTCGTGGTCGACAAGCCGCACTTCCTGGCGACGATCCCGCGTGGACGGCACGTCTTGGAAACCGCTTTGGTCCGGCTGCGCCGGTCGCTGGATCTGCCCACGCTGTCCCCCGCACACCGGCTCGATCGCGTGACGGCCGGGTTGGTGATGTTCGTGATCACGCCGTCCGCGCGGGGCGCGTACCAGACCATGTTCCGCGATCGGTTGGTGCACAAGGAATACGAGGCGATCGCGCCGTACGATCCTTCCTTGGAGCTGCCCCGGACTGTGCGCAGCAGGATTATCAAGGAGCGCGGCGTGCTGGCCGCGCAGGAGATTCCCGGACCGCCGAACGCGGAGTCCACTGTGGAGCTTCTGGAGCATCGGGACGGGTTGGGTCGTTATCGCCTCACCCCTGCGACTGGACGCACGCACCAGTTGCGGGTCCATATGTGTTCTTTGGGGACCCCCATTCTTGGCGACGATTTTTATCCGGACCTGCACGAGAAACCGTTGGACGACTTTACGAAACCGTTGCAGCTGCTGGCGAAAGTGCTGGAGTTCGACGATCCGCTGAGTGGCGAGCACCGTCGGTTCACCAGCCGCCGGACGCTCACGGCTTGGGATTCGCTGGATGAATGGGCTAGTTGACAGCCACCGCCAGGAAATGCGCGCTGGCGTTGATCAGGAGCGGATCTTGCTCGACCAGACGGGCGCATCGAAGGGCCGCTTCCGCGCGTGCGTCGAACTCGTCGATACCGGCCACGTCCAGCGCTGGCCAGGCCGGGCCTTCCACGCCGTACACCGAAATCTCCGACAGGCCAGCGGTTTCCAGCTCGCGGTGGAGCTCGTCCGCGGTGTGGAAATGCGCGGGAACGAAACCGACGTGACCGTCGTAGCGTCCGGTGTCGAGAACAGCTTCCACCGACGGTGTTAGCTGCTCGGTGAGCTGGCCGTTTGTCCCGGTTTCCATGACCGAGAGGTAACGGCTGATCGCGGCGGCGAATAGCAATCCGCCAGGCCGAAGCACGCGCCGGGCTTCCGCAATCGCCTGCGCACGGTCATCGAATTCGGTCAGATGATAGAGCGGGCCCATTAACAGCACGACATCCGCGCTGTTGTCGGGCCAAGTCAAAGCTCGCGCATCGCCGACTTCCGCTGTAACGCCTTCGATGCGCGCCGCCTCCGCGACATGACCGGCCACCGGATCGACTACGTGCACCGAATGTCCGTCCGCGGCAAGCCATCGGGCGTGCACGCCGGTCGCCCCGCCGACGTCGAGCACTCTCTTGCCAGGCCCCGATATCGCCCTGCGCACCAACTCCTGCGTGCGCCGGAATTCCAGCCTGCCATGCGGCGAGCGGAGAAGCCGGGTGTTCTCAGTGGTTTCGGTGTCGTAATGCTCAACCAGAGTCATGACCGCCACAGTGGCCGAATTTCCCCTGCCGCGGCAACGGAAATTCGCCAGGGGTCACCCGCCGGACGGATGCCAGGCGGGGAGAAGGCACCCGTCCGGCGAGCAAGCGAATCACCTGGTCCAGAACTTGATTCCGCTCCACTGCACGGTGATCGGCCCGGCGCCGCTGGCCGTCCGGTACGACCCGAACTTGTCGTAATAACTACCCGATGGACTGTCGTCCGTCTGCTTCAGCGAGCCGTTGATGTATACCTTGTGGGAGCTGCCGACCTCGTTGATCGTGTTGACTCGCACCGAAGTCCCGACAGTCGCGCCGGTCGCCACCGTCTGGCCGTTCTCCACGGTGTAGAGCCTTCCGCCCTTCTCCACCGCCAGCAGGAAATACGGCCCGGCGTTGGAACCGTCGCGGAACGTCTGTTTCAGGCTGATCCGCGAACCGCCCATGCTGGTGATCTTGAAGGAGCCCTCGAACTGGTGCGTGCCGCCGGTGTAGGTGTCGTAGCGGCGCTCGGCCCGCTGCTCGCCGCTGCCGTCGGAGCAGGTCAGCTTGAAGGTGAGCCCGCTGACCTGGCCGCAGCCCTTCTGCTGCTCCTTGTACCCCGGCGACCAGGGTTTCCAGGTGCCGCCGCCGACCTGGGCGTCCGCGACCGGGGCGAGAATCGCCATCCCGCACACCGCCGCCGCCAGTGCTCCGCCGATCCGGGTTCTCGTGCGCACGTGCCAACCTCCGTCGAACTCAGGGCGGCGGTAGCGGTACAGGTCCAGACCACTGGGGGATCACTGTAGGTCTCCGGCCGGTCGCGGACAAGAGCGTTTCCCTTGACGACTTTGTTTGTCACTGCTTGGCTCAGGGGATGCAGGACGTCGAAGTGATCGAGGACCCCGCCGTCGCGGCGGCCGCGCTGGACCCGGTGCGCGCCCGCCTGCTGGCCGCGCTGACCGAACCGGCGTCCGCCGCGGCGCTGGCCGCCAAAGTGGGCCTGACCAGGCAAAAGGTCAATTACCACCTGCGCGCGCTCGCATCGCACGGCCTCGTCGAACCCGCCGGAACCCGGCAGTGGGGCGGCCTCACCGAACGGCTTTTCGCCGCCACCGCCGGCGCCTACCTGGTCTCCCCCGCCGCACTCGGCGCGGCCGGTTCCGCCAGCGTGAAGCCAGACCGCCTGTCGGTGAGCTACCTGCTGGCCGTCGCTGGCCGCACCCTGCGCGAGGTCGCCGGTCTGGCCCGGCGCGCGGCCCGCGCGGGCAAACCGCTCTCGACGCTGACCCTGGACACGGAAATCGCCTTCGCCTCCGCCCGCGACCGTTCGGCGTTCACCGACGAGCTGACCACCCTCGTGACCGACCTCGTGTCCCGCTACCACAACGAATCCGCCCCCAACGCGCGCCTGCACCGGCTCGTCGTCACCGCGCATCCCAAGCCCGCCGAGTAGTTCATCCGAACAGGTGTTCGATGGTCGTGTAACTTGGAGGCATGAGTCAGGCATTTCAGGGCTCGCTGTTCGGTGCGAGCGGGCCGGCCACGCTGGGCCCACTGTCCGGCGTGCAGCGCACCGAACTCGGGCAAGGCGCGTGGATCGACGTGCTGCCGGGATGGCTCGACGGCTCGGACGAGCTGTACGAGCATCTCGCGGCCGAGGTCCCGTGGTACGCGGAGCGTCGGCAGATGTACGACCGGGTCGTCGCCGTCCCGCGGCTGCTGTGCTTCTACCGGGAGCACGCGCCGCTGCCGCATCCGGTCCTGACCGAGGCGCGGGAGGCACTGTCCGCGCATTACGCGGCTGAACTGGGCGAACCGTTCCGCACGGCCGGGCTCTGCTACTACCGGGACGGCCAGGACAGCGTCGCCTGGCACGGCGACGACCTCGGCCGCGGCCGGACCGAGGACACCATGGTGGCGATCCTGTCCGTGGGCGCGGCCCGGCACCTGGCGCTGCGCCCGAGAGGCGGCGGGGACTCGGTGCGGTACCCGCTGGGACACGGAGATTTGATCGTGATGGGCGGGTCCTGCCAGCGGACGTGGGAACACGCGATCCCGAAGACGGCCCGGGCAGTGGGGCCGCGGATCAGCGTGCAGTTCCGGCCGAGAGGGGTGCGATGAGGTGAGAAGCCCGGCGAGGGCGGCGCCGTGACGGGTTCCGATCACCTGCGTGGACTCGGTTCGACCGCGCAACCTCGCACATCATGAGTGCGCTGTCGGGTCCGTTAGGCCGCCTCGTGCGTTCCCGAGCGCACTGCGGATTCCACCGCGCGACCGTGCACCACTCGCACGCCGCCGGTCCGACGAAGCCACTCCACGCACCCGCCGACGCGACCATCCCGCACACGCAGCCGGTCCGACAAAGCCACTCCACGCACCCGCCGATCCGACCATCCCGCACACACCGCCGGTGCGGCCACCGCCGAAGCCATCCACCGGCCACATCCGCCGCATCCGACAGCAGCCGAGCACGGCGCCAACCCAGCCGCAGCCGTACGAGCCTCCGCGCACCGACCGACCACCGGCCCGCCCCGAGGCGCCCACCCGAGGCAACCCCGGCCGTCCAGCGACCCGAAGTCAGTCCACCAGCACCGGCAGCGAGTCGAGCCCGTACACGATCGACACCTTCCGGAACGCCAGCTCCTCCGGCTGCACCGCCAGCCGCAGGTTCGGGAACCGCCGGACCAGCGCCGGGTAGGCCGCGCGCAGCTCCATCCGGCCCAGTTCCGCGCCGATGCACCGGTGGATCCCGTACCCGAACGCCAGGTGCGAGGACGGCTCGCGGGTCGGGTCGAAGCGGTCCATGTCGCCCTTGCCGAGCACCGGATCGCGGTCGGCGACCGACAGCGACACCAGCACGATGTCGCCCTCGCTGATGTGCACCCCGGCGACGTCCAGGTCCTGCTTCGCGAACCGCGGGAACGCCATCTGCACCACCGTCAGGTACCGCAGCAGCTCCTCGACGAACCGGTGCACCGAATCGTCGTCGCCGCGGACCGCGTCGAACGCGGCCGGGTCGCGCAGCACCACCAGCGCGCCCAGCGCCAGCATGCTCGCGGTGGTCTCGAGGCCGCCGGTGAGGATGCCGTCGGCGAGACCGGCGAGCTCGCGGTCGTCGATCTCGTCGCCGTGCTCCTTGATCAGCATGCCGAGCAGGCCGTCGCCGGGCTGTTCGCGCTGCTTGCGCACGATCTCGAGCAGGTACCCCAGCGACTCCGAGATCGCGCCCAGCGACGCGCCCGCGCCGCTGAACAGGTCGAACCGCGCGGTGCTCAGCCGCTGGAAGTCCGCCCGGTCCTCATAAGACACGCCGAGCAGTTCGCAGATCGTGAGCGACGGGATCGGCAGCGCGAACTGCTCCCACAGGTCCACCGGGCCGTCGGCGGCCGCCATCGCGTCCAACTGGCCCGCCACGATCTCGTCGATCCGCGGCGTGAGCCGGGACAGCCGGCGCATCGTGAACTCCGGCGTCAGCAGCTTCCGCAGCCGCGTGTGCACCGGCGGGTCGGCGAATCCGAGGCCGCCCGGGTTCTGGTCCTCGGTGACGCCCGCGTTGCCGACGAGGTTGGTGAAGTCGTTGCTGAACTCCGTGCCCTTCCCGAGGACGGCCTTGGCCTCCTCGTACCCGGTCACGAGCCAGGCGTTCATCCCGAACGGCAGGTCCAGCTTGCTGATCGGCGCCTCGCCGCGCAGCCTGCCGAGGTCCGGCACCGGGTCGAGGCCTTGGCGGCGCAACGGCTCCAGCGCCGAATCCGGCAGCAGCGCCATTTTCTCGAGGTCGAAACCGCGTTTCTGCTGGCGGGCGATGTACCGGCGGCCGGCCCAAGCGATGACGCGCGAACGGAGACTCCCCATGCCGGCGACAGTACCGCAACCACCCCTCGCGCCGGTCCTCGGCGGAGACGCCCGTCACCCTGTGACCAGCGCCGGTCCACAGTGGACTCCCGTCACCCGGCCAGGTGACGGGGCTCCGGAAATTGTCAGACCCCCCGGACAGAATGGCCCGCATCGGCATCGACCGGCGTGACCGGCCGGTCGCAGCCGGTGAAAGCACGAGACGGCATCGCGAGTCCGTGAGAGGCTCGCCAGGAAAGGGAGGAACCGGACATGACTGCGGCGCTGATCGGGCGGGACCACCCCGCCTCGACACTGCGCGCGCAGCTCTCGCGCGCCACGGCCAGCCACGGCGGCCTGACCCTGGTCACCGGCGAGGCCGGAATCGGCAAGACCACGCTGGTCAGCGCACTGGCCGACGACGCGCGCGAGGCAGGCGCGCTCGTCCTCGGCGGCACCTGCTGGGAGTCCGGGGCCGCGCCGGGCTACTGGCCGTGGGTCCAGGTCATGCGCTCGCTGCGCCGTGAAGCCGCGGCGCACGAATGGGCCGTCGCCAGCTCGCCGATGCTGTCCGCGCTGCTCGGCGAAACCCCCGAACCGCCGGCTGACGACGGGTTCCAGCTGCCCGACGCCGTGACCCGGGCGCTGGTCACGGTGGCCCAGGAACGCCCAGTGGTCGTCGTCCTCGACGATCTGCACTGGGCCGATCCGGCGTCGCTGCGGCTGCTCGAGTTCGCCGCCCGGCACACGTGGTTCGAGCGGCTGCTGCTCATCGGCACATACCGCGATGTCGAGGTGGACGCGCCCAGCCACCCCCTGCATCAGCTGATGCTGCCGCTGCTCGCGAAGGCAACCACGATCACGCTCACCGGCCTCGACGAAACCGGCGTCGCCGAGCTGATGAGCCGCACCGCGGGCGCTGATCCAGATGCCGAACTGGCGGCCGACGTGCACCGGCGCACCGGCGGCAACCCGTTCTTCGTGGAGCAGACCGCGCGGTTGTGGCGCAGCGGGAGCACAGTGTCTGCGGTCGCGCCCGGAGTCGCCGACGCACTCCAGCGACGGCTGTCGCTCCTCCCTCGTCCGGTTACCGACCTGCTCACCAATGCCGCAGTGCTTGGCCGAGAGTTCTCCCTCCAACTGCTCGCAGCCGCTGCAGGCGCACCCGTCGCACAGGTCGACCACCTGCTCACCCGCGCCGTAGCCGCCCGGCTCGTTCTCGCACTCGGCGAAGGCCGTTTCGCCTTCGCGCATGACCTGGTGCGCGAATCGAGATACGCCGAACTGACCCCCGCCGAAGCACAACGCCAGCACGCGGCGGTCGTCCGCGCCGGCGAACACACCCCGGCCCTGACCGGAGTCGCCGAACGAGCGCGGCACGCCTACCTCGCCAACACTGACCTCGAACCACGACACGTCGTCCGCCTGCTGCTCGCCGCGGCCAAGGACGCCGGTGCGCGGATGGCGTTCGAGGAATCCATCGCACACCTGCGCCGAGCCCGCGAACGCGCCGCGGACGAACGCGGCCAAGCCGTCGTCGCGTTGGAACTTGGCACCGCGCTATGGCGCCTAGAGGAGAAAGACGAAGCCTGGCTCCTGTGCGAGGAAGCCACCGCGCTGGCCCGCCGACTGGACAACGCGAACCTGCTAGCCCGCGCCGCCCTCACCCTGTCGAAATTCAGCACCAGCGGCGCACGACGCGAGTTCACCGCCCAACTTCTCCGCGAAGCACACGAAAAACTGTGCGGCGGCAACGCGGCCGAACCCCTCTCGCTGGACCGAATCCGGCTGGAACTCACCGCCCGCGCCGCGATCCTCGCCCGCGACGACGAGGACGACGACGCGCTGGCATTCACCTTGTGGGCACGACACGACGCGATCTGGGGCCTGGGCAGCGGCGCCGAACGCGAGCGGCTCACCGATGAGCTGACCGCCATCGCGAAACGCACCAACGACCGCGAGAACGAATTCTTCGCCGCCTCGCTCAAATGGGTCGCGATGCTGGAACAGGGAGATCCGCGCTACCTGGACCAGTTCCAGGTGTTCCAAGCGATCGCCGACGAAGGCGTGCCAGCCGCGAAGGTGGCGGAAGCGATCGACCGCAGCATCATCTGCACCTTCCGCGGTCGCTTCGCCGAAGCCGACGCAGCTCTCGCCGAAGCGCTGGCCGCCCCGGAAATGTTCGGCAGCAACGATTACGGCTACCTGCCCGACCAATTGCGCTGGAGCGCATTGCTGGTACAGGGTCGCTTCGCCGAAGCCGCCGAACTCCCCGCAAAAATGGCCGACGCCGGTCTCCCCCACCCCGCCCTGCTGCGGACCTTGACCGCCGCACTCGCAGGCGACGCCGCGACCACCCGGCACGAACTGTCCGAAGCAGCGGCCGACGGCCCGTACGCCCGCGCCTTCACCCCGTTGTGGCTGCGCTGCCAGGCCCAAGCCGCCGCAGTACTGAAAGACCGCCCAGCGGCAGAACGGTTACTGCGCGAACTCTCCCCGCACTCCGGAGAATGGCTGGTCTCCCTATACGGCTGCGAACTGAGCGGCCCAGTAGACCTCTGGCTAGGCCTGCTGCACAAAACCCTAGGCGACGCCGAAACAGCCGCCGCCCGCTTCACTTCCGCCGCCCGCTCCGCAGACCGCCTGCGCGCCCGTCCGTGGGCTGTCGAAGCCCGCCACCACCTCGCGAACACGTTGCTAGACCTAGGCGAAACCGACCGCGCAACCACCCTGGCCGATGCCGTCACCGCCGAAGCAGCTGAACTGGGCATGCAGCACCTCACCACCCGCCCTCGCCCAGCACCGTCGGTTCCCGCCAACGAATTCCACCGAACCGACGCGGTGTGGACCCTGCGCTTCGCCGACCGGGAAGCACGCATGCCAGACGCGAAAGGCCTGCGAGACCTGAACTTCCTGCTGAGCAGACCAGGAACCGAAATCCCCGCCGCACAACTGCTCTCCCCCGACGGCGGCCCCGAATCGGAAGCGGCCAAAGCCTTCAGTGGCGACCCCGTCCTGGACGACACCGCGAAAGCCGCCTACCGCCGCCGCCTCGACCAGTTGGACGAGGCGATCGACACCGCCGCCCTCCGCGGCGACGACGCCAAAGCCGCCGCCTTGGACACCGAACGCGCCGCCCTCCTCGACGAACTCCGAACGTCCACCGGCCTGTCCGGCCGGACCCGCCGCCTGGGCGACGAAACAGAACGCGCACGCAAAGCCGTGACCGCCCGAATCCGCGACACCCTCCGCAAACTGGGCGACCTCCACCCAGAGCTGGCCGCCCACCTCCGCGACACCATCACGACCGGCTCGTCCTGCAGCTACCAACCGGAGAAGCCCATGACCTGGCGCTTGTGACCACCGGCCCGGGCGACCCAGCCGACCGGGCACGACAGCGACCGCAGCAGGGGAAGAGAGGAGAGAAGAAGGAAAGAAAGAGACAAGAGACCGCACCGCCGCAGGGGGTCAGCGCTCCAGCTCGCGCGGCGATCCCGCGAGCGAGCCGAGCGAGCGAAACCCGGGCGAGCGAGCCAAGCCGGGCGAGCGAGCCGAGCGGGCTGGCCAAGCCGAGCGAGCGAGCCGAGCGGGCGGGCGGGCGGGCCAAGCCGAGCGAGCGGGCGAGCGAGCCGAGCGGGCCAAGCCGAGCGGGCGAGCGAGCCGAGCGAGCGGGCCAAGCCGAGCGGGCGGGCTGGCGGGCTGGCGGGCTGGCGGGCTGGCGGGCTGGCGGGCTGGCGGGCTGGCGGGCTGGCGGGCGAGCCAAGCCGAGCGAGCCGAGCGGCCGAAACCCGGGCCACCAGCAAGAACGAATCGCACCGTCCGGCAAGGCTCGCAACCGCTCGGCAAGACGAACTGGGGCTGACGAGCTGGGGCTGACGAGCACCGCTGCACGCCCCCGAAACCGCGCTGTCCGCGCGCCGAAGCCACAGTCTGGCTAGGCTGGCCGTCCGCGTCGACGTCGTGGAGGGCGCAAGCTGGTATGGCAGGCACACCGAAACACAACGACTCCGGTTATCTCGGTTCAGCGGGCGGGACCTCGTGTTATCTGGTGCGCACGAATCGTCCGTGGGAGTCCGGCATCGACGGCATCGCGGTTTCCGTCGGCGGCAGTCTCGGCAGCCTCGGCCGCGCGGTCCGGGAACAGTTTCCGGACGCGGGCTGGGATTCCGTCGACTACGACGCGATCGTCCCGGAGCGGCCGTTCGTGCTGGACCTCCGCGGTGGCAGGGGCTCGCTGAAGTTCGCCGTGCTCGTGACGCCGCACGAAGACGGCGCGTTCGGTCTGCCGTCGTTGCCCGCGATCGCGACTGCCACGGAAACCGGGATTCGGTTCGCGGCGAGTGCGGACTCGATCGCGCTCGGGTTTCCGTTGCTGGGCACCGGCGATATCGGGCTCGGGGAAGCGGAGGTCGCCGCGGTGGCGATTCCGGCTGCGGTCCGGGCGCTCCAGGACACCAGTGGCCTGCGCAGTCTTGTCTTCGTCTGCAACTCCGAACAGACGGAGGACGCGATCCGCGCGGCCTGGAAACGGGCGGGGGCCGCCAGGTTTTCCGTCGTCGAGCTGGCCGGCGGCATCTCGAACGATCTGGTCGACCCGACGCTCGGGATCCCGCTCGACCGCGATCGGCTCGGGGTCGCGCCCTACGTGTCGATGCTCGCGACGGTGATCGCCGACCGGAGCACCCTGCCGCCGTTGTCGGTCGGGGTGTTCGGCGAATGGGGGTCCGGCAAGAGCTACTTCATGGGGCTGATGCGGGACGAGGTGGATCGGCTCGCGGGCTCGGGCAATCCGGCTTACCGCGGCGAGATCGTCCAGATCGGGTTCAACGCCTGGCATTACGCGGACCGCAACTTGTGGGCCAGTCTCGGCGACGAGATCTTCCGGCAGCTCGCCGGTCCCGGTCCGAATGCGCAGCAGCGCCGCGAGCAACTGCGCGAGGAACTCGCCAAGCGGCTCGATCAGGTCACCGAACTCGAGGACGCGAAGCGCCAGGCGCAAGCGACCGCCGCGAAACTTCAGGCGGACGTCGACAAGGCCGCGCTGAGCCGGAAAGACATCGCGAAGGTGCTGATCCGGTCGTTGGCCGGCAGCCGGGAAGTGTGGCGCCGCCTCGGGATCCAGGACGAGGCCGAGCAGGGTGCGCTGCTGGTCGAGCAGTTGCGCGGCACATTGTCCGAAGCCGAGGCGTTGCGCAGATCGCCGAAGGGACGCTGGGGCAAGGCAGCGTTGACGGCGTCCGCGGTCATTCTGTTCATCGGTTTCCTCGTCGCCGCGGCCACTCCGGTCGCGAGGGAGTGGCTGGCGGGAGTCGGCGCCGGGTTCGCCGCGGTGGCGGGCACCGGGGTCGTGCTGCTGAGCCGGGCTCGGTCGGGGATCCGGGAGTTGCGCGAACTCAGCGAAGACCTCCGTCGCGGCATCGACCGGGGCGCGAGCAGGGCCGTCGCGCCTGAGGTCGTCCGGATGCTCGAGGAGATCCGGAGGGCCGAGACTGATCAGCGGGTCGCCGAGGCTCAGCTGGAAGAGGTGGTGGCGAGGGTCGGCGAACTCGGCCGGGAGCTGACCGAGCTGACGCCGGGCCGCAATCTTTACGCGTTCCTGGCCGATCGCGCGCACGGCGATTCCTACCGGCGCGACCTCGGGCTGATCTCCACCATCCGCAAGGATTTCGAGCAGCTGGTCGACCTCATGGCCGACTGGCGGGCGCATCCCGGCTCGGGCGGCACGCCGATCGACCGGATCGTGCTGTACATCGACGACCTCGACCGGTGCAGTTCGCGCCAGGTGGTCGAGGTGCTGGAGGCAGTGCACCTGCTGCTCGCCCTGGAACTGTTCGTGGTGGTGGTCGGCGTCGACCCGCGGTGGCTGACCCGGTCGTTGCAGAGCCACTACGACGGGATGCTCGACGATTCCCTCGACGACGGCAGGCTCGCTTCCCCGGAGGACTATCTCGGGAAGATCATCAACCTGCCGTTCGTGCTGCCCGCCATGTCCGAGGGGAGCCTGCGCAGCCTGTTGCGGTCGCTGACCGACGACCGGCTGCTGGAGCCCGCGGGCGAGGAACGGCCGCGGACCGAGCAGATTCCGTCTCCGGGCCGGACGCCCCCGGACGTCCTTCCCGAGATCGAGAAAGGGTCCGAAGTAGACAGTCAGAGCCGCCCGGAGCGGGCCGCGGATCCGCCGCGTCCGCTCACCTCCGCGGAGATCGACCTGTTGTCCGAACTGGACGTGCTGATCAGCACCCCGCGCGAGGCGAAGCGGCTGTTCAACCTGTACCGGATGCTTCGCGCGACCCGGGACCTCTCAGCGGCGTCGCGTTTTCTCGGCGACAACCTCGAACCCGGCGACTACCAGGCGGTGGTGGCGCTGCTCGGTCTGCTCACCGCACCGGGACTCGTGCTCGAAAAGGCGTTGGACACCGTGCCGGACCCGGACCGTTCGATCACCGGCGGTCTCGTCCACCGTTCGCCGGAAGACACCTGGGCCGCGTTCGTGGCCGACTGCGCGCCGCGGCGGCACGGCGAGGTCTGGCAGAACCCGGTCGCCGGGACGCTCTGCGACAAGGAACTGCGGGACTGGCGCCAACTTCATCGCGGCCTCGCCCACCTGTCGACCGCGCTGCGCATCGACACTCTTTCCCGCTTCCAGCAATGGGTTCCGGCGGTCCGCCGGTTCTCCTATGTCCTCTCCCCCACGGCCTGAAGCCACGACCGGGCGCGGGAGGCCGAGCGGCGCGGCCTCCCGCCCGGCACGGGTCATTTCCGGTTGTACAGCCGCATGGTCAGCGTCCCGAACACCGCGGTCAGCGCGGCCGCCGCGATCAGCGTCCACATGATGGCGCTGCCGTCCCAGGCTCCGGACATCGTCGAGCGCACCGCGGTGACCAGGTGGCTGATCGGGTTGGCCGAGACGCCGGCCTGGAGCCAGCCGGGCATGGTGGACGGGTCGACGTAGATGTTGCTGAGGAACGTCAGCGGCATGATCACCATCATGCTGACGCCCATCACCGATTTCTCGGACCTCAGCAGCAGCCCGAACATCGTCCACACCCACGACAGCCCGAACGAGAACACGAGCAGCAGCAGGACTCCCGCGGCCACGCCGCCGATCCCGCCGTCCGGGCGGAAGCCCAGGATCAGGCCGACGACCATGATCACCACGGACGCGATCAGGTACCGCAGCACGTCGCCGAGGAGGTAGCCCACCATCGGGGCGGGCCGCCAGATCGGGAGCGTGCGGAAGCGGTCGAACACGCCCTTCGCGATGTCGGTGTTCACCGCGACGCCGGTGTACATCGTGATCATCACGACGCTCGACGCGAGGATGCCCGGCAGGAAGAACTGCAGGTACTGCGTCGGCGATCCGGCCAGCGCGCCGCCGAACAGGTAGGTGAACATCAACGTCATCATGATCGGGAACGCGGTGACGTCGAACAACTGCTCCGGCACGTGCTTGATCTTCAGCACGGCCCGCCAGCCGAAGGAGAATGACGCGGACAGCGCGCTCGGCCGCGGCGGCCGTTCGGTCGCGAGCAGGACCGCAGCCAGTTCGTCCGGCTTCGGGGCCGCGAGATCGAGATCGGGTTCCTTGACGGTGGTCACGCCGCCTCCTCGGTGGCTGTGCGGTCGGTAAGGGCCAGGAAAACCTCGTCGAGGCTGGGCTGGCCGAGCGAGAACGTGTCGACGGTGACGCCGGCCTTCGCGAGCTCCGCGAGAGCCCGCGACGCGCGGTCGGCGGCGGCCTCGTGCGCGTCCGACGACAGCCGGGCGGTGATCGCGACGGGGTCGTGATCCAGTTGCACGGTGGCGGAAAGCGCGCGTTCCAGCACTTCGGCGGCGGTCGCGCGCTGGTCGGCGTCCCGCAGCCGCAGGTGGACGGCGCCGACCCCGACCGAGGCCTTCAGCTCGCCCTTGGTGCCCTCGGCGATGACGCGGCCGTGGTCGATCACCGCGATCCGCGACGCCAGCTGGTCGGCCTCGTCGAGGTATTGCGTGGTGAGCAGGACGGTGGTGCCCTGCGCGACGATCGCGCGGACGATGTCCCACACCTGATTGCGGCTGCGCGGATCGAGGCCGGTGGTCGGCTCGTCGAGGAACAGCAGATCCGGCGTGTTGAGGATGCTCGCGGCGATGTCGAGCCGCCTGCGCATGCCGCCGGAGTAGTTCTTGACTTGGCGGCGCGCGGCTTCGGTGAGCCCGAACGCCGCGAGCAGCTGGGCCGCCCGATCGCGCGCGGCAGCGCTGCGGTGCCCCAGAAGCCGGCCCAGCAGCACCAGATTCTCTTGTCCGGTCAGGTCTTCGTCGACCGACGCGTACTGGCCGGTGAGACTCACCCGGCTGCGCACGGCGTCTGCTTCGCGCACCACGTCGTGGCCGAACACCCGCGCCTCGCCGCCGTCCGGTCGCGACAGCGTGGCGAGCATGCGGACGGTGGTGGTCTTGCCCGCGCCGTTGGGCCCCAGGACGCCGTACACGGTTCCGGCGGGCACGACGAGGTCGACCCCGTCCACCGCTCGGGTCTCGCCGAACACTTTGACGAGCCCGGAAGTCTCGATCGCCGGTTCCCCGGCTGCGTTGCTCATGTCTGTCCTTTCCCCTCAGTTGTTCATCCGCGATACGGCCGCGCGCGCCGGCCCTCGCGCAGTGCCAGTCCCCACCAGATCAGCTCGTCCAGTAGAGCAGAGACCGCGTGACCTGCGGATTCCCCGTGCGGACCCGCGCCGGGGTCGCCGCATTCGTGCTCGAGCAGGTCGAGGCACACCGAATCCCGCACCGTCGCTGTGTGCAGTTCTGTGAAGACGTCCCGGAGGTGCTCCACCGCGTAGCGGCCGCCCGCGCGGTAGCCGTAGGAGACGAAGCCGACCGGTTTGGCCCGCCATTCCTCGTACGCGCAGTCGATCGCCTGTTTCAGCGACGCCGGGAAGCTGCGGTTGTACTCGGGCGTGACCACGACGTACGCCTCGGCCGCCGCGATCCGTTTCGCGAACCCGGCCATGCCGGCCGTCGGCTCGGCGGGCAGCCGGGCCGGGATCGCGAACGTCGCGAGGTCGAGCACGTCGAGCGCCACCCCGCCGTGCCCGGCGGCCCGCTCGACGAACCATCGGCCGATCTCGCCGCCGACCCGGCCCTCCCGGGTGCTGGCGACGAGCACGGCTACCCGCAGCTCCTCGTCCACACTTCTTGGGCGCCAGATCGGTGCGCGTCGGTGCCAGGTTGGATCTAGCGGGTGTTTTTGCTGTTCAGAGGGATGACGAGGCAAAAAAGAGGAAGCGGCGGCGAGTGCCCTGGGCGGGGCAGCCAGAGGTGCGAAGGCGGATCTGGCACGGCTGGCCACGGTCTGGCGCGAGCTTCCTCGCGGTGGCCGTCAGCGATTCGCCGCTCATCGAATGGCGTCGAGGCCGCCGTCGCGGGCAGGATCACCGGCATGGACCCGGATTTGCCCACGGTCGGCATACGTTTGTGGCGCGCCGACGCCGTTGTCCTGTTCGACTGGCTGATGACCGTCGACCTGAACGCGGTGCCGATCACGCACCCCGCGCAGAAACAGGCGCTCGCCGACCTGCTGTCCCGATTGGAAGACGCCACGGACAGCGACGTCACTGAGTCCACGGCCGAGGAAATCGCGGCCGCGCAGGAGGAAGTCGCCAAGGACATGGGCTGGTAGACGCGGGCAATCACGCCGTCCACGTCGTCGCCCCACACCAGGAGCGACGCGCAAGAAACCCAGTGAATACTTGGTACCCGTGACCGGCGAAGCGTCCGAACAACCCCGCCGGTCACGGAGTCTCACTCTGCCCGCAACGCCAGCGCCACCGCGCCCAGCAACGCAGCGTCCTGGTCGAACCGCGCGGGCACTAACTCCGGCGGGAACGGCACCGCGGCCGCCAAGCGTTCCCGCAGGGCAGGCAAAAGCACATCAGCCGACCGAACCAACCCGCCGCCGACAGCAATCCGCGCGGGATCAAAGGCGATCGCCAGGTTGGCCACGTGCATCGAAAGCTCGTCCAAAGCCGAAGTGACCAGCTCCTTGGCCTCGGTGTTTTCCCGCGCCAAGGCGAACAACTCCCCCGCCGTGACCGGGCGGCCGAGCAGCGCGGTCGCCCGCGTGCCCAGCCACCGGCCTCCGACGGCTTCCTCCAGCGGCGCCGCTCCGCCGGCGAAACCGTCAGTGTCTTGGGGGGTGCGCAGGTTGTACCCGATCTCCCCGGCCGCCCCGTTGGCTCCGGTCAGCAGGCGGCCGCCGACCAGGACCGCGGCGGCGATTCCGGTGCCTAGCGACAGGAATACCGCGGGGTCGGCGCCGGCCAGGGTGCCCCAGGTCCATTCGGCCAGGGCGGCGGCTTTGGCGTCGGTGCCAACCGCGACCGGCACCGCGGGGAAGGCTGCCGACACCAGTTCGGCCAGGCGGAGTTCTTCCCAGCCGGGCACGTTCGGGGCCAGCAGGATCCGGTCCGGCAGCACGATTCCCGGGCTCACTACGCCGATCGCGGCGAGCCGGGCGTCGCCGACCAGCTCGGCCGCGGCGGCCAGCGCCCGGGTGACCACCTGTTCGGCGCCCGCTTCGGCGTCGGTGTCCAGGCGGCGGGTCGCCCGCAGCGTGCCGGTCCGGTCGGACAGACCCAGCGCCACTTTCGTGCCGCCGAAGTCGATGCCCAGGATCAGGTCTTCCGATGTCACTCGCGGGTCCCCTCGATGACCGGCGGGACAGCGCCCTGGCTGTCCCGGTGCGGACCGGCCGGCACCACGACCCGGCCGGTGTTGAACCCGTCGACGCTGACGGTCGGGCCGGCGCCGTGGAGGTCGGCGGCCCGGTAGCGGACGGTCAGCGTCTGCGACTGGCCCGGCCACAACGTGATGTCGTTGTCGTCCCAGGTCGCGGCTGGCAGCTGGGAACCGTCGGTGGAGCGGCGCAGGTCCGCGCGCAGGAAGAAACTGACCGCGGAGGTCTTCGACGTATTAGTGACCGTGACCGTCGTCGCGGTGTCCGTGCCGTCCGGGCCACGCGACGGGCGCGTCGACGCAGTCACGTTGACCTGCGACCTCTGCAGATCGCGCAGTGCGGTCAGATCGCCGTACTGGCTCATCGTCGCCTGCGGGTTCTGCAGCGTCTTCGCCCAGTCCACGACGTCCTTCTGGGTCGACATCCAGTAGACGTTCCGGTCCACGACCTTCCCGGCCTGCCGCACCTGCAGCTCCACGAAATACGTCTGTGCCTTCGCCGGCGCCTTCGTCTCCGCCGGGACCTTCGGCTTCAGCAATCCGGTCGCGACGCCCTGGCTGTCCAGCGAAACCGCCGGAGCGGTCTGGTCGTCGAGCACCTTGCCCGCGGTGTCGTACACCTTGGCCTGCACGGAAATCCCGTTCTGCCGCGCGGCACCCAGGTTGGACAGCGCGACAGTGCCGGTGTCGTAGGCGTACAGCGCGTGCAGCGGCTTATTCGCCTTCTGCGCGCCGAAATACGCGCCCGGCTGGTCGCCGTCGTTGTTGTACAGCGACCACAGCAGCGTCGGCCAGCCCTTGTTCAGCTGCCAGTACACGACGCCGGTCGACGGGTTCTTCTTGTCGTTGGCGTGCGCGAGAAACGCCTCGAACTGGGAACGGGTGTTCTCGTAGTTCGCGATCTGCGCGGACTCCACATAGGACTCCAGCGAGTCCCATTTCCCGTACCGGCGGGCGATCGACTCGTCCAAGGTGTACAGCGTGCCGAACTTGTAGCCGCCGTGCCCGGATTCGTAATTCGCGTGGTACTGGTTGTACGCCGGGTCCTGCCAGAGTTTCGCCTGCTCCTCCGGCGACAGGAACCGCCGGATCGAATCCAGGGTCGGCACGGTGTGCCCGGCGCTCTGCTCGCTCGCGAAACCCCAGGCCCCGCCCGCGTTCGTGCGGCTCGGGTCGGTCTTGTCGAAGGTCGACGAGTCGTACCAATAGGCCGGCGGAACCCAGTCGTAAGGGCCTTCCTTCTCCCCCGACGGGCCGAGCGTTTTCGTGCTCTTGTACTCCGCCGACGCGATCACCGGCACGTCCCAGTCGGCCGCCTTGAACGCGCTCAGCGTCTCGGTTTCCTGCCGCGGGATCGGCTCGTTGTCGCTCCAGCCGTAGGTGATCACGCTGGGGTGGCTGCGTTCGCGCTGCGCGATCGAATACGCGGAATCGTGCATGATCCGGTAGTCGCGGTCGGTCAGTTTCTCCGGTTTCTCCGGCTGCCAGGCGTCGCAGCAGAGGAATCCGCCGAGCACCAGCAGTCCGGCGCGGTCGGCCTGCTCGTAGAAGTCCGCGGGCATGTCGTGGCCTTCGAGCCGGACGCCGGACAGGCCGAGGTTCTTGATCAGCGCGAGCTGGTGCGCGATGTCGGCCTTGTCGTAGCGCAGGAACAGGTCCGGCGCGAAACCGCCGCCGCGGAACACGAAGTCGCGGCCGTTGACCGCGAACTTCCGCGCGCCGTCCGGCAGTGCCGGCGACTTGCCGATCAGCTTCGACGTCACCGTCCGGATCCCGAACGTGTCCGACGACGACGTCGACACCACGCCGCCCTGCGAAACTGTCGTACCCAAGGTGTACAACGGCTGTGCACCCATCGAGTACGGCCACCACACTTGCGGCTTGACGATCTTCAACTGCGGGAACTTCGCCGGCGTGAACGTCACGGTTTGCTTGGCGTGCGCGGGAATCGTGACGTTCTGCTTCACCACGATCGGCGCGCCGCGCCCCGGCGGCGTCACCGTCGCGGCGACCTCGCCGGTCTGCGGAATGTCCGCGTCATTGGTGACGTCGACCTTCGCGGTCAGCGAGGACGTCGACAGATCCGCCGCGTTGTCCTGCACGACGTGCGCGTTGTCGCCGCTCAGCGCGTCCGACAGCTGCAGCGTCGGCGGATACTGCAGGCCGGTGTTGTTGTCCGGCACGATCTGCGCCCAGTCGGCCTGGTCGAGCGTGTACATCGAATTCGGGTCATTCGGGTACATCTTGACCGCGAGCGTGTTCTTGCCCGGCCGCAGGACCTTCGTGACGTCGAAGGTGTGGCCCGCGTACGCGCCGCTCACCACGTCCTTGCCCGCGACGAGCGTGCCGTTCACCCACACGTCGCCCTCGCCGACGACACCCGGGACGGTCAGCTTCGCGTTCTTGCCCGGCCGGAAACCGGCGTCGAAATCGGTGCGGAACCACCACGGGTCCTGGAACTGCTTCGTGGTGACCGGCCCGCGCTTCGTCTGGTAGCCGAAGCATTTGCGCATGTTGTCGGAGTAGAACACGTTCGGGCACTTGCCGTTTTGCACGAGCGCGTTGATCTCGGTGCCCGGCGCGCCCGCGTCGTCCGGCTTCACTTTCAGCCAGCCGTGCGTCGGGTAGCCGGGCTTCGAGACGGCCGTGCCGTCGTCCTTGACCTGCGCGGTCGTCAGCACCTGCCAACCGCCGAGCCCGATCGTCGACTCGCCCTGCGAACGGGACGCCGCGGTTTCCGGCTGCTGCGCGGAAGCGGTGGTCGCGACTGCTCCGGGAACGAGGACCAGCGCGGCGATCCCGGCGATCAGCGGTTTCCTCACGACTCCACCCCCGCGGTCTGAGTCGCGAACGCCTCGCGGATTTCCTTGGGGCCGAACGGCCACACCTTTTCCTTCGAGGCGTAGACCAGGAAAGCGATCACCCCGAGCGCGATCCAGCCGATCGAGAGCCAGATCGAAAGCCAGCTGGCCGATACGTACACATAAACCCAGCCGACGCACGCGATGATCGTCGGCACCGGATACAGCACCTGCCGATACGGCCGCTTCAGGTGCGGCTGACGGCGGCGCAGCACGACGATCGCCGCGACCTGCGCGAGCGACTGGATGATCACCAGCACGGTGACCGCCGCGTTGATCACGTCAGTCAAGGTGAACAGCGAACCGATCGCGGTGATCGCGCCCATCGCGAGCACGCCCGCGGTCGGGAGGTTCAGCTTCGGGTGCAGTTTGCCGAACACCGGCAGGAACACCTTGTCGCGCGCGGCTTCGAACGGCACCCGCGACCCGCCGAGCAGACCGGCGAACACCGAACCGACCGCGGCGATCACGATGAAGACCGTGACGATCTTGGCGGTCACCGAACCCCACGCCTGCTCCAGCACCGACGACGCCACGGACGTCGCGTTCTTGAGTTCCTCCAGCGGGGTCGAGCCGAGAACGCCGACCTGCAGCAGGAAGTACAGCGTCATGATGCCGAGGATGGAGAAGATGATCGACCGCGGAAGCGTGCGGCCCGGGTTCCGGACCTCGCCGCCGAGGTACGCGCTGGTGTTGTAGCCGAGGTAGTCGTAGACGGCGATGACCAGACCCGCGCCGAGACCGGCCCAGAACGAGCCGCCCCAGGTGAAGGCGCCCGGGGTGAAGTCGAACGCCTGGTGCGCGTCGAAGTGCGAGAAGGCCGCGATGATCACCGCGAAAACGGCGAACAGCATGATCAGGAACAGCGCGGTGGTGAGCTTGCTGATCTGGCCGATCCGGCGGAACAGCGCGAGGACGATCAGCACGACGAGGCCGATGCCGATCACCTTGCCCAGCGGGGTGACGCCGCCCGCGTCGGTCACGCCCGGCACCAGATAGCCCAGGTACTGGACCAGCCCGATGATGCCGGTGGACATGATGAGCGGGATGAACAGCACCGCGCTCCAGGCGAAGAGGAACGGCATCAGCCGCCCGGAGCGGTACTGGAACGCTTCGCGCAGGTAGATGTAGGTGCCGCCGGCCCCGGGCAGCGCGGCGCCCAGTTCGGCCCACACCAGCCCGTCGGCGAGCGCGATGATCGCGCCGATGATCCAGCCGAACATCGCCTGCGGGCCGCCCATGGTCGCGACCATCGCGGGGATGGTGACGAACGGGCCGATCCCGCACATCTGCGTCATGTTGATCGCGGTCGCCTGCAGCGGCCCGATCCGGCGTTCGAGACCGTTCCCCGGAAGGGTCGCGGAGTCCCCCGGGCGGGTGGGTGAGCTCACGTCGTGCCTCCATCCAATAGTTAGTAAAGCTTCTTAACATAAGATGAACGGGGTGCGGAAGAGCTGCGTCCGGAAAGTTGCCGAAACCGGTGCGGGAGTGGGAGAAGGGGACGGTGGGCGAGGGCCCGCCTTGACGGCCGCGTACCGGCGGGAGCGGGCGTTCCGACCGGAGGGCGCCGCTGACCGGGAGTCACCGCACGCCAGTGCGGCAACCTGCGATGACGGGCGGAAAACCGGCTGACGGGCGACCCTCCCGGCTGCCAGACTGCACCCTGTCGTCCACCTGGCCGGGGAGCGTTCGCCTGATGTCCCAACCGATCTTGCAGACCGAGCGCATCCGGCTGACCCCGTTGTCCGCCGGACATCTCGAGCACCTGGTCGAACTCTCCGCCGACCCGGAAGTGATGCGCTATCTGACCGGCGTGCAGACCAGGGAGCAGTCGGAGGACGAGCTTCGGCGAACCCTCGCGTACGCCGGTCGCGGCCTCGGTTGCTGGGCTGGCTTCGTCGATGCCGTTTTCGCCGGTTTCTGGTCCCTGCGCCCCGGCGAATCCCCGAACGAGGCGGAGCTGGGATACCGGATGCTTCCCGGGTTTTGGCGTAAAGGACTCGGCAAGGAGGGCGCTGGCGAGATGCTCCGCCACGGTTTCCGCGACCTGGGACTCGACCGCGTCTACGCCAGGACGGCCGCGGGCAACAAAGCCTCCCAGGCGACGATGGCCGCCATCGGGCTCCAGCACGTCCGGGACTTCGTCGCCGACCCCGAGCACTTCGCACCGGGCGCCGACCTGCACGCGGTCGAGTACGCCGTCGGCCGCGAAGACTGGCTGGCCCGGAGCTAGCGTGTCCCAACCGATCCTGCACACCGAGCGCCTCCGACTGGTCCCGCTGTCCGCCGGACATCTCGAGCACGAACTCGAACTCTCCGCCGACCCGGAGGTGATGCGTTACCTGGGCGGCGTGCGGGCCCGGGAGCAGTCGGCTGAAGCGCTTCGGAAACTGCTCGCGGACACCACTCCGGGCCTGGGTTGCTGGGCCGGGTTCCTCGATGCCGATTTCGCCGGTTACTGAGCGCTGCGCCCCGCCGGCACATCCGCGACTTCGTCTCCGACGACCCCGACTACTTCGCGCCGGGCGACGACCGCCACGCCGTCGAGTACGCCCTCCGCCGCGAAGAGTGGCTAGCCCGGAATTAGCGTTCACTCCGGCGCGCCGCGGAGGCGGATGGCACTCCGCCCCGGCGACCCCATATCGTTGCGCGGGCAGCCGTCCGGAGGTGGAACCCGAACCGTGCCCGACTACTACGCGGTACTCGGCGTGGGGAAAACCGCGTCCCCCACGGAGATCAAGGCCGCCTACCGTCGGCTGGCCAAGACGCTGCACCCGGACGCGGGCGGCACGGTCGGCACCTTCCAGCTCTTGCGCGAGGCCTACGACACCCTCGCCGACCCCAACGAACGCGCTCGGTACGACGCCGGAGTCCCGGCCGCGTCGGTGCCCAAACCCCGGCCCCGGCGGCGATTCGGCGAGCAGCCCGGCTACCGCCCGGAAGCGCCGGACATCGATCCGGAAAGCCTGGAGTGGTGGTCGTTCGCCGCGGCCGACCCGCGGATGCGGCACGGGCGGCGGCGCGGGCCAGGGCATACGCCGGTCGTCGCGGCGATCGCCGGCGCCGTGCTGGTGCTGTTGCCGCTGCTCGCCGGGATCGACTTCACGCCGCCGGTGCTGATCGTCTGGCTCGCGCTCACCGCGGGCACCGCGCTGCTCGTGCACCGGCTCGCCCGCGGCTTCCTGTCCGCCCGCCGCGCCCGGCACGAGTTCGCCGAGGAATTCGGCGGCAGCGCGGTGTTCGGCTCCCCCGGCGCCGAAACCGACGAACTGGCCGAACAGCTCACCGCCGACCTGCTGGAGCGGTACCTGACCCGGCTGCCTGGCGCGCGCATCTTCCACGGTCTCGCGTGGCCCGGTTCGGTGTTCGCCGACGTCGACCACGCGGTGCTGTGCGGAAAACGCCTGGTGCTGGTCGAGTCGAAGCTGTGGCTGCCCGGGCATTACGAAACCGCCGAGGACGGACGGCTGCTGCGCAACGGGCGTCCGTTCCGCGGCGGCGGCAGCCAGCTGGAAGAAAGCCTGGAGCGTTATCGCGAACTGCTGCCCGGCGTCGCGCTGCGCGGCGCGATGATCGTGTACCCGAGCCGCGACGGCGAGGTCACCACCGCGGAACCGGACAGCGAACCCGGTCCGCCGATGACGCCGGAGCAGTTCCTGCACGAGATCGGCGGCTGGCTGTCCGCCGAACCGTCCACTGTGGACCACAACGCGCTGCGCACGGTGCGCGCGCAGGTCACCGGGTCCGGCCGGGCGGCCTGATTCACCGGGGACATATCCGGCACGTGGCACTCTGAGGACATGACAACAGTGTCCGCGGACCGACGCCCCGCCCTGCTGGCGCTGGCTGGCATCAGCGCGCTCGCGCTCGGCGCCGTCCTGATGCTGCTGTTGCAGGTGGTGCCGCCGACCGACGAGATCAGCGCGACCTGGCGGACCATCAGCGAATACGGGCTGTCGGACCACAAATGGGTGTTCGACCTGGCTGTCGTACTGGTCGCGGCCGGTTCGGCGGTCGCGTTCGCCGTGCTGCGGCTGCAAGGACGACTGCCGGTCCTCGCCGCGGTGCTCGGAGCGTTCTGGACCGCTGGGTTGCTCGTGATCGTCGCGTTCCCGAAGACCGACTGGGCCAACGCGGCAGCCTCGGGAGCAGGCGGCACGCTGCATCGGATCGCCAGCGTCGTCGCCTTCGTCTGTCTTCCGCTCGCAGTGCTCATCTCGGCGCGCACGGTCTTCCCGGACTCGCCTCGCCGCCGGTTCCTCGCCCGCGCACTCGCGGTGGCGTCGCTGGCATGGTTCGCGGTAATCCTCGGCGCGGTGGCCGTCGCCGCGCTGACTGACCAACGCTGGTGGCTGCTGATCCCGCTGGGCCTCGTCGAACGCGGGATGGCGCTCACCGAACTCGTCGCGCTGGCCGCGCTCGCCGCCCCGGCTCGGCAAGCGACCCCCGCGCCAGCCGGACAATAAGCACCGCGCCGACAGCCAACGCACTCAGCACGTAAGCGTTCCCGAACACCGTCTCGACCGGATTCCAGGACAGCTCCCGGTGCCCGCCCTCGGGAACCAGCGTCAGCGCGACCCCGCTGAAAACCGCTCCAGCGCAGACCAGCGCGGCCCGCCTGCCGGAGAGAAACCCGACGAGCGGCACTGCCCAAATCCAGTGGTGCGTCCACGAAAGCGGGCTCACCAGCAACCCGCACCCCGCCGTCACGAGCAGCGCGGCCCGCGGGGCGCCGCGCCGGTGGAAGTCGCGGACCAGCAGCGCACCCGTCAGCAGGCACAGCGCGGCTGCCGCCGCGTACCAGCCGGGCGAGGTCGCGCCGAACCTCGCGAACATCCCGAGCAGGGACTGGTCGAGCACCCAGTCGACGGCTCCGGCGTTGCGGTTGTCCAGCATGGCCGAGGTCCAGTACCGGATCGAGTCCGCCGGCAGGATCAGCATCCCGGCCGCGCTCGCCCCGAGGAAGGTCGCCAGCGCGCGCCACGCGTCGGCGCGGCGGCCGGTCAGGAACAGGTGCGGGACGAAGATCAGCGGGGTCAGCTTCACCGCCGCGGCCAGCCCGATCAGCACTCCGCCGGATTTGCGTTCGCGGGCGGGCAGCGCGTCCGACACCGCCATGGCCATCAGCACGCCGTTGATCTGGCCCAGCGAAATCATCCGCCACACGGGTTCCAGCACCGGCAGGAGACAGAGCGTCAGCAGCGGCCGTTCGCGGGCGAACCGGCGCGTCACCGACCACAGCGCGAACACCGAACCGACTGCGAGCAGCAACCACGCGAACTGCGCCGGGAGCGCGGCCAGCGGAAGGAACAGCAACGCCGCGCTAGGCGGGTACGTGAACGGCAGTTCCAGCGCGGACTTCGGGTCGAGCGCGAGCAAGGGCTCGTAGAGCGGCTGTCCGCGCAGCACGGCCAGCGCACCGGCGCGATACACCGCGCTGTCTACCCCGAGCGGTGCGCCGCCGAGCCAGCGGACGGCGGCGATCCCGGTCAGCACGACGATCGCCGCCGCCAGCCCGAGGCGAAGCTTTTTCTCTTGGCGCACAAGGGAAAGCTAGGGAGACGAGCACCTCAGAATCGTCGGTCCGCGGAGCGATCTTCGGCTGCTTCCCCGGTAGCGTCCCTCGCGATGAGTGCTACCCGGGTATCACTGGCCCGGCACCACGAACTTCGCCTCGTAGGCCAGCACCACCGCCTGCGCGCGGTCGCGAACGCCGAGCTTGCCCAGCACGCGGCTGACGTGCGTCTTGGCGGTCTGCTCCGCGATCACCAGCTGCCCGGCGATGTCCGCGTTGGACAGTCCGCGCGCGATCAGCCGCAGCACCTCGAGTTCGCGCGCGGTCAGCTCGGACAGCCTGCCGACGTCCTGGGCCGGCGGCCGCGTCCCGGCGAACCCCTCGATCACCCGGCGGGTGACCGCGGGCGCGAACAGCGCGTTGCCCGCGGCCACCATCCGGACCGCGACGACCAGGTCGTCCAGCGGGGAGTCCTTCAGCAGGAACCCGCTGGCACCGGCGCTGAGCGCACCGTAGACGTACTCGTCGGCGTCGAACGTGGTCAGCACGAGCACGCGCGGCCCGGCGTCGCGGCCGTCGCCGAGGACGAGCCGGGTGGCGGCCAGCCCGTCGAGGTCCGGCATCCGGATGTCCATCAGCACCAGGTCCGGGCGCAGCGCACGGCACGCGGCCACCGCCTCGGTCCCGGTGGCCGCCTCGCCGATCACCTCGATGTCCGGCTGTGCGTCCAGCACCGCGCGGAAGCTCTGCCGGACCATGGTCTGGTCGTCGGCGATCACCACTGTCACCGCCATGGCTGTCCCCCTAGTCCAGCGGGACGGTCACGACGACCTCGAACCCGCCGCCGTCCCGTCGTCCCGCGGAAAACGTACCGCCGAGCGCCGCCGCCCGTTCCCGCATCCCGAGCAGCCCGTGCTTCTCCCGGCCCGCCGTGTCCTCCGGAGCGCTCGCGGCGGCGCCGGTGTCCCGCACGACGAGCCGCAGCTGTCCCGGACCGACGTGCACCACCACCTCGACCGGTGCGCCAGGCGCGTGCCGCACCGCGTTGCTGAGCCCTTCCTGGACGATCCGGTACGCCGACAACCCGACGCCCTCGGGGAGGCCGCGGCCATCACCGCGCAGGTCGAACCGCACGTCGGTACCCGCCGCCCGGACGCGTTCCACCAGCTGTCCGATCTGCTCGGCTCCCGGCTGGGGCTCGGTCTCCTGGCCGGCCTGCCCGGCGCGCAGCACACCGAGCAGCCTGCGCATTTCGGTCATCCCGTTGCGAGCGGTGTCCTGGATCGACTGGAATTCCTCGCGCAGCCCGTCGTCGAGGCCGGGGAACCGGTAGCGGGCGGAGTCCGCGCGCATGGCCAGCACCGACATGTGGTGCGCGACCACGTCGTGCAGTTCGCGGGCGATCCGGGCCCGTTCCTCCAGCACCGCCCGGCGGGTGGACTCCGCCTCCAGGTCGCGTTCGGCGCCGCGCAGCCGCGAAACCAGCCAGCCGAACGCCAGCGGCACCGCGAGCAGCACGGCGATCACGACCAGCTCGCCGCGCACGTTCGCCAGCAGCGCGCTGACCCCGGTCGAGATCAGCCAGACCCACGCCAGCACGCCCGGCCGGTGGTTGCGGCCGACCGCGGCGAGGACCGGGATCGCCGCGAACGCGAGGCCCGCGCTCCACGGCCAGCCGAACCGGGCGTGGATCCCGTACAGCTGGTCCGCGCAGCCCACGACGACGATCAGCACCCGCCAGGCCCACAGCGGACGGACCAGGGTGAGCCCGACCGCGAACATGGCCAGCGCGGCCGCCAGCACCCGCGTGCCCTCGTTCGCGCGGTCGGCGGGAAAGAACGCGAGCACTCCGGCGACCATCGCCGCAAGCCCGGTCAGCGCCTGGTGCGCCCGGGTGGGCGCGACGGCCGGACCGCCGCCTCCGGCGACCGTCTCCCCCAGCGCGCGTCCCGCCGCGACAACGGGCGCGCTCGTGATCTTCATCGGCGGCGACCCTACTCGCCGGGACCGACATTCCGGCCGCACGCGGCGAACCGCTCTTCCGAGGTCTCGCGAAATTCTCGTACTAAGCGTACGCTTAGCGCCGCTGCCGAACGCTTTCTCGACGATGAGGAGATCCCCCGTGACCGCTTCCCGTGTGGCCATCGTGACCGGAGCCGGCCGTGGCATCGGCGCCGCCGTAGCCCGCCGCCTCGCCTCCGACGGGTTCGCCGTCGGCCTGCTGGACCTCGACGAGGCCGGGGTCAAGCAAGGGGCCGAGGCAATCGTCGCCGACGGCGGCCGGGCGGTCGGCGTCGCACTGGACGTCAGCGACGCCGGGCAGGTCGAGGCCGCGGTGACTCGCGTGGCCGAGGAACTCGGCGCGCCGACCGTGCTGATCAACAACGCCGGCATCACCCGCGACAACCTGCTGTTCAAGATGACCGAACAGGACTGGGACTCGGTGCTGAACGTGCACCTGCGCGGTTCGTTCCTGATGACCCGCGAGGTGCAGAAGTACCAGACGCAGGAGAAATGGGGCCGGATCGTCAACCTGTCCAGCACGTCCGCGCTGGGCAACCGCGGGCAGGTCAACTACTCCGCGGCCAAGGCAGGCATGCAGGGCTTCACCAAGACGCTGGCGATCGAACTGGGCAAGTTCGGCGTCACCGCCAACGCGATCGCGCCCGGGTTCATCGCCACCGACATGACCGCGGCGACCGCCGAGCGCGTCGGCATGAGCTTCGAGGACTTCAAGGCCGCGGCCGCCTCGCAGATCCCGGTGCAGCGCGTCGGCACGCCCGAGGACATCGCGAACGTCGCGTCGTTCCTGGTCAGCGAGGGCGCGGGATTCGTGTCCGGCCAGGTCATTTACGTCGCCGGCGGACCGAAGGACTGATCGCGATGCGCGTGTTCTCCGACGTCGCCGAACTCGCCGAAGCGGTCGGCAAGCCCTTGGGCACGAGCGAATGGCACACCGTCTCCCAGGAGCAGGTGCAGCTGTTCGCCGACGCCACCGGCGACCACCAGTGGATCCACCTCGACGCCGAAAAGGCCGCAGCGGGCCCGTTCGGCACGACCATCGCGCACGGGTTCCTCACGCTGTCGCTGATCCCGTCGTTCCTGCCGGAGATCTACCGGGTCGAGGGCCTGAAGATGGGCATCAACTACGGGCTCAACAAGGTGCGGTTCCCGCAGCCGGTGAAGGTGGGCTCGCGGGTGCGCGGGACCGCCGAGCTGGTCGAGCTGACCGATGTGCCCGGCGGCAAACAGGCCGTGGTGGCATGGACGGTCGAAATCGAGGGCGAGGACAAACCCGCCTGCGTCGCCGAGATGGTTTCCCGGCTCATCCTCTGACCGCCCGCCCGCGCCCCAAAGTGGCGTTGGGTGCATCTGCCGCACCCAATGCGGCATTCGGTGCGTCTCACGCACCCAATGCGGCATTGGGGCGATCGCCGACCTCGCACGAACTGGAGTCCTTCCGATGACCGAAACCGACCCGCCCGGCCTCGATCTGGCGAGGCTGCGCGCCCATCTCGACCGCGAGCGGCCCGGGCTCGTCTCCGGTGCCCTCGCCGCGGACGTGGTGCAGGGCGGGCGGTCCAACCTCACCTATCTCGTCACCGACGGCACGCGGCGCTGGGTCGTGCGCCGTCCGCCGCTCGGGCACGTGCTGCCGACCGCGCACGACATGCGGCGCGAGTTCCGCGTGATGAGCGGGCTCGCCGGGACTCCGGTTCCGGTGCCGGAAACCGTTCTGCTGTGCGAAGACGCGGACGTGCTCGGCGCGCAGTTCTACGTGATGGAGTTCGTCGAGGGCACGCCGTACCGGATCGCCGACGAGCTGGAGCAGCTCGGCCCGCAGCGCACGAGGGCGATCGCCGATTCGCTGGTGGACACGCTGGTCGACCTGCACGCGGTCGATCCGGAAGCGGTCGGGCTCGGCGATTTCGGCCGTCCGGAAGGCTTTCTGGAACGCCAGCTGCGCCGGTGGAAGAAGCAGCTCGACGGTTCGCGCAGCCGCGACCTGCCCGGCGCGGACCGGCTGCACGACCAGCTCGCCGCGGCGATCCCGGCGTCCGGCCCGCCCGCCATCGTGCACGGCGACTACCGGCTGGACAACGTGCTCGTCGACGGGGACGACCGGATCACCGCGGTGCTGGACTGGGAGATGTCCACGCTCGGCGACCCGCTCACCGACCTCGGCCTGATGATCACCTACGCGCAGCGGGACCAGCTCTCGCTGCCGATGGTGTCCAATGCCAGCAGCGCGCCGGGATACCCGGACACCGACGAGACGATCGCCCGCTACGCGCAGCGTTCCGGCCGCGATCTGTCCGCGCTGAACTGGTACGTGAGCTTCGCGTACTTCAAGCTCGCGGTGATCCTCGAAGGCATCTACTTCCGTTTCCAGCAAGGCAAAACCGTCGGCGAGGGCTTCGACCAGATCGGCGCCGCCGTCGCCCCCCTGATCGAGCAGGGCAGCAAGACGCTCACCAAGGAGAACTGATGGACTTCGCGTTCGACGCCCGTACCGAGGAACTGCGCGGGCAGCTGCTCGAATTCATGGATACGCACGTCTACCCCGCCGAGGCCGTGTTCCACGAGCAGCTGGCCGCGCGCACCGATCCGTGGTCGCCGCCGCCGGTCGTCGACGAGCTGAAGGCCGAAGCACGCAAGCGCGGGCTGTGGAACTTCTTCCTGCCTGGCGACCACGGCGCGGGGCTGACCAACCTGCAGTACGCGCCGCTCGCCGAGATCACCGGCCGCAGCCCGCACCTCGCGCCCGCCACGGTGAACTGCGCCGCGCCGGACACCGGGAACATGGAAGTGCTGACCATGTTCGGCAGCGAGCAGCAGAAGAAGCAGTGGCTGGAACCGTTGCTGGCCGGGGAAATCCGCTCCGCGTTCGCGATGACCGAACCCGACGTGGCGTCGTCGGACGCTCGCAACATCGCGACCAGCATCCGCCGCGAGGGCGACGAGTACGTCATCAACGGGCGCAAGTGGTACATCACCGGCGCGATGAACCCGAACTGCAAGATCTTCATCGTCATGGGCAAGACCGACCCGGACGCGCCCGCGCACAAGCAGCAGAGCATGATCCTGGTCCCGCGCGACACCCCCGGGCTGACCGTCGTGCGCGGCATGCAGGTGTTCGGCTACACCGACGGCGACCACGGCGGGCACGCCGAGGTGCTGTTCGAGGACGTGCGGGTGCCCGCGGAAAACCTGATCGCCGACGAGGGTTCCGGGTTCGCCATCGCGCAGGCCCGCCTCGGCCCCGGCCGCATCCACCACTGCATGCGCGCGATCGGCATGGCGGAGCGCGCGCTGGAGGCGATGTGCCGGCGCACGCTGTCGCGCGAGACTTTCGGCCGTCCGATCGCCGATTCGGGCGTGGTGCAGGACTGGATCGCCGAGGCGCGCGTGCGGATCGAACAGCAGCGGTTGCTGGTGTTGAAGACCGCGTGGCTGATGGACACGGTCGGCAACCAGGGCGCGCACACGGAGATCCAGGCGATCAAGATCTCCACCCCGCTGGCCGTCGAATGGATTCTGGACAAGGCGATCCAGGCGCACGGCGCGGGCGGCGTTTCGCAGGACTTCCCGCTGGCGGAGATCTGGGCCGGGGTGCGCACGCTGCGGCTCGCCGATGGTCCGGACGAGGTGCACAAGCGTTCGCTGGCTCGGCGTGAGCTGAAGAAGTACCGGACGGAGGCGGGCAAGTGACCGCCGAGGAGCTGCGGGCGCAGGTCGCCGCTTTCCTTGCCGCGCATGATCCTTCTTCGTTGTCCGCAGTGGACTTCCTGCGCGCTCGCTTCGACGCCGGGCTCGCCTGGGTGCACTTCCCTGAAGGCCTTGGCGGGCAAGGCGCTCCGCGTGCGCTGCAGGGCGAGGTCGAGGCCGCTTTCGCCGCCGCTGGCGCACCGGACAACAACCCGCGCCGGATTCTGATCGGGCTCGGCATGGCCGCTCCGACGATCCTCGCGTTCGGCACCGAGGAGCAGAAGAAGCGCTACCTCCGTCCGCTGTGGACCGGCGAGGAGGTGTGGTGTCAGCTGTTCAGCGAGCCCGGGGCCGGCTCCGACCTCGCCGCGCTGGCCACGCGCGCGGTCCGCGACGGCGACGACTGGGTCGTGACCGGGCAGAAGGTGTGGACGTCCAGTGCGCATCTCGCGCAGTGGGCCATCCTCGTCACCCGCACCGACCCGGACGTGCCGAAACACCAGGGCATGACGTACTTCCTGTGCGACATGACCGCGCCCGGCGTCGAGGTCCGGCCGCTGCGGCAGATCACCGGCGAGGCGGAGTTCAACGAGGTTTTCCTTACTGAGGTGCGGATTCCGGACTCGCAGCGGATCGGCGCGGTCGGCGAGGGCTGGAAGGTCGCGCAGACCACGCTGATGAACGAGCGCGTCGCGATCGGCGGCACCGCGATGCCGCGCGAGGGCGGCATGATCGGGCTCGTCGCGAAGACTTGGCGGGACCGTCCCGAGTTGCGCACGCCGGAACTGCGCGACCGGCTCGTGCAGCACTGGGTCGAAGCGGAATCGCTGCGGCTGGCCGGAGAACGGCAGCGGCAGCAGCTCGCCGTGGGCGCGCCCGGTCCGGAGGGTTCGGCGATGAAGGTGGCGTTCGCCGAGCTGAACCAGGCGCTGTCCGGGCTGGAGCTGGAACTGCTCGGCGAAGAGGGCCTGCGCTACGAGGACTGGACGATGCGCCGTCCGGAACAGGTCGACTTCTTCGGCCGCGACGCCGGGTACCGGTACTTGCGCGCCAAGGGAAACTCGATCGAAGGCGGTACCTCGGAGGTGCTGCGGAACATCATCTCCGAACGCGTGCTGGGGCTGCCGTCCGAGCCGCGGGTGGACAAGGACGTCGCCTGGAAGGACCTGCCGCGATGAGCACGCCGGACCTGCTGTACTCGGAGGTGGAAGAGGACCTGCGGTCCTCAGTGCGGGCGCTGCTCACCGACCGCGCCGGGCCCACGGCATTGTTGGCGCGGGTCGAAACAGACGCGCCGTACGACCTCGCTCTGTGGAAGACGTTGGCCGCCGACCTCGGCACTGCTGGGCTCATGGTGCCGGAATCCCTTGGCGGACACGGGGCTTCGACGCGCGAGGTCGCGGTCGTCATGGAGGAACTGGGCCGGAGCGTCGCGCCGGTGCCGTACCTGGGCAGTGCGGTGCTCGCCACTGCCGCGTTGCTGGCCGCGGGCTCGGAGCTGCTCTCCCAGCTCGCTTCCGGCTCGGTGATCGGCGCGCTGGCGGTGCCTTTGTCGACTGCTCCGGGTTCTGCTTTCCCTGACACGGTTTCTTTTCTCGACGGAACCTTGACCGGGCGAGTGTCCACAGTGGCCGATGCTTCGGTCGCGGATCTGCTGATCGTTCCGGCTGTCGGTCCTGACGGCCCTGGCCTCTACTCGGTGGACGCTTCCGCGGCGACCGTGACCGAGGCCGTGTCGCTGGATCTGACGCGCCGGGTTGCCGACGTGACGCTGGATTCCGCTGCGGCACAGGCGATTTGCACTGGCTCGGCCGCTGCGGAGGCTTTGGAGAGCGCTTTGACCACTGCGGCTGGGCTGCTGGCTTCGGAGCAGACCGGGATCGCCGAGTGGGCGTTGACCGAGACTGTGACTTACCTGAAGGGCCGGTACCAGTTCGGCCGTCCGGTCGGGGGTTTTCAGTCGCTGAAGCACCGGTTGGCGAACCTGTACACGGAACTGGTGAACGCTCGCGCGACGGCCCGGTACGCGGCGGATGCGCTGGCGACCGGGAACGACGTGCCGATCGCGGTGGCGGTCGCGCAGGCGCGGGTGTCGCCGATCGCGGTGCACGCGGCCGAGGAAGCTGTTCAGCTGCACGGCGGGATCGGGATGACGTGGGAACATCCGGCGCATCTCTATCTCAAGCGGGCCAAGAGCGATCAGATCGCCTTCGGCACGCCGGGGCGGCATCGGGCTCGGTTGGCTGACCTGGTGGATCTTCCTGCTTGACGTTTTTTGTCGGTGGCCGGGGTTACGGTGGCTTGCATGTCCGAGACCCCGGATTGGGCCTACGAACGGCCTGAAGTCCATCCCCCGGATCCGACGTGGGCGTCGCGGGGCTCCGCATTGTGCGCGGAGCTCGCGCGACTGCTCGCGCCTTGGCTCGCCTGTGGGGAAATCAAGCACGTCGGCTCGACGGCGGTGCCCGGTTTGGCGGCGAAACCGGTGCTCGACGTAATGGCCTCGATGCGGGATCTCTCGGATTTTACGGTTTCGGCGGTGGTGCCAGTCCTTTCCTCGGGCGGATGGTGTTTTGTGCCGCCGGAACTGGACGTCGCCGCGCCATGGCGACGGTTCTTCGTGCTGCCCGATGCGGAGGGTCGGCGTCGGGTGGCGCATCTGCATCTGCTGCCCGACGGTCATCCGAGGTGGCAAGCGCAGGTGGATTTCCGGGACGCGCTGCGGGCGGATCCCGGGTTGGCGGCGGAGTATGCCGAGGTGAAGCGGCGGCTGGCCGGGGAGGTGACTGATCGGGAGGAGTACACGGCCGGGAAGACGGACTTCGTGCGGCGGGTTCTGGATGGGGTGAGCGGCTGAGGGAGGCCATCCGCTGCGACCAGTACCGGCCTTGCGTGTGCGAGCCACATCAGGTCCGGCACGGTCGCGCCCCCACCGCGCGACCGTGCCCTCCGTGCGCCAGTTCGTGCCTCGGCTGACCGTCCATCCTGGAACGACAACGGCGCGAACCGAGGCACGACCCGGTTGCAGCCATGCCCTGCTCCGCGCCGGAGACCGACCACGGCGCGAACCGTCTGGTGCGCCACGCTCGTGCCCCGGGCTGACTCTCCACCCGGAACGACGACCGCAGCGCGGGCCGAGGCACAACCCGATTGCTGCCCATGCCCCGCACGGGAGACCGACCGCGGCCGGACCCGCTGGTGCGCCACGCCCTCGTCGTTTCTGCTGCCCCGCAAGCATTCCGGCTGCTCCACAAGCGACTGCCTTACGCGAAGTTGCTGCGCAGCAACCCGCCGCTGCCAGTTTCCCCCGTCCGCCCTGGTCTCATCGCAGGTGACGACGAGGCCGCACCCCTCGGAACGGCGGCCTCGTCGCCAAGCTCAAACGCGGGCTCAGACCCGGCCGGGTCAGGTCGGCCCCGCCCCGGCCGCTCCAGGCCAGCTCCGCCGGGCCAGGTCAGCCCAGGCCCGCCAGGCCCGGCCCGATCAGGTCGGCCAGGTCCGGTCCAGTCGAGCAGGCCAGGCGTCCTAGCCCGGCCCGGCCAGCCTGGCCCGGTCAGCCCACCCAGCCAGGCCAGGCCAGGTCAGGTCAGCCCGACTCGAGCAACCCCACCCGGGCCCAGCCAGGTCAGCCCGACCCAGTCCGGCCAGACCAGATCGGCCCCGACAGGCCGAGGCAGCCAGGCCAGGCCAGCCCCGGCCGCTCCAGGCCAGCCCCGCCCGACTCGGGCAGCCCCATCCGGGCCCAGCCAGGTCAGCCCGGCCTGGTCAGCCCGGCCTGGTCAGCCCGGCCAGGTCAGGCTGGCCAGATCGGCCCCGACAAGCCGGGGCAGCCGCACCCAGCCAGGCCAGGTCGGATCGGCCAGCTCTGAGCCGGATCAGCCGTGATACCCGGCCACGATCTTCGTGAACGCGTACTTCGGCTGCGAGATTCCGCTGCACTCCCCGCCGCCCGAGCAGTCCCGGTTGGTCGCCCAGAAGGTGAACCGGCCGAGGTGGTGGCTGGCCGCGTAGTCGCGGATCGCGGTGAAGTCAGCGACCGACACCACCTCGCCGGCGTTGTCCGTCTTGCCGTTCATCGACGACAGGCCCGCGTGCCGGTACGCCGTGGCGCTGTCCCAGCCGAAGGTCGACTTCAGCTGTCCCACGAGACCGTCCACCGCGGACTTCGTCTTGCCCGCCATGTCGCCGCCGCTGGAGAAGTCGAACGGCATCACCGACCACACGTCCACCGGCGCGCCGATCGCCTTCGCCTGCTTGATCAGCCGCTTGCCCCAGTCGTTCGGGCCGGAGGTCTCGGTCCCGATGGTGATCACGACGCGCACACCGGGGTTCTTCTGCTTCGTGATCTTGACCGCGTTCAGGATCCGGTCCTGCACCGTCGCGTTCTCGAACTCGTCGGTGTTCTCGATGTCGAGGTCGATCGCCTTGAGCCCGTACGCGTCGATCACCTTCTGGTACGCCCCCGCGAGCGCGCTGGCCGACGAGCATTTCGCGCCCAGTTTCGTGCCGGACCAGCCGCCGAAGGACGGGATGACGTCGCCGCCCGCGTCGCGGATGCTCTTGATCAGGGTTTTGTCCGAGCCGGTCAGCGAACGGTCGCCGTCCCACTTCGGGTTGCACGAACCGTCCGACAGCATGAACGCGAGCGTGAACGTCTTGATCCCCGTCGCGGACATCGCCGCCGACGCGCTGGTCTGCCCCGCCCACTGGTACAGGTACGGCGAAGCGAGAACCGGATCCGGAGCCGCCGCGAGCTGCGGCGCGGACGCGGGCGCGGCCGTGGCCACCCCGGCCGCGGTCGCGAGAGCCGCCCCTGCCGCCGCCGCGAGCGCGGCCAGCCGACGCACTGATTTCATCGTGTTCCTCCCACGAGCACCACGGAACACCTCCGGTTTGAGGCGGCGGGATCAACCCGGGAGGAGTGCACCCGGAAGGGTGCCGTCACACACTGGACTAGACCAAATCAGCATGTCAAGAGCCGCAGCCCGAACGGCGCACCGGACCGGAAACGGTGCGCCGCGCCAGGTTTGTCCCCCGGCCGGGTGGGGCCGAAAGTCAGGAGAGCCCGTCGGAGAAGTCGTGGTCCCGGGTTTCCGGCAGGCCGAGGACGCACAGGAAACTCAGCACCCCGAGCGCCACCAGCACCAGCGAAACGGGCACCGTCGAACCCGTCGACGCCCACAGATTCGTCGAAATCAGCGGCACCACCCCGCCGCCGATCACCCCTGCCACGCTGTACGCGATCGACGCGCCGGAATACCGGTACCGCACCCGGAACAGCTCCGGCAGAAACGCGCCCATCGGCCCGTACAGCATCGCGAAACACGCCAGGCCGCCGACGAACCCCAACGTCAGCAGGACCGGGTTTCCCGTCTGCAGCAGGGCGAACAGCGGAAACGCCCACACCACAACGGAAACCGCGGCCGCCGCGCTCAGCCGTCGGCGGCCCCACTGGTCGGACTTCATCGCGAACATCAGCGTCGCCACGCCCATCACCGTCGCCGCGATGAGCAGGCCGATCAGGACAGTGGTGCGCGGGATGCCGAGGGTGGTCGTCGCCATCGAGAGACAGAATGTCGTCACAGTATAGAAAAGCGCGTGCGCGAGCACGAACGACAGCGTCGACAGCACCAGAACTCGCGGCTGCTTCCGAAGCAGCTCGAACAACGGGACTTTCGCTTGTTCGGCCTTGTCCAAAGCAGCTTGGAAAACCGGTGTCTCGGCGATCCTGATCCGGATATAGAAGCCGACTGCCAGCAATACCGCGGAGAACAGGAACGGCAGCCGCCAGCCCCAGGACAAGAACTCAGCGGGAGGGAGCACCGCGTCCAGGATGAGGAACAGCAGGTTGCCCAGCACGAATCCGATGGCCGGGCCGAGCTGCGGGAACGCCGAGTACAAACCGCGTTTGCCCGGCGGCGCGTACTCGGTCGACATCAGCACCGCGCCGCCCCACTCGCCGCCGAGGCCGATGCCTTGCACGAAACGCAGCACTACCAGCAGGATCGGCGACCAGAGGCCGAGGGTGTCGTATCCCGGGACCAGTCCGACGGCCACTGTGGACAGTCCCATCACCAGCAGCGACGTGACCAGCATGGACTTGCGGCCGATCCGGTCGCCCCAGTGTCCGAAAAGGACCGCGCCGACCGGGCGCGCGACGAATCCGACCGCGAAGGTGCCGAGCGAGGCCAGCACGCCAGCGGTGGAGGAGAACGTCGGGAAGAACACTTTCCCGAACACCAGCGCCGCCGCGGTTCCGTAAATGTAGAAATCGTAAAACTCGATGGCGGTGCCGATGAAACTGGCAGTGGCGATGCGCGACACGTCGGCCCGCGCGGGTGCGGTCATTCCGGCTCCCTGTTCTCCCCTGCGGCCCAGTGCCGCCCCGGGGAGAATATCGGGTCACGCGTCGCCGGGCAGTTCCTCCATTTTCCGCTGCAGCTTGTTCATCCCGCCGAGCCAGCGGTCGGTTTGAGTGGCGCGCAGGGCGTAGAAGTCGGCGACCTCGGCGTGCGGCAGCACCAGGAACCGGTTCTCGGCCATGGCGGCGAACAGCGCGTCGGCCACCTGCGGCGGGTCGATCGCGGACGCGCCCATCAGCAGTTTGCCGCGTTCTCCGGTCTCCTCCAGCATCGCGGTGCGCACGCCCTGCGGGCAGATCGCCTGCACGCTGATCCCGCGGTGCCGATAGGTGGCCGACAGCCATTCCGCGAACGCCAGCGCACCGTGCTTGGTCACCGAATACGGCGCCGAGCCGAGGCTGGTGAGCACGCCCGCCGCGGACACCGTCGCGATGAACCGGCCCTCGCCGCGCTCCAGCCACGCCGGCAGCAGCAACCGCGCCGCGCGGACGTGCGCCATCACGTTCACGTCCCACGCCAGCGACCACGCGTCCTCGTCCGCGTTGGCGTCGCCGAACGGCGCGACTCCAGCGTTGGCACAGAAAACGTCGATCTCACCCAGCGTTTCGCGGGCCGCGGTGATCAGGTCCGCCACCCCGGATTCGCTTGCCACGTCACCGGCGAACGCCGTACCGCCGACCTCCGCCGCGACTTCGGCCGCACGGTCGCCGTCAAGGTCCGCGACGACGATACGGGCACCGTCCGCAGCGAACCGCCGCGCCAGCGCCGCCCCGATCCCGCCGCCACCGCCGGTGATGACGACCCCGGCGCTCACAGACCGCCGCCGAGCGTCACGCCGCCGTCGAGAACGACCGTCTGCCCGGTCATCCAGCCGGCGTCATTGGACAGCAGGAACGCCACCGCGCCCGCGATGTCCTCCGGCACGCCGAGCCGCTTCAGCGGATACGCCGCCGCGACCTCTTCCTCGCGACCCTCGTAAAGCGCGGTCGCGAACTGCGTCTTGACCACCGCCGGAGCCACCGCGTTCACCCGGATCTTCGGGCCGAGCTCGCCGCCGAGTTCCTGAGTGAGCCGGATCAGCGCGGCCTTGCTGACGCCGTACATGCCGATGCCCGGAGAGGTGCGGATGCCCGCGATCGAGGAGACGTTGACCACCGACCCGCCGTGCTCGCCCATCCACGCGTCCCGCGCGACGCGGATCCACGACAGCGGCGCGACCACGTTCACCGCGAAGATCTTGGCCGCCGCGGCCGGGTCGACGTCCACTATCGGGCCGTAAACCGGGTTGATGCCGGTGTTGTTGACCAGCATGTCGAGACTGCCGAACTTCTCGACCGCGGTGGCGACCGCCTCCTGCTGGTGCGCGGCGTCGTCGGCCTTGCCGGGCACCGCGACCGCGACGTCCGGCCCGCCGAGCAGCTCGACGGCCTCGGCGAGCGGCTCCGGTTTGCGCGCCGTGATGACCACCTTGGCCCCGCGCTCGACGAGCCCCTGCGCGATGGCCAGCCCGATCCCCCGGCTGGCCCCGGTGACCAGGGCAACGCGATCCTTGAACGACTCCACCACACCGTCTCCTTGTCCGCCGTTGGACAGCCGCCGCTAAGCGGTTGCTTAGTCGCAGAATAACGGCGCAGCTCCCGGATGCAACCTCGGGAGGCGACATCGGCGGTCACAACACGGTGAGTCAACGGGGCCGACCGTGCGTATCCGCCCACCTCGCCAAGACGGCCCGGCAGACTCGACCGGGCCGAGGACACTCCAGCCGTAGCAGCGCTCGCCCGAGCCCTCCGCAACGCCAGCTCGGCGCTGTGTCCGCATCCGACGTCGCGCGCCTGGACGAAACGCCGTCAATCAGCTCAGCCCAGCAGGAGCGGGTGAATGCACGAAATCTTCGAATACTCGAGAACAACCGGCGCGACCGACCCGAATCGTTGGATGAGTTCTGCTTTCTCATGGTCGCAGTAATCATCCATCACGTCACCGGAAAGATCGAGGGCAGGCGACGGGTGTGCGTGGCAATACGCACGCCATTTGAGCGGGCTCAGGCCGGGGCACGGCCGCCCAGTCGGCCGAAGATGCTCTCGAAGGTCTTCGGCCGACCTTTCCTCCCGTGCCGGACGGAGGGTTCCAAGAGGTGAGCCAGCCCGGTCGTACCCGCACGCATGCCCCTTCACCACCGGATCAAGCCCGTGAACACGACCCCCGAGCGAGCCGCGAGCGCTTGCCGACCAGTCCCTCATCGACGGCGGCCGCCCTTGGCTACGCTTTCGCAGGTGACCACAGGGATCGAGCCCACTCCCGGCTCGCGGAAGACCGCCACCCGGCGGGCGGCGGTGTATCTGACGCTGGCAACCGCGTCGCTGATCAACTTCATCTCGTACGCGCCGCTCCAAGGGCGCGCGCACGAGAAAGCCTGGGGCGACGCGCTCAGCTACTACGCCATGTCCGAACACACCGGGGCGCAGGTCGACAACCCGTTCGCGCTCAGGATGCTCAGCCCCTGGCTGGTGCACCTGGCCGGCAAGGTGACCGGGCTTTCGCTCGATGTCCTGTGGCTCGGGTTCACCGCCGCGGTCACGCTCGCGTGCACCGTGGTGTTCTTCGAATTCTGCTGGCGGCACCTCAATCTGCACCTGTTCACCTCAGCGCTCGCGGCGATCGCCCTCACGTGCACGTTCTGGTACGCGCCCTATGCGTTCAGTAATCCTTTCCTTGTCGACCCGCTGAACAATCTGCTTTACCTCATCGCATTGTGGCTGCTGTTCAACCGCAAACTGCTGCTGTTCACAATCGTCATCATTGTCGGCACCATCAACAAGGAGACCACCCTCCTCCTCGCCCCGCTGTACCCGCTCCTGGCCTGGACACGGTCGCGGGCACTGCGCGATCGCCAGGTGCTGTTCGGCGTGCTCGCAACGGCAGTCGCGGCGCTGGCGTACACCGGTTTCCGCTTGTGGGCACAGAACTTCATCGGAGGCAGCTACAGCCTCGGCAGCGGCCAGGGCAACCACAGCCTCGCCTCGAACATCGTCTTCGCTCTGTCGTCGAACAAACGCGGCGAGCACGCCGCGCTCTTCGACACCTTCCACTTCTTCTGGCTCATCTTCGGCTACGGGCTCTACCGGCTCTACCGCCAAAACGGCCCGCGCAACCCGCTGCTCATATCCAGCGTCTACCTGGCACTCTGCTGCCTCGCCGGACGGATGGTCGCCACCGACACCCAACGGGTATTCGTCATGCTCGCACCCCTCGTCATCGGCGTCGTCGCGGTCACCCTCGACAACCAGCGCAGCGACATCCGGCGTTTCCTCGTCGGTCTTCTGGTCTTTCTCTACCTCGCGCTCAATCTGCGACTCGTGCCCGACGACACGAAATTCCTGGTCGAGATCGGCGGCCTCATCATCTTCGCCGTTCTGATCTATTCGCAGTCCTGGCTCCCACGAGACCGTCCACAAACAGTCGCAGGAGCACTGCGCCGCCCCTAGCGCAACTGGTCCAGAGTGCGTTCGACGTTGCGGCGAGTAGCCAGCGCGGCGGCCTCCGCATCACCGGCTTCGATGGCGGCTAGCAGGCCGTGGTGGGCCTGGTGCAGGTCGTCCGCGCTGGTCTCGGCGGTGTCCAGGGTGGTGACGTCGGCGGAGACCGCGCGCATGGCGTCCAGGAAAGAGTCGAACACATCGATCAGCACCGGGTTGTGCGCGGCCAGCACGACCGCCCGGTGGAAGGCGAGGTCCGCGTCGAGGAGCTCAGGGAGTGAATCGGCTCGGTCGCGGGCCGCCAGCGCCTTGCGGATCGCTTTGAGATCGGCGGCGGTGCGGCGGGTCGCGGCCAGGCTGCCCGCCTCGACCTCCAACGCGACGCGGACCTCGTACACATCGATCGCCGCGGCAGTGCGCAGCTTGCGGTCCAAATCGGACAGTGGGGTCGCGGAGGCGACGTAGGTGCCCGAGCCCTGCTGGGAGTACAGCTGACCGGCGGAGATCAGCGCCCGGACCGCCTCCCTCGCGGTGGACCGGCCGACTCCGAGCAGCTTGCTCAACTCGACCTCGTTGGGCAGCTTGGCCCCGACCGGCCACTCGCCCTCGCCGATCAGCCTGCGCAGTTCCGCCGTCGCCGCGTCGACCAAGGAGGTTCGCTGCACCGACCGGACCGTCATGTCGTGTTCCCCTCTCCCGCCTGGCACCCGCCAATCTATCAGGTCACCAGCTCCTCAGATGACTTCTCCGACGGCTGAACAGGCAGGACCCGGTCGCGCAACCGGATGCCGAACACCACGGCGACGCAGAACACCGCGAGCACCGAACCGAGGGTGAACCGCAGGCCCTCGGCGTCGGCCAGCCAGCCGAACAGCGGCGAGGTCAGCCCGCCGACCGACATGGCCAGTCCGAGAGTCAGCCCGCTGGCGGTGCCGGGCCGGGTGGGCAGGTAGTCCTGCGCCAGGGTCACCTGGTTGGCGAACGGCAGGAACATGGCCAGCCCCAGCAGCACGGTGCTGAGTTCCAGCACGGGATAGCTCGGGCTGAACACCACTCCGGCCAGCGCCGGAACGCCCAGCAGGTATCCGGTCCTGATCGGCGTCAAGCGGCCGAACCGGTCGCCGAGCCAGCCGCCGAGCACGGTGCCCGCCGCACCGGCCAGTGTGAACGAGGTCAGCGTGACCGCCGCGGCCGCGGTCGAGGCGTGCAGTTCGCGGATCGCGTACAACGAAAGCAGCGAACTCACTGTCACATAAGGGATCGACCACCCGACGGTCGCCGCGACCAGCCTGCCGAAGGCCCGCCAGTCATCCGAGACGTCTACAGTGGACTCTTTAGCCGCGCTTCCGGTGACGCCAAGCGCATTGCGACGATTGAGCAACCACAGCAACGCCATCACCACGGCCGGAATCGCCAGCAAGTAGGTCCCCGAAAGGCCGAGCGAACCGACGACCGCGGTGACGAGCGCGGGAGCAAGCGAACTGCCCAGCGTGCCGCCGACCGAGAACAGGCTCATGGCCCGCTGCGACCTGCCGCCCGCCGCACGGGCCTGGTTGGTGGCGGGCGGATGGTAGGCGGCCACCCCGATTCCCGCGATGGCGACGCAGATCCACGTGGCCAGGTACCCGTCGGCGAAACCGGCACCAGCGATTCCGGCGGCGGCGACGAGGAATCCCAGCGGTGCCAGCCAGGAGCGCCCGGACCGGTCCACGATCATCCCGAAGACCGGCTGCACCACGCTGGACAAACCCGTTGCGGCCAAAGCGATTCCGGACACCGCAGCGTAGCTGTAGTGGCGCTCGCTCATCATGAACGGCAGCAACGCGGGCACCGCGCCCTGGTACAGGTCGTTGACGACGTGGGTCCCGGTCAAGAAACCCAGTTGTGCTTTTCTCATCGCTTCGCCCGCTCCAGTTGTGCCGCAACGGAAATGAGGGTCGTCTCGGCCCCGTAGCGTCCGGTGAGCAGCACGCCGGCGGGCAATCCGCCGGGAGTCCGGAGCACCGGGACGGTCAGCGACGGCTGACCGGTGATGTTCGCCAGCGGGGTGAGCGGATGAAACTCCAGCATGTTCTCGAAGGTCTGCGCGGGATCGTCGTCGACAAGACCGCCCACCAGCGGCGGCAACACGGCCGTGGCGGAACTGAGGACCACGTCGAACCGGTCGTAGCGGGAGGCGACGCGGCGGGCGGCGGCCTGCATCGACACCAGCGCGGACATGAAGGTCACCGCGTCGTAGCCCCGCGCTTTCTCCCGCAGCCAGCGGGTCAGCGGCAGCAGGTCCTGCTCCTTCTCGGCGGGAACCGGCACCGAGGAGGCGAGCAGCGACCACACGACGGCGAACTCCTCGCGGTAGTCGTCCGGATCGGTCGGCGCGGCGTACGCCACGTCGTGCCCCAGATCCGCGAGAAGCGCGACGGTGTCCTCGCACGCCCGCCGACACCACGGGTCGTCGCTCGCCGGTCCTCGGATTACGCCGATCCGCAGCCGGCCGGGGTCGCGTTCGGCGCTGTTCGCGAAGTGCCCCGCCGGCACCGGCGGCAACTGGTGCGTGTCCCCCGGGCGCGCGGTGGTCATCGCGTCCAGCAGCAACGCGGCGTCCGCGACCGTGCGGGCGATCGGACCCGCGGTGCTCAGCCCGGCCGAATCCGGCCCGGGAGCGGGACTCACTCTGCCTCTGGTCGGCTTGATCCCCACCAATCCGCAGCACGCGGCGGGGATCCGGACCGAGCCGCCGCCGTCGCTGCCGTGCGCCGCCGGGGCCAGTCCCGCCGCGACCGAGGCGGCCGCCCCGCCGCTGGACCCGCCCGCGGTACGGGTGAGGTCGTGCGGATTGCGGGCCGCGCCGAACACCGTCTCGGTGTAGGAGGAGCAGCCGAATTCGGCCGCGTTCGTCTTGCCCAGCACCACCATGCCCGCCTGGCGCAACTGCGTCACGACCGCCGCGTCCACCTCGGCCACCCGGTCCGCGAAGACCTTCGATCCGGCGGTGTACCGCAGGCCCTTCACCGGGCACGTGTCCTTCACCGAAACCGGCACCCCGCACAACGCTGGCAGGTCCACGCCGGACTGGACCAGCGCTTCCGCCTCGCGCGCGGCAGCGAGCGCCCCCTCGTGGTCGACGGCGAGGTAAGCGCCGATCCGGTCGTTGTCGCGGTCGATCCGGGCCAGGTACTCCTCGGTGAGCTCCACCGGGGACACCTCGCGCGCCCGCACCGCCGCCGCCAGCTCGGCCAGCGTCAGATCATTCATGTCAACTCCTCATGTCCTCTGAGGACTTGGACGGTAGCCGAGGCGATGGGGTTAGGCAACCCTTACCCCGCGTGACCGTCGAACGCGACCCGCCGGGCCAGCGGACGACCGAATTCGTCGGCGGACTTTCCGCGCACAGCAGCGAGTCACGCACAGCCACCAAAGATCAGATGTAAGCCCACCAGGCGAAAACTCTGCACCCTTCGCCGAGCACGGGCAGATTCACCCGAAGTTCCTTGATTAATAGCCACTTCCCCACTTCCGGATACCACCCGGAGAACTCCTTGACGGCCGATGCACCCTCCTGCATAGTCTCCTAGACATCGGATGTCCTGGCGTTCAGGACCTGCGATGCCTGGTCAAGGAGGACCTGAATGGCGAACCGCCGGCTTCTGAGCATCGTCCTGTCCGCCGTCGCCGGGTTAGGCGGAACGCTCGCCCTCGGCCCGCCGGCCGCCGCGAGCGGGCCGCCGCCGATGGCCGTTTATGCCGCTCCAGGTGCGGACGCTCCGCCCGGAAATCCCTGCACTCAGCCGCGGCCGTGTTCGCTTTCGCAGGCGCAGCAACGGGTTCGGCACCTGCTCGACACCGGCGTCGGCAGCCACCGGGACATCGTGGTGCGGCTCGCCGGCGGCACCTACTACCTCGCCGCTCCCCTGGCGTTCGGCCCGCAGGACTCCGGGCGCAACGGCCACACCGTGACCTGGCAACCGGCGAGCGACGCGGCCGTGACGATCAGCGGCGGCCGACCGTTGCGTCCGGCCTGGCAGCCCACGGCGCCCGGCAGCAAGATCGTGGCCGCGACCGTCCCGGCGGGACTGGACTTCGACGGTCTGTTCGTCAACGGGCAGCGCCAGATCCTGGCCCGCTACCCGAATTACGACCCGAACGCCGCCCGCCTCCAGGGCTCGACCTCGCTGGCCGACCTCGAGCGGGAATCGGCGAAGTGGTCGGACCCGTCGACCGCGCTGGTGCGCGCGATGCATTGCGGCGACTGGGGTTCTGTCTCGTTCACCGTCAGCGGGCGCACCGGCGACGGGCTCGCGCTGCACTACGTCGGCGACAACAACCGGCCGCAGGATTGCGGGCTGACGAAGGGGAACGGGCCCGGCCGGATCGGACCGGCGATGGCCGAGAACGTCAAGGAGGAACTGGACGCGCCCGGCGAGTGGTACTACGACCGGGCGAGCGGCCAGCTGCTCTACTACCCGCCGGAGAGCACCGATCTTTCCGCCGCGACGGTCGAAACCGCGGAACAGAACCAGCTGATCACGCTGACCGGGACGTCGGCGGCCAACCCCGTCCACGACATCACCCTGCGCGGGCTGCACTTCACCGCGACACACCGCACGCTCTTCAACAGCCCGTTCGAAGCCGACGCCAAGGGTGACTGGGCGGTGGTCCGCCAAGGCGCGGTATCTCTGAAGAACACCGCTGACATCTCAGTGACCGGCTCGTTCTTCGACCAGCTCGGCGGCAACGGCGTCTTCCTCGACAGCTACAACCGGCACAACACGATCAGCGACAACAAGTTCGAGTCCGACGGCGCCACGGACGTCCAGATCGTCGGCTCGCCGAGCGCGGTCCGCGACTACTCCGCCAACTACTACGACAACGTCGCCGTCACCGACACCGCGCCCGGGCCGAAGAGCGACGACTATCCCCGCGACATCCTCGTGCGCGACAACCTCATGCAGAACATGGGCCGGTTCGAGAAGCAGTCCTCCGGCGTCAACATCTCCATGAGCGCGGACGTGACGGTCGACGGCAACACCATCTCGGACAGTCCGCGCGCGTGCCTCAACATCGAGGACGGCACCTGGGGCGGGCACGACGTCAAGAACAACGACCTCTTCAACTGCGTCGAGGAAACCGGCGACAACGGGTCCGTCAACGTCTGGGGCCGCGGCCGGTTCTGGGCCAGTTCCGGCAACAACACCCTCGCACCGGGCACGAGTTTCGAAGGCTCCACCGGCACCGCGCTCACCGACGCGCAGGCCCGGCACCTCATGAAACTCGACGTCCTCCGGCCGATCACCATCCAGCACAACCGGTTCTGGCACGCCGGCGACTGGGCCATCGACCTCGACGACGGTTCGTCCAACTTCCGTCTGCTGGACAACCTCATCCTCAAGGGCGGCATCAAACTGCGCGACGGCTACGAGCGCACCGTCCGGAACAACCTGCTGGTGGACGGCTCGATCTACGAGCAGGTCAGCCATTCCGACTGCGGCGACGTCATCGAGCACAACATCACCCTCGGCCCGCAGGCGTACAACAACGTGCTGAACAACCCGGTCACCGCCAAGTACGGCGCCGACCGGAACCTCTTCTGGAACGACCACTACCCGGTCTACGTCAATCCTGACGGCAGCGGCAACGAGGCGCTTTCCGCCGACGGCGCCACGATCAACACCCAGTCGGCTTGGGTGCGTGCAGGCATGGATCCGCATTCGCTCGTCGCCGACCCGAAGTTCTCCGCAGCCGACCCGCTCGGCAGCTACGACTTCACCGTCGCCGCCGACTCGCCCGCGGTCAGCCTCGGGTACGCCAACTTCCCGATGACCGGCTTCGGCTCCGCTGGCGGACCGCTTCCGCCCAAGGCAGTTTTCGCCTACGGCCCCGGCTCCGGCGGGCCCGCGAACGGGATGATCGTCCAGCCCGAAATGCTGATGGGAGCCACCGCGACCAACATTCCTTCCCTCGCTGTCCAGTCGTCCCTCGGCCTGACCAAGCCGTACGGCCTCTACCTCCCCACGGTGCCGCAGGGCAGTTACGCCGCGCAGAACGGACTGAAGACCGGTGACGACATCACGGCCGTCAACGGCACCCCAGTCACTGATGATCGCAACACTTTTTGGCTCAGCTACAACAAACTCGCGCCGGGTGCGCCGATCACGCTGACCGTGCGCCGCGGGCAGGCCGACGTCACCTTGCATCTCGCCAAGACAACGGAATCGGAAGTCCTCAACAACACCTCTGGCGTCGTCTACACCAACACCGGAGCTCCGTCGTCAGGATGGATCTGGCGCGGCAGTTCGGCCGGAGGCGCGAATTCGTACCTCGACGACATTTGGGCGACCCAGAACGTCGGCGATTCGTGGAGTTTGACGTTCTACGGAACGGGAATCGACATTATTTCCGAAACCAACACCGACGAGGGCGACGTCGACCTCACCCTCGACGGCGCGCCCTACCGGACGGTCAGCTTCGTGACGCCGACCCGGCAATACCAGTCGACGGTGGCGACAGTTTCCGGTCTTCAGCCGGGGGTGCACACGATCACCGGCACGATGAAGAACGGCAGTTACCTGATCGTGGATGCTTTCCGGACGCATCCGTAGGTGACTCAAGCGGGTGCCGTGCGCGCACGGCACCCGCTTTCCTAGGCAGCGCCAGGACCGGCCTTCGTCAGGACGTAGTCACGAGGATCCTCGGGCACCGGCCGCACGGTCACGCGCAACCGGCTGTAGTGACCGTTGGCCAATCCGCTGACGGTCACCCGGGTCGGGACCGAAACGAGTTTTCCGGACGCGCAATCAGGAATGCAGTCGTACTGCCAGAATCTGCCGGTGGCGTGCGCGGTCGCCGAGCCCCACCCCGACCAGCGCAACCGGTCGAGCCCCATTTTCTGGTCCGCACAAGCCAACGCGAGCTCTGACGGCTTCGCGACAGCATTTCCTTCGCACAGATAGATGGTTGGCGACGACTGGGAAGTAATGTCCGGACGTTTCGCGGGCGGAACCACGGCGGCATGGCTCGCGGCGGCGGTCGCAGGTGTTGCGGACGGAGCGATCGAGGTGGCCGGCGGCGTGGTCGGAGTCAACGAAGAGCCCGAAGCCACCGGCAGGTCAGCAGAGCCTGACGTGCAGCCCGTCACCGCCGCAGTGATCAGCACCAGAGCCCCCGCACCCAGCATCGATCTTCGGATGATCAACTCAGTCATGACAAATCCCCTCCCAATCCGGGCCTCCGCGGCCCGGCTATGGAGAGAATGACGCGCAACCCTCCGAGAGGTTGCGCGCCACTCGAATCGCCATGGAAGTCCACAAAGGACAGTTCAGCGCACCCTCAGCCGCCGCCGGGCGAAAGCCAGCGCGCTCAGGCTCAGCACGGCCAGCGCCATCACGTAATAGCTCGGCGCCAAATTGCTCCCGGTGAGCTGAATCAGCCAAATCACCACCAACGGCGTGAAACCGCCGAAAAGCGAAGCTGTGATGTTGTAGCTGACCGACAGCCCGGTCGCGCGGGTCCTCGTCGGGAAGACGTCGGCCATCATCGTGCCCAGCGGGCCGACGTACCAGACCTTCACCAGCCCGATCGCGGCCATCACGGCGGTCATCACCGCGAACGTCGGCTGGCTGTTCAACGCGAGGAACAGCGGGAAGATCGCCAGCAGCATCACCGAACAGGCCGCCGCCATCAGCGGGATCCGGCCGGTCCGGTCGGACAGCCGCCCGGCGACCGGCGCGAGGACGGTCAGCACGATCTGGGTGACGATCGTCGTGGTGAAGGCCAGCGATTTGGGCAGTCCGAGGTTCCGGATGGCGAAGGTCGGCATGTAGATGATCAGGTAGCTGATCGCGGTGGACACCGCCATCGCGCCCATCGCGACCAGGATCCGGGTCTTCTGCGAGCGCAGCACCTCCCGCAGCGGAGCCTCGGCGGCCTCCTCCTCGAACGCGGGCGATTCCTCCACGTGCCGCCGGAGGTAGTAGCCGATCGGGGCGATCAGCAGGCCGAACGCGAACGGGATCCGCCAGCCCCACGACCCGAGCTGCTGGTCGGTGAGCACGGCGCTCAGCACCGCCGCGAACACGATGCCCAGCAGCGTGCTCAGCCCCTGGCTCGCCGCGCCCCAGCTGCCCATGAACCCGCGGCGTTTCCGGTTGCTCTCCACCAGATACGCCGTCGCGCTGCCGAATTCGCCGCCCGCCGAGAAGCCCTGCAGCAGATTGGCGAACACCAGCCCGAGCGGGGCCGCGATGCCGATCGTCGCGTAATTCGGCATGATCGCGATCAGCAGCGAGGCCACCGCCATGATCCGGATCGACACGACCAGCGCGGCTTTGCGGCCCACCCGGTCGGCGTAGGAGCCGAGGATCATCCCGCCGAACGGACGGATCACATACGCGACCGCGACGCTGGCGAAAGCCAGCATCAGCGAGACCGCCGGATCGGTCGCGGGGAAAAACTGTTTCGCCAGTACGTCGGCGAACAATGTGTAGGCCCCGAGGCTGAACCATTCCAGGGTGTTGCCGATCGTGGCCGCCAGCACGATCCGGGACGAGCGCGGCGAGGGAACTTCTTCGGGTGGATTTTCTCTGGTGGCAGGGGAATCCGGGGCGGGAATCGACATGGTCGCCTCCGAGGCAGTGCTTCAGCGGTTCGGCATCATTGGTGAATCGCGGCTCCGAGCACGGCGGCCCGGAACAACCATGTGCGGGAAGTCAGCGCAGCTTGCCCAATTCGAGCAAGACGTTCGCGGCGGCGGTGATCCCGGCGTGGAAACGAGCGAGTTCGAAATTCTCGTTGGGACCGTGGTTGTGCTCGTCGACGTTCGCCAGCGGGATTCCGTAGCACGGCAGCCCGAGCCCGTCGGACAGCGCGGCGATCGGCAGGCTGCCGCCCATCGCGGGCACCAGCAGCGCCGGACGTCCGGCAGCAGCGCTGACCGCGTCGGTGACCACCTGGGCGTAAGGCGATTCCGGCAGTGTCCGCGACGCTTCCATCAGCCCGCCCGGCACGTGCAATTCAGCGTGCGGCAGGTGTTCGGCGAGGTGCGCGCGCAACGCCTCGATGACCGTCGAGGCGCGCTGGCCGCCGACCGTCCGGATGTCGCAGCGGGCGACCGCCGTGGCCGGAATGACCGTGCGATGGTCGCCTTCGTCCAAACAGGACAGTGAATTGATGCTAAAGGTCGGCAAGGCGAGACGGTCGTTGAAGCCGATTCCTTCCGGCACGTCCATCCGGTTCAACCCGACTTCAGCGAGCGCGGCGGGCACGTCGACCGGGAGCGCGTCCAGTGCGTCGCGTTCCGACGGGCTCAGCGGGACCATGCCGTCGGCGATTCCCTTGACCAGGATCTCGCCTTCCGGCGAGCGCATCGTCGACAGCAGCCACACCAGTTCCCACGCCGGATTCGGCCCGACCCCGCCCCAGTTTCCCGAATGCAGCGCCGCGGGAGCGCCCTGCACCCGAATCTCGAACCGGACCGCGCCGCGCACGCCGAGGCTAACCGTCGGCTCGCCGCTGTCGTGCACCGGACCGTCGCTCCACAGCACCAGGTCCGCGTTCCATTCGTCGCGCAGACCCGCCAGCGCTGACTCCAGGTTCGGGCTGCCGATCTCTTCCTCGCCGTCGAGCAGCACGGTCACGCTGCACGGCAGTTCGCCGGTTTCGGCAAGGGCCCGCAACGCGAGCAGTTGCGCGAGATGCTGCCCCTTGTTGTCGCCCGTGCCGCGCCCGTACATCCGGCCGTCGCGGATGGCGGCCTCGAACGGCGGACTGTCCCAAGCCGCCAGCGGCCCGGCCGGTTGCACGTCGTAATGGCCGTAGATCACCACGTGCGGAGCGCCCGCCGGACCTTCCGCGCGCCCCACCACCAGCGGCCAGCCGCCGGTCTCGACCTGCCGCGCTTCGAGCCCGCTTCGCCGCAGCAGCGCGCACGCGAAGTCTGCCGCTTCGGCCATGCCCTCGCCGGTCGCGCTGACGCTGGGAACGCCGATCCACTCGGCGAGCTCCGCCTCGTGCCGCTCCCGGTACTGCTCGACGTACGACTCGATGCGGCGCACCCGACCTCCAGTGATTTCACTTTCTGATATCGATACCATCGAAGCAAATCGGCTAAGCTGCTGTCAATGGACGACCCGCTCCCGCGCCAGGCGACCGCCGACGACCTCCGCGCGCTCGCCCACCCGCTGAGCTGGCGGATTCTCCGGCTGTGCCTGGACACCGCGCGGACGAACCAGCAGCTGGCGAAGCGGCTCGAAGAGTCGCCGGCGACCGTGCTGCGCCGGGTGCACGCGCTCGCGGAAGCCGGATTCCTCGTCGCCGAACCGGCTCGCCGGAGCGACCTCGGCGCCTGGGAACGCCCCTACCGGACGACGCGGCGAACCTGGCACCTCGACCTCGACCAGGCGGGCGATCCCGCGCTGACCGCCCGCGTCGAACTCGCCACCTTGGACGCGCACCGCGCCGAAATGATCGAAAGCGACCCCGCGTCGATCCAGCAGACCCGGCGCGGCGTGGTCCGGCTCAGCGACGAGGCAGCGGCAGAGCTGCAGTCGCGATTGGACGCACTGCTGGACGAGTTCGTCGCGCGCGAGGAGCCGACCGGGCGCAGGCATTCGTTCCTGTGGAGCGTGGTCGAACGGCCCGAGGCCGCCGAGGACTGACCGCACCGCTTGAGTGAGGTTTTTCAGCAGCGCACGGGGTTCTCAGCGGATCTGGCCACGATGCCGAAGTACGTGAGGGGAACTCTGAGGGAATCTGATTCCCTCAGGGTTCCCCTCACGTACTTTTCGGGGGGAACGGCCCATTGTGACGCGCTTCACGTCCGTTTTGCCTGATTACCGGGACCGCCCGCGAAGCCATGCTTCAGCTCCGAACCCCAACGTGAGGAGCTCACATGACCGACGGCGAAACCTTCCCGATGGCGAGGGCGGCGGACTGCCCCTTCTCCCCCGCGCCCGGATTGACGAACCGGGCACCGGTGTCGCGGGTGCGGCTGTGGGACGGCAGCGAGCCGTGGCTGATCACCCGGTATGCCGATGTCCGTGCGGTGCTCGCGGATCCGCGCGTCAGCGTCGACGTCGCGCAGCCCGGTTTCCCGCACACCAATGCGGTCAGCAAGGCGCGCGACGCGCAGATGAAAACGTTGATGCAGATGGATCCTCCGGAGCACACCGCGCAGCGACGCATCCTGGCTCCGGAATTCACCGTCCGGAAAATGGCGGCGCTGCGGCCGCGGATCCAGCAGCTGGTCGACGATCTCCTCGATCGGATGCTCGCCGGACCGAACCCGGCCGATCTGGTCGAGGCGTTCGCGATGCCGCTCCCCTCGCTGGTGATCTGCGAACTGCTCGGCGTCCCCTACGCGGATCGCGATTTCTTCCAGGGCGTGGCCCGCACCCTCGTCATGGACGACCCCGACCCGGCGCGCGCGGTGGCCGCCAGCGAGGAGCTGAACGCGTATCTGGAGGACCTCGTCGCTGCGAAAGCCGCGAAACCGGACGATGATTTGCTGAGCAAGCTCGCCGTCGAACAACGCGAGGCGATGACCCCGAACGAGATCGCCGTGCTGGGTCAACTTCTGCTGGTGGCAGGTCACGACACCACCGCTGCCATGATCGCGTTGGGCACGGCAGTGCTGGTGACGCACCGCGAGCAGTTCCACGACGCGTCAGCCGATCCGGTGGAAGAACTGTTGCGGTACCTGTCGATCACGCACACCGAGGCGCGGCGCGTGGCGTTGGCGGATCTGGAGATCGGCGGGCAGCTGATCCGCGCGGGCGAGGGCATCGTCGCGGCGAAGAGCACCGCGAACCGGGATCCGCTGGCCTTCCCGGATCCCGACCGGGTCGATATCCGCCGGTCCGCGCGCCATCACGTCGCGTTCGGCTACGGACGGCATCTCTGCCTCGGCGCGCCGCTGGCCAGGGCGGAGCTGGAGATCGCGTACGCCACGTTGCGCCGGCGGGTGCCGACGTTGGAGCTGGCTGTGCCGCTGGATCGGTTGGAGTTCAAGGAGAACGCGATCTTCTACTCGGTGCGCGAACTGCCCGTCAGGTGGGCAAGCACGTTGACGACGGTGCCGCCCGGATCCTCGACGAAAAACCGCCGCACGCCCCAGGATTCGTCGGTGAGCGGATAGACGACGCGCAGCCCGCGCCGGACCGCTTCGGCGTGGGCTCGCTCGACCGCCTCGGGTTCGCCGAGGTCAATACCCAATCGCGGCAAGGGATCGGTGCTGCCGGGCGGAAGGACGAGCACCTGGGCGGCCGGGTCGTCGCCGCTGCGGAGGCCAAGAACGGGATCGTCCATGGCGACGTCGAGTCCGAGCACGTTGACGTAGAAGTCGCGGGTCGCGGCGTCGTCGGAGCCTTCGACGTAGGCGATGATGCGGTTGATCACCCGGTCAGCGTCGCAGATCGGTGCGCTGGGGGGCTTGGAGAAATGAGAGCTAGCTGCCGGCGGAGTAGGCGATGCGGCGGTGCCGTCCGGGGCGCTGGACTCGCCAATGCCGTCCGCGCGACGACGACCGGCCGGAGCCGCGAGCCGCCAGCGCCAGGTTTCGCGCGGCGAACTGCTCGGCGGTGATGCTCATCAGGACCGGGTATTTGATCTCCCCGCGCAGCAACTCCTCGTCGCGGAGCCGCGCCGCCTCGCGAAAGCCCAGCTCGCCGTGCAGCGACAACGACGCGAAGTTGCTCCCGTTGACGCTCACCTCGCACGCCCGGTACCGGCACCGCTCGAACATGAACGCCAGCAGCAGCGCGACGGCGTCGGCGGCGTAACCGCAGCGGCGGTGCTGCGGGCCGATCCCGACGCCGTAGCTGAACCGGCCGGAGTACGGGTCCGTTTCGACCCAGACGGAGCCGACCAGCGTCCGGTTGTGCAGCGTCTCGATCGCGAAGTGGAACCCGTCCGGCGAGGCGTGCCCGCGGTGCGTCGCCCAGTGCCGGTAGCCGCCGACCTGGGGATCCCGGACGCGCACGGAGTCCCGGTCGAATCCGGCGAGGGTGCGCTGGTCGCCGGGGCGGACCTCGCGCAGCCGCACTTTCCGCCCGACCTCGTCGACCCGCCACGGGGCGACGGCGCCGGACCCGGACCGCCGAGACACATTCGTGATCATCGGGAGTGATGGTACCGGTCCGGGCTCCGGCGGCTGTCAGGAGAATCCCCGATCGGTTCCGGGACCTGTCACTCTTCGCAGTTTCCCTTCGTCGGAACGGGTTTGTTCGGATCGAACTGCCCCGGCTCCGGCGTCACCGAGGGACCGGTGAAGTACGGATCGGCGAACGCGGGAGCGAGCAGGCGCTTCTTGGCGGCGACGCATGACGCGGCGGTGGTGTACCCGCCGGACTCGTCCAGCCACAGGCCGCGGCTGCCGGGTGCCCAGCCCGTGCCGCTGCGCATGACGTAGTCGTCGTCGGTCCGTACGAACGGCTCCAGGTCGGCCGGGCCCTCGATCACGTGGCTGCCGGGGTCGAAGGCGTAAGCCACCACGTACGAGACGTGCAGGTCCAACTCCCCGGCTTTGCCCGGCCGCACGGTCATCTTCCCCGTCATCCTCGGCTGCACGGGCAGCAGGTGGTAACCGTCCTCGAGGTAGATCAGGTATTCCTGCGGGTTGGCGTGGAGATCCGCCCGGGAGTCCGGCGCGAACAGCCCGATGTAGCCGTCCGGGTGGTGCCCCTCCAGGACGTCCTTGTCGAACTGCGCGACCTCGACCGCGTGCTTGACCTGTTCCTGCGCGTCGCCGACCTGCTTCGCGGAGAACGAGTCGACCTTCGCCGGAGCCGGGACGGTCAGCCCGGCGATGCCCTCGGGCCAGTTCTGCGCCGGCGTGTTGTCGAACGGCCGCCGCAGGTCGACGTGCCCGGAGTCGGGAAGGTCGGTCGGCGCGGGCGCGGTGGTGGTCGGCGTGAGCACGGCCGGGCTGCTCCCGGCGATCTCCTCCGGGGCCGTCCCCTGCTTCCACAGGTAAAACCCGGCCGCCGCCACGACGATCACCACCGCGGCCACGATGGTCACCAGCCTGCGCCGCCGCGCCCGTCGCCGGTCGCGGCGCAGGCCGGTCCAGGCTTCTTTCTCGGCATGCCGCTGCCAATCCGGATCCATCAGGTCCGGGTGGCTTTCGATGTTGTGGTCGTCCACTCGCTCCGCCTGTCTCGTCGATCTCGCATCGAAAGATCGACAGCCGGGAGCAGGCGTTACGACCGGCGGGCCTTCGCAATCATTTCGGAATCCAGGCCGGGCATTAAATCAATTTGCACGGAATGTCGGCATTTTCGTCGAGGTGATACGAAGCGCACACGCGGTGGTAACCGTCCGCGATCACCAGGTCTTCGGCGGTCGCGAAACCGGGGTGGCCGTGGCCGCGGACGAGCAGGACCGGCGAGAGCGCCTTGCCGTCCTTGACCTTGTCGAGGTCCTTGGCGACGTGCGCGTTGTCCTCGGGCAGGAGCTTCAATCTGCTCGCGCGGAGGATGTCCTTGGCTTTGCGGTGCGTCAGGTCCGCTTCCTTCAGCTGATCGACCAGCTTCGTCGCGATCTCCTCGGCCGCGATCAGGGTGAGATAGTCGAATGCTGCCGGATAATCGTGATCGTCCGGTTCGTCTTTCCAGTGCTCTTTCATGACGCCTCCCTCGATTCGTCGGTTCGTTCTTTGACCGCACGGGATGCGGCCCAAGCGGTCACCGCGACGCTGATGAGCGCCGCGGCGAGAATCGCCCCGCCCTCGCCCGGAGCGAGCAATTGTTCGCGCGTGCCGATCGTGACCGCCGCGACCGGCACGCCCAGCTGCGCGCCCGCGAGCACAGCCAGCGGCAACGGCTGGCCCAGCAGCCGCGTCGCACCGTGGACCACGACCGAACCGGCCGCGATCAGCACCGCCAGCACGAGCATCACCGGATGCTGGCCGAGCGCACGCAAATCGAGCGATGCCCCCAGCCACACGAAAAACACCGGCCCGAGAAACCCGTCCGTCACCGCGAACAGCTGCCGCGCGAGCCGCCGCGGCTCCCCCACCGCGGCCAGCGCGAGCCCGGCGACGAACCCCGCCAGCATCACCGACACCCCGACCAGCTGAGCCAGCCCCGCGAGTCCGAAAAGGACAATCAACGCGATCCGGAGCTCGAGGCCGAAGTGCCGGGACTTGCTGAGATCGTGCGCTTTGTCGACGAGGCCGCGGGCTTGCAGCCAGCGCAGCACCACGAACCACACCGCTCCGGCCGCGATGACCGCGAGCGCCCCCAGCGCCGCCCGCCCGGCCTTTTCCGGCGCGGCGGCCAGCGGAAGCGCCACGATGCACGCCGTGTCCGCGATCGCGACCTGCACGATCAAGGCGAGCGCGGGCGGTGTGGCGAGTTTCGTTTCGTCCAGCACCGGCATCACGAGCGCCGCGGAACTGGACGCGAGGAGCACGGCGTACAGCAGCCCGTGCCCGGTGCCGACGAGCGCCGCCACGCCAAACCCGGCAGGCACGGACAACACGCCCACCAACGCGGCCAACAGCGCCCCGCGCCCGGCGGCGACCCGCAACGCCGCATCCCGCAACGGCACGTGACTGCCTGCCACCAGCATCACCAGCGCGAACCCGGCGGAGGCTACGTACGAGAGGATCGGGTCGTCGGCCTTCACCCAGCCGAGCCCGGTGCGGCCGACTGCCACTCCGAGCAGAATCTCGCCGACGACGATGGGGATGCGGGCGCGTTTCGGGGTGGCCAGGAGCGGTCCGGCCAGCCCGGCGAGGAGGACTACGGCCATCGCGAACAGGGTCATCAGCGCGCCTCCTCCCCGGTGGGCCTTGGGTATTGTCGCCCGCTCCGGCGGCCCGGACTACTCCCGTCACCTGGATGCGGTGCGAGAACCCCGCCGCACGAAGCGGCCAGCGGGCCCGGGAGCCAGGCTTGCGGTACGTGAGGGGAACCCTCACGTACCCTGATTCCCTGAGGGTTCCCCTCACGGCACCTGAGGCGGCGACTCCGCGCACACCGCTGAAACCCCGGCCGCGAACCGTCAGCGGCGGATCAATCCCTGTTCCTTCCCCGCCGCCACCGCCGCGGTCCGGGAATCCACCCCGAGTTTCGTGTAAATGTGCACCAGATGCGATTTCACCGTCGCCTGGCTCAAAAACAGCCGTTTGCTGATCTCCAGATTCGACAACCCGTCCGCGACCAGACCCAGCACCTCGATCTCCCGGGGCGACAAAGCGGCCGCGGGAGTGCGCATGCGGGTCATCAGCCGATGCGCGACCGCGGGAGCCAGGACGGTCTGTCCAGTGGCCGCGTTCCGCACTGCGGCGGCGAGGTCCTCCGGCGGGGCGTCCTTCAGCAAATACCCGGTCGCACCTGCTTCGATGGCGGCCAGGATGTCGCCGTCGGTGTCGTACGTCGTCAGGACCAGGACTTTCGGCGCGTCCGGCGAAGCAGTAATCGCCGCAGTGGCTTCGGAGCCGTGCATTCCGGAGCCGAATTGCAGGTCCATCAGCACGACGTCCACCTCGGCAGCCAAGCGCACGGCTTCCTCGGCGGAGGAGGCTTCGGCGACCACTTCCAGGTCCGGCTCGGTCTCCAGGACGGCGCGCAAACCGGCGCGGACCACGGGGTGGTCGTCGGCCAGCAGGAGGCGGATCATCGCGGGTCCACGGGGAAGCTGACGGCTAACGCGGTGCCGTTGCCCGGGGAGGATTCCACTGTCCACGAGCCACCGAGAGACCGGGCGCGGGCGCGCATCGCGGGCAGGCCGAAGCCGCTGCCGCCGCGTACTTCTTGCGGGTCGAAGCCGATGCCGTCGTCCACAGCGTCCAGGGTGACGCTCGTGTCCATATAGCTCAAGGTCAACTCGGCGCGGCTGGCTGCGGCATGCAGGACAGTGTTGGCCAACGCGGACTGGGCGATGCGCAGCAAGGCGACCTCGTATGCGGTCGGCACGTCGAACGGGGTGCCGCTGAGGTGGAAGTGGACGGTCAGGCCGGAACGCTGCGCCGTGGTCGTGCAGAGGCGTTCCAGGGCGGCGGGCAGGGAAGCGCCTTCCAGCTCAACGGGAGCCAGTGCGTAGACGAGGCGGCGGGCTTCGGTGAGGTTGTCTTGGGCGGCTTGCCGGGCCTGCGTCACGTGCGGGACGGCGGCGTCGGGACGCTCGGGCAGGGCTCGTTCGGCGGCGCGGAGCAGCAGGTGGATGCTCGAAAGGCCCTGCGCGAGGGTGTCGTGGATTTCCCGGGCGAGGCGTTCGCGTTCGGCCAGGACGCCTGCGGAGTGTTCCATCGCGGCGAGGTCGTTGCGGGTCTCGCGCAGTTCCTCGATGAGGTGCCGCCGCTGTTCGCTTTCGCGGTAGAGCGCCTGGTAGCCGAGCACGGTGGCGATCGCGACCGCGGCACCCAACGCTGGGCCGATGATCACGCCGACGCTGAATCCGCCTTGGTGGCGCGTGAAACCGGCGATCGCGAGGACCGTGGTGAGCGCGACGACGGCCGGGCCCCAGCGGGTCGGCAGCAGGTGCATTTGCAGGAAGTACAGCGGGAAAGCCAGCCACACCCCGTCCGGCGTGAGCCACAGCAGCACTAGCCACGCGACGCCCAGCACGGCCAGCCATCCGGCGGTCGCGACCGGCAACCGGCCGACGCGGGGCAGCAGCGGGCCCGCGGTGTAGACGCCGCCCATCACCAGCGCGCCCGCGAGCACCGCGGGCGCGTTCGCCGCGCCGTCGGAGAACGCGCGCGCGACGGCGAGCACCAAGAGCCCGGCCAGCAGGAGGTGCAGGCAGACGCGCAGCACGCGCAACGGCCGGTCGAGGGTGTGCGGGTTCACCAAAAATCCTCCTGCGGTCGATTGTCCGTGCTCCGCCGGGAATCCGCATCAATCGAAAGGTTGAGCGGCGAGTGCGTCCATCGATTCCGGGGAGGCCATCCGCGGCGCGATGTCCCCGCGTCCACTCAGGACGAGGCTGGAAGGCACACCGAGAAGGAAGGTACGCACATGTTCGTCGCGTGGCGGGATCTGCGCTTCGCCAAGGGGCGGTTCGCGCTGATGGGGACCGTCGTCGTGCTGATGACGTTGCTGGTCGGGCTGCTGTCCGGACTCACCGCGGGGCTGGCCGCGCAGAGCACGTCCGCGATCACCGGGTTGAAGGCCGACCATCTGGTCTTCGCCGAACCCGGCAGCGGATCGCTCTCGTTTGGACAGTCCACAGTGACTCGAGAACAGGCCGGCCAGTACGCCCGTGTTCCGGGGGTGACCAGCGCGGAGCCGATCGCGATCAGCACGGCCAGCGCGGCGGTCGGCGAGCGTACCGCGACGCTGGCGGCGTTCGGGGTCCAAAATCAAAGCCCGGGCACGGTCGTGTTGTCCACGGGTGCGGCGGACGCGTTGAAGGCGCACGAAGGCGACCAGCTCACCCTGCAAGGCCAGAAAGTCACCGTGGCCGCCATCAACGGAGACGCGTCGTACAGCCATCTCCCGGTCGTGTGGACGCACCTCGTCGGTCCAAACGCGACAGTGCTCGCGGTGACCACCGACAAGTCCGCCGACCTCGCGGCAGCGGACGCACGCCTCGGCACCCGTACCGTCACAAAGGACGACTCGTTGTCCGCGATCGGCTCCTACTCAGCGGAAAACGGCTCGCTCCAGCTGATGCGCGGCTTCCTGTTCGTGATCTCCGCGCTGGTGATCGGCGCGTTCTTCACCGTCTGGACGATCCAGCGCAGCCGTGACATCGCGGTGCTGAAGGCGCTCGGCGCGACCACGAAGTACCTGCTCCGGGACGCGCTCGGCCAGGTCGTCGTACTGCTGGTCGGCGGAACGGCGCTCGGGACCGGGCTCGCCGCCGCGCTCGGAGCGGTCGCGTCGGGAACGGTGCCGTTCGTGCTCAGCGTGGGCACGCTACTCGGCCCAGCCGCGGTGCTGGTGGTCCTCGGCGTGCTCGGCGCCGCGCTGGCGGTCCGCCGCATCACCTCCGTCGACCCGCTGACCGCCCTCACCTCCGGAGCGCACTGATGAGCCTGCACCTGTCCGGCATCACCCTCACCTACCCCGACGGCGATTCCCGCCTCACCGCCCTCGACCAGGTCGACCTCCACGTGCCCGCCGGGAGCGTCGCCGCGGTGGTCGGACCGTCCGGGTCCGGCAAATCGAGCCTGCTGGCCGTCGCCGCGACGCTCATCCGGCCCGATCGCGGCCGCGTGGTCGTCGGCGGCGTCGACACCACCGATCTGGACCGGGCCGCGCTCGCGGAACTGCGGCGCACCAAGATCGGGATTGTGTTCCAGCAACCGAATCTGCTCGCGTCGCTCACCGCGATGGAACAGCTGGAAGTCATGGCGCACCTGAGCGGAACCCCGCGCGGCGCGGCGGCAAAACGCGCGAAGGAGCTGCTCGACGCCGTCGGGCTCGCCGATCGTGCGACGCACCGGCCGGGACGGCTTTCCGGCGGGCAGCAGCAGCGGGTGAACATCGCGCGCGCCTTGATGAACGAGCCCGCGGTGCTGCTGGTCGACGAGCCGACGAGCGCGCTGGACTCCGACCGCGGCGCGGCGGTCGTCGATCTGCTCACTACGATCACGCACCAACAGGCGACGGCAACCGTACTGGTCACCCACGACCGCTCCCACCTCGAAGGGGTCGACTCGGTGCACGAGGTCGTCGACGGACGGATCCACCAGCCGGCCCGGGCCGGAGCCGAGGAGAACCGATGACGAAGAAGATCTACTGGGCCGCCGCGATCTACACGATCCTCGGCCTGCTCGGCGGGCTGTACTACCGCGAGCTGACCAAGGCGAAGAACTTCACCGGCGACACCCAGCTGTCCATTGTGCACACCCACCTGCTCGCGCTCGGCACGCTCGTGTTCCTCATCGTCCTGGTGCTGGACAAGGTGTTCACGCTGTCGGCGACGAGGTCGTTCGCGCCGTTCTTCTGGATCTACCACGCCGGGATGCTCGTCACGGTCGGCGGGATGGTCGTGCACGGCACGCTCACCGTGCTGGGCAAGGAATCCGGAGCGGCGATCGCCGGAATCGCCGGGCTGGGGCACATCCTGCTCACTGTCGCGTTTGTACTGTTGTTCGTCGGCCTGCACGCCCGCATCTGGAAGCCCGCCGAGTCAAAGGCGTGACGTGAGGGGAACCCTGAGGGAATCAGATTCCCTCAGGGTTCCCCTCACGGCTTTACCGGCGGCGGAAGGTCACAGCCGCTAGGCCAGCACCCACCAGGGCGATCACGGCCGAGCCTGCGAACGCGACCGAGTAGCCGTTCGTCAACGCCGCCGGGTCACCGAGCGCACCCGCGCCGGAAGCGGCCGCCAGGGCGGTCATCACGGCCAGCCCCAACGCCGAGCCCACCTGGTAGCCGGTGTTCACGATCCCCGACGCGAGCCCGCCTTCCTCCGGCCGGGCCGCGGAAATCGCCGTGCTGAGCGACGGGATGAACGCCAGCGACATCCCCAGCGCCGCGACGAGCGAGGCGGGCAGGACGTCCACCCAGAAGGTGCCGTCCGCCCGCACCAGCGCGAGCCAGCCCAGCCCGGCCGCCAGCAACAGCAGCCCGGCGACGATCGGCGGCTTCGAACCGAACCGCCCGATCACTCGCGGGGCCAAGGCGATCATGCCCAGCATGATCAGCGCGGTCATCGGCAGCAGCGCGGCACCCGCCGGGAAGGCCCGGAAGCCGAGCACCTGCTGCAGGTAGAGGTTCAGGAAGAACCACATCGGAATCCACGCCGCGCCAAGGAAAACCTGCGCCAGGTTAGCCGCGCCGAGCCGCGGGGCACGGAAGATCGACAGCCGCATCAGCGGAGTGCGGGCTTTCGCCTGCCGGACAACGAAAACCGCGAGCAGCGCGAGACCGGCGCCGAGCGCGATCCAGGTGGCCGCCCAGCCCGCTTCCGGAGCACGGACGATCCCGTACACCAGCGTCCCCAGGCCGAGCGTGACGGTCAGCGCGCCGAAAACGTCAACCGTGCCACGGGTTCCGGCCGCTCCCCCAGGCAGGACGGCGCGGGTGGCGAACAGCGCGAGCACCGCGATGGGCACGTTGAGGTAGAACACCCACGGCCACGACAGGTACTCCGTGATCACGCCGCCGAGGAACACCCCAGCGGTACCGCCCGCCGGTGCCGCCGCGCCATACAGCGCAAGGGCTTTCGTGAGTTCCTTCGGGTTGCTGCCGAAAAGCATCATCAACAGCGTCAGCGCGGAAGGGGCGATGAGCGCGGCTCCCGCGCCCTGCACGATCCGGCCGGCGAGTTCGACCGGAACGTTGCCGGCCGCTCCGGCGAGCACCGAACCAGCCAGCAGAATCGCCCATCCGGCGGCGAAAAGCTTTCTGGCGCCGAACAAATCCGATAGTCGCCCGCCGAGCAGCAGCAGGCCGCCGAAGGCGATCACGTAGGCGTTGAAGACCCAGGACAGCGTGCTGGGCGTGAATCCGAGGGCGTCCCGCATGCGCGGCAGCGCGACGCCGATGATCGAAGTATCCATGATCACCATGAACTGGGCCAGGGCGATCAGTCCGAGCGCCCACCAGCGGAGCGTGTTCGGCCGGGTTTCTTGTGCGGTAGTCATTTCTCTTTCCCTTCAAGGTGAACGGCAGCACGGCATAGAGCTGCTCAGGCCGCGTCGAGGACGAAGGCGGCGGTGCGCACGACTCCCTCGGCCTGGAAGTCCAGGTACAGCAGGTACCGGCCGGTCGTCGGAGCCTCGGCGTGGAAGCGGATCTCCGGTCCGGGCTTCCCGTCGTCGAGCGCGTGGATGTGCAGGTAGGCGAGGTCGCCCTGGCGCAACGCGACCAGGTGGCCGAACGAACCCAGATACGGCTCCAGGTCAGTGACCGGCTGTCCGTCGCGGGTCACGCGGGCGGTCAGCAGCGTTCCGGCACCGGCCGCGAGCGTGCCTTCAAGGGTCACTTCGTAGTTGTCGACGACGCTGGTAGCGGCCGGTTCCGCGGCCTGCGGCTGGTAGTCGCCGGCGACCTCGACCGTCCGCGACAGCGTGACGCTCTCGCCACCCGCCGGAGTCAGGTCGGTGAAGACGCGGTAAGTGCCTGCCGCTTCCCAAGCCCACGGGATCGTCCAGACGCCGGTTTCCGGGTCGAGCACCGGATGGCGGTGCCGGAAATGCGCGCCGTCGTTGCGAACCACGATCAGGTGTAACTGCTTGCCGTGCGCCTCCTCGTATTTGGTTACCGGCTGTCCGTCGGCGGTGGCGACGGTGAACGACAGCTCGCCGTCCTCCCCCGCCGTCGCCGGGGCGTGCACCACGCCGAGCTGGACTTCGCCGGTCGAAAGTGCGGTGCCGTTGACGTTCATCGGTTTCTCCTTCGCTCGTTCTCGACGGCACGAACTTTATACCCCCTGGGGGTATTTAGACGTGTGTCCTGGGTCTCCTTTCGGGCGACGCCGACCCTTGTCTCGCGCTGAGCCCGGCGTTACGCTTCGTCGACGGCGGTGCGCCCGTACCGCCCGTTCCGTTCGCTCTCGAGGAGGTGCGCGATGCTTCTGACCTCCGGTCAGCTCGCCGACCTCCGTCAGCGCACGCGCCAGTCCGCTTGGAACAAGGGGCGCGTCGCGCACGGCTGGCCAACGCGCCGCTGAGCGGTCTCCCCCGCTCGGCATGCGCTCGCGCACGGGCAAGAGTCCCGGTGCCGCGAACTCCCCCACGGCCCCCCTGACCTGCGCCGATGCGGCGTGTCGGCGGCCGTGGCCCCAGCCGAGAAAAGACGAGAGGAACTCCGATGGTCGACCCCGAGGTGACCGTCAACGGGAAACGCACCGCGATCGGCGCCGTTCCCGTGCACACCACGGCACTGGACTGGCTCCGCGGACAGGGCCTGACCAGCTGCAAGGAGGGCTGCGCCGAAGGCGAATGCGGCGCGTGCGCGATCCTGGTCGCGCGCCCCGGCGTCGAATCGCCGACGGACCTGGTCGCGATCAACGCGTGCCTCGCCCCGGTCGGTTCGCTGGACGGGCAGGAGGTGTGGACGGCCGAGGGTCTCGGGTCCGCTGAGGACTTGCACCCGGTGCAGCACGAAATGGCCGTGCGCGGCGGATCCCAGTGCGGGTACTGCACTCCCGGGTTCGTCTGCAGCATGGCCGCCGAGTACTACCGCGGCGACCGCGCCGCGACCGGCGACGACCACGCGCCGAACGGTTTCGACATCCACGCGCTGAGCGGAAACCTCTGCCGCTGCACCGGATACCGGCCGATCCGCGATGCCGCGCACGCGCTCGGCGCTCCCCCGGCGTCGGACCCGCTGGCGCAGCGGCGGGCCTGCAGCGCGCCGGAACCCGTTGCGACCCAACTGCATGGCGACGGACGGGATTACCTCCGGCCAGCCAGCTGGGCCGAAGCGCTGCAGCTGCGCCACGACCGTCCTAACGCGACCTTCGTGGCCGGGTCGACCGACTGGGGCGTCGAGGTGAACATCCGCGGCGTCCGGGCGGACTGCGTCGTCGCCATCGATCGCGTGCCCGAACTGCAGACGCTGGACATCGGCGCGGAGACGATCGAAATCGGGGCCGGGCTGAGCCTCACCGAAATGGACCGCCGCCTCGACGGCCGGGTGCCGCTCCTGCGCCAGCTGATCCCGCAGTTCGCATCACGATTGATCCGGAATGCCGCGACACTCGGCGGAAACCTTGGTACCGGTTCGCCGATCGGTGACTCCGCACCAGTGCTGCTGGCCCTCGGCGCGAGCGTTGTCCTGTCCTCTGTAGACGGAGACCGCGAGGTGCCGCTCGACGAGTACTTCACCGGCTACCGGCAGAGCGTCCGGCGGGATGACGAGCTGATCCGGTCCGTGCGGATTCCCTTGCCGCTGGCCGGAACCACGGCGTTCCACAAGGTCGCCAAACGGCGGTTCGACGACATTTCCAGCGTCGCCGTCGCGTTCGCGCTCGACATCGAAGACGGTCTCGTGCGCACCGCGCAGATCGGGCTCGGCGGGGTTGCCGCGACACCGATTCGCGCGCACGACACCGAAGCGGCGCTCGTCGGACAGTCCTGGAACGAGGAAACCGTCCGCGCCGCCGCGGAAATCCTGCGCGGCGAGGGAACGCCGATGGACGACCACCGAGCGAGCGCCGCTTACCGCGCCGCGACTTTGGGTCGCAGCCTGCTGAAACTCCACGCCGACTCCCTGGAGGGGGCACGAGCATGAGCGCATTGTCCGAACGCCCGGAAAGCCCGTCCATCGGGATCGCCCGGCCGCACGAGGCCGCCGCGGCGCACGTCCGGGGCACCGCGCTGTACACCGACGACCTCGTCGCCCGTACCAAAGACGTCCTGCACGCATACCCCGTACAGGTAAACGAGGCGCATGCCAAGGTGCTCGCGATCCGCACCGAAGCGGCCGAAGCCGTACCCGGCGTGGTTCGCGTTCTCACCGCGGCGGATGTCCCTGGGGTCAACGATTCCGGGGTGCACCACGACGAACCGCTGTTCCCGTCCGAGGTGATGTTCTTCGGCCACGCGGTGGCCTGGGTGCTCGGCGAAACGCTGGAAGCGGCGCGGCTGGGCGCGGCGGCCGTCGAGGTGGACACCGAAGCGCTGCCGTCGCTGGTGACAGTCGGCGAGGCGATCGCCGCAGGCAGTTTCCAGGGCGAGCCGCGAGTGGTGGCGCGCGGGGACGTCGACCCGGCGATGGCCGGTTCAGCGCATGTTTTCCGCGGCGAGTTCGACTTCGCCGGCCAGGAGCACTTCTACCTCGAAACCCAGTGCGCGCTGGCGCACGTGGACGAGTCCGACCAGATTTTCGTGCAGAGCAGCACGCAGCATCCGTCGGAAACGCAGGACATCGTGGCGCACGTGCTGGGCAAGCACAGCCACGAGGTCACCGTGCAGAGCCTGCGGATGGGCGGCGGCTTCGGCGGCAAGGAATGGCAGCCGCACGGCTACGCCGCGGTCGCCGCGCTCGGCGCGACGCTCACCGGACGTCCGGTGCGGCTGCGGCTGACCCGCACCCAGGACATGACGATGACCGGCAAACGGCACGGTTTCCACGCCGAATGGAGCGTCGGCTTCGACTCCGACGGCAAGCTGCAGGCGCTGGACGTCGTGCTGACCGCGGACGGCGGCTGGAGCCTCGACCTGTCCGAACCGGTGCTCGCCCGCGCGCTGTGCCACGTCGACAACGCGTACTGGATTCCGCACGTCCGCGCGATGGGGCGGATCGCGAAGACGAACAAGACGTCGCAGACCGCCTTCCGCGGATTCGGCGGGCCGCAAGGCATGCTGGTGATCGAGGACATCCTCGGCCGCTGCGCGCCAATGCTCGGCATCGACCCGACTGAGCTGCGGCGGCGCAACTTCTACACCGAAGGCCAGGACACGCCGTACGGGATGCCGGTGCGGCACCCGGAACGCATCCACCGGATCTGGCAGCAACTGCTCGACTCGGGCGACGCGGAAAGTCGGCAGGCCGAGATCGCCGCGTACAACGCGAAGCATCCGCATTCCAAGCGCGGCCTCGCGATCACGCCGGTGAAGTTCGGGATTTCCTTCAACCTCACCGCGTTCAACCAGGCCGGCGCACTGGTGCACGTGTACAAGGACGGTTCGGTCCTGATCAACCACGGCGGCACCGAAATGGGTCAGGGCCTGCACACGAAGATGCTGCAGGTGGCCGCGACCGCGCTGGGTGTGCCGCCGGAGAAGGTGCGCCTCGCCCCGACCCGGACCGACAAGGTGCCGAACACCTCGGCCACCGCGGCGAGTTCGGGCGCGGACCTCAACGGCGGCGCGGTCAAGAACGCCTGCGAGCAGATCCGCGACCGGCTTATCCCGGTCGCGGCGGGCAAGCTCGGTGTGCCGGAAAGCGACGTCCGGATCGTCCGCGGTGCCGCGCGCACTCCGTCCGGCGAGGAAATCGGCTGGGACGAACTCGTGCACGCGGCCTACTTCGACCGGGTGCACCTGTCGGCCGCCGGGTACTACCGGACCGAGGGCCTGAGCTGGGATTCCGCCACGATGAGCGGCACCCCGTTCAAGTATTTCGCCTACGGCGCGGCGCTGGCCGAGGTCGAGGTGGACGACTTCACCGGCGCGTACCGGACGCGGCGGGTCGACATCGTGCACGACGTCGGCGACAGCCTGTCCCCGTTGATCGACATCGGCCAGATCGAGGGCGGCTTCGTGCAGGGCATGGGCTGGCTGACGCTGGAAGACCTGCGCTGGGACGAATCCGACCGGCCCTCGCGCGGACGGCTCGCGACCCAGGCGGCGAGCACGTACAAGCTGCCGAGCTTTTCGGAGATGCCGGAGGAATTCAACGTCACGCTGCTGACCGACGCCGCGGAAGAAGGCGCGGTCTACGGGTCGAAGGCGGTCGGCGAACCGCCGTTGATGCTGGCCTTCGCGGTGCGGGAAGCGCTGCGGCAGGCGGTCGCCGCGTTCGGCGAGCCCGGGCACAGCGTCGACCTGGCTTCCCCGGCGACGCCGGAGGCCGTGTTCTGGGCGATCGACCGCGCCGTCACGGCCGCTCCGGTGGTCGAGGCGCCGGTACCGGACCTGGTGGGCCAGCCATGAACTGGATCAGCGCGGTGCAGCACCTGCGGGACGCGGGGCTGCCGGGCGTGCTCGTCACGGTGACGTCCTCGCGCGGGCACACCCCACGCGAGGGCGGCGCGAAAATGGTGGTCGGCCCTTCGGAAACCCACGGCACGATCGGCGGCGGCAACGCCGAGGCCGTCGCGATCGAGCGGGCCCGGGAACTGTTGCGGGACAACGCGACCGCGCCGGAGCTGCAGACGCTTTCGTTGTCCGACAAGGCTCCTTACCAGCATGGCGTGCAATGCTGCGGAGGGACGATGACGCTGCTGTTCGAACCGCTGCCGGTGCGTCCGGCGGTGGCGGTCTTCGGGGTCGGGCACGTCGGCCTGGAGCTGGCGCGGGTGCTCGCCCGGCACGAGGTTTCGCTGCATCTGATCGACAGCCGGCCGGCGCAGCTGACCGAGGAACGATTGGCTGTGCTCGACGACGCAGTGGCGAGCGTGCACGTCCACCAGGTCCCGCTGCTGCCGGAAACGGTGCTGTCGGAGCTGCCCGCGGGCACGCACGCGCTGATCATGACGCACGACCACGCCGAAGACATCGCGCTGTGCGACGCGGCTCTGCGCAGCGGGACGTGCGGGTCGATCGGGCTGATCGGGTCCGCCGGGAAGTGGTCGCGGTTCCGGAAGCGGCTGACCGACCTCGGCCACGACGAGGCGGCGCTGTCCCGGATCACGACGCCGATCGGGCTGCCGGACCTGACCGGCAAGGAACCGGCGGTGATCGCGGTGAGCGTCGCGGCGGCGTTGCTGCAGAAGTTCCAGGCGCGCGTCCGGCCGGGTGCGCTTCAGCCGTAAATCGCTTGCCTGCCCCCGGGAGCGCGACTGGGATACGGTTGAGACACCGTCAGCTCCCGGGGGACTTCTGCGATGGAAATTCGGCACGACAACGACTACGACCTGTACTTCAGCACCGTCCAAGCCGCCTTCGGACGTTACTGGCCGGAGTCGGCGGGCAGCGGCGTCCTCGGCGCTTACGAGAAGGAACGGAGCCTGATCGCCTTCGCGCCGGACGGGAAGCCGGTCGGCACCACCGGTGCGTACTCCTTCGACCTCACGCTGCCGGGCGACGTGGTTGCGCCGACCGCTGGCGTGACTGCCGTTGGCGTGCTGCCGACGCATCGGCGGCAAGGCGTGCTTCGCGCGATGATGCAGGAACAACTCGCCGACGTTCGTGCCCGTGGGGAGTTTCTGTCCGTCCTGCTCTGCAGTGAAGCGGTCATCTACCGGCGGTTCGGCTACGGACCGGCGACGTACACGGAGCAGCTGACGGTCGAGCGGCACCGCACCTCCTTCGCCGCTCCGCGCGGGGCTGGCGTCGAGACCGGCTCTGTTGAGTTGCTGCGGCGGGTCGACTGTGGGGAGCTTCTGGAGGAGATCTACGACCGGTACCGCCGCACGCAGCCTGGTGCGCTGTCGAGGCCGCATCGCTGGTGGGCGCTGGGCGCGGGCCACCCGCCGACCGGACCGGAGCCGCGCTACCTCGCCGTGCACCGGGACGCGGAAGGCGTCGCGAACGGATATGCGAGCTACCTGGTCACCGACGCCACCCTGACGGTCGACGAGGTCATCGCGGCCGACGACGCGGGATTCACCGCGCTCACGCAGTTCCTGCTCGGGCACGACCTGGTCAAGAAGATCGAGTTCAAGCACCTCCCGCCGGGGAACCCGCTGCGCTGGCAGCTGGCGGACCTGCGCGCGGCCGAGCCGAGGGAGACGGACTGGCTGTGGGTGCGGATCCTGGACGTCCCGCGCGCACTGACCGCCCGCGGCTGGTTCACGGACGGTTCGCTGGTCCTCGACGTCACCGACCCGTTCCTGGACCAGGACGGCCGGTATTTGCTGACGGTGCGGGACGGGAAAGCCGAGTGCGTGCGGACGGACCTCGCGCCTGACCTGTCGCTGGATGTCAGCGATCTGGGGTCGATCTACCTCGGCGGAACGTTGCCGAGTGTGCTGGTCCGGGCTGGGCATGTCCGGGCGCACAGCAGAGAAGTCGCCGGGCTCGCCGATCTGCTATTCCGGTCCGATCGTGCGCCGCACTGCGTGCACTGGTTTTAAGCCAGCACCTCAGCCGCCAACCGACGGGCATAGGCGGCGTCGAGACCGTCCGGACGGAAGAGGATCCGGTACATGATCGGCGCCACCACCCGGTCCATCACCGCCTCCGCCGACGGGGCCGCTTCGCCGCGGGCCGCCGCCCTGGCCAGGACTACTTCGACCTGGTCAGCGGCGTACGCCGAGCACTGTCCGGCGTTGCTTCCGTCCGGGTCGCCGAGCAGCGCGTCACGGATGTAGGCCCGGCCGGCGGGCGAGGACATCTCGTCCAGGAACAGTTCGGTCCACGCCGCCAGGTCCTCGGCCAGCGAACCGTGGTCCTCCGGCGGTGCATCCGGGCGCAGCCGCTCGACCGCGACGTCCGACAGGAGTTCCTGCAGGTCTCCCCAGCGCCGGTAGACCGTCGACGGCGTGACGCCCGCTCGCGCCGCGACCTGGGGCACGGTCAGCGCGTCCCGGCCCGATTCGGCGATCAAGTCGCGGACGGCGGCGTGCACCGATTCCTGGACTCGCGCACTGCGCCCGCCCGGACGCACCATCCGCTTCTGGCTCACCTTGCCACTCTAAGCCGCGTCCGTTCCAAGGCGTGGCCGGTCCGCAGCAGCACCGGTTCGCCGTGCGGCCGGGCGATCAGTTGCAGGCCGATCGGCATCCCGTCGGGGTCGTCGCCGATCGGGAGGGTTAACGCTGGTGCGCCGGTGATGTTCGCGGGGGCCGACAGCCGCACGTACGCGTCTGAGACCGCTTCGACGGTGCCGTCGGACCAGGTGACTGTCTCCTGTCCGGCTGGGACGGCGGTCATCGGGACGGTCGGCGCGGCGAGGACGTCGATCTGCTCGAACAGCCGCGTCCATTCCTCGCGCATGAGGGTGCGGGCGCGTTGAGCGCGCAGGTAGTCCCCCGCGCTCATCAGCTCGCCGGCTTCGAGCAGGACGCGGACGTCGGCGGCGTACTGGTCGGGCACGGTCCGCAGGCTTCGTTCGTGGTACGCCGTGGCTTCGGGGACCATCAAGCCCCACTGCGTCGCCTGGAGGTAGCGGGTCATCGGGATTTCGACGTCGACCAGTTCGGCGCCGAGTTCGGCGAGGTGGTCGATGGCTTCGCGGACCGCGGCTTCTACTACCGGGTCGATGCGGTCGAAGTAGTAGTTGCCGGGGACTCCCACGCGTAGTCCGGTCAAGTCCTCGCGGGTCGGGAATGATTGTCCAATGAGGACGGACAACACCAAAGCGGCGTCCTCCACAGTGCGGGTGATCGGGCCGACGTGGTCCAGCGACCAGGACAGCGACGTCACGCCGTTCCGCGGGATGAGGCCGTAAGTCGGTTTGAGGCCGACGACTCCGTTCAGCGCGGCGGGGACGCGGATCGAGCCGCCGGTGTCCGTGCCCAGTGCGAACGTCGCGGCACCGGCGGCGACGGCTACTGCTGAGCCGCCGCTGGATCCCCCGGCCACGCGGGACGGGTTGCGGGCGTTGTGCGTCTGCGGAGTGGTGAGGCCGTACGCGAATTCGTGCGTGTGGGTTTTGCCGAGGAGGACCGCTCCGGCCGTCTTGAGCTGGGCGGCGACGGTGCTGTCCTTTTCGGCGCGATGTCCGGCGCGGACCTGGGAACTGGCGGTGGTCGCGGTTCCGGCCACGTCGATCAGATCCTTCAGGCCCATGGGAATGCCGTGCAGCGGGCCGCGAATCTGGCCGAGTTCCGCGGCTTGGGCGCGGGCTCGGTCGGCCTCCACTGCGACATAGGCGTTCAGGCGGGGTTCCACCTCGTCGATGCGGGTCAGGACGTCCTCGACCAACTCTGTCGGCGAGACACGCCGGGTCCGGATCGCGGCGGAGGCTTCGGCGAGCGTGAGGTCAGCCAGCGACACGGACGTCCTCCTCCACGCGATAGGTGGAAGCCGGTGCGGTGTCGCCGAATTCCAGATCGCGCAGGACAGATACCACCGAGTGGATGTGGTTCGCCACGGCGGCCACGCTGGTGTGCCGGGCCGCATCGAGGGGCAGTCCGGCACGGGCGGCCAGGCGGGCGGCCTCGTCGGGGGCAAGTTCGGACACAGGTCCTCCTAAAAGCTAAGTGTTTGCTTTAAGCGACGGTAGCCAGTAGCGTCGCTTAACGCAAACATGTTGCGTTAAGGAGGACCTGTGACCTGGACCATCGGCGACCTCACCGTTCACCGAATCGACGAGATCGAACTGCCCGCCGCTACTGGCGCGTGGTTGCTTCCCGCCGCGAACGACGAGATCCGGCTGCACAGCCACAGTTTCGCGTTCGAGAAGGACGGGATGAAGATCCTCGTGGACACCGGCATCGGCAACGGGAAGACCCGCGCCAACCCGGCGTGGCACGACCTCGACACCGGATACCTGGACGCGCTGACCGCCGCCGGGTTCGCGCCGGACGAGGTGGACCTGGTGCTGCTCACCCACCTGCACACCGACCACGTCGGCTGGAACACCCGCGAGCAGGACGGCGAGTGGGTGCCGACGTTCGCCTCCGCCCGGCACGTCACCTCCCGCGCCGAGCGGGAGTTCTGGGCAGGCTACGAGATGGACGGACCGCGGCGGCAGATGTTCGAGGATTCCGTGCTCCCAGTGGAGCGTGCGGGGCTGCTCGACCTGGTCGACGTTCCTGCCGACGGCGTGGAAATCGTGTCCGGCGTGCGATTGCTGCCGACGCCCGGCCACACCCCGGGGCACGTCTCGATCGAGCTGACCAGCTCCGGCGAAACCGCGCTGATCACCGGGGACGCGGTGCACCATCCGGTGCAGTTCGCACACCCGGAGATCGGCGCTTCCGTGGACATCGACCCGGCGGAATCCGAGAAGACCCGCCGTCGTCTCCTGGCCGGGCTAGCCGATTCGGGCGCTCTCGTGCTGGGCACGCACTTCGCCCCGCCCACCGGCGGCCGCCTCGTCTCCCACGGCCCCGGCTACCGGCTCGCGGAACGGCCGTGAAGGACTCCTTGAGGGAATCTGATTCCCTCAAGGAGTCCTTCACGGCCCTCAGGACAGTTGTGCGGGCAAGCGTGCGACAGCCTCGCTGATGGCGGCATCGAAGGCGTCGGCGAGCGAGTCCGGGGTGATTTCGGTGCTGTATACGACGATCGACCGGCCCGGGTCGATCTCCAGCACATCCACAGTGCCGAGGTGCGCGGTGATCGGAAGATCCCCTCCGGTCACCCGGTACTGCAGCCGCCGTCGGGCCGGGTCATGCGTGACAACGGCTTCTTCCAGGACTGAGCCGTCTCCCAGGACCACAGTGCGGTGCTGAGTATCGCCGGTGGAGGACTTCATCGACGGGAACCAATCGGCGACGGACGCGACGTCGCCGATCACCTGCCACACCGCGTCGGCGGGGGCGTCGAGCAGGACGTGGGAGCGAAGGGTGGCCATCAGCTGTCCGAGAAGAGCTTGCCCGCCCGCGCCCAGTTCGCGGTGTCGACGTCGGTGAACACGATGCCGACCGATTCCGGGGCGCAGTTTCCGATGCGGCAGATCTCGCGGGTCAGCACCTCGGCCAGCTCGCGTTTCTGCTCGGCGGTGCGACCGGGGAACCAGTCGATCTGAACGTGCGGCATGGAGAACTCCTTGTCAGCTCAGGGAATCAGCGGCCTGCTGAGTGCGGGCACGGTAATCGCGGCGGATGGCGAGCGCTTCGTCCAGATCGACCGCGACGAAACGGGTCTTGGTATTCGGTGCGGACTGCGCCACCAGGTCCAAGTCTCCACTGAGGACAGTGCCCACCATCATGTAACCGCCGCCGGACACCGCGTCCCGGTGCAGGATGATCGGCTCGACGCCGCCGGGAACCTGGATCGAACCGATCGGATAAGGCGCGTCCACGATGTTCGACGGGTCTTGTCCGGCACCGAACGGCGGCGTCCGCGGCTTGGTTTCCAATTGTGCGCCCTGGTAACGGAATCCGACGCGGTCGGCGACCGGGGTAAGCGTCCAGTTGGTGTCCAGGAAGGTTGCGCGGCCAGCGTCGGTGAGCACGTGGTCGTAAAGACCCATCACCACGCGGACTTCGATTTCCTTCGACAACGCCGGACGCAAGGATTCCGGCAGGGAACGCCCTGGAACACCAGCGCCGGTGCCGACCGGGACGACGTCTCCGGCGACCAACGGGGCACCGCTGATCCCGCCGAGTTTGCCCAGCCCGTAAGTGGATCGACTGCCCAGCACCAAGGGAACGTCGATGCCGCCGCTTACCGCGATGTAGGCGCGGGCACCGCGTTTGCAGAATCCGAAGGTAAGGACATCACCGGCCTGCACCGCGAACGCTTCCCACAACGGCCGTTCCTCGCCGTTGAGTTTCGGCGGAAGTTCGGCGCCGGTGATCGCGATGACCGTGTCCTCGGTGAAGTGCAGCTCCGGTCCCATGTAGACACACTCGAGTGCGGCCTCGCCGGGATCGTTTCCTACCAGGCGATTCGCGACCGAGTACGAGAACTGGTCGAGCGCGCCCGAGGGCGGGATGCCGACGTCGTAATAGCCGTTGCGGCCGGCGTCCTGGATCGTCGTGGCCAGTCCGGGCTGGCGGACCTCAATCGGCACGGAGCACCTCCATCAGTCCCGCGGTGAAGCCGTCCGGGTCGTCGAGGTACTCGCGCAGCCCGAAGTCGACCGGGCGCGAACGGATCCGGAACGTCCCGGCCTCGACCTCCTTGACGTAGTCGTCGTACTGGTCACGGTCGATCGGCTTGAACCGCACGATGTCGCCGGGCCGGAAGAACACCATGAAATCGCCGAAGTCCGGGAGTTCCTGCGCCGGATCGTAAATCGGCGCGGGTGTGATCCCGAACATCTGATATCCGCCTGCTCCGCGAACCGAGTAGATGCAACTAAAGCAGCCGCCGTAGCCGACTGTCTGCTTAGGAGTGTCCGTACGCGGTCGCAGGTATTTCGGCACGACGATCTGCCGTTCGCGAGGCACCATCTGGTACATGAACGGCAGACCTGCGACGAAGCCGACCATCGAAACAAACCACGGCGCGCCGCTGTGTGCCGCGATGAATTCCTCGGCACCGGCATAACCGTTGATCCGCGCGGCGTACTCGATGTCCGTCGCGTCCGGGTCCTGGTGCCGGTCTCGGAACCGCATCAGCGTTTCGGTGGTCCACGGATCCTGATACAGCACCGGAATCTCGACCACGCGGGTAGCGAGACTGAAGTCCGCGGCGTCGCCGACCTTCTCCTCGATATCGCGCAAATGCGCCATCAGGGTGCGCGGTTCGATGACATCCGGGTTGTACCGAACCTGGTAGGACGCGTTCGCCGGGCAGATCTCCACGACGCCGTCCGGCCGGTTCTCGCGCAGCGACGTGGTGATCGCCATCGCGCGGAAGTTCGCCTGCAGGCTCATTTCCTCGGCCAGCTCGACGAAAATGTGCTCGTCCCCGCCCCAGCTGTACCGGGCGGGCGTCGCGCCGCTCATGCGCTCGCCTCCGCTCGCCGGACGAGCCACTCTTCGAGCGTCCCGGTGGTGAACGCGCCGTCGGCGAACCATTGCTGCCCGAGGAGTTCGATGAGCAGCGTCGTGGTGGTGGGAACGCCTTCGACGACCAATTCGGACAGTGCCCGGTTCGCCCGGCGCAACGCGGTCGGCCGGTCGTCGCCCCACACGACCACCTTGGCCACCAGGGAGTCGTAGAACGGCGGAACCTGACTGCCCGGCGCGAGCCAGGTGTCGGTGCGGACCCAAGGCCCGCCCGGAAGCCGCACGTCGCCGATCTTTCCGGGTCCAGGAAGGAAATTCCGGTCCGGATCCTCGGCGCACACCCGGAATTCAATGGCGTGCCCGCGCTTGGTCACATCGGATTGCTTGAACCGCAACGGTTCCCCGGCCGCGATCCGCAATTGCTCGGCGACCAGGTCGATCCCAGTGATCAGTTCGGTGACCGGGTGCTCGACCTGGATCCGGGTGTTCATCTCGATGAAGAAGAACTCGCCGGTGTCATCGTCCACCAGGAACTCACACGTGCCCGCGCTGCGGTAGCCGACCTCCTTGCACAACCGCACCGCCGCGGACGTCATCTCGGCCCGGATCCGCTCGTCGATGCCCGGCGACGGAGCTTCCTCGACCACCTTCTGCCGCCGCCGCTGCAGCGAACACTCGCGCTCGAACACGTGCACCGTCTCCGAACCGTCGCCGAGCACCTGGACCTCGACGTGCCGCGCGGCCCGCACGAACCGCTCCAGGTACATCTGCCCGTCACCGAACGCGCTCGCCGCCTCGCCGGAAGCCTGCGGGAACGCGACCTTCAGCTCAGCCTCGTCCGCGACCACCCGGATCCCGCGCCCGCCGCCGCCCGCCGCGGCCTTGAGCATGATCGGATACCCGATCTCGCCCGCCGCCGCGACCGCTTCGGCTACATCGGACACTCCACCGGGCGTCCCGGGCACCGTCGGCACGCCGGCCGCCTGGGCGACCTGCCGCGCGCGGACCTTGTCCCCCATCTGCTCGATGACCGAGGCCTCCGGGCCGACGAAGGTCAGCCCCGCGTCCGCGACCGCCGCGGCGAACGACGCGCGCTCGGACAGGAATCCGTAACCCGGATGCACCGCGTCCGCGCCGGTTTCCTTTGCCGCGGCGAGGATCGCGTCCGCCACCAGATAGCTCTTCGTCGCCGGGGCCGGGCCGATCGGGACGACCTGGTCGGCGAGCAGCGCGTGCGTGGCGCTCCGGTCCGCCTCGCTGACGACCGCGACCGTCTCGATGCCGAGGTCGTTGGCCGCGCGAATGATCCGGACCGCGATCTCGCCGCGATTGGCGATCAGCAACCGTTTCATGCGTCCACCTCGAGCACCACGAGCGGCTGGCCCGCGTCGACGACCGCCTCGGCGTCGGCGGCGAACTCCACGACGGTCCCGGCCGCGCCGGCGGGCACCGGGTAGAAGGACTTCATCACCTCGACCAGCCCGACCGTGTCGTCCGCGGCAACCTGCTGGCCGGGCTTCACGAAATCCGGGCTGTCCGGATCGGGCTTGCGGTAAAAGACCCCGGGAATGGGCGAAACCACTTCGAGACGGGACATCAGCGTCACCTCGCGCTCGGTTCGGTAGGGACAGTCAGTTGAAATCAGGTCAGGTACGGCGTCAAGGCGTCGTGCACGCTTTTCGCCAGATCCACCGCGCCAGGAGTGTCGGAGTGCACGCAGATGCAGTCCGCGCGCATCGGGATGTCCTGACCGTCCACAGAGGTCGCGAGCCCCTCGGTCACCGCGCGCACGGACCGTTCGGCGGCGATCGCCGGATCGTAGGCGACGTGCTCGCGGGTGATGATGAGCGAACCGTCGGCGCGGTAGTCGAGGTCGGTGTAGTACTCGGCGATGAAGCCCTGGCTGCGCTTGCCCCACACCTTCTCGTGCGTGGTGTTGGCCATGCCCATCAACGGCACGTCGAACACGTCGGCGGCCTCGGCGATCGCCCGCGCGACCGTCTCGTCCCGCGAAGCCAGACCGTACAGTGCGCCGTGCGGCTTGATGTGGTTGAGCGGCATGCCGTGTTCGGCCAGGAAACCGGTCAGCGCGCCGACCTGGTACACCACCGCGGCGGTGAGTTCCTCGGGCTCCATCTTCAGCTCCCGCCTGCCGAACCCGTCGCGGTCCGGGAACGACGGGTGGGCGCCCACCTTCACCGAATGCTCGTGCGCCAGCGCGACGGTCCGCCGCATGACGACCGGGTCGGCGGCGTGGAAACCGCAGGCGACGTTCGCGACCGTGATGTAGGGCATGATGCCCTCGTCGTCGCCGCAGCGGTAGATGCTGTAGGCCTCGCCCATGTCGCAGTTGATGGCAACCATGAGTGCTTTTCCTTGTCTTTCAGGAGGTCTTCCGGGAGATCCGTCAGGAATGCGCGATCTTCGGGGTGTCCCCGTCGGGGTCGATGTAGACGTCGTCGCCCTCGAGCCGCACCGGGTACCGGGCCAGCTGCGCGTGGCCCGGGTTGATGCCCTGGCAGGTGGTGAGGTCGAACGTCCACAGGTGGCTTTTGCACATGAGGGTCTTCTTGTCCAGTTCGCCCTCGACCAGTTCGACCTGCTGGTGCGGGCAGATCGCCTGGGTCGCGACGACGTCGCCGCCGTCGAGGTGGGCGATCAGCACTTCCTTGTCCCCCACCTCGAACGACTCCATGTCGCCTTCCCAGACGTCGTCGAGGCTGCACACCCGCACGTAACCCATGCGGAAGCTCCTTTCTCAGCTGAACCGGTCGAAATGGAGCCGGTCGGCGGCGAGCCCGCCGTCCAGCACCAGCGCGCGGGCGAGCGCGTCGGTCATCGCGGGCGGCCCGGCGGCGTAGTAGGTGAAGTCAGTCAGCGTCTCGCCCAGCTTCGCGACCACGGCCTCGTGCACGAATCCTTGGTGCGATTCGGAATCCGCTGAGTCCGGTTCGGACACTGCAGTGTGGACATGGAGCGCGCGCAGCCGGCGTTGCGCCATCGCCATCGCTTCCGGAATGTGCAAATCGCGCGGAGCACGGCCGCCGCAGAACAAATGTACGGTGCGCTCGCCCGCGTCGGCCTGAGCGGCCGCGCCGAGCACGACGCTCGCCATCGCGCCGAGCCCGGAACCGCCTGCGACACAAACGATGTCTCGGTCGTCGCCGGCGCGGTAATACGCCTGCCCGTACGGGCCGTCCAGCTCGATCGTCTCGCCGAGGTCGAGGCCGTCGAACAGGATCGACGTCGCTTTCCCGCCCGGCGACCGCTTGACGACGAACTTCCATTCCCGCTGGCAGTTGCCGAGATTGCTCATGGAGTACGCGCGTTCGATGCCGCTGGGGAACCCGAGCATCGCGTACTGCCCGGCGCTGAACGCGGCGTGCTTTTCCGCGGTGAACACGAATTCGGCCATGTCGTGGGTGAGCCGGTGCACCTCGCGCAGCTGGGCACGCTGCCGGATCGGCCGGTGCGGCGCGGGTTCCGGCACCGAAGCGAGGTCGACCACGCAGTCGCTGGCCGGTTCGCTCTGGCACGCCAGCCGGCGGCCTTTGCGCCGGTCGCGGGCGCTGAGTCCGGGTGCGTCCGCCCAGCGCGTGCGGACCTCGCCTTCCAGCAGCTCGTACCGGCAGCTTCCGCAGGCTCCGCTGTTGCACTCGTAGCTGAGGCCGACCCCCGCGCGGAGGGCGGCACGCAGCAGCGTGTCGCCCTCCGCGCAAGGAAAGCGAACGCCGGTCCCCCGCAGGAGGACTTGGTGTTCGGTCGTCATGGCCGGTTCAGCCTCCGATGCCGAGCTGCCGCTGGAACGCCCGGACCGCGCCGATCGCGTTCTCCGCCGCTTCGGCGTTTTCCGCCACCTCCGTGCCGTACGCCTCGATTGCGGCGACCGCGAGCGGCTGCCACTTCGCGACCCACTCGCGCAGCTGCGTGACGTTCGAATCCACTTCGGACATCTGGGTGACCAGCGCTTCGGTCCAGCGCCGTGAACGCTCACTGTCCCGCAGTGCCGATTCGGCCAGCAGCGCGTGCAGCACGTCGCCGTGCCGCCGGGCACTGACGCCGAGCTGACGCAGCACGATCTCGTCGTACGCGGGCTTGGCCACCACGTTGAGCGCAACGAATGCCTCGGCCCAGTCGAACGTGGTCAGCTGCCGTTCCATCAGCTCGCGGAACCCTTGCCAGGCAGGCAGTTCTTCCCACAGCTCACGTTCGCGCTCGCCGAACCCGGCGGTCGGATGCGCCTGGCGCAGCTCCGCGGTGCGGTAGGCCACATTGGACAGCCACCGCAGCGAATCCGCGGCCTGGAACGCCGCACAGTTGGCGATCGTGCTGGCCGGGGCCATGTGCACGAGGTACGCGCTGGCCATCTGAATGGTGTGCAGCAGGTACCGGCTCGGCGTGTACAGCTGCGCCAGCATCGCGACCCACTCCGGCGAGAGGCCGCGGTCGTGGCCTTCGGCGTCGTGCTGGTCGAGCAAACCATCCACATAGGACTCTTGGCCGTCCTGGAGGATGTTGTACGTGCGGTACACCAGTTCGTCCGGGTCGCGGAAGGCGTTCCAGTCCGGGTGCGTGATCGGGCTCTGGTTGCGGTAGCGGCGGTAGAAGTCCGCCATGAACCCGGTGTGCCCGACGTCCCACGGCTGCTCGGGGTCGCGAGTGTGCCACAGCAGGTTGGTGGAGACGATCTCGTACTCGCTCGGCTTGCGCCGGCGGGCGGCGAGGTGCCCCCAGGTCTTGAGCGGCTTGAGCGGGGTGCTCACGAGCTGGCCTCCTTGCGGGCGGAAGTGCCCAGGTAGAAGCGGAAGACGTCGCCGCCGGTCTCGATCCGCCCGACGAACGAGGGCATGATCAGCTCCAGCTCGGACATCTTGAACGGGCGGCCGAGCTCCTCGGCGATGGTCTCGCGGCGCAGGACGCATTCGCCGCCCTCGACCTCGACCCGCACGTAGGAACCGCGGTCGCGGATGTCGACCCGGCAGCCCGGGTTGTCGGTCACAGCGGCGTCGGCGACGGCGCGCGCCACCTCGCCGACCTGCAGGACCGGGCCGACCGGGTCGGCGATGGGTTCAGCGGTGCTCATCCGGTCCTCCTCACTCGAAATAGACTTCGACGCATTCGGTCGGCCCGAGACCGGCCGCCGCGACGGTGCTGGCCCGCTCGAACGGCTGCGCGTCGCCCTGGCGGCGCACGCGGAGCGTTCGGCCGGGCTGGTCGGGCACGTGGATGCCGACCGAGTTCTCGGCCGCCGCGGCGGCGAGTTCGTCCATCGTGTGCTCGCTGTCCGCGGGGAGCAGTTTGAGCACGAAGTCGCCGTCGAAGTGCACGGCGAGCGGAATGGTGGCCATCAGCGTTCCTTTCAGCCGGCCTTGACGAGCTGCTTGCGGTAGGTGTCGACCCAGGCGAAGCCGTGCGCGTCGTCGCCGCCGGGACCGACCGAGCCGAGGCCCATGTACTCCAGGACGCCGCCGAGGTCCGCTGGCTGGATCTCGCCGCCGAGGAACCGGTCGACCAGGTTCTTGTGGTGCCGGTAGCGCTCCGGGTCGTCCTCGAAGATCCACTTGTCCACTTCGGACGCGAAGTGGTAGCGCCGTCCTTCGTGGACCAGCGAAATGTCGCGCAGCGTCTGGGAAGGCGTGCCGACGATCGGCAGCTGGGAGACGTTGCAGATGATCGGCAGCGTGCCCGGCACCGTCTTTTCCGGACGGTCGTTGGCGAAGTTGTCGATCAGGACGTCCCACACCTTGCCGAAGGTGCCGTTCCAGCCGGGGTACTTCTCCTCCAGCCAGTCGCGCTCCTCCGGGCTGACGCCCGCCGCCGGGTCCCACCACAGCGTCGGCCGCCACGAGTAGGTGCCGAGGTGCTGGCCGTGGTGGTGCTCGGAGATGTCGCGCAGGAAAATGTCCCAATACCACGGCTTGGAGAGGCCGAGGTCCTCCAGCGAGCGCATGAACTGAGTGACGATCCACTCCTCCATGAATTCCTTGAAGGACGCTTCACGGACGTCCAGCGGGACGTAGTAGTCCATCGGAATTCCGGACAGAATGGTGAACAGCCGGTACGAGCGCCAGAACGCGATGTCGATCTTCTTCTGCGCCACGTCCTTCTGGCCGTTCTCGATCAGCATTTGCAGCAGCGGCGTGCCGAGCTGCGCGTGCCGGGCCTCGTCGGACTGGATGCTCTGGATCAGCTTGGAGAACGTGAAGTCGCCTGCCTTCGCGGCGTCGCCGGAAAGGCCGATGAACTGCAGGTTCGTGAAGCCGGTCTCGAAGGAGAAGTTCGCGAAAATCGAGGTCGACACGGCGTCGCGGGTCATCATCACGTCGTCGAAGAAGTGCCGCGCGCCGAGCGTGACCCAATTGTCGGTGAACATCGCCGCGTGCGACCACTCGAACTGGCGGTCCTTGTTCACGTACTCGTGCGGGAAGTACAACTGGATCTGGCCGTGCCGGATCTCGTCCAGCATCCCGAAGGTAGCCATGTTCCGCATGCCGGGAGCCTTCGACCAGCGCACGAAGCGAGACTCCTGGAACGACGCGCCGTACTCGACGAGCGCGACCGCCGCGTAGTGCTCCTTGAGAATGGAAATCCAGCCCGGATCGGCTTTATTGTAGAGATCCGCGCGCTCCAACGCGGCCTTGACCGAATACGCCCCGGCGTCCTTCTGCCGCTGAATGTCGACGTATTCGCGATAACTCACCTTGTACGGTTCGTCATAAGTAGCCCAGACCTCGTCAGGCAACCCCTCGCCGCCGGACAACTCCGGCGGGAACAACTCCGCTTCGGTGACGTAACGCGGAGTCCATCGAGTATCGCGGGCGATGTCGTACCACTGTGCTCGGTCCAGCAGAGCCATTGCCGGTGCTCCTTGTTGGTTTTTAGCTGCCGTGCTCGGAACCCAGCGGCCCTTCGCCGCCGGGGTAGACGAAGGACATGGCCGGGGAGTAGAACCCGAACGTCACCTGCAAGGGTTGGGCAGGCCGCAACCGGTAGGCCGGGTGCTCTTTGTCGAGGAACTCGAAGGATTCGACCGCGAATTCCTCGGCGATGTCAGCGACGTAGGCATACCGCCCGCTGACGAATTCACCACCGCGACTCGTGATGTACCGCAACTGCCCGGTAACCCGCTGCGGCGTGCCGATCGAGAGACGCGCGGTAGTCCGGATAATCGGCCGCCCCTCGACGGAAGTAGTGGCGACCAGCCGATCCCCGTCGAGATCGAGCGTCGTCTCCCCTGGTGCACCGGCCGGAACGCCGTGCTCCCGCGCGTAACGAATCATCGGCTCGGAACTGTTGTGGTAATCGGTCCACCACCGCCCCGGGACTCCCGCTTCGGTGTCCAATCCGGACAGATTCACCCCGAGATACGTCAGCGAGTAAGCACCGAACGCGTCGTCCCCGTCGCTGGCCGACGTCTGAGCGTCCCCTTCGACCACGTACTGATTGATGTAGCACGACCGATCGGCGGCCGGCGTGAGCCCAGCCGGAACCAGCTGCGCGACGCCCTCGGGATCCTCCGGCGCCCAAACGAGGTAGAGAGTCCGAGACCCCGTCACCAGCTGCGGCGGATGCAGCGACGTGCCCATAGGGGCACCTCCAGTTCACCGTTGAACTTCCTCCGCTCCGGCCCTTTGAAGCGGTGCCCCAAAGACTGCGCGACGCACCCTCAGGCGGGTAGTGCGCAAGTTGGACAACGACCTCCCCAGGGATGCCAAACCGGAGCACCCACGGACATCACCGCAGGTCAGCAGCCCGCGCAACGATCACCGGCACCGTCTTCTGAATCCGTCAAGCCCCCGCAACGCCGTGAGGGGAACCCTGAGGGAATCTGATTCCCTCAGGGTTCCCCTCACGACCAGCGCAAGTCCGCCCAACAGGCACTAGCGCACCCAACTCGCGATGCAACCACCCCACCCAGCCGCACCAGTGCACCCGCTATCGAGGCACCCAGCCCCTCCCCCGCACCCCGATACGAAGCCTCCCTGCGGTTCGGGGGTGCTTGTCAAGGCATCTTTCCCGCCTTGACAAGCACCCCCGAACCGTCAGCACAATCACGCTTCGGGGTGCCCCACGCAACCAACGGGCGCAATGTCGCCGCCAGGCGACGAGCCGAACCCGAGAACTCACAACTGATCATCCAACTGCAAAGCGATCCACAACTCCGCCCGAACAGCCGGATCATCCACCTCTCTCCCCAGCGCCTCGGCGACCTTCCCCATCCGATACCGCAACGTATGCCGATGAATCCCCAGCGCCGTAGCCGAAGCATCCGACTGCCCGTTATGCGCCAAGAACGTCCGCAACGTATGCCGCAAATCGATCTTCGCCGCCCCAGTCTTATCCGTAACCGGCTCCAACAACGCCCGAGCCCACCCCCGCACCTCGTCATTGTCGAGAAACCGCATCAACCCGCTAGTAGCCACATCCCCAGCACAAGTAAGCACCCCAGCATCCCCAGGCGAACTGGTAAAAACCGACCGCACCTGCTCCCAAGCCTCAGCAAGCCGCTCAGGAGGAGTCGGATCACTAACGGCCCCCCGAGCCAACGGAATCCGCCGCAACAACGCTTCCAACGTCCGCGTATCCCCCTCGGCGGGCGGCATCAACACCACCACCCGCCCCCGCTCCCACTCGGCAACCAACGCCCGCAAACTCCGCAACCCGTGATCCCCCTCGGCATGCTCGAGCAACTCCCGCTCATGCCCAGAAGGAACCCCCAAAATCGCGACCCGAAGATCCCCCTCCGGAAAGTCGGTGTCCAACGCCTCCCCAATAGCCGTAGCCAGCCCCGCATCCCCCGCGACGGCAGCCTTGAACACCGCCAGCCGATGCTGCCGCTCGCTGTCCAGCACCCCTCGCGCACTATGCAACTCAGCGCACAACAACGACACCGCAGTAGTAACAATCGCCTGCTCAGCAGTAGTAAGCGGCGTAGACCGCCCCACCACCAAAAACCCCTGCACCCGCCCCCGCACCGCGAGCGGCAACACCACCACGGACTCCCCAGCGATAGTCATGCTGAGACTCGCCGAATTAGCCCGATCCCGCAGCCGAGGCAACTCGATCCGCACCCGCGCGACATGCATCCGCGCCGCAGGCACCCCCGCCCGAAACCCGCCAGCAGCGTCGAGCAGCAACGTCCACCCCCGCACCGCCTTAGCCAGCCGCTCCGCGATCGCCCGAGCCGAGTACGGCGACAGCGACGCCCGAGTCAAATCCCGCTGCGCCGAAACCGCGTAATTCAACTCCCGCTGCCGCTCGTCAGACAGATGCCCGGCAACAAGCCGACTCAACGCAGCAAACCGAGTCGTCGCAGGCACCGCCAGCACCGGCAACCCAACTTCGCTGGCCGCCTCGACCAGCGCCCCAGGCACCTCCTGATAGAACGAACTGGCCCCAAACCCCAGCGCCACCGCACCACCCGCCACGAGCCGGTCCACATACTCCCGGCTGCCCGCCTCCCCCAGCGCAAGCCGGGATCCAGTGGTCAGCACGAGCTCGCCGCCCTCGAGATACGGCGACGGATCCGGCAGCTCGCTGATCAACGCCCACGTAACCGCCCGGTCGAGCGCGCCAGGCGCACCCTCGGCGGCGAGTTCGAGACCGTGTTCGCCGCGTTCGAGCAGCATCTGGACGGTAAGCGGCATGGTGTCTCCCGGGGACGGATCGGGCGGCCGGAAGTGTAACCGGCGGCCTGCCCGGCTGCCGGGCGATCGCCACCCGGACGAACCAACGTTCTGGACAAAACCCGGTGCTGGTGGGTAGAAACCGTCCCGATCGGACTTCCCCGCCCGCGGACGTCCGGCGGCACAACGGAAAGAGATCTCGATGCCCCCACCCGCCCCGGCCCGGCCGGACGTCACGTACCGGACCGCGGGCGATCGCGCGCTGCTCGTCGAGTACGGACCGCCACTGCCGGTCGACCTCGGGCTCAACTTCTTCGCGCACGCGTCCGCCCGACACCTCGAGGAAAACCCGGTGCGCGGCATCCTGGAAGTCGCGCCGGGACTGCGTTCGCTCCTCGTGCACTACGACCCGGAAACAATCCAGCACGACGCCGTGATCGCCGCCATGGACCGGCTGCACCAAGAAATCCCCGAACCCGGCTCGCTCGTCCTGCCGAGCCGCCGGGTGAAACTCCCGATCGCGTTCGACGATTCGACGTCGCGAGAGGCCGTGGAGCGCTACCAGATCACCACGCGCCCGGACGCGCCGAACGTCCTCGACGGCAACAACGTCGACTATCTCGTGCGCTCCAATGGCCTGCCGAATCGCGAGGCGCTGTATTCGCGGGTCCTGGAATCCGAGTGGTGGAACGCGTTCACCGGCTTCTACCCCGGCCTGCCTTCGCTGCTCCCCCTCGACCCTCGGTCCGAACTGGTCGCCCCGAAATACAACCCCGCGCGCTCCTGGACCCCTGAAGGCGCCGTCGCGTTCGGCGGGCCATGCCTGGTCGTCCACCCGATCGAATCGCCGGGCTCGTACCAGCTTTTCGGCCGGACGCTGCCGATCTGCGACCTCGTGCGCCGCCCGCGCGCGCACCGGGCGGACCCGATCCTGATCCACCCCGGCGACCGGATTTCCTTCTACCGCGTCGAAGAGGCGGAACTGATCGAATTGCGCAGGCAGGTTTTCGAAGGCCGCTACGACTACGACATCGAACCCGGTCGGTACGCGGTCGCCGACCACCTCGCCGTCCAAGCCGATCCGGCCATCGCCGCCGAAGCAGCCAAACGACGGGCGGACCGCGTCGCCGCGCAGGAACTGGTGAAAATCCCGTGACTCAGACCGCGGCGTTGGAAGTGCTGGAACCCGGCCTGCAAACCACCGTGCAGGATTACCCGGGCCGGCGCGGCAGGCAGTCATTGGGTTTCTTCCCTTCCGGCCCCGTCGATTCGCTCGCCTTCCGCCTGGCGAATCTTCTCGTGGGCAACCGTCCCGGCGCGGCCGCCCTGGAAATCCCGCTCGGCCGATTCCAAGCAGGCGTCCTCGCTCCCGGCCGAATCGCCGTCACCGGACCGGAAACCTCCGTCACCTTGAACGGATCTCCCGTCCCGCAATGGGAATCAGTCCCGGTGGAAACCGGCGACGTCCTCGCCTGCGAGGTGCTGCGCGGCCCCGGACACCGGCTGTACCTGGCGCTGTCCGGCGGCATCGCCGTGCCCGAGGTCTTCGGCTCCCGCTCCACCTTCCTCCTGGCGGGCATCGGCGGCCTCGACGGCCGAGCCCTCGAACGCGCGGACATCCTCGACACTTTCCCGTCGACTCCTTCCCGCCCGCGCCGCCTCCCGGTGTCCCTGCGTCCGACCTACCCGACGGCGTGGGAAATCGAAATCCTCCGCGGCCCGCACGCCGACCCGGATTTCCTGACCACCGAAGACTTCGCCGACTTCCTGGCCGCGTCGTGGCGCTGCGACCTGAGCTCGGACCGGGTGGGCATCCGGTTCAACCCGCACCGCTTCCGCTGGGCCCGCCCGTCCGGCGATGTCGCGGGCGGGCACCCGTCGAACCTCCTGGACTCCAGCTACCCGCCCGGCGGCATCCTGGCCTACGGCGACGTGCTCACCGTGCTGGGGCCGGACAGCAATACCTCCGGCGGGTTCGCGGTGATCGCCACTGTCGCGTCGGCCTCGCTGTGGAAGGTCGGCCAGCTCCGGCCTGGCCGGGATACGGTGACGTTCCGGGAAATCGATCTCGACCAGGCCGCGGCGCTCACTGCGCATGTGAATCAATTGCTGGACGTCAAGGCGCTGTCTTGAGTTTTGCTTCGTGGTGAATGGGGTCGCTTTCGCTCAAGGCGGCCATGCTTCGGCGTTGTCAGTCGCGTTGACGTCCGCAGACGTTGATCGTGTGCGGCACGCTCACCAACTTCTGCTGCGAATCCAACCCGCGGTACAGCTTCGCTCTAGTGGTTCCCTCCGCGATCGCACCGGAGCGATCGTGTGCTCGGTGTACAGCACCGGCACGTCGGTATCCCGGCACGCCTAAGGTCTTCCTCGCCACGACCGTAACCGGCCAAATACTCATTCAACGGGTGCACGAACTTCCTCCTTCGCTTCCCCGGCCACCGCACCAAGATCCACCGACTTCGTCTCCTTGGCCAGCAACGAAGCCACGAGCGAAATCAACCCCATCACCGCCAGATAGACCCCGATCGCATACCCGGTGCCGAACTTCGCGTACAACCCGATCGCGATGATCGGCGCGAGCGACCCGGCCAGCACCGAGGCCAGGTTGTAAGCCAGCGAAACCCCGGAGTACCGCACCTCAGTCGGGAACAGTTCCGCGAAGAACGCCCCGATCACCGAGCTGTACGCGGCGAAGATCAGCAACCCGCCGGCCACCGCGACCGTGATCAAGCCCGGACTCCGCGTGTCGACCAGCGCGAAGAACACGAACGCCCACACGATCGTCGCCACGGAAGCCACGACGTAGATCGGCCGTCGTCCGATCCGGTCGGCCAGCAGGGCGAACAGCGGGATCGTCACCACCGCGCACGCCTGCCCGACCAGCACCGCCGTCAGCCCGACCGAACTGTCCATTTTGAGCACAGTCGTGACGTAAGTGATGACAAACAACGAGAACAGATAGAACCCGGCATTCTCTCCGAAACGCGTTGCCGCGGCGAGAAGCACACTACGCCAATGCTTGCGGACCACCACCCCCGCAGGCAGCCCCTCAGGCTTCGGCGCATCCTTGAACAACGGCGTTTCCGCGACATAAAGCCGCAGCCACAACCCGATCAGGACCAGCACCGCGGACAACCCGAACGCGATCCGCCAGCCCCACGACAGGAACTCGGCCGAGGGCATTACCGCGCCGAGTACCGCCAGCACACCGGCAGCGAGCAGATTTCCCAGCGGCGGCCCGACATTCGGCCACGAAGACCAGAACGCCCGACGCGCGCTGCCGCCATGCTCGGACACCAGCAGCACCGCTCCTCCCCACTCGCCACCGAGCGCAAACCCTTGCACCAGACGGCAGACAACGAGCAGCAGCGGCGCAAGCACGCCGACCGCCTCGTAAGTGGGCAGCAAAGCGATCAAAAACGTCGAAGCACCCATCAGCAGCAGACTGGCGATGAGCGTCGACCGCCGTCCTTTGCGGTCGCCGAGGTGGCCGAGCACCACCGCGCCCAGCGGACGGGCGAGGAAGCCGACCGCGTAAGTGGCGAAGGCGAGAACTGTGCCGACCAACGGGTCGTGCGAAGGGAAATACAGTTTGTTGAAGACCAAAGTGGACGCGGTGCCGTACAGAAAGAAGTCGTACCATTCGACGGCGGTGCCGGCGAGACTCGACGCCGCCACCACCCCCAGCCGCGTGTGCGGGCGTTTTCTGTTACGTTCGCGAGAGGTATCGGCCATTTCGGCTCCTGTGGTCGGAGGGTCCGTGACGCGGATGAAGTGCTGATGCCGGAAGCCTCGGTGGCTGTTGGCGCAGCCACCGAGGCGTATTCCCCCCTTGGGAACTGCCTCAGAAAAACCAGTGCACGGGCTCGTTGGCCCGGTCGGTGAGGTCCGCGAACCGTCCACCGTGGAACGCCAGCGGTTCGCCGTCGCGCTCGCACACGCTGCGCACGTGCCCGAACACGACCACGTGGTCGCCGGCGACCAGATGCCGCTCGACGTCGCATTCGAGGTGCGCGAAGGCGTCCGGGATCACCGGCACGCGATGGCGGCCCTCGGTCACCTCCAGCCCGGCGAAGTGGTCCTCGCCGCGGCGGGCGAAGCGCAGCGCGAGCTGTTCTTGGCGGGCGGACAGGATGTTGACCGCGAACCGGCCCGCCTCGACGACCGCGTCGGTGCTGCGCGCGCCGGTCGTCAGGCACACCAGCAACAGCGGCGGGTCGAGCGACACCGACGTCAGCGAGTTGACGGTCATCCCGTGCGGCACCCCCGCCGCCCGGGTGGTGACCACCGCGACGCCGGTGGCGAACCGCCCCATCGTGCGGCGCATCGTCATCGGGTCGACCTCGGCCGAGGAAGTCGACGAAGTGGTGAGCATGGGGGTCTCCTTGCGAAGGGGGCTCGTGAGTGCCTATGCCGGTTAGAACCGGGATAGGCACTCACGAGCGGGTTCAGGCGGGGTAGCGGACCTCGAACGTGACGACCCCCTCGTCGGTCCGCCACGGGCCGTGCGGCATGCCCGGCGGACGGCAGGCGTACATCCCCGCGGTGAACGTCCGGCCGAGCGTGAGGTCGGTGAACGAGCCTTCGAGAATGTAGACCTCCTCCCAGAAATCGTGTTTCTGCACGCCCATCGGCGTCGAATCGGCACCCGGCTCGTAACGCAGGATCCGCGTCGCCACACCGGTTTCCGGGTCCTTGGCGAGGATTCGCTCGGTGATCTTCGGGTCGTCGCCGGGGCAGACCGTGAAAGCGACGTCGGTCACCGGGAAGAATTCGTGTTCCGGTTTGTTCATCGGGTGATCGCTCCGTCGAGGTCGTAGCTGGAGAGGAAGGCGTCGATGTCGCTGAGCGCGCCGTCGAAGCCGTAGTTGCGGAAGGCGTAGCCCTTCACCACGAACGGCGCGCCGGCGTAGAACATCTCGTACTGGTGGTGGCGTCCAGCGAATTCGCTGCCGACGACGTCCCAGGCGAGCTTGAACAGCTTCACCCTCTCCTCCGCGGGCGCGGACGGGCTGTAAATGTATTTGTCGATATCGGCGCGGGTCTCCGGGTTCGTCAGGTCCGCGACGCTGGAGGGCACCTGCAGCACCCCGCCGCCGACCAGGTCGCGCAGGATCGCGAGCAGCCGCGGGTACAGCTCGGCCTGCAGCCCCATCGCGCCGTACACCGCGCGGGAGCCGGGCCGCCACATGCCGTTGCTGTCCGGTTCCGCGGTGTATTCCGCGGCCAGCACCGCGGATTCCACAATGGACGCCAGACTCGCCAGCTCGCCGAGTTTTTCGACCACGCCGGGGAACTTGTCGACTCCGTTGACCGCCGCGACCTTGCGCGCGAGCCCGGCGATGAACTGCGTCTTCACCATGAACCGGATCTGCGCCTGCCAGTTGCCGAACACGTGCGCGCCGGTGTCGAAGAATTGCCGCCGCAAACCCGCGACATCCCGGTAGACGAACACGCGGTCCCACGGAATGAAGACGTCGTCGAAGACCACCAGCGCATCGGTTTCGTCGTAGCGCGAGGTGAGCGGGTAGTCGTATTCACTCGTGGCGGCCGGGGCGTACGGACGACGGCAGTAGAGCTTAAGTCCTTCTGCGTCAACAGGAACCGCGAAACCGAGCGCGAAGTCGGCGTCCTCCGGGCCGAGCGGCTTGATGCAGGACACGAAGATCTCGTCGGCCACCGCGCCGCCGGTCGCGAGCATCTGCGCGCCGCGGATCACGATGCCGTCCTCGCGCTCCTCCGCGACACCCGCCTGGATCAGGTCGCCTTCCCAGGCGTGCGCAGTGGTCGCCCGCGAAACCTGCGGCGGAATGATCGCGTAGGAGACGTACAGATTCTCCTCCAGCACGCGCTTGTGGTAGGCCGCGATGTTGGCGGAAAAGTCCCGCTCCCCTTGCGAAAACGCCTCCGGGTGCGCGGAGAACGCCGCGACGAACGCGCCGACGTGGTCCGGGCTGCGGCCGACCCAGCCGTGCGTGTGCCGCGCCCAGGTGGTCGCCGCTTCGCGGTAGGCCTTCAGGTCTTCGCGGCTGCGCGGCGGCGTGAAGAGACGGTTCACGGTGGACCCGGTCGCCTCGTCGGCGACCGAGATGCCGGACTCCGGGTCGGCCGCGAGGTCGAACAGTTCCGCGATGGTCTTCGCGATCGGCGCGAACGCCGGATGGTGGGCGACGTCCTCGACCGGCGCGCCGTCGAGGTAGATCCGCCGGGGGCCTTTCAATGCGGCCAGATAGTCGGCTCCGCTGCGCATCACTCGCTCCTCTGTTTCGTTTCGTACGCGTGGGTCAGGGTCGGGCCGCCGGGCAGTTCCAGGTGGATGCGCCAGTACGCGCCGTAGGTGAACTCGCCGCCGAGCAGCGGCAAAGTGCCGCAGTACAGCGCGAAGTCGCCGTCGACCGGGCCGAGCCGGTCGAGCAGATCCGCCGGATGCCGCAGCGCGGCCAGTTCCCCCTTCTGATACGGGCAACCGTCCACACTGGAGTCCGCGACCACGTGGTCCCAGCCCGGAATGGACACTTCGGACCCGAGCTCGGCGACCACTTCGCCGAGCGGCTTCGGACAGGCCGCTTTGGACAGTGCGACCCCGTCCCGCTCCAGATCACGATCAGTGTGATCGGACCCGACCCCGAGGAAGTACCTTCCCCGATGCCGGATCAGCACCGGCTCGACCTCGCCGGACGTTCCCGGCGCGCTCACACCGACCACCGGCTCGGTCGTCAGCAATTCCGGATCCAGGTGATAGAACGCGGGCACCGATTCCGGCCGCGGGACGCCGATCGCCGCCAGTTCGGCGATGTGCTCCTCGACCGCGGCCTCGTCGCTCCCGGTGTACCCGGCCACCACCAGCCGCGCCGGAGTGAACGCCAGTTCCTCCCCGGTTCCCGCGACGTGCAGGGCAATCGTGTTCATACTCCCGCTCCCGTGAAGTCTGGTGTGGACACCGGCCACCGCCGATCGGCCAGCACCGGGAACTCCGCCCGCACCGTGTCCACAATGGATTGATCGATTTCGCAGCGCAGCACTTCCTCGCCGCCGCCCGCCTCCGCCAGCACGGTGCCCCACGGATCGACGATCCGGCTGGTACCGGCCAGCTCGACGCCGCCGTGCTGCGTGCCGGCGGCGTTCACCGCGATCACCACGACCTGCTCTTCCACGGCACGGCACGAGGTGAACATCCGCCAGTGCTCGCGCCGCGCCGCCGGCCACGCGGCCGGAACCACGACCGTCTTCGCGCCGCGGTCCACGAGGCCGCGCCACAGCTCGGGAAACCGCAGGTCGTAACAGGTCGTCGCGCCGATCGGCCCGAGTTCCGTTTCCGCGACGCTGAGCGTGTCCCCCGGCGTGAGCAGTTCCGCCTCGCGCGAGGCGTATCCGAAGACGTGCACCTTGCGATAGGTATGCGCGATCGTGCCGTCCGGCGCGAGCAACACCGCGGTATTGAACAGCCGCCCGGCCGCGTCCCGCTCCACGAGGCTGCCGAGATGCACATACGCACCCAGGCTGCGCGCCCACTCACGTCCCGCCGCCACCGTCGGCCCGTCAAGGGTTTCCGCCTCGTCCGGGTACGCGTCGAACGAGAAATACCCGGCAGCCCACAACTCCGGCAGCACGACCAGCTCGGCCCCGCGCGCCGACTCCACGAGCTGCCCGGCCCGCACCCGGCGGTCCGCGGCCGTCTCGTCCGGCGGGCTGGCCAGCTGCACCAGCGCGACCTTCACAGCCGCTCCCCGACCCGCAACGCCGTCATCGTGCTGGAGAGATGCTTCGCCAGCGCTTCTCCAGCCGCCGCCGGCTCGCCGCCGCGCAGCGCTTCGACGATCTCCGCGTGCTCAGCCAGCACTGTTTCGGCCCGGGTTTCGCTGCCCGCGACCGCGCGCAACCCCATCCGGACCTGCCGGTCCCGCAACGATTCGTAGAACTCGGCCAGCACCGGATTCCCCGCCCGCCGCACGATCGCCCGGTGGAACGCACGGTCGAACTCGATGAACCGCACCGGTTCGTCGACCACTTCGCGCTGCTTGGCGAGAATGTCGTCCAGCTCAGCGAGGAAAGCGTCGTCGACGCGCTCGGCGAGCTTGCGGACGCACGAATCCTCGACCAGCTCGCGCGCCTCCATCACCGCCCGCACCTCCGCGTCGGAGATCGGCGGCACGAACGCGCCCTTCTTCGGCACGATCTCGAGGAACCCCTCGGCTTCGAGCCGCAGCAGAGCCTCCCGCACCGGAGTACGGGACGTGCCCGCTGCCTCGGCGACCTCCGATTCGGTCAGGAAAGTGCCGCCGTCGCGCGGAAGCTCGGCGATGCGCTGCTTGAGGAACCGATAGGTGACGTCCTGCGCGGACCCGGCCCGCCCAGCCTGTCGTACACTGCTCATGGACAAGATGTATACATCACGCATGGCAGGTGGGCAAGAGGCGTTTGCCGAGGTTGAGCGGCTGTGGTGAGTGATGGAGGCGGCTGGTCAGCGGGGGTTCTCGGGCTGAGCGAGTGAGGCCGGGGACCGCCGGACAAGCCTCTCCCCTGTGGGCGGCTTGCCTGGAACTGCGTGCACCGGACACGTGGCCTAGGTGCACGGCACCGCCGCCGCGAACTGGCCGGGCCGTCGGCCCGCTACGGCGCAGGGTCCCCGCCGTGGCGGGAGAGCACTCAAACCTCCGTGCCGTCGATTCCCGCATGCCGCACCCCGGAAATGCCCGAGCGGCCCCCGGTAACGCTCGCTGGACAAGTGCCTGCGGAGACCTCGCCGAACTGTGGGATTGCGACGGTTCCGCCGCGCAAACTGGCAAATCCGCGGCGACGGCACCATCCTGAACCCCGCTTCGGTCCGCTGTCTGGGCACCAAGGGCGGCGCGACGGCCGAAAGCACTCGCCTCGCGTTGCGCGACTGCACGGGATCCGCTGACCAGAAGTGGAACACTCCCTCCTGACCGGCCACTGACCGGCCCGGGCATTCCGGCGCGACGTCCGGGCTTTCCCTGAGCCCGCGCAGCTTCTCGACGCCGACGAGGGCCGCACCCGGGTTACCTCGGCCTCACCAGCTACCCGAAAAGTGCCTTCTTGGCACCAAAACCACCGCCGCTTACGGTTCCGGAGTCACCGTCGCACGACCTGCCAGGAGTCTCCGTGGATCACTTCGTCATCACTGGCGCACGCGTCTTCGACGGCGAAACCTCGCTGGGCATCGTGGACGTCGAGGTCGCCGACGGAAGGATCGCCAGCGTCGGAGGCGACCGTCCCGACGGGGTCGAGGTCATCGACGGCACCGGGGCCACCCTCCTGCCCGGCCTTGTCGACTCCCACACGCACACCGACGCGCAGTCGCTCAGGCAGGCGCTGGCGTTCGGAGTCACCACGGAATTCGACATGCTCTCGATGCCAGAGCAGATGATTCCGTTGCGCCGCCAAGCCGCAGCCTCGAATGATCTCGCCGACGTGCGTTCTCCCTCTATCGGGCTCACCCCCGAAGGCGGGCATCCGCATCAGCTGCGCAAGGGCGAAGGCGACCCGCCGTGGCCGACTGCGACCCGGCCGGAGGAGGTCGCGGCGTTTGTCGAGGCGAGGATCGATGAGGGGGCCGACTATCTCAAGGTCCTAGTCGAGGACGGACGGCTGTTCGGGAGCGCCACGCTGCCCCGTCTCGCTCCTGAGTTGGTCGAAGCGACGGTCCGCGAAAGCCACCAGCGCGGGAAAATGGTGGTGGCGCACGCGATGACCGTCGAGACGGTGGAACAGGTTGTCGACGCGGGAGTCGACGGGCTCACTCATCTCTTCGCCGACCGGCCGCACAGCGCGGAGTTGGTCGAGAAGATCGCTGCCAGCAACACCTTCGTGATTCCCACTTTGACGGTGCTCGCGTCGATCACCGGTGAACCGGTCGGTCGCCGACTCGCCGAGGATCAGCGGGTTTACCCGAAGCTGACGCCGGAGTGGCGAGAAAATCTGTCCGGCACGATGAGCACCAGTCCCCGCAAGCACTTCGACTATGCGCTGGAAACACTAGCCGCGCTGCGGGAAGCCGGGGTCGACATCCTCGCGGGCACGGACGCGGCGCATCTCGGCGCACCGGGAATGGCTCACGGAGCCAGCCTGCACGGTGAGCTGCGGCTCCTCACGGACGCGGGATTCACCCCGGCGGAAGCCCTGCGAGCAGCGACATCCCTCCCGGCGAAGCGCTTCGGACTGACTGACCGCGGCCGGATCAAATCTGGTCTCCGTGCGGACCTCACCATGGTCACCGGCGACCCGACGGTCGCCATCGGCGACACCCTCGACATCCAGCGCGTGTGGCGCAACGGAACCTACTGCGCGGCAGCCGCGATCAACGCCTCCAGCCCCGAAGCCTGAGTCCGCCAATCCACCACGTTCGACGCACCGCCAGTCCAGCGTTCGCCAAAACGGTTGAGCGAGTCCCGGTCCCGCGACCACACCGAATCCGCCTGCTGCCGCACGAAATCCCGATACGCCGACGATCCGGTGGCCGAGGCGAGATCGCCGAAGTACCGCATGAAAATGCCCTTGAACTGCTTCTGATTGTCATCGCACGAACCGGTGTCACACGATTCCACCAGCACTCCGCCCGAAGTGAGGCCAGTCATCGCCGCGTCCGCCAGCCGACGCGCAGCGTCCACATAGGACTGATCACCGGTCGCCCGCCAAAGCTCGGTGAAGCCGCCGATGGCCAGGCCCTGATTGTAGGTCCAGACGGTCTGGCCGTTGTTCGCACAGCCCGAAGTGAGACCGTCGTTGACCAAGCCCGCCGAGTTGATCAGGCCGCTTCGCAGGTACCAGTCCCCAGCTTCACGAGCGCGGGCCAGCCATTCGGTGTCCCCGTCCAGGCGGCGGTGCAGAGCAGCTGCGAGGCGAAGGTAGAGACCGCTGGTGACGGCGTTCTTGTACGTCCGTTCGCGATCCCACCACACTCCCCCGCCGCAGGTGCCGGTATCCCAGAAACCGTGCACGTAGTCGGCGATTTTCGTGGCTTCGGCGAGATAACGCGCATCGTGCGTACGGTCGTACGCCGCGAGCCACGCCAGGCCCCACCATGCGGTGTCGTCGACGGCTCGGCTGATGAAGTCGCCGTCGATCGGGTCGGAGCTGCGTGCGCCGGCGGGGAAGGCGGAGCGGTTCACGTCGAAGACCCGCGCCAGGACCGGATCCAGCCCGGAGACTCCGGAATTCGCCAGTGCGGTCACCGCGACCGCCGAGTTCCACCAGCTCGACGGCCACCAGGCTCGGTAAAGGTCTTGCGACCACAGCAAAGCGTCGACACCCGCGGCGACGCGCGACTGAGCGGGACGTGCCCACTCGGTGCAAGCACCCTCCTGGTGCGCGGCTTCCCGGCCGCACGCCCGAACAACGCCGCCGTTCATCCGTCCGCGTGGATCTCGAGCGGCGAAGGTCGCGGTCTGTGTCGTAGTCGCACCGACGGGGACGCTCGTGCGGCCGAGCGATGAACCGTCCGGCCAGGTCGCGCCTGCGTCCCAGGACCGGTCCAGCCAGATCTCGTCGCCCGAGCCGCCGGAATCGATGCTGGCCCAGGACATGCCGCGGTCGTCGAAGTGCAGCCGGACGGAGCGGCCGAAGATCGTCGCGGGTGCCACCGGCTGGTTGTCGCCGGATGTCGGAGCGGAACCGTCGCAGGCAGCGTCGCAGACGGTCGGGTAGATCCAGGCCGTGCACGCGACGGCTTGCGCGTCGCCGCAGGCACGGAGCAGGCCGCGGCGGTGGCCGACCGGGTCAGTGAGGTTGTACATGAGCGTGCGGGTGCCGGTCCACGTGTCCGGAATGCTCGCTTTGCCCAGAAGACCGTCCCAGGTGGCGCCGCCGTCCCACGACCGGTCGAGCCAGACCGCGTCGCCGGTGCGGCCGTTGTCGATGCTCGCCCAGGCCATGCCGTCCTGATCGGAGACGTGCAGCCGCAGCACCCGGCCGTTGATGTCCTTGTCCGGCAAGGGAAAACTCTCCTGCGCGGCCCGCGACGGATCGAGCGGGTCACAGGAAAGCGCGCACACCGCAGCGGCCGCGCGCGGGACAGTCAACGAGGCGAACACGAGCAGCACTACGAGCACGGTCCGCATGGACTCGTCCCCTCGCCTGGGTGAATTTCCGCCCAGGATAAGAACTCGCGCGGGCGCCGGTGAAGGCCCGCGCGCGGTTCTGTCCCGTTCCGGACAGCCGGGTTAACCCGATCAGCCGCCGCTGCCCTGGCGCCGTCCGACCGAACGGCCGATGAAGTAGCCGAGGATGAGCCCGACGATCAGGCCGATCGCGACGAAGAAAATGATGGTGGCGGCGGCGATCTTGCCGACCGTGCCGAGGAATCCCTTGGCCTCGAGATCAGTCGCGATCGCCACGGACTGGGTCAGTGCGTAGTGGGTCATGCCTCCCAGGATGGCACCGGCCGGGGACAAGCGCTCGGGGACGCACCGAGGGCGGGTTGTGGCCTCCGCCGCGGCGCGCTGCCGCCGGGCGGCGCACCCGACGCTCAGTCCTTGACCGGCTTGAGCACGAACCCTTCGTCGTCTTGGCTGTCCGGAGCCGGACGCCGCCTAGCCGGTTCAGACCCGCGCGTCGCGGCGCGGTCGGGCTTCGGAGCCGCGGGTGGCTCCGGATCTTCGCCCAGCGCCAAAGCGTCTTCGACAGCCGCCGCGACCGCCGGAACGCATCCCGCGCGGACGGCCCGCAGGCCCCGGTGCAACGCCCGCGTGCCGGCTTCGACGCTGAGCCGCGAGATCTCCGCGGCCAGCGCGTCCGGGCCCAGTTCGAGCGCGGACTCGCCGATGTCCAGGTGCACGAGCATGCCGTGCACGTTCACCGTGACGCTCAGTCCCTCGCCACCCGCTGTCGCGCGGATAGCGGCCAGGCCCTCGGACAGGCCCAGCCGCTCCGGGATCTCTTCGGCGATCTCGATCAGCTCGTCGATTCCCCGTTCGTCCCCGCCGGACTCTCGGAGCTCATCCGGTGCGCGGGACTCGCGCGGATCCCCGGACCCGCCCCCGCCGGACTCCCGAACCTCGCCCGACGCCCAGGACTCGTGCGGAACCCCAGGCTCACCCCCGCCGGACTCCCGAACCTCGCCCAACGCCCAAGACTCGTGAGGAACCCCAGGCTCACCCCCGCCAGACTCCCGAACCTCGCCCGACACCCAAGACTCGTGCGGAGTCCCGGGCTCGTCGCTGCCGGGCAGCGCGGCCGGAACCTCGTCCGTACGCCCGCGGGGCGCCGGCTCGCTGCCGGCTGCCTCGCTCGCGCCCCGCTTTCCAGTGTCCGCAGGAAAACCGTTGAGCTGACCAGCTGTGCTCCCCCGCCGCACCTCCGCCATCACACTCTCCACGTGTCCGGTGTGGTGTCTTCGGCGCGGTCCGCCAGATCCTTTTCGGCGCCGAGGCCGAGACTGCTCAGTTCGGCACCGCTGAGCCCGCCGGGACCGCCGAGAGCGCCCAGTTCGGCTTCCAAGGCGCGGCGGGCGCGTTCATTGGCCTCGGCGGCGGCCTCGCGCACCGCGCGCAGGATCGCGTCCGCCAGCCGGGGACCGCCGCCGCGCAGAGCGCCCGCGGTGAGTTCCAGAGTGCGCAGCGCTCCGCCGGGGGCGACCTCGACCGTCACCCCGCCGTGCCGCGCCGTGCCCGTGATGCTCACTTCGGGTGCACCCCGCCGTAGAACTTGTGCAGATCGCGCGGCAGCGTGTAGGTGAGGCGCTCGACCTGGTCGTTCGCGTTGCCCTCGATCGTGGTGATCTTGTTGCCCTCGACCTTTTCGATGATCCCGATGTGGTGGCTGTGCCCCCACGACGGGCCGTCGCCGAACAGGATGGTGTCGCCGGGACGCGCGTTGTGCGCGAGCGCGGCGCGGTCGTAGGCGAGGTGGTGGCGCTGGCCCCACTTGTAGACGTCGCCGGTGAAGCCGTACTTCGGGATGTCCACTCCGGCCGAACGCCACATCGACGTCGCGAAGTACGCGCACCACGGCTGCCCGGTCGGGCCCCACTTGTTCCGGTTGTTCGGACCCTCGTGGTAACCGAGGTTGTCCCGCGCGTGGTCGAGGATCTTGTCGACCTTCTTGCTGTGGCTCGCGTGCGTGCCGCCGTGGTGCTGCTCGTGCTTTTTGTGCGCTTCGTGCTTCTTGTGCTGCTCGTGCGCGCGGTGGCCCCCGGGTTTCGGCTTGGCGCGGTGCGTCCCGCCCGGGTCGGCCACGCCGTCGTGGTTCAGGTCCTGCTGCAGCGCGCGCAGCTTCCGGGCCGCCTCTTCCATCTCCGCGCGGGCGTTCTTCAGGTGCCCGCCGGATTCCTTCAGGTACTTGCCCGCCAGATCGGCCACGTCTCCGATCGCCATCAGCAGCGCGGCGGGGCTTCCGTTGCGCGCCAGGACATATCCGGCGTCGATGATCTTGCGCGCCTTCGCGACGAACTCGTCGATCAGCTTGCCGGTGGCCTGGTGCCGCCCGGCGAGCGCGTCGGTGACCTCGCTGACCACCTTGGCCCCGTGCGTGCTCGCCCGCGCGGTCACCTTGAGGTCGCGGCCGAACTTGCCTGCGTCGTGCTCGAAGGCCGGATTCGCCTTGCTGTGCCAGGTGTTCAGCAGTGCGTGCGCGGCTTTGCGCTGCGCCTCGTACTGTTCGGTGATCTCGTGCGCGGCCCGCTGCAGCGCCTGCTGCGCGGCCTGCGAGTCCGCGGCCTTGCCCTGGAGCTTGCCGTGGTGCGTTTTCATCTCGTCCGCGAACAGCGTCGCGACCCCTGCGGTGTCCAGCACGGATTCCCCCTCAGCCCAGAATGCCCTTGATGTCGTGCTCGCGGATCGCCGCGCTCGCGTCCGAATCAGCGCCCGCGTAGGCCTGCCGCGCCCGGAAAACCGAGGCGCTCAGCGTGCGCGCGTGCGCCCCGGTGGCCCGCACCTGCGATTCCAGCGAACGGCTGAAATCCCCCAGCGCGTCGGAGAATCCGGTTTCCTGGCCGACCTTCCCGAAGCTGTCCTTCGCGATCCCGGTGACCCGGTGCACCGTCTTCCTGCCGACCGACACCAGTTCGTTCGCGACGTGCTCGGTGGTGCGCTCGTAGGCGAGGAACTGTTCGAGATCGGCTGTGAACCCGCCGTCCTTGCCGTGGTGCGGCTTCGCGGGTTTGCGCGGGTGGTGCCCGCCCTTGCCGTGGTGCCGGGTGACGTCCTCGGCGGCCTTGCGCGCGGCGGCGAGATGGCTCTTGTACGCGCCGTTGGTGTAGGTAGACCACGGCTGGAAACTCTTGCCGTGCCCGGAGATCGCCCAGGCGGCTTTGGCGTTCTCGTCCGCGTCGAACAGTTCGTCGTTGGAGTGCAGGTGGAACTCGTGGCGACGGGCGGGACCGAGGGAGCCGAGCATGTTGACCTGCCACAGACCGTACGAATTGTCCGGCGGGGTCCCGTTGTGCGCGCGGGTGTTCCCGCCCGATTCCGCCAGCGCCACCGCCACCGCGGTGGTCAGCGCGTGCCCGCGGAACCCGGCCCGGTACGCGTGCTGGGCGATCTCCTCGGCCGACAACTTGGTCATCTCCTGCCCCCTTCAGCAGGGCGCTTCGCCGCTGCCCTAAGTGAGACGGAACACTTCGTCTTCCGGTTCCCTAGTCCCCCGATCGGACGACACCCCGCGCCCGAGTTCCCGCATCCGGTCCGCGAGCCACGCGTGGTCCGCGGGCGCGACCGTGACCCACTTCGTGCCCGCGCTTTCGCGGACGACCGCGCCGTACCGACCTGCTTCGGTGTCGTACCAGGCGACCACCGGCGAACGACCGCCCGGACCGTTGACCGCGAACTGGCCGTACGCGACGCGCGGCTTGGTGACGAGGGTCGAAATCGCGCGCAGATCGCGACCGGCGAGACCGGCCCGGCCGAGCACTCGCTCGAACGCGGCGTGCCCGTGCTCCGCAAACGCTTGCATAGCCTCGGAAAACGCCTCGCGCGGCAACCGCACCGCGGTGCCGGGCCCCGGTTCGGCGGCCCCTACGACGCCCGCCGCGAGCTGCGGGACGTCCTCGGGCAGGCACGGCCGCAACGCGACTTCGCCCGCGTCGAGAACGGCCAGCACGCCCAGGGTGCGCCCGGCCGCGGCGAGCGCGCGCAGCGGCGGATCGCGGAATACCAGCAGGTCGACCGAAAACGCCGGTGCGGCCAGCACCGCGAACACCTGGCCGAGCCGGGGGTGCGGTTCGTCCTCGTCGTCGAGCAGCCCGGCCGCGGCGAGGCTTTCCGCGACCTCGGCTCCGAGTCCGTCGCGCTCTTCCATCGTCTGGCCGTGCGAGGGCACGTCCAGCGGATACGGCGCGGGGCCGAGGTCGAAATCCGACCACAGCAGGTCGAATTCCAGGTGCGAGAGCGCGATCCCGCCGACCTCGGGGAGGTGTCTGGCCATCCGCGCCGTCACTCGCCCAGCACGGGCGGGTACGCGTCCGGCAGATCCTCGAGGAAATCGAACGCACTGCCCTTGGTGTAGCGGTTGTGGTGGTCCTCGGCGCCTTCGCCGCGCTGGCCGGACATCGGCGGGAGGAACCCGCCGGACATCGGGCTGCCGCCGCGCGCGCCCGCCGCGGCCCCGGCCGCCCCGCCGCCGGACCCGGCCATCCCGCCCAGCAGACCGCCGGGCGTCCCGCCGGGCAGCGAACCACTGCTTCCGGAGCCGTTGCCGCCGAGTGCGCCGGCGGAACCGCTCCCGAAAGCACCGGCGGAACCCGGCGTTCCGGCCGTCCCGCCGAACGGACCGCCCGCGAGCTGCCCCGCATCGCCCGGCACGACCGACGACGCCGTGGTCGCGTCGCTGCCCGATGCCCCGGAACCGCGCGAAAGCCGTTGCCCGCGATCGGTTCCGCTGCCGCCGGTTCCGTCGCCGGAGTCGATGTTCGTGGTCTTCGGCGCGCCGGTGAAGTGCGGCAGCTTGTCGTGCACGCCCTTGCTCGAGGTCTCGTAGCTTTCCATCACGCGGACGGCCTCGGCTTTCGCCTGCGACGCGGCGCGTTTGGCGGGCAGGTGGTCGTCGAGGAGCTGATCGATCATCACCGCGCCGCTGGGGCCGCTGGCCGCGTTGAGGTCGTAGCCGTCGCGGAACTGGTTCTCCGCCACGGAGAACACCGGTTCCGGCATCTTGTGCCTGGCCGTTTCGACCGCGCTCGTGTAGTGGTCGAGTTTGTCGCCGACCTCGCGCATCGTCTCGCTCGCGCCCGCGCCCCAGGACGTCAGCTTCGAGGCCGACCGCGCCGCTGTGCCCGCCGCGCCGCCGCGCCAGGAAAGCAACAGCTTCTGCACCGTTTTGTGCACCTCGGCGGTCGCGGAGTCGACGTCGTAGGCGAGCTTGCCCCATTGGTGCGCGGACGAGCCCATCGCGACCGGGTCCGCGGTCATGATCATGTCGTAGAGCGTGGTGTGCGCCCAGGCGTTCCAATTGATCTTGCCAAAGGACGCGTCCGTCAAGTTGGCCCGCTGGGCGAGCTTGGTGCGCCGCAGGACCCTGCGCTGCGCGGCGGTGGGCGGGTGGTCCTCGCTCCACAGCCGGTGCTTGCGGTGCTTGTCGTACGGCAGTCGTTCGTAGCCCGGTGTCCGGCTCATGCCGGCGTCCCTCCCCCGTCGTCCGCCCGGCGGTGCAGGGCGTCGAGCGAATCCTTCGCGTCGCTTTCCTGCTGGACGTGCCCGGCGCTCGCCCGGCGGATCGCCTCGCGCAAGGACGACAGCTCGTCGAGGTACTGCCGCAGAATCGTCTGTGCGCCGCCGTCCGCGGACCCTCGCACGCCGAACGCCTGCCGCAGGTGGGCCGCCACCGGGCTGGTGCCGTCCTTGAGCGGATGCGCGAGCTGTTTGGCCTGCTCGAGGCAAGCGGTCAGCTCCTGCTGGCGCTTCTCCAGCTCCGCGTCGGCCGCCGCGATTTCGGCCGGGTCCAGTTCGATGACGCCGGTGTCCGCGACGATCTCGGCGGTGCCCGCCCCGGCCGGTCCCCGCACGGAATCCGAGGTCTCCGGCCGCCCGGCCCGGTGCGTCTCCCCGGCCTGTTTCCTGTGCAGCGCACGGACGTCTGCCCAGTCCGAAACCCGGTGCGAACTCACCCCAGTCCACCTCCCAGCAGGCGTCCTCGACGGACGCGCGCACCAGTATGTCAGCCGTCCGGGCCGAGGGCATCCGGTCCGGGAAAGTCGGCGATGGGACGGCTCCGGCGGGGCCGCGGTTCCCGGGATCACCCGGACGGCGGACGAGCGGCGCCGGCTCGCCGAGGCTCAGCCCCGCGGCGGATTCGCGCCCCGGACAAGCAATTCCGCCACCGCGCGGGCGGCCGCCGCCACGTCGTCGCCGAGATCCGCGGGCAGCGCGCGCTGCAGCCACAACGTCGCGAACCCGTGCACGAGCGACCAGGCCGCCGCGCCGGCGACGACCGGATCGACGCTTCCGTCCCGGAAACCGGCGATCGCCCAGTCGAGCGCCTGATTGCTGCGCTCCTGCGCGGCCCGCAGGTCCGGATCGTCGCCGCGGAGCAGCTCCGGGCGGAACATCACCTCGAAGTGCGCGCGGTGCTCGACCGCGAACGACACGTACGCGACCCCGGCCTCGAGCAGGTCCGGCGACGGCGGCAGCTCCTCGAGAGTGTCCGCGAGCAGGTCGAACCCCTGCGCGGCCACCGCGGTGAGCAGCCCGGACCGGTCGCCGAAATGGTGCGCCGGGGCGGCGTGCGAAACCCCGACCCGGCGGGCGAGGTCGCGCAGGTTGACCGCGGCCGGACCGGAGTCGCCGAGCACCTCGACCGCCGCGGTCAGCACCGCTTGCCGCAGATCGCCGTGATGGTAACGACGGGCCATGGCATCGAGTATGCCACCGACTTGTCAGTGACTAGTTTCAACGGCGAACCCCGGAGAACCGCTCGGCGGCGCGTTCGGATCTCGGGGCGATAGTGCTGCCGGGCGGCGGAATCTTCGCCCGGTCGCCGCTCCGCTGACCAGCGCACCCACGGTGCCCGGCAGGCGCCAGGAACGTTCGGATTACCGCGGCCACCGGTCGAGGCCTTCCAAGCAGTACCTCCCCCGGAGCGGAATCCCGGCGGCGGCGAGCACCCGGTCCGCCCTAGCGTGCCGAGCCCGCGCACCGGCACGATGGGCAGGTGAGCGAACGCGCAGGGGGACGCCTGCCGGCCAAGGCGGGTGCGTCGTGAAGCGGAATCGGCGGGACCGGCCGCAGGTGTCCATCCGGGTCCGGCAGATCTGGGAGATCGTCACGACCTCGGTGGCGCTGCTCGCCGGGGTGTACCTGATCCTCGTCACGATCGAACCGACCCGGATGGTGATCGAGCGCTACGTCGGGCGCCTCGAGCTGTCCGGGCTCGTCGCGTTGATCGGGGTGATGCTGGAGGTCACCACCATCGCCGTCTACCAGCTGGGCCGCGAGGTCCGGGGCTTGCGGACCCGGCTGGCCGGCGTCGAGCGCGAGGCCGTCGCGCATTCGCTCACCGACGTGCTCTCGTCGCTGGAGAACGCCGCGACCGGACGGCGGCAGCGGCGGCTCGAGGTGCTCGGCCTGACGTTGAACACCGTCTGGCCGGTGCTCGCCACCTGGCTCACCTCGCACGACCGGCCCACCGGCTGGCGCATCACGCTGCTGTGCCTCGACCCGGACTTCATCGACCGGGCGGGCGAGCTGCCCGGGGAGTGGGCCGCGGAGGCCCGGCGCAGCACGGCGCGGATCCGGTCGTTCCTCGAACAGGAGGCCGAGGACCTGCGCCGGCGCGGGATCGTCGTCGAGCTGAAGTCCTACGCTTGCGTGCCGGTCGTGCACGGCTTCCGCTTCGGCGACGGCACCGTGTTCGCTTCCTACCTGCAATGGACCGAAGGCGACCGGATCCGGCCCTTCGAGTTCTACGACCGGTTGTCCCCGGACGACCGGTCGCCGCGCACCGCGCATTACCGCGACCTCTTCGACAGCTGGTTCACCCGCGCCGCCACGATTCGCGGCGTGTCCGACGCGGGCGCGCCAGGCAAAGAAACCCCGGTGCCCTGACCACCGGGCAGACGCTCAGCGGACGAATTCGAAGATCTGCTTCTGAATCCCGTTCGAATAGGTTTCGCTTTCCACCAGCTTCAGCGGCTGCTTCGCCTTGCCGGTTTCGCTGAACAGCCGCTTCCCGGCGCCGAGCAGGACCGGGAAGACCAGCAGGTTCAGCCGGTCGACCAGGCCGGCGTCGGTGAGGTCGCGGACCAGCGTCGCGCTGCCGTTGATGATGATCGGGCCGCCTTCGGTTTCCTTCAGAGCGGCGACCTCGTCGAGGGAGCGAAGGATGGTCGTTTCGCCCCAGTTCGTCACGAGGTCCTCGTCGCGCAGCGTGGTCGACACGACGTACTTCGGCATCACCTTGTAGTGCGGGAATTCCTCGGTCATGTCCGGCCACACCGGCGAAAACGCCTCGTAGCTGACGCGGCCGAGCAGCAGCGCGGCCGCCTCCTCCTGCTCGGCGCCCTTGAGCGCGTAGGCGGCGGGGTCGAACTCGATGTCCTTGAACGTCCAGCCCGCGTTCCGGTAGCCGGCCTCGCCGCCGGGGGCTTCGACGACGCCGTCGAGGGAAACGAACGCGGTGGCGATGAGGGTGCGCATGAGATCAGCTCCTGGTTCGGGATGGTGCCTGTTCACCTAAGCGTCGAACGGACCCGGCCCGATCAGACACGCCACCCGGAACCCTGATTATGACCTGGGTCACACCGCAGTGTGCCAGGCGTCGTACCCGTAGATCGCGTCCGCGGCGGTCGAGCTGGTTCCGCTCTGCTTGAGCCAGCTGTTGTTCCGCGAGGCCAGCTGCACCTCGCGCGTCCGGTCCAGCCGGGCCGCCTGGTACGCCTTCAGCGCGACCTCCGTATTCGGGTACGCAGCCAGCGCCCGCGACAGCACCACACTGTCCTCAATAGCCATTCCCGCCCCTTGCGCCATGAACGGCATCATCGGGTGGCACGCGTCGCCCAGCAGCGTCACCGGGCCGGCGGACCAGGTCGGCAGCGGATCGCGGACGTACAGCGCCGATTGCAGCACCGACTCGCACGCCTCCAGCAGCGCGCGGGCCTCGGGGTGGAAGCCGCGATACGCCTCGCGAAGTTCGGCCACGTCGCCTGGAGTGGTCCAGGATTCGTGCCGCCACTGGCTTTGCCTGGTCGTGGCAAAGACGAACACGTCCTCGCCGCGGTTGAGCGGGAAAACCACCAGCTGAGTGTCCGGATCCGGGCCCCACCACTTGGTGAAAGAGTCCAGGTTCGGCACGTCCACCGAACCCGCGGGCAGCACCGCGCGGTACGCGACGACACCGGTGAACTCCGGATGTTCTTCGCCGAACAACGCGGTGCGGACGGCGGAGTGGATGCCGTCAGCGCCGATCACGACGTCCGCGGATGCCTCCGAAGAACCGAAGTCCAGCGAAACCGAGTCCGCTGTGGACAGTCCGGTCAGCTTGTGTCCCAAGTGGACAACACCGTCGGGAAGCGCGCGTTCCAACGCGGCGAGCAGGTCCGCGCGGTGCATCGTCAGCTGCGGCGAACCGTAGCGGCGTTCGGCCTCGTCGCCCATCGGCAGGCGGGAAGTCTCCTCGCCGGTGTCCCAGGTGCGGCTGATCCGGTACTTCGGCCGCGCCGCGGTTTCGCGCAGTTCGTCGCCGACGCCGAGGCCGTCGAGGGCGCGCACGGCGTTGGGCGTCAGGTTGATGTCCGCGCCGACGCGGCCGAATCCGCCCGCCTGTTCGTGCACGACCGGCGAGAATCCGGCCTTCCGCAGGGCGACAGCGGCGGCCAGGCCGCCGATCCCGCCGCCGACGATCGCGATTTCCGGCACAGCGAATGCTCCTTTTAAACAGTCGTTTAGACAGCGAGGTCAAGCAGATCGTGGCCCACGACGACCGGGCCGGAATAGTGCGGACGGACTCGCCGGAGCCAGCCCTCGTCGTCGAGGCGGGCGGGATCGGCGGGGCCGAGGTGCGACAGCGCGACCCGGCGAGCCCCGGCCGCCGCGGCGACCCGGCCGACGTCCGCCGGGGACGTGTGCGAGGCGGCGAGGAAGTCCAGCAGTTTCGGCGAATACCCGATGCTGCGGTAGAAATCCGGCTCCATCGCTTCGTGGACCAGCAAGTCGGCACCCGCGGCCAGCTCGCCGACCGCGTCGCTGCGGGCGGTGTCGCCGGAGAAGGCGACCACGCCGTGCTCGGTCTCGAACCGGTAGCCCAGCGCCAGATGCAGCGGCGGATGCGGGACGGCGCGAGCCGTCACGCGCACCCGATCGTCCTCGTGCACAACGGTTTCCCCGGCCACCGAGACGTCGGTGGCGCGGATCAGGCCGGCCAGCCGCGGCCGGTCGCTGGTCCGCTGCCGCACCGCGACGTCCTGTCCGAACGCGGCGAGATTGCCGGCGATCAGCCCCGCCGTGCCCGCGGCGGGCGGGCCGGGGTCGGTTGGGTCCGGGCCGGGGCCGTAGACCGGCACCGGATCGACCACGCCCTGGTTGGCTGGGCCCCAGCCGAGCAGGAAGAGCGTGAACAGCTCGGCGACGTGATCGGAATGCAGATGCGTCACGAACACCGCGGCCAGGTCGCGCAGGGACAGCCCGGCGGCGACGTACTTGCCGAGCGTCCCGTAACCCGCGTCGACCAGGTAGACGCGCCCGCCGACCACCACCGCGTTCGCGCAGCCCTGCCGGCCCGGCGCCGGGTACGGCCCGGCCGCCGTGCCGAGCAGGACCACGCGGAGCGGGTCCGTCACGGCGAAACCTCTTCGAGCGTGCGGCCCTTGGTCTCCTCGGCGAAGAATCCGGCGACCAGCGCGCCGACGAAGCAGATCCCGCCGAGCACCAGGAACACCGAGGCGAGTCCGCTGCCGCCCGCGTACAGCGCGCCGACCAGGATCGGGCCGAGGATCAGGCCGAACCGGTTCATCACGCCGCCGAGGCTGACGCCCAGCGCGCGGCTGCGGGTGGGGTACAGCTCCGGCGTGTACAGGTACAGGCAGACGTTCACCGCGAAGTTGAACATCGCCGCGAGCGACGACCACACCAGCAGCTGCAACGGAGTCCCGGCGCCGAGCGCGCCCAGCACGACCAGCATCGCGGTCGTCCCGCCCAGCCCGGCGGCCAGCACGACCCGGCGGCCGAGCTTGTCCACCACCAGCGCGGCGATCAGGCAGCCGACGAGACCGGCGACCGACGTGGCCGTGCTGTACCAGAGCGCCTGGCCGATCGAGAGGTGGAACGAGCCCTTGTACAGCGTCGGCAGCCACGAGGTGATGCCGTAGTTGGCGAGGTAGCCGACGAACCAGATCGTCCACACCATCAGCGTGCGCCGCCGGTAGCGGCCGGCGAACAGGTCGCGGAACGACCCGCGCTTCGCGGGCGCCGCTGCCGGTGCCGCGGCTTCAGCGGGCGGAGGCAGCGGACGGCCAAGGGATTCCTCGACGCGGCGTTCGATCAACGCCATCGTCTGCTCGGCCTTCTCAGTGTGCCCGTGCGCGGCGAGCCAGCGCGGCGACTCCGGAATCCGCAGCTGCAGCAGCACCGCGGCCAAACCCGGGACGGCGGCCAGCGCGAACAGCGGACGCCAGCCCCAGTGCGGGATGACCCACGCCGCGACCAGCGCGCCGACCGCGAGACCGGCCGGGAACACGATCTCGTACATCAGGACGAACCGGCCACGACGGCGAGCCCGGCTGATCTCCGCGATGTAGGCGGCAGCGGTCGGCACTTCGCCGCCGATCGCGAGCCCCTGCACGAACCGCAGGATCAGGAACGGAAGCAGCGCGGTGCACAACGTCATCGCCAGGCTGCACAACGCGGTAACGGCGACGCACAGCGTGATCACCTTGACGCGGCCGATCCGGTCGGCTGCCCAGCCGGACGCGAGCGCGCCGAGCAGCATGCCGATCGAGCCGATGGTCAGCGTCGCGGTGCTGGACGCGGTCGTCAGGTGCCATTCGCGGCCGATGACCGGCAGCGTGTAGGCGATCAGCAGCTGGTCGAACGCCTCGAAGAACGTGACGATGCCGATGATCAGGCGGATCGAGACCTGCCAGCGCGACATCGGGAGCCGTTCCAGCCGGGCGGCGATGTCCCGCTGGGTCACCTCGGGGGTGGCGGCGATACTCATGGGCCCTCCTCGGAGCCGGAGCGTGCAATCGATCGTAGGGGGTTTCGGGCGCGATGCCAGGAACTCGCGGCTGCGCTGTGGGTGGCTGTCGGTACATGAGGGGAACCCTGAGGGAATCTGATTCCCTCAGGGTTCCCCTCACGTACTTGAAGCGGGGGCGGCCGGAGGAGAGTCCGGCAACTCGGCGTCCAGGAACCGGACCAGGTCGTCCGCGGCGGACGGTCCGGCGGGCAGCACGAGCCGATCGGGCGCATGCGGGTCGAATCCGGGCGTACCGGGCCAGGGTGGCGGCTCGGGTCCGAGAGCGGCGGCGATGTCGACACCGGCCAGTTCGGCGAGGTGGGCGGCGGAGCCGAAACCGGCGGCGGCCACGCGGTGGCGCGGCATTCCCAGCCGGGCGCCGAGGTAGTCGAGCGCGCCGGCGAGGTCGGCTTCGAGGTCCGGCAGTTCGAGCGCGGCGAACGCGGCCTCCGCTTTGTCCGGACCGAAGGTGTGGCCGCCGGTCTCGTAGTAGAACAGCGGCGCGACGGTGACGTAACCGCAGCTCGCGAGCGTGCGGCAGGTGCTTTCGACGGGTTCGTCGAGCCCGGCGGCCCCGTGCAGCACGAGCACCGCGCCGCGCACGCGGCCGGGCGGATGCCGCACCAGCAGCGGCGCGGACGTCCGCACCACCCGGCGGCGGCGGTTCGCGGGTCCGTGCCCGTGATGGTGGTGGACTTCGGCAGCTTCGATGATGCCTCCCACGGCTCAGCTCTCCGGAACCGGCACCGGCGGCACGAACGGCCGCGGCGTCGCAGGCAAAGCGGTCACGTCCACCTCGATGACGAACGGGCCCTGCTGGGCCACCGCCTTCGCCAGCGCGTCGGCGAACTGGCCCGGCTTCGACACCAGCTCGTGCGGCAGGTCCAGCGACTGCGCCATCCGCGCGAAGTCCGGCGTGTACAGGTCGACGCCGGCGCGCTGGCCGCGGTGGTGGTCCTGCATGTTGCGCAGCACGCCGTATCCGCCGTCGTTGAACACGACCAGCGCGAGCCACGGCCGTTCCTGCGCCAGCGTGCACAGTTCGCCGAGGTGCACCGCGAGACCGCCGTCGCCGACCATCACCAGGGTCGGCGCGTCCGGCGTCGCGAGCGCGGCCCCGATGCCGGTGGCGAGGCCTTGTCCGATGCCGCCGCCGACCGGGAACACGTTGGTGCGCGGGTCGTGGATGTCCAGCAGCCGGTTGCCCCACTGGCTGGACGGGATGGTGACGTCGCGGGCGATCACGGACTCGGCCGGGAGGCCGTCGCGCAGCGCGGCGCAGATCTCCGCGTACGGGCCGATCGCCTCGTTCAGCTTGTCCCGCACGGCTTTCCGGGTCTCGACGACGCGGTCGCGCCAGCCTTCCTCGGTGTTCGATTCCACAGTGGACAATGCGGTGAGCACTACTGCGGCGTCGCCCTGAACTCCGACCGTGGCCGGGTAGACGCGGCCCAGCGCCTCGGCGTCGACGTCGATCTGCAGGTGCCGTTCGGGCAGCGCCAGGTGGTAGTGCTTGGTTTCGTTCGAGCGGAAGTGCGTGCCGACCGAGACGAGCAGGTCGGCGTCAGCGAGGAGTTGCGCGGCCGACTCGTGTGCGGCGAAGTTGCCGACGACCAGTTCGTGGTTCTCCGGCACCGTGCCGCGACCGGAGTTGCTCGTGAACACCGCGGCACCGAGCCGTTCCGCGAGCGCGCGCACCTCGTCGCGTGCGCCGGTCGCTCCCCCGCCGAGCCAGAACACCGGACGGCGTGCGGTAGCGAGCAATTCGGCGGCTTCCGCCAGGGCGGCGGCGTCCGGCGACGGGATCAGAGTCGGCTCAAGGGAACCGGGACGGAACTCGTGCCGCGAGTACTGCAGATCGATCGGCCATTCGACGCTGGCCGGTCCGCTCGGCACCGACAGCGCGTGCCGGATCGCCGCACGCAGCGTTTCCTCGGCGGTCTCGACCGACGTGATCGTGGCCGCGTGCTTGGAAATCGCGGTCAGCATGCCGATCTGGTCGCGGGTCTCGTGAATGACGCCGCGTCCGCTGCCGAGGAATTCGGAGTCGATCTGGCCGGTCACGTGCAGTACGCGGCTGCCCGCCGTGAGCGCCTCCACCAGCGCGCCCGCCGCGTTGCCCGCGCCGGTGCCGGTGCTGGTGATCGCGACGCCGAGGCCGCCGCTGGCACGGGCGTACCCGTCGGCGGCGTTCACCGCGGCCGCCTCGTGCCGCACCGGCACGAACCGCAGATGCTGCGAAACCGCTTCCACCAGCGGCAGATTGTGCACACTCACCACGCCGAAGGCGGTGTCCACTCCGGCTTCGGACAGCAGGCGAACGAGAAGCTCGCCTCCGTGACCGTGATTCATGGGTCCGTCCCTTCTAGACATAACGGGCGATGCCGCCGCCGACGTCGATCGTCGCGCCGGTCACGTAGGAGGCACGCGGCGAAAGCAGCGTGACGATGGGGAAAGCGACCTCTTCCGCGGTGCCGAGCCTGCCCAGCGGGATTCCGCGATCCGCGGCCAGTTCCGCCGACCAGTCCACAAAGGACAAGCCGCTGCCGGAAGCCTCGTACCGGCGCCGCCACTGTCCAGTGTCGACCAGGCCGAGGCAGACGGAATTGACCCGAACGCCGTCCTCGGCGAGTTCGGTCGCAAGTGTCGTGGAGAGATTGAGCAGTGCCGCCCGCGCCGCCGAGGTGGCCGCCAACCGGGGTTCGGGCTGGCGGGCGAGGATCGCGTTCACGTTGACCACAGCGGGATTCGCAGCTGCGCGCAGCCACGGCAACGCGGCCCGGACGACGTGCAGCACCGAGAAGATCTTGAGCTGCAGCTCTTCCCGCCACTGCTCGTCGGTGGTCTCGGCGAGCCGCGCCATCAGCGACCGGCCCGCGTTGTTCACGACCCCGGCCAGTCCGCCCAGCTCGCGGGCGGCGTCGGCGACGAAAGTTTCCACCTGCGGCTGGTCGAGCACGTCGCAGGACGCGGTGTACAGCCGGGCACCCTCGGCGCGGGGCAGGTCGGCGAGGGCCTTCTCCAGCCGGACGCCGTCGCGGGCGCAGGCGGCGACGTGCGCGCCCTCGGCCAGCAGTGCGGCGGCGGTCGCGAGCCCGACGCCGGAGCTGGCTCCGGTGACGAGCACCGCGCGGCCCTTCAATCCCAAATCCACGGGTTTTCCCTTCAGCTGCAGATGAATCCGCCGTCGACCACGAGGGTCTGGCCAGTGATGTAGGACGCCGCGTCGGACAGCAGGAACGCCACCGAACCGACCACGTCCTCCGGCTGTTGCGGCCGGGTCAGCGCGCGGTTCATCGCGTACAGGTCGTGCCGCTCCTGCGGAATGCCCGCGGTGGCTTCGACCTCGGTCAGCCCGGGCGCGACCGCATTGACGGTCACGCCGTCCGGGCCGCCGTCACGGGCCATCGCGCGGGTCATCGCGATCACCGCGCCTTTGGAGGCCACGTACTGGACCAATCGCGGCGAGCCGTACAGCGCGGCGTCGGAGGCGAGGTTCACGATGCGTCCGCCGGTCTGTGCGAGCTGCGGATACAGCGCGCGGGCGACGAGCCACGGACCGCGGGCGTTGACGGTCATCAACGTGTCCCACGCTTCGACGTCCAGCTCCGCGAAGTGCTTGCCGCCCACGCCGTCCGCCATTGCCGCGTTGTTCACCAAGCCGTGCAGCGGCCCGAGTTTCGCAACTGCGTCTGCCAGAGCCGCGACAGAATCCGGATCCGCGACATCCGTGTCGATCCGGTGTGCCTCAACGCCTTCGGCCTGCAGACGAGCGACACCGTCTTCTGCCCGATCCGGCGACCGTTCTGCGACCACGACCCGACCGCCTTGCCGGCCGATCTCGCGGGCAATCGCCCAGCCGAGACCGCGGCCAGCGCCGGTGACTACATACAGCCGGTCTTTCATCGCGCCACCACCGTGTCCACTTGGGACAGGAAGTCCAAGACCTCGGTGGAAAACCGGCGCGGGGACTCTTGATTCGCCGCGTGCCCACCGGGGAGGATTTCGAGCCGCGCGCCCGGGATCGACGCGGCGAGCCGTCGCGATTCGGCGACCCCGGTCACCTGGTCGTGCTCGCCGACGAGCACCAGCGTCGGCACGGAAATCCGGGACAGCCGCGGACCGTGATCCGTCTCCGCCATCGATTCCGCCGCAGAGGTGTACCCAGGCAATCGGATGCCCGCCATGATGTCCTCAACCCGTTGTGCCACCGCAGGATCCGCGCCAGGAGCGAGCAGCCGCGGCGAGCGGCGGCGGGCGAATTCCGCCGCGCCGACCCGGTTCAGTTCGCTCGGCCGGGCCCGCATCAACGCGGCCCGCTCGGAGTCGATGCCGGAGCCGCGCGTCGAATCCGCCAGCACCAGTGACCGCACGACCTCCGGGTATTCCAGTGCGACGCGGGTCGCGATCACGCCGCCCCACGACACTCCCACGAGGTGCGCGGGCACCGCGTCCAGCGAGGTCAGCAGACGGCCGACGAGCGCCGCGTATCCGGCCATGCCCAGCGGTTTTTCAGGATCGGCCGAACCGCCGTAACCCGGGGCATCCCAAGCCAATACGCGGTGTTTCGGTGCCAGGCCCGCCAGCTGCGCGTCGAAGGAAGCGCTCGAACCGCCGATGCCGTGCAGCAACAGCACCGGGCTGCCGTCGCCAGCTGTCCGTACTTGCACACCGTCCACAATGGAAGTCACCGGAACACCGCCCTCGGCGTCGCCAAGGCTTCCAGCGCCGAAAGCACGGCGTAAGGCACGACCTGGCTCGACGTAGGGGTCTGCGGCGACGGCCGGTTCCTGATTTCGAACCGGTACTCCCCCGCCGGGCCGGCCGCGGTGATCACGTGCGAAGTCAGCGGCGCGGCCGGATCCGCGATCACGGCCGCCTCCACGACGTCCCAATCCCTCACTGCCAACGCCACCGACGCAGCCACATTCGCCGACTTCGGGAACGCCGCGGTGATCTCTCGCGCAGGCCCGCGCCGCAGCTCGATCGGCGCGGTCGCCTGCCGCAGCGCTTCCGACTCTTCGGCGGACATCCACGGCTGGACCAGCGAAGACGCCTTCTTCGTCGTCTCGATGACCACCCGCTCGAACGACCCGAGCAGCGCCGCCGACCGCAGCAGGTCGAGCCCGCCGATCGCACCAGTCGACAAATGGACCGCACCGGGTCCGGCCGCGAGCAGCTTCTCCAGCAACCCGTCCGCCGCCAGCGCGCCGACCGAAACCACCAGCAGGTCACAACCCGCAGACAGCACCTGCGGCCCAGCGTCCGTCAAAGCTCGCTGGCCAGCGGCCTCGACCACCAAGTCCGAAGTGGACAGCAGCTCCGGCAGCGCGCACATCGGCAGCCCCGCCGGGGAAAGCGCCGGATCGACGACCCCGGCCAGCTCCGCGCCCGGCACCAGCCCGTCGCGCAACGCTTCCGCGACGACCGAGCCGATCGACCCCGCGCCCAGCACTCCTACCTTCACGACTGCCACCACGCCGAGTAGCCGGGATCCGGCACGCCGCGCATGTGCGAGCGGACATCCTTCGACGGCGGACCCGCGGTGCCCCACAGGTCGGACAGCTCCGGCGTGCGCCGCCACACCCGGCACAGCCACGCGTCTTCCTCGACCTGCGCGACCTCGGAGGTGTATTCGCAGACGAGCCCGGCCGGGTCGGCGAAGTAGCCGAACGTGTTGCTGCCGGGACCGTGCCGGCCAGGACCCCACAGCGGCGTGACGCCGTTGTGCTTCAGCCGGCCGATGCCGCGCATGAAGTGGTCGATCGAGTTCATCTCGTACGCGATGTGGTTCACCGACGCGAATTCGGCCTGGTTGAACGCGATCACGTGGTGGTCGGCGTTGCAGCGCAGGAACGCCATCTGGTGCTCGGACCAGTCGGAGATCCGCATGCCCAGCACGCGTGTGTAGAACTCGCAGGCCGCGTCGATGTCGACCGTGTTGAGCACGACGTGCGCCAGCTTCCGCGGCACCGCGGCGCGTCCGTACGGATCGCCCGGAACGACCGCCTCGACCTCGGCGGACAGCTCCACCAGACGGCCTTCCGGATCGGCGAAGCGCAGGCCGTACCCGCCGCCGACCTGGTCGAGCTTGCCGGGTTCGGTGACCAGGCCGACGCCGTGCGCGGCCAGCCGAGCGGCGGCCGCGTCGACCTCGCGCGGGGAGGCGAGCGCGAACGCGATCTTGCCCAGCGCGTTCTGGTCGGCCTGTTCGAGCTGGAGCACGTGGTGCTCGTCGCCGGAACCGCGCAGCCAGACAGCGCCGCGGTCGGCTTCGACCTGCTGCAGCCCCCAGACTTCGCGGTAGAACTCGCCGGAATCGGCGCACTGCGTCGAACGCAGCGTCACCGCGCGCAGGGCGCGGAGCCGTGCGATGGGTTCGGCGGACATGAGGCCTCCTGAAACTTCAGCGGGTCGTTGCGGGCACGGGCGCGGCCGGAGCCGGTGCGGCGGGCGGAGCGGCGAGCGCGGCGGCCTGGCGGCGGGCTTCCGAACGCAGCAACCGGCGCATCCGGACGAGCGCGATGTCGTGCTGGTACAGGTTTTCCCGGTCCCACGCGTCGAGCGGCATCGCCTCGGCCATCTCGCGGTCCTGCTCCAGCACCGCCCAGTGCCGGGCTTCGAGCCGGTTGCGGTAGAGGACGCGCCAGCTGTCGCGCTCCCAGCCGGAAACCTTGCGGCAGCGCCAAAAGAAGGCCGCGTGCTGCGTCTCGTTGATCGCGCACAGCGCGGCGACGATCGTGAACGCGCCGCCCGGACCGGCGGTTTCCGGGTACGGGATGTCGAGCGTGACCCACTGCGCGCCCGCGTCGGTGAGCTGGACCCAGTCGAAGTTCACGCCGCGCTGGTCGGTCTTCTCGAAGACGAACCCGTCGTCGATCGCGCGGATCTGGAAGACGGCCTCGCGCTTGCCGCCGAACATGGTGTGGCTGTTGCGGTGCAGGAACGCGCCGTGCATCGGGTCGAGCAGGTTGTCCAGGGAGTAGCCGTAGGGGGCGTCCCATTCGACGTAGCAGAGGAAGTTGTCCCACTCGCCGCCCGCGATCGGGTCCGGCACCTGCAGCGGCGTCGGCTCGGCGGCCTCGTCCAGGCCGAACCAGGCGAACACCGCGCCGGCGTGTTCCTGCGCGGGGAACGTCCGCAGCGCGGGACGGCCCTCCAGTGCACAGCCCGGGCTGCCGGGCACCGACACGACGACACCGTCGCCGTCCACCTGCACGCCGTGGTAGTTGCACGCGACCCGGTCGCCCATGTGCACGCCGAGCGAAAGCCGCGCGCCGCGGTGCGGGCAGCGGTCTTCCTGAACGTGCACGACGCCGGCGGAATCGCGCCAGAGCAGCAGCTGCTCCCCGGCCCGCTCGATGCGAGTCAGCTCGCCGCGTTTGACCGTGCTGGACGGGCACAGCGGGTACCAGCGGTCGCGCAGGCCTAGCGCCAGCAGCTCTTCGGCGGTTTTGGTCGCCATCACGCCTCCCCTGCCAGCCGCGCGAGTTCTGCGGCGAACGTCTCTTCGGTCCAGTCGGAGCCGTCCGCCGGGCGCAGGCCGCCCGCGTTGAGCGCGGAGACCACGCCGGGCAGGTCGTGCACGCCCCGGCCGTAGACGGCTTCCAGCTCGTCGGCCAGCGCGTTCTCGTAGCTCGTCGGCGGGGCGGTGCGGCTTTGCACCGGCCGCAGCTGCAGCGGCATCGGACGTTCCCTTCGGTTCGTGGTGGTCAGGCCTCGTGCGCGGTTCTCACCGGGATCGCCGCGCCCGGGCCTCAAGCGGCGGCGGTCGGGGCGAGCGCGGCCTGCCCGGCGGCGGTGAGCACCGCGGGCACCCGCAGCCCCGGTCCGCGCGGAGCGGCCGGTTCGGGGGCGAGCAGCCCGGCCAGCTGGTGCCCGAGGGTCGGGTCGCAGCAGGCGAGGCCGTCGACGTAGAGGTGCGGTTCGCGGCTGCACGTCATTTCCACGTGCCCCGCGGCGGCGGCGCGCAGCACGGCGAGCTGCCGGTGGGTGTGTCCGGCCATGGCCGGCTCCTAAAGATCCAGAACGAGTTCGGCGGACCGGCACCGCGACACGCAGAGCATCATGGTCCCGGAGATCGCTTTCTCGTCGTCGTCGAGCACGAAATCGCGGTGGTCCGGCTCGCCGGAGAGCACCTTCGTTTCACAAGTCCCGCACACGCCCTCGCGGCACGAGGTCGGCACGGAAATCCCGGTACGCCCCAGCGCGTCCACAATGGACTCGTCGGCGGCCACCGAAACCCGGGTCCCGGAACCGGCGCACACGACGTCGAATCCCGTTCCCGGCGCGGCTGCCGGAGCTTCGGGGGCCCGGAAGCGTTCGACTCGCAAGGTCGCCGTTTCCGGCAACGCCGCCTCGACCGCTAGGAGCAACGGTTCGGGGCCACAGCAATGGACGACCGTGCCCGGCGCGAGCCCGGCCAGCCTCGCGGCCAAGTCGGGCGGGCCGCCGTGCTCGTCGTCGGCGTGCACTTCGAGCCGGTCCTCGGCGAGCCCGGAAAGCTCGGCCAGGAAAGCCATCCCGCCGCGCGACCGTCCACAGTAGAGCATGGACCACGGCGTGGAGCCGCTGGCGAGTTTCCGCGCCATCGCGAGGATCGGGGTGACGCCGATGCCGCCGGCGATGAGCAGGTGCTCCGGAGCGTCGTGCAGTTCGAAGGTGTTGCGCGGGCCCTCGACGGGGATGACGCTCCCCGCGGTGAGCCGCTCGTGCACCCAGGCACTGCCGCCGCGCGAGGATTCCTCCCGCAGCACCGCGACCGTCCACGCCTGCGTGTCGGCCGGGTCGCCGCAGAGGGAGTACTCGCGGACCAGCCCGTTCGGCAGGTGCAGGGAAAGGTGCGCTCCCGGCTCCCAGCCGGGCAGCGGCTTGCCCTCCGGGTCGCGCAGTTCCACCTGCGTGACCCGGTCGGCCAGCCACGTCGTCCGGTGCACCCGCAGCATCGTCGGCATCGCGGTCTCTTCTCAGCGAGTGACGCCGTGCATCGGCGAGGTGGGCGGGTAGGTCGGCAGCTGCGGCTTCTGCGCGCCGATGATCACGCAGAACAGCGCGTCGGTGTCGCCGGCGTTGCGCAGGCTGCGCGGCACCCCGGCGGGCACGCGGATCAGGTCGCGGTAGCCGAGCACGCGGGTGGCGGTCTTGGTGCCGTCCTCGACGTCGTGCACGGTCACCTCCAGCGTGCCTTCGAGGACGAAGAACGCCTCTTCCACGTCGTGGTGGGTGTGCTCCGGGCCGATCGCGCCGACCGGAAGCCGCATGTTGGAGAAGGTGAAGTGCTCCGAGGGCAGCTGACGGGAGTCGCCGTCGTGGTTGCCGGTCGCGCCGGAGCCGATGTAGCGGATCTGCGCGCGGCGGAACTCGTCGCCCTTCGCGGCGGCCTGGAAGCCGAGGGTGTCCCAGTCCTCGTACCGCGTCTCGCGAGCGGCGATGCACGAGTCGATGAGCTCCTCGAGGGGCTGGTGCTTGCTTTCGGTGGTGGTCATCGCGGGGCAACTCCTCCGGTGGTCCTCGGCGGGCTCGCCGCCGAATGCCTTAGGTCTAAGAGACTTACTGATAAGGGTTGTACCCCGCGGCCTGTGATCCGCACAACCCCTTAGGCCTAAAATTCTTTACCGCGGCTCCGCGGCGGCTCGCGCGCCAGCATCCCCGGACTGGCCGTCCGTGAGGGGAACCCTGAGGGAATCTGATTCCCTCAGGGTTCCCCTCACGGACCTTGACCGGACCGGACCCGGGCAGAGCAGACCCGGGTCTTGACGAAATCTTAGGTCTAAGGTTTCCTCGATCGCACCCCGTCACCCGCGCCGAGAGGACCTCGCCATGCAGCCCTTCCCCGTCCCGCCCGACGAAATCCCGGTCGGCGGCGGCTGGCAGCGCGGCGGCGGTCCCGCGTCCGCGTGCGTGGATCCCGCCGACGGCTCGACGGTCGCCTCGATCCACGCCGCCGACTCCGCCCAGGTCGACGCCGCCGCCCGCGCCGGTGCCGCAGCCGCCGCGGATCCGGCGTGGCGAGACCTGCTGCCGCACCAGCGCGCCCGCCTGCTTACCCGCGTCGCCGACGCGATCGAGGCGCACGCCGAGCAACTCGCCCTGCTGCAAACCCGCAACACCGGCAAGGCGCTCGGCGAAACCCGCGCGCTGGTCGCGAGCGCGGCCGGCACGTTCCGCTACTACGCGGCGGCGCTCGAAACCCTCGAAGGCGAACTCCCGCCGAGCCGCGGCGCGCACCTGACGATGAGCGTGCACGAACCGATCGGCGTCGTCGGCGCGATCACGCCGTGGAACTCGCCGATCGCCAGCGACGCCCAGAAAATCGCCCCCGCGCTGGCCGCCGGAAACGCCGTCCTGCTCAAACCGGCCGAAGCCACTCCCCTGGTCTCGCTGGCGCTGGCCCGTCTCATCCACGACGCCGGCGTCCCGCCCGCACTGCTGTCCGTCCTGCCCGGCCCCGGCTCGGTCGTCGGCGACGCCATCTCCCGTCATCCGCTGGTCGGCAAGCTCGCCTTCACCGGCGGCACGACCACCGGACGCGTGCTGGGCCGCATCGCCGCGGACCGGATCATCCCGGTCACCATGGAACTGGGCGGCAAATCCCCGACGATCGTCTGCGAAGATGCCGACATCGAGGAGACTGTCGCCGGAATCCTGTATGGAATCTTCTCGTCGACCGGACAGAGCTGCATCGCCGGATCGCGGATCTTCCTGCCGCGCGAGCAGTACGACGAATGGACTGCCCGCCTGGTCGCTGCTTCTTCGGCCCTGCGACTCGGCCCCGGCACCGATCCCGCCACCCAGGTCGGACCGCTGGCGACGTTCGCACACCGCGACAAGGTGGCCGCGATGGTCGACCGCGCCCGCGAAGAAGGCGCGAATGTCCTGTGCGGCGGCCAAATCCCTTCTGCCGAACGCTTGTCGCGCGGCGCTTACTACGAACCCACCCTGCTGGACGGCCTCGCCCCGGACGCGAAGACGTGCCAGGAGGAAATCTTCGGCCCAGTCGGCGTCCTGCTGCCCTACGACGATGAGGAAGACCTGGTCGCTCAGGCCAACTCGACCGTCTACGGCCTGGCGTGCGGCATCTGGACCGCCGACTACCGCCGCGCACTCCGCCTGGCACGCCGCGTCGACGCGGGGACGGTGTGGATCAACACGTACAAGCAGTTCAGCATCTCGACGCCGTTCAGCGGCACCAAGGAAAGCGGCCTCGGCACGGACAAGGGCCGCACCGCGATCCGCAGTTACCAGCGGCAGAAAAGCTTGTACCTGAGCCTGGCGGACGAGCCGATCCCGTGGGCTCGAGGCTGATCCGCCAGCAGGTTCTGATCTTGCTTTCCGGCGCTGCCCAAGGCTCGACGACGTAACCGGTGGTTCCGGTGGCGCTGTCGGTCAGGCCTGCGGCTCAGCCCCCGCGATCCGTTCGACGAGCTCGTCGCGGTACTCCCGCACGGCCTCGAACTCCGGTTCGTCGCCGGTCGCCCGCTTCAACGCGCCTTCCAGGATCTTCAGCCCCTGGCGTTCGTCGCCGTGCGAATCCGCTTGCCGCGCCGCGTTTTCCAGTGCTTTCGCGAGCTTGGTCCGCGCCTCGGGCGCTTTGGCGGCCTGGTTGATCCGGATCCAGTTGCCGCCCGGATCGACGACGGTGAACCCGGTGTAGCGGTCGTTGCGCAGCCGCGGCCGGGTCATCCGCGGGATGCCGGAGACGAGCAGTCTCCCATGCACGGACCGCATTCCCGCCGCGAAGGCCTCGAACAGGTCGCTGGTGTCTTCCACGATGACGAGACACGTGCTGTACGACTGCGCCGGGTCGTAGCCGTCCATCCCGAAAAAGTGCAGATTGAGGTCTTCCCGGCGCACCGCGAGGTGCGAGTACGGCCGGTCCTGCCGGGAGGTGATCTCGAAACCGAGCATCTCGTAGAACGGCGCGACGTCGTCGATGGAGCGACAGGGCAGGAGCGGAATGGTCACTTCGTTAGCCATCGCCCGAACGTAAGCCCGGATCCGCCGAAACGACACGGAGCTATTTGCTCGTGCGAACAGCGAGCCAACCCCAGGGCCCGGCGAAGTCGGGGCGGACGGCACATCGGAGCGGTGGTCCGCCGATGCTGTGCGGGCTCGCCGCCAGCCACCGACGCCGCGCGGGCTCACCCTCAACCACCCACGCCGCGCGGGCTCACCGCCAACCGCCGCCGCCCTGGCGATGGCAGCGACATCGCGCCCCAACGTGGCATTGGGTGCATGCGACGCAACGAATGCCACATTGGGTGCGTGCGACGCAACGAATGCCACATTGGGTGCGTGCGACGCAACGAATGCCACATTGGGTGCGTGCGACGCAACGAATGCCACATTGGGTGCGTGCGACGCAACGAATGCCACATTGGGTGCGTGCGACGCAACGAATGCCACATTGGGTGCGTGGGATCCACCGAATGCCGCATTGGGTGCGCCGTGGCCGTGCGGGCGGTCCGCAGCTTGCCGCGCCCCGGCCGCCGCCCAACCCGAGCCGAACAGCTCGGCACAACCCGAAGTTCAGTCGCCGAACTCGGCCTGGTCCAGCGACCGCTCCAACCGCCCGAGCAATTTCGCCAGCTGTGCCCGTTCCGCCGCGGTCAGCCCGGCCAGCATGCGGTTTTCGTTGGGAAAATGCTCGTGCACCACCTTGTCCGTGGCCGCGAGCCCTTCCTCGGTGAGGCCGATGAACACGACGCGCCGGTCGTCCTCGTCGCGTTCGCGGCGGACGAGCCCGGCTTGCACCAGCTTGTCGACCCGCTGCGTGATGCCGCCGGTGGTGAGCAGGTTCGTGTCGGCGAGGTCGCCCGCCGTGCGCCGGTAAGGCGCGCCGCCCCGCCGGAGCGCGGCGAGGATCCCGAAGTCCGCGACCGTGATCCCGTGCCGGGCGAACACGCGCGTCAGCTGCCGCTGGTACCGGTCGAATGAACGATGCAACCGCCCGAACACCGCCAGCGGCGACGTGTCGACGTCCGGCGTCTCCGCGCGCCACTGCGCGAGCATCTCGTCGACCTCGTCCGGCTCGGTCCGCTTCGGCATCCGGCACCCCCGTGAATAGCTTTGAGCTAAGAATAGCACCACTAAGGTTTTCCGGGAGCGCTACGGTGACCGCATGACGGTCAAGCGGATGGACAACGTCCTCATCGTGGTCGAGGACCTCGACGCGGTCATCGCGTTCTTCGTCGAACTGGGGCTGGAACTGGAAAACAAGGGCCCGCTGGACTGGCGCGGCGCGGAACGGGTGGTCGGGCTGAAAGACGTCGAGCAGGACGTCGCGATGCTGCGCGTCCCGGACGGCCCCGGGCGGGTCGAGCTGGCGAAGTTCCACCAGCCGAAGGCGATCGCCCCGGAGCCGTGGAAGGCCCCGGCGAACACGCTGGGCATCCGCCGGATGATGTTCGCGGTCGACGACCTCGAGGACACCCTCGCCCGCCTGCGCGCCCACGGAGCCGAACTGGTCGACGAGGTGGTGCAGTACGAGAACATCTTTCTGCTGTGCTACGTGCGGGGGCCGGAGAATATCGTCGTCGGGCTCGCCCAGGAACTCGGCTGAGCGCGCGGCGGATTTACCGAACCCGAACACGCCTCGAACCAAGCTCGCGGATCTCGGTCCTAGCGTGCGGGGCATGCCGCAACGCGCTCGTTCGCTCCTGATCTCGCTGCTTGCCTTGACAGTGGCTTCGACGGCCGTCGCCTGCGTGCCGGGCCAGCCCGCCGCGGCCGGCGGCAAACCGAACATCGTCCTCGTGCTCACCGACGACCTCTCGATGAACCTGCTGCCGTATCTGCCGCACGTGCAGGAGATGGCCAGGAACGGCACCTCCTTCGCCAACTACACCGTCACCGACTCCCTCTGCTGCCCGTCGCGCTCATCGCTGTTCACCGGGATGGTCCCGCACGACACCGGCGTCTTCACCAACGGCGGCAAGGACGGCGGCTACCGCGTCTTCCACGGCCGCGGCGACGACAAGTCGACCTACGCGACGTCGTTGCAGCAGGCCGGGTACCGGACCGCGATGATGGGCAAGTACCTCAACGGCTACCAGCCGAAATCCGACGGAATCCCGCCCGGCTGGAACGAATGGGACGTCGCGGGGAACGGCTACCCCGAATTCGACTACGACCTCAACGAGAACGGCACGGTCAAGCATTACGGCAAGAAACCCGAGGACTACCTCGTCGACGTCATGGCGGACAAGGCCGCGCAGTTCGTCGCCAGCTCGGCAGCCGACCACACCCCGTTCGCGATGGAACTCGCCACGTTCGCCCCGCACGCCCCCTACACCCCCGCGCCTCGCGACGCCGACGCGTTCCCCGGCCTCACCGCCCCGCGCGGACCTGCCTTCGACACGCTGCCCTCCTCGCCGCCGTCGTGGCTCGCGTCCCGCACCCCGTTGACAGACAAGGAAAAGCAGAAAATCGACGAGGACTTCCGCAAGCGAGCGCAGGCCGTGCAGTCGGTCGACAAGATGATCGGCACCGTGCAAGCGGCACTGGACAAAGCCGGAGTACGCGGGAACACCGACCTCGTCTTCACCTCGGACAACGGCTACCACATGGGCGAGTACCGGCTCACTCCCGGAAAGCAGACGGCGTTCGACACGGACGTGCACGTGCCGCTGGTGGTCACCGGCCCCGGCGTCAAGGCGGGCGCGACAGTGGACCAGCCCGCGGAGAACATCGACCTGCGGCCGACTTTCGAAGCGCTGGCCGGGGCATCGACTCCCGCACCGGTGGACGGCGAAAGCCTGGTGCCGCTGCTGACCGGCGCCGCACCCCCGACGTGGCGGACCGTCGGGCTGGTGGAGCACCACGGTCCCGACTTCGACAAGAACGACCCGGACAAACCCGCGAAGAACAGCGGCAATCCGACCACCTACGAGGCGATTCGGAGCACCGCCTACACCTACGTCGAGTACGCCGACGGCGCCAAGGAGTACTACGACCGGACCACCGATCCGCAGGAACTGCACAACACGGCCGCTCAACTGCCGCCGGACAAAGCGAAACAGCTGCACGACACCCTGCGGGCGATGACCTCCTGCCACGGCGCGGCGGCCTGCCGCCGCTGACCCCGCCAGGCCGTCCGCCGACGCCCGGCGCGGAGATGCAGCGCAGGGCGCCGGCGGGTGCCGCGGAGGCGATCGACGCCGCTCACTCCAGCAGCGCGAAGCCCGACTCGTACCGCGTCTTGCCGAGCGCCGCCAACACGATCTGGAGGAATCCCATCGCCTCCAGTTCCCTCGCGCGGGTCAGAGGACCGACGTCGACCGCGCGCATTCCCGCCGCCTCGATGAACTCCGCGACGGCCGTCTTCGCGTCCGCGTAGTCGCCGGCGAACAGGACGGTCGTGCGCGTCGTGCCGTTCGTGCCGCTGACGAGCGTGTCTCCGAGATTGACGTTGAACGCCTTGACGACGGCCGTGCCCGCCGGCAACAGCTTCACGAGTTCGGCCGCGGTGGACGAATCGGCGGGCGAGAGCAGCCGGTCGTAGGTGGAGAAATCGATGGGGTTGCTGATGTCGATGACGATCTTTTCGCGGAACTGCTCCCGATAGTGCTCGACGATGCCCGGGTAGGCCCCGTAGGGAACGGCGAGCACGACCAGGTCTCCGGTGAGCTTGTCGCCCAGGACGCCGTAGTCGGGACCGGGACGCGCCGCGGACATGCTTTCCGCACTGCGCTTGATGATCTGGACACCGGCGCCGGCCCGGGTCGCGACTTCCGCGATCGCCCCGCTCATCTTGCCGCTGCCGATGATGCTGATCGAGGTCATGCGACCGGAACCCCCTGGAATCGGTTGAGCGCCTGTTCGGCCACTTTCTGTGCGTCGTAGTCGAATACCGCGCTACGCCGGAAGTCGCGCCCGACCCGGAGATCGGCGTCGCGCTTCTTGAGGTCCGCGAATTCGTACTGTGCGTCGAACATGGCGCCGGCCCGGCGAGAGCCGTTCTGCAGGATCGCCGTGCGTTGCATGCGGACTGAGGTGTAGCGCCGGAACGCCTCGGGAATGTCGGCGACGCTGTCGGCCGCCGCGAGGAACGTGGCGAGCGCCATGCTGTCCTCGATCGCCTGGTTCACCCCCTGCCCTTGGTGCGGCAGCATCGTGTGCGCCGCGTCGCCGAGCAGGGTGATCGGCCCTCGGGACCAATTGGTGAGCGGCTCGTGATCGAAGAGGCCCCACCAAAACGTGTGCTCGATGCACCCGATGAACTCCTGGAGTTTCGGGTCCCAGTCCGCGCCCGCGAACTCGGCGGCGAGTTCGCCGACCGCCGCCGGTCCGGACCAGGGCCCGTCGAGCGGCCGGTCGCTCGGGACGCCGGCGACGAAGTTGAACAGCTTCCGCTGCTGCAGCGGATAGCACATGAAGTGCCTCCGGTTGCCCATCCACACCTGGCTGATCATGCGCCAGTCGCCGGGCAGGCGGGACGCGTCGACCACTCCGCGGTAGACGAGGTACCCGGAGTAGACCGGCTCGGGAAACTGGCCGACGGCTCCCCGCACCACCGAATGGATGCCGTCCGCTCCGATCACGGCATCGAACACTTCGTCCGCGCCGTTCTCGAACTCGAGGCGAACGCCGGAACCCAGTGTCTCCACCGAAACCAGCCGGTGGCCGAGCCGGATCGTCGCCGGATCGACCTCCGACGCCAAAGCGTCGATCAGGTCCGGGCGGTACATCCCGATGTTCTGGTACTGCTTGGCCGAGTCCTCCCATGCCGCGTCGGTCACCAGACCGCCCATGGCGTTTTGGTAGACGCCGTGCCCGTCCGGGACCGCGCCGACCTGCCTGATCCGGTCGAGCACGCCGAGTCTCTCGAGCACGCGCGCGGCGTTCGGCGCGACCGTGACCCCCGCGCCCACTTCGCCCAGCTTGCCTGCCTGCTCGAACACGGTGGCCTGGACGCCGGCGATCTTCCGCAGCGCGATCGCGGCCGTCAGCCCGCCCATCCCTCCGCCGACGATCGCGATTCGAGTGTCCTCGCTTGCCACTGCATCTCCTTGCCTGGCTTCGCTTCTCCTCGACTGGCTTGCGCGGCGCGGCGCCGATGATCGTCGCGAAGGCGATTCGCCGTGGTGAGACGGAGTCGCCTGCGGCAATGGAGGAGCACACCGTTGTCCCCAAAGTCCTTGCCAGCCCTCCGTTCGGAGGGATCGGGAAGCTGTTCCTCTTATGATGCGAGGCCTTCGTCTGCGTGTAAATCGTGGTAATGTGAGGATGTAATTCGGTTGAACTGAAGAAGTGGGGCAGCCATCTCCGAGGTGAGCCTGCGGCAACTCGAACTCTTCGCGGCACTGCCGAACTTCCCCACGCTCAGCGCGGCCGCGGCGCACCTGCACATTTCGGAGTCCGCGCTGTCCCAGGCCGTGTCGAGCCTGGAGAGCGCCGTGGGCGAGCAGCTGTGCGTGCGGCGCAAGGCCAGAGGGCTCACGCTCACTCCGACCGGTCAGGATTTCGCCAGACGGGCTCGGCAGATCGTGGCCGACACGCACGAACTCGTCCTGAGCGCCGGGCGCGAACAGGAACTGCGGGGTCCGGTGCGGCTCGGCTGCTACTCGAGCTTCGCCGCGAACGTGGTGCCGGAGCTTCTCGAGGGCTTCCCCAAACGGCATCCCGGCGTGAGCATCGGGATCACGGTGGGCACCAACGAAGAGCTGCTCTCCGATCTCGAGGCGGGACGTCTCGACGTGGCCCTCGTCTACGACGTGTCGCTGCCGACCGGTTACCACCGCCGCCGGATCTACGCGACAGAACTCGAGGCGCACCTGCCGCCCGGGCATCCGCTCGCGGCGGCCGAAACAGTGGACCTGGCGGATCTCGCCGACGAGCCCTACATCCAGTACGACGCGACCCCGGGCGTCCGCAACGTGGCGGACGCGTTCACCGCGCGCGGCCTGGAGCCCAGGATCGAAGCCAGGGTCTCCCAGATCGGCCTCGTCGAGGCACTGGTGGGCCGCGGACTCGGGTACGGGCTGCTCATGTCCCGGCCGCATGCGCTCCCCGTGAGCATCGAGGGGCGGCCGGTCGTCATCCGGCCGCTCGACCCTCCGGTCACGGTTTCCCACGTGGTGGGGATCTGGCCGGCGGACATGAAGCTCACTCCGCGCGCCTCCGCCCTTCTCGACTTCGCGGCGGAGCGGCTCGGCGAGCACGGTCTCGCCGACGCGATTCCGGCTCGGACCGCACCTGAGGAAGCGGTGCCGCTCTCGGCGAACGGCACCGCTTCCGGTCGTCAGTAACCCAGCGCTTTCCAAGCCACGTCAGCGATCAACGCCTGCCCTTTGGCACTCGGATGGAAGTAATCCACAGTGGACACATCACTCGGATCGAACCGGGCAGCGAAACCGGCGCCTCCGTCGTACTGACAATGCGGGTACTCGCCGCACACCGAGGCGAGCTTGGCGTTGTAATCGACGATCCGCTGCCGGAAAGCTTCCCGGCGTTGCTGATCGGCGGGAGCGGTCGAGGTCGCGTTCGCCAGCAGCGCATCGCATTCGTGGAAGGTGCCCCACTTCGCGACCGCGGCTTTATTGGTGTGCAGGACGTCCCAGAGCTGGTAGATGTCCGGGATGGACACCACCTTGACCTGAGCGTCGGGCAGTCCCTGCGCCAGGGTCGTCATCGCCTCCTTGAACTGGCTCTCGAACGTCCCCACGCCGGTGCCACCACTACAGGCGTCGTTGTTGCCCATCAGCACGGTGACCAGGTCGACCCGGCTGGCGACCGCGGCCTTCGCCTGCCGGGGCAGGTCGTTCATCCGGGCGCCGGTCACCGCGAGGTTGTGGTTTGCGATGTCCGGATTCCGCAGCCGCTGGTAGTAGCTGTCGACGGCAGAGCCGGTGGCCCAGGAATTGCGGACACAGTCCGTCCACGGCAGCAGGCAGGTGTTGAACGCCCGCGTCATCGAATCGCCCAGCGCGGCCATCGAGGTCGGATACGTGGCGGCACCGGCCGGTTGGCAGCCGAGCACCGCGGTCACCGCGGCGACACCCGCCGCGGCGGCCCAGCGAGCGGCTTTCATCCGCCGTCCGCTCGGCTGTTCCGGGCGAAATCCGACCAGGCCGCGGTGTCCTGGCGCAGGTCGGGACTCGGGCCGTAGAACACGGTCTTCGCCGCCTGGTCGCCAGCCAGGTGGTACTGCAGCCACGCGGTGATCGCGCCGATGAGGCGGTACCGCGTGTCGCCCTGCAGGAAATGCGTGGCCCCGCGCAGCTGCCCATAGACCGCAGGAACTTGGTCGCACGCGGCGAAACGTGCGCGGACATACGGCGCCGGGACGATGATGTCCGCCTGTCCGGACACGAAGAACGCCGGTCCGTGCAACGCGCTCACGGTGCCCTGCGGTCCCGGCATGATCGGGAGCGTGGTCTTCACCAGCGGATCGGCACCGGCCGCGATGGCGCCGCCGCCCCCCTGGGAATGGCCCGCGGCGGCGATCGCCCCGGTGTCGACGCGATCGTGGAAAATGCTGCCCTGACGGGCGTTCTCGGCGATCAGATACCGCGCCCCGTCGAGCATCTCCTTGCCGGAGCCGGATTGTCCGGTGTTCGCCGCGGCGACGAGGTAACCCCAACTGGCGAGATGGGTGAACAGGGCTTCGTACTGTTCGACGGTCGCCCCGGTGCCGTTGCCCCAGATCAGCACGGGGTGCTTGGCGGTGCTCGAAGCGAGGTCGCCGGGATAGTAGAGCGTGTGTGCGCTGTCGCCCGCGGCTTTGACCGGCTGGTGCGGCCCGTCCTTCTCGTAGTCGCGGGCGGTGCCGCTGAGCGGAGCCGCCGGGAGGGCGAGCGCCGCTCGCGGCACCAGCGCGACGGCGACCGCCGCCGTTGTCGTCGCGAGGAGGGACCTCCGGCTGAACGAACGCATGTCGGGCCCCTGGATCAGTTGTAGAAGTGGATGTAGCGGAACGACGACGCGTTCACGTCGTGGACCAGGTAGTGCCCGTCGCCGGTCCAGTTGTAGTCCTCGACGGTGACCGTCCCGCCGTGCACGCTGTCGACGATCGCGACGTGGCCGTAGGTGCCGTTGTCCGTCTGGGCGATCGCCCCCTCCGTCGGAGTGTTGTCGACGCGGTAGCCGTGGTTGCGCGCGTTGTCGTCCCAGTACTTCGCGTCGCCGTAGTTGTTCGCGCTTTCGCCGTGGCGCGCGATGTTGAAGGCCGCCCACGAGACACACTCGCGGTTGTACATGTTCCAGTCGTCGACGACGGAGTCCTGGGGAACGTTGCGCCACTTCGCGGGGTAGATGTCGCCGATAGTGCCCGCGGTCGACGAGGCCGGGACGGTTCCGAAGTGGGCGGCCATCGACGTCGCCTGGGCAACAGACGCGGCAGGAGCAGCAGTCGCGGTGGCGGTCCCGCTGACGGCGAAGGCGGCGGCAGCGGCGAGGGCGAGGACGGTACGGGAAGATCGGCGCATGGGGAGAGGCCTTTCTCTGCTTCGGGGAGTAAGTGCGCCGTGACGGTAAGTCGCTGATCAAGTCCGGACTAGACCTTTGTGGACGACTGGTCCGCAGCAGATCGTCTTCGCTGGTCGGCGCGGGGTGTTCACAGAATTGGCGCGGCCCGCTCGTTCACCATTGCCATCCGGTGCCGTAGATGCCGGGACGGACGTCGCGCAACGCCAGCGTCGTCGTGTGCGTGGCACCGGCGGCCAGCGGATTGCCGGGATGTTCGGGACCACCGAGCCCGCGCTGCTCGAAGGACCGGACGCGGCGCGGGACCCGCGCGCCGAAGCTCACCTGGCAGACGTACTCCGCGACCGGCCGGGTGAAGCGGCGGTGGTAGTGGTCGATCGGCGAGCCCGGCGGGAACCGGATCTCGTACTCCACGATCGTCACCTCGCCCAGCGCCAGCGCCCGCTCCAGCCGCAGTTCGCCCGCGACCATGCCGGTTTCCCGGTCGACGCAGACCCGGCCGACCCGCGCCGAGCGCACGCGGCGGTAAGCCGGATCGGCGGTCAGGAACGAATCGGCCTGGTAGTAGGTCATCAACCGGTCCACGCCGTCGACGGCGGCCTCGGCGACCATCCGGACCTGCAACGCGCACTCGCTTCCGTGCTCGTCGAGCACCATGCGGTCGTGGATCGACCAGAACGACAACTGCCCGTCCGGCGGCGGCTTCAGCTCGGCGGAGAACGCCCGCAACTGCGGCCACAACCGACGGCGCTCGATCCGGCAGGCGGGTTCGCCGAGCCAGCGCCCGCGCGGCGCTTTCGGGCCCAGCCGCGAGGTGAGCGTCCCGGGTTCGAGGCTCAGCACCGCTTCGAGCTGCAAAACCGCGGCCATCGACGTCTCGCGTTCCGGTTGCGACCGTCCGCGCCGCCAGTAGGACAGCGCCGACCGCGAAAGCCGGATCCCGCGCGCGGCGAGGTGATGCTGGAGCCGATCGAGCGACAGCCCGGATTCCTCGATCGCGGTGTCCAGCGTGACCGCGAACGAGCCCGCGGAAGGCCGAGTCACCCGCTCAGCATGATCCGCCGCTCCCCCGTTCCGGAACCCACGAAAGTCCGCATTACGCCCGCCCGCCACAGCGGTATCCGACGAACGACGCTGGTCCAGCCGCCCGGCCAGCGCCACAGTGGACCCGTGCCGTCGTTCGCCAACGCGCTGGACGCCGCCATCAGCGGCGCCGGGCTGACCCTGGACCGGCTGCGCGAACACCTCGCCGCCCGCGGCGTCACGGTGTCGCGCAGCGCCCTGGCGTACTGGCGAACCGGACGTTCCTTGCCGGGCCGCGAGGCGTCGCTGCACGCGGTCGTCGAGCTCGAGCAGGTGCTCGGACTGGGCGCGGGCGGCCTCACGTCGTTGCTCGGGCCGCAAGACCGGCAGTGCTCCCGCCTGCCCAGGACTCCCCTGCTCGAACGGCGCCGGTTGTGGCCGTCGGTGCGGCCGGCGACGCTGGAATTCGAGCTGCCGCCGGAAGACCAGGTGCGGCTGTGGTCGGTGCACGACGAACTGGTCGTCGACGACGAACGCCAGGAACGCCTGCTCAGGGTCCGCGTGGTGGCCGAGGCCGCCGTCGACGGGGTCGTGCGGATGGCGACCTACTACCAGACCGAGGACCGCCTGCGACCGCCTCCGCGCTTCGCCGCCGGGCACTGCTGCCGCGCGGGCCGGACCCGGGTCGACGCGGTCAGCGGGCTGCTCGTCGCCGAGTTGCTTTTCGACCGGGAACTGCGCGCCGGAGAAGTCGCCGCGGCGGAATACGAATTGGTGTTTCCGCGCGGATGTCCGGTGCAGGGATACCATCGCAGGCTCACCCGGCCCGCTCCGCTGTACACGTGCCGGGTGCAATTCGGTTCTTGTGTTCCGGAAAGCATCCGCCGTTTCGAACAACGCGATCTCGCCGCGCCCCGCCGAAAGGTGGAAGAACTGCGCGCGACCCGCAGCGGCGCGGTGACGCTGGCGGCGCGCGACGTCCGCTCCGGGATCATCGGCGTGGACTGGACCTGGTAGCAATTCTGTGAACGCGGCCCGCTGACCAGCGCAAACCCCCGCGGCACCGCGCGGTTTCCACTTTTCGTGGCCGAGGCCGGAACGCGGTTCTTACCGTGCTCAGTGCTGTATTCCTCCTCACCTCCACGGAGCAGCGCATGCGAAGTCCAGCCCTCCTCGTGGCCGCTTTCCTGACCACAGCGGCCCTTTCCCCGCCGGCGGCCATGGCGGCACCGCCCTTGGTCCCGCTGAACGCAGCCCCCGCCATTCCTCCCGGGGCCACCGCGGACAGCTCCGCCCTGCCCGGCCAGGTCACGGTGTCCGTCGCACTCAAGCCGCGCGACGCGGCGGGCGCCGAACGGTACGTCGCCGACACCGCCGATCCGAACTCGCCGGTGTACCGCCACTACCTGAGCGCCGCGGAATACACCGAGCGATTCGGCCCCACCGCCAGCGCGGTCGACCAGGTGCGGAAGTACTTGACCGCCAAGGGATTGCGCATCGACGACGTCACCGGCAACCGGCAGGTCGTCACCGCGTCCGGCACCCCAGGCGAAGTGGAAAACGCTTTCGGTACCACGATTGCCGGATTCCATTCGGCTACGGGCGAGAAGTTTTTCAACGCCACCAAGGCAACCGCGGTTCCGTCGGACCTCGCTGCCGTCGTCCGCGGGGTCACCGGCCTGACGAACCGGCGCGCCGCGCACCGGGCGAGCACACCGGCGGGTCCGTCCGGCCCGGGCGGCGGCTACACCCCGGCCCAGCTGCGCACCGCCTACAGCATGACCGGCGTTTCCGGCAGCTACGACGGTTCGGGCGAAACGGTCGGCCTGATCGAATTCGACACGTTCAAACAGTCCGATATCGACGCGTGGACGCAATACTTCAAGCAACCCGCCGTCACGCCGGAAATCGTCAAGGTGGACGGCGGCGTCGCCAATCCGGGCAGCGACCAGATGGAGGTCACCCTCGACGTCCAGGCCGTCGCGGCGACCGCCCCGAAGGCCAAGCAGGTCGTCTACTCCGCGCCGAACTCCGACCAGGCGTGGGTGCACGAAATGGCGCAGATCGCCTCGGACAACAAGATCACCATTCTTTCCGGCTCGTGGCTCAACGGCGAGATCTGCGAATCCAGCCCGATCGCGGCCTCGCACGATTCCTACACCCAGCTCGCCGCGCAGGGCGTCACGATGTTCTCGGCGTCCGGCGACTGGGGCGGCACCGGCTGCGGCTACCAGGGCGACAACAAGACCATCCAGGCCGACTACCCGGCCAGCGACCCGCTGTTCACCGGCGTCGGCGGCACCCAGCTGCGGACGTCCGACAGCGCGGGCACGTGGCAGTCGGAATCGTGCTGGAACCAGGGCGGCAGCGGAAATACCCGGTCAGGGGGCGGGTATTCCCAGATCTACGACCGGCCGGACTGGCAGCCCGGCACGAACAAGTACCGCTCGGTCCCGGACGTCTCGATGGTCGCCGACTACGGCGCCGGCGCGCTTTCGGTCTATCTGAACGGCGGCTGGCTCGACGTCGGCGGCACCAGCCTGTCCTCCCCGCTCTGGGCGGGCTACGCGGCGATGCTGAACCAGAAATCCCTCGCCGGCGGCAAATCCCGGCTCGGCCAGCTCAACCCGAGCATCTACAAGATCGCCGGTTCGGCGGACTACGCCTCGACCTTCCACGACGTCACCTCGGGCGGCAACGGCACCTACAACGCGGGCACCGGCTACGACCTGTGCACCGGCTGGGGTTCCCCGAAGGCCGACGCACTGGCCGCGAAGCTGACCGGCGGCGACACCCCGCCTCCGGCGCAAGACTTCACACTGTCCGCCTCGCCTTCCTCCGGCAGCGTCGCCGCGGGCAGCTCGGCGAGCACGACCGTCACCGCCAACGCACCCGCCGCTGTTTCGCCCGCGTCCTCGCCGAGCGTCGTAGGCGGCACTCCGACCACGACGGCGGACCACCCGTTCATCATCTCGATGCGCCGCGAAGGTTCGGCTTTCCCTGGACAGCAGTCCTGCACCGGCACCCTGTTCGGACCGCACACCGTGCTCCTGGCCGCGCACTGCCTGCTGGAGAAACCCGGCCACAAATGGTTCGTCTACGGCGATGACGACCTCACCCAAAACACCGGCACCACAGCGGAAATCGCCTCGCAGTGGGTGCATCCGAGCTACACGGACTGGAGCGTCGGCGCGGACGTCGCGGTCGTGACGCTCGACAAGGACATGCCGGTCCCCGCCGGGATCACGTACCCGAAGCTCAACACCGACCCGAGCCTCGACGCCCCCGGCACGAAGGGAATGTCGATCGGCTGGGGCGAAACCGGCGCCAACACCTACAGCAACGTCCTGCGCCAGGCCGACGTCCCGGTCGCCGAGGACAGCGCCTGCAAGGGCCGGTTCACCGATCCGCAAGGACAGGAGGAATACAAAACCCCGGCGATGCTGTGCACCGGGTACGCCGACCACCACGCGGGCGCGTGCGTCGGCGACAGCGGCGGGCCGTACCTGGTCGGGAACACGGTCGTCGGGGTGTTCTCGTGGATGTCGACCTCGTGCGACTGGTACGCCGTCTACGCGAGGGTTTCCACCTACGCCGCGGACCTCGCCCCGCACCTGCCGGGCGGCGACAACCCGCCGCCGACCGGTGCGATCAGCCTGACCGCTACCGGCCTGCCCTCGGGCGCGACGGCCGCGTTCAGCCCGGCGAGCGTGGACCTCGGCGGCCGCTCGACGCTCACCATCGCCACGAGCGCGACCACTCCCGCCGGAACGTACGACGTCACGATCTCCGGCAAGAGCGCGAAATCGACGCAGACGACCCACTACCGGCTGACCGTCACCGGCGGACAGCCCTCCGCGCTGACGCTGGCCAACCCGGGCAACCAGAACAGCTGGACCGGCAAAGCGGTGAACCTGCCGCTGCAAGCCTCCGGCGGCGCCAGCCCGTACCGGTGGACGTCGACCGCCCTCGCCCCCGGCCTGACGCTCGACCCGTCGACCGGCGTCATCTCCGGGACGCCGACCCGTGCGGACAGCAGGCAGGTGACGGTCACCGTGACCGACGCTTCCGGAAAGACGGCTAACGCAGCGTTCTTCTGGTTCGTCTTCGGCTGAGTTTTTGCCGGGCAGACGCCGCTCCCAGGTGGGGCGGCGTCTGTCTCGTTCAGGACCGCTGGGCCTCAAGCGCCGCCTTGGCCTGCCGCATCTCGTCCTCGACGTCCGGCCGCAACGTGCGGCGCAGAACCGGCTCTGCCAACCACTTCATCGGCCCTTTGAACCCGCAACGCAGCGTCCGCGTGACCTCGGTCTGCTCGCCCGCCGGTACGCACACCCAGCTGGCGCTGAACTCGGAGACGAGATGAGCCAGCCGATTCTCCGGAATCGACGGAAGCCGCACGTCCACCCGCTCCCCCGGCGTCCGGCTCATCCGTGAAACGATCTTCGTCGCGGGACCGGGCAGCCCCGGAAGCTTGCTCCCGAAGCGGAATTCGGTGACGTCCCCGTCGCGCCGCACCCAGTCGATCGCGCCGATCTTGCGGTCGACCGCGGCATAGGCACGGGGATCCATCACGAACTCGAGCACGCGGTCCGCCGGGCAGTTGATCGTCTCGGTCACCTGAACCTCGATCATAGGAAAGAGAGTACTCTCTCACTATGGCGCGTTCAACTCCCGGAGCGACCCGGCAGAACCTGGTCGAAGCGGCCACCCGGCTGTTCTCCGAACGGGGTTTCGCCCAGACCTCGACCGCCGACATCCAGCGAGCCTGCGGACTCAACCCCGGTTCCGGGGCGCTGTACAAGCACTTCCCGTCCAAGCGGGCGCTGCTGGAGGAAATCGTGCAGCAACACCTGGCGGGGGTCAGCGAGAGCAGTCGTCGAGCGGCCGCGCTGCCCGAAGCGCCGGACGAGGCCCTGCCGGTGGTCGCGCGGCTGGTTTGGGACAGCATGCGCCGGGACCGTGCGGCCTTGCGCATTATTTTCCGGGAACTGGAGCCGTTTCCGGCCCTGCTGGAGCAGATGTGGCACGGCGTGCTCGGGTCGGTCTATACGGTCGCGACGGAGTGGATCGCGTCCGGGGTGCGGCGTGGGGAGTTTCAGGTCGAGGATCCGGCGGCTACGGCGTCGGTGTTGCTTGCTTCGTTGACGTATTACCCGATTCTCGAGGCGCTCGTCGGGCATACGCCGGGGGATGTTGGGGAGGAAGCGTTCCTGGCCGCGTGGACGTTGCAGGCTCGGCATTCGCTGGGGCTCAAGGCCCGGTGAACTGCCCGAGTTCCTCGTAAGGAGTGTCCATCTCGGATTCGCCCATGAGGTCCAGGAACAGCTGGAACTGAACGAAGTTATCCGGGCCGATACTTCCTCCGACCGGCCAAATTGCGTCGCATTCAGCACATTTGACAATAATAAGAGCAAACCGGGTTGCCTTGACTTTCTCAAGGATTCCCTGGCGGCATCTCGGACACTCCACGCTTCCCCCTCGCCTGCCCGAAATGGGATGGGCAGCAGCCGCTCCGTCGCTCCCGGTTGAAGATGATACGCATCGGAGTCTCGGCGCCCGGCCCCGCCGCGAGGCAGGCGCTGCCCGCACGGAACGCGTTCTCGTTTCGTTAGCGAAGGGGCTTGACCCGGCGGCTGTTATCGCTAACATTGCCATGCTCAATCCCGCCGGCCCAAGGAGGTGCGGGGATGCCCGCCGAAGGGTCTTCAGCCAAACGTCAGCCAGGGCTTGCCGAGGTGGCGGCCATGGCAGGCGTTTCGCACATGACGGTCTCCCGGGTCGTCAACGACACCGGGACCGTCCGGGCGGAGACGCGGGCCCGGGTGCTCGCCGCGGTGGAGCAGCTCGGGTACCGGCCCAACTCGGCGGCCAGGACGTTGGCGACCGGCAGGTCGAGCGTCCTCGGCGTCGTCGCGCTGGAGTCCAATTTGTACGGTCCGGCGAGCACGCTGTACGGGATCGAGCACGCCGCCCGCGAGGAGGGCTACGGGGTCACGATCTCCAGCGTCAGCCGGCCGCGGCGATCGTCGTTCGCGGAGGCCGTCGACAATCTGCGGCGGCAGGCGGTCGGCGGGATCGTGGTGATCGCGCCGCACGTCGCGGCCGGGGAGGCGTTGCGGCAGGTGCCCGCCGACGTCCCGATGGTCGCGGTCGGCGGCGGCGAATACGTTCCGGTGCCGGTGATTTCGGTCGACCAGTACGACGGGGCCCGCCGGGTCACCGAGCATCTGCTGTCGCTCGGGCACGAGACGGTGTGGCACGTCGCCGGACCGGAGGACTGGCTGGAATCGCTGGAGCGCGAACGCGGCTGGCGGGAAACGCTCGAGCGGCGCGGGGCGCGGGTGCCGCCGCCGCTGCGCGGGGACTGGAGTCCTCGGTCCGGCTACGACGCGGGACGTCGCCTGGTCGAAGCGCGACCCGACGCGGTGTTCGTCGCCAACGACCAGATGGCGCTGGGCGTGCTGCGCGCCTTCGCCGAGGCGGGCATCTCGGTGCCGGGCCAGGTTCGCGTGGCCGGATTCGACGACGTGCCGGAAGCGGCGTACTTCAGCCCGCCGCTCACCACCGTCCGGCAGGACTTCATCGAGGTCGGGCGGCGGACGTTCCGGTTGCTCGTCGAACGCATGGAGGGCGGCGACCCCGGCATCCGCCACCTCGTCGCTCCCGATCTGATCGTCCGGGACAGCACCGGGCCCCGGTAAGCAAGCACGGCAACACCCGCCCGAAACGCACCATCCGCAGAATGTTAGCGCTAACAGACCGAGTGGCAGACCGTCGCGCGGCGCGGAACCCGGAAGGAAATCCCTCCAGTGCCAGCAGATTCCCTCGTCGTCGGCATCGACTTCGGCACGCTCTCCGGACGCGCGGTCGTGGTCCGGGTGCGCGACGGCGCCGAACTGGGAAGCGCCGTGACCGAGTACCGGCACGGGGTCGTCGACGACCGGCTTCCCGCCACCGCCGAGGAACTGCCGCCAGGCTGGGCGCTGCAGGTTCCGTCGGACTACGTCGACGTCCTGCGCACCGCCGTGCCCGCCGCGCTCGCCGAGGCGGGTGCCGACCCACAGGACGTCATCGGGATCGGCACGGATTTCACGGCCTGCACGATGATCCCGACCACCGAGGACGGCACTCCGCTCTCCGAACTGCCGGAATTCACGGGAAACCCGCACGCGTACGTGAAGCTGTGGCGGCACCACGCCGCGCAACCGCAGGCCGATCGCATCAATGCCGCGGCCCGCGAGCGCGGCGAATCGTGGCTGCCGCGGTACGGCGGGCTGATCTCGTCCGAGTGGGAGTTCGCCAAAGCGCTGCAGATGTTCGAGGAAGCCCCCGAGGTCTACCGCGCGATGCGGCATTGGGTCGAGGCGGCGGACTGGATCGTCTGGCAGCTGACCGGCACTTACGTCCGCAACGCCTGCACAGCCGGGTATAAGGGGATCTATCAGGACGGCCGCTACCCGGACCGCGACTTCCTCAACCGCCTCGCACCCGGGTTCGAGTCCTTTGTGGACGAGAAGCTCGACCATCCGATCGGGCAGCTCGGCTCGCTCGCCGGAAAGCTCAGCGCGCAGGCTGCGGCCTGGACTGGACTGCCCGCCGGGATCGCGGTCGCGGTCGGCAATGTCGACGCGCACGTCACCGCCCCGGCCGCGCAGGCGGTCGAGCCGGGCCAAATGGTCGCGATCATGGGCACGTCGACCTGTCACGTCATGAGTGGCGCGGACCTGCGCGAGGTCCCGGGCATGTGCGGAGTCGTCGACGGCGGCATCGTCCCCGGCCTGTGGGGTTACGAAGCGGGCCAAAGCGGGGTTGGCGACATCTTCGGCTGGTTTGTCGAACACTGCGTACCGGCGTCCTATTCGGACACTGCACGCGCGGAAGGCCCGCACGAATTCCTGACCCGCCTAGCGGCTGAGCAGGAGATCGGCGAGCACGGCCTGGTCGCGCTCGACTGGCACAGCGGCAACCGGTCGGTCCTGGTCGACCACGAGCTGTCCGGCGTCCTCATCGGACAGACCCTGAGCACCCGGCCCGAGCACGTCTACCGCGCGCTCCTGGAGGCCACCGCGTTCGGCACGCGCAAGATCATCGAGACGTTCGAGGACGCCGGAGTTTCGGTCACCGAGCTGATCATCGCGGGCGGGCTGACCAAAAACGCGCTGCTGATGCAGATCTACGCCGACGTCACCGGCCTCCCGCTCTCGCTGATCGGCTCGGCGCAGGGACCCGCGCTCGGCTCGGCGATCCACGCCGCGGTCGCTGCCGGTGCCTATCCCGACGTACGCACGGCCGCGGCGGCGATGGGTTCGGTCCAGCGGATGGCGTACCAGCCGGTGCTGGCGAACGTGTCCGCCTACGACGAGCTCTACGCGGAATACACCGCACTGCACGACTACTTCGGCCGCGGCGGCAACGACGTCATGCACCGTCTCGCCGCGCGCCGCCGCGAACTCGCCACTGTCGCGAAAGGACAGAACTCATGACCCTGACCGCACAGGCACGCGACACCATCGCGGAACTGAGGGAATCCGTCGCGCGACTGCACAACGAACTGACGCGCAACGAACTGGTCGTCTGGACCGCAGGCAACATCTCAGCCCGCGTCCCCGGCGAAGACCTGATGGTCATCAAGCCATCCGGCGTGTCCTACGACGATCTGACCGCCGACACGATGGTCGTCACCGACCTGCACGGGAACCTGGTGCACGGCGAACTCGCGCCGTCGTCCGACACTGCCGCACACGCTTATGTCTACCGGCATCTGCCGGAGATCGGCGGCGTCGTGCACACGCATTCGACCTACGCCACCGCATGGGCCGCGCGCGGCGAGCCGATTCCGTGTGTGCTCACGATGATCGCCGACGAGTTCGGCGGCGAGATCCCGGTCGGCCCGTTCGCGTTGATCGGCGACGACTCGATCGGCCGCGGCATCGTGGAAACCCTGCGCGCGACCCGCTCCCCCGCCGTCCTGATGCGCAACCACGGCCCGTTCACCGTCGGCGCCGCAGCACGGGACGCGGTGAAGGCCGCGGTGATGGTCGAGGACGTGGCCCGCACCGTCCACATCGCACACCAGCTCGGCACGCCCGCCCCGCTGTCGGCCACCGACGTCGACCGCCTGCACGCGCGGTACCAGAACGTCTACGGGCAGCACTGAAACCCTGATCCAGCAAGGAGAAAAGATGACCTCCGCGACCAAGCCGCAGGTGTGGTTCCTCACCGGCAGCCAGGCGCTCTACGGCGAGGAGACCCTCGACCAGGTCGCCGGGCAGTCGCTGCGGATCCGGCAGCTGCTCGCCGATTCCGGCGGCCTGCCGTGCGAGCTGATCGGGAAACCGGTGCTGACCGAGTCCGCCGGGATCCGGCAGGTGCTGCAGGAGGCCAACGCCGACCCCGCCTGCGTCGGCGTCATGGCGTGGATGCACACGTTCAGCCCGGCGAAAATGTGGATCAGCGGCCTCGACGCACTGCGCAAACCGTTGCTGCACTTGCACACCCAGCTCGACGCCGCGCTGCCGTGGGCCAGTCTCGACATGGACTACATGAACCTCAACCAGGCCGCGCACGGCGACCGGGAGTTCGGGTTCGTCCAGACCCGGCTCGGGATTCCGCGCAAGACCGTCGCCGGGCACGCGGCCGATCCGGCGGTGGTCGCTCGCATCGACGCTTGGGCGCGGGCGGCGATCGGCGCGGCACATCTGCGGACGTTGAAACTGGCCCGGTTCGGCGACAACATGCGCGACGTCGCGGTCACCGAAGGCGACAAGGTCGAGGCCGAACTGCGGTTCGGGGTCTCGGTCAACACCTACGGCGTCACCGAACTCGTCGAACGAGTCGATGCCGCGTCCACTGTGGACATCGAGAGCCTGGTCTCCCAGTACGCCGACGAATACCGCCTCGCACCCGAATTGGCCCGTGGCGGCGAACGACACGAATCCCTCAGGTACGCGGCGCAGATCGAGATCGGCCTGCGCTCGTTCCTGACCGAAGGCGGATTCGGCGCGTTCACCACGAACTTCGAGGATCTCGGCGGACTCCGCCAACTGCCGGGCCTGGCGGTACAACGGCTGATGGCCGACGGCTACGGCTTCGGCGGCGAAGGCGACTGGAAGACGTCCGCGCTGCTGGCCGCGGTGAAAGCGATGGGCCGCGGCTCGGATCGCGGAACGTCCTTTATGGAGGATTACACCTACCACTTCGGCCCCGGCGAACCCAAGATCCTCGGCGCGCACATGCTCGAAGTGTGCCCCAGCATCGCCGCGGACACGCCGTCCTGCGAGATCCATCCGCTCGGCATCGGCGGTCGCGAGGATCCGGTGCGGCTGGTCTTCAACGCCTCGCCCGGCCGCGGCGCGGTGCTGGGCCTGACCGACCTCGGCGACCGATTCCGCTTGGTGGCCAACGAGATCGAGGTCGTTCCGCCCGACGAACCGCTGCCCAACCTGCCAGTGGCGCGCGCAGTGTGGAAACCGGCGCCGTCGCTCACCACGTCGGCGGAATCGTGGATCACCGCGGGCGGCCCGCACCACACCGTGCTCACCCAGGCGGTCGGCACCGAGACCCTGCGGGATTTCGCCCGCATGCTCGACGTCGAACTGCTCGTGATCGACGAGAACACCACCACCTCCGACTTCGCCGACCGCATTCGCTGGAACCAGGCCTACCACCGGCTCGCCCAGGGCTTCTGAAAGAAGGAGAACGAACAATGAAGTTCACTCGAGGAATCCGCACCGCCGCCGCGGCAGCCGGGGCCGCCGTGCTCGCGCTGGGCGTCGCCGCCTGCGGGTCCAGCGCGAAAACCGTCGACCAGCAGGCCGGCGGATCCGAGGGCGCGCTGGTCGGCGTGACGATGCCGACCAAATCGTCCGAACGCTGGATCCACGACGGCGACAACATCAAGGCCGCGCTGGAAAAGCTCGGCTACAAGGTCGACCTGCAGTACGCCGAGAACGACATCCCCACCCAGGTCAACCAGATCGAGAACCAGCTGACCAAGGGCGCGAAGCTGCTGGTCGTCGCCTCGATCGACGGCACCGCGCTCACCACGCAGCTGCAGGAGGCCGCCGACCGCAAGGTCCCGGTGATCGCCTACGACCGGCTCATCCGCAACTCCCCCGCCGTCGACTACTACGCCACCTTCGACAATTTCAAGGTCGGGGTCGAACAGGCCAACTCGCTGGTCAAGGGCCTCGGCGACGGGCCCGGCCCGTTCAACATCGAACTGTTCGGCGGATCGCCCGACGACAACAACGCGACGTTCTTCTTCAACGGCGCCATGTCCGTGCTCAAACCGTTGATCGACAGCAAGAAACTGGTCGTGAAGAGCGGCCAGACCGCCTTCGCCACCACCGCGATCCTGCGCTGGGACCCGGCCACCGCGCAGCGGCGCATGGAAGACCTCCTCACCAAGACCTACACCGGCGGCGCGAAGGTCCAAGGCGTGCTCTCCCCGTACGACGGCCTGTCGATCGGCATCCTGTCCGCGCTCAAGAGCAACGGTTACGGTTCCGCCGGACAGCCCTATCCGGTGGTCACCGGACAGGACGCCGAAGTCGCCTCGGTCAAGTCGATCATCGCGGGCGAGCAGTACTCCACCGTCTTCAAGGACACCCGCAAACTCGCCGACGTCACGGTGAAAATGGCCGACTCCGTCCTCAAAGGACAGAAGCCCGCGGTCAACAACACCACCGATTACGACAACGGCAAGAAGGTCGTCCCGGCCCAGCTGCTGCAGCCGGTCGTGGTGGACAAGTCCAACTACCAGAAGGAACTGCTCGACTCCGGCTACTACACGGCGGGCCAGCTGAAATGACCGAACTGCTCGGCATGCGCGGGATCACCAAGACCTTTCCCGGCGTAACCGCGCTGTCCGACGTCACGCTCTCGGTGCGGCGCGGGGAAATCCACGCCGTCTGCGGCGAGAACGGCGCCGGGAAATCCACCTTGATGAAGATCCTGTCCGGCGTTTACCCGCACGGCAGCTACGACGGCGAAATCACTTTCGACGGCGAAGACTGCGCGTTCGGGTCCATCCGCGACAGCGAACGCCGCGGCATCGTGATCATCCACCAGGAACTCGCGCTGTGCCCGCAGCTTTCGGTCGCCGAGAACATCTTCCTCGGCAACGAGCGGGCCAAACGCGGCTGGGTCGACTGGAACCGGACCAACCACGAGGCCGCTGAACTGCTGCGCCGGGTCGGGCTGCGCGAGAACGCCGTCACGCCGGTCAGCGAACTCGGCGTCGGCAAACAGCAGCTCGTCGAAATCGCCAAAGCCCTGTCCAAGCGCGTCAAACTGCTCATTCTCGACGAGCCGACCGCCGCGCTCAACGACGACGATTCGGCGCATCTGCTCGCGTTGTTGCGCGAACTGCGCGACGACGGCGTCACCTGCGTGATCATCTCGCACAAGCTCGGCGAGGTCACCGCGATCGCCGACACCGTCACGATCCTGCGCGACGGCAAGACGATCGAAACGCTCGACGCCGCCGGGCTGAGCGAGGAACGCATCATCACCGGCATGGTCGGGCGCGACCTCGAACACCGGTTCCCGCCGAGGGAACCGGACATCGGCGACGAGGTGCTGCGGATTGAGGACTGGACCGTGCACAGCCCGAGCCAGCCCGGCCGGGTCGTGGTGGACGGGGCGAACCTGACGCTGCGGCGCGGCGAGATCGTCGGGCTCGCCGGGCTGATGGGCGCGGGCCGCACCGAACTCGCGATGAGCGTCTTCGGCCGCTCCTACGGCACGAACATCTCGGGCCGGTTGGTCAAGGACGGCAAGGAAATCACGCTGCGGTCCGTGCGCGACGCCATCCGCAACGGCATCGCCTACGCCACCGAAGACCGGAAACTGTACGGCCTCAACCTGATCGACGACATCCAGCGCAACACCACCGCGGCCGGGCTGCGCACCGTAGCCCGCCGCGGCTGGATCGACGAGCACGCCGAACACGACGTCGCCGCCCGTTTCCACCGGGACCTGCGGATCAAGGCGCCGTCGGTGCGCAGCGTCACCGGCAAGCTGTCCGGCGGGAACCAGCAGAAAGTCGTGCTGGCCAAATGGATCTTCACCGATCCGGACGTGCTCATCCTCGACGAGCCGACCCGCGGCATCGACGTCGGCGCGAAGTACGAGATCTACACGATCGTCAACGAGATGGCCGCGCAGGGGAAAGCGGTCCTCGTCATCTCCTCGGAACTCCCCGAACTGCTCGGCCTCTGCGACCGCATCTACACCCTGTCCGCGGGCCGGATCACCGGCGAGGTCGCGCGCGCCGAGGCCACCCAGGAACTGCTCATGCGACACATGACTAAGGAACGGCCATGACCACCACGAACCCGGTGCGGCCCGCCGATCCGGCCGCCCCGCCCGCGGGGCGCAGTCCCCGGCGGATCTCGATCAACCTCCGGCAAAGCGGCATCTACGTCGCCTTCGCGCTGATCGTGGTCCTGTTCGAGGCGATCACCGGCGGCGCGCTGCTGGAACCGCAGAACATCTCGAACATCATCGTGCAGAACTCCTACGTGCTGATCCTCGCCGTCGGGATGATCCTGGTGATCATCTCCGGGCACATCGACCTGTCCGCGGGCTCGGTGGTGGCGATGACCGGCGCCGTCGCCGCGGTCCTGACGGTCAACCTCGGCCTGCCCTGGCCGTTGGCCGTCGTGATCACCCTCGTCGTCGGCGCGGTGATCGGCGCCTGGCAGGGATACTGGGTCGCGTACTTCGGCATCCCCGCGTTCATCGTGACCCTCGCCGGGATGCTCGCCTTCCGCGCGCTCACCCTCACCGTGCTCGGCAACCAGGGCATCGGCCCCTTCCCCGACGCCATCCGCACTCTGTCCAACGGCTTCACCGGTGGCTATCTCGGCAACATCGGCCTCGGCCCGCTCGGCGGAGCCGACCTCTTCAGCCTCCTCGCCGGCGTCGTCGTGATCGCCGGAATCGTGCTTGCCCAATGGCGCAAACGCGCCGCACGGCTCGGCTACGGCCAAGAGGTCGACCCGTTCCCGCTGTTCGTCCTCAAGATCGCCGTCGCCGCCGCGCTCGTGCTCGCCGTCGTCGTGCAGCTCGCCCGGTTCCGCAACCTGCCCTGGGTGCTGGTGCTGCTGGCCGTGCTGGTGCTCGGCTACTCCCTGGTCGCCGGAAAATCCGTGTTCGGCAGGCACGTCTACGCCATCGGCGGGAATCTGCAGGCCGCGACCCTGTCCGGGGTCAAGGTCAAATCCGTGACGTTCTGGGTCTTCGTGAACATGGGCGTCCTGGCCGCACTGGCCGGCATCATCTTCGCCGGGCGCCTCAACCAGGCCGGGCCGACCGCGGGCGTGAACTTCGAACTCGACGCCATCGCCGCCGCGTTCATCGGCGGAGCCGCGGTCCAGGGCGGTGTCGGCAAGGTCGTCGGAGCTATCACTGGCGGCCTGATCATGGCGGTGATCAACAACGGGATGTCGCTGGTCGGAGCGCCCAGTGAGCGCGTCATGCTGGTCAAAGGCGCGGTGCTGCTCGCGGCGGTCGCTTATGACATCTGGACCAAACGGCGCGCTGGGGCCACCGCCCGCTGACTTTCGGTGGGCGGTGCTTCGGTGCCGCCCACCGGGGTTCCGCGAACGTCAGGAATTCCGCTTCCGCTGCGTCGGCTCAGCACTGGCCCACGACTCCCGCACGTGCCCGATGTGAGTACGCATGAGCTTCTCCACCAGCCCGGCATTCCCGCCGGCGATCGCGTCGAGGATCTCGTGGTGCTCGCGCGCGGACTCCGCCAGTTCGCCGCGTTCGGACAAAGCCGCGAGCCCGTAAAGTCGCGTATGCGCGCGCAGATCGGCGATCAGCGAGGTCGCGCGGGCGTTTCCCGCATAGCCCAGCAACCTGAGATGGAACGCCCGGTCCGCCTCGGTGTACGCGACCAGATCGCCCGCCGCCGCTTCGTCCACAATGGCCTGGGCCATCGCTCGCAGTTCCGGCAGATCACCATCCGGAATATGCGCGCGGGCGACCAGCGAAGGCTCGATCAACATGCGAAGCTCGGTGATCTGGTCCAGCTCGCTCTCGGCCATCTCCGTGACCCGGTAACCCTTGTTCGGGACAGTCGCCACCAGGCCTTCGCGGACCAGGTCGAGCATCGCTTCGCGCACCGGAGTGGCGGACACGCCGAACCGTTTGGCCAGCTCCGGCGCGGAGTAGACGTTGCCGGGTTCCAGCTCCCCGGCCACGACTGCGGCGCGAAGGGCGTGCGAGACCCGCTCCCGGAGTGTCGTCTTCTCGAACCCCTGGATGTTCGCGCTCATCCGTCACTCCTCTTCTTTCCGGACGCTCATCCTAGTGAGGTTCGTCCGTCGCGAGCCGTTCCAAGGACACCGGCATCGCGATCGACCGTTTGGACATCGGCGCGAGATCGTTGACCGTCAAGCGTTTTCCCTTGCCCTGGGCGAGTTTGGCCGAGGCGAATCCGCAGACGCGGCCCTGGCACCAGCCCATCCCCGGTCGCGCCAGGAGCTTCGCCGTCCGCGCGTCGACCGCACCCAAAGGGCATGCGTCGCGGATGTCTTGGACGGTGACCTCTTCGCACCGGCAGACCGTCGTGTCCGGTTCGAGCCAGTCCTGCCAGCCCGCGGGCAGAGGGTGCGCGCGATGCATGGCGGCTGCGAAAGCTCTCCCCCGCCGCACCTGGCGTTGGAGGCGTCCGGCGCGTCGGTGGTCCACGGAACGGCCCTGGTCCATGGCCACAGCCAGGCCTGCGAGCTCGCCTTCAGCAAGCGCGAGAAGTGCCCCGCCGACGCCGGTGGCTTCGCCCGCGACGTAGACACCGGCGGCATCCGTGCGTTGCCAGGCGTCGACGACGGCGACCAGCGATTCGTCCAGGTCGACGCGGGTAGCGGCACCCGCGGCGAGGATCAGTTCGAGCGACGGCGTGAATCCCCATCCCAGAGCGACCAGGTCGATCCCGTCGAGCGTCTCGGTTCCAGCGCGATCGACCTTGCGAACCCGCACGGATTCGACCTTGTCGCCACCTTCGACGGCAGCCACGATCGTGCGGGTCCGGAAGGGAATGCGGTGGCGTGCGAACGCGGCGGCGTACGACACGGCTTCGCCCAGTTTGGCCGGAACCGCCAGCGCACCGAGCGGCGTCCGCAGCCAGCCCGCGGGGCTGCTCGCTTCGCAGACGGCGACGACCTCCGCGCCCGCTTCCGCGAGCTGCCGCGCCACCGGAAGCAGGAAGGGCCCGGTGCCCGCGACGACGGCTCGCCTGCCAGGAAGGACGCCGTGGGCCTTCACCAGGGCCTGGACACCTCCCGCCGCCATCACCCCGGGGAGGTCCCACCCCGGGATCGGCAGCTGACGGTCGTAGGCACCCGGGCAGAGGATCAGACAAGGTGCGCGAAGGACGGGCGGAGCTGCGGTTCGCACGCTTTCGTGAGCCGGTGCCAGGTGCAGGCTGTGCTCTCCGCCCGGTTCGAGAAGCCAGACCTGGTGTTCCGGATAATGGTCGACGTCGATGAGGCCTCGGCGCAGCGACTCAAGTGTCATGCCGTGCTGCGCAGCCGTTTGATCGATGGGCCGACGCCAGTACTGGCCGCCGATCTGGGCCGAGGCGTCGACAAGTGCCACGCGCAGGCCGTTCCCGGACGCTGCCGCCGCGGCTGCGAGACCGCTGGGACCGCCGCCGACCACGATCACGTCGTACCTACTCATCGGAGTCGCTCCGAACGACCATGCCGTCCCGGACCGGCACCAAACAGGCCCGCTGGTCAGCGACGTCGTCCACGGTGATCAGGCAGTCGAAGCAGACGCCGATCCCGCAGAACAGGCCCCTTGGCCGACCGCCACGGCGAGTCGTTCGCCAGGAACGCACCCCGGCATTGGTGAGCGCCGCGCCGACGCTCTGTCCGGGCGACGCGGTGAGCGGCTGGCCGTCGAAGGTCAGCGTCACGGTCGTGGTCACGAGGCCTCCATCATGGCGAACCGTTCGGGTGCGAAGGGCGAGATGTCGATGTCGGTCGCCTCGCCGAGAAGTGCTTGGACGAGAATCTTCGCTGTTCCGGCGGAAAGGCCGATGCCCGCGCCCTCGTGGCCCGCCGCGTGCCACAGGCCGGGCGCCCGAGGATCCGGTCCGATAACCGGGAGGTGATCGGGGCAGTACGGGCGGAATCCCAGGTAGCTGCGCATCACCTTGGTCCGGCGCAGCGACGGATAGAGCGCGAGCGCCTTCGCGGCGATCTCCCGGAGTGCCCGCGGCGACACGGAACGGTCGAAGCCCACCCGTTCGCGCGAGGAGCCGATGAGGATCGTTCCGGCCTGAGTTCCCTCGACCACCGTTGACGTTTGCAGCCCCTCGTCGGAACTTTGAGTGCTGGCAACGTATTCCCCGGCGTACACCTTGTGGAACACGGTCGGCGGCAGAGGTTGCGTCACGAGAATGAAGCCCCGGCGCGGCAGAATCGGGACCTCCACGCCAGCGAGCGCGGCGACCTCGCCCGCCCAGGTTCCCGCCGCGTTCACGACGCAGCCGCCGTACCGGTCTCCGCGATCGGTTCGGACGCCGAGAATCCGGTCGCCGTCCCGGAGAAACCCGACTACGCGGGTGCCAGTACGGACTTCGGCACCGCGTTCGCGCGCCATTCGGAGCAGGTGAGCCGCTACCAGCATGGGTTGCACCTGGCAGTCCTGAGGATAAAACGCCGCCCCGGAAAGATCCCGGGTCAGGTGCGGCTCGTAGTCGGGAATCGCTTCCGGGGCAAGGTCGAGCACCTCGACACCCGCGATACGTTGCCGCTCGGCGAGCTGGACCAGCCCGGCAGCGGAGTCCACTGTGGACGACACGACCAGGCCGCCCTTCTGCTCGAACTCCCAGAGCGAGCCGTATTCGCCGAGCTCCCCGCGCCAGGCAGCCAGCGACAAGAGCGCGAGATCGAGTTCGGGTCCGGCTTCTTTGTCCGAGACCAACAGATTCCCTTCGCAGCTGCTGGTCGTGCCGCTGGCCACCTGTCCCTGTTCGACGACTTCGACGGAGAGGCCCGCACGGGTCGCGAACCAAGCCGTCGCGGCGCCGAGCGCACCGGCACCGATGATCAGGACATCCGGCGTCGTCACAGCTCGAACCCGGCGGGGAACGGGTCAGTCGGGTCGAGCATGTACTGCGCGGTGCCGGTAATCCAAGCACGTCCGGTGATTGTCGGTACCACCGCCGGTATTCCGCCGACTGTCGTTTCCTCGACGAGCCTTCCGGTGAAAGTGGTGCCGATAAACGACTCGTTGACGAAATCGGTGTCGAGGGCCAGTTCTCCGCGTGCGTGCAGCTGAGCCATCCGGGCGCTCGTCCCGGTGCCGCAGGGCGAACGGTCGAACCATCCGGGGTGAATAGCCATGGCGTGCCGCGAATGTTTCGCGTCGGAGCCGGGTGCTTTGAGGTAAACGTGGTGGCAGCCGGAGATGTCGGGGCGCTCGGGATGCTGGGGCAGAGCGTGTTCGTTGATCGCGGCCATGATCTTCAGCCCGGCGTCGAGCAGTTCGTTCTTCGCCTTCCGGTCGAAGGGCAGGCCCAAGTCGTCGAGGTCGACGATCGCGTAGAAGTTCCCGCCGAACGCGAGGTCGTACCGCACGTCCCCGAACCCGGGAACCTCGACGCTCGCGTCCAGGGTCAGGGAAAACGACGGCACGTTGCGGATCGTCACCGACGTGGCTTTCCCGTCCGCGACCGCGACCTCGGCGACCACCAGACCGGCGGGCGTTTCCAGCCGAACCGTCGTCACCGGCTCGACGACGGGAACCATCCCGGTTTCCACCAGGACCGTCGCGGTCCCGATCGTGCCGTGCCCGCACATCGGGAGCAGGCCCGAGACCTCGATGAAGAGCACCCCGCAGTCGGCGTCCGGCCGCGTCGGCGGCTGCAGGATGCTCCCGCTCATCGCGGAATGCCCGCGCGGCTCGCACATGAGGAAGGTCCGCAGGTCGTCGGCGTTCTCCTGGAACCACACCCGGCGTTCGGCCATGCTCGCGCCGGGGAACACGCCGACTCCGCCGGTCACCACGCGGGTCGGCATCCCTTCGGTGTGCGAATCGACCGCGTGGATGATTCGACTCGTCCTCATCGGTTCTCGCTTCCTGTCGTGCGGCAGCGGGTCAGCAGTAGCCCTTTTCGAGAGCCGCCTTGGTATCGGCGTTCACCCGGTCCGCGGCGGCGCCGGTCAGGGCATGACGAGGCGGACGGCATGCCCCGCCCTTGCGGCCCGCGAGGTCCATCGACGCCTTGATCGCCTGCACGAATTCGGTCTTGGAATCCCAGCGCAGCAACGAATGCAGGTCCCGGTACAACGGGACCGCCGCGGCGATGTCCTGCGCCTGCCCCGACGTAGCCAGGTCGTAGAGCTTCTTCGACGCGACGGGCAGCGCGTTCGGATATCCGGCGATCCAGCCGACCGCCCCCGCGACGGCGAGTTCGAGTACCACGTCGTCGCTGCCGATCAGCACGTCGAGCCCAGGCGCGAGTTCGGCGATCTCGTACGCGCGCCGGACATCGCCGGTGAACTCCTTGACCGCCACGATGAGGTCTTCCGCGAAGAGCCGCGCGAGCAGGTCGGGGGTCAAGTCGACCTTGGTGTCGTACGGGTTGTTGTACGCCACGATCGGAAGGCCCACCGCGGCGGCGGCACGGTAGTGCTCGATGACAGCGTCGGCGTCGGCCCGGTACGCGTTGGGCGGGAGCAGCAGCACCGAGTGCGCGCCAGCCTCAGCCGCCTGCTCGATCCACCGGCAGGTCTCCCTCGAGCCGTACGCGGCGGCCCCGGGCATGACCCCGAAGCCGTCCGGCGCGGCCTCGACCGCGACTTCGACGACGCGCGCCCGTTCCTCGTCCGTGAGGGTCTGGTACTCCCCCAGCGAACCGTTGGGAGTCACGCCGTCCATGCCGTTTTCGGCGAGCCACCGGACGTGCTCGGCGAAACCGTCGTAGTCCACCGAGAGGTCGTCGTCGAACGGCAGGGCGGTCGCGACGTGAATGCCGCGCCAAGGCCGGTCCACCGTGCTCATGGGGTCTCCCTGATTCCGGCAGTGTGTCATGTGACATTGCACAGAGACTTTGGCACGGCTCTTCCTCCTTTCGCAACCCTGCTCTCGAGGGGCGAAGCGCGAGCGGACAGTCCACTGTGGACACAGCGGCGGACCCATCCCCTGTGGTCTGGGTCACTCAATCCGCATGCAACCTCCCCGGCACCACGAGGCCTGTACCCCGTGTGGAGCAAGACGCGTGGTGGGAGGACGAGTTCGTCGCGTACGTCACGGCGTCCTCGGGTTCCCTGCGCGCCACCGCGTTCGTCCTGTGCGGGGACTGGCATCGGGCCGACGACCTGCTGCAGGTCACCTTCCTCAAGCTCTACCGCGTGTGGCCGAGGCTGGCCCGACGGGGCGAGCTGGACGCCTACGTGCGGCGGATGCTCGTGCGCGCGTTCCTGAACGAAAACCGGCGGAAGTGGCGTTCGCGCGAGCACCTTTCCGCGGAGCTGCCGGACGTCAGCACGGCACCCGAGCCCGACCACGCCCAGCGGCTTTCCGTGCGCGCGGCTCTCGACGGCGTCCCGCCGAAACAACGCGCGGTTCTCGTGCTGCGGTTCTGGGACGACCTCAGCGTCGACGCGACCGCGGCCGCTCTCGGCTGCTCGGCGGGCACCGTCAAAAGCCAGTCCGCGCGCGGCTTGGCGACCCTGCGGAAACTCCTCGATCCCAGTCAGCTCGGGCACCTGGCGTCCCAGGAGGGGCGGGCATGAACGACGAAGAAGCACGCGCGGTGCTCCTGCTCGCCGGGCCGGTCGACGAACCGCCGCCCGGCGTGGATCCCGAGCGGCTGCTGTCGGAAGGCCGCAAGCGACGCCGACGACGGAACCTCGTCGCGGTCGGCGGAAGTGCCCTGACGACGGCAGTGCTCGTCGTCCTGGTGACAGTGACGGCAGGCCAAACCGGTCCGGCCACCGCGCCGCAGATCGTCCAGCCAGCCGTCGCGCCGACGACCGGACCCCAGCCTGTCCCCACGTTTGACCCGACACCCGGCAGCAGCTCCCCCGGAACCACCCCGAACCACACGATGACCACCGGCAGCCACCCCACCAGCCACCGCTGACCGGCCCACGAGAAAGACCCGCCTTGACGACGCTTGCCGAACCAGCCGCCTTCACCCCGCCGACGATCCGCTGGCACCAACGCCCGTACGTCCGCGCGATCGGCGGGTACCTGTTCATCCGCGTGTTCAGCGTCGCCCTGCTCGCGCTGTTCACCGTGCGGACCGGCCAGCCCCTCATCGGCCGCCTCACCGCGTGGGACGGGCAGTTCTACCTGGACATCGCCGATTACGGCTACTTCGGCACCACCCGCGGCCTGTACGACGCGGCGGGGAACTACGCGCCCTACACGCCGCTCGCGTTCTTCCCGGCGTACCCGACCTTGCTCCGCGTCCTCTCGCCGGTCACGTTGGGCAGCACGGTCCTGGCCGGGCTGCTGGTGAGCACGGTCGCCGGATGCCTCGCCGCAGCCGCGATTTTCCGGCTGTCCCAACGGATCGACGGCCGCGCACACACCGGTTTGCTGCTCGTAGCGTTGTGGGCCGGGGCACCGCTCGCCATCACGCAGTCCATGGTCTTCACCGAAGCGCTGTTCACCGCCTTCGCGGCCTGGACTCTCGTCGGAGTCGTCGAACGCCGCTGGCTGCTGGCCGCCGCGTGCTGCGTGGGCGCAGGCCTCACGCGGTCGACCGCCGCGGTCCTCATCGCCGTTGTCGGCGTCGCCGCGGTCATCGCCTTCATCCGCACCCGCGACCGCTGGACGACCATGATCTGCGCGGTGCTGTGCCCGCTCGGCCTGCTCGGCTGGTGGGTCTTCGTCGCGGTCCGGACCGGCAGCCCGACCGGCTGGTTCGACCTCGAATGGGACAACTGGCGAACCCGCTTCGACGGGGGCCGCGAGGCGGCGGAATTCTCCTGGCAGAAACTGGCATCCGGGTCTTCGGTGATGGAGACGCTGACCGTTTTCGTCGTGCTGGGCGCGGCCGTGCTCGCCGTCCTGCTGCCGACAACGCTGCGGCCGCTGTCGCGATGGTGGCCGCTCGCCGCCTACGGCGCCGGGATCGTAGTGCTGGTCGTAGGCACCGCGGGCCTCCCGACCGTCAAGCCGCGCTTCCTGATCCCGGGTTTCATCCTGCTGTTCCCGATCGCCCGCGGTCTCGCCGCCCGCCGCCGGGGCACCGCCGTGGTCACGACGGCCGCCTTCGTCCTCCTCGGGTGCTGGTTCAGCGCGTACTCCCTCACCGGGTGGCGTTATGTCATCTGACCGGCGAAGCCGCATCAGCGGACTCGGCACTGAGCGAGCGCTTACACTCTAGGGACGACGGGCGGACTCACCGGCCGGCGCGGGACTAGAGGAGGATCGCCGGATGACCACGCTCTCGGCCGACCTGTGGCCCGACGTGCAGCCCGAGACCGCGCGCCGGCTGATGCTCGCCGGGGTGGAGTCGTTCGCCGAGCGCGGCTACCACGCCACCACCACGCGGGACATCGCCGGAGCGGCGGGGATGAGCCCGGCCGCGCTGTACGTGCACTTCCCCTCGAAAGCCGCGCTGCTTTTCGCCATCAGCCGCAATGGCCACGAGCAGACGCTCGCCCTTGTCGAGGACGTAATCGGGCGCGTCACCGGCCCGGTGGAACGAATGCGGCTGCTCGTCGAGGATTTCGTCGCCTGGCACGCGCGGCGGCACACCGTCGCGCGCGTGGTGCAGTACGAGCTGAATGCGTTGCCGGAGAAGGAATATCAGGTCGTCGCGCAACTGCGGCGGAAGATCGAGCAGCGCGTGCGCGAGGTGATCGCCGACGGGGTGGAATCCGGTGCGTTCACCGTCGGCGACGTCGGAATCGCCGCCCGAGCCGTGCTGTCGCTGGGCGTCGACGTCGCGCGCTGGTACAGCGAACGGACCCGGCAAACGCCCACCGAACTCGGCAAGGAATACGGCGAACTGGTCCTCCGCATGCTCGGCGCGAACTAAAGCGCCAGCACCAACTTGCCCCGGGACTGCCTCGACTGGCTCAGTTCAAGCGCGGCCCGCCAGTCGTCCAGCGGGAAAATCCGGGACACCGGAACCGAAAACCGCCCGTCCGCCGCGAGCGACGCGAACTCGCCGAGGACGTCGTAGCGCGGCTGGGCGCCCGAGCTGACAATGGTCTGGACCCCGGGTTGGTCCGAGCTGAGATCGAGCGTCAGCACGTGTCCGGGTTCCTTGACGGTGCGCACGAGTTCGGCCACCGCGCCGCTGAACGGGGCCGCGTCCAGCACGAGGTCGACCGGTCCTCCGGCCAGCGTCGTCACACGATCGGCGATTCCGTCGTGGTAGCCGGTGACTTCCGCGCCAGCTGAGCGGAGTGCCTCGGCGTGCGTCTCACCTGCGGTGACGATCACGCGAGCCCCGCGCAGGAGCGCGATCTGCGCGGCGGCGAACCCGGTGGTGGTGCCCGCGCCGTGGACGAGCAGGGTGCTGCCGGAGCCGACGCCGAGTGCGTCGAGCGCCGCGTAAGCCGTGCCGGTCGCCATCGGCAACGCCGCAGCGTGGACCACGTCGAGCCCGTCTGGACGCGGGAACCACGCATCCAGCAGCACCAGCTCGGACGCACCCGCGGTCGGGCCGGTGAACGGCGCGCAACCGAACACCGGATCGCCGACCTCCACGCCGGTCACGCCGTCGCCGAGCGCGTCGACCGTGCCGGACACCTCGAGCCCGACCCCGCGCGGCAGGTCACCGGCGAACAGGCCCTCGCACAACGCCCAGTCCGCCGGGTTCAGCCCGCACGCCTGCACCGAGACGCGAATCCGACCTGGTCCAGGGTCCGGTACCGCGGCGTCCTCGACCCGTAATACCTCGGCCGCGGGGCCGTGCTCGTGAAAACGAAGGGTGCGCATTCGTGGCTCCTCGCGAGTGATGACAGAAGCTGTCGTCACTCACGCTACCAGAGTGATGACAGCATCTGCTGTCGCTACACTGGGCGCATGGCGCGATGGGAGGGCAACACCCGGAACCGGCTCGAACAGGCCGCGCTGGCGTTGTTCGAGGAACAGGGCTACGACCGCACGACGGTCGCGCAGATCGCTCAGCGCGCGAACCTCACCGAGCGGTCGTTCTACCGGTGGTTCGCCGACAAACGGGAAGTGCTGTTCGGCGGCAGCCAGGAACTGGAAACCGAGTTCGTCACCGCCATCAACGCGGTCCCGCCCGGCACTCCCGCGCTGCCCACCCTGCTGGCCGCATTTGCCACCGCGCCGCGCGTATTCCGCCCGCGCGAATTCCTGCTGCGCCGCGCGACGGTGATCGCGGCCAATCCCCCGCTGCGCGAGCGGGAATTGATCAAACTCGTCACGATTTCGGAAGCGCTCACCAGTGCATTGCTAGACAGAGGCATCGCCCCCGAAACCGCGCGGCTGGCGACCGACCTGGGCTTGTCCGTGTTACGACTGGCCACCGAACGCTGGATGGCCGAGGAACACCGTGACGGCAAGGGTTTCCCCGAAGCGCTGTCAGCTGCCGCCGCGGACCTGCTCGCCGTCGCCACCTCGACCTGAAGTAGCCCGCGCGAACCGTTCCGCGATCTGCGCCAGCCGGCCCATCAATTCCGGCGGCGCGTCCTCCACCACGAAGTCGAATTCCCACTGCGCGAGGTAAAACGGGATGTAGTCGAACGTTTTCGCCCCGGTACGCATTCGGCAGGTTTCGTCGTCGATCGGCTCGATCACCGCCGTCGTCGGCGAAACTCGCGCGGACAACACTTCCGCCGGAGCCGACACCCGCAACGTCACGATGTGCGGATACGGCGCGGTCGCGATCCGGCTCGACACGTACGCGGCGAGGTCTTCCGCCGGTGGTTCCCTTGGCGTGAAACGGAAACTGGGCGTCGGGAGACCGTCGATGCGATCCAGCCGGAAGGTGCGCCAGTCGTTGCGGCCGAGGTCCCACGCGACGAGGTACCACCGCCAGCCGGTGTGCACGAGCCGCAACGGTTCGACGTCGCGCTCGGCCACAGCGCCCGCGTGCGTGCCGTAGGTGAACCGCAGCCGCTCGTTGTCCCGGCATGCGGCGGCGACCACGGTGAGCAGCTCGGCGTCGATCGTCGGCGCGCCGCCGGGGATCCGGACCATCGCCGAGTCCATCGCCCGCACCCGGTGCCGCAGCCGCGCGGGCAGCACCTGTTCGAGCTTCGCCAACGCCCGCACGGACGTCTCCTCGATCCCCGACACGGTGCCGTTCGCCGCCGTCCGCAGGCCGACCGCCACCGCGACCGCCTCGTCGTCGTCCAGCAACAGCGGCGGCAACGCGGCACCGGACCCCAGCCGGTACCCGCCCGCGACCCCCGGCGTCGCGTGCACTGGATAACCGAGCTGCCGCAGCCGTTCGACGTCGCGCCGGATCGTCCGGACGTCGACCCCCAACCGGCCCGCGAGGTCCGGACCAGGCCACTCGCGGCGGGCCTGCAGCAGCGAGAGCAGGCGCAACAGGCGTTCGGAGGTTCCGTACATGCCGGTTACTCTGCCACGCTTCGCGGACAGCTTCGGTCCTCGATCGCCGCGACCTCGCCGCGCCGTGCGAAAGTGACGCATGCTCGACGACCTGCTCGCTGTCGCCCGCGAAGAGGCGGAAGCCGGAAAAGCCGAAGGCGGCGTCCCGATCGGCGCCGCCCTCTTCGACCGCGACGGGAAGCTCCTCGGCCGCGGCCACAACCGCCGCGTCCAGGACGGCGACCCGTCCCTGCACGCCGAAACCGCCGCGTTCCGCGCCGCCGGCCGCCGCCCGCATTACCGCGACACGATCATGGTCACGACGCTGTCGCCGTGCTGGTACTGCAGCGGCCTGGTCCGGCAATTCGGCATCCCGCACGTGGTGATCGGCGAATCGCGCACGTTCACCGGCGGCCACGACTGGCTGGCCGGCCACGGCGTCCGCATCGATCTTCTCGACGACCCGGCCTGCGCCGCCCTGATGACGGAATTCATCGAACGCGAACCGGCGCTGTGGTTCGAAGACATCGGCGAACCGACGTAACTCACGCCAGCGGCGAAAACTCCGTCGGCAACGCGATAATCGAATCCGCGTCGAGAATCTCCTCCGGCGCACCCGGCGGCGGCCACATCCCCTTCGCGTAAAGGTCCCGGCGAATCGCGAGCCGTTCGTCCAGGCTCGCGAACGGCCAGATCTGGATGATCCGATCCGGCCCGTCGAGCGCGTACATCACCACGGTCAGCGGATCGACCGCATGCCGCGCGGGCAACGCTTTCCGCCAGCCGTCGATCGTCGCGGTCAGCCCGCCCGGGCGGAGGTGATAGTCGCGGATCTCGTACACCGAACCGTATTTCCCCGGCCGCACCGGCGGAATGAACGGGAACGGGGCAAAACTCCGCAGCGACAAATCAGTCAAATAGTCGCCGCCGAACGGTTTGCGGCTGTGGCGTGCCCGCATCCGCTCCTCGTCGAGCGCTTGCTGATTCTCGAACCCGCGCAGCACGACCAGCCTGCCGAGCGGGCCGTTCTCCGTCTGCCAGCAGCCGAGCAGTTCGCCGTGCCCCTCGACCCACGGCAACACGCCCTCGACGGCTTTCGGCCCGTCGAGCAGCTGAAAGGACAGGATCGCCAGCTCATAGCGGACGGCCTGCTGCTCCGGCGCGACGTCGGCTCCGCTGATCCGGACCGGTTCGGTCATGACGCTCCCCTCCGAAGATCGACCGCTCCGAGGGCGCCGATGACCGGGGAGCCGCCTCCAGCGTGACACACCGCTCCGGCAGCGCCCGCTGAGCGGCTTTGTTTGCCCTCCCGTCCGCGCGCGGCTTCCCGATAGTCCCGCTCACCGGCGCCCCGGAACATCCCGGCGACCTGGACACGCTCAGTAAGGTTTTTTCCCACCCCCGCCCATGTCTTGACACTTCTCAATGGTCTAGTCCATTGTGACTGCGCACACACTCCCCTCGAGTGCCTGCGGGGCGCCGCCGCCACGTCCGGCTTCGCCAGGTGCTCCGATGCCGCGTGCCGCCGGGTGCGCGTTTCCCCCGTTGGAGGACCCATGAAATCCTTGCGCCGCACCACTTCCCGCCGGAAACTCGCCGGACGGCTCGGCGTGCTGGCACTCGCCGCGGGCGCTGCCCTGACCACCACAGCCGGCACCGCCTCAGCCGCGGGAGACCCGGTTCTCGCGGCACCGTATCTGTACCAATGGGGCGGCCAGAGCGATCCGTCCGCCGCGATGGAGGCGACCGGCGTCAGCGCGTTCACCCTCGCCTTCATGCTTTCCGGCGGCGGCTGCGCTCCCGCCTGGGACGGCAACCGCCCGCTCGACGGCTCCGACGCCGCGATGATCCAGAAGATCCGCGCGGCGGGCGGCGACGTGATCCCGTCGTTCGGCGGCTGGTCGGGCAACAAACTGGGCCCGAACTGCGGGTCGCCGGAGGAACTGGCCGGCGCGTACCAGCAGGTGATCGACGCCTACAGCCTGCAAGCGATCGACCTCGACATCGAAAACACCGACGAGTTCGAGAACGCGACGGTCCAGGACCGGATCCTCGGCGCGGTCAAGATCCTCAAGGACAAGAACCCGAACCTGCGCGTCGTGATCACCATGGGAACCACGCCGCAGGGCCCGAACGACTGGGGCAAGCGACTGGTGTCGCAGGCGAAGGCGCTGGGCGCGGACGTCGACGTGTGGTCGCTGATGCCGTTCGACTTCTCCGACGGCGGCGACATGGTCGCGATGACGAAATCCGCGGTGGACGGCCTGGTCGGAGAACTGAAGTCGACCTTCGGCTGGGACGACGCCACCGCCTACCACCGCGCCGGGCTGTCGTCGATGAACGGAAAGACCGACCGGGCCGGAGAGGTCGTGTCAGTCGCGGACTTCACCGCGATCCGCGACTGGGCCGCCGAACACCACCTGGGCCGCGTCACGTTCTGGGCGACGAACCGCGACTGCAGCGGGTGCAGCGGGATCGACCAGGAGAACTACGCGTTCACCAAGGTCGTGGCTGGTTACAACGGCTGATTTCGGGGCCGAGCTTGCGCTCCAATGTGGCATTGGGTGCATCTGACGCACCGAACGCCACATTGGGTGCATGCGACGCACCCAATGCCACATTGGGGGCGTCGCGATCGCGGCAGGGCGGGAGAGGGGCGGCGGGATTGGTCACGGTGCAGCTGATGAGCCGAGTCGGTGGCGGTTCAGCCGATCTGAGCCAAGCCGATCACGGTGCAGCTGAGGAGCCAAGCTGGCGGCGGTCCGGCTGATCCAGGCGAGGTTGACCACGGCGCAACCGGCCTGAACCAAGCTGGCGACAGTGCCGCAGATCTGGGCCGAGTCGACGACGGTTCAGCCGAGCGAACCGGCCGCCGATCGAACAGAGCCGACCAGGTCAGCCAAACCGTGCCGCAGTGGACTGAACCACCGCACAGGCGCGCGCCCGAATCGAGGCCATCCGGCAGGGCGGAGCGCGGCGACGGGGACCTTCCCGCCCGGGAGGTCCCCGTTCTGCCGTCCGTCACACACCGTGCGCGGGTACGGCCGAACGAGTGAAGATCAGGCAGCGGCGGTGACCGACAGCGCGGCCACTCCGGCCTCGGTCAGCTCAGCGGGAACGCGTCCGGCGGCAGCGGCACCGGTGCCCGGGCGGACGTAGCCGCCCTTGGCGAGCGCGTGTGCGGTCATCTGGTCGCAGCAAGCGAAACCGTCGACGAACAGGTCGGGCTCGCAGCTGGTGGACATCTCCGCGCGCTGCTGCGCGACCGCCTTGAGCATGGCCATCGCGCGATGGGTCAGCTCGACGGTCACCCCTTCTGCACCGGACACCGGGATCGCCTTCTTCCTCGTGGGCTACTTACTCAACGTTATCGCCGATTGGGCCGAATGTGTTAACAGCCACACTGTAGCGGTTCGGGAATGTGACGATGCCTAGACCTGTTCGGTTCCCGCCAGGCGAGACTCGAGCGTCCGAGCCCACTCGCGCACGATCTGTTCGCGGCGGCGGGTGTCGTCGGTGAGGAGGTTGGCGAGGCCGAGGCCGCGCCCGAGGTCGAGAGTGGCCTGGACCAGTTCGCGCACGCCCGGCTGGGCTTCGTCGACGCCGAGCAACTCGACCGCGACCCGGTGCGCCTCCCGCCCGACGCGCGCCTCCAGCGGAACAAGCACGTCGCGCAACTGATCATCAGTCGACGCGACGGCCCACAGCTGCAACGCCGCACGGAACATCGGCCCGGTGTAGAGGGTCAGCAGCATCTCGACGACCCACTCGATCCGCGAGGAACCGCCCGGCGACCCGGCCGCGCGCATGCGCAGTTCGTCCAGCTGAGCCTCGCCGAGCAACTCGACCGCCGCCGCGACCAGCGACTCTCGAGTCGGAAAGTGATGTTGCGCGGCGCCCCGGGAAACGCCAGCCCGCTCCGCGATGACCGCGACGGTGACCCCGTGCCAGCCCCGCTCCCCAATGCAGTCCATCGCGGCTTCGATCAGCCGCCGCCGCGTAGTGCGGCTGCGTTCTTGCTGCGGTTCGCGGAGCATCAGCCGTCACCTCGCCCGGCCGGTCCGCTCCCAGAAAAGGCCGTGAGGGGAACCCTGAGGGAGTCTGATTCCCTCAGGGTTCCCCTCACGGACCTCCGGACAGGCCCGCGCCGGGTGCCCGGCCACAGCTCGCGGCCGGGCGTCCAGTAGCCGACGCACCTCATGACTTCACCACTGCTCAGTACGACTTCGGCAGCCCAAGGCTGTGCTGCCCCACGAAATTCAGCACCATTTCCCGGCTCACCGGCGCGATCCGGCCCAACCGCACGGCGGTCACGAGGCTTCCCAGGCCGTATTCGGTCGCCAGGCCGTTCCCGCCATGAGTCTGCACCGCCTGGTCGACCGCGCGGATCGCTACCTCCGCCGCCGCATACTTCGCCATGTTCGCGGACTCTCCGGAGGCGAAATCGTCGCCCGCGTCGTACAGCGAAGCGGCCTTCTGCGTCATCAGTTTCGCCAGCTCAAGCTCGATTTTCACCTGCGCAAGCGGATGCGCCAGCCCCTGATGCGACCCGATCGGCGCGCCCCACACCTGCCGTTCGTTGGCGTACCCGACGGCCTTGTCCAGCGCGTACCGAGCGGTGCCCAGCGAGAACGACGCACCCATGATCCGTTCCGGGTTCAGGCCCGCGAACAGCTGCGCGATCGCCGCGTCCTCCTCGCCCACCAGAGCTTCCGCGGGCAGCCGCACGTCGTCCAGGAACAGCGAGAACTGGTTTTCCGGCGCGACGATGTCCATGTCGATCTTGGTGAATTCGAACCCGGGCGTGTCCGTCGGCACCACGAACAGCGCGGGCTTCAGCCGCCCGGTCTTCGCGTCCTCGGTGCGGCCGACGACGAGCACCGCGTCCGCCTCGTCGACCCCGGAGATGAACACCTTGCGGCCGGACAGCACCCAGTCGCCACCGTCCCGGCGGGCGGTCGTCGTGATCTTGTGCGAGTTGGATCCGGCGTCCGGTTCGGTGATCGCGAAGACGATCTTCTTGCTGCCGTCCGCGATTCCCGGCAGCCACTGCTTCTTCTGGTCCGGCGTGCCGAACCGCGACAACACCGTCCCGACGATCGCCGGCGACACCACCATCAGCAGCAGCGGCGAGCCCGCGGCGGCGAATTCCTCCAGCACCGCGGCGAGATCCGCGATCCCCGCTCCCCCGCCGCCGTATTCCTCCGGCAGGTTCACACCCAGGTAGCCGAGCCGTCCGGCCTCGTCCCACAGCTCGTCGGTCTTTTCGCCCGCACGGGCCTTCTTCGCGTAATACTCGTGCCCGTACTTGCCCGCCAGATCGGCCGCGGCCTTCCGCAGCGCCACCCGCTCTTCCGGCTCGACGAAGTTCATCGCGTTCATTCGGTCTCTCCCACCACAGCCAGCACCGCGCCTACCTCGACCTGTTGCCCGACCTCGACCGGCAGTTCGGCGACCACGCCGTCCGCCGGGGCCGAGATCCGGTGTTCCATCTTCATCGCTTCCAGCCACAGCAACGGATCGCCCGTCCGCACACTGTCCCCTTCGGACACTGCGAGCCGGACGACCGTGCCCGGCATCGGCGCGAGCAACGACCCTGCCGCCAGTGCCGCATCGGGATCGGCGAACCGCGGCTCGACGGTCAGCGCCACCGAACCCAGCGGAGAATCCACATAGGACACCGAACCGTGCCGGGCCACGGCGAAGGTCCGGCGGACTCCGGCGAGGTCGAAGACCACCTGATCCGGCGTCGCGGCGACCAAGGCGACATCGTCGTAGCCCTCGGCTCGCAGACCGTCGCGGGTCAGCGAGTAGACAACCTCGTAACGGTTGTCTCCCTTGGTAAACACCTTGCGCTGACCGGCGGAGCGGACGTTGCGCCAACCGCTCGGCAACCGCCCCAGAGTCGTCGCACTAGCGCGGTTCCCGGCGGCATCCGCGAGCGCGGCGGCCAAAGCAGACCAGCGTTCGGTGTCCACAGTGGCCAGCGGCGCGGCCAAAGTGTCCAGTCCATGCCGATCGAAGAACGCGGTATCCGTTTCTCCGGCGAGGAAAGCCTCGTGCCGCAGAATCCGGACCAGCAGGTCGCGGTTGGTCACCACACCGTGGATCTTCGCGCCAGCCAAAGCACCGGCGAGTCGGCGCGCGGCTTCGGCCCGCGTCGGTGCCCACGTGATGACTTTCGCCAGCATCGGGTCGTAGTGGACGCCGATCACCGAGCCGGACTCCACACCGGAATCCAGGCGCAGACCGGATCCTTGGGTGAATTCGCGGTCCACTCCGGACACTTCAAAAGTATGCAGCGTCCCGCTCTGCGGCTGCCATCCGGCCGACGGGTCTTCCGCGTACAGCCGGACCTCGATCGAATGTCCATGGGCAGCAGGTGGTTCGGCAGGCAACCGAGCGCCCTCGGCCACCGAAAGCTGCAACGCCACCAGGTCCAGCCCGGTGACGTTCTCCGTCACCGGATGCTCCACCTGAAGCCGCGTGTTCATCTCCAGGAAGTAGAACCGGGCGTCCGGCCCTGCGAGGAACTCGACGGTTCCCGCACCGACGTAGTCGATCGCCTGCGCGGCCTTGCGCGCCGCGTCGAACAGCTCAGTCCGCATGGCATCGTCCACAAAGGGCGATGGCGCTTCCTCGACCACCTTCTGGTGCCGACGCTGGATGGAGCACTCGCGCTCCCCCACCGCCCAGACCGTGCCGTGCGAGTCGGCGAGCACCTGGACCTCGATGTGCCGTCCGGTTTCGAGATACCGCTCGCAGAACACCGTAGGGTCGCCGAACGCCGAGCCCGCTTCCGCACGAGCGCTCTCGACGGCCTCGGCCAGCTCGTCCAGCGAGCGGACCACGCGCATGCCGCGACCGCCGCCGCCAGCGGAAGCCTTGACCAGCAACGGAAGATCGGCCTCGGTCACCGCCGACGGGTCCAATTCGGACAGCACCGGTACCCCGGCCGCAGCCATCAGCCGTTTCGACTCCACTTTGGAGCCCATAGTCTCGATCGCCGCGGGCGGCGGACCGATCCAGGTCAGTCCGGCGTCGAGCACCGCTCGCGCGAAACCGGCGTTCTCGGACAGGAAACCGTATCCGGGATGGATCGCGTCGGCTCCGGCGTCCGCCGCGGCTTTGACGAGCAGTTCGCCGCGCAGATACGTCTCGCCCGGCGCGTTGCCCGGCAGCCGGACAGCGACGTCGGCCTCCCGCGCGTGCGGGGAATCGGCGTCCGCGTCGGAGAACACCGCGACCGTGCCGATTCCGGCGTCCCGGCAGCTGCGGAACACCCGGCGGGCGATTTCGCCCCGGTTGGCGACCAGCAGATTCTGGATCATGGCCCTCACATCCGGAAGACGCCGAAGCCGCCTTCGACGCCCTTGACTGGTCCGTTGTGGATCGCCGACAGGCTCAGCCCGAGCACCGTGCGGGTGTCGCGCGGGTCGATGATGCCGTCGTCGTAAAGCATGCCGGAGAGGAACATCGGCATCGATTCCGCCTCGATCTGGTTCTCGACCATGGCGCGCATCGCGGCGTCGTTTTCCTCGCTGTACTCCTGGCCCCGGCTCGCCGCAGCGGCACGGGCCACAATGGACAGCACCCCGGCCAGCTGCGCCGGTCCCATCACCGCGGACTTCGCGCTCGGCCACGCGAACAGGAACCGCGGATCGTAGGCCCGGCCGCACATTCCGTAATGCCCGGCCCCGTAGGACGCTCCCATGAGGACGGACAGGTGCGGCACCTTCGAGTTCGACACCGCGTTGATCATCAGCGCGCCGTGCTTGATGATGCCGCTCTGCTCGTATTCCTTGCCGACCATGTAGCCGGTCGTGTTGTGCAGGAACACCAGCGGCGTGTCGATCTGGTTGGCCAACTGGATGAACTGCGCGGCCTTCTGCGATTCCTCGCCGAACAGCACGCCTTGCGCGTTGGCCAGGATTCCGACCGGATAGCCGTGGATGCTCGCCCATCCGGTGACCAGGCTCGGCCCGTACAGCGGCTTGAACTCGTCGAAGTCCGAACCGTCCACGACGCGCGCGATCACCTCGCGCGGGTCGAACGGGACCTTCAGGTCGGTCGGCACGATGCCCAGCAGGTCTTCGGGGTCGAACACCGGCTCGGCGTAGTCCGGTTTGGCCGCCGGACCCTGTTTGGTCCAGTTGAGCCGCTTGATGATGCTCCGTCCGAGGCGGATCGCGTCCTCCTCGTCGACGGCGAGGTAATCGGCGAGCCCCGATGTCCGCGCGTGCATTTCCGCGCCGCCGAGGGATTCGTCGTCGGATTCCTCGCCGGTCGCCATCTTGACCAGCGGCGGGCCGCCGAGGAACACCTTCGCGCGTTCCTTCACCATCACGACGTAATCGGACATGCCGGGCAGGTACGCGCCGCCTGCGGTCGAGTTGCCGAACACCAGCGCGACGGTCGGCACCTTCGCCGCCGACGACCGCGTCAGATCGCGGAAGACCCGGCCGCCGGGAATGAAGATTTCCTTCTGCGTCGGCAAATCCGCGCCGCCGGACTCGACCAGGTTGATCACCGGAAGCCGGTTCTGCGCCGCGATGTCGGCCGCCCGGAACGACTTCTTCGTGGTCCACGGATTGCTCGCGCCGCCCTTGACCGTCGGGTCGCTGGCCGAGATCAGGCATTCGACGCCTTCCACGACGCCGATCCCGGTGATCACGCTCGCGCCGACCCGGTAGTCCGAACCCCACGCGGCCAGCGGCGACAGCTCCAGGAACGGCGAATCCTCGTCCAGGAGCAGTTCGATCCGTTCGCGCGCCAGCAATTTCCCGCGCTTGCGATGCCGTTCGACGTACTTTTCCCCGCCGCCGGCGACCGCTTTGGCCTGCTCGGCGTCGATCTCCGCGAGCTTCTCCAGCATCGCCTCGCGGTTCGCGGCGAACTCGTCGGCCCGAGTGTCCACTGTGGACCTGATAGTGGTCATGCGGTGTATCCCAATCGCTTCGCGGCCAGTCCGGTCAGGATTTCGGTGGTGCCGCCGCCGATGCCGAGAATGCGGACGTCGCGGTAGTGCCGTTCCACTTCGGCCTCGCGCATGTAGCCGAGCCCGCCGTGCAGCTGCACCGCCTCGTTCACGACCCATTCAGCGGTCTGCACCGCGGTGTTCTTCGCGAAACACGCCTCGGCGATCACTTCTTCGCCGGACACGTGCCGGATCGCAATCTGCCGGGCATACGTCCGGGCGACGTCGACCTTGCAGGCCATCTCGGTGAGCTTGTGCTGCACGACCTGCCGCGAAATCAGCGGACGCCCGAACGTCTCGCGCATCCGGCACCAGTCCAGCGTCAAATCCAGTGCCCGCTGCGCGTGCGCATACGCTTGCACCGCCAGCGAAAGCCGTTCGGTCACGAACTGCGTGGCCACCTGAGCGAACCCGCTGTTCTCCGCGCCGATCAAGTTCTCCGCCGGGACACGAACGTCCACATAAGACAATTCCGCGGTGTCCGAGGCCGCCCAGCCCATCTTCTCCAGCTTGCGCGACACCGTGAACCCCGGCGTCCCGCGCTCGACCACGATCAGCGAAAGACCATGCGCGCCCGCTTCGCCGGTTCGGACCACAGTGGTCACAAAGTCCGCGCGACACCCGGAAGTGATGAACGTTTTGGCCCCGTTGACCACATACTCGTCACCCTCGCGCACCGCCGTGGTGCGGATCCCAGCAACATCGGAGCCGCCGTCCGGCTCAGTGACCGCCAGCGAGCCGATCTTCTCGCCTTCGAGAGTCGGCCGCACCCAGCGTTCGATCTGCACCGGGTCGCCGGCCTCGACAATGTGTGGCACCGCGATCCCGCAGGTGAACAGCGAAGCGAAGAGCCCGCCGGACCCGCCCGCGTAGTGCATTTCCTCGGCGACCACGAGCGCGTCGAGGTAATTGCCGTCGCCGCCGCCCGCGGATTCGGGGAACGCGACCCCGAGCAGGCCCAGCTGTCCCGCCTTGCGATGCAGGTCGCGCGGCAGTTCCCCGGCCCGCTCCCAGTCGTCGAGATGCGGCAGCACGTCCTTCTCCACGAACCGGCGCACCGTCGCGCGCAGTTCGGTGCGTTCCGGCGTGCGGAACGGATCCACGGTCACAGCAGCGCCTCCGGGACGTCGAGTTCGCGCGCCCGCAGCCATTCGCCGAGCGCCTTCGCCTGGGGATCGAACCTGGCCTGCGAAGCGACGCCGTCGCCGAGAATGCCCTCGACCACGAAGTTCATCGCCCACAGGTTCGGCAGCAGATGCCGGGTGACCGGCAGTCCTTCGGTTTCCGGCAGCAACCGGCGGAATTCCCCGACGGTCAGCCGGTGCACGAGCCAGCGCCACGCTTCCTCGGACCGCACCCACACACCGAGGTTCGCATTGCCGCCCTTGTCGCCGCTGCGCGCTCCGGCGACCAGACCAAGCGGGACCCGCCGCACCTTGTCCGCCTGCAACGGTTCCGGCAACGCTGGTTCGTCCGCTTCGGACAACTCAAGCGTCTCCGAGGCGGGCGCGATGTCCACCTTGGACCCGTCCGGCAGCACCGCGACATGCGGGACCGCGCCAGCGTCCACAAAGGCCGCCGAGTAAACCCCGAACGGCGACGCGTCCGAAGGCGGTGCGGTCACGTGGAATCCCGGGTAGCTCGCGAGTGCAAGCTCGATCGCCGCGCCGCTGAATGCGCGCCCGGCAATCTTCGGATCGTTGTCCTTCACCGCGACATGCAGCAGCGCACTGGCGCGTTCCTCGGTGTCCGCGTCCGCGTGATCCGTGCGAGCGAGCGTCCACCGGACGTCGGCTGGCGGACGCTTCGCCAGCGCGCCTTCCAGCTGTTCCCGCACCAGCGCGGCTTTCTGCTCGATGTCCAGTCCGGTAAGGACGAACGTCGTCTCATTCCGGAACCCGCCGAGCCGGTTGAGGCACACCTTCAACGTCGTCGGCGGCGCTTCCCCGCGCACCCCGCTGATCCGCACCCGATCCGGCCCGTCGTCCGAAAGCGACAGTGCGTCGAACCGTGCCGTCACATCAGGATTCGCATACCGCGCACCGGTGATCTCATACAACAGCTGCGCCGTGACAGTTCCGGTATTGACCACGCCACCGGTCCCCGGATGCTTCGTGATCACACTGGACCCGTCCGCGTGGATCTCCGCGAGCGGGAATCCCGGCACACCGATCGGCTGCTCACGGAAGAACGAGTAGTTGCCGCCGGTCGCCTGCGCGCCGCATTCGATCACGTGGCCCGCCGCGACCGCTCCAGCGAGCGCGTCGTAGTCGTCGCGGGCCCAGCCGAAGTGCGCCGCCGCGGGTCCGACGATCACCGACGCGTCCGTGACCCGCCCGGTCACCACCACGTCCGCACCGGCCTTGAGGCATTCCGCGATCCCCCACGCGCCGAGATAAGCGTTGGCAGTCAACGGACTCTCGAAGCCGAACTCGTCCGCACGCGCGATCAGATCGTCGCCTTCGACGTGCGCGACGCGGACATCGAGACCGAGCTTCGCGGCCAGCTCCCGCAACGCGTCGGCGAGCCCGGCCGGGTTGAGCCCGCCCGCGTTCGCGACGATCCGGACGCCCTTTTCCTTAGCCAGCCCGAGATTCTCCTCCATCTGCCGGAGGAACGTCTTGGCGTAGCCGCGCGCCGGGTCCTTCATCCGGTCGCGGCCGAGGATGAGCATGGTCAGCTCGGCGAGATAGTCACCGGTCAGGACGTCCAGCGGGCCGCCGGTCAGCATCTCGCGCACGGCGGAGAACCGGTCGCCGTAAAACCCGGACGCGTTCCCGACGCGCAACGGCGCGCTCACGCGAACTGCCCCGGCTTGCGTCCCGCTCCGGGCGGCCCGGCGAACGCCTGCGCGATGCCCAGCCATTCCTCGACATCCGCGCCAGTCGCGACCAAATCAGTGTCCGCCGGATGCCGCCGCTGTGTCGCGACCAGACAGAAGTCGAGCGCGCTGCCGGTGAGCCGCTGCTCCGCGTCCTCTGGCCCGAATGCCCACGTGCTGCCGTCCGGCGCGACCAGCTCGACCCGGAATTCTTCGGTCGGCGGCGCGAGCGAGTGCAGTTTGTACGCGAAATCGCGCGTCCGCGTGCCGAACCGGGCGATGTGCCACAGCCGTTCGGTGGGCTCGCGCGTGACGCCGAGCGCGTCGGCGATGTCCTGACCGTGCGCCCAGGTCTCCATCATCCGCGCGGTCGCCATGGATGCCGCACTCATCGGCGGGCCGTACCAAGGAAGTTTCTGCCCCTCCGGCACCGCGGCGAGCGCTTCAGCAAGCGCGGCTCGTCCGGCTCGCCACTGCGCCAGCAGCTCGTCCGGGGGCAGCTGAGCGCCTTCCTCGGCACCCGCGTCGACGTAGTTTTCGCCGATGCTCAACAGGTTTTCGACCTCGGACTGCCAGTCCTCCGGCCGGCTCGCGGAGATCAGCGATTTGCCGTCGGTCCACGCCAGATGCGCGACCTGATGCGCGATGCTCCAGCCGGGCGCCGGCGTCGGCCGCGCCCACCCGTCCGCGGGCAACCCGGCGACCAGGTCGTCGACCGCCTGCGATTCGGCCGCGAGATCCCGGAGGATCCCCGCGAGATCAGCCATTCCTGCGCCTCCCTGCGTCCGCCGCACCACCTCGTGCGGACCCAGCGTGGACCCTGGCCCCGGAAAAATCAAGCGCGCCTGATTGTTTTTGCTCCGGCCGCGTGCCGTGAAGGACTCCTTGAGGGAATCAGATTCCCTCAAGGAGTCCTTCACGGACCTCAGTCAGCCGTGCGCGGTGTCGATGACGCAGAACCGGTTGCCTTCCGGATCCGCGAGGACCACGAAGTCCGGATCCGGCGGGTAGTGCGGCCAGTCCACCTGCCGCGCCCCCAGCCCCACCAGCCGAGAGACCTCCGCCGCCTGGTCCGCGGCATCCCCGGCGTACAGGTCCAGATGCACCCGCGGGACCTCCTGCACCGGCGCCGAACTCCGCTGGAACGCCACCCCCGGCCCCGCGCCGTCCGGAGGCAACAGCACCACGAAATCCTTGGCGTCGTCCCGCCGCGCGTACCCCAGCGCGTCGCTCCAGAACGAGACCGCGCGCTCCATGTCCTCGACTCCCAGCACCACCGTGCCCACCTTCAGCATGATCCGAGCATGCCCCGGCCACGATCGCCCAACCGTTATTGACACATTGAAAACAAGGCGCCGGCGCCCTACCGTCCTCCCATGGACTCCTACGCGGAGATCGTCTGCGACGTCGCCGGCAAGGTCGCGACCGTCCTGCTCGACCGGCCCGAGGCCCGCAACGGCTACACGACCCGGATGGCCGACGAACTCGCCCATGCCCTCGACCGCGCCGACCGGGACGAGAACATCCGCGCGGTCGTGCTCGGAACCACCGGCAAGGACTTCTCCGTCGGAGCCGACCTCTCGTCCGGCGGGTTCGACTTCGGCGACCGCCCGCCGGACGACTGGCAGGAACCCGCGGGCCGCGTCTCGAAGCGGATCTTCACCATGAACAAGCCGGTGCTCGCCGCGCTGCGCGGGGCGTCGGTCGGCGCGGGCATCACCATCACGCTGTCCTGCGACTACCGGTTCGCCTCCGCTGATTCCAAGTTCGGCTTCGTCTTCACCCGCCGCGGGATCTACCCCGAGGGCGCGTCCGCGTGGTTCCTCCCCCGGCTCGTCGGGATGGGCGCGGCCGTCGACTGGATGGTCAGCGGACGGCTCTTCGGCCCCGAGGAAGCGCTCCAAACCGGGCTCGTTCACCGGATCCACGAGCCCGAAGACGTCCTGAGCCAGGCCCAAGAAAAGGCCCGAGAAATCGCCGAGACCACCGCACCCGTCGCGGTCGCGGTCACCCGCCAGCTGCTCTACCGGATGGCCTCGGCCCCGTCGCCGTTCGACGTCCACCAGGTGGACTCGAAGCTCATCTCCCAGCTCGGCTCGAACCCCGACGCCGTCGAAGGCATCGCCTCGTTCTTCCAGAAACGCCCGCCCGAGTTCCCGTTGCGCGTGGACCGAGATCTGCCGCCGTACCTGCCGTGGACCAGCGAATGACCGAGTACCCGCCCGAACCGTGGCATCTCGCCGCCGACGCCTGCATCTCCATCTGGCGCGTGCCGATCGACGAACTGCCCGCGCTGCCCACCGGTGCCGAGCCGCTGCTCCTCAACAACCAGGCCGCCGTCTTCACCGCCTGGATCGACTACCTCCCGTCCGGTCAGTTGAGCTACCACGAACTCCTCTCCTGCGTCGCCGTGCGCGGCCGCGGGCTCGCCGCGTCGATCACCGACATCTGGGTCGACAGCGAGGTCTCGCGCGCGGGCGGGCGCGAACTGTGGGGCATTCCGAAGGACCTGGCGGCCTTCACCTTCACCGGCGGGCGCACCTTCACCGCCGCGACCTCCGACGACTGGATCGCCACCGCCGCCTTCACCCCGCGCGTCGGACTCCCGATCACACTCCCGGTACGCTTCGAGATCGCTCAAGCCCGAAACGGCAGCCCGCTGCGTAGCCCGGTCGAGTGGCGCGCGAAACCCCGCGCGGCGGCCGCGGACTGGTCGGTCAACCCGGCCGGGCCGCTGGGCTACCTGGCCGGGAAACGGCCCGTGGCCAGTGCGGCACTGGGCGCCACGAAGCTCCGTTTCGGATCTTGCCCTCGGTGATCGGATAACCCGCCAGGGTGAGAGTGACACGCCATACCTTGGGGCCCGTGCGAGCTTGAACCCCAAGATGTAGTCTCTGGGAACCGGCAGCCCCCAGCGACGGGGAGACCGCTTGACGAGGGCGGCCGGGCTGTTTCGACGAAACCGCAGCGCATGGCCTTGACCGGCTGTGTGCCGCTCGAACGCGCCCATTTCGAGGAACTGTTGGAGACACGCATGTCAGTGGAAACCGGTCAGCGGCCGCCGTCGGCGGCGGAGGGGGCCCCGAGCGCGGTCCGCGTCATCCGGCGGGACGGAAGCGTCTCGCCCTTCGACGCGGGCAAGATCTCGGTGGCGCTGACCAAGGCCTTCCTCGCGGTCGAGGGCGGCGACGCCGCCGCGTCCTCCCGCGTGCACCACGTGGTCGCGGAGCTGACCGGGCAGGTCGAGGCGGCGCTGCTGCGCCACACCGGCCCGGAGACCGCGCTGCACATCGAGCAGATCCAGGACCAGGTCGAACTCGCCCTGATGCGCGGCGAGCACCACAAGGTCGCCCGCGCCTACGTCCTCTACCGCGACGAGCGCTCGAAGGCCCGCGAGGCCGCCGCGCCGGCGTCCGCTGAGGTCGCGTTGAGCGTCAAGGGCGCCGACGGAACGCTGCGCCCGCTCGACTGGGCCCGCGTGTCGCACGTCGTCGGCGAGGCCGTCGCCGGGCTCGAGGACGTGTCCGCCGAGCCGGTGCTGGCCGAGGCCAAGCGCAACCTCTACGACGGCATCACCGCCGACGAACTCGCGCTCGCGCAGATCATGGCCGCGCGCGTGCTCGTCGAGCAGGAGCCGAACTACTCGTTCGTGTCCGCCCGGCTGCTGCTGGACAAGCTGCGCGGCGAGGCGCTGAGTTACCTCGCGCAGAAGCCGCGGCAGGCCAGCCAGGACGAGATGACGAGCGAATACCCGGCGTACTTCCGCGCCTACCTGCGCCGCGCGGTCGAGCTGGAACTGGTCGACGGCGAGCTGCTGGGCTTCGATCTGGACAAGATCACCGCCGCCATTCACGCCGAGCGCGACCTCGACTTCGGCTTCCTCGGCCTGCAGACGCTGTACGACCGGTACTTCCAGCACCACAACGGCGTCCGGTTCGAGCTGCCGCAGGCGTTCTTCATGCGCGTCGCGATGGGCCTGGCGATCCGCGAGGACAACCGCGAAGCCCGCGCCATCGAGTTCTACGAACTGCTGTCGACGTTCCACTTCATGGCGTCCACCCCGACGCTGTTCAACAGCGGCACCAACCGCGCCCAGCTGTCGTCCTGCTTCCTGACCACCGTGGACGACGACCTGGACTCGATTTTCCAGGCGTACAAGAACAACGCGCTGCTCGCCAAGTACTCCGGCGGCCTCGGCAACGACTGGACCCCGGTCCGCGGCCTCGGCGCGCACATCAAGGGCACCAACGGCCAGTCCCAGGGCGTCGTGCCGTTCCTGAAGATCGCCAACGACACCGCGGTCGCGGTCAACCAGGGCGGCAAGCGCAAGGGCGCGGCCTGCGCGTACCTGGAGACCTGGCACGTCGACATCGAGGAATTCCTCGACCTGCGCAAGAACACCGGCGACGACCGGCGCCGCACGCACGACATGAACACCGCCAACTGGGTCCCGGACGAGTTCCTGCGCCGCGTCGAGGCGAACGCCGAGTGGACGCTGTTCTCGCCGAACGAGACGCCGGACCTGCACGACCTGTACGGCAACGCGTTCGCGCAGCGCTACCGCGAGTACGAGGCGGCCGCCGCGCGCGGCGAGATCAAGGTGTTCCGCAAGGTCCGCGCGGTCGAACTGTGGCGGCGGATGCTGACCATGCTGTTCGAGACCGGCCACCCGTGGATCACCTTCAAGGACCCGTGCAACCTGCGCTCGCCGCAGCAGCACGTCGGCGTCGTGCACTCGTCCAACCTGTGCACCGAGATCACGCTGAACACGAACACCGAAGAGGTCGCGGTCTGCAACCTCGGCTCGGTGAACCTGCTCAAGCACGTCACCCCCTCCGGTTTGGACACTGAGCGGCTCGAGAAGACCGTGCGCACCGCGGTGCGCATGCTCGACAACGTGATCGACATCAACTTCTACACGATCCCGGAGGCGCGCCGTTCCAACCTGCGCCACCGTCCGGTCGGCCTGGGCATCATGGGCTTCCAGGACGCGCTGTTCGAGCTGGGCGTGCCGTTCGCGTCCGCCGACGCGGTGAAGTTCGCCGACACTTCGATGGAGCACCTCTCCTACTACGCGATCTCGGCCTCGACCGATCTCGCGCAGGAGCGCGGCCAGTACCAGACGTTCGAGGGTTCCTTGTGGAGCAAGGGAATCCTGCCGATCGACTCGATGCAGCTGCTCATCGACGCGCGTCAGGGCGACGGCCTCGACGTCGACACCTCCACGACGCTGGACTGGGCCCCGCTGCGCGAGCGCGTCAAGACCGTCGGCATGCGCAACTCCAACGTGATGGCGATCGCGCCGACCGCGACGATCTCCAACATCTCCGGCGTCGGCCAGTCGATCGAGCCGCTGTTCCAGAACCTGTACGTCAAGTCGAACATGTCCGGCGACTTCACCGTCGTCAACCCGCACCTGGTCAAGAGCCTCAAGGCGCGCGGCCTGTGGGACGAGGTCATGGTCAGCGACCTGAAGTACTTCGACGGCAGCCTCGGCCAGATCGACCGGGTCCCGGACGACCTGAAGGCGCTGTACGCGACGGCCTTCGAGATCGAGTCGAAGTGGATCGTGGACGCCGGTTCGGTGCGCCAGAAGTGGATCGACCAGGCCCAGTCGCTGAACCTGTACATCGCGGCGCCGAGCGGGCGCAAGCTCGACGAGCTGTACCGCTACGCCTGGCACAAGGGCCTCAAGACCACGTACTACCTGCGGGCGCAGTCCGCGACGCACGTGGAGAAGAGCACCCTGCGCGGCACCGACGGCAAGCTGAACGCCGTCTCCGCCACTCCGGCTCCGGCCGCTCCGGCTGCCGCTGCTCCCGCTGCCACGCCGTCGCCGTCGCCGTCCGCCGCGGTTCCGGCCGCCTCCCCCGCGCCGTCGCCTGCCGCGGCTGTTCCCGCGGAGCCGAAGGAGATGCCGAAGACCGACGTCGACTTCGTCGCCACCGAGGGCGCTGCCTGCCGGATCGACGACCCCGACTGCGAAGCCTGCCAGTAAGGAATCCCTGAACCATGACGAACGTGGAAACGACGGACGCGACCGGCCTCGGCGAGATCGAGGTCGGCGCGGCCCGGATCAACGTCGACGACAAGCGCATGATCAACGCGCGCGCCGACGTCAACCAGCTGCTGCCGATGAAGTACCGGTGGGCCTGGGACAAGTACCTCGCGGCGTGCAACAACCACTGGATGCCGACCGAGGTCGCGATGCAGGCCGACATCGCGCTGTGGAAGTCGCCGGACGGCCTCACCGAGGACGAGCGGCAGATGCTCAAGCGCAACCTCGGCTTCTTCGCGACGGCGGAGTCGTTGGTGGCCAACAACATCGTGCTCGCGGTGTACCGGCAGATCACCAACCCGGAGTGCCGCCAGTACCTGCTGCGCCAGGCCTTCGAGGAGGCCGTGCACACGCACACCTTCCAGTACATCTGCGAAAGCCTCGGCCTGGTCGAGGGCGAGCTGTTCAACATGTACCGCGAGGTCCCGTCCATTTCGGACAAGGACGCGTGGGCGCTGAAGTACACGCAGAACCTGGAGAACCCGGACTTCGAGACCGGCACGCCGGAGGCCGACCAGGCGTTCCTGCGCGACCTGGTGGCGTTCTACGTGATCTTCGAGGGCATGTGGTTCTACACCGGTTTCGCGCAGATCCTGTCGCTGGGCCGGCGGAACAAGATGGTCGGCATCGCCGAGCAGTACCAGTACATCCTGCGCGACGAGTCGATCCACCTGAACTTCGGCATCGACTGCATCAACCAGATCAAGATCGAGAACCCGCACCTCTGGACCGAAGAGTTCCAGGCCGAGGTGCGCGGAATGCTGCAGGACGCGTGCGAACTGGAAGTGAAGTACGCCCGCGACACCATGCCGCGCGGCATGCTCGGCCTGTCGGCTGACCTGTGCGAGCAGTACATGCACTTCATCACCGACCGCCGCGCCCAGCAGATCGGCCTGACCCCGATCTACGGCGAGAACGAAAACCCGTTCCCGTGGATGTCGGAGGCGATGGACTTGAAGAAGGAGAAGAACTTCTTCGAGACCCGCGTGATCGAGTACCAGTCAGGCGGCGCCCTGGACTGGGACTGAGCATCCCAACGCATTGAAGCTCGGCCGCGCCCTGACAAACCAGGGCGCGGCCGAGTTTTTTTAACCCGGCGACCCTCCCACACCCCGAGACACCCGCCTGCCTTGTGCCAAACCCGCTAGACTCGCCCACGCCACTGGTTCGCCAGGACGCACCCGCGTTCTGACGAGGCAACAGGGAACCCGGTGCGATTCCGGGACTGCCCCGCAGCGGTATGTGGGAACGAAAGCTGTCACCGCGAACGCGGTAAAGCACTGGGCACCGGCCCGGGAAGCGACAGCCAGTAGGCACGAGCGAGACGCCCACGAGTCCGAATACCTGCCACTGGCACGCACGCCGAGGGCGTGCGTGAGTCCGGGCCTCGCGGGAAGGGCGCCGACCGAAGCACAGCGTTAACGCGTGCCCGGACTCTTCCGGCGAGCACGTGAGGATGCATTGCTGTGAACACGATCGGCACCACCGTTCTCGGTTACCCGCGCATCGGCCCGGCCAGGGAACTGAAGCGAGCGCTCGAGGCCTACTGGGCAAGCACCAGCACCGAGAAAGAACTCCAGGCCACTGCCCGGCGACTGCGCGAACAAACCTGGACAACCCTGCGCGATCAAGGCCTGGACTCAATCCCGTCCAGCACTTTCTCCCTCTACGACCAGGTACTGGACACCACCGCGCTCTTCGGCGCACTGCCGGACCGCTTCACCTGCCTAGGCCTCTCGCCCCTGGACACCTACTTCGCCGCCGCCCGCGGAGTCCCGGACGCCCCCGCGCTGGAAATGACGAAATGGTTCGACACCAACTACCACTACCTCGTCCCGGAACTGGGCCCGAATTCCCGGTTCGCCCTCACCGGCGCCACCCCGATCGACGAGGTCCGCGAAGCCCGCGCCCTAGGCATCACGCCACGCCCGGCACTCGTCGGCCCAGTCACCTTCCTGTTGCTGGCCAAGGCGACCGAGCCCGGATTCACCCCGCTGGAACTGCTGGACGAACTGCTGCCCGCGTACGCCGAACTGTTGAGCAAACTGGCTGACGAGGGCGTCGAGTGGGTCCAGTTGGACGAACCGGCATTCGCCGCGGACCGAACGACCCCGGAGTTCAACGCGCTCACCCGTGCCTATCACTGGCTGGCCAAGGAAAAGCACCGACCCAAGCTGCTGGTGGCCGGGTACTTCGGCGGACTAGGTCGAGCACTGGGCGTACTGGCCCGCTCCCCCATCGAAGCAATAGCCGTCGACCTGGTCACCGATACGTCCTTTGTGGACAAAGTGGCCGCCGAAGGAGCGTTACGGGACAAGGAAGTACTCGCCGGAGTCGTAGACGGCCGAAACATCTGGCGAACCGATCCCGACGCAGCACTGGCCCGCGCCGCACAACTGAAAGCCACCGCAGCGCACGTGAGCATGTCGACGTCGTGCTCGCTGCTGCACGTCCCTTACGACGTGGAAGCAGAGAAAAACCTCAACCCACGCCTGAAGAACTGGCTCGCCTTCGCACGACAGAAAGTTGACGAGGTCGTCCTGCTCGGCCGAGCACTGAACGGCGAGACCGTCGACCTCGACCCAGCGCGAACCGCAGTCGCGGACAGGGCCGAAGCCGCGGAGTTGAACGACACCGCCGTCCGAGCCCGCGTCGCAGCGCTCCGACCGGAAGAAACCGTCCGCCCCCCATACGCACAACGCGCCGCAGCACAACAGAAATCCCTCAACCTGCCCCCGCTCCCGACCACCACCATCGGCTCCTTCCCGCAAACCGGCGAGGTCCGCCGAGCCCGAGCCGCCCACCGCGCGGGCAAACTCGACGACACCGGCTACCGGGCCGCGATGCGCACCGAGATCGAGCGGGTCGTGCGATTGCAGGAAGACCTGGGCCTGGACGTCCTCGTCCACGGAGAGCCCGAACGCAACGACATGGTCCAGTACTTCGCCGAACAGCTCACCGGATTCGCGGCGACGACGTCCGGCTGGGTCCAGTCGTACGGATCCCGTTGCGTCCGCCCGCCCGTCCTGTTCGGCGACGTCTCCCGGCCGAAGCCCATGACCGTCGAATGGACCCAGTACGCGCAAAGCCGCACCGACCGTCCGGTGAAAGGCATGCTGACCGGCCCAGTCACGATCCTGGCCTGGTCTTTCGTCCGCGACGACCAGCCACTGGCCGACACCGCACGCCAAGTCGCACTGGCCGTCCGCGACGAGGTCGCGGATCTGGTGGCCGCCGGAATCCGCATCGTGCAGGTCGACGAACCCGCGCTCCGCGAACTGCTTCCGCTGCACGCGGCAGACCGCGAAGCGTACTTCGGCTGGGCAGTGCCCGCGTTCCGCCTGGCCACCTCAGGCGCAGCGGAAGCCACGCAGATCCACACCCACATGTGCTACTCGGAATTCGGCGACGTACTGCCCGCGATCGACGCCCTGGACGCCGACGTCACCAGTATCGAAGCCGCCCGCTCAAAGATGGAAGTACTCGCCGACCTGAACGAAGCGGGCTTCGCCCGCGGTGTCGGCCCCGGCGTGTACGACATCCACTCGCCACGCGTGCCGGACCAAACCGAATTGACCAACCTGGTGCGCACGGCCCTCGGCGCAGTTCCGGCGGAACGCCTGTGGATCAATCCGGACTGCGGCCTGAAGACCCGCGACTACGCCGAGGTCGAGCCAGCGCTGCGGCATCTGGTCAGCGCGGCCCGGGAACTGCGCGCCGAACCTCGCTGACGCACGCGGTGCCGGGCGACCAGGACCCCGTCGCCCGGCACCGCCCCGAGGATCACCCGAACGGCAGCCTCGCCAGGTATTGTCACAACGTCAATAACAGAGGACCGTGGACGCGACCGATACCCTTGCCGGGAGGTGGTCGTCATGGCGGACGTGACCGGAAAAGCGGGAATCCTGACGACTGGCGGCGCGCTCGGCCGGGCCGCCCGGGTCGGCCCCGACGCACTCGGCACCCTCGCCCACGCCGGGAGCGACGGCGTCACGAGGCTGTCGGAAAACCTCCGCGGCCGAATGCCCCCGCTGACCGCGATCCCGTTGCCACGCAAGGTGGATGAACGCTGGCTCGGCGCGCGCTGGCCGGTCCGCGAACTCGCGGCTCCCCCGGCGGGCAGCGGCCTGAAACCCATCCTCGGCGACGACGGCCCACCCCTGATCGGCCACACCCTCGACGGGATGCGGTTCGGCCTCGACTTCAGCCTCCGCCGCTTCGAGCAGTTCGGCCCAGTCTCGTGGATGGGCGTGTTCGGCCAACGCATCGTGACGCTGTCCGGACCCGACGCCACCCAGACCGCCCTCGTCAACAAGGACAAAGCCTTCTCCCAGGAGGGCTGGAAGTTCTTCATCGAGCGATTCTTCGAACGCGGCCTCATGCTGCTCGACTTCGGCGAGCACCACCTGCACCGCCGCATCATGCAGGAGGCTTTCACCCGCGACCGGCTCCGCGGCTATGTCGCGCAGATGGGCCCGGCGCTGCGCGAAGGCGTCGCCGCGCTGCCGTCCGGCCGCCCCCAGCTGTATTGGGCGTTCAAACAGCTGACGCTGGACGTCGCGACGCAGGTTTTCATGGGCATGCGCTCCGCCGCCGACGCCGAGCGCATCAACCGCGCGTTCGTGGCCGCTGTGCGCGCCGGTACCGCCGTCGTGCGATATCCGGTGCCTGGCGGCCGCTGGGCCGCGGGTTTGCGCGGCAGGCGGACGCTGGAGCACTATTTCGGGGAGAACCTCGCGGCGAAGCGCGACGCGGACGGCGACGACCTGTTCTCCGCGCTCTGCCACGCGGCCTCCGAGGACGGCGACCGGTTCAGCGACGCCGACATCGTCAACCACATGATCTTCCTGATGATGGCCGCGCACGACACGACCACCATCACCGCCAGCGCGATGGCCTACTACCTCGCGAAGCACCCGGAATGGCAGGAGCGCGCCCGCGAGGAGTCGCTGCGCCTCGGCGACGACCTGCCGGACCTCGAAGCGCTGGAGAGCCTCGAAACGCTGGACCTCGTCATGAAAGAGGCGCTGCGGCTGCGCGCGCCGGTGCCGTCGCTCGCGCGAAAGACCACAAAGGACACTTCCGTCCTCGGCCACTACCTGCCGGAAGGCACGATGGTCGCGGTTTCGCCGACGCTGAACCACTACTCCCCCGAGCACTGGACCGATCCGCTGCGCTTCGACCCCGAGCGGTTCGGCCCGGACCGCCGCGAGGACAAATCGCACCGGTTCGCGTGGATGCCGTTCGGCGGCGGCGCGCACAAGTGCATCGGGCTGCAGTTCGGCGGCCTGGAGGTCAAGGCGCTCATGCACGAGCTGCTGCGGGCGCACCGCTGGTCGGTGCCCGAGGACTACGTCGCCAAGTGGGACTACGTCTCGCTTCCGGTGCCCGCCGACGGGCTCCCGGCCCGGCTGGCCTATCGTTGACGGCCGCCGAGCGGGACAGAAAGGTCGACAGCTGGAGACAAAACCGCAGTACAGGCCACCTTCGTGTACTCAAGGTGACTTGATGTCACCAGTTGTGTAGTGCCCATCACTCGTTCAGCCGGTAGACACCCTGTTAGCTCCGTGATGCCGTGGCATCACTTGCGGCCAACTCGTACCCAGTGTGGGTCTTCGGATCCTCCGCACCGGGCCTGAGCTGGTCTTTGTCCGCGTATGAAGAGGTGGAGAGTGCCGGAGCCTGGTGCCGCGCCAGGGTTGGTCGACGTCGCGCGCAAGTACGCGGCGGCGCTGACCGACACCAACGGAGTAACGCTCCCTCCCGCCGAGGTGGAGCGGATCCTGCTCGACTTCGCCGGCGAGGTCGCCGAGCGTCCCGAGGACGCCGGCGCCACGCGCCGGTTCACCGCGCTTTTCTCCTCCGCGCCGATCGGCATCGCGCTCACCGGCCCGGACGGAACCGTCGTCGAGGCGAACGCCGCGCTGGCCCGGCTGCTCGGCACGTCCGCGATCGAGTTGCGGGACAAGCACATCGCCGACCTCGGAGCCGGCCCGCAGGATTCCGTGCGGCTGCGCTCCGCGATCGAGGGCCTGCCGCTCACCGCCGACGGCCGCCGGAGCATCCAGAGCGTGCAGCTCGGCCACAGCCTCGACGGCGAGCTCACCACGAACGTCACGATCGCGACGCTGCCCGGCGACCGTCCCGGGACGTACTTCCCGGTGTTCATGGCGGCCGATGACGACGACCTGCACCTGCTCGGCGAACGGCTGCGCCACCAGAACCTGCACGACCCGCTCACCGGGCTGCCCAACAGCGCCGCGTTCACCACCCGGCTGGAAACCGTGCTCGGCTCGAGCGGCACCGACGAGATCGCCTTGCTGTACCTGGACATCGACGGGTTCAAGGTGATCAACGATGGGCTCGGCACCGGCATGGGCGACCTCGTGCTGAAGGCGATCTCACGGAAGCTGGAGGCGGTGTTCACCGGCCAGTACGACGGTTACGTCGCCCGGCTGTCCGGCGACGGGTTCGCCGTGATCCTGCGCGGGTCGGAGCTGAACTCGCAGAAGACGGTCGTGCTGGCCGACCAAGTGCTGGAAGAACTCAGCGAGCCGGTGTACGTCGACGGACACGGCATCGGCGTCAGCGCGAGCATCGGGATCGTCGTGCGCCCGGCGCACGAAAGCAGCCACAGCGAACTGCTGCGCGCGGCCGAGCTGGCGCTGCACCGTGCCAAAGAGGCGGGCAAGGCGCAGTGGATGGAGTACGACCCGCAGAAAGACAACGAGAACCGCAGCCGCTACCAGCTCGGTGCCGTGATCGCCGGTGCGCTGGAGAACGGCGAGTTCTCGCTGATCTACCAGCCGACGGTCAAGCTCGCGAAGCCGGACGAGATCGCCGCGGTGAACGCCGGTCTGCTCTGGAGCCATCCCGAACGCGGCGAACTCGGGCCCGAGGAATTCTACCCGCTCGCGCAGACCACCGGCATGACCGTGCCGCTCGGCAAATGGCTGCTGCAGGAATCGCTGGGCGCGACCGCGCGCTGGCGCGAACAGTACGGCCCCGCCGCGCCGGACGTCTGCATCCGGCTGCCGAAGCGCCTGGCCATCGACCAAGACCTGGTGCTGCTGGTCAAAGATCAGCTGGACCGGCACCGCCTGCCCGCCCGAGCACTGCGGCTGTGCACCGACCGCACGTCGATGTTCGGCGACGACGGCGAGGTGCTGGACTCGTTCACCGTGCTCGCCGACCTTGGCGCGCAGCTGGTGCTCACCATCTCCGGCTCGTCGGATCTGGAACTCATCCCGAGGTACGGGCTCCCGGTCAAGCACGTGATCCTCAGCGGCCCGGTCATCGACGCACTCGCCGGTCCGGACCCAGCGGATACCGACGTGCGGCATCTGTCGCAGCTGGTGACGCGGGCCAAGGAGCTTGGGCTGCGCATCGGGGCTGAGGGCGTGCGGGACGCTGACCACGCGGACCGGTTGCGGGAACAGGGAGTGCTGGCGGCTCGGGGTTCGTTCGTGGCAGAGTCCGCGACGGGTGACGAGGTCGATGAAATGATCGCCCGGCACGCCAGCTGACCAATCCGCCTCCGCGGCGGCTCCGAACTCCGGGCAAGACACCCTCTGGAAGGACCTCTCCGCGATGCAGCCTGGCGACCTCGCCCCCGACTTCACCCTCCCCGACGACCAGGGCGTCGAACGCACCCTCTCGGACCTCCTCGCCGACGGTCCGGTCGTGCTGTTCTTCTACCCCGCCGCGATGACGACCGGCTGCACCGCCGAAAGCTGCCACTTCCGGGACCTCGCCGCGGAATTCGCCGAGGCGGGCGCGCAGCGCGTCGGGATCAGCCCGGACGCGGTCGGGAAGCAGCGGGAGTTCTCCGAGAAGCACAGCTTCGACTACCCGCTGCTGTCCGATGTGGACGGTACGGTGGCGAAGCAGTTCGGCGTGTGGCGCAAAATCCTGCCCCTGCACACGAAACGGCAGACGTTCGTGATCGCGGAAGACCGGCGGGTCTTGGACGTGATCAAGAGTGAACTGAACTTCACAGCGCATGCGGATCGGGCGCTGAAGGTACTGCGGGAGCGCGCGGACGCCTGACCGGTGCCACCCGGAAATCCCGCCCTCAGCCGAGGATTTCCCCAATGTGGCATTGGGTGCATGCAACGCACCCAATGTGGCATTGGGTGCATGCAACGCACCCAATGTGGCATTGGGTGCGTGAGATGCACCCAATGCCACATTGGGGCGCTCTCAAACCCAGCGGCGCACGCGAAGCCGATGAGCCGGGCGCGCGAAGCGGACGCTCACACGGGCCGCTCGAGCCGCCAAACCACGTTCACCCCGCTGCAAGCCGACGGAAGCCGCCCCTCGGCCTTCTCCTCCCCCACCCGCGAAAACCCCAGCCGCTCCGGAACCGCGCCGCTGCGGGCATTCTCCGAATCGTGCTTGATCAACACAAAAGCAGCGTCCAGCTGCCAAGCCAGAGCCACCAGCAACGCACTCGCCCGCGTCACAAAACCCTTGCCAGTCTGGGTTTTCGTGAGCCAGTACCCGATCTCCCACCCGTCGCCACGGCGCATCAGCCCGCAACTGCCCGCCAGTTCGGAGTCCGGCGGGTAGATCGCGTAGTTGTATTCCTCGCCGCTCTCCCATTGCGAGGCCACGCGCGTCAAGAACTCGTCTCCCTTGGCCTCGTCGTAGCCGTCGATCGCCCACGGCATCCAGGCGGCCAGGTGGTCCAGGGATCCCACCACAGCAGCCACCTGCGCGTCCCGATGCTCCGAGCGCCAGCGAACCAGGGTGACTACACCGTCGGTGAGAGTGTCCATGCGACCCATCCTGACAGCAGAAACGGCGGCAGGCTCGCGAATTTCGCGAAGCCGGCCGCCGTCCGCGGCAGAACGATCAGTGCATCACGATGTCCGGCGGCACCTCGGTGTCGTTCTTCAGCGCGTCGAACATCTGCCCGGACTTCTTCTTGTCCCAGTGCTGCGCCGACGCGTCGGTGATCGGCACCGTCGTGGTCGTGACGCCGTCGGAGGAAATGCCGCGCATCGCGATCGCCAAGCCGACCAGGTTGTGCACGTGGTCGCCGGTGTCCATGGTCAGCGCGTCCGGCGCGGAGCCCAGCAGCGGGAAGAAGTCGAACGGATTCAACAGGGTCCCGGGGCTGGCGATCTGGCTGACCAGCGCCCCGATGAACTTGCGCTGGTTCGCCACCCGGTCGAGGTCCGAGCGCGGCGTCGCGTCGGCGTGGCGCATCCGGACGAAGCCGAGCGCCGAGCGGCCGTCGAGCTTCTGGCAGCCCGCCTTGATGTCGATGCCGGTCATCGGGTCGTTCATGTCCTTGTCGATGCACATGTCGACCCCGCCGATCGCGTCGACGATGTTCGCGAAGCCGCCGAAGCCGATCTCCGCGTAGTGGTCCATGCGCAGGCCGGTGGCCTGTTCGACCGTCTGGACCAGCAGTTTCGGCCCGCCGAGGGCGAACGCGGCGTTGATCTTGCTCGTGCCGTGGCCGGGGATCTTCACCTGCGAGTCGCGCGGCAGGCTCAGCAGCGTCGGTTTGGTCGAATTGTCCGGGATGTGGGCGATCATGATCGTGTCGGTACGCTGCCCGCCGGCCTCGCCCGAGTCACCGGTGGCCAGGCGCTCCTCGTCCGCGGCGGACAGGCCCTGGCGGCTGTCCGACCCGACGATCAGCCAGTTCGTGCCCGACGCGGCGGCCGGACGCCCGGAGTAGTCGCCGATCGCGTCCACCCGGTTGATGGTGAACTCCAGATACGCCCAGACCCCGGCGAGGAACAGCACGAACACGATGAGCAGCGTCATCAGGATCTTGCCGACGCTCCACCGGCGGCGACGGCGCGGCCGCGGCTGCCTGCCCCCGTACTCCGGCGGGTCCTGCCTCGGCGGCCCCGGCGGCGGGGGCGGGGCCTCGCCGCGCGCTCCCATCGGCCGGGTGCGGGCGTCATACGGGCTCTGCCCCCTGCCCGGCAGCGGCATCATCTGCGCCCGCTGCTGCTGGCGCGGGCGTGCGGGGGGCTGCGGTGGGCCGGGCGGCATCCGCCGCCTGCCGTCGTCGCCTCCGTACGTCATGGGCCTGTCTCCCCGATCCGGTGGTGCGTGGCCGCGCAGGCTCCTGCGCGGTCCTCCTGCGGTGGACGTGCGGGACCCTACGCGGGTTGTTCCGGCGGGGAGAGACGGCCTCAGCGCGGGTCGGCGAACCCGAACTGGTGGACCTTCAGATGCCCCGACCGGAACCCGGCCTCGGAGTAGGCGAGATAGAACTCCCACATCCGCCGGAACACGTCGTCGAACCCGAAGCCGCGGATGTCGTCCCAGCGCTGCTGGAAGCGGTCCCGCCACAGCTTGAGCGTGCGGGCGTAGTCCTGGCCGAACTCGCGCATCCCGGCCAGCTTCAGCCGGGTGTTCTCCCGCATCCCGTCCTCGATCGCCTGCACCGACGGGATGATGCCGCCGGGGAAGACGTACTTGTGGATCCACGTGTAGGACTTGGCCGAGGCCAGCATCCGGTCGTGGTCCATGGTGATCGCCTGCAGGCCGAACTGCCCGCCGGGGCGCAGGCGCTTGCCGATCGTGGAGAAGAACGTCGGCCAGTAGGACGCGCCGACCGCCTCGATCATCTCCACGCTGACCACCGAGTCGTACTCGCCGGTGGCCTCGCGGTAGTCGCACAGCCGCACGTCGACGCGGTCGGAAAGGCCCGCCTCGGCGATCCGGGCGTCCGCGAGCACCTTCTGCTCCCGCGAGATGGTCAGCGACGTGACCTTCGCGCCGCGCGAGGCCGCGCGGATGGACAGCTCGCCCCATCCGGTGCCGATCTCCAGCACCTCGCTGCCTTTGCGCACGCCGGCGTAGTCGAGCACGCTGTCGAGCTTGCGGTGCTGCGCCTGAGTGAGCGTGTCCCCGGGGCCGAAGAGCGCGGAGGAGTACATCATCGACTCGTCCAGGAACGCGCTGAACAAGTCGTTCGACAGGTCGTAGTGCCGGTGGATGTTCGACCGCGCGCCTTCGACGGTGTTTTCTTCCTCGGACGGCTGCATGCGCTCGGCGAACCGGCGGAACCGCTGCAGGAACGGCGGAACCAGCGTGGCCAGCCGTTCGGCGAACGGCGTGAGGACGCCGGCCAGGTCGTCCGCTGTCCAGTCGCCGACCAGGTACGCCTCGCCGAAGCCGATCTTCGCGTCGGCTCCGAGCCGGTGGAAGAACGCCGCGGGCCGGTGGATGCGCATCTCCGGCGCTTCCGGGCCGCCCGCGCCGAGCACGGTCCCGTCCGGGAACGTGACCCGCACGTCCAGCGATTTCACCGCGTGCCGGAACAGCGCCTCGGCCGCCCGCGCCCGCAACGGCGAGTGCGGCGGCGTGGCGAGACCGGGCCATCGGGATTCGTCGGGCACCGGCTGCGAGACCACTGCCGGATCGACTCGTGACGTGGACAAGACACTCCCTCCGAACGGGCTTTCGAGCCCTTCCCCATGATATTCCCGCTTCGTCCCGACTGCCTTCGCGACCGGGCCGCGCCGTCGGATTACCCCGGGATGCGCAGCCGGTCGCCGGAAGGGCGGGACCAGGCCTGACGGAGAGTCTCGTCCGTCTCGCCCACTCCGATCCGGTCCAGTGTGAAAGCACACATCAGCCGGGTCCAGACCGCGGGACGGCGGAGCATCGAATGGCCTTCCCCGGCGATCTCGAACCGCGCCACCAGGTCGGTGACCTCGCGGGCGCGCGCGGCGAAGGCGTAGGACTCGGCGGGCGAGGTCATCCGGTCGCGGGTGCCGTGCGCGATCAGCACCGCGCGGCCCGCGACGGCGTCCACCGGCTCGCCCTGCGGCGTCCACGGGGCCATCGCGCACACCCCGGTCACCGCCGGATCGTCGGCGACGCGCAGCGCGACGCGGCCGCCCATGGAATGGCCGACGAGGACCACCGGGAGCCCGGGATGGTCGGCGCGGATTTGTTCCAGCGCCCAGCGCGCGTCCGGGATCGGGCTTTCCATCCGGTCGTTCCAGCCGTACAGCCGGTTCCGCATCAGCCGGACTTCCAGGCCGTGCCGCCGTCCGGCCCGGTGCAGCGAACGGGCCAGCGGCACCATGCGCTGATACGCCAGCCGCCACGGCTGGACGACCGCGGTGCTGCGTTCGGCCCCGCCGTGCAATACGAGCGCCACCGCGCGGGTCTGCCCGGGGGCCCGCCACACCCGCACGGCCGGATCCGCCTGGCCGTCTTGCCGTTTCCCGTTCACCGGCACCCCCATTCCGATCAACTCCACGGTAATCCACCACGAAGCGTGTCCACCCGATAGATTCGGTGCCCGGACCCGCGAGGAAGGGCAGGTGTGGTGAGCGCCACGGATCTCGTGAAGAGCACTTCGGACCATCTTGCGGCGGCAGCGGAGGCCAATGCCGCGCAGGTGTCCGCCGCCGCGGACCTGCTGCTGGGGGTGATCCGGGCCGACGCGCTGGTCTTCACCGCGGGCGCCGGGCACTCGCTGGCCGCGGTCGCCGAGACGTTCTATCGCGCGGGCGGGCTCGCCTGCGTGTATCCGGTGTACCACCCGGAACTGCTGCCGCTGCACGGCGCGCAGCACAGCACGCGCACCGAGCGCCGTTCCGGGCTCGCCGACGAGGTGCTGGCCGAACGCGCGCCGGGAGCCGACGACGTGCTGGTCGTGTTCTCCACGTCCGGCGTGAACCCGTACCCGGTCGAACTGGCCGCCGGTGCGCGCCGCCGGGGTGCCGCGGTGATCGCGGTGACGTCGCGGGCGTGCGTAGCCGCCGCGCCGCGCCGGTCTCCCACGACGTTGGTCGAGGAAGGCAGTGTGGTGCTGGATTCGCTGGTGATTCCCGGCGATGCCAGCTATCCGGCGTCCGCGCCGCGCACCGGGCCACTGTCCACTGTGGTCAACGCGTTTCTGTGGAACCTGATCCTGGCCGAGGTTTACGACCGGGGCATCGCCGAGGGGCTCGACGTTCCGCTGTGGCGCAGCTCCAATGTGGAGGGTGGCGACGCGGCGAACACGGCGCTGCTGGCCAAATACGAACCCCGGGTTCCCGCTCTGCGCTGACCCCGTTCGCCGGTGCCCGCGCAAGGGCGCACAAGGTACGTGAGGGGAACCCTGAGGGAATCAGATTCCCTCAGGGTTCCCCTCACGTACGTTTGATGCGGCGAAGCGGGGTCGGCGGGCGTTATGCCGCGGCGGGTTCTTCCGAGAACTGCGTGTGGTACAGCTCCGCGTACCGGCCTTCCTTCGCCAGCAGTTCGTCGTGCGTGCCGCGTTCCACGATGTCCCCGTTTTCCACCACCAGAATCAGATCCGCCGCCCGCACGGTCGACAGCCGGTGCGCGATCACCAGCGACGTGCGGCCTTCCAGGGCACCGGTGAGCGCTTCGCCCACCGCGGCCTCGGATTCCGAATCCAGGTGGGCGGTCGCCTCGTCCAGCACCACGACCTTGGGCTGTGCCAACAGCAATCGCGCGATGGTGAGCCGCTGCCGTTCGCCGCCGGAGAGCCGGTAGCCGCGTTCGCCGACGGTCGTGTCCAGTCCGTCCGGCAGCGAGTGCACCAGATCGCCCAGCCGGGCCTTTTCCAGCGCGGCCCAGATCTCGTCGTCCGTGACCTCCGGACGCGCGTAGCTCAGGTTGGAGCGGATCGTGTCGTGGAACAGATGTCCGTCCTGGGTCACCACGCCGACGGTTTCGCGCAGCGAAGCGAAACTCAGGTCCTTGACGTCCACATCGGACAGCCGCACCGATCCGGCGTCCACGTCGTACAGCCGCGGCAGCAGCGAAGCGATCGTCGACTTGCCCGCACCGGACGATCCGACCAGTGCGACCATCTGCCCGGCCTCCGCGCGGAAGCTGAGGCCGTGCAGCACTTCTTCGCCGCCTCGGCTGTCCAAAGTGGCCACGTCCTCCAGCGAGGCGAGCGAGAACTTGTCTGCCGCCGGGTACCCGAACCGGACGTCGGAGAACTCCACCGAAACGCCGCCCTCAGGCAGCTTCTTCGGCTCGGCCGGTTCCTTGATCATCGGCTCCAGGTCCAGCACCTCGAAGACCCGCTCGAACGACACCAGTGCGGTCATCACGTCCACGCGCACGTTCGCGAGCGCGGTCAGCGGCGTGTACAGCCGGGTCAGCAGCAGCGCCAGCGCCACCACGGTGCCCGGTTCAAGCTTCCCGGTGAGCGCCAGGTAGCCGCCGAGGCCGTAGACGAGCGCCTGCGCGAGCGCGGACACGAGCGTCAGGCTCGTCATGAACCAGCGCGTCAGCATCGCGGTGCGCACGCCGATGTCGCGCACGCGTCCGGCGCGGAGGCCGAAGTCGGCGACCTCCTGGCGCGGCCGGCCGAACAGCTTCACCAGCGTGGCCCCCGGCGCGGAAAACCGTTCGGTCATCTGCGTGGTCATCCCGGCGTTGAGTTGCGCGGCCTCGCGCTGCAGTCCGGCCATGCGACGGCCGAGCCGCCGGGCGGGCAGTACGAAAATCGGCAACAGCACCAGCGCGACGAGCGTGACCTGCCACGAGAGCGACACCATCACGATCAGCGACAGCACCAGCTGGATCACGTTGGTGACCAAACCGGACAAAGTCGCGGTGAAGGTGCGCTGCGCGCCGATCACGTCGTTGTTGAGCCTGCTGACCAGCGCACCGGTGCGAGTGCGGGTGAAGAACGCGATCGGCAGCTTCTGCACGTGCTCGAACACCGCCACGCGCAGGTCGAGGATGATGCCCTCGCCGATCCGCGCGGACTGCCAGCGTTCGGCGAGGCCGAGCCCGGCGTCGAGGATCGCCAGCACCGCGATCACGACCGACAGCCAGATCACCGCGTTCAGCTCGTGCCCGCCGACGATCGCGTCGACCACCTTGCCCGCGAGCACCGGCGTCGTCACGGCGAGCACCGCCGAGATCACGGTGAGCACCAGGAAGGCCAGCAGCCGCTTCCAGTGCGGCCGGGCGAACCGCGCGACCCGGCGGACCGTGCCCCGGGTCAGCGCTTTCGGCGCGTCGCCCGCCCGCATGGCGGAGCTCAGCAGCGCCCAAGTGTTGTCCATTGGAGTGTCCCCCAGCTCGTGAAAACCTCTAGATTAGTTGAACTTTTTTCCGGAGATGACCTGCACAACACCGGGACGCCCGGCATTCTTCCCGATGTCCGCGAAGGACTCCCCGGTGGACTCAGATTCCCCGCAGGAGCCCCTCAGGGACCTTGGGCGCGGGCGCGGCACGGGCGGTGCGGGACGGCGGGGCCCGGCTCGGTAGCCTGGCGTTTCGGGGTCGGCGAGCCGGGGAGGAAACGCGGGTGCAACTGCTGATGGCCCCTGCGCGGGCCGGAACAGCCCATCCCGTGCGCGTCGTCGCGTGGGATCTCGTCTTTTATCTCGGCTGCTTCGCCTTCGCGCTCGGCACCGCGCTCGCTTCGGAGTTCTACGGCTACCGGATCTGGGGCAATTTCGCCGTCGCCGGATACGGATTGGCCGCCGCGCACAGCGCCTGGCTGATGATTTCCGCGCGGCGCGGAATGCAAACTAAAGGCAAATTCGGTTCCCGCTGGATCGGAATCGGCGCGGTTGTCGTGCTCGCGATGTGCGCGCCGTTGCTGATGCTCGTGATCCGGCGGCTGACCGGAACGGACTGGCTGATCACCCCGTTCTCCTGGGCCGCGCAGCCCGAGGTGTGGGTGATCGAACGCAGCGCGGATCTGTTGCTGCGGCACGGAACCCCGTACGTCGACTTCGCAACACTCGGCCGCGCACCGGAAGTGAACGACTACACCCCGTACGGCCCGGTGATGACCGTCTTCGGGCTGCCGCGCGCGCTGCTCGGCGGCAATCCGGTCCTCAATGCACTGACCGACGCGCGCTGGATGTTCGCGCTCGCCGCGGTGATCTGCGCGTACGCGTCCTGGCGGCTGCTGAACCGGCCTCGTATTCCGGTTTTCGCCGCACAGCTCGCGATCGCCTGTCCGCTCACCGCCCTGACCTGGGCGGTCGCCGGCCCGGACCTCGCGATCGTGGGCCTGCTCGTGCTGACGTTCGCGCTGGCTTCTTCCGGCCGTCCAGGGTGGACTGGTTTCGTGCTGGCGCTGGTGATCAGCGCGAAACTCATCGTCGCGCCGGCGGCCGCGGTGCTCGCGGTATTCGTTTACCGGCGGGCGCGCGGCGAAAATCCTTGGGCCGCAACAGGTCGTTTCGCGGGCGCGCTGGCCGCGACGACGATCGCGCTGCATCTGCCGGTGTATCTGGCGAACCCGGCGGCGTTCACCGAGCACGTGATCCGCTTCCCGCTCGGCATGGGCGCGGTCCGCTCCCCCGCGGCGAGCCCGCTGCCCGGGCATCTGATCGCACAGGCCGGACCGGCCGGCACCGCGATTTCCCTGGTACTGGTGGGTGTTGCGGCGGTGGCGATGCTGATCTGGCTGGCACGCCGGCCCCCCGCGACGGGATCCGCTGCACTGACGCGAACCGCCGTCGGACTCGGCGCGTTGATCCTTCTCACTCCGGCCACCCGGTACGGCTACCTCGTGTACCCGCTGGTACTCCTCGGCGCCGCGCTGACCTTCCGGGATTCCGGACCGACCGCGCGCCCCCCGCGCAACGGCCGCGCTGACGCTACTTCTTCTTGACCCGCGTGGCCCCGCCGCGCCCCCGCAGCTGGACCCCGGACTCCGACAGCACCCGGTGGACGAACCCGTAGGACCGTCCGGTGGATTCGGCCAGCGCCCGGATGCTCGAGCCCTTCTCGTATTTCTTCTTCAGGTCAGCGGCCAGCTTGTCGCGCGTGTTGCCGGTGATCCGCGCGCCTTTCTTGAGATCAGCCACGTCGATCGCCTTCCCGCCGAGTGGTTGTTCCGGGCCATTCGCGGCCCCTGCCGGGGCAATGATCGAACACTACGCGCCGGATTGCCAGACGACAGCCGTAAAACGATCGAAACCGCGATCACATTGGGCCATTCCAGTGCTTTGCCCGACACGGTAAGCACCCGAACGGACGCACTCGGTCAGGCAAGCTGGACAAGTTCAAGATAATCCGCGGACCAGTGGTCCTCGGTGCCGTCCGGAAGCAGGATCACGCGCTCGGGTTCGAGCGCCTCGACCGCGCCCGGGTCGTGCGTCACCAGCACGACGGCGCCGGCGAAGCTGCGCAGCGCGTCGAGCACCTGCGCGCGGCTGGCCGGGTCCAGGTTGTTCGTCGGTTCGTCCAGCAGCAGCACATTGGCTTGGCTGGACACGAGTCCAGCGAGCGCGAGCCGGGTCTTCTCGCCGCCGGACAGCGTTCCGGCGGGCTGGTCGAGCTGTTCGCCGGTGAACAGGAAGGACCCGAGCAGGTTCCGCAGCTCCTGCGCGCCGGTGTCCGGCGCGAGATGGCGGATGTTTTCCCACACCGACGCTTCGTGGTCGAGAGTTTCGTGTTCCTGTGCGTAATAGCCCAAACGCAATCCGTGACCCGGTTCGACGGATCCGGTGTCCGGCGTTTCCATTCCGCCGAGCAACCGGAGCAATGTCGTCTTTCCGGCGCCGTTCAATCCGAGCACCACGACCTTCGAGCCGCGGTCGATCGCCAGATCGACGCCGGTGAAGATCTCGAGCGAACCGTACGACTTGGACAATCCGTCCGCGGTCAGCGGCGTGCGCCCGCACGAAGCGGGCTCCGGGAACTTGATCCGGGCGACCTTGTCCGCCTGGCGCGTCTCGTCGAGCGAGGAGAGCATCTGCTCCGCGCGCCGGGCCATGTTCTTGGCCGCGACGGCCTTGGTCGCCTTCGCGCCGAGCTTCGCGGCCTGCGCCTGCAGCGCGGACGCCTTCTTCTCGGCGTTCGCGCGCTCGCGGCGGCGGCGCTTCTCGTCGGTGGCGCGCGCGTCGAGGTAGCGCTGCCAGCTCATGTTGTAGATGTCGATCTCGCCGCGCGTGGCGTCGAGGAACCACACCTTGTTCACGACGTCGCCGAGCAGTTCGACGTCGTGGCTGATCACCACGAGGCCGCCGTCGTGCTGCTTGAGGAAGCCGCGCAGCCAGTTGATCGAGTCGGCGTCCAGGTGGTTGGTGGGCTCGTCCAGCAGCAGGATCGTCTCGGATTTGCCGCCGGCGCCCGCCTCGGCGGCGGCGAACAGGATCCGCGCCAGCTCGACGCGGCGGCGCTGACCGCCCGACAGGGTGCTCAGCGTCTGGGCGAGGATGCGGTCGGCGAGGCCGAGGTTCGAGCAGATCCGCGCCGCTTCGCTCTCCGCGGCGTACCCGCCGAGCGAGGAGAACCGCTCCTCGAGCCGCGCGTAGCGGTTGATCGCCTTGTCCCGCTGCTTGTCGTCGACCAGCTCGGACATGGCGGTCTGCGCTTTTTCCATGTCGCGCAGCAGGGTGTCGAGGCCGCGCGCGGACAGCACGCGGTCCTTCGCGGTGACCGACAGGTCGCCCTCGCGCGGGTCCTGCGGCAGGTAGCCGAGTTCGCCGCTGCGGCGGACGTCGCCGGCGTGCGGTTCGCCCTCGCCCGCGAGGACTTTGAGCGAGGTGGTCTTGCCCGCGCCGTTGCGGCCGACGAGGCCGATGCGGTCGCCGGACTGGATGCGGAGGGTGGCGCCGTTGAGCAGGATGCGCGAACCGGCGCGCAGCTCAAGGCCAGTGGCCGTGATCAAGAGAACTCCCGGATACGGGGGCGGTCGATGGACGTGCTGGAGCGCCCCGGCACCGCGTGCGATGCGGGGCGGGCGGTTATTCTCTCTGAATCCGCACGAATGCCCTGATGACCACGAGCCCAGTGTACGGGTCGGCGTCGAACGGTTTTCGCGGCCGTGTCCGGATTCACTCCGGCGCCGCTGTCGGATCCCTCACCACCAGCTCCACCGCGCGTGCCCGCTGCGCCGCCTCGCGGCGCGGTTCGGGGATCTCCAGCACGCGCAGCTCCGCCCGGTCGAACAGCTTGGCGAGCCGTCGATCGGCGCGCAGTTCGTCGAGTGCCCGGCGGTCTCCGCCAAGCACCACAGCGTCCACTTCGGACCGTGGCGCCCGCACTCGGCGAGGCAGAAGTTCGACTGTCAGCCCTGGGTGTTCGCCTTAAGTTCGCGACAGTCCAAACGGGACAGTCGTGGCGTCGCTTTCGGCGGCGACGTGCACTTGAGCGTGCGCCCGTCCGCCGCCTGCGACCTGCCGTGCCGGATACGGTACGGGGCCGCCGCACCTGGCGACGGCCCCGCATCCTTCTCAGGCGAGCTGAGGCCGCACCGGCCCCGTGGTCACCGTCTTGTGCACGTCCGCCGGATGCCCGGCCGCGACGTACCCGTTGACGTGCAGCGAAACGCTGCGGATCGAACCGGTGTCGCCGCCCGCGGTGTCGACGACCTTCAACGTCCAGGTCCCGTCCGCCGACGTGCCCGCCTGGGTCTGCGGCGTCACCGGCCGGTAGGTGCCGGTGAACGGCGCGTCCGCGGACCCGGTCGAGCTGAACAGCTTGGTCGCGGAATCGTCGAAGACCACCTGGCAGAGGTTGTTGCCGCTGCCGCCGCCCTTCTGGAACAGCGTCGCCGTCGCGCCGGACGGCGACGTCAGCGTGCCGACCAGGTCGTTCACGTAGGTGTGGTCGATGCCGACCGTGGTCGCCTTCTCCGCGGCGGTGCAGGTGGCGCCGTCGATCGAGAGCGACACCTTCGAGGCGGGGCCGACGCCGCTCACCACGAGCGGAACCGACGCGCCGAGCGGCGAGTTGTCCGGAATCGCGACCACCGGACCGGCGTAGGCGAAGGCCTGCGAAACCGGCGACGGCGTGCCGACCGGCAGCGAATACGTGCTGGTGCGCGGCGAGTACGAGCCCGCGAACGTCACCTTCGCGTTGAGCACCACCGGCGAGCCGAGCTGCTGACTGGCCGGAACTGTGACGGTGAAGTCGTTGATTCCGGTCTGTCCCGGGCTGATCGTGCCGTACGACTTCGCGCGCGGTTCGATCGTGACGCCCTGAGTCGGCGAAGTGAGCACGACGCTCGTGGACACCGCGGTGCCGTCGCCGGTGTTCTTCACCGGCAGCGTGACCGTCGCGGTGTCACCGGGGTTGAGCGTGCTGCCGCCGTTGGGTCCGCGGACCGTCGGCTGCCCGGCCTCCGCGTACGGCTGCGGGCTGGCTCCGGTGTACGCCAACACCTTGTCCGCCAACAAAATTCCGGCACCAGTGAGATTGTCCGTGCCCGGCGCTTCGATGTCCACCGCGGTCTTCAGAAACGCATCGCGAATGTCCGAAGAGGACAGTCCAGGGTTGCCGGACAGCACCAGGCTCGCGATCGCGGCCGCGTGCGGGGCGGCGGCCGAGGTGCCGAAGAACGGGTCGAACCCGCTCACCGAGGTGCGCACGCCGTCCGCGGCGGTGATTTCCGGCTTCTGCCGTACTTCTCCGCCGGTGGAGGACACGTTGCCCGGGGTGATCGGCGTTCCGTTGGCCTCGTAGAACACGCGTCGCGGACCGTCCGAGCTGAACCGTTCGGCCTTGCTGGCAGCGGAATACGCCGCCGGATACGGTCCGGTCGGGTTCGCCGGATCGCCCGGTTCGAGCGGCCGTCCGAACGCCGCCTCGGCCGGCGCCGCGGCCACCGCGAACGCCTTGCGCGCCGCCGCGTGGCCGACGACCGCGCCCGGCGTGGAGTACGCCTTGAGCCCGTCCGCGGAGTCGCGGAACCGGCTGCCGAACGCGGTCAGCGAGAGATACCGGCTGGCCCCGGAGAACTTGACCACGGCGAGCCGCAGGCCGGTTCCGCCGAACACCGGGGTGGCCAGCTGCTCGTACGGGTCCTGGGTGCCGTTCTGGACGTCCTGGCTGAAGCTCACGACGTTGCCGCGCGCGTCGAGGAGGTAGAGGTCGTAGTCGTCGGCGGCCGCGCCGAGCGGGTCGGACCAGTGCAGCGTCACCGGGATGTTGGCCGACGACGCGTCCGAGATCGGCTCGAACACCTGCTTTCCGGCCGTGCCCGCGAAGTTGTGCGCCGTGCCGGCGTATTTGCCGATCGAGGTTCCGGAATCGACGAAATCGCCTTCCCAGTGCGCCGCGGTGCCGTCGGCGACGTTGCCCTCGTTGCCCGCGGAGGAGAAGTAGAGCGCGCCGTCGGCGGTCACGTCGTTCACCGCTTGCGCGATGATCCAGTCCTGGAACGGGGATTCCTTGAAGTAAATGACGTCGTCGACGATGACGTCGCAATGCGCTTCGAAACGGAGCTTGCGGATGTTGTCGGCGAAACTCGCGTCGGAGGTGAATGCCGTGGCGAAACCGAGCTTCGCGTTCGGGGCGAGGTCGTGGATGATCTCCAGCATCGCGGTGCCCTCGTCGCCGCTGCCCGCTTGTCCGGCCAGGACATCGACCGCCGGAAGCTCGCCCTTAGTGCGCGAAACCTCGAGCGAATCGACCCCGTCGGACAGCGCACACGCCTTCACGCCGGTGCCGGTCACGCCGAACTGCTGGCGCGCGGTGTCCGCGTTGTGCGCCCGGTCGCCCGCGCTGACGACCTGCGTTTTGGTGCCGATCGCTTCCTTCAGCTGCCGGTCGATGCGGTCGGCCTTCTGCTGCTTGGTTTCCTTGTCGTCTTTGGTGTTTTCGCGCTGCCGCGCCGTCATCGCCTGATCCGCGGTCTCGACGTGCTTCACGTCGCCGCGCTGCGCGATCTCCGGCAAGGCGGTCAACGGAACCTCGGCGCGGATGCTCGCCGCCGTGCTCGACACCGCGCGTACCTCGGCTCCCGCTTTGCGCAGGTCGTTGACGAGCCCGTCGCTGACCTTCGTGACGCGGATGTCGACCAGCGCTTTGTCCGCGGTCTTGGCGATTCCCGGCAACGCGGCCGCACTCAGGCTCCGCGTGCGCATTTTCTCCTGGACGAGCAGCTTACTGTCTATTTTGGACTCAGTCGCGGTCTGTCCTGCTTTGACAGCCTGCAATGCCGCGATCTGGCTTTTCGCAGTGGAGTCCACAGTGGACTCCTGCGCTCCGGCGATGGGCGGGGTCGCCAGCCCGGCGGCGAGCACCGCCGCGGCGACCACGCCCGTCCGTCTTCTGGCGGTCCTGGTCGAGGCTCCAGGTGAACGGGTACGACGCACGTGCGCCTCCGATCTCACACCGCGTGCCCCGACTCACGCTGGCCAACGCCGGTGATCACCGGCTGGATCCAGCTAAGTACCACTTCTGTCCGGGAAAAACGGCCGTTGGGGTGACGTTGGGCAGGCAATATCCGTTGCCCGCCGGACGTCGTAGGCCGTTCGGCCGCATCCGCCCGGGTCCGCACGGGAGCGGGCCCGCCAACCCCGAGTTCCCGTGCCGAGGGATTTCAGCCGGCTCCGCGGGCGCGTTTGAGGCCCGCCCGCCCGGCAGGAGCCGGGTGCGCGGTCCGTGAAAGCGGCCAGCGTCCGCGAGGGGACCCTTCACGGACCTAGCCCTCCCCACCAGAGGTTGAGCCGAGCGGCCCCGGCCCGCCGACCATCCACAAAGGACGCCATCGGCGAAATGTCCGATTCATGCCCGCGGGGACAGTTTCCGTGGGTACGTGAGGGGAACCCTGAGGGAATCAGATTCCCTCAGGGTTCCCCTCACGTACGGCACTGAAGTCCTTTATGGACACTCAACCGCGGGAGCCGCGCCCGCCTTGCTCCTGCTGCCCGCGCACAACTCCAGCCACATGATGCGCAACCCGACCCGCCCCTCCACCGGATGCTGAAACGCTCCCGGCGCGACCCCCAGCGTCACAAACCCCAAACTCTCGTACAACCGAATCGCGTGCACATTGGTCTCCACCACCGCATTGAACTGAACCGCCGCGAACCCGGCCCGCCGCGCCCACGAGATCAGGTCGACCACCAAAGCCCGCCCCACGCCGGAGCCGCGCGCGTCCCGCGACACCATCAAGCTCCCCGAAGCGACATGGCTCCCCGGGCCAGGCCGGTTCGCGTACATGTTCGCCGTGCCCAGCACCCGATCCCCGTCAACCGCGACCACCACCCGTGCCGGGGCGGGCACCAGCCACCGTTGACGGGCGTCCGGTTCGCTCATCGCCGGGTCGTAGGGAAAGGTCTGCTGCTCGGTCACCACGTCCCGGATGATCGGCCAGATCCCCGGCCAATCGTCGGCGCCAGCGTCCCGGATCACCAAAGGCATCTGCCTACCGTGCTCATCAGACACCCGTAACCGCAACCTATTTACAACACAAAGGAATCCGACCAAGGCTGACTCGACCGCCCCGACAGCGCGTCCAGCAGCGTCACTGCCTGCTTGTCCGTCAGCGAAGCCACGAAGTCCACCACCGCCCGGCCGCGAGCCAGCCCGCGCACCGCGTCCGCGCCTTCGATTCGCTCGCCGGTCGCGCCGACCAGCAACTCTGGCGCGGTTCGGGCCAAGTCCGAGTATTCGCCGTGGGCCAGTTCCAGCAGGTCGTGCAGCCGACGGGGCAGCCGGGAGGCCTCGTCGCGGTCCAGGAGCCAGGCGTCCAGCGCGTCCACCAACGTCGTGACCAGGCTAGCTTGCCCCCGCTGATGCAGGGCGAGATCGGGGCGCAGCAACACAAACCGCCGGTGGACGAACTTCAGGACCTGCACCTCGTGCCACTGCGCGGGCCGCAGCGAGACGTGGCCGGACCGCGTCGGGGGCGACGACAGGACGAAAACTCCGTCCACCAGCCGCGCCATCCAGTTCGCCGAGAACGCGGCGGTCGCTTGTTCGGCTTCGGTCGAGCCGTCGAAGCCGTCGGCGAGCAGGCCGTCGACCAGTTCGCGTTGGACTCGCGCGACGGCCGCGGCGAAGGCGTCGTCGTCCACGATCCAGCTGTCTTTCAGGTGCATCCGGCGGCGCATCCGCTCCAGGGAACGGCCCGGTCGGCGGATTTCCGCGGTCAGCCGGGCATCGTCCAAAGAGGCCAGATCGACGGCGTGCGCCAGCCACTCCCCCAGCTCCGCAGCGACGGGCGCGTGCTGCAGGACGCCGATGCGGTGGAAATCCTGCAGGTCGTGGATCGCGTACGCGATGTCGTCGGCAGTGTCCATAACGGACGCTTCCACCGTCTGCTGCCACGGCTCGATCCGCCCGGCGAACGGGGCGCGCGCCTGCTCGAAGTCGTCCAATTCCGTGACATAGGCGGAAAACTTGCTCGCACCGGTGCCGGGCGCATCGTCGGGTTCGGCAGCACCGCGAGGCTGCGACGGCATTTCGGTCGGATGCGGAAGCGGGTAATGCAGCCGGGCCCACGGGTACTTCAGGACCGCGGCGCGGACGGCGGTCGTCAGGTCCAAGCCGATGGCGGACGGGCCGCGCACGTCCGTCGTCGTGATGATGCGGAACGACTGCGCGTTGCCCTCGAAACCGTCGGCGAGGCCGAACCGGTGCCGCGCGATCCGGTCCAGGGTCTGCTCGCCGAGATGCCCGAACGGCGGGTGCCCGAGGTCGTGCGCGAGCGCGGCGGCCTCGCACGCGTCCGGGTCGCAGCCGCCGAGTTTCGCGGCCAGTTCGGCCGACTCGCTCGACCCGGTGATCCGCTCCGCGATCCCGCGCGCGACCTGCGCGACCTTCAGGCTGTGCGTCAGCCGGTTGTGCAGCAGCCCGGCCCCGCCGGCGCTGACCACCTGGGTGACCCCGCCGAGCCGCGCGAAGAACGGCGACGCGGTGATCCGGTCGCGGTCGACGCGGAACGGGCTGGTCGCCAGATCGGTGAACCCGCCTGCCCCGTTCGCCGGGTCGCGGCGCGCTGCCCTCGGATCGGTCTCGTCCATGTGTCCCACCGTATCCGCCCGTCCGGCAGGATTGCGGGATGACCGACGTGCTGGTGGCGGGCGGCGGCCCGGCCGGACGGGCGCTGGCGGCCGCGTGCGCCCGGCGCGGGCTGGAAACGGCCGTGCTCGACCCGGATCCGCACCGAAAGTGGCCGAACACTTACGGACTGTGGGCGGACGAAGTGCCTGAGCTGCCGGGCAAAGCCGTCGCGGCGGCTCCGGCGGCGACGCTCGCGTTCGGAACCCGCGAGCACCGCGTCGACCGGGCGTATCGGGTGCTCGACAACGCCGGTCTGCGCGAGTGGCTCACTGAGCCGACAGTCGAGGTCATTCCGGGCAAGGTGACCGGTGCGGAACATGGTCCGCACGGTTCGACGGTCCTGCTCGCGGACGGTCGGCGGATGGCGGCGGCGGTGTTCGTCGACGCGTCCGGCGCGCCCAAGCTGCGTGCCCCGCGCGCCGAGCAGACCGCGTACGGGCTCGTGCTGCCCGCAGACCAAGCCGAGCGACTGGTTCCGGCCGACACCGCGGTGTTCATGGACTGGCGCGACGGCACGGACAGCTTCCGTTACCTGCTGCCTCTCGGCGACGGCTCCGTACTGGTCGAGGAGACGTCGCTGGCCCGCAAGCCCGGACTCCCGGTGCCCGAACTGGCCCAGCGGCTGCACACCCGGCTCAAAGCGGAGGGAATCCGTCCCGCAGGGCGGGTCGAGCGGGTGCGGATCGTGCTCGACGTCCCGCTGCCGAAGCGCGGCCAGGCGGTGCCGTTCGGGGTCGCGGGCGGGCTTGTGCACCCGGCGACCGGCTACAGCCTCGCGAGCGCATTGCAGCTCGCGCCTCGCGTCGCGGATGCTCTCGCGGACTCGTTCGACGCGGGTCCAGCGGCAGCGGCTCGCGCGGCCCGGAAGGCATTGTGGCCGGCCGATGCGCGCGCGGTGCATGCCTTGCGCCGCCACGGACTCCGTGCATTGTGCGGAATGTCACCTGCCCAGTCGGCGCAATTTTTCGACCTGTTCTTCGATCTTCCGGTCCCGGCGCAGCGCGCGTTCGCCTCGGGCCGCGCCGACCTTCCCGGCACCGCCGCGACCATGGCAAACCTGTTCCGCACGGCCCCGGCCGGGATCCGCCGGAGGTTGCTCGGCTGACGCGGCGCCGGGAATTTTCCCGCTCCCGATCGAGGGAACGCGAAAGCATTTTGTTAGTCCGATCCGGTGGCCAAAGTGCCGCCCTGGTGAACATCAGCTGACAACGGTTTCGCGCGCCCCTTCGGCGATGCCAGTATCGCCTCCGTGACGACGCTGCGAGCGGTCCGATTCGCCTTCCAGCCGATGTACAGCCTGCACACCGGCGGGGTCGTCGCGTACGAAGCGCTGGCCCGGCCGGGCCGGGGCACGGCGCACGAACTGCTCGCCGAGGCCCGCCGCGCGGGCAAGCTCACCGAGGTCGACCTCGGGCTGGCCGCCGCCGCGGTGCGCCAGGAAGCCGAGCGGCCCAGCGCGCTCCCGCTCCATCTCAACCTTTCCGCGCGCACGCTCGCGTCGCCGATGGAGGCGTTCGACGAGCTGATCGCCGAGCTCGGCGCGGCCGGACGGCGCACCCGCGACGTGGTGCTCGAGGTCGGGCCGCCGTTCACGCACCTGCCCACCGGCCGCCTGCTCGACGGCATGCGCGCGCTCACCGAACAGGGCTTCCGGCTCGCGCTCGACGGGCTCGGCCGCGGCGACCTGCCGCTGGCGCTGCTCGCGCAGTCCCCGGTGGACCTGGTGAAACTCGACCGCAGCGTGCTCCGCGGCCTGCCCGGCGATCCGGCGTCGACGGCGGTGGTCGAGGCGCTGCTGCACTTCACGACGCGCACGAACATCCGGCTGGTCGCGACCGGGATCGAGACCGAGTCGCAGCTCGACGCGGCGCAGCACCTCGGCGTCCGGATCGCGCAGGGCAACCTGCTCGCACCGCCCGCCGCGCACCGGTCCGCGCCCGCCGCCGGCGCGGTCGTCCCAGAGGACCGGCGCTCGCCCGCGCCGCCGCAGGCCCCGCGCGTCGGCGATTTCCTGCGCCCGGCCACCACCTTGCCGGTCGACGCTACCTGCGACGACGTCCGCGAGGTGCTCGCCGCCGCGGACGCGCCGAGCGGCGTGGTCGGCGTCGATGCGGACAACCGTCCACAGTGGTCGGTCGACCGGACGCGCTTCCTCGTGACCATCACCGGTCCGTACGGACATGCGTTGCACGCGAAGCGTTCTGCGGCAAGGCTTGCGGACAAACCGCACCTGATCGAGGCGGGCGCGAGCGCGCTGGAGTTCCTGGAACTGGTCACCGACGCCGACTGGGGCCGCACCGGCGACGACGTCGTGGTGGTCGACGCGGCCGGGCATTGTCTCGGCGTGGTGCTGGTGACCGAGGTCGTGCGCGGCGTCGCGGAGGCGAAGGTCGAGGAGGCCGTGACGCTCAGCCCGCTCACCCGGCTGCCGGGCAGCGAAGCGGCGGCGCGCGATGTCGAACGCCGCATCGCCAGCGGGGAGCAGTTCGTGGCGGCTTGGCTGGACGTCGACGCGTTCAAGTCCGTCAACGACAACGCCGGTTTCGCCGCGGGCGACGACCTGATCCGCGCCCTGGGCGAAACCCTCACCGACCTCGCCGGGCGGCTGCCGCGGATGCGCGTGAGCCACGTCGGCGGGGACGATTTCCTGATCGTGTGCGATGTGGACGAGATCGGCACGGTCGCCGCGGCTTTGCTGGACACGCACTGGTCCGCCGAGGGCATGCCGGTCACGGTGTCGCTGGCGACACTCGTGTGCGGGAGCGGCACCATTCCGTCCTATCGGGACGCTTCCCGGCTCCTCGCGCCCCTCAAGAAGCGCGCCAAAGCCGTTCCCGGATCCAGCTGGGTCCTCAGCCGCCCCGGCAGCGACCGCGTCGAGGTGCTGCGCGGCATCGGCCGGGACGTCGCCATCAGCCGGTCGGCGTGACGAAGCCCGACTCGTAAGCCCGGATCACCGCCTGCGTCCGGTCCCGCGCGCCCAGCTTCGACAGCACGTTCCCGACGTGCGTTTTCACCGTCTGCAGCCCCAGGAACAGCTCCGCGGCAATCTCCCCATTGGACAGTCCGGCCGCCATCAGCCGCAACACGTCGCGCTCGCGTTCGGTCAGGAAATCCAAAGGCACCACCGAAAGCGCCGGAGCACGGCGTGCGGCCATCCCCCGGATCGCGGCCGGGAACAGCAGCGAATCCCCTGCCAGCACCGTCCGGATCCCGGCGACGATTTCCTCCGGACGAGCGCGTTTCAGCAGGAATCCGCTGGCCCCGGCGAGCAGCGCGTCGTACACGTAGTCGTCGTTTTCGAAGGTGGTCACCACGATCACCTTCGGCGGTTCGTCCATAGTGGACAGAAGGTGCTCGGTCGCGCGGATTCCGTCCACTGCGGGCATCCGCACGTCCATCAGAACGACGTCCGGCCGCAGCTGCGCGACCAGCCCGGGCACTTCGGCGCCGTCGGAGGCCTCGCCGACCACGGTCAGGTCCGGTTCGCTGTCCACGATCGCGCGCAGCCCGGCCCGGATCAGCCGTTCGTCGTCCACCAGCAGGACTCGCACACTCACCGGTTCCCCCACGGCACCGTCACCACGACCTCCCAGTTTTCGCCGACCGGTCCCGCCGACAGCTTGCCACCCACCAGTTCCGCCCGTTCCGCCATGCCCCGCAGACCGCGTCCGCCGCGGGCGCGCGACGGGCGGGCCGAGCCGAGCGGGTTCGCGACCGCGGCCCGCAACTGCCCGTCCGCGACCGCCAGCGCGACGGTGACCGGCACCTTTCCGGCGTACCGCACCGCGTTGGTGAGGCATTCCTGCAGGATCCGGTACACCTCGCGGGAAACCACCGCTGGCACTGCGCCAATATCGCCCCGCACCTCGTAACGGCAATCCGTGCCGGACTGCTGCGTCACGGTGATCAGCGCGGGCAGGTTGGCGAGACCCGCGTGCGGCGTACGATCGCGGGCTTCGTCGCGGAGGAGGCCGAGCACGTGGTCGAGATCGTCAAGCGCGGTGCGGGCCGATTCCTCGATCGCGGTGAGCGCTTCCTCGGTGAAGCCGGGATCGGTGTGCAACGTCCGCCGCGCGGCACCGGCTTGCAACGTGACCACGGAAAGCGCGTGGCCGACGGAATCGTGGAGTTCGCGCGCGAGCCGGGTGCGTTCGGCGAGCAGATCGGTGCGGCGTTCGAGCTGCGCGATGCGTTCGGCGGCGGACCAGCCGAGCAACCGGGCCGCCGCGCGGCGCAGCAGTCCGCCGACGCCCCACACGACGTAGACCAGCACGACGAACGCCGCCACGAACGCCGCGGGCAGCCACGCCGAAGCCCAGCCGCGCGGAACCGTCAGCTGGAAATCCGGCGTGTCGACAAGCCGACCGGTGAAGACCGCGTTGATCGCGAACCCAAACCCGGCCGGCACCGCGAGCGTGGCGAGTCCGATGACCAGCCCGGACCCGACGTGCAGCACGAACATCACCGCACACCGCAGCCGTCCGCGACCGGGCGCGGGCTGGGCGAGCAGTTCCCGCACCGCCGCCGCCTCCAGCACTCGCACCGCGGGCAGGAACGCGGTCGCGGCCAGCACGGCGACCGTCACGACGAATCCGGCCAGGCTCGCCCATCCGACCGTCGTGGTGAACGGCATCAGCGACGGCATCGCGATCATCGCGAGAAGCAGGTACGGCACGCTGAGCGCCGCGCCGAGGATCAAGTACACCCACCGGCGATAGGTGACCCCGCTGACCAGCGGACGGAAGAAACGCACCCGCCAATCCTGACAGGCGGCCCCGGCGGGCGCCTCCCTCCAGGGCGGGACCCTGGCGCCGATTTTCTGGCACTGTGGATCGCATGCCTCCGGAAGAAAGCGCCGTCATCAACGATTACGACCTGCTGGCCGAGAGCTACACCGCCATGTCGGACACCGAAATCCAGAACGCCTACTACGAACGGCCCGCCGTGCTGGCGCTGGCCGGAGACGTGTCGGGGCGGCGGATTCTCGACGCAGGCTGCGGTGCCGGGCCGCTGACCGTCTCGCTGCGCGAACGCGGTGCCGAGGTGTCCGGATTCGACCTGAGCAGCGGCATGCTCGAGATCGCCCGCCAGCGACTCGGCCCCGATGTGGACCTGCGCGTCGCCGATGTCGCCGAGCCGCTCCCCTACGCGGACAACGCGTTCGACGACGTCGTTGCCTCGCTGGTGCTGCACTACCTGGAGGATTGGGGACCGACGCTCGGCGAATTCCACCGCATCCTCAAGCCCGGCGGACGGCTGATCGTGGTGGTCGACCATCCATTCGCGATCCATATGCTGCAGCGGGAAGCCGGGCAGAAGACGGATTATTCGGCGACTTACGAGTGGACTGAAGACTGGGAGGTCGACGGCCGTACGACGCCGATGAGCTTCTGGAACCGTCCGCTGCACGCGATGACCGACGCGTTCACCGCGGCCGGGTTCCGGATCTCGGTGATCAGCGAGCCGAAACCGGTGCCGGAGGCGGAAAAACTGTTCCCGGAGGACTACCGGATGCTGTGCGTCAGCCCGAGTTTTCTGTTCTTCGTGCTGCACGCGGAGTAGGGGGTCGTGAGTGCTGCGGCCGGTTCTAACCGGCAGCAGCACTCACGAGGTCCGGCGAGGACTTCCCGGCGCGGGCCCGAGTTCGCGGGGGTGTCGTGAGTGTTTATGCCGGTTCTAACCGGCATAAACACTCACGAGTCCTCAGTAGACAGTCGTCGTGACCCGAGTCCCCGCCGCCCGGACCCCGTTGGCCCACAACTGCTGCACCTTCGCCGATTCCTGCGCGTCCGGCTTGGCATTCGTGCAGGAAGTGCCCGGCCCGTGCCCCGACATCAGCTCCGTGCACGGCCCCTCGTAGTGGTCCGGCAGGCCGAGGTTGTGGCCGAGTTCGTGCGCGGCGATGCGGGTCGGGTCGTAGCCCTCGGCGACCTGGCTCGTGTCCAGGTAGACGTCGCCGTTGCCGTGCCCGTCGGTTTGCGTGTACGAACCTCCGCTGTTGACCTCGTGGATCTTCACCGTCGCCTTGCCCTCGTCCTTCACCAGCTGGACGTCGCTCACCGCGGCGTTCCAGTTCGCCGCGCCCTGGTCGATCTGGGCGACGTAGTCGGGCGCGCCCGCCGAGCTGTAGTAGACGGTGGTCGCCGCGGCGGCGGACGCGGCGGGTGCGGTCGCCAGGCCGAAACCCAGCGGAGCGGCGGTCGCCACGGCCAGTGCGGCGATCCGCCGGAACCCTCGTGCGTGCATCGTGTCCTCCGTACGTCATCGAGAAAGCAAGCAACCCTTGTCCGCTCGACGACGTTAGAAGTTCACCACCGGGGCGACTACGTCCGAAAGTAGGACGCTCCCCCGCGAGAGGGAGGTCAGTCCCGCCCCGGCTGGATCCGCCGACACCGTCGCGATGGTGTGCTTTTCGGCATGCAAACGCTGCTGCTCGGCCTTCTCGCCTACGTCGTCGTGCTGTGGCCGCTCGTCGCCGCGGCCCGCAAAGTGCTCGGTGTGCGCGTCGGTCTCGTCCGGGCGCTCGGCGCGGCGCTCGCGGGCTGGCTCGTCGCGGGCACCGTCATCCGGCTGTTCCCGATCGCCGTGCTGACCAACGCCGGGGTCGCGATCGGACTGCTGATCCCACTGGCCGGCAGCGCGCTCGCGGTGACACTGTTAGTCCTTTTTGTCGCCGAACTCGCGGTTCCGTCCGGCGGGCCGGGCTTGTTCGCCCGGATGCGGTCGCTGCGATCCCGCGCGGCCCGCGCCCGTCGCTACTCGCGGATCATGCGCATCGCGATCCGCCACGGTCTCGGTTCGTTCCTCACCGGCCGCCGCACCGCAGGCCCCGACGGCTCCGCGAAGCTCGCGCGGTCGCTTCGGCTGGCGCTCGAAGAAGCGGGCGTGACGTTCGTGAAGCTCGGCCAGTTGCTCTCGACCCGCGCGGATCTCCTGCCGCCGGTGTACATCCGCGAACTCAGCCGGCTGCACGATCAGGTCCCGCCCGCGCCCGAAGACGAGGTGCGCGCGTTGCTGCGCGAGGAAATCGACCTCACCGCCTTCGCCCACATCGACGACGAACCCCTTGCCGCGGCGTCGATCGCGCAGGTTTACGGCGCTCGGCTGCGGTCCGGCACCGAGGTCGTCGTGAAGGTGCAGCGGCCCGGGATCCGCGAACAGGTGGAACGCGACATCGACATCGTCCGCCGCCTCGCCGCCGTGCTGTACGAACGCGCCGGCTGGGCGCGCTCGCTCGGTGTGCTGGAACTGGCCGACGGATTCGCCGAATCCCTTGAGGACGAACTCGATTTCCGCACCGAAGCCTCGAACATCGACGCCATCGCCGCGCATCCGGTCCCCGGCGTCACGCTGCCGACTGTCCACAAAGCACTGTCCACTGAGCGCGTTCTGGTGATGCGACGGCTCGACGGCAAACCGCTCGCCACCGGTTCCGCACATTCCCGCGAGGAACTCGCCCGCACCTTCCTGCGCGGCCTGCTCGACCAGGTTCTGCTCGGCGGGGTGTTCCACGCGGATCCGCACCCCGGCAACGTTTTGCTGCTCGAAGACGGCACCCTCGGCCTGCTCGACTTCGGCTCCGTCGGCCGCCTCGACACCGGACTGCGCGCCGGCCTGCAAGCCCTGCTGCCCGCCATCGACCGAGGCGACCCGGCCGGTGTCCGCGACGGGCTGCTGGAGATCGTCGACCGTCCGGACGATCTCGACGAGCAACGCCTGGAACGCGCGCTGGGTGCCCTGCTCGCCCGGCACTTCGGACCCGGCCGGAGCGCCGGCCTCGACCTGTTCACCGGCCTGTTCCGCGTGATCGCCGAATTCCGGCTGGCCGTACCGCCGCCGATCGCCGCCGTGTTCCGCGCGTTGGCGACGATGGAAGGCACCCTCGCGACGCTGGCCCCGGACTTCGACCTGGTCGCCGAATCCCGCGCGTTCGCCACCGAACGCATCGGCCTGCGCCCGGAAACCCTGCACCGCACCGTCACCGACGAATTCACCGCCCTGCTGCCGGTGCTCCGCCGCCTGCCCCGCCGCGTCGACCGGATCGGCGCGGCGCTGGAAGAAGGCAGGCTGTCGGTGAACATGCGGCTGTTCTCCGACGAACGCGACCGCGACCTGGTGACCGGCCTCGTGCACGAGGTCCTGCTGGCGCTGGTCGGCATCGCGACCGGGCTCATGGCCGTGCTGCTGCTGTCCAGTTCGAGCGGCCCACAGCTGGTGCCCGGGCTGACGCTGAACCACGTGTTCGGCTACAACCTGCTGATGATCAGCGCACTGGCGGGGCTGCGGCTGCTTTTCGTCGTCTTCCGGCGCTCCGGACGACAGTCACGAGCAGGCCGGCGAACCCGATGAGGAATACGCCCGCCCCGGCACCGGCGGTAATCCGGCTGGTGATGGGGCCGCGATCCGGCTCGGTCGTACCGGGCAGTCCGGCGTCGGTGAACGCGGTGGTCGCCGGGAATTCCTTGACCCAGAACAGGGTTCCGGTCGCCGCGACAACTCCGTACACTTGGGACAGCGGCACCGCTCCGGCACCGGGATTGTTGGCGCGCCACCGGGAGTCGTCCGCGATGTCCCGCTGGTCCCCCGCCAGGAACACCGTGCCCTGCGGCACTTTCGCGTAAAAGGTCGTCTGCTCGCCGACCGCGTAAGGTTCGACGATCGACTTGCCGTTCACCTTGATCCGGCGATCGTAGTCGCAGCACTCGACCACATCGCCGCCGACCGCGATCACGCGTTGCAGGAACATCCCGCGCCGCCCGTCGCCGAACGCGCTCGCGTTGAACACGACGACGTCGCCGCGGTGGATCTCCTGGCCTTCGCGCAGCCCGAAGACGATCCGCTCGCCCGCGGCGACGGTGTGTGCCATCCCGCCGCCGGACGCGGTCAGCGAGCGGTAGCTGAACACCTTGAGGAGCCCGGTCGCCGCCAAGACCGCGCCCGCGACCGTGAGCACGGCGAAGATCGCGAGCAACCAGGGAAACCGGCGCGGCGCACGCACGGCCGGAGGCGGAACAGCAGGAAAGCCTTCTGTCACGAGACGATCATCGGAACAATCCCGACAGTCGTTACCCCGCCGGAAGCCACCCCGGCCCAGCAGCCTCCCGGCGCCGTTTCCTGCTCCGGCGCACGCCCGTCACCACCGCGCCCAGGAATCCGGTCAAGAACGCCCCCGCGCCCGCTCCGACGAACACCCGCCCCAGGAACGGCCCTTGATCCACCTCAGGCGCGCCGGGCAATCCCGCGGCGGTGAACGCCGTCGTCGGCGGCAGCGTGCGCACCCACCACCGGTTCGGCCCGGTGGCGACGACTACCCCGTACACCTCGGACACCGGCACTGAGCCGCTCATTCCGGTGGCCTCCTCGTTCCGGGAGTCCCAGCTGACATCGCGCCGATCACCGGCCAGGAAGACCGCGTCCTTCGGGACGAGCGCGCGGAACACGGGTCCGTCGCCGTTCGCGTAGGGCTCGTCGACAGACTTGCCGTTCACCACGATCCGGCGCTTCTCGTCGCAGCAGCGCACGTCGTCGCCGCCCACGCCGATCACCCGGCCCAGCAACAGGTAAGCCCGGTTGCCCTGGTGCGCGGGCATGCGCGCCAGCACGACGTCGCCGCGGTGGTAGACCTGCCCGTCCCGCTTGCCGAGCACGAGCGCCGTCCCGGCGGGCACGGCGGGCGCCATCGCGTTCGTCGGCATTCTCGCCAAGCGATAGCTGAACACCGTCACCAGCCCGTACCCGCATCCCGCCACCCCGGCCAGCGCGAGCACTACGAACAGCGCCAGCACGGCCGAAAACCGGCGAGGGGCGCGGGAAACCGGCGGCGGGGCCGGAAAACCGTCGATCACCTCGCGAGGATCGGCGAGCGCCGCGGATCCGTTACGCGGCCCCGGATCCTCCGGGCGGATTGTGCCGCTCTGTCCATAATGGACGGCCAAACTCATCCGCCGCCGTATAGGTCGTTATACGGCGGTCACCCCCTGAGGATCGAATTAAGCGGCCGCCCGACGTCTCCGTACGCGGGCATCAGGCCGGGACTCACCGTGAACGCGACCGTCCCGGCCAGCGCCACCACCACCGTGAGCCCGCCCAGCAGCGCACCTGTGCGGGCCAGGTCGCCGCCCGGCCGTTTCGCTCCGCCGAGCCGCCCCAGCACCACCGCCAGCACCCCGGCCAGCAGCGCCGCGAACCACAGCGCGCCCAGCACCAGGACGAACACCTCGGCCACGAGCGGGTAGACGCCGCTCACGAGGAGCCGGGGCCGGACCAGCAGCCAGGCCAGCCAGGTGAGCACCGCGAGCGAGAGGCTCACCGCGGCCACGGACACCGCTCCCACGGCCAGGCCGCGGCTGGGTCTTTCTTCGGCTTCGGACACGGATTCGGAGTCAGGTTCGGTCATTGACCAGTAATAGCACCCGGCCCCGACAGAATCCGGCGTTCCGCCCGGCAGCGCCCGAACGCACCAATCCGGGATACGCCGAAGGCCGCCCCCGGAGAACCGGGAGCGGCCTTCGAAAAAGCGAACCTCAGACCGTGAAACCGAGCGCCCGCAGCTGCTCGCGGCCGTCGTCGGTGATCTTCTCCGGGCCCCACGGCGGCATCCAGACCCAGTTGATCCGGAAGTCGTTCACGAGACCGCCGGACGTCAGCGCCGCCGACGTCTGGTCCTCGATCACGTCGGTCAGCGGGCAGGCCGCCGACGTGAGCGTCATGTCGATCGTCGCGGTGTTGTCGGTCTCGACCCGGATGTCGTAGACCAGGCCGAGGTCCACGACGTTGATCCCGAGTTCGGGGTCGACGACGTCGCGCATCGCTTCCTCGACGTCCTCGATCTTGGCGATGTCGGCGGGGACGGCGGCGGACTGCTCGGGCAGGTCCGCGGCGGTGCGCCCCTCGCGCGGGTCGGTGGCCGTCTCTTCGCTCATGCCTTCTCAGCTCCTGTGGTGGTGCTGGACACCGCGTCCTTGAACGCCATCCAGCCGAGCAGGGCGCACTTCACGCGCGCCGGGTACTTCGCGACGCCGGCGAACGCGACGCCGTCCTCCAGTACGTCCTCGTCCGGTTCGACCTTGCCCTTGCCCTGCATCAGTTCCACGAACGCGTCCATGGTCGTGAACGCCTCGTCGACCGTGTGCCCGACGACCAGGTCGGTCAGCACCGACGCGGAAGCCTGGCTGATCGAGCAGCCCTGCCCGTCGTAGGACACGTCCTCGACTTTGCCGTCGCTGACCTTCACCCGCAAGGTGATCTCGTCGCCGCAGGTCGGGTTGACCTGGAACGACTCCGCGTCGAACGGATCGCGCAGGCCGCGCCCGTGCGGGTTCTTGTAGTGGTCCAGGATGATCTCCTGGTACATGCTCTCCAGGTTCACTGGTCCACCCCGAAGAACTTCTGCGCCTCGCGGATCCCGGCGACCAGAGCGTCCACTTCGGACAGCGTGTTGTACAGGTAGAAGCTCGCCCGCACGGTCGCGGGCACCGAACAAGCCCGGTGCAGCGGCCACGCGCAGTGGTGTCCCACCCGCACCGCGATGCCGAGGCTGTCGAGCACCTGCCCGGCGTCGTGCGGGTGCACGCCGTCGATCACGAACGCGACAGTCGCGCCGCGGTCCTCCAGGTCGGTCGGCCCGACGATGCGCACGCCCGGGATCGCGCTGATGCCCGCGATCGCGGCCGCGGCCAGCTCGTGCTCGTGCGCCGCGACGCGGTCCATCCCGATGGCGGACAGGTAGTCCACCGCCGCGCCGAGGCCGATCGCCTGCGACGTCATCGGCACCCCGGCCTCGAACCGCTGCGGCGGCGCGGCGAACGTGGTGCGCTCCATCGTGACCAGCTCGATCATCGAGCCGCCGGTGAGGAACGGCGGCATCGCTTCGAGCAGTTCGGTCCGGCCGTACAGCACGCCGATCCCGGACGGAGCCAGCATCTTGTGCCCGGAGAACACCGCGAAGTCGACGCCGAGCGCGTGGAAGTCCACCGGGAAGTGCGGCACCGACTGGCAGGCGTCGAGGACGGTCAGCGCGCCGACTTCCTTCGCCTTGGCCACCAGCTTGGCCACCGGGTTGACCGTGCCGAGCACGTTGGACTGGTGCGCGAACGCGACCACCTTGGTGCGCGGCGTGATCACACTGTCCAGATCGGACAGATCGAGCCGGCCCTCGGCGGTGACCTTGAACCACTTCAGCGTCGCCCCGGTGCGCTGGCACAACTGCTGCCACGGCACCAGGTTCGCGTGGTGCTCCATCTCGGTGATGACGATTTCGTCGCCTTCGCCGATCCGGAACCGTTCGGACTCCGGACCGGCCGTGGCGGCGTTGCTCATCGCGTACGCCACGAGGTTGATGCCCTCGGTCGCGTTCTTGGTGAACACCAGCTCTTCCGGGTCCGCGCCGACGAATTCCGCGGTCTTGGCGCGCGCGGATTCGTAGGCGTCGGTGGCCTCTTCGGACAGCTGGTGGGCACCGCGGTGCACGGCCGAGTTCGACGTGAACACGTACCGCCGTTCCGCGTCGAGCACCTGCACCGGCCGTTGCGAGGTCGCTCCGGAGTCCAGGTACACCAAGGGTTTCCCGTCGCGCACGGTGCGCGTCAGGATCGGGAAGTCGGCACGCAGTGCCGCCACGTCAAGGGGAACAGAGTTGGTCGGGCTGTTCGAAGCCGTGGTGGTCATCGAGCCAACTCCTCTCTCTCGGTGTCGTCGGGAACGGGGCGCGGGGAACGTCAGGCCTTGGCCGGCTCGGGAGAGCCGACGTACTTGACGTAGCCGTTCTCCTCCAGCTCGTCGGCCAGTTCGCGGCCGCCGGACTCGACGATCTTGCCGTCGGCGAAGACGTGCACGAAGTCCGGGGTGATGTGCCGCAGGATGCGGGTGTAGTGCGTGATCAGCATGACGCCGACCTCGTTGCCCGCCTTGTACTCGTTGACGCCCTCGGACACGACGCGCAGCGCGTCGACGTCCAGGCCGGAGTCGGTCTCGTCGAGGATGGCGAACTTCGGCTTGAGCAGCGCCAGCTGCAGGATCTCGTGGCGCTTCTTCTCGCCGCCGGAGAAGCCCTCGTTCACCGAGCGCTCGGCGAACTCCTGGGAGATGCCGAGCTTGCCCATCTCCTCCTTGACCTCCTTGACCCAGTGGCGAAGCTTGGGAGCCTCGCCGCGGACCGAGGTGGCCGCGGTGCGCAGGAAGTTCGACATCGAGACGCCGGGCACCTCGACCGGGTACTGCATGGCGAGGAAGAGGCCGGCGCGGGCGCGCTCGTCGACGCTCATCTCGAGCACGTTCTCGCCGTCCAGCAGCACCTCGCCGGAGGTCACCTCGTACTTCGGGTGGCCGGCGATCGCGTAGGACAGGGTGGACTTGCCGGAGCCGTTCGGGCCCATGATCGCGTGCGTCTCGCCGGACCGGATGGTCAGGTTGACGCCCTTGAGGATCTCCTTGGCGCCCTCGTCGGTGGTCACCGACGCGTGCAGGTCCTTGATTTCCAGGGTAGCCATCTGCTGTTTCCTAAAGAGTCTGAAGTGGACGGACGGGCTCAGGCGCCCACGGCTTCGAGTTCGGCCTCGATCGCGGCTTCGAGGCGCTCGCGCACCTCGGGCACGCCGATGCGGACCAGGATCTCGTGGAAGAACCCGCGCACGACCAGCCGCCGCGCGGCCTCCTCGCCGATCCCGCGCGACTGGAGGTAAAACAACTGCTCGTCGTCGAACCTTCCCGTGGCGCTCGCGTGGCCCGCGCCCTCGATCTCGCCGGTCTCGATCTCGAGGTTCGGCACCGAGTCGGCGCGCGCGCCGGGGGTGAGCACGAGGTTGCGGTTCAGCTCGTAGGTGTCGGTGGCCTCGGCGGCCGCCCGGATCAGCACGTCGCCGATCCACACCGCGTGCGCGCCTTCGCCCTGCAGCGCGCCCTTGTACATCACGCGCGACTTGCAGTTGGGCACCGCGTGGTCCACGAACAGCCGGTGCTCCTGGTGCTGGCCGGCGTCGGAGAAGTAGACGCCCAGCATGTCCACGTCGCCGCCGCGGTCGGCGAAGGTCGCCGTCGGCGAGATGCGGACCAGGTCGCCGCCGAGGGTGACGACAGTGTGGTTGAGCGTCGCGTCGCGGCCCAGGCGCAGGTGCTGCTCGGACACGTGCACCGCGTCGTCGGCCCAGTCCTGGACGCTGACCACGGTGATCTTGGCCGAGTCGCCGATGACGAACTCGACGTTGTCCGCGTAGGTGCCGGAGCCGACGTGGTCGAGCACGATCACCGCGTTGGCGAACGCCTCGGCGCGCACCTGCAGGTGACCGTAGGCGACCTTGCCCTCGCCGGGACCGTGGATGCGCAGCACCGACGGCTTCGACGCCTCGGTCTCCTTCGGCACCGTGACGATCGTGGCCTTGGCGAAGGACGAGTACGCCTGCGCCGCGATGCGGTCGCTCGGCACGCCCGCCTCGCCGAGGCGCGCGTCGTCGCGGCCGACGGTCTCGATCTTCAGCTCGGGCGCGGCCTCGGTCTCCAGCGTGATCTCGCCGGAGGCGACGGCGGAACCGTCGTGCAGGCCGCGCAGGCGCTTCATCGGGGTGAAGCGCCAGTTCTCCTCACGACCGCCGGGGACCTCGAAGGCCTCGACGTCGTAAGAAGTGAAGCGCTCCGCGCGGGAGGCCGCCGGAACGACGGCCCCCTCGCGGATGGCTTCGGAAACGTTGTTCTCTGCCACGGACATTTAGCCGACGGACCCTTCCATCTGCAGCTCGATCAGGCGGTTCAGCTCGAGCGCGTACTCCATCGGCAGCTCGCGCGCGATGGGCTCGACGAACCCGCGCACGATCATCGCCATCGCCTCGGCCTCGTCGAGGCCGCGCGACATCAGGTAGAACAGCTGCTCTTCGCTGACCTTGGACACGGTGGCCTCGTGGCCCATGGACACCTCGTCGTTGCGGATGTCCACGTACGGATACGTGTCCGACCGGGAGATGGTGTCCACCAGCAGGGCGTCGCAGACCACGCTGGAGCGCGAGTGGTGCGCCCGCTTCGCGACCTTGACCAGGCCGCGGTAGGAGGTCCGGCCGCCGCCGCGCGCGACCGACTTCGACACGATGGTCGAGGACGTGTGCGGCGCGAGGTGCTCCATCTTGGCCCCGGCGTCCTGGTGCTGGCCCTCGCCCGCGAACGCGACCGAGAGGACCTCGCCCTTGGCGTGCTCGCCCATGAGGAAGACCGACGGGTACTTCATGGTCACCTTGGAGCCGATGTTGCCGTCGACCCACTCCATGGTCGCGCCCTCTTCGCACTTGGCGCGCTTGGTGACCAGGTTGTAGACGTTGTTCGACCAGTTCTGGATCGTCGTGTAGCGGCAGCGGGCGCCCTTCTTCACGATGATCTCGACGACCGCGGAGTGCAGCGAGTCCGACTGGTAGATCGGCGCGGTGCAGCCCTCGACGTAGTGGACGTAGGCGTCCTCGTCGACGATGATCAGCGTCCGCTCGAACTGGCCCATGTTCTCGGTGTTGATCCGGAAGTAGGCCTGCAGCGGGATGTCGACGTGCACGCCCTTCGGCACGTAGATGAACGAGCCGCCGGACCACACCGCGGTGTTCAGCGCGGAGAACTTGTTGTCGCCCGCGGGGATCACGGAGCCGAAGTACTCCTGGAAGATCTCCGGGTGCTCCTTGAGCGCGGTGTCGGTGTCCAGGAAGAGGACGCCCTGCTCCTCCAGGTCCTCGCGGATCTGGTGGTAGACGACCTCGGACTCGTACTGCGCGGCGACGCCGGCCACGAGGCGCTGCTTCTCCGCCTCGGGGATGCCCAGCTTGTCGTAGGTGTTCTTGATGTCCTCGGGCAGGTCTTCCCAGCTGGCCGCCTGCTTCTCGGTGGACCGCACGAAGTACTTGATGTTGTCGAAGTCGATCCCCGAGAGGTCGGCGCCCCAGTTCGGCATCGGCTTGAGGTCGAACAGCTTGAGCGCCTTCAATCGGGCGTCGCGCATCCACTCGGGCTCGGACTTCTTCGCGGAGATGTCGAGAACGACATCCTCGTTCAGGCCGCGGCGGGCGCTGGCGCCAGCCTCGTCGGAGTCCGCCCAGCCGAAGGCGTAGTTGCCAAGGGACGCGATGGTCTCTTCCTGGCTCAACGGCTCGGTGGTGGGAGTGCGCTGCTCGGCAGCGGCAGTCATGCGGGTTTCCCTCCATTCGGGATCCGTGGTGCGTGCCCTTCGGGCGGCGCGGCCGCGTCTCCGGGCGTCGTGCGGTCCGGCTCGGGATGGGCCGGGATACCCGCCGGTCCGGCGGGTACGTGTGTGGTGCACGCGTTGTCTCCGCGCGCGATGGTCGCCAGCCGCTGGACGTGGGTGCCCAGCAGCTTCGCGAACGCTTCCGTTTCGGCCTCGCACAGCTGCGGGAATTCCGCGGCCACGTGCGCGACCGGGCAGTGGTGCTGGCACAGCTGGGCGCCGACGTTCGCGGCTTGGGCTCCCGCGCCCACCTGGCGGGTCGAGGCAGCGTAGCCTTCCCTGCTCAGCGCGGTGGCGAGGGCCTCGGCGCGCTCGACCGGATCAGCCGATCCGGTGATCGCCTGCCGGTGCGGCCCGACGAGCCCTTCGACCCGGCGCTCGGCGAACGCGCGCACCGCGTCCGGTCCGGCGTGCTCGGCGAGGAAGCGGATGGCCGAGACCGCGAGGTCGTCGTAGGCGTGCCCGAACCGGGCCCGGCCCGCTTCGGTGAGCAGGAACAGCTTGGCCGGGCGGCCGCGTCCGCGCGGGCCCTTGCGCGGGGCGTCGCGGGTCTCGGCCTCGCCGTCGGCCTGCAGCGCGTCGAGGTGGCGGCGGATCGCCGTCGGGCTGATGCCGAGCTGCTCCGCGACCACCACGGCGGTCATCGGGCCCTGCTCCAGCAGCAGCCGGGCGACCTCGTGCCGAGTACGGCCCTCGGCGACGTTCACCGCGCTGACCTGCACGGGAACGCCGACGGCCGCGGCGCGCGGCTGCTCGCCGCGCCCCTCGCCAGTGCTCCCGGTCTTTTTCACAACACAAGTGTGTCTTATTTCCGGCCAGCGGGCAAAGGCGGGGTGTCGGGCAGTGACCCGACTCACCTCCGGGCGCGCCTCGCCGCAGCAGCGCCCGGCCCCAGGTCCGTGAGGGGAACCCTGAGGGAATCAGATTCCCTCAGGGTTCCCCTCACGGACGGCCGACTCTCCCGTCGGCCGAGACTGCGGGGCCGCCTCGAGCCCTGGGCACCGGGAATCCGATTCCCTCAAGGAGCCCTTCACGGACCAACGGGAGCAATCCCGGCACCGGGGACCGAACGGCTCGATACACCCCTCGAACCGGAGTCGATACGCTTCCGGGCGTGGCAGTCGGCGAACACCCGGACCAGCGGGCACCGGAACCGGACTTATCCGGCCAACCGGGCAGCACTGACGGTGCCGACGGCGCCGTGGCCGCTCCCCCGGCCCCCGAAGCCGCGCCGTCCCCGGTCGGCCCGCGCCGCACCGATCCGCTGAACGCCGCCGAGACCCGCGGCCTCGACGTGGTCCGCCGTTTCGGGACGGTCGGTTCGCTGTTCCTCGCGCTCGGCTCGCTCGGGGCCGGGGCCGCGCCGGTGATCAACCCGGTGCAGGACCTGCCGGTGCTGCGGCTGTTCATCCGGATCCCGACGGTCTCGCTCGCGATCGCCTTCTCCGGCATGGGCATCCTGGTGCTGAGCTGGCTCATGCTCGCCCGGTTCGCCCGTCCGGCGAGCGCGCGGCTGGCCACCAGCGGGCAACTCGCCCGCACCGTCGCGATGTGGGTCGCGCCGCTGCTGCTGATCCCGCCGCTGTTCTCCCGCGACGTCTACAGCTACCTCGCGCAGAGCGAGATCGTGCACCGCGGCATGGACCCCTACCAGCTGGGCCCGGCGCAGGCGCTCGGCGTCGCCGATCCGCTCACCGCGGGCGTCACCAACATCTGGCGCGAGACCCCCGCCCCGTACGGCCCGCTTTTGCTGCGGCTCGGCGGCTGGCTGGCTCCGGTCGGCGGCAACAACATCGTCGTCGGCGTGCTGCTGCAGCGCGGTCTCGCGATGGTCGGCGTGCTGCTGATCGTGTGGGCGGTGCCGCGGCTCGCCCGGCGGTTCGGCGTGCAGCCGGCCACCGCGCTGTGGCTGGGCGCGGCGAACCCGTTGCTGATCTTCCATTTCGTCGCGGGCGCGCACAACGATTCGCTGGCCATCGGGCTCATGGTCGCCGGACTGGAGATCGGCATCCGGCGGCTCCCAGTGCGGGTGAAGGGCGACAGTCCGCCGCCCTTGGCGAAGGGCGAACTCCTCTTCATCGCGCTCGGCGTCGTCATCATCACGATCGGCGCCACGGTGAAAATCCCGGCTGTGCTGGCGTTGCCGTTCCTTTCGGTGATGGTCGCGCGCAGATGGCACGGGCGGCTGAAAGACCTGGTGTGGGCGGGCGCGCCGATGGCGGTGCTGTTCGGCGTGGTCCTGACCGCGATCTGCGTCGGCACCGGGCTGGGCTTCGGCTGGATCGGCGCGACGGCGAGCACGCCGGGGCTGGTGCGGTCGTTCATCTCCCCCACCGCGGAGGTCGCGAACCTCGGCGGCGTCCTCGGCATCACGCTCGGGCTCGGCAACCACACCGACGCGCTGGTGCCGATCCTCGGCACGCTCGGCAACGTGATCACCGCGGCGGTCACGATCAAATTCCTGTGGGCCAGCTTCAAATGGCGCTACCGGCCGATCATCGGGCTCGGCGTCTCGCTGGGCGCGGCGATGATCCTGCAGATCAACCTCCAGCCGTGGTACCTGCTGTGGGCGGTGATCCCGCTCGCCGCGGCGGCCGGGACGTCGCGGTTCCGGGTGGTCGCCACGGTCATCAGCGCCGGGCTGCCGTTCCTGCTCCCGCCAACCGGCGGCACCTTCGACGGCCGCTCGTACGTCCTGCCGTGGGCCTACGGCGCGGCCGCTCTGGTGACCCTCGGCGGCCTCGCGATCGTGTACCGGGTTTCGCCGCTGCTGTTGTCCAGGACACCTCCGGCGTCCCCAGCACCGCGCGCGCCCGCCGACGTCGTATCGTGATTCGTTGTGGACAACCCCGCCGTCGAGATCTCCGGCTTGGCGAAAAGCTACGGCTCCACCACCGCGGTCGACGGCATCGACCTGCGCATGGAGCGTGGTTCCCTGCTGGCCCTGCTCGGGCCGAACGGCGCCGGAAAAACGACCACTGTCGAGATTTGCGAGGGTTTCCGCAGACCTGACGCGGGCCGGGTGCGCGTGCTCGGCCTCGACCCCGTCGCGGACAGTTCCCGGCTCCGCCCGCGCGTCGGCATCATGCCCCAAGGCGGCGGCGCGTACCCGGGCGTGCGCGCGGAGGAAATGCTGCGGCTAGTGGCTTCCTGCGCGGCGAACCCGCACGATCCGGCGTGGCTGCTCGACGTGCTCGGGCTGGCCGGCGCGAAGCGGACGCCGTTCAAACGGCTCTCCGGCGGGCAGCAGCAACGGCTTTCCCTGGCGTGCGCGCTGGTCGGCCGTCCGGAGCTGGTGTTCCTGGACGAACCCACCGCCGGGATGGACCCGCAGGCGCGGCGGCTGGTCTGGGACCTGCTCGCGGCGCTGCGCGCGGACGGCGTGAGCGTCCTGCTCACCACCCACCTCATGGAGGAAGCGGAAACGCTGGCCGACCAGGTGGTGATCGTGGACCACGGCAAGGTCGTCGTCGAGGGCACGCCGCATTCGCTGACTCTGGAGGCGGGCGACGCGGCGCAGCTGCGGTTCCGCGCCCGCACGAAGCTCGACACGACGCTGCTCGCGGCCGCGCTGCCGGAGGGGTACCGGGTCAGCGAAACCGCGCCCGGTTCGTACCTGGTGGAGGGCGCGGTCGACCCGCAGGTGGTCTCCGCGGTCACCGCCTGGTGCGCGCAACAGGGCGTCCTGCCCGAACAACTGCAAGTCGGACGTCGGACGCTCGAAGAAGTGTTCCTCGAACTCACCGGACGGGAGCTGCGCGCATGAGTTCTCCGTTCCCCGCAGGGACTTTCGCCCCCGCGCCCGGCCGCGGCTCGCTCGGCAAGATGCTGCGCACGCACGCGCGCGTCGAGGCCGCGCTGACCCTGCGGCACGGCGAGCAGCTGCTGCTCACCCTGATCATTCCGCTCGCGCTGCTGATCGGCCTGAGCTCGCTGGACATCCTGCCCGCGAGCCAGCTCGGCTCGACGTCCAAAGTGGACTGGATGACGCCGAGGATTCTCGCGCTGGCGGTCATGTCGTCGGCCTTCACCGGCCAGGCGATCGCGCTCGGCTTCGACCGCCGCTACGGCGTGCTGAAGCGGCTTTCGGCGACGGCGCTGCCGCGCTGGCTGCTCGTGGCCGGACGAGTCGTGGCGGCGCTGGTCGTCGTGGCGCTGCAGTCCGTGGTGCTCGGCGTGGTGGCGGCTTTCCTGGGCTGGTCGCCGTCGGCCGCCGGGATCGGCTCCGCGGTGGTGCTGCTGGTCCTGGGGACGCTGGCTTTCGGCGCACTGGGCGTGCTGCTGGGTGGCGCGTTGCGGGCGGAAGCGGTGCTGGCGCTCGCGAACATCGTGTGGTTCGTGCTGCTGCTCGCCGGCGGGATTCTGCTGGCTCCGTCGGCGCTGCCGTCCGGGGTCGGGGTGATCGTTTCGCTGCTGCCGTCGGGCGCGCTGGCGGAAGGCATGCGCGCGGCGCTGGTGGACGGCCAGTTCCCGCTCGGCCCGGCGGCGGTGCTGGTGGCGTGGGCCGCGGTGGCCGGAGTGCTGGCGACGCGGACTACGAAACTCACCTGAATCCCACCTCCAATTACGGATCACCGCGCGGAAAACAGGCCGCTAATGTGACCGCCGCCGCACCCGATTCCTTGCGCACGCTGGCGATTCCGTGCGGAACAATACCGCCGCGTGAAGGCGGGAAAACGCGCGCGAGTATTCTTTCCGCGTGTCCCTTCGCAGTTTGATCGCCCGCCTGCCGTATCCGTCCGCCGCGGTCCAGCGCGGCGTCGGGATCGCCGCGGTGGTCACGCAGGCAGGCATCGGCGTCACCGGTTCCGTGGTGCGGGTGACCGGGTCCGGGCTGGGATGCCCGACCTGGCCGCAGTGCGTCGCGGGCAGCCTGGTGCCGGTGCGGCACTCCGGCATCGACGCGGTCACCCAGTGGATCGAGTTCTCGAACCGGATGCTGACCGGCGTCGTGATCGTGGTGGCGGCACTGGCCGTGCTCACCGCGTGGCGGATGCAGATCGACCACCCGGAGCGCAAGCGCCTGGTGAAGCTCGCCTGGACGATGCCCGGCGGCGTCGTGCTGCAGGCGGTCATCGGCGGGCTGACCGTGCTGGCGAAACTGGAATGGTGGACGGTCGCGATCCACTTCCTGGCCTCCACGCCGCTCGTGTGGCTGGCGGTGCTGCTGCTGAAGGCGTTCCGCGAAGGAGACGAACCGGCGCGCCCGCTGGTCCCGAAACTGGGACGGCAGATGCTGGTCCTGCTGACGGTCCTGATGTGGGCAGTCCTGATCGCCGGGACCACGGTCACCGGCGCGGGCCCGCACGGCGGCGACGTGAACACGCATCGCCTCGACGCCCCGATCGAGCAGCTGGCCCGGGTCCACAGCGGGCTGCTGATCGCTTACCTCGTGGTGCTGGGCGTCTTCGGGCTCACGCTGATGCGCGTCGGCGCGCCGAAGAGCGTGTGGCAGCGGTATGCGTGGGTGTGGATTGTCGCGCTGCTGCAGGGGGTTCTGGGAACGGTGCAGTACGCGCTGGGCGTGCCCGAGGCGATGGTGTCGTTCCACGTGCTGGGCTCGGCGCTCGTGATCGTGGTGACGGCGGTGCTGTGGACGGGCACCCGCGACCGCGGGCCGGTGACCTCGCTGGAGCCCGCGGAGAAGCGGGAACTCGCTGCCGCGAACTGACGGCTTCGCACCGTTGGGCATAGCTGGGCAACAGCTCGGCCTCCCCTCCGGCACCGGGCCGCGGCCAACTCGGCACCGCGAACTGACGGTCATCCGGGCGTAACTGCGCGTCGGCCCGGCGGACAGGTCGGCGGCTTACCGTCGTCGCCGACCGGCTTTCCGCAAGCCCCGCACAGCCCGAGGTGCCGCCATGCCGACCGCCCCTGCCCGTCCCGGCAAACCCCTTCTCTCCGGCCGGCGCGGGACCGCCGAGATGATCGTGCTCAAGACGTTCCTCCTCGTGCCGTTCGCCGCGCTGATCGCCGCCGTGCCGCTGGTGTGGGGATGGGGCATCGGCTGGACCGACCTGATCCTCGCGACCGTCTTCTACGTGCTCGCGACGCTCGGCGTCACCGTCGGGTACCACCGCTACTTCACCCACGGCGCCTTCAAAGCGAACCGCCCGCTGCGGATCGCGCTCGCGATCGCGGGGAGCATGGCCGTGCAAGGGTCGGTGATTTTCTGGGTCGCGAGCCATCGCCGCCACCACGCGTTTTCCGACCGTGAGGGCGATCCGCACTCACCGTGGCTCTTCGGCACGTCGCCCGCGGCGCTGTTGCGCGGGTTCTGGCACGCGCACATGGGCTGGATGTTCCAGCGCGAGGTCACCAACGCCGACCGCTTCGCGCCGGATCTCGTCAGCGACCGCGACCTGCGCCTGGTGAACCGGTTCTTCTGGCTGTGGATCACCCTCAGCCTCGCCCTGCCCGCCGCGCTCGGCTGGGCGTTCAGCGGCACCTGGCAGGGCGCGCTGACGGCGTTCTTCTGGGCCGGTCTGGTGCGGATCGCGTTCCTGCACCACGTGACCTGGTCGGTGAACTCGGTGTGCCACCTGATCGGCGACCGCCCGTTCGCGAGCCGCGACCGCGCGGCCAACTTCTGGCCGCTGGCGCTGCTGTCCATGGGCGAGTCGTGGCACAACTCCCACCACGCCGACCCGACCTGCGCCCGGCACGGCGTGCTGCGCGGACAGGTGGACGTCTCGGCGCGGGTGATCTGGGCGTTCGAACGGCTCGGCTGGGCAAGCGACGTCCGGTGGCCCCGGGCGGAACGGTTGGCGGCGAAGCGGCGTCAGGCCGCCGAAGCGAGCTAAGCCAACTGCTGCCGCACCGCGGACGCGAACCGCAACGGCGCACCCGCGTCCGCATGCCGGAACCCCAGCGACGGCTCAGTCAACTCCAGCTCCAGCACCAGCGGCCGACCGTCATCCCCGCGGACCAGATCCACCCGCGCGTACAACAGCTCCGCCCGCAAAATGCCGAGCAACCCGCACGCAGCGTCCAGCGCGTCCTCGGCCACCGCACGCACTTCCGGAGCCGGAACAGCGGCCGCAAGCCGCTCTTCCCGGTACAGCCCAGAAGTGTCCATTGAGGACTCCAGCGACGCGAATTTCGTGAAGGCGTGCGAATAAACGCCGCCGAAGTACGTCACCGCGATCTCGCCCTGAGTGTCCACACTGGACTGATACGGCTGAATCAACCCCGTGCGCCCGTCGTCGTGCAAGGCGCGCAGATGCTGTTCCGCGTCCGCCCCGGCAGAGGAGAACCGGACGGCGTCGCGGCCTCCCGCGCCCACCGAAGGCTTCACCACGAACGGTTTCTTCGGCCAGCGCGGCTTCTCCCCCGGCGGCACGATCTCGACCGGCACCGTCGGCACGCCCGCGTCGAGCAGTTCGCCGAGATACGTCTTGTCGGTGTTCCACCGCACGACCGTGGCCGAGTTGCTCAGCCCGGGCACGTCTTCGCACCAGCTGAGGAATTCCTCCCGGCGCGAGGGGTAATCCCAGGCAGCACGCAACACCACGATGTCCGCCGAAGCGAAGTCCGCGGCTGAATCCCAGGCCGCCCAGCTCACGGTGAATCCGAGGTCCGCGAGCGCGGGCAGCACCGCGGCCTCGTCGCCGTCGCCCTCGGGCAGTTCGGCGCAGCCGACGAAAATCGCCGAGCGGGTCACCGGCCCGCTCGCGGCCCGGCCATCTTGCGCCGGTGCGCGGCACCGATCTTGACCGTCTTCACGGTTTCGCTGTCCCACTCCGCGGCCTCGAGGTCGTCGACCTGCTCGACCAGCGCGTTCCCGGTCTCGACCCCGGCGACCAGCACGTCGCCCATCGCCCCGTCCGGGCCCACGAGCACGACCCGCGCGCCGGCCAGCCCGATGTTCTCGACCACGGCGCGCGACGGTTTTCCGTGCTTCGCCACGAAGTCGCGGGCGGACGCCAGCTGGCGGGCAGTGGGCGCGGTCGGCGTGTTTTCGGTCTCCTCAGCCACGTCCGGAGCTTAACCCGAGACCCCCGCCCCCGCGGCCCGACCGTGTTCTCGGCCATAGTGGACGCCAGACGCGCACATCTCGAGGAGGAACCATGCCGACCGCAGTGCAGGTGACCCGGACCGGCGGCCCGGAAGTGCTGGAACTGGCCGAGATCGAGCCCGGTCCGCCCGGCGCGGGCGAACTGCTGGTCGACCTCGCCGCCGCGGGCGTCAACTACATCGACACCTATCAGCGCCAGGGCATCTACCCGATCGACCTGCCGTTCGTCCTCGGTTCCGAAGGCGCCGGGACGGTCGTGGAGACCGGCGAGGGCGTCACCGAATTCGCCCCCGGCGACCGTGTGACCTGGCAGGGCGTGCTCGGCAGCTACGCCCAGCGCGCGGTGGTCCCGGCCAGCGCCACGGTGAAGGTGCCCGAAGGCGTGTCCGACGAGACGGCTGCGGCCACGATGCTGCAGGGCCTGACGGCGCACTACCTGGTGCGCTCGACCTACGAAGTGCAGGCAGGCGACGACATCCTCGTCCACGCGGCGGCCGGCGGTGTCGGTTTGCTGCTGGTGCAGCTGGCGAAGGCGCGCGGCGCGCGAGTGCTGGCCACGGTGTCCACCGACGAGAAGGCCGAGCTGGCCCGTGGCGCGGGCGCGGACCACGTGATCCGCTACGACCGTGAAGACTTCGCCGCCGCGACCCGCGAGCTGACCAACGGCGAAGGCGTCGCCGCGGTCTACGACGGCGTCGGCAAGAGCACCATCGACGGCAGCCTCGCGAGCCTGAAGATCCGCGGCACGCTGGCGCTGTTCGGCGCGGCCAGCGGCCCGGTGCCGCCGCTCGACCCGCAGCGGCTCAACTCCGGCGGCTCGCTCTTCCTGACCCGCCCGACGCTCGGCCACTACCTGCGCACCCGCGAGGAACTCGACTGGCGCGCCGGAGAACTCTTCGCCGCCGTGCAGGACGGTTCGCTCAACGTCCGGATCGGCGGCCGCTACCCGCTCGCCGACGCCCGCAAGGCCCATGAGGACCTGCAGGGCCGCCGGACGACCGGAAAGCTGCTGCTGATCCCCTGACTCAGCACACCGGCAGCGCGCCGGTCGCGAACACCAGCGAACTGTTCGCGACCGGGCACGACGGCTCGCGCAACGTCCGCGAAGCCAACCAAGACCGGCGAGGACGCCGCACGACCGGAAAGCTCAGCCGACCGAGAGGGCGTCGGTCACGAACACCAGCGTTTCGTTGGGCGCGATGCCGCGTCCGCCGTCCTTGTAGGCGAGGGCGGGCGGGATGATCATCAGCCGCCGCCCGCCCTGCTTGACGCCGACGAGACCCTGATCCCAGCCCTCGATCACCTGACCGGCCCCGAGGTCGAGGCCGAACGGCTCGCCGCGGTCGAACGAGCTGTCCAGCTTCTTCTTGTTCGACCAGGTGACGACCAGGTAGTTCATCGACAGCTTCGACCCGGCGGCCGCGGCCTTGCCGGCACCCTCCGACAGGTCCTTGGTGAGCAGCTTCTTCGGCGGGGCGCAGTCGTCCGGGATGGTGATCGTCGGCGGCTGGCCGAAGTTCCCGGTGGTCTTGATGTCGTCCGCGGTGCACTCGCGGCTCGGGGCCGCCGGGGCCGCGCTGCTGTCGCCGCCGCAGGCCGTGAGGCTGAACGCGGCGACTGCCGCGCACGCGCCGATGACAGCTGTCCTGCCGATGTTCTGCATAGCGGAAGATTAGCCAAGGCCACCGAGGGCAGGGACCGCCGGACCAGTCCGCACCACGCCGAGCCGCTGGGTCGCCCTGGTCAGCGCCACGTACAGGTCGTTGAGCCCGCGCGCCGACCCCGCCACGATCTCGTCCGGCGACACCAGCACGACCCCGTCGAACTCCAGCCCTTTGGACCGGTCGACCGTCAGCACGCTCAGCCGCTCGTCCTCCGGAAGCAGCTTCCGCACCTCGTCGACGCGACCGCCCGGCACCAGCACCGCCACGGTCCCACCGTCCACAGCGGACAGTTCCGCGGCCACCAGCGCGGGCAGTTCCTCGTCCAGCGAAGCGACTTCCACGCCCCACGGCGGCACCCCGGTCTCGCGCACCGACGCCGGCGCGGCCAGATCGACGTCGAGTTCGGCGAGCACGCCCGCCGCGACCGCCATGATCTCCGCCGGGGTCCGGTAGTTCACCGTCAGCTGCTCCAGCCGCCAGCGGTCCGCGACGTACGGCGACAGCACCTCGTCCCAGGTCCGCGCTCCCCCGGCGGCCCCGGTCTGCGCGACGTCGCCGACCAGCGTCATCGACCGGTTCGGCGTGCGGCGCATCAGCAGCCGCCAGTCCATCGCGGACAGTTCCTGCGCCTCGTCGACGATCACGTGCCCGAACGTCCACGTCCGGTCCTGCGCGGCACGCTGCGCCGCGGTCAGCTGGCTGCGCGCCTGCTGCCGTTCGGCGAACAGCTCGGCGTCCAGCACGTCGGACACCCGCAGGACCTCCTCGTCCTGGATTTCCTCGTCCTGATCGAGGATGTCCAGCACGCCCTCGGCATACGCGCGCTCGACGCGTTCGCGGCGCTTTTCCGCAGCCTCTTCCTCGGAGTCGTCAGTGCCGAGCAGCTCGGCCAGTTCGTCGAGCAGCGGCACGTCGGCGGGCGTCCACTTCGTGGTGCGGCCGCTCTCCAGATGCCTCCGGTCCGCTTCGGACAACAGCTCGCCCGCCGCGCGGTCGAGGTGTTCGCGGTCGGCGAACAGGTCGTCGAGCAGGCCTCCCGGGGTGAGTTTCGGCCACAGCGAGTTCAGCGCGGCGGCCACCGCGGGGCTCGAGGCCAGCTCGGCGCGGATGTCCTGGACGTCCTGCGCGTCCAGCAGGTCCTCGCCCAGCGCGCGGGCGGCCTGCCGGGTGAGCGAGTCGAGGACGTCGGAGATGAACAACCGCCGCGCGAGGTTGTGCGGCCGTCGCGAACGGCGGGCCCGGGTGCGAGCCTGCACGCACGTCTTCCGGTCGAGCTTGAGGATTTCGCGTTCGTGCTCGATTTCGATCACCGGATCGGGTACACCTTGCCGGTCCCGAACGGCCTTGGCGAGCACGTCGACCATCACCAGCCGGCCCTTCACCTCGGCCGCTTCCGGAGACTCGACGCCGTCGGCGTCCAAGCCCGGCCACAGCTGCCCGATGGTCGCCAGCAGCACGCCGGTCTCGCCGAGCGACGGCAGCACCTGGCCGATGTAGCGCAGGAAGGTCGAGTTCGGGCCGACGACGAGCACGCCGCGCGTGGTCAGCTGCTGGCGGTGCGTGTAGAGCAGATACGCCGCGCGGTGCAGCGCGACCGCGGTCTTCCCGGTGCCGGGCGCGCCCTGCACCACCATCACGCCGCCGAGCGGCGCGCGGATGATCCGGTCCTGCTCGGCCTGGATGGTGGCGACGATGTCGGCCATCTCGCCGGTCCGGCGGCGCTCCAACGCGGCCAGCAGGGCGGCTTCGCCGGCGAGCCCGAGATCCTGGCCCTGGTCGGCGGCGGTCAGGTCGAGGATCTCGTCGTCGAACCCGGTGACGCGACGGCTCAGCGACCGCAGATGCCGTCGCCTGCGCACGCCGTCCGGAGAAGCGGCGGTGGCGAGGTAGAAGGGCCGCGCGACCGGGGCCCGCCAGTCGATCAGCAGCGGCCGGTAGTCGTCGTCCTCGTCGAACAGGCCGAGCCGTCCGATGTAGGCGATCTCCTCGTCGGTGCTGCCCGGCACGAAATCCAGCCGCCCGAAGCACAATCCCTGCTCGACCGACCCGAGCTGGGCGAGCCGGTCGCTGTGCAGGTTCGTGGCGGCTTCGCGTTCGGTCCGCGCCTGCGGCGTCCCGCCGGTCTGGCGCAGAGTCTCGTCCAGCCGGCGCTGGGTCTGGGTGCGTTCGGAGTCGAGCTTCGCGAACAACGCGTCGGTGTAGGCCTGTTCGCGGCGCAGCTCGGCTTCGTAGGCCGGTTCCTCGGGCAAGGAAAGGTCCTGCTTTCAGGTCGGGATCGGGGCCGGAAGAGTGCAACCGGCGAGGATCCCGGGCCATTCCTGCCCGGCGCGGAACGGGTCTGAAAAAGGATCAGAACGGGAGGCCGAGGACCGGCAAGCCGATCGCCGAGTCGACCGCCAGCGCGACGAACACGATCATCAGGTACGTGTTCGACCGGTGGAACAACGCCATCGGCTTGGTTTCCTCGCCGCGGTGCACGGCGGCCTGCAGCCGGTGCGCGTAGAAGAGGAACCAGCCGCCGGCGAGGATCGCGAAGGTCGCGTACAGCCAGCTGGTGACCGGGAGCAGCAGCAGCGTCCAGGCGACCATCACCCACGAGTAGATGACGATCTGCCGGGCCACGTGCTCGGCGGTCGCGACGACCGGGAGCATCGGCACGCCCGCGCGCTCGTAGTCGTCGCGGTACTTCATGCCCAGCGCCCAGGTGTGCGGCGGGGTCCAGAAGAAGATCACGCCGAACATCACGAACGCGGGCCACTGCACGGTGCCGGTGACCGCGACCCAGCCGATCAGCACCGGCATGCAGCCCGCGGCCCCGCCCCAGACCACGTTCTGCGACGTCCGCCGCTTGAGGCCGAGGGTGTAGACGAAGATGTAGAACAGGATCGTCGCGATCGCGAGGACCGCCGCCAGCAGGTTCACCGTGAAGTACAGGACGGCGAACGACGCGATGCCCAGGACGAGGCCGAAGATCAGCGCGTTGCGCCGCGGCACCGCGTCCTTCACCAGCGGGCGCCGCTTGGTGCGGTTCATGACCTTGTCGATGTCGCTGTCGATCACGCAGTTGAGCGCGTTCGCGCTGCCCGCGGCCATGGTGCCGCCGATCAGCGTCGCGACCACCAGCCACGGGTTCGGCACCTCGCGCCCGGCGAGGAACATCGCGGGGATCGTGGTGACGAGGAGAAGCTCGATCACGCGCGGCTTCGCCAGCGCGGCGTACGCGCCGGCCACCTGGCGGAAGCTTCGCCGGGCCCCGCTCGGCCGTCCGCCGTCCGGGGGTACGGCGCTGGTGTCCTCACTGCGTCCGTGCGCAGCGTTCACCAACGACATTTCTCTCCCTGAGTCAGTCCTGGGCCGGGCGGCCCGGAAGAAAAGCGGAACTCCGCGAGAACTTCCGTGCCTGGCCCGCGATCGATGTTAGACGTGACGGACCGGCCCAATGCCCGCGGGTCCGGGACACGCCCGGCGATGTCTTCTCCGTCACGTCGCCCGCCGCGGGCCGCGATGAGTCGCGAACGCCCGCGGCGGGTAGCCGGAGACGGACAGGCGGGCAGGATCACCTCACCCGCAGGGCTGTCGCCCGCGCTCGCGCGCGCACGTACGCACTAGGGTGACAGCGTCGGGCCGCTCGCTCCGCCTGCACAGCGCCGCCAGCAGGAATATCGTCCCTTCGGGATCGATTGAGATAACTGAGGGCGCACACCGCAGCACCTGAGCGGCACGCACGGAATACAGCCACCACTTCACCGACGCAGGAGTTCGAGTTCAGTGTCCGAAACCTCTAGCAGCGAGACCAACCCCTTGCTCCGGCGCAACGTGCCGGCCGACTGGACCGAGACCGACACCCGCGCCGTAGACACCGCCCGCGTGCTGGCCGCGGACGCCGTCGAAAACTGCGGCAGCGGGCACCCGGGCACTGCGATGAGCCTGGCGCCGCTGGCGTACACGCTGTTCCAGCGCACGATGCGGCACGACCCGGCCGACCCGGAGTGGCCCGCCCGCGACCGGTTCGTCCTCTCCGCAGGCCACTCCAGCCTGACCCTCTACATCCAGCTGTACCTGGCCGGCTTCGGCCTTGAGCTGGAAGACCTCGAGCAGCTGCGCCGCTGGGGCTCCAAGACCCCGGGCCACCCGGAGTACCGGCACACCAAGGGCGTCGAGACCACCACCGGCCCGCTGGGCCAGGGCCTCGCGAACGGCGTCGGCATGGCGATGGCAGCGCGGCGCGAGCGCGGCCTGCTCGACCCGGACGCCCCCGCCGGCGAGAGCATCTTCGACCACCACATCTACGTGATCGCCTCCGACGGCGACATCGAAGAGGGCGTCACCTCCGAGGCCTCTTCCATCGCGGGCCGCCAGCAGCTGGGCAACCTGATCGTCTTCTACGACGACAACAAGATCTCCATCGAGGACGACACCAACATCGCGCTGTCCGAGGACGTCGCGAAGCGGTACGAGGCCTACGGCTGGCACGTGCAGACCGTCGAGGGCGGCGAGGACGTCGTCGCGATCGAGGCGGCCATCAAGGCGGCGCAGGCCGAGACCGAGCGGCCGTCGTTCATCCAGCTGCGCACGATCATCGGCTACCCGGCCCCGACGAAGATGAACACCGGCAAGGCGCACGGCGCGGCGCTGGGCGCGGAAGAGGTCGCGGGCGTCAAGAAGGCGCTGGGCTTCGACCCGGAGAAGAACTTCGACGTCGACGAGGCCGTGCTCGCGCACACCCGCCAGGCGATCGAGCGCGGCGAGAAGCAGCGCGCCGAGTGGCAGGAGCGCTTCGAGGCGTGGGCCGCGGCGAACCCGGAGCGCAAGAAGCTGGCCGACCGGCTGTCGACCCGCACGCTGCCCGAGGGCTTCGCGGACAACCTGCCGTCGTGGGAGCCCGACGCCAAGGGCATCGCCACCCGCAAGGCCTCCGGCGAGGTGCTGAACGCGCTGGCCGAGCCGCTGCCCGAGCTGTGGGGCGGTTCCGCGGACCTCGCGGAGAGCAACAACACCACCATGAAGGGCGCCGACTCGTTCGGCCCGGCCGAGGCCGGCACCGACATGTGGAAGACCAACCCGTACGGCCGCACGCTGCACTTCGGCATCCGCGAGCACGCGATGGGCTCGATCCTCAACGGCATCGCGCTGCACGGCGGCACCCGCCCGTACGGCGCGACCTTCCTCACCTTCTCCGACTACATGCGCCCGCCGGTCCGGCTCGCCGCGCTGATGAAGGCCCCGGTCATCTACGTGTGGACGCACGACTCGATCGGCCTCGGCGAGGACGGCCCGACGCACCAGCCGATCGAGCAGGTCGCCGCGCTGCGCGCGATCCCGGGCCTCAACGTCGTCCGCCCGGCGGACGCCAACGAGACCGCGTACGCGTGGAAGGCCGTGCTTGAGGACGTGCACCACCCGTCCGGCTTCGCGCTGACCCGGCAGAACGTGCCGGTGCTCGAGGGCACGAACGCCGAGGGCGTCAAGAAGGGCGGCTACGTGCTGGCCGAGGCGTCCAACGGCACCCCGGAGGTCGTGCTGATCGCGACCGGTTCCGAGGTGCAGCTGGCCGTCGAGGCGCGCAAGACCCTCGAGGCCGACGGCATCCCCACCAGCGTGGTCTCCATGCCGTGTGTCGAGTGGTTCGACGCGCAGGACCAGGACTACAAGGACGCCGTCCTGCCGCCGACGGTCAAGGCCCGCGTTTCGGTCGAGGCCGGGATCGCGATGCCGTGGCAGCGCTTCACCGGCGACGCCGGCGAGAACGTGTCGATCGAGCACTACGGAGCCTCGGCCGACGCCGCGACGCTGTTCCGCGAGTTCGGTTTCACCGCCGAAGCCGTGGTCGACGCCGCCCGCCGCTCGATCGCCAACACCAAGAACTGAATTGAAGGGAGCGCACTCATGACTGACCGACTCGCGCAGCTGTCCGAAGCAGGCGTCTCGATCTGGCTGGACGACCTTTCGCGGGAGCGCCTGAACTCGGGCAACCTCGCCGGGCTCATCCGCGACAAGCACGTCGTCGGCGTGACCACCAACCCGACGATCTTCGCGAACGCGCTGTCGAAGGGCGCCGCCTACGACGAGCAGGTCAACGACCTCGCCGCGCGCGGCGCGGACCTCGACGGCACCGTCCGGGAGCTGACCACCACCGACGTGCGCAACGCCGCGGACCTGTTCCGCGACGTGTACAACGCCACGAACGGCGTCGACGGCCGCGTGTCCATCGAGGTGGACCCGCGCCTGGCGAAGGACACCGACAAGACGGTGGCCGAGGCCAAGGACCTGTGGAAGACCGTCGACCGGCCGAACGTGATGATCAAGATCCCGGCCACCGAAGAGGGCCTGCCCGCGATCACCGCGACGCTCGCCGAGGGCATCAGCGTCAACGTCACGCTGATCTTCTCCGTCGAGCGCTACGAGGCCGTCATCAAGGCCTTCTTCGCCGGTCTCGAGCAGGCGAAGGCCAACGGCCACGACCTCAAGGGCATCCACTCGGTCGCGTCGTTCTTCGTGTCCCGTGTGGACAGTGAGGTCGACAAGCGGCTGAACGCGATCGGCACCGACGAGGCCAAGGCGCTGCTGGGCGAGGCGGCCATCGCCAACGCGCGGCTCGCGTACGCGGCCTTCGAGAAGCTGTTCGCCACGGACCAGTGGAAGGCGCTGGCCGAGGCCGGCGCGAACGCGCAGCGTCCGCTGTGGGCCTCCACCGGTGTGAAGGACCCGGCCTACTCCGACACCCGGTACGTCGACCAGCTCGTGGTCAAGGACGTCGTGAACACGATGCCCGAGAAGACCATGGACTCGGTCGCCGACCACGCCGAGATCACCGGCGACACGGTTTCCGGAAAGGGCGAGCAGGCGCAGGCGATCTTCGACAAGCTGTCCGCGGCGGGCATCGACGTGCCCGACGTGTTCCTGACGCTGGAGACCGAGGGCGTCGAGAAGTTCGAGAAGTCCTGGCAGGAACTGCTGGACACGGTGACCGGGCAGCTGAACAAAGCGAGGGGCTGAACCAGAGACCATGAGCGGGGACGAAACCGGCGTCGTGATCGTCGACGCCGAACTGGCAGAAAAGGCAGCGCCGCTGGCGCAGCGGCTGGCCGCCGACGGCGCCGCTGCCAAGCTCGCCGCCAAGGACTCCACGCTGTGGGGTCCGGACGCCGAGTCCGAAGCGTCGATCCGATTGTCCTGGACGACGTTGCACAAGTCGTCGCGTCCGTTGATCGGGGAAATCGAAGCGCTGCGCGCGGAACTGCGCAGCGAGGGCGTGGACCGCGTGGTGCTCGCCGGCATGGGCGGCTCGTCGCTCGCGCCGGAGGTCATCACCGCCACCGCCGGCGTCCCGCTCACGGTTCTCGACACGACCGACCCCGGCCAGGTGGCCGACGCGCTCGCGGGCGACCTCGAGCGCACCGTCATCGTGGTGTCGTCGAAATCCGGCGGCACCGTCGAGACGGACAGCCACCGCCGGATTTTCGCCAAGGCGTTCGCGGACGCCGGGATCGACGCCGCGCGACGGATCGTCGTCGTCACCGACCCCGGCTCCCCGTTCTCCGAACTGGCGGAGAAAGAGGGCTACCGCAAGACCTTTCTGGCGGATCCGCACGTCGGCGGCCGCTACTCCGCGCTGACCGCGTTCGGCCTCGTGCCGGCCGGTCTCGCGGGCGCGGACGTCGCGCGGCTGCTCGACCAGGCCGCCTCCGTGGCGGAAACGCTCGCCGAGGACACCGCCGAGAACCCGGCCGTGCAGCTGGCGGCGGCGTGGGGCGCAGCGCATGAAGCGGGTGCCGAGAAGGTCGTGCTGGCCGACACCGGTTCCGGCATCAAGGGATTCCCGGACTGGGCGGAGCAGTTGATCGCCGAGTCCACCGGCAAGCTCGGCACCGGCCTGCTGCCGGTGGCCGTCGACGGCCCGGACGCACCCGGGTTCGCCGACCACGGCAAGGACGCGACCGCCGTCGCGATCGGCGCTGCGGAAGGCGCGGCGCAGATTTCGGTGACCGGCCCGCTCGGCGCGCAGTTCCTGTTGTGGGAGTTCGCGACCGCGCTCGTCGGACGGCTGATCGGGATCAACCCGTTCGACCAGCCTGATGTGGAAGCGGCGAAGAAGGCGGCGCGTGCGCTGCTGGACGACCCGGAGAAGCTGAAGGGCGGCGAAGAACCGGCCACTGTGGACGGTGCCGTCGAAGTCTTTGGCAGCGAAGGCGTTTCGACTGACGGCAAGCTCGCCGACGTGTTGCGCGCGTTCTTCGGTTCGGTGGCTGATGGCGGCTACATCGCCGTTCAGGCCTACCTCGACCGGCTGGACGACGCGTCGACTTCGTTGCTGCGCGGCGAAATCGCCAAGCGGACCGGCGTGCAGACCACGTTCGGCTGGGGCCCGCGGTTCCTGCACTCCACCGGGCAGTACCACAAGGGCGGCCACCAGAACGGCAGCTTCCTGCAGATCACCGGTGCCGTCGACGAAGACCTCGCGGTGCCGGACCGCCCGTACACGCTCGGGCAGCTCCAGCACGCGCAGGCGCTCGGCGACGGCCAGGTGCTCGCCGAGCACGGGCGTCCGGTGCTGCGGCTGCACCTGACCGACCGTGCCGCCGGGCTCGCCGAGCTCGTGCGGGCAGTGCAGGAGGCCGCTCAGTGACCACCTGGCGCAACCCGCTGCGGGACCCCCGCGACAAGCGGCTGCCGCGGATCGCCGGGCCGTCCAGCCTGGTGATCTTCGGCGTCACCGGCGACCTGGCGCGCAAGAAGCTCATGCCCGCCATCTACGACCTCGCGCACCGCGGGCTGCTGCCCGCCGGGTTCTCGCTGGTCGGCTTCGCCCGCCGGGACTGGGAGCACCAGGACTTCGGCGAGCTGGTGCACGATTCGGTGCGCGAGCACGCGCGGACGCCGTTCAAGGAGTCGGTCTGGAACCGGCTCGCCGAAGGAATCCGGTTCGTCCAAGGCACTTTCGACGACGACGACGCCTTCGACCGGCTCGCGAAGACCGTGCGCGAGCTGGACGAGGAACGCGGTACCGGCGGCAACACCGCGTTCTACCTGTCGATCCCGCCGGGCGCGTTCCCGGTGGTGACCAAGCAGCTGGCGCGTTCGGGCCTCGCGCAGGCCGACGAGAACACCTGGCGGCGCGTGGTCATCGAGAAGCCGTTCGGCCACGATCTCAAGAGCGCCAAGGAGCTCAACGCGATCGTGAACGACGTCTTCCCCGAGGAGTCGGTGTTCCGCATCGACCACTACCTCGGCAAGGAGACGGTGCAGAACATCCTGGCGCTGCGCTTCGCGAACCAGCTGTTCGAGCCGATCTGGAACGCCAACTTCATCGACCACGTGCAGATCACCATGGCCGAGGACATCGGCCTCGGCGGCCGCGCGGGGTACTACGACGGGATCGGCGCCGCGCGCGACGTCATCCAGAACCACCTGCTGCAACTGCTCGCCTTCACCGCGATGGACGAGCCGCTGTCGTTCGAGCCGAAGGCGCTGCGCTCGGAGAAGGCCAAGGTGCTGGCGGCGACCAAGCCGATGCTGCCGCTGCACGAGACCACCGCGCGCGGGCAGTACGCGGGCGGCTGGCAGGGCGGCACGAAGGTGCCGGGGCTGTTGCAGGAAGCCGGGTTCGCGAAGGACTCGACCACCGAGACGTACGCCGCGGTGACGCTGGAGGTGCAGAACCGCCGCTGGGCGGGCGTGCCGTTCTACCTGCGCACCGGCAAGCGGCTCGGCCGTCGCGTCACCGAGATCGCGGTCGTGTTCAAGCGCGCGCCGCACCTGCCGTTCGACTCCACCTCCACCGAGGAGCTGGGGCAGAACGCGCTGGTCATCCGCGTGCAGCCGGATGAGGGCATCACGCTGCGGTTCGGGTCGAAGGTGCCGGGGACCACGATGGAGGTCCGCGACGTCACGATGGACTTCGGCTACGGCCACGCGTTCACCGAATCGTCGCCGGAGGCCTACGAGCGGCTGATCCTGGACGTGCTGCTGGGCGAGCCGTCGCTGTTCCCGGTGAACGAGGAAGTCGAGCTGTCGTGGGAAATCCTCGACCCGGTGCTGTCGCACTGGGCGAAGCTCGGCACCGCGCCGGAGCAGTATCCGCCGGGCAGCTGGGGACCCAAGTCCGCTGACGAGATGCTGGAGCGTACCGGCAGGCACTGGAGGCGTCCGTGATCATCGACCTGCCGTCGACCACGACGTCGGCGCTGAACAAGAAACTGGTGGAGATCCGCGAGCAGGGCGGCCAGGTCGCGCTCGGCCGGGTGCTGACGCTGGTGATCGTCGCGGACGACGACGCCAAGCTCGAGGACGCCATCGAGGCCGCGAACGACGCCAGCCGCGAACACCCGTCGCGGGTGATCGTCGTGGCGAAGGGCGCGCGCACGGCCGCGCCGCGCATAGACGGCCAGATCCGCGTCGGCGGCGACGCCGGCGCGAGCGAGGTCATCGTGCTGCGGCTGTACGGTCCGCTGGCCGCGCAGGGGCAGAGCGCCGTGGTGCCGCTGCTGCTGCCGGACGCGCCGATCGTCACCTGGTGGCCCGGCGCCGGTCCGAAGGCTCCGGCGGAGGACCCGCTCGGCCAGCTCGCGCAGCGGCGGATCACCGACTCGGCCGCGGAAAAGAGCCCCATAAGGTCTCTCACCACGCGTGCGAAGTCCTATGTGGAGGGTGACACCGACCTGGCGTGGACCCGGCTGACCCGATGGCGGGCGCAGCTGGTGTCGGCGCTGGACCTCCCACCGTACGAGAAGATCACGAGCGCGACGGTGACCGGCGAGGCCGATTCGCCGTCCACCGAACTGCTCGCGGGCTGGCTCGCCGAGTACCTCAAGGCACCGGTGCACCGGGTCAAGAGCTCGAGCGCGCAGGGCATCATCTCGGTGAAGCTGGAGCGGAAGTCGGGCGCGGTGGAGCTGACGCGGCCGGACGGGCGGGTCGGCACGCTGACCCAGCCGGGCCAGCCGACCCGGCGGATCGCGTTGCAGCGGCGCAGCAATCCCGAGTGCCTGGTGGAGGAACTGCGGCGGCTCGACCCGGACGAGATCTACGAGGCCGCGCTGCACGGGCTGCACAAGATCGCCGCGTCCAACGGGTCGAAACCCGCTGCCGCCAAGGCTCCGGCCAAACCCGCGGCTGCGAAGCCGAAGGCGACCCGCAAGACCGCGGAAAAGAGCACGTCATGAGCCGGACCGAGGTCGTCGTCTACGAAAACCCGGACCTGCTGGCCGCGGCCGCCGCGGCCCGCCTGGTGACGCGGATCGTCGACGTGCAGGCGGCCCGGGGCGCGGCGTCGGTGGTGCTCACCGGCGGCGGCACCGGCATCGCCGTGCTGCGGGAACTGCGGGAGTCGAGCGCGCGGGACGCGATCGACTGGTCGCGGTTGGACATCTACTGGGGCGACGAACGGTTCGTCCCGGCGGATTCGGACGAGCGCAACGAGAAGGGCGCGCGCGAAGCTCTGCTCGACCACGTGCCGCTGGCTCCCGAGCGGGTGCACGCGATGGCCCCGTCGGACGGCGAATTCGGCGACGACGTCGACGCGGCCGCCGAGGCCTACGCGAAGGTCCTTTCCGACGCGGCGGGCCCCGGTGCCGACGTGCCGGAGTTCGACATCATGCTGCTGGGCCTCGGCGGCGAGGGCCACACGGCGTCGCTGTTCCCGGAAACCGCCGAGGTGCGCGAAACCCAGCGCTCGGTGGTCCCGGTCCGCGACTGCCCGAAGCCCCCGCCGACCCGCGTTTCGCTCACGCTGCCTGCCATCCGCCGCGCCCGCGAGGTGTGGCTGATGACGGCGGGCACGGCCAAGGCGGACGCGGTCGCGCAGGCACTGGCCGGTGCGCCAGAGACGCAGATCCCCGTCTCGGGTGCCCGTGGCTACCGGCGGACGCTGTGGCTCCTCGACCGCGAGGCGGCCGGGAAGCTGACGAAGGTGTACGAGCCGCCGGCCGAGTAGGTTTATCCGGGAAGGGCTCCTCGCGCGTTGGCGCGGGGAGCCTTTTTCGTTGCGCGGTAAGGGAGAAGCGGGGGCGCTTGGTGTCGTGAGTGCGTATCCCGGTTCTAACCGCGATACGCACTCACGACTCCCCCGTCTCCGCACCGCTCAGCAGCGTCGCCGTCGCCCCGAGGTGGTCCATCAGCAACCCGGCCGCCGCCTCCGGATCCCGGCTCAGCGCGGCCCGCTCCAGCTCCTCGTGCTGGGCGAGCACCGCTTCCACCGGGAGCCGGTACGCCGGGTGCACCGTCCACCGCCGGGCCAGTTCGCTCGCCATCCACATCCGGTCGAAATTCTCCAACAGCACCGCGTTGCCGCAGCCGTCGAGCAGCGTGCGGTGGAACAAGCGGTGCGCCTCCGCCCAAGCAGCGGAGTAGTAGCTGCCTTCGTCCGGCACATACATCGGCGTCCGGGCGAGCCGGTGTCCCGCCGCGCGCACCCGCGTCTCCCACTCCAAGTCTCCGCGCGCGACCGACAACCGCAGCATCGCGGGCTCGACCGTCTGGCGCGCCTCGACGATCTCCTGCCACCGCCGGTCGGCCAGCGTCGGCACCGCGAAGCCGCGGTTCGTCAGCCGTTCCGCCAGTCCCTCGCCGACCAACCGGACCAGCGCCTCCCGCACCACGGCGAGGCTGACCTCGTACCGCGCCGCGAGCTCCTGCGGTTTCAGCGCCTGCCCCGGCTCGACCTCGCCGCGCATGATCGCGGCGCGGACCTGGTCGTAGATCTGCTCGGACAGCATCTGCTTCATGCCCTCACGATAGACGATCTGACAAATCATCGATTATCATTGCTATCGTCGATCAGGTACCGCTTCCCGTGAGAGGAATCAATGTCCGCCAACTCCCCGTTCGCGCGCCTTCCCGAGGTGCCGAGCTTCACCGTCACCAGCACGACCGTCGCCGACGGCGCGGCCTGGTCCGCCGAGCAGTTCTCCGGGATCTTCGGCGTGCCCGGCGGCAAAGACACGTCGCCGCAGCTGTCCTGGACCGGCGCGCCGGAAGGCACGAAGAGCTACGCCGTCACGGTCTACGATGCCGACGCGCCGACCGGCTCCGGCTTCTGGCACTGGGCCGTCGCCGACCTCCCGGCCGCCGTCACCGACCTGCCGGAAGGCGCGGGCGACGACACCGGCTCCGGCCTGCCCGAGGGCGCTTTCCAGCTGCGCAACGACGCCGGAGCCGCGCGTTTCATCGGCGCGGCCCCGCCCGCCGGCCACGGCGAACACCGCTACTTCGTCGTCGTGCACGCCCTGGATGTCGAGTCGATCGGCGTCCCCGCCGACGCGACGCCCGCCGTCCTCGGGTTCACCATGTTCGGCCACGTGCTCGGCCGCGCGGTGCTCGTCGCGACCGCGGAGACGCCCGCGTAAGCCCCGGCCGGCTGATCACTCGGAGGCCGCCGCGCCGTGCTCGCCACGCCGCGGCGGCCTTCGACTGCGCAGCGACACTTCCCGCCCACCCGCACGGGTGATCTCTCCCCTGTTCGCGTGGCGCGGATCTTGCCCCGACCTGGGCGGCAAATGGAGCAACTGACACTCCGCCAAAAAGCGGCTCACCAGTATGTGGGAACCGCCGTATGGTGAACATAAGGTGATGTGATCGACACATGGTGATGTCGACCGCGCTTTGTTCATCCTGTTGGAGCAGTCGTGGAGATTACAACACCACTAGAACCACTCTGGGTGAAACTTACTGGCAACACACACGTTCCCGTTAGCATCCGCACATTTGTTCACCGCCGCGCGTCCCGATCGGGTGGCCGGAGCATCTCATCACTAAGTCCACAAGACGAATGGGGTCGCCGCGATGAGCACTGAGGGACTCTCGATTCCTGGCATCTCGATGAGCAGCTCCGCAGCGAGAGCCGCCGGGCGAGCCAGGCGCGCCAGCCTGACGGGCGCGTTCGCCGTGTTCCGGAAACCCCTCGTCGCGACAATCGCCGTCGAAGCGGTGGTCGTGCTGCTGGCGGTGCTCGACGTCTGGCTCGTCGTACCGCCGAAGGCACAGCCCTATTCGCTGTACCTGTCGGCCGCCGCGTGTCTCGCGGTCGTGGTGCGGCGGCGCTTCCCGTTCCTCGCGGTGCTCGCCGCGGCGCCGGGTTTCTTCGCCGGATGGGCGCAGCTGGCGTCGATGCTCAACCTGGGCATGCTCGCGACGCGGCGGCAATTGCACTGGCAGACCTGGGTCGGCGCTGGTTTGGTGTTCACCTGCCGGTTCGTGCGGTGGCCGCTGCAGGAGTTCGCGGAACTGAGCTGGCGCGAACACGTCCTCGACGGGATCTACGGCGTCCTGGTGGCCGGAATGCCGATCGCGATCGGCCTGCTGATCGGGGCGCGCGCGGAGATCTCGGCGAAACTGCGCGAGCTGGCCAAGAGCCGCGACCGCGAACGCCGCTTCCACGCCGACGCTGTCCGCGCCGAGGAACGCGCGCGGCTGGCCCGCGAGATGCACGACGTGGTGTCCCACCAGATCACGCTGATCGCCATGCAGGCCGGCGCACTGCAGGCCCAGGCCAAGGACGGTCCGGCGCTGGAGACGGCGCAGGTCATCCGCCAGCTCTCGACGCGGACGCTGGAGGAATTGCGCTCGCTGGTGAGCGTGCTGCGCTCCGGTTCCGGCGACGACGGCCCGCGGCCCGGGATCGGGGAACTGGACCACCTGATCCGCGAGTGCGACGTGCCGGTGCAGCTGACCGTCGAGCAGCTGCCGGACACCCTGCCGAGCCAGGTCTCGGCGGCGGCGTACCGGACGGTGCAGGAATGCCTGACGAACGTCCACAAACACGCCCCCGGCGCGACGGCCACGATCCGCATCCACGCGGCGAGCGGCGCGCTGGACATCGAGGTCGAGAACGCTCGTGCCTGCCGCGCCGGAGAAGCGTTCCCGTCGGGCGGCCACGGCCTGACCGGACTCGCCGAACGCGCCCGGCTGCTGGGCGGAAGCTTCGAAACGTCGGGCACGGAGGACGGCGGATTCCGGGTGCGGGCACGGTATCCGCTGGACCGCTGACCCTGGGCGGACCTTACTGGACCTGGCTGGACCTGACTGGGAATTGGTCTGGACCGGTCAAGAACTGCCCGGTGCCAAGGCATCGCTCAGAACGCCGGACGTGTCCTCCGCAAGCCGAGACCGCCCAGGCTGGCTGGCAGCGCAGTCCGAACAGGAACTGACTGAGCAGCCCGCCCGCAAAGGCCTGCACCTGTCTCGGGCACCGGACGACCCCAGAATGCCCCGCCCTGCAGAGGTCTGAACCACCCGGACGACGCCAGCGGCGGCCCCGCCACCCGAACAGAAGCATCCTCACCGAACCCGAGCCACCCGCCCCCGCGGAAGCCTGAACCGCTATCACCCCGGTCCAGACCACCCGGACGACGCCTGAGCCCCGCCGTCCGGACAGGAACCTCTCCGCCGAACCCAAGCCACCTCGTCCCGAGAGGTCTGAACCCCTCGCCTAGGTCCAGACCGCCCAAGCCCGGGAACTAAAAAACCACCGGCCCTCGCCCTCGCGGACGGGAAGCCGGTGGTCCCGGAGAAAAACCGTGCCTCAGATCAATTCGCGGCGTTGGCGGAGGCGCTCGAGCGCTTCGGCGAGGATGGCCTCACCGTCGGCGTCGCTGCGGCGTTCCTTCACGTAAGCCAGATGCGTCTTGTACGGCTCGGTCCGAGGCGCGGCGGGCGGATTCTGCTCGTTCTGCCCGCCGGGAAGCCCGCAGCGCGGGCAATCCCATTCTTCGGGGACCTCCGCGTCCATCGCGAACGACGGGCGGGCTTCGTGCCCGTTCGCACACCAATAGGACACCCGGCGCCGTGGCGCCGATTCACCCCGCTCCGATTCGCCCGAAGGACCGGCACCCACGCGGGTGCCGCGAATCGCGTTACCGCCAACCATGAATCCTCACCCGTTGGAATCGGCGGCGCGCCCCCCAATAGGCACGCCGATCGCAAGTCCCCTTCCGGGGACCCGGTCATACCTTGAGCAGGAGGCCGAGACCCACGATGCTGATCAGCCAGATGGCCCCGAGCAGCAGCGTGATCCGGTCGAGGTTCTTCTCGGCGACGCTGGACCCCGCGAGGCTCGACTGCATCCCGCCGCCGAACAGGGACGACAGGCCGCCGCCCCGGCCGCGGTGCAGCAGCACGGCCACCACCAGCAGGACGCTGGAGGCGATCAACAGGATTTGCAGGAACAGCTTCATGTCATCCTCTGTGCTTGTCGGAGCATGCAGGGGTACGGCCGGACCCGCACCAGCGTGCGGATCTTCACCGTACCCCTGGACTCGTCCACTGCTCTAGTGACGGACCGAACACACAGGCTACCCGGTAGTGCCCACGATCAGGGCAGCGGGCCACCGGCGGCGAGCGCGCAGAGCTTGGTGAACTCCTCGCCGTCGAGGCTCGCGCCGCCGACCAGCGCGCCGTCGATGTTGTCCGCGCCCACCAGCTCGGAGACGTTCCCGGCCTTCACCGAGCCGCCGTAGAGCACGCGGACCGCCGTGGCGACCTCGTCGCCGTACTTCTCCGACAGCGTCCCGCGCAGGGATTTGCAGACCTCTTCGGCGTCGGCGGCGGTCGCGACCTTGCCGGTGCCGATGGCCCACACCGGCTCGTACGCGATCACGACGGCCTGCACCTGCTCGGCCTTGAGTCCCTTCAGACCCTCGATGAGCTGGTTGCGGGTGTGCTCGAGGTGCTCGCCCGCCTCGCGGATCTCGAGCTCCTCGCCCACGCACAGGATCGGCGTGATGCCGTGCTTGAGCGCGGCCTTGACCTTCTTGTTGACCAGCTCGTCGGTCTCGCCGTGGATCGCGCGCCGCTCCGAGTGCCCGACGGTGACGAAGCTGCAGCCCAGCTTCGCCAGCATCGGGCCGGAGATGTCGCCGGTGAACGCGCCCGAGTCCTGCGGCGACAGGTCCTGCGCGCCGTAGGTGAGGGAGAGCTTGTCGGCGTCGATCAGGGTCTGCACGCTGCGGATGTCGGTGAACGGCGGCAGCACCGTCACGTCCACCTTCGCGTAGTACTTCTCCGGCAGCGCGAAGGCGATCTTCTGCACCAGGGCGATGGCCTCGAGGTGATTGAGGTTCATCTTCCAGTTGCCTGCCACCAGGGGCTTGCGTGCCACTTAGTTCTTCCCCTCCAGCGCCGCCACGCCGGGCAGCTCCTTGCCTTCCAGGTACTCCAGCGAGGCGCCGCCGCCGGTGGAGATGTGCGAGAAGCCGTCCTCGGGCAGGCCCAGCTGCCGCACCGCGGCCGCCGAATCGCCGCCGCCGACGACGGTGAACGCGTCGCTCTTCACGAGCGCCTCGGCCACCGCGCGGGTGCCGCCGGCGAACGCCTCGAATTCGAAGACGCCCATCGGGCCGTTCCAGAAGACGGTCGCCGCGTCGGCGAGCTTCTGCGCGAACAGCTCGGCGCTGCGCGGGCCGATGTCGAGGCCCATGCGGTCGGCCGGGATGGCGGTGACGTCGACGGCCTCGTGCGCCGCATCGGCGGCGAAGCCCTCGGCGGCGAGCACGTCGACCGGCAGCACCAGTTCGACGCCGCGCTTCTCGGCCTCGGCGAGGAAGCCCTTGACCTGGTCGAGCTGGTCTTCCTGCAGCAGTGACGTGCCGACCTCGTAGCCCTTGGCCTTGAGGAACGTGTACGCCATGCCGCCGCCGATGAGCAGCCGGTCGACCTTCGTGAGCAGGTTCGCGATGACGCCGAGCTTGTCGGACACCTTCGAGCCGCCGAGCGCGACCACGTACGGCCGCTTGACGTCGTCAGTGAGCTTCTTCAGCACGTCCAGCTCGGCCAGCACGAGGCCGCCCGCATACGCCGGGAGCACCGCGGCGATCTCGTAGACCGAGGCCTGCTTGCGGTGCACGACGCCGAAGCCGTCGGAGACGAACGCCCCGCCCGGCGTCAGCGCGGCCAGCTCGGCGGCCAGCTCGGAACGATCGACAGCGTCCTTGCTGGTCTCGCGCGCGTCGAAACGCACGTTCTCCAGCAGAGCGACGCTGCCGTCGGCCAGCCCGGCCGTCAGCGCCTTCGCCGATTCGCCGACGAGGTCACCGGCCAGCGGGACCTCGGAGCCGAGCAGTTCGCCCAGCCGCTTCGCGACCGGCGCGAGCGTGAACTTCGGGTCCGGCTCGCCCTTGGGGCGGCCCAGGTGCGCGGTGACGACGACCTTCGCGCCCGCGTCGGCGAGCTTCTTGATCGTCGGCAGCGCGGCGCGGACCCGGCCGTCGTCGGTGATGGCCGACCCGTCGAGCGGGACGTTCAGGTCGCTGCGCACCAGCACGTAGCGGCCCTGAACGCCCTCGCCCAGCAGGTCTTCGAGGTTCTTGACGCTCATCGGGCTCAGAGCTTGGAGCCGACGAGCTTGATCAGGTCGGCGAGGCGGTTCGAGTAGCCCCACTCGTTGTCGTACCAGCCGACGACCTTGACCTGGTTCCCGATCACCTTGGTGAGCGGCGAGTCGTAGATGCAGGACGCCGGGTCGGTGACGATGTCCGAGGACACGATCGGGTCGACCGAGTACTTCAGGATGCCGGCCAGCGGGCCTTCGGCGGCGGCCTGGTACGCGGCGTTGATCTCCTCGACCGTGGCGGACTTCTTGAGGGTCACGGTGAGGTCGGTGGCCGAGCCGGTCGGGACCGGGACGCGCAGCGCGTAGCCGTCCAGCTTGCCGAGCAGCTCCGGCAGCACGAGGCCGATCGCCTTGGCCGCGCCGGTGGAGGCCGGGACGACGTTGAGGGCGGCGGCGCGGGCGCGGCGCAGGTCCTTGTGCGGGCCGTCCTGCAGATTCTGGTCCTGCGTGTAGGCGTGGATCGTGGTCATCAGGCCCTGCTCGATGCCGAAGGCGTCGTTGAGGACCTTGGCCAGCGGGCCGAGGCAGTTGGTGGTGCAGGACGCGTTGGAGATGATCGTCTGCGAGCCGTCGTACTTGTCGTCGTTGACGCCGAGGACGACGGTCAGGTCCTCGCCCTTGGCGGGCGCGGAGATGATGACCTTCTTGGCGCCGCCGGCGATGTGCGCCTTGGCGGCGTCGGCGTTGGTGAAGAAGCCGGTCGACTCGACGACGACGTCCACGCCCAGGTCGCCCCAGGGCAGGTTGGCCGGGTCGCGCTCGGCGAGGGCCTTGATGGTCTTGCCGTCGACGACGATGCCCTCGTCGGAGACGCTGACCTCGCCCGGGAAGCGGCCGAGGATCGAGTCGTACTTGAGCAGGTGGGCCATGGTGGCGACGTCGCCGAGGTCGTTGAACGCGACGACCTCGATGTCGTGACCGCTCGCCTTCACGGCACGGAAGAAGTTGCGGCCGATCCGGCCGAAGCCGTTGACACCTACGCGAACGGTCACTGCTGCCACTCCTCTGGTGTTGATCACGGCGGCGGCGCGCCGGCCGCCGACCGTGGGGTTGGACACTGCTGAAGTTCTCGTCCGGGACGCCCGCCCCGGAGAGCGCTTCCGCGACTTCCGGAATCGGTGCAACCCTAGCGTGCGGGCGCCGTTGCCCCGGACTGCCCTGACGAGACTTCCACCACTGCCCGGGGACGTCAAGAATCGATTAAGAACCCAGCTCAGCCGGGTGAGGCCCCGAAACGGGGCGAGCGCTCCCGCCGGGGTCCGGGGCCGGAGCGGACCAGTGGCTTGATCGGTCTTGGTGCCCCGGTTCACGCTGTCGGGCGGCTTTCGCCGAGCGATGCGGCGCAGGACCGCACGGGCGCGGGCGGAGGAGAGCAACGAGGGGAGTTCGGAGGCGGGCTCGGCCGGGATCGTGCGGCGGGTTCGACGCCGATTCGGACACCCGGAACGGGACCCCGTTCGGCGACCGTCAAGGTCGATTCGCGGGAGACCACATGCACGACGAACCCCACCCGGCAGCCTCGATCGCCCGTCGCCCCCGGCGCAGGCCGCTTCGGGCGTTTTGCGCAAACGCAGGGGACTGCCGAACCTCTTGGGCTAAGTTGATCTTCGCGATTCCGCGACGCGCCGGAAGGCATCCAGGGGAGGAACGGCGAAAATGCAGCCAGGCGGGTACCCGCAGCATCCAAATCCACCGGGGCAACCCCCTTGCGGAGGACATCCCGGCCAGGGGCAAGGCGGGTATCCCCACCAATTCCCCCAGGGATCGCCCGGGTCGGGGGCGCAGTGGAACCCCGGCGGCATTCCTCGCCAGGAGACAGCACCGGAAGGCAACAGCGCCGGCGGCGGCAAGAAGCCGCGGAAGAAGTGGAGCCGCAAGAAGAAGCTCTTCGTTTTCATCCCGTCCGGCATCGGGCTCGCCTTGGCCGTGGCGTTTCTCTGCCTGGTCGTCGTGGTCAACTGGACCCACATCACCGGAGTCCGGACTGTCACCGACGACGCGGCAGGCCTCGAGTACGAGGTCGGCGACGAGTGGACTCCCTTCACCGCCCGGCTGACCATGGGCGGCGGCGAGTGGAAGATGCTGCAGTACGGCGTCGGCGAGTGCCACGGCACGAAGGACGGGAAGCCTTCTCAGGCCGGGGTGACGAAAGCGTCCATCTTCACCGCGGCGTATCCGGCTGGTTCCGGTGCGAGCAAAGAAGAGGCCTTGAAGCTTTTCCAGAAGATCATCCCGCCCTTCTACGAGACGAGTACCGGCTTCAAGTTCCAAGAGGTCAACAACGGCGAGCACGGCCAATGGGGCGACGTGAACATCGACGGAGTCCAGGGATTCAAGTATTCCGTCCGTCCCGCCCACCACGGTGTCGCCGACTGCGACGGCGGCGTCAATACGGACCCTGATTTCGACAACGGCATGGTCTTCGTGGCGCTCCCGTCGAAGGATTCCGCCGGGAAACCGGTGACCGCCGTCCTCTGCTACTACCTGATGGATCCGACCTTGGCCATCGACGGATACCGGAATCTGACCAAAGAGGACAAGGACGAGATCCTCAAATCGTTCAAGGTGAACAAGTAGGTTTTCGCGCCCCGGGCGACCTGGCCCGCTGTAGCCCGGCGGACCAGGTCGCGGACCGGCCTGTTCGCTGGACGCCTGGCGGGGACAGATGAGCTGCCGAACAGGCCCTCTCGTCTCGTACTCGGCGCTCCGCAGCCGCCAAGTCTCGGCCAGCCCTGCTATCGCCCAGCCGAGCTGCCAGGCAGTCGCCCCGGCGGCTGAGTCGTACGACTCGGCACACCACCGGCTATCTCGGCACAGTACGAACCGCTATCCAGAAAGCTCCTTCTCCGCCGGGGTGCGGAACTTCGGCGTCACTCGCGCCTCCCCCAGCCACTCGCTCAGCCGGGCCGCCTCGGCCTCCACCGCGGCGGTCTTCTCGGCTCCGACGTCCTCCAGCAGACGGACCGCGATTTCTCCCGTCGGGCGGTGAGACCAGGCTCCGACGATCCGGCCGTCGCTCCAGACCGTGGGGCCGATATTGCCGCTGCGATCGAACAGGGCGGCGCGGTGCGGGCCGACGTACCAGTCTCGCGACTGCCAGCCCATCGCGGTCGGATCCAGGGCGGGGAGCAGAGCGATCCACGGGTCGGGAGCGGGGACCGGGGCGAGGTCGTCGGGCAGGGCGATTGCCGGTTCGCCGTCCAAGTCCACTTCTGCCGGGCCGATGGCGGCCAGCGCCTTTTTCGTTTGGCCCGCGTTCCAGCCGGTCCACCATCGGAGGTCGGCAACCGGGGCAGGGCCGAAGGCGTACAGCCATCGCCGGGCCAGGGCGGTTCGGGCTTCGTCTTCGGAGAGGGCTGGCCAGTCAGCGGCCGTGGAGCGGCCCGGGTTGTCGTCGGGGCCAGCTCCGGCGGCACCCTCTGCCAGCCAATCGGTCAGCAGCGACCAGTAGTACTGCGTGCTTTGCCAACTCCCCCGCGGGCGGCCTCGCACGATGTGTCCCTCTGCCGCCAGCTGGAACAACACCCGGCTGGTGACGTTGCCGATCGACTCGTAGGGCTTCCCCTTAGCCATCAGCAGTTGCTGACGCAGGCGCGGTTCGTCGTCCGCCAGTTGCTGGGCGGTTGCCGATCCTCTGGCGCGCAAGGCTTTTTCGACGCTCGCCAGCACCTCGTCCAGCCAATCGGCCGGATTCGGGACGTTGTCCGGGTGGCCCAGGGTGCCCAATTGCTTTTCCAGCAGGCGGCGTTGACGCGCGGCGATGTCGTAGGAACAAGCCGCCTGCACCTGGGCGGCGGTGGCGACATCGGTGACGAACACGGTGCGCCGCATGCCCAGCAAGCGCAGGAGGGTGCGCCGGGAGTACAGCGCTTCCTCGACATCGGCGACCGAGATCGCGTGCACGCGCGACCACGAAGACAGGTACACCGAGGCGGGATCGGTGGCGTGCAGTGCGACGACGCCGTCGACTGCTTCCTCGACGGTCGTCGTCCGCGCCGCCAGGTGGTGGCGTACGCCGAGGCGGGCCCGGCGCTGGGCGAGGGTCATCTTCACGACTCGATTCCTACCAGGAGGGTCCGACAGAAATCGCACAAGCGCTGGTCAAGAGAACAAACCGGCGGGCATGGCGGTGCGGAACCAGACCGGGGCCGATTCGGGAGGACCCGCAGTCTGGTGACCACGTTGGACACCAAAGCGGCAGGCGGGCAGGGGCTGGCGTACGTGCCCATCGGCTGACGGGCCTCGGCGCGCGGTGTGCCGTCCGGGGCAGACCGCGCGCCAGCCGTCAGGCCGGTTGTTCTTCTTCGGCGGACGAATCCACCGGAGTAGCCGCACGGCTGAACATCCGCGTCGCCGAAAGCCGGGCCACCCCGTCGGGGTCCCCGAGGTCGTCGAGCGAGTTCCGGATCGTCGCGTCCACCGACAGGTACTTCCGCCCGGCGCGCAGGTCCGCGTCGTTGCGCAGCCGCACGATCAGCGGGAATTCCGCCAGCGCGCCCGCGTCGAACAGGCCCGTCGTGTAGATCAGCTGCACACCCAGCGCTTCCGCCACGGCCCGCTGCAGTTCCAGCAGGTACCCGGCCGACGCCCGGCCGATCGGGTTGTCCAGGAACAGCACGCCCGAATGCCGGTTCCGCGCCTTGCCCCGGTTGTTGGCGCGCAACGCCGCCAGCGTGCAGTACAGGATGATCGCCGCGGTCAGCTGCTGGCCGCCGGAGAACACGTCGCGGATTTCGGACACCCGCTGGCGTTCGGTGCGCAGCACGGAGTCCGGTTTGAGCATGTCGACCCGGTACCCCTTTGGCGAGGCGACGTGCACCCCTCGCAGCACCAGCGACAGCCCGTCGCGCTTCACGTCGCGGCCGTCGGCGGTCTTGCCCGCGGCCGCCTCGTCGACGACCTCGCCCAGTTTTTCCGCCAGCACATGGTCTTCCAGCTCGGTGAACCGGATCCGCAGGAACTCCTGGCCGGACCAGTCGCCGAGCCCGTCGGGCAGCCGCGACACCCGCTGCGCCGACCGCAGGGTGCGCAGCGCGCCTTCGACCATGCCCTGCAGGCGCGTAATGATGCCGCCGCGGTGCCGGTCGATCTGCGCGAGGTCGTCGGTGAGCGTCCGCAGTCGCGGTCGCAGCGCCTCGCTCCATTCCGCCGCGTGCGCGGGAAGCTGGTCCCGCTTGACGGAAATCACCTGCTGCCGCACCGGCGTGCTGAGCTTCTCGAACCGCTTTTCCGTCGCGTACTGCGCCAGCTGGTCGGCCGCCGCGCGCACCCGCCGGTCGCCGGAATCGGCCGCCGACTGCGCGTCGTTCAGCACGGTGTTGAGCTGGTTGTACCGGGTCCGCGCGGACTCGACATCGCCGTCGTACGCGTCCGCCGGATCGTCGGAACGCAAGTGCGCCAACGATTCCGACAGCAACCCGAAGCCGGACGCCGAAGCCTTGGCCGCGTCCAGCGTCGCGTCCGCGGCCGCTCGGCGTTCCTGCAGCTCTTCCCACTTCCGCGCCGCTGCGGACACTTCCAGCGACGCCGCATCGATCAGCTCGAGGCCGTGCTCGATGTCGCGCGGTCGCTCGGCCGGAGAAGCGACGCCGGTCTGCAACGGCAGGACGTCCAACTCAGCCCGACGCGTCGACACCTGGCCGATCGCTTCGGTGCGTTCCTCTTCCAAAGCGTCGACAACCCGTCGCGCCCGCGCCAAGGCTGCCGCCCGCGTGGAAGAGTCCGAACCGTCCGGCGTCTCCAGCAACGTCGCCGCACGCACTCGGACTTCTTCGTCCAGCGCTTCCAACGCAGAAGAAGCCGCTGCTTCGGCAGACTCAGCCTGCTCCAGCTCGGCCCGGAGATCGCTGCCGACCTCGACCTTCGCGTACGCCTCCGACGCCGAAGCAAAGGTGCGCCGCAAGGCATCCACCGGTTCCGAAGGCGTTTCGACGTCTTCCGGCAACTCGGCCGCGCCGGGCACTTCAGCCAGTTCGGAACGCGCGGTGGTGACGGTACGGCGGTGTCCGTCAGCGGTCCGCTGCTCCTCCCCCGCCTGCTCGCGCAACCGCGCCGCCCGCGCCGACGCCTCGGCCGCCGAATTCTCCGCGCGTTCCGCGATTTCCGTTGCCCGCTCGACTTCTTCGGTCCATTCCGCGACGCGTGCGGCCCGAGTGGACAGTTCGCCAAGCCGACGCGCCTTCTCCTCGGCTTCCGCGGCGGCGGTCCGCAACGCCGGGACCCGCTCCCGCAGCGAGGTGACTTTTTCGCTCAACCGGGCGAATTCCGCCTCCGCCTGGCCAAGCGCGGTCTGCGCGGTCTCCCGTGCGACGCGCGCGGTTTCGGCCTGTTCAGCGAGCGTCCCGATCGCACCGGCCGGGTAGTCCTCGCGCCAGGTGGTGAGCTTCCAGGTCAAAGCACCATCAGCGGCCAGCGACTCCGACAGTTGCTCCAGCCGACGCTGCCGTTCCGCGTGCCGCTGCGCCACGGCTTCCCGCTCGGTGTCGGCGGCTTCCTCGTCGTACATCGCCGGGTTCGGCGGCACGAGGAATTCGACGCCCGCCGCGGCGGGAACATCGGCCGCCTGAAACGCGTCCGTGGTACCGACCGCGACGACCGCGCTCGGCAGCAGCCGCTCGGAGGACAGCACCTCACGCGCCCGCTTCACCTGCGCCGCGTCGTTCAGCAGCACCCCGGCGACGAGCTGCGGCATCCGCTCCAGCACTTCGTCGCGCCGCACCGAGTCCAGTTTGGACAGATAACGCCAGCCCGACCACGCGGTGATTCCGGCCTGCTCCAACGCATCCAGCGCGGCCTGCACGTCCTCCGGCGGCGGCAGCAGCCCGCCCGAACCGAGCGCCGCGAGCGCCCGCTCGTCGGCCGACTCCTCCATCCGCAGCGCGGTCTGTTCCTTCTCCACCGCCGCGCTCGCGTCGCGCAAACGCTGCAGCAGCACCGGAAGATCGCTCTCCAGCTTGACGTCGTCCGCGCCGAGCAGCTCCATCAACCGCGGCTCAGCGGCCAGCGCATCGGTACGCCGGTGCGCGCGTTCGAGGTCTTCGGCGGCTCGGACAAGACGATCCTGCGTGGACCCGGCGAGCTGGTGCGCCTCGTTGACCGAGCGCTGCGCCGCTTGCAGATCCTCGCCGACCCGGTCGAGTTCCTGTTCCCGGCGAACGGATTCCGCCCTCGCGGCCTCAGCTTCGGCTCGCGCCGCCCTGGCCGACTCCGCGACGTCCGCACCGGACGTCAAAAGTCCACTCCGGACCGACTCCGAGATTTCCTCACGCAGCTCAGCAATCCGCGACGACAGCCCGCGCGCCTCAGCCCGACGACCAGCAGCCAGGTTCGCCGATTCGTCCCGTTCGGTCTGCGCCTTTTCCGCTTCAGCACGCAGCGCGTCCGCGTGCGCCTCGGCTTTGTCCGCCTGCCGCTGCGCATCACGCGCCAGCGAAATCAAACCGCGCCCCAACGCGACTGCCGCCGCATCCCGTGCGGCCAGCGCCGGCTTCGCCTTCTCCTCGCGGTTTCCGACCAGCTCCCGCAGGTCTTTCGCCTTGCGCGCAGCGTTCAACCGGTTCAGCACGGTCGCTGTTTCGCGCCACGCCTCGGCTTGCGTCTTCGCCTCGGCCAGCTCGCCGTCGACGCGCTCGCGTTCGATCTGCGCTTCTTCCAGCCGCAGCACCGCGACCAGCCGCCGCAGCTCGGTGACGCCCGCGGTCAGCCGCCGATGGTCGCCCTCGGCGAGCTTTTCGGCAGTCCGGACCTCCTCGACGTGCTCCTCCAGCCCGGACAGCCGCGCGTTCTCCAGCTCGTTGCGCGCGTGGATCCGCCCGGCCAGCTCGCCGAGGTCCTCCCGCGCCGATTCCGCGATCCGGCGCGACGCCGCAGCCACGCCTTCTTCCTCAGCCAGCGGACCGAGCAGTTCGAGCGCACCTTCGACGAAGTCCTTCTCCGCCATCAGATCGCCGCGCTGCGCGAGGTTGTTCGCGTACGTCGACACGACCTCGGCGAGGTCCTTCGGCTCGTCCTCCGACAGCACCGCGCGCAGCAGGAACTCCACGAACGCCTCGTCGGTGGAGAACTGGAACGCGTCGGCCGCCTCGCCCTCGCCCGCGTTCATCGCACGCTGGTAGCGGAACAGCTCGGTGTCGAGGCCGAGCTGGTCGAGCCGTCCGGTCCACTCGTGGTGCCGGCGCGTCCAGAACAGCTCCAGCTCCGGTTCGGCCATCGCGGCACCCGCGATCCGGTCGTGGAACCCGGACATCGTGAGCAGCCGGCCGTCCTCGGTCAGCGGCAGCGAATCGAGCGCGACGTCGGCGGTCGGGCGGAAGCAGTACCAGGAGTCGACCAGGTTCTCCGAATCCGCGGACGTCACATGCCCGCGCCACTCCGACACCTTGCCGGTGATCACCCGCTGCCCGGTCTCGACGTGCAGCCACTCCAGCACCACATGCGCGACGTCCTTGGCCGTCACGAACTTCTCCAGCACCTTCGTGCTCGTGGTGCCGACGACCTGGCGCCGCCCGGGCAGCATGACCGAGAAGATCAGCTTGATCAGCACCGACTTGCCGCCGCCGTTCTCCAGGAACAGCACGCTCGCCGGCGACGGGCGGCGCACCGGGCCGCCCGCGTGGATGCCCGCGGAGAACAGCGCGTCCTGCTTCGGCGCGGTGATCGTGGCCCCGACGCCGCTGAAGTCCAGCACCACGTCCTGGTACCGGGCGCCCGCCGGGCCCACCGAATGCAGGCGGACCCGCGAAAGCTCGTACATCCGTTTCCCCTCTACCGCGCCTGTTCCGCCTGCCGGTCCGTGAGGGGAACCCTGAGGGAATCTGATTCCCTCAGGGTTCCCCTCACGGACTTCGGTTCCCTCACTGCAGCGTGTCCGAGGCCGTCGCGCGCAGCGTTCCCCCGGCCCCGGCGACCGCGACGACGTCGAGCGCGAGCAGGTCGTCGAACGCCGCGTCCGCGGCCAGCTCCCGCACCTGGATCTGATACCGCGGCGTCGTCCGGTAAGTGCCGCCCTGCTCGTCGCTCACCTGCACCAAAAAGCCTTGATCGGCAAGGAAACGCAGCGCCCGCGACACCATGCCGCGCGTGGTGTCCGCCGCCATCCGGCCGTCCTTCGTCGCCGCTGCGGCCGGACGGCGGGCGTACGCGCGCCACGCCTGCTCCAGCTCCGGCGCGTCCGCGAGCGGGTCGTTGTTGGCCTCGGCCAGCTGCGCGCGTTCGTCGAGCACGCGCGCGGCTTCACGGACCATCGCGTCGACCTGCTCGACGCTCACCCGGCCGATGTAGGTGTCGTTGGCCAGGTCGTCCGGCCGCGGGTAGCCGAGCGCGGCCGTCGCGAGGTGGATCAGGCCGTGCAGCACCTTTTCCGTCTCGCGCCGCTCGCGGATTTTGGCTTGCCGCGCGTAGCTGTCCATCTTGATCTCGAAGACGGACTCGTCGGTGGCCGCGAGCACGCATCCGGCCTGCTGCGTCACCTCCAGCACCATCAGCCCGAGCCCGGACGCGACCGCGTGGGTGAGCGCCTTGAACGCGTTGTCCTCGCCGTAGCGGCGCACCAGCTCGCCGTACACGACGTCGCGGGCGGGCAGTTGCTTCGGGCGCATGCCGAAAGCGACGAGGCGCGCGGCGGCCTCGGCGTCGACGCTCGTGTGCGTCACGGGCATCAGGCGACCTCCTCGGTCTCGTCGTCAGCTCGTTCGACCTCCGCGGTGGACAGCAGCAGATCGGCCCCGCCGAACTCCGGGTCGTCGAGCAGGGTGCCGTCGTCGACGGCGAGCAGCACGTGGCGTTCCCCCTGCCGGCGCGCCGCGCCGACCTCGGGACTGTAAGCGTGCACCGCGCGCAGCGCGACCAGGGACGCCAGGTTCGGCTGCCCGGAGCGGCGCGCGTCCTCCAGCAGCCCGGACAGCCGCCGCGGCACGTCGGGCAGGTCGAGCAGTTCGTCGGCAAGCCGCCACACGTCGTCGCCGAAGCGGTCGGTCACCTCGGCGGGCACCAGCTCCGGTTCCGGGACCTCGCCGACCAGCTGGTCGCGTTCCGGGGCGGGCCGCAGCAGCAGCGACACCAGCGAGGACAGCGACGGCACGACCGGCGTCGTGATGCCCGCGACGGCGTGGAAGAAGTGCTCGGCGGGCGCGGTGGCGTCGGCGAGCGGCAGGCCGAGCGTCGGCATCAGGAGCTGGCCGAACAGGTCGATCGTGGCCCGCTGCGGCGGTCCGGAGAACTGCTGGCGGTCCTGTTCGGCGCGGAAGACCGCACCGGCGTCGGCCAGCCGCGACTGGAGCCGGGTGTGGCGGCGGATGCAGTCGGCGACGATGTCGACCAGCTCGGCCGCGCGACGCTTGTGGTCCGCGTCCTCGGATTCGTCCCGTGCGGTGGTGATGTTCTTGAGGATCGCGTTTTCCGCGCGGAACCGGGATTCGATGTGCCCGAGCGCTGATTCGATCAGCTCCGGCACCTCGCTCTCCCAGTCGACCGCACGCACATCGCGACGGGTGGCGTCGAGCTTCGCGCGCAGCGTCTCGCCGTACTGCACAGTGCGGTAGCGCGCCTGTTCCGCGGCGAGCTTCGCGTCCGCGAGCCGTCCCCGGTTGATCAGGTTCTCCAGCTTCACCTCGGCCGCGATCTGCGCCGACTCGACGTCCGTGTCCAGCGCGCCGACCAGCACGTTGATCGCCTCGTCGGTGGCGCGCAGGTACACCTCGCCGTCCGGCGCGGCCAGTTCGACCAGGAGCTTGAAGTCGAACTGGCGGCGCTGGTAGCCGCCGGGGCCGAGCGAGCCGTAGACGCGCCGGAAGCCGCGGTCGGTGGTGCCGACGTTGATCAGGTTGTCCAGCACCCACTTCGCGACGCGCACGTGCTCTTCCGGCATCCGCGAGGGAGCCTGCAGCGAGATGAACGGCAGCAGCCGGTCGATGACCTGGTCGTGGCCCGCGCCGGTGTCGAAGTCCATCGCGATGGTGACCTGGTCGATCGTGTGCAGCGCGATCTCGGCCATCTGGTAGACGGTGGCGTCGGCCCAGTCGAGCTTCGCCTTGCGCGCGTCGAGGTCGTGCAACGGCGCGGTGCAGGCGAGCGCCTTCAGCCGACGGGTCAGCCCCTCGTCGGCGAGTCCGGCCGCGCCCATCTCGTCGTATCGCACAGCAGGTCAGGCTAGTCGGCCTGCCCGGGCGCCCGCACACGCGGACGGCTAGCGTGGCGGGCATGCGGGAGATGACCAGGGCGGAGTGGTGGAAGTTCGCGAGCGAGGGCACGCGGACCGGGATGCTGGGGATCGTGCGGGCCAACGGGGCGCCCGTCGTCACGCCGGTGTGGTTTCTGCTGAACGAGGGGCCTGGCGGTGACGAATTGATCTTCACCACCGGCACGGACACGCTGAAAGGCAAGGCCCTGCGCCGCGACGCGCGGATCTCGCTGGCCGTCGACGACCAGCGGCCGCCATTCTCGTACGTGCAGTTCACCGCCGAGGCGGAGCTGCACCACGACCTCGACGAAATGCGCGAGTGGGCCACCCGGCTCGGCGCGCGCTACATGGGCGAGGAGAACGGCCCGGCCTACGGCGAGCGCAACGCCGTCCCCGAAGAATCCCTCGTCCGGGCGAGGATCACGAAGGTGATCGCACGAGCGGACATCGCCGGCTTCTGACCCGCCGGTTCTTTCGGATCACGTTCCGCGGCTACGGCTGCGGAGCGTAATGCCGCGATCGCACTATTGACACCGCACCTGCCGAGGGTGTGTGATCTGTCCCGATAAATAGGAAACTTTCCTAACGAAGACGTTCTCTTCCCCGCCGCCGCCCCGATCCCCCTCAAGCAGGAGGCCCCCGTGGCACGACGCTCGACGTTGAGCGCGCTGTTCGCCGGTACCGCGGCGACCGCGCTCGGCTGCGCACTGCTGACCCCCGTGACCGCGACCGCGGCGACCGGGGATTACGAGTCCGAGGACGCGACACTCTCCCAGGCCAAGATCGCCACGAACCACTCCGGGTACTCCGGCAAGGGATTCGTGGACTTCGACAATCTCGTCGGCAGCTACGCCGACTACTCGGTCAACGCGGCACAGGCCGGCACGCACACGCTGACTTTCCGCTACGCCAACGGAACCGCCGACGACCGGCCGATGAAGCTCGTGGTCGACGGCGGCGACAAGGGCACGGTTTCCTTCCCTGCCACGGGTTCCTGGACGACGTGGAAGACCGTCACCACGACCGTGCAGCTCACCGCGGGCGTCAACCACGTGCGCACCGTTTCAGCGTCCGCGAACGGCGGGCCCAACACCGACAAGATCACCGACAGCTTCAGCGCCCCGGCCGACAACGAACCGCCGACGCCGCCGAAGAACTTCCAGGCGTCGAACATCCGGCCCACCGCGGCAGATTTCCGCTGGGACCCGGCGACGGACAACGTCGGCGTCACGCGGTACGAGATCAACCGCGGCGGCAACACGCTGAAGGTCGTGGACGGCAAGACCACCTCGGCGACCGTCGACCAGCTGACGCCGAACACGTCGTACGACATCTCGGTGATCGCCTACGACGCGGCGGGCAACCCGTCCCAGCCGAGCAACGTCGTCGGCGTGAAAACCCCGCCCAGCGACGACAAAACCCCGCCGAGCGTGCCCGGTTCGCTCAAGGCGACCGGCAGCACTTCGGACAGCATTTCGTTGTCCTGGAAGGCTTCCACCGACGACAGCGGCTCAATCGCGGGCTACGACGTGTATCAGGGCAACAACGTCGTTTCGACCACGACGCAGACTTCGGCGACGGTCACCGACCTCAAATCGAACACTTCCTACACGTTCACCGTGAAGGCGCGTGACCCCAACGGAAACGCGTCCGCGGCGAGCAACGCGGTCACCGCGAAGACGACCAGCAGCAGCGGTGCGGGCGGCGGAATCCCCTCGTACGACAAGGACATCGCGAAGGTCGACCTCGGCTGGGCCGTCGGTTTCCTGCCGAACGGCAACGCGCTGGTGACCGAACGGGACCGGTTCGAGCTGCTGCAGATCACCCCGGACGGCAAGAAGACCACGCTCGGCAAGATCCCCGGCGTGGTCACGACGAACGGCGAGGGCGGCCTGCTCGGGCTGGCGATTTCGCCGCAGTGGAACACCGACCACGCGGTGTACCTGTACCACACGTCGTCCAGCGACAACCGGATCGTGAAGGTCACCTACGACGGCACCACGCTGTCGAAGACCACGACCCCGGTGCTGACCGGCATGTCGAAAAACCAGTACCACAACGGCGGCCGGATCGCGTTCGGCCCGGACGGCAAGCTGTACGCCACCGTCGGCGACGCGAAGGTCAAGGCCAACGCGCAGAACAAGAGCTCGCTCAACGGCAAGATCCTGCGGCTCAACCCGGACGGTTCCGCGCCGAGCGACAACCCGTTCTACGCCACCGGCGGCAACGCGCGGTACGTCTGGAGCTACGGGCACCGCAACCCGCAGGGACTCGCCTGGGATTCGCAAGGGCGGCTGTGGTCGTCGGAGTTCGGCGAGAGCAGCCAGGACGAGCTGAACCTGATCCAAAAGGGCGGCAACTACGGCTGGTCGGCCTGCGAGGGCACGATCGGCGACTGCAGCGGGACGATCGCGCCGAAGAAGACGTGGCCGACCTCGCAGGCCGGACCGTCGGGCATCGAGATCGTGAACGACTGGATCTACATCGCCGCGGTGACCGGCAAGCAGCTGTTCGCAACGCAGATCAAGGGCGACAGCATCGGCACGGTGTCCGCGGTGTTCTCCGGCCGCTGGGGCCGCCTGCGCTCGGTGACCAAGACGCCGGACGGGCACCTGTGGGTGACCTCGACGAACAACGACAAGCTCGGCGGCACGCCGGACACCATCGACAACGTGGTGGTGCAGCTGAAGTTCCCCGGCGCGGGTCTCGCCGGATAAGCCGCGGCAGGGTGACCGGAGCGGCGCCGGTCACCCTGCCGCACCTTTTCAGGCTCCGGCCACCAGTTCGTAACAGCGGATGCGCGCCTTCGCGTCGAACACCGGCACTGTGACCATGATTTCGTCCGCACCGGTCTGCTTAGCCAGCTCAGCCAGCCGCGCTTGGACCTGGTCCGGTTCGCCGTACGCCTGCGCGGCGCGGAAGTGTTCGAGCTGCGGAACCATCTCCGGCGCGAACTCGTACTCGGCGGCCTGCTCCGGGGTCAGCATCGGCTGGTCTCCCCCGCCGCCGGTGAGCAGGTGGGATTTGAGGACGTTCATCGGCCCGGACAGGTATTCGGCCTCGGCGTCGGTGTCCGCGCAGATCGTCTCGACGCACAGCAGCACGTACGGCTCGGACCGCCACTTCGAGGGCCGGAACTTCTCCCGGTACCGCTCCAGCGAGGGCGCGGTGTTGTCCGGCCGGATGTGATGCGCGAACGCGATCGGCAGCCCGCGCTCGGCCGCGACCTCCGCGCCCGCCGGGCTGGAGCTGAGCAGCCACGGCTCCGGCACGTCCACTCCGCCCGGGAGCACCTTCTCGCTGCCGAGATGCCTCAGCAACTCGTCGACATCCGCGTGGTAGTCGGCCTCTCCGGCCGGTTCGGCTCCGCGGCGCAGCGCACGGATGATCTCCGGATCGAGCGCGCCCGGCCCGCGCCCGACGCCGAGATCGACCCGGCCGCCGCTGAGGGCGGAAAGCGTGCCGAACTGCTCAGCCAGCGCGAACGGCGCGTGGTTGGGTGCGAGAACCCCGCCGGACCCGACGCGCACCCGCGACGTCACCGCGGCCGCATACGCCGCGAGCACCTGCGGGGACGCGCTGGCGATCGCCGGGGAACCGTGATGCTCGGCGAACCAGAGGCGGTGGTAGCCGAGGTCGTCGAGCCGCCGAGCGACCGAGGACAGCGGCCCGAGCGCCGCCGTGGCCGACTGCCCGGCTTCGACGAGCGCGAGTTCAAGTGCGGAAAGCGGCACATCGATCATGGCCCCCACGGTAGCGAACCCGGTGGTGTGGCGGGAGTGATTTGTCCACTGTGGACGAAATCTTGGCGGCCGGACGCGGCTGAGCTGAGCAGGTGCGAGGCTCAGTACGGGGCGGTGGGCAGGTGCTCCGAGGAGCGGCAACGCACGCGTGGCAAGCGGGACGGAGCGGCGGAACACGCATAGCGGACGGGACGGAGTAGCGGAACCGCGTAGCAAGCGCGACGGAGCGGCGGAACCGCGTAGCGGGCGGGACCAATCCGCTCACCGCGCGGAGCGAATCAACGCGCGCCAACGGAGCAGGCGGAGGCGCGAGGGGCAGGAAGCCGGGCAGCGGGGTGGTCGTGAGTGGCGATGCCGGTTAGAACCGGCATCGCCACTCACGAGCCCCGCACCCATGCTCAGCCAGCGCTACCCGCCGCAGCCCGGAAGCTTCGCGACGGCCTCTCCCCCAGCGTGAACCCGACAGCCGCGTCAGGCTTCTTCCTCCAGCATTTCCGGCGTCACCGCTGATTCGGTGTCCGGGATGCTCAGTTCCTTCGCCCTCTTGTCCGCCATCGCCAGCAGCCGCCGGATCCGGCCGGCTACCGCGTCTTTCGTCATCTGCGGGTCGGACAACTGGCCCAGTTCCTCGAGCGACGCCTGGCGGTTCGACAAGCGCAGGCGACCGGCGGCGAGCAGGTGGTCCGGAGCGGTGTCGCCCAGGATTTCCAGAGCCCGCTCCACCCGGGCGGCCGCCGCGACTGCCGCGCGGGCCGAGCGGCGCAGGTTCGCGTCGTCGAAGTTCGCGAGGCGGTTGGCGGTCGCGCGGACTTCCCGGCGCATCCGGCGTTCTTCCCACTGCAGCACGCTCGTGTGCGCGCCCAGGCGGGTCAGCAGGGCTCCGATGGCGTCACCGTCGCGGACCACGACCCGGTCCGCTCCCCGTACCTCGCGGGACTTCGCCTGGATGCCCATCCGGCGGGCGGCGCCGACCAGCGCCAGGGCCGCTTCCGGGCCCGGGCAGGTCACCTCGAGGGACGACGAACGGCCCGGTTCGGTCAGCGAGCCGTGGGCCAGGAAGGCGCCGCGCCAAGCCGCTTCGGCGTCGGCCACCCCGCCGGACACCACGGCGGCGGGCAGGCCGCGCACGGGGCGCCCGCGCTGGTCGATCAGGCCGGTCTGCCGAGCCAAGCCCTCGCCGTCCTTCACCACGCGCACGACATACCGCGTCCCCTTGCGCAGGCCACCGCTCGCGGTGATCACGTGCACGTCCGAATGATGCCCGTACAGCTCGTGGATCTCCTTGCGCAGCCGCCGCGCGACCGAACCCGTGTCCAGCTCCGCCTCGACCACGACCCGGCCGGCCACGATGTGCAGCCCGCCCGCGAAGCGAAGCAGCGACGCGACCTCCGCCCGGCGCGGCCCGATCTTCGTGATCTCGAGCCGGCTCAGTTCGTCCTTCACCGCGGCGGTCATCGCCATGTACTGCCCCTCCTGCCTTTCGCTGCGCGCCCGCCGTCACCCACAGTGCTCCCCGCCGAGGCCTAGTGCCTCTCGCATGCACTGGGCGAGCGCACCTGGATCATGCCGTCCCTCCACGACCGGGTCGGCCACCGCCCCCAGGCAGGCCCTCGCTCCCAGGCGTTCGGCCGCCCGGCGCAGGCTTGCCGGGTCAGGGACGGAATCACGGTCCGCGACGACGGCGTCGACCCGCAGCGCGGGCGCGTGCTCGAAGAGTACGTCCAGATGCCGCTCCGGGGAGAATCCGCCGGTTTCCCCCGGTTGGGGGACCAAGTTCAGCACGACGACCTTCGTGGCCGTCGTGCGCACGAGCGCGTCGTGCAGATCCGGGACGAGCAAATGCGGCAGCACGCTGGTGAACCACGAGCCGGGGCCGAGGAACACGACGTCCGCCTCCAGCACCGCCTCGATCGCCTCCGCGCAGCCGCGCGGCGGGCGTTCCTGGCGGCCCGCCGGGTGCAAGGTGATGCGGTGCACCTGGCCGGGGGTGCTGGCGACCGCGACCTGGCCGCGGATCCGCCGGATCGCGTCCGGGTTCTCGCTGTCCAGGCCGCTGACCTCGCCTTCGATCTCCAGCGGCTCCGGCGACATCGGCAGCACGCGGCCGGAGATGCCCATCAGCCTGCTGGCCTCGTCGAGCGCGGCCACCGGGTCGCCGAGCACCTCGAACAGCCCGGCGAGCAGCAGGTTCCCGACGGCGTGCCCGGCGAGCGCGCCGTCGCCGCCGAAGCGGTGCTGGAACACCTCCGCCCACAGCCGCCCGCCGTCCTCCGCGGCGAAGGCGGCGAACGCCTGGCGCAGGTCGCCCGGCGGCAGCAGCCCCAGTTCGCGCCGCAGCCTGCCGGACGACCCGCCGTCGTCGGCCACCGTCACCACCGCCGTGACGGCGCAGGTGATCCGCCGGAGCGCGGTCAGCGTCGCGTGCAGCCCGTGTCCTCCGCCCAGCGCCACCGCGCGCACGTCACTCCCGGCCAAGATCCCGGTGCACCACCTTTACTGCCATGCCGTCCTCATTGGACAGTCGCTGGGCGAGTTCCTCGGAGATCGCGACGCTGCGGTGTTTGCCGCCGGTGCAGCCGACCGCGAGCGTCAGGTACCGCTTGCCCTCGCGCTTGTAGCCGGCGCCGATGAGCCGCAGCAGCTGGTGGTAACGGTCGAGGAACTCCTCGGCGCCTTCCTGCGACAGGACGTAATTGCGCACCTCGCCGTCGAGGCCGGTGTGCTCGCGCAGCTCCGGGATCCAGAACGGGTTCGGCAGGAACCGCACGTCCATCACCAGGTCGGCGTCCATCGGCAAACCGTACTTGTAGCCGAAGGACAGCACGGTGACGCGGGTCTGCGTGCTGGCCTCGGAGCCGAACGCGTCCTCGATTTTCGCGCGCAGGTCGTGCACCGACAGCGCGGACGTGTCGAGCACCAGGTCGGCCTCTTCGCGCAGCGGCGAAAGCAGCTTGCGCTCGGCGGTGATGCCGTCGGCGAGCCTGCCGTCGCCCTGCATCGGATGGCCGCGGCGGACCGATTCGAAGCGGCGCACCAGCACCGCGTCGGTGGCCTCCAGGAACAGCACGCGCGGCTTGTACCCGCGCGCGTCCAGGTCCTTGATCACCGAGGCCAGGTCGTCGGTGAACGCGCGCGAACGCACGTCCATCACCACCGCCACCTTCGTGATCGCCCCCCGCGCCTGCGCGCCGAGCTCGACCATCGTGGCGATCAGCTCCGGCGGCAGGTTGTCGACCACGAACCAGCCGAGGTCCTCCAGGCATTTGGCCGCCGTGGAGCGGCCCGCGCCGGAGAGGCCGGACACGACCGCGACCTCCATCCCGCTGCCCCGTTTTTCCTCTTCCGCACTCACTTGTGTGCTTCCTTCCCGATCACGACCCCTGGTCCCCTCCCGGTACTGCTCGCGGTGCGGCGCCGGTCTCCCCGGCCAGTGCCGCCACCACGGCCTCGGCGGTGCGCCTGCCGAAACCGGGCACCGCTTCGATTTCCTCGACCCGGGCCTGCTTGAGCTTCTTCACCGAGCCGAAGTGCTTGATCAGCGCGGTGCGCCGAGCCTGCCCGAGTCCGGGCACACTGTCCAATTCGGACGTCTGCATGCGCTTGGCGCGTTTTTCGCGGTGGTAGCGAATGGCGAACCGGTGCGCCTCGTCGCGCAGCCGCTGCAGCAGGAACAGCGCGTCGGACGTGCGCGGGAGGATCATCGGATCCGGTTCTCCCGGCAGCCACACCTCTTCGAGCCGCTTCGCGAGCCCGACGACGGCGATGTCGGTGATGCCCAGTTCCGCCAGCACGTCCGCGGCCGCGGTGGCCTGCGGGCCCGCGCCGTCGACGACCAGCAGGTTCGGCGGATAGGCGAATTTGCGCGGGCGGCCGGTCTCCGGGTCGATCCCGGCGCGCGCCGGCTGGATCGCCTCGTCCCCCGCTTCCTCTTCCTCGACGGCCTCCGAAGCGGTTTCCGTTGTCTCAGCCGCGTTTTCGGCGGTTTCCTTGAGATAGCGGTAGAAGCGCCGCCGCACGACCTCGGCGATGGACGCGACGTCGCCCTCGGTCGCCGCCTCGCGCAGCGCGAACTTGCGGTACTCGGACTTGCGCGGCAGCCCGTCCTCGAACACCACCAGCGACGCCACGACGTCGCTGCCCTGGATGTGGCTGATGTCGATGCATTCGATGCGCAGCGGCGCGGTGTCGAGCGCCAGGTAGTCCTGGAGTTCCTGCAGCGCCGCGGACCGCGCGGTGAGATCGCCCGCGCGGCGCAGTTTGTGCTGGGTGAACGCTTCCTTCGCGTTGCGCTCCACCGTTTCCGCGAGCGCCTTCTTGTCGCCGCGCTGCGCGACTCGCAGCCGCACCCGCGACCCGCGCAGACCAGACAGCCACTCCTCGACCGCGTCGGCGTCCGCGGGCAGCTCCGGCACCAGCACTTCGCGCGGGACGACCGGGCCGGTCTCGACGTCGTCGCGGCCCGCGCGGTCGGATTCCTCGCCGTAGAACTGGGTGAGGAAGTGGTCGACCAGCGCTTGGACGTCCATCTCCTCGGCCTTGTCGATCACCCAGCCGCGCTGCCCGCGCACGCGCCCGCCGCGCACGTGGAACACCTGCACGGCGGCCTCGAGTTCGTCGTGCGCGAAGGCGACGACATCGGCGTCTGTGCCGTCGCCGAACACCACGGCCTGCTTCTCCATCGCGCGACGCAACGCGCCGAGGTCGTCCCGCAGCCGCGCGGCGCGTTCGAACTCCAGTTCCTCCGACGCCGCGGCCATCTCCCGTTCGAGCCGCTTCACCATCGCGTCCGTGCGGCCGGCGAGGAAGTCGCAGAAGTCCTCGACGATCGCCCGGTGCTCGTCCGCCGACACCCGGCCGACGCACGGTGCCGAGCACTTGTCGATGTAGCCGAGCAGGCACGGCCGCCCGATCTGCCCGTGGCGGCGGAAGACGCCGGTGGAACAGGTGCGGGCGGGGAAAACGCGCAGGAGAAGGTCGAGGGTTTCGCGGATCGCCCACGCGTGCGAGTACGGCCCGAAGTAGCGGACGCCCTTCTTGCGCGCGCCGCGGTAGACGTGCAGCCGGGGGAATTCCTCGTTCAGCGTGACCGCGAGGACCGGGTAGCTCTTGTCGTCGCGGTAGCGGACGTTGAAGCGAGGGTCGAACTCCTTGATCCAGTTGTACTCCAGCTGGAGCGCCTCGACCTCGGTGCCGACGACGGTCCACTCGACGCTCGCCGCGGTGGTGACCATCTGCCGCGTGCGCGGATGAAGGCCGGACAGGTCGGCGAAGTACGAGTTCAGCCTGCTGCGCAGGCTCTTCGCTTTGCCGACGTAGATGACCCGCTTGGCGTCGTCGCGGAACTTGTAGACGCCAGGCGAGTCCGGGATGCTCCCCGGCTGAGGTCGGTAGGTGGTCGGATCAGCCACGTGCCCCACTGTATGGCGAGGGTCCGACAGTTTCCGTGAGACCCCACCGGCTGGAACGAGACGGCCGCATGACTCTCCGCTCCAGCAGTCCTCCGTGAAGGGCTCCTTGCAGGAATCTGATTCCCTCAAGGAGCCCTTCACGGACATCTGCATTGCGTACCAGGCAGAGCCCGGACACCCGGCGGACGCGCATCGATCGTGGCGCCGCGACCGGGAGCCGACACCGGCCTGCCGGTACCGTAGCCTCGCCGACCCGCCGAACGATCAGGAGCGCAGCCATGACCGTCCGCGTCGCCACCTGGAACGTCAATTCCATCGTTCCCCGGCTGCCTCGCGTGCTCGACTGGCTCGACCGCACCGCGCCGGACGTGCTCTGCCTGCAGGAACTCAAGAACACCACCGAAGCCTTCCCCGCCGACGAGATCACCGCGCGCGGGTACGAGGTCGCCGCCTACGGGCTCGGGCGGTGGAACGGCGTCGCGATCCTCTCGAAGATCGGGCTCGACGACGTGGTGCGCGGGCTGCCGGGCGAACCGGGCTTCGACGGGCAGGCCGAGGCGCGCGCGATCGGCGCGACGTGCGGTGGGATCCGCATCTGGTCGGTGTACGTGCCGAACGGGCGCGAGCCGGAAAACCCGCACTACGCCTACAAACTCGAGTGGTTCGAGAAGCTCAGCGATCTGGTCGGCGAAGAGCTGCAGCACGCGCGTCCGTTCGCGGTGATGGGCGACTTCAACGTTGCGCCAACGGATCAGGACGTCTGGGACATCTCGGTTTTCGCCGAGTCCACGCACGTCACCGAGCCCGAACGGGCAGCGCTGAAGAAGCTCCGCGACGCGGGACTGTCCGACGTTTTCCCGCGGCCGCTGAAGTACGACCACCCGTTCACGTACTGGGACTACCGCGCCGGGAACTTCCCCAACAACAAGGGAATGCGCATCGACCTCGTCTACGGGAACGAGGTTTTCGCCAAGGCGGTCACCGATTCCTACGTGGACCGCGAGGCCCGCAAGGGCAAGGGGCCGTCCGACCACGCGCCGATCGTCGTGGATCTGGAGCTGGATCCGGAGCGGTAAGAACTCAGCCCTCGGTGGCGGCCCGGTGCAGCTTGCGCAGCGCCCGCACCGCCATCACCGCGCGTTCCCGGTCCACCGCCTGCACGGCCATCACCGAGAAGTACTCGTCGTCCGGCAGTTCCAGCCGAGCCCACGAGGCGCCGTCCGGGAAGCTGATCGACAGCACCTGATCCCAGGTGAACACGCGCCGCGCGAGGACGTTGCGGACCTCGATGCCGGTGGCGTCCGCGCGGACGCGGGCGTTGCCGAACAGCATCGTGCCCGCCGAGAGCGCGACGCCGATGCCGATCATCGCGATCTGGTCCGACGCCTCGAACACGACGCCGGTGTGCGAGCTGCGCAGCAAAACCGCCACGATCACGAACGCCGCGAGCAGCGCCACCGCCAGGACGCTGCACATCACGAGCGCCCGGCGCGGCCGGATCACCAGGGCGGTCTGCTCCTCGGTCATCACGCTCACACGAATCCCCGCTCGGTCCACGGCTTGTCGAGGCCGCGCAGCACATGCGCGGTGTCAAGCGCCGCCACGGCCGCTTCGTAGCCTTTGTCTTCCACAGAGCCGGGCATGCCGGAACGGTCCAGCGCCTGCTGTTCGGTGTCGCAGGTCAGCACGCCGTTGCCGACCGGGGTGCTCTCGTCGAGCGCGACCCGGGTGAGGCCCGCGGTGACCGCGTCGCACACGTACTCGAAGTGCGGGGTGCCACCGCGGATCACGACGCCCAGCGCGACGACCGCGTCGTGGTTGCGCGCCAGCGCCTGCGCCGCGACCGGAAGCTCCACCGCGCCCGCCACGCGGATGACCGTGGGCTCTTCCTCCAGCCCGGCGTCTTTCGCCGCGGCGAGCGCGCGCTCCAGCAGCACGTCGGTGATCTTCGCGTTCCACCGCGTCGCGACGACCGCCAGCCGCAGGGACTTGCAGTCGCGCAGGTCGAGCGCGGCTTCCGGCCGCCCCTCGCCGCTCATCGCGTGGTGTCCTCCTCGGTGCCCTGGTCGGACGCGCCGACCTGGTCGTAGTGCTCGAGCTGGCTGAGGTCGTGCCCCATCCGGTCGCGCTTCGTGCGCAGGTACCGCAGGTTTTCCGGGTTCGGCGAGATCGGCAGCGCGACCCGGCCGGTGACGCGCAGGCCGTAGCCCTCGAGGCCGACCCGCTTCGCCGGGTTGTTCGTGAGCAGCCGCATCGACCGGACGCCGAGGTCGCACAGGATCTGCGCGCCGGTGCCGTAGTCGCGCGCGTCGGCGGGGACGCCCAGCGCCAGGTTCGCGTCGACGGTGTCCGCGCCCGCGTCCTGCAACTGGTACGCCTGAAGCTTGTGCAGCAGGCCGATCCCACGGCCTTCGTGCCCGCGGATGTAGAGCACGACCCCGCGGCCTTCGTCGGCCACCTTCTGCAGCGCGGCGTCCAGCTGCGGGCCGCAGTCGCAGCGCAGCGAACCGAAGACGTCGCCGGTGAGGCATTCGGAGTGGACGCGGACCAGGATGTCCTCGCCGTCGCCGATCTCGCCGTAGACGAACGCGACGTGCTCGATCCCGTCGAGCAGGCTGTCGTACCCGACCGCGCGGAACTCGCCCGCGGCCAGCGGGATCCGCGCCTCGGCGACGCGCTCCACCTGCTTCTCGGTGCGCCGCCGGTAGGCGATCAGGTCCGCGATCGAAATGATTTTGAGGTCGTGGTCGGCGGCGAACACTTCCAGCTCGTCGCGCCGGGCCATGTCGCCCTCGTCCTTCTGCGACACGATCTCGCAGAGCGCGCCCGCCGGGTGCAGGCCCGCCAGCCGGGCCAGGTCCACCGCGGCCTCGGTGTGCCCGGGACGGCGCAGCACGCCGCCTTCCTTGGCGCGCAGCGGCACCACGTGCCCGGGGCGGCGGAAGTCCTTCGCGGTGGCCTCGGGGTCGGCCAGCAGCCGGGTGGTGTGCGCGCGGTCGGTGCCGGAGATGCCGGTGGTGATGCCCTCCGCCGCGTCGACCGTGACGCTGTACGCGGTCCCGCGCTGGTCCTGGTTCGTGTGGTACATCGGCGGCAGGTCGAGCCGGTCCGCCTCGGACTCGGTCAGCGCGACGCACACGTAACCCGAGGTGTAGCGCACCATGAACGCGAGCAGCTCCGGCGTCGCCTTCTCGGCGGCGAAGATGAGGTCGCCCTCGTTCTCGCGGTCCTCGTCGTCGACAACGACCACGGCGCGTCCGGCCGCGATGTCCGCGATCGCGGCCTCGATGGCGTCGACGTCTACCACCGCGCCTGCTCCGCACGGGGTCCAACCGGTCTGCGGCTCGGCCGCCTTCGTCTCGCTCACGGGTGCTCCTTCGCTGCCGCCGCCGGGTGGATGTCACACATTGTGCGCGTTCGCCGCCACGTGTGGCGCAGTGAGCTTCTCCACGTACTTCGCGACGACGTCCACTTCGAGGTTCACGTGGTCGCCTTCTTCCCGCCTGCCCAGCGTCGTCACCTCGAGCGTGGTGGGGATCAACGCGACCGAAAACCGGTCCTCCGAGACGCTCGCGACGGTGAGCGAAACGCCGTCGACGGCGATCGAACCCTTCTCCACGACGTACCGCGACAAGGCCGGGGGCAGGGAGAACGTCGTCACGCCGCGCTCGTCGCGGGACACGAAGACGCCGGTGCCGTCCACGTGGCCCTGCATGATGTGCCCGCCGAGCCGCCCGCCCGCCGGGGTCGCGCGCTCGAGGTTCACCGCGTCGCCGACGGCCACCTTCGCGAGGCTCGAACGCTGGAGTGTTTCGTTCACCACATCGACGGTGAACTCGCCGCCGGAGACCGTGACGACGGTCAGGCAGACGCCGCTCACCGCGATCGAATCGCCGTGGCCCGCGTCCGAGGTGACCAACGGGCCGCGCACGGTGAGCCGAGCCGCGTCGGTGAGCTGCTCGACCGCCGTGACCTCGCCGACCTCTTCGACAATTCCCGTGAACACTGCTGCCTCCTCGCCCGGCCACCGCCCTCGGTGGCCCTTCCATCCAACACCCGCCGCGCCCCGGGAGCTTCCCGGGCCGCGACGTCAGCTGACGCGGAGGCGGGCGGCCTGCTCGCGCAGCGCGGCGACGGCGCGGCCGGGGTCCTCGGCGCCGTAGACGGCCGAGCCCGCGACGAAGCAGTCGACGCCCGCTTCGGCGGCCTGTTCGATGGTGTCGGAGTTGATCCCGCCGTCGATCTCGACGATCAGCTTGAGGTGCCCGGTGTCGACCAGGCGGCGCGCGGTGCGCACCTTCTCCAGGACGTCAGCGATGAACGACTGCCCGCCGAAGCCCGGTTCGACCGACATGACGAGCAGCGTGTCGTAGTGCTTGAGGGTTTCCAGATGCGGTTCGAGCGGCGTGCCCGGCTTGATCGACAGCCCCGCCTTCGCGCCCGCGGCGCGCAGGTTCTTCGCCAGCATGACCGGGTCCGCGGCCGCTTCCACGTGCACCGTGACGTTGTACGCGCCGGCCTCGGCGTAGCCGATCGCCCAGCGGTCCGGGTCGTCGATCATCAGGTGGCAGTCGATGGGGACGTCGGTCGACTTGAGGATCGACTGGACCACCGGGAGGCCGAGGGTCAGGTTGGGCACGAAGTGCGCGTCCATGACGTCCACGTGCACCCAGTCGGCCCGGGTGTCCCCGGGGCGCGCGACGGCCGCGATCTCCTCGCCGAGCTTGGCGAAGTCGGCGGACAGGATGCTGGGTGCGATGAGAGGTGAAGCCACGACCCGAGTGTAAGAGGACCCGGTTCCGGCCTGTTCACCGGCCGTGACCGCATCGGAGTTCGCTTTCCGGACACCGGGCGCTCATCCGGATTCTCCGCATCGAACACATCGGCGAGCACTAATGGGTCACATCCGGAAGTTCCGGACGAGAAGCACCTCGAGGAGAACCATGAGAACGGTCTTGGCAGGCCGCCGCAAGTGGCTGGCGGCGGGCGCGCTGGGCGTCGCGATGGTCGCCGCGGCCCCGGTCGCGATCGCCGCGCAGGGCAACCAGGACGACCAGGGCGCGCGCACCGCTTCGGCCGGCGCGGGCGACCGCACGCAGGAGGTCCGCCAGGCGATCCAGGGCGGGCACGCGCGCAACGTCATCCTGTTCATCGGCGACGGCATGGGCCAGTCCGAGATCACCTCGGCGCGCAACTACGAGCGCGGCGCGGCTGGCCGGCTCGCGATGGACGAGTTCCCGCTGACCGGCGACTACACCACGTACGCGGTCGAGAAGGGCAACCCGGCGAAGCCGGACTACGTCACCGACTCCGCGGCGTCGGGCACCGGCTGGGCGACCGGCACGAAGACCTACAACGGCGCGATTTCCGTTGATGCCTACGGCAACCCGGTCCCGACGCTGCTCGAGCTCGCGAAGCGCAGCGGTCTCCGCACCGGCGACGTGACCACCGCCGAGGTCCAGGACGCGACCCCGGCCGTGCTCGGCGCGCACGTCGTCGACCGCGACTGCAAGGGCCCGGACGAGACGACCAAGAAGTGCGCGCAGAACGCCAAGGAGAACGGCGGCGCGGGCTCGATCTCCGAGCAGCTCGTGCAGACCCGTCCGGACGTGCTCCTCGGCGGCGGCGCGAAGTACTTCGCCCAGTTGGCGACCGCCGGGCAGTTCAAGGGCAAGCCGGTTCTGGAGCAGGCCAAGGCCGCTGGGTACAACGTGGTGAACACGGCCGACGACCTGGCCAAGGCTCGTCCGGGCCAGCCGCTGCTCGGGCTGTTCGCGTCGGGCAACATGCCGGTGAACTGGGCCGGGCCGAAGGCGACGCAGGGCGGTACCGCGCCGACTCGCTGCACCCCGAACCCGGCGCTGCCGAAGACGCAGCCGAAGCTGGTGGCGCAGACGCAGAAGGCGTTGCAGCTGCTGGAGGATCGGCGCAGCAACAAGGGATTCTTCCTGCAGGTCGAGGGTGCTTCGATCGACAAGCAGGACCACGCGGCTGACCCGTGCGGGCAGATCGGCGAGACGATCGACTTCGACGCGGCTGTCGCGGCTGGGCTCGCTTATGCGCGCAGCCACACCGACACGCTCGTCGTGGTGACTGCCGACCACGGGCACACCAGCCAGATCGTGTCCAACGACGCCAAGACTCCCGGCCAGACCGCCACGCTGATCACCAACGAGGGCGCGAACATGACCCTCAACTACGGCACGGCGCTGCCCGGTTCGTCGATGGAGCACACCGGCACGCAGGTCCGCATCGCGGCTTACGGGCCGCAGGCGGCGAACGTCGTGGGCTTGACCAACCAGACCGACCTGTTCGGCACGGTGAAGCGCGCTCTTCGCCTGCGCTGAGCCTGAAGTCCGTGAGGGGAACCCTGAGGGAATCTGATTCCCTCAGGGTTCCCCTCACGGCTTTCTACGCGGGCGAGGGCAGCAAGTCGAGCGGCTCCGACCACGGCCGCCGTGGGTCCAGGCGGTGCAGCCGAACACCAGCCTCGGCCAAGGTGTCGAGGTGCCGCTGCCAGGCCGGGTGGTGGGCCCGGGTCGGCTGGATCTGATAGGCCACGACGATGGTGGTCCCTGGCGCGCCAAGGACATCGCCGAGCAGCGTGAGCGCCTGATTGTCCGCGATCCCCAGCGCCAGCTTCGCCACCGAGTTCGCCGAGGCGGGCGCGAAGAGGAAGACCTTCGGATCCGGGTGCGGACGCGGTTCGCCCGGAAGCCGGGACGTGCTGCGCACCGGAAGATCCGTCGTGGCTTCCAGTTCGCCCAGGCCGCCGGTCGCTTTCAGCCAGCCCCAGGCCGTCGGCGTGAGCGTGATGGCCAATCGCCAGCCTCGGGCGACTGCCGGTTTTGCCAGCTCGTCGGTGAACCGGGTGTCCAGTCCGCCGCACGAGCTGGCGACCAAACCTAGATCCGTCACGGTTTGCGCAGCACCGCGCAGAACATCGCGTCGGTGCCGTGTCGGTGGGGCCACAGCTGGACGTACGGGCCGTCGCCGAGCTGCGGGACGCCGGGGAAGAACTCCCGGGCGTCCACGATCTCGGACTTGGTGCGGCGGGCGGTTTCGCCTACCACGCCTTCGGTTTCGGCCAGGTGCGGAGAGCAGACGACGTACGCGACGATGCCGCCCGGGCGCACCAGGTCCAGGGCCGCCATCAGCAGTTCGCCCTGCAGCTTGGTGAGGTCCGCGACGTCCGACGGCTTGCGGCGCCACCGGGCTTCGGGGCGCCGGCGCAGTGCGCCGAGGCCGCTGCACGGAGCGTCGACGAGGATCCGGTCGTAGCCCGGTTCCAGGCCGGTTTCGCGGCCGTCGGCGACGTGCACGGTGACCGGCAGGCCCTCGGTGGCGTTTTCGATCAGCCGGGCGCGGTGCGGAGCCTTCTCCACGGCGTCGACGTGCGCGCCGCTGATCTTGGCCAGTGCGCCGAGCAGCGCCGCTTTGCCGCCGGGACCCGCACACAGGTCCAGCCAGCGTTCGTCGGAGCCCTCCAGCGGGGCCTTGGTGACGGCGATGGCGCACAGCTGGCTGCCTTCGTCCTGCACCGCGGCAAGGCGTTCGCGCACCGGTTCCGCGTCGGCCGGGTCGCCGGCGCCTGCGGGCAGGTGGACGCCGTAGGGCGAGTACGGCGCGGGGTCGCCGCCGGTGATGGCGGCCAGTTCGTCGGCGCTGATCTCGCCGGGGCGCGCGACCAGGTGCACCTCGGGGCGGGCGTCGTCCGCTTCGAGGGCGGCTTTCAGCTCAGCGCCCTTGTCCCCCAACGCTTCCGCGAACGACCGGGCGACCCAGCGCGGGTGCGCGGTGCGGAGCGCGTAGGCACCGATCGGGTCGGTGGTCTCGTCCGGGGTCAGTTCGTCGAGCCACTGCGCTTCGTCCTTTGTGGACACCGTGCGCAGGATGGCGTTCGCGAATCCCGTTGCCCACGAACCGGCTTCGGCACGGACGAGGTCCACAGTGGACCCGACGGCGGCATGCTCCGGGATCCGGGTGCGCAGCAGCTGGTAGACGCCGAGCCGCAGTGCGTCGAGGACCACCGGGTCGGTCTTCTCGATCGGCCGGTCGGCGCACGCGGCGATCACCGCGTCGAGCAGGCCCTGCGCGCGGGCGGAACCGTAGGTCAGTTCGGTGGCCAGCGCGGCGTCGCGACCGCTCACCCGGCGTTCCCGCAGCAACTGCGGGAGGACGAGATTGGCGTACGCGTCCTTCTCGCGGACGGCGCGCAGCACGTCGAACGCCACCTGGCGGGCCGCGTCGACCTCCGGCGGACGCCGCGGTCCCTGTTTGCGCGGAGCCGGACGGCCCCGCTGCGGCCGTGACGGCCGCCGTTCTCCACGCTCGTTCACCGCAGGCGCTCTCCTTCGTCGATCCTCGTGCCGCGCGCCCAGTCGGTGGCAGCCATCCGTTTCTTGCCGGCGGCCTGGACCTCGCCCAGCCGCACCGGTTTCGTCGCCGTGCCCACGAGCACGCGCTTGCGCTCGACCACCAGCTCGCCCGGCCGCGGACCGGGTTCGTCGAGCACGGTGACCGGTCCCAGCTTGAACCGCTCGCCGCGGAACTCCGCCCACGCGCCGGGATCCGGGGTCACCGAGCGAATCTGCCGGTCGACCGCCGACGCCGGGTCCGCGAACGACACCCGCGCGTCCTCGACGGTCACCTTCGGCGCGTAGCTCATGCCCTCGCCCGGCTGCTCGACCGCGCGCAGCGTGCCGTCCTCGATGCCGTCCACGGTGGACACCAGCAGGTGCGCCCCGGACTCGGCGAGCCTGCCGAGCAGCGCGCCGGACGTGTCGGCCGGGCCGATCGTCTCGGTCACCACGCCGAACACCGGCCCCGCGTCGAGCTCCTTCACGATCCGGAAGGTGGACGCGCCGGTCATCTCGTCCCCCGCCCGGATCGCCGCCTGCACCGGGGCCGCGCCGCGCCACGCGGGCAGCAGCGAGAAGTGCAGGTTGACCCAGCCGTGCGCCGGGATGTCGAGCGCGGACTGCGGCAGCAGCGCCCCGTACGCGACGACCGGGCAGACGTCCGGCTCCAGCTCGCGCAGGCGAGCGAGAAACGCCGGGTCACCAGCGCGAGCGGGCGTGAGCACCTCGATGCCGTGCTCGTCGGCGAGTGCCCCCACTGGGGACCGCAGCACCTTGCGCCCGCGCCCGGCCTGGGCGTCCGGCCGCGTGACGACCGCGACGACCTCGTGCCGCCCGGACTCGATCAGCGCGCGCAACGACGGCACGGCAGGCTCCGGGGTGCCGGCGAAAACGAGACGCATCACCGCACCTCCGGAAGGGAAAAGGGGATTTCAGGCTGGTCGGACATCGGAAGCGAGTCTAGAAGACCCCGTCCCCGGCGGCGCGGCGCGGGCAGCCAGCCGGGGCGGGCGCCAGGATCGGGTATATGACCACGCTGAAGGCGACCCTGCACGACGACCTGACGACCGCGATCAAGGCAAGGGACCAGCTGCGCTCGGCGACCCTGCGCCTGACCCTCTCCGCGATCGGCTACGAAGAGACCGCAGGCGACAGCGCACGCGAACTCTCCGACGACGAGGTACTGAAGATCATCACCCGAGAGGTGAAGAAACGCCGCGACGCCGCCGAGGCCTTCGAGAAGGCCGGCCGCGCGGAGTCAGCCGAACGCGAACGAGCGGAGGCTGAGGTCCTGACCGGCTACCTGCCCGCGCAACTCTCGGACGACGAACTGCGCGGCTTGGTCACCGAGGCCGTGACGGAGACGGGCGCTTCCGGGATGGCCGGGATGGGTGCCGTGATGAAGGCGGTGCAGCCGAAGGTCGCCGGACGCGCGGAAGGCTCCCGCGTCGCCGCCGAGGTGAAACGCCAACTCGCCGCCGGATGACTCCTGCACGCCGCCGCTCGCGTGCTGACGCCTCGGCCGCGCCCGCAGTCCGTGAGGGCCACCCTCACGGAATCAGATTCCCTCAGGGCTCCCCTCACGACCCGCCCAAGTCCGTGAGGGCCACCCTCACGGAAACAGACTCCCTCAGGGTTCCCCTCACGACCGGCGCAAGTCCGTGAGGGACTCCTTCACGGAATCAGATTCCCTCAAGGAGCCCTTCACAGCCCACCCACTCGCTAGCGCCGCCGAGATACGCCCCAATGCCGCATTGGGTGCGTCACATGCACCCAATGCCACATTGGGGCGCTAACCAGCCCCCTCACCAACCGCAGCCGATGCACCCACCCAAGGCAGCCACACCCCCCGCACCCCGATACGAAGCCAAAAACACGGCGCGGAGGTGCTTGTCAAGGCATCTTTCCCGCCTTGACAAGCACCTCCGCGCCGTAGTCACACTCAGCTTCGGGGTGCCCCACGCAACCACTCAAAAGCAATGTCGCCGCCAGGCGACGAGCCGAACTACCGCCCCCCAGGCCACCGCCAAGGCAACACAACCTCAGCAGCCCCCTGCCCCCTCCTCACCGGCTCAGCAGCGGCAATCCACCGCCCGTCCCGCAAACTCTCCACCCCGGTAGAAGCCCCGATCTCCGCAGGCGAAGACGAAAACACCTGCCCTCGCCGTTGCAAATCAGCGACCTCAGGCTGAGCCAAGAACCCAGCCTCGACATCCGCCTTGGCAGAATTCCGCTGAGAAGCCCGAGGCGCGGCAATCGCATCCTCCAACGACATCCCACGATCAATCCGCCCAAGCAAAACCTGCAGCACAGTCGTAATAATCGAAGCGCCCCCAGGCGACCCAGTGGCAAAGAACGGCTTCCCGTCCCGCAACACCACAGTAGGAGCCATAGAAGACCGAGGCCGCTTCCCGGACCCAGGCAAATTAGGATCAGGAACCCCAGGCGTAACAGGCACGAACGAGAAGTCAGTCAACTCGTTGTTCAGCAGGAACCCACGCCCGGGCACCACAATCCCACTACCACCCTCCTGCTCAATAGTAAGGGTGTAAGCGACAACATTCCCCCACTTGTCCGCCACAGTAAGGTGAGTGGTGTTCTCCCCTTCATAAGGCGTCGGCGCCCCAACAGACCCAGCGCCACAAGGCTGAGGATGCCGAGGATCAGCAGGCGCAACCGGACTAGTCGCAGCGTGGTCCCGAGAGATCAAACAAGCCCGGCTGTCCGCGAACTCCTGACTGAGCAACTCCCGAGCCGGAACATCCACCACCGCGGGATCGCCGATCCACCGATTCCGATCAGCGAACGCATACCGCGAAGCCTCCAGGAAATACTGCAGATAGTCAGCCTTGCCAGCCCCGCGAAGATCGTAATTCTCCAGAATATTCAAAGCCTCGCCCACGGTAAGCCCCCCAGACGAAGGCGCAGGCATCCCGTAGACGTCCAACCCGCGATACTCCGTATGCGTGGGCTCCCGCTCAATAGCCCGATACGCGGCAAGATCCCCCAAAGAGAGCTTCCCAGGCCGAACATTCAGGGAAGAAGCAGGATCGACCGGCGGCCGCTGAACAGTCCGGGCGACATCCGCCCCGATGTCCCCGCGGTACAACGCATCCGTACCCCGCCGGGCCAACTCCCCGTAAGTGCCGGCAAGATCAGGATTCCGGAACACCGTCCCCGGCGCCGGCGGCTGACCGCCCGGCAGATACAACGACCGAGTCGAAGGAAACGCAGCAAACCGCACGGCATTGTGCGCGACCTGGTCATGGAACGTCTGATCGACCACGAACCCCTTGCGCGCCAACCGCTCCGCCGGAGCGATCGACTGGGCGAGCGACCGGGTCCCCCACTTGCGCAACGCATCACGCCACGTAGCCGGAGTGCCCGGCACCCCCACGCTCAACCCGCTGGTCACCGCGTCCGCGAACGGCAACGGCTTGCCGTTCTCCACGAACAGGTTCTCGTCCGCGGTCTTGGGCGCGGTTTCCCGCCCGTCGAGCGTGTGGACCTTGCCGGTCTTCGCGTCGTAGTACACGAAGAACCCGCCCCCGCCGATGCCGGCCGAGAACGGGTCCGTGACGCCGAGTGCGGCCGCGACGGCGACCGCCGCGTCGACGGCGTTGCCGCCGCCGCGCAGCACCTGCGTGCCGATGGCCGTGGCGTCGGCGTCGATGCTCGACACCGCGCCGAGATAGCCGGTCGCGACAGGCGATTTAGGAGCGGGAACGGCGGCCGAGGCGCTGGCCGCCCCGGCCGTGGACACCAGAGCGGCCACGGAGAGCACCGCGAGAATTCGCTTTCCGGTCGTGGGCATGCGGGCGAGTCTGCCCCGCGGCAGAACCGGTGTCCACACTCATTTCGAGGCCGCCATCGCCACCGCGGTCAACGTGGCCAGTCCGCCGACGCCCGCCGCGCCGACGACCAGCCCGGCGATCGCCGCGACCGAGGCCGCCAGCCGCACCGCCAGTCCGGCGATCCAGCGCAGCACCCGGATCACGGCGATCAGGACCACCAACGCGAGCACGAGCACCGCCGCCGGCACGCCTTGCCCGCCACTCTGCGCGGCGGCCAGCACGGTGGTCATATCCGCACCTGTATCCGCGGTTCGCGAAGGTCCTCGCGCCCGAATTCGCGCATGTTCTCGTACGCCCGCCTGCGCAGTTCCTCACGAGCCTGAACGCGTTTGCGCTCCGAACCCAGCTGCCACACCCAGCGCCAGCCCGCGGCCGTCGCGATCAGGGAACCGGCGAGGATCACCAGGAACGCCTGTGCGACCAGCCCGTGGAGCGATTCGAAACTCAGCAACACCAGCAGCGCCCACACCTGAGCGACGGTGAACGGGACGACCAGAGCTGCCGCGTACACCCCCCGACGCCAGCGAACCGGCTGAGGAGCGGGAAGAAACGGTTCCATGACTGCCTCCCTCGGTGGTGTGTATCCAGAAAACCCCGGCGGAGCCGGGAAATCTGTGTCAGCTGACACGTTCAGCGGGCGAGCCTCCGCAATTCCGCGAGCCGGTGGATAGTCACCCGGCCGCGCGCGGTGCTGATCACCCCCTGGCGGCGGAGTTCCCGCGTCACCCGTGCCCACGATTCGCGCGAAATCGCCGCTGTCATCGCGAGTTCCGCTTGCGTGCCGGGCACCGCGACCTCGATGTCCGTGCCGCGCCGCACGCCGTGCTGCACCGCCAGCTGCATCAGCTGCGCGGCCACGCGGCGGGTGCTCGTCCCGCCGCCGATGTCGAGCCACTGCCGTCCGACGTCGCGCATCCGGTCGGCCAGTACTTGCAGCAGCGCCCAGGAAATCGCCGCCTCGCGCCGGCACAGCGCGACGAACCGCGCGGCGGGCACGACCAGTACGTCGAGTTCGTCGAGTGCCTGCACTGTCGCCGACCTCCGTCCGCCGTCGATCACGGCCAGTTCGCCGATCACGTCGCCCGCGCCGCGGACGCCGATCACGACCTCGCGCCCGTCCGGCGTCGCGTTGGTGATCCGGACGTGCCCGGTCAGCAGGAGAAGGACCACCGAGGCCCGCTCGCCTTCGCGGCAGAGGACGTCCCCGCGCCGGTAAGCCTTGCGGACGGACAGCTCTTCGAACTTCGCGCGGTCCGCGGCGCCCAGCGCCGGCCAGAACCCGATCGTCTCCACAGCGGTCCACCCTCCTCGTCGCCGGCCGGACCGCTCAGGCGATCAGTCCCGCTCCCGGCCGGACGGCGTCGGTGGTGCGGACCCAGCCCCGCGTCCGCTGCCCGCCGACGCGCACGTGGAAGGCGTGGGTGAAAGAGCTGCGGTCGATCCCGGCGTAGCCGTGCCGGACGACCGAACGGTGGATCGCGTTCGAGACGACGAGCGCGAGCGGGCCGGAGGAGCTGCGCAGCCTGCGTCTCAGGTCGGCCGCGTCGAGCAGCCGGCAGGCGATGTCGACGTCCTCGCCGTAGGGCCCGTGCGCGTCGTAGTGCACCTCGCCGGCGTGGACCGAAACGCGCAGCCGGAAGGCCAGTTCGGGATCCTGGTCGCCGTGCCGGGCGAGCAGTTCGGTCAGCGCGGGCACCACGCGGGCGAGCAGCACTGTCTTCGGGACCTCGTCGACCGGCCGGATGAGGCAGAGCGCCCCGTCGCCCCGGTCGATGAACGGGTCCCGGAACTCCTCGGTGATGCCCCCGGCCAGGAACGCCTCGTCGAGCAGGTCGAACAGGACCGAACGGAGCCCGGCCCGAGCCGGGTTCGTACGGGTTGTCGACCCTTCGATGTCGACCACCACGATGGCTCGGTGTACTGGTGCCTGTACTGCTGAGGTGTCCATGACCGCCCCCCTATTTCAGGAAGCTACTGAAATCTAGTAGACTTTCACAGCAGCTACTATAAGGCTGGGCCGGGACTGAAACAATGGTGTCGCGCACACGACATCTTCAGTTCAGGTCCCGGCCTAGTCCGAGATTGGCAACCCCTGAACACCCGCCGACACTCCACCCCCGGCCCGTCCGGCCACCCCGGCGTCCCGGGTGTAGAATCCCCGCCATTCACGTCTGACTGAACTTCACTGAAGGGTCTGAAGTCGTGTCTCAGCCCAACCCCGCGCTCGCCGCTCGCCTGCGTACCCTGCGCAAGGAGACCTGGTCCGACGTGGTGCTGACCCAGCGGCAGCTCGCCGAGGCCTTCGGCGTGAGCACCGGGCTGCTGTCGTCATGGGAGAACGTGGCGAAGCCGGTGACGCCCCCGCAGCCGCGGCTCGAGGCGTATGCGACCTTCTTCGCCACTCGCCGCTCCGTCCACGGCCGCGAACTTCACCTGCTGGACATCGGCGACCTGACAGACGACGAGCACACGGTCCGCAAGGAACTGCTCGCGGAGCTGCAGGCGCTGCGCGGCGACCTCGACGACCCGCCCGCCCAGCCGGTCTTCGCGCCCGCGAGCCTCTGGCACTTCCCGCCGCAGCAGGACATCGTGATCGTCTGCGCGCAGCTGCCGGAGAAATACCGCATCGCCTACACCGACCCGTCCAGCCCGGACTACGTCAACCTCTACACCTACGCCGACCCGGACGCGCTGCTCGAACTCTACGGCCACATCCGCGCGTGCAACCCGGCCAGCAAAGTCACCTTCCGCACCACCGACCAGAACACGACGCTTTCGGCGGACGAGTACACCGCGCACCTCGTGCTGCTCGGCGGCGTCGACTGGAACCCGCAGACCCGCGCGCTGCTCGACCGGGTCGACGTGCCGGTCCGCCAGATCAGCCGCAAGGGCGACGAAGACCAGCTGGACACCGGCTTCGAAGTGACCCGCGCGGACGGAACGACCCGGATGTTCAGCGCCAAACTGCACGACGGCAGACTGATCGAAGACGTCGCGCACTTCTACCACGGCGTCAGCCCGCTCAACCGCAAGCGCACTGTGACCGTGTGCAACGGGATGTACGGCCGCGGCACCCTCGGGGCCGTACGAGCGCTGACCGACCACCGCTTCCGCGACCGCAACCAGGCGTACCTCGACCAGCGCTTCGCGGGCAAGGATTCCTTCAGCATCATCAGCCGGGTCCCGGTCTTCGACAACCAGGGGCTCACCCCCGACTGGACCCTGCGAGAAAACCGGCTGCACGAGTGGCCAGAATCGAGCCTTCCATGACCGCGACCGTCGCAGCGCCGGCGCAGCACACGACGCACCAGCGGCTGCTGCACCACGTCGCCGCCGAGGACGCGCCGCAGGCCCAGCTGGACGCGATCGTCGTGCCCAACGGCCGCCCCGCCGCCTACCTCAAGGACGCTTTCCGCGCGGCCCGCGAGGTCGACGCCACAGTCCTGTTGCTGTGCAGCAAGAGCGCACGGGCGACCGACGCGGTGCTCGCCGCGAAACGCGCCGGGGCACGGGTCCGCGCCATCGACACCGACGAAGTCGCTGGCCTCGGCACTGTCCCGGCCTTCGCGACGAGCAAGCTGCTGCAGGCGAAGCGCCTGGCGCGGCGCACTGACACGAGCTTCAAGCGCAACCTCGGCGTGCTCGTGGCCGACCTCGCCGGATGGCAGCGCATCCTCTTCCTCGACGACGACATCCACCTTTCGCAGCCTGGAGACCTGCGCGCCGCCGCGGGCCTGCTCGACGAGTACGCGGCGGTCGGCCTCGCCAACACCGGCATGCCGGACAACTCCGTGGTCTGCCACGCCTACCGCGATTCCGGAGGACAGCAGGACACGTTCGTCGGCGGCGGCGCACTGGCCGTGGGGCACAACGCGTTCTCCTCGTTCTTCCCGGACATCTACAACGAGGACTGGTTCTTCCTCCTCAGCGGCACCGGCCTGCGCGCCACAGCGGTGACCGGCTCCGCGCACCAGGACGACTACGACCCCTATCGCGACACCGTGCGCGCCCGGTCGGAGGAACTCGGCGACACGCTCGCCGAGGGCATTTACTGCCTGCTGGACAACGGTCTCGGCATCGCCGACGCGAACGCGGAGTACTGGGCGGACTTCCTGGAAAGCCGTCAGGCGTTCATCGACACCACGCTGCGCCAGGTCCGGGACGCGCCGCACCTGACCGGCGCGGCCGAGGGCCGGATGATCGCCGCGCTGAAGGCGGCGCGCGGCCGCAGTCTGGTGATCGAGCCGGACCTGTGCGTCCGGTACCTGCGCGCTTGGCAACGAGACCGGGACACGTGGCAGACGCATCTGCTGTCGCTGCGTGCGCGGCACGGGGTGCCGGGCGATCCGGACGCCGCCTTCGACACGCTGGGGATCTCGGAGCTCGTGCACAAGTCCTGAAGATTCAGCGCTCGCCGCACATACGGCCGGCCAGCGGCGCGGGACGGTCGTCCGGCAGCCCTTTCACCAGGACGTGGCAGCGTTCGGCCTCGGAAATCGTGCGCCCGTCAGGCGAAACGTGCTCCGCGTAGCAAACGACGGTGCCGTGGCCCCAGTCGCGGTAACCAAGGCGGCTGTACAGCCGGGCGGCGCGGGTGTTGTCCGTGCGGACCGCGAGCGCGCCGAGGGCGTGGCCGTGGCCGACCAGGTAGTCCTCGGCCGCGTGCACGAGAGCCGCGCCGATGCCGCGGTTGCGTGCTTCCGGGGCGACTTCCAGATGAGTCAGCAGCGGAACGCCCGGCAGATGGCCGCGGATCGGCGGTTCCTCGGCGTCCTCGAGCCACAGGTACACGGCGCCGACCGGCCGCGCGGAGCACCACGCGGTGAACAGGACGCCGAGCCCCTTCGCCTGCCGGGTGAACCGGTCCTCGAAGAATCCCGGGTCGCCGAGGATCTCCGCCAGCGCCGCGAGGTCCGCCTGTTCAGCCGGCCGGATCGAGACGTCGCCCATCAACGCCGACTCCTGTCCGCAGGACCGGGCACGGGGCACGCGAGCGGGAGGCCGGCCCGGAGCCGGCCCGGGCCGCGGTCCTGATCTTGGCCGCCCGGCCTCAAGAGTAAGTGTGCGCTGGGTAGGCGCGAAGACTGCAGATGCCGCAGCCCGGTCCTCCGGACGGAGCAACGGGCTACCCTGCGCGACCACGCCCCTCCCCCGGTTTCCACCTCTCCAATACACCCCGGGACGAACCGGTTCAAACGGAAATGGCGCGGCAGCACGGAAAACCGCTTCCGGGGCGGGGTTGAATGCGGGAATTAGCGGTTGGCTAGATCGGGTTCAGCGGATCCAGTTGCGCGCGTGGCGGTTTGCGCGGGTTGCGAGCCCGTCACGCCGCGCGTTTCAGGGCCTGTCCACGACATTGGACAGCTGCCTGTTTCAGCGGTGTCTCGCGTCCGGGTGCCGACGCTTCGGGACCGCCTAAATCAGATCCAGCGGATCGAGCTGTACCCGTACCGGCTCGACCGCTTTGCGGGCGTCGCGGCGGGCCACCGCGTCCCGCACGACCGTCGCCAGGGCGCGACCGTCCCGGCGGGCCACCCGCACCAGCGCGCGCTCGCGTTCCGCGTTGCCCTCGTCGTCGAAATCGCCCAGCGGGACGGGGCCGAGCACCTCGCCGGTTTCCGGCAGCGGGAGGTCGTCCAGGACGCTCGCCACTGCGGCGGGGCTCCCCTCGACGCTCGCCATCCGCATCGCGGGCGGGAAACCCAGCTCCCGGCGCTGCTCCAGTTCCTGGCTCGCGTGCCAGCCCGGGTCCCAGCGCACCAATGCCTGCACCACGGGCAGCCCGGCTTCCGCGCCGACGACGACCCGGCCTCCGCTCGACGCCGGGCGGACCAGCGCACCGGCGGCCATCCACCGTCGCAGAGTTTCTTCCGCGGCACGGAGATCCTGACGGCCGAGCAGAGCCCAGCCGTCCAGCAGCAGCGCCGCGCCGTAACCGCCTTCGGCGACCGGTTCCGCGCCCGGGGTGCAGACCACCAGCGCCGGACGGCCCGGGACGGTCGCCAGGACTTCGGTCGCGCCGGAGGTTCGGACTGGCACCCCGGGGAAAGCCCGGCCCAGTTCCTCGGCAGTGCGTTTCGCACCGACGACGACTGCTCGCAGCCGGACGGAACCGCAAGCGGGGCAACGGAAAGCGGTCTCCGGGACGCCGCACCACCGGCAGGCGGGCGGGCGCGGGGCGCCGTCCACCGAACCGCCGGGCAGCGCGAGCGGACCGGCGCAGCGGCGGCAGTGGGCGGGCGTTCGGCATTGGCCGCAGGACAATCCGGGGACGTAGCCGCGGCGCGGGACCTGGACCAAAGCCGGGAGCCCGGCGGCGAAAGCTTGGCGTGCCGCTTCGAAAGCGACCGCGGGAAGGCGGGCGACGCGGGCGGCTTCGTCACGCGCTACGTCGAAGTCTTCGCCGACCGGGGTCACGCGCGGGGCGGCGGCGCGGAGTTCGGTGCGATCGGCCTGGATCTGTTGTGCCCAGCCGGATTCCACCAACAGCTGCGCTTCGGCGGTTCGGGCGAATCCGCCGACCAGGAAGGCGGATTTCGTTGCGTGGGCCCGATCCATCAGCACATCTCGTACGTGCGGGTACGGGGCATGCGGATCCAGGTGCAGATCGTCGCCGTCGTCCCAGACTACGAACAGACCGGGATCTGCGACGGGGGCGAACATCGCCGCGCGGGTGCCGACTACTACGCGGACTGCGCCGCGCAGAACGGAAAGCCAGCGGCGGTATCTCTCGGCTGGTCCCAGACCGGCGATCAGTGCTGCGACGCCTTGTTCTCCGACGAGTTCGATGCAGGCGTCGTGTACTCGGGTTAGGTCACGGTGGTCTGGGACTACCAGGACTGCGCCCCTTCCCTGGGCCGCTGCCGTGGCGGCTGCTTCGGCCAGGCGGCGGGGCCAGTCTTCGCCGGGGAGGGCTTGCCAGACCGCGTTGGCAGGGCCGCCTTCCGTTACGGCTTCCAGGAAGGCTTCGCCGCGTTGGTAGCGGGTCCAGGCGGAAACATCCGGCGCGGGCGGTGTCGGGGCCGGTTCGGCGGGTGGTTCGGCTTCCACCTTGGCGTGTCGCGGGGGCAGGGCCAGGCGCAGGACGTCGGAGAGGGTTCCGGCGTAGCGGTCGGCTACTGAGCGGCAGACGGCGTGCAGGGCCGGTGGGAGTACGGGTTCGCTGGAGGTGACTCGCTCGAGGTAGGCGAGTTTGCGTTCGTACTCCGTGGTGTCGGTGCGTTCGATGAGGTAGCCGTCGACTAGCTGGCCCGCGAAGCGCACTCGGACTCGGCAGCCGGGGACTGCGGATTCGTGCAGTTTTTCCGGGACTTGGTAGTCGAAGGTGCGATCGAGGTGGGCTAGCGGGATGTCGACGGCGATCTTCGCTACCGGGAGTTCCGGGGCCGGGGTTTGCTGGCCTTTGCGGGAGCGGGCCGGTTTGGAGGTGCGGGGCTTTTTCGCCGGGGTGGCCTTCGGCTCCGGGGCGGAGCGCGGAGGCTCCGGGAGGTCCCATAGGGGGGTGGGTTCGGAGCTGGTCACTTGGAGATCTCTACCAGACTGGTCCGACGGTCTTGCCGTGAGCATCGAAGGGAGGCGCCCCTTCGGGGCGAAGGGAAGGCGCCCCTTCGGGGGCGAGTGGTTGCGTGGGGCACCCCGAAGTTTGATTGTCCTGACGGTTCGGGGGTGCTTGTCAAGGCGGGAAAGATGCCTTGACAAGCACCCCGAACCGCAGAGAAGGCTTCGTATCGGGGTTGGGGCAGGGCTGGGTGCCTCGATGGTTTGGTGCATCGGCTGCGGGATGCGGCCGAGTGCCTCGATGGCCGGGCGCATCGGCGACGGGGCGGGGCTGGCTGCCTGGCTCGGTGTGCGCATCGGCGACGGGCTTGGCGCTGGCAGCCTGGCTCGGTGAGGCACATCGGCGGCGGAGTGGGCTGGCTGCGTGGCTCGGTGGGTGCGTCGGCGGCGCGGCTGTACGTGAGGGGAACCCTGAGGGAATCTGATTCCCTCAGGGTTCCCCTCACGTACCTTCGGCCCGCCCTAACGCCGTGAAGGGCCCCTTCAGGGAATTAGATTCCCTCAAGGGGCCCTTCACGGACCAAAGAACGGATCAGGCGCCGGCCAGGGAGCGCAGGGCGTCCGCGCGGGCGGTGCTTTCCCAGGGGAGGTTCAGGTCCGGGCGGCCGAAGTGGCCATATGCCGCCGTCGGGGCGTAGATCGGGCGCAGGAGGTCCAGGTCCCGGATGATCGCGGCGGGACGCAGGTCGAAGACCTCGCTGATGGCCGACTGGATCTTCGTCGGGTCGACCGTCTCGGTGCCGAAGGTCTCGACGAACAGGCCGACGGGAGCGGCCTTGCCGATCGCGTACGCCACCTGTACCTCGACTCGTCCGGCGAGCCCGGCCGCCACGACGTTCTTGGCCACCCAGCGCATCGCGTACGCGGCGGAGCGGTCCACCTTGGACGGGTCCTTGCCGGAGAACGCGCCGCCGCCGTGGCGGGCCATGCCGCCGTAGGTGTCGACGATGATTTTGCGGCCGGTGAGCCCGGCGTCGCCCATCGGGCCGCCGATGACGAAGCGGCCGGTGGGGTTCACCAGGAGGCGGGTGCTGTCGGTGTCGAGGCCCAGTTCGGCCAGCTCCGGCTCCACGACGTGCTTCTTCACGTCGACGCCGAGCATCTGCTCCAGGTCGATTCCGTCCGCGTGCTGGGTGGAGACCACGACGGTGTCGAGCCGCACCGGCTGTTCGCCCGCGTACTCGATGGTGACCTGGGTCTTGCCGTCGGGACGCAGGTACGGCAGCACGCCGTCCTTGCGGACCGCGGTCAGCCGGCGCGAGAGGCGGTGTGCGAGGGCGATCGGGAGCGGCATCAGCTCGGGCGTGTCCGAGCAGGCGTAGCCGAACATCAGGCCCTGGTCGCCCGCGCCCTGGCGGTTGATCTCGTCCTCGTCCGATTCCACGCGCGACTCGTACGCCGTGTCGACGCCCTGGGCGATGTCGGGCGACTGCGACCCGATCGCCACGTTCACGCCGCAGGAGTTGCCGTCGAAGCCCTTGGCCGACGAGTCGTAGCCGATGCGCAGGATGACGTCCCGCACGATGGTGGGGATGTCCGCGTACGCCTCGGTCGTCACCTCGCCCGCGACGTGCACCTGGCCCGTCGTGATCAGGGTCTCGACGGCGACCCGGCTGCGCGGGTCCTTGGTCAGCAGGCCGTCGAGGATCGAGTCGCTGATGGCGTCACAGATCTTGTCGGGGTGGCCCTCAGTCACGGATTCCGACGTGAACAGCCTTTTCGTGGACGCAGACACGACCTCGTCACTTCCCTCGGTCAAGCGGTGGCGCCCCACCGGATTTCAGGCGCTCCTGGCACAGCCCACCCTACCCAGCGGGCCTGTAGCTAAAGTCGACGTTCGATCAACGCTGTTACGGCATCCCACAATGTGGCCGCCAGCCGGGCCTTGGCACCCTGCGGAATGACCTGCTCAGTGCCGTCCGAAGCGAGCAGCCAGCCCGAATTGTCCTCGGTGCCGAAGGCTTTTCCGTCGCCGACCGCGTTGACCACGAGCAGATCCGCGCCCTTGCGGCGAAGCTTGGCGCGGGCATGGTCGAGGACACTGCCGTTCTCGTCGCCGGTTTCCGCGGCGAAGCCCACGACGATCTGCCCGGAACGCCGTCCTCGCACCACTTCGGCGAGGATGTCGGCGTTGCGGTCGAGCGTGATGACCGGGTCCGGGCTGTCGTCGGACTTCTTGATCTTGTGGTCGGCCAGCGTCGCGGGCCGGAAATCCGCGACCGCGGCGGCCATCACGACGACGTCCGCGTCCGCAGCGGCGGAATGCACCGCTTTGCGCATTTCTTCCGCGGTGGACACGCGGTGCAGCGTCGCGCCCGCGGGAGCGGGAAGTTCGTCGGTGTGCCCGGCGACCAGCGTGACCTCGGCGCCGCGCTGCGCGGCGACCCGGGCGAGGGCGAAGCCCTGTTTGCCCGACGAGCGGTTGCCGAGAAAGCGGACCGGGTCGAGCGGTTCGCGGGTACCGCCCGCGGAGATCACCACGCGGAGGCCTTCGAGGTCTCGCGGCAGCGCCTTCGGTTCGGCGAGCAGCAAGCGGGCCAGGTCGACGATCTCGGCCGGGTCGGCGAGCCGTCCCTTGCCGGTGTCGACGCCCGTGAGCCGGCCCGCCGCGGGTTCGGTGACGACCATGCCGCGCGAGCGCAGCAGCGCCACGTTGTCGCGGGTGGCCGGGTGCTCCCACATCTCGGTGTGCATCGCCGGGAAGAAGGCGACCGGGCACCGGGCGGTGAGCAGGGTGTTCGTCAGAAGGTCGTCGGCGAGCCCGTGCGCGGCCTTGGCCAGCAGGTTCGCGGTCGCCGGGACGACCAGCACGAGGTCGGCCTCTTTGCCGACCCGCACGTGCTGCACCTCGGGCACCTCGGTGAAAACCCCGGTGTGCACCGGGTTCCCGGACAGCGCCTCGAAGGTCGCCGCGCCGACGAAGTTCAGCGCGGCCTCGGTGGGCACGACGCGGACGTCGTGCCCGGATTCGGTGAGGCCCCGCAGGACCTCGCACGCCTTGTAGGCGGCGATGCCGCCGCCCACGCCCAGGACGACCCTGGGCTTGGCGTCATTCACCCTCGGTGTGCTCGAGCAGCCCGCCGTGGATCTCGCGCAGCGCGATCGACAGCGGCTTCTCGCGGGGGCCGGGCTCGACCAGCGGGCCGACGTATTCCAGCAGGCCCTCGCCCAGCTGCGCGTAGTAGTCGTTGATCTGCCGGGCCCGCTTGGCCGAGTAGATCACCAGCGCGTACTTCGAGGAGACCTTTTCGAGCAGGTCGTCGATCGGCGGGTTGGTGATGCCTTCGAGCTCTTCCAGCGTCGCCTGTTGCACAGTCACTCGTGGTGCTCCGTATCGTCACATCGAGCGGCGGCAGAATCGCCACCGCCGGTAATCAAGTCTAGCAACCGCCGCGCGGCGACCTCGACGTCGGCGTTCACGACCCGTTCGTCGAACTCCCCGGCCGCGGCCAGTTCGCGTTCCGCCTCGGCCAGCCGGGCGGCCACCGCGGCCTCGGTCTCGGTGCCGCGGCCGGTGAGCCTGCCGACCAGTTCTTCCCAGGACGGCGGCATCAGCATGACCAGCCGCGCTTCCGGCATCGCGGCCCGGACCTGCCGGGCGCCCTGGAGTTCGATCTCCAGTACCGCCGGACGGCCGTCGGCCAACGCCTTCTCCACCGGCTCGCGCGGCGTGCCGTACCGGTTGCCCGCGAACTCGGCCCATTCCAGCAGCCGGTTCCCGGCCACCATCCGGTCGAATTCGGCGGAATCCACGAAGTGGTAATGGTTTCCGTCGACCTCGCCCGGCCGCGGCGCCCGCGTCGTCACCGAAACGCTGAAGTACAGGTTCGGCTCGAGCAGGCGCAGCTGTCCCACCACACTCGACTTCCCGACGCCGGAAGGGCCGGAGACGACCGTGAGCCGGGGGCGGGAGATGTCTCCTGCCACCGGCTCACTGCCGCGGTCGGCGCCCCGGGTCACCGGGTAGTCCTGACCGACGCCGCTCACTCGCCGCTGAACTCGGCCAGCAGCGCCTTGCGCTGCCGGTCGCCGAGCCCGCGGAGCCTGCGGCTGGGGGCGATCTCCAGTCGTTCCATCGTCTGCTGGGCGCGCACCTTGCCGACGCCGGGGAGCGCCTCGAGCAAGGCCGAAACCTTCATCTTGCCGAGGACTTCGTTCTCCTCGGCCTGCTTCAGCACGTCGACCAGAGTGGTACCGCCCCGCTTCAGCCGCTCCTTCAGCTCAGCACGGATGCGGCGGGCGGCGGCGGCCTTCTCCAGCGCCGCAGCACGCTGTTCCTCTGTCAGCTGGGGAAGTGCCACGTTTTCCTCCGGTAGTTCTCACATCTGGGTGGGTGACGCGACGGTACCCACCCCTGAGCAGGGGCCACAATGCGGGGGTGGCTGGTGGAGCGCGATTCCGGGGCCTGCTATTGGCCTTTTTCGCGGAGTCCCGCCAACCGGCCGTTCACCTCTTGGGCCGCACGGCGTAACGCCGCCGTGTCCGGGCCGTGGCGCAGCAGGTCGCGCGACGAGGCCGGGAGCAGGCCTGGGAGCCCCTCGCCGAAGACTGCCCGCAAATCCGCCTCAGTTGCCCCCTGCGCCCCGAAACCGGGCGCGAGCACCGGTCCGTTGAGCCGGCTCAGGTCGACTTCCCCAGGAGCCACAGTGGCCCCTACGACCACGCCGACATCGCCGTACGGCTCAGCACCCGCATTGTGGTCCGCAGCAGCGTCTACGACGCTCTGAGCGACCGTACGGCCGTCTTCGAGCCGCGCGCGCTGCAACGCGTTCGCTTCCGGGTTGGACGTGCGCGCGAGGACGAAGAGCCCGTTGCCCGCTTCGCGCGCCGCCGTGACAGCCGCGTCGAGCGCGCCGAAGCCGAGGTACGGCGACACCGTGGCCGCGTCGGCGGTGAAAGCCGCCTTCTCGGCCACGTACGCCGCCGTGTAGGCCGCCATGGTGGAACCGATGTCCCCGCGCTTCACGTCCAGCAGGACGAGCGCTCCGGCGTCGTGGGCGACGTCCACGACGCGTTCGAGCACCGCCACCCCGGCGGACCCGAACGCCTCGAAGAACGCCGACTGCGGCTTCACGATCGCCGCCACCTCGCCCAGCGCCTCCGCGGCGCTGAGCGCGAAGCGTTCGAGCCCGCTCGCGTCGAGCGCCAGGCCCCACGACTCGATCAGGCCCGGATGCGGGTCGATCCCGGCGCACAGCGGCCCGCGCGCGGCCACCGCTTCGGCCAGCCGAGCCCCGAAGCGCGCGCTCACGACGTCGCCTTCAAGGCCGCCTGGAGGTCCTGCAGGCTGCGCACGCCGATGTCGCCGCGGATAAGCGCTTCGATGCCGTGCACGGCCGCCGCGGCGCCCTGAACCGTGGTGACACACGGAATATCGCGCGAAACCGCGGCAGTCCGGATTTCGTAACCGTCCACGCGCGGTCCGCTGTTTCCGTACGGCGTGTTGATCACCATGTTGACCTCGCCGGCGAGGATCACGTCGACGATGTTCGGCTCGCCGGTTCCCGGGTCCGGCTCGGAGTGCTTGCGCACGACCGAACAGGCAACCCCGTTGCGCCGCAACACTTCCGCGGTGCCGGAGGTGGCGAGGATTTCGAAGCCGAGGTCGGCCAGCCGCTTCACCGGGAACACGAGCGAACGCTTGTCGCGGTTGGCGACGGAGACGAAAACCCGTCCCGAGGTGGGAAGGGATCCGTAGGCGCCGCTTTGGGATTTCGCGAATGCTTTCCCGAAGGAGGTGTCGACGCCCATGACCTCGCCGGTGGATTTCATTTCCGGGCCGAGCAGCGAGTCGACGCCGTGTCCTTCCGGCGTGCGGAACCGGTGGAAGGGCAGCACGGCTTCCTTGACCGCGACCGGCGAGTCGGCGGGCATGCGGCCGCCGTCGCCCTCGGCGGGCAGGACGCCGCTGGCCCGCAGGTCCTTGATCGTCGAGCCGGTCATCACCAGCGCCGCGGCCTTCGCCAGCGGGACGGCGGTGGCCTTGGAGACGAACGGGACGGTGCGCGAGGCGCGCGGGTTGGCTTCCAGGACGTAGAGCACGTCGTCCTTGAGCGCGTACTGCACGTTGAGCAGGCCGCGGACGCCGACGCCGCGCGCGATGGCCTCGGTGGAGCGGCGGACCGCGTCGAGGTCCTGCGCGCCGAGGGTGATCGGCGGCAGGGCGCAGGAGGAGTCACCGGAGTGGATCCCGGCTTCCTCGATGTGCTCCATGACGCCGCCGAGGTAGAGGTCCTCGCCGTCGAACAGCGCGTCGACGTCGATCTCGATGGCGTCGTCCAGGAACCGGTCCACGAGCACCGGGTGCTCGGGGGTGACCTCGGTGGCGCGGCGGATGTAGCCGGCGAGGGATTCCTCGTCGTAGACGATCTCCATGCCGCGCCCGCCCAGCACGTAGGAGGGGCGGACCAGCACCGGGTAGCCGATCTCGTCGGCGATCCGCTTCGCGCCCTCGAACGAGGTCGCCGTGCCGTACTTCGGCGCGGGCAGCCCGGCCTCGGTCAGCACCTCGCCGAACGCGCCGCGGTCCTCGGCCAGGTCGATCGCCTCCGGCGGCGTCCCGACGACCGGGACCCCGGCGTCGGCCAGCCGCTGCGCGAGGCCGAGCGGGGTCTGCCCGCCCAGCTGCACGATCACGCCGGCGACGGCGCCGGACTGCTGTTCGGCGTGCACGACCTCGAGCACGTCCTCGAACGACAGCGGCTCGAAGTACAGCCGGTCGCTCGTGTCGTAGTCCGTGGACACGGTTTCCGGGTTGCAGTTGACCATCACGGCCTCGAACCCGGCCTCGCGCAACGCGATCGCCGCGTGCACGCAGGAGTAGTCGAACTCGATGCCCTGCCCGATCCGGTTCGGCCCGGAGCCGAGGATCAGCACCTTCGGCTTGTCGCCCTGCGCCGCGACCTCGGAGACGGCCGCGGGGTCGGTCTCGTAGGCCGAGTAGTGGTAGGGCGTCTTCGCCGCGAACTCCGCCGCGCAGGTGTCGACCGTCTTGAACACCGGCCGCACGCCCAGCCGGTGCCGCAGCGCCCGCACGCCGTCCTCGCCCGCGAGTTCCGGACGCAGCGCGGCGATCTGCCGGTCCGACAGGCCGGTGCGCTTCGCCCGCCGCAGCAGGTCGCCGTCGAGCACCGGGGCGTCGCGGACCTCGGCCCCGACCTCGCCGATCAGCGCGATCTGGTCGATGAACCACGGGTCGATGCCGGAAGCCTCGTGCACCTGCTCGACCGTCGCGCCGAGCCGCAGCGCCAGTTCCACCTCGTAGAGGCGGCCTTCGTGCGGCGTGCGCAGCGAGTCCAAAGTGGACTCGACGGTCGCGCCCTCGGGGTCGGGCAGCGTCCAGAACCCGGTCGCCTTCGTCTCGATCGACCGCATCGCCTTCCCGAGCGCCTCGGGGAAACTGCGGCCGAACGACATCGCCTCGCCGACGCTCTTCATCGTCGTGGTCAGCGTGGGGTCCGCGCCGGGGAACTTCTCGAACGCGAATCGCGGCACCTTCACCACGACGTAGTCCAGCGTCGGCTCGAACGCCGCCGGGGTCTCGCCGGTGATGTCGTTGCGGATCTCGTCCAGCGTGTAGCCGATGGCCAGCTTCGCCGCGATCTTCGCGATCGGGAAACCGGTCGCCTTCGACGCCAGCGCACTGCTTCGCGACACGCGCGGGTTCATCTCGATCACGACCATCCGGCCGTCGGCCGGGTTGAACGCGAACTGGATGTTGCAGCCGCCGGTGTCCACGCCGACCTCGCGCAGCACCGCGATGCCGACGTCGCGCATGACCTGGAACTCGCGGTCGGTCAGCGTCATCGTCGGGGCGACGGTGACCGAGTCGCCGGTGTGCACGCCCATCGCGTCCACGTTCTCGATCGAGCACACGACCACGACGTTGTCGTGCTTGTCGCGCATCAGCTCGAGCTCGTACTCCTTCCAGCCGAGCACGCTCTCCTCGATCAGCACCTCGGTGACCGGGGACTCGGTGAGCCCGGTCGAGGCCAGCCGCTCCAGGTCCTCGGGCGTGTGCGCCATGCCGGAGCCGAGGCCGCCCATCGTGAACGACGGCCGGATGACCACCGGCAGGCCCAGTTCCTCGACCGTCGCGCGGACCTCGTCCATGTCGTGGCACACCCGCGAGCGCGGCACGTCCGCGCCGACCGTGCGCACGATGTCCTTGAACTTCTGCCGGTCCTCGCCGCGCTGGATCGCGTCGATGTCCGCGCCGATCAGCTCGACGCCGTACTTTTCCAGCACGCCGCGCTCGTGCAGTGCCACCGCGCAGTTCAGCGCGGTCTGCCCGCCCAGCGTCGCCAGGATCGCGTCCGGGCGCTCCGCCGCGATGACCTTCTCCACGAAGTCCGGCGTCACCGGCTCGATGTAGGTCGCGTCCGCGAACTCCGGGTCCGTCATGATCGTCGCCGGGTTCGAGTTCACCAGGGACACGCGCAGACCCTCGCTGCGCAGCACCCGGCAGGCCTGCGTGCCCGAGTAGTCGAACTCGGCCGCCTGCCCGATCACGATCGGCCCGGAGCCGATCACCAGCACGTGCTGGATGTCAGTCCTCTTCGGCATCAGGCCTTCTTCTCCATCAAGTCAACGAATTCGTCGAACAGCGGCGCGGCGTCGTGCGGACCCGCTGCCGCTTCGGGGTGGTACTGCACGGAAAACGCGGGCACGTCGAACGCGCGCACGCCCTCGACGGTGTCGTCGTTCGGGCAGTAGTGGCTGATTTGCGCGGCCCCGTAAGGGGAATCGAAGCGCTGGCCCGGCTCGCCTTCGAGGGCGAAACCGTGGTTCTGCGCGGTGATCGCGACCCGGCCGGTCGCCACGTCGATCACCGGGATGTTGATGCCCCGGTGCCCGTAGCGCATCTTGTAGGTGCCCAAACCCAAGGCGCGGCCGAGGATCTGGTTGCCGAAACAAATCCCGAACAGCGGAATCCGCTGCTCCAGAACGGTTTTCGTCAACGCCGTCGCGTGCGCGGTCGTCGCCGGGTCGCCCGGGCCGTTGGACAGGAACACCCCGTCCGGCTCCAGCGCCAGCAGTTCCTCCGCGCTCGTGCTCGAGGGCAGCACGTGCACCTCGATGCCCCGCTGCGTCATCAGCCGCGGCGTGTTCGACTTGATCCCCAGGTCCAGCGCCGCGACCCGGAACCGCCGTTCGCCTTGCGCCGCAACGACATACGGGTTGTCCGTGGAGACCTCGCCCGCGAGGTCCGCGCCCTTCATCGGCGGGCTCGCCAGGACCTGTTCGACCATCTGCTCGTCGCTGCCCAGCGCGTCGCCGGAGAAGACGCCCGCGCGCATCGCGCCCTGCTCGCGCAGATGCCGCGTCAGCGTCCGGGTGTCCACTTCGGAAATCCCGACCACGCCCTGGCGCACCAGTTCGTCGTCCAGCGTGCGCTTGGCCCGCCAGCTCGACGGCGTGCGCGCGGGATCCCGCACCACGTAACCGGAAACCCAGATCCGGGCCGATTCGTCGTCCTCGTCGTTCCAGCCCGTGTTGCCGATCTGCGGCGCCGTCTGGACCACGATCTGGCGGTGGTAGGACGGATCCGTCAGCGTTTCCTGGTAACCCGTCATGCCGGTGCAGAACACCGCCTCGCCGAGGGTCCGCCCGCGCGCGCCGTACGCCGCGCCGCGGAACACCCGGCCGTCTTCGAGAACCAGGGCGGCGGGGCCGCGAGTGCCGGTGCTCACTGGGCACCTCCCTTGATGTCGTGATCGGAAAGTTCGTTGATCCATTGCGGATAGTCGTCCAGGTCGTCACCCCGGAATCCGGTGTCCAGCTCGACGTCGCCGAGCCGCCAAGTGATCACCAGCAGCACGTCGGTGCCGGTGACCTTCCCCGCGAGCCGGGAGTCGCGGCGGATTCCGGTGATCGAGGAGCGCGGGATCCAGAAGTCCGGCAGCCCGCCGCGTTCCACGGCGATCCCGTCCGGATGCAGCCGCCAGACCGCTCCGGAACGCGGGCCCGCGCCGCGCGTGACGACGCGGTCCTGCCAGTTGCCCGCGGTCGTGGTGCCCACGCACACGCCGACGGACTCCAGCTGGAACTCGCCGGGCTCGGCCGGGATCTCCGGGAACGGCGCGATCCGCGCGCTCTGCGAACGCGCCTTGCGCCGCCAGCCCATCCACATGCCCCACAGGCACAGCAGGAAGAAGACGACGATCCCCAGCGTCAGCAGCAGCCGCTCCATCAGCAGATCTTCCCCTCGCGCGCGGTGATCCGCCCGCGCAGCAGGGTCGCCGTCACCACGCCGGGCAACCGCATTCCCTCGTACGGGGTGTTGGCCGCGATGCTGGCCAGCTCGGCCCCGCGCACCGTCCATTCGGCGTCCGGTTCGACCAGCGTCAGGTTCGCCGGTTCGCCCACCTCGATCGGACGGCCGTGCCCGGCGAGGTTCCCGACCTCCGCGGGCCGCTCGCTCATGACGCGCGCGACGCCGCGCCAGTCGAGCAGGCCGGTCTTGACCATCGTCTCGACGACCACCGACAGCGCGGTCTGCAGGCCGAGCATGCCCGGCCGGGCCGCGGCCCATTCGGTGTCCTTGTCCTGCGGGGCGTGCGGCGCGTGGTCGGTCGCGACGCAGTCCACCACGCCCTCGGCCAGCGCGGCGCGCAGCTTCTCCGCGTCGCCGCCGGTGCGCAACGGCGGGTTGACCTTGTTGACCGGGTCGTAAGTCTCGAGCCGGTCGTCGGTGAGCAGCAAGTGGTGCGGCGTGACCTCGGCCGACACCTTCGTGCCGCGTTCCTTCGCCCAGCGCAGGACATCGACGGTGCCCGCGGTGGAGACGTGGCAGACGTGCAGCCGCGCGTTCGCGTGCAGTGCCAGCAGGCAGTCGCGCGCGACGATTGACTCCTCCGCCGACGCCGGCCAGCCCGGGTAACCGAGGCGCGACGCCTGCTCGCCCTCGTGCGCCTGCGCGCCGACGGTGAGCCGCGGTTCCTCGGCGTGCTGGGCGATCACGGCGTCGAGCGCGGTCGAGTACTCCAGCGCGCGGCGCATCAGCAGCGGATCCGCGACGCACACGCCGTCGTCGGAGAAGACCCGCACCGCCGCGGTGCCCTTCGCCATCGTGCCCAGTTCGGCGAGCTTCTCGCCCTTGAGCCCGACGGTGACCGCGCCGACCGGGTGGACGTCGACCAGGCCGACTTCCTGCCCCCGCCGCCACACGTGATCGGTGACGAGTGCGTTGTCGGCGACCGGATCGGTGTTGGCCATGGCGAACACAGCGGTGTAGCCGCCCAGCGCGGCGGCGGCGGAACCGCTGTCGATGGTTTCGGTGTCTTCGCGGCCCGGCTCGCGCAGGTGCGTGTGCAGGTCGACGAACCCGGGCAGCAGGACCTGGCCCTCGGCGTCGAGTATCTCGGCGCCGTCGGGAACCCGAAACCCGCCGATCGCGGCAATCACACCGTCTTCGATCAGGATGTCGGCCGGCTCGCCCTCGCCGTACGGGCGGGCACCCTTGATCACGATGCTCACGCGGCAGCTCCTTCACTGGCCAGGAGGTGGTAGAGGACCGCCATGCGCACGTGGACGCCGTTGCGGACCTGTTCGGTAATGGCTGAGGAGGGGGAATCCGCGACCGCGGAGGCGATCTCCATGCCGCGCAGCATCGGACCGGGGTGCAGCACGACGGCGTGGCCCGGCAGCAGCGATTGGCGGCGCGCGGAGAGCCCGTAAGAGATCGAATATTCGCGCGCCGAAGGGAAAAACCCGCCGTGCATCCGCTCGGCTTGAACGCGCAGCATCATCACCGCGTCGACCGCGGGCAGCTCGGCGTCGAGGTCGTGCGACACCGTGACCGGCAGCTTCTCCACGCCGACCGGCAGCAGCGTCGGCGGCGCGACGAGCACCACCTCCGCGCCGAGAGTGCTGAGCAGGTGGATGTTCGACCGCGCGACCCGGCTGTGCAGGACGTCGCCGACGATCGCGATCCGCCGGTCCTTCAACGAACCGAGGCGCTCGCGCAAGGTCGCCGCGTCGAGCAGCGCCTGGGTCGGGTGCTCGTGCGTGCCGTCGCCCGCGTTGACCACCGCGGTGCCCGGCCCGGCGAGCCAGCCCGACAGCCGGTGCGCGGCGCCCGAAGCGGGGTGCCGGATGATCACGCAGTCGGCGCCCGCGGCGGCCAGGGTGAGCGCGGTGTCCCGCAGGGATTCGCCCTTGTTCACCGAGGAGCTGGACGCCGAGACGTTGATCACGTCCGCGCTCATCCACTTCCCGGCGATCTCGAACGACACCCGGGTGCGCGTGGAATTTTCGTAGAACAGCGTGATGACGGTGCGGCCGCGCAGCGTCGGCAGCTTCTTCACCTCGCGGCCGAGCAGCGTGTGCTTCAGCTCGTCGGCGGTGTCGAGCACGGCGGTCGCGGTGTCCGCGTCGAGCCCGTCGGTGGCGAGCAGGTGCTTCACCGGGTTTCTCCTTCCGGCGCGCGCAGCAGCACCGCGTCCCGGCCGTCGGTTTCGGACAACAGCACGGAGACGCCCTCGGCGCGCGCGGTGGGCACGTTCTTGCCGACGTAGTCGGCGCGGATCGGCAGCTCGCGGTGGCCGCGGTCGACGAGCACGGCGAGCTGGACGGCACGCGGGCGGCCGTGGTCGCGCAAGGCGTCGAGGGCGGCGCGGATGGTGCGGCCGGAGAACAGGACGTCGTCGACGAGGATGACGACCCGGTTGTCGATCCCGTCCGGCGGCAGCTGCGTCTGCTCGAGAGCGCGCGGCGGACGGCGGCGGAGATCATCGCGGTAAAGGGTGACGTCGAGGGCGCCGTGCGGCGGCGCGACCCCGGCGAACTCGCCGATCTTCTCGGCGAGGCGCGCGGCCAGCGGAGTGCCGCGCGTGGGGATGCCGAGCAGCACCGGGTACTGCTCCGGCGGACCGGCTCCGAGAGCGGTCTTCTCGATGACCTGGTGGGCCATCCTCGCGATCGTGCGCGCGACATCACCGGCGGACAGCAGCTCGCGCTCTCCCGCCGGCTCCGCCGCGCCACGCGGACGTGACGACAAGGCGGACCTCCTTCCCCGCCTCTCTGGACGGGTCCTTAAAGGACGTCGGCAACCGGCTGCTGCCGGAAACCGCACCGACAGTAGCAGGACCGGTCAATCAGTCTTCCGGGTGGTACGCGCACGGCCGCCACCTGCACGGACCGACCTTCTGCTTGACCTGGTGACAACTATGCGTAACCATTACTCTGAGTATTCGACTCGAGGAGTCCCCGGCCCGGTCCTCCCGGCCGGCGCGGGGTGAGGAAACGGAGAACCACCAGATGGGCGATTACGCCAAGGCGCTCGGGGCCAAGCTCCGCGGGATCCGCCAGCAGCAAGGCCTGTCCCTGCACGGGGTCGAGCAGAAGTCCGGCGGCCGCTGGAAGGCCGTCGTGGTCGGCTCGTACGAGCGCGGCGACCGGGCGGTCACCGTCCAGAAGCTGGCCGAGCTGGCGGACTTCTACGGCGTCCCGGTGGTCGAACTGCTGCCGGAGGGCCGCGTCCCGTCCGGAGCCGAGCCCGCCACGAAGATCGTGATCAACCTGGAGCGGCTCCAGCAGCTGCCCGCGGAGAAGGTCGGCCCGCTCGCCCGGTACGCGGCCACCATCCAGAGCCAGCGCGGCGACTACAACGGCAAGGTGCTCTCCATCCGCACCGAGGACCTGCGCTCGCTCGCCATCATCTACGACATGACCCCCGGCGAGCTCACCGAGCAGCTCATCGACTGGGGCGTCCTCCCGCCGGAAGCCCGGCCGTCCAAAGAGGACTGAGGACCGATGGCGGCAGCGGCCGTGCACGACGCGGCGGGCTTCCCGCACCCGGGGAACCGGGAACGCCCGCCGCGCTTCGGGTGAGGCCGGAGCTGCCGATGTCCCGGTTCCGGACCTGCTGAAGTCGCGGTTCCGGAGCCGCCGAAGTCCTGGTCCTGAAGCCACCACAGTTCCGGTTCTGGAGCTGGAGCCCCCGAAACCCCGTTTCTGAAGCTGCCGGGTCCCGGCTCTTCCGCCGCCGCGCTCGACTGGGTTGACCTCGGGTGATCCGAGCCGATCTCGACCGCGGCCGCGGTGACGTGCCTTGTTCGCCGTGCGGCGGACCCGCCTGAAGTTCTCCGTTTTCGCCGCCGGAAATCGAACCCGTCCACGTTTCCGGCGCGTTTTCCGTTCCGAGCCGCACCGCCGGGGACTGTTTTCTCGCCCCGGCCGCTCCCCCGCTCCGGATTTCTGGTTTCCGGGCGAATTCCCTGGCGTGGCTTGCAGTTCGGCTTCGAACGCCGACTCGCCTCTGCGACCGCTTACCTCGCGCGCAGCGCGGAAAATCGGTGCGGCTTAGCGGTTTCCGCAGTTTCATTCCGCGATTCCCGTAGCACGGCACGGATTTCCCCGCCGGTCGCTGCCCGTGCCGGGCGACTGCTCACTCACCGCAGCGGATCCCGAAGACCACCGCCCGGAATTCACCGGATCGCCGCGAAACCGGCCGGGCCGGGCCGCCGCGAAGGGCGCCCGCCGACCGGTTCCGATTCCGCTCGGTGATCAATTTTCGCCGGAACGCCCCTCGCGCCGGCCGCCGCGGCCCGGCGGTGACCCGATCAGGCAGCGGCCATTCAGGTGGCCGCTTTCCCCCAGCCGGGTTACCTCTGACTACCGGGCCGCCGGGCTACAGCACCGCGCGCAGGCGGTCGGCGATCGTGCCGATGCGGCCGAGGACGCCGTTGATGAACCGCGGCGAGTCGTCCGTCGAAAGTTCCTTCGCGAGGCCGACCGCTTCGTCGATCGCGACCGCGTCGGGGACGTCGGCCGACCACAGCATCTCGTAGACGCCGACGCGCAGGACGGCCAAGTCGACCGGCGGCATCCGCTCGAGGGTCCAGCCCTGCGAGTGCTCCGCCAGGAGTTCGTCGATCCGCTCGCGGTGGGCCGTGACGCCCTCCACGACGGTGATCGTGTAGTCCGCGACCGGGTCGACCTCGACCGCGCCGACGCGGTCGGCCAGCAGCGTGACCGCGTCGGCGGACCGCTGGGCGGCCTCGTACAGCATCTCGACCGCGCGCCGGCGGGCCTGTCGCCTGCTGATCGCGCCGCCGCGGTTCGGGTGCGGGGGAAGCTTGTCCGCCATCAGCTGGAGACGCGGCCGAGGTAACGGCCGTCGCGGGTGTCGACCTTGATCTTCTCGCCGGTCGAGAGGAACAGCGGGACCTGGATCTCCGCGCCGGTCTCGAGCGTCGCCGGCTTGGTGCCGCCGGTGGAACGGTCGCCCTGCAGGCCCGGGTCGGTGTGCTGGATGACGATCTCGACCGAGGTCGGCAGCTCGACGTACAGCGGCTCGTTCTCGTGCACCGCGACCTGGACCTCGGTGTTCTCGAGCATGTAGTTCGCGTTGTCGCCGACGGTCTCGGCGGGCACGGTGATCTGGTCGTAGGTGTCGCCGTCCATGAAGACGAAGTCCGCGCCGTCCTTGTACAGGTACGTCATGTTCCGGCGGTCCACCGTGGCCGTCTCGACCTTCGTGCCCGCGTTGAAGGTCTTGTCGACGACCTTGCCGGTCAGCACGTGCTTCAGGGTGGTGCGCACGAACGCGCCGCCCTTGCCCGGCTTGACGTGCTGGAACGCGGTGACGCTCCACAGCTGGCCGTCCAGGTTGAGGACGAGTCCGTTCTTCAGGTCGTTGGTGGTGGCCACGAGTCTTCAGGTCTCCTGTGTTCGATCTCTTCGGCCGCGGCCGTCAGACGGCCACGAGGTCCTTGGTGCTCAGGGTGAGGAGTTCGGGTCCGGAGTCCCGCACGACGAGCGTGTCCTCGATGCGCACGCCACCGCGCCCCGCGAGGTACACGCCGGGCTCGACGGTGACCGCCATACCGGCGGACAGTGTACCGACGCCCGCGGCGGCGAGACTCGGTGCCTCATGCACTTCCAGCCCGACGCCGTGGCCGAGACCGTGCGCGAACTGCTCGCCGTACCCCGCGTCGGCGATCACCGAGCGCGCCGCGGCGTCCACTTCGGACACCACAGCGCCGGGGAGGACCGCCTCGCAGCCCGCCGCCTGCGCGCGGTGCACCAGGTCGTAGATCTCGCGCTGCCAGTCCGCGGGCTCGCCGATGACGACCATGCGCGTCATGTCCGAGTGGTAGCCGTCGACCGTGGCGCCGAAGTCGAACTTCACGAAATCGCCGCGGCTCAGTTCGGCCCCGGTCGGCCGGTGGTGCGGAATCGCCGAGTTCGGGCCGGCGGCGACGATGGATTCGAACGAGATTCCGGACGAACCGTGCTCCAGCATCCGGTTCTCCAGGTCGCGGGCCACTTCCAGCTCGGTCCGGCCCGGCCGCACTCCCCCGGCCTCGATCAGCCCGGCCAGCGCGCGGTCGGCGGCCGCGCACGCGGCGCGCAGGGCGGCGATCTCGACCTCGTCCTTGACCACCCGCAATTGCTCGGTCAGCCCCGGCGTGCGGATCAACTCGACCCGGTCGAAGGGCACCTTGAGGTTCTCGTGCTCCTCGACGCTCACGTGCTGGCTCTCGAACCCGGTCCGGCGGTAGTCCGCGAGCCGGCTGCCCGCGTGCGCCGCGAGCGCGCGGGCGCTGGCGCGGTCGAGCACGCGTTCCAGGTCCGGCACCTCCGACTCCGACTGGGTCGTGTAGCGCCCGTCGGTGCAGAACAGGGTCTTCGCGTCGCCGCCCGCGTGCACGAGCAGCGCGGCGTTCGACCCGGTGAACCCGGTCAGGTAGCGGATGTTGAGCAGATCGGTGACCAGCAGCGCGTCGACCCCATTCTCGTGGAGCAGGGCGGCGAGCGCGGCGCGGCGGCGAGCGTGGATTTCCGGCACCCGACCAGCTTAACCAGCGGCTTCCGGCCGTCGCCCGGCCGCGGTTCGAGGACGGCCTACTGGCGGTTAACTTCGGCGCGCCTACACTCCGTCCATGCTGGGTGCCTGGTTGACGCGCGGGCTGGTCATGGCGGTCGTGCACGCCGCCGCGATGACGCTGCTCGCCAAGTGGTCCGTGTTCCACCCGACCGGCCAGACGCTGTTCACGTCGCTCACCATCGCCGTACTGGTCGGCCTGGCGGCGCTGTGGAGCGCGATCGACGGCTGGCGCGGCCTGCGCGACAGAGGGCGCGCGTGGTTCATCGCCTCGCTGGTCGCGGGCGTGTGCTCGGGCATCCTGTACGTGATCGGGCGGGCGATTTTCGTCGACCAGACCGGGGTTTCCGAGCTGAGCGCCGCGCTCACCGGCGGGGCGGCGTTCTCCGCGCTGCTCGTGCTGGTGCCCGCCGGGCTGGGGCTGTTCGTCGGCGGCCGGATCCGGCGTCCGGCGGCGGACGAAGAATCCTCGGACTCGGCCGGCCCGGAGCCGGACGACGAGGACGAAGACGGCGCCGGCAGCCGCTCCGGCGAACTCGAACTGCCGCCGAGCCCGACCCCGAGGGCCGCACCGAAGCCTTCGCCGGTCAGCCGCCCAGCGGCAGCCCGCGGGCGGCGGCGTCCCACTGTTGCGGGTCGATCTCCTGCACCCCGGAACCGTTGAGCGACACGATCGTCGTGTCCGGCAGGCCGTAAAGCTGCCCGTCGAGGACCATGCCGTAGCCGCGGCCGTACGCGTGCACGACGGTCGCACCGGAGCGCAGGCGGGTCTTCACCGGCATCTCCGGCACCTGCGGCAGCGGCCGGTCGACCAGCTCTCCGGCGAGCACCGAAGCGACTGAACGCCGGTCGATCCGGATGCGCTCGCCGCGGCGGTAGAGGTCGATCATGCGGTCCGGCGACGGCATCGCGACGCCGTCGAAGGTGGCGGTGCTGCGCGTCGGGGTCGAGCAGCCGCCCGCGCCCTTAACGTCGAGCCCGAAGTGCTTCAACCCGCTCGGCGCGCCCGCCGGGCCGATCTCCGTGGCGCGCACGACGTCCAGCGAGACCAGGTCGCACGGATCGCTGACCGAGGTCGGCGCGTGCCCGTCCGGACGGCGGACGAGGCCGGGGCCTTCCTTCCACGCGCCCGGGATCACGACAGGTTTGTACGGCTGCATCGTGAAATCGCGGTCCCAGAAGGTGATCGTGGTCCCGTCGGCGGTCTCGTGCGCGATGGCGAAGGCGTCGAGCGCGCCGACCCACTCCAGGTCCACGCTGAACGCGTCGACGACGGACCGGGTCCGCGGCGCGGCGGTCGTCGCGGTGGGCTCGAACCCCTTCTCCCCCAACGCTTCCACGCCCTCGCGGAACGCCGGGTCGTGCGCCCGGATCACGAACTGGCCCGCCCCGTTCCACCCCGCCGCGCGGCCGGTGGTGTCGGTGAACATCAGGTAGTACCAGCCGTCGAGGAAGACCACCGAGGGCTGGCCCGCGCCGTAAACGTTGGCGCGGTGGACGTCGTGGGACGCGCCGAGGATCGGTTTGCCGCCGTTCGACCGGGTCCAGTGGATGCCGTCCGGGCTTGTGGCCATGCCGATCGCGTTGCCGAGCGCGTGATCGCCCGCGGCACCGGTGTAGTACATGAAGTACGTGCCGCCGACGCGCAGCACCGACGGGTCGCAGGTGTGCATGCCGTCGAAGTTGCCCGGCGCGCCGGACAGGACTGCGGGCGGCGCCCCGCCACCCGGTCCGGTGAAGGGTCCGTCGGCCGAGGGACCCTCGGCGTAGAGAATGTCGTCGCCTGGCGGCGGGGCGCTGCTGTACTGGCTGCACCACCAGATCCGGGTGCGGCCGTTCTCGACCATGACGGTGGGGCCGTAGTTGTAGGACGCGTCCACGGCCCCCGCGGCGACCACGCCCCCGCTCGCGCGACTGGCTCCGGCGCTGAGCGCGACATCCGCCGCACGAGGCGGATCCTTGGGAGTCTGCGGCCCCCCGCCCGCGATGCCGCCGTGGTCGGTGCCCTCGGCCTGCGGCTGGGCCATCGTCTGGCTGCACCCGGAAACGAGAGATCCGGCGATCAGCAGCGAGAGCAGCTGACGCACGGGTCGCCGACCCCCACGACGAAACGGGTGCATGATCGCCGAGTGTAGCGACAGCGGCACCGGATGGGTGAACCACGTCGCGCATCTGCTGGTCGGGAGGCGGGTTTACCTGGGGCTTGCTTTGCGTTGTTTGTCGCGGTGGAGTCGCTCGCTGCTCGCGGCTGGCGAGCATGGTGGGTGCGGGGCGGAAAGCGCGCTGTGGTGCCGAAATCGCCCGGGCGCGGCTGGAGAAGAGCGCGAGCCTTGCTCTTCGCCGCCAGGTCAGTCCTGTGCGCTGGCGATCCAACGCAACACGAGCGCGAACCGTCCGCCTCGAGACCGGCGATCACCGCGGCCGCGATGTCCGAAACCACGCTGTGGCACCGAAATCGTCCGGCCGCAGCAGGGCTCGCGCCAGGTTTCGCTGTCCAGCCACCGTCAGGACGAGTGGGCGGCGATCCAGCGCAACGCGAGTGCGTAACCGTCCACCCCGAGGCCCACGATCACTCCGGTCGCGATGTCCGAAAGCACGCTGTGGTGCCGGAATTCCTCCCGCTTGTGCACGTTGCTGATGTGCAGCTCGAGCAGCGGCGCGGTGAGCTGAGCGGCGGCGTCGCGGACGGCGATCGAGTAGTGCGTCCACGCTCCGGCGTTCAGCACGACCGGCGCGCCCGCGTCGGCGGCCTCGTGCAGCCAGCCGACCATTTCGCCCTCGTGGTCGGTCTGGCGCACCTCGACGTCGAGACCCAGTTCCTGGCCGGTCGCGACGCACAGTTGCGCGAGGTCGTCGTGCGTGGTGGAGCCGTAGACGGCCGGTTCGCGCTTGCCGAGGCGGCCGAGGTTGGGGCCGTTGAACACGAACGTCTTCACAGCAGCACGCTCCCGCCGTTTTCCGTGGCCTCGGCCGCGATCGCCGAGTACGCGGCGGCGAGCAGGGACGGGTCGGGGCCTTCCAGCCTGCCGGGTTTGCCGAGGCCGTCGAGGACGACGAACCGCAGCACGCCGGAGCGGGTTTTCTTGTCGCCCTTCATGGTTTCCAGCAGCTGGGGCAGCGCGTCCGCGTCGTACGCGGTGGGCAGGCCGATCAGCTTGAGCACAGAGGCGTGCAGGTCGGCGGTGGCGTCGTCGAGGCGTCCGGCCAGGCGGGCCAGTTCCGCCGCGAAGACCAGGCCGACGCTGACCGCCGCGCCGTGGCGCCAGCGGTAGCGCTCGCGGCGTTCGATGGCGTGGCCGAGAGTGTGGCCGTAGTTGAGGATTTCGCGCAGGTCGGATTCGCGCAGGTCGGCGGCGACAACGTCGGCTTTCACCTGGATCGAGCGGCGGACCAGTTCGGCGAGCACGTCGCCCGCCGGGTCGAGCGCCTGTGCCGGGTCGGCCTCGATCAGCTCGAGGATCCGCGGGTCGGCGATGAAGCCGGTCTTGACGATCTCGGCCATTCCGGCGACGAGTTCGTTGCGCGGCAAGGATTCCAGCGTCGCGAGGTCGACCAGGACGGCGGAGGGCTCGTGGAAGACGCCGACGAGGTTCTTGCCCGCTTCGGTGTTGATCCCGGTCTTCCCGCCGACCGCCGCGTCGACCATGCCGAGCAGCGTCGTCGGCACGTTCACCAGCCGGACGCCGCGCATCCAGGTGCCCGCGACGAACCCGGCGAGGTCGGTGACCGCGCCGCCGCCGAGCGCGACGACCACGCCGCGCCGGTCCAGCCCGATCCGGCCCAGGACCTCCCAGCAGAAGCTGGCGACGGAGAACGCTTTGCCGTCCTCCGCGTCGGGAATCTCGACGCGGTGCGCGTCGAGCCCGGCCGCGGCCAGCTCGTCGCGGACGGCCTCGGCGGTGGCGGTGAGCGTCGGCGGGTGGATCAGCGCGACCTTCGACGCGTCGGCGAGCTGCTCGGTGAGTTCGCCGAGCAGGCCGCGGCCCACGAGCACGTCGTACGGCTGCGCGGTGGCGACCCGGATCCGGACGGGCTGGGTGGCGGACACGGTTCTCCTCACTGCTCCCGGACCCCGGTGGCCCTGGAGCGGGGTGTGCGGTCCGTGAGGGGAACCCTGAGGAACTCAGAGTCCCTCGGGGTTCCCCTCACGGACTTGAGCGGGCGCGGGCGGCCGGCGGCGGGTCACGGTTCGCGGACCCGGTCGGGTTCGAGGGCGGCGACGGCGGCCGCGACGACCTCTTCGGGCGTTCGCTTGTCGGTCTCGATCTCGACGGTCGCCACCTCGCGGTACACCGGCAGCCGCCGGTCGAGCAGGGCTTTGAAGGTCGCGCGCGGGTTGATGCCGGCGAGCAGCGGGCGGGCGCTGGACATCCCGGTGCGCTGGACGCCCGCGGCGAGGCCGACGTTCAGGAAGACCACCGTGTGGTCCTGGAGCCGTGCGCGGGTGCCCGGGGTGAGCGGGGCGCCGCCGCCGAGGGAGAGCACGCCGTCGTGTTCGGCGAGTGCCGTGGCGACCGCTTCTTCCTCGATCGCGCGGAACGCCGGCTCGCCGTCGTCGGCGAAGATGTCCGAGATGGCGCGTCCGGCGCGGGCGACGATGTCGTCGTCGGTGTCGCGGAAAGTCACGCCGAGCGCGGCGGCCAGCAGCGGGCCGACCGTGCTCTTGCCGGAGCCCGGCGGCCCGACGACGACCGCGCGCGGGCTCACCAGCGCTCCTCGAGCGCCTTCAAGTACGCCTGCGCGTTGCGCCGGGACTCGGCCAGCGAGTCGCCGCCGAACTTCTCCAGCGCCGCGTCCGCGACGACCAGCGCCACGACCGACTCCAGCACCACGCCGGCGCGCGGCACGGCGCACACGTCCGAGCGCTGATGGATCGCGACGGCGGGCTCGCCGGTCCGGACGTCCACTGTGGACAGTGCCTTGGGCACGGTCGAGATCGGCTTCATCGCGACGCGCACCCGCAGCGGCTCGCCGTTGGTGATGCCGCCTTCGAGCCCGCCCGCGCGGTTCGACCGGCGCGTGACGCCGACCGGTCCGGTGCCGCGGTCGATCTCGTCGTGCGCCTGGCTGCCCCAGCGGCGGGCGGTGGTGAAGCCGTCGCCGACCTCGACGCCCTTCATCGCCTGCACGCCCATGAGCGCGCCGGCGAGCCGCGCGTCGAGACGCCGGTCCCAGTGCACGTGCGAGCCGAGGCCCGGCGGCAGGCCGTAGACGATCACCTCGATCACGCCGCCGACGGTGTCGCCGGCTTTCCGCACCGCGTCGACCTCGGCGATCATCGCCTCGGTCCCCTCGGCCGAGAACGCCCGCACCGGGCTCTCGTCGATGGCCGCGAGGTCGCCCGGTTGCGGAAGCGGCCCGTCGGGCGCGTCGGCGCCGCCGATCGAGACGACGTGGCTCAGCACCTCGGCCCCGAGCAACTGCCGCAGGAAGTTCCGCGCGACAGTGCCGAGCGCGGTCCGCGAAGCCGTCTCGCGGGCGCTGGCGCGCTCGAGGACGGGACGGGCCTCGTCGAAGCCGTACTTCTGCATGCCGGGCAGGTCGGCGTGCCCCGGGCGGGGCCGGGTCAGCGGCTCGTTGCGGGCGAGCCCGGCGAGCTCGGCCTCGTCGACCGGGTCGGCCGCCATGACCTTCTCCCACTTGGGCCACTCGGCGTTCTCGATCTGGACGGCGATCGGGCCGCCCTGGCTGACCCCGTGCCGGACCCCGCCGAGGAACTGGACCTGGTCGGTCTCGAAGCCCATCCGCGGGCTGCGGCCGAACCCGAGCCGGCGCCGCGCGAGCTGCGCGGAGAGGTCCGAGGTCGTCACCTCCACCCCGGCAGGCAGCCCCTCGAGCACAGCGGCGAGGGCGGGTCCGTGCGATTCTCCAGCGGTGATCCAGCGCAGCACCTGACAATCCTGTCACGGCCTGTCCAGCGGCCTGGCAGAGCCCCTGGCCTCAGGTGATGCCCGTTCCAGCGGCTGGGAAAACCGCGCACGCCCAGGTGGCCAGAACCAGGCCCGGGCCGTAGGGGACGCGGAGGGGGCCGGCGCGGATTCGGGAGCTGGCGGGGTGGGTCGATGGAGTTGGGACGGGGTCGGTTGCTGATGAGGCAGCTGCTGTTGGCCTGGGCGACTGGGCGGGATCAGTCGCCTGAGGCGGGATGTCGAGTTGGTTCGGGGTGGGCATCTTCGGGCCGGGTTGGCGGGATGGCGGGCGGGTAGAAGCCCGGGACTCGCGGACGTGGCGGATCCGGCGCATCAGCCACATCGGCACCACAGCAGCCAAGCTCACCGTCGCTGCCAGAACAGCCGCCACAGCCGGGGCCAGTCCGCCGACCGCGCCCAGTACGGCGCCGAAAGATCCGGCCAGTTTGACGTCTCCGGGGCCGAGACCGCCCGCTGACAAGCGGTGGACGATCAGGTGTGTGCCGCCGAACAGCAGGCATCCCAGGGCGGCTCCGGCGGCCAACCGCCATCCTCCGCCGCTGAGGGTGGCGAGCGTGATTGTCAGGGCGACAGCGGGATAAGCGGGCAGGGTGAGGATGTCCGGGAGGCGGCGGTGCCGGGCGTCGGCTAGCGCGAGGGGTACGCCTAGCACCGAAACCAGCCACGCGACTGGCAGCCACCAAGCCGGGAGTGCGCCTGCGTCGGCACGTGCGGCGGCCACTGCGGCTGCCGCGGCGGCGACCGCCAGGGCGAGCACGGCCGGTATCGGGGCGTCGGCTTTCTTCATCATCACCAGCAGCACGGGGACCACCGCCCCGGCTGCCAGCACTGCTGTCAGGACCATGCGGCCAAGCCTGCCGCCGGGGCTTGGACCAGGGCAAACAGATCGGGGTGCGAGGGGACCCCTCGTGCGCGACACGCCGGAAGGTTCACTCGACGGAGGCAACAACGGCGCAGTGCTCAGATTCGTCGGCGACGCTGCGCCGACCGGCCCGACCGGCCGACGTGCTGCGGTGCTGCGGTGCTGCGGTGCTGCCGTGCTGCCGTGCTGCCGTGCTGCGGTGCTGCCGTGCTGCCGTGCTGCGGTGCTGCCGTGCTGCGGAGGCAGCTTCAGCGTCGAGCAGAAGCCGCTTCAGCCGCGAGAAGAAGCCAGAACCCCGTCCTCAGCAAGAAAAGCCCGGCGGTGCTCAGTCGGATTGACCCCGCGCACCCGCTTGAAAGCCGAGCTGAACCCGAACGCGTCCGAGTACCCCACCACCCGGGCCACCTCCGCGATCGGCATCGAGAGCTGTTCCGTCAGGAGGTCCGCGGCGAGCGTCATCCGCCAGCGGGTCAGGTACGTCATCGGCGGCTCCCCCACCAGATCCGCGAAGCGCTTGGCCAAAGTGGACCGCGACACCCCGGTCCGGGCGGCCAGCGTGACGACCGTCCACGGCGCTGCCGGATCCGCGTGCAGCAAGCGCAGACACGCGCCCACCACCGGGTCCCGTTGCGCCGCCCACCAACGCGGAGGCGAGCCGCCGGGACGGTCGAACCAGTCGCGCAGGATGCAGACCAGCATCCAGTCCAGGAGGCGGTCCAGGACGATCTGCTGTCCGGGCGCGTCGACGGCCAGTTCGGCTGCCAGGTGGTGCAGGACGGGGTCTTCCTCGGCCGAGGAAGGCGGCCGGACGACTACCGGCAGCGCGTCCAGCAAAGCGGACATCCGGCCGCGGCTCCGGACCGGGTACGCGCCGACGATCAGGTTGGTTTCGCCGTGGAACGGATCGTTCCAGCCGAGGTGGTGCTGGGTGCCGCCTTGGTCGGGAGTGGCGCAGAACTCGCCGCATTCGACCGGGGTGGCGGAGGTGTCCAGGCTGTCCACGAAGGAGAACGGGCCGCGCACCAGGATGGTCTCGCGGGCGCGCAGCAGCTCCGGCGGATGGCCTTCCGGCACGATCCAGCCTTCGCCGCTCAGCAGCGTGCACAGGGTCAGCGGGGCACTGTCCACGAAGCGCAGCGACCACGGCGCCGACAGGGCCGTGCAGCCGAACAACGAGCCGTGCGCCCGGACCCCGCGGATCAAATCGCTGAACGCGTCCACTCACCCGAGATTAGACGAATGGACAGGCGATCCGGCTTTTCACCTATGGGATCGTCCGAGCGAGCCCGGTTGAATCCCTGTCATGAGCACCCTCACCGACCACGATCTCGAGTTCCTCCGCCGTCCTCTGCACGGCTTCCTGACCGTCGCCGCCGGGCCGCGGCCGCCGCAGCCTCGGCCGGTGTGGTTCGAGGCCACCGGCGAAGGCACGATCCAGCTGTTCACCGCCCCGGACTCGGCCAAGATCCGCCAGCTCGACGAGGACCCGCGCGCGTCGATCGTCGTCGCGGCGCCGGTCGGGGAACCGGAACGCTGGGTGTCTGTCGCCGGGCGAGTCACGATCGAGGCCGACGGCGGGCACGAGCTCGCGCGCAGGCTCGCTGACCGGTATTGGGACCTCAGCACCCCGGAAGGCCAGGCCGGAGCGAAAATCCTGCAGGACCTCCCCCAGGTCCGGGTCGTCATCCACCCGGAGAAGGTGCACCGCTACGCGTTCTGAGCCGTCCGCCGCGCACGGACCGCCTGCACCAGCAGCACCAGGCCGCAGATCACGCAGACCGCTTCGGTGATCACGCCCCAGTACTCGTACTGGCTGTTGAACTGGTCGTGCACGCCGTAGAAGCCCACCGTCACCGACAGCAGGTAGGCCAGCAGCGTCACGCCGCCGAAGCCCAGCGTGAAGAACGCGGGCAGCCAGTGCCGCCAGGCGAGAAGCGCGACGGCGATCACCAAACCGGCGATGCCGTTCACCAGGAAGAGCGGCCCGACCACCGGGATGTCCGCGTAGCCGCTGCCCCAGTACAGGTAGAAGTGGATCGCCGCGGAGCCCGCCAGGCCCCCCGCGCCCAGCACTCGCATCCAGGTGGTCAACATGGGCGTCTCCTTCCGTGCGGAATGCCGGATACGGACTACACGCACGGGCGACCGCGACGGTTCACCGGCACCCTGAGCCGTCCCGATTCGTTGCACAGGGCATGACTGCCGAACTTCACTCCCGCCGCTCCGTACTCGTCTCCGGGGCGGCCGTCGCAGGGACCGCCGCCGTCGCTCTCACCGCTTGCGCGAGCGGCGACAGCGGATCCGGACAAGCCGCGCCGAAGGCGGGCGGGAAGGTGATCGCACTGGCGGAAGTGCCGGTGGGCCAAGCGAAATCCGCGAAAACGCCGGACGGGCAGGAGGTGCTCGTGGCACAGCCGTCGGCGGGGACGGTCGCGTGTTTCAGCGCCGTCTGCACGCACCAGGGCTGCACGGTGAACCCGCCGCAGAACGGCCAGGCGACCTGTCCGTGCCACGGTTCGGTGTTCGACGCGCTGACCGGCGCGGTGAAGCAGGGGCCGGCGAGCCAGCCGCTGTCCAAAGTGGCCGTGAAGATCGAGAACGGCGAGATCGTCACCGCGTGACCGGGATCGCCCTTTGTGGACATTCACTGTCCACAAAGGGCCCCGGTGATCAATCGTTCCAGGTGAAAAGCTCGTCGCCGGCGGCGACCGTGCGCCCGCCTTCGAGGCCGGCGAGCACGTCCGCGGACGCGTCGAGGCCGACGACCGGGACGATCGGCGAGTAGCCCTTGGCGGCGACCGCCTCGGGGTCCCAGCCCACGATCGGCTGGCCCGCCCGCACCTTCTCGCCCTTGACGACGTGCAGGGTGAACCCCTCGCCCTTTTCCTTGACGGTGTCGATGCCGAGATGCACGAGCACCGCGCGGCCGTCCTCAGTGGCCACGACGTACGCGTGCGGGTGCAGCGTCACCACGGTCCCGTCCACCGGGGCGACCGCGTCGGCGCGACCGCCGGACGGCTTCACCGCGATGCCAGGGCCCACCATCGCCTCGGCGAACACCGGGTCGGGCACCTCGGTGATCGCGACGACCTCGCCCGCGACCGGGCTCAGGATCGGCAGGCTCACATCAAGTCCTCGATGTCGCTGGCGATGGTGTCCGCCTCCGGCCCGACGATGACCTGGACCGCCGAGCCCATCTTCACGACGCCCATCGCACCGGCCGACTTCAGCGCGGGTTCGTCCACGAGGGACATGTCCTCGAGCTCGCACCGCAGCCGCGTGATGCAGCCCTCGATCTCGATGACGTTGTCCGCGCCGCCGAGCGCCGCGAGAATCTTTTCCGGCCTGTCATCCGCCATCGCGGCCTCCTCGTATCCCGTTGGTTTTCCACTCGGAACAGGTGCGCTCCGCCACCATTACTACGCCGTTTGCCGCCTTGCCGGGCGAGCCCGGCCACGAACGGATAACGGTGGTTGACACCCGCTCTCGCTGCGGAGCATCCTGCCCCATCAGATCATTGGTCTAGACCGGAACGTACCAATCTTCCGGCGCGGACGCGAGCACCGGCCCCGGTGCGCGAAGCGAGGGAGGGTGACACCGAGATGAGTGCGGCCGCGCACATTCCGCCGTCCGACCCCGCCGAGCGCGTGGTGAACGGGCCGACCCCGAAGCACGCCCAGCTGCGGGAGATCCTGCGCCGCCTGGTGGAGCGCGAGCTCCCGCCGGGTTCGCCGATCCCGTCCGAGCGCGAGCTCGCCCAGCACTACGGCGTTTCGAGGCTCACCGTCCGCTCGGCGATCGGGAAGCTCGTCGAGGAAGGACTGCTGGCCCGGGTCAGGGGCAAGGGCACCTTCACCGCCGCCCGGCGGATGGAACTGCAGGTGTACCTGATGTCGTTCACCGACGACATGCGCCGGCGCGGGCTCACCCCGACCACCGAAGTGATCTCGACCTCGACCGAGGTCCCGCCGGTGACTTCGGCGCACGCACTCGGCCTGTCCGAGGGCGTGGCGGCGCACCGGCTCGTGCGGCTGCGGCGCGCCGACGGCGTTCCGCTGGCCGTGGAACGCGGCTGGTACCACGCGGGCCGGACCCCCGGCCTGCTCGACCTCGACCTGACCCGTTCGCTGTACGCCCAGCTGGCCGACGCGTTCTCGCGCCGCCCGGACCAGGCGTACCAGACGGTGTGGGCCGAATCCGCGGACCGCGAGACGGCGCGCTTGCTCGGCATGCGCACCGGCAGTCCGCTCCTGGTGTTCCGCCGGGTCTCCAGCTCCGGCGGCGAACCGGTCGAGGACATGACGTCCTGGTACCGGGGCGACCACTACCAGGTGACCATGCAGCTGGACCGGAACTCCCCGGGTTCCGGCGACCAACCCCACAATGGAGGTATCCGATGAGCGCCACCACCGCGGCTGGGGCTAGCGGAAAGAAGAAGGGCGGCGGCCTTGCCGGGCTGCAGCGCTTCGGCCGCAGCCTCATGCTGCCGATCGCGACCCTGCCCGCAGCAGGCATCCTGAACCGCCTCGGCCAGGACGACGTCCTCGGCAAGGACGGCCTCAACTGGGGCAAGGCCGCCGACGTGATCGGCGCGGCGGGCGGCGGCATCTTCGACTGGCTGCCGCTGATCTTCGCGATCGGCATCGCGGTCGGCTTCGCCCGCAAGGGCGACGGGTCGACCGCCGTCGCCGCGGTCATCGGCTGGGTCGTGTTCAACAAGGTGATCCAGGCGATCGCCCCGATCAGCGACCAGCAGGGCTACAAGAAGGGCTGGGACCTCGCGCCGATCCACTGGCCCTACAGCGTGCTGACCGGCATCGTGACCGGCATCGTGGCCGCGCTGCTCTGGCAGCGCTACCACCGGATCAAGCTGCCGTCCTGGCTGGCCTTCTTCGGCGGCCGCCGGTTCGTGCCGATCATCACCTCGCTCGCGATGATCATCCTCGGCGTCATTTTCGGCCTGCTGTTCAAGTACGTCGACCAGGGCATCACCTCCGCCGGCAAGGCGGTCATGGGCTCGCCGGAGATCGGCAGCGGCGTCTACGGCCTGCTGAACCGCCTGCTCATCCCGGTCGGCCTGCACCAGCTGCTGAACGTCCCGGTGTGGTTCATCTTCGGCGGCGGCGACCTGAACAACTTCTTCCACCACGTGGACGGCTCGGGCGCGTTCATGACCGGCTTCTTCCCGATCATGATGTTCGCGCTGCCCGCGGCGGCGTTCGCCATCGTGCACACCGCGCGTCCCGCGCAGCGCAAGCTGGTCGCCTCCATCATGATCTCGGCCGCGCTGACCGCGTTCATCACCGGTGTCACCGAGCCGATCGAGTTCGCGTTCATGTTCGTCGCGTGGCCGCTGTACATCTTCCACGCGGTGATGACCGGCATCTCGCTGGCGGTCTGCAGCGCGCTGGGCATTCGCCTCGGCTTCTCGTTCTCCGGCGGCGCGATCGACTTCGCGCTGAACTCGTCGCTGGACACCGCGCACAAGGCGTGGCTGCTGATCCCGATCGGCCTCGTGTTCGCCGTGATCTACTACGTCGTGTTCCGCGTCGTGATCACCAAGTTCAACCTGCGCACGCCGGGCCGCGAGGACGACTCGATCGAGGGCGACCTCGAGCGCACGGCCGCGAAGTAACACCCGAGAAAAGCAAGAGAGGTACACCATGCCGGAGAAACGCGTCACCGTGGCCAGCAAGGTGGGGCTGCACGCCCGCCCGGCCGCACTGGTCGCCAAGGCGGCCGCGGCCCAGCCCGTGGCGGTGCAGATCGCCAAGGACGGCGGCGAACCGGTGGCCGCCGGCAGCGTCCTCAACCTGATGACCCTCGCCGCCGCGTACGGCGACGAGGTCGTCATCAGCGCCGAGGGCGACGGTGCCGAGGCGGCGGTCGAGGCCGTCGCCGAGCTGGTCGCCACCGACCTCGACGCTCAGTAGCGATACCGCTCCACGGGGAAAACACGAACCGTGCGGGGCGCCGGAACTTCCGGCGCCCCGCACGGTTCGTTGCGTCAGGGCACTCGGAAACAGCCGTCGAGCAGGTCCTATTACGCTGGCGGGCATGGAGAGTCTGCGCCTGATCGACGAATGGCCCGTGGACAACGCCGCGGCCGGGGTGGTCTCCGCTTCCGGCGAGGTGCGCGGGCGCCACGGCGACCCGGCCCGGCCGTTCCGGCTCGCGTCGGTCACGAAGCTGCTCACCGCCTACACCGCGCACATCGCGATCGAAGAGGGCGTCGTCGAACTGGACACGCCTGCCGGGCCGGAGGGATCCACCGTCGCGCATCTGCTCGCGCACACCTCCGGGCTCGCCTTCGACGCGCACAAGGCGATGGCCGAACCCGGCACGCGCCGGCTGTACTCCAACGCCGGGTTCGAGGAACTCGCCGACGCGCTGGCCGAGCACTCCGGCATCGAGTTCGCCGAGTATCAGCGTGAAGGGCTGTTCGAACCGCTCGGCATGACGTCGACCCACCTCGACGGCTCCCCTGCCGCAGGTGCGGTGTCTACATTGGACGATCTGTTGCGGTTCGCCGCGGAGCTGCAGGCGCCCAAGCTGCTCGCGCCGGAAACCCTCAGCGCGGCCACCGAAATCGCGTTTCCCGGACTGAACGGCGTCCTGCCGGGTTTCGGGCACCAGAAGCCGAACGACTGGGGTCTCGGCTTCGAAATTCGCGACCACAAGAGCCCGCACTGGACGGGCGCGAACAGCTCGCCGCGCACGTTCGGCCACTTCGGGCAGTCCGGGACTTTCCTGTGGGTGGACCCGGAGGCGGGCCACGCCTGCGTCGGGCTCGCCGACCGGTCGTTCGGTCCGTGGGCCGCGCAGGTTTGGCCGCCGTTCACCGACTCCGTGCTGGCGGAACTCTCCGCGTGAGACTCTGGCCAGCTCTAGCTGCTCTCCTGCTCGTCGCGAGTTGTTCCGCGCCGGCCGCGCAAACCCAAGCGCCGCAAGCATTGCCCGCGCCGGACGCTCCGCTTCCGTTGGGCACCAACGGCGCCACGGCGCCCAAGCTCGGCTGGGCACCGTGCCACGGCGGTTTCCAATGCGCGACCGCGCCGGTTCCGTTGAGCTATCGCGAGCCGGGCGGCGCGAAGCTGAATCTCTCGGTGATTCGCATGCCTGCCACCGATCCCGCGCACCGCGTCGGGTCGCTGGTGATCAACTTCGGCGGCCCGGGCACCGACGGAGTCGGCGAGCTGATGCGGTTCGGTCCGCGGTATCCGGACGAGCTGCGGGCCAAGTTCGATCTGGTGAGCTTCGACCCGCGCGGGATCGGCAGCAGCGCCCCGGTGCAGTGCCCGGGAACGCCGCCCGCGGCCGGTTCTCCGTTGCGCGACAGCGCCGCGTTCTGGGCTGCGAGCGCGGCCGTCGGCAAGGCGTGTGCGGCGACGGGTGCCGAGCTGTCGCATCTGTCGACCGCGAATGTCGCACGGGACATGGATTTGCTTCGGCAGTCGCTCGGCGAGCAGCAATTGAACTTCTACGGCTATTCGTACGGCACGTATCTCGGCGGCACCTACGCGAACCTGTTCCCCGGCAAGCTGCGCGGAATGGTACTCGACGGAACACTCGATCTCGTCGCGAACGCCACCGGACAGCCTGGTCAGCAGCACAAACCAGTCGACGTGCGCGCCGACGTCGCGACGGCTCAGCAGCAGGAACTCGAAGCGTTCTTCGCCGCCTGCGACGCGGCAGGCCCGGGCAAATGCGCGTTCGCGGGCGGCGATCTGAAACAGAAATTCGCCTCGGTCTTCGCCCGGCTGACGCACGGTCCGGTCGGCGGAATGACGGTTTCGTCGCTGATGGAGACCATCGACCGGGCGCTGTATCAATCGTCCCGGTGGCCGCGGCTGGCGAAGACGCTCGCCGGGCTCGTGCCGTCGTCGCCGGTCTCCCCCGCCCCGGTGCTCGACCCGCGCGTACCGACGCATTCGCCCGGCTTCCTCGCCGTGCAGTGCCTGGACAGCGAACTCCCGCAGGACACCGCCTCGTACCCCGAACTCGCTGCGGCTGAAGCGAAACGCCAGCCGTACTTCGGGGTGGCACCGGTGTTTTCGATGGCGCAGTGCGTCGGCTGGCCCGCGCGGGACGAGGACCGCTACCTCGGTCCGTGGAACCGGTCGCGGCAGCATCCGATCCTGATCCTGGCCAACCGGAACGACCCGGTCACCCCGCTCGCCAACGCCCAGGCCACCGCACGGGAACTCGGCGACGGCCGCGTCGTCGTGGTGGACGGCGCCGGGCACACGACGCTCGACGTGCCCAGCACGGCCGCTTCCGCCGCGATGGCACGGTATTTCACGGATCTGACCGTGCCGCCGGACGGGACGGTCTACCCGCCGCAGGTCCGGCCGTTCCCCTAGTTCAGCACGTTGATCGGCTCGCCCGCCTGGAACGCGGCGATGTCCTCCACCGCGCCGCCGTAGAAAATCTCATACGTTTCCCGGCTCACGTAACCGATGTGCGGCGTCAGAATCGCGTTGTCCAGCGTCCGCAGCGGATGGTCCGAGGGCAGCGGTTCGCCGTCGTAGACATCCAGCGCGGCCGCGGCGATCTTCTTGCTGCGCAACGCATCCAGCAGCGCCGTCTCGTCCACGATCGGCCCGCGCGAGGTGTTCACCAACAACGCGGACGGCTTCATCGCGGCGAATTCGGCCGCACCGACCAGACCCCGGGTGCGCTCGGACAGGACCAAGTGGACCGACAACACATCCGCCCTCGCGAACAAGTCCTCTTTGGACACCGCCGTCACGCCGTGCTCCGCCGCCCGCTCCGGGGTGAGATTCTGGCTCCACGCAATCGGTTTCATCCCGAACGCCTGGCCGATCCGCGCGACCTCGGCACCCAGCCTGCCGAGCCCGAGCAGGCCGAGCGTCTTGTCCCGCAACGCCGTCCCGAGCCCGACCTGCCAGCCGCCCTCGCGCATCGACCGGAACTCCAACGGCAGATTGCGCGCACCGGCCAGGATGAGCGCCCACGCGTGTTCCACCGTCGGCGCGGCCAGCGCTCCGGTCGCGGAAACGACGACGCCGCACCGCTTCGCCGCGTCCAGATCGATCGCCGCGTTCCGCCGACCGGTGCTGACCAGCAGTTTCAGCGCGGGCAGCCGGTCGAACACCGCGGCCGGGAACGGCGTGCGCTCGCGCATCGCGACCACGACGTCGAACCCGGCCAGCCGCTCGACCGTCTCGTCCGGCCCGGCGAACGGCGCGCTGAACACCTCGATCTCCGCCCCGAGCGGCTCCCAATCAGCGCACTGGAGAGCCACGTTCTGATAGTCGTCGAGGATCGCGATCTTCATGCCGCCCACCGTAACCCGCGAGTCAGGCGTTGCGCGCCCGCTCGATGATCTCGTCGATCACATCGTTTTTCGCGTCGGCGTAATTCTGCACGTACTCCCACACCTGTGCGGCGAGTTCGCGTTTCTTCGCCAGGTACAGCGCCAGCTCCTCAGGATGGCTGCGCAGCCGGTCGCGGAAAAGCAGATACCGCTCGGTCTGCCCGTTGCCCGGCGAATGGACGTGCAGGTTGACGTTCGTGTCCGGGCCCTTGAAGCAGCGGTGCTTCTCCCACTCCGGTTCGCGGATCACCAGCCGGTAGCCCGCCGCTTCGAGATCGGGCACATACGCCGCCTCGTCGTCCGAATCGGGCACTTCGAGCAGAATGTCGACGATCGGCTTCGCGGCGAGCCCCGGCACCGAGGTGGAGCCGACGTGTTCGAGCAGCAGCACGCGTTCCCCGAGCGCGGCGCGGATCCGCGCCGCCTCGATGTCGTAGAGCCGCGGCCATTCCGGGTCGTACTCGGCGAGGGTGACGGTGGTGCCGAGTTTCGGCGCCTCGCCGACCCACGCCGCCTGGATTTCGTCCTCGCCGAACTGTTGCCTGGTCACAGTGAATCCCCCTGATGCTGGTGGAAAACAGCCCGCCAGGATATCAGGAAATCGGCAGCGGCAGAATGTTTCCGCTCGCCTCGCGCAGCGCCGCCCGCATTTCCTCGCGCGGAGCCGGTTGGCCGGTGAACTGCTCCGCTTGTCCGAATGCCTGGTGCAGCAACATGTCCAGCCCGGTCGCGAGCCGTCCCCCGCGTCGTTCGACCGCTTCGGCCAGCGGCGTCGGCCACGGGTGGTAGATCACGTCGAGCACGCCGCCGATCCGGGACAGCTCCGCGACGTGCGGCGCGACCGCGTCCGGCGGAACCGTGTTGACCAGCACCGCCGTGGTGTCCGCCAGCTCCGCGAAGTCCACTTCGGACCATCGCAGCACGTCCGCGGTCAAGCCCGCGCGCTTCGCCGCGTCCACGGTTTCCGAAGCCCGTGCCGGTTCCCGCACCACCAAACGCACCGTCGTGACGCCCAGTGCGGCCAATCCGACCACTGCGGCCGCAGCCGTCCCGCCCGCGCCGAGCACCACCGCCTGGTCGCTCGGAGAAGGCGAGTAACCACCGGCGTAGCGCAGCGCTCCGGTTACCCCGTCGACGTCCGTGCAGTCGGCGAGCCAGCCGTCCGGCCGGCGCACGAGCGTGTTCGCCGCACCGACCGCGGCCGCGCGCGGGGTGACCTCGGCGGCGTGGTCGAGCGCGGCCCGTTTGCCCGGCATGGTGACCGAAAGGCCGACCCACTCCGGGCCGAGACCGTCGACGAAACCGGGCAGCCCGGCGGCGTCCGTCTCGACCCGGTCGTATGTCCAGCCGTCCAGGCCCAGCGCCGCGAACGCCGCGCGGTGCAGCACCGGCGACAGCGAATGCGCCACCGGCTTGCCCAGCACCGCCGCGCGGCGCGGCCGGTCACTAGATGACGCCACGCTGCTCTGCCAAGTGCCTGTTCTCGTTGTGCTGGTCGTTCGTGACCGCGAAGCAGGAATGCCCGTCCTTCTCGCATTTCACGAAGTACGCCCAGTCGCCGGGAGTCGGGCTGACCGCGGCCTTGATCGCGTCCATGCTGGGCACCGCGATCGGCGTCGGCGGGAGACCGTAGTTGGCGTAGGTGTTGTACGGTCCCGCCTTCGCCCGGTCCTCGGGTTTGGTGAGCAGCGTCGGGCGGTCCAGCACGTAGTTGACCGTGGAGTCCAGCTGCAGCCGGATGCGCTGCGCGATCCGGTTGTAGATCACCCGCGAGATCTTGCCGAAGTCCGGCTTGATCGCCTCGCGCTCGATGAGCGACGCGATGATCAGCGTCTGGTACGGCGACATTCCCGGCCCGGTGTTCTGCGCGGTGAGCCCGGCCGCCTGGATCGAATCGGCCGACTGCTTCACCAGGTCGGTGATCAGCTCGGTCGCGCTCCAGCCGGGTTTCACGTCGTAGACGCCGGGCGCGATCAGGCCTTCCAGGCGTTTGTCCTTGCTCAGCGCCTTGCCCGCGTCGGCCAGCGCCCACTCGGGCGCGCCGAGTGCCTTGAGGTCGGCGTCGGCGACGGTCTTGCGCAGCTGATCGACCGGAATGCAGGTGCTCTTGCCGCTCAAGGTCGCGCACGAGGCCTTCGACATCAGGCTGTACACCCCCGGCGTGACTTTGCCGTCGGGCTGCGTGATGTCGTCGAACTGCGTGTACGGCCGGATTTCCAGCCGCCCGACGCGCGCGGCCGGCGAGGTGATGAGGTCGACCGCTTCCTCGCCGGACATGTGCTGGCGCAGCAGGTAGTAGCCCTGCTGGATCTTGCTGAGCGCGGTGTTCTCCGCGCCCGCCTTCACGAACGCCCGGGAACTCGCGACCACGCCCGCGTCGGTGAGCTTCGCGCCGATCGCGGACGTCGTGTCGCCCTGTTCGACCTGCACGAGCGCGTCACCTTCGCCGGAACCGTCGAAGTCCGCGTAGCCGAAGATCTTCTGGTACCCGAAATAGGCGCCGCCGCTGAGCAGGACGAGCACGAGCACCGCGGCGATCCAGCCGATCGCGCGCTTGCGCTTCCTCTTGCGCGGCTTCTTCGCGGGCGGCTCCTCGACCGGCGGGTCGGCCGCGTCTTCGGGGTAGCCGTCCTCGTCGTAGCCGTCGTATTCCTCGTCGTAGTCCTCGTACTCGCCGTATTCGTCGTACTCGTCCTCGAAGAGGCCGTCGATCGGCTGCTGGTCGTCCGGGTGCTCCGGCTCGTGCGCGGCGGGCACGGTCGGGATCACTTCGGTGGGCTGCTCGACCGGCTGCCGGCGCGGCGGCTGGTCGCGCGGATCGCGCGGCATCGACGCGTCCGCGAACCGCGGGTCGCGCGGCATGGACGCCTCGGCGAACCGGGGATCCGGCGGCATCGACGCGTCGGCGAACCGGGGATCGCGCGGCATCGAGGCCTCGGCGAAGCGCGGGTCCGGCGGCATCGACGCGTCGGCGAACCGGGGATCGCGCGGCATCGACGCGTCGGCGAACCGCGGATCCGGCGGCACGGAGCCGTCCGGCGGCGGAGCGGGCGCGCGCCGGGCCGGAGGCGGGGGTGGCAGGTCCGGCGCCCGGCGACGGCCAGGCGCGACGGCTTCCACCGGCACGTCGACGTCATCCCGGCGACGGCGGCCGGACGGAGGTTCGACCTCGACCGGCGGCGGAACGTCCTCGCGACGACGGCGACGCCCAGCGGGCGGCTCGGCAGGAGGCGGCGCGTCCTCGAGACGGCGACGGCCTGCCGGAGGCTCGGCGTCGACCGGCGGAACGTCCTCGCGGCGACGCCGTCGACCGGCTGGCGGCTCGGCGTCCGCCGGCGAAACTTCGTTCCCGCTCACCGGTGCATCGCCCGGAGCTATCCGCCGCGGACGGGCGCGCGGAAGGTCGTCGGCCGCGTGCGGCGGAAGATCCCAGTTCTCGGTGGACCGCTTCGGCGGCGGGGCCGGACGCCGCCGCCGGGTCGGCGGTGCATCAGCGGCCGGGCGACGAGGCGGCTCGGCGGGCGGCATCGCGTCGGGCGCGACCCGACGGGTCGCTTCGCCGGCCCGACGAGGCGCACCCTCGGGCGCGCGTCGGCGGCCTTCCGGAGCGGGAGGACGCTGAGGCCGTCGTCGTTCGCCGGACGGCGGCATGCCCTCCGGCACCTCGCCGCGCGCACGGCGAGGAGGTAGTTCGTCTTCAGGCTCGCGCCGCCTGCGCCGCCCGCCCGGAGCGCCGGAACCCGCCGCGGGGTCCGGGAAATCCGGGGTGTCGGGGTTGCGCAGCCGACGGCGGCCGCCCGGGTCGCCGGGGCCGCGGGGGTCGGTCATGAGTCGCCTTTCCGGGCGCGGTGCGCGGCGGCGGCGTCGAGCCAGGCTTGCAGGATCTCGACTGCCGCTGCCTGGTCGACCACGGCGCGCTGCTTGCGTCCCTTGACCCCCCGCTGGGACAGCATTCGCGACGCGGTGACCGTCGTCAACCGCTCGTCTGCCAGCCGCACGGGCACGTCCCCCACGCGCCCGGCGAGCTGCTCCGCATACGCGATCGCGATGTCCGCGGCCGCGCCCTGCCGGTTCGCCAGCGTCCTCGGCAAGCCCACGATCACCTCGACCACCTCGTGTTCGGTGACGAGATCGGCAAGCCGGTCCAGATCGCTGTCGTCCTTCGCATCACGGGAGAGGGTAACGAGCGGGCTCGCGAGCACGGGGGCGGGATCGCTCAGCGCGACCCCCACCCGGACAGACCCGACATCGACCGCGAGCCGCCTGCCCCGCCCCGGATCGGACTCGCCGGGCCGATCCGGGCCTCTCCTGGAGTTAGCGGCCAAGGTTCGCGACCGCCGCGCGCAGGGCCGTGACGGCCTGCTCCGCGCCGGCCGGGTTGCTGCCGCCGCCTTGGGCCATGTCCGGCTTGCCGCCGCCGCGCCCGCCGATCGCCTCGGCGAACGACGGCACGAGCTTGCCCGCCGCGATTCCCTTGTCGCGCGCCGCGGAGGTCGTGGCGACCACGAAGGCCACCTTCTCCCCCGAAGGCGCGAACAGCGCGACCACACCGGCGCGTTCGCCGAGGCGACCGCGGATGTCGGAGGCGAGCGCGCGCAGGCCGTTGCCGTCGACGTCCGGCACGACCTCGGCGACCACCGAGACGCCGGAGACGTCCTGCGCCTTGTCCAGCAGCGCGCCCGCCGAGCCGAGCACCTGCTGCGTGCGCAGCTGCTCGATCTCCTTCTCGGCGTTCTTCAGCCGGGACAGCACGTCCTCGATCCGGCCGGGCAGTTCGTCCGACGGCACCTTGAACGTGTTCGCCAGCTGCGAAACGAGCAGCTGCTCCTTGCGCACGTGCTTGAGCGCGTCCGGGCCGACCAGCGCCTCGACGCGGTGCACGCCGGAGCCGACCGACGCGTCCGACACCAGCTTGACCAGGCCGAGCTGGCCGATCCGGCCGACGTGCGTGCCGCCGCACAGCTCGCGCGAGTACTCGCCCATGTCGACGACGCGGACGTCGTTGCCGTACTTCTCGCCGAACAGCGCGACCGCGCCCAGCTCGAGCGCCTTGTCCTTGGTCGTGGTGTAGCTCCGCACCTCGACGTCGGTCTGCAGGTAGTCGTTCACTTCCTGCTCGACCTCGGTGAGGATGTCCGCCGACACCGCGCCCGGCGTGGTGAAGTCGAAGCGCATCCGGCCCGGCGCGTTGAGCGAACCGGCCTGCGCCGCGCGCTTGCCGTACGCGCCGCGGACCGCCGCGTGCACGAGGTGCGTGGCCGAGTGCGAGCGCTCGATCGACAGGCGGCGGTTCGCGTCCACCGATCCGGTGAGCCGGGTGTCGATGCCGACCTCGCCCTCGGTGACCTCGACGCGGTGCACGAACAGCCCCGGCACGATCTTCTGCACGTCGAGCACCTTCAGCTCGACGCCGTCGCCGACCAGCACGCCGGTGTCGGCGATCTGCCCGCCGCTCTCGGCGTAGAACGGGGTGCGGTCGAGCACCAGCTCGGCCTTGCGGCCCGCCGCGACGCTGCGCACCGGCAGGCCGTCCTCGAGCAGGCCGACGACTTTCGCGTCCGCCTGCAGCTCGGTGTAGCCGAGGAACTGGGTTTCGCCGTGCTGTTCGAGCACCTTGCGGTACTCGGACAGGTCGCCGTGGCCGCTCTTGCGCGACGCCGCGTCCGCCTTCGCGCGCTTGCGCTGCTCCTCCATGAGGGTGCGGAACCCGGCCTCGTCCACCGTCAGGCCCTGTTCGGCGGCCATCTCCAGCGTCAGGTCGATCGGGAAGCCGTAGGTGTCGTGCAGCTGGAACGCCTTGTCGCCGGCGAGGACGTCGCCGCCGCCCTTCTTCGTCTCGGCCGCGGCCAGGTCGAAGATGCGCGAGCCGCTGGTGAGGGTGGCGAGGAACGCCTCCTCCTCGACGCGCACGACCTCGGAGATCCGGTCGAACCCGCTGACCAGCTCGGGGTAGGTCGGGCCCATGGTCTTGCTGACGACCTTCGCGAACTCCTGCAGCACCGGCTCCTGCACGCCCAGCAGGCGCGTGGAGCGCACGATGCGGCGCAGCAGCCGGCGCAGCACGTAGCCGCGGCCGTCGTTGCCCGGAGTGACGCCGTCGCCGATCAGCAGCACGCCGGTGCGCGCGTGGTCGGCGATGACGCGGAAGCGCACGTCGTCGGCGTGGTTGGCGCCGTAGCGGCGGCCGGAGAACTCCTCGGCGCGGCCGATCACCGGGCGCACCAGGTCGGTCTCGTACACGTTCTCGACGCCCTGCAGGATCGTCGCGACGCGCTCGACGCCCATGCCGGTGTCGATGTTCTTCTTCGGCAGCTCGCCGATCGGCGGGTGGCCCAGCTTCGGGCTCTGGTCGCCGCGGACGTCCTGCATGAAGACGAGGTTCCAGATCTCGATGTAGCGGTCCTCGTCGGCGACCGGGCCGCCCTCACGGCCGTACGCCGGGCCGCGGTCGTAGTAGATCTCCGAGCAGGGCCCGCCGGGACCGGGCACGCCCATGTCCCAGTAGTTGTCCTTGCCGTCGCGGACCTGGATGCGCTCGCTGGGCAGGCCGGTGAGCTTGCGCCACAGCCCGGCCGCCTCGCTGTCCTTCTCGTAGACGGTCGCCCAGATCCGGTCCGGGTCGAGGCCGAAGCCGCCGTCGTCCTGGGACTTGGTGATCAGCTCCCAGGCGTTCTCGATCGCGCCTTCCTTGAAGTAGTCGCCGAACGAGAAGTTGCCCGCCATCTGGAAGAACGTGTTGTGCCGGGTGGTCTTGCCGACCTCGTCGATGTCCGGCGTGCGCACGCACTTCTGCACCGAGGTCGCGCGCGGATACGGCGGCGGGGCCTCGCCGAGGAAGTAGGGCTTGAACTGGACCATGCCCGCGTTGACGAACAGCAGGTTCGGGTCGTCGAGGATCAGCGGGGCGCTCGGCACGCGCGTGTGGCCCCGGCTTTCGAAATGGCGCAGGAAACGGTCGGTGATCTCGTGTGTGTCCACGGGTACGTCCTTGTGCTGAAGACCCGGCTTAGGCCGGGGAAGGAAACGGGGGTCGGAGGCGGCGGAAGGCGCGCGGAGATCAGCCCTCCGCCCGGCGAGCTCGCCGGGCGGGGCGACGTGCGGCGTGCCGGCCCGCGCCCGAAGGCGGCGTGACGGCGGCGGTCCGCTCCTCGACCATGTCGTGCAGCTCCTGTTCCCGTTCGTTCATCCCGGCGCGCACCTCGGCGCCGAACGAACCGACGGCGCCCGCGAGTTCCCGCACGGCGTCGCCCAAGTTCGATGCTAACCCGGCAGGCGTGGCCTGACGAGCGGTTTCGCTCGCCTTGCGGCTCAGCGCGACTCCCGCGACGACCCCGACCCCGAGCCAGAACAGCCGCTTCACTTCTTCCCCCGGCGGGCCGGGCGCTGCGCCTTCGCTTCCTGGCGCTTGCGGCGCGCGCGGATCGCCTTGCTGATCCCGTACGACAGCGCGGCGGTCTTCACCAGCGGGCCGCCGAGCGTCGCGGTGAACACCGACGAGAGCGCGGAAACGTTGCCGCTCACCGCCTGCGCGTTCGCGGTGATCCCGTCGACGCGCTCGAGCTGGGTGTTGACGTGCGTGATCGTCTCGTTGGCCCCGATCAGGATCGGGTCGCTGTTCTCGTGCGCCTTGCGGATCGCGATCGTCGCCTCGTCCAGCGTGCGGCCGAGCTTGAGCAGCGGGATCGCCAGCAGCAAGACCAGCAGTACGAAAGCTCCTGCGGCGATCAGCGCGGCGATCTGCCCTGCCGACACGGGCCCTCCTCGGGTGGTGCGGGGTCTTAGGTGGTGTGAGGTTACCGCCTGCGGAGCTTCTCGGCGGGGACCCCCCGCCGCAGTGGTCACCCAGCGCAGTCGCCGCTGCCGGAAAACAGTTCGCGAAGCCGGGCCCGGGCTGGTCTCCTCAGGTGATGGCCTCCTCGAACGGACGCGGTCCGCTCCCCCGCGTGCTCGCCGGACCCGGCGGGCGAGCCGCCGACGTGCTCACCGAGCTTCCCGGCGCGGACCTGACGACGCTGCAACTGGAAGTAGCCCGGCGGCGAGCCGCGAAACTGCGCGGACCGGATGTGTTGCGCCGCTACCGCGCGGACCGGTTCACCACGCCCGCGCCACTGCCTTTCGACGCGCTCCGCCGGGTCGAAGACGCCCTGCTTTCCGCTGCCCCGCCGGAATTCGACCGGGTCACGCTCTCCCCGGTGACCCCGCTCGGCACTCACTCCACAGTGGCCGGACTAGCCCAGCACCGCGTCGTCCCGACCGGCCGCGGCACGGAAGTCGCCGCGGACCCGACGAACGGTCTGGCGCTGGAAGCCGCCGTCCGCCGCACCGGTTCCTCGCCAGTACGACTCACCACCGTGCAACGCGTCGTCCGGGCCCAACCTCCGGGCCCTGGACTCTTCGCCCACTTCTCCCTGTTCGCCGCCGTCACCGCCGGTCGCGACCGCGGCAGCCTGGCCTTCGAACGCGAACATCTGGTGGAACACGCCCGATTCCTCACCACCGCGGTACGCGCCGCCGGTGCCCACGCCGCAGGCTTCCAAGTGACCACAATGGACAACCGCTTCGCTGACTTCGCCGCTTCAGTGCAAGACGCATTGCCGGACGTCGAGGTCTCTGACGCCTCAGACCGTGCCATCGGCCGCGATTACTACTTCGGCCTCTGCTTCACCGTCACCGCGGACTTCGGCACCGGCCCAGCCGAAGTAGGCGATGGCGGCTTCACCCCGTGGACCGCACGATTGCTGGGAAACGCGAAGGAACGCTTGCTCGTCTCCGGCATCGGCGTGGACCGAGTCGCGTCGCTGCTCAATGCCCCTTCTTGACGATCCCCTCGTACACCGCCGCCATGTCGTCCTCGCCATGCCCCGCTTCGACCGCACTCTCGAGATGCGCCAACGCGGCCGCCGCCCCGCCGACGTCGATCGCGTGGCCCGCGGCTTCCACCACGAGCCGCGCGTCCTTCGCCGCGAGCGAGGCCGGGAAGCTCGCCGGGTACTCGCCGGACAGCATCATCGGCCCCTTCGCCCGCGCGTAAGGAACGTCGAACCCAGTGCCGCTCATGACGTCGAAGAACAACTGCGGGTCCACCCCGAGCACACGGGCCAGGGCCAGGCTCTCGCCGGTGCCGTTGGTGAGCGCGAGAATCCAAGCGTTCATCACCAGCTTGAGCCGCGTCGCCGTGCCGGGTTCAGTGCCGAGCCAGCGAGTCTTCGAACCGATCGCGTCGAAGACCTCCGCAGCCCCGTCGTGCACGTTGTCCGGCCCAGCCGCGAGCACCTGCAGTTGCCCTTGCTCAGCGGGCCCCTTCGTCCCCATCACCGGACAATCCACGAACGGAACCCCAGCCGCGACGGACGCCTCCGCAAGCCGATCAGCCCACTCGACCCCGACGGTGCTGGTCTGCAACCAAATCGTCCCCGGCTCCAGCGAAAGCCCTCGAAACACCTCCGCGACCGCAGGCCCGTCCGCGAGCATGGTGACCAGAAAGTCGGCGCCCTTCACCGCTTCGCCAGGTGTCTCGACAACCGTGACGCCCTCCGCGGCAAGCGGCTCAGCCTTCGCGAGCGTGCGGTTCCAAGCGCGCACGCTCACCCCAGCGCGAGCAAGATTGGCGGCCATCGGACGGCCCATGATTCCGGTGCCGAGGAATGCGACTGTGGTCATCCGGCCATCGTGCCGCCAGCTACGCGGATCGGCAGGATCAGCGCCTCCGCACTGCCCCCCGTTGACTTGCCACGATCAGCGACCAACACGGCGAACCGGACCAATCCCGCCACCAGCCCGCTCCCCCCTGTCCGTGAGGGCCACCCTCAGGGAATCTGATTCCCTCAGGGTTCCCCTCACGACCCGTCGCAGGCCGTGACGGACCCCTTCACAGAATCAGATTCCCTCAATGAGCCCTTCACAGACCGCCCCGCCCCGCCGCGACGCGCCCCAATGCGGCATTGGGTGCGTCGCATGCACCCAATGCGGCATTCGGTGCGTCACATGCACCCAATGCCACATTGGGGCGCTAGCCCAAGCCCACCGCGAACCGCACCGGTGCACCCAACATTCGAGGCACCCAGCCCCTCCCCCGCACCCCGATACGAAGCCGCCCTGCGGTTCGGGGGTGCTTGTCAAGGCATCTTTCCCGCCTTGACAAGCACCCCCGAACCGTCAGCACACTGAGGCTTCGGGGTGCCCCACGCAACCAAGACGGCAATGTCGCCGCCAGGCGACGAGCCGATCACCCGCTCAACACCGAGCCACGAACCCGCTCAGCAACCAACTCCTCAAACCCAGGAAACTCCCCAGGCACCAAAGCCCGCACAACCCCAGCCCCAACTCCAGCCCCAGCCCCAGCCCCAGCCACACCAGCACGCAAAACCCGAACAGTCACCAGATCCGCCCCACCGTCATGCCAATGCCGAACCCCAGCCGGAACCGTCAACACATCCCCGGCCTCGCACAACACCGCGTGCACCTCACGCCCGGCATGCAGATACCAAACCGCGGCCCCCCGAACGAAAAACCGATCCTCGACAGCGTCCCCAAGACGCTCGACAAGCCCCGGCTCCCCAGCCGGAACATCCACCGAGCAACCCCCGCCGACGCGAGACTCAACCAACCCCCGATACCGAGCCAGCACGTCCCCCTCCGAGCTGCCTTCAACAACGGGGAACCGGGCAAACCCGGCCCCCACCCGCCCCAGCTCAGCGACGATCGCCCCAGTGTCCTCAGTCCGCAAAAGCACATGCCCAGGCTGATCGTCAGGCCACACGGTCAACAGCGTCATCGCCGCTCCCCTCTCCTTGAAGAGAAGCAACCGACGACGCACCCGAATGTTCCCGCCCGCAGCACCACCGGACAGAAAGTGGCACCCCTCACTCAGCGAGCCGCAAGCCTCAGACCTGCCGCTCGCCCCGAATAGTCCGCCGCAGCCGAGGCACCCGCTCCGCCAGCGTCCGCTCCCCGCCCCGCTGTGTGGGCTCGTAATAGTCCCGCCCCACCAGCTCGTCCGGCGGATACTGCTGCGCCAGCACCCCCTCCGGCACGTTGTGCGGATACCGGTACCCCTGCGCATTGCCCAGCTGCTTGGCCCCCGCGTAGTGCCCGTCCCGCAGATGCGGCGGCACAGTCCCGATCGCCCCCTTGCGAACGTCGCTCAACGCGGTGTCGATCGCAGTGACCACAGCATTCGACTTAGGCGCGGTAGCGAGATGGATCGTCGCCTGCGCCAACGCGAGCCGCCCCTCCGGCATCCCGATGAACTGCACCGCGTGCGCCGCCGCGACCGCCGCCTGCAACGCGGTCGGATCCGCCAGCCCGACATCCTCGCTCGCGTGCACCACCAACCGCCGCGCCAGGAACCGCGGGTCCTCCCCCGCCTCGATCATCCGCGCCAGGTAGTGCAACGCCGCGTCGACGTCCGACCCGCGGATCGACTTGATGAACGCACTGATCACGTCGTAGTGCTGATCGCCGTCACGGTCATATCGAACTGCCGCCTTGTCCACAGTGGACTCGACAACGGCCAGATCGATCGTCTTGTTCTCCGTGGCCGACGCCGCATCCGCGGCCGCCTCCAGCGCGGTCAGCGCACGCCGCGCGTCCCCGCCCGCAAGCCGCACGAGGTGCGCCCGGGCTTCGTCAGTGAGCGTGAGTTCGCCGCCGAGCCCACGCTCGTCGGTCAACGCGCGCTCCAGCACGGCGACGATGTCGTCGTCGGTGAGCGGCCGCAGCTGCAGCACCAAGGACCGCGACAACAACGGCGACACCACCGAGAACGACGGGTTTTCCGTGGTCGCAGCCACCAGCAGCACAGTCCGGTCTTCGACCGCGCCGAGCAGCGCGTCCTGCTGGGTCTTGGAGAACCGGTGCACCTCGTCGATGAACAGGACGGTGTTCTCGGTGTTGTACTGCCGGCGCCGCCGAGCCTCCTCGATGACGCCGCGCACCTCCTTGACGCCCGCCGACAGCGCGGACATCGCGACGAACCGGCGCCCGGTAGCGATGGACACCAGGTTCGCCAGCGTGGTCTTGCCGGTGCCGGGCGGGCCGTAGAGCAGCACGGACGCCGGAGCGGCCCCCTCGACCAAGCGGCGCAGCGGAGCCCCTTCCCGCAGCAGGTGCTGCTGACCGACCACCTCGTCGAGCGTGCGCGGCCGCATCCGGACCGCGAGCGGCGACGTCGCCGGGTCGGCCTGCGGTTCGACCGGGTTCGCTCCGGTGGGTTCGGGCGGCGGCCCCGCGTCGGGGTTCACCGTGAAGAGTTCGTCCTGTGCCACGCTGACGACGGTAACCGACCACCCCGACAATCCCGCTCGCCCGGCCCCGCAGCGCCGCCGGAGGGGCAGACTGGGGCGATGGTCTCCTCGGTCGCGGTGTTGTCCGATATCCACGGCGTGCTGCCCGCCCTCGACGCGGTCCTCGCCGAACCCGACGTCCAAGCTGCCGATCTCGTCGTCCTCTGCGGCGACCTGGCCGCAGGCCCACTGCCCCGGCAGACCCTGGACCGGCTGGTTTCGCTAGGCGACCACGCGGTGTGGGTGCGCGGCAACGCGGACCGCGAACTCGTCACGCTCGCGTCCGGCGGCCCCACGAAGATCCCGGACCCGATCGGCCCCTGGGCCGCGACCCAGCTACGGCCGGACCAGGTGGCGCTGCTGGCCGGATTGCCCTTGACGGTCACCCTGGAAATCGACGGCCTCGGCGAAGTGCTGTTCTGCCATGCCACTCCCCGCGACGACGAAGAAGTCGCGCTGGTAGACAGTCCGCTGTCGCGCTGGGCCGAAGTCCTGGACGGCGTCACAGCGGAAACGGTCGTATGCGGCCACACCCACATGCCGTTCCTGCGACTGGCCGACCGCTGCCGGATCGTGAACCCAGGCAGCGTCGGAATGCCTTACGGCACAACAGGTGCACACTGGGCGCGCCTAGGTCCCGGCGTCGAGTTGCGGCGCACCGCATATGACGCGGAGGCCGTGTGCCGCGATCTGGCGGAAACGTCGGAGTATCCCGGAATTCAGGACTGGAACGACTATTTCGTACGGAATCCAGCGTCAGATGCCGAGGCACTGCGAGTATTCAGCCCACGCGCTCGCGGAACGAGCGCCACATGATGACTGCGGCATAAGGCAGAAACTCGCGCCCACGCCGCCACAGCCACGGCACCCCCTTCGCGACGAGCCAGCCAAAGTGCCCGGCAGCACTTGGCTCCACTCCCCCGGAGCAAGTGAGACTCACCGGCTCCGGAATCGCGTAGCCCGCCGCTGCCGCCAGATCCGTGAAGCCCTGGGCGAGCAGACGGTGCCCCAGTTCAGACGGATGCAGGCGGTCAACGCTCCACACCGTGAGGTCGTAGGCACCAGGCAGGGCATCCAGGTCCAGGCAAGCTATGCCTTCAGTTTCCACCACCCGGTCGATCGCCTCGTTCAGTTCCGCTACGCGAGCGCTCAAGGCCCGCTTGAGCGAGGGCGGAAGCCGAAAAACCTTGCTGTGGTCGTGAAAACGCACCGGCAAGACGGTAGTTCCGACCGCGGTGAGCTCACGAACGATCGCAGTGAGGTCCGCCGCGATGTTGTCCGGGTTGAAGTCCGGGCGGAGCGTGTCGTTCATGCCCACGACGACCAGTGCTACGTCCGGCTTGTGAGCAAGCGCAAGGGGAAGTTGTTCGGTGCGTACGCAGGCCATCCTCGCGCCGGTAAAAGACGGATTCAGGTAGCCGGCTTCGTCGATGCCGAGGGCCTGCGCGACCAAGGGCCCCACTCCGCGCCAGCCACCGCGATGGGGAAGCGGATCGCCGAGCCCCACGGCGGTCGAATCGCCGAGGATCGCCAAACGTTCGGCTTGACGGAGGGACGGGGTTCGTTCCGGAACTGGTTCTCGGGCTGCGGCTGGGGTGACTCCGACGCTGATCACGGTCACGACCAAGACCATCCGGTATCGAAACTCACCGCTGGTGATGGGAAGGTAACGCGGTATGGACGGAGGTGGGAACTTCCGGTACCAGGCGAAGACGAGGTCTGATTTAGGGCATTTGAGCCCTCCCTAACAGCAGCCGCTCGCCACCCACCCAACAGCCACCGATGCACCCAACGATCGAGGCACCCAGCCCCTCCCCCGCACCCCGATATAAAGCGTCCCTGCGGTCTGGGGGTGCTTGTCAAGGCATCTTTCCAGCCTTGACAAGCACCCCCAGACCGTCAGCACAATCAAACTTCGGGGTGCCCCACGCAACCACCAAGCGATGTCGCCGCCAGGCGACGAGCCGAACCTCACCGAAACGCAGGATAAAACGCCAAATCAGCATGCGGCCCCAACCGAGCCCCCAACGCAGCAGCAACCCGCGTGGAGTGCTCGGCAACCTCAGTCAACCGCGAATACCCCGCATGCCGAGCCAACTCACGCCACCAAGTAACCAGCGCAGCCTCCCGGCTAACCGGAGTCGCATGCCGACTCAGATCAAGCCGAGGAAGCAAATCCCGAGTAACCTGCCACACCTGCAACATCTCACTGACAGTGAGCTGCCGAGCCAACTCGACGTCATCAGCAAACGACGGCCACACGTCGACGATCTCAGCCCGCCAAGCAGCGATCATCGCCTCGCTCATCCCCGCGGGCAGGGCCATCGCCCGAGGATCGGACACGAACGGCAACCGCAGACACGAAGCGTCTACCAGCGCAGTGCGAACCCGCCCCCGCTCGAAGTCCAAAAACCGAACCCCAGACCCCGTGACCAGGTTGTTCTCCGGAGCAAGCTCAACCGGACTGAACGCCCGAAAAGCAGCCGACCGAGCCTGAGCGACAGCCTCGGCAAGGCGCTCGCGCACCGCCTCGGGAACAGGCACATCGAGCAACTCGGACAACAGCTCTTCAACGTCGTCAACCAGACCCGACAGCCCGTCATTGTCGGTCCGCACCGGCCCGCCCAGCCGCCGCAGCAACGCATTGAAATCCGCTTCACGACTAGCAGTACTAGCGTGCAACCGCCCCAACGACCGAGCCCAAGACAGGAGAGCCCGCTCAGCCGCACGAGAGTCGCGAGCAGCCAGCTTGTCCTGCAAAGTAGGCGCGCGCCCGAGGTCCTCGATCACCAGCACCCGATGCCCGCCGTCGTGAGCCAGCAGCTCAGGACACATCCGCTCGTCCGGAGCCAACGCGGTGAACAGCTGGTAGCTCACAGCCTCCTGAGCGAACGGATCGACCCGACCGGCTTCCGGCGGATCCGGATAATGCTTGACCACCAACGTCCGCGGCAACGCGAACGAGGACGACACGACCCGCGCCCGGACGACTGTCGCCGGTCCGCTCCCGGAGAGGTGCTCCGGCGAAACCAGCGTGATCGCGCTCCCGAACCGGCGCGTGAGCACCGCCTCGCCCGCCGCGACGGCCGCGGCGACGGCGAGTTCCCCGGCTTCCGCCCGGACTCCGGCGTCGCCGGCGGAGGAGGTGTCGACTGTCATTGTCACCGACCCTACTCGTGACTGAGCAACCATGACCACAACGTTCCGGGCGCCGGGACGCGCCCGGATTCACCCACGGGAAAGCGGACGCAGCAATGCCGCGGAACGTTGCTTGCGTCGGCGAACTATCAGCACAATGGCCGCAGCAAGAACGATTCCGAAGAGGTTGACCAGCAGCTGCAGCACCGAAAAACCGGCCCGGTCCCACCGCCCCGCGACGGCCGCGACCATCGCGTAACCGGCCGCCGGAACGGTCGTCACCGAAATGAACACGCCGACCAGCGCGGCCGATTTCGCCGACGTCATCGCGAGCATTCCGGCCGCCCCGGCGAGCAATGCCACCACGAACGACGCGGGCCCGACCTGGTACACGAAATCGACCTGGTGGTTGTTGACGATCGCGTGCGGGTCGAAGAGCCCGGCCGTGCTGCCGAGCAGGACGCCGAGCAGCGTGATCGCCATGGAGACCGGGAATCCGAGCGCCAGCGCGACCCCGGCCCGGCGCACCAGGTCCCAGCGGCCCAGCACCACGCCGACCGCGATCGCGGCGAGCGGGCCGAACTCGGGCCCGACCACCATCGCGCCGACGATCGTGACCGACGAATCGGTGAGCACGCCGACCGCGGCGAGCAGGCACGCGATGGCGAGGAACGCCTGGAACGTGGCGTTCCACCGCGATTCCTCGCCGGTGCGGCCGAGCAGCTCCTGCCACACGACCGCGTCCGCGCCTTCGCCGGGAGCGGCTTCCTCGGCCGCGTCGGCGGCATCGGAAAGCGCCGTGTCCAGCGATTCCATGGTGATGCCGCCGCTGCGGTCGAGACCGAGCGTGCACAGTGCGTCGACGATGTCGTCGGCCGCTTCCCGCGCGATGTCCGCCTCGATGAGGTCGCCCTCGGGCGAGACGGACGCCCCGCGGTGCACGATCAGGTGCGCCGCGCCCGGATGGGTGCGCAGCAGCTCCAGCGTCTCGTCAGTGCGCTCCGGCGGGCAGATCGCCCTGAGGTGCAGCACTAGACCGCCCCGCCCTGCCAGCCGTTCTCGACGGACACGCCGCTACTTCTCCTGTGCGGCAGCCGATTTGTTCTGCGGGACAACCGGTTTCGCGTCGATCCCGGCTTCCTTGCGCTGCTGCGCGGTGATCGGCGCGGGCGCGGCGGTGAGCGGGTCGTAGCCGCCGCCGGTCTTCGGGAACGCGATCACGTCGCGCAGCGAGTCGGCCTTGGCCAGCAGCATGACGATGCGGTCCCAGCCGAACGCGATGCCGCCGTGCGGGGGCGCGCCGAACTGGAACGCTTCGAGCAGGAAGCCGAACTTCTCCTGTGCTTCCTCCTCGCCGAGTCCCATCAGCGCGAACACGCGCTTCTGGACGTCCTCGCGGTGGATACGGATCGAGCCGCCGCCGATCTCGTTGCCGTTGCAGACGAGGTCGTACGCGTAGGCGAGCGCGTTGCCCGGGTCCTGCTCGAACTTGTCGATCCACTCCGGGGTCGGCGAGGTGAACGCGTGGTGCACGGCGGTCCACTTGCCGGAGCCGACCGCGACGTCGTCGCCGATGTCCTCGACCGGCGCGAACAGCGGCGCGTCCACGACCCACACGAACGACCAGGCGTCCTCGTCGATCAGGCCGAGCTTGCGGCCGATCTCGTCGCGCGCGGCGCCGAGCAGCGGCTGCGCGGCGGAAATCTTGCCCGCGGCGAAGAAGATGCAGTCGCCGGGCTTCGCGCCCGCGGCTTCCGCGACGTTCGCGCGCTCGGTCTCGGAAAGGTTCTTGGCGACCGGGCCGCCGAGCGTGCCGTCCTCGTTGACCAGGACGTACGCCAGGCCCTTCGCGCCGCGCTGCTTCGCCCACTCCTGCCAGGCGTCGAGCTGACGGCGCGGCTGCGAAGCCCCGCCCGCCATGACGACCGCGCCCACGTACGGAGCCTGGAACACGCGGAACGGCGTGTCGGCGAAGAAGTCGGTGAGCTCGGTGATCTCGAGGTCGAAGCGCAGGTCCGGCTTGTCGGAGCCGTACTTGGCCATCGACTCGCGGTAGGTGATCCGCGGGATCGGGGTGGCGATCTCGTGGCCGATCAGCTTCCAGAGCGACTTCACGATGGCTTCGCCGACCGCGATGACGTCGTCCTGCTCGACGAAGCTCATCTCGATGTCGAGCTGGGTGAACTCGGGCTGCCGGTCGGCGCGGAAGTCCTCGTCGCGGTAGCAGCGGGCGATCTGGAAATAGCGTTCCATGCCGCCGACCATGAGCAGCTGCTTGAACAGCTGCGGCGACTGCGGGAGCGCGTACCAGGAGCCGGGCTTGAGCCGCGCGGGCACGAGGAAGTCGCGGGCGCCTTCCGGGGTGGAGCGGGTCATCGTCGGCGTCTCGATCTCGACGAAGTCCTGCCCGTGCAGCACCTCGCGCGCGACGCGGCTGACCTCGCTGCGCAGCCGGATCGCGGCCGCCGGGCCGCTGCGGCGCAGGTCGAGGTAGCGGTACTTGAGCCGGACCTCCTCGCCGACGTCGACCCGGTCGTCGATCGGGAACGGCAGCGGAGCGGCCTCGGACAGCACTTCCAGCTCGGTGGCGAGGACCTCGATCTCGCCGGTGGCGATGTCCGGGTTCGCGTTGCCCTCGGGCCGCCGCGACACCTCGCCGACGACCTTCACGCAGAACTCGGAGCGCAGCGCGTGCGCGCGCTCGGCCATCTCGCCCTCGCGGAACACGACCTGCGCGACGCCGCTGGCGTCCCGGAGATCGATGAAGATGACTCCGCCGTGATCGCGCCGCCGCGCCACCCAGCCGGTGAGGGTGACGGTCTGACCGGCCTGCCCGGCACGCAGAGTGCCGGCTTGATGAGTGCGGAGCACTGCGACTGCTCTCCCTAGGTCCACGAGTTCGGGTGCGGCGGCGTTTTCGGTTGTTCGGCCGAGCACGCATTTCGCCGGATACAGAGGCTAACGAACCCGGTGACGGGGGGCGCGGGCAGGTTTGGGTCGGGGTGGCTGGGCGGGCTCGGGCTGGTGGGTGTGGTGGGGCGGAAGTGGCGGGTGGTGCCGAGGGGTGGCTCAGCTGCGCGGCGGGGACAGCGTCCGGTTCAGGCGGCGGACCGGGCAGCCGAAGCGGCTCGGCGAGCGGGACAAGCAGGACTGGAGTGGCGGGCGGGTGCGAGCGGTGACGCGGGCTAGCTCGGGCCGCGGGGCAGGCGCGGCGGCTGGTTCAGGGGCGGCGCGAACGCCCGGAGCTGAGGCCACGGCAGGTTCGGGCAGCGACACGCGCACGCGCGGGCCGCTGGAACGGAGCCAGGTTCGGGCGGCGGTTCGGGCTCTCCGCTTTGGGTTCCACGGCATATCTGCTGGGGAGGTGCGCGGCTCCGCTCGTACCCAAGGATGGGCGCGCCGCGCCGTTCGCCACGATCCGCAGGCGGCAGCCCCCCGGGCCCGACGCCCACGCCAAAGCAGGGTTCGGCACGTCAGCCCGCCTCGCCGCATGGATCGCGGTGCGGTCGCCCGGTCGCCCGCGTCACGGGATTGCCGTCCGGCCCGGGCAGCGGGCAGGCTCGTCGCCCCAAGCAGCGGTCGCCCCAAGCGGCAGTCGCGCGGTCCGGCTTCCGGCTTCCGGCTTCCGGCTTCCGGCTTCCGGCTTCCGGCTTCCGGCTTCCGGCTTCCGGCTTCCGGCTTCCGGCTTCCGGCTTCCGGCTTCCGGCTTCCGGCTTCCGGCTTCCGGCTTCCGGCTTCCGGCTTCCGGCTTCCGGCTTCCGGCTTCCGGCTTCCGGCTTCCGGCTTCCGGCTTCCGGCTTCCGGCGCAGTCTGGACTGCTCGATCAGCCTAGGCTGCGCCGGAAGCCACCAGTCCAGCAAGTCACAAGAGCCGCAACTGTTCAGCCTCCCCCGCTCGTTGTTCCGGTACCGCGGTCCCTGTCTCCTCCGGTGGAGCCGCGTCCGTCCGGGTTTCCGAATGCGCCCGAGGCGCCCGCGGATCCAGCCCGTGCCGTCGCAGCAATGGGCCTACCACCGTGGCCAGGCGTTCTCGGTAGCCGCGGTCGGCGTAGCTTCCTCGGGCATACAGGCGGCGGTATCGCGGGGCCAGCCCGGGGTACTCTCGTTTCAGCCACTCGGCGAACCACTCCCGTGCGCCTGGTCGCAGGTGCAGCGGCAGCACCGTCACTCTGGTCGCCCCAGCCTCGGCTAGTTGGGCGAAAAGCGGGTCTAGCGCCTCGGGGGAATCCGTCAGGTACGGCAGCACTGGCGCGACCATTACTGAGCACGGAAGCCCGGCCGCCGCGGCTTTGCGGATGAGGTCCAGCCGGGCGCGCGGGGTGGGGGTGCCGGGTTCCAGACGACGTTGCAGGTCGCCGTCCAGCAGGGCCAGTGACACTGCCAGGTGGACCGGGACGTCCTTGCTCACCGACTCCAGCAAAGGCAGGTCCCGGCTCAGCATGGTGCCCTTGGTGAGGATCGACAGCGGCGTCCCGGAGTCGGCGAGTGCGCGGATGATCCCGGGCATCAACCGGTAGCGGCCTTCGACGCGTTGGTAAGGATCAGTGTTCGTGCCCATCGCGACCGGTTCCCGTTGCCAGCTCGGGCGTTTCAATTGCGCGGTCAGCACTTCCGGGGCGTTGACCTTGACCACGACCTGCGTATCGAAATCCCGGCCGGCATCGAAGTCCAGGTAGGTGTGGGTGTTCCGCGCGAAGCAGTTGTGCGACACCATCCCGTCGGCGATGAAATCGCTGGTGCCCGTCGTGATGTCGAACAGCGGCAACTCCAGACCCACCGGCGCGACGCTCGTGACCGTGCGCCGGACGCCGCCGATCACGGTGCCGTCCAGGGAGCGTTTCCATTCGACCGCGGGGTCGACCAGGTGCAGGAAGCGCAGCACTTCTCCGGTTCCGCCGGTGAGCCGGGCCTGCCGACGGCCGGGGTGCTGGCGGTGGCCGACGGTGTCGTAGCTGAACGAGAAACGGTCCAGTGCGGCGAACAGCATGTCCACGACTTCGTTCTCGTCGTGCGCGATGGAGAGCGTGCCGCGCCGGTAGCCGCCCGCAAGGTCGAACAGCCCGGCTAGGAATCCGCGCGCCCAGTGGGCGTCCGGCTCTCGCGGGATTCGCATGAAACCCACTGACGAGCCGAAATCGGGCAGGTACGCCAAGGCTCGCGAGGCGGCGTCCGATTCCGCTGCGAAACCGCCTGAGCGCAGCATTCCGCACAGGTACCCGGCGCGGTAGCCGAGCGTGTCGTCCGGCGTGCGGGCGAACCGGCCCGCGCCGACCAGTTCTGTGCCGGGTTCCAGGTGCGGCCGTTGCGCGGTGCCGAGTTTGCTGCCGGTGACGTACTTCCAGCCGCGTGCGCTGAGGAACCGGTGGTCCGGCCCGGCGACGATCCGCGTGCCGTCGTCGAGTGTGACGCGGTACGCCGGGCGCACCGTGGTCCAGTGCGCGAGCACCTCGGTGGGCACGAGCCTGCGCGCGACGCCGTGCCCGCGCGTGCCCATGATCCGGTCGCCCACGCGCAGGTCGGCGATCGGCTTCGAGCGGCCGTCGGCCATCAGGACCGGCGTGTCGCCTTCGAGGCAGTACGTGCACGCGTGCGAACACCCGCGATACGGATTGACCGACCACCGGAACGGCACCGCGGACGACTCGGGCACCCGGTTCAGCACGGACCGGGCGCGCACCTCGTGAAAGGTGACGCCGCCGAACTCCGGCGCCCGCACCGAGCGCACCACGTCCCCGAAGGCACCGAGACCGGGGAGTGCCGGCTCCTCCTTCCCCGCTCGCAACTGTTCCCAACGCACCCCAACAGTCGAACACATGTTCTAAAGCCGTGTCAAACATATGTTCGAACACCCCTCGAACGAGCGACGAACGGCTCAGCCGCCGAAGCGCTCCAAGGCGCGGATCTTGTTCGTCGCGTCGAGGGCCGCCACCTTGTACGCCTCGGACAGCGTCGGGTAGTTGAACACCGCGTCCACCAGGTAATCCACTGTCCCGCCGCAGCCCATCACCGCCTGTCCGATGTGCACGAGATCAGTCGCGCCGGTGCCGAATACGTGCACTCCCAACAACTTCCGGTCCGCCGTCGACACCAGCAGCTTCAACATCCCATAGCTGTCCCCGGAAATCTGCCCGCGCGCCAGCTCCCGATAGCGCGCGATACCGACCTCGTACGGCACCGAAGACGACGTCAGCTGCGCCTCGGTCGCACCCACGTACGAGATCTCCGGGATCGTGTAGATCCCGATCGGCTGCAACGCGCCGATGTCGTTCGCCGGTTCGCCGAACGCGTGGTACGCGGCGAGACGGCCCTGATCCATCGAGGTCGCCGCCAAAGCCGGAAAGCCGATCACATCGCCGACCGCGTACACGTGCTCGACCGACGTGCGGTAGTGCTCGTCGACCTCCAGCCTGCCGCGTTTGTCCGCACTCAGACCCGCGTTCTCCAGCGCCAGCGCGCCGGTCATGCCCTGGCGGCCGGCCGAGTACATCACCGCGTCCGCCGGGATTCGCTTGCCGCTGACCAGCGTCGTCACGGTGGCGTCGTCGGAGACCGCGACGTTCGCGACCTTCTCCCCGAACCGGAACGTGACACCGAGGTCGCGCAGCTGGAACTTCAGCGATTCCACGATCTCCGGGTCGCAGAAGTCGAGCATCTGGTCGCGCTGCTCGACCACCGTCACCCGCGAGCCGAGCGCGGCGAACATCGACGCGTACTCGATCCCGATCACCCCCGCGCCCACCACGACCAGCGACGACGGGATCGTCTCCATCGCCAGGATCTCGTCCGAGTCGAGCACGCGCGCGGCGTCGAAGTCGACGTGGTCCGGGCGCGCGGGACGGGTGCCGGTCGCGATGACGACGTAGTCGCCGGTGATCGTGCGCCGGTCGCCGCGGTGTTTGCCGTCGACCAGGACGGTGTGCGGATCGGCGAACGAGCCGATGCCGCCGATGAGATCGACGTGGTTGCGCAGCAGCTGCGCACGCACCACCTGGACCTCGCGCCCGATGACGTGCTGCGTGCGCGCCATCAGATCCGCGATGGTGATGTCCTGTTTCACCCGGTAGCTCGCGCCGTACAGCTCGCGCTGGTTCATTCCGGTCAGGTACAGCACGGCTTCGCGCAGCGTCTTGGACGGGATGGTGCCCGTGTTGACGCACACGCCGCCGACCATGTCGTGCCGGTCGACGACGGCGACTTTCTTCCCCAGTTTCGCCGCCGCGATGGCGGCTTTCTGCCCTCCCGGGCCCGAGCCGATGACGATGAGGTCGTACTCGTATTCGCTCACGGCCCCGAGCCTGCGCACTCGCGGCAGTCCGCGCAAGTCCTCACGACCGGGTCGGCACCGGCTCGTCAGCAACAATTCGGCTGGTCAGGACCGCAAGGCGCCCCGGCGGCGGTGCAGATCGGCGACCGACCCGAGCGCGGTGTCGAGTTCCTCGCGCAGCAAGGCGGCCTGTTGCGCGGCGACGTCCTCCCCCAGCAACTCGGCGGCCCGCCCCTCCTCCAGCAACGCCAGCGCCTCCCACGGCGACGACGCCAGCTGTCCGCTCAGGGCGCCCGCGTCAGGCGGCGACAGCTGTTCGGCCAGGCCAGCGGTGCCAGCGGCGATCAGCGCGGCGACGACGAGGTGCGGCTGAGCATCGGCCCCCGCGAAGCGGAACTCCAGCCGCGGCGCGGACGACGTCCCGCACAGCCGGATCGACGCGGTCCGGTCATCCGGCCCCCAGCGCAGTTCGCGCGGCGAGAACGGGGCGGTCCGGAGCCGGACGTAGCTGTTCCACGTCGGAGCCCAGACCGCGGACAACGCCCGCGCGTCCCGCAGCACTCCGGCGAGAAAAGCCGCCAGCGCGAACGGAAACCCGACTGGTCCGTCTGATGTGGACAGTGACAGGTGGACGTGACAGGAATTCCCCTGACCGGGCTCCGGCGCGGCGAGATAGTCGGTTTGCGCATCATGCTCAGCGGCTACCCGCCGGGTCACCATCTGCAGCAGCAACGCGTCATCGCAGGCCGCGAGCGCGTCGCGATGCCGCAGGACGACCTCGTACTGGCCCGGATGGCACTCCGCCCGCGCCGATTCCACGCCCAGACCGGCCGTGGCGGAGCGCAGATCAGCGAGCAGCGGCGCGAGGCGTTCGGTGCCGCCGACGGCGTAGTCCACGCCATGCCCGGTGAGCGGATCTCCTTCCAGGTTCCGGAAAACCACCTCGTGCTCGATCCCGATCGACGGAACCAGCCCGTGCTCTTCCAACCGCGCAAGCTGCCTGCGCAACACCGTCCGCGGCGCGAGCCCGGCCGGTTCGCCGGACGGGAACTCCGCGTCCCCGACCACCGCCCACGTCCGGTCGCCGAGCGGAAGCGCCGTCGCCGCGTCGAGCCGCACGCGCAGGTCGCCGAACCCGCCGAGATACGGCTTCAGCGGGCCGATCTCCGGCAACGGCTCCCGCTCCGGTGTCCAAGCGAAGACGTAGCTGCACACGCCGTATCCGCTGTCCAGCACCTCGGCGGCGAACGGCGCGGCCAGCTCGACCGCCGCGAACCGCGCGTGCGGATCGGGCACCAACAGCACCAGCCGAGCGCCGTCCTCGGCAAGCACTCGACGCAACACTTCCGCCGCCTCCGAGCCCGCTTCGGCGCGCACTGCCAGCGAACGAGGCCCGACCGGACGGTCGAACGGGCTCACCAGGCACCGTCCGGATCGGGCGCGCGCAACGGGTTCGGCACACGACCCCAGCGGACGTCGAACTCGTCGTCGCGCTCGACCTTGTCGAACCCCTGTCCGGCGAGGTGTTCGCGGTTGAGCGTGACGCGCTCGACGTCCGGCGCGAACAGCCGACAAGCGTCGAATCGCTCGGCCACCTCGGGGTTTTCGTCGCGATAGCGGCCGACTACCTCCCGCACCAACGCCCAGAAGTCGCCGCGCGCCAGGTCGAGATCGTCCAGCAGCAGCTCCGCCCAGAACCGCAGCTGGCCGGAGAAAACCGAGCTGAACAGCGACTGGGCGAGCAGATGCGCGGGCCAGCGCAGCATGTCGGCATCGGCGTCCGGCGGAAGGTCCGCGTAGCAGGGAAGTTCCTCGTCCAGCAGGTCGACGCCCTGCGCGAAGTCCTTGATCGCGACGCGCAACGGGTGGCCAACCGCGTCCACCACCAGCACGAGATTCTGGCCGTGCGGGCAGAATCCGACTCCGTACTGGAGCAGCCAGTGCAGCAACGGCGTGAGCAGCAGGTCGAACAGCCGTGACAACCACGCCTCCGCACCGTCGCCGGACTGCGTGATCAGCCTGGTCAGGACGGTTTCCCCGGCGGCATCGCGGTACGGCAAGGCCGCGAACGAGATCGCCTGCTCCCCCTCGCCGAGCCGGGCGACGAGGGGCTCCCGCCACAGCGCACCGAGCGTCTCGTGGAACCGGTACGGCAGCTCCTCCAGCGACCCGAACAGCGGATGCCGCACCGAAACGCTCGCCACCTCGCCGAGCAGCTCGAAGCGGTATTTCTCGGACAGCAGCGGATCGGCCGCGTCGATCCCGCGCAGCCATTCGGTGACCGACGGCCCGGCGAGCGTCGCCGCGGAGTTCAGGCCGCGGTAGACGAGCGTATTCCTTACGGAGACCGCGGTTTTCACGTCACGCCGATCGGGCCGCGAGCTATTGGCAAGGGTCCGTACAGTCTGATGTGGACGGTAGACGTCGCTGCTCTCCCCCAGCTCGGCCATCCGGCCGGTCGCCAGCTCGGCGGCGTAAAGCGTGCCGATGATTTCGTCGGCCTGCCAAGGATGCACCGGCACCCAGACGTAATCGGCGAGAGCGCCGAGACGCGCCGTGCGAGCAGTGAATTCGGCGCGGGTCGACTCGTTCAACTCCTCGCGCAGCAAGGTTTCCGCGTCGAGCCCGGCGACGCTGCGGAACTGCGCGAGATCGCGATGCACGGCGTACCACCGCAGCCGGATGTCGGCACCGGATTCAGGCGCGTAACGGGCGCGGTCGCGGGCGGAAAACCCGACGCGGCCCTTGTTCAGCACCAGCCGGGGGTGGCCGGTGAGGTGGCCGTCGGCGAGGTTGTAGTCCATCGTGGACAGCGCGGCGGCGGTCGGTGCGCGGAGCAGCCGGGTGGCCTCGTTGGCGACCGTCGAGGTCAGCTCGGCGAGGACGTCGGCGAGCCGGAGGCCGGTGAGCCCGAGCCGTTCGCGCGCGTCGACGATCAGCGTGCGCGGGTCGTCCGCCGGAGCTTCCGCACCGCGAGCGACCCGGATTGCACTGCCGGGCAGCACGGTCCACGATTCGAACGCGCCTCGGCGTGCTTCGAAGCGGTACGACACGTCGTCGGGAAGATCGAGCTGCCAGCTGCGATGTCCGGCCCGCGTCGGTTCGCCGGGTTGCGGCACCAGCATCGCTTCGTAAGACAGCTCGCCGAGCATTTTGTGCGTGACGAGCGAGCCCGCGGCCCGCCAAGCGGCGTCGTCGGTCAGGGTCACTGGTCCTCCGTCTGGTCGAGGCCGAACGTGGTGAACGCCGTCCGCTCGGGCAGGTCGTACACCGGTTTTCCGCATACCGCATTGAGAATCGCCGCTGCCCGCCACGCGCCGAGCCCGAGATCCGGCGCGCCGGGGCCGTGCGTGTGCCGTTCCGCGTTCTGCACGAACAACGGCCCCGGCACGTCGAGTTCGACGCGATAGTCGGCACCGATCACGAGCCGCCTCTGCGCGTCGCGGCGAACCGCTTCGCCGAGCCCCTGCAGCAACGGCCCGGTCGGCGTTTCCGCGTAGCCGGTGGCAGCTACCACCGCGGACGTCCGATGCACCGCGGTCGTTCCTTGCTGGGCATGCCGCAGCCCCAGTTCGATCCCGTCGCCGACGGTCGCGGACACCACCTCGACGCCCGGCGTCAGCACCGCGCCCGGCCAGCCGCCGCCGATGCTCCGCCGGTACAGCTCGTCGTGGATCTCCGCCATCGTCTCGGCGTCGATCCCTTGGTACAGCTGCCATTGCGTCGGAAGAAGCTGGTCGCGGACCGCTTCGGGCAGGCCGTGGAAGTACGCCGTGTAGTCCGGGGTGAACTGCTCCAGGCCGAGCTTGGAGTATTCCATCGGCGCGAAGGCCGTCGTGCGCGCAAGCCAGCGCAGACCGTCCATAGTGGACCGCGAACGCAGCAGGTCGAGAAACACCTCCGCTCCTGATTGTCCCGAACCGACGACCGTCACCGAATCCGCGGCGACCAGCTCAGACCGGCACGCGAGGTAGTCAGCGGAATGCAGGGCGAGCACGTCCGACGCGGACACCAAGGGCTGCAACGGTTCCGGCACGCTCGGCTGCGTGCCGACACCGAGCACGACAGCCGCCGCCAACACCGGATCTGAACCAGAGACGGTCAGCTCGAACGCGTCTTCGCGGTCGATCCAGCGCAGCCCGGTGACCTCGTGCCCGAACCGGCACGACGGCAGCCGGGACGCCGCCCAGCGTCCGTAATCGTCGTACTCGGCGCGCGGCAGATGGAACCGCTCGGCGAAATAGAACGGCAGCAACCGGCCGCGTTCCCGCAGGTAGTTGAGGAACGAGTGGCGGCTGGTCGGGTCGACGAGCGTCACCAGGTCGGCAAGGAACGGGACCTGCAGCGTCGCGCCGTCCAAGAGTAGCCCGGGGTGCCAGCGGAACTCGGGGCGCGCGTCGAACAGCACGACCTCCAACTGGTCGAGCGGATCCGCCAGCGCGGCCAGCGACAGGTTGAACGGCCCGATTCCGACCCCGGCGATGTCATAGCGCCTCACGAGGCGACCGGGCTTTCCCGCGAGACAGTCGCACGCAGGTCGGCCGCGACGGTGGCCACCGCGTCGAGCAGCGGCCGGTAGTCGGCGGGCGTGGTGTGCGGGTGCAGGAGGGTGAGCTTGAGCCACAGCTGCGAAGTACCGTCCGGACCAGTCGGCAGCGCGCCACGGCCGATCACCGCGGTGCCGTCTTCCAGCAACGTCCGGCGCACCTGCGCGACCAGGTCGTCCCCGGCCAGCTCGTCCGCCACCACCGGCCGGAAGACCACTGTGGACAGTTCAGGCGCACCCCACGACCGCAACGCCGGATGGTCCTCGACCATCGCGTGCACGCCGGAAGCGTTGGCACAGCAGCGTTCCACCAGCGCACCGATCCCGGACGTGCCGAGCGCGCGCAGCGTGACCGCCATCCGGAACGCGTCCGGACGCCGAGACGTCCGCAGCGAACGGCCGAGCAAATCGGGCAGTCCAGCTTCAGTGTCGTCATCGGCGTTGAGGTACTCGGCGCGGACGGTAAGTGCCTGCAGATCAGCCTCCCCGCGCGCGCAGAACACCCCAGCCGCGACCGGCTGCCAGCCGAATTTGTGCAGGTCAAGCGCGACCGAATCGGCAAGCTCCAGACCTGCGACGCGAGAACGGAGAGCCTCGCTGCAGAGCGCGAGACCACCGTACGCCGCATCGACGTGCAGCCGCGCTCCGGTCCGGCGGCAGATCTCGGCGATCTCCGGCAACGGGTCGATCCGTCCGGTGTTGGTGGTGCCCGCGGTCGCGACCACCACGGCCTGCGCGCCAAGCGGTGCCAACGCCTCGGCCAGCGCGGACGGGACCATCCGGTCGTCCACGCACGGCACCACGACCGGTGCGGGCAGCCCGAGCAGCCACGCCGCGCGAGCGACGCTGTGGTGCGAATTAGCGCCGCAAACCGGTCGTGTGACACCGGATTCGCGAGCGAGCAGGAGGCCGAGGAGGTTGGATTCGGTGCCGCCGGAGGTGACGACGGCGTCCGGGCGGGCGGCGTCCGGGTAGCAGAGCCGGGCGAGGCCGGTGGTGAACTCGCGCTCGATCTCGCTCGCGACCGGGGCCTGGTCCCAGGAGTCCATGGACGGGTTCAGCGCGGAGGCGACGACGTCAGCGGCGACGGAAACCGCCAGCGGCGGGCAGTGCAGATGCGCGGCGCACGCCGGATCGGCAGGATCGGCGGATCCAGCGGCAAGCAGCGCGGACAGCTCTTCCAAGGCTTGCTCCGCGCCCACTCCGTCCCGCGCGAGCCCGGAGGACTGGCCACGAGCGAGCGAGGCCGCGACCGCGGCTGGACCACCGGCCGGAACCGGCCCGCCGCGTTCCGCCGTACCCGCCGCCATCCCGCGCAATGCCGCAGGAAGCAGCTGGCCCAACCGGTCCGCGCCGCCGACCCCTCCGGCGAGCCACTCCGCCGAAGCGACACCGGACTTGGAGGCCGCCGGCACTGAGGGCGCATCCGCCATGGAACCGCCTTTCTTAGGGTAACCTTGCCTTACCCTGCGCAACAATACGGATACCCACCGAGAGCCCGCGACCGGGGCCGCACCCGTGCCCCAGCATGCTTGGGCAAACCGCCCCCACGCGTCCGCCATACGGGGACCCCGCTACCCCCGACCGCCTCCGCCCACCAAGACCCGCCCGCCCCCATCACCACACAAAAAACGGCCGGTGCCCCCACCAAGGAAGCACCGGCCGTTTCGCGAAAATCAGCACGCCGGCCCAACACCCGCTCGAAACCGTCTCGCCACGAGCGAGCCGACAACCCCGAGACAACGAGCCAGTCCGTGATCACTCCGCCCACGCCCAGCTAACTGGACCACAACGCGGGATCGCGTCGGCGTGTCGAGGAGCAGCGTGCACGGCCCCCCGGGCCGGGCGCGCTGCTCCTCGACACGCCGACTTAAAGGCGATCCCGCACGCGACGGCGGAGCCGGCGCCATCAAACACAGCTCCCGCACACAACTACGAAGCCAGACCAGCCAATTCCCTATGAATCCACTCAACCTGCGTCCGCATCAAGTTCTCCGCAACCTCCTCAGCCTGCGGTGTCATGTGCGTCGCGCCCGCGAGCGGCAGGAATCCGTGCGCACGGCCCTTCGCCAGCAACGCCGACGAAAGCCGAAGCGCATGCGCCGGAAAGACATTGTCGTCAGCCAACCCGTGCACGATCAGCAGCGCCCGCTCGAGCGAACCGGCGCTCGCGATGAGCGAGTTGTGCTCGTAGCTTTCCGGTTCCTCGTCGGGCTTTCCGAGGTAGCGCTCGGTGTAGTGGGTGTCGTACAGCGACCAGTCGGTGACCGGCGCGCCCGCGACTGCCGCGTGGAACACGTCCGGTCGCCGCAGCACGGCGAGCGCGGAGAGGTAGCCGCCGTAGGACCAGCCGCGGATCGCGACCCGTTCCAAATCCAACTCGGGGTGCGCCTCGGCGGCCGCGTGCAGGGCGTCGACCTGGTCGGCGAGCGTGACGTCGGCGAGCGTGCCGGCGATCTCCTTCTCCCACGCCGGTCCGCGGCCGGGCGACCCGCGACCGTCCACGACCAGCACGGCGAAGCCTTGGTCGGCGAGCCACTGCGGAGTCAGGAAAGCGTTGCGGCTCTGGAGAACCCGCTGCGCGTGCGGGCCGCCGTACGGGTCGAGCAGCACCGGCAGCTTGCCCTCGTCAGGCTCGTATCCGCGCGGCAGCACCAAAGCCCCGCGCAGCCGGCGTTCGCCGAGGGTGAGCCAGGTCAGGTTCGGCACGACTTCCGGGTCCACAGTGGACGATTCGATCGAACCCACCTCGATGCCGTCCCGCAGCACGGTCACCTTCGGCCCGCTGTGGTCGAGGCTCCACGAGGAAAGCACGGTGAGCGCCGCGCTGCCCGCACCGACGTGCACACCGTCCGTTGTGGACAGTCGCCCCACCGTGTCGCCTTCGGTGCGGTACAGGTGGATCTGCGTCGGGTCGGCTTCCGAAGCGGTGAAAAGGATTTCGTCGCCGACGTGCAGCACCATCCGCAGCTGCATTCCTGGCGGCGTGACGGGCTTGCCGTCCACGAGGAGCCGGTGATCGCCGTCAGCCGCGCTTTCCACCACCAGCTTGCCGTCCGCGGTCCACGCGGGCACGCCCTGGAAGATCTCGACCCAGTTCTCGTCGGTCTCGGTGTGCACCTCGGCCACCGAGCCGTCGGCCGGATCCAGCGCGAGCACGGTGAGCTTCTTCTGATCCCTCGGCTGCACGGCCAGCAGCGGCTTGCCGCCCGCCGACCAGTGCACGGTGACGAGGTACTCCCAATCGCCTTGCGCCACGTCGACGCGGTTGCCGTCGAGATCCAGCACGGCCAGCGACACCTCGGCGTTCGGCGAGCCAGCCGACGGATACGCCACGACGTTCGCCGGCTGCTGCGGGTTCGCCGGGTCGCCGATCGTCCAGCGCGGCACCGGCCCGCGGTCCGCGCGCTCCACGATCACGCTGCGTCCGTCCGGAGCCCACCAGTAGCCGCGCGTGCGGTCCATCTCCTCGCCCGCGATGAACTCCGCGAGACCCCAGGTGACGTCCTCGTTGTCCTCGCCGACGAGCACGCGGTCCTCGCCGGTGGCCAGCTCGATGACGCGCAGCCGACGCTCGCGCACGTAAGCGACGTGCGTGCCGGTCGGGTTCGGCCGCGGGTCGATCACGGACCCGTCGACCAGGATGCGCGTCTCGCCGCTCGCGAGGTCGAGCGTGTAGAGCTTCCCCGAGAGCGTGAAGGTGACGACGGTGAACGCGTCGTCGACGCCGAAGGCCACCACGCCGCCGCCGGTCTCGCGGGCCCGCTCGCGGCGCGCCCGCTCCTCCGGCGGCAGGTCCTCGTCGCCGGACACCAGCTCGGCGGCGTCGATCAGCTTCGTCTCCTCGCCGGTCGCGAGGTCGAACGACCACAGGCTGTGCCGCGGATCGGTGCCGGTGGCGCTGCGCAGGAACAGCACCCGCGAACCGTCCGGGGCGACCCGGAACTGCTTGGGCGCGCCGAGGGTGAACCGCTGAGTGCGGGCCTGCTGGCGGAGGAACGGTACGTCGTCGAGAGCGAGATCGGTCACGATCAGCACTCTTTCAGATCATCAGCCGGGCACGCCAACACCCTGCAGCGCGGCCCGCTGCTCTTCGACGTCGTAGGTCGGCTCCGGGAACTGCGGGTCCATCTCGGTCAGCGTCTCGACCAGCAGCTCGGCGACCGCCCAGTTCCGGTACCACTTGCGGTCCGCGGGCACGACGTACCAGGGAGCGTGCTCGGTCGACGTGCGCTTCAACACGTCGGCGTACGCCTTCTGGTAGGCGGGCCACTGTCGGCGCGCCTCGATGTCCGACGGGTCGAACTTCCACCGCTTCTCCGGACGGTCCAGCCGCGCGGTGAGCCTGCGGAGCTGTTCTTCCGGCGAGATGTGCAGGAAGACCTTCACCACGGCAGTGCCGCTGTCGGTCAGCTCCTTCTCGAATACGTTGATTTGCTGGTAGCGCTGCCGTCGCTCGGCGGCAGGGAGCTGACCGAGTACTCGCGGCACCAGAATGTCCTCGTAGTGCGACCGGTCGAACACGCCGAGGTGACCCGGTGTCGGGAGCTTCTTGCGGATGCGCCACAGGAAATCGTGCTTGCGCTCGGCGGCCGTCGGCTTCTTGAACCCGGCGTAGTGCACGCCCATCGGGTTCACCAGGCCGAGCACGTGGCCGACGGTGCCGCCCTTGCCGGAGGTGTCCATGCCCTGCAACACCAACAGCACGCTGCGCGAGCCGCCGCCGATGCCCTCCGCGTACAGCGCTTCCTGCAACCCGGCGAGCTGTTCCCCCGCGGACTCGAGTTTCTTGCCGCCCTTCGCCTTCTTCTCCGGCCCCACGGGCGACGAAGCCGGGTCCGGCAGCTCGTCGCCCGCCCGGAGCGCGTCGCGGACCCGGTTTCCGTTCTGCTGCTTCTTCGCCATCTCGGGACGATAACCGCACCGGCGGCCGAACCCGGGGACTTCTCCGCCGGTGCGGGCGGGTGTCATCCGGTCGAGCGAGCCGCGCAGCGAATCGCCGGTCAGCCCCCTCGATTGCGCAACGAACGACGGGGGAAAGCAACGTTTCCCGGCTGAACTCCCCGCGAACGGCCTCTAGCCTGAACGCATGACAGCGTCCGTCCAGCCTGCCGGCACCGCGCGTCCCACCTCCTCCGACGGCTTCATCGCGCTCGACGAGCAATGGAGCACGCACAACTACCATCCGCTGCCGGTCGTGATCGCCGAAGCCGAGGGCGCTTCGGTGACCGACGTGGCCGGCAAGTCCTATCTGGACTTCCTGGCCGGCTACTCCGCGCTCAACTTCGGCCACCGCAACCCCGAGCTGATCGCCGCCGCGACCGAGCAGCTGGGCCGCGTCACGCTCACCTCCCGCGCGTTCCACCACGACCAGCTGGGCCTGTTCTGCCGCGAGCTGGCCGAGCTGACCGGCACTGAAATGGTGCTGCCGATGAACTCCGGGGCCGAGGCCGTGGAGTCCGCGGTGAAGGTCGCCCGCAAGTGGGCCTACCAGGTCAAGGGCGTTCCGGCGGGCACGGCGGAAATCGTGGTCGCGGCGTCGAACTTCCACGGCCGCACCACCACCATCGTCTCGTTCTCCGACGACGAAACCGCGCGCGCCGACTACGGGCCTTTCACGCCGGGCTTCATCCAGGTGCCTTACGGCGACGCTGAAGCGTTGAAGGCGGCCATCACGCCGCGTACGGCGGCAGTGCTGATGGAGCCGATCCAGGGCGAGGCAGGCGTCGTCGTACCGCCTGAAGGGTTCTTCGCCGCAGTGCGACGGCTGTGCGACGAGAACAACGTGCTGATGATCGCCGACGAGATCCAGTCCGGTCTCGCACGCACCGGCACCGTGCTGGCGTTGGAGCACGAAGGTGTCCGCGCGGACCTGTACACGCTGGGCAAGGCCCTCGGCGGCGGCATCGTCCCGGTGTCCGCAGTGGTCGGCAGCCGCGACGTGCTGGGCGTGCTGAAGCCGGGCGAGCACGGCTCGACCTTCGGCGGCAACCCGCTGGCTTGCGCCGTCGGCCGCGCCGTGGTGCGGATGCTGCAGACCGGCGAGTACCAGAAGCGGTCCACCGAACTCGGTGCGCACCTGCACGAGCGGCTGGCGAAGCTGGTCGGCGACGGCGTTTCGGAGGTGCGCGGACGCGGTCTGTGGGCAGGCGTCGACATCGCGCCGGGCGGACCGACCGGGCGCGCGGCGTCCGAGGCGTTGGCCGGGTTGGGCGTGCTGTGCAAGGAAACGCACGACCGCACGCTGCGCGTCGCGCCGCCGCTGGTGATCACCGAGGCCGAATTGGACCGCGGGATCGACGCGATCGCTCAGGTCGTGCGCGGCTGACTCGGGCGGCTGGCTTGCTCGGTGACCGCCGTTTTCCGGGCGGCGGTCACCGGGTGGGCATCACCGCGACGGTCGACCCGTCCGGCGAGGCAGTCACGTCGATGCCGCGGCCATACTCGTCCTGGACGGACGTGCTGAGGCTCCACGTGCCGTCGTTCTCCCGCAGCGCCACCGAAACCTTGTCGCGAGGGAAGCCGGGCATGCGCTCGTCCACCTTCGCGAGGATCGCGGGCAGCGCCTTCGGCGACAGCTCCGACAACGCGAACAGCGGCGCGCCCGGATCCGGCTGGATCGGCGAGGGCCGGTGTTCGACGAGACGTCCGCGACGCCAGTCGTAGTCGTCCGAAGTGCCCGCGCCAGGGCCGGGTACCTGGAACTCGACGTGGTCGGTGCGGATGATCGCTTCGTACGCTTCCTGACGGCCGCTCACCTTGATCAGCAGCGCGGCGACCTCTCGGAAACCTTGCTCAGTGAATGCATCCGTCATGAGAGCCGGGACGCCCTTAGCGTCCGCGACCAGTTCGCGGTTGCTGTCCTTGCCGGACCGGACGGTCATCGTGATCCCGACGTCCTCGCGGCTGATGCGCACGCGCGCATCCGCCGGGTCTCCTCCGAAGCTCGCGACGAGGCCGGGTATCGCAGCGAAATTGACCTCACTCGCGGCGAATTGCTTCTCCGGCGCGCTGGTGCTGGACGAGTCGCGTTTGACCGCACCGCCGCGATAACTGAGATACGCGCCGGGAATTGTGGCTCGCAGCTGGCCCGATTCCACTGTCAGGTCTTCGAAACGCTCGCTTTCGGCGGACAGTTTCGCCACACCAGTACGCAAATCATCCGCAGTGAACAGGTCCAGAGGGGAGAGAAGCTGGCCGAGGACGTCGTCGCGGATCGGCACCAGCAACGCCGCCGCGATGACGACGGTGCTCACTGCTGTCATCGCCAGCCGTCCGGCAGCATTCCCCAGCCGCGCTTCAGGTTCCGGCGTGCGATCCTCGCCGATGACCCCGACTTGCCACGGCCGGTCAATCCACCCTCGCGGCGGGTCGGCATCCACCACGACCACACCGGGATGCCGTGGACTCTGCCTCACCACGACGACCGTGCCCGGCTGATACGCGGCGGAACGAAGCGGGTGGATCAGCTCCCGGGCGGTCGCCCTATACGCAGTCTCATTCGGCGGCGCGACGACGAGCTTCAGTTCGGTGACGTACGCGTCGTTGATCTGCGTCCCGGTCGTTTTCAGTCGCTCGATCTTGGCGAGCGCGCGGTCGCCGTGCTGCTGGACGAAACGCATGCCCTGCGGCGAGGCGGTTCCGCGCAGCGAGCGGGCGGTGCTGGCGAGCGTCAGCACCAGGATGGCGAGACCGAGACCGATCGACGCGGCCGCGAGGTACCAGCCGTAGCCGAGGACGAACCCGCCGACGATGCCCGCGATCGCGAGCCCGAGCGGCAGCGCGTACACCAGCCGCAGGAACCGGATCAGCCGGATCGCCGGAGACCGCCGCGGTTCTGGTGAATTGAGCACGATCGGTGTGTTTACTGCACTCCGCGCGAAGCCACCAGGCAGAGGTCAGGCCGACGTCACCTCGACGCCGCTCAGCCCGGTGTTGTCCTGCTGCTGCCCGTCGCCGCCCGGCACGGTGGGGATGTCACCGGTGCTGAGGCCGGACAGGTAGAGCCCGGCCTCAGCACCGGCTTCCGCGGACTGCCGCTTGCGGCGCGCCGTTTCGATCCTCGTCACCACCACCTCGCGGGGGCCGCCGGGCAGCCGCACCACCGCGTTCGCGCCGACCTGGACGGTGCCGTCGACGACCGTGCCAGTGACCACGACTCCGCGCGTCGGGATCTGGTAGATCTCGGAGATCCGGAAACGGAACGGACCGGACGGGGTTTCAGCCGGACGGCGCGAGAACAACGACATGGGACAAGCATCGCATCACGGCGATTGCGCGGCTTTCACCGGCTGGCCGCCGTGTGGACCGCCGCGGCCAGCCGGTCGTGTTCCGGATAGGACCAGGTCGCGGAGAACTGCCGCCGGGTGTACCCGAAAGCGATGCCGCTGCGCGGGTCCACGAAGGACTCGGACCCGGCGGATCCGTTGTGCCCGAACGCATTCGCGCTGAGGAACGGATACCGCAGCCCCTTCGCCTGGAACCCGAGCGCGTACTGGCCCGCGTCGCCGGTCACCAGGTCGCGGCCGGTGGAATGGAGCATGGCGAACTCGCCGAGCGTGCCGGGTTCGAGCAGCGGCGGCCGTCCGTCCAAACCGGACACGGCAGCCGCGTACAGCCCGGCCAGCCCGCGCGCGCTGCCGATCCCGCCAGCGGAAGCCTGCCCCAGCGCCCGCACCCGGCGAGTGTTGACGAACGCCACCTGATCGAGCGGCGGCGTCGAGTCGAGCCCGTAGCCGATGCCGCCCAGGCTGAGCGGCCCCGGAACGTATGCCTGAAACGCCGCCAGTTCCTCCGCGCTCGCCTCCCCCGCCAGCACCTCGCGGTACCGGTGCTCTTCCTGCTCAGGCAGCCCGAGGTACAAGTCGAGTCCGTGCGGCTCGCGCACCCTCTCCTCGAAGTGCTCCTGCACCGACCGCCCGGTGGCCCGCCGAACCACCTCGGCAACGATCGAGAACCCGGCGAATCCGCTGTAGCCGTATGCAGATCCCGGTCGCCAGAACGGCCGCTGCCCAGCCAGCCTTTGGGCAATCGCCCGATCGTCCGCAAGTTCCTCGGCGGTCAGCCCTCCGTCCGCCCCGATCACTCCGGAACGGTGGCTCAGCACATCTCGCACCGTGATCCCGCCCTTGCCCGCGGCAGCGAACTCCGGCCAGTGGCGCGCGACCGGCTCGTCCAGGTCGAGAACGCCGTCCTGCACGAGCAACGCCACCACGAGCGTCGTCGCACCCTTGGTCGAGGAGTAGACGCCGGTCAACGTCTCCCCCGTGACGTCGCCCGCCCAAAGATCGACCACCAGCCGCCCGCGCACGCGGACCGCCAACTGCACGCCCGCACTCGCCTCGGCCGCCGTGGCGAACTCGTCGCGGACCGCCTCGAAGCCGTCCGCGACCGTGCCTTGGATTTCGATGTCCCCCATGGGTTCTTGTCCCTCCGATCGTCAGTTGTCGAAAGGAGGACCCGCGCGCGGCGGTGAATGTGACTAGGCTTCGCTTCGTGATCGCCAGGCGGACTCTCGCCCTCTTCGCCGCGCTCTGCGCGCTCGCCACGCTTGTGCTGGGACTGCTCGTCGCGCCCTACGCACCGGGCACTGTGGACCAATGGGCCGACAGGTCCGCCTCGACGCTGAGCCCAGGCCTGCTCAACGCTCTCGTGCTGCCCACCGAGCCGTACGTGCTCATTCCCGCCGTCGTTGTCATCGCGGGAATCTGTCTCTACCAACGTTCTCGACGCGACGCACTGCTCGCTGTAGCAGGCCCGTTCCTCGCCATCGCCCTCAACAGCTGGGCGCTGAAACCGGTCTTCGACCGCTGGAAAGAAGGCACGCTCGTCTATCCGAGCGGCCACACCGTCAGCCTGGTAGCCGTGCTCACCGTCGTAGTACTGCTAGTCCGCTTCAAGGCAATCGCCGTCGCAGTGGGCGCGGTGCTGGTCGCTTGTGCCGCCGTAGGCATGATCGGCCTCGGCTACCACTACCTCACGGACATCGCCGGCGGCGTCTGCTTCGCCGCCGCCGTGGTCACCGCGTTGCGGGCGGCGCTGTCACCGCGTCGCGCGCCAGAGCCGTCAACCGGCTGATCGCGCGCAGGTATTTCTTGCGGTAGCCGCCGTTCAGCATCTCCTCGCCGAACAGCTCGGGCAGCGGCACGCCGGACACGACCACCGGGATCGCCCGGTCGTACAACCGGTCCGCCAGCGCGACCAGCCGAAGCCCGACCATCTGGTCCGGCACCTGCGTCACGTGCTTGAGGTGCACCCGCCGCACCCCGTCGAGCAGCTTCCCGTACCGCGAGGGATGCAGGCGCTCGAGATGCGTCATCAACGCACTGAACTCGTCCACAGTGGACCCTTCGTGCGCGGCCGCCGAGACGTCGATCTCGTCGTCCCCGACCGGCGGCGGCGCATCCGGCAGCCCGCGGTGCCGGTAGTCCGGCCCGTCGACCCGCACGACGCCGAACCGCCGCGACAACGCCTGGATCTCGCGCAGGAAGTCCTCCGCCGCGAACCGCCCCTCGCCCAGCTTGTCCGGCAACGTGTTGGAGGTCGCCGCGACGTAGACGCCCGCGTCAGTGAGCTCCTGCAGCAACCGGCTGACCAGCGTGGTGTCGCCGGGGTCGTCGAGTTCGAATTCGTCGATCGCCAGCAGCCGATGCTCCGACAACCGCGCGACCGCGTTGGCGAACCCCAGCGCGCCGACGAGGTGGGTCAGCTCGACGAACGTCCCGTACGCCTTGGGTCCCGGAGTCTCATGCCAGGTCGAGGCGAGCAGGTGGGTTTTGCCGACGCCGAACCCGCCGTCGAGATAAAGCCCCATCGGCCCGTCCGGAATCGCCGCCCCGCCGCCGAACAGCGACCGCAGCCGGGACTTCTTGGCCTTCGCCGCGCCGATCCGCGAAGCGAACGCGGAACACGCCTCGACCGCGGCCGCCTGGCTGGGCTCGTCCGGGTTGGGAAGGTACGTGGAAAACCGAGCCTCGCCGAACCGCGGCGGCGGCACGAGGGACGCGATCAGCTCGTCGGCCCCAAGCTCGGGAAACCGGTCGGTCAGCGCAGCTGCGGGCATGGTGGAAGAGCCTATCCGCCCCGTTGCGGCGGGTTCGGCTTGCCTCGGTGCCGCCGAATGCGGCAAATCCCCTGGTCGGATCCACCTTTGGCCGCGCGCAGGGCGGGCGAGGCGGGGTGCGTGTGGCGACTGTCACCGAGCGGCCGCGCTGGTCCGGCGGCGCGGCGGAGAGTCGACGCGAGCGGCGAAGCGGCTGACCCAGCGCCGCGACACCGGACTGAGCTGCGGCACCAGCCCGGCGCAAATGGCGAAGCGACTGACCCAGCGCCGCGACACCGGGCCGAGCTGCGGGACCAGCCCGGTGCAAATGGCGAAACGGCTGCCCCAGCGCCGCGACACTGGGCTGAGCTGCGGCACCGGCCCGGTGCAAATGGCGAACCGGGCCGAGCGGGGTCGATCATCGGTGCCCGAAGGCCCGAGGCGCAGTGCGGTGAACTTGGGGCACCACCGTCGCCAGCGCAGGACGGGAGTTCGGTTGCCGCCTCGCTGGCCGCTTGCCAACTCACCCGTTCGAGGGATGCCGCGTGAGTTTTCGCCCGGTCGGGAGGTCCTTGGGGCGAGTACGTTTCCGGCGCCGCGGGCCGCTCGCGGTGACACTGGACGCGCTATGTCCGCATACAGGGAGCGAGGAACCATGCCGACCCCGAACCGGCCCGATGTGCCGACTGCTGTTTCGTCTGCCGCGCTGACTTCGGTCGAGCAGACGGACACCGCTGGGCGCACCACGATTTCGTCGCTGGTCGTGCAGAAGATCGCGGCGCTTTCGGCGCGCGAGGTCGCCGGAGTGCACGCGCTCGGCGGCGGGGTCTCGCGGGCGATCGGGGCCATCCGGGACCGCATCCCGGGCTCGGGCGCGACCTCCACCGCGGGCGTTTCGGTGGAGGTCGGCGAGAAGCAGGCCGCGATCGACCTCGACGTCGTCGTCGAATACGGCGCTCGGATCGCGGAGGTCGCCCGCGACGTCCGGCGCAATGTCATCACCGCGGTCGAGCAGATCACCGCGCTCGAGGTGATCGAGGTCAACATCTCGGTCAACGACATCCACCTGCCCGGCGAGGAGGACGAACCCGAGTCGAGCCGGGTCGAGTGACCAGTCAGTCGCCAGTGCGTCGGCGCACTCAGGTTGTCCCGTGGACTCGACACCGCGTCGGTCCTGGCGGCCCAGGTGTGCCAGCGCTGCGGCGCTGAAGCCGAAACGCTTCGGACCGCACAGCCAGGCTGGACGGACTAGCGGCAGCACGCCAGCTCCGGAAATCCCGAAGCGCGCGCAAGCCGAAGCCGCCCCGGCCGCGAACGCACCGCCGTGCCAGTCACGGAACCGCTAGCCGCAGCACGCCGCACCAACTGCGAACCCCAGTACCGCAGAACGTCAGATCAGACATCAACCCAACGCACCGCAGCACGCAATCCCAGGAGGGCGCACGTTGAACGCAACGCAGACCGGGATCCTCGCCGGGCTGATTCTCGGCCTGGCCGCCACTCAGGGGTTCACCGCGTTTCTGGTGACCTTCGCGGTCGGCATCATCGGGCTCGTGGTCGGCCGGGTCCTCGACGGCGAACTCGACCTCGGCGACCTGTTCGGGAAGGGCCGAGACAAGTGACCAGGGCGGTCGAGGCAGGGCCGTCCCGCAGCGATCTTCCGGAACCCGCCGAGCGCGGTTCGCTGACCATCGCCCAGGCCGTGGTCCGCAAGGTCGCGCAGCACGCCGCCGACCAGGTGCCCGGGACGATGTTCACCGAGCGCCGCGTCGCCGGCGTCAGCACCGGGACTTCCGGTGCGTCCGCGAAGGTCGGCGGTTCGGACAACGACGTCGAGCTGTCCCTCGACCTCGCGCTGCGCTATCCGGCACCGGTGCGGGAAGTGACCGGGCAGGTGCGCGCCAAGGTCGTCGAAGAGGTCGAACGCATCACCTCCTATCACGTGCGTTCGGTCGCGGTGACGGTCACCGCGCTGCTGCCGGACGTGCCGCCGAGGGTGCGATGATGCGCGTCCTCGTCCGTCTTCTGTCGACACTGCTCGGCCTGGCCGTCGCCGCCGGCGGCGCGTTGCTGGCGCTCGAGGTCGGCTGGGCCTGGTGGCAGCCCGGCAAGGGACCGCTGCTCGTGCCGTGGCCGCGGTGGAAGACCGCGATCGCCGAGCTGGACTGGACCAGCACGCCGGTGCGGATCGCCGCCGGGATCGCGGTGCTCGCCGGACTCGTGCTTCTGTTGCTGGCGCTCGGTGCGGGCGACCGCGCGGTGCGGATGACCGACCCTGCCGACGGCATCACGGTGAGCACCTCGCCGCGAGCGCTCGCGCGGTTGGTCGGAGTGGCGGTGCGCGCGGAGGACAACGTGCGCGGCGCGTCCGTGACGGCCAGCTCTCGCAGGGTGCGCGTGCGCGCGACGAGCCGTCTCGAAAACGAGGAACAGCTGCGGCCGCGGCTCTTGGAGACCGTATCCGGGGTGCTGGACGATCTCCCGCTGCAGCGCCGACCGAAGGTGTCTGTGGTCGTCGACTCTCCGAAGGACCGGTGATGAGTGCTTCCGCGGCGCGTCGCGCGCAAGGTCGTTCGTACGGTGCCGAGCGCACGCTGACCTCCCTGGTCGGCGTGCTCGGACTGCTGGCTGGCGCCGGTGCGCTGGTGGTCGGCATGGGGTGGCTCGGGCAGTTCCGCGGGCACCGGCCGGTGCTCGATCCGATCGCGGTCGGCTGGCTCGGCGACCATGTGCTGTACGCGCGGATCGGCGCGGTTGTGCTCGGGGTACTGCTGCTGGTGTTCGGGCTGTGGTGGTTTTTTCGTTCGCTGCGCCCGGAACGCCGTCCGGACCTGAAGCTCGACGAGACGATCGGCTCGGAGCTGACCGTCACCTCCGGGGCGCTGGCCGGGGCCGTCCAAACGGATGTGGAGAGCATTGACGGGGTTACCCGGGCGCGCGTCCGGTCGGTGGGCACGGTGGCCGAACCGGCCTTGCGGATCACGCTCTGGCTGGCCGAGGGCACGGAAGTCCGGCGGGTGTGGGAAGACCTCGACTCGTACGTGCTGACCCGGGCCAGGGAATCGCTCGGCGTCGAGACGCTGCCGACCGCGGTGCGGCTCGAACTCGACACGGCCGGCTCGGCACGCGTGCGCTGATCCCGCGTTTCGCCCAGAATGCCCGCATGGCCCTCCCCGTGCAGGCACCGATCAAGCCCATGCTGGCGAAGCCGGCGAAAGCGATCCCCGATTCCGGCGGCCTGCTTTTCGAGCCGAAGTGGGACGGGTTCCGCTGCCTGGTTTTCCGCGACGGCGACGAGATCACCCTTCAGTCGCGCGCGGAGAAGCCGCTGAACCGGTACTTCCCGGAGGTGCTCGCCGCGCTGCGGGACTCCTTGCCGGAGCGGGTCGTGCTCGACGGCGAACTCGTGGTGGCCCGCGACGGCAAACTCGATTTCGACGCGCTGACCGAGCGCATCCACCCGGCGGACAGCCGCGTGCAGTTGCTCGCCGAGCAGTCGCCCGCGCAGTTCGTGGCTTTCGATGTGCTCGCGCTGGGCGACGAGTCGTTTGTGGACGAGCCGTTCTCGACGCGCCGCGAACGGCTCGAGTCGCTGCCGGGCATCGCGCTGACGCCCGCGACGACGGATCCGGAGACCGCGCGGCACTGGTTCGAGCTGTTCGAGGGAGCCGGGCTGGACGGCGTGATCGGCAAGCCGCTGGGCGAGCCGTACTCGCCGGGCAAGCGGGTTTTGTTCAAGTACAAGCATTCCCGCACCGCGGACTGCGTGCTGGCGGGTCTGCGCTGGCACGTGGACGGCGAACCGGGCGAGGCGGTCGGCTCGTTCCTGCTGGGCCTGTACGACGACAACGGGCTGCTGCACCACGTCGGCGTGGTCGGTTCGTTCCCGGTCGCGCGTCGCCGCGAGCTGGCGCAGGAGCTGGCCCCGCTGATCACTGACGGCGAAGGACATCCGTGGCTGGGCGACGCGGTCCGCGAGGGCCAGCGGATCCCGGGCGGCATCACGCGCTGGCGGTCGAAGGAACAGCCGTGGGTGCCGTTGCGGCTGGAGCGCGTGGTGGAGGTTTCGTACGAGCACACGGAGGGCGGCTATCCGTCGCGCTTCCGGCACACCGCCCAGTTCGCGCGCTGGCGGCCGGACCGGGAGCCGTCGTCGTGCGGCTACTCGCAGCTGGACGAGCCGGCGCGGTACGACCTGTCGGCGGTGTTCCGGGGCGAGGTCGTGCGGACCCGCTGACCGGGCCGCCCGGACACGCCGCAGGACCCGCTCACTGGCTTCCCACACCAGGCGTGCCAAGCTCGTCAGAGAGTTCCGCCGAGCAGACGTGAGGACCAGCCCGTGCACCGCCGTTCCCCCAGCCGTTCCCGTTCGCGCGCCCGGCTGACGGCGGCGACGCTGGGAGTGCTCCTGCTGGCCGGCTGCACCAGCGGGCCCTCCGTGCGGCCCGCGGTGATCGACAACGACGGGCGCGCCACCACCGCGCCGCCCCCGAGCGCCGCCGCGGTGCCGCTGCCGCCGCTGACCGAGCCCAAGAAGTCCGCTCTGCGGTGGGCCAACTGCGACGCGGACACCCGGCAGCGGATGGCTGCTCCGGCGCTGCCCGATTCGCTGCGCGTCAGCTGCGCGCGCCTTACCTCCCCGCTCGACGCGCCCGACGACTCGCAGCATCTGCTCGCCCGCGTCCTCGTGCTCAAGGCAGGCGACGGCCCGATCCCGCTCGTGGTGGTCAACGACATCGGAGGCGAGCCGGGGTCGCTGTTCGCCGCGCGCCTGGCGACGAAACTGCCGCCGGAATTCCTCAAGAAGTTCTCGTTGATCGGCGTGGACCGGCGCGGCACCGGGCTGTCCGGCGGAGTGCAGTGCGTGCCGCTGGAAGTGCGATCCGACCTGCTGGGCGCGGACCCGGCCGAGGGCGGCCTCGGCGAGGTGCTCGACGCGGCTCGCCGGGCAGGCCAGCAGTGCGCGCTCGATCTCGACACCGCGCAGACCGCGCTGGACAGCTGGCGCACCGCCGGAGACCTCGACCAGCTGCGCAAACAGCTGGGCCTGGACCGGCTGAACGCGCTCGGCCGCGGCGACGGTTCGAAGGTGCTTTCGGAGTACGCGGTGCGCTATCCGGCGCAGGTGGGCCGCATGGTGCTGGACGGCATCCCGGACCCCGGCGCCGACCGAGCGGCCGTGCTCGACGCGGTGGCCGCCGGCGCCCAGTCGACGTTCGATGCCTTCTCCGCCGACTGCGCCGCCCGCAACTGCCCGATGGGCGATGCGAAAGCCGCGCTGAAGACGGTGACCGACCGGCTCCGTACGTCCCCGGTGGACACTGACGACGGCGTGACGATGAGCCCGGGCGTGGCGACCTACGCGGTGTACCAAGGACTCGCCGACCGGTCGAACTGGCCCGCTCTCGCCGACGCGCTGAACGCCGCGAAGAACGGCGACATCACCGCGCTGGCCGGCTTCGCGAATCCGATCGTCGCGGACATCCGCGGACGCACGTCGCGCATCGGCGGCACCATCGCGACCCGGTGCAACGACTCGACCACCCGGCTGCCCGCCGATCAGCTGGACCGCGCAGCTGCGGCGATGCGCGCGAAATACCCGCAATTCGGTGCGGCGGTCGCTCAAGAACTCGCCTGGTGCGGCGCTTGGCCGGTCCGCCGCGAGGCGCTGCCTCCCGCCGGCGCGCCCGGCGCCCCGCCCATCCTCGTGGCCGCCACCGCCACCGACCCGGTGACGCCGCAGATCGGCACCACCCGGGCCGCGGACCAGATGCCCAGCGCCGTGACCGTCACCTGGCAGGGTGTCGCGCACGGCGCGGTCGGCCAGTCTCCCTGCGTCACCTCCGCCGCGCAGTCCTTCCTGATCGACGGCAAGATCCCGGACAACGGCACTCTCTGCCCCGCCTAGAGATCGGTCGTTCTTCCTCCTGCGCCTCGCGGTTTCCGCGGCGACGCAGCGGCTGAGCGAGGCCATCCGACCGAGACAGCGCTGCCATCCCACGCGCAGCATCCGGCCGAGTCGTTCGCCCCGCTGTGGTCTGAGGTGGCGGGACCGGGGCTGCCCCGCCGAAGTCGTTTCGAACACCCCATCAGTATCTCGAACACCTGTTCGACAGTGCATCACTCGACCCGGCCGGATTACCTCACCCGCCCGAGCAAGCAGATATCACCGCGAGTGCCGAAAACCGCGGCAGCGAACCGAATTCCGCCACTCGCGGCCGGGAACCCGGCAAGCCAGGCCGCCCCAGCCCGTCCTAACGGGACACAACAGGACTGGCCGCCGCCCAGGCCGCCTCGATCATCCGGAACACCTCGTCCACCGCGGCCTCCGGATCGGCCGCCTCGCGAGCCACCGAATAGGCGTCGACCACGAACCGGGCGATCGCGCGACACGCCGTCGGAGTCCGCCCGAGCCCGGGATCGGCCGCCATCGCCGCCGCCAGCGACTCCGCGTGCCGCAGCCGCATCGATTCCTCGTACTCACGCAGCGCGGGCGATCCGTCGATCATCCGCCAGACCGGCGCGACGCTGTCCGCCGTGCAATGCCGCACCAGCGCCTGGATCTCGCCCCGCAACGCGGGGATCAGCGGCTCCGCGGGCTCCCGCCCTTCGACCGCTCCCCGCAGGTTTTCCTCGAAGTTCGAGTCCTGCTCGAAGACCAGCGCTTCCTTCGAGGCGAAGTGCGAGAAGACCGTGGTCACCGCGACATCAGCTTCGGCTGCGATGTCCCGGATGCCCACCTCGTCGTACCCGCGCTCGAGGAACAGCCGGAGCGCGGTGTCGGCGATCTTCTGGCGGGTCGCAGCCTTCTTGCGCTCGCGCCGCCCGGACGGCTCACTCATCCGCGGATGCTATCAGCCACAAAACCTGGCCGATAACCAAAAGCTAACAGTTAGCTTTAATCGGCGGAGGGCTACTGCCGGTACCCCTCGACCTCGCCGACCGAACGCACCGAAGCCTCGTCCGGGTCGTCGTCGAACTCGACGCGGGCCCGCCGCTGCCGCAGCAGGTCCCAGCACTGGTCGAGCTCCTCTTCGGCGCGGCGCAACCGCTCGCGGTCGTCCGAGGACAACCCGACGCCGATCGCCCGGTCGCGCAGCTCCTTCTCCTCCGCGATCAGCTCGTCGATCCGCCCCAAGATCCCGTCAGCCACATCAACCTCCAAGACAGCGTCGGACACCCACCAGGACGCTACCGCGCCCCGGGGAATTCCCCACCCGGCTCGTTCGTTGAACCACCCATGAGCACAGTGGAACTGACCGCGGACAACTTCGACCAGACCGTGACCGACAACGAGTTCGTGCTGATCGACTTCTGGGCAAGCTGGTGCGGCCCGTGCCGCCAGTTCGCACCGGTGTTCGAGAAGGCGTCGGAAAAGCACGGCGACATCGCCTTCACCAAGGTGGACACCGAAGCCGAGCAGCAGCTCGCCGCGGCGTTCAACATCCGCTCGATCCCGACGCTCGCCGTGATCCGCGACAAGACCCTCATCTACTCCCAGCCCGGTGCCCTTCCGGAAGCCGCGCTGGAGGACCTCATCCGCCAGGCCCGCGAGGTCGACATGGACGAGGTGCGCAAGGCCGCCGCCGCGCAAGAAGCCGAGCAGGCCTGAGCCCAGCCACCGCAGGCGCGTTATCCGGGGAAACAACGAAGGCCCGGCACCCACCAGGGTGCCGGGCCTTCGTTGTCGTTCAGGACCGGGTGACGAGCCCGCGCAGGAAGAACGCGAGGTTCGCCGGCCGCTCGGCCAGCCGCCGCATGAAGTAGCCGTACCACTCGTCGCCGCAAGGCACGTACACGCGCATCGTCTCGCCCTCGCCGGCAAGCCGCTTCTGCTCCTCCGGCCGGATGCCGTACAGCATCTGGTACTCGTGGTCGCCGGCCGTGCGCCCGGCGTCGGCCGCGAGCTTGCCCGCGATCGCGATCATCCGCGGGTCGTGCGAGGCCACCATCGGGTAGCCCTTGCCCGCCATCAGGACGCGCAGGCAGCGCACGTAGGACTTGTCCACTTCGGACTTGTCCTGGAACGCCACCGATTCCGGCTCGGCGTAAGCGCCCTTGCACAGCCGCACGCGCGACCCGGGACCGGACAGCTCGCGGCAGTCCTGCTCGGTGCGGTGCAGGTATGCCTGCAGCACCGCGCCCACCCACGGGTACTCGGCGCGCAGCTCGCGGAGGATGCCGAGCGTCGAGTCCGTGGTGGTGTGGTCCTCCATGTCGAGCGTCACCGTCGCGCCGACCGCGTCTGCCGCCGCGCAGATCTTCCGCGCGTTCTCGAGCGCGACGCCTTCGCCGTCGCCCGGCAGGAACTGCCCGACCGCGGACAGCTTCACCGAGACGTCCGCGCCCTTGGCGAGGCCCTGTTCGGACAGCGCCGTCAGCAACTCCTCGTACGCCTGCACCGTGGCGGTGGCCTGCGCGGCGTCAGTGGTGTCTTCGCCGAGGTGGTCGATGGTGATCTTCCGGCCGTCGGCGGCCAATTCCCGTGCCGCGCGCACGGCGTCGGCGGTAGCCGAGCCGGACACGAACCGGCGCACTACGGACCGGGTGACCGGTACCGCTTCGATCAGCGCACGCATCCGCTGCGAACGAGCGGCAGCGAGCAACGGGGCACGCAGCATGGCGGTGTCTCCTTCTCAGCCCTGGTGCGGGTAGCGCACGGAGGTCGGCGGCACGAACGTCTCCTTGATCGAGCGGGGGCTCGTCCAGCGGAGCAGGTTGAAGACCGAACCGGCCTTGTCGTTCGTGCCGGAGGCGCGCGCCCCGCCGAACGGCTGCTGGCCGACGACGGCACCGGTCGGCTTGTCGTTGACGTAGAAGTTGCCCGCGGCGAACCGCAGCGCCTGAGACGCCTTCGCGACAGCTGTGCGGTCGTTCGCGATCACGGCACCGGTCAGGGCGTACGAAGCGGTCTCGTCAACCAGCTTCAGCACGGAGTCGAACTCAGCGTCTTCGTACACGTAGACCGACAGGATCGGGCCGAAGTACTCGGTGCTGAAGATCTCGTGCTTCGGGTTCGTCGACACGAGGACGGTCGGCTGCACGAAGTAGCCGACGCTGTCGTCCGCAGTGCCGCCGACGAGGATCTCGACCTCGCTGTCGTTCTTAACGCGCTCGAAGAGCGAGGCGTGCTTGTCGAAGGCGCGACGGTCGATCACGGCACCGCCGAAGTGCGACAGGTCGGTCACGTCGCCGTAGCTGAGCGCGGCGGTCTCGGAAGCAAGGCCGTCCTTCAGCTGCTCCCAGATGCTGCGCGGCACGTACGCACGCGAAGCGGCGGAGCACTTCTGGCCCTGGTACTCGAAGGCGCCGCGGACAAGCGCGGTGCGAAGCACGTCAATGTCGGCCGACGGGTGCGCGAGCACGAAGTCCTTGCCGCCGGTCTCGCCGACGAGACGCGGGTAGCTGCGGTAACCGGCGATGTTCGCGCCGACAGTGCCCCACAGGTGCTGGAAGGTCGCGGTGGAGCCGGTGAAGTGGATGCCCGCCAGGTCGCGGTGCGTCAGCGCGACCTCGGAGACGGCCTTGCCGTCGCCCGGCAGCAGGTTGATCACGCCCGGCGGCATACCGGCCTCTTCGAGCAGCCGCATGGTCAGGTGCGCGGCGAAGCTCTGCGTCGGCGACGGCTTCCACAGCACGGTGTTGCCCATCAGCGCGGGCGCGGTGGGCAGGTTGCCGGCGATGGCGGTGAAGTTGAAGGGCGTGATCGCGTACACGAAGCCCTCGAGCGGACGGTGCTCCATCCGGTTCCACACGCCTGGCGAGCTGACCGGCTGCTGGTCGAGGATGCTGCGGCCGAACTCGACGTTGAAGCGCCAGAAGTCGGCGAGCTCGCACGCGGAGTCGATCTCGGCCTGCGTCGCGGTCTTCGACTGGCCGAGCATGGTGGCCGCGTTCAGCGTCGCGCGCCACGGGCCGGTCAGCAGGTCGGCGGCGCGCAGCAGGATGGCCGCGCGGTCGTCGTAGGACAGCGCACGCCACTCCGGAGCGGCCTTCGCGGCAGCGGCGATCGCGTCGCTCGCATCCTGCTTCGTGGCGCTCTGGATGGTGCCGAGAACGTGGCCGTGGTTGTGCGGCTGGACAACGTCAATCTTCTCGCCGCCGCCCGCGCGCTGCTCGCCGCCGACGGTGACCGTCAGGTCGACGGGACCGGCCTGACCCAGTTTCTTCAGCGCACCCTCCAGCTCGGCGCGCTCGGCGCTGCCCGGCGCGTACATCAGCACCGGCTCGTTCTTCGGGGCGGGGGTCTGGGTCACGGCGTCCACGGCGGCTCCCTCGTTGGCTTACTCGTCGGTTGCCCGAAAGATAACGCTGCGCGGCGTTCAGGGGTTTGTTCAAGCGGCTAGAATCGCCCATATGGTTTTGTCCGATCGGCCTACGCGATGACGACCGCTGAGCCCTTCGCCGGCACCTCGCTGCGGCACGTGCTCGCGACCCTCGGCGAACCACTCGTGCGGGTCCTCGTCGCGCCGCGCGGACTGGGCGTTCCGGTGCAGGACGTGGTGATCCTCGACCCCGAAGACCCGCCCGAACCCCACCCCGGCGATCTGGTCCTGGTGATCGGCGCGCGGGGCCGGTCGGCGGCCGCGGCGATCCGAGCGGCCGGACGCGCGGGGGCGGCCGCGGTGGCGGTAAAGGGCGAAGGCGGCACGGACGTCGCGGCCGACGCTGGCGTCGCGCTGCTGACCGTCGGCGCGGAAGCCCGGTGGGAGCAGGTCGAGGCCCTGGCGCGGGGCGTGGTCGACGCGGCGCGCGCGGGCGGCGAAGCGGAAACCGGCGAGGTGCTCGGCGACCTGTTCGCGCTGGCCCAGACGGTCGCGACGCTCACCGGCGGCCTGGTCAGCATCGAGGACACCGCGAGCCGCGTGCTGGCGTATTCAAGAGCTGGCGACGAGGTCGACGAGCTGCGGCGGTTGTCGATCTTGGGCCGCGAAGGGCCGGAGCGATACCTCGCGATCCTCCGCGAATGGGGCGTCTACCAGCGATTGCGGGCCGGCGAAGGAATCGTGCGCGTGGACGAGCGCCCGGAACTGGGAATTCGCCGCCGCATCGCCGCCGGGATCCACGCGGGGTCGCAGCCGCTCGGCACGATCTGGGTGCAGGAAGGCGCGCAGCCGCTGACCGAACAAGCCGAGGTCGCCCTGCTCGGCGCGAGCCGAACCCTTGCCCCGCAACTGATCCGCGCGCGAACCCTGCCCGATCCGCAACTGCGGCTGCGCGAGGATTTGCTGGCCGGACTGCTGGAAGGACGCGTCGACGCCGAATCCGTCGCGGACGACATCGGTGCCGATCCAGCTCGCCCAGCGCAGGTGTTGGCGTTCACGCTCTCCCGACAGGAGTCCGCCGCCGCTTCGAACCGGTTGCTGCGCCGAGCCGAACTGGTGCACCTGATCGCGGTACACACTGCGGCCTATCGGAGGACTGCGCTCGTAAGCGTCCTCGGCGGCCGGGTGTACGCGTTGCTCCCGGATCTGCCGGAACACTCGGATGCCCCCGTGCTGGCGTTGGCGAAGGAAATCGTTGGTGCGGCACGGAAACACCTCGACGCACCCGTCCGCGCCGCGCTCGGCGGAATTGTGCCGAGGCTGTCCGACGCAGCGTTGTCGCGTGGCGACGCCGACCGGGTGCTGGTGGCGATGACCCGCGGGCATTGGCCGTCCGATGTCGCGTCGCTGGCCGACGTCCGGGCCGATGTGTTGTTGTCAGAAGTGTTGTCCTACTTGGGAGATCAACCTCGCCTGCGCGATCCCCGGCTCGCTGAACTGCGCGCCCACGACACCGACCACGGCGGCATTCTGGTGCCCGCGGTGCTGGCGTACCTGAACGCTTTCGGTGACGTCCGCACAGCCGCACGCTCGCTGAACATCCACCCGAACACCGTGCGCTACCGGGTGCGCCGGGCGTCAGAGGTGTCCGGGATCGACCTGACTGATCCAGCGCAACGGCTGCTCACCGAACTGTTGCTGCGACTGTAAAACCGGATGCCGAGGAGGTTCGTGATCGCTAAAGTGCCGTCGTGGACCTCTTCTTCCGCTCCTGGAACGCGCTTCAGAACGCCGTGAAATCGCTTGAAGGCGGGCAGTGGCTGGCCCCGTCGGGCTGCACCGGCTGGGTGGTGCAGGACCTGGTGTTCCACCTGGTCATCGACGCGCAGGACATCCTGATCACGCTCGCGACCCCCTCCGAAGCCGAGCCGACGCACACCGCCGCCCAATACTGGGACATCGGCACCGACCTGCCGACCGGCATGGACGAAGAAGGCCTGTTCACCCGACGCGCGGCCGTCAGCTACGGCACCACCGCCTGGCTGGCGCACCACTTCGACGACCTCGCCCAAGCAGCCGGACGCGCCGCGAAGCTGGCGGACCCGGCGTCGAAGGTCGAAACCCGCGACTACGTGCTGACGGTCGCGGACTATTTCGAGACCTACGTCGTGGAAGCCACGCTGCACCACCTGGACCTGGTCATGCATCTGTCCGGAGTGGACGGTCCAGACGCGGACTGCCTGGCAGCGACCCGCCGGACGGTGGAGACCGCGCTGGGCTCGCCCCTGCCGTCGGCACTGGACGACCAAAGCGCACTCCTCGTGGCGACCGGCCGCCGCGCCGCCACCGAGGACGAAAAAACGGCGCTCGGCTCGTTGGCGGAGAAGCTGCCGATCGTCCTCGGCTAAACCGAAAGCCGTTCCGCCGCAGTCAACTCAGCAAGCGCGGCAAACGATTCGACGCGCGCGGCCGGGTCGTAAGTGCTGGTGCTGATGAGCAACTCGTCCGCCCCCGTCGCGGCGACCAGGTCATCGAGACGTTCGCCGACCTCGTCCGGAGTGCCGCTGATCTGCCCGGCCAGCGTGTCGTCGAGCCGACGGCGTTCCCGATCAGTCATCGGCAACGCCAGAATCTCGTCCGCAGGCGAAAGCGGCGGGAAAACACCATGGCTGCGCGAGTACACAGTGGACCAAGCCTCGGGCAACAGCAGCCGCCGCGCTTCCGCTGCGGTATCCGCCACCGCGACCGCTGTCGACACGACGACATAGGGATCGTCCACATCGGACCGGAACGTATCGCGGTACCGCGAAATCGCCTCCGCCATCGCACGCTGACCGTGCGCGGGAGCGATCACCAGCGGCAGCCCCAGCGCCGCAGCGAGGTCCGCGCCCGCACCAGTCGCGAGCAGAAACACCGGCACCGACAGCCCCTCGGCCGGGATCGCGTGCACGCCGTCGTGCTCGCCACGGAAGAACGCGAGAAGCTCGCGGACCTGGCCGTCGAAGCCGTCGGCTGCGTCTTTGCCCTGCCCGAGCGCCCGCCGCACCGGCTCGATGAACCCGACCGAACGCCCGATCCCGAGGTCGATCCGCCCCGGGAACAAGGACTCCAGGATCCCGAACTGCTCAGCCACCACGAACGGACGGTGATTGGGCAACATCACGCCGCCGGACCCGACGCGGATGCGCGAAGTCGCAGAGGCAACGGCTGACGCGAGCACCGCGGGCGCGGACCCGGCGACCCCAGGCACGCCATGATGTTCGGAAACCCAAAACCGGTGGTAGCCAAGCTTCTCGATGTCCCGCGCGAAGGCGACGGTGTCCCGGATCGCCTGCGCGGTCCCCCGCCCTCGCCGCACGGGCGACCGGTCCAGCACGGAAATCGGAACGTCCACGTTCAGGCCAACGCCGTCCGCACAGCCCGAATTCCCGCGCCGACGTCCGTGAGGGCCACCCTCACAGACTCTGATTCCCTCAGGGTTCCCCTCACGACCCGCAGCAGTCCGTGAGGGGCTCCTTCCGTGAGGGGCTCCTTCCGTGAGGGGCTCCTTCACGGAATCAGATTCCCTCAATGAGCCCTTCACGGACCACCGCCACTCGCTCGCCGCCGCGATGCGCCCCAATGTGGCATTGGGTGCATGCGACGCACCCAATGCGGCGTTCGGTGCATCTGACGCACCCAATGCCACATTGGGGCGCTAGCCCCCGCCCGAAACCGCAGCCGATGCACCCAAATCGAGGCACCCACACCACCCCCGCACCCCGATACGAAGCCAAAAACGCGGACGGCGGGTGCTTGTCAAGGCATCTTTCCCGCCTTGACAAGCACCCGCCGCCCGTCATCACAATCAGCTTCGGGGTGCCCTACGCAACCAAGGGCGCAATGTCGCCGCCAGGCGACGAGCCGAACCTACGGCCTCCACCGCTCGCTGTAATCCGGATGCTCCGCATACGGCAACGCCAGCAACCGCAACGTCAAGCACCAGTTAGACCCAGCCTCGTCCGCAGGCACATGACAGGTCTCGCACCAATACTCACTGCCATACAACGGAAACCCGGGCACTTTCTCCGACACCGTGGTCCGATGAGCAAGCATGATCCGCCGAGTGGCCTCGATCTCGTTGATCATCTGATTGACCACGTCGAGCTCGAGATCGCCGAGCGAACGGACCCGCTCCTCCAGCCCGACCTTGGCCTCTCCGCGGGTGAGCGGCTCTCCGGCCTTGCCCTTCTGCACCGCTTGCATGATCAGCGCCTGCCGCTGTCCGACGCGCGCGGCGAGGAACGCGATCAGGTCGTCCACGACGTCTCCTTCCTCCGGATCCCGGCCCCCGCCCGGCCCCGGCAATAGTCGCACCTCGACCCCGGCGCGTTACCAGCTAGCGGCGCCTCCCATGGTAATCGACCTCGGAAAAATCGGTACGACCTGCGAAAACATCACAGAAATTCCTCGCGATGTTGATCACCCAGAGTGATCACACCCGGCGATCGGACGATCACGCCTGGTCGGATCGGGCCTTGCTCGGCTGCACCCGCTTCGGTTCGCCGGGCATCTTGGGATAGTCCGGCGGGTAGGGCAGTTCCGCGCCGCCGAGGTCGCGGTCGTCGCGGTCGTACCACTCCAGCAGCGTCTCCAGCCCGAACGCCGTCTCGTCCATCGGCGCGTGCAGGTCGCCGTGCTCGGCGAGGAACTTGGGGACAGTGAGCACGTCGAAATCGTCCGGGTCGACGCCGGTGAGCAAATCCCAGGTCAGCGGCGTCGAAACAGTCGCACGCGGGGTGCCGCGCACGGACCAGGACGACGCGACCGTCCGGTCCCGCGCCGCCTGGTTGTAGTCGAGGAAGACGCGGCCGCCGCGTTCCTCCTTCCACCAGGAGACCGTCGCCTTGTCCGGGATCCGCCGTTCGACCTCGCGGCCGAGCGCGATCACCGCGTGCCGCACCGCGATGAAGTCCCATTCCGGGCGGATCCGCACGAGGACGTGCACGCCGCGGCCGCCGGAGGTCTTCGGGTAGCCGGTGAGCCCGGCGTCGGCGAGCACCTCGCGGACCACGCCGGCGACCTCGACCGCGTCGGCGAACCCGGCGCGTTCCGGCGGGTCGACGTCGATTCGCAGTTCGTCCGGATGGTCGACGTCGGAACGGCGCACTGGCCAGGGGTGGAAGTCGAAGGTGCCGAGGTTGGCCGCCCACGCGAACACCGCGGGCTCGGTCGGGCAGACCTCGTCCGCGGTGCGGCCGGACGGGAAGGTGATCCGCGCGGTTTCGAGCCAGTCCGGCGCGCCCTTGGGCACGCGCTTGGCGTAGAACCACTCGCCGGTGACGCCGTCGACGTAGCGCTTCAGCGTGGTCGGCCGTTCGCCGATCGCCCGCAGCAACGGCTCGGCCACGGCGAGGTAGTACTCGACGACTTGCCGCTTCGTGATGCCGCGTTCGGGGAAATAGACCTTGTCCGGGCTCGACACCCGGACGGTGCGCTCCCCCACCTGGTATTCGACCGGATCGCCGTTTTTGGCCATGCGGCCACCGTAGCCGCGAGTGCCGTACCGTGGCGGGGTGTCCGGGAGAACCAAGCTGATCGTCGCCCTGGTCGTGCTAGCTCTTCTCGGCGCCGCCGCGCTGTGGCTGCCGATCCCTGGCCCGGCGCAGCTGCGCACCTGGGCCGCGGCAACCGGATCGATGACTCCGCTGGTGCTCCTCGTGGCCTACTCGTTGCTCACCGTCGCGCCCATTCCGCGCACGGTGTTCAATCTGGCCGCCGGATTGCTCGTCGGCAGCGTCGCCGGAGTGCTGATCGCCTTGGCGGCCACCACGATCGCCGCCGCGCTGGCGTACGGGCTGGCCCGGCTGCTCGGCCGGGACCTGATCCTCCGGCACCTCCACCGCGCACCCGTGCGGGCCGTCAACGACAGGCTGTCCGACGGCGGCGTGCTCGCCATCACATCGCTGCGGTTGATCCCGGTCGTCCCGTTTTCGGTGATGAACTACCTGTGCGGCGTTTCGTCCGTGAAACTCCTTTCCTACCTTGCCGGAACGGCGCTCGGCAGCGTCCCCGGAACCGTCGCGGTGGTCGTTTTCGCGGACGCGCTGACCGGCGACACGCCGCCCGCTTTGCTGGCCTGCTACGCGGTCTTCGCCGCACTCGGCGCGGCAGGATTGGTGCGAGTGCTGAGGAAGCGCGTCCCGGCCGCCGAGCCGGAGGCTCCCGTGCCGTCGGCACCGGCTGGCTGACGGCGGGCAGGTACTTCCGACCGCTACACTCGTCCGGGTGCGCGAGGGGCATCCGTGCTGCGCACGAACACGATCACGGGACTTTCGTCAGGAGCGGGCGTCATCGACACCGGGCAGCTGATCGCGGGGCACTACCGCCTCGTCGAGCACATTGGTAGCGGTGCCATGGGCGTGGTGTGGCGTGCCGTCGACGTGCGCCTGGAGCGATCCGTGGCGATCAAGCAAATCCTGCCGCAGCCGGGCGTCTCCGAGGCCGAACGCGACAACATGCGCCAGCGCGCCATGCGCGAGGCGAAGAACGCCGCCCGCTTCCAGCACCCCAACGCGATCGTCGTGTTCGACGTCGCCGAGCACGGCGGCGACCCGTGCCTCGTGATGGAGTACCTCAACGGCCCGAGCCTGTCCGCGGTGCTGTCCGAACAGGGCACGCTGCCGGTCGGCCAGGTCGCGCGGATCGGCGAGCAGGTCGCCGCGGCGCTCGTGGCCGCGCACCGCGCCGGGATCGTGCACAGGGATGTCAAGCCCGGCAACATCCTCATCGACGAAACCGGCACCGCGAAGATCACCGACTTCGGCATCTCCCGCGCGGCCGGCGACATGACGCTCACCCAGACCGGCCTCATCGGCGGCACCCCGGCGTACCTCGCGCCGGAGCTGGCCCGCGGCGCCGACCCGGTGCCCAGCTCGGACGTCTTCGCCCTCGGCGCGACGCTGTACCAGGCGATCGAGGGACAGACCCCGTACGGCAACACCACGAACCAGCTCGCGCTGCTGTACGCGGCGGCGAACGGCCAGGTCAACCCGCCGACGCAGGCCGGTCCGGCGACTGCGTTGCTGATGAGCCTGCTGCGCAGCGAGGCTTCCGAGCGGCCGAGCATGGCCGAGGCACGCGAGCGGCTGGCCGCGCTGGCGACCGGGGAACCGGCCGCGCCGCAGCAGTTGCTGTCGGGCAATCGCGGTCCGGGCAGCAACGGGTCCCGGCCGCCGTGGGCACGTACGGGTGCAGCGGCGCCAGCACCCCCGCAGAAGGCTCCGTCGAACCCGCCTCGCACGCCGACTGCGGCGTTCGTGCCGATGGGCGCGCCGTCGCGGCCTGCGCCCAGCACTCCGCCGCGTCCGCAGCCTGCGGCGCGGCCGGCGCCGACTGCTGCTGCGCCGAATTACTCCGGTTCCGGGTCGGGGGAACGGGTTTCGCCTGCGGCGGCGCGGAAGAAGAAGATGGCGCTCCTCGCTGGCGGAGCTGCGGCGGTTGTCGTGGTGGCGTTGGTGGTGTTCCTGGTGCTGAGCAGCAGCCAGGGCAAGAGCGGCAGTTCGTCGAACGCGCAGCCGCCGGCGTCGAACTCCTCCGCTCCGGCGACTCCGTCGAGCACGCCGAGTTCTTCAGCACCCCCGGTCAAATCCAGCGGCACCGTGCAGTGGGGGCCAGCAGGCACCCAAGTCGTGAATTTCTACCAGAACGTCGGATCGCCCACTGCGTGGGCGATGCTGACCCCGTCGGCGCAGGCGGCCTTCGGCGATCAGACCGCTTTCGCCACGTACTGGGACCAGAACAAGCTGAGCGGCTACAAGGGTGCCAGCGTTTACAAGCGCGAGAACAATCCTGACGGTTCCGCCGACGTCCAGATCACCCTCACCCCGGAGGGCGGTGCGCCGATGCAGAAGGTCGTGCAGGTCATCGCCGGACCCGACGGCGCGTTGATGATCAACAGCGATCCCCGTCTCGGAAGCGGCGCGCCCGCGCAGTGACACTCGCCGCAGAGGTGGGTCCGACGAGGCGAATGGCCTACCGTTGAGGCATGGCCGAGAACGGAGCTCTGCCGCCGGGCTGGAATCCTCGGTTCCACGAGGATCTGGTCGGGCTGGATCCGTACGACCCGGAGGCCCGTGCGTTCGCCGCCCATCTCGACCGGATGGAGCGCACCGGGCCCACTTTCACCGTCGAGGCGTGCCTGGACCAGGTCGCCGACTTCGCCGAGTCCAGCAATCGCACCGGCGGGCTCCGCTATTGGGTGTCCGCGCTGGTCGTGGTGCTGATCGTGCTCGGGCTGCTGGTCACCGCCTGGGACATCGCGCTGCACACGGTCGCTTTTCTGTCCAGGTAACGTGGGAAGGGTGAAAGGTATGAAACCCGTCGTCGGCACCACTCCCCGCGTGGTGAAGTCCGACCAGGAATGGCGGGAGCAGCTGGGCCCCGAGGAGTACGCGGTGCTCCGGCAAGCCGGCACCGAACGGCCGTTCACCGGCGAGTACACCGACACCAAGACCACCGGCGTGTACGAGTGCCGGGCTTGCGGCGCGGAGCTGTTCCGCAGCGACACGAAGTTCGAAAGCCACTGCGGCTGGCCGTCGTTCTACGACCCGGCGGACTCCGACGCGGTGCTGCTGCGCGAGGACCGCACCATGGGCATGCGGCGCATCGAGGTGCTGTGCGCCTCGTGCCACAGCCACCTCGGGCACGTGTTCGAGGGCGAGGGCTACGCGACTCCGACAGACCAGCGCTACTGCATCAACTCGATTTCCCTGAAGCTCGTCGAGGACTCCGGCGACTGACGCCCGGGTCCCCCAAGACCGCCCTTCCCGTTCCGGGGAGGGCGGTTTTTTCATCCGGCGGCAACCCGGGCCGGGCAGGTAGCGTGGATTGTTCATCCGGAGGGGGTCCGTGATGGAGTGGACGATCGAACGCGCGACGCCGGCCGCGCTGATCCTGGTGCTGGCGCTGGTCTGCTGGTGGCTCGGGCTGCGGACGGCCGCCCGGTTGCGCCGCGGCAGGCATCCCGAAACCCGGCTGACGTCCGCGGCCCAGGTCGCGTTGCTGACGGACGGCCCGATCCGCGTCGCCGAAACGACGGTCGCTTCGATGCTGGAACGGGAGCAGCTGCGCGCAGACTCCGTTGGACGGCTGTATCGCACGCCGACCGAACCGTCCGACGACCTGAGCCGGGAAGCCGCCGAGCTGGCCGGTACGGGGGTCGGAATCGCGACGGTGCTGCGCGGTCTGGTCTGGGGAGATGCGGTCCGCGAGCTGGTCGATGACCTGACCAAGCGCGGTCTGCTCGTCGACGGCCAAGCGCTGCAACGGGTGTGGAAGTGGACCGCGATCGAAGAAGCAGTGCTGACGGCGGCCGGGGTCGCGGCGTTTGTCGGCGGGCTGAACGGCTTTGTGCTGATTTCGCTGCTGCTGCCGGGGTGGTTCACGTTCAGTGCGCTGTCCCGTCGCCGGGCTGCCCGATGGACCCGGCCGACCGAGGCCGGACGCGCGGCGGTCGAAGCGGCGTGGCCGGACCAGAGCCTGATCAGCGGCCTGACCGGGAACGTCGCGGTCGGCGGGCTTTCGAATCATCCGGATCGCGAGCTGCGGGTCGCGCTGCTCCGCGGGCTCCCGGCGACCCGGCAGGCGCGGGCTGCCGTCGCGGGCACCGGCGTCGCGGGCGGGTTCTCCGGAGCGGCGGGGTACTGGGGCGCCGGGGCTGGTTGCGGCTCGGGCTGTGGCGGCGGAGTGGGCTGCGGGTCCGGCTGTGGCGGTTCGGGGTGCGGATCCGGCTGCGGCAGCGGGTGCGGAGGAGGCGGCGGGGGCTGCGGCGGCGGGAACAGCTGAGCCGGGGAACGAATCGGACAGCGGCTGCGTCAGTTCTGCCGACAGCCTCCGGCAACGGTCCGGTTAGGGTTCCGGCAACGCGGAAAAGAGGGGGACACCGTGGACGAACCTTGGGGCATTTCCGGCCCGCAATTCCTGCTGATCTTCGGCCTGGCGCTGGCCATCGTGCTGCTGGTGCAGCTGAGCTGGCCGTCGATCGCGCGCTCCCGGCAGCGGAACGCGCCCGCCGTCGTCGTCGAGGCGCCGCTGCAGCCGGACGTTTACCAGCTCGCCTATCTGGCCGGCGGCGCGGATCGCACAGTAGACACCGCGATCGCGACCCTGCTGGAGCAGGAACTCCTGCGGGTGAGCAGCAAGGGCAAGCTGAGCGCGATCGGCAAGCGACCGTCTCGCAAGAGGCTGGAACGCGCGGTGCACGACGCCGCGAAGAGCGGCACGGCGACCGTGGCCATGGTCCGCAAGTCGCCGGTGGTCCAGCCAGAAGTGGAGAAGATCCGCGAGGACCTCGAGCGGCGCGGGCTGGTGACCGTGCTCGGCGACGGACTGGACGGCTTCCGCACGGGCGTTGTGGTGGCGTACGCGGCGTTGTTGCTGATCGGCATCGTCCGCGCGGTCAACGGAGCGCAGCTGGACCGGCCGATCGGCGGGCTGATCGGGCTGCTGTTCGTGGCCGGGATCCTGACGTTGATCGCGTTCACGTCCCGGAAGGGCAAGAAAACGTCCCAGGCGACCGACGCGGGCCACGCGGTCGTGGTGCGGGCCCGTGAAGACGCGAAAGCCGCGCAGGAACGGCCTGAGGAGTTCGTCTCCACAGGCCGCAACGGCGGCGGAACGTTGCTCGTCGGGGCTGCGGCGGTGGTCGCGCTCGGCGGGATCGCGCTGTACCCGGACGACGAGATGAGCACGGCGCTGCTCAGCGGCGGCGGAGGCGGTTGGAGCGGAGGCGGCGGTTCGAGCGGCGGATCGTCGTGCAGCAGCGGTTCCTCGTGCAGCAGCGGGTCTTCGTGCGGCGGAGGCAGCAGTTGCGGCGGCGGGGGCGGCTGCGGCGGATAGACGCGGTCCAGGCGTCAGCAGGGTATCCGGACCGAGGAGGGAGACGCCGTGCACGAGCCGTGGGGGATCTCCGGCCCGCAGTTCCTGGCGCTCTACGGAGCGGCGCTGGCCTTGACGCTGGCGGTGCAGCTGGCCTGGCCGCGCGTCGGGCCGAGAGCGCCCGCTGACGTGCACCGGCCGCTCGACGTCTACCAGCTCGCCTTCCTCGCCGGCGGGCACCATCGCGCGGTCGACACGGCGATCGCGGGACTGCTGGAGCGCGGGTTGCTGCGGGTCGATACCAGGGGTCAGCTCACCGCTGTCTCCGGAGCGCCGACAGGGCCGGTTGAGCAGGCGGTCTATTCGGCTGTGCGGAAACGGCCGCAGACAGCCGCCACGCTGCGCACGGCAGAGGCGGTCTCCGTGCCGGTGCGGAGCATCGGGAACGACCTCCGCCAGCGCGGCCTGGTCGCAGTCGCTTCGGCCCGCTTCGCGACGGGCGTGGTTCTTGTCTACGTTGCCGTGCTCCTGGTCGGTCTGGTGCGCTGGGCGAACGGCTCTGCGCTGCACCGGCCGACCGGTGGGCTGACGGTGCTGCTGGCGGTCACCGTGATTCTCCTGGTATTGGCGGTGACCAGCCGCAAGCGGCCGAAGGTCCATCTGACGAAGGCCGGGCGAGCGATGGTCGCGGCGGTTCGGACGGACCCGGCGGCCCAGCGGGCACAGGCCGGCGCGCTGCTCGTCGGAGCCGCTTCGCTGGTCGCGCTGGGCGGGTTCGCGCTGTATCCGGACCATGCGACAAGCTTGGCGCTGAAGAGCGGTGCGGGAAGCTCGTCCGGCGGCGGGTCGTCCTGCGGCGGTGGCGGCGGATGCGGAGGCGGAGGTGGGTGCGGTGGCTGACCGGCTGGGGATCGGCATCGGCTGGCGGCCGGAACTGGACCTGTCGATCGCGCGGCTGCCGGGCGTCGACTGGGTCGAGGTGGTCGCGGAGAACCTGCACGCCCCGCATCTGCCGGAAAGCCTGCTGGCGCTGAAGGATCGCGGGATGCCGGTGCTGCCGCACGCGGTGTCGCTGTCACTCGGCGGGGCCGAGCCGCTGGACACCGCGCGGGTGGAGCACCTGGCCGAGCTGGCCCGGGTCCTCGACGCGCCGCTGGTCAGCGACCACGTGTGCTTCGTCCGCGCTGGCGGGCTCGATTCCGGGCACCTGATGCCGTTGCCGCGCACGCGCGAGGCCTTGGACGTGCTGGTGGACAACGTCCGGCTCGCTCAGTCCATTGTGGACGTTCCGCTGGCGTTGGAGAACATCGCCGCGCTGCTGGAATGGCCGGAAAGCGAGTTGTCCGAGGAACAATTCCTCACCGAGCTGACCGAACGGACCGGCTGTCTGCTGATCATCGACGTCGCGAACCTGTACGCGAACGCGCGCAATGTGGGTACCGATCCGGTGGCATTCCTGGACGGGATTCCGTGGGAGCGGCTGGCGTACGTGCACATGGCGGGCGGCGTGGAGCGCGACGGGGTTTATCACGACACGCACGCGCATCCAGTGCTGCCGGAGGTGCTGGATCTGCTCTCCGAACTGCGTCGGCGTACGGATCCGCCGGGTGTTCTCCTGGAGCGCGACGACGACTATCCCACCGATTCCGAGCTCGCTGCCGAACTGGTCGCGTTGCGGACCGCGGTGACGCTGTGAGCCGGGAAGAGCTGGCTGCTCGGCAGGCTGCGTTGCTGGACAGCCTGTTGACCGGGGCCGAGGCACCGTCCGGCTTCGATGCCTCGCGGTTGCGCATCGAGGCCGACGTGCTGCTCGCCAAGCGGCGGCGGCTGGTGGCGTACCTGCGACCGGACCTGCCTGAGACGCTGGGCTCGCGGTATCGGCCGTTGTTCGACGCCTACGCCGCGGAGCGTCCTAAGACGACTTCGATCCGGGCTCGAGAGTATGCCGACGCGTTCGCGGAGTGGCTCATTGCCTGCGGTGACCTGCCCAAACCCCGGCGCAGATGGTTTCGCCGCTGAGGCCGTTCCGTTTTTGTCGGTGGTGGTGGTTACGCTGGCGACATGTCTGGTTACGGCGGTGTTATCCGATCTCTGCCGGACCGGGAGGGAGGGAACCTGTCGTGAACGGATTCTGGGCGGCGTTGAGCCCGATCTATCTCGTCTATGCGGCCACCGCCGTGGGCATGGTGAGCATTCTGGCCACTGGCAAGGACAAGCTGGCCACGCGGGCGTCAGCGCCGGAGTCAGCCGCCGTGCCGCGCGATGCCTACGACGTCGCGTACCTGGCCGACGGGCGACCTCGGGTGGTGGAAACCGCGATCGCGGCACTGCTCGCGCGCGGCCAGTTGCAGGTCGGACCACGGGGAGAGGTCGCCGCCGCCGGTCCGCCACCGGCGTCGCCGCCGCTCGAACATGCCGTGCACCAGGCGGCCGGTCGAGGGTTCCTGGCGTCGTGGATAGCGCGGTCCTCGGCGGTCAAGGCCGCGATCCGGACGCTCGAAACCGATCTGGTCCAGCGGCGACTGGTCAGCCGGCGCAGGCCGTTGACGAGCCTCGGGTACACGCTGACCGGGATCGCCGTGGTCGTGCTGGCGATCGGCGTGGCGCGGCTGGTGTACGACGTCGGCCGGTCTCACCTGAACGTCATGGTGCTGCTTGTTTTCATCGAGATCGGGCTGACGCTCTGGCTCTGTCTCGTCGGCAGTCAGCGGATCACGAAGAAATTCGGCGAGCGGACGGTGAAGTCGCTGCCGCCGACGACTGCTGGGGCGACGGTGCTCGCACAGGCCGAACAGCAGGGCGCTGGAGGCCCTGGTTCAGGACCGGCGGAGCTCGTCGCGCTGGGCGGGCTGGCGGCTTATCCGGACAAGCGGATCGCGGGAGGGCTTATGCCGATTTAGCCGGTGTGGCGGGCGACGTTCGCTGGCCGGATTCGCGAGGCTGGTGGTGCTCACGGAACCGGAGCGGTGCCCACGGGACTGGCGGTGCTTGCAGGCCGGGACCACGCTGAAAGACCGGGGTGCGCAAGGATCGGCAGCGCTCGCGGTGCTGGCTAGCACACGGGACCGGTGCGGCGCTGGCAGGCCAGGGCACTCACCTTCCTGCCTGCGCTCACGAGATCGGCGGGGGCCGCAGGACCAGCGCGGCGCGCACCGTGCGGTGGCACTCGCGGGATTGGTTGCGCTCACAGGACTGGCACGGCACCCAGGAAACGGCTGCGCTCACAGAACGGCCGCGCTCCCGGGGCCGACAACACTCACGAAGCCAGCTGCGGTCGCGAAACCAGCTGCGGTCGCGAGACCAGCCGTGGTCACGAGACTGGCTGCGGCACAACCGGCGACCACACCGCCGTGTCCGCGCCAGGCTTGTGCGACGGGTGGTCCCAGTGCGGCGGCGCGCCCGGCAGTTCTCCGGCCATCCGCACCCGGGTCATCTGGCCGAAGTCGCTGTCGACCGTCTCGAGAAGGTCCGTGTAGTCCACTTCGGACGGTTCCGGGTCCTTGCGGCCCAAGGAATCCAGCCATCGTCCGGTGCCGGCGAGGGACAGGCGGGCGTGCCAGCTGCCGCCGTCGGTGACTGTGCGGCGGATTGCCGTCATGATCGCGGCGGCGGTCAGCCAACCCGTGGCGTGGTCGAGTGCTTGGGCGGGCAGCGGAGCGGGAGCGTCGGTGGCGTACTCCTCGGCGATGCCGGACGACATCTGCACGAGGCTGTCGAAGCCGCGGCGGCGGGCCCACGGGCCGGTCCAGCCGTAGGCCGAGATGTCCGCGACCACCAGGCCGGGGCGCAGTTCGGCGAGTTGTTCCGGGCCGAGGCCGATCCGGGCTAGTGCGCCGGGGCGGAACGATTGGACGAGGACGTCCGCGCGGGCGATGAGCTTCTTCAGCTTCGCGCGGCCGCCCTCGGTGTCGAGCGCTACGAAGGCGGAGCGTTTGCCCTGGCCGGTGTCCATGGTCAGCATGGGGATCCGCGGCAGGTGCGCGGCACCGACGTGCAGCACGTTCGCGCCGTGCGCGGCCAGCACGCGGCCTGCGACCGGGCCGGCGAGCACGTGCGTCAGCTCCAGCACGCGGACGCCGCCCATGGGGCGGTCCGAGTCGAACAGCGTGCGCTTTGGCGCGTCGCCGATTCGGTCCAGTTCGACCAGGGGCAGTTCCGCGACGGCCTGGCCTTGCGGGTGCGCCAGCCAGTCCTCGCGCGAGCGCATCAATGCTGCCGCGCCGCCTGCGGTCACCACGGCGGATTCGACCTCTGCCATGGATTTCGCGGCTACGGTCTTGGTCACCGCTTCGCGGGTCGCCGGGACGCCCAGCGCCCAGCAGACCGCCGCTTCATGCCGTGGGGTGTTGCAGTGCAGCTTGATCCAGCCGTCGGCGGCGCGGTAGTCGCACGCGATGGGGCCCCACGGGCTCGGCGCGGGTTCGCCGTCGATGCGCAGCAACTGCTCGCTGCGGAACGCGGCCGCGGCGTGCCGGGTATCGACCGACACGGTGCCGGGGTCGATCCCGCGCAGGCGCAGCAGTTCACCGGCGGACAGCGTGGCCGCGGCGATGCTGGCGCTCGCCATGGCCGGGACCCGGAAGTGCCCGGGCAGCACGGATTCGTCGCCGGTCAAGGACACGGCGGGCAGCGGTTCCCCGGCGAGCGACTGCCAGGCCCCGGCTAGTACGTCCTGCACCGGCGGTTACGGCAGAGCCGCGACGAGCTCGGCGGGCGGCACCTTCGTGCCGGTGTAGAACGGGATCTCGACGCGCACGTGGCGACGGGCCTCGGTGTTGCGCAGGTGGCGCATCAAATCCACGATCCGGTGCAGTTCGTCGGCCTCGAAGGCGAGGATCCACTCGTAGTCGCCGAGCGCGAACGACGCGACGGTGTTGGCACGCACGTCCGGGTAGTCCCGCGCCTCCTTGCCGTGGTCGGCCAGCATCTTGCGGCGGTCTTCGTCGGGCAGCAGGTACCAGTCGTAGGACCGGACGAACGGGTACACGCAGATGTACTTGCGCGCCTCTTCGCCGGCCAGGAACGCGGGCACATGGCTCTTGTTGAACTCGGCGGGCCGGTGCAGCGCGGTCTGGCTCCAGACCGGCGTGGACGCGCGGCCGAGCGGCGTGCGCCGGAAGCCGGTGTAGGCGGCCTGGACCTGCTCGATCTCCTCGGCGTGCCACCAGATCATGTAGTCCGCGTCGGCACGGAGGCCGGACACGTCATAGACACCCCGGACGACGACGCCCTTCGCCTCGAGCCCGTCGAGGTACTCGGCCGTCTCGCGGCCCGCGGCGCCGCGGTCCTCCCCCAACTTCCCCGGTTCGATCCGGAAGACCGACCACGTGGTGTAGCGGATCGTGTCGTTGAGTTCGTTGTAATTCAGCCGCGCCATGACTCCATCCTGGCACTGTCGCCGCGGCGATCGCCATGGGGCTCCGTCACACGAAGAGCTGCTCCGCGATCCGCCGCGCGGCGGCATCGGCCGTGGCCACGCAGGCCGGCAGCCCGACGCCGTGCAGCGTGGCGCCCGCCACGGCCAAGCCTGGGATGTCCGCCACTGCCGTCTCGATCCGCGTCACCCGCTCCAGGTGCCCGGTGCCGTATTGCGGGAGGCCGCCGCCCCAGCGCGTCACCAGGGTGTCGATCGGCTTCGCGGTGACGCCCGCGAGCCGGGCCAGATCCGCGCGGACCGCCGCGACTAGCGCATCGTCGTCGCCGTTCAGCGCGCCGGGCTCGCCGAACCGGCCGACCGAACCGCGCACCAGCACCGGTCCGGAGCCGCCGAGGTGAGCCCACTTGTTCGACGAAAACGTGAACGCCTTGGACGCGTACGGCACGCCTTCCGCATCCCGCTCCCCCGCGCCGATGAGGATTCCGGACGCTTCGGGCAGTTCAGTGCCCGGCGGGAACGCGAACGCGACGACCGCCATCGACGCCAGTTCGACCTCGCCGAACGCCGTCGAAGCCGCCGGGACCACGCCGTCGAGCAGCTTCCGCGCGGCTGGGGCGGGCACCGCGAGCAGCACCGCGTCCGCGTCAACGGGGCTGTCGGCGGGCGCGTGCGCGGGGGCGGCGGCACCGAACTCCAGACGCCAGCCGGACGGCGTCCGGGTCAGCGTGCGGATCGTCGATGAAGTGCGCAGTTCAGCGCCGGAAAGCTCCAGCAGCTGGTCGAGCAATCCCCGCAGCCCGCCGGTGAGGCTGCCGAAAACCGGTGCGGTGCCTGGTGTTTTCGGCAGCAGCGAGGAGGCAGCCTCGGTGAGCGAACCCGCGCCGCCCTCGATCGCGTTGGCCAGGCCGGGCATCGTCGCGAGGAGGCCCAAGCCGTCGGCTCCGCCCGCGTACACGCCGCCCAGCAGCGGGTCGACCAGCCGGTCCACCAGCTCGTCTCCGAACCGGGTCCGCAGCAGCGGCCCGAGCAGCACGTCGCCGTCGCCCAGCTCGACCGGGCCGAGCGAACGTTCCTTCTCGACCGCGCGCAGTCCGTCGTCAGACAGCACGCCTGCGACCGAATCGGCGGACGCCGGGACGCCCATCACGGTGCCGGGCGGCAGGCTCTGCACCGAACCGCCCGCGTGGATTTTGGCGCGCGCCTTCGTCGGATGCACCAGGCGGTCGGCCAGACCGACCTCGTTGACCAGCGAGACCAGCTCGGGCCGCCGGGCGAGGAAGGCTTCGGCTCCGACGTCGTAGCTGACTCCGCCGACCTCTGCCGTGCGCAGTTTCCCGCCGATCGCGGCCGTGCTCTCGAAAACAGTGATCGTGACCCGGTCGCCGAGCAGCCGACGAAGCCGGTACGCCGCGGCCAGCCCGGAGATCCCGCCGCCGACGACCGCGACGTGCTTCACAGCGAGTGCACCAGGTCGACGACGCGCTTCAGCACCTCCGGGTCCACCCCCGGCAGCACGCCGTGGCCGAGGTTGAACACGTGCCCGCGAGCGGCGCGGCCCTCCTCGACGATCCGGCGCACCTCGGCCTCCAGGACCGGCCACGACGCGTACAGCAGCGCCGGGTCGAGGTTGCCCTGCACCGACACCTTGCCGCCGAGCCGGTGGACCGCGACGTCGAGCGGGATCCGCCAGTCGACGCCGACGACGTCCGCGCCCGCCTCGCGCATCGCGCCGAGCAGCTCGCCGGTGCCGACGCCGAAGTGGATCCGCGGCACGTCGTACTCGCCGGCGACCGCCAGCACCCGGGCCGAGTGCGGCAGCACGAACTCGCGGTAGTCGCGCTCGGACAGCGCGCCGGCCCACGAGTCGAACAGCTGCACCGCGTCCACGCCCGCGTCGAGCTGCGCGCGCAGGAACGTGGCGGCGATGTCGGCGAGGCGCGCGGCGAGGTCGTGCCAGACCTCGGGCTGCGAGTGCATCAAGGCTTTGGTGTGCTCGTGGTTGCGGCTCGGGCCGCCCTCGATCAGGTAGCTGGCCAGCGTGAACGGCGCGCCGGCGAACCCGATCAGCGGCGTTTCGCCGAGCCGGTCCACCAGCAGCCGGACGCCCTCGGCGACCTGCGCCACCTGCTCGGTTTCAAGCTTCGGCAGCGCGCGCACCGCCTCCGCGTCTCGGATCGGCGAGGCCACGACCGGGCCGGTGCCGGGGACGATGTCGATGTCGAGGCCGGCCGCCTTGAGCGGGACCACGATGTCGCTGAACAGGATCGCCGCGTCGACGCCGAGCCTGCGGACCGGCTGCATCGTGATCTCGGCGAGCATCTCCGGGTCGAAGCACGCGTCGAGCATCGGGACGCCCTCGCGCAGCGCGCGGTACTCCGGCAGCGAACGGCCGGCCTGGCGCATGAACCACACCGGGACGTGCGCGGGCCGCTCCCCGCGCGCGGCGGCGAGGAAAGCCGAGCCGGGCAGGGCGCGACGGGGCGAAACGGACGGAGCGCCGACGGGCGCGGACGAAACCTGAGGCACGACCCCCATGGTCCCACGCGGGTCCGACAGTCCCGGGCCGCCCCGTGCCCAACGAGCCTGGACGCGGCCGCGGGTGGCCGCGCCTGCCGAGGGATGCCGCCCGCCTCGGCACCGGATTCGGCACCGCTCGCGTGGCGCGAATGCCGGATTCGTTGCGCATTACGCACCCGACGCGGCATTGGGGGTTTCTTCGGATGGATGCCGTGCCGACGGCGCGGGGTTCTTCCCTGCCACCGCGGAGGTCCGTGAAGGGCTCCTTGAGGGAATCTGATTCCTTCAAGGAGCCCTTCACGGACTTTCGCCGGGCCGGGCCGGGTCCATCGACTAGAGAGCCACGCGGCCCGTCGCAGCGCAGCCAGGTGCTCCGCATCGCGACGGCAGAGCCGCATAGAGCTGCTGCTGAGAAGACACCTGGCGTTACGCGCTGCGCCGTCGGGAGCGCGAGATGCGCGCCTGGCTCGGCATTGTGGGCGTGCGATGCAACCAAGACGGTGTTGAGGACGTCCTCAACACCGACACACCACGGCCAGCCCGGCCGCCGCCCTGCGCACCCAGCGACGCACGCCGCGCAGGACCCCGCCGAAGCAGCAGCGGGAGCACGCCGGGAGCGGGCACGGCGAGAGAGACGGAGGGGCAGCCGGAGCCGTCCGCCGGGTCGCGGGTGGGTCTCGCTCGGCGCGCCTGCGTCCGCAACGGGGCGTCGCCGCCCTACAGTCGGTGCGTGACCGCGATGACGCCAGTGCCCGATCTCTTCCGCGAAGCCGTCGCGGCGCTGCAAGCCGTCCGGCCGCGCCCGGAGATCCGCCTGGAGACGATGCGCGCGCCGCAGCGGCTCGCGCCGTGGTCGTACGCGTTGAGCTGCGAGGTCTCCGGACCCGCCGACGTCGAGGCGTCCGGCAGGCTGGTCCTGCTGCACGACCCGGACGGCCAGGAAGGCTGGGACGGCGTGCTGCGGCTGGTCATGTACGTCCGCGCGGAACTCGACCGCGAGCTGGCCACGGACCCGTTCCTTCCCGCGGTCGGCTGGTCGTGGCTCACCGACGCGCTGGAGGCCTCCGGCGCGTCGTGGAAGGCGCTCGGCGGCACCGTCACGGAGACGTCCTCGGCCCGGTTCGGCGACATCTCCGGCCCGGCCCGCACCGACGACCTCGAGCTGCGGGCCTCCTGGACCCCGACCGACGCCGCGCTCGGCCCGCACGGGCTCGCGTTCTGCCAGGTGATGGCGAGCGTCGTGGGGCTGCCTCCGGTGGGCGTCACGCTGTTCGAGCAGCGGCAAAGCTCCTGATTTCCCAAGTTCACCCGGTCGGGCAGCCTCTTCGCGGCACTTGCACGCGCACGAACGCGCCTTCCCGGGCGGATTCGCGCCCTCCCGGCCCGCCGCGGAGATCTTCGGCGGGGCTTCCGGGCGCCCCTCGCCGACCGTCCAACATGGACCCGGGCGGCCGCTGCTCCGGATGCCGCACGTTCGTGGCCGGGCGCGATCACAGGCAGTGAACCCCCGGTAACCAGCTCCGACGCCGTTCCGGACCCCTTTTCCGCGCCTCCGCCAGGACGCCGGCGGCCGGGCGGCGCGCGCGGCAAAACGTGAAAGAAAATGATCTTGCCCCGGCCGGGGCGCATTTCCGGGCGCGGGTCGCCGGGGCGGCGGCCCCGCTCCGGCAGCACCCGCAGGTGCACGGGCCATCTGCACGCCCGTTTCGATGCCGGTAACTGAGGTGCATCGCGGCCCGGTCGCCAGTCGTTAACAAGACTCCGATCGTTAGTCCGATCGTGTTACAACGACCTCGCTGAGTGACGAACTGTTTCGGATAGATACCCATTCGATCCCCCCGCAACGGCGTCCGGACGGCTACAGTGCCTGGGACGACACCACTTTCGGTCTAAAGCTGGCGCGGCTGAACGGCCGAAGGTCCCGGTGCCGGTCGGGGGGCACGACCGACTCCAGGGAGGTAGTGACGTGGCTACCGTCGGCTTATCTCAGGCCGTCCGATCCACGCCAGCCGGTGCTTTGCCGGCGAGCATGGTTCCGCACCCGCGGGAAGAGCTTTTTTCCGTGTTGGTGGTCGATGACCACCCGCTGTTGAGGGAGGCAATCGCAGCACGACTCGCACAGATGGGTGCGGGCACTGTCCACGAGGCCGCCACGGTGGCCGAGGCGAGGGCGCGAGCACAGGCCACCGGCCCGTGCGACCTGGCGATCCTCGATCTCGGACTGCCGGACGGCAGCGGCATCGAGCTGGTTACGGAACTCCGTAGCCACGGCTGGCCGCGAGTGGTGGTCCTGGCATCCTCCGACGACCCGTACGCGGTGCGCTCCGCGTTCCAGGCCGGAGCTCAGGCGTACCTGCTGAAGTCGGCGTCGCCGGTGGTGGTCACCGACGGCGTGCGCCGGGTTCTCGAAGGCGGCGTCTACGCCGACCCGAGCGTGGCCCCGGTCCTGGCGACCGGCACGCGAGTGGCGGGCACCGACAACACCCCGCGCGAGCTTTCGGCTCGCGAGGTGGAGGTGCTCCAGCTCGTCGCGGACGGGCAGTCGAACAAGGAGATCGGGGAGGAGCTTTCCCTCTCCGCGCTCACCGTCAAGTCCCACCTGTCCCGCATCGGGCGCAAGCTCGGCACGGGCGACCGGGCGCAGATGGTCGCGCTGGCGATGCGAGCCGGCGTGATCCGCTGACGACGACGAACCACGTCCCTGCGGGGCGGGCGGACCAGGCGCGGTCCGCTCGTCCCGTAGGGTCGTCGGACATGGGAACTGCACAGGCGGACGGAGCCCGGACCGGAGACGAGACCACCGAGAACTCCGGTGCCTCCGGAACGCCGGTGCTGCTCCGCGAACCGGCCGAAGGCACCCCACCGGTGGTGACCGATCCCGTCGCGCTCGCCGAGGCGTGCGCGCGGCTGGCCGCGGGCACGGGAGCCGTCGCCGTCGACACCGAACGGGCGTCGGGCTACCGGTACTGGCCCAAGGCCTATCTCGTCCAGCTGCGCCGCGAAGGCTCCGGCACGGTGCTGATCGACCCGATCGCGCTCGCCGACGACCTCGCCCCGTTGCGGGACGTCCTCAACGACACCGAATGGGTGCTGCACGCCGCGTCCCAGGACCTGCCGTGCCTGGCGGAACTGGACCTGCGCCCGCGGTCGCTCTTCGACACCGAACTGGCCGGACGGCTGGCCGGGTACGAACGCGTCGCGCTGGGCACGCTCGTGGAGCTGCTGCTCGGGTACACGCTCGAAAAGGGGCACAGCGCCGCGGACTGGTCGAAGCGGCCGCTGCCGATCGACTGGCTCAACTACGCGGCTCTCGACGTCGAGCTGCTCAACGAACTGCGCGCGAAGCTCGAAGCCGAGCTGGCGGCACAGGGCAAGCTGGAGTGGGCGCAGCAGGAGTTCGAGGCGGTCCGCACCGCTCCCCCGCCCGCGCCGCGCGCCGAACCGTGGCGCCGGACGTCCGGGGTGCACAAGATCCGCAGCCCGCGCGGCCTCGCCGCGGTGCGGGAGATGTGGCAGGCCCGCGACGAACTGGCCCGCAAGCGCGACCGCGCGCCGAGCCGGATCCTGCCGGACAGCGCGATCGTCAACGCGGTGACCGCGGACCCGAAGACAGTCGAGGAACTGCAGGCGCTGCCGGTGTTCAGCGGACGCGTGCAGCGCAAGTACACGGCCAGCTGGCTGCGGCACCTGCAGGCGGCGAAAGCGCTGCCGGCGAGCGAACTGCCGAGCCCGAGCCAGCCCAACGACGGTCCGCCGCCGGTGAACCGCTGGGCCGACAAGGACCCCGACGCCGCGGCCCGCTTGGCCGCCGCCCGAGCCGCACTGGCCGCGATCGCGGAGGACCGCAAGCTGCCAGTAGAGAACCTGCTGCTGCCGGATCTAGTCCGACGCACCTGCTGGCGCCCTCCCGCCGACCTCGCGGAAGACTCGGTGGCGGACGCCCTGCGAGCAGGCGGAGCGCGGCCGTGGCAGGTCGAGCTGACCGTGGCAGCCCTGAGCAAGGCCTTGCACAGCACCGCTTCCGAATAACGGCCGGTGGTCTAGACCTCAAGGTGAGATTTAGACCTTCAGACGTGAGCCACGACTTCCGCAACCAGGCCCAGCCCTGACCGCTCACTTGCCCACCACGCGGGATCGCGCCGGCGTTTGGGGGCTGCCCGGCGTGACAAGCCGAAGGCCCCTCACGCCGGGCAGCCCCCAAACGCCGGCATAAAAGCGATCCCGCACGCGGCGGCGGAGCCGACGCCAAAAAACACAGCTGGTGAGCTGACCTACCAAATCAACCCCGTCGGCGAGCTGGTCGAAATCACCCCCGCCGACGACCCAACCTCCGATACCCGAGCGACCGAGCCACCCCCGTAGCCGTCGTAACCACCGCAGGCACCAGATGCGCCACCGAAGTCGTCTCCCTTCGCCCCACAACCGCGACCGCCGCAGTAACCCGGCCGGATGCCTCACGGATCGGAGCAGCAACGGCCACCGCATCATCAGCAAGCTGACGATCAGCGACGCAATACCCAGTGCGCGCGATCTCGGCAAGTTCAGCGCGCAGAGTCTCCGGGTCAGTCGTAGTGTGCTGAGTTTCCGCCGCAATCGGGCTAGTCAGCGCCGATTCGCGAGTATCGGCTGCGGCGTGCGCGAGCAGCACCCGGCCGGTCGCGGTCGTAGTCGCAGGCAGGCGGCTGCCCGTCGTCGTGAGGATGCCTACCGAACGGTGCCCGGCCAGCCGAGCGAGGAACACGACGTCCGTTCCGTCCAGCACCGAAAGGTGCACGTTTTCGCCGGTCGCGTCGAACAGGTCGCCCAGATACGGCAGGGCGATGTCGCGGATCGAGGCCCGGGCCAGCGAGAGCGAGCCGAGTTCCCACAGTTTCAGGCCGAGGTGGTACCCGCCGTGGTCGTCACGGGTCAGCGCTCCCCATTCGGCCAGCTCGCCGACCAGGCGGTGCGCGGTGCTCAACGGCAGGCCCGCGGCCTGGGCGATCTCGGTCAGCGAGAGCACCGGAGTCTGAGCGCTGAAGCAGTCCAGCACCGACAGCAGCCGCGCCGCCGCGGTGGGTCTGGCTTCCATGTGGCGGAAGTCTGATTGAGGCGGGGCCGCGACGCAAGCGACACTGCGCACGTGGGTCGGCCAAGCAAGGAAAACACAGAACACAGCGAGTCGGTTTTGATCACGGGGGCGGGATCGGGTCTCGGGCTGGGAGTGGGATTGACGCTCGCGGCGCGCGGGCACCGGGTGTTCGCCACGGTCGAACGGGACGACCAGATCGAACCGACGCGGGCGGCGTTCGCCGAGCGCGGACTCGTCGCGGAAGTCTCCCGGCTTGATCTGCTCGACCCGGCTGATCGTGAAGCGGCTGCGGCGCTCGACGCGTCGGTTCTGCTCAACAACGCCGGATTCGGTGCCGAAGGGCCGCTCCTGCGCACGGATTCCGCGGTGGTGCGGAAAACGTTCGAGGTCAACGTCTTCGGCACGCTCGAGTTGACGCGGCTGGTCGCCGACCGGCTCGTCGCGGCCGGGCGTGGCGGGCGGATCGTGTTCGTCACGTCGGTGGCGGGGCTGTTCGTCGCTCCCGGCGCGGGTGCGTACGGGTCCAGCAAGTTCGCCCTCGAAGCCATGGCGCAGGCGGTCCGCCAGGAGCTGCGGCCGCACGGAATCGAAGTACGGGTCGTTGAACCTGGGCCGTTTTCCACTGGGTTCAACGAAAAACTCGTGGAGAACGCGCCTGTTTCCGAACACGACTTTTCGGATTTCCTCGCCATGCAGCGCGATCCGGCCCCGGCGATCGAGACGATCGCGCGGGTCGCGGTCGAATCCGGGCCGTACCGGACGATCGTCCCGGGCGAGTTCGGCGGGATCGTGCGCGAGCAGCAAGATCAGTTGTGGGGCGAGACCGACCTCGTCGACCCGTGAGAAAGTGCGACAGCACATCAGCACTAGACAGGAGCACATGACAGTGAAGATCGCGGTTCTCGGGGGCGGGCACGGTTCCTGGGCCACGGTGGCGGAACTCGCCGAGCACGGCCACGAAGTGCGCTGGTGGCGGCGGAACGCCGAGGCGTTGGAAGCGTTGCGCGCGACCGGGGCGGTGGGCGTCCGGGATTACCGGGGCGCCCGTTCGGTGCCGGTGGGCGACGGCACCGGGGAGATCAACCCGGTGGCAGACCTCGCGGAGGCGGTGCGCGGCGCGGCGCTGATCGTGATCCCGCTGCCGTCGACCACGCACGACGACCTGGCTCCCCGGCTCGCCCCGCTGCTGACCGAGGGCCAGGTGGTCTTCCTGCCGCCGGGCACGTTCGGTTCGATGGTGTTCGCCAAGGCCGTCGCCGCGGCGGGCGGGAGTTCGGAGATCGCGTTCGCCGAAGCCGGGACGCTGCCGTACCTCGCGCGTCGGCATGGCGACGCCGAAGTAGTGATCAGCGGGTACGCGACCCGGCTGCCGACCGGGGTTTTCCCGTTGCGGCTGGCGGAAAGCGCGTTCAAGACGCTGCGCGAGGCGTACCCGAGCATCGAGGACGCGGGCGACGGGCTCAGCGGAGCGCTGATGAACGCGGGCCCGATCATCCACCCGCCGCTGATCACGATGAACGCCGGTCCGCTCGAGCATTTCGCCGCCTGGGACATCCACAACGAGGGCACGCAGCCGTCGATCCGCAGCGTCACTGACGCGCTTGACGCCGAGCGGGTCGCGCTGCGCGAAGCGTTCGGCTACGGCGCCCCGCACTTCCCGCTGGCCGATCACTACGCCACCGACGGCGAGGAGTGGATGTACGGCCGCGCGGCGCACGAGCGGCTGACCGACAGCGGTGACTGGCGCGAGAAGATCGACCTCCACACGCACCGCTACATGGTCGAAGACACCCGGCTCGGGTTGTCGCTCCTGGTGTCCGCTGGTCGGTGGGCTGGCGTGCCGACGCCGGTCGCGGAAGGCCTGCTGGCGTTGGGTTCTGCCATCACCGGCCGCGATTTCTACGCCGAGGGACGGACCTTCGAGAACCTCGGCCTGGCCGATCTCGACCGGGCCGGGCTGACCAAGCTGCTGCAGGACGGAGTCCAGTCGTGATCGCCATCGTCGGCGCCGGGCGGATGGGCGAGGGCATCGCGCTGGCCTTCCTCGCGGCCGGACATCCGGTGTTGCTCGCGGACGTCAAGGACCGCACCGAGGAAGAACGCCAGCTCCGCCGCGACGAGGTCCGCAAGCGCCTCGCGGACCGGCTGCGCGCGATGTTCGGCCACGCGGACGCGCTGGAAAGCCTGACGCTGGGCGACCGTTCGGCGAAGGAACTCGCCGACGCGACCGTGGTGTTCGAGGCCGTGCCGGAGGTCATGGACGTCAAACGCGAGGTGTTCGGCTGGCTCGGCTCGCAGGTGCCCGAGTCGGCGGTGCTGGCCTCGACGACGTCGACCTTCCTGGTCACGCAGATCGCGGAACTCGCCGACCGGCCGGAACGGGTCGTCAACGCGCATTGGCTCAACCCGGCCGAACTGATGCCGCTGGTCGAGGTCAGCCGGAGCGACGACACCGATCCGGCCGCGGTCGAGCGGCTCGTGGAGCTGCTGCGCGAAATCGGCAAGGTGCCGGTGGTGTGCGGGCCCGCCGCCGGATACATCGTGCCGCGGCTGCAGGCGCTGCTGATGAACGAGGCCGCGCGGATGGTCGAGGAAGGGGTCGCCGGTGCCGCCGAGATCGACCTCGCGGTGCGCGCCGGTCTCGGGCCGCGGTTCTCGGTGCTGGGCCCGCTGGAATTCATCGACTGGGGCGGCGGGGACATCCTGTACTACGCCTCGCGCTACCTGACCGGCGAACTCGGCGAGCGGTTCCAGGCGCCCGCGATCGTCGAGGAGAACATGACCGGCCAGCGGCGAGGTCTTCAGGACGGGGCCGGGTTCTACCGCTTCGACGCGGCCGGGGTGCCGGACTACCGGGCGGCGCGGATCCGGGAGTTCGAGGAGATTTTCCGGCTGCGCGAACCGCATTTGCGGGACGGGACGCCGGTTCCGGTGCGTCCGGAGGACGATTCGGCGGAGTGATTTTCGGTTGGCGGCCGCGGGTTCAGGCCCGCGGCCGTCAGCACTCCGCAAGCCATCCGGTTGCCTCGGCGACGCGCGGATGGGCTGCGCCGAGGACTGCTTTGAGCCCGGCTGCCACGGATTCCAGCTCCGCCGCCGCACCCGCTCGGTCGCCTCGTCGGGCGGCGGCTCGGGCCAGCGTCGCGCGGAGGCCGAGCACCATCGGATGTCCCGCTGGCCAGGCACCAGCGGCCAGCACCGCCCGCGCCGCTTGCTCGGCTTCGTCCAGGTTTCCGCTCTCCACGCAGGCTCGCGCGAGCACGCTGCGGATGATCAGCGCGCCTCGGCCCCGCGCTTCGCCCAGGGCCTGGCGGAACAGGTCGGCTGCCTCGGGCGCTTGCCCGGCCAACAGGAGAACGGTTGCCAGGGACTCCCGCAGCTCTGGCCGCTTCTCGAAAAGCTCGCGCATCGGAGCGATCGCCGCCTCCGGATCTCCGGTTTCGGCTCGCACCACCAAGAGGAGCGCGTCTCGTTGCTCGTCGGTCTCGCAGAGCGCTTCCTCGTCCGTCAGCAGTTGTTCGGCCGTCTCGTAGCGGGCCAGCGCGCGCAGCATGACGACCTTCCGGCGCCGTCCGGCTCTCGTCCGGGCGTGCGCCGGGCCGAGTTCGGCGGCACAGTAGTCGACGTGCGCGTCCAGCACCGCCAGCGCGTCTTCGTACTGCGCTGCCACGCCATAGGCTTCCGCGAGGAGCAGCTGGGTCTTGAACGTCCCTGGCTGGCGCGCGCCCCAGGTTTCCTCGAACGCCTCCGCGGTGCGTTCCAGCAGCGGGATCGCCTCCGCGGGCCGGCCTTGCGACGTCTGGCAATACGCCAGATTCGCCCACGCGGCAAGGGTGTTCGGCTCGCGGGGACCGAATTCGTCCGTCAACGCGGGCACGAGATCCGTGTAGTGCCGCTCCCCCGCCGCCCAGTCCTCGTTCTTGAGCAGCAACTGGCCCAGCAGGAGCCGCCGGCGCAGGTTCGGCACGCTCTTCGGGTTGCGCGCCTTCGCGAGGGTGGCCTGCAGCGCGGCGATCTCGTCAACCGGCTCTGGCTTCGTGCGGAAGAGTCCCACCTGGACAGTCTGCCCGCCCGGCGATTCAGTCCTTCTTAAGCCACCCAGAAACCTCTACGACATCCGGATGCTTCGGACCAAACGCCTCCGTCAACCCCGCCGCGACCGCCGTCAGTTCACGATCTGCCTCCGCGTCCCGGCCGCGTTCCCGGGCCACCCGCGCCAATGTCGCCCGGGCACCGAGCTTCAGCGGGTGTCCGTCCGGCAGACCGTCGGCCGTCGCGATCTCGCCGGCCAGTGTTTCCGCCGCGTCGAGCTGGCCGCTTTCCAGGTACGCGCGGGCCAATTCCCCGGCTGGGCCCCACTGTTGCGCCGCCGGTTGCGCGGACAGCACGGCGCGGTACAACTCCGCCGCTTCCGCGGGTTCCCCGGCGCGCAGCAGCACGGCGGCGAGGACCTCCACGAATTCCGGCGTGCGGTACTGCTCGGCGAGTTCCCTCGCCTGGTACTGGACCGTCTTCGCCTCGCCGTCCTCCGCCCGGATCAGCAAGCCGACCGCGCGGGCACTGTCGCGTTCATAGTCGTCTCGCGGCTTACGCGACAGGCCGGAGTTCAAAGAGCGAGCCTCGTCGTATCGGCCGAGTGTCCGCAGCACACTGACCTTCCGGCGCGCGCCCGCGATCGTCAGCTCGTGGTACTCGCCGAACTTGTCCACGCACGCGTTCAAGTGCCTGCTGAGCACGTCCAGCGCCTCGTCGTACTCCCCGGACACCGAGTACATCTCCGACAGCACCAGCTGTGCCTGCATGGTGGCCGGATCGTCCGGCCCCATGACGGCCTCGTAGATGTCCACTGTGGACTCCATCAGGTGCACCGCGTCCTCGATCCGCCCCAGCGCGGCCTTCGCCATGGCCAGGTTCAGCCAAGCGCCGAGCGTGCCCGGGTGCTGTTCGCCCTCGACGCGCACCTGGGCATCGGCGAGTTCGGTGTAGTGCTCCTCCGCCGCGGGCCAGTCGCCGGTTTCCACCAGGAGGATGCCGAGCCGGTGGCGCATCGCGAGGCTCTCCGGGGAATCCGGATCCGCGGCTTTCGCCAGTTTCTTGCGCAGTTTCGCGATTTCGGCTGCCGGGTTCGCCCGGAAAAGCGCCATTGCCGTCCCCCGTCCGGTTGGTGCGTTCCCGCCAGTGTGCCGCATGCCACAAGCCCCGGGAGTGTGCCGTCCCCCACTCGACCGGGCCACTGCACTGGTTACCCACGGGTAACAAGGGCTAGGGTGCGAGGCAGGAACACTCTCTACTTCAGGAGCATTCGTGGCCGCACCAGCAACGCCGCCGCTCGCGCCCACCGCGCGAGGGGTGCGCAATGTCGTCTTCGTCGAAGGGGTACGCACGCCCTTCGGCAAGGCGGGCGACAAGGGCATGTACGCCGGGACCCGGGCGGACGACCTCGTCGTCAACGCCATCCGCGAGCTGCTGCGGCGGCATCCGGAGCTGCCGCCCGAGCGCGTGGACGAGGTCGCGATCGCCGCGACGACGCAGATCGGCGACCAGGGCCTGACCATCGGCCGCACCGCCGCGCTGCTCGCCGGGCTGCCGAAGTCCGTGCCGGGCTTCGCGATCGACCGGATGTGCGCGGGCGCGATGACCGCGGTGACCACCACCGCGAGCGGCATCGGCTTCGGCGCGTACGACATCGCCATCGCCGGCGGCGTCGAGCACATGGGCCGCCACCCGATGGGCGAGGGCGTCGACCCGAACCCGCGGATCGTCGCGGACAAGCTGGTCGACCCGACCGCGCTCGTGATGGGCCAGACCGCGGAGAACCTGCACGACCGCTTCCCGGAGATCACGAAGGAGCGCACGGACGCGTTCGCCGCGCGCAGCCAGGAAAAGTACGCCGAGGCCGTCAAGACCGGCAAGATCGGTCCGGAACTGGTTCCGGTGGCGACCAAGTCGAAGGAACTCGGCTGGGGTCTCGCCACCGAGGACGAGCCGCCGCGCCCGGGCACGACCGTCGAGCAGCTGGCGAAGCTGAAGACGCCGTTCCGCCCGCACGGCCGGATCACCGCGGGCAACGCGGCCGGTCTCAACGACGGAGCCACCGCGGCGATCCTCGCCGACGAGGACACCGCGCGCGAGCTGGGCCTTCCGGTCGGGATGCGGCTGGTCGGCTACTCGTTCGCGGGCGTCGAGCCGGAGGTCATGGGCATCGGCCCGGTGCCGGCCACCGAGAAGCTGTTCAAGCGCACCGGTCTGTCCATTGAGGACATCGGCCTGTTCGAGATCAACGAGGCGTTCGCGGTGCAGGTGCTCGCGTTCCTCGACCACTTCGGCATCGCCGACGACGACCCGCGGGTCAACCAGTGGGGCGGCGCGATCGCGTGCGGCCACCCGCTGGCGTCGTCCGGCGTGCGGCTGATGACGCAGCTGTCGCGCCAGTTCGCCGAGCGCCCCGACGTGCGCTACGGCCTCACCACGATGTGCATCGGCATCGGCATGGGCGGCACCGTGATCTGGGAAAACCCGGCCTACAACGGCTCTGAGGGGGCGAAGTAATGACTTTCACCGCTGAAGAGGCGAAGGCCGCGTTCCCGGACGAGGTCGTGACCAACGCCGTCACCAACCTGGTCAAGGTACCGGGGCTGGACAAGCCGGTCGCGCTCATCACCTTGGACAACGGCCACGACCACACCCGGCCGAACACCTTCGGCCCGCAGGGTCTCGTCGCGCTGAACGCCGCGCTGGACAAGGCGTTCGCCGCCGAGCCCGCCGCGATCGCGGTCACCGGCAAGCCGTTCATTTTCGCCGTCGGCGCGGACCTTTCCGGCGTCGAGGCGGTGTCGGACCCGAAGCTGGCGCGGGAGATCGCGCAGACCGGGCACGACGTGTTCCGCCGGCTCACCGAGTCGAAGATCCCGACGTTCGGGTTCGTCAACGGCGCGGTGATGGGCGGCGGGCTCGAGCTCGCGCTGTCCTGCCACTACCGGACGCTGTCGGAGAACACCGCGGCGATCGCGTTCCCCGAGGTGTTCCTCGGCCTGTTCCCGGGCTGGGGCGGCACGCAGCTGCTGCCGAACCTGATCGGCCCGGACGCCGCCGTCACCGTGATCATCGAGAACGCGTTGGCGCAGAACAAGATGCTGAACGTGCGCAAGGCCGCCGAGCTCGGCATCGTCGACGAGGTCTTCGGTTCCGCGGACTACCTGGAGCAGTCGCTGCTGTGGCTGGCCAAGGTCGTCAACGGCGAAATCACCCCGGCCCGTCGCGAAATCGACCGCGGCGCGGAGTGGGACGCGGCCATCGCGCGTGCCAAGTCCATCGTGGACGGTCGCACCCACGGCGCTTCGCCGGGCGCGACCAAGGCCGTCGAACTGCTTGAGCTGGCGCGCGAGAACGATCTCGACCGCGGTTACGCGGCGGAGACCGACGGGCTCGCCGAGCTGCTGATGTCGGACGTGCTGCGAGCCGGGCTGTACTCGTTCAACCTGGTCAACAAGCGGGCCAAGCGGCCGGCCGGCGCGCCGGACAAGTCGTTGGCGCGCAAGGTGAACAAGGTCGGCATCGTCGGCGCGGGCCTGATGGCCAGCCAGCTGGCGCTGCTGTTCGTGCGCCGCCTCAAGGTGCCGGTGGTGCTCACTGACGTCGACCAGGCGCGCGTCGACAAGGGCGTGGGCTACGTCCACGAGGAGATCGACAAGCTGCTTGCCAAGAAGCGGGTGTCGCCGGACGGCGCGAACCGGCTGAAAGCTTTGGTGACCGGCTCGCTCGACAAGGCCGCGTTCTCCGACGCGGACTTCGTGATCGAGGCCGTTTTCGAAGAGCTGGGCGTGAAGCAGCAGGTGTTCGCCGAACTGGAGCAGCACGTCTCCCCCGAGACGATCCTGGCCACGAACACCTCGTCGCTGTCGATCACCGCGATGGCCTCGAAGCTGCAGCACCCGGAGCGCGTGGTCGGCTTCCACTTCTTCAACCCGGTGGCCGTGCTGCCGCTGCTGGAGATCGTGCGCGGCGAGAAGACCGACGACGCGGCGCTGGCGACCGCGTTCTCGGTCGGCAAGCAGCTGAAGAAGTCGAGCGTGCTGGTGAAGGACGCGACGGCGTTCGTCGTGAACCGGCTGCTGCTGCGCTTCCTCGGCGAGGTGCTGGTGGCCGTGGACGAGGGCACGCCGTTCGACGTGGCCGACTCCGCGCTGGAGCCGCTCGGCCTGCCGATGTCGCCGCTGAACCTGATGCAGCTCGTCGGCCCGGCCATCGCGCTGCACGTCGGCGAGACGCTGCACGGCTCGTTCCCGGACCGCTTCACCGTGAGCGAGAACCTGGACAAGTTCGTGAAGGCGGGCAAGAAGGGCGTGTGGACCTGGGACGCGACCGGCACGCCGTCGGTCGACCCCGAGGTCGCCGCGCTGTGGACGCAGGGCGACCAGCCGTCCACCGCGGAGCAGGTCCGCGACCGGGCGTTGAACGCGATCGCCGAAGAGGTCCGGATCATGCTCGACGAGGGCGTCGTCGCGGAGGCCCAGGACATCGACCTGTGCCTGATCCTCGGCGCGGGCTGGCCGTTCTGGCTGGGCGGCATCACGCCGTACCTCGACCGGGCGGGCGTCTCGGAGCGGGTCAACGGCAAGCCGTTCCTCTCCCAGGGCGTCGCTTCGGTTCCGGCGTAACGCCTTGGCGGAGCCGCCCTGTTTAGCGGGGCGGCTCCGCCGTGAACCCGGACACACCGAGCACTTCGTGACCTTCCGGGCACCAGCCGTTCACCGCTGCCCCATAGCGTCCTGCCGAATCGTTCGAGCAGGTCAGGAGCAGGATGAACACCACGGACCCGGGCGGCGTCGGCCGTCGCGGATTCTTCAAGCGCGCGGGGCTCGTCGGCGCCGTCGCGGCCGGGGCCCCGGTGCTGGCCTCGGGCCAGGCCGACGCCATGGACCTCGATCTGGGGCTTGACCTCGGGATTGATCTCGACTGGCTGTTCGGCCGCCGCTACCAATGGGTCGTCGGGGATCACCACACGCACAGCCAGTACTCGTACGACGCGATGTACACCATCGACCGGATCGCGGCCGGCGCGCGCGAACACGGCGCGAAGTGGATCGTCTTCACTGATCACGGACACGCGACGCACGAGAAGTCGTCCGTGGAACCGACCAGCCGCGACGTGCTCGCCGCGCAGCGGAGGCATCCGGATCTGCTGCTGTGGCAAGGCATGGAGTGGAACGTGCCGGGCGCGGAGCACGCCACGCTGTTCTTCCAGGCCGGGCGCGACCAGGCGAGCGTGCTGCGCGAATTCGAGCGCGGTTACGACTGGCGGCTGACCGGTTCCGAATCCTCCAGCCCGGAGCACGAAGCGTTGGCGCTCAAGGGTTTGCGGTGGCTCGCCGAGCAGGAACGCACCCGCCGGATCCACGCGCCGGTCGTGCTGATCAACCATCCGCTGCGCAACGGCCGCGTGTCGCCGCACGAACTGCGCAACTATCGCGACACCGCGCCGGGCATCGTGATCGGCATGGAAGGCGCACCCGGCGCGCAGGCCGACGGATTCCCGAAGCCGCAAGGCAATGGCGGCGCCCGGGGCGGCTACGGCAACAACCCCGGCGGCGACTCGTGGCCCGGCTTCCCGGCCGAGGCGTACCGCACGTACGGCGGCTGGGACTGGACCACCGCGAAGGTCGGCGGACTGTGGGATTCCCTGCTGGCCGAAGGAAAACCGTGGTGGATCACCACGAACTCCGACTCGCATTACAACCGCGGCGACCAGCTGGTGCGGCCGTCGGTGCCGGACGGCTGGTACGAACAGAACGGCAAATACCCGGACCCGGTCGACAGCGGGGTGCCGCAGTTGTCCGCTCCGTACGCGGATTTCTACCCCGGCGAGTTCAGCCGCACGGTGGTCGGCGTGCGACGCCCAGGCTTCGAGGGTGTGCTGGAGGGTCTGCGCGCGGGCCGGATTTGGCTGTCTCACGGCGGTTTGGTGCAGCAGCTGGAAGTCGGCGTGCTCGGCGGTGGTGACTGCGCGACCTTCGGCGGACGGCTGCGCGTGCGCCGCGGATCGACCGTGACGGTCGTTGTTTCGGCGGTGACCGCCTACCGGCCGAACGGGTCTGGTTCGGTGCCGCGGCTTGGCCGGCTGGACCTGATCTCGGGCCCGGTCACCGGCCCGGCGGCGGATCGCGACACGATGACTGCGCCGGGTACGCGGGTGGTGGAGTCGTTCACGCCTTCGCGCGGATATGCGGGACGGCGGGTGATGTTCAAGCACACGTTCCGCAACGTGCGGGAGCCGTTCTACGTCCGGGTGCGCGGAACGGACGGGAAGCGGCACGCCGCCGGCGGGATCGAGCCGGCGATGGACGTGATCGGGCAGGCGAATCCGTACGAAGACCTTTGGCTGTACGGGAATCCTACGTTCGTGGACGTCCACTGATCGTGCGTGGCTAAGCCGGTTCTAACCGGCTTAGCCACGCACGAGTCGCTACACCGTGGGCAGCCGCACCGTCACCGCCAGTCCGCCTCCCACCACCGGCTCCGCGGAAACCGTCCCGCCGTGTGCCTGCACCGCCGCGCGCACGATCGACAGCCCCAGGCCCGCTCCCGAACGCGCCGTCCGGGCCACTCCGGCACGGCGGAACGGCTGGAACAGCTCCGGCACCGCCGCCGGGTCCAGCAGGCCGCCCGACGAGCGCACCCGCAGGACCGACCACTGCGCGCCCGGTTCCGTCGTCACCTCGATCCAGCCGCCGTCGACGTTGTGCCGCACCGCGTTCTCGACCAGGTTTCCGGCGATCCGTTCCAGCAGAGCCGAATCCCCGATCGCCGGGGACGGCTGCATCACGAAATCCGCGCGCAGGCCCCGTTGTTCGGCTTCGCCGCGGACCGCCGACCAGGCGCGCTCCACGAGCACCGTCAGGTCCACCAGTTCCCGCGTCACGAGACCGGCTCCGTCGGTGCGGGCCAGCAGCAGCAACGAATTCACCAGCTGACCGGCGCGGTTCGTCGCGTCCAGGACCACCCCGGCCATCCGGCGGAACTCCGCCTCGTCGGCGTGTTCGTCGGACAGCGTGACGTCCAGTTCCGTCCGGATCACCGACAGCGGAGTGCGCAATTCGTGGCTCGCGTTGGCCACGAAATGGCGCTGCGAATCGAACGCGTCCTGCAAGCGGTCGAGCATGGCGTCGAAAGTCCGGGCCAGTTCGGCGAGTTCGTCGCGCGAGCGGATCTCGCCGATGCGCTCCCCCATCGACTCGATCGACAGCCGTTGCGCGGTCCCGGTGATCTCGCGCAGCGGACGCAGGACGCGGGAAGTGAACGTCCAGGCCAGAATCGCCGCCGCGGCCACCACGAAGCAGAACGCCAGCGAGCCGAAGACCAGCACCCGGCTGACGGCGTGCGTGCGCAGATGCTGCGCGAGCGTGGACGCGTCCACGTCGACGCCGTCGACCCGGACGATGGTGCCCGGCGGCATGTGCGGCACGGCGTCGACCGCGTCGCCGACGAGCGTCCACGCCAGCCACAGCAGCAACAGCCCCGCCGCGGCGACCAGGACGGTCGCCAGGACGGTGACGCGCACCCGCAGGCTGCGGGCACCGGGAAGCTTCACTCGGAACCGGCGACCGACACCCGGTAGCCCGAGCCGACCACGGTCTCGATGATGCCCGGTTCGCCGAGCTTCTTGCGCAAGGTCATCACGGTGACCCGGACGGTCGTGGTGAACGGGTCGGCGTTCTCGTCCCAGACCCGTTCGAGCAGTTCCTCGCTGCTGACCACGGACCCGCCGGCGGACAGCAGCACCTCGAGCACGCCGAACTCCTTGCGGGTCAGCTCGACCGGCCCGCTCGCCCGCCGGACGGTGCGCTTGGCCGGGTCCAGTTCGACGTCGCCCGCGGTGAGCAGCGGCGGCGCGGCGGGCGTCGCGCGGCGGCCCAGCGCCCGTACGCGCGCGACCAGCTCGGGAAAGGCGAACGGCTTGGCGAGATAGTCGTCCGCGCCCAGCGACAGCCCGTCGACCCGGTCGGACACCGAACTGCTCGCGGTCAGCATCAGCACCCGCGTCAGCTCGCCGGACGTGACGATCTCGCGGCACAGGTCGTCGCCGGACATCCCGGGCAGGTCGCGGTCGAGCAGCACCACGTCGTACCGCGTGACGGACGACTTCTCGTGCCCGTCGTCGCCCGTGAGCGCGATGTCGACGGCCATGCCCTCCCGCCGCAGCCCGCGGGCGATCGCGTCGGCCAACGGCTCTTCGTCTTCGACTACCAGAACTCGCACCAGACCACAATCCCATAGTTTCCTGAGAGCACCTGAGAAGCCTGAATGGACACTCGCGTTCACCCCCACCGCAACGCGAACCACAGTCGCATCCGCGTTTCCGGATCGGCCAGCTCCGCTCCCAGCGCCCGTTCCACCTGTCCGATCCGGTGCCGCACGCTGTTGCGGTGCACGCCGAGTTCGGCGGCGGTCCGGTCCCAGCTGCCGTGGTGCGCCAGCCAGGTCCGCAGGGTCGGCACCAGCTCGCGACCGTGCGCGCGGTCCAGTTCCCGTAGCGGAGCCAGCAGGCGTTCGGCGAACGCACCGGCCGCGGCGGGCGGAATCAGGTTGTCGAAGCCGAGCGGGTCGGCGTTGGCCGCCAGCGGGCGGGACAGCGCGCGGGCGCGGGCTAACAGCAGTTCGGTTTCCGCGACGGCAGCCGGGAGAGCCGCGGCGGGGTGCGGCGGGCTCGCTACCGCCAGCCAGCCGTGTTCGAGGAGGCCGTCCAGGGTGCCGAGTTCGCCGGTGATGGCGTAGAACCGCGGCCCGGGCAGGACCTGGACCAACGGGGTGTCGAGGCGGGCGCGCAGCCAGTCCGGACGGCGGGCTAACGCATCCGGGCCGCGTCGGTGGGCGACTCCCGCGACAAGCCGGGCCTGATCGCTGCCGACGACTCCGGCCAGCGCGTCCGAGCCGGGGCCGCCGAGCAGCAACGCCGTGGCGGCGGCGCCGAGTTCCGCGCTGTCCGATCCGGCGCGGCCGACGAGTCCCAGCAGCGCCGCGCCGACGGCCAGGATCGCCCGGTCCCCGCTGTCGAACCGCTGCGCGCGGCCGACGACGACCAGGTGCGCGGCGGTCGCCTGCGGGTACACCGGTTGCGCGACGACGTGCGTGCCGTCCGGCAATTCGGTGGAGGCGATGCGGATTCCGGAGCGGGAACGCAGGGTCGCGAGCAGTTCCGTTACCGCCGACGGCAATGGCTGCGGTGCGTCGTAGCCCGCGGCCAGTACGTCTCCGGCGCCGACCATCGCGACCCACCCGCGGAGGCGTCCGGCGAGCGCGGTGACCAACTCTCCCAGACCGCCGCCTGCGGCTCGCGTCAGCGCTTCGCGGCCTTCTGCCAGCCGTCGTTCTTCGTGCCGCCCAGCTTCGGCGAGCGCGACTGCGACGGCGCGGTTGATGGCCAGAAACGGCGTCGCGGGCGGAACGACCAGCAGTGGCAGGCCGTGCTCCGCGCAGGCGTCGCGCAGCGAGGAGGGCAGGGTTTCCGAGACCGTCGGGGTGAGGCCGAAGCCGAGCGCGGTGACGCCCGCGTCGCACAGACCCCGGACGTAGCGGTCGGCGTCCTTCGGCAGGTTCACGCCCGCGGTCAGCACGAGTTCGGCGCCCACCAGGTACGGCGCGGGGTCGGCCAGTTCGCTCACATGCGCCCACCGCACCGGCCGGTCCAGCGCGCCTGGCCGCAGCGTTTCGGGCACGCCGTCGAGCGCAAGCTCCGGGTTGCCCGCGACGGTGCGTAGTGGAACTGTCACCTCTGCGGGCAACAGCACGTCGTGGTGGGTCATTTCGGCCAATCTTCCGCGAAGTCCTGGATACATCGTCCCATGCCGCCGCGGGGTCGCCCGACCCTACGGTGTCCCGCAAGAACCCCACCCCGTTTCAAGGAGGACCCGTGGGCGGCGACTATGCGGTGATCGCGCTGTACATCGCGGGCATGATCGGGGTCGGCTGGATCGGCCTCCGGCTGGCCAAGACCAAATCCGATTACCTGGTCGCCGGACGGCGGCTCGGCTGGTTCATGTACTCCGGCACGATGTCGGCCGTCGTGCTCGGCGGCGCGTCGACCGTCGGCGGCGTGAAGCTCGGCTACACCTACGGCATCTCCGGCGCGTGGCTGGTGATCACGATCGGCGTCGGAATCCTCGTGCTGCACGCGGTTTTCGCGCGGCGGCTGGTGAAACTGCGCGTCTACACCGTCGGCGAGATGCTCGACCTGCGCTACGGCGGCCGCGCGAGCGCGGTGTCCGGCGTGGTGATGTGGGGCTACACGCTGATGCTCACGGTCACCTCGACGCTGGCGTTCGCGTCGATCTTCAAGGTGCTGTTCTCGATCCCCAGTTGGGCCGGGATCGCCATCGGCGGGTCGATCGTGGTGCTGTACTCGGTGCTCGGCGGCATGTGGTCGATCACGCTGACCGACATCGCGCAGTTCGTGATCAAGACGATCGGCATCCTGTTCGTGCTGCTGCCGGTCGCGCTCGTCTCGGCTGGCGGCTTCAGCGGGATGGCCGAGAAGCTGGACGCGTCGTACTTCGAGTTCACCTCGATCGGCGGCGAGACGATCCTGACGTACTTCCTGATCTACACCTTCGGCCTGCTGATCGGGCAGGACATCTGGCAGCGCGTGTTCACCGCGCGCACCCCGCGCGTCGCGACGGGCGGCGGCGTCATCTCCGGCGTCTACTGCCTCGTCTACGGCATCGCGGGCGCGCTGATCGGTACGGCGGCGAAGGTGCTGTACCCGGACCTCGGCAGCGCGCAGGACGCCTTCGCCACTATCGCCGAACGGCTGCTGCCCACCGGCGTACGCGGTCTCGTGCTCGCTGCGGCGCTGTCGGCGCTGATGTCGACTTCGAGCGGCGCGCTGATCGCGTGCGCCACCACGACGACTTCGGACCTGTTCCGCAAGATCGGCCTTAAGAGTGGCGAGGTCTTGCGTAACCGAGTGACGACACTTGTGCTGGGCATCGTGGCCATCGGTATCGCAATGCTCGTGGACGACGTCGTCAATGCGCTCACCATCGCGTACGACATCCTCGTCGGCGGCCTGCTCGTCACGATCATCGGCGCACTGTTCTGGAAACGCGGTACTCGCGAAGGCGCGTACGCGTCGATGGTGGCCGGGACGGTGTCTGTCATCGCCTTCATGATCATCGACGGGGTCGCGGCCAACAGTCCGATCTATTGGGGCCTCGGCGTCAGCCTTGTCGTGTACATCGGCGTCAGCCTCGCGACACCGCGTACGCCGGACAGCATTCTTTCCGTGTGGACACAACGTCTCCACGGCTCCGAAGCCGCTGAAGATCTCAGCGCATCCGAAACCCGACAGGAGTTGACCCAGTGAGTGAACAGCGTCCGGTCGGCCCGCTCGACTCGTCGCAGATCCCGCGTTTCGCCGGCTTCGCGACCTTCGCGCGGCTGCCGCGGATCGACGAAGTGCCGAGCGCCGACGTAGCCGTGGTCGGCGTGCCGTTCGACTCTGGCGTGTCCTACCGCCCCGGCGCGCGGTTCGGTCCTTCGGCGCTCCGCGAGGCGAGCCGCCTTCTGCGGCCGTACCACCCGGCTCTGGACGTTTCGCCGTTCGCCGAGAAGCAGGTCGTCGACGCCGGCGACATCGCGGTCAACCCGTTCCACATCGGCGAAGCGATCGAGAAGCTGCAGCAGGAAGCCGAAGCGCTTACTGCGGGCGAGACGAAGCTGGTGACTGTCGGCGGTGACCACACCATCGCGCTCCCGCTGCTGCGCGCCGCCGCGAAGAAGCACGGTCCCGTTGCGCTGCTTCACTTCGACGCTCATCTCGACACCTGGGACACCTACTTCGGCGAGCCGTACACGCACGGCACGCCGTTCCGTCGCGCGGTCGAAGAAGGCATCCTCGACACGAGCGCCGTGTCGCACGTGGGCACGCGCGGCCCGCTGTACGGCAAGCGCGACCTCGAAGAGGACCGTCGCCTCGGCTTCGGCATCGTCACTTCCGGCGACGTACTGCGCCGCGGCATCGACGAGACCGTGGACGCGCTTCGCCAGCGCATCGGCGACCGTCCGCTGTACGTGTCCGTCGACATCGACGTGCTCGACCCCGCGCACGCGCCCGGCACCGGCACCCCCGAGGCGGGCGGCATGACCAGCCGCGAACTGCTGGAGATCCTGCGCGGCCTGCGCGGGCTCAACCTGGTCGGCGCGGACGTCGTGGAATTGGCCCCGGCCTACGACCACGCCGAAATCACCGCTGTCGCTGCTTCGCACGTCGCCTACGACCTGGTCAGCCTGCTGGCGCTGGGACGCGACGCATGACCCGGATCGGCGGCGACGTTGTCGTAGAGACGCTGCGGGCGCTCGGTGCGGACACCGTGTTCGGCCTGCCCGGACAGCACGCGCTCGGCCTGTTCGAAGCGCTGCGCCGGGCGGATGACCTGCGTGTGATCAGCTCGCGGGTGGAGAACAATCTCGCCTTCGCCGCGGACGGTCACGCGCGCGCCCGGCTCGCCGCCGATCCGCACGGCCCGGTGCCGGTCACGCCGATGATCGTGTCGACCGGCCCCGGCGCGCTGCTCACGCTGGCGTCGCTGCAGGAATCGCGCGCGGCTTCGGTCCCGGTGCTCGGGATCTCCAGCCAGATCCCGGTCGCCGGGCTCGGCGGCGGACGGCACGGCTACCTGCACGAATTGCCGGATCAGCAGGCGAGCTTCCGCGATGTCGTGAAGTCGGTGCACGTGGTCCGGTCGATCAGCCAGATCCCGACCGCGCTGCGCGAGGCGTGGGAATCGGCCGCGACCGCGCCGTACGGGCCGGTGTGGGTGGAAATCCCGCAGGACGTGCTGCTCGCCCCGGCGAACCTGCCGGAACTGACCAGCGTGACCGCAGCTCCGGCACCGCTCAAACCGTTGCCGGAACTGGTGGCCGAAGCCGCGAAACTCCTTGCCTCAGCGAAGAATCCGGTGATTCTCGCCGGTGGCGGCGCGCTGCGTTCGGGGGCGCACGACGAACTGCGCCAGCTCGCCGAAACCCTGCGCGCGCCGGTGGTGTCGACGTTCGGCGGCAAGGGCGTTTTCGCCTGGGACCACGAGCTGTCCGCGCAATCGTGGATGGAAGACTGGCACACCACAGAATTCCTCGCCGCCGCCGACGTCCTGCTGGTGCTCGGCTCCGGGCTCGGCGAGCTGTCCAGCAACTACCGCGAGTTCGCGCCGCGCGGCCAGGTCGTGCAGGTGGAAGCGGATCTCGGGAAACTGGAGTCGAACTATCCCGCGCTCGCGCTGCACGCCGACGTCCGGCACACCCTCCGCGCGCTGCTGGACCAGCTCACTCCGCGTACTCCGGACGGCCGCGCCGAAGCGGCGGCGAAGGACCTGATCGCCCGCGTTCAGTCCAGGTTGGACAGTCAGCCGCTCGATGCGGAGCGGAAGCTGCTCGACGACGCCCGCGCCGCGCTCCCCGAAGGCACGCAAACCTTCTGGGACATGACAATCGCGGCCTACTGGGCGTGGTCGGTGTGGAATCCGGACGGCGCGCCGATTCACACCGCGCAAGGTGCGGGCGGTCTCGGCTACGGCCTGCCGGGCGCGCTCGGTGCTGCCGCGGCAGGCGTGCGGTCGCTGGCGGTGTCCGGCGACGGCGGCGCGATGTACGGCCTCGCCGAGTTGGCCACCGCGGTGCAGCACCAGCTCGACGTGACCTGGCTGATCGTCGACGACGGCGGCTACGGCATCCTGCGCGAATACCTCACCGGCGCGTTCGGCCAGACCACCGCGACCGAACTGCCGCGCCCGGACTTCGTCGCACTGGCCGAGTCGTTCGGCATCTCCGCCCGAAAGACCACTTTGGACACGGTCCGCACCGACCTTGCCGACGCGCTGCGCACCCCCGGACCGTCCGTCGTCGTGCTTCCCGCGCTGCTGAAGATGTTCGCCCCAACCCACTTGGAGCACTCGTGACCCACATCCGCAACTTCGTCGGCGGCGCTTTGGTCGACATGCCCGACACCGAGGCGACCCTCGAACTGACCAACCCGGCCACCGGCAAGGTCTTCGGCACCAGCGTCCTTTCCGGACGGAACGAGATCGACCTCGCGATGGAGTCGGCGGCGCGCGCGTTCCAGTCGTGGCGGCGCAGCACGCCCGCGCAGCGTCAGGAAGCCCTGCTCAAGATCGCCGACGCGCTGGAGGCCCGTGCGGAGGAATTCGCCGACGCCGAGGTCCGCGAGACCGGCAAGGTCCGCTCGGTCATGCTGGACGAGGAAATCCCGGAGTGCGTCAGCACCCTGCGGTTCTTCGCCGGCGCGGCGCGGCAGCTCGAAGGCACCGGCGCGGGCGAGTACCTGGCCGGGCACACGTCGGTGATCCGCCGCGAGCCGATCGGCGTGTGCGCGCAGATCGCGCCGTGGAACTACCCGCTGATGATGGCCGTGTGGAAGATCGGCCCGGCGCTCGCCGCGGGCAACACCGTAGTGCTCAAGCCCGCGGAAACCACGCCGTCCACCGCCGTGCTGCTGGCCGAAACCGCGGCCGAATTCCTGCCGCCGGGCGTGTTCAACGTCCTGTGCGGCGACCGCGAAACCGGCCGCGCACTAGTCCGCCACCCGAACACCGACCTGGTGTCCATCACCGGCTCGACGCGTGCCGGCATCGACGTGGCCACCGTCGCCGCGGCCGATCTCAAGCGCACCCACCTGGAGCTGGGCGGCAACGCTCCCCTGCTGGTCTTCCCGGACACCGACGTCGCCGACACCGCCGAGCGGATCGCCGACGCCGCGTTCTACAACGCCGGACAGGACTGCACGGCGGGCAGCCGCGTGCTGGTGCACCAAAGCGTCCACGACGAATTCGTTGCCGCGCTGACCAAAACTGCCGCCACGCGTCGTCCGGACGTCGACTACGGCCCGCTCAACAGCCGCGCCCAGCTCGACCGCGTGCTCGGCCTGCTGGAGCGGCTGCCGTCGCACGCCCGCGTCGAAACCGGCGGCACCGCGCCCGGACCGGGCTTCCAGCTCGCGCCGACCGTCGTGTCCGGCCTCCGCCAGGACGACGAACTGGTCCAGGAGGAAGTCTTCGCGCCGGTGATCACCGTCCAGTCGTTCGCCGACGAGACGGAAGCGCTGGAGCTGGCCAACGGCGTCCCGTACGGCCTGGCTTCCTCGGTCTGGACGAACGACGTCGCCCGCGTCGCCCGGGTGTCGCGCGATCTCGATTTCGGTTGCGTGTGGGTGAATACGCACGGCCCGCTGACCGCCGAGATGCCGCACGGCGGGTTCGGCCACTCCGGACACGGCAAGGACCTCTCGGCGTATTCGTTCGCCGAGTACACCCGCGTCAAGCACGTGATGACGAGGTTCGAGTAATGAGCGACAAAGTCACCGAGGTCGAACAGCACGGCATCGCGCCGATCCCGGTCGCCGAGCAGACGTCCCGGCCGCGCGACCTGTTCCGGCTCGCGTTCGGCGGGGCCAACACGTTCGCCACGATCATCCTCGGCACGCTGCCGATCGCGTACGGGCTGAGCTTCTGGGCGGCCCTCGCCGCGACCGTCGTGGGCGTGGTGCTCGGCGCGCTCGTGCTGTCCCCGATGGCTCTGTTCGGCCCGATCACCCGCACCAACAACGCGGTTTCGTCCGGCGCGCACTTCGGCGTCGTCGGCCGGTGCGTCGGCTCGTTCCTGTCGCTGCTCACCGCGATCACCTTCTTCGCGATCTCAGTGTGGGTGAGCGGCGACGCGGTAGCCGGTGCGGCACAACGGCTTTTCGGCATCGACGGCGGCCCCGTCCTGCGCGCGGTCGCGTACGGCGTGATCGCGATCGCCGTCCTCGTCGTGTGCATTTACGGCTACCGCTTCATGCTGCTGGTCAACCGCGTCGCGGTAACCCTGGGCACGCTCATCATGCTGGTCGGGATTTTCGCCTACGGCGGCTCGTTCGACCCGTCGTTCACCGGCAGCGGCAACTTCGCGCTCGGCACGTTCTGGCCGACGTGGATCCTCGCCGTGCTGACCGTGATGGCGAACCCGATCTCGTTCGGCGCGTTCCTGGGCGACTGGTCGCGCTACATCCCGGCGACCCACTCGCGCCGCTCGCTGCTGGCCGCGCCGTTCCTCGCGCAGCTGGCCACGCTGCTGCCGTTCGGCTTCGGCATCGCGACCGCGACGCTGGTCGCCGACCCGGCCGACTACGTCACCGGCCTGACCGCGATTTCCCCGCTCTGGTACGCGATCCCGCTGATCGTGGTCGCCCTGATCGGCGGATTGTCCACCGGCACCACCGCGTTGTACGGCACCGGTCTGGACTTCAGCTCGATCTTCCCGCGCCTGTCCCGGGTTCGGGCGACGCTGCTGATCGGGACGCTGAGCGTGCTGTTCATCTTCGTCGGCAATTTCGTGCTCGACATGGTGTCCAGCATCAACGCGTTCGCGACGCTGATCGTGCTGTGCACGTCGCCGTGGATGGTCATCATGATGATCGGCTACGTACAACGCCGCGGCTACTACGACCCGGCCGACCTGCAGGTGTTCAACGAGGGCCGCACCGGCGGCCGGTACTGGTTCCACCGCGGCGTCAACTGGCGCGCGATGGCGGCCTGGATCCCGGCTACCGCGCTGGGTCTGCTGTGCGCGAATACGCCGATGATCACCGGACCGCTGGCCGGGATCGCTGGCGGAGTGGACATCAGCCTGGTGGTGACGCTGTGCACGGCGGCGGTGGCGTATCCGGTGCTGGTGAAGGTGTTTCCGGAGCCTCGGGAGGTCTTCGGGCCTTCTGCGGCTACCCCAGCGGAAGCGGTGGCTGCCGAAGCGTGAGCGGCGGGCGGCTCCACTGGGCGGACAGGATCGTGTCCGCCAGCGCCGCTGCCGACCCTCGCGCCGTTCCCCGGTGGCTCAGCACGAACGTCACCGACCCCGGATCGGGCAGCCCCGCGATCGGGACCAGCCCGTCCGGGACCACGGACGCCGCGAACAACCCGACGCCAAGCCCGGCTTCGAGCGCGACCCGCAGGCCGTTGAGCCGTTCGCTGACACAGCCGATCCGCCACTGGACACCGTTGCGGCGCAACGCGTTCAGCGCACGAGCCCGGGTGACGCTCGGCTCCGGATAGAGGACCAGCGGCAACGGTTCGCCCGGGAGCAACTCCAGCCCGGGCGAACCCACCCACACAAGCGGATCCCGCCGCACGCCCTGCCCGGAGTCGCGCTTGGCGAGCACCAGGTCGAGGTCTCCGTCGGCGAGCCGGGAATGCAGCACCTCGCTCAATTCGACCGACAGTTCGAGGTCGATCCCCGGATGCGCGCCGCGGAACCGGCCGAGGACGTCCGCGGCGTGGCCGAGCAGGAAGTCTTCGCACACCCCGAACCGGACCCGCCCGCGCGGGCCCGGCCGGGAGAAGTAGCGCAGTGCGCGGTCCTGCTGATCGAGAATGCCGCGAGCGAACCCGGTCATCGTCTCGCCGTCGCCGGTGAGCCGCACGCTGTGCGTGTCGCGCTCGAACAGCACACTGCCGAGCGCCGTCTCGAGGCGGCGGACGTGCTGGCTCACCGTCGACTGCCCGAGGTCCAGCCTGCGGGCGGCTTCGGAGAACCCGCCCGCCTCGGCCACGGCGAGAAAAGTGCGCAGCAGCACCGGATCGATCACTACTCCGGAGTACCACTCTCGGTGCGCGACCGTGTACCAGGTGTGGGCACTGCCACTACCGGCGCCGGGTGATCACCACCGGCTTGAGGTCCTTCGGGATCGCGGCGAACGCGGACACCGGAACCCCGAACGAGGCGGCGAGAATCTCGCGCGGCAGCGAGTTGAGCGTCCCGACGATGCCGATGTCGTCGTTCGGCTCGCCGGTGCTGGTGTTGAACATGACGAGCACGTCCAGGCCTTCGGTGGTGCTGGAATTCGCGAAATAGTGGAAGAATCCCTGCGGGGCGAAGACGAGTTCCCCGGCTCTCGCGCTGAACACTTCATTGTGGTAACTGCCGTCCTCATGCGTGCCGAGAATGCTCCAGTCCGCCTTGCCGGAAATGATGTAGTTCAACTCCCACGCGGACGGGTGCCAGTGCGGTTCGCGCACGCCGCCCGGGTCGAGGTGCACGAGATACACCGAGCCCTGCTGACCAGCCAACACCGGAAAGTTCTTCTCGTGGGCTCCGCGCAACGTCCCGCCGTCGTGGACGGCCGGCGCGGATTTGGCGAGCGAGAAAACGTACGGCTGCTTCGCTGAACCCGCCGTGCTCGCTTGCGCGGCCCCAGTCACTCCCAGCGCGGTCGCCGCAGCGATTCCCGCGCCCGCTCCGAGCGCACCCCGCCTGCTGATTTCCGACATTCTTTCCGCCTTTCTCAAACCGAGGAAGATCTGCTGCCTCTAATTCTTCCGAGAATGCGAAAACCGGAAAGTGCCTGGCGCGGATCACTGCTATCGCACACCGCGATGAGCAAACGCGGTACAAGCGCGGGGCGGCTGTGGGACGATCTCGTTCCCCGAAACCCCCTGTCCTGGAGGCGATTTCGTGACGTTCGCAGTCGGCATCTTCGACCTGTTCAGCTTCGCCGTCCCCGGAGCGGTCCAGCTGTCGCTGCTGGTCTACGTGCTCGACCGCCTCGGCGTGCTGCACGTCGCCGCACTGGCTACCGCCCCGAGCGTGCTGCTGGTCGCCGGCGCCGTGGTGGCCAGCTACCTGCTCGGACATCTCTTTCACCCGCTGGCCGCGCAACTGGACCGCCTCCGCCCGCGGCCGGACGCGGAGGAGGCCCGGCAGGCGTTCGTCGCCCGGGTTCCGCAGGCGCGCGACCGCGCTTACGTCCGGGCCGACCCCGCGCTGCTCGTCGCGGCAGTCGAACTCCACGAAAAGGACACCGGCGGAGAGATCGTCCGGATGCGCGCGCAGTCGGTCATGCTGCGCAACATCGCCTTCGCCTTCACGCTGGCCACGATCGTCGCGCTCGTGCAGACCGCGACCGGTCCGCATCGGGTGGTCGCCGCCGGGGCCGCTGCGCTCTCGCTGGTGGGCGCAGTCGGGGCGTTGGGCAGCGCGCGGAAGGTCTGGCACATGTCCCGGCTGAAGACGCTGGAGATCTGCTATTGGATCCCGGACATCGACGAGACGTTCGCCGCCGAAACCCCGGCGGCGGGCTAGCGGTTCCGGCAAGCGCCGGGGTGGGGAGACGCGCGGAAGCTGGAAAAGGCGGGTCCCCGTTCCGGGAACCCGCCAGCCAAGCGCTCAGGCGCGAGGGATTCTTCCGCCCGGCCGAGTCCGCTCTGCTCGGGCTCGGGCTCGGGCTCGGGCTCGGGCTCGGGCTCGGGCTCGGGCTCGGGCTCGGGCTCGGGCTCGGGCTCGGGACATCGTCTGCTCGGCCGACCCCGCTCAAGCGCGGGGCATGGTTCGCCCGCCCACGCCGCTCAAGCACAAGACTTCCGCGGCCGCGCGCACCGCCAGGCCGCGCGACATCCTTCGCCCAGCCCGTCCGCCGACTAGGCGCGCGGCTTCTCCCCCGCGGTCTCCTCCACATCGGAGCCCAGCCGCCCCGAGGCCCACTCCGTGATCCGGCGGGCCACGTCCTGGGCGGTCAGGCCGATCCGGTCCAGCACCTCGGCCCGGGTTCCGTGGTCGTGGAACGCCTGCGGCACCGCGAGATCGCGCAGCGGGACGTCGCATTCGGCATCCCGCAGCACCGCCGCCAGTGCCGAGCCGAAACCGCCGTGGCGGCCGCTGTCCTCGACCGTCACTACAAGTTTGTGCTGTTCCGCCAAGGCGACCAGTTCCGCGGGCACCGGGACGACCCAGCGCGGGTCTGCGACTGTCACGCCGATGCCCTGGTCCGCCAGGCGATCTGCGGCCGACAGTGCCAGCTGCGCGAACGGGCCCACCGCGACGAGCAGTACATCTGTCGAGCCTGAGGGGCGACGCAGCAGATCGACTGTGCCGATCCGCTCCACCGCGGGCACATCCGGGCCAACGCTGCCCTTCGAGAACCGCAGGGCGGTCGGGCCGTCTTGGACCGCGACTGCTTCGCGCAGTTCCTCGCGCAGGGTTCCCGGGTCGCGCGGCGCGGCCACGCGCATGCCCGGCACCATGCCCAGCAGCGACAGGTCCCACATGCCGTGGTGGCTCGGTCCGTCCGGACCGGTGATGCCGGCGCGGTCCAGGACGAACGTCACCGGCTGGCGGTGCAGCGCGACGTCCATCAGCACCTGGTCGAACGCCCGGTTCAGGAACGTCGAGTAGAGCGCGACGACCGGGTGGCAGCCGCCCATCGCGAGCCCTGCCGCGGACGTCACCGCGTGCTGTTCGGCGATGCCGACGTCGAACCAGCGGTCCGGGAAGCGCTCGGAGAACTTCTCCAGCCCGGTCGAGCGCAGCATCGCGGCGGTGATCGCCACGACGTCCTCGCGCTCCTCGCCGATTTTCGCCAGCTCGTCGCCGAACACGCCGGTCCAGCTCGGGCCCTTCACCGGCGGCAGGCCGGTCTCCGGGTCGATCGGGTCGGTCTGGTGCATCTGGTCGGCCTGGTGGTTCACCGCGGGCGCGTAGCCGTGGCCCTTCTCGGTGACGACGTGCACGATCACCGAGCCACCGAAGGCCCGTGCGCTCTGGAACGCCTTCTCCAGCGCGACCAGGTCGTGGCCGTCGACCGGGCCGAGGTACTTCAGGCCGAGGTCGGAGAACATCACCTGCGGGCTCAGCGCGTCCTTGATGCCCGCCTTGGCCGCGTGCAGCGCCGCGTAGATCGGCTTGCCCACCACCGGGGTGCTGCGCAGCAGCTCGCGCCCGCCGTCCAGCAGCCGCTCGTAGCCGGGCTGCAGCCGCAGCGACGCCAGGTGGTCGGCCATCCCGCCGATGGTCGGCGAGTACGACCGGCCGTTGTCGTTGACCACGATCACGACCGGGCGGTCCTTGCGCCCGGCGATGTTGTTGAGCGCTTCCCAGCACATGCCGCCGGTGAGCGCGCCGTCGCCGACCACCGCGATCGCGTGCCTGCGCGGACCGCCGGACAGCTCGAACGCCTTCGCCATTCCGTCCACATAGGACAGTGCGGTGGACGCGTGGCTGTTCTCCACCAGGTCGTGCTCGCTCTCGCCGCGGCACGGGTACCCGGTGGGCCCGCCCTGCTGGCGGAGCAGGTCGAAGTCGACGTGCCGCCCGGTGACGATCTTGTGCACGTACGCCTGGTGCCCGACGTCCCACACGATCGCGTCGCGCGGCGAGTCGAACACCCGGTGCAGCGCCAGGGTCAGCTCGACGACGCCCAGGTTGGGGCCGAGGTGCCCGCCGCTGCGGCGGACCTTGTCCACGAGGAAGTCCCTGATCTCGGCCGCCAGCTCCCCGAGGTCCTCGACGCTCATGCGCTTCAGGTCCGCCGGTCCGTGCACCGAGTCCAGCATGGTCACCGCTCCACCCCGTCCGTTTCTTCCTCCGCCGGTTCCGGCCAGTCTACGGACGGCCGCCACCTCGGTCCGGCCGCCCGCGTCCCGGATCACAGCTCCGGCTCGAACGCAACTCCACGAGCGGGGAAGATCACCAGCCCGGTCAGTCAAGTCGCGGTCACCGCGAGTGGCCGTGATAATCCCGGACGGACCCCCGAGCTCGAGAGGACCCCATGGCGGACTTGTACATCGGCGGCGAATGGGTGGACGCGCGCGCAGGCGGGCGACGCGAGATCCGGTGTCCCGCGGACGGCAGCCTGGTCGCCGAAGTCGCCGAGGCGACCGCGGAAGACACCGAAGCCGCCATCGCCGCGGCGCGCCGCGCGTTCGACACCGGCCCGTGGCCCGGCACCCCGGCCGGCGAACGCGGCAACCTGCTGCTGCGCGCGGCCGACCTGCTCGACCGCGACGCGGAGGAGTTCGCCCGCGCCGAATCGCTCGACACCGGCAAACGCCTGGTCGAGAGCCGTTACGACATGAGCGACATCGCGGCTTGCCTGCGTTACTTCGGCAAACTCGCGGGCAACGACGCGGGCCGCGTCGTGGACACCGGCAGCGCAGATTCGTTCAGCCGGATCGTGCACGAACCGGTCGGCGTGTGCGGGCTCATCACCCCGTGGAACTACCCGCTGCTGCAGACAGTGTGGAAGATCGCCCCGGCGCTCGCGGCGGGCAACACGTTCGTGCTCAAGCCGAGCGAGCTGACGCCGCACACGTCGATCCTGTTCATGCGGCTGCTCGCCGAGGCCGGGCTGCCCGGCGGCGTCGCGAACCTGGTGCTCGGCGCCGGTCCGGCGGCCGGAGCCCCGCTGTCGGAGCACCCCGACGTCGACCTCGTGTCGTTCACCGGCGGACTGGCCACCGGACGGGTGATCGCGGCGAACGCGGCGGCGACGGTGAAGAAGGTCGCACTCGAACTCGGCGGCAAGAACCCGAACGTCGTGTTCGCCGACGCGGACTTCGAGACCGCCGTCGACTACGCGCTCACCGCGGTGTTTCTGCACTCCGGGCAGGTTTGCTCGGCCGGTGCGCGGCTGATCGTCCAGCGGGAATGGCACGACGAGTTCGTCGACGAACTGGTGCGCCGCGCGGAGCGGATCCGCCTCGGCGGGCCGTTCGACGAGAACGCCGAGACCGGTCCGCTCATCTCCGCCGCGCATCGCGAAAAGGTGGAGCGTTACGTCGCGACCGCCATCGAGGAGGGCGCGGTCCTGCGCACCGGCGGCAAGCGTCCGGACGACCCAGCGCTGCAGGACGGCTTCTACTACCTGCCGACGATCCTCGACAACGTCAAGCAGGGCAGCACCGCGGTCGTCGAGGAATCCTTCGGCCCGGTGCTGACCGTGGAGACGTTCACCGACGAGGACGACGCCGTCCGCATCGCCAACGACACGCACTACGGCCTCGCCGGCGGCGTGTTCACCCAGGACGCCGCCCGCGCCCAGCGCGTGGCGAACCGGCTCCGGCACGGCACGGTGTGGATCAACGACTACCACCCGTACCTGCCGCAGGCCGAATGGGGCGGCTACAAGCAGTCCGGCTTCGGCCGCGAACTCGGCCCGACCGGGCTGGCGGAATACACCGAGGTCAAGCACATCCACCAGAACCTGAAGCCCGGTCCCCAGCACTGGTTCTCCGGCTGATCCCCCTCCCCCACCGAAAGGAACAGTGCCCTTGAGCGACACCGGCGATCGCGAACTCGGCGAATTCGGCTACACCAACCAGCTCAAGAGAACGCTCGGCAGTTTCCACACCTTCGCTGCCGGCATCAGCTACATCTCGGTGCTGACCGGGGTGTTCCAGCTGTCCTACCTCGGTCTCTCCGAGGGCGGCCCGGCCTACTGGTGGTCCTGGCCCGCGGTGTTCGTCGGACAGCTGATGGTGGCTCTCTGCTTCGCCGAACTGGCCGCGCAGTACCCGGTCGCCGGGTCGGTCTACAACTGGGCGAAGAAGCTCAGCAACCCGCACATCGCGTGGATGGCCGGCTGGATGATGCTGCTGGCCTCGATCGTCTCGATCTCCGCGACCGCGCTCGCCTACCAGCGGACGCTGCCGCAGATCACGTCGTTCTTCCAGTTCATCGGCGACGGAACGGGCACCAGCGACGCGGCCAACGGCGTGCTGCTGGCCACCGTGCTGATCGTGTTCACCACGCTGGTCAACGCGTTCGGGGTGAAACTGATGGCCCGGATCAACAGCGCGGGCGTGTTCGTGGAACTGCTGTTCGCGGTGCTGCTGGTGGTGTTCCTGGCGTTCCACTTCGTCCGCGGCCCGTCGGTGGTGACCGAGACGAACGGCACCGAGGCCGGGCATTCGTCGGGCTATCTGGGCGCGTTCCTGATCGCCGGCATCGCCTCCTCGTATGTGATGTACGGCTTCGACACGGCCGCCTCGCTCGGCGAGGAATCGCTGAACCCGCACCGCAACGCGCCGAAGGCGATCCTGCGCGCGCTGGTGGCCTCCTTCGTGCTGGGCGGGCTGATCATCCTGTTCGCGCTCATGGCCGTGGGCAACATCCACGCGCCGGAACTCGGCACCGTCGGCCTGCAGTACGTGCTCACCGACGCGCTCGGCCCGGCCATCGGACGCGTGTTCCTGTTCGTCGTGTTCATCGCGATCACCGTGTGCGTGCTGGCGGTGCACACCGCGGCGATCCGGATCGCGTTCGCGATGGCACGGGACAACGCGCTGCCCGGCGGCCGGAAACTGGCGCGGGTCAACAAAACGACCGGCACCCCGGTGCTGCCCGCGATCGTGATCGGCGTGCTCGCGGTCGCGCTGCTGGTGCTGAACATCAACTCCACGCAGATCTTCTCGGCCGTCACCAGCCTCGCGATCATCCTGATCTACCTGTCCTACCTCCTCGTGACCGTGCCCATGCTGGTCCGCAGGCTGCGCGGACGCTGGCCGCGCGAGGGCGCCCCGGAAGGCCGGTTCTCCCTCGGCCGCTGGGGCCTTCCGGTGAACGTGCTCGCGGTGCTGTGGGGCGGCGCGATGACGATCAACCTGGCCTGGCCCCGCAACGAGATTTACAACGCGTCCCCGCCCTACCACTGGTATCTGCAGTGGATTTCGGTGCTGTTCGTCGGCGTCTTCGCGGCCGGCGGCTTCGCCTATTACTGGTTCGTGCAACGGCACAAGGTCGGGGTGCTGGCGGACCACGCCGCCGCCCCCGCGCCCGACGAGGAGGTTTCCCGGTGAGCGCAAGCGAGTTCGACTACGTGGTGGTCGGCGGCGGCACGGCAGGATCGGTGGTGGCGGCCCGGCTGTCCGAGGATCCGGACGTGACGGTCTGCCTCCTCGAAGCCGGACCGTCCGACACGGACGTGCCGGAGGTGCTGGAGCTGACCCAGTGGATGGGCCTGCTCGAATCCGGCTACGACTGGGACTACCTGGTGGAGCCGCAGGAAGCGGGCAACTCCTACCTGCGCCAGGCCCGCGCGAAGGTGCTCGGCGGCTGCTCGTCGCACAACTCGTGCATCGCGTTCTGGGCCCCGGCCGAGGACCTCGACGAATGGGCCTCGATGGGCCTGCCCGGCTGGTCCGCCGCCGACGTTTTCCCGCTGTACAAGCGACTCGAGACCAACGACGGACCCGGCGAGCACCACGGCCGCTCCGGTCCGGTGACCATCCGGTCGGTCCCGCCCCGCGACCCGGCGGGCGCGGCGCTGCTGTCCGCGTGCGACCAGGCGGGCATCCCGACGACGGAGTTCAACTCCGGCAAGACGGTCACCCACGGCGCGAACTGGTTCCAGATCAACGCCCGCGAGGACGGCACCCGGTCCTCGGCATCGGTGTCCTATCTGCACCCGATCATGGGCAAGCGGCCGAACCTGGAGATCCGCACCGGCGCGCGGGCGAAGCGGCTGCTGTTCGACGGCCGCCGCTGCACCGGCGTCGAGGTGCTGGACCCGGACCTGATCCACCACAGCACGATCACCGCGCGCCGCGAGGTCGTGGTCAGCTCCGGCGCGATCGACACGCCGAAACTGCTGATGCTGTCCGGCATCGGGCCCGCCGAGCACCTGCGCGAGGTCGGCGTCGAGGTGCTCGTGGACTCGCCGGGCGTCGGCTCGAACCTCGAGGACCACCCCGAGGGCCTGGTGATGTGGGACGCCCTGCAGCCGATGGTCACCGAATCCACGCAGTGGTGGGAAATCGGCATCTTCACCATGACCGAGGACGGCCTTGACCGCCCGGACCTGATGTTCCACTACGGTTCGGTCCCGTTCGACATGAACACCGTCCGGCACGGCTACCCGACGACGGAGAACGGCTTCTGCCTCACGCCGAACGTGACGCGCAGCCGATCGCGGGGCACCGTGCGGCTGCGCACGCGCGACTTCCGCGACAAGCCCCGCGTCGACCCGCGCTACTTCACCGACGAGTACGACATGCGCGTGATGACCTACGGCGTGAAGCTCGCCCGCGAGATCGCCGCCCAGCCCGCTCTCGACGAGTGGGCCGGCGTGGAACTCGCGCCGGGCCGGGACTGCAAGACCGACGACGAGATCGCCGACTACCTGCGCAAAACGCACAACACCGTGTACCACCCGGCGTGCACGGCCCGGATGGGCGCGGAGGGCGACCCGGAGGCGGTGCTGGACGAGCGGCTGCGCGTCCGCGGCGTCGAGGGCCTGCGGGTGGCCGACGCTTCGGTGATGCCGTTCCTCGTCACGGTGAACCCGTGCATCACGACGATGGCGATCGGCGAGAAGTGCGCGGACATGCTCAAGGAAGACCGGAGCTGACCGTCGGGCGGGTGGTCGTGTCCCAGCGGGCACAGCCACCCGCTCGCTTCGGCTGACGGGATCGGTAAGCCCGCCGGATCTCATCCGGGCGCCGGCCCGTCGTCGGCCCGTCACCAGAGCACCTGCCGCTGACCGCACTTCGCGCAGAATCATGTCCCACCCCTCGCTTCGTCCTCCGGCCGTTCCCGGAGAGCGCACCTCCTCGATGCACATAAGGTCAGTCGCCAGCGAGCGAGCCAAGGTTCTCGAGTAACCGAACCGTTACCAAAAGTCACCATCCCCAACGCGGACAAGGCCCTGAGCGGGGTGCGGATTTCGTTGCGGGACAAGCGATCGAACGGCCAGCCGAGGTCGAGCGCAGCTGTGGCCTTACGCCGAGGCAGGTTCTCGCGCAGTCATCCGGTCGGCACCGCATAGCCGGGTGAGAACGCGAACCGAAGAAACCGCGGCAGACGTAGACTTCCTTGTGTGGCAGGCAATCGGGCGCTCGCGTTGGCAGGGGCGACCGCCGCGGTGGGCGGCGGCGTCGGGCTCGCCCTGCCGACCGCGCACTACCTGCCGTCGCGGCTGCCGCTGGGCGCGCTGGAACCCGACCTGGACCTCGGCCTCCGGCTGGCCTGCGCCGGGGCGCTGGCGCTCGCGTTCGCGCTGGCGGTCCTGACCCTGCGCCGGCACCGAGCCGAACCCCTGGCCTTCACCACTCTGGCCGGGATCGCGGTAGCCGGAATCCTCCTGCGCTACCTCGTGATCACGATCCCCGGCGCGAACCGGCTGACCCCGGCCGCCGCCGTACAGCCGGCGGCCGGGGCGTGGGTCCTGCTCGCCTCCGGCCTGGTCCTGGCCGCGACCGGACTCGCCGCCGCAGCCGCCGCTCAGCGAGCCCGATAAGTCACTGCAGCAGCGCGACGCACTCCACGTGGTGCGTCATCGGGAACGCGTCGAACGCCCGCAGATCCGTCAGCGAATACCCGTGCTCGGAGAAGAACTGCACGTCCCGCGCCAACGCCGCCGGGTCGCAGGCCACGTAGACGATCCGGTCCGGCTCACCGGCCGCGATCGCGTTGACGACCTCCCGGCCGGCCCCCTTGCGCGGCGGGTCGAGCACCACGACGTCGACCGGCGTCGGTGCGTCCCCGATGAGGTGTTCCACGCGTCCGGAACGCCAGCTGACCTGCGGCAGGTCGGAGAGATTGCGCTCGCCGTCGGTCACCGCTCGCCGACCGGATTCGATCGCCAGCACCTGTCCGTCCGGGCCGACCTGCTCGGCCAGCACCGAGGCGAACAGCCCGACCCCGGCGTACAGATCCCACGCGACCCCGCCGCGCGGTGCGTCCGCCCATTCCCGCACGAGCTCCGCCAGCGTGTCGGCGGCGCGCGGGTGGACCTGCCAGAAGCCGTGCGCGTCGAACCGCCAGTCCCGTCCGGCCGCGTGCTGGATCGCCATGCCGCCGGACAGCTGCTTGCCCTGCGTGCGCCCGCGCACCGTGACGAGTTCGCGCAGGTGGAGGTGGTTGTCGCCGTCGCTGGTCGTTTCCAGTTCGACGCCCGGCCGCCAGCGCTTGCTCAGCGCGGCGTCGAGCGAGCCGGGCACCGCGATCGGGCAGTCGTCGATCGGGATGACGCGGTGGCTGTGGTGCGCGCGCAGCCCGGCCCGGCCGTCCTGTCCGGCGACCAGCCGCACCCGGCTGCGCCAGCCGAGCGGGTTGTCGTCGAGCGCTTCCACGACCACCTCGCGGGTGATCCCGGCAAGCCGCTGCAGCTGTTCGGCCACCACCGCGGCCTTCAGTTCACGCTGATAGGCCGGTTCGGCGTGCTGCCAGTCGCAACCTCCGCAACCGCCCGGCGCGGCGAGCGGGCACGGCGGCGTCACGCGATGCTCGGACCCGCTGAGCACCTCGATCGCGTCGGCCCGGCAGAACGAACCGCCCTTGTCTTCAGTCACTTCCGCCCGGACGCGTTCGCCGGGCAACGCGTGCCGCACGAACAGCACTCGTCCGTCCACACGCGACACGCAGTGCCCGCCGTGCGCGACCGGACCTACTTCCAGTTCCAGTACGCGGCCTAGCCAGCTGTCGCTCATTCTGATGATTCCTTTGTCGCAGGGGCTGGCTTCTTGGCGTCCGCCGGTCGAACGGTGCCGGGAGTGAACCCGCGCCGGACGTCACCGGCGGAGGGGCGGGCCTTGCGCATCCGCGCGGCCGCCTTCTGCGACGACTCCAGCTGCCACGGCACGCTCGCCACGACCACGCCCGGCTGGAACAGCAACCGTCCCTTGAGCCGCAACGCACTCTGGTTGTGCAGGACCTGCTCCCACCAATGCCCCACGACGTACTCGGGAATGAACACGGTGACGACGTCGCGCGGGTTGGCGCCGCGGACGCGCTTCACGTAATCCAGTACCGGCTTCGTGATTTCCCGGTACGGCGATTCGACGACCTTCAGCGGCACCTTGAATTTGTGCGCTTCCCATTCCTGGGTCAGCGCGCGGGTGTCGGCGTCGTCCACGTTGACCGTGACCGCCTCGAGGACGTCCGGACGCATCGCCTTGGCGTAGGCCAGCGCGCGCAGCGTCGGCCGGTGCAGCTTGGACACCAGCACGATCGCGTGGTTGCGCGAGGGCAGCACGGTCGGCGCTTCGCCCATGTCCTTGAGCTCTTCCGACACCCGGTCGTAGTGCTTCCGGATCGCCGTCATCAGCGCGAAAATCGCCACCATCGCGGCGATCGCGATCCACGCGCCGAGCAGGAACTTGGTGATCAGCACGATCACCAGCACGACGCCGGTCATGGTCAGGCCGACCGCGTTCACCGTCTGCGAACGGCGCATCCGCCGCCGCGCCGCCGGGTCGGTCTCCTTGGCCAGCAACCGGTTCCAGTGCCGGATCATGCCCGCCTGGCTCACCGTGAACGACACGAACACGCCCACGATGTACAGCTGGATCAGCCGGGTGACCTCCGCGTCGAACGCGATGATCAGCACGAGCGCGAAGATCGCGAGGAACAGGATGCCGTTGGAGAACGCCAGCCGGTCGCCGCGGGTGTGCAGCTGCCGCGGCAGGTAGCGGTCCTGGGCGAGGATCGAGCCGAGCACCGGGAAGCCGTTGAACGCGGTGTTCGCGGCCAGCAGCAGGATGATGCCGGTGGAGAACGAGATGTAGTAGAACGCGGGCGGGAAGCTCTCGAACACCGCGTGCGCGATCTGCGCGACGATCGTCTTCTGCTCGTAGCCCGGAGGCGCCCCGGCCAGCTGCCGCGCCGGGTCCTCGGCGAAGTTCACCTTCGTGACGACCGCGAGCGTGATGATCCCGACGAGCATCGTCACCGCGAGCACGCCCATCAGCAGCAGCGTGGTGGCCGCGTTCTTCGACTTCGGCTTGCGGAACGCGGGCACGCCGTTGCTGATCGCCTCGACCCCGGTCAGCGCCGCCGCGCCGGACGAGAACGACCGCAGGATCAGGAACACGAACGCGACGCCCGCCCAGCTGCCTTCCTCGTGCAGCGTGAAGCCCGCGCTCTCGGCGCGCATCTCGGTGCCGGTGAAGGTCTGGAACAGCCCCCAGACGACCATGATCAGGATGCCGGCGATGAAGCCGTAAGTGGGAATGGCGAACGCTTTGCCCGATTCGCGCACGCCGCGGAGGTTGAGCGCGGTCAGCACGGCGACGATCGCCACGGCGGTGATCACCTTGTGGTTGGCCACCCACGGGATCGCCGAGCCGATGTTGGCGACACCGGACGAAGTGGACACCGCGACGGTCAGCACGTAGTCGACCAGCAGCGCGCTCGCCACGGTCAGGCCGAACTTCCCGCCGAGGTTGGTGGTCGCCACCTCGTAGTCGCCGCCGCCGCTCGGATACGCGTGCACGTTCTGCCGGTACGACGCCACGACGACGAGCATGACCAGCGCGACCGCGATGCCGATCCAGGGCGCGAAGGCGTACGCGGACAGGCCGGCGACGCTCAGCGTCAGGAAGATCTCCTCCGGCGCGTACGCCACGCTGGACAGCGCGTCGGAGGCGAAAATGGGCAGCGCGATGCGCTTGGGCAACAGAGTGTGGGAGAGACGGTCGCTGCGGAACGGACGCCCTAGGACCAGCCGCTTCAGCACTGTCGGGAACTTCGACACCACGAGAGCGTAACCGGGTCACCGCAAGGTAGGTTCGGCGCTGGTGTCCGAGGGTACCTCCGGACGTTATCCCCACCCCCTTCGAGGAGGCTAAGCGTGCACGTGGTGATCATGGGATGCGGCCGCGTCGGCGCGTCTCTGGCCGCGGCGCTGGAGCGGCTCGGCCACGACGTGGCCGTCATCGACAAGAACCAGCAGGCGTTCCGCAGGCTGGGCAGCGACTTCCACGGCCAGCAGGTCGTCGGGGCGGGATTCGACCGCCGGGTGCTCGTCGAAGCCGGGATCGAGCGAGCGGGCGCCTTCGCGGCCGTGTCGAGCGGCGACAATTCCAACATCATCTCCGCGCGGGTCGCGCGCGAGAACTTCGGCATCGAGCACGTGGTCGCACGGATCTACGACCACAAGCGCGCCGCGGTGTACGAGCGGCTGGGCATCCCGACCGTCGCGACCGTGCCGTGGACGACCGACCGGTTCCTGCGCACCCTGCTGCCCGACGGCGTCGCCTCCGCGTGGCGCGATCCGTCCGGCAACGTCGCGCTGCTGCAGCTGCCGCTGCACGAGGGCTGGGTCGGCCGCAGCGTGCGCGAGCTGCAGGAGACCACCGGCGCGCGGGTGGCGTTCATGATGCGGTTCGGCACCCCGGTGCTGCCGGACGCGAAGACCGTCGTGCAGGCCGACGACGACGTGTGGGTGGCGGCGCGGTCGGGCACCGTCGGAGACGTGACGAGCCTGGCCGCTCGCGCCCCCGAGGAGGAGAACTGATGCGGGTCGCGATCGCGGGCGCGGGAGCCGTCGGGCAGTCCATCGCCGCCGAGCTCATCGACGGCAACCACCAGGTGATGCTGATCGAGCGCGACGCCGACCAGTTCGAGCCGGAATCCGTTCCGCAGGCCGACTGGGTGCTGGGCGACGCGTGCGAGGTGTCGATCCTCGAGGAGTCCGGAATCGAACGCTGCGACGTCGTGATCGCGGCGAGCGGCGACGACAAGGCGAACCTCGTGGTGTCGCTGCTGGCGAAGACGGAGTTCGCGGTGCGCCGCGTGGTGGCGCGGGTGAACAACCCGGCCAACGAGTGGCTGTTCACCGACGCGTGGGGCGTCGACGTCGCCGTGTCGACCCCGCGGATGCTCGCCGCGATGGTCGAGGAGGCGGTGAGCGTCGGCGATCTGGTGCGGCTCATGACGTTCCGGCAGGGACAGGCGAACCTGGTGGAACTCACCCTGCCGGAGGAGACGCCGCTGGCGGGCAAGCCGGTGAGCGAGCTGGCGCTGCCGCGCGACGCGGCGCTGGTGACCATCCTGCGCGGCGACCGGGTGATCGTGCCGCAGCCGGAGGACCCGCTGGAGGCGGGCGACGAACTGCTGTTCGTCGCGACCTCGGACGTCGAACCGGAGATCCGCTCGGCGCTCGGCTACTGAAGACGCGAAAAAGGGGCGGGCCCGCGACGGGCCCGCCCCTTTTTCGTGCGTCGGATCAGGTCTCCGGAGTCGGCGCCTGCGCGTACTTCTCCCGCAGTCGCGCCTCCACCTGCGCGTCGGTTTCCGGCTCCGGCTCCTCCTCGGCGAGGGCCTTCAGCCGCTTGTCGGAGCGGCGCACCGCCCACACGACCACCAGCAGCCCGATCGCGTACAGCGGGTAGCCCATCGCGATCTTGGCGAACGCGAGCCAGCCGGTCTGGTTTCCGTCGTACAGCCACCGCTGCACCACGAACCGGGCGGCGAAGATGACGGCCATCGCGAGCGTCGCGACGTCGTAGCCGTAGCGGGACGGCTTGTCCTTGCGCCAGGCGGTGCCGTTGCCGTTGAGCGCGTTCCAGACGACGCCCGCCAGCGGCCAGCGCACCGCCACCGAGATGACGAACACGGCGCAGTAGGCGAGGCTCGCCCAGATGCCGAAGAGGAAGAACCCCTTCGCGGAGCCGGTGCGGAACGCGATGAACGCCGCGATCGCGACGCCGAAGAACCCCGAGATGGCGGGCTGCAGCGGCTCCTTGCGCACGACGCGCAGGACGGTGATCGCCACCGCGCTGCCGATCGAGCCCCAGATCGCCGCGGTGAGCCCGAAGATCGCGTTCAGCAGGACGAAGACGATGACCGGCACCGAGGAATAGAACAGGCCGGAAACCCCGCCCATCTGCTCCATCAGCGTCGGCTGCCGCTCTTCGTCGCCCCCGTTTCCGGGCGCGTCCTTCTCGTCGCGGGGAGCAGCGGGTTCAGTCACGAGCGTTGATCACCCTACCGGGCTCTGGAGTTCGTAATACGGGTTGTAGAGCACCTTCTGCCCGTCCCGTTCGGCCATCCGGCCGCGGACCTTGACGGTGCGGCCGGGCTCGATGCCGGGAATCCGGCGCCTGCCCAGCCAGATTAGCGTCACGCCCTGCGTGCCGTCGAACAGCTCCGCCTGCAGCGAGGCGGGCCCGTCGGTGGGCGACAGCTCGACGCTGCGCAGCCTGCCGAGCACCGTCACCTCTTCGCCGGACCGGCAGTCACAGGCGCGCTGCGCGCCTTCGGCACCCGACCTCTCGGACATCTCGTCGGCGTCGAGGTCCTCGACGTCGCTGGTCAGCTTGCGAACCAACCGGCTGAAGTAGCCGCCGTCCTTGGCGGACATGGTGTGCTCCTGTGCTCCGGGGCCCCCGACTTCGTTCGGCCCGTGCGTGTTCCAGCGTAGCTGTGGTCCCAGTCAGGGAAACGGGTTTGGGGCAAGATCGCAACGTGACGTCCGCAATCCATCTCCCGGCCGCTGTCCTGCTGCCCGGTACCGGCTCTGACGAGGTCTTCGTGCGCTCGGTGTTCGAGGGGCCGCTGGCCGCGCTGGGAGTGCCGCTGATCACCCCCGCGCCGGTCGCCGGGGCCGGCCTCGCGGAGGGGTTTTTGGCGGAGCTGGACGGTCTCGCTGACCGGTACGGGACGGTGCTGGTGGGCGGGATCTCGTTCGGGGCGCATCTCGCGGCGGAGTGGGCGGTGGCGAATCCCGGGCGTTGCGGGGGGCTGCTGGCGGCGCTCCCGGCTTGGAACGGGGAATCCGGATCAGCACCCGCGGCGATCGCTGCGACGGTCACAGCGGATCTGGTGGCTGATGCGGGGGTGGAAGGCGCGCTGGCTTCGGCGGTCGCGGGGAGTCCGGGATGGCTTGGGGAAGAGTTGGGGCGGGCTTGGCGCCGGCATGGGGAGGGGCTGGAGGCCGGGTTGAGGGTTGCGGCCGGGCGGGCCGCGCCGACGTTGGCGGAGTTGCGGGGCGTGGGGGTCCCGGCTGGGGTCGGCGGGTGTGCGGATGATCCGGTTCATCCTGCGGAGGTGGCGCGGGAGTGGGCCGGAGCATTGCCTCGGGGCGGTTACGGGGAGACGTCTCTCGCCGCGGTCGGGCGGGATCGGGAGGCGTTGGGGAGGGCGACGGTTTTGGCGTTTTTGCGGGGGTTGCGGAAGACCCCTTGAGGAATCGCGGGTCGTGACAGAGGCCCTCACGGAACGCTGTCCGTGAGGGCCTCCTGTGAAACTCGGGCTGGGGTCAGCCTTGCTGCTCCGCGATGTGCTGGGCGACCGCGTCGGGGAGGGTGATGGGGAGCGGGGTGCGCACCGGCATCGGCGAGTTGCCGCGGTCGACGATGGTGCGGCGCACGATCGCTCGCAGCACTTCGGGGGCTTGCGAGGCCGTCGACTGCGGGCCGGCGATCACGCCGCGCAGCATCCAGCGCGGGCCGTCAACTCCGACGAAGCGCAGCGCTACGTCGCCGACGATCGCGGACAGTTCCATGCCCCATTCGCCTCGGCCGACGTTGACCTTCGCACCGTCCGCGCGCAGCTGGTCGGCCAGTTCGTTGCTGACCTCGCGCCACAGGCCGCCGGATTTCGGGGCCGCGTAGGCGCTGACGGTGATCTGCCCGACTTCCGTCACGACGTGCACCGCTCGCACGCCGCCTTCCTCCGGGTCCATTTCGACCTGCACCTGCGAGCCGTCCGGCACGGGCACGCGCACCGAACCCAGGTCGATGCGCGGGATGCCGTCTTCTTCCGCTTCGGTGGCGTCGAACGGACCGTCGGTCGTTTCCGACAGCTGGTCCTCGGGTTCGAGCGCGTCGGCGCCGTCAGCTTCGGCGCTTTCGCCGCGCTGGGAAGCGACGCCCCCGGTCTCGTCGTCGCCGGACCGGCGCTTGCGTCCGAAAATCCCCACTATCGTTCCGTTCCTTCCCCGGTGCCCGCGCCGGTGTCTCCGGCGCCGGGTGCCAGTGTGGCGTGCCCGCCGGTCGAGCCGTAACCTCCCGCGCCGCGTTCGGTCTCCTCGAGTCCGGCGACCTCGACGAATTCCGCGTGCTCCACGCGCTGGATCACCAGCTGCGCGATCCGGTCGCCGCGCGCCAGCACGATTTTCTCGCGCGGGTCGTGATTGACGAGGCAGACTTTGATCTCGCCGCGGTAGCCCGAGTCGATCGTGCCGGGAGTGTTGACCACCGACAATCCGACGCGCGCCGCTAGCCCCGAGCGAGGGTGCACGAACCCGGCGTACCCGGAAGGCAGCGCGATCGCGACCCCGGTGCCGACGACCCCGCGCTCGCCGGGTCCGAGCACGATATCCGAGGTGGTGACGAGATCGGCCCCGGCGTCGCCGGGCCGGGCATAGGCGGGCGGCGGGACTTCGGGGTCGAGCCGCTGGAGGAGGACCTGAACGCTGGACACGGGCGGCGAGACTACCCTTGATGCGTGGCTGACCGCGTGAACACCGCCGCGACGGGCGTCGTCGCACACTCCGAACGGCTCTACCTCCCATGGTGGGGCTGGCCGTTGCCGATGGCCGGCGCGATCCTGCTGGGCGTCGAAGTCCACCTCGGCTACCCCTCGATCCCGATGTGGATCCCGCTCGCGATCGCCGTGCCCGTCATGGCCGCGCTGCTGCTCTCGCTGGGCCGGGCAAAAGTCAAGATCACGGCCGGAGACGACCCCGAACTCTGGCTAGGCGACGCCCACCTGCCCCTGCGCTACGTCGGCGAAATCACCGTCGTGGACAAAGACGCGAAACGCCACGCCCTAGGCCGCGACGCCGACCCCGCCGCCTTCGTCATGCACCGCGGCTGGGTAGGCCCCGCAGTCCGAATCACCCTGACAGACCCCGAGGACCCCACCCCGTACTGGCTCTTCAGCACCCGCAAACCAAAGCGAGTAGTAGAGCTGCTCAGCCACAACAACGCCTGACCTCACCAGGTACGTGAGGGGAACCCTGAGGGAATCTGATTCCCTCAGGGTTCCCCTCACGTACCTAAACCGCACCAGCGCACCCAAACCTCCGAGCAGCCAGCCCGCGCCCTGCACCCCGATACGAAGCCATCCCTGCGGTTCGGGGGTGCTTGTCAAGGCATCTTTCCCGCCTTGACAAGCACCCCCGAACCGCCAGCACAATGAAGGCATCGGGGTGGTGGGCGCCGAACGCGGGCAATGTCGCCGCCAGGCGACGAGCCGAACGCGAACACCCCAGAACACGAGTAAGGGGGCCGACCGCATGGCCGACCCCCGTGCTTACCCGGTCATCCCAAGACCGCGAAAACGCTGACCCCGTGAATCTCCCCTAAGATCTCCCCGAAGAAAATCCCCGGGTCAGGCGCAATCGCGGCAGATCAGCCGTCCGCCGTTGTCCTCGGCGAGCCTGCTCCGGTGGTGCACCAGGAAGCAGACCGAGCAGGTGAACTCGTCCGCCTGCTTCGGCACGACCTTCACGGTCATGTCTTCCCCGGAGAGCCCGGAGAGGTCCGCGCCGGGAAGCTCGAAGTTTTCCGCGGTCGCGTCCTCGTCGACGTCGACGACGCCGGACTGGTTCTCGTTGCGCCGAGCCTTCAGCTCCTCCAACGAGTCTTCGGCCAGCTCGTCGGCTTCGCTGCGGCGCGGAGCGTCGTAGTCGGTAGCCATGGTGTCCCTCACCCCTGCGATTCAGCGTGTCGTCCTGCACCGGTTCCGGAGGCGCCCGATACCGGTCGTGCCGCTGGTCAACGTTCCAGCGCCCCTGTTTGTGCCCGGCCTGCGAGTGACCCAGGTCTCAACCTGGTTGACCTCGTCCGGCGGCCGGAGCCCGGGAAGGGTAGCTCACCGCCGGGCGCGCCTCGCACCGAGTCGGACATTGCTGCTCCAGCGTCACCCGGGAGGGGGAACGCGCAGGTGAGACGCCTGTCCTCCGTTCGGGTTGCCCCGGCGTCGCGAACGTCACCTCGCGGCCGTGTCCGCTTGCTCCCCCGGAGCCGTCCGTGGTGCGATCGCCACGGAGGGGCATTACGCGGAACGGGTGAAGGTGACCCGCGACACCGCGCGCCGCGGCCAGCGCCTAGGCTCACCGGCTACCACGCCGGTGCGTACGCTGGCGGTTACCGCGAGGCGCGGCGGGGTTACCGCGGCCGGTTCTGCGAGGGGAAGGGACGGGGCAGGTGGCGTCGGGGAACGGGTCGGGGAACCGTGGTGCGCGGCCTTATCGCAAGCACCGTCCGCTGCCCGCGTTGATCGTGATCGGCGTGCTCGCGCTCGGCGCGGTGTTCGTCTGGGTCAACGCCGTGGTCGGCCGCGGCGACGTCGACGAGGCGGTGCGCTGCAGTCCCGAGCCCAAGGCCCCGCCGGGGATCACCTACACGTCGGTGCCGCACAACGGCCTGGACGACCGCTCGCCGATGCCGCCGGACAAGGTCGCGTTGAAGGTGCTCAACGCGAGCAGCACGCGCGGGCAGGGCAGCATCGCCACCAACGCGCTCCGCGATCTCGGCTTCACCGCCATCGGCGACCCCGGCAACGACCCGGCGTACCCGAAGGGCGACGCGCGCTGCCGCGGCCAGATCCGCTACGGCGACAACGGCGCCGCCGCGGCCCGCACGGTCAGCCTCGTGATCCCCTGCGCCGAACTCGTCCACGACACCCGCAAGGACGCCACCGTTGACCTGGCCACCGGCAAGCTGTTCACCGACATCCAGCCGCGCCCCGAGGCGGTCAAGATCCTGAAGCAGCTCACCGCCTGGTCGCAGTCGCACCAGGGCGGCGGCAGCAGCGAGCAGTCCGCCGGTCCCGGCGCGCCGGTGATCGACCAGACGCTCCTGGCTTCGGCCCGCGCCGTCACCTGCTGACCTCGTCCGCGAACGAGGTCAGCGGGCACGACCCGCGGTCACACCTCAGCCGCACCGCCCGCGGCCAGCGCCGTCCGCAGTTCCGGCGCGATCCCCGGCGACGCCGCGAACGTCGAGTCCTCCCCCAGATCCGCCGCCTCGCCCGGCAGCAGCACCGTCGCGCCCGCCTCCTGCGCCACCAAGGCCCCAGCCGCCCAGTCCCAGCGGTGCAGGCCGTGTTCGAAGAATCCGTCCAGCCAGCCGGCCGCGACGGCGCACAGGTCCAGCGAGGCCGCTCCCCCGCGGCGAATGTCGCGCACGCGCCCGACCAGATCGGCCGTCAGCCTGCCCTGCCGGACCCGGCGGTCCTGCGCGTAGGAGAAGCCCATCCCGACGAGCGCCAGATCCAGCCGGTCCGCCTTCGACACCGACAGCCGGTTGCCGTCGAGCCACGCACCGCCGCCCCGGACGGCCGTCCAGCGCCGCCCGCTCACCGGCTCCACGACCGCTCCCGCGACCGACACCCCGTCGATCTGCGCGGCGATCGACACCGCGAAGGCCGGCAAGCCGTAAAGGAAGTTGACCGTCCCGTCGATCGGGTCGACCACCCAGGTGACCCCTCCTCCGACAGAACCGCCGCCCTCCTCCCCCAGCACCGGTTCCCCGGGCCGGATCCGCGCCAGCCGCGCGCGGACCAGTTCCTCCGATTCCCGGTCCACCGCCGTCACCACGTCGGTTTCCGCGGACTTCGTGTCCACCGCGACCTCGCCGCCGGACTGCATCCGCACCCACGCCGTCCGGACCAGGTGTGCGGCCTCGACCGCGACCTGCTCGGCGGTGTCTTTCAGGTCGTTCGGCATCGCCTCGTCAACTCCCACGCCCGCCATGTCATCACATCCGGTTAAAGTCTCCGCAGCAGACTTCTGAATCGTGCGAGAAGGGACCACGTCAGTGACGGCGACCCGAGGTTTCGGAATCGACATCGGCGGCAGCGGGATCAAAGGCGCGCTGGTCGATTTGGAACAGGGACAGCTCATCGGGGACCGGCACCGGATCGAAACGCCGCAGCCGTCGACGCCGGACGCGGTGGCGGACGTCGTCGCCGAGATCGTCCGCGCGGCGGAGTGGGACGGCCCGGTCGGCGTCACGCTCCCCGCGGTCGTGAAGAAGGGCACCGCGCACACCGCGGCCAACATCGACCGCAAGTGGATCGGCACGGACGCCGAGGCGCTCTTCGCGAAGCGGCTCGGCAAGGGCGTCGAGGAAGTCACGATGCTCAACGACGCCGACGCCGCGGGCCTCGCCGAGATCCGCTTCGGCGACGCGGCCGCGCGCACCGGCGTGACCGCGCTGCTCACCTTCGGCACCGGCATCGGCAGCGCGCTGTTCCACGACGGCAAGCTCGTGCCCAACACCGAATTCGGCCATCTGGAGGTCGACGGCCACGACGCGGAGAAACGCGCCGCCGCTTCGGTGAAGGACAACGAGGGCCTGTCGTATCCGCAGTGGGCCAAGCGGGTGCACCGGTACCTCTCGGTGCTGGAGAACCTGATCTGGCCGGACCTGTTCATCGTCGGCGGCGGCGTCAGCAAGAAGGCCGAGAAGTGGGTGCCGCTGCTGGACATCCGCACGCCGGTGGTCGTCGCGTCGCTGCAGAACAACGCGGGCATCGTCGGGGCCGCCGCGGCCGCCGCGGAGGGTGCCGGGCACTGAGCGGGGAGGCCCCGCGCCGGGTCTCGGACCGGTCACCGGGAGGCGCCGGGCAGGGGCCGGAGGGTGATCGCTTCGCGACGCAGTGGGCCGACGTCGTTACAATGGAACACGGCGCAGGAGCTGCGGAGGCAAAACCGCAGGCCGAGGCGTGTTCCCCGAATGTGAGGCAGCCGAGGTGGCGACATCTCGGCTCGTCATGATCGACCGCTGCGAAAGGGCGTAAGTGGCAGCCGCAAGAACCGCAACCCGAGGCGGGACGAAGACAGCGACCGAAGCCGGCGAGCCGGCCGACGAGGCGGCCACCGGAGCGGAGAAGTCCCCGGCGCGCAAGACCGCCGCGAAGTCGGCAGGCGCGAAGAAGACTCCGGCCAAGAAGGCTCCGGCGAAGAAGGCCGCCGCGAAGGGCGCGAAGACCGACGACGGCGATCCCGACGGCCCGGTCGACCTCGACGAGGCCGAACTCGACAGCCCGGACCTGTCCGATCTCGAAGAGGTCGAGGTCGACGTCGTCGACGAAACGGTCAACGACGAGACCGACGACGATGACGACGATTCCGACGACGCGGACGAGGCCGAAACGACCGAAGGGCCCGCGGGCGCGGCCACGTCCACTGCCGCGCGCCGTCGCGCCGCGGCGGCGGACAAGGGCGGCAAGTCCTCGGACAACCCGGACTTCGTGTGGGACGAGGAAGAGTCCGAGGCGCTGCGCCAGGCGCGCAAGGACGCCGAGCTCACCGCGTCGGCCGACTCCGTCCGCGCCTACCTCAAGCAGATCGGCAAGGTCGCGCTGCTGAACGCCGAGGAGGAGGTGGAGCTCGCCAAGCGGATCGAGGCGGGGCTCTACGCCGCCGAGCGCGTGCGCACCGCCGAGGAGGAGGGCGAGAAGCTCGTCACCCAGATGCGCCGCGACCTCAAGTGGATCGTGCGCGACGGCGAGCGGGCCAAGAACCACCTGCTGGAGGCGAACCTCCGGCTCGTGGTGTCGCTGGCCAAGCGCTACACCGGCCGCGGCATGGCGTTCCTGGACCTGATCCAGGAGGGCAACCTCGGCCTGATCCGCGCGGTGGAGAAGTTCGACTACACCAAGGGCTACAAGTTCTCCACGTACGCCACGTGGTGGATCCGCCAGGCGATCACCCGCGCCATGGCCGACCAGGCCCGCACCATCCGCATCCCGGTGCACATGGTGGAGGTCATCAACAAGCTCGGCCGCATACAGCGCGAACTCCTGCAGGATCTCGGCCGCGAGCCGACGCCCGAGGAGCTCGCCAAGGAGATGGACATCTCGCCGGAGAAGGTCCTGGAGATCCAGCAGTACGCGCGCGAGCCGATCTCGCTGGACCAGACCATCGGCGACGAGGGCGATTCGCAGCTCGGCGACTTCATCGAAGACTCCGAAGCGGTCGTCGCGGTGGACGCGGTGTCGTTCACGCTGCTGCAGGACCAGCTCCAGTCGGTGCTGCAGACGCTGTCCGAGCGCGAGGCGGGCGTGGTCCGGCTGCGCTTCGGCCTCACCGACGGCCAGCCGCGCACCCTCGACGAGATCGGCCAGGTCTACGGAGTCACGCGCGAGCGGATCCGGCAGATCGAGTCGAAGACGATGTCGAAGCTGCGCCACCCGTCGCGCTCGCAGGTCCTGCGCGACTACCTGGACTGAGCTTCTCCGGTTCCCGCGAGAAACCCCGCCCCGCACTACGCGGCGGCGGGGTTTTTCGCGTTTACCGACAACAACGCGGCCGGCGTCCGCCTGGCAATTCCGCGAAATCCTTCCTTCGGCCGGACACAGTGGACACCGGCCGGTCCGGAAAACCCGGAGACGCGGGATCCCGATGCGAATTACGCTGCCGCACAACCGGAATGCACGGGCCCGGTTCCGGCGGAGGAAAGCGCCTCCCGGCGGCGCCGCCGAGCAGCGGACGTTCCGCGGGTGTCCGTTTCCCGTTCACAACCGTTCACCCGGAACCCCCGGAACCGTTCCGGAATACTCATCGCCGGTGCACAGTCGCGCACCCACCGCGACACCGGGACCCCGACAAGAGGCTAAAGTCGGTTGTTCTCCGCCCGAACACGGAAATCGTGATTGTTTGGTTGCCTGAAAACGAAGATCGCAACGGGTGATCGCGATTAGGCTGCGCCCACAACGAGCGTCAGTATTGGAAGGCAGCACCGCCCAGTGTTTTCGACGAAAACTCAATCGCGAGCGAGCCAGGGAAGCCCGGCGGCTCGGAGCGGATCCTCCGGCCCCGGTGAAGCGAGGCAACTGTGATCGGGTTCCTCCTCCGCAGACTCGTCAACTACATCGCCCTGTGCCTCGTCGCGACTTTCGCGGCGTTCTCCTTGGCGTCTCTGTCCTTCAGCCCGCTGGACGCGCTCAAACTGCGCAACCCGCCCGCCCCGCAGGCGACCATCGACGCGAAGGCCGCCGAGCTGCACCTGGACCAGGCGATCCCGCACCGGTTCTTCACGTGGCTGGGCGGCGTCATCCAGGGCGACTTCGGCCGCACTGTCGCCGATCAGGCGATCACCGACGAGCTGTTCCGCCGCGCGGGCGTGAGCCTGCGGCTGTTCCTGCTCGGCATCACGATCGGCATCATCATCGGCGTGCTGGTCGGCGTGGTCAGCGCGATCCGGCAGTACAAGATCAGCGACTACCTCGCCACCACGTTCTCCTTCGTGGTGCTGTCGACGCCGGTCTTCGTGATCGCCACGATCCTCAAGGCGGGCGCGCAGTCGGTCAACGACAACCTGCTCGACGGGTACCAGTTCTTCATCGTGCAGGGCGAAGGCGGCGCGATCGACGGCGGTTTCGGCGACGTCCTGCTCGACCGGCTGCAGCACATCATCGTGCCGACCCTGGCGATCGTGCTGACCCAGGTCGCCTACTACAGCCGCTATCAGCGTTCGGCGATGCTCGACGTGCTCGGCTCGGACTTCCTGCGCACCGCACAGGCCAAGGGCCTCACCCGCAGGCGCGCGCTGTTCAAGCACGGCCTGCGCACCGCGCTGATCCCGATGGCGACGCTGTTCGCGTTCGGCTTCGGCCTGCTCATCACCGGCGGCGTCTTCACCGAGAAGATCTTCGGCTGGTACGGCATGGGCGACTGGCTGGTGACCGGCATTCAGAAGCAGGACACCAACATCGTCACCACCGTGACCCTGTTCATCGCGATCTGCGTGCTGCTCGCCGGCTGGCTCGCGGACGTGCTCTACGCCGCGCTCGACCCGAGGGTGAGGATCTGATGGCCGCCCCATTGAACGAGGCCGACCTCGCCGACTCGGCCGTCGCCGCCACCGAAACGGCAACCGAGCAGCAGGGCGGGAAGTCCTCCAGCCGCGGCAAGCTCGTCTCCCGCCGGTTCTTCCGCAACAAACTGGCCGTCGCCGGGCTGGTCGTGATCCTCCTGTTCTACGTCCTGGCGTTCACCTACAGCTGGTACTCGCCGTGGGGCTACGACGAACTCGACCCGGCCTCGACGCTGATGCCGCCGGACGGCACGCACTGGTTCGGCACCAACCAGATCGGCGGCGACATGTTCGCGCAGACCATGCGCGGGCTGCAGAAGTCGCTCACCATCGGCCTGCTGGCCGCGCTGTTCTCCACCGGCGTGGCCTCGATCGTCGGCTCCGCGGCCGGGTACTTCGGCGGCTGGACCGACCGGGTGTCGATGTGGGTCGTCGACCTGCTGCTGATCCTGCCGCCGTTCCTGATCATCTCGATCCTGTCGCCGGCTTTCCGCGGCAAGACCTGGCTGATCCTGGTCGGCTTGATCGCGCTGTTCCAGTGGATGATCACCGCCCGCATCGTCCGCGGCATGACGCTGACGCTGCGCGAACGCGAGTTCGTGAAAGCCGCCAAGTTCATGGGCCAGTCCCCGTGGCGGATCATCTTCAAGCACATCGTGCCGAACATGGCGTCGCTGCTGATCATCGACGCGACGATCAACGTCGGTGTCGCGATCATCATGGAGACGTCGCTGTCGTTCTTCGGCTTCGGCGTGCAGGCGCCGGACGTTTCGCTGGGCACGCTGATCTCGGCGGGCTCCGACGCGGTCCGCACGTTCCCGTGGCTGTTCTACATCCCGGCCGGCTTCCTGGTGTTCACCGTGCTCGCGGTGAACTTCGTCGGCGACGGCCTGCGCGACGCGCTCGACCCGTCGTCCAGCCGGTCGCGGCGCAAGGAACGCAAGCGGATCGAAGAGAAAACCAAGTCGACCGCCTCGACGCAGACTGTGGGAGCAGAAGCATGAGCGCCGCACTCGAGCTGAGCGCGGAAACGGGCAAGCCCACCGGCACCGTGCTCGAGGTTTCCGACCTCGAAGTGTCCTTCCCGTCCGAGTCCGGCCGCGTGCACGCGGTGCGCGGGCTGAACTATCAGGTCGCCGCGGGCGAGGTGCTCGGCATCGTCGGCGAGTCCGGTTCGGGCAAGTCGGTGTCGTCGCTGGCGGTCATGGGGCTGCTGCCGCCGCAGGCGCGGGTGTCGGGCTCGATCCGGTTCCAGGACAGCGAATTGATCGGCAAGTCCGACGCCGAGCTGTCGAAGATCCGCGGCAAGAAGATCTCGATGGTCTTCCAGGACCCGCTGTCCGCGCTGACCCCGGTGTACACCGTCGGGGCGCAGATCGCCGAAGCGCTGCTGGTGCACGGCAAGGGCACGGTCACCAAGCAGCAGGCGAACAACCGCGCGGTCGAACTGCTCGACCTGGTCGGCATCCCGAACGCGGCGGCGCGGGCGAAGGCGTTCCCGCACGAGTTCTCCGGCGGCATGCGCCAGCGCGCGGTGATCGCCATCGCGATCGCCAACGACCCGGACCTGATCATCGCCGACGAGCCGACCACCGCGCTCGACGTGACGGTGCAGGCGCAGGTGCTGGAGGTGCTGAAGACCGCGCAGGAGGTCACCGGCGCCGGCATCGTGATCATCACGCACGACCTCGGCGTGGTCGCCGGGTTCGCCGACCGGCTGATGGTGATGTACGCCGGGCGCGCGGTCGAGCAGGGGCCGGTCGACACGATCTACGCCCAGCCGCGGATGCCGTACACGCTGGGCCTGCTCGGTTCGATCCCCCGCGTGGACGCGCGGGAGAAGCAGCCGCTGGTGCCGATCGAGGGCCAGCCGCCGTCGCTGGTGAACCTGCCCCAAGGCTGCCCGTTCGCGCCGCGCTGCCCGCTGGCGATCGACGCCTGCCGCACCGCGGAACCGGAGCTGTTCACGATCACGCCGGGCAACCCGAACGCGCCGGTCGACACGACGCACCGGTCCGCCTGCATCCGCACCGAGGAACTCGCCCGTCCGGAAGCGGACGCCGCCGAGGTCTACGGCGCCGAGGTGATCGAGGAGGCCGCGGTCGCTTCGGTGCCGCGCGCCCAGCGCTCGACCGTGCTCGACGTGCAGGACCTGCAGAAGCACTACCCGGTCAGCAAGGGCACCGTTTTCAAGCGCAAGATCGGCACGGTGCGCGCGGTCGACGGGATCACCTTCGACATCGTCGAGGGCGAAACCCTGGGCCTGGTCGGGGAATCCGGCTGCGGCAAGTCGACCACGCTGATGGAGATCCTCGAACTGGCCGCCCCGGCGCACGGTTCGGTCGCGGTGCTCGGCAAGGACGTCGCGAAGCTCGCGGGCAAGGACCGCAAGTCGATCCGCCGCGACCTGCAGGTGGTGTTCCAGGACCCGATGGCCGCGCTCGACCCCCGGCTGCCGATCGGCGACATCATCGCCGAGCCGATGGTCACGCACGGGTTCTCGAAGGAGCGCATCGCCAAGCGCGTGCCGGAACTGCTCGGGCTGGTCGGCCTGCGCCCGGAGCACGCCGACCGGTATCCGGCGGAGTTCTCCGGCGGGCAGCGCCAGCGCATCGGCATCGCGCGGGCGCTCGCGCTGGAGCCGAAGCTGATCGTGCTCGACGAGCCGGTGTCCGCGCTCGACGTGTCGATCCAGGCCGGCGTGATCAACCTGCTGGACGAGCTGAAGGCCAAGCTGGGCCTGTCGTACCTGTTCGTGGCGCACGACCTGTCCGTGGTCCGGCACATCGCCGACCGGGTGGCGGTGATGTACCTCGGCAAGATCGTGGAGATCGGCGACGTCCGCACGGTTTTCGAGGCGCCGCAGCATCCCTACACGCAGGCGCTGCTGTCCGCGATCCCGATCCCGGACCCGGCCAAGGAGCGCGAGCGCGGCCGGATCATCCTCACCGGCGACCTGCCCAGCCCGGCGAATCCGCCGTCGGGCTGCCGGTTCCGCACGCGGTGTTTCGTCTTCTCCCAACTGTCCGAACAGGACAAGAAGAAGTGCGTCGACGTCGAACCTCCGCGCGAATCCCGCGCGCAGGACCACGACGTCGCGTGCCACTACGCCAAAACCCGCGAAGTTGTGTAGCCACAATCCGTTGGCACACCAGAAGAAGGAAGGTAAACACATGCGACGGAGAATGGCCGCACTCGTGGCCCCCGTTGCCGCTCTGGGGCTTTTGCTCGCCGCTTGCGGCGGCGGCAGCGGCGGCGGCAGCAACGGTCTGCAGGACGCCGGCACGACGGGCGTCAAGACCGCGGACATCAACGAGCAGCCGCTGGACAAGCTGAAGGACGGCGGCGACTTCAAGTGGCCGATCGACTCGATGCCGGACAACTGGAACTACAACCAGGTCGACGGCACGGTGCTGGACGGCGCCAACATGGACGGCGCGATCATGCCGTACATCTTCACCCAGAACGCCGACGCGTCGGTCTCGGTGAACAAGAACTACCTGACCTCGGCCGAACTGGTCAGCCAGGACCCGCAGGTCGTCGAGTACAAGATCAACCCGAAGGCCAAGTGGAGCAACGGCCGCCAGTTCTCGTGGGAGGACTTCGCCGCCCAGGCCAAGGTGCTCAACGGCAAGGACCCGGCCTACCAGGTCTCCGGCACCACCGGTTACGAGGACATCGCCAAGGTCGAGAAGGGCACTGACGACCTCGACGTCAAGGTGACCTTCGGCAAGAAGTTCGCCGAGTGGAAGGCGCTGTTCTCGCCCTTCTACCCGAAGGAACTGAACTCCGACCCGAACACCTTCAACAAGGCGTGGGCGCAGAAGGCGCTGATCACCGCGGGTCCGTTCAAGATCAAGAACGTGGACAACACCGCCAAGACCGCGGTGTTCGAGCGCGACCCGAACTGGTGGGGCGACAAGCCGAAGCTGGACACCGTGACCTTCAAGGTCGTGGACCGTCCCGCGCTGGCCGACGCGTTCGCGAACGGGCAGATCGACTTCTACAACCTGAACAACGACATCAACGCGTTCAAGCGGGCCCAGTCGGACCCGAACGCGGTCGTGCGCCAGTCGACCTACCCCGACTACACGCACATGACGCTCAACGGCGCTTCGTCCTCGATCCTCGCGGACAAGGACCTGCGGGTGGCCGTGCTGCGCGGCGTCGACACCGTCAGCATCGCGAAGTCGATCCTCGGCCAGATGCAGAAGGACACCACGCCGCTGGGCAACCACTGGTTCCTCAAGGGCTCGAAGACCTACGAGGACAACAGCGGCCCGTACAAGTTCGACCAGAACGCGGCCAAGGCGGAGCTGGACAAGCTGGGCTGGAAGCAGTCCGGCGACCTGCGCGCCAAGGACGGCAAGCAGCTGAAGCTGCGCCTGGTCATCCCGACCGGCACCCCGATCAGCCAGCAGACCGGCCAGATCCTGCAGTCGCAGCTGAAGGCGATCGGCGTGGGCATCGACATCGTCGCGGTCCCGACGGCCGAGTTCTTCAAGAACTACGTCAACGTCGGCAACTTCGACCTCACGCTGTTCCGCTGGATCTCGAACTCGTTCCCGATCGGCGGCAGCAAGGGCATCTACTACTACGACCCGAAGAACGTCAACCAGAACTACGGGCACATCGGCAGCGACAAGGTGAACCAGCTGATCGACGCCGCCGCGCAGGAACTGGACGACACCAAGCGGGCCGCGGACCTCAACGCCGCGGACAAGGAGATCTGGGCGCTGGGCCACCAGCTTCCGATCTTCCAGTCGACCGGTGCCTTCGCCGTCCGCAAGACCCTCGGCAACTTCGGTTCGCCGGGTTACGCGAACACCCCGTACGACTTCGTCAAGATCGGGTTCGTGAAGTAATCCTCCCCTGGCGGGATTCGAAGGAGCGGCGCGGACTCCCCGCGCCGCTCCTTCCTTTTTGGACAGTTAAGGTGATCTCTGTGCGGAAGTTCCTGCGATTGCGGCCGGTGCGGCACATTCTCGTGACGAGTGCCGTCGTGTTCGTCGCGTGCGCAGTGGTGTTCGTGGTGCAGCTGCTGGAGTTCAACAGCACCCGGCCGCGCTTGCAGGGCCTCAGTGTGAACGCGACCGGAATCGTTTCGCGAGTCGACGACGCCACGGTCACGGTACGGTTCCCGGTGCCGAACCAGCCGGAAGCGAACGCGGCGGTCGAGCTGGACACCACTCCCCCGCCGCTGGGCACGAAGGTTCCGGTGCGCTATGACCCGTCGGCTCCCTCGCGGGCGGTTACGACCGGGGCTTCGGCTTTGGTGACCGCGGACCGCGCGTCGACGTACGCGACGGTCACTGTCGTGGCGGTGCTCGCGATGCTTGCGGTGAATGGGTTCTTGCTCTTCACGCGCTTCGTCCAGCCGTCGCGGCGCAAGACGGGCTCCTCGGTGCCGGTGCGGCGAGTGAAGATGCAGCGAGGCTTGCTCACGCGGTCGTGGCTGGAGACCGACACGGCTACACCGAGGTGGATCCCGGTGTACTTCTCGCCGACGCTGATCGGCCTGCCGTCGCCTTCACGCGTCGAGGTGCTGGGCGACCTGCGCACGGACCGGCACGTCGCCGTCCGCATCGACGGCGAGGTGCTGTATCCGGCGGGTTCGGTGCGCACTGGTGAGCCTCGCGGCCGCCGTCTGGACAACCCCTCCGCACCTGACGAGGAACGCACGCTTGCCGCTGCCACGCCGGTTCGCCTCGCACGTCAGTTCCGTGCCGACTTGCCGGTCCTGGCCGTCGCTCCGGTCGTAGGTGCGTTCTGGGCGCTGGTCGACGGCAGCGGATTCGCGGGCTGGCTAACGGTCAGCGTCCTGATCGCCGCCTTCGGCTTCTGGTGGGCTGCACTCCGCGGCTCTGACCCCTCACTCTGACTCCAACGCCGCCAGAATCTCGGCCACATCGGCGTACGTCTCCTCCACCTCGCGCTCCTTGAGCCGCTGCCGTTCCAGCCGCACCGCGCCGAGGTGGCGGGCCTCGTAGTACAACGCCCGCCGCCGTGCCGACGGGGACTCGTCGGGCCGTCCGTAGGTTTCCCAGAACCAATCCCGTCTCGAACCCGTTTTCACCGAGGCCATGCGGATCGTCCAGTCCGCCGCCGGGTCGCCCCACCAGCTGCGGTCGTGGTCGAACACTCCGGCGATCTCCAGCTCCGGCGTCAGCATGACGTTCACGTGCCACAGATCGCCGTGCATCAGGCGCGGTTCGGTGATCTCGTCGAGCAGCGCGGCGTCGCGCTTCACCCAAGCGGCCATCGCGCGCAAGTCAGCCCCGTCGAGGCCGAAGCCTTCGACATCTGCCGCGTTGTCCTCGAAATACGCGATGAGCGCTTCGCTCCAGGTCGCGAAATGCGGACCGGCCACGACGCCGAAACCGGGGCCGCGCACGTCGTGGATCGCGCGGGTGATTTCGCCGAGTTGGCGGAAGTACGGCGCCCGCTCCTCCGGCGTATGCGCGGAAAGGACTTCCGGGCCGGGCTCTCCGGGAAGAACCGCCTGCAGGACGTAATCCCGGCCGATGACCTGGTGCGTGAAGTCGGCGGCGATCGTGCGCGGCATCAGCGGCGCGATCGGCGCGAAGTACGGCGCGGCAAGGTATTCGTTGCGCATGAACTGGTGCTCGATCCGGTTCTGCCGCGCCGGTTCCGGGGCGACGCGCAGGATCGCAGGGCCGTCGGCCAGCTCCACCCGGTAGGTGTTGTTGTATCCGCCCCAGCCGATCTCGACCGCCGACCGCACGCTGGTGCCGAGCGCACGGCGGCAGAGCAGTTCGATCTGCTCGGCGGTGAGGGGTTGCTGGAACGCGTCCGAGGGCCGGTCTTTCGGCTGGAAGTCCACCGGGGCATCCTGCCACTCCGCTCAGGACAGCACGAATCCTTTACGGCTCAGCGAATCCTCGATCCGCAGCCGCTCGAGATCCCGGTCGGCTCCCTCGCGCAAGCCGTCGAGCCGGTGTTCGACGCCGAGCTCGCGGCAGGCGGTGACGAGCAGTGCGTCGTACGCCTGCCGGGTGCCGATCCGCCGCGCGGCGGGCGTTCCGGCGGGGAGCTGCGCGAGGGTCCGGCGTACCCGGCGCAGGTCGGCGGCCACCTGCTCTACCGGCGGTTCGGACGGCACGGGAGCGGCGCGTCGCCGACGAAGCCAGCGACAAACAGCGGGAAGACGGAGGGCAGCCCAGAACAATGCCGAGGGTGCCACGCTGACCACGGCGAACAGCACAACCGGACCGGCCGCCACCCCGCCGAGTTTAGCCGCGACGGCGTTTGCGCGCCCGGTTCGCGAACAGCACCGCCACGCCCGCCCCGAGCAGGACGATGCTGGCGATCACGTGCAGCCGCGGCGGCAGCACGTGCAACTGGACGAACCAGCTCGGGTGCTCCGCCCCGGCGAGCCGGTTGATCAGCCCGCCCGCGCCCTGCACGACCAACAGAATTCCCACCAGCTCGATCATCGCGACGCCTCCTCTTTCGGCGCGGAGGAGCCGAAAATCCCCTGCCACAGCGGCCCGAAGACGAACCACAGGCCGGTGACCGTGCCCAGCCGCGGCAGCCAGCCCCACAGCGGTTCGGTGTGGCCCGAGCTGCCGACCACCGCGATCGCGAGCACCAGCAACCCGGCGCTGATCGCGGACGCCAGCACGCATTTGCCCCATTCACGCCATTCCTTGCGGGTCTTCGCGCGGCCGGACAGCTTCTCCGGCCGCGGCCCGCCGGCGAACCGGTGCGCGAACCGGACGTCGGCCCACTCCACCATCGACGGCCCGAACACCACCGAGAAGCCCAGATACACCGCGGCCAGCCCGTGCGTCAGGTTGGGCACCGCGCCGTTCATCAGGTCGATCACCGTGATCACCAGCAGCACCAGGTCGACCACGGGCACCAGCGCGAGCAGCACGGTGCTGGCCTTCTGCTTGCGCAGCGCGTACCGGGTCAGCAGCCCGGCCGCGATGAAGACCCAGAACCCGATCTCGCACGCCACGATGGCGGCGGTCATCGGGCTGTTCAGAATCTCGTCCATGGGTCCACTTTCACGGGCACACGGCCGCGGGCGCGTCAGCGGTCGGCACGATCGGGGGGTCATCATTTCGTAGGACGACCGGGCCGCCGCGGTGTGCTGTCATGGTCGGGTGCGCTTGCGAGACCTGCGCTCGGCCCTCCCCCGGCCGCGCGAACTGCCGTTGTGGCAGCAGAACGGCCTCGTCGCGCTCGCGGTGTTCGCCGGCGGCACGATGCTGTACCTCATCGACGTCCACCGGCTGCAGGGGGACAGCGATCCGTATCCGGTCTGGGTCCGGTTCGCCGAGCTCGGCGCGATGTGCCTCGCCTTGTTCCTGCGCCGGACCGTGCCGTGGGGGCTGCTGATCGCGACCGGCATCGTCGGGGTCGACGTCGTGCTGGGCCTGTCGTTGCCGATCGCCGTCGCGTACACGGATTTCCTCTACACCGCGGTCCTGCACGGCTCCCGCCGCACGGCCCGGGTGCTGGTCGGAGTGACCGCCGCCGCCACGCTCGCCGTGCTGTTCGTCTTCGTGGCCATCGCGGGCTGGCGAGCGGCTGCGTTCGGGGTGTTCGGCATGCTGTCGTTCCTTCTGGTCCCAGTGTGGTGGGGCGCGAATGTGCGCCAGCAGAGCGACATCGCGTCGACCGAACGGGCCAACGCCGAGCAGCTCGCGACGATCGCCGCGCTGGACCGAAAGGCGGCCGTGGCGGCCGAGCGTGCGCGGATGGCCCGCGACCTGCACGACGTCGTCGCCGGGCATTTGTCGGCCATCGCCATCCAGTCGGAAGCGGCACTGTCCATGGCAGACGATCCGAAGACCGCGCAGACCGTGCTCGTCGCGGTGCGCGAGAACAGCGTGCGCGCGCTGGAAGAAATGCGCGCGATGATCGGTCTGTTGCGTTCGGAGTCCACCGACGACGAGGTGACCGCCCCGGCGAGGCTGGCCGAACTGTCCAGGCTGGTGGAATCGGCGCGGGCGGCGGGCATGACGGTGACCGTGGATTCCACTGTGGACGAAGAACTGCCGACGGCAGTCGACCTCACCGCGTACCGGATCGCGCAGGAAGCGCTCACCAACGCGGTCAAACACGCGCCGGGCAGCCAGACGACGGTGCGGCTGCGAGTGGCCGACGGCACGCTGACCGTCGAGATCGGCAACGAACTGCTCGGCGCGCCGGCCCAGGCCGACAGCGGCGGGCACGGTTTGCTGAGCATGCGCGAGCGCGCGCACGCCGTCGGCGGCACCCTGCGAGCAGGTCCGTCCGGGCCGCGCTGGCTCGTCCACGCTGAACTTCCCCTCGCCGGAGAGCCGTCATGACCATCCGAGTCCTCGTCGCCGACGACCACGGCGCGATCCGCGCCGGGCTCGCGCTCATCCTCGGCAACGCCGACGGCATCGAGGTGGTCGGCGAAGCCGCCGACGGCGAGGTCGCGCTGCGCCAGGCCCGCGCGCTGCGGCCGGACGTCGTGCTGATGGACGTCCGGATGCCCGGCACCGACGGGATCACCGCCACCCGGCAGCTGATCGCCGAAGGGCTCGCCGAAGTCCTGGTCCTCACCACCTTCGACCTCGACGAGTACGTGCACGCCGCGCTGCGCGCCGGGGCCGCCGGGTTCCTGCTGAAGTCGGTGGAAGCACCGCGGCTGATCGAGGCGGTCCGGCTCGTCGCGGCCGGTGAAGCCGTGCTCGCGCCGCAGGTCACGAAACGGCTGATCGCGGCCTTCGCCAGCACCCCGGCCGAGCCGTCGCCTGCCCCGACCGGGCTGGCGGACCTCACCGAACGCGAGCGCGATGTGCTGGGCTGTCTTGGCGGCGGGCTTTCGAACGCTGAGATCGGCGCCAGGCTGTACATCGGCGAGGCGACGGTGAAAACGCACGTTTCCCGGGTGCTGGCCAAGCTCGGGCTGCGTTCCCGGGTGCAGGCGGCGATCCTGGCGCAGGACCACGGCCTCACACCACCCGGATAGCCGATCTGCGCATCCGGCCGTCACCTTCTAACGTTCCCCCATGGGTGTGCGGAGAACTCTCGACGTCGACGAAGTCCTCAAGCGGCAGGAATCCGGCGAGCTGAAGCGGCGGCTCAGGGGACGCGACCTGATCGGCTTCGGCGTCGGCATCATCATCGGCACCGGGATCTTCACCCTCGCCGGGGTCGAGGCCAAGACGCACGCCGGGCCGTCGGTCACGCTGTCGTTCGTGATCGGCGCGGTGGTCGCCGGGCTCGCCGCGCTCTGCTACGCCGAACTGGCCTCCAGCGTGCCGACCGCGGGCAGCGCCTACACCTACGCCTTCGCCACCCTCGGCGAGATCTTCGCCTGGATCATCGGCTGGGACCTGCTGCTGGAGTTCGCGCTCGGCGCGGCCGTGGTGTCGCGCAGCTGGTCCGGCTACCTCGCGAACCTGCTCGGGCTGTCGCCTGACTGGTTCGGCGAGGACGCGAAGGTCAACATCGGCGCGGTGCTGATCATCGCGGTGCTGACGGTCGTGGCCGTGGTCGGCATCAAGGAGTCCTCGTGGCTCACGAACGTGCTGGTGCTCGTCAAGGTCGCGGTGTGCGTGCTGATCCTCGCCGTGGGCGTGTTCTTCGTGAAGGGCTCGAACCTCACCCCGTTCGTGCCGCCCGCGCAGCCGCCGTCGAGCAGCGCGAACGCGTTGCACCAGCCAGTGGTCCAGGCCGCGCTCGGGCTCGAGCAGTCGGTGTACGGCATCGCCGGCATGGTCACCGCCGCGGCCGTCGTGTTCTTCGCCTACACCGGTTTCGAAGCTCTCGCCAACCTCGGCGAGGAGACCATCAACCCGCGCAAGGACCTCCGCGTCGGCATCCTCGGCGCGCTGGCCGTGTGCGCGGTGCTCTACATCGGCGTGTCGATCGTGCTCACCGGGATGGTCCACTACACCGACATCGACTCCGGCGCGCCGCTCGCGGACGCGTTCGACCGGGTCGGCCAGCATTGGGTCGGCGCGCTGATCTCGCTCGGCGCGGTCACCGGGCTGACGTCGGTGATGATGGTCGAACTGGTCACGATCGGCCGGATCGGCTTCGCGATGGGCCGCGACGGCCTGCTGCCCAAGGCCATCGGCACGGCGCACCCGCGCTGGGGCACGCCGCACCGGATGACCATCGGCGGGGCCGCGCTGATCGCCGTGCTGGCGGCGTTCGTGCCGATCTCGGCGCTGGCCGACATGGTCAGCATCGGCGCGCTGTCGGCGATGATCATCGTCGCGGTCGCGGTGCCGGTGCTGCGCAAGCGCCGCCCGGACCTGAAGCGCCCGTTCACCGTGCCGTTCTCGCCGGTGCTGCCGATCATCGCCGCGGTGGCGTGCTTCTACCTGATGCTGAACCTCGACGTGATGACCTGGATCAGGTTCGCCGCCTGGCTCGTGATCGGCCTGCTGATCTACTTCTTCTACGGCCGCAAGCACTCCCGCTTCGCGAAGTAGGTTCAGGCCACCGCGAGATGCACGCGGAGGTGCCGCGGGTGCTCGATCTCGTCGAGCAACGCCACGGCGAAATCGGCGTACGAGATCTTGGCGGAGAGGTCGCCGTGCTCGCCGATTTCGTAGCGACCGGTGCGCTCGCCGTCGTGGTCGAAGTCGCCGACCGGGCTGACGTACACCCAGTCCAGCTCGGTGCCTTCGGCGCGCAACACCTCGAGCCCCGCCGCGTGCGCCAGGCAGAAGGGCCGGAACTCGGCCGGAATGGCATCCAGCACCGAGGTTCCGTCGGCGGCGGGCAGCAGCGCGGACAGCCCGACCGCGACCAGCCGGGCCTGCGGCAAACCGGTGACGAGAGCGTGCGCGGCGTCGGTGAAGAACGCGTGCGGGTCGGTGCCCTCGCCGTAGACCGCGGCCGCGTTGATGACCGCGTCGTGCCCGGCGGCGAGGGCGGAGACGTCTGCCGCGTTGGTGACATCGCCGGCGACGGCGTCGGCTAGGTCGGGATAGCGCGCGGGATCGCGGACCACCGCGGTGACGTCGTGCCCGCGCCGGCGCGCCTCGGCGACTGCCTGCCGTCCGGCCCGGCCGCCCGCGCCAAAAATGACGATCTTGCTCATCGTGGGAATACCTCCTGGAGTGCCGATGCTCTGGAAGGTAGCCAGGGGGCCGGTTCCCTCCGGGATACTGAGAGGAGACCGCGATGACCGTTCGGCAGCCATTGCCTCCCGACCTGTTCGAGGAACTGTGCCCGTCCGCGATGGTGCCGTTCCGCTTCGGGGACAAGTGGTCCGCGCTGGTGATCCGCTGCCTGGAGGACGGTCCGCGGCGGTTTTCCGAACTGCGGGTGCCGTTGCACCGGGTCACGCCGAAGGTGCTCACCCAGACGCTGCGCGGCCTCGAACGTTCCGGGCTGGTGTCCCGGACGGCGCATGCCGATCCCGCGTTGGGTGTCGAGTATGCGCTGACGCCGCTTGGCCGCAGCCTGCTGGAGCCGATGCGGGTGGTGTACGGCTGGGTCGCGGAGCATTGGGAGGAATTGCTGGACGCGCAGGAGCAGTACGACCGCTAGTCGTTGCGGCACAAGCGGTTTTCCAGCGCTGAGGGCAGTGGATACGCCCGTTCCGCGGGCAACAGCCGCTGGGCTTGCGACCGGATCGGAGGTCGTCATCAGTGCCCGGGACAGCGCCTCCTCCCATCCCCTCCGGGTGACGCGCACCGCGAGAACGCCGAAGGCTGCCATCCGCTCAGCCCTCCTCGCGAGCCGTTTTCGCGGCTTACTCCGTGCGCAACCCGGCATAGGAAACCGCCTGCGTCAACGCCTCCGCATGCCGGGCATCCGCGACCAGCAGCACCGACTCCAGCCCCGCCGCGATCCATTCCACCGGCTGGTCGTGCACGCCTTCGTCGCCCAGTTCGCGGTAAGTGTCCACAACGGACAGCAGCGTTCCCTCCGCACCGAGCCGTACTCCGGCGATCAGCACGTGATGCGGCGCTGGTGGCCGCCACCGGTTTGTCCACAGTGGAGGGATGCCGGTGTCGAGATAGTCCAGCAGCGCGCGTTCCGGCGTGTCCGGCGCGCCCAGTTCCGCCGGGTCGACGCGCGCCAGCACCGCCACTCGCGGCAATTCCCACAGGCCCAGCAACAAATCCGAGACCGTCGACGCGCTCCACTCCCCCACCGCTGGAACCACCGCCAGCTGCTCCCCGGACAACGTCCGGATCGCCGAGGCCAACCCGTCCAGGGAGGTGCCCGCAGCCGTCTCGTCGAGGGGAACCGGAAGCCGGAAGTCGTTGCGGGACAACGCGCCCGCCGGGAGGCTGACCGGTGCGCGCACAGTCCCGGCGGCGATCGCGACCTCGTCCTGGTCCGGCACCGCGATGTCCGCCGCGCGCAACGCCACGAATGCGGTGAAGGCCGCCGCCAAGCCGTCCTTCTGCGGCAGTTCCGCCCGGGCTTCGGCGACCAGGCGCGCACCGCCGGGAAGCCAGTGGACGTCGGAAAGCCCCGTGTTCAGTACCGCCACAGATGCGCCGCCACGATCTCCTCGGGCGCCCGCTCGGCGGCCCACGCCGCGTCCGAGGCGCGCACCGCGCGGAACGCGCCGAGCAGCTCGTCCCCCAGCGCCCCGGACACGCGCGGATTCGCCAGCAGCGCGGTGTCCTGTTCGGACGGACTCGCCGGCAGCGGCAGCACGCCCGCGGTGTTCCGTTCCCCTTCGCTCCAGCCGCCCGGATCCTCGGCGATCGGCTCCGGCAGGACCGCCGAATCCTCGATCCCGGCCATCCCGGCGGCGAGCACGACCGCCAGCGCGAGGTACGGATTGGCCGACGCGTCCGACGTTTTCAGCTCGACATTCGCGTGTTCCGTCCCGAGCAACGCCGTTCCCGGGACGTACCGCAGCGGCGCTTCACGGTTTTCCACGCCCCAGAACGCATACGCTCCAGCGAAAAACCCGGGCCGCAACCGCATCGTCGAGGGCACGCTCGGTGCCGTGATCGCCGTCAGCGCGGGCAAATCCCGCAGCAGCCCGCCGAGGTAGGCCGCGCCTTCGCCCTCCGGTACGCCGTCGCCAGCCAGGAGGTTGCGTCCCTTGCGGCGGACGGAAGTGTGCAGGTGCCAGCCGTTCCCGGCCGCGCCGAGGCCGATCATCGGCGCGAAACTCGCCACGAGGCCGTGCGCGTGCGCGGCCGCGTGGATGGTCTGGCGCGCCAGCAGCTGATCGTCCGCCGCGGACACCGGATCCGTAGCCGCGAGCGACAATTCCAGCTGCGCTACGCCGTATTCCGCGTGCAGCTGGCCGATCTGCAAGCCGTTGGCGGCGAAATCGTGCAGCAGCGCGGCGACAAAGTCGTCCAAGCCGATGAGCGCATGCGGGCTGTACGCAGGCCCGCGATGCCCCGGCGCGGACACGACGTCCTCGCTGCCCGCCGGTGCGACGGAGAACTCCAGCTCGTACCCGGCCCGGAACTCGAGCCCGCGCTGCGCCGCCTCGGCAACGTGGCGCTCCAGCACGGAACGCTGGCAGTACGGCCAGGGCGAACCGTCCGCGGCGAGCTGCCGCACCGGCGCCCAGGCGAGCGCGGGCTGTCCGGCGAGCCGGCGGAGCCGTTCCACGACCGGCACGAGCCGGATGTCGCCGGACGGCGTGCCGAGGCCGGAGTGGGCGTAGGTGATGGCGTCGTGGCTGTCGAAGACCGCGAACAGCGAGGTCGCGCCCACGCCGCGGACCGCCGCGTCGGCCAGTCCGCCGACCGGGACCACGCGCGAGCGCGGGATGCCGTTGTTGTCCGCCCAGGCGAGATGGACGCCACCGACCCCCGCCGCGGCCAGGTCCTTCGCCGCCGCCGACGCCGCCTTGGTCATGGCAACCTCCTCGGGCTCGGGATCAGTATCGCGGGCCGGGGCCGCCCGGGCCATCCGCGAGTGTTCACCCGGGCGGCTCAGTGACCGGTCCGGCGTCGTCCCGGCTGCGCAACGCCACCCCCGCGACGACGGCGAGCGTCCCGGCCGCCTCGATCACACTCGGCACCTGCGCGAGCACCAGGAACCCGACGACGCCCGCCGTCACCGGCAGCAACGCCAGCAGCACCGCGAACCGAGCCTGCCCGAGGCGGCGCAGGACCACTTGGTCGAGCGCGTACGGCACAACGGTCGACAGCACGCCGACGCCGATCCCGAGCAGCAGCATGCGTGGCGAACCCCACATTTCGCCGGTGCCGAACGCGAGCGGCGACAGCGTGACGGTCGCCACCACGAACCCGACCGCCAGCGAATCCAGCCCGTCCCCTTCGATCGCGACCCGCTTGCCGAGCACGATGTACCCCGCCCACGCGGCCGCCGCGGCCAGCGCGAACACGACCCCGAGCGGACTGCCCGCGATGCGCACGTCCGCGATCGCGACCACGCCGAGGGCCACCAGCACCAGCGCGATCAGGTCCCGCCGCGTCCGCGACCCGACCGCGGCCACGACGACCGGCCCCACGAACTCCAGCGCCACGACGGTGCCCAGCGGGAGCCGCGCGATGGCCTCGTAAAAGACCACGTTCATCCCCGCGGTGACGATGCCGAAAGCGCCCGCGAGCAGCAGCCGCTTGCCCCGCCAGGCAGCCTTCGGCGGCCGCCGCCACAACAGCAGCACGACGGCCGCCCCGAGACAGCGCAACCACGCGACTCCGGACGGCGTCGCGTGCCCGAAGAGGTCGACCGCGATGGCCGCACCGGCATACATCGAAATTCCGCTGAGAACGAACAAGACCGGCGCCGGAATCGCGTTCACGCGTTTCGCAGAGAGTGCAATGCCCACTCCCGCATGGTGCCTGACCACGGAAAACGCTCCGTTCCGGGTGGTCTGGTCCTACGGGATGGGACGACATTGCGGCAACCGGGCTAATTCGGCGTGACGCACCTCCCACCGGCGCGGGAACACTTGCGGGCCGCCAAACGTCTGCAAGAGTGGAAGCACGAACACCGCGGAGCCGGAAGCGATCCCCGCCGAAGGCATCGACACCGAAGTGGGCGTAGCTGGATCGAGGCACCGGGCGACCGGTGCCGGGACGGAGGGAGACCCCCATGACAACACCGACGCTCACCCGCCCCGAATTGACCGCAGCCGACCGATGCGACCGGTGCGGAGCAGCAGCTCAGGTACGCGCAGTCCTCAGCTCCGGAGGCGAGCTGCTCTTCTGCGGGCACCACGCCCGCGAGCACGAGGCCAAGCTCAAGGAACTGGCCGCGGAGATCCAGAAGTAGATCGCTCACCGACAGATTCGACCCGGAGGCGGCAGGCGCGCGTGCGCTTGCCGCCTCCGGCGTTTCCGGGGCTAGGCGACCGAGCGGGCGGGGCGGCTTGGGGTTTCGCGCCCTCGGGTTTGTATGGCCTCGGTGCCTGCCGTTTGGGCGTGAGCAGTCCCCTCACAGGCTGTTGCCCAGGCGAGTGCTGATGCCGCGAGTGCTGGCCCGCTCACGCCAGCCGCTGGGCGAGTGCCGGTCCCGCACGCCCGCCGGGCAGTCCCCGCGCGGGCCATCCACACCCGCCGCCTCGATGCGTTCCCGCCCGTCAAACCAAGGGAGCGGCCTCGTGAGGTCCGTGAAGGGCTCCTTGAGGGAATCTGATTCCCTCAAGGAGCCCTTCACGGACCTCAGACACCACAGGGCTCCACAGAGCCCCAGAAGGCTCGTCACCTGCCGCTGCCGTACGTGAGGGGAACCCTGAGGGAATCTGATTCCCTCAGGGTTCCCCTCACGTACATCAAAAGCCCCCGCCCGCACCCGCAGCCGGTGCACTCACCCAGGCGGGGCGCCCAGCCCCCTCCCGCACCCCGATACGAAGCCGAAATGCGGGCGGCGGGTGCTTGTCAAGGCATCTTTCCCGCCTTGACAATCACCCGCCGCCCGTCATCACAATCAGGCTTCGGGGTGCCCACCCGCAACCTCCCTGTGGCGTGCAACGCCACAGGGAAAGAAGCCTCAAACCGTGTCCAGAACCACCTCGAACGCCACCTCAGCCGCCCCCAGCAGCTTCACATCCGCCCCCAACGCGGAACTCACAATCCGAGTCCCCCCGACAGCCCGCGAAACCAAACTCCTCCGCCGAACCTCCTCGGCGACAGCCCGGATCACCGACTCCGGCAACACCGTCAGCAAGTCCCCCAGCACCACCAGCTCAGGCCCGAGCAGGTTGACCACGTTGACCAACCCCAACGTGAGCCACTCCGCGTACTCCTCGAGCCGAGCAGCAGCCGAGTCAGCATCCGACCCCAGCTCACGCAGCTCAACGAGAATCGCCCCACGAGGCGTGTCCTCAGGCAGCCCCAGCGCCCGGCACAACGCCGCCTCGCCGATCTCGGTCTCCCAGCACCCGCGGCTCCCGCAATAGCAAGCCCGCCCGCCAGGCCGGATCGCCATGTGCCCGATCTCGCCGACATACCCCGCTCCGCCACGAAGCGAAGACCCTTGCGAAATCACCCCGCCGCCCACGCCGACGTCCGCGGATACGTAAACCGAATCCGAAGACCCCCGGGCCGCACCGCGGAGATGCTCGGCAACCGCCCCTAGCTCGGCGTCATTGGCCACCAGCACCGGGATCCGCAGCACCGCGGACAGCCGGTCCCCGAGCGCCACATCGGTCCACCGCAGGTTCGGTGCCTCGTGCACCAGCCCGTCCGCCCGCCGGACCACCCCGGGCACCGACACGCCGACCGCCACCGGCTCCACGCCGAGGTCCCCGGCCAGCACCCGGGTCGACTCGATCACGTGCGTGATGACCTCGTCCGCGGTCCGCGTCCGGGCGTGCAGATTCCAGCTGTTGCGCCCGAGAATCTGCCCGCCGAGCCCGACCAGCGCGATCGCCACGTGCTCGACCTGCAGGTCGACCGCGAGCACCACCGCGGCGTGCGGCTGCGGCAGGACCAGGAGCGAGGGGCGGCCCGCCCCTCGTCCCGGCCTCGGCACTTTCTCCTCGACCACTCCCGCCTCGGCGAGGCCGTCGACGAGGGTCTTGATGGTGCTCCGGTTGAGCCCCAGTTCGGTGGCCAGCGCAGCCCGCGTACTGGGCCCGCCGACGTGCAGCAGGCGCAACAGGGTCGTGCGGTTGTGCCGGCGCACCTCGTCCGGGCGGGCGACGGGCGGGCTGCTCACCTCGTCATCTTCCCATCAGCCCTCAGCGGGCCGATGCCTCAGCCCGCCGTCGCGAGAGCGCGTCGACGGTCGCGGCCAGCAAAAGCACCAGACCGGTGATGATGTTGACCACCGCGGCCTTCTGCTGGAGCAGGCCGAGCCCGTTGTTCACGATCGCCAGCACCGCGCCGCCGATGACCGCGTCCATGATCCGGCCCTTGCCGCCGAACAGCGAGGTGCCGCCGATGACCGCGGCTCCGACGGCGAACAGCAGCGTGTTCAGGCCGCCGGACTGGCCGCTGACGGAGCCGACCTTCGACGAGTACACGATCGCGCCGATCGCCGCGAACGACGAGCTGATCACGAACACGCTGGTGCGCAGCTTCGGCACGTTGATGCCGGCCCGGCGCGCGGCTTCCTTGTTGCCGCCCACCGCGTACAGGTGCCGGCCGTACTTGGTGCGGTTGAGCACGTAGGTGCCCGCCACCAGGAGGACCAGGACGATCGGCACCACGTACGGCACGCCCGCGATCACGACGAGGTCGTTCGACGCGCGGTTGATGGTGAGCAAGTAGGTCGCGACCGCCGCGACGACCGCGATGGCGCCGACCTTCGCCAGCACGATCGGCGTCGGCTGGACCACCAGCCCGCGCTTCAGCCGCGAGAAGTGCTGTCCGAGCGCGAGCACCGCGTATCCGCCCGCCGCGACCACGAACAGCACCCAGCTGCCGGCGACCGAGAGGTTGCCGTTGGCGACCGCGTTGAGCGTGTCGCTCGTGCTGATCGGCAGCGTGCCGCCTTCGCCGACGAACTGCAGGATCACGCCCTGCCACACGATGAACAGCGCCAGCGTGACGACGAAGGACGGCATCCCGATCTTCGACACGAGGAAACCGGTGATGCAGCCGATCGCGGTGCCGGTGCAGACCGCGATGAGCATTTCGACCCACGCGTTGACCGGCGCGCCGACCAGGATCACCACGATGCCGACCAGCGAAACCGCCGCCCCGGCCCAGATCTTCTGCAGCAGCGCGAGCACCACCGCGAGCACGAGCACCGCGATGAACGTGATGAAGACGCCGGTTCCCATGGAACCCAGCAAGTTTCCATTGTGGACATAGTGCAGCGCCATCAGCGACGCGCAGACGCCGGAAGCGGTGCCCGCGGACAGGTCGATCTCGCCCAGCAGCAGCACGAACACGATGCCCATCGCGATGATGGTCTGGCCCGCGCCCTGCTCCAGCAGGTTGGCGATGTTCTGCAGCGTGAAGAAGTCGCCGGACAGCGCGCTGAACAGGACGGCGAGCACGATCACGCCGAGCACGGCGGGAATCGAGCCGAGCTGCCCGTCCTTCATCCGCGCGAAGTAGTCCTTGATCGCCTCGCCGGTGGACATCGAGGTGGTGTCGATGCCGAAGTCGGCGATCGCCCCGGTGGGCGCGTCCGGAGTCTGCGGCTTCTCGGAAGTTTCGGTCATGGCAGGTTCTTTCTCGCTCACAGCGCGACAGCTTCGGGACGGGCCAGGCCGAGGTCGCCCGATCGGCCCGCGGTGATGAGTTCGACGACCTGGCTGTGTGTCACGTCCTTGGTCTGGACGTCCGCGACGAGCCGGCCGAGGTAAAGCACCGCGATCCGGTCCGCGACCTCGAACACGTCGGCCATGTTGTGGCTGATCAGCACCACGCCGAGGCCCTGTTCGGCCAGCCTGCGGACCAGGTCGAGCACCTGCTTGGTCTGCGCGACGCCGAGCGCGGCGGTCGGCTCGTCGAGGATGACCACTTTGCTGTTCCACAGCACGGATTTCGCGATCGCGACGGTCTGGCGCTGCCCGCCGGACAGCGAGGAAACCGGGGTGCGGACCGATTTCACCGTGCGCACGCCCAGCGACGCCAGCGTCTCGCGCGCGGCCTTCTCCATGCTGGCCTCGTCGAGCAGCCAGCTGCTGCCGCGCTCGCGGCCGAGGAACATGTTCTGCACGATGTCGAGGTTGTCGGCCAGCGCGAGGTCCTGGTACACGACCTCGATGCCGAGTTCGGCGGCGTCCTTCGGACCGCGGATGTGCGCGTCCGTGCCGTTGAACCGGACGGATCCGGTGTCGTACGGGTGAATGCCCGCGATGCATTTGACCAAAGTGGACTTGCCGGCCCCGTTGTCGCCGACGAGCGCGGTCACTTCGCCTGCCCGCACGGCGAAGTCCACGTCGTGCAGGACGTGCACCGGGCCGAAGCTCTTGTTCAGGTCGGTGATGTCGAGAATGGGCTCGCTCATGGGATTCGCTTGTCTCTCGCGTGGATGCCGGGCCGGAACGCGTGTCGGGGGAACGCGTCCCGGCCCGGCTGCTCTTGGCGGGGAGTTACTGCGGCGTCAGGAGATGCCGTTTTCGGTGCACTTGGCGGCGAGGTCGCCGGTGCAGATGTCGGACGCCTTGACGTAGCCCTGCTGGACGACGGTCTTGATGTCCTTGATCGTGATCAGCTGCGGCTGCAGCAGCACCGACTTCAGGTCGCGGTTGTTCTTCGGGTCGTGCAGCTTGCCGGTGGCGATCGCGTCCGCGGCGGCCGTGTCGCCCTTGGCCAGCGCGGCCGCGAGCTTCGCGGTGTTCTCCGCCTCTTCCTTGATCGGCTTGAAGATCGTCAGCGTCTGGTCGCCGCGCAGGATCGCCTGCAGGCCGGCCGGGGTCGAGTCCTGGCCGGTGACCGGGACCTTCCCGTTGAGCCCGTTCTTCTTCAGCACGGTGATGATCGCGCCGGCCAGCTCGTCGTTCGCCGCGACGACGCCGTCGACCTTGCCGTTGACGCGGGTGAAGATCTGCTCGAAGGTCGTGCCGCCGACCTGGGCGTCCCAGTTGTCGATGGCCTGCTTCTGCACGAGGTTCAGCGCCTTGGAGTCGTACAGCGGCTTGAGGACCTTGTCGTGCCCGTTGGCGAACAGAGTCGCGTTGTTGTCCGTCGGCGCGCCCTCGATCTGGACGACGTTGGCTCCCGGCTTGCTCTTCAGCGCGTCGGCCAGGCCCTGCGCCTGGATCTCGCCGACCTTCTCGTTGTCGAACGAGACGTAGTAGCCGGCCGAACCGCCGAGGCTCGGGCGGTCGTAGTCGATGACCGGGATGCCCGCGTTCTTGGCCTTGGCCTCGATCGCCGCGCCGACCGCCGGGTCGGACGGGGCGATGATCAGCACCTTGACGCCCGAGCTGATGAAGCCGTCGGCGAGGGTGGAGAACTTCTGGTTGTCGCCCTGGGCGTTCTGGATGTCGGCGCTGAAGCCCTGCGCGGAGAGCGCGGCCTGCAGCATCGGCTTGTCGAAGGCTTCCCAGCGGGCCGAAGTGGCGGTCTCCGGCAGGATCACGCCGACCTTGCCGCTGGCGCCGCCGCCCGCCGGGGCGGAGGCGGAGCTCTTGCTGTCCCCCGAGTTGCCGGAGCCCGCGCTGTTGGCGCCGCACGCCGAAAGCGCCAGGCCGGCGCTCACCGTCGCGGCGAGGAGGGTAAGGGTTCTGGTGCGCATCCTCGTTCCTTCTCCGATCATGCTCGCGGGGTGATCGGGAGGGGTCCCCGTGCACCGTCGCAGATATGTTGTGGCCGACAACATATGCCGCCGAGCGGCTCTGGGGAAGATGCCGGGATCGAGTAACCGACACCAAATGGACACGGTTCGGCAACGCAGCCCTCATATTCGCGGTGCGCTGACTGAGTGATCCCTGCCACGCACCGAGCGTAATGAGAAGTTGTCCGGTCTTGTCCGGTCCAAGGCACGACGGTGCCCGTTCAGGCACCCGGATCGAACCGGACGACCCGTTCTACCAGGAGCAGGGGCGCACGACCACGCCGTGCGCCCCGCTGTTCGACCCGAAGAACTACCAGGAGCGCAGCGTGACGATCCGCTCTTCGAGCTGCTCCACCGTCGCCATCGCGGTGGGCGGACCGCCGCACTGGCGGCGCAGTTCGTTGTGGATCGCGCCGTGCGGTTTCTTCGTGCGGTGGTGGTACACGCCGACCAGCGCGTTGAGCTCCTTGCGCAGCGCGCCGAGCCGTTCGCTCACCGACTGCGACCGGACCGGCGGCGCGGCCGGTTCCTCGGTCTTCGGCTTGCGCCGCTTCTCGTCGGTGATCTGCTCTTCCTGCCGCTTGCGCAGCAGCGCGCGGACCTGGTCCGGCTCCAGCAGACCGGGAAGGCCGAGGTACTCCTGCTCCTCGTCGGAGCCGGAGAAGACCGCGGTGCCGAACGAGTTGCCGTCGTAGATGACCTGGTCGAGCTCGGCCGAGGCGTGCAGCGAGGTGAACGCCTTCTCTTCCTCGCCCGGTTCGTCCTCGGTGCGGTTGGCCTGGGCGAGCAGTTCGTCGTCCCAGCCTTCCTTCTCCCGGTGCGGTTTGCCGAGCACGTGGTCGCGCTGCGCTTCCAGCTCGCTGGCCAGCTCCAGCAGCACCGGGACGCTCGGCAGGAAGATGCTCGCCGTCTCGCCCTTTTTCCGGGCCCGCACGTAGCGGCCGATGGCCTGTGCGAAGAACAGCGGGGTGGACGCGCTGGTCGCGTACACGCCGACGGCCAGCCGCGGGACGTCGACGCCCTCGGACACCATCCGGACCGCGACGATCCAGCGTTCCTTGGTTTCGGAGAACTCCTTGATCCGCCCGGACGCCTTCGGGTCGTCGGACAGCACCAGCGTCGGCGTTTCGCCGCAGATCCGTTCCAGGATCTTGGCGTAGGCGCGCGCGGTCTCCTGGTCGGTGGCGATCACCAGGCCGCCCGCGTCGGGGATGCCTTGGCGCACCTGGCTGAGCCGGGTGTCGGCGGCCTGCAGGACCGCCGGGATCCACTCGCCCGCCGGGTCGAGCGCCGTGCGCCAGGCGCGCGCGTTCTGCTCCGCGGTGAGCGGCTCGCCCAGCCGCGCGGTGAACTCCTCGCCCGCGCTCGTGCGCCACGACGCCTCGCCCGAGTAGGCGAGGAAGACGACCGGCCGGACCACGCCGTCGGCGAGCGCGTCGGAGTAGCCGTAGGAATGGTCGGCCTTGCTGCGCTGGAACCCGCCGCCGTCCGGTTCGTAGGTGACGAACGGGATGGGCGAGTCGTCGCTGCGGAACGGGGTTCCGGTGAGCGCGAGGCGGCGCACCGCGGGCGTGAACGCCTCGCTGGTCGCGTCGCCCCAGGACTTCGCGTCGCCCGCGTGGTGGATCTCGTCGAGGATCACCAGCGTCTTGCGGTTCTCCGTGCGCACCCGGTGCAGCGTGGGGTGCGCGGCGACCTGCGCGTAGGTGACCGCGACGCCGCGGTAGTCCGACGACGTGACGCCGGTGGTGTTGCGGAAGTTCGAGTCGATCGGGATGCCCGCCGCCGCGGCCGAGGCCGCCCACTGGTGCTTCAGGTGCTCGGTCGGCGTGACGATCGTGACGGCCTCGACGGTGCGGTCCGAAAGCAGTTCGGCGGCGATCCGGAGACCGAAGACGGTCTTGCCCGCGCCCGGCGTCGCGACCGCGAGGAAGTCCTTCGGCCGGCTCGACAGGTACTTCGTGAGCGCGCGGCGCTGCCAGGCGCGCAGCGGGCGCGCGGTGGAGTCCTTCTCTGCGGGCGGCGCCCCGAGGACCGGCTGGGTCGTCTCGGACAAAACTCGGTTCACCCCCTCCTCGGGCCGCTCTGCGCGGCCGTGACGTGCGAAAACCCCCACTGTGGCACCGGCTTCGCCGCCGGGCGCCGCGATGAGGGCACGTCGGCCAGCTTACCTTCCGCGCCCGCGGGCGCCGGGCACCGCCACGGGTGGTGTCCTCCGACACGCCCCCTCTCGGCGGGGGTGACGAGCCAAAACCGCGCGCATGGACCATGCTGGGACACACCATGGGCGAGGTGACACCGGACGCCGGCGAGGCAGAGCCGGACGGCGAGGCAGTGCCGAAGAAGAGCGTGCCGGAGAAGACCGTGCGCAGGGGGCCGTGGCGGCTGTTCACCCGCACGCTCGCGAAAGCCTGGGACGGCAACATCTTCTCCGAGGCCGCCGAGGCGGCGTTCTGGCAGACGCTGTCGCTGCCGCCGCTGCTGCTCGGGCTGCTCGGCAGCGTCGGGTTCATCGGCGAGTGGTTCGGCCAGAACGTGGTCACCGCGGTGCACGACCGGATCATCACCTTCAGCCACACCATCTTCAGCGCGAACGCGGTGCAGGAGATCATCGAACCGACGGTGAACAGCATCCTCACCGTCGGCAAGGGCGAGATCGTGTCCGTGGGCTTCGTCATCTCGCTGTGGGCGGGTTCGTCGGCGATGTCGTCGTTCGTGGACGCGATCACCGTCGCGCACGACCAGTACGGCGTCCGCAACGAGGTGTGGCAGCGGATTTTCGCGCTGCTGCTGTACCTGTGCGCGCTGATCGGGCTCGTGATCGGGCTGCCGCTGCTGGCGATCGGGCCGGACCTGCTGCCGGAGTTCTTCCCGGTCGACTGGCGGCCGACGGTCTCCTCCTGGGTCGGCACGCTCTACTACCCGGTGCTGGGCGTGATGATCGCGCTCGCGCTGACGACGCTGTACAAGCTCGCGCTGCCGCGCCGGCTCCCGTGGCACCGCGGGCTGCCGGGCGCGATGCTGGCCGGCGTGGTCTTCCTGGTGTCGAGCATCGGGCTGCGGATCTACCTGAACTGGATCACCAAAACCGGCTACACCTACGGCGCGCTGGCCGCGCCGATCGCGTTCCTGCTGCTGATGTTCTTCATCGGCCTCGCGGTGGTCGGCGGCGCGTATTTCAACAGCGCGATCCAGGAGCTGTGGCCCGCGAAGGCGACCCGGCGGCAGCGGCGCAAGTGGCGGCGGCTGGAGATGGAGCGCGCGACCGAGCGGATGCGGGCCGAGGAGGGCCGCAAGCTGTGGGACCGCACGACGATGCCGTTGCGCCGGCCGAAACGGCATCCCGAAAACTCCGAAGAAAGCCACGAGGAATCGAACGGCGCCGAGGTGAACCACTCCGGATCGGAGACCGTGCAGCTCCCGAGGCCCGAGCGGGCGGCCGGGGAACGCGCCGGTTCCGAGCCGTCTCCCGGCCCGGAACCGCGCCAGCGCCGTCCGCAGCAAGGCTGAGCACAGGGGTCAGCCCTGGCGGAACCGCCACGTCTTGCTGTCGAAGGCGATGCAGACGCTCGGCGACATCACGACCACGCGCAGGGTGCCGTCGCGCTCGTCGTAGTCGATGCCCTCGACCTCGAAGTTGCCGCCGCAGCCGCTTTGCAGCGGAAGCTGGCCGAGCGAGGTGACGTGCCCGGTGACGTCGGAACCGGAGACGGGGCCGGAGAGATCGACCTGCAGCAACGGTTTGGTGGTGCCGAAGAGGCTGCCGTCCGGGTCGTCCGACGAGCACATCATCCGGGTGGCGGAGACGAAATCGCAGCCCTGGACGTCGCGCACCGGGTGGTCGAGCCGGATCGCCGAGGCGTACGGGAGGTTCTGGCCGGGGTCGGTGGCCGCGACGCCGGGCATCGGGTAGACGAGCAGCCGGTCCATCGTGCCCCACTCGCCGGACACCAGCCAGCGCGCGTCGGGCGACACCGCGGCGAACGAATTGTTGTTGGCCTCCCACGATTCCAGCGCGTGCTGGTAATCGGCGCGGGAGCCGTCCGGGGCCTCGACGCGGAAGAGCTTCGCGCCGCGGTCGTCACGCTGGTAGGGCTCGACGTACCAGCCCTTCGCGGACCCCGGGTCGCCGATGTGGTTCCAGCCCTTCGCGGCCAGACCTGGGTCGACCGTGCCGATGCCGGTGTAGCGGATGCTCGTGCCCGACGAACGCTCAACGGTAGCGAGACCTTGGCTTTCGTCAAGCGGACGGGCGCGGTCTGAGCCGACGGTGGTCCACCCGGTCACCGCGTTCGCGGCGCCCGCCGCGACGGCGCTGAAGGCGGACAGCAGGACGACGAGGGAAAGCACGATCCCGGTTGCGCGCATGCGGGGACACTCCTGCGGGGAGGCGACTGGCCGGACGCAGGTCTACCAGTTCCTCCCCGGGTGCACAGCCACCGAGTGAAGGATTTTCACCTTTGTTCCCGCGCACCGGGACGCGCGGGAACCGGTCAGTCGTCGCCGCCGGGACGGAGGCCCTCGTAGATCTTCTTGCACTTGGGGCAGACCGGGGACCCCGGCTTGGGCGACTTCGTGACCGGGAAGACCTCGCCGCAGAGCGCCACGACGTGCGTGCCCATGACCGCGCTCTCGGCGATCTTGTTCTTGCGCACGTAGTGGAACATCTTCGGCGAGTCGTCGTCGGTCGACTCGGTGCTGTCGGTCTCCGGCTTGGTCAGCGTTTCGGTGCTCACCCCACCATCATGCCTCAGCGCCGCGCCCGCGGTAATGCCCGGCTAGGCTCGCCTGACCTGCCAAGGGACCCCTCAGGAGCCCGGATGCCGCACGAGTCCGCACCCCGGTGGCACAGCGCGCTGACCCGCCTCGGCGGCGACCACCACGTCGGCCACGACGCCTGGGCCGACCTCGAAACGCGCTACACCGAACCGCACCGCCGCTACCACGACCTGGCCCACGCCACCGCCGTCGCGCACGACGCGGAGCAGCTAGCGGCCGACCTGCCGTTCCACGAACGCGCCGTCGTCGTCCTCGCCGCGTGGGCACACGACGTGGTCTACGACGCCGTACCTGGCCAAGACGAACAGCGCAGCGCGGAATGGCTGCGCCGCTGGCTTACTCGCGCGGGGGTTGCCGACGCGCACATCGACCAGGCCGAAGCACTCGTCCTCGCCACCGCCGCCCACGTAGCACCCGAAGGCGACTTCGCCGCAGCAGCCCTCCTCGACGCCGACCTAGCCATCCTCGGCGCACCGCCTGCCGTGTACGCCGCGTACGTGGACAACGTGCGCCAGGAGTACGCGCGCTACCCCGACGACGCCTGGGCAACCGGCCGCGCCGCCGTCCTAGAAAACCTCCTCGCGCGGCCCACGCTGTACCTCACCGAAACCGCCCGCTCACGCTGGGAGACCGCCGCGCGACGAAATCTGCAGGCAGAGCTGACCCGATGCCGCAGCGCACGCGACGATCACAGATGATGTCCGGTCGTGACCACCCAGACCACTCCCCTGTTCGTCCACGAGGAAGTCGCCTCGGCGCTGCGCGACGGTCACCCCGTCGTCGCCCTTGAGAGCACGATCCTCTCGCACGGCCTCCCGTACGGACGGAACCTCGACGTCGGCCGCCGAATCGAGCAAACCGTACGAGACGGCGGCGCCGTTCCGGCCACCATCGCCGTACTGGACGGACGGCCAGTCATCGGCCTCTCCCCCGCCGAGTTGGAGCGCGTCTGCGCCCCGGACGCCAACCTGGACAAGCTGTCCCTGCGCGACCTCGGCCCCGCAGTCGGCCTGGGCCGCTCCGGCGCGACGACGGTCGCGGGCACCTCTGCCCTCGCCGCAGCAGCCGGAATCGGCGTCTTCGCGACCGGCGGCCTAGGCGGCGTGCACCTGGGCGCGGCACAGAGCTGGGACGTCTCCGCAGACCTCGGCGTCCTCGCGAAGGTGCCCACCGTGGTCGTGTGCTCCGGCGTGAAATCGGTCCTGGACATCCCCGCCACCCTCGAGGTTCTGGAAACGAACTCGGTCCCAGTCCTCGGCTACCGCACCGACGACTTCCCGGCTTTCTACCTCCGCTCCTCCGGCCACCCCGTCGGCTGGCGCGTAGAGGACGCGAAACAGGCCGCCGCAGTAATCGCCGCCCACCGCCGCTACGCGAATTCCGGCGTACTGCTGACAAACCCGATCCCCGCAGAGTCCGAAATGGACCGTGCTTTGCACGACCGGCTCTTGCAGGAGGGCTTGGCAAAACTGGCCGACGGCGATGTACACGGCGCAGACGTGACTCCCGTGCTGCTGGAGCATTTCCACACCGCCAGCGAAGGCGTCAGCATCGACGCGAACGAAGCTTTGGTGCTGTCCAACGCCAAACTGGCGACCGAAGTAGCGGTGGCCCTGTCGTGACCGGAATCGTAGTAGTAGGCGACGCAGGTCTCGATGTCGTCGCGAGGCACGACCAGCCCCTCCCCCACGGCGGCGACGCCCGAGCCGCAATCCGTTTCACCGGCGGCGGCGCAGGCGCGAACACCGCCCTGTGGCTGCGTTCCCTGGGCGCGGAAACCACCCTGGTAGCCCGAATCGGCGATGACTCCGGCGGCCGCCTGATCAAAGCGGAACTGGAAGCCGCAGGCGTCCGCTGCGCCTTCGCCACCGACCCAGAAGCTCCGACCTGCTGCGTAGTCGTCCTGGTAGACGGCGAAGGCCAACGCAGCATGCTCGCCGACCGAGGCGCGAACAAACGCTTCGCCCCCGAAGACGTCACGCCCGATTCGCTGACCGGCTCCACCCACCTGCACCTGTCCGGCTATGTCCTGCTGGACCCGTCGTCCCGCCCCGCAGGCCTAGCCGCACTAGCCGCCGCGAAGGAAGCGGGTCTGACCACCTCGGTGGACCCCCAAGCAGCCGCCCACATCCACGACCCGGCAGCCTTCCTGGACGACGTACGCGGCACCGACCTCCTCATGCCGAACACCGAGGAGCTAGTCGCCCTAACCGGCTCAGCAGACCCGTCCTCCGCCACCGAACTCCTCGACGCGGTCGGCGCAGTGGTAGTCACCGCAGGCCTGGACGGCGCAAGCTGGATCGACGCAACCGGCGTCGCGTCAGTCCCCGCAGTAGAAACAACCTGCGTGGACTCGACCGGCGCAGGCGACGCCTTCGACGCAGGCGTCCTCACCACCTGGCTGGCCGGAAAGTCCACAGTGGACGTAATACGCGCAGGCACCCAACTAGGCGCACTGGCAGTAAGCCGAATCGGCCCCCAACCCTGACCAGAAGTACGCGAGGGGAACCCTGAGGGAATCTGATTCCCTCAGGGTTCCCCTCACGTACCTAAACCGCACCGCTGCACCCAACGTTCGAGGCACCCAGCCCCTCCCCCGCACCCCGATACGAAGCGTCCCTGCGGTCTGGGGGTGCTTGTCAAGGCATCTTTCCCGCCTTGACAAGCACCCCCAGACCGTCAGCACACTCAAGCTTCGGGGTGCCCCACGCAACCAACGGGCGCAATGTCGCCGCCAGGCGACGAGCAGCCCCCCGAATTACCCGTCGATCACCCGATGCTTCCGCCCCTCAATCTGCTTAGCATCCCGCGCATAACGATTAACCTTCTCCGATTTCCGCGGCGGCCGATCGTTAGCGATCAACACAGCAATCCAAGGCAACGGAATAGAAATCACCAAAAACAGAATAGCCAGCCACCACGTATGATAAGTCAGCCCAGCCAACACCAGACAAGGAATACGGCACACCATCATGATGACGTACTTCCGCTTCCGCGCCGCCAGCTGATCGTCCAGCGACGGCTCGGCCTCGGTGATCAGCACAGGCTCGGGGCGGGGATCCGGTCCGTGGGGTGCGTTCACAGCACCACCTCCGTGTTCCATCGTCTCACTCACCGCCCTTCCGCGACACCTGGGCGGCCGAACCGGGACAAAGCAGCGACGACCAGCGTCTCGACCCCGGTCCGCAACGTCGGATGCAACACCGGCGCGAACTTGGACGAGTGATTCGAAGGCACGTCAGTCTCGAACCGCCCCTCCGTCATCGCGGTAATCACCTGCTGCGCGTCAAACCCGCCGACCAGCCAAAACACCGACGGCACCCCAGCCGCCCGGCCGAACTCGCTGAAGTCCTCACTGCCGGTGACCAACGGCGCGGGCATCGTCGCCTCAGCTCCGAAGTGCCCCCGGAACACCTCCGTCAGCTCATCCGACGCCGCAGCGTCATTAGCCGTGACCGGATAGGACGCGACGACCTCCACGGTCGGCGGCTGAGGCGCTCCCGCAGCCGCGGCTTCACCGTTCACGATCCGCTCGATCGCCTTGCGCAGCCGCACCAACACAGCGTCGTCGAAGGCGCGAGTATTGACCTCCAACACCGCGTGATCAGCGATCACATTCGCCGCGGTCCCGACATGCATCGAGCCAACAGTCACCACCGCGGGCTCGGTCGCCGCGATCTCCCGCGACACGATCGTCTGCAGCTTCAGCACCACAGACGCCGCCAGCACCGCCGGGTCGACCGTGGTCTCCGGCCGCGAACCGTGCCCGCCGCGACCGTGCAGGGTGATCCGCAGGGTGTCGGTCGCCGCCATGATCACGCCCGGACGAGTCAGCACCCACCCGGCCGGACCAGGCACGATGTGCTGCCCGAAGACCACGTCAGGACGCCCGACCCGGTCGAAGAGACCGTCGCGGACCATCCCCGCGGCCCCGTCCCCGGCCTCTTCCCCGGGCTGGAACAGCGCGAGCAATGTGCCGGACCAGTCGTCCCGAGAAGCCGCGAGAAGATGCGCGGCACCGGAGAGCCACGTCGCGTGCATGTCGTGCCCGCAGGCATGCATCAGCGGCACGTCGCGGCCTTCGGAGTCGACGCCGCGCGCAGTGCTCGCGTACGACAGCCCTGTCTGCTCCTCGACCGGCAACGCATCGATGTCCGCGCGAAGCAGCACAGTCGGTCCTTCTCCGTTGCGCAGGACGCCGACGACGCCAGTGCGACCGATGCCGGTGTGCACCTCGAAGCCGTCTTCAGTCAGCCGTCGGGCCAGCTCCGCCGCCGTCCGGGTTTCGGTGAACGCCAGCTCGGGATGACGGTGCAGATCGACGTACAGCGCTTCAAGCTCCGGCAGTGCCGCTTCAAGCGGAGCCAGGACACGCTCGGTGGTCTCGGTGGTCACGATGCTCATCGTGGCAGGCTTACCCACCGTGAGCACGAACACGCCTCTTCCTGACCTTTCCGACGACGTCTGCGCGCGGCTGCGCGAAGCGTTCCGACGCACCGGCTACGACGCTGACGGCGTCGTCGACGCGCTCGGCGGCGCGGCGCACACGGCGCTGGGCCGCGGCGAGCCCGAACCGGCCCGCCGCGCGAGCCTCGACGCCGGGGACCTCGGCGTCTTCATCCGGCTGTTCCTGCTCGGTCTCGCCGAGCCGGAGAAGACCGTCTCGTCGGCGTTCGCCCCGCTCAGCGCGGACGACGCGGTGGCCGCGGGCATCCTGCGGACCGTCGGAGACGAGTTCCGCGCCGCGCTCGACATCCGGCCGCACGGCGACGACGACGGCTCGTGGTGGGTCGTCTCCGATCTCGACGCCGACATGCTCGGCCACGTCGTGTCCGAGGACCACGTGCTCGGCGTCGGGCACGCGTCGCTGAGCCTGATCCGCGCGACCAGCCGCCGCCCGGTCGGCACCCTGCTCGACCTGGGCACCGGCAACGGCGTCCAGGCGCTGCACGCGACCCGGCACGCGCAGCGGGTGACCGCGACCGACGTGTCGGCCCGCGCGCTCGCACTGGCCGCGGGCACGTTCCGGCTGAACGAGCTGGACGTCGAACTGCTGCGCGGCGAGTGGTTCGCGCCGGTCGCGCGCCGCCGGTTCGACCAGGTGGTGTGCAATCCGCCGTTCGTGGTCGGCCCGCCGCGCGTCGACTACACCTACCGAGACTCCGGCCTGGCCGGCGACGACGCGAGCGCGCTGGTAGTCCGTCAGCTGCCGAGCTTCCTCAACGACGGCGGCACCGGTCAGCTCCTCGCGTCGTGGCTGCACCGTCGCGGCGAAGACTGGGGCGACCGCGTCGCACGTTGGCTGCCGCCTGAGACCGACGCCTGGTTCGTACAGCGCGACGTCGCCGACCCGGGTCTGTACGTCGGCACGTGGTTGCGCGACGAAGGCATCGACCCGCGCTCGCCTGAAGGCCGTGCGAAAGCCGCAGCGTGGCTCGACTGGTTCACCGAAAACGACGTACAGGGCATCGGTTTCGGCTTCGTGACACTGCGGCGCGCGAACGGTCAGACGCCGACTGTCGTCTGCGAAGACCTTCGACAGGCTTATGACGACCCGCTAGGCCCCGAAGCAGCGAACTGGCTCGACCGCGTCGAGTGGTTGCGTACGCACGGCGACAATGTGTTGGACGTAGCGTTTCGGGTACCCGAAACAGTGCTGCTCGAACGCGTCGATTCGCCCGGCGACGAAGGCTGGGAAACGACCGTACGGCGGCTGCACCGCACTGACGGACCGGGTTGGCAGCACGAAGTCGACGAACTCACGACGCGGCTTCTCGCGGGTTGCCGCGGCGCGTTGCCGTTGTCGGATCTGCTGGACCTGCTGTCCGCCGCGCAGGGCCTCGATTCGGCCGAACTGACCGCCGCGGCGTTGCCGATCGTCCGCGAACTCGTGCGGCACGGCATGCTCGTGCCCGGTTCGCCGCAGTGAGGGCGGTGGCGGCGCGGGTCACCCGCGCGAGCGTGACCGTCGCGGGGGAGATCGCCGGAGAGATCAACGAACCGGGGCTGCTCGTGCTGCTGGGCGTGCACCGTGACGACGATCTCGGGAAAGCCGAAACGATGGCCCGCAAACTTCACGAACTCCGGTTGCTGCGCGACGAAGAATCCTGCGCGACGACCGGCGCTCCGCTGCTTGTGGTGTCGCAGTTCACGCTCTACGGCGACACCCGCAAGGGCCGCCGCCCGTCGTGGACCGCCGCCGCCCGGCCGGAAATCGCCGAACCCCTGGTGGACGCCGTGGTCGCGGAACTGCGCGGCCGCGGCGCGACCGTCTCGACCGGACGGTTCGGCGCGGAGATGGCGGTGGAAAGCGTGAACGACGGCCCGTTCACCGTTCTCGTTGAGGTCTAGACCACATTGGATCGGCGCGCGTAACATCGAAGGCACAGCGCGCGATTCGCACGCATTTCCCGGAGCGGGGCGGTTCTCAGCAAAACCTCAGTTTTGGTGGAGCAACCGCGAGGCGGGTACGCCCGTCCTCATTTCAGCGAGCCGGGAACGTTTCAGGTTCCCGGGGCGTTGAGACCAGTGTCCAGCCAAGCCGGCTGGGCCCGCGGACACGGGATTCCACAGGCCCCGTCCCGCAGGCGCCGGCGAGACACGTTCAGCCCGTGACCGGGGAGGCAGAATGTCAGTCCAGACTCTCGAACGCGAAGCGCGCGGGATTCGCGAGCGCCGGATTCCAGCACAGCAGACCGAGGAGCGTCCGAGCGTGGGGGCGCTCACCGACGCCGACCTCGACGCCCAGAGCCCCGCCGCCGACCTGGTGCGCGTGTACCTGAACGGCATCGGCAAGACCGCGCTGCTCACCGCGGCCGACGAGGTCGAGCTGGCGAAGCGGATCGAAGCCGGGGTTTTCGCGCAGCACATGCTCGACACGGCCGAGGACCTCACGCCGCAGCGCCGCAAGGAGCTGCGCGCGCTGGTGCGCGACGGCCACGTCGCGAAGAACCACCTGCTGGAGGCCAACCTCCGGCTCGTGGTGTCGCTCGCGAAGCGCTACACCGGCCGGGGGATGCCGCTGCTCGATCTGATCCAGGAGGGGAACCTGGGCCTGATCCGCGCGGTGGAGAAGTTCGACTACTCCAAGGGTTTCAAGTTCTCCACGTACGCCACGTGGTGGATTCGCCAGGCCATCACGCGCGGCATGGCGGACCAGGGCCGCACGATCCGGCTGCCGGTCCACCTGGTCGAGCAGGTGAACAAGCTGGCGCGGATCCGCCGCGACCTGCACCAGCAGCTGGGCCGCGACGCGACGCACGAGGAACTGAGCGCCGAATCGGGCATTCCGGTGCACAAGATCTCCGACCTGCTCGACCAGTCGCGCGACCCGGTGAGCCTCGACATGCCGGTGGGCACCGAGGAAGACGCCCCGCTGGGCGACTTCATCGAGGACTCCGAGGCGACCGACGCCGAGAGCGCCGTGATCTCCGGCCTGCTGCAGGACGACCTCCGTCGTGTCCTGGCAACGCTGGACGACCGAGAACAGCACGTCATCCGGCTGCGCTACGGCCTCGACGACGGCCAGCCGCGCACGCTCGACCAGATCGGCAAGCACTTCGGCCTGTCCCGCGAACGCGTGCGGCAGATCGAGCGCGAGGTCATGGCGAAGCTGCGCCAGGGCGAGCGCGCCGACCGGCTGCGGGCGTACGCCAGCTGAGTTTCTTCCCTCTCCGGGGACCGGGATTCGGGGCCCGGGGTCCCGGAGAGGGCGGAGAAGCCGGTTCCGCGAGCTGATTCGGGCTGCCGCGGCGGGCTGACCGGGCGTGGGGTCCGGTGAGCCCGCGTCGCGGCAAGCACGCGGGCAGGCAGGCCGGGGTTTTCCGTCGGGGACCGGGTGGGGCCCGGTCGGGTGGGACGGAAGCCTCCGGCTGGATACGTCATTTCGGTGGGCAGCGGGTGGTGCCGCTGACTGCGATTTCGGTGGAAGGCGGGTGGTGCCGCCGGCCGCGAACTCAGTGGGCAGCAGGCGGCACCGCTGGTTGTGCAGAACCCTCGGTTCGATCTCCGAACCGGGGGTTTTGTCATGTCCAGGGCCGGATTTCGCCCACCTTGGCCGTCTCAGCGCCGCGCGGTTGGCTGTCTCGGCGATGGCCGAGCAATTGCCGACAAATCGCCACATCAACACCACCAGCCTCAGCAGCCACTTGAGCCCCACCAGCCCCTTTAGCCCCGCTAGCGTGCACGATCCTCCTCCCGTGCCCCGATTTATCCCGTTAATCCAGTTCTCATTGACACCCACCGCAATCCCGTCACCACTCTGTGCACCCGATGGTGGAATTCGCGTCTCGTTCGCGTTTGGCGGTTCCGGGCACTGGGTAGCAAGCGTTCGCGACCCCCGCTGTGCGGCGTCCGGTCAACGCGCCGGCGGGGGTCCCGTTAGTCACGCGGGGCGGGTGTGTGCGCATCCGGTCCGCTTTCCCCGGGAGGTCGGGTCCGTCGGGGTGGGCCCGGCCTCCCGACCATGCCTGCCCGAAACCCGCGGGGAACGCCGTCGGCGTGCGCTATCCCACAGCGTCCCCGCGCCCGTGCGACCGGGCGGAACCCGCTGAGTACCGTGAGCCAATCCCGATCAGGGCAAAGGAGCCTCGCTGTGCCGCCCACCACGTTCCAGCACACCGAAGTCCTGCCGCTCGGCAAGGACACCACCACCGAATACCGGCTGGTCACCGCCGACGGCGTCGAGACCGTCGAAGCCGCCGGGCGGAAGTTTCTGAAGGTCGATCCGGAAGCGCTGACGACGCTCGCGCGCACGGCGATCACCGACATCCAGCACCTGTTGCGTACGTCACACCTGCAGCAGCTGCGCGCGATCGTCGACGACCCCGAAGCCAGCGGCAACGACCGGTTCGTCGCGATGGACCTGCTCCGCAACGCGGCCATTTCGGCGGGCGGCGTGCTGCCGATGTGCCAGGACACCGGCACCGCGATCGTCATCGGCAAGCGCACCGAGGGCGTGCTGTCCGGCGGCGACGACGAGCGCGCCCTCTCGCAGGGCATTTTCGACGCCTACCAGCAGCTCAACCTGCGCTATTCGCAGATGGCCCCGATCAACTTCTGGGAAGAGCGCAACACCGGCACGAACCTCCCGGCGCAGGTCGAGCTCTACCACAAGGACAGCGACGCGACGGACCCGTCGTACGAGTTCCTGTTCATGGCCAAAGGCGGCGGCAGCGCCAACAAAACGTTCCTGTACCAGGAAACCAAGGCGGTCCTGAACCCGAAGCGCCTCGCCCGGTTCCTGGACGAGAAGCTGCGCAGCCTGGGCACCGCCGCGTGCCCGCCGTATCACCTGGCGATCGTCGTCGGCGGCATGTCGGCCGAGTTCAACCTCAAGGTCGCGAAGCTCGCCTCCGCGCGCTACCTCGACAACCTGCCCGCCGAGGGCTCCGAGCTGGGCCACGCGTTCCGCGACCGCGACCTCGAGCAGCAGGTGCTGGAGATGACGCGCCAGTTCGGCATCGGCGCCCAGTTCGGCGGCAAGTACTTCTGCCACGACGTCCGCGTGATCCGCCTCCCCCGCCACGGCGCGAGCTGCCCGGTCGGCGTCGCGGTGTCCTGCTCGGCCGACCGCCAGGCGAAGGCGAAGATCACCGAAGAGGGCGTGTTCATCGAACAGCTCGAACGCGACCCCGCCCGCTTCCTCCCGGACGTCACCGAAGACGACCTGTCCGACGAGGTCGTGTCGGTCGATCTGAACCAGCCGATGGACCAGATCCGCGCACAGCTGGCGCAGCTGCCGGTGAAGACGCGCCTGTCCCTGACCGGCCCGCTGGTCGTGGCGCGCGACATCGCGCACGCCAAAATCGCCGAGCGCCTGGACGCGGGTGAGGAGATGCCGCAGTACCTCCGCGACCACCCGGTCTACTACGCGGGCCCGGCCAAGACTCCGGATGGCTACGCGTCCGGCTCGTTCGGCCCGACCACGGCTGGCCGGATGGACTCGTACGTCGCCCAGTTCCAGGCCGCGGGCGGTTCGCTGGTGATGCTGGCGAAGGGCAACCGCTCGAAGCAGGTCACCGCCGCGTGCAAGGAACACGGCGGCTTCTACCTGGGCTCGATCGGCGGCCCGGCCGCACGGCTGGCGAAGGACTGCATCAAGAAGGTCGACGTCCTCGAGTACGCCGAGCTGGGCATGGAAGCAGTCTGGAAAATCGAGGTCGAAGAGTTCCCCGCGTTCATCGTCATCGACGACAAGGGCAACGACTTCTTCTCCGAAACCAGCGAACCGGTACTGCAAATCAGCTTCCGCTGATCTCAAGGCACGCCGAGGTCACCCGGGAAACATCCCGCCCAACCGGGCGAGCGTCTTCTCGATGGCCTCGGCGTTGCGCTTGGGAAACCCGAGCAACCGAATCGCGAGCGGCGACCGAGCAGTAGACCAGTCAAACGTCTCGGTGACTTCAGTGCGCCCGTCCCCCGTCGGCTCAAGCAGCCAACGCCACCGATGCCCCGCGAAGTGCCGCCAGGCAATCAACCGATTCTCCTCGAACTCGACCACGGTGTTCTGAATCCGATACGGCGCACCCATCCGCATCTCCATGCCGAACTCGGCCCCCAACGACAACCGATCCGGCGCCGCCCCGCGACTGGCGCGCACCGTGCCGGACCCGTCGATGAGCGGATGCTGAGCCGGATCAGCAAGCAACGCGAAAATCCGTTCCGGCGCGGCAGCAACCACCGCACTGCGCGAAACCTGGCGAGTTCCCATAGCCGCAGAGCCTAGGGCCGCACGGCGCCCATGGCCATCGACGCGCCCCCGAACAGCCCCGGACAGCCCAACGCGTCCACTGTGGACTACGCGACGAGAGGTTCGTGAGGGGAACCCTGAGGGACTCTGATTCCCTCAGGGTTCCCCTCACGACCCGCCGATGTCCGCGAGGGCCCCTTCACGGAATCAGATTCCCTCAAGGAGCCCTTCACAGCCCACCCGCACCCGCCCCCGCTCGCCACTGCCGCCGCGATGCGCCCCAATGCCGTATTGGGTGCATCCCACGCACCCAATGTGGCATTCGGTGCGCCCCACGCACCCAATGCCACATTGGGGCGCAAGCCCCACCCACCACGAACCGCAGCCGACGCACACACCCAACGCGGCACCCCGGCACATCACCCGCACCCCATGCCACATCGGGCCGCCAGCCCCACCACCCACGAACCCGCAACCGATGCACCCACCCAAGGCAGCCACACCCCCCGCACCCCGATACGAAGCCAAAAACACGGCGCGGAGGTGCTTGTCGAGGCATCTTTCCCGCCTTGACAAGCACCTCCGCGCCGTAGTCACACTCAGCTTCGGGGTGCCCCACGCAACCACTCAAAAGCAATGTCGCCGCCAGGCGACGAGCCGAATAACCCCCCGACGAAGTCATCCGGCAGCACGGTCACCGAGGAGCGGACTGCTTTAAAACCACAGTCCTCTCCCCCAACGGCGCAGCCAACGCCACCGAAATCACCGGATGCCGCAGATCCATCGTGCACATCTGCCCGGTCTGCGCCTTGGTCTCGCTCAAATCCACGACAACCTTCTGGGCACTCTGCTCAACAGCCTCCCCAAGCGCATGCCCACACCCCCCTTCCTCAGCCCGCACCACAAGCACGGTCCCCCCGTTGTCCGAATAGACCTCCTTGGGAAACGTCTTAGGCAACGCCGCCCCGTCAACCCGATTATCGGGAACCCGCTGTGCCCCTTGCGGAGGGTCGAACTGGGGTTTGCCCGGCGGCGGCACCGAGGTCGAGGTGCTGGCGCTCGCCGGCGCGCTCTCGGTCCCGGACGCTGGTGCGTTCGCCATGCTCGTCGGGCTGCCGCACGCGGCCGCCATCGTGAGCACCAATGCCGCGCCCGCCAGTCGTGTCGTTCCGATCAGCTTCGTCGAGTACCTCATGATCCCTAGACGGATCGACCGCCCTCAGCGGTTGCACCCGATCTTCACGGACCCGGCTTCAACACCAATTCCCGTCCGCCCAGCGGCGCATCGAGCCGCACCGGCAACGAAATCTCCCGTATGTGCATCGGGCACATCTGTCCGTGCGGGGCCTTGGTAATCGTCACCAGTACGACAACCTGGGCAGCCGTCTGCTCCCCCGCCTTCGCACTGAGCTTGTCGCACCCGCCCTCCTCCGCCTGGATCACCACGACCGAGCCGCCCTCGGCGAGCGTGACGTCGTGCGGATACCCGGCCGGAAGCGCCGAAGCATTGACCTGTCCGGCAGCAGGCGCGGTATCCCCAGGCGGCACGCCCTGCGTAGGACGGCTCTTCGGCGGCCCCGACGCCGGCGGCGGCGCGACCGACGGGGAAGAAGATGACGGCGGCGGCGAGGAAACCGACGCCGGACTGGACGCCGAGCCGGAGGAGGAAACCGGCGCGGCGGTAGTCCCGTTGCTTCCGCACGCCGCGACCGTCAGCAGCAGCGCGCTCGCTCCCACGATTTTCCCTGTTGTCCGCATGTATCGCGGACGGAATCGAGGGCCCGGAGGTTGCATCCCCGCCCTAAAACTATCTCACCGAGCGGAAGCCTTCCCCCGCACCAGCCCCAGCAGCACCACCCCGGCCAGCGTCACCACCAGCAACAGCACTGTGCTCGCCGACGCGAGAAACACCTGTCCCCGGTCGGTAAGGGAGAAAATGGTCGCCGGGAGCGTCCGCCAATCCGGCGGATACAGCATCATCGTCGCGCCCAATTCGCCCATCGACATCGCCAGCGCCAAACCGGCCGAAGCCGACATCGCGGGCAGCAGCACCGGCAATCGGACCCGCAGCAGCACCCGCAGCGGACGCGCGCCGAGACTCGCCGCGGCCTGGGCGAGCAGCGGGTCAACGCGTTGCAGCGCGGCGGAAACCGTGCTGTACGCGAACGGCAGCAGGATCATCAGGTGTCCGGCGAGGACGATCCAGCGCGTGCCGTTGAACGCCACCGGCGGACGGCTGAACGCCACCAGCAACGCCAGCCCCAGCACCACCGACGGCACCGCGATCGGCAGGTGGAACAGCGAATCCGCGATCCGGCGCAGCCGCGGCGGCGCGTGGTCGACGGCCAGCGCGGCCCAGGTCCCGATCAGCACCGAGACCAGCGACGTGATCACCCCGGTCTGCACGCTCACCGACAGGCTCGCGAAGGTCTCGCCGGACAGCGCCTCGGCGTAATGCGACCCGGTGAGCCCGCTGGGCAGCACGCCCGTCCAGCTTCCGGCGAACGACGCCAGCACGATCATCACCAGCGGCGCGGCCACCACGCCGAGGAAGACCACGCCGAACACCAGCCACACCAGCAACCGGCTACGCCGCGTCCACAGCAGCACGACGGCCTCCCCTCCCGACCACTCGCCGGTAAACCGTGTAGAGCACCAGCGACAGCACCACGTTCACCACCGCGACCACCGACGCGGCCGGGAAATCGAAGGTGACGATTCCCTTGCCGTACACCAGCATCGGCAACGTCGAGACGCCCTTGGCACCAAGGAACAGCACGATGCCGAACTCGTTCATCGTCAACAGCAGCACCAGGCACGCGCCGGACGCGAGCGACGGCAACGCTTCCGGCAGCACGACCCGCCACAGCACCCGGCCCGGCCGCGCGCCAAGACTCGCCGCCACCTCCAGTTGTGCCGACGGAACTTGGCTGAACGCAGCAAGCGCGGGACGCATCACGAAGGGCGTGTAGAAGGTGATCTCAGCCAGCAAAACACCCCATGGCGAGTACAGAAATCCGGCAGTGCCAAAGACTCCCGCGCCGCCGTAAAGGAACGTAAAGGCCAGTGCGATCAGGAACGACGGGAACGCCAGCACCGTGTCCACCAGCCGGGCCAGCAGCGTCGCGCCGGGAAACGGGACGAACGCGACAACCAGCGCGAGAAAGCCGCCGAGCAGCACGCAGCCGACCGTCGAACCCAAGGCCAGCAAGACCGTCTGCCACACCGCGCGGCCGAATTCCGGCGAAGACAGCACTTGCGTCCACACCGAAAGCCCGAAACTGCCGTCCTGCGCGGTGAACGACTGCAGAATCACCAGCACCAGCGGGTAGCCGAAGAACCCGGCGACCACGATCGCGGGCGGCAGCAGCCAGCCGATCCGGTACCGGCGGGGCCGCGCGCCGCGACGGGCCGGGGCGAGCGCGGCGGTGCCGAGGGCGAGGCCGGTCATCCGCCCACCCCCACCAGCGGGCAACCGTCCGGAATGGACACTCCGACGCGGTCGCCGACCGCGGGCAGCACCGGGCTGTCCGGGACCTCGGCGCGGATGTCGCAGACCTCGTCGGTGAGCCGCAAGTCGAGCCGGTACCCGGAACCTCGCCACTGCACGCCCCGGACGAGCGCCGGGAAGGTGCCCGGTCCGGGTTCGCCGACCGAAATCCGGTGCGGCCGCACGCCGAGCGCCACCGGCCGCTCCGGCTGGAGCGTGCCGGACGGTTCGGCGGACAGCTCACGGCCAGCCAGCCGGACCGTCGCGACCGAGCCGTCCGCGCGCACCAATTCGACTGGGATCAGGTTCGCCGCGCCGAGGAAGCTCGCGGTGAACTCGGTGGCCGGACGGCGGTAGAGCTGTTCGCACGGACCGAGTTCGACCAGTCGCGAGTCACGGAGCACGGCGATCCGGTCAGCGAGCGCGAGCGCCTCGCTCTGGTCGTGCGTGACGTAGATCAGCGTGGTGTCCGGCAATTCAGCCCGCAGCCGCAGCAGTTCCGCGACCATGTCCTCGCGCAACGCGGCGTCCAATGCGGACAGTGGCTCGTCGAGCAGCAACACGTTCGGCCGGATCGCCAGCGCACGCGCCAATGCGACCCGCTGCTGCTGCCCGCCGGACAACTCACGGGGATAGCGGCGTGCGTACTCGCTCATCCCGACCAGTTCCAGCACCTCGCCGACGCGCTTCGTCACGTCCGCGCGGCGCATTTTCCGCGCCTTCAGTCCAAACGCGACATTGTCGGCGACGCGCTGGTGCGGGAAGAGCGCGTAACTCTGCACCACCACGCCGAGCCCACGCCGGTGCGGCGGCAGATCAGTGACGTCCTGACCGTCGAGCAGCGCCCGCCCGGCGCTCGGGCGGAGGAACCCGGCGAGCGCCTTGAGCGCGGTCGACTTGCCGGAGCCGGACGGTCCCAGCAACGCCAGCGTTTCGCCGCGCGCTACCGAAAGGTCCAGCGGGGCAAGTGCTTGCGTCGCTCCGAAGTGGACGGATACGCCGCGGAACTCTACTGCCGGAGTCACTGTCCGGTGGCCTTCCGGTACGCGGCGAGGTCGGCGTCGAGACGGCCGAGGACGGAGTTCCAGTCCGGGGTCCAAATGTCCACTCCGGACATCGCGGCGGTGATCTTCTCCGCCTTCGGGCCCTGCGGCTTGACGTCGGAGCGGGCCGGGATGCCGTACGCGTCGCTGGCCTTGGCCTGGGTTTCCGGCGAGAACAGGAAGTCGAGCAGCTTGCGGGCGTTGTCCGCGTGCGGCGCGTTGTTGACCAGGCCGGCGAAGTACGGCAGCGCGAAGGTGGACCGCTTTCCCTGCGCGTCGGCCGGGAAGAACACCGAGAACCCGCCGCTCTTGTCGATCTCGGCGAGGTTCATCTGCAGGTCCCCGTTGGCGACGAGCACCTCGCCCTTCGCGACCTTCGGCTGCAGCTTGCCGGTGGACGACGACGGCCCGACGTTGTTCGCCTGCAGTTTGCCGAGGTATTCGAGTGCCCCCTGGTCGCCGAAGACGTGCTGGGCCTGCAGCAGCACCGCGGTGCCGTCGCCCGCCTCGCCGGGCGTCGAGTACTGGAGCTTGCCCTTGTACTTCGGGTCGAGCAGGTCGTTCCAGCTCTTCGGAGCCGGGTTCGCCTGCTGCGGGTTGTAGATGAAGCTGAGGTAGTTGTTCATCAGCGCGTAGTAGCGGCCCTGCGGGTCCTTTTGCGCGGCCGGAACCTGGTCGACGCCCTTAGGCGCGGACGTCGCGAGCAGGCCTTCCTTCGCCGCCTGCTGCACAAACGGAGGCAGCGTCACCAGGACGTCGGCCTGGGTGTTGGCCTTTTCCTTGCCCACGCGCGAAACGACCTCGGCGGAACCAGCAGTCACCGCCTGGACGGTGATCCCGGTCTGCTGCTTGAACTCGGCGAACCGGGCGTTGTACCAGTCCTCAAGGCCGTCCGCGGTGTAGACGGTGACGGTCTGGTCGCCGGACGCGCCGCCCGCCGTGCCGCCGCACGCGGACAGCAGGCCGGCGAGGGTCGCGACGAGAGCGACGACGGTCGCTTTCCGGATTCTCATGACTGGGTGGCTCCTTCAAGTTCTACGCTGTCGAGCACGGCGGGGAGGGCGGAGACGGAGTCGAGAACGTGGGTGGCGTGCGCGGCTTCCAGCTCGCCGCGGTTGCCGGCACCGGTGAGCACTCCGGCGACGATTCCGGCACCGGCGGCGAGGCCGGTGCGGACATCAGTGGGGGTGTCGCCGACCACCGCGATGTTGCGGACGTCGGTGACCTGCAGTTTCAGTGCGACAGCGAGGATCAGGTCGGGATACGGACGGCCGCGCACGCCATCGCCGGGCGCGAGCGCGAGGTCGGCGAGGTCGTGCCAGCCGAGCGCGTCCAACAGCGCGCGCTGGGTGGTGGGCGCGAAGCCGGTGGTCAGCGCGACCCGGATGCCCTTCTCCCGCAGGCCGCGGATGGTTTCCTCGGCACCGGGAATCGGCTTGCACTCCCCGGCCGCGACCAGCCGTCCGTACGAGCCTTCGAACTCGGCGTTCGCGCGCTGGGCGAGGTCTTCGTCGCCGAGCAGCGCGCGGAACACGGTGATCTTCGACTGGCCCATGGTTTCCCGGACGTAGTCGAGCATTCCCGCGTACCGTTCGTCCTCTCCGGACACTCCGGCGGCGGCGATCGCGGCAGTGAAAGCCCGTTCGACCAGTCCGTCGTCCGCGACGGTGGTTCCGGCCATGTCGAGCACGACGAGTTCGGTGGTCACCAGCCCAGCTCCTTTGCGGTGTCTTCGGCGATTGCGGGCGAGCAGGTCATGCCCCGGCCGCCGGGGCCGGTGACGAGGAAAGCGTTGTCGGACAACCGTTCCCGGTGCACCACGGCGGCCTGGTCGGTTGCCTGCGCGTACACACCGGCCCAGCGACGGCGGATCCGCGGCAGTGGGCGGCCGAGTAGCGCGCTCGCTACTTCGGCGAGGTGTTCGTACGGGTCTTCGGTGACGTCGAAGGAGAACGGCTGCGCGTACTCGTGCGTGTCGCCGATGGTGAGCGAGCCGTCGCGACGCTGCACCATCAGCAGCTGCATCGCGTTCTGCGCGGCGATTTCACCCTGCGGCTGGCCTTCGTTCATCGCGTCGAGCGCCGTGCCACGGTAGGCCGGGTAGTACCGGAAGCTGTCGCCGTCCGCGACGCTGGTGGGCAACGGCTCGTCCAGCGGTTCGGTCTGCGCCATCTGCAACCGGACCCGCCGCACCGGGATCTCGCCCGCGATCTCGCGCACCAGCCCGCCGAGCCACGCGCCGGTGCAGAACACCACGACATCGCCTTCGTGGCGCTCACCGTGATCGTCGACGACGCCGTTTTCGGTCAGGTTCCGTACCTCACGGCCGGAAAGCCAGCTGTAACGACCACTCGCCTTGAGCGCTTCGCGGAGCGCAGGCTGCGCCGTCCGCGGCTCGACCGCCGCGTCGCGTTCGCACCACAACGCGCCAGCGAAGTTGCCGCGCAGAGCCGGGTTCAGCGCGCGGGTCTCCTGCGCGTCGAGGAGTTTGAAACCGCGCTCAGCCGCGCCCGGACCTGCGACGACCTCCTGCGCGACAGCCAGCTCGGCGTCGGTCCGGACGACCGTCAGCGAGCCGTTCGGCCGGAACCCCAGCGCGGGCACGCGTTCGCCGATCCGCTCCCACAGCTCCCGGGCGCGCACCGCCGTCTCCAGCTCCGGGCCGGCGGCGCGGCCGCCGACCCACACCAGCCCGAAGTTCCGGACGGACGCTCCGCGCGCCTCCGGCTCGCGTTCGAGCTGGAGGACTTCGTGGCCGCGTTCCACGGCCTGCCAGGCGTGCTGGGTGCCGAGCACGCCGCCGCCAACGATGATGATTCGCACGGCCGCAACAGTCGCCGCCCGCGCTCAACGGAGCCTGTCGGGACGGGGAACGCCAGGTGAAGCAGCCTCGAATATTGGACCGGATGAGTTACCATTCTGTTATCTTCACAGTCGGCCCGCCGCGACGAACACGCACACCGCCAGGATCACGACATTCGCCGCGACGTTGCGGTACTCCGCCGGGCGGTGCTCGGTGACGGCCAGCCTGGCGTGGCCCGCCATCGCGCCGACCATCACCACTGCCAGGCCGACTGCCGCCCACCCGGTGAGCGCCGGGGCGATCCCGGTCAGCCTCGGCAGGATCAGGCCGATCACCGCGACGAGTTCGCAGATCGCGGCGAAGCGCACGACCGGCATCGGATACGCGGCCACCCCGGTCTGCCCGCTCTCGATCAGCCGTTGCCGCGACATCGTCGACTTCAGCACGCCGGACAGGGCGAAGAGCAGGGCGAGAGCCGCCTGAGCGATCCACAGTGCGATGTCCATGGTTGTCCCTCCGTTCGATACCGAGGGGACGAACCAGCCGCGCCGGATGTGACAGCTACTCGACGCGGTTCAGTCGCGTGACGAAACTCAGCCGGTCACCGCGGTAAAGCGACCGGACCCGCTCGAACGGCTCGCCGTCCGGACCCCACGACACGCGGTGCATCAGCAGCATCGGCAATGCCGGGTTCGTGCCGATGAGCAGCGCTTCGCGGGGCGTCGCGAGCACGGTCTCCAGGCGTTCTTCCGCCCCGTCGAAGACCACGCCCAGTTCGTCGCGCAGGAACGCGTACAGCGACTGCTCCGGGTCGAAATCCTCGAGCAGCGTGGGGAACTTGTCGGCGCGGAGGAAGGTCGATTCGAGGCCGACGCGCTCGTCGTCGGCGAGCAGGACGCGTTCCAGGTGAATCACTTCGGCGGCCGGTTCGATCCGCAGGTCGGCGGCCAATCCGGTGCCCGCGGCACGGCGTTCGAGCGTGATGAGCGTGCGGCCGGGCCGGATGCCTTGGCGGCGCAGGCCTTCGGTGTAGCTGACGAGCGCGAGCGGCTGGACCAGCTTCGGCGCGGCGACGTACGTGCCGCTCCCCTGCCGTCGCGACAGCCTGCCTTCGAGCACCAGCTCGCCCACCGCCTGCCGGACCGTCGCCCGGGATACTTCGAACCGCTCGCACAGTTCGCGTTCCGTGGGCAATGCACTGCCTTCGCCCAATTCGGCGATGACGGCCAGCAGTTCGACCTTCACGGCGTAGTAGCGCGGCACGCGGCCGTGATCCGGGATGCCGTCGCGGACCGGTCCGTCGGCGGACAGGCGGGACAGCGGCGAAGACGTGGGCACGAGACCCGAGCCTATGCCAGACGCGCGGCGCGTGGTTCGCTGTCTCGCGAACTGACCCCACGGGAGGACCCCCGCAATGCCTTTGGCCCGTCGGTTAGGCCTCGCTGACGCCGTTTTCATCGGACTTGGTTCGATGATCGGCGCCGGCGTTTTCGCCGCGTTCGCTCCCGCCGCGCGTGCCGCGGGTTCGGGATTGCTCCCCGCGCTCGCCGTGGCCGCGTTAGTCGCCTACTGCAACGCGACTTCTTCCGCCCGGCTTGCCGCGCTGTATCCGGAATCCGGTGGCACTTATGTGTACGGGCGCGCTCGGCTGGGTGAATTTTGGGGATACATCGCGGGTTGGGGATTCGTCGCCGGGAAAACGGCGAGCTGCGCGGCTATGACGCTGACCGTTGTCGCCTACGCCGCTCCCGGGCTCGGGCAGCCTTGGCGGAGTTTGCTCGCGGTAGGCGTGATCGGCTTGGTCACCGGCGTGAATTATCTCGGCGTGCACCGGTCTGCTTTGGCTACTCGGGTGATCGTTTGCATCACTCTCATGGTGCTTACCCTGGTCGCGGTTTTCGGCTTTTCCGGCACGCATGTTTCCCCGTGGACTCCGTTTCATGGCGGCGGAGTGCTTGAAGCGGCGGGATTGCTGTTCTTCGCGTTCGCCGGTTATGCCCGGCTGGCCACTCTCGGCGAGGAAGTCCGCGACCCGGCCCGCACGATTCCGCGGGCGATTCCGCTCGCGTTAGGACTGACTCTCGCGGTGTACGCCGTGGTGGCGGTGGTGCTGCTGGTGACATTGGGGCCGGACGGAATCGGCGCGAATCCCGATCCGCTGGCTGCCGCCGTGCCGTGGCTGTCGCCGGTGGTTCGCGTGGGCGCGGTGGTGGCCGCGTTGGGATCGTTGCTGGCGTTGGTGCTGGGCGTTTCGCGGACGACACTCGCAATGGCGCGGGACGGGCATCTGCCGCGGTTTCTGTCCGCAGTGCATCCTCGGTTCTCGGTGCCGCACCGGGCGGAGCTGACGGTCGGCGTGGTGGTCGCCGTGCTGGCCACGACGACGGATTTGCGTGGTGCGATCGGGTTTTCGTCTTTCGCGGTGCTCGCGTACTACGCGGTGGCGAACGCTTCCGCTCTGACGCTTCGCCGGGACGAAGGGGCCGCGCCGAAGGTGATCGCGGCTGGCGGATTGGCGGGGTGCGCGGTGCTGGCGTTCAGCCTGCCGATCGCTTCGGTGCTCAGCGGGTGTTTGGTGCTGGGGCTGGGCGTGGTGGCTTACTTCGTGCGTCGCCTCGGGGTTGCGCGCTGAGTTTTTGTTCTCTGGCACGGCTTCCGTCACGTCCGGTGCGCGAAAGTCCCCCTCGCTCCACCTCGGCCTGGTTACTCCGATAATCATCGATCCCCAGGTCAAGGCTGCTTTTTACCGCTGCGCTGGGCGGTGAAATCTGCCGGATCCGGTGAAGAATCCGAAAGATCCGAAGAAAGTTGGTTGTCCACTTACCACTGCTCTGGTGTAGTCGATTCGTCACTCACGCGACACCTCCCCGCCCCAGGGAGCAGAAGCTCCACAGTGGACACCGGAAGGACAATCCCCTTGGCCGACAAGAGAAACTTCAGCATGCTCACGCGAGTCCTGGCAGGCGCGGCAGCGCTCGCGGCCGCCGCCGGGTTCGCGACGCCCGCCGTGGCGTCGACGCCGCCGTCGCCGGGCGCGGAGCCTCAGGTCGTCGGCGGAACTCGCGCCAGCCAGGGGGAATTCCCGTGGATGGTCCGGCTTTCGATGGGCTGCGGCGGCGCCCTGTACACGAACCAGATCGTGCTGACCGCCGCGCACTGCGTCGACCGCACCGGAGCGGACTCGTCGATCACCGCGACGCTCGGCGTGGTCGATCTGCAGAGTTCGAGCGCGAAAAAGGTGCGCTCGACCTACGTCTACCGCTCCCCGACGTACGACTCAACCGGCGGCGACTGGGCGCTGATCAAGCTGGCGAGCCCGGTGAGCGGGATTCCGACGCTGCCGATCGCGAAGAACGCCGACAACAACTCCGGAACGTTCACCATCGCCGGCTGGGGCGCGGCCCAGGAAGGCGGGGCGCAGCAGCGGTACCTGCTGAAAGCCGAGGTCCCGTTCGTGGACGACTCGACGTGCCAGTCCCAGGGCGGCTCCTACGCCGACCTGAAGCCGGACGCGGAACTGTGCGCGGGCAAGCTGGACACCGGCGGAGTCGACACGTGCCAGGGCGACTCCGGCGGCCCGATGTTCCGCCGCGACGGAGCGGGCGAATGGATCCAGGTAGGCATCGTCAGCTGGGGCGACGGCTGCGCCAGGGCCCACGCACCCGGCGTGTACACCGAGGTGAGCTCGTTCGCCTCGGACATCGCCGCGGCGGCGGGGAAGATCTGACCCCTGTTTGCCGAGATCGAGCACTGAGCCGGGCCGGGTGCGGGACTCCGACGGGGTTCCGCGCCCGGCTTCGTGCGGTTCTTCCGTGCCGGCAGAAGCATGCGGGCGAGCTGGATCCCGCCGCGCGAACACCTATGACTGGCGGGCGCACGCCCCAGTCACGGATCGCCTCACCCGGGGCGAAGCCCGCGATTGCGGGCCGCCCGTCGGACTTTCCTCGCGCTCCGCCGGAGCGCCGAACAACTCAAGATTCTCGCCAGAAACCGCGAGGCCGGGCACCCCACAGTTGCCCGACATTCCGCTCCCCGACAGTCGCGAAGCACGGCAAGCACCGAACGACGCACAATCCCGCCGCCCCGACCACCGCCGAACCAGCACGAAGCCGAGCATCAAACCTTACGAACTCGCCATGCAGCTCCCCGGTGGCACCGAAGCACGACGAGCACCGGGCAACGCATAATCCGCCCCGGCCACCGCCAGACCGAGCGAGGCCGAGTACCTAGCCTCAGGAAGCTGGCCCCCTGCGGCGCCGAAGAGCGGGAGCTAGAAACCCCGAAGGCCCAGCACTAACCCGCCGGAAGGCCGACGTTCCGCTCCTCCAAAGCCCCCCGCAGCTCGGCCAGTACCGAAATAACCGCCTCGGCTCGATCCGGGGCCACCATAGAGCCGATCAGCACCTCGAGCTGCGCCCGGAACGTCTTCTCCGCCGCCCCGGCCAGGTCCCGGCCGCTCGGGGTCAGCTCGACCAGCGACGACCGTCGATCCTCGGGATTCGGCACCCGGCGCACCCAGCCTCGCGCTTCGAGGCGGTCGATGCCCTTGCTCGTCGCCCCGATGCCGATGGCGAAGTTCACCGCGAGGTCGGCAACCCGCGACTGCGGATGCTGCCCCAGATATCGCAGGAACTCGAACTGCGAAGCGACGATCCCGTGCTCGGCCTTGAGCCGCTCGCCCAGCGCGTTGTAGATCCGGGTCTCGCAGCGCACCAGATGGTCGAAGAGCTGCTCGTTTGCCGAAGTACTTGCCACGGCATATAGTCTAGCATTACATGCCTCGGCATATACTTCCGCAGAATCTTCAGGAGCACAGATGAGCAGGGAACAACGCCGCGCGATCGACGAGCAGCTGCGGCGGACGCCGAAGGGGGCCGGGCCGGTGCCGGTCGAGCAGATGCGGGCCGGGTTCGCCGCGTTGATGAGCGAGTTTCCCGTTCCCGCCGAGCCGCGGCAAAGCGGCGCCACGCTCGCTGGGCGGCCAGCGATCCTTGTCGAGCCGACAGGAGACCCGCGGCCGGGCGCGATTCTGTACTTCCACGGCGGATCGTTTTCGCTGGGGTCTCCGCACACCGCGATGGCGTTGACGGCGAATCTCGTTCTGCGCACTGGAATCCGCGCGCTCTCGCTGGACTACCGGCTCGCGCCCGAGCATCCGTTCCCGGCCGGGATCGAGGACTGCCTCGCCGCTTACCGAAGCCTTCTGGAGGACAACGATCCGTCCTCGATCCTCTTCGCGGGCGACTCCGCAGGCGGCGGACTCGCCGTGACCACGACGCTGGCCGCCCGTGACGCGGGGCTGCCGATGCCCGCCGGGATCGTCGCGTTCTCGCCAGGGCTGGACCACACCCGCACCGGGGCGTCCATGGAGACGAAGGAAGCCGTCGATCCCTTCTTCACCAGGGAAAGCATGGCCCACACCGGCGAGTTGTACCTGGCCGGCGCGGACCCCGCCCAGCCGCTCCTCGCCCCGGCGGTCCACGCCGACCTGACCGGTTTCCCGCCGATCCTGCTGCAGGTCGGCGGGAACGAAATCCTGCTCGACGACTCGGTCCGGCTGGCGGAACGCGCGCGCGACGCGGACGTCGACGTGATCCTCGACATCACCGCCGACGTCCCGCACGTCTTCCCCACCTTCACCGACACCCTCGACGAAGCAGGGCAAGCCCTCGACCGGGCCGCCCTCTTCATCAAGCAGCGACTCGCCTGAATCTCAGCGGATCTTGTCCAGCCGGGAAACCGTCTCCTCGAATCCCTGCACCAGATCCGCCATCACCTCGGCGACCGGGCGGACCCGGTTCATCCTGCCGACGATCTGGCCCACCGGCATCGACACCACCGACGGGTCCGCGGCGGCGTGGATCCGGTTGTGGGCGTGGGAAACCAGCAGGTTCTGCAACGGCATCGGCAGCGGTTCCGGTGCGCCCGGCGCTGCCCACGCCTCGGTCCAGCGGGTCTTCAGCAGGCGAGCGGGCTTGCCGGTGTAGATCCGGGTTCGGACGGTGTCCGCGGAGGTCGCTTCCACCAAGGCGTTCTGCATCGCCTCCGATTCGGGCATCGTTTGGAGGTATTCCTGCGTCGCGAGCCAGTACGAGCCCATCCACGCGCCCGAAGCGCCCAACGCCAGTGCGGCGGCGACCTGGCGGCCGGAGCCGATGCCTCCGGCTGCCAGCACCGGGGCGCGGTCGCCGACGGCGTCGACGATTTCCGGGACCAGCACCATGGTCGCGATTTCGCCGGTGTGGCCGCCTGCCTCATGCCCTTGCGCCACAACGAGATCCACGCCGTTGTCGACGTGGCGAGCGGCGTGCGAACCCTTTCCGGCGAGGGCGGCGACCGGGACGCCTGCGTCGTGCGCGCGGGTGATGACGTCAGTCGGGGGCGAGCCCAAAGCGTTGGCGATGAGGCTGATCCGGTGGTTCAGCGCGACGTCCACATGGGACCGGGCGACCGAGTGCAGCCAACCGAGAACACCGGCTCGTTCGTCGGTGTCGTCGGGCAGCGGCGGAACCGCGAGGTCCTTCAGCACTTTATCGACAAACGCCCGGTGGCCCGGCGGGATCAGCTCGTTCAGGTCGGTCTGGGTGCCTTCGGAAGGGATCTTCGCCGGCATCACGATGTCGACGCCGTAAGGCTTTCCGTCGGTGTTCTCGTCCATCCAGGACAGCACCGCGTCGAGTTCGGCGGCGTCGTTGAACCGGACGCAGCCCAGCACGCCCATGCCGCCCGCGCGGCTGATCGCGGCCGCGACGTGTTCCGACGGGGTGAATCCGAAGATCGGCACCTCGATGCCGAACCGGTCGCACAACGATGTGCGCATGCGCCCTCCTAGGCGGGTTCGTGTTCGGCGGCGTACCGCTGGGCCCACGGATAATCCGGCTTGCCGCTCGGCGAACGGCCGATTTCCTCGGCCAGCCACACCGTGCGCGGCACCTTGTATCCGGCGACCTCGGTCCGCACGTGCGCTTCCAGCGCGGCCAGATCCGGCTGCACGCCGGGGCGCGGCTGGACCACGGCGGCGACGCGTTGGCCGAGCCGGTCGTCCGGGATGCCGATGACCAAGGCGTCGAAAACGTCCGGGTGCGATTTCAGCGCGCCCTCGACTTCTTCCGGATACACCTTTTCGCCGCCGGTGTTCACGCACTGCGATCCGCGGCCCAGCAACGTAACCGTGCCGTCTTCCTCGTAGCGCGCGTAGTCGCCGGGCACGACGTAACGGACGCCGTCCACTTCGGTGAAAATGGTGCGGGTTTTCTCCGGGTCGCCGTAATAGCCGATCGGGACGTGACCGCGGCGGCCGATCAGCCCGATGGCGCCCGGCTTCGGTTCGACCACGTTGCCGTCGTCGTCCAGCAGGATGGCGTCCTTGCCGAAGTTCACGCGCGGGCCCGCGGAATGGTCGGAATCCTTGCCCACCATGCCGATTCCGGTGAAGCCGCTCTCCGACGAACCGATCGCGTCGGTGATCACGACGTTCGGCAGCATCTCGAGGAATTCCTGCTTCACCGAATGCGAGAACAGCGCCGCGTGGCTCGACACCGCGACGAGCGACGACGCGTCGTACTCGCCGGAGCGGTAGGCGTCCACGAGGGGCCGAGCCATCGCGTCGCCGACGATCGTCAGCACCTGCACCTTGTGTTCCTGCACCGCGCGCCACACGTCGTGCGCGTCGAACTGCGGGACGAACACCACCGGGCTGCCGGTGAACAGCGCGCCGAACGCGGCCCACTGCGCCGCACCGTGGATCAGCGGCGCGGCCGGCAGGCGCACGAGCGAACCGGATTTGCCCTGTTCGCTGAGCGTCCACTCGTCGGGCACGTACTCGCCGGTGACGAAGTTGATGCCGCCGCCCAGCGCGCGCCAGATGTCCTCGTGCCGCCACAGCACCCCTTTGGGGTAACCGGTGGTGCCGCCGGTGTAGAGGATGTACAGGTCGTCGGCGCTGCGCTCGCCGAAGTCGCGTTCGTCCGACTCGCCCGCGAGCGCCGCCTCGTACTCGACGCCCGTCTCGTACGGGGTGTCCGAACCGTCCTCGACGACTACAACGTGTTTCAGTTTCGGTGTTTCCGGAAGCACCGCCGCCACCCGGTCGGAGTAGCGCCGCTCGTGCACCAGCGCCACCAGGTCGGCGTTGGTGAACAGATAGCGGAGTTCTCCGTGGACGTAGCGGTAGTTCACGTTCACCGCGATCGCGCGCAGCTTGTACGCGGCGAACATGGCTTCCAGCGCCTCGATGGAGTTCCGGGAATAGACACCGATGTGGGAGCCGGGTCCCACGCCGTGCGCGGCCAGGTGGTGCGCCAGCCGGTTCGCGCGCTTCTCCAGTTGCGCGAAGGTGACCTGGCGTCCGCCGCACACGACCGCGACGCGTTCCGGCACGGCGTCGACGGCGTGCTCGAGTAGATCCGCGATGTTGAGTGCCACGCACCCAAAGTAGAACATGTTATCGTTCTGGGCAATGACCCCGGCCCGTTATTAAGGAGGCCCCGGTGGCCGAACCCCACGCACTCGTCAGCCTCGAAGGCCACACGCTCGTGGTGACGATGAACCGCCCGGAAGCCCGCAACGCCCTCACCGGCGAGATGCTTTCGATCATGGTCGAGGCCTGGGACCGAGTGGATTCGGACGACCAGGTGCGCAGCTGCATCCTGACCGGTGCGGGCGGAGCGTTCTGCGCGGGCGCGGACCTGAAGTCCATGTCCCGCAACGCCCCCGACAAGTCGTTCTCGAACGGCTCCTTCGACCCGAGCCGCATCGAGGGCCTGCTGAAGGGCCGCCGGCTCACGAAGCCGCTTATCGCCGCCGTCGAAGGCCCAGCCATCGCGGGCGGTACGGAAATCCTGCAGGGAACGGACATCCGGGTCGCGGCGGAAAGCGCGAAGTTCGGCGTCTCCGAACCCCGCTGGGGCCTGTTCCCGATGGGCGGCTCGGCCGTGCGGCTGCCCAGGCAAATCCCGTACACCGTCGCCGCCGACCTCCTCCTCACCGGCCGGCACATCACCGCCGCGGAGGCACGCGACATCGGCCTGGTGGGCCACGTCGTCCCCGACGGTCAAGCGCTGGCTCGCGCGCTGGAACTCGCTGACCTGATCAACGACAACGGCCCCCTGGCGATACGCGCGATCCTCAAGACCATCCGCGACACCGAGGGCATGCACGAGGAAGAGGCCTTCAAGCTGGACGCCAAGTACGGCATCGAAGTCTTCGCCTCCGCCGACGCGAAGGAAGGCCCGAAGGCCTTCACCGAAAAACGAAAGCCCAACTTCCAAGGCCGCTGACGCACTACCGCTGGCAACCGTATGTGAGGGGAACCCTGAGGGAATCAGATTCCCTCAGGGTTCCCCTCACGTACTTCAGCACCCCACCCAAGCCGCACCCGAGGGCACCCAGACCCCCACAACCCCGATACGAAGCCAAAAACACGGCGCGGGGGTGCTTGTCAAGGCATCTTTCCCGCCTTGACAAGCACCCCCGCGCCGTAGTCACAATCAGCTTCGGGGTGGTGGGCCCCACTCTCACGACACGTACTGATCCCGCAACTTCCGCTTGTACAGCTTCCCATTGGGATCCCGAGGCAGTTCCGGCAAGTAGTCAACGGACCGAGGCAACTTGAACCGAGCCAACCGAGTCTCCGCATACGCGAGCAACTCAGCAGTCAACTCGTCCGACCCCTCAACCCCGTCCGCAGGCTGCACCACAGCCTTGATCTCCTCGCCCCAATCCTCGTGCGGGATGCCGAACACGGCGACGTCCGCGATCTTCGGGTGCATCACCAGCTCACCCTCAATCTCCGCCGGATAAATATTGACCCCGCCGGAAATGATCATGTCCGCCTTGCGGTCATGCAAGAACAGATACCCGTCCTCGTCAAGATGCCCGACGTCACCCAACGTGAACAAATCCCCGACCCGAGCCTTCTCAGTCTTGGCCTTGTCCCGGTGATACTCGAACTTCGAGTCGCCCATCTTCATATAGACCGCACCGGTCTCGCCCGCAGGCACCTCGTCACCGGCATCGTCGAGGATCTTGATCGTCGACCCCGGCCACGGCAATCCAACCGACCCGGGCTTCCGCAACCAGTCCTCGCCGTTGATCACCGTCCCGCCGCCTTCGGTGGCCGCGTAATACTCGGTAACCACCGGCCCCCACCACTCCAGCATCTGCCGCTTGACCTCAAGCGGACAAGGCGCAGCCCCGTGAATCATCACCCGCAACGAGCTGTGGTCGTATTTCGCGCGCACCTCGTCCGGCAAACCAAGCAACCGCCGGAACTGAGTCGGCACCATATGGCTGTGCGTGACCCGATGCCGCTCGATCAAGCGCAGCATTTCCTCGGCGTCCCACCGATCCATCAACACCGCGGTATGCCCCAGCTGCAGCGAAATAGCCACAAAATTCAGCACAGCCGTGTGATACAGCGGCGACCCGCACAAATGCACATGATCATCGAACGGCTGCAGTCCGAACACCCCGAAGAACCACGTGGACGCGGCAGGCACCTGATCCGGATCAGCCCCGGTCAACGGCCGCTTGACGCCCTTGGGCCGCCCAGTCGTACCGGACGTGTAGAGCATCGGCGAACCAGCGGTCCGATCGTCCGGCCGCCCATCGCCCAACCCAGCACCCAATTCCTCGGCACGGCGGAAGCCCGGCACCGAGCCGACGGCGAACCGCGCCGAAGCAGGCAACCCAGCCTCATCAGCCGCAGCCACCGCCACATCAGCGAACCGCTCATGCGCCAGAAACGCCTTGGCCCCGCTGTCCGAGAGGATGTACGCGACTTCCAGCCCGACGAGGTGCCAGTTCACCACCACCACGTACAGCCCGGTCTGGATCGCCGCGAAGTACGCCGCGACCAGGTCGTCGCCGTTCGGCAGCAGCAGCACCACCGAATCGCCGACGCCGAGCCCCAGCTCTCGCAAGCCTGACGCGTACCGGTTGGCTTTCGCCGTCAGTTCGCCGTAGGAGATTTCCCGCCCGTCCGGATCCACCAGCGCCACCCGGGCGGGCTCGGCCGCGGCGATGGTCCACAGTCCCAGGTCCATCTTCCAAATCTAGAACGCGTTCCACATAGACACAACAGGTTCCTTGCCTCGGATTCGAGAACGTGTTTCACTCGAAGCCGTGACGGTTTCGGATGCCCCTCTGTCGGCGCCGCTCAACGTCGGCTTCGACTACACCCGCTCCACCGGCCCGGTGCTCGGCCGCTTCGTCAACGCCCTGCGCGAACGCCGGATCGAGGGCGTGCGCGGCAGCGACGGACGCGTGCACGTGCCGCCGGTCGAATACGACCCGGCCACCGCGGACCCGTTGACGGAGTTCGTCCCGGTGAGCGCGGAAGGCGTTGTCGTTTCCTGGTCCTGGTGCGCGGATCCGCTCGACGGCCAGCCGCTGTCGCGTCCGTTCGCCTGGGTGCTGGTGAAACTCGACGGCGCGGACACCAGTCTGCTGCACGCGCTCGACGCCGGTTCCCCGGACAATGTCCACATCGGACAGCGCGTGCGCGTGCGGTGGGCGGACGAGACCGTCGGCCACATCCGCGACATCGCGTACTTTTTGCCTGCGGACGCGCCGGACACCACCCCCACCGAGGCTCCCCCGCCGGTGGCGAAACGCGAAGAGGGCGCGCCGGTCAGCGTGATCATCACGCCGGTGCACCTGAAATACCAGCATTCCGCGTCGCCGGAGGAAAGCCGGTACCTGCGCGGCCTCGCCGAAGGCCGGATGCTCGGTCAGCGCTGCCCGGAGTGCGGCAAGGTCTACATCCCGCCGCGCGGCGCGTGCCCGGTGGACGGCGTGCCGACCACCGACGAGGTGGAACTGCCCGACACCGGCATCGTCACGACGTTCTGCATCGTCAACGTGCCGTTCCTCGGCCAGCGCATCAAACCGCCGTACGTCGCGGCGTACATCCTGCTCGACGGGGCCGACATCGCCTTCCTGCACCTCGTGCTCGGCTGTGCCGCCGAGGAGGTCCGGATGGGCATGCGGGTGCGAGCCAACTGGCGGCCGCGCGAGGAATGGTGGACGTCGCTGGAGAACATCAGCCACTTCGAGCCCACCGGCGAGCCGGACGCCGCGTACGAGACCTTCGCCCACCACCTGTGAGGAACCATGCCTGAAGTAGCCGTAGCCGGTTTCGCGCAGGCGCCCAACGTCCGCAAGACCGAGGGCACCACCAACGGCGTGGAAATGCTCGTGCCGATCCTCGCCGAGGCCTTCGCTGCCACCGGACTGTCCAAACAAGACATCGGGTTCTGGTGCTCCGGTTCGTCGGATTACCTTGCCGGACGAGCGTTTTCGTTCATCGCCGCGGTCGACGCGCTGGGTGCGTTCCCGCCGATCAACGAGTCCCATGTGGAAATGGACGCCGCGTGGGCGCTGTACGAGGCGTGGCTGAAGATCCGCACCGGCGAGGTCGACACCGCGCTCGTGTACGGCTTCGGCAAAGCCAGCGCCGGACAGCTCCGCCGCGTCATGGCGATGCAGCTCGACCCGTACCTCGTTACTCCACTGTGGCCGGATTCGCTGGCGATTGCCGGCCTGCAAGCTCGGCTGGGCCTCGAAGGCGGGCTGTGGTCCGAGAAGGACTTGGCCGAAGTGGCCGCCCGATCGCGCGCGGATGCGGCGAACAATCCGGCCGCGCAGCTGTCCGGAACCGTGGACGTCGCCGATCTGCTCGACACTCCGTACGTCGCCGATCCCCTTCGCGCACATGACATCGCGCCGGTGACAGACGGCGCGTCGGTGATCATCCTGGCGTCGGAGGAACGAGCCCGCGACCTCGTCGAGCGGCCCGCGATCATCTCCGGGCTGGAGCATCGCATCGACTCCCCCGTCCTGGGCGCGCGCGACCTCACCCGCTCCCCGTCCACTGCCATTGCTGCGGCCCGGCTTGATCTCGACGGCGTCGAACTGGCTGAACTGCACGCGCCGTTCACGCACCAGGAACTCATCCTGCGCCGCGAACTCGGTTTCGCCGACAACGTACGGATCAACCCGTCCGGCGGCGCGCTCACCGGGAATCCGATGTTCTCCGCCGGCCTCGCGCGGATCGGCGAGGCCGCCGCGCGGATCCATCGCGGCGAGGCGGCCAAGACGCTCGCCCACGCGACCAGCGGACCCGCTCTGCAGCAGAACCTCCTCGCCGTGTTGGAGGCACGATGACCAAGCAGCTCGCAGCGGTGCTCGGGACCGGGCAGACGCACCACCGCGCTAAGCGCACCGACGTGTCGATGGCCGGTCTGCTCCGCGAAGCGATCGACCGCGCGATGGCGGACGCCCAGGTCGGCTGGGACGACATCGAGGCCGTCGTGATCGGCAAGGCGCCGGACCTGTTCGAGGGCGTCATGATGCCCGAGCTGTTCCTCGCGGACGCGTTGGGCGCGAACGGAAAGCCGTTGATTCGCGTGCACACCGCGGGTTCAGTCGGCGGGTCGACCGCGCTGGTCGCCGCTTCGCTGGTCCAGTCCGGCGTGCACCGGCGCGTGCTGACGGTGGCGTTCGAGAAGCAGTCCGAGTCGAACGCGATGTGGGGCCTGTCGATCCTGCCGCCGTTCCAGATGCCGGTCGGCGCTGGAGCCGGTGGCTACTTCGCGCCGCATGTGCGGTCTTACATCCGCCGTTCCGGTGCGCCCGAACACATCGGCGCGATCGTGGCGGCGAAGGATCGACGCAACGGCGCGCTGAATCCGTTCGCGCACTTGCAACAGTCCGACATCACGGTCGAGTCGGTGCAGGCGTCACAGATGCTGTGGGACCCGATCCGGTACGACGAAACTTGTCCGTCCTCCGACGGCGCCTGCGCGATGGTGCTCGGCGACGAAGCCGCCGGAGACGCTGTGCCGGGTGGCGCGGCCTGGATCCACGCGACGGCGATGCGGACCGAGCCCACGACGTTCGCCGGACGCGACCAGGTCAGCCCGCAAGCCGGACGTGACGCCGCGGCCGCGTTGTGGCGCGACGCGGGCATCACCGATCCGCTGTCCGAAGTGGACGTCGCGGAGATCTACGTGCCGTTCTCCTGGTTCGAGCCGATGTGGCTGGAAAACCTCGGCTTCGCCGCCGAAGGCGAAGGCTGGAAGATCACCGAGGCCGGCGACACCGCGATCGGCGGACGACTGCCGGTGAACCCGTCGGGCGGCGTGCTGTCGTCGAATCCCATTGGTGCGTCCGGGATGCTGCGGTTCTCCGAAGCGGCGAAGCAGGTAATGGGCCGCGCTGGCGATTACCAAGTGGACGGTGCCCGAGTCGCATTAGGACACGCCTACGGCGGCGGCTCGCAGTACTACAGCATGTGGGTGGTGGGAGCAGCTAAGCCCTCGTGAGTGGCAATCCCGGTTAGAACCGTGATCAACACTCACGACCCCTTCCGCCGCCCGCGCAAGGCGAACAACGTCCCCAACGCCCCGACCATCGCGCCCAGCAGAGCCGCCTTCCCGTTGTTCTGCTTGGGCGCGATGATCGGGCGCAGCTGCGTCGCGGCCGGGGGCTGGACCGGTTTGCGCGGCGCGTCACGGGCGGTGGCGGTCCAGGCGGTGATGTACACGAGCATCCGCGCGATCAGCGAGATGAAGAACAGCAGACCGATCACCGAGCCGAACGCCACGCCGGACGGCGATTTGCTGATCAAGTTCAAGTAGAACCCGCCGGCCTGCTTCAACAGCTCGAACCCCACTGCCGCCGCGACCGCGCCGCGCATCGCGCTGCGCCAGCCGACGCGTTCCCGCGGCAGCCGGGTGAGCACCCACAGGAAAACCATCCAGTCGGCGAGCAGCGCCAGCGGCACCGAGACGAACGACAGCAGATTGTGCCCCCAGCTCGTGTCCTCGACGCCGACCAGCCCCAGCAGCGAACGGCCGACCGCGGTGCCGGACACCGAGATCCCGAACGAAACCAGCAGCGCCGCGGCCAGGCCGAGCAACGCCAGGACGTCCGTCAGGATCGTGCGCAGCAGCGGCCCTTCGGAGCGGTTCTGTCCGTACATCGCGGTGAGCGCGTCCCGCAGCGCGTTCATCCAGTTCCAGCCGGAGTACAGGCCCACGACCAGACCGGCGACCCCGACGCCGGTGCGCTGCTCCACGAACCCGGTCAGGATCGACGACACCTGCTCGCCGATCGGGCCGGGCAGCGAACCGGAGATTCCGCGCACCAGCGCGTCGAGCAGATGCGGCTGCGTCGCCAGGACGAACCCTGCCGCCGATGACGACAGCATCAGGATCGGCACGAGCGACAGCAGGCTGAAGTAGGTAATCGACGCGACATAGTGGTAGCCGCCGTAGTCGATGTACCGGTTGGTGGCGCGAGCGATGTGGTCCAGCCATCGATACCGGGCACGCGCGCGGGCCCATCTGCTCGGCCCAGGGGTCTTGCGGGAACGCTTCACTGTCACTGTCTACCCAGCGGACGCGCTGTTTGTCGCAAAAGACACGCATTCAGGCCAGTACGACCGGGGCGTGCCCGTCGTCACGCGGCAGCGGCTCGTCGGTCGTGGCGAAGACGGTCGCGCCAAGGAAGTCGAGTTCGCAGCCCAGTGTCGCGAGGAACGGGGTGTCGGCGGCGTCGCGTCCGGTCGCGATGCGGAGCATGGTTTGGCGCGGGGCCAGCCGGGTGGCGTCGAAGACGTACCAGCGGCCGTCGATGCCTGCTTCGAAGACCGCGTGAAAGTCCATCGGCTGCAAGCCCGGCGCGTATACCGAGGTGTAGCGCGCGGGGACATCCACGAGTCGGCACAGCGCGACGCATACGTGTGCGAAGTCGCGACACACGCCTTCGCCAGCGAGAAGCGTGTCGATGGCGTCGTGGGTCGGGGCGCTGGAGCCGACGACGTACGCGAGCCGACGGTGCACGTGCTCGACGATCGCCTGCACCCGCTCCCGCGCGGTGGCCAGATCACCGATGCCCAGCGGCAGGAGTCCGCCCATCCGGTCGGACGGGCAGTACCGGCTCGGCCGCGTGTAGCGCGCGACGTCGGCGAGCGTGACGGGTTCGGCGTTGCCTCGGTGCAGCACGCGCTCGCCGTGATAGGCGACGCGATGCTCGCCCTCGGCGAGGTCGTAAACCTCCGCGCGGGTGCCGTGTTCGAACTCGGCGGTGCGCGCGGAACCGGCGTCGGACACGGTGAGTTCACCGGCGTCCGCGCGCACGGCGGCGACCGAGACCGCGGCGAGGCCGGGTTTCGTCACCCGGACGCCGAATTCCACGTCTACCGTCGTGCGCACGGGGCCATCATGCCGGTGCGTCGTGCTCGTTGCCGGTCAGGTGCGCCGCCCGGGCGTTTCGCCTGCTCAGGCTGCCCGGTCTGCCCAGTCTGCTCAGGCGTAGCGGACCTGGTAGTGCTTGATCCCGTTGAGCCAGCTGGAACGCAGCCGCTCGGGCGCGGCCGCCTCGGCGATGTTCGGCATCACGTCGGCGATCGCGTTGAAGATCAGGTCGATCTCCAGCCGGGCCAGGTTCGCGCCGATGCAGTAGTGCGAACCGGTGCCGCCGAAGCCGACGTGCTGGTTGTCCTCGCGCATGATGTCGAACTTGCCGGGCTCGTCGAAGACCTCGGGGTCGAAGTTGGCCGAGCTGTAGAACATCCCGACGCGGTCGCCCTTGCGGATCTGCGCGCCGCCCAGTTCGGTGTCGCGGGTCGCGGTGCGCTGGAACGCGACGACCGGCGTCGCCCAGCGGACGATCTCGTCCGGCGCGGTCTTCGGCCGCTTCTCCTTGAAGAGGTCCCACTGCTCCGGGTGGTCGAGGAACGCCTTCATGCCGTGCGTGATGGCGTTGCGGGTGGTCTCGTTGCCCGCGACGGCCAGCAGGATCACGAAGAAGCCGAACTCGTCGGAGCCGAGCGATTCGCCGTCGACGTCGGCCTGGACGAGCTTCGTGACGATGTCGTCCATCGGGCAGCGGCGGCGGTCCTCGGCCATGTTCCAGGCGTAGCCGACGAGTTCCGCGGACGCGGCGATCGGCTCGAGGTCGTATTCCGGGTCGTCGTAGGCGATCATCTGGTTGGACCAGTCGAAGATCTTCAGCCGGTCCTCCTGCGGGACGCCGATCAGCTCGGCGATCGCCTGCAGCGGCAGCTCGCACGCGACGTCGGTGACGAAGTCGCCCGAGCCCTTTTTCTTGGCCTCGTGGACGATTCGCTCGGCGCGGTCGCGCAGCGTGTCTTCGAGCTTCGCGATCGAGCGCGGGGTGAACCCCTTCGACACGATGCGGCGGAGCTTGGTGTGCTGCGGCGCGTCCATGTTCAGCAGGACGAGCCGGTTGGCGTCGAGGCCCTCGGCGGTCATCTGGTCGTCGAACCGGATGATCGCGGTCTTTTCCCTCGACGAGTAGAGCTCGCTGTCGCGCGAGACCGCCTTGACGTCGGCGTGTCGCGTGACGACCCAGTAGCCGTCGTCGCCGAATCCGGCGGTGTTGTGCGGCTGCGGGTTCCACCAGACGGGCGCCGTGCGGCGGAGTTCGGCGAACTCCTCCAGGGGCAGCCGGCTGGCGTAGAGGTCCGGATCGGTGAAGTCGAAACCGGCGGGCAAAAGCGGGGCTGCCACGGCTTGGCCTCCTGCGCGGGATCGGCGGTGATACCCAACTGCAACGCGTTCTATGACCCCAGTAGAGCATACGGTGTTTACCAACGGAACCCGCTTGAGTGAAACCTGTTTACTTTACCGTTCCAGATACGATCCGCGCAGGTGAGCGCTCGCTCAGTCTTCAGTGATCGACTTCCGCTCTTTCGTGGGCCTGCTTGTGCTAAATAGGAACGTGTTCTAGTTTTGCGGGTAGGAAAGCTCGGAAAGGGGACACTCGTGGGCGAACCGGTGATCGTGGCCGCGGCACGCACGCCGATCGGCAAGCGCGGCGGCTGGCTGTCCGGCCTGCACGCGGCCGAACTGCTGGGCGCGGCCGTGCGCGGCGTGGTCGACCGGGCCGGCATCGACCCGGCCCAGGTGGAGCAGGTGATCGGCGGAGCGGTCACGCAGGCGGGCGAGCAGTGCGGCAACCTGACCCGCACCGCGTGGCTGCACGCGGGTCTGCCGGAATCGACCGGAGCCACGACGATCGACGCACAATGCGGTTCGGCGCAGCAGGCCGCGCACCTGATCGCCGGCCTGATCGCGGCGGACGCGATCAGCGTGGGCGTGGCGTGCGGGGCCGAAGCGATGAGCCGCGTGCCTCTTGGCGCGAACCGCGGCGAGGGCGTCGGCTCCCCCAAACCGGACGCGTGGTCGATCGACATGCCGGACCAATACGGTGCGGCAGAACGGATCGCGGCCCGTCGAGGCATCACGCGCGAAGACGTCGACGCTTTCGGCGTGCGGTCCCAGCGCAATGCCGCCGCGGCTTGGGCCGCCGGACATTTCACGCGGGAGATCGTGCCGGTCGCCACGGAAGCCGGTGTGGTGGACCGGGATCAGGGACTGCGAGAGACCACAATGGAGGGTCTGGCCCGGCTGAAGCCGGTGGTACCGGACGGAATCCACACGGCCGGCTCGTCGTCCCAAATCTCCGACGGCGCCGCGGCCGTGCTGATCATGGACGCTTCGCTGGCCCGCTCACTGGGCCTGCGCCCGCGCGCCCGAATCCGGCGGCAGGCATTGGTCGGAGCGGAGCCGTACTACCACCTGGACGGTCCGGTTCAAGCCACTGCGCGGGTTTTGGACGCGGCCGGGATGAAGATCGGCGACGTGGACCTGTTCGAGGTGAACGAGGCATTCGCGTCGGTCGTGCTTTCGTGGCAGCGCATGCACAATCCGGACGAGTCGCGGGTGAACGTCAACGGCGGGGCCATCGCTTTGGGACATCCGGTGGGAAGCACCGGGGCTCGGCTGTTGACTACGGCGTTGCATGAGCTGGAGCGACAGGACAAGGCTACGGCGCTGGTGTCGATGTGCGCTGGCGGCGCGATGGCTACGGCGACGATTTTGGAACGGATGTGAGCTGCCCGGCCCGGGTTCTCCGGGCCAGTTTCTGCTGTGCTGGCGTCCATTCCGCTGTGGCAACTGTCGCGGGTAGAACCGACAGGATCGATGCTGCCCTGTTGCGGGCGCGGGAAATCCGCCCTGCCAGCGTGGTCGCTCGGAATTTCTCGAACCGCCGCTGACCTGGCTGGGTTCGTCAGGGCCGGTCGTCTGTCCAGAAGCAGAACGGATGCCCGGCCGGGTCCAGCAACACCCGCACATCCTGTTGCGGCTGAAACTCCGCCACCCGCGCACCCGCGGCGACCGCCCTCGCGACGGCGGCCGCCAATGCGGCGCGACCGTCGACCTCGAAGTCGAGGTGCAGCTGCATCTGCTGCTCCCCGGCGCCGGCCGGCCACACCGGCGGCACATACTGCTCCTCCAGCTGAAACGACAGCCCCGCCCCGCCTTCCGGCGGACGCAAGGTGACCCACTCCGGCTCGTCAGTGCCGATCGGCCACCCGAGCAACTCCCGGTAGAACTCGGCCAGCGCCCGAGGTTCGGGCGCGTCGAGCACGGTGGACGTGAGTTTTATCAGCCCAGGTTAGAGCTTCGGCTGGCTCGCCCGGGCTGTTCCCGCTCACAGCCCCGCATGGCCAACTCACCTCGACCGGCGTGCATCGCCACTACACGCGGGCCACCTCACCTCAACCGGCTGGCCCCGCCACGCCTTCCAGCCACCTCACCTCAACCGGCTCGCTCCCCCACGCCTTCCAGCCACCTCACCTCAACCGGCTCGCTCCCCCACGCCTTCCAGCCACCTCACCTCAACCGGCTCGCTCCCCCACGCCATCCAGCCACCTCACCTCAACCGGCTCGCTCCCCCACGCCATCCAGCCACCTCACCTCGACCAGCCGACCTCCTCAAGCCGCCGCCATCCCTCCCCTTCACCCCAGCTCCAGCTCCGTCCGCACCGCCGGACCGTTGTCCGGCCTTGCGAAGCGCACCCAGCTCCCCGGGTGCCACGACTCAACCCACAGCGTGTTGTCCTCCACCCACGTCACCACGGCCTCCCGCAGGTCCAGCCGGAACAGGTGGCTCTCCTGCCCCTCCTGGATCCGCGCCACCTCCGCCGCGTCGGTGATCTCCACTGCGTGACCGGCGATCTTCGCGTCGCCGCCTTCCTCGATGCCGGGGTAAGCGTGGAGGGCGAAGCGGTCGTCGCGCTGGAGGTCGCGGGCTTTGCGGGCGTCGAGCATCGACCCGAGGTAGGCCTCGCCGTCCCGGAAGTCGATCTCCGAGCCGCTCACCCGAGGCGATCCATCGCGTCGGAGCGTGGCCAGGACGTGCGAATCCGCGGCGGCGAAGCGGGCTCGTACGCGCGAGGCCAGCGACGGGGCGGCGGCACTGAACTCATCCCAACTCGTCATTCCCGAAGTCTCGCACCCGCCACCGACAAAAACCGGCGTCCCGGAAGCGATCGGGTGACTCGGGTTGTGCTTGACTCTCGGCATGATCGCGGAAGACGCGGAGACTGCCGAGCATCGCTGTCCGGTCGAGGGCGGCGAGCTGGCCGTCCGCACGACCGGCGAGGGGCCGCTGCTGTTGCTGGTCCCCGGCGGGACCGGCGCGGCGGACTCGTTCCGGGCGCTGGTCAAGCTTTTGCGCACGGACTTCACCGTGATCACCTACGACCGGCGCGGGCATTTCGCCAGCACGGACACCACGACCGGACCCGTCCCGGTGTCCCGGCAGGCGGGCGACGCGCTCGCCGTCCTCGACCACGTCGGCGGGAGCGGGCCGGTTTCGATGTTCGGGACCAGTGCCGGCGCGCTGATCGGGCTGGACCTCGTCGCGCGGTATCCGGATCGGGTGGCCGCGTTCGTCGCGCACGAACCGCCCGCGATCCAGCTGATGCCCGACGCCGCCGGGATTCTCGAGGCCGCGGCGGCGCAGGTGCGGTTGGCCCGTTCGGGTGATCTGATGGGCGCGGTCAAGCGGTTCGCGGACGGGATCGCCGGGGCCGCCTTGCCGGACCTGCCGAATCTGCGGCTGCCCAACGAAAGCGACTGGCTCCGGCTGTTCGACCGCGAGTTGACCGAGTTCTTCGACTATCTGCCGGACCTGCGTGCGCTGCGCCGCACGAACACCGAGATCGTGCCGGTCGCCGGGGAGGCCAGCCGCGGCTGGTATCACTACCAGCCCGCCAAGATCCTCGCGCTCGAACTGGGGTTGCCGTTCACCGAAACGCCGGGTGCGCACCTGGCGCCGCAACGGAATCCGGCCAAATTCGCTGCCGCGCTGAAGGAACTCCTCGCCAACGCCTGAAAGCAGCCAAAGTCCGTGAGGGGAACCCTGAGGGAATCAGATTCCCTCAGGGTTCCCCTCACGGACCGCGATGGTCCAGGAGGCGACCTTCACGCAGCGGAAGCGGGCGCGGCAACCCGCTTCCGCCGCGGAAACTCCCGTATCAACCCCGGCACAATCGCCAACAGCAGCAGCCACAAGAACCGCGCCGGAGTCAGGCCCCCGCCGACCGTGCCGAGAACAGCCGGAATCCCCGCCCCGGCGAGCACCGCGACGAAATCCCATCGCTTCCACGTCTTGGAAGCCACCCGCGCGGCCGCGCCCACCATCGTGAACGCCGCGACGCACCCGCACAGCATCCACCGCGTCCCCGCGGCGATGTGCCCGTGCTCGACAGACTCCACGGCATCCCCGAAACCCGCCGCCAGCGCGGCCAGCAGACCCGCCACCAGACAATGCACCGGCAGCAAAACCCTGGGCCCCCAAGCGGTCTGGGACAGATAGGGAATACCGCCGAATCCCTGGAACAGCGCCGCGCCCCACAAAGCCGCGAGCAGCGCCAGAACCCCGAGAACGGTCGAGAGCAACGGCCATTCCCAGTCCGGGATCTCGGTCATCGCGTCGGTGACCGTCAGAACTCCCTCGCCCAGCACGATGATCGTGAAAAGCCCCAGCCGCTCGCCGAAATGCGCGAGGTCCAGATGCGCGAAAGCCAGCCCGGGCGCCGGGCGCCTGGACTGCGAGACCCGTTCCGCCACCTTGGCCGCGACCTGTTCGCCCGACATGGTCAGCCCGGCCACCAGGTCGATCCCCAGCCCAAGCGCCCACAGCGCGTACTTCCACGGCCCGTCGACCCAGAACGAAACCACCCACGGCACGACGCCCATCCCGGCGTGCACCACCGGCCATTCGACGATGATCCGCGTGCTTTCCCGGCCTTCCCAGACCCGGCTCGCGAGCGCGCGCACCGCCACGTAGGAGAAGGCGAAGCCCTGCGCGTGCTCGCCGAGGTCATGCACCGAACCGGCCATGAAAACCAGCCCGGCCATCGCGAGCAGCACTGGCATGGTGCGGGCCGCGGCGCCGGTGACGTTGCCGTACACGGTGAAGCACATCCACGCGGTCCAGAACGCGAGGAAGCACACGACGTAGAGGCCGGCGTCGCTCCAGGAGGTCGTTCCGCGCACGAGGTGCGAAAGCTGGGCGACGCCGGCGACCGCGACCAGGTCGAAGAAGAGTTCGAGCCAGGACGCGTGGCGTTCCTCGGTTTTCATGATCACGGCGGACAGTATGCCGTGATCATGAAACCGCCGTCCTAAACCGCGCGCGCTCCGTCCTGCCACACTTCCCGAACGTTCCCCGCCAACGCCGGGAAATCGTAAATATCGCCCGAAACAACCACGAGGTCCGCACGATAGCCCGGAGCCAACCGGCCCAGTTCTGCATCCTTGCCCAGCAGCTGGGCAGCCGACGACGTGGCGGCGACCAGCACGTCCGCCGGGCTCATCCCGGCGGAGCGCATCAGCTCCAGCTCTTCGAGGTTCGTCCCGTGCGGGCCGACGCCGCTGTCGGTGCCCATCGCGATCCGGACCCCGGCCGCGACTGCCCGGCGCACCGAATCCAGGTGCACCTCCGCGACCTCCTTCGCCTTCTGCACCACCGCGTCCGGCAACGCCGCGCCCGCGGCCGCCGCGCGGATGACGTTCACCGGCGCCACCAGCGTCGGGACGAGCCAGGTGCCGCGCGCGAGCATCAGCTCGATCGCCTCGTCGTCGAGGTAGATGCCGTGTTCGATCGACCGGATCCCGGCGCGGACGGCGTTCTTGATCCCCTCCGAACCCTGCGCGTGGGCCATCACCGCCCGCCCCTGCATGGTCGCCTCGGCGACCAGGACGTCCAGTTCCTCAGGCGTGAACTGCGAATGCCGCGGATCGTCCCGTGGCGAAAGCACGCCGCCGGTGGTGCAGACCTTCAGCACGTCGGCCCCGGCTCGCAACAGGGTGCGCGCGACTCGGCGCATCTCGTCGGGACCGTCCGCCAGCGCGCTCGGGCGGCCGGGGTGCGGGAGCGACAGCGGAACGCAATGCCCGGACGGCATCCAGCCGTCGCCGTGTCCGCCGGTCGGGCTGATCAGGCCGACCGCGATTTCCAGGCGGGGCCCGGGAATCAGGCCGTCCGCGACCGCCTGTTTGATGCCGAGGTCGGCCCCGGCGGCGTCGCGCACCGTGGTGATGCCGAGTTTCAGCGTGGTCCACAGGTTCCGGGCCGCCTCGTAGAACTGGTACGAGAACGGCTTCTGCACCCGCTGCAGCAACCCGAGCTCCGACACCGTGACGTGCACGTGGCAGTCGAACATCCCGGGCAGCAGCATCGCGCCGGCGCAGTCCACCGCGCGGTCGCCGTCGAGGCCGGTGCCGACCTCGACGATCCGGCCGTCCTCGACCGCGACGTCCGCCGGCGCGGGCGGGCTGCCCGTCCCGTCGAACACCGTGCCGCCGGTGAAAAGGGTCCGCGTCATACCGGTTCTCCTGTCTGCACAACGTCTCCGGACCGGGTCACGGCCCGTTCGATGGCTGCCGCGATCGCGAGCACGACCACGTTAACCGCCAGCCCGACCAACCCGACGTTCACCGTGCCGACGAGCTTGGTGTCCACAAAGGTCAGCCAGATCACCACGACCTCGCCCGCCAGCAGCCCGGCGAACACCGGGCCCTTGCCGACCGGGACCTTCTTCAGGAAGCCCAGCAGATTCGCCGGGGCCAGCTGCACCGATCCCGAGTAGGTGAGCAGCAGCAGGTTCGCCAGCAGGTCCGGCCGGAAGATGCCGAGCACCAGGGCGAGCGCACTGGCCAGCACGACCGTCCCGTGATTGATCCAGAACTGCTTGCGCTCGCTGCGCACCCGGGTGATGTTTCGGGCCACCAGCGAGGAAATACCGATCAGAATCCCCGCCGCGGGCACCATCGCGGTCGCCGTCGCCGCGACAACCACAAGCCCGGTGACCCACCCCGGCAACGCGTCCTTGCTCAACGTCAGCAACACGCCGTTCGGGTCGCTTCCCTTGGGCACCACCAGAATCGCCGCGAAGCCGATGATCATCGGCAGCAACAGGCAAAGCTCGTACACCGGCATCCAGGTGTAATTGCGCCGCAACACCTTCGGATCCCGCGCCGACATCAACGCGGGCCACGTATGCGGCAACGTCATCAGCCCGACACCGATCGCACTCACCAGCATGCTGGTGATGAACCACGTGTGATCGTTCGCCCCGGCGTGCACGAACAACTTCTCCGGATGCAACTGGTCGATCTTGTGGAACACCCCGGAGACGCCGCCGGCGAAATGCGCGGGCACCGCGATGATCAGCACCACGAGTACGACAAGCATGATCGCGTCCTTGAAGTACGACGTCGCCGCCACCCCGCGCAACCCAGCCCACAACACGAACGCGACCACGAGCACACTTCCCGCGATCATGCTCAGCGTGCCCGACGCATGGTCACCAGTCACCAGCCGGACGATCAGCCCGAGCCCGGTAATCTGCAGTTGCAGATACGGCAACACGAACACCACCCCGAGGATCGCCGACACCGTGCCCAACACACGGCTGGAAAACCGGTCCTCGAGGAAGTCGCCCTGGGTCAGGTACCCGCGCTCCTTGCCCATCCGCCAAATCCGCTTGGCAAGAAAAAACAGGACCACGTAAGCGATCGGCACGTACGGCAGCGCATACATCGCCGCCACGCCACCCGAAAACGCCAACCCAGCCATGCCGAGGAAGGTGAAGGTCGTGAAGACCTCCCCGGCCTGCAAGAACCACATGGTGAGCGCGCCGAACTTGCGCCCGCCAACGGTCCACTCCGCAAGATCCGCAGCAGGCCGACGCCGCCCGACGAAGCCGAGCACGCCGATCAACACGATGCCAACGAGCGTAAAGGCCAGGATCATCGTCAATCCTCCTGTCCGCTGCGAGCCATGAGCCGCTCGGACAGCAACAGGGCAGGAGTGAACATCAGACACCAAAACGCGCCCCAGACCATCATCTTCGGCAAGCCCAGCCAGAGGCCGGAGGAGTTGACGAAGGGGAGGAACGGCATCAGGACGAGAGCCACGACGGGGACGACCGGAGGGAGATAGTAGCTACGCATGCGCATGCGCACACGCTGCCAGAACCAGAGCCCACCGGCAGCCCAGTTCGACACTCACCCACTCACGCTCCCACCTCCGAGCCCGCTCCGCCCACCTCCGAGCCCGCTCCGCCCACCTCCGAGCCCGCTCCGCCCACCTCCGAGCCCGCTCCGCCCACCTCCGAGCCCGCTCCGCCCACCTCCGAGCCCGCTCCGCCCACCTCCGAGCCCGCTCCGCTCACCTCCGAGCCCGCTCCGCTCACCCCTCCGCACGCCGACTTAACGGCGATCCCGCCCGCGACGACGAAGTCGGCGCCATCAAACACAGTTTGCCGAGCCAGCCCACCCACTCAGCCCCGACCAACCCGGCCACCCACTCAGCCCACTCAGCCCCGAACACCCGGGCACCCCGCTTGCCGCTCCGCCGAAGGATGGAAATTTTCTTCGCGCAAGAACCACCCGTCTCGCCCGCGCGCCTGTTCCAGAGCGCCCGCCAGGCCCCTCGTCAACCCTGTGAGCAGCACACCTTCGGGAATGCACAGACGCGTGGTGGGGACAACCCCAGCACGGCCCGTCGGGTCTGCAGGTTTCCCGCCGGGGTTCCGCGCCGCAATACTCCCCCCGTGACCACCGACAAGCTCGTCCTCCCCTCGCCCCCACGGCCGGGAAGCGACTTCGCCCGGCTCTGCCGCCGGATCTCCGACGCCGGTCTCCTGGATCGCCGTCCCGGCTACTACACCGCCCGAATCGCGCTCGTGACCGTGCTGTTCGCGGGAGGCTGGGTCGCGTTCGCGCTGCTCGGCGACTCGTGGTGGCAGCTGGCTGTGGCCGCGTTCCAGGCTTTCATGTTCGGGCAGATCGCCCTGCTTTCGCACGATCTGGCGCATCGGCAGGTGTTCCGGACGCGTCGTCCCGCGGAGATCGCCGGTCGGCTGGCCGGAAATCTCGGCATCGGAATGAGTTACGGGTGGTGGATGGACAAGCACACCCGGCACCACGCGAACCCGAATCACGAGGAGCTGGACCCGGACGTCGACCCGGACGTCCTTGTCTGGTCGCAGCGGCAGGCTCGCGAGGCTCGCGGCGTGCCCCGGTTCATCGGCCGGCACCAGGCGTTCTTGTTCTTCCCGCTGCTCACCCTCGAAGGTCTCAATCTGCACTGGTCCGGCATCCGCGCGGTCGCGCGTCCGGGCCTGCGCCGTCGCGGGCTTGAAGCGGCGTTGCTGTTCACCCACATCGCGGTCTACCTCGCCGCGCTGTTCATCGTCCTGCCGCCGGGTCTCGCGCTGCTGTTTTTCGCGGTTCACCAGGGGCTGTGGGGCGTCTACATGGGTTCGATCTTCGCGCCGAACCACAAGGGCATGCCGACGCTGACCGGCAAGACCGATCTGGACTTCCTGCGCAAGCAGGTGCTCACCTCACGCAACGTCGCGGGCGGACCGGTGATCGACGTCCTGCTCGGCGGCCTCAACCACCAGATCGAGCATCACTTGTTCCCGAGCATGCCGTCGGTGCATCTGCGCCGGGCTCAGCCGATGGTGGAGGCGTACTGCGCGGAGATCGGCATCTCGTACCTGCGGACGGGCCTGGTGTCTTCGTATCGGCAGACGCTCAAGCATCTGCACGAAGCTGGGGCCCCTCTCAGGAAGGCTTCGTAGACTCGGTGGCATGACGTTCCAAGCACTGACTCCGGCGGCCTTCGGCGCGAAGGCGGCCGGAGCACGTGCCGAGCGGATGCGCCAGTCTCCGCACTACGCCGACGGCGTGTTCCACAACGCCGCCACGACTCGCGCGACGCCCTCTTCGCCCGGAGCGCTCGTGCGCGAGTTCCTGTTCGGCGAAGACCGCGCCCGCCGTCGTCCGGGCGGCGCGGTCCCGCTGATCTCCTCGCCCGCCGCCTCCTCCGCAGCCGGTCTTTTCCTTACCTGGTACGGACACGCGTCCACGCTGGTGGAGATCGACGGGGCCCGCGTGCTGTGCGATCCGGTGTGGGGCGACCGGGTTTCGCCCGCCGCCTTCGCCGGGCCGCGGCGGCTGCACGCTCCCCCGGTTTCGCTGCGGGAACTGGGCGAACTGGACGCGATCGTGATCTCCCACGACCACTACGACCACCTGGACCTGCCCACCGTCCAGGCGTTGATCGCGCTGACCGACGCGCCGTTTCTCGTCCCGCTCGGCGTGGGCGCGCACCTCGAACGGTGGCACGTCCCGGCCGCGCGGATCATCGAACTCGACTGGCACGAGGACGCCCTCGTGGCCGGGATCCGGTTCGTCGCCACGCCCGCGCAGCATTTCTCCGGCCGCGGCCTCGCGAACGACAGCACGCTGTGGGCGTCGTGGGTGATCGCCGGTCCGGAGCATCGCGTCTACTACAGCGGCGATACCGGATATTTCGCCGGTTTCGCCGAGATCGGCGCGAAGCACGGCCCGTTCGACGCGACGCTGATCCAGGTCGGCGCGTACGCCCCGCATTGGCCGGACATCCACATGACACCGGAGGAAGGCGTCGCCGCCCATCTGGACGTGCGCGGCGGTTTGCTGATCCCGGTGCATTGGGCGACGTTCACGCTGGCCATGCACACCTGGTCGGATCCGGCGGACCGGGTGTGGCGGGAGGCCAAGGCCAACGATCTCCCGCTCGCGATCCCGAAGCCCGGGCAGCGCGTCGACGCGTCGGCCCCGCCGCCCGTGGACGGATGGTGGCAGACCCTCGGCTGACGGGCGGTTCCCCCGTCCTCCAGTGCCAGGACCCGGCCGCGCTGGTCCACGCCGTCACGAGCGGCCCCGACTGGCGTGCCGACGATCTGCTGCGGGCCTCCGAACAGACCCAGCTCCGCGTAGTCGAGGGCGGCGGTCCCCCGGACGCCTTGACGGTGCTGGGATTGCTCGGCCGCACCGTCCGCGTGCGGCGGGCCGCGCTCGCGTGCCTCCGCTAGACCGAGGCGCGCGAAGGCGCGAACTCGACCCGGTGCCGATGCACGTCGCCGAACATCTTCTCCGGGCTCATGACCGTCTTCATCACCACGGGCATCAGCAAGTCACGCATAATCCGCGCCACCGGGCCCGCCGCCTTGTCGTTGTTGATCTTCGCCGCCCGCGCGATGATCTTCTCCACCCGCTCCCGCCGGGCGGTCTCGTACGAGGCGAAAGCCGTTGCCACGTCCGGGGAATCCCGCAAAGCGCGAGCTAGTTCGAGCGAACTCTCGACCGCTTGCGAAGCTCCCTGCCCGGAACTCGGCGACGTCGGATGGGCGGCGTCGCCGACCAGGACGACCCGGCCGCGGTACCACGTCCGCACCGTCGGGATGTCCTCCAGCAGTCCGGGCTGGCCGACGTCTTCCGGTTTCAGCAGCGCGATGATGTCGCGCGCCGGGACGTCGTCCGCATGCCGGTCCCGCAGCACCGAAAGCCAATGCTCCGGCGACGCGGTCTTCGCCTCGGCCGGGTCGGCGGCCGGGACGTTGCTGAACCAGAGAATCTCTTCCGCGTCGATGAAGTAGCCGAAGAACGCCCGCTTGCCGAAGGCGAAATGCTGGTACTTCCCGGTGACCGGCAGGCCGGGATTGCGGATCCAGCCGCCGAGGCCGAGCAATCCGGTGTAGCGCGGAGCGGGCACCGCCGGGTCCAAAATGGACCGGACAGCCGACCGGATGCCGTCCGCGCCGATCAGCACGTCGCCTGCCGCGGAGGTACCGTCCGTGAAGTGCGCGATCACCTGGTCCGGCTTGTTCTCGACGGACTCCAGCCGCTTGCCGAATTCGACCGTGATCCCCCGGCTCAGTGCTTCGTCCATCAACGCGCGGTACAGCCGGTCCCGGCGCATCAGCAAGCTCGGCGGCAGGCCCGGAAGCCCGTCGAACCTGCCGACCACCCGGCCTTTGTGGTTCTGCATCACCATTCCGGGCACCTCGAGGCCGGCCGCGGCCACCGCGTCGTCGGCGTCGATCTGGCGCAAAGCGTTGCGCCCGTTGGGCGACAGCGTCAGCGCGCTGCCGACTCCGTCCGCCGTCGTGGAGTAAGCCTCGTAAACCGTGGCTTCGATTCCGGCTCGCTGCAACGCCATCGCGGTGGTCGCGCCGGCGATGCCCCCGCCGATCACTAGTACGTTCATGATCTCCCCTTGAAATAGGTTTCCCACGCCTGCCGGTAGTCCTCCCCGGCGACCGACTCGGCGAGCCGCTCGACGAAGCCGCGCTCCGCCTCGACTTTCGTCAGCCGGTATTCCTCCTCGACCAGGAACCACCAGGCGAGCCCCTGCTCTCGCCCGTTTTCGATCGCCGCGCGGATGTCGTCGGCGATGCCGGCGAGCGCGGCGAGCCGCTGCTGGAGCAGCTCGCGGAGCTCGTCCGCGGGCAGCACGACAAACAGCGACAGCGCCGCCCCGAACAGCGGGTATTCGGTGGCCGGTTCGGCGACGAGCTCGCGCATCCAGTCGAACAGCTCGAGCCGGCCGGTGGGCGTGATGGCGTAGACCGTCCGCTCCGGCCGCGCGGAATCGCGCAGCGTCTCCTGCGCCGCGATGAACCCGGCCTTCTCCAGCTGCCCGACCACCATGTACAGCGAGCTGCGGGTGTACTTGAAATCCCGCTCCTTGCCGTACTCCACGAACCGCCGTGCCATCTCGTACGGATGCATCGGCTCCTCGAGCAAGCCCGCCAGCACGGCCAGCCCGAGCGGATTCCCCACTACGCGTCGCTTCACCACAGCTCCTTAGTCAGGATCGACTATACGCAGAAGAGTAGTCGATGTCGACTATAAGGTCGCGACGTGGGGTAGGAAGGAGGAATGAAGCTCAAGCTCGATCTTCACGACATCTACAACCGCGGCGGGGAGATCGACCGGGCGTTGCGCGCGGTCATCGACGAGGCGGTCGCGAAGAAGGCGCCGCTCGTGGAGATCATTCCGGGCAAAGGGTCCGGGCAGCTGAAGAAGCACGTGCTGCGGTTCCTGGAGCGCAAGGACGTCAAGGCGCTCTACCACCGCGTCGAGAAGGACAAAGACAACTTCGGGCGGGTGTTCGTGCACTTCCGCTGGAAATAGCCCTCGTGAGTGGCAATCGCGGTTCTAACCGCGATTGCCACTCACGAGACAGTCAGAGCCAGTCGTCCGGGCGGGGCCAGGGCATGAGCGCGGTGAGCGCGTCCGGCACCGGTTCGGTGACTGTGTAGCGGCCGCGGTGGAACAGCAGCGGGCGGGCGTCGGACGTCTCGCCCAGCGCGGTCACCCGGCCTACCACCACGTAGTGGTCCCCGGCCGGGTGGACGGCCTGCACCTCGCAGTCGACCCAGGTCAGGGCTCCGTCCAGCAACGGCGCGCCCGAGGGGGCGGGCCGCCAGGACACTCCGGAGAACTTGTCGCCGCCGCGGCGGCCGAACTCGGCGCAGACCGACTGCTGGTCTTCGGCGAGCACGTTCACCGCGAACGTGCCCGCGGCGGCCAGCGCGGGCCAGGTGCGCGACGTCCGGGCGACGCAGAACAGCACCAGCGGCGGGTCCAGCGACAACGCCGCGAAGGACTGGCAGGCGAAGCCCACCGGCCCGGTCGGCGCGGGCGAGCTGGCGTAATCGGCCAGGGTCTGCGAGCCCTCGACATAGCCGGTCACCACCGTCACGCCGGTGCAGAAATGGCCCAGCACCTCGCGAAACCGGTCCGGCACTGCCTCCGGAACAGCGGCTGTCATTGCGAGCCCACCGAGAAATCGTGGCCCCACAACGAAACCGCGGTGCTTTCGCGGGCGATCCAGTCCTCGTCCTCGACCTGCCGGCCCTCGCAGCCGAACTCGACGTCGAAGCCGCCGGGGGTCTTCATGTAGAACGACAGCATCAGGTCGTTCACGTGCCGGCCCAGCGTCGCGGACATCGGGACGTTCTTGCGCTTCGCGCGGTCCAGGCACAACCCGACGTCGTCGGTCTCCTCGACCTCCACCATCAGGTGCACGATCCCGCTCGGCGTCGGCATCGGCAGGAACGCCAGGCTGTGGTGGCGCGGATTGCAGCCGAAGAACCGCAGCCACGCCGGGTCGCCGTCGGCCGGGCGGCCCACCATCTGCGGCGGGAGGCGCATCGAGTCGCGGAGCCGGAAGCCCAGCACGTCCCGGTAGAACCTCAGCGCGGCCTCGTCGTCGTGGGTCGACAAAACCACGTGACCCAAGCCCTGCTCGCCGGTGACGAAGCGGTGCCCGTACGGGCTCACCACCCGCCGGTGCTGCAGCGCGACCCCGTGGAACACCTCCAGCGTGTTGCCGGACGGATCGGTGAAGCTGATCATCTCCGCCACGCGGCGGTCGGCCAGCTCGTCGGGCGTGCCTTCCTTGTACGGCACCGAAGCCGCGTCGAGCCGGGTGCGGACCTCGTCCAGCTCCGCGGCGTTGGCCGCCTCCCAGCCCGCGACCGCCAAACGGTCCTTCTCCCCCGGCACGATCACCAATCGCGCCGGGAAATCGTCCATGCGCAGGTAAAGCGCGTTCGGATCGGTGCCCGAACCCTCCACCATGCCGAGCACCTTCAGCCCGTAGACGCGCCAGGCGTCCATGTCCGTGGCCTCGATGCGCAGATATCCCAGCGAACGGATAGCCATCACGAACTCCCGAGGAAGTCGAGGGCGAGTCGGTTGAACTCGTCGAACTTCTCCAGCTGCGCCCAGTGGCCGCAGCCGCCGAACACGTGCAGTTGCGCACGCGGAATCGTCTTCAGCGCGAGCAAAGCGCCATCGAGCGGGTTGACCCGGTCCTCCCGGCCCCAGACGAGCAGGACCCGTTGGCGCAGGCGGTAAGCCTCGCGCCACAACATGCCTTCCTCGAAGGAATCCGGCAGGCTGAACGACTTGCCCATCGCCCGCATCGCGGCGAGCGACTCCGGCGAACGAGCGATCTCGAAGCGTTCGTCGATCAGCTCGTCGGTCACCAAAGCCTGGTCGTGCACCATGATCCGGAGGAACGCTTCCATCCGCTCCCGGGTCGGATCCCCGGCGAACCGGGACAGCAGCCGCACGCCTTCGGTGGGGTCCGGGGCGAACAGGTTGACGCTCAACCCGCCCGCGCCCATCAGCACCAGCCGCCCCGCGCGTCCGGGATGGTTCAGCGCGAGCCGGACCGCCGCGCCCGCGCCGAGCGAATTGCCGACGATGTGCGCTTTTTCGATGCCGAGCTGGTCCATCAGGCCGACGACCGCGTCCGAGCTGTGCCGGAAGTACTGCGGGTGGTCAGTCGGCTTGTCGGACCGGCCGAAGCCCGGCTGGTCGATCGCCAGTGTGCGGTAAGACTTTCCGAACACCGGCAGGTTGCGGCCGAAGTTGCTCCACGCCGAGGCACCGGGGCCGCCGCCGTGCAGCAACAGCACCGTCTCGGCGTTTTCCGCGCCGGATTCGTGGTAGTGCAGGCGAATACCGCCCGCAGTGTCTACATAGGAACCTTCGGGTGCCATCAGACCATCGCATTCTCGACGGGCAAACCGAATTCGCCGGTGCCGAACATGACGTACGCGCGCTCCGCGTCGTTCGCCGCGTGCACCCGGCCAGCGTGCGCGTCGCGCCAGAAGCGCTGGATCGGCGTGCCCCGTTGCAGTGCGCGGCCGCCGGAGTTCTCGAAAAGCCGGTCGATCGCGGAGATCGCCCGCTCGGTGCCGCGCACCTGGTCCCGGCGCACCCGCAACCGCGTGCTGAACGGCAGCTTTTCGCCCTTGCAGGCCAGCTGGTACAGCTCGTCGATGTTGTGCGTCAGCTGCAGCCAGGCCGCGTCGATCTCGCTGCTCGCTTCCGCGATCCGCACCTTCGAGAACGGGTCCTCTTTGGACTGCTCGCCCGCGTAGGCCGCCCGCACCCGCTTGCCCTGGTGCTCCACATGCGCGTCGTACGCGCCCTGCGCCATCCCGATGATCGGCGCGGTGATGGTGCTCGGGTGCACGGAGCCATAGGGCAGCCGGTACAGCGGGCCCGGGTTGACTTCCTGGCCCGGGGTCTTGCACTTCGACGTCGCCATGAAGCTCAGCGCGCGGTGCTTGGGCACGAACACGTCCTCGACGACAATGTCGTTGGACCCCGTGCCGCGCAGCCCGACCGTGTCCCAGACGTCCACAATGGAGTAGTCCGAGATCGGCACGAGATACGTGCAGAAGTCCACCGGCTTGCCGTCGGCGAACGCCGGCCCGCCCAGCAGCACCCACGTGCAGTGGTCGCTTCCGGACGAGAAGCTCCATCGCCCGGACAGCCGGTAGCCGCCCTCGACGACGGTCGCCTTGCCCATCGGCGCGTACGACGAAGAAATCCGCACGTCGTGGTCCTCGCCCCACACGTCCGCCTGGGCTTGCGCGTCGAACAACGCGACGTGCCACGGGTGCACGCCGAGAATCGACGCGACCCAGCCGGTGGACCCGCAGGCGCTCGCGATGAGCTTGACCGCGGTGTAGAAGGTGACCGGGTCGGCTTCCAAGCCGCCGTACGGTTTCGGTTGCAGCAGGCGGAAAAATCCGGTCTCCTGCAGCGCTTTCACTGATTCGGCGGGGATCCGACGGGCGTCCTCGGTCTCCTGTGCGCGTTCCCGCAGCACGGGAAGAAGGTCGCGCACCCCCGCGATCACGGCAGCCAGCTCGCTCATCGGCCGTCCTCTCTCGCTCGACACGCTCAAGACTAGAACACGTTCTCGTTTTTGTCGACGCGGTCTGCCCCGTGCGCGCCGTGCAACCCTGCTCGGCGACCGGAAAACACGCAGTCAGCCAGCGAAAGACCGCTCACATACGACCTGGAACAGATTCCCACCGCGGTGCGTCCGGCGGCGTAAAGCCCGCGTACGCCGGCCACCGCGCCGGTGTCCTCGTCGACCACCAGGCCGCCCAGCGTCAGCATCGGACAGGGATAGCCGAGGTTGGGTTTCACCGACACGTCGATCAGCGAGTACGGCGGCGTGTCCAGCGGGCGCGCGAAGTCCGCCGGCTTGCCTGCCGGGTCCGGACCGCGCTGATACTCGGCATAAGTCGCGGCGAGCCCAGCCGGATCAACCCCTGCGCGCGCGGCCGCCTCCTCGATCGTCCCGGCGGTCACCCGCCCCTTGCCCAGCAGATAGCGCAGCTGCAGCGTCGCGAACCATTGGCCTTGTTTTCGCCCGTCCCGCCGGGCTTCGGCGACGATCGGCTCGTCGACCAGCAGCCAGCCGCGTCCGCCGTGCTCGGCGATCATCCGCTCGCCGATCGCCGCGCCGTACCGGGACTCGTCGATGATCCGCCGGCCGCCCGCACCCACCAGCAGCCCGCCGAGAAACGCCGACGGCGGCGTCAGAAACCGCCACGCCGACACCCGGTCCAGCTCCGCAGTACGTCCGCCGACTTCCACGCCCATCCGGATGCCGGAACCGTCGTCGGCGGAAGTCCCGAGATCCAGCCCGCCGCGATACGCGGGCGCGTGCTCGCGCACCATCGCCCGGTTCACGATGAACCCGCCCGCCGCCAGCACCACGCCTCGCCGCGCACTAATCCGCAGCTCACGGGCGTGCTTACGCTCAATCCGCTCCACCCGCTGATGCAACGACCGACGCATCGCAGGCACGTAGATACCTGGCTTCGCCGCCCAATCCGCGAGCCGCGCATGCCGCGCCCGCACCCACGAAGGCGCGTCGCGCAAAGTATGCGTGAGCACCCCGGTGACGGTGCCCGAGTCGTCGGTGATCAGGTTCATCGCCTGCGTCTGCGGTAAAACGCGAACCCCACGCTCGCGAGCCGCCGCCAGCAACTGCTTCATCAGCAGCTTCCCGGACGTGCCCGGCCCCTTGACCCGGTGTCCGCGCGGCGCGGGTTTCGCCACGTCGCGGAAGCCGCCGGACAGTTCGCTGCCGGAGTAGTACAGGTAGTGCTTGTTGCTGGGATACGACGTCTTGTAGTCGCACATGCTGCCCTCGAACGGCACGCCTTGCCGCTCCAGCCACGCCACCATGTCGACGCTTTCCTCGCAGAAGCGCCGCAGCGTCCGTTCCGACACGACGTCGCCGGTTTCCATCCGCAAGTACGCGTACATCGCGTCCACGCTGTCGTCGACACCCGCGGCGCGCTGCTGCGGCGTCCCTCCCCCGGCGTAGACCACGCCGCCGCTCACGCGACTGGCCCCGCCGCCGGAGAACCGGTCGACCAGCAGCACCTCGGCGCCCGCGTCGGCCGCTTCGATGGCCGCGCACACGCCGGCCGCGCCGGCTCCGATGATCACGACGTCCGCGCCAAGCTCGTCCATAGTCCGCCACCCTAGAACTGGAACACGTTCTCGTCTATGGTGACGGAAGTGGCCCCGAGCAGGCCAGCTTTAGCCGATAACACGTTGCATGTGAGGTGGCATGTCGGACGAGTACGACGTGGTGGTGGCCGGCAGCGGCGCCGCCGGGATGACCGCCGCGCTCGCCGCCGCCCATCGCGGGCTTTCCGTGGTGGTGCTGGAAAAGGCAGCCTGCTTCGGCGGCTCGACCGCCCGCTCCGGCGGGGGCGTCTGGCTGCCGGGCAACCACGCGCTGCGGGCCGCGGGCATCGAAGAACCACCCGAACGCGCGAGGCAGTACCTGGAGTCGATCGTCGGCGACGTCGTGCCGGAGCGGTTGCGCACGACCTTCCTCGACCACGGTCCCGAGGTGCTGGAGTTCGTCACGCGGAACACGCCGCTGGAGTTCCAGTGGGTCCCCGGATACAGCGACTACCACCCCGAAGCGCCCGGCGGACGTCCCGGCGGCCGGTCCGTGGAGCCGAAGCCGCTCGACGGCAAACTCCTCGGCGCCGACCTCGCGCGGCTCGAACCGCCCTACAGCGCGCCGCCGCTCGGCGTGCCGATCACCCAGTCGGACTATCGCTGGCTGAGCCTGATCGCCCGGCATCCGCGCGGGTTCGCCCGGATGCTGTCGCTCGGAATGAAATGGCTGGTCGGCCGGGTCCGCGGGCAGCAGCCGCTGTCCATGGGGCAAGCGCTTGCGGCCGGGCTGCGGAAGGGCCTGCGGGACGCCGGCGTCGAGGTCCTGCTGGACACGCCGCTGGTCGATCTGCAGGTGGAAAACGACGTCGTCACCGGCATCGTGGCGCGTCGCAACGGCGAAGAGACGCTGTTCCGCGCGCGTCGCGGAGTGGTGCTGGCCTGCGGCGGCTTCGAGCACAACGAAGAGATGCGCACCAAGTACCAGCGCGCGCCGATCGGCACCGAATGGACCGTCGGCGCGGAGGCGAACACCGGCGACGGCATCAACGCCGGCCTCAAGCTCGGCGCGGCGACCGACCTGATGGACGACGCCTGGTGGGGCCCGTCGTTCCCGCTCACCGGCGGCCCGTGGTTCGCGCTCGCCGAGCGGTCCCGGCCCGGCTGCCTGATGGTCGACGCCGACGGCACGCGGTTCGTGAACGAATCCGCGCCGTACGTCGAGGCCGTGCACGCGATGTACGGCGACGGCGACGGCCCCGGCAAGCACGTCCCCGCGTGGCTGGTGTTCGACCAGCGCTACCGCGACCGCTACCTCTTCACCGGCCTCGGCCCGCGGCAGCCGCTGCCCGGGCGCTGGTACAAGGCCGGGATCGTGGCCAAGTCCGCGACGCTGGCCGGGCTCGCCGAGAAGATCGACGTGCCCGCCGAAGCGCTGGAGCAGACAGTCACGCGGTTCAACGGCTTCGCGCGCAAGGGCGTCGACGACGACTTCCAGCGCGGGCTCAGCGCCTACGACCACTACTACGGCGACCCGCGCAACCGCCCCAACCCGAGCCTCGGCGAACTCGCCAAGGCCCCGTACTACGCGGTCCGCGTGGTGCCCGGCGACCTGGGCACCAAGGGCGGGCTGCGGATTGACGAAAAGGCCCGCGTCCTGCGAGAGGACGGCACGGTCGTGCCCGGCCTCTACGCGGCGGGCAACACCGGCGCGCCGGTGATGGGCCGGACCTACGCCGGACCGGGCGCGACCATCGGCCCGGCGATGGTGTTCGGCTACCTTGCGGCACAGGCGCTGGCGAACGAAGATCAGACCGGCACGGGAGGCAGGCAGTGACGCCGAAGACCGATGGATCCGAGATCCGCACGATCGACGCCGGGGCGCCCCCGGCGCGGTACGCCCGCGGCTGGCACTGCCTTGGGCTCGCCGAGCACTTCCGCGATGGCAAACCGCACGCGGTCCAGGCGTTCGGCACCAAGCTCGTCGTGTTCGCGGACACGGCCGGAAAGCTCAACGTGCTCGACGGGTACTGCCGGCACATGGGCGGCGACCTGACCCAGGGTTCGGTGAAGGGCGACGAGATCGCCTGCCCGTTCCACGACTGGCGCTGGGGCGGCAACGGCAAGTGCAAGTCGATCCCCTACGCCAAGCGGGTCCCGCTGCGGGCGCGCACCCGGGCGTGGCAGGTGCTGGAGGAGAACAAGCAGCTGTTCGTCTGGCACGACCCGGAGGGCAACCCGCCGCCGGAGAACGTCGTGATCCCGCGCGTCGAGGGCGCGTTCAGCGACGAGTGGAGCAACTGGACCTGGGATTCGATCCTCATCGAGAACGCCAACTGCCGCGAGATCATCGACAACGTCGTGGACATGGCGCACTTCTTCTACATCCACTACGCCTTCCCCACGTATTTCAAGAACGTGTTCGAGGGCCACATCGCGACCCAGTACCTCAACACCAAGGGCCGCCCGGACATGGGCATGGCGTCCAATTACGGCGGCGAGGAAAACCTGCTCCGCTCGGAGGCGTCGTATTTCGGCCCCTCCTACATGATCAACTGGCTGGTGAACTCCTTCCAGGGCTTCGAAATCGAGAACGTGCTGATCAACTGCCACTACCCGGTTTCGCCGACGTCGTTCGTGCTGCAGTGGGGCATCATGGTCAAGAAGATGCCCGGGATTTCCGACGAGCACGCGGACAAGATCGCCGGGAAGCTCGCGAAGGGCATCGGCGTCGGGTTCCTGCAGGACGTGGAGATCTGGAAGAACAAGACCAAGATCGACAATCCGTTGCTGTGCGAGGAGGACGGCCCGGTTTACCAGCTGCGCCGCTGGTACGACCAGTTCTATGTGGACGCCGCGGACGTCACCGAGGACATGACGCGCCGGTTCGAGTTCGAAGTGGACACCACGAAGGCGAACGAGGTGTGGGCGGCCGAGGTGCAGGAAAACCTGGCGCGCCAGCGGGCGGAGGCCGAGGCGGCGGCTGAGTCGGAGGAGGCTGGGGTGTGACGGCCGAAGCCACCGAATTCCTCACCTCCGGGCTGCGGCCGCACGAGTGCCGCAGCTGCGGAACCTGTGTGCTGGTCAAGAAAAACAGCCTGAAGCACACCAGCATCCAGTGGACCACCGACGCCGCGACCAGCTGTCCGGTGTTCGCCGCGCACGCCGCGTCCGGCGGCAACACCGCGTTGCTGGACACCTGCGAGAAACTCGCGGACAGCATCGACACCGCGGTGCGCGACGGCAATTTCGGGCAGGTGCGCAATGACTGACGTCGTCACGCTCACCGTCGCCGAGGTGATCGAGGAAACCGCGGACGCCCGGTCCATTGTGTTCACGGTTCCGGACGAGCATCTCGACCGGTTCGCCTACTCCCCCGGGCAATTCCTCACGCTGCGGATTCCCAGCGACCAAACGGGTTCCGTCGCGCGGTGCTACTCGCTTTCCAGCGCGCCGCACGAGGGCCGGGTGCAGGTTACGGTCAAGCGAACTGTCGACGGGTACGGCTCGAATTGGGTTTGCGACGAGCTTCGGGCGGGCGCGACGATCGACGTGTTGCGGCCCTCCGGCGTGTTCTGTCCGTCCTCTTTGGACTCCGATTTCCTGTTGTTGGCCGCGGGCAGCGGGATCACGCCGGTGATGTCGATCCTGAAGTCCGCGCTGGAAAAGGGCGACGGCCAGGTGGTGCTGGTCTACGCCAACCGCGACGAGCAGTCAGTCATCTTCGCCGCGGAATTGCGTGAACTGGCCGAGCGATTCGGCGACCGGCTCACCGTGGTGCATTGGCTGGAAAGCCTGCAGGGACTGCCGACCGTCACCGCATTGCGGGCGCTCGCCAAGCCGTATATGGGGCATGAAGCGTTCCTCTGCGGCCCGGCTCCGTTCATGGCCGCCGCGCAGGACGCGTTGCGCGAACTTGGTGCGCCGCGCGAACGCGTGCACGTGGAGAAGTTCCACTCGCTCACGGGGAATCCCTTCGCGGACGAACCTGAACCCGAGGAAGACGCCAGCGGTGAGACCACCGCGCTCACCGTCGACCTCGACGGCGAGACCCGGCAGATCACCTGGCCGCGGCAGCGGAAGCTGCTCGACCACCTGCTCGCCGAAGGACTCGACGCGCCGTATTCCTGCCGCGAGGGCCAGTGCAGCGCGTGCGCGTGCCGCATCGTCTCCGGCGAAGTGAAAATGCTGAACAACGAGGTGCTGGACGCCGACGACATCGCCGACGGGATCGTGCTGGCCTGCCAGTCGGTACCGTTGACCGACGAGGTGTCCGTCAGCTACGAGTGAGTGGAGAGTCCGTGCCCATCGATCCCGCGGTCGCGATCGGAGCCGATCTCGGCGAGGTCTGTTTCGCCTGGACGCCGTCCGACGTGCTGCTGTATCACCTGGCCGTCGGCGCGGGCGCGGATCCGGTGGCCGAGCGCGAACTGCGCTACACCTACGAACGCGACCTGCGTGTGCTGCCGACCTTCGCCACCGTCGCGGCCAATCTGCGCACCTTCGAGCCGCCCGCGCTGAAGTTCCCCGGCGTCGACGTCGACCTGGCGAAAGTGCTGCACGGCAAGCAAGAGATCGAACTGCACCGGCCGATCCCGGTCGAGGGCAAGGCGGTCGCGCGCACCCGGATCGCCGACGTCTTCGACAAGGGCAAGGCCGCGGTGCTGGTGCAGGAGACCGAGGTCGCCGACGAGTCCGGCGCTCCATTGTGGACAGCCAGGTCCAGCATCTTCGCCCGCGGCGAGGGCGGCTTCGGCGGCGAACGCGGACCGTCGGACAAGATCGAGTGGCCCGACCGCGAACCGGACGCCGTGCTCGACGTGCCGACCCTGCCGCAGCAGGCGCTTTTGTACCGGCTGTGCGGCGACCGCAACCCGCTGCACGCCGACCCGGCGTTCGCCGCGGCGGCCGGGTTCGACCGGCCGATCCTGCACGGGCTGTGCACGTACGGCGTGGTCGCGAAGGCCGTGGTCGACGCGTTCCTCGACGGCGATCCCGAGCGCGTCTCGACATTCGGGACGAAGTTCGCCGGCGTCGTGTTCCCCGGCGAAAACCTGCGCGTGCGCGTGTGGCGTGAAAACGGACGTCTGCTGGTCACGACCACCGCGCCGGAACGCGGCGATGCGCCTGTGCTGGCCGACACAGTGCTCCGGCCCCGCTGACCTTCGGGACCGTTATACGGTTGTCCCATGGCGGACGAGCGAGACGGCACCTTCTTCGTGGTGCGCGGGCCAGTCGAGCCGGGCGACAAGCGCGGCCGTGAGCTGGGCTTCCCCACCGCGAACATCGCGCTGCGCGACCAGCGCGGCGAACTGGGCGACGGGGTGTGGGCCGGCTGGGCGGAGCGAGCGGACGGCACGCGCGTGGCCGCCGCGGTGTCGGTAGGCCGCCGCCCGACCTACTACGGAGCCGACGGCTACCGGCTGGTCGAGGCCTTCCTGCTCGACTTCGAGGGCGACCTGTACGGCGAACGCCTCACCGTCTGGCTCGGCAAGCACCTGCGCGACCAGCAGGGGTTCGGTTCCGCGCAGGAGCTGATCGACGCGCTGGGCCGGGATGTTGCTGCGGCTCGCGAGTGGGTTGCGGCGCATCCGGCGGACACGCTGCCGACGCTGGCGGAGCTGCCGCCGGACGGCGAAGTCCAGCGGATCGGCTGATTCGCCGAGGTTGATTCGCGCGGTGGCGTGCAGCATGACATCCATGTCTGCTGGCGCTCTGCCAAAGCTGGCCAAGCAGCGTGCAAGAATTCCCGTCGCAACGATGAAGTCCAGCAGCTGGGCTGATCCCACCGGACTAATCCACCGAAGCTGATTCCGCCGAGGCTGATTCCGCCGGGTTTGCTTCACCCTGGCCGGTTCGCCGGGCTGATTCACGCTGGCTGAGGCACCAGCGTCGATTTACCAGGCTGCTCCCCACCGGAACGGCGAAGTCCAGCAACTGGGCTGATCCCGCCGGACTAATCCACCGAAGCTGATTCCGCCGGGTTCGCTTCGCCCTGGCCGCTTCGCCGGGTTGACGCACACTGGCTGAAGCACCCGGTTCGAGTCGCCAGGCTGCTCCCCGCCGGATCGAGTCAGACAGCGGCGATCAGCATGACACCCATCCCCGCGCCCATCGCCGCCCGGCACAGCGTGCGCGACGCGTGTCCCGGCACCGTCGTGCCGCGCGATCGCATCGCCACCACGCCCGAGCGGACCGCGTCCACCGCGAAGTAAGCCGCCGCCCCCAGCGCGACCACCGGCCACGCAAGCCGGGTGTCCATTGTGGACATCGTCATCCATGGCCCGTGCACCATTCCGCCGTGCGGCATCGCGGTGACCATGTACAGCATCGCCGCCGCCGACAGCGCGTGATGTGCGCAGCTATGGCCCTCGGCGCGACCCCGCCAGGCAGCGAAAGCGAACCAGCCCGCGGTCAGCACCAGCACCGCCTGCCAGCCCGCCGCGGGGATCGGGCCGCCGACCGGGGACAGCATCGCGACCATCGCCACCACCAGCAGCAGTTCGGCGAGGTCGCCGTTGCGCACCCGATGGCCGAGGCTGACGTAGTCGAGCCTCACCAGCCGCAGCACGCACGGCAGCGCCAGCAACGCGAACAGCGCGGTGAACAGCCAGGCCAGCGGCACACTCACCTCGGCACCTCACTCCTCCGGACACGCTGCGTCACACGGGCCTTACCACCGTGACACGCGCGAGGCGGCAGGCACCAGCCAGCAATGAGGTGATCCGCGTTGACCCACAAGGGCTATGCGCGGGCCGACAAGCCCAGCTCAGGCCGCTACCCTCGGCCGATGCGCCCGCTGAGATACTCCGTCAACGTCACGCTGGACGGCTGCTGCGACCACCTCGCCGGCATCGCCCCGGACGAGGAGATGCACCGGCATTCGACCGAGATCATCGCCCGCGCCGACGCTCTCCTCTTCGGCCGCGTGATCTACGAGATGATGGAGGCGGCTTGGCGGCCGTCCGCGCGGCCCGCCGAACGGCCGGACTGGATGGAGCCGTTCGGCCGGACGATCGACGCGGCCAAGAAGTACGTCGTGTCCAGCAAGCTCGAACGCGTCGACTGGAACGCCGAACTCGTGCGCGGCGATCTGCGGGAAGCGGTGCTGCGGCTCAAAGACCAGCCCGGCAAGGGGTTGTACACCGGCGGCCTGCAGTTGCCGCTCGCGTTGGCCGCGATGGGGCTGATCGACGAGTACGAGTTCGTGGTGCATCCCCGGATCGCGGGACACGGGCCGACTTTGTTCTCCGGGCTGCCGGAGCACCTCGACCTGAAGCTCGTGGACCGGCTGGAGTTCTCCTCCGGAGCGGTGGCGATGCGGTATGAGCCCAAGAATCCTCAGCGGGCCTGAGTCAACACCAGTCCGCTCGTCGGGACGCCGGTTCCCGCCGTGACCACCGCGGTACCGGCGTTGGCGACCTGGTTCGCCGCCGTGCCGCGCAGCTGCCGGACCGCCTCCGCGATGCCGTTCATACCGTGGATGTAGGCCTCGCCGAGCTGACCGCCGTGCGGGTTGAGCGGCAGCTTCCCGTCGAGGGTCAGCGTGTCGCCCGCGATGAAGTCCTTCGCCTCGCCGCGACCGCAGAAACCCAGTTCCTCCAGCTGCATCAGGACATACGGGGTGAAGTGGTCGTACAGCACCGCGACGTCCACATCGGACGGTCCAATGCCGGACTGGCCCCACAACTGCCGTCCGACCACGCCCATTTCCGGCAGCGCGGCGAGATCGTCGCGGTAGTAGCTGGTCATCACGTACTGGTCCGGCCCGCTCCCCTGCGCCGCCGCCGACACCACCACCGGCGCCTGCCGGAGGTCGCGCGCGCGTTCGAGGCTGGTGATGACCAGCGCGACGCCGCCGTCGCTTTCCTGGCAGCAATCGAGCAGGTGCAACGGTTCCGCGACCCAACGCGAAGACTGATGCTCCTCCAGCGTGATCGGCCGGCCGTGGAACCAGGCGTTCGGGTTGGTCGCCGCGTGCGCCCGGTCGATGACCGCGATCTTGCCGAAATCCTCGCTGGTGGCCCCGTATTCGTGCAGATACCGCTGCGCGACCATGGCCACCGTCGCGGCCGGGGTCGCGATGCCCATCGGGTAGTGGAACGCATTGTCCACACCGGACGTATTGACCTGCTGCGCCGCGGCCGCCGACACGCGGCCGAACCGCATTCCGGAGCGCTCGTTGAACGCCCGGTACGCGACCACGACGTCGGCGATCCCGCTCGAGACCGCCATCGCCGCCTGCTGCACGGTCGCCGCTGCCGCGCCGCCGCCGTAATGCACGCGGCTGAAGAACGTCAGCTCCGGAATGCCCAGCTCGCGGGCGAGCGCGATTTCCGCGTTGCCGTCCATGGTGAACGACACCATGCCGTCCACATCGGACGGTTTCAATCCAGCGTCGGCCAGTGCGTGGCTCACGCATTCGGCCGCCAGTCGCAGTTCGCTGCGTCCGGAATCCTTGGAGAACTCCGTCGCGCCGATTCCGGCGATGGCGGTGGTCCCGGTGAACGTCATGCGTCCTCCTCCGGCAGCGTCAGCGAAACCGTGCCGGTCACGTGCGCACCTAGACTGTCCACAGCGGACACTTCGAGCTCGACGTCGTTGCCTTCGCGAGCGGTGACCCGGCCGGAAAAGGCGAGCGTGTCCCCGGCGTAGCACGGCACGCCGAGCCGGATCTTGATCGAGCGGATGAGCGCTTGCGGACCGGCCCATTCGCTCACGTACCGCTGCACCAGCCCGGTGTCGGTAAGGATGTTGAGGAAAATGTCCTTCGACCCGCGCGCGACCGCGGCGTCCCGGTCGTGGTGCACGTCCTGGAAATCGCGGGTCGCCAACGCCGTACTGATCACGAACGTCGGCGTCGCTTCGAGCACCATCGGCGGCAGTTCGGTCCCGACTGCGGCAGTCATCGCGCCACCTTCCACGCGGGCAGGGTCAGGTCGTCGTCGACGCGCACGAACGCGGCGGTCACCGGAAGTCCGATGTGGACCTCGTCCGGTTCGGCGTCCAGCAATTCGGCCATCACCCGCACGCCTTCCTCCAGCTCCACCAGCGCGACCACGAACGGCAGCCGCTTGCCCGGAACCGCGGGATGGTGGTGCACGACGAAGCTGTAGACCGTTCCGCGCCCGCTGGCGACGACGTAGTCCGGCGTCGTGTCGAGCGATCCGTCCGGCGGCATCGGACCGGGCGGATGCCGCAGCACGTCGCCCCAGCGCTGGATGCGCAGTTCGCCCTCGCGCAAGCCTTCCCAGAAAAACGCCGTGTCGTGGCTGATCACCGGACGCAGCACCGGCGACGGCGGCGGTTCCGGTTCGCGCGGGCGGAACTTCAGCACGCGGAACACCATGTCCGCCACCAGTTCCCCGTCGACATACCAATTCGTCCGGGTGGTCACGAACCAGCCCTCGCCGAGCCCGGTGCGCTTCGGGCCGGTGACGTCCTCCAGCACGTTCGTGGTCGAAACGTGTTCGCCGGGCCGGAGATACCGGTGATAGGTCTGCTCGGAGTTAGTGGCCACAATGGACGTGTACCCGGCGTCGTCGAGCACCTTCAGGATCGCGCCGAGCGGGTCGTCGTCCCCTCGCACGCCGTGCAGCCCCGGCATGGTCCACACCTGCGCCATCGCCGGCGGCGCGACGAGTCCCTTGTGGACGCTCGTCTCGGCGAAGTCCGCGTCGGTGTACACCGGATTGGCGTCGCCGATCGCCTCGACCCAGTTGTTCACCATCGCCTGGTTCACCGGATCGCGCGCGTACCTCAGCGCGCTTTCGCCCTGTGCGGCGATTTTCGCGGCGGCTTCCTCGATCGTCATCGCGGCACCCTCGGCAGTTTCAGTCCGGCGGAGGCGATCAATTCGCGCTGGATCTCGCTGACGCCTCCGCCGAACGTCAGCACCAGGTTCCGTTTCGCCAGCACGTCGAGCCATTCGGCGAGTTCCGCGGTGTCCGGGTCGGCGAGGTCGCCGTGCCGCCCGACCAATTCCTCCAGCAGCCGCCCGATCCGCTGGATTCGCTCGGAGGCGAACACTTTCGTCGCCGAAGCGTCCGCGATCTCGACCGACCCGTCCGCCGCTGCCGCCGCGACCTGCCAGTTCAGCAGTTCGTTGACCCGCGCGACCGCGAACGTCTCGGCCAGCACCGCGCGCACGTCCGGAAGGTCGAGCAGCGCCGCGCCGTCCGGGGTCCGGCGCGCCGCCGCCCATGCCCACACGCGGTCGTGCAGGCCGCCGATGCGCCCGGCCGGGCCGAGCATCACGCGCTCGTGGTTGAGCTGTGTCGTGATCAGCCGCCAGCCGCGGTTTTCCTCGCCCACCAGCATGTTCGCCGGCACCCGGACGTCCTCGTAGAACGTCGCGTTGACGTGGTGCGCGCCGTCGCAGGTGATGATCGGCGTCCACGAATAGCCGGGGTCGCGGGTGTCGACGATGAGGATCGAGATGCCCTTGTGCTTCGGCGCGTCCGGATCGGTGCGCACGGCGAGCCACACGTAATCCGCGTCGTGGCCGCCGGTGGTGAAGATTTTCTGGCCGTTGATCACGTAATCGTCGCCGTCGCGGACCGCGCGCGTGCGCAACGAGGCGAGATCCGTTCCGGCTTCCGGTTCGGTGTAGCCGATGGCGAAGTGCACTTCTCCGGCCAGAATCTTCGGCAGGAACATCGCTTTCTGTTCCTCAGTACCGAATGCCTGCAACGTCGGCCCGACTGTCTGCAGCGTCACCGACGGAAGCTGGACGTCCGCGCGGGCGGCCTCATCCACGAAGATGTGCTGCTCGATCTCGCCGAAACCGCCGCCGCCGTATTCCTTGGGCCAGCCGACGCCGAGCTTCCCGTCGCGGCCCATCCGGCGCACGACGTCGCGATACACCTGCCCGTGCCGCTCCCGCAGCAATGCCCGGCGCTCGTCGGAGGTCAGCAGACCCGCGAAGTACTCGCGCAGCTGCGCCCGCAGTTCTTGTTGCGCGGCCGTCAGTTCGATGTGCATGCTCATCCCGCCACTCGTTCGCCCAGCCGACCGAGCCGGTGCGCCGCTCCCCCGACCGCGCGGCCGAGATCCTTCACCGCCGAGGAATACCGGTGCAGCGGATAAGTGCGGTCGACGCCGACGCCGCCGTGCAAGTGATGACAGATCGCCAGCGCGGACGGCGCCTCCTCGGTCAGCCAGTACGCCGCGATGTCCAGCTCCGTGTCCGCGTCCAAACCGGACGCCAGCCGCCACACCGCCGACAGCGCAGCCAGGTGCACGGTGCGGGAAGCGACGTAGACGTCCGCGATTTGCTGGGCCACCGCTTGGAAAGTCGCAAGTGGACGGCCGAATTGCTCGCGCTCGCCGACATGTTTGGCCGTCAACGCCAACGCTCCGGCAAGCAGTCCGTCGCCGAGCGCGAGCGCGCCCGCCAGCGCGTAGCGGTGCAGCGTCTGCAACGCATGGCCCGCCGTGCAGTCACGCAGGAAGTCCGCTTCGCTCACCTTCACGCCATCGAACCGCACCGTGTACTCCGGCGTCCCAGACGCGTTGTACGCGGGCAGCACTTCAACGCCGTCCGCACGCGGATCCACGAGCGCGACGCCGGTGCCGCCCGGCAACGCGATCGGCGTGAGAATCCGGGTCGCCTCGGCCGCGTATGGCACGTGCGTCTTGACGCCGGTCACCGCCCACGCACCGTCCGCCGCCGCACCGCTGGTCCCGGGGATGGAGGTCAGCGGTGCGGACGGCTCGTGCAAGGCAGCTGTGAGAATGCTCTCCCCCGCTGCCGCGGGCGGCAGGAACTCGGCGCGCTGCGCGGGGGTGCCGAGCGCCTCGATCGGCAGGATGCCGAGCGCCAGCACGGCGTACGCGGGCACCGCCGCCGCGGCCCGGCCCACCTCGGTGAGCACCGGGGCGACGTGCTCGACGCCGAGCCCGTCGCCGCCGAGGTCGGCCGGCAAGGGCAGCGCGAGCAGGCCCGCGTCGGCCAGCGCTCGCCACTGGTCCGCGGGCTCGTCGGCCTTCCCGAGCACTTGCGCGGCGAGCGAGGTGATCTCGCCCTGCGTATCGTCGGGGGTGAAGTCCACTCCGGTCTCCCTCCACCTAGGTGGAACACGTTCTATTTTTAGCCGGAATGGGCTGGCTCGGCAACCCCCAGGACCCGGGGCCCGGGCTGTGGATCGACCGCGAAGCGGAGAGGGGCGGCACGCCGACGTGGGTGCGGAACAAGTTCTCAAATCAGCGCTGGGCGACGTCGGCTGGCAAGCCACGAGGAAGCTCGCGACCATCCCGCCCACCGCGGGCGTCCCCGCCCCGCAGCCGCTGTCCCTGCCCGGCCGCGGCCAGACCGTCGTGGTCGACGTCGGCCCGCGGCACGCTCCCGCGGTGATCCTGCTGCACTCGGTGGCGTGCACCGGCCTGCTCACCTGGTATCCCGCGCTGAAGCGGCTGTCGGCGAACCACCGGGTCGTCGTGTTCGACCAGCGCTGGCACGGCCAGGGCATCCGCACCCACGAGTTCAGCCTCGACGACTGCGCGGACGACGTGGCGGCGGTCGCGGACGCGCTGGGGATCGACGAGTTCATGGTCGCGGGCTACTCGATGGGCGGCATGGTCGGCCAGCTGACCGCCCACCGCTACCCGGACCGCGTCACCGGCCTGGTGCTGTGCTCGACGGCGAGCAACTTCCGCCGGGGCATCCGGCAACGCGTGGCGCTGGACCTGTTCGGCCGCACCCTGCACCTGCTGCGCGACCAGGCCCGCATCGGCCTCGTCCCGGGCGAACCCCGCCGCGAACGCCTCGCCCGGCTGGAGGACCACCGGTGGGCGCTGGAGGAATTCCGCTCGACGAGCCCGTGGGCGATCGCGGTAGCGCTGGACGAGATCGGGCGCTTCGATTCGACCCCGTGGCTGCACACGCTCGATCTGCCCGCGGCGGTGGTGGTGACTTCGCGGGACGGGTTCATCGCGCCCGCGCATCAGCGGAGTTTGGCGCGGCGGATCCCTGGGGCGGCGACTTATGAGATTCCGGCTGGGCATACCGCGTGCGTGTTCGCGGCGGACCAGTTTGTGGCGGCGTTGATGGCGGCGTGCACTTCCGTTCAGGCCGCGGTGGCTGGGCAGGGGCGGATCGCGGACTCGGCTTAGGGGCTCGTAAGTGTTTATCCCGGTTCTAACCGGGATTGCCACTCACGACCCCCTAGTAGGTCGAAACCAGGTCCGCGGGCCGAAGCTCCAACCGGTACGGCGCCTCCAGCCGCACCGCATCGTCCCCGGAAGCTTCCCCGTCCAGCACATACTCGCCGTCGACCAGCCGGAAGCAGCTCAGCGTCGGCTCGTTCGGTTCGATCACCCAGTAGTACGGGCAGCCCGCGAGCGCGAGCCGGGCCGGCTTCAGGAACCGGTCGATGTGCCTGCTCGACGGCGACACCACCTCGACCGCCAGCACCGGGACGCCGACCAGCGCGCGTTCGGTGAACGTCTCGCGCCGCCCGACCACGACGTCCGGGATCATCACGGTGAACTCGTCGAGCACCACGTCCACCGGCGCGGGGAGGACCTCGCAGTCGGCAGGGCACACCGGGGTGAGCGCGGCCAGGAGGCGCGCGACCACCCGCTGGTGCAGCGGACGCGGGGACGGGCTCACCAGAAGCGTCCCGTCCACCAGCTCGTACCGGCGGCGTTCATCCGAGATCGTCTCCAGGTCCCGACGCGTGAGACGGTCGCCGTGCGCGAACATCGGGACTGTCATCATGCTGCCCCCGCTGGCGGGCCGACCGGAAACGACTCGGCCAGGGTAGTCGGGCACGCGCGGCAGCGCGAACCGTCCCGCGACCGGCCGCCGACCCGGCTAGCCCATTCGCCGCGGGGCTCGGCCGCCGAATCGCTCACCGTGGGTCACCGAAACGCGGGGATACCGCCCCGGACAGCGCAGCCGTGCCCAGCGAACAGGTTCTTTCGCGGAAGCCGATCGATTTATCGAAACCGCAATTCCGCGTCCAGTAAACGGCCATCACGGGATCACCTACCCGTTGCCTGGCCTCGAAAAACCCGCGTTGGCGCATCCCGAAAGGAAACCCTATCATCGGCGGTGCCCGCGTCCCGTGAATGGGTGATTCAGCGGAATTTCACCATTCCGCACGCCATTCGCGCTCCGTGATTAACCGGCCGGACCGCTGCGCCGCCTAGGCTGAACGGACGTGTTCGAATTCTTCTCCTCCGGTGGTGGTCGCATGCCTGCCCCCAGCCGCCCGGCGTCCCTCTTCCGCCTCGACGGCTCCGCCGCGGAAACCGACCTGCTGACCCCGCTGTCCCCCGAACAGATCAGCGCCGACCGCCCGGTCGACCTGCCCGGCGCCCGCGCGCGACTGGTCGCCGGCGCGTTCCGCACCGAGGCCCCGCAATGGCTGCAGCACGCCGAGGCCCTCGGCGGCGGCCCGCTCGACCTGCCCTCGACGCTGCCGTTCGCCGTGCTCCTCGTGCCGCGCCCGCCGTGGACCTACGCGGTCACCTGGGGCGCGGGACATCTCGTGCTCAACGACGAACACGTCGAGCAGGGTTTCGGGCTGCGCTTCGGAATCCGCCGCCTCGACCCGTTCGACCTCGGGCTCGTCGCGAGCGCCGCGCTGGACGTTTCCGCGCGGGCCACCCAGATTTCGATCCCGGGCGGCGGCGAACTGTCCGCGTTCCGGCTCGAACCGTACGGAGATCTCGTCCACCGGCTCGCGGGTTCGGCGGACCTGACCGACCTCACCTACGGCCGGGTGACCGGCAAGCGCTACCGCATCCGCGTCGGCACCTCGCTGTGGGCGCCGCTGGCGAAGGATCCCGAAGCGTTCCTGGCCGATCTCGACGCTGTCGGTGCCGTCGTCGACGAACCGGACGCGGATTCCGCACTGCGCTTCATCGCCCAGACCCGCCCGATGGACCGGCACCACCCGCTCGTGCCCGAACTGGAACGGCAACTGGCCGAAGCGCTCGGCGGCAGCGACGCACTCGGCCTCGCCTGGCCGTCGAGCGCCGCGAACGACGCGGAGAACGCCGGTTCGTTCCGCATCACCACGCTCGGTCCTGGCGGCCCGATCCACGTGCCCGGCCGCCTGGAACTGGAGCACTTGACCACCCGCCTCGCGACGATTCCCGTTGAGCGACGGCTGAAAGCCCTGCGCGCGGGCCGCATCACGACCTGCGCCGACGAGGCCGGCGCGGAACCCACCGGAGCGCCGCTGCCCGCCGCTCGCTGGCTGGTGTTCGAGACGACTGTCGAGCACACGCGGTACGTCTTCCATCAGGCCCGCTGGTACCGGATCGGCGAAACATACGTGGCGCAGATGCGGGATCAGGTGCGTGATCTGTTGGCGCGCAAGCACACCTGGCCGGACATCACGTGGAAGCCGAGCGGTCAGCCTGATGACGAACACCGGTATTGCCAGCGAGTGGCGGCTCTTGCTCCGGGGTATCTGTGCCTGGACAAGGATTTCGCGAGCACTCCCCTGCATCCGCGATTCGAGCTGTGCGATCTGCTGGGGCCCGAGGATGAGCTGATCCACGTGAAGTGGCTGGGCCGCGCGACGGCGGCCAGCCATCTCTACACACAGGCGCTGGTGTCCGCCGAGGCTCTGCACGACGAGCCGGACGCGTTGGCGCAGCTGGCCGACAAGGTGTCTACATTGGACTCAGGGCGAATGCTGGGCGGCGCACCGGACACTGTCGTGCTCGCTGCCGCTGGACGGGCGTGGAACGTGGACGAGCTGTTCACGCTCTCCCAGGTCGCCCTGCTGCGGCTGGACCGAGCGGTGCGCAGCCTGCGCGCGACGTTGAAGTTCGCCGACATCCCCTACACGGCGAAGAAGAAACGTCGTTAGACCGGCGCTGCCTTGCTCAGCTCGTCCAGAGCCTCCGGCAACGCGTCCGCCAGCGGCCACAGATCCTTCACCAATTCCTTGGCCCCCAGCAACCCCACCCCGACCTTGCCGTCATTCGACAACACCGTGATGTTGAGCCCCGCCCCGTGAAACACCGGCCCCAGCGGATACAGCCCGGTGATCCGCGCGCCCAGCAAATACAGCGGCATCGGCGGCCCGGGAACGTTCGAAATAATCAGGTTGTGCACCACCGGATGCCGTTCGGCCAGGCGCAGCGCCGAATACGCGCGCACGCCCAGCCCGAACACCGTCGCCGGGGAGAATTGGGCCCAGTCGGCGAGCATGTCGGCGTCGATGTCGTAGTGGTGGTCCTTCGCCCGCCGGTTCGCCTCGGCCAGGAAGAACACGCGCGCCGCCGGGTCGGGCAAATGCGTGGGCAGCGAAGCGAAAAAGGCGGAAACCCGGTTGCTGCCATGATCGCGTTCCGTGCGTTCATGCACCGACACCGGAACCGTCGCCACCAGCGGATCGCCCGGCAATTCGCCGCGAGCGAGCAGGAATTGCCGCAGTGCGCCGGAAACCAGCGCGAGCACCACGTCGTTCACGGTGACGCCGAAAGCGTCCTTCACCTGCTTCACCGCATCAAGGTCCAGCTGCGCGAACGCGACCGAACGGTGTCCGGTGATGGTCCCGTTCAGCGAGGTCCGCGGCGCGGTGAACGGCACCGGCATTCCCTTGCCGCGCACGGTTTTCATCGCCCACTTCGGCACCAGACCGAGCAGCTCCGGCAGCAGCCGGGCAATCTCGAACGGCCGGTGCAGCAGCGAATCGGCGCTCTCGCGCAGCAGCCGCAACCGGGTGGGCAGGCCGTCGTTGTGCTGCTCGCCGGCAGGCAGCTCGGGCAGCGGCGCGTCGGGTTCGAGCCCTGCGAGGTAGCCGATCAGGCTGGCCCCGCCGACGCCGTCGACGCTCGCGTGGTGCATTTTCAGCAGCACCGCCAGCCGTCCGTCCGACAGCCCCTCGATGACGTAGCACTGCCACAGCGGATGCGCGCGGTCGAGCCGCTGCCCGGCGATGTGCGCGCACATCTCGGCGAGCTCGCGGTCGTCGCCCGGCGCGGGCAGGCCGATCCGGTGCACGTGGTTGTCGAGGTCGAAATCCTCGTCCTCGACCCACACCGGATGGTTGAGATTCCAGAGTGGATTGTGGAGTTTGCGGCGGAACGCCGGGATCACCGCGACGCGTTCGGCGAGGCGGCGCTTGAACTCGGGGAACGCGTAGCCGCCGGGCATGGTCGAACCGTCGAGCGTCAGCAGGCCGCAGACGTGCAGGACCTGCGAGGGCGTCTCCAGGTAGAGGAAGCTCGCGTCCAGCCCGCTCAGTCGCTGCATGCCTGCCAGCGTAAGGCAGAACCCTGGCCGGGGCGCTCGGCGGAGGTAGCATCGGGCAGGTGAAACCGGACTTCGTGACCCGCCGGGCGGCGCAGCTCGGCCTCGCCGCGCTCGCGCTGCGGCCGCCGAAACCGCGGCCGACCTCGATCCCGGTGTTCTTCGCCGGCTGGCTCACCGGCGAGCTCGCGCCGCACCTGCTCGCTCTCACCGCGGCCGACACCGTGCAGCACGTCGCGCGCCACGGGTTGCACCGGCGCCGCGACCGCGCCGGGCTGGCGCTGGCGGCGCTGTCCGCAGCCGGTTTCGCCTCCCTGATCGCGACCTCGCAGAAGGCGCGCATCGAGGTCGAGTCCGCGCTCACCGAAGCACTCGGCGAGGACTACGCCGGCCAACTCGAGAGCCCGTCGGACTTCTCGACGCCGTGGGGACGGCTGCTGATGCCGTTCCGGATCCACGAACCGGATGTGGTGCGCGACCGGAATGTCGCTTACGCCCCTGGCGGCAAACGATTCCTGCTGGACGTCTACCGTCCGCGCGAAACCGTCCGCGACGCGCCGGTGCTGCTGCAGATCCACGGCGGCGCGTGGACGATCGGCAACAAGGAACAGCAGGGCCTGCCGCTGATGCGCCACCTCGCCCGCCGCGGCTGGGTCTGCGTGGCGATCAACTACCCGCTCTCCCCCGCGTCGCGCTGGCCCGCGCACATCGTCGCCGCCAAGCAAGCGCTCGCCTGGATCCGCGAGCACATCGCGGAGTACGGCGGCGACCCGCGGTTCGTCGCGGTCACCGGCGGTTCGGCGGGAGGGCACCTGGCCGCGCTGCTCGCGCTGAGCCAGAACGACCCGGCGCTGCAGCCCGGTTTCGAGGAGGCGGACACGAGCGTGCAGGCCTGCGTGCCGCACTACGGCGTGTACGACATCGCCGCGTCGACCGGCGAGGAGGAAAGCCGGTACCGGCTGGAAAGCCTGATGGCGCGGCGGGTGTTCGCGCCGGAACACCGGCTGGACGACTATCTCGCGGCGTCCCCGATGGACCGGGTCGCCGAGGACGCGCCGCCGTTCTTCGTGATCCACGGCCGCCACGATTCGCTCGTGCCGGTCGCCGAGGCGCGGGAGTTCGTCGCCCGGCTGCGCGCCAAATCCGCCCATCCGGTGGCGTACGCGGAACTCGCCGGCGCGCAGCACGCGTTCGACGTGTTCCCGTCCATCCGCAGCACGCACGTGGTGCGCGGCGTCGAGCATTTTCTTGATTGGGCTCGCGCTCAGGCGTTGACGCCGGTGAGCGAGAAGAATTCCTGACGCGACCGGGCGTCCTCGCGGAGCGTGCCCATCAGGGTGGACGTGACCGTGGACGAGCCGGTCGCCTGCACGCCGCGCAGGGTCATGCAGGTGTGCTCAGCCTCGATCACGACGCCGACGCCTTTCGGTGCCAGCTGGTCGCCGAGCCAGCCCGCGATCTGCTTCGTCAGCCGCTCCTGCACCTGCGGACGGCACGCGAAGTACTCGACGATCCGCGCGAGCTTCGACAGCCCGAGGATCCGCTCGCCCGGCAGATACCCGACGTGCGCGACGCCGATGAACGGCAGCAGGTGGTGTTCGCAGACCGACCGGACCGGGATGTCGCGGGCCAGCACCAGCTCGTCGTAGCCCTCGTCGTTGGGGAACGTGGTGAGGTCGAACTCGCGGGGCGTGAACAGCTCCGCGTACGCGCGCGCCATCCGGCCGGGGGTGCCGCGCAGGCTCTCCGAGTCGAGGCTGACGCCGAGCGCGCGCAGGAAGTCCCCCGCGGCGGTTTCAGCCGCGGCCAGGTCGAGGCCGGGATCGGGCTCGTGGACGACGCGGAGGGCGGTTCCGGACGACTGCATGGGCGATCCTCGGGCGGTCGGTGCTGGCAGGACGGGTTTCGCCTACAAATCTTGGTCTTATCGCCTCCCGGAGTCAATGTGACCAGGTGAACAAGCCGGGTAGCGGGTTCGGAGAACCTCGCTGGGCGTTATCGTGGGTGTGTGACGAGTGACCTGGCGACCATCCGCGCGGTAGCGGCGCTGGACGAGGACCTGCGCCGGGGGATGTACGCGTTCATCCGCGACGCCGGCCGCCCGGTGACGCGCGAGGAGGCGGCCTCGGCGGTCGGCATCTCGCGCAAGCTGGCAGCCTTCCACCTGGACAAACTCGTGACGGCCGGACTCCTGAGCGCCCGCTACGAGACCGTCGGCGGCGTCCGCAAGGTGGGCCGCGCCCCGAAGGTCTACGAGCCCGCCGCGACCGATTTCACGATCACCATCCCGCCCCGGCATCCGGACGTGCTGGCCGCGATCCTGGTGGACGCGGTCGCCTCGGCGGCCCCCGGAGAACCGGCCCGGGACGCCGCCCTGCGAGAGGCCGGACGGCACGGTTCCGCGGCCGGCACCGCCGAACGCGAACGCTCCCGCCCCGGCCGGCTGGGCACGGAACGCGGGCTGACGCTGGCGAGCACGGTCCTGGCCCGGCACGGTTTCGAGCCGAACCGCGAGACGCCGGTGTGCCTGCGGATGCGCAACTGTCCGTTCCAGCCGCTGGCCGGACGCGCGCCGGATCTGGTGTGCGGGATGACCGACCGGTTCCTGACCGGGGTCGTGGAGGGGCTGGAAGTGCCGGGGGTGGCTACGGCCCGGGTCGCGCCGCGCGATGGCGGGTGCTGCGTGGAGCTTCGGGGGTCTGAGTCAGCCGGCAGTTGACCTGGCCTGCTTCAGCCTGCGGGCGAGGTAGGCGGGGACGTCTTCGAACTTGACGTGATCGTCGAAGACGCCGGTGCTGTCTTCGAAGACGGCCGCCGAGAGGTCGTGGATGACCAGCGCTTCGAATTCGGTGCCGTCGATGTCGAAGGCGAGGAACCAGTTCCACGGGATGGTCAGCGCCGGTGCTGACTCCGGGTGCAGCTCCACGGCGACGTTTCGCGCCGGGACTCGGGATTCCAGGTCGGCTTTCCAGTCCTGGCAGCGGTCGAGCATGAGCGGGCGTTGCTGCGCCCAGCTGCCGGGGTCGGGTCGTGCTGTCTTTCTTGCCACGTTCGCAAAGCTAGCCGAACGAAACCGCGCGCAGCACCCGCTCCACGTGGGCGGCGGGCCAGTCCTCCGTGAACGGTCGCGTGCGCAGCAGCCAGCGGTGGAAAACCGGGCCCAGCAACAGTTCCGCGCCGTCCTCCGGGCATCCGACCCCGGCGCGGGCCAGGCGGTCGGCGATCGCGCGCAGTTGCGGGCCCAGCAGGCGGTCCAGGACTTCGGCACCGATCGCCGGGTCGGTCTGCAGTTCGGCAGTCACCGCGCGGAGCAGGCGGTCGGTCGCGGGGTCGGTCAGTTCGGCGATCATGCCGTGGACCAAGGTCGCCAAATCCGCGCGAAGATCGCCGGTGTCGGGGATGGCGACTTCGCCGGAAGCGTCCAGGCTTTGCTCCAGCAGCGCATCCAGCAGCACCGCGGCGGGCGACGACCACGTGCGGTACAGCGTTTGCTTTCCGGCGCCCGCGCGGGCCGCGATGCCCTCCATGGTCAGGCCGCCGAAACCGGACTCGGCGGCGAGGGAGAGCACCGCGGCGTGGACGCGGGCCCGGGTGCTGGCGCGGGCCATGTCAGATCTCCGCGTCGGCGAAACGCTTGTCCTGCCGGTAATCCGTCAGGCGTCCCGACAGTGCGGTCGCGACCATCGCGGGGGCGTCGGCTCCTGCCAGGACACGCAGCCGTTGGTCGGCGGGGTCGTTGACGTGCCGCAGGATTTCGGCGGCGATGTCCGCGGGCGGGGTGCCGCCGCCGGTGCCGGTGGTCGCCCACGGAACCGTCGTCGTGCCGAACATTCGCTCGCGCAGGCCGTCGTACGCCGGGTTCGGGGCGGCGAACCGCATGCTGCCGGTGGCCCATTCGGTGTCCATCCCGCCCGGTTCGACGATGCTCACCCGCACACCGAACTCCGCGACCTCTTGTGCGATCGCTTCGCTCATTCCCTCCAGCCCCCATTTGCTCGCGCTGTAAAGCCCGAATCCCGGCACCGAACCGGCACCGCCGACCGAGGAGATCTGCACGACGTGGCCCGACCGCTGCTCGCGCAGCACCGGCAGCGCGGCTTGGGTCAGCCACAGCGCACCCAGCACGTTCGTCTCCAGGATGTCCCGCGCTTCGTCCTCGCTTACCTCTTCGGCCATGCCGACCAGCCCGTATCCGGCGTTGTTCACCACGACGTCCAGCCGGCCGAACTCGGACAGGGCCCGCTCCACGGTTTCCCGCGCCGCGGCCCGGTTACGCACGTCGAGCACGTGCTCGACGACATTCCGGTGCTCCGGCGCACTCCCCGGCGCGCGGACGGCGGCCAGCACCCGGTCGCCCGCTTCCGCGGCGGCGATCGCCAACGCCCGGCCCAGGCCGCGGCTCGTTCCGGTGATCACCCATGTTCTCGTCATGCCGCAGACGGTAGCACAAAACGAGACGGACCGTCTCGTTTGGCTGAGCGCACGTGATTCAGCCCTCCGCCGGGTAGGCGAGATCGACCGGCTGCTCGGCCGGAGGTCCGTCCGGCCACCACTGGCCCGCGACTCGCACGAAGCGGTACCACCGGCTGTCCCGGCCATACCGGAGCTGCACCGGCCCGACCGTGATCCGGTTACGCCACACCTTCACCTCCCCCGGCAATTCCGCGAGTTCCGCGCGCGCCACCGCCAACGGCCCCGGTCCGGGACTCCACACGTCCCGCAACGCCGCCAACCCGCTGCGACCCGCTTCCCGCCACGCCTGCGCCGCCACGATCAGCTCCGACGGCGCGACCTCGGCGGCAGTGGCCAGCCCGAACACGTCCGCTCCCGGCCGCGCGGCGCGACGGGCCAGGTCTTCGGCGAAAGTCAAGTCCGCCAAGGCATCCCGGGTGTGCAGCAGGCCGAACGCGAGCGACGCGGCATCGGCGGCCAGAGCGGCGAGGGCGGCGGACGTCAGGCCGGTGCGCGCGGGCGGATCGAGGTCGAGCACGGCGGGCGGACCGGGTTCGCTGGGGATCGCGGGCAACGGCGGCAGCGGCGCGATCCGCCGCGCGTATGCCTTTTTCGGTGTCAGCCCGACGTCCGGCGCGCGAGCCGGACGGGCGGCGCTGGGGGTCCGCAATTCGCGCAGCTGAGCCAAAACCTCGTCCCGGCCGCGCCCGCGCAGGGTGAACAGCACGAACGGATCGGCGTCCACCTCGTCGGCGACCAGGTAGTACACCGCCGCCACGTGTTTGCACGGATTCGCGCTGTCCGGACAGGAACAGCGCGGCCTCAGGTCGCCGGGTCCGGGCAGCAGGTCGGCCCCGGCCTCGCGAGCCTGGACGGCCAGTTCCTCCGGCAGTTCGCCATCGAGCAGGGCGGCGGCGTGCCCGAGCCGACGGCCCGCGACGTCGAGCAGCCTGTCCCATTCCTCGGCGCTGAACTCGCGCATCCGGATGGCGACGCGGTACGGATCCGGCCTGCTTCCGCGCACCCAAGCGGTGATCTCGCCCGCGCTGATCGCCAGCTGGTCCACTACGCCCTTGCGCGCGTACGTCCGCCCGCGCGGCAGCCGGTTCGGGTCCAGCTTGGCGCGCTGCTCCAGCGCTTCCACCCACGCCCGGCCCCACCACCGGCTCCCGAACGTCCGCCGCGGCGGCATCAGCCGCTCCCCAGCCGGACGAGATCGGCGAGCTGGTCGTCGGACAGTTCGGTGATCCAGTCCTCCCCCGCGCCGACGACCGCGTCGGCCAGCCCGCGCTTGGTCTCCAGCACCGCGGCGACGCGCTCCTCCAGCGTGCCCTCCGCGATCAGCCGGTGCACCTGCACCGGCCGGTCCTGGCCGATCCGGTACGCGCGGTCGGTGGCCTGGTCCTCCACCGCCGGGTTCCACCAGCGGTCGTAATGGATCACGTGCGTGGCCTGGGTGAGGTTGAGCCCGACGCCGCCCGCCTTGAGCGACAACAGGAACACCGGGACCTCGCCGGACTGGAACGCGGCCACCATCTCGTCGCGCTGATTCGGCCCGACCTCACCGGACAGCAGCGCGGTGGGCAGCCCGCGCTCGGCGAGGCGCCGCTCCAGCAACCGGCACAGCCGCACGTACTGGCTGAACACCAGCACGCTCTCGCCTTCGTCGAGGATGACGTCCAGCAGTTCCTCGAACGCGGCGAGCTTGCCCGACCGTCCGCTCAGCGTGCCGGTGCTTTCCTTGAGGTAGTGCGCCGGGTGATTGCAGATCTGCTTGAGTTCGGTGAGCAGCTTCAGCACCTGGCCGCGCCGCTGCACCCCTTGCGCCTCACGGATTTGCGCGAGGTTTTCCCGCACCACCGCCTCGTACAGCGTGGTCTGCTCGGCGGTCAGCGGGACATACCGGTCGGTCTCGGTCTTGCGCGGCAGCTCCGGCGCGATGTCCGGGTCGGTTTTGCGGCGGCGCAACAGAAACGGCCGGACCGTCGCGGCCAGCCGACCGGTGACCGTCTCGTCCCGGTCCCGTTCGATCGGCCGCGCCACGGTGCGCCGGAACTTCTCCAGCGGGCCGAGCAGCCCCGGCGTGGTCCAGTCGAGCAGCGACCACAGTTCGGTGAGCCGGTTCTCCACCGGCGTGCCAGTGAGCGCCACGCGGGCTGCCGCGGGCACCTGCCGCAGCTCTTTTGCCGTGGCGGACAACGGATTCTTGACGTGCTGCGCCTCGTCCGCCGCGACCATACCCCAGTCCACTTCGGACAGTAGCTCTCGGTCGCGGCGCAGCACCCCGTACGTGGCGAGCACGACCTCGTCCGGGGCCAGGTCGTCGAGATGCCGACCGCCGCCGTGGAACCGGCGCACCGGGACGTCCGGTGCGAACTTGCCGAACTCTCGTTCCCAGTTGCCCAGCAGCGACGTCGGGCACAGCACGAGCGTCGGCCCCGCCGTCTGCGCGCGGCGATGCAGATGCAAGGCGATGAGCTGGATTGTCTTGCCCAGCCCCATATCGTCGGCAAGGCAGGCACCTAGGCCGAGTTCGGTCATGGCGATGAGCCAGCCCAGCCCGGCCCGTTGATACGGGCGCAGCGTGGCGGTGAGTCCCGCCGGTTCCTCGACAGGCGCGGGATCCCTTTCGCGCAGCCGTTCGGCGAGCCCCGACAATGCTGGCTGCGGGGCGAACTCGACTCGTTCGCCATCAACCTCCAGCTCGCCGGTGAGCGCCGCGGCCAGCGCTTCGGCACCGGTGAGCCGCGAACGCCGAGCCCGCATTCGCGCCAGCAGGGCGGGATCGAGCTTCACCCACTGGCCACGCAACCGGACCAGCGGACGTTTCGCTTCGGCGAGCGCCGCGACCTCTTCGTCGGTGAGTTCGCTGCCGCCGAGGCTGAGCCGCCAGCGGAACTCCAGCAGGCCGTTGAGCGGGAACGCGGGACCGGATTCGCTCGCCGGGGCTTGCGTCACGCTCGCCTTCGCCCGGACCTCGCCGGCGAAAAGATCCTTGGGCCACAAGACTTCGATGCCCGCGCCGCCCAGATCTCGCGCACCGGTGCCGAGCAGGTCGACTACGTCGTCGTCGGACAATGGAAGCGTGGTCGGTGCCGGTTCGGACAGGACTCGGCCCAGCGGCGGCCAGGCTCGCGCGCCTCGCCTGAGCCCCAGCAGAAGTTGCGTTTCCACTTGGTCGCCGAGCCGGTGCAGGACGGCTTCGGGAGCGTTCCAGAGGGTGGCTGCTTCGACCACCAGGCTCGGTTCGAGAGTGGAACGGACGGCTAGGACTCCGGCGAATTCCTCGTCAGTCGCTTCGATCCGCAGCAGCAGTTGTGCCCCGTCGGGGCGACGGGCTTCCAGCTCGGTGAGCCATGCTGCGCCGTCTGGGTCTAGCAGTGTGGGTTGCGATTCCGCGAACGCCGTCCCGCCGGATCCGACCGCTGCTGCCGGGCTGCGCACGAGGACGTCCGCCGCTGCGTCCCATACCGCGCGGACTAGTGATTCTGGCGAGTGCAGGCGGATTCGCTTGACGCCGGATAGCGGCAGTGCGTGTGCTTCGGGGGGCAACGCAGCCGCGAGTCCGCGCAGGAGTTCCTCGTCGGCGGCGTCTAGCGGGCCTACTCGCCAGGTGCCCAGACCGCTCGGGGTGGACGCTGGGCGCAACCTCCCCCGTGCTACGAGATTCACTCCTGCGTTGACTACTGCCGACCATGCTGCCAGCGCCGGGCTGGTGTCGTCCGGCACGACGAGCAGCCTCGGGATGGCGGTTGCCAGCGGGATCAGCCGCGCTACTACCTCGGTGCGGGCGAATTTTCCGCCGCCGGGCAGGACTAGCTGGATCGGGGTGTCTCCCTCGATCTCGTCGCCCCACAGTGCCAGAACTCCCTCTCGCGGGGGATCCGAGGGGAGGTAGGTGGCTTGGGTGGTCTGGTCGAACTCCACTTGGGCACGGTAACGCTTGGGTACGACAGTTCTGCTCGTCGCCTGGCGGCGACATCGCTTGGTGGTTGCGTGGGGCACCCCGAAGCGTGAGTGTGCTGACGGTCTGGGGGTGCTTGTCAAGGCGGGAAAGATGCCTTGACAAGCACCCCCAGACCGCAGGGACGCTTCATATCGGGGTGCGGGGGTGGGGCTGGGTGCCTCGATCGTTGGGTGCATCGGCGGCGGTTGGCGAGGACGGGGGCTAGCGCCCCCAATGTGGCATTGGGTGCATGCGACGCACCCAATGTGGCGTTCGGTGCGTCTGACGCACCCAATGTGGCATTGGGGCGCACCGGCGGCAGCGGCTCTGGGCGGGCGGGAGCCGGAAGGTACGTGAGGGGAACCCTGAGGGAATCTGATTCCCTCAGGGTTCCCCTCACGTACGGCTACTTGTCCAGGAGCAGGTGGACGGAGAGTTCCAGGCGGCTCGCGACATCAGCGGCGGAGGCGCGGCGGGTCACCCACGCGACCAGGTTCGCCATCCAAACATCAGCCACCACGTGGAAGATGTCGCGGTCCGCTTCAGTTGGGTCGTCGATGCCCATCGCGCTCGCGAACATGTCCTCCATCAAGCGGCCGACCAGTTCGACCTCGGCGGCCGCGGACGTGTCGGCGAACATGAACGCGCGCACCATCGCCTCGGTGAGGTGCGGATCGCGCTGCATGAGGCGGGTGTTGCGGCCCAGGACGAACATCAGCCGCTCGGCGGGGGTTTCGCCGGGGATCGCGCTGCGCTGGATCTTCTCGTGCGCGGCTTCGAACTGCTGCGCCAGACCCGACACGAGCAGGTGAATCTTCGACGGGAAATACCGGTACAGCGTGCCCAGCGCGACGTCGGCCTTCTCGGCGACCGCGCGCATTTGCACCGCGTCGTAGCCGCCCTTGGAGGCCAGCGAAAGCGTCGCGTCGATGATGCGGCGGCGGCGGTCCCGCTGGGCCGCGGAGCCCAGTTCCTCGCCCATCGCGCCGAGGCCGTTCGCCCGCGTTTTCGCCGCCGGCGTCTTCGCCTTCCCCGGCATCGCATTCCCCTCTGTCGTCTCGCAAGCAGTCTTGCGGAACTCGTTCCAGTTTCCGGCTAAGCGTACCTGCCCTGGAGAAAGGTTCAACTCTCGACCGCCTGGCGAAAAAACTGTAACACGTTCTACACTCGCCAGTAGCTCCGTACCCCGCGAGGAGGAGACCGATGCCGGTCGCGCTCACCGAGGAACAAACCGCGCTCGCTGCCGCCGTGCAGGCCTGGGCGGCGGCACACGATCCGGTCGCCGCTGTGCGCGCGGCCGAAACCACTGGCGCCGGTCTGCCGGACGGGTTCGCCGCGCTCGGCCTCACCGGCATCGCGCTGCCCGCGTCGGTGAACGGCGCGGACGGGACCGTCGCGGATCTCGCTGCCGGGCTCGCCGCCGCGGCGGAAGCGCTGGTGCCGGGACCGTTGCTGAGCACCGCCCTGGCCGGGCTCCTGCTCGCCGAGCATTCGAAGGAACTCGCCGCCGAGATCGCCGACGGGACCGCACAGGTCGCGGTGCAGTTGGACGAGGCGACGGTTCCCGGCGCGGATGCCGAGTCGTGGTTGCTCGTGCCGCGAGGCGAGCGGTACGTGCTGATCCCGCCGGGCGCGGCAGTGGAACCGTTGGCTCCCTTCGACTTTTCGCGATCGCTGGGACGCGTCAAGGCCGACGTGCCGGGCGAGGTTCTCGATCTGCCGGACGTCCGCGATCTCGCGGCGACGCTCGCGGTCGCGGAGGCGGCGGGCGTCGCGCGCTGGTGCCTCACGACGGCCGTCGAGTACGCCAAGGTCCGGGAGCAGTTCGGCCAGGTGATCGGTGCTTTCCAGGCAGTGAAACACCTCTGCGCGGAGATGCTGTGCCGAACCGAAGCGGCCGAGGCGCTGGCCTGGGACGCTGCTTCGTCGGTCGGCGATCCGCTGGCTGTCGCGAGCGCGGCGGCGGTGGCGCTGGACGCTGCGGTTGAGAACGCGAAGGACTGCATCCAGGTACTCGGCGGGATCGGGTTCACCTGGGAGCACGAGGCACACCTGTACCTGCGTCGCGCGTTGGCGTTGCGGCAGTGGCTCGGCGGTTCGCAACGGTGGCGGAAGCGGGCCGCGGACCTCGCGTTGGCCGGGAAGCGGCGGACGCTCGGGGTGAACGTCGGCGAGGACGCCGAGGTGACCCGGCTGGTCGCGGAAATCACTGCGCTGCCAGAGGAAAATCGGCGCGCCGCACTCGCGGACTCGGGGTTGCTGGCTCCGCACTGGCCCCAGCCGTACGGCATGGGCGCGGACGCGGCGACGCAACTGCGGATCGACACCGCGCTGACGGCAGCCGACGTCCGTCGGCCGGACATGGTGATCGGCGGCTGGGCAGTGCCGACGATTCTCGCGCACGGCACCGACGACCAGCGCGAACGCTTCGCCAAGCCGACGCTGCGCGGCGAGGTGACGTGGTGTCAGCTGTTCTCCGAACCCGGCGCCGGCTCGGATCTCGCGTCGCTGCGCACCGTGGCGCGCCGGGCCGACGGCGGCTGGCTGCTGACCGGGCAGAAGGTGTGGACGTCGCTCGCGCACGAGGCGGATTGGGCGATCTGCCTCGCGCGCACCGACCCGGATGTGCCGAAGCACAAAGGAATCACGTACTTCCTGGTCGACATGCGCGCCGCCGGAATCACCACGCGGCCGCTGCGCGAGATCACCGGGCGGAGCGTGTTCAACGAGGTTTTCCTGGACGACGTCTTCGTTCCCGACGCCGATGTCGTCGGCGAACCCGGCGCGGGCTGGAAACTGGCGCGCACGACGCTGGCGAACGAACGCGTCGCGCTCGGCCGCGGCTCGGCGGTGGGCGAGAACGTCGAGGCTTTGCTGGAATCGGCCCCTGCGGACGTGGACCGCGACCGGCTCGGCGCGTTGATCGGACAAGGCAGCGCGTGTTCAGTGCTCGACCTACGAGCGACACTGCGACGGCTCGACGGCCTCGGACCCGGCGCGGAATCGTCGGTGGCGAAGCTGCTCGGCGTACGGCATCGACAGGAAACCGCCGAATTCGCCCTGGACCTCGCCCCGGAACTGACGGCGGAAACTCAAGCAGCACAGGAGTTCCTGCTCACCCGCTGCCTGTCCATCGCGGGCGGCACCACGCAAGTCCTGCTGTCCGCCGCCGCCGAACGCGTGCTCGGCCTCCCCCGCTGAAGGTCCGTGAAGGACTCCTTGAGGGAATCTGATTCCCTCAAGGAGTCCTTCACGGCACGTCACTCAGCCCGGAAAGCGGCGGCGAGGCGGGCGTATTCGTCCAGCAGCGCCAGCGTTTCCGCCTCCGGCAGCGTCGGCAGCATGAACCCGTAGTGGTCCAGCCCGGCGTCGGCGTACTGCTTGATCGCGTCCGCGTCGGCCGGTCCGCCGAAGAGTTGCGACGGCATGTCCCCGCGCCCCGCCTCAGCCAGCTGCTGGCGCACGCGGCGCACGCCGTCCGGCGACACCGCGGGGTTCGGGATCCAGCCGTCGCCGTGCTCGATCAGCCGCTTCAGCGCCGCGTCGCTCGAGCCGCCGACCAGGATCGGCGGATGCGGCGTCCGCACTGGCTTCGGCCACGCGAAGATCGGGTCGAAGTCGATGTGCTTGCCGTGGAACTCGGCCTCCTCCTGCGTCCAGATCGCCTTCAGCGCGGCGATCTGCTCGTTCAGCAACGCGCCCCGGGTCTTCGGATCGGTGCCGTGGTTGACCATTTCCTCCCGGTTCCAGCCCGCCCCGACACCGAAGGCGAACCGGCCGCGCGAGATCAGGTCGAGCGAGGCCACCTCTTTTGCGGTGTGGATGATGTCGCGCTGGATCAGCAGCGCGACACCGGTGCCCAGCACCAGGTTCGAGGTGTTCACCGCGGCGGCCGTAAGCGCCACGAACGGGTCAAGCGTGCGGTAGTAGACCCGCGGCAGCTCGCCCCCGCTGGGGTACGGCGTTTCGCGGCTCGTCGGGATGTGCGAGTGCTCCGCGAGGAAAAGGGACGCGAAACCGCGCTCCTCCGCCGCCTCGCCGAGCACGTCGGGCCGGATGCCTTCGTCGGTCACGAACGTCGAAATGCCGAAATCCATGCCTCCTTCTACTCCGGGGAACGGGCAAGTATTCCCGCGGGCTGTTGACAGATCACCGGCCTCGTCCGCTAGCGTTAAATCATCACCCGTTGAATAGGAGGCTCCGGATGGACGTGACGGACGTCGACTTCGAGGACATGTACCAAGGCAAGACCCCGATCGGGGAGAAGATCCCGTGGGACATCGCGGGCCCGCAGCCCGCGGTGGTCGCGCTCGAAGCGGACGGCGGATTCCACGGCGACGTGCTCGACATCGGTTGCGGCCTCGGCGAAAACGCGATGTTCCTCGCGTCTCGCGGACACCGCGTAACCGGTCTCGACGGCGCGCCGACCGCACTCGCGCGTGCCCGCGAAACCGCCGCGAAGCGCGGCCTAGACCTCACTTTCGCCCAGGCCGACGCAACCCGGCTCGAAGGATACGAAGGCCGTTTCGACGCGGTCCTCGACAGCGCGCTCTACCACTGTCTCGACGAAGAACAGCGGCACGCGTACGTGGCTGCGCTCGTGCGCGCGACCAAGCCCGGCGCACAGCTGAACATCTTCTGCTTCTCCGACGCGGTACCGGAGAACTTCCCGATCCCGTACCGGATCACCGAGCAGAATCTGCGCGAAACGGTCGGCAACGGCTGGACGATCACCGTGCTCGAACCAGCCGTCTACACCACCGCGATGAGCCGCGAGGGCTTGATCGCCGCGGTCGCCGCCCTCTCGGAGGGCGAACCGCCGGACCCGGCCGCGCTCGACTCGCTGGACGTCGACGAGCAGGGCCGGGTCCTCGCCCCGGTATGGCGGCTGGCCGCCACCCGGGCCTGACGGATCAGACGTTGCGCCGGTACTGGCCGCCGACCTCGAAGAACGCCTCGGTGATCTGACCGAGCGAGCACACCCGCGCGGCATCCATGAGCACGTCGAACAGGTTGCCGCCGCGGGTGGCCGCGTCGCGCAGCGCCTTGAGCGCCTGCTGGGCCTCCTCGCGGTGCCCCTGCTGGAAATCGGCGAGCCTGCGCAGCTGCGACTGCTTCTCGTCCTCGGTCGCGCGGGCCAATTCCACCTCGACGTCGCCCTCTCCCGCCTTCGGGTTGCGGAAGGTGTTGACGCCGATGATCGGCAGCGAACCGTCGTGCTTCTTGCGTTCGTACAGCAGCGATTCGTCCTGGATCCGGCCGCGCTGGTAGCCGGTCTCCATCGCGCCGAGCACGCCGCCGCGTTCGGAGATCCGGTCGAACTCGGTGAGCACGGCCTCCTCGACCAGGTCGGTCAGCTCGTCGATCACGAACGAGCCCTGCAGCGGGTTCTCGTTCTTCGACAGGCCCCACTCCTTGTTGATGATCATCTGGATGGCCATCGCACGCCGCACCGAGGACTCCGAAGGCGTGGTGATCGCCTCGTCGAACGCGTTGGTGTGCAAGGAGTTCGCGTTGTCGTACAGCGCACACAGCGCCTGCAGCGTCGTGCGGATGTCGTTGAAGCTCATCTCCTGCGCGTGCAGCGAGCGGCCGGAGGTCTGCACGTGGTACTTGAGCTTCTGCGACCGGTCGTTCGCGCCGTACCGCTCGCGCATCGCCACGGCCCAGATCCGCCGCGCGACCCGGCCGAGCACCGAGTACTCCGCGTCCATCCCGTTGGAGAAGAAGAACGACAGGTTCGGCGCGAAATCGTCGATGTCCATGCCGCGCGCCAGGTACGACTCCACGTAGGTGAACCCGTTGGCGAGCGTGAAAGCCAGCTGCGAGATCGGGTTCGCCCCGGCCTCGGCGATGTGGTAGCCGGAAATCGACACCGAGTAGAAGTTGCGCACCCCGTGCTGGATGAACCACTCCTGGATGTCGGCCATCATCCGGAGGCTGAACTCGGTGGAGAAGATGCAGGTGTTCTGGCCCTGGTCTTCCTTGAGGATGTCCGCCTGCACGGTGCCGCGCACGTTCTTCAGCGCCCACTCGCGCAGTTGCGCGGCCTCGGCCTCGGACGGTTCGCGGCCGTGCTCCTCACGGAACGCGGCGAACTTCTGGTCGATCGCGGTGTTGAGGAAGAACGCGAGGATCGTCGGCGCGGGGCCGTTGATCGTCATCGACACCGAGGTGTTCGGCGCGGTCAGGTCGAAGCCGTCGTAGAGCGCCTTCATGTCGTCCAGCGTCGCGATGGAGACGCCGGAGGTGCCGACCTTGCCGTAGATGTCCGGGCGGGTGTCCGGGTCGTGGCCGTACAGCGTGACCGAGTCGAACGCCGTCGACAGCCGCTTGGCCTCGGAATCGGCCGACAGCAGCTTGAACCGGCGATTCGTGCGGAACGCGTCGCCTTCGCCGGCGAACATCCGCGCCGGGTCCTCGCCCTCGCGCTTGAACGGGAACACGCCCGCGGTATACGGGAAGTAGCCGGGCAGGTTTTCCCGCCGCAGGAACGAAAGCAGCTCGCCGGACTCGGTGTAGCGCGGCAGCGCGACGCGCGGGATCCGGTTGCCGGACAGGGTTTCCCGCCACAGCTGGGTGTGCAGCTCCTTGTCCCGGATCTTCACCACCAGCTCGTCCTGGCGGTATTCCGCGGCGAGCGCCTGGAACCGTTCGAGGAGCTTTGTCGACTCGCCGTCCACATCGGACTCCGCGGCGGCGATGAGGCCGTCCAGCGCGTCGGTGTTCGCGTCCACTTCGGACAGCGCGGCCTTGGCCTCGGCGAGGTGCTCGTACTTGCGTACCGCGGCAACCTGCTTCTCGGTCTTCTCGTGGTATCCGCGCACGGTTTCGGAGATGTCGGCGAGGTAGCGCGCCCGGCTGCCCGGAATGATCGTGCTGGCGTCGGTGGAGACCTTGCCCGACACCGCCGGCAGCGTACCGGCCGACACCGACAGCCCGCGGTCGGCGAGCATGTCGCGCAGGTGCTGGTACAGCGCGGTCACGCCGTCGTCGTTGAACTTCGCCGCGCTCGTGCCGTACACCGGCATTTCCTCGGGCGCGGACCCGAACGCCTCGCGGTTGCGCACCATCTGGCGCGCAACGTCGCGACGCGCGTCCTCAGCGCCGCGCCGCTCGAACTTGTTGATCGCTACCACGTCGGCGAAGTCGAGCATGTCGATCTTCTCCAGCTGTGACGCGGCGCCGAACTCCGGCGTCATCACGTACAGCGACTCGTCCACGTAGTCGACGATGCCCGCGTCGCCCTGGCCGATCCCCGGCGTCTCCACGATCACCAGGTCGAATCCGGCCGCCTTGCAAGCAAGAATCGACTCGCTCAGTCCGGCGGGAATCTCGCCGCTGGTCGTACGCGTGGCGAGCGAACGGAAGTACACCGGAGAACCGTCAAGGCAGTTCATCCGGATCCGGTCGCCGAGCAGCGCGCCGCCGCCCTTGCGCCGCGACGGGTCCACCGCGAGCACCGCGATGCGCAGCTTGTCTTCCTGATCGAGCCGGAAACGGCGGATCAGCTCGTCGGTCAGCGAGGACTTGCCGGACCCGCCGGTGCCGGTGATGCCGAGGACCGGCACGTGCTTCTGCCCGGCGGCCTCGTTGATCGCCGACAGCCATTCGGCGGGCAGGTTTTCGCGCTGCAGCTGGGTGATCACCCGGGCAAGCGCCTGCACGTCGCCGGACAGCAGCTTGTCGACCGAGGCGGGCGGCTGCGCGGACAGGTCGCTGTCGCACTCCTTGATCATCAAGTTGATCATGCCCGGCAGGCCCATCTCGTAGCCGTCTTCGGGCGAGAAGATCCGCGCCACGCCGCGCGAATGCAGCAGGTCGATCTCCTCGCGCACGATGACGCCACCGCCGCCGCCGAACACCTTGATGTGCCCCGCGCCGCGCTCGTTCAGCAGCTCGACGAGGTAGCTGAAGTACTCGACGTGCCCGCCCTGGTAGGCGGAGATGGCGACGCCCTGGACGTCCTCGGCGATCGCGGCCGTGGCCACCTCGTCGACGGAGCGGTTGTGGCCGAGGTGGACCACCTCCGCGCCCTGGGACTGCAGGATCCGGCGCATGATGTTGATCGAGGCGTCGTGGCCGTCGAACAAGCTGGATGCCGTGACGAACCGGACCGGGTTCGCGGGACGGTACAGGTCGCTGCCGCTCATCCTCCCAATTTACTAGGACTTCCTACTATTGGAAACCCGAGCCCGAAGTGACCCGGCTCTCAAGGGTTGACAGCGTCGCTATATTCAACGCATCAGTTAATTAACCAAGTGATTGAGCACCGATGCCGACAGACCAGCTGAGCACCACCTTCGCCGCGCTGGCAGACCCGACCCGCCGCGCGATCCTCGCCCGCCTGACTCGTGGCGAGGCCACCGTCAACGAGCTGGCCGCGCCGTTCGAGGTGAGCCTGCAAGCCGTGTCGAAGCACCTGAAAGTGCTGGAACAAGCCGGATTGATCAGCCGCGGCCGCACCCGCCAGTGGCGCCCGTGCCGCCTGGAAGCCGCACCGCTGGCGGACGTCGCGGGCTGGGTCGCCGAGTACCGGCACTTCTGGGAAACCGGCTTCGACCGCTTGGACGAGCACCTGCGCCAGCTTCAGGAGGGGACCGAATGAGCGAGCTGACCATCGTGCGGGTCTTCGACGCCCCGCGCGAGCTGGTGTTCCAAGCCTGGACCGATCCCGCCCACCTGGCCGCCTGGTTCGGCCCGCACGGGTTCGTCGCGTCCGAAACCCGCACGGACCCGCGCCCTGGCGGCGCCTGGCACAGCCGGATCACCAGCACCGAACACGCCCTCGACCGCCGGGTGTCCGGCACCTACCGCGAAGTCGCGGCCCCGTCCCGGCTCGTGTTCACGTTCCGCTGGCAGCACCCGGAAGACGAAGTCGGCGAAACGCTCGTCACCATCGATTTCGCCGAGCTGGCAGGGAAAACCTCGATGACGTTCCATCAGGCTCCGTTCCCGAACGAAGCCGAGCGCGACGGACACAGCGACGGCTGGCAGTCCAGTTTCGAAGATCTCGACCGCATCCTGGAGGAATGGAAATGACTGTCGCACTCCCCCGTGTCGTCTCGCCGGAAGAATGGGCCAGCGCTCGGGAAGCTTTGCTGTGCAAGGAAAAAGAACACACCCGCGCAGCCGACCGGCTGGCCGCCGAACGCCGCCGAATGCCCATGGTCCAATTCCCGAAGCAGTACGAATTCACCACCTCGAACGGCACTCAAAGCCTGCTGGACCTCTTCGACGACCGCCGCCAGCTGATCGTCTACCACTTCATGCTGTACCCCGGCGACGAAGTGGGCTGCCCCGGCTGCTCGCTGCTGGTCGACAACATGGCCCACCCAGCCCACCTGCACGCCCGCGACGTAACCCTCAAGGTCGTAGCCCCCGCAACCGCACCGGAGATCGACCGGTACTGGTCCAAGATGGGCTGGACGATCCCCTGGGCCTCCGCCGCAGGCACGGATTTCCCAGCAGACTGCGGCATCGACGGCGGCTTCGGCGTAAGCGTCTTCCTCCGCGACGGCGACGACGTCTACCGCACCTACTTCACCGACGGCCGCGGCGGCGACCAGTTCATCAGCACGCTGCGATACCTAGACGTCACCCCGTTCGGCCGCCAAGAGGCCTGGGAGGAAGAGTCCCGCGGCACCGACGCCCCCAGCAGCTGGTGGCGCCGCCACGACGAGTACTGAAAACTTCCCCGCGCACTGATGTCCAGTCGGCCATGGCCGCTCCGACCCTCTGGTGACCAACACTCATCAAGGAAGCGAGCCCGCCATGGCCGACCTGATCTTCTTCGTCCACACCTCACTGGACGGCTGCATCGAAGGCCCCGCAGGAGAGTTCGACTGGCCCCACATGGGCCCGGAACTCTCGGACTACGCGAACGAACTGTCGAAACGCGCCGGAATGTTCGCCTACGGCCGCCGAGTATGGGAACTGATGTCGAGCTACTGGCCCGACGTGGAGTCCATCTCGACCCACCCCCACGACCTGGCCTTCGCCCCGATCTGGCGGGAAAAACCGAAACTGGTCTTCTCCCGCACCCTGACCAAGGCAGCCTGGAACACCACAGTCGCCAACGGCGACCTGACCGAAGAAGTCGCCAAACACAAAGCCACCGCAGAGGGCGACATCATCGTGATGGGCGGCTACGCCCTGGCTGCGGAACTAGGCCGCCGAGGCCTCATCGACGAGTACCAGGTCTGCATCCACCCAGTAATCCTGGGCGGCGACAAACGCCCCTTCGCCGAAGGTGCCGACCGCGTGCAATTGCAGCTCGTAGAAACCCGCACCTTCGACAACACCGTCGTACTACTCCGGCACCGCACGAAGCGCTGACCACTCACCCAACCACAACGCGGGATCGCGTCGGCGTGTGGAGGGGCAGTGTGCACGGCCCCCCGGGCCGGGCGCACTGCCCCTCCACACGCCGACTTAAAGGCGATCCCGCCGCGACGACGAAGTCGGCGCCATCAAACACAGTTTGCCGCGCCAGACCACCCAACTATTGGTGGGCTTTCGCAGCCCTAAGCGCGATCCACTGCCGCATCGCATACTCGACCAACGTGATCAGCGTCTGCTTAGTAGATTCCCGCTCCCGAGCATCACACCGCACAATCGGAATACTCGAGTCAATAGACAGCGCCTCACGCACATCATTGATGTCGTGCTCCAGCACACCGTCAAACGTATTAACCCCAACGATATACGGCAGCCCGCGATCCTCGAAAAAGTCGATCGGCGCGAACGAGTCCGCCAACCTCCGAGTATCCGCGAGCACGACCGCCCCGATAGCACCCCGCACGAGGTCGTCCCACATGAACCAGAACCGCTGCTGGCCGGGCGTGCCGAACAGGTAGAGGATCAGGTCCGCGTCGAGCGAGACGCGGCCGAAGTCCATGGCGACCGTGGTGGTGGTCTTGTACGGGGTCTGGTCGAGGTTGTCGATGCCGCGGCTGGCGTCGGTCATCATCGCCTCGGTGGTGAGCGGAACGATTTCCGACACCGAACCCACGAAGGTCGTCTTGCCCGCTCCGAAGCCGCCCGCCACCACGATCTTCGCCGATGTCATGGTCGGGGGCGCGGTTTCCCGCGGTGCCTTAAAGCCGACGGAGTCCACTCAAAACCCTTTCCATCAACATCAAGTGTGCTTCGGCGCCGTCCTGGCCCGAGATCGTCCGGTGCACGGTGACGAGGCCGGCGTCGGCCGCGTCGCTGATCAGCACCCGTGCCACCCCCAGCGGCACTGACAGCACCGCGGCGATCTCCGCCACCGAACGCGGGGTCCGGCACGATTCCATGATCGAGATGCTCTCGATCTGTTCCGCCGCCGCCTGGGGGAAGCCCCCCGCGGCGACATGGTCTTTGGTGGAGATCAGAGTCTCCAGTTCGAGCGCGTAGTTCGCCCGGGTGCGCCCGCCGGTGAGAGCGTACGGGCGCACGATCGACGTCTCCTCGGCCGGGTCCACCCGATCGTGGCGCTCGGGGCGGACGATCGCCGACGGCATCGAGAACTCGCCGCTCGGCGGTCCCGGGTCGAAGAGCCCGCCTGGTCTGGGGCCGTCGGAGTCCGTACTGCCCGGTGGAGAGACGAGAGAGGTCACACCATCTCCTTGGTCGGCCGGCGGCACAGATGCCGCCGGCGGGTCCGCTGCCGCGTGCGCTCCCGCGGCGGGCGGCGCTGGGGACTGGGATTCCTTCGTTTCTTTGCCGCTCTTCTTCCGTTTTCTGCGCGAGCGGCCCGAATCAAGGCTGAACCCGTTGAGGACGTCGGCGAACGTGCCGTCGTCCCCGGCGGCGGGCTCCTCCCCGCGCGGGGGTTCGCCGCCGGTACCGGGCTCTTCGCCGAACAATCCGGACCCCTGGCTCATCGCGCCATCATCCCACCGGTTCGCCGATCAGCGAGCCCCCGGCGCCCTGCAGCTGCGCGCGCAGCTCGGGGGTCAGGATCTGGCCGACGCGGTCGACGAGCATGGTCATCTCGTAGGCGACCTGCCCGATGTCGCAGTTGGGCGCGGCGAGGATCGCCAGGCAGGAGCCGTCGCTGATGGACATCAGCACCATGATGCCGAGTTCCATCTCGACGACGGTCTCGCGCACCGAGCCCGCTTCGAAGCACCGGGCGGCGCCTTGGGTGAGGCTGACAAGCCCGGACGCCACGGCGGCGAGCTGGTCGGCGCGGTCGAGCGGCAGCCGGTTGGAGGCCGTCAGCAGAAGACCGTCGGCCGACACGACGACCGCGTGCGCGACGCCCGGGACGCGGTCGGCGAAGTCGTTCACCAGCCAGCCGAACTGGTTCTGCTGCGGCTGAGCCGCATTCGGCGAGGTCATTCACCCTCCAATGTTTCGTGGTTCGTCTCAGCGGCCTGCGCGGTGCGGTGCCTGCCGCGCTGGATCCCCTGCTGGAAACTGCTCAGGCGACCGCGCACGTCGTGCGCGTCGCGGGACGGACGGGGGCTCGCCGACCCGGCGGGCGGCGGTGCGCTGCCGGGAAGCAGTTGCTCGCCCCGGCGGCGCCGGGGCAATCCTGCCGAAGTGAAGGACGCGGGTGTCGACTGGGACACCGACTGGACTGTCCGCCACCCTTCGTCGGAACCGAAGTTCCACTCAGCGGTAGCTTCGGCAGGATCTGGGGCGGGGCTCGCCGAACCGTCGGAACCGGCCGGCGCGGAGGGCGCTGACGACGCCGGAGGCGCGTCCTGTCCGGCGGAGGACTGCCGCGACGGAGCCTGTCCCGGCACCAGCGGCTGACCCCACAACCCGGTCTTGGCCGGTGCCGAGGCCGGTCCCGCCGAAGCGGGCTGGCTCGGCGACGCGGTCTGACCCGGCGTTCCGGCCTGACTCGGCGTTCCGGACTGGCTCGGCGACACGGCCGACCCCGGCGTTCCGGGCTGGCCCGGGAGGTTCTGGCCCGGCACCCGGGTCTGGCCCAGTCCCCCGGCCAGTCCCTGCGCCGAAGCCGAAGCCGAAGCGGCCGGAGTCGCCGGAGCCTGGTCCGCCGTCGTGCCGGACTGCGCCGCGTTCTCCGTCGGCTGGTTCGGTGCGACGGCCGGGGACTGCGCGGCACTGCGCCACGTCGTCAACGGCGAAGCCTTGCCCGGCACCGGGTTCTCCGCGGGCGTGCCCCACAGCGAGGTCTGGTCGGTGCCCTGCGGCGAAGCAGCCGGTCCGTTCCCCGAAGGGCTGTCCGTCTTCTCCGGCGCTGCGGTCTGGCCGTTCGCCGAAGCCTGGGCCGCCTGCGACGCGGGAGTCTGTCCCGTGCCGGAGACCGCGGCTTCGAGCCCGGCCACGGCCGCCGGGACCTGGTTCGGGTCGGCGGTCGGCGGAGCGGGCGGGAGGCTGCTCGCGCCCTTGCGACGCGTCGGCAGGTTGTCCGGCTTGTCCGGCCGGACGCCCCGGTTCGGTTGCGGCGCGGGCAGTTCCGTGCGCGCGGCGGCGGGCTGGCGCGGCCATCCGCCGTCCGGGTCGAACGCGGGGGGCACGGCCGGGACGGGGGCCGTCTCGTCCGGCGAGTCCGCGTCGGCGGGGCGTCCGCCGAAGCCGGCGGGCGCGTCCGTCGCGCCGGAACCCGGCTGGCCGCCGAACGAAGCGGCCGAACCCGGGGTGCGCTGCGGCATCCCGCCGGGACGGTTCTGGTCCGCGGGAACGCCGAACGCGCCCGCGACCGTCTGCCGCCGCCGGGTCGCCGCGTCGTGGGCGCGAGCCCGCTCCGGCGACGTCGTGGCGCTTGAGGTGTCCGCGACACCCGCGGCACCGGAATCCGCGGTGCCGCCAGTGGTTTCCGGCTCCGTCCCGCGCACTTCCTGCCGGCCGCGCGTGACGCCGCGCTGGAAGCTGTTCAGCCGCCCCCGCACGTCCGCGGGGTCGCGAACGGGAAGGTCCAGGAGACCCTTGCCCGGCGCTTCCGCCGGGGGCACTGCCGGTTCCGGCGCGGCGCTGCCCGGCATGAGCTGTTCGCCGCGGCGGCGCCGGGGCAGGCCCGACTTGGTGAACGAATTCGGCTCCACTTGGGACAGTGCCTGCACTGTCCGCCAGTTTTCGTCGCTCGCGAAATCCCAGTTGCGCTGCTGCTGTTCCTCGTCCGCTTCCGGTTCCGCGGCCTTGCCCGGTGCCGAGGCCGCGGACGAGGCAGCCGGAGCGGCGGCGGGCGGAGGCTGTGCGGGCGAACGGAACCAGGCCGACAGCATCTCGTCGAAGATCGGCGTGTTCTCGATCGTCGTCTCGGCCGCGGACGGCGGCGGGACCTCCGGCACCTGCTGCGCGGCCTGGTTCCACCAGTCGCTCAGCGTCGTCGCGTTGGCCGCGGAGAAGAGGTCCTTGCCCGAGGGCAGTTCGCCGTCGCGCTCGTCGCGGGTTTCCGCGGCCGGTTCCGGTTCGGGCTCCGGGCGCGGCGGCGGGACGTCGACGGTCTGCGGCAGCTTCGGCGCGGGCGGCGGCGGGGCGGGCGTGTCGTCGTCGCGCGGGATCGGGCTGAACAGCGCGGTGCCGGACACCTCGAGGTCGGACGGCGGACGCGCGACCTTGTCCCCGGAGAAGCCCGCGAGATCGCCTGCCGACGGCCAGCGCTGGGTTTCCTCGGAGTTGCTGCCCTGCTGCGGAACGAGACCCGGCACGGCCGACCCGTTGGTGGAACGCTGGCGCCGCGGCAGCCCGCCCGGCGCGGCGGGCGGGGCGGCGAGGCTCGCCTTGGGACCGGGCAGGGCGCCGGGCTCCGACCGGTCGCCCGGCACGGTGGCCAGGCCGGTCATCACCAGCTCCGGCGGGACCACCACGGTGGCCCGCACGCCGACGATGTCCTTGCCGCCGTGCAGCGAAACGCCGATGCGGTGGCGGCCGGCGAGGCGGCCGACCACGAACAGGCCCATCCGGCGCGAGGTCGCGAGGTCGACCGAGCCCGAGTCGGTGAGCCGGCCGTTGGCCTCCACCACCTCGTACTCGTTCATGCCGATGCCCTTGTCGAGGATGTCGACGTTGAGCGAACCGTCCTCGGCGAGCCGCGTCGCGACCGTCACCTGGGTTTCCGGCGCGGAGAACGCGGTCGCGTTGTCCAGCAGCTCCGCGATGAGCCGCTGGACGTCGCTCGCGGCGAACCCGACGATCTTCACCGCGGGCGGGTGCTGCACCGAAACCCGTTGGTACTGCTCGATTTCCGACACCGCGGCGCGCAGCACGTCGTGCGTCGGGACCGGCTGGCCGGAACGGCGGCCCGGCTCGGCGCCGGAGAGGACCATCAGGTTCTCGTTGTTGCGCCGCATCCGGGTGGCGAGGTGGTCGAGCTGGAACAGCGTGGCGAGCTGGTCGGCGTCTTCCTCGTCGCGCTCCAGCCGCTCGATCAGCTGCAGCTGCCGCTGCACGAGGCTCTGGCTGCGCCGCGACAGGTTGACGAACACGCTGGAGTAGCCGGCGCGCATCGCGGCCTGTTCGGTCGCGAGCCGCAGCGCCTGGCTGTGCACCTTCTCGAACGCCCGCGCGACCTCGCCGACCTCGTCCTGCACCTGGAGCGGCACCGGCTCGACCTCGACGCTCTGCGCGCGGCCCTCCTGGATGTTGCGGACCGCCTCGGGCAGGTCCTTCTCCGCGACCTCCAGCGCGCTGCGGCGCAGGACCTTCAGCGACCGCAGCAGCTGGCGGGCGATGACGAACACGACCGCGGCCGCGGCGGCGAGCGCGGCGAACAGCAGCACGGCCAGCAGACCGGCGCTGCTGCCCGCGTCCTCGACCAGCCCGGACGACGCGGCGGTGAGGTCGGTGCTCATCCGGCCGGAAACCTCGGTCAGCTGCGAGGTCACCGCCTTCGACGCGGTGTTCCACTCCTGCGGCGAGATCCGCTTGAGCGCGTCGTCGGTGGAGACGCCCTGCCCACCGAGCACGGTGCCGAGCATCCGCTTGCGGTCGTAGGAGGTGTCCGGCTTGATCGTGCTCTCGAAGTCGAGGCGCTGCGGCGCGGTGGCGGCGGCGTTGAAGTCGGCGACGCGGTCGTCGAACCGCAGTTCCGCGTCGCGCACGTCGCTCAGCTGCTGCGGGGTGAGCGTGCCGGCGGAGATGCCGTAGGCCACCAGGGACTGGGTGACCGACACCTGTTCTTTGGCGGCCTCGAGGTCGTGCAGCGCGCTCGGGGTGCTGCCGAGCGCGTCGGCGCTCGCTCCCGCCGACACCGCGGTGTCGGCGCCGATCAGCGCGCTGGTGACGGCGTTGTAGTCGCCGACCGCCTCGGCCGCGTTCAGCAGGCCGGCCCCGACCTGCTGGCGGATCACCGCGATCTCGTTGACCTGCGCGGTCGCCGAGTTCACCGCGCCGGAGACGCTCGAGCCGTCGGCCCCGACCCGGGCGGCCGCCTCGGTGAACGGCGCGACCGCGGCGTCGGTGGCCGCGCGGGCGGCCTTCAGTTCGGGGGTGACGCCCGAGGTGCCCGCGATGAGCTGGGCGGCGGTCTGGGTGCGTTCGCGCTGCAGCCCGTCGGTGAGCGCGCGCAGCTGGGTGCTCAGCCCGACGAGCCGGTCGATCCGCTGGTAGTCGCTCGACCGCGAGACCTGGCCCGCGATCGCGGTGATGCCGAGGACCAGCGCGAGCACGATGGGGACGATGGTGACCGCGGACAGCTTGACCGGCAGGCTCCAGTCCCGCCAGCGCAACGCCGCCCGCCAGCCCGACGTCCAGCGCGGCCGCTTGGGCGGGCGGCCGAGCAGCTTCTCCACAGGCACTTGGCCTTCTCCTGCAACGGTCACGAAAGTGACTCCCTGTCCGGCGTCGTGGCGGCCAGTCGGCGGTTCCCGCGGCTCTGTCCGCTCCCGGCGCGCACTGCGCTCCCGGCGCGGAGCCCCGCGGTCCGCCTGCCCGCGCGTCCGACCGGGGGCGGGCACGACTTAGTCGATCCTTCACCGGTCCGGGAGACGATCGGCTTCCCGGGACTATGCACGTGCACGACGCAACTTGCGGACTGCACGGCGGTGGTCGAGATCAACTTGTCTGCGCCTTATCGATCGCTGCGGGCGGCTGGGGCCAAAGAATCGTACACCAATCGCCGCCCGCGTTATTGCGTTCCACATCGGGGTGCTGACCTGGGAAAATAGTCGGAACGCGGGAACTCGGAGGCGTCGATTCGACAAGGAACGCCCGGCGCGGGAATTCCGGTTACCCGGCGCTCTCGGCCCGGGCGTCCGGCCGTCACCCGATTAGCCCACACAGGGTAAGCGACGCCCTCGATGGGACTACGCTCCGTGCCCCCATCGGGTGGGTGCACCCGTAAGTTGAACCCGATGTTGTGGAGATGCAGCGACGCGCCGCTCGACCCGGTGATTTTTGCCAGCCTCCCTTCTCTGCCTGGGAATCCCCGCCCGGCCGCGGACCTGCCCGCCGAAGCGGAGCGGCCGCCCCGCCCGGCGGCTACGACCGGTCACCGTATTGGATCTTGACCGGCCCGTCACTCCGCCATCTGCCGCAACCCGGACCACTCTCGGCAACTCCCCGTGACACGGGTGCTCACTATTCCGAGTGATCAGCCTGTGATCTGCCCGGACGCGCCGTTTCGCGCTATTTCCCGGGCGAAAAGGAATTTCCGGTGCCCTCGCGAACCGGCTTTTTCCGCGTTCCGGCGGCGTCGTTACTATGGCCGCCTCCCAGTCCGCAAGGGCGATCCGGGCGCTTTCTCGAACGCCGCCCGGCGCCATCCACCGCGCAAGTTGCCGGAGGCAGCCATGCACAACGTCGCGCGCACCACCGGACCGGCCGCCTCGGCCGAGGACACCGGCCAGATGCCCGCGCTGTTCGACCGCGAAGGAGGCGACGCCGCCCCGCGCGGCAGGCGCCGCAAGCGCGGCCCGGACTACGAGCAGATCCAGCGCAGCCCCCAGTTCCGCTCGCTGCGCAGCCGCTTCCGCCGGTTCGTGTTCCCAATGAGCATCGGGTTCTTCGTCTGGTACCTCGTCTACGTCGTGCTCGCCGCCTACGCGAGCGACTTCATGAGCACGCCGGTCTTCGGCCTGGTCAACGTCGGCATGCTGCTCGGCCTCGGCCAGTTCGTCACCACCGCGGCGATCACCGCGCTGTACGTCCGTTTCGCCGACCGCGAGATGGACCCGCGCGCGGCCGAGCTCCGCGCGCAGAACGCTGTCACGGAAGGAACCCCTCAGTGACCACCACGTCACTCGCCGAAGGAGCTTCGGCGAGCAACCCGTTGATCAACACCGGCGTGTTCGCGCTGTTCGTCGCGATCACCCTGTTCGTGGTCTACCGCGCGGGCAACCGCCGGTCGTCCACTTCGGGCTACTACACCGCCGACAGCGCCTTCACCGGACGGCAGAACGGCGTCGCGCTCTCCGGCGACTTCCTGTCCGCGGCGTCGTTCCTCGGCATCGCCGGCGCGATCGCGATCAACGGCTACGACGGCTTCCTCTACTCCATCGGCTTCCTCGTCGCGTGGCTCGTCGACCTGCTGCTGCTCGCGGAACTGCTGCGCAACACCGGCCGCTTCACCATGGGCGACGTGCTCAGCTTCCGGATGAAGCAGCGCCCAGTGCGCGCCGCGTCGGCCACGTCGACGCTGGTGATCTCCTTCTTCTACATGCTCGCGCAGATGGCGGGCGCGGGCGGCCTGGTCGCGCTGCTGCTGGACGTCCACTCCAAGTGGGGCCAGGCGCTGGTGATCACCGTGGTCGGGCTGGTGATGATCTCCTACGTGCTGCTCGGCGGCATGAAGGGCACCACGTGGGTGCAGATCATCAAGGCCACCATCCTGCTCACCGCGGCGTCGCTGATCACCGTGTTCCTGATGGGCAAGTACGGCTTCAACTTCTCGAGCCTGCTCCGCGCGGCCACCGACCACAGCCCGATGGGCAAGGACCTGCTCTCCCCCGGCGGCTCCTACGGCAAGAACGGGACGACGAAGCTCGACTTCGTGTCGCTGTCGCTGGCGCTGGTGCTCGGCGTCGCTTCGCTGCCGCACGTGCTGATGCGCTTCTACACCGTGCCGAACGCCCGCGAGGCGCGCCGCTCGGTGGTGTGGGCGACCGCGTGCATGTTCGTGTTCTACCTGTGCACGCTGGTGATCGGCTTCGGCGCGGCGGCGATCGTCGGACCGGACGAGATCAAGGCCGCGCCCGGCGGCGAGAACTCGGCCGCGCCGCTGCTGGCCCTGCACGTGGGCGGGACGGTGCTGCTCGGCGTGATCTCCGCGGTCGCGTTCGCGACGATCCTCGCCGTGGTGGCCGGGCTGACGCTGACCGCGTCCGCATCGTTCGCGCACGACGTCTACGCGAACGTGATCAAGCGCGGCAAGGCGGAGCCGGAGGACGAGGTCCGGGTCGCCCGGCTGACCGCGGTCGTGATCGGCGTGTTCGCCATCGTCGGCGGCATCCTCGCCAACGGCCAGAACATCGCGTTCCTCGTGGCGCTCGCGCTGGCGGTGGCGGCGTCGGCGAACCTGTCGACCCTGCTGTACTCGCTGTTCTGGAAGCGGTTCAACACCACCGGCACGCTGTGGAGCATCTACGGCGGGCTCATCGCGTGCGTCGTGCTGGTGCTGTTCTCGCCGGTGGTGTCGGGTGCGCCGGACTCGATCTTCCCGAGCATCGATTTCCACTGGTTTCCGCTGAAGAACCCGGGCCTGGTGTCGATCCCGGTGTCGTTCCTGTGCGGCGCGATCGGCACGTTCGTCGGCCGCTCGAAGGGCGACCCGGCCAAGCACGCGGAGATGGAGGTCCGGTCGCTGACCGGCATCGGCTTCGGCTCCTGATCCGCTGAGCACGAAAAAACCGCGGCGCCCGAACTTCCGGGCACCGCGGTTTTTTGCTGCTCAGAAGACGTCGCGCCCGGCCTGCACGCGGTGGGTCACCCGGCGCTCGACGACGAACGACACGAACGGGACGCACCCGGCCAGCAGCACCAGGACGGTGCTCTTGATCGACCAGCGGGCCTTGATCGCGAGGTCGATGGTGAGCACCAGGTAGATCATGTAGAGCACGCCGTGGATCGGCGAGTACACCTGTGCGGGCGTCGCGTTGCCGAAGCCGTACTCGATGATCATGGTGGCGCACAGGGCGAGCAGGCCGACGCCGGTCACGTACGCGCTGGCGCGGAACCGCGTCAGCGAGCCGGACACCTTCGACTGGCGGGTCGGGGCGGCACCGTCGGTGCTGGTCGTCATGGGAGCGTCCTCACTTCCGCGGGCGTTCAGGACTGCTGGTCGCGGGCGTTGAGCTCGCGCAGGTAGCGGTTGTAGGCGGCGAGTTCGTCGTCTTCTTCGACGGGAGCCGCGGCCGGTCGCGGCGCGGGCACGCGAACCGGAGCCGGTGCCGGTGCGGGCTGGTCGGCGGCTTCCTCTTCGCGTTCGCGCAGCTTCTTGATGCGCCAGAACATGAACGCGGGGAAAAGCCCGAAAAGCGGCCATTGCAGCACGTAGCCGAGGTTCTGGAAGGTGCCGGTGGCGGACGTGAACCGGTCCCACTGCCACCAGGCCAGCCCGCAGCACAACGCCAGGCTCACGACGCTTGTTGCGACGATCATGAGCCGGCGCCCGAGCGGGGACACGGCCGGGCCGGGATCTGCAGGCACGGTATCGACGCTAGCACTGGCGAGGGAAAGCGTTGCTGAGAGGCGGCGAGGTCGTGACCGGGGCCCCACCCGGCGCACCGGCCGCTGCGTCCGGACGGCTCCGCAGGTCAGCTCAGGATCAAACGCCCCAATGCCACGTTGGGTGCATGCCACGCACCGAACGCCGCATTGGGTGCGTCAGACGCACCCAATGCGGCATTGGGGCGGTCCTCAACCGAGCCGAGCCGAGTCGGGTGCGGAGGCTGCGAGGACGAAGCGGCGCGGAGCCGGAAGCGTCAGCCCGCTTGTGCCTTCTGCGCCGCCTTCGCGTAGCCGTCGGCCAGGCCGAAGACCTTCTGCGCGTACTCCGTCGAGTTGTTGTACGACAGGATCCCCGCCCACCAGCCCGCCGGGCTGGCCATGTCGCGGCCGCCCGCGCACAGGTAGCGGGCGGCGGTGAGGGCGGCGTCGTCGATTTGCTGCGGGTCGGCGCGGCCGTCGCCGGTGGCGTCGGACGCCCATTTCCGCCAGGTGCCCGGGATGAACTGCATGGGGCCGACCGCGCGGTCGGCGACCGGGTCCCCGTCGAGCTGGCCGCCGTCGGTGTCGCTGATCGCGCGGACGCCGGAGGAGCCGTCGAGGGGGACGCCGATGATCGGCTTCGACGGGCGGCCGTCCGCGCCGAGGACCGCTCCGCCGTACTGGCCGTGGTTGGACTCGATGCGGCCGATGCCGGCGAGCGTCGCCCAGGAGATGTGGCAGCCGCGGTCGACCTCGCGCATCGCGAGTTCCGCGTTGCCGTACGCGCGCACCGCGCGGGCCGGGATGCCGGTGGCCGGCCCGACCTTGTCCGCCCAGCTCTGCAGCGGGTCGCCGCCGGTCGGGCGCGCCGACTGCGGTGCCGTGCCCTGGTCCGCCGCCCCGCCCGCGGCGACGGCGCTGACCGGCGCGATCGAACCCGGCTTGACGTCGACCGCCTTGACGCTCAGCGCCGGAATGTCGGTCGTGGTGGGACTGGCCGCCGGGGCAGCGGCCCTGGTGACGATCCAGACCCCGCCGCCCGCGACCGAGAGCACCGCGACGACGACGGCGAGCCGCACCGCGAGCGCGGCGCCGTGACCGCGGCGGGCGGGCGAGGGGGCGGCAGCGGGAGCCGCGGTCTCGTCCCCGGTCGGCGCGGTGTCGGGGGTCTGTCCGGTGGCGGGCACGAAACTCCGGTCCTCCAGCATGGCTTGGGGTTCGCAACACTCAACGAGCCCGCGCAGGTTAGCGTTACGCACGCATCGCCATGGCCCCCGCCACGCCGGTTCACCCAGCCGGGTAATCCGGGTTCCGTCAGGTGGACGGTCGCCGCCACACAAACCCCATTAGTCCCATGCCGGGGGCGGGTTTGGCCGAAGGAATGTCCGCCGCCGTTCAGGCTGTGCCGCCGCGGTTCGCCGACCGGCCACACTGCAAGGAACTTCCGGTGCCGCTCGATCGGCAACGCTGCGATTCGCAGACCGGCCGCGCGAGAAGGAACTTCCGCCGCCGTCCGCGCGACACCGCCGCGGATCGCCCACCGGCCACGCGGTCTCGCCAAACCCGCTTTCGCCGCGCATCGACCGCTGATGCGGTGTCCGGCCGCTGCCAGGCGACACCGTCGAAGAAAAACACCGGCAAAGAAAAACGTCCGCCGCATGCGGCTTAGGCGCTCCCGAGCAAAGGAGTGCTTCCACCGCACCGCGACGGGCGTCTCGCCGTGTTGCCTGGCCGATTCGCCGACCAGGCAACACAGCTGTCAAACAGGCTTCTTCTTTCGCCGCGCGAGCTGCGCGAGAACGATCAGGCGGGCTTCTGCTGCCGCGCCAGCCGGGCGACGCACCACGCGGGCGCGCTGCCCCGGCGGAGATGCTGCAGCACCGTCATCGGGCCGAGCCGCCGGGCCAGGTCGGACGGCGCGAGACCGGCCGCCCGGTAGTCCAGGGCCCGCTGGTCCAGCGGGCTGATTCCGGCGTCCCACCACTGCTGGGCTTCGGCGACGTCGCCGACCATCTGCCACCAGCCGGCGGCGGCGACGAGCAGTTCTTCCGGGACCTCCGGCAGCCGGGCGCGCATCGCGTCGAGGTAGCCGGGGTCGGCGGCCTCGACCGGGGCCCAGCGGGCGGGTCCGGACCGGGCGCGCTGGCCGGGAATGCCGGGCGGAGCGGCCGGCGCGTCGGCCAGCCAGGCCGAGGCGATGCGATCGACCTCCTGCTCCTCAGGGGTCTTCTCGCGCTCGGCCGACCACTGCCGGATCAACGCGTCCACTCCGGGATCTCCGGTCATCCCTGCCTCCTCATCGGTCCCCGACGGGCAGGCCTTTCGACCGCCTGCCCCGCTGCGCGTCCACGACTGGCACCCCACGCGTGACCGGGCCGAATACCCGCCGTGACCCGGTTCCCGGGGGACCGGAGAACCGGCTGATCACGCAATGTGAGCACCGTAGGGCGGCACCCGCTTTCTCCGCCATACCCCCAGCCCCGGAAATTCCGTGACCAGGAGGTTTCAGGGGCCAATCCACCCGGATGGTCGAGCGAAGTGCCCGAATCCCGGGATCCGGTGACGATGCGTGACTGGTTGGCCGGACGGACGCGCGGAGGCGTCCCGGCGAAGGGAAAGAGCGGGTCAGGCGAAGAGGCTCTTGAAGAAGGTGACGATCGCTTCGGCGCCGTCCTTGAGCCAGCTGAGCACGCGGTGCACGAAGGCCGCGGAGTTGGTGGGCTGCGTGATCAGGAAGAACAGCACGAGCGCGACCACTCCGATCACGACGATCTTCTTCAGGCCGCTCGACATGGCTTCGTTCCCCTCCGCTCACCCGGCGTCCGGTCGGACGCCGGCCCCGCCTCGGCAGAGTCGGCTCCCACTGTAGTGACGGCGCGGCGGAATGGCCCGTCGCAGGCCCCGATCCAGCCAGAAAGCTCACGGCCGGGTGACACCGGTCACCAACGGGTGATCAAGTCCCGGACGGCGCCCCGGTAGGCTCCGCCGATGGACGACGGCGCAGTGACTCTCCGCCCCGTGCGCGAGTCCGATCTCGCTCTGCTGGAGGCGCTGACCAACGACCCGGAGACGGTCGGCGAGCACCAGTGGTTCGGCTGGCACGACCCGGGCTACATCCGGCGGCTCTGGCGCGAAAACGGCATGCTGACCACCGACAACGGCATGCTCGTCCCCACGCTCGACGAACGCCCGCTCGGGCTCGTGTCCTGGCATCGCACCCGGACCGGCCCGCACACCTACTGCTGGAACATCGGCATGGTCCTGCTGCCGGAGGCGCGCGGGCACGGCCTCGGCGCGCAGGCGCAGCGGGAACTCGTGCGCTACCTGTTCGCGCACACGCAGTTCAACCGCGTCGAAGCCAGCACGGAGGTCGGCAACCGGGCCGGGCAGCGTTCGCTGGAGAAGGCCGGATTCACCCGCGAAGGGATCCTGCGCGGGTTCGACTTCCGCGACGGGCAGTGGCGCGATCACATCCTTTATTCAGTGATCCGGTCCGACCTGCCGGCGTGACAGCGGCCGCTCGGGGTTCGTGCCGAGCCTTCGCCCGGCACGAACCCGCGTCGATCAGCCCGACCTCCGGCGTTCTCGAGCGGCCGCGTCGAGCGCAGAGGCCAACACTCACAAGATCGCCCCGGCCTCCCGCAGCGCCGAAACCCCGGCGTCGTCATAACCTAGCTCCGCCAGCACTTCCGCGGTGTCCGAGCCCTTCTCGTGCGGTGCTTCCGGCGTGGCGGCGGGCGTCCGGTCGAATCGCGGCGCCGGCGCGGGCTGCACTGTGCCGCCGATGTCCACGAACGTTCCGCGCGCCGCGTTCTGCGGATGCTCGGCGGCCTCCCACGGCGACAGCACCGCGGTGAGGCACGCGTCGGTGCCTTCCGCCCGCGCGACCAGTTCGTCGCGCGTGAACCGGCCGACCGCTTCCTCCAGGATCTTGCGCAGCCGCGGCCACTGGCTCTGGTCGACGTGCATCGGCAGGTCCTCGTTCTCCAGCCCGAGCACCTTCACCAGGTCAGCCCAGAACCGCATCTCGATCGCGCCGATGGCGACGTACTTGCCGTCCGCGGTCTCGTACGTGTCATAGAACGGGGCACCGCCGTCGAGGAGGTTTTCGCCGCGCTCCCCCGGCCACACGCCTGCCGCGCGCATCCCGTGCAGGCTCGTGGTGAGCAACGCCGCGCCTTCCACCATCGACGCGTCCACGACCTGCCCTCGCCCGGACGTCGTGCGCTCGTGCAGCGCGGCCAGCACGCCCATCGCGAGCATCAAGCCGCCCCCGCCGAAGTCGCCGACCAGATTGAGCGGCGGCACCGGGCGTTCGCCTGCCCGGCCGATCGGGTCGAGCGCGCCGGCGACGCCGATGTAGTTGATGTCGTGCCCGGCCGCCGACGCGAGCGGACCGTCCTGGCCCCAGCCGGTCATCCGGCCGTACACGAGCCGCGGGTTGCGCGCGTGCACCTGCTCCGGGCCGATGCCCATCCGCTCCGCGACGCCCGGCCGGAAGCCTTCGATCAGCACGTCGGCGCTTTCGGCCAGCTTGAGCACCACTTCGACGCCCTCGGGCGTTTTCGTGTTCACGCCGACCGAACGCCTGCCGCGGGCAAGCGGGTCGTTCGGGATGCCGAGCACGTCGGAGCCCGGGGTGGCGCGGTCGACGCGGATCACGTCGGCGCCGAGGTCGGCCAGGATCATGCAGGCGAACGGAGCCGGCGCGAGCCCGGCCAGCTCCACCACCCGCAGCCCGGCGAGCGGACCTTGCTTCACAGGTAAGTCCTTTCGCAGCAACAGATTTCAGAGCGTGCGGGAGATGATTTCCTTCATGATCTCGCTGGTGCCGCCGAAGATCCGCGAGATCCGCACGTCCGCCCAGGCCCGCGCGATCGGGTACTCGGTCATGTAGCCGTAGCCGCCGAACAGCTGCAGGCAGTCGTCCACGACCTTGTTCACCCGCTCGGTCGTCCAGAGTTTCGCCATCGCCGCGCCCTGCACGTCGAGTTCGCCGCGCAGGTGCCGTTCGATGCACTGGTCGAGGAACGCGCGCGAAACCGCGGCTTCCGTCGCCGCCTCGGCGAGCTTGAACTTCGTGTTCTGGAAGTTGAAGATCGGACGGCCGAACGCCGTGCGCTCCTTGGTGTAGTCGATGGTCAGGTTCACCGCGGCTTCCAGGCCGGCGACCGCGGTCACGGCGATGATCAGCCGTTCCTGCGGCAGCTGCAGCATCAGCTGGATGAAGCCTTGGCCCTCGGCGTCGCCGAGCAGGTTCGCGGCGGGCACGCGGACGTCGTCGAAGAACAGCTCGGCGGTGTCCTGCCCCTTGAGCCCGACCTTGTCGAGCACGCGGCCGCGGCGGAAGCCCGGGGTGTCGGTCTCGACCACGATCAGCGAGACGCCCTGCGCGCCGGCGTCCGGGTCGGTCTTGCACGCGACCACGACGAGGTCGGAGTGGAAACCGTTGGTAATGAAGGTTTTCGCGCCGTTGATGACGTAGTGGTCGCCGTCGCGGACCGCGCGGGTCTTGATGTTCTGGAGGTCTGAACCAGTGCCCGGTTCGGTCATCGCGACCGCGCCGACCATCTCGCCGGTGGCCATCTTCGGCAGCCACTCGCGCTTCTTTTCCTCCGACGCGTACGCCAGGATGTAGTGCGCCACGATTCCGCTGTGGACGGTGACGCCCCAGGCACTGTCCCCGGCGCGAGCCTGCTCCTCGTACAGCACGGCCTCGTGCGCGAACGTGCCGCCGCCCCCGCCGTACTCCTCCGGGATCGAGAGGCACAGCAGGCCGAGCTCGCCCGCCTTGGCCCAGATTTCCCGGTCGAGCTTCTTCTCCGCCGCCCAGCGCTCCTGGTTCGGCACGAATTCCTTCTGCAGGAACGACCGGGCGAGCTCCCGGAGGTCCTCGAGTTCGGTGGTGCTCCACGAGCTCTTCTGGGTCTGCAACGGCACGGCTGGGCCTCCCGCGAACTGGAAAACATGACGCTTGGCAGGTAAGTTCTGAGCGGAATGTACATCCCATCCGTCCGGTACGTAAAGCAGGAGCCGCGATGACTGAGGTCGCCCGGGGACACCGCACCCAGGCCGAACGCCGCGAGCAGACGCGCACCGCCCTGCTGGACGCGACGATCGACTGCCTGGTCGAGATCGGGTACTCGCGGGCGTCGGTGCAGGAGATCTGCACCCGCGCGGGCGTCTCGAAGGGCGCGGTGCAGCACTACTTCGCCACGAAGGCGGAGCTGATGGCCGCCGCGGTCGAGCACCTCACCACCAAGCTGCGCACCCAGCTCGCCGCCTCGCTCGGCTCGCTGCCGGGCGGCGCGTCCGGCGTCGCGGCGGCGATCGACCTGCTGTGGGAGGGCTACTCGGGCACGCTTTCCACCGCGGTCACCGAGCTGTGGGTCGCCGCCCGCACCGACCCGGAACTGCGCGCCGCGATCCGCCCGGTCGACCGCGCACTGGGCCGGGCGACGCTGGGACACATCAGCGAAGTCGCGGGCGACCTGCCGAAAGAGCGCGCGGAGATGCTGTTCTGGCTCACCGTCAACCTCACCCGAGGCCTCGCCCTCGACGCCGAACTGGGCGGCGACCCGCGTCGACGCCGTCAACTGCTGGAGGAGTGGAAGCGGATCGCCGTGCTGCTGTATTCGGGCGACTAGTTTCCATACCGCCGGTATGGTGTACTCGTCGGTAACACCCGGCCCCGCACGGAAGAAGGTGCGCTCGATGACGAGTACGACCCCGGCGAACCTCACCGGCCAGCCCCTGCCCGCGACCGTCGGCGGTGTGGCAGGCGCTCCGTCCGCGGCCCGCGCGGCTGCGCTGGTAGCCCGCGTGACCGGCGGCGCCGACAACGCGCCCGTGCAGATGACCGCGCCTTTCACCGGACAGCCGATCACCTCGCTCCCCCAGGCCGACGACGCCGAAGTACGCGCCGCCTTCGCCTCGGCCCGCGAGGCCCAGCGCGAGTGGGCAGCCCTGCCGGTGACCCGGCGGCAGCAGTTCCTCCTCCGCCTGCACGACCTGGTGCTCGCGCGCCAAGCGGAAGTCCTCGACTTGGTCCAGGTCGAAGCAGGCAAGGCCCGGATCGACGCGTTCGACGAGGTCAGCGCCACCGTCCTGGTCGCGGCCTACTACGGCAAACACAGCGCGAAGATCCTCTCCCCGCGCCGCGCGCCCGGCGTGATCCCGGGCCTGACCCGCGCGGGCGAACTGCGGCACCCCAAGGGCGTCGTCGGCATCATCTCGCCCTGGAACTATCCGCTCGCGCTGACCGCGATGGACGTCTTCCCGGCGCTCGCCGCCGGAAACGCCGTGGTGCAGAAACCGGACAACCAGACCGCGCTGTCCGCGCTGTGGCTGCAGGAACTGGCCGAGGAAGCCGGACTGCCCGCAGGCCTGTGGCAGATCGTGCTGGGCCGAGGCTCGCAAATCGGCGACGCGCTCCTGGAGGAATGCGACTACCTCTGCTTCACCGGCTCCACCCCCACCGGCAAAGACCTGGCTGGCCGGATCGCGCAGCGGCTCACCAGCTATTCGCTCGAGCTGGGCGGCAAGAACCCGATGATCGTGCTGCCGGACGCGGACATCCCCAAAGCCGCAGCAGGCGCGGTCACGGCGTGCTTCTCGTCAGCAGGCCAGCTGTGTGTCTCGGTCGAGCGGATCTATGTGCACGACAGCATCCGCGAGGAGTTCACCCGCGAATTCGTGGCGCGGACGGCCGCGTTGCGGCTGGGCGGCTCGCTGGACTACCACGCCGGGATGGGGTCGTTGACCTCGAAGAGCCAGCTGGAAACCGTGTCCGCGCACGTGGAAGACGCCCGGGCGAAGGGCGCGAAGGTACTGACCGGCGGACGGCCCCGACCGGACCTCGGCCCGTTGTTCTACGAGCCGACGGTGCTGACGGACGTCCGCCCCGGAATGACCCCGTTCGCCTCGGAAACCTTCGGCCCGGTGGTGTCGATCTACGGTTTCACCGATGTCACGGACGCGATCGAGCGGGCGAACGACACCCCGTTCGGCCTGAACGCGAGCGTATGGACGCGAAGGGGCCGAGCAGGCTGGGAAGTCGGCGCACGCCTGAAGGCCGGAACGGTCAACGTGAACGAGGGCTACGCAGCAACCTTCGGAACGGTCGGCGTCCCCATGGGCGGCATGAAGGAATCCGGAGCCGGACGCCGCAACGGCGCAGAAGGCCTGCTGAAGTACACCGAACCCCAGTCAATCGCCGTGCAGCGAGGAATGGGCCTGCGGCCACCAAAGGGAGTACCGGGTTCCCTGTGGGCCCGCTTCATGACAGTGAGCATGAAACTGCTGCGGCGCCTGCCGGGCCGCTGAGGTGTCCGTGAGGGGAACTTTCACGGGCTTGGAGTCCCTCAGGGGTTCCCCTCACGGACAGCCATTCCCTCAAGGGGCCCCTCACGGAACCAGATCCCCTCAAGGAGCCCTTCACAGACGACCCGCTCACCACCCCGCCGCGATGCGCCCCAATGCCACATTGGGTGCGTCTCATGCACCCAATGTGGCATTGGGGCGCTAGCCCCACCCACCAACAAACCGCACCGGTGCACCCAAGGTTCGAGGCACCCAGCCCCACCCCCGCACCCCGATACGAAGCGTCCCTGCGGTCTGGGGGTGCTTGTCAAGGCATCTTTCCCGCCTTGACAAGCACCCCCAGACCGTCAGCACACTCAAGCTTCGGGGTGCCCCACGCAACCCAGGTGCGCAAGGTCGCCGCCAGGCGACGAGCAGCCCCCTTACTCAGGAACAGTCAGCAACCCCCGGTCATAAGCAATCGCCACAGCCTCAGCCCGCCGACTAGCCCCCAACTTCGCCATCACCCGCGAAAGATGCACGCTCACCGTCTTCTCGGAGATGTACAGCTCCTCCCCCACCTGCCGGTTGGTCCGGCCGAGCGCGACGCGCTCCAGCACGTCCCGCTCCCGGTCGGTCAAGGGGTTCAGCTGCGGTCGGGCAGGCACAGCCTCGACACCGGACAACTCCACCCGAGCCCGATGCGCCACATCCCGCACCGCGTCCCGCAACGGAACGGCGTCAAGCTTCACCGCGACCGAATGCGCCGCCTCCAACGCCTCCGCCGCCCCAGCCCGTCCGGCGGCCAGCAGCGCCTCCCCCTGCCGCCAACGACAGACCGCCTGTTCGTAGATCGCACCGTAGGAATACGCCTCGGCTGCTTCCGCCCACAGGTCTGGATCCGCCGGACCTTCCAACGCAGACGCGGCAGCCTCCATCCTCGCCAGCCAGGCCCGCCCCTCCGGCCCCATAGTCCCGGAGCGCGGATGCCCCTCAGCAGCACACCGCCGCCCATGCGCCAAAAGCCGACGGCCGATCGCCACAAAGCCGTCCGCCGCAGCTTGGTCCCCCTTGGCCCGGGCCTCAGCAGCCAACGTGGCAGCGGACGGAATCGCCAGCGCCACGATCCGAATCCCGCCCAGCAGCGCGGACTCGGCCTTCTCCAGCCACTGCACCAACTCGTCGGTGATCCGCAACGCCTCGGAATGCTCTCCGCGCCAAGCAGCCAGCTCGATCGCCGCATCCCCCGCCGCCATCGCGATCTGCAGATCCGCCATCCACTGCTGCCGAAGACCGGGCAACGCCTTGGCCGCGTCCGCGAACCGTCCGCGCCCCACCAAGAACAGCACCCAGTTGGCCAAAATTCGAGCAGCGACCGCGCTGGACACGCCTCGTCGCGCGCGCCCGGCAGCGTCCTCCTTCGGCCAATCCCCGCTCAGATAACGCAAGTAGAGCAGCCGGGCCCGCAACTCCAGCCCGTACGTGCTCCAGGTAAGCCCGGTTTCCTCAGCCCGCGCGACTCCCCGCGCGGCGTGCGCGAGCGCGAGATCCATCTCGGCTTGGTCGTCGTAGCTGAGGGCGAGGAAGTACATCGCGCGGATCTCGACGTTCAACGCACCCGCGTCGTGCGCCTTCTGTTCAGCTTCCCGCAAGCGTTCGCGGGCCTCGTCGGCGTCGCCCGCGCTGTCGGCCAACGTGCCGAGCGTGACGAGCGCCGACGCCTCGGCCCCGACCGCACCAACGGCGCGCGCGTCCGCGACCGCGGTATGCGCGCTGGCCAACGCCTCGGTGTGCTGGTCGCGCAGCCGCTGGAACCCGGCCCGCGAAGCCAGCACCCACGCCCGCGCACCGCTGGGTTCCCGCTCGGCGACCAGCTCCCAAGCGCGCTCGATCGCCTGGACCGCCTCGTCGAATGTGCCTTCCAGCGTGAGCAGCGTTTCGGCCAGCCGACGCCAGACCTTCGCCGAATGCTCGGGCGACGCGTCCGGCTTGAGCACTTCGGTGGCTGACCGCGCGTACGCCACCGCACGCTCCGGCTCGCCGGAAGTGCCGGCGAAGTACGAGGCCTCGCTGAGCAGCTTCAACTCGTCGACGCCGTCGGGACGGTTTTCCGGAGCCACGGCGTCCCAAATGGACTGTGCTTGTTCGATGTGCCGCAACGCCGCGCCGGGCGCGCCGAGCTTTTCCGCTTCGTCCGCGGCGCGGAGCAACGCCGAGAGGGCTGTGTCGAAGTCCCGGCTTTCCAGGCTGTGGAAGGCCAGCTTCGCGTCGTGGCCGCGGCCTTGCGGCATGGACTTGATCCGCGCCGCGTATCCGGCGTGCATCCGCGTGCGCTCGCCGGGCAGCAGGTCCGCGTAGACCGCTTCCTGCAGCAAAGCGTGCCGGAAAGTGTAGAAACCGCCCTCGATGACGAGGACGTGGTGCTGCACGGCTTCCCGCAGCGCCTCGTCCAGCTCCAGGTCGCCGATGCCCGCGACTTGCGCGAGCGCGGCGTGCGAGACCGATTCGTTGGCGACCGAGATGACCCGGAGGACCCGGCGCGTCTCGGCGGGAAAACGTTCGAGCCGTGCCAGAAGGACTTCGGCGAGCCCGGCGGGAAGATCTTGGCAGTCTGCTCCCGTAGCAAGGAGTTCCTCGACGAAGAACGGATTGCCCTCGGACCGTTCGGCGATGTCCGCGACCACGTCCGGCGACAGCGGTTCTTCAGCCAGCGCCGCGACGAACGCGCGCGCGTCGGCCGGTCCGAACGGGGCCAGCGCGACCTGTTCGACGGTGTTCAGCCGGACCAGTTCGGACAGCAGACCGCGCAGCGGATGCCTGCGGTGGACGTCCTCCTCGCGATAGCTGCCGACGACCAGCAGCCGCTGCGCGCGCAGGCGGCTGAGCAGGAAGGACAACAGGTTGCGGGTGGAGGAATCCGCCCAGTGCAGGTCTTCGAGCAGGACGACCACCGGCTGCTCCTGGCCGACCTCGGTCAGCACCCCCAGTACCGCGTCGAACAGCTGGAGCTGGCCCAGGTCCTGCTCGGGCCGCACCCGGCGGACGCCCTCGCGCTCCCCTTCGGACACCTGCCCGTGGTCGCTGGTCGCGGCAGGCTGCGGATCGCCCCCTTGCGGCAGCAGCATCCCCAGCGCGGACCGCGCCCGCACCGCCGCCGCGACCGCGGGATCGGCCGACGACCCCAGCGGAGCCAGCGCCTCGGCGAACGGCAGGTAGGGCAGACCGCCGTCGCGCACGTCGATGCACCGGCCGGTGAGCACGAGCCCGCCGCAGCCGGCGACGTGCTCCCCGAGCGCGGTGAGCAGCCGCGTTTTGCCGACCCCGGCATCGCCCGCGATGAGCACCGCACCTGCTTCTCCGCGTTCTGCGCGCGCGAAGGCCGCTCGCAGCCGCCGCATCTCCTGCGTGCGGGCGACGAGCGGAATACCGGAACCGAGACGAGGCACGAGATGCATTCTCACCTACACCCCCGACAGTTCCGACATGGATTTCCTCGTGGCGGCCGGTTCGGCCAGTGATCTCCGTCCGATCGGCGGACGAAGGAAGCTTCGGGCGGCGCGGCGCGTCGGTCCGGGCGGCGCGCGGGCCGCGGCAAGTCTTTGGTGCGGCAGGGAGCCGGTCAGCTCGCGGCGGTGCGGCACGCCGAAGGTCCGTGAGGGGAACCCTGAGGGAATCTGATTCCCTCAGGGTTGCCCTCACGGACCTCTGCGGGAGTTTCTCCTGGCGGGCGTCACGGGCGAGGTGCGTCCTGCGGGCAAAGCAGCGGCATCGGACGGCGAAGCGAGATCGGATCCGGCGGGCGGAGCGGCCGCCCCGGAAACCGTGTTCCGGCCTGCCGCCCCGCCCGACCCCCTTACCGTCCCCGACCCGGGCCCGGGGCTCAAGCGCTATGTCGCGCCCGGGCCTCCGGTACCGTCGCCGTGCGCCTTTGCTGGCGGGGCACCTCGACGTTCGTGATGCGGTGTGCGCGCACCCAGCGGACGACGCGGTTGCCGCGGCTCAGGCGGGCCTGGCGGGCGGCGCGGCGCAGTTCGGCCATGCGGTAGTCCACCTCGGCGCGGGTGGCGTCCCAGTTGTAGTCGCTCATCGGATTCTCCCCAGCGGGTCGTGGTTCCTTGACGAAGACCACTTTCGTGCTGAGGGCCCCTCCCGGACATCAGGTGATCGCCTACACCCGGACGCGAAAAGACCCCTTACCCGCGCTCTCGACTAAGGAAGTCCAGGTCGAGCGGGGTAAGGGGTCTCCGTGCAGCGATCAGCCGGGCGAACGGATCAAGCCTGCCCCTGGCCGCGCACCGCGTCCAGCAGCGCCTGCCAGCCGGCGGCGGGCAGGCGGAACGCTCCGCCTTCCGGGTCTTTCGAGTCGCGCACCGCGGCGCCGCCCGCGACGAAGGCGACCTCGACGCAGTCGTTGCCGCCGCCGCTGTAGCTGCTCTTGCGCCACTGGGCACCGGAAAGGTCGGCCATCATGGTCCCCACATCCTCACTGTCTCGGGTTGGTGTTCCTCGGTTCCTGAACCGCGGCGGCCTGTTCGGCGAACCGGCCGGCCGCGTCGGTGATCAGAGCCACCGAATCGTCCGGTTTCAGCGCTGCTGCGCGCAGGTGGTCGAACATCAGCGCGTAGCGCCGGACGTCGTCGGGCTGTTCGAGGTACAGGCCGCTGGAAGTGCTGTCGTCGACGTAGACCACGTCGGGATCGGCCTGCTCGGGGAAGCCCATGATGAGGAACGGTCCCTCCATGCCGGGGTGCGCCCCGGCTCCGAACGGCACCACCTGGACGGTCACGTTCGGCTTCTCGGCCATCGCGCTCATCCGGTACAGCTGTTCGGCCATCACCTCGGCGCTGTCGACCACGCGGTGCAGCACCGCCTCGTCGATCACCGCCCAGTACTCGACCGGCGGGTCGTCGGTCAGCAGCTGCTGGCGCGCCATCCGCGCGGCGACCCGGCGGCGGGTCTCGGACTCCTCGGCGTCCGGACGCAGCGCGCGGATCACCGAGAACGCGTAGCGCTCGGTCTGCAGCAGCCCCGGAACCAGCAGCGCCTGGAACGCGCGCAGCGAACTCGCGTCCGCTTCGAGGCCGACGAAGGTGCCGGTGAAGACTTCGTTGTAGGCGTGCCACCAGCCGCGTTTGCGCGCTTCGCGCGCGAGCTGGACGAGCGCCTCCTGCTCGTCGCCGGTGATGCCGTACAGCGCGAGCATGTCCCTCGCGTCGCGCGGGGTGACGCCGACGTGGCCGGTCTCGATGCGGCTCACTTTGGACGCCGAGCACTCCAGCTTCTCGCCGACCTCGTCGATGGTGAGATCGGCGGCTTCGCGCAGCCTCCGCAGTTCGCTCGCGAGGCGCCGGCGGCGAACGGTCGGTCCCTGGCCTCTCGCCACGGCAGCACCTCCGGTCCGTATTGTTGCCCGCACTGCATATCTAACCAGGTGATCGACTTGTCAGTGGAGTAATAACACCGGGGAATTCCCGCTGTCGAGACGGGAGCCGCCGGTCACCGGTTCCGACCTGCATTGTGCAGAGTGCGCTTGTACTCTGGCATCCTGCGGGCCGAGACGCGAATCCAGCCGCGCCGACGGCCCTGAGCAGCGTAGACGACGGCCGTCCTCGGCTATTCGCGGACACCGCGGTAAAGCGGACGACCAGGTGTCCGGGGCCGCCCCCCGACCGGTCCCGGGCACCTTCCTTCGCCTCGCGGGTATTACTCAGACGTGTTTTCCCGCGCAATTTCGCCACGAGAGCGTGGCAGTTTCCGACGATTTCCTCGCAGACAGCCACTCAGAGTGGTCATCGATGGGGTGAACGTCCTTACCGGACCCGCAGCAGTCCTTCTTGGACCACGGTCGCGACGTGCAAGCCGTCGCGGGTGAAGAACCGTCCGGTGGCCAGCCCGCGGGCACCCGAAGCGCTCGGGGACGTGCTGTCGTAAAGGAACCACTCGTCCGCCCGGAATGGACGGTGGAACCACAACGCGTGGTCGAGGCTCGCGCCGAGCACCTTGTCGACGTCCCAGTACACGCCGTGCCGCGCGAGCACCGAGTCCAGCAGCGTCATGTCCGAGGCGTAAGTGAGCACGCAGACGTGCAGGAGCTGGTTGTCGGACAGGGTTCCGTCGGCCCGCATCCAGACGCGGTGGCGCGTCGGGCGTTCGCCGGTCGTGCGGGTGACCCACGGCGGCTCGCCGATGTAGCGGATGTCGATCGGCCGCGGGCGTTCGGCGTGGCGCAGGCCGTATCCGGCGGTCAGCTCGGGGAAGGTCGGCAGCGACTCCGGGGCGGGCACGTCCTCCGGCATCGGCTCGGCGTGGTCGATGCCCGGCTCGTCCTTCTGGAACGACGCGGACAGCGAGAAAATCGCCTTGCCGTGCTGGACCGCGACCACGCGCCGGGTGGTGAACGAGCGGCCGTCGCGGATGCGGTCCACTTCGTACACGATCGGGACGCTCGGGTCGCCGCCGCGGATGAAGTACGCGTGCAGCGAATGGACCCGCCGCTCCTCCGGGACGGTCCGGCCCGCCGCGACGAGCGCCTGCCCGGCGACCTGCCCGCCGAACACGCGCACCGGCGAGTGCGCGGGCGAAACGCCGCGGTAGATGTTCTCTTCGATCTTCTCCAGGTCCAGCAGCGCGACGAGCTTGTCCAGCACCGGCTGCCCGCCGCCACCGGTGCTCGTGTCGAGTCCGGTGGCGGCTTCCCTGGCCATCTCAGTCATGCCGGAACCCTATGCGGGAAGGGTTCCGCACGTCCCTTATGCGTGGTCGTCTTCACCGAGCCGGTGGACGTGGATCAGGTTGGTCGACCCGACGGTCCCGGGCGGCGAGCCCGCGACGATCACCACGAGGTCGCCGCGCTGGTACTTGCCCATTTCGAGCATCGCGTGGTCGACCTGCTGGATCATCTGGTCGGTGGAGTCCACCCGCGGCACGATCTGCGTCGTGGTGCCCCAGGTCAGCGCCAGCTGGCTGCGGACGCTCTGCTCCGGCGTGAACGCCATCAGCGGCAGCCGCGTGTGCAGCCGCGCGAGGCGGCGCACGGTGTCGCCGGACTGCGTGAACGCGACCAGCGCCTTGGCGTTGAGCCGCTCGCCGATGTCGCGGGCGGCGTAGGAGATGACGCCCCGCTTGGTGCGCGGCACGTGCGACAGCGGCGGCACGACCGGCGAATCCGTCTCGACGGCCTCGACGATCCGGCCCATGGTCTGGACCGTTTCGATCGGGTACCGGCCGACGCTCGTCTCGCCGGACAGCATCACCGCGTCCGCGCCGTCGAGGACCGCGTTCGCGACGTCGGACGCCTCGGCGCGGGTCGGGCGGGAGTTGTTGATCATCGATTCCAGCATCTGCGTGGCGACGATGACCGGCTTCGCGTTCTCGCGGCAGATCTGGATGGCGCGCTTCTGCACCAGCGGGACCTGCTCGAGCGGCAGTTCGACGCCGAGGTCGCCGCGGGCGACCATCACCGCGTCGAAGGCCAGCACGATGGCCTCGAGGTTGTAGACCGCCTCGGGCTTCTCGATCTTCGCGACGACCGGCAGCCGTCCCTTGCCCACGCGGTCCATGACCTGGTGCACGAGGTCGATGTCGGCGGGCGAGCGCACGAAGGACAGCGCGATGAAGTCGACGCCCAGCTGCAGCGCGAACTCCAGGTCCTCGATGTCCTTGTCGGACAGCGCGGGCACCGAGACGTCCATCCCGGGCAGCGACACGCCCTTGTTGTTGCTGACCGGGCCGCCCTCGGTCACCTCGCACACGACGTCCGGGCCCTCGACGTCCTTGACCACCAGGCCGACCTTGCCGTCGTCGACCAGCAGCCGGTCGCCCGGCTTGGCGTCCTTGGCGAGTCCCTTGTAGGTGGTCGAAACCCGGTCGTGGGTGCCGGCGACGTCCTCGACGGTGATCCGGACGACGTCCCCGGTGTGCCATTCCGCCGATCCGCTGGCGAACGTGCCCAGCCGGATCTTCGGTCCCTGCAGGTCGGCGAGGATCCCCACCGCCCGGCCACTTTCGGCGGCCGCGGACCGGACCAGGTCGTAGACCTGCTTGTGGTCGCTGTGGCTGCCGTGGCTGAAGTTCATCCTCGCGACGTCCATCCCGGCGTCGACGAGTGCCCGCATCTTCTCCGGCGTGGAGGTCGCGGGACCCAATGTACAAACGATCTTCGCGCGTCGGCTCACGTCCGGAGAGCCTAGTCGCTCGGGCCGCTCCCGTCTGTACCGATCCCGAAGTTCCGGGCCCGGAACGCGGGAAGGATTCAGTTCCGGGCACCGGCGTGCGCTGGGCGACCGCGCCGCGCACGGACACCCGGAATCACCCGAATGGGGGAGGACAGCCTCAGCGCCGCGGTTTCTCGCTCGGACCCACGTGGTCGCGTGCCCATTCGTTGAATTTCCGCAGCTGACGCCACGATTTCCGCACCCGGTCGAACGTCTCGCGCTCATGCAGGAAGTCGTCCGGCTCCCAGACCCGGACGGCGTACACCGAACGGTGCCGCAGCAGGTCGAGGCGCGGATGGTCCTCGGCGAACCCGCGCGGTTTGGACTTCAGCCGGTCGCCGAGAATTTCCCAGCCCGCCTTGCGCAGGCTCGCCAGAATTTTCTCCAGCTCGGGCCCGTGCAGTTCGGTGTCGACCGCCGTGCGGTAGCGGGCCAGCTGGTCCGAGGCCAGGTGGAAGCAACCGCCCCCGACACGCAGCCCGACCGGGCCTACCTCGACGTAATACGCTCCCCCGCCGCGGCCGGACTCGATCACGCCGCCGCAGTGCGTCTTGTACGGCGTCTTGTCCTTGGCGAACCGGACGTCGCGATAGGGCCGGAACACCTTCGCCTCGCCGAAGCCCGCGCCGAACTCCGGCTCCAGCTCGGCCAGCAGCGCCTCCATCGGAGCCCGGACGTGCTCCTTGTAGATGGCCACGTTGTCGTCCCAGTAGGCCTTGGTGTTGTCCGCGAGCAGCCCGTCGTAGAACTCGACGGCGTGCTCCCCGAATCCGCTGAACTTCACCCACAGCACGATAAACCGGGGCACCGACAGAATCGGCGCCCCGGCCGCATCGGGGTCCTACTTGGCGAGTGCCGTGATCAGTTCGCCGTTCGAGGTGTCGCCGGACAGCTCCCAGAAGAAGGTGCCGCCGAGACCCTGCGACCTCGCGTACGACGTCTTGCCCGCGATGGTCGACGGCGTGTCGTAGCTCCACCAGTTGGAACCGCACTTGGCGTACGCGGTGCCCGCGACGGTCCCGGTCGCCGGGCAGCTCGTCTTGAGGATCTTGTAGTCCTCGATGCCCTGCTCGTACTTGCCGGGAGCCGGTCCGGTCGCGGTGCCGCCCGGCGCGCTCTGCGTGACACCGGTCCAGCCACGGCCGTAGAAACCGATGCCCAGCAACAGTTTCGAGGCCGGGACGCCCTTGCTCTTGAGCTTCTGGATGGCCGCATCCGAGTAGAAGCCCTGCGTCGGCAGGCCGTTGTACGACGTGAGCGGCGAGTGCGGCGCGGTCGGCCCTTGCGCGGCCCAGGCGCCGAAGAAGTCGTACGTCATCACGTTGTACCAGTCGACATACTGCGCGGCACCCGCGTAATCGGTGGCGTCCAGCTTGCCGCCGTTGCTGCCGTCCGCGCTGATCGCGGCGGTGACGAGCTTCGACGAGCCGAACTTGCCCCGCACGGCCGCGAGCAGCTTCTTCAGCGCGTCGGGACCGCTGGTGTCACAGGTGAGGCCGCACGCGTTCGGGTACTCCCAGTCGAGGTCGATGCCGTCGAACAGGCCGGCCCAGCGCTTGTCGTTGACGAGGTTGTAGCAGGAATTGGCGAAGGCTTCCGGGTTCTTCGCGGCCTGCCCGAAGCCGCCGGACCAGGTCCAGCCGCCGAACGACCAGATGATCTTCAGCCCGGGATGCTTGGCCTTCAGCTTCTTGAGCTGGTTGAAACTGCCCGCGAGCGGCTGGTCCCAGGTGTCGGCGACGCCGTCGACGCTGCCCGCCGCGTCGTAGGTTTTCTGGTAGTCGGCCCACGCGTCGCCGATCGCGCAGCCGCCGCCGGTGACGTTGCCGAAGGCGAAGTTGATGTGCGTGAGCTTGTTCGCCGAGCCGGACGTCTCGATGTTCTTCACGTGGTAGTTGCGGTCGTAGATGCCCCAGTCGGTGAAGTAGCCGACCACTTTCCCGGCCGCGGCCTCGGTTCTCGCGGGGGCGGCCGTCGAAGCGGCGGGGACGAGCGCGGCCGCGGCGGCGAACGCCGCGGTCGCCAGGCCGGCCAGTGCCAGCAGGCGTTTTCTGCGCAAGCGAAGCATCGTTGCTCCCTTCAGGAGTCACCGTCGGTGACGAAGCGGTAACGGTGGGGACGAATGCACCGTAAGTGGACTAGACCACTAGGTCAATGGTTTAGACCATAAAACGGACATTCGGCGGTACTCGCATTCCTTGACAGGCATATGCCCCGCGAGGCAGATTTCCGGGGTGATGCAGACCTTCGACGTGCTGGCCGAACCCCGCCGCCGCGCGCTGCTGGACCTGCTGCTCGAGGGCGAGCGGTCGGTCGGCGAACTGGTGGCCGAACTGCGGCTCAGCCAGCCCGCCGTGTCCAAGCACCTGCGCGTGCTGCGCGAGGCGGGGCTGGTGACCGTGCGGGTGTCCGCGCAGCGCCGCTGCTACCGGCTGCGCGCCGAACCGCTGGCCGAAGTGGACGCGTGGCTCGCGCCCTACCGGCAGTTCTGGGCGGACCGGCTCGACGCGCTCGAACAGCGGCTGGACGAAACCGAGTGAGGAGCACGCCGTGATCCGAGTGGACGGCCGGACCCTGCGGTGCGCCGACGTGGTCGCGGCGGCGCACACCGAAGGCCCGCTGGCGATCGACGTGTCCATCGCCGCGATGCGCGCGGCTGAGCATTCGTGGAAGCTGGCCGAGGACCTGAGCACCCGGCGAGTGGTCTACGGCCGCACCACCGGCGTCGGCGCGAACAAGGACGACGCGGTGGACGAACCCGCCGAGCATGGTCTTCGGTTGCTGCGCAGCCACGCCGGCGGCAGCGGCGATCTGCTGCCGGACGGCCAGATCCGCGCGATGCTCCTGATCCGGCTCAACCAACTGCTGACCGGCCGGTCCGGAATCAGCCCAGAGCTGATCAACGCACTCGCCGAAGCCGTGCGCACTGGTGCGCTGCCAGTGGTGCACCGACTGGGTGCCATCGGCACCGGCGATCTTGCCCCGCTCGCGGAAACCGCACTCGCGTTGGCCGGTGAACGCGCGTGGGCGATCGGCGCGGTGCCACCGGTTCCGGTGCATGCGGGCGATGCGCTGGCGTTCATGAGCAGCAACGCCGCGACGCTCGCCGAAGCAACTCTCGCCGCGATGAGCCTCGACACGCTTACCCGCGCGAGCCACGCCGTCGCCGCGCTCACGTACGTGGCTCTCGACGGCAACCCCGAGGCGTACGCGACACCTGTGCACGAAGCACGTCCGCACGTCGGGCAAGTGGCTTGCGCGGCTGAGATGCGTCGGCTGTTGGGCATGCACGGCACGCCTAAACCGGGGCGTCGGCTTCAGGATCCCTTCGGGTTGCGGGCTTTTCCTCAGGTGCAAGGTCCTGCTTTGGACGCGATCCACTACTTGCGGGACGTGCTCGCCGTGGAGATCAATGCCAGCACGGAAAATCCGATGATCTCTACGGTACACGGCGACGCTTACCACCATGCGCACTTCCACACCGCTTACGTTTCGACTGCGCTCGATCAAGCCCGCGCGACGGTGCATCAGGTGGCGGAGCTGTCCGTGGCTCGGTTGGGCGACTTGGTGGAACCGGAATTCACCGGGCTGCGGCCGTTTCTCGCCGTCGGGCCGCCGGGGAGTTCCGGGGTGATGATCCTGGAGTATGTCGCGCACGACGCGCTTACCGAACTTCGGCAGGCGGCTTTGCCTGCGACGCTGGGGACTGCTGTGGTGTCGCGGGGGATTGAAGATCACGCGAGTTTTTCGACGCAGGCTGCGCGGGCAGCCACAGCGGCGGCGGCTGCTTATCGGCAGGTGCTGGCTTGCGAGCTGGTGGCTGCCGTGCGGGCGTTGCGGATCCGGAAGGCTGAGCTGGTGGATCTGCCCGTGCGAGCGGCTTTCGCGGCTGCGGTGGGGGTGTTGGACGAGCGGCTGGAGGATCGGCCGTTGACCGAGGACATCGCGAAGGCGGCTGGGGTTTTGGACGAGCTTGCGCGGATCTAACTGACCACAGTGGACACTCGGCTCGGGCAAATGTACGTGAGGGGAACCCTGAGGGAATCTGATTCCCTCAGGGTTCCCCTCACGTACAGTCGGCTCACTCCGGAGACAAGGCGTCCCGCCGCAATGCCGTGAACAGCTCCTCCGCCTGCCCCCGATCCCGAGCCGCGGCAGCACAGTCGCCCCGGCGCTCAGCCAAACCAGCATGTGCAGCGCTCACCCGGGCAAGCAGGTACGGCGAAGCCATCTGTTCGGCCAGCACGCGCGCTTCTCCGAGACTTTCTTCCGCCAAGGCAAGGGATCCGCACCGAAGAAAAGCAAGCCCCTGCACCCGAAAAGCATCCGTACGCGCAAGGATGTGATCGATGTGCTCAGTACAAGCCACCGCCTCCGCCGCGGTCTCCCCAGCAGCGACCGGATCGCCAGCAGCCAGTTGCGCCTCGGCCAGGAACGGCAGGGCGTCGGTCATCTGCCAGCTCCGCTCCCCCTGCATCGCGAGCAACGGCAGCAACCGGCGCACCCCTCGCTCAGGTCGCCCAGCACGCACGTCGTTCTCCGCCAGCTGAGCGGACGCGTTGCAGATGATGTCGGCATTGTCGCTTTCCCGCCCCAGCCGAATCACCTGAGTCAGATCGTCGGCTGCCGCAGTGAAGCGGCCGCAGGCTGACCACAGCGCGCCCCGGCCGATGAGGGCCATCGCGCCGCACATGGGCGATCTGCCGTGTCCCGCCAGTTCCAGTGCCTGGCTGAACCGTCGCAAAGCATCGCCCCAGCGGCCGACGTAGACCGCGCTCGCGCCGAGGTTGCAGACGGCTCGGCTGAGTAGTTCCCGGTCGCCTAGTTCCTCGGCCAGCAACAGGATCCGCTCGAATTGCCGGTCGGCACGGGCCAGTTCGCCGCGGTAGTGGTGCAGCACGGCGACCCCGGTCAGTGCGCGGACGACGATCTCGCGGTCGCCGCACAGTTCCGCAGTGGCGGCGGCGGTGTGCAGATCGGTCAGGGCTTCGTCGTTGCGGCCTAGCAGCCGTAATGCCAAGCCCCGGCGAAGGTGTCCGCCCGAGAGGCCGTGCTCATCCCCCACCGCTTCGGCAGCGACGATCGCGGCGGTGGACACCTCGACGGACTCTCGATAGCGCGTGCTCTGGTAGAGATTGGCGGCGCGAGCCAGCCGCAACTGGACGGCCGATCCGCCGGGTCGGTCTTCGGTCAGCGTCGGCGCGATCCGCGCCAGTCCCTCGCGCGGGGTGCCGCGTTGGTAGTGCAGGTAGCCGATCCGGGCGATCACCAGACGTTGCCGTTCCTCGTCGCCTTCCTTGCGGTACACCAAAAGCGCGCGTTCGGCGGCGGCGAGCGCGGCGTCGTAACGGCCAGCGGCGGCGAGTGCGTCCGCCCAGGCTTCAGCCGCTTCGGCGACAGCGGCCTGCGAACCGGTGCGGTCCAAGAGATCGACTAGCGCGCCCAGGTGCTGGGCGGCCGTGTCGTGGGCGGCTTGTCTGCTGGCTTTTTCCGCGGCGTGCCGCAAGGTTTGCGCGGCTCGTTCAGTGTCCTGCGCGTGCGTGTAGTGGTAAGCCGCAGCCGCGCCGCCCAATGCCTCGGCCAGTCTGCGGTGCAGTACATGTCGACGGCTTGGCGGCAGGTCTCCGTTCATCACCTCGGCGACCAGTTCGTGGGTCAGCCGCACGCCCTCGGCGTTTTCGTCCAGCAGCCGCGCGGTGTGCGCGGGTGCCAGCACTTCGGACAGTTCGGCCGGATCCAGCCCGGCAGCGGCGGCGAGGACTTCCGGGTCCATCCGCTGCTGCCCCACCGCCAGCAGCGTCAGCACCTCGGCGGTCCGTTCGGGCAGCGAACCGAGCTGCCGCCGCACCGCGTGGGTGAGGCCCCACGGCAGTTCCGCGGGCGGTTTGCCGGATCTGCCCAGTACGTGTCCCAGTTGGACCAGGAACAACGGGAGACCGCCAGCCAGCCGAAGCACCCGTTCGCGGGCGGACTGTCCTACCTCGGTCCCGGCGCTGTGGTGCAACAGCGTCGTCGCGTCGTCGTCCGCCAGCGGGGCCAGGGAATGCTGGGTCAGCAAGCCTTTCCGGTACAAGTCGAGCAGAGTGTCGGCCAACGGCTCGGCGGCGGCGATCTCGGTGTCGCGGTAGGCGGCGAGGAATCGGACTCGATCCGGCCGGACGTCCTGGACCAGCGAAGCCAGCAGCGCGAGACCGTCCGGGCTAGCCCATTGGAGGTCGTCCAGAATCACGAGCACGCCATGTCGGCGCGCGAGCGTGTCGAGAAACCGGGCTGCTTCGGCGAACATCAGCCAGCGGGGCGGGGCCGGTTCGGCGGTGCGTTGTTCGGGCAGCAGGAATGACAGGCCGGGTCCGGTGGGATGCTCGGACGCGTGCCGGGCGAACGCCTCGGAGAGCGGCGCGTACGGCTCTCCGCCGTGCCGGGAGCACGCTGTGGAAAGCACCACCGTGCCGCGGGTCTCGGCCAACGTCGCAGCTTCGGCGAGCAGCCGGGTTTTGCCGATTCCGGTCTGTCCGGCGAAAACCAGAAACGGCTTGCCCGTGCCGGAAATGTGTTTGTCCAGCAAGGCGTGTTCCTCGACGCGGCCGATGAGATCCGGTGCCGGGCGAGGCGGCGGGACCGAGTTGTCCGGCGGACGCTGCCTGCCTCGCCGGGCGGCCGCGAGCAGTTCGGCACGGCCGTCTTCGGGCAGCGCGAGACCGTCGGCGAGGAGCTGCACGGTGACCCGCCGCGGATGCCGCTGCCCGCGTTCGAGATTCCCCACGCCGCGCGTGCTCAGCCCGCAGCGCTGCGCCAGTTGTTCCTGCGTCAGCCCGGCCGCCCGGCGCAACCGGACCAGCGTCCGGTCGAACGTTTCCGTCGCGCCGTCCGGCATGTCCCGCACCTCCCGCCGCTCCATGGTCGCTCGCCCCGGGGCAGGCGAACATCCTCCGAAGGTCGGGTTCCTCCTCCCGGCACAACAGCCGGTTGTGCCGGTTGTTCCTGGTTCCGCACCGCCTCGGTGAAATCCAATGGCGGCACCGCTTTTCGCCCGTCTTCCGGGCAGCGGCGTACCAGGAAGGACGCGATGATGCGTGCAGGAACGACCTTGAGACGGCTGGCCGCCGCCGGTGCGGCGCTCGCGCTGGGGGCGGGGGTGGCGGCGACGTTCACCCCGGCCGCCGACGCCAGCCCGCAGCTGAGCCCGGCGTCGTGCGCCAACGCACCTGAGGGCTACGCGAAATGCCAGGCGGTGCAACTGGTTTCCTCCGGTGCCCGTCCGGCCAGCGCGATGAGCCCGACCGATCTGCAGAAGGCCTACGGCGTTGCCGGATTGAAGAGCGGCGGGACCACCGTCGCGATTGTCGACGCCTTCGACGACCCCGGCATCGAGAAGGACCTGAACGACTACCGGTCGCACTGGAACCTCGGCTCCTGCACCAAGGCGAACGGCTGCCTGACCGTGGTCGGCCAGGACGGCACGAGCACGCTTCCGTCCAAGACCGACTCGGGCTGGGCGACCGAGATGGCCATCGACGTCGACGCGGTCAGCGCGCTCTGCCCGGACTGCAAAATCCTGCTGGTGGAAGGCAACAGCAACGAGGACAGCGACCTCGCCGCGGCCGTCGACAGCGCGGTCCGGCTCGGCGCGAAGATCGTGTCCAACAGCTACGCCGACCACGAAAGCGCGATCCCGTCGGACGCCGAGCAGCACTACAACCACCCTGGCGTCGCCATCCTCGGCGCCACCGGCGACTGGGGCAGCGAAAGCGGCGCGCAGGCCGAATACCCGGCCACCTCGCCCGAGGTGGTGGCGGTCGGCGGCACCACGCTGACCGCGTCCGGCGGCGGCTACACCGAAACCGCCTGGAACAAGACGGGCAGCGGCTGTTCGAGCAAGTTCAGCAAGCCCGCGTTCCAGAACGGGATCAGCACCGCGTGCGACAATCGGGCCACTTCGGACATTTCAGCCGACGCGGATCCCAACAGCGGCATCACGATCTACGTCAACGGCCAGCAGTCGCAGTACGGCGGCACCAGCCTCGCCACCCCGATTGTCGCCGGCATCTGGGCGCTCGCGGGCGCGCCGAAGGACGGCGACAACGCCGCGACCTACCCGTACGCGCACACCGGCGACTTCAACGACGTCACCTCGGGCAGCAACGGCAGCTGCGGGACCGTCATCTGCAACGCGGGCACCGGCTGGGACGGCCCGACCGGCCTCGGCACCCCGCACGGCGTCAACGGCCTCACCCCGGGCGGCGGCACCAACGGCAAGCTGAGCGTCAGCAACCCGGGCAACCAGAACAGCGTGGTGGGCAAGGCGGTTTCGCTGAAGGTCACCGCTTCCGGCGGCACCTCGCCCTACACGTACTCGGCGGACGGGCTCCCGGCCGGGCTGTCCATCGACGGCAAAACCGGCTCCATCACCGGCACGCCGAGCGCCGAGGGCACCAGCAAGGTCACCGTGACGGCCACCGATTCCGCCGGGGCGACCGCGCAGGCTCCGTTCACCTGGACCGTCACGACGGCCCCGGTGGGCAAGCTGACCGCGAAGTTCACCACCGACTACGACTACGGGTTCGGCGCCTTCGCGCACTTCACGATCACCAACGGCGGCGCGTCGGCGGCGAACGGCTGGACGCTGTCGTTCGACCTGGCGTCGAACGAGTCGCTGTCGAACACGAACCCGGGCACCGCGTCCGGATCGACCGGGCACGTCGTGATCACCGGCCAGGACACCATCCCGGCGGGCGGCAGCCTCACCGTGTCGCAGATCTACCAGGTGTCGGGCGGCTCGTTCACCGCTCCGGCCAACGTTTCCGTCTCCTGAGAATCTGACCGTCGCCGTGCCGCGTGCCCCGCGGCACGGCGGCTTTTCTCAGTCCACGCAGAACTCGTTGCCCTCGACGTCCTGCATCGGGATGCAGGACTCGTTCACGCCGTCCGACTCCAGCACCTGCACGATGGACGCGCCCAGCGCCACCAGCCGGTCGGCCTCGGCCTTCAGGGCCGCCAGCCGCTCCTCGCCCACCAAGCCAGTGCCCACGCGCACGTCGAGGTGCACGCGGTTCTTCACCACGCGGCCTTCGGGCACGCGCTGGAAGTACAGCCGCGGCCCGACCCCGTTCGGATCGACGCAGGCCGCCCACGAGCCCTGCTCCTCGGGCGGCTGGGTGCGGTCGAACTCGGCCCAGCCGGCGAACCCTTCCGGCGGTGGCGGCGCGACGTATCCCAGCACCTCGCACCAGAAGCGGGCGACCCGCACGGGTTCCGCGCAATCGAAAGTGACCTGGAACTGCTTGACCGACCCCATGCGCTCACCTTACCGGCGGGCGGCGGCCAGCGCCGGATCCCGCCCGGCGGCGAGGTCGTCCGGGGCGAAAACCGGGACCTCGATATCCGGACTGATGCCGGTGCCGTCGTAGGTGCGGCCGTGCGGGTCGAGGTACTCCTCGTTCGGCAGTGCCACCTTCCAGCCTTGCTTCGGCAGCGTGCGCTCCAGCATGTCCGAGAAGGCACCCTGAGTGGACTGTCCGATCAGGACTGGCCGCGGATGCCGGTTCAGCAGTGCTTGCAGGAAGGTCTCCCCCGCTGAGACGTCGAGGCTGCCGGTGAGCACCGTCAACGGACCGGTGTAGCGCGGTGCCGCAGCGGGCTGCACGAAGAACGGTTGCGCCGCGGTGAACTGCGCCGGATTGTCCGGATCGTTGCGGGCGCGTTTGGCGTAGGCGAAGTGCGGTGTGTCGGTCAGCCGCGCGGCGACCTGCAAGCCGAGCGGATCGTCCCCGCCACCGTTGACGCGCAGGTCGAGGATCAGGCCGCGGAGGTGGTGCACCCGGTCGGCAGTGAAGATCTCGTCCAGCGCTGTCGCCAGGACTTTGCTGCTCGCGGCGAAAGTGTCGGCGTAGTCGTGGAAACTGCTGATCCGCAGGTAACCGCGACCCTCTGGCAGATCGGCGTAGGCGATGGCTCCGCCGGCCCAGCGGTAGATCGGCGGCCGAAGTTGGGCATCGGCGACGGCCATCGCACGCGGGCCGGTCGTTTTCAGATCCGGGGTGCCGGGCCGGGGCGAAGAGCAATGCTGATCTCCCGCGAGCAGGCCGACATGAGCGTCGTGCAACGGACGGATTAGTCCACATAGGACGTCGAAGAGCCGTTCCGGGTGCGCGGTGATCTCGCGGCGGGCAGCGTCTCCTTCGGACTTCCAGTCGACGCCTTTCGCTGGGAAAAACGGGTAATTCTCGGCAAAGGTATGCCAGAAGACGTCGAACACGTCGGCAGCCGGGCGCTGGCATTCGGTCGGCAATCCACCGGGAACACGCCGCAACGACCGCACACCCAGGTTGTCGTCGAAACTCATCCTGCCCGCGCGGATGGTGACGACGGATCCCTCGTTGGCAGAAAACCTTGTGCCGTCGCCAGTTCCGGAAAGAGAGCCGGGCAAGCAGCTGACCTTGGTGACGTCGTAGGTCGTCAGTTTGCCGCCGGACACTTGGACCAATTGCCCGTACCCGTCCGTCCGCCACACACCGTCCACAGTGGAGTTCGGCACCACGGTGGCCGAGAGCATCGTCAAGCCCGCCAGGAAGATTCGCACGAGCCGAGGGTAGAAAAAAGCCGGGGGCGCGCGGAATACCGCACGCCCCCGGCACCGTGGTGGGGTTGCCCCTACCCGTGGCTCAGCCGAAGAAGACTTCGGCCTCCTGGTAACGCTCCAGCGGAACGGTCTTCAGTTCGGCGGTCGCCTCGGACAGCTTCACGCGGACGATGTCGGTGCCCTTGAGCGCCACCATCACGCCGAAGTCGCCGTCGGCGACCGCGTCCACCGCGTGCAGGCCGAAGCGGGTCGCGAGGACCCGGTCGTACGCGGTCGGGGTGCCGCCGCGCTGGACGTGGCCGAGCACGACCGCGCGCGATTCCTTGCCGGTGCGCTCGGTGATCTCGTCGGCGAGCCAGTTGCCGATGCCGCCGAGCCGGACGTGCCCGAAGGCGTCCTTCTCTCCGGTCAGCAGCTTTTCCTCGCCGCCCTCGGGCAATGCGCCCTCGGCCACGACGATGATCGGCGCGTACTCCTTCTCGAAGCGCTGCTCGACCCACTGCACGACCTGGTCGACGGAGAACTGCCGCTCCGGCACCAGGATCACGCTCGCGCCGCCGGCGAGGCCGGAGTGCAGCGCGATCCAGCCCGCGTGCCGTCCCATGACCTCGATGACGAGCGCGCGGTGGTGCGATTCGGCCGTGGTGTGCAGCCGGTCGATCGCCTCGGTGGCGATGGAGACCGCGGTGTCGAAACCGAACGTGTAGTCGGTGGCCCCGAGGTCGTTGTCGATCGTCTTGGGCACGCCGACGACGCCGATGCCGTCGTCGGTCAGCCGCTTGGCGACGCCGAGGGTGTCCTCGCCGCCGATCGCGACCAGCGCGTCCACGCCCTGGTCGGCGAGCACCTTGCGGATCTTGTCGACGCCGCCGTCGACCTTGTACGGGTTCGTCCGCGACGACCGCAGGATGGTGCCCCCGCGGGTGAGGATGTCCTCGACGTCGGCGAGGCCGAGCGGCCGGCTGTCGCCGGTCAGCGGGCCCTGCCAGCCGTTGCGGAAGCCGACGAACTCCCAGCCGTGCACTTCGACGCCCTTGCGGACCACCGCGCGGATGACCGCGTTCAGGCCGGGGCAGTCGCCGCCCCCCGTCAGCACACCGACACGCATCTGTTGCCTCCGTCTTTCCTCGCAGGGAGAGTGCAGTCACAGTCCGCGGACAGCGTAGCGGCTTTCATCTGGATCGGTGCAGGGCGGACCACCTGCCCAATCCGGTCCAGGCCGGGGCCGTCTGGCGGTGTGTTACCTTGGGGCTGTGCAGCGCTATTTCTGGTTTACGAAGCCGGCCCCGGGTGGGCACGGCGGCGTGAACCTGCGCTGACCTCCACCCCGAGCCGGATTCAGAACCGGCTCGGCGATTCTCCCGCGGGTCGGTGTCCACCAGGAAGGACCACCCGCACATGAACACCCCCCTCGTCGCCGCCCCCGCCGACGCGAGCACCCTGGACAACCGCCGCACCACGTCGGTCAGTCCCCTCATCTCGCCCGCGTTATTGCGCGAAGACCATCCCGTGGACGCCGCCGTCGCGAAAGTCGTGCAAAACGGCCGGACGGAAACCGTCGACATCCTCGACGGCCGCGACGACCGCCTCGCGGTGATCGTCGGCCCGTGCTCGGTCCACGACCCCGAAGCCGCCCTCGACTACGCCCGCCGCCTGGCCGCCAAGGCTGAGTCGCTGCGCGAAGACCTGCACATCGTGATGCGGGTGTACTTCGAAAAGCCGCGCACCACTCTGGGCTGGAAGGGCCTGATCAACGACCCGGACCTGGACGGCACCTTCTCCGTCAACAAGGGCCTGCACCTGGCCCGGAAACTCCTCCTGGACGTCTCCGAACTGGGCCTCCCGGTCGGCTGCGAATTCCTGGACCCGATCACCCCGCAGTTCATCGCCGACATCGTCACCTGGGGCTCGATCGGCGCCCGCACCGCGGCCAGCCAGGTCCACCGGCAACTGTGCAGCGCCCTCTCCATGCCGGTCGGCATCAAGAACTCGACGGAAGGCGACATCCAGGTAGCCGTGGACGCGACCCGCGCCGCCGCGGCGTCCCACGTTTTCCCCGGCATCAACGTGGACGGCCTGGCCGCCCTGGTGACGACCTCCGGAAACCCGGACTGCCACGTAATCCTGCGCGGCAGCTCCGCGGGCCCGAACTACGACCCGGCCACCGTGGAGGAAACCCTCGCCCGCCTGGCGAAATCGGGCCTGCCGGAACGCCTGGTGATCGACGCGAGCCACGGCAACAGCAACAAGGACCACGTCCGCCAGTCCGAGGTCGTCCGCGACCTGGCCGCCCGGATCTCCGCCGGCGAACGCGGAATCGCGGGCCTGATGCTGGAAAGCAATCTGGTCGCCGGACGCCAAGACCTGGTGCTGGGCCAAGCGAGCGAGCTGACCTACGGCCAGTCCATCACCGACGCCTGCATGGACTGGAACACGACGGAAGACCTGCTGGACACCCTGGCAACCGCCGTCCGCACCCGCCGCCGCTGACCCTCACTCGCCGAGCCCGTCCGCAGCGCCCCAATGTGGCATTGGGTGCATCTGACGCACCGAACGCCACATTGGGTGCATCGCACGCACCCAATGCCACATTGGGGCGCTAGCCCCACCCACCGACCGCAGCCGACACACCCAACGATCGAGGCACCCAGCCCCTCCCCCGCACCCCGATACGAAGCGTCCCTGCGGTCTGGGGGTGCTTGTCAAGGCATCTTTCCCGCCTTGACAAGCACCCCAGACCGTCAGCACAATCACGCTTCGGGGTGCCCCACGCAACCACCAAGGCAATGTCGCCGCCAGGCGACGAGCCGAAGAGCAGCAGATTCACCGCCTCCGGAACGCCTCCTCAATAACCCCCCACCGCTGCAAGTTATGCCGAGCATCAGCCAACGCGTCATGCTGATCCCCAGGCGCAGCAGGCAACTTAGGCTTCCCCGCATCCTCCCACCGCTGCCGCAAATCCCGGGTGAACCGAGGCAACTGCCGAGGCAACGCAGGCATCGGCCCCCACAACTGCGCCAACGCCACATGGTCATAAGCAGCGAACCAAGCCCAGAGCTCGATCCCCCCAGGCGGCTTCCCGAAGAACTCCAGCAGATCCGCCCGAATCCGCTCGCGGCTGCGCCAAGCCGGATCCGCCGGCGAGGGCAGCTTGGGCAGCACATTCTCCCGCACCCAAGCCCCGGCCCTGCCAGGGTCGAAATCAGTGGACACGGCATAGAACTCGCGTCCGCGCTCGTCAACGACACCGATCGACACCAGGTCAATCGTCACGCCGTCCTCAATAAACTCGGTGTCGTAGAAAAAACGCACCGGGGAACTCTAGTGGGGCGCTACCCGGCCTTCGTCTCCGGCACCCGATCGGCGTCAAGACCACTCGGCTGAGGCGGCACCGCGGGCTTGACACCGGCGGCCTCGGCTGCCAGCAGCTCCTTGGCCTTCGCCGCGTAAATGTCCACGTACTCCTGGCCGGACAGCTCCATCAGCGCGTACATGATCTCGTCGGTGATCGACCGTTCGATGAACCGGTCGCCCGACAGGCCCTCGTAGCGGGAGAAGTCGAGCGGCTTGCCGAAGCGGATCTCGAGCCGCCGCGGCCACCACATCTTGGAGCCGATCGGGTTGACCTTGTCCGTGCCGACCATCGCCACCGGGATCACCACGCCGCGCGATTCGAGCGCGATCCGGGCGACGCCGGTCTTGCCCTTGTACAGCCGGCCGTCCGGGGAGCGGGTGCCCTCGGGGTAGATGCCGAGCAGGTGCCCGTCCTTGACCAGCCGGATCGCGGTGTCGAGCGCGGCCTGCGCGGCGTTGCCGCCGGAGCGGTCGATGGGGAACTGGCCGACGCCGGTGAAGAACCACTTCTTGAGCAGGCCCTTGAACCCGGGCTCGGTGAAGTACTCCGACTTCGCCGGGAAGGTGACCTTGCGCTTGACCCGCAGCGGCATGAAGAACGAATCCGCGACCGCGAGGTGGTTCCCGGCGAGGATGGCGCCACCCGTCTCGGGGATGTTTTCGGCGCCGACGACCTTGGTGGGCCACAGCGTCTTCAGCAGCGGCCCGATGAAAACCCACTTCATCAGCAAGTACAGCACCGGGTTCCAGTCCTTTCCTGCCCGCGCGGGCCCCGGCAGGTCAGGGTACGGAACAAGCACCGGCCCGCACAACGCGCCAGCGGGCGGTCACCCGGGGGCAGCGACCGATCTCACAGCGGGACCGGAAGGATCCTCGCTTCCGGAGTGGGCCCCACAACCCGGCTTCGGCGTGAGAGCATGGGAAGACTCCACCGCTTCGATTCGGAAGGGCGTTCGTGATGGGCGTGCTCGCCGGCGCGGAACCGTTCTCCCACCCGGGTACCTCCGGGGCCGGCTTCCTGCTCTGCCACGGATTCACCGCGACGCCCGACGGCATGCGCGCCTGGGGCGAGCACTTGGCCGCCGAGGGCTTCGCGGTGCGCTGCCCGCTGCTGCCCGGCCACGGCACGCACTGGCGCGACCTCAATCGGACGACCTGGCAGGACTGGTACGCCACGGTCCGCGAGGCGCTGCTGGCGCTGCGCGCGGAATGCGACCAGGTGTTCGTCGGCGGGATGTCGATGGGCGGGACGCTCACCCTTCGCCTCGCCGAGGAATTCGGCCCGGACATCTCCGGCATCGTGCTGGTCAACCCGTCGGTCACGCGGCTGAGCCTGGACGCCAAGGTGCTGCCGCTGCTGTCGCGGGTGGTCCCGTCGATCCGCGCGATCGGCAACGACATCGCGAAGCCCGGCGAGGTCGAGCTGGCCTACCCCCGCACGCCGGTGCGGGCCGCGGCGAGCCTCGCCCGGCTGTGGAAGATCGTGCGCGCCGACCTGGCGAAGGTGACGCAGCCGGTGCTGCTGCTGCACTCGCGGGTCGACCACGTCGTCGAACCCGAGAACTCGCAGATCGTTCTGGACGGCATCTCGAGCACGGACGTGACCGAGGTGGTGCTGGAGAACAGCTTCCACGTCGCGACGCAGGACCACGACGCGGAACTGATCTTCAGCCGCAGTGTCGACTTCGCCCGGCAACCGCGGGCGGGACAGGTGGGTGCCGGATGAACCGGGGGAAAGGCGCGGACGGACCCGAGGACGTCGACGCCACGTTCGCCGAGATCGTGGCCGACCTGCGGGCCGAGGGCGTGGGCGTGTTCCTGGACGAGGACCCGTTCTCCAGCGCCGGCCCCGCGTCCGCCGAACCCGAGGCCTCCGCCGGAGCCGAACCCGAAACGGGCAAGGCCAAGCCGAAGCCCACCGCGGACCCGCCCGCTCCGCCCGCGCCCGCGTCGTCGTCGGACGGCTGGCGCACCGGCGGCAGCGACTGGGACACCACCATGTTCTCCGGCGACCCGGCCGAGGACGACGAGCACTACGTGCCGCCGGAGCCGCCGCCGCTGCCGCGCTGGCGCAAGGGCGCGTTCATCGTGCTGCTGTTCTTCGTCGTCGGGCTCCTGCTGCTGATCGTGCCGAACCTGATCGGGGTCGGGCCCGCGCTCGCCACGCCGCTCGGCATCCTCTCGCTCGCCACCGGCATCGCGCTGCTCCTGCTGCGCGTGCGCCAGGGCCCGCCGCCCGGCGCGGACCCCAGCAACGGCGCCCAGGTCTGACCGGACGGGCATGCGGATCGACTTCCAGGCGTCGCGGCGTTCCACGGTCGGCGCGGAATGGGAACTCGCGCTGGTGGACCGGCGCAGCGGCGAACTGCGGTCGGTCGCGGAGGAACTGCTCGCCGCGGTCTGCCCGGAGGGGGAGGCCGAGCATCCCCGGATCAAACAGGAGCTGCTGCTCAACACGATCGAGGTGGTCAGCGGCGTCTGCCGCACGGTCGGCGAGGTGAAAAAGGACCTCGACGAGGCGCTGGACGAGGTGCACCGGGTCGCCGACCCGCTGGGCGTCGAGCTGTTCTCCGCCGGATCGCACCCGTTTTCCTCGTGGTACCGGCAGAAGGTGACCGACAAGGAGCGCTACGCCAAGCTCATCGACCGCACCCAGTGGTGGGGCAGGCAGATGCTGATCTACGGCGTGCACGTCCACGTCGGGCTCGACCACCGGGACAAGGTGCTGCCGGTGCTCGACGGGCTCCTGCGCTACGCGCCGCACCTGCAGGCGCTGTCCGCGTCGTCGCCGTACTGGTCCGGAGAGGACACCGGGTACGCCTCGAACCGGGCGCTGATGTTCCAGCAGCTGCCGACCGCCGGGCTGCCGTTCCAGTTCCGCGAATGGGCGGAGCTGGAGGGCTACGTCGAGGACATGTTCACCACCGGCGTGATCGACCACTTTTCCGAGATCCGCTGGGACATCCGCCCGGCCCCGCACTTCGGCACCATCGAGATGCGCGTGTGCGACGGACTGCCGACGCTGCAGGAGGTCGGCGCGATTTCGGCGCTCACCCAGTGCCTGGTGGACGACTTCAGCGCCCGCCTCGACAAGGGCGAAACGCTGCCGGTGCTGCCGCCGTGGCACGTGCAGGAGAACAAGTGGCGCGCCGCGCGCTACGGCCTCGACGCGATCGTCATCCTCGACGCCGCCGGCCGCGAACGCCTCGTCACCGAAGATCTCGCCGAGCTGCTGGACCGGCTGGAACCGGTCGCGCGACGGCTGGACTGCGTCCGCGAGCTGCGCGACGTCGAGAACATTCTCCGGGTGGGCGCGAGCTATCAGCGGCAGCGGGCGGTCGCTAAGCAGTACAACGGATCTTTGAAGGCCGTGGTCGCCGCGCTGGTCACCGAGATGCGCGACGGCGTTCCGCACGCTTAGCTGGTCTGGGAGGCAGCGATGTCGCATACGTTCAGCACGCTCGTCGAGCTCAACGGCAAGACCGCCACCGGTTTCCGGGTCCCGGCCGAGGTCGTCGAGGCGCTCGGCCAGGGACGGCGGCCGAAGGTGCGGGTGAGGATCGGCCCGCACACCTACCGCAGCACGGTCGCGGTCTACTCCGGCGAGTTCATGCTGCCGCTCAGCGCGGCGAACCGGGAGGCGGCGGGGGTCGCGGCCGGGGAGACGGTCGAGGTCACGCTCGAAGCCGATCTTGCCGAGCGGACGGTGGAGATGCCGGACGATCTCGCTGCCGCACTGGCTGACCGGAAGGGCGCGCGGGCCGCGTTCGACAAGCTTTCCTTTACCGCCCAACGGGAACGCGCCGAAGCTGTTACTTCCGCCAAGCGCGCGGAGACCCGGGAGCGGCGGATCGCGAAGATCGTCGCGGAGCTTGCCGGGGACGGGCTTCCCTAGCCCACCGTCACCCCTGGCTTGCCGAAGCCGCCGAGCACGGTGTCGACGACGCGGGTCGCCAGCGTGTCCGGATCGGCGGAGTCTTGGTCCTGCGCTGCTTCGTGGATGAGCGCGCAGTACACGCGGCGCGCCCAGACCAGGTCGACGCCGGGCCGCAGCGTGCCGGTTTCCTCCAGGCGCTGGAAGAAGACGTCGCACTGGGCGACGACGTCCGGGGTCAGGACGCCTTCTTCCTGCGGGTGCGCGTTCATCGCGAACCCCCACCGGAGCTTGACGCTCAGCACCTTCGCGGTCACCTGGTAAAGCGCGACCAGCGGCGGCGTGACGTCCGGCCGGACGCTGGCGAGCGCGTCGTGGAACTGCTGCGTCGCCCACAGAGTCATCGCGTCCACCAGCGCGTCGCGGCTGGCGAACCGGCGGTGCACGGTCGTCCGCGAGACGCCCGCCGCCTCCGCGATCTGCTCCATCGTCGCCGCCGGGTTGTCGCTGAGCACCCGTTCGGCGGCCTCGAGGATCGCCTGAGCCGTCCGTTCCGAGTCCGCGCGCAGGGCCCGTTTCTCCATGCTGCCCAGTTTACGCCATGGTTGCCACTCTCATCATAGTTGCGACACTTGTGTTGCAACTGCTAGCTTAGATGCATCGGACCTGACACGCCTTGGGGGCTTTCGAATGGACATGCAGTTGACCGGCAAGACCGCAGTGGTCACCGGAGCGAGCCGCGGAATCGGCCTGGCCACGGTTTCCGCGCTGATCGGCGAAGGGATGCGAGTGGTGGCCGCGGCCCGGACGATCACGCCGGAACTGAAGGAAACCGGCGCGGTGCCGATGTCCGTGGACCTGTCCGCTCCAGACGGCCCCGGACGGCTGATCGACCAGGCCGTGGCTGAGCTAGGCGGATTGGACGTCCTGGTGAACAACGTCGGCGGCGGCGACAGCAGCGAGGGCCAAGCTGGCGGTTTCTTGTCGCTCACCGATCAACAGTGGACAGACATGGTGGAGCTGAATTTCCTTGCCGCGGTACGGGCTTCTCGCGCTGCCCTGCCGCACCTGATCGAACGGCGGGGCGCGATCGTCACGGTCTCGTCGAATGGTGCGCGGATCCCGCATTCGGGCCCGATCGCTTACACCACCGCGAAAGCCGCGCTGACGGCGTTCGGGAAGGCACTGGCGGAGGAGTTCGGGCCACAGGGCGTACGGGTAAATACGGTCTCCCCCGGGCCGGTTCGTACCGCACTGTGGGAAGGCCCAGACAGCTACGGCGCCGAGCTGGCTTCGTCGATGGGGATGCCGCATGGGGATTTGCTGGCCGCGGTTCCGGCGGGTGCGGGGATGCTGACGGGCCGGTTTGTCGAACCGGAGGAGGTGGCCACGCTGATCACGTATCTCGCATCGCCGCTGGCCGCGAGCATCACCGGGACGGACCATCTTGTCGATGCAGGGGCGGTGAAGACTGTGTGACGGCTGATCGCCTAGGCCGGTTGCTCCACGCCGACCTGGGCTGGGTGAGGTGGGCGTGGGCTCGGCTCAGTGAGGCACCGCACGCTCTGCGGGCAAGAGCTGGAGCGGCAAGATCGCGCGGCTTGCCTGGTCGGTCTAACTCCGGCAGCGAGGTTTTGTCCCGCGCACCCGCGCACCCGCGCACCCGCGCACCCGCGCACCCGCGCACCCGCGCACCCGCGCACCCGCGCACCCGCGCACCGAGGCCGCCTACCCCACCGCGCAACTCGCGGTCACCGCCGCCCGCGAAATCCTCGCCCAGTAGCAGCGAAACCGCGACTGCCCAACCCCAGTAAGGAGATTCCCGGCCACCTACGCCCCGACGGCGCGCCAAGACCGTGACGAGCGCCTAGCTGCTGAGCTCCCGCAACAAGGTTCCCGGCCCGAGCACCCGCGCGCCGAGATCGCCGACCCGGCCGCGCAGTTCGCGGTCGGCCGTCACGACCACGACGTGATCCTCCAGACGTTGCCGGGCGGCGGCAGTCACCTCGACGATCTTCGAATCGCCGTCGGCGTCCGCCGAGACGACCTCGACGCCCGGGATCGGCTCCACTCCCCTGGCCTTGCCCTCGACCACCAGCACCACCCGGGGCCACCAGGACCACGCCGGGCCCGCGCCGATGCCGGCCACGTCGTCGCGCAGTCCGCGTTCGGCCGGGCCGGTCAGCTGGTCGCGGAGCCGTTCCGCGGCGCCGCGGCGGTCGCGCCACCAGCCGTCCGGACGGGAGCCCATCACGTTCGCCGCGTCGACCACCAGGACCAGTTCCCGGCCCAGTTGCTCGCGCAGCATCGGCCAGGCGGCGGCGAAATCACGGTGAAGGTCGAGCGCGGCCACCTCGTCCGGCGGGACCCAGCGCATCTCGGCGCTTTCCTCGTTCGCGACCTGCGCTTGCAACGCACTGTCAGCCAGCCCGAGCACGGTCGTGTACTGCCACTCGCCGTGATCCAGCACCGACGCCGACATCGCGCGAAACGCCGACGCCGGAATGGCGGCTTCTTCCCACGCTTCCCGAGCAGCGGCCTCGTGCACGGTCTCGCCGACTTCGAGCGCACCGCCGGGCAAGGCCCACGTGCCGCCGTTGTGCACCCACCACGCACGGCGCTGCAACAACACGCCCCGGCGGGGATCGCACAACAACAACCCGGCCGCACCGAACGCGCCCCAGTGCTGCCTGCCGCAAGAACACCGCACAAAGCGGTTGGCGGTCATCGGCGTCACCCGGCCCAGCCTTCCACAGAACCGCGCGAGTGCCTATGCCGGTCAAAACCCGAGGATCGCTCCGGCGACAGCGGCAGGTTACGAACCTCGTGCGCGGCGAATCCGGACCGAACCGGAATCAGCAGCCAACGCCGACGCCCGGCCCACGACCGCCCGGCGGGAGTCGCGCACCGCCGGTGCGCGATCCCTGCCAACGGGAACCAGCAAACCCGGCAACACAGCCATCACCAACGCCGCCCACCTGCTACCACTCCGGCAAGAACAGCAGCCCACCAACCGGCCCAGCGAAAACCGGAATCAACCGCCACAACGCGGACACCGCCAACGCCCAGCCACAACCGCCCAGCGGGATCGCGCACCGCCGGTGCGACGCCCCCTGCCAACGGGAACCAGCAAACCCGGCAACACAGCCATCACCAACGCCGCCCACCACTCCGGCAAGAACAGCAGCCCAGCGAGAACAAGAACCGGAATCAGCGCCAGCAAGCCCTACAACGTGTCCATCGCCAACGCAGCCGCCCCCACGATCGCCGTGTCGTCCCCCAGGTGCGCAGTCCGGATCCGAGCCAGCGGGCGGTGCCGCGCACCCGTAATCGCCCCGGAGTAATGCTCCCTGGCCTCGTCCAGAAACAACGGCGCGGACTCCGAAACCCCGCCCCCGATGACGATGATCTCCGGGTCGAAGACGTCCGCCACCAAAGCCAGTCCCTCGCCTAGCCACTTGGCCAGCTCCGCCATGGCGCGCAAGGCGATCGGGTCGCCGTCGCGGGCTGCGCGGGCTACTCGGCGGCCGGTGACCGAACCGGGGTCTCCGGCGATTTCCCGGGACAGCACGGTGGAACGGCCGGGGTACCGGGCGAGCAGTTCGACGGCGGTCGCGGCCAGCGCGGTTCCGCTGCAGTAGCGCTCCCAGCAGCCGTACTTTCCACACGGGCAAGCGCGGCCGTCGCGCACCACGGTGAGGTGGCCGAGTTCCGGGGCCACTCCGTGTGCGCCGCGGTAGATCTCGCCGTCCAGCAGTAAGCCCGCGCCGATTCCGGTGCCCAGGGCGACCAAAGCGGCAACCCCGGCCCCGCGGGCGGCGCCGAAGCGGTGTTCGGCGACTACCGCGGAGTTGACGTCATGCTCCAGGGTCACCGACAGGCCGACGCGTTTCGCGATCCGGTCCGCCACCGGGGCGTTGCGCCAGGCCAGGTGCGGCGCGAACATCACCGAGCGCCGGTCGCGGGTCACGAAACCGGCGACCGCCAGGCCGACCGCGGCGACGTCGTGGCGGTTGCGCAGGCTTTCGACGACCCCGGCGATGGCGTCTTCGAGCGCGTTCTCCTCGCTCGGCGTCCCGACGCGCGCCGTGTCGAGAAGCGAGCCGCGCTCGTCCACGACGCCGGCTCGCACGCTGGTGCCGCCGACGTCCACCCCTACGGTCAGCAATCAGTTCTCCCGATCCGGCTGCCAGTCCGCGCGCTTGCGGACGACGATGTGCTGGACCCGCGACGACGATTCCGAAGACGACGCTGCCGCGGTCGCGGGCGGATGCGCGGCGGGCCGGAACCCGGGCATGTGCACGCCCTCGTCCGGCTCCCAGCGGTCCGCGAGCACCGCCCGCAGCAGCGCGACGAGCTGAGCGGCCTGTTCGAGGACCCTGGCCACGAACTCCGGCCGCTCGCCGCGCACGACGGCGACGATCGCACACAGCGGGCACCATCCGCATCCCGAAGTGCTGTCCTCCACACCGGTGCCACCCTCGGCGCCGGGTTCCTCCGGGGCGCCGTGCCCGGCGGCCATCACACCTTCGAGCCACGGCGCGGCGCGTTCGATCACCATCTCGACCAGCAGCCGGATCTCCTCGGCCAGCTTCAGGCCGTCCGCGTAAGACCCCTCGTGTTCTTCGCTCACCCGGATCCCCGGTTCCCGGCCAGGCTGACCACCAGGCCGTCGGCGTCGGATTCCGCGCCGGTGATCCGGCACGGGCGCAGCGTCTCGGGCAGGGCGACCAGCCGGCGGAACCCGTCCACGGTGATCGCCAGGTCGTCGTCCACGCGGGCGAGGTCGACCGCCGAATCCCGGTCCAGCGGGAGCGCGACCCGCAGCCGGAAGCCGTCTCCATCAGCAGCGACCGACAGCAGCGGCGTGACCGGTTTTCCGTTGCCGGACAACGGATCCCGGCTGCCGTACAGCTCGCGGGCCAGCTCGGCGAGCGCCTCCGCGCCCACCGGTTCGCTCGCCCGGTGTTCGACGCGGGCCAGCTCGCCGGGACCGAAACCGGCCTTCGCGAGTTCCGTCAGAACCGCGTCCTGCTGATCCCGCCGGGTGCGCAGCCATTTCGCGGCCGAACCGCGCCAGAAACCGGGCGCGGGCATCAGCCGGTTGGCGATCAGGCCGTCGACCGCGATGCCGCGCAACGCCAGCGACGTGAGCGTCCGCCGTGCCTCGGCGACCACCACTCGTTCCGGCGTGAGCACCAGCCGCACGGTCGTCACGCGCGGGTCGGTGAGCAGTTCGCGCAGCGCGTCCAGATGTGCGCCGAGCTGCCGGACCGACGCCGCGACGCGCCGGTTGCCGAAAACCCGGCCCAAGTAACCCGACACGGCTTCCGGCAGCGAAAGCAAGCGCAGCGTCTCAGCGGTCGGACCACAGTCGACCACCACGGTGTCCCACGGACCCTGCGACGCCAGCCGACGCACCTCGCTCAGCGCGAGCAACTCGTCGACGCCGGGCAGCACGGTCAGCTCTTCCGCGTCCAGGATGTCCAGACCGGCTCCGGCCAGCACTTTCCGCAGTTCGCCGCGCAGCTCGTGCCACGTGCGATCGGCCAACGCCCGCGAGTCCACCTGCGCCGCCCACAGACCGGCTGGCGTGCCGTCCCGGCGGATGTCCACTTCGGAGGGTTCGGCGGCAAGCGGCGTGCCGAACGCGTCGCCGAGCGAATGCGCCGGATCGGTGGACACGACGAGCGTCTTCCTGCCGCGGCCGGCGAGCGCGGCAGCGGTAGCCGCGGCGAGCGTCGTTTTCCCGACACCCCCCTTGCCGGTGAACAGCAGGATGCGCATTTAGCCCTCGGCCCTGCGCTTGAGCTCCTTGAGCGCGGTGTCCATGACCATCTTCTCCGCCTTGCGCCGCAGCAGCCCGATCATCGGGAGCGCCAGCTCAACGGACAGCGTGTAGGTGACGCGGGTGCGCCCGCCGCCGAGCGGTTCGAGCGCGTACCGGCCGTTCTGCGCCTTCTGCATCTGGCCCTTGACCAGGTGCCAGCTGACGCCGAGACCGGAATCGTCCCAGTCGTACTCGAGCGTGTACACGTCCTTGATCGGCCCGGCGTCGAGGGTGAGCTTCACCTGCTTCGCACGGCCCGCGTCGTCGGTCGCGAGCACCTCGGTCTCGCGGACCGCCTTGGCCCACTCCGGGTACGCGGGGAAATCGGAGATCACCGACATCACCCGCGCGGGCTCGGCGTCGACCTCGATGGACTGCGTGGACTGCTCGGCCATGGGACGAAGCGTAGCCGGACAGCACAGTCACCAGCGCAGCACGTACGGCTGCCCGGTCTCCTTGAAGTGACCTACGTTACGGCATTCGGTGTGCCCGACCCGGCGCCGCACGGCCAGCGGCTGGTGCACGTGCCCGAATACCGACCAGCGCGGACGCTGCCGCCGGATCAGGTCCAGCAGGGCCTTCGAACCGAGTTCGGCGCGTCGCGCGACCACGTCGTAGGTCAATTCGGGCACCGCGGGCGGGATGTGCGTGCACAGGACGTCGACCTGATCCAGCAGCGAGACCGCCGCGTCGAACTCCTCGCGCGCCCGCAGGTACGGCCGCCACGCCGCGCCCTTGCGCGGACGCGGGAGCACGCCGTCGGGCAGCACCGCGCCGCCGGCGAAGCCGAACCGCAGGCCGCCGATGGTGACGACCTCGCCGTCGACCAGGTGCACGCCCTCGCTGGCGAACTCCGGCCACGCTGACGGCGCGTCGACATTGCCCGGGATCGCGTACGTCGGCGCGGTCATCGAAGCGAACATCGTGGAGTACTGCTCCCGGACCGCTTCGTCGACCGCGGCGGCCGGGTCGTCCAGGGTGGCCCACAGCGTGCGCGAGTAGGCGACCGTCTCGTCCCTGGTGCCTTCGCGGCGCAGGCGGGCGAACTCGCCGACTTTCTCCGCGCCGAACAGCACGCCCATGATGCCTTTGTCGTGGTCGTGGTAGTCGACGAAGTCGAGCAGGTCGCCGAGCACGACCAGCGCGTCCGCCCCGTCCCCCGCCCGCTTCAGCGCGTCGGCGTTGCCGTGCACGTCCGAAACGACGTGAACCCGCACAAGAGCCTCCTACTCGACGGTCCGGGGCGGAACCCCCGGCTCGCGCCCGTCCTCGAGGATCTCCTTCAGGCTCAGCGCCACGTCCTTCGCCGCGCGCGCCCGCCGGTCGAACTCGCGGCGCAGTTCGCGCGGGCTGAGCTCGCGCGGGACGCCGCCGGGACCGGCCGGCGTGGCCCGGAGGAAGTAATGCAGCACGGTGCCGTCGAGAACAGGTTCCAGCCAGACCTCCATGGTACCGATCAAGGCGCCCGTGACGGTCCAGCGCAGGCCCTTGTCCCCCCGGTCGGTGTAGACCTGCAACTCCAGGTCGGGCCAGTACCGCCGCCACGAACGCGGGTCGGCGAAGGCCGCCGCGACGGTGGACGGGGGCACGACGATGAAGGTCTCGTCGACGAGATCGAGAGCTGGCGGTGCGTGCACCCGGACACGATGTCACGACCTCGCCGCGCGCCCCGTGCCAGCATGGTCTTAAGGTCTACGGCACGCTAAGTTGACTGGCGGGTAACCGCACGCGTCGAACACGGAGGTCCGAGTGCGCGAATACAGCGCCCCCGCCGGGAAGCCGGTGACCGACGACGAGAATCTGGCCGATGTCGTCTGGGCGAACGCGGAGCGGTTCTCCGACGTGGTCAGCTTCCGGCGGCAGGTCGAGGGCACCTGGCTCGACGTGACCGCGAAGGATTTCGCCGACCAGGTCGCGGCCGTGGCCAAGGGCCTGATCGCGGCGGGCGTCGGGCACGGCGACCGCGTCGCGCTGATGTCGAAGACCCGCTACGAGTGGACGCTCGTCGACTTCGCGATCTGGGCCGCGGGCGCGGTCACGGTTCCGATCTACGAGACCTCGTCGCCCGAACAGGTGTACTGGATCCTGTCCGACTCGGCCGCCAAGGCCGTCGTCGTGGAGACCGGCGCGCACCGGAAGGCGATCGACGAGATCGGCGGGCGGCTCAGCACGCTCGAGCACACCTGGCAGATCGAGGGCGACTCCCCCGCGGTCGACGAGCTGACCGCGCTGGGCGCCGAGGTCTCCGACGAGGACCTGCACACCCGCCGTCGCAGCGTCACCGCGAACGAGACGGCCACGATCGTCTACACCTCGGGCACCACCGGGCGGCCCAAGGGCGTCGAGCTGACCCACCGGAACCTGCTGGCCGAGATCCGCGCGGACATCGAGGCGTTCCCGGAGCTGATGGAGCAGGGCAACTCGCTGCTGTGCTTCCTGCCGCTGGCGCACATCCTCGCCCGCGCGATCGCCATCACCGCGCTCACCGCCCGGGTCACGCTCGGCCACACGCCGGACGTCAAGAACCTGGTCCCGGACCTCGGCACCTTCCGGCCGACGTTCGTGGTCGCCGTGCCGCGCGTGTTCGAGAAGGTCTACAACACCGCCAAGCAGAAGGCGCACGCCGACGGCAAGGGCAAGATCTTCGACGCCGCCGAGGCCACCGCGGTCGCGTACAGCGAAGCGCAGGAAAAGGGCGGCGCCGGGCTCGGCCTGCGCGCGAAGCACCTGGTCTTCGACAAGCTGGTGTACGGCAAGCTCCGCGCCGCGCTGGGCGGCCGCTGCATCGCCGCGGTGTCCGGCGGGGCCCCGCTGGGCGCGCGGCTGGCGCACTTCTTCCGCGGCATCGGCGTGCCGGTGTTCGAGGGCTACGGCCTCACCGAGACGTCCGCCGCGGCGAACGTGAACACCAGCGCGGCGTTCCGCGTCGGCACCGTCGGGCGCCCGGTCGCGGGCACCTCGGTGCGCATCGCGGAGGACGGCGAGGTCCTGCTGAAGGGCGACGTCGTGTTCGGCCGGTACTACAACAACCCGGAGGCGAGCGCGGAAGCCCTCACCGACGGCTGGTTCCACACCGGCGACCTCGGCGAACTGGACGCGGAAGGCTTCCTCAAGATCACCGGCCGCAAGAAGGAGATCATCGTGACGGCGGGCGGCAAGAACGTCGCCCCGTCCGGTCTCGAGGACACCATCAAGGCCGCGCCGCTGGTGAGCCAGGTGATGGTGGTCGGCGATCAGCGGCCGTTCATCGCCGCGCTGGTGACTGTTGACGAGGAGTACTTCCCGGCGTGGAAGTCCCAGCACGGCAAGCCCGCCGAGGCGACGGTGTCCGAGCTGGCCGAGGACGCGGACCTGCGCGCGGAAATCCAGGCAGCGGTCGACGAGGCGAACAAGCAGGTCTCGCACGCGGAGTCGATCAAGAAGTTCATCGTGCTGGCGAACGACTTCACCGAGGCTGGTGGCGAGATCACGCCCAGTTTGAAGTTGAAGCGCAATGTGGTGAACAAGAACTACGCGTCCGACATCGAGGCGCTGTACCGAAAGTAGCCCAACCCTGCGAAAACGGGCCCGCACCGATATCCGGCGCGGGCCCGTTTTCGTCCGTCACTCCGCTGCTTGCTCCGCCCGCTCGGCGACGGTGTCCGACCTGCGCGCGGAAATCCAGGCGGCGGTCGACGAAGCGAACAAACAGGTCTCGCACGCGGAGTCGATCAAGAAATTCACCGTGCTGGCCAACGACTTCACCGAGGCCGGGGCGGCACCGGCCGCCGCCCCGGTCACCCGTCCATGGGCAGGTGCTTGAAGTACTCGTTGGCCATGTTGTTCCTGATTTCGTCCGCGTGCGGCTGAAAACGCGGGTTCTCCCGCAGCACCTGGTCGATCTCTTTCATCGCGTTGTCGGTCTGGGTCCGCAGCGGGTCGCCGGCGGGGCGGTTCGCCACGTGGTTCTCCACGTCCGCCCAGGTGCGGTTCCGTTCGCCGACGGGGACCTGGTCGATCTCGTAGTGGGTGCGCACCGGGCCGCCGCCTCCGCCCCATTTGCTCTCGTTGTGCAGGATGTTGTGGTACTCGAGAACGACCCGGTTGGTGTTGCCCCCGCCGCCCGCGTTGAATCCGTTCTCGTTCTGTTTGGAATGGCCCAGTTCGTGGAAGATTTCCGCGTCCGAGGCGTTGTGCTTGACCGCGACCAGGTTGTTGGAGTGCGCGTAGCCGCCACCGCCCTGGAGGTCCTTGAGGTACTGGTTCGCCCCGTAACCGCCGAACTCGGGATCCGCCAGCAGCTCGTTCCGGGGCATGCCCATGGCCTCGCCGACGAGCTGGTCCTCTTCCCCCGGCCGGAGCTTGTGCGTCGAGCCCTCCGGCAGGTCTCCCAGCCGGGTGTTCAGCTTGGCGTCGTCCGGGAGCTTGAGGATCTTCACGTTGTTGTCCGGGCTCAGGCCGATTTCTTCCCGGTATTTGGCGACCTTCTCCTCGAACGTGCGCGGCGGCGGGGTCGGTTCCCGGGGCGGAGGCGTCGGCTCGCGCGGCGGCGGAGTGGGTTCGCGCGGCGGCGCGGACGACGGATTGGTGTCCTGCACGTGTCCGGCGTTGTTGCCGCCGCCCGGGGTTTCGTTCGGGCGTGCGTCGTCGTTCGGGCCGGATTTCTGCCTGCCCAGGCAGTTGCCAAGGCCCAGCGGGTCGGCGTCGGCGAGCGGGTTGGGCACGTAGGCGGCCGGATTCGGGGCCGGGGCGAGGCCGAGCGGGTCCTGGCTCAGGTAGCGGCCGGTGCCGGGGTCGTAGTAGCGGAAAACGTTGTAGTGCAAGCCGGTCTCGTCGTCCGCGTACTGGCCGGGGAACCGCAGCGGCGTGGCGCCCGGGCGGGTGCGGCCCCACAGCGAACCGGACGCGCGCCAGGCGACGGTGCCGTAGGCGTCCACCAGACCCACCGGCGTGCCGACCGGGTCGGTGACGAACGAGAAGAACCGGGCGCTGCGGCCCAGCAACTCGGTCTGCGTCACCGGGCGCACGGTGCCGGGCAGGTGGTCCCACGTCAGCGTGAGCGGGGCGGACCCGGCCAGCCGGTGTTCCTGTTCGACCAGGAGCTGGCCGCTCCACGAGAACAGCGTCTCCTCGGCCGGGGTTTCCGCGCCGGGCAGCCAGCGTTGTTTGGCGATGCGACGGCCCAGCGGGTCGTAGCGGTAGCGCCATTCCACGCCGTCCGGGGTTTCCACGGCCAGCAACCGATCCTGCGCGTCCCAGCGGTAGGTCCAGGTGCGCGAGTTCTCGTGGCGGGCGACGAGGCGCCCCTGTCCATCGTGGACATACCGCACCGAGCCGGCCGCGGCGAGCCGGTTTCCGGTGTAGCCGCGCGAACCGGAATCCGCTTCGGCGAACGGGAGTTGCGCATGCCGGATGTTGCCGGACGGGTCGTAGCGGTAGGTCTCTTGGCCGTCCCGCCGGGACACCGCGGTGACGCGGCCGACGGCGTCGAGCTGGTATCGCGTGGAGCCGGACAGGGTGTCGTCCACCCCGATCAGGTGGCCGTCCGGGCGGTAGTGGTACTCGCGCCGCTGCCGGATCTGGTTGCCCGCGGCCAAAGTTTGCGCGACCAGCTGGTGCTCGGCGTCGAAAGCCTGTGCCAGCACGGTATTTCCGCCCAGGACGCGTTCGACCTCGTGGCCCGCTTCGTCGTGGCGGAAAAGCACTTCGTGTCCGGCGGTCGACAGCGCGACTGCCTTCCCAGCGTCGTCGAAGCTCCACTTGCTGACCGAGCCGGACGGGGTGGTGCGGCGCATTCCCGAAGGATCGTGGACGTACGAGACCGCGCGGCCGTCGACCGATTCCCGGACTACGCGGCCGTCTTCGTCGCGCTCGATCTCCAGCACGCAGGAACCCTCGGTGGCGCGCGCGAGGAAGCCGACGGGGTCGTACTCGTAGCTGATGGTCCCGCTGTCCGTGCGACGCTCGATCACGTTGCCGAGCGCGTCGTAGCGGTATTCAGTGACCGCGCCCAGCCCGTCGACCGACCGCACGAGCTGGCCCGCCGCGTCGTAGGCGAACTGCCGCTCGCGGCCGTCGAAGTCGCTTTCCGCGATGAGCCTGTTGTCGGCGTCGTAGGTGTAGTTCCAGGTCAGGCCCGCCGGATCGGTGATCCGGACGAGCCGCAGTTCGGTGTCGTACTCGTACGAAGTGCGGGCGCCGGTGGCGTCGATCTTAGCGACCGGCAGGTCGAACGGGCCGTATTCGAAACGGGCGTCCGTGCGTTCCACGAGGTTTCCCTCGGCGTCGTAACGCCATTCCTCGTGCCGCCCGGACGGGCCGGTCCGGCTGGCCTGGCTCCCGTCGACCGTCCAGCCGAACCGGGTGCCGTCGGCCACCACGCGCGGGCGGCCGAACTGGTCGCGCTCCACCGGGTCGGGCTCGCCGCGCGGCGGCTCTCCCCCGGTCAGCTGGCGGTCCTGGGCGAACTCGGTCGCGGCGATCCCGGCCTGCGCGGTGAACAGATCCGGCGCGGTGCCCGGCGGATAGGCGCGCCGCCAGGTGCGTTCGGCGGTCTCGACGGTGACGGTCAGCGTGCCGTCCGGCGCGGAGCTGACCTGCGCGCGGCTGCCGTCCGGACGGACGACCGCGGTCAGCAAGCCCTCGGCGGTGTACTCGAACCCGGTGGTGCGGCCGAGCGGATCGGTGCGCGACAGCAACCGGTCGTAACGGTCCCATGTGGACACTGTGGCCGCGCCGAGCGGGCTGACTTCCTTGGTCGGCTGCGAGGTTTCGTTGAAGTGGAACTCCGTGACGTGGCCCAAAGCGTTGGTGTAGCGGGTGATCCGCTGCTCGCGGTCGTAGGCGAACTCGCCGTCGTACACGCCCCGGTCGCCGACTGTGCGGACGCAGCGGCCGTCGGCGTCGTAGATGTAGCGGTACCAGATGCCGTTGCGATCCTGCCAGCCGGTGATCCGGCCGTCGGCGTCGTAGTCGTATTGCGTTGCCAGGCCGGAGGAATTGAAGACCCGGACCAGCCTTCCCCGTTCGTCGTAGCCGAAAGTGCGGACCAGCACCGGTTCCTTGCCCTCGCCGAGCACCCGGATCGCGGTGACGCGGCCTGCCTCGGCGTCGAGTGCCACGCGGTAGCCCGCGGAGTGGCGGATCAGCCGGGGAGCGCCGCTTTCGTCGTACTCGACGTCCATCCGGTCGCCCGCGGCGTCGGTCGCGGCCAGCAGCGGGAAGACGCCGCCGCGACCGGGGCCGAAGCGCAATTCCGTGCCGTTGACCGGATCTGCCAGCAAGTATCCGCCGTCGTCGGTCGCGGTCAGCGGGCGGCGCGGGCCTTCCAACGGCAGCCCTCCGGTGCGTGCGTACACCAGGATCCGGCCGTCCGCCGCGTAGAATCGGATAAATTCGGAGTCGGCTTCGAGCCGCTGGTCCACCGTCGACGTCCAGCTCGGGCCGAACCAGCGGCCGGACCGGTAGGACGAGACGTGCAGCCGGTCGAGCACGAGCGGGCTCGGCAGTTCGAGGTCGACGTCCGCGATCAGGACGGAGCCGCGCACGACGTCGACCGGGTCCCCGGCGGTCTTGCACTCGTCCTTGCCGCCCCGGGTGTCGCCCGCTTTCGGGTCGTCCTTCGGCGGGGTCTTAACGGTCTCGCCCGGGTTGCCGCTCCGGTCCGACGGCGGCGGCTCCTCGGAGTGGTTGCCCTGCGGTTTCGTTTCGTCCTTCGGCGGCTGGGAATGGTCGCCCTGCGGTTTGGTCTCGTCCTTCGGCGGACCGGAATGATCTCCGGAGGCGGTGGTCGAGTCCCCGCCGTGCTCCGGCTTAGGCTCTGACTTCGGCTTCGTCTCGATGTTCTTCGGCGCGCCCGACGGCTTGGGCTTGCCGCCCTTGATGCCCTTCAACGCCTTCGCCGCGTCCTCGAACAGGACGCCCGCCTTCTTCAGCAACGGCATCAGCGCCTTGAGCGCGGCGACCAGCTGCTTGGTGATCTTGGCCAGCTGCGCGGCGGTCTTCGCGACGGCGCCGACCACCTGCGGCAGCACCCACGCCATCCCGATCCCGGCGGTGAACAGCACTTGCAACGCCCAGCTGATCAGGTGTCCGACGAGCTGCGCGATGATGTCGCGCACCAGCATCCGCACGGCCGCGACGACCTCGCCCGCGGTCTTCACCCCGGACGCCGCGCCCTCGGTGCCCTTCTGCGCGGCACCGAGCAGGTTCGCCACGTCCTTGGTCCGCTCGCGGTAGGAGTCGGCCGCTTCGCCGGTCCAGCTCTGCAGGTCCTTCTCGACGCAGGCGGTCAGGTCCTTGCCGATGCTTTCGAGCTCTTTCGCGACGTTCTGCCACGTCTCGGCCTGCGCCTTGATCTCGTCGGCCTTGCCGGTCAGCGCCTCCAGCGCCTGCTTCAGCGGCCCGACGTGCTCGATCAGCCAGCCGACGCCCGCCGCGAGGATCGACCCGAACGGGTCCATCGCGGTCGACAGCACGTCCAGCGCGACCCCGACCGCCCCCATCGCGATCGACGCCCAGTCGCCGGATTCGATGCCGGACTTCACCATCTCGCCCGATTCGAGCAGCGTGATGCCCGAATACGCCTTGGTCGAGTCCTTCGTCTCCGCGATCAACGGGTTGCTCACACCGAGAACGCTATCCGGGACGGCGAGGGCCTTTTCCGGCCTCGCACGCTAGTTGCCCGTGCATCCACGAAGAGCTGGACGCACGGGCAAGCCGGTCGTGGGGGCTCAGGCCTGCGGCGGCTGAGCCTGGTACTGCTGCTGCGGCGCCTGCGCGTACTGCTGCTGCGGAGCGGCCTGCTGCGGAGCGGCCTGCTGCTGTTGCGGAGCCTGCTGCTGGGCACCGTCCGGGACCACATACACCGCGGTGCCGTAGGCGGCGATTTCGCTGGCGGTGCCCGCGATCTCGTTGCAGTCGAAGCGCAGCGCGAGCACTGCGTTGGCCCCGTGCTGCATCGCTTCCTGGCACAGCCGGAAGAGGGCTTCGTGGCGCGAGTCCGACAGCAGCTTCGTGAGGCCCTTGAGCTCGCCGCCTCCCATCGCCTTGAACCCCGACCCGATGTTGGAGAACATGTTGCGGCTGCGGACGGTGAGCCCGAAGACCTCGCCGAACACGCGGACCACGCGGTACCCGGGCAGATCGTTCATCGTGGACAGCAGGATCGGGAACTGCGGCGTTTGCGCTGGCACGGCTTGAGTCATGCGCGGATCGTATCGTCGGCGACGCGCTCACGCTGTGATTCGCGCACTCCAGTCCAGATGATGCCGATATGCCCACCCTCGTTCCGCTCCGACGTCGTTGCCCGCGCTGGCTGCCACGAGCTTTTCGGCCCGGGCGCGGCGCAGCCGGTCGTAGGCCGCGAACGCTGCGGGCGCGTCCGGGAGATCGCGCAGGCATTGGCCGAGCACCACCGCGTCTTCCAGCGCCATCGACGCGCCTTGTCCGGCCGCGGGCGACGCCGCGTGGGCGGCATCACCGGCCAGCACCATCGACGACGTCGACCACAAGCGGGTGGTCGGCAGGTCGTAGGAGTGACCGCCGTGCACGTCGTCGCCGGTCGCGGCCACGATCTCGGCGCACGGCAGCGGGTCGTCGGCGAAGGCGGCGTGGGTGAACTCACGCCAGCCTTCCGGCGTGACGGCGGCGATCTCGGCGCGCGAGCGTTCGGAGTCGGGGACGCGGGCGAACCAGAACGTCGCGCCGTCCGGAGCGGTGGTGTAGCCGAACGCGGCGCGGCTGCCGCGGAACATCCGGTAGATGCCGGGTGCGGGAGGAAGTCCTTCGGCGCGGGTGTAGCCGTAGACGACGGTCAGGCCGGTGAAGCGCGGCGGCTCGGCCTGCGGATCGATGAGCGTGCGGACCACCGAATGCAGGCCGTCCGCGCCGACGAGCACATCGCCGGACTCGGTGGTGCCGTCTTGGAAGGTCGCGGTGCCGCCCTCGGTGGCGGAGACCAAGCGCTTGCCGTGGACGATCTGGACGCCTCGGCGTTCCGCTTCCTGTTGCAGCGCCCGGTAAAGCGCGGCGCGGGTGAGGGTGCGCGGGCCGTCGAGTTCGCGGTCGAACTCATGCGCGCCGAGCGTGGTTCCGTCCGGACCGACGAGCTCCATGCCGGTGGAGGCGAAGGACGCCTCGATCACCGGAGAGTCGGCGTCGATCGCGCGCAACGCGTTCATGCCGTTGTGCATCACTACGAGGAACGCACCCGCGTCCGCTCCCCCGCTGGGATGCGCCTCGAACACCACCGGCTCGTGCCCGGCCAGCCGCAGCGCCATCGCCGTGACCGTGCCCGCGACTCCGCCGCCTGCGATCAAAACCCGCATCGCGCCCCCCTGGATACGACCGTGCCGCCGCCACCGTAGCGGGTGGCGGCGGCACGGAACCAGTGCTCAGGCGCGCTGCGCGACCGCGAGCCGCACGCAAACGGCGAGGGCGCGGACGGCCTCCTCCACCTCGGGCAGCTCGGGGAAGGTCGGCGCGATGCGGATGACCGCGTCGGCCGGGTCGTCGCCGTGCGGGTGGGTGGCCCCGGCCGGGGTCAGCGCGACGCCCGCCTCCTTGGCCAGCCGCACGACCTCCTTCGCGGTGCCCTCCGGGACCGTCAGCGAAATGAAGTACCCGCCGGTCGGCTTGGTCCAGGTCGCGAGGTCGCCCAGCTCCTCGCTGAGGATGCGCTCGACGGCGGCGAACTTGGGCGCGATCAGCTCGGCGTGCTTGCGCATGAGCGCGCGGACGCCGTCGGCGTCCTTGAGGAACAGCGCGTGGCGCAGCTGGTTGACCTTGTCCGGGCCGATGGTGCGCTTGCTGAGCACGCTCTGCCACCAGGCCAGGTTGGCCTCGGACGCGCCGAAGAACCCGACGCCGGCCCCGGCGAAGGTGATCTTCGAGGTGGAGCCGAACACGAACGCGCGGTCCGGGTTCCCGGCCTCGGCGCAGAGCGTGAGGATGTCGGCCAGCTCCGGCTCGTCGTCGGTGAGGTGGTGCACCGCGTAGGCGTTGTCCCAGACGATCCGGAAGTCCGGCGCGGCGGCCGGCATCGCGGCGAGCCGGCCCGCAGTCTCGGCGCTGAAGGTGACGCCGGTCGGGTTGGAGTACTTCGGCACGCACCAGATGCCCTTGACCGCGGCGTCGTCGGCGACGAGGCGCTCGACGGCGTCCATGTCCGGACCGGTTTCGGTCATCGGCACCGGGATCAGCTCGATGCCGAACCGCTCGGCGAGCGCGAAGTGCCGGTCGTAGCCGGGCACCGGGCACAGCATCGCGATGCGGGGCTCGTCGGCCCAGCGGCGCGTGGCGCCCGGCAGGGTGCTGAGCATCGCCTGGGCGATGGTGTCGTGCATCAGCTCCAGGCTGGAGTTGCCCGCCGCGAACAGCTGCTCGACCGGCACCTGCAGCGCGTCGGCGAAGATGCGGCGCAGCTCCGGCAGCCCCTTGAGCCCGCCGTAGTTGCGGGTGTCGGTGCCGTCCTCGGCCTTGTACTGGCCGTTCGGCAGCGTCAGGAGATCTGCGGAGAGGTCGAGCTGCCGGGGCGACGGCTTGCCGCGGGTGATGTCCAGGGACAGGCCGCGCTCGACCAGCGCAGCGTAGTCGCGACGGGCGGTGTCGACGTCGACAGGAGCTGTGGTCATACCACCACGCTAAACCGCTCGCACAAGCCAGTTTGGGTGACCCCCGGCTCTCGTGGGCTAGCGTGGGATCCGTGCGGTACCTGGTGCATGCCGAGCAACGGCAGTTCTCCTTGCGGGACAAGGACGCCTGGCGTCCCGGCGACGGCGGGTGGACCGAAGAGACGGTGTCCGTGCACCGCGTCGCGGTAGAGCCCTCGTCGCTCTCCGTGGCGACCGCGCGCTCCGATTGGGTCGAGGTCGACGTGTCGGTCTCCGCGGCCGCACCGTCGGTGTTGCCGGACGCGTCCCACGTCGTGGAAGCCGATCTCGACGTCCCCGGCGGCGAGGCGACGCTGGCCGGCCCCGCCGGCTACGCGCGGCAGGAGCACCGGATCTCGGTCCCGCCCGGCCGGTACCGGGTCCGAGTGTCCTATGTGGAAAGCGGCCCGCCGGACGCCGAATGGCACGACCACGAGTTCGGCGAGCATTTCCGGTACGTGCTGGACCTGTGGCCGACCGCCGGAACCGCCCCGGTCGCGGTGCTGCGCCAGGGCGCCGAGGTCTGGGACGGCTGATATCCCGTTGGCGGCGCGCGGACGGGGACGGCAGACTCGGCGGCATGCAGTGGATCACCACCGAGATCGGCGAAGAGTTCGTGCGCGGTGCACTTGAGCTGGAACGCACGCCGCAGGGCTTGCTGCCGCACCGGCTGACCGCACGGGCGCGGGCGCAGAACACCGACAGCAGGCTCGCGCTGGCCGAGACCCAGCCGTCCGGCGTGCGCCTGGCGTTCCGCACCGAGTCGACCGCCATCGAACTGGACACCCACCGCACGAAGGTCGGCTACGCGGGCGTCCCGCCGCTGCCGGACGGCGGCTACGACCTGGTGCTGAACGGACGTTCGGCCGGTTCCGCCACGGTGTCGGGCGGCGACGAACTGATCCTCGACATGATGACCGGCTCCGGCGAAACCCGCCCCGGCCCGCCCGGCACGGTCCGGTTCTCCGATCTGCCCTCGGGTGTCAAGGACATCGAGATCTGGTTGCCGCACAACGAAACCACTCGCCTGGTCGCGTTGCGCACCACTGCCCCGATCTCGCCGCTGCCGCCCGCTGGACGCGTCTGGCTGCACCACGGCAGCTCGATCAGCCACGGCACCGGCGCGGCCGGGCCGTCCCAGACGTGGGCCGCGCTCGCTGCCGCGGCCGCCGGGGTGGACCTGATCAACCTGGGCTTCAGCGGGAGCGCGCTGCTGGACCCGTTCACCGCGCGGGCGATGCGGGACACGCCCGCCGATCTGATCAGCGTGAAGCTGGGAATCAACATCGTGAACGCCGACCTGATGCGATTGCGCGCTTTCGGCCCGGCGGTGCATGGGTTCTTGGACACGATCCGGGAGGGTCAGCCGGATGTCCCACTGGTGGTGATCTCGCCGTGGCTGTGCCCGATCCACGAGGACACGCCCGGGCCGGGTGCGCCGGACTTCAGTGCCGGAACCCTGCGCTTCAAGGCGACTGGCGATCCTTCTGCGGTGGCGGAGGGGAAGCTGACGCTGAAGGTGATCCGGAAGGAGCTGGCGCAGATCGTGACGGCTCGGGAAGATCCGGGGCTGTATTACGTGGACGGGCTTTCGCTGTACGGGGAAGGGGATTTCGCCGCGCATCCGCTGCCGGACGCGCTGCATCCGGACGCGGCTACGCACCGGTTTGCCGGGGAACGGTTTGTCAAGCAGGTCTTCGGGGACGGTGGTCCGTTCGCGGAATGAGGTCCGGGGTGTCCGGGTGCGGTGTGGGGCGTCTCACTGCAAGATTCCTTGGCACCGAATTGACGCATCAACGACGTCCCCGACAGCCGGAAAGCCTCAGGCGAAGCCGGTGAATCCACGCCGCTTGCCCCGCCACGGCCGCCCGCAGTCCGCGCGACCCCGGGCGAAAGCCGGAACGCTCTGCCGAGTGCCCAGCCCGGCCCCGACGAGATCGTCAAGCAGGGAAACGAATTCCACCGGACCAGCAGCCACGGTGACGACCCCGAAGCGTCCCGTGACGTTGACGTCGAACAGATGCTTTCTCACGGGCCCTGCCAGGAGAACCTCGGGTCAGCGAGACTGAAGGACAAGGAATTTCCCAGGTTGTTCGCCACGGTGAAAGTTTTCCCGGAAACGGTGGTCCGCTCGAACGGATTCGAGTGCTGCAACGCCGCCAACCAGCACAGGCCGCCCGCCCGGTCGAGCCGGGCGAAGAATCCGTCCGCACCAAGCTCTCCTTCGCCGCATACGAGAGAACCGTCCTCGATTTCGGCACTCGCGACGATATCGATGCTCATCACGTGTTCCGGATCCGCCACAACCTCGTCGACGTCGAGCCGGGAGCCGAGCCGGAACCACGAAAGCTTCGCACCATTCGTCGTCGCCGCGAAAGCGGTGTCATCCGCTCGGTAGAGTCCAGAGACCGCGGGCGCGTTGCCGAAACGCCACAGGGAAACAACCCGATCCGTCATTCCCCCTCCGTCCGAGGCCTCTCGTTCAATCCCTGCCAAGGCACGCGACACCCGTTTTCGTCCCGGTTGCGCTTGCTGGTCATCCGCTTTTCAAAACTCCTGTCCCAGTTCATGCCAGATGTCTTTCCGCCGCGGCGATCCCTCCGGCGGCAACGGGGTCTCCGCCGACGAACCGACAGCGACCTTCGCGGGATCGACCGGCTGCTGTTCCGGCACGCTGTTCACCGGGTCCGCGGAACCCGTTCGCAGCGGCGCACCTGTTGCCTGCACCGCCTGAGCCGAGATCAATCCGGCCAGCAACGACAGCACCGAAACGAGCCGGATCACCTGTCTGACCATCGACGCCTCCCCTGGTCGCCCACGCAGAAAGGTGATCGACCCCGGTCCGGTTTCGTTAGGCCGTCCCGGCAGCTGTTTTCCCGCGCGGAACCGGATGTTCACCAGCCGGAGCGTCTGCCCGTTTCCGTTCCTCATCGAGGACGAACCGGCACCGCACCGACCGGACGCAGGGCCGGTCGGACCAGGCGGCTCCTTCGCGGGCTGAGGAGCGCTGCTAGTTTTCGAGCCATGGCGGACCACACTCTCCGGGCAAAGCTGACCGACTCCGGCAGCGGCGTGCTGCTCTTCGGCATCACCCCGCCGCGCCTCAGCACCTCCCCCGAGCGGATCCGGGAGATCACCGCCGCCACTCTCGCGCGGCTCAGCGACCTCGACGTCGACGGCCTCGCCCTCTACGACATCGACGACGAGAGCGACCGCAATCCCGAGGAGCGGCCGTTCCCCTACCTGCCGACCCTCGACCCCGCCCTCTACCACGCGGGCTATCTCAGCGAGTGGGACCGGCCGGCGGTGATCTACCGGTGCGTCGGCAAGTACCCCGGGGACGAGCTGCGCGACTGGCTGCGGACCGCCGACACCGAGCGGGTGCTGTCGGTCTTCGTCGGGGCGTCCTCGAAGGGCAAGGAAGTGCACACCCGGCTGTCCGAGGCGCAGGCGTTGCGCCGCGAAGTGCGGCCGGACCTGCTGCTCGGCGGCGTCGCCATCACCGAGCGGCCCGACGAGCACCTCCGGCTGATCGCCAAGCAACAAGCCGGCTGCGCGTACTTCATCTCGCAGGTGATCTACAGCGCCGACGCGGCCAAGAGCATGGTCTCCGACTACTTCTACGCGTGCCGCGAGCAGCAGCTCGAACCGAAACCGGTCCTGTTCACCCTCTCGGTGTGCGGTTCGGCGAAAACGCTGGCGTTCCTCAAGTGGCTCGGCGTCCACGTCCCGCGCTGGCTGGAGAATTCCCTGCGCCACGCGGACGACACGCTGGCCGAGTCCTACGAACAGTGCCTGGCCAACGCCCGCGAACTCGCCGCGTTCTGCCGCAAGCTCGGGATGCCGTTCGGGTTCCTCGTGGAGAGCGTGTCGATCCGCAAGGTCGAGATCGAGGCGTCAGTGTCCCTCGCGCGAGAGGTCAGCGGGCTGCTCGGCCGGACCGGTTAAAGCGGATCCAGCGCGGTGATCTTCCACTGTCCGTCGGTGCGATGCGCCGTCACGGAAAGCTGGCCGACCGACGATTGAGGGGCACCGCCGCCGGGCAGGATCGTTTGCTGGTCAAGGAAAAGCAGCAGGCTCGCGTCGTCGCCGTGCAGGGAGCGGACTCCGATCGCGCGGACGGTCGTCGTGCGGACGAGTTTTTCGTTCGTCGCGCGTTGGCGGGCCGCGGCGAATTGGCTTTGGTACTGGCCGACCGCGGAACCCGTGAGGACATCGCCCGCGGCGCGAGCGGTGCGGTCCAGATTCGCGTAGTCGTAAGAAAAGACCGCCTTGACCGCCGCGCTGACCTGGTCGGTGACTTGAGCCGTCGCAACGGGGTCGACCATCGCTTCGTCGTCTTCGGGTTGCAGCAGCGACGCTTGCACCCCGAACCACACCGCGCACGCCAGCGCGACCGCGGCCACGCCAGCGGTGATCGTCCGCCGGTTCACGAGCCCACCGCCTGGACAGCGCCGATCTTCCACGCATCACCGTCGCGCGCGAAGTCCACGGCCAGACGCGCCTGTTTCGCCGAGGGCGCGCCATCGCCGGTGCTCACGCGGACGTTCAGGATTGCGATCAGCCTTGCCGTGCCTGCCGAAGGGTCCAGATCGGTGACAGCGGCTTGCACCAGCGAAGCTGTCGACACGATCTTGGCGCGCTTGGCCCGGTCGATCTGCATCTGCCGGTCGCCGGACAAGTCCTTGCCGTACTGCCCGGTCGTCGCGGAGATCCAGCGGTCCACGTCGACCGCGCTCGTGCGGTAGTCGATCGTGTTGAGCGTGACCAGGCTCGTGCTCGCGGCGGCCAGCACGGCGTCCCGGGCCCGGCCGCGCGCGAGGCTGTCGTCCTGCGCCGCGCTCCACCACGACCAGCCGAACCACGCGGCGGCCAGGACCGCGACTACGGCCAGGGCGGTCAGCACCCGTCCGCTCAGGAAGACCGGTCCGGAATCCTCAGCCGAGTCAGCCATCACGAACCGCCCAGCAACGCCCCGAGCCCGCCCTTCAGCGGCGCGGTCAACTGCCCCAACAGGCCCGGCAACTGCTGCTGCGAACCTTGATCCGAAGGCGCGGAAGCCTTGGGCGCGGCCGGAATCGCGGGCGGCTTCCCCGCGTACGGCGCGTTTTGCGCACCCCGCACCTCAGTCGGGCTGCCGGGCGGCTCCGCGCAGTAAGCGTTCATGTTGACCGGCGCTTCGCTGGTGTCGTTGGCCGGACGCTGTTTCGTGCCCTCGTACCCCTTCGTGCACGAATGCGGATCGAAGAAGTTGAACACCACGCCCAGATGCCCGGTGCCGTCCGGCGACGTCGTCGGCGAGAACGCCGAAATCACCGGGTATGCCACCAAAAGCTCCTCGATCGCGTCCTTGCGCATCGAGGTGACCTGCGCGGTGGTGAGCGAGTTCGCGAACAGCACCCCGAGGTCGGTCCCGGACGTCGCGAGCACGTCGCTGATCTGGCGGCTCAGCTGCGGAGCCTCGTCGATCACCTTGCGGATAGCCGGATCCGACGATTTCAGCTGCCCGGCGATCGTCTTCAGCCCGGACGCGAACGCCGTGATGTTCTGCGCCTGCCGTTCCTGCGTGGCGAACACGGTCTTCGAATTCGCCAGCAAGCCTTGCGTGTCCGGGACGTACTGCGCGGCCGTCGCGGTGAGGGAACTGGTGCTGTCCAACAGCTTCTGCAACTCCGGCCCGGAACCGGCGAACGCGTCGTACGTCTCGTCCACCACGGTCTTCAACGACTCCGGATGGACGCTCGCGACCAGGCCGTCGAGATGGGTCAGCACGGAATCCGGCGTCGCGGGCAGCGACGTGCGGTCCTGCGTGATCACCGCGCCGTCCTCCAGGTACGGGCCGGACTCGCGGTCCGGCAGCAGGTCCACGAACTGCTCCCCCACCGCCGACCGGTTCGCGACCTGCGCGTGCAGCGCGGACGGGATGTCCGGGCCGCCGGAGTCGATGTCGAGGCGGACGTCGATGCCTTGCGGGGTGAGCGTCATGGCCCCGACCCGGCCGACCGTCACGCCCCGGTAGGCGACTTCGGAGTTCACGAAAACCCCGCCGGAGTCGGCGAGTTTGAGCGTCACGTGGTAGCCGCGGTTGCCGAAAATCCGGTCGAGACCGGCGTAATGCCCGCCCGCGTACGCCACCGACACGATGGCGATCGCGAAGAACACCAGCAGCTGGATCCGGACTTTGCGCGTATTCATCAGCCGCCTCCCAGCAGACCGCCGAGCAACCCGCCCAAGCCCGGTTTCGCTCCGCCCGTAGCCGGGGTGTTGGGCAGCGGCAACGGCAACTGCGGCAGCTGCGGCGTCCCTTGCCCGGCGGCAGGCGGCGCCGCGGTCGAGGACGGCGTCGGCAGCTGGAACGGCGGCTGCGACGAGTTCGTGAAGTTCTGCACCAGCTTGTCGAGATCGAGGTTGATCCGCGCGTCGACGTTCGCGTAGTCGCCCTTGATCACGTTGCCCGCGTAGTCCGGGAACGGATAGGTGAGCAGGATCCGCAGCGCGTTCGGCAGGTCCTTGCCCGCCGCGCTGAGCTGGCGCAGCGTCGGTTCGAGCGCCTTGAGGTTCGCGATGAGCTGGTCCCGGCTGCGGTTCACCGTGTCGACCGCGACGCCGGACAGCTTGTTCAGCGAGTTCAGCATCGCCACCAGCTGGTCGCGCTGGTCGGCGACGATCTTCAGCCCCGGCGCGAGTTTGTCCAGCGCGGTGGCGAGGTTCTGCTTCTGCCCGACCAGCGTGGTCGACAGCTTGTCCAGCCCGTCGATCGCGCGCAGGATCTCGCCCTTGTGGCCGTCCAGCTGGGTAGCCAGTTCGTCCACTCGGGACAGCAGCGCGCGCATCTGCGGTTCGTTGCCGGACAGCGCGTCGTTGAGTTCGTGGCTGATGTTCTGCAGCTGGTCGACGCCGCCGCCGTTGAGCAGCAACGACAACGCGCCCAGCACTTCCTCGATTTCCGGGTTGCGGTTCGTGCGCCCGAGCGGGATCTGTGCCCCGTCCGCGAGCTTGCCGGCCGGTTTCTCCGCGGTCGGCGCGCTCAGCTGCACGAACTTCTCGCCGAGCAGGCTGGACTGGCGCAGTTCGGCGCGCGCGTTGGCGGGCAGCTGGACGTCGCCGTTCACCGTCATCGACACGAGCGCGGACCGGGTGTCCGGGGTGAGCGCGATCCGGTCGATCCGGCCGACCGCGACGTCGTTCACCTTTACGTTCGCCTGCGGCACCAGGTCCAGCACGTCGGTGAACAGCGCGGTGACGTGGTACGGGTGATCGCCGACGTCCGGGCCGCCGGGCAACGGCGTCGAGTACAGCCCGTTGAACCCGCCGTCGCTGCACCCGGCGAGCACCAGCACTCCGGCGAGCACACCCGCCAGCCGTTTGCGGAGGCGTTTCACTTGGCGCCTCCGGGTTTCTGCGTCATCACGTCCGACAGAGGCAGCGGGAACGGCGGCAGCTGGCCGTTCTGCAGCGAGTTCAGCGCCTGCGGAATGGACGGCAGCTTGAGCGTGCCGTCGAGCACCGGCGCGAGCTTCTTGCAGATGGTGCCGAGCGTGTCCGGGAGCGGTTTCGGCGTGCCCGCGCTGATCAACCGGCAGATGGTGAGGATCGGCGGGTTGGTGATCTCGTTCAGGTTGTCGCGCACCGCGATCGTGCCGGACGCGGCGTCGTAGGTGTTGATGAAGTTCGTCGCCCCGGTCGGCGCGATGTCGAGCACCTCGGCGAGCGAGGCCCGCTGGTCCACCAGCACCTTGGTGAGCGACGCCAGTTTGGCCACATTGGACGAAAGCCCGTTTTTGTTGTCCGCCACGAACTGTTTGACGTCCCCGAGCGACGTGGACAGCGAATCGAGCGCGGCCCCGACGTCGTGCGAATCGTCGGCGAGGAACCCGCTGACGTCCGCGAGCCGCTGGTAGAACTCGTTCAGCTGACTGTCGCTTTGGGACAGCGCGGAGGTGAAGGAGTTCAGGTTCTTCACCGTGGAGAACAGGTCGTCCTTCGAATCGTCGAGCGTGCCCGCCAGATCGGCGAGCCTGGTGACGGTCGAGTTCAGGTCCTTGCCGTTGCCCTTGAGGTTGGCCGCGGCGGTGTCGAGCAGGTCGGAGAACGCGCCGTTTTTGTTGGCCCCGTTGGGTCCGAGCGCGGTGGACAGCTTGTCGAGGCTCGCGTAGAGGTCGTCCAGTTCGACCGGCGTCGCGGTTTTGTCGCGCGCCAGCACGGTTCCGCTCGCGAGCGTCGGGCCGCTGTCGTACGACGGGGTCAGCTGCACGTACCGGTCGCTCACCAGGCTCGGCGAAACGACCACCGCGCCAACGTCTTTCGGGATCGGTACGTCGTCGTTGACCTTCATGTCCACGCGCACCGCTTGGCCTTCCGGCGTCACCGCAGTGACCTCGCCGACCGCCACGCCCAGCACGCGCACGGACGAACCAGCGTACAAACCGACGGTCTTCCCGAAGTACGCCGAGATCTTCGTCCCGCCGGTGTCGCGCAGCACGAGATAGATGCCCGCCGTGAGCAGAAGCGCGGCTACGCAAGCGAAGCCAAGCCAGGTAACGAGGCTCCGTCCCGCTTTAGTGTCGACAGTCATCGTCCACCCACCCCCTGATCAGGTGCGGAGATCGGCGGCGTGCAGCCCTCCGGGTTGATCGAGAGCCCGCCCGCCGTGATCGTCGGCGGCAGCAGCCCGCACAGGTACCCCTCGAACCAGCGCCCGTTGCCGGTCGCGTTCGCGCCGACCCGGGCGAACGGGGCCATCAGCTGCAGGCTCCGGTCGAGGTTGCCCTGGTTGCGCTGCAGCACGTCGGTGACCTTCCCGAGCGCGGCGAGCGTCGGCCCGATCTGCGTGCGGTTGTCCGCGACCAGCCCGGACAGCTGCTTCGAGATCTCCTGCGTGCCCTTGAGCAGCGTGCTGATCTGCTCGCGGCGCTGCTGCAGTTCGGTCAGCAGCAAGTTGCCGTCGCTGATCACCTGCTGCAGCTGGGCGTTCCGGTCGGACAGCGTCTTCGAGATCTTGCTCGTGTTGGACAGCAGCGCGTGCAGGTCGGCGTCGCGCGAGGACACCGTCTTCGACAACGCCGACAGCCCGGACAGCGTGTCCTTCAAGTACTGCGGACTGTCCTTGAGCGAATCCGACAGCGTGGTGAAGCTCTGTGCCAACTGCTTGGTGTCGATGTCGCCGACCGTCGTGGACAGCTGGTTGAACGCGTCCTGCAGCTGGAACGGCGTCCGCGTGCGCTGCACCGGGATCGTGTCGCCGGGCGTCTGCGTGCCGCCGCCCTTCGTGTCCAGCGCGAGGTACTTCTCCCCCAGCAGCGTCTTGATCTCGATCGACGCCGTGGACGCGTCGCCGACCCGCACGCCCTTCACCCGGAACTTCACGAGCACCTGCTTGTGCCCCAGTTCCACCGAAGTCACCTGCCCGACCTTGACGCCGGCCACCTGCACCTCGTTGTCCGGCGCGAGCCCGGCGGACTCGGCGAACGCAGCGGTGTAAGTGGTGCCGTTGCCGAACATCGGGATGCTGTCGGAAAAGTACGTCACGGCAGTGATCAGCACGATGAGCACGAGCGTCACCGCGCCGACGCTGGCTTGGTTTCGGTCTTTCAGTCGCTTCACGGGCCACACCTCGGCGCGCGTTCGGTGCCGGGGACCGGAACAATCGGCAGCGTCACGTCCAGCGAGGAAATGCCGATGGTGCCTTCGATCCCGCACAGGTAGTAGTTGAACCAGCTGCCGTAGCTCAGGGTCCGGGTGAACTTCTCCAGGTTCCCCGGCAGCACCTGCAGCAGATGCTCGATGAGCGGCTGCGAATCGTTGAGGTTGTTCGACAGCTTCCCGAGCTGGGCCACGTCCTGCTGCACGACCGGCCGCGCGTCCGCCAGCAGGCCCGCGGTCGCGTTGGTCAGGTCGCCGAGCGCGCCCACCGCGTCGCCGATCGGCTTGCGCTGCTCGGCCAGGCCGCTCACCAGCCGCTGCGTCTGGTCGACGAGGTCGCCGAGCTGGGGGCCGCGCGCGTTGACCGTGCTGAGCACCTGGTTGAGATTGTCGATGACCTGCCCGATCACCTTGTCCTTGCCCGCGATCGCCGACGTGATCGACGCGGTGTGCGACAGCAGGCTGGTGATCGTGCCGCCCTCGCCCTGGAACACCTGCACGATCTCGGCGGAAAGCTGGTTGACCTCCTTCGGGTCGAGCGCTTTGAACAGCGGCTTGAACCCGTTGAACAGCACGGTCAGGTTGAGCGCCGGCTTGGTCCGCTCCGGCGGGATCGTGTCGCCGGGGGACAGCAGGTCGCCGCCGCTGACGTCGGTGCCGAGCGAGAGGTAGCGCTGGCCGACGAGGTTGCGGTACTTGATGGTCGCGGTGGCGAGCGAGGGCAGCTTGTAGGCCGATTCGACGAGGAACCGCACCTCGGCGTAGTTCTGCTCGCCCTGGTCGACCCCGATCGTCTCGACCTGGCCGACCTTCACGCCGGAGATCCGCACGTCGTCGCCGGCCTGCAGGCCGGACGCGTCGGTGAACTTCGCGACGTAGGACGCGGTGTTGCCGAAGTTCGTGTTCGCGATCGTGGTGGCGAGGACCCCGGTGAGCAGCACGGTGACCACGGCGAAGATGCCGATCTTGATCAGCGCGGGAACGAACGACCTCATTTCAGCTCCACCTCCGCCCCGCGGTACAGCGGCCCGACCAGCAGCCCGGACCAGCCCGGCACGTTCTCCGGCGTGGTGTTCAGCGTCGGCGAGACCAGCAGGTCGAGCAGTTTCTGCTCGTCGGCCGACCCGACGATGCTGGGCGCGCCGCCGGTCGAGCCGGACCCGCCGGGCAGCGGGCCGTTGGTGAAGTCGCCGGGCAGCGTGCCGTCCGGATTGTGCGGCGGAGCGGGTTTGCTCGCCCCGTCCTTCACCGCGCCGTCCGGCGGATACTGCGGCCAGTGCCCGGGTTTCGGCACCTGCGGATAGCAGCGCGGGCCGCGTTTGTCGTCGTACTTCGGCTCGTCGACGCCGGGCAGGTACTTGCCGCGGCTCGCCGAGAACTCGATCGTCACGCGGCTGACCTCCGGATGCGCGGTGCCCTTGCCGAACGCCAGCTCCGCGTTCGGCACCGTCCCGGCCAGCTGCTTGAACAGGCACGGGTATTCCGGCGCGTACTTCGCGAGCACGTCGAGCGTGGGCTGCACGGCGGTGGTGAGGCGGATGATGTTGTCCTTGTTGACTTCCAGGAAGCGCGTCAGGTCGGTGGCGGTGCCGGTGACCGAGGAGTACAGATCGGTCAGGCCGCGCTGTTTCTCCACGATGGTCTGCGTCGTCGTGGTGAGGTCCGACAGCGCCTGCAACGCGTCCGGCGCGGCCTTGTCATAGATGCCGGAAACGTTGGCCAGTCCGGTGATGTCGGCCTTGAGATCCGGCAGCGACGGGTTGAGCTTGCCGAGGTAGTCCGACAGCTGGGTGAGCGTCTCGCCGAGCTTCTTGCCGCGGCCGTCGAGCGCGGTGGACACGGCGTTGAGCGTGCTCGAAAGCTTCTCCGGCTGCACCGCCTGCAGCAGCGGCATGACGTGGTTGAGCACCTGCTCCAGCTCGATCGCGGTGCTGCTGCGGTCCTGCGGGATGACGTCGCCCGCCTTGATCGGCCGCTGCGCCTGCTCAGGCAGCTGGAGCGCGACGTACCGTTCGCCGAACAGGGTTTTCGGCAGCAGCCGCGCCGAAACGTTCGACGGGATCACGTCGGTCTTGTCCGGCTGCAGCGCCAGATCCAGCTCCGCGTGGTCGCCGACCGGCCGCACGTCGCGGATCTCGCCGACAAGCATCCCGCGCACCTTCACGTCGCCGCCGACCCGCAGCTGGCTGCCGACGTGGTCGGTCTCCAGCTTCACGAGCGTGACCGGCGTGAACACCTTGCGGTACGCGGCGATCGTGGTGGTGAAGAACAACGCGGCCACGACCAGGAAGACCAGGCCCAGCAGCTGGTACTGGAGCCGTTTGCGCAACTCTCGACGGGTACTCATCCGGATATCCGCACTGTCGTGTTCGCGCCCCAGATCGCGAGGCTCAGGAAGAAGTCCAGCACCGAGATCAGCACGATCGACGTCCGCACCGCGCGGCCCACCGCGATGCCCACCCCGGCCGGCCCGCCGGACGCGGTATAGCCGTAATAGCAATGGGAAAGGATCACCAGCACGCTGAACACGATCACCTTGGCGAACGACCACAGCACGTCCTCCGGCGGGAGGAACAGCGTGAAGTAATGGTCGTACGTGCCCGCGGACTGGCCGTAAAGCCAGATGGTGATCTGCCGCGACGCGAGATACGAGGACAGCAGGCCCACCGCGTACAGCGGGATCACCGCGGTGACGCCGGCGAGCACGCGCGTGGTGACGAGGTACGGCATGCTCGGCACGGCCATCACTTCGAGCGCGTCGATCTCTTCGGAGATCCGCATCGCGCCGAGCTGTGCGGTGAACCCGCAGCCGACGGTGGCCGACAGCGCGAGCCCGGCCGACAGCGGCGCGACCTCGCGGGTGTTGAAGTAGGCCGAAATGAACCCGGTGAGCGCGGCGGTGCCGAGCTGGTTCAGCGCCGAATAGCCTTGCAGGCCCACGATGAGACCGGTGAACAGCGTCATGCCGATCATCACGCCGAGCGTCCCGCCGATCACCGCGAGGCCGCCGGTGCCGAAGCAGACTTCAGTGAGCAGTCGCGTGGTTTCCCGGCCGTAGCGACGGATTGTGCGCGGCGACCAGGCGAGCGCCCGGCCGTAGAACGAAAGCTGCTTCCCGAGTCCTTCGAGACTCGCGCCGGGGCGCGCGATGATCTCTAACGTCCGGTCGGACGTGCGCGGCTGCTCGATCGGTTCGGCCGTCATGTCACAACGCCTTCGGGGGCACGACTTTGAGGTACACGGCGGTCAGCACGACGTTGATCAGGAACAGCAGCAGGAAGGTGATCACCACCGCCTGGTTCACCGCGTCGCCGACGCCCTTCGGCCCGCCCGCCGGGTTCAGCCCGCGGAACGCGGCGACCACGCCCGCGACGAAGCCGTACAGGAACGCCTTGATCTCGCTGATCCAGAGGTCCGGCACCTGCGCGAGCGCGTTGAAGCTGGCCAGGTACGCGCCGGGCGTGCCGCCCTGCAGGACCACGTTGAAGAAGTAGCCGCCGAGCACGCCGACCACGCTGACCAGGCCGTTGAGCAGCACCGACACCACGATCGCGGCGAGCACCCTCGGCACCACGATCCGCTGGATCGGGTTGACGCCGAGCACTTCCATCGCGTCGATCTCTTCGCGGATCTTGCGCGCGCCAATATCAGCACAGACGGCGCTTCCTCCTGCACCGGCCACCAGCAGCGCGGTGATCAACGGGCTCGCCTGCTGCACGATGGCGAGCGCGCTGGCCGCGCCGGTGAAGGACTGCGCGCCGATCTGCGTGGTCAGCGATCCCAGCTGCAGCGCGATGACCGCGCCGAACGGGATCGCGACCAAGGCCGTCGGAAGAATGGTCACGCTCGCGAAGAACCAGCACTGCTGGATCCATTCGCGGAACTGGAACGGGCGCTTGAAAATCGCCCGCAGGACCTCCCAGGACAGCGTGGCGAGCCTGCCGACCTGGGTCAGCGCCGCGGTGCCCGGGAGAGTGACCGAGCCGCTTCCGCCCACCGCACCTCCCAGTAGTCACCCCCGAGTCTTGCCCATCCCCGCCCGCCGATTTCGGTTAGCGGTGTTCACTCCCGTCCCTTCAGCCCCCAGCCGTCACCCTAGGCCCACCAGCACCGATCACAGTTTCAACGCATGGGTAGCCGTGGCCCCGCCGTCGGCGACGAACTCGCTGCCGGTGCAATACGAACTCTCGTCGCTGCCGAGGAACACCAGCAGCGGCGCGATCTCGTCGGCGCGGCCCACCCGGCCGAGCGCGACCTTCTTGCCCACCCAGGACACGTCCACGTCCGCGCCCGCGGCGTCGGACACCATTTTCGTGTCGATCATGCCCGGATGCACCGAGTTGACCCGGATCCCGCGCGCGCCCAGTTCCAGCGCGGCGACCTTGGTCATCCCGCGGATCGCGAACTTGGTCGCGGTGTAGGCGACGAGGAACGGCATCCCGGCCAGACCCTCCACAGAGGACACGTTGACGATGGAGCCGCCGCCGGCCCCTGCCATCGGTTCAACGACCGAGCGCATGCCGAGAAACGCCCCGATCTGGTTGATCCGCACGACGCGTTCGTATTCGGCCAGCGGCGTCTTCGCGAGCTCCGAAAAGTACAGCACCCCGGCGTTGTTGACCAGTACCGTCGGCGCGCCGAATTCCGTCACCGTGCGGTCGACCGCGGCCGTCCAGCCGTCCTCGTCGCTCACGTCGAGGTGGCAGAACACGGCCGATTCGCCGAGTTCGGCGGCCAGCTCCTTGCCTTCGTCGTCGAGGACGTCGGCGATCACCACCTTCGCGCCCTGCGCGACGAACGCGCGCGCGGCCGCCGCGCCCTGGCCGCGTGCTGCTCCGGTGATCAAGGCGACTTTGCCGGCCATCCGGTCCTCGGTCATGCGTCCTCCGGGTTCAGGGCAGCGAAAGCAGATCGGTCGCGGCGAACATCCGCTCCGGGTCGCGATCGGCGAAGTGCGCGCCGACGGTCGCGGCGAGTTCGCCGGTGGTCCAGGCGCCGTTGGCGGTGTCGAACCGCTCCTCCACCGACGGCGGCTTCAGCAACGCGACCATGCCGCCGTGGACGACGAAAACCTGCCCGTTGATGGCGTCCGCGTCCGGTGAGGCAAGAAATGCGACAAACGGAGCGACATGCTCGACGGACAACGGATCGAGCACGTCCTTGGGCGCTTCGCCGAAGACATCCGCGGTCATCGCGGTGCGGGCGCGCGGGCAGATCGTGTTGGCGCGCACGCCGTATTTCGCCAGCCCGCGCGCCGCGGACATGGTGAGCGCCGCGATGCCCGCCTTGGCCGCCGAGTAGTTGGGCTGGCCCGGCGAACCGACCAGGAACGCCTCGGACGCGGTGTTCACCAGCCTGCCGTACACCGGCTGTCCCTCCATTTTGGAGCGATCGCGCCAGTACGCTGCGGCGTTGCGGGACAGCAGGAAATGCCCGCGCAGGTGCACCGCGATGACCTTGTCCCAGTCTTCGTCGGACATCGAGAACAGCATCCGGTCGCGGAGCACGCCCGCGTTGTTCACGACGATGTCGAGGCTGCCGAAGTGGTCCACCGCGGCCGACAGCAGTTCCTTCGCGGTCTCGGCCGAGGAGACGTCCCCGGCCACCGCGAGCGCTTTGCCGCCGTGCTTCTCGATCTCGGCCACGACGTCCGTCGCCTCGCCGATGTCGTTGACCACGACGGACGCGCCTTCGCGGGCCAGCGCGAGCGCCTCGGCCCGGCCGAGCCCCGCTCCGGCCCCGGTGACGACAGCGACCTTGCCCTCGAGAGTCATCGAACCGCCTCAGCCCGGTTGTCGTTCGTGTTCCCTGCGGCCGATTTCACCCGCGAGCCTCCTCGTCGAAGCCTGCCTGACGAAGCACAGACTAGAATCTGTTCTCGTATTGAGCAAGCCCCGATCAACCGGTCGTGAACAGGGCATTCTTCGGGCAGTTCGTCACCGCTTGCGAAACACGTTCTACTTCATCCTCCGGAACCGGCCCGATCACCAGGTTCTCGTCGTCGTCGAGATCGAAGACCTCCGGCGCGAACCCCACGCACACCGCGTTGGCCTCGCACAGCGTCCGGTCGACACTGACCTCCATGCTTCCTCCCGCTCGCCGCTCCTGGTACAACTAGAACAGGTTCTAGCTTACCGCCGGGGCCCGGTACGACACCACAACGAGACCGGCGGGGTGGAGGTGACGGGTGCGGATCGACTATACGAGCGAGCAGCAGGCGCTGGCCGCTGAGCTGCGGGAATACTTCGCCGAACTGATGACTCCCGCGCGGCGGGAAAGTCTCGCCGCGCCGGGCGGCGAGTACGGCGACGGGTTGGCGTACAAGGAAATCGTCCGGCAGCTCGGCAAGGACGGCTGGCTCGCGCTCGGCTGGCCGCGCGAGTACGGCGGCCAGGACCGGAGCATGCTCGACCAGCTGGTTTTCACCGACGAAGCGGCGATCGCCGGGGTGCCGGTGCCGTTCCTGACGGTGAACACGGTCGGCCCGACGATCATGCGGTTCGGCACGCCGGATCAGAAGGCGTTCTACCTGCCGAAGATCGCCGCCGGCGAGCTGCATTTCGCGATCGGCTACTCCGAGCCGGGTGCGGGCACGGACCTCGCCTCGCTGCGCACGCGGGCTACCCGCGACGGCGACGAGTACGTGGTCAACGGGCAGAAAATGTGGACCAGCCTGATCGAGTACGCCGACTACGTGTGGCTCGCCGCGCGCACCGATCCGGAGGCGCGCAAGCACAAGGGCCTGTCGATCCTGATCGTGCCGACCTCCGCGCCGGGCTTTTCCTGGACGAAGGTGCACACCGTCGCGGGTCCCGGCACCAGCGCGACCTACTACGACGACATCCGCGTGCCGGTCACGTCGCGGGTCGCCGAGGAGAACGCGGGCTGGCCGCTGATCACCAACCAGCTCAACCACGAACGCGTCGCGCTCACCTCAGCCGCACCAGTGCGGAAAGCACTGGCCGACGTCGTGGAATGGGCCCGCGCGGAGTCGCTGACCGACCGCGAATGGGTCCGGACGCACCTCGCGCGAGTGCACGCCTACGCGGAGTACCTGAAGCTGCGGAACTGGAAGATCGCCTGGGCCGCCGCTGCCAGCGAACTCGGCCCGGCCGAGGCGTCGGCGACCAAGATCTACGGCACCGAGATGGCGATCGAGGCGTACCGGCTGCTGATGGAGGTGGTCGGCGCGGCCGCCGTCGTGCGCGACGGCTCCCCCGGCGCGGTGCTCGCGGGACGGCTGGAACGGCTGCACCGCTCGGCGTTGATCCTCACTTTCGGCGGCGGCACCAACGAGGTGCAGCGCGACATCGTCGCCGCCACCGCCCTCGGCCAGCCCGTGACGCGTTAGGAGTTCTCCCGGTGGACTTCTCCCTCACCGAAGCACAAAACGACCTTTCCGCGCTGACCCGGCGCATTCTCGCCGACCAGGTCACCGCGGAATCGCTGGGCCCGCATGGCTCCGGCGGTTTCGATGCTCCACTGTGGACGGTTCTGGCCCGGTCCGGCGTCCTCGACGCGGCCCTGCCCTCGACGGTCGGCGGCGGCGGTTTCGGGTTGCTGGAACAGTGCTCTGTCCTGATCGAGATCGGCCGCGCGGTCGCGCCGGTCCCCTATCTGTCGTCGGTCGTCCAGGCTGGCTCGGTGCTCACTGATCCGTTGCTGGCCGAGCGATGGCTGCTGCCGGTTTCGCGCGGTAAAGCCGTGCTCGCTGTCGCCCTGGGCGGGTCGTTCGTCGCTTCAGACGGACGCCTCACGGGTACGCAGACCGCTGTTCCCTTCGCAGCCTTCGCGGACGCCTTACTCGTCGAAGCTGCCGACGGCGTGTACATCGTCGAGAAGGACGCTGTTGGGGTCTCTATCGACGCGCAGTCCACCACGGACCATGCTGACGCTGGTTTGGTGACGCTGTCCGACGCCCCCGGAGTCGCTCTCGGCGATGTCGGCGAACAGCTGCGCCTTCGCGGCGCTCTCGGCGCTTGCGCGCAACAGTTGGGTGTCTTGGAATGCGCGCTCGAACTGACCGCTGCGTACACGCGCGAACGCAAGCAGTTCGACAAGGTGCTGGGCAGCTTTCAGGCCGTCCGACACCGCCTCGCCGACGCGTACATCGACGTCGAGGCCGTACGGCTGACGCTATGGCAGGCAGCCTGGAAACTCTCCGAAGGCCTGCCCGCTGCCGCTGACGTGGCCACGGCGAAGTTCTGGGCCGCCGAAGCCGGACACCGCGTCGCGCACACCGCAGTGCACCTGCACGGCGGCGTCGGCATCGATGTCGAGCACCCCATCCACCGCTACTTCGCCGCCGCGAAGCGCCTGGAGTTCACCAGCGGCGGCGCGACGGAGCAGCTATTGGGGTTGGGCAGGGCCCTCGTGAGCGGCAATCCCGGTTAGAACCGCGATCGCCGCTCACGAGTCCAACGGCGTGATGTGCCGCAGCCGACGCGGTCCGGTATCCGGCCGCGTCGGCGGTGCGCCCACCACCAGCCGCGCGTTGGCGACGAACGCCCCGTCCGGCGACGCGAGGATCGGATCCAACGCCAACGACCGCACCTCGGGGTTGTCCTCCGCGAGCGCCGCGACGCGCAACACCATGTCCTGCAACGCCGCGAGGTCCGCAGGCTCATCACCGCGATACCCCGTCAGCAACGGCGACGTACGCGGCTCACGAATCAGCGTCGCCGCGTCAACGTCCGTCAACGGCACCGCCCGGTACGCGCGGTCGCCAAGCAGCGTGCTGACCAACCCGGACAGCCCGAACGACACGAGCGTGCCGAACGACGGATCGTCCTGCAGCCCGATCGCGCACGACAACCCCTTCGGCGCCATCCGTTGCACGTACACGTCTTCGTCGCCCGACACCGCGCACAGATCCCGGTACGCACCGCGTACGGAGTCTTCGGACATCAGGTCAAGCCGTACGCCCGCGAAGTCCGGCCGCCCCCGCAACCGCTCGTCCACCGCCTTCAACGTGACGGGGTAACCGAGTTCAGCCGCGGCGGCCACTGCGCTGTCCTCACTGGACGCCACCCGGAACGGCACCACATCCACGCCGTAACAGCTGAGCAACCGCACCACGTCGTCGTCCGACAACAGCGTCGAACTGCCGTCCTCCGGCAACAACTCGCGCACGATCTCCTGCGCCTGCTCGACATGCAGCCCGCCAGGCCGCACCAACGTCCCCTGCGGCCGCTGCCGCCACGCCGCGTACCGCACCACGCGCGCCAACGCGTTCACCGCGCGCTCCGGGCTCGAATACGACGGAATCGACCCACGCGTCGGCACGCCGTCGTCGGACAGCACCGCCAGCTCGTCCGGCACACCTTCCGCCGCAAGGAACGTCGAGACAATCGGCTTCGACTGCTTCATCTCCGACACCGCTTCGCGCAACGCTCGCGCGTACGCAGCCCCCGGAATCGCCACCGGCGGCGCAAACACCGCTATCAACGCGTCCGTCTCCGGCGAATCCAACGCTTCGCGCACCGCCGTCGCGAACTCGTCCGGTCCCGCTTGCGGCCCGATGTCGACCGGATCGAACGCCAGCCGCAGCCCCTCCGCGCGGGCGGTGTCGGCGGCCAGCAACCCGATCGCACTGGAGTTCCCGACGATCCCGATCCGAGGCCCCGCCGGCAACGGCTGATGCGCGAACACGAGCGCCGTGTCGAACAACTGCGCCAGCGACTCGACCCGCACGACGCCAGCCTGCTCGAACAACGCCTGCACACTGGCCTCGTCGACCTCCGCCGACGTCGCCGCGAGCTGCGGCCGCACCGCATGCCGCCCGGACTTCACCGCCACGATCGGCTTCGACCGCGCCAACCTGCGCGCAAGCCGCGCGAACTTCCGCGGATTGCCGAACGACTCCAGATACAGCAACACCAGATCGGTGTCGGGATCGGTTTCCCAATACTGCAGCAGATCATTGCCGGACACATCCGCCCGGTTGCCCGCCGACACAAACGTCGACAACCCGAGCCCGCGCGACCCCGCGTCGGCAAGAATCGCCGTCCCGAGCGCGCCTGACTGACAGAAGAACCCAGTCCGCCCCCGCTTCGGCAATCGCGGCGCGAGCGTCGCATTGAGCCGAACGTCCTTCGCGGTATTCAGCACCCCCAACGCATTCGGCCCGACGACCCGCATCCCGTGCGCCCGCGCCTCGCCGACCAGCCGCAACTCCGCGTGCAACCCGAGCGGCCCGGACTCGGCGAACCCGCCGGACACGATCACCAGCGTCTTGACGCCCTTGGCCAAACAAGCGTCCAACACCGATTCGACAGCCTCCGCGGGCACCGCCACCAACGCGAGATCGACGGGATCCGGAATATCCAGCACCGACGGATACGCCCGCACCCCGCGAACCGACCGATGCTCCGGATTGACCGGGTAAACGGCCCCCGCGAAGTCGGCCGCGAGCATATTGGCGAACGCGACATGCCCGACCTTGGTGGGATCCGCCGAGGCCCCGATCACCGCCACCGTGTCGGGATGCAGCAAATTGTGCACGCTCCGCGCCTCCGCGGCTTGCTCCCGCGACCGCGCGACCGCGAGCGACTCCTCCGTGGGGTCGATGTCGAACTCGAGATGCAGCACGCCTTCCTCGATCGCGCGGCTGACCTGGTAGCCCGCGTCGCGGAACACGCGCACCATCGCCGCGTTCTCGCTCAGCACCTCCGCGACGAACCGCCGCAGCCCGCTCTCCGACGCCGCCGCCGCGAGGTGCTCCAGCAGAATCGACCCGAGCCCGCGCCCCTGATGCTTGTCGTCCACGACGAACGCGACCTCCGCCGACGGCCCCTGATCGAGCCGCTCGTAGCGCCCCACCGCGACCACGTCGTCCCCGAGCAAGGCCACAAACGCGACCCGATCGTGGTGGTCCACAGTGGAAAACCGCTCAAGATCCCGCGGCGGGATGCGAGGGTAGGCGCCGAAGTACCGGAAGTACCGGGTGCGCTCGGAAAGCCTGCCGTGCAACGCGACGAGCCCGTCGGCGTCACTGGGCACGACGGGTCGCAAGTGGACAGTGCCGCCGTCGGAGAGGACGACGTCGGCTTCCCAATCGCGGGGGTAGTCGTAAGGATCGCGCTTTCCGCTTGGGGCGGGGTGCTCTGCCGAAGCGGAATGGTCCGACGCCACCCGCTTGCCAGCCGCCGCAGAATCCTCCGCTCCGAAATCGCCAGACATCGCCTCACCTCTCGCCGTGGCGCTCCCGTCCGCCGCGCCGGGTTCCCTGGCCGCGGACGGGCCGGACGCCGCGTTGCTGCTGTCCGCGGCGGAGTTCCCCGCCGGCGCGTTTCCACTCATCCCGAAACCGGCGGCTCCAGTCTCACCCGCCGTCCCGTCGCCGCCCGTCGCATCGCCGCCATTCATCGCCCACCGCCGCTCATCGCCCCGGGTTCTCCAGCTGGCGCAAGCCATTCCGGGGCCGCGCGTCCGCCAGCCGCCGGGTTCGCGGTCGAAGCCCCGCGGGAGGCACCCGGCACGCCGCTCCGCGCGGGTCCGCCCGGTGCGCCGCCCTCGCTGTGCTTGGCGGCGGCCGATCCGAGCGTTCCGGTGCCTTCGGGATTCCGCGCTCCTGGCCCGGGCGTCGTGCGGTGCGCGCCGGAGCCGGGATGGCGAGGCTGGTCGGGCATGGTCAGTCCCTCGGATCGTCCGGGTCGAGGCCGTGCAGCGGGAAGATCGCGCGGCGGGTGTCGCGGATCGCGATGTCCACCGGGTCGTCCGCGTCGTCGCCCCACGGTTTGAAGGCGGTGTCCTTGCCGTCGGTCATCGCGGCGGGGAGGTCGGCCGCCGGGGCGGCGCGCTGGACCGTCGAGACCCAGCCGGGCGGCAGCGGCGTTTCCGGCGGGACGTCGCGGTCCAGCACGGTCGCCATCAGGTGCGTCCACGAGCGCGGCACCACGCGGATCAGCTGGTATCCCCCGCCGCCGACGGCCAGCCAGCGGCCGTTCGCATAGCGTTCGGCGAGGTCGCGCAGGGTGGAGTAGATGGTGCGGTGGCCGTCGACCGACAGGGACATGTCCGCCATCGGGTCTTCCTCGTGCGAGTCGACCCCGCACTGCGTGACGAGCAGCTGCGGCTGGAACTCTTGCAGCACAGCGGGAACGACCGCGTCGAACGCCCGCAGCCACCCGGGGTCCCGCGTGTGCGGCGGCAGCGGGATGTTCACCGCCGTGCCGGATGCCTTGCCCCTGCCGACCTCGGCGGAGTAGCCGGTGCCGGGCCAGAGCGTGAACGGGTGCTGGTGCATCGAAACGGTGAGGACGCGCGGGTCGTCGTAAAACGCGGCCTGGACGCCGTCGCCGTGGTGCACGTCGGTGTCGACGTACGCGATGCGGTCGAAGCCGTGGTCGAGCAGCCACGAGATGGCGATCGCGCAGTCGTTGTAGATGCAGAACCCGGAGGCGTGATCGCGCATCGCGTGGTGCAGCCCGCCCGCGATGTTGACTGCCCGCCGCACCTCGCCGTCGGCGATCTTGCGGGCGGCGAGCAGCGTCGAGCCCACGACCAGCGCGGTCGCGTCGTGCATCCCGGGGAACACGGGATTGTCGTCGGTCCCGAGCCCGTGCCCGACGTCCCAGCTGACGTCCGGAGCCTCCCGCACCGCGGCCAAGTACTCGGGCGCGTGCACGCGCAGCAGCTCCTCGTCGCCGGCCGCGGTGGGCACGAGCAGTTCGACCCCGTCGAGCACGCCCAGCTCAGCGGCGAGCCGCACGGTGAGGTCGAGCCGGACGGGGTTGAACGGATGGTGCCCGCCCAGGTCGTACTTCAGCAGCGACGGATCCCAGACAACTGCAGGCGACGACATGCCCCGCACTGTACTTCCCCGCCGCGCCCCGAGCCGGGTTCCGCGGCGGGGCGGAACTCAGCCACATGCCGCTTCAGCCTCCGCGCCCCGAGCCCGGTTCCGCGACAGGCCGGAACCCAGCCGCGCGCCCCTTCAGCCGCCACACTCCGAGCCGGATTCCGCAACAGGCCAGAACCCACCCACGCGCCCCTTCAGCCGCCGGATTCCGCGACAGGGCGAAACTCAGCCGCGCGTCCAGACGACGCCGCGCGCCTCGTACTCCAGCATCTCCTCCAGCCCGGCCGCCGCGTCGGCGCCGAGTTCCCGTTTGACCAGCCACAAGGCCAGGTCCAGCCCGCTCGTGATGCCGCCCGAGGTGACCACGTCGCCGTCGTCGACCACGCGGGCTTTCTTGACCACGCCTCCCTGCTGGACAAGCGTCTCGACCGCGCCGTGGTGCGTCGTGCACGGACGTCCGCGCACCAGTCCGGCCGCGCCGAGCAGAAGCGTGCCCGTGCAGAGCGACGCCAGAGTCAGCCCCTTGCGCGGCGCGGCGGCGAGCGCGTCCGGCAGCACCCGGCGGTCGATCTCCGCCCAGATGCCCGGCCCCTTCCGCTTCCCGTAACCGCCGCCGGGCACGACGATGATGTCAGCGTCCTGCGGGGACCAGCCGCGCTCGACCTCCACCTTCGTCCCGTACGAAGCGCGCACGAAGCCCGGCCCGTCCACGCGCACGTATGAAACGTCCGTGCCGCGCTTCGCGTGCATGCCCGCCGCGGAGAACACCTCGTACGGACCGGCGAAGTCCTGCTCCTCGACGCCGTCGAACAACACGACCTGCACCCGCAACGGCCGCCGCCCGACCGCGGCCTCAGTCGCCGCCGCCCCGGTCGCTGCTCCGGTCGATGCAGCCTCGGTCCCTGCAGCAGCCCCAGCCGCCGCAGCAGCCGGTACCGCCGCGGCGGACGTCGCCGCCATCGCCGCTCCGGCCGCCGCCGACCCGCGCAGGAATGTCCTTCGCTCCATGAACGCCGCCTCTCGCCTGGAAAAGCCTTCCGGACGAGAAGTCGGCCCGCGGCACCGAAAGTTCCGACGAATTCAGCCGCGTTCGGGGCCGGTGGCCGCCGGACGTTCCGGATCCCGCGACCAGTGCGACCACGACCCCGCATACAGCGCCGCGGGCTCCGCACGCCCGGCTACCTCCAGCGCGAGCACCACCGAGGACGCGGTCACGCCCGAACCGCAGTAAGCGCCGACCGGAACGCCCTCGGCCGAACCCAGCGACGCGAACCGCTCGGCAAGCTCGGACGGCGACTTCCAGCGCCCGTCCGCACCCGCGTGCTCGGACGACGGCGCGCTCACCGCACCCGGGATGTGCCCGGCGCGCGGGTCGACCGGCTCGGTCTCGCCCGTGTAGCGGACGTGCGCCCGCGCGTCGAACAGCACGCCTTCGCGCGCGAGCGCCGCCGCGTCGTCCGCCGACAGGACCGGCATGCCGCCTGGCTTGACCTCGATATCGCCCGGCTCCGGCGACGACACCTCGGCCGTCACTTCCCGCCCCTCGGCCAGCCACGCTGTGTAACCGCCGTCGAGCACCGCGACCTCCGGATGGCCGGCCCAGCGCAGCAGCCACCAGGCCCGCGCGGCGACCGAGCCGTCGGCGTCGTCGTACACGACCACCGGACGCCCGTCCCGAACGCCCGCTTTGCGCAGCTCACGCTGCAGCACGGCGGGGTCGGGCAGCGGGTGTCGGCCGCCGTCTCCGGGCGGCGAGGCCAGCGCCGTGTCGAGGTCGACGAACACCGCCCCGGGCACGTGTCCCTCCTGGTAGGACTCCGCGCCGGGCGGTCCGCCGAGCCGCCAGCGGACGTCCAGCACGACGGGACGCTCGCGATCGGGGAACGCGGCGAGCTCAGCGGGCGAGATCAACGGTCGCATGGCCCCATCCTGCAGGTCCGGACGCGGTTCGCGCATCAGGGCAGGACTTTTCGGCGAGGCCGCGCCGTTACGCCGAGGCGGGCCGTCGCTGTCGGGGCCAACGACTACGATGAGCTACGCGGACGAAGGGGACAGCGTGAACGATCTCATCGACACCACCGAGATGTACCTGCGTACCATCTACGAGCTCGAAGAGGAAGGTGTCGTCCCGCTGCGGGCCCGGATCGCGGAGCGGCTGCAGCAGAGCGGGCCCACCGTGAGCCAGACCGTGGCCAGGATGGAGCGCGACGGGCTGGTCGTCGTCGCCGACGACCGGCATCTGCAGCTCACCGACCACGGCCACGACCTCGCCGTCGCGGTCATGCGCAAGCACCGGCTCGCCGAACGCCTCCTCGTCGACGTGATCGGCCTCGAGTGGGAGCACGTGCACAACGAGGCGTGCCGCTGGGAGCACGTGATGAGCGAGGCCGTCGAGCGCAAGCTGGTGAAGCTGCTCGACCACCCGACCACGTCGCCCTACGGCAACCCGATCCCCGGCCTGGACAAGCTCGGCGACGGCGATCCCGCGCCGCGCGCCGAGGACGGCCTGGTGCGCCTCGACGAGTACGCCCGCACCGGCGGCGGCGAGGTGGAGATCCGCCGCATCGCCGAGCACGTGCAGCTCGACGAGTCGCTGCTCACCGAGCTGCGGACGGTCGGGATCGTGCCCGGCGGGCTCGTCACGGTCGGCAAGGCTTCCGGCGGCAGCGCGACCGTCGAGGTCAAGGGCACCGAGACCACGGCGCAGGTGTCCACCGCGGCGCTGCACGCCGTGCTGGCGCTCGCCAAGTGACCCCGGCGACCGACGCGGCGCGCGCGTTCCGGGAGGTCCACGGGCGGGCCCCGGCAGGCGTGTGGTCCGCGCCGGGCCGGGTGAACCTGATCGGCGAGCACACCGACTACAACGACGGTTTCGTGCTGCCCTTCGCGCTCCCGCACCGGCTCGCCGCGGCCGCGTCCCCGCGCCAGGACGGCAAGCTCCAGGTCGCCACCCTCGGCGACGACGGGCAGCTGCAGCACTCCGGCCCGCACGACATCGCCGCGCTCGAACCGGGTTCGGTGCCCGGATGGGCCGCGTATCCCGCCGGGGTGGCGTGGGTGCTGCGCGACCAGGGTTTCGCCGACGGAGCGGACCTGGTCATCGCCGGCGACGTGCCTTCCGGGGCCGGGCTTTCCTCCTCTCACGCGCTGGAATGCGCGGTTTCGCTGGCGTTGCTGGGCGTGGCCGGGGTGGAACTCGAAGACGGCGGAGCGAACACTCCCGCGCGTCCGGAGATCGCGCGCTGGGTGCAGCGGTCGGAAAACGACTTCGTCGGCGCGCCCACCGGGCTGCTCGACCAGACGGCGTCGCTGTGCTGCGAGGACTCGCGGGTGCTGTTCCTCGACGTCCGCTCGGGCGAGATGGAGCAGGTGCCGTTCCCGCTCGGCGAGGCCGGGCTCCGGGTGCTGATCATGGACACCCGCACCAAGCATTCCCACACCGACGGCGGCTACGGCGCGCGGCGGCGCGGCACCGAGCGCGCGGCGGAACTGCTCGGCGTGAAGGCGCTGCGCGACGTCGCGCTCGACGGCCTCGACGAAGCCCTCGCGCGACTGCCCGAGGACCTGGTTCCGCTGGTGCGCCATGTGGTCACCGAGAATCAGCGGGTGCTCGACGTGGTCGCGTTGCTGCGCGAGAAGAAGCTCGCCGAAATCGGGCCGTACCTCGACGCCTCGCACGTGAGCATGCGCGACGACTACCGCATCTCGACGCCCGAACTGGACCTCGCGGTCGACTCGGCCCGGTCGGCCGGCGCGCTGGGCGCGCGGATGACCGGCGGCGGGTTCGGCGGCTCGGCGATCGCGCTGGTCCGCGACGACGATCTGGACGGAGTGCGCACCGCGGTCGAAACCGCCTGCGAGCAGGCCGGGTTCCGCCGCCCGCGGATGTTCACCGCGGTGCCGTCGCGCGGCGCGGGCCGCGACGAGGCCTGATTTCCGGAGCAACCCCCGGAGGGTCCGGCACGTCGTTCTGAGGGGAGACTGTGCCGCAGAGTCGCCACCCCTCAGCAGAAAGGCCTTGACGTGACGGACCAGCAAAGCCCCCTGAAGCTCATCGTGACGGGCGGCGCGGGGTACGTGGGCAGCGTGTGCGCCGCCCGCCTCATCGAAGCGGGTCACCAGGTCACCGTGGTGGACGACCTGTCGACCGGGCACGCGGACGCGGTGCACCCGCAGGCGCGTTTCGTCGAGGGCGACGCCGCCGAGGTCGCCGCGGACATTCTCGGCGAGGGTTTCGACGGCGTGCTGCACTTCGCCGCGAAGTCGCTGGTGGGCGAGTCGATGGCCGACCCGGCGAAGTACTGGGAAGGCAACGTGGTGACCTCGCTGCGACTGCTGGAGGCGATGAAGAAGCACGGCACGCCTCGCCTGGTGTTCTCCTCGACCGCGGCGACCTACGGCGAGCCCGACGTGTCGCCGATCCCGGAAACGGCCCCGACGCAGCCGACCAATACGTATGGCGCGTCGAAGCTCGCCATCGACCACGCGATCACCAGCTTCGCCCGCGCCCACGGCCTGGCCGCGGTCAGCCTGCGGTACTTCAACGTGGCCGGTGCCTACGGCGCGTTCGGCGAACGGCACACCACCGAAACCCATCTCATTCCTCTCGTTCTCCAGGTCGCGACCGGCGACCGCGAACACATCTCCATCTACGGCGACGACTACCCGACGCCCGACAAAACGGCCGTCCGCGACTACATCCACGTGGTCGACCTCGCCGACGCCCACCTCCTCGCCCTGCGCCACGCCGCCGCCGGCGAGCACCGCATCTACAACCTCGGCAGCGGCACCGGCTTCTCGGTGCTGGAGGTCGTGGAGGCCTGCCGCCGGGTGACCGGGCACGCGATCCCCGCCGTGGTGGCCCCGCGCCGCGCGGGCGACCCGTCGGTGCTGGTGGCGTCGAGCGACAAGGCCAACGGAGAACTCGGCTGGACGCCCAAGCTGACCGACCTCGACGGGATCGTGTCGGACGCTTGGCAGTTCACCCAGTCGCGTCTTTCCTGACGGCGATTCCGGGCCGGGCCCCGACCCGGGCTGCGGGCTGCGGACTGCGGACTGCGGACGAGTCTGGTGCGGGTGATGTTTCGGGGCGGGGATCCGGGTTGGATCCTCGCGCCGCATCGTTTGCGGCGAGCCTCAATGGGGGAATCGCCCGGGTGCGCCTACCCGGGCGCTGAAAGTCCGCTTAGGACGCACAGTGCGCCGTCAGCGCAGGCCACGGACGGAACCTCGTTCCACCGTCTCGGCGATGAACCGTTTCGCGAGGGCGCAACTCTGCTACCCACCGGTCCGCCGCGCGGTCAGCCCCGTTCATCGCATCCCCCTCGGCGGCCCCGGCTCGGCAGCACTCCCCGGTTCCGAAGGCGGAGACAACCCGAGATCCACCGCCGTACTGAGGTCGGCAAGGCCGATCAGTTTCGCCGGGTCCGTGCCGATATTCCAGGCAGCCTGCAGCAACTCCGCCACCATATGGCCAGGATCGGCCTCGACAGCGTTCGCCAATGCCATCCCGGCCAACGCGCCTTCCCCACGCATCAAAGCGGTGTACCCGAGACAGAGCGCAGCCTCGGCGCGATGCGGCGGAGGCAATTCGCGGACGAGCGTCAGCCACACCTCCTCAGCCTCCCGGGTCAGCGGCGTATGCGGCGGGACCGCAAGGGCCATGCACGCGTCACGGATGGGGGTGAACATCAGTGCGTGAGCCAGCCGAACGGCCTGGTCGTCGTCGGGCGGGCCAGCACCTCTGCGCTGGCGGAGGAACGCGTCGCGGAGTTCGGTCGCCGCAGCGTCCAAGACATCACTTTGCGACATTCCGGGGCTGTACAACGGTTCCGGGGACGACGCCAGCAGTTCGGCGCGACGAGCGATCGCGTCCGGGGAACGCGGTTCCAGCAAGGCGGCTAGCTCTTCACGGCTGCGAAAGACGACGAAACCCGCCTCCGTAGTCGCGGCGGCGATGACCGTTTCCTGCGGATCGGGCACAACGCCGCTGCAGTCCGGATCCAGATAGCACGACCAAGGCGCACCGGGTTCGATCTCGGCGGCCCACAACGCGTGGAACAAGCGGAGGTTGTTTCGAGTCAGGACCCGCCGAAGGTCGGCTAGGAATTCCCTATGGGGTGGACCGTTTTCGTCAGGCGAGCCGCCGACGAGGACGACGGTGACACCGTTGTGCTCGGGGTTGGCGAAGCGCGGGATCAGCGCATCCGCTTGCGCTGCTTGGAGTTCTCGCGGCGGAAGGTCGGCGCGCAGCATCAGGCCGATCATGGTGCCGGGGACGCGATGACCCAGCAGCACCAGGGAATCAGCGGGACGGAAGCCCAGCAGGTACGGGAGGGAAGCGATGAGGTCGGCCGGATTGCGGAGGGTGGCCCGGGAGATGCCGGGCGGCGTCGAGGTGGTCACGCCTCCACTGTGCGCCGGAAAAGCGCGAGTCAAGGCCAGCGCGGCAAATCTGTGGACGACGGCGGGCGGTTGTGGACAACGGGGCCACTGGTGGGGACAACCGGCGGAAATTGTCGGTGGCATGTGCATCGGCCAACACTGTCCACAATAGACAAATGCTGCCGGAGCCAGCGAAAGGCTCCGGCAGCACTGGTCACAACACACTCAGCCGCAGTGTTCGAACGGGCTTTCGTACGACGAAGAGCCGACCGAACCGCCCCACTTGACGCACGTCGAACCGGCGGTCTTCTTCACCGGACCCGCGTAGTAGGTGAAGTTCCCCGAGTCCGTAGCCCTGGTCGAGCCCTGCACCTCCAGGAACGTCGAAACCGCGCTGGCAGTCCCCAGCGAAACCGCCTTCAGGGTCGTCACGCAGTTCTCTTTGGAGGACGAGTTGTACAGCAGGTACGCGGTGCCCGCCGTCCCCAGCGCCTGCTGGTCGATCACCGAGAAGCCCGACCCGCATACCTGCGTCGCCGAGTACGGGTTGCCGCCGCAGCCGTTCTTGCTCGTGAAGTCCTTCTTGCCGTAGTACGGCACCGCGACGCCGTTCAGCACGGCCTTCTGCGTCACGCCGTTCAAGTTCTCTTCGAAGTGCAGGTGCGGTCCGGTCACCCCGCCGGTCGCGCCCGCCTTGCCGATCTCCTTGCCCTGCCCGACGCTCTGGCCCACCGAGACTTCCTGCTCGGACAGGTGCGCGTACCGGGTCCGCCAGCCGCCGCCGTGGTCCAGCTCGATCCAGCGGCCGTAGCTGGTGCTGCCCTCGTTCGCGACGCGCGTGACCGTCCCTGGCGCGGCCGCGAGCACCGGCATGCCGGTGATGCCGGACTTCTGGAAGTCGACCGAGTTGGCCGGGTTGTGGCCGCTGAAGGTCGCCGCGGTGACCGTGACGCCGCACTTGAACGGCGCCTGGAAGTTGGGGGCCGCGGACGCCGCCGACTGGGCGGCGAGCGTCAGGCCGCACGCGGGCAAGGCCACCGCGGCCGCGACCGCCGCGAACCGTCTCAATCTGGACATGGGGCGTACCTCCTGGTGGGGGAAATGTCCGAGCACCTCCAGCCAAGCCCGAGCCAGTACATTTTCCGTACAAGACGACAGGGAGGGCCCATGGGCACACCGGCGGCCTCGCTCGCCAACGCCCGGCGGCGGTTCGAGGGCGCCGACTGGGTGCGCTGGGGCGTGCTCGCCGTGCCGCCCCTGTTCGCGATCCCGCACGCGCGGCCGTGGACGTGGCCGCTGATCGGGCTGGTCCTCGTGCTCTCCGTCCCGGCGCTCTGGCTCACCCGCGAGTCGAAACCGCGCTGGCTGATGCCCGCGACCATGATCGCCGTGGTCGCGGCGGCGGGAGCGCTCTGGATCATCCAGCCGAGCAGCTGGACCTCGACGACGATGTTCGGCGCGGTCTTCTACACCCTGCGCGTGAGCAGCCGGATCGCGGCGGCTGTCGCGCTCGCCGTGGCTTCGGCGGCGATCCTCGTCTGGTCGATCGCCTACGACCTCGATTGGCTGAACGCGGTCGCCCTCTTCGCGATCCTCGTCGTGATGGTGCTGCTCGCCGTCAACCGCCGGGGTCGCGCGGAACGGCTGGAGCAGACCGAACTCGCGCTCGCCCGCGCCCAGACCGCCAGCGAGGAACACGCCCGCGCCGCCGCGCTCGCCGAACGCGCGCGCATCGCCCGCGAACTGCACGACGTCCTCGCGCACTCCCTCGCCGGTCTCGCGCTCAACCTTCAGGGCGCGCGCCTGATGCTGGTCCGCGACGGTGCGAGCGAAGAGTCTCTCGCACAGATAGAACGCGCGCAGAAGCTGGCGACAGACGGTCTCGCCGAAGCGCGCAAGGCGGTCGCCGCGCTGCGCGAAGACGCCGTACCCGTCGAGCGGTCGGTCTCAGACCTTCTCGCCGCGTACAGGCTCGACACCGGCTCTCGCGCCGACCTCGTGATCGAAGGCGAACCACGCGAGCTAGACGCAGCTGTCGGCACCACTCTCCTACGCGCCGTACAGGAAGCCCTCGCGAACTCGCGCAAACACGCGGGCGGCCCCGCCGTAGACGTCACGGTGGCCTTCAACAAAGACGAAGTCGACTTAACGATCATCGACCACCAGGGCCGCCGCCCGCCGGAGCCGCCGTCGCCGGGATACGGTTTGCGTGGCATGGGCGAACGGGTCGCGCTGTTGAACGGGAAGCTCGAATGCGGCCCTGGGGAGGACGGATGGCGGATTCAGCTGACAGTGCCGGCGTGACACTTCGCGTGGTGCTGGCCGACGACCAGGCAGTGGTGCGCGAAGGGCTCGTAACGCTGCTCGGGCTCCTGCCGGGCGTCGAGGTCGTAGGCGCGGCGGCAGACGGCGTACGGGCTCTCGAACTTGTCGCCGAGCACCAGCCAGACGTACTGCTCGTTGACCTGCGCATGCCGAACCGCGACGGCGTCGAGACGACCGAACTGGTCCGCGCGCAGCATCCGAAGACCGAGGTAGTCGTCCTCACCACGTACGCCGACGACGATTCCCTGCTCGCCGCGCTCAAAGCAGGTGCCCGCGGCTTCCTCACGAAGGACGCCGACGCCGACGCGATCGTCCGCGCGCTCCGTTCCGCGGCCGCCGGTCAGTCCACTGTGGACGGCGCGCTCCAGCAACGGCTGGTAGCGGCCGCGACAAGCCGCTCCCCCGTGCGCACGAAAGAACTCGAAGGCCTTACCGCGCGCGAAGTCGAGGTGTTGCGGCTGATCGCGGCCGGCCTGTCGAACACGGAGATCGCGCGCACCCTCGTGGTCAGCGAGGCGACGGTGAAGACGCACGTCAATCACCTGTTCTCCAAGGCGGGCCTGCGCGACCGCGCCCAAGCCGTCGCGTTCGCCTACCGCGCCGGGATCGCCGAGTAGAACGCCTGCTTCCCGCCGACGATCGGCAGCGTCACCGTCGTCCCGGTCAGGTCAAGCGACAGCCCGGTGCCCGGCTCCGGGCGCAGCGTGAAGTCGTGGTCGCTGGACGCCAGCACGAACTCCAGCCGATGCCCGGCGGCCACGATGTAGTCCTTCGGCATCAGCGAAACCTCGATGCGGTACCGCTGTCCGGGCGTGATCGGCGACGTGACCGACGGGCTGACGCGGTTCTGCGGATCCGTCCAGCCCCGGCTGATCACGTGGGAAGTGCCGTCCGGCGCACGGTCCAGCAGCACCGCGGTGACGTTCGCGGCAGGGCGGTCGAACGACAGCCGCAGGTCAGCTTTCGCGGTTCCGGACAGCCGGACCGGCTCAGTGACCGCGGAAGTGCGGTAGCGCAAGCGGTTCCCGGACGACGCCGCGTCGGCGAGCTGTTCGATCTTCTTGCTCGCGTCGTCGGCCAGCGTTTCGACGGTCGGACGGCCGGGCACCGGCTGCCGGTCGAGCGTCCCGGTCGAACGTCCGCCCGGCCACGGGTGCAGTTCGACGTCCGAAGTGCCTGGCGCGGGCCATTCGGCCTCGTCGACCCACGACTTGTCCTCGCGCTGGATCGTCGCCTTCGGCTCGCGCTCGATGCCGTTGTCGATGCCGTAGAGGTAGTGCGACATCCACTTGTTCAGCGTCGTGAGCCAGACGTCGCGGCGCAGCGAAATCGGGTCCGCGTGGCCAGACTGGTGCAGCCAGATCTTGTGCTCGACGCCGTGCTTCTTCAGCGCTTCGTACCAGGTCGCGACCTGCTCGGTCTTCACGTTCCAGTCGTTCAGCCCGTGCACCGCGAGCACCGACGCGTGCACCTTGCCGACGTCGTCGCGGTAGTTCCGCACGTCCCAGAACTGGCTGTAATCCCCGGTCAGCCGGTCCTGATCGGCGGTGAGGCCGTCGAGCACCGGACGGCAGACCTGCCGGTCAGCGCGCGAATAGACATAGCCGGCGAGCACGTCCGTGTCCTCGCCCTGGTAACCGCCGGGAGCGACGACCGCGCCGGCGTTGCGGTAGTAGCCGTACCAGCTCGAAATAGCGGCGATCGGCACGATCGTCTCGAGCCCTTCGACCCCGGTGCTCGCCACCGCGTTGGGCAGCGTGCCGTTGTAGGACACGCCCATCATGCCGGTCTTCCCCGTGCTCCAGGTCGCCGCGACGGGCGCTCCGGCCTTGTCGTGCGCCTCAGCGCGGCCGTTCAGCCAGTCGACCACCGAACGCGCGCCGATCGTCTCGTTCACGTCGCCGGTCGTCGGACAGCCGGTGGACAGCCCGGTGCCGAGGGATTCGCCGTACACGACAGCGAATCCGCGCGCGGTGAAGTAGTTCTGGTAGCTCCATCCGATCGGTGCCGCGACGTGCGGACCCGGCACGTACAGCTCGGTGTCGACGTCGTGGTTCGGCACGTCGTTGCCGCCCGCGAAGTACGGGCTCGCCTCGTACACGACAGGCACCTTCATGCCCATCTCCGTGGCGCGCGGACGCACCACTTGCGCGTGTACGAGGTCAGGCTTGCCGTCGTGGTCACTGTCGACCGGCGCGGTGACCCAGACGTCTTCGCGGATGACGTCAGCCGGATCGAAGACCGGTTGTGCTTGACCATCGGTGAAAACCGGCCCTGTCGGCGAAGCCGCTTCAGCGACCGCGGGCACGGACAACGTGGCCACTGCGACGAAAACGGCAGCGACTCGAGCGGCAACTCCCACCAGGACCCCCAAGCTGGACGAAGCAGGCGAGCAAGTTGAGAGTTCCGTCAACCGCAAGTCGCGTCAACCGACTAACGTCGGAGCCATGGACGCACCGATAGTCACGGTTACGGTCTATCCGCAGAACGCGCGCGTCACCCGTCGCTGTCAAGTCACTCCGGCTGACGGGTCCCGCGTAGAGATCACGGGGCTCCCCCTGTCGCTCGACGCTGCTTCGGTGCGCGTGAGCGGCGCGGGCGACGCCTTGGTAACTGGCGTCGACGTCGCGTACGCGCAGCACGCCGCGCCTGCCGACCCGACGCTGCGCGCGCTCGTGGAGCAGCGACGCGCGGACCAAGCGACTGTCGACGAGGTCGCGGACGACGAGAGCGCTGCTGCGGCACGCGTCGACCTGTTGACCGGAGTCTCGCGACGCAGCGGAGCAAGCTTCGCGAAGGCGTTGGCCGGAGGCGACGCAGAACCTGGGCGTGTCCAGGAAGTGAGCGAAGCGCTCAGCACGCAGTTAGCCGTGGCGCTCAAGGAACGTCGTGCGCTCGCGACGAGGCTGGAACGGCTGCGCGAAGACCTCGCCGCGTTAGACCGGCAGATCGAAACTCGCAGCGCACAGTCCGAACAGGACAGTTCGACGATCACCGTGGAACTGGAATCCCCTGCCACCGCCGAAATCGAACTGTCCTATGTGGTCCCCGGCGCGCGCTGGGAACCCGGATACGACGTCCGAGTACGCGGTACCGACGTCACGGTCACCTCGTACGGACTCGTCAGCCAGCACACCGGCGAGGACTGGCCGGAATGCGAGCTGACGCTGTCTACGGCCCGCCCGGCGAACACCGTTGTGATCCCGGAACTCCAGCCCTGGTACCTGGATCGGCAACAGCCCGAGCGACGGTCGATGGTGCCGCCCGCGCCCGCAGCGATGGCGTACGGCGGCGCAGCACCCGCCGGTCGAGACGGCTTCGCCGCGCACCTCTCCGCAGTAGAGCAAGGCACCACCGCGGTCACCTACCGCCCGGCGCGCCCGGTCGCGATCCCGTCCGGCGCACAAGGTCACCGGACGACGCTCGCGCAGCTAGACCTCACGGCCGAACTCGACTACGTGACCGCACCGACGCAGGCCGCGGAGGCCTACCTGCGCGCGAAGGTGGTCAACACCGCCGAGCACACGCTTCGCGCGGGTCGCGCCGCGGTGTTCCACGAGGCCGAATTCGTCGGCAGCACGCAGCTGGAGCTGTGGGCTCCCGGCGAAGAACTCGAACTCGCGCTGGGCGTCGACGACCGGATCCGCGTCGAACGCGAACTGGTCAAGCGCAGTGCCAGCAAGGCGACGTTCTCCACGCAACGCCGCCGCGAAGCCGACTACCTGACGACCGTGACCAACCACAGCCCGCGCGAAGCCGTGGTAGCCGTGCTCGACCAGGCCCCGGTCTCCCGGGACGACTCGATCACGGTGCGGGACCTGCGGCTGAATCCGGAACCGGTCGAGCGCACCGAACTGGGCCAGTTCACCTGGCGGCTCACGATCGCGCCCGGGGCGTCCGCCACGGTCTCGCTCGGCTACCGGGTGGACGTCGCGAAGGGCGTCGAACTCAGCGGCTGGCGCGAGTGAGGGGTCAGCCCTGGGAGATGTAGGCCTCCAGCTGTTCCTGGCTCTGCTCCAGCTGCTCCATCCGGATCTTCACCACGTCGCCGATGCTCACGATCCCGGCGAGGCGCCCGCCGTCGAGCACCGGCACGTGCCGGATCCGCCGTTCGGTCATCACCACGCTGAGCTGGTCCACCGGATCGTCCGGGGTGCAGCTGGCGACCATGGTGGTCATGATGTCCGCGACCGGCCCCTGCAGGACCGAAGGCCCGTGGTCGTTGAGCTTGCGCACGACGTCGCGTTCGGACACGATCCCGGCGATCCCGCCTTCGGCGTCCACCACGACCATCGCGCCGACGTTGTGCCGGGCGAGCCCCGCCAGCAGCTCGGCGACCGTCGTCCCCGGCGACACTGTGGCGACCGTCGCGCCCTTGCGCTGAAGCACATCCGCAATCCGCATGGCGATGCCCTCTCCTCGGTGAGTCGGGTCACATCAGGTTAGGGCCCCGCTGCCGTGTGCGAAAGTCCAGCGGGATGCGTCCGTTCGTGCTAATGCGCTCGTCCGTCGAACACCCGGCGCAACCGGGCGAGCCCGGGGCCGATCTGATCGGTGGCGATCGCGCCGTAGCCGAACAGCAGCCCGTGCCGCCGCGCCGCCACGGAGAAATCGCCGAGCGAGAACAGCCGGACGCCCGCCCCGGTCGCCTTCCGCGCGAAGCCGCGCAGGTCCCGGTCCGCCGACGCGCTCAAGTGCAGACCGGCCGACGCGGGCACCGGCTCCAGCACGTCGCCGAATTCTGCGCGCAGGCCGTCCACGAGCAGGTCGTGGCGGGCGCGGTAGATGCCGCGCATCCGGCGGACGTGGCGGGCGAACCCGCCCTCGGCGATGAACGCCGCGACCACCGCCTGCTCGATCCCCGGGGAATGCCAGTCGGCGAGGTACTTCGCCTTCACGATCGCTTCGGCGAGAGCAGGCGGCGCGGCGAGAAAACCCAGCCGCAGCGCGGGCGACAGGACCTTCGAGAACGAGCCGACATAGACCACCCGGCCGTGAGAATCCAAGCTGTGCAACGGTTCCAGCGGACGTCCGGAGTAGCGGAACTCGGTGTCGTAATCGTCCTCGACCACCACGGCCCCGTTGTCCTCAGCCCAATCCAGCAACGCTCGCCGGCGAGACGGCGACATCGCGACACCGAGCGGATACTGGTGCGACGGCGTCACGTGCACCAGACGAGTGCCCGGCGGAATCGCGTCGACCACGATGCCCTCGTCGTCCACTGGAACCGGCTCGACGCGGACTCCGAGCGTGCCGAGCAGCAGGCGCGGCGGCGGATAACCGGGATCCTCGACCGCAGCCAGATCGCCGGGCCGCAACAGGACGCGGGCGACGAGGTCGATCGTCTGCTGCGCGCCCGAGGTGATCACGAGATGTTCGGGGCGTACGCGAACGTTCCGGGACACCGCGAGGTGCCGCGAGAGTTCGGTGCGCAGCCGGGGATCGCCTTGCGGTTCGCCGTAAGTCATCAGCTCCGCGCGGGTACTGCGCAACGACTGGGTCATCAGGCGACGCCAGGTGTCGAACGGAAACAGCCGCACATCCGGGACTCCGGCACGGAAATCGAACTCCGGCGGGTCCGTGAACGCCCGAGGCGGCGCGGGCACGTCTGTCCACTCTGGACGCGGCTGGACTCCCTCGGCGAGCCCGGCCGGTTCGACAGGGCGCGGCGCGGCGCCGGCCCGCACGTAAGTACCGGCTCCGACCCGGCCGGTGAGGAATCCTTCCGCGGTGAGGCGTTCGTACGCCGCGGTGACGGTGGTGCGCGAAACGGCCAGCTGGTGCGCCAGCTCCCGGGTCGGCGGCAGCGCGTCGCCGTCGCGGAGCCGCCCGTCGAGCACCGCTTCGCGGATCTGTCGGTAGATCTCGTCGCGGTGGCCGCGGGTGCCGGACAGGTCCAGGTGCAGGTCCACTCGTCCAGCCTAGATTGGTCCACCGCAGTTGGCTCCGCTTTGGCTCTCTTCCTGGACCGATCCGCCGGTTAGCGTGAGCCCATGACCACGTTCGACCTCGACCGGCAGTCCCTCCTCGTCCTCGACCCGATCGTCGCGAAGACCACCGCGGCGGACCTCGACCGGTCCACGCCGTGCGCCGGCTGGACGCTCGCTGATCTGCTCCGCCACCAAGTCAGCGAAAACCGCGCCTTCGCCGAAGCAGCGCGCAACGGCTCCGCGAAGGACTGGGACAGCGGTCAGCTCGGCGAAGACCCGTACACCGCGTACGCAGCTTCGGTGACCGACTATCTCGCCGCGTACGGCGAAGCCGACGTCGCGGAACGCCAGATCGCCATCAACACCTTCGGCACCTTCCCCGGCACAGTCGCGATCGCGATGCACCTCGTCGACACAGTCGCGCACGGCTGGGACCTAGCCAAGACCCTCGACGTCGCCTACGACCCGGTGCCGGAAGCGGTGCACGCCGCCCTGCAATTCGCGCTGATGATCCCGACCGACCCGAAGGAACGCGTCGAGCGCGGAACCTTCGCGCCGGTAGTGCCGGTCAGCACCGACGAAAGCGAACTGGACCAGTTCCTCGGGTTGCTGGGCCGCGACCCGCAGTGGCGGGTCAGCTGACCTTGTCCGCCGAAGCCGACCAGGTGTCGCAGGCGGACGGGCCGGCTCCGGTGTAGCCCGCCTTCGCCCAGGCCAACTGGTTCGCGCGGGTGCCGTGGTCGCCGCTGTCGTCGGCTCGGCCGTAGTCGGCGACAGCGGCGTTCGCGGTGGCCCGGCTGATCGACCCGTGGTCCGCCGCGGCGTTGAGGAACAGCGCGCCGAAGCAGTTGGCCTGCAGCTCGATCCGGCGCACGACGGCCTTGTCCGCGTCGCTGGTCGGCTCCGGCGAACCCATCTCCGCGCTCGCCGCGTCGAGGATGCCGCTCTCGCGCTGGACGTGGTGGCCGTACTCGTGCGCGAGCGTCGCCAGGTGCCGGGCCCGGCTCAGCCCGGCGTCCGACAGCATCCAGTCGGTGGGCGCGTAGATCGTGGCGTCGCCGCCGCAGTAGTACGCGACCGCTTCGTCCCGGGACGGCGCGTTGCCGCAGGCGCTGGTCTTCGGCAGCGTGACCGACACCTTGACCGGCAGGTTCGGCTCGTCCGCTTTGTCCAGCGCGGGCTGCCACGCCTGTTTCAGGCAGCCGACCAGCGCGGTGTAGAAGGTCTTGAGCTGCTCCGCGTCCCGGCTCAGATCCGGCAGATCGCACGACACCCGGCCGAGCGCGACGCCCTCGGCCAGCAACGGATTGCCGCTGAGCTTGCGCACCGGTTTGGCGTCCTGGCGGTCCGGCATCGCGTCGGCGTCCGGGGCCGCGATCGCGTGCCCGGACACCTCGTGCGGCACGACGGCCATGAGCGCGAGCGTGGCCGCGACGATCGCCACCGCGGCGACGGCGCCCAGCGCTTTGCCCGCTTTTCGGCGCGGCGGCGGTGGCTGCGGTCCTGCGGGAGGCCACGGGCCCCCGGCGTAATACGTCATTCCTCCCCCTCCCGGCCAGCATACGGAGACCGCGAGCCGCCCTGGATCACGAAACGGGAACGCCGGGCTCCTGGCCTGATCCGCGACCGGCAGCGAGACTGGACGTTATGACTGTCGAAGATCCGTACCTGTGGCTGGAAGACGTGACGGGCGACGAGGCGCTCGAATGGGTCCGTTCGCGCAACGCGGAGACGCTGGACGTGCTCACCGCGAGCGAGAGGTTCGGGCAGCTGCGGGACTCGATCCGCGAGGTGCTCGACGCGGGCGGCCGGATCCCGTACGTCGTGCGCCGGGGGACGCACTACTACAACTTCTGGCAGGACGCCGAACACCCGCGCGGGCTGTGGCGGCGCACCACGCTGGAGCAGTACCGCACGGAGGAACCGGACTGGGAGATCCTGCTCGACGTCGACGCGCTCGCCGCGGCCGAGGACGAGAACTGGGTCTGGAAGGGCGCCGCCGTGCTGCGCCCCGGACACCGGCTCGGCCTGGTCCAGCTGTCGCGCGGCGGCGCGGACGCGACCGTCGTCCGCGAGTTCGACCTCGACGCGCACGAGTTCGTGGCGGACGGCTACACCCTGCCCGAGGCGAAGCACCGGATCGGGTGGATCGACGCCGACCGGGTGTACGTCGGAACCGACTTCGGCCCGGGCTCGCTGACCACGTCGGGCTATCCGCGGCTGGTGAAGGAATGGCGGCGCGGCACCCCGATCGAGGACGCGGTGCTGGTCGCCGAGGGCAAGCCGGACGATGTCGCGGTGATGGGCGTCCACGACCCGACCGAGGGTTTCGAACGCGATTTCGTGCGCCGTGCGATCGACTTCTACCGCACCGAGTATTTCGAGCGGACGCCGTCCGGACTGGCCAAACTGGACCTGCCCGAGGACGTCGAGGTGTCCACGCACCGCGAATGGCTGCTCGTGCACCCGCGCAGCGCGTGGACCGTCGGCGGCGCCGAGCATCCTGCGGGCACGCTGCTCGCGATCAGCTACGACGCGTTCAAGTCGGGCGACCGCGACTTCATCGCGCTGTTCACCCCGGACGCGCACACGTCGCTGGACTACTACGCGTGGACCCGCAACCATCTCCTGCTCGCGACTCTGCACGACGTCAAGTCGGAGCTGCGCGTGCTGACGCCGGGCCCGGACGGCTGGGCCGAGGCGGAATTGGGCGGTGCGCCGGAATTCGGCAGCGCGCAGATCGTGGACACCGAACCGGACGTCGATGACGAATACCTGGTGGATTCCTCCAGCTACGTCCAGCCGTCCACGCTCACCCGCGGCGTCGTCGGCGGCGACGTCGAGGTGCTCAAGCAGGCTCCGGAGTTCTTCGACGCGACCGGGATGGAGGTCAGCCAGTACTTCGCGACGTCGGACGACGGCACGAAGATCCCCTACTTCGTGGTCCGCCCGCCGGGCGCGGAAAACGGCCCCACGCTGCTGTACGGCTACGGCGGTTTCGAGGTTTCGCTGACTCCGTCGTACGGCGGGGTGGTCGGCCGGTCCTGGCTGTCGCGCGGCGGCACGTACGTGGTCGCGAACATCCGCGGCGGCGGCGAATACGGTCCGGAATGGCACATGCAGGCGGTGAAGGAGAACCGGTACAAGGCGTACGAGGACTTCGCCGCGGTCGCGCGCGATCTCGTCGCACGGGGCATCACGACGAAGGAACGGCTCGGCATCCAGGGCGGCAGCAACGGCGGGCTGCTGATGGGCGTCATGCTCACCCGCTACCCGGAGCTGTTCGGCGCGATCGTGTGCCAGGTGCCGTTGCTCGACATGAAGCGCTACCACCTGTTGCCGGCCGGGGCCTCGTGGATGGCCGAATGGGGCGACCCGGACGTCCCGGAAGAGTGGGAGTACATCTCGAAATACTCGCCGTACCACAACGTTTCGGCGGACGTCGGTTATCCGCCGATCCTCTTCGTGACCTCGACGCGCGACGACCGCGTGCACCCCGGGCACGCGCGCAAGATGGTCGCCCGGATGCGCGAGCAGGGCCACGACGTGGAGTACTTCGAGAACATCGAAGGCGGTCACGGAGCAGCCGCGGACAACGAACAGCTCGCGTTCCGTTCGGCGGTCGCGTACGAATTCCTCTGGTCGAAGCTTTCCTAGACCAGCCCCCGGGGCCGCGCCCGCACGCGCGGCCCCGGGCGTACCGACGGTCCTCTGTGGACATCCGCGAGCGCTCGTTCGAACTGAGCCCAGGCGTCGGTGACGAACGCGAGCCACGGCGTACCGAGCCGCCGCAACGCCCGCCCGTGGCCGACTAGTACGCCGCCGGTTTCCAGTACCGCTCTGGCTCGCCATCTCGCGCTCGCGGTGATTCTTTGCCGCCGCAACCGATCCACGTGACAGCCGAGCCGCCGTTCCAACCCGGCGAACACGCGAGCGGCGACCTCCGTGGTGACCCGATCGCGGGTGCCGTCCCGCAACGCGCGGTAGTAGCCGAGCGCGAGAACGTCGGCGATCAGCTGACTCATCACGTCGCTTTTCCCCGGCTGGCTCGCGGTTTCGAGCAATTGGGCGACCAGCCGCCGGTCTTCCGCAGTCAGTTCGTCCGGCTGGTGCTGGAACCGCCGGACGCTGCGCGCCACCACCGGATCCAGCCGCACCCCGCTCCCCCACGCCGGCTGCGGCCGGACCTTCCGCCGCCGCGCCTCCGCCTCGAACACCGAACTCCACTCCACGGCGGTCATGCTGCCGCGTGGATGTGCCGTTGCGGCGGGGAGGTTGTGGAGATTCGGTGGAGCTACGGGACGAACAACCCCACGGCGGCCCAGTGGAACACTTTCGGGTCGCCTAAACCGGATTCGGTGAGCCATCGGGCCGCCTGACGGGCAGCGTCCTCGCTCTCGATCAGCCCGTGCCGTCCAGGCACGATGCCGGTGGCTGCCCGGACGTCGTCGACCAGGCCGCCGAGGCAGCGCCAGGTGTGCCAGAGTCCCTCGTCGTAACCGACCAGCTCGAAGCCGAGCAACTCGCCGGACGTGCTCGCACCTTCCGCGATCCGCCCGACGACGACGCTGGTCTCGCGATTCCAGCCGTCCGCGATGATTTCGCTGACGATCGGCCCGGCTTCGTCCGGCCTGAAGCCCACCTCGAGCACGTGAAGCCCGGTCTGCCGAGCGAAGGCGAGATCGCGGAACCAGTCGTCGTGCACCTCCGCGACGCACTCGCTGATCGACACGAATTCGCTGGTCCGCCGCACGGCGCGGTAGCCCGCCGACACGAGAGTCACAGCCGCTAGTTTCCTCCCCGATTCGCCCAGATCGTCCGCCGGATCCAGTCGGCGTACGCGGGCACGCTGCTGTACAGCCCCGGCCCGCCCGCACAAGCCGACCGCGCGGTGCCCGGCCCCGAAGTCACCCCGATCAGCTCCCACCGTCCGCCGGCTCCGCGCCGGATTTGCGGGCCGCCGGAGTCGCCGATGCACGCCATCGCTTCCGGCCTCGGGCTGACCGTGCACAACCGCGTCCGACCCGCGTAGCCCGGGGCGCATTCGGACTCCGCGCCGCGCCGGACGTCCAGTTCCTGCAACCGTTCCGGGAACTTTGCTTTGGCTGCGTCGTTCGTGTCCACGGTGGTGCCGAACCCGAGCAGCCGCGTCGGCGTCCCGGGCACACCTGGCCTCGACGCCAGCCGGATCGGACTCTCGGCAACCGGACGGTCCAGCTTGATCAACGCGACGTCGTTGCGGTTGAAGGGAATCGTCTCGCTCTGCAGCGCGTAGCCCGGATGCGTGATCACCTGCGCGATCCGCCGGACGGTCCCACCGGAATGCTGCCGCTCGCTGCCGATCCGGACAGTGCCGTCCGGAGTCACGAGGTTCGCGTCCACACAGTGCCCCGCGGTCAGCACCCACTGCGGGTCGATCAGCGAGGCACCGCACACGCCGCGGTCGCCGGTCTGGCTGACTGTCTCCGGTATGGACGCCATGAACGAGTAGCGCTGTGACGAATCACCGCCCTTCACGATCGCTTCGGCAGTGCCGGTCGAGAACAAGGCGGTGCACACCGCGGCGGCCATCGTCACGGCGACCGCCCGGCGGCCAGCAGACTTGATCACGGAGAAGTCCTTTCGTTCGCTTCCCGGTCAGCCTGCCCGGGCAAGATCATCCGAACCATGCGGTCAGCCGGTCTCTCCGCGGTAGGGTCTGCCCCCATCGCTTGTCTCTGTACCTACTAGTATGTACGCTGTGGCCATGTCCACCAGAGACCAGCTCATCGCGAGCACCCAGGACCTGTTGTGGGAGCGGGGGTACGTCGGCACCAGCCCGAAGGCGATCCAGCAACGCGCCGGGGCCGGGCAGGGCAGCATGTACCACCACTTCACCGGCAAGGCGGACCTGGCGCTCGCCGCGATCCGGCAGAACGCGGACGATCTGCGCGCCTCCGCCGAGGCCGCGTTCACCCAGGGCACCACCGCGGTCGAACGCGTCTCCGCCTACCTGCTGCGCGAACGAGACGTCCTGCGCGGCTGCCCGGTCGGCCGGCTGGCACTGGATCCCGAGATCGTCACGAACCCGGAATTGCGTGCGCCGCTTGAAGAAACGTTCGACTGGCTGCGCGGCCGCCTCGCCGAAGTGCTCGCCGAGGGCATCGCAAACGGCGAACTCGAGAGCGATCTCGACCCCGCCGCGACGGCAACCACGCTGGTCGCGGTACTGCAAGGCGGGTACGTCCTCGCCCGATCATCCGGCACGGTCGAGCCGTTCGACCAAGCAATCCGCGGAGCACTCGCCCTTCTCGGCCGACGGTGACGCCGATGTACGCGATGCAGTACGAAATCGACCTGCCCGCCGGATACGACATCGAACACCGAGTCGCGACCCGAGGCCATCGCACCGACACATTCCCCGGTTTGGGACTCAAGGCGTATCTGGTGCGCGACAACCAGTACGCGCCTTTCTATTTGTGGACCGACACCGCCGGAATGAGCCAATTCCTCTGGGGCGGCGGCGGATTCGACGGCATAGTCCAGGATTTCGGCCGCCCGCCAGTGCAGCATTGGACCGGCGCTCGCTGCCTGCCTGGTCCGGCGCGCGCGACCGCCCCAAGCTTCGCGACCAAACGCGTGCGCCCGCTGTCATCGGGGTCTGCCGCGATCGAACGCGAACTCGACGAACTCGCGCACCTGTCCCAAAACCCGGCCGTGCACACCACCGCGCTGGCCATCGACCCGCACCGCTGGGAAGCCGTGCGCTTCACCCTCTGGACCACCACGCCGGACGAGGACACCGACGTCCGTTACCGGGTTCTTCACCTGTCCCAACCGAATCTCGACCAGCTGAGCTGAAAGGTCCTCCCATGCCGCTCGTCCGCATCGACGTGCTGTCCGAACCCAATGCCGACCGCCTCCCCGCAATCGGCGAAGCCGTGCACCAGGCGATGACCGAAACCATCGACGTCCCCGTCGACGACCGGTTCCAGATCCTGAACAGCCACGCCGCCGACCGCCTGCGCTACGACCCGGGCTACTTCGGCGTCCACCGCGACGACGACATCGTGTACATCGCCATCACCTTGCGCGCCGGGCGCACGAACGAGCAGAAAACCGCACTGTACCGACGAACGACGGAACTCATCGCCGAGTCGACGGGGATCGAGCCGAGGAATGTGTTCTTCAGCTTGACGGAAAACCACGAGGTGGACTGGTCGTTCGGCGAAGGGGTCGCACAGATGCTGCCGTCAGCGCCCTGAAACGTCGTCGCCTGATCAAGTGTTTTCGGTCCAGTAACGCTGAACCCTGGCCACCGCCTCGTCCTTGCTCATCCCGGCCACCTCGGACTCTTCGAGGCCCACGCGCGAGAGCAGCAAGTACACGAGATCGGCGGGCAGGGCCTCGGCCGGTGGCTCAGGTGTCCCGCGAGCCGGTTTGACGCCGTCCTGCACGCAGGACCAGAAAACTGGTTCGTCGACGTCGAGCTGGTCACGGAGAATGTGCTTCCACAGGCTCGGTCCATAACCGCTGCGGTCGACCGGATGCGAGATGCGGGTACGCAGAATCCGGCCGTCGACAAGATCTAGTTCGTACGTGACGTGATGCGTTCCCGTTCGCCCGCGAGCGTCGCGCACTCTGCGCCATTCTTCAACCTTGCAGAACGTCTCGTGGTCGTCGCGGGTCGGCTGGGGCCAGGAAGTCATTGCACGGCACCGACAAGCCACTCGCGTAGCTGCGCGTCGTCGCTGAAGCTGATCAGCTGCACCAGCCCCCAGTTGTCCCGGTGATTCGGAGCGTTCAGCAAACGCTCCTGCCAATCCTCCGCGTACTCCCGCAGTGCGTCGACCATTTCGTCGACCGCCTCGTCGAACGACGCGCCGTCCGCGGACACCGGCAGCCCCGGGATGAACACCGACCAGCCGCCAGCCTCGGGGACGACTTGAGCGTGCGACGGAACGACCGACGCGAGGACGTGGCGCAAGCGCACGACATCCACCACGGCGGTCGTCGCGGAATCGCGCCGAACTGTCGCGACGAGCCCTTTCTCAGCAGCATCCAGCAAATCTTTCAAATGTGCACGCGCATCGGTGTAGGTGTCGTAGTGCACAGCGGACATGTCAGCCTCCCAGCCGGTCCCCACCAGCATGCCTCGCGAAAGCAAGTACGTCAAGTACGTGACGTACTTGGACGGGCAGCGCAGCTGTCAGCAGACGAAAACCGGGGCTGAGGCAGCACAGCTGCCCCAGCCCCGACCAGTCGTTCAGGTATCGAAGAAACGCTTAGCTGCAGCCGGAAGTAGCCCCGCAGCCCTCGCAGGCGTAGCACGATCCGGCGGGCCTCATCTTCGTCCCGCAGGTCATGCAGAGCGGTGCGTCGGCCGCCTTGCCGAGGTGCAGTTCCATCAGCTCGGCCGTGCTGTGCGCGTCACGCGACGAAGTGTCCGTTGTGGACTCTTCCGCGCGGGCGGGCGACGAATCCACACTGCTGCGCAGCGCCTCGATCTCGAGGTTCTGCCCGCCGTAGTTCGCCTCGACCTCCGCCGAACGCTCGTCCGCGGTGAAAATGCCCAGCTGGGCCCGCTTTTCGTACGGCAGGTAGTCGAGCGCCAAGCGGCGGAACAGGTAGTCCATGACGCTCGTGGCGATCCGGATGTCCGGGTCGTCGGTCATGCCCGCCGGTTCGAAACGCAGGTTCGAGAACTTCGAGACGTAGAACTCGAGCGGGATCCCGTGCTGCAGGCCGACCGAGATCGACATCGAGAAGGCGTCCATCACGCCGGACAGGGTGGAGCCCTGCTTGCCGAGCTTCACGAAGATCTCGCCGAGACCGTCGTCCGGGTACGAGCCCGCGTGCAGGTAGCCCTCGGCACCGCCGACCGTGAACGACACCGTCTGGCTCGGGCGCTTCTTCGGCAGGCGACGGCGCACCGGGCGGTATTCGACGACCTTCTCCGGCTCGGTCTCGGCCGCGGCTTCCTTCTTCTTGCCCGTGGACAGCGGCTGGCCGACCTTGCAGTTGTCGCGGTAGATCGCGAGCGCCTTGAGGCCGAGTTTCCAGCCCTGGAAGTAAATCTCCTCGACGTCCTCGACGGTCGCCGACTCCGGCATGTTGACCGTCTTCGAGATCGCGCCCGAGATGAACGGCTGCACCGCGGCCATCATCCGCACGTGGCCCATCGGCGCGATGGACCGGTCGCCGACCGCGCAGTCGAACACCTCGTAGTGCTCGGGGCGCAGGCCCGGCGCGTCGACCACGTGGCCGTGCTGCGCGACGTACTCGACGATCGCCTCGACCTGCTCTGCCTGGTAGCCCAGCACCCGCAGCGCGCGCGGCACGGTCTGGTTCACGATCTGCATGGACCCGCCGCCGACGAGCTTCTTGAACTTCACCAGCGAGAAGTCCGGCTCGATGCCCGTGGTGTCGCAGTCCATCATGAAGCCGATGGTGCCGGTGGGCGCGAGCACCGAGGCCTGCGCGTTGCGCCAGCCGTTGCGGGTGCCCAGTTCGATGCCCTGCTGCCATTCCTGCGACGCGAGCGCGCGGACCGCCGCGTCGTTGCTGTGATAGGTGCGGACCAGCTCGTTGGCCGCGGCGTGCTTACGCATGACGCGCTGGTGCGCCTCGGCGTTGCGGGCGTAGCCCTCGTACGGTCCGACGACGCCGGCCAGCTCGGCCGAACGACGGTACGACACGCCGGTCATCAGGGACGTGATCGCGGCGGCGAGCGCGCGGCCGCCCTCGGAGTCGTACGCGTGGCCCAGCGCCATCAGCAGCGCGCCGAGGTTGGCGTAGCCGATGCCGAGCTGGCGGAACTTGCGCGTGGTGTCGGCGATCGGCTCGGTCGGGAAGTCGGCGAAGCAGACCGAGATGTCCATCGCGGTGATGACGAACTCGACGGCCTTCGCGAACAGCGGCGCGTCGAACGTGCCTTCTTCGGACACGAACTTCAGCAGGTTGAGCGACGCGAGGTTGCAGCTCGAGTTGTCGAGGTGCATGTACTCGCTGCACGGGTTGGACGCGGTGATCCGGCCCGATTCGGGGCAGGTGTGCCAGTCGTTGATCGTGCTGTCGTACTGGATTCCCGGGTCGGCGCATTCCCACGCCGCCTGCGCCATGCTGCGGAACAGCTTCTTCCCGTCGGTGCGGTCGATGACCTCGCCTGTGAGCCGGGCGCGCAGGCCGAAGTCCGTGCCGTTCTCGACGGAGTGCATGAACTCGTCGGAGACGCGGACGGAGTTGTTCGCGTTCTGGTACTGCACCGACGAGATGTCGGAACCGGAGAGGTCCATGTCGAACCCGGCGTCGCGGAGGACCTTGATCTTTTCCTCTTCGCGCGCCTTGGTCTGGATGAACTCCTCGATGTCCGGGTGGTCGACGTCGAGCACGACCATCTTCGCCGCGCGCCGGGTGGCTCCGCCGGACTTGATGGTGCCCGCGGACGCGTCGGCGCCGCGCATGAACGAGACCGGGCCGGAAGCGGTGCCGCCGGAGGTGAGCAGCTCCTTCGAGGACCGGATCCGCGAGAGGTTGAGGCCCGCGCCGGAGCCGCCCTTGAAGATCAGGCCTTCCTCGCGGTACCAGTTGAGGATCGACTCCATCGTGTCGTCGACGGCGAGGATGAAGCAGGCGGACACCTGCTGCTTCGAGGACGTGCCGACGTTGAACCACACCGGGGAGTTGAAGCTGAAGACCTGGTGCAGCAGCATCCAGGTGAGTTCGTGCTCGAAGATTTCGAGGTCGGACGGACCGGCGAAGTAGTCGTGCTCGGCGGCGGCCTTCACGTAGGTGCGCACCACGCGGTCGATGAGCTGCTTGAGGCTGCTCTCGCGCTGCGGGCTGCCGACCGCGCCGCGGAAGTACTTGCTGGTGACGATGTTGGTGGCGTTGACCGACCAGAACTCGGGGAATTCGACCCCGCGCTGCTCGAAGTTGACGCTGCCGTCGCGCCAGTTCGTCATGACGACGTCGCGGGTCTCCCACGCGACCTCGTCGTAGGGGTGGGTCCCCTCGGTGGTGAAGACCCGCCGGACGGTGAGGCCTTTGTTCGGCTTCTTGTTCTGTCCGGCCGCAGCGCCGGTTCCCACGGTTTCGGTCATGCGGTCCTGTCCCTCGCTCCCCGCGACCCGGTGACGGCTCAGTCGTCGCCGGCGCGCTCGCCTTCCTGGTCCTCCGCAGTTCCCGCCATGGCTTTCCGCAGGTCCGAGATCTCCTTCTCGAAGTCCTCGACCGAGGAGAAGGAGCGGTAGACGCTGGCGAACCGGAGATACGCGACGCCGTCCAGTTCCCGCAGCGGGCCGAGGATGGCGAGGCCGACCTCGTGGCTGGGGATCTCGGCCAGTCCGGCGGAACGGATCGACTCCTCCACGCGCTGCGCGAGCTTCTGCAGCGCGTCGTCGTCGACCGGACGGCCCTGGCAGGCCCTCCGCACGCCGTTGACCACCTTGTCCCGGCTGAACTGCTCGGTGGCTCCGGACCGTTTGACCACGGCCAGCACCATCGTCTCCGACGTGGTGAAACGCCGGCCGCACTCGGCGCACGAACGCCGCCGCCGGATCGCCTGTCCCTCGTCCACCTCTCGGGAGTCGACGACCCGAGAGTCCGCATGCCGGCAGAACGGGCACCTCATCCGCCGATCACCTTCCCCTCCGCGCCGGTCGATTCCTGTCCCAACCGGCCCCTGCCGCCACGCTACGGCCTGGACCGCGGTCACCGCGCGCGACCCCGCGCCTGGTGATCGACTTGTGGACACCCGGTGGGCAACTGCCGGCCGGCTGTGGACAACTGCCGCCAGTCTACCCCTACCTGTGGACCAACTACAGCGGTGTAACTACTAGATATAGGGGTAGACCATAGATCGCCTCCGGGGCGGGCGCAAGAAACCCGAGAGGGTGAAAGACCGGTTGCGCAAGATGCGACCGGGTGGTTTCCGACAGTCATCATCCGGCAGAACCCGATCCCCCGCTCGATTCCCCCGCCGAACCGTTGCCGGACCAGGCGACCGGCACGGTGAGCGGCATGCCGGGCAGCAGCGCGGTGTCGTCGAGGTTGTTGAGCTCCTTGATGCGTTCGACGACCGCGCTCTGGTCGGCGTTCGGCGCGAACCGGGCGGCGAGCGCGCCGAGCGAATCGCCGGGCTGCACGGAAACGGACGCGGTTTGCGACGGCACCGGGCCGCTGGACACCCCCGAGCCGAAGACGCCGAGCCCGGTGACGATCAGGCAGGCCGCGAAAGCGATCGCGAACAGCCACGGCCACCGCACCGACGGCCGGTTCGCGGTCTGGCAGGCGACGCCGCCGCGCCGTCCGGCGACGACCCGCGCCCGGGACGGCGGCCGCAACGGCTCGCCGCGCCGCTCGCGCGCGGTGCGGCCGGGATTGGCCGGAACGGCGGCGGGGATGTGCCGGACCGCGGTGCGGCCGCGGGGATTGCGGGCAGGGGCTTCTTCGATTTCGACAGCCGACCGAGTCGAAGTCTGGAAACCGGCTCGCTCAGCAGACCGGACCGCAGTGCGGCCACGCGCCTCACGAGGATTGCGGACCAGAGCTTCTTCAGTTTCGACGACCGACCGAGTCGACGTCTGGAAACCGGCTCGCTCACCGGACCGGACAGCGGTGCCGGAGCGCAGCTCGGCTGCACTTGCCTGCGCGCCGCGCTCGGCCGAGGACGAGAAACCGGCCGATTTCGCGGCCGACCGCGCCGCACCGGCCCGCCCGAGGGCCTCGCTCGCGGCTCGCCCGAGCGGCATCGACTCGGCCGGGGACACGAACTCAGCGGGCACTTCCGTCGACCGCGCACCGGTGCGCCGGGACGCATCGCCGGGCAGCGACCGTCCGGAGTCAGCCAGTTCGCCACCGGCGAGTCCGGCCTCCGCCGCCGCCTGCCAGGCGCGCCGCCGCACGGGTTCGCCGCGCGAACCTCCCCGGCCCCGCCGCGAGTCGCCGCGGCCCGCCTCGCCGCGCGAACCCTCGGCGGACCGATCCGAAGCGGGGCCGCGCCGGGCGCCGGTCCGGCCGCGAAGCTCCACGACCTCGCCGGAACCGCCCGGCAGGCCCGGATCAGCACCCGTTCCGGCTTCGACCTCCTCCGGAACACCATCCTTTCGGGTGGCATCGACGCTCTCCGCACGCCGCCGCGACCGGCGCGCCGGACCGCCGGACCCGGGCGTCCTCCGGGACGGGACCGCCCCTTCCGACGCACCGCCGCCCTCGGCGGGACGGTCGGCAGGGACGGGCCGAAGCGGGCGGACGAGCCCGCGATCTGCCAGGATCGACATGACGGAACCTCCTCGTGACCTGCGGATCCGTCCGGTCCGGGCCGTACACCTGCGCCGCAGCGGTCCAGATCGAACAGGCGTTCTATCGAACGTCCGTGCGAAGGTCTACCACCCCGCACCGACAAAATCGAGAGGACACGGCGTGTCGATCGAACAGATGTTTGAAATCGTCGCGCGCGGTGGCTAACGTCGGTGACCAGGACATCTGCCGGACCGGCTCCGGCGGGTGCCGCCGGACGGGCGTTCGCGGAAAACGCGGATCCCGGACCGGCGCACGCGGACACGCGCGGGACGCCGACACGGCGGCCGCGGGACGGCTGGAGGCGACGCAGCGTTGGAGAAGGACACGGTGAAGGGCACCGCGGCGAAAGGGGCCAAAACGGCCTCGCGAGGCAAGGCGTCCGCACGATCCGCGCGCGAATCCGGCCACGAGAGCACGGGGAAGGTGAGCGCCATGCCGGAGGTGTACGACGTGGACGAGACGCTGACCGTCCGCCAGCAGCAAGTGCTCGACGTCATCCGCACGTGGGTGAGCCGTTTCGGCTACCCGCCGAGCGTGCGCGAGATCGGCGAGGCGGTGGGGCTCACGTCCACGTCGTCGGTGTCGCACCAGCTGCGCGCGTTGCAGCGCAAGGGCTACCTGCGCCGCGACGCCAACCGGCCGCGCGCGGTGGGCGTGCTCGCGTCCACGGACGACAATCCGATGGGCATCGACATGGACCAGCAGCCGTCCGTCCCGAAGGCGGCGTACGTGCCGCTGGTCGGGCGGATCGCGGCAGGCGGTCCGGTGCTCGCCGAACAGGCCGTCGAGGACGTTTTCCCGCTGCCGCGCGAGATCGTCGGCGAAGGCGAACTGTTCCTGCTGAGCGTCACCGGCGATTCGATGGTCGACGCGGCCATCACCGACGGCGACTGGGTCGTCGTCCGGCAGCAGCCCGCCGCGGAGAACGGGGACATCGTCGCCGCGATGATCGACGGCGAGGCCACGGTGAAGACATTCAAACGCAAGGACGGGCACGTGTGGCTGATGCCGCACAACGAGGCGTACGAACCCATTCCCGGCGACGACGCGTCGATCCTGGGCAAGGTCGTGGCGGTTCTGCGCCGTCTCTGACCGGCTCGCTCACCCGCGTCTCGTGAGCGGCTGTGCCGGTGAGAACCGGCGCAGCCACTCACGCGCCCCAGCCCGGGCCCTCGGGTTTCGGTTGACGGCGAAGTTCGCCAGCGGGCCTCGCGGGTGCGAGCCAGGGTCAGGAGCGACGGCGTTTCCGCGCTAGCAGGAACCAGGCGGCGAGAACGACAACCGCAGCAACACCAGCGGCGGGGATGAGCGGGAAACTGCCAGCGTCTTCCGCGGCTGGCTGCGGGGTGGCGGCACCGCCAGGCTTCGGCGCGGGCGCTTGCGCGGTGACCAAGGCGGTCGCGTTCTTGATGGCCCGCACCGGTTCTCCGACGCCTTCGCTCGCGGACAGCAGCGTGCCGTCCGGTTCGAACGCGATCGCTTCGCCCTGCTTTTCGTTCGGCAGCGGAATCCGCACGGGTTCTCGTTGCAGCGCTGCCGCGATGTCGCCGTCGGGAGCCGCGTACAGGTACGCGTCCGTGTAGGTGCGCAGGGCGATGACTTTGCCGTCCGCGCTGGTCGCGCCTCCGGTAATCAGCGCCGAACCGAACGAGCCGACCGGACCGCCTGGCGTGTCGGTGCTGCGGACGCGCAGGGTGCCGACCTGCTCCAGTTTCGTCGGGCCGGGAGTCGCCAGCGGCACCGACGGCTTGTAGACCTTGGAAGTGCCCAGCAGGTCCTTGGTCACCAGGAACGGCGTGCCGGACTGGTCCAGGACAAGAGCTTCGGTGTCGTGCGGACCGTCCGGATAGATCAGGCGATGCACGACCGCCGCGCCGCCGGACGGTTTCAGCTCCAGCAGGGCGACTGTTTCGCGTTTCGCGCGGTTGTCGCCGGTGTCCGAAAGCCAGAGAGTGCCGTCTTTGCCTCGGGCGAGATCTTCGACGTCGTACGGGTCCGTCGGATCGGTCAGGACGTCCTTGACCTGGCATTTCCGGTCCAGGACGAAGACCTGCACCTTGGTGCCGCCGTCGTTGACGGCGTACCAATGCTCGCCGTCGGAAACCAGGCCGGACAGTTCGTTCAGGCGCTTGTCCGTGACCTGGCACAGCGTCTCCGGCGAAGGCGCAGGAGCAGCCACAGCCGGGACAGCGCCCGCGAGCATCAGGACAGCCGTCAGTGCCAGGACGACCCGCACCAGTTCACCTCCGTAGTGCACGACCCGCTCGGGCCGTGCACTACGGAAGACGTTCAGAGCGCCGAGGCGTTGGTCTCGAACGCCCGCAGAGCCGCGGCGAGGTCCGGCCGGACCCGCACCTGCAGGCGCGTGCCGTCGGCTACGTGCTCCTCTTCCAGCACCTCGCCCTCCGCGTGCGCCCGCGACACGAGCTCGCCCCGCGCGTACGGGACCAGCACGTCGATCACCGTTTCCGCGCGCGGCAGCCGCTCGGCCAGCACCTCAGCCAAGTCGGCCACGCCCGAACCGGTGCGCGCCGAGATCTGCACCGAACCGGCCAGCGCGTGCCGCAGCCGGGCCAGGGTGACGTCGTCGGCCGCGTCGGCCTTGTTGATCACCAGCAGTTCCGGCGGAAGCGGCTCCTTGCGGCTGCGGGTGATCTCGGCGAGCACCTCGCGCACCGCGTTGACCTGGTCTTCGGGAGCCGGGTCGGAACCGTCCACGACGTGCAGGAGCAGGTCGGCGTCGGCCGCCTCCTCCAGCGTCGAGCGGAACGCGTCCACCAGCTGGTGCGGCAGGTGCCGCACGAACCCGACGGTGTCGGTGAGGGTGAACGTGCGCCCGTCGGCCGTCTGCGCCCGGCGCGTGGTCGGGTCGAGGGTGGCGAACAGCGCGTCCTCCACCAGCACCCCGGCCCCGGTCAGGGCGTTGAGCAGGCTCGACTTGCCGGCGTTGGTGTAGCCGACGATCGCCACGCTCGGCACCTCGTTGGCCACGCGCTTGCCGCGCTTGGTCTCGCGGATGGTGTCCATCGCGGCGATCTCCCGGCGCAGCTTCGCCACGCGCTTGCTGATCCGCCGCCGGTCCGTCTCCAGCTTCGTTTCACCAGGTCCGCGCAGGCCCACGCCGCCGTTCGCGCCGCCCGCGCGGCCACCGGCCTGCCGGGACAGCGCCGAACCCCACCCGCGAAGCCGCGGGACGAGGTACTGCAGCTGGGCCAGCTCGACCTGCGCCTTGCCCTCCCTGGAGCGGGCGTGCTGGGCGAAGATGTCGAGGATCAGGGCGGTCCGGTCGATCACCTTGACCTTGACCTTCTCCTCCAGCTGGCGCAGCTGGCCGGGCGAAAGCTCGCCGTCGCAGATCACCGTGTCGGCGCCGGTCGCCACGACGATGTCGCGCAGCTCGCGCACCTTGCCGGAGCCGACGTAGGTCGCCGGATCGGGCTTCTGCCGCCGCTGGACGATGCCTTCGAGCACTTCCGAGCCCGCTGTCTCGGCCAGTCGCGCCAGTTCGGCCAGCGATGCCTCGGACTGCTGGGCGGTGCCTTCAGTCCACACGCCGACCAGCACAACGCGCTCCAGCCGAAGCTGCCGGTACTCGACCTCGGTGATGTCCTCGAGCTCGGTGGACAGGCCCGCGACCCGGCGCAGTGACGCGCGGTCCTCGAGCTCCATCTCCCCGACCGAGGGGTCGTAGGGGTCGTTGTCGTCGTAAAAGTCTTCGTGTGTCTGTTCTGTCATCGTGCCTCCATGGTCCCACGTTTCGGCGTGGGAGCCGAACGGATTACCTGCTGGGATAAACCGAGATGTACAGCGCCGTGCGTTCTGAAGCCGGATCACGCGGCCTGGCCTTGAATTCTTCGAGCAATCCGTCGAGCCGCCGCTTGAACTCCGCGACGTCCTCGGCGCCCACCTGGACCACGAGCCGGGTCGTCTCCGTCTTCGCCAGGTCGGCCTCCGCCATCTCGGCCAGATAGGCCTCGAACATGGCCTCGTTGACCACGACGGGGTCCGCGTCGCTGTGGTCCAGCTGCCAGGAAAGCCCGGTGGACAGGTACGGGATCTCCTTCGCCCCGCGCGCGCCGCGTCGCGGCTCCTGCGCGACGAGAAAACCGGTGTCGACCAGCCGCCGCACGTGGTGCAGCGTGGTCGCCGGGTCGCGGCCGAGCCGCTCCGCCAGCTCCTTGTTCGTCATCGCTTCAAAGGAGGTCAACCGGATGATGCGCAGCCGTATTCCGGACGCGAGCGCGGCTGCCTCGGCTTCGGTGGAGGGACGTCGGTTCAGCGCCATCCCCGCAGCCTAAACAAAGTGATTGACTCTTTCCAATCACTGGACAACACTCGATCGGGTGCGTCGAGACTCGTTGTTCTTCCACGCCGACTTCCGCAGGCTGTGGGCCGGGGACACGGCGAGCCAGCTGGGGATGTTCGTCGGCATCACCGCCATCCCGCTGCTCGCCGCGGTCACGCTGGCCGCCACGCCGTTCGAAATGGGCCTGCTGACCATGGCCGAGACGCTCGGCTTCCTGGTCGTCGGCCTGCCCGCGGGAGTGTGGGTGGACCGGATGCGCAAACGGCCGCTCATGCTCGCCGCCGACCTGGTCCGCGGAATCCTGCTGCTGAGCATCCCGTTCGCGTGGTGGGCCGGCGTGCTCACGATGGCGCAGGTGCTGGTGGTCGTACTGCTCGTCGGGTTCGCGACGGTGTTCTTCGACGTCTCCTACCAGGCGTATCTGCCCGCGCTGGTCGGCCGCGAAAAGCTGCTCGAAGGCAACGCGAAACTGCAGGGCGTGCAGTCGTCGGCGCAGATCGCCGGACCGAGTGTCGCCGGCGTGCTCGTGCAATTCGTCGGCGCGGCCAGCACTGTCCTGCTCACCGGGCTCGGCTACCTCACGTCCGCGCTGTGCCTGTGGCGCATCCGCACGGTCGAAACCCGCCCGGAGCGCACTGAACACGACCGCCTGGTGCCGCAGATGCTCGAAGGCCTGCGGTTCGTCGCCGCCGACCGGCCGCTGCGCGCGATCGTCGCCTGCACCGCCACGTCGAACTTCTTCAACGGGGTCGTGCAGGCCGTCGAGGTGCTGTTCCTGACCCGCACGGCCGGGCTGAAACCGGCCGAGGTCGGCGGACTGCTCGCGGCGAGCGGCGTCGGCGGCATCGCGGCCGCCCTGTGCGCCGGGCCGATCATCCGGAAGATCGGGCAGGCCCGGTCGATCTGGCTGGTCCCGGTGCTGTTGTGGCCGGGCGGGATCCTGGTCCTGTTCGCCGGGCCGGACTGGCGGGCCGTGGTCACCGGACTGGGCATGGCCGCGTTCGGGTTCGGCGTCATCCTCTACAACATCGCGCAGGTCTCCTACCGCCAGGCGATCACCCCGGACCGGCTGCTGGGCCGGATGAACGCGAGCGTGCGGTTCGTCGTCTGGGGAGCGCTGCCGCTCGGCGGGCTGCTGGGCGGCGGGCTCGGCGAATGGCTCGGGCTCACCGGCGCGCTGTGGATCGGGACCGCCGGTCCGGTCGCGGGCGCGCTGTGGGTGATCTGCTCGCCGCTGCGGCGCATGCGCGACCTGCCGACGGGCGGGGAAATCGCTGTACCCGCCCCGTAAAGTGCGGGCATGAACGAGAAGATCCCGCACAAAGTCGGCGTCGACGGCCTTGCCGCCAAATGGGTACCGGTGTGGGAACGCGAAGGCGTATACCGGTTCGACCGCGCGCGCCCGGACGTCTACTCGATCGACACGCCGCCGCTGACCGCGAGCGGTTCGCTGCACATCGGGCACGTCTTCTCCTACACGCACACCGACGTTCTCGCGCGCTACCAACGGATGCGCGGCCGTTCGGTCTTCTACCCGGTCGGGTGGGACGACAACGGCCTGCCCACCGAACGCCGCGTGCAGAACCATTTCGGCGTGCGCTGCGAGCCGTCGCTGCCCTATGACCCGTCGTTCTCCCCGCCGGAAAAGCCCGGCAAGAACGCGATTCCGGTGTCGCGGCGCAATTTCGTGGAGCTGTGCCTTGAACTGACCGAAACCGACGAGAAGGTGTTCGAGGAGGTCTGGCGGAGCATCGGGCTTTCGGTGGACTGGACGCTGGCGTACCAGACGATCGACCCTGCGACCACGGAAATCTCGCAGCGCGCGTTCCTGCACAACCTCGCGCGCGGCGAGGCGTACCAATCCGAAGCCCCGACGCTGTGGGATGTCACCTTCCGCACCGCCGTTGCCCAGGCGGAGCTGGAAGACCGCGAACGGCCAGGCGCGTATCACGATCTCGTGTTCACCGCGGACACCGGCGAGGTGCTGATCTCGACGACGCGGCCCGAGCTGCTGCCCGCGTGCGTGGCGCTCGTCGCGCATCCGGATGACGAGCGGTACCAAGGCCTTTTCGGGAAGACCGTGCGCACGCCGGTGTTCGGCGTCGAGGTGCCGGTGCACGCGCACCATCTCGCGGATCCGGAAAAGGGCACCGGCATCGCGATGGTGTGCACCTTCGGCGACACCACGGACGTCACCTGGTGGCGCGCGCTGCAGCTCGAAACGCGTCCGGTGCTGGGCCGAGACGGCCGGTTCCGCTCCGAGCCGCCGCACGGCGTTCCCGCCGAGACGTACGAGCCGCTGGCGGGCAAGACTGTCCACACTGGACGCCAGATCGTGGTGGACCTCCTGCGGGAGGCGGGCGCGCTGCGCGGCGAGCCGAGGCCGATCACGCATCCGGTGAAGTTCTACGAAAAGGGCGACAAGCCGCTCGAAATCGTCACCAGCCGCCAGTGGTACCTGCGCAACGGCGGCCGCGACGACGCTCTGCGCGCGAAGCTGCTGGCTCGCGGCGAGGAGCTGAACTGGGTCCCGCCGCACATGGAGGTCCGCTACCGCAGCTGGGTCGAGGGCCTGACCAGCGACTGGCTGGTCAGCCGCCAGCGGTTCTTCGGCGTGCCGATCCCGGTCTGGTACCCGCTGGACGCCGACGGCGAGCCGGACCACGACGCCGTGCTCGCCCCCGACGACGCGAGCCTGCCGGTAGACCCGAGCACCGACGTTCCGCCGGGCTTCACCGAGGAGCAGCGCGGCGTGCCGGGCGGGTTCGTCGCGGAGGCGGACGTGATGGACACCTGGGCCACATCGTCGCTGACGCCGCAGATCGCCGGGCGCTGGAGCCTCGACGACGACCTGTTCCGCCGCGTCTTCCCGTTCTCGCTGCGGCCGCAGGCGCACGAGATCATCCGCACCTGGCTGTTCTCCACCGCAGTCCGCGCCGAACTGGAGGAAGACGTCCTGCCGTGGCGCGACGCGGTGATCTCCGGCTGGGTGCTCGACCCGGACCGCAAGAAGATGTCTAAGTCGGTCGGCAACGTCGTCACCCCGGCGGATCTGCTGGAGCGGCACGGTTCCGACGCGGTGCGCTACTGGGCGGCGAGCGCGCGGCCGGGCGTGGACACGGCGGTCGACGAAGGCCAGATGAAGGTCGGGCGACGGCTGGCGACGAAGCTGTTGAACGTGAGCAAGTTCGTGCTCGGCCTCGGGACACCTGCGGCCGAGTCGGTCGCGACCGAGCCGTTGGACCGGTCCGTGCTCGCCGCGCTGGCGAAGGTGGTCGAGGAAGCGACAGCCGCGTTCGAGGCGCTTGACCAGGCGCGGGCGTTGCAGGTGACGGAGACGTTCTTCTGGACCTTCTGCGACGACTATGTCGAGCTGGTGAAGGGCCGCGCGTACGGCGACCTCGGCGCGGAGGCAGCGGAATCGGCGCAGGTGGCGTTGCGGACGGTGCTGTCGGCGTTGGTGCGGATGTTCGCGCCGGTGCTGCCGTTCTCCACCGAAGAGATCTGGTCGTGGTGGCAGCAAGGTTCGGTGCACCAGGCGTCCTGGCCGACCGCGCCGGACGTCGACGGCGACGGCACGCTGCTGCCGCTGGCCGGTTCCGTGATCGCTGCCGTGCGCCGGGCCAAGTCCGACGCGAAGGTGTCCATGCGGACCGCCGTCGAGACACTGTCGGTCACCGCTCCGGCGGACGTGCTCGAAGGCTTCGCCGGAATCGCCGAGGACGTGCGCGTCGCCGGCGTGGTGAACACCGTGACCACGCAGGAAGGCGAGCTCTCGGTGGCGGTGACGATCAGCTGATCAAGCGCCCGCGGCGAGCCACCAGGCTTCGTCCAGCTCGCCGCGGGCCACGATCTCGGCCGGTCCGGACAGCGTCGATTCGCCGCGCCCGACCGTGACCGACACCCGGCCGCCCGGAATGTCCACTGTGGATGCGCCGGTGTCCTTGCCCGCGAGGTGCAGCGCGGCGGCCACCGCGGCGACCGTGCCGGTGCCGCAGGCCCGCGTCTCCCCCACGCCGCGCTCGTGGACGCGCATCCGCAGCGCGCCTTCGGAGAGCACGTTGACGAACTCCAGGTTGACCCCGGACGGGAACACATCGTGGTCGAAATCGGGCTGGTCGCGCAGGTCGAGGCCGGCGATGTCGGTGTCGGTGACCGACACCAGGTGCGGGTTGCCGACGTTGACCGCGACCCCGGAGAACGGCTGCCCGGCCACCACGGTGACCGACGTGCCGGTGATCGCCGCCGGGCCCATCTGGACGGTGACCGAACGGTCCGGGTGCACGACGACCGGCCGGTCGCCCGCGCGGGTGCCGATGACGAACTCGCCCTCCTCGGCCAGCCCGGCGTCGACCAGGTAGCGCGCGAAAACGCGGGTGCCGTTGCCGCACATCTCGGCGATCGAACCGTCGGCGTTGCGGTAGTCCATGAACCACTCGCCCGCCGACTCTTCGCCGATCGCCTTCGCCCGCACGACGCGCAGCACGCCGTCCGCGCCGATGCCCCGCTGCCGGTCGCACAGCGCCGCCACTCGCTCGGCGGTGAGGTCGAGGCGGCCGGCCGCGTCAGGCAGCAGCACAAAGTCGTTCTGCGTGCCGTGGCCCTTGAGGAATTCGATGCCGCCCATGCCTCCAGGCTACTGGTCGAGCGCGGCGAGGACCCGCGCGGCCAGGTCCGCCGTTCCGCCGTCGAACCACTGGATCCGCTTGTCCCGCCGGAACCACGAACGCTGCCGCCGCACGAACCTGCGAGTGGCCTGCGCGGTCGCCGCCGCTGCCGCCGCGAAGTCTCCTTCGCCGTCCAACTCGGCCAGCACTTGCTGGTAACCGAGCGCCCGGGAAGCGGTCTTCCCGTCCCGTAAACCACGACCGAGCAACGCGCGCACCTCGTCCACGAGACCGCCTTCGAACATCCGCTCCACCCGCAGGTCGACGCGCTCGTCCAGCTCGGCGACCTCGCGGTCGACCCCGATCAGCACGGTGTCCCAGCGCGCCGGACCCGGTTTCGGCAGATTCGCCGAGAACGGCTCGCCGGTGATCTCGATGACCTCCAGCGCGCGCACGATGCGGCGAGTGTTCGTGGGCAGGATCGCGGCCGCCGCGACCGGGTCGCGCTCCCCCAGCCGGGTGTAGAGCGCGGCGGTGCCGAATTCGGCGGCCTCTTCGTCGAGCCGCGCGCGCACCGCGGGGTCGGTGCCGGGGAAACGGAGGTCGTCCAGGACCGCCTGCACATACAGCCCAGAGCCGCCAGTCAGCACCGGAACCCGGCCCGCGTCGAGAATCCGCTCGATCGTGCCGCGGGCATCACGCTGATAGGCGGCGACCGACGCGGTCTCGGTCACGTCGAGTACGTCCAGCAGGTGGTGCGGGACCCCTCGCCGCTCTTGCACAGTCGCTTTGGCGGTGCCGATGTCCATGCCCCGGTAGAGCTGGAGCGCGTCGGCGTTCACCACCTCGCCGTCCAGCGCCAGCGCGAGCTCGACGGCCAGCGCCGTCTTCCCGGTGGCGGTGGGGCCGACGACAGCCACCGGACGGGGCTGTTGAGCAGGGCTGATCACGCCGCGAAACGCTACCCGGCCGGGGATGGACGCGGGCACGGAGCGTCAAGGAGAAGTAGGATCAACGCTTTCAGGCGGCTCATCCAGTACCACGGCGCGCGCTGAGCTGCTTGAATGCCGCTGGGGCCCCATGCCCCCGGCAGAGCACGACAACAGCGTAACCCGGCCCCGCTCACGCGGCGGGGCGCCCGCAGCCGCGGGCGTACAGGCGATAAGGAGCCTGCGATGGCCCAGGAGAACACGTCCCCCGGCACCCCGGCACCGCACCCGGTGCCGCACGCGCACGGCGCCGGCCATGCCGCGCCTCCGGTGCCGCCCGCCGAGCCCGCCCCCGCCACCTGGGGCCGGGTCGACGGGGAAGGCACCGTTTACGTCTTCACCGCCGACGGCGAACGCGAGGTCGGGGTCTGGCAGGCAGGCACGCCCGAGGAAGGCCTGCTGCACTACGCGCGCCGCTTCGACGACGTGCGCACCGAGGTCGAACTGCTCGAAACGCGGCTGAACTCCGGGGCGGGCGACCCGAAGCACGCGCTCTCGAGCGCCACCCAGATCCGCGACGGGCTCGGCGAGGCGGCCGTGGTCGGCGACCTGAAGGCGCTCGCCGCGCGGCTCGAGTTCGTGATCGGGCTGGCGGAGAAGGCGCTGGTCAACGTCAAGCACGAGCGCGAGGAAGCCCGGGCCGCGGCAGTCGCGCGCAAGCAGGCGCTGGCCGACGAGGCGGAGAAGATCGCCGCCGATTCCACGCAGTGGAAGGCCGCGGGCGACCGGCTGCGCGCGATCCTCGACGAGTGGAAGACGGTCAAGGGCGTCGACCGCAAGACCGACGACGAGCTGTGGAAGCGGTTCTCGAAGGCGCGCGAGGCGTTCAACCGCCGCCGCGGCTCGCACTTCGCCGAACTGGACAAGCAGCGGGCGAGCGCGAAGCAGCGCAAGGAAGAGCTGATCGCCGAGGCCGAGTCGATCGCCGATTCGGACGACTGGGGCGCCACCGCCGGCCGGTACAAGGACCTGATGGCCGAATGGAAGGCCGCCGGGCGCGCGCCGAAGGACAGCGACGAGGCGCTGTGGCAGCGGTTCCGCGCGGCGCAGGACGCGTTCTTCGCCCGCCGCTCGGCCGTGTTCTCCGAGCGCGACGCGGAGTTCGCCGGCAACGCCCAGCGCAAGGAAGAGCTGCTGGTCGAGGCCGAGAAGATCGACGTGGCGGCCAACCTCGAGGCGGCCAAGTCGGCGCTGCGCCGGATCCAGGAGCAGTGGGACGAGATCGGCAAGGTCCCGCGCGAACGCATCCGCGAGCTGGACGGTCGGCTCAAGGCCGTGCAGGACGCGGTGAAGTCGGCCGAGGACAGCCGCTGGCGCCGCACCGACCCGGAGGCGCAGGCGCGTGCCGCGCAGTTCCGGGAGCGGGTCGAGCAGTTCGAATCGCAGGCCGCGAAAGCGCGGGCCGCCGGGGACGAGCGGCGGGCGAAGAAGGCCGACGAGCAGGCCGCCCAGTGGCGGGAATGGATGGAGGCCGCGGAAGCCGCGGTCGCCGATCGCTGAGCTGAACGCGAAAGGGCCGGTACCGCTGGGTACCGGCCCTTTCGCGTTCGCTTGGTTCAGTCGCGCGAGAACGCGGTCCGCATCCAGAGCGTCGCCAGGATGATGGTCGCGATCCACGCCACGATCATCCCGATTCCCGGACCGTCGCCGGCCGCTCCGCTGGCGTGCGCGGACTGCTGCGACCAGATCGCCAGCAGGCCGTCGACCGAGGCGAACCAGCCGCCCGCGGCGCAGCACCACGCGATCCACCAGCGGCGCGACACGAGCGCGACCGCGCCGATGAACACGCCGACGCCGGTGGACGTCACGGCGAACAGCTGCGGGACGCCGCCCGCCTGGCCGGCCACCGTCTCCCAGCCCGCGCGGCCTTGGGCCCACGGCAGGATTTGGGCCACCAGCAGCACGAAGATCAGCACCGAGATGGTGAAACCGCGCCTGCCCAGCTCGACCGTGCGCGCGGCGCGGCGGCCCGCGTCGTCGATCTCGTCGCTGAGTCGCCGGTCGACCTCGGCCGGCGTTCCCGGTTCGCTCATCCTGCACACCCACTCACCGGGGCCGGCTGCGCCGCCGGGGCTCCGAAGCCCGGCAGTCCCAGGGTGACCCCGCTCGTCTTGGGCCGAAGACCGGCTTCGGCGTTGTCGCCCGCTCGCGTGCGGCGATGCGTCAGGAGGTCGCCGTCGGCGACGAGGTGGTGCGGCGCGCCGTAGCTGATCACCGTCTCCACGACGTCGCCCGGCCGGACCGAGCGGTCGACGGCCGCACCGGACGGCGTGAAGTGCACCAGCCGTCCGTCGCGGGCGCGCCCGCTCATCCGGTGCGTCTCGGCGTCCTTGCGGCCCTCGCCCGCGGCGACCAGCAGCTCGACGCGGCGACCGACCAGCTTGCGGTTCTCTTCCCAGGAGATCTCGTTCTGCAGCTCGACCAGCCGGTCGTAGCGCTCCTGCACGACCTCCTTCGGCAGCTGCTCCGCCATCTCCGCGGCGGGCGTGCCGGGGCGCTTCGAGTACTGGAAGGTGAACGCGCTGGAGAACCGCGCGGCGCGCACGACGTCGAGCGTCGCCTGGAAGTCTTCCTCGGTCTCGCCGGGGAAGCCGACGATGATGTCGGTGGTGATGGCGGCGTCCGGCATCTTGGCGCGCACCTCGTCGAGGATGTTCAGGAACCGCGTCGACCGGTACGACCGGCGCATCTCGCGCAGCACCCGGTCCGAACCGGACTGCAGCGGCATGTGCAGCTGGTGGCAGACGTTCGGCGTCTCGGCCATCGCGTCGATGACGTCCGAGGTGAACGCGGCCGGATGCGGCGAGGTGAACCGCACGCGCTCCAGTCCGTCGATCCCGCCGGTGGCGCGCAGCAGCTTGCCGAACGCGAGCCGGTCGCCGAACTCGACGCCGTAGGAGTTCACGTTCTGGCCCAGCAGGGTCACCTCGAGCACGCCCTCGGCGACCAGCGCCTCGACCTCGGCGAGAATCTCGCCGGGACGGCGGTCGCGCTCCTTGCCGCGCAGCGACGGCACGATGCAGAACGTGCAGGTGTTGTTGCAGCCGACCGAAACCGACACCCAGCTCGCGTAGGACGATTCGCGGCGCGCGGGCAGCGTGGACGGGAACGTCTCGAGCGATTCGAGGATTTCGACCTCGGCCTCGGCGTTGTGCCGCGCGCGCTCCAGCAGCGTCGGCAGCGAGCCGATGTTGTGCGTCCCGAAGACGACGTCGACCCACGGCGCGCGCTTGACGATGTCGCCGCGGTCCTTCTGCGCGAGGCAGCCGCCGACGGCGATCTGCATGTCCGGATTGGCGACCTTGTCCGGGCGGAGGTGCCCGAGGGTGCCGTAGAGCTTGTTGTCCGCGTTCTCCCGCACGGCGCAGGTGTTGAACACGACCAGATCCGGCTTCGCCGGCGCGGAAGCGGGGACGTAGCCGGCTTCCTCGAGCTGCCCGGCGAGCCGTTCGGAGTCGTGCACGTTCATCTGGCAGCCGAACGTGCGGATCTGGTACGTTTTCGCGTTCATCGCCGTCCAGAGTAGCCGTGGCCCTGCCTGCGTCTCTGTGTCCCCTCCCAGCCCGGCTATCGCGCAAAACCCGCGAAGGGTTCCGACTCCGACAGGGCGACACCGGGAAGCTCCTCATCACTGTCGTTCGCCGCGAGCGCGACCCCGTCCCTCGGCCCCCTGGAACGAGAGGCGGCACGGAAGGGCCTCGCACCACCTGATCGCCCCAGCATGGTGGTCCTCGTGATGGCGGCGTACCGCGTCGGTCAGGTCGTCGAGTTCGCCACGGAGGCCGTTCCGTTCGGACAGCACCTCGTGCCACTGCTCCTCGAAGGTCATACACCTATGTTGACCTGCGAATTTAGGTGCCATTCGATGTTGGATCTTGCCGGTACGGAAGCCGCGCGAACACCATCGATAGGTAGTCAAAGGTAGTTAATGTCGAGTCATCCAATGATTTTGCTAGTCTTTGCTGGACGACGGAAGGAGTCCTCGATGCCTCGCCGCCTGTCCAAACCCGCCGGTCTCGCCAAGGACCATCAACCGCTGCTCGACATGCTCTGGCGGTTCTATGTCGCCGCGAACGAACCCGCGATGAAGCGAATCGCAGCTGTCATCGCTGAGGACGACAACCGGAAGGCGACGGCGAATCACGAGACGGTTCGCCGCGTCATGGCAGGTCTGCACCTCCCGGAGTGGCAGACCGTCGAGGTGGTGTTCGAAGCACTCTGCCGCATCGGCGACGTCGATCCCGACGACGCAGACGACGGCGACAGCGACTACTTCGACCGATGGAACAGCCCCGCGACGCACCGAGACCGACTTCGCCGTCTCCACATGCTGGCCAGGCACGGAACGGTCGAAGTCCTTCCTCGGACACGACAGGCAAAGGCCAGGCAAGAAGCCGCGAACCGAGCGAGAACAGCCAACGATCCGTGGGGTAGCGCGCCACCCGACACCCGCTCTGGAGAACCTCCCTTTTAGACAGAGACGGACTCGGCCGAGCGCAGGTCTTCTGCCCTCTGCACTTCCGAACAGCCTTAGCTCATCAGCCTGCGCAGGGCAGGGCGTTCAGCCTGCGCAGGGCAGGGCGTACCGATGGTCCGCAAATCAACCCTCAGTCCCGGCAAGCCGAACTTGCGACGACGTAGTCCGCCAGACAGGTCTGACACCGCCTGCCATCGTCGTCACATGGGACCCTGCACGGCCACAACCTCGCTCACCTGGCATTCCGTTAATCGGGAAATGTGCCGTTGACCGGGAACGGAAATGCACCGAACCGGCCATCGCAGAACAATGCCGCCGGAATTTTCCTATTGTTTTCCGCGCACTCCCGAAGATAAGATCACCGCCATTGTTTCCGAATCGGACCGCCGCCGCTCTGGAGGAAAAGTGCGCAAGGTTTTCGCCTGCTCCGCGGCTGCTGTCGCGAGCGCCCTCGCCGTCGCGGCATTGGCGGCCGCCCCGGTCACCGCGGCCCCGGCTCCCCGCTCGGTCACCTGGTCCGCCGACCCGGCCGACGGGGCCAAGGCGTTCAACTCGGTGCAGTGCGCCGACGGCCACTTCAAGACCGCGGACTCCGTGAAGGGCAAAGTGTTCGTCGCCGAGCAGCTCGCGAAGGAGGAGCGCTGCGAGGCGGTCGGCCCGGACCTCGAAGCGGGCAAGACCTTCTACCTCGGCTGGTCGTCGAAGTACCGGATCACCGACTCCACCAGCCGCTACGTGTTCCAGCTGAAATGCAGCCCGAGCACCGGCACCGCGAACCACCCGATCGTCCTCAAGATCTCCGGCGGCAAGCTCCAGCTGGAGGAATGGACCGTCGACCACACGAGCGTCAAGCTCTGGGAAGCGCCGGTCTCGAACGACCAGTGGCACGACATCGCCTTCCGGATTTCGACCGACCGGACCAAGGGCACCATCCAGTTCTGGTTCGACGGCAAGCAGCAGACGTTCTCCGACGGGTCGACCACTTACACCGGCACCACGATCGACGGGGACCGCAACTATCTGAAGTGGGGCGTCTACCACGAGGCCGACCAAACGGCGACGCAGTGGTTCAGCAAGATCCGGATGGGCACCAGCCTGACCGACGTCACCGGCTGACCTCTGGCACCATCGCCCCATGCGATGGAGGCTGACGCTGGCGCTGGCAGTGCTGACGGTGCTGCTGAGCGGGTGCGGGCCGAGCTTCGCGAACCTGCACCTGCGCGTCGCGGCCGGGTCGGTGGGCGGCGTCTACCACGACCTCGCCGGGCCGCTGGCGTCGTCGTGGGCGGGCGAACTCGGAATCGAGACGCCCGAGGTGCTCGCCACCCAGGGGTCGCGCGACAACCTCAACCGAGTGCTTTCCGGGGGCGCGGACGTCGCGTTCGTCGCCGCGGACCTGGCCGCGGACGCGGCGGCCGCGCACCCCGGCAAGCTCGCCGCGCTGGCCCGCATCCACGACGACTACCTGCATATCGTCGTCCGCAAGGACTCGCCCTACACCTCGGTGTCGATGCTGCGCGGCCGCCACATCGCGGTGGGCTCGCCGGAGTCGGGCGTCGAGTACATCGCCGACCGGGTGCTGGGGGTCGCCGGGCTGAAGGGCGCGGTCGCGATCGACCAGCTGAGCCTGGACGATTCGCTCACCGCGCTGGCCGACCGGAAGATCGACGCGATGTTCTGGTCCGGCGGGCTGCCGACGCCGCTCATCACCGAGTACAACCGCAAGATCGGCTTGCGGCTGCTCGACATGTCGTCGCTGATGCCGGGCATGCAGCGGTTCAGCCCGGTGTACGGCACCGCGACCATCCCCGGCAGCACCTACGACCAGGGCGGCCCGGTCACGACACTGGTGGTGCCGAACTTCCTGGTCGTGCCCACCTCGATGTCCGCCGACGTCGCCGAAGCGCTCACGAAGGGCCTGTACGACGCCCGTCCGGCGCTCGCGGCGGTCAACCGGGCAGCGCTGTCGATCGACGTGCATCCGGGGATCGAGACGGGGCCGTTGCCGCTGCATCCCGGGGCGCTGGCGTATTACCGCGCGGAGAAGGTCTAGCCCGCGACCGGGAAGTCCATCGCGATCCGCAACCCGCCCCCTTCGGGCAGGGACAACCGCATCTCGCCGCCGGAATGCCGGACGATCTCCGTCACGATCGCCAGCCCCAAACCCGACCCCGGCACGTTCTGGTGCGCCGTGCTCCGCCAGAACCGGTCGACAGCCCGCTCCAGTTCGTCCTCTCGCAGCCCAGGACCGTGGTCGCGGACCGAAACCGTCACCCGGTCTTCGGCGACGCTCGCAGCCACCTCCACCGAGGTACCGGAAGGGCTGAACTTGAGCGCGTTGTCCAGCAAAGCGTCGAGCACGACCTCCAGCCCACGCGGCGGCACGAGCACCCGCGCCCCGTTGACGTCCACCGCGCTCTCCAGCGCGACCTCGCGAGCCGCCCCGACCACCGACCAGTCCGCGACCCGATCGGCGATCACCGCGGCGAGATCCTCGGAAACCAGCTCGCCACCGGCGGACTCGGCGCGGGCCATCGACAGCAGCTCGTCGAGGATCTGGTTCAGCCGTTTGGCGTCCACCTGCGCCGCTTCGAGGTCGGCGGCCGCGGTTTCGTCGGTCACCTGGCCGTCGAGGTTGCCCAGCCGGATCTTCAACGCCGTCAACGGATTGCGCAGCTGATGCGAGGCGTCCGCGACGAACGCACGCTGCGCGGCGAGCGCTTCCGACACACTCGCCGCCATCCGGTCGAACGACCGTCCCAGCTGCCGCAGCTCCGGCGGCCCGCCGCTCTCCCCCACCGGCTCCGCCTCCCGGCCGCTGACCACGGACGCGACCAGCGCACCCGTCGCCTCGTCCAGCCGCCGGACCGGGCGCAGCGTCCACCGAACCACCGGCAGCGCGACGAGCAGCGCGAGCCCGAACGCGACCAGCGCGCACGCGGCCAGCAGCAGCCACTGCCACAGCAACTGGGTACGGATGTGATCGGTCGCGGACTCCGTGACCACCGCGCCGCGCACCTCGCCGTCGATGAGGATCGGCTCGGCCAGCACCAGCGGTTTGCTGGCCCACGGCATCAGCAGCGGCCCGGCTTCGGGCGGGCGGGCGGCGAGCGCCTCGTTCACCGGCACCTGGATCGCGGCCCGGTCGACGCGCCGCGCGTCGGTGCCGCCGGGCGAGCTCAGCACCGGGTCGCCGTCCTGGTTCACCACGACCACTTTCACGCCGTACACCTCGGTGTAGCGGCGCAGTTCGGGTTCCAGGCGGCTGAGCTGGTTGTCCAGCAGCGGACGCTGGGCGAGCGAGGCGAACCGCGAGGTGTCGGTGAGCCGGTCCAGGAAAAGCTTCTGCTGAAGACTGCTCGCGATGCTCAGCGCGAGCGGGATGCCGAGGCCGAACACGAGCAGCGCGACGAGCGTGACGACGATGCCCTGCAGCCGGACGCGCACCGCTCAGTCCCGCCGGATGCCCAGCCGATAGCCGACGCCGCGCACCGTTTCGATCAGCGCCGGCCGGCCGAGTTTGGTGCGCAGAGTGGCGACGTGTACGTCCAGCGAACGGCTCTCCGCCGCGCCGCGATGTCCCCACACCTCGTTCAGCACCTGCTCGCGCGAACACACCGCGCCGCCCGCCGCCGCGACCAGCGCGAGCACCTGGAACTCCTTGCGGGACAAGGCGATCGGCTCGCCGTCGACCAGCACCTCGTGCCGGGAGAGGTCGATCCGGACGTCGCCGACCTCGACCACCGGCACCGTCGGCGTGGTCTTTTCGGTGCGCCGCCTGCGCACCGCCTCGACACGCGCGAGCAGTTCCTCCACGTCGTACGGCTTGACCAGGTAGTCGTCGGCGCCGGCGCGCAGGCCGTGCACCCGGTCGTTCACCTCGCCGCGCGCGGACACCACGATCACCGCGACGTCGCTGACCGCCCGGATCTGCCGGCAGAGCACCACGCCGTCGACGTCGGGAAGGCCCAGATCGAGGAGGATCACGTCGACGTCGTGGACCCGGTCGAGCACGCCGGCCCCGGACGGCAGCCGCTGCATGGTGAGGCCCCGGCGGACCAGCGCGGGGACGAGCGCGCCCGCGACCCGGTCGTCGTCTTCCACCAGCAGCACGCGCACGCTTGCTCCTCCCCGGTGATCCCGACCACGGTAGCCGGACTTTAGGGCGCCACGCCCCGCGGACACGGTGCGTGGCGGCGGCCACAGTCCCGACTAGGCTGAAAGCCGCCACGACGGCCGCATCCGATACGTAGTTGAAACCCTAAGTATTGCTCAAGCCGTCTTTACAAGAGATGTCCCGGTAGTAGGTTTCCGCAAGCGTTGCGGAACCCCGGTTCCGCGGACGCCGACGACCAACGGAGCTCTGGAGGCCACGATGACCACCGAGGTGGCGACGCCGATGATCAAGGCGGCCGCCGTGAACAAGTACTTCGGCGAGCTGCACGTGCTGCGCGAGATCACCCTCGAGGTGCCGCGCGGCCAGGTCGTCGTCGTGCTCGGGCCGTCCGGGTCGGGCAAGTCGACGCTGTGCCGCGCGATCAACCGGCTCGAGCCGATCAACTCCGGCGAGATCGCCGTCGACGGCGTGCCGCTGCCCGCCGAGGGCAAGGCGCTCGCCGCGCTGCGCGCCGACGTCGGCATGGTCTTCCAGCAGTTCAACCTCTTCGCGCACAAGACGATCCTCGAGAACGTCATGCTCGCGCCGACGAAGGTGCGCAAGACCGCGCAGGCCGAGGCCCGCAAGACGGCGATGGAACTGCTCGAGCGCGTCGGCATCGCGAACCAGGCCGACAAGTACCCGGCCCAGCTGTCCGGCGGCCAGCAGCAGCGCGTCGCGATCGCCCGCGCGCTCGCGATGAAGCCCAAGGTGATGCTGTTCGACGAGCCCACCTCGGCGCTGGACCCGGAAATGGTCCAGGAGGTGCTGGACGTGATGACCGGCCTGGCGAAGGACGGCATGACCATGCTCGTGGTCACGCACGAGATGGGCTTCGCCCGCCGCGCGGCCGACCGCGTCCTGTTCATGGCCGACGGCGAGATCGTCGAAGACACGACGCCGGAGGAGTTCTTCACCAAGCCGAAGTCCGACCGCGCCAAGGACTTCCTCGGCAAGATCCTGACCCACTGACCCGTTCGGGGGAATCCCCCGGCGCCTCGCGGCCGAGGTGGCTGTAATCGGCCGTGTCCACCGGCGCTACCCCGACCGGTACCGACGTTCCCGGACAGATTTTTCCCGGACAGATATTGGAGAGACTGACATGAGGATCCGCACCCTCGCGGCCGCTCTGCTCGCCGGCGGGCTGCTGCTCACCGCCTGCGGCAAGGAAGGCGCCCCGGCCGGTTCCGGCGGGGACGCCAACAGCAACGCCGCGGCGCTGCCGACCTACGAAGTGGCGAAGGACGTCAAGCTCGACGGCTCGCCGATCTTCAAGAAGATCCAGTCCGCGGGCTCGATCACCATCGGCGTCAAGGACGACCAGCCCGAGCTGGGCCAGAAGGACCCGAAGACCGGCAAGTTCCAGGGCTTCGACATCGAGATCGCCCGGATGGTCGCGGCGGGCCTCGGCATCAGCGAGGACAAGATCAAGTACACGACGGTCGACTCGGGCGCCCGCGAGCAGGCCATCTCCAACGGCCAGGTCGACCTCTACGTCGGCACCTACACCATCAACGACAAGCGCAAGAAGCTCGTGTCGTTCGCCGGCCCGTACTTCCAGGCCGGGCAGGACCTGCTGGTGCGCAAGGACGACACCTCGATCACCGGCCCGGAGACGCTGAAGGGCAAGAAGGTCTGCTCGGTCACCGGGTCGACCCCGATCCAGCGCGTGCGCGAGCAGAAGCTGACCGACCAGATCGTCGAGTTCCAGAAGTACTCGCAGTGCGTGGAGAAGCTGACCACGAAGGACGTCGACGCGGTCACCACCGACGACGCGATCCTCAAGGGCTACGCGGCGCAGGACCCGGACAGCTTCAAGGTCGTCGGCAAGCCGTTCTCGAAGGAGCCCTACGGCATCGGCCTGAACAAGGACGACAAGGTGCTGCGCGACAAGATCGACGACCTGCTGCAGGCCGCCGAGACCAACGGCACCTGGAAGAAGATCTACGACGCGACCCTCGGCAAGTCCGGCGCGCCCGCGACGCCGCCGGCCATCGAGCGGTACTGACCTGATCCGGCGGCCGGTGGGCGAAGCTTTCGCCCACCGGCCGCCGCACACCCACTATCGGCACACGGACGCGGGGAAGGCTCCATGGACGTCCTGCTCGACAATCTGGACCTCTTCGGTCCGTTCTTTCTGACCACGATCGAACTGTTCCTGATCGCGGGAGCGTGCAGCCTCGTGCTGGGCACGATCCTCGCGATGCTGCGGGTGAGCCCGGTCCCGGTGCTGCGCGCGATCGGCACGACGTACGTCACCGTCCTGCGCAACACGCCGCTGACGCTGGTGTTCGCGTTCCTCGTGTTCGCCTACCCGCTGCTCGACATCGTCAAGATCGACTACTTCCCGACCGCCGCGGTCGCGCTGACGATCTACACGTCGGCGTTCATCTGCGAGGTCGTGCGCTCGGGCATCAACACGGTGCCGATCGGCCAGGCCGAGGCGGGCCGCGCGCTGGGCCTGTCGTCCGGGCAGATCCTCGGCGGCATCGTCCTCCCGCAGGCGCTGCGGTCCGTGGTTCCGCCGCTGGTCAGCATGCTCATCGCGCTGCTGAAGAACACGACGATCGCCAGCGGGTTCTCGGTCGCCGAGGCCGGCGCGATCCGGCAGTACGTGTCCGAACGCGGCGACAACCAGATGGTCGCGCTGCTGTGGGTGGCGCTCGGCTTCATCATCCTCGTGTCGGTGCTGTCGCTCGTGCAGCGCAGCCTGGAGAAGCGCTGGAGCGTGGCCCGATGAGCACGGTTCTTTTCGACACCCCGGGCCCGAAAGCGCGGGTGCGGCACCGGCTTTACGCGGCGCTCGGCATCGTCGTCGTGGTGGCGCTGATCGCGTTCGTGATCTACCGCTTCATCGACAGCGGCCAGTTCTCCGGACGCAAGTGGGAATGGCTGCAGTACTCCCAGGTGCAGAGCGACCTCGCGACCGCCGTGCTGGCGACCGTGAAGGCCTTCGCGCTGGGCGCGGTGCTGGCCATCGTTTTCGGCGCGGTGTTCGCCGCCGGACGGCTCTCCGATCACGCGTGGGTCCGCGGGATCTGCACGTTCATCGTGGAGTTCTTCCGCGCGATCCCGCTGCTGATCCTGATGTTCCTGTTCTACTACGGCCTCCCGACCCTCGGCGTGGACACGTCGCCGCTGTTCGCGGTCGTGCTCGGCCTGACGCTGTACAACGGCTCGGTGCTGGCGGAGGTGTTCCGCGCGGGCATCCAGTCGCTGCCGAAGGGCCAGAGCGAAGCCGCGTACGCGCTCGGCATGCGCAAGACCCAGGTGATGTTCACGGTCCTGCTGCCGCAGGCTCTGCGCGCGATGCTGCCGACGATCATCAGCCAGCTGGTGGTGCTGCTCAAGGACACCGCGCTCGGCTTCCTCGTGACGTACCCGGAGCTGCTGTACTACGCCCGCTACATCGGCAGCCAGGGTGCTTTCGGCCGTCCGATCGTCCCGTCGACTCTCGTGGCTGCCGCGATCTACATCGCGATGTGCCTGCTGCTGACCGCGCTCGCGACGTACTTGGAGCGGCGTAACCGGCGCAGCAAGAAGCACCTCGACACTGGTGCGAAGGACGCCGCGGAACTCAGCGCCACCGCGACCGGCGGCCTGCGCGGAGGACCTTTCTGACGGTTCGTTCGGCTTTCGTTTGAAGCCCTCGGCGCTGCTTTCGTTGCGGCGCTGGGGGTTTCTTGTTTTCAGCCGTGCGCTGTCGGATGGCGTGGCTGGTACAGCGGGAGAACGCTGCCGCTGGGCAGCCGGATCGACGCCCGCATGCCCCACGAGGCTTTCGTGAGCTCACCGTCCACTTCGGCCCCCTTCGCGGTCAGCTGCCGGACTGTCTCGTCGAGGTCGTCGCACATCAGGTAGAACTCCTGCTGCGGTTCTCCCCCGGTCGGGTGTATTGCTAGTTCCGTTGGGGGCAACCGGAAAATGAGCCAGCTGTCGCCCGCGTCGACGTGGCCCAGGCTCAGCACGTCTCGCAGGAATTCGCGGTCTGCCGATGCGTCCTTGCTGTAGAGGATCACGTGGGCGCCGGTGATCATGGTTTCGTCCTTCCGGGAAGTTGTTTCAGGACAACGGAAATCTTTATCGCCGCGATCGAGCCGATCGAGTGATGCCGCCGGCCCGCGTGCGCTGCTAACGTTGAACTCATCGAAGCAAGTCCCTCTCTGTGACACGAGCCCACGAGCATTCTCGCAGCGGCCGCGCAGATTCCTTGATCGCTCCCGTGCGTCGGACCGCGCCCTGGTCGGCTCTCGACCTCGCCGACGCACGGCGTGGCGAAGCCGCCGGAACAAGGAACTCGCAGCGAACCGCACCAAGGTCAGGCACCTGGCCTGGCTGTGTCGGGGCCATGCCGCCACACCCGATGTCGACGACCAAGGAGGAACCGCCTATCGCCCCACCCACAACTGAATACGCCCGCGACCGCGAACGGTGCACGCGTCCGAAGCCGCGAACGGTGGTTGTGTCCGAAGCCGCGAACGGACAACGCTCGCAGCCCGCCAGCGACGACGTCAGCAGCCCGTGAGCGAACTGGCCCGGGGGCGCGGGAACAAGCCCGCAGTCCGCGAGCGGGCAGGTCCGGAACCAGCACGAAACCGGCCCGGCAAGCGCGAACAGGCCTACGGCCCGCGGCGACTGGCCTGCAGCCCGCATCAACTGGCCCGCGCTCTGCGGCAACTGGCCCGTAGCCAGCGTCAACTGCCCCGCGCCCCGCGGCAACTGGCCGCAGCCAGCATCAACTGCCCCGCGCCCCGCGCCCCGCCGCATCTGGCCGCAGCCAGCATGACCTGGCCCGCGACCGTCGAACGAGAGCCCACGGCCAACGCCGCCAAAACCGCCGCCCGCGACCGGACATGCCCGCAGCCAGCGCCGCACGTCCCGGCCCGCAACCGACGCCGGACGAGGCAAGCGTCAACCGGCCCGCAACCCGCGTGAACGAGCCCGCAGCGCGCGAAACCCGCCACCACAGCGGGAATCGCTCACCGGTTACGGCGGAACAGCTTGTCTCCCAGCCAGACGATCGGGTCGTACTTGCGGTCGGCGACGCGTTCCTTCATCGGGATCAGCGCGTTGTCGGTGATGTGGATGCCTTCCGGGCACACCTCGGTGCAGCACTTGGTGATGTTGCAGAGCCCGAGCCCGTGCTCGTCCTGGGCGGCGTCGCGGCGGTCGGCGACGTCCAGCGGGTGCATCTCCAGCTCGGCGATCCGCATGAGGTAACGAGGTCCGGCGAAGCTCTCCTTGTTCTCCTCGTGGTCGCGGACGACGTGGCAGGTGTTCTGGCAGAGGTAGCACTCGATGCACTTGCGGAACTCCTGCGAGCGCTCGACGTCCACCTGCTGCATCCGGTACTCGCCGGGTTTCAGCCCCTCCGGCGGGGTGAACGACGGGATCTCGCGCGCCTTCGTGTAGTTGAACGACACGTCGGTGACGAGGTCGCGGATCACCGGGAAGGTGCGCATCGGGGTGACCGTCACGACTTCGGCCTCGGTGAACGTCGACATGCGCGTCATGCACAGCAGCCGCGGCCTGCCGTTGATCTCCGCCGAGCAGGAGCCGCACTTGCCTGCCTTGCAGTTCCAGCGCACGGCGAGGTCGGCGGCCTGGGTGGCCTGCAGCCGGTGGATGATGTCGAGCACGACCTCGCCCTCGTTCACCTCGACGGTGAAGTCCTGCAGGTCGCCGCCGGTCGCGTCGCCGCGCCACACGCGGAACTTCGCCTGGTAGCTCACGCGGTCCTCCCGGGGTGGGTCTCCAGCTCGCCGTCGGTGAAGTACTTGCCCAGCTCGTCGAGTTCGAACAGCTCGAGCAAGTCCGGCCGCATCGGGACCTGTTCCTTCACGGCCACGTCGACGTCCGGCACGAGCGGGTTGTCGCCCGGCTGCGCGGAGCAGACCAGCAGCCGGTGCCGCCAGTCCGCGTCCATCGACGGATAGTCGTCGCGGGTGTGGCCGCCGCGGCTTTCCGTGCGGGTCAGCGCCGCGCGGGCGACGCATTCGCTCACCAGCAGCATGTTCCGCAGGTCGAGCGCGAGGTGCCAGCCGGGGTTGAACTGCCGGTGGCCTTCCACCTCCACCTGTCCCACGCGCTGGCGGATATTCGCGAGTTTTTCCAGCGCCTGCCGGATTTCCCCGGCCTTGCGGATGATGCCGACCAGGTCGTTCATCGACTGCTGCAGCTCCGTGTGCAGCGTGTACGGATTCTCCGGCGTCCCCTCAGCGGGCGGGTTGAACGGTTCGAGCGCCATCGCGGCCGCGGTGTCCACATCGGACTGGGAAACCGCGGGCCGTTCCTTCAGACCGTCCACATAGGACGCCGCGCCCAGTCCGGCTCGCCTGCCGAACACGAGCAGGTCCGACAGCGAGTTGCCGCCGAGCCGGTTCGACCCGTGCATGCCGCCGGAGCACTCGCCCGCCGCGAACAGGCCGGGCACGCTCGCCGCGCCGGTGTCCGGGTCGACCTCCACGCCGCCCATCACGTAGTGGCAGGTGGGGCCGACCTCCATGGCCTCCTTGGTGATGTCGACGTCGGCGAGTTCCTTGAACTGGTGGTACATCGACGGCAGCCGCCGCTGGATCTCCTCGGCGGGCAGCCGGCTCGCGATGTCGAGGAACACGCCGCCGTGCGGGGATCCGCGCCCCTCCTTGACCTCGGAGTTGATCGCCCGCGCCACCTCGTCGCGCGGCAGCAGGTCCGGCGTGCGGCGGTTGCTCTCCTGGTCGGTGTACCAGCGGTCGGCTTCGTCCTCGCTGTCCGCGTACTGGCCTTTGAACACCTCGGGCACGTACTCGAACATGAACCGCTTGTCCTCGGAGTTCTTGAGCACCCCGCCGTCGCCGCGCACGCCCTCGGTGACGAGGATGCCCTTCACGCTCGGCGGCCAGACCATCCCGGTCGGGTGGAACTGCACGAACTCCATGTTGATCAGCTTCGCGCCGGCGCGAAGGGCGAGCGCGTGCCCGTCGCCGGTGTACTCCCACGAATTCGACGTCACCTTGAACGACTTGCCGATGCCGCCCGTCGCGAGCACCACCGCGGGCGCCTCGAACAGCACGAACCGCCCGCTCTCGCGCCAGTAGCCGAACGCTCCAGCGATAGCGCCGTTGTCCAGCAGCAGCTCGGTGACCGTGCATTCGGCGAAGACCTTGATCCGGGCCTCGTAGTCGCCGTACTTCTTGAAATCCTCCTGCTGCAGCGAAACGATCTTCTGCTGCATCGTGCGGATCAGCTCGAGCCCGGTACGGTCGCCGACGTGCGCGAGCCGCGGGTACGTGTGCCCGCCGAAGTTGCGCTGGCTGATCCGCCCGTCCGCGGTACGGTCGAAAAGCGCGCCGTACGTCTCGAGTTCCCAGACGCGGTCCGGCGCTTCCCGGGCGTGGAGCTCGGCCATCCGCCAGTTGTTGAGGAATTTCCCGCCGCGCATGGTGTCGCGGAAGTGCACCTGCCAGTTGTCGTTCGAGTTCGCGTTGCCCATCGACGCCGCGCAGCCGCCCTCGGCCATCACCGTGTGCGCTTTGCCGAACAGGGATTTGCACACCACCGCGACGCTGAAACCGCGTTCGCGCGCTTCGATCACCGCGCGCAGACCGGCGCCGCCGGCACCGATCACCACCACGTCGTAGCTGTGCCGTTCGACCTCGGTCATGGAATAAGCCACCTCACGAGCTGGGGAGAACTGCCTTGCGCTGCTGGATTTCCGGGGTTCAGCCCGCGAATCGCAGGTCCGAGATCGCGCCACTGGACACGAGCATCACGTAGAAGTCGGTCAGCACGAGCGTGCCGAGCGTCGTCCACGCGAGGGCCATGTGCCGCGTGTTGAGTTTCGTGACCTGCGTCCAGATCCAGTACCGGACGGGATGTTTCGAGAAATGCTTGAGCCGCCCGCCGGTGACGTGCCGGCACGAGTGGCAGGAGAGCGTGTACGCCCACAGCAGCACGACGTTCAGCACGAGAATCACGTTGCCGAGCCCGAAGCCGAACCCGGTAGGACTCTGGAACGCGACAATGGCGTCGTAGGTGTTGACGAGCGACACGACGCACGCGACGTAGAAGAAGTACCGGTGCACGTTCTGCACGATCAACGGCAGCCGCGTCTCGCCGGTGTAGCGCGCGTGCGGTTCGGCGACCGCGCAGGCAGGCGGGGAGAACCATACGGAGCGGTAGTAGGCCTTGCGGTAGTAGTAGCAGGTCAACCGGAACCCGAGCAGGAACGGCAGCACGAGCACGCCGAGCGGCAGCCAGGACGGCATTTCGCCAAACCAGTGCCCGAAGTGGCTCGATCCCGGGACGCACGAGGTGGACACGCACGGGGAGTAAAACGGCGTCAGATAATGGTATTCGGGCACCCAGTAGGCGGTGCGCACGAATGCCCGGACAGTCGCGTAAACGACGAAGGTGGCCAGCCCCAGCACAGTGAGCAGGGGCGACAGCCACCACCGGTCGGTGCGCAGTGTCCGGGCGGCGAGCCGCGCCCGCCCCGGCGCTCGAACGCCGGTGGGGGCGCGGCTGACGTCGTTGTCAGCGGGGGCGCTCACCGCTGGTCGCGCTTGTAGCCACCGACACCTTCGTCGTCGGCGCCGCTCCACAGCGCCGGATCGTAGGGAGTATCGGGGACGGGAACGCGTTCGACGGGTTTCGCCTGCGCGGGCACAGCGGGCGGGTGCCCGTCCAGATCAGCGGTGTCGATGTCGAGCCGCTCGACGTCGTTGGCCAGCCGGCGCACCGCGGACGCGTCGCCGTAGCGCGATCGCAATGCGCCCACGCACTGCCGCAACTGGCCGATGGTGCGCCGGAGTTCGGCGATCTCTGTGGTGGACATCGGAAGCCTCCCTGGATGGTGGGGCCGGCAGTTCGGGTGACGATCAACGTCGCCGGGTACGACTCTGCCTCGCGTGGTGCACTGTGACAAGTAGCACATTTACCAGAGCGGGGCATGTTGTACTGGTTGACCTGGGGATTTCTCGCCAGATAGGGGCCGAAAGTGGGGTCCAGGACGTCATCAGGACGTCCTGGGCCGTCTCTGGGCCGTCAGCCGCACAATTCAGGCCGCCGACGCGAGGTCGCTCGAAGGGCAGGAGCGCTCAACTCGGGCGACGACGGCTCCGGTAGGCGGCGACGCTCGCCCGGTGTGCGCAGTTTCGGGTGCAGTACTGCTTCGAGCCGTTGCGCGACAGGTCTACAAAAGTGGCTCGACAGTTCAGCCCGGCACACACACCGAGACGAGCGGGACCCAGTGTGGCGATCACGGACGCCAGTGCGCTCAGCAAAGTCGCGGCAAGGTGCGCCGAACAGCGGTCGGTGTCGGAGGATACCTCGGTCCACCAGCGGTCGGCCTCGTGGCGCAGTACTGGGGTGGCGCGGTTGCGACGCAGGCCGTCGTTGATCAGGGCCGCGGCTTCGACCGGGTCCGCGGCCGCACGTTCGACCACCTCGCGCACCGTCTCGCGCAACGCGCGGATTTCCGCCAGGTCGGCGCGGGCGAGATGCCGCGGCCCTTGGTTCGCGGCCGGGCTCGGAGGGGCAGCCACGGGATGGTCGTCAAGGAACTCCCGGAGCTGCTCCACGGTCTCGAGCGCGTCCTCTCCCTTGATCGGCCTCAAGGTGTTGGCCAGGTCGACAGCCGTCTGGACCGCCACTGAGCTGAGATACGCATCCTGCATTTGACGTGTCTCCTCACTGACCCGTAGCGTTACATGCAAATGAGCTTTCGCATGTCACAACATACCTAGCAGGAACACTCCCGCAGGGGAAGGAGCCTCGCCAATGTCCGCCGAGTCGTTCGAGGTCAGCGTCACCGAAGCCGAGATCGCGGACCTGCGCGAGCGATTGCGACGGACCCGGTGGCCCGAGCGCGAGCCGGTGGACGACTGGTCGCAGGGTTTGCCGCTGGCGTATGCGCGAGAGCTGTGCCGCAGCTGGGCCGAGGACTACGACTTCGGGTTCGCCGAGCGGCTGAACGTGTTCCCGCAGTACCGCGACACGATCGACGGGCTGGGCATCCACTTCCTGCACGTCCGCTCGCCGGAGCCGGACGCGTTCCCGCTCGTGCTCACGCACGGGTGGCCGGGTTCGGTGCTCGAATTCCTAGAGATTCTCGGCCCGTTGACCGACCCACGCGCGCACGGCGGTGATCCGGCCGACGCGTTCCATGTGGTCGCGCCATCGTTGCCCGGATACGGCTGGAGTGACAAGCCGTCGACGACCGGGTGGGGCCTCACGCGCACCGCGCGCGCCTGGGACACGTTGATGGTCTCGCTGGGCTACGACCGGTACGGCGCGCAAGGTGGCGACTGGGGCTCGGCGGTGTCCGGCGCATTGGGTGAAGTAGCGCCCGAGCGGGTCGCCGCTGTGCACCTGAACATGGGGTCTGTGGCGCTGGGCAACTTCGACGACCCAACGCCCGCTGAACGGGCGAGCCTCGAGGCTCAGAAGGAGATCGAGCGCACCGGCCGGGGGTACGCGGCGATCCAGGCGACCCGGCCGCAGACGCTCGGCTACGGCCTCACCGACTCCCCGGCGGGCCAGGCCGCCTGGATCGCCGAGAAATTCTGGTCCTGGACCGACAACAACGGCCACCCCGAGGACGCGGTGTCGCGGCAGCAGATCCTCGACGAGATCTCGGTCTACTGGTTCACCGCGTCCGCCACCTCGTCGGCACGCCTGTATTGGGAGAGCTTCGCCAACAACCGGGACAAGGTCACCGCGCCGTCCGGGCTGTCGGTCTACCCGCGCGACATCACCCGCCCGTCGCGGCGGGAGGCCGAGCTGCGGTTCACTGACCTGCGCTGGTTCGAGGAGTTGCCCCGTGGTGGTCACTTCGCCGCACTGGAGCAGCCGGAGTCGCTGGTCGAGCAGGTGCGCGGGTTCTTCCGCCTGTTCCGCTAGCCAGCTGGATCCTCCCCCGCCAAGAGCTTCGTCAGTCCGGCCTCGTTCGCCAGCCGCCGGGTTTTCACCTCCTCCGCGAAACCGGCGGCCGCCGCCGACAAGTGGTGCAGGGAATCCGCTCGAGACAACGCGGACTCGGCCAGCCGCTCGATGGTTCCCGCATAAGGGGCAGCCTGCCGACCGACCAGAAAGACACCCGCGCGATCGTGCGGGCAGTACACGACTTCCGTCTCATCCCGCTGCCGGTACCAGCTGAACGCACCTTCCGTGACGGCTTCGCTTGGGACTAGGCGGATCTGCACCGCCTGCGCAATCTCCATGAGGTACCGCATCTGCCGCAGCATTGCCTCGGCATCGCCGAAGTGATCCCGCAGCGCCTCGGTCCCGACGAACATCTGCGCCTCGACCGCCTCCGGACCGAACAGAATCCTGTTGCGGCTCAAGCGGTTATCGACGACCTGGTCCAGGATTTCCTTCTGCCGCAAGCTCGGCCCGAACACCAGCCGCGCGTAGTCGGGGATCTGCAGCAAATCCGGGATCCGCTGCGGAGCCCACACCGTCACCGACTCCGCGTACCGTTCGTGCCCGGACAAGATCGCGTAATGCGCCGTATCCGCCTGCGACCCGCGCATGACCCAGCTCGACCCCGCCAGCTCGCGCGTCAACGCCATGATCCGCGCCTTCTTCTCGCCGACCACTCCGAGCGCACCCAAGATCCCGGCCACGTCCTCGAGCGTCGGAACCCGCTGGCCCAGCTCCCAGCTCGACAGCAGCGCCGGATCGACCCCGATCCACCGGCCCAGCTCGCGCAAACCGAAGCGCGCCTCGATCCGGGCATTCCGCAATTCCAGACCCAAAACGCGCTCGTACGGAGCGGGCATCTCCGAATCTCGCATCCACCGTCACCTCCAGCGGCGGATAGTGCCTGTCCCAAACTGCAAACACCTATTCGCGTCGCCCGTGTCCTCAGCCGCAGACGACACGTCCTTGCACCCTGCCGTCGGCCCCCAGCTCCACGGCCGCATCACCGGCTTCGTCGGCACCAGCCGCGCGTCCCGAACCAGCGCCACCCGCCCGACGCAGCTCCGCCATCGTCACCCCATAGGGGCCTTCTGAATCGATTTTGTTTCCGGAGGGTTTTCGGGTTACCGTGTGCACCGTCACGTTCCCGCGACGCCAGCGCCGCCGTCTCGCGAACCCGTCACGAGCCGGGAGCTTGAGATGAGCAGCAGCCCGAACCCGACCGCCGCGGTGCACCGCGTTCTCGCCGACGTCACCGACCGGATCGCCGAGCGCAGTGCGGATACGCGGGCGGCGTACCTCGCCCGCAGCGCGGCCGCTTTCGAGGAGGGGCCGGTCCGCCGCGGCCTCGCTTGCAGCAACCTCGCGCACGGTTTCGCCGCGATGGACACCGTCGACAAGCAGGCGCTGCGCCAGCTGCGCGCGCCCGGCGTCGCGATCGTGTCCTCCTACAACGACATGCTCTCCGCGCACCAGCCGATGCAGGAGTACCCGGCGTGGCTGAAGAAATCGGTCCGCGAAGCCGGCGGGGTCGCGCAGTTCGCGGGTGGCGTGCCCGCGATGTGCGACGGCATCACGCAGGGTCGGCCGGGCATGGAGTTGTCGCTGTTCAGCCGCGAAGTGATCGCGATGTCGACGGCGATCGCGCTGTCCCACGACATGTTCGACGCGACGTTGCTGCTCGGCGTCTGCGACAAGATCGTGCCGGGGCTGTTGATCGGCGCGCTGTCGTTCGGGCATCTGCCCGCGGTACTCGTGCCGGCCGGGCCGATGAATTCCGGCTTGCCCAATAAGGAAAAGGCCCGCGTGCGCCAGCTGTACGCGGAGGGGCTCGCGACGCGGGAAGACCTGCTCGACGCGGAGGCGGCGTCGTATCACTCCGCCGGTACCTGCACGTTTTACGGCACCGCCAACTCGAACCAGATGGTGGTCGAGGTGATGGGCCTGCACCTGCCGGGTGCCAGCTTCGTGCCGCCGAACACGCCGTTGCGCCAGGCACTGACCGAAGAGGCTGGCCGACGCGTCGTCGAGTTGTCCCGAGGCGAGGCGTACACGCCGATTTCTCAGGTGCTGGATGAAAAAGCGTTCGTGAACGGCATCGTGGCACTGCTGGCGACCGGCGGATCGACGAACCACACGATGCACCTGGTGGCGATCGCCGCGGCGGCCGGGATTCAGCTGAGCTGGGACGACTTCTCGGACCTGTCGGCGGTCGTGCCGCTACTGGCGCGCGTGTACCCGAACGGCAGCGCGGACATCAACCACTTCCACGCGGCCGGCGGCATCCAGTTCCTCGTCGGCACGCTACTCGACGCGGGGCTGCTGCACGAGGACGTGCGCACCGTCGCGGGTCCGGGTCTGCGCCGGTACACGCAGGAGCCGATCTTGTCTGACGGCGAACTGGTGTGGCGAGACGTGCCGACGCGCAGCCTCGACGAGGAGGTGCTGCGTCCGGTGTGGCGGCCGTTCGCGCCGGACGGCGGGTTGCGGATGGTGGAAGGCAACTTGGGCCGGGCGGTCACGAAGGTGTCGGCGGTCGCCCCGGAACACCGCGTGATTGAGGCACCGGCGCGGGTGTTCACGTCGCAGGAGGGATTCCAGGTCGCGTTCGAGGCCGGGGAACTGGACCGGGACGTGGTCGTGGTGCTGCGGCAACAGGGTCCGCAGGCGAACGGCATGCCGGAGCTGCACGGACTGACCCCGGCGCTGGGCGTGCTGATGGACCGCGGATTCCGGGTCGCGCTGCTCACCGACGGGCGGATGTCGGGTGCGTCGGGCAAGGTCCCGGCCGCGATTCAGGTGACGCCGGAGGCCGCGGTGGGCGGGCCGATCGCCCGGATCGCCGACGGCGACATGATCCGGTTCGACGCCCGGTCCGGCTCCCTCGACGTACTGATCGCGGACGACGAATTGGCGCGGCGCGACCTCGCGGACGCACCGCCGTCGGAGGCCGCGTGGAGCGGGACCGGGCGGGAGCTGTTCGGGGCGCTGCGGCGCGCGATCGGCCCGGCTGACCAGGGCGCGAGCGTGTTCGGGGCGCTTACGCCGGAGCTGGACCTCGCCCGGGGCGTTCCGCCATTCGGAAGCGGGACAATGGACGCGTCCCCCTACGCTCTCCAGACCCAGGAGGTCGGTCAGTGACCACCGGCACGGACCTGCTCACCCTGTCCCCCGTGATGCCCGTCGTGGTGATCGACGACGTCGACGACGCGGTCCCGACGGCCCGCGCCCTGCACGCCGGCGGGATCGGGGTGATCGAGCTGACGCTGCGCACGCCGGTCGCACTGGCCGCGATCGAGCGGGTGGCAGCAGAGGTGCCGGACATCGTCGTGGGCGCCGGAACGGTGACCTCGCCGGAGCAGGCGAAGCAGGCCGCCGACGCGGGCGCGAAGTTCCTGGTGACGCCGGGCTGCACGGACTCGGTGCTGGACGCCGCCTTCGCCACCGGACTGCCGTTCCTGCCAGGCGCGGCCACGGTGTCGGAGGCGATGCGGCTGGCCGAACGCGGGTTGAGCGCGTTGAAGTTCTTCCCGGCGGAGGCCAGCGGGGGCGCGGCGTTCTTGAAGTCGATCGCCGGGCCGCTGCCGCAGCTGCAGTTCTGCCCGACCGGCGGGATCACGGTGTCGTCGGCGCGGGAGTATCTGGCGCTGCCGAACGTCGGCTGCATCGGCGGATCGTGGCTGACGCCGTCGAAGCTGTTGGCGGCCAAGGACTTCGCCGCCGTCGAGAAGCTGGCCGCCGAAGCCGCCGCGCTGCGCTGAGCCTTACCGGAAACCCGTCGCCTTCGCCCTGGAGGCGGCGGGTTTTTTGGTGACGCGGGCCCGATCAGTCGATCGTCGCGTCGTCCAGCAGGCTGGATTCCGCGCCGAACTCGCGAAGTTCGTCGCGGATCACCGTGTACGCCAGTCCCTGCGGATAGCCCTTGCGCGCGAGGAACCCGAGCAGCCGGCGGATCGCGGTCTGCTCGTCGACGTTCCCGAGCGACCTGAGCCGTTTGCGCACCAGCTCGCGAGCCCGTTGTTCCTCGGCTTCCCGGTCGACTTCCTCCGCCGCAAGTGCGGCGACCTCGTCGTCGACGCCCTTGCGCCGCAACTCCGCGACCAACGCCGTGCGCGACAGCCCCTGGTTCGCGTGCCGGTCGCGGACCCAGGCTTCGGCGAACTCGGCGTCGTTGACGAGACCGGCCCGGTCGAGCTTGCCGAGCAGGGTTTCGGTGGTCTCGCTGTCGAAACCCTTGCGCTGCAACGTCTGCCGCAGCTCCTCGACCGCCCGCGGCCGGGCGGCGAGGAGGTCGAAGCAGATTTCCTTGGCCTTCTTGGCCCGCTCCTCCGGAGGCAACTCCATCGGATCGACCTTCGGCGCCCTGGCCACGACACACTCCCGTTCCCAGTGCCGCCCTTGGGCGACGGCACCGCCACACCGTTTCCCACCCGGTGCCGAACACCGCCGGTTCAGCACCGTCTCGCCTCCGCCAGCCGGATCGCAGCCGACGAAACTCACACCGGACGCGACCAGCCTCCGCGCCAGCGAATCCCGGCACCGGCAAGCCCGCGCGCCCGCCGCCTCGAGCCGAGCGCGCACACCGCCGCCGACCGACCCCAGCCGCAATCAGTTCACGACCTGCCGACCGCGCTCAGCCATCCCGCACCCAGCCGGGGATCGTCTCCCCACCAGACAGCAGGACGCCGACGCATCCGGAGCACCGCCACGCCCGCGGATCCCGTCACGACGAACCGCGCCGGGCCCAGACCCCACCGAAGATTCCGGCGCGTCTCACCGAAGATTCCGGCGCAGCCAACCGCACCAGGCCGAGACCTCACCAAAATCCTGGCGCGGCCAAACGCACCAGGCCCAGGCTTCAGCGACCGCCCGGCACCAGACCCGAGCACCGGGGAGGGAACCTGCCGATCCCCTCCCCTCCCCGGATCAGAAGTCGACCGGCGCGGGCACTGCCTCGGCTTCGGCGTCGACCTGCGGGCCGATGTTGAGCTTCTCCTTGATCCGCTTCTCTATCTCGTTGGCGATGTCCGGGTTGTCGCGCAGGAACTTCCGCGCGTTCTCCTTGCCCTGGCCGAGCTGGTCGCCCTCGTACGTGTACCAGGCGCCCGACTTGCGCAGAATGCCCTGGTCGACGCCCATGTCGATGAGCGAGCCCTCGCGGGAGACGCCCACGCCGTAGAGGATGTCGAACTCGGCCTGCTTGAAGGGCGGGGCCATCTTGTTCTTGACGACCTTGACCCGGGTGCGGTTGCCGACCGGCTCGCCGCCGTCCTTGAGCGTTTCGATGCGGCGGACGTCGAGCCGGACCGAGGCGTAGAACTTGAGCGCCTTGCCACCGGTCGTGGTCTCCGGCGAGCCGAACATCACGCCGATCTTCTCGCGCAGCTGGTTGATGAAGATCGCGGTGGTGCCGGAGTTGTTCATCGCACCGGTCATCTTGCGCAGCGCCTGGCTCATCAGGCGCGCCTGGAGGCCGACGTGCGAGTCGCCCATCTCGCCCTCGATCTCGGCGCGCGGCACGAGCGCGGCCACGGAGTCGATGACCAGGATGTCGAGCGCGCCGGAGCGGATCAGCATGTCCGCGATCTCCAGCGCCTGCTCGCCGGTGTCCGGCTGGGACACGAGCAGCGCGTCGGTGTCGACGCCGAGCTTCCTGGCGTACTCCGGGTCCAGCGCGTGCTCCGCGTCGATGAACGCCGCGATGCCGCCGTTGCGCTGCGCGTTGGCCACCGCGTGCAGGGCGACCGTGGTCTTACCGGAGGATTCCGGGCCGTAGACCTCGATGACGCGGCCGCGGGGCAGGCCGCCGATGCCGAGCGCGACGTCGAGGGCGATCGCGCCGGTGGGGATCACGGAGACGGGCGGGCGGTTGTCCTCGCCGAGGCGCATCACCGAGCCCTTGCCGTACTGCTTGTCGATCTGCGCAAGGGCGAGTTCGAGCGCCTTGTCCTTGTCGGGTGCTGCTGGCATGGAAGTCCACCTCGCTGGTTGGGGCCTGTGTCTGTTCGGTTGTCCAGATCAAGCTCGTCCGGGGGTTCAAGCTCTGTCCGGTCCGACGCTACGGGGAGGGACCGACAATTCCAGGCGCGGCGACTGATCTGTGGATCGCTGGCCCCGTTGTGCACAACACCATAGACGAACAGGTGTTCGAGGTTTACAGCGACACGCCCATCCGGCGAGGATTTCGCCCGCTGCCGCCTCCGGAACCGGAACCCCCAGGTCAGCGACGTTCCGGCGGCACCTCGAACTCGACGCAGACCGCTCGCCAGATCTCCTTGGCCGGCGTCCCCGAGCTCAGCGCCTCTTCGACCGTGCGCCCGCCGAGCCCGCTGAACACGTGGTCCTTGGCGAGCATCTCGGCGCGTCCGGACCCGAACTCCTCGGCCATCAGCCGTCGGAACACCGTGATACGCATCGGGCGAATGCTAGCTTTCCCGCTCCGCCGCGGATCACTCCCCCGGCTGGACGTTCTGTTCGAAGTAGTCGGCCAGCGCACCCGGCGTGGCGGCCTGTCCGCCGGAATTCACCTGATAGAGGAACCCGACGAGAGGCCGGTCCTTCACGGTGAACACGAGGACTGCCGACGACTGCCCGGCCGCCGACGCGTAGTGGCCTTCGAGGGCATTGCCCTTCCAGTCCGCTTCGGTGCGGTCGCCGCCCGCGGAGGAGAGAAGTCCGTCGGTGTACTGCTTCAGCTCCGCTGCCGACTGCCCCTGCACGTACGTCACCTGAGTGCCCGCGCGTCCCGGCGCGGCGCACGTCGACGCGGCACCGAGGCTCTTCGCCGGCGCGGCCGGTCCGTTGCCCATGCCGGGAGCGCAGCCGCCGTTGTCAGCGACCTTGCCTGCCAACTGACGCATGCAGCCGGTCAGTCCGGACGAGTCGGCTTGCCCCGGCGTACGGCACTCATCAGCGGTGTACGTCTTAACCGACGAACCTTGTGTTGTGAGGAACACGGTCAGCCCCGCCGCGAGCACGACCACGACAGCCGCCGCAATGCCGATCAACAGCTTGGTGCGGCTCTTCTTCTCCGGCGCAGCGGGCGTGTACGTCGGGAAGTTGGACGGTGCCGGCGAAGGCTGGAACGGCGGCATCGGCTGTGGCTGCGTCGGCGAGTACGCCGGGTAGTTGCCTTGCGGCGGAGCAGGCGGCGCGTACGGCGCGCCTGACGCCACTTGGCCCTCAACGTTCTGCGTACGCATCGACAGTCCGTCTTTAGCGACGTGCTGCGCACCCAGCGCGACAGCCGTCTCCGGCTGGTCAAGGCTCGTGGGGACGACGCCGAGCTTCTCCGCGATCATCGACCCGACCAGCGGCAACCGGCTCGAACCGCCGACAAGGTAGATGCCGACGAGACGATCCGAGGTCAGCCCAGCCGAACGCAGTGTCCGCGAAAGCAGCTCCACGCTGCGCAGCATGGCCGGACGCACCAAGCCTTCGAGCTCTCCGCGCGTGACGAGCACGTCCTTGAACGGCTCCGGCATCGGCACCTCTGTCTGCGGATGCCGAGACAGCGCTTCCTTCGCGGCCTTCACGTCTTCTTGCAGCGCGCGTCGCGTACGCCGGTCCGCAGTGGACTCAGGGCGAAGCAGCCGCTGCCAGCGCTGCGGGTCCGAGTGCGACACCTCACGTCCGACGTGGACCATCAGCGCCTGGTCGACGTCGAGACCGCCGAGGTCGGGCAGACCGTCCTCGGCGAGCACTGTGTAGCCGTTCTGGTTCGCGCCGACGACGGCGACGTCGAAGGTCCCCGCGCCGAGGTCGTACACCGCGAGAGCCTGTCCTGGAGCCAACGCGCGCTCAGGGAACGACGCGAAGTGCGCAGCGGCGGCGACCGGCTCCGGCACGAGGACTACGTTTCCGCGAATGCCAGCGAGCCGCGCCGCGCTCAGCAGGACGTTGCGGCGCACCGGGCCCCACTGCGCGGGGTGCGTGAGCCGGACCTCGTCCGGCTGCTCGCCGCCGAGCTGGCGCGTGGTCTCGTCGAGCACCCGGCGCAGGATCGCGGCCAGCGCTTCGTTGACCGGCACGACGTCTGTGCCGAGCAGCAGCGTCTGCTCGTCGATGCGCCGTTTAGGGTTGGGCTCGAACCGTGTCGGGTCGAGGCGCGCGCGGCGTTCGGCGTCCCGGCCGACCATGAGCGTGCCGTCTTCCCCGGCGAACACCGCGGAGGGCATGTTGGCCGACCCGTCGACCTCTACGACGCGAGGCGGCCTGCCGTGCGCGGAAAGGACGGCAACGGTGTTGGACGTCCCGAGGTCCACCGACAGGATCCGCACAGTAATTTCCCCTCGACTCAAGCAGCGCTGGCGGAGATGCTGCCACGTGCCCGGTCACCGTGCGTGCGGACCCGCGAAACTCGCGGCGCGCGCAACCCGGGAAGGCAACGGAACGTCTCGTCTTCCGAGGACGGGGAGGCAATGACAGAGCTAGTGGACAAGACTCGCCGAGACCAGTTCGGACAGTCAGCGGCGGGCGGTCCGGCGAACCCGTGGCGGGTCGCGGCGGCCAAATGGGGCCGCTCCGGCTACGTGCACGCGGCAGTGCTGTACCTCGTGGTGCGGCTGGTCGGCCTCGGTGCGCTCGCCGCCATGGCCGCACCCCGAGACCTGCCGTTGGGCGACCGCCTGCAGTCCTGGGACGGCTGGTGGTACCTGCAGATCGCGGAGCACGGCTACACCGGCGTAAGCAATCCTCTCGACGCCGCCGGGCTGCCGTATCCCGACGCGGCGTACGGCTATTTCCCGCTGTACCCGGCCTTGACCGGCATGCTCGAGAAGCTGCCCGGGGTGTCGTACTTCGGCGCGGGCATCCTCCTGTCGACGCTCGCCGGAATCGCGGCGGCGACGGCGATGTACCGAATCGGCCAGCGCGTCCACAGTCAGCGGGCGGGGCTGCTGCTCGCTCTGTTGTGGGGCGCCGCGCCGATGGCGATCGCCGAGAGCATGGTGATGACCGAGGCGCTCTTCACCGCGTTCGCCGCGTGGGCGCTGGTCGGTGTGCTCGAACGCAAGTGGTACCTCGCTGCTACCGCGACGCTGTTCGCCGGGCTCACCCGGTCCACCGCCTGTGTGCTGGTCGCCGTCGTGGTGATCGCCGCGGCCGTCGACGTGTGGCGGAACAGACAGCGGTGGAACGCGCTCGTGTGCGTGTTCGTCGCGCCGCTCGGGCTGCTCGGGTACTGGATGTTCGTCGCGGTGCAGACCGGCAGCTTGACCGGCTGGCAGGACGTGGAGCTTCGCGGCTGGAACACGCGTTTCGACGCCGGTGCCGAAGCCTGGAAGTGGATCACGCAGACGCTCTTCACCTCGGGCAATGCGTGGGAGACGCTCGTCGTGTTGGTGACGCTCGCGGCGATCGCGCTCGCGGTCGTCTCCGTGACTGGCCACCGGATTCCGTGGCCGTTGGCGGCGTACGCGGTGGGGGTCGTGGTGCTGGTGCTGTGCAGTGCCGGGCTGCCTGCCCTGAAGTCGAGGTTCCTGCTTCCGGACTTCGCGCTCCTGCTGCCCGTCGCGATGGGGCTGGCCGGTCGCAAGAAGTCCACGATGATCGCCGCGACGACCGTCTTCGTGCTGGTCGGGGCCTGGTATTCGGCCTATTCGCTGACCGTGTGGAAGTACGCGATCTAAGCCGATCGGTCACCCACACGAGCGGATCCGGCCCGGACCGCACTGCCCGGGCCCCGGAAATTGTCGGTGGCGCCGCGCATGATGGATCCCGTGGCAAACGACGTCCTCGACCTCTTCTCCCCGGCGACCAGCACCTGGTTCGCCGGAGCCTTCGCCGCCCCGACGGCAGCGCAGGAAGGGGCCTGGCGGGCCGCACACGCCGGGCAGCACGCCCTGGTCGTGGCGCCCACCGGGTCCGGCAAGACGCTGTCCGCGTTCCTGTGGGCACTGGACCGGCTGGCGGCGGAACCTCCGCCGGCGAATCCGCGCGAGCGGTGCCGGATCCTCTATGTCTCGCCGTTGAAAGCGCTGGCGGTCGACGTGCAGCGCAACCTGCGCGCGCCGCTGGCCGGCATCTCGCAGGCCGCGCACCGGCTCGGCCTGCCCGCGCCGGAGATCGAGGTCGGCATGCGCACCGGCGACACCACGGCGGCGGAGCGCCGGTCGTTCGGGAAGACCCCGCCGGACGTGCTGGTCACCACGCCGGAGTCGCTGTTTCTCATCCTCACGTCCTCGGCGCGGGAGTCGCTGAAGGGCGTCGAGACGGTGATCGTCGACGAGGTGCACGCCGTCGCGGGCGGCAAACGCGGCGCGCACCTGGCGTTGTCGCTGGAACGGCTCGACGCGCTGCTGCCCAAGCCAGCCCAGCGCATCGGGCTGTCGGCAACCGTGCGCCCGGTCGACGAGGTGAGCGCGTTCCTCGCCGGCGGCCGCCCGGTCACGGTCGTGCAGCCGAAGCTCGCGAAGACGATCCAGGTGCGGGTAGAGGTGCCGGTCGAGGACATGGCGAACCTCGACGGCCCGGCCCCGTCGCCGATGGAGCGGCTCGACGACCTCACGTCGCTGTCGCAGTTGCCGTCGGAGGGCGGGATCGGCACCCAGGAAGAGGTGGCCGGCGCGGCGGTGAAGCGGCCGTCGATCTGGCCCGCGGTCGAGGAGCGGGTGCTGGAGCTGATCCGCGCGCACCGCTCCACCATTGTGTTCGGCAACTCGCGGCGGCTCACCGAACGGCTCACCGCGCGGCTCAACGAACTCGCGTCCGAGCAGACCGGTCTGTCTCAGAGCGACGCGTTCCCGGCGGAGGCGGTCGGGCAGTCCGGGGTCACGTCGGGTGCGGAGCCGGTCATCGCGCGGGCACACCACGGGTCGATGTCCCGCGAGCAGCGCACCCATGTCGAAGAGGAACTGAAGTCCGGGCGGCTGCCGTGCGTCGTGGCCACGTCGTCGCTCGAACTCGGCATCGACATGGGCGCGGTGGATCTGGTCGTGCAGATCGAGGCTCCGCCCACCGTGGCGTCCGGGCTGCAGCGCGTCGGCCGTGCCGGGCACCAGGTCGGAGCGGTGTCGTCCGGCGTGATGTTCCCGAAGTTCCGCGGCGACCTGGTGTCGTGCGCGGTGGTCGCGGAACGGATGGCGACCGGGGCGATCGAGGCGGTGCGGTACCCGCGCAACCCGCTCGACGTGCTGGCTCAGCACGTCGTGGCGATGGTGGCGCTCGAACCGTGGACGGTGCCGGAGCTGGCGGCGCTCGTCCGGCGGGCGGCGCCGTTCAGCTCGCTGCCGGACGACGCGCTGCACGCGGTGCTCGACATGCTCGCCGGCCGCTACCCGAGCGAGGAGTTCGGCGAGCTGCGGGCACGGATCACGTGGGACCGGGTCGGCGGCGAACTGCGCGGACGGCCGGGTTCGCAGCGGCTGGCCGTCACGTCCGGCGGCACGATCCCCGATCGCGGGCTGTTCACCGTGATGACGCCGGGCGACGAAGGCAAACCCGGCTCGCGCGTGGGCGAGTTCGACGAGGAGATGGTGTACGAATCGCGGGTCGGCGACACGATTCTGCTCGGCACCTCGTCGTGGCGGATCACTGACATCACCCATGACCGGGTGATCGTCGTGCCCGCCCCGGGCCAGCCCGCCCGGATGCCGTTCTGGAAGGGCGACGCCGCCGGACGGCCGCTGGAACTGGGGCGGGCGCTCGGCGCGTTCGTCCGCGAACTGTCCACTTCGGACACTCCGGCGGCGAGGGACCGGGCCGCCGCGGCCGGTCTCGACCAGCGCGCCTGCGACAACCTGCTGGCGTATCTGGAAGAACAGAAGTCGGCGACCCGGCACGTGCCCAATGACCGGGTCATCCTGCTCGAACGCTACCGCGACGAGCTGGGCGACTGGCGGATCGTGCTGCACTCGCCGTTCGGCGCGCAGGTCAACGCTCCGTGGGCGCTCGCGATCGCCGCCCGGCTGCGGGAAAACCGCGGCGTCGACGCCCAGGTGGCGCACTCCGACGACGGCATCGTGCTGCGGCTGCCCGACGCGCTCGACGCCGACGGCGGCGAAGTCACCATCGGCGCCGACGACGTCCTGCTGGACCCGGAGGAGGTCGAGCAGCTGATCGTGGCGGAGGTCGGCGGTTCGGCGGTCTTCGCGGCGCGGTTCCGGGAGTGTGCGGCACGCTCGCTGCTTCTGCCGCGGCGTGATCCGCGGCGGCGTACTCCGTTGTGGCAGCAACGGCAACGGGCGTCGCAGCTGTTGTCGGTGGCGGCGAAGTACGAGCGGTTCCCGGTGGTGCTGGAGGCCATGCGTGAGGTCCTGCAGGACGTCTACGACGTCGGCGGACTGCGGGAGCTGATGTCGGACGTCCGGGCGCGCAAGGTGCGGCTGGTCGAGGTGGAGACGCCGGCCGCGTCGCCGTTCGCGCGGAGTCTGTTGTTCGGTTACGTCGGGATGTTCCTGTACGAGACAGACGCCCCGCTGGCCGAACGGCGGGCCGCGGCGCTGTCGCTGGATTCCGCGCTGCTGGCTGAATTGCTGGGCACGGAAGCGATTCGCGAGCTGCTCGACCCCGAGGCCGTGGCCGAGGTCGAACGGTCGTTGCAGCGGCTCGATCCAGACCGGCACGCAAGGTCGGCAGAGGACGCGGCGGACTTGTTGCGGTTTCTCGGCGATCTGTCCATCCCGGAAGCCGCAGAGCGCGGGATCCAGCCGGAATGGCTGGCAGAACTCGCCTCGGCCCGGCGTGCGATCCAGGTGCGCATCGGCGGCGAAGAGCGGTATCTGGCCATCGAGGACGCCGGGCGGGTGCGAGACGCGCTGGGCGTCGCGCTTCCGGTCGGCGTGCCCGAGGCGTTCACCGAGCCGGTGGCGGATCCGGTGGGCGATCTGCTCGGCCGCTACGCGCGGACTCACGGTCCGTTCTCCGCGACAGCGGCGGCGGATCGGTTCGGGTTAGGAACAGCCGTTGTCACCGGAGTGCTCGACCGGCTCACCGGTGAAGGCAGGCTGGTCCGCGGCGAGCTGAGTCCGGTCGGCCATCCGGAAACCCATGGCGTGGGCGTCGAATACTGCGACGCGGCCGTGCTGCGGCGGTTGCGGCGCGCGTCGCTCGCCCGACTGCGGGCAGAGGTCGAGCCCGTGGAACCGGCGGCGCTGGGCCGGTTCTTGCCCGCGTGGCACGGAATCGGCGCGCGGCTGCGGTCCGCGCCGACGGCCGACGACGTGCTGTCGGTGGTCGAACAGCTCGCCGGTGCGCCCTTGCCGGCGAGCGCGGTGGAGTCGCTGATCCTGCCCAGCCGGTTGCCGGGCTACTCCCCCGCGCTGCTCGACGAACTCACCACCGCGGGCGAGGTCACCTGGGCGGGCTGCGGCGCCCTCTCCGGCGGAGACGGCTGGCTGGCGCTGGCACCGTCCGACGTCGCGGATCTGCTGCTGCCCGAGGTCGAGGAGAATCCGCCGACCAGCCCGCTGCACGAAGCGATCGTGACGGCGCTGGAAGGCGGAGCTCTGTTCTTCCGGCAGCTTGTCGACCGGGTCACGCCGGGCCTGGAGCAACCGCCGGACGACGGCGCCGTGGTATCCGCGTTGTGGGATCTGGTGTGGGCCGGGCTGGTCACCGGCGACACACTCGCGCCGCTACGTGCGCAGGTCGCAGGCCATGGCGCACACAAGCCGCGGCGGCAAGCACCACGCGGCCGATATGCCCGCATGCGCGCTGGGCGTCCGGCGATGCCCTCACGCACCGGACCGCCAACCGCAGCCGGCCGATGGGCACTGACCCCACCTCGGGAAACCGAGCCGACTCGGCGTGCGCATGCCCGCACCGAGGCGTTTCTGGAACGGCACGGCGTCCTCACCCGGGGTGCGCTCGACACCGAACGGGTCACCGGCGGTTTTTCCGGGATCTACAAGGTGTTGCGCGGCATGGAGGACACCGGGCAGGTCATTCGCGGCTACGTCGTCGAAGGTCTCGGCGCCGCGCAGTTCGCTGCGAAGGGCGCAGTCGACCGGCTGCGCGCCCTCTCCAGCACCGCGCCCGCAACTGCGAGCCGCAACGACAGCGCTCGTGCCGTAGTTCTCGCCGCCGCGGACCCAGCACAGCCGTACGGCGCGGCGCTGTCCTGGCCTGCCGCGACTGGCGACACGAAACACCGGCCAGCGCGCAAAGCCGGAGCGCTCGCGGTGCTGGTCGACGGGATCCCGGCCCTGTACGTCGAACGCGGCGGCCGCTCGTTGCTGAGCTTCACCGAGGAACGCGGTTCGCTGCAAGCCGCCGCGGCCGCCTTGTCGACCGCGGTCCGGGAGGGCTGGCTGGGTCAGCTGGCCGTCCAGCGCGCGGACGGAGAGCACGCGCTGACCTCGGAGCTGGCCGAGATCCTGCAGGAAGCCGGCTTCCGCGCGACGCCGAAGGGACTCCGTTTGAGAGCTTGACACTGCCTGGGTTATTGCTCGGCTAAGCCACGAACGCGAGCGCGTCCGGCTCACGGTTCCGCCGACCGGTCGGCTCCGGCGCGCGGCAAGCGGGCGTGGTCGGCGGACCCGCGTCGGGGAAGCAGGTGGCGTCACTAGACTTCTCGTGGCCCCTCGGTGGACAAAAGGACGTTCGATCATGGCGATGCGCGAGTTGCGCTATTTCGGTGACCCGGTGCTCAAGTCCGTGTGCGACCCGGTGACCACGTTCGACAGCAAGATCGAGGCGCTGGTGAAGGACCTCCTCGACAGCGTGCAGCCGGAGGGCCGGGCCGGGCTCGCGGCGCCGCAGATCGGGGTCGGGCTGCGGGTGTTCAGCTACGACGTCGGCGGGCTGACCGGGTACGTCATCAACCCGGAGATCGCCCACCTCTCCGAGGAGACGCACGAAATCGGCGAGGGCTGCCTGTCCGTGCCGGAACTGTGGTTCCCGACAGTCCGCGCGAAGCACGCCGTCGTGCGCGGCGTCGACCTGCGCAACGAGCCGATCGAGGTCGAGGGCGTCGACGTGCTGGCTCAGTGCCTCCAGCACGAAACCGACCACCTCGACGGAAAGCTCTACCTCGACCGGCTCACTCCCGAGCGGAAGAAGCAGGCGCTGCGCGAGGCGCGGGGCAAAGACTGGTTCTGGAACCGCTGACCGTCTGCGGCGTCCCGGGCGTCTGGGGCGTCCGGGCTGCGAAAAGCCGGAGCACCGTGCCGTCGTCCGGACTGGTCTCGACGTGCAGCCCGGCGCGCGCAGCAGTCCGGGCCATGGCGTCATTGCTCGGAAGACGGACCGCGGTCAGTTCCGTAATCCCGTCCGCTGCGGCGAGGACGACCAGCCGAGCAAGCAACGCCGTGCCGATTCCCTGTCGCTGCCAAGCATCCTCGACGAGCAGCGATACCTCAGCCGTGCCGTCACGCTGAGAGATCAACTGCCCGAACCCGATCACGTCCCGGCCGCACACCGCGAGCAAACTCGTTCCGCGCGGTGGCATGAGCAAGCGGTGCAGCCATTTGCGGGGAACCGTGCGCAGCCCAGTGTGGTAGCGGTTGAACAACGTCTTCGCCGAACAACGAAGATGCACCGCGCCGATCGCGTCGATGTCGCGCGGAGTACCAATCCGCAGAACCACCGCGGCACCGTCCGGACGGTCGAGCACCACCGGCCCAGCCAGATTCTGCTCCGCCGCGGCGAGTAGTTCCAGGAAAGCCGCAGCCTGAGCGAGTTCTGATTCAGCGAACGCCACCCACCGCCGCCGCGCGACGAATGCTGTCCCGTCGCTGAAGGGAAAGACCGCCCGGTGCCCGCCCTCCGTACGTCCCGGGTTGGCCTCGCTCGCCGGAACGAGCGTGACGAGGTCGGCGGCTAGGACCGACCGCAGCATCGGAGCACGACACCCGGGATCAGCGATCGCCCGCCGTGCGGCGCTGAGAGCAGTCGCGGTCGAGTCGCGAAGTCCGCCAGCACTGGTTTCGACAACCGAATCCCGCGCGACGGCACGGGCGGATGCTGCCGGGGCGCGCAGCTCCTGATTCCCCATGCGCGGCTCCCCTGTGGCCTCGCCGCGCTCGGCGACCGGCCGGTCGTCCACGCCCGACGCGACGGAGCGCGCAGTCGAGTCGCGAAGGCCGCCAACGCTGGTTTCGGCAACCGCCTCCCGCGCTACGCCGCGGACGAGTGCTGTCGGGGCTCGCGACTCCTCGGCCCCGATGCACAATTCCTCCGCGACGGGGAATGCAGTTGCCGCACGGCGTTCCGCAGGACCGGCTCCAGCCGCGTCCTGAGGCGCAGCGAATCCATCCCCCGCTGACGCAGGCGATTCCCGGATTGTGGCATCGCCATAGGTTTTCCTCAGCGCGAGGGGTTGAGTTGTGGAAGGAGCAGAGGGGTTCCGGGCGGTGCCGGAGGCAGCCTCTCGATCAGCAGTGGGAGCATTTGCTTCAGAACCAAGCAATTCTCGGACGACGGAGTCAGCGGGCGGCTTCTCCGCAACGGGGAGCGGATTTGCCGCAGAGCGTTCGCTGACATCGGTTTCAGAGCCGGTCGTCTGGCCGGCCGCTGACGCCGCATCGCGTTCGCACGCAGGAACGTCAGCGCGCATCTCCCTGTCGGCGAGGAACGCAGTCAAATCCCGAACGCCGTGTGCTCCCGCATCTAGCCCAGAGTCGGTCGCCTGGCCGGCCGCCGACGAAGCATCGCATTCGCACGCAGCAACGTCAGCGCGCATCTCCCCGTCGGCGAGAGACGCAGTTGCATCGGGGACACCGCGCTTCCCGGCATCGGGCCCAGCGGCTGTCGTCCGGTCAGCGGCTTGCGTGTCCGTGATCGGGGTGAGGAGTTCCCGGTCGGCGGCCTCTGCGATGGAATCCTCGGCGGCAGGCGCGGCGGCTGGAGAGCGGAGTTCGGGGATGGTGGTTTCGGTCATCCCCAGGCAATCGCCGCCTTCGTCGCGGAGGGCGTCTATCAGGAGGTGTTGCGGCAGGCCGGTTGCGGGGCGCAGCACGAACTCGTCCAGGACGCCGCCGGGTACCGGGTGTCTGGTGAGGCCGATGATGCGGCATTCGAGGTCGGCTAGTCGGATGGCGAAGCGGGCCAGCGTTCCGGGGTGGTCGTCGGAGCGCACGCGTACTCGCCAGGCTCGGGCCGGGGGGAGGTTTTCTTTGGCATGGCTCGAGTTGGGCTCGGGGCGAGAGCGGTGTGCTGGCTCGTCGGCAACGGCGTTCGTGAGGAGGCTGCGGGGCGTCGAAGGCATGTCCATGGGACTTACCGTTCCTGACGCACGTAACCGTCGGCGTCCTGTGGTGTTTCGGGTTTGTCAGAGAGCGGCCGGGAATGCGTGATCTGTGAGAAACGTGTCGCGGGTCAGTGTGGGGTGAGCAGGCGGAATTCGTTGTCTTCCGGGTCTGCGAAGTCGGTCTGGCCGAGCAGGTGGGCACCGGCGGCTTGGAGACGGCGGGTTTCGGCGGCGTGGTCGTCGTGGCGGGCCGGGGCTAGTTCCAGGTGGAGGCGGTTTCGGTCGTGCTTTGGGGTTTTCGCGCGGAGGAATTCGAGGGTGGGGCCGCGGCCGGTGGGGTTGCGGAGGGTGGTGATCGAGGGCTCGTCGGCGGTGATCGGCCAGGCTGTGAGCGGGGACCAGAAGCGGGCTAGGCGTGCGGGGTCCGCCGCGTCCACGACGATCGCTGCCAGGGCACCGGAATTGGCGTATTTCTGGCGGGGTTCCAGGACGCAGAACTCGTTGTCTTCGGGGTCTGCCAGGACGATCCACGGGACGTCGCGCTGACCGATGTCGATCGGGCGTGCGCCTAGGGAAACGGCTCGGGCGACGGTTTCGCGCTGATTCTCAGCAGAGGTGCTGGAGAGGTCTAGGTGCAGCCGGTTTTTGGTGGTCTTCGGGCGGGACGACCGGGTGAAGACCAGGTTGAGGTCGCAGCCGTCGTTCGCTGCGGGCTGGACCTCGTCGGGGGATTCCGCCGTGGTGTGCCAGGCGAGGAGGTCGGACCAGAACCGGGCCAGGCGGGCTGGTTGTTCGGCGGCGATGGCCAGGTGGACCAGACGGGGTGCCATCTTGCCACGGTAACGGGGAGGACCGACAAAAACGGCGGATCGTGCGCCGGCGAGACCGGGTGAAAGAACTGTGCCGGCAAGCGCGGGGGTATCGCGCTTGCCGGCACAGCTGGATCGCCAGGCGGCCTTAAGAAACCGGGAAGCTTCCCCACTTTCGGTTCTAGGCGGTCACCTGGTGGCCAGTCGCAGCAGGGCCCAGGTTTGGGCGGACAGCTCGTGGTCGCCGTCGGTGTGGACCATGGTCACCGGGACTCTTCCCCAGAGCCAGAGGTACACGTTCTCGGGCGAGCCGGTGACTATCGCGTCCGCGGCGTCGGCTTCCCTGGGAGAGCAGCGCCAGGCTTCTGTTTCGCCGGGGCCCGCTCTCGCGATCCAGCTGTGGCCTCCGGTGTGGAAACCCACTGTGCCGTTTCGGGTTCCCGAGATGCCCATGGTGGTGAGCTTGTGTCCGAAGTAGAGGGTGAGGGCCTCGTCGACGCCGTCGGCGGCCAAGTCGTCCGGGACTGTCGAGTCTCCGGTGCCGGCCGCGTTTTCGGCGTCCACTCGGTGCACGAGGGTTTCGTGGAGCATGCGACGGCGCCAGAAACCGTGGGTCGGGTCGGCGGACCACCAGGTGGCGGCTCGGGAGGCCGGGTCGTGGTCGGCCAGTTCTATCTCGAGTTCGGTGCGGGCGGCGGAGTAGAAGTCGACGACCGGCTGGCCGGGCAGGGGCTCGCGCCACAGCTCGGGGCGGCGGCCTTCGCGGATCCAGCCGAGCACCTGCCAGTACACGGCGCCGACGTGCTTGAGCAGCTCGTTCAACGTCCAGCCCGGGGCGGTGGGCACCGGCGAATCGGGCGACGCCGAGTGCGCCACCTCCCCCAGCAGCTGCGCCTCCGCGGAGAACGCCTCGAGCAACCGGCCGTGGTCGACCGTGCCGAGTTCACGCGACATGAGCTTCCCCGGACATCGGCAGGCCGTGCACGACCCGGCGGACCAATTCGAGGAACTGGGCGGTCGCCTGCAGGAGGCCCGCGGCCAGTTCGGCGGTGACGCGACCGGTGATGCCCGCTTCCGCGGCGGCCCGGGTTTCGGAATGGTCGGCGAAGAAGGCCGACCATTCGCGCAGTTCGGGAGCGACGGCGTCGAGCAGCACCCAGCCGCTCGCGGGACGGCCCCGGCCACGGCGCGGACGGCCCCGGACGGCGAGCACCGCACCCGCGCCGCGCAGGGCGGCGAGGTAGGCACCGATGAAGCGTTCGGCTGGGTCGTGTTCGTTTTCCGCGTTGTCGAGGCCGCGATTGGCCTGGGCGAGGAGGGTGACCGCCTCGGGTGCGACCGGCGGGCGCAGGGACAGCGGGAGTTGGGGCTGGCCCGGAGCGCCGGAGCGGTGAGCGGCCGATTCGGCGGAGGGCCGGACGGCGGCTCGGCTGCGGTGGACTACCTGCCTCGGGGGCGGAGAACTGGGCAGGGCGGGTTCAGGGACGTGGTGCACGGTTGGCCTGGAGGTTGGAGCGCCCGCTGGGGTGCGCTCAGGTTGGGGAGCGGGGTTGGCCGCTGGGGCTGACGGTGCGGCGGAGCGGTTCTCCGACGGCCTCGAGACCGGGGAACCTGCTGCGGCGCGCTCCGGTTGGAGAGCGGGATTGGCCGCCGCGGTGGAGATGCTCTCCGACGACCGCGAGACCAGGGAACCCGCCGCAGCGCGCTCAGACCGGGCAGCAGGATCGGCCACAGTGACAGACGGTTCAGCGGAGCGATTCTCCGACGACCGCGAGACCAGGGAACCCGCCGGAGCGCGCCCAGGCTGGGTAGTGGGAAGGGCCGCCGCGGCAGAGATGCTCTCCGACGGCTTGGAGGTCGGAGAAACTGCGGGAAGGAGCTCGGGCTGATACAGGAGACCGACAGCTACAGCAGGCAGTGCAGTAGAACGGTTCTCCGCCCGCTTGGATGCGGGGGAACTCGCCGGGGTGCGCTCAGGCTGAAGAGCGGGATTGGCCGCTGCGGCGGATGGCGTGGTGGAGATGTCCTCCGACACGAAGGGCAGCACAGGGTCAGTCGCCGGAGCAGCACGCCGAGCAGAGCCAGCCGCCGAAGCCGACGCTGACGCCAACGACGGAGCCGAAGCAGACGCAGTGCCAGAAGCCGCCGGTTGAGCAGCACTGTCCGAGGGAACGACCGCAGAAGCGGCCGCGGCGGAAGCAGCCGAGGCAGAACCACCCTCGGCACTCTCCGAAGCGCTCCCCGGCTGCACAGCCGCGCCGAACGTCAGCTGTTCGCCAACCGCGCCAGGTCGGTCTGGGGTGCCCTCCAAGGCACGGTCCGCGGGGGACACGACCGAGACGGACATGGCGACCCTCCTCCTGCTCGGGTGGGCCCGGCCGGGGGCCCGAGGTGCTTCCCCCACCCCGGGACCGGCCGGTGCGCTCCCACCGGATATCGAACGTCTGTTCGATCTGTTTCCAGAGTAGCCGCGCCGGCCACTCCGCTCAACCCCGCCGGTGGAATCGGGGCACGTGGTGCGGGACACGGCCGCACCGGCGTGGTCTCATAACGGAGTGAGCACCCACGACCATCCCGCTGTCGCCAAGGTCACCGCCGCGCTGGGCGAGGCCGGGCAGCACGCCGCCGCTGACGGAGTGCGGGTGCTGCCCGCCGAGGTGCGCACTGCCGCGCAGGCCGCGGAGGCGCTCGGCGTGCCGGTGGGCGCTATCGCCAACAGTCTGGTTTTCCGGGCCCGCACGAGCGACGGGGCCGAGGTCGCGTTGCTTGCCCTTACCTCGGGGGCGCATCGGGCGAAGGAGTCCCGGCTGGCGGAACTCGCGGGAGTCGCGGAGGTCGGCAAGGCGGACGCGGCGTTCGTCCGGGAGCACACGGGACAGCCGATCGGGGGCGTCGCTCCGGTCGGGCATCCGGAGCGGCTCGTGACGCTCGTGGACACGACGTTGCGCGACTATCCCGAGGTGTGGGCTGCGGCTGGGCATCCGAAATCGGTCTTCCCGACCACCTTCGACGCACTCGTCACGCTCACCGGGGGCACCCCGGGCGAGCTGGCGGGCGAAGGGGAGGATGGTCGACTGTGACCGCCATGTCCTCCTCCGGGTGCTCCCGGTACGTGCAGCTCTCCGCCGACGAGTTCCGCTCCCGGCTGCCGGAAGCGCTGGCGATCTACGTGAACGCGATGCGCTACCCCGAGGGCACGGCCGAGCAGCGCGCGCCGATGTGGCTCACCCACGCGCTGCGCGAGGGCTGGCGCTGCATGGCCGCCCTCGACGACAACGGCGTGCTGCTCGGAGTCGCGTACGGGTACAAGGGCCGAGCCGGGCAGTGGTGGCACGAGCAGGTCCGGCACGGCCTCACCCGCCGCGCGGGTACGGAGGAAGCCGAGCGCTGGCTGACGGACTACTTCGAGCTCACCGAGATCCACGTGCGCCCGGAGAACCAGGGCAAGCAGATCGGCGAGGACCTGCTGCGCCGGCTGCTCGACGGCGTCCCCAGCGCGAACGTCCTGCTCTCCACGCCGGAGGGCACGAGCCGGGCCTGGAAGCTGTACCGGCGCATGGGGTTCGTCGACGTTCTGCGCGACTACCAGTTCACCGGCGATCCGCGGCCGTTCGCGATTCTCGGGCGGTCGCTGCCGCTCGAAGAGGCGTAGGACGCCGCACGCCCGGTGCCGGACTGGGCGTGCGGCGCGCTCAGCTACCGCAAGAAACGGCCCCCAGAGGCCGTGCGCGCCAGCGATCAGGCGTGACCGAGCGACGGTGCCACCGTCTTGGCCACGGCGACCGCCTTCGTGCAGGCGGTGGCGGTGTCGAGGCCGCTTTCGGGCTCGCCGCTGAACTGCACGGAGACGATCTCGCCGTACCCGTGCGCCTCGTCTTCCTTCGGAGTTTCGACCTTGCGCCAGGTCGCGTCGCAGCTGACCACGCTGCTGTCCGCGTCCTTCTTCTGGATGGCCGTGACGCCATTGCCGAGGTCGGCGGGCTGGCCGTCTCCGGCGTCGGCGGGCAGCCCCTGGTGCAGGTGCACCGACACCTGCGGGTAGTGGGTGCCGTCGCCGGACCAGAAGTCGCATTCGTGCAGGCTCTTGGGCTCCACGAAAGACTTCTGTCCCAGCGCGGTCTCCACGGCCTGCTTTCCCGCCACCGCGCACGGATCGGTCGTCAGCACGGAGCCGGGCACCTGCTTGTACTGCGGCGGGGAGTTGTGCAGGGCCTGCACCACCTTGGTCAGCGCCGCGCGGCCGGGCGCGCAGGCGTCGCCGGCGGACTTGGTCTGGAAGGTGATCCCCAGCGACTGTTCGAACGACGTCACGACGGAGACCCAGCACGACCCTGGCTTGTCGCCGTCGACGACCAGCGGAAGGCCTTCGAGCTTCTCGACCGGGTCCTTCGACATGATCAGCTGGTCGCCGACGCGCAGCACCAATTCGACGGTCTTGCCGCCGGAGTCCTTGACGTCGACACGGCACTCGCCCCATTCGGATGAGGAAATGCTCGACTGATCCGGGGCGCCGACTCCGCCGAGGGTCTTGCTGTCCAGCAGCGCGCACGGATCCACGGTGCGCAGGGCCGCCGCCTGCACGGCGGGGTCGGTGATCGGGGGCTTCGCTTCGGAGGTGGGAGAACCCGCGGCGGCGGTGCCCGCGGTCGAGCCGCCGCAGCCCGCGAGGGCGGCGAGCAGCGCCACCCCCGCGACCAGCGCCGATGCCCGGAATATTCGATTTTCGGTGATCATGCGCGGTACCGTAGCCGAGTTCGTCACCCGTTCGTGGCGAAATCTCCAAGAATGCGGACAGTCCGTGAATGATGCTCACCGGGGTTCGGGCCGCCAATAGCCGACCGCGAGCGCCGCGACGAGCAGCACCGCGCCGCCCCACGCGAACGCGCTCAGCCGTTCGTGCAGGAAAACCACCGAAAGCACGGACGCGGTAAGCGGTTCCAGCAACGCGGACAGCGCGCCCAGCACCGGGTGGGCGCCGCCGAGGCCGCGGAAGTAGGCGGCATACGCGACGGCTGTCGGGACCACCCCGAAGTACACGGCCAGCAGCAGCACGTCGGCGCTGGCGGGCAGGCCCATGCCGAGCCACAGCGCGGCGGGCGTCAGCAGCAAACCGCCGGTCAGGCAGCCGAATGCCGTGGTAGCCAACGGATCGAGGCCGTCGACGGGCTTCGCCGTGACGAGCGTGAGCACGGCGAACCCGGTCGCCGCGAGCAGCGCGAAGCCGAGGCCTCCGGCCAGCCGGGCAGGTGACGTCGCGGTTTCCGGCGACCAGCGCAGCAGCACCAGCCCCGCGACGGCGCCGCCGACGGACACAAGCGTCCACAGTTGAGGCGCGCGACGCCGCCGCACCGCGGAAAACACCGTGAGGACAACGGGTGCGGCACCGATCGTGGTCATTGTCGCCGTGCTGACTGAGCTAAGCGCGACGGCGGCGAAGTAGCTGGCTTGGAAGAGGGCGAAGAGCGCGCCGATGAGAAGGAGACGGCGCCAGTTTTGCTTGGCGGGGAGGCGAAGTCCGCCGGTGAGGGCGACGTAGACCGCGCTCGCGGCACCGCCGATGAGCAGGCGATAGGTGGCGACTGCCAGCGGGTGCAGGCCGGCTTGCTGGGCGAGCAGCGAGCCGGACAGGCCGCCGGTTCCCCAGAGCACACCGGCTACGACGAGGGCGGCCGACGAACGGGCGCGCGAAGGTACGAGGACAGACATTGGGAAGTGGGCTCCTGCGTCGAAGGAATCGGAAATCGACGACGCGGGGCAGCGTGCATGGGCCGGTTCAGGACGTCATCCGGTGGCCGCGGGCCCGGTTTCGGGCGCACGCGGCGAAAACTGCCCCGCTCAGGAGACTGGTGGTGGGATGACGACGAGGAGCCACTGCACGGACGGGAGCTTAACCAGCGGCCGAGGAGACGATCAACGGGTTTGTGGCCCAGCGGATTTCGCCGTCCTGCCACTGGTCGGTAGCGGTGAGCCCGATCGCGGCGGCGACGGCGGCGGAGGCCCGGTTTTCCGGGTGGATGTGGGCGATGATCTCGTCCACCGGCTGCTGGACCAGCCAGCCGACCAGCGCTCGCGCGGCTTCGGTGGCGATGCCCCGGCCCTGCCACGGAGTTCCCACCACCCAGGCGATTTCGGCGACAGCACCGCTGACCGTCGCTTGGACAGTGCCCACGAGGCCGGAATCGCGAAGCTGGATCACCCAGTTCAGCCAGCACACCGCCGGATCGGGCGAGCCCGCGGTCATCCGCCGGTAGCGCGAGCGGAGAGCTGCCAAGGAGTCCGGAGCGCCGCCGATGTAGGTGTGCAGGGTCAGGTCGGACAACACCGACGCCATCTCCTCGGCATGCGAGACGGACAGCGGCAGCAGGTCCAACCGGGTGGTTTCGATGAGCTGAGCGGTAAACATAGGCAACGAGACTCCCGGGCCAGCAGAAGAAACACTGGCCCGGGAAAGCAGTCTCAGTCCAGCTGCGCCAGCTGCTCGCGCAGCGTGTCCAGTCCCATGCCGCCCATCTGCAGGGCCTTGGTGTGGAACTGCTTGATGTCGAACGCCGAACCCTGCCGCGCGCGGGCCTCGTCGCGGGCGGCGAGCCACAGGCGTTCGCCGAGCTTGTACGAGGGGGCCTGGCCGGGCCAGCCGAGGTAGCGGTCGATCTCGTCGCGGATGTGCGCCTGGTCGGTGATCGTGCGGGTCAGCATGAACTCCAGGCCGAGGTCCGGCGTCCAGCGCGAACCCTCGTGGAATCCGGTGCCCGCCGGGATTTCCAGCTCCAGGTGCATGCCGAGGTCGACCACGACGCGGGCGGCGCGGAACAGCTGCTCGGACAGCATGCCGAGCAGGTTGCCGTCGTCCGAGAGGTAACCGAGCTCCTCCATGAGGCGTTCCGCGTACAGCGCCCAGCCTTCGCCGTGCGCCGAGATGAACGTCATGAGCCGCTGGTACTTCGTGAGCGTCTCGGCCTGGTTGACCGCGGTCGCGATCTGCAGGTGGTGGCCCGGGACGCCCTCGTGGTAGACCGTCGAAACCTCGCGCCACGTCGTGAATTCGTTGCGGTCCGCGGGAAGCGACCACCACATCCGGCCGGGACGGCTGAAGTCCTCGCTCGGCCCGGTGTAGTACGCGCCGACGCCGCCGCCGGGCGGGGCGATCTTGCATTCCAGCGCCATCAGCCGGTCCGGGATGTCGAAGTGCTTGCCGCGCAACGACTTCAGCGCGTCGTCGGACAGCTGCTGCATCCACGCTTCGAACTGCGGGCGGCCCTGCACGCGGTAGCGCGGGTCGGCGTCGAGCACCGCGGCGGCCTCGGCGGGCGTCGAGCCGGGCTTGATGCGGTTCGCGACCGCGCGCATTTCCGTTTCCAGCCGCGAGAATTCGTGCCAGCCCCACTCGTAGGCCTCGCGCAGGTCCAGCTCCGCGCCGATGAAGTAGCGCGACCACAGCCGGTAGGTGTCCTCGCCGACGGCGTCCTTGACCGGGGCTTTCGGGGCGAGTTCGGCGCGCAGGAATCCGGCGAACTCCGCGAACGCCTCGTCCGCGGCCCGCGCGCCCGCGGCCAGGTCGGACTTCAGCGAATCGACCCCCGCGTCGGCGACCATGCTGGCGAAGAACCCGGGGCCGTCCTTGAGCCCGGCCCACGTGTCGCACTGCTCGGCGACCTTCGAGACCTGCCGCAGCGCCGAAACCCGTCCCTTGTCGGCCGAGGCCAGCAGCGACGCGCGAAGCCCGGCCAGCGCCTCAGGCACCTTCGGCAACCGGGCCGCGACGTTCGCCCAGTCGTCTGCCGTGTCGGTCGGCATCAGGTCGAAAACCATCCGCAGGCTCTGCACCGGGCTTTCGATCACGTTGAGCGAAGCGGCGTCGAGACCCGCGTCGTGGATCTCCAGCTCGAGGCCGATCCGCTCGCTGAACACGGCCTTCGCGACCCGCTCCCCCGCGTCCGCCGGTTCCGCGGCGGTCACCGCGGCCAGCGCGCGCCGCGCCAGCTCCGCGCGGGCGTCGTGGCCGGCGGGCGAATAGTCGGTCAGCTGGTCGTCGTAGCCCGCGACGCCGAGCATGGTGGCCGCGACCGGGTCCACGGCCACGTAATCGTCGACGTACCGGTCGCAGATCTCCGGAACGCTCTGTTCGGTGGAAGCCATGTCCGGCACGCTACCGGCCGGAGGCACCCCGAGCCCACGGAGTTACGCGCGGGCGGGCACCAGTCCGAGCCGGGTCACCACCTCGCGCGTCGCCTTCGATCGGTTGAAGGTGTAGAAGTGCAGGTCGGGCACGCCTTCGGCGATCAGTTTCTCGCACAGTTCGGTGACCCAGTCAATGCCTGCGGCGCGGAACGCCTTGGGGTCCTCGGAGAACGGTTCGAGCCGGTCGAGCAGACGCTGCGACGCCGGAGCCCCGGAGAGCTTGATCGTGGTGTGCAACGTGCGCAGGGTGGTCAGCGGCATGATGCCGGGCAGCACGAGCGCGTCGCAGCCCGCGGCGGCGACCCGGTCGCGCAGCCGCAGGAAGTCCTCTGCCTCGAAAAACAGCTGCGCGATCGCGAAATCGGCTCCCGCGCGGAACTTGCGGACCAGGTGCTTCGTGTCCGATTCCAGGTCCGCCGAGCGCGGGTGGCCGTACGGGAACGCCGAGACGCCGACGCAGAAGTCGCCGAGCGAGCGGACCAGCTCGACCAGTTCCTCGGCGTAGGTGAGGCCTTCGGGGTGCGGCACCCAGTCGCCGTAGACGTCGCCGGGCGGGTCGCCGCGCAGGGCAAGGATGTTGCGCACGCCGACCGCCGCGTACCAGCCGATCACGTTCCGCAGTTCGGACACCGAATGGTCGACCGCCGTCAGGTGCGCCATCGGGCAGAGCGTGGTTTCGGTGGCGACGCGGGCGATGCTGCGGATGGTGCCGTCGCGGCTCGAACCGCCCGCGCCGTAGGTGATCGACATGTACGCCGGGTCCAGCGGTTCCAGCTCGCGGATGGCCTTCCACAGGACGGCCTCGTCGGCCTCGTCGCGGGGCGGGAAGAACTCGACGGAGAACGCGGGCCCGTCCCCCCGCAGCCTTTCGATCACCGACGTCATGGAGTGAAATGGTAGTGGCTCGGCTCGAGCCCCGGCAGAGCTGACGGGTGGGCTTGGCCACCCCCGCGTACCGTCAGGGGCGAACCCTCCGGGGAGGCGAGCCCATGAGCAGTGAAGACGATCTGGCCTGGGACGAAGACGTGCGCGTGGCCGTCTACCGCGCGTTCGCCTCGCGCGGCCGCCCGCCGACGGCGCCCGAACTGGCCGACGCCGCGCACGGATCGCTCGCGGTGGCGAAACAGGCGCTGCACCGGATGGCCGACCCGAGATGGCTGTGGCTCGACGAATGCGAGCACGTGGCGCTGGCCGCGCCGTTCGCGGCGGTCCCGCTCGGGTTCGCGGTGATGGGCGAGCACACCATGTGGTGGGGCGGCTGCGCGTGGGATTCGTTCGCGATCCCGCACCTCGTCTCCGGCGAGCCCGAAGTGCTGGTGGCGACGCGCTGTCCCGGCTGCGGCGAGCCGTCCGCGCTGGTCGTGCGGCGGGACCGGCCGCCTGCGGGCGCGCAGGTCGCGTACTTCCCGGCCTCGCCCGACCAGCTCGCGGGCGACCGGGGCAAGCAGCGGCTGTACTGCGCCGAGTCCTGTGTGGACAGTCCGGGCGAGGTGCTCGGGCTCGACGCGCTGTGGCATCTCGCGAAGGACTGGTACGCGGGCTGCCTGGAACCCGGCTGGCGGCCGCGCGGACCCGCCGAGGCGGCGGAGTACTTCGCGGCGAGCAGGCGTCCTGACGCGTTCCGGAGCGGCTGAGCGCGTCTGGTGCGCCACATCCGGGGGCGCCCGGCGTGACCCCGGCCGCCCTCGTCCCGGAGGATGAAGGCATGGACGCGCCCGGATTCGACGCCGATCTCCCCGTGCACGTGGAGCGTGCGCTGGCCGATTTCCTCGGCCGGGCGGGGACCGAGATCCTGCGCACCGAGCCGAGCGTCGCGGCCGGGATCGAGGCGCTGTCCGGTTTCGTGCTGGGCGGTGGCAAGCGGATCCGCCCGACCTTCGCCTGGTGGGGCTGGCGCGGCGCGGGCGGCGCGGCCTCCGGTCCGCTCGCCGAGGGCGCGCTGCAGGCGGTCGCGAGCCTGGAGCTGATCCAGGCGTGCGCGCTGATCCACGACGACCTCATCGACTCCTCCGACTCGCGCCGCGGCAGGCCGACCGTGCACGTGGCCGCCGAGAAGCTGCACGCCGACCGCGGCTGGCTCGGTTCGCCGTCGGTGTTCGGGCTGGCCAGCGCGGTGCTGGTGGGCGACCTGGCGCTGGCCTGGGCCGACGACATGTTCGCCGAGGCCCCGCTGCCCGCGGCCACGATCGCGGCGGCCCGCCCGGCTTGGCGCGCGATGCGTACGGAAGTCCTCGCCGGGCAGTACCTCGACGTCCGTACGCAGGCAGTGGGCGACGCTTCGCCCGAGGCCGCGCTGCGGATCGACCGGCTCAAGACCGCCGCGTACACCGTCCAGCGGCCGCTGCACCTCGGCGCCTCGCTCGCTGGGGCGGACGAGCGGCTGATCGCCACGCTGCTGGAGTTCGGCGGCGACGTCGGCGTGGCGTTCCAGCTGCGCGACGACCTGCTCGGCGTGTTCGGCGACCCGTCGGTGACCGGGAAGCCCGCCGGCGACGACCTGCGCGAGGGCAAGCGCACCCTGCTCGTGGCGCTGGGCCTGCAGCTGGCCGAGGAGAAGGGCGACCACGCCGCAGCCAAGGTGATCGCCGACGCGATCGGGGCCGCCGACCTGACCAACGGCACCGTGGACCAGGTGCGGGAGGCGCTGACCTCGGTCGGCGCGGTCGCCGCGGTGGAGCGCCAGATCGACGAGCTGACCGCCTCCGCGAACGCCGCGCTGGAGCGCGCGCACCTGGCCGAGCCCGCCCCGTCGGCGCTCGCCGGACTGATCCGGCTGGCTACCCAGCGGAACTTCTGATGCGCACCGTGAACGGGCACGCCGACCACGTGGTGGTCGTCGGCGCGGGGCTGGCCGGGCTGTCGGCGACGCTGCACCTGCTCGGCGCGGGACGGCGGGTGACGCTGCTGGAACAGCAGAAGATGCCCGGCGGACGGGCCGGGCAGCAAGACTTCGGCGCGAACGCGGTCGACACCGGAGCCAGCGTGCTGACCATGCCGGAACTGGTGGACGAAGCGCTGCACGCGGTCGGCGAATCGCTGGCCGGCACGGTGCCCCTGACCAGGCTCGATCCGGCGTACCGGGCGCGTTTCGCCGACGGCAGCACGCTCGCCGTGCACACCGACGGCGACGCGATGGAAGCCGAGATCCGGTCGTTCGCCGGGCCGGCCGAGGCGGATGGTTACCGGCGGCTGCGACGGTGGCTCACCGACCTGTACGCGGCGCAGAAGGACCACTTCATCGGCGCGAACTTCGATTCGCCGCTGGATCTGGTCCGGCCGGAACTCGTGAAGCTCGCCGCGCTGGGCGGCTTCGGCCGGTTAGGGCCGCGCGTCGCCAGCTTCTTGCGCGACGAGCGCGTACGGCGGCTCTTCTCGTTTCAGGCGCTGTACGCGGGTCTCGACCCGACGCGTGCGCTCGGCGCGTACGGCGTCATCGCGTACATGGACACTGTCGGCGGCGTCTACTACCCGAGCGGTGGCATGGGCGCGATCGCCCGCGCGATGTCCGACGCTGCGGCGCGCGCCGGGGCCGAACTGCGGTTCGGTACGGAAGCCGCGTGGCTTGAACGGGTGTCGTCGCGCGTACGCGCTGTACGCACGCGTTCGGGCGAGCGTATTGAGTGTGACGCCGTGGTGCTCGCGACAGAGCTTTCGGCGGCGTACCGGCTGATTGGCGCGCGGCCGCGACGCGTGCTGCCGTTGAAGTACTCGCCGTCGGCTTTCGTGCTGCACGGGCACGCGGACCGTTCGTGGCCGGAATTGGATCACCACACGATCTTCTTCGGTCAAGCGTGGGAACGGACCTTCGCCGAGATCGTCCGCGAGGGCAAGCTGATGAGCGATCCGTCGCTGCTGGTCACGCGCCCGACCGCGACCGAGCCGTCGCTCGCTGGCGACGGCGGCGAGATCGTCTCTGTGCTCGCGCCGGCCCCGAACCTGAACACCGGCCCGATCGACTGGGCGCGCGTCGGCCCGGCTTATCGCGAAGAACTGGTGCGTACGCTGGAATCGCGCGGGCTCACCGGGTTCCGCGAAGAGTACTTTGTGGACGAACAGCTGACTCCGGCCGACTGGGCGGCGCGCGGATTGGCCGCCGGGACACCGTTCTCGCTCGCGCACACTTTCCCGCAGACTGGCCCGTTCCGGCCCGCGAACCTGGTGCGCGCGGCGGAAAACGTGGTGCTCGCCGGATGCGGGACGACGCCCGGCGTCGGCATCCCGCCGGTGCTGATCTCCGGACGGCTCGCCGCGGAACGGATCACCGGCCGGTGAGCGAACTCGACGCGGCCGGCATCGTCGAACCCGCGCTGCGTGCAGCTTATACGGAATGCCGGCGGATCAACGCCCATCACGGCCGCACGTTTTTCCTTGCTACGCGGCTGCTTCCGGCGCGGGCTCGGCCGGCCGCGCACGCGCTGTACGGCTTCGCGCGGATGGCCGACGAACTGGTCGACAACCCCGAGCCCGGCACCGATCCGGCGGTCGCGCTGGACAAGCTGACCGGGCTTGTCGACGAGGTTTACGACGGTCGGGTGCCGGTTGATCCGGTGCTGGCCGCGCTCGCGGATACGGTGTCTCGCTACGACATCCGGCGTGATTTGGTGGATGCGTTCCTGCATTCCATGCGGATGGATTTGACGGTTTCCGAGTACGCGACTTACGCCGATCTCGGCGAGTACATCTACGGTTCGGCTTGTGTGATCGGGCTGCAGATGTTGCCGGTGTTCGGGACTGTCGTGCCGCTGGCGGAGGCTTCGCCCAGTGCGGCGGCGTTGGGGGAAGCGTTTCAGCTGACGAATTTCCTGCGCGATGTCGGCGAGGATCTCGATCGTGGGCGGTTGTACCTGCCTACGGAGGAGTTGGCGGCGTTCGGGGTGGACCGGACGGTGTTGCTGGACGCGCGGCGGAGCGGCCGGGCGGATCCTCGGGTGCGGGCGGCGCTTGCGGTGGCGGTGTCGCGGACACGGGCGGTGTATCGGCGGGCTGAGGCGGGGATTCCGTTGCTGCGGCCGGAATCTCGGCCTTGTGTGCGGACGGCGGTCACGTTGTACGAAGGTATTTTGGACGAGATCGAGGCGATGGACTACGCCGTGCTGAACCGACGCGCGGTCGTCGGCAAGGGACGGCGGCTGGCGGTCGCGTTGCCAGCCTTGGTGCGGCGGGCGGTTACTTCCAGGTCTCGATAACGCGGGCCGGTTCGGCGCTGGCGTCGTAGGAGCGCAGCCAATCCGGGGTCAGCCGGATGAGGGCGAAATCCTCGGCTAGGGCGCGGGAGCCCGGGAACTGCTCCAGATAGATCTCGCCAGCGTCTCGGCGGGCCGCACCGGATTCGATGACTACTGGGCCTTCCGCCTGGATCGAAAGGGTCCCGGTGCAGCCGATTACCGCGGCGGCGCGTGGGTTGGCGCGGAGGTTGGCGACCTTGCGCGCGGTGAGGTGGGCGTTGAACAACAACGACCCGTCCGAGGTAATGGCGAAGCTGACCAGCGCTGCTTCGGGGTGACCGTTCGCGGCAGTGGTGGCGACGACGCCCAGCGGGTTGGCGCGGACGAAGCTGGTGAACGCCGCCAGGGTCAGAGTCTCCATGACGGTCAGGTTAGCCGGGCGCGGTGGGCGGCGACGCGTTCCCTTGTGGCGCAACGCGAAGAGCAGTACCGGCGCGGGCTTCCTCCCCCTAGGTGCGCGAAGGGTTTACCGCACGACGGCGACGCGCACAGGCCGCCGGGGACATCCTGGCGGTCGGCCAGCAGGGTGGCCAGGGCCAGCGCGGAGGACGTGATCAGCCAGGCTCCCCACGGGCCGTCGTCGGACGAGTCGACGTGCAGGTGCCAGCCGAAGTCGGCGTCGTGTGCGGTCAGGCGCGGGGGCCCGGCGTGAGCGACGAACAGGGCGTTCAGCACCTCGGCGGCCGAAGCGGCGTCGGGGGCGGCGAAGACTTCCCGCAGAGAGAGCGCGGCGGCACGCAACTCGGCAACCTCGCGGGCGGAAAGCTGGAGTTGCGGTTCGCCGTGCTCGACCAGCACTGCGGCTACCGAATCCGGCGAAGGATCCGCCGTCAGCAGCACGTCGAGCAGCGCTACGGCACGGCGGACCGCGTCCCGGGCGGAGCGGCCCGCGAAATCCGGCTGCGTTCCAGGCATGAGCCACTGTAACATCTCAAACGTGACAAGCCGTTACAGGTTCGCGGCGTATCTCATCGGGGCGACGGCGGCGCGCACTGGGGACGAGTTGTCCGGTCCGGCGCTGCTGCTGCTCGGCGTGGGTGCGTCGGGAGCGGTCGCCGGGTCGACTCTGCTGGCCGGGCTCACTGTCGCGGCGGCGGTAGGCGGGCCGGTCCTGGGCGCGGCCCTGGACCGGTCGCGCACGCCTGGCCGGATCCTCGCGGTGGGGCTGATCGGGTACGCAGTGGGGCTGGCTGCGATCACCGCGCTGTTCGGAGTGGTGCCGTTTGCGCTGGTGGTGGGGATTGCCGTGGTGACCGGGTTGCTGGCGCCGGCGATCGGAGGCGGGTGGACGGCGCAGGTTCCCGCGTTGGTACCTGCACAAAAACTCGGTAGGGCGAGCACGCTCGACGCCATGACGTTCACTGCGGCGGCACTCGTCGGGCCGGGGCTTGCGGGAGTGCTCGCTACGGCGGCGGGGGCTCCGGTCGCGATGGTCGTGGCTGGGGTGCTGACATTGATCGCGGTGCCGTTCGCGTGGCGGCTCCCCCGCAACCGTGAAGAGCAACGGCCAAGATTCTTTGAAGCGGCAACGGTTCTTGTCCGCAATCCTGCGTTGCGACAGTCGACTGCCACCTCGACGTTGTCGTGCGTCGGGATCGGGATGGCGTTCGTCTGCTACCCGTTGATCGGCGAGCAGCGGCTCGGCAGCGCGGGGTATGGGACGCTGTTGCTCGTCGGTTTGTCGGTCGCCTCGCTGCTGGCGAATGCGATTCTCTCGCGACGGTCGTATTCGCCGGATCGAGCGGTGCAGTTGAGCACGGTCGCGATTGGACTCGGGTTAGCTGGGGCAGCGGTAGCACCGAACGCGCCGCTATTGGTAATTGCGGTGGCGCTCACCGGGATTGGCGAAGGACCGCAGCTCGCGTCGTTGTTCGCGGTTCGACATCGGGAAGCGCCGCCGGAAATGCGGGCGCAAGTGTTCACCACCGCGGCCAGCATCAAGATCGCCGGGATAGCGCTGGGGAACGCCGTTGCGGGGCCGTTAGCCGCCTACTCCCCCACCGTCGGGTTGCTCGCGGCGGCGGGGATGCAGGTGGTCGCGGCGGTCGCGCATCCGTTGTGGACGGTCAGAAAGCAGCTAGTCCATTAGGCGTTCCGTTGCCGGTCGGGCCGTCGTATCCCGGGACGCCGGTGCAGAGGTAGTCGCCGCATTCCTCGAATACGACATTGTCCCCGCCGACGACGTCGTTGAGTTTCCCCGCGTACAGCCACGAGGCGTCCGGATACTGCTCATGGTGTCCGGCCAAAGCGATGACTCCGGCGATGAACGGCGCAGAAGCACTGGTGCCGCCGACTACCGTCCAGCCGTGGAGGACTGTGGTCTCGTACACGGCGGGTCCGGTGGCGGGATCGGCTACCGCGGCCACATCGGCGACCGTCCGGCCGGGGCAGTTCGGATCCTTCTGCCACGCGGGTTTCGCGACCCAGGCCGAACATCCGCTCGAAGCGCCCTTCCACACCGATTCGGTCCAGCCGCGCGCATTGTCCGCTTTGGACAGTGACGTGCCGCCGACCGCGACGACGCTGGCGTACACCGCGGGCGCGCTCGGCGCCGCGAATCCGCCGTCCCCGCTCGACGCGACGATCGCCACGCCGGGATGCCGGTAGTGCGCGGCGAAATCGCCGGACCAATGGCTTTCCGGTGCGCCGTAGCTGTTCGACACGATCGTCGCACCGAGCTTCACGGCCGTGTCCACCGATGTGCCGAGTGCGTCGAAGGACGCGTCATCGCCTTCCACTAGCAGGATTTTGCACTGGGAGCAGGCGGCGGAGGCCATGTCCAGGTCCAAAGCGATCTCCACTGGCCAGTCGCCCTGTCGCGGCGGGAGCGGCGCAGCATCGCCGTGCTGATTGACTTTGCGGAAGCAGCCGTTCGCTGTGGTGCAGGGCGGGAGGCCGTAGGTTTGTCGATATACCGCCAGGTCCGCTTCGGCGGTCGGAGCGTCCCCGGCGTCGACGATGGCGATCGTCTCGTTCGCGCCGCCGGTATCAGGCAGGCGGTAGGCAGAACGCAGGTCAGCGGGGCTGTAGCCGGTGGCGCGCAAGGCAGCGCGACTGTCCACTTTGGCGTAACAGCGAGCGAAGCCCGGAACGGCGGGGCCGCAGATGTCTCGCGGGGAGGCGGACGCGACGGACGGGATGAGCGCGCCGAGGAGAAGCAGCACAGCCAGGATGCGTTTCATCGCTCGGCCTTCCCGACGGTGTAGGCGTTGCTGATCGTCTGCGTGATCGCATTGCCCGCCAGATCCCGCGCGGTCACCTTCAGCGACGGTGACGTCCCGGCTGGCGGATTCCGCCACATCGCGACGTATTCGCCGAACAATCCGAAGACCTGCGCGGGCTGCCAGGTGGCTCCGTTGTCGACCGACACCGAAACGGTCGCCGAGGTGATCGGCGAATGCGATCCGGCACCGCTGTAAGCGGCGTGACCGACGTGCAATTCAAGTACCTGCAGCGGCGAGGACGACGTCGTGGAGAGATCGGAATCCAGCCGGTAATCCACGGTCAGCGCGCCGAGGACCCGGCACGGCTGCGTCGGATCGGCTGCCTGGCAACGATGCGGCGGAGGGAGCGCAGCATCAGCCGCAGCCGGGTCGTATTGCAGGGTCAGCTCGGTGCGCAGTTTCCCGGCCTGGCCGACGCCGGGGATCGCGGTCCGGTCGACGTCCAGCACGCCTCGGAAAGTGGCTGGCGTCTTCGGCACCTCGACTGACGCACCGTAGGCACCGTCCTGATCGAACACTTGCTGATCGTTGCGGTACAAGGAGAAATGCAGCTGCGGTGCGTAGAACAACGGGATCGCGGTGTGGTCCGGTTCGCTGTCGCGCAATTCCGGGATGGCGACCGACACCGTGCCGCCGGAATAGCAGGCCTCGCACAATCGGTCCCGCTTCCATTGCCCGAGACCGGCGGTCAGCGGGCCGCGCGACCAGTCGACGGTCGTGGTGCTGCCCGGCCGGTAGGTGCGCGGATCGGCGGTCATGAGCGTGTACGACGAGCCTTTTTGCTCGTACTGCACCCATTCCGCGGTGTGCGTGGTGCCGAGGTAGTCGGTCAGCACTCCGGGCGCGGGGATGAAGAAGCCGCTCGCGCCGAGTCCGTGCCGCAGGATCACCGGGTCCACCGGGCCGCTGTCGATCGCGACCGGCATCTTGTCCGCGGGGTCGGCATACATCCGATCCCGGACCGTCGCGAGTTCACTGTCCTTTGTGGAAAACGACTGGTTCTCGGCGATGCCGTCGCTGGCGAACGAAAGGTCGACGCGGTACCGGTCCTCGGGCTTGGGCGGTTTGCCTGCCCACTGCACGACGTAGTGCAGCAAACCCTGAGCCGGCTTCGGCACCGGCCGCACGTACTGCTTGGTCGTGCTGCCCGAGATCCCGACGGCGAATCCGCGGCCGGTCGCGTCCTCGCGGAAGAAGTTGGTGGTGAGCGAAGCCTGCGTAGTCGCCTTCGACGGGGCCACCTTGACCTCGGCGGTCGCGTACTTCTCTTCCACGGTCAGGGTCTGCGTATCCGGCGAATCGCCGACGGCGAACCCCTCGACCCACGAAGTCCGCGTGGCGATCACGCTCCCCGCGTTGTCGAAGTCGGAGAAGGTGGCGGACGCGGCGTAATGCCCCTCGGGAACCGCGATCCGGGTGACGCCGTCGACGTCGACGTGCCGCAGCAGCTTGGCCGCGGAATCGGTGTTGATCAGCGACACGATGCCGTTGACCGATCGGCCCTGCAGGTCGAGCAGGCGGAGTTCGAGGATCTTCATCGGATACCGCGGCTGCTGTTCGCGCGGCGCGCCGGCCAGCCGGATCGTCGCGGGCAGCGCGCTGCTGCCCGCCGGTCGTCCGGCGGCGGCGTCGTCGGCGAGGCGTCGGTGCAGGTCAGCGGTGAATTCGGCGGGCGAAGCGAGGTAGCCGGTCGCGGTGTTCCCGGCGGACGAGACGATCGTGATGCCGGGCGGCGCCGTCGGGGCCGTGCCAGCGGGGAACGTCAGCTCAAGCGGCGTCTTCCCGGGCTGCAGCCGGGCCAGCGCGGTGACGTCGAACAGCGATTTGTCCAGCCGGCCGAGAAACGGAACGACCTCGCCCGGAATGACATACCGGTCGCCGCCGTCGCTTTGATACGACTGAAAAGCGGTGCGCGGCGGCGACGAAAAAGCGTAATTCGTACCGCCGTTCGGCCCCGGGAAAACCGTCAGCCGGTCCCCCGTCGGCAAAGCCACTTCCCGCGCTTGCGGTGCCGCTGCCGCGAAGGGCGCGGCCGCCGCGGATGGTGCCGCCACCGCGGAACTGCCCAGCACCAGCGCGATCGACGCGATCGCGCGGCGTCTTCCGGAAACCCGTCCTCCCATGCCCGATGCTCCTCTCCAGCATGCGGCAGAGCAGGATTTTCAGGACGGTTCCCGAGGATGGACTGGACCAATTGACCGCGTCAACGACAACCGCGATTTCTGTCCGGAAGGGCGATTGTTGTCAGCCCTTCGGCGAGCAACGCGGGAAGGGTCTAGAACGCCATCGCCTGCGCGCGCCGCTTGACCTCGGTCCCGTGGCTGGTGCGCAGCGCGTTGATCGGCGTGCTGCCCGGGAGCGTGTCGTCGGCGGTGAAGAGCCAGCGGAGCATCTCGGTGCGGCTGAACCCGGAGTCGGCGAGCACGGTGATCGTGCCGCCCAGCCCCTTGACGATGCCGTCCTTCACGAAGAAGGCGGCGGGCACGCAGAGTTCGCCCTCGCGCCGGACAGCGATCAGCTCGCCGTCCCGCAGCATCTGGCGGACCTTGTTGGCCGACACCCCCAATGCGGCCGCCACCTCCGGCAACGGCTTGACCGCGACCTCGGTGTCGAGGATGTCGTCGGCGACAGGAATCCCACTCACACGTGACACTGTGCCACATTCCCCCGTCCGGCCCACTGCTACGCACGGGTGACCCGCCCCGCCGCGCGGGTCCTTCCGTACGATTGCCCACCGTGACGCGCACCCAGCCCAGCCTCGTCGGCACCCTGCTCGAACGCCGGTACCGCGTTGACCAGCTGCTGGCCAGGGGCGGGATGTCGGCCGTCTACCGGGGCCTCGACACCCGCCTCGACCGGGCGGTGGCGATCAAGATCATGGATCCGCGCTTCGCCGACGACCGGTCGTTCGTCGACCGGTTCGTGCGCGAAGCGCGTTCGGCCGCCCAGCTGCATCACCCGAACGTGGTCGCCGTGCACGACCAGGGCTTCGACACCCCGGCGGGCCAGGACACCGGCCTCGCCTTCCTGGTGATGGAGCTGGTCAACGGCGGCACGCTGCGCGACCTGCTGGACGAGCAGGGCCAGCTGGACGTCTCGCTCGCGCTGAGCGTCGCGGAGCCGGTGCTGGCCGCGCTGGCCGCCGCGCACGCCGCCGGGCTGGTCCACCGCGACGTCAAGCCCGAGAACGTGCTCATCGGCCGCAGCGGGCAGCTGGCGGGCGGCGTGGTGAAGGTCGGCGACTTCGGCCTGGTCCGCGCGGTGGCCAGCGCGGGCACCACGAGCTCGAGCGTCATCCTCGGCACCGTGGGCTACCTGGCCCCCGAACAGGTCGCCACCGGCGACACCACGGCCCGCAGCGACGTCTATTCGGCGGGCATCCTGCTGTACGAGATGCTCACCGGCCGCCTGCCCTACACCGGCGACACCGCGATCTCGGTCGCCTACCGGCACGTGAACGACGACGTGCCCCGCCCGAGCGAACTGCGCCCGGACCTGCCGCCGGTGCTCGACGACCTGATCCTGCGCGCCACCCGCCGCGACCCGGAGCAGCGCCCGGCCGACGCCGGCGAGTTCCTGGCGCAGCTGCAGGCCGCGCGCGCCGAGCTGGGGCTGCAGCCGGTCGCGGTGCCGGTGCCCCCGCCGCCGGACGGCGACCGGGTGTCGGACGTCGAACGCACGCTCCCGAACATCCCGGCCGTCCAGCAGAACGTTCCGCTGGGCCAGCAGACCATGCCGGTCTCCGGTCCGCGCGGCACGCGCGCCATGACCCGCGCCGTGCCCGCCGCGCCTCCCCCGGCCGGTCCGCCGCACGCCGGGCCGCCCGCTCCGGCTCCCGACGAGCCGCGGAAGCCGCGCGACAAGCGCAAGCTGATCGCGCTGGCGATCGCCGGGGTGCTGGTGCTCGGCGGGCTGATCGGCGCGTTCGCGTTCATCCTCAGCGATTCCAAGGTCACGACCACGACCGTGCCGAAGCTCGCCGGGCTGACCCAGGCCGAGGCGGGCGACCAGTTGCGCGCGGCGAAGCTGAACCCGCGCTACAGCCAGGAATTCGACAACACCGTCGACGCCAACAAGGTCATCAAGGTGGATCCGGCGCCGGGCACCACGCTCGACCAGGACGCCACCGTGTCCGTGGTCGTGTCGAAGGGCAAGCCGAAGGTGCCGAACATCCAGGTCGGCACCGCGCTGGACACCGCCACGAAGGCGATCCAGGAGCAGAAGCTCACCGTCGTCCAGGGCACGCCGGAGTACAGCGACACCGCGCCGCAGGGCACCGTCGTGAGCGTGAGCCCGGCGGCGGGCACCCCGGTGGACATCGGCGGCCAGGTGACGCTGGTGCTGTCCAAGGGCCCGGAACCGCTTCCGCCGGTCCCGGACGTCACCGGACGGTCCAAGGCCGAGGCGTTCCAGATCCTCCAGCAGGCCGGATTCCAGCCGCAGGACGGCGGCGAGGAGTTCTCGCAGTCCGTGCCCGCGGGCGCGGTCACGCGCACCGACCCGGGCGCGGGCTCGGCGGGGACCAAGAAGGTCAAGGTCTACGTCTCGAACGCGGTGCAGGTGCCGGACGTCCGGTACCGCACGTTCGACCAGGCCGCGGACCTGCTCAAGCAGGCCGGGCTCGACGTCGACCGCAAGGGCGGCGACGGCAACGGCCACGGGCACGGCGGCGGTGGCTTCAACTTCGTCCTGGAGCAGGACCCGGCCCCCGGCTCGTTCGTGCCCAAGGGCACCAAGGTCAAGATCCGGGGGATCGGCGGATGATCGGCAGCCGCGGCCGGGTCACCGGCACCGTCGGGCCAGGGCTGATCGGCGAGGTGCTGCTTAGCGTCCGCGGCGGCACCGAGGCCTTTTACGCCTACCCGGCCGAGCCGGACACCACCTTCGCCGTCGGCACACCCGTTCTGGTGGTCGATTTCGAGCCTCCGCGCACGGTCTACGTGGAAAGGTGGCAACCGTTGCGCGCTTGACCGCGTCGCAGTGCTGACGGCGCCTGAGCGCCGTGCCAGCTGAATACGGAAAGTGCGGCGAGGGCTATGGAAATCTGGGTCATCGTGGTGATCGCGGTCGTGGCCGTGATCCTGCTGTTCGGGCTCCTGCGGATCCTGTACAAGGTGGCGGAGCCGAACGAGGCGCTCATCATCTCCGGCTGGGGCGTCCGGGTCGAGCGCACCGAAACGGCCGACAGCCTCGGGTTCAAGATCATCACCGGCCGCGGCGTGAACGTGCTGCCGGGCTTCCAGACCGCGCGCAGGCTGTCGCTGGACACCCGAGGGGTGAACCTGCAGGTCTCGTGCGTGACGAAACAGGGTCTTCCGGTCACCGTGCGCGCGGTCGTGATCTACAAGGTCGGCGACGATTTCGCCTCGATCGCGAACGCCGCCCGCCGGTTCCTCGACCAGCAGAAGGGCATGAACGACACCATCCACGAGCTGTTCTCCGGGCATCTGCGCTCGATCGTGGGCGGGCTGACCATCGAGGAGATGATCCACAACCGCGACGCGCTGACCGGCGAGGTCCGCCAGTCGTCGGCGACCGAGATGATCAAGCTCGGGCTGATCGTGGACTCGCTGCAGATCCAGGAGATCGACGACGAGTCCGGCTACATCGTCAACCTCGGCAAACCGCACGCGGCCGCGATCGCCGCCGCGGCGCGGATCGCCGAGGCGCAGCGCGACCAGGAGGCCACCGAGGCCGAGCAGATCTCCGCCGCGCGCAAGGCGGGCGCGATCCGGGAAAGCCAGATCCAGCAGGCCGGGTACCAGGCCGAGGTGGACCAGGCCAAGGCGAAGGCGAGCCAGTCCGGTCCGCTGGCCGAGGCGACCGCGCGCCAGGAGGTCGTGGTCCAGGAGACCAGGGCCGCGGAACTCGAGGCGGCGCTGTCCGAGCAGCGGCTGCAGTCGCAGGTCCGCAAACCGGCCGACGCGAAGGCGTACGAAACGCGCACCACGGCGGACGCGGAACGCGACGCGCAAATCGCCCGCGCGCAGGCACAGGCGAAGGAAACCGAGCTGCGGGCGGGCGCGGACGCGACCCGGGTCAAGACCGCGGCGGACGCCGAAGCGCAGGCGACGAAGGCCCGCGCGGAAGCCAGCGCGAGCGCGACGAAGGCCACTGGTGAGGCCGAAGCGGCCGCGGCCAAGGCGAAGGGCCTCGCGGACGCGGAGGCGGCGAAGGCCAAGGGTCTGGCCGAAGCCGAAGCGGCGAAAGCGAAGGGGCTCGCCGAGGCCGAGGCGATCAAGGCGCGCGCGGCCGCACTGGCGGAGAACCAGGAGGCTGTGGTAGCACAACAGCTGGCCGAGCGCTGGCCGGAGATCGTCGAAGCCGGCGCGCAGGCCTTCAGCAATGTCGACCACATGGTGGTCCTGAACGGCGCGGACGGGATGTCGGACATGTTCACCAAGGCGCTCTCCCTCGGCGGCACGGGCCTCGGCCTCGCCCGCCAGCTGATGGACGCCATGGGCGCCAAGAAGCCGGACTCCGACGGCAGTCTCGCCCCTCGCGAGGACTGATGAGCTTCTTCACGGACGGTCCTCGCGAGCGACCCCTGTTCCCGGTCCGGGAGCAGGAGCTGTTCGGCTACGAGGGCCGTCCGTGGACGGGCCCGCCCGCCGACCACATCGTGCCCGCGCTGGTGCCGTGGCCGACGCCGCTGGGCCGGTCCGAGCGCACCATCGTGGCGCTGCGCGCGATCGAGGTGTGGCCGGAGGCGATGACGCTGCGGATCGCGGTGTACTCGCGCGACCGCATGGACGGCGCGCCGCTGATCGGCCACCGGCGGATCCCGGACTACAACTCGCTGCTGGTCGGCGTGCTGTTCCCGGACGGCGGCCGGGCCAGCTCCGAAACCGTTTCGGTGCCGAGCGCGGGCGAACCGCACGAACCGGTGCTGCGCGTCGAGGACGGCAGCGGGTCGGAGTTCCGCTACGAGCACCCGGTCTTCGTGTGGCCGCTGCCCAGCGCCGGTCCGGTGAAGCTGATCGTGCAGTGGCTCGACCGCGAGATCCCGGAAACGCACACCAAACTCGACGGCGGACGGCTGCGCGCCGCGGCGCACGAAGCCAGCGAACTGTGGCCGGGGCTGCCGAAGCGGCCGGGCAACGGCGTCGCGATGCGCCAGATCGCTGCCGAGGTCAACGACTCCGCCGGGCCCGGCCTGCCGCAGCGGCAGCCGCGGCGTGCCCCGGGCGAGTGAAATCCCGGGGAATTAGCGTCCCCGAAACATAACGGCCGTCCGCCGGTCATACCCGAGTAGTGTCGTGACATTCGCCCTCGACATTCGCACTCGACGCCGGACGTTGGAAGGTGGACCATGGCAGCTGCTTCGCTCAGCTCGCTCGATGTCGCTTTTCTTTGCCTCTCCAGGGAAACCGCGCCGATGCAGATGGGCGTGGCCCTGGTCTTCGCGCCGGAGGAGCCGATCGATCCGGACCGGCTGGCCGCGCTGCTCGCCCGCCGGGCGGCGGAGATTCCGCCGCTGCGCCGGAAAATCCGCGCCGGGCTGTTCCCGCCCGGCTCCGCGACCTGGGTGGACGACCCGGATTTCCGGGCAGTGAAACACATTCACCACCACCGGCTGACCACGCTGTACGACCCGGACCCGCTCCCGGAGTTCGCGGCGAGGTGGATCGCCGAACCGCTCGACCCGCACCGTCCGTTGTGGGAACTCACTGTGGTGACAGGTTTTCCGGACGGAACCTTCGCGATCTTGCTAAAACTCCACCACGCGCTCACCGACGGCGCGGGCGCGTACGCCGTCACGGTAGGACTCCTGGACGGATTGCCGCTTCCCGAGCCCGCGCCGGCGGTCCCGCAGCCGCGCTCGCCGATGGACGCGGTGCGGGATACGTTGGAGACAGCGGGAATCGCGTCGTCGGTGGTCCGCGCGGCCCGTCCGCCGTGCCTGCCGCTGGCCGCACCCGCCACCGCCGAACGGCGCCTCGGTTTCGCCCGGCTGGCCTCAGCCGATCTTCGCCGGATCCGGCGAACGCACGGCGGGACCACGAATGACGTCGTGCTCGCGGTGTTGTCCGGCGCGTTGCGCGAATGGCTGATCAATCGCGGCATTCGCGCGGCGGGACGTTCCGTGCGCGCGCTGATTCCCGTGAGCGTGCGCGGGAGAGCGGCCGAGCAATGGGGCGGGAACAAGCTTTCTGGCTATTTGTGCGATTTGCCGATCGGAATGGACGATCCGGTGCAACGGTTGGCCGAAGTGCGCGCCGAGATGACGCGCAACAAAGCCGCCGGGCCTTCCCGCGGCGCCGGCGCTTTCCCGCTGCTGGCCGACCGGATGCCCGCCGCATTGCACTGGCTGGGCACGCGGACCGCCGGGCTGGCCGCGCCGCTGCTGTTCGATCTGGTGGTGACGACCGTTCCGGTGCCGCCCGCCCGGCATGCGCTCGCCGGAGCGCCGCTGACGGAGGTCTATCCGTTCGTGCCGCTGGCCCCGCATCAGGCGGTGGGCATCGCGGTGGCGCCTTATCGCGACAGTGTCCACATCGGACTGCAGGCGAACGCGGACGCGGTTGCCGATCTCGGTTCGCTGCGCGACGCGGTGGCCAAATCGGCGGCGGAACTGCTGGACGCCTCGTGAGCGGTGCTCTGCGGCTTCAGGTTGTGCGCGGTCTTGCGCCCACTGTGCCGTTCCCGCGAAAGTACGTGAGGGGAACCCTGAGGGAATCTGATTCCCTCAGGGTTCCCCTCACGTACTTCGGCATCGCGTGCCGGGCCCGGTGTCCGCTCTGACCGGGATCAGCACTCTCGGGCGGGCGGTCAGCCGCGCAGCATCTCCGCGACCAGGAAGGCCAGCTCCAGCGACTGCTGGGTGTTGAGCCGGGGGTCGCACGCGGTCTCGTAGCGGCCGGAGAGGTCGACGTCGGAGATTTCCTGTGCCCCGCCGAGGCATTCGGTGACGTCCTCGCCGGTCAGCTCGACGTGGATGCCGCCGGGGTAGGTGCCGAGCTTGTGGTGCACCTCGAAAAAGCCCTGGACCTCGTCGACGATGCGGTCGAAGTGCCGGGTCTTGTAGCCGGTGGACGACTCGTGCGTGTTCCCGTGCATCGGGTCGCACTGCCAGATGACCTTGTGCCCGGACGATTCGACCTTCTCCACGATCGCCGGCAGCACCTCGCGGACCTTGCCGTTGCCCATCCGGGAGATGAGCGTGAGCCGTCCCGGCTCGTTGCGCGGGTCGAGCCGCTCGACGTACTCGAGCGCCTGCTCGGGCGTGGTCGTCGGGCCGATCTTGAGCCCGATCGGGTTCGACAGCAGCTCGGCGAACGCGATGTGCGCGCCGTCGAGCTGCCGGGTGCGCTCGCCGATCCACAGGAAGTGCGAGGACAGGTTGTACAGCTTCGGGTTCGCCGCGTCGGCCTGGTCCAGCCGCAGCATCGCGCGCTCGTAGTCGAGCAGCAGCGCCTCGTGGCTGGCGAAGATCTCGGTGTACTGGAGCGAGGTGTCGGTGACGCCGCAGGCGTTCATGAACCGCAGCCCGCGGTCGATCTCGGCGGCGAGCGCCTCGTACCGCTCCCCCGCCGGCGACGAGGACACGAAGTCCTTGTTCCAGTCGTGCACCTGGTGCAGGTCGGCCATGCCCGCGCCGGTGAGCGCGCGGACGAGGTTCATCGCCGCGCCGGCGTTCGCGTACGCGCGGATCATCCGGCCCGGGTCCGGAACCCGCAGCTCCGGCTTGGCGACGAGCGAGTTGATGATGTCGCCCCGGTAGACAGGCAGCCCGAGCGCGTCGGTGCCCGACGAGCGCGGCTTCGCGTACTGGCCCGCGATCCGCCCGACCTTCACCACCGGCAGGCTGGCCCCGTAGGTGAGCACAACGGCCATCTGCAGCAGCGTGCGCAGATTGGCCCGGATGTGCGGTTCGGTGTTGGACTCGAACGTCTCCGCGCAGTCGCCGCCCTGAAGCAGGAAGGCCTCCCCGCGAGCCACCATGGCGAGCCGGCTCTTCAACCGGTCGATCTCGGCGGGCACGGTGATCGGCGGCACGCTCTCCAGCACGCCGCGCACCCGCTTGGCCAGCGCGACGTCGGGCCACTCCGGCTGCTGCGCGGCAGGCAGCGACAAGGCGGTGTCGAGGCGGTCCCGCAGCTCAGGAGGCAGGGGCGGCAGCTCGGGGAGAGTGTCTACGGGAACGTCGACTGTCCAGTTCACGCGTCTCAGGATAGGGTCTGCCGCCTTTGCCCGGGGCGGTGGGCGTCGAGGGTCACGCGTCCGGGGAGTCTTGGCGGGAGCGGGTGCCGAATCGGTCGGCGGCTCCAGTTTCCCGCGAACCGTGTCGGCCGGGTCACATCGGCTGGAAGTTGACATCGGTGTCAACGAATAGCGTCGGTTTCGGACAGACCGAGATGCGGGAGGAACCGGCAGATGAGCACAGCCTTGGGATACCGATCGTTCGGCGCGGCCGAGGTCCAGGAGTTCTTCGAACGGCCGGATCCGACGCCCGGTCCCGCGGAAGTTCTGATCCGGGTGGCGGCTGCCGGAGTGAATCCGCTCGATCATCTGCTGCGAGGAGGGCACGTCCCCGACCTGAATGGCCATCTGCCGTTTCCTCAGGTCATCGGGATGGAAGCAGCGGGGACAGTGCTTGAAACGGGGAAAGACGTGACTGGGCTCGAGATCGGCGACCGGGTCGCCGGGTTCGCGTTGACCGGGGCGGGCACGTACGCCGAAACCACGCTGCTCCTCGTCGAGTCCACCGCCCGGATCCCCGACTCGCTGCCGTGGGCCTGGGCGGCGACTATCCCCGTCGCGGGCACCACGGCGCTGGACGTGCTCGACCAGCTCGACCTGCCGAAGGGCGCGTCGCTGCTGGTGAACGGGATCGGCGGCGGAGTCGGGATCGCGGTGGCGCAGCTCGCGCGGGATCGCGGGCTCGTCGTGACGGGCACGGGCAGCACGGCCAAGCGCGATCTCGCGACGAAGTACGGCGCGGCTTTCGTCGACTACACGGCGGGCAGCGTCGTGGGCAACTTCGACGCCGTAGTCGACACGGTCGGCGGTCAGTCCCTGCGCGCCGTCGCACCGTTGGGAAAGAAGCTCATCGCAGTCGGGGATCCGTCAGTGACCGAACTCGGCGGAGTGTTCGTCCATCGTCGGCTCGATCGGGCGAGTCTCGAACGAGTCGCCGAGCTGATGGCCGGAGGGCGGCTCGATCCGCACATCACCGGGACTTATCCGCTGGCACGGGCGCAGGAAGCGTTGGCGCTCGTCGAATCCCGCCACGCCTCGGGCAAGCTGGTCATCAGCGTCTAGCACGAGCTCCCCGCGCCCTGCCGGTATCGCGTGTTCGCCTCGATCAACACGTCCAGGGCATCCCGCGCCTCGGCGAGGCGTGCCATGTCGGCGGTCAGCCGGTCCCGCTCCCCCACCATCGTGGTGAAAGCGTCTTCGATCACGCCCTCGTCGTCGCTGTGTACGCAGGGCAGCAGCCGGGCGATCACCTTGCTGTTCAAGCCTGCGTCGAACAGCCGGCGGATCAGTTCGATCCGTTCGACCTCCGTCGCGAGGTAGTGCCGCTGTCCGCCCGCGGACCGGGTGCTCTGCACCAGGCCCTGCTGCTCGTAGTACCGCAGCGAGCGGGCGCTGACTCCGGTCTTCCGGGCTAATTCGCCAATCCGCACAGAACCCAGCTTAAAGAAACGGGCCCCGGCGCGCCGTTGCGCCGGGGCCCGAGCCAGGGTTCGATCACACCACCGCGAGCGGCAATGCGGTCGGGTGCACGGGAGCAGGAAGATCCGAAGCGCCCGTCAGGAAAGTGTCCACTGCGGCCGCCACGGAGCGGCCTTCCGCGATGGCCCACACGACCAGCGAGGCGCCGCGGTGGGCGTCGCCGCAGACGAAGACTCCTGGGGTTTCCGTTTGCCAGTCCGAGCCGCACGACAGGGTGCCCCGGCGGGTCAGGGTCAGGTCCAGGCCTTCCAGCAGCGGCATTTCCTCGACGCCTTCGAAGCCGATCGCCAGCAGGACCAGGTCCGCGGGCAGGGTTTCGACCTCGTCGTTCACCGGGAGCACCTCGCGGCGGCCGGTTTCCGGGTCCTTCTGCACGCGGACTTCCTGCAGTTCCACGGCTTTCACCCGGCCATGGCCGTCGTCGACGAACCGCTTGACCGCCACGGCGAACTTCCGTTCGCCCGCTTCCTCGTGCGCGGGATAGGTGCGCAGGATGTAGGGCCAGGTCGGCCACGGGGACCGTTCGTCGTCGCGGGTTTGCGGCGGCGTCGGGTACTGGTCGAGCTGGGTGACCGACAGCGCGCCCTGGCGGGTGGCAGTGCCGTAGGAGTCCGCGCCGGTGTCGCCGCCGCCGATGATCACGACGTGCTTGCCGTTCGCGTCGACCGGGGACGGGCCGTCGCCTTCCACGAACTTGTTGGCGGGCACCAAATGTTCCATCGCCAGGTGGATCCCGTGCAGCGATCGGCCCGGCGTGGTGCGGTCGTCGCGGCCGCGCAGGGCGCCGACGGCGAGCACGACCGCGTCGTACTGCGCGCGCAGGTCTTCCACCGACAGGTCGACGCCGACCTCGCAGCCGGTGACGAACTTCGTGCCCTCCTTGCGCAATTGCGCGAGGCGCCGGTCGAGGACCTTCTTCTCCATTTTGAACTCGGGAATTCCGTACCGCAGCAGGCCGCCGAGCCGGTCGTCCCGTTCGAACACGGTGACCTCGTGGCCCGCGCGGGTCAGCTGCTGCGCCGCGGCGAGCCCGGCCGGACCCGAGCCGACGACGGCCACCTTGCGGCCCGAGGACACCTCGGCCACCTGCGGCTGCACGTATCCGGCTTCCCACGACTGCGTCGCGATCGTCTCTTCGACGCGCTTGATCGCGACCGGTCCGCCGGACAACGGCGAGATCGACAGCACGCAGCCCGCCTCGCACGGCGCCGGGCACAATTTCCCGGTGAATTCCGGGAAATTGTTGGTGGCGTGCAAGCGATCGCTGGCCGCCGCCCAGTCGCCGCGGCGGACGAGGTCGTTCCATTCCGGAATCAAATTGCCCAGCGGACAACCGGATCCGCCGGAATGGCAGAACGGAATGCCGCAGTCCATGCACCGCGACGCCTGCGTGCGCACCTGTTCGTTGCGCTCTTCCGGCGAGACGTCCGCATAGACCTCGCCCCACGAGGAAAGCCGTTCCTCGTAAGACTTTTTCTTCGGTTCTTGCCGTTCGTGCTTCAGAAAACCGGTGGGGTCAGCCACGAGCCGCCTCCATGATCGCTTCGTCGACATCGCGGCCGGCAGCACGCGCTGCCTTCGCCGCATCGAGGACCCGCTGGTAATCGCGCGGCATCACCTTGGTGAACGCCGCCGAGCGCCGGGTCCAGTCGCCCAGGAGCGACGCGGCCACGGCCGAGCGGGTGAGGTCGTGGTGCTGCTGCACGATCTGCTTGAGCCAGGCCAGATCCTCCGGGTCCGGCGGAAGCAGGTCCACCATGTCCTGATTGACCTTCGCGCGGTCCAGGTCGAGCACGTACGCGCTGCCGCCGGACATCCCGGCCGCCAGGTTCCGCCCGGTCGGGCCGAGCACCACTGCGCGGCCGCCGGTCATGTACTCGAAAGCGTGGTCTCCCACGCCCTCGGCCACGACCGTCGCGCCGGAGTTGCGGACGCAGAACCGTTCGCCGACCTGCCCGCGCAGGAACAGTTCGCCGGACGTCGCGCCGTAGGCCAGCGTGTTGCCCGCGATCGTCTGCTGTTCGGCGGCGAAGCTCGCGTCCGGATGCGGGCGGACCACGATCCGGCCGCCGGACAGGCCCTTGCCGACGTAGTCGTTGGCGTCGCCGACCATTTCCAGCGTGATGCCGCGCGGCAGGAACGCGCCGAGCGACTGCCCGGCCGAACCGGTGAGCAGCACGTGGATCGTGCCGTCCGGCAGGCCCTCGCCGCCGTAGCGGCGCGTGATTTCCGAGCCCAGCAGCGTGCCGACGGTGCGGTTCACGTTGCGCACCGGCAGTTCCAGGCGCACCGGGTGCGCGTCTTCCAGCGCCGCCTCGGCGAGCTGGATGAGCGTGCGGTCGAGTGCGTGCGCCAAGCCGTGGTCCTGCTCGCGCACGCGCCGCTTCGAGCCGCCGTACGGCGTTTCCGCGGGCATGTCGAAGACCGGGCCGAGGTCGAGCCCGGAGGCCTTCCAGTGCTGCACGGCCTCGTCGGTGTCGAGCATCTCGGCGTGGCCGATCGCCTCGTCGAGCGTGCGGAATCCCAGCTGTGCCAAGGTTTCCCGCACTTCTTCGGCGACGAACTCGAAATACCGCACCACGTGGTCGGCCTGTCCGGTGTAGCGCTTGCGCAGCTCCGGGCTCTGCGTCGCGACGCCGACCGGACACGTGTCGAGGTGACAGACGCGCATCATGATGCAGCCCGCGACCACCAGCGGCGCCGTCGCGAAGCCGTATTCCTCTGCCCCGAGCAGCGCCGCGATCACGACGTCGCGGCCGGTCTTCATCGCACCGTCCACCTGCACCGTGATCCGGTCGCGCAAACCGTTGAGCAGCAACGTCTGCTGCGTTTCGGCGAGCCCGATCTCCCACGGCGTCCCGGCGTGCTTGAGCGAATTCATCGGCGACGCGCCGGTGCCGCCGTCGTGCCCGGAGATCAGCACGACGTCCGCGTGCGCCTTGGACACGCCCGCCGCGACCGTGCCGACACCCAGCGAGGACACCAGCTTCACGTGGATGCGGGCCTTCTCGTTGGCGTTCTTGAGGTCGTGGATCAGCTGCGCCAGGTCCTCAATGGAATAGATGTCGTGGTGCGGCGGCGGGGAAATCAGCCCGACGCCCGGCGTCGAATGCCGCGTGCGCGCGATCCACGGGTACACCTTGTTCGGCGGCAGCTGCCCGCCTTCGCCCGGCTTCGCGCCCTGCGCCATCTTGATCTGGATGTCGTCCGCGTTCACCAGATACTCGCTGGTGACCCCGAACCGGCCCGACGCGACCTGCTTGATCGCGCTGCGCCGCTGCGGGTCGTACAGCCGCTCCGGGTCTTCGCCGCCCTCGCCGGTGTTGGACCGGCCGCCGATGCGGTTCATCGCGATGGCGAGAGTTTCGTGCGCCTCGGCCGAAATCGAGCCGTACGACATCGCCCCGGTGTTGAACCGGCGCAGGATCGCCGACGCGGGTTCGACCTCGTCCAGCGGGATCGGCTCGCGCGCGCCGTCGCGGAACTTGAACAGCCCGCGCAGCGTGCCGCCCTCGCGGTAAAGCCGGTGCACCTCTTCGGTGTACTGGCGGTACACCTCGTCGCGGCCGGTCTTCGACGCGTGCTGCAGCAGGAACACCGTCTCCGGCGTGAACAGGTGCAGCTCGCCCTCGCGGCGGTACGCGTACTCGCCGCCGGTCTCGAGTCCACGGTGGACCCGGTCGGTCGGGTTGTCCGGGTACGCCCGGCGGTGCCGCACCGCGACCTCTTCGGCGAGCACCTCCATGCCGACGCCGCCGAGCTTCGACGACGTCCCGGTGAAGTACTCGTCGAGCAGTTCCTGGCTCAGGCCAAGGGATTCGAACACCTGCGCCGCGGTGTACGCGCCGACCGTGGAAATGCCCATTTTGGACATGATCTTCAGGACGCCCTTGACGAGCGCCTGCACGTAGCTGCGGATCGCCTTCGCCGGTTCGATGCCGGTGATCGCGCCCTGGCTGATCATGTCTTCGATGGTTTCGAAGGCCAGGTACGGGTTCACCGCCGCCGCGCCGTAGCCCAGCAGCAGCGCGATGTGGTGCACCTCGCGGGCGTCGCCGGTCTCCACGACCAGCGCGACGCGCAGCCGTTCCTTGGTGCGCACCAGATGGTGGTGCACCGCGGAAACCAGCAGCAGCGACGGGATCGGCGCCATCCGGTGGTCGGAATCGCGATCGGACAGCACGAGCGTGCGCGCGCCCGCCGCGATCGCCTCGGACGCGTCGCGCCGCACCCGCTCGATCGCCGCCGCCAGCGCTTCTGCCCCGCCGTCCACTTCGTACAGTCCGGAAAGGACACTGCAGGCGAAACCGGGCAGATCGCCGTCGTCGTTGATGTGGATGAGCTTGGCCAGCTCGTCGTTGTCGATCACCGGGTACGGCAGGTTCAAGTGCCGGCACGACGCGGGCCCCGGGGCGAGCAGATTGCGCTCCGGCCCCATGATCCGGCTCATCGACGTGACCAGCTCTTCGCGGATCGCGTCCAGCGGCGGGTTGGTCACCTGCGCGAAGTTCTGCTTGAAATAGTCGTACAGCAGCCGGGACCGCTTGGACAGCACGGCGACCGGGGTGTCCGACCCCATCGACCCGATCGGCTCGGCCCCGTTGGCGGCCATCGGCGCGAGCAGGATCTTCAGTTCTTCTTCGGTGTAGCCGAAAGCGAGCTGGCGGCGCAGCACGGAATCGTGGCTCTGCACCACGTGGTCGCGGTCGGGCAGCTCGGCGATCTTGAGCAGCCCGGCGTGCAGCCAGTCGCTGTACTGCTGCTTGCGCGCCAGTGCGGACTTGACCTCTTCGTCGTCCACGATCCGGCCCGCCGCGGTGTCCACGAGGAACATCCGGCCGGGCTGCAGCCGGCCCTTCGCGACGACGTTTTCCGGGGCCACGTCAAGGACTCCGGCCTCGCTCGCCAGAACGACGCGGCCGTCGGCGGTGTGCCACCAGCGCGCCGGGCGCAGGCCGTTGCGGTCGAGCACCGCGCCGACGAGCGTGCCGTCGGTGAAGGTGACGCACGCCGGGCCGTCCCACGGTTCCATCAAACTGGCGTGGAACTGGTAAAAAGCCCGCCGTTCCGGATCCATCGAGGTGTGGTTCTCCCACGCCTCCGGGATCATCATCAGCACCGCGTGCGGCAGCGAGCGGCCCGCGAGATGGAGCAGCTCCAGCACCTCGTCGAAGGACGCCGAGTCCGACGCGTCGGCCGAGCAGATCGGGTACAGCCGCGAAAGATCGCCGGGAAGCAGGTCCGATTCGAGCAGTGCTTCGCGGGCGCGCATGCGGTTGCGGTTGCCGCGGATCGTGTTGATCTCGCCGTTGTGCGCCACGAACCGGAACGGGTGCGCGAGCGGCCACGACGGGAAAGTGTTGGTGGAGAACCGGGAGTGCACGAGCGCGATCGCGCTGGCGAGCCGGGAATCGCGCAGATCCGGGAAGAACCGCGGCAGCTGCTCGGGCGTGAGCATGCCTTTGTAGACGATCGTGCGCGCGGACAGCGACGGGAAGTACGTGCCGCAGCCGGAAGCGAGGCTCTCGTGCTCGACGCGCTTGCGCAGGCAGAAGGCCAGCCGGTCCAGCTCCAGGCTGGTTTCGCCGTGCGGGGACGACACGAACAGCATCGCGAAATGCGGCATCACCGAACGCGCGGTGGGGCCGATCTCCGCGCCGTCGGTGTCCACCGGAACCTCGCGCCAGCCAAGGACAGTGAGCCCTTCTTCGGCCGCGATCCGTTCGGTGAGCCCGATCGCCTTGCGGCGCTGCTCGTCCTCGGCGGGAAGGAACGCGATCCCGGCGGCGTATCCGCCGCCGGCGGGCAACGGGAATCCCGCCTCGGCGCGCAGCAGTTCGTCGGGCAGCTGCAGCAGGATCCCGGCGCCGTCGCCGCTCGTCGGCTCGGCTCCCGCGGCTCCGCGGTGGTCGAGATTCGTGAGCGCGGCGAGACCGTCGGTGACGATCCCGTGCGTACGGCGGCCCTGGACGTCGGCGACCATGGCGACGCCGCAGGAATCCTGCTCGGTGTCCGGGTCGTACAGACCCTGCTTGCCGGGGATGGCGGAGAAGATCATGGAAAAGGGACCTCCTTCGTCGTTTCGTGCGGTGGCCGGCGAACCGGCCGCGGGGAGCGCACGGGACGACGATGGCCCGCTTGTTAGCGCGACTTTAACACCTGGGAAACACCCCAGCAGCGCCTCGGAGCTCCCCGAACGGGGAAGAACGGTAACGATCCGGCAGCGCGGAACGACGTAGTTCCGGATGGGTTCCCGATGCTTCGGTCCGCGAAGCATAAGCCCCGGAGCGGCCTCGCGCACCTGTCGCGTGACGAAGTCGATGCGCCCGCTTCGTCCCCTTCGCCCGATCTTCCCAGGTAATCGCACAAATTTCCGGGAACCGCCCACACTCGGTGATCGTCGGTTGCCATAGTGTTCGGCAACCAACAGCTCACGGGGAGGGCGGTTTCTTTCATGTCCGGCATAGAAGTCGACGTCGAGACGATGAACCAGTACGCCGAGGTGCTCGACAGCCTCCACGAGAAGATCAGCAAGATCAACGACTACATGCGCTCCACCGCGTGCGACACGTCCGGTTTCACCGGCCTGTTCATGGTGCTGCAGCCGGTGGTGCAGCTGGTCGGGAACCTCTACGGCGGCACGCTCGATTTCGGCCACTCGCGGCTGACCTCGCTGTCCGACGGGGTCAAGCAGGCGGCGCAGGCCTACGCGCACCACGACGCGAATTCCGCGCAGCTGCTCCAGAAGTTCATCGACCAGTTCGACGGCATCGACTCCGGCCGCGGCGCGGCCTGATGCGCATCCGCACCACACGGTTCTGACGAGGGGGACAAGACATGGCACGGCACGGCGGCGGGCACGGCGGCGGCCACCACCCCGGGGGAACGGGGACGACGCATCCGCCGTCCCGCCCCGGCGGCAACCAACCGCATCCCGGGGGCAACCAACCACACCCCGGGGGCAATCAGCCGCATCCCGGCAATCAGCCGCCGCCCGGCGGGAATCACCCGGGCGGGAATCAGCCCGGCCATCCGGGCGGGAATCATCCGGGCGGCACCGGTCCGGACGGGCGTCGTCCGTCCGGCGGGGACGACCAGACGCATCCGAGCGGCACCGGGGGAAACTCCGGCAACGACGGCAACGGCCGGGATGGTCGGGATGGTCGAGACGGCCGCGATGGTCGGGACGGCCGAGACGGCCGTGACGGTCGCGATGGCCAGGACGGCGGCGAAGAAGGCGGCGACGGCCGGGGTCGCGATCGCGGCAACGAGGGCGGCGACGAAGGCGGCGGCCGGGGCGGCGAAGAGGGCGGCTCCGGCAGTGAAGGCGGCGACGGGGGCGGCGAAGGCGGCTCCGGCAGCGAGGGCGGCGAAGGCGGCGGCAACGGCGGCGAGGGCAACACCGGGGGTTCGGGCGGAGACCCCGGCGGAGTTCCCGGCGGCACCGGCGACTTCGACCGCGGCGACTCGATCGTCGAATTGCTGCAGCCGCCGGAAGACACCTCCGGCGAGGACGTCCAGGCGCTGGTGAAGGACGCCGGCGTCGAGGTGATGGCCGTCGAGTGGGTGTATCAGAAGTTCACCGGCACGACGCTGACCCAGCAGTTCATCGAACCGCTCACCGGCGACTTCTCGAAGATGTCGGCCGACGCCGAGGCGTGGCGCAACATCTCCGAGGCGATGAAGGCGTTCTCCGAGGTGATGGTCGCCAACGAGAAGACCGTCAGCGATTCCTGGCACGGCATGGCTTCCTTGGAGCACAAGGCTTACGTGCAGGCCGGATGGCGGGCCGGGCTCGCCGCCGAGGCCGGGATCGCGTCGCTGATCGCCAAGGGTTTCGACCTGCTGGCGGACACGTCGAAGAAGCTCGCGGCCAAGGCCTTGGACCTGCTGAAGAGCCTGATCGACCGGCTGCTGGTGATGGCCGCGGAGGCGTGCGTCCCGATCGCGGGCTGGATCGCCGACGCGATCACCGCGTTCAGCGAACTGCTGCCGCTGATCAACGCGCTGATCTCGATCATCGAGATGATCCAGGACATCATCACGAAGGTCCAGGACATCTGGAACTCGATCAAGGACATCGGGTCGCAGCTGCAGAAGATCAAGGACGTCGGCAGCATCGGCGATCTCGTCGACATCGCGAAGAACATCGGCGGGGACGTCGGCGACATCAAGGAGAACGCCAAGGGCATCGGCCAGGACGCCAAGGACGCCGTGCAAGCGGGCAAGGACGGCGTCAACGAGTCGCGCGAGGCGCATGCGGAGAACCGGCGCTCGCGCGAAGGCGGCGAGGAAGGCGACCACACGTCCGGCGACGGCAATTCCGGCGAGAACGGCAACCGCCGCTCCGGCGACGAGGGCGACCGGTCGCAGGGTTCCGGCGAACGCGGGCACGACCAGCGGTCCCAACCGGACGGTCCGCAGCACCAGCCCCCGCGGAACCAGCAGAACCACCAGCCGCCCCAGCAACCGAATCACCCGCCGTCCCAGCCGAACCACCCGCCCGCGAACCATCCGCCGTCCCATCCGCCCCGGCGCCCGGCGAGCGGCCGGATCCACGGCCGCATCGACTAAGGAGGAACTGCCGAGATGTCCCAGCCCGTCACCGCGGACGATTCGTGGAAGACGCCCGAGCTGCGGGAGGCCGAGGCCGCGCTCGACCGGACGGTCCGCAAGTCCCAGCAGCTGCTGAAGGACCTGGAGAAGATCAAGCTCCGCCCGCTGCCGAAAACCGACACCCCGGAACGGATCGAGGCGATCAAGAAGGCCGCCTCGCGTCCGGACGCGCCCGCCCAGCTGCGGCTGGTGAAGCGGAAGGTCGACGCGGGCGAATTCACCTGGGAGGACGTCGCCGCGGGCCGGGCCTTCGCCGACCCCGAGGTCCGCGCGCTCGCCGACGAAAAGCTCAGCGAGGCCAAGGACATCCTCGAGGAGCTGGAGGAGGGCCAGTCCCCCGAGGAGATCCTCGAGGCACGCACCGGCGGCGCCGGGAACCCGTTGTCGGACACCGGTCGCGCGACGTATCCGGACACGCCGGACAAGCCCGCCGGGTTCTCCGCCGAGGACCCGCTGGCGAGCAGCGGCCGCCCGCAGCCCCCGGCCCCGCCCGCGCCCTCGCCGGGGCCTGCGGAGTACTCGAACGAGAATCCGCTCGCCGACCGGACTCCGCCGCCGCCCCCGGCTCCGCCGAAGGAAGAACCGCCCGCTCCTCCCGCTCCGCCTCGGCACCGCGCACCGGAACCGCAACCGGAGGACGATTTCGCCGATCCCCTCGCCGACCGGGGCGACCGGCCGAAGCGGTCCGCGCCCCAGCCGCCGCCGTCGCCGGGCCGCCGCTCCCGGCGTCAGGACTCCGGCGATGACGACGACTACTTCGGCGGCTCGTTCCTCAGCTGAGCCCCGCTCCGAAGTACGTGAGGGGAACCCTGAGGGAATCTGATTCCCTCAGGGTTCCCCTCACGTACCTCAGCCCGCCACACGCGAAAGAGGTCCCCGCCCAACCCGGGCGGGGACCTCTTTTTCGGCTCTGCGCCTAAGACTTCTCGGACTTGCCGTTCTCCCCCGGCGCGGAGGAAGACCCGGCGTCCACAGTGTCCTCCGGAGCCTTCTCGTCCGGTTCCGGCTTCTCGCCCGCGTCGTCCGAAGTGGACTCGACGGCGGCGTCCCGCTCGTCTCCCTTGCTGCGCAACGTCTCCGGTGCTTCGCGCGGGCCGCGTTTGGCCGCGAGGACGAAGTACGCCATCGCACCGATGAACAGCAGGATCGACACCCACACGTTGACCCGCAGGCCGAGGATGTGGTTGGCGTGGTCGGAGCGCAGCAGTTCGGTCCCGCAGCGGCCGACGGTGTAGCCCGCGACGTAGAGCGCGAACGCGCGGCCGTGGCCGAGCTTGAACTTGCGGTCCGCCCACACCACGAGCAGCGCGATGAGCAGGTTCCAGACCAGCTCGTACAGGAACGTCGGGTGCACCGGGCTTTCCGGCAGCGGGATGTGCCCGGTCGCGACGCCGCCGAGGGCGTCCGGGGCTCCGGTGGCCGGGTCGAAGCGCTGGTAGATCTCCAGGCCCCACGGCAGGTCGGTGTGCCCGCCGTACAGCTCCTGGTTGAAGTAGTTGCCGAGCCGCCCGATCGCCTGCGCGACGATGATGCCGGGCGCGATCGCGTCGGCCATCGCGGGCAGCGGGATCCCCCGGCGCCGGCAGGCGATCAGCGCGCCGACCGCGCCGAGCGCGACCGCGCCCCAGATGCCGAGGCCGCCGTCCCAGATGGCGAAGGCGTTCCAGGGGTTCTTGCCCTCGGTGAAGTACAGCTCGGGGTCGGTGACGACGTGGTAGAGCCTGCCGCCGACCAGGCCGAACGGCACCGCGAACACCGCCATGTCGAGCACGGTGCCCTTCGTGCCGCCCCGTGCCTCCCAGCGCCGCTCGCCCCACCAGATCGCGACGATGATGCCGGCGATGATGCAGAGCGCGTACGCCCGGATCGGGATCGGGCCCAGGTGCCAGACGCCTTGGTCGGGGCTCGGGATCGTGGCCAGGAACGCTGCGGAGTACACGCGGCCACCGTAGCGCGTCGGGCTCCGGTCGTGGTCCGGGAGCCGCGGAACCCTTAGTCAAGACCCGGTCACAGCCCGGTCACGGCCGTCCAGGGTCACACTGTGTACTGCGGGTCGGACGCCGCGGCGAGGTACCCGGCCAGCAGCGCGTCCGCGACCTGGCCGACCGCGGCGTCCTCGGGCAGGAACGTTTCGCCGTGCAGGCTGGGCGCGCCCGCGGTCTCGCCGAGGCCGACGAACAGCATCAGGCCGCGGACGCCGTCGCCGCAGTAATGCGCGAAATCGTCCGCGCCGAAAGACCGGAAATCGACGTCGACGTCCGCGCCGCCGTCCTCGAGCCAGCTCCGCGCGGCGGCGGCCAGCGCCGGATCGTTGACCAGGACGGGTTCGCACGGGCTGATCCGCAGGTCCGCGGTGCATCCGTAGGCGCGTGCGGTGGCGTGCACGACCTCGTCGAGCGCCTCCAGCGCGCGTTCGCGGTCGCTCGCGCGCATCAGCCGCAGCGAACCGAACGCCGACGCCGTATTCGGCACGACGTTCGCCGCCGTGCCCGCGCTTAACCGGCCGATCGTGCAGACCGCTCCGTGCATCGGGTCGATCCGGCGGCTCGCTACCTGCTGCAGGCTCACCACCAGTTGGCTGAGCGCCAGTACCGGGTCGCGCAGCAGGTGCGGATATCCGGCGTGGCCGCCTTGGCCGTGCACCACGACCTCGAACTCGTCGGTGGACGCGTTCACCGGCCCAGGCGCGGCCGAGACAACGCCGTACGGCAGCCGCGGCTGAACGTGCGCGCCGATCACCGTGTCGATGCCGCGCTCTTCCAGAATGCCCGATTCGACCAGGTCGAGCGCTCCCGACGGGGACGTTTCCTCGCGCGGCTGCAGGATCGCGAACAACGGACGCGGGAGTTCGACGCGCCGCGCTGCCCGGCAGACCGCGGTCAAGGCGGCGAGGTGGACGTCGTGGCCGCAGGCGTGCATCAAGCCGGTCTTCGCGGCCCATTCGACGCCGGTGCGCTCGACTACCGGCAAGGCGTCCAACTCGGCGCGCAGGGCTACAGCTGGGCCAGGGTGCGGTGCGGAGATCGCGATGAGCCGCCCGGTTTTCGCGACCCGCTCCCCCTCGCCCAACGCGGCCGCCACAAGCCGGGCGGTGTCGTCCTCGTCGCCGGACACACGCGGATCGGCATGAATCCGGTGTCGCAATTCCACCGCGGCGGGCAACTCCTCGGCCAACGCCGCGCGCCAGGCCTCGACCAAGTCGTTCATGCCCGCTCCAGCCCGTAGATCCTGGCCGCGTTCTCGTGCCCGGCCAAGCGGGCCAGCCGAATTGCGTCCACTTCGGACAGTGCGTCCGCGGCGAGGGCGGTGCGCAGGAAGTCGGACAGTCCTTGCCGGAACAGCGCGGTGCCCAGGTGATACAGCTCGGCCAGGCCGAACGCGTCGGTGGAGAACAGGAGTTTCCCAAACGGCGCCAGCTCCAGCGTCTCGGCCAGGATGGCGGGCGCGCGGAAGCCCGCGTTGTGTGTGATGAGGCCGACGTCGACGAAGACGTGCTCGAAGACCTGCGCGAGGTAGGCGGCGTTGCGGTGGAACGGGTAGTTGTGCAGCAGCAGGATCGGGACGCCCGCGTCGCGGGTCGCGCGCAGCAAACCGGTGAGCCGCAAGGGATCGCAGCGGTGGAGGTCGACGTCGGAATCTCCGTAGCCGACGTGGAATTGCACCGGGAGCCGCCGGTCGATTCCGGACCAGATCAGGTGGCGGTGCAGGACCTCGTCGGCGAGCCGGACCGGGTCGCCCGCCTCGATCCGGGCCAGCCAGCGTCCGGCGGCGGCTTCGACTTCCGCGGGAGCCGGGCGTTCGCCGGACAGCTCCAGCCCGACCCGGTATGCCGCGATGGACTTCACGCCGACCGCTGTGGTGGTGCGGCGGTCGAGTTCGGCGGCGAAGTCGTCGGCGAAACTGGCGGCGCTGGTGGTGCGGATGACGTCTTCGGCGACCTGTTCCAGCCGGACGATGTCGTGCGCGCGGGCGTCGGCCAGTTCGGCGAAGTCCTTCGTGGCGGTGAGGGATTCGGGCAGGAAACCGCCGTCCAGCAAGTAATCCGTGCTGCCGGTGCCGCGAAGGAACCGCCGGTTGACCTCTACCGCGCCCAGTTCGGCGCGGCGGGCGAGGTAGTCGTCGGCCGGGGCGTGTTTCGGCAGGTCGAGGATCGGCGCGCAGCGTTCGCGCACGGACAGGCCGATCAGCGAATCGAACAGCGACGTCCCCAGCGGCGACACGGTGTCCGCCTCGGTGAGCATCCGCTCGAACCCGTCGCGGTCGACGCCGCCGGTGCGGACGCCGTGGCAGTGATGGTCGACCAACGGCAGGTCCGCGACGAAATCGAGCAGTCCGGTCATGCCTCTCCTTCAGCGAGCCTCTCCCCCACCCTACGGGCGAATCCGGGCGCCGAGGCGACCACGACGACAGCCAGCACGAGCACGCCACCCGCGACGACCGGGAACCACCGCGCGGGACCGTCGGTCGGATACGGCACCACGTTGACGTACACGGTGTACCCGAGCAGAACCAGCGCACCGATCGGAAACGCCAAATGCCACCACGGCACACGCATCCGCCGTCGCACGAACAACAGCAGGATCGCGCCGAGCGTGGTGAGCAGGTAGATGACTAAGAGGATCAAGGTGCCGATGGATCCGGCCCAGGCGAAGGTGTCGTCCGCGGTGGCACCGAAGAACACCGCGCACACCAAGATGATCAGCGCCGCCGCGAGCGCGACCACAGTCACGGCGACGGCGGGAGTGCCCTTGTCGGAGATCCGGCCGATGCCGCGTCCGTCGAACGCGTCCCGGCCGAGGGCGAACAGCAGCCGCGAGCCGCCGACGACGCAGGCGAGGCAGCAGCCGAACGCGCTGATCGCGGCACCCGCGCTGATGACGTCGCCGACCCACGGGCCGACGAAGCGGCTGCCGAGATCGCCCAGCAGCGACGGGGAATTGTGGAACGCCGTGGCGTCGCCGCCGAACGCCATCATCTCGACGGCGGTCACGAGCACGAAGTAGGCACCGCCGAAGATGGCCGTGCCGAGGATCGCGCGCGGGATGTTGCGACGCGGGTCGCGGGTCTCCTCGCCGAGCGTCGCGGCGGCCTCGAAACCGGCGAACGACAGGAAACCGAACACCGCGCCGAGGAAAATGCCGGAGACTCCGGTGTCCGGCACGAAAACCTGCAGCGTGAACCGTCCGCTGGGTGCGTCTCCGGCGATCAGCCGGACCAGGATGACCACGGTGACCAGCAAGATGAGCGCGATGGTCGCGCCTTCGACGGCAAGCAACGTGCTGGTGCCGCGACGAGCCGGGGCGACCGCGAGCAGCCAGCTGCCGATCAGCGCGACGGCGGTCAGCACGAACGGCCCCCACGACGGCGGATGCGGCCAGATCCCGACCTGCGTCAGGAACGCCGTACCGAGCACACCCGCGGCGGAACTGGTGACCACGGCGTAGAAGGTGTAAGTGCCGAGCAGCCCGATCCCGGACACGACGCCCGCGCGTGGTCCGAGGGTCGCGCCGACGAACGCGTAGACGGATCCCGCGTGCTGATAGTGGCGGCAGAGCTGGACGAAACCGTACGCGACCAGCAGCACCCCCGCGGCCGAGAGCAGGAACGCCAGCGGAACCGCGCGTCCGGCGGCCGTCGCTGTTTGCTGTGGATTGATGTTCGCGGCCATGCTGGGTGCCATGAGCGCGACGGACAGCCCGACGGCCTGCCAGACCGACAGGGTGCGCCGCAATTCGGGACGGTCTCCGGACACGGATGCGCTCCTTTCCCGAGGAGTACACAGTGAACCTTCCGAGCGGTGCGGAGAGCGAGCGCCGACCGGCTGAACTCTCTCGTGCGGCACGGAAGGAGCGCCTCGTTTCCCGTCACGCTCGACCAGGAGCAGCTACCGCGGAAACCCTCGCCCGCCCGTTTCCCGCCAACTCGACCGCGACCGGCTGCCCACCAAGGCACCCCCACCTCGACCGGCCGCACCTCCCCTCCAGCGTTGAAGGAGCAAACCTTGTCGTCCCCCTTCTCGTCTTCCGCCGGGCTCGACCGCGACCGGCTCGCTGAACTCGGCGCGGCGGCAGCCGGTCGGATGGAGCAGGCGGGCGTCGAGCTCGTCGCGCTGAGTTTCGTGGACAACTCCGGGATTTCGCGGGTCAAAGCGGTTCCGGTAGCGAGGCTGGCGACGGTCGCGGCGTGGGGAGTCGGCGCGTCGAACTCGTTCGATTTCTTCCTCGGCACGGACAGCATCGCTGACGGCGAGCATTCCCTCGGCCCAGTCGGCGACCTGCGGCTGCATCCCGACCTCGACGCGCTCACCGTCCTCGCCGCCCAGCCCGGCTGGGCGTGGGCCCCGGCGTGGCGGTACGACCAGGACGGGCACCAGCATCCGCAGGACACCCGGGGCCTCGCCGCGGCCGCCGTCGCACAGCTCGCCGACCGCGGTCTGTCCGCGCGGATGGCCTTCGAACTGGAGTGGATCACGACCGACGCGGACGGCATCCCGCTGCCCGGTCCGGCCTACGGATACTCTCGGCTGAGCGCGAACCACGAGTATCTCCGAGCGCTCGTGTCCACTTTGGACAAATGCGGCGTGAAAGTGGAACAGATCCACCCGGAGTACGCGGCGGGCCAGTTCGAGCTGTCGATCGCCGCGACGGATCCAGTACGCGCAGCCGATTTAGCCGTACTGACAAGGGAAACCGTGCGGACAGTGACCGCCGCGCACGGCCTGCGTGCGTCGTTCACGCCGAAGTTCGAACCGGGCGGCGTCGGCAATGGCGGACACGTGCACCTGAGCCTCTGGGACGGCGAACGGAATCTGTGTGCGAACGGAACCGGAGCGTTCGGGCTGACGGAGACCGCGGAATCCTTCGGTGCGGGCATTTTCCGCCGGTTGCCCGCGCTGCTGGCGGTCGGCGCGCCGTCGGTGGTCAGCTATCTGCGGCTGGAACCGCACCATTGGGCAGGCGTGTTTACCGCGTGGGGACTGGAAAACCGCGAAGCACCGCTGCGCCTGATCCGCGGCGCGGCCGGACAGCGCGACACGGCGGCGAACCTGGAGGTGAAGTGCTTCGACCTCACCGCGAACCCGTATCTGGTGGTGGCGGGACTGCTTTTCGCCGGGCAGGCAGGCATCGACGCTGCGGCGAGCTTGCCGGAACCGGTCAGCGTGGACCCGGGGTCGCTCTCCCCCGAAGACGCTGCGGCGGCTGGAGTCGCGCGGCTGCCGCAATCGCTGTCGGAGGCGATCGCCGCGTTCGAGGCGGACGATGTGCTGCCGGACGCGTTCGGCCCCCAGCTGGCCACGACGTTGGCGGACGTGCGCCGTGCTGAAGTGGCCGAGCTGGGGTCGCTGGAACCGGCGGAGCTGTGCCAGGTGCTGCGATTCCTGCACTGACCCGGTTCACCGAAGCAAGGCCGCCACCCGGGACTGCAATTCGGGCAGCATCGCGTACAGCTTGTCGCCCGGGCAGTCGGTGTTGTAAAAGTCGCGGTGTCCCTTGATTTCCTTGACCGGGATGCCGTACTGGCGGCACACGTACGCCACGAACACCACCAGCGAATCGAACTGCGCCTTCGGCGGGGCGACCTGCATGTAGGTGCCCTCGTTCTCGATGCCGATCGCGTTGTCGTTCTGACCGGGGCAATGCGCCGCGCGGACGATCTTTTTGCCGCTGCGCAACGCGTCCAGGCTGCCGTGGCGGCCTTCGAGCCGGTAGCCGCCGCGGGAGACCGTGAAGTGCTGGCCGGTGTCGGACCAGCCGTTGTTGTCGATGTGGTCGGCTTGGTCGTTGCGCGCGACCTGGAACGCGTGCTCGAGCGAGTAGTCGGTGCTGTTAGGGCAGTCGATGTGGTGGATGAGCACGCGATTGGCCGGATGGTCGAGCGTGGTGAGCGGATCCGCGGGCGGGCGCGCACCCCACTCCGCACAGCTGTAGATGCGCGGCGCCGCCGCGGCGTGCGCGAGGCCGGGCAGCACGAGCCCCGCCGCCGCGGCAGCGCTCACGCCGGCCGCCCCGCGCAGGAACGTCCTCCGGGGAACCTGTCCGATGTCGAAAGCCATGCGCCGCACTGTGCGCGGACGGCGTACACGATGCGTACAACCGGCCGCTCAGGCGCGCAGATCCAGCTGCGCGGGGAACGGTTCGGCCAGCGTGAGCACCCCGCCCTCGCTCTTCGCGTGCGGCAGGTACTCGCCTTCGGAAAGCGCGTACACGGTGGCGGCTTCCTGCTCCGGGTCGACGAGCAGGTAGTACGGGATGAGCGCTTCGGCGTAGAGGGCTTTCTTGAAGATCCGGTCCTGCACCCTGGTGGACGGCGATTCGATCTCGGCGGCCAGCAGCACCTCGGACGGCGGATACCAGGTCGTGGCCACGTCGGGGCAGGTGACGATCACGAAATCCGGGATCAGCAGCCGACTTTCACCGCAGCGAACCGCGACGCCGGGGAGCAGTGCAGTGCCTTTCGGCAAGGCTGGCACCATTGCGAGCTGCAATCGCTGGAGCCACTGCTGGTGCAGCGCTGTCGGAGCCGGACCCATCACCAGGGTCCCGTCGACTCCTTCGATCCGGTTGCCGAGGAGCTGTTCGTTCGGCAGGGCGAGTACTTCCGCCAACCCCGGAGCCTCACCCGGGTTGATGTCGTTGGTCTGCATACCGAGAGAGTACGAACGACCACCGACAGTTTCCGGCGCTCGACCCGGGATCAGGCCGGAGCGACCGCCTCGCGCACGCCCTTCGCCAGCTCCGAAGCCAGCTTCGCCACCCCGTCCGGACCGTCCGCCGCGGCCGTGACCAGCGCGGATCCGACGATCACCGCGTCCGCGAACCCGGCCACCTGCGCGGCCTGCTCCCGCGAACGGACCCCGAGGCCCACCCCGATCGGCAGCTCGGTGTGCTCCCGAGTCCGCCGCACCAGGTCCTCCGCGTGCACACCCACCGCGTCGCGGGCGCCGGTCACGCCCATCACCGCGGTCGCGTACACGAAGCCCGAGGACGCCGCCGTAGTCTTCGCCAGGCGTTCCTCCGACGACGACGGCGCGACCAGGAAGATCCGGTCCAAGCCGTGCTCGGCGGACGCGGCCATCCACTCGTCGGCCTCGTCCGGGATCAGGTCCGGCGTGATCAGGCCCAGGCCACCAGCCGAAGCCAGGTCGCGTGCGAACGCGTCGACCCCGTAGCGGTGCACCGGGTTCCAGTACGTCATCACCACCGCGCGACCGCCGCGCGCCGACACCGATTCCACGACCTCGAACAGCTGCTTCAGCCGGAAACCGCTGGCCAGCGCCGCCTCGGCGGCCGCCTGGATGGTGGGGCCGTCCATGACCGGGTCGGAGTACGGGACGCCGACCTCGACCAGGTCCGCTCCGCCGTCGATGGTGGCGGCCAGCAGGTCTTTCGAGCCGTCCACGGACGGGAATCCGGCGGGAAGGTAGCCGACCAGCGCGGCCCGGTGTTCCGCCCGCGTCGCCGCGAACAGCTCGTCGAGGCCGCTCACTTGTCCTCCCCGTCCACGAGCCCGAACCACTGGGCCGCGGTGTCCATGTCCTTGTCGCCCCGGCCGGAAAGGTTGACCACGATCAGCCCGTCCGGGCCCAGCTCGCGGCCCAGTTCCAGGGCCCCGGCCAGCGCGTGCGCCGATTCGATCGCCGGGATGATGCCCTCGGTGCGCGACAGCAGCCGGAAGGCGTCCATCGCGGCCGCGTCGGTGACCGGGCGGTACTCGGCGCGGCCGGAGTCCTTGAGCCACGCGTGTTCCGGGCCGACGCCCGGGTAGTCGAGCCCGGCGGAGATCGAATGCGATTCGACCGTCTGGCCGTCCTCGTCCTGCAGCAGGTACGACATCGCGCCGTGCAGGTTGCCCGGGCTGCCCTTGGTGAGCGTCGCGCCGTGCCGGTTGCCCTCGATGCCCTCGCCGCCCGGCTCGAGGCCGACCAGCCGTACCGACGGGTCGTCGTAGAAGCCGGAGAAGATGCCGATGGCGTTGGACCCGCCGCCGACGCACGCCGCGACGACGTCCGGCAGCCGGCCCGCCTTCTCCAGGATCTGCGCCCGCGCCTCTTCGCCGATGACGTGGTGGAAATTGCGCACCATCATCGGGAACGGGTACGGGCCGGCGGCGGTGCCGAAGAGGTAGTGCGTGTCCTCGGCGTTGGTGACCCAGTCGCGCAGGGCCTCGTTGATCGCGTCCTTCAGCGTGCGCGACCCGGTTTTCACCGGCACGACCTCGGCGCCGAGCAGCTTCATCCGCGCGACGTTCAGTGACTGGCGCTCGGTGTCGACCTCGCCCATGTACACGACGCAGTCGAGGCCGAGCAGCGCGCACGCGGTGGCCGTGGCGACGCCGTGCTGGCCAGCCCCGGTCTCCGCGATGACGCGCTTCTTGCCCATCCGGACGGTGAGCAGCGCCTGGCCCAGCACGTTGTTGATCTTGTGCGAACCGGTGTGGTTGAGGTCCTCGCGCTTGAGGAACACCCGCGCGCCGCCGGCGTGCTCGCCGAACCGCTTGGCCTCGGTGAGCAGCGACGGACGGCCCGCGTACTCGGTGAGCAGCCGGTTCAGCTCAGCGGTGAACTCGGGGTCGTGGCGGGCCTTCTCGTACTCCGCCGCGACCTCGTCGACCACGCCGATCAGCGCTTCCGGCATGAACCGGCCGCCGTACGGACCGTAGTAGCCGCGTTCGTCCGGGTCGTGCTTGCCGCGTTCGGTCACCGCGAGGGCCTCGGGCAGGCGGGGTGCGAACCGGCGGTGACGAGCTTGACGACCGCGCCCTTCGGGTCGCCGGAGGCCACCAGGCCCTCGCCGACGAGCACCGCGTCCGCGCCGTGGCCGGCGTACGACATCAGGTCGCCCGGGCCGCGGACGCCGGACTCGGCGACCTTGAACACGTCCATCGGCAGGCCGGGCGCGAGGCGGGAGAACACGTCGCGGTCCACTTCGAGGGTGTGCAGGTTGCGCGCGTTGACGCCGATGACCTTCGCGCCCGCTTCGAGCGCGCGGTCGGCCTCCTCGGCGTTGTGGATCTCCACGAGCGCGGTCATGCCGAGCGATTCGACGCGGTCGAGCAGCGCGGCGAGCGCGTTCTGCTCCAGCGCGGCGACGATCAGCAGGACCATGTCCGCGCCGTGCAGCCGGGCCTCGTGCACCTGGTACGGGCTGACGATGAAGTCCTTGCGCAGCACGGGAATGTCGACAGCGGCACGCACGGCGTCGAGGTCGGCGAGCGATCCGCCGAAGCGGCGCTGCTCGGTGAGCACGCTGATCACGCGCGCGCCGGCGTCCTCGTAGTCGCGGGCCAGCGCGGCCGGGTCGGGAATCGTGGCCAGCTCGCCCTTGGACGGGCTGCGCCGCTTCACCTCGGCGATGACACCGATGCCGGATTCGCGCAGCGCCGCCATCACGTCACGCGGCGGGACGGCCTTGGCCGCCCTGGCCTTCAGTTCGTCGAACGGCAGCGCGGATTCCCGCTGCGCGAGGTCCTCGCGCACGCCGGCGACGATGTCTTCGAGCACGCTCATCGGACGCCCCTACCCGCTGCCGCACTCCTGGGTCCACTCGCAAGCTCGCTCACAAAAACCTTCCCCTTCCCGCCGAAACGATGCTAACCCCCGCTCCATGACCGGCCGGTTCCGGGTTGCTCAGCGCCGCGGATCCCCGCCGTCGGTCGGGTCGTCGCCCTCCGACAGCGCCTCCCACAGCTCGGTGTCCGGATCCTTCCGCGCCGCCTTGGCTCCCGGTGCGGCGTAACGGGCCCCGAGCTTGCGCGCGGCTCCCGCCCACTTGATCGCTGCCAACCCGCCGAGTGCGACAAGAATTCCGCCCAGCACCGCGATCAGGTGGCCGAACACGATTTCCGTGCCGGGCAGCCCGGGCGCGAACCCGCCGAACTGGATCCCGTCGACGCCGCTCCAGACGCCCGCCGCACCGGCGAGCACCAGCACGATCCCGAGCACGCGGCGCAGCCAGCCGCCGGTGGCGATGGCCCCGGCGACGCCCGCGAGCGCGAGGATCGCGAGCGGCACGAGCGCGGTGGAGCGCTGTTCGCCGGGTTCGGTGTACAGGACGGTGCCGCGCACGCCCTCGTCGCGGAATTCGGCGAACCACACCATCCGGGACGCACCCCACAGGGCCAGTGCGCCGAGCAGGAGGGCAAGGATGATCGTCCACAGTGGACGGCGCGCCGAAGCGGCGGCGGGTTCGGGTGTCGTCGGCGATTTCCCGCTCTCCGAGAGCTCCTCGGCAGCGGTTTTCCCTGCGGCAGGCGATTTTTCACCGACATCCGCCGGACGGACCGCGTCCTCTCGCGCCTCGGCGCCGCCGCGCCGTGGTTCCGCCTCCTCGGACCGCTCAGACACCGGCGGCGTCCTCAGCCGGGTCCAACTCGCCCGCGGGGATCATCGTGCCCGCCGCGGCGATCGCGGACAGCACGGTGCGGGCCTTGTTGAGCGATTCGGTGTCCTCGTAGTCCGGGACCGAATCCGCGACCACGCCGCCGCCCGCCTGGACGTAAGCGGTCCCGTCGAGCATCAGCGCGGTGCGGATGGCGATCGCCGTGTCCGCGTCGCCCGCGAAGTCCAGGTAGCCGACGACGCCGCCGTACAGCGCTCGGCGCACCGGCTCCAGCTCCTCGATCAGCTGCATCGCCCGCACCTTCGGCGCGCCGGACAGCGTGCCCGCCGGGAAGCAGGCGGTGACCGCGTCGAACGCCGTGGCGTCGTCCTTCAGCTCGCCGGTCACCGTGGAGACGATGTGCATGACGTGGCTGTAGCGCTCGATCTGGAAGAAGTCGACCACGTGCACGGTGCCCGGTTTGCAGACCTTGCCGAGGTCGTTGCGGCCGAGGTCGACGAGCATCAGGTGCTCGGCGCGTTCCTTCTCGTCCGCGAGCAGGTCCTTGGCGAGCTGCGCGTCCTCCTCCGGGTCCGCGCCCCGCCAGCGGGTGCCCGCGATGGGATGCGTGGTGGCGCGGCCGTCGCGGACGGTCACCAGCGATTCCGGGCTGGAGCCGACGATGTCGAAGCCCTCCAGCCGCAGCAGGTACATGTACGGGCTCGGGTTGGAGGTGCGGAGCACGCGGTACACGTCGAGCGCGTCGGCCCCGGTCTCGATCTCGAAACGTTGCGACGGCACGACCTGGAACGCTTCGCCGGCCTTGATCGCCTCGACCGCCTTGTCGACGGCCGCGTGGAAATCTTCCTTGGCGCGGTGGCGGCGGAACTCCGGCGCCGGCCGGTCGAACGTCGCGACGGTCGGCGGCGCGGGGACCCGCAGCTGCTCGGTCATCGCGGACAGCCGGGCCAGCGCGTCGTCGTACGCGGCGTCCACGCGCTCGGCCGAGTCGTCCCAGTTGACCGCGTTGGCGATCAGCGTGACGGTGCCCTCGTGGTGGTCGAACGCGGCGAGGTCGGTGGCGAGCAGCATGGTCAGCTCGGGGATGTCGAGGTCCCGTTCGGCCAGCTCGGGCAGCTTTTCCAGCCAGCGCACGGAATCGTAGCCGAGGTAGCCGACCATTCCGCCGGTCAGCGGGGGCAGGCCGGGCAGCGGTTCGGTGTGCAGCGCCTCGACGGTCGCGCGCAGCACCTGCAACGGGTCGCCCTCGGTGGGCAGGTTGTCCGGCGGGGTGCCGGTCCAGACCGCTTTGCCGTCGCGCACGGTGAGCGCGGCCGGGCTGCGCACGCCGACGAACGACCAGCGCGACCACGATTTCCCGTTCTCGGCCGATTCGAAGAGGAAGGTGCCGGGCCGGTCGGCGGCGAGCTTGCGGTAAATCCCCAGCGGGGTCTCGCCGTCGGCGAGCACCCGGCGCACCACGGGGATCACGCGGCGGCTCTCGGCCAGCGCGCGGAACTCGGCGCGGGACGGGCTGACCGGGCCGGGCCCGGCCGTGGACGTGGCTGCTGAGCTGACCATGCGTCTCATTGTGCCGCTACGGCCGCGTCCGCCGGTCGGCGGGCTCTCAATTCAATGACTGTTGAATTCGGGGCGGCGACCGGTCAAGATGGACCGGTGAACACCGAAGACACTACCGCGCGCCGCCGCGGCCGCCGCCCCGCTGGTCAGGACACCCGCGCGGTCCTGCTGGAAGCCGCCCGCACGGTGTTCGCCGAGAACGGCTACGAACGCGCGACGGTCCGCTCGATCGCCGCCCGCGCCGGAGTCGACGCGGCCATGGTCAACCACTGGTTCGGCGGCAAGGAGGGCCTGTTCGCGCAAGCGGTGCTGAAACTGCCGTTCGAACCGGCGGAACTCATCGCGATCCTGCGCGACGGCCCGGTCGACGAACTGGGCTCCCGGATCGTGCACACGTTCCTGACCCGCTGGGACGGCGTCGGCGGCGGCACGTTCCAGGCGCTGATCCGCAGCATTGCCAGCCACGACGCGGCGAGCACCGTGCTGCGCGAGTTCTTCTCGCAGTTTTTCACCGGACTGCTGACCGAACTCAGCGTCGACCGGCGGGAGTTGCGGGTGTCGTTGTGCGCTTCGCAGATGGTGGGGATGGGGCTGATCCGGTACGTGGCCCGGTTCCCGCCGATGGTGGAGGCGGACGTGGACACGCTGATCACCGCGGTGGCGCCGACTTTGCAGCGCTACCTGACCGGCGACATCGACTAGCGCGACAGCAGCAAGAAGACCAGCGCGAGCCCGCCGGGCAGCACCTGCACCAGCAGGATCCGCTTCGACGACGTCGCGGCGCCGTAGAGCCCGGCCACGATCACGCACGCCAGCCCGTACAGCTTCAACTGGAAGCCCGCCGGGTCGGCCGCGATCAGGCCCCAGATCAGGGCGGCGGCGAGGAACCCGTTGTACAGCCCCTGGTTCGCCGCCAGCGTCTTGCTCTCCCGGGCGAATTCCTCAGTGGTGCCGAACGCGGCGCGCGCCCGCGGCGTGGTCCACAGGGCCATCTCCAGCACGACGATGTACAGGTGGATCAGGGCGACGAGCCCGATCAGCACGTTCGCGACGACGGTCATGACGCGCTCTCGTCGGCGAGCAGCAACCGTTCCTCAGTGTCGAAACAGGTGTGCGTCCCGGTGTGGCAGGCCGGGCCGGTCTGATCCACCCGCAGCAGCACCGTGTCGCCGTCGCAGTCGACGCGGACCTCTCGCACGTGCTGGACGTGGCCCGAGGTCTCGCCCTTCACCCACAGTTCCTGCCGGCTGCGCGACCAGTACGTCCCGCGGCGCGTGGTGAGCGTGGAGTCGAGCGCGTCGTCGTTCATCCACGCCATCATCAGCACGTCCGACGTCGCGTGGTCCACTACGACCGCGGCGATCAGGCCGTCCGCGTTCCACTTCAGACGGGCGGAAAGTTCCGGGGAAAGGCTCATCGCACGACCACCCCGCCGGTGCGCAGCGCGCCCTTCACGTCGCCGATCGTCAACTGTCCGAAGTGGAATACGCTCGCCGCCAGCACCGCGTCGGCGCCGGCTTCCACGGCGGGCAGGAAATGTTCGGTCGCGCCCGCGCCGCCGCTGGCGATCACCGGGACTCGCACCGCTTTGCGGACCAGGTCGATCAGTTCGAGGTCGAAGCCGGTTTTGGTGCCGTCCGCGTCCATCGAGTTGAGCAGGATTTCGCCCACGCCGAGTTCCTCGCCGCGCGCGGCCCACTCCACCGCGTCGATTCCGGTGCCTCGGCGACCGCCGTGCGTGGTGACCTCGAAGCCGGACGCCGTCGGTTCGCTGCCTTCCGGCACGCGCCGCGCGTCGACGGACAGCACGACGCACTGTGCCCCGAACCGGCGCGACGCCTCGCGCAGCAGCTCCGGGCGCGCGATCGCGGCCGTGTTGATGCTGACCTTGTCCGCGCCGGTGCGCAGGAGCCGGTTGACGTCGTCGGCGGAGCGCACGCCGCCGCCGACGGTGAGCGGGATGAAGACCTGCTCGGCGGTGCGGCGGACCACGTCGAAGGTGGTTTCGCGGTCGCCGGAGGACGCGGTGACGTCGAGGAAGGTCAGCTCGTCCGCGCCTTCGGCGTCGTACCGGCGCGCGAGCTCCACCGGGTCGCCCGCGTCGCGCAGGTCGGCGAAGTTGACGCCCTTCACGACCCGGCCCGCGTCGACGTCGAGACAGGGAATCACCCGAACCGCCACAGCCATGCGCTCCAGCCTAGTCGGCCGCTCGGTCAAGCCCGCCGCGACGGCTTCGTCACCAATTTTCGGATCCGATGCATCAAAACCGCACCCTCGCGCGTCTCATGATCGTGACCACCGGTTTCGACGATTTCGTGGCGGAACGCCTCGACGGGCTGCTGCGCTACGCGACCGTCCTCGCCGACGACCCGCATCTGGCGCAGGACATCGTGCAGGACGTGCTCCTGCGCGCCCAGCAGCGCTGGTCGAAGATCGACTCGCCGCCCACCTACGTCCGCCGGATGATCACCAACGAGTACCTCTCGTGGCGCCGCCGCGCCGCCCGCCGCGTGGTCCCGTCGAACCATTCGGTGCTCGATTCGCTCGGGCCGCCGACCGCCGATCCCAGCACCGCCTACGACGAACGCGACGAAATGCTCGCCTTGCTGGCCACGCTGCCGCGGAAACAGCGCGCCGCGGTCGTGCTCCGCTACTACGAGAACTACACCGACGCCGAAATCGCGGACTTCCTCCGCTGCGGCGTCTCGACCGTGCGCAGCCAAATCTCGCGCGCGCTGGCGACGTTGCGCGCCGGAATGCCCTCGTTGCCGCCCGTCCTCACCACCGGAGCAGGAGAATGACCCCGTCGAACGAGACCGAGACGCTGGTGCGCGACAGCCTCGAACGGCTCGCGGAGCAGGCACCGGACGGCAATGAGGTCCTCAACGCGCTCGCGCGGGCCCGGCAACGCCAGCACCGGCGCCGTCCTCGCCTCGCGCTCGCCGCCGCGGCCGCCGCGGTGATCGCGGTCGCCGCCGGGGTGCCGCTGGTGGTCAACACGGTCACCGACGCGCCCGCGCAGCTCACGCCCGCCGCTGGACGCCCGGTGCTCGCGTACACGCCGGCCTGGCTGCCGGACGGCTTCACCGAGCAGTACCGCTCGGGCGGGCCCGGGAACACCGCCCAGGTGCGGCAGTGGCAGTCCGGAGCGAGCCGGGTCGAGGTCGCGGCGCACTCCACGGCCGATCCGGAATGGGCGCAGACCGCGCTGCGCATCTCGGCGTTGAAGGACCAGGTCGTGGTGCACGGACGGGTCGCCATGGTGACCGGCCCGAGCGACACGATCGCCACGCTGACCTGGATGCCGGACGACCGGCACGTGCTGACCGCCAAGGTCGAAGGCGTCCCGGACGCGCGCACGGTGGCTGAGCAAGTGGCCGATTCGGTAACCCAGGAACCCGTGCTGGTCCGCGGCGAGGCGCGGTTCGGACCGCTGCCCGCGGGAATGCGCGAAGAAGCCACGACGGTGCGCGGCAGCGACTCGGACAACGCGACAACCGTGCTCGACGCCAGCGGTCCGGCAGGCAAGGTGCGCGTGACGATCGGCGGCGGCTCCCCCGCGCTCGGCGGATCCGGGCCGGTGCGGGTGCGCGGCCTGTCCGGGGCTTACGTGCCCGCCTCCGGACCGGCCGACGCGCAGGTCACCGTGCGGCTGTCATCCGGACGGTGGCTGACCGCTTCCGGCCGGTTGCCGCGCGAACAGCTCGTCGCGGTGGCGGACGGGATCGTGCTCGATTCGGCACCGGATTACGCCTGGCTCGGCACCCGCTGACCGCTACCGTGAGGCTATGTCCGACTTGGGGGAGTCTCGGAGCGCGTTCGCGCGGATAGCGACCGCGGTCGGGATCGGCGCCGCGATCATCGCCGTGCTGGTGGCCTGGTGCGTTGGTGCCAACTACCTCGCCCAGCTGACCGCGGGCGAGCAGCTGACCTGCCGGTTGCGGAATCTCGTGCCGTGGTCGGGCTTGGGCGTGACGCTGTGGCAGGTCAGTTCGCTCGTGCTGTTCCTGCTCGCCGGAGCCGGAATCTCGGCGCTCCTCGGACGCCTTGGCGTGCGAAAGGCGGCTCTCGGCATTTCTGCGGCTCTGGTCGTCCTGTTCACCTGGGGCTACGTGGAGGCGACCCACGTGGTGATGCACAAGGTCGCCGACCACGGCACATCGATCGCCGTGCCGACGACGCCCGGCGGGCAGCAGCCGGTCGACCGCTGCCAAGGACTGTGACGCCGTCTACCGTGGAGCTATGTCCGAACTGGAGCGTCTCGGCGCCGAGAAGTACGTCGTGCTGACCACTTTCCGCCGCGACGGCCGCGCGGTGCCGACCCCGGTGTGGGCTTCCCGCGACGGTGACGAGCTGGTGTTGTTCTCCGAACGCACCGCGGGCAAGGTCAAACGGATCCGCAACAACGGCGAGGTCCGGCTGCAGGCCTGCGACGTCCGCGGCCGCCGAGTGCACGGCGCCGAAGTGAACGGGACCGCCCGGCTCCTCGACGCCGCCGACAGCGACCGCATCCGCGGCGTCATCGCCCGCGACTACGGCATCGTCGGACGCGTCACCATGTTCTTCAGCCGCCTCCGCGGCGGGCCGGAACGGACGATCGGGATCGCGATCAAACTCGCCGAGTAAGTCAAAGGGCCGCCTCGCGGAGCCGGGCGCCCATGGCGGCCGAGTCGTGGTCCGGGCCGCAGCCTTCGACCAGGATCACGTCGCCCACCAGGTGGTCGGTGCGCAGGTGGAGGATCTTGCGGTAGTCCGCCGATGCGTACCACTCCTCGGCAGCGGCGAAATCCGGGAATTCGAGCACGACGGTCGCGCCCGGCCAGGCGCCTTCCAGCACTCGGGTCTGTCCACCGTGGACCAGAAACCGGCCCTCGAACGGGTCGAGCGTCGCCTGGATCAGCTCCATGTATTCGTAGACCTCGGCGTCCACGGTTCCGGGCTGGCGCAGGTGGGCGATGGCGTAGGCGGTCATGTCCGGCTCCTCGGGTCGATTTCGTTGCCTGCCAACCAATCCTGTCCACCCCGGTGCATGGAGTCGATTACCTCGCGGGTAATCGTTCAGCTGCCGTATCGGGCTGACAGCTCCCGTCCGATGCGGGCGAGTTCGGCACGGACCGACTCCGGTTCCACCACCTCGACCATGTCTCCCCAGCCCGCCAGCTGCTCTGCGATAGAGCGCGCCCAGTGCGCCGCCACCGTCACCTCAACCCGGCCGTCCTGCTCCCCGATCACCTCGCAATGCCGCCCGAAATGCGATCGCAGCACGGACAGGTACCGCGCGTCGATCAGCACCGTCGCGGACACGAGCGAACGCCGCTGCTCCATCTCCTCCACGACCCGCGCCCACTGTTCCCGGAGATCGAAGTCGTCCGGCAGCTGCGAGGGCAGGTCCGTGGTTTCCGCCGCCGAGATCCGGTCGACGCGGAAAGTTCGTTGTCCCGCAACGGTTCCGGCGATGAGATACCAAACCCCGTCCTTGTCGGCGAGGCCGTACGGATCGACTAACCGCCCTTTGCCGCTGTAGTCGAACCGCACCTTGCGCCGTTGCACCACCGCCTGCTGCAGCGACTGGACGAGCGCGGGCGGCTCGCGATCCCGCTCGCCCCACCCCGCCGGATCGGACACGACGGCTCGCGCGGCGGCTTCGGCATCGGCTCGGAACGTGGCGGGCAGCGCACGGACCAGCTTACGCAACGCGGACGACAATTCCGGACCGCCGGACGCCGCCGGGCCCAGCATCAGGAACAACGCCTGCGACTCGGCCGCGGTCAGCCCGCTGAGATCGGTGCGCGCTCCGCCGACGAGCGACCATCCGCCGCCGCGTCCGGGCTGCGGGTAGACCGGGATCCCGGCCGCCGACAACGCTTCCAGGTCGCGGCGGGCGGTCGCCACGGAGATCTCCAGGTCCTCCGCCAGCTCGGCAGCGGTCACCCGGCCGCGGGCCTGAAGCAGCAGGACGGCAGCGACAAGACGGTCAGCGCGCATGTTTTTGATTCTCTCCCTAAAAGTGCTCAGAAGATGAGCACTTTGGAGGAGAAGCTAGTCCCACAACCGAGCAGACAAGGAACCCGACATGCTTCGAGGACTCAGCACCGTCACCTTCTACTCCCCCGACTTCGAGGCGGCGAAGCGCTGGTACACCGACCTTCTTGGCGTCGCGCCGTACATGGACACCCCCGCGTACATGGAGTGGCGCATCGGCGATTACCAGCACGAATTCGGCATCGTGCACAGCTCGTACGCCACCAGCGAACTCTCCCGGACCGCCGACCTCGCCACTGTCGGGCAGCCCGCGGGCGCGGTCGTCTTCTGGCACGTCGAGGACGTCCCGACGACGCTGGAGCGCGTCGTCGCGATGGGCGCGAAGGTCCACGACGCCCCGCGCGACCGCGGCACCGGGTTCATCACCGCGTCGGTGATCGACCCGTGGGGCAACGTCCTCGGCCTGATGTACAACCCGCACTACGTCTCGGTCCGGGAAACGCTGGTGCGGGCATGATGATCTTCAGCGACGCCGCGTCGTGGCGGGACTGGCTGGCCGAGCACCACGATTCGGCCGCCGAGGTGTGGGTGGTGCTGGCGAAGAAGGGCACGCCCGGCCTCACCTACGAGCAGGCGCTGCAAGAAGCGCTCTGCTACGGCTGGATCGACGGCCTGACCCGCCGCCGCGACGGGTCCACCTACACCCAGCGGTACACGCCGCGACGGCCGAAAAGCCCTTGGTCAGCACGAAATCTCGCCCGGGCCGAGCTGCTCCGGAAGGAAGGCCGGATGCAGCCTGCCGGACAGCTCGCGTTCGACCGGGCCGCGTGATTTCCGTTGCCCGGCACAGATTCCCGCCGTCAGCGAACCGCGGCGAGAGCCTCCGGCAGGGTGAAAGCGCCCGCGTACAGCGCCTTCCCGACGATGGAGCCCTCGACACCGTCGGAAGCCAGCCCGGCCAGCGCGCGCAGATCGTCCACACTGGACACTCCGCCGGAGGCGATGACCGGCGCGTCGGTGCGGGCGGTGACCTCGCGCAGCAGCTCCAGGTTCGGGCCGCGCAGCGTGCCGTCCTTGCTCACGTCGGTGACGACGTACCGGCTGGCCCCGTCGCGGTCGAGCCGCTCCAGGACCTCCCAGAGGTCGCCGCCGTCGGACGTCCAGCCGCGCGCGGACAGCCGGTGCCCGGCCTCGGTGATCCGCACGTCGAGCCCGATCGCGACGCGGTCGCCGTATTCGGAGACGACCTTCGCCGTCCAGTCCGGGTCCTCGAGCGCCGCGGTGCCGAGGTTGACCCGGCGCGCGCCGGTGGCGAGCGCGGCCTCGAGCGACGCGTCGTCCCGGATGCCGCCGGAGAGCTCCACCTGCACGTCGAGCCGCTTGACGACGTCGGCGAGCAGCTCGCGGTTGCTGCCCTTGCCGAACGCGGCGTCGAGGTCCACCAGATGGATCCACTCGGCGCCGTCGCGCTGCCACTGCAGGGCCGCTTCGAGCGGGCTGCCGTAGGAAGTCTCGGTGCCCGCCTCGCCCTGGACGAGTCGGACCGCCTGGCCGTCGGCAACATCAACTGCGGGAAGGAGCGTGAAAGTCACGCGCACAGACTATGCGGCGGGGTCGGGCGCACCGTCCGGGGGATATCCGCTCGCCCCGACGGCGTCGGCGAGCTAGGCGGTACGGCGGGGGATGAGGCGCCGACAACGTGAGCAGCGGCACATCCTCCTGCCGCAGCAGAGTTCTTGGCCGCTTACGCCAGCGTGCCCAGCCAGTTGCGCAGCAGCTGCGCCCCCGCGTCGCCGGACTTCTCCGGGTGGAACTGGGTCGCCCACAGCGGGCCGTTCTCCACCGCGGCGACGAAATCCTCGCCGTGGTTCGCCCAGGTCACCTTCGGCTGCTGGCCGGCGAGGCCGGAGTCCAGCTCCCACTTCCGCGCGGCGTAGGAGTGCACGAAATAGAACCGTTCCTCCGGGTCGATCCCGGCGAACAGCTGCGAATCGGCGGGCGCGCGGACGGTGTTCCAGCCCATGTGCGGGAGCACGTCGGCGTGCAGGCGCTCGACCGTGCCCGGCCATTCGCCGGTGCCCTCGGTCTCCTCGCCGTGCTCGACGCCGCGCGAGAACAAGATCTGCATGCCGACGCAGATGCCCAGCACCGGACGTCCGCCCGCCAGCCGTTTGCCGATGATCCGGTGCCCGTGCACGCCCAGCAGCCCGCTCATGCACGCGGAGAACGCGCCGACGCCGGGCACCACGAGGCCGTCGGCTTCGAGCGCGGCGTGCGGGTCCGCGGTGACCTCCACCTCGGCGCCCGCGCGCTCGACGGCGCGCTCGGCGGAGCGGAGGTTTCCGGAACCGTAATCGAGGATCACCACACGAGACACGCCTCCGAGCGTAGTCCCCCGGAGAATTTCGTTCCGAAGCCGTTTCGTTCTCTCCCCGATCGGGTACCCATCAGGCTATGCGTGGGCGCCGCCGGCGCCCCCGGACCCGGAAAGAGGACGAAATGTCCGAGTCCGATCTGCTGTGCCGGATGTTCCAAGCATGGCGCGAAGACATCGACAGCGTGCCGTTCCCGCAGTTCAGGGAGCTGACGATCCCGCCGCAGAAGACCCGTGCGGAGATCGACCTGGCGCGCCGGTCGACCGCGCGCACGGCGAACCCCGTGCGGCGCGCCGACGGCGGCTGGTGACCGCGAGCGGTTGCCCGCTGCCGGAATCCCGCTTTATCCGGTGAAAAATTCCTTGAGGGACAACGCGATCGAACCGGCGTCGAGCCCGTGCACGAGATCGTGGTCGGCGAGCGTGCCGTAGATCCGCACCTCGGTGTCCCGCCGGGTGCCGAGGTTCAGCAGCCGGTGCGGCCGGTCGGCCAGCGCGTCGGCGACGCAATGCGCGGACGTTCCCTTGAGATACGGCTCCACCAACGCCACATCGGCGACGTCGGTCACCGCGGCACGCAGTCCCTCGGCGTCGAACGGGCGCACCGTCGAGGTGTAGAGCACCGTCACGTCCATGCCCTCGGCCGCTTCCAGCACCCGGTCCAGCATCGGGCCGACCGCGATCACCACGCCGCGCGAGCCCGTGCGGATCGTCTGCAGCCCGACGCCGAGATGCGGCGCGGAATTCTCCTGCGCGGACAGGCGCAGGTACGTCCGGCTGTCCCCCGGCACCGAATCGAGCAGCAGCCGCCGCGCTTCCTCGGGATGGCCGGGAACGTGGACGTACCAGCCGGGCAGGGAATCGATCAGCGCGACGTCGCCGGGAGCCTGATGCGTGCGGCCTTCCATCGGCATGTCGTAGGAACAGCCGTACGACACCAGCACCGCGCCGAGTTCCTGGTGGCTGAGATCCAATTTGATCTGTTCGAACGCGCGCTCCACGAGGAACGCGTTGAAGGTATGGACAATTGGCCGCAACCCGGCGAGCGCGAGGCCGGCGCCGGTGCTCACGAGCAACTGCTCGCGGATCCCGACATTGATCACCCGGTCCGGATGCCGTCGCGCGGCCTCGGCGAACGACGCGGCCGAGATGTCGGCGAGGACGACCGCCACGTCCGGGTCGGTGGTGACGATTTCTTCCGCAGTGGCCAGGAAGGTTTCCCGCATGTTCGGCATCAGCGCGCGCCTTTCGGTTCCACGACGGCGACGACCGCGAGCGGCCGTCCGGGATGAGGGGTGGTGAACGCGTCATACAGCGCTTCGTGGTCGCGGCCGGACACCGTTCGCACGGCCCAGCCTTCCGTTTCGAAGCGGCGTGCGATGCCGCCTGGCCAGCCGTGGGACGAGGACTGGTTGTCGATGACCACGGTGGTCAGCTTGTCGAGCCCGAGCCGCGCGGCGACGACGATCGCCTCGTGGTTGGAACCCTCGTCGAGTTCGGCGTCGCCGATCAGCGTGACGATGCGCGAGCTGAACCGGCGGGCGCGCAGGCCGAGCGCGGTGCCGATGGCGATCGGCAGGCCGTGGCCGAGCGAGCCGCTGGAGATTTCGACGCCGGGCGCGCGCATGCGGTCGGGATGATGGCCGAGCCGCGAACGCGCCGAACTCCAGTCGGCGAGTTCGTCCTCGTCCAGCCAGCCTTTCGCGACGAGCACCGCGTAGTACGCCATCGGCCCGTGCCCCTTGGACAGCAGGAACCGGTCGCGCCCGGGCCGGCGGGCGGTCTCCGGGCCGAGGCGGAGGACGCGGTCGAACAGCACCCACAGGACGTCCACTGTGGACTCCGCGGCCGCGTGGTGTTTGTCGTCGCCGGTCATCAGCGAGATCAGCCGGGGCAGGTCCGCGTAGCCCGGCTCGTGCGTCGTCGTGGTCATGTCCTCGACCATGCAACCTCGACCAAACTGAAGGTCAAGCGCTAACCTGAAGCAATGACGAGGTTGGCGGACAAGCTGAGCATCGGGCAGGTCGCGGAACGCAGCGGAGTCCCGCACACGGCGCTGCGGTTCTACGAGGAGCGCGGCCTGATCACGTCCGAGCGCTCGGCGGGCAACCAGCGCCGCTACGCGCGCTCGGTGCTGCGGCGGATCGCGTTCATCCGCGCCGCGCAGCGGGTCGGGCTGTCGCTGGAGGACATCAGCGCGGCACTGGAAACGCTCCCCGCGGACCACGCGCCCACGAAGGCGGACTGGGCCCGGCTGTCGCGCGAATGGCAGACCGAACTCGACGCCCGGATCGACGCGCTGCAGCGGCTGCGCGACCGGCTGACCGGATGCGTCGGCTGCGGATGCCTGTCGCTGCGCAGCTGCGGCCTGTACAACGCGGACGACGAACTCGCCCGCTTCGGCCCCGGTGCCAGCAAACTGCGCCCGGTCATGGAGGGCGGCATCTGAATTCCGTTGCGCGCCAGGGCGTCGGCGTGGGTTACTTCGGGTTGCAATGAACGAGAAATATCGAACCCGGGTATCGAAACGACTGTCCCGGCACCTGCGCCACGATCCCGGCGGACTCGGCCTCACCCTCTCCCCCGGCGGCTGGGTCCCGGTCGCCGAACTGCTCGCGGCACTGGCCCGGCACCAGTTCCCGGTGAGCCGCGCGGAGCTGGACGAGGTCGTCGCGAACTGCGCGAAACAGCGGTTCGCCTTCGACGAGACGGGGACGTTGATCCGTGCGAGCCAGGGGCACAGCGTCAGCGTGGATCTGGCGCTGTCCGACGCCGTGCCACCGGAAATCCTCTTCCACGGCACGGCGACGCGATTCCTGCCGTCGATCTGGGCGGAGGGACTGCGACCGATGAAACGGCACGCGGTGCATTTGTCGGCGACGCGCGAAACGGCGTGGAAAGTCGGGTCGCGACACGGGAAACCGGTGGTGCTGACGGTCGCGGCCGGGGAGATGGCCGCGCACGGGCACGCGTTTCAGGTGAGCGACAACGGGGTGTGGCTTACTTCGGCGGTTCCGGCGGAGTTTCTGGCTGAGTAGCGCATACTGAGTCCGTCGCGACGGAGGAGGTGGCCATGCCGGATTACACGATCGTCCAGTGCAGCCAGGGCCACTATTTCTCCACGATCTGGCTCCCGTTGGTGTCGTTCAAGGCGATCCGGCTCGGCGAGCGCCGGGTGCAGAGATGCCCGGTGTGCCGCCGTTTCCGCTGCGTCGTCCGGGTTTCCGCGGATCAGTTGAGCACCGAGGAACTGCGCGCGGCCGAAGCGCTGAAGGACTCCCGGCTGCCGTAATCCGCCCCAGCGAGGGTACGTGAGCCCCACGAACATTTCCGCCGCTTCAGCCGGTTTCGGTGACGCGGCACAGGATTTCCCCATGCGGGATCGAGAACCAGCCGTCCGGATCCGCAGCCCACGCCCGCCACGCTTCGGAGATCTCGCGGAGGTCTTCGGCGGCCGCATACCCGCCTGCCACAGCCTGCTCGGCGATCTTGGAGTCCAGGATCCGGTCCGCCCACATGCCGCCCCACCACGCTCGTTCCTCCGGCGTGGAATGGCACCAGATGGAGGCACTCGGCTTGACGTCGCGAGCGCCCGCGGCGTGTGCCCAGGCCATCAATCGCCGTCCGGCGTCGGGCTCGGAACCGTTGCCGTGCGCGACCGCGCGGTAGACCTCCAGCCAGCGGTCCAGGCGCGAGTCCGCGGGCCACCAGAACGCGGCGGCGTAGTCGGTGTCGCGGGCGGCGACGACACCGCCGGGCTTGGCCAGCGCCAGCATGTGCCGCAGCGCTTCCACCGGTTCGGTCAGGTGCAGCAGCACCTGGTGGGCGTGCACGACGTCGAATCGGCCGAGTTCCGGGGCCGTCGTGATGTCGGCGCGCTCGAACCGGACATTGGACACGCCCTCGCGTTCCGCGTGCGCTCGTGCCTGTTCCAGAACGGCTTCCGACAAATCGACGCCGAGCACCTCGCCAGGGGCCACTCGGCGGGCGATGTCCACCGTGATCGTCCCGGGGCCGCAGCCGACGTCCAGCACGCTCCGCCCGGGGAGCAGCTCCGGCGCGAGGTAGGCCGCCGAATTGTCGACGGTGCGCCAATGTTGTGAACGTACGACGCTTTCCGCGTGACCCTGCCCGTAGCTGCTTTCCGAAGGCATGCTTCGAGACTAGGAGCGGGTTCCCAAATACTGCAACAGACTTCTCAGCATCCGAGAAGAGCTCAGCAAACCCGGCGGCGCGGCCTGCCCAGCAGCCGCCTGCCCACCCTGACCAATTCCCGGCGCAGGGTTTCGTCGTCCACCTCGGCCAGGTCGGGTGCTCCGCCCGCCATCGCGATGCCGGTGAACGCCACGATCGCCGTCACGCGAGCGGTCACGTCCAGCTCCGGCCCGCCGGCCACGATCGAGATCAGCGCCTGCTTGAACCCTTCGACGCCGTGCGCCGATTTCGCGAGCGCCGCGTCGATGCCCGGGTCGCTGGAGAACAGCGCGACCAGCACCCGGTGTCGCACCACGAGATCGACGAAACCGTCCAGCAGATGGTCCACCCGCGCGCCGTGCCGAGGATGCTTCGCGGCCTCGACGACCAGCTGGTCCAGCTCCCGGATGCCCGGCTCCGCGACCGCCTCGGTGATCTCCGACTTCGTCTTGAAGTGGTAGTACACCGCGGCCTTCGTGACGCCCAGCTCGTCGGCGATCATCTGCAGCGACGTGCCCTCCACGCCGTGCTCGGCGAACAGCCGCAGCGCAGTGGCGAGCAGCCTGGTGCGGGTGTCCGCGACCGGTTCGACGGTCGTCATCGCGCCCTCCTCCTCAAGCGGAGTGCGCTGCTCCGCAGCACATCATGATACTAGCCGAGCGACTAGCCCGACACTTGCCGTGCGGCTAGTCACATCCTAGCCGATCGGCTTGGCAGCTCCTTGCCGAACGGCTAGCTTCGAAAGGGCGATTCCAGTGCGGAGAGCCCGCTTCTTCGGGCGCGAAACGGAGATGACTCGTGGCACCCTTCCTGTACCGGCTCGGCAGGCTGTCGTTCCGCCGCCGGGCCCTCGTGGCGGCGGTCTGGGCGCTTGTCCTCATGGCGTTGGGCGCGGGCGCGCTCACGCTGTCGGGCAAGCTGTCGGATTCGGTGACCATTCCCGGCACCGAATCGCAGCAGGCGATCGACCGGCTGGCCGAACACTTCCCGCAGGCCGCGGCGGGCGGCGGCACCGCGCGCGTCGCGATCGCCGCGCCGGACGGGCAGAAGATCACCGACCCGGCGGGCCAGGCGGCCGTCGAGGGCGTGGTCGGCAAGCTGAAGTCCGCGCCGAAGGTAGCCGGGGTCGTCGACCCGTTCCAGGCGAAGTCGGTGTCTCCGGACGGCCGGGTCGCGCTCGCGCAGGTGAGCTACCAGGTCAAGGGCTTCGAACTCAGCGACAGCGACCGCCAGGCGCTGCTGGCGACCGGCGATCACGCGAAGCAGTTGGGATATCAGGTCGAGTACGGCGGCGACGCCGTGCAGGGCATCCCGGCGACCGGGGCCACCGAGGGACTCGGCGTCGCGGTCGCGGCGGTCGTCCTGATCATCACTTTCGGTTCGCTGCTGGCCGCCGGGATTCCGTTGCTGACCGCGTTGATCGGGGTCGGCGTCGGGATGGCGGGCATCATGCTGGCGTCGGGTTCGATGGAGCTGAACTCCAATACTCCGGTGCTGGCGTTGATGATCGGGCTCGCGGTCGGCATCGACTACGCGCTCTTCATCGTCTCCCGTTACCGGCACGAACTGGCCGAGGGCCGCGAACCTGAGGAAGCCGCCGGTCGGGCTGTCGGCACCGCGGGTTCTGCCGTGGTGTTCGCCGGGCTCACCGTGATCATCGCGCTCGCCGGGCTCACTGTCGTGGGCATTCCGTTCCTGGGCCAGATGGGCGTTGCCGCTGCGGCGACTGTCGTGGTGGCCGTGCTGATCGCGCTGACGCTGCTGCCCGCCGTGCTCGGTTTCGCTGGCGCTCGCGTCGGTAGCAACAAGATCCGCGTACGCCGTCGCACCGAGGGCCCGACGCACGGCGAACGCTGGGCGCGTTTCGTTGCGCGGCACCGGGTTCCGGTCCTGCTGGCTGCTCTGGTGGGTCTGGCGGTCGTCGCGATTCCCGCGCTGAGCATGCAGCTCGGCCTGCCCAACGACTCGACTGCCGCGCCGGACACCACGCAGCGCAAGGCGTACGACCTGGTCAGCAAGGGCTTCGGCGAGGGCGCGAACGGGCCGCTGCTGGTCGTCGTCGACACTGGCCCGAACCACAATCCCGAGGCGCTGAAGCAGGCCGCCGCGGACATCGGCAAGCTGCCGGACGTCGCCGCGGTGACGCCGCCGAAGGTCAACCCGGCCGGGGACACCGCCGTGCTCACCGTGATCCCGAAGAGCGGTCCGAGCAGCACGCAGACCGAGGACCTCGTGTCGGCGATCCGCGCGCAATCCGCGCCGCTGCAGGAAAACACCGGCGGCAGCCTCGCGGTGACCGGCCAGACCGCGGCCAACATCGACGTGTCGCAGAAGCTGTCCGACGCGATGCTGCCCTATCTCGCGCTGATCGTCGGGCTGGCGTTCCTGTTGCTGATGCTGGTGTTCCGGTCGGTCGTGGTGCCGCTGAAGGCGACGCTCGGGTTCCTCGGCTCGGTGGTCGCGACGTTCGGCGCGGTCGTCGCGGTGTTCCAGTGGGGCTGGCTCACCGACCTGCTCGGCGTCGCCTCGACCGGCCCGATCATGAGCATGCTGCCGATCCTGCTCATCGGCGTCCTGTTCGGACTCGCCATGGACTACCAGGTGTTCCTGGTGACCCGGATGCGCGAGGAACACGTGCACGGGGCCGAACCGCAGGAAGCGATGGTGACCGGGTTCCGGCACGGCGCGCGGGTCGTCGTGGCGGCCGCGCTGATCATGATCTCGGTGTTCGCCGGGTTCGTGCTGGCCGAGTCGACGCTGATCCAGTCGATCGGGTTCGCGCTGGCCTTCGGGGTGCTGGTGGACGCGTTCGTAATCCGGATGACCATCGTGCCCGCGGTGATGTCCCTGCTCGGCCGCGGCGCGTGGTGGCTGCCGAAGTGGCTGGACCGGATCCTGCCGAACGTCGACGTCGAGGGCGAGGGCCTGGTCCGCGAGCTCGGCACCCCCGGCGACGACGAACGCGAACTCACGCGCGTCTGACCTTTTGCCGGATTTTGTCGGTGGTGGTTCGTACCCTGGTTTCATGATCGACGACACGGTGCGGACTTGGGTAGCGGGATGGGCGCTGTCGCGGCAGACACCGCCGCCGGTCGAGAAGCCATGGGGGCTTTTCGTCGAGGTCCCGGACAATCCCGCGGAGGTCGGCAGGCACGTCCTGCCGGTGGCTGAGGAATCGCTGGTCCGCGCAGCCGCGGGCGCGGTCAGCGAACCTCGGACGTGGCTGAAAACGCCCGCCGAACCCGAGACTCTCGAGCCGTGGATGCCGGAGGGCTGGATCGTCGCCCGGCAGGAAACCGGCCATCTGATGGCGACAGATCTGCTGGCGACGAACCCGGTCGCGCCGGAGGGCTACACCGTGACGGCGGAGATCAGCGGAGCCGTCACGTTCCTCCGGGTGCTGGACGCGTCGGGCGAGCAGGCGGCGAAGGGCCAGATGGCGAGGGTCGGCGATGCGGTGATCGTCGACCGGGTGGTGACCGAGGAGACCCACCGGCGACGCGGACTGGGCGGTTTCGTGATGCGCACGCTGGCCGATCGTGCGGTCTCGGACGGTGCGGTGCTTGGCGTTCTCGGGGCCACCGATGCTGGGCGGGCGTTGTACGAGACGTTGGGGTGGAAGAAGCACGCGACATTGGCGGAATGCATTTATCAGCCGTTGGAATCGTAGGTCGTTGGAGAGCTCGCGGTCGTTAGGGGGAAGCTGGGGTTAGTTCGCGGGGAGGGCGGGCATTGGCGGCGGGGAGGGCCCGTGTCAGGCGTGGAGAACCGCGCGTTCGTCGTGGGGAGAGCTCGCGTTGGGCACGGAGATCCGCACGTTCGTCGCGGGGCCATGTCCGCCGCAGGGCCACGTCCGGCGCGTGCAATGTCCGCGTCAGATGTGGAGAACCGCGCGTTAGCCGCCGAGAAAGCCCGGTCAGGTGCGGAGAGCCGCACGTTCGTTGCGTGCAGGGCCCGCGTCAGCCGCGGAGACGCGCACGTTCGCTGTGGGAAGAGCCCGCCACAAGCGCGAAGAGTCGCGGGAAGGCCCGCGTTAGGTGCAGGGGTGCGCGTTAGTCGTAGGGACACGGGCATCCGGTGCGGAACCGTGTCAGTCGCGGAGAAGCGCGGGGCAGGCGCGAGAAGGTCTGGGCCAGTCAGCTGACGAGCCAGGCGATGGCCCCGCCGATCGCCAGCACTGCCGCGATGCCCAGCACCACGGCGAAGAACTTCGCGGTCTTCCACAGCGAGTAGACCCCGCCGGCCAGGAAGCCGCCGAGGGCCAGCAGCAGGACCGCGATCAGCTCTTTGCTCACAGGGGTTAGCGTGCCACATGGCTTTCACCGTGACGGTACTGGGCAGTGCGACGCCGTACCCGCGCCCGGACGCTCCGTGCTCCGGGTATCTGGTGCGCCACGAGGACACCGCGATCTGGCTCGACGCCGGCCCCGGCACCCTCGCTGCCCTGCAGGAACACGTCTCGCCGGCGGAGCTGGACGCGATCTGGATCTCGCATCTGCACGCGGACCACGTCGCGGATCTGTTACCGGCGGTGTACGCACTGTTGTTCGCGGATCTGCGCCTGCGACGCCCGATCCCGCTCTACGGCCCGTCGGGGACCGCGGCGCGGATCTCCGCGTTCCTGAGCAACACCGGCCGCGCGCCGATCGAGGAGGCGTTCGCCGTCCGGGAACTGCACGACGGGCGTCGCACCCGCGTCGGCGGCCTGCAACTGGAGACGGTGGCTGTGTCGCACGGGTTCCCGGCGTTCGGGGTGCGGATCACTGACGGGGAGCGGACTTTCGCGTACTCCGGGGATACCGGCCCGTGCGAAGCGCTGTCGACGTTGGCGGAGGGGACGGATCTGTTCTTGTGCGAGGCGGACAGCATCGAACCGTCCGCGGAACACCTGACTCCGGCAGAAGCAGGCCGCGCGGCTGCCGGAGCCGCACGGCTGGTGCTCACGCATCTCGGCCACACAGTCACCGCCCGCGACGCGGTTCGCCTTGCGGCGGAACACTTTCCCGGGCCAGTGGCCTACGCCGCGCCGCGCACGGTGTTCCGCGTGTAAACCCGCCAATGCCGGAAACTGCGGTCGTGAGGGGAACCCTGAGGGAATCTGATTCCCTCAGGGTTCCCCTCACGGACTTAGCCGTTAAAGCACGCCCTTCGTAGACGGAATCCCGCCAGCCCGAGGATCCGGTTCCGTCGCCGCCCGCAGGGCCCGCGCCACGGCCTTGTACTCCGCTTCCGCGATGTGGTGCGGGTCGCGGCCGTGGATGACCCGGACGTGCAGGGCGATCTGCGCGTGGAACGCCAGCGAGTCGAACACGTGCCGGGTCAGGACGAAGGGGTAGTTGTTGCCGATGGTGAACGTGTTGTACTCCTCCGGCTCCCCCACGTGCACGCAGTACGGGCGGCCGGAGACGTCGATCGCGGCGTGGGCGAGGGTTTCGTCCATCGGGATCCACGCGTCGCCGAAGCGGCGGATGCCGCTCTTGTCGCCCAGGGCCTGACGCAGCGCCTGGCCGAGCACGATCGCGGTGTCTTCGACGGTGTGGTGGGCGTCGATGTGGACGTCGCCGGTCGCCTCGACCTTCAGGTCCAGCGAGCCGTGCACACCGAACGCGGTGAGCATGTGGTCGTAGAACGGCACACCAGTGGCAATCTCCACCTGGCCGGTCCCGTCGAGGTCCAACTGGACCAGGATGGACGACTCCTTGGTGGTGCGCTCGATTTTGCCGACGCGGCTCATCGCTTGACTTCCTTACTCGCTTCGAGGAAAGCGTCGTTCTCTTCCGGGGTGCCGATGGTCACCCGCAGGTGCCCCTCGATGCCCACGTCCCGGATCAGCACGCCGTGGTCCAAATAGGACTGCCAGCTGGCCGGTGCGTCGCTGAACTGTCCGAAAAGGACGAAGTTGGCGTCGCTCGGCACCGGGGTGAAACCCAAGCCCAGCAAGGCTTCCACGACGCGGTCGCGTTCGGCGGAGAGCCGGTGCACCGACGCGAGGGTGGCGTCAGCGTGCCGGAGGGCGGCTCGGGCGGCCGCCTGGGTGACCTTGGAAAGGTGGTACGGCAAGCGGACGAGCTGCAGTGCGTCCACAATGGCCGGTGCGGCGGCGAGGTAGCCCAGCCGTCCGCCCGCGAAGGCGAACGCCTTGCTCATCGTGCGCGAAACGATCAGCTTCGCCGGGTATTCCGCGATCAGCTCGATCGCGCTGGCCTGCGAGGAAAACTCCGCGTACGCCTCGTCCACCACGACGATCCCGGGGGCCGCGTCGAGCACGCCGCGCAACTGGTCCAGCGGGATCGACCCGCCGGTCGGGTTGTTCGGGCTGGTCACGAAGACGATGTCCGGCTTGCGTTCGGCGACCGCTTCCGCCGCCCGCGCGGTGTCGAGCGAGAAGTCCGTGCGGCGCGGCACCGGCAGCCAGTCGGTGCGCGTGCCGGTCGCGATGATCGGGTGCATCGAGTACGACGGTTCGAAGCCCAGCGCGGTGCGGCCGGGACCGCCGAACGCCTGCAGGATCTGCTGCAGGATCTCGTTCGACCCGTTCGCCGCCCAGACGTTGGACTCGGACAGCACCACTCGCGTGGACACCGTCAGGTAATCCGCCAGATCGGTGCGCAGCGCCACCGCGTCGCGATCCGGGTACCGGTGCAGCGACGCGGCTTCAGCGCGGACGGCCTCGGCGACGTCGTCGACCAGCTCGGGCGGCGGCGGGTACGGGTTTTCGTTGGTGTTGAGCCGGATCGGGACATCCAGCTGCGGCGCGCCGTACGGGGTGCGGCCCCGCAGGTCCTCGCGCAGCGGGAGTTCGGCGAGGGTGACCTCGCCGCCGGGGATGGCTTCGTTCATCGGCCGTCTCCTTCGAAACGTGCGGTGACGGCTTCGCCGTGGGCGGGCAGGTCTTCGGCGTTCGCGAGCGAGACGACGCGGGGAGCGATTTCGCGCAGGGCGTCCTCGGAGTAGTCCACGACGTGGATCCCCTTCAGGAAGCTCTGCACCGACAGGCCCGAGGAGTGCCGCGCGAACCCGCCGGTGGGCAGCACGTGGTTCGAGCCCGCGCAGTAGTCGCCCAGCGAAACCGGGGCGTACGCGCCGACGAAAATCGCGCCGGCGTTGCGCACCCGGGCAGCCACTTCCCGGGCGTTGGCGGTCTGGATTTCCAGGTGCTCGGCGGCGTACGCGTCCACCACACGCAAGCCGTCGTCCACAGTGGACACCAGGATGATGCCGGACTGCTTGCCGCCCAGCGCCTGGCCGACGCGCTCGGAGTGCTTCGTCGCGGCTGCCCGCTTCGCCAGCTCGCGATCGACGGCGTCGGCCAGCTCCTCGGAGGTGGTCACCAGGACGCTCGCGGCCAGCGGGTCGTGCTCGGCCTGGCTGATCAGGTCCGCGGCGACGTGCGCCGGGTCGGCCGTCTCGTCGGCGAGGATCGCGATCTCGGTGGGACCGGCCTCGGAGTCGATGCCGATCACGCCGCGGACCAGGCGCTTGGCCGCGGTGAGGTAGATGTTGCCCGGCCCCGTCACGATGTCCACCGGGGCCAGCTCGGCGCCATCGGTGTCGACGCCGCCGTACGCGACCAGCGCGACCGCCTGCGCGCCGCCGACCGCCCAGACCTCGTCCACGCCGAGCAGCGCGGCCGCGGCCAGGATCGTCGGGTGCGGCCGTCCGCCGAACGCGGCCTGCGGCGGCGAGCACACGACCAGCGAGCGCACGCCGGCCAGCTGCGCCGGGACGACGTTCATCACCACGGTCGACGGGTACACCGCCAGCCCGCCCGGCGCGTACAGGCCGACGCGGTCGACCGGCACCCAGCGCTCGGTGACCGTGCCGCCGGGGACGACCTGCGTCGTGACGTCCTGGCGGCGCTGGTCCGAGTGCACCTTCCGGGCGCGCTTGATGGACTCCTCCAGCGCGGCGCGGACCTGCGGGTCCAGCTCGGACAGCGCCTTCGCCAGCTCCTCGGCGGGCACCCGGACCGTCTCCGGGCGCACCTTGTCGAACCGCTCGGTGAACTCGAGGACCGCCTCGACCCCGCGCTCGCGCACCGCCTCGACCACCGGCCGGACGTGATGCAGCGCCGCGTCCACGTCGTACTCGGCGCGCGGAAGCGCGGCACGGAGCTCGGCAGCGGAGGGGACCTGCCCGCGCAGGTCGGTGCGGTTCAACATGGACACCAGGGTACGAGGTGGCCCGCGCGCTCCCGGCAGGGATACTCGGTGACGACCCGCTGTCCCCGGACCAGGGAGGCTCGTGTGCCCCGGATCGCGTTGTGCCAGCTCAACTCGGGCGACGACCCGGAAGAAAACCTGAAAACGGTTCGCTCCGGCGTGGAGGCCGCCGCGGCGGCCGGAGCCAGGGTGGTGGTGTTCCCGGAGGCGACGATGGCCCGCTTCGGCCGCCCGCTCGCCCCGGTGGCCCAGCAGCTGGACGGCCCGTGGGCGTCAGCGGTGGCTTCCGTCGCGGCCGAGCACGACGTGCTGGTGATCGCGGGGATGTTCACGCCCGCGGACAACGGGCGGGTGCGGAACACGCTGCTGGTCACCGGGCTGGGGCAGCATCTCGGGTACGACAAGATCCACCTGTACGACGCGTTCGGGTTCGCGGAGTCGGACACTGTCGCGCCAGGGTTGGAGGTCGTGACGTTCTCCGCGGAGGGGACGGTGTTCGGCGTCGCCACCTGCTATGACCTGCGGTTCCCCGAGCTGTTCCGGCGGCTGGCCGACGACGGGGCGGACGTGGTGGTGGTTCCGGCTTCGTGGGGCGCGGGGGCCGGGAAGCGGGAGCAGTGGGAAGTCCTGGTGCGGGCGCGGGCCCTGGACTCGGGCTGCTGGGTGGCGGCTTGCGGGCAGGCTGATCCTGCGGTGACCGGGGTGGAGGTCAATCCGAAAGCACCGACCGGGATCGGGTACTCGCTGGTGGCGGACGGGTTCGGGCGCGTGGCGGAGCAGGCTGGAGCCGGGGTGGAGATGCTGGTGGTGGATGTCGATCCGGAGGTGGCCGGGAAGGCTCGGACGGCTACTGGGGCGTTGGCGAATCGGCGGCTGTGAATTCGCTGCCGCCTCAGGAACCCGAGCAGGCAGAAGGAAAGCGATGACCGACCACGGCATGATCACGGTCGCCAGCCCCTGGTCCGTCGGAGTGACGATCGACCGGTTGGAGGCCGCGCTCGCCGGCGCGGGCCTGCTCGTGTTCGCCCGGATCGACCACGCGGGCAACGCGGCTCGGTCCGGGATGGAACTCCGGCCGACCGAACTGCTGATCTTCGGCCATCCGAAGGGCGGCACCCCGCTCATGCGGGACCGGCAGACCAGCGGCATCGACCTTCCGGTGAAGGCGCTCGCCTGGCAGGACGAAGCGGGACAGGTCTGGCTGACGTACAACGACGCGAGGTGGCTCGCCGACCGGCACGGGCTCGGCGCCGGAAGCAAGCAAGCACTCGAAGCCATCGAGTCGGGTCTCGCACGGCTCGTCGAGCAGGCAGTGGCTCCCTAGCCGCTGGAAGCTCTAGCGCAGCAACCCTTCCCGGATCGCCACTCGCACAAACCCCGCCCTGCGCCGCTCCCCCGTCTTGTCCCGGATCCGGTCCAGATAGGACCGCACCGTCCGGACGCTGATGTCCAGGATTTCCGCGACGTCGACGTCCCGCTCCCCCGCCGCCACCAGGCGCAGGACCTGTTTTTCCCGCTCCGACAGCACGATCTTCGGACCGGCGTGCCGTTCGTCGCTGTCCTGGATGATCATCCCGGCCAAAGTAGGCGAGACGTACGCGTTGTCCTCCGCGATGGTCCGGATCGCGCGCAGCAGCTCGTCCCCGTCGACGTCCTTCGACAGGAATCCCTTGGCGCCGGCCTGCATCGCGCCGAGGACCTCGGGCTGTTCCGCGTGTGCGGACACTACGAGCACCTTGTGCCCCATCTGCCCCACCTCGAGCACCGCGGCCGCGTCCTGGACGCCGCGGAGTTTCAGGTCGAGCACGACCACGCTGCCGGGTGGCTGGTCCTGGACCGCGAACCGCGCCACGGAGTCGGCTACCGCGACCAGTTCGATGTCCGGCGCCTCGTTCAGCACGCGCGCTACCGCGTCCCGGTACAGCGGGTGGTCTTCGATCACCCCGACCTGGATGGGTCCGCTCCGGCGCCGCCCCTCGTCGGCTTTCACCTCAGTGTTTCCTTCCCCACCAGGCCGCGGCGGATCGCTTCCTTCACGAGGCCGGGGCGCCGCCGTTCGCCGGTCTTGTCGCGGATCCGGTCGAGATAGCCGCGCACGGTGCGGACGCCGATGTCGAGGATCCGCGCGATGTCGACGTCCCGTTCCCCCGCCGCGACGAGCCGCAACACCTGCACTTCGCGCGGCGACAGCTCCATTTCCGGCCGCGTGACCGGGCGGTCGGTGTTGTCCTTGATGATCATTCCGGCGACGACGGCCGACACGTACGCGCCGCCACCCGCGACCGCGCGGATGGCGATGAGCAGCTCGTCGACGTCGACGTCCTTCGACAGGAATCCCTTGGCGCCGGCGGCGATCGCGGCGAGCACCGTCTCCGGTTCGGCTTGCGCGGACACGACCAGCACGTGATGGCCCAGCTCCGCGACCTCGAGCACCGCGGCCGCACCGGCGACGCCGGGCAGGCCGAGATCGAGGAGGACAACGCTGCCGGGCGGCTGGCGCGCGACGTGGAAGCGGGCGACCGAGTCGACCACCGCGCCCAGTTCGACGTCCGGCGCTTCGATGAGGACGCGTTCCACCGACCGGCGGTAAAGCGGGTGGTCTTCGATCACGGCCACCTGGACGGTGCCGGGAGCCAACGGTTCCGGCTCCGGCTCCCCTACGCCGCTGGGTCGCTGCGCTGTCGTGGTCACCGGCTCGCTCACCCCGTCCCCGCAGGCTGCCCGGCCACGGCGGGATCGAGCGCGGGACCGGTCGGCATCAGCGCGAGAAGCCCGCCCGCGACCGGATGCCCGGACCCAGAACCGTAGCCCAGCGACGTGAGCGCCGTCGCGTTCGCCACCGGATATTTTCGTCCTGTGTCCGTGACGAGATAAATCGTGCCGGACCCGGCGTCCGTCGCGACCGCGCCGCGCGAGGGCGGGACGTAGACGACGTCCGCGACCCGGGCGTCCGTCCGGCTCTGCACCGGCAGCGCGCGGGCGCCGGACGGGACGGGGAGATCCGCCGAGACCGTCACGCGGCCGTTCTGCGCGCACAGGGTCACCGCGCTGCCGGTGATCGGCGCTTTGCCGGGGATCCGGTCCGGATACGCGGCGGGATCCGCGCCGCCCGGGCGGGATTCGCTGACCTTCTTCACCGACGCGACGTCCGCGGCACGCACCCGCGCGGGTTCCTGCCGGCCCGAATACGCCGATTCGTTCGCCGAGGTAGTGACGAGCAGCGCGGCCTCGGTCTGGCCGACGGGTTCGAGACCGTCCGGGCGGACGAGGTAGTAGGTCGAGGCGTTGGCGGGCGCGGCCATCGGGTCGACGACCGACAGCACCTGGCCGACGCGTGTCTCCTGCGTTCCGACGCGCGGGCCGCGGTTTCCCGCGCCGTCCACGGGGATCTCGCCGAGGTCGCGTCCGGCGGGCACGGTGTCGATCCAGCGCGCGGACACGGTGATCGTCGGGTAGCTGTCGAATTGCAGGGCTGCCGCGGCGGTGTCGCTCAGCCGGTACCGGTGGCCGCCCGCGAGGAGGAACCGGCCGCCCTGCGGGACGCGGACGATCACACCCGAATCGCGCGGCAGCTCGACCCCGGACGCCGCCGCTTCCAGCAGCACGGCGACGAGCGGTTCGGCCGAGGCGGGCGCGTCCTGGGTGGTGCGGCTGCAACTGGTCCACGGGGTGGTGATCAGCGTGCTGGGCAGCGAATCCGGCGCGCCGACGATCCCGATCTGCGTGCCGCGCGGGGCGGTGCCGAGCTTTTCGGCGGGCACCGTGACGGTCTCATGGCCGTTGCCGCCGGCGAGCAGCCGCGCGGACGCGTAGTTGAGCACCGGGTGCACCGCGCCGTCCGCGCCGAGCACGAATCTCGCGCCGCTGTCGGCTTCCACGATCACTTTGCCGCCGGCCAGCCAGTCCTTCCCGCCAGACGGGCTGACCAGGCCGATCACCCCGAATACCGCCGTCACGAGCAGCGCCGCGCCGACGCCGAGCACCGTGCCGAGCACGAGCCGGCGGCTGGGCGACACCGGATGGTTGGCGTCCGCGGCGACGAGCGCGGACACGAGACGGCGGCGCAGGAACTGGTACGCCTGGATCTGGTCCCGCTGCGTCCACACGCTGTCCCGGCCCCCTGGAGATCACATCCGCTTCTCGCGCAGGCTAGACAGCTCCTCCGACGCGCACGAGGGTAATTTTTACGCCCACGCGCCCGCGCGGGGACGCTAGCGTTCGCGGGGCCGGGTCGCTGCCCGGGGAAGAGGGGAATGCGTTGTCCGTGTCCGCGCCGCCTGCCCCGGCTCATGCCCGCGCACCCGGGACGCCCGGGATCTCGGGCACCGCGCCGTGGCCGTGGCTGCTGCCGATCCGCCCGCTGCAGGCGGCCGGGTGGGAGATCGCCGCGCTGGCGCTGCTGCTCGCGTTCACCGTGCACGGCTTGGCCCAGCCGGTGCGGATCACCGTCGCCGCGCTGGCCGGGCTGCTGGTGGTGACGACGTCGGTGCGGGTCGCCGGACGGCATTTCGCCGGATGGGCGTGGACGTGGCTCGCGCATCGCCTGCGCCGCCACGACAGCCGTCGCGACAGTCCCGACGCCCTGCTGCGCATCGCCGGTCCGGTGAAGGTCCGTCAGCACGTCGACCGCGCGGGCAACCGCTTCGGCGTCGCCGAGGTCGACGGCGACTGGAGCGCGATCGTCCGCCTCACCCCTGGTGCGGGCGAGCCGTCGACGGACGAGCTGCTGGCGATCCTCCGCACGACGTTCCAGAACACGGACATCCCGCTGGCCGCCGTGCAGCTGCTGACGTGGGCGGTGCCAAGGGATTCGCGCGTGTACCGGGTGCGCTGGCTCGCGGTGCGCTACCGGCCTGAGGACGCGCCGATCGCCGCCCTCGCCCGGGGTGGCGGTGAGCTGGGGGCGTTGCGGAGTACCGCGAGTGCAGCGTTGAGTTTGATGGTGGCGCTGGCGGAGTCGGGGTATCCGTCGACGGTGCTGGAGGCTGGCGAGCTGACCAACGAGCTTCGGGTGGCGTTGGGGGTTTCGACCGGCGACCCGCGCTCCGATGGGGATTTGTGGCGTGCGTGGAAGTGGGGCGGGCTTACGCAGACGTGCTACTCGCCTCGGTCTGCGCGGGGTCTCTCGCGGACGCTGGGGGTGGCGGTGCCAGGGGCGGCGTTTACCGCTACTTCTGCGACGTTGCGGCGGACTCCCGGTGGGCGGGAGAAGCTTGAGCTGACCATTCGGGTGGGGGCTCGGGCGGAGGAAGTGCCGGTGCCGCAAGGGGTTTCGGTGGTTCCGCTGCATGGCGAGCATGGGGCGGCGGTGCGGCGGACGTTGCCGCTCGCGCTCACCTGAGGGTCAGGAAGGGTCTGCGCCGAAGTCGATGCGCGTCTCGAGCGTCACGGACAGCGCCTCAAGGTCCGGGTGCGCGAAGATCGCCCGCGCGACGTCCTCATCACACGCCACGTAGGTGGACGCGAGGTCGTGATCGGAGCAGACGACCCAGGCGTGGCCACGGGGCATCCAGTAGTCCGGGCCGCTTTCGATGCCGACCTCGTCGTCGACGCGCTTTCGCAGTTCATCGAGACCGTCCAGCGGCGCGGCGATGACGAGATGGGGTATCCCGCCCGCCGCGTCGGCGGAAACGTCGTAGCCGAAAAAGACATCCGAGGTGCCCGAAGCTTCGGCCAGGATGCTGCTCAGCGCGCGCTGCTCGCGAGGGAACAGCCGGCCGCTCTGGGTCAGCCATTGCCGAGGCCCGGTGGCGACATCGGCTCGGGCAAGGGTCCGGTGGCACGTTTCCGGGTGGATTTCCAGCCCGATCCGCGCCGCCAGGCTCGCCCAGCTCCGCAGGTTCGTGTCATCGTCGGAATGGGCGAACGCGTGCAGGATCCGCAGGTAGACCGGATAGCCGCTGGGCAGGAGCTGGCGCACGACGTGCCCCGGCCCGGTATAGCCCGCCGAGGGGTAGATGTTCTCCAGCCACGCCAGTTCGACGCGGGCGTCCGGGGTCAGGTCGGCGATCGGCATGCGCCAACCCTGCCAAGCCCGCCGCCCGGGGCAAAACGAGTTAATCAGCGCGAAGCAGCCGCTCCAGTTCGCTCTCGGCCTCGCTGCTCCCCGCGTCCGAAAGCCGCTGCAGTTCCCGCAGATCGCGGTTCTCCACTGCCCGCCGGGTCAGCAACCGGCCCGCGTGTTCGCTGCCCTCGTCCAGGAGATCCGACAGTTCGGCCAGGTCGCCGCGGCCGTCGGCGAGGTCGGCCAGGCGGTCCAGTGCGGTCTCGTTTCCCTCGTCGGCGAGCGCGCGCAGGGTGTCGTAATCAGCCATGCGGCCAGCTTCCAACCTTGCCCCAGGGACAAGGTCAAGCGCGATACTGGAGACATGCTCACCATCGGCCAGCTCGCCCGTCACGCCGGGGTTTCGGCCAAGGCTGTCCGCGTCTATCACGCGAAGGGGCTGCTTCCCGAGCCCGAACGCGACGCCGCCGGGTACCGCCGTTACAACGCGCAGGCGGTCATCGACCTCGCCCGCATCGTCACGCTCGCCCAGGCTGGCGTCCCGCTGGCGCGTATTCCCCAGGTGCTCAACGCCGACGAAACCGCGCTTGAGCAGATCGACGCCGAGTTGCGCGACCGGATCCGGCAGCTCCAGCAGCGTCGTGTCCGGTTGCGGGATCTCGATCAGCCTGACCGGCTCTGTCTCCCGCCCGAAGCCGTCGCGTTCATGGAGCGGCTAAGGCCGGTGGGGCTGTCGAAGCGCCATGAGAACGCGATCCGTGACGGTTGGATCCTCGCCTGTGCGCTGGCCCCGGACATCAGCCGCGAGATCCTCGCCAGTCGCATCAAGTTGCTGGACGATCCGGAGTACCTCGCCGTTCTCCGCGCGTACGACGAGGCAATCGAGTGGAGTGCCGGCGATCCCCGGCTCGAGGCGATCGCCGACACCGCAGCGAAGCTCGCTCAGCGGATGACGTTGCCGTCTGATCTGCCGGACTTCCGGAAGGTGCCCCGCCAAATCGTCGAGCTTCTCACGAAACATCTCGAGAGTCCGGCCTGGCAACGCATCGATCAGCTGGTCGCACAGAGGATCAGCGAAGTGAAGACCGGGACGTCGGAGCCAAGCGGAGCCGCTGCACGTCGGGCATAACCAACCCGCGTTCGAAGGCCTGCCGCGCGGCAAGGTCGGGGAAAACCCAGACTCCTACCCGGACGTTCTCTCCTTCCCGCACCGGCAGCGCGCGGAAGGTGTTCTCCGCGGGCTCGGTGACGAAGGACGCGAACGGCTCCGGAAAGGCGGCAGAAGGCGGGCCGATGAGCACCAGGATTCGCGATGACGCGGCACCAACTGGCCGGGGCAACGGCGGGAAGTCGACTTCGGGGCGCAGCAGCAGGACGTTGTCGCTGTCGAGCATGGTGGCGTTGGCGGCGTCGCGATGTGTCCGCCAGGCCTCGCCTTCGAGGTAGAACGCGGTCAGCGCGGCGTGCCGGGCCGTCATGTCCGGGAAGGAACGGAACCACACGAAGCGGTCCGGGTCGTCCTCGTCGCGGAATTGGCCGACGATCGTGCAGCCCGCCGCTTCCTGCGGTTCCAGCAGCTCACGGTCGAACAGGTCGATCAGGACGTCCCGTTGCCCGGGACGGAGGGTGTACTGACGAAGCTCCACGACGGTCACCGCAGCGAATCTGCCACCTCGCTCCGGCAAGAGCGAGTGGCAGGACTGACTCCTTTCGCTTAATTCCTGCCGTATCCTCGAAGCCATGCGAACCGTCGCGGTCGCGCTGGTCGACGACATGCCGCTGTTCGAGCTGGCCATCGCGGCGGAGGTGTTCGGACCGTCCCGGACCGACCTCGCCGACCCCTGGTACGAGCTGCGATTCTGCGCGGCGAAGCCGGAAACCCGCACCGAATTCGGCTTCCGGCACCACGCCAGTCACGGTCTCGACACGCTCAAGGACGCCGATACCGTGCTGGTGCCCGCGTTGCCGTATGCGTGTGTCCAAACTGGACAGCCCATCCCGGTGAACCTGGTCAGCGCGATCCGGGACGCAGCAGAGGCGGGCGCGCGGATCGTTTCGCTGTGCACAGGCGCGTTCGCGCTCGCGGCGGCGGGGTTGCTGGACGGCCGACGCGCGGCGACGCATTGGATGTACGCCGCCACGCTCGGCATGCTGCATCCGCAGGTCCAGGTAGACGCGTCGGTGCTGTACGTGGACGACGGGCAGGTGCTCACCAGCGCCGGACGCAGCGCCGGAATCGACCTGTGCCTGTACGTCGTGCGCAGCGACCTCGGCGCGCACGTCGCCAACGAGGTCGCGCGCCGGATGGTGCTGCCCGCGCATCGCGGCGGCGGGCAAGCGCAGTACGTCTCCGCCACCGTGCCGGAGACCGACGACGCCGGGCTCGGTCCGGTGCTGCACTGGGCGACGCGGCACCTCGACCAGCCGTTGACCGTCGAGCAGCTGGCCCGCCAGGCCGGAGTCAGCCCGCGCACGTTCGTCCGCCGGTTCCGCGAAGCCACCGGGACGACGCCGTTGCAATGGCTGCTCGACCAGCGCGTTCTGCACGCCCGCAACCTGCTGGAATCCACCGACCTGCCGATCGGACTGGTCGGCGAACGCAGCGGCCTCGGCTCGGCGGCCAACCTCCGCCGCCATTTCACACTCCGGCTGGGGACGGCTCCGACGGACTATCGGCGCGCGTTCCGCGGATGAGCCCGACCGCCGTCAATCCGGCCGCGACGGTCAGGCAGACGGCCGTCCAGCACGCGACTTTGACATCGGTCGCGAGGAAAACCGTTGTCAGCACAGCGACTCCTACGGTGCCGCCGAGTTGCTGCACCGCGTTCAGCAGGCCCGCGGCCGACCCCGACTCCGAGGGACGGACGAGGGCCAGCGCGGCGGTGAAAAACGGCACGGTGAACAGCCCGGTCCCCGTGCCAGCGACCGCCAGCGGGACCAGCAGCGGCCAGCCCAGCGCGATCCCGATGATGCCAAGAGCCAGGAGTCCCACGCCAGCAAAGAGAATCCGGGTGCCGTAGCGCGGGACGAGCCAGCGTCCGGCCACAAAGGACGATACCGCCAGGCCGCAGGACCATGGCAGCAACGAGAGTCCGGCAGTCCGGGCGTCGGCGTGCTGGGTCAGTTGCAGGAACAGGACGACGACTTGGGTCAAGCCGGTCATCACGGCGAAGAACAGCACTGACGTCAGCAGTCCGGCCGGAAATCCCAGGCCGCGGAAGAGGCTGCGCTCGATCAGACCACCGCGAAACCGTTGCTGCAGCGCGAAAACAACGAGCACGACGACCCCGGCGGCGACGAGGTACCCATTCCACTGCGTGAGGAGCGGGTAGACGATAAGCCCGGCGCCCACGACGACCAAGGCGGTCCCGATCAGGTCGAGCCGCGGCCGGGCGGCGGACCGGTCTTCGGTGAGCAGGCCGGACGCGGCGAGCACGGCGATTCCGAGCGGGACGTTCACCAGGAACACCGACCGCCACGTCCAGGCGTCGGTCAGCAGTCCGCCGAGGACCGGGCCGCTCACCGCGGCCAGTCCCATCACCGGGCCGATCATGCCGAGCGCGCGAGCCCGGGCCGCGCCGTCGAACAGAACGCGGATCAGCCCGATCGTCTGTGGGATCACCAACGCGGCGCAAGCCCCTTGCAGCGCAGGGAAAACCAGCAGGAACCCTGGCGTGGTCGCGGCCGCGCACAGAGCCGAGGCGAGGACGAAACCGGCCATGCCGAACCGGAAAGTGCGGCGTCGGCCGAGAAGGTCACCGAGACGTCCGCCGGTAATCAGCAGGAGCGCGAAAGGCAGCGTGTATCCGACGGTGTAGAAGGAGATCGCACCGCCCAGTTCGGCGTGCACCGCGGGAGCGGCGACCTGGACGATGGTGGTGTCGAGGAGGTTCATCGCTTCCGCGACGAGCAGGACCGCGAGCGCGGCCCAGCGGCGTGAGTCGGTCATGCCGCCAGCCTGGACAGCGGCCGCGAAGGATTCCAGCCACCAGCACGAACGAGCGGAAATCTTCCATTGAGGACAGATTGGTGCAGAATCAAGCCATGCTCGACGACCTCGACCACGCCCTCGTCCACGCGCTCCAGATCGACGGCCGCGCCCCGTTCGCGCGGATCGGGACCGTCCTCGGCGTCTCGACCCAGACCGTCGCCCGCCGTTACCGGCGGCTGCGCGCCGAAGCCGGACTGCGCGTCGTCGGGCTGGCCGCGCCGCATCGCGCCGGGCAGACGCAGTGGCTCGTGCGGCTCACCGTCGTCCCGGCCGTCGCGCAGCGGGTCGCCGACGCGCTAGTTCGGCGCACCGACACGACCTGGGTCAAGCTCGCCGGCGGCGGCACGGAAATCTGCGTCATCGTCCATTCCGCCAACGGTTCCGAGCACGGCCTGCTGCTGCACGACATCCCGCGCACGACCGGCATCACCGCCGTCTCCGCGCACCAGCTGCTGCACCTGTACCACGGCGGGCCGACCGCCTGGCTGGGCCGCGCCGAAGTCCTGACCGACGCCCAACGCGGCCAGCTGGAACCGGAAACCCGCGCCACATCTGCGCAAGCGACCGCCGCCGACGAACCATTGCTCACCGCTCTGCAGCGAGACGGCCGCCTCGGCCAGACCGAGCTGGCGACCATTACGGGCTGGTCCGCCGCCACCGTCGCCCGCCGGATCGCCGACCTGCGCGCGGCCGAAACCCTTTATTTCGACGTGGAAATCGACGCCCGGCTCTTCGGCGCAACGACGCAAGCGTTGCTGTGGATGGCCGTAGCCCCAGCTGATCTCGACACGGTAGCCACCGAACTCGCCACCCACCGCGAGCTAGCCGTCGTAGCCGCGACCACCGGGCCGACAAACCTGCTCGCGCACGCCCTCTGCGCCGATCCCCCAGCGCTGCACCGCTACCTCACGCACCGGCTCGGCGCGCTGCCCGGCATCCGCTCCTGCGAAACCGCGCCGGTTCTGCGCACGCTGAAAGCCGCGAGTCCGCTCAGCCGCTGACCGCCTCGTACACCCCGGCGATGAACGCCACGAACGGCACCAGCGACAACAGCACCAGGAACTCCGAAATATCCAGCAACCGCGACCAATACGGCGACCGCACCCCGCGCGCGACCCGCGTCGCGTAAAACAGCGACACCACCGCGGCCAGCACCAGCGTCAGCCCGACCGCGAGCAGCGCGATCCGCTGATTAGCCGCGATCAGCCAGAAACCCGCGGTCAGCAAGGCAATGAGGCCGAAACCCACCAGCACTAGCCGTTGCGTGCGTCCGGCATACGCGCGCGAACGCTGGATCCACGCCGTCCCGAGAAGCGCAGCCAGCCCGGCTTCCCACGGCCCGCCGGTGGCGAGCACGATCGACGAACCGATCACCACCAGCCCGAGCGCCACCAGCAAGCTCGTAAGCAACGCCTGCGCGTACGTGGTCCGCCCGGCCATTTCCACGCCGAGCGACGGTTGTTCGTTGGCGCGGAAGGATTCCATGTCGTCCGGCACGCGCGGGAGCGGCATCCGGCCCAGCCGCAGCGCGAGCATCGGCGCTACAGCAGCCAACGCCGTCGCCAACACTGCCGCGACAGCCGCAGCAGCGACCGGCTTCGCCCCAGTCAGCAGCACCACTCCGGTCGCGATCGCGCCAATCCCAGCCGAACCGACGACCGCGACGAAGAACGGCAACCGATCCGCCACCGAAACCGCGGCCAGCACACCGTAAACAGTCACCGCCGCGAGTCCCGCAGCAAGCGGCCCGGCGGAGAGCGAGAACACCGAATGCGGTGGCAGCAAGGAAATTCCGGCCAGGAACGCCACACCGACCCCGGCCAGCGCACCGGCCGCACCCGCGCCCGAATCGCCGTATGCCCGGCTCAACGCGCCGCCGCCGAGCAGCAGAATGACGGCGAGCAGCCCGGTGCCGATCGGCGCGAGCACGCTGCCCGCCAACGAGGCCTGGATCAGCAACCCGCCCGCGAACAACAACACCGCAGCCGTCGTGATCCCGGCTCGGCGAGCGACCTTCGGCCCCCACGTGGTCGACGCGGATTCCCCGACGCTCGCGATCGAATCGACCACGTCGTCGAACAGCAACGGACCCCGCGGCCGTTCACGCGGGGTCAGGTGCAGCACTTCGCCGTCGCGCACCTGCGCGGCGGCCACGGTGAGCCCGAGCGCGAGCGGCGCGCCGCCGAGCCGCGACAGCACCCAGCCCGGATGCTCGGCCGACGCCTGCCCGGCCGCCCCGGCGAGCCGGACCAGCTGCGGCACCAGTTCGGCGAACGTGCTCTGCTGCGGCAAAGCGACATCCACCCTGGCGCGCGGGGTGACGATCGTGACGCGCCGGGTCGACCCGGCGACGGCCGGCGCGCTCACAGCTGGGACCTGGACGCCTCGATCACCGGGGCGAACTTCGCGCTGCTCGCCTCGGCGAGCTTCTGCAGGCCGGCGTTCACCGCTTCGAGGACGATCTCCGACAGCGTGCGCGCGTCGAACTCGCGGATCGCGCGCTGGTCGATGTCGACCGAGGTGAACCGGCCGTCGCCACGCAGCGTCACGGTCACCTCGTTCTGCCGCGAAGCCGCCTTGACCTCCATCGCCTCGACCGTGCGCTGGATCCGCTGGACCTCTTCGGTCTGCTTGCGGACCTGCGCGAGCAGGTCGTCCATGTCCGGCACGGCATACGGTTCAGTCACCGTCGTTCTCCTTCTCCTGCGGGGTTTCCCGGCGGACGTGCACGCTGGCGACGAACTTCCGGAAGTCGGGGACGAGCGTGCGCGCGTCCTGCGGATCGGCCGTGCAGACCAGTTCCAGCACGACCCGCCCGGCCGGACCGGGCACGGTCAGGAACACCTGGATCTGCAGCAGATCCTGGCCTTCGCCGGTGCGCATCCGCAAGGTCTGGGTGCAGCCGGGCGCGGCGGGGCTGCCGACCTCCTGGCGGTCGAGGACGTCCAGCAGCGCCATCGTCCGGCCGAGGCGTTCGACGGCCTCGTCGGCGATGTCCTTCATCGGCACGGAATCCTCGCGCTGCTGGATGCCGAGCGTGATGTTCGGCGTGAAGTCCGCGACCGGTTCCGGGTGCACCGCGACGAAAACCAGCCCGGGCGCGATCGGCGGCACCGGCGTCCAGCCCTCGGGGACGTCGAAGCCCAGCGGGAGCGTCACCAGATCAGCCATGGCGCTCACCAGGAACCCACATACTGCGCTGCGTCGTCCCAAGCCCCGCCCAGTGCGTTGGCCGCCTCGCTCGCCGCGTCGCCGACCGCGTCGATTGCCGCGCCGCCGTACTCGCTGACCGCCGCGCCGACCTTCGGCAGGTCGATGTCGATCTTCGCGCCAAGCCCGGCACCGAGCCCCAGCGCGGCACCGGCCTTGAAGTTCATCTTCAGATGCCCGTTGTCGTAAACGAACTGCCCGTCGAGCTGAGCGCCGATTCCATATTGGACACTCCCGCTCGCGCCGACGCCGACCCCCGCGACATCCGCCGCGACCTGGCCCTCCAGCTTGCCGCCCGCGAAAGCGTTGGCGTGCACGCCAAGCCCGTGGATCCCCAGCTGTCCCGAAGCGCTGACCTCGCCGCCCGCGAACGCGGAACCGCGAGCGCTGCCGTGCGCGACGCCGTAGCTTCCGCTGGTCCCGATGTCCTCGCGGAACCCCAGCTCAGCATGGCCGGACGCCTTCGCGTCCCAGCCCTGCGAGGAGATTTTCCCGTCGTACTCCGGAATGAAGCCGTCTTGCTCGTGCGCCGTCTTGTAATAGGTGATCTCGGTGGCGCGGGCGATCTCGCTCTTCAGCTTCGGCTGCCCGAACGGCGTGTCGGCCTTCTTCGGGGCCCGGGTGCCCTCCAAACCGTTCCAGGTCAGCTTCTTCCAGCCGGAATTGCCGAACCACGACGGTGCCGAACGCGGCCGCTTCCGTCCGTCGAGGGTGTCGCCGTTGACCCAGGACAGCGGGCCGTAGTTGCGTTTGCCCAGCTTGCCCGGCTTGCTCATCGGCCCTGCCCACGGCGCGGGGAACAACTCCGCCAACGCGTCGGACAGCTCGTCGGCGACCTGCCCGGCCGCCGCGACCGCCTGCTCGCCCAAATCCCTTGCGGCGGCGATGAAAGCGCCCACCGCGTTCGGATCCGCCGAACGCGCTTGGTTGATCAGCTGTGTGCCGTACTGCTCGAACTGCGCGACAACCGAGTCAACCCCAGAACGCGCCCACCGCAACAGCTTTCCGGCCATCGACAACCGCTTGCCCTGGTCGGCCAGCTTCGTGCCGTCTTCGGTCAGCGCGTGCGCCACGTCGGAAGCAGCTGTCGCGTACGCGGTGTACGCAGCGCCGTCCCAGTCAGCGTGCAATGCCGTGGCAGCGTCCGCGATTTCGGTGGCTTTGCCGGTAATCGTGGACGCGTTGGTGCCACAGCGGTTCGCCGCCGCTTCGAGCGCCGCCGGGTCGCCGGTGACCCGGCGCTGGTATTCGACCAGCACCTGCCGGTAATTCGACAGCACCGAGCTGACGACTCCGGACGCGTCCACGGCCACCGGCTACGCGCCCTTCGCGTCGATGTCGACGTGCTGCTGGAAGTGCTTGCCCTGGTAAGTGACATCGACATCGATGTCCACGTCCTGCCCGGCCGGAGCTTCGACCGTCGACTGCCCGGTATTCAGGTCGGTGTGGATCACGACCTCGTGCGCACCGGTCGACTGTCCCGGCACCGAAGGCGCGGGGGACGGAGCCGGAGCCGGATCCACCGGGATCCAGCTGTTCCCCGGGTTGGCCCCCGCTCCGGCACCCCCGCCGGACGGCCAACCGCCAGTGCCAGTGCCGCTGCCCGAAGGCCAGCCGCCGTTGGACAACGCGGGCGGCGTGTAGTTCGTGAACGACGGGTTGCCCCCGGGCACTCCCCCGCCGCTGCCGCCGATGGCCGCCTGCCCGGACGCGCTCGCGACCGGCGCGGGCAGCTGCGGCGCGGTGACCGGAGTGCCGGACACCGCCGCGTTGCCCGCCGCGCCGTTCGCGTCGGAAGCACCGTGGTGGAACAGCTTTTCGATGTCGCCGATGATCGTCGCGACCTGGGTGATCTGGTTCGCGAGGTCGCCCGCGCCGAGCGCCTTCAGCAGACCGCCGACAGCGGTGATGAATCCGCGCAGCGTGGCGCTGGTGGCAGTGGAAAGCGCGACCGCCGCGCCGTAGGTCCACCAGTTCGACATCAGCGACGCGACGGTCGGGTTCACCGCCGCGACCACCGACCGGTACGCCTCCTGCGCCGCCTTCACCAGCGTGCCCGAGACGCCGAGCAGTTCAGCGCCCTTCTCGATCACGTTGATGATCTTGGTGAGCTGCTCGAGCGAGTGGGAGATCTTCTGCAGCGCCGATTCCGACGCCCCGCCGGACCAGACCTTGCCGAGCTGGTCGGCGGCCTTGCTGAGCTCGGTGTAGAGCGAGGTCAGCTCGGCGGCCTTGTGCAGCAGGTCGAGGACGTGCTTGGCGATCTGCTCGGGCTGGCCGGTGACGATCTGCGGCAGCACGGTGATCGGGCCGCCGCTGGTCGCGGTGGCGTCCATCGCGCTGGAGTTCGGGAAGAACATCGGCTTCGGACCTCACTTGGTCGGGGGTTCGGGGTCAGACGGAGGCGGGCCGGTAAACGCTGACCTTGGCCAGTCCGCCGAGGCCCGGATCGACAGGGCCGTGGTTGTAGAGGGCGCCGCCGTCCCCGGCGACGCCGATCACCGGGTGGTGTTCGGGCAGCAGAAGCGGCTCCACCACGACAACGTCGCCGCTGTGCACGCCGCCGGGCACGTCGCCGAAGGTGCGCGCGGTGCCCGAGTACACCTCGATCAGGCCGACGCGCGCCTGGTTGTCGGCGTCGCCGGCGAGCCAGTCGTTGAAGTCCGCGACGCCATGGAAGCGGGCGTCGGTCAGCGGGTGCTCGGCGAGCCTGCCGAGGTCCGCGTCGCCGAGGTATCGCAGCACGTTGCCGACCGAGGACGGTTCGCCGTGCGCGCCGGTGCTGTCGGTGATCGCCGCTGCGGCCAGGTGCGCGGCGTGCGGGGTTCCCCAGATCGACGTCAGCGGCGTAGAAGACCCAGCAGACTGGGCACCTCCGCCATAGCCGTCGGAAACGGCTTCGTCGGCGCTTTGGTAAGCGTCGGCGCTGTGCTTGACCAGGCCGTTGATCTCCTGCAGCAGCTGCAGCAGCGAACGCACCGCGGTCACCTGCTGCGAGTGCAGCGCCTCGTTGGCCGCCGCGACGACGCTGCCGAAACTGGCGAACGTCGTCGGCTGCAGGACGAGTTTTTCCAGGTCTGCGACGGCGTTGATGCCGTGGGCGATGACGGCGCCCACGTTGCCGACGGTGGAGCGCATGGCCTCCGGCTCGGCCCGGTACTCGCCGGTCGTGCCCATGGCTCTCCCTCCCGCTCCGTGCGTACGACGCACCGGTGCGGGGCGTCTGCGCAGAGCGTAAGTTCGCGCCGCCGGGCGAGCGGACGGCAAAAGTACCCACCGCGACCGGACAACCGGCGGCCAAAATACGGGGCATGAGTTCCACCCGCGACCGCCTCGGCCTGCTCGGCGAGCAGCCTGGGGAGATCATGCTGCAGTCCCCGCCGATGCTGCCCAAGAGCGGCTCCGGCGGCGTGATGCAGCTCATGATGTTCCTGCCGATGATGCTCGGCATGGGCGCGATGTCGTTCGTCTACATCGGACGCGACGGCGGGGTGATGACCTGGATCTTCGGCGCGCTGTTCGTCACCGCGATGGGCGGCATGATCGTGATGTCGCTCGGCCGCGGCGGCATGGCGAAGAAGGCGCAGATCAACGAGGAGCGCCGCGACTACCAGCGGTACCTCGCGGGCCTTCGCACGCGCGTGCGCGCGGTCGCCGACTCGCAGCGCGCCACGCTGATCGCACAGCAGCCGGATCCGGCGGACCTGTGGGCGTACGTCGAAACCGACCAGCACTGGGACCGCCGCCGCGCCGACCGCTCGTTCGCGATGGTGCGCGCGGCCACCGGGCCGCAGCCGCTCGCGACGCCGTTGCGCGCGCCGCAGATCGCGCCGTTGGAAGAGCTGGACCCGGTTTCCTCCACCAACCTCAAGCACTTCATCCAGACTTTCTCGACCGTCGAAGGCCTGCCGGTTTCGGTGTCGCTGCGCTCGTACGCGGCGGCGACGCTGTCCGGGCGGCGGTTCGACGTGCTCGGGATGACCCGCGCGGTGCTGGCTCAGCTGGTCACTTTCCACTCCCCGACCGACCTGCGGGTGGCGTTCTGCGTCGCCCCGGACCGTTCGCACGACTGGGATTGGGCGAAGTGGCTGCCGCACGCCACCGCGCCGGTGCTCGCCGACGCGACCGGCCCGCGGCGGCTGTTCGCCGACAACGCCGCGGAACTGGCGCGGTTGCTCGGCCCGGACCTCGGCGACCGCCCCGCGTTCTCGCGCCGCGGTGTCTCGGCCGATCTGCCGCACATCGTGCTCGTTGTCGACGGCGGCGATTCCCACGGCGAACCGCGGCTGCTGGCCGAAGAAGGCCGGCTGGGCGTGACCGTGCTGGAAGTCGGCGGCGACCAACCGCGCGCGACGTCGACCGAGCGATTGCTGAGCCTGCACGTCGCACCGGATCAGCTCGGCATGGTGGTGCTCGACGGCACCGAAGCGCGGCTCGGCTTCCTCGGCATGCCGGATCGCCTCGACCACGGCGCGGCCGAAGCGCTGGCCCGGATGCTGACGCCGCTGCACCACGGCGGCGCGGTGGTCAGCGAACAACCGATGTCCTCGACATTCGGATTGGCCGGGCTGCTCGGCATCGGCGACCCGCGCGACACCGACACCACCGTCACCTGGGCCCCGCGCCCGGCGCGCGACCGGCTGCGGATTCCGTTGGGCGTGAACCCCGACGGCCGCCCGGTCGACCTCGACCTCAAGGAATCCGCCGAGGGCGGCATGGGCCCGCACGGCTTGGTGATCGGCGCGACCGGGTCCGGCAAGAGCGAACTGCTGCGCACGCTGGTCACCGCGCTGGCCGTCACGCATTCGTCGGAGAAGCTGAACCTCGCGCTGATCGACTTCAAGGGCGGCGCGACGTTCGCCGGCATGACCAACCTGCCGCACACCTGCGCGGTGATCACGAACCTGTCCGACGACCTCGCGCTGGTCGACCGCATGGCGGACGCGTTGAACGGCGAATTGCTGCGGCGGCAGGAACTTCTGCACGCGGCGGGCAACTACGCCTCGGTGCGCGACTACGAAAAGGCGCGCGCGGACGGTACTCCGCTGCAGCCGTTGCCTTCGCTGCTGGTGATCATCGACGAGTTCTCCGAGCTCCTGTCCTCGCGGCCGGAGTTCATCGACCTGTTCGTCGCCATCGGACGGCTCGGGCGTTCGCTGGGCATCCACCTGCTTCTGGCTTCGCAGCGTCTCGAAGAGGGCCGCCTGCGCGGGCTCGACTCGCACCTGTCGTACCGAATCGGCCTGCGAACGTTCTCCGCCGCGGAAAGCCGTGCGGTGCTGGGTGTCGCGGATGCCTACCAGCTGCCGCCGGTACCGGGTTCGGCGTATCTGAAGTCCGACAACGACACTCTGATCCGGCTGAAGGCGGCGTACGTCTCCGGCGAACTCCCGCCACGCAGCCGGATTGTGCGTTCAGACGGACAACAACTGGGCGTCCTGCCGTTCACACTGGGACCGGTTGAAGTACCAGTCGCCGAACAACCCGCCGCCGAGGCCCCCGCGAAGGGAACCGGCGAAACGATCATCGGCGCGATGCTGTCCCGTTTGGAGGGACGCGGCCCAGCCGCCCACCAGATCTGGCTGCCGCCGCTGGCCGAACCGCCCACTTTGGACCAGCTGCTGCCCCCGATCGGCGAAGACCCCCGCCGCGGCTTGTGTCCTCTCGGCTGGGGCGGCAACGGCAAGCTGACCATTCCGGTCGCGTTGGTGGACAAGCCTTTCGAACAGCGTCGCGACATGCTGTGGGCGGATTTCTCCGGCGCGGCGGGCAACGCGGTGATCGTCGGCGCACCGCAAAGCGGCAAGTCGACATTGATGAAGGACATCGCGGCGATGCTCGCGCTCACCCACACCCCCGCCGAGGTGCAGTTCTTCATCCTGGACATGGGCGGCGGCGCACTCGCCCCGATCGCCGGCCTGCCGCATGTTTCGGGCTACGCGACGCGCCGAGACCCGCAACGCTGCCGCCGGGTCGTCGCGGAACTGGTCACTTTGCTGGAACAACGGGAAGAATTCTTCGCCGCGCACGGGATCGAGTCGATGGCCGCCTTCCGCAGCCGCCGCAGCGAATTCACCGAAAGCAGCGACGACCGCGAGTTCGGCGATGTGTTCCTCTTCGTGGACAACTGGACCACCATTCGCTCGGAATACGAGAAGCTGGAAGAACAAATCACCGCGCTGGCGCAACGGGGTCTGGGCTTCGGCATCCACGTCCTGGTCTCGCTGAACCAGTGGATCGGCGCCCGCGCCCAGCTGCGCGACGCCATCAGCACCCGCTTCGAACTGCGCCTGGGCGACCCGGCGGACTCGTCGATCGACCGCAAGGTAGCCCAAAACGTCCCCGCCGACCGCCCCGGCCGTGGTCTCACCGCGGACAAACTGCACTTCCTCGCGGCTCTCCCGCGCATCGACTCAGACCAACGCCCGGAAACCGTCGGCGCCGGCGGCCTGGACCTGGTCCGCCGAGTCTCCGCCGCCTGGACCGGCCCGCGCGCTCCGCAGGTCCGCCTCCTGCCCCCGGAAGTCCCGCTGGACTCCCTTCCCGCCGCTCCCCACGGCCGGATCACCCTGGGCCTGGCGGAATCGACCCTGCGCCCCGTCCACCTCGATTTCCGGACGGACCCGCACTTCCTGGCCTTCGGCGACGTCGAATCGGGCAAGAGTTCGCTGCTGCGCGCTCTCGTCACCGGCATCTGCGCGACTAACACCCCCGACGAAGCCCTGATCCTGGTCGGCGATTACCGCCGGGGCCTGCTGGGCGTGGTCGATCAACCGCACCTGCTCGGCTATGCCGGTGCGGAGAACACGCTGACGGACTTGGTGAACCAATGCGCGACCGCGATGCGCAACCGCCTCCCCGGTCCGGACGTCACGCCCGATCAGCTGCGCAACCGCTCCTGGTGGCGGGGGCCGGACCTGTACGTGGTCATCGACGACTACGAACTCGTCGCGACCGCGGGCCGGAATCCCGTGCTGCCGTTGCTGGAATTCCTCCCGCAGGCAAGGGATATCGGCCTGCACCTGATCCTGGCCCGCTCCTCCGGCGGGGCCGGGCGAGGCATGTACGAGGCGGTGATCCAGCGGGTGCGGGAGCTGGGGTCGCCTGGCCTGGTCATGTCCGGCGGCAAGGAAGAAGGCGCGCTGCTGGGCGATGTGAAGCCTTCGCCGCAGCCTGCCGGCCGGGGAACGCTGGTTTCGCGACGGCACGGGACGGAGCTGGTGCAGGTGGCCTGGACCAAACCGGTGGAGGACTGAGCGGGTCTCAGTCGAGGAAGACCTCTCGGCTCGACAGATGGCTCGAGTAGGAAACGTCCCACTCCGCGGGCACTTCCCGCCGAACCCGCCGGGCGAGTTCCCAGCCGCGCTCGTCGAAGCTGCGCTCGGCCTCCGCCGAGGGGAACGCGGAGGAAGCCGGGTCGTCGTGGTTCATCGTGGCTTCCCATTCGTCCTGCCAGGCGGACAGGTCGCGAGCCAGCTCCGCGCTCAGCCCCAGCTCCGGCGACGCGGGGTCGACGGGAGTGGTCACGTCGTGGGCGTACGGATCGAAGACCCACAGCGGGTCGGCGCTCCATTCCGCCATGACCTTGATCGACCGCCACGGGATGTCCGGCCGTTCCACGGGGAGCGACCTGCGGCGAGTGGGCCAGGCGAAGATGTCCGAGATCCGGTGGAAATCCCAGAAACTGACGGGTCGCCGCGACTCCGGGTCGTTCACCTTTCCTCCGCACCGGCACGCTCTTGCGAAAAAAAGCGCCTCGGCGGAGGCGGCGGGAGCGTGAGCTGCCGTGCTTCGGCGAGGAACTCCCTTACCAGCGCGAAAAACTCTTCCACCTCATCCGCCTGCTGCAGCGTGCAGATCCCGTACATCCCGGGACGATGCATCACGTCGGCGACGCGTTCGTGGTGGCTGAGCGTTTCCGCCTTTCTCACGGCAATCGCGGATACAGCGGTTCCCACCGAAGCACGACGGCGCGCAGCTCCGGATCGACGAGGTGGTCTCGCACCTCCCCGGCAAGCTTGATGAGCTGCTTGACCCGATGCAGCCGGGCGATCTCCGGCGCGGACAACTTCGTCCGCCCAGGGCCCAGCCGCTCGCACTCGTCGATCCGCTCGGGCGTGAGCACCGCCATGATCCGCCGGATGGCGTCCTCCGCGGCATACCCCTTGCCAGGCAAGGAAAACCCGGATTTCACGAGCCCGATCGACATGAACAACTGCCGGTTCAGCAGCTCGTCCGCCTCGATCAGCCCGTGCTCCTCCACGTACGAAAGCACGTCGCAGGCCGCGCGCAGATACCGGTCCTTCTCCGCCTCCGACCACGCCTGGCCCTCGTCGATCTCTCTCCACAACCCGCTGAACAACAGGCTCAGCAACTCGCCCCAGCCCCACGGATGCGTTCCGTCCGGCAGCCGTCCCCCGCCGATCCACCACTCGAACCGCTCCCGCGACGACAACCTGCTCAACTGCGGAATCTCCGGCCACGACATCAGCTCGGGATATTCCGCATCGAATCCCGGCAGCGAGCCACATCCGGCGGCACGTCTTCGATCGGAATACCGGACCGTTCCAGCAGAACCAGGCATACTCCGAGAAACCCGCGCGCCAATTCCCGGTACACGTGATGAGTCATCACTGAGCTGTCGAGCATCGTCCGCACGAACACGGCAAGCTTGGCCGGGTCCACGCAGTAGTAATCGGCGGCCATGGGGCTGAACCCGGCATCGCTGATGTCGAGGTCGAAGTTGTGCGCCAGCGTCACACCCATGTTCACGAACAACCGGCCGACCCGAAGCGCCGGACTCCACACGTCCTCGTCGTCGACAGTAGTGAAAATGTAGCTCACTCAGCCCCCAGCCCGCGCCGCTGTCGTACCGAACCACGTCCCACAACGACTTCGCCGCCCGCCACACCCCCGTTACCGCGGGCCACGCGATCTCGTCGCTCACCGCGAGCGTCACGATCGCGTCGGCAGCAGCGACCCGACCCGGCTCGTCACCTGGAGACCTCTTCAGGATCATCTCCAAGTGCGCCTCCGAAATCAGCGGCGCGACCGCGGAAAACTCGAGCTGACAACCCACCTCCGCGGACACCCAGCCTTCACCGTCGCGGCGATCCTCGACCGGCAACGCCGCGGTCAGCGCGTCGAACCCGGCGGCCGCACTCAACCCGCCGGTCCGGCAGTACAGCTGGATCTCCCGCGCAACCGGACCTCGGACGGAGAAGCCTTCCTCCGCCGCCAGCCGCCGCAGCGCCGCACGCACCTCAATGAGCAACTCCTCGTCCGTCACGTCGCCCGGGTCGCGCAGTGCCGGATCGATCGGGTACTCCTCGAGCACGAAGAAGAGGTGGTTCAAGACCTGGTAGAACGGGGTCCGCAACCGTTCCCGTCGTGCGGTGGACAGCCGCCAAGCAGCGCCCCAGGCCAGGGAGAACTCCGGCCCGGACAACTCCCCGCGAACCAGCGCCTCCATCGCGGCGAGCTCCCGCGCCACACCGGAATCAGCGGGCACTTCGCGCCGCTTGGCCCACACCGGCGTCAGCACCGGGTACTCCCCGCTGTCGCCGGTCACAACTCGTCCAGGTCCACGGCGAAACCGGAGCCGTCATCGTAAGGAACCACGTCCCACAACGACTTCGCCGTACGCCACACCGCCGACACCGCCGACGACTCGACCTCGCCGCTCAGCGTGAGCGTCGCTATCGCGTCCGAGGCGCCGACCCGGCCCGACTCGTCGCTCGGCACCAGTTCGGCGATCATCGCGGCCACCACCGGAGTCCCCGCGGAGAACTCGAGCTGGCAACCCACCTCCGCGGACACCCAGCCTTCACCGTCGCGGCGATCCTCGACCGGCAACGCCGCGGTCAGCACTTCGAACCCGGCGGCCGCACTCAACCCGCCAGTCCGGCAGTACAGGTGGATCTCATACGCCATCCGCGCACACCATCTTCACGGAAGCCCCAGCACGGGAAATTCTTCCTCCACCGCCGCCAACGCAGCCACAACCTCCGCCACCTGCGCGTACTCGATCCCCTCAAGCCGGAACAGCAACCGGTTCCCGCTCGAATGATCCGCGACCGCGACGCCCTCCGCCTCGACCAGGCCGTCCGCCGCGACGGTCACGGTCAAGTCCAGCCATTCCTCCAGCGACGTCAACCGCGCGCTGCCGCCGGACTCCGTGCAGGCCGCCAACTCCTGGCGAAACGCCTGCAGTTCATTGGCCCGCAACCCGGCGGCCAGCCGCGCGGTGAACCCGCCGGACACGATTTCGATCGGGCTGACCAGCCAGTTCCCGTCCCAGAAATCGTCCGCGCCGGGATGCGCCCGGCCGCGCACCGCGATCACCAGCCGGTCGCCGCGCGCCGCGCCGAAGGTCACCGTTCGCATCCCGCTCCCCTGTAGTTCTCGCTTGCCTGCCAGCATATGCAGTCCGCGAGGGAGGGAGCCCCGGATGCCCGGCCTGGTCGAACTGGCCTATACCACCGGCGGAGGCGTCGTCGGCGCCGCGCTGACGAACTACTTCGCCAAGGTCCAGGAACGCCGCCAGCTCCGCGCCGAGGTATACCGCCGGCTCGAAGCGACCCGCGCGATCTCCGGCGGTGTGCACGAAATCCGGATCGGTTTGCCCCCGAACACCTTGACCAGCCGGAAAACCCTCGCCGACGCACTCGGAATCGCCGCCGTCCTCGAAGACGGCACGGACGCACACCGCGCCCTCCACGACGCCCTGTCCGAACTCCTCACCGCGGTCCTGGTCGCCGGAATCCCCCGCCGAGTAGCCGATTTCGCCGCCGGTGCCCATGAACGTGTCCTGGAAAGCGCCGTAACAGCGGCCGTCGACCGACGCCTGGGCGGTATCACAGACACCGACCAACTCACCCAAGCTGCCCAGAGCTACCGCGCCGAAACCACCAGTCTCCTGCTAGCCGTCCTCTGGCACCCGTGGCGAGCCCGCCTCCGGGTACGCGGCCGGATCCGCAAGCTCCGCATCGCCGTCAAAGCACTGCATCTCCGGCAGGAAGCCGCCGTCGCCGCGCTCACCCGTCCGGAGCAAGCCGAAGCCCTCCACCGGCGTCTTGACCCGGACGGCACGCTCCGCGAAACGTGGATCGAAGACCGACTTCCGTAGGTTACCGGATTTCCACATGCCGCCTACGGTCGGGAAATCACCACCGAGGCGGAGGGATTTTCCATGCGTTACGCGAAAGCGGCGGCCGTCGTCGCAGGGGCAGCGATGGCGTTCGGAGTCGGGGCGGCACTCCCGGCGAGCGCCGACACGCACATCATCGGCGGCGGCACCGTGAAGTCGGCCCCGTGGGGCGCCCAGATCTTCTGGGACGACGTGACCGACTACGGCGGCTTCGAATGCTCCGGCACGATCATCGCCTCGCAATGGGTGCTCACCGCGCAGCACTGCCTGAACAAGGGCGGCATGCACGTCAAGGTCGGCGACGTCTCACTGGGCAAGGGCACGGAAGCGGCGGTCGACGAGCAGAAGGCCTCGCCCAACGGCGACATCGCCCTGCTGCACCTGAAGTCCGCAGTGGACACGACGTTCATGAAGCTGGCCGACAAGGACCCGGAAAACGGTGCCACCAACCAGATCTACGGCTGGGGCCGCACGAAGGACCAGAGCCCGCCGTCCGACACCCTGAAGACCGCGGACGTCCAGGTGACCGGCGAGAGCACGGACGCCTTCAACGGCAAGGCGATCGCCAGCAAGGGCGTCACCGGCTCCTCGTGGCACGGCGACTCCGGCGGCCCGCAGCTGGCCGACGGCGTCCAGGTGGGCGTCTGCTCCACCGGCGAAAACTCCGGCAGCGACGAACACGGCACCCAGAACTACGCCAGCGTCGCCAACAGCCGAGACTGGATCAAGCAAACCGCGGGCGTCTAAATAACCCAACGTCCGTGAAGGGCTCCTTGAAGGAATCAGATTCCTTCAAGGAGCCCTTCACGGCGTTTAAGAACCCCGCGAAACCATCCCCCGCAACGCCCCCTTGTCCGGCTTCCCAGACGCCGCAACAGGAACCTCCCCCACCACGGTCACCGAAGCCGGAACCGCCCCCTCCCCCAGCTCCGCGGCGACAGCCTCCCGCAACCGCACCGGATCAGGCACACACCCAGGCGCGGCAACAACAAACGCGTGCGCCGCTTCTCCGGTCCGCTCATCCGGCACAGCCACGACGTACGCCTGATCCACCTCGCGATGCGAAGCGAGCACCCGCTCGATCGGCCCGGTGTAATGAATCACCGCGTTGACGATCACCACATCCCGCGCGCGCCCGGTCAGATACAAAAACCCACGCTCGTCCAACCGCCCGATGTCCTGCGTGCGAACCCATCCGTCGACCACCACCGAACGACTCGACGCGGAATCCTCCCAATACCCCGCGAAAACCCGAGCCGCACGAACGAAAACCTCCCCGGAAACCCCCGCGGGAACCACGTGCCCGGCAGCATCCCGGACCTCCACCGAAACACCGTCGCAAGGCAACCCCACCGAAGCGATCGTCTCCGGATGCCCATCGACGTCCTCTCGGTACAGCACAGTCAATTTCCCGGTCTCAGTCTGCCCATACCCCTGCCGCAACGCCGGCCCGATCCGTTCGAACCCCTCAGCCAGCAACCCGGGCTCCACCGGCGACCCGGCCACAGTCAGCGCCCGCAACCGGGAAAGATCAACCTGCTCCCGCCGCAACACGTCCAGCATCCGATACAACCGAGGCACTGTCACCAATGCCGCCGAAATGTCCAACCGAGGCAGAATCCAAGGAAAATCCGGCGCCCCGACCGGAATAACCACAGTGCCGCCGGCAAGCAAACAAGCCTGCAAATGCAACACCATCACCGCACTGCTCAAAGTCCCGAACAGCAAAAACCGCCGATACTCCCCTTCCGGCGTCTTCCCCCGCTGCTCGATCCCGAACTCCCCCAACGCATCGAACCGATACGCGACCCCCTTGGGCGCCCCCGTGCTCCCGCTGGTGAAAACCACCCACCCGATATCCTCAGGCCGCCCGCAAGGCACCGGCTCCTCGTATTCGGCAAGAAGCTCCGGCCCGACAACCAACGCCCGGACCCCAGGCAACTGAACTGAACCATCAGTCACCACAACCACGACCCCGTCCAGCACCGCGGCCAAATGCGCCGCGGGCAACCCCTCCCGCACCCCCACCGCCCGAGCCCCGAGAGTCTGCACAGCCACCTGTGCGGCCCACCCCTCCGGCGTCACCCCGGTGGCGATCCCGACCCCGTCCCCAGCGCGCACCCCGGCCGCCCGCAACCCGGCCACGAACCGCCCGACGAGATCGAGCACCTCTCCCCGGCGAACCCTCCGCTCCCCGTGCTCGAACGCGATGTCCTCCGGCGCGCGCCGCAGCGAATCCAGCAGCTCCTGGGGAAATGCCATGACCCCGTCCTCCCGTCGGGCCAGCCACCCGCGACCGGCCCGGCAAGAGGTACCGGACAGATCTCAGAATCCCCTCAACGCATGCCGCTCACTGGGAACCACCGCAGCCCGCACCGACAACACCCCGCCAAGCGCCACCACCGCGACCAACCCGGCAGTCGCGGCAAGCGTCCACACATCCGGCCGCACAATCGACTGCCCCCGCATTGCCTGCCACGCCGTAATCACGATGACCCCGGCGTACCCGACGACCCCAGTCCACACCAGCCGACGCCGCACAAGTTCGTTGGACAGCACCGGATACCGCCGAGACAACGCGACCAACGCGAGCGCCAGAAGCGGCAACGCCTGAATCGCGTGAATCCCCACGAAATGCGTGATCCGCATATCCCCGCCGACCGTGCTCCACCCCAGCAGCGGCAACCCGGGCCCGCCGTCGTCGAGACCGACCGTGTGCCCGCCGATCATCGACGGCTTCCCGCCGCCGTCCAGCACCCGCTGCTGTGCCGGGCTGGCCGAGAACATCATGAGCGCCAACCCCATTCCGCCCGCCGCGAGCGCGGTTCCCCACCGCAGCGCGGACATCAGCGCGCGGTCCGGCAGCTTTTGGAACAGCAGCAGAATCACCACCGCCGCGGTCGCGCCCCACGCGGTGAACGCGCCGGTCGCGAGAATGTTGCCGATCGTCACGTCGGCCGGCGTCTCGTGGTTGAAGTGCAGCGGACGGTCCAGGACGAGCACCTGCCACACCAGCAGCGCCATGTCCGTGCCCATGCCGACGGCGAACACCGTGCCCATCCACCAGCCGGCCCGGCGGCCGCGCTTCACGAGCGACAACAGCCACGCCAGCGTCGGCGCGTACAACGCCACGGAAACCGCGAATTTGAACGGTTTGGCCCACAGCGGCGCGTTGACGAGCGTGCGATCATCCAGCAGCAGTCCGAACACGCACACGACCAACAGCGGCACCATCGCCCCGGCCAGCACCCCCAGCGGGCGATGCAGCCGGAACACTCGCAATCCCCAGGAAGTCATGGGACAAGCCTGGTCGTCAGCAGGGGGCCGAGCACTGGCGTGCTCCCCCGTCTCGGGGGTAGGGCGCACCCCACCTGTGGGTAATAGTGCCGTCAAAGCGACCGGCAGTTGTGCCGTTTGACCGGACCCGCTCTTTTTCTAGCGTGACATTCACACCGCGCGGCCCGCCGCGCACCGGGATTTTCCACGAGAGGGAAGGAGGTGGCCCGTCAGATGTCCAGTCCGGGATTCCAGGCAGATTCAGCTGCCATGACGCGCGCCGTCCAGGGCTTCGAGGAGACCGCGTCGAGCGCGAAGACGACGATGGCCAGCTTGGAGTCCGAGCTGACCGAGACGCTGCGGAACTACAAGGGCGACCAGGCCGTCGCGTTCTGGGACCTGCAGCGCAGGCTCCAGGAGAAGATGACCGCCGCCGTCCGCGAGCTCGACACGATGTCGCAGCTGGTGCACACCAGCCACGCGAACTACAACTCGGGCGACTCCGACGTGCACCAGAGCTTCCAGAGCGTCAGCCACACCGTCGAGGGCAACGTGATCCCTCGCCTCAACCCCTGAGAGAGGACAAGACACCATGGCTGACGTCGTAGAAATCAGCTTCGGAGCCCTGCAGCACAGCTCCGCGTCGCTCGCCGCCAAGGCGAAGGCGCTGACCTCCCAGCTGGAGCAGCTGCACCAGAACCTGCAGCCGATCACCCAGACCTGGTACGCCTCGGGCAGCTCCGCCGGTGAAGCGGCGCGCGCGTCCGAGACCCGGCTCCGCCAGGCGACCGCCGACATCGTCGCGATCATCGCGCAGTTCGGCACCAAGGTCGGCGACGCCCACGATCTCCAGCACCAGCTGGAGAACCGAAACCAGGGCCTGTTCGCCTGATCCGGCCCCGACGCCGGCCGTCCGGGGCGGGACCACCCCCCGCCCGCTCCGGACGGCCGGCTTTCCCGCGTCCTGCCGCACGAGAGGTCACCGGCCGATGCCCGACCAGTCGTACTACGTCCACCTGGAATCGCTGAGCGACTTCGTCCGGGAGCTGGAAACCCAGATCCACGCGATGTCCCGGCCGAACGACTTCCTGCGCACCCTCGGCGAGCATCCGCTGCTGTTCGGGGAGTTCGGGGAAGCCGCTTCGCTCGCCGACGCCCACCACGCCGCGGTCGCCGAAATGCAGGGCCTGCTGGAGCAGGTCCGCGGGGCGATCACGTTCGCTCAGGACGTCACCACCACCGTCGCCGACGGGTACGCCCAGGCCGACCAGTCGGTCGCGGGCGATTTGCACCAATCGGGTCAGCAGACCGGTCTGCTGGACCCGCTTTTCTCGTTGCTGGGCCTTGATTCCTCAGGGGGTAAGAAGGCATGAGCGGCCCTCGCACCAACTTCGCCGGCTACACCCATCAGCAGCTTTACGCGATGCTGCAGGCGGGCGACCCGACCACCGCGCGCGCCGCGGCCGAACAGTGGGGTTCGGCCTCGCGCGGGCTGTACGACCAGGCGGAGAACCTGTCCGATCAGCTCACCGACTTCTCCAGCTCGTGGACCGGCGGCGCGGCCGATCAGTACCGGACGATGATGACCGACCTCGTCGGCGGCATCCGGAAGGTCGCGGTCACCGCGCAGGGCATGCGCGACATGCTGGAGGACGCCGCGGACGCGCTGGTCAAGGCGAAAACCGAGATGCCGCCGCCGGTCGCGGTGCCGGACGTCTCCCCCGCCGACGTCGCGCTGGCGGTCAACCCGCCGCTGCTCCCGCCGGACACTCCGCCCGCCACCGTCGTCGCCGCGACGCAGCAGCGGCAGCAGGCGATCGCCAACGTCGAAGCGCAGCAACAGGCCGCCAACGCCGCCGGCTCCGCGCACGCGAAGGCGATCGTCGTGATGAACAACCTCGCGACGAATTACGACACCGCCGAGGACGCGATCCCGGTTTCGCCGAACGCGGCCGCCCCGCCGCCCAAGCCGGTTCCCGGCGGCGGCGCTTCCACCGGCGGCGCGACCGGTCCGATCGGCAACAGCCCGGACGGCGGCACCGCGGTGGGCGCCCCGGTCGACTCGCACCCGCTGCCCACCGACGGCACGCAGGTTCCCGGCTCCCAGCCGGGGCATCCCGCGCAGACGCCGGGCAGCCCGCTGTTCGGCGACATGTTCACCGCCGGTCTCGCGGCCGCGTCCGCCGCCGCGTTCGGCCGCTTCGGGTCGATCATGCCGAAGGTTCCGCCGTGGGCCTCGGGCAAGGACAAAGACAAGAACGACAAGGACAAAGAGCAGGACACCCCGCCGGGCATGAAGCTCGGCGGCGGAGCCGGTCCCGAGGGCGGGGGCGGCGGCGGGATCCCGGTCGGCGGCGGAGGCGCACCGTCGATCGACGGCGGCGGGATTCCGTCCGGCGGCGGCCTCAGCGGCGCCGGGGAAGCTCCGGCCGCGCACTCCGGGCTCGCCGGGAACGCGCAGTCGAACGTCCTCAGCGGGCTCGCGGGCGGTGCTGCCGGTGCGGCGGGCGCGGCGGCCAAGAGCGCGATGCCGATGATGCCCATGATGCCGATGGGCGGCATGGGCGCGGGCGGCGACATGGGCTCCGGCAGGCGCATTCCCGCGTGGCTCGTCGAAACCGAGAACGTGTGGGGCCAGCAGACTCCGGTCGCGCCCTCGGTCATCGGCGAAGAGCCGATCGACCAGCCGTGACCGACGGCTACCGGGTCGCCCCGGCGAAACTCGCCAGCGCGGCGTCCGAAGTGGACGCTCGCGCCGGCGTGCTCCGGACCGCGCAGCAGGCCGTGGCGGGCGAACGAGTGCCCGCCGCGGCCTTCGGCCAGGTGTCCGCGTCGGCCGGATGTGCCGCCGGGCTGGCGAAAACGCTCGGCACGCTCGCCGGCGACGTCGACCAGCGCGTCGTTCGCCTCCAGGTCCTTCGCGACGGGCTCACCGCTTCGTCGGCGGGATACCGGCGCGCCGACGAGCAGGTGGCGGCGATGTACCGCTCGTTGCTGCCCGAAGATCCGGTGCCGTCAGCCGGAAAGTCCGCTGCCAGCGGCGGCTGGGCCGGGACCATCGCGGCCAACCGGATGAAGGTGTCCGACGCGCTCGCCGCCGAACGGACCCGCCTCGCCGGACTGTCCGATCCGGACGACATCGCCCGCTCGCAGCGGCGAATCGCGCTGTACCAAAGCATTCTCGACGACCACCGGCAGATCCTGCGGTTCGATCCGTCCGGCAACGGCCGGATCGCCGAACTCGTCGGCACCATCCAGCCGGGCACGCGCAACGTCGGGCTGTTCGTGCCCGGCGTGCACACCCGGATGGACACCTTCCAGTCCTACGCCGACCTCGGCCGCAGCCTCGTAGCCGCCGACCCGAGCGGCCGGACCGCGATGGTCGTGTGGGCCGACGGCGTGTTCCCGCAGAACGTCACCACCGAGGGCGCCGAAGCCAGCTACGCGCAGACAATGGCCCCGAACCTCAAGGCGTTCGGCGACGAACTGCGCGGCCAGGTCGACTCCCAGACCGGCGGAGCCGCCACGATCACCGCGATCGGGCACAGCTACGGCGGCGCCACCGTCGGGCTCGCTGACCAGCAAGGCTTGCCAGTGGACCGGGTGCTGCACGTAGAGTCGGCGGGCATGGGACACGGCGTATGGAGCCCAGCGGACCTGCCGCCGAGCCAGGCCGGCGTGCAGCGGTACTCGATGACCGCCCCGCTGGACCCGATCATCCTCGCCCAGGGCAACGCCGGGGCGCTGGAATGGACCGGCATCGGCCACGGCGCCGACCCGGACACCTTCCCCGGCGTCACCGAACTCACCACCGGCCGCGACGCGGCGGGCAATGTGCAGTGGGGTCTGTCCTCGCACAGCGGCGTGCTCAAACCGGGTTCGGATTCGTGGGAGAACATCTACGGCGTGCTGACCGGCGGTCACGTCACTGAAGCGCCCGTGCCGGTTCCGGCGGTGCTGCCGTGATCACGCGCGAATTGAAGGATCTGGCCGCCGAGCTGACGAACGTCATCGACAGTGTCGCCCAGGCGTTCGGCTCTCGTGCGGTGCCCACAGTGGACGGTGAGCTGGACTGCGATCCCGCGCAGCCCGGGCATCTGGTGTGCTGGCAGTACGGGGTCCGGCTGGAGGACAGTCCCGGTGCGCTGCGGGTGCTGACCGAAGCGGTGCGTCCGACGTTGGAAGCAGCGGGCTGGGAATCCTACGACCGCAGCACTTATCGTGAGGTGATCGGGCGATTTTCCCGCGAGGGCGCGGATTTCAGCGTGCATATTGCCCGCGACGGGCGCGGGGTGGCGATCATCGGCTCGACGCGCCTCGTGAGTGTTGATCCCGGTTAGAACCGCGACCGCCACTCACGAGGTCTCAAGCCCGAAACCGCGACGGCCGCCACCCGCGCCGCCGCCCCCGCCGGAACGCAGCCACGCCGATCCCCGCCGCAGCCGCGGCCGCAACCCCGCCCACCGCAACAACTCCCGCCGCCACATCCGACGTCGGCCGAGCCTCCGCAGCAGCCGGAACCACCGCGGGCAGCTCGGACCGCACCGCCGCCGCACTCGGGCCAGGCGCGCTAGCGGGCAACGTCGAAGACACCGCGGCGTAAGCGTCGAGCATTCCCCAGCCCCGGCGCGGATCGTGCGCCCCGGACGGCGGACGGGACGCGGTGAGCATCAACCGGTTCACCACTTCCTCGCCCTTCATCTCCGGATGCGCCGAACGCACCAGCGCCGCCACCCCGGCTACATACGCCGCGGCCAGGCTCGGGTCGGTGATCGGCCACCGATGTGCGACCGCGCCTCCGCCACCGGCCGACGTGCTCACCAGATTCGCGCCGGGCGCGGCGATTCCGAGGTAATCCCCGGCTTCGGTCTGCACCGGCGCGCCGGATTCGTCCGTCGAGCCGACCGCGAGCACGCCTTTCGACGCGGTCGGATACGTGTGCGCGCCTTGCTGAGTGGCCGCCGCGGCCGAAATCACCACGGCCCCGCGCGATTTCGCGTGGTCGAGCGCCGCGCCGAGCGCCGCACTGTCCGAACCCGCCGGGACCGCCACGAGAATCACTCCCGCGCCGCGGTCGACCGCCGTGTCAATTGCTCCGGCCAGCGCACCAGGGTCACCGCCGCCGTCCGAGGACGAACCGTTGCTTTCGGTGTAGCGCAACGGAAGCAGCTTCACGCCGGGCGCGACCCCGGTGAACGTGGTCTGGTTCGCCGGCTGCGCGCCGACGATGCCCGCGGCGATCGTGCCGCGGCCGTCGCAGTCGGAATCCGCGGTGCCCGCGCCGCCGAGCACCTGTCCCGGCCCGAATTGCGCGTTCTGCTTGTCGACGCCGGTGCCGATCACCGCGACGGTCTGCCCCTCGCCCTTGGTCAGCGCCCACAGCCGCGGCGGGTTCACCAGCCGCTGGCCCCAGGGCACCGGCCCGGTGTACGGGTCGGACGGATTCGCGCACGCGGCCGCGGCGGCCGAGGTCGCCGTGCTGGGCAGGCCGAGCGCCACGAGCGCGGCCACCGCTCCGGCGGCAATTCCCCGCACCGCGGCCCCCTCCCCTTGTCGGACAACGAGATTCTAGTGGAGAGCGGGCCGCGGCGACAGGGTTATCGCAGGTCCATCCCGAGGTCGAGCGCGGGCGAGGAATGCGTGAGCCCGCCGACGGAGAGATAGTCCACACCGGACTCGGCGTACGGTCGCGCGCGATCGAGGGTCAGCCCGCCGGACGACTCCAGCCGCGTCTTCGGCGAAATCTCGTCGCGCCGCGCGACCGCCTTCACGCACTCCTCCGGCGTGAAGTTGTCCAGCAGCACCTCGTCCGCCCCGGCGGCCAGCGCCTCGTCCAGCTGGGCCAGATCGTCCACCTCGACCTCGCACGGCAGCTGCGGCGCGTGCTCCCGCGCCGCCGCCAGCGCCGCGGTGACCGAACCCGCCGCGACCACGTGGTTGTCCTTGATCAGCACCGCGTCGCCAAGGCCCATCCGGTGATTCACACCGCCACCGCACCGCACCGCGTACTTCTGCAGCAGCCGCAGCCCCGGCGTCGTCTTGCGCGAATCCCGCACCGCCGCACCGGTTCCCTCGATCGCGGACACCCACGCCGCGGTCGCCGTCGCCACTCCGGACAGCAGGCACAACAGGTTCAGCGCCGTGCGCTCCGCAGTCAGCAACCCGCGCACCGGACCGCGCAGCACGAGCACCGGCTCACCCGGGACGGCGGTCGAACCGTCCTCACGGATCGAGACCACCTCGTAGTCGTCGCCGAGCACCTGGTCGAAAACCGCCAGCGCCACCGGAATCCCGGCCACGACACCGGCGACGCGCGGCGTCAGCTCTGCCACCGCACGGGCGTCCGCCGGAACCGTGGATGCCGTCGTGGCGTCCGGCCCGTACCGCAAATCCTCTTCCAGCGCAGTGGTCACGACGCGCTTCACGTCGGCGACGTCCAGCCCGTCCACCACCAGCGACCGCACGACCGATTCGGAGAATTCCCCGCTCATGCCACCCCTTCCAACGACGCCGCTTCGACCAGTACCGGCTGTCCCGACGGGCTCAGCCGGATCAGCTGGCTCCGCCGCAGCCCTTCGTCCCGTTCGGGGAAGTCCGTCCGCACGTGACATCCCCGCGATTCCGTCCGCCGCTCCGCCGCCGCGAGCAACGCCTGCGCCGCCACGGTGAGCGCCGCGTCCTCGACCGCACTGTGCGTCGACAACGGACTGTCCGTTGTCGACAAGTCGAGCGCCGAGACCGCCGCCGCGAGCCCGTCCGCATCGCGGCCGATTGCCGCGTACCGGCTCATCACCCGTTGCAGCACATCACGTTCCGCCGTCGGCGCGACCGTCCGTTCCGGAAGCCGTCCCCGCGACGGATCCGGCAGCAACCCGGCGGCCAGATCCGCGGCAACCGCCTCCGCGGTCCGCTGCCCGACGACCAGCCCTTCGAGAAGGCTGTTGGACGCCAGCCGATTCGCCCCGTGCAACCCGGTCCGGGCGACCTCGCCCGCCGCGTACAGCCCGCGCACGCTCGACCGTCCGTCCACAGTGGCCACCACGCCGCCGCACGCGAAGTGCGCCGCGGGCGTCACCGGAATCGCGTCCACCGCCGGGTCGATGCCGAGCACCGCGCACGCCGCGTGCACCGTCGGGAACCGCTTCGCGAACCCGGGAATGCCAGTGGCGTCAAGGAAAACGTGATCGTCGATGCCGCCGGGAGCCAGCAGCTGCCGCCGGGTGATCGCCGCCGCCACGACGTCGCGCGGAGCCAGATCGCCGAGCGGATGCACCCCGGCCATCACCGACGCGCCCGCGCCGTCGACGAGAGTCGCACCCTCGCCGCGCACTGCCTCCGTGACGAGCGGACACCGCCCACGCGCGCCCGGCGTGTACAGCACCGTCGGATGGAACTGCACGAACTCGATGTCGGCCGCCGTCGCCCCGGCCCGCAGCGCGAGCGCCAGCCCGTCGCCGGTCGCGATCTCCGGATTGGAGGTCGCCTGGTACAGCTGCCCGAACCCGCCGCTGGCCAGCACCACCGCGGACGCGCGCACCACACCCGGCACGCCGTTGCGGTCGAGCACCGTCACCCCGGCCACCTCGCCCGCGGGCGTGCGCAGCGCGTCGACCGCGATGTGGTGCTCCAACACCGGAATCCGCCGCTCGCCAGCCTGCGCGACCAGCGCACGCTCTACCTCCGCGCCCGTCGCATCGCCGCCAGCGTGGATGACCCGGAACGCGCTGTGCCCGCCCTCGCGAGCCCGCGACAGCCCGCTCGAGCTGTGGTCGAACACCGCTCCGTTCTGCCGAAGCTCAGTGACGGCCGCCGGACCGCCGCCGACGATCGCCCGCACGGCGGCCTCGTCGCAGATCCCAGCTCCGGCGGTGAGCGTGTCCGCCGTGTGCTTCTCGACCGTGTCGCCCTCGTCGCGCTCGCCGTCGAGCACCACGGCCACGCCGCCCTGCGCCCACCGCGTGTTGCCGTCGGCGACCGCCGCCTTCGTCACGACCAGCACATGCAGCCCGAGTTCTCGGGCCCGCAGCGCCGCCGACAGCCCGGCCACGCCGCTGCCGATCACCACCACATCCGCCCGGGCTTCCCAGCGCGGATCCGGTGAGGTTTTCGCCTCATCGGCGTTAACTAGGCCGCTCATTCCCCACCGCCAGGCTGCCCGATTTCGATCATCCGCCGCACCGAGGCGCGGGCCCGCGAGGCCGTTTCCGGGTCGACGTGGACCTCGTCCGCGCCCTCGGTGAGGCTCCGCAGCAGCGCGGCCGGGGTGATCATCTTCATGTACCGGCACGAGGCCCGGTCGTTCACCGCGCGGAAGTCGATCTCCGGCGCGGCCTTGCGCAGCTGGTGGATCATGCCGATCTCGGTGGCCACGAGCACCGAGGTCGCCTTGGTGTCGCGCGCCGCGTGCACCATGTCGCCGGTGGACAGGATCTTGACCCGCTCCGGGGCCACCGCGCCCTCGCCGGCCAGGTAAAGCGCCGAGGTCGCGCAGCCGCATTCGGGGTGGATGAACAGGTCGGCGTCCGGATTCTCCTCGGCGCGCGCGGCCAGCTCGGCCCCGTTGATCCCGGCGTGCACGTGGCACTCCCCGGCCCAGATGTGCATGTTCTCGCGCCCGGTCACGCGCTTGACGTGCGCGCCGAGGAACTGGTCCGGCAGGAAGAGAACTTCCTGGTCAGCGGGGATGGACGCGACGACGTCGACCGCGTTCGACGACGTGCAGCAGATGTCCGTCTCGGCCTTGACCTCGGCCGTCGTGTTCACGTACGACACGACCACCGCGCCCGGGTGCTCGGCCTTCCACTCGCGCAGCTGAGCGCCGGTGATGGAGTCGGCGAGCGAGCAGCCGGCCCGCGCGTCCGGGATCAGCACCGTCTTCTCCGGAGCCAGGATCTTCGCCGTCTCGGCCATGAAGTGCACGCCGCAGAAGACGATCGTCGACGCGTCGCTGCTGGCCGCGATGCGGCTGAGCGCCAGAGAGTCGCCGGTGAAGTCCGCGATGTCCTGGATCTCCGGGACCTGGTAGTTGTGCGCGAGCAGCACCGCGTCGCGTTTGCGGGCGAGCTCCCGCACGCGGGCGGCCCAGTCGGCGTCCGCCTCGACCCCGCCGTAAGGGGTCAGATCCTGGTCAAGCGTGGTGGTCATGTCTTCGGCCCTCTCGATTTCGCCGGCCTTGCGAACCGGATCCACCCCGGTTCCTCCCCATCCCGGTTTTCGCCTTATAATCGAAAACCGTGCGAAGCCATCTTAACACCCGGGCCCCCCTCGCCCACGAGGTTCTGGCGGCAGTCCTTCAAGTGCGCTCCGACACACTGCGCGTCCTCTTGTGGCGCCGAGCCCTGGATCCGCACCTAGGCCGCTGGTCCCTCCCAGGCGGCCGATTGCGCCCCGACGAAGACGTCGAAACCTCCATCCGGCGCCAGCTCGCCGAGAAGGTGGACGTCCGCCAGCTGAAGCACGTAGAGCAACTAGCCGTCTTCAGCGCCCCGGACCGCGTCCCCGGCCCGCGCGTCGTAGCCACCGCGTTCCTGGGCTTAGTCCCCTCCGATGTCGACCCAGCAGTCCCCGAAGACACCGAGTGGCACGACGTGAACGCCCTGCCGCGCACCGCGTTCGACCACGAGGCCATCGTGCTGCGCGCCCGCGACCGCCTGCGGTCGAAACTGAGCTACACCAACCTGGGTTTCGCACTGGCCCCAGAGGAATTCACCATCTCCGCCCTGCGCGGCCTGTACTCCGCCGCACTCGGCTACAAGGTGTCCGCGACGAACCTGCAACGCGTGCTCCAACGGCGTGGTCTGCTGGTCCCCACCGGCCACACCGCCGCCCCCGGTCGCGCGGGCGGACGACCTGCGGCGCTGTTTTCTTTCGCCGCGAAAGACATGCACATCACCGACCCTTTCGCGGTCCTGAAACCCCCGCCGCGGCGGTAAACACGAACTGCGCCAGCGCTCCGCAGCCCGTACCGTGGACGCGTGACCGAGCCAGAGCAGTGCCCCAGCGGGACGGCGACCCTGCCGTTGTTTCCGTTGCAGACAGTGCTGCTCCCCGGTACGCACCTGCCGCTGCACATCTTCGAACCGCGCTACCGGCAGCTCACCGCGGACCTGGTGACCGGCAACGTCCCCGAACACGAATTCGGCGTAGTCGCCCTGCGCGCACCGTTGGTCCGCGAGGTCAGTGGTTTGGACCACGTGTACAACGTCGGCTGCAGCACAATCCTGCGCGAAGCAAAACGCCTCCCCGACGGCCGCTACGACGTAGTCACCCGCGCTTCGCGCCGCTTCCGCCTGCGCGAACTGCACCGAGCGTCCGCGCCGTACTTGATGGCCGTGGTCGACTGGCTCCCCGACGACCCAGTCCCCACCACCGCGGAGTCGACGGCCCACCAGTTGGCCAAGGTGGCCCGCGCCGCACACGAGCGATACTGCGAAGCCGCCTGGCACGCAGACGACTGGCACCCGCCCCACGACGACGCCGACCTGGGCGAACTCGCCTACCAACTAGCCGCCGACTGCCTCCTCCCGCTGGAGGACCGGCAGCTGCTGCTGGAGGAAACGCATCCCCTGCGCCGCCTGCGCATCGTCTGCCGCCTGCTCACCAGGGAAGCCGGATTCCTGGAAACCCTGGGCGCGGTGCCGCTGCCGCCCACCGAACTGGCGACCTTCACCAAACCCGCGGACCTGAACTAGCCGAGCCCCGGTCCGTAAGTGCCGCCTTCAGAGCTCCGTCCAGGTCCGTGAGGGCCACCCTGAGGGAATCTGATTCCCTCAGGGTTCCCCTCACGACCCGCCGACGTCCGCGAGGGACCCCTTCACGGACATAGATTCCCTCAAGGGACCCTTCACGGCCCGCCCTCGTTCTGCCGCCCGCCGGGATGCGCCCCAACGCCACATTGGGTGCGTCGCATGCACCCAATGTGGCGTTCGGTGCGTCAGATGCACCCAATGCCACGTTGGGGCGCTAACCCCGCATCGCGAACCCAATGCGACGGGCGAACTCAGCCGCGCGCACCCACTGCCCACCCGCAGCCAGCGCACCCAACTCGCCAAGCACCCACACCACCCAGCCGCGCCGACGCACCCAACTCGAGGTGCACCCACACCACCCCCGCACCCCGATACGAAGCCAAAATGCGGGCGGCGGGTGCTTGTCAAGGCATCTTTCCCGCCTTGACAAGCACCCGCCGCCCGTCATCACAATCAAGCTTCGGGGTGCCCCACGCAACCATGGGCGCAATGTCGCCGCCAGGCGACGAGCCGAGAACTCACCCCAACCGCCGCCCAAGATCCTCCCGGCCATTCCAAGCCGTCATCAACGCATAAACCAAACAAGTCACCAGCGGCGCGGCCAGCACCACCCACCCGGTCTCGATCCGAGGCGCCTGCTCGATCACCGCCCCCAACGCAGGCGGCGCATCCACCGAATACTTCGAGTTGGCGAACGCAGGCCCCATCTGCGTCCCCAGCCAAGCCGCGACCAACGCCCCACCAGCCGCCGCCACCAGCACCACCGGCCCGCGCCGCTCCCGCAGGAACCACACCACGAGCCCGATCAGCAACCCGGTAGCCATCGCCAAAAACCCGAACACCGCCAGATCGTCAAACCGATGCCAACTCTCCAACTCCAACGGCGCCAACTGACCGTTAGTGCTGATCACCCGCACCCGCTCGGCCGGAGCCAGAAGAGACCACAACCAGCCCATCGGAATCCCCAGCAACGCAGCCGTCGACAACACACTCACCGCAGGCAGAAGATCAGCCTTCACCACCACCCGAGGACGCTGCGGCGGAAACAACACCGGCACCGACCACCCCTCGGCAACCGCCGACGACCGATGCGCCGCCTTTCCCGCGGAATCGACCACCGGGGACTCCCTTCTGGATTGGATTGCCGCGACTTCGTCGCGGCGGAGAAATCGCCTTCATCCGGTTTCTTCCCTCCCGATCCGCTCGGCCCGGGGGGCCGATCGGATCGCTCAGTCCAGAAACCGGGGCGATTTCTCGGTGGAGGCGAGTTGGGGTTTCAAGGTACTTGGCATCGGCTGGGTTTGCGCGGAAGGCCAGGGGGTGTCACGGGTGAGCGCGAGGCGCATCAGTTTTGGGTGGAGGCGGCGGTGGTGAAGGCTTCCGGGTCGAATTCGCCGCCGAACCACGGGGACAGGCCCAGGCGGGCCTGTTCGGTGAAGGTCTCGCGATCGGCGGTGCCCAAACCGGCGGGAAGGGCACCCAGCAGCGGAGCGCCAGCGGCAACCGGCAAGTCGCGGAGGTTTTCCAGGGCGGCCAGGTCGGGAGCGGCGGGCCAGGAGCCGATGATGACGCCCACGACGTTCAGGCCCCGCCGGGTAGCGACTTCGGCGGTCAGCGCAGTCGTGTTGAGCGTGCCCAGTCCGGCTTGAGCAACGAGGACCACCGGCGCGCCCAGGGACCAGGCGGCATCCGCCAGCGTGCTCCCCTGTGCGTCGAACCGGACCAGCAAGCCGCCCGCGCCCTCGACCAGGGTCAAGTCGTGCGCGGCGTCCAGCTCGCTCGCGGCGGCGGCGATCTCGCCGGGGCCGACGGTCGGGAGCCCGGAGCGGCGGGAAGCGGCCTCCGGGGAAAGCGGATCCGGGTAACGCCGCAGTTCGCGGATCGTCAGGTCCTTGCCCGCCAGCCGCACCACCTCGGCGAGGTCGCCTGCCTCTCCGGGGAGCACGCCGGTCTGCGCGGGTTTCAGCACCGCGACGCGTTGTCCCTGCGCGAGGGCCAGCGCCGCGATCGCCGCGGTGGCGACCGTTTTGCCGACGTCGGTCCCGGTTCCGGTCATCACGAGCGTCGTCACGAGCCATCAAGATATTGCCGTGCTCCCCGATGTCAACACTCGGGGCTCCCTCGCGCGCACCGGAGGGCACGCGCGAGGGCCCGAGTCAGCCGGCCGGAGCCGCAGCGGGCGCTCCGGCGGCCACGAACTCCCCCTTCGCCGGGTCGGCGAGATACACCTGGGCCTCGCCGACGTCGAAGTACAGCCCGGTCAGCGCCAGCTCCCCGCGTGCTTCGGCCTCGGCGACCAGCGGATATTGCCGCAGATGCGTCAACTGCTGCAGGACGTTGTGCAACGCCAGCCGGTCCGGTTCGCGCTCCGGGCGCTCCCCGTCGAGGGTCACCGCACCGGCCCGCTGCCGGCTCGGTTCGGCGTGCACCAGCCAGGTCGCCAGCGCGGTGTCCGCGGGCGGACCGCTGGCCAGCGCGCCCATCGCACCGCACGAGGAGTGCCCGCACACCACGATTTCCCGCACGCCCAGCACCCCGACCGCGAATTCGATCGCCGCGTTGGTCGACGGATCGGCCTGCCCCGGCGGCACCAGGTTGCCGATGTTGCGGATGGTGAACAGGTCGCCCGGACCGGACGTGGTGATCAGGTTCGGCACGATCCGCGAATCACCGCAGGTGATGAACAGCGTGTGCGGCTGCTGAGCGTGCGCGAGCCCGCTGAGGACGTCCTTCAGCAGCGGCGCGGCCCGGCGCTGGAATTCGGTCGCGCCCCGGTGCGTGCGCTGCCCGGGAACCCGCACGTCCGCGGCCTGCCAAGCCGACCACGGAGCCAGCCACCTCGGCATCGCGCCGGCCGCCGCGGTGCGCCGGAGCGTCGGGCGGCCCTCCTTGCCCTTGGCGAACCACGGATGCCCGATCTCGTCGACGACCACCGTGCCGCCAGCGCGTTCGTGCGCTTGCTGCCAGGCGGAAAGGCTTTCGAACGCCGCGTGGTCGAGGTAGTCGGCGACCAGTTCCAGCGTCACCTTCGACCCCTCCGGAATCGTGCCCAGCACCTTCGTCAACCGCGGCACCGACAGGAACGTCAGCACACCTTCGACGATCACGCGCCATTCGCCGCTGTGCTGCTCGGCATGCACGCCCGACCACACGGTGCGACGCAGCATCAGCAGCACGGCCAGCACGATCCCGGCGAGCACGCCGGTCAGCAGGTCGAACACGACCACTCCGGCGACGGTCACCAGGTAAAGCGGCAGATCCCCATGTCGCAGCACTTGCCGCAGATGCCCGGGATTCACCAGCTTCGCGCCGACGTGCACGAGCAGCCCGGCGAGCGCGGCCAGCGGAATCGACTTCAGCACCCCGGCGAGCGCGACCACGAACACCAGCACCCACACGCCGTGCAGGATCGCCGAGGCCCGCGTGCGCGCCCCGGCCGCGACGTTCGTGGAACTGCGCACGATCACGCCGGTCACCGGCAGCCCGCCGATGGCGCCGGACACCATGTTCGCCGCGCCCTGGCCGATCAGCTCGCGGTTCAGGTTGGCGCGCGGGCCGTTCTGCAGCTTGTCGACCGCGACCGCGGACAGCAGGCTCTCGACGCTGGCGATCAGCGCGATCGTGACCACCGCGACCGCGACCTGGCCCCATCCGCCGTCCGGCAGCTGCGGCGCGAAGCGGATCTGCAGCAGATCGCCGGACAGTTCGACGCGCGGCAGCGTCATCCCGGCGGCAAGGGACACGAGCGTCGCGACGGCGATCGCCGCGAGCGGGCCGGGGATTTTCCTGACCGCGGCGGGAAGTTTGGGCCAGGCGAGGAGGATGGCGAGGGTCAGGACGCCGATCAGCGCGGCGGCGTCGTGGTGGGCGGCGATCTGCGCGGGCAGCTGGGCGATGTTCTCCAGCGCCGAACTCTGCGCCTTCCCGCCGAACAGCACGTGCAGCTGGCCGAGAACGATCGTGATGCCGATCCCGGCGAGCATCCCGTGCACGATCGCCGGCGAGATGGCCAGCGCCGCCCGCGCGACGCGGCTCAGGCCGAACAGGATCTGCAGCGCGCCGGCGAGGACGGTGATCAGGCAGGTGACCGCCCACCCGAAGGTGGAAATCGTCTCGGCCATCAGCACGGTGAGCCCGGCGGCGGGCCCGCTGACCTGCAGCGGAGAGCCGCCGAGGGCACCGGCGACCACGCCGCCGACGACGGCGGCGATCAGCCCGGCGACGATCGGCGCGCCGGACGCGAGGGCGATCCCGAGCGAAAGCGGGACCGCGACGAGGAAGACCACGAGCGAGGCGGGCACGTCGTGGCGAAGCACGGCAAGTCGTCTCATGATCACCAGGAAACCGGGATCCCTGTGAAATGTCCGCTATGTCCCACTCTATGGAGTGGATCTTTATCGAATTACCCACGATCGGGTTGCGTGACTAGGCTCGAACCACTACGCGCAGCCACGCCTAACCCGAAGTAACCTCAGGCCTTCGCCGCGGCGGCGTGCATCGCCGACGTGACCACCGCCAGGTCGGCCTCGGTGCTGATGTACGGCGGCATCGCGTAGATCAAATCCCGGAACGGCCGGAGCCACGCGCCCTCAGCCGTCACCACCTCGGTCGCGACGCCCATGTCCACCTCGTGATCGAGCTGCAGCACGCCGATCGCGCCCAGCACCCGCACATCCACGACGTGCGGCAGCTCCCGAGCCGGCTCAAGTCCTTGGCGCAGCGCGGTTTCGATCCGGGCCACATCGGACTGCCATTGGCCTTCAGCCAGCAAACCGAGCGAAGCGTTGGCGACCGCCGAAGCCAGCGGATTTCCCATGAACGTCGGTCCGTGCGCGAGCACCGGCAGCTCGCCACGCGTGATGCCGTCGGCGATTTCGGGCGTGCACAACGCGGCAGCCATCGTGAGATAGCCGCCGGTGAGCGCCTTGCCGACGCACAGCACATCGGGCGTCACGCCAGCGTGCTCGGCCGCGAAAAGCCTTCCAGTACGGCCGAATCCGGTCGCGATCTCGTCGAACACCAGCAGCACGTCGTGCTCACGAGTCAGCTCGCGCAGCGCTCGCAGGTAATCGGGATGGTGAAACCGCATGCCGCCCGCGCCCTGCACCACCGGTTCCACGATCACCGCGGCCAGTTCGTCCGCGTGCTGCTCGATCGCCTTCGCCAGTTCGTCCACATAGGACTGATCCACCGCAGTGTCGAAACCGGACGGCGGCGACGGCACGAAAACCTGTTCCGGCAGCACTCCGCGCCACAGCGAATGCATGCCGCCGTCCGGATCGCAGACGCTCATCGGCGTGAACGTGTCGCCGTGATAGCCGCCGCGCCAGGTCAGCAGCCGGTGTTTGCCGGGCAGCCCGCGAGAACGCTGGTACTGCAGGCACATTTTCACCGCGACCTCGACCGAAACCGAGCCCGAATCGCACAGGAACACGTGCTCGAGCCCGTCCGGAGTCATCTCGACCAACGTCTTCGCGAGCGTGATCGCCGGTTCGTGCGTGAGCCCGCCGAACATCACGTGGCTCATCCGCCCGGCCTGCTCCGCCAGCGCCGCGTCGAGCACCGGGTTCCGGTAGCCGTGCACCGCCGCCCACCAGGACGACATGCCGTCGACCAGTTCCCGTCCGTCGGCGAGCTTCAGCCGGACCCCGCTCGCCGCTTCCACGAGGAGAGGCGGCACGCGGCCCGGCATCGGCGCGTAGGGATGCCACACGTGCGCGGCGTCGAGGGCGAGGAGATCGGCAGCACTGGGTTCCACCCGCCGACCCTAACCGGGCAGCGGGCGGAACCGCAGTGACAGCCGCTACGCCCCGTTCAGCCGCACCGGCAGCGCCAGCACGCCGTGCACCAGCGAACTCGGCCGGTACACGATCCTTTCGACCGGCACGGCCAGGCTCAGCTCCGGGAACCGCGCCAGCAGCGAGCCCAGCGCGATCTGCGCCTCCAGCCGAGCCAGCGGCGCGCCGACGCAGTAGTGGATGCCGTGCCCGAACGCGAGGTGCCCGCCGGGCGGGCGGGTGACGTCGAGCGTGTCCGGGTCGGGGAACTTCTCCGGGTCGCGGTTGGCCGCCAACAGCGAAATCTGCAGGAACTCGTCGGTCGGGACGGTGACGCCGCCCGCCTCGATCTCCTCGACTGTGAAGCGCAGGGTCGCGAAGTTGATCGGCCCGTCGAACCGGAGGAATTCCTCGACCGCACCCGGCAGCAAGCTCGGGTCGGCACGCAGTTTCTCCGCCTGTTCGGGCGCGCGCAGCAACGCGAACGTGGCGTTGGCGATCAGGTTGACCGTCGTCTCGTGCCCGGCGACCAGCAACAGGAACGCCATCGAGACCAGTTCGTCCTCGTCGAGCGAATCGCCTTCGTCGCTGGCGTGCACGAGGTCCGACAACAGGTCTTCGGCCGGTTCGGCGCGCTTGCTCTCGATCAGCTGCTGCAGGTATTCCTGCATCTCCCGCGCCGCCACGGCCTGGGACTCCGGGTCCACGGAGAACGACAGCAGCGTGTGCGACCAGGCGGTGAACTCGCCGCGGTCCTCGACGCGCACGCCGAGCAGCTCGCAGATGACGGTGATCGGCAACGGCTCGGCGAACGCCTGCACCAGGTCGACCTGCTCGTGCTGGGCCATCTCGTCCAGCAGCGAATCGGCGATCTCCTGGATCCGCGGCCGCAGCCGCGCCACGGTGCGAGAGGTGAACGCCTTGTTCACCAGCTTGCGCAGCCGGGTGTGGACCGGCGGGTCGCTGTTGAGCATGTGCCGGGTGAGCAGGTTGCCGAAGTCCGGCGCGTCGATCTCTTGGCCGACCTTCGCCGCGTACACCCGCTGCACCTCGGCGCTGTCCTTGCTGACGCGCGGATCGTTGAGCAGCTCGCGCGCCTGCTCGTATCCGCTGACCAGGTAGGACGGGATGCCGCGCCGGGCGGTCATCGGGCACACCGCGCCGGATTCGCGCCGCCGCGCCAGCCATTCGTGCGGGTTTTGCCAGAATTCCTCGTCCGCCAAAGGAAGTTCCTCGGCGTGTTCGTCGACACTCACTGCTGGGACCCCCAGTGCAGTTCGGTCAGCGTTCGGCCAATGCCGCCTCGACGCGCTCGACCACTTGTTTCCAATATGCCCGCTGTTCGGCCTTCTCCGCCACGTCCGCGAGCTGCTCCTGGCGGATCTTCAGCGTGCTGCGCTTGCCGAGGTCCGCGACTTCGAGCTCCAGCAAGGAATCGTGGTCCCAGTCCGTCGGACGCCAGGTGAGCCGCAACAGGTCCTCGGAATAGCTGCGGATCTCGCCGGTGGTGCCGTGTTCGGTCTCGTATCCGGCCCCGCGTTCGCGCGGCAGCTCGACGCCAGGGCCGAGCCAGATCTCCACTCCGTCCCCCACCAAGAACTCCCATACCCGGCTGCCCGGGTACGGCATCGTGCGGGAAACGGCTGTCTCCCAACCACTCCGCCCGGTCTTGCCCTCCTCGTTGGCCATGCCGCCATCATGGCATCGAGGACCGACGGAAACCGGTGCGGGATCATGCGATCGTGCGCTACCGCCCCATCTCCCCCGACGCCCTCGCCGCCGAACTGACCGAGCGCGTCGACGCGCTCACCCACCGCAGACGAATCGCGGTCGCGATCGACGGAGCGGCCGGAACGGGCCCGCTCGCCGAGGCGCTGACCGACCCGCTGAAGCTGCTCGGCCGGGCCGCGCTGCGCGTGCCGGCCACGGGATTTTTGCGACCGGCGTCACTCCGTTTCGAGCACGGGAAACAAGATCCGGACGCCCGGTATACCGATTGGCTCGATGTGGGCGGTCTGCGCCGGGAAGTCCTGGACCCGCTGGCCGACGACGGCAGCGGCGAAGTGCTGCCCGCGCTGTGGGACGCCGAACGCGACCGCGCGACCAGGCTGCCGCGCGTCCCGGTCCCCGACCGCGGCGTCGTAGTGGTCGATGGAGAGTTCTTGCTGGGCGCGGGATTGGCGTTCGATTTCGTGGTGCATTTGTGGCTTTCGCCGGGTGCCCTGCGCCGTCGCGTATCCGAAGAATGGGCGCTGCCCGCTTACGAACGCTACGAGAACGAAGTCGACCCGAGCGCCCTCGCGGACGTCGTGGTCCGCGTGGACGACCCGCGCCACCCCGCGATTTACGAACCCTGATCCCGGGTCAGCGGACCGCCGTCACCGGATCGCCGTCCAGGAGCGTCGAGAGGCGCTTCGCCATCGTGTCCCAGCGCCAGTTCTCAGCGACCCACGAACGGCCCGCCTCGCCCATCCTGCGGGCGCGCACCGGGTCGGACAGCAGCGCCACCAGAGTCTCCGCGAGCTGTCCCGGGTCTCGGCCGTCGACCACGTGGCCGGTCACCTCGTCCAGCACCGCCTCCGGCGCCCCGCCGGACGTGCCCGCGACCACCGGCAGCCCGGTCGCGGACGCCTCCAGGTAGACGATGCCGAGCCCTTCCACGTCGAGCCCCTTGCCGCGCGTGCGGGCAGGCATCGCGAAGACGTCGCCCGCGTTGTAGTGCGCGGGCAGTTCCTCCCACGGCACCGAGCCAGTGAAGACCACGTCGTCGGTGACATTGAGCGCCTCGGCCAGCTGGGTAAGCCGCTTGCGGTACGGACCGCCGCCAACGAGCAGCAACGCCGCGCCGGGCACGCGCTCGCGGATCGCGGGCAGCGCGGAGATCAGCATGTCCTGCCCCTTGCGCGGAACCAGCCGCGAAACGCACACGATCGTCGGCCGATCGCCAAGACCGTGCCGGGCGCGGATCTCTTCACGGCCAGCCGGATCCGGCGCGAAAACCGTGGTGTCGACGCCGCTCGGCAGCATTTCCAGCCCAGCGTGCCGACCAAATGCGGCGGCGAACCGATTGCGGGTGTACTTGCTGACGTACGTGACCACGTCGACCGTCTCGCCGATCCGCCGCAACGCCTGCCGCGAGCCCGGAAGCATCGACCAGCCGACTTCGTGCCCGTGCGTGGAAGCGACGATCCTGCGCGCGCCCGCCTGCCGCAGCGGGTGGCCAAGCAGCGCGAGCGGGGCGGCCGCGCCGAACCAGACGGCCTCACAGCCGCGAGCGCGCATGATCTGCTTCGCGCGACGCAGGACGTCCGGCGTGGGCAGCATCAGCGACGTCGGATGCCGCACGACTTCGAACGGAGCGGCCGCGTCGAACTCGACGTGCGAACCGCTGCTGCGCTCCCAGGACGGCGCGTAGACGACGAGGTCGTCCGCGGGCAGCCGGGTGGCCAGCGAATTGAGGTAATTCTGGATGCCCCCGGGGCGCGGCGGGAAGTCGTTCGTCACGAGCAGGGTCCTCAGCACCCCCGCAGGCTACCGACGGGCGGTTTCGCGGGAGCGGGCCGGTGAAGCGAGAACGCCTTGCCGGGTACTTGCCCACCGGCGAACAATGCGGTGGTTACCGGTCGGAGACTCGGTCACCGCGACGATGGAGTGCGCCGCGTAGCGCGCTCGTGATCCCGCGTTGCAACCTCCGCAAGATCTTGATCGTCTCCTCGTCCGAAAAGCCGGTCGTGACCGACCAGTCGATGCCGGACCCGAACACGTCGCTGGCGAACACGATTTCGGCGGACACCAGCAGCCGTCGCCAGTCCGGAACGCTGAGCGGCTCACCGGCGGAGAGCGCTGCTTGCAGGCGCCGCCCGTCCTCGTACAGACCAGCCAGGCCCTGGAAGCCCATCGCCACCGCGAGTTCATCGGTGCAATGCGCTGGGCCGCTCCACTCACCCAGTCCACGAGACAGCACGGCGCGCTCGTCGTCAGCCAGCTCGATCGCCACCAGTTCGTTCACCGGCGAATCATGCCCCGAACGCCCACGCCACCATCAGTGGGAACTCTTCGCACCAGAACGCGCCACCGTGCGATCCGGCTCGCTCGGTCAAGACGACGTCCGCCCCGGCGTCGCGCAACGCGTCCGCCCACCGGGTCGCGTTCTGGAGGAAGAACGGTTCCTGCGTGCCAGCGACGAGGTACGTGCGCGGAAGCGTCGGCAGGTCAGCGGGCGGTCGATAACCGCCTCCGGGCGAGGCGCACAAAACCGTGCCGTAGCCGTCCGGATGCCGAAGCCCCAGGGCCAGCGCCAATTCTCCACCGGCCGAGACACCGCACACCGCGGTGCGCTCGGCGGGCAACGCCACTCCGAACCTCGATCGCACCCAGTGGCGGACGTCCCGGCGGAAAAACCTCTCGTGCGCCGAGAATCGCTCCGAATCGAAGCCCGGCGAGTACTCCTGAAGCCGCAGGGTCTCATCGGCCGAGCGGTGCACACCGACGATCATCGTGGGCGGCACGTCCGCGGCCTCGAGGTCAGTGCCCCACTGCGAGATCAACTCGCCGTCACCGGCGAACACGACCGCCTCGGGCCGATCCGCCGGGACGTAGACCGTGACCTCGCGACCGGCGTCGTATTCGAAGGTCTCGGTGACCAGTTCGCCCGCGAGCGCCATCGTCGGCTCCTCCGGTCAGGCTCGAAGCCAGCGGATTTCCTCGTCGCCGGTTCGCGGCCGGCCGGGAAACGACACCGGGGCGGCACCGCGTCCTGCGGTGCCGCCCCGGCGAGGCGAGAACGTCCGGTCAGGCGACCCGGCGCGCGCCCACGTACTGGCTCTGCAGCGGCGAGATCTTGACGACGTCGCCGGTGGTCGGCGCGTGCACCATCATCCCGTTGCCGATGTACATGCCCACGTGCGAAACCGGCGTGTAGTAGAACACCAGGTCGCCGGGCTGGAGCTGGCTGCGCGGGACCGGCGTGCCGGTCTGGCTCTGCGCCTGGCTCGAACGCGGCAGCGAGACGCCCGCCTGCTTGTAGGCCCACAGCATGAGACCGGAGCAGTCGTACGAGCTCGGCCCGGTGGCGCCCCACTCGTAGGGCTTGCCCCGCTGGCTCAGCGCGGCCTGGACGGCGGCCGCCGCGGCCGGGCCGGCGTTCGCGAGGTCCACCGAGATGTCGCCGCCGGTGTCCTTCTGCGCGTTCCGATCCGCCTGGCTCAGCGCCGACGTGGTCTTCTTCAGCTCGGCGACCTGGTCGTCGAGCGTCTTCTTCTTGGCCGTGATGTCTTCGGTCAGCTTCGCGGCCGCGTCGCGAGCCGCGGTGGCCCGCTGCGCGGCGTCGGCTGCCAGCTTCTCGGCGGCCTTCGCCTGGTCGACCGCGCCCTGGAGCTTCTCGAGCGCGGCGGCCTTCTGCGACGCGATCTGGTCCAGCGCCGCCGAACGGTCGAGGAACTCCTGCGTCGACGTGCCCGCCAGCAGCGCGGACAGCTTGTTCATCTGCACGCCGGACAGGAACGACGCGTTCGCGAACTTGTCGACGTCGACCTTGTACTTCTTCTCGTTCTCGGCGGCCTGCGCGGAGAGGTTGTGGGCGTTGCCCACGTCTCCGTTGGCCTTGTCGAGGTCGCCTTGGCGCGCGGACAGGTCGTCTTTGGCTTTGAGGAGGTCCTCGTTCGCCTTCTCCGCCTGCGCCGCGAGGTCGCGGTACTTGGCGAGAGCGTCCGAACCGGAGTCCGGCGGGGCCTGGAGGACGGGGAGGGGGGAAGCGGCTGCGGTGCCCGCTGGCTGCGCCGCGGTGACGATAGCGATCACCGAGGCGGCCGCGAGGGCGCCTGACACCACGCGCTTGACTGGATGCGACTGCACGGCCGCGCGGGTCTCCTTTGCTCGTCGGGCCGCCGTGGCCGGAACCCCGGCGCGGAAGAGGTCGGGGGCCCTCTTCGCGCACGCTGCCCGTCCGCGTTCCGGCCGTCGTGTTCCACAACAGCTTTTCCGCGCACGGTGGTTGGTTCCAGCTCTGACTCCCCGACAAAGCCGAACCGGCGGCGATCCCGCGTCGCCGTCGTCCGACAGCTGCCTGGCGCGAGATCTCGGCCAGGTTACGAAAAGACCGTCGGCGCGTCCACCGGGCCCCCCGTAAAAACTCTCCGTAGTCCGGCGAAACACCATCGGACCAGCAAGGCAGTCCAATGTGACTTAGACCACACGCCGTGGCAGCACAAACGGCCCTCTCCGTTACTTACCGTTTACCGCACCGAGGCGACCGCTCGGCGAGTCAGTGTCACCCACTGGTGTCACGCCGACCTACTGTCGGTCTCCGGAACCAGGCGCAGCCGCGGCACCATCCCCGCCTCGGCGAGCGCGTCGACAGCTCGCCGTTCGTCCGCGTCCCAGACGAGCCCGACCGGCGGCCCGAGCAGCACGCTGACCACGCAATCGGCACACGCCGCCCCGCGCACCGCACACCGGTCGCAATCGACGACGAACGTGTCGATGTCCTCGACCGCGACGTCCACCGCACCAGCCGGACGCCGCTCTTCCTGGTGGGAGGTAACGGGTTTCGCCCGCTTCGCGCTCCGCGACGCGCCCGAGCGCCGCCGCGCCGAGAGCCGGGACCGGGCAAGGTCGGCAGGCTCACCCGTTCCCGCCGGGTCGACGGCACCCGTTCCCGCCGGGTCGACGGCCTCCGTCTCGTCGAGCGCACCAGGCCGCGCCCGCTCCGGCACGGTTGGCGAGCCCACAGCATCAGCTCCTGTCCCCAGCCGCGTCTCCACCTCTCCCCCGGCACCCGACAGCCGTACGTGTTCGCCCACGCCAACCGAGCCCACAGCGCCCGTTCCAGACGGCATCTCTCCAGAACCCGGCAGCCGCACCGGCTCGCCCACGCCAACTGAACCCGCGGCATCAGCCGCTTCCTCTGCTCCCGGTAGCGTCCCCGCGCCGATCCCCTCGCCAGGCCGCCGCAAAGCAACAGCCGTCCCATCAGCGCACCCGCCGGAACCAGGCGAAACGCCGCTTTCCCGGCGCGCCTCCAAATCCCGGTCCCGCGTGGCCGGACTCACCTCAGTGGCAAGACTCACCGAAGAACCCGCCCCGCCCGGGTGACCGCCCCGGTCCGGCGGCCGAGACCGCTGAGCCGCCCCGCCGTCGACACCGGCGCCCCGATCCCCCGGACCCGCCGCGAAGCGAACTTCTCCGCTGACCCCAGCCGAGCCCTCCGCACGCACGCCGTAACCGGCCCCGAACCGCTCCTGCTTGTTCTCGCTCATCGCCGAGCCTCCGTTCCTCCGAGAAGTCCCCGGACCGGTTCCGGGAATCGCCTCGGGAACAAACGGTAGGAAGCACCACCGACAATTTTCGGGGCCCGCACGTCGGGCAGGGTCAGACTCGACCCAATCGGCTGACGAGCACGGCCGACGGAGCGGGGTGCGCACCGGCCGCGCGGACCGAATCCGCGACCGCCCGGTCGGACGTCGCGACGACCATCGGACGGCCCTTCGGCTCGGCCGCGACCAGGGACCGGATCACGTCGTCGGCGAGCACCCCACGCTCGGAGAACAGCACTCGCACCCCGCGCGGCACGGCGGCGGGCACCGACAGCACGCCGGCCCCGTCGAAGACCACCGTGACCTCCGCCGACGTGCGCGCCGCCAGCGCCGAGAGCTGATGCACCAGCCGATCTCGCTGGTCGGCCAGCGCCAGCTCCGGATAACCCGTTTTGGTGACGTTGTAGCCGTCCACGATGAGATGGACGTTCGGCAACGCCAGATGCCGGTCGAGCGCCGTGACGTCCTGGATCCGCCCGCCAGGGCCGAGCCCGGACCGCGCGCCGCTCACCATGTCGGCAGGGCGCGCGCCGCGGTCGCCCAAAGCGAGTTCACGACGCAAGCCGTGCACGGCACCGTCGATGGTGTCCACCAGCAACGCCAGCCGGACCTCGTCGGCCTCCCTGGCCTCGCGCGCCGACTGCCGGGCCATCTCCGCGTCCGCGACCGCCCGTTCAGCACGGGCTCGTTCGGAAGCGACCCGGCGGCGTTCCCGGTCGAGCTGCACGTTCAGCGTCTCGATCTCGCGTTGCCGCGTCGCTCCCCCGTCGGCCAGCTCGGCTCGCGCAGCCTCGGCCGCGTCCTTGGCCTGCCGCAGCAGCACGCCCTGCTCACGCAGCCGGCGCAGCAGCTTCTCGACCTCGGCCTCGCGTTCGCCGCGCACGCTCTCGACCGCTCCGCGCGCCTCTTCCAACTCAGCGCGCAGCTCGGCGAGTTCGGCTTCAAGACGTTGATTCCGGGCCAGCGCCGCGTCCCGCTCAGCGCGCAACGCGGTTTCTTCGGCGTTCTTCGCGACCAGCCGCACGCGTCCGGCCGCACCGGATTCACCGAGCAGGACCGCGGCGGCAGCGGCCGCGACGGAGTCCGAAACGTTCGGGTCGAGTGCGTCTGTCCGGTGCTCGCGCAGCCATTCCAAGACCGCGGTACGGAACTGCGCGGAATCCCCCAACGCGGTCAGCAGCGCCGTGCCGCCGAGCTTCGCGCGCTTGGCCGGAGCGAACTTCGCGACCGGCCGCAGCTGCCTCGGCACGTCCGCGACCGGCAGTTTCGCCACCGCGGCCGCGGCCAGTTCGGCGATGCGCTCGCGCACCGCCTCCGGCAGGCTCGTCCACGACGACGGTTCCGGACACGTCCCCGTTTCCGGGACCTCGACGTCCTCCTCCGCCCGCGCCGGAACCGCCGAGGGGCCGACGGCCTCCGCGGCTTCTTCCGGTTCGACGGGCTGAGGGTGCATTGGTCCAGGGTAGGCCCCGCCGCCGGATCCCGCGCCGCACCGGCCCGTTCCGCTGGTCACCATCGGGCCACGGGCGGCGCGCGCGAAGATTGTCGGTGGTCGGGCCTACTGTGCGCGATCATGGAGACCCGACCGAGGCCGGACCAGGTTCAGCTGGCGTTCGACGAGCTCGGCACCCCGCTGCGGGACACCACGTTCGTCGTGTTCGACCTCGAAACCACCGGCACCAAGCCCGGCCCGGACGGGATCACCGAGATCGGCGCGGTCAAGGTCCGCGCCGGACAGGTGCTGGGCGAGTTCGCGACGCTGGTCAACCCGGGCACGCCGATCCCGCCGCAGATCGTCGAGCTGACCGGGATCACGCAGGCGATGGTCTACGACGCGCCGCGGATCGAACGCGTGCTGCCCGCGTTCCTGGAGTTCATCGCGGGTGCCGTGCTGGTCGCGCACAACTCCGGCTTCGACACCAGCTTCATGAAGGCGGCCTGCGAGGGACACGGCTACGTCTGGCCGCGCCCCACCGTCGTCTGCACGGTGAAGCTCGCGCGCCGGGTCATCCCGCGCGAAGAAGCGCGAAGCTACCGGTTGTCCTCGCTGTCGATGCTGCTCGGCGCGCGCACCCGGCCGACGCACCGTGCGCTCGACGACGCCCGCGCCACCACCGACGTCCTGCACGCGCTGCTGGAGCGCGTCGGCAACCTCGGCGTCCACACCGTCGAGGAGCTGATCGACTACCTCCCGAACGTCACGCCAGCCCAGCGTCGCAAACGAAACCTCGCCGCCGACCTCCCGTCCCGGCCGGGTGTGTACCTCTTCAAGGGACCACGCGACGAAGTGCTGTACGTCGGCACCGCGCGGGACCTGAGACGGCGTGTGCGGACTTATTTCACCGGTTCCGAAAGCCGGGGCCGGATCCGGGAAATGGTCGCGCTGGCGGAGCGGGTGGACGCCATCGAGTGCGCGCACTCCCTTGAGGCGGAGATCCGCGAGCTGCGGCTGATCGCCGCGCACCGGCCGGCGTACAACCGGCGTTCGAAAAACCCGCACCACGGCTGGTGGATCAGCCTTACCGACGAGGCTTTCCCACGGCTTTCCGTGGTACGCCTGCCGCGCGCAGGCACGCTCGGACCGTTCCGCAGCCAAGCCGACGCGCGCACCGCCGCCGAGACCCTTGCCGACGCCTCCGGCTTGCGCACCTGCACGCAACGCATCTCGGCCACCTCCGCGTCCGGCACGCCCTGCGTTCTGGCGGAGCTTGGTCGTTGCGGAGCGCCGTGTGCGGGGCGGCAGACCGTCGACGACTACTCCCCCGCCGTGGAAGCCGCTCGTGGGCTCATCGCTGGTCACGACGGCCGCCCGTTGCATCTGGCCGCGGCGAGGCTGGAGGAGATGGCGGAGCGAAGGCATTACGAACAGGCCGCCCGGCACCGCGACGAACTGGCCGGGCTGGTCCGTGCCGTCGGCCGCGCGCATCGGCAGGCCGCGCTCGCGTCGGTCGCGGAACTCATCGCGGCCGCTCCGGATGGCAATGGTGGCTGGGAGCTGTCCGTCATCCGTTACGGCAGGCTCGCTTCCGCTGGGGTCGCGCGCCGTGGAGTGCCGCCGATGCCGGTGGTCGAATCCCTGGTCGCCGCAGGGGAAACTGTACTGCCTGGGGATGGGCCATTGCGCGGCGCTCCCGGCGAGGAGGTCGGGATTCTGCTGCGCTGGCTCGCCCGGCCTGGGACCCGGCTTGTCCGTACTACGCGACCGTGGGCCGAGCCTGCCGCCGTCGCGGGATGGCAAGCCTGGCTGGCCAGAGTCGCCGACGCCCGTTCCCTGGAACATGTCGCAGGCTGACCGCCCCGCCACGGCGTCCTCGGGGGCGTTCCCGGCTACGATCGCGCTCGAGTAGTTACCGCCAGCAAGTGGGAGGAACGCTGTGATCACGGCGATCGTGCTGATCAACGTAGAGGCCGAGGAGATCCCGCAGGCCGCGCAGGCGATCGCGGACCTCGACCAGGTGTCCGAGGTCTACTCGTGCGCCGGGGACGTCGACCTCATCGCCACCGTGCGCGTGCAGGCCCACGAGGACCTCGCCGACCTGATCCCGGGCCGCATCGGCAAGGTCCGCGGCGTGCTCGACACGGTCACCCACATCGCGTTCCGGTCCTACTCGCGCGCCGACACCGATTCCGCGTTCGAGATCGGCGTCGAAGGGGCCTGACCCGCCGGGAATTGTCGTACCCCCGGGCTAACGTCCGGGGCATGACGACACTGCGGTTGGCGGAGGTCACCAGCGACAACGTGGGCGCGGCCTGCGATCTGTCGGTGGCGCCCCACCAGGAGCATTACGTGGCCCCGGTCGCCCGGTCGCTGGCGGAGGCCTACACCCAGCCGGACACGGCCTGGCCAAGGCTGGTCTACGCCGGGGACGACCTCGTCGGCTTCGTCATGGCCGCCTTCGATCCGGGCTGTCCGATCGACTACTTCCGGTGCGGCGTCTGGCGGTTGAACATCGCCGCCGAGCACCAGAAGAAGGGCTACGGGAAGTTCGCTGTCGAAGCGGTGCTGGCGGAGGCACGTCGGCGCGGGAACGAGTCCGCGACGGTGCTTTGGGAGCCAGGCGAGCACAGCCCGGAGCCGTTCTATCTGCGGCTGGGTTTCCAGCCCACCGGCCAGATTCACGAGGGCGAGGTCGTCGCGCGCATCCGGCTCTGAAGCCCGCGGGCCGCGCTACCGTACTTCGCATGACGACCCTGCGTCTGGTCGAAATCACGGTCGACAACGTGGAAAAAGCCTGCGATCTCAAAGTGGCGAAGCACCAGCGCGACTACGTTTCCTCGGTCGCCCGCTCGCTCGCCGAAGCCTACGTCCAGCCGGACATCGCCTGGCCGAGGCTGGTCTACACCGGGAAGAAACTCGTCGGCTTCGTCATGGCCGCCTTCGACCCGGACAACCCGACCGACTACTACCGCTCCTACCTCTGGCGGCTGAACATCGCGGCCAAACACCAGAAAAAGGGCTACGGCCGGTTCGCGGTCGAAGCCGTCCTGGCTGAAGCTCGCCGCCGCGACGCCGAATCCGTCACGGTCAGCTGGATGCCGGGCAAGCACAGCCCACAACCGTTCTATCTGAAGCTCGGCTTCAAGCCCACCGGCGAGATCGACGAAGACGGCGAGATCGTCGGCCGCATCCAGCTCTAAGCAACCACAGCAAGAAGGCCCCTCCCTCGCGATGAGGAAGGGGCCTTCCGGCTTGACCAGAAAGGACTCAGTGCCCGGAACCGACCTCGGTCGACTCCTCGGACCCTTCGACCTGCGCCTTGCCGTTCCCGTGGCCGTTGCCGCGAGCGCGGTCGAGCGCCTTCGTCTCTTCCGCCGGGTCCGGCGTCCAGATCGAACCGGGGACGGCGTGGCCCGCGGTGCCGAGCTTGTTCATCTTCTTCGGCACCGCCGCGCCCTGGTACTCGAGCGGGATGGCGTGGCCGTGGCTGTCCGTGCCGCCCAGCGGCTGGTGGATCTCGATGAACTCGCCGTGCGGCAGCCGCTTGATGATGCCGGTCTCGACGCCGTGCTCCAGCACTTCCCGGTCGGACCGCTGCAGGCCAAGGCAGATCCGGTAGGTGAAGTAGTACGCCAGCGGCGGCACGATCAGCACGCCGATGCGCCCGGCCCACGTCGTCGCGTTCAGCGAGATGTCGAACTGGTCGGCGATGATGTCGTTGAAGCCGGACAGCTCGATCACCGCGAAGAACCCGAGCGCCATCATGCCCAGCGCGGTGCGGACCGGTGCGTCGCGCGGACGCTGCAGCAGGTTGTGCGCCGCGTTGTCCTTGGACAGCTTGCGTTCCAGGAACGGATACCCGAGCAGCAGCGCGAACAGGATCGGCATGCCGATCGCGCCGGGGAAGAACACCGCCGGGATCGTGTAGTTCCCGAGATAGACCTCCCAGGCAGGCCAGATCCGGAGCATGCCGTCGGCCCAGGCCATGTAGAAGTCGGGCTGGGACCCCGCGGACACCATCGACGGGTTGTACGGGCCGAAGTTCCACACCGGGTTGATCTGGAACAGGCCGGACATCAACGCCAGCACGCCCACGACCAGGGTGAAGAACGCGCCGCCCTTGAGGGCGAAGTACGGCATGATCCGCACGCCGACGACGTTGGTCTCCTTGCGCCGCACGCCGGGGAACTGGGTGTGCTTCTGGTACCAGACCAGCGCGAGGTGCGCGCCGATCAGCGCCAGCATGATGCCCGGGACCAGCAGGATGTGCAGCGTGTAGAGGCGCGGGATGATCTGGTCGCCGGGGAACTCCCCGCCGAACAGCGCCCAGTGGATCCAGGTGCCGATCACCGGCACCGACAGCACGATGCCGGACAGGGTCGCGCGGATACCGGTGCCGGACAGCAGGTCGTCCGGGAGCGAATAGCCGAAGAAGCCCTCGAACATGCCCAGGATCAGCAGCAGGCCGCCGATGACCCAGTTCGCTTCACGGGGCTTGCGGAACGCGCCGGTGAAGAAGATCCGGAGCATGTGCACCATCATCGACGCGACGAAGATCAGCGCCGCCCAGTGGTGCAGCTGCCGCACGAACAGGCCGCCGCGCACGTCGAACGAGATGTCCAGCGTGGTGCGGAACGCCTGGGACATTTGCATGCCCTGCATGTTCGTGAAGCTGCCGTGGTACGTGACCTCCTGCATGGAGGGGTCGAAGAACAGCGTCAGGTACACCCCGGACAGCAGGATGACGATGAAGCTGTACAGGGCGATCTCGCCCAGCAGGAAGGACCAGTGGGTCGGGAACACCTTGTTCATCTGGTGCCGCAGGCCCTTGGCCAGCTTGTACCGCTGGTCCGCGTTGTCCGCGGCCTCGCCAAGGTGCTTCTGGAGTGCGCTCGTGCCCTTGGTCGGCGTGGTGAGTGAACTCATGACTTACGCTCCCAGAAGGCCGGTCCGATGGCCTCGTTGAAGTCGCCCTTCGCGATCAAGTATCCCTCTTCGTCAACCGTGATCGGAAGCTGCGCCAGCGGACGCGTCGCCGGGCCGAAGATGGGCTTCGCGTAGTGCAGGGCGTCGAACTGCGACTGGTGGCACGGGCAGAGGATGCGGTTCGTGCGCTGCTCGTACAGGGAGGTCGGGCAGCCGACGTGGCTGCAGATCTTCGTGTACGCGTAGTAGTCGCCGAAGTTGTAGTCCTCCTGGCCCTTGCGCTTGACCACGCGCGCGGCGTCGGTCGGGCGCAGCCGGATGAGCATGACCGGGTTGTCGACCCGCATCAGCGCCTCGGACAGCTTCTTCTCGTCGCCCTTTTCCGATTCGCGGTACGGGAAGACCGTCTCCATCGCGCCTGCGTCGAGGTCCTCGGCCTTGACCAGGGCGACGCCTTCCTTGACGTCCGCCTCGAGGTTGCCGGTGTTGCGGCGCAGATAGACCTTCTCGCCCTTGAACTGCGGCAGCCATCCGGTGTGCCAGAGGCCGTCCTTGTTCTCGGTGTCCTTCCACGGGTCCTTGATGAAGGACGCGATCGGGAGCGCCGCCACCGCGAGGCCGAGCGCGCCCGCGCCCGCGCCGGCGGTGCGCTTGATCAGCGACCGGCGGGCGATGCCGTTGCGGGTCCCGGCGTCGGCAAGGTGGGCCAGGATGGTGGCCCGGTCGACCTCGGCCGACGGGCCGTCGCTGCGCTGCTGCACCGAGGTCTCGTGCGGGACGAACTTCTTGGTGTAGAGGATCACGCCGATGCCGAGCGACAGCACCGCGAGACCGAGCGTGACGCCGAGCGCCGGGGTGTAGAGGCTGTAGGTCGAGTGCCCGGTCGGGTCGCTCGGGTCCTTGTACTCCCACCACTTCGGCCAGGCCATCACGACCACGAACGCCAGGCCGGCGAGCGCGGACAGGGCGAACCAGAACGCGACGAGGCGCTGCGCGCGCCGCTCCGCGCGGGTGCCCTCGACCGGCCACGGCTCCGGGTAGTCGACGATTTCGACGCCGTCCAGCTGACCGCCGAGCTTGAGCAGCTCGTCGCGGTCCATCTCAGCCAGCTCCGCCTCCGAGGGCGGCTTGGGCCCTTCGGCACTCATGCCTTCGATCCAATCCACAGCGTAATGCCGACGAGCGCGGCGATTCCGACGACGAAGGCGATGACGCCTTCGGAGGCGGGGCCGACCCCGCCGAGACCGTTGCCGCCCGGGTCGTTGTTGCCGTCGGACACCGACTTGACGTAGGCGATGATGTCCTTCTTCTCTTCCGCGCTGAGCTGGCGGTCGGAGAACTTCGGCATGTTCTGCGGCCCGGTGAGCATCGCGTCGTAGATCTGCTCCTCGGTGGCCGGGTCGAGCGGCGGCGCGTACTTGCCCGCCGACAGCGCGCCCCCGCGGCCGGTGAAGTTGTGGCACGAGGCGCAGTTGAGGCGGAACAGCTCGCCGCCGCGCGCCGGGTCGTTGCCGCGCAGCGCCTCGCCGCGCTCCTCCGGACGCTGCGCGCCGCCGCCGTGCGCCTGCACGTAGGCGCCGACCGCGTCGATCTCGCTCGGGGTCAGCTTCGGCGGCTTGCGGGCGATCTGCGCCTCCTGGCGCGCCGCGGGCATCCGGCCGGAGGAAGTCTGGAAGTAGACGGCCGCGTCGCCGATGCCGATGAGGCTCGGACCGCGGTCCTTGACGCCCTCGAGGTTCGCGCCGTGGCATTCGATGCAGGTGTTGTTGTAGACCTGCTCGCCCTGGCGCAGCAGCGCCGGGTCGCCCTGTGCCTGCGCGGTCTGCGGTTCCGGGGCGAAGACGGCGTACAGGGCGCCGGCCCCCACCAGGGCGACGCCGAGTGCGAGCACGCCCGCGAGGCGCCTGCGCATCTTCGAGCGCGCGCGGAACCGGCGCTCCGAGGATTTGGTGCTGGTGGTCATCTTGCGGCAACCCTTGCTGTCAGTTCAGGCCGTTTTGTGGTGGGCGGTGCGGAGATCAGGGAAGGATGTAGATCACCGCGAAGAGGCCTACCCACACGATGTCGACGAAGTGCCAGTAGTACGACACGACGATCGCCGAGGTGGCCTGCGCCGGAGTGAACTTGCTGAGCTTCGTGCGGACCAGCAGGAACACGAAGGCGATGAGCCCGCCGATCACGTGCAGGCCGTGGAAACCGGTCGCGAGGTAGAACACCGTGCCGAACGGGCCGGACGGGATCGTCAGCCCCTCCTCGACGAGGTTGTGGTACTCGTTCGCCTGCCCGGCCACGAAGATCGCGCCCATGATCAGCGTCACGATGTACCAGCGCCGCAGCCCGTAGACGTCGCCCCGCTCCGCGGCGAACACGCCGAACTGGCAGGTCAGCGACGACAGCACGAGGATCACCGTGAACGGGATCGCGTACGCGACGTTGAGGTGGAATTCCTCGCCGTGCAACGGCGGCGGCCAGGACGCCCCGGCCGGGTTCTGCGCCTTGACGGTGAAGAACATGGCGAACAGTCCGGCGAAGAACATCAGTTCGCTGGACAGCCACACGACGGTGCCGACACTGACCATGTTCGGCCGGTTCAGCGAGTGGACCCGCTGGCTGATGGTGGGAGCTGCCGTTGTCACGAATCGCATTATGTCCTCTCGTGCGGGCACCCCGCCCGCCGGGTCTGCGGCGGGTCGTGGGAGCTTCGCGTCACACCCGCGCGCGAGAGGCGGACCAGCACCGGAAGGAGCTACTCGTGAGTTGGCTGGAGAAGCTCCGTGACCTGGCGAGAAAGCCGGAAAACGCGGTTCTGGACCCGGACGCGCCCGGTCTGCGGGTCGTCGTTTCGGCGTTCGATCCGGCCGTCGCGGACTCCGCGGTGCTGGCCGATTCACCCGGCTGGGCAAGCGAAGCGCCCGCGGTGCTGGTGCATCACCTCGTGCTTCCGGCGGACCGGATCGAAGAGGCGGCGGCGATCCTCGCCCAGGACGGCTACGACCTGCGCGAGCAGAGCCGCGACGGCGACCGGGTGCTGGCGCACGCGCGGCGGGTGCAGGTGCTGGACGCCTTGCACTGCGCCCAGGAACGGTCCCGGATGGCCGGTTTGGCGCAGCGCCTCGGCGGCGACGCGCCGGGCTGGGAGGCGCGGCAACCGGGTGACTCGCCCACCGCGTCCGCGTGAGATGCGTCTCGGCGGATACGATCGCGGCTGTTCCACCCGTGACGAGACGGAGGCGTGCTCAATGAGCGAGCAGTCCCAGCGGATCCTGGTGTTCAGCCACAAGGCCGAGGTCCGCGAGGCGATCATGAACGCCGTCGGCAGGCGCCCGGCGGCCGACCTCGGCCGCGTCGAGTGGGTCGAGGCGTCCGGCATCGCCGACGTGCTCGCCGAAATGGACGCGGGCTCGGTCGACCTGGCGATCCTCGACGGCGAGGCCCAGCCGACCGGCGGCATCGGGCTGACCCGCCAGCTCAAGCACGAGATCGACGACTGCCCGCCGATCGTGGTGGCCGTCCGCCGCCGCGACGACCGATGGCTCGCCACCTGGGCGCTGGCCGACGCCGTGCTGGTGCACCCGCTCGACCCGCTGACCGCGGCGGAGACCGTCGCCGGCGTGCTGCGCGCCGGGCGGGTCCCCGCCGTCAACGGCGGCTGAGCCCGGTGGGCGCCACCCCGCACACCTGGCCCGCGCTGCTCACCCGGCTCATCGCCGGCGAGGACCTGTCCGCGGAGGACACGGCGTGGGCGATGGACCAGATCATGTCCGGCAGTGCCGGGCAGGCGCAGATCGGCGGCTTCGCGGTCGCGCTGCGCGCCAAGGGCGAAACGCCCGCGGAGATCTCCGGCATGGCCGACGCGATGCTGTCGCACGCCCGGCGGATCACGCTGAGCCGCCCGGCGGTGGACATCGTCGGCACCGGCGGCGACCGGTCGAACTCGGTGAACATCTCCACGATGGCGACGATCGTCACGGCGGCGGCGGGCGCGCCGGTGGCCAAGCACGGCAACCGGAGCGCGTCGTCGAAGTCCGGCGCGGCCGACGTGCTGGAAACCCTCGGCGTGAAGATCGACCTGCCGCCCGAGGCGGTGCTCGCGTCGCTCGAGGAGATCGGCATCGGGTTCTGCTTCGCGCCCGCGTTCCACCCGGCGTTCCGGCACACCGGCCCGCCGCGGCGCGAGCTGGGCGTGCCGACCACGTTCAACCTGCTGGGCCCGCTCACCAACCCGGCGCAGCCGCAAAGCGCGCTGATCGGGTGCGCCTACGCGGACAAAACCCGGGCACTGGCGGAGATTTTCGCCGAGCGCGGGATGTCGGTGCTGGTGGCCCGCGGCGACGACGGGCTGGACGAGATCACCACCACGACGACGACGTCGGTGCTGGTGGTCTCCGGCGGCACGGTGACGGAACGCTCCTTGGATCCGCAGTCGCTCGACATCCCGCGCGCCACGGCCGAAGACCTGCGCGGCGGCGACGCGGCGGCGAACGCGGAGGTCGTCCGGGAACTGGTGAGCGGCAAGACCGGCCCGGTGCGCGACGCGGTGGTGCTGAACGCCGCTGCAGCGCTGGCCGCTTTCGCGGGCTTCTCTGATTCGCTCGAGGACGACTTGGCGGCTGGGCTGGACCGAGCACGCCAGGCCATCGACAGCGGTGCGGCAGCGACGCTGCTGGACCGGTGGATCGCGTTCTCCTCGACTGGCCGCTGATCGTTCGCAGCGCACCCAATGCCTGGTCGCGTGACCTCGCTCCCCGCTGAGGTACGTGAGGGGAACCCTGAGGGAATCTGATTCCCTCAGGGTTCCCCTCACGTACGTTCATCCCAGCCGCCACATTGGGGCGCTCTGAGCCGACGGGTCACGAGCGGAAAGCGGTCCGGTAAGCGCTGGGCGTGGTCGAGCGCAGCCGCGAAAACTGGTGCCGCAACGCAGCCGCGGACGCATATCCACACGCGACCGCGATGTCCTCCACCGAAAGCGAACCCTCTTCCAACAACGCCTGTGCCCGGTCGAGGCGGCGTTCGGTCAGCCAGCGATGCGGCGTCGTCCCGGTGGCCGCGGAGAACCGGCGCAGGAACGTCCGCTCCCCCAACCCGCTGCGGCGAGCCAATTCCGCGACCGTGAACGGCTGGTCCAACCGCCGTTCCACCCATTCGAGCGCCTCGGCGACCACCGCGTCGTCCGGCGCGGCCGTCGCGGGCACCGGGGCCTGCACGAACTGCGCCTGTCCACCGGCGCGGTGCGGCGCGGCCACCATCCGCCGGGCCAACGCGGTAGCCGCCGCAACCCCGCGCAGTCGCCGCACGAGGTGCAGGCACAAATCCACTGCGGCAACCGTTCCGGCGCTGGTGAACACGCCGTCGTCGTCCGCGTAGAGGGCTTGCGGGTCGACTTCCGCAGTGGGAAACAACCGGCGGAATTCCGGCTCGTAGATCCAGTGCACCGTGCAGCGGCGACCGTCCAGAAGTCCCGCGTAGCCAAGGGAAAACACTCCCGCGCAGAACCCGGCCACCCACGCGCCACGTTCCCGAGCGGCGCGCAACGCGTCCAGCAACGGCTCCGGCGGCGGCGCGGTCCGCGGCGCTTGTGTCGGCACAATCACTAAATCCGCGGACGCCGCGAAGTCGAGATCACGCAGTCCGGAAAGGCCGAATCCGGACCAGCTGGCCACTTCCGCCCCGTTCGGCGAGCACACGCCGAAGTCCCAGCCGGGCATGCCGTCCGCGCTGCGGTCGGTGCCGAACACCTCGCACGCGACCCCCAGCTCGAACGGCGAAACCCGGTCCGCGAGCAGCACGGCGACCCGTTGCACGTCCACGCCGCCCAGGATGTCACAAGTTTTGCGGTCATTGTCATCTCTGACACTGGTTGAGCGTCGCCGCGAAGGCGAATCTGGGACGCATGAAGAACCCCGAATCCCGCCCGGTCCTGCAGTGGTCCGCGGCGATGGCGCTGTCCGGAACGATCGGCGCGGTCGTGCTCGAAAGCGGCGCGGCCGCCCCGGCCGTCGCGTTCGCCCGCTGCCTCGTCGGCGGCGTCCTGCTGATCGTGTGGTCCCTTGCCCGCGGCTGGTTCCGCGATTGGCGACCGACTCGCCGCGACCTGCTGCTCGCCGTCGCCGGCGGACTGCTGCTGGTCGGCAACTGGGTGCTGCTGTTCGCGTCCTACTCGCTGTCGTCCATCGGCGTCAGCACCGTCGTTTATCACACCCAGCCGCTGATTCTGGTCGGAATGGCGGCGATGTTCCTCGGCGAGAAAGTCGCCCGTTCGCACCTCATGCGAGCAGGCGTGGCGTTCGCCGGAGTTGTCGTGATTTCCCTTTCCGCACAAGGAGATGACGGGCAACCGGTCCGGTTCGCCGGGATCGCGCTCGCCCTCGGCGCGGCGCTGCTCTACGCCGGTGCGTCCTTCATCGCCAAGCAGCTCAAGCACATCCGGCCGCATCTGCTCGCCGCGGTTCAGCTGACGGTCGGCGCGATCGTGCTCGCGCCCGCGCTGATGTTCACGCCACTGCCGAGTTCGGCCCCGGGACTGCTGTGGCTCCTGCTGCTGGGCACGGTGCACACGGCGGTGATGTACGTGCTGATGTACGCCAGCATCGGCAAGCTGCCGACCACGACGGTGGCGCTGCTGTCCTACCTGTACCCGGTGGTCGCGGTCGTGGTGGACATGCTGGCGTTCGGCCACCGGCTCACCTGGCCGGAAGGCTTGGGCATGCTGGCCGTGCTCGCCGCCGCGCTGGCTCCGCAGCGCGCCAAGGCGGATACGCGAAACGCCCGGCCAGGAATCCCCAGCCGGGCGTCTCGGTGAAGCGGAAGTACTCAGTCGTGCTCGGGACCGGTGTGGTACTCGAACACCAGCCCGCCGACCGCGATGAGCAGCGCCACGAGCGCCATCACGAGGAGCCAGATGTGGAAGAACGCGAGGGCGAGGCCGGCGAGACCGGCGCACGCGGCCAGCGCGACCGGCCAGTAGCTGCCCGGGCTGAAGAAGCCCAGCTCGCCGGCGCCGTCGCTGATCTCGGCGTCCTCGCGGTCCTCCGGACGCTCTTCGATCCGGCGGGACACGAACTGCATGTAGCTGCCGGCGAGGAACGCCAGGCCGCCGGTCAGGAACAGCGCGACGATGCCGACCGGCTCAGCCTTCTGGTCGGTGGTGAAGAGCGCGGTCATGACCCAGTAGACGGCGGTCATGAGGACGGCAAACCCCGCCACCATGTAGAAAATCCGGGCTTCGACCTTCATGGGATTGGTCCCCTGCTCCTTCTGGTTCGCCGTCAGTTGGACGCGGTGCGCGCGGTGCGGTCGGTGTTGAACGGCTTCGTGGTCACCGCGTACGGGCTGCACAGCTCGCCGCAGTTCATCGAAGCCAGTGCCTCGGACGCGGTGTTCGGCTTGCCGGTCTTCGGGTTCGTCGCGGCGCGCAGCTTGAGGTACTGGTCGAACTTGTCCGGGGACAAGGCGCGCACCTCGAAGTTCATCACCGAATGGTACGTCCCGCACAGCTCGGCGCAGCGGCCGACGAACGATCCTTCACGGTCGATCGAGTTCTGGAACGAGCTGTCCTGGTTGTTCTTCTCCGGGTCCGGCATGACGTCGCGCTTGAAGTTGAACTCCGGGACCCAGAACGAGTGGATGACGTCCGTCGAGCGGAGCCGGTACTCGATGGTCTTGTTCGTCGGCAGCACGAGCAGCGGGATCTCGCCGGAGGAGCCGACGGTGCTCACCTGGGTGCCGTCGGCGCGCTTGGCGTTCTCGCCCTCGTACTTGAACTCCCAGTTCCACTGGAAGGCGATCACGTCGACGACGACGTCCGGGTTCGGCTTCTTGTCGAGGACCTTGCTCTCGGTCGTCGCGGTGAAGAAGAACAGCACGCAGACCATGATCGTCGGGAGGACGACCGTGAAGATCTCCAGCGGGATGTTGTACTGGAACTGCCGCGGGAGGTCCTCGGGGCCTTCGGCGGCCGCGCCCTTCTTCTTGCGGTGGAAGATCGCGGTCCAGAAGATCAGGGCCCACACGATCGCGCCGACGACCAGCGCGGCGACGACCGTCCACGTCCAGAGGGTGCGCATCTGGTCGGCCTGCGGCGTGACGCCCTTGGGCCAGCCGAAGCGGAGGATCTCGTCTCCCGAGCAGCCCGTCGCGGTCAGCGCCACCAGCACGGCCAGCGCGGCGACACGCCCGACCCGCTTACCCACCGGGGTGCGCTCTGGTTTTCCCACTGCGCCCTGCCCTTTCACCCAACAGGCCCTCTCACACCGGGCCTTCTTCGACCGATCTTCGTGACAGGCGGAGCCTAGCCGAGTTGGCCGCTCCCGCTGACCAAGGGGTGACCAGTTGCGCCGCGCGTCACCCGCATTCCCGGCGAGGCGCCCCGCCCCGGCATACTGGGCCCTTCCCCGGACCGGCCCGACCCTGAGGTGTGTGAGTACACGTGTGCGGCCTGCTTGGACTGATCTGCGCGACCGAAAACGACGCCGCGGACGCCCGCGCGAGCGTCGGCGCGGCGATGCGCTGCCAGCGCCATCGCGGCCCTGACGAGCAGGACACCTGGGCCGATGCCGAGGTCGTGTACGGCTTCAACCGGCTCGCCTTCATCGACGTCGACCACGCGCACCAGCCGCTGGTGTGGGGTCCGCCGGAGGCGCCGGGCCGGTACACGCTGAACTTCAACGGCGAGATCTACAACTACCGCGAGCTGCGCGATGAGCTGGCCGAAAAATTCGGTGCGAAATTCGCCACTGAAGGCGACGGCGAGGCGATCGTCGCGGCATATCACTACCTCGGCGACAAAGCGGTCGAAAAGCTGCGCGGCATGTTCGCGTTCCTGATCTGGGATTCGGCCGAAAAGGTGGTTTTCGGCGCGCGCGACCCGTTCGGCATCAAGCCGCTCTACTACAGCGCCGGCCCGAAGGGCACCGCGTTCTCCAGTGAGAAGAAGAGCCTGCTGGAGCTGTCGGACACGCTCGGCGTGGCGCAGGAGCTGGACCGCAAGGCCCTGCAGCACTACCTGGTCCTGCAGTACGTGCCGGAGCCGGAGTCGCTGCACACCGCGATCCGCCGCGTCGAATCCGGCACGTCGTTCCGGCTCTCGCCGGGCGGGAAGACCGAGTTCACCCGGTACTTCCACCCGAAGTTCGCCGCGAAGCCGGTGAACGGCCAGGCCGAGGCCGACGCACTGTACGAGCGCATCGCCGATGTGATGCGCGACTCGGTCGGCAAGCACATGATCTCCGACCCGGACGTCACCGTCGGCGCGTTCCTCTCCGGCGGCATCGACTCCACCGCGACCGCGACGCTCGCCAAGGAGCACAACCCGAACCTCATCGCGTTCACCACCGGGTTCGAGCGCGAGGGCTACTCCGAGGTGGACGTCGCCGCGGAATCGGCCGCCGCGATCGGCGTGAAGCACGTGGTCCGCACGGTGTCGGCGGACGAGATGATGGAAGCGCTGCCGCTCATCGTCTGGTACCTGGACGACCCGGTCGCCGACCCGGCGCTGGTCCCGCTGTGGTTCATCGCCCGCGAGGCGCGCAAGCACGTGAAGGCCGTGCTGTCCGGCGAAGGCGCGGACGAACTTTTCGGCGGCTACACGATCTACGGCGAGCCGATTTCGCTGGCCCCGTTCGAGAAAATCCCCGGCGGCGTACGCAAGCTGCTGGGCAAGGTGTCCACGAAGATCCCCGAAGGCACCCGCGGCAAGGACCTCCTGCGCCGCGGCGCGCTTCCGCTGGAAGACCGCTACTACGGCAACGCCCGCAACTTCCGCGACGAGCAGCTGCGCGCGGTGCTGCGGACGTACGAGGAAGGCGTCGGCTTCAAGGACGTCACCGCCCCTTGGTACGACGTGTCCCGCGGCTGGGACCCGGTGGCCCGGATGCAGCACGTGGATCTCTACACCTGGCTGCGCGGCGACATCCTGGTCAAGGCGGACAAGGTCACCATGGCGAACTCGCTGGAGCTGCGGGTGCCGTTCCTGGACGCCGAGGTGTTCAAGGTCGCCGCCTCGATCCCGCTGGACCAGAAACTCGCCCACGGCACCACGAAGTACGCGCTGCGCCAAGCTCTGGCGAAGATCATCCCCGGCCACGTGCTGAACCGGAAGAAGCTCGGTTTCCCGGTGCCCATCCGCCTGTGGCTGCGCAACGAGATGTACGACTGGGCCCGCGGCATCATCAACGACTCGAAGACTGATGAGCTCCTGGACAAGAACGCCGTGCTGCGCCTGCTCGACGAGCACAAGGAAGGCCAACTGGACCGCAGCCGCCAACTGTGGGCCCTGCTGGTCTTCATGCTGTGGCACGGCATCTTCGTGGAACACCGCATCAAGCCGGAAATCCCAGAACCGGTCTACCCAGTCAAGCTCTAAGACGGACGTGAGGGGAACCCTGAGGGAATCTGATTCCCTCAGGGTTCCCCTCACGTACCTAAAACCGCAGCAAGCGCACCCAACTCGAGGCGCACCCAGCCCCTCCCCCGCACCCCGATACGAAGCGTCCCTGCGGTCTGGGGGTGCTTGTCAAGGCATCTTTCCCGCCTTGACAAGCACCCCCAGACCGTCAGCACACTCACGCTTCGGGGTGCCCCACGCAACAAACGGGCGCAATGTCGCCGCCAGGCGACGAGCAGCCCCCTCAACCAGGCAAAACCGCCGAAATCTCCTCAGCGGCCTCAGGCCCGAACGCCTCGCTCAACCGCGTCAACGCCTCCCCGCGCTCGAGAGTCCACTCCTGCGTCCCCACAGTCTCCAAAACCAGCACAGCGATCAAACACCCCAACTGCGCAGCCCGCTCCAAACTGAGCCCGCCATCAACCGCGGCAAGAAACCCAGCCCGGAACCCATCCCCAACCCCCGTAGGGTCAGCCTTCCCCCGCTCCGGCACCGCCCCAATCTGCAAGGCAGTCCCATCGCGCCCAACGATCTCCACGCCCTTCTCCCCCAGCGTGGTAATCCTCAGCCCAACCCGCTCCAGCACATCCGCTTCAGTCCACCCAGTCTTCTGCAGCAACAACTCCCACTCGTAGTCGTTGCTGAACAGATACTTGGCCCCCGCCACAAACGCCCGCACCTGCGCCCCGTCCATCCGAGCCAGCTGCTGCGAGGGATCAACCGCGAACGTGTACCCGCGCTGACGGCACTCCTGAGCATGCCGAACCATGCCCTCAGGATCGTCCGGACTGATCAACACCAGCCCAAGCCCGCCGACCCGGTCCGAAATCGGCCCCATCTCGATATTCCGGGACTCGGCCATCGCCCCCGCGTAGAATGTCGCGATCTGGCACATGTCCTCATCGGTGGTGCACACGAAGCGCGCGGTGTGCGCGACCTCGGACACCAGCACGCCGGAGGTGTCCACGCCGTGCCGCTGCAGCCACGACTGGTAGTCCGCCCAGTCCTGGCCCACGGCTCCGACGAGCACCGGCTCCACGCCGAGCACGCCGAGGCCGAACGCGATGTTCGCGCCGATGCCGCCCCGGCGCACGACGAGGTCGTCGGCGAGGAAGCTCAACGACACCCGGTGCAGCTGCTCGGCGACGAGCTGCTCGGCGAACCTCCCCGGGAAGTGCATCAGATGGTCTGTCGCGATGCTGCCCGACACGGCGATCCTGGGCTTGTCTGCCACCGGTTCTCCTCACGAGGTGGATGAGCTGTCTTTTCGCGCCCTGACGCAAGTTACCCGCTGGTCATGACCCTTCCGGGTAGTTTCCGCGCCACGTTCCGACACTACCGGCCGGTACTCATTTCCCGTTCGAGTCCGGCTGAATAGCGTGGCATTCGTGAACCTCGCGACCGAACCGGAAACGATCGGCGACCTGATCGCCGACTGCGCCCATCTCCCGTCCGCGCTGCGCCCCGGGCAAGCCGCCGACCAGGCCCGGCTGCCCCAGCCGAGGGCCGCGCGGCCGTGGACGGTCGACGACGCCTGCCACGCCCAGGTCGCCGACCTCGACGCGTACGTCTGATCCAGCGAACCTCCGCGGCGGGCGAACGCGCCGCGGCCGAAACGAACAACGGGCCCCGGCGCGGATGCGCCGGGGCCCGTTTGTCGGTTCTGGGCTCAGTGGAAGCTGTCGCCGCAGGCGCAGGAACCCGTGGCGTTCGGGTTGTCGATCGTGAAGCCCTGCTTCTCGATGGTGTCGACGAAGTCGATCACGGCCTCGGACACGTACGGTGCGCTCATCCGGTCCACGGCGACCTGGAGGCCGTCGAAGTCGCGGAACAGGTCGCCGTCGAGCGTGCGCTCGTCGAAGAACAGCTGGTAGCGCAGGCCAGCACAGCCGCCGGGCTGCACGGCGATGCGCAGGTGCATGTCGTCGCGGCCCTCCTGTTCGAGCAGCGCCTTCGCCTTGGCGGCCGCGGCGTCGGTCAACGTCACGCCGTGGGTCTCCTCGGCGGTCTCGGCCGCAGCCGCACCGGTCTGCTCAGCGGTCGTCATGGCACTCCCTCTTTGGTCGAACTCGCTGCGGGTACATCTCGTGTCCTACTTACAACACGGGACTCGCCCGATCTGTTCCCCTCCATCGTCGCATATGGAACGACCTGGTGAACAAAGCCGTGACGCCTGCAATACCCTGGTGAGGTGAGGTTCCTGCGCCGAAGCACCACTGACCCCGCCGCCGACGACTCCGCGGCCGAGGCCGCCGCTGTCGATTCCCCGGTCACGAGCAAGTCGTACACGCCGGGAAAGGGCAAGGCCACGCCGAAGCGGCGCGAGGCCGAGGGGCGCAAGCGCGGGCCGGTCGCGGCGCCGCCCACCTCCATGCGCGAGGCGATGAAGCGCAACAAGGAGCTGCGCAAGGCCAACCCGGTCAGCAAGGAAGACCGCAAGGAAGCCGCCCGCGTCCGCCGCGAGCGGATGATGTCAGGCGACGACAAGTACCTGCCGCCGCGCGACAAGGGCCCGGTCAAGGCGTACGTCCGCGACCTGGTCGACTCCCGGCGCAACATCCTCGGCCTGTTCATGCCGCTGGCGATTCTGGTGTTCCTCGCACTGCTGGTCCCCGCGCCGGCGGTGCAGCAGTACATCACCCTGGTCTGCATGGCGATGCTGCTGGTCATGGCCATCGAGGGCTTCGTGAACGGCCGCAAGATCTCGAAGCTGGTCAAGGAACGCTTCCCGAAGGAACCGGCGACGGCCACGCGGGGCGTCGGCTGGTACGCGTTCGTGCGGGCGAGCCAGATCCGCAAGCTGCGGGTTCCGAAGCCGCGGCTGAAGGCCGGGGACCCGATCCCGAACTGAGCCGTGCGGCACACAGGTCGTTAGCCTGGCGAACGAAACGTTTACCCTGTGGGCATGGAGTTTCGACGTCTCGGCCGCAGCGGCCTCAACATCAGTGAGATCTCCTACGGCAACTGGCTGACCCACGGGTCCCAGGTCGAGGAGGACCAGGCGCAGGCCTGCATCAAGGCGGCGCTCGACGCCGGCATCACGACCTTCGACACGGCTGACGTCTACGCCAACACCGCCGCGGAGTCGGTGCTCGGACGCGGCCTGAAGGGCCAGCGCCGGGAGAGCCTGGAGATCTTCACCAAGGTCTTCTGGCCCACCGGTCCGAAGGGCCCGAACGACAAGGGCCTCTCGCGCAAGCACATCATCGAATCGGCGAACGCGTCGCTCCAGCGGCTCGGCACCGACTACGTCGACCTCTACCAGGCGCACCGCTTCGACCGCACGGTGCCGCTGGAAGAGACGATGCAGGCGTTCGCCGACCTGGTCCGCCAGGGCAAGGCGCTCTACATCGGCGTCTCGGAGTGGAACGCCGAGCAGATCTCGCGCGGCGCGGCGCTCGCCCGCGAGCTGAAGATCCCGTTCGTGTCGAACCAGCCGCAGTACTCGATGCTGTGGCGGGTCATCGAATCGCAGGTCGTGCCCGCTTCCGAGCGGGAGGGCCTGAGCCAGATCGTCTGGTCGCCGGTGGCCCAGGGCGTGCTGACCGGCAAGTACAAGGTCGGCCAGCCGCTGCCCGCCGGTTCGCGCGCGACCGACGAGAACGGCGGCGCGAACATGGTCAAGCGCTTCCTCGACGAGAAGACCCTCACCGCGGTCGCGAAGCTGGAGCCGCTGGCGGCCGACGCCGGGCTGTCGATGGCACAGTTGGCCGTCGCGTGGGTGCTGCAGAATCCGAACGTCGCGTCGGCGATCATCGGGGCCTCGCGGCCGGAGCAGGTCTACGACAACGTCAAGGCAGCGGGCGTCAAGCTCGAGCCGGAGCTGCTGACCGCGATCGACGAGGCGCTCGGCGACGTCGTCGTCAGCGACCCGGCGCTCACCGTCGCCCCCTGATCACCGCAGCAGGAACCGCTCCGCCACCGCGAGGTCGTGCGGATAGGTGATCTTCACGTTCTCCGCGCTGCCGGGCACCCACCGCACCGGCAGCGCGGAGAACCGCTCCATGCACGAAGCCGTGTCCGTGCCGAGAAACCCTTCCGCGGCGGCCTGCTCGTAAGCGGCCAGCAGCGGTTGTGCCCGGAAACCCTGCGGGGTCTGCACCCGGATCGCGCCCGGCAGCGGGCCCGCCACCTTGTCCGGTCCGGCCATCGAGACCACGTCGTCCGCGGCCAGGCCCGGCACCGCTCCCCCGTCTTCCCGGGTCCGCTCCAGCACCGCGGAGATCAGCTCCGGCGTAACCAACGGGCGGGCGCCGTCGTGCAGCAGCACGGAATCCACTGTCCCGTCGGCGATCCGCGGCGCGAGATGGCGCAGCGCGTTCAGTTCGGAGGCCTGCCGGGTCGGGCCGCCGGGCACGATCTCCACCGGGACGGACAGCTCGGCCAGCACTTCCTCGGCCAGCGACGCGTCCTCGGGCCGGATCACCAGCACCAGCACGCCGATCCCGGCCGCCGCGGCGAACGCGTCCAGCGACCACGCCACCACGCGCCTGCCCGCCACCGGCAGGTAGACCTTGTTCAGCGCGGCCCCGACCCGGGTCCCCGCACCACTGGCCAGCACGACCCCGGCCGCCGTCGATTCCCGCACGCCGACCGACCCTAAGGGCCCCGCCCCGGCGGCGGTAGGTTGGGCGCCGGGACGCCCAGCGGCGAAAGGAAACCTGGCTGTGGACACCGGCGAAACGGGCATCGAGTTCGGCGAGATCGAACCGCCGAGCGACCAGGCCCGGTCGGGCGCGATCGCGCTGCACGACAAGCTCGTCAAACCCGCGGGCTCGCTCGGCAGGCTGGAAGAGCTGGGCGTGTGGATCTCCTCGTGCCAGGGCCAGGCCCCGCCGCGGCCGTTCACCCGGCCGCGCGTCGTCGTGTTCGCCGGAGATCACGGCATCGCGAAGAAGGGCGTCTCGGCGTATCCGCGGGAGGTCACGTCGCAGCTCGTCGGCACCATGCTGACCGGCGGCGCGGCGATCAACGTGCTCGCCGCGGCGGCGGGCGCGGGCGTGCGCGTGGTCGACATGGCCGTGGACACCGAGGAATCCGCGATGCGGTCGATCGGCGAGTTCAAGGTGCGCCGCGGTTCCGGCTCGATCGACGTCGAGGACGCGCTCACCGACGCCGAAGTCCGCGCGGCGGTCAACGCCGGCCGCAAGATCGCCGACGCGGAGGTCGACGGCGGCGCGGACCTGCTGATCGCGGGCGACCTGGGCATCGGCAACAGCACCCCGGCGTCGGTGCTGGTCGCGGCGCTGACCGGCAGCGAGCCGGTCGCCGTGGTCGGCCGGGGCTCGGGCATCGACGACAACACCTGGATGCGCAAGGCCGCCGCGGTGCGCGACGCGCTGCGCCGGGCCCGTGCGGTGCTGGCGGACCCGCTCGCGCTGCTGCGGACGTCCTCGGGCGCCGATATCGCCGCGATGACGGGATTTCTCGCGCAGGCCGCAGTTCGCCGCACGCCGGTGGTGCTCGACGGCCTGGTGGTCTGCTCCGCCGCGCTCGTCGCCGAAGAACTCGCGCCGGGCGCACGCCGCTGGTGGATGTCCGGGCAGCTCACCGGCGAGCCTGCGCACGCCCTCGCGTTGGAGCAGCTGGACCTCGGCGCGCTGCTCGACCTCGACGTCCGCCTCGGCGAAGGCACCGGCGCGGTGACCGCGCTGCCACTGCTGATGATGGCCAGCCGCGTGCTCGCGGAAATGACCACGCACGAGCAATCCGGCGTCTCCGGCCCGCTCTCGTCCTGAAAAGCCGTGAGGGGAACCCTGAGGGAATCTGATTCCCTCAGGGTTCCCCTCACGGACAGCTAGCGCGTCAGCTGAGCGGGATCATCCAGCCCGCGGGGGCCGGACGGGTGCCCTCCTGGATCCCGACGAGCTGCTCGCGCAGGCTCATCGTGACCGAGCCCGGCTTCCCGCCGGAGATCGAGAACTCGCCGCCGCCGTGCTTCACGTGGCCGACCGGCGTGATGACCGCCGCCGTGCCGCACGCGAACACCTCGGTCAGCTCGCCCGAGGCGGCCGCCTTCTCCCACTCGTCGGTGGAGATCCGGCGCTCCTCGACCTTGTGCCCGGCGTCCTTCGCCAGCTGCAGCAACGACTTCCGGGTGACGCCCGGCAGCAGCGAACCGGTCAGCTCCGGCGTGACCACGCGGACGTCGTCGCCCGAGCCGAAGACGAAGAACAGGTTCATCCCGCCCATCTCCTCGACCCAGCGGCGCTCGACCGCGTCCAGCCACACCACCTGGTCGCAGCCCTTTTCGACGGCCTGCGCCTGCGCCACGAAGGACGCCGCGTAGTTGCCGGCGCACTTCGCCGCGCCGGTGCCGCCGGGGGCCGCGCGCACGTATTCAGTGGACAGCCACACGCTGACCGGCTTCACGCCGCCGCTGAAGTACGAGCCGGCCGGCGAGGCGATCACGGCGAAGACGTACTCGTCGGCCGGGCTGTTCACGCCGAGGCCCGCCGAGGTGGAGATCATGAACGGGCGCAGGTACAGGGAATCGCCCTCGCGGGTCGGCACCCAGCGCTCGTCGACGGCGATCAGCTCGCGCAGCGAGTCGACGAAGGTCTCCACCGGCAGCTGCGGCATCGCGAGCCGCTCGGCGGATTCGCGGAACCGCTGTGCGTTGGCGTCCGGCCGGAACGCGGCGATCGTGCCGTCCGGCTGCCGGTAGGCCTTGAGGCCCTCGAAGATCGCCTGCCCGTAGTGCAGCACGGACGTGGCCGGGTCGAGGGTAAACGGTTCGTACGGCCCGACCTTGGCGTCGTGCCAGCCCTTTTCGGTGCTGTAGCGCACGGTGACCATGTGGTCGGTGAAGTGCGTGCCGAACCCCGGCTTGGCAAGTACCTCGGCGACGCGTTCAGCACTCGCGGGGCTCGGGTTCGGAACGTGAGTGAACTGCGTCGCTGTCGTCATGCTTAGACAATAACGCTTGGTCGGAAGCACGTTAGTCGGAAGTCCTGTGGTTTTACTCGCCGCACTGCCCCGCGCTCGCTGCGTCACCCCACTACGATGGACGGCGTGAGCACTCAACCAGCACGCCAAGCCGGGCCGGGAGCCGGGCCGGACGTCAAGACCTTCGGCACCGCGGCCCTGCTGACCTTCGGCGCCGGAATGCTCGGGATGGTCGGCTGGGGCCTGCTTTCCAGCGGGTTCGGCTTCTTCCTCGGCCTGGTCGTCGCCGGGTTCGGCATCTACTGGTGGAAGAACCTGCACGGACAGGTGATCTCCAGGAACGTGCCGACCAAATCGGTGGTGATCCTGCTCGTCGTCAACATCGTGCTGTTCATCTCGCTGGTCCTGCTGGCCCAGTAAGTCAGAGCCCGGCGGGCAACTCCGGAGCGGGCCAGCCCGGGTCCGGGCGGAAATCGGTGTGCGTGCCATCGAACGGATACGCGCCCCGCTCGGCCAGCGCGCCCATCCGCTCGCCCTCCGCACGCAACTGCTCAAGTTCAGCGGTGGTCAGCCGCCCTGCCTCGACGGCCGCCTCAGCCTCGTCCTCGTCTTTCCACTTCCAGCCCGCGCCCGGCGTCACGACCAGGTCGAGAATGCCGTCGATCCGATCCGGACCGGTTTCGGTGCGCCCGCGCGGGATTTCGAGATTCACGTACCAGTCGCGGAAGCGTCCGTCCGCCTCGAAAAACCACCACACCGACGACCAGGCGCCGTCGGGAATCAGCCGCAGCGTCGAGGTGCCGTGCCAGACGTCCGGCACCCGCACGCGCGGCTCGCGAAATCGTTGCTCCAGCGGCGCTTCCCGCAGCGACCGGCCGTCCGCGAGCCTGCTGCCGACGATCGGCGTGCCGAGCGGGAGCCAGCCGAGCAGCGTCTCGCCGTCGTCGGAGAGCACGCGCAGCGGATGATGCTGGCCGATGCTGCCGTCCGGGCGGACGAAACGTTCGACGACTGTCTGTCCCGGCGCCCAGCGGTGCTCAGTCATGGACGCCACGGTAGCGACGAATCCGCACCCGCAGCAGCACTTCGGCGACCGCGCCGAGCCCGGCCGCGAGCAGCACCGCGAACAACGGAACGAACGCCGCGGCGGCCGCTGCCAGCAGTGCGCCGACCGCGACCGGAGCCCCGCCGGACGGCGCAAACCGCTGTCGCGCACCGACGAAAGTCGTGAATGCAGCGGGAAGAGTGGCCAGCACTGCGATCACCGTGAGCAACGGCTGGAGCTGTCCGGCGTCCGCGGCGGAGAGCAGGTCCCGCATCGCCGTCCCGGACAACCCGAGCCGAACCGGACCCAGCTGGAAGAGCGTGACCGCGGTGACGATCACCGCGACGAGGCCCAGAACGATCGCACGTCCGGTGCTTCGTTCCCCTGGTTCCGGAATCAGGAACGGCAGCAGGAACAACGCCGCGACGACGATCGCGGCCGCGTTCGGCGTCCCGAATCCGCCCGTTTGCGATACCGGGGCGACCGCGAGACACATCGCCGCCAGCACCGCCGCCGCGACCAGCAGCACGCCCACTACCCACTTGACCAGCAGATCCGGCAACCGGAGCCCGGCGACGTCCGCCGCGGCGACGAACACCACCAGCGCGGCGGCGGCGTATCCGGGCCGCAGCGGGAACACGTATGCGCCGAAGGCCTGTGCGAGCACGACAATCTGTGTCAGCCGGGATAATCCGCCGACGATCCGGGCGGCCGGATCGTCGCCGAGCGCGGGCAGCCGGGAGACCGCCACCGCGGCCAGCGCGGCGAGCAAGACCCCGGCGAGCAGCCAAAATCCGGCCCCGGCCGCTCCTGCCGCCAGCGTCACGAGGAGTGCTCCCGCGAGCCGCACCGCGATCCCCCTTCCCCCGTCCGGATGGCTTTGTCATTAGCATGGCTCACGATCGACCGGGCAGAACGCCCGGCGCCACCGCGACGTCGCGAGGAGCCAGAAGTGACCGTGCCGAAGCTTGCCCTCTCCGAGAACACGGGTGCGGCATTGGGCAAGACCCGCGCCGACGTCGTCGTGATCGGCACCCTCCAGGGCGAGGACGGCCTCGCGCTCGCCGCCGGCTCCGAGGTCGCCGACGCGGCGTTCGACGGCAAGCTCGCCGAGGTGCTGGGCACGCTCGGCGCGTCCGGCAAGGCCGAGGAGATCGTGAAGCTGCCGACGCTGGGCAAGCTGCCCGCGGGCGTCGTGCTGGCCGTCGGCCTCGGCAAGGCGAAGGACGGGGAAATCACCGCCGAGCAGGTGCGCCGCGCGGCCGGTGCCGCGGCCCGCGCGCTGAGCGGCACCGAGCGGGCGTTCGTCACGCTGTCGGCCGTCGACCTGCACGCCGCCGCCGAAGGCATCGCGCTGGGCGCGTACGTCTTCACCGAGTACCGCTCGGAGAAGGGCGACGCCCCGCTGGCGAAGGCCGACCTGGTCAGCCCGGCCGAGGGCACCGCGCGCGAGCACAAGGCCACCGTCAAGGCGGCCGGGTTCATCGCCGAGTCGGTGATCATCGCCCGCGACCTGATCAACACCCCGCCGAACGACCTCTTCCCGGCGTCCTTCGCCGACCGCGCGAAGAAGCTGGCCGAGGCGAACGGCCTCGAGTTCGAGGCGCTCGACGAGAAGGTCCTCAAGCGCAAGGGCTTCGGCGGCATCCTCGGCGTCGGCGGCGGTTCGTCGCGGCCGCCGCGCCTGCTGCGGGTCAGCTGGAAGCCGGCGAAGGCGAGCAAGAAGGTCGCGCTGGTCGGCAAGGGCATCACCTTCGACTCGGGCGGCATCTCGCTCAAGCCCGCCGCCAACATGGACCACATGACCTCCGACATGTCGGGCGCGGCAGCCGTGCTCGCGTCGGTCGTGCTGGCCGCGAAGCTGAAGTACCCGCTCGAGGTCACCGCGCACATCCCGCTCGCGGAGAACCTGCCCTCGGCCACCTCCTACCGCCCCGGCGACGTCCTCACCATGTACGGCGGCAAGACCGTCGAGGTGCTCAACACCGACGCCGAGGGCCGGCTGGTGCTGGCCGACGCGATCGTGCGCGCCGCCGAAGAGAACCCGGACTACCTGATCGAGACCGCCACGCTGACCGGCGCGCAGGTGGTCGCGCTGGGCAACCGGATCTCCGGCGTGATGGGCTCGGACGAGTTCCGCGACCGCGTCGCGGGCATCATGCAGGCCACCGGCGAAGGCGGCTGGGCGATGCCGCTGCCCGACGAACTGCGCGGCGACCTCGACTCGCGGCTCGCGGACATCGCGAACGTCACCGGCCAGCGATGGGCGGGCATGCTCGTCGCGGGCGTCTTCCTGCGCGAGTTCGTGCCCGCGGACCTGCCGTGGGTGCACCTGGACGTCGCGGGCCCGGCCTTCAACTCCGGCGGCCCGTGGGGCTACACCGGCAAGGGCGGCACCGGCGTCCCGGTCCGCACCATCGCCGCGGTGCTGGCGGACATCGCCGACCAGGGCTGACCCTTTTGCCCGGAGGCCCCGCACCACACCCGGTGCGGGGCCTCCGTCGTGTCCGCGGCTTTGTGGCACGCTCGCGTTCATGCAGCGCGACGACTACCTCGAGACCGCCGTCCGCGACGTACTCACCGCCGACGAGGCCGCCGCTGACCGCCGGATCGGCCACGCCGCACTCCTCCTGGCGACCGCAGGCGCGTCCGATGCCGCGGATCGCCTTGTCACGCAATGGCACGCGGTGACCGGCCGCCCGACGTCCGCCCTCGCCGACGACGCGGTGCGCGCCCGCGCCTGGGCAATGCTCTTCGAGGCGCGCGGCGGCCGTCCACAATGGGCAGACGCCCTCGTCCCCCTAGACCTGGACGCGGAAGAGCAAGCCCACCAAGCACTTCTCGCCCGTCGAGCGTCCGATTTGGACGGTCTCTTCGACGGCTCGCCCGTCGCCGGCGTCGTCTCCGCGCTCGCCCCGGAACAACCGGATCCAGTGCGCGACGCACTGGCCGCCGCCGACCTCGACACGTGGGCCGCACTCGTGGAAACCCACCCGACCCCAGACGTCGCGACGCTAGCCGCCACCCGCCCGCTCGCCGCCCGACTGGTCGCGGGCGCGGATCCGCTCGGCCTAGGCACGGAGTGGCCGGACCAATGCGCGGGCGCACTGATCGCCGCACTGCGTGAACGCCATCCGACCGGCCCGGGCACGCTCCCGGAACTGATCGCGGCGATCCTCCGGTTGCGCGGGCAACGCGCCCCCGCGCCAGCGTCGCCGACCGACCTCGCCGCGACCGAAGAACGCCTCGGCTTCCGCCTGCCCGACGACTACCGGGAATTCCTGGCAATCGCGGACGGACTGCCCGCAGACGTCGTGTTCCCGCGCCTGCTGCCCGCCCGCGAACTCCGCGCCGACGGCACCGTCGTGATCGTCTCCGACCCCGCGACAATCCTGCTCACCCACACCGGCGAAAGCTGGCGAACGGTCGAAGTGGACCTCACCTACGGCAGCACCGCGCACGACTCGTTCCGCGCACTGCTGGAACACCACCACCGGCTACTGGAAGCGAGCGCCTGACTCACCCACCCACTGAAGTCCGTGCGGGGAACCCTCACGTACCCAGATTCCCTCAGGGTTCCCCTCACGACCCGTCGCAGGCCGTGAGGGACCCCTTCACGGAATCAGATTCCCTCAATGAGCCCTTCACGGACCGCCCGCCCCGCCGCGACGCGCCCCAATGCGGCATTGGGTGCGTCGCATGCACCCAACGCGGCATTCGGTGCGTCACATGCACCCAACGCCACATTGGGGCGCTAGCCCAAGCCCACCGCGAACCGCACCGATGCACCCAACGATCGAGGCACCCACACCGCCCCCAACCCCGATCCGAAGCCGCCCTGCGGTTCGGGGGTGCTTGTCAAGGCATCTTTCCCGCCTTGACAAGCACCCCCGAACCGTCAGCACAATGGAGCTTCGGGGGTGGGGGGGTCGCCCAAAGCGGCAATGTCGCCGCCAGGCGACGAGCCGCCCCCAAGAAAGCACCCCGGCTACCGACAGCGAGCACCCACCTCAACTACCCGGCCGACGCTTCTGCCGTTCGGTGTAATCCCGCATGCGCTGCGGGTAACCAACCCGCGCCACCTCGTACACCGGGATCGTGTTCTTGTGCCCGAACCGCTGCGCGGCATCGAAACTCCCGATCCGCCTCCGGGTCCATTCGCCGTCGTGCGCGACGAGCACCACAGTGGTGTCGGTCACCGTGGTTTTCGGCTCGACGAAGGCTTCCACTCCGCGTCGCGCGGCAGCCCATTCCTGCAGGTAGCGGGTGTCGACCTGGCCTCCGGAGCGGCTTGCTCCGGCGGACGGGCCGCGTCTGCCGCGGCGGCGCAACGAGTCGAAGATCCCCACTTCGACCACCTTTCTTCAGGTGAGAGTCCGGACTCCATTATTCCCGGTGGCGCGTGTGGCCGGTGTCGCAGCGCCGCCTTGGCCCGGCTAGGTCGCAACGCCGATCGGCGTAGTGACAAGATGGCTGTTGTCGCGCGCGCGTTTATACCGGGTGCCGCGGCGACCGAAGCTTCACCCCTATCGCTGCCGAGGAGTTATTGAAGTGAGCGACACCTCCGCCGACCTCGTGATCCTGGGAGGCGGATCGGGCGGCTACGCCGCGGCCTTCCGCGCGGCCGAGCTGGGCCTTTCCGTCACGCTGATCGAGAAGGACAAGCTGGGCGGGACCTGCCTCCACCGGGGCTGCATCCCGACCAAGGCCCTGCTGCACGCCGCCGAGGTCGCCGACGAGGCCCGCGACGCCGAGACCTTCGGCGTCAAGGCCGTGTTCGAGGGCATCGACATCGCGGGGGTGAACAAGTACAAGGACGGCATCGTCTCCCGGCTGTACAAGGGCCTCCAGGGCCTGGCCAAGGCGCACAAGGTGAACCTCGTCGAGGGCACCGGCCGGTTCGTCGGCGGCACCACCGTCGAGGTCGACGGCACCCGGTACACCGGCAAGAACGTCATCCTCGCCACCGGTTCGTACTCGCGCACCCTGCCCGGCCTCGAGCTCGGCGGCCGCATCATCGCGAGCGAGCAGGCGCTGACGCTGGACTACGTGCCGAAGAAGGTCGTCGTGCTCGGCGGCGGCGTGATCGGCGTGGAGTTCGCCAGCGTGTGGGCCTCCTTCGGGGTCGACGTCACCGTGGTCGAGGCGCTCCCGCGGCTGGTCCCGAACGAGGACGAGTACGCCTCCAAGCAGCTCGAGCGCGCGTTCCGCCGCCGCAAGATCGGCTTCAAGACCGGCGTCCGGTTCACCGGCGCGAAGCAGGACGACAACGGCGTCAGCGTGTCGCTGGAGTCCGGCGAGACGCTGGAAGCCGACCTGCTGCTCGTCGCCGTCGGCCGCGGCCCGAACTCGGCCGGGCACGGCTACGAAGAGGCGGGCGTGCAGATCGACCGCGGCTTCGTGCTCACCGACGACCGGCTGCGCACCAACCTGCCGAACGTGTACGCGGTCGGCGACATCGTGCCGGGCCTTCAGCTCGCGCACCGCGGCTTCCAGCAGGGCATCTTCGTGGCCGAAGAGATCGCCGGCCTGAACCCGCGCGCCATCGACGAGCGCGGCATCCCGCGCGTCACCTACTCGCACCCCGAGGTCGCGTCCGTCGGGCTCACCGAGGCCCAGGCCAAGGAGAAGTACGGCTCGGACGTCACCACGTTCACGTACGACCTCGGCGGCAACGGCAAGAGCCAGATCCTCAAGACCTCCGGCGGCGTGAAGCTGGTGAAGGTGCCGGACGGCCCCGTCGTCGGCGTGCACATGGTCGGCGACCGGGTCGGCGAGCTGATCGGCGAAGCGCAGCTGATCTACAGCTGGGAGGCGTTCCCGGAGGACGTCGCCCCGCTGATCCACGCGCACCCCACGCAGACCGAGGCACTCGGCGAAGCGTTCCTCGCCCTCGCGGGCAAGCCGCTGCACGTGCACAGCTGACGCGCAACCAGCACAATCCAGACCACGTCTTAGCGATCAAGGGAGCCAGCGAACAATGGCCTACTCCGTCACGCTGCCGGAGCTCGGCGAGAGCGTCACCGAGGGAACCGTCACCCGGTGGTTGAAGCAGGAGGGCGACACCGTCGAGGTCGACGAGCCGTTGCTCGAGATCTCGACCGACAAGGTCGACACCGAAGTACCGTCGCCGGTCGCCGGCACGGTCGTGAAGATCAGCGCCAAGGAAGACGACACCGTCGAGGTCGGCGGCGAGCTGGCGGTGATCGACGACGGCACCGGCGGCGTGCCCGAGTCCTCCGCGCCGGCCCAGCAGGCCGAGCCGGAGCCCGCCCCGCAGCAGCAGGAAGCCCCTGCTCCCGCCGCGGCGGCCGCCCCGGCCGAATCCGCTCCGTCGCAGCCGGACACCGCTCCGGCCGCGGGCGGGTCGGGCACCGAGGTGAAGCTGCCCGAGCTGGGCGAGAGCGTCACCGAGGGCACCGTCACCCGCTGGCTGAAGCAGGTCGGCGAGTCCGTCGAGGTCGACGAGCCGCTGCTCGAGATCTCCACCGACAAGGTCGACACCGAGGTCCCGTCGCCGGTCGCCGGCACCGTGCTGGAGATCCGCGCGGGCGAGGACGAGACCGTCGAGGTCGGCGGAGTGCTCGCGGTCATCGGCGACGCGAACGCCGCCCCGGCCGCCGCGCCCGCCCAGGAGAGCAAGCCCGCCCCGGCTCCGGAACCCGCTCCGGCCCCGGTGCAGGAGAGCAAGCCCGCTCCGGCCCCGGCGGCTCCGGCCCCCGCGCCTGCCGCTCCGGCTCCGGCCCAGGAAAGCAAGCCCGCTCCGGCCGCACAGGCTCCGGCGGACAACGGCTCCGCGGACGGCCCGTACGTCACGCCGCTGGTGCGCAAGCTCGCCTCCGAGCACGGCATCGACCTCGCGTCGCTGACCGGCAGCGGAGTCGGCGGCCGTATCCGCAAGCAGGACGTGCTCGCCGCGGCCGAGGCCAAGCAGAAGGCGGCTCCGGCCCCGGCTGCCGCCGCCCCGTCCGCTCCGGCCGCCGCCGCTGCTCCGTCCGCGCCGCGCGCCGCCGCGGTTTCGCCGGAGGTCGCCGCTCTGCGCGGCACCGTGCAGAAGGCGAGCCGGATCCGGCAGATCACCGCCACCAAGACCCGCGAGTCGCTGCAGGTTTCCGCGCAGCTCACGCAGGTGCACGAGGTGGACGTCACCAAGATCGCCAAGCTGCGCCAGCGCGCGAAGGCGGCGTTCAAGGAGCGCGAGGGCGTCAACCTCACGTTCCTGCCGTTCTTCGCCAAGGCGACGGTCGAGGCGCTCAAGCAGCACCCGAACGTCAACGCGTCCTACAACGAGGACACGAAGGAGATCACCTACCACGGCGCCGTGCACCTGGGCATCGCGGTGGACACCGAGCGCGGCCTGCTCTCGGTCGTGATCCACGACGCGGGCGAGCTGAGCCTCGCCGGTCTCGCGCACCGCATCGCCGACCTGGCGGCGCGGGCCCGGGCCAACAAGATCAAGCCGGACGAATTGATCGGCGGCACCTTCACCGTCACGAACATCGGCTCCAACGGGGCCCTGTTCGACACGCCGATCATCGTGCAGCCGCAGTCGGGCATGCTCGGCACCGGCGCCGTGGTGAAGCGCCCGGTCGTCGTGGCCGACGCCGAGGGCAACGACACCATCGCGGTCCGCTCGATGGCGTACCTGCCGCTGACCTACGACCACCGCCTGGTCGACGGCGCGGACGCCGGCCGCTTCCTGACCACGATCAAGCAGCGGCTGGAAGAGGGCAACTTCGAGGACGAACTGGGTCTCTGATCCGGTAACCCCCTCGGCCGTAGGCCCCCGCACCCGCCCGGGTGCGGGGGCTTTCGCGTTGACGACTTACGGCTTATCCGGAATTCCGGAATACCGGAGTAAGCTGACCGGCATGCTCACTCGACGAAGCTTGCTCACGTCGGTCGCAGCAGCGGGGGCCGCCACTTTTGTCCTGCCCTCGCTGGCGCTGGCCGATCCTCCGGACCAATCCACTCCCGAAGGCTGGCTCGCCCGGCTCGCGGCGCGCCGAGGCGACGTGTCGGCGGTTTTCGCCGACGGCACCGGCCGCCGGTTCAGCCATCTCCCGGACCGATCGCTCACCGTCGCGTCCGCGATCAAGGTCGTACATCTGCTCGCCTACACGACCGCGGTCGCGCGGGGACAGCTCGATCCGGCCGAACAGGTGCGCGTCGGCGATTGGGGCGCGCGGCATCCGTACATCGGCGACGGCCCGGTCGGCCATGGAAACCACCTGAACGCGTTGACCTACCTGGGAATCCCGTGCGACGAGTACGGCGTTGCGAAAGACCCGGATCAGCGCGTGCCGTTGCGGAGCATCGCGCAGACGATGATCTTGGTCAGCGACAACTCCGCGGCCGACTACCTGCGCTCCCGGCTCGGCGACCGCGCGCTGCGGGAAGCCGCGGCCCGCGGGGGCTGGCGGATGCCGGACGTCCGGATGTTCGGCGGCGAGGTGTTGCTGCTGTATTTCCCCGAGTACTGCCCGCCGCCGGGCAGTCCGGTCGAGGTCCGCCGAGCAGCGGGAGACGCGCTTTCGAACCGGTTCGCGTGCGACCCGTCGTTCCGGGCCCAGGTACTCCCCCGCGCCGCCGAGAAGCCGCCCTCCGCGGAAGCGATCATGGCGTGGTCGGCCGCGACCGGACAGGGCAGCGCCGCGCAGTTGTTCGGACTGCACCACGAAATCGCCACGAGCCGCGATCGAGCGGCCGTCCTCGCCCAGCAACTCCTCGACGTGCCCGTCACGAAGAAGCCTCCGGGCTCGAAAGCCTTGCTGTACAAGGGCGGAAACCTTCCAGGATTCCTCGTTCTCGGGTTCGACGTGCTGTGGCCGGACCGTCGTCCCGGCACCAGCACGATCTTCCTGAAGAACTGCACCCCGGAAGATCTCCAGTACGCCCAAGTGCTGATCCAGCTGTGCGTCGACGCGCTGTACCTCCCGGACACCTTCTCAGCCCTGGAGCGCGCGCTGGGACACTGACCCGCATGACCGAAGACCTCGCCGAGCGCGTCGCGGCGCTCGAACGCCGGATGGCCGCATTGGAGGGGCGGCCCGCCGAATCCGTCCCGGGCGGTCCGCAGGGGATCGTGGGCTATCAGGGTGAATTAACGGATCCCGAGCTGCGCTGGGAAATCCGGCTCACCACGCCCGCGGTCCTCTCGCTGCCGGACGGGCCGCGCGCCGAGGTGCTCGCCGCGCTCGCGAACACCGACCGGATCGCGCTCGTCCGGCTGCTCGCCCGCGACGGCGCGCAAACCGGCGCCGCGCTGCAGGAAGCGGCCGAACTCAGCTCCCCGGGACGGCTTTACCACCATCTCAAGGCGCTCACCGCCGCCGGACTGGTCGAGCAGGACCGCCGCGGCAGCTACCGGCTCAAGCCGACCGCCGCGATTCCCGCGCTGGTGCTGCTGACCGCCGCGGCCGACGTCGCCGGTCAGCTCCGCCCGGGTGTGCGCGAGCCCGGCCGATAGGACACGATCAGAGGCATGCGGGTACTCATCGCGGGCTCCGGCGGTCTCCTCGGCACCGCATTGACCGGACGGCTGCGCGAATCCGGGCACGAAGTGCGCCGGCTGGTGCGGCGCACCGCGCGGGCCGCCGACGAGAGCGGCTGGGACCCGCCGTCGGGACGGATCGACGACGGCGCGTTCGACGGCATCGACGCGGTGGTGAACCTGTGCGGCGCGCCGTTGTTGCCCGGCCGCTGGAGCGGAATGCGCAAGCAGCAGCTGCTCGACAGCCGCGTGGAGCCGACCGAAGTGCTCGCCGAAGCGGTGGCCGAACACGGCATCGGCGTACTGGTGAACGCGTCCGCCGTGGGTTACTACGGCAACTCCGGGTCCACTGTGGTCGATGAGAACACCAAGGCCGGCAACGGTTTCCTCGCCGAGATGTGCACCGAGTGGGAGGCCGCGACCGTCGCGGCGGCGAAGGCCCGGGTGGTCTCGATCCGCACCGGTCTCGTCCTCGCGCGGCAAGGCGGTCTGCTCGACGTGCTGCGCCCGCTCTTCCGCTTCGCGCTCGGCGGACGGCTCGGCGACGGCAGCCAGTACATGCCGTGGATCGCGCTGGACGACGAAATCGGCGCACTCGTGCACATCCTGGAGCACGACACGCTGTCCGGTCCGGTCAATCTCACCGGCCCGATCCCGGTCACCAACGCCGAGTTCACCCACGCCCTCGGCCACGCCGTGCACCGGCCAGCGCCGTGGTGGGTGCCGGAAATCGCGATGAAGATCGCCCTCGGCCAAGCCGCCGAAGAGATGGCGTTGTACGGGCAGCGCGCGGTGCCCCGGAAGCTTGAGGCAAGCGGTTACGAATTCCGGCACCGCACCGTCGACAGCGCGCTCGCCGCGGCGACGTGACGATGCCGCGCGTCCGGTGGATCGTCACCGGGGTGGTGCTGTTCGCCGCGTTCCTCTGGCTCGGGTTGCTGGTGGACCGGCAGCCGCTGCAGCTCGACCTCGAGGTCGCCACTGCCTTGCAAGGACAGGACACTCGCCCGGCGGGCCAGATCGCGGGTGTGGTGACGAACGTCTTCGGCCCGGTTCTGCCGTATGTGCTCGGCGTGGTGCTGCTGGCGATCGTGCTGCGGGACCGGTCGCAGTTCTCGCTCTGCGTACGGCTCGCCGTGGTGCTTCTGCTGTGCCGGCTGACGAGCCTGGCGTTCAAGCCGGTGTTCCAGCGGCAGCGCCCGCGCGTGTACCCGGATCTGAGCTATCCCAGCGGCCACGTCGTTTCCGTCGCGACGACCGGCCTGGTCGTGGTCCTGCTTTGCGCCTGGCTCCGGCCGCGGTTCGTGCGATGGGCGATCTGGATTTCGGCCGCCGCGACCGTGCTGGCCGCGGCCTGCCGGATCGTGCTCGGCGTGCACTGGGTGACCGACACTGTCGGGGCCGTGCTCGCGGTGCTCGGCGTGGGTCTGGTGTCAGCGACCGCACTCCGGCTGATCCCCTTTCCGGCGGGCGGAAGGCGTAGCCTCGACGAGTGAGTTCTTCGAGCGCAAGCTGTCGTATCGCCACCGAACCCCTGGTCGTGCGCGAGGTCGGGACGATCGATTACACCGAGGCCTGGGACCTGCAGCGGGAGATCCTCGCCGCGCGCGCGGACGAGACCGGGCCGGACACCATGCTGCTGCTGGAGCACCCGTCGGTCTACACCGCGGGCAAGCGCACCGAACCCGAGGACCGGCCGGTCGACGGCACCCCGGTGATCGACGTCGACCGCGGCGGCAAGATCACCTGGCACGGCCCCGGCCAGCTGGTCGGCTACCCGATCCTGAAGCTCGCCGACCCGATCGACGTCATGCACTACGTGCGGCGTCTCGAGGAGGCGCTGATCGCGGTGTGCGACCGGTTCGGCGTGCGCACCGGCCGCGTCGAGGGCCGCAGCGGCGTGTGGATCCCGGCCGACGAACGCGGCATCGAGCGCAAGATCGCCGCGATCGGCATCCGTGTCCAGCGCGGCGTGACGATGCACGGGTTCGAGCTGAATTGCAACGCCGACCTGGCCGCGTTCGACAACATCGTGCCCTGTGGCATCCGCGATGCGGGCGTCACCTCGCTGTCGTACGAGCTGCAGCGCGACGTTCCGGTCGCCGAGGTCCTGCCGCTGGCGAAGGAGCTGGTGCTGGCCGCGCTCGAAGGCGAACTGCCGGTGAGCGACGACCGCTGGCTGCCGCGTCCGGAGGCCCCGAAGGCCCCCGGCGTCACCTTCGCCCTGCAAAACTGACCTGACCGTACGTGAGGGGAACCCTGAGGGAATCTGATTCCCTCAGGGTTCCCCTCACGTACTTTCGGCGGCTCAGTCCAGCTGAGGCGCGACCTCGGAGGCCACGAACTCGATGTGGTCGAGGTCGGACAGGTCGAGCACCTGCAGGTACAGCCGGGTGATCCCGGTCTTCTCCCGCCACTGCCCGATCCGGTCCACGATCTCCGCCGCGGTCCCGGCCAGGCCGTTGGCCCGCAGTTCGTCGGTCTCCCGGCCGATCGCGGACGCCCGGCGCGCGACCTCGGCCTCGTCCCGGCCCGCCGCCAGCACGAGCGCGACCGAGCGCAGGATCTCCTTGGGGTTGCGACCGATCGCCTCCGCCGCCGCGTCCACGCGCTCGAACTGCGCGAGCGCGGTTTCGGCGTCCACGAACGGCAGGTTGAACTCGTCGGCGTACTGCGCGGCCAGCGCCGGGGTGCGCTTCTTGCCGCCGCCGCCGATGATCACCGGCGGCGCGGGCGACTGCGCGGGCTTCGGCAGCGCGGGCGAGTCAGCGAGCGTGTAGTAGTCGCCGGAGTAGGAGAACTTCTCCCCCGCCGGGGTCTTCCACAGGCCGGTGATCACCGCGAGCTGCTCGGCGTAGCGGTCGAAGCGCTCCTTGAGCGGCGGCAGGGTGAGGCCGTAGGCGGTGTGCTCGTCGTCGTACCAGCCGGTGCCGATGCCGAATTCCACGCGCCCGCCGGACATCTGGTCCACCTGCGCGACCGAGATCGCGAGCGGGCCGGGGTGGCGGAAGGTGGCCGCGGTGACGAGCGTGCCGAGCCGGACCCGCTCGGTCTCGCGGGCGAGGCCGGCGAGGGTGATCCACGCGTCGGTCGGCCCGGGAAGGCCGTCCGCGCTGCCCATCTTGAGGTAGTGGTCGCTGCGGAAGAACGCGTCGTAGCCCGCGGCCTCAGTGGTCCGCGCGACCCGCAGCAGGTCGTCGTAGCTCGCCCCCTGCTGGGGTTCGGTGAAGATCCTCAAGTCCATGTCCGCCAGCCTAACGGCGAAACGATCAGCCCGCGGCGGGCCGTTCCTGGTCGGCGGCCGGACGGCGCAGCCGGAACAGCATCCGCATGATGACGTCCTCGATCTCGGCCCCGACCTTCTTCGGGTCGGCCGCGCCCGCGATCTCGGTGGCCGCGCTCGACAGCGCGCCGAACAACAGCCGCGCGGTCAGGTCGACCGGCACCGGCTCCACCTCGCCCGCGTCGACGAGCAGCTGCAGCCCGGACCGCACGAGCCCGAAGCTGGACTGTTCCTCGGCCTCGCGCCAGCGTTCCCAGCCCATCACGACCGGTCCCTCGTGGATGGCGATCCGCTGGTACGACGGGTCGAGGCAGCTGCGGATGAACGCCTGCAGCCCGCCCATCGCGCGCTCCCACGGCTCGCCGTCCCCGGTCATGATCTTCTGCAGCCGGTCGTAGACCAGGCTTTCGACCTGTTCGAACGCGGCCTCGAAGAGCGCCTGCTTTCCGCTGAAATGGTGGTACAGCGCGCCTTTCGTGACCCGGGCGCGTTTGGCGACCTCGTCGAGCGAGGTGCCCGCGTATCCGCGTTTGGTGAACAGTTCGACCGCGCTGTCGACCAGGGCGGAGCGGGTCGACTCGGAGTAGTCGAGTCGTCGGGACCTCATTGTCGGCACGCTCACAACCTTACGCCGGGGCCCGCCGGACCATACCCGTGGTATGTTGGCTGCGTCAGGTCCGTACCGGGAGTATGCCGCAGACTGGCAGTATGACCCGGGTCACGGAAGGGGAGCCACAACCATGAGCTGGACCGACTTCTACCGGCGGCGAGAGATCCTCGATGCCGCTGTCCGCCAGGCGAGGCGCGCACCGCAAGCGCCGCTTTCGCTGGCCGAAATCCCGGGTGCCGCCGAAGAGTTCGGCACCGAAGAAAACCTGTTGCTGGCACTGCAGTACAAGTGGACGCAGCTGCTCAGCGGCTACCTGCGGGCCGAGTTCGCCGATCCCGACGAGGCGGATCTGCCCGGCGACCAGGTCGACGCCGTCACTCGCGCGTGGCGGCAGGCGCAGCACGACCACGAAGACCTGCGCGCGGTGCTGGACGGCGCTTTGGAGCGCTGCCCCGCGCTGGAACCGCTGCACCGCATCGAACTGCACACGCTGGCGCTCACCGCCGGTCTCGCCGAGCCGGGCGAGCCGGCCGACGAGATCGTCAAGGTCGGGCGCACGCTCGACGCGCTGATGCGCGCCGGAGACGCGGGCCCGGTCCGCAGGCGCGGCCCGGTCGGGCATCTGATGCGCCTGCTCGCGCCGAGTGCCTGACGTGTAGTTAGCTGACCCGATGAACGAACGCTGGACCGAGGCCCGGATCCCCGACCAGAGCGGCCGGACCGTCCTGATCACCGGAGCGAATTCCGGCCTCGGCCTGCGTTCGGCGGAAGTCCTTGCCGCACACGGCGCCCGCGTGTTGCTCGGCTGCCGCTCGCCGGAGCGCGGCGAAACCGCGCTCGCCCAGGTCCGCGCCGCGGCTTCGGGAGCCAAACCCGAACTCGTCCGCGTGGACCTCGCCGACCTGGCGTCCGTCCGGAAAGCCGCCGCGACCGTGCGCGAGCTCACCGGCGACGCGCTGGACGTGCTGATGAACAACGCCGGCGTCATGGCCACCGCACAAGGCCGCACCGCGGACGGTTTCGAGCTGCAGTTCGGCACGAACCACCTCGGCCACGCCGCGCTGACCTGGCTGCTGATGCCCGCCTTGCGCGGCGCACCGGCTGGCCGCGTCGTCACGCTCTCCAGCGTCGCCGCTTTCGGCGCACACCTGCACCTGGACGATCCGAATGCCGAACACCGCCCGTACCGTGCGGCAGCCGCGTACGGCCAGGCGAAACTGTCGAACCAAACTTTCGGCATCGAGCTGGACCGACGCCTCCGCGCGGCGGATTCCACTGTGCTCAGCGTGCTGGCGCATCCCGGCTACAGCGCGACCGGCCTGACCACGAACATGGCGAGCTCGTACCAGAATCCCTTGGTACGCACCACGCTCCGGGAAGTGGGCAAGCTCGGCGGAATGCTGCTGGCCCAACGCGTCGAACGCGGCGCGCTGCCCCAGCTGTACGCCGCAACCGCCCCCGGCATCGAAGGCGGCGACTACATCGGACCGGTCTTCGTCGCGCGCGGACGCCCGACGAAGGTGCGGACCCTTGCGCCCGCCCGGAATCCGGAAGCCGGGACCACCTTGTGGGAGCTGACCGCCGAGCTGACCGGCGTCACTCCTGATCCGCGCTGAGTCCCAGCAACGGCAGCGCGATCCGGAAGCACGCACCCTCGCCCACGGCGGTCTCCAGTTCGAGCTCGCCGTCGTGCGCTCGCGTCAGGGACCGGGCGATCGCCAGCCCGAGACCCGCATCCGCCCCAGCTGTCCTGGCCCGGGAACGGTCCGCGCGGTAGAACCGGTCGAAGACCCGTTTCGCTTGCGCCGCAGTCATTCCCGGCCCTTCATCGGCCACCTCCAGCACCGCCCGGCCGTCCACTGTCCCGACCCCGATGCGGACCGCGGTGCCTGGCGGAGTGTGCGCGACGGCGTTGCCGACGAGGTTGGTGACAACCTGCCGAAGCCGCGCCTCGTCGCCGTTCACCGGAGCCGGGCCGGGCGCGCCCTCGCCGCCGGGACCAGTCAGCTCGATCGGCCGGGACGGGTCGAGCGCGCGCAACGAATGCCGGGCGTCGCCGGCGAGCGTGCGCAAGTCCATCGGCGCGCGGTCGAGCTGCGCTTCCGGAGCTTCGTCAAGCTGGGCAAGCAAAAGCAGGTCCTCGGTGAGCGCGGCGAGCCGGACCGCCTCCCGGTCGATCCGGTGCATGGCTTCGTCCACATCGGACTGTCCGGGGAGCGCGCCCATCCGGTACAGCTCGGCGGTGCCCTTGATCCCGAAAAGCGGCGTGCGCAGTTCGTGGCTGACGTCCGCGACGAACGTCCGCATCCGCGCCTCGGAGGCGGTCCGGTCGGCGAAGGCGCGCTCCAGCTGTCCGAGCATGATGTTGAGCGACCCCGCCAAGCGCCCGATTTCCGTTCCTGGCGCGGCGATCCCGGGCACCCGGCGGCTGAGGTCGCCCCCGGCGATCGCCGCCGCGGTGTGCTCGATCCGGCGCAACGGACGCAATCCGCCGCGAAGCGCGAACCAGCCCGCACCGGTCAGCAGCACGAGCAGCACGGAGCCGGTCAGCACGCTGCTGAGCCGCAGCCGGGAGATCAGGGCGTCCGCCTCGGCTAGCGGAGCCGCCGCGATCACGGTCCCGCCCGGCGCCGGTGCCGCGACCGCACGCCAGCGCTCCGAACCGGCCCGCAGCTCCGCTGGCGCGCCGTGGACGGGAAGCGACCGCAGATCCTCGGGCGAGGGCAGGGTTTCCGCCGCCAGCCGCGAAGAATGGACCCCGCCGGTCACCGCGCCGTTCGCGTCCAGATAGAGCACGTACGGGGCGTCGATGAGGTCCAGCGCCGGATCGAGCGTCTTCGTCCGGGCGTCTCCGGCGGGCAGTCCGCCGGGCGGCACCCGCGCGATCAGCTCGGTGAAACCGCGCAGCTGGGTGTCGATCCGGTCGAGCTGGTAGCGCTCCAGGCTGTCCGAGACGACGGCGCTGATCAGCGTGAGCCCGGCCAGCAACAGCCCCGCGGTGATCAGCAGAAGCCGGGTGCGCAACGACATCCGGCGCAGCGGATGCCTCACCGCCGCGGTTCCCGCATCACGTAACCGACGCCGTGCACGGTGTGAATCAGCTTGGGATCGCCGGTGTCGACCTTGCGCCGCACATAGGAGATGTATGTGTCGACGATGCTGGCGTCGCCGCCGAAGTCGTACTGCCACACCCGATCGAGGATCTGCGCCTTCGACACCACGCGCCCGGCGTTCTCCATCAGGTACCGCAACAGCCGGAACTCGGTGGCGGAGACGCGGACCGGCTGCCCGGCCCGCGTCACCTGGTGGCCGTCCGCGTCGAGCACCAGCTCGCCCACCTTCACCACCTCCTGATGTCCTTGCGTGCGCCGGAGGATCGCGCGGATGCGGGCGATCAGTTCTTCGAGGTCGAACGGTTTGGTCACGTAGTCGTCGGCGCCCAGCGACAGTCCGGCGACCTTGTCCGCCTGCCGGTCGCGGGCGGTGAGGAAGAGCACCGGGACCGGCCCGCTCCGGCCGGACCGATGCCGTTCGCGCAAGCGCCGGGCGACCTCGAAACCGTCCGCGTCCGGCAGCATCACGTCGAGCAGCACCAGGTCAGGCGGCTCCCGCTCAGCCGCGGCGACCGCTTCGCCCGCGGTCGCCGCGGACCTCACCTCGAACCCGGCGAACCGCAGCGCCGCGGACAGCAGCTCCCGCACGGTCGCCTCGTCGTCGACCACCAGCAGACGCGCGGGCGTCATCACTGCCATGCACTCCAGCGTACGGAGACCGCGGTCACACGTCCCGCCGCCGGAAGGCCGCGAAAGCGGCTGCCAGCACCACAACCACACCGGCGTACAGACCGGCGAGGTTGAGCCACGGGTCCGGGTACGCCGGATCGACCTTGACGGAGAAGATCGCCGCCGCGCCCTTGGACGGCCAGAACGCGAACAGCCACTGCATCCAGTCCGGGAAGACGCCCGCGACCGCGGGCACCAGCAGCACGATCCCGACCAGCGCGGCCAACGCGCCCGCGGTCGCCCGGATCAGCGTGCCGAGGCCGACCGCGAGCAGCGCGATCGCGGCGAGATACAGCCCGCCGCCCGCCACAGCACCGAACACCCCAGGATCGCCGAGGCTCGCGTGCGGCAACCGTTGTCCGGCGAGAAACCCTTGCCCGATCAGGAAAGCGGCGAACATCAGCACCTGCCCGGCCACGACGGCTACCGCGGCGGCGAGCACCACCTTCGCCGCGAGCAGCCGCGACCGCCGCGGCGTCGCCGTGAGCGACGACTGGATCAGGCCGGTCGCGTACTCCGACGTGACGACCAGAACGCCCAGCACCCCGATGATCAGCTGCGCGATGATGAAGGACTTGAGGCTGAGGCTGGTCGGGTCCCAAGCCGCGCGTTCCGCGGCCGTCGCTTTGGCGTACTCGGCACTCGCCGAGGACGTCGCCAGCGCGGTGATGCCGATCCCGGCGAAGAACAGGCCGCCCACGGTGTACCAGGTAGAACGCAGACTGCGGAGCTTGATCCACTCCGCCCGGAGGGTTCCGGAGATCATCATGCCGCGGCCCCCTGGTACTCGATGCTGTCCTCGGTGAGCGCGAGGAACGCGTCCTCGAGCGAAACCTGCTGCGGCGTGAGCTCGCTGAGCGCGACCCCGTGGTAGGCGGCCAGTTTTCCGACCTCGTCGCTGGTCAGGCCGGACACGACCAGCGCGCGCCCGGCACCGTCCCGCACGTTGGCCCCGGCGGCGAGCAGGTGCCGCGTGAACCCGTCCGGATCGGACGTGCGGACGAGCACCGTCCCCTCCTGACCGGCCAGCTCGTGGGTCGCGGTGTCGGCGAGCAGCTTTCCCCGGCCGATGACCACCAGATGGTCGGCGGTCTGCGCCATCTCGCTCATGAGATGACTGGACACCAGCACCGCGCGGCCTTCGCGGGCCAGCGAGCGCATGAAGTTCCGGATCCAGCGGATGCCCTCGGGGTCGAGGCCGTTCACCGGTTCGTCGAAAATCAGCACCCGGGGGTCGCCGAGCAACGCCGCCGCGAGCCCGAGCCGCTGCCGCATCCCGAGCGAAAACCCGCCCGCTCTCCGTCCGGCCACGCTCTCCAAGCCGGTACGGGCGAGCACTTCGTCGACCCGACGCCGCGGCAACCGATTGCTCGCCGCGAGTGCGAGGAGATGGTCACGCGCCTTGCGGGCTCCGTGCACCGCACCCGCGTCCAGGAGCGCGCCGACCTCGGTGAGCGGAACCGGCAGGTCCCGGTACCGCAGCCCGCCGATCGTCACCGACCCGCCGGACGGCGCGGCGAGGCCGGTGATCATCTTGAGGGTCGTGGACTTGCCCGCCCCGTTCGGCCCGAGGAACCCGGTGACCTGGCCGGGCTCGACGGTGAACGACAGGTCGTCCACCACGGTGTCGGGCCCGTAGCGTTTCGTGAGCCCGCGTACTTCGATCGCTGTCATGCCGGCGAGAGTGCCGGGGCGGTCCGGGGGAATCCGGAGAGCTTCTGGGAGAACCCTGTGCGTTCCGGCCCGTCCCGGGGGTTGATCGGGCCCGGTTCACAGGAAAACCCCGGCGTAGGGTGGAGCCCGTGAGTGCTGCACCGGAGGGGCGGAAGTTGTTGCGGCTTGAGGTGCGCAACAGCGAGACGCCGATCGAGAAGAAGCCGTCGTGGATCAAGACGCGCGTGCGGATGGGTCCGGAGTTCACTGAACTCAAAGGCCTGGTGCGCCGCGAGGGTCTGCACACCGTTTGCGAAGAGGCGGGTTGTCCCAACATCTACGAATGCTGGGAAGACCGCGAAGCCACCTTCCTGATCGGTGGCGACCAGTGCACGCGGCGCTGCGATTTCTGCCAGATCGATACGGGGAAGCCTGCTGCGCTGGACCGTACCGAGCCGCGGAAGGTCGCGGAGTCGGTGCAGGCCATGGGGTTGCGGTATTCGACGATCACCGGTGTCGCCCGTGATGACCTGGCTGACGGCGGTGCGTGGCTGTACGCGGAGACCGTGCGGCAGATTCATGCGTTGAACCCCGGTACCGGCGTCGAGTTGCTGATCCCGGACTTCAACGCCGAGCCGGATCAGCTGGCTGAGGTGTTCGGGTCGCGGCCGGAGGTGCTGGCGCACAACGTGGAGACGGTCCCGCGGATCTTCAAGCGGATCCGTCCCGGGTTCCGGTACGCGCGGTCTTTGGATGTCATCACCCAGGCTCGTGCGGCGGGTTTGGTGACGAAGTCGAACCTGATCCTCGGCATGGGCGAAACCCCGGACGAGGTGACGACGGCGTTGCAGGATCTCTTCGACGCGGGCTGCGAGATCATCACGATCACCCAGTACCTGCGCCCCTCGCCCCGGCACCACCCGGTCGACCGCTGGGTCAAGCCGGAAGAGTTCGTGGAACACGCGAAAACCGCTGAGGCTATTGGGTTCCCTGGTGTGATGGCGGGGCCGCTGGTGCGGTCGTCGTACCGCGCCGGACGGCTCTACGCCCAGACCAAGGCCCACCGCGGCGAAGACCTGCCGGAAAACCTGGCCCACCTGACCGCCGAAGGACCGGCCGCGCAGGAAGCCAGCAGCCTGCTGTCTCGCTGATACCCGTTCACCGAAGGGCCCCGGTTACTCTCCGGGGCCCTTCGTCGTCCCCGGATCGCTCGACCGTGGCACCCAATTCCCAAGAATCAGTAAAGTGATGGTGTGGCTTTAGTAACGGACCTTCTCGACTGGTTGCAAGCACTCCCCCAACCGGGCCTCGTCGCGGCAGCCGGCGGGCTCGTGTTCGCCGAGTGCACGATCGGCCTGGGCTTCATCGCCCCCGGCGAATCAGGCCTGCTGATCGCGGCGACCACGGCGACGTCCGTGCCCCGCTTCCTGACCCTGTGGGCGGTAGTCACCGTCTGCGCGGCACTGGGCGATTCGGTCGGGTACGTCCTCGGGCGAAAGTTCGGGCCGCGCTTGCGGGAGACGAAGCTCATTCGCAAGTACGGCCTGGACGCCTGGGACCGAGCCACCGGCGTCCTGGAACGCCGAGGCGCATGGGCAGTCTTCTTCGCACGGTTCCTGCCCGTGCTGCGCACCCTGACGCCAGCCGCCGCGGGAGCCTCGAATCTGCCGTTCCGCAAATTCCTCCCCGCTACGGCGGCTGGCGCGTTCTGCTGGTCACTGGTGCACATCAGCCTCGGCGCGGCGCTCGGAGAGGCGGCCAAGCAGGTCGAGAGCGCGATGAACACCGGGTTCCTGGTGGTGGCCGCACTCGTGGTGGGGGTGCTGGTGTTCTTCTTGCTGCGCTTGAAGAAGCGCAAGGCGCTGGGTGTTGCGGGTTCTCCGGACGAACAGCCGGAGGAGCCTGCCCGCACCGGCAGCTAGTTCGCCGCGCCTGACTGGCCTGCCCGGCCCTCCCGGTTCACAGGCGGGCCAGTCGGATTGCCCGGACCGACCGTCTGACCCGCCTCGCGCTAACCCGCCACAGCCCGTCCCGTCAGCGAGAGAAGCGGCGAACCTCACTCCCCCAACCCCCGCCCCGGACCCGAAGTCACCCACCCGAGGTCCCGTTCCCGAATTAGATTCGACCGTATGCAGGCACTAGACCTCCCGAAGCCGGTCGCGTTCGTCCTCGGCGGGGGCGGCAGCCTCGGCGCGTTGCAGGTGGGCATGCTCCAAGCCCTCGACGAAGCGGGCATCACGCCGGATCTGGCGGTCGGCACGTCCGTCGGCTCGCTGAACGCCGCGGTGCTCTCCCTGCCCGGCGACGACCGGCTCGGGCGGCTTCGCGACATCTGGGCGCACATGACCAAAGCCGAGGCCTTCCCCGGCGGCGTGCTCAGCCAGGTCCGGACGCTCCGGCACAGCAAAACCCACCTTTTCCCCAACACCGGCCTCGCCAAAATCATCGACGACCACCTCGGCGCGGGCAGCCGGTTCGAGGACATGGCGCTGCCGCTGGGCGTCGTCACCACCGACGTCGACACCGCCGAACCAGTCCTGCTCACCTCGGGCCCGTTGCAGGCGCCGCTCCTGGCGAGCTGCGCGATCCCCGGCATCTACCCGCCGGTGCCATACGAAGACCGCCTCCTCTACGACGGCGGCCTGGTCGCCAATGTCCCGATGCGTCAGGCGTTGAGCATGGGCGCGAAGTCGCTGGTCGTCCTCGACTGCGCGTTCCCCGGCAAAATGCCTGGCGCGCCCCGGACGTTCGCTGAGGTCATGATGTTCACCGCGATGATCAGCATGCGCAATCAGGCCGTCCTGGAAGCGCCGGTCGCGGCTCGGCAGGTGCCGGTCGTCTACCTGCCGGGCCCGGCGCCGGTTCAGGTGAGCCCGCTGGACTTCACCCGCACCGACGATCTCGCGGCGCAGGCCTATCACTCCGCACGGGACCATCTGAAGGAACTCACCGTCGACGGCCCGGGCCTGTACGGAGCCCCCGGATTGCTTCGGCCCTGATCGCCCGGCGGCCGGAAATCGCGAGAGTGATCCGCGTCACCCCAATGCACCGATCCACCGGTCAGGGCGTCTTTCCGATCGCGTAGTTTTGCAGTTGAACCCTGCCGGTCCGCGACCCTCACAAAAGAGACATAATGTTCCCGAAGAAGACATTTTTTCCGGTTGCCGGAATTCTCGCGGCGACCTTGCTGCTTTCCGCTTGTTCCTCCGGGGACGGCGGCAGCGACGCTGGCACGCCCGGTGCGCCGGGCGGGTCGAGCCAGACCGCGACACCGGCTTCGGTGTCGATCGAACCGGCCAACGCGTCCGGGATCAGCCCGAGCACGCCCATCGTCGTGAAGGCGGCGAACGGGAAGCTCACGGACGTCACGGTCACGAGCGCCAAAGGCAAACCCGTCGCGGGCGAGTTCGCGGCGGACAAGCTCAGCTGGACGACCACCGAGGTCCTCGGCTACGGCGGCACCTACCAGGTGAAGGCGCATGCCCAAGGCGCGGACGGGAAATCCGTCGAACAGCAGGGCCAGGTCACCACGCTGTCGCCGAAGAAGCAGGCGAACGCGAACCTCATCCCAGCCCCCGGCGCGGTGAAGAGCACCGGCGTCGGCGTGGGGCAGCCGATCGTGTTCAGCTTCGGGACCGCGGTGAAGAACAAGGCGGCCGTGGAGAAGGCGCTCACGGTCGAGTCGTCGCCGAAGCAAGAAGGCAGCTGGTATTGGATGGACGACAAGAACGTCCACTACCGGCCGAAGGAATACTGGAAGCCGGGCACCACGCTCACGGTCACCGCGAAGATTTACGGCGTCGATTTCGGAAATGGCGTGTACGGAGCGGACGATCGCACCGAAACGTACAAGGTGCACGATTCGTGGATCGCGAAAGCCGACGGCAACAGCGAGCAGATGCAGATCTTCCACAACGGTTCGATGGTGAAGTCGATGCCGATCTCGATGGGCAAGGACGCGACGCCCACCCACCTCGGCCCGCACGTCATCTCGGACAAGCAGGCGAACTACACGATGGACTCCTGCACCTACGGCGTGTGCCCGCCGGACCCGAAGGCGTACCGCTCGAACGAGAAGTTCTCGCAGCGCATCTCGAACGACGGCGAGTTCGTCCACGAGAACCCGAACAGTGTCGGGCAGCAGGGCAGCTCGAACGTCTCGCACGGCTGCATCAACCTGAACGCCGCCAACGCCGAATGGTTCTTCAACAACTTCGGCCTAGGCGACGTCGTGGAGGTCACCAACTCGGGCGGCCCGCAGCTCCCGGTGTGGGACCTGTACGGCGACTGGTCCAAGTCCTGGGCCGACTGGCAGAAGGGCTCGGCCCAGTAAGACCAGCGGCCGGAATGGGGACCGGGTTCGGTTCGACTTAGCGGTTCGACAGAGAGGTGCCGGAGCTTCGCGCTCCGGCACCTTTTTCGTTCCCGGGACGGGATCGACGGGGCCAGGTTCGCGCGGGCTGACTCGGGACCGGACAGGGGTTGCGGCCAAGCCGCCTGGTCTTCGACTGCTCCAGCTGACCCGGCTACTCCGGCTGACCCGGCTGCTCCGAATGGGCCGGTTGGCCCCCGGCCGATCCGACTGGCCCGGTTGGCCCCTGCTGCCCCGACTGGCCCGGCCGATCCGACTAGCCTGGTTTGGCCCCGACCGCCCTGACTGGCCCTGACCGCCCTGGCTGACCCGAGCGGCCTGGCTGGCCCGAGCGGCCTGGCGCCGGCCTGGTTCCTGGCCATGCGCCGCAGCTTCGGCTTCGGCTTCGGCTTCGGCTTCGGCTTCGGACGATGTGACCAAGCCCGCCACGGGCTGCCCTTCCCTGCTGCGGCGCTGCTGGCCGAACTCCCTCCCGTCGCGCCCATCCGTTTCGGCGGGTAGCTGGGTTCCCCTCGCATCGGCACGCCTGCACTAGATGGCAGGGAGATCTCCGGTCGGTCCCGCTGGCTCATCCCCGCCTACTCACGGCCCAGAGCCCGTTGCGGCAGTGACACCGCCAGACAGGAAACCCGGCTTGTATCGCCCCGCGGGCAACGTGAAGCTCGCCGGCGCGGCGAACGGCCGCGCGAGGCTCCGGCAGTCCCCCAGAGATAACTCGGATATGACGAAGGCTCGGACCTCGCTTGAGGTTCGGGCCTTACAGGTCTGGAAATGAGTCTGGGCCCCGGGAGAACCAGCGGGGGTTCTCGGACCGGGGCCCAGACTACTGAGGTTAAGTTCGGCGGTGTCCTACTCTCCCACAACCCTTCGGTTGCAGTACCATCGGCGCAGTCAGGCTTAGCTTCCGGGTTCGGAATGGGACCGGGCGTTTCCCTGACGCTAAAACCACCGAAACACTCCGAAACAACACACACCCTGTCACAGTCGTGACAGCCGGTGTGGTGTTTCAGAACCGTAGAGTGGATGCGTAACATCTTCGTGGGCAAGTCCTCGGCCTATTAGTACCAGTCAACTCGACAACACATTACTGTGCTTCCATTTCTGGCCTATCAACCCAATCGTCTCTTGGGGGCCTTAACCCACATGGGGTGGGATACCTCATCTTGGAACAGGCTTCCCGCTTAGATGCCTTCAGCGGTTATCCCTTCCGAACATAGCCAACCAGCCATGCCACTGGCGTGACAACTGGCACACCAGAGGTCCGTCCGTCCCGGTCCTCTCGTACTAGGGACAGCCTTCCTCAAGTATCCTGCGCGCGCGGCGGATAGGGACCGAACTGTCTCACGACGTTCTAAACCCAGCTCGCGTGCCGCTTTAATGGGCGAACAGCCCAACCCTTGGGACCTACTCCGGCCCCAGGATGCGACGAGCCGACATCGAGGTGCCAAACCATGCCGTCGATATGGACTCTTGGGCAAGATCAGCCTGTTATCCCCGGGGTACCTTTTATCCGTTGAGCGACACCCCTTCCACCAGGAGGTGCCGGATCACTAGTCCCGACTTTCGTCCCTGCTCGACATGTCTGTCTCACAGTCAAGCTCCCTTGTGCACTTGCACTCGACACCTGATTGCCAACCAGGCTGAGGGAACCTTTGGGCGCCTCCGTTACCCTTTAGGAGGCAACCGCCCCAGTTAAACTACCCATCAGGCACTGTCCCTGAACCAGATCATGGTCCGAGGTTCAGATTCCCAATCCGACCAGAGTGGTATTTCAACAACGACTCCACACCCACTAGCGTGAGCGCTTCACAGTCTCCCACCTATCCTACACAAGCCGAACCGAAAACCAATACCAAACTATAGTAAAGGTCCCGGGGTCTTTCCGTCCTGCCGCGCGTAACGAGCATCTTTACTCGTAATGCAATTTCGCCGGGCCTGTGGTCGAGACAGCCGGAAAGTCGTTACGCCATTCGTGCAGGTCGGAACTTACCCGACAAGGAATTTCGCTACCTTAGGATGGTTATAGTTACCACCGCCGTTTACTGGCGCTTAAATTCTCAGCTTCGCGCCGAAGCGCTAACCGGTCCTCTTAACGTTCCAGCACCGGGCAGGCGTCAGTCCATATACATCGTCTTGCGACTTCGCATGGACCTGTGTTTTTAGTAAACAGTCGCTTTCCGCTGGTCTCTGCGGCCAACCACCGCTCCACTTGCGTGAAGCTTCACGGTGCTTGGCCCCCCTTCTCCCGAAGTTACGGGGGCATTTTGCCGAGTTCCTTAACCACAGTTCACCCGATCGCCTTGGTATTCTCTACCTGACCACCTGTGTTGGTTTGGGGTACGGGCCGTGCATGCACTCACTAGAGGCTTTTCTCGACAGCATAGGATCACCCACTTCGCCTCAAACGGCTACGCATCACGTCTCAGCCTGTTGCCATGCGGATTTGCCTACATGACGGCCTACACGCTTACACCAGGACAACCATCGCCTGGCGGAGCTACCTTCCTGCGTCACCCCATCGCTTGACTACTACGGAATCAGGTCCCACGCTCCACACGGCACTTCCGTCCGAAGACTTCCATGCCGGCTTCGGGTGGTTAGTGTCAACCGCCTCGCCATGGGCGCACATGCTCGGGTACGGGAATATCAACCCGTTGTCCATCGACTACGCCTGTCGGCCTCGCCTTAGGTCCCGACTTACCCTGGGCGGATTAGCCTGGCCCAGGAACCCTTGGTCATCCGGCGGCAGAGTTTCTCACTCTGCATTCGCTACTCATGCCTGCATTCTCACTCCCGCACCCTCCACGACTCGCTTCCGCGGCCGCTTCCCTGGATGCAGGACGCTCCCCTACCCATCCACACCACTGCACCGAATCCGAAGAAACGGCGGATGTATTGTGTGAATGACACAGCTTCGGCGGTGTGCTTAAGCCCCGCTACATTGTCGGCGCAGGACCACTTGACCAGTGAGCTATTACGCACTCTTTCAAGGGTGGCTGCTTCTAAGCCAACCTCCTGGTTGTCTGGGCAATCCCACATCCTTTCCCACTGAGCACACACTTAGGGGCCTTAGCTGGTGTTCTGGGCTGTTTCCCTCTCGACGACGAAGCTTATCCCCCGCCGTCTCACTGCCGCGCTCTCACTAACCGGTATTCGGAGTTTGGTTGATTTCGGTAACCCGGTAAGGCCCCTAGACCATCCAGTAGCTCTACCCCCGGCAAGAAACACGCGACGCTGCACCTAAATGCATTTCGGGGAGAACCAGCTATCACGGAGTTTGATTGGCCTTTCACCCCTACCCACAGCTCATCCCCTCAGTTTTCAACCTAAGTGGGTTCGGGCCTCCACGACGTCTTACCGTCGCTTCACCCTGGCCATGGGTAGATCACTCCGCTTCGGGTCTAGACCACGCGACTATATCGCCCTATTCAGACTCGCTTTCGCTACGGCTACCCCACCCGGGTTAACCTCGCCACGCAGCACTAACTCGCAGGCTCATTCTTCAAAAGGCACGCCATCACGTCGAAACGCTCTGACGGCTTGTAGGCACACGGTTTCAGGTACTCTTTCACTCCCCTCCCGGGGTACTTTTCATCTTTCCCTCACGGTACTCGTCCGCTATCGGTCTTCAGGAAGTATTTAGGCTTACCGGGTGGTCCCGGCAGATTCACAGCAAATTCCACGAGCTCGCTGCTACTCGGGAACACCACCAAGACCTACAACGACAGCTTTCGCGTACGGGGCTCTCACCCGCTCCGGCCGCCCGTCCCAAGGCGTTCCGCTAACCATCGCGTACATCCGGAGAAATGTCAGTCTCTCCAAGGTGGGTCCCACAACACCGCCTGCACAACGCCTGACAGCTTGACATGCAAACGGTTTAGCCTCTTCCGCTTTCGCTCGCCACTACTCACGGAATCACTTTTGTTTTCTCTTCCTGCGGGTACTGAGATGTTTCACTTCCCCGCGTTCCCTCCACACCGGCTATATATTCACCGGCGGGTAACACCACATCACTGGTGCTGGGTTTCCCCATTCGGAAATCCTCGGATCACAGCTCGGTTGACAGCTCCCCGAGGCATATCGCAGCCTCCCACGTCCTTCATCGGCTCCTGAAGCCAAGACATCCACCATGTGCCCTTAACAACTTGACCACAAAGATGCTCGCATCCACTCTACAGTTCTCAAACACCACACCAGAAACAACGTGTGTTGCCTCAGGACCCAACAGCGTGCCAGCAAACAACCCACCACCCGGATCGACGACCGGCCTTCCACGCGGCAAGCCGCAGTACTAACCGGCGGTCTCAACCACCGCGATGAGCCTTAACCAGTAGTTCCACAATTCCTTGAGCAACCGTCACAGCACCACATTCGGGCACTGAGCGACGGCCACTCCCAGCACGATGACTGGGATGTGTTGTGCTCCTTAGAAAGGAGGTGATCCAGCCGCACCTTCCGGTACGGCTACCTTGTTACGACTTCGTCCCAATCGCCAGTCCCACCTTCGACCACTCCCTCCCATAAGGGTTGGGCCATGGGCTTCGGGTGTTACCGACTTTCATGACGTGACGGGCGGTGTGTACAAGGCCCGGGAACGTATTCACCGCAGCGTTGCTGATCTGCGATTACTAGCGACTCCGACTTCACGCAGTCGAGTTGCAGACTGCGATCCGAACTGAGACCGGCTTTAAGGGATTCGCTCCACCTCGCGGTATCGCAGCCCTCTGTACCAGCCATTGTAGCATGTGTGAAGCCCTGGACATAAGGGGCATGATGACTTGACGTCATCCCCACCTTCCTCCGAGTTGACCCCGGCAGTCTCCCACGAGTCCCCGCCATGACGCGCTGGCAACGTAGGATAAGGGTTGCGCTCGTTGCGGGACTTAACCCAACATCTCACGACACGAGCTGACGACAGCCATGCACCACCTGTACACCAACCACAAGGGAAGCCCCATCTCTGGGGATGTCTGGCGCATGTCAAGCCCAGGTAAGGTTCTTCGCGTTGCATCGAATTAATCCACATGCTCCGCCGCTTGTGCGGGCCCCCGTCAATTCCTTTGAGTTTTAGCCTTGCGGCCGTACTCCCCAGGCGGGGCGCTTAATGCGTTAGCTACGGCACGGACAACGTGGAATGTCGCCCACACCTAGCGCCCAACGTTTACAGCGTGGACTACCAGGGTATCTAATCCTGTTCGCTCCCCACGCTTTCGCTCCTCAGCGTCAGTATCGGCCCAGAGACCCGCCTTCGCCACCGGTGTTCCTCCTGATATCTGCGCATTTCACCGCTACACCAGGAATTCCAGTCTCCCCTGCCGAACTCAAGTCTGCCCGTATCGACCGCACGCTCCACGTTAAGCGTGGAGATTTCACGGCCGACGCGACAAACCGCCTACGAGCTCTTTACGCCCAATAATTCCGGACAACGCTCGCACCCTACGTATTACCGCGGCTGCTGGCACGTAGTTAGCCGGTGCTTCTTATCCAGGTACCGTCACTTGCGCTTCGTCCCTGGCGAAAGAGGTTTACAACCCGAAGGCCGTCATCCCTCACGCGGCGTCGCTGCATCAGGCTTGCGCCCATTGTGCAATATTCCCCACTGCTGCCTCCCGTAGGAGTCTGGGCCGTGTCTCAGTCCCAGTGTGGCCGGTCACCCTCTCAGGCCGGCTACCCGTCGTCGCCTTGGTAGGCCATTACCCCACCAACAAGCTGATAGGCCGCGGGTTCATCCTGTACCGCCGGAACTTTCCACCACCACAGATGCCTGCAGTGGTCATATCCGGTATTAGACCCAGTTTCCCAGGCTTATCCCAGAGTACAGGGCAGATTACCCACGTGTTACTCACCCGTTCGCCACTCATCCCCGGCCGAAACCGGTTCAGCGTTCGACTTGCATGTGTTAAGCACGCCGCCAGCGTTCGTCCTGAGCCAGGATCAAACTCTCCAACAATGCTGTAAAGTTCGATCGAGACTACTTCTCAATCAATTATTCTCAAAGGAAACCCCGACGAGGGGGTTTCATATTAAGCTCTACTGGCTTAGTTCACTAGCACACTGTTGAGTTCTCAAGCAACACACCCCGAACCAGCCCCGGAATCAACCAGGCCCAACTCGATGCGTTATTTCAAGCTTTTGTTTTTCCGGAGTCCAACTCTACACCCTGGGAAGCTCGAGGCTTCGTCGGGGGCTGGTTCAGCTCCGGAGGTTTGGGACCACCCACTCTACCACTACTGTGGGAGCTTGGTTCGTGTTCCCGGTGGCCGCCGGGTTTCCCTGGCGACGAAGAGAACATTACACGGCCCGAAACAGCCCTCGAACAGGGGGGTCCCTTTTTTCGCGCCAAGCCCCTGACCTGCGTCGATCCGGCGGCCGAGGCCTGAGGGCGGTCAGCCCGGCTCGCGCTCGCCGTGCGTCGCGATCACCGTGACCCCGACGAGGATCGCCGCCAGGGCCGCCGTCACGTGGATCGGCGCCGGGCCGAACGACGCCGCGAGCACGAGCACCGCGGCCGCCGGGAAGCCGATCGCGATCGGACGGCATTCGTTGGTCGGTCCGATGTGCAGCAGCCACACGCTGAGCAAGAAGATCGCGACCGGGATCGTCACGGCCAGCGCGGTCACGATGCCGCTGACGTGCGCCTGCCCGCTGTCGAAGCCGACCGCCAGTTCCAGCCCGGCGCCGACCGCCGCTGCCGAACCGAAAATCAGGTAGTGCCCGTATCCCCAGCTCAACGCGGTCCATCGGGAGTTACCGCGTTCGAGCCGGGCGTGCCCCGGCTGGTCGAAATACAGCCACCACATCGAGAACACCAGGACCAGGCCCGCGACGGCCAGCGACACCAGCTCCCCCGTGTGCTCTCCCTCCGCGATCCCCTCTTTCACCGCGTTGGTGGCGCTGAGCACGGTTTCGCCGAGCACGATCAGCGTGAAAAGCCCGTACCGCTCGGCGATGTGATGCGAGTGCCACGGCGTGGTGGTCCGCGCTTCCGCTACCGCCGGCACCGCGAGTTCCAGGACCAGGACGACGAAGAAGCTGACGAACCCCGCGGTGCCGGGAATCGCGAGCCGGACGACCCACAGGATCTGGCAGAGCGTGATGCCGAGCGCGTAGAAGTACGCGGTCGAGCGGATCTCCGGTGCTTGCCGTGCCGCGCGAAGCCACTGCGTGACCGCGGCCAGGCGCATCAGGACGTACCCGATGACCACGATCGTGAAGTCGCCGCCGAAGGCTTTGTCCACGCCCGCTGCGACGGTCAGCCCGCCGGCGATCTGGACGAGAGTGGCGAGTCGGTAAGGCACGTCGTCGGTGTCGAACGCCGAGGCGAACCAGCTGAAGTTCAGCCAGCCCCACCAGATCGCGAAGAACACCATCCCGAAGCTGAGCACCCCGTGCCCGACGTGGCCTTCGGAAAGCGCGTGGTGCAGTTGCGCGGCGGCCTGGCCGACGGCGACCACGAAACACAGGTCGAACAGCAATTCCAGCGGCGTCGACGCGCGGTGTCCTTCATTGGTGTCGCGCGCCCGCATCGGTCGGTACCACACCCGGATCCGGTTGCCCGGCGATGCCTCGTGGGCCATGAGCGCTCCCCTCTTCGCAGAACGCGGCCATCCCAACATGATCGACGGCCCCGCGCGAGCGCGACATCCCCGAGCAGCCGGAACCGGGTGAAACCGGACGTCTCAGCGCAGCCGGACCGCCAGCTCGAAGACCGGATCGTCGAGGCCGGCCGCACCGGGATCGCACAGGAAGATCTGACGCGGCTTCCAATCGGCTTCGACGTCGTGGTCGATCAGCCAGCGGTGCAGCGATTCGGCGCCGAGCGCGGTCATCATGTTCGCCTTCGGCACGGTGACGTAAGCCTCTCGGCCCGCGTCATCGGTGCTGAGCGTCATCTCCGGAAAGGCGATCTCCCCGCTGTCGGGATCGATCGGGCAGCAAAACTCGACCAGGCCGTCGCTGTCATTGCTGATTTCTCCGTGGTAGCGCAGGAAAGGCCGTCCGGCGCCGCCTTCCGGGCGCGGGACCGCTGGGCCGCCGAAGAACGCGAAGAGCGGGGCGGCGAACTCGCCGATCTTGTCGGCGGTCAGGTGCTCGGAGGTGGTGAGCAGCGTGCGAGCGGGCATTTCGCGAACGGACACGTCGTACATCGGGGTTTCCTTTCCTGCCAGCTGGTCGAGGAAGAATCCGGCAAGTTCCCGCTTCGCGTGCCACGCCCGTTCCTGCTCCTCCCAGTACGCGCGGACCTCGGCCGCCGCGGCGTCCGGCGGCAGATCGAGGACGGCCCGGATCCGCGGCAGCGGCATCTCGAGCCCGCGCAACTGGACGACGTGCCGGGCCCGGTCGAGCTGATCCGGCGAGTACCAGCGGTAGCCGGTGTCCGGGTCGACGCGGGCGGGCGGCAGCAGGTTCATCTCGTCGTAGAGCCGCAGCGCTTTGGGCGAAAGGCGGGCCAGGCGCGCGAACGCGCCGATGGTCAGCAGGTCCGTCATGGGTCTCCCTCGTTCGGAACGCCCTGAGCGTGGGGCCGTCCCCGAGGGGAAGGTCAAGAGGCGGGAAGCATCCTGGGCCGCGCGGCCGCCGAGCGACACGCGTTTCGGCCCGCCCGAGCCGCGCGGCCCAGGCGGGCCCGGCCGAGCGGCACTGGCGGCATTCGGCACGCGCGGAGCCGGGTGCCCTGGCCCGAAGACGACGGACGTTCGACGCGCCCGGAGCCGCCCGGCCGGGGCCCAAAGACAGCGCCGACCTCGCACGCACAGAGTTCAACCCACCAAGAACCGCGCAGCCGAGTCCAAAGACAACGCCGACCTCGCACGCATAAAGTTCAACCCACCAAGAACCGCGCAGCCGAGTCCAAAGACAACGTCGAGCGCTACGGCAAGCCCCGTTCAGGAACCCCCGCGGACGGCCCGCGTGCCAGGTCGAGCGCCCCGGCAAACCCCGCTCGGAACCTCCGCGGCCAGCCCGCGGGCAACGTCGAGCGACCCGGCAAGCCCCGCTCGGGAACCTCCGCGGACGGCCCGCCGGAGAGGTCGAGCACCACGGCGAGCCCGCTCGGAACCTCCGCGGCCAGCCCACGGGCAAGGTCGAGCCGGGAAGGGAAAGGCGGGCGGGCCCGGTTCCCCCTCGCCCGGGCCCGCCCCGTTGCCTTCGCGCGCACTCGGCCGGCCACTCCGGGCAGTGCCCCGGCGATTCGCCGTACGGTCCCCCGCGGACGCCGACGAATTTCGTACCGGAATGCGACTCCGGGTGTCCATTCCCCGGAACTTCGGACTCCCGAGCCTCTCGGCCGATCGACCCATCCCCGGTCGATCGAACGAATTGCCACTGTAGGTAGCCAAAGTGTCGTTCTGAAGGCTCCATAAGGTCTACTCGGTTGCTCTGAGTAGCACTAGGGCCGAAGGTCACCTGTCACCCGGATGGAGTATCACCTGGTGGCGGTAAGTAGCTCACCGAACCGGCAAGATAAGAGTTGCCAGATTACGTACGGTGAATATTCGCTGCGGACTGCGCGGCTTGGCGGTCCTCCGTCAGGATGGCACGCCTCCTGCGGGCGCGAAGTTCCAGGGTCGCGAAAGCCAGCGCGACCAGCGTGAGCCCGGCGGCGCAGCACATCGCCGCGGTGAGCGCGGTCTGGTGCCCGGCCGCCGGGACCACCGATTCGAACACCGACGCCAGCACGGCTGTGCCGATCGCGGTGCCGATCCGCTGGCCGGTCTGCAGCGCTCCCCCGGCGACGCCGGCCAGGCGGTTCGGGACGCATTCGAGGGTGAGCGTCGTGTTCGGCGAGATCACCATTCCGCCGCCGATCCCGCCGATCAGCAGCGGACCGGCGACCGCGAAGCCCGCAGCAGATGGCGGTACCCACTGCACGACCAAGGCCACGGACAGCAGCGAAAGCGCGACGATGCTCAAGCCGGTGACGGTCAGCCTCCGGCCGAACCGGGTCACGAGCCGTCCGGCGACGGCTGCTGTCACGGCAGAGCTCAAAGCGAACGGAGTGACTGCCAGGCCTGACTGCAGCGGCGTGTATCCGAGCCCTTGTTGGAAGAAGAGCGCGAACACCAGCCAGATCCCGGCGAACCCGCAGAAGTACAGCGCTCCGACCGCAGCGCCGCTGGCGTAGCCCGGGGTGCCGGTGAAGAGCCGGATGTCCAGCAGCGGCGGCCGGTTCTTTCGCGTAACGCGCCGTTCCCACCACACGAACGCCACGCCGAAGACGATCGCCACCCCGAACAGCCACCAGAACCGGCCGAGCCCGCCCCGTTCGGATTGCACGAGCGGAAGCAGCACGCCGAGCACCGCGACGGCCAGCAGCACGATCCCGACATAGTCGATTTCCGTGCGCCACCGGAGTTTCCGCCGGTCCGCGTGCGGCAGCAGTTTCATCGCGAGCCCGAACGCGACGACGCCGATCGGCACGTTCACGTAGAACACCCACCGCCAGCCGTCCGGGTCGCCGAACAGCGCGAGGATCACGCCGCCGAGCACCGGCCCGACCGCGGTGGAGATGCCGACGACCGCGCCGAACATGCCGAACGCCCGGCCGCGTTCGGCGCCGCGGAACAGATCCTGGATCAGGCCGCTGTTCTGCGGCGTCAGCATGCCCGCGGCACAGCCCTGGGCGAGCCGGGCGGCGACGAGCGTCGCCGGGTCGGAGGCCGCTCCGGCGAGCGCGCTTGTCGCGACGAACGCGGCCAGCGCGATCAGGAACATCCGGCGGCGGCCCAGCGCGTCGCCGAGCCGGCCGCCGGTGACCAGGACCAGGCCGAAGGTGAGGGCATAGCCCGAGACCACCCACTGGATGGTGCCCGCGCCGGTGTGCAGGTCGCGCTGGATCGAGGGCAGAGCCGTGTTGACGATGCTGACGTCCAGCAACGTCATGAACCCGGCGGCGAGGGTGACCGCGAGCGCCCGCCAGCGGCGGGGATCCGGCTCCGCCCCGGTCATCATGTGTTGGCGGTGATCCCAGGGATGCCCTTGAGCTCACCGATGAGCATCGAACTGACCTTCACCGGGTAATCGTAAAGCGCGAAGACCGTCTGGTTCTTGCCGACGAGCTTGAGGTGCACCGGCGTATCGCCCTTGTGCGCCAGCAGCGTCGACTTCAGTTCGCTGACCACCGCCTGGTCGATCTTCTCCGCGGCGGCCAGCAGCACCAGCGGCGGTTCCTCGTCGCCGTTGCCGATCTCGGACAGGTCCAGCGGCACGAGCCCGCCGCCGAACACCGACATCTTGTCCTCGCGCCAGTTGACCCGGCCCTTCACCAGCACCGCGTTGTCCTCGACCAGATCCGCGGCGAACATCGAGTACGCCTTGGCGAAGAACAGCACCTCGAGCGCGGCGTCCATGTCCTCGACGGTGCAGATCGCCCAGGGCTCGCCCTTCTTGTTGACCCGGCGTTCGAGCGAGGTGAGCAGGCCGGAGATGACGACCTCGCCCTCCTTCGGCGGGTCGGCGAGCAGCGCGGCGATCGGCTTCGGGGCGTGTTTGCGGAGGATGCGCTCCGCCCCGTCGAGCGGGTGCGCCGAAACGTACAGGCCTAGCATTTCGCGCTCGTAGGCGAGGAGCTGCTTGCGCGGGTACTCCTCTTCGCCGAACTTGAGGTGCGCGAGCGGCGAGGAGGACGGAGCAGCCTCGGCCGCGTCGCCGTCGTCGGCTCCGAACGAGCCGAACAGGTCGAATTGGCCCATCGCTTCCTGGCGCTTGAGCGGGACGACGGCTTCCACCGCGTCCTCGTGCACCTGGATCATCGACAGCCGCGTGTGACCCATCGAATCGAACGCGCCCGCCTTGATCAGCGACTCGATCACCCGCTTGTTGCAGGCCACCAGCTCCGACTTGTCCAGGAACTCGGTGAACGAGGAGTACTTGCCCTTCTCCTCGCGCGTCTTGATGATCGACTCCACCACGTTCGCGCCCACGTTGCGCACCGCGCCCAGACCGAAGCGGATGTCGTTCCCGACGGCCGCGAACCGCAACGCCGACTCGTTCACGTCCGGCGGCAATACCTTGATCCCCAGCCGTCGGCACTCCGACAGATAGATCGCCGACTTGTCCTTGTTGTCACCCACCGACGTCAGCAGCGCGGCCATGTACTCCGCGGTGTAGTTCGCCTTGAGGTACGCGGTCCAGTACGCGATCAGGCCGTACGCGGCGGCGTGCGACTTGTTGAACGCGTACCCGGCGAACGGGAGAATCGTGTCCCACAGCGCCTTGACCGCTTCCGGCGAGAAGCCGCCCTCGACGAGCGGGCTGGACCGCATGCCCTCTTCGAAGCCCTCGTACTCCTTTTCGAGGACTTCCTTCTTCTTCTTGCCCATCGCGCGGCGGAGCGTGTCCGCTCGGCCCATCGTGTAGCCCGCGACCTTCTGGGCGATCTGCATGATCTGCTCTTGGTAGACGATCAGGCCGTAGGTCTCGGACAGGATCTCCCGCAGCGGTTCCTCCAGCTGCGGGTGGATGGGCTTGATCTGCTGCCGGTTGTTCTTGCGGTCGGCGTAGTCGTTGTGCGCGTTCATGCCCATCGGGCCGGGGCGGTACAGCGCGAGCACCGCGATGATGTCCTCGAACCCGGTCGGCAGCATGCGCCGCAGCAGGTCGCGCATCGCGCCGCCGTCGAGCTGGAACACGCCGAGCGTGTCGCCGCGGCCGAGGAGCTTGTACGACTCGGGATCGTCGAAGCCGAGCCGGTCGAGGTCGATCTCCTCGCCGCGGTTGACCTTGATGTTCTCCAGGGCGTCGCCGATGACGGTGAGGTTGCGCAGGCCCAGGAAGTCCATCTTCAGCAGGCCGATGGCCTCGCACGACGGATAGTCCCAGCCGGTGATGATGGAGCCGTCGTCGCGCTGCCACACCGGGATCGCGTCGGTGAGCGGTTCGCTCGACATGATCACCGCGCAGGCGTGCACGCCCGCGTTGCGGATCAGGCCTTCGAGGCCGCGGGCGGTGTCGAAGATCGTCTTGCACTCTTCGTCGGTCTCGACCAGCGTGCGGACCTCGGCGGCCTCGGCGTAGCGCTCGTGCTTCGAGTCGACGATGCCCGACAGCGGGATGTCCTTCGCCATGATCGGCGGCGGCAGCGCCTTCGAAATCCGGTCCGCGATCGAGTAGCCCGGCTGGCCGTAGTGCACGCGGGCGGAGTCCTTGATCGCCGCCTTGGTCTTAATGGTGCCGAAGGTGATCACCTGGGCGACCCGGTCCGCGCCGTACTTGTCGGTGGCGTACCGGATCATCTCGCCGCGCCGGCGGTCGTCGAAGTCGATGTCGATATCGGGCATCGACATGCGCTCCGGGTTCAGGAACCGCTCGAACAGCAGCTTCTGCGGGATCGGGTCGAGGTTCGTGATGCCCAGCGCGTACGCGACCAGCGCGCCCGCCGCGGAACCACGGCCGGGGCCGACCAGGATGCCGACCTCCCGCGCGTGCTGGATGAGGTCGGCGGTGATGAGGAAGTAGGACGGGAAGCCCTTGCCCTCGATGACGCCGAGTTCGTAGTCGCAGCGCTCCTCGTAGCCGTCCGGGATGCCTTCGGGGAACCGCCACTTGAGACCCTCGGCCACCTGATGGCGCAGCCAGGAAGCATCGGTGTGGCCTTCGGGGACGTCGAAGACCGGCATCCGGTCCTTGTGCGTGTACACGTCCTCATACGACTCCACGCGCTCCGCGATCAGCAGCGTGTTGTCCGCCGCGCCCGGGACCTCCTTGTCCCAATACTCCCGCATCTCGTCCGCCGACTTCAGGAAATAACCGTCCCCGTCGAACTTGAACCGCGTCGGATCGTTCAACGTCTTGCCCGCCTGCACGCACAACAGCGCCGAGTGCGTGTCCGCCTGATCCTTCGTCACATAATGCGAGTCGTTCGTCGCCAACGGCGGCAGGTCCAGCAACTTCCCGATCTCCAGCAGACCCTCCCGCACCGACCGCTCGATCGGCAAACCGTGATCCATCAACTCCAGGAAGAAATTCCCCGCCCCGAAAATGTCCTTGTAGTCCGACGCCGCCTGGATCGCCGCCTCCCGCTGCCCCAGCCGCAACCGCGTCTGCACCTCGCCCGACGGACACCCCGTCGTCGCGATGATCCCCGCCGCGTTCTCCGAGATCAGCTCACGATCCATCCGCGGCTTGCGGTAATAGCCCTGGATCGAGGCCAGCGACGACAGCTTGAACAAATTCCGCAACCCGGTCGCGTTCCCCGCCAGCATCGTCATGTGCGTATACGCGCCCGCACCCGACACGTCGCCGCCCTCGCCCAGCTCGTCCGCGCCACGCTGGTTCGACTGCCCCCAGAACACCGGCTTCTTGTGAAACCGCGACTCCGGCGCGACGTAGGCCTCAATCCCGATGATCGGCTTGATCCCGTGCTTCTTCGACGTCTGGAAAAACTCGTCCCCGCCGTACATGTTCCCGTGATCAGTCATCCCGACCGCGGGCATCCCCAACCGGGCCGCCTCCGAGAACAAAGGACCGATCTTCGCCGCACCGTCCAGCATCGAATACTCGGTGTGGACGTGCAGGTGGACGAAAGAATCGTTCGACACCAGCGAAAACCTCCCCTAGGCAGACGGCTTCCCGGCTCCGGTCGACGCGGCGGGCCCGGGCTGTCCACCCTAGTCCGCCGCGGTCCGGCCGTTCCGTCTGGATCCTCTCTCTTCAGCGGGCCGAGCGCGCCTGCGACGCGCCGGGACGCGTTCGGCGTGGTGATCGCCGGTGCGCCCCTCAAGTACCCGGACACGGTCGCACCCGGCACCGACAAAACCGGGCCTCCTGAGAGCCGGGCGGCCGAGAGTCACCCGGGAGCGTGAACCAAGCCACAACCGCCGAGAAAGGGGCCCGTGCACGGCTTGACAGCGGCCGGGCCGGAACCGACGATCCGACGCGTGAACCTGTCTGACAGCCGGGCAGCCGGACCGCTCCCCCGGCGCGTCAGCGCGATGGAGGCCGTCCTCGGCTACCTGCGCGAGGCGATCGAACGCGGGGAGTACGCGGTCGGCGACCAGCTGCCGTCGGAAGCCGCGCTGAGCAGGCAGTTCGAGGTCAGCCGCTCGGTCGTGCGCGAGGCGCTGCGCGGGCTGCAGGCGCTCGGGCTGACCGTGTCGCGCACCGGCCGCGGCACGTTCGTCACCGCGAGCGGCCCGCCGGAGAACCCTACGTTCGGCGATTACTCGGCCCGCGACCTGGTCGAAGTGCGCAGGCACGTCGAGGTCCCGGTGGCCGGATACGCCGCGCGCCGCCGCGACGCCGACCAGCTCGCGCGCCTCGCCGATCTCGTCGACCGGATGGACGCCGAGACCTCGGACGCCGCGTGGGTGGCGCTTGACTCACAGTTTCACGTCACGATCGCACGGGCATCAGGCAATCCGGTGTTCGCGAAGGTGATCGAAGAGATCCGCGACGCGCTGGCCCGCCAGTCGGCGTTCCTGAACCAGCTGGGCGGACGACGGACGCAGTCGAACGCCGAGCACCGGCGCATCGTGACGGCGATCGCCGAAGGCGAAGAAGAAGCGGCGGCGGCCGCGATGACCGAGCATCTCGACCACGTCGAGAAGACCCTGACCACGATCGTACGGCCGGCCCGCGCCGGCGAAGCAGAAACAGGTACCACCGCGTGACTGAAGAAACCCTGCCCGCGACTGCCGAGGCGGACACCGCCGACGCGGGCGACGCCGGATACCGCAAGGCGCTGAAATCCCGGCACATCAACATGATCGCCATCGGCGGCGCGATCGGCACCGGCCTGTTCCTCGGCGCGGGCGGACGGCTCGCACAGGCCGGTCCGGCGCTAGCGATCGTGTACGCGGTCTGCGGGCTCTTCGCGTTCTTCGTGGTGCGCTCCCTCGGCGAACTGATCCTGCACCGCCCGTCGTCCGGCGCGTTCGTGTCCTACGCGCGCGAGTTCATGGGCGAGAAGGGCGCGTACATCGCGGGCTGGATGCACTTCCTCAACTGGTCGACCACCGGCATCGCGGACATCACCGCCATCGCGCTGTACGCGCACTTCTGGTCGTTCTTCACGCCGATCCCGCAGTGGGTGCTGGCGCTGATCGCGCTGGCGGTCGTGCTGTCGCTGAACCTCGTCTCGGTGAAGCTGTTCGGCGAGATGGAGTTCTGGTTCTCGATCGTCAAGGTCGCCGCACTGGTGCTGTTCCTGCTCGTCGGCATCTTCCTGCTGGTGACGCAGCATCCGATCGACGGACACGCGCCCGGCCCGCAGCTGATCGCCGACCACGGCGGCGTTTTCCCGGCGGGCATCGTGCCGATGATCCTGATCGTGCAGGGAGTCGTGTTCGCCTACGCGTCGTGCGAGCTGGTCGGCGTCGCGGCGGGCGAAACGGAGAACCCGAAGGCGGTCGTGCCGAAGGCGATCAACTCGATCATGTGGCGGATCGCGCTGTTCTACGTCGGTTCGGTCGTGCTGCTGGCGATGCTGCTGCCGTGGAACGCCTACTCGGCCGATCAAAGCCCGTTCGTCACGGTGCTGTCGAAGCTGGGCGTGCCCTATGCGGACAGCATCATGAACCTGGTCGTGCTGACCGCCGCGCTGTCGAGCCTCAACTCAGGCCTGTACTCGACCGGGCGAATCCTGCGCTCGATGTCGCTGGCCGGATCCGCGCCGAAGTTCACCGGCGTGATGAACCGCAACCAGGTGCCCTACGGCGGGATCCTGCTCACGTCGTCGGTGTGCGTGATCGGCGTCGGACTCAACTACGTGGTGCCGAAGGACGCGTTCGAGATCGTGCTGAACTTCGCCGCCGTCGGCATCCTCGGCACCTGGGCGATCATCGTGCTCAGCCACCTGCTGTTCGTGCGGAAAGCCAAGCGCGGCGAGGTCACCCGTCCCCACTTCCGGCTGCCGTTCTCGCCCTACACCGAGATCGCGACGCTCGTCTTCCTCGCCGCGGTCGTCGTGCTGATGGGCTTCGACAAGACTGGCCGGATCACTCTGATGGCGCTGCCGGTGATCGTCGTCGCGCTGGTGGTCGGCTGGTTCGTCGTGCGCAAGCGGATCGACATGAGCGCGTTCGACAAGGCAGAAGCGTCGTGATCCCCCAGGAACGCGAACCCCGGCACGTCCCTTTGGTGCACCTTCTGCGCGACGGCATGGTCGAAGGCGTACACCACGGTTCGGTCGTCGTCCTCTCTCCGGACGGTTCGACCCTGTTCGAGGCAGGCGACCCCGACGTCGCGATGTACCCGCGCTCAACCGCGAAACCGTTGCAAGCCACCGCCATGGCCCGGCTCGGACTGCGCCTGGATCCGCGCGGTTTCGCGATCGCCGCGGCCAGCCACTCCGGCGAAGCGCGACACCTAGCAGCGGCGGCCGCCGTGCTGGAAAGCCGCGGCTTCGCCGAAGCTGATCTGGGCAACCCCGCCGACCTGCCCTATGACCCGGTCGAACGGGACGCCTGGATCGCCAGCGCACGGCAACCGTCGCGACTCGCACACAACTGCTCCGGCAAGCACGCGGCGATGCTGGCCGTCTGCCGGGAACAGCACTGGGACGTCGAGGGCTACCTCGATCCGACGCATCCGCTGCAGCGCGCGATCCGGGAAACCGTCGAGGAACTGACCGGGGAAACCGTGCCGCGAGTGGCGACGGACGGCTGCGGCGCGCCGCTGTTCGCCCTCTCCCTGCACGGCTTGGCGCGTGCTGCTTCGCGGATCGCGACCGCACCCGAGGGTTCGCCGGAGTCGTTGGTGGCCAACGGAATCCGGCAGCATCCGGATCTGGTGGCGGGAAGCCGACGCGACGTCACCCGGCTCATGCAGACCGTGCCCGGGCTCATCGCGAAGGACGGTTTCGAGGCCGTACAGCTCGCTGCATTGCCAGACGGGACCGCAGTAGCGCTGAAGATCGCGGACGGCGGCGACCGGGCCCGTCCAGCGGTACTCGCGGCTGCGCTGGCGCGAGCGGGTGTCGACCCGGATCTGCTTGCTCCCTTCAGCGATCCCGCCCTTCGAGTGACGGACGCACTAGCTGCCTAGGTACGTGAGGGGAACCCTGAGGGAATCTGATTCCCTCAGGGTTCCCCTCACGTACCTAAACCGCACCAATGCACCCCCGATCGAGGCACCCAGCCCCTCCCCCGCACCCCGATACGAAGCCTTCCCTGCGGTTCGGGGGTGCTTGTCAAGGCATCTTTCCCGCCTTGACAAGCACCCCCGAACCGTCAGCACAATCAAGCTTCGGGGTGGGGGCCCACCCGAGGACGGCAATGTCGCCGCCAGGCGACGAGCCGCCTCCTGACAACTCGCGTACGTTCGATTACGTGCTGAACCGAATCGTCGACCGACTGCTCGGTCTCCCCGCCGCCGAAGGCCCGGCGCCCACCGCCGCCAAGGGCCTCCGCATCCCGATGCAAGACGGCGCGCACCTCCTGGCCGACCGCTACGCACCACTCGGCCTGACCACCGGCCCGGTAGTCCTGATCCGCACCCCCTACGGCCGCACCGGCCCGCTCGCCAAGCTGTTCGGCGAAACGTTCGCAAGGCACGGACTCCAGACAGTCCTCCAAAGCACCCGAGGCACCTTCGGCTCAGAAGGCCAGTTCCGCCCGTTCCACCACGAACGCGAAGACGGAATCGCCACCGCCGAATGGCTGCGCGAGCAACCCTGGTGCGACGGCCGGATCGCGATGGCGGGCGCCAGCTACCTCGGCCACACCCAGTGGGCAGTAGGCCCGTACCTGGACCCGCCGCTGGAAGCCATGTGCCTGGGAGTCACCGCCTCGGAATTCGTCAGCACGTTCTACCCAGGCGGAGTGCTCGCGGCGGACAACATGGTGTCCTGGTCGGCCATGATCGGCAAACAGGAGGAACGATTCGCCGCACTGCCGAACCCGCTGCAAACCCGGCGCACCCGCAACGCGATGGCGTATCTGCCGATCGCGGGCGCGGACGTGGTGGCGATCGGGAAGCCGGTGCAGTTCCTGCAGGACGTCACCGAGCACGCGGACCCGGACGACGACTTCTGGCGGATGTCGGACCACAGCGCGGAAGTCGCGAAGCTCGAGGTGCCGGTCAGCATGGTCACCGGCTGGTACGACCTGTTCATCCGCGCGCAGCTGCGGGACTTCCGCACGCTGCAGGACGCCGGACGGTCGCCGCGGATCACCGTCGGGCCGTGGTCGCACGGCGAACCGGCCAGCTTCCGCGTGCTGATCCAGGACCAGCTCGGCTTCCTGCGCGCGCACCTCGCCGACGACCGCACGCAGCTGCAGCGCTCCCCCGTGCGGATTTTCCTGCAGCAGGCGTCGACCTGGCTCGATTTCGACCACTGGCCGCCCGCTTCCGAGCCCACGCATGCTCATCTGCGGCCGGTCGGCGGCCTCGGCGAAACGGTGCCCGGCGAGGCCCTGCCCACTCCGTTCACCTACGACCCGGCGGACCCGACCCCGGCCGTCGGCGGACCGTTGCTGATGGGAAAGACCAAGCAGCGCGACAATTCCGCGACCGAGGCGCGCGACGACGTGCTGGTGTTCACCGGCGAGCCGCTGGTGCACGACGTCGACGTGATCGGCGACGTGTCCGCCACCGTGTTCGTGCGGACCGAACTGGCCGACGCCGACGTGTACGTGCGGCTGTGCGACGTCGATCCCGGCGGCATTTCGCGCAACGTCACCGACGGCATCCTGCGGCTGCGTCCCGGCGCGCCGGAAGCCGACGCCGACGGCGTGGTGCGGGCCGAGGTGGAACTCGACCCGACCGCTTACCGCTTCCGTCGCGGGCACCGGTTGCGGGTGCAGGTCGCGGGCGGCGCGTTCCCCCGCTTCGCGCGCAATCACGGTACGGGAGAACGGGTTTCGTCCGCGGTGCGCAGCACGCCGAACCGGTTCGAGGTGTTCCACGACGAGACCCGGCCGTCTCGGGTGACGCTGCCGGTCTTCACCCGGTGACCGTTACTGAATGACCGCGCGCTGATGCGTCGTCAGCCTGCCGTCGTCGTGCAACACGTGAAGCAGCAGCGACGGCGGGCTGTCGAAGTCCAGCGGCCCGCCCTCGTCCCAGCCACGCCCCGCGCCGGGTTCCACCGGCAGCAGCGACCCGGACACCACGCCCGGCGCGACCCGCACCGGAACGCCCGCGAACTCGGTCGCCGCGCCGGTGTGCACGTGTCCGCAGAGCAGCGCCGCGACGTCGGGATGCCGCTTCAGCACGGCGGCGAGCCGGTCTTCGCCGGTCTGGCGGATCGCGTCCACCAGCGGCACTCCGACGTCGAGCGGCGGGTGGTGGAAGGCGACGAACGACGGGCCGTCGTGAGCGGCGAGCGTGTCGTCCAGCCAGGCCAGCGTCTCGTCGGCGAGGTACCCGGCACCCTTGCCCGGGATCGTCGAATCGCACGACACGAGCAGCACGTCGCCCACTTTGGTCGCGGAGTTCACTGGTGCGTCGCTGGCCGGTTCTCCCAGCAGCGCCTCGCGAAACGGCGCGCGTACGTCGTGGTTGCCGGGGCAGACCACCACCGGCACCGGAAGGTCGAGCAATTCCGCCGCGCGACGGTACTCCTCGGGCAGGCCGTGGTCGGCGATGTCGCCAGTCACGAACACGGCGTCGACCGGCTCTTCGAGATTCCGCAGATACCGCGTCACCGCGGCGGCCCGTGCGTCGGCGCGCTCGCCGCCGTCGAGGTGGATGTCGGAGAGATGCGCGAAAACCCGCACCGGATCAGCTCCCTTTCAAGTACGCCAACGCTTTCACCCAGTTCCGGACCAGCAGCGCGGACGCGCCGGGCAGGTCGCCCGCCCGCAGTGCCGCCGCGATCTCGCGGTGTTCGGCCACGCTCTCCGCCGCTCGGTCCCGCCCGCCGAAGTATGCCGTCTCGTAGCGTTTGAGCAACGGCTTTGTCTGCTCGATCAAGCGCAGCAGATGCGGGTTGTCGCAGCGGGACGTGAGCAGCGCGTGCCAGCGGTCGTCGGCCGCGGGCAGATCGCAGGAATCGGCTATCTCGTCGGAAATCCGGTCGAGCGCGTCCGGGAGCGAGGCGAGTTCGAGCGGCGACGTCCAGCGCAGCGCGAGCGCTTCCAGTTCGGCGATCAGCGGGTACAGCCGGCGGGCTTCCTGCGGATCGAACGGCGCGACGAGGAATCCGCGGCCCGGGGCGGCGACGAGGAGGCCGCGGTCGGCGAGGCCGATCAGCGCCTCGCGCAACGGCGTCCGGGAGACGCCCAGCTCGTTCGCCAGGTGAACCTCGTTGATGCGGGTGTCCGGGGGAAACCGTCCGTCGAGGACGCGCGCGGTGATCTCCTCGATAAGTTCACCGCGCATCAGTCTCTTGACCATGTGCTGAGTATTGCACACAGATCAGCCATACTGTATTCAGTTCATATGGCCCGCTCTTTCGATGTCGATCGCGCAAGGTACGAAACGCCAGGTTGCGTCGGAGTCGCGCACTTCAACAACGCCGGCTCCGCGCTCCCGCCCGCCCGCGTCACCGACACCGTGATCGACTACCTGCGCACCGAATCCCTGCTCGGCGGCTACGAAGCGGCCGAAGAAGCCAAGGATCGCCTCGACGGCGTGTACACCTCGGTCGCGCGCCTGCTCAACGCCGAGCCGGAAGACATCGCGCTCAGCGACAACGCGACCCGCTCGTGGCAGGCGATCTTTTACGCGCTGCCGTTCGGACCAGGCGACCGGATCCTCACCGCGAGCGCCGAATACGCCAGCAACGCCATCGCCTACCTGCAGATCGCCCGCCGCACCGGAGCGACCGTCGAGGTCGTGGACAACGACGAAACCGGCCAGCTCGACGTCGACGACCTGCGCCGCCGCATCGACTCCGACGTGAAGCTCATCGCGGTGACCCACGTGCCCACCCAGGGCGGTTTGGTGAACCCCGCCGAGGAAATCGGCGCCGTCGCGCGAGAGGCAGGCATCCCGTTCCTGCTCGACGCGTGCCAGTCGGCCGGCCAGCTGGACCTGGACGTCGAACGCATCGGCTGCGACGCCCTGACCACCACCGGCCGCAAGTACCTGCGCGGCCCGCGCGGCACTGGCTTCCTGTACGTGCACCCGCGCCTGCGCGACCGTCTCGAACCGGCGATGCTCGACCTGCACTCGGCCAAGTGGACCTCCCCCACCGAGTACGTCGTCGACCCGACCGCGAAGCGCTTCGAGATCTGGGAACGCGATTACGCCGCCGTACTCGGCCTCGGCGCGGCCGTGGACTACGCGCTGGAATGGGGCCTGCCCGCGATCGAAGAGCGAGTCACCGCTTTGGCCGCGACCCTGCGCGCCCGCCTGGCCGACCTGGACCGAGTCACCGTGCACGACGCCGGCGCGCGCAAGTGCGGCCTCGTGACGTTCAGCGTCGACGGAGTGCCGTCGGACGAGATCAAGGACCGCCTGAACGCGGCGAAGATCAACACGAGCGTCGCGCACCCGTCGTCGGCGCAGTACGACTTCACCGCCCGCCGCCTGCCGGACCTGGTGCGCGCGTCGGTGCACTACTACAACACCGAGGAGGAAATCGACCGGCTGACGAACGAGGTCGCCGCGCTCGCGCGTTAGCTGGAGATCACCCGTTTGACGCAGTATCCAGCAGCACCGAAGCCGCCTCCTGTCTCGCGTACACCCGCGGAGTGCGCTGCGGCCGGGCCTGTCGAGGGGGCAGGCCCGACGGGGCCGGGGGAGGAAAGGGAAGGCCTCCTGGGCCGGGATTGATGGGGGAACCCGGCCCAGGGGGTCTTCTCTTGCGTCCGGGCACCGGGTATCGCGTATCGCGGCCTGGTGCCGATCTCGGGACGCGCTGCCGGAGACCAGATCTGTCGCGGATCGCTTCCGGGAACCACCGGCCCGCGACTCGACCTCGTGCTGTTGCACCACTCCTGCAGTTCGCTCCCGCCCGATGGAAGCAAGTCCGGCGACAGCTCAGCCCCGACAGGCGCCACACCGCCGTCCTGCCCGAGACAAACCGCCTCGGCGAAACGGCGATCGACTACGCGGCACGGCACTACCGTGCGCCAAGGACCCGGCTTCGTCGCGGACTGCCCGGACCGCCAGCATTTCTGCACCGGACGCCGCAGAAGCGGCCGACTGCGAATATCACCCGGTGAGGGCGAAAACCGGTGGGCGGCGTCGAGGCGCTTTCCAAAGCCTCAAAACGGATAGAACTGCTACATCGGGCTGCGGTGAGTCTGCCTCTCTCAACAGATAGTGACACAAGCCAGGTGACGAGCTACCGAACGCAACCAAGGCTCACTGAGCACCAAGTTGACCAGCTCGTAGCAGCACGCCAAGCTGGCGCTTCCATGTACGACCTTGGCCAACGCTTCGGAATCCACCGCCAAACAGTCGGCCGCCACTTCAAAGCTCGCGGCATCGACCTCACGCCCGGCGTCGATCCGAAGTTGCTACCGCAAGCCGCTGAGCTCTACAAAGCTGGCTGGTCGCTAGCTCGCATCGCCACCAAGCTCGACGTCTCGGCCGAGACTCTCTGGACAGGCTTGACCAGCGCGGGGTCGCCATGCGACGAGCACATCAAGGCCGCCCGCAGGTCACAGGTAGCCAACAGCGCATACTTCTAACGAGCCCAATTCAAGATAAGCGTACGGTTAATCCCAAGATCAATTTACGTAACGGCCCAGCTCCATGCCACTAATGTTCTCGACTCAAGGTGCCCGCATGAACGACGTCGAGCACGCGTCGCGGTAACCTTGGCAATCACGAACGACAGGGGGCCTCATTGAGCTACCGCAACAAGACCTACGTTGCATTCGCCAGCGAAGACATCAAGTCGTACTGGCTCATGACGGCGTGGAAAAAGAACGAACACATCGACTTCGATTTCTTTGATGCACATGACCTCAACATCGCACTCGACACGAGCCAGCCAGAAACGATTAGGCGCCGCCTACGTGAGCGACTAGCTAACACGAAACAGGTAGTCGTACTCGGGTCCGCCAAATGTAAGTCGAAGGCCAGCGATAATGATTCCTTCTTGTTCTACGAAATCGAGGTAGTCACAAAACTCAACCTGCCGGTCGTTGTCGCCAACCTCGATGGAGATCGGACAATTGACCGGAACTTCATCCCACAACGCTTCCTCAACAGTGATTATTACACTATGTCCATATCCTTTCAGCCGACAATTATCAAGTACGCGCTCGACAACTACGCCCCCGATTACGCCACCTCAAGCAGGACGGGACCTCATTACTATAAGACGCAGGTCTATACAAGGCTCGGACTGTAAGTACGAATGAGTATCGCACGAGACTTCACCAAACGACGCTTCTGGGCGCGGTTTGCGACCCAGACTCTTGCAGCAGTGGGCTTCTTTGCTGTCTTCGCCGGTCTCACCGACGCCCTATTCCCAGATGTCCTACCGCCCATCGGCGCATTTTTAATTGTGGCCGTTTCGGTCATATCGATCGGCTATGGCCTATTTCAATCATGGCCACGCCCCGTCCAGCAAATCTACAACTCGCCCAACACGGAGATCCATATCGTCGAGGGCGACCTATTCGAGCAGGCGGGTAACATCGTAGTTGGCATGACCAATACGTTTGACACCGAGATACCACACATCATCGACGAGAATGGTGTACAAGCACAGCTTCTCACCAGAGTCTACCGCAACGACAGAGCCGCACTCGACCGCGCACTTGATGCAGAACTGGGCGCGCACCCCATCATTCAACGCTTTACCCCGGACGATCGCAAGCCAGGAAAGCAGAACATATACCCCCTAGGTACCACTATAGCCATTGCTCCGTCCGTTCGAAAGCTGTACTTCTGCGTGGCCTACACTGAGATGAACGTTAAATGTGAGGCTCGAGGCACCATAGACGGAATATGGCGGAGCCTTAATAACGTATGGGATGAGGTCCGCGCAAAAGGTAATGGCGACCCGATCTCGATTGCAGTGATCGGCGGCGGCCAAGCACGCATCTCCCAGTATTTTCCAGCCCAAGACTCCATCCGGTTCATCGCACTCTCATATATGTTCGCATCCAGGAAAGAGAAGATCTCCAGCCGCTTGAACATCGTGGTTGAAAAGCGTGCTGTTCGAAATCTGGACATGCTTGAGTTGCAAGCATTCCTCAAGTCCCTGAGGCCGTCATGAGCACCTCGCTTGAAGTACCCCATGTCGAACCTTGCCCGTTCTGCGACTATCTCAGCGGAGCGCGACCATTCACGATTCTAGCCAGGAACTCACTAACGGCTACCCTCGTCACAAGAGAACAGCGTGGCGTCGGCCACCTGCTGGTTATACCAGTTCAACATAGGCAGACACTAATCGAACTCAGTGAAGCAGAATCACCAGCAATTATAGCCTCGGTCATCGCGGCGACCAAGGCGATCACCGAAGCTTACAGAGCCGAAGGGGTTGCCGTCTGGCAGAATAACGGAATCCCCGCTCACCAAACAATCCCACATGTACACTTTCACATTGCCGGCACTCTCCCAAGCGGCGGCACAGAGTGGGCCGCCGTCGACGAGGCCTCAATTGCCGAAACGGAGGCTATAGCCGCAAAGCTGAGGCCTTTTATCTCCTAGGACGGAAAATATGTCAACAAGCGACGAGCGTGCCGGGCACGCCTTCATCTCATATGTGCACGAGGATCGTGCAAGCGTTGACAAGCTACAAGAGATTCTGGACTCCGCAGGTGTCCCCGTGTGGCGAGATACTGAAGACCTTTGGCCAGGCGAGGACTGGCGCCTCAAGATTCGTAGGGCTATAACGAACGAAAGCCTGGTCTTTATCGCATGCTTCTCCCAGAACAGCAACGCACGCGATGTATCATACCAGAACGAGGAGCTCAACCTAGCAGTCGAGCAGCTACGCAGGCGTCCACCTGGGGGCACGCCGTGGCTTATCCCCGTCCGTCTCGATGACTGCAAGATTCCCGATTACGAAATCGCGCCGGGCCGAATGCTTGACTCGTTACAGATGGTCGACCTCTTTGGCGAAAACCGCGAAAATGCAGCATCTCGACTAGCTGGTGCGGTCATCCGCAGCTTGGGAACCGCAACACCAGGCATGCCGATCACGGCAAAACTCGATAGCTCATCCGAAGCGGTAGCACAGGTCAAAGAGATGCTACTCGATCCAACGCGTCGTATCGAACTCCACGATCTTGTCACCAACATCGCGAACAAGTGTCGCACGACTCTGAGTGACGAAAGTCAGTTCCCCTTTTTATTGGAAGGAAACGGCCGGGAGATCACCAAAGCGGCAGTCGAGCGAGTTGAACAGTACTGGCAAACCACAAAGCCGGTACTTGAAATTCTCGCAGCAGGATGCACATGGGGCGAAGCCAGTCACGAGCGCCTATGGTCGAGCTCTGTCCGAGGAATTGCCAATCTGGTGAAGCCCGCTAGCGGTAAGACCATGCTGCTCAACCTTCGCCACTTTCCACCGCTTACCGCTCTCTATACAGCCGGCCTCGCGGCAGTATACGGCCAAAACTATGGCGCACTGCGAGCTGTCGCAATCGACACAAAGGTGCGCACGGAGAGCTCGGATAACATCCCACTTCTCGCAAAGAGCCATGTCTGGCGACCGTTCGAAAACAGCGAGGTGCTGGCAAATATCTTAGCACTACAAATCTCTCTGCAATCCGAGGACGTCAAGGACTTTGACGAGCTGTTCGACAAATTGTCAGCAAACCGGATTGGCAAAAGGTACACGCCAGTATCCGACTACCTTCATGACTGCTTGCGCGAGACGTTCTCATTTTTGATCTTCGACCCTGAAGAATACACCGAGACATTCGACAAGCTTGAAGTGCTGCTGTCCGCTCTGGCCATCGACCTTGGAAAACTGCCCGAGACCTACACAGACGGCCCTTGGCTCGGATCCTTCACGTGGCGACGTCGTTACGGCGCGTCCACGGCCGAAGGTGCGATGCAAGCCGAATTGAAGGAACAAGGTATAGATTGGCCGCCGCTACAGGCCGGACTATTCGGTGGATCCTTAGAACGTGCCACGCAGGCTTTCGATGAACTAATCGAGAGGGCCGGACGCCAGCGATTACGCCAGCTTTAGCTCGGCGAACACGTTGGCCAGCCGCCAGGAAGGTGTCTGCTCCAGACTAAGCACGGTGGACAATCCTGCAGGCAGCTTCGGTTGGTCAAGTCTCGCAGGAGTCGTCATAACTGGATCGCATGGAGTGATTCGACCACTTCTGCTGCTCCAGCCGCTCGCAGTTCGTCTTTGTCGGCCTTGCCCGTGGCTACCCCAATCACTCGTACGCCCGCGGTTAGCCCAGCCTTCACGTCGTTCGGCGTGTCCCCGATCAGTACGACGTGCTGGTCGCCGAACTGCGCGCCAGTCTGCGCCTCGGCTCGCTGTCGAGCGATCTGGACCAGCTCCGACCGCTCGGCGTGGTCGTCGCCAAAGGCACTGCTGTCGAAGTCGAGGAAGCCGGCGACGCCGAACACCTCCAGTTTGATGCGCGCCACCTCACGCAGGTTGCCGGTAAGGACCGCCTGGTGGATCGACTGGTCGGCCACGAACCGCTCGAGCGTTTCTCGCGCGCCGGGCAGCGCCCGTCCGGTGGCAGCCAGCTCATCGCGAGCGTCCTCGTAGCCCTGCACCAGAGCGTCCGCGAGGTTCTGGACGGCTTGGTCGGTTGCTTCCAGCCCATTGGCTTTCAGCGACGCAGCCATGATGTCCAGTTCGGTGCGCCCCGTGATGGTTGCCAGTTTGGCGAGCGGTTTGCCGGTGGCCGCCGGGAACGCCCGATCGTAAATCGCCCTCCCGACGCCTCTCGTCTCGATGAGCGTGTGGTCGATGTCCCACAGCACCAAAGTTCGAGGCACAGCACCAGACATGGTCATGTCGAAAGTCTGTCATCAGTGACGGATCGAGCGCGACGCGATACCATTCGCCCTGGTCAGAGGCCTGACGGGAGGCGACACGAGATCGTGAACGACCAGTTGGCGCAGATGGTGGGCGATCGCGTGCGGTTCTATCGCACCGCCGCTCGCCAGACGAAGACGGTCGTCGCCGGACTGACCGGCATCACGCCAGACTACCTCTACCAGATCGAGCGCGGCCAAAAGCTGCCGACAATCCCGGTGCTAGCGCAGCTGTCCGAAGTCCTGCGCGTTGAGCCAGGCGACTTGCTGAGCAACCGGCCGGCATCGTCGCCGGAACGCACCTCCAGCATTACGGCTGATGCGATCTACCACGCCATGACCGCGCCCGCTGCGGTCAACCCGGCTCCTATCGGCGAACTCGGACGCCAGGTGCATGAGGCCTGGAGCGCTTGGCAGACGTCCGGCCATCGCTACAGCGAGCTGACGACCGACTTGCCGGAGCTTATTGCTGCTACTGAAGCGACGATCCGCGGTACGTCGGGCAGGCACCACCGACAGGCCCAAGCTGTCGCTGCCGATCTGTACGGACTCCTCCGTACCGTGACGAAGCGCATCGGCCGCGTTGACTTGGCGCTCCTAGCCGCCGATCGCGCACAGCGCGCCGCCGAACAAGCCGACGACCCGATCCGGTCGGCCGGTGCGCGGTGGAACCTCATCCAGGTCATGTTGGCTGACAACCATGCCGAAGCTGCCGAGGACGAAGCCATGAACGCACTCGCCGACGTTCAGGCAGCTTTCGGCCCCGACCACCTCGACGCTGCAGCTCTGTCCGGTGCGCTTCTCCTGATCGCTGCGGTGGCGGCAGTTCGCGGCGGCGATGTCTGGACTGGGCGCGACCGGCTCCGTCAGGCGGTGCCACTGGCCGAACGAGTCGGCGACCGTAACGTCTGCTGGACAGCTTTCGGCCCAACAAACGTTGCCATGTATGCCGTATCGATTGAGGTCGAGTCCGGCGAAGCAGTGGAGGGCCTGCGGCTGGCCGCCAAGATCGACCACGGGCAGTCGCCCTCGATTGAACGGCGAGTGGCGTTCCTGCTCGACCAGGCCAAGGGCTACGCGCAACGACGCGAGTTCACCCAAACGCTAGCCCTCTTGAACGCCGCCGAAGCCGATGCACCGGAAGACATCCGGTTCCGACCAGCGGCGCACACGCTCATTCGCACCGTTATGGAACGCGGGCGACGGACCGAGTCAGTCGCCGCCGCGCAGTTCGCCAGTCGCGTCGATCTTCCGGTCTAGGACGTCCCGCCCCGTCACCTACCCGAACTGACAGTTCGGGTTACCGCCTAGTAATCGCCATAACGTCGTGTCCAGGCACCCCCGGCGGCCGGTTGAACTACCTCTCGCCTCCGAGATCACGGGCGAACTTCCGCACGCACCATCTCTGTTCACCGTGATGTCTCCCGATCGTCGGGGTGCCGCCAAGCCTCTCGGATACGGACGGAGCAAAACCGTGACAGTCCGGACAACGGCATCGCAAGGGACGACGCCGCGCTGCTGGCAAGGTGGTTCCAACGCACTGGTGCCTGTGCAGGAGCCTCGCATGCCGGAGCCGACGCAGCTCTACTCACTGCTGGTCTTGGCGCTCAGCTTGCACGCCCAGCATCCTGCCAGCGACCGCTGCGAAGACTGCGCCGAAGTCTGGCCGTGCGACACCGTCCGGCTGGCTTACCGGCTGCGCGAGGGTTTCTAGTGTTGTCCGCGCTGATCTACATCAACCCGCAGGCGATTCACCCGGTCATCGACGGCGTCTGGCACTGGACACGGCTATCCGCCATTCCGGCTCCCGGAGAAATCGTGACCATGCTGTGCGGTGTGACCGCAGCGGCGACGTTCGTGCCGCTGCAAGACCGCTGTACGCGCGGTGCACCAACACAATGCCCCTACTGCGACGTGGCCTACCGACGCTCGCTCGGCTGGGACATCCCGACTCGACATCCGGGCTTGCGACCGCGGGCGACGTGAACGCGGACATCGTGAGCTGACAGAGCATTGACGACGGCACCGAGCCTCCCGGCCTGGACACCGGCGGGATCATCGCCGACTACGAGGAAGACGACGACGCCCAACCGTGAACCAGCCCGGCAACCCCACGCCCACGGGACGGCCGCGCACCGTACTGCTGGGCACTGTCCTCCGTTTCGCTCGGGAGAACGCCCGCTTCGGGGTGCGCGAATTGGCCCGGCGCATCGGCATTACGCCTGCGATCGTGTCGAGCTGGGAGCTAGGGCAGCGCTCGCCAGGGCCGGACTATGTGGCCAGCATCCTCGGCGCGCTCGGCGTCACCGGCAACGCGCGACACCAGATCCTGCAGATAGCGCGCACTACCGACCCAGACGTGGTCGTCCTCGCGCAACCGCACCCCAGCCACCAGGCTGCGCTCGAAACCCTCGCGGACTCCGTCATCGACTGGCACCTGACCTTGATGCCCGAACCGCTCCGAACACCGGACTACGCCCGCGCCGTCCTCATCGCCTCCGGCTACTCCAGCAGCGAAGCGGCTTCCGTCGTGGACGCTCGAGCGGAACATGGCATCCGCTTCAGCCCGGAAACGCCACCACGCGTGGCCTACATCGGCGAAGCAGCATTCCACCGCTCAGTCGCCCCGACCGCAGTGACAGCCTGCCAGTTCTCGTTCCTCAATCACCTCGCCACCGCCGCCCCCGCAGTCTCCATCCGCATCGTGCCCACCGAAACCACCTACCACCTCGGGCTGGCCAGCTCGTTCACGCACTACACCATGCGCAACGGCTTGATCGCCTACCTCGGTCATCACGGCACCGGGTCCTTCGTGTCCGGAAACGGCCCCTACAGCCGCATCCTCGACCAACTCGACGGCGTCGCGCTGAGCGCTGCGGAGTCGCGGGCGGTCATCGACGAGTGCATCGTGAAGCTCTCATACGAACCTCCGCAGTCGATGCGCTGAAAATGCTTGTGGTCCGCAGTCCACCCTCTCGGATTCACGCTCACCGAAGCGCTTCAAACCGCCGAGCAGTGCCCGGCGGCGTACTGCAGTGCTCCGGACGCGATCCGGCGGCAGATCAACCAGGGTTTCTTCGAGAAGCTGTACATCGGGGAAGACGGGTCAGTGGTCGGTCGCGTCCTGATTGAGCCGTTCGTGGGGGTGCTCGACAGCCCACGCAGAGCAGAAGTCGTCACGCTCCCCGACTGAGCCAGCGTCCGACCACATCGGCGAGACGGACGGAGACGCCGCAGACCGGTCCCGGCCGGGGAATGTCTTCCGGACGACGTTTGCGGACGTCAGGGACAGTTTGGGCGGCGAAAACGAAGAACCCCAACCGGTGAAGAAATCACCGGTTGGGGGTTGGAACAAGCGATGTCTGGTGGGCGCAGCAGGGTTCGAACCTGCGACCGCTCGGGTGTAAACCGAGTGCTCTTCCGCTGAGCTATGCGCCCGCGCGCCGGGACGAGGGAACCCCGCCCCGGCGAGCGAAACAAGAAGAAAATCAGGCAGTCAGTTCCTCGACGGCTTTCTTCCACCCAGCCTGGTCGCGCGCCTCGCCGGGCGCGTTGACCTCGGCGAAGCGGACCACGCCTTCGGTGTCGATCAGGAAGGTGCCGCGCACGGCGAGCCCCGCCTGGTCGTTGAAGACGCCGTACTTCTGGGCCACCTCGCCGTGCGGCCAGAAGTCCGACAGCAGCGGGAACTGGTAGCCCTCGACCTCGGCCCACGCCTTGAGCGAGAACGGCGTGTCGACGGAGACGCCCAGCACCTGGACGCCCTTGCCGTCGTAGTCGCCGAACTCGTCGCGCAGCTGGCACAGCTCGCCGGTGCAGATCCCGCTGAAGGCGAACGGGTAGAACACCAGCAGGACCGGCTTGTCGCCCTTGAACTGCGACAGCGTGACCGGCTGCTTGTTGTAGTCGTTGAGCGTGAAGTCAGGGGCCTGCGAACCGACCTCGACGGCCATACCGGCGATTCCTCTCCAGAGCGAACACGAGCGTGCCGCCCACCCTATCGCGGCGTCAGCGCTGCTTGGCCTTCGAGGACTTCGGAGACACCAGCCGGGTGCCCAGCCAGCCGGGGCCCACGCTGATGTTCGCCGTCTGGGCGAGCCCGACCTGGGGCACCGCCTCGGCGATGTCGCTGGGCTCGACGTGCCCGGGCTGCCCGGTCTTCGGGGTCAGCACCCAGATCACGCCGTCCTCCTCCAGCGGACCGCGCGCGTCCACCAGCGCGTCCCCGAGGTCTCCGTCGTTGTCGCGCCACCACAGCAGCACGACGTCGATGACCTCCTGGGCGTCCTCGTCGAGGAGCTCACCGCCGATCGTTTCCTCGATCGCCGCGCGAACGTCGTCGTCGACGTCCTCGTCCCAGCCGATCTCCTGGACCACCATGTCCGGCTTGATGCCAAGGCTTTCGGCGACGCCGGCACTGCCTGCGTCTCCCGCGGCGACCACTGCTTCCACTCCTCCAACTACGACGGAGCGCGGCAGTAGGTCCGCCGCACTCGGATACACGGTTGTCGAACAGCGAACACTGACGCGGCGCTGCGCGCAACCGTCCACACCGGATCTTTGGCAAGTCGTGTCTGCAGCGTAGGGGCCCGCCGCCCCCTCGCCCGACTCCGGGTGGCACTCAGTACCCCACCACTGCGAAGCTCTCCCCGGGAGCCTCCTTTAGGGTGGAGGAGAGAAAACGCGCGCGCGATACACCGTGCGCGGGGAGTGGCGACACTCGGGCGGCCGATGTTACCGGGCAGTACAGGTGACGGGAACCCCAACCGGGACGACCATGGACGTCGGCGAGCACTCCCGCCCACCAGCTACAACGGCTACAACCAGCTACAAGGAGACCCCTTGGCCCCGCAGAACGACGGCGCCTCCGGCAAGGAGACCCCGGCTCGCGTACGCGTCATCCGTGACGGACTCGCGGCGCACCTTCCCGACATCGACCCGGAAGAGACCAGCGAATGGCTGGACTCCTTCGACGAGGCGCTGGCCCGAGGGGGCCAGCAGCGGGCCAGGTACCTGATGCTGCGCATCCTCGAGCGCGCCAGGGAGCGCAACGTCGGCGTCCCGGCGCTCACGTCGACCGACTACGTGAACACGATCCCCACCGAGAACGAGCCGTGGTTCCCGGGCGACGAGGAGATCGAGCGCCGCTACCGCCGCTACATCCGCTGGAACGCGGCGATCATGGTGCACCGCGCGCAGCGGCCGGGCGTCGGCGTCGGCGGCCACATCTCCACCTACGCCTCGTCGGCGGCGCTGTACGAGGTCGGCTTCAACCACTTCTTCCGCGGCAAGGACCACTCCGGCGGCGGCGACCAGGTCTTCTTCCAGGGCCACGCCTCCCCCGGCATGTATGCCCGCGCGTTCCTCGAGGGCCGCCTCACCGAGCAGCAGCTCGACGGGTTCCGCCAGGAGTACAGCCACGCGGGCGAGGGCGGCGGCCTCCCGTCGTACCCGCACCCGCGGCTGATGCCGGAGTTCTGGGAGAACCCGACGGTGTCGATGGGCCTCGGCCCGATGAACGCGATCTACCAGGCGCGGTTCAACCGCTACCTGCACGACCGCGGCATCAAGGACACCTCCGACCAGCACGTCTGGGCGTTCCTCGGCGACGGCGAGATGGACGAGGCCGAATCGCGCGGCCTGATCCACGTGGCCGCGGGCGAGGGCCTCGACAACCTGACCTTCGTGATCAACTGCAACCTGCAGCGGCTCGACGGCCCGGTGCGCGGCAACGGCAAGATCATCCAGGAGCTGGAGTCCTACTTCCGCGGCGCGGGCTGGAACGTGATCAAGGTCATCTGGGGCCGCGAGTGGGACTCGCTGCTCTCGGCCGACCGCGACGGCGCGCTGGTCAACCTGATGAACGTCACGCCGGACGGCGACTACCAGACGTACAAGGCCAACGACGGGGCCTTCGTCCGCGAGCACTTCTTCGGCCGCGACCCGCGGACGAAGGAGCTGGTCAAGGACCTCTCCGACGCCGACGTCTGGAACCTCAAGCGCGGCGGCCACGACTACCGCAAGGTGTACGCGGCCTACAAGGCGGCCATGGAGCACCACGGCCAGCCGACGGTGATCCTGGCCCACACCATCAAGGGCTACGGCCTCGGCCCGTCGTTCGAGGGCCGCAACGCCACGCACCAGATGAAGAAGCTCACCCTCGACGACCTGAAGCTGTTCCGGGACGCGCAGCGGATCCCGATCAGCGACGAGGAGCTCGAGAAGAACCCGAAGCTGCCGCCGTACTTCCACCCCGGCCCGGATTCGCCGGAGATCGAGTACATGCGCGGCCGCCGCAAGGCGCTGGGCGGGTACCTGCCGGAGCGCCGCCCGAAGACCGCCAAGGCGCTCGTGCTGCCCGGCGACAAGGTCTACGAGGGCGTCCGCAAGGGCTCGGGCAAGCAGGAGGTCGCCACCACGATGGCGATCGTCCGGCTCATCCGCGAGCTGGCGAAGGACTCGGAGATCGGCAAGCGGATCGTCCCGATCATCCCGGACGAGGCGCGCACGTTCGGCCTCGACTCGATGTTCCCGACCGCCAAGATCTACAACCCGCACGGCCAGACCTACACCTCGGTCGACGCGAGCCTGATGCTGGCGTACAAGGAGTCCGAGAAGGGCCAGCTGCTGCACGAGGGCATCAACGAGGCGGGTTCCACCGCGTCGTTCACCGCCGTCGGCACGTCGTACGCGACGCACGGCGAGCCGATGATCCCGATCTACATCTTCTACTCGATGTTCGGGTTCCAGCGCACCGGCGACGGCCTGTACGCGGCGGCGGACCAGATGGCCCGCGGCTTCGTGCTCGGCGCCACCGCGGGCCGCACCACGCTGACCGGCGAGGGCCTGCAGCACGCGGACGGGCACTCGCTGCTGCTGGCGGCGACGAACCCGGCTGTCGTGGCGTACGACCCGGCGTACTCGTTCGAGATCGCCCACATCGTCAAGGACGGCCTGCGCCGGATGTACGGCGAGACCGGCCCGGACGGCAACGGCGAGAACATCTTCTACTACATCACCATCTACAACGAGCCCTACCAGCAGCCGGCCGAGCCGGAGAACCTGGACGTCGACGGCGTCCTGAAGGGCCTCTACCGGTACTCCGACACCCCGGAGGGCGACGGGCCGGAGGTTCAGGTGCTCGTCTCCGGCGTCACGATGCCGGACGCGCTGAAGGCGCAGAAGATGCTGGCCGAGGAGTGGGGCGTGCGGGCCGCGGTGTGGTCGGCGACGTCGTGGGGCGAGCTGCGCCGCGAAGCGGTCGAGATCGACCACGAGAACCTGCTGCACCCGGACCAGACGCCGCGGGTTCCGTACGTCACGCAGAAGCTGGCCGAGGTTTCCGGGCCGGTCGTGGCGGTGTCGGACTGGATGCGCGCGGTGCCGGACATGATCCGCCCGTGGGTGCCCACGGACATGCTCACGCTCGGCACCGACGGGTTCGGGTTCTCCGACACCCGCCCGGCCGCGCGGCGCAAGTTCCTGGTGGACGCCGAGTCGATCACCGTCGGCGCGCTGTCCGCGCTCGCCAAGCGCGGCGAGTTCGACCAGGCGAAGGTCGCCGAGGCGGCGCGCCGCTACCGGCTCGACGACGTGGCGGCCGCCGGGCCGCAGACGTCGGACTCCGGCAACGCGTGACCGTTGCTTGGCTCAGAGGCCCCTCCGGGACAGTGTCCGGGAGGGGCCTCTCCTTTGCTCATCCGACCAAAAGAAGGCCGACCCCTACAGCGGCACGCGACCGGTGCAGCGAAGTCATTCGGCCGTGGCTGTGGTCGGATGAGCAACGATCAGCACAGTAAGGTAGACATCGGATGTATCCGGATGCCTGACGAAAGGTGGTCGAGCGTGACCCAGCGTCGCCTGCCCCGGCCCAGCGAGCTCAAAGAGATCCTGCGGCCGAAGCCGATCGTGCTGAACCCGACCGATCGGCGACTCGCCGGCGCGCACACGATCGCCGATCTGCGGATGCTCGCGCGCAAACGCACCCCGCGCGCGGCGTTCGACTACACCGACGGCGCGGCCGAGCTCGAGGACAGCCTCCGCCGCGCCCGGCAGGCCTACCGCCGCGTGGAATTCCGGCCCAACGTGCTGCGCGGAGTGTCCGATGTGGACACCAGCAGGGAGATTCTCGGGAAGCGCTCGGCGCTGCCGTTCGCGTTCGCGCCCACCGGGTTCACGCGGATGATGCAGACCGAGGGCGAGCGCGCGGTCGCCCGCGTGGCACAGCGCAACAACATGCCGATGGCGCTCTCGACGATGGGCACCACGTCGATCGAGGACCTCGCGGCGGCCGCCCCGGACGCGCGCAAGTGGTTCCAGCTGTACGTGTGGCGCGACCATGGCGCGGGCGAAGATCTGATGAATCGCGCCTGGGAAAGCGGGTACGACACGCTCCTGCTGACCGTCGACACCCCGGTCGCGGGCCAGCGGCTGCGCGACGTCCGCAACGGCCTCACCATCCCGCCCGCGATCACGCTGAAGACGTTCGTGGACGGGGCGATGCACCCGGCGTGGTGGTTCAACATGCTGACCACCGAGCCGCTGAACTTCGCGTCGCTCAACCGGTTCGGCGGCACCGTCGCGGAACTGCTGGACAAGCTCTTCGACCCGACGCTGAACTTCGACGACCTCGACTGGGTGCGCCAGACCTGGCCGGGCAAGCTCGTGATCAAGGGCGTGCAGAACGTCGACGACGCGCGTGACGTGGTGAAACACGGCGCGGACGCGGTGCTGCTGTCCAATCACGGCGGCCGCCAGCTCGACCGAGCGCCGACGCCGATCGAGCTGCTGCCCGCGACGCTGGACGAGATCCAGGACAGCGCCGAGGTCTGGGTGGACACCGGGATCCTGTCCGGCGGCGACATCGTGGCCGCGCTCGCCCGCGGCGCGAACGCGGTGCTGATCGGCCGCGCGTTCCTGTACGGCCTGATGGCCGGCGGCGAGCGCGGCGTGCAGCGCTGCGTGGACATCCTGCGCACGGAGATGATTCGCACGATGCAGCTGCTCGGGGTCCGGCGGGTGGACGACCTCCGCCCCACCCACGCCACGCTCCGCTGAGCCCGAAGTCCGGGAAGGCCCCTTGATTCCGTCGAGGGGCCTTCCCGGACATTCAGTGCCGGGATTGGTGCAGTAGGCGTAATCCGGTATCCAGTGACCGACATCACGTCTCCTGCCTTCGGATCATCCGAGGGAGAAGACCATGTCCGTCACGCTGAACCGCCGCGCGCTGGCGATGCTGCGCGCGATCGCCGCCGGCCGAGCCGAACTCACCCGCAGCTGCGAACCGGACCTGAGAGTCGACGGCCTGCCCTGCTGTGACCAGACGACCGCGCACGACCTGGTCCGCGAAGGCCTGGTCCGCCCGGCGTCCGCGCTAGGCGGCGCAGTCGGGCAGTGGACGGCGGCCGAGCTGACTCCGGACGGGCAGCTCGCGCTCGGCGCTTGAGGTCAGCGCGCCGCGGCGACGGTCTTGCCGTCGGCGACAGCGGTGCGCGCCGAGCGGTTCCAGGTGACCCAGCCGTGGATCACCAGCGCGGCGAAAACGATATAGATCGCGGCCGAGAAGTACAGGCCGGAGCGGATCTGCAGCGGCACGCCGATCGCGTCGACCACCAGCCACACGCCCCAGAACTCCACGAGCCCGACGCCCTGCGCGGCGAACGCGACGAGCGTCCCGACGAAAATCGCGGCGTCCGGCCACGGCGCCCACGAAGCGTCGAGCGCCTGGAGAGTCAGCGCCATCGCGACCGTGCCCAGCCCGAACGCAGCGAGCATCACGGCCCGCTCGGTCCAGCGGCCCTTGCGCACGACGACGCCGTACACCGGGTCGGTCCGGCGGTTCCAGGCCCACCAGCCGTAAAGCGAGATGAGCAGGATCGCGACCTGCCGTCCGGCGAGTCCGCCGAGATGCGCGGACGCGTAAACGGAGAACAGCAGGACGGTCGCGCCGACCTGCACCGGCCAGGTCCACAGCGTGCGCCGCTGCGCGAGGAACACGACCGCGAGCGCGAACACCTGCCCGGCCAGCTCCGCGATCGAGATCCACTGGCCGAACACAGTCACGCCGTGGTGCAACAGGAAGTCCACGTCCGCACCCCTTCCGATCTACGCCTCCCAACATGCAACACGGAGCCTCCATTCCCGTGCCGATGTGAGACTGCGGACAGTCCCGCTGAGTGGACGCCGGGGCCGGACACGGCGGAGGCCCGGCGCCGGGACGGCACCGGGCCTCCATCGCCCGAGCAAGCCCCGCGAGCGCGGGGCAGACCGCGGGGCCGCGCTGCCGAAGCAACGCGGCCCCTGGTCACCGATCCGGCGGATCGGCGAAGGCCGTCAGCGAAGCGACCGACCGGACTCGAATCCGGTCAGCAGCACGGCCGGACGCCGGTGCATGTCCGTGGAACCACCGGCGTCAACCTCCTTGCTGGTACCGGCTCAGCGGTCCACGCGCCCGAAACCGGCGGGCGGGGTCGGCGGCTCCGGCGGGCGGCCGCCGTCCGCGGGCATCTGCCGGGTCTGCTCGCCCGGCTGCGGAAGGCTGCCCGACTGGGACTGCGGGTAGTTCTGCGTCCGGGTCTGCCCGGCGTGCGCGTGCTGCCCGCTCACCTGGCCAGTACCCCGCGAGCCGTCGCCCGAGCCGACCTGGCCCTGCAGGTTGGCCAGCCAGCCGCCCCACCGCTCCTGGGCGGGCTTGATCAGGCCGCCGCCGAAGCCGACGACGATCACGCCGCCCGCGGTCGCCAGCACCGCGATGAGCACCGGACCGGTCACCGACGTCGCGATGTTCACCTGGCCCAGCGCCGCGATGATGCCGAACGCCATCACGAGCCAGTACGCGACCGTGCTGATCAGCCGTCCGGCCGGACGGCCCGAAAGCGCTCCGGAGACGACGTCCCGCACGACCTTCGCGATCGCCGCGGCCACGATGATCAGCACCACCGCGACCAGGATCCTCGGCAGGAACGCGATGATGTCGTTCAGCAGCTGGCTCACCGGGTTCGACTGCCCGAACACCCCGAACGCGAGCTGCAGCGCGATCAGCAGAATGAAGTAGTAGACGAGTTTCACGAGCACCGTGGTGGCGTCGAGATTCGCGCCCTTCACCATTCCGGTCAGCCCGGTCTTCTCGACCAGCCGCGTGAAACCGAGTTTTCCGAGAACGAGCCCGAGGGCTTTGGACAGGGCTTTCGCGATCAGCCAGCCGATCAAGAGGATGATCAGAAAACCCACGAGTTTCGGGACGAACGTGGCCACTAGATTCCAGGCCTGTCCGAGTCCGTCCTTGAGTTGTTCACCCACGCTGGCTCCCTTCGCCGCGGTTCGACGTGGATTCCGGCACCGTCCTGTCGCACCGGGTCGCAGGACAGGTACCCACTGCACCCGAGTGCTGTGCACCACGATCGAGTGAGACGACTGGCGCGGGAAGATCAATCGCCGCCATACTTGTCCTACCGGTGGGGACCGGGGAGACGAGGCCGCTCGGCGCAGCGAAAACCGCAAGCGCCGGGCGGCCTCGAACATTTCCCGCACTTTATCGCCGCGCGGCGGCGCTTCCGCAGCCGAATGGGGTTCGGGTTTTCTCCCGCGTTCATCTGGCCTTCATCTTCGGGCGATTGGCGGAACGCCGACGGATTTGCGCCCCGGCCTGGGCGCGGTCGCGGAGATGTCCGGACGGGAATCCCGGCGAGCGCGGTCTGTGCGGTGCGAATTCGCGCAGCCGGACGGCCGCCGACGGCGAATTGCGCGGATCTTCCGATGGCTCCTCGGATAACGGCGAAGCGGCAATAGCGCGTGCCGCCGAGGCGCCAGATGCGGCGCGAAGGGCATTACCCCCGGGCGCGGCGACCGGACGCGAGGGCAATGCGGCCGGAGCAATCGCGCGGACGGCGTTCACGTATCTCACCCGTTGCCGCTAACCCACGTGGGTTAGCGGCTCCGCTTTCCAGGTCCCTCACCCGGTCGGAGCGTCCACCGAGAGTAGAGGCTTCCGCGACGGAAACGGCGGGCCGCGGCGTCTGCCGCGGCCCGCCGTAGAGAACTCGTCTGTCAGGCAGCGCTCAGCGCGTCCCGCAGCTTCACCTTCGCGCCGGTGCGCATCACCGCGTTGCGGTAGATCCGCGCGGCCAGCCAGATCAGCGCCGGGATGAGCGCGACCACCAGGCCCACCGACAGCACCGCCTCCCACACCGGCACGCCGCCCATCGCCAGCCGCATCGGCATCAGCGTCGGCGCGAACACCGGGATCAGCGACAGCACCTCGGCCAGCGGGCTCCCCGGGTTCGACGGCAGGATCGAAATCCCCACCACGTATCCGGCGATGACGAACATCAGCGCGGGCATCGTCGCGCCGGCCACGTCCTCCTGCCGCGAAACCAGCGCGCCGAGGGCGGCGAACACGATCGAATACATGAAGAACCCGAGCAGGTACCAGACGATCAGCCAGATCACGGTGCCGACCGCCGCGTTCACCGAGATCGTCAGCACCCCGAACCCGAGCCCGGCCGCCACGCCCGCGACGCCGATCGCCAGCATCTGGATCAGCCCGACGGTGCCGATGCCGAGCACCTTCCCGGCCATCAGCTGCCACGGTTTGATCGTCGACAGCAGCAGTTCGACCACCCGCGACGTCTTCTCCTCGACGACGCCCTGGGCGACGCCCTGCCCGTTGAGCATCAGCGACAGGTAGATCAAGATGCCCGCGATGATGCCGAGCACCAATTGCTGCCCGTTGTAGTCGTACGGTTTCTCGAGCGGCGGCAGTTCGTCGATCGTCGCCGCGGCGGCCGCCTGGCGCACCTTCGCCGGGTCGCCGCCGAGGGATTCGATCTGCTGGTTGAGCGCCAGCTGGCCCTCGAGCACGGTGAAGGTGTTCTTCAGCTTCGCGTCCAGGTCCTTCTTCACCTGGACATGGACCCGCTTCGCGTCCTGCACCAGCAGCGCGTCGATCGAGCCGTCCCGCAGCTTCGCCTGGCCGGTCTTCTCGTCAGGGACTTGTTGCGTCGCGACGGTATGGCCGATCGACTTCCCCGTCGCGGTCAGCGGCTGCGCCAGCTGCGAGGCGGCGGGCACGTAGCCGACCGTCGCGTCGGCGCTCCCGCCGCCGTTGAAGAGCTTGAAGACCAGCGCCAGCCCGACGACGATCAGCACCATCACGAGCGTGGTGATGCGGTAGGCCTTGGAATTGACGCGCGTGCTGATTTCCCGCCCGGCCACGAGGCCGACCGCGGACAGCGGGCTCATCTGGACATCGGACCCGGTCATGCCGCGGCCTCCTGGTGCTCGGACACGACGGAACGGAACAACTCGGTCAGCGACGGCAGTTTGCGGGCGAATTCCCGCACCGGGCCGGTCGCCAGCGCGGCGCGCAGCACGGCCTGGTCGTCCGCGCCGTCGGCCAATTCGAGCTCGGTCACCGCTCCCCGGCGGCCGATCACGGTCACGCCGGACAGTCCGGCCGCCCAGTTTTCGGGCGCTTCAGGGGCATCGACGAGCAGCCGCGTCGTCCCGCCCGAGCGCAGTTCCGCCACCGTGCCGGACGCTTCCATCCGTCCACTCCGGACAATCCCGATCCGGTCGCACAGCCGCTCCACCAAATCCAGCTGGTGACTGGAAAACACGACCGGAACGCCCTCGGCCGCCTTCTCCTTCAGCACGTCGCTCATCACGTCGACGGCCACCGGGTCGAGCCCGGAGAACGGTTCGTCCAGCACGAGAATCCGCGGTTCGTGCACCAGCGCGGCGGCGAGCTGCACGCGCTGCTGGTTGCCGAGACTGAGCTTCTGCACCTCGTCGTCGCGACGGGCGGCCACGCCGAGGCGTTCGGTCCACCGCTCGCTCGACGCCTTCGCCGCGGCGGCGGGCATTCCGTGCAGCCGGGCCAGATACGTGAGCTGTTCGCCGACCTTCATTTTCGGGTACAGCCCGCGTTCCTCGGGCATGTAGCCGATCTGGCGGCGCGTTTCGTGCGTGATCGGCTCGCCCGCGTACCGCACCTGGCCGGCGTCGGCGCTCAGCACGCCGAGCGCGATGCGCATCGTGGTCGTTTTGCCCGCCCCGTTGCTGCCGACGAATCCGAAAAGCTCCCCCGGCCGCACGTCGAACGTCATCTTCTCGAGCGCCACCACGGCGCCGTAGCGTTTGGAGATCCCGTCGATCTCCAGTCCGGGCTCTGGCATGGCCCGTCCCCCTGTTCTTTTCTCCCGGGGTGATCCCCTGCCACCCCACCCGGGATCCTAGGCACTTCGGCACGAGGCCGCCCACCTCCCGAGGTCGCCGCCGCATCCGCCTAAAGTTGCAGGCCGCGCGCGGCACGTAGGATCGGATCCGACATGGCCGACACCACAGGACGCCCCGCGCGCAAGCACCACGGGCTGTCCGCCAAAACCCTGCGCAGCCTGGAGCACGCCTCCGGGCGGCTGGCGAGCGCGAGCGTCGCGGAAATGGAACGCCGGCTGGTCTGGTTCGCGCGACTTCCCGCCGACCAGCGCGCCAGCGTGCTGCTGATCACGCAGACCGGGGCCAGCGGCTTCGTCGCGTGGCTGCGCGATTCGAAGGAAGCGCTGAAGCTCACCACCGAAGCGTTCCGCGACGCGCCGACCGAGGTATCGCGCTGGATCAGCCTGCGCCAGGCCGTCGCGATGGTGCGGCTCGCGATCGAGGTATTCGAAGAACAGCTCCCGGAATTCGCCGCTTCGGAAGCCGAACGCGCGGCGTTGATCGAGGGAATTCTGCGCTACGGCAGGGAAATCGCGTTCGCCGCAGCCAATTCCTATGCCGCCGCGGCGGAAGCGCGCGGTGCGTGGGACGCGCGGCTCGAAGCTCTGGTGGTCGACGGAATCGTCCGCGGCGACGCCGAAGAATCCGTCCTGTCGCGGGCCGCGGCGCTGGGTTGGGACCCCGCCGCGGCGGCGACAGTGATGGTGGGAAATCCTCCCTCAGAAGACCCGCCGACGGTGGTTTTCGACGTCCGCGCCCGCGCCGCCCGCGTCGGCCGCGCGGTGCTGCTGTCGGTGCAGGGCTCGCGGCTGGTGATCGTGATCGGCGGCCCCACCGAGGGCGGGCCGAAAGAACGCGAGATCTTGGCCCGGATGTCGACGGTGTTCGCCGACGGCCCCGTCGTAGCCGGCCCGACCGTCCCGACGCTGGCCGAGGCGCACCACAGCGCGGCCGAGGCGTTGTCCGGACTGCGCGCGGTAGTCGGCTGGCCCGGTGCGCCCCGCCCGGTGCGGTCGGACGATTTGCTCCCCGAACGCGCTTTGTCCGGCGACCCCGGCGCGGAACGGCTGCTGGTCGATTCGGTGGCCCGTCCATTGGAGGAGGCCGGGGCGGCGCTGCAGCGCACTGTTGAGACCTATCTGGACACTGGCGGGGTCCTGGAACGCTGCGCGCAAACCCTGTTCGTGCACCCGAACACGGTCCGGTACCGGCTGCGCAAAGCGGCCGAGCTGACCGGCCGCAACCCGACCGACGCCCGCGACGCGCTGGTGCTGCGGGTCGCGCTCACCGTCGGCAGGCTCGCTCGCGCGCGCGGGCTTTGGTAACCGCCCCGGTGGGGTTTTCTCGCTAGCGCGGTGTGCGGCAGGTGGTTGTAGCGGTGCTGGCCAGGGATGCGGAGCACCGCCTGGCCAGCCGGGCTGCGTGGCTCGCGTTCCCGCGAAGGTACCGCGAGCCAAGCCCGCGCGCCAGGGCGAGGGGCACCGGGGCGGGGGGCGAGGATCCCCGCGCGCTAACGAGAAAGCTCTGGGCGCATCTGACGCACCCAATGTGGCATTCGGTGCGTTACGCGCACCCAATGCGGCGTTCGGTGCGCTCAACGCACCCAATGCGGCGTTCGGTGCGCTCAACGCACCCAATGTGGCATTCGGTGCGTCACGCGCACCCAACACCGCATTCGGTGCATCCCACCCACCCCACACCACTGCAGGGCCATCCGCGCCCGAGCCCCTCCCGCGCCCGGCGGAAGCGCCGCGAACCTCCGGCCCACGCGCCGCGCACCCTTCCGCCGGGGCGTGGCGGGTGACAGACTTCACGGCAAGCGCTGGTTGAATCCCACAAGGCGGATGGGTTAAGGGCCGGGTTCTCCGGCGGGTCTTTGGAGGTTTCCTCCAATTCCGCCGCGCGGACTTGGTGACCGCCCGCAGCCGAAGCCCGAGGGAACCCGTGGTCTCATAGACAGCGTGACAGTTGCAGTCCTCTCCCCCGGCCAGGGTTCCCAAGCCCCCGGCATGCTCGCCCCGTGGCTCGAGCTCGACGGCGCACGCGCGCGCGTCGAAGAGTGGTCCGCCCGCTGCGGGCTCGACCTGATCCGGCTCGGCACCGAGGCCGGAGCCGAGGAGATCCAGGACACCGCTGTCGCGCAGCCGCTGATCGTCGCGCTGTCCCTGCTGTCCTTCGAGCACCTGCCCGTCGCCGACGACGCGCCGGTCGCCGGCCACTCGGTCGGCGAACTGGCCGCGGCCGCGATCGCCGGCGTGCTCACCGCCGCCGACGCGGTCGCGCTCGCCGCCGTCCGCGGCGCGGAGATGGCCAAGGCGTGCGCGCTCGAACCGACGTCGATGGCCGCGGTGATGCTCGGCGACCCCGAAGAAGTCGCCGCGTGGCTGGAAAGCCAGGGCCTCGCCGCCGCGAACCGCAACGGGGCCGGGCAGATCGTCGCGTCCGGGTCCGCCGCCGCGATCGAGAAGATCATCGCCGAGCCGATGGAGGGCACGAAGATCCGCGCCCTCAAGGTCGCCGGCGCCTTCCACACGCCCTACATGGCCCCCGCGGAAGACGCCTTGCGCGAGCACGCCGTCGGTCTCTCCCCGGCCGACCCGACGCGCCCGCTGCTGTCCAATGCCGACGGTCAGGTCGTCACGAGCGGCGCGGAGTACCTGCGCAGGCTCGTAGCCCAGGTGACCCGCCCGGTCCGCTGGGACCTCACCATGGACGGGCTCGTCTCGCTCGGCGTGGACCGCACCGTCGAACTGGCGCCCGCAGGCACCCTGACCGGACTGGTCAAGCGGCAGCTCAAGGGCGTCGTCACCACTACCACCGCGCTGAAGTCGCCCGCCGAACTGGCGGCGCTGCGCGAGGAGGACGCCCAGTGACCGCCCGCCCCACCCTGCGCCTCGCCCAGGGCGCGCCTGCCGCCCGCATCCTCGGCTTCGGCAGCTACCAGCCGGACCGGATCGTCACGAACGACGATCTGTCGCAGGTCATGGACACCAACGACCAGTGGATCCGCGACCGCGTCGGCATCATCGAGCGGCGGTTCGGCGAGAAGGACGACGTGCTGGTCGACTACGCCGTCGCCGCCGGGGCCGACGCGCTCTCCGACGCGGGCCTCGATCCGTCCGAAGTGGACACGGTCATCGTGCCCAACTGCACCATGCCCTCGCAGATCCCGAACGCGGCCGCACAGGTCGCCTCGCGGATCGGCGTGCAGAGCCCCGGCGCGTTCGACCTCAACGCCGCGTGCGCCGGATTCTGCTACGGCCTCGGCGTCGCGTCCGACCTCGTGCGCGCGGGTTCGGCGAAGAAGGTCCTCGTGATCGGCGCGGAGAAGCTCACCGACGCCGTGGACCCCACCGACCGCGCGAACGCGATCATCTTCGCCGACGGCGCGGGAGCCGCGGTGGTCGGCGGGTCCGAGGAACCGGGCATCGGCCCGGTGGTGTGGGGCAGCGCGGGCGACCTCGTCGACCTGATCTACATGCGCGACCACCAGTGGATCTACCAGGAGGGCCAGTCGGTCTTCCGCTGGGCGACCACGCAGATCGCGCCGATCGCCTTGCGCGCGCTGGAGGCCGCCGGGCTGCAACCGTCCGATGTGGACGTGCTGGCCCCGCACCAGGCGAACCTCCGGATCGTCGAGTCGATCGCGAAGAAGCTGCGCGCCAAGGGGGCGCGCGAGGACCTCGTGGTGGCCGACGACATCAAGTACTCGGGCAACACCTCGTCCGCTTCGATCCCGATGGCGCTGGACCACATGCGCAAGGCGGGAACGGCGAAAAGCGGCGACGTGGTGCTGGCGGTCGGCTTCGGAGCCGGGCTTTCCTATGCCGCGCAGGCGTTCGTCCTGCCCTGAGCGATACTTCCCCCGCGGGCGCCGTGCCCGCGAGCGGACCCGCAGAAGAACCGAGAAGGGAACAACACCGATGGCTGACAACACTGAGATTCTCGCCGGCCTCGCCGAGATCGTCGAAGAGGTCGCCGGCGTGGCTCAGGACGACGTCACCGAGGAGAAGTCGTTCGTGGACGACCTGGACATCGACTCGCTGTCGATGGTCGAGATCGCCGTGCAGGCCGAGGACAAGTTCGGCGTCAAGATCCCGGACGACGAGCTGGCCAACCTGAAGACCGTCGGCGACGCGGTGAACTACGTGTCCGCCAACTCGAAGTAAGTCCTCTTCGTACCCGGGCCCCGGTCCGGAGCCGACCCTTGGGGAGACTCCCATGAGCAACATCGACGTCGTGATCACCGGCATGGGCGCGACGACGCCGCTGGGCGGGGACGTCGCGTCCACCTGGGACGGTCTGCTGGCCGGCCGCAGCGGGATCAGCACGATCGCCGCGGACTGGGCGGAGGAGCTGGACCTGCCGGTCCGGATCGCGGCGCAGCTCGCCGTCGAGCCGACCGACATCCTGCCCCGCGTGCAGGCCCGGCGGCTCGACCGGTGCGAGCAGGTGGCGATCATCGCCGCCCGCCAGGCCTGGGCCGACGCCGGGTTCGCCGAGCAGACCGACGAGCACACCGATGTCGAACCGGAGCGCCTCGGCGTTTCGATCGGCACCGGGGTCGGCGGGCCGGTGACCCTGCTGACCCAGAACGATCTGTTGCACCAGCAGGGTCTTCGCAAGGTGTCGCCGCTGACCGTGCCGATGCTGATGCCGAACGGCCCGGCCGCGCACGTGGGCATCGACCTGAAGGCGCGCGCCGGGGTGCATTCGCCCGCGTCGGCGTGCGCGTCCGGGGCCGAGGGCATCGCGAACGGCTACGAGATGATCCGGTCCGGACGGGCCGACGTGGTGGTCGCGGGCGGTTCCGAGGCCTGCATCCACCCGATCACCGTCGCCGGGTTCGCCCAGGCGCGCACGGTGTCGACGCGCAACGACGACCCGGCCGCGGCCTCGCGTCCGTTCGACGTGAGCCGCGACGGCTTCGTGCTCGGCGAGGGCTCCGGCGTCGTCGTGCTCGAGCGGGCCGACCGCGCGAAGGCCCGCGGCGCGCGGATCTACGCGAAGCTGGCCGGCTACGGACTGACGTCGGACGCCTACCACATCACCGGCAACCACCCGGAGGGCATCGGCCAGATCGCGGCGATGCGCGCGGCGATGGCGATGGCCGGACTGTCCCCTTCGGACATCGGCCACGTGAACGCGCACGCGACGTCCACTGTGGTCGGAGACATCGGCGAGGCGGCGGCGATCCGGTCGGCGGTCGGCGAGCACCCGGTGGTCACCGCGCCGAAGGGCGCGCTCGGCCACCTCGTCGGCGGGGCAGGCGCGGTCGAGGGCATCGCGACGATTCTCGCGCTGTACGAGGGCATCGTCCCCGCGACGCTGAACCTCACCGAGCAGGACCCGAAGGTGCAATTGGACGTCGTGTCCGGGGAGAACCGCAAGGTCGAACTCGCCGCGGCGCTGTCCAACTCGTTCGGTTTCGGCGGGCACAACACCGCGCTGCTGTTCACACCGGCGAACTGAGTTCCTCTTCACGGTCGAAGGGCCCCGCGGAAATCTCCGCGGGGCCCTTCACCGTTTCAGCACTTGTCGTGTTCGGTGGCGGTGCTGTCGACGGTGTCGATCCGGTACGAGCCGTGCTCGAACTTCATCGGCAGCACCAGCCGCCAGTTGATGCACTCGTGCGGGAAGTCGCCCGGGGCCTCGTTGAGCGACTGGGTGCTGGTGAACCCGACCAGCGCCCGCAGCGTGCCCTGCGCGCCCGGTTCGATGCGGTACAGCATGATGTTGACGTCCTTCGTGGACTGGAAGTTGCGGTGCCAGTCCACTTCCGGCGTCTTGCTGCGGCGCGCGTCGCTGACGGTTTCCGTCCAGGCGTCGTAGTCCTTCTTGTTGAGCGCGTTGAAGTAGGCCTGCAGCACGGTGCGGACGGCGTCGTCCTGCGGGTGGTTCTCCGCGTCCGGGGCGACCCCGACCTGGACCGAGCCGGACTTGTCGGACGGACCGCCGCTGGTCGAGACGGGCGGCGCCATGGCCTCGCCGTCGGCCGGGTGCGGGGACTCGGGGCGGCGGTACAGCTCGCGGGCGAGCAGACCCCCGGCGACGGTGATGGACAGCACCACCACGAGCACGGGGATCAACCACCGCTGACGGGACGGCGGGGCCGAAGGAACGCTCACCCGGGTGAGGGTACCGCTTTCGTTCACCCGACCTGGTGCAGCCAGGTGACCGGGGCGCCGTCGCCCGCGTGCCGGTACGGCTCGAGCGCCTCGTCCCAGGCCGCGGCGAGGAGTTCGTCCAGTTTGTGCGCGAGGGTTTCGCCGCCGCGGGTCATGCTGACGAGCGCGCGCAGCTGGTCCTCGCCCACGACGATGTCGCCGTTGGCGCTGGTGCGGCCGTGCCAGAGCCCGAGACCGGGCGCGAAGCAGAACCGCTCGCCGTCGACGCCCGCGCTGGGCTCCTCGGTGATTTCGAAGCGCACCATCGGCCACGCCTTGAGGGCGCCGGCGAGTTTGCCCGCGGTTCCCGCGGGCGCGCTCCAGCTGCATTCGGCCCGGAGCTGTCCCGGACTGGCCGGCTGGGCCGTCCACTTCAGCTCGACCCGGGCACCAAGGGTGCCCGAAATAGCCCACTCGACGTGCGGACATACCGCAGACGGCGACGAGTGGACGTACACCACGCCTCGGGTGCTGCCACGGGTGCTCACTGCTGACCTCCGCTTGTTCGACGAGGGACGTCTTCCCCTACGACCTCTCGAACCCTGCGCAGGTTGCGTAGCCTCCACGGCAGTTCCCGACCTGTGTAGCACATTCTGCACCCCAACCGTGCCGTTTGGCCACATGAACACCACAAGTCGCAGCGGACGACCCATTGTGGTGAGCCACGCCGACGCGAGGGCGCGGAGCACGGTTCCGGCGGTCCGGCACGCTAGCGTGGTGCACCGGAAACGCTGCGGATTTAGAGGAGAGTTTCGGTGCGACTGGTCCGTCTCGGGCAGCAGCCCTCGCGCGTCGCGGAAGACGTGCGGGCCGCACTGGCCTCCCTCGGCCGGGGGAGCACGGTGATCGGCGGCGTCGCGCTCGTCGGAGCCCGCCCGACCGGAGACCGTCCGGTCGAGGCGGTCGTGGTGCTTCCCGCGGGCGTGCTCGTGGTGATCGGCGTGGACCTGCCCGACCCGGCGCTGCGCCTCGAGGCCCCGCTGAGCGGACCGTGGAAGGCGGACGGCTGGCCCCTCGTCCACGGCGACGACGTCAACCCCGCCACCGAAGCGCTCGACCTGTCCCAGGAATGCGAACGCCGCATCGCGGAACTCGGCGGCGGCCCGGTAGGCACGATCGTGGCGGTCGGCCCGTACGTCGAGACGGTCGACCAGCCGCCAGGAGACCTCGCGGGCCCGGTCCGGGTCCTGCACCCGACGCCGACGACCATGCTGGCCGCGACCGTCTCCCTCGCGACGGCGCGGCATCCGCGCTCGGTGGACCAGGCGCGGGCGTTGATCTCCGCGCTGGCGCCGGACGCGCCGGAGCTTTCGGACGAGGTTTTGCGCGGGGAGGGGTTCGTCCGGTTCGCGGACGACGTTCCGGTTCCTCCTGGGCCCCGGTCGCCCGGGATCGGTGGTCCGGCTGGTGCGGGGGCTGTCGGCGCTGGGGCAGCGAACGTGGCCTCGCCTGGCGGTGCCGCGACGCATTCCGTCGCTTCACCTCCCGCAGGTGCGGGGGCGGGCAGCGCGAACGGGACCTCCGGCGGAGCCGCGGTTGCGGGGCTCGGCGCTGTCGCGGCAGGAGCGGCGATGTCGGGCGCCGCCGGAACCGCCGCCAAGCCCGATACCGCTGGATCTGCCGCCGCCGGTTCCGGCGCACCGGGTTCGGGCAATGCTGCTGGTTCGGCGCGTGCCAGCGCTGTCAGCTCCGACGCCGCGCAAACCCGCGCCGTTCAACCGGCCGCGGATTCCACCGGCAGCTCTGCTGCCAGCTCCGCTGAGACCCAAACCCGCAGTGTCAAACCGGCGGCCGGTTCCGCCGCCAGCTCCGGCACGGCCGGTTCCGGCGCAGCCGAAACCGGCGCCGTTCAACCGGTCGCGGATTCCACTGGCAGTTCTGCTGACAGCTCCACCGCAGACCAAACCCGCGCTGGCGAACCGGCCGCCGCTGACGTCGGCGCGGCCCGAGCCGACGCTGTCGGGCCGGACGGCACAGTCGCTCCCGGCGCGGCCCCGCCCGGAACCGCCGAATCCGGTGCGGCCGGGTCGAACGCCACCGGTCTCGGCGTGGCCGGTGCCAACGTCGCTGGGGCCAATGCCGCGGCCGGAAAAACCGCCGCGGTTCCCACGGCAAGTCCGGGACCGCAAGGCCCGGCCGGTGCGGGCAATCCCCAAGGGCTTCCCGTCTTCCCCGGTGCCGCTCCGGGATCGGCTGGCTCCGTGCCGTCGAAGGGTGCCGCTTCCCCCGGCAATCCTTCCGCCGCACCGAAACCCGCCGCTCCCCCGGTGCCGCGGCCGAAGATCATCGCGGTGCGGCCGCCCCGGCCGGAGATTCCGTCGATCGAGCTGGCGTCGCTTTCCGAGGCACCCACCGAATCGACTGACCCTCCTGAGGCTCCGACCGAGAAGATGCCGTCTCCGGCGAAGCCGCAGGGCGCTGGACGTCCGCGCGGGGCCGTTCCCCCGGTCGCGCCGGAGAAGGTTCCCGGGCCGGGCAGTCCTCCGCGAGGTGCGCCGCAACCTGCGCGACCGGCTCCAGCCGCCGGAGCAGGAACAGCCACCGGCGCGGGAGCCGGGACTTCTGCCCCGGCCGGAGTCGGCGCCGCGGCGGGAACCGGAGCAGCCGCTGGGGCGGGAGCAGGGGTTCCCACGGCACCGGGTGCGGGCACCGGGCCGAACACCCCGCCCGGGCCGGGGAAACCGGGATCCCGGACCGTCAAGTGGGTGCCGATCGCGGCGATCGTTTTGCTGGTCGTCCTGGTGGTGTCGGCGATCGTCGTCGCGACCAGCGGCGGCGACGACACTGCCGCCGCGCCGCCTGCCAGCAGTGCGCCGCCCAGCAGCGTACCGAGTCCGGTGCCGAGCAGCGTCAAGTCAAGCGCCCCGCCGGCACCGACTCTCACCTTCGAGCCCCGCGCGAACAGCGCCGACCAGAAGTGCGCCTCGCACGCTTTCGGGGACGTCCAGGCGAGCCTTCAGCAGACCAGCTGCTCCGCGGTCCGCCGCGCGAGCTACACGGCGCTCGTGGACGGGCGGCCGGCCGCGGTCACCGTCGCGGTGGTCGAGTTCCCCGATGCCGGACAGGCCAACCGCCTCAAGCAGATCGCCGACAACCCGGGCGGCGGCGGAATCCTGGACGTCGCCACGGAGACCGGCAAGTGGCCGGCAGGCCCGCCGCAGTTCGACGGCGCCGCCTACGCCAGCAAGATCGACGGCAACGGCGTGCGGATCGTGCAGGCGGTCTGGCAACCGGGACCGTCCACTGCGGACGATCCCGGACTCGCCCGCGCCGCGAAGGGCGCGCTCGACTTGCAGCTGCCGTCCTGAGCAACCAGCACCGTCAGCCAGCCCGCCACGCTCGGATAGGGACTGCCGTCGTCGACCAAGCATCATTCCCGCTTGTGCCGCCCAGCACCCGCCAGATCTAGCGGGGCGGCGGACCAACCCTCACTGCCACCCGCGCTCCAACAGGTCGAACGCCACATCCACCATCCGCCGCGGATCGTCTGACCGATCAGCCAGCGCGGCCGTCTCCAAGGCGAAATGGGCGAGCACCGCACACCGCGGATCGCCCTCCGGTGCACCGGTTTCCGCCGCGATCACCCGGCTCAGCGTGTGTTCGTGGCCCATCCACATCTTGTGCCAGTAATCGGCGAGCGCGGGCGTCTCGCGCACCAGTCGCAGCAACGGTTCGGCTTCCGCACGGATGCCGGAGGTCGCCCGGACGTGGATGTGCGCGCGGAGCGCCTCCAGCACCGACGTGCCCTCCGGACGATCCCGCACTGCCGAGACCAACGCCTCGTCGATCTCCGGTTCTCGGTCGAAGACGAGCGCTTCCTTGGTCGGGAAGTGCTTCATCAGCGTGGTGGTGGACACGTCGGCGGCGTCGGCGATCTCGCGCACGGTCACCTGGTCGTAGCCGCGCTCCAGGAACATCCGCAGGGCAGCGTCGGCCAGCGCCTGGCGGGTCGCCGCCTTCTTGCGTTCACGACGGCCGGGAACGGGGGCACTGGTCATCCCCCGACGCTACCCGAAGCGGCACAACCACTTAAGCGGTACGACACCGCCCAGCTCAGAGCCCGTAAGCCTCCAGCAGCCGCAGCCACACCTCGCTGATCGTCGGGAACGCGGGGACCGCGTGCCACAGCCGGTCCAGCGGCACCTCGCCGACGACGGCGATCGTCGCCGAGTGCAGCAGTTCCGCCACGTCCTGGCCGACGAACGTGACACCCAGCACGACGCCGCGTTCGGTGTCCACGACCATGCGCGCTTTGCCCTTGTACCCATCGGCGTGCAGCGACGAACCGGCGACCGCGATGTCGATGTCCACGACCCGGTCCGCGGATCCGTCGCGCGCCTCAGTGAGGCCGACTGACGTCACTTCCGGGTCGGTGAACACCACCTGCGGAACCGCGTGATGGTCGGCAGTCGCGCTGTAGCGGCTCCACGGTTCGGTCGAGATCTCCTCGCCGCGAGCACGGGCCGCGACCGAGTCGCCGACGACGCGAGCGGCGTATTTTCCCTGGTGGGTCAGCAAAGCGCGGCCGGTGACGTCGCCTGCTCCATACAGCCAGCCACCCTCCACTGCGGACACCCGGCCGCTTTCGTCGACCTGGAGCGGACCGTCGGTGGGCAGGCCGAGCACGTCCAGACCAATGGTGCTGGTCGCGGGCGCACGACCGGTCGCGACCAGCAGTTCGTCGACCACGATCTCGTCGCCGCCGGCCAGTTTCAGCTGCGTGCCACCGTCCACAACGGACACTTCAGTCAGCCCCGAGTTGGTGTGCACGCGGACGCCTGCCTCGCGCAAACCGTCCAGGACCAGGTCGCCGGCGAACTCCGGCAGCCGCGGCAACGGGCGGTCGCCGGTGATCACGAGGTCGACCTGCGAACCGAGCCGTGCCCACGCCTGCGCCATCTCGACGCCGACCACGCCGCCGCCGAGCACGCCGAGCCGTCCGGGTGCCTCGGTCGCCGACGTCGCTTCCCGCGAACCCCACGGCGTAATGGTGTCCAGGCCCGGAATCCGCGGCGTGCGCGGGACGCTGCCGGTGCACACGATCACCGCGTGCCGGGCGGAGAAAACGCGGCCGTCGTCGAGCGTGACTTCGCGCTCACCGGTGATCCGGCCGTAGCCGCGCACGGGTTCGATGCCCGCGCCGCGCGCCCATTCGACCTGGCCGGAGTCGTCTCCCTTGCCGGTGAACCAGTCGCGGCGCGCGAGCACCTTCTCCGGATCCAGCGCGTCGCCGATCGGCACGCCGGGCATCCGCTTGGCCGCGGCGAGCAGGTTTCCCGGGCGCAGCAACGCCTTGCTCGGGATGCACGCCCAGTACGAACACTCCCCGCCGAACCGTTCGTGTTCGAGGAGCGCCACCTTCAGCCCGCCCATCGCGGCCCGTTCCGCGGCCACTTCCCCGACCGGACCCGCACCGATGACCACGACGTCGAAAGTCTCTGCTGCCATGCGCACAGCGCACACCACCGCGCAGGTTCGCGCAAGCCTGCCGGTATTCTCGTACCAGAGCTGCAAGAAACCGGCGGCACCGCGGAAACCCGGGTCGTCGCCGTGCCGGTTGCACGCACGACCACGATCGAGCACGGGAGGCTCCCATGGCGAGGAACACCGCTGTCCGGACTCTGGACGACCTGACCGGCGGACGCGCGGCGGAAACCGTCGCGTTCGCGCTGGACGGCATCGAATACGACATCGACCTCGGCACCCGCAACGCGACCGCGCTGCGGCGATTGCTGGAGAAGTACGCGAAGGCCGGCCGCCGGACTGGCGGACGGAAGCTTCGGCCGCGGCTGATCGCGGGAGCTGCGAAGGCTGGCGCGAAGCCGGTGGCGGAGAAGACCGCCGCGGCGGGCAAGGCCGGGAAAGCCGTTGCTGGCAAGAAGACTGCTGCCGCCAGTGCCGCGAAGTCTGCCCGAACGGGTGGCGCGACCGGGACGGTAAGCCGGACCGCGCGCAAGGCTCCGGCCAAGGCCCCTGCCAAGCCGACGAAGGCCGCCGCGACCAAGACTGCCGCGGTCAAGGCTCCGGCCAAGCCGACGAAGACCGCGGCGACCAAGACGCCTGCCGCCAAGACGACCCAGGCGGCCGCGGTCAAGGCTCCGGCCAGCAAGACGGCGAAGACCGCGACGGTCAAGACGTCCGCACCCGCGAAGACGGCACCCGCACAGACGGCCCCGGCGAAAACCACCGCCCCGGCCAAGTCCGCGACGGCTAAGACGTCCGCGAAGGCCGCTCCGGCACCGGCCAAGGCAGCCGCCAAGCCGCGTCGCCGTACGGCCAGCGAGGTGCCGCCGGTGCTGTTCTCCGCTTCCGACAACTGATCCGTCCGTGAGGGGAACCCTGAGGGAATCTGATTCCCTCAGGGTTCCCCTCACGGACTTTCGGCCAGGCTGCACGAATGTGGCTGTCCGGCAAGGAAGTTACGAACGCTGGCGTCCTTCGGCGTGCCAGTCCGGGAATTCGTAGCGGCTCCACAACAATGACCGCTGCCGCGCCAACTCCCCTGCCGTCGGTTCGCGCGGCGGGAGCGGGCCGAGCAGTCCCGCCGCGGCCGCGCGGACAGTGTCTTCCACTTCCGTCAGCGGCAGCCGCACGCCGTGGTCGACCAGGGACGCGACCTTGCTCCGGTGCGAATCCAGCGGCTTCGGGTCCGGCGGCGGGCCGGTGAGGTACGCGCCGACGCGGGCGGCATCCGTGTCGACCAGCAGCGTCGAATGCGCCAGCAGCACGTCTTTGGTCCGGAAGACCGCGAAGCCGCACAGTTTCGCGTCGCCGACGAAGATGCCGCGGTCGCCGATTCTCGCCGGGAGACCGAGTTTCTCCACTGCGGCGGACATCACCAGGCCGAGCATTTCCAGCGGACGAGGCGCGGGGCCGGGAAGCACGAGCGTCACGTTGAGATTGCCCGGGTCGTGGAACACCGTCCCGCCGCCGCTGGCTCGCCGCAGCACCGGGACGCCGTCGCGAGCGCATTCGTCGACGCGGACCTCGCGGGCGATCCGCTGACCGCGGCCGACCACGACGCACACCGGGTTCCGCCACAGCCACACCACCGGCGCTGTCGGCCCCTCGCGCAGCAGCGCCTCGTCGAACGCCAGGTTTTCGGCTGGGTCGGTGAATTCGGCTCGGACTTCCGACCCGCTCGGCATAGCGTTCCTCCACGATCAGCTGGACTTCGGGATCGTAGAGCAGGCTCAGGACGCGGCCGGGCCGAGCAGGTCCCAGCGGTTGCCCGCGATGTCGCGGAACACGACGACCTGGCCGTACGGCTCGGTCCGCGGTTCGCCGAGGAACTCGACCCCAGCGTCGCGCATCCGCTGATAGCTGGCCTGGAAGTCGTCCGCGCGCAGGAAAAACCCGACGCGTCCGGCGTGCTGGTCGCCGACCGCGCGGGACTGCCGCTCGCCGTCCGCCTGAGCCAGGAGGATGCCGGTCTCGCCGCCGGGCGGGCGGACGACGACCCATCGTTTGGGGCGGCCGTCGTTGGTGAGCGACGGCGAATCCTCGGCAAGGTCGAAGCCCAGCGCGCGGGTGAAGAAGTCGATCGCCTCGTCGTAGTCGTCGACGATGATCGCGGTCAGGTGCAGGAAGGCCATGCCGCTAAGGCTGCCAGTGCGGCACGCCGAGCAGGATCATCCGGAGCCGTTTTTCCGCCGCGACCAAAGTGCGCTCGTCGGCGGCGGTGTCGCCGGGACGGATGTCCAGCAGTTCGGCGACCGTGCCGAGCATCGCGGTGACGATGAGGTCGGCCAGCAGGTGGAGGTCCTCCGTGGGCCAGGTGCGCAGCGGGTCGAAGCGCGCCAGGTCCAGCGCCAGATCGCTGGAGAACATCCGCATCTCGACCGCGATCGCCCTGGACACCGCGCCGGGACCGGCGTAGCGCTCGCGCGTGACGAACCGGAAGTGGTCCTCGTGCTCGCGGACGTGCCGGTGCAGCGTCTGCACTGAAGCCCGGATCATGCCGCCGTAACCGCGCTGCTCGGTGCGCGCGCCGCGGAGCATGCCGCGCAGCGTGCGCGTGGTCTCCTCGACCAGCGCGACGCCCAGCTCCTCCATCGACGAGAAATGCCGGTAGAACGCCGTCGGCACGATGCCCGCGCCTTTCGCGACCTCGCGCAGCGAAAGGCTGGCGAAACTCCGGTCGGCGAGCAGGTCGAGCGCCGCGTCGAGCAGCGCCTGACGGGTGCGCTGTTTGCGCTCCTGCCGGCTCACCGGGCCGGCCGGCTCCTCGGCTGCGGACACGTCGAGCAGCGTACTGGCGATCGCCGCATGGCCCACGTCACATCACCTCGCTTCCGCGTTGACAGGCCCCGGGGCCGTGCCCCCACACTATTCAGTGTACGACTGTGCACTCAACTTCTGGAGGGGTGATGACCGCACTGCTCCCGCGCCGCGTGCGCGGACTCGTCTCGCTCGCCGAGGCGCTGCTCACCCCGCACGGCGCGGACCGGTACCTCGAACTGGTCGACCCGATGCTGGTGCGGCGCGAGATCCGCGGCCGCGTCACCGCCGTGCGGCATCAGACGCCGGACACCGTCACCTTCACGGTGCGGCCGAGCCGGGCGTGGCAGGGCTTCCGCGCCGGGCAGTACGTGCGGATGCAGGTGGAGATCGACGGCGTCCGCCGGACCCGCTGCTACTCGCCGTGCGGCGCGCAGGGCAGCGATGACCTGGAGTTCACCGTGAAAGCCGACCCGAACGGGCTGGTGTCGCGGCATCTGCAGGACACCGCCGTCGGCGCGGTGGTGGGACTTTCGCCGGCGGATGGCGAATTCACCCTGCCGTCGCCGCGCCCGGACCGGATCGTGCTGATGAGCGGCGGCAGCGGGATCACGCCGGTGCTCGCCATGGCCCGCACGCTCGTCGCCGAGGGCCACCCCGGCGAGATCGTGTTCCTGCACTACTCGAACACCCCCGCAGACGCCCTTTACCGCGCCGAGTTGGCCGAACTCGCCGCCCGGCACCCGGGGTTCCGCGTGGTCAACGCCCACACCCACGCCCGCCGCGGCGGCGACCTGCACGGCCTGTTCTCCGTCGCACACCTGGAGAAGGCCGCGCCGTGGTTCCGCGAGGCCGAAACGTTCCTCTGCGGTCCCGCTCCGCTGATGGCCGCTGCACGTGAACTCTTCGAGAACGAGGGGTTGAGTGCACAACTGCACACCGAAGAGTTCGCGGCAGCACCGTTGGCCTTCGATACCGCGGCCGCCGAGGGCCGGGTGCGCTTCGCCCGCAGCGGCCGGGAGTGCGACAACTCCGGCAAGCCGCTGCTCGAACAGGCCGAGGACGCGGGCCTGACGCCGGAACACGGGTGCCGGATGGGCATCTGCTTCTCCTGCACACAGCTCAAAACCGCCGGACGCGTCCGCAACGCCCGCACCGGCGAGGTCTCCGGCGAGGAGAACGAAGAAATCCAGCTCTGCGTCAGCGTCCCTGTCGGGGACGTCGAAATCGACGCCTGACCACCGGAGGAAGCATCATGACCGGTCTGCAGGACCGCCTGACCCCCGCCCAGGTCGAGGAATTCGGCCGCGAACTCGACGCACTGCGCCAGCGGATCGTCGACGACCTCGGCGAGGAGGATGTCGAGTACATCCGCAAGATCATCAAAACCCAGCGCGCGCTGGAGGTGACCGGCCGGGGCCTGCTGTTCGCCGGCTTCCTGCCGCCCGCGTGGCTGGCCGGCGTCGCGGCGCTGTCCGCGGCGAAAATCCTGGACAACATGGAGATCGGCCACAACGTGATGCACGGCCAGTACGACTGGACGCGCATCCCGGAGCTGAGCTCGCAGCGCTTCGAATGGGACACCGTCGCGCCGGCGGAGAACTGGCGGCATTCGCACAACTACATCCACCACACGTACACCAACATCGTCGACAAGGACCGCGACGTCGGCTACGGAATCCTGCGGATGGACCCGGCGCAGAAGTGGCATCCGTACTACCTGGGCAACCCGGTGTACGCGACGCTGCTCGCGCTGCTGTTCCAGTGGGGCGTCATGCTGCACGACCTGGAAGTCGAGCGGGTGGTGAAGGGCGAGCGAACCTGGGCGGAAAACGTGCCGGTGCTGCGCCGGATCGTCCGCAAGGCCTCGCGCCAGATCGGCAAGGACTACGTCCTGTTCCCGCTGCTCACCGGCCCGCTCGCGCCGCTGACGCTGCTGGGCAACGCAAGCGCCAACCTGGTCCGCAACCTGTGGGCGTTCTCGATCATCTTCTGCGGCCACTTCCCCGCGGACGTCGAGAGCTTCACCGAGGAAGAGACCGAGAACGAAACCCGCGGCCAGTGGTACCTGCGCCAAATCCTGGGCTCCGCGAACATCACCGGCGGTCCGCTGTTCCACATTCTCTCGGGAAACCTGTCGCACCAGATCGAGCACCACCTGTTCCCGGACCTGCCCGCGCGCCGCTACCCGCAAATCGCCGGAGAAGTGCGGGAAATCTGCGAACGCTACGGCCTGCCTTACAACACCGGCCCCCTGTACAAGCAGCTGTGGTCGGTAGCTAAGAAGATCGCGCGGCTGGCCCTTCCCGGAAAACCGGGTCCGGCCGCTACCGTGGACCCCGAACGGCAACTCCGAGCAGCCTGAGGAAGCCCATGGTCGGCCCATTCGAAAGTGGCAAGGACACCGTGCAGGAGCTGACGGAGTCCGCAGCCAACCACATCGGCAACATCGCCACGATCATTACTGGCGCAGTCCGCGACATAGCCCGCGAAACGGGCGATTGGTTCACGGACGTGATCGAAATGCGCGAAGCAGCCCAACGCGCGAAGGAAGACGAAGCCCGCCTGGACAAGACCCCAGACGCAGACTGATCTCCGGCGGTTCTGGCCCGGAAGTACGTGAGGGGAACCCTGAGGGAATCTGATTCCCTCAGGGTTCCCCTCACGACCCACCGACGCCGCGCCACGCCGCGATGGGCTCCTTCACTGACGTAGATTCCCTCAAGGGCCCCTTCACGGACCGCCCACCCCCGCCAGAACGCGCCCCAATGCGGCGTTGGGTGCATCCCACGCACCCAATGTGGCATTCGGTGCATCTGACGCACCCAACGCCACATTGGGGCGCTAGCCCCAACCCACTCACAAACCGCAGCCGAAGCACCCAACGATCGAGGCACCCAGCCGTGCGCCCCGCCACCCAACCGCCACCCGGTGCACCCAAGGTTCGAAGCACCCAGCCCCTCCCCCGCACCCCGATATGAAGCGTCCCTGCGGTCTGGGGGTGCTTGTCAAGGCATCTTTCCCGCCTTGACAAGCACCCCCAGACCGTCAGCACACTCACGCTTCGGGGTGCCCCACGCAACCCAGGTGCGCAATGTCGCCGCCAGGCGACGAGGTAGGGCTACCCCCCGCCCCACCACACAAGCCAGCCCCGTACCCCTCACCCCCAAAACGCGGCAAACTCAACGACGTGACCACCCACCCACACCCCGGCACCCCAGGTCACCCGGTGAACCCAGCCCTACTCCGCCGCCTATGGCCCGCCACCCCGCGCCAAGCCCTCCGCGAAACCGCCTGGCTGGCAATCACCGGCCCCCTCCCCCTGCTCTCAGTAGTCCTCCTCCTGGCCGGAACAGCCGTCGGCATAGCCCTGACCCCCGTCCTCGCCGGATTCCTCATCCTCACGGCCGTCCTCCGCGGAGCAAGAGTCTTCACCGGCCTACACCGCCGCCTAGCCACAAAACTCCTAGGAATCTCCCTCCCACCCCCACCAAGAACCGACCTCAACCCAGGCCTCTGGAACTGGCTAACCGCCCGCCTAGGCGACCGAACAGCCTGGCGCTCCGTCGCCTACCTCCTGGTCCGCCTCCCCTTCGGCCTCCTCGCCATGATCGGCGCAGGCGCGCTCGGCTTCTTCGGCCTGGCCTCCTTCACCTACCCGCTCACCTGGCTCCTCGAGACCAGGCCCGGCCACCGCCTGCCGGTCTTCAACATCGGGAGCTTCAGCTGGCTGGGCTCCCTCGGCTGGTGCCTCCTCGGCATCGCCGTCCTGACCGTCTGGCCCGCCGTAGTGCACCTCCTCACCGGAATCGACCGCCTCCTCCTCCGCACTCTGACAGCCGACCCAGGCCTTCGCGAACGAGTCCGCTTCCTCGAAGAAACCCGAGCCACCGCCCTAGACGAAGCAGCAGAACAACTCCGCCGCATCGAACGAGACCTCCACGACGGAGCCCAGGCCCAACTAGTCGCCATGGCAATGAAACTCGGCCTGGCAAAAGAAGAACTAGCCGCCGACTCCGTCAACCTCGACCAAATCCGCACCCTCGTCGACACCGCCCACAGCAACGCCAAGCAAGCCCTCATCGAACTCCGCGACCTAGCCCGCGGCATCCACCCCGCAGCGCTCGACAAAGGCTTGAGCCTCGCACTGTCCACATTGGCCAGCTCAGCCGATTTCTCCGCGACCGTCGCAGTAGAACTAAGCCGCCGCCCACCCCCGTCACTGGAGACAATCGTCTACTTCGCCGCCGCCGAACTCATGACCAACGCGTCCAAACACGGTGCCGGACGATGCACGGTCCTAGTCGAAGACCGCGAAGACGTGCTGCGGCTGACCGTCGTCGACCACGGCCCCGGCGGCGCCGCGGTCATCCCCGGCGGCGGACTGTCCGGAATCGCCGAACGACTCCGCCCGGCCGACGGCGAGCTGACCGTTTCGAGCCCGAACGGCGGCCCGACCGTAGTCACCGCAACACTCCCGCTGCCCCGCTAAACTCGGTGAAATGAGGGGGAAACAGTGCGGATCGTGATCGCGGAGGACTCGGCAATCCTGCGCCAGGGCCTAGTCGAACTCCTGGGCCTGCGCGGCCACGAGGTAGCAGCGGCAGTGAAGAACGCCGACGACCTCCGCACCGCCGTCCGCGAGCACCAGCCCGACGTGTCCATTGTGGACATCAGGATGCCGCCGACCCACACCGACGAAGGCCTGCGCGCGGCAATAGACCTGCGCGCGGAACGGCCAGGCTGCGCGATCCTCGTCTTCTCGCAGTACGTCGAAACCAACTACGCCAAGCAGCTCCTCGCCGGAGAAGCGGGCGCGGTCGGCTACTTGCTGAAGGACCGCGTCGCCGAGGTGTCGGACTTCCTCACCGCGTTGGAACGCGTCGCCAAGGGCGAGACGGTGCTCGACCCGGAAGTCGTCCGCCAGCTGTTCGCGACCACCGGCCAGGCCGGTCCGCTCGCCGAGCTGACCCCGCGCGAACGCGAAATCCTCGGCTTGATGGCGCAAGGCCGGTCGAACTCGGCGATCGCGGCCGAGGCGTTCCTGTCGGCGGGCTCGGTGGAGAAGTACGTGACGAGCATTTTCGGCAAGCTGGGCCTGCCCCCGTCGGACGGGCACAACCGGCGCGTCCTCGCCGTGCTCCGCTATCTCGATTCCTGACGCCTACCCTGACGGTATGTACTCCACCGAGATCGAGGTGCACACCGGAAACACCGCCGTCGTGCACAACCTCACCCGGGAGGCCGAGAGGTTCCTGCGCGACGCCGATGCCACCGACGGCCTGCTGCACGTGTGGGTGCCGCACGCGACGGCCGGGCTCGCGGTGCTGGAAACCGGCGCGGGCAGCGACGACGACCTCCTCGCCGCGCTCGACGACCTGCTCCCCCGCGACAACCGCTGGCGCCACCAGCACGGCACCGGCGGGCACGGCCGCGACCACGTGCTTCCCGCGTTCCTCCCGCCGTACGCGACCGTGCCGGTGCTCGGCGGCGTGCTGCTGCTCGGCACCTGGCAGTCGGTGTGCCTGGTGGACACCAATGTCGACAATCCCGTCCGCCGGGTCCGCTTCAGCTACCTCACCGGCTGATCCCGCCGTAGCATCGCGGACGTGACAGCCATTCGCGCGCACCGGCTGGTGCTCTGGGACATCGACCACACGCTCGTCGACTACACCGGGCTCGGGGTCGGCTGGTACGGCTCGGCGCTGGCGGCGGCGACCGGGGCGCAGTTCCGCACGCACCCGGATTTCGGCGGCCGGACCGAGCGCGCGATCACGGCCGACGTCCTGACCATGCACGGGATCGAACCGGACGAGGACACCATCCAGCGGATGTGGCGGGAGCTGATCGCAGCCGTCGAACGCGCCCGGGAAACGCTTCCCGAGGAAGGCCGGGCGCTCGACGGCGCGGCGGCCGTGCTCGCCGATCTCGCCAAGACCGACGGCGTCGTGCAGAGTCTCGTCACCGGAAACCTGCCGGAGATCTCGCGGCACAAACTCGCCGCGCTCGGTCTCGACGAGCATCTCGATCTGGAGATCGGCGGCTACGGTTCGCTTTCGCCGCGCCGCGCGGATCTCGTCCCGCACGCCGTCAAAGCCGCGGAAGCGAAGCACGGCAAGGAATTTCCCGCGGAAACCGTGGTGATTCTCGGGGATACTCCGAACGACATCGACGCGGCGCTCGAATACGGCGCGGTGGCGATCGGCGTTGCCACTGGCCGGTTTTCCGCCGGGCAACTGACCGAAGCGGGCGCACACCGGGTCTTGCCGGACCTCGCCGATCTGTCTGCGGTCCGCGCCGCGGTGCTCGGACTGCCCTGAGACAAGCGACCGGGATCACTCGTTCGGGCGGCGTTGGTGTCAACCCCTGTTCCAGGTCGGATAAGCCGCTCATGAGCCGAATGCCAACCTGTTTTCCCTGGTCAGCGCGTTGACCTTCGACGAAGGTCAGTCTTGGGGCCAGGGTCGGGTCCCCCTGGGGTAGCAGTCCCTTAGGGGGAGAAGTAGGTCCGACGGGCGATGACCGCTTAAGATCGCCGCGCCAAACTTTCCCCATGACGATCGCACAGGGGGGAACCGGCCTCGTGGCCGGAGAGGCACGCGGACGGCTAGCGGTGCTGTGGAACCGGATCCCGTTCACGACGACCGTCGTGCTCGCGATCATGATCGTGGGGGTCGCGACCGGCTCGCTCTGGCACGCCGCCGAGCACCAGCACGCTTTCCACTACTACGCCTACGGCCTCCCGTCGCTCGAACACGGCCGCTGGTGGACGCTGTTCACCGGGCCGTTCTACGCCCTGCGCCCGTGGTTCTACCTGCCGATGGCGGGAAGTTTCGCGCTGATGGCCGGGTTCGCCGAATGGCACCTGGGCACCCGGCGAGCGATGGCGGTGACCATCGGCGGGCAAGTGGTGTCGACGATCGTCGCGGTGCAATTCCTCGAACTTTCCCGCAATTCCGGCTGGGCCTGGGCCGACCGGATCTCCGGCACGCTCGACGTCGGCTTCTCCGGCGGCGCGCTCGCCGCGATCGCCATCACCAGCGCCACCCTGCGCACGCCGTGGCGGCTGCGGCTGCGAGCCGGGCTTTGCGTATACGCCGGAGTAGCGATCGTTTATGTCGGCACCCTCGCCGACCTCGTGCACTTCTTCGCGCTCGTTCTCGCGCTGCCGCTGGGCCGACGGCTCGCCGGGCCCGCCGCACGCAACGCCAACAAGCCGTCGCTGCGCGAATGGCGGCTGCTCGCGTCCGCCGGGTTGGTGCTGCTGGTCGTCGCCGAAGTGGTGATGTGGCTGGTCCCGGGCGACGGCCCGTTCGGCTCGTCGGACTCGATCTCGTTGTCCGGCAACGAACTTCTCCCGCTGTGCATCGTCGCGGTGCCGATCCTCAACGGGCTGCGCCGCGGTTCGCGGTTCGCCTGGCGGTGCGCGATCGCGCTGTGCGTGCTCGCCGCGTCGCAGATGGCGGTGCTCGCCGGGCTCGTCGCGATCACGCAACTGATCCGCGAGGACTACGACCTCAGCAGCCCGCCGCTGTTCATCGTGGACAATCTCTTGTGGACAGTCGAGCTGGTGTTGCTGATCTCGGCCCGGCGCGCGTTCCGCGTTCCCTCGCGGCGCAGGCGGCGCAAGATCTTCCGCGGCGGACCGGACCCGGCCTTCGCGCGGCTTCTGCTGGGCCGCAACGGCGGCAGCACCATCTCGTGGATGACGACCTGGCCGCAGAACACCTACTTCGTCGCCTCCGACGGCACGTCGTACCTGGCGTATCAGCGGCACGCCGGCGTCGCGGTGGCGCTCGGCGACCCGGTCGCACCAGACGGGACGAGCGACCGCACGCTGCGGGAGTTCTCCGCGATGTGCGAGAACACCGGGCTTGTGCCGTGCGTGTTCTCGGCGACCGCCGGGACCGTCGCGCAGACCACGAAACTCGGCTGGCAGCACGTCCAGGTCGCCGAGGACACGTTGGTGGACTTGGAAAACCTCGAATTCCGCGGCAAGGCCTGGCAGGACGTGCGGACCGCGCTGAACCGCGCCAAGAAGGACGGCATCGAGTTCCGGCTGGTGCGACTGGCCGAACAGCCGTGGTCGATCCGCGAACAGGTGCGGGCGCTGTCCGAGGAATGGATCTGCGACAAGGGCCTTCCGGAGATGGGCTTCACGCTCGGCGGCGTGGACCAGGCGATGGACCCGGCGACGCGGGTCGGTCTCGCGGTCGACGCGGACGGCACGGTGCACGGCGTGACGTCGTGGCTGCCGGTGCACACCGGCGACGGCGAAGTCGGCGGCTGGACGCTCGACGTGATGCGCCGCCGCGCGGGCGGATTCCGGCCGGTGATGGAATTCCTGATCGCCTCGACCTGCCTGGCGTTCCGCGAGGAGGGCGCGAAGTTCGTATCGCTCTCGGGCGCGCCGCTGGTCCGCAGCAACGACAGCACGCCGCGCCAGATGGTCGACCGGATGCTGGACGCGCTGGGTTCGATGATGGAGCCGTACTACGGATTCCGTTCCCTGCACGCGTTCAAGGCGAAGTTCCAGCCGCGGCACGAGCCGTTGTACCTCGCTTACCGCGACGAGGCCGATCTGCCGCGGATCGGGATCGCGCTGGGCCGCGCGTATCTGCCGAACGCCGGGCTGATGGACTTCGCGAAGCTGGCGCTGCGGCGTCAGCGCGTGGTCGGCGGCGGCGTGGTCGTGGACCGGTCCGCGGCCGGGACGCCGCGGTAACTGTGCAGGATCCGGACGAGGTCCTCCCGGGACGCGGAGCCCGGGCGGCCTTGTTCGGAGTACGCGACCAGCACGGCCGACCTGTCGCCGGCTTTGAGCGCGAGTGCTCCGACAAGCACGCTCTGCGGCTGGCACGGCGCGTTGCTCGGGGCCACCTCGGCGACCACGAGTGTGCCCTCGCGGCTTTCGTTCTCGATCTTGACCTCGGTCTTCTCCGGCGCGCCAGGCGTCACCTTCGCGGCCGGAGCGCCTTCGCCGGTGTACGCGCTGATGCCCAGGTCGGTGACCGCCTTGCGGGCGGCTTCGGCGGCGTCGCTGGTCTTCTCGGTGGTGAACCCCGCGCCGCCGAACTGGCCGACTGGATCTTCCTTGCAGCTGCCCTTGCCTAGAAACGCACTGGTGGTGAGGTTGATGCCGGACGATCCGGCGACCGGGTCCCAGCCGTGCAGCGTGGTCGGCGCCGGTTTCCAGGACGGCGGCACGTCGTACGCGTAGCTGCCGTCTTTGCCCGGCACTGACTGCCATCCCGCGACCACCGGCGGCACGACCACCTTGGGGTCCGGCTGGTAGGTGCGCGGGGCGCGCGGAGTGTCGTCCGTGCTGGCGGAATGGTGGCTCTTGGTGGAGAAGATGTTGTAGCCGAATATCCCGATCATGATGAGGATCGGGACCGCCTTCACCAGCCGGAGATTGGTTTTGCGGGGCGTGGATCGCCGGAGCTGCGCCGGGGTGAGGCTTTGCCGCAGGGGATCCGCGCCCTCTTCAGGCGGCGGAGTCCCCTGCGGCTGCGGGGCTGGTTCGGACGGCTTCGGCGCTGTTTTCTCGTACCCGGCGCTCGGGAACTTCGGCGCGTCGGACGGCTCGTACCCGCCGAAGCCGCTCAGCGCGGCGTTGTCCTGGTACCCGCCGTCGTCGCGCCGTTTGCGTCCGAACCAGCCCACGGGCTTCAGCCGCGGACGAGCTTCGCGAGGTGGTCGACGACCGAGTCGACGGCGATTTCCTCGCGTTCGCCGGTGCGCCGGTCCTTGACCTCGACCAGGCCGTTCGCGAGGCCGCGGCCGACGACGAGGATCGTCGGGACGCCGACCAGTTCCGCGTCGGCGAACTTCACGCCCGGGGTGGCCTTGCGGTCGTCGAGGATGATTTCGAGACCGGCGGCGTCGAGTTCGGCGGCGATCTTCTCCGCGCCCTCGCGCACCGTCTCGTCCTTGCCCGCGATGACCACGTGCACGTCGAACGGCGAGACCTCGCGCGGCCACACCAGGCCCTGCTCGTCGTGGTTCTGCTCGGCGAGCACACCGACCAGGCGGGAGACGCCGACGCCGTAGGAGCCCATGGTGATCCGGACCGGCTTGGAGTCCGGGCCGAGCGCGTCGACCTCGAAGGCGTCGGTGTACTTGCGGCCGAGCTGGAAGATGTGCCCGATCTCGATGCCGCGCGCGGCGACGAGCGTGCCCTGCCCGTCCGGCGACGCGTCGCCCTCGCGGACCTCGGCGGCCTCGATGGTGCCGTCCGGCGTGAAGTCGCGGCCGACGACCAGGTCGAGCACGTGGTGGTCGCGCTTGTCGGCGCCGGTCAGCCAGGCGCTGCCTTCGACCACGCGCGGGTCGACGAGGTAGCGGACGCCGTTCTCCTGCAGCCCCTTCGGGCCGATGTAGCCCTTGACCAGGAAGGGGTTCTTCGCGAAGTCGGCTTCCTCGAGCAGCTCCACCTCGGCGGGCTCGAGCGCCGCTTCGAGACGCTTGAAGTCCACCTCGCGGTCGCCCGGGAGGCCGATGCCGAGCAGCTCCCACTCCTTCGCGCCCGGCTGGCGCGTCTTGACCAGGACGTTCTTCAGCGTGTCCGCCGCAGTGAACTCGCGGCCGAGCCCGGCGGCGTTGAAGAACGCGACGAGGGTCTCGATGGTCGGCGTGTCCGGGGTGTGGTGGATCTGCGCCTCGGGCAGGCCTTCGAGCGGCCGGGCGGCGGGCACGGGCGTGACCACGGCCTCGACGTTCGCCGCGTAGCCGGATTCGGTGCTGCGGACGAAGGTGTCCTCGCCGTTCTCCGCGACCGCGAGGAACTCCTCGGACGCCGAGCCGCCCATCGCGCCGGACGTGGCGGCCACGATGACGTACTCGAGGCCGAGGCGGTCGAACAGCTTGATGTAGGCGTCGCGGTGGGCCTGGTAGGAGCGCTCGAGGCCTTCGTCGTCGAGGTCGAAGGAGTAGGAGTCCTTCATGACGAACTCGCGGCCGCGCAGGACGCCCGCGCGGGGGCGCGCCTCGTCGCGGTACTTGGCCTGGATTTGGTACAGCGTGACCGGGAAGTCCTTGTAGGAGCTGTACTCCCCCTTCACGGTGAGCGCGAACAGCTCCTCGTGGGTCGGGCCGAGGAGGTAGTCGGCCCCCTTGCGGTCCTTGAGGCGGAAGAGGTTGTCGCCGTACTCGGTCCAGCGGTTGGTGGCCTCGTACGGTTCGCGGGGCAGCAGCGCGGGGAACTGGATCTCCTGCGCGCCGATCGCGTTCATCTCCTCGCGCACGGTCTCCTCGACCCGGCGCAGCACCCGCAGGCCGAGCGGCAGCCACGAGTAACCACCCGGGGCGACCCGGCGGACGTAGCCGGCGCGCACCAGCAGCCGGTGGCTGGGCACTTCGGCGTCCGCCGGATCCTCGCGCAGCGTGCGGAGGAACAACGACGACATCCTGGTGATCACTGGGAACTCCCTGCGCTGAGCGGGCCTTAGACGTTTCGCACAGAGTAGTCAACCCCCGGGCCTCGACGCATGCGGGTTATCGGCGGGCGCCGTTTTTGTCGGTGGTCGCGGCTAGCGTGCGGGCATGGGTTTGGAGATGGGCATGATCACCGTCGACTGCGCCGAGCCGCAGCGCCTGGCGGAGTTCTGGACAGCGGCACTGGGCGTATCGGTGGCGGCGGACTACGGCGAGTTCGTGATGCTGGAGGGTCCTGCGTCGGGCGGGCCTCGGCTGGGGTTGCAGCGGGTGCCGGAGCCGCGGAGCGGGAAGAACCGCGTGCACGTGGACTTCGGCGCGGACGACCGTGAGGCCGAGGTCCGGCGACTGGTCAGGCTTGGTGCGGTGGAGCTGGGGCAGCATCAGGTGCCCGGGCTGGAGTGGACGGTGCTGGAGGATCCGGAGGGGAATGTGTTTTGTGTGTCCGCGAAGGGGGCGCATTGAGGATTGAGTGAGCGCGGGCGTCGGCGGGCGCGGTCGGAGCGGGTTCTGCTACCGGCCCGTCTGGCCATCCGCGGACGCGGCGGCGAGCTGACGCGGGCGGGCAGGCCGGTCGTGGGCGAACGCCTCCGGCGGCACCCAGCCGAAGCCGTCCGCGCAAGCACTTCGGCGACAGTCAGCCGAGCGGCAAAACGTACCCGTAATTCCGCTCAGCCGCCCGATACCCGCACCGTTCGTAAACAGCGAGCGCCCGGTGGGTGTTGTCCACGTCCACCGACAGCGACGACTTCTCGAAGCCAGCCGCACGACCGGCCTCGAGGGTGTGTGCCAGCAGCGCCGACGCCAGGCCCCGGCCGCGAGCCTCCGCCAGGGTGCCGACGTAGTTGACGTGCAGCTCGCGCACTCCGGTCGCCGCCGCGTCCGCCTCGTAGAACGACGACATCACGAACGCCACGACCCGGTCCCGCTCCGGGGAAAGGAGGAGAAACGACAGGTCCGGCTGAAAGTCCTTGTTGCCGCGAAACCGGTGTTCCCACTCGTCGGCGGAGAGCCAGGTGCTGCCCCAGTGCCCGGCGAACGCGGCGTTGCGCGCGTCGAGCACCAGTGCGTCGTAGCGTTTCTCGCAGGCGACCAGCGGAAGATCGTCCGGAAGCTCCGGCGCCGAGGGCAGCGAGGCCAAGCCCGCGCGCATCTCCACGAAGGTGCGTTCCTGCTTGAACCCGCCGCGCTCCAGCAGCGAGATGTACCAATGCTCGTTCTCGTGCGCGCCAGCGTGCAGTTCCAGCTTCGCGTCCGGGAAGTGCCGCGCGTGGACGGTCCGAGCCGTGCGCACGAGCCACTCCGTCAGCGCCGAAGCGACCTCGTCGGTCCGATACTCCGGGTCAGTCAGCGCTGCGACGTGCGGCTGATGCACCGGATCAGCGGCGTCGCGGGCAATGACCAACGCATAGCTCACCAGCCGCGCCCCGTCCCAAGCACCGGTGCTCGCTCCCGGCAGATCGACCGACGGGCCCGACAGTTCCTGGCGCACGTCGCCCTCGTCCCAGTGCTCGCCAGTGCGGTCGGTTTCCTCCGCGACCGCGCAGAGCCGGGTGACCTCGCCGACGTCGGCGAGCGTGAGCGGGCGCCAGGTGAGTTCCATGCGAGCCAGAGTAAGGAGCGGCACACGGCCAACGCACCTGGATTACCCGGCGGTTACGCTCCGGGGGTGCTGGTGCTCCTCCCCCCTTCAGAAACCAAGGCCGACGGCGGCAAAGGCGCGCCGCTGGACCTGGACGCGCTGTCGTTCCCCGAGCTGAACCCGGTGCGCGCCAAGCTGGCCGACGCCCTGGTCGAACTCGCGGCCGACGTCCCCGCGAGCCTCGCCGCCCTGGGCATCTCCGCGCGCCAAGCCGACGAGGTCACCCGCAACGCCCAGCTCTGGACCTCCCCGACGATGCCCGCGCTGAGCCGCTACACCGGCGTCCTCTACGACGCACTGGACGTCAAAAGCTTCACCCGCGCCGGCCTGGCCAAAGCACAGCAACGACTGGCCGTCACGTCCTCCCTGTTCGGCGTCGTCGCGGCCACCGACCCCATCCCCGCCTACCGCCTCTCGGGCGGCAACACAGTGCCCGCGCTGGGCACCGTCCGAGGCCTGTGGAAGCCGGTCCTGGAACCAGTACTGCACGAGGTCGAAGGCCTGATCGTGGACCTCCGTTCCGGCACGTACGCCGCCTTCGCCAAACTGCGCGCAGACGCGGTCACCGTCCGAGTAGTCACCGAAGACGCCAACGGCAACCGCACCACGGTGAGCCACTTCAACAAGGCCTATAAAGGAAAACTGGCCGCCGTACTGGCCACCTCGCGAAGCGAACCGTCCTCTGTGGACCAGTTAGTGCGGGTAATCACCAAAGCAGGCCTGACCGTAGAACGCACCGGCGACCACGCGCTGGAACTGCTCACCGACTGAACCGGCGCCCCCGAGTCACGCGCGGGATCTTCAGCCGAGCACCGCCATCGCCGCGTTGTGCCCGGGAATCCCGCTCACCCCACCGCCGCGAACCGCGCCCGCCCCGCACAGCAACACCCGCTCGTGCCGGGTCTCGACGCCCCACGTCCCCGCCGTCTCGTCGTCGCCGTACGGCCACGACAGGTCGCGGTGGAAGATGTGCCCGCGCGGCAAACCCAGCTCCGCCTCCAGATCCAGCGGCGTTTTGGCTTCGATACACGGGTTTCCGTCGCCGTCGAGCAGCAGACAGTCCGAGATCGGCTCCGCGAGCACGCTGTCCAGCGACGAAACCGTGGCGCGCAACGCCTCCGCCCGCGCACCGTCGTTGTCCGCTTCGAACAGCCGGGCCGGCATGTGCAGGCCGAACAACGTCAGCGTCTGCACCCCGGCCGCTCGTTCAGCAGGACCGAGGATCGACGGATCAGTCAGCGAATGGCAGTAGATCTCGCACGGCGGCACCGTCGGGACCCGGCCTGCCGCGGCCTCCCGATGAGCAGTTTCCAGCTGGGCGAACGATTCGTTGACGTGGAAGGTCCCGCCGAACGCGGCACGCGGATCGACTGCCGCGTCACGCAACCGGGGCAACCGCCGCAGCACCATGTTCACCTTCAACTGGGCCCCCTCCGGCGACTCCGCGGGCTCCTCGCCCAGCAACCGGGCGAGCGTGCGCGGCGCGACATTCGCCAGCACGTGCCCGCCGGTCACCACGCGTTCCGTATCGCCTTCGCGGTAACGAACTTCGCCGTCCGGGGCCACCGACAGCACCTCCGCGCCGGTGACCAGCCGCGCTCCAGCGCGACGGGCCGCGTCCGCGAGCGCATCGGTGACCGCGCCCATTCCGCCGACCGGGACGTCCCAGTCACCGGTGCCGTTGCCGATGAGGTGGTAGAGCAGGCAGCGGTTCTGCCGAAGCTGCTCGTCGTCCGCGGAGGCGAAAGTGCCGATCAACGCATCAGTGAGCACAACCCCGCGCACGACGTCGTCCTCGAACGACCCGCGCAGCGTCTCCCCGACCGGACGCTCGAAAAACGTCTCCCACGCCTCGTCATCGCCAATCCGCCGACGCAGCTCAGCCCGCGTAGGCAACGGCTCAGTCAGTGAATCGAACGTCACCCCAGCCATCCGAGCCGCCGAAGCGTAAAACCGTTGCCAGGAAACATAATCCTTCGCCGACCCAGTAACCGCACGAAACGACGCCCCAGTCCGCTCGTCATCCCCCGTGTCGACAAGGAGACCCGTGTCGCCGACCGGCGTATAGGACGACATCCGCCGCCTCCGCAACCGGACGTCCAGCCCCAGCTCAGCCACGATCCGCCGCGGCAACAAGCTCACGAGATACGAATAACGCGACAGCCGAACATCCACACCAGGAAAAGCGCGGAAAGAAACCGCCGCGCCCCCGATCTCCGCACGTCGTTCCAGCACCAGCACCGACCGTCCGGCCCGGGCCAGATAGGCAGCGGCGACGAGCCCGTTGTGCCCGCCGCCGACGATCACCGCGTCGTAGTCCACCGCGGCGAGCCTAATGCTTGACCCGGAGCGCACTCCAGGTCTTAGCGTCGCCAACGACAAGATCCGGCGCAGAAGGAGCGACCATGACCGACGTCCCGACCCGGAACCTCGGCGGACTGGCGGTTTCCGCACAGGGCTTGGGCTGCATGGGAATGAGCCACGGCTACGGCGCGACCGACGACGCGCAGTCGATCGAAACGCTGCGCCACGCACTCGACCTCGGCGTGACTTTCCTTGACACGTCTGACTTCTACGGTTCCGGCCACAACGAGGAACTCATCGGCCGCGCGATCGCCGGCCGCCGCGACGAGGTAGTGCTGGCCACCAAATTCGGCATCGCGAGCCGTCTCGGCGAACCGACCCAGGTCCGCGGCGACGCTGCCTACGTGCGCCAGGCCTGCGAAGCCTCCCTGCAGCGGCTCGGCGTCGACCACATTGACCTGTACTACCTGCACCGCGTCGACCCGGACGTGCCGATCGAGGAAACCGTCGGCGCGATGGCGGAACTGGTGCAGGACGGAAAGGTCCGGCACCTAGGGCTTTCCGAGGCGAGCGCGCAGACCATCCGGCGCGCGCACGCGGTGCACCCCATCGCCGCGCTGGAGAGCGAATGGTCGCTGTGGACCCGCGATCTGGAAGCCGAAATCGCGCCGACCTGCCGCGAACTGGACATCGGTCTCGTCCCGTTCTCGCCGCTCGGCCGCGGCTTCCTGACCGGCCGCTACCGCTCCACCGAAACGATGGCGGACAACGACGTGCGGCGCTACCAGCCCCGTTTCGCCGACGGCAACCTCGACCGGAACCTCGCGATCGTGGCGAAACTGGAGGAACTGGCCGCCGCGAAGGAGGTCACGACCGGCCAGCTGGCGCTGGCGTGGGTGCAGGCGCGCGGCGAGGACGTCGTGCCGATCCCGGGCACGCGGCGGAAGCAGTACCTGGAGGAAAACCTCGCGGCCCTGACCGTCGATCTGACCGCCGACGACCTCGCCGCGATCGAGGCCGTCGCCGCGCCGGAGAACTTCGCGGGCGAGCGCTACGACGCGGCCCACCTCGCGTTCGTCAACCGCTGACCTCGAGGCGACGCTGGACGCCCGCTGTCCGGCGTCGCCTCGGCGATCGGTTTTCCCGGCGGCGATCTGCTTCCCGCTCGACGTCGAGTTCGGGGACAACCTGGCCGGAGCCGACGCCGCCCGCCAACTCGCCCGATACTGCCCGCGGCGACAGGCTTGGTGCCGGGCAGCCGATCTCTTAGCGAGGCGAGACCCGGCCAGGCTTCACTCGCTGACCATGCGCTCCACCACGTCGAACGCCTCCGTCAGCCGCTCCCGGTGCGATTCCGCCAGCGCAGCCAGATCCTCCCCCGCCAGCCGACGCCGGATCGTCGCCACCGCCACCGTCCGGTAAGCCGCCACCACCAACGCGGCGGTCAGCGCCGCGTCCCCGGAAAACCGCGCGTCCGCGGCGAGTTCCCCGGCCAGCTCGGACTCCATCTCGTACCCGAACGCCCGCAGCCGCGCGATCAATGCGGGCGACTCCGCGACCGTCCGCATCAGCGGCCCGACGTCGCCGCCGATGCCGGACAGCACGTGCTGCTCCTCCGTCAACCGCAGCGCGAGCTGCCGAAGCGCCTCGACCACGCCGCCAGTCCGCGCCCGGACCGCCGACCGCACCAGTTCGATCGCCTCCGGCAAGCGGTCCAGCAGCAGGTCTTCCTTGCGCTCGAAGTGCGAGAACACCGTCACCTTGGACACCCCGGCCGCGGCGGCGACGTCGGCGATCGTGACCGCGTCGAACCCGCGCTCCAGGAACAGCCCGGTCGCGACCTCGGCGATCCGCGCCCGCGTCTTGGCCCCGCCCCGATCGCCGCGATTAGGCATGAGTTCACCCTCCCGTGCTGCCTTTATCCGGTAAGCTTACTCAGTAAGCACACTTGGTTAAGCCGTCGGACAAGGGTAAAGGGGAGAAGGTCATGGAGCGGACTGAGGTGATCGTCGCCGGGGCAGGGCCCACCGGGTTGTTCCTCGCCGGGGAGCTCGCGCTGCGCGGGGTGGGAGTGACCGTGCTGGACCGGCTGGAGGAACCGGACCAGAACCTCAAGGCCGGGTCGGTCAACGTCGCCAGCGCCGAACTGCTCGACCGGCGCGGCCTGCTGCCCGCGGCGGAGGCAGCGCAGCAGCTGTTCCTCGCGTCGGTCGGCAAATTCGGCCCGACAGTGGAGGCCGCCAAACGGGGCGGGCGGCGGTTCCTGGCCGCCGGGCACTTCGCCGGGTTCCTGTTCGACAACGACCTGATCGATCAGAACGACCCCGTGCTCGTCGCGCACCGGGCAGTGTCGAACGGGCTCGGCGTGCCGCAGCAGGAAGTCGAGCAGATGCTCGCCGAACACTGCGCCCGGCTCGGCGTCGACCTCAGACGCGGCGTCGAAGTGCACGGCGTTCAGGCCGCCGACGAATCCGTGACGGTCGAAACGAGCGCGGGCGAGTTCACCGCGAGCTGGCTCGTCGCGGCCGACGGCGGGCGGAGCGTCATCCGGAAGCAACTCGGCATCGAGTTCGACGGCACGGACCCGGAAATGACCGGCTACCAGGCCATCGCCGACTTCGAAGACGCGAGCGGCCTGCGTCCCGGCTGGACGTGGACGCCGCGCGGCGTCTACGCGTATGGCCCGGTTCCCGGCCGCATCTTCCTCAGCCGGTTCCGGCAGCCGCCGGAGGATCGCGACATGCCGGTGTCGGTCGAAGAGCTGCAGGAAGCCGTTCGCGATGTCACCGGGGTGCCGGTCACCATCACCGGAATCCGCGGCCGGGCAACGCGGTTCACCGACAACGCACGCCAGGCGCGGCGCTACCGGCAAGGCCGCGTGTTCCTGGCCGGCGACGCGGCGCACGTCCACTCCCCGCTTGGCGGACAAGGCCTGAACCTCGGTCTCGGCGACGCGGCGAACCTCGGCTGGAAGCTCGCCGCGACCGTCCAGGGCTGGGCTCCGGCCGGACTGCTCGACACCTACGAAACCGAACGCCACCCGGTCGGCGCAGGCGTCCTCGACTGGACCCGCGCTCAGGTCGCGCTCCTGCGCGGAGACGGACGCACCGAGCAACTGCGCAAGATCGTCGGCGGCGAACTGCTCCGGGTGCCCGCCGCGATGAACCGGATCGTCGCGCTGTCGTCCGGAATCCTGCAGCGCTACGACGTGTCCGGCACTGCCGACAACGCTGCCGAACCGGTCGGCTCGATCGCCGGGGACGTCGAACTGACGTCCGGCACCCGCCTCGCCGACCACGCGCACGACGGCCGGTTCGTGCTCGTCGACCGCTCCGCCGACGGCCGGTTCGCGGTGTCCGGCTTGTCCGACCGGCTCGCGTACGTCGCCGATCCGGCCGGTGAACCGAGCCTCCTCGTCCGGCCGGACGGGGTGATCGTGTGGGCGAGTTCCGGGAGCGACGACCAGAAACTCCTCGACGCCGCACTAGCGCGCTGGGCGGGGGCGAAATAAATGAGTTGCGCGGGTTCGAGGCGGGCGGCACAGTGAGCGGCGTCCGGCGGGTTGCCGCCGGCTGCCGGAAGAAAGGGAGGTGCGTCGTGGAGATTGTCCGGGCGCTGTCCTGCCCTCTTCCGCCCGCCCGCCTCGGCTAGAGCACGCGCTCGCCCGGTGGGCACCCTGATCTAGGAGAACCCACCAGTGCGCGAGCACGATTTCGACGAATTTGCCGACGCCTCCGACTACACCGACCGCCGGATGCGCCGTCGCCCCAGCTACGACGACGGGCCTGCCCCGGCCCGCCGGGGACGGCTCACCGAAGCCGAGCGAGTCCGGCTTTCCCAGCTTCGCGAAGACGCCTACACCGAAACCGAATTGCCCGACGGCGCCGACCGATGGACCAACTGGGACGACGCCGACCAGGGTCCGCATCCGCGGCCGGACTGGGTGGTCACCGAACTCGCCGCGGTCGACACCGACCTCGGCGTGCTCAAGACCGGCAAAGAAGCGGATGTCCATCTGCTGCGCCGCAATCTTCCCGGCGAAGACGGCGTTTTGCTGGCGGCCAAGCGATACCGCTCAGACGAGCACAAGCTGTTCCACCGCGACGCGGGCTACCTCGAAGGGAGGCGGATGCGCCGGTCCCGCGAGATGCGGGCCATGGCCGGGCGCACCTCGTTCGGCCGCAACCTGATCGCCGAACAGTGGGCGGTGGCGGAGTTCGCCGTCCTCAGTCGCTTGTGGACGATCGGCGCGCCGGTGCCGTATCCGGTGCAGCGGCACGGCACCGAGATCCTGCTGGAATTCCTCGGCGAATCCGACGGGACCGCCGCGCCGCGGCTGGCGCAGCTGCGGCCCGAACCGGACGAGCTGGCCGACCTGTGGGAGCAGGCCGTGTCCGCGCTGGAACTCCTGGCGGGACAAGGGCTCGCGCACGGCGACCTGTCCGCGTACAACCTCCTGGTGCACGAAGGTCACCTGATGGTGATCGACCTTCCCCAGGCGGTCGACGTGATCGCGAACCCGCGCGGCCGGGAATTCCTCGCCCGCGACGTCGCGAACCTCGCCGGCTGGTTCCGCGGCCGCGGACTGTCCGAACAGGTCACCGACACCGATGACCTGGTGCGGGAACTGGAAAACGCGGCCGGTCTCGGCTGAGCGGACGGGCGGGGCCGCGATGTGCCGCAGCGCACACCTGCGACCCCGCCCACAACCGCGCACCTGGGTGCGGGGCAACCGCTCTCTCTCAGGTACAGTGTGTCAAGACCGCAACGGCGGCGTGGATGAGTTGGTGTCCGTCGCCTCCACAGTCCGCAGAAGGACTCGCGGCCATCCGAAGCAATTTCCGTCGGTGTGCCACGCCATGGCTCGGCGCACCGGGTCCGTCCCTGTGAACGCCCATCGCCACACCATCTTGCCCTGCCTGCGCGCGGGCAGCCCGGGCCTCCTTGCGACGTGCCACGTCCGAGAGGCATTTGTGACGATCACGTACGACTCCGGCCAGTCCGCCCGCTCCCGAGCGGGCCGCCCCGAGCGCAAGCCGCGGCACCGGCCAGCCGGTGGAGACGTTCTCCACGACGACACGGTGGAGACCCCCGCCGTGAAGACCTTCGCCCAGCTGGGCCTGCCCGAGCCGCTGCTGCGGGCGCTCGCCGAGGCGGGCATCGACTCGCCGTTCCCGATCCAGTCCGCGACCATCCCGGACGCGCTGGCCGGCCGCGACGTGCTGGGCCGCGCCCAGACCGGTTCCGGCAAGACGCTGGCCTTCGGCCTGGCCATCCTGGCCCGGCTCGACGGCGGCAAGGCCCGCCCGAAGCGCCCCCGCGCGCTCGTGCTGGTCCCGACCCGCGAGCTGGCCATGCAGGTGGCCGACTCGCTGACCCCGCTGGCCAAGTCGCTCGGCCTGTGGTGCCGCACCGCGGTCGGCGGCATGTCCTTCGGCCGCCAGGCCGAATCGCTCGCCCGCGGCGTCGACCTGCTGATCGCCACCCCGGGCCGGCTGTCGGACCACGTCCGCCAGGGCACCGCCTCGCTCGGCGACTGCAACTTCATCGCGCTCGACGAGGCCGACCAGATGGCCGACATGGGCTTCATGCCGCAGGTCCGCGAGATCATGGACCTGACCCCTCCCGGCGGGCAGCGGCTGCTGTTCTCCGCGACGCTCGACGGCGACGTCGACAAGCTGGTCCGGCAGTACCTGGCCGACCCGGTCACGCACTCGGTCGCGCCGTCGACCGCGAGCGTCACCACCATGGACCACCACCTGTTCCAGGTGTCGCACTCCGACAAGCAGGACATCATCACCCGGATCGGCGCCCGCGAGGGCCGCACGATCATGTTCGTGCGCACCAAGCACCACGTGGACCGGCTCACCGAGCGGCTGCGCGAGAGCGGCGTGCACGCGGTGGCCCTGCACGGCGGCAAGACCCAGGGCCAGCGCAACCGCGTCCTCGCCGACTTCAAGGAAGGCCACGCGGCGGTCCTGGTGGCCACCGACGTCGCCGCGCGCGGCATCCACGTGGACGACATCTCGCTGGTGCTGCACGTCGACCCGGCCGCGGACCACAAGGACTACCTGCACCGCGCGGGCCGCACCGCCCGGGCGGGCGCGTCCGGCATCGTCGTCACCCTGGTGACGCACGACCAGCGGCGCACCGTCCGCCGGATGACCGACCGGGCCGGCGTGCGCGCCGAGACCACGATGATCCGCACCCACGACGAGGACCTGTCGCGCATCACCGGCGCCCGCGAGCCGAGCGGCGAGCCGGTGGTGGAGCGTCGCCGGGAGTCCCCGCGCCGCTCCGGCGGCCGAGGCTTCGGCGGCGGCGACCGAGGCGGCTTCCGCGGCCCGCGCGAGGGCGGCGGCTACCGCGGCTCCCGCGAAGGCGGCCGCGGCGGCTACGGCTCCCGCGAAGACCGTGGCGGCTACGGCTCGCGTGACGACCGCGGTGGTTCCCGCGAAGGCGGCTACAACCGTGGCTCGTACGAGGGCCGCGGCTCGCGCGACAGCGGCTACGCCCGCGAGGGCGGTCGCGAAGGCGGCTACTCGCGCGAAGGTGGTCGCGAGGGCGGCTACGCCCGCGAAGGCGGCTACGGCTCCCGTGAAAACCACGGCGGCGGCGGTTACAGCCGCAGCCGAAAGCAGTCCCGCGCCGGCGGCGGCTTCGGCCGCCCGAGCCGCGGCCCGCGCCGCGGACACGACGCCTGAGTGACGTCTGAACGCTGAGAACGGCCCCGCTTCGGCGGGGCCGTTCTTCGTTTCCGGCAGGCACCGGGGCGTTTCGCCCACCGCAACGGCCCGGCTCGCTGCCAGTCACCGCACCCCGTCGCGCCCGGCTCAGCCGCCGTTGCCGGACGGGGCCTCGCCCTCCGCAGCTGTCGTCGCCGAAAGACATCACGCGCGGCGCAACAGTCGCTGCGCAACACCAGCGCGCTTGCCCCAGCGGCCGTCACCGAACACGCCACGCCCGCCCTGACAGCCGCCTCCGAACAGCATCTCGTCCAGCGCAGCCAGTCGCTGCCAAGCAATGCCTCGCCTGCCGCAGCAGTCACTACCGGACACGATCTCGACCGGCGCAGCAGCCGTCGCCGAACAACGCCTCGCCCTGCAGACCACACTCCGCCAGCCATGCCCCACAGCCACAGCGGCCAGCACCAAGCAGGACCTCGCCCAGCACCTCAGTCGCCACCGAACAACACCTCGCCCGGCCGACCACGCTCGACCAACAGCCACACCCGAAACCCAGCGGCCAGCACCAAGCAGGACCTCGCCCAGCGCACCAGCCGTCGCCGAACAACGCCTCGCCCGGCCAACGACGCTCCACCAGCCAGCCATAAGCCACAGCGGTAACCACCGAGCAAGACCGCGCCCAGCACAGCGATCGCCGCCAAACACCATCACGCCCGGCCGACCACGCTCGACCAACCAGCCACACCCGAAACCCAGCGGCCAGCACCAAGCAGGACCTCGCCCAGCACCGCAGTCGCCACCGAACAACGCCTCGCCCGGCCAACGACGCTCCACCAGCCAGCCATCAGCCGCAGTGGCCGCTACTGAGCAAGCCCCGCCCAGCGCAGCGGTCGTCGCCGAACAGCGCCACCCCCGGCCGACCACGCTCCACCAACCAGCCATACCCGAAGCCGCCGAACCAACCTGGTTTCCGTTGCCCCGCCCCGCTTCCCGCCATCGCCGAGGCGGGGGCGGCAAACGCGCTACCCGGCCGGATGCGACACTGCCTGGGTGACTGACACTCCGCCGCTGCCGCCTGAGAACGTCTTCGACTGGATTGAAACCGAAGGCCAGCGGCGCGCGGAAGCCGGTCTCTCCCGGCGGTTGACTCCGCGTCCGGCGCAGCACGCCGTGCTCGACCTCGCGGGCGACGACTACCTCGGCCTCGCCCGGGACAAGCGCGTCGCCGGGGCAGCCGCCGCGGCCGCGTTGCGCTGGGGTGCCGGGGCGACCGGATCGCGCCTGGTCACCGGGTCCACCGAACTCCACGCGGAGCTCGAACACGAGCTCGCCCGGTTCTGCGGAGCCCAAGCGGCGCTGGTGTTCTCCTCCGGATTCACCGCGAACCTCGGCGCGGTGACGGCCCTCTCCGGGGCCGAATCGGCGATCGTCACCGACAAGTACGTCCACGCGTCGCTGGTCGAAGGCTGCCGGCTGTCCCGCGCGGACATCGCGGCCGTCGAGCACGCGACCCCGTCGGCGATCAAGCACGCGTTGGCCACGCGCCGCAAACCGCGTGCGATTGTGGTCACCGATTCGGTGTTCTCCGCCGACGGTGAACTCGCGCCGCTGGGCGAACTCGCCGAAATCTGCCGTACGCACAGTGCCGCGCTGGTGGTCAACGACGCACACGGCTTCGGCGTCCTCGGCGAAGGCGGCCGGGGCGCGGTGCACGCCGCGGGGCTGTCGTCCGCGCCGGACGTCGTCACCACGCTGACACTCTCCAATGCCCTTGGCGCGCAAGGCGGCGCCGTTGTCGGTCCGCGCCGCGTGATCCGGCATCTCGTCGACACCGCGCGCAGCTTCATCTTCGACACCGCCCTCGCCCCGGCCAGCGCCGCCGCCGCGTTGACCGCGTTGCAGGTGCTCAAATCCGAACCGGAGCTGCCGGCGAAGGTCATCGAGAACGCCGCAAACCTGGCGATGGGGCTGAAGAACGCTGGCGTGCCGGTCGAACTGCCGGAAGCCGGGATTGTCGCCGTGCAGACGCCGTCGCCGCAAGCGGCCGCCGCGTGGGCGGAAGCCTGTGCGGAGCAAGGAATCCAGGTCGGCTGCGCCCGTCCGCCCGCGGTGCCGGACGGCGTTTCCCGGCTGCGTCTCACCGCCCGTGCGGACCTGTCGGAGGCGGACGTCGACCGCGCGGTAAAGGTGATCTCGGCGACCGCTCCCCGCGGCTGACCGCAGCGGCGCATGGTGCTGCGCGGGAACCCCTCGGCGACGAACCCGAACGGCGCATAAAGCCCCTGCGGATCCAGCACGTGTTCCTCGACGGCACCGTTCAACGTCGGGCCAATCGCGACCAGGCAGACACCCAGACCGCGCGACTAACCCGGACGACGCATGGTGATGTGCGGAATCCCGTCCTCAAGGTATTCCGCACCCTCAGCCACAAACCCGAACCGCGCGTAAAGCCCCTGCGCATACGTCTGCGCGTCCAGCACGAACTCGCCCTCCGCACCGTCCAACGCCGCAGCCATCAACTGCGCCGCCAACCCCTGGCCCCGCGCCGATTTCGCCGTCACCACGCGGCCGATCCGCCCACCGCCAGGCTCGGCCAGCACTCGCAGGTACGCGAGGATCTCCGTGTCGGAAGCCAGCCACAGGTGCTGCGTCTCCGGAAGCAGATCGCGCCCGTCGATGTCCGCGTACACGCAGTCTTGTTCCACCACGAACACCTCCGACCGCAGCCGGAGAATCTCGTACAGGTCGGCAGCGGCGAGGTCGGGCCCAGCGGCGCGGTGCAGAGTCGTCACACCACCCTGCTTAACACAGCTCAGCCGAAAAGCCGCGCCTGGGATTGCGCCGCGATGTCGTCCGAGAACTGCGAAACCCGCGTGTACACCCCGGGCTTGCCCGGCTTTCCGCAGCCGTCGCCGAAGGACACGATGCCGACCAGGGTGTCCCCCTCGACGAGCGGGCCGCCGGAGTCTCCCTGGCACGCGTCCTGGCCGCCCTGCGGGTAGCCGGCGCACACCATGCTCGCGGGGTCGTAGGTGTCGTAGGCCGTCTTGCAGGTGGAGTCGCTGACCACCGGCACCTGGGCGCTGCGCAGCACGTCCGACCGCTCGCCCCCTTCGGAAAGCCGTCCCCAGCCAAGCACGGTCGCCTGCGTGCCTTCCGCGTACAGCGACTGGTCGCTCTTGCCCGCGAGCTTCGCCGCGCGGTAGGGCAGCCGTCCGCGCACAGTCAGGACCGCGATGTCGTCGCCCTTGGTCGGGTCGCTGTAGTCCGGGTTCACCCAGACCCGCGAGACGCCGAGTTCCACGCCGTCGTCGCCGCGTTTGTCCTGGCGGCCCGCGACCACGTGGACCGACGACTTCGGCAGGGCTTTCGCGCAGTGCGCGGCGGTCGCGACCGCGGACGGGCTCACGATCACCGCGCCGCAGAACTGCGAACCGCTCTGGTCGGTGAGGTACACCGCGTACGGATGGTCGGCCAGCGAGGCTTCGCTGCCGCCGACGATCCGCGGCTGCGCGTGCGAGCCGGGGTCGGAAGGCGTCGACGCCCAGGCCGAGCCGACCGGGACCGCGATCCCGGCGGCGAGCAGCGTCCCCGCCGCGAGCAGGACCGGACGACGGAACTTCGCGGGCATGGGCTTTCCCTTCATCGGCACTACGACAGCACAGCCTGGACGCGCTCAGGAATCAACTGACTCCGGCGCGTGCACACACGGCCGCGATTACCCTAAACGGGCCAAGCCCAAAACGGTGTCACTGGAACGGGTGGACTCTCTATACACCGAGCGCATTCGCTTAGGTGGAGTCATGCGACGGATAACAGCCGCGACGGCCAGCGTGCTGACAGTCTTCTTGCTGGCCGGATGTGCGACGAGCACCCCGGCGGCTCCCCCGCCGAGCCCGTTGAGCGCGCCGTCGGCACCGGCCAGTCCGACACTTCCGGCAACTCGGACAGCGACGAGCGCGCCCGCCGTCACCTGGCAGGTGGGTGCTCGTCCGCTGCCGCTGCGCCCGGACGGTTTCGGCGAGATCCAGCCAACTCCACCCGAACTGGTGAACCGTTCGCTGCCGACTCGGGACTTCCTTCCGCCGCCGGCGAGCACGACGTACACCGCGAAGATCGCCGACGTCCCCGACACCGTGCTCAAGCGCAGCACCTGGCAGGCCGCGTGCCCGGTGTCGTCCGCCGATCTCCGCTACGTCACGCTTTCCTTCTGGGGCTTCGACCATCGCGCGCACACCGGTGAGCTGCTGGTCAACAAGGACGGGGCCTCGGCGGTGGTGAAAGCGTTCAGCGAGCTCTACGCGCAGCAGTTCCCCATCGAGGAAATGCGCATCACCTCCCCCGCCGAACTCGACGCGCCGCCGACCGGAGACGGCAACAACACCAGCGCGTTCGTCTGCCGTCCGATGCGCGGGCAGAAGAGCTGGTCCGCGCACGCGTACGGGCTCGCGGTGGACGTCAATCCGTTCTGCAACCCGTACACCAAGGACGACCTCGTGGTCCCGGAGCTGGCGTCCGCCTACCTGGACCGCGCGAACGTGCGGCCGGGGATGGTCACCGCCGACGGGCCGATCGTGCGCGCGTTCGCCGGAGCGGGCTGGCAGTGGGGCGGGGCGTGGAAGTCGCCGGTCGACCGGATGCATTTCACAGCCAACGGCGAGTGATCCGGGAACACCGGGGCGGGGCGCCGGGGTTGACTAGGCTGGCAGCAGAGCGCTTTCGGGAAGGACCGCCGTGCCGCACTACGACCTGGTGATCATCGGGACCGGATCGGGAAACTCGATCCTCGGGCCGGAGTTCGCCGACCTCCGGACGGCCATCGTCGAGAAGGGCGTGTTCGGCGGGACCTGCCTGAACGTCGGCTGCATCCCGACGAAGATGTTCGTCTACGCCGCCGACGTCGCCGCGACGCCCGCGGGCAGCTCGCGCTTCGGCGTGGACGAGGAGCTCACCGCGGTGCGCTGGCCGGACATCCGGGACCGGATCTTCGGCCGGATCGACCCGATCGCCGAGGGCGGCGCGCAGTACCGCGAGAACCACGAAGACAACCGCAACGTCGACGTCTACCGCGGCGAGGGCCGGTTCACCGGCATGAAGGAACTGCGCGTCAGCTTCCCCGACGGCCGCCAGGACGAGGTCGTCACCGCGGACCGGTTCGTGCTCGCCGCGGGCGGGCGGCCGGTGATCCCGGACGTGCCGGGGCTGGCCGAAACCGGCTACTACACCTCCGACACGATCATGCGGCTCGACGCCCTGCCGGAACGGATCGTCATCCTCGGCGGCGGCTACATCGCGGCGGAATTCGCGCACGTTTTCGCGTCGTTCGGCGTCGCGGTCACGATGGTGAACCGCTCCGGCGCCCTGCTGCGGCAGGAGGACGCGGACGTCAGCGCCCGGTTCACCGAACTGGCTTCGCAACGGTTCGACGTCCGGCTGGACCGCAAGACGGTTCGCGCGCGCCGCACGGACAACGGCGTCGCGCTGGATCTCGAAGGCCCGCAGGGAGCGGAGACCGTCGAGGCCGACCTGATCCTGGTCGCCACCGGCCGCAAGCCGAACTCGGACCTGCTCGACGTGGGTGCCACCGGCGTCGCCACCACCGCGCGCGGGCACGTCGTGGTGGACGACTATCAGCAGACGTCCGTCGAAGGCATCTACGCGCTCGGGGACATCTCGTCGCCGCTGGAGCTGAAGCACGTCGCGAACCACGAAGCCCGGGTGGTGCAACACAATCTGGCGCATCCGGACGACCGGATCAAGGCCGACCACCGCTTCGTGCCGCACGCGGTGTTCACCTCGCCGCAGGTGGCGTCGGTCGGGCTGACCGAGGCGCAGGCGGCCGATCGCGGACTGTCCTTTGTGGTCTCGAAGCAGGACTACGCGGGCATCGCCTACGGCTGGGCGATGGAGGACACCACCGGTTTCGCGAAGCTGCTCGCCGACCCGGCGACCGGGCAGCTGCTGGGCGCGCACATCATCGGCCCGCAGGCGTCGACGGTGATCCAGCCGCTGATCCAGGCGATGAGCTTCGGCCTCGACGCGAGGTCGATGGCGCGCGGGCAGTACTGGATCCACCCAGCGATGCCGGAACTGGTGGAGAACGCGCTGCTGAACCTGCCGCTCGACTGACCCCGGGGATACCCAGAGTTGATCTCGCGGGGAGGCGATTCCCGAATCGGGTAACAAGGATGTCGCGTTGTTAGTGTTCTCGCGGAGGTGCGGGGACTGACATGACCGACATGATCGCCGGGGGATTCGTTGTGGCCGCGAAAGATTTGGCCGCTCGCTGGAGCGAAGTCACGGATCTCGAGCTGATGTTCGCCGCGCGGCGGGCGGAGCTCGGGACGACGGCCGCGACGCTGACGTTGTTGGAGGAGCTTCGGGCGATGCCGTCCGAACGGGCCGCGGAATGCCTCGCGGTCGCGGTGGCCGCGCTCGACGATGTCCGGCGCACGGGCCAGCTTCCCGGGCCGGTGCTGGAAGACGCGGCGCTGGCGAGTTAGGCGACTGTCCGACGGGAGTGTCCACAGTGGGCAGACCCCGTCGGAGCCAGGGACCAAAAGAACGGGCGGCCGGTGGATTACCGGCCGCCCGTTCTTCCGTCAGATCAGACGAACCGACGCCGCCCAGACAGTGCGCCGAAGATCATCTGCGTCACCATCACCACGAGCAGCACGATCAACGACACCGTCCAGCTCCCGGTCGCATCGTGCAGCAAGCCGAACACGAACGGGCCGACCGCCGCCAGCAGGTATCCGAAGCCCTGCGCCATTCCCGACAGCCGCGCGGTCTCGGCGCCGCTGCGGGCTCGCAGGGCGATCACCGTCAGCGCCAGGGAGAACACGCTCATCCCAATGCCGAGCAGGATGCTCCACAGCAGCGGCGAGAACCCCGGCGCGATCACCAGACCGAGCATCCCGGCCGCGCCGAAGACGCCCATTCCGACGATCCACGGGCTCTGGCTCTTCTGCCGCGCCGCGATCGGCGGGATCACCAGGCTGATCGGCACCGCGATCACCGAGATCAGGCCGAGCAGCAGACCGGCGTCGGCCTTGCTGACGCCCGCGTCGATGAAGACCTGCGGCAGCCAGCCCATCACGACGTAGGCGATGAACGACTGCAAGCCGAAGAAGATCGTGACGATCCACGCCAGCGGGCTGCGCATCAGCGACCGGGCGGGAGCGGTGCCGGCGGCCGGACGCGGCGGACGACCGGCGCCGCGCGAAGCGATCAGCCAAGCCACCAAAGCGATCGCCGACAGCACACCCCACGCGCCGAGCGCGGCACGCCAGCCGCCGAGGACCGATTCCAGCGGCGGGCTCAGCGCGGAACCCGCCGCGCCGCCGCCTTGCAGGGCCGCGGTGTAGACGCCGGTCATGAGCCCGACGCGAGCCGGGAACGAATCCTTGATGACCACTGGGATCAGCACGTTGACCAGCGCGATTCCGGCGGTGGCGATGAGCGTGCCGCCGAGCACGACGTACGGTCCGTCGAGCACCCGAACCACCAGGCCCGCGGTCAGCACCGCCAGCGCGAGGCCGATCGCCGGGCCGATGCCCAGGCGACGTGACAGCACGGGCGCGGCCAAGCCGGCGCCCGCGAAGCACAGGCCGGGCAGGGTCGTGAGGATGCTCGCCCACACCGCGGACGCGCCGAGGCTTCCGCGCATTTCCGCGAGCAGCGGGCCGACGCTCGTGATCGCCGGCCGCAGGTTCATCGCCGTCAGCACCACCGCGACCGCCAGCAGCACGCCGCCGGCCACCACGCCCGGTCGGCGTCCGGCGGGCACCTCTTCCTCGAGGCTGCCTTCCAGTTCGAGCTCGAGCCGGTCGGAATAGGTGGCGGTGGACACGGCTGCTGAGTCTCGGGAATCGGCGGACATGTGCGCTACTATCGCATACGTAGGATGATTGGATGAAGGGATCAGGCTGTGCCGTTGGCCACCACCCGCCGCGCCGGACTCGTCGACCAGGTCATCGACCAGCTGCGCGAGGCGGTCACCGCAGGAGAATGGCCAATCGGGCACCGGATCCCGACCGAGCCGGAGCTGTCCGCGCAGCTGGGCGTCGGGCGCAACACGGTCCGTGAGGCCGTGCGCGCGCTGGCGCACACCGGGATCCTGGAGGTCCGCCAGGGCGACGGCACGTACGTGCGCGCGACGAGCGAGGTGTCCGGCGCGATCCGCCGGCTGTGCGGCACGGAACTGCGCGAGGTCCTGCACGTGCGCCGGTTGCTGGAGGTCGAGGGCGCTCGGCTGGCCGCGACCGCGCGTACCGACGAAGACGTGGCCGAGCTGCGCGTCCTGCTCAACCGCCGCGACACCGACTGGGACGAAGGCCGCCTCGACGATTTCGCCCGCAGCGACGCGGAATTCCACCAGGTCGTCGTCCGGTGCGGGCACAACGGGCTGCTGCTGGAGCTGTACCGCGGCCTGATGGAGGCGATCACGGCGAGCGTGGCGTCCACTTCGGACAATCCGGAACACGCGGAGATGATCCGGCACCGGGAGCTGGTGGACGCGATCGAGGCCCGCGACGCGGATCGGTCCGCTGCCGAGGCGGCGGGATTCTTGGACGTGCTGATCGCGCGGGCGGAGGACTTGTAGAAGTCCGTGAAGGGCTCCTTGAGGGAATCTGATTCCCTCAAGGAGCCCTTCACGGACAGCGCGTCTTACGGAAGCGTCAGGATCTCCGCGCCGTCAGCCGTCACCACGAGGGTGTGCTCGAACTGGGCCGTCCACTTCTTGTCCTTCGTGGTGACCGTCCAGTCGTCGCTCCACACGTCGTAGTCGATGGTGCCCAGCGTGATCATCGGCTCGATCGTGAAGGTCATGCCCTCCTCGATCAGCGTCTGCACCGAGGGCTCCTCGTAGTGCAGCACCGTCGGGGCGGTGTGGAACGCCGGGCCGACGCCGTGGCCGGTGAAGTCGCGGACCACGCCGTAGCCGAAGCGCTTCGCGTACGCCTCGATCACGCGGCCGATCACGTTGAGCTGACGGCCGGGGCGGACCGCCTTGATCGCGCGGGCGGTCGCCTCTCGGGTGCGCTCGACCAGGAGCCGCACCTCTTCGGAGACGTCGCCGGCGAGGAACGTCGCGTTGGTGTCACCGTGCACGCCGCCGATGAAGGCCGTCACGTCGATGTTGCAGATGTCGCCGTCCTCGATCACGGTCGAGTCCGGGATGCCGTGGCAGATCACCTCGTTCAGCGAGGTGCAGCACGACTTCGGGAAGCCGCGGTAGCCGAGTGTCGACGGGTACGCGCGGTGGTCCAGCAGGAACTCGTGCACCACCTTGTCGACGTCGTCGGTGGTCGCGCCCGGCTTGACCGCCTTGCCGCCCTCTTCGAGCGCCTGTGCGGCGATCTTCGACGCGACCCGCATCGCCTCGATGACCTCGGGCGTGCGCACTCCGTTGCCGGTGTCCCGTTTCGGCGCCGGCCGGTCCACGTACTCGGGGCGGGCGATGTCGGCGGGGACGGCACGGCGCGGCGTCTGGACGCCGGGCTTCAACGGGGCGCGAACGGACATGTCCCCAGCCTACGACCTCACCCGATCGCGGCGCAGCCAGCTCAGAACAGCACGGTCGCGTACTGCCCGACCTGCTGGAACCCGATCCGCCGGTACGCCGCCAGCGCGGGCGCGTTGAACCCGTTCACGTAGAGGCTCGCGGTCCGGCCGAGGCCGTGGACCAGGCGATTCACCACCGCCGCGGTACCTGCGGTGCCCAGGCCGCCGCCGCGCCGGTCCGGGTGCACCCAGACGCCCTGGATCTGGCCGACCCGCGCGGACATCGCGCCGATCTCGGCCTTGAACACGACCTCGCCGTCCTCGAACCGGGCGAACGCGCGACCGGTGGAGATCAGCTCGCTCACCCGGGCGCGGTAGCTGGCGCCGCCGTCGCCCGCGCGCGGGTCGACGCCGACCTCCTCGATGAACATCGCCACCGCCGCGGGCAGGTAGCGATCGAGTTCGTGCGGGCGGACGGTGCGGACCTGCGGATCGGCGGGCACCAGGGGGTCGCCTTCGAGCGCCATCAGCGGCTGGTCGCCGCGCACCTCGCGGGCCGGCCCCCATTCCGACGACAGCTCGTCCCACAGCCCGAGCACCTGCGGCGCGGGCCCGACGAGCGAGGAGCAGGTGCGCTGGCGGCGCAGGGCCCGGTCGGCGAACGACCGCAGCGCCGAAGCGTTGCCGCGCAACGGGATCAGATTCGGTCCGGCGAAGCACAAACCAGTGAGCCGGCCGGCGCGCACCGGACGGGCGTCGGACGCCCACAGCTCGCCACCAAGACGCCACGGGTCGAGACCGGCCGCCTCGACCCGGGCGCTGACCATGCAGCTGCCCACCGGGTCGGCGGCGAGTGCAGCGCGCACCGCCGGATAGTCCCGATCATCGAGCAGCCGTGCACCTGCAAGCCGCAACACGGGGTCCAGAGTGCCAGATGAACCGGGTGAACGGAACGCGAGCCAGGCGACACGCTGAGATGAATGAACCTCGCACCCGAACGGCGGCGCCCCAGCGGGCTCGGCCACCGACAGTGCTCGAACCCGCCGCACAGCGCTCCGGAGGCACCCCGCCCGGGCGCCTCCGGAGCTGTCCCCCTGGCGGCCGTGAGGGTTCCCCTCATGGCCGCCGGGCTCAGTGATGACGCGGAACCAGGTGCAGCAGCCGCGAAGCGTGCGGCGCGAGCGTCGCGGTGAAACTGTCCCGGCTGACCCCCAGGTTCCGATGCGTCCACAGATCCCGTACCGCTGCCGGGCCGCTCAGCCCCAGGTCCTGCCAAGACGCGGTCACCGGAGCCTCCGTCGAGCCCAGGTTGAATAGCGCGACCGTCACCCCGCCCCGTCCGTCGGGGCTGAACCACACCTGCTGCTGCGTCGCCTGCGAAACCGGACGCGCCGGTCGGCCTGCCTGGTCGACGGCCAGGACCTCGCGGTTGGTGAGAAGCTTCAGGTCGTCCGGGTCGAGTTTGGTCAGGTCGGTGCCGAGCAGCAGCGGCGAGGATTCGATCGCCCAGAGCGTCATCACGCTTTGCCGCTCGTCGGGAGTGATGCCGTTCGCTTCGCCGTTGCCGATCTCGATGGAGTCCAGGTCGTTCCAGTGACCGGGACCCGCGAAGCCAGTCCACTGGGGAGCGTCGGCGAAACGCAGCTTGACCCGCACGTCCCAGTTCGTGAGGCCCACGCAGTGCGAGTAGCACTCGATGTCGCCTTCGATCCGCCAGCCGTTGCTGTAGCGCTGCCAGGTCGCGGCCTCGGCGATGCTGAGCGAGTTCGACAGTTCCAAGTGGATCGGACGACCGGTGGCCTGGATCGCTGAATGCCACTGCCGGATGTCCTCGCGGTTGTCCGCGGGAATCTTCCCGCCGCCGGGGCCGACGAAGTCCATTTTGATGTAGTCGACGCCCCACGACGCCAGCTGCCGCGCCTGCGAGCGGACGTACGCGGCCGCGCCGGGCTTGCTGAAATCGAGCTTCGCGGATTTGTCGTCGGCGGTGTTGCCCGCGCCGGGCATGACGATGTCGTGCACCCGGTACGGCGTGCCCTCGATCGGCGAATCGGCCGCGACCGCTTGCGCCGGGACGCCGGGCACCAGGTAGATGCCGAATTTCAGGCCGCGCTGGTGCAGGTACCGGGCCAGCGAGGCAATGCCGTTCGGGAACTTCTTCGGGTCCGGCGCGACGCGGCCGAATTCGTCGACGTGGTCGTTCCAGCCCGCGTCGATGTTGACGTACCGGTAGCCGTAGGCGGCGAGCCGGTCGTGCATGACGTCGGCCTGGGCCTTGATCGTCTCCTCGGTGAACTTCCGGCGCAGCGCGCTCCAGCTGCTCCAGCCCATCGGCGGCGTTCTCGCCACCGGCGTCCAGGACTCGATCGACTGACTGTCCGCGGCGGCTGTTCCCGCCAGCGCTCCGGCCAGCACCGCGACCGTCGCCGCCAGCACACCGATCCGACTTCGCTTCATCGCGACCACCTCTCCCGGGGATCGCTTCGTTGTACGCGCGCCGAACCTCGGGCAGCAATGATTCATCGGATCACTGACCGCTAGCCGGGACGGAACCCGCCGACCGGATCAACCCTGTTCACCACCGTGAATGCTCAGAATATCCGTCCGAATCCTCTCGACACGATCGCGAATAGATCCTATCTTTCTTGCGGCGCGGACTCGCGTCGTTCACTGGCGAACACGGAGGTCCCGGATGAAGCTCAGACCAGCGCGCGCCAGCGGGAGGCGCGCACTCGGGCTCGCCGCCGCGGTGCTGACCGCGACCGCGCTGCTCCCCGCGGGTGCGGCCGCCGCGTGGCCGGGCAGCCAGGACGTGTACGTCTCGCCGTGGGGCAACGATTCCGGGTCCGGCGCCGCCTGGTCGCCGGTGCGCACGCTCCCCCGCGCGCAGCAGCTGGTCCGGCAACGCGCCGCGCAGCTGCACTCCGATCTGACCGTGCACGTCGCCTCCGGCACTTACCGGCTCGACAAGCCGCTCGAACTCGACGCGGCCGATTCCGGCACGAACGGCCACCGGGTGGTCTGGCAGGGTTCGCCGGGCACCGTGGTCAGCGGCGGCAAGCAGGTCAGCGGCTGGCGTCCGGTCGCAGGACGGCCGGGGCTCTACTCCGCGCCCGCGCCCGCCGGCCTGGACAACACCCGCCAGCTGTACGTCGACGGGGTCCGCGCGCAGCGGGCTTCCGGGCGGCTTCCGGTCACCGTGAAGGCGACCGACACCGGGTACACCGCGTCCGCGGACACCATGGCGCGCTGGCGAAACCCGAGCGATCTCGAACTGGTGTACACCAGCGGCGAGGAGCTGTGGAACGTCGAGCGCAACGGCCTCGGCCAGTGGACCGAGCCGCGCTGCCCGGTCGCCTCGGCAACCGGCACCACGATCACCATGGCGCAGCCGTGCTGGGACAACTCGACCAAGCGCGTGATGTTCGCCGACATCCCCGGCCGCTCGGTCAACATGGTCGGCCCGGGCGATCTCACCAACGGACGGCAACCGTCCTATGTGGAGAATGCGTTCGAGCTGCTGGACACTCCCGGCGAGTGGTACCTCGACCGCGCCGCGCACACCGTGTACTACCTGCCGCGCAAGGGCGAAAACCTGCACTGGGCGGACGTCGAGATGCCCGCGCTGGAGAAGCTCGTGGACGGCCGCGGCACTGCTGAGAAGCCGATCCACGACATCTCCTTCCGCGGCATCCAGTTCTCCTACGCGACGTGGCTCGAACCGTCGTCGCCGGAAGGGTTCTCCGAAATCCAGGCCGGATACCGGATCACCGGCGAACGCGGCTGGGCCACGCAGGGCCTGTGCCAGTTCACGCCCGGCGGTTCCTGCCCGTACGCGGATTGGACGAAGGAACCCGGCAACGTCTCGCTGTCGCACGGGCACCGGATCGAGTTCCAGGACACCGTGTTCGCACACCTCGGCGCGGCCGGGCTCGACCTCGGCGAAGGCGCGCAGGACAGCAGCGTGTCCGACAGCGTGTTCACCGACATCTCCGGCAACGGCGTCGAAATCGGCGGCGTCAGCAAGCCCACCGCGGCGGGTGCGGACCTGACCACGCGGGTCAAGGTGACCAACAACCACCTGTACGGCATGCCGCGCGAATTCACCGGCGGGGTCCCGATCGTCAACGGGTACTCGCAGGACAATGTCGTGTCGCACAACCAGATCGACCACGTCGCGTACTCCGGCATCTCGATGGGCTGGGGCGGCTGGCCGGACAAGATCAAGCAGGCCGCGACGCCGAACGTCTCGCGCAACAACGTGGTGTCCAACAACCTGATCCACGACTACATGCTTTCGCTGGACGACGGCGGCGGCATCTACACGCAGGGCATCACCGGACCGTCGCAGGCCGAGGGCGAGAAGGTGACCGGGAACGTCATCTACGACCAGTGGGGTCTCGGCAAGTCCGTCTACACCGACAACGGCTGCACCTACGAAACCGTTTCCGGCAACGTGCTTTACCACGCGGCGTACGCCAACGTCGCCTCCACGCACGTCGACTACCGCGACTCGCTCGGCAACAACGACCCGACGGTCATCTCCGAGAACTACTGGGAGCAGGGCGATCCGGACGGCAACAAGAAGGGTGTCATCACGTCGGGCAACCACCTGCTGAGCAACCCGGCCGCCGCACCTAAGTCCATTGTGGACAACGCGGGTATCGAACCGGGCCACCGCTCGGTGCTGAACCGCCGGATCGACGGCGCGTCCGCTCCGCAGGCTCCGACGCGGATCGGCACGTTCTCAGTGTCCGGCCAGCTGTACGCGACCTGGAATCCGACGGTCGCGGAAAACGGTGCGCCGGTGCAGGACTACGTGCTGACCGCTTCGGACGGCAAGCACAGCGTCACGAGTTCGGTGTCTGCCAAGGACTTCGCGCGCACCGGGTACACGGTGATCCCGAAGCTGACGGACGGCCAGACGTACACAGTCACGGTCGCCGCGCGGAACCGGTTCGGCACTGGCCTGCCATCGCTGCCGTCGGCACCGGTCACCGTCGGGCCGCCGGGCACCCAGCTCGCGGCCGTCCCGACCGGGGCCAAGGCGCTGCCGAGCACCGACGCGGCGAGCATTCGCTGGACGCCGCCGAAGGAATCCGGGTCGACCCCGGTGATCGGCTACCGGATCACCGTGTCCGACGGCCGCACCATCGAGGTCGTCGGCCGCGACACGATCGTCAGCCAGCCCACGCAGAAGGGCCTGACCCGCGTCGTGGACGGGCTGAAGTCCGGGACCGCGTACACGTTCACGATCGCGGCCGTCACCGGAAACGGCGTGGGCCCCGCGGTGACGGTGCAGGCCACCACCGCGTAACCCGGTGATCGGCGCGTACCGGACCTCCCTGCCGGTACGCGCCGATCACCGTTCACCCCAGCCGGAAAGCCCTTCGATACGCCCCCGGCGTTGTCCCCACCTGTGCCCGGAACCGGCGCCTCAAGTTCACCGCCGACACCAGGCCGACCCGCGCCGCGATCGCGTCCACCGGCAAGTCGGTCTCCTCCAGCAGTCGCCGCGCCTCCGCCACCCGCCGCGACAGCAGCCACGCGCCCGGGCTCGTGCCGAGCTGATCCGCGAACCTCCTGGCCAGCGTCCGCGGGGAAATCGTCAAGCGGGCAGCCAAATCCTCCACCGACAACGGCGTGCCCAACCGCTCCCCCGCCCAGTCGAGCAGCCCGTCCAGCGACGCGTCCGCGGACACCTGCCGCGGCACGTACTGCACCTGTCCGCCCTCGCGATGCGTCGGCATCACCATGTGCCGCGAGATCAGCGCCGCGTGCGCCGCCCCGTGGTCGCGCCGGACCAGGTGCAGGCACAGGTCGATGCCCGCTCCCGCGCCCGCGCTCGTGGCGACGTCGCCGTGGTCCACGTACAGCACGTCCGGTTCCACTTGCAGTTTCGGAAAATCCCGCTGCAGCTGGTCGAGCCGCGCCCAGTGCGTCGTGGCCGTTCTTCCGTCCAGCAGCCCGGTTTGGGCCAGCGCGAAGGAACCCGAGCAGATCGTGACGAGCCGCGCGCCTCGTTCGTGCGCGCGCAGCAACGCTCGCCGCACCTTCGGTGAGAGCGGTGTTTCGACGGGGGTCCAGCCGGGGATCAGCACCGTGTCGGCCCGGGAAAGCGCCGAAAGCCCGCTGGACACGTGAATCTCGTAGCCGGCCGTGGTCGGCACCGGCCCGGGATTCTCGGTGCACACCTCGAATTCGTAGTGCTGCGGCACCCCGCCCCGGGTCGTGCCGAACACTTCGACGCCGCAGCCGAGTTCGAACGTCGACTGCACCGGCTGAACGAGAGCCACCACGCGATGCATGGCAAGAAAGTACCCTATGACGTCTTTCCTGACACTGTCCCGCGTGCGCCGGGAAAGCCAAGCTGGGACCCATGCACCCCGAAATCCTTGCCCAGCCGGGCTACACCTCGGTCCCGGTCGACGAAGCCCCGGTGAAGGAACTGTTCCCCGGCATCCGCCTCCGCCCGCTGTGGAAGGGCGAAAACGGCGCGCACGCCAACGTCGTCGAGTTCGACCCCGGCAGCACATGGCCCGAACGCGACGTGCACGAACCCGGTTCCGAAGAGGTCTTCGTCGTGTCCGGCGTCTTCAACGACGGCGCCCGCGACTACCCGGCTGGCACGTTCATCCACGCCCCGGCCGGCTCGTGGCACGTCCCCGCGACGGCGACCGGCTGCACCCTGTTCGTCTTCTACCCCGAGGGCTAAGCGCCCCGGTAACTCCCGACTGTCCAAGCGTTCCCCTCGGGATCGCGGACGGTGAACGTGTGCGAGCCGTAGTCGGTGTCGTGCAGCTCCAGGCTGATTTCGGCACCGGCTTCGCGCACGCGGGCGTAGACCTCGTCCACCCGATCCGACACCACGTACACGGCGCTGGTGCCAGGTTTCATCTCGTCGTGCACCCCGTCGGCGGGTCCGCCGCAGTTGCCCAGCATCACGGCACCGCCTTCGGGCCACCGGAGTTCGGCGTGCGCGACACCGTTCTCGCCGGGTACCACGAGGGCCTCCTCGAAGCCCAGGACGTCGGTGAGGAAACGGATCGCGCCGCGGGCATCGTTGTAGCGGAAGGCTGGCCAGACTGTCGGTTGCGGTGTCATGCCATGGATTCTGCTGCGGCGGGTTTGGTCTCGTCTTGGAGAAACGGGAGCTGGGCGCTGAGAATGCTCTGCCGCAGCGGCCCGGGATCGTTCAGATACGGATGCCTGTCCAACGGGCGAAGCCAGCAAGCGATTCAGTGGTGCGCCGCTCGGACGCCGCGAGCATCCGCACCGTCTCTACGACTGAAGGATGGTGCCGGGTCGCGTTCGGCGCTATTTCCTTGGCCGCGTTCAATTCGGCAAGGGTCCGCTCGCGGTCGCCGTGGAGCATCCACGCGCGGGCCATGTCGATGTGGTGGTGCCCGACCCGCTCCGGACGATGCGGATCGACAACCGCGACGGTGGAGGCGCGCCGGACAGCTTCGGTCCCGTTGTAGTTCTCGACCGGTGTCGCGCACCAGTGGACGACAATGTTCGTCGTGCTGGCATCCACTCCGTAGTAAGGAGTGGCCGGTGGCCGAAACTCGCTCGCGTAAGAGCGCGCCTCGCCGACGTAGTCGTCCGCCTCGGTGGTGTCTCCAGCACGGGCAGCGAGGATCGCCGAACGCAGGTCCAGCTGGATCGCCACGGCGCGGTCGGTCGTGCCGGTGCCGACATGTTCGCGAGCGCGGTCGAGCAGGCGAAGACCGTTGCGGTAATCGCCATGCTGCAGGTAGCGCGTGCTGCGGTGGTACGCGCTGACGGCGATCCGCAACGGGTCTCCGGTACGCGGGGCTAGCTGAACGTGCCGCTCGGACGCGATCGCGGCGAGGTCGGCTTGCCGGAAGCGTCCGGCGACAGTCGCCGACATCCGGTAGGCGTCGTGCAGCGCGGCGCGGCCCAGCTCCCCGGCTCGACCGGGCTCGTCGGCGAGGACGTACAGGTGGTGCAAGAGGTTCGGCAGCTCCGACAGGACGTCGGCGTGGTGGAGCGCCAGCACCTTGTCCGAAGCCGCGACGAGCCGGGCAGTGATGTCGTCGAGGGTGAGCGCGTCGCCTTCCGGGAGGGGCTCGTCGTAGGCATCGAGCGCGCTGCGCAGATCGGCGATGCCCGACGATTGCTGGCTTGGCTCGTCCAGCACCTCGTTCTCGCTGGTTCCGTAGAGAGTGGACACCTTGACGCCGAGCGCACGTGCCGCACCCGCGACGAAAGCGGCGCTAGGCGGTTTCGCGCCCTGCTCCACCTTCTTGACCAGCGAATACGAAAAGCTCATGCGCTGCGCGAGCTGACGCTGGTCGAGTCCCTTGAGCTTGCGGGCACGCTTGAGCCTCTCGGCAACACTGTCTCCGGGCTGCTCGGGGCCGTCCATGCGAGGCACTCCTGCCGTGAGTCCGCGGTGTCCCTTTGGTGCCCCTCCAGCGTAGCAATCGCCCTTAGCCTCGATTTGGTAACTATCAGCTACGAAGCCTGCCGGAAGGTGCGCGGATGCCAGCGTTGATCTACCTCGACCTTGACCACCTCCACCCGGTGATCGACGGGGTGTGGCACCGCGCCTGCTTTGTCACTTTCCCGGTGCCAGGCGAAGCAATCACCACCTTGTGCGGCGAAACTGCGGCGGTGGCGTTCGAGCCATTGGGCAAACGCCGCGAGTTCGGACCACCGACTCAGTGCCCGTTCTGCGACGTGAACTACCGACGGTTGCGCCATTTGACCATTCCGAAAGGACACCCTGGCTTGATTCCGCGTTAGCAGCTGCTGGATCACGCTCACACGGGATCGTCGTCATCGGGTTGATCACTCAGCGCCGGGAGCTCCTCCGCCATCCACGTCCGCGGCGAGCACCCCGCCAGCGAGCGCCACTCGTTCGAGAAGTGCGCCTGGTCGTAATACCCTGCGGCATAAGCGATCCCGGCCAGATCACGATGTCCGCTGCGCAACAACCGAACCGCCCGTTCGAACCGAAGCACGCGCGCCGCCTGCTTGGGGGCCAGCCCCAGTTCGGCGCGAAACCGCTCCCCCAGATGCCGACGGCTCCAGCCGACCTCATCCGCCAAATCTCCGACCCGCAGCAAGCCGCCGCTGCGACGCAGTTCGCGCCACGCGCGGTTCAGTTCCGGTGGCTGCTCGGCAGGCTCGACCGCCCGCGCGGCCAGCACCTCGTCGAGAATCGCGAACCGGGTGCGCCAATCCTTCGCCGACGCCAGCCGGTCCGGCAGGCAGGCGAGGTCGCCGCCGAAGTCGGCCAGGTCGGCTACCCGGCCGGTCAGTTCCGCGGCCGTGACGCCCAGCAGCGTCCGCGCTCCCAGCGGGTCCAGCTCCAGTTGCACGCCTCGCTGCACCCGGTCCTGCGTGATCAGCGCGGGTTCGGTGTGCAGGCCGCCGACGACGCTCTGCAGCGTTCCGGCTCCGTCCAGCCCGGCGTACCGGATCGGCTCTTCGAGGCTGATCACGAGCGTGATGTGCCGCGAAGGCAGCCCGCGGTGCACTTCGAGGGTGACGTTCTCCTGCGCGTACCCGACGTAGCGCGTGACCAGCCCCCGCAGCACCGGATGCGGCGGACGGGCGGCCCAGCTCTCACTCACGTGATCAGGCTAGCGCCGGACGCGGGCGAATTCGTGCTACCACGGGAGAGCGGTCCCCACGATGAGGAGAAGCCCGATGACGATCCAGGAACAGGCGCAGCAGCTCGAACTGCTCGCCGACCAGGTGCCGACCGGCATCGCCCTCGCCACGAAGGACGAGCTGGAAGGCCTGCAGGCCCAGGTGCTCGGCCTGCTCGGCGAAACCGGCTCCGCGACGGCGATCCAGGGGTCGGTGCAGATCGCGATCCGGCAGATCGACGAGGTCGCGGCTTCGCTGGAGAACGTGCGGCTGCAGATCCGCGAAGCCGCCCAACATCACCTGCGCGGCTGACGTGGCCGGGCTGCTGGCCGCGCACGCCGGCGAGTTCGCGGGGATCGCGCTGGCCAACGTCGTGCGCGAGTATCCGCATTACGAGAGCCACTGGCGCATCGACGACTCTCCCGTCCTGCCGATCCGCGAGCTGCACCCGTGCTTCTACGGCAGCTTCGACTGGCATTCGTGCGTGGAAATGTTCTGGGTGCTGGCACATCTGCTGCGCCACTACCCTGCCCTCGTCCCGGCCGACGAGATCCGCGCTGTGCTCAATGCGCACCTGACCGAGCCCGCGCTGGCCGCCGAAGCCGCCTGCTTCACGCCGGAGCACCATCGCACGACTCAACGCCCGTATGGCTGGTCGATCCTGCTGGCTCTGACCAGGGAAACCGCGACCTGGGACGACCCTGACGCCGCGCGCTGGTCCGCTGCGCTCCAGCCGTTGAGCAGGCTTTTCGCGACCCGCTTCCTCGACTGGCTGCCGAAGGTCACTTATCCCATTCGCTATGGCCTGCACGAGAACGGCGCTTTCGGACTCTCTCGCGCGCTGCCGTACGCCGACTACCTGGCGTCCCAGGGCGAACCGCAGTTGCAGGAGGTGATCACCGAAACGGCCTGGCGCTGGTTCGGCTCGGACCGTGATTACCCAGGTGCCTGGGAGCCGTCCGGGGCCGACTTCCTGACCCCCGCGCTGGCTGAGGCTGAGTTGATGAGCCGCCTCATGTCGGCTGCCGATTTCGGGGCCTGGCTGGAGGATTTCCTGCCCGGAATCTCCGACCGGAACCCGGCAGCGTTGTTCACTCCGGCGGTGGTGACCGACGCTTCCGACGGGTTGATCGCCCATCTGCACGGGCTCAACCTGCACCGCGCCTGGTGCTGGCGGCGGATCGCGGCGGCGTTGCCGGATGGGGACAGCCGGGTCGCCGCAGTCGAGGCGGCTTCGCGGGAGCATGCGGAGGCCTCGCTGCCGCAGGTGACCGAGGGACCGTATGCGGTGGAGCATTTCTTGGCCTACTACGCGCTTCTTCTGCTGAGCGAGGCCGAATAGTGTCAGACCCCTGGCTGCTCATCGAAGTACTCGACGGAGAAACCCCGGCGAGCGCCTGGCGCCGCACCTACTTCGACACCTTCCTCGAAGCCGCGATCATCGACCGCGCCGTGCGATGGTCGTGGCGGACGCACGAACGCGGCGTCGTCTTCGAGATCGCCTTCAGGACCGAGACCATCCGCGACGAATTCTGCGATCAGCCCTCGGTAAAGGCAGCGCTCGAAGCCGTGCCGGACCCGCGCCACGGGCTCTCCATCACGCCCGGCGGTGGCGATTAGCTTTCCGGCAACGGCTCCCGGTGCTCCGCCCGCAGCCCGTCCAGCGAAACGAGCAGCAACCGGTTCCACATGTGCGGACGGCACTCGTCCGTGAACTGCGCGGCGTACCCCAGGGAAATCAGCAACAGCACCAAATCATCCGTAGTAACCCCAGGACGCAGCAACTCCGCCGCCCGTGCCCGCAGCTCCTCCAGAACCGCACGAAGCTGTGGAATCCCCGTCGGATCCGGGTCCGTCCACGTCAGCGCGAAGCTTTCCATGATCGCGCGGTGCCGGGCGCAGCCGGACAACGCCTGCCGGTAGAAATCCGTCAGGGCCGCCCACGGGTCCTCCGCCTCGATCGCGGCTTGGCGCGCGGCCTCGGCCCACCGGGAGAAATCCTGGTCCAAGACCGTCCGGACCAGGTCTTCCTTCTTCGGGAAGTGCCGGTACAGCGTCCCCATGCCGACCCCGCTGCGTCGCGCGATCTCGCGAACGTCGACCGCGGCTCCCTGCTCCGCCATCACCTCGGCGGCGGCTTCGACGATCGCCTCCCGGTTGCGGATCGCGTCCGCGCGCAAAGCCCGACGGCGGGTGGGGGTGTGCGGTTCAGCCACGGCCATGCGGCGAGCATACTCGCTTACCCGGAGCACTCGCTCCTCCTAGTGTGCTACTTTGCGGAGCAAGTGCTCCGCCTAGCGAAGGAGATGCCGTGCCCACCCTTGACGACTGGAATGTCCGGATCCGCGCCGAATTCCGGGAAAACGCCGGATATGTCGCATGGAGCAGTCCGGAGGACCTCGCGGCGGGCCGTCCGATACCGCCGCACATGCCGGGGTTTCCGGAAAAGGGGATGCCGCTGATTCTCGTGCACCACGTCGGCGCGAAAACCGGGAAAACCCGGATCAGCCCGCTGTTCTACCAGCCGGTCGGCGACAACTGGGCCGTGTTCGGGACGCACGGCGGCAGCCCGCGCGACCCCGCGTGGTACCGCAATCTCATGGCGAATCCGCGAACCGTCGTCGAGGCTGGCGCGGGAGAAATCCCGGTTGAAGCACGGCTGACCGCCGGGGAAGAACGCGCCAGGATCTGGGCGGAACAGATCGCGCTGGTCCCGAAATTCGCCGAGTTCGAGGCCTCTTCCGGGAGGCAGGTCCCGGTCGTCCTGCTGGAACGCCGCTGAAAAAGAAAGGGCTCCTCGACCGAAGCCGAGGAGCCCTTCCGCGGGGAAAAACTCAGCCGACGGTGACGCTCGGCGCGCCCTCGCCGATGCTCTCGCCGGATTCCTCGGCGATCCGCATGGCCTCTTCGATCAGGGTCTCCACGATCGCGTGCTCCGGCACGGTCTTGATGACCTCGCCCTTCACGAAGATCTGGCCCTTGCCGTTGCCGGACGCGACGCCGAGGTCGGCCTCGCGGGCCTCGCCGGGACCGTTCACGACGCAGCCCATCACCGCGACGCGCAGCGGGATCTCCATCCCCTCCAGCCCGGCGGTGACCTGGTCGGCGAGGGTGTAGACATCCACCTGCGCGCGCCCGCACGACGGGCACGACACGATCTCCAGCTTCCGCGGCCGCAGGTTCAGCGACTGCAGGATCTGCGTGCCGACCTTGACCTCCTCCACCGGCGGCGCGGACAGCGACACCCGGATGGTGTCGCCGATGCCCTGGCGCAGCAGCGCGCCGAACGCGACGGCGGACTTGATCGTGCCCTGGAACGCGGGCCCGGCCTCGGTGACGCCGAGGTGCAGCGGGTAGTCGCACTGTTCGGCGAGGATCTCGTAGGCGCGCACCATCACGACCGGGTCGTTGTGCTTGACCGAGATCTTGATGTCGTGGAAATCGTGCTCGGCGAACAGCGACGCCTCCCACATCGCCGATTCGGCGAGCGCTTCGGGAGTGGCCTTGCCGTACTTCTCGAGCAGCCGCTTGTCGAGCGACCCGGCGTTGACGCCGATCCGGATCGGCGTGCCGTGGTCCTTCGCGGCCTGCGCGATTTCCTTGACCTGGTCGTCGAACTTGCGGATGTTGCCCGGGTTCACCCGCACCGCGGCACAGCCGGCCTCGATCGCGGCGAACACGTACTTGGGCTGGAAGTGGATGTCGGCGATCACCGGGATCTGCGACTTCTTCGCGATCGCGGGCAGCGCCTCGGCGTCGTCGGCCGACGGGCACGCGACGCGCACGATGTCGCAGCCGGCCGCGGTCAGCTCGGCGATCTGCTGCAGGGTGGCGTTGACGTCGGAGGTCAGCGTCGTGGTCATCGACTGCACCGAGATCGGGTGGTCGCTGCCGACGCCCACCGACCCCACCATCAGCTGGCGGGTCTTGCGACGCTCGGCGAGAACGGGCGGGGGCAGAGCGGGCATACCTAACGCGACGGTCACGCTTCCAGCGTACCCACCCCACCCGGGCGCGGTTCAACGAAGTCAGCCGACGCGGTGAGCAGCGTTACCCCCGGTCGGGCGGCCGGAGACGCGTGCGTGACCCGGCCGGTGCGCGCGGTTACTGCAGGCGGATCGGATTGACGATGTCGGCGGTCACCGTGAGCAGCGTGACGCCGCCGCCGATCACCACCAGCACCATCGTGATCGCGGACAGCTTCGTGTAGTCGACCGGGCCGCCCGCGGGTTTGCCGCGCAGGCCGCGCAGCCAGTCGCGGACCCGCTCGTACCAGACGATCGCGATGTGCCCGCCGTCCATCGGCAGCAGCGGCAGCAGGTTGAACACTCCGATGAAGAAGTTCAGGCTGGCCAGCAGCAGCAGGAAGACCTGCCACAGCCCGGCCTCGACCGCCTCGCCGCCGAGCCTGCTCGCGCCGACGACGCTGACCGGGGTGTCCGGGTCGCGCTCGCCGCCGAAGATCGAGTTGAAGACGGCCGGGATGCGCTTCGGGAAGGCCATCAGCCCGTCCCACGTGCGGGCGAACATGTCGCCGGTGAACGACGCCGCGCCGCCGAGCGCGCCGCCCACGCTGTAGTGGATGGCCGTGGCCCTGGCGATGCCCACCGCGCCGACCGATTCGGTGCCACCCTTCGCGGCGGGCCGGATCACCTTCGGGATGTCGACGACGAACGTGCGCTCGGCGCCGTCGCGCTGCACGACCACCGGGACCGGCCCGGAGAGCGACTTCACCTGGGTGACCATGTCGTCCCAGGTCGGAGTGGGCTTGCCCGCGACCGACAGCACCTGGTCGCCGGGGAGCAGACCGGCCTGCTTGGCGGGAGCCGGGTCGCCCGGCTTGCACACCGGGTTGTTGGCCGCCTCGACCGTGGTGGCGTTCTGCACGCAGTCGGAGATCTGCGCGGCGATCGGCTTCATGTCCACGTTCGGCAGGCCCATGGTCGCGGCCATGATGAACAGCACGATGAAGCCGAGCAGGAAGTGCGTGATGGAACCGGCCGACATCACGACGGTCCGCTTCCAGGCTTTGAACCGCCACATCGCGCGCGGTGCCTCTTCCGGGGTGACCTCGTCGAGCGCGGTCATGCCCGCGATGTCGCAGAAGCCGCCGAGCGGGATCGCCTTGAGGCCGTATTCGGTCTCGCCGCGCCGGAACGAGAACACCGTCGGACCGAAGCCGACGAAGTACCGGCGGACCCGCATCCCGAACATCCGGGCGGTGACCATGTGGCCCGCTTCGTGCAACGCGACCGAAACACAGATCGCGAGCGCGAAGAGCACCACGCCGATCACATAGGCAAGCACGGGCCCTGCACCTCACCCCTCAGCCGCGATCCGCGATGCGGTGGCGGCAGGTTTCGTCGTCTTCCACGGCTTCAGGCGGTGAGACCACCCGAGAGAAAGTTACGGGTTCAAGTATCCGCCGCCAGCGTGAAACCAGTGTTGCATCAACCGGCCCGCCTTCGCGCACCGGTCGCGCTCATCCCAGCAGCTCGGCGGCCCGGGTGCGGGCCCACTGCTCGGCGGCGAGCACGTCCGCGACGTCGCGCGGTTCGCGCCGCCATTCGCCCGCGTCGGACACCACCCGCGAGACGGTGTCCACAATCGACAGGAAACCGGCCTTGCCCGCCAGGAACGCGGCTACTGATTCCTCGTTCGCCGCGTTGAAAACCGCGGGCAGGCAGCCGCCCGCGGCACCCGCTTCGCGAGCCAGCTCGACGGCCGGGAACGCCTCGTTGTCGACCGGCTCGAAGGTCCAGCTCGCCGCGGTGTCCCAGGAGCACGCGGCGGCCGCGCCGGGCACGCGGTGCGGCCAGTTGAGCGCCAGCGCGATCGGCAGCCGCATGTCCGGCGGGCTCGCCTGGGCGATGGTGGAGCCGTCGGCGAAGGTGACCATCGAGTGCACGATCGACTGGGGGTGCACCGTCACGTCGATGCGCGCGGGTTCGATGCCGAACAGCAGCGACGCCTCGATCAGCTCCAGGCCCTTGTTCACCAGCGTCGCCGAGTTGATGGTGATCAGCTTGCCCATCGACCAGGTCGGATGCGCCATCGCCTGCTCGACGGTGACCTCGCCGAGGTCCGCGCGCTGCTTCCCGCGGAACGGACCGCCGGACGCGGTGAGCACGAGGCGGGAGACCTCGTTGTCCTCGCCGGACCGCAGCGCCTGCGCCATCGCCGAATGCTCGGAGTCGACTGGCACCAGCTGTCCCGGCTTCGCCGCGGCGAGCACCAGCGGACCGCCGGCGATGAGGGATTCCTTATTGGCCAGCGCGAGCGTCGCGCCGGTGGCGAGCGCGCGCAGCGTCGGGTCGAGGCCCTGGGAACCGGGCACCGCGTTGAGCACTACGTCGACCGGCACCGAATCGATCAGCTCGCCGACCGCGTCAGCACCGGCGAGAATGCGCGGAAGACGGAACTCGCCCTTCGAGTACCCCCTGCGCTGCGCCTCGGCGTACAGCGCGAGCTGCACGTCTTCGACCGCCGTGGGCTTCGTCACGGCGATAGCCGCTACTTCGTGCGCGATCGCTTGCTCGGCGAGCGTCGCCGGGTCGGAACCGCCCGCGGCGAGGCCGGCGATCGTGAACAAATGCGGGTTACGTGCGGCGACGTCGAGCGCCTGGGTCCCGACGGACCCGGTGGAACCCAGCACGAGGACGCTTCGCGAAGTAGTCATCAGCAAGCATTATGGCCCGGGTCGTGTCCGCGCGGCGGCCAGCGGTGTGGGATCATGCGAGAGCACAACATCGGGCGGTTTGAAGGAGTGGTCGTGGCAGGCAAGGCGGTCGAGAAGCGCCCCGAGGTCGACCCGCGCGACGAGCCGTCGGCGGAGTGGGGCTGGCACGGCTCGTTCCCGAAGGCCACCCGCATCGCGGGCTGGCTGTCCGCGGCCATCCTGCTGGTGATGATCAAGGGCAACCACGAGAACAACACCGAGAACGTGTGGCTCGTCGGACTGGCCGCGTTCATCGTCCTGCTCCTGCTGCTCGACCTGCGCAAGAGCCGCACCGCCTGGCGCAAGTAAGCCCTGGCGCCAGCGGCCCCTGATTCGCTAGTTTCCGGGCCCATGAAGCCACGCTGGGCCGCGCTCGCCGCCGCCGTCATCGCCGGTCTTTCCCTGTGCACCGCGGCCCCGGCCAGCGCTGCCCCCTCGGTGAAGCCGCCGGTGGTGAAATGCACCTTCACGCCGACGCCGGAGAACCCGGCGGCGCGTCCCGTGCTGCGCCCGCTGCCGTTCGCGCTCACCCGCGGCACGATCGACGTCACCTTCCACTACAACTACGGCCCGGTCACCGTCCGCCTCAACAGCGGCGGAGCGGCCCCGTGCGCGGTCGCGAACATGGCGAGCCTGGTCCTGCAGCACTTCTACGACCGCTCCCAGTGCTGGCGGCTGACGAACTCCGCGCGCCTCGGAGTCCTGCAGTGCGGCGACATCTACGAGGTCGAAAAAGGCGGGCCCGGGTACAAGTTCCCGGACGAGGTCAGCGGGGCGGAGACCTACGAGCGCGGCACTGTGGCCATGGGGAACCAGGGGCCGGGGACGAACGGGTCGGAGTTCTTCATCGTGCATTCTTTCGCGCATATTCCAGCGAATTACTCGGTGCTGGGGCGTGTGGTGCGGGGGATGGACGTGCTGGACCGGATCGTGGCGGCTGGGATCATCCCTAGCGAACGCGGGCCGCTCGACGGTCTTCCCGCTAAGCCGGTGAAGATCGAACGCGTCAGCTTCGGCTTCTGAGATCCGGCGCCTCACCAGAACTGGCCGGGATTGTCGACGACATCCCGCGCCAGTTCCCGCACCTCGGCGCGATCGTCGCTCACCAAGGAGGCGATGGCCTCCCTCGACTCAGGCGTGTCGATATGCAGTAACGCGTCCATCGCGTCCAGCGCGAGGTCGGCGCCCCCCTCTCCATTCGGACGCCAAGCAACCGTGCGAGCGAGAACACGCACCGACTCGGGCGAAGCCAGGTCGGACAGAACCGAGACCACATCAGCGGCATGGATCCGAGGTTCACCGCGAGCCATTTCCAGTGCCTCGACCAGAATCGGGACGTAGCTTTCCCGGGGAGCGAGATCGGTCGCGAGCACGTACCAATAGAACTTCTTCCAGTCACCGGCATCGAGACTGGCCCGCAAGCCGCCTTCGACGCAGTCTCCCAGGTTCTCGCATTCGCGTAACCGGGCTCCCTTCTCCCGAGGCGACAAGGAAGCATTCGTCACAACTTGTTCCACGTCCGCACAGGAAAGCATCAGCCCGCGAAATCCTTTAATTCGTCGTCCCGGTATCCGATTATTCTCTCATTGTACAGCTGTGACGTCCCAGACCCGTCCCTCAGCCTGAGGCCATACGTCACGTAGCCGCGCTCAGCCTTGACGTGCACCTGATTCGCGTTACCCGGTTGCAGTGTCGGCAGGTGTCCCAGCCCGCGTTCCTCCAGCAGGGGAGCCGGCGGCCGACTGATCGCACCATGCTCGACCAGCATGTCCCTGGTGCCAGGTTTCATGAACATGGTGACGACGACATCGTATTCCCCTCTCTTGAACCGCGGAATCCTCGTCTTGATGTAGTCGGCCTCCTGAGTGACAAAACTTTCAGTCCGCTTCGGCACGATTCCATTCACCTTGAAAGACTCGAATTCCTTGCGGGACATAGCCCGGAAGAAGACCTCGACGTCTCCGTGCTGCGCCAACTCCGACATGGGCAGCGGATCAACGTTCTGCACCACTTCGCCGTTGGGTCCCCGGACGATGTCCCGGAAGATCCGATAGAGCTCGGCCGCGTTCTGCAGGCCTTCCGCGGTTCCGGACACCCGGCTGGCGGGAAGGTTCGGGTTGCTCGACGTCGTTCCGTCGACCAGGTAGTTCTTCTGTGCGTCGGCGGGAATGGCGTCGGCGACCCGCAGGGCGCGTTCCCAGGCGTCTTGCCGTGCCTTGATGCCCGGTGGCGGGGGAGGCGGCGGAGCCGGTCGCCAGGCGGAGCCGCCGCCGTGCCCACGCCGGCCGTGCGGTGCGGCGACGCCGTGACCGTGCCGGCCGCGTGGTCCGACGCTGTGTCCCCCGCGACGTCCTGGTGCTGGACCTGCGCCAGTGCCCGAATCGGAGTAGGAGGACCGGTAGGAAGGATTCCAGCCCCGATCACTCTTGCCCCACCCGTCCGTGCGGTAGTCGCCCGGGCTGCCGTGATAGGTGGGTGCGTTCGCGGTGCCCTCGAAGATGAGGTCCACGGCGACCTCGACACCGAGGTGAATGATGATCACCACGCAGATCGGGCAATGGCCGTCCGGATCGGTGTAGTTGGTCGGCGACGCGTTTCCGAAGGTGTAGCGGTTTGAGGCCACGGACGGGTCCGCCGGCAGCGAGACGTCGTCCCGTGCGCTGAAGGTGCCCGTGCCCGGGGCGTACCAGCGTGCGCCCATGTCGACCGAGCCGGTGTCCGGATCGGTGTAGTCCGACTGGAAGCCCAGTGCGGATGTCGCCCCCGCGGAACCGGTCTTCGTTCCGAAGGGATCGAAGCTCGCCGAGCCCGTCAGCGCACTCGCGGAGGGATCGAGGCCTCCCACGACGTCGGAATGCCGGTCGGTGAGGGCCAACTGCCCCGCACCGCCGCCCGGACGCTGCGCGAGCAGGTCGTCGCCTGCCGACCGCGAGAAACTCGACGTGCCGTCCGAGGTCAGGTTCAGGCTCAGACCGTCGTAGGAGAACGTCTTGTCGTCACGTCCCGAAGTCCGGTCCAGACCGTCGTACGAGTAGGAGGCACCACCCTGCTTGACCGAGCGGTCGAACGCGTCGAACCCGAACGCGACGCCTCCACGGGATTCCAGGGTTCCGCGCGGGCTCCACCGCAGGGTGTCCGCACCATCGGTCAGCTGGCGGTTCCGCTCGTCGAAGGTGGCGGTCTTGTCCCCCGCCTTGACACGGTTGCCCGATGCGTCCCAGCCGTAGTCGACGGTCTGGCCACCCGCGGTCCACGACGTCAGACGCCCGGCGTAGTCGTAGCCGTAAGCGTTGTCGCCTGCTCCGGCGAACCCGGTGGTTTTCTTGCTCGTCAGCCGATCGTTGGCGTCATAGCCGTAGGTCATCGACGCCAGCGACGCGCCATCGGAGCCCTTGACCACATCGCCGGTCTGGCGGCCGAGGTCGTCGTAGGAATACGTCCGCGTCCGGCCGGAACCGTAGTCGACCGACGCCAACGCACCAGCACCGTCGTACCCGACCGTCTGCTTGACACCGGTCAACCCGTCCTGCTGGGTCGACAGCCTGCCCTGGGCATAGGAGAAGGTCGCCGTCCCCGCTCCGTCAACACGCTGGGTCAGGCGCCCGGCCGCGTCGTAGCCGTAGGTCGACGTTCCGGCCACCGGTCCCGTGCTGGTCAGCAGATCGCCGCGGTCGTTGTAGGTGAAGATCTCCTCGCCCGTGGGCGTGTTCACGCCCACCAGCCGCCCCGCGGCGTCGAAACGCCGCTTGCGTTCAGTCGTCGGCTCGGCCGCCCCGGAACCTGTCTCCGCCGTCAGGCGCCCCAAGGCATCGACGGTCCGCTGACGCGTGACCCCACCGGGTGCCTGAAGGGTCAGGGCCTGACCGTTGAGGTCGTAGGACGCCGTCCAAGTGCGGTCGGCGGAGTTCGGGTGAGCGGCGGTCGCGGGTTCGACGACCGACTCCGGCAATCCCAGCGCGTTGTAGGTCTGGATCGTGGCGTTGCCGCGGCCGTCGGTGCTGCGGGTACGGTTGCCCGCCGCGTCGTAGCCGAACGACGTGGTGATGGTTTCCTTGTCCGACACGGGTTCCTGCTGCTGCACGAGCCGCCCGCGGTTGTCGTAGGCGAACTTCGTCGTGCGCAGCAGCGCGTCGGTCACCGAGATCCGGTTGCCGTCCTGGTCGTAGCCCGCCGACGTCTTGCGCAGGAGGTGCTCGTCCGGGGCGTACCAGTAGGCCCCGACGTTGCGGCCCGCGGCGTCGAAGGTCAGGTAGGTCGTGCGGCCGAGACCGTCGGAGGCCCGGACCTGGTTCCCGGACAGGTCATATCCCTGCTGAGTGATTACGCCAGCGGGATCGGTGGTGGAGACGCGCCGGCCGAGCACGTCATACGCGTGCTTCGTCGCCTCACCCGTCGGGGACGTGGTCGAAACGACGTTGCCCGCGTCGTCGTAGCGGAGCTGGGTCGTGTACGCCGCCGGTTCCGGGCGTCGTTCGAGCTTCGTGGCGGTGAGCTGGCGGCCGAGATCGTCGTAGGTCGCCTCCGTCCTGGCCCCTGTCGGGTCCATTTCGGACAGTTGCTCGCCCGCGGTCGTGTAGGTGTAGCTCCAGACCCCGCCCGGCAGGTCTCCCGCGTCGGGTTTGGGATCGACGCGTTCCACCGGCCGGTTGAGCTGGTCGTAGCGGAACCGCGTGGTCGCGCCCATCGGATCGGTCTTCGACAGGACATTGCCCTGTGCGTCGTAACGCACCTTGGTGATCGATTTCGCCGCGGCGCTTTCGCCGGGCTTGCGGTAGTCGGGCGACGCTTGCTCGACGACCCGGCCCACGCGGTCGTAGGTCGTGCTGCTGACATTGCCGTTCGCGTCCCGCGCACCGGTGGGCTCGCCGAAGGCGTTGTAGCCGGTCGTCTCGCGAGCACGAGTTTGAACCGCTTGTCCCCCAGCGCTTTCGGCTGCGGCGGGCGGGAAGACGACCGAGCTGGCGAGCCCGGACCTGTCGTACTCGAAGTTCGTGGTGAACTGCGCGGGATCGGCACCCTCGACGTTGCCGCGCGGCGCCGTGACCGAGGTGACCAGGCCACGCTGGTCGTAGGTGTAGCTGGTGGTGAGCTTGCCCGAGGAACCGTTCATCACGGACGTGCTCGTCTGCCGTCCCGCGACGTCGTAGCCGTACTCGACGGTCTCGACCCGGCCGACATCGACCCGGGTGCTGTTCGAGCTGGCACCGGTGTGCTGAGCCCTGGTGACGTCGCCTGCCGGCGCGTACGTCCACTCGACGCGGTTGGCGAGCCCGGCCGGGTCCGCCGTCTGCGCCGTGCCCCGCCCCGTGGCGTCGTATTCGTACGTGGTGAGCAGGCCACCGGGTGCCAGCCGCTTGACGACGTTGCCCGCGGCGTCGTAGGTGAGTTCTTCCAGTTTGATGTCGCGTTTCGCCGCGTTCGGGTTGTCCGGGTCCCGGACGTCACGGGCGATGGTGCGCCAGAGCTTGCCGTCGTCGAAGTACTGGTATTTGGTGGTCCGGCCCATCGAGTCGGTGTGCCGGATCCGGCGCCCCGCGAGGTCGTACCCGTAGGAGTCGAGCACCAGGGTCGGCAGTGCCGAAGTGTCCCCTTCGCCGTCCTGGTCCCCGGCCCCGGTGGACGGGTCGGTTGCCTGGCCGTGCCAGGCGCGCAGCCGGACCTCGGCCAGGGCATTGCGAGCCGTGTAGCCGTATTCGTACTTGTTCCCGCCCGGATCGACCATCCACGTCTTGTTGCCGAACGGGTCATAGCCGTAGAAGGTGTTACCGCCCTCGGCGTCGGTCTCCTGGCTGCGGCGGCCGAAGTTGTCGTAGGCGTAGGCCGTGATCCGGGCGGCGTCCCCGCCGGTCAGGTCCTTCGCCTCAGTCCGCAGGAGATTGCCGTCGGGGTCGTAAGCAGACACTGTCTGCGCGGTGTGCGTGATGTTGTCGAGCGGATTGACCACGCCGGGGCTCGTGACCGACACCTGGTGCGAAAGCGCGTCGTAGCCGTAGGTTGTCGTCAGCCCGCCGGGGTTCGAGTCGCTCTTCGTGGTTTCGGCCAGCTGCCTGCCGAACACGTCGTAGGTGTAGGTCGTGGTCAGCCCGGCAGGATCGACCACCTGGGCCAGGTCGCCGTTGCGGAAGTACGAGTACCGCGTCTCGCCGCCGCGGGGGTCGGTGATCAGCGCGATCAGCCCCGCCGGGGTGTTCCCTCCCCCGACCGCGGCATCGGAGCTTTCCGTGTACCGGTATCGGGTCGTCGCGCCGTCGGGCGTCGTCTTCGTCTGCACCAGGCCGCGCACGCCCAGATCGGTGTAGGTGTACGTCGTGGCGTACTTCGCGTCACCGGGGCCGGACGAACGCGCGTCCTTCGCCGACAACAGCTTGTCGTTGCGCGGATCGGTGACGTCGGCGGAGTTCAGGTAGTAGCTGTAGTAGCTGGTCTGGCAGTCGCCCGGCGACACCCGGCACGACTTGCGCGCCACGACGTTGCCGCGCTCGTCGTTGGTGAACACCAGGACGTTGCCGAGTTCGTCGCCGACGGTGGTCTGGAAACCCTTGTCGTCGTAGTCGTAGGTCCGCACGCCCAGTCCCGTGACCGGGCCGCCCGTCCAGGGACCGCCGCCGTTGACCGGACCGCCGCAGTAGGACGGTTCGCCCGGTTTGGGCGGCGCCGAAGGGTCGCACGGCGGTTCCGGCGGAGCGGGCGCTCCCGTGTTGTCGCGACGATCCTCGGGACGCAGGCCGAGACCCAGCGGCGCGACATAACGCAGGATCCGGCCGCGCATCGGGTCGTAGTCGTAAAAATGCGGACGGTTCCCCGGATCGGAGATCTGGGTCGTGCGGATCAGGTTGCCCTCGGTGCCGGTCACCACCGGGACGCCGAGCTTCCAGTGGCCGTCGTCCCGATCGGTGACCTCGGCCAGCCGGTCGGCGGCGGTGTTGTAGGACAGCTGCGCGGCGACCCGGCCGCTCGGCAGCGTGATCTTCGAGAGGTAGTCGGCGCCGGAGCCGGCCTGGAAGTGGGCCTGCGCGGTCGTGGGCCCGACGGGGTACTCGTAGAAGGCCACCTCGTCGATCTGGCCGGAGAAGAACCGGCGCGGCTCGGTGCCCCACGCCGGCCATGCCGACGGCGGCACCGTGTAGGCGGCGCCGATCTGGTTGTAAACGATGTCGTCGTGCGAAATCTCGCCTTGGGCGCTGCCGACCTTTCGCCCGTCCAGGTACAGCGTCTGCGTCGCGAGCGACCCGGAAAGCACCACGTGATGCCACTGGTCGTTGTTGACGGCCTCCGCCGAGGTGATCGGCCCGACGCCCCCGTTCCAGAACTGCCCGCGCAGCTTGCCGTCGGTTCCGACGTAGAGCACCGGCACCGCACCGGTGGGCGTGCTGCCGATCGGCGCTCGCTGATAGCCGAAGAGCGGCCCGCCCTGGGAGGTCTTGAACCACATCTCGATGGCGAGATCGCGGTTCTTGCGCACCAAGCCGTCCGGCACGGTGACCACTGACGACGTGCCGTTGAAGGACGCGGCGGTGTCCGCGCCGTCCTTCAGCGGGCCGGGCTGGCCCAGGACGACGTCCTTGTAGGTCCCGTTGTCCTTGCCGAGTTTGAGCCCGTTCTGGCTTGCCGCCACGGCGCCGTTCGTCTCGCCGAACCGCCAGTACGAGGACGGACGCGAATCCACGACCGAACTCCGGTAGTGCGAACCCGCGACGTGGTCGTAGCCGGTGCATCCGTTGTTCGGATCGCAGACCTTGGTCAGCTTGTCGCCGTCGTAGCTGTAGGTCCAGGTGAGCTGCTTGCCGTCGATCGGGTCGGTCGCCACGGACGTCACGTGGTTGCCGGTCCACGTGAAGTACAGGATCCGGTCGCTCGTGCGGCTGATGATCCGCTTGAGGTGTTCGGGGGTGCCGTAGTCGAGCTCGATGTAGTGCCCGGCCTGGTCGTACACCGCGATGAGCCGGCCGTCGGGCCGGAAGCGGTACAGCGTCGAAGCTTTGTCGGTGAGGACCCAGCCGCCGCCGTTCGCCTCGACCTCGACGCGGAAGTTGGCCTGGCGCCCGGGCGGTGCGGCGAAGGAGCCGTCGTGGTTGCGGCCGAACCGTACCTGCTGCCCGTCGGGGTAGGTCACCACGACGTTGCCCGAGCCGTCGTCGTCGGGGACGACCTTCATGTCGTAACGCGTCGACCAGCCTGAGCCGAAGAGGAGGTCCCGTCGGGGATCAAGGCTGTTGTACGTCCGCGTGATGTTCAGCTCGGGTCCGGTCACCTGTAGTGCCGCGTCGACGGCGCTCGAGAAGTAGTTGCCGGTTTGGGGATCGAAGTCGCGCTGCGCCCCGCTGTAGGGGGCGTTGGCCAGATGCGAGGTGATCTCCGGCTGGGGCACCGCGGTGAGCAGGTGGCTCGGGGCGAGCTTCTCGCTCTCCGAATGACCGTCGTAGGCGAAGGCCCGCCATTGGTAGTCCTTGCTCCATCGCAGGGCGCCGGGCGGGACGTTCCACGTCCGCTTGCCCACGTAGCCAGAGTCCACACAGGACACTCCGGTCAGCGTTCCGTCCGGCTGCTTCCGGTAGTCCTCGCAGACCTCGAAGCGGTACTTCAGGGCCGAGGACACCGGCGCGTCGACATCGACGGCGTCCACCCACAGCTGAGGGGTCAATGTCTGCGCGGAATAGCCGTTCGGCGGGTACTGGGCCTTCACGATCGGCGGAATGTCGAAAACCGTCATCGACAGGCGGGTGGGCGGGACCTGTTCGTCGGTGAACCACGGCCCGCCCCGGCGGAGCATGCTGAAGTCGAAGAGGTAGTCCCCTGGTTCGATGGCGCCGATCGTCGCGTCCAGCGTGACCGACTCGCCGCGCGGAACGTCGCGGGGCAGGCTGGCGGCTTCCTTGGCGACGACCGGCGCGCCGGCGGCGGTGAAGCCGCGATAGCCGAGCGCGTAGTCGGCCGCCCGCCAGGTTTCGGCGCTCCGGTTCGTCACCGTGATCCGGACCTTGCCGCCCTGCGTGCGCGTGACCGGCGGCTCGGGAACGCCGCGGTCGACTCGGTACCCGGCGTCGTAGGCGGAGTGAGTGACGAACAGTCGCGGCGGGTTGGCGGTGTTGTGCCCGGTGAACTTCTTCCAGCCGTACGGATCGGTCTCCGAAGCGCGGATGGTCAGCCCGTAGTTGGAGCTTTCGCCGGTGACCCAGCGCTGCACCAGGTCGCGGCCCGCCGGGCCGAGCGGGATGAGCTCGGTGGTGGACGGGCAACTGGACGCGTGCTGCTGGCGGCCGATGTAGCCGCGCGCGAACGACGGATCAGCCAGCGCCGGACCGTAGCCGGGGCCCGGATAGCCGCTCGCGGTGTTCCACGGCGCGGTGACCCCGTGCACCGTCAGCGGACGCGGCTGGCACGACCACGACCAGGTGTTCTTGAGGGTGAGCTGGGCACCGAGGATCTTGTGGTTGCGCAGCCGGGTTTCGACTCCGCCGAAGGACAGATAACTGGCGGCCCGAAGCGGACCGGTCGTCCCGGCCTTCAGTTCGGTCGACCCGTCGAGGCGGCTCCCGTTCTGGAAAACGGTGCCGCCGTTCGACGCCGTCGTGTCGACGCTGGGGTCCACCTCGACCGGGTACTTGCGGGCCGGATCGCGCAGCCAGGCCGCGTCGAGTTCCACTCGCAGCACGGTCTTCCCAGCACGTTCCACGAGCCGGTACGTCACTCCGCGAGACAGGGCGGCCTCACCGGTCTCGGGGTCGCGGGCGGCGTCGGTCATGAACCCAGCCGGGATCCGCGCGCGCTCCTGTCCGGCGGTGTCGAGCAAGGCGACCCGACCGTCCACAAGCGACGGACGGAGGCCATTGAGCCGCAAGGGGAATTCCCATGCCGTCGGAGCCTGGGGACTGTCGAGGACCAACGTCTCTTTCAGGCCGCCGGGCACCACGTCGAACCGGATGTCGGCGGATTCGCGGACGCCGCGGTAGCTGACGCTGCTGCCCGACACCTGGCCCGCGGTTCCGGCCGCGTCGGCGACGCCGAAACCGAACCCGTGTTCTTCGTCGAGTTTCAGGTCCACCAATGAATCCGGGGAGCCGGCCGCCGCGAACCCCACCCCGATGCTGTCCCCCGCGTTCCGCCAGCCCGCTCCGTTCTCCTTCGGCACGACCGTGGTGTCGATCGGCTGGTACTCACCGCTCGGAGTCCGGTAGTTGATCGGGTCCTGGCTGAACTCGGTGGTGTGGGTGCCGTCGGTGTTGGCGTAGGTCCGCTCGGTGGGCGTACGCCGCTCCGGCAGTTCCTTGCTCGTCTTCTCGTCGTATCCGGTGGCCCGCGACGGCGGCGTCTCGACCTTGACCCGGTTGGCGGCTGCCTTCTCGACTCCGGCCGCGATCGGGGCGTACTTCGACTGCAGAGACTTCGGGCCGGCGGAATTCGGCGCGCCCCCCGCCTCGTCCTGCTGCGCGGCGGCCGTTCCGCCTCGCTGCTTGGGCGATTTGGCCATGGCTTCGGCCAGCAGCGTCGCGTCGTCGTCCCGGCCGGGGATCGCGTAGTTGACGGCGGGACCGATCATCCCGGCGAGGAGCGCCAGCAACACGACGAAGAGCAGGGGCCGGGTGAACATCTTCCGGGCACGGACGTGTCCAGCCTGACGAGCGAACATCGAGACCACCTCGAAGTCAGTCGGCGAAAAGGAAGCCAGGGAAAGGAATCGAGGGCGTCCGGCGCGGCCGCGTACTTCGGGGCGGCCACGCCGGATACCGTCAGAACTGGGGCTTCGGCAACGGCCCGCCCACGAAGACGGTGCGATCGGCGTCGGCCGAACGCGCCGCGACGGCGGTGGCCGCGCCCGAACTGTAGGCGTAGGAAACGCCGTCGGAGCCGCGGAATACGGCGGCGACGCCGCCCGCGGAGCGGCTGACCAGGAACGGGTCCGTCGCGGACGGGTAAGCGGCTCCGGTCCGCGAATCCTTGAGTCTTTCCCAGCTGCGATACGCCGTGCTGCCCGGAGCCGCCTGTTCGGTGACGTAGACGAAGCCGTCGGTCGCCAGGACGGCCACGTGCACGATCCCCGCGGTGTCCACCGCGGCGGCCGGCGCGCCGGCGGCGGTCACCCCGGCCAGCGGCTTCCATTCGCCGGTGAACCCGTCGTTCGTCTCCCGCAGCGTGACTACGGCACCGTCTGGCTGGGTAGCGAAAACCTGGAGGTTCTTGTCCGGGTTGGCGACCGCGGCGGTGTTCTTCGTCCAGCCCGTCCCGGGGACCGTGATCCAGGGACCGAGCGTGCCGCCGAGGTAGGTGGCCTTGGTGTAGGCACCGCTCGTCGTCCGCGCGAGGATGTCGATGCCGTCCGGCTGGGCCACGACGGTGATGTCCGGGCTCAGCCCGGACGAGGGCAGCACCGTCCAGGGCAGGAACTCGCGGCCCACCGCGCTCTGCACACGCATCCACAACTTGCCGGAGGCGTCGACCGCGAAGGCGTATCCGAGGTTCTCCCGCATCACGAGGCTCGGCGGCCCAGGCGTCCAGCCGCCGAAACCGGTCAGCTGGGCCCAGCTCGTCGTGTTCGGAGCCTGCGTGCTGGCACGGGTTTCGCTGTCCTGGCCGAGCGCGGTCACCAGCATGCCGTATTCGTCGGAGCGCAGCGCGCCGGGCATACCGGTGAGCTGCTGGTAGCCGGGCACCACGGCGAAGTCGACCAAGGTGATGTCGTCCGAGCGCTGCCTGCCGTGGATCAGCCTGCCGAAGTCGTCGACGTAGAAGTGCTGCAGTTTCCCAGCGGCGCCCTCGAGAACGAAGCTCGGCGACGTCGGCCTCGACGGCACCGCAGGCCGCTGCGGCTGGCCGGGGTTGACCAGTTTGCAGTCGTCCGTGGTGATCGCCACCTGCCAGTCGGCCGGAACGTTGCCCACCACCTTGCCGGTGGGACCCGCCCACACCCCGCCGCCGAGGTAGCGGTACCACTTCAGCTCTTCGGTGTTCTTGTCGAGCGCGTAGAGGACGTCCCCGCCGGGCGAAGCGATCGTGCTGAAGTACTGCCAGCCGCCCGAACCGACCAAGGTGCCGTGCTCGATCCAGCGCTGGCTCGCCGCGTCGTATTGGAACCGGTACAGCACGCCCGCAGGCGTCCGCGCGTAGAAAACGCCATACCCGGCCGCGACGATCAGGTCGTACTTCTGCGCCGTCCACCCGGTGTCGATGAGCCGTTCGGTCCAGGTCTTGGCGGTCTCGTCGTAGCGCCGCCAGGTCAGGACATCGTCGTGCGCCCAGTAGAAGTCACCCGCACTGTCGACGGTGATGCGGTTGCGCATCTCGGGCTGCGTCACGTTCCACCCGGTCGCGATGGTCTGGGAGACGCCGCCGTTGTCCCACGCGTTCCCCTGCCGGCGCTGACGGATGACCACGCCGTCCTTCCCGAAGGAGTAGACCCGTCCGTCGGGTCCGGCCAGCGTGCGGCCGCTCCACGTGTAGCCGATCGTCGACCGTCCCGTCCAGGAGTTGATGCCGGTTTCGGGCTCGTTGTGGCGGTCGAGATCCAGATAGGTGTCAGGCCGGGTGTAAAAGACGGAAGCGCTTTCTCGACAGGTGATCGTGTCCGCCGCGGCAGCCACGTTCGCCGTGGGCGCGACCACCGCGGCGGTGAGCGCGGAACACAGGACCGTGGATCTGAGCAGAAAACGCCGCTGGTGCATGGAAAACCCCTCAGCTGTTTCAAGAAATGAGGCACAACGGAATTCCCCGGCCGCGACACACGGCGGGGCAGCACAATCGAGCACAAGCAGATTGCGCCGGACCTCACGTCCGGTACGCGATCATTCGACAGTGGACTTCAAGACCATCGCGATCGGGCGGCGGAAACGCTCTGACAGCTTCCCTCCCTGAAGCCGTCCACACCTCCCCGGTCAGCCGCCGGCCACCAGTTCGCGAACCTCGCGATCTTGGTATCGATCGCCCGGCAGATCCGTTACCCGCTTTTACGGAATTGCTCCGTTCAGTCCACTTTTCACCGCTTTGGCGGCCACGAGTCCCCCAAGCGGCGGCATAGCGATGCTGACGGGTTTCGGGCCGTCGCCGGCCGCCTCGCGCAGTTCGAGCACTTCGAAACCCGCGGCGGTCACGGCTGCGGGCAGTTCGTCGTCCAGGCTAGCGGTCACCGCGAGCGGCACGTCGAGGAATTCCAGCGGGTGCGCGTCGAACTCTCCGAGGCCGCCCAGCCCGTGGAGATCACGCGGCGAAAGGTCGCCCGGGAAGCGTAGGCACGTGCCGCCAGACCGAGGAGACGACCGATCAGCTGGACCTCGTCCTGTACGTCGCCGAGCCAATCGGCGACCCGGCTGCAGGATGCGCGATCTTCTACGACGACCAGCCGATCGCGAGCGCCGAACGGGTCTCTTTGAAGAACCCCAACACCATGGCCTGCCGGGTGAATCGGGCAACCGCCGCGTAACGGTCGGTCCCGGTCACGCGACCTCCGAATAACCACACTGAACAGAAAGGCCCGCACATGGGCATCATCCGCAAGTCCCTCATGGTCAGCACCGGTGGCATCGTTCGCGGTTCGTCGAAGAAACAGCGCGTCGCCAAGGCTCAGCTGAAACAGTTGGAGGCACAGACCCGCGCTCAGCAGGCGACTGCCGCAGCGGCCGTGAAGCAGGCAGAGGCCGTCGCTGCCGCCGTTGCGGCCGCTCCCGCACCGGCACCCGCCCAACTGTCCGCACCCGCACCCACGGCCGCCCCCGCCGCACCCGCGCAGGGCTGGTACCCGTCGCCGAACCAGCCCGGCCAGCTTCAGTGGTGGGACGGTGCCGCGTGGGCGGAGAGCTTCGCACCCGTATCTCCGCAGTAGCCCCGCAGGCACGAGAAACCCCCGGCGTTCTCGGGTCGCCCGGGGGTTGTTGCTGTTCGGGAATCGCGCACCGCCACGACCTCATCCCGCATCGCGACCTCCGCAGTTGCCCTCGCCGCCTGCGCCGCACCTGGACTTTCGCCATCCGACCTTGTCCGTTGACGACTTCAGCGAGCGCGGCTGTCCGCTCGCATCCCCTGCCCGCTAAGCGAGCGCTATCCTTATATGGAGCGGCTTTTCGAGGCCAGACCACGCGCTTGCATTGCCTCGTGATCGATCTGGCGAGCAGGACGCACCCGTGCTCGCTCAGCTTCGACCGGTAACCCCTGGCGCGTAAGCGCGCAGGAAAACCCCGACCCCGGACCGGATTACCGTTTCCCAGTCCTCTCCTGGTTCGGCTGCGGCGGCGCTGCCCGCGGTGAGTTGCACGAGGTGTACCGCGGCCAGCGACGGGTCTTCCAGCTCTAAGTGGCCTTCCGCGGCGAGCCTGCGCAGATGATCGGCCAAGGCTTGCCTTACGCGGGTCGGGCCGCGTTCTTTCCAGGCTGCGACTGTTTCCGGGGCGATGTGGTCGAAGTCGGCTTGGATCTGGCGCACCAGTGCCCAGTGCGGTTCGGTTTCCGGGTCGCGTTTCGCCCACTGGAGGCCGAATTCGACGAGGTCGGACTCCAGGTCGGCGATCCGGCCCAGCAGCTTGTCGGCGACCGCGATCTGGCGTTCGGCCACGCGGTCCGAGCTGTCCAGGATTACCGCGCGGAACAGTCCGGCCTTGTCGCCGTAGTGGTTGTAGATCGTCCGCGACGAGACGCCGGCCTCCGCCGCGAGCACGTCGATGCTGGCGCGCGAGTAGCCGTCGCGCGCGAAAACCCGCAGGGCGCCGTCGAGCAGGGCACGTTGTTTGTCCGTCCGCACGGGGTCAGTATGCCGAAGTACAACGGTCGTTGCAAAAACTACAACGAGCGTTGTACCTTCGGGGCATGACTTCTCCGCTTCGCATCGCCGTCATCTCCGGAAGCACCCGACCCGGCCGTCGCGCTACGCAGGTCGCTGAATGGACCCGTGCCCGCGCCGCCGCCTTTCTCGGTGACCGGGCCGAGGTGTGCGTGCTCGATCTCGCCGATATGGGCCTGCCGTTCCTGGACGAACCGCTGCCCGCCGCGATCGGCGGTTACCGCAACGACCACACCCGGCGCTGGGCCGAGCTGATCGACGGTTTCGACGGCTTCGTTTTCGTGACGCCCGAGTACAACCACTCCATGCCCGCGGCGCTCAAGAACGCCATCGACTTCCTGTTTTCCGAGTGGGCCGACAAAGCCGCCGGTTTCGTCAGCTACGGAACCAACGGCGGCACGCGCGCCGTGGAGCATCTGCGGCTCACGCTCGCCGAGGTCAAGGTCGCCTGCGTGCGCTCGCAGGTCGCATTGGGATTGTTCACCGACTTCGTCATCCCGGATATGGCCGAACCCGGCACCTTCTCCCCCGCCGACCACCACGAAGGCATCCTGACGCGGATGCTGGGGGAACTTGTCGACTGGTCGACCGCGCTGCGCACCCTGCGGGTCTCGCCGTGACCACCGTCGCCGCCCCCATCGACCGCGCGACGTGGCGGATCTGCTGGATCATCGTGTTCGGCGCGTTCGCCAGCGGTCTCGACGCTTCCGTGGTGACGATCGGCCTGGACTCGATCAGCAGCGATTTAGGCGCGGATCTCTCGGTGACGCAATGGGTTGCGAGCGGTTACCTGCTCGCGCTCGCCCTGTCGCTTCCCTTGACCGGTTGGCTGGCACGACGCTTCGGCGCCGGCCGGGTGTGGCTTTTCGCGCTGGCCGCGTTCACGGTGGCGTCCGGGTTGTGTGCGGTAGCCCCGGATGTCGTGGCGCTCATCGCGTTCCGTTTCCTGCAGGGCTTGGCCGGGGGCGTGCTGATCCCGGCCGGGCAAACCGTTCTGGGCCAACAGGTCGGGGCGGCGCGGCTGGGGCGGGTGATGGCGACGCTCGGGATCGCGGTGAGCGTCGCGCCCGCGCTCGGCCCGCTCGCTGGCGGGTTGATCCTGCACGGTCTTTCGTGGCCGTGGCTGTTCCTGATCAACCTGCCGATCGGGGCGGTCGGCCTGGTTCTCGGACTCCGCTACGTGCCCCGCGGCTCTCGGGAGGCCACTGGCGGGATCGATTTCGTCGGCTTGGTTTTGATCGCCGCTGGGCTGCCCTTGGTTCTCTACACCGTGACGACATGGGGCGATACCGGACGGCTTGAGCTGCTGATTCTGGTGCCTGGTCTGGCTTTACTGGCGTCGTTCGCGGTGCGGTGCCTGAGGCATCCGCATCCACTGCTGGACTTTTCCTTGTACCGCAACCGGCTTTACCGAGCGGCGAGTCTGGCCGCCGCTTTCAACGGGGCGCTGATCTTCGGCAGCGGGATCGTGGTCACGCTGTATTTCCAGCTGGGCCGGCACCTGGATTTCGTTGGCACCGGCCTGAGTTTGCTCGGCTTCGCCGGTGCGACGGCGGCGATCGCGCCGGTGACGGGACGGACGGTGGATCGGTACGGTGCCGCGCCGGTCGCGCTGGTGGGTGCGATGCTGGCGGTGGTGAGCACGGTGCCGTTCGCGTTCCTGCCGGTGGACGCGCCTGGCGTAGTGGTGCAGGTTTTGCTTGCCGGGTACGGGGCTTCGGTGGCGTTGGTGAGCATGCCGATGGGGATCGCGGCGTACAAGACTGTCGAACCGTCACGCCTTCCGGACGCGGCTGCGCAGGTGACGATCCTGCTCCGGGTCGGCGGATCGCTCGGCGGTGCGGTGTTCGCGGTGCTGATCGCCGGACGGTTGCCGGACGCTGATACCGCGTTCCGCCTGGGGTTCGGGGCGATCAGCGTGGGGGCGGCGGGATCGTTGGTGACGGCGTTGCTGGTGGCCCGTGCTTCCCGCGCGAAGCCGCTACGACGAACCTGAAATCATGACCGCCATGAGCCAACCCCCAGACGGTCTCCCCGCCTACCGAGTCCTCACCGGCCCCGATGACGCCGCCTTCTGCCGCCGGGTCAGCGAGGCCCTCGCGCTCGGCTACCGCCTGCACGAGGGGCCCGCGCTGACCTTCAACGGCGAGAACGTCATCGTCGCCCAAGCCGTGCTCTGGCCAGAACCCGCTAGCGGTCGCTCCGGGGAGACACCAGCTCGCTAGGCCCGCCACCGGATTCCCCGGCCACCGCGGCCAGTTCCTCGCCCACCGACTCCGACGCCTTCTTCGTGTCCTTCGTCAGCAGCGACGCCACGGCACCGATCAGGCACACCACGATCGCGAAGCCGAACGCCACCGCGAGGCCGTCCTGGAACGGGCTCGAGATCAGGTTCGGGAAGAAGCTGCGGCCAGTCAGGAAGCTCGCCTGGTCGGCGGGCAGACTGCCCAATTGGCCGCCCAGCAGCTGCTGGATCGGGTTGTAGCCGAGGAACGCCGCGAACAGCACCGCGACCGCCGGCAGGTGGGCGACCTGTTGTGCGGCCGCCTCGGGAACGCCGTGCTGGGTCAGGCCCTGCGACATCGCGACCGGCAGGTGGTCCGACAGACCGGCGATGATCAGGCTGAAGAAGAAGCCGATCGACAGCACCATCGCCGCGTTCTGGAAGGTCGTCATCATGCCCGCGCCGGAACCTCGCGCGTCGGCGGGGAGGCTGTTCATCACCTCGGCGCGGTTGGGCGAGGAGAACATGCCCATGCCGATGCCGTTGAGCAGCAGGATTCCGGCGAACGCCCAGTAGTCGAAGTTCACCGGCAGCAGCATCAGCAGCAGGAACGTGAGCGCGGTGATGACCAGGCCGCCGGAGGCGAGCGCGCGGCTGCCGATCCGGTCGGACAGGATGCCCGACGTCGGCGCGGCCACCAGGAAGCCGATGGTCAGCGGGAGCATGTAGATCCCGGCCCACAGCGGCGTCTGCTCGAAGGTGAAACCGTGCTGCGGCAACCAGATTCCCTGCAGCCAGATGATCAGCACGAACTGCAGCCCGCCGCGGCCGAGCGACGCCGTCAGGTTCGCCAGGTTGCCCCAGCTGAACGAGCGGATCCGGAACAGCGACAGCCGGAACAGCGGGTTGGCCACCTTCGTCTCGATCACCATGAAGGCGATCAGCACCGCGACGCCGCCGATCAGGCACGACAGCACCATCGGGCTTCCCCAGCCGGTCTGCGAAGTCCCGTACGGCTGGATTCCGTAGGTGATGCCCACCAGCACCGCGATCAGGCCGACGGCGAAGGTGATGTTGCCCCACCAGTCCATTTTCGCGTGCTGGCGGACGCCGGTGTCGTGCAGTTTGAGGTACGCCCACACGGTGCCGATGACGCCGAACGGCACCGACACCAGGAAGATCAGGTTCCAGTTCACCGGCGCGAGCACGCCGCCGACCACGAGGCCGAGGAACGAGCCCGCGATGGCCGCGACGCCGTTCATGCCGAGCGCGAGCCCGCGCTGGTTGGCCGGGAAGGCGTCGGTGAGGATGGCCGACGAGTTCGCCATCAGGAACGCGCCGCCGACGCCCTGCACGATCCGCCAGCCGATCAGCCACAGCGCGGCCGCGTCGCCCTGGAACCAGGTGATGGCCAGCATGATCGAGGAAACGGTGAAAACGGCGAAGCCGAGGTTGTACATCCTGGCCCGGCCGTACATGTCGCCGAGCCTGCCGAACGCCACCACCAGCACCGCGGTGACCACGAGGAATCCCATGATCATCCACAGCAGGTAGCTCGTGTTCGACGGCTCCAGCGGGTTGATGCCGATGCCCTTGAAGATGTCGGGCAGCGCGATCAGCACGATCGACGAGTTGATCGTCGCGATCAGCATCCCGAGCGTCGTGTTGGACAGCGCGATCCACTTGTACCGCGGACCGAGTTCCGCGATCGAATACGTCCTGCGCTCCGCCACTGTCGAAAACCCCTCTCCCAGCCGTTCCCTTAGCTAGGCTAAGCAAGTTGCTTGCGGTAGGCAACCAACAAAAGAAAACGACTGGGAGACAAGGGTCACAAACGGATGACTATCCTTTGTGGACTGTTTACTTTCACTCGGTCGAGTTACCGCTGTGCGGGACCTCCGACGACCTTTCCGGGATTGAGGATCCCGTGCGGATCGAGGGCGTTCTTCACCGCGTGGTGCAGGTCGAGAACCGCCGGTCCCAGCTCTTTCTCCAGCCCTGGCTGCTTCAGCAGGCCGACGCCGTGCTCGCCGGTCACCGTGCCGCCGAGTTCGAGCGCGTCGGCGACGATGTCGTCGAACGCGGCTTGTGCGCGGCGCTGCGCGTCGTCGTCCCCGGTCGGCGTAATCAGCAGGGGATGCAGATTCCCATCCCCGATATGAGCAATATTGGCGATTCGCGTGTCGTGCCGTTGGGCGGCCAAATCGATCCGCGCGAGCATTTCCGGCACCAAATGCGTCGGCACGCAGACGTCCTCGGTGAGCACCGGGCCGAGCCGTTCGAGCGCCGGGTACGCCAGCCGCCGGGCGGCGAACAGCGCGTCCGCCTCGGCCTCGTCGGTCGACTGCGCGGCCCAGGTCGCGCCCGCCTTTTCGAAGCACTCCACCATCACGGCGGCCTCGTGCCCGCCCGGCACGTCACTGCGGCCGAGCAGCACCACATTCGCGTCCGCGGACAGGCCCATGTTCTTCCAGGCGTCCACTGCGGCCAGGCAATGCCGGTCCACCAGTTCCAGCGCCGAGGGCACGATCCCGGCCGCGCGGATGGCCGCTGCCGCCTCCCCCGCCGCGACGGTCGAGTCGAAGTACCCGGCGACGGTCGCCTCTGGCGCGCGTTTCGCCCGCAGCCGCACGGTGATTTCGGTGATGACGCCGAGCGTTCCCTCCGACCCGACCATCAGCCCGGCGAGGTCGTACCCGGCCACGCCCTTCGCGGTGCGGCGGCCGAGCCGGACGAGTTCGCCGGTGCCGGTGACGACCTGCAGGCCAAGGACGTAATCGCGCGTCACGCCGTACTTCACGCAGCACACGCCGCCCGCGTTGGTCGCGACGTTGCCGCCGATGGTCGACCACGGCGAGCTGGCCGGGTCCGGCGGATACCAAAGCCCTTGTTCGCCGCAGGCCGCGCGGAGATCGTCGTTGACCACGCCGGGTTCGACCACGGCGAGCCGTTCCACCGGGTCGATCTCTTTGATCGCGGTCATCCGGTCGGTCGCCAGGACGACGCATCCGGCCAGCGCGTTCGCCCCGCCGGACAGCCCGGTTCCCGCGCCGCGCGGCACCACCGGCGTGCCGTGCTTGATGCATTGCCGCACGGTCGCCTGCACCTCGTCCGCGGTGCGCGGCCGGACCAGGACCGCCGGTTCGCCGTACGGGGCCCACTCCGCCTCGTCGTGCGCGAAGCTGCGCAGCACGTCGGGGTCCCGCACGATCCGGTCGTCCGGCAGGACGGTGTGCAGGTCGTCGATCAGCATGGGGGCTCCCGCGTTCTTCCGGTCCGCTTTCCCCGCCAGGTTAGGTCGAAATCCGGGCTGCTCGTTCGACGTATCGGTGAGAGCGCTTCGAGGAGGCAGCCATGGACACCACCGTCACCCGCCGCGGGATCTCGATGCTGCGTGCCGTCGCCGCCGGGCGCGGACGGCTGACCTGCAGCTGCGAACCGGATCTGTTCGTGGACGGCCTGCCGTGCAGCGACCAGTTCACCGCGCACGCGCTCGCGCACGCCGGTCTGCTGTGCGCGAAGGAACCGGGGCCGTTCGGGCAGCCGGTGCCCGCCGTCCTGACGCCGGCCGGGGAAGCGCTGCTCGCCGCCGCCTGACCCCGGCTACCCTGACCAGCAGGGGAACGGGAGGGCGGAGCAGATGGCTTCCGGAGCATCCGGAACGGACACCGCGCGGCGCAGGCGGCGCACGACGGCGGCGCTCAAGGAGTCGCTGCGGGAACTGCGCAATCAGCTGTCGCTGCTGAACCACCAGGTCGGCGGACAGCTGAAGCTCAAGGACGTCGACCTCGACTGCCTCGAACTGATCTCGTCCGCCGGACCGCTGAGCCCCAGCGCGCTCGCTCGCCGTGCGGGCCTGCACCCGGCGACCGTGACCGGCATCCTCGACCGGCTGCAGCGCGGCGGATGGATAGTGCGCGAACGGGATCCGGACGCGGCCGACCGGCGCGCGGTCACCGTGCGGGCGGTGCCGGGGCGGACGCAGGAGCTGTTTCGCGTGTACAGCGGGATGAGCTCGGCCATGGACGACCTGTGCGCCGGATACACCGAGGACGAGCTGATGCTCATCGCCGGATTCCTGCGCCGCACCGCCGAAGCGGGCCGGGCGGCGACCGACGAGCTCGCCGGGGAATGACAAAGGGCCCCGCCGTTTCGCCCGAGCGCGAAACGACGAGGCCCCGGTATCAGTCGCTCAGCTGTCGAGCGTGCCGTACACGATGATGTTGTCGAGATAGCTCTTCTTCTCGGCGTCGAACGCGCCGCCGCAGGTGATCAGGCGGATCTGCGAGTCCGTGGTGTTGCCGTACACCGCTTCGGTGGGGAACGTCTTCTTCGCGATCTGGTCCACCTTGGTCACCGTGAACGAGGCCGTCGAGCCGTCCTTGCGCCCGATGATGACCTTGTCGCCCTTCTTCATCTCGTGCAGCCGCCAGAAAATGCCCTTCTGGTGGTTGCCGTCGATGTGGCCGAGGACGACCGCCGGTCCGACCTGGCCCGGCTTGGGGCCGAAGTGGTACCAGCCGGCTTGCAGCGGCTGGTCGACCGGCGGCACCTGGACGGTCTTGTCGTCGTTGAGGCCGAGCGGCACCAGCGACGAATGCGCGGAGATGCTGGGGACGTCGAGCGAAACCGGGTCCGCGACCTGCTGGGCGGCCGCCGCGGAACTCGCCGGGGCCGCGGCGGGCGGGGCATCCGCCGAACCGCAGCCCAGCAGGGCGAAGTTCGCGACGAAAGCCAGCAGGAGCGCGAAAAGCCCGAACCGGGAACGGGTCACCGGGCGGTCGCCAGCGAGCCGTCGCCGGTCTCCGGCGCGCCGACCGGCACGACGGTCACCTGGCCGGGGCCTTCGGCGGGCGGGGTGGCCGGCTTGCTCGGCTCGGAGGGCTGGGTGGACGACGGCGGGGTCGTCGGGTTGCCCGCGACCTTGGCGCAGGTGGCCGACGCGAGGACAATGTCGCCCTTGCCGAGCGCGCCGGTGACGTCGCCGCCGAGGAGCTTGATGTGCAGCGCGTTGACGGTGAGGCTGCCGTCGGAGTGCTTGATCTGCTCGTTGACGATCACCTGCAGCACGCCGTCGATGCCGAGCTTCTGGTTCGGCTTGGTCGACACCGGGAGCTTGCCGATCTTGCCGAGGTCGAGGCCGGCCAGCTCGGACGAGGCGGTGATGCCGTCCGGAGCGGACTTGCACTCGGAGCTGATCACGCGGGCCGTGGGGGTGGAGCCGGCGAGCGGGGCGAGCACCGGGAGCGCGGCGTCGACGATGGAGGCCTTCGAGTCGACCGGGCCGCTGCTGCCGTCCTGCTTCGCCGAGCTGCTGATGACCTTCGCCGTGACCAGGCCCTTCAGCGGCACGTTCACCACCTGCGCGGACTCCGGGCCCTCCGTCGAGGACGGGGCGATCTTGCCGGTGTCGACCGTGATTCCCTTGTCGCCGAGCACGCCGGGCAGCAGCGAGACCGAAGCGGACGCGCCGTAAGCCGAGCCGGCGGGCGACCCGGCGGCGAGCGCCGGCGGGGCGACGGCGGCGGCGAGCAGAGCCAGCGCGGGAACGGCGACCGCGACGGTCCGTCCGCGCAGCAGGGCAGAACGCATGAATTGTCCTTCCGAACATCAAGAATGAAGCCGCCGCACGGATCCCCGAATCCACGCGTGACCGAGCACAACTGTCGGTCCCTGGCAGAGCGCGACATTATCAAGACGCCCTGGAAACGCAAAGCAAGATCCGTCGCGCAGCGCGCCCGCCCGCCGGTTCCGGTGACCACAATTATCGCAATTTCACCACTAAAGAGTGATGTAACGCGGCCTCGTCGACCCGATTTTCTCACGCTGAGCTACCGGAATCGGGGCCCGCCTGGCGGATTGCCCCTCACCCCACCCGGAGGAGTGATCCTGCGAAGGGTTCGATTCGGATACTCATCGTCATGTGACCGCTACCGTTCCCCGGCGGCCATTCCCGGTTCGCCAATTCGTCCCGCGACCGCGGCGGGCATCGGCGGAAAATGTCCACAATGGAATCAGCGGGAACGGAACGAGCGAACGGGAAAAAGGGTACGGTTTTCTTGCCCAGGGCGGTGACCAGCGGAAATGCGCGATTGTGGACAGTCCGAAAAGGACTCGCGGCGCGTTCTCCGATTACTCGACGGTGACGGTGACCTGATAGAAAATCCCGGTCCGGTCCGGAAACACCAGCGCGCCGCGTTCGTCGACCATCTTCCACAGGACGTGGCAGACGCCGGTGCCGGTCGGCGTCACCGGGACGCTCACCTCGACCAGCTGTCCCGGTTCGGCGTCCGGGACCGGCACGCGCGGCGGGGACGGGCACAGCACCGTGGTGCCGCCCGCGACCTGCAGGAAGCGGCTGCGCCACGGCACCGAGCCGGTGTTCTTCAGCCGCCAGATCTTCGTGAACGTCTGGCCGTAGCGGGTTTTCGCGCCGTCGGGGAAGGTGACGTCGCCGGAGAGGCCGTCGCCGCCGAAGCCGGACGAGTCGCCGGGCAGCGGGTAGTGCGGGGCGGCAGCTTCCTTGTCGCGGGAGGACGGCGTGGCCAGGACTACGACCGCGGCCACGAGTCCGAGGACGACCAGGACGGTTGCCGCGACGACGATCGAGCCCCAGCGGCGGGTCTTGGCAGGTTCCCGGGACGGAGTGGCGAAGGGCTCGGCGGGAGAAGGGGCGTCGGCTGCGCTCCAGTCCTCTGCGCTGGGCGGCTCGGAGTGCGTCTCGAATGCCTGGTCCGGTGGACCGGTCTCGCCTGCCGAGTCCGACGGCTGTCCCTCGACCGCCTCTTCCCATCGCGCCAGCCACTCGCGCCGTACCGTCTCCTCGTCGCGGCCGAGTCCGGTCACCGCGAGGCTCCGGACGAACTCCCAGGTCGTCGGCCAGGACGGCGCGCTGCGTCCGCGCGTGGCGGCCGACAGGGCCGATTTCGACGCCGCCGCGCCGAGTTCCGTGCGCATCCGGTCGTAGGACGGGTCGCCTGCTTCCCGCTTCAAGTCCAGCAGCTCGCAGGCGAACCGGGAGACCGGACCCGCCTCCGCGTCGGGCACGATGTGCTTGCGACCTCGGCGGGCCTGGGGCTGCCCGGCCGCGGGCTCGCTCATGACACCTCCAATGATCGACATCGACCCATTGGAGGTTGCCAGGCGGCCCGGGGCGGCGCAGCCCCGGGCCCGCCCGGCGGATCAGCGAGCGGGGCTCAGAGCTTGCAGCCCTTCTGGATGCGCACGACCGAGTGGTCGATGCCGATGTGGAACTTCTTCTTGCCCTTGGTGCCGCCATTGGTGGTCATGCACTGGACGCTCATCGCGCCGTTCGTGTCCTTCAGCACGATGCCCGCGGACACCTTGTGCGAACAGTGGTTGTTGAAGTACACGGTGACGTTCGTGGCGCCGTCGCCCCACGAGTAGTTGGCCTTCTTCCCGGACGGCTTCGTGCACTTGATGCTCGCGGTGTGCTTGCTCTGCGCGCTCACCGGAGCCGCCGCGGTGTCCGCCGACGCGGCGGGCGCGGCGATCCCGGCGAATGCGATCCCCAGCGCGGAGGCGGCCATCAGCGTCTTGCCGATCTTCATGGGTGTCCCCTCGGACGAAACGGAATGGAGTTGCAGCCGGGAAATCCCGGTGCACTCATCCCAGCGCGCCGCCCGTTTTGTCCTCAACTCCTCGCTGTCCACGGTCAATGCGGGGTGTTGTCCACGCAGGTCAGCGAATTGTCCACGGCTCAGTCAGCCGGGCCGCGCAGTGTCAGGACAACGCGTAAGACGTGTTCGACGGCCGACTCGAACATCGCGCCGCGCAGTTCGCCGCGCGTCTCGAGGTTGCGCGCGGCGAGGTCGAGCATCCGGTCCGGTCCGACCCGGCGGACGAGGAGCGCGGCGACCTCCTCGAGGTCGAGGCTCGGGTTGTCGAGCCGGGCGAGGGCGAACTCGATGATGAGCTCTTCGTCGGTCACCCTTTCAGGGTAGCCACGAAACGGGCTTCAGCCATGGCTCTGATAGCGCCCGTACGGATAAGCCTCGACCAGGGTGACCCGCACGACCGCGCCGCTGGGCACCTCGTACTCCCGCTGCTCCCCCGGCTTGGCGCCGTCCAGCGCGCGCCCGAGCGGCGAGTCCGGCGAGTAGACCTCGAGGTCGGTGCCGACCTCGTCGCGGGCGGCCAGCAGGAACGTCTCGACGCCGCCGTCGTCGTAGCGGACGGTCAGGACCATGCCGGGCTCGGCGATTCCGTCGTCCGGCGGGTCTTCGCCGACGACGGCGTTCTGCAGCAGGTCTTGCAGCTGCCGGATCCGCGCTTGCCGGTGCTGCCTGCGGTCGAGCCGGTCGTGTTCGCCCGCCGCTTCGCCGAGTTCGGGTTCGCGTTGCAGGTCAGCGAGTTCCGCGGCGAGGCGGGCGTGCGCGTCGGCGGTCAGCCAGGGACGCGAAGAGGTCGTCGACATGAGAGGTGCCTTTCGGATGGCGTCCGTGAGGGCCGGGCTAGCAGGAGGCGCCCAGCCCCCACGGACTTTCGAGGAGTCCCGCGGCGGTCAGCGGGGCTCGGGCTCGGTGCGGCGGTCGAGCACGCCGGCGTCGGCGGCGAACCAGCCGGCGGCTTTCACCAGGATGTCTCTTTCGGTGCGCAGCAAGGCGTTCTCCGCGCGGAGGAACAGCAGCTCGGCGTGCTCGTCGCCGGTCAGCGGCGGCGGACCGGCGGGTTCGGCGGACACTGGGGTGTCACCGCAGCGGGTCGAACGGCCGCAGCGCATCCGGGCACCTGCCGGTGGCGATCTGCTCGGCGAGCAGCTTCCCGGTGATCGCGCCGTGCGAGAGTCCCCACATGCCGTGCCCGCCCGCGACGTACATGCCGGGCGCGCCGGTCTGGCCGATCACCGGCCGCCCGTCGGCGCTGACCGGGCGCGAGCCGACCCAGACGTCGGTGCGCTGGTCCCAACGCAGGCCCTTGAGCAGCGGCCGGGCCGAGGCGATGATCGCGTCGACGCGAGCCGGGTACAGCGGGTCGTCCGGCTTGCGGAACTCCATCGTCCCGGCCACCCGCAGCCCGCCCTGGTACGGCGTGCACGCGACCCGGATGTCCGGCAGGTACATCGGGCTCGGCACCGGATCGTCGGTCGGCACAGTGAAGGAGTACCCGCGCCCGGCGCGCACCGGGACGCGCACGCCCCATTTGTGCGCCAGTTCGCCCAGCCACGCGCCGGTGGCGAGCACGACGGCGTTGGCGTTGACCGTCTGGCCGTTCGCCGACAGCAGGGTGTAGGCGTACTCGTGCCTGCGGATCGCGGCGACCTCGAACCGGTGCCGGATCGTGCCGCCGCGGCTGACCACCGCGCGGGCGAGCGATTCGACGAACCGGCCGGGGTCGACATACCGCTGGCCGTCGATCCGGATGCCGGCCCCGATCCGGTCGGTGACCTGCGGGAAGTGCTCGCGCAGCTCCGGTCCGGCGAGCTGGGTCCAGGACACCTTCTGCCCGGCGTCGCCGAGCCGGTCCAGTTCCTTGACCAGCGTTTGGGCCTTCGCCGAGTTCTCGAACAGGGCGGTGATGGGCGCGTCGACGGTCGGTGCGTCGATGCCGCTGGCGGTCAGGATGTCAAACGCTTCAAGGCATTCCTCGTTGAACGGCAGGTTCGCGCGCACTGCCCGGTTCCAGGACCGGTGGGTGCAGTTCGCCGCGAAACGGGCGAGGAACTGCCACAGGCGCGGGTCCGGAGTGGCCGGGACGTGCAGCGGCGCCTGCCGGTCGAGCAGGGTGCGCAGGCCGTAGCGGAGGACGGCGGGTTCGTTGAGCGGGATCGACAATCCCGGCGAGAGCCAGCCCGCGTTGCCCCACGACGAGCCCGCCGCGATGCCCTCGCGGTCGACGACGGTCACCCGCACGCCGCGTTCCTGCAGGAACCAGGCGGTCGACAGTCCGACGATGCCCGCGCCGACCACGATCGCCGAACGCGGTCCGCCGTCCTTCCGGTCGAGATCGCCCATGGTGTGCCTCCGCCAAGCCGTGCCGCTGTTTGTGCTGGTGCGGCCAGGATGACCCGGATTCGGCGGACGGTCTTTGTCGAGTTCGGCCAAACGGAGCAAGCCCGTTTGTCCGGATCGGTCAATCCTGCGGATCGGCGACGGCGAGTTCGATGATCATCGCCAGGCGTTTCGCGGGCAGATCGAGCCGCAGCGGCGTCACGTCGGCCATCTTCCGCAGCCGGTAGCGGATGGTGTTGGGGTGCACGCCGAGCCGTTCGGCGGCCTCGGTGAGGTCGCCTTGGGTCTCGAGCCAGGCGCGCAGGGTCGCGACGTAGCTGGTCGAGTTGGCCGCGTCGTGCCTGGCCAGGTCCGCGATGGGACCGCGCGCCGGGGCTCGGCCCGCTGCCGCGGCGGCGCGCAGGCGGAGGATCAGGATGTCGTCCCAGGACTCGTCGTACGAGACGGCCGCGCCGGGCTCCGGGCGGACGTCGTGCAGGGCGAGACATTCGTCGGATTCCCGCCTGCTGGCCGGAAGATCCGCCGTGGACGCAGGCGCGCCGATCCCCGCCGCGACCGTGACCTGCGCGGGCAGCGCATCGCGGATCCCGTCGATCCACGCGCGGGCGGTCTCGACGTCTTCGCCAGGTAGAACGGTGTAGACGGTGTTGCTGAACAACGTGCTCCGACCTGGCCGCGACCAGCCGAAACCGGTGGTCGCGCGCTCGAAGGCGAGCAGCAGCGCGGCGTGGCGTTCGTCGGCGATGTGCGCCTGGAGCGCGACCACGCGGAACCGGCCGGGCGGCAAACCGAGCCTGCTCAGCACAGCCGCCGCGTCCGGGGTGCCTTCCAGCAGCCGGATCACCAGGTCCGACTCGACCTGCCGTTCGAGGTCAGCACTCGCCCGCGACCGCAGCAGATGCAGCCCGACCGTGCGGGAACTGTCGTGCAGGACAGTGCGCCGGACGTCCGACAGCGGCTCCTCGCACTCCACCCAGATCGACCCGAGCGTCTCGCGCCCGGCCCGGACCGCGACGACCATGCGTCCGGTCAGCCCGTGCTCCGGATCGGCCTCGACGAACAGCGGCTCGTCCGACTGGGCGAGGTGCGCGAACACGCCACGGCGTTCGAACAACTCGCGCACCTGGTCCGGCACTCGCCGCCCGAGGATCGTCTCCAGCCGCACTCGGTCCGCCCCCTGCTGGCGGCTGGAGTACGCGAGCACGCGCGACAACTGGTCCTCGATGGTGACCGCGCTGCCAAGTGCGTCCGCGAGGCTGTCGGCCAGCGCGAACAGGTCGGTCGGGCCGCGGCCGGATTCCGTCTCGCGGCCTTCCAGGACCAGGCCGTAGACGACGCCCGCGAGCTGTCCCCACGACACTTCCGGGTCCACGAGCAGCACCGCGACCTGGCCAGCCTCGGCTTTCGCGACCTCGTCCGGCCCCGGCGGCGTGGCTCCGCGCACCAGCACGACCGACGCCCGTGCTTGAGCGGCCCGTTCGACAGCTTCCAGCACTGATTCGACGCCCACCGCGAGGTAAACGTCGCCGCGCAACCCGCGCGGATCGGCGGGGTCGTCCATCACGACGTCCCGCAATGCCGTCGCGCGCGCGACGGGGCAGCAGCACAACCGCGCGCCGTATCCACCGAGGACGTTGACGAGCCGATCCAGCGTGACCATCCCCTGTTCATACCTGACGCGGTGCGCTGGGAGCCGTATCGTGCAGGTCATGCGGGCGCGGGTCGAGGACGTGCACGAGCTGGCGCTGGGGATGCCCCACGTCACGGTGGTGCGCGGCTCGCGGGAGAACCCCGTCTACCAGGTCGGCGGCAAGTCGTTCGTGTTCTTCCGGACGCCGCGGCCGGACGCCTTCGACCCGGACACCGGGCAGCGGTATCCGGATGTGATCGTGTTCTGGGTACCGTCCGAATCGGACAAGCAAGCGCTGGTCCAGGACCCGGACAGCCCGTTTTTCACCACTCCGCACTTCGACGGCCACCTGTCGGTGCTCGTCCGGGCCGCCCACCTTGGCTCGCTGACGCGGCAGGAGCTGGCCGAGGTCGTCGAGGACGCTTGGCTGTCCCGAGCGTCACCGCGCCGCCGCGAAGCGTGGCTGGCCGGACGTCCGGCTCGGTAAGCGATCAGGAATCAAGAAGCGTCGGGGCTGGTGCCGGACTTAGCGTTTACGGCATGACCTCATTCGACTTTGTCACCCTGGACGTTCCCGATGTCGCCGCCGCCGAGCGCTTCTACACCGCCGCGTTCGATCTGGGCGACCGTCTCCGCTTCCGCCACGCCGTCGCGCCGAGCACTGGTTTCCGCGGATTTACCTTGTCGCTCACCGTTTCCCAGCCCGCCAACGCCGTTGCTTACCTGGACGCCGCACTCGCCGCGGGTGCCACTTCGCTGAAGCCCGCCGCTAAGTCGCTGTGGGGTTTCGGCGGAGTTGTGCAGGCTCCGGACGGTGCGATTTGGAAGGTCGCGACTTCCACGAAGAAGGATTCCGGCGCGGGGGTTCGGGAATACGACCAGATGGTGCTGCTGCTGGGCGCGTCGGATGTGGCGGCGACCAAGCAGTTCTACGTCTCGCACGGGCTCGCGGTGGGCAAGAGTTACGGGCGCAAGTATGTGGAATTCGAGACGAGCCCGATCAAGCTGGCGCTTTACGGCCGGAAGGCTTTGGCGAAGGACGCCGGGGTGCCGGAGGAGGGTTCGGGTTCGCATCTGCTGACGATCGGCGGGAACGCCGGGAAGATCACGGATCCGGACGGGTTCGCTTGGGAGACTTCGGTTCTCGCTGGCTGATGGGTGGGTGGCCTCGTGAGTGTTTATGCCGGTTCTAACCGGGATAAACACTCACGAGAAGGTGAGCTCAGCGCGCCCCGTCCTCCGGGCAATAACCCGAACACAGCAACACCATCCGCGAAAACCGCCCGTCCGCGTCATCGTCCACATATGCCTGCTGTTCCACCGCGAACCACCCCTCCCCCAGCCGCTCCGCACGCACGCGCGCTCGCCAGCGCAGGTGCAGTCGCGGGCCGACCCGGTCCACCTCTCCCTCGGCGAGTTCGAAATCGGAGACCTCGCCGAACCAATGGGTGAACGCGGCGGTGACCTCGGCCGGACCGTGGAACTCGCGCAATCCCGGCGGCAGCAAGGCGGTCAACCGCACCTCGCTGTCCATTGCGGACGACATCCGCGCGAAGTCCTGTCTGCTCAATGCTTCGATGAAGGCGCCCGCCTTGGAAATGCGGGAGGCCTGGAGTTGTGTTGTCATGCCTCAGGTTTACGTCCGAAAGCACCGACCCGGATCGGGTAACTGCCCGATCTTTCACCCCGTCAGACCGCGGCGCATCGCGACCAGCGCGGCCTGCGTCCGAGTCGTCACACCGAGTTTCGCGTAAATGTGCTCCAGATGCGTCGAGACCGTCTTGCGGGACAGCGTCAGCGCGGCGGCGATCTCCGGGTTCGACAGTCCGCGGGCCAGGTGGAGCAAGACCTCGGTCTCCCGGGCGGTCAAGCCAGCAGAGGTGCGGCGGACCCGTTGCCCCGTAGCGGTCAGGACGGCGCTCACCGCGTCAGGATCGAGGCGTCCGGCGTGGGCTTCCGCAGTGAGCGTTCGCGCGGCCACGGAGGGAGCCAGCGGAGGGCGGTGCGGGCGCGGTTCGCCGAGTGCGTGGTAGACGTCGGCGGCGGAGAGGACCCGCGACGTCATCGGCAGGGCGTCGCCGGAAAGCCCGTGCGGGTAACCGGAACCGTCGAGTCGTTCGTGGTGATGGGACGCGCAGCGGGCGACCGCGGCGAGGCCGGGCATTCCGGCGAGCATCCGTTCGGTCAGGTACGGATGCGTGCGCGCCCGTTCGGCCTGCGCGAGCGACCACGGCCGGGTCGCGTTCCAGATCGCGCTCGGGACGCCGATCATCCCGATGTCGTGCACCCAGCCTGCGCGGCGCACCAATCGGACCTCCGCGGCGGGGAGGCCGAGCCGGGTCGCGCCGTCGGCGGCGAGCGCGGCGACTCCTCGGGAATGTCCTAGTCGCGGCGGGGATTTGAGATCGGCGAAGTCGGCGAACGCTTGCAGGGCTCGGTCGAGTTCGTCGTCGGACAGCTGGACGCCGAGCCGGGGGTCGAGGGCGATCACCTCGTCCCACGCCTGGATCCGGTCCAGCCCGGCCAAGATGTCCGCGCGGTGGTTCAGGAAGCAGTCGACCAAAGCCGGGTCGAACTGCGTGCCCCGGCGTTCCCGGGCGACGGTGACCGCGCCGTCGACGCCCGCGGTGTCGTGGAAAGCTTCGACGTTGTCGGCGAGCTGGACCAGCCGGATCGCCGGGTCGAGGTCCGCGCCGCCAGCGTCGCCGGGGACGCCGCGCCCGTCCCAGCGTTCGAAGGACTGCAGCAGCGGACGGCAGACGTCCTCACCGAGGTCGAGCCGTCCGGCCAGCTCGCTCGCGCTTTGGCAATGCGCCTGCATGACCTCCTGCACCGACCGTCCCGCGGTGGCGAGAAACCGGCCGACGAGCGCGGCACGGCGGAGTCGCGGACCGCCGCGGCCGAGATGGCGCAGGACGAACATCGCCATCGCGACCCCGGCGAGGTCGCCGTCGTGGCTGTCGGCATACAGCTCCGTCTCGTCGCCGAACAACGCGGCCAGCTCGCTGGTGTCGGCGGCGCACCCCACCCAGGTCAGCAACGACGTGTAGTAAGCCGCCGCGCGCACGCTGTCGTCGGCACCCGCCGCGTCGGCCAGTCGTAGGGCGATGACGGTCTGCCGCAGCACGCGCTCCATCGGGCGGCCCATGCCGAGATCGGCCACCAGCGACAAGGTGGCGACCAATTCGGACAACCGCACCGGCGCGTTCACCCCGGAAAGTCGCCGGTGAAACCTCGGCTGTTACGCCGGACGGAGCAGTCCCGACTTCCAGGCAGAGCCCGGAGGTGCGCGATGGCGACCGAAGTACCGACGTTCTGCCCGCTGTGCGTGTCGAGGTGCGGAGCCACCGCGACGGTCGAGGACGGGCGGCTGCTCGCGCTCCGCCCGCTGCCCGGCCATCCGACCGGCGCCGCGATCTGTGTCAAAGGCAAGGCCGCGCCCGAGATCGTCGCGCATCCGGACCGGCTGCTGCACCCCCTTCGCCGGACCGCTCCGAAGGGCGCGGCCGACCCGGGCTGGGAGCGCGTGAGCTGGGACGAGGCGCTGGCGACGATCGCATCCCGGCTGACCGCGATCGCCGCGGAGTCGGGTCCGGAAGCGGTGGTGTTCGGCAGCGCCTCGCCCTCGACGTCGGCGATGTCGGACACCATCGAGTGGCTGACCCGGCTCCGGCGCGGCTTCGGCAGCCCCAACTTCGCCGTCTACATGGAACTCTGCGGCTGGGGCCGCCACCTCGGCACGCTTTACACCTGGGGCGAGCCGGTCCCCGGCGCGTACCTGCCCGATCTCGAGAACGCGCAGTGCGTCCTCTACTGGGGCTACAACCCGTCGGTCTCGCGGCTCGCGCACGCCACCGCGACCACCGCCGCGCTACGGCGCGGGGCCAAGCTCGTCGTGGTCGATCCCCGGCGCGCCGGGCTGGCCAGCAAGGCCGACCAGTGGCTGCGCGTGCGCCCCGGCACGGACGCCGCGCTGGCGTTGTCGCTCACGCACGTGATGATCGACAACGGTTGGTACGACAAGGAATTCGTCGAACGGTGGACCAACGCTTCGAAGCCGGTCGACTCGGGCCGCCGGGTCTGGGATCTGATCGTCGAGGAATGCGCGAAGTACCCGCCCGAGGCCGCCGAGGAGATCACCGGCGTACCCGCTGACCAGATCGTCGCCACGGCCCGGCTGCTCTGGGAGCAACGCCCGGTCGCGTTCTACACCTGGAGCGGGCTGGAGCAGCACAGCAACGCGACCCAGACCGTCCGCGCCATCGGCCAGCTCTACGCGCTCACCGGATGCATCGACGCGCCCGGCGGGAACGTGCTGTTCACCCCCGTGCCAACCAACCCGGTCGACGGCCGGGAACTGCTGCCGCCCGAGCAGCGCGCCAAGACCATCGGAGTACAGGAGCGTCCGCTGGGCCCGGCGAGGTTCGAATTCGTCACCGGCGAGGATTTCTACCGCGCCGCCCTGGACGGCGTGCCCTACCGTGCCCGAGCGCTGGTCAACTTCGGCGGCAACCTGGTCATGGCGCACGGCGACAGCTTGAGGGGGCGGGACGCTCTCCGCGCGCTGGATTTCTTTGTCCACACGGATTTGTTCCTGAACCCGACCGCCGAGCAGGCCGACCTCGTGCTGCCCGCGGCGAGTGCATGGGAAGCCGAAGCGCTGCGGATTGGTTTCGAGACAAGCCAGGCCGCGCAGTCGACTGTCCAATTGCGACAGCCGTTGGTAGCCGCCCGCGGCGAAGCCCGGTCGGACTTGCGGATCATCTTCGACCTCGCCATCGCCCTCGGGCTCGGCCCGCAGTTCTTCAACGGAGACATCGAAGCGGCCTGGCAACATCAGCTCACGCCCAGCGGCATCACACTCGACCAACTGCGCGCGGCCCCGGAAGGAATCCGGCTGCCGCTGGAAACAGTCCATCGCAAGTACGAACAACGCGGCTTCCGCACACCGTCCGGCCTGGTCGAACTGTACTCGGAACCGTTGCTGCACCATGGATATCCGCCGCTGCCCACCTTTACCGAACCCTCGATCAGCCCGCTCTCCCGACCGGATCTGGCGGAGCGCTACCCGTTGATCCTCACCTGCGCGAAATCGCTGTTTTTCTGCGAAACCCAGCATCGGGAAATCGCCAGCCTGCGCACATCCGCCCCCGAACCCAAGGTCGAACTGCACCCGGAAACCGCTGCGGCACGCGGGATCGACGCCGGGGATTGGGTGCGGCTGGAGACGCCGTTGGGGAGCATCCACGCGAAGGCGAAATTCAACGTCAACTTGCGCCCGAACGTCGTATGCGGACAGCACGGCTGGTGGCAGCCTGCCGATTCACTCGGGCAGCCCGGCTATCCGCCCTTCGGCGACGGCAGCGCGAACCTCAATCTCGTGCTGAGCCAAGGCCCGGGCGACCCGATCAGCGGCAGTTCGCCGTTGCGTGCTTCCCTCTGCGAGATCGCCAAAGACGGTTAGCGACTGTTCTGCTTGGCGGGCAAGGGATTTCGGGCAGCGAGGCCGACAGCACGGCCGACGGTATTGCGCAGCGCCAGCCCGTGCCGAGTTCGCGGAACGAGCAGCGTGGCGACGAGGCCGACGCGCCGGTGCCTCGGCTCCACGTGCCGCCGATGCTTCGCCTCGTACGCCTGAAAGGCTCGCGCATGATCACCGGGATGCGCTGCGAGCGCTTCGGCCAGCGTGTGCGCGCCAGCCATCGCCATGCTCGACCCGTCGCCGAGCAGGGCGACTGCGGATGCCGCGTCGCCGAGCAATGCCACACGGCCGCGCGACCACTTGCCCATCCGCACGTTGGCGAGCGGATCGAAGAAGGGCGCAGGGTGATTCTGGTACGCCTCAACCAACTCGGGGCTTCGCCAGCCGATGCCCGCGTACGCCTCGGCAACCAGGCGCTTGTGGAGCGCGGTGTCGTGGCGGTCGTAGCCAGGCACGCGCCCGCCGCGGAAAGTGAACATCGCGAGTGGATTCCCCCGGGACGGGTGGATGGTGAGCATCCGGGCGGGCGCGGTCAGCATCACCGCCGCCTCCGGGTCATCGAGCGCATCGGGCTCCAGCGGCACCGTCGCGCTGTACATGCCCATGCTGGTCGTGAACTGCTCCGCCGGCCCGAAGACCATGCGGCGCACCGGGGAATGGATGCCGTCCGCACCGACGACCAGGTCGAACCGGCGCGGCGGCGACCGGCGGAAGGTGGCCTCGACTCCTGATGGGTCCTGCCGGAGGCAGGTGACCGTTTCGTCGAAGAGGAACTCCGCGTCGTCGCGCGCTGCCCGGTGGAGTACCGCGGACAGGTCGGAGCGGGTCACTTCGACCGACTGCGGGGACGTCGTCGGGACCCGCAGGAGCTGTCGCCCGTCCGGATCGAGGAGCGAGAGGACGCTCGCGCGGGTGGCGATCTCGCGCAACTGCGGGAGGATGCCCATGCTCTTGACGACCGTGAGCGCCGGTTCCTTGACGACGACGGCGCTGCCGCCGGATCGCAGTTCTTTGGCCTGCTCGACGACCGTCGGCCGGTACCCGTGCCGGGCCAGCCAGTAGGCGAGTGCGGGACCGGCGATACCGGCACCGTGGATCAGGACGCGGGAAGGCGTCATAGCAGCAACCTTTTCGGTGGAGGGAAGCGACGAGCGCGGTTTCAGGTACGAATCTCGTCGTACCTGCAGTCAAGCACGGCCGTAAGGTACGATGCAAGACGTACCTGAAAGAGGTGAGGCGATGTCAGTTCCGTCCGAAGACGATGCCGCCGATCTGGGCACGGTGTTCCGCGCGCTCGCCGACGAGCACCGCCGCACCGTGATCGCGGAACTGGCGGCGGACGGGAGCGACAGCGAGCGCACCTGCAACTCGTTCGACCTCCCGGTGTCCAAGCAGACGCAGACGCACCACTTCCGGGTTTTGCGCGAGGCCGGGCTCATCCACGAGATCAATTACGGGAACCGGAAGGGAATCCGGTTGCGCCGGGCGGAAATCGACCGGCGGCTCCCCGGCCTGCTCGATCTGCTGACCGCCGAGCGCCGCGCCACCTGACTCCAGCGCCTGCCCTAGTTCCGCGCCCGCGCGAGCGCGCCCAAACTGATGTCGACTATCGCGCGGAGCTGCTTCTGGCTCGCCCCGGCCCGGCTCATCACGGCCAACGACTGGTTGACCGCCGCGAGGTGAACGGCGAAGTCATCGGCGTCGGCCAACTTCGCGGCACGCAAGGCTTTTCGCAGCCGCGCCTGCTGGAAACCCAGAGCTTTGGTCGCGCGCGCGACGATTTCCGGGCTCAGCACCGGTATCGCCATCGCGGTCTGGGCGACCAGACATCCGTCCGGCACCTCGGGGTCGGCAATGCGTTGCAGAGTGACGTCAAAGAACTCCCGAACCGCCAGCAGCGGATCCTCGGCCGCCTTCGACAAGGCCTGGTCGTACCGGTCTCCGTAACGCGCGGCGTAGCGATCCAAGCAGCGCAGGTAGAGCGAGTCCTTGTCCCCGAGCGAGGAGTAGATGGAACTGCGGTTCAGTCCGGTCGCCCGGGAGAGGTCGTCGAGAGAAGTGTCCGCGTACCCGGCCCGCCAGAACTGGACCATCGCCGCGTCGAGCGCGACGTCCACGTCGAACTGCTTCTTCCCGGCCATCCACGCACCCCGTTCTCTCGCCGTCGCACCCAGCGTAGCTCATCTTGAACTGTCCGGTTCAAGATGAGCTACGCTGGGGCCATGACTGCCGCCGCGCTGCCCGAATTGCCGCTGTATGACCTGCCGGGCTTCACCCACCGCTGGGTCGAGGGCCTCCACGCCGTGGAAGGCGGTCCGCAGGCTGGCCCCGCTCTCGTCCTGCTCGCCGGATTCCCGCAGACCTGGTGGGCTTGGCGCAAAGCGATGCCGGGCCTCGCCGAACGCTTCCGCGTCATCGCGATCGATCTGCCAGGGCAAGGCCACTCCGACCGCCCCCACGACAGCTACGACACGCACACCGTCGCCTCGCGGATCCAAGCCGCGCTGACCGCGCTCGAGGTGCCGAAATACTGGCTGGCCGCGCACGACGTCGGGGCTTGGGTGGCTTTCTCGCTGGCCCTGAAGCACGAAGACCGCCTGCACGGCCTCGCGCTGCTGGACGCCGGCATCCCCGGAATCACCCTCCCGGACTCCATCCCCACCGACCCCGACCGCGCCTGGAAAACCTGGCACTTCGCGTTCCATCTGGTGCCCGATCTCCCCGAAACCCTCCTCACCGGTCGCGAGCGCGAATACGTGGACTGGTTCTTGAAGGCCAAAGCGCTGAGCCCCTTCGACCGCACCGAAATCGACCACTACGCCGCCGCTCTCGCCGCCGAAGGAGGACTCCGGGCGTCGCTCGCCTACTACCGCGATGCCGCGGAATCGGCGCGCAAGAACCACGCCGCTCTCGAACGGCAGCACCTGACCGTCCCGGTCCTGGGAATCTCCAGCTCCCACGGCTCGATCCCCGACATGGCCGCTTCCATCAGCCCCTGGGCAGACAACGTGACCGGTGTCGTCATCCCGGATTCCGGACACTTCATTCCGGACGAACAACCCGCCGCGGTCGTGGCGGCGCTGACCGCGTTCATCGGGCAGTAGCGCGACGTCGGATTTTCGCCAGCTGACGGGTCCTCGTGGCGAAAGACTGGCAGGCATGACCAATGCCCTCGGCCGATTTCTGGCTGCCAGCACCGAATTCGACCAGCGCCTGCGGTCCGTCCGGCCCGAACAGTGGACGGCCCCGACGCCCTGCTCGGAATGGAACATCCGTCAGCTCGTCAACCACATGGTCCGAGGAAATCTCAACTACGTCGACCTGCTCGCTGGCGGGACCCGCGAGAATTTCCTGCACATGCGCGACGCCGACGCCCTAGGCGACGACCCACTCGGCGCGTACACCGCGTCGATGCGGCTGGTCGCCGACGCCTTCAGCCGTCCCGGCGCGCTGGACCGGGTGCTCGACTATCCGCTGGGCCAGGTGACCGGACGCCAAGCGCTGGCCGTGCGCGCCACGGATTGCGCCATCCACGCGTGGGATCTCGCGCGCGCCGTTGAGGTCGACGACCGCCTCGACCCGGGCCTGGTCACGTGGATCAGCGACAACCTCGAAACGATCTACGCCGGACTGGCGGAATCCCCCGTCGCCGCCGACACGACGCACCGGTTCTTCGCCGCTCCGGGGACGCTCGGCGAATCAGCGTCGCGGCAGGACCAGTTGCTGCACCTGATGGGCCGCAACACCGGCTGGCAGCCGCATTAATCCGCAGCCGAGATCAGCGGGCGATCGGCCAAGGCTCGCTCGCCGCGCCCAACCCCTCAGCCAGCGGAGTTCGGGCTGTTCGCCGAACTCAGACGGATTCGCGGTAGACCCGTCGGGCGATCTGCTCGACTTGTTCGACGGTGAGCACCGGCGCATCCGAGCGCTGCACCGCTTGGGCGAGGATCCGCCGCACCAAGGCGGAGGTGGGAATCTGCTCCGCCGCGGCGCGCGCCTTCAACGCGGCCGCGAGCGATGACGGTACCCGCAGGGACAGCGCGGACTGCTCGTTCTCGGCGATATCAGCAGCGACCGCGTCCGCTTCTTCCTCTGCGTGGTCCTGGCGGGAGCGTGCGTGCCGCAGCATGCGCTCGCGCTTGACCGGATCGGCTTCCCGCCGCGCCGAGGCTTCCTGCTCGGCGATCTCTCCCCGAATCCCGGCCAGCACCTGCTCGCGGCTCATGGGCTCAGTCATGACGCATCGTCCTCTCCTCCCGGTGCCGCTCGGTACGCACGCAGGTCGGCGCCGTTGGTCTTCCAGGCATTGATGCCCGAATGATCCACGCGGTCGATGATCACCGTGATCACGAATCCCGCCGCGGGCGAGTAGCCGATCACGCAGATGCAACATACCTGCACCAACGCGGTCTCCGTGCCCACTGGTCAAGCACGGAGTTCGGTTCCCGCTCCGCCTGGAGATCCTTCGTCTTCGACGCGTTCTTCGAACAGCTTCGCCATGGCATTCGTGCCACCGGGCCGTCCCGAGCCCCTCGCCAGCAGGGGCCGCTCTCGCGGTGCTTACCGAACAGTAAATCTCTCCCCGGATCAGCCACCGGGACGCGCGGACTGACTACCCTTGGGGTTCGAATCGACCGTTGACGATGGGGCACACGTTGGACAGCGACCCGGAGTGGCCGCCAGAGCGTCCCGCCGAACGCGTCAAGCGGCGCCCGCCGCCTGAGCAGAGCCCTGACCACCAGACCGTCCGCATCCCGCCGGGGGCGAACGGTTATCGCAGGCGGCTGCCACCGCGCGGCCAGCAGCCCCAGCCCCAGCCGCCTCCCTGGCAGCGGCGGCCGCTGGTCCGGCCGTGGCAGCAGGAGCGCCAGCAGGACAGCATGCCCTTCGGCGCGCCGCCGCTGGCTCCGAACGATCCCGACGCGACGATCTTCATCCCGCGCGTCGGCGGGGTCCCGGCGAGTTCGAGATGGCCGGTCGCCGACCCGGACGTGCTGCGCCCGTACGACTCGCTCGTCCCCCGGATGCTGCCGCGGCTGCCCAGCGGCGCGCCGGCCAGCAGTGCGCCGGCCGGCGAGGCCACCGTCCGCGTGCCGCGCGTCGAGCCGAAGGCGCCGCCGCCGTCGATCGCGAAGTCCAGCGGGAAGATGGCCGTCGCCTCGCTGGTCAGCCGGATCACCGGTTTCCTGTGGAAGCTCATGCTCGTGTGGGCGGTCGGCACCGGCGTCGAGAACGACTCGTTCAACATCGCCAACACGCTGCCGAACGTCGTTTTCGAACTGCTGCTCGGCGGCGTGCTCAGCAGCGTCGTGGTGCCGTTGATGGTGCGGTCGCAGGACGATCCCGACGGCGGCGCGGCCTATACGCAGCGAATGCTCACGGTCGGCCTGACGGTCCTGGCCGCGGGCACCGTCCTCGCGGTGACCGCGGCACCAGCGCTGACCTCGCTGTACACGGAGCAGGGCGGACACGCCAACTCCGCGCTGACCAACGCGTTCGCCCGGCTGCTGCTGCCCGAGATCTTCTTCTACGGCGTGTTCGCGCTGCTGTCGGCGATCCTCAACGCCAAGCACATCTTCGGCCCGACGGCGTGGGCCCCGGTGATGAACAACGTCGTCGTCATCGCGACCCTGGGTTTGTTCATGCTGATGCCGGGCAAGATCTCGACCGATCCCGTGCGCATGAGCGACCCGAAGCTGCTCGTGCTCGGCATCGGCGTCACGCTGGGCATCGCCGTGCAGGCGGCGCTGCTGGTCCCGCCGTTGCTGCGGACGGGGTTCCGCTTCAAGTGGCGCTGGGGCATCGACAAGCGCATGAAGGAGTTCGGCGGCCTCGCTCTGTGGATCCTCGGCTACGTCGCGGTCAGCCAGGTCGGCCTCACCGTCAACACCCGGGTGCTGACCAGCGGCGACGCGGGCGGGGTGACCATCTATTCCAACGCCTGGCTGCTGTTCCAGCTGCCCTACGGCGTGATCGGGGTGTCCCTGCTGACCGCGATCATGCCGCGGCTGTCCCGCAACGCCGCGGACGGCGATGTGCGCAAGGTCGTGGCCGATCTTTCCTACGGGTCGCGCATCTCCACCGTGATGCTGGTGCCGATCGCCGCGGTGATGACGGTGGTGGGCGGATCGATCGGGGTCGCCTTGTTCAGCGGCGGCGCGAACTCCGCGGCCGACGCGGGCCGGCTCGGCGAGGCACTGGCGATCTCGTCGTTCGGGCTGCTGCCGTACGCGCTGGTCATGTTGCAGCTGCGGGTCTTCTACGCGATGAAGGACGCGCGCACCCCGACGCTGATCATGGTCGTGATGACCGTGGTGAAGATTCCGCTGCTGTATCTGTGCCCAGTGCTGCTGGACGCGCGCGACATCGTGCTGGGCTCCATGCTGGTGAACTCCCTGACGTTCGTGGTCGGCGCGATCATGGGCCAGGTCTGGTTGTGGGCGAGCCTCGGCAACCTGCGCAGCAAGCGGGTGCTCGGGGTCATCCTGTTCACGGTCGTCGCGAGCGGACTCGGCGTCGCTGCGGCCGTCGCCGCCGGCTGGCTCGTGCCGGACACCGGGAGCCGGGCGACCGTGTGGGTCAAGCTGATCCTGCAGGGCCTCGTCGGGCTCGGGGTGTCGTTCGGCGTGCTCGCGGCGCTGAAGGTCGAGGAACTCGCGCCCGCGACGAAGAGGTTTACTCGCTTGGTGAAAGGCAGGCAACGACATGCCGAGTGACCGCGCAACCCGCCGCAGCGAGCCGGGAACGGTCGCTTACCGGGTCCTGTCGATCCGGATGATCTGGTTCGCCTCCGCCGTGATCGTGGTTCTGGGAATCGCGGTCGCGGTGTGGCTCGTGGCGGCTTTCGGCAACGGCGACGCGCAGGAGCGGAACCAGCTCGAGGCGATCAAGACCGCGGGCACCGTCGTGGTCGGGACTGGCGGAGCGGCGGCGCTGCTGCTCGCCGCCCGCCGTCAGCGGAGTGCCGAGATCGCGTTGAAGCAGAAAGACCTTGACCAAGCCTCGGCGGCGCGGACGCACGCGCTTCAGGAGCAGGTGGCCGACGACACCCGGCTGGACGCGACCGAACGCCGGCTCACCGAGCTCTACAGCAAAGCTGTCGACCAGCTCGGATCGGACCGGCTGGCGGTGCAGCTCGGCGGGCTCTACGCACTGGAGCGGCTCGGCCAGAACAGCCCGGACCAGCGGCAGACGATCGTCAATGTGCTCTGCGCCTACCTGCGCATGTTCTCCGACAGCGCCGCCGACACCGGCCCGACCCGCGACCAGCACGCCGTGCAGCAAGGCCGGGTCCGGCACGCGGTGGGCGAAGTCCTGGCAGCCCACCTGCGACCCGAGGCGCCGGACCACCGCTTCTGGCCGGCCACCGACCTCGATCTCGGCGGCGCGAGCCTGCTCGACTTCGATCTGAGCGGCTGCCGGGTGCGTTCGGCGGACTTCCGCGCGACGACCTTCGTCAGCAGCGCACGGTTCGAGGGCACGAATTTCACCGACACGGTCAGCTTCGCCTCGGCGAAGTTCACCGCGGAGGCCGACTTCAGCCGCGCTGTTTTCGCTCAGTGCCCGCATTTCACCTCAGTCAGCTTCGGCAGCGACGCGGTGTTCACCTCGGCGAATTTCACCAGCGGGTTCAAATTCGACGATGCGGTTTTCCTGGCCCGTTCGCGCTTCGACTCCGCGCGATTCACGCTCGGCGCGGAGGTGGTTTCGAGGTCGTTCGAAGAACTGCCGACCGAGGTGACCCGACACCTGCGAGCCCTGCCGACCCGCGTTCCGTACGCCGATATTCCAGCCCCCGCCGCGGGTTCTGTGCCGCTCGGTGTCGGTGTCGACGGAACGCCTGCTGTCTGGCGTCCTGCCGTCGACTCGCACTTCGTCGCCTTCATGGGGCCGGAATCAGGGAAGACGACGTTGGTGCGCACCATCATCCGCGGGCTCGTCGAGCAGTACACCCCGGCGGAGGCAGCGATCATGCTGGTCGATTACCGCCGTAGCTCGCTCGGCTACGTGGCGACGGAACACCTGCTGGGCTACGCCGTCGTCCGCGGGCAGCTCACCGCAATGCTCGAAGACGTCCGGACATCGATGCAGCGGCGAATGCCCGGACCGGACGTCACCTCGGAGCAGCTGAGGAATCGCAGCTGGTGGTCTGGACCTGAGCTGTATGTGATCGTGGACGACGCCGAATTGGTCTTCCGTGGCGACTCCGACCCGTTCGAGCCTCTGCGCGAGTTCCTCCCGCTAGCGAAGGATGTCGGCCTGCACCTCGTGGTGGTCCGCAGCACGGAAGGAGCGGCCGAAGCGCTCGAACACGGTGCGCTGAGCACGCTGGCCTATTTGGAGGGTCCGGGGATCGTCGGCGACGGCGACTTCCGGGAGGGCCCGCTGCTGGGTGGCGTCTGGCCGTCGGCTCTGCTGCCGGGCCGCGTGACGAAGGTCAGTCGCTCCGGCCGGGAGCTGGTTCAGCTCGCGTGGTCGGAGGCCGATCCGCTCGCAGCCGGGACAGTCAGCGGTTAAGCCAGATCGTCGTGCTGATGGCTGATCAGGGGAGCCCGTCTCACTCGATGTGCGACGCGGCCTTGGCGAGCAGCCCGCGCAGCCACGTGTGGCCGGAGTCCGCGTCGTGCACCGGATGCCACCAGAACGCCTCGACGATCGGCACCGCATCGAACGGCACGTCGACGATCCGCACGCCGAGCGCCCCCGCGAGATCCCGGGCCAGCCGCTCCTGCACGAACGCGATCCCGCCGCTGCGGCGGACCAGATGCGGCATCGCCAGGAACGAATCGGCGGTCGCACAGACCCGCGGCGCGATCCCCAGCAGTTCCATCTGCCGCCACGCGGGCGCTCTCCCGAGCAGGTCCTGGAACGTGGTGACCCACGGGAGCCGCGACAGGTCCGTCATCGTCAGGTGCTCGCCGACGTCCGGGTTGTCGGCCGCGACGACGCAGACCCAGCGGTCGCGGAACAGGTCCAGCGAGCGCGGCAGGTCCAGGTAGCCGTGCGGCATGAAGATCCCGTCCACCGTGCGGAAGAACTCCCCGTCGCGGCCGAGCGCCTCGGCGGTGGCTGCGCCGAGAACACCCGCTCGACCGCGACGCTCACCCACGGCCGCAGCTGTTCGGCGAACGGGGTGAGCTGGTAGTGGTTGCCGACGCGGGTGAGCAGTTCGTCGCCAAAGTGACGGCGCAGCTTGGCCAGCGCGGCGGACAGCGTCGGCTGAGTGCGCGAGAGCCGGGCGGCGGCGGTGACGGTTCGCTCGGTCAGCAGCCCGCCGAGGCCTGGGTCCCCAACCCGAACGGCCTGAGCACCGACGAAATCCGCGCCCAGTTGCGGCGGCTCTATCTCGACACCGCGGCGACGGGTTTCCCGTCCTGCCTGACGGCGGCGCTCACGATGACCACGCCGGACCACCTCGTCTACGGCTCGGACTCCGGCGTGCCTTGCAGCACCGAGGAAACCATCGAAGCCAGCCGGAAATCCCTGCTCGAATTCGACGGCCTGACAATGCGGCAGCGCCAGGACATCGGCCGCAACGCCACCGCCCTGTTCCCCAACGCCGCGGCCCGCCTCGACGGCTGATGTCACGGCGTTCGCCGAATCTGAAGCCGAGGCCGGACGACCTGGCGGTGATCCCCCGAGAAAGGGCATCACACGTACAAGTGGGGCGGGACGCAGGCTCGGTGGTTACCCCTGGAGGACGTAGGCCTGGTCGGTCGTGTAGATCGCGGCCAGGTCGTCCGCGGTGATGCCGCGACCGGCGAAGCGGGCGATCACGGTCAGGCCTTTCGCGTGGCGGTGCCGGAAGTCGTCGAAGTCCAGGTCTTCACAGTGCGGCGCGCCGGGTTCATGACCCGGATGGCCCGCGTACAACAACTGCCCGCGCTCGGCGAGGGCGAGTTGGAAGTTGGCGTTGATGTTCCAGTACAGGCTCGCGGCCTTTCCGTTGCGGGACAGCGCGGTCAGCCTGTCCCGGTCGGAGCCTTGGAAGCCGTTGTCCTCGACGGCCAGCACCACGTCGTCCACCTCGAGCACGGCCAGCAGCGGCAGGTACCCGTGCCCGGGGTTACTGAGCCGTTCCCACGCGGGCCGCTCGACGATCGACTTGATCGACACCGGTGCGGCCGGGTCGCCGCCGAGGGTGCTGATCACCTCCTCCGGCGTGAGGCCGCGCACAACGGTGATCGCGGCGGCTTCGCCGAGTGAACTTTTCTCGATCCACCGGTGCTCAGCGTCGGGTGCGATCGCCAGAGGCGGTTCGGGTTCCCCACGCAGCCGATGACCGAGCCGGTCCGTCTTCTTGTGCACTACGTCGGGTGTGGCCGGTGCCTGCCAGATGACCAGGTGATAAGAGTCTTCGGCATCGTCGCGGCCGGTCACCTGCACGCGGACTCGGTAGTCGCCCGGCCACGGCGGCGTTTCCCAACAGTGGCGGCCGTATCCGGATGCATTCCCGGACAAGACCGCGCCGCCCTCCGACGCGGTCCAACTGATCTCGACGACCTCGTCCCAGCCGGTGAGGTCGAGTTCCTCGGGTGGTCCGGTCAGCACGTGCATCGATATCGGCACGTGTCCTTCGGCCACGCCCGTCCGGATCGCCACGCCGTCTTCCACTGCGGTGACCAGGCCGTTGGCGGAGAAATCGGCGTTCGCCGGAACCGAACCTCCGGTGATCCAGAACCGGTGGTCCGTTACCGCGGCCGACGTTGAGGAAGACTGCGGCAGCAGGTATTCAGCGCGCCGCTTGGCCAGCACGGCCGCCGCGTAACCAAGCGGCTTGGGCACCGTCGGCAAGACGATCGCCGTGGCGCCCAGCGCCACACCGACGATCGCGGGCGTCTTTCCGGCCATCTCAGTGCCCAACGAGCGCAGCACCGCGGTCGACACGATCACGGCCAGAGCGAAATGCGCGGCGCCGTGCTGCGCGGCGATTTCCGCTTCATCACCGGTCGCATCCGGCACGGCCGCCTTGTCCCGCAACGCTTCGACCAGCTCTACCACGCGGTCAGCCGCGCCGGGGTGTACCTGTTCGACGATGGCCACGGCCTGCTTCGTGGCGCACTGCTCGTCGCCCATCCACGTTGTGACGTACCGCGTGACGGTCGATTGAGCCAGTCCGGACACAAGATCGTCCGGGATGTCCACGGCCAGCCGATCGACAGTCAGTTCCAGCGCACCCAGCAGCCGTTCAGAAAGTACGTCGCCGATCTCATCCAGTGCCGTTTGGACCCTCGTGCCGTGCCGCGAATACCCCTTCGGCTCCCACCGGCCAAGGCGACCAGCGGGTTCTTTGGGCACGCGGGCGACGATGTCCGGCAGCACAGCCGACACGACCGGCTCGAAATCCTCGATCCCCACCACACAATGATGCCAGCGCGGCAACCTGTTCCGCCCGGAATGAAGCGGAGGTCGGACGACCTGCTGATCGAAGCGGTCAGCGGGCAAGCCAAGGAGCGAGCAGCTTCTCCAGATCAGCGTCCGAGAGCGCCCGCGGTCCGCCGTGGAACTCGTGCCACCGGGCGGCGTCGCGTGCGGAGGTGTACTCGACGTCGAAGGCGCGCATCAGGACGTACATGAAGCTTCCCGAATCGAACCGCTCGCCCAGCAGGGTGCGAGCCGCACGGGCCACGTCCACCGCGGTCTGGGGGCCGTTGACGTCGGCCAGCTTCAGTTCCTCAGCCGCCGGATCGAGCAGGCTCGGCGCACACAACAAGACAACTACTCCACTCTGAACTATTCGCTCAACCTTCGGCGGCGAGCTGTCCGCAGGCCGCCGCGATGTCCTGACCACGGGTGTCCCGCACCGTGCACGCGACCCCGCCCGCATTCACCAGCCGCACGAATTCGCGCTCCACCGGCTTCGGCGACGCATCCCACTTCGAACCCGGCGTCGGATTCAACGGAATCACGTTCACATGCACCAACTGACCCAAATGCTTCCGCAACCGCTTCGCCAGCAACTCCGCCCGCCACGGCTGGTCGTTGATGTCCCGGATCAACGCGTACTCGATCGACACGCGACGCCCGGAAGTGTCCGCGTAATACCGGGCCGCGGAAAGCACCTCGTCCACTGACCAGCGATTGTTGACGGGAACGAGGGTGTCCCGCAGCTCGTCATCCGGCGTGTGCAGCGACACCGCCAAGCGAACCTGCATCCGCTCGTCCGCCAACTTCCGAATCGCCGGAGCCAAACCCACCGTCGACACCGTCACCGAACGCTGACCAATACCCAGCCCGCCCGGAGCAGGATCAGTAATCCGACGCACCGCAGCCACCACACGCTTGTAGTTCGCCAGCGGCTCGCCCATGCCCATGAAGACGATGTTCGACAGCCGACCCGGGCCGCCGGGCATCGAGCCGTCTCGCATGACCGCGGCTGCGTCGCGGACCTGGTCCACGATCTCGGCCGTCGAAAGGTTGCGGTCCAGGCCGCCCTGGCCGGTCGCGCAGAACGGGCACGCCATGCCGCAGCCGGCCTGGCTCGAGATGCACAGGGTCGCGCGGTCCGGGTAGCGCATGAGCACGCTCTCCAGCAGCGTCCCGTCGTGCGCGCGCCACAGGGTCTTGCGGGTCGCGCCGCCGTCCGCGGCCAGTGCGCGCACCTCGGTGAGCAGCGGCGGCATCAGGTCGGCCACGAGCTTGTCGCGCGAGGCGGCCGGGATGTCGGTCATCTCCGCCGGGTCGACGGTGAGCCGTGAGAAGTAGTGGTTCGACAACTGCTTGGCGCGGAACGCCTTCTCCCCCAGTTCGACCACGGCCTCGGCTCGCTCGGCCACCGTGAGGTCGGCGAGATGGCGCGGCGGCAGGCCGCGCTTGGGCGCGTCGAAAACAAGAGGGAGGGCAGTCATGACCGATCAAGTGTCTCATACGCGCGAAACCCGCGCTCCTCCCCCTCGCCGCGCGGCGGGCGAAGCGGGGCAGCGACCGGCACCGGCGCGGTACGAGCGGAAGGGCGACCGACGAACGACGGCGCCGGATCAACGGAAAAACACCCTACGAAGGTCGGATTGCCGAATGCTTTCCGAGATGAATTCCCCTATAATCGAAGGCAGTCGCCTTTCGCGGGGCGCGAACAGAATCGACCGGCGTAGAAATATCCGCGGCCACTCGGCGGCGGAATACCGCCGTTAGTCGGTAGTTGCCGCGTTCCTTGCGCGCGTACCGTTCTGTGCGTCTCACCCTTCCCCACCGGCCCGGTAATTCCCCGGGCCGGCCGGTCTTCCCCTTTGGAGGATCCCGTGAAAGTGCCCTCTTCGATTCTGCGCGGAATCGCCGCGGCCGCGGCCGTCGCCTCGGCCGCGCTCGCCGTTCCGGCCGCGGCGGACGCCGGCGAAACGAACATCTCGATGCAGGCCCAGCAGAAAGACCAGTGGTGCTGGGACGCCAGCGGCAACACGATCGCCTCGTTCTGGGGCTATTCCCTGACCCAGACCCGGTTCTGCCAGATCGCGCACAACGAGTCCGGCAGCGACTGCGCCAACAACCAGGGCTACCTCAGCGACCAGCAGCGAGTCTTCCGCTACCTCGGGTTCCGCAGCGTCGGCTCCTACAATTCCAACGGCTACCGGCTTTCCTTCTCCGGCATCAAGAACCAGATCGACGCCGGGCAGCCGATCGGCACCCGGATCGGCTGGACGTCGGGCGGCGGCCACATGCACGTCCTCTACGGCTATGACGACTCGAACGGCAGCAGCATCGTCGAATACGGCGATCCGTGGCCGTCGAACAACCGCTACAACTCGATGAACTACAGCTCCTACGTGTCCAACAACCAATTCGACTGGACCCACACCGTCTACGGAATGGTGGGCTGAGACAATGCTGCGAACCATCCTCCGCACCGCAGTCCTTTCCGGAGCCATCGCCGCCGCCGCGTTCGCCGCGAACCCCGCGTTCGCCGCGGAGTCGCCGACCGGTCCGTCGCCTTCGGACACCGCCGCGATCTCCGGGCTGCTCGCCAGCCCCGGCACCGCCGCCCGCCTCGCGCACACGAAGTTCCCCGGCGCGGCGCCGGCGGCAGCGCACGCCAGCCGCGCCGCCGCGGACGCCCAGACCCAGATCCCGGTCTACGAACCGACCGCGGCCTTCATCAACGGCGAGTCCGACGTCCCCGCCGCACTCGCCTACGTCGCGTCTCCGGCCCGCCTCGCCGACGGCCGGGAAGCGACCGTCTGGGCGCAGCCGAGCAAGGCCGGGTGGCAGGTCATCAACGTCGCCTCCGGCAACGACGAGCAGGCCCACGCGGCTGCCGCGCACGGCGGCTACCTGTTGCACGAACCGCAGGTCAACGCCTGGTACTCGGTCAACGGCAACACCGTGACCGTCCTCGACGGCGCCGTCTCCGGCGTTCCGGCTGGCACCCGGGTCACCCTGGCGGCCTACCGGGCCGAGCTGCAGAAACGCTACGGCGACAAGCTGCCCGGCTCGACCTACGACAAGACGGGCGCGGGCGGCGGATACGCCGTTCCGGCCCCGAACACCGGCTCGGACGGCAATCCGGCCACCGCGCTCGCCATCGGCGGGGCGGCCGCGGCAGCCGCGGGCGGCGCGTTCTTCCTGCGCCGCCGTTCCCAGCACAGCAAGTGATCACCCCGGCAGGGGCGCGCCCGCCGCGCCCCTGCCGCGATCACTCGTCGCCGAGAGCCGCGGCCCACCGGTCCGCCCACGACACGAGCGGCCGCAGCGCCTCGAACGCCTCCCGGCCCAGCGTCGTCAACGCGTAGTGCGATTCGCCGGTCTGCCGCACCAACCCGGCCTCGGCGAGTTCGACCAGGCGTTGCCGCAGCACGCTCGAAGACATCCCGTCGCACCGTTGTTGCAGCGCGCGAAAACCGAGAGTGTCGACCTGCAGTTCCCAGACGATCCGCAGGCACCACCGCCGCCCGAAGAGGTCGAGCGCGGCCATCAGCGGACGGCCGGTCGTGGAGCCCCGGACCGGCTGCCCCGGCTTCGGCGTCGCCATCGGAATCTCCTTGTGCTTCGATTTCCGAAACACTAACATCGGCCGCCATGATTCGATTTCCGAAGCAGGTCTGCGACACGCTCGGCGTCGACGTGCCGATCGTGCAGGCCCCGATCGGCTCAGCGGCCACCCCCGCGCTCGCCGCGGCGGTCTCGAACGCGGGCGGCCTCGGGACGCTCGCCCTCACCTGGACCGACCCGGACGAGGCGATCCGCCGGATCCGCGAGGTGCGCCGCCGCACGGACCGGCCGTTCGCGGTCAACCTCGTGCTCGACTTCCCGATCGACGACGTCCTCGACGCCTGCCTCGCCGAGGACGTCCCGATCATCTCCACGTTCTGGGGCGACCCCGGCAAGATCGCCGCGCGGGTCAAGAACGCGCGGCTGATCCACACCGCGGGCTCAGTCGCCGAAGCCCGGCAAGCGGCGGAGGCAGACGTCGATGTCGTTGTCGCACAAGGCTGGGAAGCGGGCGGACACGTGCGCGGCCAGGCCTCGACGCTCGTGCTGGTGCCCGCCGTCGTGGACGCGGTCGCGCCGATTCCCGTACTCGCCGCGGGCGGAATCGCCGACCGCCGCGGACTCGCCGCAGTGCTCGCTCTCGGCGCACAAGGCGGCTGGCTGGGCACCCGATTCCTGACCGCGACCGAAGCGGCGACCCACGATTCCTACCGCGAAGCCGTGCTCGCCGCCGAGCTCGAGGACGCCGTCCACACCCGCTGTTTCGACGGCGGCTGGCCAGACGCGCCGCACCGCGTCTTGCGCAATTCGACGCTCACGCAATGGGAAGCGGCAGGCGAACCGCGCACCGGCCGCCCCGGCGAAGGCGACGTCGTGGCAACGGATGCGGCCGGAAACCCATGGCATCGCTACGACGACATGGTTCCCGTGCCGGGCATGACCGGCGATCTCGAAGCGCTGGCGCACTACGCCGGTCAAGCCGCGGGATTGGTCCGAAACATCGCTCCAGCAGCGGAAATCGTCGCGGACCTCGTCGGTTAAGCTTGCTCCACCGCCGCCGGAAGCTCGACCGGTTGCCGCAGCGCGTCCAGCACCGCGTTCACCGCCGCCCGGCGCGGCGAACCTCGCCGGGTGACCGCGACGATCGTGCGCGTCACCGGCGTCGCCAGCGGTTTCGTCGCGACCCGGTACCGCGGGTCCACCGCCAGCCCGGGCAGCAACGCGATCGACAGCCCGGCCTCGACGTGCTGCAACGTCATCAGGTAATTGCTGAACCGGCACACCACCCGCGGCTCGAACCCCGATTCGCGACAGAGCCGCAGCGTCAGATTCGCCATGTAGGACGGGGGAATGTCGAGCGCCCACGGTTCGCTCGCGTAGTCCGCGAGCACGGCGGGACCGCGCGGCTCCGGCCGGTCGAGCGCGGTGACCAGCACGATCGGGTCGGTCGCCAGCCGGATGATCTCCAGGTCGGGACCGAGCGGCAGGTCGGCGAAATCGGTGGTGGTGATGACGACGTCGCTGTCGCCGGCCCGGAGCGCGGGCACGCTTTCGTGCGGTTCCCGTTCCGCCACTTCGGTTTCCAGCCGCGGATAGGCCTGCGCGAGCCGGGTCGCGGCGGGCACGGCGAAGGTGTGGATCGCGCTCTGGAACGCGCCGATCCGCACCAGCCCGGCCGGTTCGTCGCCGCGCAGTTCGGCCTCGACCGCGTCGAGGTGGTCGAGGATCGCGCGCGCCTGCCGGGCCAGTTTCTCCCCGGCGGGCGTCAGCCGGACGCGCCGGCCAGTGCGTTCCAGCAGCCGGGTGCGCGTTTCGGTTTCCAGCACCGCGAGCTGATGCGACACCGTGGAGGCGCTGAGATTCACGTCCTGCGCGACCGCGCGAACGGTGCCGAGCACGGCAAGGCGACTCAGGAGGCGCAGCCGCCACGGGTTCAGCATGTCCTCATCGTTGTTCGATGCCATCGCACAGGCAAGCGGAAACTGTGAGATGGACGCGGCGCTCGACCCAGCTCTACCGTCGAAGCCATGGGCACCGACACCTTCTGGTCCGACGTTGACCGGCACCTCGTCCGCTACGCCGGCCCTGGCTCGTTCACCGGCGAGATCATCGACCGTGCCGAGGGCAGCTTCGTCTTCACCGAGGACGGACGGCGGATCCTCGACTTCACATCCGGGCAGATGAGCGCGATCCTCGGGCACGCGCATCCGGAGATCGTCGAGACCGTCCGGAAGCAGGCCGCGAAGCTTGACCACCTGTTCAGCGGGATGCTGAGCCGCCCGGTCGTCGACCTCGCGCGGCGGCTCGCCGAGACGTTGCCGGACCCGCTGGAGAAGGCGCTGCTGCTCACCACCGGCGCCGAGTCCAACGAGGCCGCGCTGCGGATGGCCAAGCTGGTGACCGGCAAGCACGAGGTCGTCTCGTTCGCCCGGTCCTGGCATGGGATGACGCAGGCCGCCGCGAGCGCGACTTACAGCGCCGGACGCAAGGGTTACGGCCCCGGCGCACCCGGCAACTTCGCCATCCCGGTGCCCGGCGCGGACTGGGAGCACCAGCTGGACCTCGCGTTCGACCTGATCGACGCGCAGTCCGTCGGCAGCCTCGCCGCGTGCCTGGTGGAGCCGATCCTCAGCTCCGGCGGGATCCTCGTGCCGCCGCCAGGGTATTTCCAGGCACTGCAACGGAAATGCCGGGAACGCGGCATGCTGCTGATCCTCGACGAAGCACAGACCGGGTTGTGCCGCACCGGAACCTGGTACGCCTTCGAGCACGACGGCATCGTCCCGGACATCCTCACCGTGTCCAAGACGCTAGGTGCCGGACTGCCGCTCGCCGCCGTGCTGACGAGCGCGGAAATCGAGCAGGAAGCCCACGAACGCGGGTACCTGTTCTTCACCACGCACGTCTCGGACCCGCTCCCCGCCGCAGTCGGGAACACGGTGCTGGACGTCCTGATCCGCGACCGTCTCGACGAACGCGCCCGAGACCTCGGCACCCGCCTGCGGACCGGCCTGGACGAAATCGCGGCGCGGCACGAGTCGGTCGGCGAAATCCGCGGCCGGGGACTGCTCGCCGGACTGGAACTGAGCGGCGGCGGCCCGGACGCGGACAAGCTCGGCGCCCGCGTGACGCAGCGGTGCCTCGAACTCGGGCTGCACATGAACATCGTCCAGCTGCCCGGGATGGGCGGGGTGTTCCGGATCGCGCCGCCGCTGACGGCCTCCGACAGCGAGATCGACCTCGGACTGTCCATTCTGGACGAGGCGATCGGGGGCGTCTCGTAGCTCAGCGCGGGATGCGGCCGGCGATCGCGGTCGCCGCCTTCCTGCCGATCTCGCAAGTGTCCACGGCCACGGTCACCAGCTCGTGGGTCGTCACCGCGAGGATGACCGCGCAGGTCCTGGTCCCCGGGTCGGTGTTCTCGATCGTGCCCGCCGGGTACCCGGCGATGTCGGGGATCGGCTTGACTGACGGGTTCTTGAACATGCCGAAGTAGCCTTTGAGATCGACCTCGGAGATGATGACCCCGTATCCGCTGCCTTGGCACCAGCGGCCGACGGTCTTGGGCGCGGCACCGCTCTTCTGACTGAGTTCGGGCACGTCAGAGGGCTTGAGCAGGCTGCACGGGTCGGTGTTCGCGAGCGGTGCGTCGGTCTTGCCGTCCGGCGCGGCACCGCGGTCGGCGGTCCGGACGTTCTGCTCGACGCCCTCGGTGCTGCCGCCGCAGGCCGCCAGCCCCAGCACACCGGCCAGGACCACAGCGGCCGTCACCGCCACACTGCGCATCGATTCCCCCAGGAGTTCGGTCTGAGCAGGGACAGTACGGCACCCGGCGCCCGGTTCCCCCTACTCGTCCCGGTTCAGGGGTGGGTCCCCGCCCTCGCCGCGATTAGCGTCCGCGGGGTCAACGCTGCTGCCGGGGGTGGGAAATGCGGTCCAAAGCTACCGTCCTGATACTCGTTCTGACGTTGCTCGGCACCACCCCAGCCTCCGCGAGCCCGGCCATCGCGCTCGACGGTCTTTCCCGCCCGGTCGACCTGCTCGTCGACAAGTGGGGCGTCCCGCACATCTACGCCGCCAACACCTCAGACCTGTTCTACGCACAGGGCTTCACCGTCGCCCGCGACCGGCTCTTCCAGCTCGACACCTGGCGCCGCCGGGGGCTCGGGTTGCTCAGCGAGGTCCTCGGCGAGTCCTATGTGGACCAGGACCGCGCCGCCCGGCTGTTCCTCTACCGCGGCGACATGCGCAAGGAATGGGCCGCCTACGGTCCCGAAGCCAAACTCGCCGCCACCCGCTTCGCCGAGGGGATCAACTCCTACGTCGACTGGCTCGCCAAGCATCCCGAAGCGGCCCCGCCGGAGTTCGGCAAGCTCGGATACCAGCCGTCGCACTGGCAGCCCGAGGACGTCGTCCGCATCCGGACGCACGCGATCGGCGAGAACCTCATGTGGGAGGTCGCCCGCGCGCAGATGGTGTGCCAGGCCGGGCCGAACGCGAGCAAGTACCTCCGCAGCCTGCACCCCGACCACGAGGCCGCGGTGCCCGAAGGCCTGGATCCGTGTTCAGTCCCCGGTGACGTGCTTTCCGTGTACAACAAGGCAACCGCGGCCGTCACGTTCCCGAAGGGCGTCGCCGGGCCGAAGGACATCGCCGACGCCACCAGCGGCAGCAACTCGTGGGCGATCGGCCCGAACCGCACGGCAACCGGACGGCCGATCCTCGCCAACGACCCGCACCGAGGCGCCGACGCGCTGCCGTCCGGCCGTTACGTCGCCCAGCTTTCCGCGCCCGGCCTGAACCTCACCGGTGCGGGCGAGCCGTGGAACCCGGGCATCGCCATCGGGCACAACGATTCCGTCGCGTTCGGGCTGACGAACCTGCCGGTCGACCAGACCGACCTCTACGTCTACGACCTCGACCCCGCCGACCACAGCCGGTACCGCTACCGCGGCGGCTGGGAGCCGATCACCAAGGTCACCGAAACCATCCCGGTGCTCGGCGGCCAGCCGGTCACCCGCGAGCTGTCGTTCACCCGGCACGGCCCGATCGTGAAGGTCGACGAAGCGGCGAACCGGGCGTTCGCCGTCCGCACCGCGTGGACCGAACCCGGCAGCGCCGCCTACCTCGGCAGCCTGAACTACCAGCGGGCCCGCAACTTCACCGAATTCACCGCCGGAATGCGCAAGTGGGGCGCGCCCGGATCGAACCTCGTCTACGCCGACGTCCACGGCGACATCGGCTACGTCCCCGGTGCGCTGACCCCGCGCCGCACCGGGGCCGGATACGACGGCCTGCTGCCCGTCCCCGGAGACGGCCGCTACGAATGGAGCGGCTTCTACGCCAACTCCGAACTTCCGTGGCAGCACAACCCGCCGGCCGGATTCTTCGCCTCCGCCAACGACTACAACCTTCCGCCGGGCTTCCCGGTGGTGTCCAACTACGAATGGCAGCTGCCGTACCGCAAGGAGCGGATCTACGAGCTGATCAAGTCCACGCCGCGCGCCCGCGTCGCCGACTCGCTCGCCATCCAGCGCGACGAAAAGTCCTTGCTCGCCACCCGGCTCACCCCCTTCCTGCGGAACCTGTCCTCCACCGATCCGGACACCGCGAAGGCACTCGACCTGCTGCGCGGTTTCGACGGCGTCGCCTCGGTGGATTCCGCCCCGGCCGCGCTGTACGAAACCTGGCTGCTGAAGTACCTCCACGGCGGCTGGGCGCACACGATGCTCCCGCAAGCCGCCGCGGATGTCCTGTCCCGCACCATCAATCCGGATTTCAGCCTCGTGCTCGCGTCCTTCGCCGACCCCGACGCGTGGTTCGGCCCGGGCGGCGCGGCCAAACGCGACAAGCTGATCCTCGACACTCTCCCGCTCGCTTTCCGCGACGTCGCCGGAAAACTCGGCGGCGATCCGGCGAAGTGGCGCTGGGGCTCGCTGCAGTACCAGGAATTCGTGCACCCAGCGGGCGGCCCGAACGTCGGCCCGACCCCGGTCGGCGGCGACTACCAGACCGTCCACCCGTCGTTCTTCCATCCGCTCACCTACCAGCAGATCATCGGCGCGACCTTCAAGATGGCGCTCGACGTCGGCGACTGGGACGCGTCGCGGGCGATCAACGCGCCCGGCCAGTCCGGCGATCCGCGCAGCCCGCACTACCGCGACCTGAACGACCTGTGGGCCTCCGGCGGCTCGTTCCCCCTGCTCTCGAGCCGCGCGGCGGTCGAACGGAACCTCGACACCCGGATCCGGCTGGTCCCGAGGTTCACTTCGCGAAGCTAGCGCGCAGCCGGACGAGCGGGACCGCCGCGCAGGCCAGCAGCACGGCGCAGGCCGTCTGCAGCAGCAGGAACCAGAACGGGCACGCGCCCGGGATCAGGTCGACGCCGACGAGAGCGACCGGAGCGACGATCGAGATGAACCGTGCCCGCTGATAAGCCCGGTTCGACCCCTTCGCCGCGAGCGAGACCAGCCAGTACATGATCACGGCGCTGACCGGCACCAGCGCGGACCGCGTCCACATGAAGCTGGTCGCCGTCCCCTCGGTGGCCGCCAGCACGACGATCGTCCCGAAGACGGCGAGGCCCGCCGCTCCGTAAGCCGCGACGAACCCCTTCACGAGGCCGAACGGACGCTGGGCGGCGGTGGCGGCGGGGCGTTCGATGGTCTGCATTGCTGTTCTCCCTTGTGGTTTTCCGTTGTGCCAGCAACGCTAGAAAGCCGCGGCCCGGCCCGGTATGGGTCTGGCCGCACGAGGGGGTGGGCCTGGACCCACTCCTGTCCCGCAGCGGCGGGAATCCGGCGTTTCGTCGTGCACAGTGGACCCCGAAGCCGGATGGACAGGGGGAAGAAACGATGCGACAGCTACGGTCCTGGATGCGCGACTGCGGGGTGGGATTCGTCCGCGCCGCCCAAGCCGCGGGCGTGGCCTTGCTGATCCCGGTGATGTGGGCCGCCGCGGTGGGCCTGTGGCAGTTGTGGGGCGGCAGCCCGTGGTCGTGGATCGCGCCGTTCATCTGGGCGGCGATCGGGACACTCGCGCTGGCGAAGCCGGTGTGCCGGATGACGCGGATCATGGTCGCGAACTGGACCGGCATCGTCCTGCCGCCCGGGTACCGCGAGCTGGCGCCGATCACCCAGCTCTCGACCGGATACTGGTGGAACGGCCACTCCTACGCCCGCACTCGCGAAGAAGCCCGGCGCGAGCAGCGGCTCAAGAACTGGCGCTACGACCCGGCGACCTGGCGGGACCTGCGGTTCGCGCTCCTCGCGCCGGTCTCGTTCGGCCTGGTCGCGCTCGTGCCGCTGCTCGGCGTCGTCGCGGCGGTCCTGGCGCTGACGGCCTTCCCCGCCGGATACCTGGCCGGCCTGCTGGTCACGATCGCGACCGCGCCGTACGCGTGGCGCAGCGTGATCCCGGTGGCCACGCGGTTCCTGGGCGCGTCCGCCACGATGGAGCTGGCTGACCGGGTCGACACGCTGACCGCCCTGCGCGCGGACACGACCATCGCGCAGGCCGCGGAAATCCGCCGCATCGAACGAGATCTGCACGACGGCGCCCAAGCCCGGCTGGTCGCGCTCGGCCTCGCGCTGGCGACCGCGGAGAAGCTGATGGAGACCAACCCCGAGCAGGCCAAGGAGTTGCTGCGCGACGCCCGGGCCGGCGCGGCCACGTCGCTCACCGAACTGCGCGAACTCGTGCGAGGCATTAGCCCGCCAGTGCTGAACGAACGCGGCCTCGCCGACGCGGTCCGCGCGATGGCGATGGACATGCCGGTGGACGTGACCGTCGAAACCGACCTGCCGCAGCCGCTCGATCCGCCGATCGAATCCGCGCTGTACTTCGGGATCGCCGAACTGCTCGCCAACGCGGTGAAGCACGCGCACGCGTCCCAAGTCCGGATTTCCCTGCTGCAGGAGGGGAATCAGCTGTGCGCCGAGGTCGAGGACGACGGCCGCGGCGGGGCCGAAATCCACCCGGACGGCGGGCTCGGCGGACTGCGCCGCCGTCTCGCGGTCTTCGACGGCACGCTGGAGATCACCAGCCCATCCGGCGGGCCGACGCGAGCGTGGATGATGGTGCCATGCGCATCGTCGTAGCCGAGGACCTCTACCTGCTGCGGGACGGATTGGTCCGGCTCCTGCAGGCCTACGGCCACGAGGTGGTGGCGACCGCGACGACCGGCCCGGAAACCGTCGCCGTACTGCGGGAACACCAGCCGGACGTGGCCGTGGTCGACGTCCGGATGCCGCCGACGCAAACCGACGAAGGCCTGCGCGCGGTCCTCGCCGCGCGCCGCGAGACGCCCGGGCTGCCGGTGCTGATCCTGTCGCAGCACGTCGAACAGCTCTACGCCCGCGAACTCCTGGTCGGCGGGGCGAGCGGCGTCGGATATCTGTTGAAGGACAGCGTTTTCGAGGCCGAACAGTTCATCGACGCCCTCGAACGCGTCGCCGCTGGCGGCACCGCGATGGATCCGGCGGTGATCTCGAAACTGCTCACGAGCGGATCGCCGGATCAACGGCTCGGCACGCTGACCGACCGCGAGCGTTCGGTGCTGGAGCTGATGGCGGAAGGCCTGTCGAACACGGCGATCGCCGGGCGGCTGTTCCTGAGTGAAAGCGCGATCAGCAAGTACACGACGTCGCTGTTCGGCAAACTCGGCATCACCGACGACGAAACCGGCAACCGTCGTGTCCTGGCAGTGCTGACCTACCTGAACTCGTGAGTGCTGATCACGGTTCTAACCGTGATCAGCACTCACGAGGGCGTCAGCCGACCAGATTGTCGAAGCGCCGCAACGTCTCCTCCGCGCCCAGCGCCTGCGTGATCGAGTGCAGATCCGGGCTGCGGGTCGACCCGGTGATCGCGATCCGGATGATCTGCGACGCCTCGCGAATCGAACCCGGATAAGCCTCCGGATCCTTCTTGAACTCCTTGGCGTTCTTCGCGAACCCGTGCTTCGCCGCGACCTCGCGGATCTGCTGGAACCACTCCTGCCCGTCGTCGAGCTGCTGATACGCCGACACGAAGTCGGACGCCACCGCACGCACGACATCCGCCGGAACGCCCAGCGCCGCGATCCGCTCGTCCTCGGGACCAGTCGCCGCCTGGTGCAGCTGCGGGAAGAAGAACCCGTAGACGGCGCGGAATTCGCTCCACTTCTTCAGGTCCTTGCGCGGGTTCTCGACGCCCTCACGCTCCACCGCCAGCGCACGCAGCGCCAGCTCCCGCGAAGACTCCAGGACCGCCTTCAGCTCCGGGTCGAACCGCTCGGCCCACTCCAGCACTGACGCGAGAATCTCCTCGCCGGACAGCGTCGCGACATAGTCGGCGGCGAGGTCGTCCAGCTTCACCAGGTCCACCAACGGACCCGCGACACCGCACTCGTCGAGGTTGATCGGCGCGTCGAGCGCTTCGGCGAGCGGCATCTCGGCGAGCCGTCCGTTCGCCAGGCCGCGCAGGTAGTACAGCACCGCCGGGACCGGGTAGCCGGCTTCGAGGTAGAAGTCGACGGAGGCTTCCGGGTCCTTGCGCTTGGACAGCTTCCGCTTGCTGCCGCCCTCCTGCTTCATCAGCGGCGCGATGTGCGCGTACTGGATCGGCTCGAACCCGAGCGCTTCGAAGAGCTGCTGGTGCGTCGGCACGGACGAGATCCACTCGTCGCCGCGGATCACCAGGTTCACGCGCATCAGGTGGTCGTCGACCGCGTGCGCGAAGTGGTAGGTCGGCAGCCGCGGGCTCTGGTCGGAGCTCTTGAGGATCACCACGTCGTTGCGGTTCGCCTCGGCCTCGATGGTGCCGCGGATCGCGTCGGTGAAGCGCACGCGCTGCCCGGTGTCGTCGGGCGCGCGGAAGCGGACCACCCACGGCTCGCCCGCGTCGAGCTTCGCCTGTACGTCGGCCGCGTCGGCGTCGCGCCAGATCGCCCACGAGCCGTAGTAGCCGGTCGGGAGCTTCGTGGCCTGCTGCCGCGCGGTGATGGACGCAAGTTCGTCCTTCGTCGCGAAGTCGATGTACGCGCGGCCTTCGCGCAGAAGGTGCCGTACGTAGGTGAGGTAGATCTGCTCGCGCTCGGACTGCCGGTACGGGCCGTACTCGCCGCCGCGCACCGCGTCCTCGTCGGCCTGCAGCCCGAAGTACGCGAAGCCGCGCTCGAACTGCTCCAGCGCGCCCTCGACTTCGCGCGACTGGTCGGTGTCCTCGACGCGCACCAGGTAGCGGCCCTCGGAACGGCGCGCGACGTCCTGGTCGATCGTCGCGACGTAGATGCCGCCGATGTGCACGAAGCCGGTCGGCGACGGGCCGAACCGGGTCACCTTCGCGCCGTCGGGCAGCTGCCGGGCCGGATAGCGCTGTTCCCAGTGCTCAGGCTCGGGCAGATCCGCGGGGAACAGGGCGTCGATGACCGCACGGTCCAGCATCGGAGGTCGGGTCTCCCAGGTCGTTCGGGTGTTTTCGCTAGTGCTTCGAGTATCGCCGACCGCCGTCTCCGCCGGTCGCTCAGGTCCCCGGGTTGTCGGTACGGTTGCCAACCGACCGTTTCCGATATATCGTGAACGTGTCGCAACAGTTCGAGAAAGGAATCAAGACCATGAACCGACGACGACACCCGTTCCCCGGCGGACGCTCCTTCCCCGGCGGACATCACGAACACGGAGAACACGAACAGCACGGACGGTCCTCGTTCGGCCCCTGGGGCCGGGAATTCGGCGAGTTCGGGTTCGGGCCGGGCGGTCGCGGACGACGCGGCCACGGTCCGGGCGGCGGACGCCGGGGCTCCCGGCGCGGCCGGCGCGGCGACGTGCGGGCGGCGATCCTCACCCTGCTCGCGGAACAGCCGCGGCACGGGTACGAGATCATCCGCGAGATCGGCGAGCGCAGCGGCGGGCTCTGGAAGCCCAGCCCCGGCTCGATCTACCCGACCCTGCAGATGCTGGCCGACGAAGGCCTGGTCGTGAGCCGCGACGAGAGCGGCAAGAAGCTCTTCGAGCTCACCGACGAGGGTCGCGCCACCGCCGAGCAGCAGACCGGCACGCCGCCGTGGGAGCACTTCACCGACGACGTCGAACCGGTCGAGCACGACCTGCGCAAGGCAGGCGCCACGCTCGCCGCGGCTGTCGTGCAGGTGATGCGCGCGGGCAGCGAGAACCAGCAGGCCCGCGCGGTGGACGTGCTCAACGAGGCACGCCGGTCGATCTACTCGATCCTCGGCGAGGTCGAAGACTCGGACGATTCGGCCGAGTCCGGAGAGGCAGCCGAGTGACCGGGCAGGACGAGGCCGGTGGGTTTGACGCGGCAATGCACGCGATAACCCACCGGCAGCGTCATCTCGCCCGGCCCAGGGTTCAGCTGCCGCGTGTCGGCGATCGCCCGCTGCGCGACCTTCGCGCTGAACTCGATCTTCAACACTGATTCCGCCGCGGCGAAGTCCGCGAAGCGCCAACGCGTGCGTACGCGCCGACAGTTGAAGCCGTGCGCGGCGAAGAACCGTTCCACCGCAGGCGGGTCGTAGTGCGGCAAGTCTGCCCGCATCCACCCGCCGTACGGCTCACTGGTCACGTCGAGGTCGACGATCACGATCGATCCTCCGGGCCGCAGCACCCGTTCCGCTTCGCGCAATCCGGGTTCGCAGCCAGGGCCGAAAAAATACGCAGTGCGCGCGTGCACGACGTCCACGCTGGCGTCGTCCACCGGCAACCGCTGCGCCCGTCCCACGCGAACCCGCACGTTCTCCAGATCCCGCACCCGTCGCTCCGCGTCCCGCGCGAGCGGCGGGTGCGGTTCGATTCCGAGCACCGAACGCGCGTCGGCGGCGAAAACCGGCAAGTGGTATCCGTCACCGCAGCCGAGATCGAGAACGTCGCGGCCGGTCCAATCGCACTCTTCGCGCAGTACGCGCCAGATCTCGCCGTCCGCGTCCTGCGCCCGGTTTTCGACGTCGTAGACGTCCTGGTAGTACCAAATGTTCGGGCTGGGAACGACTTCTCCGGACGCCGCCGGACCGCGGAAGAACCAGCGCACAACACTCCTCTCCGGTCACGGGACGCCTGCGGCTTTCCCGCTCAGAGCGTAGAACCCCGTCCCGCCGAATACACTTCTCCCTCATCGGGGAGGAGACACGCAATGTCGATCGGCTGGCCAGGCGCCCGGACGATCCCGGCAGGATTGCCCTGCTGGGTCGAGGTGGCGTGCCACGACGAAGCCCGGACCCAAGACTTCTACTCCCGCCTTTTCGGCTGGGAATACGAAACCCGGCGCGATCCCGCGTCGCCGACCGGCCGGTACTCCATCGCCTCGTGCGACGGGGTCGCCGCCGGTGGTCTGTACCAAGCAGGCGCCCGCAGCGCGCCCGGCTGGACTATGCAGCTCGCGGTGCCGCACACGGCGAGCGCGGCCGAATGGGTCGAGCACCTCGGCGGACAGGTGACGCTCGGGCCGATCGCGATTCCCGAACGCGGCAGCATCCTGCACGCGATCGACGCGTGCGGCGCGCCGGTGGTGTTCTGGGAAGCGCCGCCGGACTGGCAGTTCGCGGGCGGCGTGCCCAACGCGTTCAGCGGCGCGGACCTCAACACGCACGACGGCGTGGCCGCGGACCACTTCTACACCAAGCTGTTCAACTACTCGAGCCGTCAGGTCGGCGACGGGGAAAGCGTCGACTATGTCGAATATTCCATTGAGCACACGGCGGTGCTGTACCGCTACGTGATGGGTCCCGAGTACCGCCGGGACACTCCCCCGCACTGGCTCGTGTACTTCGAGATCGACCCCGCGCGCGGAGCGGACGCGGCGGCCGGCGAGGCGCTGATGCTGGGCGGCTCGGTGGTGATCGAGCCGTACGACACGCCGTTCGGCCGCACCGCGATCCTCGCCGATCCGGACGGCGCGGTGTTCGCGGTGATCGACCACTCGCGGGTGCTGGAAGACGTGGGCCGCGCCGAAGTCGACGACCCGTACGACGACTAGAGAATCAAGCAGGCACGAAAGCCGACAGCAGCAGCCACGACACGACGGCCGAGGGCAGCAGCGAGTCGAGGCGGTCCATGATGCCGCCGTGACCGGGCAGCAGCGTGCCCATGTCCTTGATGCCGAGGTCGCGTTTGATGAGCGACTCGACGAGGTCGCCGAGCGTAGCGGTGAGCACGATCGCCGCGCCGAAGATCACGCCCTGCCAGGCGTGGCCGTCCAGCATCAGGCTGATCGTGAGCACACCCGCGGCGATGCCCGCGATCATCGAACCGGCGAAGCCCTCCCAGGACTTCTTCGGGCTGATCGTGGGTGCCATCGGGTGTTTGCCGCCGAGCACGCCGGCGATGTAGCCGCCGGTGTCGGAAGCGACCACGGCGATCAGGAAGGTGAGCACGCGGCCGACACCGTCGTGCGGCGGCACGAGCATGGCCGCGAACGCGCCGAACAACGGCAGGTACGCGGCGGCGAAAACCGAAGCGCTGACGTCGCGCACGTAACCCTTCGCGCCGCCGGGCAACCGCCACAGCAGGCAGGCGAGGACGGTGAGCACGAACGCGGTGAGCGCGCCCTCCCGGCCGAACGGCCAGGCCAGCCAGATCATCGCCTGCCCGCCGACGAGCACCGGGATCAGCGCGACCTTGGTGTCCGCGACGCGGCGCAGCACGCCGGAGAACTCGAACGTGCCGACCGCGATCGCGGCGGCGATGACCCCGATGAAGAGGAACCGGACGGTGACCAGCGAAACGATGATCGCGGCCCCGAGCAGCAGCCCGACACCGATCGCCGCGGGAAGGTTGCGCCCTGCCCGGGACGCCTTCTTCTCCGGTTCGGCTTTCGCGTCGTTCGCGGGACCGCCTTCGGCTTTCGCGCCTTGGCCCGGTTCGGCCGCAGCCTTCCCGCCCTGGCCCGGCTCGCTCGCGGCTTTCGCGCCCTTGCCCGGCCTGCCCGCGGAAACGCCTTTCCCGCCCTTGCCCGGCCCGCCCGCGGAAACACCTTTCGCTGGCTCACCCTCGGATTCCGCGTGATTCCCCGCCGCAGCACCGAATTCCGCGCGCGCAGCCGCCGCGGAGTCCGTTTTCCGTTGCACGGCAGGGTTTTCCGTAGCCGGTTCCGGCCGCGACACCGGGTCCGGCTCGGCGGCCGGGTCCGGTGGCGGGATGTCGCTCACCCGCTCGTCGCGTTCCTCGCTCACCTGGCTCATCAGACCTCGAGCAGCTCTGCTTCCTTGTGTTTCACCAGCTCGTCGACCTGGTGCACGTAGGTGTCGGTGAGGTTCTGCAGCTCCTTCTCCGCGCGCGCGACCTCGTCCTCGCCCGCTTCGCCGTCCTTGGCGATGCGGTCGAGTTCTTCCTTGGCCTTGCGGCGGACGCTGCGGATCGAGACGCGGGCGTCCTCGCCCTTGCCCTTCGCGACCTTCACCATCTCCTTGCGCCGCTCCTCGGTGAGCTGCGGGATGACGATGCGGATGACGTTGCCGTCGTTGCTCGGGTTGACGCCGAGGTCGGACTCGCGGATCGCCTTCTCGATGGCGGCGAGCTGCGTCTGGTCGTAAGGCTTGATCAACGCCATCCGGGCTTCCGGCACGTTGACGCTGGCCAGCTGGTTCAGCGGGGTCGGCGCACCGTAGTACTCGACGACGATGCGGGAGAACATCGACGGGTTGGCCCGCCCGGTGCGCACCGACGTGAGGTCTTCCTTCGCGACGGACACCGCTTTTTCCATCTTCTCCTCGGCGTCGAGGAGGGTCTCGTCGATCACGGCTACTCCCGGTGTTGTGTTGTCGGACCTGAGCTTGATCCCAGCAGGTCTAGGCGGACGCCTCGTCGGCGGGGGTCGAGACCAGCGTGCCGATCCTCTCACCGCCCACCGCGCGGGCGATGTTGCCCTCGGTGAGCAGGTTGAACACGATGATCGGCATCTTGTTGTCCATGCAGAGGCTGAACGCGGTGGCGTCGGCGACCTTGAGGCCGCGCTCGAGCACCTCGCGGTGGGTGATGTCGGTGAACATCTTCGCGTCCGGGTCGGTCTTCGGATCCGCGGTGTAAACGCCGTCCACGGCCTTCGCCATCAGCACGGCTTCGCAGCCGAGTTCGAGCGCGCGCTGCGCGGCGGCGGTGTCGGTGGAGAAGTACGGCATGCCGACGCCGGCGCCGAAGATCACGACGCGGCCCTTCTCGAGGTGCCGTTCCGCGCGGCGCGGGATGTAGGGCTCGGCGACCTGGCCCATCGTGATCGCGGTCTGCACGCGCGTCGGGAGGCCTTCCTTTTCGAGGAAGTCCTGCAGCGCCAGGCAGTTCATCACGGTGCCGAGCATCGCCATGTAGTCGGCGCGGTCGCGGTCCATGCCGCGCTGGGAGAGCTCCGCGCCGCGGAAATAGTTGCCGCCGCCGATCACCACCGCGATCTGCACTCCCGTGCGCGCGACGTCGGCGATCTGCTGGGCGACGGAGTGCACGACGTCGGGGTCGACGCCCACCGCGCCGCCGCCGAACATCTCGCCGCCCAGTTTCAGCAGCACCCGGCGGTACCCGCCCTCGACCCGGTCCTCACCCATGTCTGTCGCCTCCTGCCCCTCGGTAGACCCGACTGTGCCCCGTCCCCGATGCGCGGAGACGGGGCACAGTGCCAGAACCTAGTCCCAGTGCCTCGCTCAGGCCTGGCCGACCTCGAACCGGGCGAACCGGGTCAGGGTCACGCCCGCCTCGTCGAGCAGGGCCTTGACGGTCTTCTTGTTGTCCTTGACCGACGGCTGCTCGAGCAGCACGTTGTCCTTGTAGTACGCGTTGACCTTGCCCTCGATGATCTTCGGCAGCGCCTGCTCGGGCTTGCCTTCCTCGCGGGCCGTCTGCTCGGCGATGCGGCGCTCGTTCTCGATGATCTCGGCCGGCACCTCCTCGCGGGTCAGGTACTTCGCGCGCAGCGCGGCGACCTGCATGGCGGCGCCGCGGGCGGCGTCGACGTCGTCACCGGTGAACTCGACCAGCACGCCGACGGCCGGCGGGAGGTCGGAGCCGCGGCGGTGCAGGTAGGTCGCGGTCTTGCCCTCGAACGACACCACGCGGCGCAGCTCGAGCTTCTCGCCGATGCGGGCCGACAGCTCCTGCACGACCTCGTTGACCGGCTTGCCGTCCAGGTCGGCGGCCTTGAGGGCCTCGACGTCGCTGGACTTCAGCGCCTTCGCGGCCTCGACGATCTTCGCCGCGAGCTGCTGGAAGTCGTCGTTCTTGGCGACGAAGTCGGTCTCCGAGTCGAGCTCGATCATGACGCCGCCGTCGCCGGCGACCAGGCCCTCGGCGGTGGCGCGCTCGGCGCGCTTGCCGACGTCCTTGGCGCCCTTGATGCGCAGGAACTCGACAGCCTTCTCGAAGTCGCCGTCGTTCTCCTCGAGGGCCTTCTTGCAGTCCATCATGCCCGCGCCGGTCATCTCGCGCAGGCGCTTCACGTCAGCGGCGGTGTAGTTCGCCATCGTGTTGAATCCGTCCGTTTCAGGTACGTGTGCGGGGAGCGCCGTCCGGGCGGCCCTGCGCGGACCGCCCGGACGGGGTGGATCAGGAGTTGGCCGGAGCCTGCTCGCCGGTCGCTTCCGCGGTCTCGGTCGCGGCCGTCTCGGTGGCGGCGGCAGCCTCGGTCGCGTCGGCGGCGGCGGTCTCCGAGCCCGCGAGGAGCTCCTTCTCCCACTCGGCCAGCGGCTCGTCCGAAGCACCGGTCTCCGGCTTCGCGTCGGCCGAAGCGCCGTTGCGGCCGGAGCGGGCCATCAGGCCGGCAGCGGCGGCCTCGGCGACGACCTTCGTCAGCAGCGCGGCGGAACGGATCGCGTCGTCGTTGCCCGGGATCGGGTAGTCGACCTCGTCCGGGTCGCAGTTGGTGTCGAGGATCGCGACGACCGGGATGTTGAGCTTGCGAGCCTCGCCGACGGCGATGTGCTCCTTCTTGGTGTCGACGATCCACACCGCGGACGGCACCTTGGCCATGTCCCGGATGCCGCCCAGGGTCTTCTCGAGCTTGTCCTTCTCGCGGGTCAGCGTGAGGATCTCGCGCTTGGTGAGACCGGTGAAGCCGCCGGTCTGCTCCTGGGCCTCGAGCTCCTTCAGGCGGAGAAGGCGCTTGTGGACGGTCTGGAAGTTGGTCAGCATGCCGCCGAGCCAGCGCTGGTTCACGTAGGGCATGCCCACGCGCGCGGCCTCGTTGGCGATCGCTTCCTGCGCCTGCTTCTTCGTGCCGACGAACATGATGGTGCCGCCGTGCGCGACGGTTTCCTTGATGAACTCGAACGCACGGTCGATGTACGTCAGCGTCTGCTGCAGGTCGATGATGTAGATGCCGTTGCGCTCGGTGAAGATGTAGCGCTTCATCTTCGGGTTCCACCGACGGGTCTGGTGCCCGAAGTGCACGCCGCTGTCGAGCAGCTGCTTCATGGTGACGACGGCCATTGCCGGAATCACACCTTCTCTGTACTCGCGCGCTCCCGCTGTCGGTTTCGATCCGCCCGCGGAGGCGCTGTTCCGGTTAGTCGCCCGCGACCGGGAGGTCGTGGGCCCTGGTGCCGTAGCCGATGCCCGGACCCGCGGGTTCGGCAGTGCGAAACCCCAGGGACCGCCGGACACCGTGCGCCCCTCCGTCCGGGTTCCCGCCAGAAGCGGCCCGTCCGGGGACGCGCGCACGTGCACGCGAAGTCAGCCCAGCGAGTGGGCTGCGGGATTGATTCTACTCCCCGCCACCAGCCCCGCCCCTGCGGGCAGCCTTCGCCCGCCCCGGGGTTGTCCACAACTGTGCCCGCCTGTGGACAACTGCCGCTGAACGCCCGGTTCCGGTCGGCCGGTGGATGACGATGGAGACATGACCCCTACGCGATCTTTTCCCGCCGTTGCCCCTTCTGCCCGACCTGCCGATTCCCCGGCCTCTCGACGTACCTCCAGCTCAACGCCCTCGCCTTCTCCCCGCCCGGACAGAGAGGCGAGCAGCCAAGCCGAACCCCCGTCCGCACCGTCGCCGGAAACACCTCACCCAGTAGTCCTGGCGACCGCCGCTCTGCTCGCCCAGCACCCGCCCACAGCAGCCACTCTGCTGGCCCCAGACGACACACTCCCGCCCGCTGCCTCACCCCCGAGGAGCGGCCGTCACCGCAGAACGCCGGTCAGACCATCCAGAATCCGCCGTGCCTGGACTCGCGCGAAGTCCGCCGCAAGCGCAGTCACCCGCTACGCCCTCTTCGCCACCCGAAGACTCCTCCGCCCACCTCGAACGCCAGCACCCCTCCTGCCGAGGATCTCCCTGCCGTGCGATTTCAGCTGGGGCCACCCACCGCTACGCCTGGCCGGAGCGCTGGGCAACCTCCCGCTGCTTGGCCTGCGCAGCCACAGAAACACCACCCCTACGTGGCTAATCCTGGCGACGGTCTTGACCCTGTCCGCAGCCTCAGCAGCCCTGCTCGACAACCGAGCCGACGCCCAGCCCACCCCAGAACAACCCGGCCGCCTGGCCTGGCCCCTGACGCCCCGCCCCCACGTCACCCGCAACTTCGAACCACCCGCGACCCCGTTCGGCCCAGGCCACCGAGGCGTAGACCTGGAAGCCGCAGCCGGACAACAGGTATTGGCGGCAGACATGGGCGTAGTGATCTTCGCCGGTCAAGTAGCAGGTCAAGGAGTAGTCGCCCTAGACCACGACGGCGGCCTGCACACGACCTATCTCCCCATCACCCCGACAGTCGCCCCCGGAGACCAGATCTACCGCGGCCAGCCCTTAGGAACGGCCATGCCAGGCCACCCCGGCTGCCCGACGGCAGCCTGCCTGCACTGGGGCGCCCGCCGCGGCACGGAATACATCGACCCCCTCGCCTTGGTCGGCGACCCGAGCCGAGTCCGCCTCAAACCTTGGGCAGAAGGCCCGTGACACCAAGGCAATCCCGGCCAACCGCGACAAGAGCCACGGAACTCATGGGGCACAGCCCAGGTCACCGCGGCCGCCCAGCACGGCCCCGGCATGACCGCGACGAGCGACCCCGCAGTCAACCCACCGGCCAAACGGCCCTGCACACCAAACCGTCCCGCCAGCAAGCGGCAACCCGAAAGGAGAACAAAGACCAAACCACCGTCGCCACCCACCGCGGCCCGCCCCGGCCCGTCGCCACCCAGTGCGACCCGGCCCGGCTCGCAGTGGCCTACCGAGGCCCGTCGCCACCCACCTCTCGCATGCGGGCGGAGCGTGCGTGGCCCGTCCCGGCCCGTCGCCGCCCGCTGTGGCCCGCCGTGGCCCGTCGCCACTCACCGTGGGCCGCTGCGCCCGTCCTGGCCCGCCGTCTCCAACCGTGGCCGTGGGCGCAGGCGCGGGCAACGCCAGCGACGTCCCGGCAACCAGGCCGTCGCCGCCCGGCAGATCCGCGGCCAGGGGCCAGAGGTCGGTCAGGGGTCAGCCGCTGGGTTGCTCCATCAGCTTGGCGCGCAGCCGCATCACCGCGCGGGTGTGCAGTTGGCTCACGCGGGACTCCGTGACGCCCAGGACCTTGCCGATTTCCGCCAGGGTCAGGCTTTCGAAGTAGTAGAGGCTGACCACGATCTTGTCCCGGTCGGTGAGCTGCGCGATGGCTTCCGCGAGCTGGCGGCGGTTGTCCTGGTCCACCAGGACGGCCACCGGGTCGACCGCGCCGTCGTCGGGGAGGGTGTCGACCAGCGAGCCGGCGTCTTTGCCCGCGGCGACGAGGTCTTCCAGGGCCACCACGCTGGTCAGTCGGAGCTGGCCGTAAAAGTCGCGCAGGTCGTCGAGGCTGATGCCCATTTCGCCGGCGAGTTCGGCGTCGGTCGGGGTTCGGTGCAGGCGGGCGCCGAGGCGTTCCAGGGCGCGGGCCGTTTCCTTTGCCTTGCTGCGCACCGCGCGCGGGACCCAGTCCTGGGAGCGCAGGTCGTCCAGGATGGCGCCGCGGATGCGTTGCATCGCGTACGTCTCGAAGCGCAGGCCGCGTTCCGGATCGAACTTCTCGATCGCGTCGACCAATCCGAATATTCCAGACTGCACGAGATCGCCGACATCCACGTGCGTCGGCAGGCCGGTGCCGACCCGGCCCGCGACGTACTTCACCAGCGGCGCGTAGTGCAGCACCAGCCGGTCGCGCGACGTCTGGTCCGGTTTGTCGGCGAACTGCTGCCACAGCGCCTGAATCCCCGCGTCGACATCCTGACCAGGACGACCGTCCCCAGTGACGGCGTCCTGCACCCCGGGGCGTTCCGCCCCGGCTTCCGTGACCTGCGACGTGGAAGTCATCGCACGGTCGTTCTCGGCGTGCTGCTCAGTGTGGTCTCCGTGCTCGTGCGGATGCGCGTGCGCCGACGGTTCGGCCCTGCCGTCCCCGGCCGAGCCGCCGCCGGCCTCTTCAGGCCCGCGGGTGTGCTCGGTCATGGATCGCCTTCAGCCGATCGACGGTCACATGAGTGTAGAGCTGGGTCGTGGCCAGCGTAGCGTGACCAAGCAGTTCCTGAACGCTCCTGAGATCGGCACCTCCTTCGAGCAGATGCGTCGCGGCGGAATGCCTTAGCCCGTGCGGCCCCATGTCCGTTGCGCCCGGCACCGCGGCCACCGCCTCGTGCACCACCCGGCGCGCCGCGCGCGGGTCCAGGCGCTTGCCGCGAACGCCCAGGAAAAGCGCCGGGCCCGGCGTTTCCCCAGCCAGCGCAGGCCGTCCGTCCTCCAGCCACGCGGTCAGCGCCTCCGCCGCCGGGACGCCGAACGGAACTGTCCGCTCCTTGTCTCCCTTGCCCACCACCGAAACCACGCGGCGGGAAAAGTCCGCGCTGCCGACGTCCAGACCGCACAGCTCCGACACCCGAATGCCGGTTGCGTACAGCAATTCGACCAACGCGCGGTCACGCAGAGCGACCGGATCCCGTTCGGCTGCCCCTTTCGCGGAGGCGTCCATGAGCGCGTCGGCCTGTTCGGCGCGGAGCACGCCGGGCAAGGTCCGGTGCGCGCGCGGCGCGGCCAGCCGGCCGCCCGGGTCCGACTTCAGCAAACCGGTGCGGTGCGCCCAAGCGGTGAACGTGCGCGCGGCCGCGGCGCGGCGCGCGAGGGTGGTCCGCCCGGCGCCGTCCGAGCGCTGCCCCGCGAGCCACGCGCGCAGCTGCGTGACGTCCAAGTCCTCAAAGCTCCGCGCGGGACGGTCACCCTCCCCCACGGTCACGAACGCCAACAGCGAAACGACGTCGCCGACGTACGCGCGCACGGTGTGCGGCGACAGCCCACGCTCCAGCGACAGATGCCGTTCGTAACCGGCCACCACCGACTCGGCTGACTCCGGCAATTCGGCTCGAAGAGCACGAAGATCGGGTCGTGGCGGGCGTTTCCGGTGTCCACCGGGACGCGGGACCGCGTCCTTGCGTGCACTCGCTGACGGCATGGCGATTACGCTGCGCGAACCATCGCCATTGGTCAAGCATCGCCACGCCCATCATCGGTTGGCCGTTCGGACGATCTGCCGCCAGCCGGTATCGCCGCGCATCGCGAAGCCGTCGATTTCCAGTGCCGGCAACAACGCGCGAACTCGGGAAACCGGCACTCCAGCGCTTTCCGCGACCTCCTCCGGAGCCCGGCCGGCTCGCGGAAGCAGCGCGTCGTAAACCCGCGACGCCTCCGGACCGAGACTGTCGGTGGGCCGTCGGCTTGTCTCGGCTGCGGGGGCTGCGGTGCCGAACCGGCCCACGGTTTCGAGCACCTCGTCGACCGAGGTGACCAACGTGGCCTTGCAGTCCCGGATCAACGCATGACAACCCGCTGAACTGCCCGAATGCACTGATCCCGGCAACGCCATCGCGACCTTGCCGAGCGCGCCCGCGATAGTGGCGGTGTTGCGCGCGCCGCTGCGGATTCCGGCTTCCACAACGACTGTGCCGTCGGTGAGACCTGCGATAAGGCGGTTGCGCACCAGAAATCGATGGCGCGCGGGCGGAGTCTTCGGCGCGTACTCGCTGACAAGCGCGCCGCCGTCGGCGATGCGGTTCAACAGGTCGACGTTTCCGGCGGGATAGGAATAGTCGACTGCGCATCCGAGCAGCGCGACCGTGACCCCGCCACCGCTGAGCGCACCGCGATGAGCGGCGGCGTCGATGCCCAGGGCGGCACCGGAGAAGACCGGTACTTGTCGAGTTGCCAACGCGTGGCCGATCTCAAGTGCGTTGTGCACGCCGTAGTCCGTGGCCACCCGAGCGCCGACGACCGCCACCGCACGGTCAGCCGCTTCGGCCAGGTTCGCACTGCCACGAACCCACAACCCGAGCGGAGCGGCGACGTTCTTCACGCCGTTGCCGGTTGCTACAGCTAGCGAGAGCAACGGCCACGCCGGCCATTCGTGGTCTTCGGGAATCACCAGCCGGGCACCGGCTTTGGCGGCTGCCTCGAGATCTTGGTCCGCGATCGTGGATTCCCGCCGCGCGGCCGTTTCGCGGAGAACCCGCTCGGGACAGTCTCCGGCCTTGACCCGCTCGGCCGCCACGATCGGGCCGTGTTCGCCGACGAACTCCAGCAGATGCGGTGCCGGGGGTTCAGCGACGCCCAGCAGATACGCGCGAGCGAGCCGTTCGGAGTCGGTCGCCGCAGTCTGATCCTCGACGGCGACGCTCACGCCGCACCTCTTCGCCCACCGGGGTTGTCGGACCGGACGACGGCGAGATGCCGGTGCAGCGCCAACCGTTCGCGGACCCGGACGGGGTCGTGTTCAGGGCGGATTTCCCTGCGCCGGACGGGATGCAGATGCCGGACGATCTTGTGCTGCGGCGTCTTCGGCCTGCGGTGCCGGGTGCGCGGGGTGGACGACGGGATGGCTCGGTTGGACATGGGTGGTTCCTTTCGTTGAAGGTTCGGACGGGCGGGTTTGCCTGTCCGGGGTGGGAACTCATCGCTGGGATCAGGCGACGGAACACCAGCCAGGCGAAAGACCGTTGGCCGTGGCCCAGTTGAACGGGCGGCAGCCGGAGATGGCTCGTCCGCGAGGTCGGGATTCGCCCGGCGCCAGTGCCGTTTGCCCCGGCCCTCGCGAACGGGCGACCACGCGGTCCGGAACCTGACCATTTGCGAGGTCGGGATTTGCCCGGTGCCGGTGCCGTTTGCCGCGGTTCTGGCGAACGAGCAACTGCCGCGGTGAGGAATCCCCTCGGGTTCGGGTCGGCGGGCTGGCACCGGGGCTAGCCGGTTTTGCGTTCTCGGAAGTCCAGGGCCGCGGTGACGTGGTCAGTGTCTGGTTGGGGCAGGGCGGCCAGGTCGGCCAGGGTCCAGGCGATGCGCAGGCATCGGTCGGCTCCTCGCGCGGTCAGGAGGCCTCGGTCGAGGGCTCGGTCCAGGACTGCGGTTGCCGGTGGCGGCAGGGCGAAATCTCGGCGCAGGACGGGCCCTGGGACCTCCGTGTTGGATTGCCAGCCGTGTTGGTGCCAGCGGTGTTTGGCGCGGTCTCGGGCGGCTTGCACGCGGGCTCGGACTGCCGAGGTCGGTTCGGGGGTGGTCGATTGGTGGGCGGAGATCGCCGTCAGGGGGCGTAGGCGGACTCGGAGGTCTACTCGGTCCAGGAGAGGGCCCGACAACCGCGACAGGTAGCGGCGGCGGGTGGTTGCCGAGCAGGTGCAGTCGGTTTCTCTGGGTGGGGCGCAGGGGCACGGGTTCGTGGCCAGGACTAGCTGGAACTGGGCTGGATAGCGCACGACGCCTTTGGCGCGGGCGATGCGGACTTCGCCTTCTTCCATGACGGTGCGGAGCGAATCGAGGCGCTGGTTGCCGAATTCGCAGGCCTCGTCCAGGAAAAGCACGCCTCGGTGGGCTCGGCTGATGGCACCGGGCGCGGCCAGGCCGGTGCCGCCGCCGATGAGGGCTGGCGGGCTGATCGAGTGATGCGGGGCGACGAACGGCGGGACGGTGACCAGGGGCGATGACTTTGACAGGGAGCCGTCTACCGAGTGGATGGCGGTTACTTCCAGGGATTCCTCCGGGGACAGATCTGGGAGCAGGCCGGGGAGGCGTCTGGCCAGCATGCTTTTGCCGACTCCGGGCGGGCCGGTCAGCAGGAGGTGGTGGCCGCCTGCTGCGGCGACCTCCAAGGCCCAGCGGGCTTCTGGTTGGCCTACTACGTCGGCCAGGTCGGGGATTGCCATCGGGGCAGCGGCAACACGCGCGGCGGGTGGTTCTAGGTCGGCTTCGTCTTTCAGCCAGGCGATCAGCTCGGCTAGGCGGGTTACGCCGGAGACTTCCAGGCCGTCTACTAGGGCGGCTTCGACCAGAGACTCGGTGGGTACTACGGCGCGTTCGTGGCCTGCGGCTTTGGCGGCTAGCAGGCCGGGGAGGACGCCGCGTACGGGGCGGATTCGGCCGTCTAGGGCCAGTTCTCCCAGGAGGATGGTGTGCAGGAGTTTTCGGGCTGGGACCGCACCGATGGCGGCCAACACTGCGGCGGCGATGCCCAGGTCGTAACCCGAGCCCATTTTGGGCAGGTTGGCGGGCGACAGAGCCAGCGTGATTTTGCCGTCTGGCCAGGATTGGCCGGAGTTGCGGACGGCGGAGCGGACTCGGTCTTTGGCCTCGCGCAGGCCAGCATCGGGCAGGCCTACCAGGGTGACTCGGCTCAGGCCGCCGCCTAAGTCGGCTTCGATTTCTACTACTCGGCCTTCGATGCCCAGCAATGCGACGGACCAGGTTTTGGCGTGGGGCATCAGAAAGCTCCCACCAGGTGGCGCACGACTGGCTCTTCGCCGTCTGGGGCGTAGACGGTCACCACGTCGTAGCGGATGCGGCACCAGCCGACTCGATGTTCCTTGAGCCAGCGCATGGCGGCTCGGTGGACGCGGTCGATCTTCTCCGGCGTCACCGACTCGGCTGGGGTGCCGTATTCGGTGCTGGAGCGGGTTTTGACCTCGCAGAAGATCACCCGGTCGCCTTCGGACAGGACGAGGTCCAGTTCGCCTTCGCGGCAATGCCAGTTCCGGCTGAGCAGGACCATGCCGGCGGCCTGCAGGTGCCGAGCCGCGAGGTCCTCGCCCCAGCGGCCGAACGTCCGGCGCCAGGCCGCGCCGGGGTGCGGGCCGTCGTTCATGGTGTCCCCCTCGGACAGCGTGAGCACCGTCGGTCACGGTGCGTGTGCTTTCACCATCGCAACGTGATCGGAAGCCGCGCCAGGGGGAATCAAGTCAGCTGTGGATAACCGGGGGGTTGTGGATCGAGGCCGGTCTGCAAAGGCAAACCGCGGCGGAATTGTCGGGGCGATGTGCGGGGGGCAGAGACGACGAAGGCCACCCGGGCAAGTGCCGGGTGGCCTCGTAGCGAAAGCGGCGGGGGGTCAGCCTGAGAACGGGCCGTCCTCGGGGAGCCGCAGGTCGGGTTTGTCGAGTTCCTCGACGTTGACGTCCTTGAAGGTGATGACCCGGACGTGCTTCACGAACCGGGCGGGGCGGTACATGTCCCACACCCAGGCGTCCGACATGCGCACCTCGAAGTACACCTCGCCGCCGCCGTCGCGCACCTGCACGTCCACTGCGTTGGCCAGGTAGAACCGCCGCTCGGTCTCCACCACGTACGAGAACTGGCCCACTATGTCGCGGTACTCGCGGTACAGCGAGAGCTCCATCTCGGTCTCGTACTTCTCGAGATCCTCTGCGCTCATGAAATCCGCGCCCCTCCTCGCGTTCGTCCTGCTCCGGCGGCGGAGCGTTCATTCTTACCCACCGAGCGGCCCGGGGCACGGACCGGCCCGCCCGCTTTTTCCAGGGCATTCTCCAGTGCAGCGTAGGTGAGCACGACCGGATGCGGGGCAGTGAGTCCGTGCGCGAGGGCAACGGTGGCGACATTCGTGTAGGACCAGCGGTGCGCCGGGCTCGGGCCGTGCTCACTCAGCGCAGCCAGATGGTCCGACGTGCTGTAGCCCTTGTGCACGTCGAAGCCGTATGCCGGCAACTCTTCGTGCAGGCCGGCCATGATCCGGTCCCTCGTCACCTTCGCCAGGACCGACGCCGCCGCGATGCTCGCGACGCTGCGATCCCCCTTGATCACCGCGACATTCGGCGCGGGGATGCCGGGAACCGGGAAGCCGTCGGTGAGGACGTACCCGGGATGGGTGCGCAGGCCCGCGACGGCGCGGCGCATGCCTTCCAGGTTCATCACACGGATGCCGAGCAGATCCACCTGCTCGGAGGGGATGACGATCACCGAGTAGTCGAGCGCGCGCTGCAGGACCCGGTCGTAAACCCGGTCCCGGGCCTTCGCGGTGAGCATCTTCGAATCGGTCAGCTCGGGCAGTCGCGCGCCGTCGCCTGGACGGAGCACGCAGGAAGCCACCACGAGCGGGCCCGCGCAGGCTCCTGCTCCGGCTTCATCGACGCCAGCGACTGGACCGAGGCCGCGTCGTTCGAGAGCGCCTTGCAGACCCCAGAACAGCTCGCCGCGCACCACAGCGCGCGGCGGACGCAGCGGATCCGCCGGAGTGCGGGGAGGAGGGAGAGTCACCGAAGCACCACCCGGAAGTCGCGGACGGAGCGCACCGCTTACCGTCTCCGGCCGGCCGCCTTGCGGAGGCCTGCTTTCAACCGGCGTCCGACGAAGAGCGTCGGCACCGCGGTGGCAAAGCCGATGCCGAGCGGCAGCCCTTGCTGCCACGCGGGAGCGCCGAGCGCGACCGGCTGGGCGTTCTGCTGCGGATTGTGGTCCGAGATCCCGCCCCAGCGGCTCGGCGGCAGCACGATGACGCGGGCCTTGCCGATGACGTCGTCGACCGGAACGGCACCGTTGGGTCCGCCGCCGCCCTGGTAGCGCGAGTCGGCGGAGTTGTTGCGGTTGTCGCCCATCACCCAGAGCGCGCCCTGCGGGACCTTCACCGGGGCGAACGACTCCTGAACGGGGTGGTTCTTGTCTTCCCAGTGGATGTAGGGCTCGTCGAGGGCCTTGCCGTCGACTATCACCCGGTTGCGGTCGTCGCAGCACTGGACGGTCTGGCCGCCGGTGGCGATGACGCGCTTGACGAAGTCCCGCTCGTCCGGCGGCGCGAAGCCGACCAGCGAACCGAGACCGCGCAGCGCGCGCACGACGATGTTGCTCGACTCCTGCGGCGCGATCTCGTTCTCGGTCCACGCGGGCGGGCCCTTGAACACGATCACGTCCCCCGGGGAGGGATCGGTGAAGTCGTAGGTGACGCGGTCGACCAGGATCCGGTCGCCGGTGCAGCCGGGGCAGCCGTGCAGCGTGGCCTCCATCGACCCCGAGGGGATCATGTAGACCTTCGCCAGGAACGCCTGGATCACGATTGTGAGCACCAGGGCGATCACGATCAGGATCGGCAGTTCCTTCCAGAACGACCGCTTTTTCGAGGACTTGCCTCGCCGGTGCGACCCCCGACGCCCGCCGGACCGTTCCTGGTCCTCCTCCGGGCGTTCGGGGCCGTCCTCATCGGCGTTCCGCGACACAGGTTCGACCACGTCGCCAGGCTACCGGTAACCGACTCGCCACTCAGCGGGCAGCAGCGGTCTCGCGGTTCTCGCGGCGCTCCTTGATCTTGGCCTTCTTGCCGCGCAGCTCGCGCAGGTAGTACAGCTTCGCCCGGCGGACGTCGCCGCGCTTGAAGACCTCGATCTCGGCCACGTTCGGCGAGTGCACCGGGAAGGTGCGCTCGACGCCGACGCCGAACGAGACCTTGCGGACGGTGAAGGTCTCCCGGACGCCGCCGCCGTGCCGGCGGATCACGACGCCCTGGAAGACCTGGTTGCGCTCGCGGTTGCCCTCGATGACGCGGACGTGCACCTTGAGCGTGTCGCCGGGGCGGAAGGCCGGGATGTCGGAACGCAGTGACTGCGCGTCCAGCGCGTCCAGGGTGTTCATCGGTGGTCCGTCCTCGTATTCGTGTGGCTTACGTACAGCTTGAGCGCGCAGTGGAGTTCACTGCGACTAGCCCGGGGCTGATGGCATTCACGGCTGGCACCGCGGCTTTTACGTCGACCAGCGGCCAAAGTAAAAGATGACGCGTCACGCCAACCAATCCATTATGGCAGAGGCCCCCGGCGACCTCGCACGGGGCCTATCCGGGCTGGTCGTCCAGCCCGTCGAGCACCTGCCGGTCCCGCTTGTCCAGGCTCCCCTCGGGCAGCTGGGCGAGCAGATCCGGCCGCCGCAGCGCCGTGCGTTCGAGCGCCTGGTCGCGCCGCCAGCGGTCGATGAGCGCGTGGTTGCCCGAGCGCAGCACGTCCGGCACCGCCAGGTCGCGCCACACCTCCGGGCGGGTGTAGCTGGGGCCTTCGAGCAGGCCGTCGGAGAACGAGTCCTCGGCCGCCGACCGGGCGTTGCCGAGCACGCCCGGCAGCAGCCGGACCACGGCCTCGACGATCACCAGCACCGCGGCCTCGCCGCCGACCAGCACGTAGTCGCCGATCGAGACCTCGTCGACCGGCATCCGGCGGGCCGCGTCGTCGACCACCCGCTGGTCGATGCCCTCGTAGCGGCCGCAGGCGAACACCAGGTGCTTTTCCTCGGCGTAGGAATGCGCCAGCTCCTGGGTGAACGGCTTGCCCGCCGGGGTCGGGACCACGAGCCGGGTCCCTTCCCCGCACACGTCGTCCAGCGCCGGTCCCCAGATCTGCGGCTTCATGACCATGCCGGGACCGCCGCCGTACGGCGCGTCGTCGACCGCGCGGTGGACGTCGTGGGTCCAGTCGCGCAGGTCGTGCACGCCGACCTCGATGAGGCCGCGGTCGATCGCCCGGCCCAGCAGCGCGGCGCGCAGCGGATCCAGGTACTCGGGGAAAATGGTGACGACGTCGATGCGCAAGCGGTTACCAGTTCCAGTACTCGGTGGCCTGGGCGTGCCAAGGGCTCGGGACGTCCTGGTCGATCGCGAAGGCCATGCCGAGTCCCTTCGCGATCTTGATGCTGCGGTGCAGGGTCTTGCGGATCGGCGACCCGGCGGGCAGCCCGTTGTCGTCCGACCACGTCTCGGTCTGCGTGACGCAGGTCCGCGCGCCGAAGCGGGCGTTCGAGCACGGGGCGGGCGCGCCCCAGGTCTGCAGATGTTCGAAGTGGACGACCTTGCCCGAGCTCTTCTCGGTGATCGTGCCGCGTGCGATGAGCCGGTAGTCCGTGGACGGCACGGTCCAGCGCACGTAGTGCTGGCGGCCGCCGTCGGACGGGATCGGCGTGCAGGTCGAGCCAGTGCACGCGGACTCTTCGGTGACTCGCTCCGTGTAGTACGTGCCGTTGCCGTCCCAGCCGTCGAGCAGCACCCAGTCGCCCGAGCGGACGAAGTGCTCAGCGGTCGCCGGCGGCCACGTGACCGGGTCGCCCCAGGTGATCTGCGATTCGGTGGCCGACTGCGGCGACCAAGCCCACTGGAACGCTTTCTCCCCCGGCGGCGCGTACTGACCCGCGCTCCGCTGGAACATCAGCGAAAAGTCGCCGTACACCGGCGAAGCGGCCTGCGCGGGCGGCGCGGCGAAAGCGGTGGCCAGAACGGCTGCGAAGACAGCCTTCACCCAGAACTTCACGAACTCCCCCTCAGTCAGCGTCGAGGAGGCCTTCGGGCGGATCGAGCACGACCCGGCCCCCAGCGACATCCACCACCGGGACGATGGCGCGGACGAAAGGTACCAAGACCGAGCGCCCGTCGTGATCGAGTTCGAGCAGTTCCCCGGCCGGCGAATGGACCACCTCGACGACCTTGCCGACGACCGTCCCGTCGGCCAGCTCGGCGCTCAGGCCGGCCAGCTCGTGGTCGTAGAACTCGTCCGGGTCGCCGGTGGGCGGCAGCGTGTCCGTATCCGCCAGAAGCAGGGCTCCTCGCAGGGTTTCCGCGACATCGCGGGTGAGCACCTGCTCGAAACGCACCAGCAGCCGCCCGCTGTGTTCGCGGGCGGCTGCGATGGTGAGTTCTCTCGTGCTGCCGTCGCGCAGCTTCGTCGTGACGACCGCACCGATCGCGAACCGCTGCTGCGGCGAATCGGTGCGCACGTCGACCGCGAGCTCGCCGCGGATGCCGTGCGCTTTCGCGATGCGGCCGACTACGACGTCCATACCTGACCGTTTCCGAGAATCTCGGGGTCAGCGATCGGTGTCGACGACGTCCACGCGGACGCCGCGGCCGCCGATGCCGCCCATCACGGTGCGCAGAGCGGTCGCGGTGCGCCCGCCCCGGCCGATCACCTTGCCGAGATCGTCGGGGTGGACGTGCACCTCGAGCGTGCGGCCACGACGCGTGGTCAGCAGCTCGACCCGGACCTCGTCCGGGTTGTCGACGATCCCGCGCACCAGGTGCTCGAGGGAGTCGGCGAGGAAGCTCACTCGGACTTCTCGCCCTCAGCGGCTTCTGCCTTCTCGGCCTCGGCCTTCTTCGGGGCCGACTTCTTCTTCGGCGTGGTGGCCTCGGTGGAGGGCTCCTCGCCGGCCGCGGCCAGCGCCGCGTTGAACAGGTCCTGCTTGGACGGCTTCGGCTCGGCCACCTTCAGGGTGCCCTCGGCGCCCGGCAGGCCCTTGAACTTCTGCCAGTCGCCGGTGATCTCGAGGATGCGCTGGACCGGCTCGGTCGGCTGCGCGCCGACGCCCAGCCAGTACTGCGCCCGCTCGGTGTCGACCTCGATGAAGCTCGGCTCTTCCTTCGGGTGGTACTTGCCGATCGTCTCGATGGCCTTGCCGTCCCGGCGGGTGCGCGCGTCGGCGATGATGATGCGGTAGTACGGCGCACGGATCTTGCCGAGGCGCTGCAGCTTGATCTTGACGGCCACGGGTGTGGGTACTCCTCAGTGCTGTGTGGTGCAGGGCGCGCGCGGAACCCGTGGGGACAGGCTCGCGGCGCCCGGAGGTCAGGAGCTTCCACACGGCGAGAGGGTCCGGCGGAAGCGGGCAAGCAAACATTCTGCCAGACGCCCTGCGCCGAGCCCGCACAAGGCCCCGGTTATGCATGCATAACCGGGCTCAGAAGGACGCGAGCCCGAGCGCTCCGAGCAGGATCGCGACCGCGGGCAGGAAGTTGTTGACCGCGTGCGCGACGATGCTGCCCGCCAGCCTTCCGGTGGACAGCCGGGCGAGCCCGATCGGGATGGAGATCACCAGCAGCAGCGTGGTGCGCAGCGGTTCCAGGTGGCTGGCCGCGAACACCGCGGTGGACAGCAGGAACGCGGCGAAGCGCCCCCACCGCTCGCTGCGCCACTGCAGCCGTTCCACCGCGCCCCAGAGCAGGCCGCGGTAGATGATCTCCTCGCAGATCGGCCCGAGCAGCCACAGGTAGCCGAACATCACCGCGGCGGCGGGCACGGACATCTTGCGGTCGTCGACCAGCGCGCTGATCGCCGACGTCGCGTCCGCCGAGCCGACCAGCTGGGTCCACACGTAGGCGCTCAGCGAGGTGAGCACGAGGCCGAGCATGCCGAATTTGAGCCCGGTCCAGACGTCCGCCCAGCGCCATTCGAGCCGCAAGTCGAGCTTCGGGCCGTTGCCGCGGACGACGGTGATCAGCACCGCGACGCCGGCGGCGATCATGGTGGGCAGCATCGTGCCGAGCAGCACCGTGCTGATCGGCAGCGGCCTGCCCGGAGCCGTCGCGCCGGCGAGCGCGCCGATGAACGCGGCCGACGCCAGCAGAACGGCCTCGACCAGCAGGAAAGCCCCGAATCCCCAGCGATGCGGCGGGAACGCGGTCGGTTCGGCCACGAAGTCCTCCGGGGAGAGCGCGCTGGAGAGGGGTTCACCGGGCTGTGATGTGGTCACGCCCGCCTCCCCGTGCTCGCTCTGCTCACCGGTCGAGCCTAGCGGCCGAAATGGTTTCGCACAGTACTCGACCGGTCACCGGTTTCCGCATTTTCCGCCCGTGCTCAGTGCCCGATGAAGAGCAGGACGGCGGGCGGCAGGTTGTTGGCCGCGTGCGCGAGGACGCTCGCCGAGGTCCGGCCGGAGTAATGCCGCGCGAGCCCAAGGACGAGGCCCTGGCCGAACAGCGCGATGGTGCGCGTGGTTTCGCCGTGCAGCAGCGCGAACACCAGCGAGGTGAGCACGAGGATCACCCACGGCGGGATCTTGTAGTGCGCCAGTGCGTTCCAAAGTGCGCCGCGCAGCAGCAGTTCCTCGGTGAGCGGGACGGCGATCACCAGCACGAGCGCGGTCGCGACGAGCCAGACCGGGCTGCCGCCGGACACGTCGGGCAGGTCGGTGAGCGGGCTGTCGGACACCTCGTCGCCGCCGAAAACGGCGATTTCGGCGGCGTTCAGCACGAAGCCGACGACGAGGGCGAGCAGGCCGCAGGCCAGGCCGATGCGGAGATCGCGTCCTCTCGTGCGGAGTCCGAAGTCGCGTTCGAGTCCGGAGCCGTAGCGCAGGGAGGCGATCACCGGGCCCAGGCCGAGGATCAGGTTCGGCAGGAAGGCCAGCAGCAGCAACGGTCCCGCGTACGCCTCGATCGGGTCGTCGTCGCGGACGTGACGGTTGAAGGCGGCCGCGGTGAGGAGGGTGACGAGGTAGTAGCCGGCGACTCCGAAGAAGAACGCGGCAAAGGCCCAATGGGCGCCCAGAATTCGCTTTCCCCCACCGTCTTCGGCCACGGGTTCACGCTATGTGCCTGTGCTGTGGCGCATCGAGGCGGGGTCGCGTCGCACTCGCCCGTAGCCGTTGCTCACTGCTCGCGTCCGCATTGGGGCGGTCAGTGGAAGACCGTGCCGCCCAAGACGATGTGGGTCGGGTGGTGCAGGGCGGCGAGATCCTCGCGCGGGTCGTCGGCGTAAACGATCAGGTCCGCCGGGGCGCCGTGCTCGATACCGGGGTGGCCCAGCCATTCGCGCGCTTCCCAGGACGCGCTCGCGAGTGCCTGCGTACGCGACATCCCAGCGCGGTGGAGCGCTTCGACCTCGTCGGCGATACGGCCGTGGTCGACCATGCCGCCCGCGTCCGTGCCCGCGAAGACGCGTACGCCCGCTTCAACCGCCGAGGACACCATCTCGCCGACGCCTGCGTGCAGCGCGCGCATGTGGGCCGCGTACGTCGGGTACTTGCCTGCCTTGTCCGCGATGCCGGGGAAGTTCTCGATGTTGATGAGCGTGGGCACCAACGCGACGTCGCGGCGCGCGAGTTCGGCTAGCTGGTCTGGCGACAGCGCGGTGCCGTGTTCGAGGCAGTCGATGCCAGCGCCGATCAAGCCGGGCAACGCGGCTTCGCCGAACACATGCGCGGTGACGCGGGCGCCGAGGTCGTGGGCGACGCGGATGGCTTCAGTGAGTACATCGTCCGGCCACAGTGGGGCGAGGTCGCCTTCGCCGCGGTCGATCCAGTCGCCGACGAGTTTGACCCAGCCGTCGCCGTCGCGGGCCTGTTCGGCGACCGCTTCGGGCAGCAGCGCCGGGTCGTCCAGTTCGATCGCGAACCCGGGGATGTACCGCTTGGGCAGCGCCAGATGCCGTCCGCAGCGGATGATCGTGGGCAGGTCCGCGCGCGATTGCAGCGGCCGGACGTCGAGCGGCAGACCGCAGTCGCGGATCAGCAGCGTGCCCGCGTCGCGGTCGGTCGCGGCCTGGTCCGCCGCCTCCTCCACCGACAGTCCGCCGCTCGGGCCGAGACCCGGGTGGCAGTGCGCGTCGACGAGCCCCGGGACCACGAATCCGCCGACGGACAGCGTTTCCGCGCCGGGAACCGGCTCGAACGACAGCTTTCCGTCCTGGATCCAGAGGTCACGCGGTTCGCCGTCGGGCAGGACGGTGCCGGAAAGGCGCAGCGGGCTCAATTGTTCTTCGGGTCCTTCGGCAGCTTGAACTTGGACGGGTCGAAGCCGGGCACGTCGTTCATGCCGCCGAGCTGGGACAGGTCCGGCATTCCGCCGGGCATGCCGCCGCCGGGCGGAAGCATCGGCATGCCGCCGGGCATCCCGCCGCGCATCCTGGGCTGCGTGGGGCCCTTTTTGCCCTTCTTCCCCTTCTTGCCCTTGCGGTTCTTGCTTCCGCCGCCTCCGAAGCCGAACCGCCCCGCCATCTGCGCCATCATCTTGCGCGCCTCGAAGAAGCGGTTGACCAGGTCGTTGACCTCGCGGACGGTCACGCCGGAGCCGTTCGCGATGCGCAGCCTGCGCGAGCCGTTGATGATCTTCGGGTCGGCGCGCTCGGCGGGCGTCATGCCGCGGATGATCGCCTGGAGCCGGTCGAGCTGCTTGTCGTCGACCGAGGCGAGCTGGTCTTTCATCTGGCCCGCGCCGGGCAGCATGCCGAGCAGGTTGCCGATCGGGCCCATCTTGCGCACGGCGAGCATCTGCTCGAGGAAGTCCTCCAGCGTGAGCTGCCCGCTGGTGAGCTTCTGCGCGGCCTGTTCGGCCTGCTCCTGGTCGAAGTGCTGTTCGGCCTGCTCGATGAGGGTCAGCACGTCGCCCATGCCCAGGATGCGCGAGGCCATCCGGTCCGGGTGGAACGTGTCGAAGTCCTCGAGCTTTTCGCCGTTGGACGCGAAGAGGATCGGCTGGCCGGTGACCTCGCGGACGGACAGCGCCGCACCACCGCGGGCGTCGCCGTCGAGCTTCGTGAGCACCACGCCGGTGAAGCCGACGCCGTCGCGGAACGCCTCGGCCGTGGTGACCGCGTCCTGACCGATCATGGCGTCGACCACGAACAGGACTTCGTCCGGCTGCACGGCTTCACGGATGTCCGCGGCCTGCTTCATCAGCTCTTCGTCGACACCGAGGCGGCCCGCGGTGTCGACCACGACGATGTCGTACTGCGCGTGCTTGGCCTCTTCGATCGCGCGGCGGGCGACGTCGACCGGGTCGCCGACGCCGTTGCCCGGCTCCGGCGCGAACGTGGTGACGCCCGCGCGCTCGCCGACGATCTGCAGCTGGTTGACCGCGTTCGGCCGCTGGAGGTCGCAGGCGACCAGCATCGGCGCGTGGCCCTGCTTCTTCAGCCACATCGCCAGCTTGCCCGCCAGCGTCGTCTTGCCAGCACCCTGGAGACCGGCGAGCATGATCACCGACGGCGGGTTCTTGGCCAGGTTCAGCCGCCGCGTCTCGCCGCCGAGGATGCCGACGAGCTCCTCGTTGACGATCTTGACGACCTGCTGCGCCGGGTTCAGCGCCTGGGAGACCTCGGCGCCCTTCGCCCGGTCCTTGATCTTCGCGATGAACGCCTTGACCACCGGGAGCGCGACGTCCGCTTCCAGCAGCGCGATGCGGATCTCGCGCGCGGTGGCGTCGATGTCGGCGTCGGACAGCCGGCCCTTGCGCGAGAGCGACTGCAGGGCCGAGGTGAGCCGATCGGAGAGGGTGTCGAACACGGGGGTGCACGCTCCAGCTGGGTCGAAAGTTCGCGTGCCGGGCGGTGCTCGGCACCCCCGGCATCTTCCGAGGGTAGCCGCCCCGGCCGCCCGGCCTTCACGGGTACGGGAAGGGTACTACGCATACGCGCACTAACTGACCGAGCAACAACAGCTCAACCGCGCGAAAATCTCTCGCATCGGCTCGGGAATTAAGTAAACATAGGCGTATGACATCAGCTACTGCCCGGCGTCCGACGCTCGCCGAACCGGCAGGGGACGAGGAAGAACAGGTGCCGTTCCGCCGCATCGCGGGCCTGTTCCGGCCGCACTGGCGGGCGCTGGCTGGGCTGTGCGTGCTGCTGGTCGTGCAGGCCGGGCTGGGCGTCGCCTCGCCGTTCCTGCTGCGGGAGATGCTGGACACCGCGCTGCCGCACCGCGACGCCCTGCTGGTGAGCCTGCTGGCGATGGGGATGATCGCCGCCGCGCTCGGGTCCGGGGCGCTGAGCGTGCGGACCACCGGGCTGTCCAACACCATCGGCCAGCGGGTGATGAACGAGCTGCGGGTGTCCGTCTACAGCCATCTGCAGCGGATGTCGCTGGGCTTCTACACCCGGACCAAGACCGGCGAGGTGCTGTCGCGGGTCTTCAACGACATCGGCGGCGTGGACAACGTCGTGACCGGGACCGCCGCGTCGATCGTGCAGAACGGCACCACCGCGCTCGCGATCGCCGTGGCAATCCTGATCATGGACTGGCAGCTGGCGCTGTTGTCGCTGGTCGTCGTGCCGTTGTTCCTGCTGTTCACGTTGCGGCTCGGCGGCAAGCAGCGGAAGCTCGCCCGCGGCCGGACGCGGCGGATGGCCCGGCTGACCACGATCGTCGAGGAATCGCTGTCGGTCACCGGCGTGCTGCTGGCCAAGACGATGGGCAACGCGAAGCTCATGCGCGACCGGTTCGCCGAGGAATCGCGCGAGGTCGCGGCGCTGGAGCGCAGTGCCGCGCTGGCCGGACGGTGGCAGCGGGCGGCGCGGTCGATGAGCCTGACGATCGTCCCGGCGCTGGTCTACTGGGCGGCCGGGCTCGAACTCGCGGGCGGGGCGGCGCCGATCTCGCTGGGCACGGTCGTCGCGTTCACCAGCATGTTGAACCGGCTGCTCGCGCCTGCGACGGCGATGCAGACCGTGGGCCAGAACGTCGCGTCGGCGAAGGCGTTGTTCGGGCGGATCTTCGAGGTGCTCGACCTGCCGGTGGAGATCGGCGACCGGCCGGGCGCGCGTGAACTGGTGCTGAGCGGCGGAGCGGTTTCGATGCGCGGGGTCTCGTTCCGCTACGACGACGAGGGTCCGTGGACGTTGCGCGACATCGATCTCGACGTGCCTGCCGGAACCACGACGGCGTTGGTCGGGTCGACGGGTTCGGGGAAGACCACGCTCGCCTATCTGGTCGCTCGGTTGTACGAGGTGACCGAGGGGAGGGTGCGCGTGGACGGGACGGATGTCCGGGACGTGACGCTCGCGTCGCTGGCCGCCGGGGTCGGGCTGGTGTCGCAGGAGACGTATCTGTTCCACGCGTCGGTGCGAGAGAACCTGCGGTTCGCGAAGCCGGACGCTACCGACGAGGAGCTGGAGAACGCCGCGAAGGCCGCGCACATTCACGACACGCTCGCCGCGCTGCCGGAGGGGTACGACACCGTGGTCGGGGAACGCGGGTACCGGTTTTCCGGCGGGGAGAAGCAGCGGATGGCGATCGCGCGGATCCTGTTGCGCAATCCGCCGGTGCTGATCCTGGACGAGGCGACGAGTTCGCTGGACAACCGCACCGAGCGGGCGGTGCAGGCGGAGCTGGACCGGCTCGCCGCCGGGCGCACGACGATCGCGATCGCGCATCGGCTGTCCACTGTGGAGCATGCGGATCAGATCGCGGTGCTGGACGCGGGGCGGATCGTCGAGCGGGGGACGCACGCGGAGTTGCTGGCCGCGGACGGGAGGTATGCCGCGCTGGTGCGCGGGGAAACCGCCTAATCTGGGCCGATGGAGACCGAACCCGACGCGGACCGGGCCGATGAGCTGGCGACGCTGGCCCGGTCGGTGCGCGAGGGCGTCGGGCGGCTGAACTGGCGGATGCGCTTCGAGGCGGGCCCGCCCGCTCCGGGACCGGCCGTGCTGGCGGTGCTTTCGCGGCTGTACCGGGGCGGCACGCACACGCCGGGCGAGCTGGCCGAGGCCGAGCGGATCCATCCGCAGTCGCTGACGCGAATCCTGGCCTCGCTGGCCGAACGCGAGCTGATCACGCGCACCCCGGATCCGGCGGACGGGCGGCGGTCGCTGATCGACCTCACCCCGGCCGGGCTGCGGGAGCTGCGCCAGTACTCGATCGCGCGGGAGACGTGGCTGGCCGCGGCCCTCGAACGGACGCTGAGTCCTACTGAACAGGAGCTGCTCCGGCTCGCGGCCGGACTGCTGGCGCGGATCGCGGATTCCTGAGTCCTGGGAGTTCCGGGGCGGCCGCTCCCCACGGCCGTCCCCGGAACTGTGGCGGAAGAGCTCACCTCCCCAGGAGGCCTTCCGCCGCGGGCACGCGGAGCGGTTCCCCCTCGACCACCCGGCGTTGAGGAGAAGTCTGCCGTCCGGGGGCGGGCGCGCGGCAGCGTGAAGTCCCTCAATCCGGGCTGAGTAGTCCTACTCAAACGCGGGTGTCGGGTCCCGCGGAGTCGCTCGTGAAGTCGAAAAGCGGTTCGGCGTCGGCGAGTTCCTCGGCTGAGCAGCTGACCGCGCAGGCGGCGGCCTGGAGGACCTCGGTGAGGACCTCTACTTCGGACGGCGAGACGGTCGCGAGCGCGGGGTTGCGGACGTCCATGCGCCCCGCGAGACCGGCCAGTGCGTGGGAGAGCGCGTGCTGGCCTGCGACCAGCTGAGTTACTACTTCGGAGAGTTCGCCGAGGGTGGCTGCGGATCCGTCGCCGCGGAGGAGGGCGGAGAGTTCTTCGGCGCAGGTGCGGAGGTGTCCGGCCACGACTGTCGGAGGCAGCGAAAGCTCGGGCAGGTTCTCGTGACCTCGCACCGCGCTCACCTCGCCCCCTCGGTCGGACCTGCCATCCTGCCACCGGAATCGGCTTTGTCGCTTCCGACACCCCGGATGGGTGAGCCCGGATGGCGCAATCCGGCCGGGTCTGCTTGCCCTGGCCAGCGGTCCGTGAAGGACTCCTTGAGGGAATCTGATTCCTTCAAGGAGCCCTTCACGGACGGTCAGGAGACGGCGGCGAGGACGGCGTCGGTGATGGTGGTTCGCCACTGTGGAGTGACGTGACCGGAACGGGGCGAGAGGGCGAAGGAGTCGACTACCGCACCGCCTAGGGTGGCGGCTTTTGCCCAGTGGACGTCGGCTTCGGCACGGCGCAGGGCACTGGCTACGCGGAACAGGAGGCCGATGCGGTCGGCGGCGCGTAGTTCCAGCACGACGGCGTCGGGGCCGCTTGTTTCGTCGTCGAACCATCTGACTACTGGCTTGACCACGACGGGGGACGACGTGGCGTAGTCGCGTTCCTTCGCGGCCAGGCGTTGGGTGAGCGGCATCGTCCCGGCGACTGCGCGGGCGAACTGTTCGCGCAGCAGTGCGGGATCCGGCAGGGAGCCGAACTTCGGTGACGCCGTGAAGACGCCTGCTCGGCCGCGGCCGGAGTGTTCGCGCAAGACCGCGGAGTGGACCTCCAACGAATTCAGGGCCAGGACTCCGGCTGCGGGGGCCAGCAGTTCGCGGTCCGCGGGTACGGCCAGCAGCACGGTGACGACCTTGCCGTGTGCGGAGATCCGGATTTGGCCGACGCCCGTGCGAGCGGCCTCGGCGACTAGTTCGCGCTGGTCGTCGTCCAACGGTTCAGGGGGCGTGAAACCCTTGCCGTGCACGGCTTCCTCGCAGCCGCTGACCAGTTCGGCCAGCAAGCGGTCCTTCCAATCGGTCCAGACGCCGGGGCCGGTGGCGAGCGAGTCGGCACGGGTCAGGGCGTGCAGGAGTTCCAGCAGGACGACGTCGCGGTCCAGGGTTTTCACCACGCGCGAGATGGTCGCGGGGTCGCCGATGTCGCGTCTCGTCGCTGTGTGCGGGAGCAGCAGGTGGTGGCGGACCATGGCGGAGACCGTCGCGACGTCCGCGGGCGGGAGGCCCAGTCGTTGCGCTACTGAGGCGGAGATTTTCGCGCCCAGTTCCGAGTGGTCGGCGTCGCGGCCCTTGCCGATGTCGTGGAGCAGCGCGCCGATTAGGAGCAGGTCTGGTCGCGACACGGTGGTGGTCAGTTTTGCCGCTTCGACGCACGCTTGGACTAGGTGCCGGTCGACTGTCCACTGGTGTACCGGCGAGCGCGGCGGCAGGTCGCGTACGGCACCCCATTCGGGGAACAGCCGGGACCATAAGCCGGTGCGGTCTAGGGCTTCGACCGCGTCGACCAGGCCCTCCCCCGCACCCAGCAACTCGACGAGCGCGTTGCGGGCGTCGTCTGGCCAGGGTTCGCGCAGTTCGGGTGCCGATTCGGCGAGGGTGCGCAAAGTGCCTGGCGAGATGGGTTTTCGGGTGCGGGCAGAGGCGGCCGCGGCGCGAAGCAGGAGGGCTGGGTCTCGGGCCGGGAGCGCGTCTCGGGCCAGTGCGACCTCGTCGCCGTGCAGCACGACGCCCTCGGCCAGCGGGCGGCGGACTGGGCGTCGGCCGAAGCGTGGGCGTGGTTGTTCCACAGTGGACCGTAGGGCGACGTCGACGGCGTAGGCGATGGTCCGTCCCGCGCCGGAAAGCTTGCGGGCCAGGGTGAATCGGTCGCCGAGTTCCAGTTCGTGTGCGACGACGTCGGCATCGGCGGCACCGAGGATGTCTCGTTCGCGACGTGACTCGCGGCGCAGTTCGGTGCGGACGTCCAGCAGGAGTTGCTTGGCTGCCAACAGTTCCTCTCCGGGGCGGGCGGTGAGCTGTCCGGCGGCGAGGGCTTCCAGGACGCCGAAGTCGCGCAGTCCGCCGCGGCCGTGTTTCAGGTCTGGCTCGGCGGATTGGGCGATCTCGCCGCTGCGCCGCCACCGGGTGTGGACGGATTCGGCGAGGTCGGGCAAGCGTTTGCGGGCGGTGCGTCGCCACTGGTCGCGGGCGGCGGAGGCCAGGCGTTCGGTGAGACCCGGGTCGCCTGCCAGGTGCCGGGCATCGAGGAGGCCTAGCGCGGTGCGCAGGTCTTCGGCGGCGACTTTGAGGGCCTCGCCTGGGGTTCGGACGGAGTGGTCGAGGCCGACCCGGGCGTCCCACAGCGGGTACCAGAGGGCGTCGGCGATCTCTCCGATCTCGCCGTTTCCGTTGTGCAGCAACAGTAGATCGAGATCGGAGTACGGCACCAGTTCGCGCCGTCCCAAACCCCCTACGGCGACCAGCGCGACACCTGGGTCCGCGGTGTCGACGCCGGCCGCCGTCGCTCCTTTCCCGAGCCAGAACTCGTAGAGATCGACCAGTGACGCCCGCAGTGCGGGTGCTCCGTGCCGTCCTTCGAGCAGCAGCGCAGTGGCTCGGGCGAGTTCTCCCCCGTCGGTCATCGGCTACAGCGCGTCCGAGCCGCGTTCACCGGTGCGGACGCGGATGACCGTCTCCACCGGCGTCACCCAGATCTTTCCGTCGCCGATCTTTCCCGTGTGCGCGGCGGCGGTGACCGCGTCGAGGACCTTTTCGACGACGACGTCGTCCACCACGACCTCGATCTTCAGCTTGGCCACGAAATCCACCGAGTACTCCGCGCCCCGGTAGACCTCGGTGTGACCCTTCTGCCTGCCGTAGCCCTGGACCTCGCTCACCGTCATCCCGAGCACGCCCAGCTGCTCCAGCGAGGAGCGGACGTCGTCGAGCGTGAACGGCTTGACGATCGCGGTGATGAGCTTCATGCCTTGGTCTCCTCGAGTTTCGTGACGGGCTTGACCGGGAACGTCGCCGAGTGGCCGAGGCCGCCCATGCCGGTGAAGTCGTAGGCGCTCTCCGCGTGCTGGCCCTCGTCGATGCCGCTGACCTCGTGCTCGGTGCTGACGCGGAACCCGCCCGCCTTCTTGATCGCGAAGCCGATGATCAAGGTCATGATGAACGAGTAGCCCAATACCGCAAGCGCCGCGACCACCTGGATGCCCAGCTGCTTGAAGCCGCCGCCGTAGAAGAGGCCGTCCGCGCCCGCCGAGTTCACGCTCTTGGTGGCGAAGAACCCGATCAGGATGGTGCCGACGAGACCGCCGACGAGGTGCACGCCGACAACGTCGAGGGAGTCGTCGAAGCCGAAGCGGAACTTCAGCGAGATGGCCAGCGCGCACAGCACCCCGGCGATCAGGCCGATCGCGATCGAGCCGAGCGGGCTCACGAAACCGCAGGCGGGCGTGATGGCGACCAGGCCCGCGACCGCGCCGGAAGCCGCGCCGAGCGTGGTCGGCTTGCCGAACTTCAGCTGTTCCACGACCAGCCAGCCGAGCACGGCGGCCGCGGTCGCGACGGTGGTGTTGGTGAACGCGACGCCCGCGAGGTCGTTCGCGCCGAGCGCCGAACCGGCGTTGAAGCCGTACCAGCCGAACCACAGCAGCGACGCGCCGAGCAGGACGAACGGGACGTTGTGCGGACGGCCGGTGTCCTTCGGCCAGCCCTTGCGCTTGCCGAGCACCAGCGCGAGGGCGAGACCCGCGGCGCCCGCGTTGATGTGCACCGCCGTGCCGCCCGCGAAGTCGAGCGCCTTGAGCTGGTTGGCGATCCAGCCGCCCACCGCGTCCTTGCCGGTGAAACCGTCGAACGAGAACACCCAGTGCGCGACCGGGAAATACACGACAATCACCCAGATTGTCACGAAAAGCGTCCAGCCCCAGAACTTCGCGCGATCAGCGATGGCACCGGAAATCAGTGCCGGGGTGATGATCGCGAACATCAATTGGAACATGCAGAACGCGAGCAAGGGCAATGCGTCGGGACCCGGCCACGGAACCGCGGGCGGGCCAACGCTTGCCAGGCCGACGAGCTTGCCGAACGCGTCCGACAGGCCGGCGTAGTCGAAGTTCCCGACCAGGCCGCCGAAAGCGTCGTTGCCGAAGGACAGCGAGAACCCGAAGAGCACCCACAGGACTCCGACTATCGCGAGTGCGATGAAGTTCATCATCAACATGTTCAAAACGCTCTTCGCGCGGACCATGCCGCCGTAAAAGAACGCGAGGCCCGGGGTCATGAGCATGACCAGCGCGGCGCTGATCAGCACCCAGGCGGTGTCTCCGGCGTTCAGCACAATCGTCCTCCCGTGCCGTGGGCAACTGCAGAGGAAGTGTTGGCCCCGGGTGTTTCGCCGGCCTTCGATTCACGTTTCCCCCTCGTGAACTCCGGCGTGGTGGTTGTTACGGGGACGTTTCCGGGGAGCGGGGGCGAAGTGTCCGGTTAGGCAACGTCATGGTCGAATTACGCTATGTCATTACCTAACCGGGTGATCGAAGCGCTGCGCTGTTCGGTGTGCGCGGAGCCGGTCTCGCTGACCGGCCGGACGCTGCGCTGCGAGCGGCGGCATTCGTTCGATCTGGCCCGGCAGGGTTACGTCAACCTCCTGCACGCGCGCATCCCGGCGGGGACGGCCGACACCGCGCCGATGGTGGACGCGCGGGCGGCGTTCTTGTCATCCGGGGCGTACGCGCCGCTGGCCGACGCGGTCGCTGCCGCCGGTGCTGCTCCTGGATTGATCATCGACGCCGGAGCCGGGCCGGGCTATTACCTCTCGCGAGTGCTGGACGCCGCGCCGGACGCGGTCGGGCTCGCGCTGGACGTGTCGGCGATCGCGTTGCGGCGGGCCGCGCGGGCGCATGCGCGGCTCGGCGCGGCGGTGTGGAATCTGTGGGAGCCGTGGCCGGTGGGCGACGGGGTGGCGTCGGTGGTGCTGGACGTGTTCTCGCCGCGGAATGCCGCGGAGTTCCACCGAGTGCTCGCGCCGGGCGGGAAGCTCGTGGTGGCGTCGCCGTTGCCGGGGCATCTTGCGGAGCTGGGCGATCTGGTGCTCGCGGTGGACGCCCGGAAGGAAGAACGGCTCGAAGCGGCGCTGGGCGGGTTGTTCGTGCGGGAGTCCGGGGTCGAGGTCGTCCGGACTCAGGCGTTCAGCGCGGAGCAGGTGCGGGATGTCGTGGCGATGGGGCCCGCGGGGTTCCATCTGGACCGGGACGGGCGGCGCGAGCGGCTCGACGCTGCGTCAGGGCGAGACGTGACGCTGGCAGTCTCGGTAAGCGTGTGGCGGCGTGCCGAAGGGCCGGACCACTCCTCGGGAGGCTTGGTCAGCGGCGGAGGTGCTGGGTAGCGTGGCGGTCGATGAGCGAACGTACCTGGGGCTTCCGCACCCGCGCCCTGCACGCCGGCGGCACTCCCGACCCCACCACCGGGGCCCGTGCGGTGCCGATCTACCAGACGACCAGCTTCGTGTTCGAGGACGCGGCCGACGCCGCCAATCTGTTCGCGCTGCAGAAGTACGGGAACGTCTACAGCCGGATCGGCAACCCGACCGTCGCGGCGTTCGAGGAGCGCATCGCGAGTCTCGAAGGGGCCATCGGCGGGGTCGCGACGGCCAGCGGGCAGGCGGCGGAGTTCCTCACCTTCTCGGCGCTCGCGGAGTCCGGTGACCACATCGTGTCGGCGGCCGGGCTGTACGGCGGGACGGTCACGCAGCTCACCGGCACGCTCGCGCGGTTCGGCGTCGAGACGACGTTCGTGCACGGCGACACCGAGGAGTACGCCAAAGCGGTCACCGACCGCACGAAACTGATCTACACCGAGGTGATCGGCAATCCGAGCGGCGCGATCGCGGACCTCGCCGGGCTGGCCGATCTCGCGCATGCGCACGACATCCCGCTCGTGGTCGACGCAACGCTCGCCACGCCGTACCTCTGCCGCCCGATCGAGCACGGCGCGGACATCGTCCTGCACTCGGCCACGAAGTTCCTCGGCGGGCACGGCACGACGCTCGGCGGAGTCGTCGTCGAGGCCGGGACTTTCAACTGGGGCAACGGAAACTTCCCCCGGATGACCGAGACCGTCGACAGTTACGGCGGGCTCAAGTACTGGGAGAACTTCGGCGAGTACGCGTTTTGCACGCGGCTGCGCGCGGAGCAGTTGCGCGACATCGGCGCGGTGTTGTCGCCGCATTCGGCGTTTTTGCTGCTGCAGGGCGTGGAAACGTTGCCGCAGCGGATGGACGCGCACGTCGTCAACGCGCGGGCGATCGCGGAGTACCTGAACGCGGACCCGCGAGTCGCGTGGGTGTCCTACGCGGGATTGCCGGATCATCCGGACCACGAGCGGGCCGCGCGGTATCTGCCGCAGGGGCCGGGCGCGGTGTTTTCGTTCGGGGTCAAGGGCGGGCGCGCGGCGGGCGAGAAGTTCGTGGAGTCGGTGGAACTGTTGTCGCACTTGGCGAACGTCGGCGACGCGCGGACGTTGGTGATCCATCCCGCCTCGACAACGCACGCGCAACTGTCCGAGGACCAGCTCGCCGCGGCTGGCGTCGGCGCGGACTTGATCCGGTTGTCGGTCGGGCTGGAGGACGTCGAGGATCTGCTGTGGGATCTCGACCAGGCCCTCGACAAGGCGGTGACCGCATGAGCTACGACGTCGGAGCGGTCGAACGGCGGCGTCTTCTCGGGCGCACGAAATCGGTGACGGTCGTGGGCGCGTCGGCGAATCCGGCGCGGCCGAGCTACTTCGTGGCGACGTATCTGCTGTCTTCGACGCGGTACGACGTCAACTTCGTGAACCCGCGGCTCGACACGTTGCTGGGGCGGCCGGTGTATCCGTCGCTGGCGGACGTGCCGGGCGAGCTGGATCTAGTGAGCGTGTTCCGCAAGCACGATGACCTCCCCGGGGTGGCCGAGGAGGTCATCGACGCTGGGGCGCGGACGTTGTGGCTTCAGCTCGGGTTGTGGCACGAACCGGTGGCGGATCACGCCCGTGAGGCGGGGCTGGACGTGGTGATGAACCGTTGCGTGAAGATCGAGCACGCGCGGTTCGCGGGCGGGTTGCATCTGGCTGGGTTCAACACCGGGGTGATCAGTTCCCGGCGGCAAACGGCACCGTAAACCGGGTGCTGACCTGGGTACGGTTGGCGAGTGAACGTGAACCGCCCCGAGGTCGAGATGACCCGTCTGGATGACCTCGAGGTCGTATTCGCCGGTGAGTCGGTCTCGGTGCGCTTCGGCGAACGGCACGCGGCGACCCACCATCTCGACCGGCGGCTGTTCTTCACCGTGCGCGTCCAGGCGCCTGGGCTCGAACTGGCGTGGACGATCCGGCCCTGGCGGCACTCCGGGTACGGCGAATGGGAAGCCACCGTCACGACTTCGATGGAGGCTGGCGCGGAGAAGGACGACCTGGCCGCCCAGATGCACGCTTTCCTTACCGCCGAAGGGTTTCCGGTCGAGTACAGCGAAGCCGAGTTCAGCTGACCGTCGCGACCAGGAACTCCTCCCCCGCCGTCTCCAGGCCGTCCGAGCGACCCGACAGATACCGCTTGTTCAGCTCAACCGCACTGACGTGCTGGACGTCCTGAAACCCGCATTCCCGCGCGAAATCCAGCATCTCGTCCGGCGCGAAGAAGCTCACGAACGGCGTCCCGGCCGCCTTCGCGCCCTGCATCGCCGCTGCTCGCGCCGCGCGGTCGGGCCCGTCCAGATACTCCTCCGGCATCTGGAACGTCATCGCCACCACAGTGCCCGGCGCGAACCCTGCGAGCGCGCGCAACGTCGCGGCGTTGGCCTCGCGACTCAGGTACATGCTGACGCCCGTGGACGCCACCACGGCAGGCTTCGCAAGGTCGAAACCGTTGGCGGCCAAGCGTTCCGGCCATTGCTCGCCGGATTCGAAGTCGACCGGCACGAACCGGTACGGCGCGGGCAGGCCCAGCGCGGCCAGCCGTTGCCGCTTCCACTCCTGTGTGCCCGGCTGGTCGATCTCGAACACCCGCACGCCCAGCTCCGGCTCCCGCTGCGCGAAGGTGTCCAGCCCGGCGCCGAGCAGGACGTACTGCGAGACCCCGCGTTCGCGCACCAGATCCTCGACGAACCGGCTGCGCAGCGCGATCCCCGCGCGGAACCGCTGGGTGAAGTCCAGGTCCATGTCCGGCCGGGACCGCCAGTCCGGGCCGGGGTCCGCCAGCCGGAGACCGATCTCGTCGACGAGCGCGTGCGGCGGCGGATCGGCAAGCACGTGCAGCGCGCGCCACAACGCGACGCGCACCGCGGTGTGGTCCGGCTCGCTCACTTGGGGGCTCGCAGGATCCAGGCTCGGCCGTCCGGGTCCCGCACGGTCATCTCGCGCGTGCCGTAGTGGGTGTCCTCGAAGGGGGTGACGACGTCGAGCCCCGCGTCGACCGACTCGTCCGGCACCGCCACCACCACGCTCGTGCGCGGCTCCTGGCTTTCCGGGACCTCGGCGACGAACACCGGCACGCCGTCGCCGTTCGACAGCTGGCCCGAGTTGTGGTCGGTCTCGAAGTCGAGGCTGAATCCCACGCGCTGCAGGAACTTCGCGGTCTTGCCCCAGTTGTGCGTCTCCAGGAAAAGCATGGTGATGCCGTCGCTCATGTCAGCTGTCCTCTCGCTCGTCGGACGGGGTGTCGAGGTAAGCCCGCAAAGCCGCCGTGACCAGCGCGGACAACGACTGCTCGTTCTCGATCGCCCGGTACTTCACCTGCTTGATCAGCTCGACCGGCAGGTAGACGTTGAATTGTTTGACCTCTTCACCGGCCATGTCTAGGATGCTAGCAATCTAGCCAGTGGCGGACAAGTCCCGGCCGCGGCCGCCATGAGAAGGTGGAGGCATGGCGAAACCCTCCGGGCTGCAGATCAGGAACATCATCGCCGCCGTCCTGATGGCTGCCGCGTTCGTGTTCAACCTGGTGACCGGCGGCCCGTGGTGGGTCACCGCGATCGTCGGCGTCGCGGCGCTGCTGTCCTCCTTCTCCGCCTACCTGAACCGGCCGAGCGCCCGGGGCTGACCCGCCGGGGCAATCCGGCCCGGACGCTCGGGCAGGAAGCCCTCTCGTTCACCCTTCCTCCGCACGGACGTCGCCTGCGGTTCAGCCGCCGCTGCTCTACTCGGCGCGGCCCGATCGCGGCAGGCGAAGGAGTGTTGGTGGCAGGGAACGGCTTCACCGTCCACACGGACGAGTTGCACAAATTCAGCGAATACCTGGACAAGACCACCGTGCCGACGGTGAACGACTCCGCGAAGGCGGTCGACGACGCCAACGGCGGGGACATCGACGCGTTCGGCGTCGTGCTGGCACAGGTGCTCGCCATTCCCGCGCGGATCGCGTTGAAGGTCGTCTCCGACAATCTGCACGGCGTCGCGAAAGACGTGACCGACAGCGCGGACAAGACTCGCCAGGCCAGCGAGCAGTACAGCAAGGGCGACCAGGACCTCGCGAAGGCGTTCGACAAGTTCAAGCCGGAGCAGGTGAAATGAGCGCGGTCGTTCCCATCACCGACTCGAACAGCACCACCGGCGCGGGTGTCGCGGACAGCTGGCACAGCGTCGTCTCGTCGATCCAGGAGATCCAGCACCTGCACGGCGGCGACGCGGCCGCCGTGGGGGTCGAGATCGGCGTTTCGATCGTCGGCGCGGTCGCGGACACCGCGGCGTTCGTCCTCGACCCGTTCGGCAAGCTGATCGCGGCCGGGCTCGGCTGGCTGATCGAGCACATCTCGTTCCTCAAGGAGGGCCTCGACAAGCTGGCGGGCGACCCCGCGGCGATCAACAAGATGGCCGAGGAACTGCACAAGACCGCCGAGAACCTGCGCAACGCGGCGAAGGACCTGGACGCCACGCTGCAGAAGACGGTCGCCAACTGGCAGGGCGACGGAGCCGAGGCGTTCAAGAAGAACATCGCCGACCGGCGCGGACAGATCGACAGCGCCGGAGAGGCGGTCGACGCCGCGGGTTACGTCGTCAAGACGACGATGGCCCTGGTCTCCGTGGTGCGGTCGCTGATCCGCGACCTGATCACGACGTTCCTCGGCGACGTCATCGCGACCATGCTGATCGCGCTCGCGATGGCGGCGTTCACGTTCGGCGCGTCGATCGTCGTCGGGGTGGGCAACGTGATCCGGTCGGGGATCTCGCTGGCGCTGACGATGGCGTCCAAGATCGCCCGGGTGGTCGGCCTCGGCGGGCGGACCGCGAGCAGGCTGGCCCAGCTGGCGGAGAAGGTCAAGCCTTCGCGCGGCGGCGGCGGTGCGCATGGCGGGGGCAACAACCACGAGATGACCGACCTCAACCCCGGCGGTTCCGGAGGCCACGGCGGCGGGGGCGGCGGTGGGCAGGGCGGCCAGGGCGGTCACGGCGGTCACGGCGGGAACAACACTCCGCACGAGGACACGCCTGGCGGCAACAACCATCACGAAGATGCGCCGGGCGGGAACAACCACCACGACGACAACGCCGGTGGGAACAACACTCCGCACGACGACACGCCAGGCAACAACAACCCGCACGAGGACACCCCGGGTGGCAACAACCACCACGAGGATCCGCCGGGCGGGAACAATCATCACGAGGACACTCCCGGCGGCAGCAACACTCCGCACGAAGACACCCCCGGCGGCAACAACCACCACGAGGACACTCCCGGCGGGAACAACCATCACGAAGATGCGCCGGGCGGGAACAACAACCCGCACGAGGAGCGGCCGAACAACCAGCCGCACGAGGACGATCCGTTCGACACCTGGCTGGCCGCGGACCAGCACTTCAACCCGCCGCCCAACCGCCCGCACGACACCCCGGGCGGAAACAATCATCACGAGGACACCCCCGGTGGCGGGGGCAACCATGAGAACACGCCGGGCGGCAGCGGCCACGACAACACTCCCGGCGGGAACAACCACGAGGACGCCCCCGGCGGGAGTGGCAACCACGAAAACACGCCGGGCAACACCGGCCACGACAACACCCCGGGCGGCAACAACCACCACGAGGACACCCCCGGCGGCAACAACACCCCGCACGAAGACACGCCTGGCGGCAACAACCATCACGACGACCAGCCGGGCAACAACACGAACCACGAGGACAACGCGGGCAACACCGGCCACGACAACAACGCGGGCGGCAACCACCAGGAAGGCAACCAGGGCGGCGGCGAGCACGGGAACACTCAGGGCAACCAAGGCGGGACCGGGCGGCCCTCCGGACCGCAGTCGCCGTTCAAGGTGCACGACTTCAGCTGGATGAAGAAGCACGAAGGCTGGCTGGAAAACCTGTGCAACCGTCCCGAGGTCCAGAAGTACACCGGGGGCAAGAACGTCTGGAAAGACATCGTCAAGGCTCCGGACGACTACTTCAAGACGCACCCGAACCTGTACCCCTTCATGAAGGGGCTGGCCGACGCGAAGAGCAGCAAGAACTTCGTAGGCTGGATGGGCAAGGACGCCGTCAACTTCGACAAGGCGATCACCGACATCCACATGCAGGCCGAGGAATCCTGGAAGGCCTCCGACGAGGAGTGGCGCAAGGAGCACCCGGACCCCGCCGCTGAAGGCAGCGGCGCGGAGTAACCCCGGCCAAAAGCCGTGAGGGCCACCCTGAGGGAATCAGATTCCCTCAGGGTGGCCCTCACGGCAGTTCCCCGGCCGGGACCGGAGCATGGCTGGCGAGTGCGGGACCGGAACTCAGTCGGACGTCTCGGCGAATCGCGCGGTCACGGCTTCCCGGCCGCGTTTGCTCAGTTCGCCGAAGAGGCGCAGCCGGGCGAGGCCGCCGTCCGGGTAGATGTCCAGGCGGATCTCGGTTACCTCGGGGCCGTCGTCCGCCAGGGCGAAGCGGTGGCGGGTGTCGGGCTGCAACCTGGTGCGCGGCAACAACTCCACCCACTCGCCCTCGTCCGCGCGGCCGCTCACCGAAGCCCAGCCGGGCGCGTTTCCCTTGAGGTTGCTGGTGTCCAGCTCCACGAACCGGATCAAGCCCGCGCCCGCCAGCCGCACTGTCGCCCAGTCGTTGCCGTCGTCTCGGCGGCGGGCGGTTTCCCAGCCTTCCGCCTGGTGCGCGGCGAGGCCCGGCGAGAGCATGTTGTTCGGCGACGAATAGAACATGTCGCTGCATCCGGTGACGACCGCGCCGTTTTCCAAAGCTGCCAGGTCCAGCGAGCGCGGGTCGAGCAGCGAGGGGTCCGGCACCGGCGAACCGTGTACTCGCAGTCGTGCGACGCCGCCGTCGGGGTGCTGGGTGAGGCGTACGTGGGTGTAGCGACGCGGGGACGTCACCTTGTAGTAGTTCTCCGAGTCGCCGACCGCCGGTTCGTGGTCGACCAGGACGTCCCAGTCCGCGTCCTGCAGCTCAGCCGCACTCGGGTAGCCGGGGACCGAAGTCGCCGCCACGGACACGAAGGGCGGGTAGTTGCCCTTGAAGAACGCCGTGTCCACCACCACTCCGGACACCACGCCGCCGAGGCCGAGGCGGACCAGGGCGTGGTCGTCGCCGGGTTCGCGGTGCCGCCGGGTCTCCCAGCCGTCGTACACCTGGCCTTTCGGTCCGAACGTTTCAGCGCGGTGCGCCGGCCGCCACGGGTTGACCAGGTTTTCCTTTTCGGCGAACAGTTCGTCGCTCGCCCACATCACGGTGCCCCCGAACAGGCGCGAGGCCAGATCGGGCTGGGTAGTCCACTCCGGACGGTCGGACACGTGCTCCTCCATCTCTTCAGCAATTGCCCCGGGTCAGCAAAGTCCCCCTCGGCTCGTCGCCGGTCACCGGCTCGCCGCGCAGCCAGGTGCCGCGCACGACACCCGCGAGCGGACGCTGGTCGTACGCGCTCACAGGGTTGCGGTGCGCGAGCTTCGCGACGTCCACGACGAAGGCTTCATCCGGCGCGAAGACGCAGAAATCGGCGTCCCCGCCCACTTCCAGCTTGCCCTTGCGCGTCATCCCCACCTGCGCGGCCGGCCGTTCGGCCATCCACCGCACCACGTCGACGAGACCGAAGCCGCGCTGGCGGGCCTGCGTCCAGATCGCGGGCAGACCGAGCTGCAGGCTGGAAATACCACCCCAGGCGAGACCGAAATCGCCGGTGTCAAAGCGTTTCAGCTCCGGCGTGCACGGCGAATGGTCGCTGACGATCGTGTCGATCGTGCCGTCGGCCAAACCCTGCCACAGCAATTCCCGGTTCGCCGCCTCGCGAATCGGCGGGCAGCACTTGAATTGCGTTGCCCCGTCCCGGATTTCCTCCGCGACGAACGACAGGTAGTGCGGGCAAGTTTCCACCGACAGCGCGACACCCTCACGGCGCGCGCTGGCGATCAGCGGCAAAGCGTCCGAAGAGGACAGATGCAGGACGTGCGCGCGAGCGCCGGTGCGCCGAGCCGCTTCGATCACGTGCGTGATGGCCAGGTTTTCCGCGCCGCGCGGGCGGGAACCGAGGAAGTCGTGGTACTTCTCGCCGTGCGGATCGGGGGCCGCGTCGATCGCTTCGGAATCCTCCGCGTGCACAATCATCTGCGCGTCGAACGACTTCAGCTCGCGCAGCGCGGATTCCAAGCCAGCAGCGTCCAGCGGAGGGAACTCGTCGACGCCGGAGTGCAGCAGGAAGCATTTGAAGCCGAAGACGCCCTCGTCGTGCAGCCCGCGAAGATCGCCTTCGTTGCCGGGAATCGCGCCGCCCCAGAACCCGACGTCCACGTGCACCCGGCCGCTCGCCGCCTTGCGCTTGACCTCCAGCGCGGCCACGTCGACCGTCGGCGGCAGGCTGTTGAGCGGCATGTCCACGATCGTCGTGACGCCACCGGCCGCGGCCGCGCGCGTCGCGGTCTCGAAGCCCTCCCATTCGGCGCGGCCAGGGTCGTTGACGTGTACGTGGGTGTCCACGAGACCGGGCAGCAGCACCTCGTCTTCGCCCAGGTCAACGACCCGCGCGCCGGCCATCTCGACGACGCCGGGTTCGACCGCGGCGATCCGGCCGTCCTGCACGCCGATCGTCGCCGGCCCGAGACCGGCGGGGGTCACCGCACGCGCGGCCCGCACCACGAGGTCCATCGACGGCACCCTCCAGTTCCACGTTACGGAAAGAGTCTTTCGCTCACCGAGATTAGACACGTCCTTCCCGGCTCGTCAACGCCGTCCCTCCCACGTTACGGTCACCAGGTGGAGTTGGAAGCCGAGTTCACCAGCGAGCCGTTCCGCGGCGAGGGCGCACCGCCGGAGCACGCCGTCCGCGCTCGCGACGCCGCCGACGCGGCCGGGCTCGACACCGACTTCGGCCCGCTCGGCACCCTGGCCCGCGGGACCGCCGACGAGCTGTTCGCCGCCCTGCCGTCGATCGCCCGCGCCGCCCTCGAAGGCGGGGCCACCCGGGTGACGCTGCAACTGCGCCGGACCGACGATTCCGACACCGTTCCCGCGGTCGAACTCAACAGCGCACTGTCGCGATTGATCGCCGACGTGGAACGCGAACTCGGCTCGAAACTCCGCGATCTCGACCGCCCGGAAAAGCAGCGCGCGGTGCGCCTGCTGCGCGAGCGAGGGGCCTTCAACCTGCGGAAATCGGTTTCGGCGGTCGCGGAGGAACTGGGCGTCACGCGGTTCACGGTCTACAACTACCTCAACCGGGAAGCCGACTGAAAGAGCCGCGGGCAACGATTCAACAAAGTGTTGACGCACGCTCGGCCCGGCCGTACGGTCAGCGGAACACCACCTCCCCGGAGGAGATTCCGTTGCCGCTCGCTCTCGCCGAGTTCAACTCCGCATCCGCTGCCGAACTCCGGCCGACGCTCACTGCCTGCCTGGCTGTGCCGCGCTGGGTCGACACGGTGCTCGAAGGCCGCCCGTACGCCGACTTCGCCGCGCTGAGCAAGAGCGCGGACAGCGCGACTCCGTTGCGGCGCAACGAGATCCGCGACGCGATCGCCGCGCACCCGAGGATCGGGGAACGGCCGACCAGCAAGGGCAGTGACGCCGACTGGTCCCGTTCGGAGCAGTCCGGAGTGGACAATGCGGACGAATTCGCCGCCGCCAACGCCGAATACGAAGAACGTTTCGGGCACGTTTTCCTGGTGTGCGCCAGCGGCCGCAGCGGCGAGGAACTGCTCGCGAACCTGCGCTCCCGGCTCGGCAACGACCCGGACACCGAACTCGACGTCGCCGGCGCGGAGCTGGCCAAGATCGCGCAACTGCGCCTGGCGAAAGCGGTAACAGCATGAGCCTCGTGACTACCCACGTCCTCGACACCGCGACCGGCAAGCCCGCCGCCGGGATCGCCGTGCGCTTCGAGCGCCAGGACGGCTCGCTGATCGCCGAAGGCGCGACCGACGACGACGGCCGCATCCGCGACCTCGGCCCGGACACGCTCGACCCCGGGGTGTACCGGCTGATCTTCGACACCGGGAGCTACCTCGGCCCGGAGGCGTTCTTCCCCGACGTCACGATCGCTTTCCGGATCGTCGACGGCACGTCGCACCACCACGTGCCGGTGTTGCTGAGCCCGTTCGCCTATTCCACCTATCGCGGGAGCTGACATGGGAATCTCGTTGGGCCCCAACCAGTACGGCAAGGCCGAGGTCCGCCTCGTCACCGTCCGGCGCACCGGCGGCGTGCACCATCTGCGCGACCTCACGGTGTCCTCGGCGCTGCGCGGCGACCTGTCGGCCACGCATCTCACCGGCGACAACTCCGCCGTGCTGGCCACCGACACGCAGAAGAACACGATGTACGCCTTCGCCAAGCAGCAGGACGTCGGCGAGATCGAGGACTTCGCCCTCCGGCTCGGCAGGCGCTTCGTGGACACGCAGGAAAAGATCACCGGCGCGCGGATCTCCGTCGAAGAGCAGGAGTGGGACCGCATCACGGTGGACGGCGCGCCGCACGACCACTCGTTCAGCAGCTCCGGCGGCGAACGCCGCACCACCACCGTCACCGTGCACGCCGACCGCGCCTGGGTCGTGTCCGGAGTGGACGGTCTTGTGGTGCTCAAGTCCACCGGGTCCGAATTCCACGGTTACCCGCAAGACGAATACACCACGCTCGCCGAAACCGACGACCGCATTCTCGCCACCGCCGTCACCGCGCGCTGGCGCTACGAGGGATACACCGGGATCGACTGGGCCAAGAGCCATCGGGAGATCCGGCAGACGCTCCTAGAGACGTTCGCCACCAAGCACAGTCTTTCGCTGCAGCAGACCCTGTACGCGATGGGCGAAGCCGTGCTGCGGGCACGGCCGGAAGTAGCCGAGATCCGGTTCTCTCTGCCCAACAAGCACCATTTCCTCGTCGATCTAAGCCCCTTCGGCCTCGAGAACCACAACGAGGTGTTCTACGCCGCCGACCGCCCGTACGGCCTCATCGAAGGCACGGTGGTCCGCGACGAAGCCGAAGAGCCCGGCCCGGCCTGGACCGACGCCGTGCTCTAGCCCCGAGTCCCCTCCGGGAGAGCGCATGTCAGTTACACAGGAACGACCTTCTCGGCACCCCGTGGACGTGCGGCCTCCGCTGCCGCAACTGATCCTCGGAGGAATCCAGCACGTAGCGGCCATGTACGCCGGAGTGGTGGCCCCACCGCTCGTCATCGGCGCGGCCGTCGGCCTCTCCCCCGGCCAGCTCACGCTGTTGATCAGCGCGGCGCTGTTCACCGCGGGACTGGCCACCCTGTTGCAGACCCTCGGCTTCTGGCGTTTCGGCGCGAGACTGCCGCTGGTCAACGGCGTCACTTTCGCCGCCGTAGCGCCAATTCTGTCCATCGCGGCACAGCATCGCGACGGCAACGCGTTGGGCGTCGTGTACGGCGCCACGCTCGTCGGCGGCGTGTTCATCGTGCTCGCCGCACCGTTTTTCTCCAAGCTGACGCGGTTTTTCCCGCCGGTGGTGACGGGGACGGTCATCACGCTCATCGGGATTTCCCTGCTGCCGGTCGCCGTGCAGTGGATCGCCGCCCAGCACAAATCGGCCAAGCCCAGCGGGCTCGTGCTGGCCGGGATCACGCTGGTCGCGGTGCTGCTCTTCACCCGGTTCCTGACCGGGTTCTGGAGCCGGATCGCGCTGCTGCTCGGCCTGGTCGCCGGCACCGCCGTCGCGTGGCCGATGGGCCAAGTCGACACCTCGACACTGAAGCAGGCCCCGGTGTTCGGCATCGTGACGCCGTTCCACTTCGGCACTCCGTCGTTCGACATCGCGGCGATCGTCTCGATGCTCATCGTGATGCTGGTGATCATGGCGGAAAGCACCGCCGACCTGCTGGCACTCGGCGAGATCGTGGACCGGCCGACCACCAGCCGCGTACTGGCCGACGGCCTGCGCGCGGACGGGCTTTCCACCGCCGTCGGCACGATCTTCGGCGGGTTCGCCTGCACGGCGTTCGCGCAGAACATCGGGCTCGTGTCGCTCACCCGCATGGTGAGCCGGTACGTGGTCGCGGCCAGCGGCGTGGTGCTCGTGCTGCTGGGTGTGTTCCCGATGACCGGCGGGATCGTCGCGCTGGTGCCGCAGCCGGTGCTCGGCGGGGCCGGGCTGGTGCTGTTCGGGAGCGTCGCGGTGAGCGGCATCCGGACGCTCGCGAAGGCGTCGTTCGAGCATCCGATCAACGTGGCGATCGTCGCCGCGTCGCTCGGCGTCGGGCTGATCCCGATCGTCATGCCGGACTTCTACTCCGGGTTCCCGGCGGCACTGCAGGTCGTGCTCAACTCCGGGATCAGCGCGGGCTGCGTGACCGCGGTGGTGCTCAACCTGGTGCTCCGGCCGCGCTTGATAGAACGCTCTACTGTCAAGGAGCTATCCTCGGTGGCGTGACAGGCACCAAGGACCGCATCCTCGCCGCCGGGGCGGAGTTGTTCCGCCAAGGCGGGTACGCGGGCACCGGCATGAAGCAGATTGTCGAGAAGGCCGGCGCGCCCTTCGGGTCGGTGTACCACTTCTTCCCCGGCGGCAAGGAACAGCTGGGCGAAGAAGTGGTACGCACCTCGGGGATGCAGTACGCGCAACTGTTCGAAGTCTTCATCGCCCCGGCACCGGACCTGATCACCGGCCTCGAAACGTTCTTCGCGGGCGCGGTCACCACACTGCTTGACACCGATTACGTCGAGGGCTGCCCGATCGCGACCGTCGCGCTCGAAGTGGCGACCACGAACGAACCCCTGCGCAAGGCCACCGCGGACGTGTTCGAGGCGTGGACCAAAGCGGGCACCAAGGGCTTCTCCGCTTTCGGCCTTCCAGAGGAGCACGCCCGCACGCTCACGCTCGCCTTGGTGACCAGCCTGGAGGGCGCGTTCGTGTTGTGCCGCTCCATGCGGACGACTGAACCGATGGCGGTCGCGGGCGCGGCGGTGGTCGACGTAGCGCGACGGCTGCTGACCGAACTGGGTGACGACGGGAAACGCCGCATCGGGGACGGCTAAGCTGGAACCAACATCCGGGTCCGCGGGAGGTGGCCGGTGTTCGGTCTCAGCATCGACCACATCGTGATTCTGCTGCTCGCCGGGTTGTTCATCCTCGGCCCGGAACGGCTGCCCGAGGCCGCGCGCTGGGTCGCGCAGACCGTGAAACGGGCCCGCGGGTTCGCCGCGGGCACCAAGGCCCAGCTGGAATCGGAGCTCGGCCCGGAGTACCAGGAACTGCGGAAACCGTTGCAGGAACTGCAGTCCCTGCGGATCGGCAATCCCCGCGCCGCCGTCACGAGGTATTTGCTCGACGACACTCCCCCGGCCGCCAGCCCGGCGCCCCCGCCCGCTCCGGTGGCGGTTCCGTTGCGGGCGAACGAGCGGCCGCCGGTCGATCCCGACGCCACCTGATCATTCCGCCGCGCGCCACGCCCATCCGGCCAGCACGAGCAGTTCGACCAGTTCCAGCACCGCCATCACGCGTTCCACGAGCCCGGTCGCGACGGTCGGCAGATGCTGCCCGAACGCGACATTAGCCGCGAACGGAATGAGAAACGGCAGAAAGAACGGCACCGCGGTCAACGCCAGAATGCGCGACCAGCGCGCGTAACGTCGCCATTGCGGAGAATTCCGATGCGCCCAGCCGAGCAGCCAGCCGGCTAACGGCAAACTCACACAACTGATCCCGGTCGCGCCCAGATGCACTTTGCCGACCCACGACACCGCATTTCCTTGCGGGTCCTTCGTGAACAGCGCCACCGCCGCGAGCCCGGCGCACCAGGCGACCATCGCTACGACCGTCAGCGGCCCGTACAGGATCCTCCGGCGGCGCAGGACCAGCGCCACCACCACCGAACCGGCCGACGTCAGCAGCATCGCCGCCGCCCACATCCACCAGCCGGGAGTCCAGGCGTAGTCGCTGAGCATCGCGCTGACCGGGTCGATCGGCCCCCAGTAGCGGTCGACGTGCAGCACCAGGAGGAACGCGGCCGCGGCGAGCACCGCGGCCACCGCCGCGCCGAGCGCGCGTTTCGTTCCTTTCGCCGACGGGGCTGGCGCCGGCGCCAGGACCCGCACCGGGGTCAGTTCTGTCGCCACTGCTGGTTCTCCGCTCGCCCGTCCGATTTTCCGAAGCATATCCTGGCCGCGAACTCGTCGCTTTCGGACAGTCTGGCCGAATTGCCGCGCATTCTCAGCGTCCTGCCAGAAAACGTGACTACCCTCGCGGCCGTTCACTGCTTGCTAAAGACGGGAAATTCATGCCTGCCGCGCGCGGTACGGAATTGCGGCTGCTCCTGCTCGCGGTGGCGATCGTCTGGTTCGCTTTCCTCCTCGTGGACGCGAACGCCTTGGGGCAGATCACCTTCTCGATCGTCGGCTACGGCGCGTCGTTCACCGCGGTCGCCGCGGTGGCGCACCTCGCGGTCCGGCGCTGGGCCCCGTACGCGGACCCGCTGATCCTGCCGTGCACCGTGCTGCTGAACGGGCTTGGCCTGGTGGTGATCCACCGGATCGACCTCGGGCTCGCCGAACAGGCGGTGCAGCGCGGCAAGGCGTACTCGGCCGTCGCCGGGCAGCAGGTGCTGTGGACGGTCGTGGCGCTGGTGTTGTTCCTGGCCGTGCTCGGGTTCGTGCGCGATCACCGGATGCTGACCCGGTACGGCTATCTCGCCGGGCTGGCCGGGATCGTCGCGGTCCTGCTGCCCGCGCTGCTGCCGGCGTCGCTGTCGGAAGCGGGCGGCGCGAAGGTCTGGATCAGGATCGGCCCGCTGTCGCTCCAGCCGGGCGAATTCGCGAAGCTGCTGCTGATCGTCTTCGCCGCGACCACCCTGGTGGCGAAACGGGAGCTGTTCCGCGTGGCCGGGCGGAAGGTGCTCGGCGTCGAACTGCCGCGGGCGCGCGACCTCGGGCCGATCATCCTCGCCGCGCTCGGCTGCGTGGCGGTGCTGGCGTTCGAGAAGGAACTAGGCGCCTCGCTGCTGTTCTTCGGGATCGTGCTGGTGATGATCTACCTCGCGACCGAGCGGGTGATCTGGGTCTACGCCGGGCTGACGGTGTTCGCCGGCGGGTGCGTGCTGGCGTACTTCCTGTTCAACCACGTGCGGCAGCGGGTCGCGAACTGGATGGACCCGCTCGCGACCTACGACCAGGCCGGCGGCGGGTACCAGGTCGCGCAAGGGCTGTTCGGCCTCGGCACCGGCGGCATGGGCGGAACCGGCCTCGGCGCGGGCAGGCCGGACATCGTGCCGGAAGCGAACACCGACTTCATCACCGCCAGCATCGGCGAGGAGCTCGGCTTCCTCGGGTTGGCCGCGGTGCTGATGCTGTACCTGCTGATCGCCCTGCGCGGAATGCGGCACGCGCTGGCCGTCCGCGACAGCTTCGGCAAACTCCTCGGCGGCGGACTCGCGTTCACCGTGGTGATGCAGATCTTCGTGGTCGTGGGCGGGGTGACGAAGCTGATCCCGGAAACGGGCATCACCGCGCCGTTCCTGTCGAAGGGCGGCTCGTCGCTGCTCGCGAACTACATCCTGGTCGCTTTGCTGCTGCGGATCTCGGACGCGGCGCGCAAGCCGAGCGCGACCGATCCGGTGCAGGCAGTGCGGGCCCCACTGGCGGAGGCGGGAACAGTGCTGGTCAGACGGCCGCAGTGAGCTAGATGACGGGACAGGGACGGCTTGGGGACGCCGCACGACAGCGTGTCTCCCGTCCGGTCATCGACTGCGAAAGGACTGACATGTCATCGAGGGGAATGCTGCGGCTCGCCGGAGCCGGCGCGGCCGCGGCAATGCTGACTGCCGCCTTGTCCGGAACCGCCTCCGCGGGGGAACAATCCGGCACCGCCATCGCGAACTTCTTCATCCATCGCGCGGGAACCAGCGCCTGCCTGGACAGCAACACCAAGGGCGATGTCTACACGCTCACGTGCAACGAGGGGCGGAACCAGGCGTGGACGAACTACGCCCCGGGCAAGTTCCGGAACCTGGAGACCAACGCCTGCCTCGCCGCGAGCAGAACTGCCGTGTTCACCACGACCTGCTCGTCCAACACCACTGACTGGACGACCTCGTCCACGACGAACAAGTACTTCAAGAACGTGCAGACCGGGCTCTGCCTGAACAACAGCGGGGGCAGCCCCGAAGCCGTCGGGGTGCGGATCTGCCACGCGCCGACCGCACTGTGGACCGTGGAACGAGCCTGACGCTGGAACCGGTGGGCCGTTCTCGCGGACGGCCCACCGCGCCGGTTACCGGTTTTCGCGCAGTCGAACGCTCGCCTTCGCCAGTTCGCCCGCGACCGACGACTCGTCCGCGGACGTCAGCGATCCCGCAGCCGAGCACTCGCCTTCGACAACTGGCCAGCGATCGACGACTCGTCGGCCGTCTTGAGCCGTCCCTTCTCCACCACCGTTTTCCCGCCCACGAACAGCTTCCGCAGCGGCGGCGGCGCGGCCAGCACCAGCGCCGCGACCGGGTCGTCGATGCCCGCGTAGTTGAGCCCGTTCAAGTCCCACACCGCCAGATCCGCGAGCTTCCCGACCTCCACCGAGCCCATCTCGCCCTCCCGGCCGAGGCAGCGCGCGCCGCCCATTGTGCCTAGCCACAACGCTTCCCGCGTGGTCAACCCGGTCGGCCCGCCGCGTTGCCGGGCTTGCAGCAACGCCTGGTGCAGCTCCTCCGCCAAGCCGCCGGATTCGCTGGAAGCCGCGCCGTCGACGCCCAAACCGACCGGAGCGCCCGCGTCGAGCAAGTCCCGCACCGGAGCGATTCCGCTGCCCAGGCGGCCATTCGACGTCGGGCAATGCGCGGAACCCGTAGCAGTCGCGCCGAAACGGCGGATCGCGTCCGGCGCGAGGTGCACGGTGTGGGCGAGCCAGACGTCCGACGCCAGCCAGCCCAGTTTGTCCGCGTATTCCGCGGGCGTGAGGCCGGTTTCGGCGAGGCATTGCTTTTCCTCGTCCTGGGTTTCGGCCAGGTGCGTGTGCAGCCGGATGCCTTTGCGGCGCGCCAGTTCGGCCGACTCGGTCATCAATCGCTCGGTGACGGTGAACGGCGAGCACGGGCCTGCCGCGATCTGCAGGTGCGCGCCCGGCGAGGCGTCGTGGTAGCGGTCGATCGCCGCTTCCGTACCGAGCAGGGCGTTCTCGGCGGTCTCGACCAGGCTGTCCGGCGGCAGCCCGCCGTCCGATTCGCCGCGGTCCATCGAGCCGCGGACCAGGTGCAGCCGCAGGCCGATCCGCCCCCGCGCGGCGACGAGCGCGGCCACCTGATCGCCGCCGTCGGACGGGAAGACGTAGTGGTGGTCGGCGACTGTCGTGCAGCCGGTCAGGGCGAGCCGCGCCATTCCGGCGGAGCCCGCGGCGTGCGTGATCTCCGCGTCCAGCTTGGCCCACACCGGGTACAGCGCGACCAGCCACTCGAACAGCGTGTGGTCGGCGGCGAGGCCCCGGGTGGCCCATTGGTACAGATGGTGGTGCGTGTTCACGAGGCCCGGCGTGACGAGGCAGCCCGCGGCATCGACGCGTTCGTCCGCCTCGCCGGTGAAGGATCCGTCGCCGACGGCAGCGATGCGGTCGTCCTCGATCACGACATGCCCGTTGCGGTACTCGGGACCGCTGACCGTCGCGATCGCGGCGTTCTCGACGACTGTCCTCATGCGACACTCACCTCCGGAAGGGTTCGTGAGTGGCTACCCCGAAACCGGTGCAGCCACTCACGAAACTCCTCACAACGCCTTGGCCGCGCGATCCGCCACCAGGTTCAGGAACCGGCTCGGATCCTTCAGTTCGCCGCCCTCGGCGAGCAACGCCATGCCGTGCAGCAGCTCCGCCGTCTCCGCCAGCGAGGTGTCCTCCGGGTGCTCGGCGAACGCCTTGCGCAGGCCGGTCACCAGCGCGTGCTCCGGGTTCAGCTCCAGAACCCGCTTCACCGGCGGCAGTTCCTGTCCCATCGCGCGGTACATCTTCTCCAGCGTCGGCGTCAGGTCGCCCGCGTCGCCGACGATGCAGGACGGCGACGTCGTCAGCCGCGAGGACAGCCGGACCTCCTTGACGGTGTCGGTCAGCGTCGCCGACATCCACTTCAGCAGGTCCGCGTACTCGGCCTTCTTCTCCTCGGACGTCTCGTCGCCGAGGTCGACCTCGCCCTTCGCGATCGACTGGAACGTCTTGCCGTCGAAGCCGCTCGCCGACTCCGTCCACATCTCGTCGACCGGGTCGGTGAGGATCAGCACCTCATACCCCTTGGCACGGAACGCTTCCAGGTGCGGCGAGTTCTCGATGACGGTGCGCGATTCGCCGGTCAGGTAGTAGATGTGCTCCTGGCCGTCCTTCATCCGCGACACGTAGTCGCGCAGCGAGGTCGGCTTCTCCGCGTGGTGCGTCGAGTCGAACGACGAGATCTCGAGGATCTGCTCCCGGTTCTCCGGGTCGTCGATCAGGCCTTCCTTGACCGCGCGGCCGAACTCCTGCCAGAACGTCGCGTACTTCTCGGCCTCCTCGGTCATCATCGTCTTGACCGTCGAGAGGATCTTCTTCTCCAGCCGCCGCCGGATCGCGCGGATCTGCCGGTCCTGCTGCAGGATCTCGCGCGACACGTTCAGCGACAGATCCGCCGCGTCGACGACCCCCTTCACGAAGCGCAGGTAGTTCGGCATCAGCGCTTCGCAGTCGTCCATGATGAACACGCGCTTGACGTACAGCTGCACGCCGCGCTTCGCGTCCCGCATGAACAGGTCCACCGGCGCGCGCGAGGGCAGGAACAGCAGCGCCTGGTACTCGAAGGTGCCCTCGGCCTGCATCCGGACCGTCTCGAGCGGGTCGGTCCAGTCGTGGCTGATGTGCTTGTAGAACTCGTGGTACTCCTCGTCGGAGACCTCGTCCTTCGACCGCGCCCAGAGCGCCTTCATCGAGTTGACGGTCTCGAGACCGCTCTCTTCGTCTTCCTTCGTTTCCTTGGCCATCTGCACCGGCCAGGTGATGAAGTCGGAGTAGCGCTTGACGATCTCGCGGACCTTCCACGGCGACGTGTAGTCGTAGAGGTGGTCCTCGTCGTCCGCGGGCTTGAGGTGCAGCGTCACCGAGGTGCCCTGCGGCGCGTCGGAGAGGGATTCGATCGTGTAGGTGCCCTCGCCGGTGGATTCCCAGCGGACGCCCTCGTCGGTGCCCGCGCGCCGGGTCACCAGGGTGACCTTGTCGGCGACCATGAAGCTGGAGTAGAAGCCGACGCCGAACTGCCCGATCAGGTCCTGGCCCGCGGATTCCTTCGACTCCTTCAGCTTGCGCAGGAAGTCGGCGGTGCCGGATTTCGCGATGGTGCCGATCAGGTTGACGACGTCGTCGCGGCTCATCCCGATGCCGTTGTCGCGCACGGTGAGAGTGCGCGCCTCGGCGTCGAGGAGGATTTCGATGTGCAGGTTCTCGGTCTCGGCCTGCAGATCCTTGTCGCGGTACGTCTCCAGCCGCAGCTTGTCCAGCGCGTCGGAGGCGTTGGAGACCAGCTCGCGCAGGAAGATGTCCTTGTTCGAGTAGATCGAGTGGATCATCAGCTGCAGCAGCTGGCGCGCCTCGGACTGGAACTCCAGCGTCTCGACCGTCCCGGTTTCCTCAGCCATGTGTTTCCTTTCCCGCCCCTGAAAAGACCGGCGTGAAGTCTACCCAGGGCGACCGGCAGAACGTACGGAGACCGCGAAGTCCGATTGCCGCCAGCGGCTCCCTCGCGGCCGGGCCAGGCTGGCGACCGTGACTGATCCCGCTGCCGTGCTGCACGGCATGTATCGAGCCGAAGCCGAGTATTTCGCCGGCGGCGGCCCCGGTTCGGCCTCTTTCGCCCCGCTGGCCCCGTATTTCGCCGAGGATGTCGTACTTCATCAGGCCGCCGGGCTGCCGTTCGGCGGCGACTGGCACGGCCACGCCGGGCTGGAGAAGTTCTTCCTCGAGATGAGCCGGGTCTGGGAGTCGTTCGAGATCGGCGAGCAGGAGTTCCTCGCCCTCGGCGCGACGTCGGTGGTGCTCACCCAGGTCCGCGCCCGGGCGCGCGCGACCGGACGGGAGCTGGAGTTCCCGATCCTGCAGGCGATCCGGATCGAGGACGGGCGGATCGCCGAGGTGCGCCCGTTCTACTGGGACACCGCGGCGATCGTCGAAGCCTGCCGCAGCTGAAGACTCGTGAGTGCCTATCGCGGTTCTAACCGTGATAGGCACTCACGACGTCTCTCAGGCTTGCCGCCGCGCGTACGCGTCCAGCCGCGCCGGTTCAAACGGGAGTTCCGACTCAGCCAGCGCTCCGCAGTTGTAGCCGCCGAGCAGATACCGGGCCAGCGCCTCCGCCGTCGCGGGTTCGTCCAGCACTCCCCCGGCCGTCTTCGACGCGTAGTCCTGCAACCGCTTGGCCGCCGCCGGAGCGCCCTCGCGGTAGAAGGCGTACGTCGCCGCGTACCGAGTCGGCAGTTGGTGCGGATGCAGATCCCAGCCCTGGTAAAACCCGTTCTCCAACGACCGCCGCACCAAGCGGAGGTGCTCCGCCCACGCGCCCGGCAGGTCGTCGCCCACCGGGAGCCGGTTGGTCGAACCGTCGGACAGCCGCACGCCCGTTCCGGCAGCCGCGACCTGCATCACCTGCTTCGCGAAGTCGGCCGCGGGGTGCGCCATGCTCTGGTACGCCGCGCTGATGCCGAGACCCGCGCTGTAGTCGTAGGTCCCGTAATGCAGCCCGGAGCACCGGCCGTCGGCGGCCTGGATGATCTGCGCCACCGAGACCGTGCCGTCGGTCGAAAGGATCGACTGCGCGGTCTCGATCTGCACCTCGAACCGCAGCGCGCGGTCCGCCAGTCCGTACGCGGTTTCCAGCCGCCCCAACACTTCCGCGGCGACTTCGACCTGCTCGACCGCGGTGACCTTCGGCAGCGTCACCACGAATCCGTCCGGCAGCGAGCCTTCGGAAAGCAAGCCGGACAGGAACAGATCGAGCGTCCGGATGCCCCGCCGCCGCGTCGCGGCTTCGAAGCTCTTGAACCGGATTCCGACGAACGGGGTGCCGCCGGTGGTCGCGAGGGTGCGCCCGGCGGCTTCCGCGGCCGCGTCCTCCGCTTCGTCGCCGGGATGGCCGTAACCGTCCTCGAAGTCGATGCGGAGGTCCTCGATCGGCTCGGTGAGGAGCTTCTCGCGGACCCGCTCGGCCACCGCCGGGTCGAGGTTCAGCAGGTCGCCGTGTTCGACGAAGACCCGCATCGCCTGCTTGCCCCAATCGGCGACCAGGCGCGTGCGGTACTGCGACGCCGGCACGTACACCGTGTGCACCGGACGACGGCCCGGAGACTCGCCGGGATACCGCGCCGCCACGCGCGCGTCGGCCTCGGCCAACCGCGTGTCGGCGGCGGTGTAGACGTCCTCGGCGAGCCGTCCGCCGCCCATTACTGGATGTGCTCGTACGCCGGCAGGGTCAGGAAGTCCGGGAACTCGTCAGCCAGCGCGACCTGCTCGAACAGCTCGACCGCGGGCTTCAGCAGATCGTCGGAAACCTCCGCCGCCAGCTCGCCGCGGACGTCGGCCACGACCCCGCGCACCAGCTCCGCGGTGACCTTCTCGCCGTTGTCCAGCTGCGTGCCGTTCTTGACCCACTGCCACACCTGCGACCGCGAAATCTCGGCCGTGGCGGCGTCTTCCATCAGGTTGTGGATCGCCGCCGCGCCGTTGCCGCCCAGCCACGAGGCCAGGTAGCGGATGCCGACGTCGACCGCCGCGCGCAGCCCGGCCGCCGTGGCGCTGCCCGGCGTCGAGGCGACGTCCAGCAGCTGGTCGGCGGTCACGCTCACCTCGTCGCGGGTGCGCTCGAGCTGGTTCGGCTTGTCTCCGAGGACCTTGTCGAACTCTTCCTTGCAGAGTGCGACCATGCCCGGGTGCGCGACCCACGAACCGTCGAAGCCGTCCCCGGCCTCCCGCGACTTGTCGGCGTGCACCTTGTCGAAGGCGCCCTTGTTGACTTCCGGGTCCTTGCTCGGGATGAACGCGGCCATGCCGCCGATCGCGAACGCGCCGCGCTTGTGGCAGGTGCGCACCAGCAGTTCGGTGTAGGCGCGCATGAACGGCGCGGTCATGGTGACCGAGTTGCGGTCCGGCAGCACGAACTTCTCGCCCGCGTCGCGGAAGTACTTGATGACGCTGAACAGGTAGTCCCAGCGGCCCGCGTTGAGGCCCGAGGCGTGCTCGCGCAGTTCGTAGAGGATCTCTTCCATCTCGAACGCGGCCGGGATGGTCTCGATCAGCACGGTCGCGCGGACGGTGCCGTGCGGGATGCCGAGCGCCTTCTCCGCGTGCGTGAACACGTCGTTCCACAGCCGCGCTTCGAGGTGGCTTTCCATCTTCGGCAGGTAGAAGTACGGGCCCTTGCCGCGGTTGAGCAGCTCCTGCGCGTTGTGGAAGAAGTACAGGCCGAAGTCGACCAGCGCGCCGACGCCCTTGCGGCCGCCGAAGGTCAGGTTCCGCTCGTCGAGGTGCCAGCCGCGCGGGCGGACCACGATGGTGGCGTGCTCGACGTCCGGCTTCAGCTCGTAGTGCTTGCCGTTCTGGTCGAGCGTGATGGTGCCGCGGATCGCGTCGGACAGGTTGACCTGGCCGCCCACGACGTTCGCCCAGTGCGGCGTGTTGGCGTCCTCGAAGTCGGCGAGCCACACCTTGGCGCCGGAGTTGAGGGCGTTGATGGTCATCTTGCGATCGGTCGGACCGGTGATCTCCACGCGGCGGTCGCGCAGCGCGGCCGGAGCGCCGGCCACCTGCCAGTCGCTCTCGCGGACCTCCTTGGTCGCGGCGAGGAAATCGAGGCGGCCGGTGGTGCGGGCCTCCTCGCGCCGCTTGCCCCGCGCGACGAGGAGTTCGTCGCGCCGCGCGGCGTACTCGTCGTGCAAGCCCGCTACGAAAGCGAGGGCTTCCGGCGTCAGAATCTCGTCCCCACGCTCGACGGACCCGCCGAGAACCTGGACCTCAGACATGCGCAACACCCCGAGTAGTGCTTTGGATAACGTCCCTACGGTTTTTACCTGACGGACTATAGTTTCTGCATAGCGGAACATCAATCGGGTCTGTGAGGAGGACCACTGGTGGCGGCTGAGAAGAGCGGACGAGACGGCGGCGTCCAGTCCCTGCAGCGCGCGTTCGAGCTGCTGGAGCACCTGGCGGACACTGGCGGCGAGGCCAGCCTGTCGGAGCTGGCGACCCTGTCCGGGCTGCCGATGCCGACGATCCACCGGCTGATCCGCACGCTGGTGTCGCTGGGCTACGTCCGGCAGAACACCAACCGGCACTACGCGCTCGGCGCCCGGCTGATCCGGCTCGGCGAGAACGCGAGCATGCAGTTCGGCGCGTGGGCGCGGCCGCTGCTGGTGGAGCTGGTCGAGGAGGTCGGCGAAACGGCGAACCTGGCGGTGCTGGAACGCGACGAGGTGGTGTATGTCGCACAGGTGCCGTCGAAGCACTCGATGCGCATGTTCACCGAGGTCGGCCGGCGTTTGCTGCCGCACGGCACCGGTGTGGGCAAGGCGATGCTGGCGGAACTGCCCGCCGACGAGGTCTCGTCGCTGCTGGAACGCACCGGAATGCCCGCGTACACCGAGCACACCTTCACGGACGCGGACGCATTGGCGGTGGAGCTGAAGAAGATCGCCGGACAGGGCTACGCGCTGGACGAGGCGGAACAGGAGCTCGGGGTGCGCTGCATCGCCGTCGCGATCCCCGGCGCACCGGTGCCCGCGGCGGTCTCGGTTTCCGGCCCGTCCGGACGGCTGACGGCGGACGCGGTGAGCCACATCGCGCCGGTCGTGCAGAAGATCGCGGACCGGCTTTCGCAGCAGCTGCCGGTTACTTGAGTTCGCCTTTGAGGAGGTCCAACAGCAGTCCGTCGTGCCAGGTCCCGTCGGGCCCCTGCTCGTAGCCGCGGAGGATCCCGACGCGCCGGAAGCCGAGCTTCTCGTACACGTGAATCGCGCGGACGTTGGCCGCCGCCGGGTCGATGGTGAGCCGGTGGTGGCCCTGGTCGAACAGGCGCTGGGCGAGGATCCGGATCGCCTCCGCACCGAGCCCGAGCCCGTAGTGGTCCGGGTGCACGGCGAGGTCGATTCCGGCGTGCCGGTAGCGGTGACCGGGCTCTTCCCAGCTCTGGATCACGCCGACGGTCTGGCCCTCGTACTCGATGGCGTAAGCGTGCTGGTCGCCCTCTTTCGAGAGCAGGCCGTCGGTCTCTTCGTCGGCTTCGCCCCACCACTGCGCTACTTCGGGCGCGGAGAGAATCTCGTGCACTCGCGACCGGTCTGCTTCGGTCAGCGTGCGAAGGGTGACACGGTTCACTTCATCAGCCCAGCAAAGCGGCCACGAACGCACCAGGCTCGAACGGCGCCAGGTCATCCGGCCCCTCACCGAGTCCCACGAGCTTCACCGGCACCCCCAGCTCCCGCTGGACCTGGAACACGATCCCGCCCTTGGCCGTGCCGTCGAGCTTCGTCAGGACGATCCCGGTCACGTCGATGACCTCGCCGAACACCCGTGCCTGCGCGAGGCCGTTCTGTCCGGTCGTGGCGTCCAGCACGAGCAGCACCTCGTCCACCCGCGCCTGCTTCTCGACAACCCGCTTCACCTTGCCGAGTTCGTCCATCAGGCCGGTCTTCGTGTGCAGGCGGCCCGCGGTGTCGATCAGGACCGTGTCCACGCCCTCGCTGATGCCCTGTTTGACCGCGTCGAACGCGACCGCCGCCGGGTCCGCGCCTTCCTTGCCGCGGACGACCGACGCGCCCACCCGGTCGCCCCACGTCTGGAGTTGTTCGGCGGCGGCGGCGCGGAACGTGTCGGCCGCGCCGAGGACCACGGTTCCGCCCTGTGCCACCAGGACTCGCGCCAGTTTGCCGGTCGTCGTGGTCTTGCCGGTGCCGTTCACGCCGGCCACCAGCACGACCGCGGGCTGCTTCTTGCCGTCTACCTCATGCGGCAGCGCGCGGACCGAGCGCTCGGCGTCCGTGGACAGCGCCGCGGTCAGCACCTCGTGCAGCAGCTCGCGTGCCTCGTCCGACGTGCGCACCGCGCGGCGGTTCAGTTCGTCGCGCAGGCGGTCCACGATCTGGGTCGTCGTGGCGGCGCCGAGGTCCGCCAGGAGCAGGGTGTCTTCGACGTCCTGCCAGGAGTCCTCGTCCAGGTCGCCGCCGCCGAGGAGGCCCAGGAGGCTCTGGCCGAACACCGAGCGGGACTTGGACAGACGGCCGCGCAGGCGCTCGAGGCGACCGGCCGGAGACTCGATCTCCTCGATGGGCTCGACCGTTCCCGGCACAACGGCTTCGGGGGCTTCTTCTTCGACCGGCTCGGGGAGCTTGACGTCGCGCACCGTGCGTTGGTCGGAGTCGCGCGGGACCGCGGCGTCGTCGCCGACCGCGGGCTGGCCGTCGACTTCCGGGCGGTCCTCGACGGGGTGCTCGACCACCGGCTCCGGCGAGGGAGCAGGCTCGGGCTCAGGCGAAGGCTCCGGAGAAGGTTTCTCCTCGACCGCCGTCCCGCCGGACGCGAAGGAGATCCCGCCGCTCGCGGCGTACCCGCCGCCCTTCGGCTTCTCCTCGACCTCGCGCCGCTCGGCCATGCTGATCCGCCGCTTGCGCGCGATGAGCAGCCCGGACACCAGCACGGCAACCAGGACGACGACGGCGACGACAACGATCCAGAACCAGGTGCTCGACACGCCACCATCCTGTCATCCGCGTGCACAAGCCACGGGACACCCCACCGCGAGGCCAACGAGTAACGCGAACGGTTCCGATTCGGCCAAGACTCCACGAGGCGTCTTGCGCCACCCCTTCGGTGTTGACTAGACCACATCGGATGACCACCCCCGCCGGCCACTGTTTCCGCGTCCTCGGGCTGCTGTCGGGCACGTCCGTGGACGGGATCGACGTCGCGGTCGCCGAAATCCGCGAAGACGACGGGACAGTCGTCCTCACCCCGCTCGGCGAGCTCGACGTGCCTTATCCCGCCGACCTCCGCACGGATCTCCTCGACGCTCTCCCGCCGCGGCCGAGCAGCGCGCGGCAGCTGACCGTCCTCGACACCCGGGTCGGCCAGGCGTTCGCGGACGCCGCTGCGCGCGGGATCGCGGCGTACGGGCCGGTGGACGTGATCGCCTCGCTCGGCCAGACCGTCTACCACTGGGTCGAGAACGGCGTCGCGCTCGGCACGCTCCAGCTCGGCCAGCCGGCGTGGATCGCCGAGCGCACCGGAGTGCCGGTGATCGCCGACCTCCGCATCCGCGACATCACCGCGGGCGGCCAGGGCGCGCCGCTGGCGAGCACGCTCGACGCGATGTGGCTGCGCGGTCTCGCCGAGGAGACCGGAAGTCCGGTGGCCGCGCTCAACCTCGGCGGCATCGCGAACATCACCGTCGTCACGCAGTCGGACAAGGTGCTCGCGTACGACACCGGACCGGCCAACGCGTTGCTCGATCTCGCCGCCGCGCACGTCAGCGACGGCAAGCTTTCCGCCGACGTCGACGGACGGCTCGCGCTCGCCGGTTCAGTCCGCGACGACCTGCTCGACCGCCTGCTGGCCGACCCCTATTTCGCCGCCGCTCCCCCGAAATCCACTGGCAAAGAGCACTTCCACGGCGGATACCTTGACGCGGCCCTGTCCGGACTGCCGCCGTTGTCCCCGGAGGATCTGCTGGCCACGCTCACCGAACTGACCGCCGCGACGGTCGCCGCGGAATGCCGGCGGCACGGCGTCGCGACCGTCGTCGCGTCCGGCGGCGGCGTCGCGAACCCCGCCACGATGGCCGCGCTCGCCCGGCTTCTGCCCGACGGCGCGCTCCGCACCAGCGACGACCTCGGCCTCCCCGGCTCCGGCAAAGAGGCCTACCTGACCGCGTTGCTCGGCTGGCTGAGCTGGTGCGGCGTCCCGGCGACGCTGCCCTCGGCCACCGGCGCGAGCGGTCCCCGCCTGCTCGGCGCGCTGACGCCGGGCGCGGCTCCCCTGAATCTCCCCGCCCCGCTGGGGGCGCCGCGACCCGGCTCCGGGTCGCGGAATCCGGGCAACCACGGTAGGAGAACCCCATGAATCCAGTCGATCTGGTGATCGTCATCGTGTACCTCGCGGCGATGCCGATCATCGGCGTGCTGATCGGGCGCAGACAGAAGTCCGCGAACGACTACTTCGTCGGCGAGCGCAGCATGCCGTGGTGGGCGGTCACGCTCTCGGTGGTGGCCACCGAGACGTCCACGCTCACCGTGATCTCCACGCCCGGGCTCGTGTTCGGCAGCGCCTTCCTGTTCCTGGAAGTGGCTTTCGGCTACATCATCGGCCGCGTGATCGCCGCGTTCGTGCTGCTGCCGCGTTACTTCCGCGGCAACTACGTGAGCGCGTACGAATTCCTCGGCCGCCGCTTCGGGCGCGGGCTGCAGGGCACCGCTTCGGTCACCTTCGTGGTGACGCGGCTGCTCGCCGAGGGGCTGCGGCTGTTCGCCGGGGCGATCCCGATCAAGGCGATCCTCGGCCACTACGGCATCCACACCGAGTACTGGCACATCGTCGTCCTGCTGACCGCGCTCACCGTGATCTACGCGTTCGTCGGCGGCATCAAGTCGGTGATCTGGGTCGACGTCATCCAGTGGTCGCTCTACATCCTCGGCGCGATCGGCGCGGTGATCTTCCTGTCCACGAAACTGCCGTCCGGCTGGACGCAGATCGCTTCGAGCCAGGGCCGGTTCCAGCTCACCGACTTCGCGTCGAACCTGCTCACCAACCCGTACGCGTTCCTCTGCGCGGTGGTCGGCGGCGCGTTCCTGTCGATGGCTTCGCACGGCGCGGACCAGCTGATCGTCGGCCGTCTGCTGTCGTGCCGGAACCTGCGCGACGGCCAGCGCGCGCTGATCGGCTCGTCGATCGTGGTGTTCGTCCAGTTCGCGCTGTTCCTGCTCGTCGGCGCGATGCTGTGGGTCTACACCGGCGGCAAGACCGGCTCGACGGCCACCGCGGTCGCGGCCGGGAAGATGTCCGGCGACGACGTGTTCTCCAATTTCATCGTCAACGACCTTCCGGTCGGCCTGGCCGGGCTGCTGATCGCCGGAATCCTGGCGTCGACGATGGGCGCGCTCGCGTCCGCGCTCAACGCGCTGTCCACGTCCACCATCGCCGACCTCTACCAGCGGTTCACGCACAAGTCGATCGAGGACGCGAAGCTGCTCCGGCACGGTCGCATGTGGACACTCATCTGGGCGGCGGTCTTCGCGGTGTTCGCCTCGATGTTCACGAACTCGAAGGACCCGGTGATCCAGCAGGGACTCGGGATCGTCGGCTACACCTACGGCGCGCTGCTCGGCTCGTTCTTCCTCGGCCTGCTGGTGCGCAAGGCCCGCCAGTCCGACGCGGTGATCGCGTTCGCCTGCTCGGTGGTCGGCATGGCGTTCCTGATCCTGTTCGTGAAATTCGACAAGGCGACGACCGAGGTGCACATCCGCTTCGGCGCGGCCACGAAGACGCTCGTGCCGCTGGCGACCTACTGGTACACCTTCGCCGGCGTGCTGATCACGCTGATCGTGGGCGGTCTGCTGTCGCTGCGGCGGCGCGGCGTGGACCCGAACGTCGAGAAGGTCGAAGAACCCGCGGAAACCCCTGCGTAACAAGGGATTTGCTCTCGCCGGGTTCCTGCGGGAACCCGGCGAGAGTGCGTTCTACGGCTGGGTATAGAAGGCCAGCCCGTCCTTGTCGCAGCCGATCCGGCCGCTGCCTTGCGCGCCGGTGTCGGCCATGCAGCGCCAGCCGCTCACGTTCAGCACGTGCGAGGTGCCCTCGGCCTTCTTCGGCGCGTCCGCGAAGTACTGGGTGATCACGTTGATCGCCTCGGTGCAGCCAGGGCGACCGGCCTTGGTCTCGGCGGCGACCAGGCCGACCTTGCCGTTGGGCGCGTCGATCGGGCCGCACTCGACCGGCGGGCCGACCGTTTCGCCGTTGTCCGAACTGTCCGGGCCAGGTGTCTTGCTTGAAGGCGCGGCCTTGCTGCTCGGCAGCGGGCTCGCCGGCGCGGACGTGGCAGTGAGCGCGACCGACGGCGGGGACGAGACTTCACCCGCCGTGTCGTTGCTCCCGCCGCAAGCCGAGGCCAGCGCGCCGAACGCGAGAATCGACGCTGCGACAACGGCTTTGGACAGCTTCGAGCGCATGAAGAATCCCTCCCCGGGCTTCGGCCGCCGATCGGCCGAAATCACCCTAAGGGGCCCGCGCCGGGTCGGCAGCGCGGCAGCGAAACGGCCCGGCGGGAAGCCGGGCCGCCCGCGAGAAATCCGTCAGTGGATCCAGACCTGCCGCACGTGCACGAAGTTCAGGTCGGCGCCCTGCCAGTGGCCGAGGCTGGCCTGGCCGCCGTCCCAGTACAGGGTGACCGAGTTGTTGCCGGAGTCGACCCGGGTGACGCCGCCCAGGTCCACATACGTCGCGCCGCCGTTGGCGAAGCAGGCGACATCGCTGCCGTCCCAAGGGTTTCCGCCCGCGAGGCGCAGCTGGACGAAGTCGGTGCGGCCGTTGCAGGCGACCCGGTCGATGGCGAACGCCTGACCGGCCGGAACGGTGACGGCCAGCGCGAGCGCCGCGGCGCCGCCGATCGCGAGTCTCTTGACGAGTGAAGGCATGATCGCTGTGGAACCTTTCTCCCAGTGCTGCCTTGAAAGTGCGCCCGGCCCGCGGGGAAACCGCGCCGCCGGACGAGATCGACCGTGCCAGCAGCGGGCCCGCCCCGGACAGCCGTCGCGCCCGCTTCTACCCTTTCGTACCCGGGGTGCGAGAGAAACGGGCCTCGCTCAGACGGCCTTGCCGTGGAACGAAAGTCCCTTGCTGCCGCAGAAAATCTGCTTGCTGCCGCCGTTTCCGCCGTCGTAGCCGCAGTTCCAGCCGTCGACGTCGAGGAAGCGCCCGGTGCCCTGCGCCTTGGTCGGCGCCTGGGTCAGGTAGTCCGACATCACGTTGATCGCCTCGGTGCAGCCGACGGTCCCGGCGGGCATCGCCTCGGTCACCACGTCGACCTTGCCGCCGGGGCCGTCGATCGGGCCGCAGTCCGCGCCGTTGCCGAGTTCGCCCTTGCCCGGCAACCGGTCGCTGGGCTGCTGCTTGGCCGGGGTCGGGTGCGGCTTGGACTTGCTCGTGTGCGTCGGAGCCGGCGAGGGCGTCGCGGAAGAACTCGGCGCGGCCACCGACGAAGCGGTCGGCGCGGCGGAGAGCGGACTCTGCACCGCCGCGGCCTGCCCGGCTTGCGGACCGCCGCCGCACGCGCCTACTGCCAGCGCAACGCCGAGCATCGAACCGGAAATCAGGGTGCGGGCCACCATGGTGCGCATTGTCGAATCCCCTCCAGGATGTGTTTCTTTCGAACACCCCTGAAGACGTGCGGACGCCGCGGCAGTTGGCCGATCGGACGGCTGTCCGGTCAGGCCTGCCCGTTCGGGCAGGATCGCCCCGTTCGGCGCAACCCCGCTCAGGAAGCCGGGACCGGTTCCTCGTCCGCGGCGCGCAGCCGCTGCGAGATCACCTTGGTGATGCCGTCGCCCTGCATGCTCACGCCGTACAGCGCGTCGGCGATCTCCATGGTCGGCTTCTGGTGCGTGATGATGATCAGCTGCGACGAATCGCGCAGCTGCTCCAGCAGGCCGATCAGCCGGCGCATGTTGGTGTCGTCCAGCGCCGCCTCGACCTCGTCCATCACGTAGAAGGGCGAAGGGCGGGCGCGGAAGATCGCGACCAGCATGCCGACCGCCACCAGCGACTTCTCGCCGCCGGACAGCAGCGAAAGCCGCTTGACCTTCTTGCCCGGCGGGCGCGCCTCGACGTCCACGCCGGTGGCGAGCAGGTCGTTGGGCTCGGTGAGCACCATCCGGCCCTCGCCGCCGGGGAACAGCACGCCGAAGACGGTCTCGAACTCGCGCGCCACGTCGGCGTAGGCCGAGGCGAAGACCTCCAGGATCTTCTCGTCGACCTGCTTGATGACGGCCTCGAGGTCCTTGCGGGTGTCCTTGAGGTCTTCCAGCTGGGTGGACAGGAACTTGTAGCGCTCCTCCAGCGCCGCGAACTCCTCCAGCGCCAGCGGGTTCACCTTGCCCAGCAGGGTCAGGTCCTTCTCCGCGCGCTTGGCACGGCGGGCCTGGGTGTCGCGGTCGAACGGCATCGGCGGCGGCTGCGTGACGTCCTCGCCGCGTTCCTTCGCCGCCTCGTACTCGGCCATCTCGCCCGCGCTCGGCGGCACCGGCACGTCCGGGCCGTACTCCTCGACCAGGTCCGCCAGCCCGATGCCGAAGTCCTCGGCGATCTTGGCTTCCAGCGTTTCCAGCCGCAGCTTCTGCTCGGCGCGCAGCACCTCGTCGCGGTGCACGGCGTCGGTCAGCTTCTCCAGCTCGCCGGACAGCTCGCGCACCTTCGCCCGTACCGCGGTGAGCGCGGTTTCGCGGGTTTGGCGCTGCGCCTGGGCTTCGTCGCGTTCGGCGGCCGCGCGCTGCACGCTCAGTTCGATCCGCTCCAGCGCGAACTCACCGGCGTTCACGACCGCGTTCGCGATTTCCGCACCACGCTCGCGCGCTTCCCGGGCCTTGGCCGCGCGCTCACGGGCCTGCTGCTCGGCGTAAGCCGCACGGCGCAACGACTCCGCGCGCCCGGCGATGCTGCGCGCGCGTTCCTCGGCGGTGCGCTGCGCGAGCCGTGCCTCGACTTCTTCCTGCCGTACCACGGCAAGCTGCTCGGCGGCCTCGTCGCGCTCGGCGGTGTCCGGGTCGTCCTCGACCGGCTGCTCGGCGACCGCGGCGAGGCGTTCTTCCAGCTCTGCCAACTGTTCCAGCGCCTGCTCGCGACTCTGCTCGACCTTCGCGCGCTGCTGGGTCAGCCGTTCCACCTCGGCCTGCGCGGACCGCGCCGCCTGCTGCAACCGGTTGAGCCGCTCGGACGAACGAGCCTTGCGCACCTTGGCTTCGCCGAGCGCGTCCTTCGCCTGGCCGACCTCTTCGCGCCGGGACTGCTGCTCGGCGCGCGCGCCTTCCAGCTCGGCGGAGTACTGCTCCAGCGCGCGTTCGGCCGTGCGCAAGCGTTCCTGCGCCTCGTCGACCGCCGCCTGGACCTCGATCACGCTCTCGCGAGCGGCGGAACCGCCGGCGATCCAGTTGGCCCCGAAGACATCGCCCTCGGCGGTGACCGCCCGCACCTGCGGATGCTGGGCCACGAGCTGCCGCGCGGCGTCCAGATCCGGCACCAGCGCGAGCCGGTCCAGCGCCTTCTCGACCGCGGGCCGCAGCTGCTCCGGCGCGTTGACGACCTCGCGAGCCCAGCGCGCGCCCTCGGGCAGCATCGGCCACGCGCTAGTGTCCACAGTGGACCCAGCACTGACCGGCACGATCCCGGCGCGACCGGAATCGGTCTCCTTCAAGTACTTCAACGCCGAGAGCGCGTTCTCGCCGCCGGAAACCGCGACCGCGTCCGCGATCGGTCCGAGCGCGGCGGCCAGCGCGACCTCGTGGCCCGGCTGCACGGTGAGCAACGCGGCGACCGAACCGAGCAGGCCCGGCAATTCCGCCGACGCACCCAGCAGCGCGCCCGCGCCGTCCTTGCGCTTGAGCCCCATCGACAGCGCCTCGACGCGCGCCTTCTCCGACGCGATCTCGCGCTCCGAACCGCGCTCGGCCTTCACGAGCTCTTCGACGCGAGCCTTGGCGGCGTTGTTCGCCTCCACCGCGCGGTCGTGGCGCTGCTGCAGGTCGGCGTCGTCGGATTCCTCCGTGCCGCCAACGGCTTTGGCTTCTTCCAGCTCCTCGACCGCGATCTCGGCGCGCTCGGCCGCTTCCTGCAGACCGACCGTGAGCCGGTCGACCTCTTCCGCGGTCGCGCCGTTCTTGCTGCGCAGCGCTTCGACCTGACCGGTCAGCTTCGCCATGCCCTCACGGCGGTCGGCGATCGCCCGGACCGCGGCCCAGTGCGCGCGCTCCGCGGCCTGCACCCGCTGTTCGAGATCTTCCCGGCGCAGCACGGTTTCCGCGAGAAGTTCGCGGGCCTCCATGACCGCTTCGGTCAGCTCCTGCTCGCGCTCCGCGGCCTGCTCGGCCTCGGCAAGCAGCTCCTCCGGGTCACGGCCGCCGGTGGGCGCGGAGACATCGGAAGAAAGGTGCCGCTGCCGCTCCACAGCCAGCCGCACGGTGCCGCGCAGCCGCTCGGTAAGCGCCGAGAGCTTGTACCAAGTCTCCTGCGCGATCTGCAGCCGCGGCGCGTCCTCGGCGAGCGACGCTTCCAGCTCGGCTTCCTCGGCGGCGACGAGTTCCAGCGCCTGCTCGACTTCGGCGCGACGCTGGCGGGCAGTGCGCTCGTCGGCCTCGTCGCGGGCGATGGATTGGCGCTGGGTGACCAGGTCGTCGGCGAAGAGCCGGAGCCGGGCGTCGCGCAGGTCGGACTGCACCGACTGGGCCTTGCGCGCGATCTCGGCCTGTTTGCCCAGCGGCTTGAGCTGGCGGCGCAGCTCGGTGGTGAGGTCGGTGAGCCGGTCGAGATTGCCCTGCATGTTGTTGAGCTTGCGCAGGGTCTGCTCTTTGCGCTTGCGGTGCTTGAGGACGCCGGCGGCCTCCTCGATGAACGCGCGCCGCTCCTCGGGCTTCGACTCGAGGATCGCCGAGAGCTGCCCCTGCCCGACGATGACGTGCATCTCGCGGCCGATGCCGGAGTCCGAGAGCAGCTCCTGCACGTCCATCAGGCGGCAGCGGTCGCCGTTGATCTCGTACTCGCTCGCGCCGTCGCGGAACATCCGGCGGGTGATGGAGACCTCGGCGTACTCGATCGGCAGCGCGCCGTCGGCGTTGTCGATGGTGAGCGTGACCTCGGCGCGGCCGAGCGGCGCGCGGCCCGCGGTGCCGGCGAAGATGACGTCTTCCATCTTGCCGCCGCGCAGGTCCTTCGCGCCCTGGGTGCCCATGACCCAGCGCAGCGCGTCGAGGACGTTCGACTTTCCGGAGCCGTTCGGGCCGACCACGCAGGTGATGCCGGGTTCGAAGCGCAGCGTGGTCGCCGAGGCGAAGGACTTGAAGCCCTTGAGCGTCAGGCTTTTCAGGTGCACGTGCTGCCGACCCCTCTTGGCCACGGGTACTGGATGGCTACCGGTTCCCCCGGTTCGGGACAGGCTACCCGGGGGTTCCCGGGCGCAGTGGGAGGCCAGGCCGCCCGGGCGCGCCTAGCACACGTTCGACCGCCCCGGCAACCCCAAGCACCCCATCAGCCGCAGCCGCCCCACCCGGCTCAGCGTTCGAGGAATCCTTCGAGCCCGCCCTTCGCGGCGGTCCAGCGTTCAACTACCTGATCCACTCGTCCGGGTGAGGTTCGCGAGCGCAGCGCCGCCAGCAGTTGCCCACAGTTGTCCCGGCTACCCTCCGCGACGACCTCAACACGCCCGTCCGGGAGATTCCTGGCGAATCCGGTCAGCCCGAGTTCGAGCGCCCGGCTCCGGGTCCACCAGCGAAAACCGACACCTTGCACCTGCCCGTGCACCCAAGCGGCCAGCCGGACGGGCGATTCCTGCTCGTTCACCGGCCCCATCCTGCCGCACGCCCGCGGCTGCGGACGGTGACGGTCCCGTCCCTCGGTCGCGCGAACGGGTGCTGAGCAGTGATAATCTCCCGCCTGGCATCCGGGGCCGGAGCCCCGCTCCCCCGTGCCGCCCCTCGACTTGAGCGTTGACTCTTCTAAGGAGCCTGCATGTCCCGTCCCGACGGGCCTGAACCAAGCTCAGCGTCGCCCGAGATCGCGGTGAGCGCTGCCCCCACCGCTCCGCCGAAGGGCGCGAGCGGGCGGCTCAGCCGCTCCGGCTACGCGATCCTGGGCGTCAGCGGCCTCGTGGTCGCGACGGCCTTCGCCGCGGTCGCCGAACTGGCCGGCCCCGGCTCGGTCACCGACACCGCGACGAACAGCACCGGCGGCGGCCAGGGCGGCCTGCAGGGCAGCTCGCAGGTAGTCGTCCCGGGCAACGCCGTCCCCGGCGGCCCGATGACCGTCCCCGGCTCGCCGACGCCCGGCCAGACCGCCCCGCCGACGCCGACCACCGTGGTGGCTGTCGGTCCGGACGGGAAGCCGACGACGAGCGTGCTCACTCCTCCGCCGAACGCCGGGCAGCCCGGCGGGCAGCCTGGCGGCGGGCAGCCGGTGCCGCCCCCTGGCGGGAACCCGGGCAATTCCTCGAGCACGCCGCGCAGCGACCCGCCGACCACGAAGACGGTCACGCCGCCGCCGGACACAACGAGCAACCCGCCGGACAGCACGACCCCGACCCCGCCGCCCGACAGCTCGTCGCCGACGAAGCCGCCCGGCAGCAGTTCGACCGGCGGCCAGCCGTCGTCGACGCCGAGCGCGTCCACTTCGGACCCCAACCCGACGAGTTCCACCACCCGCTGAAAGTACGTGAGGGGAACCCTGAGGGAATCTGATTCCCTCAGGGTTCCCCTCACGGCTTTTCGGCCAAGTCAGGCTTCGAAGCGGTAGCCCATCCCGGGTTCCGTCAAAAGATGCCGCGGCCGGGAAGGCTCCGGCTCCAGCTTCCGCCGCAACTGCGCCAGATACACCCGCAGATAATGCGATTCCGTCTCATACGACGGCCCCCACACCTCGTGGAGCAGCTGCTTCTGCGCCACCAACCGCCCCCGGTTGCGCACCAGCAGCTCCAAGACTCCCCACTCAGTCTTGGTCAGGTGCACCTCGCGGCCCTCGCGCAGCACCTTCTTCGCCGCCAGGTCGATCGTGAACGATCCGGTGTCCACCACGGCTTCCGCACCGTCCGTGCCCGCCACCGACGAACGTCGCACCGCCGCCCGCAGCCGGGCCAGCAGTTCGTCCATTCCGAACGGTTTGGTCACGTAATCGTCAGCGCCCGCGTCTAGCGCTTGCACCTTGTCCGCCGAATCGCCGCGCGCGGACAGCACGATGATCGGCACCGTCGTCCAGCCGCGCAGGCCCGCGATCACCTCGGTGCCGTCGAGGTCAGGCAGGCCGAGGTCCAGCACCACCACGTCGGGTTTCGTTTCAGCGACTGCTTTCAGCGCAGCGGTGCCGTCGTGGGCGGTGATCACCTTGTACCCGCGCGCGTTGAGGTTGATCCGCAGCGCCCGCACGATCTGCGGTTCGTCGTCGACGACCAGTACCGTCGCCGTTGGGTCGGCAGTCATCGCGCCACGCCCTCCTCAGCCGATTCAGCTTCCACCAATTCCCGGCCGGTACAGGCCGGCAGCGAGATCACCACCGTCAACCCTCCGCCTGGAGTGTCCTCGGCACGAACCGTACCGCCCATCGCCTCGGTGAACCCCTTCGCTACGGACAGCCCCAGACCCACGCCCGGCGTCGAGTCGCGGTCTCCGCCCAGTCGTTGGAAGGGCGCGAAGGCGGATTCCGCAGCGCCCTTCCGCAGACCCTTGCCGTGGTCGACGATCCGCAGTTCCACGAATTCCGAATGCGCGCTCGCCCGTGCTGAGACATCACCGCCGCCGTGGCGGAGAGCGTTGTCCAGCACGTTCGCGATCACCCGTTCCAGCAAGCCCGGATCTGCTTGCACCGAAGGCAAGTGCGCGTCCACGAAGACCTGAACGCCTTGCGTGTTGTCCACATTGGACAAGGCGTGTGCGACCACCTCGTCGTAGCCGACCGGCCGCAGGTGCGGGGTGACGGCCCCGGTCGCCAGCCGCGAGGAGTCGAGCAGGTTGTCGATCAGCCCGGCGAGCCGGTCCGCGGAAAGTTCCACGGCTTCCATCAGTTCCTCAGTGTCCTCATCGGACAGTGACAGGTCCGGCGCGCGCAGGCTGCCGATCGCGGCCTTGATGGACGTGAGCGGCGTCCGCAGGTCATGCCCGACCGCGGACAGCAGCGTCGTGCGCAGTTCGGTCGCTTCGGCTTTACGTTCGGCGGCTGCCGCGGCTGCGGCCATCCGTTGCTGCCGCAAGGCGAGCAAAGCTTGTCCCGCAACAGCTTCCAGCACGCGACGGTCTGCGGCGGGCAAGGCGCGACCGCGCAGGGTCAGGTGCACGTCGGCGGTCACCGCGATGTCCACATCGGCCTCATCCGGGTCAGCACACGGTTCGCCGCCGGACAACGCGACCTTGTCCCATTTGCCGTTGCGTTTCTCCAGCAGCGTCACGGAAGTGAGGCCGAAATTCTCCCGCACCTTCTCCAGCAACCGCTCGATCGGATTCGGATCGGTCAGCACAGTCCGCGCATATGAAGCCAGCAGCGACGCCTCCGTCCGCGCCCGAGCCGCCGCGACACCCCGCCGGGCGGCGGAAGCGACGACCAAAGCCACCATCACCGCGACCACGATCATCGCGATCAGCGTCACGACGTTCTGCGGACTGTGCACATCCAGCGTGTACAGCGGCGGTGTGAAGAAGAAATTCAGCAGCCCAGCACCGAAAATCGACGCCACCAAAGCTGGACCGAGCCCGCCCACCAAAGCGACGATGACCGTCGAGAGCACGAAGAGGATCACGTCCGTGGAGAACTCGACCGCGTCACGCAGCAGCACGCCGAGCCCGGTCGCGGCCAGCGGCAGCAGGATGCTCAGCACCCAGCCCATCACGAGCCGCGACGGCGCTAGCGGGCTCGTGCCGAGCCGCGCACGCAGCCGTCCGCCGGCGTAGGAGTGCGTGACCATGTGCACGTCGATCGGCCCGGACTGCTGGATCACCGTCGCGCCGATGCCCTCGTCGAAAAGCCGCGCGACCCGAGATCGTCGCGAGGTGCCGATCACCAGCTGAGTCGCGTTGACCCCGCGCGCGAAGTCGAGCAACGCGGTCGGCACGTCGTCGCCGACCACCGCGTGGAAGGTCGCGCCGACCTCCTCGGCCAGCGTGCGGCAGCGAGCCATCGCGGTCGGCCCGAGCCCGGCGAGACCGTCGCCGCGCAGGATGTGCACGACCTGCAGCTCCGCACCCGCCCGGTTGGCGATCCGGCTGGCACGCCGGATCAGCGTCTCGCTTTCCGGACCGCCGGTGATCGACACGACCACCCGTTCGCGGGTCTCCCACGTGTCGGTGATCTTCTGCTCGGCGCGGTACCGCTGCAGAGCGACATCGACCTGGTCGGCCACCCACAGCAGCGCCAGCTCGCGCAATGCGGTGAGGTTGCCGGGCCGGAAGTAGTTGCCCAGCGCGGCGTCGATGCGCTCGGCCGGGTAGACGTTGCCGTGCGCGAGCCGCCGCCGCAGCGCCTCCGGCGTGATGTCCACCAGCTCCAGCTGCTCCGCGCGGCGCACGACCTCGTCCGGCACGGTTTCCTGCTGGGTGACGCCGGTGATGCGCTCGACGACGTCGTTGAGGCTCTGCAGATGCTGGACGTTGACCGTGGACAGCACGTCGATGCCCGCTTCGAGCAGCTCGTCGATGTCCTGCCAGCGTTTCTCGTGCCGTCCGCCGGGCACGTTCGTGTGCGCCAGCTCGTCCACCACGACGACCTCGGGCGCGCGGGCGAGCACCGCGTCGAGGTCCATTTCGGCGAACTCGTGCCCGCGGTGGCTGACCGTGCGCCGCGGCACGACCTCCAGCCCGTCGAGCAGGTCGGCGGTTTTCTTGCGGCCGTGCGTCTCGACCAGGCCGACGACGACATCGGTGCCGCGGTCGAGGCGGCGGCGCGCTTCGCCGAGCATGGCGAAGGTCTTGCCGACGCCCGGAGCCGCGCCGAGGTAGATCCGCAGTTCGCCTCGGCGCGGCTTCGGGGATGTGTCAGAGGTGCTCACTGTGTCAGTGTGCGCCAGGAGCGGCCGAATGCACGGCAAGGTTGAGCCGGAGCACATTCACGCCCGGCACGCCGATCCCGTTGCCGGTCGTGTTGTCCGCGACCAGCTGCCGCACCTTCTCCTCGCTCAGCCCGGTGTTGCGGGCCACGCGAAGCACCTGCAGATCGGCATACGCGACGCTGATCGCCGGGTCGAGCCCCGAGCCGGAAGCGGTCACCGCGTCCGCGGGCACCTCCGCCGGGGTGATGCCCTCGCGCTTGGCGATCAGCGCCCGCCGCTCCGCGATGGCCTTGGTCAGATCCTCGTTGTACGGCCCCTTGTTGGACGGTCCCGAGGTCGACGGGTCGCCCGGCCCGAGCACGTCCTTCGAACTGGCGGAGGGCCGGTTGTGGAACCACGGGTCGTGCGCGGCGTCGGCGGGCACCGGGTCGATCCCGATCAGCGACGAGCCGACGGCCTGGCCGTTCTGCGTCACCACCGAGCCCTCGGCGTGCCCCTGGAGGCCGGGGATGCGCGACACCGCCCACACGCCCAGCGGGTAGACGACGCCGAGCAGAACCGTCATCGCGAGGAGCAGGCGCAGGCCCGCCCAGGTCTGCTTGAGCAAAACGTTCATGTCAGCCAATCCCTGGAATGTGGCGCACGATCAGGTCGATCACCCAGATCCCGAGGAACGGGCTGACGATCCCGCCGAGGCCGTAGACGAGCAAGTTGCGGCGCAGCAGCGCGGACGCCGACGACGGCCGGTACCGGACGCCGCGCAGGGCGAGCGGGATCAGCGCGACGATGATCAGCGCGTTGAAGATGACCGCGGAGAGGATCGCCGACTTCGGCGTCGCCAGGTGCATGATGTTCAGCGCGCCGAGCTGGGCGAAAATGCCGGTGAACATCGCGGGCAGGATGGCGAAGTACTTGGCCAGGTCGTTCGCCACGCTGAACGTGGTGAGCGCGCCCCGGGTGATCAGCAGCTGCTTGCCGATCCCGACGATCTCGATCAGCTTGGTCGGGTTCGAGTCGAGGTCGACCATGTTGCCGGCCTCCTTGGCCGCCATGGTCCCGGTGTTCATCGCCACGCCGACGTCGGACTGCGCGAGCGCGGGCGCGTCGTTCGTGCCGTCGCCGGTCATCGCGACGAGCCGTCCGCCCTCCTGCTCCTTCTTGATGAGCGCCATCTTGTCCTCGGGCTTGGCCTCGGCGAGATAGTCGTCGACGCCCGCGTCCTGCGCGATCGCGCGTGCGGTGAGCGGGTTGTCGCCGGTGATCATCACCGTCTTGATGCCCATCGAGCGCAGTTCCTCGAAACGCTCCTTCATGCCCGGCTTCACTACGTCCGACAGCCGGATCACGCCGCGGACGAACGCCGTCCCGCCTGCCGCTTCCGCGACCACCAACGGAGTTCCGCCCTGCTGGCTGATCTCGTCGACGACGCGTTCGGTCTCGTCCGGGACGTCGCCGCCGCGTTCGCGCACCCACTCGCGCACCGCAGAAGTCGCGCCCTTGCGGACTTCGCGGCCGTCGAGGTCGACGCCGCTCATCCGGGTCTGCGCGGTGAACGGCACGAACTCGGCGAGCTTCTCGCTGTCGTCCGCAGCCGCGGGAAGCCCGTGCTGCTCGGCGATCAGCTCGACGATGCTGCGGCCTTCCGGCGTTCCGTCGGCCAGGCTGGACAGCCGGGCCGCGCGCGCCAGGTCGTCCATAGTGGACTTGCCGACCGGGATCAGCTCGGTCGCGCGCCGGTTGCCGAAGGTGATGGTGCCGGTCTTGTCGAGCAGCAGCGTCGATACGTCGCCCGCGGCCTCGACCGCCCGGCCGGAAGTCGCGAGGACGTTGCGCTGCACCAGCCGGTCCATCCCGGCGATGCCGATCGCGCTCAGCAGCGCGCCGATCGTGGTCGGGATCAGGCAGACCAGCAACGCGGTCAGCACGATCACCGACTGCTCGCTGCCGGAGTAGGCCGCCATCGGCTGCAGGGCCACCACGGCGAGCAGGAAGATGATGGTCAGCGTCGACAGCAGGATGGTCAGCGCGATCTCGTTCGGCGTCTTCTGCCGGGAAGCGCCTTCCACCAACGCGATCATCCGGTCCACAAAGGACTCGCCGGGCTTGGTGCTGATCCGCACGACGATCCGGTCGCTCAGCACCGTGGTGCCGCCGGTCACCGCGGACCGGTCGCCGCCGGACTCGCGGATCACCGGGGCCGACTCGCCGGTGATGGCCGATTCGTCCACCGTGGCAATGCCTTCGACGACGTCGCCGTCACCGGGAATCACCTGCCCGGCCTCAACCACCACACGGTCGCCGACGCGCAGATCCACGCCGGGCACCTGCTCCTCGGAGCCGTCCTCGGTGAGCCGCCGCGCGACGGTTTCCTTCTTGGTCCTCCGCAACGATTCCGCCTGCGCCTTGCCGCGCCCCTCGGCGACGGCTTCGGCCAGGTTCGCGAACACGACGGTGAACCACAGCCACACCGCGATGAGGATGGAGAACACGCTCGGGTCGGTGACCGCGAAGACAGTGGTCAGGACCGAACCGGCCCACACCACGAACATCACTGGGTTTTTCAGCTGGTGACGCGGGTTCAGCTTGCGCAACGCGTCCGGCATGGACGACCACAGCTGCTTCGGGCTGAAGACCCCGGCTCCGACGCGTCCGGCGTTTTCGACGTGGTGCTGCGTCTCCTCTTCCGGAGTCCGCTCTTGGGTGATGGTCATGCCAACGCCTCCGCGATCGGCCCCAGCGCGAGCGCCGGGATAAACGTGAGAGCCGCGACAAGGACGACGGTGCCGGTCAGCAACGTTCCGAACAGCGGCCCAGTGGTGGGCAGCGTGCCCGCGGTTTCGGGAACTTTCTTCTGCGAGGCAAGCGAACCGGCCAGGCAGAGCACCGCGACGATGGGCACGAAGCGGCCGATCAGCATGGCCACCGAAAGCGACGCCTGGAACCAGTCGCTCGTCGCGGTGAGCCCGCCGAACGCGCTGCCGTTGTTGTTGCCCGCGGACGTGTAGCCGTAAAGGACCTCCGACAGCCCGTGCGGCCCCGAGTTGCCCAACGCGTCTCGCGTGGCCGGGATCATCAAGGCGATGCCGGACCCGAGCAGCACCACGACGGGCATCGCCAGCATCGAGATCGCCGCGCAGGTGACCTCGCGCTTGCCGAGCTTCTTGCCCAGGTACTCCGGCGTGCGCCCGACCATCAGCCCGGCCAGGAACATCGCGATCACGGCCATCACGAGAATCCCGTACAGCCCGGTGCCGACGCCGCCCGGCGAAACCTCGCCGAAGAGCATGTTCAGCATCGTGCCCCCGCCGCCGAGGCCGGACAGGCTGTCGTGCGCGCCGTTGACCGCGCCGGTCGACGTGCCGGTGGTGGTGTCGGCGAACAACGACGTGCCGCCGATCCCGAACCGCTGTTCCTTGCCTTCGAGATTCGCCCCCGCGGCCAGCGCCGACGGGCTGTTCGTGCGCGCCTCGGACGTCCAGATCACCGCGAGCATCGCCGTCCACAGACCGGCCATCACCGACAGCAGGACGTAGCCCTGCTTGCGGTTGCCGACCATGTGCCCGAAGGCGCGGGTCAGGCAGACCGGGATCACGAGGATCAGGAACATCTCGATGACGTTGGTCCAGACGTTCGGGTTCTCGAACGGATGCGCGGAGTTGGCGTTGAAGATGCCGCCGCCGTTCGTGCCGAGTTCCTTGATCACTTCCTGGCTCGCCGTCGGCGCCAGTGCGATCGTGCTGGTGCTGCCGTCCGGATTCGTCACGGCGACGCCGGAACGCAGGCTCTGCACCACGCCGAGTGCGACGAGGACGAGCGCGAACACGAACGCCATCGGCAGCAGCACGCGGATCGTGCCGCGCGTGAGGTCCACCCAGAAGTTGCCGAGGCGGTCGGTGCGCGAGCGGATGAACCCGCGCGTCACCGCGATGGCCACGGCCAGGCCGACACCGGCGGACAGGAAGTTCTGCACGGTGAGCCCGGCCATCTGGACGAAGTGGCCCATGGTCGTCTCGGGCGTGTAGGACTGCCAGTTCGTGTTGGTCACGAAGGAAATCGCGGTGTTGAACGCGACTGCGGGCGACACCGGGCCGCGGCCGAAGTTCCACGGCAGGATCGATTGCAGGCGCTGCAACAGATACAGCAGGATCACCGAGACGAACGAGAAGCCGAGCACGCCCGAGGCGTAGGTCTTCCAGTGCTGCTCGGTGTTCGGGTCGACCCGGACGATCTTGTACAGGGCTTTCTCGACCCGCAGGTGCTTCTCGGTGGAGAAGACGCGGGCGAGGTAGTCGCCGAGGGGTTTGTAGACCACCGCGAGGGCGACCAGGAGCACGCCGGCTTGCAGGAAGCCGGCCGCGACGTCACTCATCTCAGAATTTCTCCGGCCTCACGAGGGCGACGAACAGGTAGCCGAGAAGGCCGAGCGCCAGCAGTCCGCCGACGATGTTGGCCACGGTGCCCGCGCCGCTCACAGCTTCTCCAGCCCGCGCAGGACACCGGCGAGCACCACGAAAACGCCGATGAGCAATAGGGCGTACAGCAAATCCGCCACGAGGCACCTCTCAGGAAGGGTCACCCGGCACGGGCGACCGTCGGTCGAGTGCCACTGTGCGGTCGTCGCGGAGGGTGAGCACCCTCGTCTGACGCCTCCTTGACGCGGTGACCTGGGGGCGTTTACGCGATCTTGACGGCCGGTGACCCGCGCCACTACGTCAAGCGCCATCCGGGTTAGCGGGACCACGTTACCGTCCGTAGTTGGTGGGTGACTTGCGGCACAGCTGGTAGCGGATCAAGGACAGAGAGTGCAATTCGGGCAGACAAGGTTCGGGGGTCCGTGTTACACCTGAGTAACCAATAGTTGTATCAACTAACTAACTAGGTTCAGGGAGGGCTCGTATGTGCGGGATCGCGGGCTGGGTTTCCTACGACACCGATCTCACGCAGCAGCAGGAGATCGCGGACGCGATGACCGAGACCATGGCCTGCCGAGGACCCGACGACCGCGGAACCTGGGTCCGCCGTTCGGTCGCGCTCGGTCATCGCCGGCTCGCCATCATCGACCTGCCGGGCGGCCGGCAGCCGATGAGCGTCAAGACCCCGAACGGCGAAGTCGCGATGGTCTACAGCGGCGAGGCGTACAACTTCTCCGAACTTCGTGAAGAACTCACCAAACTGGGCCACCGCTGGGAGACCGACAGCGACACCGAGGTCGTGCTGCACGGATACCTGCAGTGGGGCACCGAGGTCGTGGACCACCTCAACGGCATGTACGCGTTCGCGATCTGGGACGAGCGCGACCAGAAGCTCGTGATGATCCGCGACCGGATGGGCATCAAGCCGTTCTACTACTACCCCACCCGCGACGGCGTCCTGTTCGGCTCCGAGCCGAAGGCGATCCTGGCGAACCCGTTGGCGCGCAAGGTGGTCGACGCCGACGGCCTGCGCGAGCTGATGGGCTTCACGAAGCGTCCGGGCTGGTCGCTGTGGAAGGGCATGTACGAGGTCGACCCGGCCACCGTCGTGACCGTGACCCGCGAGGGCATCAACACCCGCACCTACTGGAAGCTCGACGCGAAGCAGCACACCGACGACCAGGAGACCACGGTCGCCCGCGTGCGCGAGCTGATGACCGACATCGTCCACCGGCAGCTGGTCGCCGACGTCCCGCGCTGCGTGCTGCTGTCCGGCGGTCTCGACTCGAGCGCGGTCACCGGCCTCGCCGCCGCCCGGCTGGCCGAGCAGGGCGAACAGCTGCGCACGTTCTCGGTCGACTTTTTCGGGCAGGAGGAGAACTTCCAGCCCGACGAGATGCGCGACACTCCCGACTCGCCCTACATCCGCGACGTCGCCAAGCTCGTCGGTTCCGCGCACCAGGACGTGATGCTGAACCCGGCCGACCTGAGCGACCCCGAGGTGCGCCGCAAGGTGCTGCGCGCCCGCGACATCCCGTCCGGGCTCGGCGACATGGACACGTCGTTGTACTTGCTGTTCAAGGCGATCCGCGGCGAATCGACGGTCGCGCTGTCCGGCGAATCGGCCGACGAGGTGTTCGGCGGGTACCGCTGGTTCCACGACGAGGCCGCGGTCAAGGCCGACACCTTCCCGTGGCTGGCGTTCCGCAACAGCCTGATGGACGAGCGGGGTTCGCTGCTCGAACCGGGTCTCGCCGCGAAGCTGGATCTCGATTCCTACATCGCCGACCAGTACCGGACCGCGGTGTCCGAAGTGGACCTTCTGGACGGCGAATCCGAGCAGGAGTCCCGGATGCGGGTCATCTGCCACCTGCACCTCACCCGTTTCGTGCGGCAGCTGCTCGACCGCAAGGACCGGATGTCGATGGCGGTGGGCCTGGAAGTGCGCGTGCCGTTCTGCGACCACCGGCTCGTGGAGTACGTCTACAACACGCCGTGGTCGCTGAAGACCTACGACGGCCGGGAAAAGAGCCTGCTGCGGCACGCGACGAAGCACGTGCTGCCCGCGTCGGTGCGGGACCGGGTGAAGAGCCCGTATCCGTCCACTCAGGACCCGGGGTACGCGATCGCGCTGCAGCAGCAGATCAAGGAAGCCTTGGCGCAGAAGGACAACCCGGTGTTCCAGATGGTCGGCCGGGAGTGGCTGCAGCAGTCGGCGGAGACTGACCCGTCGGCGATCAGCCAGGCGCAGCGGGTCGGCATGGACCGGGCGCTGGACCTGCACCACTGGTTCGATATGTACTCGCCGGAGCTGGAAATCGACTGAGCCTCGCCGCTTGGCGAGCGCCCCAATGCCGCATTGGGTGCATCCCCCCGCACCCAATGCGGCGTTCGGTGCGTCTAACGCACCCAATGCCACATTGGGGCGCTTGCGGGGCGGGCGGTCAGAAGTCGAGGTGCGCGTCGATCTCGGTGCCGCGGACGTCCAGCTCCGCGCCGGTTCCGCTGAGCAGCCGCCGGGCCGCGGCATTGTCCACAGTGGTCGTCGCGACGAACTTCGCCGCGCCGCCGTCGCGGGCCGCGTCCAGCAGTACCGCGGTCACCTTGCGGCCGATTCCGCGTCCGCGCGCCGACCGGCCGAGCCATACCCCGGCCTCGACCTCCAGCGCGGACCGCCCGGACACCGGCCGCAGCCGGGCCGCCCCGCGGACCCGGCCGTCGACTTCCACGACCCACGTCGTCTCGATCGCGGTGTCCGGATTGAGGGATCGTCGGCGGTGAAACGCGAGAAACGCTTCGCGGCGGGCTTCGGTCCAGCCGGCGGGACCTTCCACCGGCGGCATGACCTCGGTCGGTTCGGCGTCGGCCACCGCGGCTTCCAGAAGCCGCTCGAGCCCCGGCTCGTCGAGCGGGATCAGCACGATCTCGGATTCTCCGGATCCAGGCACGCCCCGCAGCTTGGCACGCGAAGCCGCCGTGCGCTACCCGATCGGCCCAGTCGTTACCAGGGAACCGGCTTGCCGAACCGGTCGAGGAACTGCAGCCCCGGCTCGCCTGCCTGCGCTTCCAGCACGTCGACGACCGCCGGAACGCTTTCCTCGGGCAGCAACGGCGCGTCCGGCCCGCCGAGCCGCGTCCGGTTGTGGCCGGGGTCGATGAGCAGTTTGGTGTGCCCGTCGCCCTCGTGGCGGGTGGCGTAGCTGCGCATGAACTGGTTGAGCGCGGCCTTGCTCGCCTTGTACAGCTCGTATCCGGGTTCGACGTTCATCGAGATGCTGCCCTGCTCGGACGACATCACCGCGACCGTGCCACCCGGCGCGACGAGATCGCCCAGTCCTTCGAGGACGCGCAGCGGGCTCAACGCGTTGGTGATCATGACTTCGGTGAACATCGTCGTCGGCACTTCGCTGATCGGCAGATTGCCTTGGTTGATCGCCGCGTTCACGAAAAGCAGATCGAGCGGACCGTCCACTCTGTCTCTTAGCGCCGCGATCTGTGCTTCGTCAGTCATCTCGAGCTGTTCGGTCCGCATCCCTTCGTACGGCACCGCACCGTCGCGAGTGGTCGCGATGACCTCCCACCCGCGCCGGTCCAGCTCGGTGACCAGCACCAATCCCAGCCCCCGCGAAGCTCCGACCACCAATGCCCGGCGTACCGCCATGGCCCCTCCCTTGTCTAGACGAGACGTCACGTCTAGACAGTAGCACGGTAAGGTGCCCGGTATGCCCGCAGTGAATTCCCAGCCCCGCAGGGCACGCTCCGGCAACCGGCGGGACGAGGCCGCGCGCCTGGCCGTGCTCCACGCCGCCGACGATCTCCTGGTCGAACACGGCTTCGGCGCACTGACCGTCGAAGCGATCGCGCGCCGCGCCGGGGTCGCGAAGCAGACGATCTACCGTTGGTGGCCGTCCAAGGTCGAAATCCTGCTGGACACGCTGATCGAGGACAGCGCCAAACGCCTGCCCGTGCCGACGGAACTCCCTACGGCGGAGAGCATCCGTGCGTACCTGCGGAATTTCGCGGATTTCCTCACCGAGGACCCGGCGGGGAAATGTCATCTCACTCTGCTGGCCGAGGCACAGCACGATGTCGGGACTGCCGCGCGGTTCCATGAGCGTTATCTGGAACCGCGGCAGATCGCCGAACGCGAGATGCTGACGGCGGCCACCGAGGCAGGCGAGATTTCTCCGGTACTGGATCCGGAGGCCACAATGGACGCTCTGCTGGGGCCGATCGTCTACTGTGCACTGACGGGGTCCGCGGTGCCGGGGGATTTGGTGGATACGTTGGCGGAGAAGCTGCTTCGTCCGCGAGCTTGACCTAGCGCCGCACCTCCGCCACCTTCACCGGGCGGTTCTCCCGTCGCGAGACCTCGCACGCCTCCGCGATGTAGAACGCCTCCAACGCATCCCCCGCCCCCGCAGGCGACGGGATGCGCCCAGCCGCCACGTCCAGGAATGCGCGCAGTTCAGCGGCATAAGCCGTCCGGAAGCGTTCCATGAACCCGGGATAAGCCGGGCCCGGCAACGGCCCGACGCCAGGCTCCACCGACCGCAGCGGAGCTTGGTCGTCCAGGCCCACCACGACATTCCCCAGGGAGCCGAGGGCCTCGAAGCGCACGTCGTAGCCCGCGCCGTTGTAGCGCGTCAGGGAGACCGTCGCGAGGGTTCCGTCGTCGAGCGTCATCGCGACCGCCGCTGTGTCGACGTCTCCGGCGTCGGCGAAGAACTGCTCGCCTTTGTTGCGTCCCAAGGCGAATACTTCCTCGACCTCCTGCCCGGTCACCCAGCGGAGGATGTCGAAGTCGTGCACCCCGCAGTCCCGGAACAGGCCGCCGGAATGCGCGATATAGGCGGCAGGCGGCGGCGCTGGGTCCAAAGTGGTCGCCCGGACGCTGTGCAGCCAGCCCAATTCCCCGCTCTCCACCGCGACCCGCGCGGCCTGGTAGCCCGCGTCGAACCGGCGCTGGAAGCCGATCTGCACCGGGACATCCGAGTCCGCGATCCGGTCGATCACCGCGAGCGTGCCGGGAATGTCCGCGGCGACCGGCTTTTCGCAGAACACCGGCACCCGCGCGTCGACCGCCTGGATGATCAGCTCCGGATGCGCGTCCGTGGCCGCCGCGATGACCAAGCCGTCGAGGTCAGCCCGGAACAGTGCGTCGATTCCTTCGGCCGCCTCGGTCCCGAGCTGAGCGGCGACGGACTGCGCGCGCGCAGGATCCACGTCCGCGACGACCACCGACGTGACCTCGTCGAAGCCCGCCAGCGTTTCCGCGTGCGCGGCACCGATCCGCCCGGCCCCGGCCAGTCCCAACCTCATCGCTGTGCCTCCCCTGAGTTCGGCCCCGTGGTCTCCCGAACGACCAGGGACGGATGAAGCAGATGCCGCACCGGTTCAGTGCGTTCACCCCGTACCCGTTCCAATAACGCGTCAAAGGCCAGCCGTGCCATTTCCGCGCGCGGCTGGTCCACTGTGGTCAGTGAGATGTGCCGGAGAGAAGCCAGCGACGTGTTGTCGTAGCCGACCACTGAAACGTCCTCCGGCACCCGTAAGCCGTGTTCCTCCAGCGCCGAGATCGCGCCAACGGCGTTGAAGTCGTTGCCTGCCAGCAGCGCGGTCGGTGCCGGAGAGTACGAAGACAGCAACTCCTGCACCGCCTTTTCACCCGCGGTGTCGGTGTGTTCGCTGCGCACCACGATCGGTTCCAGACCGTGCGCCTGCATTGCCTGCCGGAAACCTCGACGCCGAGCCGCGGCACCGGCCGCTCCCCCGCCGTCGAGGTGGGCGATCCGGCAATGCCCTAGCTGAACCAGATGTTCGACGGCCAACGTCGCACCAGCCTCGCCGTCGTCGTTCACGGTATCCACAGTGGACAATCGAGAAGTTCGTGACACCAACACTACTGGGCACTGTCGCGCAGCAGCTTCGATCGCGGCGGCAGGAACCACTGGCGACAGCAGCACCACGCCAGCAGGACGGAAGGACAAAAGACTCCGCAGCGCCGCACCTTCCCGCGAAGGGATTCGGCCGCCGGTGTTGAGGATCAAGTCGAAACCGGCCGCTTGCGCCGCTGCGTCCAGGCCTTCCACGACATCGGCGAAGAACGCGTTGCGCAGGTCGTTCACCATCACGCCGAGCACCGTCGACGTCCGGCTCGCCAACGACCGTGCCATCACGTGCGGCGAATAACCCAGTTCCTCAGCCGCTTTCAGCACCGCCGCGCGCCGTTGCGCCGAGACGTTCGGCGCGTTGCGCATCACGAGCGAAACCAGCGCCCGGGAAACCCCGGCGCGTGCGGCGACATCCTCCATGGTGGGCTTCCCCATCTGAAAACCTCCCCGGAGAAGCGCTTGACGCGACGGGTCGGACGCTACAAGCTTAGAGCGCTCTAATCAAGGCGTGTCCCCCGACCGGAGAGGGATCCATGACCGCGAAGATCCGCGTCGCCGCCGCCCCGATCTCGTGGGGGGTCTGCGAGGTGCCCGGCTGGGGCCGAGTGCTCGACGCCCCGCAAGTGCTCAGCGAAATGACCGAACTAGGCGTCACCGCAACGGAATTGGGTCCGCCGGGCTACCTTCCCCGCGAACCGGCCGAGCTGAAGACACTCCTGGGAAGTCATCGGCTCGAACTCGTCGGCGGGTTCCTCGCCGTTCCACTGCACGAAAATCCGGACTCGGCCATCGCCGAAGCCGAAGACTCAGCGGCGCTCTTCGCGGCCTGCGGCGGCGGAATGCTCGTCCTCGCCGCCGCAACCGGCCTCGACGGTTACGACGAACGGCCCACCCTCACGGACGCCGAATGGTCCACTTTGGTCAGCACAGCGGCCAGGATTCGGGACACCGCGGCAAAACACGGACTCCGGACCGTCCTGCACCCGCACGTCGGCACGCACGTGGAGACCGAGGCCGAGGTCGAACGCTTCCTCGCCGACTCGGATCTCCAGCTCTGCCTGGACACCGGCCACCTGCTGATCGGCGGCACCGACCCGGTCGCGCTCGCCCAGCGGCACCCCGGGCGAGTCGGGCACCTGCACCTCAAGGACGTCCGCGGCGAATTGGCCGACGCCGTCCGCGCCGGAAAGCTGCCGTACACCGAAGCCGTCGGCAGAGGTCTCTACGTGCCGCTCGGCGAAGGCGACGTGGACATCGAAGCCATGGTCCGCTCCGTCACCGAAGCGGGCTACGACGGCTGGTACGTGCTGGAGCAGGACACCGCGCTGAGCGACGACAGCCCGGTGGACCGTCCCGGCCAGGACGTCGCGACCAGCCTCTCGTACCTGCGGAAAATCACCGGCTGATCGTGAAAACCAAGCGAGGAGAGACAACGATGTCCCATCGCTGGAAGCGCGCGGGCCGCGCGATGGCGGGCCTGCTGGCCGCGGGCTTGCTGCTGACGGCGTGCACCGGTCCGGCCGCCGAGCCGAAGACCACCACGCCCGCCGCGGCCCCGACACCGTCCGGGCCGCTGAAGGTTTCGGTCATCACGCACGGCACCGCGGGCGACGCGTTCTGGAACGTAGTGAAGAACGGTGCCGAGCAAGCAGGCAAAGACCTTGGTGTGCAAGTGGAATACACCTCGGACGGCGATCCTGGCGCGCAGGCGAAGCTGATCGACAACGCAGTCGCGCAGCAGACCGGCGGGCTCGTGGTGTCGATGGCGAACCCGGAGGCGCTGCGCCCGTCCATCGAGGCTGCGGTGCGCGCCGGAATCCCAGTGATCACCATCAACTCCGGCGAGGACAAGAGCGCGGCGTACGGCGCACTCACGCACGTCGGGCAGAACGAGTCGATCGCCGGCCAGGAAGCCGGGAAGAAGTTCAAGGACCTCGGCAAACACAAGCTGTTGTGCGTGATCCACGAGGCCGGAAACGTCGGACAGGCGCAGCGGTGCGACGGCGCGAAGACCGGGTTCGCCGGCACCGTCCAAACCCTGCAGGTGGACATCTCCAACCCGACCGACGCCGAGTCCCGCATCCGCGGCGCGGTGCAGACCGACTCGTCGATCGACGCGGTCCTCACGCTGAACTCGCAGGTCGCCGCCCGTGCGGTGAGCGCGATCAAGTCGGTGAACTCGAAGGCGCAGGTCGCCACCTTCGACCTCAACTCCGACGTCGTAGCCGCGATCAAGGCGGGCGACGTGCTGTTCGCGGTCGACCAGCAACAGTACGAACAGGGCTATCTCCCGGTGCAGTTCCTGAAGCTGTACCGGGACAACGCGAACGTCGTCGGCGGCGGCAAACCGGTGCTCACCGGACCCGACCTGGTCGACAAATCCACAGTGGACAAGGTCGGCCAGTACGTGCAAAGGGGCACCCGATGACGACCCTCGACGAACGCCTGGCGAAACCGCGGCTGACCGACCGATTGGTGGTGCGCCCGGAAATCGGCGCGCTGCTCGGCGCGGTCGTGGTGTTCCTGTTCTTCACCTTCGCGACCGACAAGTTCTTCAGCGCCAGCGGAGCCGCGACCTGGCTGGACGACGCGGCGACGCTGGGCATCATGGCGGTGGCCGTGTCACTCCTGATGGTCGGCGGCGAATTCGACCTGTCCGCGGGCGTGATGACCGCGTCGACATCGCTGGTCACCGCGATCCTCGCCACCCAAGCGGGCTGGAACGTCTGGCTCGCGCTGCTCGTCTCGCTGGTGTTCGCGCTGACGGTCGGCGCGTTCAACGGCTGGCTCGTGATGAAAACCGGCCTGCCGAGCTTCATCGTCACCCTCGGCACTTTCCTTGCTCTGCAAGGCTTGAACCTCGGCGTAACGCGGCTGGTCACCGGTACCGTCCAGGTGTCGGGCATGCGTTCGACGGACGGTTACGCGTCCGCCGGGTTCGTCTTCGCCTCCACAGTGGACGTCGGAGGGACACCGTTCCAGATCTCCATCGTCTGGTGGCTCGGCGCGATCGCGGTGGCCGCGTGGCTGCTGCTGCGGACCCGGTTCGGCAACTGGATCTTCGCGGTCGGCGGTTCCGCCGCCAGCGCCCGTTCGGTCGGCGTTCCGGTGGTGCGCACGAAAATCCTGCTCTTCATGGGCACCGCACTGGCCGGCTGGCTCGTCGGTTCGATCAACATCCTGCGCTTCGCGAGCGTCCAGGCGAATCAGGGCATCGGGTTGGAATTCCAGTACATCATCGCCGCGGTGATCGGCGGCTGCCTGCTGACCGGCGGCTTCGGCTCGGCCGTCGGCGCGGCGATCGGCGCGCTGATCTTCGGCATGGCGCGCCAGGGCATCGTGTTCGCCGGCTGGGACAACGACTGGTTCATGCTGTTCCTCGGGATCATGCTGCTGGCGGCGGTCCTGGTCAACAACGCATTGCGGCGGCGCGCGGAAAGGGTCCGGCGATGAAGGCTCTCCTCGAGGTCAAGGACGTCGGCAAGCGTTACGGCACCGTGGTCGCGCTGCGCGAAGTGTCCACAGTGGTCAACGCGGGCGAGGTCACCTGCGTGCTGGGCGACAACGGCGCTGGAAAGTCCACTTTGATCAAGATCCTCGCCGGGGTGCACCAACACGACGAAGGCGAGTTCCTGGTCGAAGGCTCCCCGGTGCGGTTCGCCTCGCCTCGCGAAGCGCTCGATCGCGGAATCGCCACGGTGTATCAGGATCTCGCGGTGGTGCCGCTGATGAGCGTGTGGCGCAACTTCTTCCTCGGCTCCGAACCGACCGTCGGCTTCGGCCCGTTCCGCGCGCTGGACCGGCGCAAAGGCCGGGAGCTGACGAAGAAAGCCCTCGCCGACCTGGGCATCGACCTGCGCGACGTCGAACAACCGGTCGGCACGCTCTCCGGCGGCGAACGGCAGTGCGTGGCGATCGCCCGGGCCATCCATTTCGGCGCGAAGGTGCTGATCCTGGACGAGCCGACGGCCGCGTTGGGCGTGAAACAGGCCGGGGTCGTGCTGAAGTACGTGGCGCAGGCCCGCGACCGGGGCCTGGGCGTCGTCCTGATCACGCACAACCCGCACCACGCGTACCCGGTGGCCGACCGCTTCCTGCTCCTCAAACGCGGCGCGGCGCTCGGGTCCTACGAGAAGGCGGAGATCGACCTGCCCGAGCTGACCCGGCAAATGGCGGGCGGCGCGGAGCTGGAGGCGCTGGAACACGAGCTGCGGCAAGCCGAATAGCTACACGACTTTCTCCAGCCAAGGCCGCACCAAAGGCACCACGGTGGCCGCCTGCATCGCGCCCATGTGGTCCAGCCCGTCCAGCATCTCGACAGCCCACCCACGCGCCTCCAGTTCGGCCCGCTCTCGCAGCAACGGCCCGGCGATGTCGACGGTCACCCCGCCCCACCGCTCGCTGTAAACGATCCGATCCTCCGACCCCGCGAAACACAACCGCGGGCACGACAGCTCGACCACCCGATCGTCGAAGTCCTGCAACGCCTCGTACAACGTCACGAACTGCTTCGTCTGCCCCGTCGACAACGTGACGTCCACCGAATCCCAGTCCCCCGGCTCAGCTTGAGTTGCGGCCGACGGGCCAGCGAGCGCCATCTCGTGCGTCGCCCGGGTCACCGCCAGCATTGCCGCATACGGCCCGTCCAACGGCGGATACCCGCCCATCACCAACGCGTCCAGCCGATCCGTGCGCAACGCCAGCTGCAACCCGGACAACGCCAGCCACGAGTAGCCGTAATACGAGAACCGATCCGCCCCGACCGCGTCCGCCACCGCCAGGAAATCGGCCGCGAGCACGTCCGGCGTGAGGTCGGCCGGATGCGCCATCCGGTGTCCCTGGTAGTCGAAGGCCACCACCCGGAACCCGCTGAATCCCTCGATCAGCGAGCGACCCAGCTCCGGATCAGTGCCCCACTGCCGGGCCGCCTCAGCTTCCGGTCCCTCGGCAGGCCTGGGGTCGACGGGGAGCAGCAACACCGGCCCGTCCCCGTGCACCTGCGCTTCGATCCGCGTTCCGTCGTGCAGAGCAGCTTCAGCCATCTCATCTCTTTACGTCGTAAAGTATCTCGGAGCACGAGGGTACTATACGACGTAAAGAGATGTCGAATCAGCTGGTGACGGCAGGCGAGGAGGCTTCGTCGACCAGCTTGCGCGGGGCTCCGGAGCCGTCCGCGGGCACCGACCACACGGCGTTCTCGAGGCCGTAGAGAATCGTGTGGTCGTCCTGCCACAACGCCTGGTCGTCAACACTGCGGGTCTCGGCGAGCGCGGTCTCGTGCATCGTCTTGAGGTCGAGCACGGACAGCCGCCAGACGCCCTCGCCGACCTTCTTCTTGAACGCGATCCGTGTTTCGTCCGGCGACAACGACGGGCATTCCACGTTCTCCCGGAGCGCCTTGCCGCGGTAAGTGTCGTAGTCGCCTTCGATCAGGTACGTCTTGCCCTTGGAACCCAGCGTCGAGAAGAACCGCTTGCCGTCCTTGGCGAACGTGATGCCCCAGTAATTGACGTCGGAGGAGAAGTAGCGCTTCCCGTCGACCAGGACCGGCAGCTCCTCGATCGTTTTCTCCAGCTCGCCGTTGTCCAGCTGGTAAACCCCGGCGCGCGTCGAAAACCCAGTGGCAGCATAGGAATCGCCGGTGACGAACAGTGTCCAGTACACCCGTTTGCCATCCGGCGAAACGCGCGCCCGGCTCGGCGTGCCCGGCAGATAGTCCTTGTGCGTGGTGGTGAGATTCCGGTCGAGGACGCTGAAATCACTGACCGCGGGCAAGGTGCCGGGACGCACCGCGAGACACATCCCAGTCGTGCCGGACACCGCGAACCGGTCGCATTTCAGATCGCTGAACTTCGGTGCCGCACTAGGATTCGCCAGCGGAACGACACCGACGTTACCCGTCTTCGTGCTGCGAAAGAACAACTGCCCAGGCGCGAGCGAAAGATGCTCCACCTTCGCGGGTTCGGCCGGACTAGGCCGCGCGGCAACGGTGTAAACCACCGCCGCGGCCGCGAGCACCACAGTGCCGACAACAGCAAGAAGAGCCTTTTTCATTTGCGCACCGGCCTTGCGAAAGCGGCGCCGAGCGCCACGACAGCGAGCGCTCCGGCCGCCGCGAGAACCGCGGGCTGGAGATCCCACAACGTCCAAGCGAGTCCGAAGAGGACAGACGAAAGCATCCGAGCGGCGGCCTGTCCAGTTTGGACCACCGCGAGACCGGTCGCCCGGAGATCTGCGGGCACCAACGGTCCGGCGGCGGCCATCAGCACCCCGTCGGTAGCCGCGTAGAACACGCCGTGCAGCCCCAAAGCCAAGGCCGCGAGCCAGAATCCGGACACCGGCCCGCACAACGCGATCAGCGCGGCGACGAGCGCGACGTGCCCGCCGAGGAACACCGGCCAGCGCCCGATCCGGTCGGCCAGTTTGCCCAGCGGAACGGCGAGCACCAGATAGATCCCGGCGGTGCCGAGCGGCAGCAACGGGAAGAACGTCGCCGCGACGTCCCAGCGCCGCTGAAGCACCAGGTACACAAAGGAATCGCCGAGAGTCACGAACCCGAGCAGCGCCGCCCACACCGCCACGCGACGGAAACCCCGGTCCCGCAACAGCCCGAACGCCGCCCGCACGGACACCGCGGCCCGGTCGGCGATTTCCTGTTTGTGGTCCCGGACGAACAACACCAGCAGCATCACCGCGATCGCCGCGATGCAGAAGCTGGTGAAGAACACCGACGTGTAGCTGCCGAGGCTCAGCGCGAGCACGGCCATCGCCACCAGCGGACCGAGGAACGCGCCCACTGTGTCCATCGCGCGGTGCACGCCGAACGACCGGCCGAGTGTGTCGGGCTCGCTGCTGAGCGAGATCAACGCGTCGCGCGGGGCCGTGCGCAGCCCCTTGCCGGTCCGGTCGGCGGCGAGCACCACGCCGATCGCCGCGACCGACGAACCGGCCGCGACCAGGCCGAGCTTGCACACCGCGGACAAGCCGTAGCCGAACCCGGCGACCGCCTTGAGCCTTCTCCACCGGTCGGCCAGGTGCCCGCCGAGCACGCGGACCACGGCGGTGGCTCCCGCGTAAAGCCCGTCGAGCAGGCCGAACTGCAGCGGGTTCAGCCCGAGGCCGAGCACCAGATACAGCGGGAGCACCGCGGTCACCATCTCCGAGGAGATGTCGGTGACCAGGCTGACCGCGCCGAGTGCGACGACGTTCGCCGACACCCGGCGCAGGCCGGCCTTCCGCTCGGTGCCCGCCGCGACGTCCGAACTACGGCTTGTCGCGATGTACATGACCGGCCCCTAGTTGTGGCAGGTGTAGGTCGGGCTGCTGTCCTGGACCTTGCCGTCGAGACCGATGAGCTGCTCGGAGAAGGTGTTGTCGGTCATCGTCAGCTTCAGCACGCCGAAGGTGTCCTTGAGCAGCTTCGCCGTGGTCGGGTGCGCGGAGTGGACCGGGTACGGGTTCGCGCCGCCCATGCCGCCGATGATCTCGACCGGACCGGCCGGGTTCGCCTTGCCGCTCGCGTCCTGCGGGACGAACCGCTCGTAGTGGTGGTCGTGGCCGTTCAGGATCAGGTCGACCTTGTTCTGCGCGAACAGGTCCCACAGCTGCTTGGAACCGCGCTGGTCGCCGTGGTCGCCGGAGCTCCACCGCGGGTGGTGGTAGTACGCCGCGACGCAGCCCTTGGTGTTCTTCGCCAGGTCCTGCTTGATCCAGTTCATCTGGTCGGTGTCCTGGAGCTCGCCGCCGTCCTTGTCGTCGACGAAGCCGTTGGAGTCGAGCGCGATGAAGTGCCAGTTGCCCATTTCCCAGCTGTAGTACCGCTTTCCGTTCGGCGTGGCGATCTTGCCGAAGTACTGCTGGTAGGCCTCGAACGGCTTGTTGTCGTCGTAGGTCTCGTGGTTGCCCGGGATCGGGTGCGTGATGCTCTTGAACTTGCCCCAGGTCTTGTCGTAGTAGTCCTTGAAGTTCTGCAGCGTCAGACCGGTGTCCTCGGCGTCGTATTGGTTGTCGCCCATGGTGATCACCGCGGCGGGATTCATCCCCTGGACCAGCTTCGCGGTCTTCGGGTGCACGCAGCTGGAACTGCTGGCGGTGCACTGCTCGGCGATGTCGCCGGCTGCGGCGAGGACGAAGGTGTTGCCCGCGGTCCCCGGCTTCGTGTGCACCTTGACCGAAGTGCTAGCCGGCGAAGTGTTGCCGGCGGCGTCCTTCGCGCGGACGGTGTAGGTGTAGTCGGTGTCCGGCGAGAGGCCGTTGTCGGTGTAGGACGTGGACGTGCTGGTGGCGACGGACTGGCCGTCCCGGAGCACGTCGTACCCGCTGACGCCGACGTTGTCCGTCGCGGCGGCCCAGGTCAGCGCGACGCTGTTGGAGCCGATGTCGCCCGCGGCGAGGTTCGACGGCGTGGTGGGCGCCTGGGTGTCGCCGGACGAGTCCGGAGTGCCGTACGCCTGAAGCTCCCACAGCGAGTAGCCGTATTTCGTGGCGCGCTCGGTGCCGACGAAGCGCAGGAACCGGCCATGGCCGGACAACCCGGTGAGGTCGTCGGTGCCGCCGTCGCCGTTGGCGATCGTCGCGATCGTCTTGAAGTTCTCGCCGTCGTCGGAGATCTCGACGCGGTACTTCTTGGCGTAGGCCGCTTCCCAGTTCAGCTTGACCCGGTGGACCGTGGCGGCCTGGCCGAGGTCGACGCGCAGCCACTGGGCGTCGGCGCTGACCGCGCTGGCCCAGCGCGTCTTGAGGTTCCCGTCGACGGCGTTGTCGCCGCCGAGCGTGGACGTCTCAAGCGTCGAGGTGCTGACCGGTTTCCCTTGGGACAGCAGCACATCGGCGGCAGCGGCATGGGCGTCGCGTGCGGGCGAGACCGCGGCGGGCAACAGCACCACCGCGGCGGCCGGTAAGGCGAACCGGGCGAGACTTCGGACACGGGACGAGGACACGTCGCACTCCTTCGGGCCGGACGGGAACAGGGCGGCGGCGTTACGGTTCTGCGGCGTCTCGTTGCGTTAAGAAAGTTTCCTAACTAAAACGGCAGAGTAGCGGGCCCGGTTTCTCCCGACAAGCCCGGAACGGACGTGAAACGATCAAGACCGCCCGATCAGCGGAACGCCCCTCTCCTGTCTCGCAGAAGTGCCGTGAGGGGAACCCTGAGGGAATCAGATTCCGTGAGGGTGGCCCTCACGACCCGCAAAGTACGTGAAAGTGGCCCTCACGTACTTGCGCTAGTACGTGAGGGCCACCTTCACGTACCTCAGCCCTGCAGCAGCCGCCGGACTTCCTGCACCGCAGCACGCCCGGCCCGGTTCGCCCCCACCGTGCTCGCCGACGGCCCGTACCCGACCAAATGCAGCCGAGGCTCCGCGACCACGCGAGTCCCGTCCATCCGGATCCCGCCACCCGACGTCCGCAGGTGCAGCGGCGCAAGGTGATCGATCGAAGCCCGGAACCCGGTCGCCCACAGAATCATGTCCGCGGGCTCGAAACTGCTGTCCTCCCAGACGACCCCGTCGGGAACCAGCCGCGAGAACATCGGCCGCCGCTCCAGATATCCCGCCGCGCGCCCGGCGAGCACCTGCGGCGTCACCGGCAGATCCGTCACGCTCACGACGCTCTCCGGCGGCAGCCCGGCCCGCACCCGTTCGTCGACCTTCGCCACCGCCATGCGTCCCCAGTCCTCGCTGAACTCCTCCTCGCGCCAGACCGGCGGACGCCGCGTCACCCACACCGTCGAACGCGCGACCGGGCCGATCTCCATCAGCAACTGCACCGCCGACGTCCCGCCGCCCACGACCACCACGCGCTGATCACGAAATTCCTCCGCACCGCGGTAATCCGCCGTGTGCAGCTGCCGTCCGGCGAAAGTCCCGGGATACCGCGGCCAGAACGGCCGGTCCCACGTCCCCGTCGCGCTGATCACCGCACGCGCCGCCCACGTCTCCGCGGGCGATTCGACCACCAGCCGCTCCCCCTCGCGCCGCACTGCGGTCACGTCGACCGGACGGTGCACCGGCAAGTCATACGTCTTCTCGAAGCGCCCGAAGTACTCCGACACCGCTTCGCTGGCAGGCCGCGTCGGGTCCGGGGTCCCGAACGCCATCCCCGGCAGGTCGTGGATCCCGTGCACCTTCCCGACCACCAGCGACGGCCACCGGTACTGCCAAGCGCCGCCCGCGCGCTTGCCGTGGTCGAGCACGACGAACCCGCGTTCGTTGGCGAACCCGGCTCGGCGCAGGTGATACGCCGCCGACAGCCCGGCCTGCCCGGCCCCGATCACCACGACGTCGGTCTCGTGATCCGCAGTGCTCATACAACGTTCAACAATTGCCCGCGCCCGGTATTTCCGGCTCAGACCGCCACGCGATTCCGGCCGCCGTCTTTCGCCCGGTACAACGCGGCGTCGGCCGACCGCAACACCTCGTCGAGCGTGGCGCCCGCCTGCGGGTAGCACGCGACGCCGACGGACACGGAGAGTCCGCTGATCCGCAGCGGACCTCCCACCGCGACCGTCAGCTCCCCCACCGCGATCCGCACCCCTTCGGCGATCCCGAGCACGTCGGTGTCGCCGGTCGCGGGCAGCAGGACCACGAATTCCTCGCCGCCGAACCGGCCGACGGTGTCGCTTTGCTGCACCGAAGCCTCGATCGCCACGGCAACCGCGGCCAGCACCTCGTCGCCGGTGAGGTGACCGTACGTGTCGTTGATGCGCTTGAAGTGGTCGAGATCGATCATCAATACGGCGAACCCGCTGCCGGTCCCTCGCCGCCTCGCCCGAGTGAACTCGCGGGTCGCGAGTTCGTGCCAGCCCGCGGTGTTGAGCAGCCCGGTCTTTTCATCGGTCACGACCGCCACCTGCAACTGCTGCTTCAGCAGGAGATAGCGGTGCAGCAACAACAACGGCGGCAGCACGAACACGACCAGCACCGGCTGATGGACGAACGCCAGCGCTACGAGGCCGCCGAGACAGAGCGTCGCGATCTCGAAGGCGTTGTCCTCCCAGGTACCGACGAGGTCCGCGGGCGAGCGGCTGTTCGTGTATAGGTAGATGCCCGTCGCGACAAGCACGACGTTCACCAGTTCAAAGGCAACTGCCGCCAGTACGAGCGCGAGGACGCCGTACGCAGTGTCGAGCCGCGCTTGATCCAGACCGCCGATGGTCAACACCGCAGACGCCGCGAAGCACGACAGCATCGCCCACGCGGTACTCGCCGCGAAGCGATGCGCGGGCCGCGTACGCACGTGTCGCCACACTCGCAGCCACAGATGCAGATACAGCACCAACGCCAGCAACGCCACCCACGCCGGCGGAAGCAGGAACGCGCCGGCGAGGTACCAGACGGACGTGACGTTGATGTGCGTCTGCCCGCTCATCCACCGCCGCAGGCGTTCGATCCGCCGCGACATTTCGGCCTGCGCGATGCCCAGCCCGACGAGCACCCCGAACGAACTGAACTGCACCGGGCCGCCGAAGCCGGTCGCGAGACCCGTCACCGTGAGCGCCACAGCGACGGCCTCGCACGCCATCGCGTAGCCGATCCAGCGCCGCCGCGCGACCGCCCACATCGTCCAGCGCGGCGGCCAGCCGCGCCAGGCCGTCACCGCGCCGCGCACCCCGATGGGGACAGGTGCCTGCGTCACGGGCGCCCCCACGCGAAATTCGGCCTACGGAAGTTGCCCAGGGTAGCGGGTCCACTCCGGATCTAGCCGAACCGAGGGAAAAACCACCCCGTTCGCTGCCCGCTGGGCACGCTCTGAGTAGCGCGACCGGGCAACCTCCTGGCCGGTTACCGGCGGCGCAGCTTCCGCACGATCGCCAGCACGATCAGCAGCACGACCGCGCCCGCGGCTACCGGGGCGAGCCGCTTCGCGACGGACTGGCCCGCGTAGTCGAGCAGGTCGATCGCCTCGGTCTCGCCGGTCGAACCGCCTGCCGGAACGCTCCGCAAGTGCGGCTTCTCCTCGGGCGCCGGTGCTTCAGCGGGCTTTTCCGCGGTCTTCTCCTCGGAAGCCGGAGCCGGAGCCGGAGCCGCTGCCGGGGCGTCCTCGGCCGGAGTCTCCAGCGAGGCCGCGAGATTCCCCGCGAAGGTGTCCAGGATCTTGCCGCCCACCTCGGAGATCAGCCCGCGCCCGAACTGCGCCGGACGTCCGGTGATCGCCAGGTCGGTGGCGACCGCGCCGTGGGTGCCGCCGTCGCGTTCGGTGAGCGTGAGGGTGACCGTCGCGGCCGCGGTGCCGCCGCCGCGCGAGTCCTTGCCGGACGCCTTGATGACGACCTTGCGGGCCGCCTCGTCCTTCTCCAGGAACTCGCCGGTTCCCTTGTACAGCAGCGAAATCGGCCCCAGCTTGACCTTGACCGTGCCCGCGAAGGTGTCGCCTTCCACCTTGGTGAGCGAGGCGCCCGGCATGCACGGGGCGACCCGCTCCGGGTCGATGACGGCCTGCCAGACCTCCCCGATCGGGGCGGGGACGGTGAATTCGTGGTCGAGCCGCACGGGCCGACCTCCTCTCCTGCGCACTGCGTCGAGCCGTTGCCGTCCACCTTACGGCCGTCTCCCGGTCGCCGTTGTCGTGAAGGACTCCTTGGGGGAATCAGATTCCCCCAAGGAGTCCTTCACGACCGGTCCGCTAGGCGCCCACCGCCGCCGCGACAGCACGCCCAGTCAGCACCCGCGCGAGGTGCTGCCGGTATTCGACGTCGGAATTGCCGTCCGCGACCGGGTTGGTGCCCTCGGCCGCATGCGCGGCGGCCGCCCGGATCGTCTCCGCGTTGGCCTGCGCGCCGAGCAACGCCTGCTCCACGCCAGTCGCGCGGACCGGCGTCGCGCCCATGTTCGTCAACGCCACCCTGGCTTCCTCGATCACGCCGCCCTCGGTGCGCACGGTGGCCGCCACCGCGCACATCGACCAGGCCTGAGCGACCCGGTTGAACTTCTCGTAGTGCGCCCGCCAGCCGGTGTGCTTGGGCAGCCGCACCTCGACGAGCAGCTCGTCCGGGGCCAGCGCGGTGGTGAAGTAGTCCTGGAAGAACTCCGCCGCGGACACCGTGCGCCGACCGTTCGGACCGGCCAGCACCAGCTCGCCGTCCAGCGCGAGCACCGGAGCCAGCAGGTCGCCTGCCGGATCCGCGTGCGCGATCGCGCCGCCGAACGTGCCGCGGTGCCGCACCTGCGGATCCGCGACAGTGTCAGTCGCTTCCTTCACCAACGCCGCGTGCTCGGCGATCAGCGGGTCGCGCTGGACCTCGTAATGCGTCGTCATCGCGCCGACCACGAGCGCGTCGCCGTCCTCGCGCACTCCGCGCATTTCGGCGACCTTCCCGAGGTCGACCAGCGTGGTCGGTGCGGCCAAGCGCATCCGCAGCACCGGCAGCAGGCTTTGCCCGCCTGCCAGCACCTTGGCGTCCTCGCCCGCCGCGGCGAGCGCCTGCACGGCTTCGTCCACCGTGGACGGAGCGACGTAGTCGAACGGAGCCGGGATCACTGGGCACCTCCGGAGGCGTCGATCGAACCGAGACCGCCACCGGCCTCGCCGCCGGGTCCGCCGGCATTGGCTGAACCGGTGCGCACCGCGTTCCACACGCGCATCGGCGTGAGCGGCATTTCGATGTCGTTCACCCCGAACTGGCGCACCGCGTCGACCACCGCGTTGACCACGGCAGGCGTCGAAGCGATCGTGCCCGCCTCGCCGACCCCCTTGGCTCCCAACGGGTTCGTGGTCGACGGCGTCTCCGTGCGGTCCGTGGTGAACGACGGCAGGTCGGCCGCCGACGGCAGCAGATAGTCGGCGAACGTGCCAGTGGTGAGCGTGCCGCTTTCGTCGTGCACGGCTTCCTCGAACAACGCCTGTGCGATGCCCTGGGCGAGCCCGCCGTGCACCTGGCCTTCCACGATCAGCGGGTTGACCACCTTGCCGACGTCGTCCACGCAGACGTACGAACGCAGTTTCACCTGGCCCGTTTCAGTGTCCACTTCGGCCGCGCACAGATGAGTGCCGTGCGGGAAGGAGAAGTTCTCCGGGTCGAAGGTGGCGTCGGAATCGAGGGACGGTTCCACGCCGTCCGGCAGGTTGTGCGCGGCGAACACCGCGAGCGCGATGTCCTGGATCGTCGTCGACGAATCCGTGCCCTTCACAGTGAACTTGCCGCCGGAGTACTCGAGGTCGTCCTCCGAACACTCCAGCAGATGCGCGGCGATCGGCTTCGCCTTCGCGACCACCTTCTCGGCCGCCTTGACGATCGCGATACCGCCGACGACCAGCGAACGCGAACCGTACGTGTCGAGGCCCTTGTGCGAGGACTGCGTGTCGCCGTGCAGCACTTCAACGTCCTCAAACGACACCCCCAGCTGGTCGGCGACGATCTGGCTCCACGCCGTCTCGTGCCCCTGACCGTGCGCCGACGCACCCGTCGTCACCTCGACCTTGCCGGTCGGCAACATCCGCAGCGACGCGTATTCCCAGCCGCCGGCGCCGTAATCGAGCGAACCCAGCACCCGCGACGGCGCGAGCCCGCACATCTCGGTGAACGTCGAAATCCCGATGCCGAGCTGCACCGGATCGTTCGCCTCGCGGCGTTCCTTCTGCTCGCGGCGCAGCGCGTCGTAGCCGAAGAGCTCCTTCGCCTTCTCGGTCGCGGCCTCGTAGTTGCCGGAGTCGTAGGTGAGCCCGCAGACCGTGGTGAACGGGAATTCCTCGTGCTTGATCCAGTTCTTTTCGCGCAGCTCCACCGGGTCCATGCCCAGCTCGTCGGCCAGCTCGTCCATGATCCGCTCGATCGCGAACGTCGCTTCCGGACGGCCCGCGCCGCGGTAGGCGTCGGTGAGCGTGGTCGTGGTGAACACGTTGGTGCAGGCGAAGTGGTAGGCCGGGATCTTGTAGATCGCGTTGAACATGAACGCGCCGAGGATCGGCACGCCCGGCCCGACCAGGCCGTTGTACGCGCCGAGGTTGGCGAGCAGTTCGACCTTGAGCCCGGTGACCGTGCCGTCGGCCTTCGCCGAGATCGTGATGTCCTGGATCTGGTCGCGGCCGTGGTGCGCGGCGAGCATCGTCTCGGACCGGGATTCGTTCCACTTCACCGGTTTGCCGAGCTTGTTCGCGACCAGCACGGACATCATTTCCTCGGGCAGCACGCCGATCTTGCCGCCGAACCCGCCCCCGACGTCCGGGGCGATCACGCGCAGCTTGTGCTCCGGGATGCCCAGCGTCAGCGCGGACATCACGCGCAGAATGTGCGGCACCTGGGTGGCCGACCACATGGTCAGCTGCGCGCCGGTCGGGTCGACCACGCACGCGCGCGGCTCCATGAACGCGGGCACCAGCCGCTGCTGGCGGAACCGCCGCTTGAGCACGACCTCCGAAGAGGACAGTGCTTCCTCGACATTGCCGCCCGTGCCAGCCTCGGCGGAATCGAAGACCCAGAACGCGTTCTTGTTGCTGCCCAATTCCTCGTGGACGAGCGGCGCGTCTTCGGCGAGCGCGGCTTCCAGGTCGAGAACCGGCGGCAGGTCTTCGTACTCGACCTCGATCGCCTCGAGCGCGTCATGCGCCTCCGCGGACGACCGCGCGACCACGACGGCCACGCCCTCGCCAGCGAAATTCACCCGATCCGACGCCAGCACCGGACGCCGCGGCGCCGCCATGTCCGGCGTGATCGGCCACGCGCACGGCATGCCGATCGCGCCCTCGGGATCAAGGTCAGCAGCGGTGTAAACGGCAACGACACCAGCAGCTTCCTTGGCCGCCGACGTGTCGATCGAAACGATCTTCGCGTGCGCCAGCGGACTCCGCAGCACCGCGAGATGCAGCATTCCCGGCAACGCGATGTTGTCCGTCCACCGGGTGCGCCCGGTGATGAGCCGCTCGTCTTCCTTGCGGCGCCGGGACTTTCCTACCTCAGGCTCGATCGTGGCAGTCATCATTCACCACCCACGCCGACGTGGTTGGGCTGATCGATCTTCTCGGCGTCCGGCCCCGCACCAGGACTCATGTGCTTCGCGGCGTCGCGAACCGCCTTCACGATGTTCTGGTAACCAGTACAGCGGCAAAGATTGCCCTCGAGCCCCTCGCGAACAGCCTGCTCGTCCGGGTCCGGGTTGTCGGCCAGCAGGTCGATCGACTGCATGATCATGCCCGGGGTGCAGAACCCGCACTGCAGCGCGTGATTGTCGTGGAAAGCTTGCTGGACCGGGTGCAGCTGACCGTCGCGGGCCAGCCCCTCGATGGTGGTGACCTCGCATCCGTCGGCCTGCACGGCGAGGACGGAACAGGATTTCACGCTGTGCCCGTCGAGATGGACGGTGCACGCGCCGCAGTTGCTGGTGTCGCACCCGACGACGGTGCCCACCTTCCCGACGCGTTCCCGTAAGTAGTGGACGAGCAGGGTGCGCGGCTCGACGTCATCGGTGTATTTCGTGCCGTCGACAGTGACGGTGATGCGCATCAAAGGCCTCCAAGTGCAAATGCCCGCCAGCCCCGGCGGAGGCGGCGGGCCGGTTCGGGAACGGCCAAGGCGCGATCGTGATCGGCCTCACAGGGGAGCGTGCTACGCCTATCGCGCGCGGACAAGTCCTGATGTCGCACGTCGCCGGGTTGGTTCCGCAGATGCGGGTGTTTTGGTGATTTTGACGCGCAGATGCGTGAAGCCGGACGGGTGATTTTTCGGCCGCCGGGGGTGGTGGGCGGATCTTGCCGCAGGGGCGCGGTTTCTTGGCGGGGGTTCACCGGGTTTCGTTGCTGGACGCGGTTTTCCCGGCGGATCGCACCGCTGAGGTGCGCCGTTCCGGCCACCCGGGACGGCGGTCTGGACGGTTCTGGACGGTGCCGCACTTCCTGGCGGCTACTGGCCCGCCGCAACTGCTGGCGATGCACCGCCCCAGCCTGCCGGGTCAGCGAATCCGCTCAGTCAGCTGTGAATCCGCCCCGTCAACGCCGCCAGCCGCCGCCCGGTCCCGCTCCAGCGCAGCGCGATGATCTCCGCCGCGATCGACACCGCCGTCTCCTCCGGCGTGCGCGCGCCCAGGTCGAGGCCGATCGGCGACGACAACCGTTCCAGCTCGCCCTCGGTGATCCCTGCCTCGCGGAGCCGCGCGAACCGGTCGTCGTGCGTCTTGCGCGAACCCATCGCGCCGACGTACCCGACGTCGAGCCGCAACGCGACCTCCAGCAGCGGCACGTCGAACTTCGGATCGTGCGTGAGGACCGCGATCGCCGTCCGCGCGTCGATCCGGCCCGCTTCGGCCTCGGCCTTCAGGTAACGGTGCGGCCAGTCGACGACCACGTCGTGCGCCTCCGGGAACCGGCTGCTGGTCGCGAACACCGGGCGCGCGTCGCAGACTGTCACCTGATACCCGAGATAAGCACCCATCCGTGCCATCGCGGCGGCGAAGTCGATGGCACCGAACACCAGCAGTCGCGGCGGCGGTTCGAAGGAGTTCACGAAAACCGCCATGCCCTCGCCGCGGCGCTGCCCGTCCGGTCCGTAGTGGAGCGTCCCGGTGCGTCCAGCGGCGAGAAGCCCGCGCGCGTCGTCGGCGACGGCATCGTCCATCCGGGACGAGCCAAGGGACCCCTCGACCCGATCCGGCCACACGATCATGTGCTCGCCGACCAGTCCGGGCGTCTCGTGCTCCACGATCGTGACGACCGCGACCGGCTCGCCGCCGCGCACCGATTCGACGACGCGCTCCAGCTCCGGCATCGACGCGCGGTCCACCGGCTCGACGTAGATGTCGATGATCCCGCCGCAGGTCAGCCCGACCGCGAAGGCGTCGTCGTCGCTGACGCCGTAGCGCTGCAAAACCGGCTTCCGCTCGGCGACGACGTCATTGGCCAGCTCGTAGACCGCGCCCTCGACGCAGCCGCCGGACACGCTCCCGACGACCGTCCCGTCCGGCGCGACCATCATCGACGCGCCCGGTGCCCGCGGCGCCGACGAAAACGTGGCCACCACCGTGCCGAGCCCGACCGTTTCGCCCGCCTGCCAGCGGCGGTACACGTCGTCCAGTACGTCACGCATCGGCAATCTCCCCGAGGAGTCGTTCCAACGTCGCCAGGCTGTGCCCGGCCAGCAACCGGTCGATGTGCGGCAGGGCGGCCACGATGCCGGATTGGACCGGAGCATAACCCTCGCGCCCTGCGTGCGGATTCACCCAGAATACGGCGTGCGCGAGACGGCGCAGCCGGCCGAGCTGCTCGGCCAGCAAGCTGACGTCGCCGCGCTCCCACCCGTCGGAGAACACGGTGACTACCGCGCGTCGCGCGAACCCGCGCTGCCCCCACCGGTCGAGAAACACCCGGAGCGTCTCGCCAAGCCGCGTCCCACCAGCGAAATCAGGTACGGCGGTGCCAGCGGCGAGCATCGCCTGCTCCGGATCGCGCTGCCTGAGCTGACGGGACACGCGCGTCATCCGCGTACCTAGTGTGAACACCTCGACCGACATCGGCGCCGCCCGCGCGACCACGTGCGCGAACCGCAGCAACGCGTCGGCGTACGGACTCATCGAGCCGGAAACGTCGATCAGCAACACGACTTTCCGCGCCCGCGTCCCCCGCCGATGATGCGCCAGCCGAACGGGCTCGCCACCGGACGCGAGCATGGCGCGCAGAGTCCGCGCCGGATCAAGCGCACCACGATGCGCCGGCGTCCGCCGCGCCGCCCTTCGTCGAGGCAAGACGGGCCGCAGCGTCGCGAGCAACTCCCGGAGGTGCGCCCGCTCAGCCTTGGTGAGCTCGGCGAGATCCCGATGCCGGAGAACCTCATGATCGCTGGCCGCGACGCGGAGCGTGTCGTGAGATTCCTGGGTGCTCTCCCCGTCGCCGCCGGCCGCGATCAGTGGAGCGATCCGGGCCTGCTTCCGCACCGGAGTCCCGCCGGTCGCCCTAGGACTGTCGTCTCCCTCGAACCACCGCGCGAACGCTTCCTCGTAGCGAGGCAAGTCGTCGGGGTCGGAGCAAAGGGTCAACCGCCCGACCCAGTAGAGCTGCGTCGGCCGGGCAACATCGACCTTCGCCACGGCGGACAGATAGGCCTGCACCCGCCGCGCGTCACAGGCGACGCCCGCTTCGCGCAATGCCGCCGCGAACCCCGCGTAACCAGCAAGGGGGTCGGCGACTTCGGTGTTCATGTCCCCCATTGTGACCCCAATACCAGAAACCGCGCCGCGACAGCCTGACGCAGCTTGTGCTGGTGTCCAGCGCGTGCGCCGACGGTCTCTGACGCGGTCCGGCGCGGTCGATCAGGTGATCCGGGCTGTGTTTCGGCAAGCTGAGGTTGCCACGCGGCTCCCCAGCGCCACAACTGATACGGCTCAGCAACCCCAAGTTGCGGCTGTCCGGCTGCAGGCCGCCAGTTGTCGGCAGTGATCTTGGCGCGCGGAGGTTTTTGGCCGCGCACGTGCTTTAGGCGGCGCGGAGGTTCTATGCCGCGCAGCCGTTCCTGGCCTCGCAGAGGTTCCTGGCCTCGCAGCCGTTCCTGGCCACGCAGCCGTTCCTGGCCACGCAGAGGTTCCTGGCCGGGTCGAGCTTCTTGGGCGCGCGACGGTTCCGGCTTGAGCTGCTCCAGCTCGCCAGTGTTCCTCCGCACCGCCATTCCAGAGTGAACCGCGTCGGCCCCGCAGATGTTCCGCTCCGCTCGAACTCACCGCGCCACCAGACCTGCGGACGATTCCATCCAACTCTCGCCCGCGCACCCAACGCTCGGGAACCCAGCACCGCCTGCCGAGCACAACTCCAAGAGGCATCGTCCGGACCAAGCACAGCACGGCCCGCACCAAAGCCCGCGCGCATCCCGCGCTGCCATGCCAAGCCGCCGCCCGTCGTTTCCCCAGGCACCCCGCCCCGCCATGCCAAGCCGCCGCCCGTCGCTTCCCCAGGCACCCCGCCCCGCAGGGCCAAGCCGCCGCGCGAACCTCCCGGCCGTCTCGGCTCGGTCGGTCTCAGCACCACGCCCGCGACAACGTCCCGAGCCATCTCAGCCCAGCACCATTCCGCGCCAAACCTCCAAAGGCCCGCACCCCCCGCGTCAATCACGGCACCCGGCGAAGGGCGGCCGCGCACGCTGTCCCGCCTCCGGGACAGCGTGCGCGGACCGTGGTTGCGCGCAGCAGCCAGCCCCGGTAGCACAGGGCGGGCGCGCGGAACCTTCAGGAAAGAACGGAACTCAGCGGACGGCCGGGAGGGCAGTCCGGGCGAAGTCGGTCACGAGCCCTCCTTCCGGCACAAGCACAGTCGCAGTCACAAAATCAGTGAAGTCGGCGAAGTCATTCGGTGATGCTTCAAGCATGCCCGATCCCGCACCCCGCCGCAACGGAATTACCTGACCGTCCACAGTGGACTAAAAATCAGGAGAACAGCGTGTCCAGCTTCGCCCGCACCCGGTCGAGGTCCTCGCTGTACTTCAGCACCGCGCCGAGGGTGCGCGCGGCCGTCGCGGCGTCCAGTTCGTCGCGCTGGAGCGCGAGCAAAGCCCGTGCCCAGTCAAGGGATTCCGCGACGCCCGGCGGTTTGAGAAGATCCATCGCCCGCAGCCGGTGCACCGCGTCGGCGATCTGCCGGGCGAGCGTCTCGCCGATCCCCGGCAACCGACGGCGCAGGATGTTGATCTCCCGAGCAAGATCAGGATGCTCAAGCCAGTGGTAAAGACACCGGCGCTTGAGCGCGTCATGCACCTCGCGCGTCCGGTTGGACGTCAGCACGACCAGCGGCGGCTGCTCCGCACGCACCTCGCCGTACTCCGGGATCGTGACGGTGTACTCGTCCAGCAACTGCAGGAGAAACGCCTCGAACTCATCGTCAGCGCGGTCGATCTCGTCCACAAGCAACACGCATGGCGTCGTAGTGAGCGCCTGCAGCAACGGCCGCGCGAGCAAGAACCGCTCCGTGTACAGCGAGCGCTCGGCAGTTTCCGCGTCGAGCCGTCCGCCGTCGGCCGCTTCGAGGGCGCGCAGGTGCAGCAGCTGACGGGGGAAGTCCCATTCGTAGAGCGCCTGCGCGGCGTCGATGCCCTCGTGACACTGCAGCCGCACCAACGGCCACTGCAACGCCTCGGACAACGCGAGCGCCAGCGAGGTCTTCCCGGTGCCCGGTTCGCCTTCGCAGAAGAGCGGACGCTGCATCTGCGTCGCGAGGAATCCCGCGGTGGCCAGCCCCTCGTCGGCGAGGTAACCGGTGGTGTCGAGGGCAGCCGCGAGCGCGTCGGGCGAGGCGAGGGACTCTGTCACATCCCCGATCGTAGATCTGCGACCGCCAGGTTCGCCGTTCGCCGCCGCCCAGCAATGCTCAACCGCGCGCCGCTGAGCCGGGTAGCCGCAGATCCAGTGCCGTTCACGGCCAGGCCCGCGATGGATCGCGGCACGACCCGATTCACCGCCAGTTCGACTTGGGCTCCAACCCTCACGCGGACTCGCGCAGATCCGTCGGCACGCCCAACCGCAAGCCCGTCATCGCCCAGGCCCGGGTCGCCGCCGTCCCGACGAGACAAACCGAAGAGCAGCAGATCAACCCCAACCGGACCGGACCCGCCGGCTCAGCCCCGCACCACGACACCGCTCATCGCCGCTCCGCACCAGGCCCAGCCAAATCCCCAGGCCGATCGACGTCACTGCCACTACCGAGATCACCGCACTCGACAAGCCGCACGTCGGACCGTCCGCGCAACCAGTCCCGAGCTCCGTGGTCGCCACTCGCCGAATCCGCGATCTCATCCCACCAACGCCGCCCGAACAGCACCGGATGCCCAGGAACCCCCTGGTAAGCCGCCCGAACGACCGCGTCCTCGGACGCCTCCCCGACGATCCGCGCGAGCGCCGCGGCAGGCACCCACGGCAGATCCACCAGGTGCACGAGCACCGCGGCCGCCGACTCCCCCGTCAGCGACTCGAGCCCAGCCTTCAGCGACTCCCCCATCCCGCCCTGCCACCGCTCAGCAAGCACCGGAGTGACGTCCGGCGGCAACAGCTCGCGGACCCGATCAGCCGACGCGCCGACCACTACCCGTACCGAGGCGCACCCAGCCTCGGCCAGGTTCCGGACAGCCCGCCGGACCAGCGGTTCCCCGTCGTACTCGACCAGGGCCTTGGGCCCGCCGAATCGCCGTCCCGCCCCGGCGGCAAGCAGCAGTCCGGCAACCGGTTCCGGCATCGGTGCTCCTCAGCCTCGGACCGCTCGCCCGGGCGCGACCGCGGCGAGATCTGCCGAAATGGCCGTCGCGGTCTCGATCAACGGCGGAACGAACTGGGTCCGGACGACGTCCACCGGCGTCCGGCTCGCGTGCGTCGAGATGTTCACCGCGGCGACCGCGCGCCCCTTCCGGTTGCGGATCGGCGCGGCGACCGAGCGCAGGCCCTCTTCGAGTTCCTGGTCGACCATCGCCCAGCCCTGCTCCCGGACCTTGGCCAGCTCGGCCTCGAGCGCGGTGCGGTGGGTGAGCGTGTGCGGGGTCAGCCGGTCGAGGTCGGCGACGATGAAGTAGGCGTTGAGTTCCATCCGGTCCATGTCGGCGAGCAGCACGTGTCCCATCGACGTGGCGTGCGCGGGGAACCGCGTGCCGACGTTGATGCTCACCGTCATGATCCGCGACACCGCGACGCGCGCGACGTACACGATGTCGGCGATCTCCAGCACCGACACGGAACTCGACTCGTGCACCTGCTCCGAGAGCCGCTCCAGGTGCGGTTGCGAGATCTCGGCCAGGCTCAGGCTGGACAGGTAGGCGTAGCCGAGTTCCAGCACGCGCGCGGTGAGCGAGAAGTACTTGCCGTCCGTGCGGACGTAGCCGAGGTCCACGAGTGTCAGCAGGAACCGGCGGGCAGCCGCGCGGGTCAGCCCGGTGATGCGCGCGACGTCGCTGAGCGTCGGGTGCGGCGCCTCGGCGCTGAACGCCTTGATCACCGCCAGCCCGCGTTCCAGCGACTGCACGTGGTGCGCGCCGCGTTCCGCCTGGTCGTCGGATTCCATGCGGCGAACCTTATCCGGCCGGTGGCTGGGCGGTGGGTTCTCCCAGCTCGGCGAGGACGCGCTGGGCGATCCCGATCGCCGTGTTCGCCGCAGGCACCCCCGCGTACACGCCGGTGTGCAGCAGGACTTCGCGGATCTCGTCCGCGGTAAGCCCGTTCCGCACTGCCGCACGGACGTGCATCGCCAGCTCGTCGTGGCAGTGCAGTGCGGTGAGCGCGGCCAGTGTGATGCAGCTGCGGGTCCGCCGGTCGAGGCCGTCGCGCGTCCAGACCGAACCCCACGCCGCTTCGGTGATGTACTCCTGGAACGGCTTGCTGAACTCGGTGGTCCGCGCGACCGCCCGGTCGACATGCTCGTCGCCGAGCACCTCGCGGCGCACCCGTATGCCCGCCTCGTAGCGGTCTCCGGTCACTGTTCCTCCGTGATCCGCTCGAGGATCAGCCGGGTGAACTCCTCCGGCTGTTCGTAGCTGCCCAGGTGCGCGGCGGACGCGACGACCACGAGCCGGGCGCCGGGGATCCCGTCCGCGATGACCCGCCCGTGCGGCTCAGCGGGCGTCGACGGGTCGTCGGCACCAGCGATGACCAGCGTCGGAACGGAGATCTTCGGCAGGTCGCAGGTGAGATCCATCCGCTCGATCACCTCGCAGCAGCCGGCGTACCCCTCGTCGGGCTGCGCCGCGACCATCTCGCGCAGGTACGCGACCTGGTCAGGATGCGCCTGCACGTAACCCGGCGTGACCCATCGCCCGACGCTGGCTTCCGCGACCGCCCCAGTGCCCTCGGCCCGCACGAGACGCGCGCGATCGGCCCACATCTCGGGCGGTCCGAGCAGCGCTGACGTGCAGCACAGCGTGAGGCTCGCCAACCGCTCCGCGGCGTGCGCGCCGAGCCACATCCCGGTCATCCCGCCCAGCGACAGGCCGACGAAGTGCGCGCGCTCGACGCCGAGGTCGTCGAGCAGCCCCAGCACGTCGCCGCCCAAATCGGCCAGGTCGTACGGCCCCGGCGGCACCGGCGACGACCCGTGGCCGCGCGTGTCGTACCGGACCACGCGGAATCCGCGTTCGGTCAACGGCGCGACCTGTGGCTCCCACATCCGGTGGTCGCTGCCGATCGAGTTGGAGAACACCACCACCGGACCCGCCGGCGGGCCTTCGACGACCCGGTGCACCCGGACACTGCTCACGCTTGAACCTCCACAATGGACACGGCCGGTCAGACCGCGAAGAACACCGTCTCGCCTTCGCCCTGCAAACGCACGTCGAACCGATAGCCGGCCCCGTCTTTCTTGGCCAGCAACGTGTCCCGGCGTTCCTCGGGAACGCTCGCCAGCACGGCGTCGCCGGCGTTGTCCTGGTCCTCGAAGTAAATGCGCGTGACGACCCGGTTCAGCAGCCCCCGAGCGAACACCGACACGTCGATGTGCCGGGCCTGCGGAGCCCCAGTCGCGTCCGGCACTGCTCCGGGCAGCACCGTGAGAATCCGGTACTGGCCTTCGGCATCGGTGGGACATCGGCCGAACCCGCGGAACGGCTCGCCGGGCTTGCCGCGCGGATCGTCGGGATGATCGAACCCGCCGTTCGGATCCGCCTGCCATGTCTCGATCATCGCGTCGGGAACCGGGTTTCCCGCGCCGTCGTACACCCCGCCGCGGATCCACACCGCGCCTTCGGTGCCTTCCGGGACCACGAACGGCCCGTCGTCCCACGGCAGCCCGATGGACAGATACGGCCCGACAGTCTGCGAGGGCGTGCCTTCGAGCCTCACTCGTCCTCCTCCTCGTCCTCGAACACCGACTGTTCCCGTCCGCGCACCACGATGTCGAACTGGAACGCCAGCGCCCATTCCTCCTCGGTGCGGTCGAGGTCGAACCGGGAGATCATCCGCTGCCGCGCCTTCTCGTCCGGGATGGAGTTGAAGATCGGGTCCTGCGAGAACAGTGGATCGTCCGGGAAGTACATCTGCGTGACGAGCCGCTGGGTGAACGCCGAGCCGAACACCGAGAAGTGGATGTGCGCGGGACGCCACGCGTTGTCGTGGTTCTTCCACGGGTACGCGCCGGGCTTGATGGTGGTGAACTCGTAGCGCCCATCGCTGTCGGTGAGCGTGCGGCCGAGCCCGTCGAAGTTCGGGTCGAGCGGGGACGGCCAGCGGTCGCCGGTGTGCCGGTAGCGGCCGCCCGCGTTGGCCTGCCAGATCTCCACGAGCGAATCGCGGATCGGCCGCCCGTCGCCGTCGAGAAGCCTTCCGGTGACGATGATCCGCTGGCCCTGCGGCTCGCCCGCGTGCTGGCGGGTGAGGTCGTTGTCGAACTCGCCGAGCCGCCCCGGGCCGAGCAGAGGACCGGTGACCTCGGTGAGCATCTGCGGCAGCAGGACCAGCGGCTGCTTCGGATGCCGCAACGCGGTGGAACGGTACGGCGCGTAGTCGAGCGGCGGATGGGTGCCGTCCGGATCAGGCCGGTACTGCGGCAGGCGCCGTTCGGTCGGTGTGGCCACGATGCCTCCCCTTTCTCAGCGATTCTCGAGCACGACAGCGAGACCCTGGCCGACGCCGATGCAGATCGCCGCGAGGCCCCAGCGACCGCCGGTGCGGCGGAGCTGATGCGCCAGCGCGCCGATGATGCGGCCGCCGGACGCACCGAGCGGGTGCCCGATCGCGATGGCCCCGCCGTTGACGTTGACGATCTCCGGGTCGAGCTTCGACCATTCTTTCAGGCAGGCCAACGACTGTGCGGCGAACGCCTCGTTGAGTTCCACCGCGGCGAGGTCGCTCCAGCCGATGCCTGCCCGTTCGAGCGCGATCTCCGCCGCGCGCACCGGACCGATGCCGAACACGTCCGGGTCGACTCCCGCGGCGCCGCGGCCGGCGATCCGGGCCAGCGGCGTCTTGCCGAGCCGCTCGGCCGCCGCCGCGTCACCGAGCAGCAACGCCGACGCACCGTCGTTGAGCGGCGACGCGTTCCCCGCCGTGACAGTGCCGTTTTCCTTGCGGAACACCGTTTTCAGCTTCGCGAGCTTCTCGGGCGTGGAGTCCGGTCGGATGCCCTCGTCCCGGGTCAGCTCGACGCCTTCCACCGGAACCACGTGGTCGTTGTAGAAGCCCTCGTCCCACGCCCGGGCGGCATTCACGTGGCTGCGCGCGGCGAACGCGTCCTGTTCGTCCCGGGTGATGCCGTAGCGCTCGGCGAGCAGTTCGGTGGACTCGCCGAGGGAAACGGTCCACTGCGACGGCATCGCCGGGTTGACCATCCGCCAGCCGAGCGCCGTGTTGTACAGCGTCTGGTTGCCCGCCGGAAAAGCCTTGTCCGGCTTCGGCATCACCAGCGGCGAGCGGCTCATCGACTCGACGCCGCCCGCGACCACCAGCGAGGCGTCGCCGACCTGGATCGCCCGGCTCGCCTGCATGGCCGCCTCGACGCCGGATCCGCACAGCCGGTTCACCGTCGCACCGGGAACCGAAGTCGGCCAGCCCGCGAGGAGCGCGGCCATCCGCGCCACGTTCCGGTTGTCCTCGCCCGCGCCGTTGGCGTCACCGAGCAGCACTTCGTCCACAATGGACGGATCGAGTCCGTTGCGCTCGGCCAGCGCGCGCAGGACGCCCGCGGCCAGGTCGTCAGGGCGCACTCCGGAGAGAGCGCCGCCGTAGCGCCCGAAGGGAGTGCGGATCGCGTCGAGTACGTAAGCGTCGCTCATTCGCCGGCCTTCTTCAATTCACGGAGCAGGGTCAGTTCGCGTTCAGTGGGCGCGGGGGTGGTCTTGAGGTCCGCGGCCGCCTTCAGTGTCCACCCCGTCGCTTCCACGACCTGTTCCAGCTCGATCCCGGGGTGCAGTTCGGTGAGCGTGAGCTCCGCGGTGTCCGGATCGGGCCGCATCAAACCGAGGTCGGTGACCACGAGCGTCGGCCCGGCTCCGCGCAGGCCGAGCCGTTCGCGGTCGCCGCGCCCGGTGCCGTGGCCGAACGACGTCACGAAGTCGACCTTGTCCACAAAGGTGCGCTTGCTCTGCCGCAGCACGACGAACACTTCCTTGCAGGACGCGGCGATCTCCGGCGCTCCGCCCGCGCCGGGCAGGCGCACCTTCGGATCGTGATAGTCGGAACCGATGACCGTGGTGTTGATGTTGCCGAACTTGTCCAACTGCGCCGCGCCGAGGAACCCGACGTCGATCCGGCCGGGCTGCAGCCAGTAGTTGAACACCTCGGGCACGCTGACGACCGCGTCGGCGGTGTCGGCCAGTTCGCCGTCGCCGATCGACAGCGGCAGCCTGCTCGGTTTCGCGCCGAGACAACCCGATTCGTAGATCAAAGTGAGGTTCGGGGCGTGCGTGCGGCGGGCCAGGTTCGCCGCGGTGCTCGGCAATCCGATCCCGACGAAACACGACATGCCCTCGCCGAGCGCGCGCGCCGCGGCGATGCTCATCATCTCGTCAGCGGTGTACTCGCTCATGCCTTCACTCCGGTCAAGTCGTTCAGCCACTTGGCGAATTCCTCGCGGTCCCGGCCGATCTCGTCCCACGTCTGGTACGCCGCGTTGTCCCGCTCGTAGTACCCGGCGGCGTACGAGGGCGCAGCGCCGCGCGGCACCTCTGCCACCGCGGTGACCGCCCAGGACGGAAGGACCAGCGCGCCCGGACGGGGCTCAAGCTCGTCGACGACCTCTTCCACCGTGACCAGCGACCGCTTCGCCGCCAGCACCGCCTCCTTCTGCACGCCCGCGATGCCCCACAGCTGGACGTTGCCCGCCCGGTCGGCGCGCTGCGCGTGCACGATCGTGACGTCCGGGTTCAGCGCCGGCACCGCGGTGAGCTGCTCGCCGGTGAACGGGCAGGTGATCGGCTTGATCGTGTCCGTCTGCGCGGGCAGATCGGTGCCGGTGTAGCCGCGCAGCACGGCGAACGGCAGCCCTGAAGCGCCTGCGACATAACGGTTCGCCATGCCCGCGTGACTGTGTTCCTCGATCTCCAGCGGCACCGGCCACGAGTGCTGCACCGCGTCGCGGAACCGGTGCAGCGAGCCGACTCCGGGGTTGCCGCCCCAGGAGAAGATCAGCTTGCTCGCGCAGCCCGCGCCGATGAGCTGGTCGTAGACGATGTCCGGCGTCATCCGCACGAGTGTGAGGTTCCGCCTGCCCTGACGGATGATCTCGTGCCCGGCCGCCACGGGGATGAGGTGCGTGAAGCCCTCGAGAGCGACGGTGTCTCCGTCGTGCACCAGCTCGGCGATCGCCTCGCCGAGCGACAGCACCCTTGCCATCACGAGCCCTTCCGTCTGGATCTTCCTGCTTCCGCCGTTCCGTGCTAGCGTGTTCGCATAGCGCACAGAAGTTCTACATATGAACATAGCACGGTCCGGCCGCCCGCGGGAGTGCCAAAGGGTGAAGCGGACGTCCGGACAGACGACAGAAGACAGAGCAAGGTTTGCGGGCTTCGAGAGGAATGAGGTGATGCGATAAGACAACACGGTGCGCTGGGAGTCGGCGAACGGGTTTCGCGGCGACACAGAGCGGCGCGGCCGTCGGCAGACCGGAATTTCGTTGCGTGGTACCGCAATGCGGAATTCGGGCACTGCCCGCGTCGGCGGCGTTCTGTCGCGGTTGGACGCTCCGTCGCAGCTCAGGCGGGTGTCCGGCGGTGAGCGCGCCGCGAACCTCGCTCGGGCGGCACAGTCGGCATTAGGCTGCTCGGCATGCCGAAGATCGCTGTCACCCGCTGGATCCCGGACGAGGCCGTGCAGGTGCTCGGCGAGGCAGGCGAAGTCGAAATCTGGCCGGAGGACCGGCCGCTCACGCCCGAGGAACTGCGGAAGTTCGTCGCCGGCGCGGCCGCGGTGGTGTCGATGCTGCACGACCGGATCGACGGCTCGGTCGCGGACGCGGCGGGTCCCGAGCTGAAGGTCGTCGCGAACGTCGCGGTGGGCTACGACAACGTGGACGTCAGTGCACTGGCGGACCGCGGGGTCGTGGTCGCCAACACGCCAGGCGTGCTCACCGACGCCACCGCGGATCTCGCGTTCGGACTGCTGCTGGCCGTCTCGCGGCGGCTCGGCGAAGGCGAACGTTTGCTGCGCGCGCGGCAGCCGTGGTCGTTCCATCTCGGCTTCCTGCTCGGGTCCGGCTTGCAGGGCAAGACGCTCGGCATCGTCGGGCTCGGGCAGATCGGCCGCGCGGTGGCGAAGCGGGCGGCGGCGTTCGGGATGCGGGTCGTCTACTCCGGACGGTCGGCGAAGCCGGACTTCGACGGCGAGTTCGTGTCATTCGACGAACTGCTGCGGCGTTCCGACTTCGTGTCGCTGCACTGTCCGCTGACTCCCGAGACCCGGCACCTTGTCGACGCGGACGCGTTGCGCGCCATGAAACCGAGTGCGTACCTCGTGAACACCACGCGCGGTCCAGTGGTCGACGAGTCGGCGCTGGCCGACGCGCTCGAAGCCGGCGAGATCGCGGGCGCGGCGCTGGACGTGTTCGAGAAGGAGCCGGACGTCGAGCCGCGGCTGCTCGAGCGCGACGACGTGGTGCTGACACCGCATCTCGGATCGGCGACGGTGGAAACGCGTACGGCGATGGCGGTGCTGGCCGCACGCAACGTCGTCTCGGTGCTCGCCGGTGCCGAGCCGCTGACGGAGGTGGGCCGATGACCCGGGTCGTGATCGCGCCGGACAAGTTCAAAGGAAGCCTGACCGCGGTCGAGGTGACGGAAGCGATCGCGCACGGCGTGCGCGATGCGTTGCCGGACGCCGAGATCTCCGCGTGCCCGGTCGCCGACGGCGGCGAAGGAACGCTGGAGGTGCTCGAGAACGCGGGCGGCTCGATGGTGCGCCTGTCGGTGCGTGGTCCGCTCGACGAACCGGTCGAGGCGCGGTATGTGCTGCTCGACGGCACGGCCTACGTCGAATCGGCGCGTGCGTGCGGCATCGAGTTCGTGACGCCCAGCCGGGAAGTCGCGCTGGCCGCGCACACGTGGGGCGTTGGCGAGTTGCTGAACGACGCCCTCGCCCGCGGAGCGCGGCGGCTCGTGCTGACCGTCGGCGGCACCGCGAGCACCGACGGCGGCGCTGGGATGCTGGCCGCCCTGGGTGCCGAGGTCGTCAACGCGTCCGGTGCGCCGGTCGGTCTCGGCGGCGGGTCGCTGGCGCAGGTCGCGCGCGTCGATCTGGGTCCGGTGCGGGAACGGCTGGGCGGGGTGCCGGTCGCGGTCGCGACAGACGTGACGAATCCGCTGCTTGGCGCGAACGGGGCGGCGGCCGTATTCGGCCCGCAAAAGGGTGCCGACCCGGAAGACGTCCAAGCGCTCGACGAAGCACTGGCGCACTGGGCCAAGGCGCTTGTGCAGGCTGGCACGTCGGACGTGTCCGACCTGCCCGGAGCCGGGGCCGGCGGAGGTGTCGCCGCGGGCGCGATCGCCGGGTTCGGCGCGACGGTCGAGTCCGGCTTCGACCTGATCGCCGCGTTGACCGGCGTCGACGAAGCACTGACCGGCGCGGATCTGGTCATCACCGGCGAGGGTTCGCTGGACGAACAATCACTGTCCGGCAAGGCCCCGGCAGGCATCGCGGCTCGCGCCGGGCGGACCGGCATCCCGCTGCTCGTGCTCGCCGGACGGATCCAGCTGGACGCGGACGCGCTGGCCAGCCTGGGAGTCGTGGGCAGCAGCGCGCTGATCGACCACGCGCCGTCGCTGGACTACGCCCGCGCCCACGCCGCGGAACTGCTGCGCGAACGGGCCGCCGTGCTGGTGCGGGACTGGCTGCGCGCCAAGTAGCAAAGCGCTCCCGCGATCAACCGCGGGAGCGCTTCTGCTCAGCTCAGCCGTCTTGGACAACCCGTGTCTTGGACGGCGGTGCCACCCAGGAATCGGCCATGGCCAACTCGCCGGATCCGGACGACATCCGGCAGTACCGGCGAACGGCACACGGGATCAGCCGACGGACACCGCCGCGCGAACCCCGTGGCCGGGCGCTTGCGCAGCCGTCAGGCGGACTGCTGCTGGGGCAGGACGGCGAAGGCGACGTCGCCGGTGTCGTCCTGCTGAACGTCGAGGACCTTGTCGTCCAGCAACGCGGCTGCCTGAGGCTCAAGGAAGACCTTCGCCCCGCCGTCGGCGCCGACGATGCGGTCGCCGTCTTCCGGGGCCGGGGCTACCGACAGCGCCAGTTGGGCGCCGTCGCCTTCCATGCTCTGCAGCGCGAAGCGCAGGCCGCTTTCTTCGGAGCCAGTGCCTTGTTCAGCGGTCAACGCGGTGATCGCCTCGGCGGCGGCTTCGGTAACGGTCAGCATCTTTCGGCCTTCCCTTCGTCGCAGTCGGATGCGCGCGGTCGGTTGCAGGGTGGTTTTTCACGCTAAAGGCGGCACGACCGTCGCGCAGTGTGAGCGCGAGAGGCGTTGCCGCGACGGTGGAACCTGTCACAAATACGTTTGAGATCAGGCTCTTCGGGCCATAGCCGACCGGATCGCGTCGGCGACCGTGCAGCCCCCGTGGTCGACCCGCTCACCCGGTCTGGGATTCGCGGGCCAGCCAGCCTCGGCCACGCTGACCGGCTCGCCAGTGTCGGCCGATCCCTCGACGCCCCCTCCGGCCACCGGCGGCCGAACCTCCGGCGGCTCCCCCGCACGCTGACTCTCCCGGACCTCGGCGGAGCCTGCCCCAGCACGCACCGCACCTCTGGGCGCGGGCGCACGGAACGGGTCGACACGGGAACTGTCCGCCCCGGGTGCTTGACTCTCGCGGAGAGCGTCGTCACCGGAATCGCTCACGGGCACCTCCCGAAAGTCCGGATTGTTCGTGGTGAGCTACCCGAGCCGACTTCCGGTGAAACGGGCCGAACGGCTGTCGTCGGAATCACAGTGGTTCCTGCGGTCTGCCAGGGCGTCAGCGGGCTGAGCGGAGCTAGCGTCGAAACCATGACCACCACAAGGTGGATGCCGCGCGGCCGGATCGGACTCCGCCCCCGGCGCAAACCCGGCCCGGACGCCGCCAGCAACGCCCCGCTCGGCGACGACGCGATCGACGCCATGCCGGAATACCGCACGCTCGACGAGCCTTCAGGCCGGTCCTCGAGCCTCGATGAGACCGCCGACCAGCTCCGCCCAGCCGCACTCGCCGACGAACTCGACCGCCGCGACTCGCTGGACTCCGACGTCGACCGCCGCAGGGACGACCCCCGTCGCCACTCAACGGCAAATCCGAGCTCCAACCACCACGGGACAACCGATGGTGACGCTGATCCGCTCCCGCCAGAGCCCGGAGACGAGCGCACCCGTCGCCACCTGGCGGCGAACGCGAGCACGAATCGCCACTCAACGGCGACTACCCCAGCGACGTCGCTGCCGCCGAGCCGCGGGACCGAACTCGTCAGCCACGACCAGGTGGCCGACGCGAACGCCCCTCGCCGTCAACCGGCAACGGGCGACGCCAAACCGCTGCGGTCAGAGATCGTCAGTGGCCGTTCAACGGCGAATCCGAACAGCACTCACGGTGAAGCAGCAACCGACAACACCCAATCGCTGCAGCCGGACGTCAGCAGCCAACACACCAGTCATCACCCAGCGGCTAACCCCGCCAGGGCGCACGATGAGGCGGCAACTGACAACGCCAAGCCTCAGCACTCCGGCACCATCCGACGCACCAGTCGCCACCCAGCGGCCAATCCCAGCAGCGCCCGCCGCGAAGCGGCAACCGACAACGCCGAACCACCACACCCGGATATCAGCACCCAGCGCGCCAGTCGCCACTCAACGGCGAATCCGAACGACACTCGCCATCAGGCGGCAACCGACGACGCCGACCTGCGTCCGCTAGAGCCCGCCAACGACACCGCCGCGGAAGCCAGCCGTCCGCTCCGCCCGGCAACGGATCTCGTAGCCGAATCCCACCTCGACGGACCTCACCCGAATCCGCCAGCCGTCCTCACTCCGCATCCAGCACCCGCAACCGTTGCCGATAATCGGCCAACCCACGCCGCCGACCGCACTGCCCGCCGTCGCGAGATCGGGGGCCATGCGGCCTGGTACCTGGCCGCCGGTGTCGTCACCACCGGGCTGCAGGCCGTCCTTTTCCTCGCCTTCCGCCCGGAAATCGGCGCGCAATGGGCGAATCTCGCCGCGCTCGCGATCACGACGATCGGCAACACCGAGTTCCACCGGCGCGTCACGTTCGCCAAACGGAGCAGCCACGCGGGCAAGCGGCACCTTCAGGATCTCGTTACGTTCGCCTTCTACGCCGGCTACGGATCGGCCGTTCTCGCGGCCCTCGACGCCGTCGTCGCGCATCCCTCCGCCGGGCAGCAAACCGCCGCGCTTCTCGCGGCCAGTTTCGTCGGCGGGGTCGTGCGGTTCGCCGTTCTGCGCTGGTGGGTTTTCGCCCGGACGCGGCGAGCGGACGCGCCACAAGATCACCAACGGTAGTGGAACCCGTTCTACCCGCAGTGCGACCACTCTCTGTTGCGCTACCCGGCTATCACTCTTCGTGACGCATCAAATCGGACATCCGCACATGCTGCGAGACCGGATTCGTACTGTGCGTCGGCTGGTCTCGTTTGTGTCAAGACCACTGCTGCTAACGGGGTATTCGTAGTTGAAATGTGGACGGTCGGCCTCCGGCCGCTTAAGGTTACGGAGCGTCGCAACGATCGCAGTGCTCCCCCCGTTCGATTGGAGTACTTGCGACCGCAACATCACAGAGTGTTGACCCCAAGACAGCGACGGTCGCAGGGTTGCCGGGGAGACGACCATGACAGCACCGTCGAAGACGTCCCGTACTGCGGTGTCCGACGTCGCGGGCTACGTGAGCCCTGCGACGCTGCCCCGGTCCGGTGGACGTCTCACCAAAGAAGACCTCGACCCGCTCGTACGCGCCGCGGGTCAGGGCGATCAATCCGCGATCGCCGACCTGCTGCACGTGCTCCGCCCCGTCGTCGCCCGCTACTGCCGGGCCCGGATGGGCGGCCGCGACCTCTCCTATCTCGCCGCCGACGACGTCGCGCAGGACGTCTGCATGGCCGTTCTCAAGGCCCTTCCCGATTACCAGGACCGCGGCGGCTCGTTCCTCTACCTCGTGCACGCGATCGCGGCCAACAAGGTCGCCGACGCCTACCGGGCCGTCGCGCGCGACCGTTCCGAGCCGGTTCCCGAGCTGCCCGAACACCCGCTCGCCGGCGGCAACGAGCCGGAATCGCACGCGCTGCGCCTCGATCTCGGCAGCCGTCTGCAGGAACTGCTCACCCGCCTCGCCCCGCTGCAGCAGGAGATCCTGGCGCTGCGCATCGTCGTCGGCCTCAGCGCGAACGAGACAGCTGAAACGCTGGGTATTTCGGCCGGGAACGTCCGCGTCACGCAGCACCGCGCGCTGTCCAAGCTCCGCGAGATGGTGCAGGGCCAGGACTTCTGAGCCGTTCCGTCACTCGAACGGCTGGAACGCCGGCGAGGACCGCTGAATAGGTCGACAGGCTCGGCTTCGCGCGGCACTCTGGATTTAGCCCGCCGCATCTCTCAGCTCAATTCATAAACGCGTGCCGCCGTGTGCTCGAAGACGTCCAGCCGTTCCGGGTCGCTCAGCACTCCGGTCAGCGACACCGCCGCGTCCAGTACGACTTCGTACGCTGCCGCCAGTTCGCACACTGGCCAGTCGGAGCCGAACATGACCCGGTTCGCGCCGAACGACTCGAAAACGTGGTCTGCGTAGCGGCGCAGATGGCCCACCTGCCATTCGCGCCAGTCGGCTTCCGTCACCAAGCCGGACAGCTTGCAGTGCACGTTCTCGTGCGCGGCCAGCGATGCGACGCCGTTTGCCCACGGCTGCCATTCGCCGGCCGCGATGCCCGGTTTCGCGGCGTGGTCGAGGACCAGCCGCAACTCCGGCAAGCGTTCGGCGACCCGCCGGGCGGCGTCAAGCTGCGCCGGTGCCACCAGCAGGTCGTAGACCAGGCCTGCGGCGCCGACCGCGCTCAGGCCGCGCAGGATTTCCGGACGCAGCAGCCAATCCGGGTCCGGTTCGTCCTCGACCTGGTGCCGGATGCCGACCAGCGGGCCGAGTCCGCGCAGCCGGGCGAGCCGGTCGGACACGTCCGGGGCGGCGAGGTCGACCCAGCCGACCACGCCTGCCACCAGTGGCTCGGACGCGGCAGTGGCCAGGAACTCCTCAGTTTCCGTCTCGTCCGAAACGGTCTGCACCAGCACAGTGGCGTGGACGCCGGCCGCGGTGGTCACCGTGCGCAGATCGTCGACTGTGTATGGCTTGCGGATCGGAGCCAGCGCGTCGCCGGACATCCACGGGTACTCGCGGCGCGCCGGATCCCACAGGTGGTGGTGCGAATCGATCACTGGGTTCCTCCGGACACGACGGGACGGGCGGCCGACCGCAGCAGGCCGGCGTCAGCGAGGTCGTCCCACAGTACGGCCGGGATATTCGCCGCTGCCCGGCGAACGTTCAGCGACACCTGGTCGGCGTCGTGCGCGCCGACGACCACCGACACCACCGCGGGGTGCGTGCGCGGCAACGCGAGCGCGGCTTCCGGCAGCGAAACACCGTGCCGTGCGCAGATTTCCGCTATTTTCTGTGCTTTCTCCACGAGATCCGCAGGCGCGGCCGTGTAATCGTAAATAGTGCCGGGTTGTTCAGTGGCGAGAATTCCCCCGTTGAACACGCCGCCAGCCACGACACCGACGCCGCGTTCGACGCACAGCGGCAACAACTCGTCCAACGCCGGCTGGTTCAGCAAGGTATAGCGACCGGCCATCAGAACATGGTCGAGATCGAACCGGCGCACGAATTCCGCCAGCATCGGCGCCTGGTTCATCCCGGCCCCGATCGCGCCCACGACACCCTGCTCGCGCAACTCCAGCAATGCCGGGAACGCGCCGGCGACCGCTTCCTCGAAATGATCGTCCGGGTCGTGCACGTACACGAGATCGATGCGGTCGAGACCCAGCCGGTCCAGGCTCGACTCCAGCGAACGCAGCACCCCGTCGCGGCTGAAATCCCAGCGGCGGCGGTAAGTCCCGGGGACGTCGAACCCCTGGTCGTCGCGTTCCCCGGGTGCCACCGCGCGCGGTTCCAGCACCCGTCCGACTTTCGTGGACAGGACATATTCAGCTCGCGGATACGCCGACAGCGCGGCCCCGAGCCGACGCTCGGACAGTCCGAGCCCGTAGTGCGGCGCCGTGTCGAAGTAGCGGATCCCCTCGTCCCACGCCCGCCGCACGCTCGCCGCGGCGATTTCGTCCGGCACCGCGTGGTAGAGGTTGCCCAGTTGCGCGCCGCCGAGTCCCAACGGGGGAAGGTCCACGGTCACGCCTCCGCCGGGAGTTGCCACACCAGCCCGAGGCCGTGGGCGACGTCGGAATGGTCGAGGTCGAGGAGTTCGTTGATCCGCTTCTGCCACGCGATGTCAGCCGGGTCGTCGGCGAGTTTCGCGCGCATCTGCTCGAAGTCGTCCACCTCGACGAAGTGGAACAGGTCGAGCCCGTCACGCCAGATCCGCCACGAGCGCACGCCCGCGCGGCGCAGCGCGGCGTCCAGATCCTGCGGGATCACCGCGTGCACCTCCTCGTAGATTTTCTCCATTCCGGGCTTGAGCCGGGTGCGCAATGCGACCGTTTGCGGCGCCGGGCCGTGGGTCATCGTTCCTCCTGACGGGAGTCGTGGCACGCTGTAGGGGGTAAACATCCGAGGTCTCTGCAGGGAGGGCGGTCCCGATGCCCGTCACCGATGTCGCGATCGACAAGATCAAGGACATGATCATTTCGGGCGAGCTGGCCCCGGGCGACCGGCTCCCCAAGGAGGCCGAGCTCGCGCAGCGGCTGGGGCTGTCCCGCAGTTCGCTGCGGGAAGCGGTGAAGGCGCTGTGCCTGATCCGGGTCCTGGACGTGCGCCAGGGCGACGGCACGTACGTCACCAGCCTGGAGCCGAACCTGCTGCTCGACGCGATGACCTTCGTCGTCGATTTTCACCGCGACGACACCGTGCTCGATTTCCTTGCCGTGCGGCGGATTCTGGAGCCCGCGGCCACCGCGATGGCGGCGCTGCACATGCGCGACGAGGACGTCGCCGAACTCGGTGCGCTGCTCGGCGAATTGGAGGACTCGCCGACCGTCGAGGCGCTGGTGGCGAACGACTTGCAGTTCCACCGCAAAATCGCTGACGGCTCGGGCAATCCAGTGCTGTGCTCGCTGCTCGAAAGCCTCTCCGGCCCGACGGCGCGAGCCCGGATCTGGCGCGGTCTCACCCAGGAAGGCGCGGTCGCCCGAACCCGAGAACAGCATGCCGCGATCTACGACGCCATCGCCGCCCGAGAACCAGAACTGGCCCGCTCGTGGGCGACGGTGCACGTGGCCGGAGTGGAGCAATGGCTGCGCAGCACCCTGGTCGAAGACGCCGCGGCTGGCGATCACGCCGAGCCCGCCGCTTCTTGACTGGACGGGGATTGCAGCGCTCCCTGACCGGCCAGAGATGACGACAGTTCCTGACTGAACGGGGATTGCAACGCTCCCTGACCAGCCAGAGATGACGACAGTTCCTGAGTGGACGGGGACGGAAGCGGTTTCTGCGCGGTCTGTTGTGGTGACGGGTCCCTTCAGTCCTTGCCGATCGGAGTGAAGGGCCCCTTCGCTCACGTTCGGTTGGAACGAGGGGGATTTCCGCGTCTGCACGGCGGGAGTGACGGGAGCCCTCACACCGTGACGGACGACGCGGATGGACCCATCACGCACGCCCGGCGGGCGCGAGGGGGCCTTTCGCGCTTGAGGCGGGACGGCGATCGTCCGGCACCGTTCTGGGGACGATGAAGGGACCCATCGCGCACGCCCGGCTGAAGCGGCGGAGACTCGTTCGCCAACCGGCGTGATGAGGGGTCCCTCCATCGACTCCGGCTCTTGTGCGGTGAAGGGTCTCTTCGCCGCACAAGACGCGACAGAGACGGAGGGCGCAGCGGAGCCAGCGGCTGCAGCGCAGCCAGGAGCGACAGCGCGGCGGGCAGCGACAGCGCGGCGGGGAACGACAGCGGAGACAGAACTGGCCGCGCCAACCACCGCATCGCCCCACAGCCCACCTGCCGGGCCATCCGCCAGGTTGGTGCTCCGCAAGCCGTCCGCCGGGCCAACCACCGCACAGCCCAGCGGACCGCCCGCCGGGCCAAGGCGTCGAGAAGGTCGGATGATCACCGAACCTCCGCCGATCAGGTCTGGGGCTTTCCGCCGGCATACCGGCTGATGATCAACGCGATCAAAATGATCCCGCCGTAAATCGCCTTCAGCCATTCCGCCGGAACCTGGGCGATGCGCAGCAGACTGTCCACCGACTGCAGCAACAGCACGCCGGTCAGCGCCCCGACCAACGTCCCTCGGCCGCCGTCCAGCGAGACACCGCCGATCACCGCCGCGGCGAAGACCTGCAGGATCAGGCCATCGCCCTGGTCAGCGCCCAGAGCGCCGACATAACCCGTGTACGCGAGGCCGCCGATGGCAGCCAGCACGCCGGCCACCACGAAGACCGCCCACGAGATTCGGTCCACCCGGATGCCCGCGGCCCGCGCGGCTTCGCGGTTGCCGCCGATCGCGTACAGCGAGCGGCCGACTCGGTGGTAGCGCAGGCCCAGTCCGAAGACCACGAACAGCACTGCCGCGAGCCACACCGACATGGGCAGTCCGGCGAACGTCGTCGTCGCCAACGCGGTGAAAGCGTCCAGTTGGTCGAACAGCGTCTTGCCGTTCGTCGTGCCGATTTGAGTACCACGCAGAACCGTCAACATAGCCAAGGTCACGATGAACGCGTTCAGCTTCAGCTTCACGATCAGGAAGCCGTTCACGAAGCCGATCAGCGCGCCCACCACGGGGATCGCCACCAGGCCAAGCACCGAGGGCCATTCGGTGCCGAAGCCGGACGACGCCGCCGGGATGACCAGCATCGCGCCGATCGCGGGAGCGATGCCCATCGTGGATTCCAGCGACAGGTCGAACTTGCCGGTCAGCAGCACCAGCGACTCGCCGAGCACGACCAGCGACAGCGCGGCCGCCGCGGAGAGGATGCTGATGATGTTGTCGAAGGTGAAGAACGTGTCGCTGATCAGCCCGCCGATCACGAACACCACCACGAGCGCGGGCAGCAGCGCCAGCTCGCGCAGCCACGCCGACTTCCGGCGCTTCGCCCGTACCGCGGGCAGCGCCGTCTGCGGGTCGCTCATCAGGTCAGTCATGGAGCCCGACTCCTTCGATATCCGCCACCAAGTCCCCGTCGGACCAGCCGGCCTGGTGGACGGCGGCCACCGCGCCCGCGCGCAGCACCAGCACCCGGTCGGCCAGGCGCAGATCGTCCAGCTCGTCGCTCACGAGCAGCACCGCCTTCCCCTCGGCCCGCACCCGGTCCACGACCGCGAGCAGGGCCTCCTTCGACTTCACATCCACACCCGCGGTGGGATTGATCAGCACCACCACGCGCGGGTCGCTCTCCAAAGCCCTGGCGAGCACTACTTTTTGCTGATTTCCGCCGGACAGATCGGAAACGGGCTGGTCCGGGCCGGCGGCCACGATGTCATACGCGGTCAGGGCGCGCGTTCCGCGTTCCCGGCGGATTTTCGGGGACGCCAGGCCGCCGCGGCCCATCCGGTCGAGCACGGACAACGTCGCGTTGTCCATAATGGAGTGTTCCAGGACCAGGCCTTCGTGGTGCCGATCCCTTGGGACGCAGCCGATCCCCGCACGAAGGGCGGCGGGGATATCACCGGCGGGCAGGCGCTTTCCGTCTACCGCAATGGTGCCTGAAGTGGACGCACGCAGGCCGTAAACCGTTTCGGCTACCTGGTGTTTGCCGCTCGCGTTGCTGCCGGCGAGTCCGACGACCTCGCCGCGGTGGACCTTGAGCGAGACGTCGTGGAAACCGTCGCCAGACAGGTCATCGACGGTGAGCACCTCTTCGGCGTCCACCGCTAGCGGGTCGCGGGTGGCGGCGTCGCGCACGGCGAGGCCGCCCTGCTCCCCCGTCATCGCGTCGACCAGCGCCGCCCGGCTGACCTCGGAGACGGGCGCGGTGAGCACGTGCCGGGCGTCGCGCAGGACGGTAACCGCTTGGCACACCTCGTAAACCTCGTGGAGGTGATGCGAGATGAAGAGGAACGTGACACCGTTCTCCTGCATCTGCCGCATGCGGTCGAAAAGCCGTTCGATGGCCTGGCTGTCCAGCTGCGCGGTCGGTTCGTCCAGCACGATGAACCGAGCACCATAACTCAACGCGCGGGCGATTTCGACGAACTGACGGTCCTCAACGGACAGATCGCCCGCAGGAGTGTCCACATCGACCCGGACGTCCCACGAGTCCAGCAGTTCCCGTGCCTGACGGCGCAGCTTCTTCCAGCCGATGGAGAACCCGCCCTGAGCCTGCCGGTTCAGGAACAGGTTCTCCGCGACCGTCAACTGCGGCACCACCATCGCGTGCTGGTACACGCACGCCACGTGCGCCTTCCAGTCGTCCTGTTTGGACAGCGAAGGAGCTCGGACGCCGCCGAAGGAAACGCTGCCGGTGTCCGTTTCGGACAGTCCAGTGAGGATGGACACCAGCGTGGACTTGCCCGCCCCGTTGCGGCCGACGAGTGCGTGCGACTCGCCGGGCCGAACGGTGAGGCTGACGTCGTGCAGCGCCACGGTCGGCCCGTACCGCTTCCCGACGCCGTCCGCCTGCACTACCGGCGCGCTCACAGGTTGTTACCCCACAAAGCTTTGTCGTCCACGTTGTCCTTGGTCACGACCGGCGCGGGCAGCTGGTCTTCCAGAATGCCGGGGCTGATTTCGACGATCGTGGAGTCGTGGTCGGTCGGGCCCGGCTTGAACGTCTCGCCCGCCATGGCCTTCTTGAGCCAGTACATGCCGTACTTGGCGTAGGCGTCGGCGGGCTGCGAAACGGTCGCGTCGAGTTCGCCGTTGCGGATCGCGGTGAGCTCCTGCGGGATGCCGTCGTTGCTCACCAGCACCACGTGCTTCGGGTCGCCGACCGGGAAGAACAGGTTCTTGCGCTTGAGCGCCTGCTCGGTCGGCGCGAGGTAAACGCCGCCCGCCTGCATGTACACGCCCTTGATGTCCGGGTTCGCGGTCAGCAGACTGTCCAAACCGGACGACGCCTTGTCCGCCTTCCATTCGGCAGCGACCTCGAGCACCTTGACGTCCGGGTACTTCTGCTTCATGCACTCGCGGAACGCCGCCGACCGGTCACGGCCGTTGACCGACGCGAGGTCGCCCATCACCTGCACGACCTTGCCGCTCTTGACGCGCTTGCCGATTTCTTCGCACGCCTTGGTTCCGTACGCCTTGTTGTCCGCGCGGACCACCATAGCGACCTTGCCGCTTTCCGGCGCGACGTCCACCGCGACCACCGGGACGCCCTTGATTTCCGCCTGCTTCAGCCCGGCGACGACTGCGGCCGAGTCGAGCGGCGTGACGACGAGCCCCTTCACGCCCTGGTTGAGCAGCGTGCCGATGTCCGTGATGAGCTTCGCCGGGTCGCTGTCGGCGTTCACCGTCGGCAGCGCGTCGAGCCCCTGCTCTTTCGCCATCTGCGGCACGTATTTGTTGTAGGCCTGCCAGAACGGCGAAGTCAGCAGGGGCAGCGTCGCCCCGACCTTGCCGGTGCCGCCGCCGCCAGCCGCGGCCGCCGGTTTGTCCTTAGTGGACCCGCACGCACCGAGCACCAAACCGCAGGCGGCCACCGCGGCGGCCAGCTGGATCACCTTCGTACGCACCGCATCCTCCTTGATGACAGGCCTTGTTGGCTGAGCAGATCAGTTCTGCACGGGTCCGCGCGGGCGCAGGCCGTACATGCCGCCGTCCACCGCGAGCGCGGTGCCGGTAGTCGATGCCGAAAGCGGGCTGGCCAGGTACGCGATCGCGTTCGCGACCTCGTCCGCGGTCACCAGCCGCCCCATCGGCTGGCGGGCGGCGAGCGCCTCCCGTTCGGCCGACGGGTCCGCGGCGGTGTCGAGCAGCCTGCCGACCCACGGGGTGTCCGCGGTGCCGGGGCACACGCAGTTGACGCGGATCCGGTCCGGCAGGTGGTCGGTGGCCATCGCGAGGGTCAGCGACAGCACCGCGCCCTTCGTGGCCGAGTACAGCGCCCGCGCGGGCAATCCGGCCCACGCGGCGATCGAGCAGGTGTTCACGACCGCCGCCGCGGGCGAATTCTTCAAGTGCGGCAAGGCAGCCCGGGCCGTGCGCACCATGCCGACGACGTTCACGTCGTACGCGCGGTGCCACTCGTCGTCGTCGTTCGCGGTGACGTCGCCCTGCGCGCCGATTCCCGCGTTGTTGACCAGGATGTCGAGCCGACCGAAGCGTTCGGCCACCGCATCGACGGCGGCGCGGACCTCGGCGTCGGACGTCACGTCGCAGCGGAATCCGGTCAGCGGCTCGGGAACCTCGTCGGTTTTGAGGTCGAGCACCGCCACCTGCGCGCCGCGCTGGGCCAGCAGGTTCGCGGTCGCCAGGCCGATGCCCGAGGCACCGCCGGTGACCGCGGCGACCAGGCCGTCGAATTCGCTCACTGCGCGTTCTCCGTCCATTCAGGACCGTCCGGGAAGCTGAACCGGCGCAGCGTAGCGTCGTGCATGCGCGCGGAAAAGCCCGGTGCGGTCGGAGCGAGGTAGCGGCCGTCGCGCACGACGGCCGGGTCGGTGAAGTGGTCGTGCAGGTGGTCGACCCATTCGATGCTGCGGTCTTCGTCCGAACCGGACACCGCCACGAAGTCGAACATGGACAGATGCCGCACCAGTTCGCACAGCCCGACACCACCGGCGTGCGGGCACACCGGAACACCGAATTTCGCTGCCAGCAACAGGATCGCGAGATTCTCGTTCACGCCGCCGACGCGCGCGGCGTCCAGCTGGAGCACGTCGATCGCACCAGCCTGCAGCAATTGCTTGAACACCACGCGGTTTTGGACATGCTCGCCGGTGGCGACCTTGATGGGCGCGAGCGCCTTCGCGATGGCCGCGTGGCCGAGGACGTCGTCCGGCGAGGTCGGTTCTTCAATCCAATATGGATCGAACGGCGCCAGCGCGGTCATCCACGACACTGCCGTCGCTACATCCCAGCGCTGGTTGGCATCGACGGCAATCCGGATGTCCGCGCCGACAGTCTCGCGCGCCAGCTTCATCCGCCGGACATCGTCCTCGAGATTCCCGCCGACCTTCAGTTTGATCATCTCGAAACCGTCGGCGACGGCTTGTTCGGCCAGCCGCACCAGTTTCGCGTCGGAGTATCCGAGCCAGCCCGCCGACGTGCTGTACGCGCGGTAACCGTCGGCCTCAAGTTTCGCGATTCGTTCGGCTTTCCCGGATTCGGCAGCGCGCAAGATGTCGAGCGCTTCCTGTTCGGTGAGCGCGTCCGAGAGGTAGCGGAAGTCCACAAGGGACACCAGCTCCTCCGGCGTCATCCGCGAGGCGAACTTCCACAGCGGCAGCCCGGCACGGCGCGCGGCGAGGTCCCACGCGGCGTTGACGATCGCGCCGATCGCCATGTGCGCGACGCCTTTTTCCGGTCCCAGCCAACGAAATTGCGAGTCGCCGACCAAGGCCCGCGACAGCGCGCCGAGCGCTGCCGCGTCTTCCGGCACATCGCGGCCGACCACATGCGGTGCCAGCGCGCGGATCGCGGCGGCCTGCACGTCGTTGCCGCGGCCGATGGTGAACGCGAGACCGTAACCATCCGGTCCGGCGTCGGTGTGCAGTTCGACGTAGGCCGCCGAATAGTCCGGGTCCGGGTTCATCGCGTCCGAACCGTCGAGGTCACGCGACGTCGGGAACCGGACGTCCCGGACCTCCATGGCCACGATTTTCGCCATGTCAGGCCTGCCCGAAGGTCTGGCGCTGCTTGCCGAGGCCGTCGATTTCCAGTTCGACGACGTCGCCCGCGCGCAGGTACGGCTTCGGCTCGGGCTGCCCGAGCGCGACGCCCTCCGGGGTGCCGGTGTTGATCAGGTCGCCGGGGCGCAGCACCATGAACTGGCTCAGGTAATGGATGATCTCGGCGACGCCGAACACCATGTCCTTTGTGGACGAATCCTGCACCTTCTCGCCGTTGACCCAGGTGCGCAGGCCGAGCGCCTGCGGGTCGGGGATCTCGTCGGCGGTCACCAATTCCGGGCCGAGCGGATTGAAGGTCTCGCAGTTCTTGCCCTTGTCCCACTGGCCGCCGCGGTTCAGCTGGAAATCGCGCTCGGAGACGTCGTTGGACACCACGTACCCGGCGACATGCGCCAGCGCCTCGTCGGCGCTTTCCAGATACCGCGCGGTTTTCCCGATGACGACGCCGAGTTCGACCTCCCAGTCGGTGGCCGTGGAGCCGCGCGGGACGAGCACCTCGTCGAACGGTCCGACCATCACGTCGGGAGCCTTCATGAACAGCACCGGCTCGGTCGGCACGGCCGCGCCGGTTTCCTCGGCGTGGCGGCGGTAATTCATGCCGATGCAGACGATCTTGCCCGGCGCGGCGATCGGCGCGCCGACCCGCAGCCCGGCCCCGTCGACGACCGGCAGCTCCCCGGCCTCGAGCGCCTGCGCGGCTTTCGCCGGCCCGTCGCCGGCGAGGAACGCGCCGTCGATGTCCGGCGTGACCCCGGAGAGGTCGTGGAGGGTGCCGTCACCGGCACGGACGAACGGACGCTCAGCCCCCGCTGCCCCGAGACGCACAAACCGCACGGACGAACCCCTCTCTCGACACCCGCTTCGCGATACATCCGATGTATAGCGCATGGGTGGGCGGCAGATCTAGAGGGAAGCGGGATTTGGTGCGGAAATTGATCCGATCACCGGGCTGCCGGGCGGATAACGGACACTCGTCCTGGCGGGGAGGTCCCGCCACGAAGAGGGAGACGGTGCGGCGCGGATGGGACCGGAAGACACGGCTGGGCTGGGGCGGCGGACGGCTGGGGGTTCGGCTTCGCGCGGCGAAGAGGAAGGCGGCGAGTTGAGGGCGGGCAGCGGCGGATCGGGGGAGGCGGAGGGGCGAGGTTCCCGGGGCGGTCCCGGCGCGGTTGGCGCCTCGGAGATCAGCGCGGACGACGAGTGGTGTGCCGCTGAGCGGGCAGTGCCATTGCCGGACGGTGCGTGGCTGCTCGCGACGAAGGGTTCCGCGACGGATCATTCGGCGAGCGATCATGCAGCGCTTGATCATTCCTCGGCGGAGCACTCCACGACGGACCGCGACGCTCCGGATCATTCCGCGGCTGAATACTCCACTGCAGGGCCTGTGGGCGCGGAGCCTTCCACGGCTGATCGCTTCACCGCGGATCATTCGACGCCCGAACACTCCGCAGCGAATCACTCCGCCGCAAACCGCACCACGCCGGATGACTCTGCGGTCGATCACTCCACCGCGGTCCGGTCCAGGACGGAGCACGTCGAACACACCGCCACCCTCCCCGAGCACTCCGGTCAAGGCAAGATCCGACGTCTGCTCATCCTCGGCGGCCTTTCCGCCTTCGGGCCCCTCTCCATCGACATGTACCTCCCCGCCCTCCCCCGGATGGCGGGCGACTTCCAGGCCTCTGACACCACCGTCCAGCTGACGCTCACCGCGTTCGTCGTCGGGCTGGCGGTCGGGCAGATCATCGCCGGGCCGTTGTCGGATTCCTTCGGGCGGCGGCGGCCGTTGCTGGTCGGGCTCGGGCTGTACATCGCCGGGTCGGTCGCGGCTGCGGCTAGTCCGGGCGTGGAATTGCTGATCGCGGCACGGAGTGTTCAGGCGCTCGGCGCGGCAGCGGGAATCGTGATCGCCCGCGCGGCCGTCCGCGATCTCTACACCGGCACGGCGATGACGAAGTTCTTCTCGCTGCTCCTGCTCGTCAACGGTCTCGCGCCGATCCTGGCTCCGGTGCTCGGCGGGCAGTTGCTCACGTTCACGTCCTGGCGCGGCGTGTTCGTCGTCCTCACCGGGTTCGGCGCGCTGCTGCTCGCCGCGGTCGCGTTCGCGTTGCCGGAGCCGTTGCCGGTCGAGCGTCGGCATCCGGCGCGGCTCGGTGGGGTGCTGCGCACGTACGGACGGCTGCTCACGGATCGCACGTTTCTCGGCTACGCGCTCACCGCGGGGCTGAACTTCGCCGCATTGTTCGCGTACATCTCGGGTTCGTCGTTCGCGCTGCAGGACGTTTACCGCCTGAGTCCGCAGGAATACAGCGTCGTGTTCGGGCTCAACGGGGTCGGCATCGTGCTCGCCGGGCAGCTCAATGGGTGGCTCGTCGGGCGGTTTCCCGAGCGGACGCTGCTGCGCGCGGGGCTGACTGTGTCGACGATTTCCGGCCTCGCAACGCTAACCGCGGCAACAATGAGACTCCCGTTGCCAGCGTTGCTGATTCCGTTGCTGCTCATGGTGTCCTGCATCGGAATCATCAGCCCGAACGCCAGTTCGCTCGCCCTCGCCGGGCACGCGCGCACGGCGGGATCGGCGTCCGCGCTGCTGGGCGTGCTGCAGTTCGCGGTCGGCGGGATCGCGACGCCGCTGGTCGGGCTCGGCGGATCGGGCACGGCGGTTCCGATGACCGCCACGATGGCCGGGTTCGGGGTGCTCGCCTTGCTGTCGTTCGCGACGCTGACGGTCAGGCCAAGTCGGCGAGGTTCCCGCTCCGGAGCTGGTCGTCGGTGACCGCGATGCGTTCGTCGACCAGCTTCTGCAGCGCGTCCCCGTCGTCCCACTGGTTGACGTTCATCGCGGCCGAGACCTCGTTGTCCGGCGTCACCCAGAAAGCCGTGAAGTCGTAAGCCGCTAGGTCGCCGCGCACCACGACGCGGTCCCGGTCCAGGACGGGCAGGCCGCGGTACTCGCAGCCAATCGCCGGGCCGCCGCGGTCCGGGTCGTATTGGTCGGAGAAGAAGTACGGGCTGTTCAAGTACGGCTCGTTCGCACCAAAGAGGTTGGCCGCGACGTGCTCGCCCTGCGTACGCGCTGTCGCCCAGTGCTCGACGCGTACGCGGCGGCCGTAGCGCGGATGGAACTCCGAAGCGATGTCGCCGATCGCGTAGACGTCAGGTGCCGCTGTACGCAAACCCGCATCGACGTCCACACCACCGTCGTCTGCCAGCTCCAGACCGGCGGCGTGTGCCAGCTCGACACGAGGGGCCGCGCCGACCGCGATAAGGACAACGTCGGCGTACAGCTCTTCGCCGCTCGACAGTCGGACGCCGGTCGCTGCTGTGTCGCCAGTGATCGCTGCGACGCCTTCACCGAGACGCCACTGCACACCGTGTTCTTCGTGCAGGCGATAGAACGCTCCGGCCACCTCGTCGCCGAGGACGTTGGCGAGCGGCAGCTTCTCCGGAGCGACCACAGTCACCTCGGCGCCGTGCGTACGCGCGGCAGCGGCGGCTTCGGTGCCGATCCAGCCCGCGCCGACGATCAGTACTCGCTTCGCCGCTTCGAAGGCCTCGCGCAGCCGCAGTGCGTCGTCGAGAGTGCGAAGCGTGTAGAGGCCGGGCAGGTCGCCGCCGGGCACCTTCAGCGTCCGCGGGCGCGAGCCGGTCGCTAAGACAAGGCGGTCGTAGCGGTGTTCGTCACCGGCGTCATCAAGGACCAGGCGTGCACCCAGTTCGACTCGGGTCGCTGTAGTGCCAGAGAGCAGCCGGATGTCGCGCTCGTCCCAGTAGCCCTCGTCACGCACCCAGTCCGGTTCCTCGGCGTTGCCGAGCAGCACGGCCTTCGACAACGGCGGCAGCTCGTACGGCCGGTGCGTGTCGGCTCCGAGCAGCAGGACGTCGCCGTCGAAACCGCGTTCTCGGACTGTCGCGGCCGCAGTGGCACCGGCCAGTCCGGATCCGACGACGACGATCTTCCGAGGTTCCGACATCCGTCCTCCTGAGGCGTGCCCGCGGCGTGCGGTGGCCGACGCTACTCCGGTATCCGGCCGGTCACACCCCGTGGAAAACCGGCCAGTAGGCAATTCGGGTGAACCGGCGTAAGGCGCCCCGGAGCGCCCGGTCACACCCCCGCACGAAGGACACGGGTGCTACGTGATGGGAGGGCGAGGGTCGTGACAGCGCGGGACGACAGTGCGGTACGGAACGAGTGGACGGTCGGCTGCCGGGACCTGGCGGGCAGGCGCCGGGACGTGACGGTGTTCGTGAGCAGTGACGACAAAGTCGTCCTGGTCGCGCCGCCGGGAGAAGCGGCGGTGCTGGGGCCGCTGGAGGTCGGACGGCTGCGCGCGGCCCTTCGCGACGCCGTGGTGGCCACCGCGACGTCGGCGCGACGCACCGGAACCGACTGACAACTACCGTTCCTACTCATGAGTAGGTAGAGTCGGCACCCGCAGACCCCGAAAGGTGCCGGCCATGACCACCTACTTCGTCACGGGCGCGACGGGCTTCCTCGGGAAGCGCCTGGTCGCCCGGTTGCTCGCGCGGCGGGACACGACCGCCGTCCACGTGCTCGTCCGCAACACCTCGCGCGACCGCCTCGCCGGGATCGCGCGGGACTGGCCGAACGCCGACCGACTGGTCCCCGCCGTCGGCGATCTCACCGAACCGCTGCTCGGCCTCGACCCGGCCGGCTACGACGGGGTCGGCGGGATCGATCACGTCATCCATCTCGGCGCGATCTACGACTTCACCGCCGACGACGCGGCGAACCGGGCCGCGAACGTCGAAGGCACCCGCAACCTGCTCGCCTTCGCCGCGGCCGCCGGAGCAGGACTGCTGCACCACGTTTCGTCCATCGCGGTCGCGGGCGATCACGCCGGCCGGTTCACCGAAACCGACTTCGACCTCGGGCAGTCCTTCAGTTCTCCGTACCACGCAACGAAGTTCGAGGCCGAGAAGCTGGTCCGCGAACAGTCCGACGTGCCGTTCCGCGTCTACCGGCCCTCGGCGGTCGTCGGCGACTCGCGCACCGGCGAGATGGACAAGATCGACGGTCCGTACTACTTCCTGCCCGCCATCTCTCGGCTCGCTGCGCTGCCGAAGCAACTGCCGCTCGTCGCGCCCGACTTCGGGGCTACCAACCTCGTCCCGGTCGACTACGTCGTCGCCGCGATGGAAAACCTCATGCACCGCGAAGCGCCTTCAGGCAGTACGTATCACCTCGCTTCGCCGCGACCGCAGAAGCTGCACGAGGTCTACAACGCCTTCGCTCGCGTCGCCGGAGCGCCGCGCGTACGCACGACAGTGCCGTCTGGTCTGCTTCGCACAACAGCGTCCCGCCTCGCGACCGCTGTGGACCGCCTGCCGACTGGACGTGCGACGCGTGCAGCAGTGTTGACCGAGCTGGGAATTCCGCTCGAAGTACTCCCCCACCTGAACATGGAGGTGGAGTTCGACACCGCGCGCACCACTTCGGAGCTGTACGGCAGCGGCGTCCACCTTGCCGAGCTTCGCGACTACGCGGAACCGCTGTACCGCTACTGGCGCGCGCATCTCGACCCGGACCACGCTCGCCGTCCGGGGCTCGAAGGACGCGTTGTTCTCATTACCGGTGCTTCGTCCGGCATCGGCCGTGCTTCAGCGCTCGCTGTCGCGCGTCGCGGCGCGAAGGTGCTTCTCGTCGCGCGGCGCGTTGAAGAACTTGAAGACGTGCGTAGCGAGATCACGGCGGCTGGCGGCGAAGCAGCGACGTACCCGTGCGACCTCACGGACGGCGACGCGGTCGACGGTCTCGTGAAGGCCGTCCTCGCCGATCACGGTGCGGTCGACGTCCTGGTGAACAACGCCGGACGGTCCATCCGACGCTCAGTGCAGCTGTCGACGGAACGGTTCCACGACTACGAACGCACCATGGCCATCAACTACTTCGGCCCGGTGCGGCTGATCCTCGGACTGCTGCCGTCGATGACCGTACGCCGGTTCGGCCACGTCGTGAACGTCACGACGCAGGGTCTGCAGACCGACACGCCGCGGTTTTCCGCTTACCTGGCCTCAAAAGCGGCGCTCGAGGAGTTCAGCCTGACCGCCGGGCGCGAGACGCTGTCCGACGGCGTCACGTTCTCCTCGGTCCGGATGCCGTTGGTGCGCACGGACATGATCGCGCCGACCGGGTCGTACCGCGGGCTGCCCGCGAGCTCCCCGGAACGCGCGGCGGCACTGGTGGTGAAGGCGATCGAGCGGCGGCCGCAGATCCTGAGCCTGCCCGAGGGCCGGGCCGCGGAACTGGCCTCCCTGGCAACGCCGGACCTCGCGCGGTTCGCGGCGCATCTCGTGTACCGGGTGATGCCGGAATCCGCGCCAGAGGCCAAGAAACGGCCACGACAGCCCGCTCCGGCAGCGGTGGCGGGGACGCTCACGCGGCTGGTCTGGCGCAGGAAGGCCTAGCAACCTCGTGCGTGGCAATGCCGGTTCTAACCAGCATCGCCGCGCACGACTCCCTACTCCACCAACGCGTCCTCCGGCACGCCCCTCGCCAGCCCGGCCAGCACCGCCAACGCACTCCCCAACGTCTCCTCCGCAGGCGCAGACACGGCGATCCGCACCGCGTTCGGGGCGTGCCCCGGCACCACCGAAAACGCCGCCGCCGGAGACAACGCGATCCCCCGGCGCGCAGCGGCAGCCACGAAAGTCTCGGCTCGCCACTGGTCCGGCAGTACCCACCACCGGTGGTAAGCCGAGGCGTCGCCGTACACCTGGAAGCCCGCGAGCCGGTCGGCGACGATCCTCGCCCGTGCCCCGGCGTCCGCGCGCTTCGCCGCTTCGACCTCCGCCAGCACGCCGCCGGTGATCCACCGTCGCGCCGCTTCCACGGAGAAACGCGACGCCGCCCAGCCGCCGGAGCGGATCGCGCTCGACAGTCGCGTGACCCAGGCCGGCGGGACCACGAGGAATCCGGCTGTGAGGCCGGGCGCGACGCGTTTCGACAGGCTGTCCACGAAAACCGTCCGCTCGGGCATCAGCGCGGCGAGCGGTTCGGTGTCCGGGCGGAGGAAGGTGTAGATGCCGTCCTCGATCACCGGCAGGTCCAGCCCGCGGACGGTGGCGGCCAGTTCGGCGCGGCGCTGCGGCGGCATCGTGGTGCCGAGCGGATTGTGCAGGGTCGGCTGGACGTACAGCGCCCGCACCGGAGCGCTCGCCGCGAGCGCGGCCGGAACCAGGCCGTGCGCATCGGTTTCGATCGGCACCAGTTCGATGCCGAGCCGGGTCGCGGCGGCTTTGACCACCGGGTACGTCAGGGATTCGACCGCAAGCCGCTCGCCGGTCGGCACGAATGCGGCGAGCGCGGCCGCGATGCCTTGCCGTCCGTTGCCCGCGACCAGCACCTGGTCCGGATCCGGCTGCCAGGTGCCGCGCGCGAGCATCGTGACGGCTGCCTCGCGGACCGCTTTGGTGCCGGCCGCGCCGAGCGGATGCAGGGCATCGGTGAAGACGTCCGCGCGCAGCACGGGTTCGAGTGCTTGCGCGAGCTTGGCCGATTGGCTTGGCAGCACAGCGAAATTGAGTTCGAGGTCTACGCGCGCGTCGCCGGGTTCGGACAGCGCCGGTTCCGGTCCGGGCTTCGCGGCGCGCACGAAAGTGCCCCGGCCGACCTCGCCGATCGCCAGGCCGCGCCGGACGAGTTCGCCGTACACGCGGGCAGCGGTGGAGCCGGCGATGCCGCGGTCGCGCGCGAACCGGCGCTGCGGCGGCAGCCGGTCACCGGGGCGCAGCCGGCCGGCTTCGATGTCGGCGGCGAGTTCGTCCGCGACGACGCGGTAGTCGTCCATCCCACCCTCGCTCTGCCGGGATTCTCCCGGACGCATCATGGCACCGGCCGGTCACTCATCGCTAATGCGACCCACGGAACTCCCCGAACGGGGGTCACTAGGTTAGCCTTACCTGTGTGGCACTGACGAGCGAAGACACCCGACTGCACGCCGAGGACCTGACCCTGGCCTACGACGGCCGCACGGTCGCCGAACGACTCGGCGTGGTCATCCCGGACAAGTCGTTCACGGTCATCGTCGGTCCCAACGCCTGCGGCAAGACGACGCTGCTGCGCGCGCTCGCCCGCATGCTCAAGCCCCGCGCGGGCTCGGTCTACCTCGACGGCGAGGTGATCACCAGCTACGGCGCGAAGGAGGTCGCGCGCCGGCTCGGCTTGCTGCCGCAGAGTTCCATCGCGCCGGACGGGATCACCGTGGCCGACCTCGTCGCGCGCGGCCGGTACCCGCACCAGAAACTGCTGCGCCAATGGTCCCGTGATGACGCGACGGTGGTCGCCGATTCGATGCGCGCGACCGGCGTCGACGACCTCGCCGAGCGGATGGTCGACGAGCTGTCCGGCGGGCAGCGCCAGCGCGTCTGGATGGCGATGGCGCTGGCCCAGCAGACCGACTTGCTGCTGCTCGACGAGCCGACGACGTACCTGGACATCGCGCACCAGCTCGACATCCTCGACCTTTGCGCGACGCTGCACAGCGAGCAGGGCCGCACGCTGGTCGCGGTGCTGCACGACCTCAACCACGCGGCCCGGTACGCGACGCACCTGATCGCGATGCGCGACGGCAAGGTGCTGGCCACCGGGACGCCGGAGGAGGTCGTGACGGCGGAGAACGTCGAGCGGATCTTCGAGCTGCCGTGCCGGGTGATGGAGTGCCCGGAGAGCGGGAGCCCGATGGTGATTCCGAAGGTCAGCCGCCGGGCCGCGTGAGCTAGCGGCGGGCCATGAACGACCGCCATACATCCGCCGGGACCGACGAACCGGTCACCTTCTTCCCGCCTGCGTCGATCAGCCGCCGGTCGTCGTCGGAGCCGAGCCACACCGCCGTCGCCAGCTGCGCCGTGTAGCCGACCGCCCAGGCGTCCTGGTTGTCGCGCGAATTGCCGCGTTCGAACTCGCCAGTGCGCAGGGCCGCCGCGCGACCGTCCGGCAGTGTCGTCCGCAACGCCGAAGTCACGTCCCGCGCCACCTCCGCCGGGACCGCGGAAACCGGCTCGTTTTCGTGCTGCCACACGACTTTCCCCGACTGGTCGAGCATCTTGTCCACGAGGTGCACCGCCGCGCGCATCCCGTTGGCGGCGTAGGTCGCGTACGCGCCGGCCACGTCGAGCGGCCGCATCGGGTACCGGCCGACGACGATGCCCGAGCCGATCGTGACGCCGTCCTGTTCGCGCATGGTGGGAGTGCCGTCCACTTCATCGGGAATCCCCGCCGAACGCGCCGCCGCACTCACCTCGTCGACGCCGATCTTCTTGGAGACCGTGATGAACGGCGTGTCCGCGCCTGAAGTCAAGGCGCTGCGCAAGGTGCACGACTGCGGGCACTTCGGCGGATACTCGAACTTCTCGCCGAGGTACTGGATCTCCCTGGGAGCAGCCACTTTCTCCTCCAGCGACATCCCGTTCTTCAACCCGGCCGCCGCGGTGAACGGGTAAAACGCGGAGCCGAGCGAATGCCCGGTTGCCGCATAATCCCGGACGCCGTTGTTGCCGCCGTCGTACGCGCGCACCGCGCCATTCGTCGGATCAACCGCCACCAACGCGCCACGGAACTCTGCTGGTTCGCCCTTCAACCGGTCGCTCAGCGCGGTGTGCGCGGCGTTCTGCAACCCTGGGTCGAGGGTAGTTTGGACGGTCAGATTTCCTTGCTGCAACCGGGAAATCGAGAACCCGGCCGTCTCCAGTTCGGCAAGCACTCGCTGTTTGAGATGATACTGGTCGTAATTCAGGCTCACGCGCGTTTCCGCGGGCGGCTTGATCTCCGCACCCGGATAGGCCATGCCGTCGGCATTCTTCAAGTAACCGCGTTCGACCAGCTTGTCGCGGACGTATCGCCAGCGTTTCGCCGCGTGCTCATCGCCGGATACCGCCGGATCGTGCACCGACGGCGACTGGATCATCCCGGCCAGGAAAGCGGCCTCGCTCCAGGTGATGCTGTTGTCGAGCGGACGGCCGAAGAACGCGTTCATCGCCGCCGCGGGGCCGAAAGTGCCGCGGCCGAAGGAAATGATGTTGGCGTAGCTCTCGAAGATCTGTTCCTTGCTCTGCTGCTGGGTGATCTTCGTGGCGAGCACGAGTTCCTGCATTTTCCGCGACAGCGTCGAATCCTCGTCGCCGGTCGATTTCTTGATGTACTGCTGGGTGATCCCGGATCCGCCGCCGACGCCGGTCAGGAACGCGCGGCCGATCCCGGTCGGGTCGAAGCCGGAGTTGGCCCAGAACGTCGGATCTTCAGTGGCGACGATGGCGTCGCGCAGCTTCTGCGGGATCTGGTCGAACGGCACGAACCTCCGATCGCCGCCCGGGGGCACGATGCGCAGCAGCTCGCTGCCGTCGGAGTACTTCAGCGTGACGGTTTTGCCGAGCGAAGCGAGGACGTCCTGGGGGCTGCGGACGTCCAGCAGCAGGTAGGCGATCCAGAACGCGATCAGCGGCACGCCCACCGCGAAGCCGGTCAGGTAGTAGGCACCCTTGCGGATGCGGCGCCACTGGCGACGGACACCAGCGGATTGGTCACTCTCCGGGGCTGACTCCACGAATGAAGGACGACTGAACCAGTGACAAGGTTCTGCCGGGTCCGTGAATTGATCACGAGAGGAACGCGCGCAGCAGCGACGCGGTGCCCTCGATGTGCTCAGCCATCGCCTGCCGTGCGGCCACCGGATCGCCGGCCAGGATCGCGTCGACGATCGCCTCGTGCTGCGCGTTCGAATGCTCCAGATTCGGTTCGAGCAGCGGAATCCGGTCGAGCAGCTGGTTGACCCGCGTCCGCGCGTCCGCGACCGTGCTGGTCAGCGACGCGGACGCGGTGACCTCCGCGATCGCCAGATGCAGCCGCGAATCTTTGCGGCGGTAATCCGCGAGATCCGCCGCCGACGCCTCCGCGAGCGTGCCGGTGAGATGCTGCCGGTCCGCCGGGCTCAACGTGCGCGCCGCGGCCGCCTCCGCCGCGCCGGTCTCCAGCACATGCCGCAGGCACAGCGCGTCTTCCAGCCCGGCCACGTCCACCTCGCCGGCTGCTCGCTCAGCGGGATCCGGCAGTTTCGCGTTCACGAACGTGCCGCCGTACCGCCCGCGCCGCGATTCGACGTACCCCGCGTCGGACAGCGCGCGAATCGCCTCGCGCAAGGTCACCCGGCTCACGCCGAGCCGTTCCGCCAGCTCGCGCTCGGACGGCAACCGGTCCCCCGCGCCGACGACCCCGAGCCGGATCGCCTGCAACAGCCGCTCGACGGTCTCCTCGAAGGCGTTCCCGACCCGCACCGGCCGGAACAGTGCCGCGTTCGCGCTCACCACCGAGGTCGACTCCACCTGTCCGATTCTATGCTGTCCCGATTGCAGAGAACTCTTTGCAAAGGTTTCTCTGCGGTCTAGAGTGGGGAGCATGCCCGACGAACGCCGCGCCCGCCAGATCGACGCCCGCACCCTGCGTGCGCTGGCGCATCCGTTGCGGATGGAGCTGCTGGACCTGCTCACCGTCGACGGCCCGGCCACCGCGACCGGGCTCGGCAAGCGCGTCGGCGAAAGCTCCGGCACCACGTCGTGGCACCTGCGCCAGCTCGCGGACGCCGGGCTGGTCGAGGAAGACACCAGCCGCGGCTCGAAGCGCGAACGCTGGTGGAAGGCGGCGCAGGACTCGACCCGGATGCGCGCGGCCGACTTCGTCGACGACCCGGAGATGGCCGGGCCGCTCATGGCTTTCCTGCACCAGCACGTGGACATCCGCTACCGCGAACAAGCGCGATTCGTCTCGGAACTGCCGCGCTGGGCGGACGAATGGCGGGACAGCTCGACGCTGAGCAGCACCCGGATGCCGCTCACCCCGGACGAATCCCAGCGGTTGATCGAAGAAATCGAAGCCGTGATCGAACGCTACCGCCGCCCGGCCCGCCCTGGCGACGAAACGGTGATCACGCAGTGGGCGGCGTTCCCGCACGCGACCGTCCCGACCGAAGACCAGGGGGAATCCTGATGGACCCGTTCCTGACCGCACTGGCCGCCGCCCGGCACGGCGAATTGCGCGCCGCCGCCGTCCGCTGCCCGCCCGCGCCGAGAGCACCCGCCCGGCAACGACTCGGCTGGTGGTTGATGGAACTGGGCCTGCGGCTGGCGACGCCGAAACGCCGTGAAGGGCTCCTTGAAGGAATCTGATTCCCGCAAGGAGCCCTTCACGGACCGAAAATCAGCACTCGATGACGTTCACAGCGAGTCCGCCGCGCGCGGTCTCCTTGTACTTCACCGACATGTCCGCGCCGGTCTCGCGCATGGTCTTGATCGCCTTGTCCAGCGTCACCACATGGCTGCCATCGCCGCGCATCGCCATTCGCGCGGCGTGGATCGCCTTGGACGCACCGACAGCATTCCGCTCGATGCAAGGAATCTGCACCAGCCCGCCCACCGGGTCACACGTGAGCCCGAGATGATGCTCGACCCCGATCTCAGCCGCGTTCTCGACTTGAGCAGGCGATCCGCCCAGCACCTCGGTCAACCCGGCGGCCGCCATCGCCGAAGCCGACCCGACCTCGCCCTGGCAACCGACCTCGGCGCCCGAGATAGACCCGGTCTGCTTGAGAATCGACCCGATAGCCCCAGCGGTGAGCAGGAAGGTGACGATGCCGTCGTCCGAAGACCCGCGCACAAACCGTTGGTAGTAGTGCAAAACCGCCGGAATGATCCCCGCCGCACCGTTGGTGGGAGCAGTGACCACACGGCCGCCCGCGGCGTTTTCTTCGTTGACCGCCAGCGCGTACAGGCTCACCCAGTCCATGGCGTACAACGGATCGTCCGCGCCGTCTTCAGCGAGCAGCTTGTCGTGCAACGACTTCGCCCGCCGAGGCACCTTCAACCCGCCGGGCAGCACGCCCTCGTGCGTGTACCCGTTCCGCACGCACTCGACCATCACCTGCCAGATCTCCAGCAGCCCGGCCCGAACCTCCTCGCGACTGCGCCAGGAAAGCTCGTTCTGCAGCATGATCTCGCTGACCGGCAGCCCGGTGTCCGCGCAATGCTTCAGCAAGTCCGCCCCAGTGCGGAACGGATAAGGCACCGGCGTGGAATCCTCGACGAAAACCGTGTCGGTCTCGTACGACTCGTCCCGGACGAAACCGCCGCCGACGGAGTAATACGTCCGTTCCCGCAGCACGGAACCGTCCGCGGCGAACGCCCGGAAGACCATCCCGTTCGGATGCGCGGGCAGAGACTTCCGCCGGTGCATCGTCAGGTCGGTGTCCTCGTCGAACGCCACCGGATGCGTCCCGCCGACAGCCAGCCGCCCGGACTCCCGGATCGCCGCGACCTTGGCGGGCACCGTGTCGGTGTCGATCGCTTCCGGCAGTTCCCCGGACAGCCCGAGCAGCACCGCTTTGTCGCTGCCGTGCCCGAAACCGGTCGCGCCGAGGGAGCCGAACAACTCGGCCTGCACCCGCGCGACAGTCTCGAGCACACCGTCCTCGACCAGACCGTCCACAAAGGTCTTGGCCGCCCGCATCGGGCCGACCGTGTGCGAACTCGACGGCCCGATGCCGATCGAAAACAGGTCGAAGACGCTGATCGCCATTGATCCGCCCCTTCTCTTAGTTCCTCGCCAGCAGGCTGCTGGCTTCTTGCGCCGCCGGTCCTTCGGCGGTCAGGTGAGCGAGGTTCTCCGGCAATTCCTCGCCCCGATGGGCCTTGGTCTGGGCGTAGAGCCGTCCGGCGCGGTAGGACGACCGCACCAGCGGCCCCGCCATCACACCAGGGAACCCAATAGCCTCAGCGGTTTTCGCGTGTTCCACGAACTCTTCCGGCTTGACCCAGCGGTCGACCGGGTGGTGGCGGGGCGAGGGGCGCAGGTACTGGGTGATCGTGATGATCTCGCAGCCCGCGTCGAAGAGGTCCTGCAGCGCGACGGTGACCTCATCGGGAGTCTCGCCCATGCCGAGGATCAGGTTGGACTTCGTCACCAAACCCGCCGCACGAGCCTGCGTGATCACGTCCAGCGACCGGGCGTAGCGGAAGCCGGGGCGGATCCGCTTGAAGATCCGCGGGACCGTCTCCACGTTGTGGGCCAGCACCTCCGGCCGTGACCCGAACACCTCAGCCAACTGGTCCGGCTCGGCGTTGAAGTCCGGGATCAACAGCTCAACACCGGTGCCGGGGTTCAACGCGTGGATCTGCCGAACGGTCTCCGCGTACAGCCACGCACCGCCGTCGGCCAGGTCATCGCGGGCGACACCGGTGATCGTCGAATACCGCAAACCCATGGCCTGCACCGACTCCGCGACCTTCCGCGGCTCGGTACGGTCCAGCGCAGCAGGCTTCCCCGTATCGATCTGGCAGAAGTCGCAGCGCCGCGTGCACTGGTCGCCACCGATCAGGAAGGTGGCTTCGCGGTCTTCCCAGCATTCGTAGATGTTGGGACAACCAGCTTCTTCGCAAACCGTGTGCAGACCCTCGCGCTTCACCAAGCCCTTCAGCTCAGTGAACTCCGGACCCATCCGCACCCGGGTCTTGATCCACGACGGCTTCTTCTCGATCGGCGTCTCGCTGTTGCGCACCTCAAGCCGCAACAGCTTCCGCCCCTCGGGCTGCGCGCTCATCGGCTCAGGTCCGCGTACAGCGGGTGCTTCTTGGCCAGCAGCTCCACGCGACCCCGCAGCGCCTGCTGCGCGGCTTCGTCGAAGTCCGGCTTCAGCGTCTCGGCGATGATGTCGGCGACCTCGGTGAAGTCGTCGGCGCCGAAACCGCGGGTGGCCAGCGCCGGGGTGCCGATCCGCAGCCCCGAGGTGACCATCGGCGGACGCGGGTCGAACGGCACCGCGTTGCGGTTGACGGTGATCCCGACCGAGTGCAGCCGGTCCTCCGCTTCCTGGCCGTTGAGCTGGGAGTTCACCAGGTCGACGAGCACCAGGTGCACGTCGGTGCCGCCGGTGAGGACGCGGACGCCCGCCTCGGCGCAGTCGGTGCGCGAGAGCCGGTCGGCGAGGATCTTCGCGCCTTCCAGCGTGCGCTCCTGGCGCTCGCGGAACCCGTCGGTCGCGGCGATCTTCAGCGCCACGGCCTTGGCCGCGATCACGTGCTCCAGCGGACCGCCCTGCTGGCCGGGGAACACCGCCGAGTTGATCTTCTTCGCCAGCTCCTGGCGGGACAGGATCAGGCCGCCGCGCGGACCGCCGAGGGTCTTGTGCGTGGTGGTCGTGACGATGTCCGCGTGCGGCACCGGCGACGGGTGCAGCCCGGCGGCCACGAGACCGGCGAAGTGCGCCATGTCGACCATCAGCTTGGCGTCAACGAGGTCGGCGATCCGGCGGAACTCGGCGAAGTCGAGCTGGCGCGGGTAGGCCGACCAGCCGGCGACGATCAGCTTCGGCTTGTGCTCGACCGCCAGCCGCTCGATCTCGGCGACGTCGACGATCCCGGTCTCCTTGTCGACGTGGTAGGCGACCACGTTGTACAGCTTGCCGGAGAAGTTGATCTTCATCCCGTGCGTCAGGTGGCCGCCGTGCGCGAGGTCGAGGCCGAGGATGGTGTCGCCCGGCTTCAGCACCGCGAACATCGCCGCCGCGTTGGCCTGCGCGCCCGAGTGCGGCTGCACGTTCGCGTGCTCCGCGCCGAACAGCGCCTTGGCCCGGTCGATCGCGAGCTGCTCGACGACGTCGACGTGCTCGCAGCCGCCGTAGTAGCGGCGGCCCGGGTAGCCCTCGGCGTACTTGTTGGTCAGCACCGAGCCCTGCGCCTCGAGCACGCCGACCGGCGCGAAGTTCTCCGAGGCGATCATCTCGAGCGTCGACTGCTGGCGGTCCAGCTCCGCGGCCACCGCGGCGGCGACCTCGGGGTCGACCTCGGACAGGCGGGCGTCGAACGGGGCGGTCATCAGTTCTCCTGGGTCAGCTCGGCGTACGCGGACGCGTCGAGCAGCTCCGGGACGTCGCCCGAGAGCCGCACCTGCAGCAGCCATCCTTCGGTGTAGGGGTCGGAGTTGATGACCTCGGGGGTGTCCGATGTGGCCTCGTTCACCGCCACCACCTCGCCGCTGACCGGCGAGTACAGCTCGCTGACCGATTTCGTCGACTCGACCTCGCCGAACACCTCGCCCGCGGTGACGGTGTCGCCGACGCCGGGCAGCTGCACGAACACGATGTCGCCGAGCGAGCCGGCCGCGAACGCGGTGATGCCCACCGTCGCGACGCCGTCGGAGACCGACAGCCACTCGTGTTCCTTCGTGTAGGACAGGTTCTGGGGGATGCTCATTGTGCGAAGGGCCTCTCAGGCTCGGGAGTAGAAGGGCAGGGCGACGACCTCGACCGGCTCGACGCGGCCCCGGATGTCGACGGACAGCGCGGTGCCGGGCTCGGCGTGCTCCCGGTCTACATACGCCATGGCGATCGGGTAGCCCAGCGTCGGCGACAGCGCGCCGCTGGTGATCTCCCCGATAGTGGCATCCCCGGACAGCACGGCGTACCCGTGCCGCGGGGCGCGGCGGCCGGTGCCGCGCAGGCCGACCCGCACGCGCGGGACGTCGGCCTTCTTCAGCTCCTCCAGGGCCGCGCGGCCCACGAAGTCGCCCGGCTTCTCGAACTTCACGACCCGGCCGAGTCCGGCGGCGAACGGGTTCAGCTCGCGGCTGAGTTCGTTGCCGTACAACGGCATTCCGGCTTCCAGACGCAGCGTGTCGCGGCACGCGAGTCCACACGGGACCAGACCGTGCTCCTGACCCGCCTCGGTCAGCAGCGCCCACAACGCCGGGGCCTGCGCCGCGGGCACGAACAGCTCGAAGCCGTCCTCGCCGGTGTAGCCGGTGCGGGCCAGCAGGACCTCGTGGCCCTTCACGACGGCGGGCACGCTCGCGTAGTACTTCAGCGAAGCGAGGTCCGCGTCGGTCACCGCGGCGAGCACGTCGACCGCCTTCGGGCCCTGGACCGCGATCAGCGCGGTGTCCGCGGACCGGTTCTCCACCACCGCGTCGAAGCCGGCGACGCGCTCGGCCAGCGCGTCCGCGACCACGGCGGCGTTGCCCGCGTTGGCCACGACCAGATACTCCTCGTCGGCGAGCCGGTAGACGACCAGGTCGTCCAGCACACCGCCGTCGGCGTCGCAGATCATCGTGTAGCGGGCGCGGCCCGGCTTCACGCCGGTCAGGTTGCCGACCAGCGCGTAGTCGAGCACGTCGGCGGCCTGCGCGCCGCGGACATGGATCTCGGCCATGTGCGACAGGTCGAACAGCCCGGCCGCCTCGCGCACGGCCTTGTGCTCGGCCAGTTCGCTGGCGTAGCGCACCGGCATCGACCAGCCGGCGAAATCGGTGAAGAGCGCACCGAGATCCTTGTGGACCTCGTGCAGGGGGGTTTCCGTCACAGGAAGCCTTTCGTTGTCGCGAGCGGAGGACACGCTCACGCGTCGTAGGAGTCGAGGGGCGGGCAGGAGCAGACGAGGTTGCGGTCGCCGCGCGCGCCGTCGATCCGCCGCACCGGCGGCCAGTACTTGGTCTTGCGCGCCACGCCGACCGGGTACGCCGCCAGCTCGCGGTCGTAGTCCGCGGTCCACTCGCCGATGACCGACGACGCGGTGTGCGGCGCGCCGCGCAGCGGGCTCGTCTCGGCGGTCCAGCGGCCGGCCGCGACCTCGTCGATCTCGTGCCGGATGGCGATCATCGCCTCGCAGAACCGGTCGATCTCGGCCAGGTCCTCGCTCTCGGTCGGCTCGACCATGAGCGTGCCCGCGACGGGGAACGACATGGTCGGCGCGTGGAAGCCGTAGTCGATGAGCCGCTTCGCGACGTCGTCCACGGTCACGCCGGTTTCCTTGGTGATGCCGCGCAGGTCGAGGATGCACTCGTGCGCGACGAGGCCGTCCTGGCCGGTGTAGAGCACCGGGTAGTGCGGCGCGAGCCGGGCGGCGATGTAGTTGGCCGCGAGCACCGCGACCTTGGTGGCCTCGGTGAGCCCGGGCGCGCCCATCATCCGCACGTACGCCCACGAGATCGGCAGGATCGACGCCGAACCGTAGGGCGCGCCGCTGATCGGGCCGACGCCGGTGTCCGGTCCGGCCTGCGCGAGCAGCGGGTGGTTCGGCAGGTACGGTGCGAGGTGTTCGCGCGCCGCGACCGGGCCGACGCCGGGACCGCCGCCGCCGTGCGGGATGCAGAACGTCTTGTGCAGGTTCAGGTGCGAGACGTCGCCGCCGAACTCGCCCGGCTTCGCCAGGCCCAGCAGCGCGTTGAGGTTCGCGCCGTCGACGTACACCTGGCCGCCGCCGTCGTGCACGATCTTGGCGAGCCGCTCGATGCCGTGCTCGTAGACGCCGTGCGTGGACGGGTAGGTGACCATGATCGCGGCGAGGTCGTCGGCGTGCTGGTCCACTTTGGACTGCAGGTCTTCGAGGTCGACGTTGCCCTCGTCGGTGCACTTGACCACGACCACGCGCATCCCGGCGAGCACCGCGGACGCGGCGTTGGTGCCGTGCGCGGACGACGGGATCAGGCAGACGTCGCGCTCGGGCTGGCCGTTCGCCTGGTGGTAGGCGCGGATGGCCAGCAGCCCGGCGAGTTCGCCCTGGCTGCCCGCGTTCGGCTGCAGCGACACCTGGTCGTAGCCGGTCACCTCGGCCAGCCAGCCGGACAGCTGGCGGACCAGCTCGTGGTAGCCCTCGGCGTCCTCGGCGGGCGCGAACGGGTGGATGCCCGCGAACTCGCGCCAGCTGATCGGCTCCATTTCGGTGGTGGCGTTGAGCTTCATCGTGCAGGAACCGAGCGGGATCATCCCGCGGTCGAGCGCGAAGTCCTGGTCGGCGAGGCGGCGCAGGTAACGCAGCATCGACGTCTCGGACCGGTGCGAGCTGAACACCTCGTGCGTCAGGTAGCCGCTCTCGCGGGCGAGGCCGTTCGGGAGCGCCTGCGCGGCTTCCCACTCACCGTCGACACCGAAGGCGCGAAGCACCTTCGCGAGCGTGTCGGGACGCGTGACCTCGTCGGAGGCGATGCGGACGTGGTCGGCGTCGATGCGGCCGAGGTTGATCCCCGCTTCGCGCGAGGCCGCGTGCACTTCAGCGGCACGGCCAGGCACCTTCGCGACGACAGTGTCGAAGAAGGCCTCGTGGATCACTTCGACGCCACCGGCGCGCAGCGCGTTCGCGAGACCGGCAGCGAGTTCGTGAACCCGCGTCGCGATCGCCTTCAGACCCTCGGGACCGTGGTAGACCGCGTACATCGCGGCAAGCACTGCGGGCAGCACCTGCGCGGTACAGATGTTGGAGGTCGCCTTCTCGCGACGGATGTGCTGCTCGCGCGTCTGCAGCGCGAGGCGGTACGCGGTGTTCCCGTCCGCGTCCACGGACACGCCCACGAGACGTCCCGGCAGCGAACGCTCCAGGCCGGCGCGTACCGCCATGTACCCGGCGTGCGGACCGCCGTAGCCCAGCGGCACGCCGAAGCGCTGCGTAGAACCGACGGCGACGTCCGCGCCGAACTCGCCGGGCGCGGCGATCAGGGTGAGCGCGAGCAGGTCGGCAGCGACCGTGTACAGCGCGCCCGCAGCCTTCGCCGCTTCGGAAACCGCGTGGTAGAACTTGCGGCCGCGCAGCACGCCGGACGCGCCGGGGTACTGCACGACGACGCCGAAGAACTCCTCCGGCAGACCGGTGAGCAGGTCGCGCACCTGCACATCGATGCCGAGACCGGCGGCGCGCGTCCGCACGACCTCGACGGTCTGCGGAAGGCATTCGGAGTCGAGAACGACCACATTGGACTTCGACTTCGCCGCGCGGCGCATCAGCGTCATCGCCTCGGCCACGGCGGTGGACTCGTCGAGCATCGAGGCGTTGGCGATCGCCAGCCCGGTCAGGTCGGACACCGCGGTCTGGAAGTTCAGCAGCGCTTCGAGCCGCCCCTGCGAGATCTCCGGCTGGTACGGCGTGTACGCGGTGTACCAGGCCGGGTTCTCGAGCACGTTGCGGCGGATCACGCCCGGGGTGACGGTGTCGGAGTACCCGAGGCCGATCATCTGCGTCATCGGCCGGTTGCGCGCGGCGAGCGCGCGCAGCTCAGCGGTGGCCTCTTCCTCGGACGCGGGCTCCGGCAGCGCCAGGTCGCCCGCGGTGCGGATCGCGGTCGGCACCGCCGCTTCCACGAGGGCGTCCAGGCTTCCGTAACCGCATTCGGCGAGCATCTTCGCCCGCTCGGCCTCGCCGGGACCGATGTGGCGGGTGTCGAAGGAGGTGGAGGTGATGGGAGCTCCTCGGGACGGGCACCGGGCGCGGCGGTGCACTGGGAACTCCCCCTCTGTCATGGGCACCTGAGAGTTTCACCGCGCTCGACGCGGCTTTCACCTTGGGTGAGGCGCGGGTGCGCCTGCTTTCCAGAGTGGCCTCGCCAAAAGCGGTAGCGGTTACCTGAGAGATTCCGGGGAGTTTGCTCCTTCGGTGTCCCACTGCTGACATGGGACTCTCCCGCTCCGGCTCGAACGGCCCTGTGTTCAATTGTGGTTGCGGCCACCCTACCTGCCGCTTCACCCCTCAGTCTACTGCGCCCGGCCTACGCCACACCCCTCGCCGCAGGTACGTGAGGGGAACCCTGATTGACTCTGATTCCCTCAGGGTTCCCCTCACGTACGGTCACAGCGGGGTTACGTAGGCGCCCGAGATGCCGCCGTCGACGAGGAACTGGGCGGCGGTGATGAAGCTGGCGTCGTCACTCGCCAGGAAGGCCACCGCGGCGGCGATCTCCTCCGGTTCGGCGAAGCGCCCGACGGGAACGTGCACCAGACGCCGGGCCGCGCGCTCCGGGTCTTTAGCGAAGAGTTCCTTCAGCAGCGGCGTATTGACCGGCCCCGGGCACAGCGCGTTGACCCGGATGTTCTCGCGCGCGAACTGCACGCCCAGCTCGCGCGTCATGGCGAGCACACCGCCCTTCGAAGCGGTGTACGAAATCTGCGACGTCGCGGCCCCCAGCACGGCCACGAACGACGCGGTGTTCACGATCGAACCGCGGCCCTGGCGCTGCATGTGCGGCAACACGGCCTTGCAGCACAGGTACACCGAGGTCAAGTTGACCCGCTGCACCTTCTCCCAGGCTTCGATGCCGGTGGTGAGGATCGAATCGTCCTCGGGCGGCGAGATGCCCGCGTTGTTGAACGCGACGTCGACCGCGCCGAACTCGTCGACCGTCGTCTGGAAAAGGGCCTCGACCTGGTCCGCGTCGGTGACGTCGACCTGGACGAAGGCCCCGCCCACGGCGTCGGCGGCCGCCTTGCCCTGCTCCGGCGTGACGTCGCCGATCACCACCTTCGCGCCTTCGCTCGCCAGCCGTTTGGCGGTGGCGAGGCCGATGCCGCTCGCGCCGCCGGTGATCACCGCGACGCGGCCGTCAAAACGCTGCACCATCTGGTTCATTCCTCCGTGCTCAGGAAAACGTTCTTCGTCTCGGTGAAGGCGGCCGCGGCGTCCGGACCCAGTTCGCGGCCGAGGCCGGACTGCTTGAAGCCGCCGAAGGGCGTCCAGTAGCGGACCGAAGAATGCGAATTCACCGACAGGTTCCCGGATTCGACGCCGCGCGCGACCCGGAAGGCACGGCCGACGTCGCGGGTCCAGATCGAGCCGGACAGGCCGTATTCGGTGTCGTTGGCCATCCGCACGGCCTCGGCCTCGTCGCGGAAGCGGACCACCGCGACGACCGGGCCGAAGATCTCGTCGCGGGCCAGCGGATCGTCGAGCCCCGGCGGGAGCACGACGGTCGGCGCGAACCAGTATCCCGGCCCGGACGGTGCGCTGCCGCGGAAGGCGACCGGCGTCTGCTCGGTGACGTAGGAGGAGACTTTCGCGTGGTGGTCCGCGGAAATCAGCGGGCCCATCTCGGTCGCCTCGTCGCCGGGATCGCCGACGACCACGCCCTGCACCGCGGGTTCCAGCAGTTCGAGGAACCGGTCGTAAACGGTGTCCTGCACCAGGATCAGCGACCGCGCACAGCAGTCCTGCCCGGCGTTGTCGAACACCCCGTACGGCGCGGTCGCCGCGGCCTTCTCGAGGTCGGCGTCGGCGAACACGATGTTGGCGTTCTTGCCGCCCAGCTCCAGCGTCACCCGTTTCACCTGCGCCGCGCAGCCCGCCATCACCTGCTTGCCGACCTCGGTGGAGCCGGTGAACACGACCTTGCGCACCGCCGGATGCGTGACAAACCTTTGCCCGACAACCGATCCCTTGCCAGGAAGCACCTGGAAAACGTCCTCGGGGATCCCCGCCTCGCGGGCGAGTTCGGCCAGCCGCAGCGCGGTGAGCGGGGTCAGCTCGGCCGGTTTGAGCACGACTGTGTTGCCCGCCGCGAGCGCCGGCGCGAAGCCCCAGCCCGCGATCGGCATCGGGAAGTTCCACGGCACGATCACGCCGACCACGCCCAGCGGCTCATGGAACGTGACGTTGACCCCGCCGTCGACCGGGATTTGCTTGCCCAGCAACCGTTCCGGCGCGCCGGCGGAGTATTCGAGCAGGTCGCGTACGTTGCCCGCTTCCCAGCGGGCGTTGCCGATGGTGTGCCCGGAGTTCTCGACCTCCAGCCGGGCAAGGTTCTCCCGGTCGGCGTCGACCGCGTCCGCGAACCGGCGCAGCAGCCTCGCCCGATCGCCCGGGGCGACCGCCCGCCAGGCCGGGAACGCGGCGTGCGCGCGGGCGATCGCGACGTCGGTCTCCGCCTCGCTGGCCAGCTCGACCTGGCGCACCACTTCCGCGGTCGCCGGGTTGCGCACCTCGAACGTCGTCATTTCCCCTCCCTCGCAGCGTTCACCAGCGCGGCGAACAGCCGGACGTCGTCGCTGTCCTGCTCCGGATGCCACTGCACGCCGAGCACGAACTCTCCCGGCACCTCCGCGGCCTCGACCGTCCCGTCCGCCGCGTGGCCGGACGCGATCAGCCCGGAGCCGAGCCGGTCAATCGCCTGATGGTGGTAACACTGGACTTTCGTTTCCTGGCCCAGAATCGCGGCCGCCCGCGTGCCGTCGACCAGGCTGACCGTGCTGGTGCCGAACGTCGCCGGGGCTGGCTGATGCGTTGCGTCGCCGAGGGTTTCCGGCAGATGCTGCGAGAGCGTGCCGCCGAGCGCGACGCTCAGCACCTGCAGCCCGCGACACACCCCGAGCACCGGCTTCCCGGCCGCGCGCGCCGCCGCGAACAGGCCGAACTCGAACGCGTCGCGCTCCGGGCGGATGTACGTCTTCTCGTGCGGTTCCTGGCCGTAACGGCTGGGTTCGACGTCCGCGCCACCGGTAAGGACGAGGCCGTCGATGCGTCCGACGAGCGTGTCGTAGTTCGTGCTCACTGGCGGCAGCAGCACCGGAATCCCGCCCGCCTTGACCACGCAGTCCGCGTACACCCGGTGCAGCAGTGTCGCCTCGGTGTCCCAGGCCAGGAACTTCGCACGTTCCGAGTAGGTGCTGAGCCCGATGACAGGTGGGTCAGAGTCGTTCGAAACCACGGATGCGCTCCCAATCGGTCACAGCTCGCTCGTACGCTTCGCGCTCGATCCGCGCGGCGTTGAGGTAATGGTCGACTACATCGGCACCGAAGGCATCTCGCGCGATACGGCTGCCTTCGAGGACTTCAGCGGCTTCGGCGAGCGTGACGGGCACAGTGGGCTTGTCGGACGCGTACGCGTTCCCTACGAACTCAGGCTCCAGCGGCAGCTCGTTCTCGATGCCGTGCAGCCCAGCAGCGATCATCGCGGCGACTGCGAGGTACGGGTTGACGTCTCCGCCGGGTACGCGGTTCTCGACGCGCAACCCGTCACCGTGCCCGACTACGCGCAACGCGCACGTACGGTTGTCCGTGCCCCACGCGATCGCTGTCGGCGCGAAGCTGCCAGGGACGTAACGCTTGTACGAGTTGATGTTCGGGGCGAAGAAGTACGTCAGCTCGCGCAACGCCTCCAACTGTCCGGCGAGGAAGTGCTGCATCAGTTTCGAGAAGCCGTGGTCGCCGTCGCCGGGAAGCACCGCTTCGCCGGACTTGCTGCGAAGGCTCAGGTGGATGTGGCAGGAGTTGCCTTCGCGTTCGTTGTACTTCGCCATGAAGGTGAGGCTCTTGCCCTCTTGCGCGGCGATCTCCTTCGCACCGTTCTTGTAGATGCCGTGGTTGTCGCACGTCGCGAGCGCTTCGGCGTACCGGAAGGCGATCTCGTGCTGGCCGGGGTTGCACTCGCCCTTCGCCGACTCCGGATACAGGCCCGCGCCCGCCATCCCGTTGCGGATCCGGCGCAGCAGCGGCTCGATGCGCGCGGTGCCGAGCATGGAGTAGTCGACGTTGTACTGATTGGACGGCTTGAGGTCCTGATACCGCTTGTCCCACGCGGATTCGTAGGAGTCGTCGAACACGATGAACTCGAGTTCGGTGCCCACGTACGCCTTCAGATCGTGCTCAGCGAGCCGGTCGAGCTGGCGGCGCAGCACCTGGCGCGGCGATACGGAAACCGGGCCGCCCTGCACGCGCTCGACGTCCGCGAGCACCAGCGCGGTGCCCTCCTGCCACGGAATCTCCCGCAGCGTCGCGAAATCCGGCCGGAGCACGAAGTCGCCGTAACCGCTCTGCCAGGACGAGATGTCGTAGCCGTCGACGGTGTTCATGTCGACGTCCACCGCGAGCAGGTAGTTGCACGCCTCGGTCGCGTGGCCGGCCACCTCTTCGAGGAAGTACTCCGCCGAACAGCGCTTGCCCTGGAGCCGCCCCTGCATGTCGGTGAGCGCGACGAGCACCGTGTCGATCGTGCCCGCCGTCACCCGTTCGCGGAGATCTTCGAGCGTGAGCATTCCTCGCCTGGCCGCCATCGCATCGCCCCAAAGGTTCGGATCAGGTCCTTTGCGGCTTCTTCTTACCGGGCGGTCCTGCCAGGGTCAATCCACTGAAAGGTATTTTCATAGACCTTTAAACGCGGGTTCGGCGCGGCTCACCCAGGCGGCGCCTGCTATGTCCGGGTTGCCCGGCTGAGAAGATACTGTGAATCGGGTGCGTCCGGGACCAAATCCGCCGCCTCGTGCGTTGGACCGGGCAAGAGAGGTGAGAGGGATGACTGAAGCATTCACGCAGACCACGTTCAGCCAGCAGCAGGCGCGGCCGCAGCTCCCGACGCTGCCCACCGGGTGGCCGATCGGGTCGTACGAGTCCTACGAGCAGGCCCAGCAGGCCGTCGACCACCTCGCGCACGCTGATTTCCCGGTCACCGACGTCACGATCGTCGGGGTCCAGCCGATGCTCGTCGAGCGCATCGCGGGCAAGATGAGCTGGAGCCGGATGCTCAGCAGCGCGGCCATGTCCGGCGCGGTGTTCGGCCTGTTCCTGGGCCTGGTGCTGAGCATGCTCAACCCGGCCGCCGGGCTGCTGTCGATCGTGCTCGGCCTCGCCGCGGGTGTCGTGTTCAACGTGGCCTTCGGCGCGCTGGGCTACGCGGCGAACCGCAACAAGCGCGGGTTCATCTCGCAGAGCCAGCTGGTCGCGCAGCGCTACGACGTGCTGTCGCAGCCGCGCAACGCCGAGAAGGGCCGCCAGCTGCTGGCGGACCTGGCGGCGCGCTCGGCGTTCAACCACTGAGTTTCGCCGACTCGCCTCCCGGGCGTCCGGGCCGTTTCGCGGCCTTGGCGCCCGGTTTCGCGTTCCGGGCCTTGCCAGGCTACGAATCCGGCAAGGAGAGATTGGCTTGACCAAGCGAAACCCAGCTGCGGCGTTTCCGGTGCCGGTTCTCGAACCGGGGCACGCTCCCGCCGAGCGACCGGCACCGGGCAACGACCGCAGTCTCCGCCGGAGGCAGCTGCGGCGAGGCTGGGGCAGCGGCTGTCGCGGTGCTGGCCGGGTCTCGTGAGCGAGGCAGCTGTCTCCGCCGGAGGCAGCTGCGGCGAAGCTGGGCCAGCGGCCGTCGCGGTGCTGGCCGAGTCTCGTGAGCGAGGCAGCGGAACCAACCTTCCCCGCACTACCTCGTCGGCGGAGCGGACTTCGGCGGGCTGCTCGGCGGAACCGGAGTCCCGGATGTCGCCGGAGCCTTCGGAATCACCGCCGCGAACGGCACCCCCGCGTCCTCCCGGCAATAGCCGCGATAACCGTTGTAGCCGTTGACGTTCCCGTGGTCGTCCTGCACTCCCTCGACGACCTTCGGACGCGGGAACTGGTTGTCCTGCCCCGTCATCTGACTCGTGCCGGTGTCCTTCTCGCAGCCGTAGCGCGTGATCGTGAGCGGACGGCCGCGGTCGTCGTAGAGATAGACATTCTCCAGCGGTTTGCCGTTCGCGTCGAAGGCATACAGATTGGTCAGTTCGTGCTGGCCGTAGCGCAGCGACTCGTTGCCGTGGGAGTCCTGGTACATCGACGAGGCGTACGCCGGGGTCGAACTCGACGAATACGTGCGGTCCCGGACCAGGTGGACCGCCGCGCCGAGGCCGCCGAACGCGCTGCCCACCACGAACGCCGACACCGGCACCGCGATCCACAGCATCCGGCCGTCGGCCTTGATCCGCGGGCCCGCCCACATCACCAGTCCCGCGCCGACGAGCAGCACCGGCAGCAGCAGGACCGCGTGCAGGTCCCGGATCATCAGCAGCAGCCCGAACGCCAGCAGCGCGAACCCGCAGACCACCCACCACGCCGGCTTCAGCGAATTGAGATACGTGAGCGCGCGGTCGGCCGAGCGGTCCTCCCGCATCGACTTCACCATCGCCCGCGCACGGACCACCTCCGGCAGCTCCCGCATCGCTTCGAGCCCGCGCAGCAACAGGAACGCCACGCTCACCGCGAACACCGGGGCCAGCAAGATCATCCCGGCCAGCGCCTCGGCATTGAAGCGCACCGCGGTGTAGAACGCGATCATCGCCGTCCCCACCGCGCAGAAGACCAAGCCCCACAAGGCAAGCCGCGGTCCGACCCGGCCCGGCTTCGCCGTCGCCGGCAGCACCCCGGTCGCCGCTTCCGAAGCCGCCGGGGCAGACGGGTAACCGCCGGACGCCCGCAGTTCGGCCGCGTAGCTCTCCGGAGTGCCGAGCCGCGCGACGAGGTCCTCGACCCGCGCCGCCGCGCCCGCTTCCGACTCCATCTCGGCCAGCTGCGGCCGGACGTCCTCGAGCAGTTCCTCGATCTCGTTCGCGGGCAGGTCCGCGAGCGCGGTGCGCACCCTCGACAGGTACACCCGCGCGGCCGTCGGCTTGTCCGTGCTCATGCTGCCTCTCCCCGATTCGTGCCCGCGGTTTCGCCTGTCCGCGCGGTCAGGCCCGCTCTTTCACCAAACTGTCCATAATGGACGCGAAGCTGCGCCACGTGCGCGCCGACTCGGCGAGCCGCGCCCTGCCCCGGTCGTTCAAGCTGTAGTACTTGCGGTGCGGGCCCTCTTCGCTCGGAACCACGTACGACGTCAGCAATCCCGCCTTGTACAGCCGCCGCAGCGTGCCGTACACCGACGCGTCCCCGACCTCCTCCAGGCCGGCGGCGCGCAGCCTTCGCAGCACGTCGTATCCGTACCCGTCGTCGTCGCGCAGCACCGCGAGGACCGCCAGGTCCAGCACTCCCTTGAGCAGCTGACTGATCTCCACGGCGTTCCTTCCCCGGTCCTGCGCGAGCAGAAGCTACCACGCATAGCGCAGTAGTGTGCGCGGCGAGCGGCCGTTCGGCGGTATCGCTGCCCATTCGACCAGGTCAGCGAGAGACGAACGGACAGGTATACGACGTAGACCTCCGTGGTCTACAGTGTAGACATGGTCGAGATCCCGACAGCCGAACGGCTCGCGACGGCAGCGCGCGAGATCATCGCCGCCGAGGGCGCGGCGGCGGTCAGCATGCGCCGGGTCGCCGAAGCCGCCGGAGTCACCGCGATGGCGATCTACCGGCATTACGAAAACCGCGAGGTCTTGCTGCGCGCGGTCGCCGACGCCACCGGCCGGGAATTGGGCGCGGCATGGAAAGACCCGGAGCCGGACGGCGAATGGTTCGACCGCTTCGACACGCTGCTGGACCGGTTCCTGGATTTCGCCCTCGGCCAGCCGCATCTGTACCGCTTCTTGATGACCGAAAGCTGGGCGCGGGCCCGGGTATATCCCGACAGTTTCCGCGAACCCGGTTCGCCGCCGTTCACCGCGCTGGTCCGGCTGATCGAAGAAGGCATCCGCGACGGCGTGCTGCGCGACGACGATCCGCTGGAAGCCGCGCTGACCGTCAGCACGCAAACGCAAGGCATGGTGCTGCACTACCTCGCCGGCCGGATGGGGGCGGCGGAACCCGAGTTCCGCGCGCTGTGCCGACGTACTTCCCGGAGGATTTTCGATGGCCTCAGAACGTAATGCCCGCTGGCAAGTCCCGGTCGCGCTGCTTTCTTCAGCCGCGCTCTTCTACTTCGGCACCGGACTGGACCCGATCGCCGCGCTGACTTGGCTCGCGCCGTTTCCCGTGCTGCTGCTGGCAACCCGCGCCAGCGGCTGGACCGCGGTGAGCACCGCGTTCGGCGCGTTCCTGCTCGGCACCGCGAATATGTGGGCCTACCAAACACATTCCGGCGACGAACCGTTGTGGCCGTTCGGCGCCGCCATCGACGTCGGGATGTCGCTGGTGTTCACCTTCGCGGTGTGGCTGTTCTGGGCTTTGGTACGCCGAAGCCGGACGCTGCTGGCCAGCCTCGCCGCACCGGCGGCGTGGACCGCGCTCTTGTACCTGATCGCCACGCTGAACCCGATGGGGATGATGGGTTCCCTCGCCAATGACCAGGGCGACACGCCGCTCGTGCTTCAAACCGCTTCGTGGGCCGGGATGTGGGGCGTCGAGTTCCTGGTGCTGCTGCCCGCTTTCGCGGTCGCCGCGATGTGCGCGCCCGGAGCGTCGCGGGTGCGCATTGGCGTTGTCGCCGCGGTCATTGTGGCTTTGTCCCTTGGCGGCGGAGCTTTACGGCTTTCCGGCACAGGCGGCTCGACGGTGCGGATGGCCGCTATCACGCAGAATGCTGGCTACCACTGGGGTCCCTCGCTCGGCACCGCTCAAGGCCGGGCCCTGGTCAACGACTACCTCCAGCAGATCTCCGCCATGCCGGACGGCGTGAAGCTCATCGTGTTGCCCGAAGCCGCTTTCAGTGCCGAGGAGGAATGGCCAGCCGCGTTGGTAGAGCCGATGCGGCGCGCGGCCAAGACCCGGGGCGCGGCGATCGTGGTCGGCTTCGAGTACTACGACCGGCCAGGCAAGCACAACTACGACTACGCGCTGGCCTTCCCCGCCGACGGCTCGTCACCCGCTCGGTACCTGAAGCACCACGACCTGGTGAGCCCGCCGGGACGCGATCTGGTGTTCGTTCCGGGCGCCGAGGTCCCGACCGGACTGGTGATCTGCGGCGACACGACGTTCACCTCCCCCAGCCGCGACTACGCCGCCGCCGGTTCGCGGATCCTCGCGATCCCGGCGGAACTGGCCGTCCCGCCGGGCAACAACGACGAGGGCGGCTGGCAGCACACCCGCAACGCGCTGCTCCGGGGTGTCGAAAGTGGACAGTCGATCGCGCTCTCCGACGCGAACGGCAGCCTGATGCTGTCCGACGGCTACGGCCGCGTCCTCGGCGAGGCCCGCACCGGCGGACCAGCCCCGTTCACGACCGTCGTCGCCGACGTTCCAGCGGGTCCCGGCCAGACGTTCCACACGCGCTTCGGCGATTGGTTCGCTTGGCTCGCGGTCGCGATTACCGTTGCTGGCTTGGTTTTCGCTCGCCTCCGCGCGACTACGCGACCATCCTGAAACCGCACCGCCGCGCGGTGTCACTGCGGACGGCGCAGCCCGTCCAGCAAGAGGGTGATGACGTCGTCAGCCTCGGCACGCCAATGTGGACGGTCGTGGGCCGCGCCGATGCCGTGCAGCACCATCATCACGGCACCGGAATCCACGTCGTCGCGAATGCTGCCGTCCCGCACCGCGGCGGCCACCAAGTCGGCGACAGCCTGCTCCAGCGCCTGACTGCCCTCGGCGAGATCGCCTGACCGTTCGGCCATGAGCGTGGCCAGCGTCCGGGCCAACCCCTCGTGAGCGTCGATGTGGTCGACCATCCCGCGCAGGAAAGTCGCCAAAGCCTCCGCCGCGGGCAGCGTGGCCCGCAGTTCGCGCGCGCGGTCGCACAGCGCGGCGACTTCCCCGTGGTAGACCGCCTCGGCGAGCGCCTCCCGGGTGGGGAAATGCCGGTAGAGCGTGCCGGTGCCCACCCCGGCCAGGCTCGCGAAGTCGTCGAAGCGCAGGTCGAAGAACTCGCCGGCGTCGAAGATCTCTCGTGCCTTGGCGATGAGGACGTCGCGGTTGCGCCGGGCGTCGGCCCGCAGCGGCTTGTCGGCGGTCATGCTCTCCCTCGCGTTGACAAGTGGAGGTGATCTCCATATTTTGAAAAGTGGAGATTGTCTCCACATCGAATGCTACCCCACGAGGTGCAGCGTGAAGATCCTGATGTTCGGCCGAGGCGTGATCGCCACTGTCTACGGCTGGGCCCTGCAACGCGCGGGACACGCGGTCGAGTTCTACGTCCGGCCGGGCCGCGCGGCAACGTACGGGAACACCGTCGAGTTCGACCTGTTCGATATGCGGCACCGGCCGCTGGGGCAGCGCGTCATCGAGAAGTGGCCCGTGCGCCTCCGGGAGGAGCTGGAACCGGACCACGACTTCGACCTGATCGTGCTCAGCGTGGGGCACCACCGCCTCGCGGAGGCGACGGATTTCCTGGCTCCGCGCGTCGGCCGGGCCACGGTGCTGGTCTTCGGCAACCTCTGGACCGAGCCGCTGGACGCGATCGGCGCACTCCCCGTCGACCAGGTCGCCTGGGGCTTCCCCCAAGGCGGCGGAGGTTTCGGCGCGGACGGCGTGCTCCGCGGATTCCTGCTGCGGTCGGTCGTCTTCGGCACTCTCGGCCAGCCCCCGACCGACCGGGAATTGGCCGTGCGCAAGGCTTTCCGCGAGGCCGGGCTCCGAATCAAGGAGCGTCCGGACTTCCGCGGCTGGCTGTGGGTCCATTTCGTGTCGGATGCGGGCCTGTTCTCCCAGGGCCTGCGGCTGGGTTCCCTGTCCGACCTGGCCGGATCGACGCGCGACATGCGCGAGGGCCTGCTGGCCGGGCGCGAACTTCTGCCGCTCCTCGAAGCGCGCGGTATCGACCTGCGACGGCACCGCGGCGGTCTGCTGCTGTTCCGAGCGCCCACCTGGCTGACGGCCCCCGTGCTCGCCTGGCTGACCGCCCACGTCGGGCCGGTGCGCGCGAGTTTCGCAGCACACAACAACCCTGACGCGGAGGAGCCGCGCGAGGTCTGCCGGGACACGCTGGCCGAAGCACGCCGGTCAGGCATCTCGGTCCCGCGGCTGGAAGCGGCGGAACCGCTCTTCGCCCGCGAGGAGACAGCTTGAGCTTGAATTCACCGATGTGCCAGCAGCACAAGGCTTTTCGCCGCCCAATGTCGGTGACGCGGAAGGAAAAGGCCGCTGGTTCGCGCGGTTCGGGCATCGCTACCGGTCAAGTCGCGCGGTGCTCAGCGACCTCCCGTTCTCGCCCGACCACACCCACAACGGACCCGCCCAGCCCAGCCTCGCCACCGGTCCACCGCGCGGCTAAGCCACCCGAGCCCGCCGCTGACACCGCGGACATGAAAACGACGACCGGTTCATGAACGGCTCCCGCCGGATCGGCGAACCGCAGCGGCGGCACGGCATTCCTTCCTGGCCGTACGCGTCGAGCGAGCGCTCGAAATACCCCGATTCCCCGTTCACGTTCACATAAAGCGCGTCGAACGACGTACCTCCCGCGAGCAGCGCCGCCGACATCACGTCGCTCGCCGCGGACACCAGCGTTCGCCCCTGTGCGGCAGTGAGTTTCTCGGTCGGCCGCGACCAATGCAGTTTGGAGCGCCACAACGCCTCGTCGGCGTAAATGTTGCCCACCCCGGACACCAGCGTCTGGTCGAGCAGCGCGCGTTTCACCTCGGTCCGCCGCGAACGCAGCGCGCGCACGGCGGCCTCCGGGTCGAACTTCGGGTCCATCGGGTCCCGGGCGATGTGCGCGATGGTGCCGGGCAGGCTGTCGCCGTCGACCTCGACCAGTTCGTCCAGCGCCAGGCCGCCGAACGTGCGCTGGTCGACGAACCGCAGTTCCGGCCCGCCGTCGGCGAAGCGGACCCGGACGCGCAGGTGTTTCTCGTCCGCCGAGCCCTCGGGCTGCACCAGCATCTGGCCGCTCATGCCGAGATGCGCCAGCACCGCTTCGCCGTCGGACAGTTCCAGCCACAGGTATTTGCCGCGCCGCCGGGCCGCCTCGATCGTGACTCCGGCGAGCCGTCCGGTGAAGTCGGCGGCTCCCTGGGCGTGCCGCCGGATGGCGCGTTCGTGCAGCACTTCGACGGCCCGGACGGTACGGCCGGCGACGTGCGCTTCGAGACCGGCGCGGACGGTCTCGACCTCGGGTAGTTCGGGCATGCGCTCATTCTGCCCGGCACCCCCGACAAAAAACGGCGGGCCCGTGCGTCAGCACCAAAAACCGGGGCCGGCCGACATTCACGTCGGCCGGCCCCGGGAAGAAAAAACGACTCAGCTCGCGTCGTCGCCGGTGCCGAGTTCCTCCGACAGCGCCCGCCAGGCGGTCTCCGCGGCCTTCTGCTCGGCTTCCTTCTTCGTGGTGCCGTTGCCTTCGCCCAGCGCGCGGCCCGCCACCAGCACGGTGGCGGTGAATTCCTTGCGGTGGTCGGGACCGCTGTCCTCGACGCGGTACTCGGGCACGCCGAGTCCCCCGGAGGCGGTCAGCTCCTGCAGGCTGGTCTTCCAGTCGAGGCCAGCCCCGCGCAGCGGAGCCTCGGCCAGCAACCCGTCGAAGAGGTGGTGCACCAGCTTGCGCGCGACCTCGATGCCGTGCGCGAGGTACGTGGCGCCGATGACGGCTTCGAGACCGTCGGCGAGGATGCTCGCCTTGTCCCGGCCGCCGGTGAGCTCTTCGCCCTTGCCCAGCAGCAGATGCGCCCCGAGCCCGCCCTCGCCGAGCCCGCGTGCGACGCCCGCCAGCGCGTGCATGTTGACGACGCTGGCGCGCAGCTTCGCGAGCTGGCCCTCGGGCAGGTCGGGGTGGGTGGTGTAGAGGTGGTCGGTGACGACGAGGCCGAGCACCGCGTCTCCGAGGAACTCCAGTCGCTCGTTCGGTGGCAGGCCGCCGTGCTCGTACGCGTACGAGCGGTGCGTGAGCGAAAGACGGAGCAGCTCGGGGTCGAGAACGACCCCGAGCGCCTCGAGCAACGATGCGGGATCGGCCGCGGGTCCTCCGACGGGCTTACCCCCCATGGTCGGCTGCCCGCTCAGGCGGGCTCGACGACCTGGCGGCCGTTGTGCTGGCCGCAAGCCGGGCAAGCGACGTGCTGGATTTTCGGCTGGCGGCAGGCGCGGTTGGAGCAGGGCACCAGCTGAACCGGAGCCGCCTTCCACTGGCTGCGGCGGGAGCGCGTGTTGGATCGCGACATCTTCCGCTTCGGGACGGCCACGAGTAGATCTCCTTCAAACGGTCTGCTCGCGGATGCGAGCGAACTTACTTCTCCCGGATCGAGCTGGACGCTCGTCAGGCTTGCTCTCCGGAGCCGTGCGCAGGCTATTCGCCCGCGTTCTCGTCGAATCGCTCGACCAGCGCGGCCCACCGAGGATCTATCTTCTCATGCCCGTGTCCGGGCTCGAGATCGGCCCACTTGACGCCGCATTCGATGCACAGACCGGGGCAGTCCTCGCGGCACAGCGGGGCGAGCGGAAGCGCCAGCACCACGGCGTCGCGGACGGTCGGCTCGAGGTCGATCCGGTCGTCGACGAGGCGAGGGATCTCGTCCTCGTCGGTGGTCTCCTCGGTGGCCGAGCCCGGGTAGGCGAACAGCTCGGTGAGGTCGACCTCGATGTGCTCGGTGACCGGGTCGAGGCAGCGCGAGCACTCGCCGGTGGCGACCGCGGTCGCGGCGCCGGTGACGAGGACGCCCTCGACGACGGATTCGAGCATCAGGTCGAGCTCGACGGGCTCGCCTTCGCGGATTTCGAGCACGCCGGGGACGCCGAGCGCGGTCGGCACGGGCGCGCTGCGGCGCAGCTCCCGGCTGAGTCCCGCGCGGCGGCCGAGCTCACGGGTGTCGACCACCCACGGGCTGCGGTCGTCGAGCTGCGCGGGGCGGGGGTTCTGGGCAGGGTTTTCGGACATCGCCTACCAGCGTACGCAGGCCCCGCAACCGCGTTGGAGGTGGCCGGACCTGGCGAGCACCGATCGCGGCCGGAACCGTGACCGGCATGCACGGGCCGCAGTGCCGGGCGGTACCGGATGCGCGGCGGTCATGCGCCCCAATGTGGCATTGGGTGCATGCGACGCACCGAACGCCACATTGGGTGCATCTGACGCACCCAATGCCACATTGGGGCCGCTTGCCCCGCCGACAGCCTCGGCATCCCGTCCCAACCGGCCGGAACACCCGCGCGGCGGGAACTCAGACCTGGTAGTCGTACAGCGTCGAGCGGCCGTTGCCGTGGCCGGTCGAAGGCGAACGCAGGTGGTTGCGGCCCGAATCGACGGTGCGCAGCGTGGTGGCCAGCAGTTCGGAGAACTCGGCCAGCTTGCCGTCCACGTACGCGTCGCAGTCGGCGCGCTGGCGGTCGGCTTCGGCGTGCGCCTCGTCGACGATGCGCGCGGATTCGGCGTGCGCGGCCTGCACGACCTCGGTCTGCGAGACGAGCCGGGCCTGTTCGGCGCGGGCGTCCTCGATCGCGCGGTCGTAGGCGTCGCGGCCGGCCTGGATCATCCGCTCGGACTCGGCGCGGGACCGTTCGGTGAGGTTCTGGTACTCGGCCTGCCCGCCCGCGACCATGCGCTCGGCCTCGTTGTGCGCGTCGCCCAGCATCTGCTCCGCGCGGGCGCGCGCGTCGGCGAGGATGCGCTCTGCCTCGGACGTGGCGTCCGACACCGTCCGCTCGGCTTCCTCGTTCGCGCCGGCGACGGTCTCCCCCGCCTCCTTGCGCGCGGCCAGCAGCAGGTCGTCGCGTTTGTCGAGCACGTCCTGCGCGTCGTCCACTTCGCCGGGAAGCGCGTCGCGGACGTCGTCGAGCAGCTCGAGGACGTCGCCGCGGGGCACCACGCAGCTGGACGTCATGGGAACCCCACGCGCCTCTTCGACGATCGTGACGAGCTCGTCGAGTGCCTCGAAAACCCGGTACACGGCCACTCCCTCAAGCAGTTTCCCCGATCACTGGCTTCCAGTCTGCCCGCTTCGCAGCCTGAACCGGTGAACGAGCACCCGACCGGGCGTGTCCTGGCACGGACGGGAAGGGGCGGCCTCACCCGTCGGTGAGACCGCCCCGCCGCGCCGCGATCAGCCGTTGAGATCGATCTTCTGGAAGGTGGCGTAGTGGTCCGGCGTGTAGACGAGTTCGCCGCCGTCGCCGGAGATCACGCGGTCCTCCGAGCCGACGTCGTACAGCGTGTAGTAGCCGGCGTCGCACGCGGGCAGGACGCCCTCGCGGTTCTCGTAGGTCGTGCCGTCGCTGAGGGTGCCGGCGCGCACGCCGTCGACGACCTTCTTGGCCTCGTCGGAAAGCGTCGAGTAGCCGACCGGGCTCAGCTTCGACAGGTCACCGCACTTCGTCGGGGTGCTGCCGCCGTCGATGTCGATGACCTGGAACGTGGCGTAGTGGTCGCCGGTGTAGAAGTACTCGCCGCCCTGGCCGGTCACGATCCGGCGGGTGCCGCGGTTGCTCGAACCGGGCGTGGGCACGGTGTACTCGTGGTAGTAGCTCGACGCGCAGGAGGGCAGGATCCCCTCGCGGTTGGTGAACACGACACCGTCGTTCTTCGGGTACGGGAACGGGCCGTTCGTCTGGATGAGCTTGTAGGTGTCAGTCGCCTGCGCGGGCAGCGCCGACAGCTTGACGTGCGTGAACCCGGACAGATCCCCACAGGAGTTCTGCTTCGGCTGCACGGACGCCGGCGCCGCCGGGGACAGCGGGACGGCCTCCGCGGCCGTGCCGAACCCCAGGAAACCGACCAGCAGTGCGAAAAGGACACCGACTATGCGGCTGCGGTTGTTGGTCATTTTCGGACGGTAACCCGGTCGGGTAGTCCGCAGAATGACGTGAGGTGAACAGCTTCAGGTCGCGGCCGAAGTCCCGACGAAGGCTGTAATCCGTTCAGGCTAAATCGGCCGCTGGGCTGGCGTTGCGGACGGAAGCGGTGCTCAGTCCTGTTTGGCGTAGACCGCGACGAGGCGTTCGTACACCACCGGCGGCACCAGGTTCTCGATGTCGCCGCCGAGCGCCGCGATCTCCTTGACCAGCGAACTGGACACGAAGCCGTACGCGGGGTTGTTCGCCATCAGCAGCGTTTCGAGGCCGGTGAGCTCACGGTTCATCTGAGCCATCTGCAGCTCGTAGTCGAAGTCGCTGACCGAGCGAAGGCCCTTCGCGACCGCGGCGATGTCGTTGTCGCGGCAGTAGTCCACGAGCAGGCCCTGCCACGAATCGACGCGTACGTTCGGCAGCTTCGCGGTGATCTCGCGGAGGATCTCCATGCGTTCCTCGACGCTGAAGAGGCCCTTCTTGCTCTTGTTCACCCCCACCGCGACGACAACCTCGTCGAAGAGCGCCGAAGCACGCTCGATGATGTCGAGATGTCCGTTGGTGGCCGGATCGTAAGAACCGGGACAGACCGCACGCCGCATGGCGCGGACGCTATCAAGCCACGCGGTCGCGCGCGCACTCGTGACGACTGCGTCACACCTCAGATGAGCTGTCGTACTCCGCCCAGTACAACGCTGTATCGCCGTAGCGCTTGTCGCGAAGCGGCTTAAACGTCGACGGCCACTCCGGAGCACCGTCGCGCGCAGCCCGTTCAATCACCGTCAACGCGCCGTCAGCAAGCCAGCCACCACTGTGCAACGAAGCGAGCACAGTACCCAGCGAAGCAGCGTCAACCGCGTACGGCGGGTCTGCGAGCACTACGTCGAACTGCACCGACGCAGGAGCAGCGACAACCGTCTCAACCTGGCCCGCCCGCACCGTGCCGCCTAGCCGTAAATCGGCGACGTTGCCGCGAAGCACGTCTACCGCCCGACGGTCGGCTTCCACGAACCACGCGTCCTTGGCACCCCGAGAAAGCGCTTCGAGACCGAGCGCACCCGAGCCGGCGTAGAGGTCAAGTACGCGAGCTCCGTCCAGCTCACCGGCCACTTCGAGGGCGTTGAACAGTGCTTCCCGCACCCGCTCCGACGTAGGACGGGTGCCTTTCGGCGGCACCTTCAGCCGCCGTCCGCCCGCCTTCCCCGCCACGATCCTCGTCACCCGGCCATCTTCGCCCAAGGTCGCGATGTGGCGTTGGGCAGGACTTGCCGAACCCTCGCGCGCGGGCGCGTAGAGTCGTCCTTCGCCCTCCAGAGGCGAGGTCATGGTGTTCAAGGGAGCGTTGCGTGTCGGAACCCCGGGTGAGACGGGCTGAGATCGCCGTCGAGCAGGCACACGTCGACCGGGTCTACACGCGGCTCGCCGAGCTGCGGACCCAGGCCGAGGCGATGCGGGCCAAGGGCTACGAGCTGGGCCAAGGCGCCCAGCGCGAAGCGATCTTCGAGCAGGCGTCGATGCTGTTCGAACGCGACATGATGGTCTACCACGCGAACCAGACCCTGCAGACGCTCGACGCCGAGTACGAGGGCCTGGTCTTCGGCAGGCTCGACCACCTCGACCGCGAGCACATCTACGTGGGCCGCCTCGGCATCCGCGACACCGAGTTCGACAACCTGGTCACCGACTGGCGCGCGCCCGCCGCCGCCGCGTTCTACCAGGCCACCGCCGAAGAGCCGATGGACGTCGTGCGCCGCCGCGTGATCCGCTGCTCCGGGCAGACGGTGCTGGACGTGGACGACGACGTGCTGATCGCCGACGCCGTGCCCGAGGACATGCAGATCGTCGGCGAGGGCGCGCTGATGGCCGCGCTCGGCCGCTCGCGCGGCGAGAAGATGCGCGACATCGTCGCCACGATCCAAAAGGAACAGGACGACGTCATCCGCGCGCCGTGGCGCGGGGTCACCGAGATCACCGGCGGTCCAGGCACTGGCAAGACGGCGGTCGCGCTGCACCGCGCGGCGTACCTGCTGTACCGGCACCGCCGTCAGCTCGGCGGCGCGGGCGTGCTGGTGATCGGCCCTTCGGGCGTCTTCACCACGTACATCTCGCGCGTGTTGCCGTCGATGGGCGAAACGAACGTCGAACTGCGCGCGCTCGGCGAAGTGCTCGACGGTCTCGAAGCGACGCGCCAGGACACAGCCGCGCTGGCCGCGATCAAGGGTTCGCTTCGGATGCGAAAGGTGCTTCTGCGCGCGTTGCGCGACACCCCGCCCGAAGCGCCGACAGAGCTGAAGATCGTCTACCGCGGCGAAGTACTGAAGCTCACCGCGCGCGAGTTGGAGAAGGTACGGCGCAAGGCGCACACGCAGGGCGCGCCGCCGAACCGGTCGCGCGTACGCGTGGCAGAGCTACTTCTGGCCGCGCTCGCGGACAAGGCCGAGGAGTACGCGAAGGCGGACGGCAAGGAGATCGACCGCGCAGAGCTGATCAACGATCTCGGCGAGCGCATCGACTTCCACCGCTTCCTCGTCGTGTGGTGGCCGGTGTTGTACCCGGCGCAGGTGCTCAAGTGGCTCGGCACGGAGAAGCGGCTGGCCGCGGCGTCGAAGGGCATCCTGAACCGGAACGAGATCAGCTTGCTGGCGGCCGATTTCGCGGACCGCGCGCGCGGCTGGTCGGTGGCCGACGTCGCGTTGCTGGACGAGCTGCGCGTGCTGGTCGGGCCGGAGCCGAAGCGGCGCCGTCGCCAGACCGTGGTCGAGGTGGCCCCTGAGCGCGGCAGTTCCGGCGGCGCGCCGCACCGCCCGGAGCACTACGACGAGTACTCGCACGTGGTCGTCGACGAATCGCAGGACCTTTCGCCGATGCAGTGGCGGATGGTCGGCCGTCGCGGCAAGTACGCGAGCTGGACCGTCGTGGGCGACCCGGTGCAGAGTTCGTGGCCGGATCCGGACGAGGCGGCACAGGCCCGTGACCAGGCGTTCGGCGTGAAGACCACACGGCGGCGCTTCACGCTTCGCACGAACTACCGGAACTCGGCGGAGATCTTCGATCTGGCGGCGAAGGTCGTGGCCGGCCACGCGCAGGCCGACGAGCTGCCCAAGGCCGTGCGCACCACCGGAATCGAGCCGGAGGTCCGCCCGGTCGATCAGGCCGCGCTGGTGACCGCGACGCAGACCGCGGCGAAGGAACTGCTCGGCGCGGTCGAGGGCACGGTCGGTGTGATCACTGCCATGGACCGCGTCGAAGAGGTCGAAGGCTGGCTCGCCGGGCAGACCGACGAGCGGCTGAAGGTCGTCGGCAGCCTCGATTCGAAGGGCCTCGAATACGACGCGGTCGTGCTGGTCGAGCCCATGGACCTGGTCACCGAGTCCTCCACCGGACGGCGCGTGCTGTACGTCGCGCTCACCCGCGCGACGCAGCAGCTGATCGTGCTCGCCTCGAACCCGGACTGGCTGCCGCACGCGTGAGGCGGGAAGGGAATCGCGGCCGCGCGCGTTACGGCTGTACGTGACCTCCCTGCCTGACGTGCCGCTGTCCGTGCTCGACCTCTCCCCCGTTTCCGAAGGGAAGGGGGTCGGCGAGGCGCTGCGCAACACGCTCGATCTCGCCCGCAACGCCGAGCGGCTGGGCTACCACCGGTACTGGCTCGCCGAGCACCACAACATGCCCGGCATCGCCAGCTCGGCCACGGCGGTGCTGATCGGGCACGTCGCGGACGCCACCGAATCCATCCGCGTCGGCTCGGGCGGGATCATGCTGCCGAACCACGCGCCGCTCGTGGTGGCCGAGCAGTTCGGCACGCTGGAGGCGTTCCACCCGGGCCGGATCGACCTCGGCATCGGCCGCGCGCCGGGCACCGACCAGCGCACCGCGCTCGCGCTGCGCGGGCCGGGCGGGCTGTCCGCGGAGAACTTCCCCGAGCACCTGATGGAGCTGATCGCCTACTTCGAGCCGGACGCGGCGCGCGGCGTCAACGCGGTCACCGCCGAGGGCAACAAGCCGCCGGTGTGGCTGCTGGGTTCGTCCGGCTTCAGCGCGCAGCTGGCCGGACGGCTGGGGCTGCCGTTCTCCTTCGCGCACCACTTCGCGGCCGAGAACACGATTCCGGCGGTTCGGCTGTATCGCGAGAACTTCCGTCCGTCCGAGGTGCTTTCCGAGCCGTACGTGATGCTGGGCGTGCAGGTGATCGCCGCCGAGACCGACGAGCGCGCCGAGTATCTGGCCGGGCCGAGCGGGCTGACCTTCCTGAGCCTGCGCCGCGGCCGCCCGATCGCGCTGCCGACGCCGGAGGACGCCGCCGAGTACCCGTACACCGAGATGGACCGCGCGTTCCTCGCCGAGCGGTTCGGGTCGAGCATCGTCGGCGGGCCGGAGAGCGTCCGGAAGGGACTGGACCAGCTGCTGGCCGACACCGACGCGAACGAGCTGATGATCACCACGATGGTGCACGGTCACGAGGACCGCGTGCGTTCGTACGAGATCGTCGCGGACCTGAAGCGTTGATGGAGGTCTTCGACTGGCGCGGGCAGCAGGTGCGGTGGTCCCGGCAGGGTGCGGGGCCGCCGCTCGTGTTCTGTCACGGCACGCCGTGGTCGTCGAAGCTGTGGGAGCCGATCGCTTCGACGTTCGCGCAGGACTTCACCGTGTACCTGTGGGATATGCCGGGCTACGGCAGTTCCACGATGGCGGACGGCCAGGACGTTTCGCTGGCCGCGCAGGGCGAGACGTTCGCCGCGCTGCTGGGCCATTGGGGTCTCGAAGAGCCGGACGTCGTGGCGCACGACTACGGCGGCGCGGTCAGCCTGCGCGCGTTTCTGTTGCACGGCGCGGCTTATCGGTCGCTGGCGCTGGTGGACGTCGTCGCGCTGGCACCGTGGGGTTCGGAATTCTTCCGTCTGGTGGCCGAGAACGCGGACGTGTTCGCGCAGCTGCCGCCGAACCTGCACGAAGCGCTGGTGCGGGAGTACATCGCCGGTGCCGCCCACCGTCCGTTGTCCGCCGAAGCGCACGACATGCTGGTCACGCCGTGGCTCGGTTCGGCGGGACAGGCCGCGTTCTACCGGCAGATCGCGCAGGCCGATCAGCGGTACACCGACGAAATCGAACCGCGCTACCGCGACATCAGCGTGCCCACGCTCGTCGTGTGGGGCACCGAGGACACCTGGATCCCGGTCGACCGCGCGCACCGGCTCGCCGGGATGATCCCAGGCGCCGGACTGGAATTGGTCCGTTCGGCCGGGCACCTCATCCAACTCGACGCACCCGAGGCGTTGACGGCTTCGCTGCACCGCTGGCTCGCCCGCTGAAACATCCGGAAACCGCCGCACCGGTATTTATTTTCCGGCACTGACAACCGCATTCCCGGCAGTTGTCACAACCGCACAAGAATTCGGCGGTTACGACGCCGTGACCCCGCAGGACGGGGCAAGTTCTTGTCTGCGGGCAAGGCCCTCGTTAGCGTACTGACCAGTAACGAAACCGCACGGTAACCCCGCCGACGCTTTCCTTCCGCCTCGATCCGCCAAACGGATCAGCACCGGAACGGGCGTTCGGCGGGCATTCCGCCGTGCCCGGAAATTGCTGGGAGGTCGGGCGATGGCGTTTCCCGGCGCCGCGGCACTGCACCAGACCGGCCGGCTTTACGCACTGGGGCTCGACGTCGTCCGGCTGACGTTCCGCCGTCCGTTCCAGTTCCGTGAACTCGTGCAGCAGTTCTGGTTCATCGCGAGCGTGTCGATCCTGCCGACCGCGCTGGTGTCGATCCCGTTCGGCGCGGTGATCGCGCTGCACATCGGGTCGCTGACCACGCAGATCGGCGCGCAGTCGTTCACCGGCGCGGCGAGCGTGCTGGCGATCATCCAGCAGGCCAGCCCGATCGTGACCGCGCTGCTCATCGCGGGCGCGGGCGGCAGCGCGATGTGCGCCGACCTCGGCTCCCGCACCATCCGCGAGGAAATCGACGCGATGGAGGTGCTGGGAGTTTCGCCGATCCAGCGCCTGATCGTGCCGCGCGTGCTGGCCGCGATGGGCGTGGCGGTGTTCCTCAACGGCATGGTCAGCGTGGTCGGCGTGCTCGGCGGCTACTTCTTCAACGTGATCATGCAGGGCGGCACGCCGGGCGCGTACCTGGCGAGTTTCTCCGCGCTGGCACAGCTTCCCGACCTGTGGATCAGCGAGATCAAGGCGTTGCTGTTCGGATTCGTCGCGGCGGTCGTCGCGTCTTATCGGGGGCTGAATCCGCGCGGCGGGCCGAAGGGCGTCGGCGACGCGGTGAACCAGTCCGTCGTCATCACGTTCCTGCTGCTGTTCGTGCTGAACCTGATCCTCACCACGGTGTACCTCCAGCTCGTGCCGCCGAAGGGAAGCTGATGGCCACCCCGACTCCGACGCGCGTGCTCGAAGCCATCGACCGCAGGCTGGGCTTCCTCGACACCCTCGGCGACCAGATCCTGTTCTTCCTGCGCACGCTCGGCTGGGTGCCGCGCGCGGTGCGCCGGTACCTGCGCGAGATTGTCCGGCTGCTGGCCGAGGTGAGCTTCGGCAGCGGCGCGCTGGCGGTGATCGGCGGAACGATCGGCGTAATGGTCGGGATGACCGTCGCGACCGGGACTGTCGTTGGGCTGCAAGGGTATTCGGCACTGAACCAGGTGGGCACGTCGGCGTTCGCCGGGTTCATTTCGGCGTACTTCAACACGCGCGAGATCGCGCCGCTGGTGGCCGGGCTGGCGTTGTCGGCGACGGTCGGTTGCGGCTTCACCGCCCAACTGGGCGCGATGCGGATCTCGGAGGAGATCGACGCGCTCGAGGTGATGGGCATCCCGAGCGTGCCGTATCTGGTGACCACGCGGGTGATCGCCGGGTTCATCGCGGTGATTCCGCTGTACGCCGTGGGGCTGTTGTCGTCGTATCTCGCGTCGCGGCAGGTCACGGTGTGGGGCTTCGGGCAATCGGCGGGCACGTACGACCATTACTTCCTGTTGTTCCTGCCGCCCGGCGACGTGCTGTGGTCGTTCGGGAAGGTGCTGATCTTCAGCGTCGTCGTGGTGCTCGCGCATTGCTATTACGGCTTCCGCGCGAGCGGCGGTCCGGCCGGCGTCGGCGTCGCGGTGGGCCGGGCGGTGCGGACGGCGATCGTCGCGATCAGCGTCCTGGACTTCTTCCTCAGCCTCGCCATCTGGGGCGCCACGACGACCGTCCAGGTGGCCGGATGAACCGGCGCTGGCACAAGACCCGAGTCCGCACCGCCGGGGTGCTGTTCTTGGCGGCGCTGTCGGCGTTCGTGCTGCTCACGGTGAAGATCTACAACAAGGACTTCACCACCACCGTGCCGGTGACGCTGCAAGCCGATCGCGTCGGCAACCAGCTGCGCGCGGGCGGGCAAGTGAAGGCGCGCGGCGTCGTGGTCGGCGAGATCCGGGGCGTGCACGCGATCCGCGGCGGCGCGGAGATCTCGCTGGCGCTGGACCCGGAGCAGGTGAAATGGCTGCCGGTCAACGTTTCCGCGTTGCTGGTGCCCAAGACCCTCTTCGGCGAACGGTACGTGCAACTGTCCATTCCGGACACTGGCCGAGGGCGGCCGTTGCAGGCCGGAGATGTGCTCTCGCAGGACCGGTCGGCGAACGCGATCGAGCTGGAGCGGGTCTTCGACAACCTGCTGCCGGTGTTGAAAGCCGTCCAGCCGCAGAAACTCGCGACCACGCTGACCGCGGTTTCGACGGCGTTGCAAGGCCGCGGCGCACAACTGGGCCAGACGTTGGCGACCGCGTCGGACTACCTGCGGCGGTTCAACCCGAACCTGCCGCAGCTGGACAGAAACGTGCGCGACCTCGCCACCGTCACCCAGATGTACGGCGACATCGCACCCGATCTACTCGACGCGCTCACCGATTCGTCGGTCACCCTCGGCACGGTCGACGCGAAGCGCACGGACCTCGGCTCGCTGTATCAGCAGGTCACCACGTCGTCGCAGGACCTCACGACGTTCCTGCGGCAGAACCGGAACAACATCATCGCGTTGTCCTCCGACAGCCGCCGTCCGCTCGAAATCGGCGCTAAGTACTCCCCCAGCTTCCCTTGCACTCTACAGGCGCTCACCGACTTAAAACCGTCGATGGACCGGATCCTCGGCGCTGGGTCGAAGGAACCCGGCCTGCACGTCGAGGTCACCGTGTCGCAGTCGCGCGGGAAATACGTGCCGGGCAAGGACGCGCCCGCGTATACCGAAAAGACCGGCCCGCGCTGCTACCCGAGCGGGGTCGTGCCGAGCGCCGGAACTCCGGCGGCCACGCCGTCGACCGGCGACCTCGGCATCGCGAATTCCCCGCAGGAGCAACAGTTCCTGGCCCCGCTGATCGCGCCGTCCCTGGGCATGTCGACCGCTGACGTGCCGATGTGGAGCAGCGTGCTCGTCGGCCCGCTCTACCGCGGAACGGAGGTGACGGCGAAGTGAGAAACCTTGCCGCTCCCCTGGTCAAAAGCTTGATCTTCATCCTGGTCACGGTCCTCGCGACGGTCATTCTCGCGTTGTCGATCACCGGCGGTTCGGTCGGCGGGAGCCAGCGGTACGGAGCGACTTTCGTCGATGCCACCGCGTTGAATGTCGGCGATGACGTGCGGATTTCCGGGGTGAAGGTCGGGCAGATCGAAGACCTCGGCGTGACTGATCACAACCGCGCGCACGTCAGCTTCTCGCTCGAGAACGGCCGCACGGTGCCGGCCAACGTGACCGCGGTGATCAAGTACCGCAACATGGTCGGCCAGCGCTATCTCGCGCTGGAACGCCCCCGCGCCGCCGCCGGGGTGTTGCCTCCAGACGGCGAAATCCCTCTCGACCGCACGACTCCCGCGCTCGACCTGACCGACCTGTTCAACGGCTTCAAACCACTCTTCCAGGCCCTGTCGCCCAAGGACGTCAACGACCTGTCCGGCGAGATTGTCCAAGTGCTGCAAGGAGAAGGCGGAACGGTCACCGAACTGCTGCAGCACACCGGATCGCTCACCAGCACCCTGGCCAGCCGGGACCGCGTGATCGGCGAGGTGATCGGCAATCTGAACTCGGTGCTGAAAACGGTGAACGGCAAGGGAGATTCGCTCGCGACGCTGGTGTCGACCCTGCGCCAGCTCGTGTCCGGCCTCGCCGAAGACCGCACGGCGATCGGCGACGCGGTGTCCGGGCTGGCCGACCTGACGCAGTCCACCAGCGGGCTGCTCACCGAAATCCGCCCAGGCCTGAAGGACAGCATCTCCGGTCTCGACGCGCTGACCCGGAACCTGAACAAGGGGGAAGCCGACGTGGACAAGGCACTGACCACGTTGCCGCGCAAGCTCAACGCCATCGGCACGCTCGGGTCGTACGGCTCGTGGATGAACTTCTACCTGTGCAGCGCCGTTCTGGAAACGACTCCGCCGCGAGGCGTGCCGGCGACCGCGGCGAGGTGTGGCGCGTGAAGTCGTTCCGGGAGCGCAATCCGCTCGTGCTGGGAATCGTCGGCAGCGTCGCGCTGGCCGCGATCCTCACCGGCACGCTGAACTACAACAACCTGCCGTTCCTCGGCGGCACCACCTACCAGGCCGAATTCGGCGAGGCCGCCGGGCTGCAGGCGGACGACGAGGTGCGGATCGCCGGGATCAAGGTCGGCGAGGTGTCCCGGGTGGACCTGGACGACGACCACGTGCTGGTCAGCTTCCGGGTGAAGAACGCCTGGATCGGCGATCGGACGTCGGCGCAGATCAAGATCAAAACGTTGCTGGGCCGGAAGTTCCTCGCCCTCGACCCGTCCGGCCGCGGGGAACAGAACCCAGACCAGCCGATCCCGCGCGACCGCACGGTGACCCCGTACGACGTGACCGACGCGTTCAACGGCCTCGCCGACACGGCGGGCGCGATCGACACGAAACAGCTCGCGACCAGCTTCTCCACCATCAGCGACACCTTCCGCAACTCGCCGCAGCACGTCCGCACCGCGCTCGACGGGCTCAGCGCGTTGTCGAAAACGGTCTCGTCGCGCGACAACGAGATCGCCGAACTGCTGGCCAACGCACGCAAACTGACCACCACGCTCGCGAACTCGAACGACGACTTCGAGAAGCTCGTCAAAGACGGCGACCTGCTGCTCACCGAACTGGACCACCGCCGTGAAGCGATCCACCAGCTGCTCGTGGGAACCCAGCAGCTCGCGAAACAGCTGTCCGGCTTGGTTTCGGACAACACCGCGCAGCTCGCGCCAGCGTTGAAGCAGCTCGACCAGGTCACCGACCTGCTGCAACGCCAAGACGCGAACCTGACGCAAAGCCTCAAGCTCGCCGGACCGTACTTCCGCGTGCTGAACAACACGGCGGGCAACGGCCGTTGGCTCGACAGCTACCTGTGCGGCCTCATCCCGGAGAACCGCGATCCGTGCACCCCGCCGAAGGGAGGCGCGAAATGACCGCGCGCACCTACCGTTTCGTCGTCTTCCTGCTGGTGATGGCCTTGGTGATCTGCGGCGTCATGTGGTGGGTGTTCTCCGGATCCGGCCGATACCGCGTCACGGCGTACTTTTCGCGAGCCGTCGGTGTCTACAGCGGATCCGACGTCCGGGTGCTCGGGGTGAAGGTCGGCGAGGTCACCGCGGTGCTGCCGCAAGGCGAGCAGGTCCGTGTCGACTTATCGGTAGATCCGCACATCCCAGTCGCCGCTGACACCACGGCGCTGGTCATCGCGCCGAGCGTAGTCGCGGACCGCTACGTCCAACTGGGCAAACTCGCCCGGAACGGCCCGCGCCTGGCCGACGGCGCGGTGATCGGCACCGACCGCACGGGCACGCCAGTGGAGCTGGACCAGCTGTACTCGAGCCTGGACACGCTGAGCAAAGCACTCGGCCCGAACGGCGCGAACTCCAACGGCGCGTTGTCGGATCTCCTGCGAACGGGCGCGGCGAACCTGGACGGCAACGGCAAGGCGTTGAACACCTCCGTCCGCGACTTCGCCCGCCTCGCGCGCACGCTGGCGGGCAACTCCTCGGACCTGTTCGGCACGGTCGACGAGCTGCAGAAGTTCACCACCATGCTCGCCACGAACGACCACCAGGTCGCGGACGTGAACCAGCAGCTGGCCAAGGTGTCCGACACCCTCGCCGCGAACCGCTTTGAGCTCTCTGACGCGCTGCGCTCGCTAGCCAGCGCGCTCGCGTCCGTCCAGGGCTTCATCCGGGACAACCGGGCTGCGATAAAGTCCAATGTAGACAAACTGGCCAAGACGACGCAGATCCTGGTCGACCAGCGCGCCTCGCTGGCCGAGGCGCTGGACGTCGCCCCGCTGGCCGCCCAGAACGTGCTGAACGCGGTCGATCCGGCCACCGGACGGCTGCAGGGCCGCTCGAATCTGCTTGAGTACCTGCCGCTGCCGGCAACGGACGTGGCCGTGACGGGAGGCGGCCGATGAAGGCACGACGGCTTTTCCTCGTACTGGCAGTGAGCACGCTCGCCGGCTGTGCGGCACCCAGCGGTTTCCACGGCGTCTACGACCTCCCGCTGCCCGGCGGCGCGGACCTCGGCGCGCATCCGTACGAGATCACCGTCCAGTTCGCCGATGTCCTGGACCTGGTCCCGCAGGCCGCGGTGAAGGTGGACGACGTCCCCGTCGGCCGCGTCCAATCGATCCGGCTGGGCTCCGACGGCTGGACCGCCGAAACCGTCCTGGCCGTCAACGGCGACGTCCACCTGCCCGCGAATGCCGTCGCCCGCCTGCGGCAATCGTCACTGCTGGGCGAGAAATTCGTCGAACTGGCCGCGCCGGTCACTTCGCCGTCCGGCCAGTTGGGCGACAAGGCCGTCATCCCGGTGTCGCGAACCAACCGGAACCCGGAGTTCGAGGAGATCTTCGGCGCGCTGTCGCTGCTGCTCAACGGCGGCGGAATCGGTCAGCTGCAGACGATCAACCGCGAACTGACGAAAGCCATGGACGGCAACGAGGAGGAGATCCGCAGCTTCCTCGCCGGAGTCAACCAGCTGATGACGAACCTCGACGCCCACCGCCGCGACATCACCGCCGCACTGGACGGCTTGAATCATCTCTCCGCGACGCTGGCCGACCGAAACTCCCAAATCGCCGACGCCCTCACCGACCTGACGCCCGGGTTGAAGACCCTCACCGACCAGCGCCCGCAACTGGTGACGATGCTGCAATCGCTGGACCAACTGTCCACAGTGGCCACCGATGTCACGAACAAGAGCCGAGACGACCTCGCCGCCGACCTGCGCGCACTCGCCCCCATCCTGCGCCGTCTGGCCGATGCCGGGCAAAACCTGCCGAAGGCGTTGGAAATCCTGCCCTCGTTCCCGTTCACCGACCCCGTGCTGGACGCGATCAAGGGCGACTACGTGAACGTCTACGCCTCGATGGTCCCCGGCTCCGGCGTGGCGCTGCCGCCACCTGGCCAAGGCGTCCCACCAGGTCTCCCGACCCTTTCGGCTGGGGGCCGCTGATGCTCACCAGACGGATCCGGGTCCAGGTCATCGCCTTCGTGATAGTCGCGCTGGCGGCGACTTCCTTCGTCGGCGCGAAATACGCCGGAATCGCACGCCTTCTCGGTGCCGGCACCTACACCGTCCGCCTGGAGCTTTCGGAAGGCGGCGGCATCTTCACCAACGGCGAGGTCACCTACCGAGGCGTCGCCGTCGGCCGGATCGGCCACCTGCGCCTGACCGACCACGGTATGGAAGCGGACCTGCTGCTGGACACCTCCGCCCCGCCGATCCCGTCACGCTCCCGCGCAATCGTCGCGAACCGTTCTGCGGTCGGAGAGCAATACGTCGACCTGCAACCTTCCACGGACCAGGGGCCTTTTCTGGAGGACGGCAGCGTAATCCCCCGCAGCGCCACCGCCCTGCCGCTTCCCGTGCAGACTTTCCTGTCCGATGTGGACTCACTGACCGCTTCGGTCCCGACAGAAGACCTGCGCACGGTCGTGAACGAACTCGACAACGCATTACAAGGCAGCGGCCCAGATCTGCAACTGCTGATGGACACCGCGAGATCCTTCACGAACTCCGCCTCCACCCACCTGCCCTCGACAGTAAAACTCATCGACGACGGCTCGACGGTCCTGAAAACCCAAGCCGCCTCCTCGACCGCGTGGCGAGACTTCAGCCGAAACGCCCGCCTGTTCGCCTCGCAGCTAGCGTCCTCCGACGGCGACCTGCGGAAACTGATCGCCACCGTCCCGCCAGCCGCTACCCAGGTGACGGGCTTGCTGCGGGACACCAGCCCCGGCCTGCCCATCCTGATGGCAAACCTGCTCACGACGGCCGACGTCTTCAGCGCCCGAACCGACGGTCTTGAGCAACTGCTGGTGACCCTGCCGAAAACCGTGGCCGCGACGTCGTCGGCCATCACCCCCGACGGCGGGAAGCTGTCGCTGGCCTTGACGTTCTTCGACCCGCCGCCGTGCCGGAAGGGTTACGAGAGCACGAAGTACCGCAGCAGCGCGGAACTGCCGGTGCTCCCGTTCAACACGTCCGCCGCCTGCACCCTGCCCGCCGGGGATCCGTCGTCAGTGCGCGGTTCGCAGAACGCCCCGCATGCCGGGGTGCCGGAACCGGCCAAGCCCGGCGGTCTCGCCGGGGTGGCTGGCGGGCTTCCGACGTCGACCGATCTGGAGGAGATGCTGTGGCTACGCCGGGGAAACTGAGGTTGTCACCGGAGGTGGCTTCTTCCGGTGAGGTCGCTTCTGGTGCTGAGGTTGACGATTCGCTTCCCATCGGCGACTCCGAACGTCCCGCGGCCATCGATGACTCCACCACCTCTGCCCCAGCTTCCGCCGACGTGGACAGCTCGACCCCCGCCACCGCATCCTCGACCCCCAAATCCCGCCGCACCCTGACGTGGGCCGCCGGAATCGCCCTGACCGCAGCCACCGCTTTCGCCGCCTGGTCAGCCTGGTCGTGGCACACCGCAGCGACCGCCCCCACCTCAACCGCAGGCGCCACCAGAGACGAGGCCGTGGCAGCGGGCCGCACCCTGATCGCCACAGTGACCACCTTCGACCCCCACCACCGCGACCAAGATCTGACCCGCTGGCAAGCCGCGACAACCGGCGCCCTCCAAACAACCCTGCCCAGCAACGTCCCACCCGACGGCTCCACGACGACCGGCCACGTCCTAGACGCCGGCCTCTCCGACCTGGACGCCGAAGCCGGTACCGCGAGACTCCTCGCGTCAGTGGAAATCACCGTGGCCAAGGACGGCGCCACCGAGCCCATCCGCCGGACTCGCCTGGCCGCGACCCTGACCCGTACAGCGTCAGGCTGGAAACTCAGCACCCTGGAACAGTTGGGGGTCGCCGGATCATGAAACTCACCCCGCGCAGGTCGAAGTCCCGCACCGGATCGGCCGATTTCCCTGCTGGCACAACCTCATCCGGCGACCCGATCGTTGCTTCCGCTGAGGCCGCTCGGCCGGGTGCAGCCAGTACGCGCCCCGCGCCTGCCGCGACCGAACCAGCTGAGACGGCCCAGGCGTCTGCCGCAGCCGACGCCATCCAGCCAACCAACACCGGCCAGCCGCCTACCGCAGCCGACGCCATCCAGCCAGCCAATACTGGCGAGGCGTGTACCGCAGCCGAAACCACCCAGCCAGCCAGCACAGCCGCTCACCCGCCCACCACCGCGGAAGCCGCCCCGTCACCGACCGGCTCAACTCCAGAGCAGTCCGCACCAACCTCCATCCCAGATCAACCACTCACCGCCGCCAAGCCAGTCCAAACTCCCCTCTCCGAACCCGAATCCGAAGCTGAAGCCAAACCCGCCCAACCCTCGGCCGCCGACCCACTCGACGCCGAGCCAACCCTCTCCCCCGCCGACCCACTCGACGCCGAGCCAATCCCCTCCCCCGCCACCCCACCTCCCCCAGACCCCGAACCCACGAAAGCCCGCCGCCTCCCAGCACTCCTCCTGGCTTTGACCGCCCTCCTCACCGCCGCCGGCGTCTGGTGCACCGTCGAAGCCCGCTCCACCTCCGCGTCCGCCGCCGCCTCAAACCACGCACTGACCGATCAACCCGCCACCGCCGAAGTCACCTCCGCCATCAGCCTCACCCTCAACAAGATCTTCTCCTACACCTACGACAAAACCGGCGTCACCGAGAACGCCGCCGCCACCCTGCTGCGCGGCCACGCCCGCGATTCCTACGAGAAGCTCTTCGCCCAGGTCCGCACGATGGCCCCGGGCCAACAACTGACGCTCACCTCGCGAGTCTCCGCCACGTCCGTCCAGCAACTCACCGAAAACAACGCACAGTTGCTCGTTTTCCTCGACCAGTCCGCCACGAGGGGGAATTCCGCCACTCCGGAAACCGCCGCGGCACAACTGTCCGTCACCGCACAGCGGATTGCCGGAAACTGGTACGTCACCGATCTCGCGCCCCGATGAAGTTCTGTTTCCTCACCGCCGAAGGAGTACCGTCATGCCCTTTTCCCGGATCGCCCGAATCGGCGTGCTCGCAGCGGCCGCCGCGACCGCGGTCAGCCTCGCCTCCGCCGTTCCCGCATCGGCGACCGAAATACCCATTCCGATCTCCTATTCAGTGACGGGCAGCACGGTCGTGAAGAAGACCGGCAGCACGCTCGACCTCGGCCCCGGAACTCTCGCCGGAAATCTCCTGGTCGACGACCAAACCGGAGCCGTCGGCCTCAACGCCAATCTGCAATTGCCGCCGTCCACCGCGCACATTTCGCTGCTCGCCGGCGGTTTCAAGATCAAGGCGACGGTCACCGTCACCCCGACCGCGCCCGCGACCGGCAGCCTCGCGAACGGCACCCTCACCACCCACGAAACCGCGAACATGGAGATCAGCGACATCTGGGCGGGCCCGATCGTGCCGGTCTTCCCGGTGCCGACCGTGCCCGGCAGCTGCACGACCGTCAAGCCGATCGACCTGACCCTGAGCGCGGCGAACGTCGACATCACCAAGCCGATCACGCTCACCGGAAATTACACCATTCCGGACTTCAAGAACTGCTTCATCGCCGATCTCGCGCTCGGCGCACTGGTGTCCGGACCGGACAACACGATATCCCTGACCCTGACCTCGAAGAACTGATCAACCGCAGGAAAAAGGAGTACCGGACACCTTTCCGGTACTCCTTTTTCGCATACCTGATCTTGAATTAATTGTCACGCCGGCACGAAACGCCGATACTGTTTGCGCCGCCGCTGACAAAAGAATCGGTCCAGTTGCCGACCTGTGAACCAGGCGCGGAGCAGGGTTGTTGTCGACTGAACTCACGGGTAACCTTGGGCTCGCGGCCGGGATTCCTTACCGAGCCGATCCCCGTTCCCGGCGAATGTCCCGGAACGGAATCCGCGGAAACCTCCGTCCCCACTGCGCAGGATCGCCGCGAAAACTGCAGTCCGATCTAAGGAGAATGGTATGCCCCGGCTCAGCAAACTGTCCACCGGCGTGATGACCGGCGTCGCCGTAGGCGCGATCGCGATCCTGACCGCGGGCACGGCCTCGGCCGCCACCGCGACCTACCAGGCCGGCCCCGCGACCTACAGCTGCACGTTCCCGGCCATCCCGGCGCAGAACGTGTCGGTCACCGCGCAGTTCAACGGCCCGGACACGATCCCCGTGAACGGCACCACGACCCCGACCAACGTTTCCGGCACCGCGACCATCACCGCACTGGTCCACGCGCTGCTCACGGCTGCGGGCTACGACGGAATCCGCGGCACCGCCGACGTCCCGATCACCGTCGACAACGGTTCGCTCTCCCCGTCGGACGCCTCCGGCCTGCAGATCCCGGAACAGATCTACCCGGCGGGCGGCGCGATCACGGTGAACATCGCGCAGACGTCGACGTCGTCGATCCCGACCTACACCGCGCCCGCCAGCCCCGGCACGGTGACGTTCGGCCTCGACACGGCGCTGTCGGCGCAACTCGAGTTCCACAAGGCGTCCGACGGCAGCTGGACTCCTTGGACCATGCAGTGCACCGCCGCGTCGGGCACCAGCTTCAGCCCGTCGGGCACCATCTCCTGACCGATTCCGGCGGAGGGGCGGCCGAGTGCCGTCCCTCCGTTGTCGGTTCAGTGGCAGGGAATCGAACGGTCCGTCACCACCAGGCTGAACTCGTCGCCCGCGGACCCGCTGACGACCGGCCCGCAGATCGGCGGCCGAGGCACGGTCGCCTGGCCGTAGGTGTTGTTGCCCCAGCCGACGACGGACCCGTCCGCCTTGAACGCGAAACTGTGGTTCCATCCCGCGTCGATCGCGACCACCCCGCTCGTCGCCGCCGGCGGCACGTCAGTCTGGCCGACGTTGTCGCGCCCCCAAGCAAGCACGCCGCCGTTCTTGAGCGCGAGACTGTGCTCGAACCCGGTCGAGATCGCCGTCACCCCGGATTGTGCCGCCGCCGGAACCGTTGCCTGGCCGTAGGTGTTGTTGCCCCACGCCAGTACGCTGCCGTTCTTCAGCACGAGGTTGTGGTCCCCGCCCGCCGAGATCGCGGCGACGCCCGACTGCGCGAAGTCCGGCACATCCGACCGGCTGCCCCAGCTCACGACCTGGCCGTTCTGCAGCAACGCGAGGCTGTGCACCGAACTGGTGGAAATCGCCGTCACGCCGCTGGACACCGTTGGCGGAAGATCAGTCTGGCCGTACCAGTCGTTCCCCCACGCATACACCTTGCCGCCCTTGAGGCCGAGCCCGTGCGTCCAGCCGGCGGCGATCTGACTCGTCCCGGACGCGAGGTCCGCGGGCACCTCGGTCTCGCCGAAGTTGTTGTCCCCCCAGGCGATCACGCCACCGTTCTTAAGTGCCAGCGCGACCAGTCCCCCAGCCGACACCGCGGACACGCCGGACGAGACTGTCGCCGGCGTCCGGAGAATCGCGTTCGTCACCCCCCATGCGTAGACACCGTTCGCCGCCGTCAACTGCGGTTCACTCGCGGCAGCCGCGGTCACCTCGCCTGTCCCGAGCGCGACGACCGCGGCAACGAGTGCCGCGGCCCTGCTCCACCGTCTGTATCCGGTCGCCATCGCAGCCCCTTTCTCCGCACTTTTCCGGCGATACTCGCAGCCGTCGGCGGGCGCGCGGATTCTTTGTCAGATTCCGATGAAAACACCGCCCCGAACTAGCCCGCGAGCATAAGAAAACCCTGCCCCGCCAAGGGAAATCCACCGCCGCGGCCGCCCCTCTTGCCCGCCTGGTAAACCCACCGGTAACTTCGCTCGAGAACGATTCCCCGCGGGCGAGGAGGGCGTCTCAATGCCAGCACTCCGCAGACTGACTGCCCGCCGCACGACCTTCACCGCGCTGGCGATCCTCGCCGCCCTCTCGATCGGAACCGGCGGCCTCACCGGCATCAGCTCCGCCGCGACCGACACGACACCCCCGGCCGCCCCACCGTCGCCCGGCGAACAACAAGCATCCGCGGACGTCGCCCTCGACTGCCCGTTCGCCGCCCCCGCCGGCCCTCAGCGGATCACTCTCAAGACGACCGCCACCCTGCCCGCGACGGCGACTGTCGGCTCCGCGGTCAAATTCCGTTCCCTGACCGCGTCGTTCACGCTTCCTCGCGCCGTCGCGACCCAGTTGGCACCGGCCCCCGCCACCAGCCTCCGCGGCGGCTTGACCCTGGACCTGACCGCGCATCAAGGCGACAAAAGCACCGCGATCCCCGCGCCGTTCACAATCGCGCCGACGCCGTTGCCAGAAAACGGCGACGTCCAGTTCACCGCGACCGCAGACTTGCCGGACCAGGCGATCACCGCCCCCGGCGAAGTCACCTTCGACGTCGGTGCCCCGGCCATCGCCCTGAAACCGGCGAGCGAAGCCACCACCGAGGCTACGCCAGTCCGGTGCACTCTGGCCCCGGACCAGAAGACCACGCTGGCCTCGATCCTCGTCGCCCCAGCTCCCGCCAAACCAAGCACCGGCAACCCGAACACCCCGCCGCCCGGCGCGCCGCGCAACGAAGCTGCCCCGCAAGACAGCGGCGGATTCACCATCGTGACGCCGCTGAACCTGGTGCAAATCGTCGCCAATTCGTCGATCTACCGGGTGGGCGCGACCGTCACCAGCAAACCGACCGGCCTGCTCAACGGAGTCTGGACGATTGTGCTGGACGACAACGGCATCCAGCACGATCCGAGCACGATCACGGGGTCCGTCGGCTTCAAGCCGGTCACGGCGACCTTCTTGGGTTTCGGCTTCGTGCCGGTGAGCGCCACGGTCGAGTTTCTCCCCGCCGACTACCACCACGCCAAGCTGATCGAGCTCAACGCGCAGCTCAGCGCACCGCCCGGCGAGACCATCCTGACCACTCACGTCAAGGTCATGGCCAGGATGAGCAACGCGACGGTCAACGGCGTCCCCCTTGACCTCGGCCCGGACTGCGTCTCTGCCTCGCCGATTTCCCTCAACCTTTTCGGCCCGTACAACGCACTGCAAGGCGGCACCGTCGGCACCGACCCGAACGCGCCGGACCCCGACTACCGCGGTTTCACGTTGCCCCCGTTCGTCCACTGCGGCGTCGCCGAACCGCTCAACCCCCTGCTGACCGGCATTGCCTCCACCACGACGAACATCAACCAGGCCAAGGTCGTCGCCGTCAACTTCGGCGAATGCACCAAGCCGAACCACCCCCAGTGCCCGCCGCCCCCGACCCCGCCGGGCTCGACCCCCAAACCGAACACCACGCCCAACACCGGACGGACACCCAACACCGGGACAGAGACAACCCCGCCGACCCCTGACTCCAGAACGAACCATCCCGTCACGGCCGGCTCCCCGTCTCCCCGCCCGAACTGACAAACACCGCCTTTCAGCCAACGCCGCCCCACAATGCTCTGACGGGCTTTGGCCGCAGAACGGCGAATCCTCGCCGCCAACAAAGCACAACGTCGCTTCGACCGCTCGCCCATCCGACGCTGGACCACCGAACCAGCGGCACCCTCGCCCCCACCGACCTGGCCAACCGCCATCCACCGCACCGTCGGCGAGCCAGCGACACAACCAGCTGCCGCCGACTCAACCGCAGCCAGTCCGCATTACCCCAACTCAGCCGCGGCCGACCCGAAGCACGTCAACCCGGCTTCGAGAGGCGCTCGCCGACGTTTCGCCGTTTTTCGGCGACAGCCGGGATTCCACTGGTCAGCCGCGGCTTTTCGCGTCCTCGTACGAGCTGGGCCGTCGACTGGCCGGCACCACGCTCGCGCTCTTGAGCGGTGTCGGCCAAAGCAGTTCTGCCCGCAGGTTCTCGGGCGCGGCCGCGCGCAGGACCAGCTCCATTTCGAACCGCGCAGCCGGATCTCGCAGCAGCTCGCCGAACGTCGCCTGCAGCTGGCGCATGCGGTATCGCACCGTCTGCGGATGGACTTGCAGACGCTCGGCAATCTCGACGACGTTCCCCTGGCTGTCGAGCCAAGCGCGCAATGTCTCGAGCAAGCGATCCTGCTGCTTGTCGGTCATATCCGCCAAGGGAGCAAACAGCCGGGCACGGAGGAGTTCCGTCAGCGCACCATCCGAATGCACCAGCAGAGCAGCGAGGTGTTCCTCCGCGCGGAGCACCCGCTCGGCCGGGATTCGCCCCCTATCGGCGAGAACCAGTGCCCGTCGGGCCCAGCGCAAGGAATCGGCGAGGCTGGCCAACGGAACACACGGCCCGACGGACAACCGGCAATTCGGTAGCGCTGCCTGGAGTGTCGCCAGTCGCGCACCATTAACCGCGCCGGGGACGACGATGCACGGCTCGGCGGAGTCCAGGTCTGCCAGGACGTCGGAGTCCAACGTCGCGTGCCGGCGGGCCCTGCCGTTCAGCGGCGAATGGACGGCAATCGGCGACGCCTGTTCCGGCACGGCCCAACCGGTGAGCTGCGCCAGCTCCGCAATCGCCTTCGGCGGAGCAGCAGGCACCTCCAGCAAGACGCCAAGCAACCGTCGCCGCCAAGTGTCCAACGCGCCGGCGGTGCGGGCTTTCGCCTCTAAGTAGCCATCCAGCGCGACAGACGCCAATTCGTCCATAAACGCCAACATGGCATCAGCCAGCTGCGACATCACTGCCGACGAAAGACCAGCCCGCCGTCCGACGCGCATGATCCGGCGCCACGACACGCGCGCGCCCACGCGATAGGCCGACTGCAGGGTGTCGAGGCTCCGTCCTTCCCGCATCTCGTTCTGACCGAGCCGATGGTGCACCTCGTGCGACTGTTCCTTCGACGCCCTCGGGTCGGCGATCTGCGCGACGAACAACGTGATCGCGTACTCGACACCCGCACGGATCGATCTCCCGTACGGACCGTCGAGCGGCCGCGCGTAGGCGGGGATCGTCGCGCGGATTTCGTCGACGATCTCGGCGGACAGGCTCGCCAGCTCGGGCCGCAGGATCTCGGCGAGTTTGCGCGGCAGCGCAGCCGACGGCACAGCGTGATCGAGTCCCCGCTCCACCGACATCGCAGCTCCTTCGCTCCGCCCCGGTCCCCGGCGGCACCTCGGCACCGCCGAAAGCCCCCGCATCCATTGAGGGGTGACACCCGACACATCGAAAAGCCAACGCCAAATGTGTCACAAGTCGCCGAAGAAACCGATTTCTTGTCACGTTCGTGACAAGTTCACGAGGTCAGAGCGGCACATCGCGACAACACACCACCAGGCGCGCTACGCAGTGCGTACGAACGGGCGAACCCGGGTGCCTGCCTTCAGGGGTGACCCAGCAGGCAGCGAAAGCGACCACAGAGCGTCACCCGGCAAGGTCGACAGCCCTCTTGTAGCATGTGCTTGATACAAGAGGGAGGGGTCCACGATGCAACTCGACTCGGCACTCGCCGTCGCGGGCATCACCGGTCTGTTCGGGCTGATCATCCTCGTCGCGTTGTGGCCAGGCGAGAAGCAAGGCGTTCGGCTGCTCACGAAATGGGGCGTGCGGAACCCGACCGCCGACCAGGTGTCGGTGGCCGTGCGCTACCTGCGCCGTCGGCGATTCTGGTACCCGTGGCTGTTCCTCGGCCTCCCGCTCATCCCGGGCGCGACGGATCTCGTCGGCGAACGGAACGCGAACTCGCTGGTGTTCGTGGTGCTGCTCGGCGGGCTCGCCGCCGAAATCCTCGCGCAGCGTCCCTCGCGGGCATCCCGCAGGGAAGCCGTGCTCGCACCGCGCGGCGTGCTCGATTTCGCTCCGTTGTGGACGGTCATCGTCTCGGGAATCGCCACCGTCGCCGCCGTCGTGCATCTCGCCGTTTTGCGGCAATGGGGCCCGCTCGCGGTGACCGTCGGCGCGGCCGCGGTGTCGTGGATCATCGTGCTCCTCGCGGTGCGGCGTCCGGCCGCCGGCGACCCGGAAGTCGACCTGGCACTGCGCGTTCGCAGCGCCCGCGTCGCTCTCGGGCTCGGCACCGGAACGGCTGCCACGCTCGGCTGGACGACGATCGGGAACCTCGCCACATTCCTCGCGTTCGTGGTCACCGTCGCCGCGTTCCTCGCGATCGTCGGCCCGCCGCCGAAGCAGCGCGCGACAACCACGGCAGCGCGGTAGATGCCGCTGCGAGTAGTGGTCGACGCCGACAGCGGGGTTCCGCCTTGGCGTCAGGTGCACGACCAAATCGTCCGCGCGATCACGACTGGCTCCCTTGCCAGGGACGCCCGTCTGCCGCCGATCCGTCAGCTTTCGAGGGACCTCGGGCTCGCCTCCGGGACCGTCGCCCGCGTGTACCGCGAGCTTGAGACCGCCGGCTGGGTCACCACCGCACGAGCACGCGGAACCGTCGTGACCGGCCCGGCCGAACGACCGGATCCGGGCACACTGCTTCGCAACGCGGCCGCCGAATACGCCCGGCACAGCCGGGAACTCGGGGTCACGCCGGACGAAGCCGTCGACGCCGTGCGCGCGGCTTTGGCGAGCCTGGACGCACCGCCGCGGTGAATCCGGGCGTTCGTCCGGCCAGCGCGGTTTTCGCCGTTCTGTGAACCGTCTTCAGCACGGTCTCGGGCACACCTCCTTCTTGCCCGTGCGTTCCCGTGGTCCACTCACCGGACGAGGCGCGGATCGTCCCGCCTCGATGCGGAGGTTCAGCCCTCCATCAGCACCCTCCCCACCGCGGCCAGCACGGGTTCCAGCGCGGCGACTTCCGTGCCGACGCATTCCGTGATGCCCGCACCGACGACGTCCATTCCGGAAAGTCCGTCGATTGCTTCGGCCAATTCGGCGATCGTGAGCCCGCCGGGCTCCGGATAATTCACTCCGGGGAACTCTTCGGGATCAAGAATGTCCAAATCCACATGCAGATAAACGCGGTCGGCTCCCGCCGCGTTGAGCGCTCCGGCGACGTCGTCGGAGCGCACAACGAGACCGCCGGCAATGGCTTCCTCTTCCGCGGAATCGAGCGAACGGGTGCCGAACAGCACCGCCCGGCCTCGTTCGAGCGCCGGGCTCGCGGCGAAATCCTTGTCGCCCTCGCCGAACAGCGACCGCAGCACCATGCCGTGATACGCGCCCGACGGCGAAGAATCCGCCGTGTTCAAGTCCGCGTGCGCGTCGAACCACGCGACGCCAAGCGTTGCTCCGTAACGGAAACGCGCGACGCCGACCGGGACCAGCTCAACGCCGCAGTCGCCGCCGATCGTGAGCACCGGGCCTTCCGGCGCTTCGAGCGCAGCAAGCTGCAATTGCCGGTTCGTGCCCGTGAGCACGGCCCGGTTGGCTATCCCGGTCACGACGTCGGATGTCGCCGCGTCCTGGCGCACGTGGTGCACCGGTTTGCCGAGCACGTGCCCGGCCAGTTCGGAAAGTGCCCGGCAGCCCTCGATCAGCCCCCTTGCCCCGGGGCTGAGCGCGCCCTGCCATTGCGGCACCGCGTTGATCAGCATGCATCGACGCTAGCGCGAACACCCCGGAAAAGGCGAGCCGCAAATGGCGCGAGGGGTCCCCTCGCTCCGTTTTGGAGCGAGGGGACCCCTCGTGCGGCAAAAAGTGGCGCGAGAGCGGGTTATTCGAGCACGATGAGAAGGTCTCCGCCCTCGACCTGCTGAACGGAGGTGATTGCCAGCCGACCGACTTTGCCCGCCGCCGAAGCGGTGATCGACGCTTCCATCTTCATGGCCTCGATCGTCGCCACGGTCGCTCCGGCCGCCACCTGGTCGCCCTCGGCCACCTGCAGCGTCACCACGCCCGCGAACGGCGCGGCGATCTGCTTCGGGTTGCCCTTCTCGGCCTTTTCGGTGGCCGGGATGTCCGAGGCGATCGAACGGTCGCGGATCTGGATCGGCCGCAGCTGGCCGTTGAGCGTGGACATGACAGTCCGCATGCCGCGTTCGTCGGCCTCGCCGATGGCTTCCAGCTCGATGAGCAGCCGGACGCCGGGTTCGAGGTCCACCGAGTACTCCTCGCCCGGGCGCAGACCGTAGAAGAAGTCCTTGCTCGGGAGCACACTGGTGTCGCCGTACGCGTCGCGGTGCGCGAGGAATTCCTTGGTGGGCCCGGGGAACAGCAGCCGGTTCAGCGCGCCGCGGCGGTTGTCGGCGAGTTCCTTGTGGTCCTCTTCGGACAGTTCGGCGACCGGTTTGGCCGCCGAACGGCCTTCGAGCGCCTTGGTGCGGAACGGTTCCGGCCAGCCGCCGGGCGGGTCGCCCAGTTCGCCGCGCAGGAACCCGATCACCGAGTCGGGGATGTCGAACTTGTTCGGCTCCGCCTCGAAGTCCGCCGGGGAAACGCCGGCGCCGACGAGGTGCAGCGCGAGGTCGCCGACCACCTTGGACGAAGGCGTCACCTTCACGAGGTGCCCGAGGATCTTGTCCGCCGCGGCGTACATGGCCTCGATGTCCTCGAACCGGTCGCCGAGGCCCAGCGCGATCGCCTGCGTGCGCAGGTTGGAAAGCTGACCGCCGGGGATTTCGTGGTCGTAAACGCGACCGGTGGGCGACGCGAGACCAGCCTCGAACGGGGCGTAGATCTTGCGGACACTCTCCCAGTACGGCTCCAGGTCGCCGATCGCGTGCAGGTCGAGACCGGTGCTGCGGTCGGAGTGGTCGGTCGCCGCGACGATCGAGCCGAGCGACGGCTGCGACGTGGTGCCCGCCATCGATGACACCGCGCCGTCCACGGCGTCGGCACCAGCCTGGATGGCGGCCAGGTAGGTGGCGAGCTGGCCGCCGGCGGTGTCGTGCGTGTGGATGTGCACCGGAAGGTCGAATTCCTTGCGCAGCGCGGTCACCAGGCGAGCCGCGGCGGGCGCGCGGAGCAGGCCGGCCATGTCCTTGATGGCGAGGACGTGCGCCCCGGCTCCGACGATCTGCTCGGCGAGCTTGAGGTAGTAGTCGAGCGTGTAGAGCTTTTCGTTCGGATCGGACAGATCGGAGGTGTAGCAGAGCGCGACCTCGGCGACCGCCGTGCCGGTGGCGCGAACGGCTTCGATGGCCGGCCGCATCTGCTCGACGTCGTTGAGCGCGTCGAAGATGCGGAAGATGTCGATGCCGGTCGCGGTGGCCTCTTCGACGAAAGCCGTGGTGACCTCGGTCGGGTAAGGCGTGTAGCCCACGGTGTTGCGGCCGCGGAGAAGCATCTGCAGACAGATGTTCGGCACGGCCTTGCGCAGCCGCTCCAGCCGTTCCCACGGGTCCTCGGCGAGGAAGCGCAGCGCGACGTCGTAGGTCGCGCCGCCCCAGCACTCCAGGGACAGCAGCTGCGGCACGGTAGCGGCGACAACCGGGGCGACGGCGAGCAGATCCTTCGTCCGGACGCGCGTCGCGAGGAGCGACTGGTGGGCGTCGCGGAAGGTGGTGTCGGTGACGCCGAGCTGCGGCGTTTCCCGCAGCCAGCGCGCGAATCCCTCCGGGCCGAGTTCGGTCAGCCGCTGCTTGGAGCCGTCCTGAGGAGTGAGATCCGCGGGCAGTTTCGGCAGCTTCGCCGCGGCCTCGGGCGTGCGCGGACGCTCGCCGTTCGGACGGTTCACCGTCTGGTCGGCGAGGTAGGTGAGCAGGCGCGTGCCGCGGTCGGCGGAGTGCCGCGCGGTCAGCAGATGCGGCCGTTCCTCGATGAACGACGTGGTGACGTTGCCCTCGCGGAAGTCCGGATCGTCCAGCACCGCTTGGAGGAACGGGATGTTCGTCGCCACTCCGCGGATACGGAACTCGGCGACCGCGCGGCGGGCGCGGCCGACCGCGGTGCGGAAATCGCGGCCGCGGCAGGTGAGTTTCACCAGCAGCGAGTCGAAGTGGGCGCTGATCTCGGTGCCGGAGAACGCGGTTCCGCCGTCGAGGCGGATGCCCGAACCGCCCGGCGAGCGGTAGGCGCTGATCATGCCGATGTCCGGGCGGAAACCGTTGGCCGGGTCCTCGGTCGTGATGCGGCACTGGAGCGCGGCGCCGCGCAGGTAGATCTTGTCCTGCGACAGGCCGAGGTCGTCGAGGGTTTCCCCGGAAGCGATCCGCAGCTGGGACTGCACGAGGTCGACGTCGGTGACCTCTTCGGTGACCGTGTGCTCGACCTGGATGCGCGGGTTCATCTCGATGAACACGTGCTTGCCCTGGCGGTCCAGCAGGAATTCGACGGTGCCCGCGTTGCGGTAGCCGATCTGCCGGGCGAATTTCACGGCGTCGGCGCAGATGCGGTCGCGCAGTTCGGGGTCGAGGTTCGGCGCGGGGGCCAGCTCGACGACCTTCTGGTGGCGACGCTGCACGGAACAGTCGCGCTCGAAGAGGTGGATCACGTTGCCCGCGCCGTCGGCGAGGATCTGGACCTCGATGTGCCGAGGTTCGACCACGGCCTTCTCCAGGAACACGGTCGGGTCGCCGAACGCGGATTCGGCCTCGCGCGCGGCGGCCTCGATCGACTCGCGCAGCAAAGCCGGGTCCTCGACGCGGCGCATGCCTCGGCCGCCGCCGCCGGCGACCGCCTTGACGAACACCGGGAAGCCGAGTTCGTCGGCCGCCGCGACCAGTTCGTCGACGTTGCTGGACGGCTGCGACGAACCGAGCACCGGCACCCCGGCCTCGCGCGCCGCCTTGACCGCGCGCGCCTTGTTGCCGGTCAGTTCGAGGATGTCGGCGCTCGGGCCGACGAAGGTGATCCCCGCTTCTTCGCAGGCCCTGGCCAGGTCGGGGTTCTCCGACAGGAAGCCATAGCCCGGATAGACCGCGTCCGCCCCCGCCTTCTTGGCGGCCTTGACGATCTCCTCGACCGAGAGGTACGCGCGGACCGGATGGCCCGGTTCGCCGATCTCGTAGGCCTCGTCGGCCTTCAGCCGGTGCAGAGAGTTGCGGTCTTCGTGCGGAAACACAGCCACTGTGCCCGCGCCCAGTTCGTAGCCTGCGCGGAACGCCCGGATCGCGATTTCGCCGCGATTGGCCACCAGCACTTTGCGGAACATGCCCGGTCCTTCCCTTTTCGGATCGGTATCGAAGGCACGTTACCCGGTTCGTCCCGCGGTGCGGGAGCCGTAGTCCAGGTGATGGACATCATGCACGCCGACCTGCATGCATGATGCTGGCCGAGCCGTCGTCCCGCAACCGTCAGGGCGTTCCCGCAGGCAGTGTGCACAAGAGCCGATTCGCGGTTCCGGAGGGCGCATTCTTGACCACGTTCTGCGTTGCGTCCTGCACAATTGCTTCGCTGACCGCATTGGGCGCGGCATCCGGGTGCGAAGACCGGTAAAGGGCCACAGCGCCGGCGGTCACCGCAGCCGCCATCGAGGTACCGGACAGAGTCCCGACGTCGGCGGTTCCGGCGATCGGCGCGGGGATGTCGACGCCTGGTGCGTACAGGTCGAGTGACGTGCCGAAGTTCGAGAAGGGCGCGACCTGGTCCTGGACGTCAGTCGCACCCACGGTGAGTGCTTCTGGCACTCGGGCAGGCGAGGTTTGGCTGGCGTCGGTGCTGCCCTCCCCTGCCGGAACCACGATCGGCATCCTCGCGGCGACGCCCTTGACTGCGTTGTCGAGCTGCTCGTTCGGCACCCCGCCGATGCCCAGCACCGCGACCGCTGGTTGGTGTGCGTTCTGGGCTACCCAGTTCAGCCCAGCGATAATCGTGTCGGTTGCGCCGCCGCCTGCCTTGTCGAGTACACGGACCGGGAAGATCTGCGCGCCCTTCGCGACGCCGTAGCTGTGGCCCGCAACGATTCCCGCGACTCGCGTACCGTGGCCGTTGGTGTCCGACGTGTCCGTGCCGGTGGTGAGGAAATCCTTGCCTGGCAGGACCCGGCCCTGCAGATCCGGGTGTTTGGCGTCGACGCCGCTGTCGATCACGTAAACGGTGACGCCGGAACCGTCCGAGTCGTAGTGGTACTTCTGATCGAGGCCGGTTCGCTGGTCGATCCGGTCGAGCGCCCAACTCGGCGGATTGGCCTGAGTCCCGCTCGCCGCCAGTGCCGTCGGTTGCACACCGGCGACCAGCAGGAATGTCAGTGTTGCCGAAAAAAGGCCACGAGCCGCTCGGTTCCGCATGCCTGCGGTCGTATCCCGGTCGCCATCCAGCGGCAACTCGACGTCACACGATGGGCTGGTCCCGGTCCAGCACCCGCCCGCGCCGACGCACCGACAAGTAAAAGACAAGGGGGACGACGAACGGAAGCTGTCGATGTTTCGCCGCTACGGGGCGAACTGCTGTCCGACCGACACGTTTCGCCGCTGAGTGGCCAACGGTTGGCCGGTCGAGAGCTTTTGCCGCTAGCCGGCCAACCGTTGGCAGACCGACAGCTACGTCGCCGCCGGGACGTGCGCGCTCACCGACATCGTCGGCAAGTAGACCAGCGCGTCGAAGGCCTGCACGACGTCGACCTTCGTGAACATGTGCGCGTGCCGCATGCTCGACGATCCGGTCAGGCCTCGCGCTCGGTCTTGCCGCAAATCGACCACGCACGGATCCGCGCCGGCCAATGCCGCTTCGACACTGCCCTCGACGGGTGGCTCCAACTTCTGTTCGTATACCCGGAAGCCGAGACGCTCGCCCTCGTCCGGTTCGAGGCCAGTGGTCGTGCCAGTGCCCGCGGTCAGGCCGAGGGCGAAATAGTCGTCGCCGAATTCCTCGGCGAGGTGTGTGCCTGCGGAAGGGAACGTCATGGTCGGCAAAGCCGCGAACGGCACTCGCTGCAGATGTCCGTTGTGGACCATCACCACGATTTTCTCGCCTTCGCCGTGTAGCTGGCGAAGGAGCTTCACCGTGGCGGCCATGTACGTGTCGCGAGATGACCCCTGGAGCGACGGTGCCGTTCCCGCCATCATGGCGCTCAACTCGCGCAAGTACGCGTCGACGCGAAGCGCGCCGATCGCGTGGTGTTCGGCAATCGCGTACCTCGCCGGCTCGCTCCGTTGCCGATAAACTGGCGACAGGGAACGAAGGTGCGCTACGAGAGTCGTCAACGCGGCCGTCGCGGCGTCCCGGTCCGCGGTGGCCATTGCCGCATAACGGCCAGGCGCGACCGCGCTGCTGACCGCCGAGTACAGCTCGGACGCGGTGATCGCGGCGTCGACCAGCGGCAGCACCTCCGGATCGACGTCCTCCACGAAGCTGCGGACAATCTGCAACGCTGGTTGCGGCGAACCGGCCGAACTGGGCAGGTCGAGTCCGGAGAAGCGGACGCCGCCGTGGTTGCGCATCCAGGTCAGCATTTCGTGCACTTCGGCCGACTCGCCGAGAGAGAAGGTGAATCCCTCTCGCCCGATATCGGCGACGTCGCCGGGACCACCGCTCAGCCACCGCTGGACCAGGTCGCCCTCGGCGAATCCCGATTCGAACCCGAGCACCGTGAACCCGTGGTCCTCGACGAGCCGGCGGAGCAGCCGGGCGCGGAGTTCGCCGAACTCGCGGATGTGGTGGTTGTTCTCGCCGATCGCGACGATGCGCGCGCCGCCGATCAGGTCGGTGATCGAGGCGACGTCGCCGTCCAGCGGCGAACGGGTGCTCAGCGGTGTCATACTGAGGACACTAATGCAACAGGGGTAGCGATTGACAACCGAGTTACCGGGGACCAGCCGGCCCGGCGGGCGTACGGAACGCACGCGCGTCGCCGTTTTGCGGGCGACGCTCGATCTGCTGGCGGAGGTCGGGTTCACCGAACTGACGGTCGAGACTGTCGCCGAACGGTCGGGCGTGCACAAGACGACGGTTTATCGGCGATGGGAATCGCGCGAAGGACTGGTCGCGGCGGCATTGCGGTTCGGCACTGCTGAACCCTGGAGCCCGGCGGACACCGGTTCGTTTGTCGCCGATTTGCGGCAACTGGCGTTGGACGTGGTGCGCGCGTTGACCTCTCCGGGGCAACGCGAGCTGCCGACGGCCGCGGTGCTGGCGGCATTCCACTCGGAGCGGGCGGCTGAGGCGTTGCGCGAGTTCTACCAGGACCGGCATGCCCGAGCCGCGGTGATCGTGGAGCGGGCGGTGGCGCGCGGGGAGGTGCCGGCTGATACCGATCCGGACGAGGTGACTCGGACGGTGTGCGGACCGGTGTTCTACCGGTTGTTCGTGTCGCGGGAACCGGTGTCGGAGAAAACGGCCGAGGTCGCGGCGGAGGCGGGGGCCGCGGCGGCTCGGGCGGGGGTGCTGAGCAGGCGGTTGCCCGGGAATGGCGACCGTAGTTGATTCCCGGCTGGAGTGGGGGGGCTTGTTGCCGGGAAATGGCGACGGGCGGAGCGGGGTTCGTAGGCGAGCGGGGTTGGTAAGCGAGCTGGCTTGGCATTCGCCGCGCGACGGCGGCTGGAACATGGCCTGGGCTGTCTGCCAGCGGCCGGTGCAAGCGGTCGCCGGTGGGCGGTGCCGGTGGGCGGCGCCGGCGTGGCAGCAATTTGGTGACGGCGAGAAGCTACCGGGCGAGCAAGGAACGCGACGCTGTGCTCACCATCAACGAGCCGCCGCTCAACCTCTATACGAGCGAGCAGTAGCGAGAACGAGCCCAGTAGCGAGAACGAGCCGAAGCACCGAAGCACCGAAGCACCGAAGCACCGAAGCACCGAAGCACCGAAGCACCGAAGCACCGAAGCACCGAAGCACCGAAGCACCGAAGCACCGAAGCACCGAAGCACCGAAGCACCGAAGCACCGAAGCACCGAAGCACCGAAGCACCGAAGCACCGAAGCACCGAAGCACCGAAGCACCGAAGCACCGAAGCACCGAAGCACCGAAGCACCGAAGCACCGAAGCACCGAAGCACCGAAGCACCGAAGCACCGAAGCACCGAAGCACCGAAGCACCGAAGCACCGAAGCACCGAAGCACCGAAGCACCGAAGCACCGAAGCCTAATCCCCCAACAGCAGCCGGTACCGGACCTCCTCCAAGGTCACCGCACCGTCGGACATCGTCTCTACCTTGGCTTTTCCGTCCGTGACCCAACCGGCCCGTTCATAGAACTTCCGGGCCCGGGTGTTGGTCGACAACACCCACAGCGTCGCCGTCTCGAACTGGGTCGACAGGGTTCGTACGCACTCCTCGTGCAGCGCTCGCCCCATTCCCTGGCCCCACTCTGACGGCAGGAGGTAGATCGACGACAGTTCGCCCGTCCGCGGAGTGGCGTCCTCGTCGCGGCTAGGGCCGAAGACCGCGAAACCGGTGATCGTCTCGGAAGTGGCTGCCGCCAGGACGGTGTGTCGCCGGGAGGTGTCCGCCAGGTTCGAAGCCCAGAACTGTTCCCGCGCCTCGATGGACAGGCCGGACAGGAACTCGTCGGGCAGCAGGCCCGCGTAGGCCGCTTGCCAGGAGCCTACGTGGACCGCCGCTATGCCGGGGGCGTCATCCGGGGTCGCGGGACGGATCACGAGTTCGGGCACCATTCCTCCAGTGGCTCGGCGACGAATCAACCGCCGGCAGTTCAGCACACCAGCACGCGGGGGCGCATGCGGTTTACCGAAGTGGCCACAAAGGACAGTCGTCGGCGCGGAGACGGGCAAAGGCGGGAAAAGCGACCGGGTTCCGAGGGCCGGGACATCAGTCGGGACATCAGCGGCGGGCGGGTGCGAGCAGGCGAGTGTGTTCGGGCAAGGGTTCCGGGAGTTCAGGCACCACAGCGGCTTTGCGGCGGCACCGCGCGGACCCAGCCGATAACCTCGGCGGACCGGCGGAGCAGGCTCCGCTCCTTCGTCCTGCTCGTGCGCACCAGGAAATGGGACAACCGATGACCAACCCGTTGATCGCCCCGGTGAAGGAAACCTCGGCGATGGCCGGGGTTCCGTTGCTGGAGGACGCGACGGGGCTCAAGGAAGCGATCGAGAGCAAGAACTGGGCGGCCGTCGCGATCGGCGCGGTCGGGACCGCGATCGACGTGCTCACCGCGGTGATGGATCCGTTCGGCGCGATCTTCGCCGCCGGGGTCGGCTGGCTGATGGAGCATGTCGGGCCGCTCAAGGAGGCGCTCGACGCGCTCACCGGCAACGCCGACGAGATCAAAGCGCAGGCCGAGACCTGGACGAATGTCGCCAAGGAACTCGAGGGCGTCTCGGCGGAGCTGACCCAGCTGGTCAACAAGGATCTGCAGGACTGGCACGGCGAAGCGGCCGATTCGTACCGGAAGAAAGCGGACGACACCTCGGCGTTGATCGCCAGTGCGCAGAAGGGTTCCGAGGGCGCGGCCAGCGGGGTCAAGACCGCGGGCGAGATCGTGGCGGCCGTCCGGTCGCTGGTGCGGGACACGATCGCGGATCTGGTGGGACACCTGATCTCGTGGGCGTTGCAGGTGCTGTTCACCGCCGGGATCGGGATGGCCTGGGTGGTGCCGCAGGTCGTGTCGGCGGTGGCGAAAACCGCTTCCAAGATCACGCAGGTCACGACGAGGCTCGTCAAGGCGCTCAAGGCGCTGATCCCGTTGCTGAAGAAGGCCGGGACGCTGTTCGGGGACGCCGGCAAGGCGTTGAAGGGCCTCAAGGGCGGCAAATCGGCCCCGACGCACACGCCCAAGGACATCAACGTCAAATCCGGGGGCGGCACCAGGTCCCACCCCGGCGGAGACGACAGCACGCACACCTCCGGCGCGGAAGGCGGCGGGCACCACGGCGACACCGGGAACACCCACAAGAGCGCCAGCCCGGACGGCGGCGGCAACCACGGCGGCGAACATCCGGGCGGCGGCCAGGACGGCCGCACGTCCGCGTCGGCCAGTTCGCCGTCCGGCAAGCCGAGGGGCGCCGGCGACACCTCCCGGTCGCTGGACAACCAGGGCGAGAATTCGCGCACCCTCGGCAACATCTGCACCACCGGCGACCCGATCGACGTCGCGAGCGGCCAGATGGTGCTGACCGAGACCGACGCGACCTTCCTCAGCTCGCTGCCGATGGTCTTCGAGCGGTCGCACTTCTCGTCGTTCCGCGCGGGCGGCTGGCTCGGCTCCGCCTGGGTGTCCACATTGGACGAACGGGTCGAGGTGTACCGCGACCAGGTGTGGTTCGCCGGTTCGGACGGGCTCGTCCAGGTCTTCCCCCGGCCGGTCGGCGACCAGTGGGTCGCGGCCGAGCACGGGCCCGCGCGGTATCTTGCCGAGGAACCGGGCGGCGGATTCGTCCTCGAGGACCGCGAACGCGAGCGGGTCCTGACCTTCGAACGCGGCACCGGCACGGTCCGGCCGATCCGGTCGATCAGCAGCCGCGGCAAGGAGCACATCCACTTCCTGCGCGACCGGCACGGCACGCCGACCGCGATCCGGCACAGCGGCGGCCAGATCATCCGGATCACCGCCGAAAACGGGCTCGTGACCGGGCTGTCCACCGTCACCGGGGACGGAACCGAGGTGCCGCTGGTCCGCTACGGCTACACGAACGGCGAGCTGACCGAGATCACGAACGAATCCGGTCTCCCGTTCCGCTACGCCTACGACGCCATGGGCCGGATCGTCGAGTGGACCGACCGCAACGGCGAGTGGTACCGCTTCCACTACGACCGCGAGGGCCGGGTCGTGCGCACCGAAGGCTCCGGCAACTGCCTCACCGTCACCATGGAATACGACGACCGGGTCACTCACGTCGTCGACTCGCTGGGCCGCCGCAGCGCCTTCCACCTGAACGAAACCGGCCGGGTCGTGCGCGAGATCGACCCGGCGGGCGCGACGCGCGCCTACGAATGGGACGAGCTGGACCGGCTGGTCCGCGAAACCGACGAACTGGGCAGGCAGCGGGCCTACCGCTACGACGAGATGCACAACCTCGTCGCCCTCCAGCGTCCGGACGGCTCGGAACTGACCATCGAGCGCAACGACTTCGGCCAGGCGGTCCGCATGGTCGAGGCGCCGGGCGTCGAAACCCGGTGGGAATACGACGAACGCGGCAATCTGACCCGCGTCGTGGAACCGGGCGGCGGGGCCACCGACTACACCTACGACGAGTGGGGGCACGTCGCGTCGGTCCGCGACCCGAACGGCTTGACGCTGACTGTGGTGTCCGACGACTCCGGAAACCCGATCACGATCACCGACTCCCGCGGCGTGACGACTGCCTACAGCTACGACTGTTTCGGCAGGCTCGCCACAGTTGTCGATCCGAACGGCGCGACCGAGGAATTCGGCTACACCGTCGACGGCGCGCTCGCCTGGCACCGGCGGCCGGACGGTTCGCTCGAGGAATGGCGCTACGACGGCGAAGGCAACAACCGCCTGCACGCCGACGCCTCCTCGGCGATCACCCAGCAGGAGGTGACCCACTTCGACCTGGTCGCGGCCGAGATCCGGCCGGACGGCACCCGGCTCGAATACGCCTACGACACCGAACTGCGGCTCACCGCGGTGACCAACGAGCAGGGCCAGGTCTGGCGCTACGAATACGACCTGGCGGGCAACCTCGCCCGCGAGACCGATTTCGGCGGGGCTTCCTCCGTTTACGGCTACAACGCCGCCGGGGAACTGACCGAAATCCGCAACGAAGAAGGCGAGGTCGTCACCCTGCGCCGCGACGTCCGCGGCAACATCGTCGAAGAGATCGTGGAAGGGCCCTCCGGGACTTTGCGCACCCGCTTCGAGTACGACGTCCTCGGCGAGCTCATCGCCCTCGACGACGGGACGACCCGCGTCGAGTACACCAGGGACGCGGCGAGCCGGATCGTCGGCGAAACGGTCAACGGCCGGACCGTCCGCTCCGAATTCGACGCCTCGGGCAACCAGATCCGGCGGCAGACGCCATCCGGAGCGGAAAGCGCCTGGGAATACAACGAAGCCGGTGTCCCGGCCGCGATGCGCGCCGCGGGGCGCACCACCCGGTTCGAGTACGACCGGGCCGGCCGCGAAACCCTCCGCACGTTCGGGCAGGGCGCGGCGATCGCCCGCGGCTGGAACCCGGCGGGACGGCTCGCCAGGCAAGCGGTGCGGTCGGCGACCGGCGAACTGGGCCAGGACCGGCAGTACCACTACCGGCCCGACGGCCTGCCCGCCCGGATCGACGACGGGTCGGCCGGATCGCGCTGGCTCGCCATGGACGTCCGCGGCCGGGTGATCTCGGTGCGCGCCAAGGGATGGAACGAGCAGTACGCCTACGACCCGACCGGACGGCTCGTCGACGCCGACTGGCCCGCGCCCGAGGAAGAGGACCGGCGCGGCAGGCGGTCCGGACCCGCGTCGGTGATCACCGAGGCCGGCGGCGCCCGCTACGCCTACGACCAGGCCGGCCGGATGCGCACCCGCCGGCACGAGGACGGGCGGACCTGGACCTACGCCTGGGGTCCGCTGAACCGGCTCGCCGCGGTCGAGGTCCCGGACGGCACGACGTGGCGCTACACCTACGACCCGCTGGGCCGCCGGATCCGCAAGGAACACTTCGCCGCCGACGGGACGACTTCGCTCGAACGCATCGACTTCGCGTGGGACGGCGAAACCCTGGCCGAGGCGACCCGTTCCGGTCCCGGCACCGCCGAAACCACGGTGTGGGACTACGAACCGGGCACCTTCGTGCCGTTGCTGCAGCGCCGGCGCACCGGTTCCGCGGACCGCGCCGGCCAGGACCGGATCGACGAGCAGTTCTTCGCCATCGTGGCCGAACCGTCCGGCACGCCGACCGAACTGATCGACGACCGCGGCGAAATCGCCTGGCAGGCCCGCAGCAGCCTGTTCGGCGTCGTGGTCGACGAGTCCGGCGGCGAGGGGACGCCGCTGCGGTTCCAGGGCCAGTATTTCGACGAGGAAACCGGGCTGCACTACAACTTCCACCGGTACTACGACCCGGTGCTCGCCCGGTACCTCAGCCCGGACCCGCTCGGGCTCGGCGGCGGACTGGACCCGCACGCCTACGTCAGCAACCCGCACGTCTCGGTCGACCCGCTCGGCCTCGTCGGGGGCTCCTGCGGCAAACCCCGGGGCTTCGGCGACGGGCACGGCTCCGGCGGCTCCCAGCGCGGCCGCGGCCGCACCCGCTCGCCCAGCCCCGGCCCGAACGGGGAGCGGCGGATGCGTTCCCCCGGCGGACGGGTCTACCAGGAGGGGCCGCCCACCATCGCGGCGGGCGCGCGCAGGCGCGAGCACTACGGCTACAAGAACCTGTCGCACCAGCACTCCAAGATGCGGCCGCTGTTCGAGCGGAACGCGGTTTCGCCGCCGCCGAAGTTCCGCAAGCGCGGCGACGACACGAAGTGGTACATGGACCCGAAGCGGCGCTACCAGACGCACGACTACCTGGGCAATCCCACCGGCATCGTCCGGGGCCACAGCAATGTCGTGATGGGCCACAACCCGTCCGCCGGAACCCACTTCAACCAGACGGGCATCCACCAGACGCCCGACCAGAACTTCGCGCACAACTCCGACGTCCGGATCTTCAAGCACCTCGAACCGAAGAAAGCCTCCGCCGCGAGCGGATCCCAGGAACCCAGGTTCGACGCCCCGACCCCGAAGCGCGGCAACCGGGTCTACTGGGACCCGAACCACCCCGGCTACGTCGGCAACCCGGACGCCGACTGGAACCTGGTGAAACCTAAGCCGAGCAGGCCCTCCGGCGGATACGGCGGCGGGTCCAGCTCCGGCGGCGGGTACAGCGGCAGCTACGGCAGCGGCGGGCATAGCAGCGGCGGGTATAGCAGCCACAGCGGCGGGTACGGCTCCGGCGGCTACAGCAGCCACAGCGGCGGATACAGCGGCAGCTACGGCGGCGGTTCGAGCAGCCACGGCGGAGGGTACAGCGGCGGATACAGCGGCGGCGGCAGCCACGGCGGCGGATACAGCGGTAGTTACGGCAGCGGCGGATACAGCGGTAGTTACGGCAGCGGCGGATACAGCGGTGGGTACAGCGGCGGCGGCAGTTACGGCGGCGGCCACAGCAGCAGCGGCAGGAACCACGGCTACGACTCCGACGACGACATCTACGACGCCTGACGCCTGACGCCTGACGCCTGACGCCTGACGCCGCAAAACCCCAGCGGCCACTCAGCAAGAAAGGCGTGGCCCGGCAACCCCCGGGCCACGCCTCCCGCCAAAGCCACCCCAGCCGACCGACGCGTGGCTCAGCTCTTCTCGAGGTACTCCGCGCGTTCCAGGTCCACCACGTCGGCCACCATCTGCGCCAGCCCCGGCAGCGAGGCCAGTTCCGGATCGGCCGTCACGATCTCCTGAGCCTGCTCCCGCGCCTCGGTGATCACGTCCTCGTCGCGCAGCAGCGACAACAGCTTCAGCCCAGACCGCTTGCCCGACTGCGCCGCGCCGAGAATGTCGCCTTCCCGGCGCAGTTCCAAGTCCAACCGGGACAGTTCGAAACCGTCCGTTGTGGACTCGACGGCGGCCAGCCGTTCGCGGGTGGAAGTTCCGTCCAGGGTTTCCGTGACCAGCAAGCACAATCCGGGAACGCTCCCCCGCCCGACGCGGCCGCGCAGCTGGTGCAGCTGGCTCACGCCGAAGCGGTCGGCGTCGAGGATGACCATCGCCGTCGCGTTGGGGACGTTCACGCCGACCTCGACCACGGTCGTCGCGACCAGGACCTCGACCTTCCCCGCGCCGAACGCCTGCATGACGGCGTCCTTCTCGTCCGTCGGCATCCGGCCGTGCAGGGCGGCGATCTTCAAGCCCTTCAACGCGCCGTTGGCGAGATCCGGCGCGACGTCCAGCACCGCGAGCGGCGGCCGTTTGTCGCTCTTGTCCGACGGCGGCTCGTCGCCGATCCGCGGGCACACGACGTACGCCTGATGTCCCTTGCCGACTTCCTCGCTGACCCGCTGCCACACCCGGTCGAACCACGCGGGCTTCTCCGCGACCGGCACGACCGTCGTCTTGATCGGCGAGCGGCCGACCGGCATTTCGCGCAGGGCCGAGATTTCCAGGTCGCCGTAGACGGTCATGGCGACCGTGCGCGGGATCGGCGTCGCGGTCATGACCAGCACGTGCGGGCTCGTCGAATCGGCGCCGCGCGAGCGCAACGCGTCCCGTTGCTCGACACCGAAGCGGTGCTGTTCGTCCACCACCACGAGCCCGAGGTCGGCGAACTGCACGGTGTCCTGGATCAGCGCGTGCGTGCCGACGACGATGCCCGCCTCGCCGCTTACCGTCTCCAGCAACGCTTTCTTGCGTTCCTTCGCGCCCATCGACCCGGTGAGCAGCGTGATCCGGGTGGCGTTCTCGGCCGCGCCAAGCTCGCCCGCCATGCCGATGTCGCCGAGCATTTCGCGCAGCGAACGCGCGTGCTGCGCGGCCAAGACCTCGGTAGGCGCGAGCATCGCCGCCTGCCGTCCGGAGTCGACGGCCTGCAGCATCGCCCGCAGCGCGACCACCGTCTTGCCGGAACCGACTTCGCCCTGCAACAACCGGTTCATCGGGTGCTCGGACGCCATGTCGGCGGCGATCTCGTCGCCGATCGCTCGCTGGCCCGCGGTGAGGTCGAAGGGCAGCCGCTTGTCGAACGCGTCGAGAAGCCCGCCGTCGATGTGCGGGCTCGCCTTAGCCGGACGTGACACCGCGGAATGCCGTCGCTGGGCGAAAATCAGCTGCACGGCCATCGCTTCGTCCCACTTGAGCCGGTGCCGTGACGACTCCAGGTGCGCCCAGTCCTCCGGCCGGTGGATGCCGCGCAGCGCCCGCTCGAGGCCGGGCAGCCCGTGCCGCTTGAGCAGTTCGTCGGGCATCGGGTCCTCGCCGACCTCCAGCACGTCCAGCACCTGCCGCACGCATTTGGCGATCGACCAGGTCGGCATGCCTTGCGCCGCCGGGTAAACCGGGATGATCTCGGCGAGGAAGTTGTCGACCGCCTCGGCCTCGCGTTCGGCGTCGAGCAGCTCGTACTCCGGGTTGGCCAGCTGCAGCGTGTCCCGGAACGCGGTGACCTTGCCCGCGAACAGCCCGGTCTTGCCCGGCGCCAGGTCCTTCTCGCGCCACGCCTGGTTGAAGAACGCGCACGCGAGCCGCCGCTTGCCGTCGGTGATCACCATGTCGAGAATGGTGCCGTTGCGGGATTTCATCCGGCGCTTGCTGATCTTCTCGATCCGCGCCAGCACGGTCGCGTGCTCGCCGAGCTCCAGCCCGGCGATGTCGGTCAGCTCGCCGCGTTCGGCATAGCGGCGCGGATAGTGGCGCAGCAGATCGGAAACCGTCTCGATGTCCAGAGCGGTCGAGAGCGCTTTCGCCGTTTTCGCGCCCAGCAGCAGCGGGAGCTTGTCGCGAAGCCCGGCCATGATTATTCGACCCCCATCAGCAGCACAGCGTCGCTTTGACCGCCGGCGTAACTCGTCAACTCCACCTCAGGGTGCTCCAGCCGCAGTTGCTCGGCGAGCTCCGCGGCCACCCTCGGCGGTGCGTCCGCCCCGCTCAGGACGGTGACCAGCTCGCCGCCGAGCGCCAGCATCCGGTTGAGCACGCTGACCGCGGCCGCGACGAGATTCGTCGCCGACGCCGGGGCGGGTTCGATCAGCACCACCTCGTCGTCGACCAGACCGATCACGTCGCCGGACTGGGCCCGGCCCACCCAGGTTAGCGACTCTTCGCGGGCGATCCGCAGCTCGCCACGCCTGGTCGCGCCCGCCGCCTCGGCCATCGCGACGACGTCGTCGTTGACCCGGCGCTCGCCGTCGTGCACCGCGAGCGCCGCCAGCACCTGCACCGGCGACGAGCACGGGATCACCACGACGTCGCGTTCGCCCGCCATCGGATGCCCGGCGGCGGTGTCGGCGGCCGCGGTGAGGTCCGGCCCGCCCGGCAGCACGCTCAGGTGCTGCCCGGCGGCCTCGTTGAAGAGCCCGATCATGTCCTCGACGCTGGGCAGCTCGCCGTCCGGCACTGCCAGCACGGCGACGCCCTCGGCCCGCAGCAGCTCGGCGAGCCCGCCGCCGCGCACCACCGCGACCACCGACCGGTCGATCCCGCCGCCCGGTTCGATCGGCGTCGGCGTGTTCAGCGGCTCGACCCGGATCTTCCGCGGCCTGCCCAGCTGCAGCCCGGCTTCGATGGCCGCGCCGATGTCCGCGCAATGGACGTGCACCGCGTGGCTGCCCGAACCGTCGCCGGCCACCGTGACACTGTCGCCGAACCCGCTCAGTTCCTTCCGCAACGCCGGCAGCCGGGCCTCGTCGACCTCGTCCAGCAAGTACATGACCTCCCACGCGTACGGCACCTGCTCCGGCAGCGAAGCGACCGCCCGCAGGTCGTGCCCGGGTTCCTCGGTTTCGCCGGTGATCACGCCGGCCAGCGCGTCGAGGACCGCGACCAGCCCGCGGCCCCCGGCGTCGACGACCCCGGCCTTGGCCAGCGCGGGCAACTGCTTGGGCGTCTCCTCCAGCGCCGCCGCGGCCACGGCTACGACCTCGTGCGCGACCTCGGGCAGCATCCGCGTCGTCCCTCGGACGGAGGCGGCCACGGCGTGCAGGACAGTCAGCATCGTCCCGGCGACCGGCCTGCTGACCGCGCCCGTGGCGACCTGGTCCGCATGCCCGAGCGCGGCAGCGAGACCGGCGCCGTCGAGGTCTCCGCCGTCCGCCGCCCAGTCGGCGATCCCGCGTACGACCTGGGACAGGATCACGCCCGAGTTGCCCCGCGCGTGCGCGACAGCCCCGCGTGCCAGGACAGCCAGCGCCTCGGCGACATCGGCCGGTTCCGCGCTGGTGAGCGCCTCGTGCGCGCCGGTCATCGTGTACAGCAGGTTGGAGCCGGTATCGGAGTCCGCGACCGGGTAGACGTTGATGCCGTCGATGGCCGTGCGCAGCCTGTCCAAGCTGCGCACAGAAGCCGCCGCCCAGCCCGACACCGCCGCCGCGTCCAGCACCCGCACCCCGTAACCTCCTAGCCGGTCCCCGCGAGGGTAACGACCCCGCGGCAAGGGCCCCGAGACCACTCGTTACTATGGTCGAGTTGCCTGGCAAGTTCAGGCGCGCATTCTTTGTCCCATATCCAGAGGAGTTCGACGTGGCTGCCGTGTGCGACGTCTGTGGCAAGGGACCCGGCTTCGGCAAGTCGGTCTCGCACTCCCACCGGCGTACCAACCGCCGGTGGAACCCGAACATCCAGGTTGTGCACGCGAAGGTCGGCGTGTCCCAGCGCAAGCGCCTGAACGCCTGCACCTCGTGCATCAAGGCCGGCAAGGTCGTGCGAGGCTGATTTCAGCAGCTTTGGGAAAGGGGCGAGTGCTTCGGCACTCGCCCCTTTTTCGTCACCTCAGGAAGTCCGCCAGAACCTTCCGCAGGGACTCCGGCGCGTTCAGTACTCCGTGATCCTGCCCCGGGATCTCCTCGTACCGCCCGTGCGCGACGGCAGCCGCGACAGCCTTGGCGGACGACGTCATCCACGCCTCCCCCGCGCCGCCCGACAGCGACAGCACCGGCACCGTGATCGCGGCCAGCCGATCGGTCGGCAGGTGGTTGCCGCGGCCGCAGACGGTCAAGTCGTAGGGCAGCGTGTGCGCCAGGCCGACGAACCAGCCCCACACCGGCGCGGACTTCATCGAGTCCACGATCTCCGCAGGAGTCCCGGTGCCCTCGACCAGGAACAGCTCGACCGCGCCGTCCCGGTCACCGTCCGCGAGCGCGGCACTCACCCGGTCGACCAGGTCTTCGGCGGGGCGCGGGCGGTCGTCGCCGATGAACGGCGGTTCGTACACCGCGACCTTCGTGATCGGCAGGCCGCGCGCCGCCGCTTCCAGGGCCAGGATCGCGCCGGACGAGTGGCCGAACACCGCGGCCGACCCGCCGACGGCCTCGATCAGCACCTCGAGGTCGTCGATCTCGCGCTCGACCGCGTAGACCGGGGCGTCGCCGCTGTCGCCGCGGCCTCTCCGGTCGTAGGCGATCGCGGTGAATCCCGCGTCGGCGAGCACCGCCGCCAGTGCGGCGACGGTCGTCCGGTCGTTCACCGCGCCGCCGACCAGCAGCACCGGCGAACCCGAGCCGTAGGTGTCGAAGGCGATCGGGGTGCCGTCGGCGGACGTGACGGTGGCGGTCATGGCGTTCCTCCAGGAGTTTCAGTCGCTGCTTACCCTGGTGGTCGGAACCGGACGCCGGAACTGGACACGCCGCGTCAGGGAAGTTTCCAGTCGAGCGGTTGCGCGCCCTGCTGGGTCAGCAGCTGGTTCGCCCGGCTGAACGGACGCGACCCGAAGAAGCCGTTGCGCGCCGAGAGCGGGCTCGGGTGCGCCGATTCGATGCAGGGCACGTCGCCGAGCATCGGCCGCAGGTTCCGCGCGTTGCGGCCCCACAGGATCGCCACCAGCGGTCCGCCGCGCGCGGCGAGCGCCTTGATCGCCTGCTCGGTGACCTGTTCCCAGCCCTTGCCCTGGTGCGAGTTGGACTTGTGCGGCTGCACGGTGAGCGACCGGTTCAGCAGCAGCACGCCCTGCTCCGCCCACGGGGTCAGGTCGCCGTTCGAGGGCGTCGGATGGCCCAGGTCCTCGCAGTACTCCTGGTAGATGTTGATCAGGCTCTTCGGGATCGGCCGCACGTCCGGGGCCACCGAGAAGCTCAGGCCGACCGCGTGCCCGGGCGTCGGGTACGGGTCCTGTCCGACGATCAGCACCCGGACGTCGTCGAACGGCTGCTTGAACGCGCGCAGCACGTGCTCGCCCGCGGGAAGATAGGTGCGGCCCGCGGCGATCTCGGCGCGGAGGAATTCCCCCATCGCGGCTACCTGCGGGGCCACTGGTTCAAGGGCCTTCGCCCAGCCGGCTTCGACGATTTCGTCCAGCGGTCGTCCAGTCACGGCCCGCGAGCCTAGCGGCACGTGCCCGAGGTCACTGTGGCGGGTCCAGCCTGCGCAACTCGGCGCGGAACCGGGCTCCGCGCCGGACATAGGAATCCACCACCGAAGCGATCTGGTCTTCGGAAAACGACTTGTTCGGCCGCGTTTTCGCCGGAACTCCCAGCGCGATCTCGCCGGTGCCGACCGTCGAATCGTAGGACAGCACCGCGCCCGCGCCGACCATCCCGCCGTCCTCGATCACGCTTCCGTTCAGCACCACCGAACCCGACGCGATCAGGCAGCCAGTGCCGATCTTCGCGCCCTCGATGTGCACCGCGTGCCCGACCGCCGACGACGGGCCGATGATCGTCGGATGCCGCGCGGTGCAGTGGATGACGCAGCCGTCCTGCACGTTCGACCGTTCGCCGATCTCGATGTACCCGTGGTCGCCGCGCAGCACCGTCTGCGGCCAGACCGACGCGCGCGGTCCGATCCGGACATCGCCGATCACCGTGGCGTCGGGATGGACGTAGGCGTCCGGGTGGATGGTCGGGACCAGGTCGCCGAGCGCGTAGATGGCCAAAGCCGCCTCCGAATCGTTCAGTGTTCTCGGTCGCGGTCGAGATCCTTGCCGTAATACCGGCTTTCGGGCATATCGCCGTAATAACCGAAAGCCGGGATCTCGACGTAACCCGACGAACGGTAGAGGGCGATCGCCTCCGGCTGCTCGGTGCCCGTCTCCAGCACGACGCGGCGGCGTCCGGCGGCGACCGCGGTGCGTTCCAGTTCGGCGAGCATCTCGCGGGCGAACCCGCGGCCCCGCGCGGATTCGACCACGTACATCCGCTTGATCTCGACATCGCCGGGCCGGAACGTCGGCGCGGGACCGTCGTGCGCGCGCCACGCGCCGGACGCCACCGGCGAGTTGTCGAGGTACCCGACCAGAAACAGGCCCCGCGGCGGCGCGAACTCCGCGGGGTCCATCGGGGTCTCGTCCTCGGAGCCGTAGCGGCGCACGTACTCCAGCTGCACCTCGGCCATCAGCTTGGCGGCGTCGGGATGGTCGAAGGCGACGACACGGATGTCCACGCGATCAGCCTAATGAAGGATCACTGCTGCCAGTGCTCCCAGCCGCCCTGCTGGTCGAACTCCTTGCCGTCCACCGTGACCCCGGAGCCGGGCATGGTGACCACGCCGATCTTGCGCCAGCCGTCGGGAAGGTCGTCGAACGGCGGGAACGTCGCGACCAGCGCGTGGTCCTCGCCGCCGGTCAGCACCCACTGCAGCGGGTCCGCGCCCAGCGCGCTGCCGACTTCCTGCAGCCGCGTCGACACCTCGAGCAACGCGGTCTGCACGTCGAGCCCCACTTCGGAGGCCGCGGCCAGATGCGCGAGATCGGCGAGCAGGCCGTCGGAGACGTCCATCATCGCCGTCGCGCCCGCAAGCGCGGCCTGCGGACCGGCGGCGTAGGGCGGTTCCGGGCAGCGTTGCGCGTTCACCACGCCGACCGGCGACCGGAATCCGCGCCGCAGCACCGCGAGCCCGGCCGCGGCCCAGCCGAGCCGTCCGCACACCGCGAGCACGTCGCCGGGGCGCGCGCCGGAGCGGGTCACCGGTTCGCGGTCTTCGAGGTCGCCCAATGCGGTGACGCTGATCACGAGCTGGTCGGCGCTCACGAGATCGCCGCCGGACACTCCGATGCCCGCCGTCTTCGCCTCGGCCCACATCCCGTCCATGATCTCGGTCACGACCTGCGCCGGGGTGTCGGCCGGGCACGCGAGCCCGACGACCACCGACGTCGGTTTCGCGCCCATCGCCGCGATGTCGGACAGATTGACCGCGACCGCCTTGCGTCCGACCTGCTCCGGGCTCGACCAGTCGAGCCGGAAATGCACGCCGTGCACCAGCACGTCGGTCGTCACGACCACGCGGCCGTCCGGCGCGGCGAGAACCGCCGCGTCGTCGCCGGGGCCCAGCAATGTCGACGCGGGCTGCTCGCGTCCTTCGGTGACCCGCCGGATCAGGCCGAACTCGCCTGTCGCGGCCACCGAGTGCTCGTCCGGTGACACCGGTCACCTCCTGTTTCCCTCGCCTGTGTCGGATCGGCCACCGACTATCGGATCCCCTAGGTTTTTCCCAGGGCTGGCGCTACGTTTCCTACACCGTTCCTACCTCGACTAGCTCGCCATCGACGAAAGGGCACGCCGTGGTCCACGCATACATCCTCATCCAGACCGAGGTCGGCAAGGCGGCCGCGGTGGCTGCGGAGATCGCCGGGGTCCCGGGCGTGACCAGCTCCGAGGACGTCACCGGCCCGTACGACGTGATCGTGCGCGCCGCCGCGGACACAGTGGACCAGCTCGGCCAGCTCGTCGTCGCCCGCGTGCAGAACGTGGAAGGGATCACGCGCACGCTGACCTGCCCGGTCGTCCACCTCTGACGCGTGGTCCACTGATGCGGTGGCAGACACCGACACCGGGGCTCCGCCGAAGGTCGTCCTCGTCACCGCGTCGTTGCTCGTGGCCGCTTTGGCGGTCGCGGTCGCGGTCGTCGCGCTGACGAAGAGCTCTTCCGGACAGCCCGACCCGAACCAGCCGCTCGCCCTCGTTTCCGTTCCCGCGCCGCAGGCCGGGTCGCCGGATTGCGCGAAGCTGATCGCCGGGGTCCCGGCCACGCTCACGTCGAACGGCAAGGAACTGTCGCCGCGCACGCTCGCCGAGCCCGCGCCGAAGGCCACCGTCGCGTGGGGCGAACCGGATCCGGTCGTGCTGCGCTGCGGCCTCGAACGCCCGCCGGACCTCACCCAGACCTCGCCGTTGCGCGTGGTCGACAAGGTGCAGTGGCTGCAGGTCGAGCAGGGCGATTCGGCCACCTGGTACGCGGTGGACCGGCCGGTCTACCTGGCGCTGACCGTGCCGAAGAGCGCGGGAACGGGTCCGCTGCAGACCATTTCGGACGCCATCGCGGCGAAGCTGCCGGTCAAGCCCTTGAAGTTCTAGCCGCGATCGTTTCCAGCGATTCGCCGGTGGTACGCGGCCCGAGCACCGCGACGTCGATCATCAGCAGCACCATCGCGCCCGCGACCACGGCGAACATCGTCGTCGCGCCCGCCGAATGCAGGATCGGCAGCAGCACGAACGGCATCGCGGCCGTAGCGAGCCGGGACAGCGCGTAGGCCGAACCGGCGGCGGTTCCGCGCAGCGACGTCGGGAACAGTTCGCCCTGGTAGGTGTGGAAGGCGTTGGAGAAGACGTTGCTGACGGCGGTGTAGCAGAACCCGAACACCGCGATCAGCACGCCGGAGGTCGCGGAGCCGAAGGCCAGCCCGAATACCGCCATCGCCGCCGCGCTCGCGACGATCAGCCACTTGCGTTCCAGCCGTTCGATGATCGGGATGGACAGCGCGGAGCCGATCGGATAGCCGAGGAAGGTGAGCGCGGCGAAGGTCAGCGAGCTGACGAGGCCGAAGCCCTTGGCCGCCAGCACAATCGGCACCAGTGAGCCGAAACCGTAGTAGCCGAACGACTGCAGCAGCTGGAACACGTACAGCATCGCCGTGCGCCGGAACCACGGCGGACGCAGCAATGCCGACGCACGCACCGGTTCGGGCGCGGGCGGTTCCGGCTCCGGTTCGGGCAACGGCTGTGGCGCGCTCGCTTCGAGCCTGCGCACGATCTCGTCCGCTTCGCCGATTCTGCCTTGTGCAGCAAGCCAACGCGGCGATTCCGGCAGGGTGAACCGCAGTGCCCACACGATCGCCGCACCCAGCGCGCCGATGATGAACAGCCAGCGCCAGCCGTCGATGCCAAGCGGCGCGTGGCCGACGAGCGCGCGGGCAAGAAATCCGGCAGCGGGGACACCGCAGAAACCGATCGTGTAAGCCCAGGCTGTCGCACGACCGCGGGCGCGAGCGGGCAGCAGGTCGGCGAGGTAAGCGTCGGCGACCGGCAGTTCCGCGCCGATGCCGATCCCGGCGATGAAACGGCAGACCACCAGCATCCACACGTCGGTGCTGAACGCGCCGAGCAGCGTGAACACCGAATACAGGCCGAGCGTGAGCAGGAACGCGCGCCGCCTGCCGAAGCGGTCGGCCAGCCTGCCGAGGAACACCGCGCCCACGAAAGCGCCGACGAACGCCGACGCCAGGACGTACTTCAGCGTCGTCGGGGTGACGCCGAATTCCTTGGTGAGGACGGTGCTGATGGTGGCGGCGAGGAACAGGTCGTAGAGGTCGAAGAAGGTGGCGATGCCGACCACTGCCACGAAGTACCGGTGCCGCCGGGTGACCGGAAGCCGGTCGAGGCGGGAGGCGATCTGCAACGCGCTGTTTTCCTTACGATGGGGACCTGCGGGGCTTGTCGAGGAGCATCGTAAGCACACGCGAGCGGCGCACGCGCGGCTGAGAAGCAGAGCGGTGCTGTGCCGACGCGGCGAGCAGGTTCGTTTCCGGGCAGACGGTGCCGCGCATTCCGGCCAGCCATTCATCGGCCTGCCAGCCACGCATGGGCCGGGGCCGCGAGCGCTGGCCGGGCGAAGCCGCGGATCCGATCGTCAGCGCAGGCCGGTGCCCCGGGCGAGCGCGGTGTCGATCAGCGTCGACAGCAGCGTCGGGTAATCCACCCCGGTCACCTCCCACATCTTCGGGTAGGCGGACTTCGTGGTGAAGCCGGGCATCGTGTTGACCTCGTTGATCACCAGGTCGCCCTCCTCGGTCACGAAGAAGTCGACGCGGGCCAGGCCCTGGCAGTCGAGCGCGCGGAACGCCTCGACGGCCATCGCGCGCAGCCGGTCGGTGAGCGCGTCGTCCAGTTTGGCCGGGATGTCCAGCTCGGCGTCCTCGCCGAGGTACTTGGTTTCGAAGTCGTACCAGGCGTCCTCGCCCTCGGCGAGCACCCGGATCTCGGCCGGCAGCGACGCCTCGACGCGGCCGTCCGGGAATTCCAGCACGCCGCATTCGACCTCGCGCCCGCGCACCGCCGCCTCGACGAGCACCTTCGGGTCGGTGCGCCGGGCCAATTCGATCGCGGCGTCCAGGTCGGCCCAGTCGGCGACGCGGGAGATGCCGACCGACGAACCGGCGCGCGAGGGCTTCACGAACACCGGCAGGCCAAGGCGTTCGCGGTCCTGTTCGGCCAAAGTGGACTGTCCGCGGCGCAGCGCGGCGTAGGTGCCGACCGGCAGCCCCTCCGCGGCGAGGAGCTTCTTCGCGTATTCCTTGTCCATCGCCGCCGCGCTGGCGAGCACGCCGGGGCCGACGTACGGGATGTCGGCGAGTTCGAGCAGGCCCTGGATGGTGCCGTCCTCGCCGAAGGCGCCGTGCAGCACCGGGAAGACGACGTCGACAGTACCGAGCACCTCGGTGGCCTGGCCCGGGTCGACCGTGCGCAGCTCGCGGCTGGTCGGATCGCCGGCGAGCACGAGCGCGCGGCCGGACTCGACCGTCGGCAGCTCGCGGCCCTGGATGCTGAGCTGCTTCGGGTCGCCGGTGCCGAGCACCCAGCCGCCGCTCGGCGTGACCCCGACCGGGAGCACCTCGAAGCGGTCCGGATCCAGGTTCGAGATCACACTGCCCGCGGACAGGCACGAAATGGTGTGCTCGCTGCTGCGGCCACCGAACACGACCGCGACCCGGATCTTTTCAGCGCTCATAGCCGGTCACCGTACCGGGTGAGCATCGTCAACAGCGCGCGCCGGGGGTGTCTGCGCTGGTCGCGAGGGTCGAGCCGCTGGTCGGCGACGCGACGAGGCCAGCGCGAACCACGCCGCCCCGCGGACCACCAGGAACGCCATCCCGGCCAGCACCAGGACGGTGAAGTCCGGCAACGTCTGGAACGCCACGTCCACCGGCAACCAGCCGCCGTAGCTGAGCATGCCGACCCCGACGAACACCGCCGCGTACAGCGCGGCCGCCGCGACCAAATGTCCGATCAGCGGGCGCACTGCCACTCGACCGAAACCCTTGTCGCGCAACAGATCCGGCAGCTTCCGGGCGCGACGGATCTGTCGGCGGGTCGCCAAAACCATCGCAAGCAGGACCAGAAGAGCGAGACCATCGATGACGCCATAAGTCAGCAGGAAGCCGTTGCCGATTTCCGGAGCCGGTGCGCCCGCGAGCATCGCGAGGGTGTGGTGGAACGGCGCGCCGTTGTCCAGCAGGACCGGGTTGCGCGAGGTCAGCACCACCAGGCCGACCTGCTTGTTCGGCAGGTACCCCAGGTTGGCGTGGTAGCGGGTCAGGTCGCCGTCGTGCTGGACGACCGGCTGGCCGTTGAGGATGCCGGTTCCCCAGCCGAATCCGTAGTGGTCGATGCCGTCGATCGCGTGGTCTTCACCGGTCGGGACCGCCGCGCTGTGCATCAGCCGCAGGCTTTCGGCGGACAGCGGCCGGGCGCCGCGGTAGGTGCCGGTCATCTGGAAGGTCAGGTAGCGGCTGAGGTCCTCGGCGGTGGAAACCAGGTAGCCGTCCGGCCGGGCGCCGGGGAAATCCGGCGTTTCGATCGGCACGTTCAGCCCGAACAGCACCGACGAGCCCTCGATCAGGCCCTCGCGGCGGGCGTCGGCGAGGTTGGTGAAGGTGCGGGTCATCCCGAGCGGGGCGAGGACGTGCACCTTGAGGTAGTCGGCGTAGCTCTGGCCGGAGACCTGCTCGATCATCAGGCCGAGCGTCGCGTAGTTCTTGTTGCAGTAGTGGAAAACCGTACCGGGGCGGGACACCGGGACGACGTCGGCGAGTGCGCGGACACGCTGCTCCAGCGTGGTTTCCGGCTCGTAGAGGTCGACGGTCCCCGCTTCGGTCGGCAGGCCGCTGGTCTGGTTCAGCAGCTGCCGCACGGTGATCGGGTCGTTCGATCCGGCGGTGCGGAACCACGGCAGGTAGGCGGTGATCGGGGTGTCCAGGCCGACTTTGCCCGCTTCGACGAGCTGCATAACGGCCAGGGCGGTGAACGATTTGCTCAGCGAGCCAAGGAGAAACGGCGACTGCGGCGTCATGTCCGAGCCGACCGCGCCGGTCGTCACCGTGCCGTCCGCGGCAACCAGCGCGTAGGACGACGGCGGGCCTCCGGCCAGTTCTTCGCGCAAGTGCGACACCGCAGTGTCTTGTGGCTGCGCCGACGCTGGTGCGGCGAACACCGCCAACGTCACGGCCGCGATCGCTGCCGCCGCCCACCGGATCCGCCGAGTCATCCCGCGCTCCTCCGTGCTCCGAACTGATCGGCAAAAGCCTCGCGGAGCAGCGGATCCGGCACCATGAAGCTGACCGGCGGACCGAAGGTAGGGCTGGCCCCCGTGCTCAGCGGAGAAGATCGACCAGCGTCGGCACCGCCGCCATCAACGCCTCCCGCGAGCAGCCCGCGTATCCCAGCGCGATGCCGTGCGTCGTCGGCGTCCCGGCGAAATGCCGCGCCAACCCGTCGAGCCGGATCGAATGCTTTTCCGCCGCGGCGATCAACTGCGCCTCCGCCTCGGCGGTTTCCGTCGGCACCACCAGATGCGCACCGGCGTCGTCGCCGACGAACGGGATCCCGGCGTTCGACAGCGCGGCCACCAAAACCGTCCGGCGTTCGGCCATTTCCCGGCGTAGCTTCCGCAGGTGCCGTCCCAAATCGCCGGTGCGGGCCAGCTCGACCAATACCCGTTGCCCCGCTGGCGACGGACGGGTGCCGGTGAGATCTCGGTACGCCAGCACGGAATCCGCGACCGCGGCGGGTGCGACGAGCCAGCCCGCACCGAGCGTCGGCGTGAGGATTTTGCTGGTGGTCCCGAGGTGCACGACGACATCCGGGGCGAGCGCGGCCAGCATCGGCAGCGGGGCGACGTCGAAGCGCAGCTCGCCGTCGTAGTCGTCCTCGATGACCAGCATGCCTTCCGCACGAGCGCGTTCCACGAGCTGCACGCGCCGGGCCGCGCTCATTCGGCTGCCCATCGGGTACTGGTGCGCGGGCGAGCAGTAAACCGCGCGCGCACCGGCGGGAATCGCGTCCGGGCGCAGGCCTTCCTCGTCCACCGGCACGCCCACGACGGTGAGCCCGGCCTGCCGGAACGCTTGCACCGCACGCTGATAACCCGGTTCCTCGAAAGCAACGACCGCACCTCGGCGCAACACCGCGGCGGCAAGCTCCACGACAGCCGCGGTGGTACCGCCGGTCGCCAGCACCGAGCCCGCCGCCAGACCACGGTGGCGCAACAGATGCTCCGACACAGTTGCGCGGTACTCGGGTAGCCCGGCTCGATGCGCGCGAGTGAGCGGCTCCGGGTCGGCGGCTGCCCGCCACGCCCGCCGCCACGCCGCGCGATCGAGCCCGCCAGCCCACGGCGCGCCCGGCGTGAGGTCGAGCACCGGGGTCGACTCCGGCTCGGCGAGCAGCGAACCGGGCACCGTGACGGACGCGGCGGCGCGGGTCGGCGGAGTCGTCACGTAGGTGCCAGAGCCGTGCCGTCCGGCGATCCAGCCCTCCGCGTGAAGCTGCTCGTACGCGGCGGAAGTGACCGTGCGAGAGACGCCGAGCCGTTCGGCCAGCGCGCGGGTGGACGGCAGCCGGTCGCCGCCGCGGAGATGCCCGCCAGCTGCGGCTTCGCGCAGCGCGTCGGCCAGCTGCACGGCCAGCGGAGTGGCCGCGTCGCGGTCGAGACTCACCGGCAGGGCGGTGTCGGCGTAGGACACGGCAGACCTCCGATACAGCGAAGTGGACTCTCAAGTGTAGAAGAAGTGGACATTCAACGTAGCCACTTGCCCGCCGCACACTGAACGCATGAGCAGCCTTTCGCCCACCGAACGCACCACGCTCGGCCGCAAACGCCACCGCGCCGCCAGCGAGCGCGCCGCGCTGCACGCCGTGCTCGACGAGGCGCTGATCTGCCACCTCGGCGTGGTCCGCGACGGCGTCCCGCTGGTGCTGCCCACCGGATACGGCCGCGACGGCGACACCCTGTACTTGCATGGTTCCACGGGCGCGGCCAGTCTGCGAGCCGCCACCGGGGAAACCGACGTCTGCGTGACCGTCACCCTGCTCGACGGCATCGTCTACTGCCGCTCGGTGAACAACCACTCGGTCAACTACCGCAGCGCGGTGATCCTCGGCAAGGCCCGCCTGGTGACCGACCCGGACGAGAAAATGCGCGGCCTGCACGTGCTCACCGACCACCTCTCCCCCGGTTCGTGGGAGCACGCGCGGCCGGTGAACAAGAAAGAGTTCGCGGCGGTTTCGGTCATCGCGCTCGATCTGGCTGAAGCGTCGGTGAAGCTCCGCGCCGAAGGACCCGACGACGAGCCTGAAGACGTCACCGCGAACGCCGCTTGGGCCGGAGTGCTGCCGGTGCGCACGGTGTTCGGCGAACCCGAACCCTCCGCCGATCTGCCGTCGGGCTGGACCGTGCCCGAACACGTCGCCGCACGCGTCACGAAGACAACGGCAACCGCACGGTAAACACCGTCCGGCCAGGGCGGCTCTCCAGCGAAACCGTCCCGCCGTGCTCCACCACCAGCGAATGCACCACCGACAACCCCAGCCCGGTCCCGCCGGCGGCCCGGGTCCTGGAGTTGTCGACGCGATAGAACCGGTCGAAAATCCGCTGCTGGTCCTCCGGCGAAATCCCCGGCCCGGCATCGGTGACGGTGGCGACCGCCATTCCGTCCGCCGCGGTCACCGCCAGCTCCACCGGAGTTCCCTCGCCCGTGTGCACGGCCGCGTTCGCCAGCAGGTTGTCCAGAACTTGCCGCACCCGCGCCGGATCCGCGTGCAGCACCACCGGTTCTTCCGGAATCGACACCGTCAGCGGATACCCCGGACGACCGGCCCGGAACGCGTCCGCGGCCGCTGCGGCGACCTCGGTGAGATCCATTCGCCGCGGACGCACCGGTGGTTCGGCATCCCGCGCGTCAAGACGGGCGAGCAGCAGCAAATCGTCCACCAGCACGCTCATCCGCGCGGTCTCGGCCCGGATCTTCTCCAGATGCGCCTCGCGTTCCTCCGGCTCATTCGCCGCGGCGTAACGGAAAAGGTCGGCATAGCCGCGGATCGACGTCAACGGCGTCCGCAATTCATGCGAAGCATCAGCGACAAACCGGCGCAGCCGATCGTTCGCCTCGGTGCGCGCGGCCAGCGACGACTCGATGTGGCTCAACATCAAGTTGAACGCCGTCCGCAGCTCCTCCACCTCCGCACCGCCGCCAGTGCCGGACGCGCGCACCGGCAAATCCGCGGTGGCGGTGAGGTCGTGCGAAGCGATGTCGTGCGCAGTACCGGCCATGTCCGACAACGGCCGCAATCCGCGTCGCAGCACCACTCGCCCGGCGACGACGAGAATCGCCAGCGCGATCAGAAACGCGATCACTTCGATCAACATCAACTGCTGCACGGTGTTGTCGAGGTCGGCCTGCGGCGCGGCGCTCAGCAGCACCGTGCCGGTCCCGTTCTGCGAAGTCTCCACCGGACACGCCCGCACGCGGTAAGAACCCTGGCCCGGCAAGGTGATCGTGCGGAACTGGTCGCCGCCGGTCGCTTCTTCGGCGACCTGTGCCAGCGGCCGGACGTCGTTCGGCAGCGTGCTGCCCGGCTGCGGGACGGCATGCCCTTCCCGGACGTCGAAAACCGCCGAATACCAGGAGTAGACGACTTCCGGATTGTCCTTCGACTCGCGCAGATGCGGCACCTGCGCGACCTGGCTGGTCTTGAGCTGCTCGTCGAGCCGCCGGTTGAGGTAGTCGTGCATCAGCTCGACGGTCAGCGCGCCGACGATCGCGAACACCACCAGCGACAGCGCGCCCAGCCCGAACGCCAGCCGCGTGCCCAGTCTCGAGGCGCGCCAAGCCCGGTACCACCGGCGAGCCCAGCGCCCGATCCGGTTCACCGCTCCGCCTGTCGCACGGAGTACCCGACGCCGCGCACGGTGTGGATCAGCGGTTCGGCCTCGGTGTCGAGCTTGCGCCGCAACCGGGAGATCGCGAGTTCGACCACATTGGACCGTCCGCCGAAGTCGTACTCCCACACGTGGTCGAGGATCTGCGCCTTCGTGAGCACCGCCGGCGAGCGCCGCATCAGGTAGCGCAACAGTTCGTACTCGGTCGGGGTCAGTTCGGCGAGCTGGCCACCACGGCGGACCTCGTGCGTCTCCTCGTCCAACGTGAGGTCGCCTACCTGCAGCACAACCGTGCGCGTGTCCGGCTTTTCGGACGTCCGCCGCAGCACCGCGCGCAGCCGCGCCATCAACTCCTCGACGGAGAACGGTTTGACGAGGTAGTCGTCACCCCCACGGGTGAGGCCGGCGATGCGGTCGGCGGTCGCGTCCTTCGCCGTCAGGAACACCACCGGGACCTCGTCGTGCTTCTCGCGCAGCTTGTCGAGCACGGTGAACCCGTCGAAATCCGGCAGCATGAGGTCGAGCACGACGATGTCGGGAGCGAACTCCGCGGCGCGCGCGAGCGCGTCGGCACCGCACCCGGCCGTCACGGCCTGCCAGCCCTCGTAACGGGCGACGGTCGCGACCAGGTCGGCGATGTGCGGCTCGTCGTCCACGACGAGCAGCCGCACCGGGTTCGGGTTCTCCACTCTGCCATCCTCCGCGACGTCCGCGCGGGCGCGCGAGCCGAACCCCCAGCTGACAGCCACTCGACAGGTTCGCCGCCGCCGCGAAGATGCGGAAACCTGTCGCGTGCATCGGGCATTCCGGGCAGACTCCGAACCGGCATCCGCCCCCGAACTCAAGGAATCCCATGACTTCTTACGTGGACAACATCACCGTCGACTGCGCCGACCCGTGGGAGCTGGCCCAGTTCTGGACCCAGGTGACCGGCCGCCCGGTCGGCGAGGACGACAAACCGGGCGAGGAGGAGATCGGCGTCACGCTCGACTCCGGCGTCACCCTGCTGTTCATCGCCGTCCCGGAACCCAAGACGATCAAGAACCGGCTGCACGTCTGTCTCAAGCCGGACAACGGGACCCGCGACGAAGAGGTCGAGCGGCTGCTCGAAATCGGCGCGACGCTGCACTCCGACCATCGCCGCGAGGACGGCAGCGGCTGGGTCGTCCTGCAGGACCCGGAAGGCAACGAGTTCTGCGTGCAGCGCAGCGTGGCGGAGACGGCGTGACGGATTCGTTCGAGATCAACCGCGCCAACTGGGACGACCGGGCACCGATCCACGCGCGCTCGGCGTACTACGAGTTCGACAAGTTCAAGGCCGATCCCGCGCACCTGAGCCAGATCGTGCGCTTCGACCAGCCGCGCCTCGGCGACGTTTCCGGGCTGCGCACCGTGCACCTGCAATGCCACATCGGCACGGACACGCTGTCGCTGCACCGGCTCGGCGCCAAGGTCTCTGGTCTGGACCTTTCCCTGGCGTCGCTCGCCGAGGCGCGCAAGCTCGCCGACGCCACCGGCGCGGACATCGACTACCACGAGGCGAACGTCTACGACGCGGTGAAAGTGTTCGGCGAGAACGCGTTCGACCTGGTGTACACCGGGGTCGGCGCGCTCTGCTGGCTGCCGAAGATCGCGCCGTGGGCGGAGGTCGTCGCGCGGCTGCTGCGGCCGGGCGGACGGCTGTTCCTGCGTGAAGGCCACCCGATGCTGTGGACGCTCGACGAGGAATCCGAACGCGCGTGGCCGAAGTACGACTACTTCGAGCACGACGAACCGCTCGTCTTCAGCGACGACACCACGTACGTCGACACCGACGAACCGGTGAAGACGACGACCACGCACAGCTGGAACCATTCGCTCGGCGAGATCGTCACCGCGCTGCTCGACCAGGGTCTGATCCTGACCGGGCTGACCGAGCACGACACCGCGGCGTGGAACGCGCTGCCGAACGAGATGGAAGAGGCCGGCGGCGGCGAATGGCGGCTGCGCGACAACCCGCGCCGGATCGCCGCGAGCTACACCCTGCAGGCGCGGAAGCCCGCATAGAGTGCGGGCATGACTCGCATCGCCGTCGCCGCGCTGGGCGGCACCATCTCGATGGCTCCCGGACGTTCGATCGAAGACGGCGTCGTGCCGCGGCTGAGCGCCAAGGATCTGCTGGGAGACCTCGGTTCCCGGCTGCCGATGGAGGTCACGGCGGCGACGCTCGCCGGGCTGTCGAGTTCGTCGATGGACTACGCGACGCTCGCGCGGACGCGGCAGTGGGGCATCGAGCAGATCGAGGCGGGCGCGGACGGTCTCGTGGTGGTGCAGGGCACGGACACGCTGGAGGAAACGGCGTACCTGTTCGACCTCACGTGGCCGTCCGACGCGCCGGTGGTGATCACCGGCGCGATGCGGAATCCGAGCCTGCCCAGCCCGGACGGCCAGGCGAACATCCTCGCCGCGCTCACCGCCGCCGCCGATCCGCGCAGCCGCGGCCGGGGCGCACTGGTCGCGTTCAACGACGACGTGCACGCGTCGCGGTGGGTGCGGAAGACGCATTCCAGCCACGTCGAAACGTTTTCGTCGCGGCCCGCGGGTCCGCTCGGCATGGTCGCCGAGGGAGCGGTGCATTACTTCCACCCGTCGCCGCCGCGCTTGCCGGTGCTGCCGGGAGCGGAGAATGTCGATCTCGTTCCGCTGCTGGAATCCGGGCTCGACGATTCGGGCGAACTGCTGTCGATGGTGCTCAAGGGCGGTGCGCGCGGCGTTGTGGTCGCGGCCAACGGCGTCGGGCACGTGTCGACGGGAACAGCGGACGTGATCGCCGCCGCAGAAGTACCGATCGTGGTCGCGTCTCGGACCGGCGCGGGCCCGACTTTCCGCAGCACGTACGGGTTTCACGGCTCCGAATCGAGCCTGATCCGCATGGGCGCGACGATGGCGGGCTGGCTGTGCCCGCGGAAATCGCGGATCCTGCTGCAGGTTCTGCTCGCCGCGGGCGTCGGCCGCGAGGAGATCGAACGGCAGTTCAGGCTGCGCGGCGACCTCGACCGCTGATCACACCCGGGACGGACCATCCACCGGATTCGCCTGGTACGACCGCATCTGCCGGCCGCCCTGGCGGTAGACGTGCACGCTGATCGCCGGGTCCGGGCCGTCGTTGCGCACCTCGTGCACGTAGCCCGGCCCGAACACCCGCGACTGCCCGGCGCTCAATCCGTGCACCTCGGTCACCGCGCGCCCGCCAGGGGCACGCCGCGCGACGGTTTCGGTCAGCCGCCCGGACACGACGGTGAACGCGCCGGTCGCGAAGGCGTGGTCGTGCAGGTCGGTGTACTGGCCGGGAAGCCAGCTGAGCAGCCAGATCTCCTGGTCCGCAGTGCGTTCGACCAGCGCCGAGAACCGCTCGTCGGGGTCGTAACGCAGGAGGCTGCCCCAGCGTTCCCGGTCGGCGGCCACGTCGACGGCGACGCGGACCGGGTGGCGCAGGGCGGGGTTCTCGGGACGCAGCAGGGTGTTGTCCGGAACGGCGAACATGAAAGAAAGTCCTCACGGGAAGAAAGACGGGTGTCGAGCTGGCCGGGCTGAGTTCACCGACAACAGCGACACGACATGCCCATGACGGGGCGGAGGTCGGCAGACCCCGGCCGCATCGTCATCTCGCACGTCAGCATGCCGCACAGAGAACCAGCCCCGGACCGCCCCGGTCAACCCGTCTCACCCCCTGGACCGCGCCTGGTGAGGGCGGGTTCACACCCGGGAGGCGCTCAGCTCCACTCCGGCTTCCGCGACCGTCCGAGCAGCTCCGCGCCCGCCTGCCGCGGGTCGACGCCCTCGTGGCACACCCGGTACATCGCGTCAGTGATCGGCATGTCGACCCCGGCCCGCTGCGCCAGTTCCCGGATCGACGAGCACGACGCGACCCCCTCCGCGACCTGTCCGCCGGTCGCCGACTGTGCCTCGGCCAGCGTTTCGCCGCGACCGAGCCGTTCGCCGAAGGTGCGGTTGCGCGACAACGGCGACGAGCACGTCGCCACCAGGTCGCCGAGCCCGGCGAGACCGGCGAAGGTCAGCGGGTCCGCGCCGAGTTTCGCGCCGAGCCGCGCCATTTCGGCGAGACCGCGCGTGATGAGCGTGGCCATCGTGTTCGCGCCCAAGCCCATCCCGGCGGCCATCCCGCAGCTGAGCGCGATCACGTTCTTGCACGCGCCGCCCAGCTCGCAGCCCACCACGTCGGTGTTGGTGTAGGGCCGGAAATACTGATTCGACGTCGCCTGCTGCACCGCTTTCGCCCGCTCGTGATCGGCACACGCGAGCACCGCGGCGGCAGGCTGTCCGTCGGCGATCTCGCGGGCCAGGTTCGGCCCGGACACCACCACGATCTCGCCCGGATCGACGCGAGCGAGTTCGGCGATCACCTCGCTCATCCGCTTGAGCGTGCCCAGTTCCACGCCCTTGGCCAGGCTGACCAGGATCGCCTCGGGCGGCAGCAGCGGCTGCCAGCCGGTGAGGTTCGCGCGCAGGCTCTGGCTCGGCACCCCGAGCACCACCGCCTGCGCGCCGTCCAAAGCCGCGGCCGCGTCGGCGGTCGCGGTGATCCGCTCCGGCAACGGCGTTCCCGGCAGATACGACTCGTTGGTGTGCCGCTCCCGGATCTCCTCCGCGACGCTTTCCCGGCGCGCCCACATCGTGACGTCCCGGCCCGCGTCGCCGAGCACCTTCGCGAACGCGGTGCCCCACGAACCCGCGCCGAGCACGGTGACCCGTTGCACGTCAGCGGCGAAACCCGCCATCAGGCACCGTCCTCCGGCTTCTCGGTCTCCGATGCTGCGTCAGACTCCGGCTTCTTCACCGGCGGCTCCTCCTGCCGGATCTCCACCAGCAACCGGGTCACCTCGTCCATCAGCACGGCGGTGACCTCGCGCAGCATCGAGGCGCTGCGCGGGTTCCCGCCGCGGTACGCGGACAGGTCGATCGGGTCGCCGACCAGGTGCGTCACCGTCTTGCGCGGGAACGGCGTGAACTTCTTGGTGTAGCCGTTGAAGATCTTGTTCGTGCCCCAGCGCGCGATCGGGATCACCGGCACGTCGTTCTGCAGCGCCAGCCGCGCCGCGCCGCTGTAGGCCTCCTTCGGCCAGCCCAGCGGGTCCTTCGTGATGGTGCCCTCGGGGTAGATCACGATGACCTTGCCCTCCTCGATCGCCTGGTGCGCGGCCTTGAGGCTGTCGCCGGCCGCGCTCGACCCGCGCGCCACCGGGATCTGCCCGGAGCCGGTCACGATCCGGCCGAAGATCGGCACGTCCTTGAGGCTCGCCTTGAGGAAGAACCGCGGCACCCGCTTCTGCCGGTGCACGAACACCGCGTCGACCGCCGGGTCGAGGTGCGAGATGTGGTTCATCACCAGGATCGCGGGCCCTTCCCGGGGGATTTTCTCCGCGCCGAGGTACACCCGTTTGCCGATCGCGGTCAGCGGGTAGAACGCGGCGGCGGCCAGCCCCACCCAGAATCCGCCCTTCTCACGCCGTGCCACAGTTCTCCTCCTCGGGTCGCCTCTGCTCCGGGTGATCCTGCCGCCCGCGGGTTCGCGCAGTCCAGGGAGGGTGCGCTCATGCACGCGTCCGGCGGGTTTCGGGTAAAGATGGACAGGTGGACGCAGACCTGGTCATGCCGCTGAAACCGCCGCGCACGGGCAAGTCCCGGCTGCGCGGGGCGGTCGCCGCGCACCGGCACGCCGAACTGGTGCTGGCGCTGGCCTGCGACACCCTCGCCGCGATCACGTCGGTCGCCGGGGTCCGGCGCGTGCTCGTCGTCACCGCCGATCCGGCCGCGCTGTCCGAATTGGCCGGTCTCGGCGTCGAACTGGTCGCCGAACCGGCGGGCGGCGGGCTCAACGAAGCGTTGCGGCACGGCGCGGAGCTGCTGCGCGCGGACGCGCCGGACGGAGTAGTCGGCGCGCTCCAAGCGGATCTCCCCGCGTTGCGCGCGGTGGATTTGGAACAGGCGCTGACCGAAGCCGCGGGCCGCCGCGCCGTGGTGTTCGACCGGCAAGGCACCGGGACCACGCTGTTGCTGTCCGCTCCGGGAAAACCGCTCGACCCGCGGTTCGGCGCCGGCTCCGCGGAACTGCATCGCGCGTCCGGTGCGATTCCGCTCACCCAGGCGCTGCCTTCGCTGCGCAGCGACGTCGACACCGAAGATGATCTCCGCCACGCCGCGAAGCTCGGTCTCGGGAAGCGCACCGCGGCATTACTCCCGGCCGAACGGGCGCAATCGCGCTGACGTGTTCACTCGACCTTCATCGCGGCCTGCGCAAACCGCGGCTTCGTAGTGAACAATGGGCAGCGTGAGCACAGAAGACGGCAGCACTCCGGCCCGGCGGCGCGTGAAGAGCGGCAGCAGCGCGACCCCCTCGTCCCCGGCCCCGCGCTCCGCGGGCAGGAAGGCGACCTCGCGCGGGAACGCCGACTCCGCCGCGGCCCGTCAGGCGAAACCCAAGGCAGCTTCGGCGGAAGACAACGCCAAACCGGCCAAGCGCAAGCCCGCCGCGTCGAGCGCACTGCGCACCACGGCGAAGAAACCCCCCGCGCCGCCCGCCGTCACCAAGGCCGCCGTGCGGCCGCGCCGGACCACGACCGAGAGCGGCGAGGAATTCCGCTCCGTTCCGTCGGCCCCGCCCGCCGTCACGTCCGCGCCCACCGCCGTCGAGTCGCTTCCCGACGACCGTTATTTCAACCGCGAGCTGTCCTGGCTCGACTTCAACGCCCGCGTGCTCGCGCTGGCCGAGGACGAATCGCAGCCGCTGCTCGAGCGCGCGAAGTTCCTCGCCATTTTCGCGTCCAATTTGGACGAGTTCTACATGGTCCGGGTCGCCGGGCTGAAACGGCGCGACGGCACCGGCCTGTCGGTGCGCAGCGCGGACGGGCTCACGCCGCGCGAACAGCTGGACTACATCGCCAAGCGCAACCAGGACCTGGTCGAGCGGCACACCGCCGCGTTCGAGGACCACCTGCGCCCGCAATTGGCCGAGCAGGACATCCGGCTCGTCGGCTGGGCCGACCTGTCCGGGGCCGACCAGCTCCGGCTGTCGAGCTACTTCTCCGAGCAGATCTTCCCCGTGCTCACCCCGCTCGCGGTCGACCCGGCACACCCGTTCCCGTACATCTCGGGGCTGTCGCTCAACCTCGCGGTCACCGTGCGAGACCCGCAAGGCGGGCTCGAACGGTTCGCGCGCGTGAAGGTGCCGAGCAACGTGCCGCGGCTGATGCGCGTGGAAACCGAACGCGGCAGCCGGACCGCCACCTTCCTTCCGCTCGAGGAACTGATCTCCGCGCACCTGAGCGATCTGTTCACCGGCATGGAGGTGACCGAGCACCACGTCTTCCGCGTCACCCGCAACGCCGACTTCGAGGTCGAGGAAGACCGCGACGAGGACCTTTTGCAGGCGCTGGAACGCGAGCTGGCGCAACGCCGGTTCGGCCCGCCGGTGCGGCTCGAGGTCGCGCAGGACATGAGCGAGCACATGCTCGAACTGCTGCTGCGCGAGCTGGAAGTCGACCCTGAGGACGTCGTCGAGGTGCCTGGGCTGCTCGACCTCACCTGTCTGTTCCAGCTGTCCGGGGTCGACCGCAAGGAATTGAAGGACCGGCCGTTCGTGCCCGCGACGCATCCGGCGTTCGGCGAACGCGAGACGCCCAAGAGCGTTTTCGCGACGCTGCGCGAGGGCGACGTCCTGGTGCACCACCCGTACGATTCGTTCTCCACGAGCGTGCAGCGGTTCATCGAACAGGCCGCGGCCGATTCGAAGGTGCTGGCGATCAAGCAGACGCTGTACCGGACGTCCGGCGATTCGCCGATCGTGGACGCGCTGATCGACGCCGCCGAGGCGGGCAAGCAGGTCGTGGCGCTGGTGGAGATCAAGGCGCGGTTCGACGAGCAGGCCAACATCACCTGGGCGCGCACGCTGGAACGCGCGGGCGTGCACGTCGTGTACGGCTTGGTGGGCCTCAAAACGCACTGCAAGGTGTCGATGGTGGTGCGGCAGGAGGGGTCGACCATCCGCCGCTACTGCCACATCGGCACCGGCAACTACAACCCGAAGACCGCGCGGCTGTACGAAGACCTCGGCCTGCTCACCGCGGACCCGAGCATCGGCGCGGACATCACGGACCTGTTCAACGTCCTCACCGGCTACTCGCGCCAGGACACCTACCGCACGATCCTCACGTCGCCGCACGGCATCCGCCGCGGCATCGTGCGCGCGATCGGCGAGGAGATCGAACTCGCGCGCGCCGGGCTCGAAGCGGGCATCCGGATCAAGTGCAACTCGCTCGTCGACGAGCAGGTGATCGACGCGCTGTACCACGCTTCCCAAGCCGGCGTTCCGGTCGACGTGGTGGTGCGCGGGATCTGCTCGCTGAAGCCGGGCGTCGAAGGCTTGAGCGAGAACATCCGCGTCCGCTCGATCCTCGGCCGGTTCCTCGAGCATTCGCGGGTGTTCCACTTCCGCGCGGGCGGCACGCACTGGATCGGCAGCGCGGACATGATGCACCGCAACCTCGACCGCCGGATCGAGGCGCTGGTGCGGGTCAAGGACCCGAGGCTGACGCGGCAGCTGGACGACGTGTTCGATTCGGCGCTCGATCCGCACACGCGCTGCTGGGTGCTCAGTTCCTCAGGCGAATGGCAGCCGTTCCCCGCCGCCGGTTCGCAGGTGCGCGACCACCAGCTCGAACTCGCGAAGCGGCACGGGGCCGTCGGATGAGCGTGGACGTCCGGGCCGCCGGCGCGGTGCTCTGGCGCCGCGCCGGGGACGGGTTCGAGGTCGCCCTCGTGCACCGGCCCCGCTACGACGATTGGTCGCTGCCGAAGGGAAAGGTCGACCCCGGCGAGACGATCGCGGCCACCGCGGTGCGCGAGATCGCCGAGGAGACCGGATTCCGCGCGGTGCTGGGCCGCTATGTCGCGCAGACGAGGTACGAGGTCCCCGCGAAGAACAATGGGCGGCTGCTGAACAAGAGCGTCGACTACTTCAGCGGCGAAGCCGTTTCCGGAGCCTTCGAGCCCAACGAAGAGGTCGACGAACTGCGCTGGCTGGACCCGGTCGCGGCCGAGCAGCTGCTCACGCGACCGGCGGATGTCCGGGTGCTGCGCGAGTTCTGCGCCCTCCCGCCCGCGCCGACGACCGTGTTGCTGGTGCGCCACGCCAAAGCGGGCAAACGCGAAGACTGGACCGGAGACGACGACCTCCGCCCGCTCTCTGAGGCGGGTCAACGCCAAGCCGCGGCACTGCGAGACCTGCTGCCGCTCTTCGGCCCCGACCGGGTGTTCTCCGCCCCGCGGCTGCGGTGCGTGCAGACCGTCGGCGGAGTCGCGGACGCACTCGGCGTCGAGGTCGCGCACGAGCCGCTGCTGTCGGAAGAGGGTTACTGGCCCGACCCCCTGCTGGGAATCCGCCGCCTGCTGGCGATCGCGGCCGAGGGAGGCACTCCCCTCATCAGCAGCCAGGGCGGGGTGATCCCGGACCTGGTGAGCGCTCTGGCCGACCGGGACGGCCTTGAGCTGCCCGCCGCCCGCGACGGAGTGGTGCCGAGCAAGAAGGGCTCGCTGTGGGTCCTGTCGTTCTGTCCCGGCGACGACGGACCGGTTCTGGTGGGCGCGGATTATTACCCGAGCCCCCTTCCCGCTCCGGTGCCCTCGGCAAGCTGATCTTTTCGCGGGGCCCGGCGTCGCTTCGGCGGCGCCGGGCCCTTCTCATAAGCGCGGCTGCCCGCCATTCGCCGGGCCGCGGATTCTATAGAGACCGATATTGCTGAGCGGCGCTCAGGACTTATCCCCGGTCCCGGCATAAGCGACGTCCGAGACAGCCCCTCGGGAGGGTTTAATTACCCCGGCGGGGATTTATCTGCGGCCGTCGGATTAGCCAATCCGATTGCCTTCCCGGCCCGGCTCGGCAGGCGGCCGCGACCGTCTGGAACTGTTGTCTTATCAGCAATCCGGCGGGTTCTTTTCGCGGGCTTCGCAGCTCTCCGACCTCGGGAAACGCTGTCTTCCCGCTGCCACAACGGCATCGGGCCGCAACGCCGCGACCCCCTGCGGCGCAGCGAGTTCTCGATCTCCGCACACTTGCCCTGCCCGGCAATCCGGCAGCCGCAACAGCTCCGCGCCCGCCTGCCCTGCTGGCTCAGCAGCCCGCCGTCACAACCGTTTCTCCTCCAGCCCGACATCCCCGAGCCGTCGCACCCAGCCGGGCCCCCGAAACCTCAGCCCCGCAACACCTCGGTCCGCCCCTGCCCGTCCTTCGCGCAGCCAGCCCCGCGCGATCTCGCGACCCTCCAGCACAACAGCTCAGCCCGGCTCACCTCCCCGCCGGACCCCGCCCAGCCGAAACCTCAACCCCCGCAACACCTGGCCCGCCCCGCGAAACCCAGCCCCACCACACCGTTTCCACCCGTCCACCCGTCCAGCCCCACAAGCCTCCGGAAACGCGGCAGGGCCCCGACCTCACCCGAGGTCGGGGCCCTGCCGCGAAGCAACGAATACCGGGGCTACTTCTTCTTGGCCGCCGAAGTCCGCTTCGCCGGGGCCTTCTTGGCCGCGGCCGTGGTCTTCTTCGCTGCCGCAGTGGTCTTGGCGGCAGGCTTGGCGGCTGCCTTCGCCCGCGTGGTGGTGGCGGCCTTCGGGGCCGCCTTGGCGCGCGTGGTGGTCGACTTCGCGGCCGTCGCACGCGTCGTCGTCTTCGCCGCGGCGGCCTTGGCGGGAGCCTTGGCCGCGGTGGCGCGGGTGCGCGTGGCAGCGGGCTTCGCCGCCGTGGCACGGGTGCTGCGCGTGGCGGTCGTCGACGCGGCGCGAGTGGTGGTGGCGCGCGCGGTGGTACCGGTGGCCCGCTTCGCCGCCGTGGCCTTCGGCAGCTTCTTCGAACCGGAAATCACGTCCTTGAACGTGGTGCCCGCGCGGAACGCCGGAACGTTCGTCTTCTTCACCCGCACGGTTTCGCCGGTGCGCGGGTTCCGCGCGGTGCGGGCGGCCCGAGCGCGCTTCTCGAACACCCCGAAGCCGGTGATGTTCACCTTCTCGCCCTTGTTGACCGTCCGGATGATGATGTCGACGAGACCGTCGACGGCCTCCGAAGCAACCTTTTTGTCGCCCAAACGCTCCGACAGCGCCTCGATCAGCTGGGCCTTGTTGGCCATTCCAGTCCCTCCAAGAAGAACTCTTCGTCCACGGCCAGGTCGGCCGGCTAACGCACACGGTATTACCAAGACAGCACAAATTCCAAACGGCACGCGAAATTTTCCCTTGCGGCGGGAACGGTTCCGCCCTCCCGAAGGACCCGTTTCCGGTCTTGGGAGGTGCCGTTTGGCGTGGGCGAAGAGCGGGTCCGCCGGGGCCGGATTCCCTTTCCGAGCAGGGAATCCAGCCCCGGCGGAGCAGATCAGGAGGTGGCGGCGGGAAGCGTCGCGGGCTTCCACGAAGGCCGCTGGGACTCGAACGCGTCGATGTCCCCCGCGTGGCGCAGAGTCAGCGCGATGTCGTCGAGCCCTTCGAGCAGCCGCCAGCGGACGTAGTCGTCGATCTGGAACGGCGCGGTGAAGTCCTTGGCCCGCACAGTCTTGGCTTCGAGGTCCACCGACACCTCGGTGCCGGGCTCGTTCTCCAGCAGCTTCCAGAGCAGTTCGACATCCGACTGCTCGCACTGCGCGGCGACGAGGCCGCCCTTGCCGGAGTTGCCGCGGAAGATGTCGGCGAACCGGGACGAGATGACGACCCGGAAGCCGTAGTCCATCAACGCCCACACGGCGTGCTCGCGCGACGAACCGGTCCCGAAGTCCGGTCCGGCGACGAGCACGGAGCCGTTCTTGAACGGTTCCTGATTGAGGATGAAGTCGTCCTGCGCGCGCCAGGCGGCGAACAGCCCGTCCTCGAATCCGGTGCGGGTCACGCGCTTGAGGTAGACGGCCGGGATGATCTGGTCAGTGTCCACGTTGGACCTGCGCAGCGGGACCCCGATCCCGGTGTGCTGGGTGAACGGTTCCATGGTGGGAGCTCCTCTCCGGGAAGTCAGGCGGGCAGGTCGGCGGGCGAGGACAGCGTCCCGCGCACGGCGGTGGCGGCGGCCACGAGCGGCGAGACGAGGTGCGTGCGCCCGCCCTTGCCCTGCCGTCCCTCGAAGTTGCGGTTGGAGGTGGACGCGCTGCGCTCGCCGGGGGCGAGCTGGTCCGGGTTCATCCCGAGACACATGGAGCAGCCCGCCTGCCGCCATTCGGCTCCCGCCTCGGAGAAGATCTTGTCCAGGCCTTCCTCCTCGGCGGTCTTGCGCACCCGCATCGAACCGGGCACCACGAGCATCCGGACCGAATCGGCCACCTTCCGCCCGCGCAGCACCTCCGCCGCGGCGCGCAGGTCCTCGATCCGGCCGTTGGTGCAGGAGCCGAGAAAGACCGTGTCCACGGCGATCTCGCGCAGCGGGGTGCCCGGCTTCAGATCCATATAGGACAGCGCCTTCTCGGCGGCGAAGCGCGCGTTCTCGTCGGGGATCGCGGCCGGGTCCGGCACGGAATCGCCCAGCGGCAGGCCCTGTCCGGGGTTGGTGCCCCACGTCACGAACGGCGTCAGCTGGTCCGCGTCGAGGTGGACTTCGGCGTCGAATTCCGCGCCCTCGTCGGTGCGCAGTTCGCGCCAGGCGGCGACGGCGGCGTCCCAGTCCTCGCCCTTCGGCGCGTGCGGACGGCCCTTGAGGTAGGCGAAGGTCGTTTCGTCCGGCGCGATCATGCCGGCGCGCGCGCCCGCCTCGATCGACATGTTGCAGATGGTCATCCGGGCTTCCATCGACAGCTCTTCGATGGCCTTGCCGCGGTACTCCAGGACGTAGCCCTGACCGCCGCCGGTGCCGATTTTGGCGATCACCGCGAGGATCACGTCCTTCGCCGTGACGCCCGGCTGCAGCGAGCCGTCGACGTTGATCGCCATCGTCTTGAACGGCCGCAGCGGCAGGGTCTGGGTGGCGAGCACGTGCTCGACCTCGGAAGTGCCGATGCCGAACGCCATCGCGCCGAACGCGCCGTGCGTCGAGGTGTGACTGTCGCCGCACACCACGGTGGTTCCGGGCTGGGTCAGCCCGAGCTGCGGTCCGATCACGTGCACGATGCCCTGTTCGGCGTCGCCCATCGGGTGCAGCCGGACGCCGAACTCCTTGCAGTTGCGGCGAAGCGTGTCGACCTGGGTGCGGGACACCGGGTCGGCGATCGGGAGGTCGATGTCCACCGTGGGGACGTTGTGGTCCTCGGTGGCGATGGTGAGGTCGGGGCGGCGCACCGGCCGCCCGGCCAGCCGCAGCCCGTCGAACGCCTGCGGGCTGGTCACTTCGTGCACCAGGTGGAGGTCGATGTAGAGCAGATCCGGTTCGGCGCCTTCGCCTCGGCGCACGAGGTGGCTGTCCCACACCTTCTCCGCCAGCGTACGAGCCTTGCCGGTGGGGCTGGTCATCTCCGGCTCCTTCCTCGGGATCGGCCGGGAGCACGGAACCCGGACGGTGCCGGTGAGGAGGGGGCAGCCGCGGCTGTCCGCGGCTCCGGGTTTCGTTTTTCCCAGATTCTGGACTTCCCACAGTGCGGGAAGATAGTATCGCGTCGTGGGACAGCATAGCGGTATCGGAGTACTGGACAAAGCCGTGGCCGTGCTGCAGGCCGTCGCCGAGGACCCGTGCGGGCTGGCGGAACTCTGCACGCGCACCGGGCTTCCTCGCGCGACCGCGCACCGGCTCGCGGTCGGGCTCGAAGTGCATCGCCTGTTGCGGCGAGGGCCGGACGGGCGCTGGCGGCCGGGCACCGCGCTCGCCGAACTCGCGGGCGGCTCGACCGACCCGTTGCTCGACGCGGCGAGTTCGGTGCTGCCGAAGCTTCGCGACATCACCGGCGAAAGCGTTCAGCTTTACCGGCGCGACGGCGTGCAGCGCGTGTGCGTTTCGACCGCGGAACCGCCGAGCGGTTTGCGCGACACGGTTCCGATCGGTTCGCGCCTGCCGATGACGGCGGGCTCGGGCGCGAAGGTCCTTGCCGCGTGGTCGGATCCGCACACGCAGCGGACGATCCTCGCCGACGCGGTTTACGGCGAACGCACTCTGCTCGAAGTGCGCCGCCGCGGGTGGGCCCAAAGCGTCGCCGAACGCGAGCCGGGCGTCGCGAGCGTTTCGGCCCCGGTGCGCGATTCCTCCGGCACGGTCGTGGCGGCGGTGTCGGTCTCCGGGCCGATCGAACGCATAGGGCGCAAGCCCGGCGCGCGGTGGGCCGCGGATCTCCTCGCCGCCGCCGACGCTCTCCAGGAACGCCTCTGACGCCCCGCTCCCACCACGCGCCAACCCCCAGGCCGCCTCTCCGCCGCTCCGGCGGGAGGCGGCCTTTTTCGTACCGCCGATCCGCACCCGACGCGGCTTCCATCGAACGCACCCCGCGCAAAGCACACCGCAGCTAGGCCTAAAGCGTCGCCGAACAAGAACCGGGCGCCGCGAACGTTCCGCCTCCCCCGTTGCGAGACCCCTTCGGCACAGCGGTCGTGCCGGTCTCCGAACCGATCGAACACATCGGCCGCAAACCCGGCGCGCGATCAGCAGCCAGCCGACTCGCCCGGGAAGCCCCTGCCGCCCCGCTTCAATCCCCAGCCGCCTCTCCGCCCAGTGCGCCGCCGAACGAGAACCCGGAGCCGCGAACGTTCCGACCCGGTGCGCGATTCCCCCGGCAGAGTCACCGCCGCGGCCTTGGTCTCCGGACCAAACGAACGCATCAGACCCAAACCCGGCGCGGGATCAGCAGCCCGGCTCTGCACTCCGAGAACTCCTCTGCCGCCAAGCCCAACCCCTCGGCCTCCTCTCCACCGCACCCGCGGGAGACGACCTTTTCGCGCACCGGCAACCCTCCCCGACGCGGCACACGCCGAACGCACTCCGCGCGAAACACACCGCGGCTCGACCCCGAACCGCCCCCGAACCCGGCACCGCGAACGTTTCCGCCCCCCGTGCGCGATTCCCCCGGCGCAGTCGCCGCGCGGCCTTGGCCCCGGACCCGATCGAACGGATGAGACCCAAACCCGGCACCCGATCGGCAGCGGCCCGCCTCGCCGACGACCCGCTCGAGGAACCCCTGACGCCGCGCACCAACCCAGAGCGCCTCCCGCCACGCCCGTGGGGGACAGCGTTTTTCGCGCGGTTTTCGATCGTCCTCAGTAGACCGTCCGGCCGCTTCGGGGGTCGTCGCGGCGGCCGCGCGCGACCCCGCCGGAGAACCTCAAGAAGAGGCAAAACCGCAGGACAGCGGGTGTCTACATGCGACTTTGCCGATGCCGCAAGCACTCTCGCGGGTCTTCCGGCCAGTGAAAGAATCCGGAGCCGCGAGCCTTCCGAGGGCCGTCGGCAATCCGGACGCGGCAACGAAAAAGGCAGGTCCCGATTGGACTTGCGAAGTCTATGGGTGATAATGACTGCGTTCGGCCTGTATGGCCGTATAAAACAAGTTCTGGTTGGAGGAACTGGAATGGCCAACAAGGCCCAGCTGATCGAAGCTCTGTCGGAGCGCATCGGCGACAAGAAGGCAGCCGCGGAAGCCGTCGACGGTCTCGTCGACATCATCATCCGCACCGTCCACAAGGGCGAAAAGGTCACCATCACCGGCTTCGGCGTCTTCGAGAAGCGCGCGCGTGCCGCCCGCACCGCTCGCAACCCGCGCACCGGCGAAGCCGTGCGGGTCAAGAAGACCAACGTTCCGGCGTTCCGCGCGGGCACCACGTTCAAGGACGTCATCTCCGGCTCGAAGAAGCTGCCGAAGGCGACTGCCGTGAAGCGTGCGACCGCCAGCACCGCGAAGGCGACCGCCACCCGCGCCACGGCGACGACCACCACTCGCGCCAAGGCCGCCGCCGCCAAGCCGGCCGCGACCCGCACCCGCGCCACCGCGGCCAAGGCTCCCGCCAAGGCCACCGCCGCGAAGGCCACCACCACCCGCGCCAAGGCGACCGCCACCAAGGCCACCGCGGCCAAGGCGGCTCCGAAGGCCACCACCACGCGGGCGAAGGCCGCTGCCAAGCCGGCCGCCAAGAAGACCACGGCGACCGCGAAGAAGGCTCCGGCCAAGCGCACCTCGGCCGCGAAGAAGAAGTAACTCCGGCTTTCCGGAACCTGAAGACAAGCCCCGCCCGGCTTCTCCCCGGGCGGGGCTTGTCGCATCTCTGCCCGTTTTTCCCGCCCCGGAGGCACTGTCCGGCAGCCGGGGTCGCCTGACTCGGCCACCCGCACGCGTGAGCGCCGCCGATTTCGAAGCGGCAGAAGAGCGTTGCGGCGACCGCTCTCAAGATCCGTTGGCACGCTTGCCCGTCCGGATGCCGAGTGCCGTGAGCGGGCCTGGGGCCCCTCCGCGGGCATTGTCCCCGCCGGACCACATCCGCGCAGCGCGAAGGAAATCGAGGGAAGGCCGCAGCGTTTTCCTGATCACACCGGCCATCTCGCGCGCGTCTCCGATCGATCACCTGTTCCCCCAAGCAACTGCGAACGTCCGCGCGAAGCGGTCTTCGGGGTTTCCTTGCTGTGCCCGGTTCGCCACCTTGCGTGGCCGTCAGGTGTCGGCAATCACCCAGGCCACGCACGGTCCACAACAGACTTTCGGGTTGTTATGCGAACGTGACAACCACACACTGTGGCCACGCGTAATCCAGTCGGGCGAACAGACGAATCCGGACTGGTTTCGCCAGCGCACACCGGCTTTTCCCGATCGCCGCACTGGTGTCTCTGCGGCGGGCGCGCCGCGTCGGCGAAAGTGGGTGCCGGGCCACGAAAACCGGCCGTCATCGGTGAACCGGTCGCGCGATCGGCTCCGATCAGTGTTGGTCTATGCAATCATGTCGCCCGGCAAAGGACCCCGAATGCGAGAACATGAGACGACTGTGCCGATAGTTCGTGTGGAGAAGCTGTACAAAGTGTTCGGCCGCCGGGCGGAAGAGGCGGTCGGCAAGCTGGAGAACGGCGCCGATCGCGCCGAATTGGAGCTGCCCGGCGTGACCGCGGCGGTGATCGACGCCTCCTTCACCGTGGAGCGCGGCGAAATTTTCGTGGTGATGGGGCTGTCCGGTTCGGGCAAGTCGACCCTGCTGCGCACGTTGAACGGATTGCTCCCGGCCACTTCCGGCCGGGTCCTGGTCGACGACATCGACCTCACCGACAAGTCCGCCGCGCAGGTGCGCGAACTGCGCCAGCGGCGGATGAGCATGGTGTTCCAGCACTTCGCGCTGTTCCCGCACCGGACGGTCGCGGAGAACGTCGCCTACGGGCTGAGCGTGCAGAACGCGCCGCGCGAGCGGCAGCGCGAACGCACCGCCGAAGCGCTGGAGATGGTCGGGCTCACCGGATGGGAGGACCGGTTGCCCGGTCAGCTTTCCGGCGGGATGCGCCAGCGCGTCGGCCTCGCCCGCGCGCTGGCCGCGGACACCGAGATCCTGCTGATGGACGAGGCGTTCAGCGCGCTGGACCCGTTGATCCGCAAGGAGATGCAGGACCAGCTCCTGATGCTGCAGCGGCAGCTGGGCAAGACGATCGTGTTCATCACGCACGACCTCAACGAGGCCATGCGCCTCGGCGACCGGATCGCGATGATGCGCGACGGCCGGATCGTGCAGGTGTCGACCGCGCAGGAAATGCTCACGGAACCGGCCGACGACTACGTCGCGAAGTTCGTGCGCGACGTCGACCGCACCCGGGTGCTCACCGCGTCCGCCGTGATGAAGCCCGCGGAAATCTCGTTCACCCCGGCGACAACGCCCGCCGAAGCGCTGGAAACGATGCGCCGGAACGAACTCGCCGGCGTGCTGGTGACCGAGGACGGCAAGTTCGCCGGCGCGGTCGACCGGCGCGCGGTGAGCGAAGCCGCCGGCCAGGGCACGGAAACGATCGCCGGAATCGTCGACCGGTCCGCCGCCCGCACCGGCCCGGAAACGCAGATGGCCGACCTGTTCGGCCACGCCGCGTCCGCGCCCGCGCCGCTCGCGGTGGTCGACGCCGACGGCGCGCTGCTCGGCATGGTGACCCGCGAGGCGCTGCTGAACGCGCTGAGCACAGGAGAAAACGACGACCAGGAGGTGAACGCCCGTGTCTGACAACGTCCTCGTCGGCGACCTGCCGCAGATTCCCGTCGGCACCTGGTTCAAGGCGATCATCGACTGGCTGCAGGGCAACATCGGCCCGTTCTTCGATTTCGTCGACAAGATCGTCAACGGCGCGGTCACCGGGCTCGCCTCGGGACTGACCTGGCTGCCGTGGCCGGTGCTGGTCGTGGTGTTCGCCGGGCTCGGCTGGTGGCTGCGCGGCTGGAAGTTCGGCCTCGGCTCGGCGATCGGGTTCGCGCTCATCGACAGCCTGCGCGAATTCCCGTCCGCGATGCAGACGCTGTCGCAGGTGCTGATTTCCGGCGTGGTCGCGGTGGCGATCGCGGTGCCGGTCGGGATCGCGGCCGCGCGCAACGAAACGGTGAGCCGGATCGTGAAGCCGGTACTGGACTTCATGCAGACGCTGCCCGCGTTCGTCTACCTGATCCCGGTCATTTTCTTCTTCTCGATCGGCCCGGTGCCGGGCGTGGTGGCGACCGTCGTGTTCTCGCTGCCGCCGGGCGTGCGGCTGACCGAACTCGGCATCCGCCAGGTCGACCCGGAAATGGTCGAGGCGGGCGAGGCGTTCGGCTCGCCGCCGGGGCGGATCCTGCGGGAGATCCAGATCCCGCTCGCGATGCCGTCGATCATGGCCGGCATCAACCAGATCATCATGCTGTCGCTGTCGATGGTCGTGATCTCCGGCATGGTCGGCGCGCCCGGGCTCGGCGCCGAGGTGTACGCGGCGGTCACGAGCCTGAAGCTGGACCTGGGTTTCAACGCCGGTCTCGGCGTTGTCGTGCTGGCCATCTATCTCGACCGGCTCACTTCCTCGCTGGGGGCGCGCTCCGCGGTGGGCCGCGCCCTTCGCCGGGCCGACGCGGCCTGATCCACCTCCACCGCAACGAGAAAGGACGAACGAGTGCGCACTTCGAAACGGCTCAGCCGGATCTTCGCCGTGGGCGCCGCCGTGACGGCCCTGGTCGGCCTCACCGCGGCGTGCGGCGGCCGGGAGTCCCAGTCGGGCAACAGCCAGGAAGCCAAGAGCGTCACCATCGGCTACATCAACTGGGACGAGGACGTCGCCCTCACCAACCTGTACCAGGCGGTGCTGGAGGAGAAGGGCTACAAGGTCAAGACACAGATGCTCGACGTCGGCCCGATCTACGCGGGCCTCGCGAAGGGCGACGTCGACCTGTTCCTCGACTCGTGGCTGCCCGCGACGCACAAGCAGTACTGGGACCAGTACAAGGACAAGCTCGAAGACCTCGGCGTCTGGTACGACAACGCGACCCTCAACCTCGCGGTGCCGGACTACGTGAACGACGTCAACAGCATCGCCGACCTCAAGGACAAGGCGAGCATGTTCGGCGGCAAGATCACCGGCATCGAGGCGAGCGCGGGCGAGACCGGCATCGTGCAGAAGGACGCGATCCCGCAGTACGGCCTCGACGGCGCGATGACCCTGCAGAACTCGTCGACCACCGCGATGCTGGCCGCGCTCGACAGCTCGATCAAGGCGAAGAAGCCGATCGTCGTGACGCTGTGGCACCCGCACTGGGCGTACTCGCGCTACCAGCTCAAGGATCTCAAGGACCCGAAGGGCGCCATGGGCAAGGGCGAGCAGATCCACGCGCTGGGCCGCAAGGGCTTCGACAAGGACTTCCCGGCGCTCGCCGGCGTGGCCAAGAAGCTGAAGATGTCGGACGCGGACCTCGGTTCGCTCGAGGACGCGATCCAGAAGGCCCCGAAGGGCCAGGAAAAGACCGCCGCGAAGCAGTGGGCGGATCAGCACAAGCAGTTCGTGGACCAGGCTTTCGCCGGTCTCTGAGCCAGCTCTGGACGACCCCGCCTCCCGTTCTCCGGGACGGCGGGGTCGTTTCTTTTTCAACCGCGCGGGGCAGTTGATGAGGCCCTATTCGCCCTGATTCGTTGCCCAGCACGGTTATCGAGCGGAATCCGCCGCAGGATACGGCACACTGGTCGCATGTCTCGCGCGCCGATTCCTGCCCGCACCGACGACGTCGACGCGGTCACCGAAGCCGTGCTCACCGCTTCCCGCCTGCTAGTCGCCGTGTCCGCGCGGTCGATCGCCTCGGCCGGAGACCTCATCACCGTGCCGCAATTCCGGCTGCTGGTGGTGCTGCATTCCCGCGGTCCGCTGAAACAGGCCGCGCTCGCCGAGCATCTCAGCGTCACGCCTTCCACCGCGAGCCGGATGATCGACCGCCTGGTCGCGGTCGCGCTGGTCGCCCGATTGGGCAATCCGTCGTCCCGGCGCGAGGTCGTCATCGAACTCACCCAGGAGGGCGACCGAATCGTCCGCGTCGTCACCCATCGACGGCGTCGCGAAATCGCCGCCATCGTGGAGAAAATGCCCGAATCCGCCCGCCGCGGCCTGGTCGACGCCCTGACCGCGTTCGCCGAGGCCGGCGGCGAACCCCCGGCCGGCAATCCCGCCGACGCGGTTTGGGTCTAAATTTCCGCCGCCACCGCACGAATCCCGTCGGTCACCTCTTTCGCCGACGGTGCTTCCTCCGGGTCAAGCAGCCACTGCACCATCAGCCCGATCACCAACGCGCTCTGCACCGCCCCGCCTTTGCGAGCCTCCCGCAACCCTTGCACGAGATGCTCGCGCACGTCCGGCGACCGCTCCGCCTGTACCAGCGCTTCCAGCTGAGCCACCCACAACGCCCGATGCTCACTGAAGCTGCCGATCATCCGCTTCAACCCTTGCTCGGACATGTCGAACGACGAATCCGCCACCTCGCCGCCGAGCTCGTCAACCGCAGCCACGAGCGCCTGCGTCAACAACGCGTCCCGCGACCCGAAGTGATACCCGATAGCCGCGTGACTGACCCCCGCCGCGGCCGCGATGTCGCGCACCGTCGTGTTGCCCCAGCCCCGCTCGACCAAGCACCGCTTCGCCCCGGCCAGCAGATCCTCGCGATTGCCCATGGGCGCAGCCTAGCTTGCCCGCTTGGTTTGACCAAATGGTTTGACCAAATGGACAAATCTGGTCTACGTTCGCCTCATGAACGTCCTCATCTCCGGCGCCGGCGTGGCCGGCACGACCCTCGCCGAACTCCTCACCCGCTCCGGCCACCGCGTGACGCTCGTCGAACGCGCCCCCACCCTCCGGCACACCGGCTACGCCGTGGATTTCCGCGGTGCCGCCTTCGATGTCCTGTCCGAACTGGGCATCCTCGACGCGGTCCGCCGCCACGACACGAAAATGACCGGAACCGCCATCCTCGACCGCGACGGCACCCAGGTAGACCATCTCCCCGCCGAAGCTTTCGCCGGTGAGCTGGAGGTACCGAAACACGTCTTGAACGAGCTGCTGTACGAGCTGACTGTCGATCATGTCGAGTACCGCTTCGGCACCTCGATCACGTCGCTGACGCAAACTGAGGCCGCAGTAACCGCCGAACTCACCGACGGCTCCGCGGAGGCCTACGACCTGGTCTTCGGCGCCGACGGCGTCTACTCGAAAGTCCGCCAACTGGCCTTCGCCCCGCACTCAGCGGCGCTGCACCACCTAGGCCTCTCCGGGGCGGGCTTCACCATGCCCAACTTCCTGGCCCTGGACCACAGCGGACTCCTCCGTGCCTTCAATGGCACCGCGGTGTACCTGTTCAACTCAGCGGATCCGGACCGTCTCACCGTGAGCCTGTCCTTCGGAACTCCTTCGGGAGCCCTAGACCGCCTCCCCAGAGCCGACCAGGAAGCCGCGACGCGCACCGCTTTCGCCGGTGACACCTGGCACACCCCTCGGTTGCTGGACGCGATGTCGGAGGCTTCGGACTTCTACTTCAGCTCGAATGCGCAAGTGCATTTGGACAGCTGGTCGACCGGCCGAATCGCCCTGCTGGGAGACGCCGGATACTGCGCCGCACCCGCGGCAGGCATGGGCACTTCCCAAGCCCTGCTCGGCGCGCGCTCACTGGCCCGTCATCTGGCGATCGCGGATCACGCGGAGGCTTTCGCCCGGTACGAAGCCGAACTCCGCCCATATGTCACGGAAAACCAGGCCAACGGCCGCTCCGCAGCCGCGATGTTCGGCTGCGCACAGGAGAATTGAGCCGGACTTCCCTGCGCGAGCCGGTGGCTTCCCTGCGCGCGGCCGGCGGCTTCCTTGCCACAGGCCTGCCGCTCCTACAGCCTTCGCTCGCCTTCAACTCTCGGCTTTTGCTGGCCCACAGCGCTTTGCGCCCGCCGTCCCCAGCCATCGCTTGCCAATAACGCTTTTCGCCAGCCGCCCCCGGTCATCGCTGGCCTACAGCGCTTTGCGCCCGCCGCCCCCGGTCATCGCTGGCCCACAGCGCTTTCCGCCAGCCTCCCCCAGCCATTGCTTGCCTATAGCGCTTTGTGCCAGCCGCTCGCCCACGGTCCCCCTTGCCGCGCTGGCCGCAGTCTCGGCCCGCAGCCGCCCCGCACGAGTGCACAACTCCCCTCATCCCCCAGAGCCCTCGCCCCGCGCCGGCACGAAATTCCGGCCGCCCCAAGCCCGCCACGCAGCTCCCGCTCACGGCACTTGCCCTCAGCCCTCGCGGGCAACTCGCCTCGGCCAGCCCCAAAGCACCCTTGCCCGCCCGCAGCATCAAGCCGGCTTTGCCAGCCCGTAGTCCCCCAGCCGCCGAGCGCCCACCGCCCCGCCGCAACCCCGCCCACGCCCAGGCCCACTCCCCGGTGGCCCGCACACCGCAACCGGCGTCACACAGCGAGACCCCGCGGGGCACCCGACCTCATCCCCACGAGCCCCGCCCGCCCCACCAACCCCGGTATTTCCCCATAAACACAACAAAACCCGGTTGATCAAAAAGATCAACCGGGCTGGCTGTACCCCCGATGGGATTCGAACCCACGCTACCGGCGTGAGAGGCCGGCGTCCTAGGCCGCTAGACGACGGGGGCTTAGGAACTTCCCCGTTTCCGGGGCTTTTCTTGCGAGAGAGAACTTACCAGAAGCGATTTCGCACTTCCGAGAGGGGGTCCTCTCTGCAGCTGGGGTACCAGGACTCGAACCTAGACTAACTGGACCAGAACCAGTCGTGCTGCCAATTACACCATACCCCAGTGAGGTACTTTCCCGGTTGCCCAGGTCAGTGCCGCACGAGAAGAAATACTAGAACATCCCGCCGCGGACCGTCGCAGCGGGGGTCCCCGCCGTCCTCGGAGCGGGCACGCCGACGGTCGCGTACTCCGAAACCAGCAGCTCAGGAAGCTCGTCGAGGCCCGTCACCGTGTGTACTCCCTCGGGCGCGCGCTCGCCGGTGCGACTGGTCCCGTCGCGATCGAGCCACACCGCGCCGAGCCCGGCGTCGAACGCGCCGATGGCGTCGGTGTCGAGCTTGTCCCCGACGTGCACCGTGCGTTCCGGCGGGCAGTCCAGCGCCAAGCACACCGAGTGGAACATCACCGGATCGGGTTTCGCGACCCCGACCTCGCCCGCGATCGCGACGTGGTCGAAAAACGGCGCGAGCCCGAGTTCCGCGATTTTCTGCCGCTGATGAACCCCTGAGGCGTTCGTCACGGCAGCGAGCTGCAGTCCAGCGGCGCGCAGCCATTCAAGACAAGGAAGAACATCATCGAATAACCGCCAGGACCGCGCCAAAATCTCCCGCCGGCGCGCCTCGAACGCGCTCACTTGCGCGGAATCCCCGAAGATCCCCAACTCGGCGAGGAAACATTCAGTGCGCCGGTGATGCATCACGTCGTAGCCGAGCTTCCCGGCGACAACGAGCGCGACGTGCTCCTCGGTGATCAAATCCCACAACGGCCAGAGGTCGTCGCGCCCGGTAAGCGCATGCAAGGTGCGGCGGATCGCCGCGGTGCAATCGATCAACGTGTCATCGATGTCGAGGCAAACCAGGCTCAGCTCAGGAGGCGCCCACGGTTCGCGGCCGGCAGCGGCCGGCGGGGCAGTACGAGCGCGCGCAAGAGCGGCCGGGGCGAAATCCACCCCGTGAGGCTAGGGCACTCGCCGCGTTCGCAACGCGGCCAAAAAGGTGATTACCTCCGAGCCGTTGCCGCTGACCGGCTCTACTGCCGGTGCACAAAGTGTCCGCCCGGTGACGTTCACCACCGCCCCAGAGGGCCGAGCGGGTGAAAGCCGGTTACTCCACACTCCCCCGAGAACTTACAAATTCCGGACGATCTCCACAGCCGCCCGCGCCGCCCCTCGCTGCCCTGCCGCCGGAAAACCCTGTCACCCCAACCTTTTCCCGCCGCAGAACCCTCCCGACTGGACTCTGCCGCCCGCCAAAGCAACAACAGCCACACATAGGTTCCGCCGCCGAACTAACCCGCCCGAAATCTTTTCCCGAAAAATATCGGCACTCCGCTCTTTCCATCCCGGACGGCAGCGTCCCCATCGCTCTCCCGAGATCCACATACGCGAACCACACACCATTACGCGAACTCCCCACATTCTGGTCCTCGCACGACAACATCAACTCCCCTGCTGAAACTCCCCTGCTGACACCAACGAGCCGCACTTCCCACTTCCGCAATCCCTCTCCGCTCATCCGCGGTGCCCTCCCCCACTTCCGTCTCACGACGTCGCCGCCCACGCCCCACCCACCGCGCCCGACTGCCACCACCACATCCCTCCTCCTGAGGGCTCCCGGCCACATCCCCGCTGAAGCCTTCGCCAGCCCCGCCTCGACCACGACACCCCAACGCGCCTCCCGGCCCTCAGCGACCACGAACACACCCCATCGGCCGACTTGACGCCCCGTCCGCCCAGGTGCATCCTCAAGTTATTCAACAAACGATGAATAAGAGGGGAGCTGAGAAAGATGACTGAACAGACGGGATGCGTCATCGTCGGCGGCGGACCGGCAGGCATGGTGGCGGGCTTGCTCCTGGCCCGAGCAGGTGTCGAAGTGACAGTGCTGGAGAAGCACGCGGACTTCCTCCGCGATTTCCGCGGCGACACCGTCCATCCGTCCACCCTCGCGCTCCTGGACGAACTGGGCCTGGGCGAGAAGTTCGAGGCCCTGCCCCACACGAAGGTGACCACCGTCGGACTCCCGACCCCCGAGGGCGACCCGCTGACCATCGCCGACATGTCGCTGCTGAAGGTCCCCCGCCCCTACGTCGCGATGGTCCCCCAATGGGACTTCCTCGACCTGCTCTCCGAAACAGCGCAGAAGGAGCCGACCTTCACCCTGCGACTGGAAACCGAAATGACCGGCCTCCTCCGCTCCGGCCGCCGGGTCACCGGCGTCCGCTACCGCACCGCGGACGGCACCGAAGGCGAACTGACGGCCAACCTGGTCATCGCCGCCGACGGCCGCTGGTCATTGGCCCGCCGCTCGGCCGGTCTCACCCCGCGCGAGTACTACACCCCGTTCGACGCCTGGTGGTTCCGCCTTTCCCGCAAGGCCGAAGAGGGGGAAGCCACGTTGATGCCGAGGATGAGCAAGCGCCACTTCGCGGTGCCGTTGCCACGCAAGGGTTACTACCAGATCGCCTACCTCGCGCCGAAGGGCAAAGACCTGGGCGAGGCAGGCATCGAAAGCTTCCGCCGCGACGTCATCGAGGTCTGCCCGGAATTCGCCGACCGCGTGCACGAACTGAAGTCCATGGACGACGTCAAGGTCCTCAACGTCCGCCTCAACCGCCTGAACCGCTGGCACGTGGACGGCCTCCTCTGCATCGGCGACGCGGCCCACGCGATGTCGCCGGTAGGCGGCGTCGGAATCAACCTGGCAGTGCAAGACGCCGTCGCCGCCGCGAGGCTGCTGGCCGACCCGCTCCTCCGAGGCAGGCCGACCGAAAAGGATCTCGCCGCCGTCCGCAGCCGTCGCCTCCTGCCGACCGTCGCCGTCCAGGGCCTGCAACGCCTTCTCCACCGCCGCGTGATGGGCCCCGTGATGACCGGCCGCGCCGACGGACCCCCGCCTCAATTGATCACACTGCTCCGGCGCTTCCCGAAACTCTCCCTCGTCCCAGCATTCCTCATCGGCGTAGGCATCCGCCGGGAATCCGCACCAGCCTTCGCCCGCCGCCCAGCAGAACCGGCACACCACTAGCCCAACAACCGATTCGCCACCAACCGGCAACGCCTCTTACCCCGTGACCTGCCACCCGCCACCCACCGGCACGCACCCGCCGGTGGGCCATGGCCTAACAACAGCAACCCGTTTCGCCCTCGGCCGAGCTTTCGTCGCCGACGGCCGCTTCGCCGGATTCGTTCACCGTCGTGGCGACCGGCAACGTGCTGATCCCACCCGGCCAGAGGCCCCCACGCCACCCACCGGCAACCGCGATCCGCTCGCTCAGCAGCCGACCACCCTCGCCACTGAACGGCAACAGCTCCTACCGCTCGGCAGCTAAGTGTCCCCCAGATGCCGTCGCCACCCACCGGCAACAGCACCAACCACCAGCCCAGCGAGCACCCGCCACCGTTTCGCCGCTAAACGGCGACAACCCCGACGACTCGCCAACTGAGCATCAACGACACTCTCGCCACCGACCGACAAGAGCGTCCACTCGCCAGCCGCGAGCCCCAAGTCGCCTCTCGCCGCTAAGCGACCACAGCGAGCCGACCACTCACCAACCCAAGCGCCAGCCGCCGGCAACAGCAGTGACTGCCCACCGCCCGAGCGCTAAGTCGCTTCTCGCCACTCAACGGCAACAGCGCCCATCGCTCACCAACGCGAGCACCAACTCACTTCTCGCCGCTGACCGGCAAAAGCTCCCACCGCTCGCCTACACGAGCACTAACTCACTTCTCGCCACTAAGCGACGACAGCACCTTCTGCTCACGAACGCGAGCACCAAGTCACCTCTGGCCGCTGAACGACAACAGCGACAACCGCTCCCCAACCGGAGCGTCGAGCACCATTCGCCATTCAGCGGCAACGACACCGCCTACCCCAGCACGAGCCGCCAACCCTCACCGCTCAGCGGCAACGGCCCGAGCCACCGCCCGGCCCTCCCCCATGGCCAGAAAACCAACCCGACCAGGGATTCGCCACTAAACGGCAACACTCAAACCACCCGCCGAACCACTGTCGCCAGAAAACGGCGACAGCCAGCTCAGAGGTCCTGCACCGGGTTCGTCAGGGTTCCGAGGCCGTCGATCGTGATGGACACCGACTGCCCGTCGACGATCGGACCGACCCCCTCCGGCGTGCCGGTGAGGATCACGTCGCCGGGCAGAAGCGTCATCACCCGCGACACGAACTCCACCAACTCCGGCACCTTGTGCACGAGATCCGAAGTCCGGCCGTTCTGCTTCAGCTCGCCGTCGACCTCGCTGCGGAGCGCCAGGTCGGACGGGTCGATCGACGTGTCGATCCACGGTCCGAGCGGGCAGAAGGTGTCGAACCCCTTCGCCCGGCCCCACTGGCCGTCGGACTTCTGCAGGTCGCGCGCGCTCACGTCGTTGGCAATCGTGTAACCGAGGATCGCGCTGGCCGCGCGGGCCGCGGGCACGTTCTTGACCGGCTGTCCGATGACGACCGCGAGTTCGCCCTCGAAGTCGACGCGGCCGACGTCCGACGGACGCCGGATCGGAGCGTTCGGCCCGACCACTGTCGTGGACGGCTTGATGAACAGCATCGGCGCGGACGGCACCTCGTTGCCGAGCTCCGCCGCGTGCTTCGCGTAGTTCCGGCCGACGGCGATCACCTTCGACGGCAGGATCGGCGCGAGCAGCCGCACATCGGCGAGCGGCCAGCGCTTGCCGGTGAAGTTCGGCTGGCCGAACGGATGTTCCGCGATCTCGAGGACCTGGGCGTCGTCGCCGTCCCCCTCGATCGAAGCGAACGCGACACCACTGGGATGAGCAATACGAGCTAGACGCACCACGCCAGTCTACGTATACGCACCGACTGTCGCGCACCCCGAGCGTGCGCGACAGTCCCCTTCGCTCGTTTCCGCGCGAAGGGGCCCTCGCACCGGCTCACCGGCGGTGACCGAAATGGCGCGAAAGGACCCTTCACCCAGCAAGCATCGACGGCCCGAACGACCACTCCCCCGCAGCACCAACACGAACGGTCGTCCATAGACCCAAATGTGAGCCGCAATACCCACCACACGATGGAATCCAGGCGCAGACGTCCCAACGAGACCCATCCGCAAGGCTCATCCGCCTACAGCGGCAACCCCCAACTCAGGCACCGACTGCTCCCGCGCCGACGCAACTGTCAGGCTCTTATGGACCAACGCATCACACAACGCCAGCCAGCTCGCCTCGACGATGCTGCCGTGCACCCCCACCGTCGTCCATTCGTGTTCCCTGTCACTAGTTTCGAGCAGCACTCGCGTGACAGCGTCCGTACCTGGGTTCGACGGCAGGATCCGCACCTTGTAATCGGCCAGCTCCATGCTGTCCAACCAGGACAGATACGGCGTCAACGCCTGGCGCAGCGCCGCGTCGAGGGCGTGCACCGGGCCGTTCCCTTCCGCGGTCGCGATGACCCGCTCCCCCGCGACATGCACCTTCACCGTCGCCTCGGAAACAACCTCGCCGTCCGGCCGGTGGTCCAGCACCACCCGATACGACTCCAGTTCGAACGGCGGCGGATCCGACTTCTCGCCGGAGACCTCCTCGACCTCGCGGCGCAGCAACAGCCCCAGCGAGGCATCGGCTGCCTCGAACGACCAGCCTTCCGATTCGAGCGCCTTCACCTTCCGCACCGCGTTCGTGAGTGCGTCAGGCCGGCCGGCAAGGTCGACCCCGAGTTCACGTCCCTTGAGCTCGAGGCTGGCCCTGCCGGCCATCTCCGTGACCAGTACTCGCATGTCGTTGCCGACAGAAGACGGATCGATGTGGTTGTACAACAACGGATCCACCTTGATCGCGCTCGCGTGCAGCCCCGCCTTGTGGGCGAAAGCGGACGACCCGACGTAAGCCTGGTGGGTGTCGGGTGCGAGGTTGGCGATTTCGGCCAAGGCATGGGAGACGCGAGTGAGCTCGGCGGTGCCTCCGGTCGGGAGGACCTCCATTCCGAGCTTGGTCACGAGGTTTCCCGCTACGGCGAACAGGTCGGCATTGCCTGCCCGTTCCCCGTAGCCGTTCGCGGTGCACTGCACGTGCGTCGCGCCGGCCTGCACCGCGGCGACAGAGTTCGCCACGGCACAGGAAGTATCATCCTGACAATGGATTCCAAGCCGGAATCCGGTCTTTTCCTTGATCTCGCCTACGGTTTCGGCAAGTCCCAGCGGCAGCTGGCCACCGTTGGTATCGCACAGCACGAGAACATCCGCGCCGGCATGCGCCGCGGCGTCGAGCACCCGCAGCGAGGTTTCGGGAGAGAAGGCATATCCGTCGAAAAAGTGTTCCGCGTCAAGGAAAACTCGGCGTCCTTCGCCGACAAGGAACGCGACCGTGTCACGCACCATCGCGCACGCCTCATCAACGTCGACCCGCAGCGCGCGCTCGATGTGCCGAAGGTCCGATTTGGCCACCAAAGTGATGACCGGCGCCTCCGAATCCAGAAGCGCCCGGACCTGCGGGTCTTTGTCGGCCGTCGTTCCCGCCTTGCGGGTGGATCCGAACGCGACGAGCGCAGCGTGTTTGAGCGGCAATTCTCCCTTTGCCGCACGGGAAAAGAACTCCGTGTCCTTCGGCAGCGCACCCGGCCATCCGCCCTCGATGAACCCGACACCCAGCTCGTCCAACAGCCGCGCAACGGCCAGTTTGTCCGTGACGGAGTAGGTGATTCCTTCGCGCTGAGCACCGTCGCGCAAAGTGGTGTCGTAGAGGTGGAAGGCATCGCCGAGCGGCGTGCCGGCGGGTTCCGTGCGGGTCACGGTGTTCTCCTTGTGGCGGGGCAGAACCTGGTCCAGGCAACAAAAAAACCTCCCGCATGGGTGCGAGAGGTTGCGCGCCGGTAGCTCTTGTGGAGCGTCTATCCGGCGCGCAAGGCAATAATGATGGAGAGGGCGGTCATGCCGGACATCATGCCACAGCTTCGCCCGGCTTCCAAGCGCCGGGCGAAGCTTCCCACCTTCTGAGAGCCGTCAGCCGGGCAGATTCGCCAGGTAGCGACCGAATTCTTCGACCGCGGCCGCATTTCGCGGCCCCTCCACCAAAGCTGCGTAAGGCAGCGCGAAGAAGCGTCCTTTCTTGACCGCTGGGATGTCGCGCAGGCCGGGACGCGAGCGGAGGAAGTTCTCCTTGTCGGCCACGCTGCCGACCTCGCCGCCGTAGTCGTTGATGAGGATGACGTCCGGCGCGCGCTGGATCACGGCTTCCCAGCTGACGCTCGTCCAACTGTCGTTAAGATCCGCGAAGATGTTGGCACCACCCGATTTGGTGATGATTTCGTCCGGGCCCGCGTTGCGCCCGGAGGTGAATGGCTGGTCACGGCCGTCGTCGTAGAGGAAGACCTTCGGTTTCGGCCGTCCGGCCGGCACCGCGTTCGTGACAGCGGCGACCCGTGCGCGGTACTCTTCGATCAAACGTTCTGCACGATCACTGATTCCGAACATTTTCCCCAAGTTGCGCACATCTGTGTACAGCGCGTCGAGCGGCCGCATGATGCCCCGTTGCTTGCCGCTGCCGTTGCGGCACGCCTCAGTGAGCAAGTAGCTGGAGATGCCCAGCTTCCCGAGGGAATCCGGGGTGAACCCGGTTGCTTCCGAGAAGCCGTAGTTCCAGCCCGCGAACACGAGGTCCGCTCCCGCGCCCTGCACCACCTCACGGTTGATCTTCTCCGCGAGTTTGGGCACCTTGGCGAAATCGGCTTTCCAGGGCGACGATGCCACCCCGCTGGACTGTCCTTTGTCGACCACGTAGCCGGCCATTCGGTCGCCCAAGCCGAGCGCGAACATCAGCTCGGTGATGCCGATGTCATTCGTCACGACCCGAGAAGGAGGTTTGGACACGGTCAACGACGAACCGCAGTTGGTCACCGTCACGGGAAATCCGGCCGGGGACGCTCCGCTGTCCCCTTCGGACACTTGAGCGCCGCATCCGGTGGCGACGAGGGCGACCGTCACGATCAACGCGACTGTCCTACGCATGACTGTCCTCCTGGGACTCGAGCCGGTCGAACAACAACTGCGGACGCCCCGTGGCGGGATGCGGCACCACATGGCCGCGCACCCCGAACACGTCGGCAAGCAAAGCAGGCGTGAGCACCTCGGCCGGGGTTCCGCTCGCGACAAGGCGGCCGTGGTCGAGCACGTGCACCATGTCGCACGCAGCCGCGGCCAGGTTCAAGTCGTGGAGCGCGGCCAGCACCGTCGGCCCGCTGGCGCGAGCGAGCGCCAGGACCTCGAGCTGGTGCCGGATGTCGAGGTGGTTGGTCGGCTCGTCGAGCACCAGGAGCCGTGGCTGCTGGGCGAGTGCGCGCGCGATCAGCACGCGTTGCCGCTCGCCGCCGGACAAGGTGAGCACGCCTCGATCGGCCAGGTGCGCCAAGCCGACTTGATCCAGCGCGGCGGCGCACAACCGATGGTCGGCTGCGCTCATCCGGTCCAGCAGGCCGTGATGCGGCATTCGCCCCATCGCCACCACTTCGGCGACGGTGAAGTCGAACTCCGCATGCGATTCCTGCGCTACGGCGGCGATCGCGCGTGCCCGCTTTCGCGGTGCCATGCCGTCCACCGGCATGCCGTCGACGAGGACTGCGCCGGCCGACAGCTTGAGCACTTGGCAGACGGCGCGCAAAGTCGTCGACTTTCCGCTGCCATTCGGACCGAGCAGTCCGACGAATTGGCCTTGCCGAGCTTCGAGGGTCACGTCGTCGACCAGCTTGCGACCGGCCGCGGTCACGCTGACGCCGTTGAGCGAGAGGTCCATTCACGCACCCCCGAACACGTATGCGCGACGGCGCATCAAGAGCAGGAAGGCCGGTACCCCGACCGCCGCGGTAAGCACCCCGATCGGCAACTCCTCGGGTGCGGCGAGCACCCGCGCCGCGACGTCCACCCACACCAGGAAAACCGCACCGGCAAGCGGGGCGACCGCAAGCACCCGGCGATGATCGGCACCGACGACCAGCCGCACCAGATGCGGAAGGATCAGCCCGACAAATCCGATCGCTCCGCTCACCGCGACCAAAACCCCAGTCATGGCAGCGCAAACAATGAACAGGAGGACGCGCAGCTTTCCGACGTCGACGCCGAGGGTCGTTGCCGCTTCGTCGCCCATGGCGAGCGCGTTGAGCCGGCCGGCCAGCGTCAGCAACAACAACACCCCTCCGACCACCACGATCGCGGCGATCGGCAACGTGCCCCAGCTCGCGCCGGCGAGACTGCCGAGAAGCCAGAACAACGCCGATCGCGCGGCCTCGCCGTTCGGCGCTTGGAAGACAATCACCGTGGTGATCGCGAAAAACCCGTAGGACAGCGTCGTTCCGGTGAGCACCAGACGCAGCGGCGTAAGCCCTTGCCGCGTACGGGCGACGAGATAGACGATCAAGGTCGCGGCGAGCGCAGCTACAAACGCCCCGACCGACAAGGCGTAGATCCCAAGCGATGCGAAGACTCCGAACAACGTCACCGCTGTCGCCCCGACGGATGCACCAGAGGAAATCCCCAGCACATACGGCTCAGCGAGTGCATTGCGCACCATTGCTTGAATCGCGACGCCGACCGTCGACAACCCAGCACCGACGACCACCGCCAACAGAACGCGAGGAAGCCGAAGGTCCCAGATGATCCGGTACTGCCCGACTTCGTCCGGACCGATCGTCCCGCCGAACAACCCGGCGCGGAGAAAGGACGACGTGTGAGTGACCGGCACCGCCACCGTCCCGATCCCGACAGCGATGACGATCGACCCGAGCAACGCGACACCGAGCCCGAGGAGCAACGGCATCAACGGCCGCCGCCGCTGAACGGCAATGGCCGTGACCTGGGATTCGCCGCTCAGCGGCAACGCACCTGGCTGGCTCTCGGATTCGCCGGTCCGCGGCGAAACGAACCCTTCGCGCGCGGATTGGTCTTTCAACGGCGAGACGGCTCGGGCACCGGAGCCGCTCAGATCACGCCCAACCGTGGCGTCGGCCTGCGTCTCATCGATCGGTGGATCTCTGCGACGGAGCACCGCGTTGCCACGAAATGGCGAATCCCCAGCCGCTGCATTGTCCAGACGGCTTAGGTCGGGCGCACCGCCATTGCCGCTCGATGGCGAAGTCGCCGAACCGCTTTCGCCATCCAGCGGCGAAACTGTCGAGGCACCGCCAGCCCGCGAACCCGAACTGGCTGACCAGCCGTCGCCGCTAGGTGGCGAATGATCCGCGGCATCGCCACCACGCGCGGTCGAACAGACCGATGCACCCTCACCGCTCAGCGGCGGAACGTCCGGAACACCGCCGCCAGCTGACCAGCGGCCACGACCGTCCTTCTCATCAAAGAGCGAAGGACCCGAACCGCCAGAGCCGTCCCCCAGCGAACCACCAGACGGCACCGAAGCGCTCTCGCCGCCCAACGGCGAAAGACCGCCGCCCCCAACAACCGCCGACGAAGCCCCGCCGGAACCAGGCGGCGAAACGCCCCCCGAACCACCGTCGCCAAAAACCGGCGAGTCCCCAGCCCCGCCAACCACGGATCCAGGAGAAGCGGAACGTTCTTCAGACGAAGGCGAAGACCAAGACGAAGACACCACCGGCGACGACCCAATCGAGACATTGGGCCCGCAAAAGACGGCAGCCGCCGGCGGCGGGAGTGTCGTCTCCCGCAGACCACGACGGGAGGGGACGAGGTTCGAGGAACCTCCGCCGGTATCGGGCTCGCCTTCGGCTCCCGAAAAACAGGAGCCGAAGGCCTACCGTTGCGGGTCAGCGCCGGATTTCGACCGGCTTCCGCGGCGGGGGTCCGAAAAAACTCAGGACGGGGTCTAGCCGGCCTGACGGGCGTTCGACGAGACCAGCGCCGCGAGGCGGTCGCCGATCGCCTGGGTCGCGCCGGGCGACGACTGGTCGCGCGTGGCGAGATCGAAGGCCACCGAAGCCTCGATGCGCCGCGCCGCTTCCTTCTGGCCCAGGTGGTCCAGCAGGAGCGACACCGACAGCACCGCGGCGGTCGGGTCTGCTAGACCCTGGCCGGCGATGTCCGGCGCGCTGCCGTGCACCGGCTCGAACATGCTCGGGTTCCGGCGCGTGATGTCCAGGTTGCCGCTGGCCGCGAGGCCGATGCCGCCGGTCACCGCGGCCGCGAGGTCGGTGATGATGTCGCCGAAGAGGTTGTCGGTGACCATCACGTCGAACCGCGACGGGTCGGTGACCAGGTGGATCGTGGCGGCGTCCACGTGCGAGTACGCGACGGTGACATCCGGGTGCTCCAGCGAAACCTCTTCGACGATCCGCGACCACAGCGAACCGGCGTGCTCCAGCACGTTGGTCTTGTGGACGAGCGTCAAGTGCTTGCGCGGACGCTCTTCGGCGCGGTTGAACGCGTCCGCGACCACGCGCCGCACGCCGAAGGCCGTGTTGACGCTGACCTCGGTGGCGATCTCGTGCTCGGTGTCCTTGCGCAGCAGGCCGCCGTTGCCCGCGTACGGGCCTTCGGTGCCTTCGCGCACCACGACCATGTCGACGTCCCCGGCGTCGGCCAGCGGGCCGCGCACCCCGGGGTACAGCCGAGCCGGGCGCAGGTTCACGTGGTGGTCCAGTTCGAACCGCAGCCGCAGGAGCAGGCCGCGCTCGAGGATGCCGCTGGGCACCGTCGGGTCGCCGACCGCGCCGAGCAGGATCGCGTCGTGCTGGCGCAGTTCGCCCAGCACCGACTCCGGGAGCAGCTCCCCGGTGGCGTGCCACCGCGAGGCGCCGAGGTCGTAGTTCGTGATCTCCGCCGCCGGTGCTACCTCACCGAGCACCTTGAGCGCCTCGGAGACCACCTCGGGCCCGATCCCGTCCCCTGGGATCACCGCGAGCCGCATCCACACACCTCCGTAGCCCAGGCCACCGGGCGCGCCGATGGCCCATTCGCACAAAAACGCCAGCAGCGGAAGGTTACCGGCCGTAGACAAGGTGCCGTAGCCGCACCACCCTTATGCCGCATCCTCCCACAGGGTGAGACACCCGTTCGGGCGAACGGAAACGGGGGCTTGCCCAGGCCGGACAGCCTTGGCAAGCCCCCGCGTCCCGCGATGCGGCCGCTTCCGCGGCTCACCTCAAGTTCCCCTCAAAGGGTGAACCGGGTCAGCCGCGCGGCACCTCCGATTCGATCCGCACGACCGAGGCGCGCTGCCCGGTCGCGTTGTGGTGCTCGATCGCCAGCAGGCCCTTCGCCTTGTCCCCGGCGACGGCGTCCTTGTTGCGGTTGACCACCAAAGCCGTGCCCGGCTTGGCGACATAGCCCAGCGCCGCGTCGCCGCCGCCCTGGACCGAGTACGCCGGCGCGAGCGCGTCGAACGACAGCGGAGTGCTGACCTGGTCGATCAACCCGTTCGAGGTACCCGGCGCGACGTAGTACCCGGCGGTGCCGACCGTGTAGCTGATCCGGTGCGACGCCTCCTTCGGGTCGATGCCGAGCGCGGCGATGCTGACCGGCAGCACCATCACGTTCGAGTCGAACACGTTGGTGTCGACGTCGCCGAGCTGCCCGTTGATCGCCTGCAGGTCCACCGACGGATTGCCCGGCTTGGTCAGCGACACCGTGTTGACGAGCAGCACGTCCGACCCCGTCGCCTTCGTCACGAAGGTTTCGAAGTCCGGCTTGCCGTCGCCGTTGGTGTCGATGTCCACGAACGGCACCGTGTTGCTGCCGAGGTTCGCGAAATCGCTCCAGGTTGTGATCCCGAACGCCAGCGTCGCGTTCTCCGGCTCCCCCTGCGCCTTGGCGAGCGGGGCCGTCGACGCCGCGCCGATGTAGCGCAGGTCGCCGCCCTTCGCGGTGCGGTTGAGGGTGCAGTCGGACGTGACGTGCGAGTCGCATTCCGGCAGCTGCGGCGATTCGGCCTGCAGTTCGAGCACGCTGATCAGCGAGCGGTACCGCTGGGAGCCGCTGCCCTGATCGATGCCCTTGCCCGCGAGGTTCAGCACGGCCTGGTCGGCGTTCGCGCCGAAGCGCACGCCGCCCGGGGTGGTGATCGCCGAAACCGGCTTCGGCGACGAGTACACGGCCACCCGCAGCGGAACGGTCGCGCCGTTCTTCGGGGTGAACGCGACCCGGCCCGAAGCGTCGGCCACGAACTGGCGGGCGAGCCCGGCCTGCGAAGCCGCCATGGTCGGGTCGAGAACCTTGCGCAGCGCCTTCGGGTCGGTGATCTTCAGCGTCACCTTCACCGTCGCGACGCCACGCGGGTTCAGCTTCACCGAGCTCTTGTCCACTGTGTACTCGACACCAGGCAGGTTGTTGACCGCCTCGTAGCCCACCGAGTACTCAGCGGCCTTGACGCCCTTGTTGACCACCTTGATCGTCTTGCTCAAGGTGACCGGACCGGCCGCCTCGACCGTGCCGAACGTGACGCTGACCGCGCCCGGGTCGTCCTGCACGTACGCGAGAACCTGGTTGTCCAGAGCGGCTTTCGCGTCGATCCGGCCGGCACCGACGCGCTGCGGGCCGTAGGTGTGGCCGGCTCCGTCGGTGATGTCGTGCACCGCGGTGCCCACGACGTCGGCCTTGACCTCTTCGACGCTCCAGTCCGGATGCGCCTGGCGGACCAGCGCCGTGATGCCCGACGTGTGCGGCGCGGCCATCGACGTGCCCGAGATGACCAGACGCTCGTTGCCGCTGCCGCGGAACGCCGACGTGATCGTGTCGCCAGGCGCGGCGAGGTCCGGCTTCACCGACGGACCGCGTCCGCCGCGCGAGGTGAACGAGCTGGGAGTGTCCACGATGGACTGGTCGTAGGTCTGCAGCGTGGTCCGCCCGGCTCCGTAGAGCCGCACGGTGAGCGTGCCCGCGGTCAAGCCCGCCCGCACGGCCTGGGTGGCCTTGCCGGTGAGCTGGAACATCGGAACCGCCGCGTTGCCCGCGATACCCGCGCCGAAATGCTCCACTGTGGACGAAAGCAGCACGCCCTTGGCGCCAGCGGCCTGCGCGTTGTTGGCGCGCGCCGCGGAACCGCACGGCCGGGTGGCGTCGTTGTCGTCCCACTCCAGCCAGGCGATCTTGCCCGCGACCTTTGCCTTGTCCTCAGCCGAATAGGCGGCGCAACCTGCGTTGTTGCCCGCTGAAATCGGCACCACCGGCGCGGTGAGGTCGAGGGTGTCGTAGCCGGTGTACTCCTGGCTGTACTGGCCCGGCTGCTGTCCGGCGGTCGGGGTCTTGACCTCGATCGCGTCCCGCAGTTCGCCCGCGTCGCGGCTGCTGGCCACGGTGAGCGCTTCCGGCGTGTTGCCCGGCGAACCGGCGATGTCGTTGATGTCGCCGCCGTTGCCCGCCGAGATCACCGGCAGCACGTTGTTCTGCGCGAGCTTGCGCACGAACAGCGAGTCCGGGTCGTCCGGCGCGCCGAAGTCGCTGCCCAGCGACAGGTTCACGACGTCGAGGTGGTCGGTGAAGTCGCCGTCGCCGTCCGGGTCGAGCGCCCAGTCCAGCGCCTGCGACGTGACGTTCGTGGAACCCTTGCAGCCGAACACCTTGATCGCGTAGAGCAGCGCCTTCGGCGCGGTGCCCGGCCCGATCCGCATGGCGTCGAGCTTCTTCTTGTTCAGCTTCTTGTAATCGCCGGTGAACGTGCTGCCGTCGGCGTTCACGCCGTAGCCGCCGATCGTGCCCGCGACGTGCGTGCCGTGCTCGCCGCACGCGATCGGGTTGGGGTCCGGTTTCGGCGTCGGCGATCCGGTCTTGCCCGCCGAGTCGTAGTCGTCGCCGACGAGGTCGGTGCCGCCGACCACCTTGGCGCTCGGGAACAACGGAGACGGCTTCGTCCGGTCGACCGCCTTGTACGCCTCGGGCGTGCCGGGGCCGCCGAAGTCGGCGTGGGTGTAGTCGATGCCGTCGTCGATCACGCCGACGCGGATGTTGTCGCCGAACTTGCCGGTTTTCTGCCAGCTGGCAAGCGTGTTGGTGAGCTGTTCGGCGCTGGCGTTGGTGCGGTTCTTCGGCACGACCGTGCGCACAGAGACGACGTCCGGCCGTTCCGCGAGCTGGCGGATCTTGGCCGCGTCGGCGGTGACGACCGCGCCGGGCACCGCGTTGGCCGTCTGCGTGACCAGCTTCGTGCCCGCGTCCGCGGACCGCAGCTGTCCGACGACGGAGCTGACCGCCGCGGCGACGTCGGCCTTAGCCGCCTTCGCCGCCTGCTTGGCCTTCTCCTTGCCCTTGCCCTGCTCCTCCTTGAACGCGTCCACCGCGGGTTTCTTGGCCAGCTCGACGAACGCGGTGATCTGCCCCTGCGCCGCGCTCAGCCGGGGCGAAAGCTTGCCCTGGACCTTGCTCGCGTCGACCTTCGCCGGAGCGACCGGCTCGGCCAGCGGCGCGCTCTGCGCGGACGCCGCGGGAATGGCGACGGCCGCCGCCAGCACCACCGCGGAACCCACGACCACCGAACGGGCAGCCCACCCGGGCAACCGGGTTCTGCTCATGTGAGTAACCCCTTCTCGAGGCCCGGATCACGAACCTGCCCGCGCTCCCCACTCGCACCCCCGACGGTGAGCACCGGCGCCGCGCCGTGCTCTCACGGCGCGTGGTTCAGCCTCGCGGCAAGAACCTAGCTGTCCGAAACCCCTACTTTCGTGCGGAAAAAGCTCCGTTACCCGAATGTTGCCGGTCCGGGTGAACAGCAGAACGGCCCCTCTCCCGGAGTCCGGGAAAGGGGCCGCCTGCGCGAAATCTTGACTAGCTGAAGTCGACGGCGCGGATGGTGTGCGCGCCCACCGTCGCACCGATCGGCTCGAGCACGTTGGCGTCCACGTGGCGGTCGACGCGCAGCAGCATGATCGAGTCGGAACCGTCGGTGCTCTGGCTGATCTGCGCGGCCTCGATGTTGATGCCCGCCTCGCCGAGCAGCGTGCCGACGCGGCCCATCACGCCGGGACGGTCCGGGTACTCGATGACCAGCACGTCGCCCTCGGCGCGCAGGTCGAAGTGCCTGCCCTTGACCTCGACGATCTTCTCGACCTCGTCCTTGCCGGTGACCGAACCGGACACGGTGAGCGTCGCGCCGTCGCCGTGCACCGCGCGAAGGGTGACGAGGCTGCGGAACTTCGGGCTCTCCGACTCGGTGACCAGTTCGGCCTGCACGCCGAGCTCCTCGGCCAGCCGCGGCGCGTTCACGAAGGTGACCTGGTCCTCGACCACGCCCGCGAACAGCCCGCGCAGCGCCGCCAGCTTCAGCACCGCGGTGTCTTCGCTGGAGATCTCGCCCTTGACCTCGACGGTCAGCGACGTCGGGGCCTTCGGGTTCAGCGCGGTCAGCACCTGGCCGAGCTTCTGGGTGAGCGACAGGTACGGCCGCACGTGCTCGCCGACCGCGCCGCCGCCGGACACGTTCACCGCGTCCGGCACGAAGTCGCCGCGCAGCGCCAGCAGCACCGAACGCGCCACGTCCGTGCCCGCGCGGTCCTGCGCCTCGGCGGTGGACGCGCCGAGGTGCGGCGTGACGACGACGTTCGGCAGGTTGAACAGCGGGCTCTCGGTGGTCGGCTCGGTGACGAACACGTCGATGCCGGCGCCGCCGACGTGGCCGCTGCGCACGGAGTCGGCCAGCGCCTCCTCGACGATGAGACCGCCGCGGGCGGCGTTGACGATGATCACGCCGGGCTTGGTCTTCTTGAGCGCCTCGGCGTCGATGAGGCCCTTGGTCTCCGGCGTCTTCGGCAGGTGGATGGAGATCGCGTCGGCGCGTTCCAGCAGCTCGTCGAGGGTGACCAGCTCGATGCCCAGCTGGGCGGCGCGCGCGGCCGAGACGTAGGGGTCGTACGCGATGAGCTTGGCCCCGAAGGCGGCGAGCCGCTGGGCGAACAGCTGGCCGATCTTGCCGAGCCCGACGACGCCGACGGTCTTGCCGTTGATCTCGACGCCGGAGAACGAGCTGCGCTTCCACTCGCCGCCGCGCAGGCTCTGGTCGGCGGCGGGAACGCGGCGGGCGACCGCGAGCAGCAGCGCGACCGCGTGCTCGGCGGCGGAGACGATGTTCGACGTCGGCGCGTTCACCACGAGCACACCGCGCTCGGTGGCGGCCGGGACCTCGACGTTGTCCAGGCCGACTCCGGCCCGGGCGACGACCTTCAGCTGCGTGGTCGCCCCGAGCACCTCGGCGTCGACCTTGGTGGCGGATCGGACCAAGAGCGCGTCGGCGCTCTTCACCGCCTCGAGCAGAGCGGGACGGTCGGTGCCGTCCACGTGCCGGACCTCTACCTCTTCACCGAACACACTCAGCACGGAGGGCGCGAGCTTCTCCGCGATGAGGACTACGGGTTTGCTGGGCTTGGTCACGATGCGGCTCCCACTATCTGGTCACGAAATCGAGGACGCTCTCTCGCGGCGCACGTCGTTGTGCCCGGACTGGCGGGAGTTTAACGCGGTGCACTGACAGCCCGCTGCCCCCGCTGTTCACTTGTTTGTAATCCGGTGAAGACAAGCGCCATCAGGCGCTCTGTACCGCCTTCGCCCGGCAGGTGGGATCCGGCCCAGGAAGCGCCGTGCAGCAACAAAAGCAACTCTTGGACGGTCACGTCGGTGCGGAAAACGCCGGCCGCCTGCGCCCTGTCCACTAGGTGGGACGCGGCGTCGCGCATCGCGTCACAAGACGCGTGCAGCCGCGATTCCGGATCGTCGAAGGCGTCGGCCAGCATTTCGGTAAGGCCACGGTAAACGGCGGAGGCTTCCCCGAAGCCGATGAGCCAGGTGTACAGGGCCTTGAGCGGATCCTCGGAGAGGAGCAGTTCGCGAGCTTTTTCCGCTTGAGTGTCGAATCGCTCCCGCAGCAGCGTCTCGACCAGGTCTTCCCTGGTCGGGAAGTGGCGATAGAGGGTGCCGATCCCGACGCCGGCGCTGCGGGCGACGTCCTCGAGCGAGGCATCGACGCCGCGCTCGGCGAAGGCACGCCTCGCTTCGGTCAGCAGGCGTTCGTAGTTGCGGCGGGCGTCCGCGCGCATCGGCTTGGCGTCGGTCATCTCGGTCCGAGCTTATCCCGTGACAAATCGGAGGAGCCCTCCGTATAGTAACCGGAGGCAGCCTCTGGTTACGGCTGCGTCCTCAGTGGACGTACCGGCCGGGCTGCGCTGGGATCGACGCCGCGCCTCCGCGGCCACGGAACTTTCTTGGAGTCTGTTGTGGATGTGTTCGCAAACCTGCCCACCAGCGCGGAAGGCGGGACGCGATGACAATCGGAATCTGGACGTTCGCCTTTGACGGCAAGGAAATCGGCGAGGTACGCGCGGCCGCGAGCGAGGTCGAGTCGCTGGGTTTCGCCGCGCTGTGGTTCGGCGAGTACCGCGGACGGGAGGCGTTCACTCAAGCCGCGCTGCTGCTGGAGGCGACGACGAAGCTGACTGTGGCGACCGGGATCGCACGCTTTTCCGAACGGTCCGCAGCGGCCGCTGAAGCAGCCGGACGCACGCTGGCTGAGGCCTATCCCGGCCGGTTCACGCTCGGGCTAGGCGGACATCGGCCTGGCGGCGGAGGCAGTGCGATGCAGGACTATCTCGACGCCATGGACGCGGCAGATCTGGATTTCCCCGCCGAGGTCGGTTCGAGTGCACGGCCGCGTCGCCTGCTGGCCGCCCTCGGACCAAAAATGCTGAAACTAGCGGCCACCCAGGCCGACGGTGCCCACACGTATTTCGTCCCTCCGGAGCACACAGCGTCCGCCCGGGAAACGATGGGACCCGACGCCTGCCTAGCCGCCGAACAAGCCGTCGTCCTCGACCCGGATCCCGTGCGGGCACGGCAAATCGCCCGCGAACACGTCGCGACATACGTGCGGCTGGCCCCACACCAACGAGCGAATCTGCGCCGCCTCGGCTACACCGAGGAAGACCTGGCCGACGGCGGCAGCGACCGTCTCGTCGACGCGATCGTGGCCCACCGCAGCGAGAAGGAAGTCGCCGACCGAATCCGCGCACACCTCGACGCCGGCGCGAACCACGTCTGCGTCCAGGTCCTCGGTGCCGGACCGGAGATTCCGCTGGACGGCTGGCGTCGCCTCGCTTTGTTGGCGCTCTGATCCCCGCGGTGGGGCTTTCGGCAGCTTCTCGCGAAAGCCCCACCCCGGCTTGCTTCCGTCGTCTCGCCAAAACCCGGCCGACGTCTCGCCAAGGTCCGACTGACGTCTCGCCAGAATTCGGCAACTGGCCGACCCGCGGTTGCCGACGCCATCCCGCCAACCGTAGGAAAACCCAGCTCACCAGTGATTCGCCACTGAGCGGCGAAACCGCCCGCCTCCGCTGCACGGACACTTCCACCTTTACCGGAGCCATCCCCCGCACACACGGAACTTCCCCTGAACAGGCGACCTAGCCAGGACCGTTTCGCCGCCCAGCGGCCACCACCCCGCTGTTATCTTCGCCAGACGCCTCGCCCGCGTTCGCCCCGGGAGCCGCCGGTGTTCACGAAACTCGCCATCGCCGCGTCCCGGACGGTCGAACTCGTCCTGCTGATACTGGGGATCGTCACCCTCGTCAAGGACGACACCGTCCTCGCCCTTCTCTTCTGGGATCTGCTCGCGCTGGTCTACCTCGGCATCCGGATCGCGCGAGTGTCCCGTAGCCGAAAAATCGACCACACCGACGCCCGATGGCTGAAGGGCGTTCTCGGCCGCCGGCTCGGACTGCTGTTCACGCTGTTGACCAGCCTCGTCGGCGTCACCGGCGGATTGTCGATCGTGTTGCCGGAAACGACCGGCATCGACCCGGCCGACGCGAAAATCGTCGGCGTCCCCGCGGTCCTGCTGGCCTGGGCGATCCTGCACTTCGGCTACGCGGAACGCTACGCCCAGATGTACTACGACAGCCTCCCGACGCAGCACTTCCGCTTCCCCGAAACCGAACGCCCCACGCTCGCCGATTTCACCTATTTCGCGTTCACCATCGGAACAAGCTTCGCGGTCTCGGACGTCGAAACGCGGACGACATCGATCCGTTCCCTGGTGCTCGCGCACAGTGTCCTGTCGTTCATGTACAACACAGCCACGCTCGGCATCGCGGTCAGCGTCATCACCGGCGGACGTTGACCCTTGTGAGTTACAGTGTTTCTCGCGCGGCAGGGGCCGCGTCCTGTCCGCGGAAAGGGCCGAGCCCACCCCCGTACCACGAGTTGCCGAGCTTTCCTTCTTCCCTGCCCGGTGCCGGCGGACCACGGGGCGCGCAAGGGAAGGAAGGACTCCCTGATGACGGCCTTGCCCGCCAACCCCAACCTCGGCCAGCTCCGCAAACAGGCGAAAGAACTCGCCCGCGCCGACTCGGTCGCACTGTCGGAAGCGCAGTTCCGCCTCGCTCGCCGCTACGGATTCCCCAGCTGGCCACAGCTGCAGACGTACGTCCGCCGAATCTCCGAGCATGGCCCGAACGTCCAGCACGCCTACCACCAGGACGTCGAGTACTACCGAGGCCGCGCCGTCGGACTCCTCGCCTCAGCCGAAGACGGCACCCCAGCCGCCCGCGCCGCCTTCGACCGCCACGACCAACCGCTGACCCGCACCGGCGCCTTAACCGTCATCGCTAGGGAGCACGGCTTCCCAACCTGGCGCGCGTTGAAGGCTCATATCGAGGATTTGCCGAAAAACGGCGAACCGTTCGCCCGGGCGTATCAGCTGGTAGAAGCCCGAGACTTGGACGGCCTGTCAACACTGCTGACCGAGGCTCCGCACCTGGCCCACGCTCGAGGCACCAACGGAAACGATCTCCTCGGCATGGCGTCCGCGACCCACGACGAACGCCTCGTCCGCGTCCTGCTCGACCACGGTGCCGATCCCGCTCGAGCCAACGCGCACGGTTGGACTGCCTTACATCAAGCCGCCTACAGCAATTTACCACTGATTGCCGACATGTTGATCAACGCCGGCGCACCCTTGACCGTCTCAGGCCGCGGCGACGGCGGAACACCGCTCGTTGTGGCTCTGTTTTGGGGAAATCGCGCTGTTGCCGAAAAACTGGCAACGCACGAACGGTCCCCTCACAACCTGCGCGTCGCAGCCGGTCTCGGCGACGCCGCACTGCTGGATGAACTCGTCAGTCCAAAGGGGACTCTTTCGCCAGCGGCCGGCGCACACCGTGAGTTCTACCGCCCGCACAGCGGTTTTCCCTTCTGGCAGCCAACGAACGACCCCACGGAAATCCTCGACGAATCCCTAGCCTGGGCCGCCCGTAACAACCAAGCAGCCGCACTCCGCACCCTGACGTCACGCGGCGCAAACCTGAACGCCGATGTCTACCGCGGCACCGCCCTCACCTGGGCAGCGGCGTGTGGCCACTCAGCGGCGACAGAAACCCTGCTGTCACTAGGCGCGAACGTCAACCACGTCGGCACCTTCGGCGGCCCACGCCACGGCGTCGGCGTCACCGCGCTGCACCTGGCCGCCCAGAGCAACCGACTGGACGTCATCGAAATCCTCGCAAACGCCGGTGCCGACCTCACCGCCCGCGACGCCCTCTGGGACAGCACCCCCGAAGGCTGGGCGGAAGCGTGCGACAGCCCCGACGCCCAAGAACTGCTGCAGCGCCTCCGTCGCCACTAATCGGCCACTCTCCGCGCTAGACAATCGGAGTCTGCAGTCCGTATCGTAACGGACTGCAGACTCCGGTTACCTCAGCGCCCTGCGGAGGCCCTCATGCACACCCCACGCGACCTGTTCGACCAGCTCTCCTCTGGAATCACCGACGGCCGCTTCGCCGACCTCGCCCAGCTCTACGCCGAAGACACCGTCGTAGAGCACCCCACCGCAATACCCAGGCCCGGCCGTTTGGAGGGCCGCACCGCATTGCACGACCGTTTCGTCAGCGGCCTCGGCCAAACCCTCCGTCTCAAGCGGCACGACGTGACCATCCACGAAACCGCCGACCCCGAGGTCATCGTCGCCGAATACCAGTACACCGCCGAGTCACGGAAAACCGGCCAGACGACCGAAACGGCCAACATCCAAGTCCTCCGCGCCCGCGACGGACTCCTCACCCACACCCGCGACTATCACGACTACCTGCGCCTGGCCGCCATCCAAAACGCGACCGCCGGCCTAGCCGAGGCATACGCCCAAGCGCCCGCTTACGAACCTCGCCCCATCGCACCTCGCCCGGCCGGGCTCTTCCCCGCGAACAGCCGCGAAGGCGTATTCCAACGAGTCGTCTTCGGCGTCGCCGACGGCCGCTGGTCCGAACTCCCCGACCTCTATGCGGCGAAAACCGATATCCGACACCCGTTCCTGCCAGGTGCCCCCGTCCTCCGCACTCGAGACGACCTCCGCACCCACTTCGCCGCCGGCGCCGCGCTCGCTCTCCACATCGAGGTGACCGACCTGGTGCTCCACCTGAGCACCGACCCAGAAGTCATCATCGGCGAGTCGACCTATGCAGGCGAAACCAGCGGCGGGGTGCCGTTCCAGGTGAACAACATCTTCGCAATGCGCATCCGAGACGGAGAGATCGTCGAATCCCGCGACTACGGCGACCACCTCGCCCTTGCCGCAGCCACCGGCCGTCTACCGGAACTCATCGCCCGCGTCGCCGAGTAGCGGCAACTCCTCCACGACGTCGCCACCAAACGGCAACACCTCGGCCGACGCTGAACCGCCGTCGCCACTAAGCGGCGACAACCCGATGCCAGACACCTTGACCAATCGGCAACGTCCCCTCGCCGCTCAACGGCAAACCTCGCCACCACGCACGTCGCCGCTCATCGGCAACGACTGGCGCCGACTCCTTCGCCATTCAGCAGCAACTGCCGCCAGCACGGCCACGCCGTTCAATGGGCAGCACTCGTCAGCGCAGCACTAGCCGCTCAACGACGAGCACGCGCCGTCACAGCCTCGCCGCTGAACGGCAACACTGCTCTCGCCACGGAACGGTAAACAACTGCCCTCGCAGCTCTCGCTGCTCAGCCACGTCCCGCAGCTCTCGCCACTGGGCGGCGAATGCCCGCCCCGCTGTCTGGCGGCAACCCATCCCGACGGCTTTCGCCGACCAACGGCAATTCATCCCGCAGGCCGCCATCCAACCGGCCACGCCCACTCGCCGCTGAACCGCAACGCACCCCGCAGCAACTTTCGCCATTAACTGGCAAATACCTCTGACCAGCACCGACACGCCAAATCTCCGCCAGCCAACCGCGCACGCCCTAGTCGCTTCCAGTGACCTCACCGGCGCCACCACGCTCTTCGACAACCTTCGCAAGAGCCGAAGCCACCAACGCCACAGCCGGATCCCCATCCCCCGCCAACCGCCGCAACGCTCCCTGCGCAAGGGTCCCCGGCATCTCCGCAAGCGCCTGCGTCAACCGGATCCGCACCGCGGAATCCGCAGGATGCGCCGCCACCGCATCCATCAACGCGTCGACAATCCCGTCCGCACCCCCATCCGCCAACGCGCCCAAAACCTCAGCCGCCTCGACGTCGTTTCGCCCTTCAACGACCATTTCGACAAGCGTCGGCACCGCCTCCCCGACACCGCGCGCTCCCAATGCAAGCGCCGCATGCCGACGGACCACGGCGTCCGGGCCAGCGAGCGCGTCCATCAACACTGCAGTCGCCTCGTCGCCAGGCAACTCGATGAGCGCCAGAATCGCGCGTCGGCGGATGTCGGCATTCTCCGAGCGGAGACCGGACGCCACGTTAGCCACCATGTCGCCACCGGACCGGGCGAGGGCCCATCGCAAGGCGCCAGCGACGTTCGGATCGGATTCGGCGAGAACTGCCTTGGCCAAGACCTCAGCAGGGACCGGCACATCGTCGGCGGGGGCCAAAACGGCCTGCTGCCGACGCGCGGCACCAGCTGAATTGAGCCCGCGCAGCAGCTCGACGATGCGCAAGGCACCCTCCCATCCGGAGGGTGCCGAGGCATCGACCGCACGGAGCCGGTCGAGCAGTTCCTGCTCCCGTTTCAGCCGGTCCTCGGTCCGCCGGATGAGGTCGCCGACCAGCTCCGCCGGCACGAAGGCCGGGTCCTCCAGCGCCCGGCCGATCTGCCGCAGCGACATCCCGAGCGACCGGAGACTCTCCACGTGGAAGATCCGGCGGATGTCGTCGGCGGAGTACTCGCGATAGCCGCCCACGGTGCGGCCGGTCGGCCGCACCAGCCCGAGGGCGTCGTAATGCCGGAGCATCCGGGTGCTCACCCCCGAGCGGCGGGCGACCTCGCCGATCAGCACGCGGTTTCCTGAGCCCGCTCCGGACCGAGCGCGACGATCCGCTTCGCCTCGTCCACAGCCTGGTCGAAACCGGTGTCCGGGTCACGCAATAGCCGCTCAGTGGCGACAGCGTGCGCCCGGACGGTCGGGTCGGTGCTCGTCAATGCGGCCTCCAGCGCCGGCTCGATCACGGGACCGAGCGCTACCAACGCACGGCTGAGGCTGAGCTGCAGCGTTCGATCGCCGCGGCCGAGTTGCGTCGCCAGTTCTGCGGCCAGCCCGGCCTTGTCCTCGTCTGGCACGAGGACGACTGCCGCCCGCCAGGCGCTTCTCGCGACCTCGTCGTCGGCGTCGCGCAGCAACGATCGGGTGATCGCTGGCCACACGTCCCGGTCGCCGATTTTGGACAACGTGTGCAGCGACTGGCTCCTGGCCTGCGCCGCCGGAGACCGCAGCTCCGCGAGAAGCCGCGGCACCGTGTCCTCCGCCGGGAACCGGGTCAGCGCCCAGGTGAGCATGTCGCGCACGAAAAAGTCCGGCTCGATCGCGCACCGTGCGACGAGCGCCTCGACGAGGCCAGGGCCGTCCGGGTGCGTTCCGATCGTCAGCGCGACCTGCAGCCGCGTCGACGAGTCCCCGGAGCCCAACGCCTCGATCAGCTGCGTGAGCTGGGAATTCATCTGTGTCGAGTTCATCGGGATCACCTCCGCCGACCAGTGAAGACCTTGTCACGATGTCAATGTCAAACCCGGCGGGCAAAAGATCGGCGACAGGAGTCGTCGCCGCCCAGTGGCGAAAGCCGATCTACGCCCGATCCGCACCGACAGCGACGCCGACGATCGTGCACGGTTCCGCACCGTGGTTTCGCCAGGCGTGCCGGGTGCCGTTCTGGACGAGGACGTCGCCTGCTCGCAAGACCGTCTGGTCCCCGTCGTCCAGCTCCAACGTGACCTCGCCCGACACGACCAGCACGTAGTCGAGGCTGTCGGTGGTGTGCATGCCCGGCGCGTCGGGCTCCATCGCGCTGGCCGCGCCGGGCGCCTGCTGCTCCAGCTTCTCCCAGGCTGCCGGTAGGTCGACATCCGGAGACGGCGTCAGCTCGCCAGGCGCGATCGTGTTGATCATGAACCGCGAACCGTCCCGCGGCGGGTAGTGCGCCTCGGCGCGACGCGGCGAACCGTCGTCCGGGAACACTGGCCGCTCGTCCCGGCCCCACAGCCGGTAGATCGCGCAGCCAGGCATCAAATCGGAAGTGAACGGTTCGACGGCGCCGTCGGCGACCACGCGGGACTTGCCGTCGGAGTCGTGTCCGGTGACTACTCGGCGAACCTTCGTATGTGTCATTTCGATCGCCCCTTAATACGAAAGCGTATGGATACTGATGCGTATCCATACGCAACCGTATCCAGCGCGGGAGGAGCCGTCAATACGGTGACGTATCCTCCGCGCATGGTGAACGACTCCCCCCGGCTGTCCGCCCAGGACTGGACGCGGGCCGCGCTGAAGGCGATGGCGGACGGCGGGCTGGCCGCGGTCGCGGTCGAACCGCTCGCGCGGACGCTCGGAGTAACCAAGGGCAGCTTTTACGCGCACTTCCGCAACCGGGACGAGCTGATCACCGCGGCTCTCGCTGATTGGTGGCGAAACCACGGCGAGGCGGGACTCGCCGAGTACGCCGCGATCGCCGATCCGCGGCAACGGCTGCGCGAGCTGCTCACCGCCGTCGTGCGCGCCGTCCAGCCGTTAGCGCCGTCGGTGCACCTCAGCCTGCTCGGCGACCGCAACGACCCTCGGGTCAAGGAAGCAGTCAGCCGGGTCAATCAAGCCCGGCTGAACCTTCTGACCAACACTTACCGCGAACTCGGCCTCCCGCCGGACGAGGCGGCGAATCGGGCGCGTGTCGCTTACGCGGCCATCCTCGGGCTACAGCACCTGGCGCAAACCGAGGCGGACTCGCCGAGCCCCGACGCACTCGCGGACGCGGCGGCCGCGATCTTCCTGCCGTCCTGACAACCAACCCGCGCATACCAATCGCGGCAGCCCTGGCCTCCCAGCGGCGAATCCGCCGGGACAGGCCCCGGCCTCGCTAAGACAGTTTCGCCACCAATCGGCTAATCCCTGGTCAAAGAGGCATTCGCAGACCCGAGAGCCCACCCGCGCGAGCAAGCCGACCACCACCGGATCGCTCGATAAGGTGGCGTTCCTGGCCGCGCGCCGCCGAGGAAGGTGTGATGGAGATGCGGGTGCTCGTCTCGGTCGACATGGAGGGAATCGCCGGGGTGGTCCACGGCGAAGAGGTCATTCCCGGGCACAGCGAATACGAGCGCAACCGCAAGCTGCTCACCGCGGAGGCCAACGCCGCCGTTCGCGGGATCTACGCCTACGACGCGGCCGCGCAGGTACAGGTCACCGAGGCGCACGCGAGCTTCCGGAACCTTCTGCCCGACCTGCTGGACCGACGTGTCGAGTTGCTCCGCGGCACACCTAAACCCGGCGGGATGATGGCGGGATTGGCCGAGGACACGGACGCTGTGCTGTTCATCGGCTATCACGGCAAGGCCGGCACGCCCCGTTCGGTCATGGCGCACACCATCTCCGGCGGAACCGTCGCGGACGTGCGCTGCAACGGTCGTTCCTTGGGCGAACTCGGCCTGAACACCGCGCTCGCGGCGCACTACGGCGCACCGCCCGTGCTGGTAAGCGGCGACGACACCGTGGCGACCGAGGCGGCCGAGGTAGCGCCGGGCATTCGCTCGGTAGTGGTCAAACGCGCGCTGGGTGCTCTCTCGGCGGCGATGCTGCATCCCGATGAGGCATGTGACCGTATCGAGCACGCGGTGCCCGAAGCGCTGGCCGGTCGCGAGGACGTCCGTCCGCTGCGCTTCGACGGCCTGGTCCAGCTGGAAGTCCAGGTACATCGGCCCCGGATGACCGAACACGCGCTGCTGGTGCCGGGAATGGAACTCGCCGACGGCTGCACCCTGCGCTACCAGGCACCGGACTTCCCGACGGCCTATCAGGTCATCGAACTCATCGCGACGCTCGGAGCCGTCTGATCCCGGCCAGCCGGACCCGTCCGCCAGGCCCGCCCCACGAAGATGCACTCAAAACGAGCCTCTGACCTGGACAATCGCGCGCGGGCTTCGGATTCGCCACTAAACGGCGACAGCCGTCCACCAAGCAGATCAGGCCGATTCGCCAGTCAGAAAACCCACGAAAAGCGGAGACCTACGACTCCCCCGGCAACTCGAACTCGCCGTCCCGAACCCCGCGAGTGAACGCGTCCCACTCCGACGGCGTGAACACCAGCACCGCTCCGTCCGGATCCGTCGGCTGCCGGATGGCAACGTAGGTCACCCCGTCCGAATGCGGGACGAACGCGTACTCCGCGCAATGCTCCAGGGTCACGCCCGCCGGTTCGGCGCGGATCCAGGTCGCGCCGGTCAGGTCGAGTTCGTGCCTGATGTGCGCCTTGTCGTCGGTCGGGCGGCTCATCGGCACAGCGTATCCGCCGTTCGGCGGCACCGCCTTGGAACGAAAAAGAGGCCCCGCCGTCCGGCGAACGGACGACAGGGCCTCTTTTCGAAGAAACCGGTCAGGCGGTCTCGGTGATCGGCCGGTCCACCCACGACATCAGGTCGCGCAGCTTCTTGCCGGTCTTCTCGATCGGGTGCTGGTTGCCCTCTTCCTCGAGCTTCGTGAACTTCGGCCGTCCGGCCTCGTCCTCGGCGACCCACTCGCGGGCGAAGGTGCCGTCCTGGATCTCGCCCAGGATCTTCTTCATCTCCTCCTTGACGGCCGGCGAGATGACGCGCGGGCCGCGGGTGAGGTCGCCGTACTCGGCGGTGTCGGAGATGGAGTAGCGCTGGCGCGCGATGCCGCCCTCGTACATGAGGTCGACGATCAGCTTCAGCTCGTGCAGCACCTCGAAGTAGGCGATCTCCGGGGCGTAGCCGGCCTCGGTGAGCACCTCGAAACCGGTCTGCACCAGCGCGGACGCGCCGCCGCACAGCACGGCCTGCTCGCCGAAGAGGTCGGTCTCGGTCTCCTCGGTGAAGGTCGTCTTGATGACGCCGGCCCGCGCGCCGCCGATGGCCGCGGCGTAGGACAGCGCGAGCGCCTGGGCGTTGCCCGAAGCGTCCTGCTCGACCGCGATCAGGCAGGGCACGCCCTTGCCGTCCACGAACTGACGGCGGACCAGGTGGCCCGGGCCCTTCGGGGCGACCATCGCGACGTCGACGCCTCCCGGCGGCTTGATCAGGTCGTACCGGATGTTGAAGCCGTGGCCGAAGAAGAGCGCGTCGCCGTCCTTGAGGTTCGGCGCGATGTGCTCGTCGTAGATGAAGCGCTGCTTCGTGTCCGGCGCGAGGATCATGATCACGTCGGCCTCGGCGGCCGCCTCGGCGACCGACAGCACGCGCAGGCCCTGCTCCTCGGCCTTCGCCCGGGACTTGGACCCCTCCTGCAGGCCGATGCGGACGTCGACGCCCGAGTCGCGCAGGCTGAGCGAGTGCGCGTGGCCCTGGCTGCCGTAGCCGATCACGGCGACCTTGCGACCCTGGATGATCGACAGGTCGGCGTCGTCGTCGTAGAAGATTTCCACTGCCATGGGGGGTACTACTTCCTTCCGTACTTACACGAAATCTGGGTGTTCAGCGGGGAGAAGTGGCGGTGATCGAGCGGGCCCCGCGGCCCACCGCGACCATGCCGGACTGGACGAGTTCGCGGATGCCGTACGGCTCCAGCATCCGCAGCAGCGCGCCGATCTTGTCCGACGTCCCGGTCGCCTCGACGGTGAGCGCCTCCGGCGAGACGTCCACCACCTTGGCGCGGAAGAGCTGGACGGTCTCGAGGACCTGGCTGCGCACGGTGGCGTCGGCCCTGACCTTGACGAGGAGCAGCTCGCGCTGCACCGCGCTGCCTGCTTCCAGCTCGACGATCTTGATCACGTTCACCAGCTTGTTGAGCTGTTTGGTCACCTGTTCGAGCGGTAGCTCCTCAACGGCGACCACGATCGTCATCCGGGACACCTCGGGGTTCTCCGTGGGCCCGACAGCAAGGGACTCGATGTTGAAGCCGCGGCGGGAGAACAGTCCGGAGACCCGGGCGAGCACACCGGGCTTGTTCTCGACCAGCACGCTCAGCGTGTGGACAGTCATGCTTGCTCCCCCTCCGCGGCAGCGGCCTCAGCGGCCTCGGCGGCTTCCTGCGAAACCTCGTCGTCGTCGAACAGCGGCCGGATGCCGCGCACGGCCATGATCTCGTCGTTCCCGGTGCCCGCGGCCACCATCGGCCACACCTGGGCATCCTTCCCCACGACGAAATCGATCACGACGGGGCGGTCGTTGATCTCCATCGCGCGCCGGATCGTCGCGTCGACGTCCTCCTTGGCCTCGCAGCGCAGGCCGGCGCAGCCGAGCGCCTCGGCCAGCAGCGTGAAGTCCGGGATGCGGTGCTTGTGCGTGCCGAGGTCGGTGTTGGAGTACCGCTCGGAGTAGAACAGGTTCTGCCACTGCCGGACCATGCCGAGGTTGCCGTTGTTGATCACGGCGACCTTGATCGGCGCGCCCTCGATGGCGCACGTAGCGAGTTCCTGGTTGGTCATCTGGAAGCAGCCGTCGCCGTCGATCGCCCACACCTGTGTGTCCGGCAGGCCGAACTGCGCGCCCATCGCGGCCGGGACGGCGAAGCCCATGGTGCCGAGGCCGCCGGAGTTGATCCACGTGCGCGGCTTCTCGTACTTCACGAACTGCGCGGCCCACATCTGATGCTGCCCGACGCCCGCGGCGTACACCGCGTCCGGGCCGACCAGCTCGCCGATCCGCTCGATCACGTACTGCGGCGACAGCGAACCGTCGTCGGGCCATTCGTAGCCCGACGGGTAGTCGTCGCGCCACGAGTCGACCTGCGTCCACCAGTCGCTCAGGTCGGGGCGGTCGCGCTCGAACTCGGTCTTCACCGCGTCGATCAGCTCGCCGATGATTTCCTTGCAGTCGCCGACGATCGGCACGTCGGCCTTGCGGTTCTTGGAGATCTCGGCCGGGTCGATGTCGGCGTGGACGATCTTCGCGTCCGGCGCGAACGACGACAACTGGCCGGTGACCCGGTCGTCGAACCGGGCGCCGAGCGCGACCAGCAGGTCAGCGCGCTGCATCGAGGCGACGGCGGCGACGGACCCGTGCATGCCGGGCATGCCGACGTGCTGACGGTGCGAGTCGGGGAACGCACCGCGCGCCATCAGCGTGGTCGCGACCGGGATGCCGGTCAGCTCGGCCAGCTCGAGCAGCTGCTCGGACGCTTCGGCCTTGATCACGCCGCCGCCGACGTACAGCACCGGCCGCTGCGCCTGCGCGATCAGCTTCGCGGCTTCGCGGACCTGCTTGCCGTGCGGGCGCAGCGTCGGGCGGTAGCCGGGCAGCCGCAGTTCGGGCGGCCAGGAGAACGAGGTCATCTCCTGCAGCACGTCCTTGGGGATGTCCACCAGCACCGGCCCGGGTCGTCCGGTCGCGGCCAGGTGGAACGCCTCGGCGATCGCCCGCGGGATCTCCGCCGGGTCGGTGACGAGGAAGTTGTGCTTGGTGATCGGCATGGTGATGCCGCAGATGTCCGCTTCCTGGAACGCGTCGGTGCCGATCAGGCCGCGCGACTGCTGCCCGGTGATGGCGACGACCGGAACCGAGTCCATGTTGGCGTCGGCCAGCGGGGTGACGAGGTTCGTGGCGCCGGGACCCGAGGTCGCCATGCACACGCCGACCTTGCCGGTCGCCTGCGCGTACCCGGTGGCGGCGTGCCCGGCGCCCTGCTCGTGGCGGACGAGGACGTGCCGGACCTTCGTCGAGTCGAGCAACGGGTCGTAGGCGGGAAGGATGGTGCCACCCGGAATGCCGAACACGACCTCCGCGCCGACCGCCTCGAGGGAGCGGACAAGCGACTGCGCGCCGGTGACGCGCACCGGCGTACCCGCCGGCGGGGCGGGCTTCGGACGTGCTCCTGGGACACCGGGCGCGGTCGGCCCGGGCTTCGCGTCGCTGCGCGACGTGGCACTGGTCATCGGTTCTGCCTCGTGGGTTCTCGGTGTCACTCGTTCGGGTTGTCTGGGCCGTGCTTCCGGTCGGGGAACCGGTTTCACGCAACAAAAAACCCCCGCCGACCGTAAGGTCGCACGAGGGTCGCGCGTCGACGCAGAGGACTCTTCCTAAGCGTCGGCGCGCTGAGGAAGTACGAGACCGGTCTGCGTAATCACGGCCCCGACGTTAGTCGCGCGCCCGGGCGAGTGTCAACTCTACGGGACGGCGGTTCCGCATCGTGGACGGCCAGTACTGCTCCCGCGCGACCCGGACGCAGGTCACTCCAGCCGCCGGTGCACCATTCCTGCGTGGCCAAGAAACAGCAGGACCAGCGTGCGGACGAGGGCCGGAAGGCCGTGTTCCGGATCCCGACCACGGCATACCTCGCGATCGGTCTGCTGACCGTCTGTGTGACACCCATCGCACTGGGCGAGATCGGCGGATTCCAGTGGCTGTACGTCTTCCCGCTCGCGCTGCTCGTGTTCGTCGCGCGCACGCGCACCGTCGCGAACCGCGAAGGCCTGCAGGTCCGGACGGTTTTCGGACAGCGCGACCTGCCGTGGTCGTCGCTCAAGGGCCTGGCGATCACGAACAAGGCCCGCGTGCGCGCGGTCCTCGGCGACGACACCCAGGTCGCCCTTCCCACGGTGCGGACGCGGCATCTTCCGGTACTGGCGCTGGTGAGCGAGGGCAAGATCAAGGACCCGTCGGGCGTGCTGAGCGACGAGGAACTCACCGGGCAAAAGCCGGCCGCCGAGACCGCGCCGGACGCCGCCCAGGACCCCGGTCCGGAGTCTGCTCCCGGCCCCTCTTCCGAGCCCGCTGAACCGAAGCCTCCCGCCGACGCGGAACAGACCAGTGGCGGCAACGGCAAACCAGCCGAGTAGAATTGGTAGGACCAGTTTGCGGAGCCGAAGTTCCCCTCCGCCTGGTTCAGCCTTCTGACCTGGGAGAATGCCGTGCCGCACCTCCGTTCCCGGACCACCACCCACGGTCGCAACGCGGCGGGCGCACGCTCGCTCTGGCGTGCGACCGGAATGACCGACAGCGATTTCGGCAAGCCGATCGTCGCGATCGCCAACTCCTACACCCAGTTCGTGCCCGGCCACGTGCACCTCAAGGACCTCGGCGAGATCGTCGCCGAGGCGGTCGCCGAAGCCGGCGGCATCGCCCGCGAGTTCCACACGATCGCGGTCGACGACGGCATCGCGATGGGCCACTCGGGCATGCTCTACTCGCTGCCCTCGCGCGAGATCATCGCGGACTCGGTGGAGTACATGGTCAACGCGCACCAGGCCGACGCGCTGGTGTGCATCTCCAACTGCGACAAGATCACGCCGGGCATGCTCAACGCCGCGATGCGGCTCAACATCCCGACCGTCTTCGTCTCGGGCGGTCCGATGGAGGCAGGCAAGGCGGTGGTCGTCGAAGGCGTCGCGCACGCCCCGACCGACCTGATCACCACCATCGCGGCGTCCGCGAACTCGGCGATCGACGAGGCAGGCCTGTCCGAGGTCGAACGCTCCGCGTGCCCGACCTGCGGTTCCTGCTCCGGCATGTTCACCGCGAACTCGATGAACTGCCTCACCGAAGCGCTCGGTTTGTCGTTGCCGGGCAACGGTTCCACGCTCGCGACGCACGCCGCCCGGCGCGAACTGTTCGCCAACGCCGGGCGCACGGTGGTCGAGCTGTGCAAGCGCTGGTACGGCTCCGATGACGAGTCGGCGTTGCCGCGGTCGATCGCCACGAAGAAGGCGTTCGAGAACGCGATGGCGCTCGACATGGCCATGGGCGGGTCGACGAACACCGTGCTGCACATCCTCGCCGCCGCACAGGAGGGCGAGGTCGACTTCACGATCAGCGACATCGACGCCATCGGGCGGCGGGTGCCGTGCCTGTCGAAGGTCGCGCCGAACTCCGACTACCACATGGAAGACGTCCACCGGGCCGGCGGAATCCCCGCCATCCTGGGAGAGCTGTACCGCGGCGGGCTGCTGAACACCGACGTGCACGCGGTCCACGCGCCGGACATCGCCACGTGGCTGAACGAGTGGGACATCCGCGCCGAGTCTCCGTCGGAGAAGGCGCTGGAGCTGTTCCACGCCGCGCCGGGCGGGGTCCGGACCACGAAGGCGTTCTCGACGGAAAACCGCTGGTCGTCACTGGACACGGACGCTGCGGGCGGCTGCATCCGCGACGTCGAACACGCCTATACGAAGGACGGCGGCCTCGCGATCCTGCGCGGCAACCTGGCCGAGAACGGCGCTGTGATCAAGTCCGCGGGCATCGACGAGGACCTGTGGCACTTCCAGGGCCCGGCGCGGGTGTTGGAGAGCCAGGAGGAGGCCGTGTCGGCGATCCTCAAGAAGGAGATCCAGCCGGGCGAGGTGCTGGTCATCCGCTACGAGGGTCCGGCGGGCGGCCCCGGGATGCAGGAAATGCTGCACCCGACGGCGTTCCTCAAGGGCTCCGGCCTCGGCAAGAAATGCGCCCTGATCACCGACGGCCGATTCTCCGGCGGCTCCTCGGGCATCTCGGTCGGCCACATCTCCCCGGAAGCCGCCGCGGGCGGCCTGATCGGTCTGGTGGAGAACGGCGACCAGATCGTCCTGGACGTCCACGAGCGCCGGCTTGAGCTGCTGGTCGATCCGGAGGTCCTGGCCGAACGGCGGGCGAAGATGGACGCTTCGGAAAATCCGTGGCAGCCGAAAGACCGGGAGCGCCCGATCACCGCGGCGCTGCGGGCCTACGCCCGGATGGCCACGTCGGCCGACACCGGCGCGGTCCGGGATCCGAACCGCTGATCTCCTGCTGTTCCGGTTTTCGCTTTTGCCGGGAGGGGCCCGCGCGTGGTTGCGCGGGCCCTTTCCGTACCTCGGCCAGTCGGGCTTCAACCACTGAAATCTCGAGCCTGCTGCCGTCGGAGCCCTGGTCAGCGCGATTCGCCACTAAACGGCTAACGATCACCGCGACTGTTCGATGGCCCGAGTCTCCGACCGCTGCCGCACCCGCCTTCGATTCAGGGCTACCACAATGTGCGGAGAACCCTTCCTCCTTCGACATGCCCGCCACCGGTCGAGCCCGACCATCTGGGCGGTTCCCACACCGCTCGGGCCTTCTGGTGCCGAGCCCCCCGCTGAATCCTCGCCAACGCCCCGCTGGGGCGATCACCCCAAGCTGCCGTTGGCTGCGGTACAGCCTCCAGCCGCCGATCCGTCGCCGCTCACAAGCCAATCCTGTCGACGGGGAACGACCTGCTACCGCCTAGATTCTGCCTCTGACCAGGCATTCGCCACTAAACGGCAACGCCCCGGCGAGCCCATGAGCAGCGGAACGACCCACCAAGCCCGGCGTTCTCTCCTGCTGTTTCCGACGTGCCAGCCACGTCGGAGACGGCCCGGTCAGCGACGTCGGTCCCGACGACCAGCCACGCCAGTCCCGACGACCAGCCACGCCGGTCCGGACGGTCAGCCACGCTGGCACCGGACGCGTCAGCGAGTCAAAACAATGACCACCACAGACGCAGCTGCAGCCAAGAGCAGCGAAATAAGCCCAAGAGGCAACGGCCGCTTCCGCCACGGCGTGTTCCGCTCCAGCGAGATGGTGCCCGCGCCGGTGAAGATCAGCGTCAGCGCACAGAGCCCGAGCAGCAGCTCGTACTCCCAGCCCTGACCGTTGCCCTCGAAGAAGCCGCCGTGGAACTTCGCGTAGACGATGTTCGCGGCAACACCCAGCAGCCCCGCCGCGGCGAGTGGCGTGAACAGGCCGACGATCAGCAGCGCACTGCCCGCGACCTCGGTGATGCCGGTGATCCAGGACAGCAGCGTCGTCTGTTTGTGGTACCCGAACATCTCGAGCACGTGCGCGAACCCGCCGACGCCCGGTCCGCCGAAAGCGCCGAACAGATGCTGCAGGCCGTGCGCACCCATGATCACGCCGAGCCCCAGTCGCAAGACGAGCAGGCCGAAGCCGAGACCGCCCTGCCGCGGTTCGTCGTAGTCGTTGCCGGCAGAGTCCTCGACACCGGACAGCACGCTGGTCTGGTAGTCGTCCCCTTGAGTGGTCACGCGGCGAAGATTAGGGGATTCAGCCGTGACCCGCGAGCGAGCACGCCGAGGTCAGGGGCTCTTTCAGGGTTCACCCTGAGTGCTGGGCCGACATTCGGGAAATGATCAGTATTCGCCGCGCACGAGATTGCCAGGTAGCTCTCCCCCAGCGTACCGGGCGATTTCCGCCGCGGCCACCAAATAAGCGCGCCGCCGCACACCCCGCACCGCGCCTGCCACATGCGGCGTCAGCACGAAACCAGGTGCCGTCCACAACGGATGGTCGGCTGGCAACGGCTCGGGATCGGTCACGTCGAGCGCGGCACGAAGCCTCCCCGTCGCGAGTTCCGCAGCAAGCGCATCAGTGACCACAACAGGCCCTTGAGCAGCATTGACCAGCACCGCGTCGTCACGCATCGCCGCGAGGAACTCGGCGTCGACCATGCCCCGCGACCGCGAGGTAAGCGGCACCATCATGACCACCACATCGTGGTGCGGCAGCAAGTCCGGCAACTCGTCGACACCGTGCACGCCTTCGCGCGCCGACATCCCGACCATCGTGCAACGGACGTCGAAGGGCTCCAGCCGCCGCCGCAGCTGCCGCCCGACGTCCCCCGCCCCGACGATCAATACGCGCTGGCCCTGCAGAGTGTCCGACGGCAACTGTTCCCAACGCCCGGCCCGTTGCGCCGCCGCGTAAACGTCCAGATTCCGGTACATCGACAGCAGGACGCCGACAACCCATTCCGCAAGGCTGCCGCCGTGCGCACCGCGGCAGGTGGACAACAGAACGCCGTCGGGGACGCGGCCGACCCAGTCTTCCGCTCCCGCGGTCAGGAGCTGCACCAGCTTGAGGTTCGGCAGGTCGCTCCAGATGTCGTCGCCCGCCGAATCCATGGCCGGAACGAGCACCTCCGCTTTCGCGGCCTCCGGCGGCAGCGGACGGCCCCATTCGTAGCGCACCGCGTGGACGAGGGGGATTTCGGACAGCACGGCGACGCCCTCGTCGTCCGGGACCAGCACGGTGACTGTCATGATCACCACGGTAGCCACTTACCAGTGGCTCACGCCGCGCCACCTAGGCTGGGGCATCATGCGTATCCGGTACCGGTGGTCGGCGCCGCTGGCCTTCCTCGCCTGCGGCGGCCTCATGCTTTCCGGCTGCGCCCGGTTCGACGACACCGCCGCTGGCCAGACATTCACCCCCGCGCCGGTGCCGAGCCCGGAATCCCCGCCGCAGGTCCAGGAGCACGGCGACGGCTCCGGCAACGGTCCTCGCACCGGCCCCGCGCAAGCACCGCCCTCGCCGGTTCCGCCTCCGCAAGGCTGCAAGGACTTCGACAAGGCCGTCATCGCCACCTGCCTGGACACAGTCGCCGCCGTCGCCGGACTTCCCGGCGAGGGATCCGCACCCGCCGCTCTCGCCGGCGAACGGAAAACCGGCCGGGTCATGCTGGCCAGCTCCGGACACGACGCGGTGTCCTTCGCGCAACTGGACGTCCAGGCCGACGGCGACGGCGGGCTCACCGGCCTGGCGTTGTCGCCCAGCTATGTCGAGGACCAGCTGGTCTTCGCGTACGTCACCACAGCCTCAGACAACCGCGTCGTGCGCTTCGCCAAGGGCCAGGCCCCGAAGCCCGTGCTGACCGGAATCCCGAAGGGCGCGACCGGCAACCGCGGCGCGCTGGCCAGCGACGGAAGCGGCGCACTGCTCGTCGCGACGGGCGACGCAGGCAATCCGGCTGCCGCCGCGGACCCGAATTCCCTGGCAGGCAAGGTCCTGCGCATCGATGTGTCCGGAAAACCGGCGACCGGGAATCCAGCGTCCGGGTCCGCCGTCTACGCCTCGGGCCTGCACTCCCCCGGCGGCATCTGCCGTTCGTCCGACGGGAAACGCACCTGGGTGACCGACCACCCGGCGAGCGGTCCGGACGCCGTGTACCGCCTCCAGGCCGGACAGCCGCTCAGCACGCCCGCGTGGACCTGGCAGGACAAGCCCTCCCTTGGCGGCTGTGTCGATTTCGTCGACGCGAACGGCATCCTCGGCATCGCGTCGTCCACCGGCATGCAGAACGTGCCGGTCAACAAGGACGGAGCGGTCACCGGCAAGCCGACGGTCACCCTCGACGGCAAAAGCAAGGCCGCCACGACGTACGGCCGGCTCTCTTCCATGAGCATGATCAACCCCCAGTTGGCCGTCGCCGGGACCGTCAACAAGGACGGCGGCAAGCCGGTCTCCAGCGATGACCGGGTGGTCCTGATCGTGGTGAGCGACACGGGCGGCGGTCCGGGCAAGGACTAGCGCCGAGCGGGCAGGTTTGAGCTTTTTCCGGGGGTCGGAAGGCTGGTCGCCCCAACATCGGCATCGGCCCATCGCCGTTCAACGGCTGCCCCGGGAGATTCGCCGCTATCCCTATGCGCCGACCAATCACAAGGCCCAGTAGCAACGGCGGCCCGCCATCCGTTCGCCGCCCAACGGCAAAACTCAGCAGCAACGGCAGTCCCACTCCGAACGTCCCGCCGCTCGGAAGCAAGTCTGCGAAGAACTGCCTCTCAACCAAGAGCGCCGTCGCCACTCAGTGGCGAATCCGCCAAACCGTCTCTCAGCTGAGAGCGCCTAGCCGCCGCTCAGCGGCGAATCGGCCCAAAAGCCGTCTCCCCGCTGAGAGCGACCAGTCGCCCCTCAACGGCAAATCCGCAAAAGAGCTGTCGCTCACCCGGCAACAGCCGTCGCCACGCAGCGGCAAATCCACCCAAAGCCCGCGCCAACAAAAGGCCCTGCCCCGTCGCCGTTGAGCGGCGAATCGGCCAGAAGCTCCCCCAGCCAGCAACCATCGTGTAGCCGTTCAGCGGCGACGACGCGAAGCCCGGCTCTCCGCCCGAGCAGCGCGGATGTCCACGATCGCCACCACAACCGACCCGACCGCGAACGCCATCCCCAGATACCGCCCGACCCCGCCAGAGATCGACACGCCGGCAGCGTCGAGGAACGCCCGCTGATCGGTGTCGAACACCCAATCCAACGTCGTCCAGCCGATCACCATCAGCAGAACCGTCGCCAGTCCGCCGACCAGCCACAACTGCGGCAGGCCACTCACCCGCGCCTTGGTGATCTGTCCGAACAACACCACCGCAAGCCCGACCACGGCAAGCAGCAGCGGCGGACCCCACGAGAAGAGATCCGAATGCCACGCCGTACGCACGACGTCGCTGTGCGGCAACGTCCCGAACGCGTCGCGGACATCGGACGTCGCGGTATCCGCTGACAGCACAGTCCAGGGCAGCGGCGTCGACCCGACCGCGAGCAGCCCGGCCGCCAGGCCGAGCCACTCGCGCCAGGTGACGCGTCGGAGCGAGAAAGCCACTCAGGACCCGACGCGCTCGATGATCAGTTCGCGCACCCGCTTGGCGTCGGCCTGGCCCTTGGTCGCCTTCATGACCGCACCGACGATCGCGCCTGCTGCGGCGACCTTGCCGCCGCGGATCTTGTCGGCGATGTCCGGCTGCGCAGCCAAGGCTTCGTCGACAGCGGTGAGCAGCGCCGAATCGTCGGAGACAACCTTCAGACCGCGCTTCTCGACGACCTCGCGCGGCGAACCTTCGCCGGCGAGAACGCCCTGCACGACCTCCTTGGCGAGTTTGTTCGTCAGCTCGCCGGAGGACACGAGTCCGATCACCTCGGCGACCTGCGCCGGCGTGATCGCCAGTTCGGTCAGCTCGACCTCGCGCGTGTTCGCTTCCTGCGCCAGCGTGTTGACCCACCAGCCGCGCGCCTCGTCCGGCTTCGCGCCAGCCTCGACCGTCGCCGCGACGAGGTCGACGGCACCGACGTTCAGCAGGTCGCGCAGCGCTTCGTCGGAGAGCTTCCACTCTTCCTGGATCCGCTTGCGCCGCTCCCACGGCATCTCCGGCAGCGTCGCGCGAAGCTCTTCGACCCACTCGCGCGACGGCGCGATCGGCACCAGGTCGGGCTCCGGGAAGTACCGGTAGTCCTCCGCGGTTTCCTTGGCACGCCCGGACGACGTGGTGCCGTCGGCCTCCTGGAAGTGCCGTGTCTCCTGCCGGATCGACCCGCCCTCGGCGAGAATCGCCGCCTGGCGCGTCATCTCGTATCGCACCGCGCGCTCGACGCTGCGCAGCGAGTTGACGTTCTTCGTCTCCGTGCGCGTGCCGAATTCGGTCGCGTCCTTGGCCATCAGCGACACGTTCGCGTCACAGCGCAGCGAGCCCTGGTCCATGCGGACGTCGGACACGTCGAGCGCCCGCAGCAGGTCGCGCAGCGCGGTGACGTACGCGCGCGCCACCTCGGGAGCCCGCTCGCCGGTGCCGGTGATCGGCTTGGTGACGATCTCGATCAGCGGCACGCCGGCGCGGTTGTAGTCGAGCAGCGAGTGCTCGGCGCCGTGGATCCGGCCGGTCGCGCCGCCGATGTGCAGCGACTTGCCGGTGTCCTCCTCCATGTGCGCGCGCTCGATCTCGACGCGCACGACCTCGCCGTCGTCCAGCGTCACGTCGAGGTAGCCGTCGAACGCGATCGGCTCGTCGTACTGCGAGGTCTGGAAGTTCTTCGGCATGTCCGGGTAGAAGTAGTTCTTCCGGGCGAACCGGCACCACTCCGCGATCTCGCAGTTGAGCGCGAGACCGATCCGGATCGCGCCCTCGACCGCCTTGCCGTTCACGGCCGGCAGCGAACCGGGCAGGCCGAGGCAGGTCGGGCAGGTCTTGGTGTTCGGCTCGCCGCCGAACTCGTTGACGCAGCCGCAGAACATTTTGGTGTTCGTGCTGAGCTCCACATGGACCTCGAGCCCGAGAACGGGGTCGAAGCGCTCGAGGACCTCGGCGTAGTCCATCAACTCGGCCACGGCAGTCACTTCGTTCCTCCCAGCTCCGGAGCCTGGTGCACGAGCGAGCCGCCGGCAGCGGCGTCGCGCGCGGCCTCGTACGCGGCGCCGACGCGGTACAGCCGGTCGTCGGCGAGCGCCGGGGCCATGATCTGCAGGCCGACCGGCAGCCCGTCCTCGTCGGACAGTCCGCTCGGGACGCTCATGGCGGCGTTGCCCGCGAGGTTCGACGGGATGGTGCACAGGTCGGCGAGGTACATCGCCATCGGGTCGTCCACGCGCTCGCCGAGCTTGAACGCCGTGGTCGGCGTCGTCGGCGATACGAGCACGTCGACCTTCTCGAAGGCCTGCGTGAAGTCGCGCGTGATGAGCGTGCGCACCTTCTGCGCGGAGCCGTAGTACGCGTCGTAGTAGCCCGACGAAAGCGCGTACGTGCCGAGCATGATGCGACGCTTCACTTCAGCGCCGAAGCCCTTTTCGCGCGTCAGCGACATGACTTCTTCGGCGCTGTGCTCACCGTCGTCCGAGACGCGCAGGCCGTACCGCATCGCGTCGAAGCGCGCGAGGTTCGACGACGCTTCGCTCGGCGCGATCAGGTAGTACGCAGGCAGCGCGTACGTGAAGTGCGGGCACGACACCTCGACCACTTCGGCGCCGAGAGCACGAAGCTGCTCCACGGCCGCCTCGAACGACCGCAGCACGCCCGGCTGGTAACCGTCGCCGCCGAACTCCTTCACGACGCCGACGCGTACGCCGGACAGGTCGCCCTTCGCGCCTTCGCGCGCCGCGGCGACAACCGGCGGCACCGGTGCGTTGATGGACGTCGAGTCCATCGGGTCGTAACCAGCGATCGCTTCGTGCAGCAGCGCGGCGTCAAGCACCGTACGTGCGCACGGCCCGGCCTGGTCGAGCGAAGACGAGAACGCTACGAGCCCATAGCGCGACACTCCGCCGTACGTCGGCTTCACGCCCACAGTGCCCGTGACAGAGCCGGGCTGGCGGATCGAGCCGCCAGTGTCGGTACCGATCGCGAGAGCCGCCTCGAACGCCGAAATCGCCGCTGAGGAGCCACCGCCCGAACCGCCCGGGATGCGCGCGTGGTCCCACGGGTTGTGCGTCGGGCCGTACGCCGAGTTCTCCGTGGAGGAGCCCATCGCGAACTCGTCCATGTTCGTCTTGCCGAGGATCACGACACCGGCTTCGCGCAGCTTGCGCGTGACAGTTGCGTCGTACGGCGGCAGCCAGCCTTCGAGCGTGCGGGACCCGCAGGTCGTCGGCACGCCCTTCGTGGTCAGCACGTCCTTCAGCGCCAGCGGGACGCCCGCCAGCGGCGACGCCGGCTGCTCTCCCGCGGCCAGCTGCTCGTCGACCGCCTTGGCCGCGCCGAGCGCGCCTTCGGTGTCGACGTGCAGGAACGCGTGCACGTGTTCGTCCACCGCGGCGATGCGGTCCAGGTGCGCCTGCGCGACCTCGACCGCGGACACCTCGCGCGTGTGGATCTTCGCCGCCAGCTCGGCGGCGGTCAGCTTGACGAGTTCGCTCACTGTTCTTCTCCCAGGATCCGCGGCACCCGGAACCGGCCGTCCTCGGCGGCCGGCGCGGCGGCCAGCGCGTCCTGCTGTTCGAGGCTGGGCCGGACGGTGTCCTCGCGGAAGACGTTCGTCAGCGGCACGGCGTGCGAGGTCGGCGGGACGTCCTCCGCGGCGACTTCGCTGACCTTCGCCACCGAGTCGAGGATCTGGTCGAGCTGGCCGGCGAAAACGTCCAGCTCGTCGTCGGTCACGGCCAGCCTGGCCAGCCTGGCGAGGTGTGCGACCTCGTCTCGGGAAATGTTGGGCACGCGGGTGACTCCCGGGGTGTGCTGTGCGGGTGCTCTCGGAAGCTGCAAGTCTATGGTGACGGCGTCGGACGGTTCGACCGGGTTATCGGGCCGCGGGCGCCGGGCAGGGCGTCCCGCTTGCCGGACAGCGGGCCCCCGCGGGTACCCGGTCTGTCACAATCGGCGCCCGGCAAGCGCGTCCCACGACAGGGCTGGGACGCCTGAGGCGAGAGGGGCGCGTGGTGTCGTTCCTGATCCGGGTCCAGCTACCGGACTCCCCCGGCACTCTCGGCGCGGTCGCGACCGCGCTCGGCACGGTCGGGGCCGACATCCTGAGCGTGGACGTGGTGGAACGCGGCGGCGGGCTCGCGATCGACGACCTGGTGGTCGAACTCCCGTCGGGCCGGCTCCCCGACGCGCTGATCACTGCGGCCGAGAGCGTGGAAGGCGTCGAGGTCGACGCGGTGCGGCCGTATGCGGGCATCCTCGACACGCATCGCGAGCTGGAACTGGTCGAGGAGATCGCCGCTCAGCCGAAAGCTGGGCTGGACTTGCTCGCCGAAGGTGTGCCGAAGATCATTCGGGCCGGGTGGGCGGTGATCGTCGAACATTCGGAATCGGGACCTCGGCGGTTGGCTTCGTCGAGTGCGGCGCCGGAGAACCCGTTCACGGACTTGCCTTGGCTGCCGCTGGAGCGTGCGACGGTCCTGGACGGCGAGGATTCCTGGGTTCCGGAGACGTGGAAGGAACTCGGCACCGAGCTGGCCGCTACTCCGCTGGGAAAGCCGGGGAAGGCGATGCTTGTCGCTCGGCCGGGAGGGCCCAATTTCCGTGCGGCCGAGGTCGCTCGGCTGGCGCACTTCGCTGGAATCGTCGCGGTGGTTCTGGACGGGTGATCCGGGTGTTGGGTCGACTGTCCTGAACGGTTCGGAACAACTGAGTTGAGTGCGCTTGACCGAGCGTTTCGGACGCTGGCACTCGACTGTCCAGACCGTCGCTGGAGACCGACGCGCGGCTGGTTCAGCGGTTCATCGCATGCGGGCTTTAGTCCCGATCCGATGTCTTCAAATGCGGACAATCTCCCCCGAGAAGGGGAACCTGCCCGGTAATCCGGTTCCTTGGCGTGCCAGACGACGGCAATCAGCACTTGTCGGCATAGAGCGTGACGACTGTGTCAGCAGAAACCACGGCACCAGGCTTAGGATCCTGCCCGGTCTGACACCAGTTCCGGTCGATGATCATCATCCGCTTCTTCCCGGACGAATCGACCTCTCGCAGGTTGTACAGCCCAGCCGCCTGCATGGCGTCCTGTGCGTCCTGATGATTCATGCCTGACACATCAGGGACTTTGATCGTCACCGGCTGCGCGGCACTAATCGGCGCAGTCACGGTCGCCGTCGCGGACTCGGTCACAGTCGCCGCCGTGACCGTCGTTGAGGTGCCACCGGATTGTGGGGTGGCGTTGCACGCAACGGCGAGAAACGCGGCAACGCCAACAACCGGAACGGCAGCTTGAGCGAACTTCGCCATCATCACGCTTCCTCGATACGAGTCGGCACTTCATGCGTGACAGCTTGAGTCGAAGCCAGACATCTGCGCGTTACAGCTCATAGCCGCTCGAAGCTCGCCAAACAGGCGCGCCCGTCCACCCGCGACGGCCGCGACCGTTCACACCGGGCTGAGGTTCACAGCCCCGGCACGCGGCAGGACGAGGTTCACCAAACCGTCGCCACTCAACGGCGACTACCGGCGATAAACCCCGCCCAACACTTTCGCCAAAAACCGGCAAAAGTCTCTGACCTGCGAAAATGAGGCTTCAGAGGCCGTATTCGTAGGCGATCAGGTTGACCCCCGGATGCGGATGCCAGTCCCGCCCCGGCAGCCGCCGGAACCCGATCCGTTCGTAGAGCCGATGCGCCTTCCGCATCACGTCGAGGCTGCTCAGCACCACCCGGTCGACACCAAGTTCCCGGCCACGGGCCAGCACAGCCTGGGTAAGCGCCTCTCCGACTCCTCGCCCGCGCGCCGCCGCCGAGACCGCCAGCATGCGGAACTCCAGCTCCCCCGGCTCCGAAATCTCGGACAGCTTGCTCCCCGGCTGAACAATCGCGACCGACCCCACGACCTGACCGTCCGGATCGACCGCGACCAACAACTCGGCGTGCTGCGCCCGTCCCGACACGTCCCGAAGTTTCGCCTCGTACGCGGCATCAGTGTCGAAGAATCCCTCGATCCGGTAAGCCTCGACGGTCACCTCGCCGAGCGCATCGAACTCCTCCGGCCGCGCCGGGCGGATCTCCACGTCACTCATCGCCGCCCTCGCCTTCCTGGTCCGCACCGGTGTCGAGCGCCAGTTCCGCGGCCGCTTCCGGACCGCGCTCCAGCAACGCGCGGAACCCGTTCTCGTCCAGCACCGGCACCTTCAACTGCACAGCCTTCTCGTACTTCGACCCCGGCGCGTCGCCAACGACGACGAACGCCGTCTTCTTCGACACAGATCCCGCGGCCTTGCCACCGCGCGCCATGATGACTTCTTTCGCCTCATCACGTGAAAACCCTTCGAGGGAACCGGTCACCACGATCGACAGGCCCTCGAGATTCCGCGGGATGGACTCGTCGCGCTCCTCCTCCATCCGGACCCCGGACCGTCGCCATTTTTCGACGATTTCCCGGTGCCAGTCGACCTCGAACCATTCCTGCACCGCGTGCGCGATGGTCGGGCCGACGCCGTCGACGTCCGCGAGTTCCTCCTCGCTTGCGTCCTCGATCCGTTGCAGCGAGCCGAATTCTCGCGCAAGCGCCTGCGCCGCGGTCGGCCCGACATGCCGGATCGACAGCGCGACAATCACCTTCCACAGCGGACGGTCTTTCGCCGAATCGAGGTTCGCCAGGAGCTTCCGCGCGTTCGCCGACAGGTCGCCTGCCTTGGTGCGGAACAACTCCACCTCGGCGAGCGACTCCTCGTTGAGGTCGAACACGTCGCCCTCGTCGGCGACTACCCGCGCGTCAAGCAACGCGACCGCCGCCTCGTACCCGAGCACCTCGATGTCGAACGCACCGCGCCCGGCAAGGTGGAACAGCCGTTCCCGCAACTGCGCGGGACAGAACCGGGTGTTCGGGCACCGGATGTCCTTGTCGCCTTCCTTTTGGTAGGCGAGTTCCGTGCCGCATTCCGGGCATTCGGTGGGCATCACGAATTCGCGCTCGTCGCCGGTCCGCGCGTCGACGACGGGTCCGAGCACCTCGGGGATCACGTCGCCGGCCTTGCGGATCACGATCCGGTCGCCGATCAGCACACCCTTGCGCTTGACCTCTTCCTGGTTGTGCAGCGTCGCCCGCGCGACCGTCGAGCCCGCGACCTTGACCGGCTCGGTGACGGCGAACGGCGTGACCCGTCCCGTGCGCCCCACGCCGACCTGGATGTCGAGCAGCGTCGTGATCGCTTCTTCCGGCGGATACTTGTAAGCGATCGCCCACCGCGGCGCGCGCGACGTGGTGCCGAGGCGGCGCTGCAACGCGACCTGGTCGACCTTGATCACCACGCCGTCGATCTCGTGCTCGGCGTCGTGTCGATGTTCACCCCAATAGGCGATGTGATCGGTGAGTTCCTTGCCGGTCCGCAGCACTCGCGTGTGCGGCGACACCGGCAACCCCCAGGCCGCCAGTGCGTCGTAGGCATGCGACTGCGTGACCGGCTCGAAGCCGTCCCGCTTGCCGAGACCGTGACAGATCAGCCGCAGCCGGCGTTCCCTGGTGATCTTCGGGTCCTTCTGCCGCAGCGACCCGGCCGCAGTGTTGCGCGGGTTCGCGTACGGCGGCTTGCCCGCCTCGACCATCTTCGCGTTGAGCTCAAGGAAATCCTCGACGCGGAAGTAGACCTCGCCGCGCACCTCGACGAGCTTCGGCACCGGGAACTCGTCGGTGCCGGTGAGCTCGTCCGGCACCTGATCGAGGGTGCGGATGTTGAGCGTGACGTCCTCGCCCGTACGCCCGTCGCCGCGGGTGAGACCCCTGGTGAGCTTGCCGTTTTCGTAGAGCAGGTTGATGGCCAGGCCGTCGATCTTCAGCTCGGCCAGGTACTCCGTCGACCCGATTTCCTTCTCGACGCGCTCGACCCAGGTGAGGAACTCGTCGGTGTCGAACACGTTGTCCAGGCTCAGCATGCGCTCGAGGTGGTCGTGCGCGGTGAACTCGGTGGAGAACGTGCCGCCGACGTTCTGGGTCGGCGAATCAGGCGTGATCAGCGCCGGGTACGCGTCCTCGATCTCTTGGAGGTCGCTGAGGAGCGCGTCGAACTGGCCGTCGGAGACGATCGGCGAGTCCAGTACGTAGTACCGGAACTGATGGCCGCGGATCTCCTCGGCCAGCGCGCCGTGCCGCTCGCGCACGTCGGCCGGCACGTCGGTCACGTCCTGGGCGGCCTCCACGGCCACCTGGTCTTGGGGAAGGTCGGTGCTGCTCACAGGTGGTGAGCCTAGTCGGAGGCACCGACACTTTCGTCCGGTTGCTCCGCCAGCCCGCGGACCAGCTCCCGGAACTCCAGAAGATCGATCGTGCCTTCGGGCGCGGCCTCGGCGGTCTCGACCCGGCCCAGCCGCTCAGCGGCAAGACGCTCGCCCAGCGTCGCGTCGAGCGGCAGGAACGTCATCGTGGTGCGCGAAGCCTCATCCAGGTCAGCGAACGCGGGGTGATGCACTGCGACGTCAACCACGCCGTCGTCCACCTGCGCGACCACCCGGACGTCAGCCAGCGAGATGCGGTGCTCGCCCAGGTTCACCGTCACCTCGGTCGGATCCGGGACCGGAGGCACCGAATCGTGGTACTCCCAGATCGCGTCGTCCGGCGGCCCAGCCGCTTTCCACGCGTCCGTGTACGGACGCAGCTCCGGGTCTTCCTGTCCGCTGACGACCAGCGCGTAGATCGCCATCCGGCCGCGTTCCAGCGAGAAGTGCAGCCGAGGGTGCAGCGTCTCGACCAGCACGCACAGATCGTGCTCGACGCGATGCGGCTCACCCTCGCCCAGCGCGGCACTGACCTCGGGCAAGAGGTCGTACCACCCTTCCCAGAACGCAGCCGCCGCGGCAGCGGCGTCGGACGGCACCTGCTGTTCAGGCCACGGAGTACGGGGATCTGGCGGCGCAGCCTCGGTGTCGGCTTCCGAGCGGCGACGACGGAACAAACGCATGATTCGGAATTTCCCCCGGTTGTTTCTCTTCACCAGCCACGGTACGCGTCACGGCAGCCGCACGTCCGCGAAATCACCAGTTCTCGGGCGGCTCCACGAACCCTTTGCCCAGGTCGCGACTGAGAGCGAGCGCCCGGCGCATCCACTCGTTCGTGGCACCTGCCAGACCGCACGCAGGCGTCGGAACCGCGCGCTCGGCCAGGATTGAACGGTTGAAGCCCAGCCGGTCCACGAGCCTGAGCGCCGGCGACGCGACGTCCTTCAGCCCCGGAGCCGTCGCCGGGACGGTGGCCGGTACGAGACCAAGGAAGAACGAAATACCGCTGTCCCAAGCCTCGCCAATTTCGTCCAGGAGCTCGGCAGACGCCCCGGCGAGCATGCTGACGTCGAACGCGACGGCCCCGGCGCCTGCAGCGTGGAAGAGCGCGATTGGCGGCCGCGGAGCGCAGCAGTGGACGATGACCGGCTGCCCAGTCATCGCTCCGATCCGTTCGATTGTCGTCGCGAGCAGCTCTCGAACCTCGGGCTCAGGCACTGCGGGGACGTTGCCGTATCCAGACGGGGTAGCCAGTTTTCCGGCGAGAACAGCGGGCAACGAAGGCTCGTCGAGCTGCACGACCACCGGCGCGCCGGTCCTCGCGGTCAGCTCCGCGACGTGCTGAGAAAGCCCGTCGAGCAGCGACGAGGTGAAGTCCCGCAACGCCCCGCGGTCGGTGAGCACCCGATGTCCCCGGGCGAGCTCGATCCCCGCGCCGAGCGTCCACGGCCCGGCGATCTGCGTCTTGAGGACTGCCGGCGCACCAGCGTTCTCGCGGGCGGCCTGGACGGCGTCGAGGTCCCACTGGAGCAGGTCACGCCCGCGACGATGGTCGTGCCCGGGTCGCCCGGCGACGCGGTAACCGCTGGGCACGACCTCGACGGCGAGGTCCACGAGCAACGCCGCGGTCCGGCCGAGCATGTCGGCGCCGACGCCGCGAGCCGGCAATTCGGGTACGTACGGGAAGCCGGGAAGCTCTCCGAACACGACGGCAGCGGCCTCGACGGGATCGGTCCCCGGCATGGACCCGATTCCCGTCGCCGCGCCCGCGGGCCAAGGTCGTTCACTCACAGGCCGGATTGTCGCGGAACGAGCGGCCGCAGTCCGCACCGCCCCTCGGGACAAGCTTCACCCGACCGCGCGGCAATAGCCGGACATTCGCCGCATATCCCTTTGCCTGCACCGAATTCGCGGTCACCGCGTTAGTCTGGATCGTCATGACCAGCTCCGCCCCGCCACCGCCCGGCAAAACACCCGGTGACGCATCCGCCCGGGAGCCGCAGCGGGGCACCATGCCCGGAGCACCGTACCGCCGGGCTTCAAGCCGCTCCTTTGAGCGAACTCTCTTCACCGAGCCGGTCCTTTACGTCAGCCGCGAGGCGAAGCCGACTGCCGCCGGCCAGGAGTACGGCGTGTACGACCGCCAGGGCCTCCACATTGGCGGAGTCGCTGTCACTACCCCCAGTTTCCTGCGCAAAGTCATTCAGCTTCTGTGGAAATCAGACCAGTACGTCAGCCGCAGGTTCGAGGTCCGCGACGCGAACCAGAGCACTGTCCTCAAGGTCGAGAAACCATCGAAGGACCCGCTGGCCCGCTTCGTAGTCACCCGCGCGGACGGGACGCCGATCGGCGAAATCATCCCGGCCAACGCAGGCAGCGTCCGTTTCACCCTCCGTGCCGAAGGCAAAGCGATCGCCAGGGTCGTCGCCAGCGGCCGGCAACGATGGGAAGTCACCGTCGAGGACCCGGCCGGCACCGAGGTCGCCCACGTCGGACACCCGTCACCAGAACTTTCACCGATCAGCGGCAACGCCTGCCTCGTCGAGATCCCGCTGCAGGTCCCCGAGCCGCTGGCGAGCATGCTCGTCGCGACAACGTTGACCATCGACATCGCGCTCACCGCACAACCCGGCTGATCCACGTGACCGGCGTCTCAGCGCCGCCAGGTGGACAGCGACCGGAATACGGCCCAATGTAAGGAAAGTCCGGGACGCCGAGGTCCCGCCTGGACGGAGGTCGCCGTGGAGCCGTTGCCCGAAAGCAGTAACTCGAACTGGGCCGATCCCGGCGTCTACGAAGTGGCCGCAGGCGTCTACCGGATCCCATTGCCGCTGCCGAGCGACGCCCTGCGCGCGGTCAACGTCTACGCAGTCACCGACGGCACGAACCTCGTGCTCGTCGACTCGGGGTGGGCCCTCACCGAATCTCGCCAGTTACTGGCCGATGCACTCAAGGCGCTCGACGCCGAACTCGGCGATGTTCGAGAGTTCCTCATCACCCACGTCCACCGGGACCACTACACGCAGGCAGTCGCGCTTCGGCGCGAGTTCGGCAACCGGATCGCCCTCGGCAAGCTCGAGCAGCCTTCGCTCGACGCCAGCGCCAACCCGAACCAGTTCCCCATGCAAGCCCAACTCGACCTCCTCCGCCTGAGCGGCGGACAAGAAGTCATCACCGCGCTCAGCAAGCTGTTCGGTTCGGAACCTCGCCACACCGAGGCGAATCTTTGGGAAGAGCCGGACGAATGGCTGACGCCCGGCCGGCGAGCGGTGCTGCCCGACCGCGAGTTCGACGTGGTCCACACCCCAGGACACACCAACGGGCATGTGGTTTTCGTAGACGGCGCAGCCAATCTTTTGTTCTCCGGCGACCACGTGCTCCCGCACATCACCCCGTCGATCGGCTTCCAGCCGGTTCCGGCTGAGTTGCCTCTAAACGACTATCTCGACTCCCTCCGTCTGGTTCGCGGCATGCCGGACCGGCGCATGCTGCCAGCTCATGGGCCAGTCACCGACAGCGTGCACGCCCGGATCGACGAGCTTCTCGAACACCACCGGCAACGCCTCGAAACCATGGCGGCTCAAATCGAAGCCGGGGCAAGCACCGCTTTTGAAGCCGCCAACCGCCTCGGCTGGACTCGCCGCGGCCGCAAACTGTCCGAAATGGACGCCTTCAATCAGATGCTCGCCGTCCTCGAGACTGGCGCACACCTGGATCTCCTGGTCTCACAGAACAAGCTCGCAGCCGAAGACGTCGACGGCATTCGCCGCTACAAGACCACGTAGAGGCCAACCGTCCATCGCTCGCCCAAAGGAATACTGATCCGCCGTGCCGCCCATCACCGTGAGACAAGCTCGCTCCGACGACGTCCAAGCAATCGTCCAGATGCTTGCGGACGACCAACTTGGCGCAACCCGCGACTCTCCGGCCGACCTTGAGCCTTATCTGCAAGCGTTCAAAACCATTGCTGCAGACCCAAATCAGCTTCTGGTCGTCGCAACATCAAACGATCGACCGATAGCCACGCTTCAGCTCACGATCATCCCCGGCCTCGCACGTCGTGGGGCTCTTCGCGGCCAAATCGAAGCTGTGCGCGTACACCGCGACCACCGCGGTTCAGGCTTGGGCGCAGAACTCGTGCAATGGGCCATCGACGAATCGCGGCGACGCGGCTGCAACCTAGTCCAGCTCACCTCGGATACGACGAGGACGGCAGCGCACCGCTTCTACGAACGATTGGGCTTCGTCGCGAGTCACAGGGGTTTCAAGCTGCATCTCTGATCACCTCCTTCACGCAGCTTCGGCCGTCCACGCGTTCGATCACCCGCCTTTCACCGTGCCAGAGTTGTCACGCAAAAGCCAAGCGATCGCACGATGGGTCCCTTCGCGCAATTTAGCTGACGGTACTCGAATCAATGCGTATCGTGACGATCATGAGCAAGTCGACCACTCCGGCGGACCACGCCGACCAGACCAACAAGACCACCGAAACCGCAGACCTCGCTTTCCTGCTTCGCACCATGCACGCGAACCTCGACCTCTTCAATCGCCTGCAGACTGACCAGCTGATGGCAGCCGTGAAAGACGCGAATCGCCAGATCGCTCGCTTGCAGGCGTTGCAGCTGCATTGCATGGCAGGCATGCGAAGACGAAGATCAGACCCGCACGAGCTGGCGTGCGAACTCGCACTTGCCTTGCGCATCACTGATACCCGAGCCGGTGCGATGATCGCCGCGGCTGAAGCTCTGGCCCAGCGTCTGCCTCGAACCTTCCGGCTGATGGACGAGGGCAAGTTCGACCTCTATCGCGCCATGAAGGTCACCGACGGCACCAGCCAGCTGTCCGACCGCCACGCACGGATGGTCGACTACCTGCTCGAACACCGGTTAGAGGACAAGAACCCGACCCAAGTCCGCAAGGCAACCGCTTACGCCGCAACGAAAATCGACCCGGACGGTGCGATGGACCGACTGGCCCAGCGGAAGGCCGAGCGCCGCGTCATCCTGCAGCACCAGAGCGAAGGAATCTCGCGGATCTCAGTCGACAACACCTCGACCGACAAAGCTACGGCGGCCTACCTTCGTGTCGACAAGATCGCTCGATCGCTCAAGACGGGCGATGAGAAGCGAACCCTTGACCAACTACGCGCTGACGTCGCGATCGATCTCTTGCTCAGCGGCAAAGGCGGCGTTCCAGAGCAGACCGAGGTGTATCTCTATGTCGATCTGCAGACCTATCTGGGGCTCAACGACAATCCTGCTGAGCTGGCCAGCCACGGTCACATCCCGGCCGAGCTTGCGCGCCACATCGCCACGGGTCCCGACACAATCGTCCGCCGGGTCATCACTGACCCGCTGACCGGACAAGTGATCGAGGTCGGCAAGTTCCGGTACCGGCCGAGCATCGACGTGGACGAGTTCGTGCGGGTCCGCGACCGTGAGTGCCGACAACCTGGCTGCCCGCGGCCCGCACAGAACTGCCTGACGGAACCAACCGGGTCCGATTCCGCGGACGCAGACTCGACGTTGAGCTACTGCCTACGCCACCGCCGCCTCAAGAATCGAGCCGACTGGAGCTACGAGGTCCTGCAGGACGGGAAGCTCATCGTCACGACACCGACCGGCGAGAAAGCTGAAAGCGCCCCTCCGCCACTGCACGATCCCCAGCCCGCACCAGAACAACCTGGAGAGGAACGCCTAGGCGCATAAGGAGATCAGCGGGTGCCAGAGATCTTGGCGCTCCCGAGCACGAGGTCGCCAGCCTGGTCGTCTTGCCGATAAAGGACAACGACCTGGCCCGGTGCCACACCGCGCAACGGCTCGCGCAGCTGGATGGAGACTTGCCCGTCTTCATCCACCTCGGCGACCGCATCGGCGATGCCTCCATGCGCGCGAACCTGGACGGTGCATTCAGTCGGTCCGTCCAAGGCTCGCCCGCTCGGCCAGATCGCCCGGTCCGCGTCAATGGCCTTGACACCGAGGTCTGCGGACGAACCGACCTTGACCGTGCCCGAAACAGGTTCGAGCGAAAGGACATAACGAGGTCGCCCATCAGCGGCCGGCGCGTCGATGCCGAGGCCTTTCCGCTGGCCCACGGTGAATCCGTGCACGCCGGTGTGGCGTCCGAGCACCGCGCCCGTCTCCGCATCGACGAGTTCGCCAGGACGCTCGCCGAGCCGCTTCTCCAAGAACTTCTTGGTGTCGCCGTCCGGGATGAAGCAAATGTCGTGGCTGTCCGGCTTCCGTGCCACGGAAAGCCCACGCTGCTCCGCCTCGGCCCGCACGTCCGACTTCCAGGAGTCGCCCAGCGGAAACATCGCATGGCGAAGCTGCTCTGGCTGCAGGGAAGCCAGTACGTACGACTGGTCCTTGCCTTCGTCCGCGCTCCGGCGAAGTTCCAACTCGCCGTCGACGGTCGCCAGGCGCGCGTAGTGGCCGGTCGCAACAGCGTCGAACCCAAGAGCGAGCGCCTTCTCAAGCAGCGCCTCGAACTTGATTTTCTCGTTGCAAGTCACGCAAGGGTTCGGCGTGCGGCCGGCGGCGTACTCGCCGACGAACGTCTCGACGACCTCTTCGGTGAAGCGCTCCGCGAAATCCCAGATATAGAACGGGATACCGAGGATGTCGGCGGCCCGGCGGGCGTCGTGTGAGTCCTCGATTGTGCAGCAGCCGCGGGAACCCGTCCGCAGCGTGCCAGGTTGAGCCGAAAGCGCCAGGTGCACTCCGACGACGTCGTGGCCGACGTCGACTGCACGCGCAGCGGCGACGGCCGAGTCGACTCCTCCGCTCATTGCGGCCAATACCCGCATTGCTTTACACCTCTTGCTTCTGCGTCTGCTTGCGCATGCCGGCGAGACCGGCCTGTCGGGCACGAGTGACGACGCCACTGATCTCTCGGGCCAGGGTATGTACGTCGTCCAGTGTCGACGTGTGACCAAGCGAGAATCGGAGTGAGCCGCGAGCTGCGGCGGCGTCTGCCCCCATTGCCAGGAGGACATGACTTGGCTGCGCGACTCCCGCGGTGCACGCCGAACCGGTGGAGCACTCGATGCCCTTGGCGTCCAAGAGCATCAGCAGGCTGTCGCCCGCACAGCCAGGGAAAGTGAAGTGAGCGTGGCTCGGCAAACGCTCACCGCCGCGGCCATTAAGGATCGCGTCCGGGACTTCGCGCTGAACTGCGGCGACGAGTTCATCTCGCAGCTTCTCGACCCGGGCGGCGTACTCGGCGCGGCCAGCGATCGACGCTTGGACCGCAGCGGCGAAGCCGGCGATCGCTGGGACGTCGAGAGTGCCCGAGCGAACGCTGCGTTCCTGGCCACCACCGTGAAGGACGGGGACGCACGAGGTGTCTCGATCGAGGAGAAGCGCACCGACACCGTACGGGCCGCCAAGCTTGTGGCCGGTCAGCGTGAGTGCCGCTGCGCCGGATGCAGTGAAGTCGACGGGAACCGCACCGACTGCCTGAACGGCATCGGTGTGCAGGGGGATCGCGTATTCGTTGCAGACCTCGGCGAGAGCGGCGACCGGATTGACAGTGCCGACCTCGTTGTTCGCCCACATCACCGTTGCGAGGGCAACCGTCTCCGGGTCCGAATCAATCGCGGCGCGGAGCGTTTCCGGCGACACCCGGCCTTGGTCGTCCACCTCAAGCCAAGTGATCTCGGCACCGGAGTGCTGCTCCAGCCACTCGACTGTGTCGAGGACCGCGTGATGTTCGACCGTGCTGCACAGGATGCGACGCCGACCCGAGTCCTCGCCGTTCCGGGCCCAAAAGATGCCCTTGACCGCGAGGTTGTCACTCTCAGTACCGCCGCCGGTGAAGATGACTTCCGACGGCCGCGCGCCCAAGGCCGCGGCGATCACTTCGCGTGCTTCCTCGACGGCCCGCCGAGCTCGCCGTCCCGAAGAATGCAGCGCGGAGGCGTTGCCCACGGTGGACAAAGCCTCAGTCATCGCCGCAATGGCTTCGGGCAGCATCGGAGTGGTTGCCGCGTGGTCGAGATAGGTCATCGCTCTATCAGGGTAGACCGATGCGGCCTGTGACGAAGCTCGCCCCAGGTCGCGGAGTGGCACGTCACACCTGTTTCGGCCACCTGCTCGTGAGTCGGACGCCGAGCAGCGCGAGCAGGACCAGGGCGACACTGAGCAGTCCCATCGCGGCAGAAGGCTGAGCGGCGGAGGCGACAGCGGCCAGAAGCACACCGCCGAGGCCGATGAGCAGCGCTGATCCGACCCAGTCGGCGAGCTGCATTGCGGACGTGTTGAACCCCCGCTCCCCCTCTGGCGAGTAGCGCAGCAGGAGAACCGAGACGGCGGGCATCGCGATTCCCATCCCGGCGCCGCCGACTGCGCAGACGGCGAAGGCCACCCAGGCGGGGAACCACGGTTGGGCGACAAAACCGAAGCCGACCAGACCCACCGCTACGAGAACGAAGCCGGTGCGCAGCGATGCCTCCCGCGACCAGTCGAGGAACCGGCCTTGGAGAGCCGACGCAGCGGACCAGCCAAGCGCGGTGATGGTCAGCGGCAAGCCGGCGAGAGCGGGGCTATAGCCGTGGACCGCGGTCATAGTCAGCGGGAGATACGCCTCCATGCCCGCATATGCGCCGGCGAGCAGGGCGCGAGAGGCGACCACCGTGGGCAATCCGGGACGAGAGGACATGGTTCCGACGGGCAGAAGCTTGCGCAATGCGACGGCGAGCGCGACAAGACCCACAGCCCCGTAGGCAAGCGCGGCAGGCGATGGGTGTTGTGCGGCCCAGCTCAGGGCGGCGACTCCGAGCGCCGCTACAACAGCGGCGAGGACGCCTGCGCGACGTCCAGCCGGCAGTGGCACGTGGGCGGGCAAACCGCGAGTGATCTTGTAAAGGAGGACGACTCCGATCCCGACCAGCGGGAGCAGCCCGAGAAAGACCCATCGCCAGCCGACGGTCACGGTCACCAAGCCTGCGACGGACGGGCCAATCACCGCAGGGAGAACCCAAGCAGCGGCGTTGGCCGCATAGATGATGGGGCGTTCGCGGTCGGTGAACGTCAGGGCGATCAACAGCGAGACGGACACCAGCAGAAACCCCGAACCGAAACCCTGCAGCGCACGGCCGATTAGAAGCACCGGCATTGTGGTGGCGATACCTGCGACAGCCAGTCCTGCGGCGAACAGCAGCGGCCCGACCAGGAGAGCTGGCGCTGGCCCTCTGCGGTCGCCTAGTCGTCCGGACAAGACGGTGGCGACGACGCTGGCCACGAGGAACGTGGTGAACGGCCAGGAATAGAGGGCGAACCCGTGCAGTTCGGCGACCAGCGTCGGCATCGCAGTGGCGACACCCATGTTTTCGAAGGCCACCAGTGTGACCACGAGCAACAGACCGACGGTGACAAGACGGTGTTCGCGACTCCAGAGGACGCTTTTTCGAGGCTGTGCTTCGACGGTCTGACTCATGATCGCGAGCTTGCAACCTCCAGCGCTCTGGAGGTCAAGCCGTCCGCCGGCCTTTCGGGGTGGGCAGTGGGGCACATCGCATCAGGTTGGAATTCGCCATGCCAGGGCGAGGTTCCGCGGCTCAAAGCTGGTGAAGCCGGACCTGCGGGCTCTCTGTGGGGTGCAGCGTCCGGGTGGCCGGGGGCGGTTGGCGCAGGATGTCGCTGACGCCGGGTAACTGCTGGCGTTGGAGTGGTCGCCTAGACCGATGAATCGGGGTTCTCGTGCGGCACCATCGGGCACTGTCTGCGCCACGACGTCGGGTCAGGCGAGAGTGATCGAGTGCGACAGGGCGAGGGTGTTGCCGTTTACTGGCGAATCGAGCGTGCGGCTCGGAATGCGCCGGATGCTGGTTGGCTTTAAGTAGGACGTACGGCGACCGAAGGAGAGTGCGACCCGAGATGCGAGCCATCACATTCGCCGAGTACGGCGGACCCGAAGTGCTGCAACTGAAGGATGTTCCGACGCCAGAGCCCGGTCCGGGGCAGGTCCGGGTCGCTGTCCGCCGCGCGGGGATCAACCCGATCGACTGGAAAATTCGTTCCGGGGCGATGGCCGGCGGCGCGGCACTCGAGGGTCCGCAGATCCCGGGGCTGGAGATCGCTGGAGTGGTTGACGCGGTGGGCGACGGCGCTGAATTCGCCGTCGGAGACGAGGTGTTCGGCTGGTCGGCGACCGGCGGGTACGCGGAGTTCGCGATCGGCGGAGCGGTCGTTCGCAAGCCAGCCGACCTCTCCTGGGATGACGCGGCGGCGTTGCCGGTTGCTGGCGAAACCGCGCTCCGCGTGCTGCGTCTGCTCGACGTCAAGGCTGGCGAGCTATTGGTTGTCCACGGAGCGAGTGGCGCTGTCGGTCGATTCGCGACACAGATCGCAGTCGCGTTGGGCGCGACGGTGATCGGAACGGCTGGACAGCACAATCTCGATGAGGTGAAAGCGCTGGGCGCGATTCCAGTGCGTTACGGCGACGGATGGCTGGAGCGGGTCCGTGAAGTGGCGGACCGTCCGGTCGACGCGGTGTTCGATGCCTCCGGACATGGCGTTTTGCCGGAATCGGTCGAGTTGCGAGGGTCGAAGGACCGCATCGTGACCATTGCCGACGGCGCGGCGTTCCAGCTCGGGCTGTCTTTCTCGTCCGGCAGCCGGGATGGGACGACACAAGAGGTGCTTAACGAGATCCTCGGATATGTACACAATGGACTGCGGATCGCGCAGGGGAAGACCTTTCCTTTAGAGGAAGCGGCAGCTGCACAGGAGGAGAGTCAGAACGGCCACCCTGGCGGGAAGCTCACTATTGCCGTTTCCTGACCACGATCGTCGGCTAGGCTCGAAGACGGTGTGGCTCGGGGGACCTGACGGATCGATGTCGCCGGTTTGCGGCGACCGCGTCTAGTGGACGTTGCCGCTCAATGGCGAAAGGCTGAGCACTGGGAACGGACCCGAGCGACTGTCGCCACTCAGCGGCGACAAATGCGGGGCGCGGCAACCAGGTGCATCGACGCGAGCGATTCGTCGCCATCCCGCGGCGACGGATGGCGGGCGCGGGTATAGGTGGCGGGACGGGAAGCTGTAGCCAATCTGCGGCGAGGCGAGTTGGGTGGCTGTTGCCGTTGGGCGGCGAATGGGCTGACCGCAGTCGGTCGAAAGACCAACCGGCACGAGTCGGAAGACTGCGGAGGGGTGTCGCCAAAAAACGGCGACACCCCTCCGAGAGTCCGTGACCAGGTAGTTCGTCAGTGCGCGACCGGCTGGGAGGGTGTGCGACGGCCCACCAGAACCCGGCGGCGCTGCGGCGGGATGCGGACTGTGCCGAGGGCCGAGTGGACAGCGGCCTCGGCAAGGGCCGCCAGCGAACGGCGGTCTTCGGCGCGGCCGGGGGCGATCTCCGGGCACACGTGCACTTCCAGGACCAGACCGCGCAGCGCGGCGACCCGGCGCAGGGAGGCGATGAGGGACTCCGGCCCGATGAACGCGGGCTGGCTGGTTTCGCGTCCGTCGGCGAGTCGGTAGCGAAGCGCGATCGGCCGGACCGGGACGCCGCCGTCGATCGCGGCTTGGAAGGTGGCTGTCGTGAATCGGCCGGAGGCCAGGCCGCACCAGGTGGTGCCCTCGGGGGTGACGTTGACGAGCGCGCCGGCGCGGAGGCTGTCGGCCAGTTCGGACATCGTGCCCGGCAAGGTGCGCAAACGGTTGCGGTCCAGGAAAATGCTGCCACCGCGACGCACCAGCGTGCCCAGGATCGGCCAAGAGCCGATTTCGATCTTCGCTAGCGCACGCATCGGGCGTAGAGCGTTGACGGCGATGATGTCCAGCCACGAGATGTGGTTGTTCACCACGAGCGCGCCACGGCCGGCCGGAGCGGCAAGGAAGTCCGCACCGCCCACGACGGACATCCGCACGCCGAATGCCCTCAGCACCGCCCGGAAAATCCGGCGCAGCAAGCGTTCCCGGCTCCGGCCGCGAATCACCAGCAACACCGGTACGACCAGCAGCGCAGCCAAGACCACGGAAATCGCTGCAGTGAAACGCAAAATTCGCCGCGGCAAGGCGACCGTCGGTGCGCCTTCGGTGAGGCAACCGTCACCGCAGGGCGACGTCGGCATCCAAGCGTGACTCATCCTTGCGCTCCGAGGAAGAACTTCAGGTACCGCTCGTCGACCTGTTGCAGATCAAGAAGGACAAAGAAGTCCGCGACCCCGAAGTCGGCGTCGAGGGCAGGGGGACCACACACTTTGGCACCGAGCCGCACGTAGCCCTTGATCAGCGGCGGAAGCATGGCTCGGTCGGGACGCGCGATCGCGCCTGGATCCCACGGGGTCAACGGTGAGACGCGCAACGAGTCGTCCGCGTGGTGCTTGGTGCGCAAGACATCCCAGACACCCGCCGCGTAGCTGCCGCCGTCGTTCAGTTGGACCGAAGCGCAGCCGGCGAGGTATCGGTGTCCTGAGAGGAGCATGTAGCGCGCGATCCCGGCCCACACCAGGCTCACGACGGCACCGCTGCGGTGGTCGGGGTGGACGCAAGACCGTCCGGTCTCGACCAAGGACGGTCGCAGCGCGGCGAGCGTCGTCAGGTCGAATTCGCTGTCGGAGTAGAGCTTTCCGGCCTGCGCGGCGCGTTCCGGCGGAAGCATGCGGTAGCAGCCGACGATCTCGCCGGTGTTGTCGTCGCGGACCACGAGGTGGTCGCAGAATTCGTCAAAGTAGTCGACATCCCGGCCGGGCTCCGGGGAATGCAGTTCCGCCCCCATCTCCTCGGCGAAAACCCGGTATCGCAGTTTCTGCGCGGCGAGCACTTCATCGTTCCCGTTGGCGACCAGAAGCGAATACCGCGGCGCGCCTGCGGGAAGGTCGGCACCCGCCTGATCAGTACTGACGAGGAGCTGTGACGACGTCATGGTCAAGGTGTACCTGCCGGTAAGCGGCCTCGGAGAGTGCCAATCGATGACCGGTCAGTGCACGTTGAGTTAATTGCGGGTTCTCAGGTTCCTCTCAGACAGACGAGAAGGTTCCGGAGAACGCGGAAGGCCGCCGCGTGGCGAGCACGCGACGGCCTTCCGGGCGAAAAAACGTCAGCCCTTGCGCTTGTCGACAGCCTCGGTCAGCTGCGGCGCGACGTTGAACAGGTCGCCCACCACACCGAAGTCGGCGATCTCGAAGATCGGAGCCTCGGCGTCCTTGTTGACGGCGATGATCGTCTTCGACGTCTGCATGCCGGCGCGGTGCTGGATCGCGCCGGAGATGCCGAGCGCGATGTACAGCTGCGGCGACACCGTCTTGCCGGTCTGGCCGACCTGGAACTGCGCCGGGTAGTAGCCGGAGTCGACAGCGGCACGGGACGCGCCGACAGCCGCGCCGAGCGAGTCGGCCAGCTTCTCGACGACGTCGAACTTCTCCGCCGAGCCGACGCCGCGGCCACCGGACACGACGATCGACGCCTCGGTCAGCTCCGGCCGGTCGCCGCCCACGACCGGCTCCATGCCGGTGATCTTGGCGGCCTTCGCCGGGTCCTGCGCCGGAATCTCGACGGTCTCCTCGGCAGCCGCGCCATCGGCGGCCTCCGCCTCGACCGCGCCCGGACGCACCGACACGACCGGCGCGCCCTTGGCGGCCTTGGCCTTCACGGAGAACGCGCCACCGAAGATGGACTGGTCCACGGAGCCGTCGGCATTGACGCCGACCGCGTCGTAGAGCAGACCGGAGCCCAGCCGCAGCGCGACTCGCGCGGCCACCTCCTTGCCCTCGGCACTGGCGGCGACGAGCACCGCGGCCGGGGAGACCTGCTCGGCGAGCTTCGCGAGCACGTCGACCTTCGGGGTCACCAGGTAACCGGCAGCGTCGTCGCCCTCGGCGACGTACACCTTCGCCGCGCCGTGGCCGGCGAGCGCTTCCTTGGCCTTCGCCGCGGTGCCGGTCGGGCCCACCACGACGGCGGAGGGCTCGCCGAGGGCGCGCGCAGCGGTCAGCAGCTCGAGCGTGACCTTCTTGACATCACCGTCGACGTGGTCGACGAGGACGAGTACTTCAGCCATTTTCCGGAATCCTCCTCGAAACCGTGTCTCAGATGAGCTTCTGCGCGACCAGGTACTCAGCGACCTTCGAGCCGCCGTCGCCCTCGTCCTCGACCTTCTCGCCCGCGGTGCGCGGCGGCTTCGGCGAGGCCTCGACGACCGTCGACCACGCGTTGGCGAGACCGACCTCGCCCGCGTCGATGCCGAGGTCGGCGATGGTCAGCGTCTCGACCGGCTTCTTCTTCGCGGCCATGATGCCCTTGAACGACGGGTAGCGCGGCTCGTTGATCTTCTCGCTCACGCTCACCAGCGCAGGCAGGTTCGCCTCGAGGTGGGTGATGCCGTCTTCCGTCTCGCGGTCGGCCTTCACGGAGGAGCCCTCGACGGTCAGCTGACGCACGTAGGTCAGCTGCGGCACGCCGAGCAGCTCGGCGAGGATCGCGGGCACGGCGGCACCGCGGCCGTCGGACGCCTCGTTGCCGGCCAGGATCAGGTCGAAGCCCTCGACCTTGCCGACGGCGGCGGCGATGACCTTCGCGGTGGCGATGGCGTCGGAGCCGTGCAGTGCCTCGTCGGACACGTGGATGGCTTTGTCGGCGCCCATGGAGAGCGCCTTGCGGATCGCGTCGGTGGCGCGGTCCGGGCCGACCGAGATCACGGTGACCTCGCCCTCGCCGGCTTCCTTGATCTTGAGGGCCTCTTCGACGGCCTTCTCGTTGATCTCGTCGAGCACGGCGTCGGCGGATTCGCGGTCAAGGGTGTTGTCGGAACCGGAGAGCTTCCGCTCCGAGTAGGTGTCCGGTACCTGCTTGACCAGGACAACGATGTTCGTCATGGGTCTTCTTCGACCTCCCGGTTGGGGCCGGCTCTCGGCCGCGGGACAGTGCTCTACTGAGCGGTAGATTAGGGGCAATTCCGCGGCCGGACCCCTCGAGGTGACGGCATTCACCTGGATGAGCAATCTATTGGGACCATCGTCCCAGTAGTTGACCGGTTAGCCCGTCCAGCGCGCCGCTCGCCCGATCGGAGCAACGGTCACTTACTCGCAGTAGGCCGTTAGGGGTTACGCTCCGGCACCATGTCCGCGCACATCGCCGTAGTCACCGACTCGACCTCGTGCCTGCCCGAGCAGCTCGCCGCTCAGTGGCGAATCAGTGTCGTCCAGGTCCAGCTGCACGTCGGAGACCAGACGGACGACGAGCACCGCTTCGACCGGAGCGAGCTCATCCAGACCATGAAGTCCGGCGGGGCCGTCACGACTTCGCCGCCCGATCCCGGTGCGTTTTTCTGGACCTACCAGGACGCGGCCTCAGCCGGCGCGTCCGCCATCGTGAGCCTGCACATCTCCGGACGGCTTTCGCAGACCGTCGAAGCCGCCCGCGAAGCCGCACAGCAGGTGCGGATTCCGGTGCACATCCTCGACAGCGGGACGGCCAGCATGAGTCTCGGCTACGCAGCGGTGTCCGCCGCGCGCGTCGCCGGGGCCGGCGGACAGCTCGAGCGAGTCCTGGACGCCGCGGAACGGCGAGTGCGCAACTCGACCGAACTGATCTACGTGGACACCCTGGAGTACTTGCGGCGATCGGGGCGGATCGGCGCTGCCCAGTCGATGCTCGGAAGTGCGTTCGCGATCAAGCCGCTGCTCACCGTCCGCAACGGGGAGGTGAGCCCCCTCGCCCGTGTTCCCGGCACTAAACGAGCGATGAACCGGCTCGTCGACCTGGCCGCGAAGGCCGCCGGCGACCAACCCGTGGACCTGGCGGTGACTCGCTTCGGCTCCGACGAGAGCGAGGTCGTCCGGAAGCTGCGGGAGCGCGTGCCCGGCGCGGGCGAGATCGTGGTGGGCGACGCGAGCACCGTGATAGGCGCTCACGTCGGCCCGGGTGCGCTCAGCATCACGGTGTCGCCGTCGAACTGACCTCGATTCGCCGCCCCGGGACCACAAGCACCACGAGCGGCAGCAGGACCGTCACCGCGAGCCCGCCGATGATGAGCACCTGATCGAGCTGCGGAAAGTGCCCGACGTGGCCGGCGTGGTAGATGAGGTGCGGTACGGCGAACAGCAGGGCCGCGACCGCCACCAGCCGCGCGACCGTTGTGGTGCCCATCACGGCAGCGCCGACCAGCATCGCGCCGAGCGCCAGGCTGAGGCCGCCGAAATCGATGATGAAGTGCTCGTTGTACGGCCCGTCCATGGAGACCCAGCCGTGCCGGAAACCGGGGAAGTCCTGGTAAAACCCCATCGGGTCGAGCAGCGGCCAGAGCCCCTGCACCAGGATGTAGAGACCGAGCAGGATCAGGAGGATGCGCGTGATCGTCCGTTGCATACGGCTGGAACGAGACGGCTGCGCGAAACGTGACAGGCGCTAGGGTCGCGCAGGTGACCAACGCAGCCACCCGGGCCGAGGCACTGCACCTCACCGGCGAACGAACCGTCCCCGGCATCCCCGAGGAGAATTACTGGTTCCGCCGCCATGAAGCCGCATACCTCGCCCTCCTCCCCCACTGCGCCGACGCGACAGTGCTCGAAGCCGGCTGCGGCGAGGGCTACGGGGCCGGGCTTATCGCCCAGCACGCCCGCCGAGTGCTCGCGCTGGATTACGACGTGCCGACCACCGAGCACGTCGCAAGCCGGTATCCGGATGTCGCCGTCGCGCGGGCAAACCTGGCATACCTCCCGCTGCGGGACGGCGCCGTCGACGTGGTGGCGAACTTCCAGGTGATCGAGCACCTGTGGGACCAGGGCGGTTTCCTCGCCGAATGCTTCCGCGTCCTGCGCCCGGGCGGGAAACTGCTGGTCACGACCCCGAACCGGCTCACTTTCACTCCGGACAGCGACACCCCGCTCAACCCGTTCCACACGCGCGAACTGGCACCGTCCGAATTGGACGGGCTGCTGCGCGCGGCCGGGTTCACCGTCGCGGCGCTGAACGGGCTGCACCACGCGGAAACCCTGCGTACCACCGAAACCCGCTACGGCGCCTCCATCATCGACGCCCAGCTGGACGTCGTAATGGGCTCCCTTCCCGGACAGGCCACCTGGCCCGCGGACCTCCTCGCGGACGTCGCGGCGATCCGGGCCGACGACTTCTCCGTGCACGACGACGACCTCGACGCGAGCCTCGATCTGGTGGCCGTGGCGGTGCGCCCGTGAGCGCCCGGAAGTCCGAGCACGAAGGCACGTTCTGCCTCGTCCTGCACAGCCACCTGCCGTGGCTGCCGCACCATGGCAGCTGGCCGGTCGGCGAGGAATGGCTGTACCAGGCGTGGACGCATTCGTACCTGCCGGTCGTCGACCTGCTGCGCCGTTTCGCCGCTGAGGGGCGACGCGACGTCTTGACGCTCGGCATGACGCCAGTCCTCGCCGCCCAGCTTGATGATCCGTACGCCATCCGCGCCTGCCACGACTGGGTCGGCCATTGGCAGCTGCGCACGCAGCACGCATCGACGCTCTGGCACGGCGATCCGTTGCTGCGCAACCTCGCCGCCGCCGAGCACCAAGCCGCGATGCACGCCACCGAGGAGCTGGAAACGCGCTGGCGGCACGGTTTCTCGCCGATCCTGCGGTCGCTTGTGGACAGCGACACGATCGAACTGCTCGGCGGACCGCTTGCGCATCCGTTCCAGCCGTTGCTGGACCAGCGGGTGCGACGGTTCGCCCTCCAGGCGGGGTTGGAGGACACCGCGCTGCGCATTGGCCGCGCACAAGAGGGTATTTGGGCACCTGAATGTGGTTATGCACCGGGAATGGAACAAGATTATCACGACGCCGGTGTGCGACGCTTCCTCGTCGACGGCCCTTCACTCCATGGTGACACCTCGGCCGCGCATCCCGTCGGAGACTCCGACGTCGTCTGCTTCGGCCGCGATCTCGAAGTCACGTACCGGGTTTGGTCGCCGAAAGCAGGCTATCCAGGCCATGCGGCGTACCGGGATTTCCACACCTGGGCACACGAAGTCGGACTGAAAGCCTCACGCGTCACCGGAAAAACTGTTGAGCCACAAGATAAATCCCCGTATGACCCTGCGCTCGCCGCGGACGTTCTGGGTTCTCACGTCAAGGATTTCGTCGAAACAGTCGTCGCACGGCTGCGATCCCTCCGTGAGCAACACGGCCGAGAATCGCTAGTGGTTGCCGCCTACGACACGGAGCTCTTCGGGCACTGGTGGCACGAGGGTCCCGCGTGGCTCGAAGGAATCTTGCGCGCGCTGCCCGAAGCAGGCGTCCGCGTGACCACGCTGCGCGGCGCGCTCGAGGCTGGCCACCTGGGCGAGCCGGTCCAACTGCCCGCGTCCTCGTGGGGCTCTGGCAAGGACTGGCGAGTCTGGGACGGCGAACAGGTCGCGGACATGGTGCAGGACAACACCGCGCTGCAGACCCGGCTCCTCGACTTGGCCGACAAGCAGGATGGGACCACTCGCGACGCCGTTGCCGATCAGGCCGTCGCCGAGGCGATGATGGCGCTGTCCAGCGACTGGGCATTCATGGTCACCAAAGACTCCGCCGCCGACTACGCTCGCCGGCGCGCCCGCGTGCACACCGAACGATTCGATGCCCTGGCAGGGTTGATCCGCAGCGGGGATCGAGCTCGCGCGCTTGCCCTGGCCGAGGAATACCGCCGGGCCGACGGCCCGTTCGGACATCTGGACGCGCGCGCCCTGCGCCGTCCTTCCGCGTGACGATCGAAGGGAATTCCATGGGAATCCGCGACCTGCCGCTCAAGACGCTGTCCGGCGACGAGGCCACTCTCGGCGGCCCGCTGGCCGGCAAGACGCTGCTTGTAGTGAACGTGGCGTCGAAGTGCGGGTTGACGCCGCAGTACACCGGGTTGGAGCGACTGCAGGAACGCTACGGCGACAAGGGCTTCTCGGTTGTCGGGTTCCCGTGCAACCAGTTCGCCGGCCAAGAGCCAGGCACCGCGGAGGAAATCCAGACGTTCTGTTCCACCACGTACGGAGTTTCGTTCCCGCTGTTCGAGAAGATCGACGTCAACGGCGAAGACCGGCACCCGCTCTACGCGAGCATCACGGAAACGCCCGACGCGGATGGTGAAGCCGGCGACGTGCAGTGGAACTTCGAGAAGTTCCTGATCAGCCCGGACGGCAAAGTGCTCGGCCGCTTCCGCCCGCGCACGGAGCCTGAAGACGAAACGATCGTCGCGGCGATCGAAGCGGCACTGCCTGCTTGAGCTTCGGTCGTGCTCTCCGGCCTGCGTTTATCTTGGCCGGAGAGCATTCGCCGTTTTTCGGCAACTGACTACCGGCGCGGAGCCAGCCGGGTTCTGCGGAGGAGATACCGCTGGCCGTGGGTTCGCGCCGTCGCCGTTCAGTGGCGAAAGGTCTGGTGTTCCCTCACGTCGGCTCGCCCGCGGCGTTGTCGCCTATCAGCGGCAACTGCCGACCGAAGACTCAAGTCACCATGGACAGACGTCGCCACGCGCAGCAACGTCGGCCTCGGCACCACCCAGCCGCGTCCGTCGCCGGTCACAGGCGAACTCGGCACCGCCGGGTCGCCGCAGCGCCGTAGCCGCTGACCGGCGAGGGCGCGAAGCAGCGCCTCCGGTCGGGGTGGCATCACGCCACCGTCGATATGCCGTCGGCCAGCTCGTCGCCAGTGAGCGGCGAATCGCAAGGCGGCCTGGTTTGCCCCCCAGGCCGCAGCCCCTGTGCGGAACTGCCTATCTTGTGTTGCCGCTTAGTGGCGAACCGCAGGTCAACGGCTGTCCGGAGCCTCGTCAGCCAACTCGGCAGCGGTCTTCACCTCTGGGTACGAACCACGCGCGATCACCGCTCGGTTGTGGTTCGCGGCGTCGGCGAAGTCGAGCTTCTGCACTCGGCGGTCGTAGGTGAGAAGGCCGTTCACTTCGTTCTCTACATCAGTGGTCTGAGTGTAGATCGCGCCGGACAATCCCCGCTCGGAAACCAACCCTTCGAGGCGTTCGCTCACCTCCGCGTACCGGCGAGTGAGGTGTGCCGAATCAGTCGTCATTTCGTAGGCATTGGGCGGACCTGGCCAAATGTGGTCTTCGAGGACCAGGCCCAGGCCGCCGTATTCGCCGTCCGCTAATGCGCGATGGTCCCCCTCGTGCGGCTCCCCCGGCCCGACATACGTGTGGTCGTCGTAGATGTCGCCGGCCCCGGTGTCCGGGCGGGAGAAGCAACAGTTCACGCCGCTGTTGGCGATCACCAGCCGGGTCGGGTCGAGGTCCTTCACGAGCGCCGCCATCCGGGCCGTATCGAATTCTCCCCAGCCTTCGTTGAAAGGCACCCAGGCGACGATCGACGTGACATTGCTCAGCTGCGCGACCATTTCCCGCAGCTCGGCCTCGAATCGCCGTTGTCCTTCGGGCAACGGATCCGGCGCGTGCCCGGGCGGGCCCGCGAACGAGACGATCAGCGACGGCATGTCCTGCCAGACAGCCAAACCCAGCCGGTCCGCCCAGTAGTACCAGCGCGCGGGCTCGACCTTGACGTGCTTGCGGACCAGATTGAACCCGAGTTCCTTCGTCTTCTCGAGATCGAACCTGAGCGCCTCGTCTGTCGGAGCCGTGTAACCGCCGTCCGGCCAGTAGCCCTGGTCGAGTGGTCCGTGCAGGAAGGTGATCCGGCCGTTCAACGCGATCCGTGGCCGTCCGTCGACATCCGGGAGGATTTCTACCGTTCGCAGGCCGCAATAACTGGCGACCTCGTCCAGGGCATCACCGTGCGCATCCAGAAGCCGGACGGTGATGTCGTAGAGAAACGGATCGTCCGGAGACCACGGATGAGGTTCTGGAAGGTTGGCTCGCAGCCGTACGCCCGCGGTGCCTCGAACGCGCGCCGCCTCGTCGCCGTTTTGCGGCGAAACGATCAACTCCACTTGTGTACCGCCAGTGACCTGCGGGAACACCGAGACACCAGACAGGTCCGAGGTGACTTCGAGGGCGGAAATGCGCTCGTTCGGCACCGGCTCGACCCACACGGTCTGCCAGATTCCCGACGTCGGCGTGTAGCAGATACCGCCAGGTTCGTTGCGCTGCTTGCCGATCGGGTACGGCTCGATGTCCGTACGGTCCTCTGCGCGAACGGTAATTTCCTGCGGTCCTGATGCACGGAGCGCGTCCGTGATGTCCGCTGAGAACGACGTGTATCCGCCCTCATGGGTGACCACCGTCTGGTTGTTGACCCGCACTTCGGCTTTCTGGTCGACTGCACCGAAATGCAGCAACACCCGTCGCCCGCTCCAGCTTTCCGGGATCTCGAACAACCGCCGGTACCACAGCACTTCGTCGCGTCGGCCGATTCCGGAGAGCGCGGATTCCGGCGCGAAGGGAACCAGGATGCGCTCGCTGTAGCCGATGGGTCGCGGCGCCGCGGACGAGGCAGGCCAGCCTGCGTACTCCCAGATGCCGTTGAGGCTCAGCCATTCCGGCCGGCTCAGCTGAGGACGCGGGTACTCGGGCAGCACCGCGGCCGGGTCGACTCGGTCGGTCCACGGTGTGGTCAGCGGCGGATCCGCGCGCTGCCATTCGGGCTCTGTTGGAGTCATCACCGGTCATGGTGGCAGAGAATCGCGATCCGCGGCACCGCTTGAGTGATGCTTGGGCGGCCGGTGAACGGGTCCTGAACGACGGGCCGATGTCGACGGCGACGGTCGGCGGTCGGCGGCTGATGGCTGATGGCTGGTCCTCGGTGGAGCCTCCTGCGGCGGCGCAGTGGAGCTGGTGTCGACGACCGTTTCGCCGTTCAGTGGCTAATGGCTGGTCAGCCGCTGGCGAGCCCGCTTCAGCGCCCGGGAGCAGGCTTGTCTGCATCAGGTAAAGGCCGCGGTCTCAGCAGGTGACTGAGGTAGGAACTCGCGCATCGGCTTGGCGGTCGTTACCAGCTCGGGACAGCAGTGCTGAGCTGCGCGGATATTGTCGGCGCGGGCTGGCCAACCGGCCAAATCAGAGCTGTTGCCGTTTTTTGGCGAAACGCTCTGACCAGCGGATTCTTCATTGCTCGGGCCTTTCCGCTGGGTGTCAGCGCGGCTTTCCGGCGGTCGTTCGGGCGGCCGCCCCGGAGGGTAAGCGACTGGCGAGTAACCTCGGGCCATGCGCGTGCTGATGTTGTCCTGGGAGTATCCGCCGGTGGTCATCGGCGGGCTGGCCCGGCACGTTCACGCGCTGGCGCGGCACCTCGCGCAGCAGGGCCACGAGGTAGTCGTCCTCTGCCGGCACACCGCGGGCACCGACGCGTCGACCCATCCGCGCAGCGATCGGGTCATCGAGGGGGTCCGGGTCGTCCGCGTCGCCGAGGATCCGATGCACCTGACCTTCGAGCGGGATCTCGTCGCGTGGACGCTCGCCATGGGCCACGCCATGATCCGGGCGGCACAGGATTTGCTCCGCACGTGGCAACCCGACGTCGTCCATGCCCACGATTGGCTGGTCACGCATCCGGCGATCGCTGTCGCTGAGGCTGCTCGGGTGCCGCTCGTCGGGACGATCCACGCGACCGAAGCGGGCCGGCATTCGGGATGGCTGTCGCACCCGCTCAACCAGCAGGTGCATTCGGTCGAATGGTGGCTGGCCAATCGCGCCGACGCGGTGATCACCTGTTCGCAAGCCATGCGCAAAGAGGTCGCGCACCTCTTCGAGATCGACCCGGCCGACGTCGCGGTGATCCACAACGGCATCGAGGGCCGCAGTTGGCGCGTATCGTCCGGCGAGGTCGCGAGGATGCGGGAGCAGCACAGTCCGGACGGCGCTCCGTTCCTGCTGTTCTTCGGCCGGCTGGAGTGGGAAAAGGGCGTGCAAGATCTGCTGGCTGCGTTGCCCCGGATCCGCCGTCAGTTCCCGGGGACTCGAGTGGTTGTTGCCGGAAAAGGGCGACATCACGACGAACTCGTCGCACAGGCCCGAAAGCTGCGGATTCGCCGGGCGGTGGACTTCGTCGGTCATCTCTCCGACCGCGACCTGCGCGCTCTCCTGGCCGCTGCCGATGCGGTCGTGCTGCCTAGCCGGTACGAGCCGTTCGGGATCGTTGCGCTGGAGGCCGCGGCTGCGAAGGCACCGTTGGTGGCTTCGACCGCGGGCGGGCTTGGTGAGGTTGTCATCGATGGCGAGACCGGTCTGGCGTTCGCGCCGGGTGATGTCACCGGGCTCGCCTCGTCCGTGACGACTGTCCTGAGCGACGTTCCGGCCGCGACTCGGCGGGCGCGTGCGGCGCAGGCTCGGCTCGGTGCGGACTTCGATTGGGGGCGGATCGCGGAGGCGACCGTCGAGGTTTACCGGCGGGCGCGTGTCGGCGAACCGGTGGAGTTGGGGCGGCCGAAGATCGCGACTGGCAACGCGTTCGAGGTGTAGGACGCGCTGGTCGGCGGCGGTTCACGAGATTCGCCGCTCAGTGGCTAATGCCTGGTCAGGGCACCTTGTCAGCGGGGGTCGACGGCGGCGATCAGGTCGCGGTAGTCGGGGTCTGCTGCCACGCGGTCGAAAGCGCTCGCCAGGGCGGCTTCGTAGACCGGGACGGCTTTGCGCAACGTGACGCGTCCGGCGTCGGTGATTCCGGTGTAGACGCCGCGGCGGTCGTATTCGCAGAGACGTCGTTCGGTGAGCCCGGTCCGCTCGAGGCGACCGACGAGGCGTGTCGCGGAGCTCTGGTTGAGCGACGTCGCGTCAGCCAGTTCCTGCATGCGGAGTTCGCCGTCTGGTCGGTCGGCCAGCGACATCAGGGCGACGAATTCCGAGAAGCCCAGGTGCAACTGCCGTTGCAACGCTTGCTCGACCTCGTGGTCGACGCGGCTGCGAAGGGCCATCATGCGAGGCCACATCGCGCCAAGGGTGGTGAGTTTCGCCCCTGCCGACTTGCGTCCAGGGGAAGGTGTGGTGGCCACGCGAACGACCTCTCCGGCGAACCTTGTCCGGCATCGAGAAGTGGTGCCGAGACCTCTTGTATAGCACATGTGCGTGCATGCAATTGGGTGTTCGTCAGGCCTCACGTCCTCGGGAGACCGTTGAGCTGCGCGGCAGTGGGGTGGCTAGAGCCAGGCATCTGATTGAGCGGACTGGACGAATCGTCGGCTACGCAGTTCTCCAGTCCGGCTTGGAGTGTTTGACGGAATCTGTTAGGCCAACGTCTGCAGGAACTGTTGCAGCAACGGGTTGACCTGCTCTGGATGGGTCAGAGTCGGAGTGTGGGCTGCACCGTGGATGACGTGGACGTCGCTGGCGTTTGGGAGGCGTTCGCTGAGCAAGTCCATGCGGTCGCGCGGGAGGGAAACGTCTTGCTCGCCCCACATCAGCAGCGCCGGGCAGGTGATTTCGTCCAGGCGGTTCGAGACGTCGTCTCGTTCCAGCAGGCAGTGTGCGGCCGGGCCCAGCGGCAGCGCGGGTGCGGCACGCCATCGTGCGCACAACTCATCACGAAGGGCGGAATTTCCGAGCAGTTGCGTAGACAGGGGTATGATGAGGTCATCAATTGGTCCGTATTCGCGTAAGGCTGCGAACATTTCGCCGTAGGCCGCCTTGTCGGCTGGGTCGCACGGTGTTGCTTCGGTGTCCCATAGCACCAGTCCTGCGACCCGTTCAGGTGCCAGCAACGCAATTCGTAACGCCGTGAAGCCGCCTTGGGACAATCCTCCTACGACGGCGCGTTCGAGGCCTAGGTGGTCCAGCAGGCCGAGTGCGTCTTGGGCCTGGTCCCAATAGGTGTATGACGTGCCGGGGTCGTCGTCCGGGGTTTGTCCGTGGCCGCGGGCGTCCCAGGTGATCAGACGCTGCTCCGGCGCGAGCATCTCTGCTTGCGGCGAGAAGGTTGAGTGGTCCAGGAAGTAGCCGTGTCCCAGCAACAAGGCCGGTCCGTCTCCCCCCGGTGTCGGAGAAGAAAATCGGGCGGTCGTTGACCGTTGCCATGGGCATTCGACTGGCCTCCAGATTCGTCTCAGACAGTGGAGCCGCGCCGGTGCAGCGTAGTGAAAAACCGGGATTACCGTGCCTGTGGCCGGATCTAGGCAGGTTGACGACAACTGGCGGATGTCAGCAGGACGCCGGGCTGGATACGGTCAGTCGTCGGATTTCGCCGAATCGGTTGAGCCGCCGGCGAGTTTGAGGCAGATGACTCCGGTGATGATCACTGCGAGGAACAGAATGCGCAGCGGTCCCAGGCTTTCGCCGAAGATGATCGCGCCGAAGATCGCCGCACCGCTCGCGCCGATGCCGGTCCAGACCGCGTAGCCGACGCCGACGTCGATGGTGCGCAAGGCCAGGCTGAGGGTGAAAATCGTTGCGGCGGCAGTGATCACGGTGGCGATCGACCACGGCAGGTCGGTGAAGCCGCGACTGCCGTCCGTGCTGACGGCGAACGCGATTTCGCAGACACCGGCGAAGAGGAGAATGGCCCACGCTCGGCGACTGGTCTGCGTCTTTTCCGGTGCGACGACTGGTGCTGCTTCGGGCTGAACGGACACGACGGAAATCCTTTCGGGGGCTGGAAGAAGAGAGTCAGGCACCGGTCAGCTGAAGGCCGATGATGCCGCAGATCACCAGGCCGAACCCGATGAGCTTGCGCCAGTTGAGCTTCTCTTTGAAGATCAGCGCGCCCAGCAGGACGATGCCGACCGAGCCGAGACCGGTCCAGATCGCATAGCCGACGCCGACGTCCATGGTCAGCAGGGCGCGACTGAGGAAGAAGATGCCGCCGGCCGCCATGACCAGCGTGAACACCGACGGCCACAGCTTGGTGAACCCGTCGGTCGCGTTGGCTCCGAGCGCGAAGGCGATCTCGAAGAACACAGCGATGCCGAGGTAGAGCCAGTGCATGGTTTCTCCGGGTGAGAGTGAGATCGGAAGCTGCTCGGCACCCTCGCCGGCGACGCTCCCCCAGGTAGTTACATGTGCAATATATGTATGTCGAATCAAATAGGCAAGGGGTGATCAGCAGGCGGGCGGAGGGGTGTCGGGGGTACTGTCGAGGACCGAGCTGCGGTGCCAGCTGAGCGACGGTTGCTCAAAAATTGGCTTTGACCAGGTATTCGCCACTGAACGGCAATGGTAGTTCGGACTCCCCGCCGCGGAATCGGAGACTTCTGCGCGGCCGTTCGGGTCGTCGGCCGGGCGGGGCGAGGCATCTACTTTCGACGGGATCGTCTGTCCAGAGCGCACGTTGGGTTGGCACCGTCGAGGCCGGATACCGGTTGAGCGGATCGGACGTTCGGTTGGGCAAGCACTCTCGTGGATTGTTCGACGGGTCGCGCCTGGCTGCATGGATCGGGCTACTGGACGCGTCCGAGCTGAGCCGGATGAGCACGCCGGAGAACAAGCGGGACTCGTGGGCAGGCGCTAGCAAGTGCCCGAGAGCAAACGGCCGACTCGGCCTGTTGATCAAGGAATTGAGCAAAGAGCCACGGATAAGCACCCAGAAAGCGGGGCGACGCCAGCACGAACCGAGCGCCCCGAAACGAAGCCCGGACGCGAGCAAAACCCAGGCCAAACCCCAGAGCGAAGCCCCGACATCGAACCGAGAGCCCGAGCCTAGAGCGTCCGAAAGCTCCGCGGAAACCGAAAACCCGCGCCTCTCGCCACTCAGCGGCGAAAGAAGCGCGGGTCCGGAAAGACCCGGGTCCGGTGGCGGGGAGCCTCCGCCACCGGACCCGTTCCCAGCACCATCCCAAAATGTGGTGCGGGGTAACCGGTCGCCGGTGGTCAGGTCACTGGCGACCGGAGCTTGTCACCGCTCGGTCAGGTACCGGGCGTAGGCGACCGTCGTGAGGAAGCTCGGCAGCTTCTCGCCGAGGGCGGTCTCGGTGAAGATCGCGCGGGCGTCGTCGAGGCGAGCCGACTGGCCGAGGTCTGCGCGGACCTTCGCCAGTTCGTCGTCCAGGAACTCGCTGGCCAGTTCGTGGGTCAGCGCCGTGCCGTCCTCGAGCTTCGTGCCGTTGCGGATCCACTGCCACACCTGGCACCGCGCGATCTCGGCCGTCGCGGCGTCTTCCATGAGGTTGTGGATCGCCGCGGCACCGGTGCCGCGCAGCCAGGAGTCGATGTAGCGGAGGGCGACGTTGATGTTCGCTCGCACACCCGCTTCGGTGACCTCGCCGCCGGCGCTTGCGACGTCGAGCAGGTCAGAAGCGTCGACAGTCACGTCTTCACGCAGCTTGCCGAGCTGGTTCGGCCAGCCGCCGAGCACACTGTCGAAGACCTCGCGGCACACCGGGACCAGACCGGGGTGTGCGACCCAGGAGCCGTCGAAGCCGTCGCCGGCCTCGCGTTCCTTGTCCTGGCGGACCTTCTCGAGCGCGTTCTCGTTGGTGACCGGGTCCTTGCTCGGGATGAACGCCGCCATCCCGCCGATCGCGTGCGCCCCGCGGCGGTGGCAGGTGCTGACGAGCAGTTCGGTGTAAGCGCGCATGAAGGGGACCGTCATCGTCACCTGGGCGCGGTCCGGCAGCACGAAGTCGGCGCCGTGCGCGGAGAAGTTCTTGATGACGCTGAAGATGTAGTCCCAGCGACCGGCGTTCAGACCCGCCGCGTGTTCGCGCAGTTCGTAGAGGATCTCGTCCATCTCGAAGGCCGCGGTGATCGTCTCGATCAGCACGGTCGCGCGGATGGTGCCGCGCGGGATGCCGAGTTCCTTCTGCGCCAGCAGGAACACGTCGTTCCACAGCCGCGCTTCCTGGTGACTTTCCAGCTTCGGCAGGTAGAAATACGGACCGCTGCCGCGCGCCAGGAGCTGCCGGGCGTTGTGGAAGAAGTACAGGCCGAAGTCCACGAGGCTCGCCGAAACCGGGCGGCCGTCGATGCGGATGTGCTTCTCGACCAGGTGCCAGCCGCGGGGACGGGCGACGATCGTCGCCGGGTCGTCGCCGATCGTGTAGCGCTTGCCGGCTTCGGTGGTGAAGTCGATGTTGCGGCGGATGGCGTCGAACAGGTTGAGCTGGCCGTCGACGACGTTGTGCCAGGTCGGCGAGGTCGCGTCCTCGAAGTCCGCCAGCCACACCTTCGCGCCGGAGTTGAGCGCGTTGACCGTCATCTTCCGGTCGGTCGGGCCGGTGATCTCGACGCGCCGGTCCTCGAGACCGGGCGCGACCGGAGCGATGTGCCAGCTCTCGTCCGAGCGGATCGACCGCGTCTGCGGCAGGAAGTCCAGCTGCTCCTCCCCCGACTGCAACCGCTCGCGACGGCGGCGGCGCTCGTCGAGGAGTTCGCGGCGGCGTCCGGCGAAGGTGTTGTCGAGTTTGGCTACGAAGTCCAGTGCTGCCGGGGTGAGGATCTCGGCGAAGCGGCCATCGGCGGGCCCGGTGACCTCGATGCGGGTGTTCAACGTGTCAGCCATCTCGTACCTCCGCGAAGGGGGAAAGGGAAGGGGCGGGCCGGCGACCGGAATCGCCGGCCCGCGGGTGCGTCAGTGGAACTGGTCTTCTTCGGTCGAACCCTTGAGCGCGGTGGTCGAGCTCTCCGGGTTCAGCGCGGTGGACACCAGGTCGAACCAGCCGGTGCCGACCTCGCGCTGGTGCTTCGTCGCGGTGTAACCGCGCTCCTCCGAAGCGAACTCGCGCTCCTGCAGGTCGACGTAGGCGCTCATGCCTTCGCGGGCGTAGCCGTGCGCCAGGTCGAACATCGAGTAGTTCAGCGCGTGGAAGCCGGCCAGGGTGATGAACTGGAACTTGTAGCCCATGGCGCCGAGTTCGCGCTGGAACCGCGCGATGGTGTCGTCGTCGAGGTGCTTCTTCCAGTTGAACGACGGCGAGCAGTTGTAGGCCAGCATCTGGTCCGGGTACTGCGCCTTGATCGCCTCGGCGTACTTGCGGGCGACCTCGAGGTCCGGCGTGGAGGTCTCCATCCACAGCAGGTCGGCGTACTGCGCGTAGGCCAGGCCGCGGTCGATGCACGGCTCGATGCCGTTGTTGACCTCGTAGAAGCCCTCGGAGGTGCGGCCGCCGGTGAGGTACTTGCGGTCGCGCTCGTCGACGTCGCTGGTCAGCAGGGTCGCGGCCTGCGCGTCGGTGCGGGCGACGACCAGGGACGGCACGTTCAGCACGTCGGCGGCGAGACGGGCGGCGTTCAGGGTGCGCTCGTGCTGCTTGGTCGGGATGAGGACCTTGCCGCCGAGGTGGCCGCACTTCTTCTCGGAAGCGAGCTGGTCTTCCCAGTGCACGCCCGCGGCACCGGCCGCGATCATGCCCTTCATCAGCTCGAACGCGTTCAGCGGACCGCCGAAGCCGGCCTCGGCGTCGGCGACGATCGGGGCGAACCAGTCGATGTCGCCGTTGCCCTCGGCCCAGTTGATCTGGTCGGCGCGGCCCAGCGCGTTGTTGATGCGGCGGACGACGGCCGGGACCGAGTTGGCCGGGTAGAGGCTCTGGTCCGGGTAGGTCTGGCCGGCGAGGTTGGCGTCGGCAGCGACCTGCCAGCCGGACAGGTAGATGGCCTTCAGACCGGCACGCACCTGCTGCACGGCCTGGTTGCCGGTGAGGGCGCCCAGCGCGTGGACGTAGTCCTCGCTGTGCAGCAGCTCCCACAGCTTCTCCGCGCCGCGGCGGGCGAGGGTGTGCTCTTCGACGACCGAACCGCGAAGCTTCACCACGTCGGCGGCGGAGTAGGTCCGCTGGACACCCGCCCAGCGGGGGTCGGTCTTCCACTGCTCGGCCAGCTCGGCCGCCGCCTGCTCGAGCTGATTGGCCTGCTCGGTCATCGGACTCTCCCGTGTTGCGAAGTTTGCGATTGCTCGCCTTGCCTGGTCACGACCCTGACACGAGCACGAAAACCTGGTCTACCGCTCCAATTTGCCAATTTCTGCGAAGATTGCCTAGCATGTTGCAAAGGTTGCGAATCTGCTGTTCGCAACCGCAGCGAAAATTCGCGGGCTTGATCGTTCACGTAATCGTTCAGGCCCGGAAACCTTCCGGCCGGACGGAGCACTCATGGACAAAACTTTCGCCGGGGCGCGGCTGCGGCATTTGCGCGAAAGCCGGTCGATGAGCCAGGCGGACCTCGCCCGTGTGCTCGAGATCTCACCCAGTTACCTCAACCAGATCGAGCACAACTCGCGCCCGCTGACCGTGCCGGTGCTGCTGCGCATCACGCAGGCGTTTGGCGTCGACACGGAGTTTTTCGCCAACAACGACACCTCGCGGCTTGTCGCCGACGTGAAGGAAGCCCTGCTCGACGAGGCCGTGGGCGTCGAAGCGACCATGAGCGAGCTGAACGACCTGGCCAGCAACCTGCCGTCGATCGCCCAGGCGCTGGTGAAACTGCACCGCAGCTACCGCAACGCGGTCGAGAGCACCGCCGCGCTGACCACGGAAAACGGCCTGGGCCTGCACGGGAGCGCCGCCGCGCCGTTGCCGCACGAGGAGGTCCGCGACTTCTTCTACGAGCGGGAGAACTACGTCGCCGAACTCGACGAGCGCGCTGAACGGATGGCCGCCGAGATCCCGCTGCGACGCGGGGCGGTGCTCGGATCGCTCAAGGAACGGCTGTGGCAGCGCTACGGCGTCGACGTGACCAGCGAGGGCATCAACGAATCCGCAGGTGAACAGCACCGGTACGAACCGGCGACGCGGGTGTTGCGGCTGGCGCCGAGCCTGCGGGTCGGACAGCAGGCGTTCCGGATGGCGTCCCAGATCGCACTGCTGGAGTACGACGACCTGATCACCGAACTTGCCGATTCGTGGGCGTTTTCCGGCCCCGCGGCGCGGACGCTCGCTCGGGTCGGCCTTGCGAACTACTTCGCTGGCGCGCTGATCCTGCCGTACAGCCCGTTCCTGGCCGCGGCCGAGGAGTTCCGGTACGACATCGAGCGGCTTTGCGACCACTTCGGCGTCGGTTTCGAGACCACTTGCCACCGGCTGTCGACTCTTCAGCGGCCAAAACAGCGTGGCGTGCCGTTCTCGTTCGTGCGCGTGGACCGGGCCGGGAACATGTCGAAACGCCAGTCCGCGGCGGGTTTTCACTTCTCGCGCGTCGGCGGCGCTTGCCCGTTGTGGAACATCTACGAGGCCTTCACCTCGCCGGGCAAGATCCTCACGCAGATCGCGGCGCTGCCGGACGGCAAACGGTACTTCTGGGTCGCGCGGACGGTGTCGCGCAACATCGGCGGGTACGGCAGCCCGGGCAAGACGTTCACCGTCGGCCTCGGCTGCGAGCTGCGGCACGCCGGCCGGCTGATCTACTCAACCGGCCTTGACCTGGACGAACCCGCCGCCGCGACGCCGATCGGCATGGGGTGCAAAGTGTGCGACCGGCCCGCTTGTTCGCAACGCGCGTTTCCGGCGATCGGCAAACCGCTCACGGTCGACGAAAACACCAGCACCTTCGTCCCGTACCCGGCGGTTCCGAAGACGTGAACGCGGTCGGTGACGTGAGTGCCCCGTACGTGGTCACCGGGTGCGAAGTACATTCACCCGAGTGCACGACATCGACACGGTGAACGCAGAACTGGTCGAACAGGCCGCCGAACGGCTCGCGGGCGTGGTCACACGCACGCCCCTTGAGCCCAACGCGCGTCTCTCGTCCCGCGTAGACGCGCGCGTCTGGCTTAAGCGCGAAGACCAGCAGACGGTGCGCTCGTACAAGATCCGCGGCGCGTACAACTTCATCGTGCAGCTCGACGCTGCGACGCGGGCGCGCGGTGTCGTGTGTGCGAGCGCGGGCAACCACGCACAAGGTGTCGCGTACGCGTGTCGCCGTTTAGGGGCGAACGGTCGCGTGTACGTGCCGGGTACGACGCCTCGCCAAAAGCGTCAGCGCATTGCGGCGCTCGGCGGTGCCCACATCGAGGTCATCGTCGTTGGCGAGACGTATGAAGACGCCTTCGCCGCGGCTAAGGACGACGCTCACCGCACGGGGGCGACGCTCGTGCCGGCGTTCGACGACGTCCGCACTGTCGCCGGTCAGGGCACTGTCGCGCTCGAAGTGGTTTCGCAGCTCGGCTTCGTGCCCGATGTCCTGGTCGTGCCGGTCGGCGGCGGTGGGTTGCTGGCTGGGATCGCGACATGGGTCCGCGAGCGGCATCCGGACATCCGGGTCGTCGGCGTCGAACCGGCGGGTGCGATGTGCATGGCGGCGGCTATCGAGGCAGGCAAACCGGTGCGGATCGACGCGGTCGACCCGTTCGTGGACGGTGCCGCGGTGCGCGAGGCCGGCCAGGTGACGTTCCCGTTGATCCGGGACAGCGGCGCGGATCTGACGTCCGTCGCCGAGGGCGCGGTGTGCACGGAGATGCTGTCGATGTACCAGTCGGACGGCATCATCGCCGAACCCGCGGGCGCGCTCGCGGCCGCTTCGCTCGGGACGAGCGTGCAGGTCGAGCCGGGGCAAACGGTGGTGTGCATCGTGTCCGGGGGCAACAACGACGTCAGCCGGTACAGCGAAATCCTCGAACGCTCGCTGATGCACGAGGGGTTGAAGCACTACTTCCTCGTCAGCTTCCCGCAGGAACCCGGTGCGCTCCGGCGGTTCCTTGACGAAATCCTCGGACCGGAGGACGACATCACGCGGTTCGAGTACGTGAAGCGCAACAACCGGGAGATCGGGCCGGCGCTGATCGGGGTCGAGATCCCTCGGCGAGCGGACCTGCCAGGGTTGCTGGCGCGGCTGGAGAAGAGCCCGTTGCAGGTGGAGCAGGTGGAGCCGGGGAGTCCGTTGTTCCACTTCTTGCTCTGAGGTGTCGCTGGGTTCTCTGGTTTCGCCGCTGACTGGCGACAGACCCGGCAGCCGGGAGGATCTGTCCGCTGTTGCCGCCAGTTTGCCGCTGAACGGCCACTGGACTGACCGTGCTGCCTACACCACCGCGAAGACCGCCTCTATCGACGACGTAGCGGCAAAGGCACTGTCAGCGCCGTCGCACCGCGGCGAACGGATCGAGACGGCTCGATGCCTGACATCGACCGGCGTATCGAGCCTCTGAGACCCGCGTTTCCGCAGGCCAGAGTGATTCGCCAAAAAACGGCAACGCCGGTCAGCCGAGTTCAGCGCTGCCCTCGCGGTAGATCTTCGCCGACTTGATGCGGTCTCCGGACAGCCGATAAAAGCCGGCGATCGCGAAGACGCGGTCCTCGCCGTTGTGGGTGAGTCGCTCAGTCAATTGGGCAGCGATCTGATCACCGTCCGCGAGAACGTTCTCGACCGTCAACGTCGGCAGGAGTTGTTCCATCGCACCGCTGAACAGTTCGGTGAGTTCCGCGCGTCCTCGCACGACACTGCTGCCGGTGATCCAGACGGCGTCGTCGGTGAAGCCGTCGAGGAGACCTCGAAGGTCGCGGTCATTGAAGGCGGCGACGTGCCGGCGCAGGGCTTCGCTCATAAGGCGCAGGTATCGACGCTGTCAGGCTATTTTCGCGGCTGAACCGGACTGACGGCCGCGCTACGTCAGCTGTCGCCGAGCGTCTTCTGCAATGCCTTGTTCGCCTTGCGCGCCATGTCGGCGATTGCCTCGCGGCGGGCTGCATCCGCGGCGTAGTCGTCCTCGCGATTGCGGACCACCCGTGCCGGTGAACCGACCGCGATCGAGTAGTCCGGGATGTCACCGCGCACGACCGCGTGCGCGCCGAGGACGCTGCCGCGGCCGATGCGCGTGCCCTTGAGGACGCTGACCTTCGTGCCGAGCCACGTGTCCGGACCGATCCGGACCGGCGACTTGACGATGCCCTGGTCCTTGATCGGCACGTGGATGTCCGCGGTCACGTGGTCGAAGTCGCAGATGTACACCCAGTCGGCGACGAGCGTCGCGGCGCCGAGCTCGATGTCGAGGTAGCAGTTGATCACGTTCTGCCGCCCGAACACCGACTTGTCGCCGATGCGAAGGGACCCCTCGTGACAGCGGATGGCGTTGCCGTCGCCGATGTGCACCCAGCGGCCGATCTCCATCCGGCCGTACCCGGGGCGGCAGTGGATCTCGACGTTCTTGCCGAGGAACAGCATGCCGCGCAGGATGATGTGCGGGTTCGCGACGCGGAATTTGAGCAGCCGGTAGTAGCGCACGAGGTACCACGGCGTGTACGCGCGATTGCGCAGCACCCAGCGCAGCGAGTCGGCCGTCAGGAACTTCGCCTGGTGCGGGTCCCGCCGGGCCCGCCGCCAGGCGCGCACGCGCGACAACGCGGGCGCACCCCACATCGACGTCATGCCCTTGACCGTAACCTGTGGACGACGGCCAGCCGCACGCAAGGGGAGCACGATGGGGACCAAGCTGATCATCGACACCGACCCCGGCGTCGATGATGCTTTCGCGATCGCGTTGGCCGCGAGGTCGGCGGACGTCGACCTGCTGGGCGTGACGACAGTCTTCGGCAACGTGCCGCTGACCACGACAACCTCGAACGCGCGACGGCTGCTGCAGCTGTGCGACCGCCCGGACGTGCCAGTAGCCGCGGGTGCCTCGCGGCCGCTCCTCTACCGCGAGTTGCACCGGGCGAGCACCGTCCACGGTTCCGACGGGCTTTCCGGGCACGCCGCTTCGCTGCCCGACGCCACCCGCCCGCTCGAGGATTCCGACGCGGTCAGCCTGATGGTCTCGCTGCTCGAAGCCTCGGACGAACCGGTGACCATCGCGCCGATCGGGCCGCTCACGAACATCGCCGCCCTGCTCGCGGCCCACCCCGGGGTGCGTTCGAAAATCGCGCGGATCGTCCTGATGGGCGGCGCGCTCGCCCTTGGCAACTCGACCGCGGTCTCCGAATTCAACATCTGGGCCGACCCGGACGCGGCGCGTCGCGTGCTCGCCGAGGACGACGTCCCGTGCGTGATGGTCCCCCTCGATCTCACTCACCGATGCGCGGTCGACAGCGCGTGGCTGGCGAAACTCGCCGCATCCGGACCGGTCGGGCAGGCGCTGGACTCGTTCACGCCGGACTACCTCGCGCACTACCGCAAGGTGCTCGGTTACGAAGGCATCGTCATGCACGACGCGGTGGCCGTCGCCGAGGCGATCCGGCCGGGCATCCTGCGCACGGAGACTTACCCGGTCGACATCGACTCCGGCCTCGGCCCGACCCGCGGCATGACGATCGTCGACCGGCGGGCGGTCCCGACCGCGGCGACCGGGCGGCCGGTCGAGGTGGCTGTGGATACAGAGTTGGATGCGCTGCGCGAGTTCGTGTTGTCGAGACTCGCCGGGGGCCGGTGATGGAGGGGGCCGGGAGATCGCCGCTGGATGGCGAATCGCAGGTCACGCCTGGTGCGGTCACGGGTCGAGGTGGTGGCGAGCCTGGGGACGCGGGCTCGTTGCCGGTGAGTGGCGAATCGGCCGGGTCGGCGGCGGGCGGGGCGTCGTCGGCGGGCGGTGAATCGGTCGGTGCCGGGGGTTCGTTCGTGGGCGGGGCGTCGCCGGTCGACGGCGAGAATCGTGGGTCGACCAGGGTGTCGCCGCTGAGTGGCGAAACTTCTGGGGCTGATGAGTCGTCGCTGGGTGGTGATGCGTCTGAGTTGATCAGTGCTTCGCCGCTGGGTGGAGACGACCCCGGGCCAGATGCTGTTTCGCCGCCTAACGGCGACGCGATTGGATCGATCTCTGATTCGCCGCTGAACGGCGAAATGGCTGAGCGGGGTGCTGCCTCGCCGTCGGGCGGCGACGTATCTCAGCCGACCAGTGCTTCGCCGCTGAGTGGCGACGCAGCCGACTTGACCAGCGCCTCGCCGTTGAGTGGCGACGCAGCCGACTTGACCAGCGCCTCGCCGTTGAGTGGCAGCACGGCCGACTTGACCAGCGCTTCGCCGCTGAGCGGCCACGTGCCCGAGCCGGGCAGCGAGTCGTCGCCGAATGGCGAAGTACCCGAGCTGACCAGTGCGTCGCCGTTTAGTGGCGACGGATCCCAGGCGTCGGGCGGCGGAGGGGTCGCGGGCTCTGCGAAGCAGGGTTTTCTCGCGCGGAACCGGCGGGCTGTTGTCGCGCTGGCGGCGGTTGTGGTGGTCGTTGCGGCGTTGGCCGTCGCTGTGCAGGTTTTGCCGGGCGGGGCCAGTGACGCGAATTCCGGGAACGTCGCGGCGACATCGTCGGTGGCTCCGGTTACCTCGAAGACCGTTCCGGCTCCCCCTGCGCCGTCGTCCGTGGTGCCGGTTCAGCCTGGAGTGCCGCGGGCTGGGGAGTTCGGGGCGTGGGCGTCTCGAACCAGTCAGTGGCTCGACATTCCGTTGCGGGCGATGAACGGGTACGCGCAGGCGACTGTCACGCTCAGCAAGGAACAGCCAGATTGTCACCTGTCCTGGATCACTCTCGCCGCGATCGGGAAGATCACCAGCGACCATGGGCGGGCACAGGGTAATCAAGTCAAGGAGAACGGGACTCTCGCGAAACCGCTTGGCACGGTTGAGGTTCTCGACTTCTATCACCGAACCGTTTCGACGCCGGGGGCGGCTGGGCCGTTGCAGCTGTCTCCCGCGGTGTGGAGCAAGTGGCAGCGGAGTGCGTCTGGCGGGAAGCCTGACATTCAGAACATCGACGATTCGGCGCTGACGGCTGGACGTGCGCTCTGCGCGAATGGCCGCGATCTGGCGACGGACTGGTGGAACGGGGTCGCCACGCTGGAGCCGGCACCGGTGGTCCTGCATCGGACGCTTGCGACGACCAATGTCTACGGCACGGTCGGACAGAGCGAGCAGCCGCCCAATCCGGCGGTGCTCACGGCGGTCGACTTCGCGATTGACCAGATTGGACTGCCGTACGTTTGGGGTGGCAACGGGACCCGCGACGCTGACCCTGGTTTTGACTGTTCCGGCCTTACGACCGCGGCCTATGCGAGCGCTGACGTCAAGCTGATGCGGACGGCGGACACGCAGTTTCGCAGCGTTGCCCATGTGAGCGAACCCCAATTGGGCGATTTGATCTTCTACGGTGCGCCGACGACGAAGATCCATCATGTGGGGCTCTACATCGGGAACCAGCAGATGATCGACGCGCCGCAGACTGGGCAGGCGGTGCAGGTTCATCCGTATCGGAAGCCGGGCGACGACTACGCGGGCGCGGGGCGGCCGACGGCCTGACCATTAGGGCGGCCGACGCGACCGGAGTTTCGGACGGCCTGACGGGGTGGCATGGAAACGCCAGCGATGAAGCTGGCTCCTGCACAACAACCCTGCGCCCCAGTAAGTCCGACCGGTGTCGAGGACAGCCTTGGATGCAGAGTTCGCCGCTCGCAAGGACAATTAGAGATCCGCGACCTCGATTTTCTTGTCTACGGCGGAAATCAGCGATGCGAGGCGAACAGCTTGGGGCATCCGGTCAGTGTTGGCGGACCAGGTCCAGGGACACCTCCCACAGTCTCCGCGCGGTCGTCTCGTCGCAGGCCCAACGTTTGACGGCGTGACTGTTGTCCGCCAAGTCGGCGTCGTCGGGGACTGTCTCGGCTTCGTTGCCATCGTCCAGGTAATGACCACCGTTATGGGCGAATTGTGGGGCGGTCGCGGCGACGAGTGTGGTGGCTGCGCCTTGTTCGACGGTCTTGTAGGCGAAGACTCCAGCGGCTTCCAGACGGTCTAGGTGGTCCTTCATGTCTTGGGTGAAATCTCGTTGCAGGCCAGTGGAAACTCCGCCTGGGTTGACTGCGTTGGCGACGATTCCGTCGGCTGCCCATCGGCGGGTCGCTTCCACCGTGAACAGCGAGTTGGCCGTTTTCGACTGTCCGTAAGCCAGTTGGGGGTCATAGGCTCTCCGGGTAAAGTGGATGTCATCGAAGACAACAGATGAGTACATGTGCGCGCCGGAGGTCAGTGCGACGATCCGGGCCGATCCTCGGTCGTTCGCGCCGGCGGTCAGGGCGTCGCGCAGACCCAGTGCCAGTGCGAAGTGGCCTAGGTGATTGGTCGCGAACTGCAGTTCCCAGCCCTGCGGGGTGCGGCCCAGCGTTGGGCGCATGACGCCGGCGTTGTTGATCAGCAGGTGCAGCGGGCCGTCCCAGGTGACGGCGAAGTGGGCGACGGTGGCGAGGTCGGCCAGTTCCAGGTGCACGGCACGGACGGCGTGGTTTCCGGTGGACGTCGCGATGGCGTCGGCGACCTTTTTGCCCGCAGAAAGGTTGCGCACGGCCAAGGTGACGTCGGCGCCGGCTGAGGCGAGTGCGCGGGCTGTTTCGCGGCCTAGGCCAGATGTGGCACCGGTGACGACGGCGCGGATGCCGGCGAGGTCCAGGCCTGCGACGACGTCCGCGGCGGTGCTGGTGGCGTCGAAGGCCGTGCGGATGAGGTCTGTGGCGACGTCGGTGGGGGCGCTGATGGCATCGACGGCCTTGTGGATCAGGTGTGCGGCGACGTCGGTGACGGCGGTGGCATTGACGGCCGAGTGGATGGGGTCTGCGCCGACATCGGCGGTGCCGGTGGCATCGACGGCCGCGTGAACCAGGTCTGCGCCGATATCGGCGGCAGCGCTGGTGGCACTGCAGGCACTGTCGATCAGGCCTGCGGCGATATCGGTGGCGGCGCTGGCAGGGACGGCCGCGTGGGTCTTGTCTGCGACGACGTCGGCGGTGGCACCGGTGGCGTTGCAGGCCGCGCGGGTCTGGTCTGCGGCGACGTGGGCGGGGGTGCTCGTGGCGTCTAAGGCGGTGTGGAGGCGGGAGGGTTGAGGCACCCTTCGAACTATACGGATTAGGTGAAACTTGTATAGTGTGTCCATGGGCAGCGATCGGCGTACGCACGTGCTGGACTCGGCGTTGGAGGTTTTCGCGCGGTACGGCTATCGCAAGGCGTCCATGGACGACGTCGCGAAGGCTGCGGACATCTCGCGTCCTGGACTGTATTTCTACTTCTCGTCCAAGCCGGAGTTGTTTCGCGCGACTGTGCGGCATTCGCTTGACGGCAGTATCTCCGCGGCGCGGAACGCTCTCGCCGATTCGCGGCGACCGCTGCGGGAGCGGCTGGTTGAGGCGTTTGATCATTGGGCCGGGCGCTACGTCGGGGCGATGGCTGCGGAGATCGGCGTCCTGATCGACTCGAATCCTGACTTGCTCGGTGACATGCCAGCTGAATATCCGAAGCAGTTTCGAGTGCTTGTTATCGAGGCGATCGGTGGGCGCTCCGCTGCTGACGTGGCTGAGACGTTGATCAGCACGGCGGTCGGCATCAAGTACGACGCGGAGACTCGCGACGAGTTTCGGGAGCGGATGACTGTCGCGGTTGATCTTTACTGTGGGCGCTGAAGTTCCGGCCAGTTGGACAGGGCCGCGTCAGCGACTTCCTGCAGCTCTTCTCGGCTCGCACCGCTGGCTGCTTCTACGGCGATGCCGAACGCGACCGTCATGATGTAGCGGGCTAGGCGGGCCGGGTCGGCGGTCGAGGGCAGGTCGTGTTCGGCTACCGCGCGCTGGAAGCGTTTCTCTAGGGCTCGACGGGCGGCATTGCGCCATTCGACTAGCAATTCGCGTGCGGGGAGGCCTAGTTCGCCTGCTGCCAGCGAGCCCTGGACGCCTAGGCATCCGGGTGGGCAATCAGGAGCGGTCGTTGCTTCGACGGCGCCGTTGAGGATTGCGGCGGCTACCTTGGCGGCGGTCGGTTCTGCCCAGGCTCGCGGGCCGTAGGAGGCGGGGCCTTCGTCGTAGAGGGCTAGAGCCTTGCGGAACAACTGTTCTTTGTTGCCGAAAGCGGCGTACATGCTGGTTTTCGTGATGCCCATGGCCCCGGTCAGGTCGGCCAGACTGGCTCCTTCGTAGCCCTGTTCCCAGAACACCAGCATGGCGCGTCGCAGCGCCTCGTTGGCGTCGAAGCCGCGTGGGCGGCCGATGGGTGCCTTGTCCTGACTGGTCACCGCGTCAGTGTAGCCCTTCGGTACCGATCGGTCCGGAAGTGCTACGGTTCGGTACCGATCGGTACCGAAATAGCGGGAGGTCAGCACATGGGGCAGCTTGAGGGCAAGACGGCGGTCGTCACCGGTGGCAGCAGCGGGATCGGGTTGGCCGCGGCCGAGAGGTTCGCGGAGGAGGGGGCGCATGTCTTCATCACCGGGCGGAACCGGGACGCGCTGGACGCGGCGGTGAAGACCATCGGGACGGCGACTGCGGTGCCGGGGGACATCGCGGACCTCGCCGACCTGGATCGGCTTTACGAGGCGGTTCGCGCTCGGGGCAAGGGGCTCGACGTCGTGTTCGCCAACGCGGCGGCGGGGTCGTTCGTGAGCTTGGCGGAGACGACCCCGGAGCACTTCGATCAGGTCTTCGGCGCCAACGTTCGCGGCACGCTTTTTACCGTGCAGAAAGCGTTGCCACTGCTTAACAAAGGTGCGTCCGTCATCCTGAATTCGTCGGTCCGGGCTGATGACGGCCTTGAAGCGTTCGGGACGTATTCGGCGTCCAAGGCCGCGCTTCGCTCCTACGCCCGGACTTGGGCCAACGAGCTGAAGGGGCGCGGCGTCAGGGTCAATGTGGTTTCGCCCGGGACCATCGACACACCGGTGCTCGAGAAGGCGGTCGGCGCGGACAAGGTCGATGCGGCACGGGCGAGTTTCGCGGCTCGAGTTCCGCTCGGGCGGATGGGGGCACCGCGCGAGGTTGCTGACGCTGTGTTGTTCCTTGCCTCCGAGCAGAGCAGCTTCATTCTCGGCGCGAACATTTACGTCGACGGTGGCGAGAAGCAGTTCTGACCTGCACAGACGCGGAGACAACGGGGCACGTCCTGGCGCAAGGGCTATACGTGGGTATAGCCTACTGTTCATGCGTATAGCGACGGCGTCATGACCGACCCCGAGGACCTCACCGCGCGCGCTCGGATTCGCGACGCGGCGATGCGGCACTTCGGGGAGCACGGGTTCGAGCGCGCCACGATCCGGGGTATCGCCGTGGAAGCGGGCGTGTCGTTGGGGTTGGTGCGGCATCACTTCGGGTCCAAGCAGGAGCTCCGCGAGGCGTGTGACGCGCACTTGGCGAAGCTTCTCCGCCAGCTCAACGACCAGGTTCCGGCCGACCTGACCAACTCCAGCGGCACCGCGAATCCCGTTGCGGCGGCGCGAATCGCGGTCGGGCCGTACCGGGATTACCTCGTCCGGGCGCTGGTCGAAGGCGGGGCCGCGCCGTTGTTCGACGCGATGGTCGAAGCCGGTGCCGAACGGCTCGTCGCGGCTGATCGGCGACGGCCGGATCCGCCGACGGTCGAACCCAAGGTGCGCGCTGCGATCGGCGCGGCGATGGCGTTGTCGATCACCGTGCTGCACCAGCATATTTCCCGCGCGGCCGGCGTCGACATCCTCAGCCCGGCGGGCGACAACCTCCTCGCCCGCGCGCTGATCGACATCCACTCGCATCCCCAGCTCAGCCTCGACGAAGCGCAGGCGGCGCTCGATCGCCTGCCCGTGGAAGGAAACTGACATGCCGCACGCGACGATTCCCCGTATCCCGCCGCTCGAATTCGACGAGATGGATCCTGAGCAGCAGAAGCTGGCGAAACTCGGGGCGGACACCGTAATTCAGGTCCTTGCCCGTGCGCCGGAGGTGATGGAGGCGTCCGGGAAATTGGGCGCTTTCCTGTTGAGTCAAGGGAAACTGCATCCGCGGATCCGCGAGCTGGCGATCCTCCGCGTCGCGCTCCGGTGCGACGCGCCGTACGAATGGGCCAATCACGCGCCCGCGGCGCTCGGCGGTGGTGCGACCGAAGCGGAGATCACGGCGCTCGCCGACCCGGACGCCAGCTGGTCGCCCGAGGACGGCGCAGTGCTGCGGGCCGTCGATGAGCTGTGCGCGAATGTCTTTGTGTCCGACGAAACCTGGGCGGCTCTCGCGGCGACCCGGGATCATGCCGAGATCATCGAGATCCTGTTTCTTGTCGGCTATTACCGGATGATGGCGGGGTTTCTGAATTCTGCGGGCGTTCCGGTGAAGCCTGGACAACCCGCGCTCGGCGAAGCTCCGGTTCCGGTGGTGCGGCCGGGGCAGGTTTCCCGGACCGCCAGTGGGAAAACTGGCCCGGACGGTGCCTGGAAGGTCACGTTCGTCCACCCGGCCGGAAGCAAGGACCTCCTTCTCGACCTCGCGACCGACGGCGGAGCGGTGTCCGGTTCCATTTTCGACTCTCAGCTGAAGGTCACGGTCCCCATCGTGTCCGGAACGGTCGACGGCCCGGAAATCGCTTTCACCGCGCTGGTGACTGATCCGGCGCGCTTCGAGGTGAGCGTGACCGGCACGGTCGACGGGGACGTGTTCACCGGCTCAGTCACGATTTCCGGCGGCGGCACCTTCCCGCTGTCCGGAGTCCGGGAGGTCAGTCCCAGTAATTGAACAAAGCCTCGCCGACCGTCGCCGGTTTCCAGTACGCGAGGTCGGACCGGGTGAGGTGCGGCCAGTCTTCGGCCTTGAAGGAACGTTCGAGGTCGGCTGGCGTGAGCACCTGGAACTGCTCCGTTTCCGCCAGCACGGCGGCCAGTTCCGGCTCGTCGACGAACTCCAGCGGGCCCCATTCCCGGGCCGGAGCGAACTCGAGCGAGCGAGGCCGGGCGAGCGTGAGCACCGGCGCGTCGTTGGCGGCGACGACCGAGAGCGTGCGGTCGGGATACTCGATGACGGCTTGCCAGAAGTTCGGCGTGCCGTCCGGGACGCGGAATTCGACGAGGGTTCCGCCGGTGCGGCGGGCGAAGCCGTAACAGAGACGGCGAACCTCGCGAACGTCGACCACCGCCGCATTCTACGCAGCCGGTCCCCCACCAGTGGCCGCGGAATTGCGGCGGGCGAGGACGGGTGGTCTTCTTGGCTCAAGATCGAAAGGTGAGCCCGCCATGCCGTACGCGTACACATTCGACCAGATCCGCGACCGGCCGGTCACCGTGTTCGGTGCCGGGACGCTGGGCAGGCGCATCGCGCTGATGTTCGCCTCGCGCGGTGGAACCGTGCGGATCAGCGACCCAAGCGCCGACCAGGTCGCGGCGGCCGCGGAGTACGTGGCGGAGGCGTTGCCCGTCCTGCTCGAAAAGCGCGGCAGCGGCGAGGTCGGCCAGGTGGAGGACGCCGCGTCGATCGAGGACGCCCTGCGCGACGCGTGGCTCGTCGTCGAGGCGGTGCCGGAGCGGCTGGACATCAAAATCCCGCTGTGGGGCCAAATCGACGAAGCCGCGCCCGCCGACACCATTTTCGCCACGAACTCGTCGTCGTACCCGTCGCGGATGATGGCCGAGAAGGTGCGCGACAAATCGCGGCTGTGCAACATCCACTTCTACATGCCGCCGACGGCGAACGCGGTCGACCTCATGTCCGACGGCGAAACCGGCCGGACTGTGCTCGACACGCTGCTCGGGGTGTTGCCGGAATTCGGCATTCATCCGTTCGAGGCGCGCAAGGAAAGCGTCGGGTTCATTTTCAACCGTGTGTGGGCGGCGATCAAACGGGAATCGCTGGCGGTCGTCGCGGAGGGCGTCGCCCGGCCCGAGGACGTGGACGGGATGTTCAAAATCAACTGGCATCTGCCGTACGGGCCGTTCCAGATGATGGACCAGGTCGGCCTGGACGTGGTGCTGGACATCGAAAACCATTACGCGGACGAGGATCCGCACCTCCCGGCCGGACCCCGGGACCTGCTGCGCACGTATGTCGACGCGGGGAAGCTCGGGATCAAGACCGGCGAGGGGTTCTACTCCTACGGCTGAATCACGCAGTCCAGGGCGCCCTGGAAAGCCGGTTCACCGCAGCGAAACCGCGACCTCTTCCAGCGCGTCCATCGACTCCTGCATTCCGACTTCCATGCCGGATTCCAGAATGGTGTCGCGCAGTTCCTTGGTGTGCGTTTCGGTCAGCATCGTCACTGTGGTGCGGTCTCCCGATTCGGCGAAGGTCACCGTGACGACGGGGGCCTCCACGTCGTATGCTCCCGGCGTTTCGTAGACCTCGGTGTGGACCAGCCGTTCCTCGGGGACTATCTCCCGGTATTCGCCGTGGAAGGCGACCTCGAAGTTGCCGTTCGCGAGCAGCACGTAGCGCCATTGGCCGCCGACTCGCAGGTCGATGTCCACGGACGTCACAGTGCCTCGTTTGCCCGCCCACCAGCGTTTCACCAGGTCCGGCGTGGTCCAGGCACGGTAGACGTGCTGCCGCGGAGCGGCGAAATCCCGGGTGATCAGGATCTGGTCGTCAGCGGGCAGCGTCACCTTCGCCGTGCCGGTCGTCGTGTCGGTCATGGTCGTCCTCCTCGATCGAGCCCATTTCTTCCAGCACGGCGTCCAGCGACTCGAACCGTTCCTCCCAGGAACGTTCGTAGCGGCGCACCCAGTCGTGGATCGGCTTGAGAGCGCGGGCGTTCAGCCGGTAAAGCCGTTGCCTGCCCTCGTCTCGCGCCTCGACCGCGCCGACCTCGCGCAGTACCCGCAGATGCTTCGACACCTGCGGCTGCTCCAGGCCCAGCACGCGGACGAGGTCGTTCACCGGACGTTCGCCGTCGGCGAGGACGTCCAGGATTTCCCGGCGCCGTGGTTCGGCGACGGCGTTGAAGACGTCCGCGGTGGTCGCTGCCCGTGCCATGCGGACAATCATATGCCGATATGGGTATGCGTCAAGAGGCAGGCCGCGCACGGACGTGGAAGCGCTCCCCTTGCGGACCGAAAAGGGCCAGGACCTCGCAGGGCTCGGTGCCCGCGTTGCCGAACCAGTGCGGAACGTGCGTGTCGAACTCCGCGACCTCGCCCGGCCGAAGGACGACGTCGTGCTCGCCGAGCATCAGGCGCAACCGTCCGGACAGGACGTACATCCACTCGTACCCCTCGTGGACCCGCTGGTCCGGAGGCTCAGCCGAGGGCTCCGGCGGCAAGATCATCTTGTAGGCGCGCAGGCCGCCCGGACGCCGGGTGAGCGGCAGGTAGGTGCGGCCGTGCCGGACGAACGGTTTCGGGTGCAGGCGCGGATCGCCGGTCGGGGGCGCGCCGACCAGTTCGTCGAGCGGAACCTGGTAGGCGCGGGCCAGGGCGAGCAGCAGCTCCAGGGTCGGTTTGCGCTGGCCGGCTTCGAGCCGCGACAGCGTGCTCACCGAGATCCCGGTCGTCTCCGCGAGGCCGGTCAGGGTCGCGTTGCGCTGCTTGCGCAGGGCGCGCAGCCTCGGGCCGACCGCGTGCAGGACCTCGCCGAGGTCCTGGTCGTCTTCGCTCATGCCGTTCAATTTGCCACTTCGGCAAAGAACTTTGTCAAGTCGGCGCGTTCTCCGGATAGTCCGGGGCAAGGGGACTACAGGAGGATCCAGTGGACGAGAAGTACGACGTGGTGGTGGTCGGCGGCGGTGCGGCCGGGCTCAGCGGCGCGGTGGCGCTCGCGCGGTCGCGGCGGTCGGTGCTGGTCGTGGATTCCGGCGAGCCGCGCAACGCGCCGGCCGGGCACGTGCACAACTACCTCGGCCGCGAAAGCACGCCGCCCGCCGAGTTGCTTTCGCTCGGCCGCGCGGAACTGGCCGGGTACGGCGGCGAACTGGTCGCGCAGACGGTGACGTCGATTGCCAACGGGGACAAGGGGTTCGAGATCTCGCTGGCCGACGGACGCCGCACGCACGCGCGGCGGGCGCTGGTCGCGACCGGTCTCGTCGACGAGCTTCCTGCGGTCGCCGGGCTGGCGAAGCGGTGGGGCCGGGACGTGCTGCACTGCCCGTACTGCCACGGCTGGGAGGTGCGCGACCGGGCGATCGGCGTGCTGTCGACCGGTCCGATGACCGTGCACCAGGCGTTGATGTGGCGGCAGCTGACCGACGACGTCGTCGTTTTCCGGCACACGCACGGGGATTTCGAGGAGGCGCCGCTGCTGGCGCGCGGGATCCGGATCGTGGACGGGGTGGTCGCCGCGATCGAGACCGAGGACGACCAGCTGACCGGAGTGCGGCTCGAATCGGGCGAGGTCGTCGCGCGTGAGGCGCTGGCCGTCGCGGCGCCGGCGAGGACGCGCGCGGACTTTCTCGCGCCGCTCGGGATCGAGCCGGAACCGGTGGAGTTCAACGGTTTCGTGATCGGCACGAAGGTTCCCGCGGACGCGACGGGCCGGACGTCCGTGCCTGGTTTGTGGGTGGCGGGGAACGTCACGGACATGCGGGCGCAGGTCGTGGTTTCGGCCGCGGCGGGGTTGATGGCCGGGGCGGCGATCAACGGCGATCTGGTCGAGGAAGAGGCCGCGGAAGCCGTGCGGCAGCGGGAAATGCCGTTCTCGCACGAGATGGAGCGGGAGGTCGCGCGGGCCAACGAGCATCCGCCGTTCGACCGCGGTTCCTGGGAGGAGCGGTATCGCTCGCGGGACGAGATGTGGAGCGGACGGCCGAACGACCAGCTCGTGACCGAGGCTTCCGGCCTGGAACCGGGCCACGCGCTGGATGCGGGCTGCGGCGAGGGCGGCGACGCGATCTGGCTCGCGCAGCAGGGCTGGCGCGTGACGGCAGTCGACTTCTCCACGACGGCCATCGAACGCGGGCGCGCGCAGGCGGCGAAACTCGGCGTGGGCGAGCGGATCACGTGGGTCGCCGCGGACTTGGGCGAGTGGGTGCCGGAGTCGAAGTTCGACCTGGTGACGACGCATTTCCTGCACGTGCCGTCGGCGGCGAGGACGGTGGCGTTCGCGCGGCTCGCGGACGCGGTGGCGCCAGGCGGGACGTTGCTGGTGGTGGGGCATGACCCCGCCGACCTGCACGCCGGGCGGCCGCACATGCCGGACATGATGTTCACGGCTGAGGAAGTGGCCGAGACGTTGGACCAGTCTTGGGCTTCGGTGACCGCGGAGGTTCGGGAGCGGGCGGCGGTCGGATCCGAGACGGTGGTCCGGGACACGGTGCTGGTGGCTCGGAAGAGGTGACCGGCGTGGCGGCTCCGGTCCGGTCAGTCAGGGGGCGGCCGGACCGGAGCCGCGACGGACGGGCCAGACGAGCCTGCTGACTACCTGTGCGGCGAATTTGGTGCCTGAGGACCGATGAGTTTTCGCCGCTCCCCCGGTCTACCTCGTATCGGAAGAACGAGGAGGACCCATGGGCAAGGTGTTGTGGCACGTCGCGATGTCGCTGGACGGGTTTGTCGCCGCGGACGGGCATGCGATGGACTGGATGTCGGGGGTGCGCGTCACGCCGGGGGTGCACGAGGAATCCATCGCGCGGGTCGGGGCGATTTTGGGCGGGCGGCGCGGGTTCGACGCACTCGCCGCACGGACGCCCGGGAAGGTCGCCAAGCAGCCGTACGGCGGGGCGTGGAGCGGGCCGGTTTTCGTGCTTACCCATCATCCGGAGGACGCGCCGGCCGAGGACGGGGTGACGTTTCTCGGCTGCGACGTCCGGGAGGCGGTCGAGACCGGGCTCGCGGCGGCGGGCGGGAAAGACCTTGAGCTGCACAGCCAGGATATCGCGCGACAGTGCGTTGAGCTGGGGATTGTCGACGAGTTCCTCGTGCATCTCATGCCGGTGATGCTCGGGTCCGGCATCCGGTTGTTCGACAATCCGGGCGGGAAACCGGTTCGGTGGGACCGGGTGCACGACGGGGATCCCGCGCTCGCGATCGACCTGCGGTTCCGGCCCGCCGCACCCCGCTGAATCCCGCTCAGCGGGACGGATCGGCATACTAATGGCCCATGGCCTCCGCGGAGTTATTGGTCTATACCTTTTGGACAGGGGTTTTCCACCCCTCGGTCCTCACCGTGGAGGTTCCACCCATGCGTCTGTCCTCCCCCCGGAAACTGGCGGCCGCGCTCGGCGGGCTGCTGGCCGTAGCCGGACTCGCGGTCCCGTCGGGCACCGCGGCTGCGGCGAGCGACTCGTCGATCGCGCTCGCGCCCTATGTGGACATGGGCGCGTGGCCGTCGCCCGTGTTGTCGTCGATGTCCGAGCAGAGCGGCATCAAGAGTTTCACTCTCGGCTTCGTCACCGGAGCCGCGTGCAAGGCCAGCTGGTTCGCTGCTTACGATCCCCGGCAGGGCTGGCAGTCCGACGAAATCGCCAAGATCCGCGCGGCTGGCGGAGATGTCAAAGTCTCCTTTGGCGGCGCGTCCGGCGTCGAGCTCGCGCAGGCGTGCGGTGACGTCAATTCGCTCGTCGGCGAGTACGAGGCGGTGATCAAGGCCTACGACCTCAAGTACATCGACGTCGACATCGAGGGCGCGGCGGTCGCCGACCCCGGTTCGATCAAACTTCGTTCCGAAGCACTGAAAAAGGTGCAGGACGACAATCCCGGGCTCAAGATTTCGCTGACGCTGCCGGTGCTTCCCACCGGGCTCACGTCGGACGGGCTGAACGTCGTGACCTCGGCGCGGGACGCGGGCGTCAATCTCGACCTGGTGAACGTCATGGCGATGGACTACTACCAGGGTGCCGGCGACCAGGGAGCCAAGGCGATCCAGGCGGCGCAATCCACGCAGGGCCAGCTGAAAACGGCGCTCGGACTGTCCGATGCGGACGCTTGGCGGAAGGTCGGCCTGACGCCGATGCTGGGCGTCAACGATTCGCAGAACGAGATCTTCTACCAGAAGGACGCCAGCGCGGTCGTGAGCTTCGCGCAGAGTGTCCACCTGGGAATGCTGTCGTTCTGGGAACTCGGCCGGGACGCGAACGCGTGCACCGGCGCGCTGTACCGGTGCACCAACATTTCCCAGCAGCCGTACGAATTCTCGAGGATCTTCGCCGGGTACTCCGGCTGACGAAAACGGAGCAGCCCGGGCCCGGCGCGGGACCCGGGCTGACTCCGGTACCGGCTCAGGGCAGGTAGTACATCGGGTTCGGCAGCTTCACCGGGTGGTCGGCGTAGCCGCCCTCGAGGTCGCTGAACTGGTCGCCGAGGTTGAGCACGATGTGCGCGCCGGTCGACTGGATGTGCGCGCGGGTGCCCGACTTGTACTGCACGGTGTTGCAGTTCAGCCCGCACGGCAGGTAGTCCGGCGCGGTGGTCTTCGGCTTGAAGTACGCGCCGGTCGGCGTCGGGTAGCCCTCGTTCGCGAGGTTCTTGAGCGACTGCGGGCCCTGCTTGTCGTTGCGACCGGTCAGGAAATAGACCTGCACGCCGCGTTCGGCGGCCCACTTCGTCAGTTCCAGCACCGGCTTGTTGGCCTCGAAAGTGCCGTCGTCGATGGCTTTCTGCTGCTTCACCGGGTCGAAGCCGAAGTCGTTGTCGGCTTCCCAGCCGTAGGTGATCTCGGACGTGTCGTCCACGTCGAGCACGATCGCCGGGTTCTTCACCTTGCCCAGCTTCTGCTGCAGGTACCGCTTCGCGTCGGCGACCACGCGCTTGGTGTCGGTGACGAACCTGCTGGTCTCGGAGTAGTGGTGCTTGCCGGACGCGTCGAGCCAGTCGCCGTAGTACGCCTTGACGTCGTTCTTCACCTGGCCGATGTTCGCCGGCTCCCGGCCGTGCGCGGCGGTGACGGCGTCCGACCCGGCGAGCGCGGTCGCGCCTCCTGCGACGGTGGCGCCGACGGCCGCGGCGGCAGCGAGTTTGACGAGAGCGGGAAAACGAGACACAGCGACCCTCCAGTGATAATTCGCCAACCCGCAGAACTTACGCCGCGTTACCCGGCTTGAAAACCCTCCGTTGGGATGCGTTCGGCCCGGCACACGAACGCCACCGGCGACCGGCCGATTCGCGTAAGCACCACAGTGGACTCTTCGTGACCACGCGGTTTCAGCTTGCGACGCAAGGCGTCCGGGTCCACGTCGAGGCCGCGGACGAGGATTTCCAGCCGTCCGACGTCGAGCTTCTTCAACACCTGTCCGAGCGGTTTTTCGCGGTACGGCAACTGTTCCAGCACTCGGAAGGCACGCACGCCTGGCGGTGGCGTGTCACCGGTGAGGTAGGCGATGCGTTCGTCCAACTGCCACAACCCATGCCGCGCCGCGTAATGCCGCACGAGTCCGGCGCGCACGACAGCGCCATCCGGATCAACCAGCCACTCCCCCGCTTCCCGCACGGGAATGTCGTCCGGTTCCGCGTCGGTGAGAGTCCACTGTGTACCGTCTGAACGCAACACTGTTGCCCGGCGCGTGACACCCGACGAAAGCCCTCGCCACAGGCAGGCCTCGCGGACTTGACCGTCGAGCGACACGAGTTCCACCTCGTCCGCCCAGGGTGCGATGGAAAAATCCATGCCGGGCGCGCATTTCACCGACAGGACCCGGCCGGGATAGGCGGCCACGAGCTCGTCCAGCGGCGGCAGGAAGTCAGCCGGACGCCACACGCGGCGGCCCGCGGAGTCGCGTCGAGCAGGATCAGCGACCACTGCGGTGTCCCGCGAAACCGGCTGCAAAGCGTCGGCCCGCGCGACGAGCGGCGAAACTCCGGCCACGAAAGCGTTTTGCCGAGCCATTTCCAGCCGCACCGGGTCCACATCGGACCCCATCGCCACCGCAGCGACCCGAGACAGTTCAACCAGGTCCGCGCCTACCGAGCACGTGACGTCATGCACGGCGAGGCCAGCCAGCCGCGAAGCCCGATGCCGAGCCACCGGCGTAGCGCTCGCCTGCTGCAAAGCATCAGCAGTGAACAACCACTCGGCAGAAGAAGCCAGTTTCAGAACCGATTTACGCCGCAGCGCAACGGTTTCCAACACCGGCGAAGCATGCTCCCCGACCAGGCGGCGAGCCGTGGTGACGTCCGCGATCCGCGAAGCGTTCAAAGTAGAGCACTCGGCGAGCGCCGCCCGTCCCGCGCCGGAGCGCAGGAAGGCGACGTCGTCGAGCGTGAAACTGTAGGGCAATTCAGGACGGCCGCTTGGTCCCGGTGATCATCACGTTGTAGAACAGCTCGCGCGGCAGCACCTTCGACAGCAGCTTCTTGTCCAAAGCGGACAGCCGCAGCCACAGGTGGTAGGCGAACAGCCGCCAGCGCACGGTGAGCTTCTCCTGCGGCACCGCGGCCTCGAAGGTGCGGATCGGCCAGCCGGCCAGCGCCGCCGAGAACTCCTCGGTGACCGCGCGGACGTCCTGCGCACCGGCCCCGCGCGCCATCGCTTCCAGCTCCGACGGGTCGAAGGTGTGGATGTCGACCACGGCCTCGAGCGCCGCCGCCCGCGAGGATTCGTCCAATTCGGACTGCGGACGCCGCCAGCCGCTCAACGCGGGCAGCTTGGTGATGTTCGTGGTGAGGTACCAGGTGAACTGGCCGAGCCGGCGGGCGTAGCGGTCGCCGATTTTCGTCGGCTCGCCCGCGAACACGAACCGCCCGCCCGGCTTGAGCACGCGCAGCACCTCGCCGAACGCCTGGCGCACGTCCGGGATGTGGTGCAGCACCGCGTGCCCGACCACGAGGTCGAACGTGTTGTCGTCGTAGGGGATCCGCTCCGCGTCGGCGACCCGGCCGTCGACGTCGAGGCCGAGGCCCTCGGCGTTGCGCAGCGCGACCTGCACCATGCCCGGCGACAGGTCGGTGACCGAACCCTTCTTCGCGACGCCGCCCTGCATCAGGTTCAGCAGGAAGAACCCGGTGCCGCTGCCCAGTTCCATCGCGTGCTGGTAGGGCTGGCCGTCCTCGCCCGCCACCGCGTTGAACACGTCAGTGGCGTAGGAGATGCAGCGCTCGTCGTAGGAAATGGACCACTTCTCGTCGTACGTCCCGGCTTCCCAGTCGTGGTAGAGGACGTTCGCGAGCTTCGGGTCGGCGTAGGCCGCCTTGACCTCGTCTTCGGTCGCGTGCGGATTCGGCGCCGGGTCGGACACGGAAGTCACTTCCCCTCGAAACTGGCTTTGCCGGGGCCGTTGTCGATGAACGACTGCATGCCGTTTTTCTGGTCCTCGGTCGCCCACAGCGCGGTGAACAGCTGCGTTTCGATCTTCAGGCCGGTGGCCAGGTCGACGTCGAGACCGGAGTCGACCGCCGTCTTGGCCGCGCGCAGCGCCATCGCCGGGCCGTTCGCGAACTGCGAGGCCCACTTGTGCGCGGCGGCGTACACGTCGTCCGGGGCCACGACCTCGTCGACGATGCCCAGCTTGAGCGCTTCTTCGGCCTTCACGAAGCGGCCGGTGAAGATCAGGTCCTTGGCCTTGCTCGGGCCGATCAGCCGGGTCAGCCGCTGCGTGCCGCCCGCGCCGGGGATGATGCCGAGCTGGATCTCCGGCTGGCCGACCTTCACGTTGTCGCCCGCGACGCGCCAGTCCGCGGTCAGGGCCAGTTCGAGGCCGCCGCCGAGGGCGTAGCCGGTGATCGCGCAGACGACCGGCTTCGGGATGTTCGCGACCCGGGCGAGCGACGCGGTCAGCTCGGCGCCGAACTTCGCGATCTCCGGGTAGGTGCGGGAAGCCATCTCCTTGATGTCCGCGCCGCCGGCGAAGGTCTTCTCGCCGCCGTAGAGGATCACCGCGCGCACGTCGTCGCGGTCGGACGCCTCGCGCGCGGCCTCGGCGAGCTCGGCCTGCACCTGGTTGTTCAGCGCGTTGACCGGCGGCCGGTCCAGCCGGATCGTGCCGACCCCGCCCTCGACCTCCAGGGTTACGAACTCTCCCACGCGACTCCTCCTCGTTAACGGCGTTTACGCGGCGCTTGCAGGCTACCGGCCGGTAGGGACAACTTACCTGCGGCGGGCGAAGAACCGCTCGCCCGAGCGCTCCAGCACCAGGTCCTGGTCGAAGGTCTTGGACAGGTTCTCGCTGGTGATCACGTCGTCCACCAGCCCGGACACCACCGCGCGGCCCTCGCGCAGCAGCAAGGCGTGGGTGAAGCCCGGCGGGATCTCCTCGACGTGGTGGGTGACCAGCACCATCGCCGGCGCGTCCGGGTCCATCGCGAGCACCGAGAGCCGGGCCACGAGGTCCTCGCGGCCGCCGAGGTCGAGTCCCGCGGCGGGCTCGTCGAGCAGCAGCAGCTCCGGGTCGGTCATCAGCGAGCGGGCGATCAGCACGCGCTTGCGCTCGCCCTCGCTCAGCGTGCCGAAGGTGCGCTCGGCCAGGTGCGCGATGCCGAGCGTGCCGAGCAGTTCGGTCGCGCGGTCGAGGTCCATCCGGTCGTACTGCTCGCGCCAGCGGCCCATCACCGCGTACCCGGCGCTGACCACGACGTCGGCGACGCGCTCGTCGCCGGGCACGCGCTGGGCGATCGCGGCGGAGGTGAAGCCGATGCGCGGGCGCAGGTCGAAGATGTTCACCTTGCCGATGCGGTCGCCGAGCAGGTCGACTTCGCCGGAGGTGGGGTGCAGTTCGGCGGCGGCCAGGCGCAGCAGGGTGGTCTTGCCCGCGCCGTTCGGGCCGAGCACCACCCATCGCTCGTCCAGCTCGACCGCCCAGTCGAGGGCCGCGAGGAGGTCGTTTCCGGTACGGCGGACGCCGACACCGGACATCCGCACGACGAGGTCGTCAGGATCGCTGGGCAGGATCGGCTCGCTCACGAGCCCATTGTGGCGGTCGCCCGGGCACGGGCGCGCACCCGCCCGGGGTAAGAGCCCATGCCGGGAACTCGAGCCTCGCTGACCGCAGCTTCACGGCCGTGAGGGGAACCCTGAGGGACTCTGATTCCCTCAGGGTTCCCCTCACGGACCACAAGCCCCGCTGCGCCGGGTGTCCAGCGGATGGGACAACAGGCCGTGATCACGCGGCTGTGGCAGCATCCACGCCATGTTCGCTTCCGCGCGCCCCGTGTTCTGGCGCCGTCGCGCGATCGACCTTCTCCTGGTGGCTTCCAGCGGGTGTAGCCGGGCGCGGCACGCACGCTGATCCTCGTCGGCGTGCCGCGTCGCCTCGTGCCCGGCACCTTCCGACTCATTCCAGGAGCACCCGCGTTGACCACGTCCATCGTCCGTCCGGAAGTCGAAATCCACCCCCAGCTGACCGATCCGCTGCTGCCCGAACTGCTGCACCCGTCAAGGCTGCTGTGGACGCCGCGCGAGCTGGCCGACCTGACCCGCACGGTCACCACCGAACTGACCACCAGCCTGCGCGACGTCCTGCGCTTCGACGAGGACCAGCGCTGGTGGGCGCGGCTGGCGCTCACCGACGGCGTCGAGCTGTGGCTGCTGTCGTGGCTGCCCGGCCAGCACACGAAGCCGCACGACCACGGCGGCGCGTCGGGTTCGTTCACCGTGCTGCAGGGCGAACTCGGCGAGGAGTACCGCTATCCCGGCGGCCCGGTCCGCCGCCGCACGCACACCGCCGGGCAGGGCATCGGCTTCGGCGCCGGGCGCGCGCACCAGGTGCTCGGCGTCGGCGAGGAGCCGGCGGCCAGCGTGCACGCCTACTCGCCGCCGCTGGTGCCGACCCGCGAATACACGAGCCTCGCGGACGTGCCGAACGAGATCCCGCCGCTGCCTGCCATCGTGCGGTCATGACCGCTATCGAAGGTTTTCTCGCCGACGCCCGGTCCTCGCTGGACCGGGCGGACCCGGCGCGCGCCGCCGACCTGCAGGCCGACGGCGCGCTGATCGTCGACATCCGGCCGTACGCCAACCGGCTCGCCGAGGGCGAGATTCCCGGGTCGGTGGTGGTCGAGCGGATCCACCTGGAGTGGCGGCTGGCCCCGGACAGCGAATGGCGGCTGCCGGGGGTTTCGGCGGAGACCGTCGCGGTGGTGGTGTGCAACGAGGGATACGCGTCTAGCTTGGCGGCTGCTGATTTGCAGCGGCTGGGGTTGGTGAAGGCGACGGATTTGGCGGGCGGGTTCCGGGCTTGGGCGGCGGCTGGGTTGCCGGTGCAGAAAGGCGGGTCGCCCGCGGTTCCGTGAGCCGTTGCGCGCGCCCCAATGTGGCGTTGGGTGCATCCCGCGCACCCAATGTGGCGTTCGGTGCGTCTGATGCACCCAATGCCACATTGGGTGCGTTAGATGCACCCAATGTGGCATTGGGGCGCGCTGTTCAGGCGAGCACGACGCGCGCCAGCTCCGCCGGGCTGGCCAGCAGCGGGTGCTTCGGCAGCACCCGCACCGTGTAGCCGACCGAGCCCGCGCGCGGCAGCCGCAGGGTCGCGGCGAACGCGCCGATGCCGTCCGGCTCCATCGGGACCTGCACCGAATCCGCGAGTTCGTCCCCGTCGCCGACCTGGCCCACCACGGCTTGGATGTCCACTTCGGACGGTTCGAGCCCGGCGAGGTCGATCCGGGCGCGGATGGTGACCTCTGCGCCCACCACGAGGCGTCCGGTGTGGTCGTACTGGAGTTCGGCGTCGAAGATCCGCACGCGCGGCCACGCGACTTCCAGTTTGGTCCGGTAGTCGGCCAGTGAAAGCGCGCCCTGGTGGCCGTTGCCGGTGGCGGCGGCGACCATGCGCGACGCGGGCAGGTAGCCGGAGTCCACGTACTCGCGGACCATCCGCGACGCCTGCACGCGCGGGCCCAGCGTTTCCAAGGTGTGCCAGACCATCGCGAGCCAGCCGGTCGGCACGCCGTCCGCGCCGGTGTCGTAGTAGAGCGGCGCGATCTGCTGGCCGAGCAGGTCGTACAGCGCGGCGGCTTCGAGGTCGTCGCGGCGGAGCGGGTCGGTGACGCCGTCCGCGGTGGGGATGGCCCAGCCGTTGGAGCCGTCGTAGCACTCGTCCCACCAGCCGTCCTTGATGGACAGGTTCAGGCCGCCGTTGAGCGCCGACTTCATCCCGGACGTGCCGCAGGCCTCCAGCGTCCGCACCGGGTTGTTCAGCCACACGTCGCAGCCGCGGTAGAGGTAGCGGGCCATCGACATGTCGTAGTCCGGCAGGAAGACGATGCGGTGGCGCACCGCGGGATCGTCGACGAAGCGCACGATCTGCTGGATCAGCTGTTTGCCGTTCTCGTCGGCGGGATGCGATTTGCCGCCGATCACGATCTGGATCGGCCGCTTCTCGTCCAGCAGCAGCGCGCGCAGCCGGTCCGGGTCGCGCAGCATCAGCGTGAGCCGTTTGTACGTCGGGACGCGGCGGGCGAAGCCGACGGTCAGCACGTCCGGGTCGAAGACGCGGTCGGTCCAGCCGAGTTCCAGCGCGGACGCGCCGCGCTGCATCCACGCCGCCCGCACCCGCCGCCGGACCTCGCCGACGAGCTTTCCCCGCAGTTCCCGGCGCAGTTCCCACAGCTGCTGGTCGCTGACGCCGTCGCGCAGCGAACTGTCCGGCGTGCGGCCTTCGTGACCGAACTCCTCGTGGTTGCCGCCGAGCAGCGCGCTCAGCTCGCGCGCCACCCAGGTCGGCCCGTGCACGCCGTTGGTGATGGACGCGATCGGCACCTCGGCGTCGTCGAAACCGGGCCACAGCCGGGAAAACATCCGGCGCGTGACGCGGCCGTGCAGCTCGGAGACGCCATTTGCACGTTGTGCCAGACGCAGTCCCATGTGCGCCATGTTGAACAGACCGGGGTTGTCCTCCGCGCCGAGTTGCAGCACGCGGCGCACGTCGACGTCCGGGACGAGCCTGCCGTCGGAGAAGTAGCGCTGCACCAGGTCGACCGGGAAGCGGTCGATGCCCGCGCTGACCGGCGTGTGCGTGGTGAACACAGTCCCGGCGCGGACCGCGGGCAGCGCCTCGTCGAAGGCGAGCCCGTCGGACTGGATGATCTCGCGAGCGCGCTCCAGCCCGAGGAATCCGGCGTGGCCCTCGTTGGTGTGGAACACCTTCGGCTGCGGATGCCCGGTCAGCTCGCAGAACTTCCGCACCGCGCGGAACCCGCCGATGCCGGCCAGGATCTCCTGGCGGATCCGGTGGTCGGCGTCGCCGCCGTACAGCCGGTCGGTGACCGAGCGGAGGTCCTCGTCGTTGGCCTCGATGTCGGTGTCGAGCAACAGCAGCGGGATCCGGCCGACGCGCGCCCGCCACATCTGCGCGCGCAGGTCGCGTCCGCCCGGCATGGCGACCTCGACGAGCACCGGGCGGCCGTCCTCGGTGACCAGCTCCAGCGGGAACGCGTTCGGGTCGATCACCGGGTAGTGCTCGACCTGCCAGCCGTCGAGCGACAGGCCCTGGCGGAAGTAGCCGGACCGGTAGAGCAGGCCGACGCCGACCATCGGCACGCCGAGGTCCGAGGCCGCCTTGAGGTGGTCGCCGGCGAGCACGCCGAGGCCGCCGGAGTAGTTCGGCAGCGCCTCGGTGACCCCGAACTCCATCGAGAAGTACGCGACCGCGCTCGGCAGGCCGTCGTCGCTGCGTCGCTGGTACCAACGCGGTTCGGTGAGGTAGCGCTCCAGCCCGGCCGCGGCCTCGCGGGTGCGGCTGAGGAAGTCCTCGTCCTTCGCCAGTTCCTCGAGCCGCTCCGGCGGCAGCGCGGTGAGCATGCGCAGCGGGTCGCGGATCTGGTTGAACAGCTCGGCGTCCATCGAGGCGAACAGGTCGCGCGTCGGCGGATGCCAGGTCCAGCGAAGGTTGGTCGCGAGGGCCCCGAGCCCGGCGAGCGGCTCGGGCAGGCTGGCGCGGACGGTGAACCGGCGGACTGCACGCATGGTCAGCGACGATATCCGGCCCGCTTCGCGCGCGCTCGCGCCCCACTTCGGGGATTGTCCGCGCGCCCCGCCATCCGGGTCAGTAATGTCCCGGTTCGTTGTCGGACGCGGAAGTGGAACGAGGGAACATGAGCCGAGGGGGACGCCGGTACGCGCTGGTCGCGCTGGTCGCGGCGACCGTGCTGGGGACAGCCGCGTGCGGGGACAAGACTCCTCCGGCGACGCCGGGCGCCGGGAACGTCGCCGGGCTGCCGGTCACGCACTTCGAGAGCGGGCTGCGCGCCGACGCGCCGCGGCCGGATCTTCCCGTGAAGAACGCCAGCGGCGGCGAGGACGACCAGCTCGCCACCGCCGCGATCGCGGACGTGCAGGCGTACTGGACCGAGGCGCTGCCCGCGGAGTTCGGCGGCAAGCGGTTCGAGCCGGTCAAGTCGCTGCTGTCGTACGACTCGAAGCGCGACACCCAGAACACCGCGTGCGGCAGCGTCAAGCAGCTGGTGAACGCGTTCTACTGCGCGGGCGACGATTCGGTGGCGTGGGACCGCGGCGTGCTGCTGCCGATGCTGCGCAAGCGGTTCGGGCCGATGTCGGTGGTGACTGTGCTGGCACACGAGTTCGGCCACGCGATCCAGTACCGGCTCGGGGCGACGGCGGGGATTTCGAAGTCGACGCCGACTGTCGTGAAGGAACAGCAGGCGGACTGTTTCGCCGGCGGGTACTTCCGGTGGGTCGCCGAGGACAAGAGCAAGTTCTACCGCGTGTCGACCGCCGAAGGGCTGGACCAGATCCTGGCGGCGATGTTCTTCATCCGCGACCAGGCCGGGACGAGTGCGACTGATCGGCAGGCGCACGGCACGGCGTTCGACCGGACGTATGCGTTCCAGGCCGGGTTCGAGAAGGGGCCGAAGGAATGCGCGGGGATGAACGCGCAGAACGTGCAGAAGCGGCTGACTGAGCGGCCGTTCGATTCCGGGGACCGGGGGAAGGGCGACGCCCGGTTCGACGAGCAGACGGTGACGGATTTGAAGGGCAGCCTCGACGAGGCGTTCAAGGGGGCTGGGGTGCAGGGACCTCGGTTCACGGCCGGGTCCGGCAGCTGTTCCGGCGGGCCGAGCACTCCGCCCGCGTCTTATTGTCCGAACGACAACACGGTGAACTTCGATCAGCGGGCGTTGGCGAAGCTGGCCGAGCCGGTGGACCAGGAAGCCGAAATGGCCGGCCGGGCCGGGGGCGGGCTTGGCGACTTCGCTGCCTTTGCCGAGTTGGCGTCGCGGTATGCGATCGGGGTGCAGAAGGGCGTGGGGGCCTCGATCGATACGCCTAATGCTGGGTTGCGGACTGCTTGCCTGGTGGGGGCTTGGGCGGCGTTCTCGAACCACCCGACGGGCGGGGTGAACCTGAAGCTGTCGTCCGGGGATCTGGACGAGGCGATCGCGGACCTGCTCCGGCCGGACGGGCTCGTGTCGGCGAACGTGAACGGGGAACGGCCGGACAGCGGGTTCGATCGCGTTGAGTCGCTGCGGCGCGGGTATCTCGAGGGATCGTCTTCCTGCTCGAAGCAGTACCCCTGACAGCGGAAAGGGCCGCACCGTTCCGGTGCGGCCCTTTTTTCGTCAGCTCAGAACAGCGCGCTCGCCAGGTCGCGGCGGGCCTTGGCTACGCGCTCGTCGGCCGGGTCGAAGAGTTCGAACAGGGCGACCAGGTGTTCGCGGACGCGGTTGCGCTCGTCGCCCGCGGTGCGGCGGACGACGTCGACCAGGCGACGGAACGCGCCTTCGACATCTTGCTCGGCGATGTCCAGATCGGCGGCCGCGAGCTGGGCGTCGATGTCCTTCGGGTCGGCTTCGGCCTTCTCGCGGGCGCTCGGGTCCGCTGCTTCGGCGCGGGCGGTGAACTTGACCTGCGCCAGGGCGTTCTTCGCCAGCTCGTTGGCCGGTTCGGCGTCCAGGATGCGCTCGTACGCGGCCTGCGCGGCGGCGTAGTCGCCCTGCTCGAAAGCGTCTTCAGCCTCGGTGAAGCGCGGGTCTTCCGGCTCCTCGACCGGGCCACGGGCCTCCTCGGCGGCGCGGATGCCGGGCAGACGGTCGCGCAGGGCGTCGAGCAGGGAGTTCAGCCACTTGCGGATCTCCGGCTCCGGCAGTGCGCCGGAGAAGGCGTCCACGGGCTGGCCGCCGGCGATCGCGACCACGGTCGGGACCGACTGCGCGCCGAACGCCTGCGCGATGCGCGGGTTGGCCTCCACGTCGACCTTCGCGAGCACCCAGGAGCCGCCGCTCTCGCCGGCCAGCCGCTCCAGCACGGCGGTCAGCTGCTGGCACTGCTCGGAGAACCCGGCCCACAGGTCGACGACCACGAGCTGGTTGAGCGAGAGTTCGACGACCGACTGGAAGGTCGCCTCGGTGACTTCGAGCACCGTGTCCGACGACGGGGCCGGGGCTCCGTCCGGCTGCCCCGCGCCCGAAGGCGGCTGGTTCCGGGTCGCTTCCGCCCGTGCCTTGAGCGCGGACAGGTCGACCGCGCCGGACAACGCGGCGGACATGGCCGCTGAGTTCGCTGCAGATCCGCGTGGGTGTGTCACGCCCTCCATCCTGGCACGCCTCGCCGCGAGAGTTCAGCGGCAGTCCCGAGGTTCGCTTTTGGCATGCGCACGCCCCTGAGGCATGCTCTCCGCGAGGACAACGAGGAGGCCGAGAATGCTGAGCCGGCGCAACGTCACGGTGGCCGCCGCCGTCGTGGTGGCGGTGGCGTGGGTCGCCAGCATCACGGTGACCGTCGCGCACCAAGACCCGCCCGGCGCGGCGTCCCCGCCAGAGTTGCGCACGGAGCTCACGGCCGCGCTGAGCGGGCGGGACGCGGACGCGCTGGCCGGGCTCTTCGACGTCCCCGGCTCGGGCGGCGACGATCTCGCCAAGGACTACGTCGGCGTCCTCAAAGACGGCAACGCGCGCGACATCTCCGTGCAGCTCTCACCGGACGAACACTCCCCCACCGCAGCCGTCGTGCGCGGGAAGACCGGCGCGGGCGAGCAGTTCAGCTACCGGCTCGCGGTGACCAGCGCCAAGGGACGCTGGACAGTCGCGTTCACACCGCCGATTCCCTAGCTCAGTCCTCGCGCAGGTGCGCTTCGACCCGCTCGACCTTCGCCGCCAGCTGACCGGAGTAGCCGGGGCGGATGTCGGCCTTCAGCACCAGACCGACGCGCGCCGAGCCCTCTCCCGCGGCTTCCACCGCCTTCTTCACCACCGCCATGACCTCGTCCCACTCCCCCTCGATCTCGGTGAACATTGAGCTGGTCGAGTTCGGCAGCCCCGATTCGCGCACCACCTTCACCGCGCGCGAGACGGCCTCGCTGACTCCGCCGTCCGGCTCTCCCGCCGAGGGGCTCACGCTGAACGCGACGATCATGTCGACTTCCTTCCCTGTTCTCGCAGGGCGACCCCCACGACCGGGGTACCCGCTGGTAGCTTCGGTTGCCATGAACCGTCCGCTGCCGTTCGATCCGATCGCCCGTGCCGCGCAGCTGTGGGAAGACCGGATCGGCCCGGCCGGAACCATGGCCGCGGTCACCGGTGTGATGCGGGTGCAGCAGATCATCCAGTCGGCGGTCGACGGCGCTCTCAAGCCGCACGGCCTCACCTTCGCCCGCTACGAGGCGCTCGTGCTGCTCACCTTCTCCCGCAACGCGCGGCTGCCGATGCGGGTGATGGGCGAACGGCTGCAGCTGCATCCCACCAGCGTCACCAACATAGTGGACCGGCTCGAGCGCGACGGGCTCGTGAAGCGCGTGCCGCATCCCACCGACCGGCGCACCACGCTCGTCGAGATCACCGACGACGGCCGCGCGCTGCGGGAAACCGCCACCGCCGCGGTCACCGGCATCGACTTCGGGCTCACCGGGCTCACCGAGCGGCAGGTGGAGCAGCTGACCGAACTGCTCACCAAGGTCCGCAAATCCGCGGGCGATTTCACCTCGTAACGCACGAAGGGCCCGCGCGGTTCGCACGGGCCCTTCGGGAAAATCGGAAGATCAGACGCTGACCGGCTCCTGCGCGCGGACGAAGAGGCCGACGCCGCCGTGGGTGAGCCGCTGCGGGCCGTCGAGCTTGCCGTTGCGCAGCGCCCACTTCTCGAACAGCCAGGTGAACAGCGGCGGGATGCTCGCGAGCAGCGCCAGCACCAGGGTCTTGCCCCGCCAGCCCAGCGGCTTCGCCACGGACAGGGAGACGATCACGTACAGGGCGAAGACGACGCCGTGCACCATGCCGAGGACGGGCACGCCGCCCTCGTTAGAGGCGCCGACGACGTACTTGAGAAACATCCCGATCAGCAAGCCGAGCCAGGACAGAGCCTCGGCGACTGCGGCCACGCGGAACACGAGAGCGGCCTTGCTGGACACGACATCCTCCTGTGCGTCACCTGGTGCGTGCTGACTGCACACACAAAAAACACGTCCGACGGACTGTCCAAGGCGGACGGAAACCGCCTGGCGTCAACAGCACTGTCGAACGGGTATGAGACCAGTGTGAGGCGTGACCGGCTTCACCGGAACACCGGGGCCCGTGACTCTGGTCACGAGCGATCCGCGCATTGGTCTGCACCAATTGCGGACAGTGGGCGGAAACGGGCGGGAAATGCCCGGTTAACGGGAAAGACCGCCTCCCGATCCCAAGATCCGGGAGGCGGCCTTCACCGACTGTCCTGCGGCGATTACTAACCGGCACAAGGAGAAGCCGGCGCGGAGGAGCGTGACGTTCCCCACGTGGCCTGCGGCGCGTCGCCGGTCAGCGAGAAGTCCAGAGTGGACCCGCGGCGCAGTTGTTCCAGGCTGACGAACGTTTTGTCCGACGCCGTGCCGTTGACGCGCAGCCCGGAGACGTACTGCAGTTGCGCCCCGCTGGCGCCGCGCGCGTTGATGGTGAAGTCGCGGCCGTTGGGCAGATGCAGCACGGACTTGGCGAACCGCGGCGCGTTGAGCACGAAGTTGCCAGTGCCCGGGACGGCCGGGTAGAGGCCGAGCGCGCTGAAGACGTACCAGGCGGACATGGTGCCGAGGTCGTCGTTTCCGGTGACGCCGTTGGGGGCGTTCGTGAACAGCGTGTGCGCGGCCCGCACCACCGCGGAGGTCTTCCATGGCTGTCCGGTGAGCGTGTACATCCACGGCGAGTGGAGATCGGGCTCGTTGTTGGGGTTATAGCGGAACTGCTTGTAATAGTCGTACGGCCCGACGACCCACTTTTCGTGCGCGGTTTTCGCCGGGTCCTTCACGAGGTCGTCGTAAGCGAAGAAGTCGTCGAGCCGCTTACCGGCGTTGGCCGCGCCGCCCATCTTCGCGACGAGGCCGGGCACGTCCTGCTGCACCAGCCACTGGTACTGCCACGCGGTGCCCTCATGGAACCCGTCCTGGCCTTGCGGGCTGTACGGGCCGTCGGCCGGGGTGTACCAGCTGCCGCCGGTCACCTTCGGGCGGAAGTAGCCGGTGAAGCCGCGGTCGGTCACCGACGAGTCCCACAGCGTCGCGTACGTCCGGCCCTTGGCCGCCAGCTGTTTCGCGTCCTGTTTCCGGCCGAGTGCGGAGGCCATCACGGAGAGGGAACAGTCGCCTAGGGCGTATTCGAGGGTCGCCGATGCGCCGTGTGCTGGATCGGTGTCCTGGCCCTTCTTCGGGAAGTTCGGGTCGTATTGGACGAATCCGTCGGCCTGGTAACTCGCGTTGCCGGAACGGCCTTGGAACGGTGACGACGCGGGCGGGATTTCGCGGGAGTTCTGCAGCAATGCTTGGTACGCGTGCATTTCGTCGCCGCTCAACGCCCCGAAGCGCCACAGGTCGACCAGGAATGGCGTGACTGGATCTCCAGTCATGGTGTTCGTTTCCTGGCTCGCGTACGCCCAGCGCGGGAGCCAGCCGCCTTGGTCGTGGATGGCGAGGATGCTCTTCGCGACATCCTTGGCCCTGTCCGGTTTCAGCAGGGCCAGCAGCTGGTTCTGCGAGCGGTAAGTGTCCCAAAGGGAGAAGAAGTCGTAGTACGTCCAGCCGATCGCGCGGTGGATCTTTTTGTCGAAGCCGTAGTACCGGCCGTCGGCATCGTTCGCGGTGAGCGGTTGCAGGAAGGCGTGGTAGAGCGAGGTGTAGAAGACCGTGCGGTCATCTGGGGTGCCGCCGGTGATGTCCACACTGGACAGTTCGCGGCGCCAGTCACGTTGGACGTCGTTCTTGACGGCATCGAACGGGCGGACGCGGGAGGCGGCCAGGTTCACGTCCGCGCCGCGAGCGTCCACTTGGGAAATCGACGTGGTGGCAGTGACTTGGCCGCCCTTCGGGAAGGTCAGCCACGCGCCGCGCAGGCCCGCACCGCCTTGTGCCGAGCGGCTTCCTGGCGTGCCACCGTCTGGTGACCAGGTGCCGTAGGAAGAGAAGGGCTGGTCGAATTTCGTGGTGAAGTAAGTGGTGTAGGGCTTTCCGCCGCAGAAGGCTTGCGATTCGACGGTGCCCGCGATGGTGTGGTCGTCGACGATCCGGACGCTGCTGCCGCTGACCGGTTCCTTCGCATTGGCCTGTCCGACGTTCACGAAAACGTTGGCTGGGCCGGATTTATCGAAGGAGTATCGCTCGACGCCGCTGCGCGTGCTGGCGGTGGTTTCGACGTCGATGCCGCCGTAGCCGGTGAGATGCACCTTGTAGTAGCCGGGTTTTCCGACTTCGCCTTCGTGCGTGTACGGCGCGGCGTATTTGGCTTGGTCGAAGGTGGCGGGCTTGCTCGTGTCGAACGCCGCGCCCGGGCCAATTTCGCCGGTGGTGGGCAGCATCGACACCAGGCCGCCTTGTTCCCAGCACCCCGCGCCGGATAGGAAGAAATGGCCGAAGCCTCGGATTGCCGTGTCGGTATAGAGATAACCCGCGTAGTGCGTCGTGATCGGGCTGGATTGCACCATGCCGAACGGCGCGGACGCACCCGGGAAAGTGTTGCCCTCGTCTTGCGTGCCGATGAACGTGTTGACCGCGTCCAGCGGATCGGCCGGACGCGCCTCAGCCGCGACCGGCGTGAGCGCGGCCGCGGTAACAGCGAGCGCCACCGCGCTCGCCAAAACCCTGCTCCTCATGAGACTCCTCTGGGAAAGTACGTGAGGGGAACCCTGAGGGAATCTGATTCCCTCAGGGTTCCCCTCACGGAAGGTCAGCCCGCGGCGATGGCGAACACGTGCAGGTCGCCGCCGCTGACGCCGCTCGGCAGCGTCACGCTCGCGACGGTTTTGCCCGCGTCCAGCGTGATCGGCGCGGTGGCGAACACCATCGTGCGGATCTGCTGCGGGTCGCCGCCCGCGGAGTTGCGGTACGGGGTGGACAGGACGATCCGGTTGCCGAACGCCGGCTGCGCTCCGCCGCCGCCGAGGGTCCAGTCGGAGAATCCGACGGCGGCGGTGGATTTGCTGCCGTCGGTGTAGGTGACGGTGAGCGTGCCCTGGGCGTTGCCGTTGCTGGCGGAGCCGAGCAGCGCGAGCCGTCCCGAACCGGACAGGTTGATCGTCTGACCGGCGGCCACGACGTTGTCCGGGTCGCCGACCGGGTACGACGGCCAGGTGAAGTTCAGCCCGTCGCTCGACACCGTGCTGCCCGGTTTGGCGCCGGCCTTGGCCAGCGCGTCCGCCGAGTAGCTCCAGCCGCCGCCGTCGAAGTTCCCGGCGGCCGAGTTCGCGTCCGGCGAGAGACCGGTGTTGTCCACAGTGGCCAGCCAGCTGTTCGGCTTCGCCACCAGGACGGTCAGCACCGCCTGCACGTCCGCGAGGCCCGCCGAGGAGAAGGTGACCGGGATCCGGCGCGGACCGTCGGAAGTGCCTGCCGGAACGCTCACCGTCACCTGAGCGTGGCCCTTTCCGGCCGCCGGGACCTGGACGGAACCAGTCGCGGGCGACAGCGTGATGCCGTCGGCGCTACCCGCGGAATAGGTCCAGGTCTTGGCGGTGCCGGACAGATCCTGCACGCCCACCGAAGCGGTCGAGGTCGTGCCAGCGGGTACCACGGCGCGTGCCGGATCCACAAAGGACAGACTCGGCTTCTCCTGCTCGCGGAACGACGGCGGCGCGTCAGCCGCTGCAGCACCCCATGAAGTGGCAGTGGCCGACCGAGTGAAGTCCAGCTTGCCGCCCTGAGATATCAATCCTTCCGACAGCCATGCCTTGCTTGCCGCACTGCCGTTCACCTTCAGGCTGCTGGTGTACTCACCGGTGCCGGGAGCGTTGACGGTGATCTTCTTGCCCGAACCGGTGGTCACCTCGGCGTGCGCGAAGCGCGGCGTGGTCAGCACGGTTTCGGCGCGGCCCGGGATCTCCGGGTAGACGCCGAGCGCGGACCAGACGTACCAGGACGACATCTGCCCGAGGTCGTCGTTGCCGATCAGACCTTCCGGACGCGGGTTGTACAGTTCGTCCATCGCCCGGCGCACGATGTTCTGCGTCTTCGCCGGAGCACCCGCGAACGAGTACACGTAGGGCGCGTTCGAGTTCGGCTCGTTGCCCAGGAACGCATACGGCTCATGGGTTCCGGCGTTCAGCTTCGTGAAGAAAGTGTCCAAACGCGACTGCGTAGCGGTGGTGCCGCCGAACGCCGTCACGAGACCGCCGAGGTCGTACGGGACCATCCAGTCGTACTGCGCGCCGTTGCCCTCGACCCATCCCTGCGAGCTGGCCGGGTCGTAATTCGCGGAGAACGAACCGTCCGAGTTGCGCGGCTGCAGGTGTCCGCTGCCCGGGTTGTAGAGGTTCTGCCAGTTCTGCGCGCGCTTCATGAACGTGGTGTACGTGGCGCTGTCGCCGAGCCGCTTCGCGAACTGGGCGATGGCGAAGTCGGCGCTCGTGTATTCCAGGGTGTCCGCCGCCGCGCCGGGCACGTAGCCGAGCCGTTGGTAGTCCTGCAGGCCCGGCCGTTCGGTGTAGCCCTGCGTCGGCTGCGTCGCGCCCTTGATCATGAGCAGCAACGCTTTCTGCGCGTCGAAGTCACGCGCGCCGAACGCGTAGGCGCTGGAAACGATGATGTGGTACGGATCCCCGTTCATCACGCCGGTGTAGTCGTTCGCCACCGTCCAGCGGTCCCACGAACCGCCTTGTTCGGCGAACGCCATCATCGAGCGCACGAGGTCCGAGGTCTGCTTCGGCGCGATCGTGGCCAGCAGCGGGACCTCAGAGCGGTAGATGTCCCAGCCGGAGATGTTGGTGTACGTCGCGTGGCCGCGTTCGGCCTGGTGGATCCGGCCGTCGAAGCCGGGATAGCGACCGTCCACATCGGAGAAGACATTCGGCTGGATCAGCGAGTGGTACAGCGAGGTGTAGAACGTCGTGGTGTCGGCGTCGCTGCCGCCGCTGACCTGGATCTTGCCGAGCTGGTCGTTCCACGCCTGCCGCGCCGACGCGGCCATCGCGTCGAACGACTTCTTGCCGTTGTTCTCCGCCTTCAGGTTCGCCTTCGCCCCGTCGACTGACACAAAGGACAGTCCTACCTGGACGTTGACCTGCGCGCCGTTGAGGTTCGGGAACGTCACGTACCCGCCGCTGCCCGGGCCGCTCACCGTCGTGTCCTGCGGTTTCGCCGCCGCCGGGCGCGCCATCGAGGAGCCGATGCCGTTGGGCTGCGCGACCTTCGCCTTGGCTCCGCCAGTCTCGGCGGTCTTGCCCGGCGTCACCGCGCCGTTCTTCCACGTCCCGACCGACTCGAACGGAGTGTCGAACTTCGCCGAGAAGTAGACCCGGTACGAGTCCTTCGCGCCGCAGAACCGGCCGCTGGTCGCCCAGCCGCTGATGGTGTCCTTGCCGATGCTGATCGACGCGTCGTCGGTGCCGTTGACCGAGCCGGAAGTGTTGACCAGCAACGTGGACGCCGCGCCCGCCGGGTAGGTGAACCGTCCGGAACCGGTGCGCTGCGTCGCGCTCAGCTCGACCTTCGCACCGTTGTCGAGGGCGACGTCGTAAGCGCCGGCGGTCGCGTGCTCGTTCTGATGCGAGAAGGTCGAGGTGTAGTGGCCCGGATCGGTCGCGGGCGACGTGCTGATCTCGCCGACGTACGGCATGAACGGCAGGTCCTGATACGTGGTGCAGCCCGCGCCGGAAAGGTGCGTGAGGCTGAACCCGGTGATCGTGTTGTCGTCGTAGAAATAGCCGCCCGGCTGGGATTTCTTCGTGTCCGGGCTCCACTGCACCATCCCGAACGGCGCCACCGCGCCGGGGAAGGTGTTGCCCGCGCCGCCGCCGGTTCCGTGGTCCGCGCCGCCGGGCCGGGTGCCGACGAACGGGTTCACCCACTTCGCCAAGTCGGCGGACTTCGCGGCGCTCGCCGCGGGATCGGCCAGTGCGGGGGCAGCGGGCGCTGCCGCCGCCACGACCGCGGATGTCAGGAAGATCAGTCCGGCTCTCCAGCGCGCTCGCGCCATCGCCATCGCCTCTCCAGTTGTCCGGCGCGAATCCGCCGTCACCAGCCGTCGAGGCATCGATGACAACCTTGTCGCGCACCGTCGATGCGGGCTACCTTCGGCAATGGCTCACCGGATCGTCAAGACCGAGGTGAGAGCCTGTCCGATTCGAGACAACGATGTCCACCATCCGCACCAGCGGATTCGTCGAAGCGGGCAGCGCGAAGGAGCAAGCATTGACACCGAGCCGCCGGATGGTGTCCAATCCCCCGCATTATGACAACGTTGTCTCACTCGGGCCGGGACGCGGACGGACTTCCCCGCCCCGCCAGCAGGCGGGCCACGATGAGCGATGTGGCCCGGCTGGCCGGCGTCAGCATCAAAACGGTGTCGCGGGTCGTCAACGACGAGCCCGCGGTGCATCCGGACACCGCCGAGCGCGTGGTGGCCGCGATCGAACAGCTGGGGTTCCGCCGGAACCTCGGCGCCCGCAACCTGCGCCGCGGCTCGACCACCGGCACCATCGGCCTGGTCGTCGAGGACGTCGGCAACCCCTTCTACTCCGAGCTGAACCGCGCGGTGGAACGGATCGCGACGTCGTTCGGCAGACACGTGCTGACCGGGTCGTCCGGCGAGAACTCCGACCGCGAGCGCGAGCTGTCGCTGGAGTTCTGCGCGCGGCGCGTGGACGGGCTGCTGATCGTGCCCGCCGGGCTGCAGCACGGATATCTCGTGCCGGAAATGCGCGCGGGCACGCCGGTGGTGTTCCTCGACCGCCCGGCCGGCGACATCGTGGCCGACACCGTGCTCGTCGACAACCTCGGCGGCACCATCGAGGCGGTCGGCCACCTCGTGCGCCACGGCCACCGCCGGATCGCGTTCCTCGGCGACAGCCCGGACATCTTCACCGCCGCCGAACGGCTCCGCGGATTCCGCGAAGGCTGTGTGCGCAACGGGATCTCCTACGACGAGAGCCTCGTGGCGATGCAGACGCCGACGCCGGAAACCGTCGGCCACGCCGTGCGCAAGCTGATCGGCGGGCCGAATCCGGCCACCGCCGTGATCGCGGGCAACAACCGGGTCGCGGTGCACCTGCTGCGTGCGCTCGCGCATTCCGAGCGCAGGCCCGCGCTGGTGAGCTTCGACGATTTCGAGCTGGCGGACCTGCTCGACCCGCCGGTCACCGTGATCGCCCACGACGTCAGCGCCCTCGGGCACGCAGCGGCCGAGCTGCTGTTCGCCCGGATCCAGGGAGATCAGTCCGCCCCGAGAAAGGTAGTTCTGCCCGTGCACCTAGTCGCCCGCGGTTCCGGTGAGGCCGCCCTGTGACCAAGCACCTCGAGCCGGTCGCGCTCCCGGCCAACCAGCCGCCGCAGTTCTACCGGGGCGGCGACGCCATCGCCGCGCTGCGCGGCGCGACCGGCACCGACTCGAAATTCGGGCCGGAGGACTGGGTCGGTTCCGTCACGACCATGTTCGGCCAGGAGACCAACGGTCTCACCAAGCTGCCCAGCGGGATCTGGCTGCGCGACGCGGTCGGCGACGACCCGGACGCGTGGCTGGGCGCGGCGCACGTCGCCAAGCTCGGCGACTCGACCGGCCTGCTGGTCAAACTGCTCGACGCCGGACAGCGGCTGCCGGTGCACTTCCACCCGACGGATTCGTTCGCCCACAAGCACTTCGACTCGCACTTCGGCAAGACCGAGGCGTGGATCGTGGTCGGCACCTACGGCGACGATCCGCGTGTGTACCCGGGTTTCCGGGAGACGCTGAGCAAGGACACCGTCGCCGAATGGACCCGCGAACAGGACGCGCCGAGCATGTTGGGCGCGCTCAACAGCATCCCGGTGCAGGCGGGCGACACGGTCTACATTCCGGCCGGGCTGCCGCACGCGATCGGCGAGGGCGTGTTCGTGGTCGAACTGCAGCAGCCGACTGACTTCTCGCTGACCCTGGAATGGCGTGATTTCCTTGCCTCGCCGGAAAAGGGCCACCTCGGGATCGGCTTCGACACCGCGATCGAAACGCTCGACACCTCGGGCTGGGACGAAGACCGGCTCAAGACGATCGTGAAGCACACCTCCGGCGACGAAGCGACCACAGTGGACTTGCTCGCGCCGGGTTCGGCGGAGTTCTTCCGCGCCGACCGTATTCAGTTGTCCGGCAACGCTTTCTCTCTCGACCCGTCGTTCAGCGTGCTCGTCGCGCTCGACGGCGAGGGCACCCTGCGCACCGAGCACGGCGGCGAGTTCCCGGTGGCCAAGGGCGACACCTACGCGGTGCCGTTCTCCGCGGGCCAGACCGAGCTGTCCGGCTCGCTCACTGTCATCCGCTGCCGCCCGCCCGCCCCCGAAGGGAGTTAGCGCCGATGAGCGAGATCCTGCTCGAAGCGGTGGACCTGACCAAGCACTACGGATCGGTGGAAGCCTTGGGCGGCGCGTCTTTCCAGGCGCGCGCGGGCGAGGTGACCGCATTGATCGGCGACAACGGCGCGGGCAAATCCACGCTCGTGAAGTGCCTGTCCGGGGCTGAACAGCCGACGTCGGGCCGGATCTTGCTCGAGGGCGAGGAAGTCCATTTCGATTCGCCGGTGGCCGCGCGCCGGGCCGGGATCGAGACGGTGTACCAGGATCTCGCTGTCGCGATGGAGCTGGACCCGGCCGCGAATCTGTTCCTGGGCCGGGAAATCCCGCGCAAGGGCATCCTCGGCAAGCTCGGCATGCTCGACAAGGCGGAAATGCGGCGGCAGGCGGTCACCGAGTTCGAGAAGCTTGGCGTCAAGCTGCAGAGCACCGAGGTGCCGATCGGCTCGTTGTCCGGCGGGCAGCGGCAAAGCGTCGCCGTAGCCCGGTCGGTGGCGTGGGCGTCGAAGGTCGTGTTCATGGACGAACCGACCGCGGCGCTGGGCGTGCGGCAGCGCGGACGGGTGCTGGACGTGGTCAAGAAGGTCCGGGACAAGGGCATCGCGGTGGTGCTGATCAGCCACAACATGCCCGACGTGCTTTCGGTTTCGGACCGGATCGAGGTGCTGATGCAGGGCAGGCGCGTCGCCCGGTTCGCCGGTGCGGACACGAAACTCGAGGATCTGGTCGCGGCGATGACCGGCGCGCTGGTCCAGGAGGAGGCGGTATGAGCGCACCGGTCAAGGACATCCAGGCCACTGTGGACGACGAGTTCGTCAAGCCGCCGCTGGGAAAGCGGCTCGTCGGGGCCAACACGTTCTGGATCGCGCTGGTGCTGATCGCGCTGATCGCGGTCTTCACCGCACTCGCGCCCGGCCAGTTCGCGACCCTGTTCACCTTCCAGACGCTGCTGAACGAAACCTCCGTGCTGCTGGTGCTCTCGGTCGGCATGACGTTCGTGATCATCACCTCCGGCATCGACCTTTCCGTCGGGTCGGTGCTGATCTTCGCCGGCATGGTCGCGGGCAAGACCATGGAAGCGCTCAGCGGCGGCGACGCCACCCACGCCGGGGGGAGCGTCATCACGGCCGGGCTCGTCGCGGCGGTGCTCGCGGGCACGATCTGGGGCCTGATCAACGGGTTCCTGATCGCGGTGGCGGGCATCCCGCCGCTGATCGTCACGCTCGGGACCATGGGCGCCGCGCTCGGCGTGTCGTACCTGCTCAACGGCGGGTCGGACGTGCGCAGCGTGCCCACTGCGCTGAACCAGACCCTCGGCTACGGCACGTCGTTCGGCGGGATTCCTAACCTGGTGCTGGTGGCCGTGGTGATCACGCTGATCGGCGCGTGGCTGCTGCACACCACGCGGTTCGGCCGCTACACCTTCGCGGTCGGATCGAACGCCGAGGCGGCGCGGCGGGCGGGCATCGGCGTGACCGCGCACCTGCTGAAGGTGTACCTGCTGACCGGTTTCCTGGCCGGAATCGCGGGTTTCATGTCGCTGGCGTACCAGAACTCGACCACGATCTCGGCGCACACCAACGACAACCTGAACGCCATCTCCGCGACGGTGATGGGCGGCACCAGCCTTTTCGGCGGCGTCGGTTCGATGCTGGGCACGGTGATCGGGGTGTTCATCCCGGCGGTGCTGAACAAGGGCTTGAACATCACGCACGTGCAGGACTACTGGCAGTACATCGCGATCGGCGCGGTCCTGATCGCGGCGGTGTGGTTCGACCAGCGCCGCCGCCGCAAGCGCAACTCCCGCTGAATCGGTCCCCGAGTACAAAGAGGTGCTTACGATGAAGTTCAGCAAAACCGTCCTCGCCGCGGGGACTCTCGCGTCCGCGGCGATGCTGGTGACCGCGTGCGGCACCGGGCAGATCGGGCAGAGCGGGTCCGGGGACAAACCCGGCGGCAGCTCGGCGAACAGCAAGAAGCTGGCGCTGGTGCCGGGAGTGCAGGCGGAGCCGTTCTACATCTCGATGCAGTGCGGCGCCGAGGCCGAAGCGAAGAAGCTCGGCTATGAACTGACCACCCAGGCGCCGCAGAAGTTCGACGCGGCCATGCAGACTCCGATCGTCAACGCGATGGGTTCCAACCCGCCCGCCGCGCTGCTCGTCGCGCCGACTGACGACCAGGCGATGCTCGCGCCGATCCAGCTGGTGAAGAACCGCGGCGCGAAGATCGTCGAGGTCGACACTTCGCTCAAGGACAAGAGCGTCGCGGTGTCGTCGGTTTCCTCGGACAACGCCGAGGGCGGCAAACTGGCCGCGCAGACCATGGCGAAGCTCGTCGGCGACAAGCCGGGTTCGGTCCTGATCCTCGACACCATCGCGGGCACGTCCACCACCGCGGCCCGCGCGAAGGGCTTCGAGGACGAACTGAAGAACCACCCGAACCTCAAGTCGACGGGCATCCAGTTCACCAAGAACGAACCGGACCAGGCCGCGGCGAAGGTGACCGCGGCGCTGGTCTCGACGCCGGACCTCGTGGGCATTTTCGCCACCAACCTCAACACCGGCGAGGGCGCGGCGACCGGCCTGCGCAACGCGGGCAAGATCGGCAAGGTCAACCTGGTCGGCTTCGACGCCAGCCCGTCCGAAGTGGACGGCCTGAAGAAGGGCGAGTACCAGGCACTCATCGCGCAGGACCCGGCGCAGATCGGCACCAAGGGCGTCGACCAGGCGGTGGCCGCGCTCGAGGGCAAGCCGACCGAGCGGGACCTGACCGCGCAGCTGCACTCGATCACCAAGGACGACCTGGACGCGAATTCCCAGTACTTCTACAAGCAGAGCTGCTAATCTCTGCTCCGACCGAAGGGGACTTTCCGCACGGAAAGTCCCCTTCGCCGTCTTCCCGGCTAGTATCTACTCCCCCAGGTACCCGAGGGGAGGCTCGTCGATGACCGAGAGTGCCCGGCTGCCGTGGCGCTCCCGCCCGGACGCCGTCGGCGTGCTCGGCGCGGCGCGGAAAGTCGCCGACGACCTGAAGGACGGCCTTTCCGGAGTCCGCGCCCGACGCGCCGCACACGGTCTGCGGCGGCTGTTCGACGTCGCCGGGCTGGGGCTCTCCGATCTGTCCGGCACCTTGATGTGGTCCGGCCGACCCGGTGCCGACGATGCGGTGTCCCGAATTCTGGACGACGTGCTGCACCAGGAAGAGCCGATAACCGCGGGCGGTGTGACGGCTGTTCCGTTGCACGTCCACGACGAACTGGCAGGCGCGTTGCTGCTGGTTGGCGAGGTATCCAGTGCGGTGACACGGCAGGCTTCCGACCTCGTGGTGCAGGCTTTGGAACGGGGTCGGCTCGAAGCTTCGGCGGACCAGGCCGCGCAGGCTGAACTTCGAGCGCTGCGGGCGGAGATGTCGCCGCACTTCGTGTACAACGCGCTCACCGTCATCGCCTCGTTCGTCCGGTCGGAACCGGACCGCGCGCGTGATCTGATGCTCGATTTCGCCGACTACACCCGCTACAGCCTGTCGCGGCACGGCGAGTACACCGTCGTCGCCGAGGAGTTCCGCGCGGTGGAAACGTATCTCGCGCTGCAGCGAGCAGTGCTGGGCGAACGACTCAAGGTGCAGGTGCGCGTCGCGCCGGAAGTGCTTGCGGTGGCGGTGCCGTACCTGGTACTCGAACCCCTCGTGGAAAACGCGATCCGGCACGGCATCGAGCCGCGGTCGGGCACCGGGCTCGTCCAGGTGCACGGACAGGCGGAAGGGAACGACTGCGTGATCAGCGTCGAGGACGACGGGGTCGGCATGGAGCCCGAACGCGCCGCCGCCATCCTCGCGGGCAGCGGCGACGGCACCGGACTCGGAATGGCCAATGTGGACAGACGACTGCGCACAGTCTACGGGGCCTGGTACGGGCTGACGGTGGAAACGGCGGTCGGCGAAGGCACCCGGGTCGTCCTGCGAGTGCCGCGATTCCAGCCGGGGGTGCTGCCGTGAGCGGGCTGCGAGTGCTGGCGGTCGACGATCTCGCGCCGGCGTTGGACGAACTGTGCCGGATGCTGCGCGAAGCACCGGAAGTCGGCGAGGTCGTCGGTGCGAGCGATGCGTTGAAGGCACTGAAACTGTTGCAGGCAGACCATTTCGACGCGGTCTTCCTCGACATTTCCATGCCCGGCTTGGACGGACTGGAACTCGCGACGCTGCTGGCGAAACTGTCCGAGCCGCCGGTGATCGTTTTTGTCACCGCGCACGACGGGCACGCGGTGGCCGCGTACGGCATTGGTGCGGTGGATTATCTGCTCAAACCGGTGCGTACGGAACGGCTTTCCGCCGCGCTGGCGAAGGTGACCCGGTTGGTGCCGAGCGGCCGACGGAAGTCCTCACCGGACGCGATGGCCGCGCTGCCAGTGGATTCCGGCGGCCGGACTCGGTACGTCCGCCGTGATGATGTGCTATTCGCCGAAGCCAACGGCGATTACGTCCGGCTGCACACGCGCGGCGGCGTGCATCCGGTGCGGATGCCGATCTCGCGGCTTGAAGAATATTGGGAAGGCACCGGATTTACCCGGGTACACCGCGGATTCCTGCTCGCGGTGAGTGCGGTGCTGGAACTGCGGAGCGACACGACGGGCGGGCTGCTGGCACACACCGAGGCTGGCGATGTGCCGGTCAGCCGACGGCACGCGCGGGATCTTCGCGACAGGTTGCTGGAGGCGGCACAACGCGGGCAACTCGGGAGCACCCGGTGACGCGCGTGGCTGGGTGTCGCGAGTGGTTATACCGGTTAGAACCGGCATCGCCACTCACGAGGGTTGCGCAGGCCCTCCGATGAGCCGCACCAAACGCGTCGCCGTCACCAGCCCGCAGACCAGGCTCGCCCGATCACGGCGGCTCGAACGCGGTCGCTGGCGCATGCCCCGCCTGCGCGCACCGGAAGCGGAACGCGCGGCCGTGCTGTACCGGATCCAGCGCCGTCGCGGGATCCCCGCGCTGGTCGCGATGTTCGTGCTGGTGCTGGGTTTGCCGGTGCTGTTCTCGCTCGCGCCGTCGCTCGACAGCGTGCGGGTGTGGGGAATTCCGCTGTCCTGGCTGCTGATCGCGGTCCTGCCGTATCCGGTGCTGGCCGGGCTCTCGTGGTGGCAGCTGCGCCGCGCGGAGAAGATCGAGGACGATCGGTGAGCCGAAGGCCCGCAGCGCCCCAATGTGGCATTGGGTGCGTCCCACGCACCCAATGTGGCGTTCGGTGCGTCCCACGCACCCAATGTGGCGTTCGGTGCGTCCCACGCACCCAATGTGGCGTTCGGTGCGTCCCACGCACCCAACGCCACATTGGGGACGCAGCCGGAGCGGAACGGACGGGCGTGAGCGGATAAATGGACATCGCGCTCGCGGTAGCCCCGGTCGTCCTCGTCACGCTGCTCATCGGCGTGCGCGGGGTCGCCGCCATGCGCACGACGTCTGACTTCCTCGTGGCGTCCCGGCGGATCTCGCCCTTCGTCAACTCCGCCGCGGTCTCCGGCGAATACCTCTCCGCCGCGTCATTCCTCGGCGTCGCCGGGCTGATGGTGAAGGACGGCGTCGGCGCGCTCTGGTACCCGGTCGGCTTCACCGCGGGATACGTCGCGATGCTGGTCCTCGTCGCCGCGCCCATGCGGAGATCCGGCGCACTCACCGTCCCCGACTTCGCCGAAGCCCGCCTCGCCTCACCCGCGTTACGCCGTCTCGCCGCGGTGGTCGTGCTGGTGATCGGGACTATCTACGTCGTCCCGCAATTCCGAACAGCCGGGCTAGTGCTCACCGCGGTCGGCGGGACTCCGTACTGGGTAGGCGTGGTCATCGCGGGCACCGCAGTCAGCGTCACGTTGGCGCTCGGCGGGATGCGCGCGGCGACGTACGTTCAGGCGTTCCAGTTCTTCCTGAAACTCGTGTTGTTCCTCGTCCCCGCACTGTGGCTGGTGCTCCACATCGGCTCCGAAACCCGCGACGCCAGCCTCACGCCGGTCGAGTTCACCCGCTTCTCGCACGCCACTCCGGTGCAGTTCGACCACGACGTCACGCTCACCTTCCGCGAACCCACCGCGATTGAGAACCGCGGCACCGTCCCGTCGGGACAACTGGTGGTGCACAAGGGAGAACAGCTCACTTTCGCCGCCGGTGCGCAGGTCCCCGGCGTCAGCGGAGAGGTCGCGCTCGGCGGGCCGGAGTGGCAGCGGCCGCTGCTGGAGATCGACAAGGGCTACCCGCTGCTCGGCACGTGGGCGGTGCTCATCGCGACCGTCCTCGGCACGATGGGCCTTCCGCATGTCCTGATGCGCTTCCACACCAGCCCGGACGGCCGCGCCGCGCGTCGCACCGCCGCGATAACCGTGGCGCTGCTCGGGGTTTTCTACCTCTTCCCCGGTATCTACGGCGTCCTCGGCCGGGTGCTCGTCCCGCAGCTGTACTTGTCCGGCAACACCGACACCGTGGTCGTCGCGCTGCCCTCACAAGTCGATCACAGCTGGGCCGGGCAGTTGTTCACCGCGTTGCTCACCGCGGGCGCGTTCGCGGCGTTTCTGGCTACGTCACTGGGATTGCTGCTGGTGATGTCCGGTGCGCTCGCCTACGACCTGATGCCCGGCGGCCTGCGTCGCCTGCGGGTGACGGTCGTGTTCGCCGCGATCGCGATGGTGCTGCTCGCGCTGCCGTCCGCGCGGCTTGACGCCGGAGTGCTGGTGACGTGGGGGTTCACCGTCGCCGCGTCCACGTTCTGCCCGCTGCTCGTGCTCGGCATCTGGTGGCAGCGGCTCACCGCGGCCGGTGCGATCGCCGGCGTGCTCACCGGGCTGGCTGCCTCATCCGGGTCAATCCTGTTTGCGCTGGCCGGACCCGCGATGCAGGGTTGGGTGGCGATCTTGGTCTCGCAACCGGCACCCTGGTCAGTACCGCTCGCGTTCGGCGTGATGATCACGGTGTCACTGCGCGGGCGCCCACCGTCCTGGGCCGGGGCCGCGATGCTGCGCCTGCACCTCGACGAACGCCCTTCGTCCACGCCCGGTGACCGTTCGTCAACCGTTCGTCGTGCGGCGAGGCGTTTGAGCCGCTGACGGTTCCGCTGGCTCGGAGTCCTCCCTACTGTGTCGCGCACCACATCCGCAGCGTCGCACAAGGGAGATCCCATGAGCGCAGGCGACCCGTCCGGCGCGCCGCCGGACACGATCTGGGAGCAGGCGCACGACAGCGCCGAGTTCCGCGAACTCCGCGGCCGGCTGCGCCGGTTCGTGTTCCCGATGGCCGGACTGTTCCTCGCCTGGTACCTGCTCTACGTCCTGCTCGCCGACTACGCGCACGGGTTCATGAGCACGAAGATCACCGGCAACTTCACCGTCGGCCTGCTCTTCGGGCTGCTGCAGTTCGTCTCCACGTTCCTCATCACGTGGCTGTACGTGCGCTACGCCAACAAGAAGCTCGACCCGCTGGCCGAGCGGATCAAGGACGACATCGAGAATCCGGCTAAGGAGGGCGCGTGAGCACGCTCGCGGCGAGCGTCGAGGGCAGCAGCCCGACGCTCAACATCACGATCTTCGCGCTGTTCGTGGTCATCACCCTGGTGATCGTGTTCCGCGCGAGCCGCAACACGAAGACCGCGTCCGACTACTACGCGGCCGGCCGCGCGTTCACCGGCCCGCAGAACGGCATCGCGATCTCCGGCGACTACCTCTCGGCGGCGTCGTTCCTCGGCATCGCCGGCGCCATCGCGGTGTACGGCTACGACGGGTTCCTGTACTCGATCGGCTTCCTGGTGGCGTGGCTGGTCGCGCTGCTGCTGGTGGCGGAACTGCTGCGCAACACCGGCAAGTTCACCATGGGCGACGTGCTGGCGTTCCGGATGCGGCAACGCCCGGTGCGCGCCGCGGCGGCGGTTTCGACGCTCGTGGTGTCGTTCTTCTACCTGCTGGCGCAGATGGCGGGCGCGGGCGGCCTGGTCGCGCTGCTGCTGGGCATCGAGGGCAAGGCCGCGCAGTCGCTGGTGATCGCGGTGGTCGGCGTGATCATGATCGCCTACGTTCTCATCGGCGGCATGAAGGGCACGACCTGGGTCCAGATCATCAAGGCGGCGCTGCTGATCGTCGGCGCGCTGGCGATGACGCTGTGGGTGCTCGGCAAGTACGGCTTCAACTTCTCCGCGCTGCTGCAGGGCGCGGTCGACAAGGCGGGCCACGCCGGCGAAGCGCTGCTCGGGCCGGGCAAGCAGTACGGCACCAACGGCACGACGAAGCTGGACTTCTTCTCCCTCGGCATCGCGCTGGTGCTGGGCACCGCGGGCCTGCCGCACGTGCTGATGCGCTTCTACACCGTGCCGACCGCGCGCGAGGCGCGTCGTTCGGTGGTGTGGGCGATCGTGCTGATCGGCGTGTTCTACCTGTTCACCCTGGTGCTCGGCTACGGCGCGGGCGCGCTGGTCGGACCGGACGCGATCAAGAAGGCACCGGGCGGCGTGAACTCCGCGGCGCCGTTGCTCGCGCTGAACCTCGGCGGCCCGGTGCTGCTCGGGTTGATCTCGGCGATCGCGTTCGCCACGATCCTCGCCGTGGTGGCGGGTTTGACGATCACCGCGTCCGCCTCGTTCGCCCACGACGTCTACGCGAACGTGTTGAAGAAGGGCAAGGCCAACACCGGTTCGGAGGTCCGGGTCGCCCGGATCACCGCGGTGGTGATCGGCATCGTCGCGATTCTCGGCGGCATTCTGGCGAATGGGCAGAACGTCGCGTTCCTGGTGGCGCTGGCCTTCGCGGTGGCGGCTTCGGCGAACCTGCCGACGATTCTGTACTCGCTGTTCTGGAAGCGATTCAACACCCAGGGCGCGCTGTGGAGCATTTACGGCGGGCTGATCGTGACGATCGTGCTCATCGTGTTCTCGCCCGCCGTTTCCGGGAAGCCGGTCGACCCGAAGACGGGCAAGAGCGCGTCGATGCTGCAGGGCGTCGACTTCCACTGGTTCCCGCTCGACAACCCGGGCCTGGTGTCCATTCCGATCGCGTTCGTCCTCGGCTGGCTCGGCACGATCCTGTCGAAGGAACACGACAAGGCGAAGTACGCCGAAATGGAAGTACGGGCGCTCACCGGCGCTGGCGCGGAAAAGGCCGTGCAGCACTGAGTTTGCCCCGCTGAAACCGCTGGGTGCCGCTTTCGCCGCGGCACCCAGCGGTTTTTTCAATACGGCAGCTTCCCCTGCGCGATCCCGCCGAGCGTGCTTTCCAGCACTCCGCGCAGATACCGCCACAACCCGGCCCCCAGGGAAATCCGGGCTACCCCCAGTTCGGCAAGCCCGGCCAGACCCGGACCACCGGGAAGCGCCGAAGCGTTGACCGGACCGCCCACCTGACGGACGAATTCGGCCAGCACTTCCGGCGAACGCACGAGAATCGGGTACACACAATCCGCGCCGGCCTCAAGGTACGCGCGCCCGCGAGCCACCGCGTCGTCGAGCACCGCCTGCTCGTCCGGTGCGCCGAGGAACGAATCCACCCGCGCGTTGACGACGAGCCCGTCACCGGCCGCCCGGCGCAGCCCAGCGAGCCACTCCGCCTGTTCCGCCGCCGGTCGCTGACTGCCCTTGCCGTGATCGGTGTCCTCGATATTGCAGCCGACCGCACCGATTTCCTTCAGCCGGGCAGCAAGATCGGCTGGCGCCAAGCCATATCCAGCCTCGGCATCGACCGTCACCGGCACCGACACCGCATCCACGATCCGCTTGGCCGCCGCGAGCATCTCGTCCGCGGACCCGCCCTCGTGGTCCGACTGCCCGAGCGCCGCCGCGACCGCCGCGGAACTCGTTGCCACGATGGGGAATCCGGCCGCTTCCACCGCCTGCGCGGTATCCGCGTCCCAAGCGTTAGGCAGGATCAACGGCTTCCCGGGAACATGCAACGCCCGCAGCTTCTCGGCGCTCACTCCGCACGCTCCGGCAGCGGGGCGTGGCTCGCGACCATGAGCCGGTTCCAGGTGTTGATGACCACGACGCACCACGCCAGCGCGCGGTACTGGTCCTCGGTGAACACGCGGACGGCCTCGGCGTAGACGTCTTCGGGGACGTCCTTGTGGTCCGAGATCAGAGTCATCGCCTCGGTGTAGGCGAGCGCGGCGCGTTCCTGCTCGGTGAACAGCTCCGTCTCGCGCCACCCTTCGAGCACGAAAAGCCGCCGCGGCGATTCTCCGGCCGCGACGGCCTCCGCCGCGTGCATGTCGAGACAGAAGGCGCACCCGTTGATCTGCGACGCGCGCATCTTGACCAGCTCGATGAGCTTCTCGTCGAGCCCGGCGTTCGCGCTGGCCTTCTTCACCTCGCCCTGCAGGTGGGACATCGCTTGATACAACCCGCCCGTGGCGAGCGCGATTCGCTTCGTCATGCCACCCACGCTAATCGGGATTGGCCTAACGGGGTGGTCCAGTTCGGGGCGGGTGGCGTGGGCCAGTCAGGGCCGCGGCCGAGCGTTGCGGAGCCGGATGCCGCTGAACCCCGCCGTGCTGGCGGTCACCGCGTCCCAGAACGGCCAGAGGTTCGAGAGCACCCGCAGCTGAATTCCCGCCTCCTCGTGCAGACGCAGGAGGAGGCGACCGGTTCGGCGGAGACGTGGGCATGCGGGACGGGCTCGCCGAACGACCGGGAGCTGGCGACGAGAGGCGGCTACCGCGCGGTTGCCGCGGCATGGGGGAAGCGGGTGATCCCCGCGTCCTCGGAGAAGTGCGGCACCTGGCCTGGTTCTGGTCACCTGCGCCCGTCAATTGCCGACGCCTCGATGCTCATCGGCCCCGCGAAGAAGCACCACACAGGTCCAGTTCGGGTCGCGCGCCTGATCAACCGGCCGCGCGCGACCCGCCCTGCTCAGCGACCGCAGAACAGGCAGAGCGGCAAAACCAGCTCAAGATCCGTCTTCCGCACCGGTTTCCCGTCCACCGGCGTCTTCCCCGGCGGGGTGTCCGCGTCCGGCTGGATGCCGCCCGCCGCGACGCGGTCCAGGGTGCGCAGGCCGGCCGAGCCGACCGTGCCGAAGACCGTGTAGTTCGGCAGCAGGCTGGAATCCCCGTACACCACGAAGAACTGCGAGCCGTTCGTGTCCGGTCCGGCGTTCGCCATGGCCAGCAGTCCGCGCGCGTACGTCCGGCGCTTGCCCGTCGGGTCGGACGGCGCGGGCGGGAGCGTCGTCGGGAGTTCGTCCCGGAACTTGTAGCCCGGGCCGCCCTCGCCGGTGCCGGACGGGTCGCCGCACTGCAGGACCTTCAGCGTCGGGTACGCGGTGAGCCGGTGGCAGGTCGTCTGGTTGTAGAAGCCGTTGGCCGCCAGGTGCAGGAAGCTCTGCACAGTGCACGGAGCCTGCGCGCGGTTGAGCTTCAGCGGAAGCAGGCCCTGGTTGGAAAACACCGCGACGTCGACACTGCCGTGGTTCGGCGTGTGCTTCGGGTCGCGCGGGAGCGAAACCGGGCGCACCGCGGGGTCGTCCGGAGTCGAGGTGTACTGGCACGGCCCCGAGGTGACCTTCGGCGGTGCCGAATCCGCGGCCGAAGCCGGTGCAGCCACGGCGACCAGCGACAACGCGGTCAGCACGGACACGAGCAGTTTCTTCATTCCGGTTCCCTCCCAGTGCACGGAGGATCGCAGTATAGGGACGGGAAACTGCCCGCGCTTCCGGCGAAAGTCGCATCCTGACCGGTTCCTGACACCGGCCTCCTACCGTGCGGTTTCATGATCGCTTCCCTCGCCGCGGGACTGGCCGGACTGGTCGCCGGGCTCCTGGCCGTCCCCGCCGGTCCCGTGCAGCAACCGCTCGCGTCCTCCGCCGCCGAACAGCAGGCCGTGTTCGCCTACTGGACCCCGCAACGGCTGGCCGCGCTGACCGAGCCGTCGTCTCAGAATCCGCCGAAGAGCGGCCCCGACGGTGCCCCGTGGCCGGATCCGCTCCCGAAGACCATCGGTCGGCTCTTCTACACCGACCACGGCGAGGACGCGAGCTGCACGGCGACCGTCGTCCGCAGCAAGAACCGCAGCACGATCGTCACCGCCGGGCATTGCCTCAACGACACCGATCTCCTCGGCGAGCACAACGCCTGGAACGCGCACGTCATGTTCATCCCCGGCTACCACGACGGTCAGGCGCCGTACGGGAAGTTCGCCGCCCGCCTCGGCGTCGCCGACCGCACCTGGCTCGCGAACGATCAGCAGAACGCGCAGAAATTCGACACCTACGACCAGGCCTTCGCGGTCCTCGGCCCGAACGAATCAGGACAACTGGTGCAGGACGCGGTCGGCGCGCAGCAGATCGGGTTCGACCGGCCGGGCGCGGCGAAGGTGACTCAGTTCGGCTACCCGCGGGCAGCGTCCGATCCGGCGCGCGAGGGTCTGCCGGAGTACACCGGGGCGCGGCTGGCGTATTGCACTGGCACCGCACGGCATTGGACCGGCACCGCCACCTATCCGGACTCTCCCGATCAGTGGGGCACGGCGTGCGTCATGGGCGGCGGTTCGAGCGGCGGCCCGCGGTTGCGCGACTTCAACCCGGCGACCGGACTGGGCACGGTCGTCGGAGACAACACGCACGCGGGATTCTTTGCCGCGAACGGGAAACCGTGTGAGCGCGATGCGGGCTGCACGCGGTATCTGGTGGGACCGCAGTTCAGCAGCAAGGTGACGAAGCCGCTGTACGAAGTCGCGCAGCGTTAGCCCTTCAGCTCCGCGATCAACTGGTCCGCCGCCGCGAACGGGTCCAGCTCCGCGGCCACCACCCGCTCTGCCAGCTCCCCCAGCCGATCGCCGTGCCGGAGATCCGCCAGCTCCGCGTGCAACCGGCGCAACGCGATCGCGGCGACTTCCTCACGGGCACGAGCGGCGCGGCGGCGGTCCAATTCCCCATGTGCGACAAGCCATTCGTGGTGCGTGCGCAACGCTGACACCACCTCGTCGACGCCCTCGCCCTTCGCCGCCACCGTGCGAACGATCGGCTGCCGCCAGCTCGGCCCGCGCAATTCGCGGCGGGCCAAGGTGATCATCTGCTTCAGGTCGTGCACCGTCGCATCAGCGCCATCGCGGTCGGCTTTGTTGACCACGAACACATCCGCGATCTCCAAGACGCCCGCTTTCGCCGCCTGGATGCCGTCGCCCATTCCCGGGGCCAGCAGAACCACCGTGGTGTCGGCCAGTTTCACAACGTCCACTTCGGACTGTCCAACCCCGACAGTCTCGATCAGCACCACGTCGAACCCGGCGGCGTCCAGCACACGCACCGCCTGCGGCGTCGCCCACGAAAGACCGCCGAGATGTCCCCGGGTGGCCATCGAGCGGATGAACACGCCGGGATCGGTGGCGTGCTCGGTCATCCGGATCCGGTCGCCGAGCAGCGCGCCGCCGGAGAACGGCGACGACGGGTCGATCGCCAGCACTCCGACCCGCAAACCCTCGCCGCGCAAGGCAGTGAGCAGCGCGGACGTCGACGTCGATTTGCCAACCCCGGGCGGACCGGTGAGCCCGACGACGCGAGCCCGGCCGGTGTGAGGCGTCAAAGCGGCGGCGATGTCCGCCACGCGCGGCGACGAATCCTCGACCAGAGAAATGAGCCGGGCGACCGCGCGCGGTTGTCCTTCCCGCGCGCGGCCGACCAGCTCATCGAGGTCCGGGCCGGCCAACTTACGCCGACGGGACGCGGATCAGCAGCGCGTCGCCCTGGCCGCCGCCACCGCACAGCGCGGCCGCGCCGAGACCGCCGCCGCGCCGGCGCAGCTCGTGCACCAGGTGCACGGCCAGCCGCGCACCGGACGCGCCAATCGGGTGGCCGAGCGCGATCGCGCCGCCGTTGACGTTCACCTTCGACTCGTCCAGCCCGAGCTTCTCGCTCGACACCAGGCCGACCGCGGCGAACGCCTCGTTGATCTCCACCAGGTCCAGGTCGCCGACCTCCAGCTTCGCCTTCTTCAGCGCGGCGAGGATCGCGTTCGACGGCTGCTCGTGCAGGCTCGCGTCCGGACCGGCGACGACGCCGTGCGCGCCGATCTCGGCCAGCGGCGTGATGCCCAGCTCGGCCGCCTTCTCCGGGCTGGCCACGATCACCGCGGCCGCGCCGTCGGAAATCTGCGACGCCGAACCGGCGGTGATGGTGCCGTCCGAGGCGAACGCCGGACGCAGCTTCGCGAGGCTCTCGCCCGTGGTATCGGCGCGCACGCCCTCGTCGGTGGAGAACACGACCGGGTCGCCCTTGCGCTGCGGGATCGACACCGGCGCGATCTCCTCGCGGAAGAACCCGGCCTCGATCGCGGCCGCGGCCCGCTGGTGCGAACGCGCGGAGAACGCGTCCTGCTGCTCGCGGGTGACGCTGTAGCGGGCGTTGTGCTTCTCCGTCGAGACACCCATCGCGACCTGGTCGAACGCGCAGAACAGGCCGTCGTAGGCCATGTGGTCGACCAGCGTGGTGTCGCCGTATTTGAAGCCGGAGCGGGACTTCGGCAGCAGGTGCGGCGCCTGCGTCATCGACTCCTGGCCGCCCGCGACGACGAGGTCGAACTCGCCCGCGCGGATCAGCTGGTCGGCGAGCGCGATCGCGTCGAGGCCGGAGAGGCAGACCTTGTTGATGGTCAGCGCGGGGACGTCCATCGGGATGCCCGCGGCGACCGCGGCCTGGCGCGCCGGGATCTGGCCCGCGCCGGCCGTGAGCACCTGGCCCATGATCGTGTACTGGACCTGGTCCGGGGAGACGCCCGCCCGTTCGAGCGCGGCCTTGATCGCGATCCCGCCCAGCTGGGCTCCCGAGAAGTCCTTCAACGAGCCGAGCAGCCGCCCGATCGGGGTACGGGCAGCGCCCAGGATCACGGAACCGGACACGACGTCCTCCAAAGCATCGGTGCACTGGCAGTGTTCCCACGATACGGCCTGGACGGGGTTCCCGGCGCGTCTTGATGGAGCCAGTGTGAGGGGGCGCACGCGGGGTTCCGCGAGGCCGGACGGGGCTTATCCTCCCCGGTATGGACACCGAGCCCAGCGCATCCGTGCTCAAGCCGTTCGTGACCGCGATCGACCACGTCGGCATCGCCGTGCCCGACCTCGACGCGGCCATCGCCTTCCACCGCGACCACTTCGGCCTGGAGGTCGCGCACGAGGAGGTGAACGACGAGCAGGGCGTGCGCGAGGCGATGCTGCGCGCCCCCGGTACCGCGGGCACCGAGACGATGATCCAGCTGCTGGCCCCGTCCCGGGACGATTCGACGATCGCGAAGTTCATCGGCCGCAACGGGCCTGGCCTGCAGCAGCTCGCGCTGCGAGTGTCCGATGTGGACGCCGCGGCCGAGGCGCTGCGGGCGCAGGGCCTGCGGCTGCTGTACGACGCGGCCAAGCGCGGGACCTCGAACAGCCGCGTGAACTTCGTGCACCCGAAGGACGCGGGCGGGGTTTTGGTCGAGCTGGTCGAGCCCGCGCGCTGAACCGCGCCCCAATGTGGCATTGGGTGCATCTGACGCACCGAACGCCACATTGGGTGCATCGCATGCACCCAATGCCACATTGGGGAAGCTTCGGGCGCGAAGGCCGCGGTGCGGTTCTCACACCGCCGAGGCAGGCGGCTTCCCCTTAACCGCACGAGCCGACAACGCGTTCGCCACGAACGTCAATTCGCCGTCGAACTCCGCGGGCCGGTCGTCCCCGGTGTGCCGAGCCGTCGCGTGCCGATGGGTAACAGCGCGGGCAAGCAGCCCGGACGCGTTGTCGATGTCCGCCCCGGCGAGCCGTCCTCCGGTCGCGGCCACGATCACCGACCGCATCAGCCGGACCAGTTGCTGGAAGCGTTCGGACAGCGCGTCGCGGACCACGTGGTGCGTGTCGGCCTCGCGCCACAGCAGGTGCGAGAGGCCCAGCGAACCGGTGAAGCGGCGGTCGAGTTCGCCGACCAGCCTGCGCAGGGAACCCGCCAGGTCGCCGGGAACGACGACCGCGGCGGGTTCGATGCGTTCGTCCGGCAAGCGGTCGACCAGGGCGGCCAGCAGGTCGGACTTGCGGCGGAAGTAATAGTGGACCAGGCCCTTCGGGACCCCGGCGCGCTCCGCGATGCGGGACGTCGGGGTCGCTTCGAAGCCGGACTCGGCGAACAGCTCCTCCGCCGCGCACAGGATCCGTTCTTTCGCCGAGTCGTCGGTCATCTCCGCCTTCCTCCCCTCCGCCACCCTCAACGGAGTGGCTTCGCCACGCTCGAGTCAATCCTTCCTCGTCGAGGCCCCAATGCCCCGATCAGTGCTGGCCCGCCATCCGGTGGGCGGCGTTGGCCTCCGGCATCGCGGCCGCGCCGGCGATGATCGTCAGCGCACCGCCGACCCAGGACGTCCACGACGCCCCGTTGAATTCCGTATACCCCATCACCCACGGCGCGATGAACAGCAACGCGCCGAGGACGATCTGCACGCCCTCGCCGTAAACCATGCTCGGCGTCGCGAGCGACACCAGGCCGTCGATCGCGATCAGCGCACCGAGGACCACCATCGTCCACACCATCGTGGTGTTCGTGCTCAGCCAAAGGGGTGAAAGAGCGGCGACAACACCAATCACGACCTCGGCCCAGTCATAGGGCCGCGTCCAGGCGCGCGTCGAGACTTCACTCATTCGTGCTCACCTCCGCCGGAAAAGAGCCGTTCAGGGAGATTTCCCACTGCCGACTATGCGCCTTGACTGGCCAGCCGGTCAAGATTCGTGCGTCACACTTCGACTCGTGTCCGGGGTCTGTGTCTCGTACAGTGAGGCCCCCGGTTACCGACGAGTAATTTCGTGCTGTCGCGTGCCGCGACCGACCCCCTGGAGGTTCCCGATGTCGCACCTCGACGAGATCCAGCAGGCGATCCTGAACGGCCGCCTCGACGCGATCGCCGAGCTGCCCGTGCCCGAGAGCTACCGGGGCGTCACCGTGCACGCGGACGAGGTCGACATGTTCGAAGGCCTCGAAAGCCGGGACAAGGACCCGCGCCGCTCGCTGCACGTCGACGACGTCCCGACGCCCGAGCTCGGCCCCGGCGAGGCGCTGGTCGCCGTCATGGCCAGCGCGATCAACTACAACACCGTCTGGACGTCGATCTTCGAGCCGATCCCGACGTTCAAGTTCCTGCGCAAGTACGGGAAGCTCTCGCCGCTGGCCAAGCGGCACGACCTGCCGTACCACGTGGTCGGCTCGGACCTGTCCGGCGTGGTGCTGCGCACCGGCGCGGGCGTGCACAACTGGAAGCCCGGCGACGAGGTCGTCGCGCACTGCCTGAACGTCGAGCTGGAAGGCCCGGACGGGCACAACGACACGATGCTCGACACCGAGCAGCGGATCTGGGGCTTCGAGACGAACTTCGGCGGGCTCGCCGAGATCGCGCTGGTCAAGGCCAACCAGCTGATGCCGAAGCCGGCGCATCTGACCTGGGAGGAATCCGCCTCCCCCGGGCTGGTGAACTCGACCGCGTACCGGCAGCTGGTCTCGCGCAACGGCGCGGACATGAAGCAGGGCGACGTCGTGCTGATCTGGGGCGCGTCGGGCGGGCTCGGCTCGTACGCGACGCAGTACGCGCTCAACGGCGGCGCGATCCCGGTGTGCGTCGTGTCCAGCCCGGAGAAGGCGGAGATCTGCCGGAAACTCGGCGCGGAGCTGATCATCGACCGCACCGCCGAGGGGTACAAGTTCTGGAAGAACGAGACCGAGCAGGACCCGAAGGAATGGCAGCGGTTCGGCGCGAAGATCCGCGAGCTGACCGGCGGCGAGGACCCGGACATCGTGTTCGAGCACCCCGGCCGCGAGACCTTCGGCGCGTCCGTCTACGCCGCGCGCAAGGGCGGAACCATCGTCACGTGCGCGTCGACCTCGGGCTACATGCACCAGTACGACAACCGGTACCTGTGGATGAACCTCAAGCGGATCATCGGCTCGCACTTCGCGAACTACCGCGAATCGTGGGAGGCCAACCGGCTGATCGCGAAGGGCCTCATCCACCCGACGCTGTCGAAGACGTACTCGCTCGAGGAGACCGGCCAGGCCGCCCTTGACGTGCACCGCAACGCGCACCAGGGCAAGGTCGGCGTGCTCGCCCTCGCCCCGGAAGAAGGGCTCGGCGTCCGCGACGAGGAACTGCGCGCCAAGCACCTCGACGGAATCAACGCGTTCCGCGGCGCGTGAGGGCAGACCACCTGCCTCTTCGGTCCGGCCGCTCGCCGCACGAGCGGCCGGACCCCGTGGGTGCTCACCCGTCCGTGACCGCGGAGCGACTACGGTGGTGGCATGAGTCTTGGCGATGAACGCGAACTCGTGCCGCTGGGAGCCGGCTTCGACGTAGCGAAGCGGGGATACAGCCGGGCGCAGGTCGACGAGCACCTGGAACGGCTCGACGGCGACCTGAAGATGCTCACCGCCGACCGCGACGCCGCCATCGCCCAGTCCGGCGATCTGGCCAGGCAGCTCGAAGTCGCGCGCGGCGAGATCGCCGACCTCCGCGGTCAGGTCGACCGGCTCGCGCAGCCGCCGACGAGCGTCGAAGGCCTGTCCGAGCGCCTCCAGCGGATGCTGCGGCTGGCGCAGGACGAGGCCGCCGACACCCGCGCCCGCGCCGAGGCCGAAGCCGGCCACATCCGGGCCAAGGCGGAGACCGACGCCAGCGCCATGCGCGCCCGGTACGAGCAGCTGCTCACCGAGCTCGACCTGCGCCGCAAGGAAATGGAAGCCGAGCACCGCAAGGTGCTCGAGGACGCGCGCGCCGAGGCCAAGCGGATCACCGACGAGGCCGAGGCCGAGCGCAAGAAGCTCGACGCGGAGTCCGAGGCCCGCCGCACGCAGGTCGAGGAAGACTTCGAGATCGCCATGGCCACCCGCCGCGCCGAGGCGATGCGCGTGCTGGCCGAGCAGGAGGCGGCCAGCAAGGCCGAGGCCGAGCGCCGGGTCCGCGAGGCCGCCGAGGACGCGGCCGCGATCCGGGCGAAGGTGCTGGAAGAGGAGACGGCCGCGAAGGCCGACATCGACCGTCGCCAGCGCGAATCGGTCGCCGACGCGAACAAGCGCCGCCAGGACTCCATCACCGAGGCCAACGCGCGCCTCGCGGAAGCGGCCGACGAGGCCCGCCGCCGCGTCCGCACCGCCACCGACGAGTCCAACCGCCGGATCACCCAGGCCAACGAGCGGGTCGAGGCCCTGCGCACGGTCCGGGCGAGCCTGGCCGAGCAGGTCCGGTCGGCGCGCACCGTGCTGGCCGAGGCGCAGCACGTGCTCGGCGAGACCGACGGCGCTGTTCCCGCGGACATCAAGGCCGCGGTCGACGAGGCCAACGGGTCCGGGCCGAAGTCCGGCACCAACGGCTCTTCGGCAAGCGGCTCGCAGGGCGGCGCCACCGCGGCGGGCAGCAGCAAGCCCAGCGCTCCGTCCGGCCAGAACCCCGCTGGTCAGAGCGCCAAGAACGCCCCGGCGAACAGCGGAAAGCCCGCGGTGGGCCGCGACGTCGAGCAGACCGTCCGGCTGCGGACTTCCGACGTGCCCAAGCCGCAGCCGCAACCGCGCCCGGCGGGAAAACCGACTGGCGAGTAACCTTCCCCCGCGAAGGGGCCGCGCCGCCCCGCTGACCGATTCGCCGGGAGGTTGTGGATGGCTGTCTATCGGACTGTGGTGGTGGGCACGGACGGGTCCGACTCGTCCTTCGCCGCGGTGGACAAGGCCGCCGGGGTGGCTGCCGACGCGGGAGCGACTCTGGTCGTTGTCTGCGCGTACCACCCGGCCAGCCGCCAAGACGTCGAACGCGCGCAGGACGAGCTGGGCGACGAGGCCTACCAGGTCGTCGGGTCCGCGCCCGCTGAGGACACGCTGCAGTCCGCACGGGACCGCGCGGCGAAGGCCGGTGCCGCGAACATCGAGACGGTCGCGCTGGAGGGTCAGCCGGTCGACATGCTGCGGAAGGTCGTGAAGGACCGCAAAGCCGACCTGCTGGTGGTCGGCAACCGCGGCCTGAACACCCTCGCCGGGCGGATCCTGGGCTCGGTCCCGTCGGAAGTAGCCCGGAAGTCGGGCGTCGACGTGCTGATCGTGCACACCACCTGAGTCCGTGGCCGATTCTTCCCGGGACCTGCAGCAGCGCCTGGAACGCGCCCTGCTCGGCGGGCCTCGCCGCTACACCCGGCTCGAGGTAGCGAAACGAGCCGGCGTACCCGAAGAACGCTCGCGCCGGCTGTGGCGGGCGCTGGGTTTCGCCACCGTCGAAGACGACGAGATGGTGTTCACCGACGCCGACGTCGAAGCCATGCGCATCGCCGACGGTTTGGTGAGCTCCGGCCTGGTCGCCCCCGGCATGGAAGTAGCGGTGACCCGTGCCCTCGGCCAGCATCTCTCCCGGCTGGCCGAGTGGCAGGTCCACATGCTGTGGGAACTGATCACCGACAACCCTGAACTGGCCCGCAGCGACCGCCAAGTCACCCGCCTAGTGGAACGCCTGCTCCCCGAACTGGAGCAGGTGCAAAACTACGTCTGGCGCCGCCACCTGGCCGCCTTCGCCGGCCGCGCCTTCGCCAGCCCAGACGAAGACCTGGAAACGCGCGCCCTGGTGGTCGGCTTCGTGGACATGGTCGGCTACACCCGCTTCACCAGAGAAGCCGACGAAGAAGAGCTGACGCAGGTCCTGGACGGCTTCGAATCCCTAGCCACCGAGGTCATCGCAGAACACCACGGCCGAGTCGTGAAGATGATCGGCGACGAAGTCCTCTTCGTCACCGACTCCCCCGCCGACGGCGCGGAAATCGCCCTGACGCTAGCCGAACGCACCGGCTCGGATGACGGCCTCCCCGCCGTCCGAGCCGGAATGGCATCAGGAAGGGTGCTCTCCCGCTTCGGCGATGTCTACGGCTCCGTCGTGAACCTGGCCGCCCGCCTCACGTCAGCCGCCCGCCCCGGAACCGTGCTGGTAGACCGAGAACTGGCCGGACAGTTGGAGTCGCTGCCGGAATTCGACCTCCGCACCCGGCGCCCCATCGCAGTACGCGGCTACAACCGCCTACGCCCGTCGGCCCTCCGCAGGGCGAAGGACAAACCCACCGGCCGCTTCGCGTCTTCCCAGCAACTGGCCGCGGAAATGCTGGGCCTAGGCGACCCCGCTCCGCCCGAAACCCCGGAGCAAGACGACTTCCCCACCCCCGCCGGGCCACGCAAACGCCGCCGACGCCGCTGAACGTACGTGAGGGGAACCCTGAGTGAGTCTGATTCCCTCAGGGTTCCCCTCACGACCTTCCTTCCGCACGCCGCGCCGCGCCGTGAGGGGCTCCTTCACTGACGTAGATTCCCTCAAGGGCCCCTTCACGGACCGCCCACCACCCGCCAGAACGCGCCCCAATACGGCATTGGGTGCATCCCACGCACCCAATGCGGCATTCGGTGCATCTGACGCACCCAACGCCACATTGGGGCGCTAGCCCCAACCCACTCACAAACCGCCACCGACGCACCCAACGATCGAGGCACCCAGCCGTGCGCCCCACCACCCAACCGCCACCCGGTGCACCCAACGATCGAGGCACCCAGCCGTGCGCCCCACCACCCAACCGCACCCGTGCACCCAACGATCGAGGCACCCAGCCCCTCCCCCGCACCCCGATACGAAGCGTCCCTGCGGTCTGGGGGTGCTTGTCAAGGCATCTTTCCCGCCTTGACAAGCACCCCCAGACCGTCAGCACACTCAAGCTTCGGGGTGCCCCACGCAACCAACGGGCGCAACGTCGCCGCCAGGCGACGAGCATTCAAGCATCAAAATCAACAGTAACCCGCTCAGAAACCGGATGAGACTGGCAAGTCAACACAAACCCAGCCTCCACCTCAGCCTTCTCCAACGCGAAATTCCGCCGCATATCAACGGCCCCCTCAGTCACCCGAGCCCGGCAAGTCCCGCAAACCCCACCCTTGCAAGCAAACGGCAAGTCAGGCCGAAACCGCTGCGCCCCATCCAACACCGAAGACTCACGCGGCAAATTCATGGTCGTAGACCGACCGTCAAGAACCAACGTCACCTCAGACGAAGCACCAGCCACAGCAGGATCAACATGCTTGACGGGCTCCGGCGGCACATCGTCCACATAGAACAGTTCCTGATGAATCCGCTCCCCAGGAACCCCCAGCGAACCAAGAAGATCCTGCGCCGAAGTCACCATCCCAAACGGCCCACAAAGCCAAAAATGATCCACCTCGTCCACCGGCACGATCGACCCGAACAACGCACGAAGCTTGTCCGCATCCAACCGCCCAGTGAACAACTCAGCCTCACGAGGCTCCCGAGACAGGACGTGCACGAGTTCCAACCGCGCCGGATACCTGTCCTTCAGGTCGGCCAGATCATCAGCGAACATGACCGTGTCAGTGCGACGGTTCCCATACAACACAGTCACCGAAGCATCCGGAGTAGCCAGCAACGAAGCCGCAATAGACAACACCGGCGTAATCCCAGACCCAGCAGCGATCAGCACATGATGCCCACCAGCAGCAAGATCCGGAGTGAACGACCCAGTAGGCGCGGAAACCTCAACAGTGTCCCCAGGCCGAACCTCATTGACCAGCCAAGACGAGAACACTCCATCCGGCACGAGACGCACGCCAACGCGTGGGCGCTCCCCCGCCGGAGCACAGATCGAGTACGAGCGACGCTCGTCGCGCCCGTCCACCACCCGGCGCAGAGTAAGCGACTGCCCAGGCGCAAACGCATAAACCGACGCAAGCTCGGAAGGCACGTCAAAGGTAACGGCCACAGCGTCGTCGCAAAGCCGCTCAACCTCAGCCACCCGCAACGGATGGAACCCGGTACGACGGGAAACGGTGGCAGTCACTCAAATCTCCTTGACGTGTTCGAACGGCTCCCAGCAAGACCGGCACCGCCGCAACGCTTTGCACGCAGTAGCACTGAACCGAGATTGCTCCTCCGTATCCAAAGACCCACAGTGCGGACAAGCCACCCGCCGCACAGAAGGCCCCAGCGTCAACGGAATCGGCCCCGCAACCCGCTGAGGCGCGGACCCCGGCGGTGCAATCCCAGCCTCAGCGAGCTTCCGCCGCCCGTCCTCGCTGATCCAGTCCGAAGTCCAAGCCGGTTCCAGCACCGTACGGATCTCAACCGAGGTATACCCAGCGCCCCGCAACGCGTGCTCCAGGTCGTCGCGCATAGTGTCCATAGCCGGACACCCGGTATAAGTCGGCGTAATGGAAACCGTAACCCGACCGTCCTCTTCGGACACCTCGCGCAACACCCCGAGATCCGCGAGCGTCAGCATCGGCAACTCGGGATCAGTGACCGTAGAAGCCACCGCGACGGCGGTCACCACGACGCTCCAGGCATCGCCCGAGCCACACTCTGCAACTCGGCCAGCAGGAAGCCCATCTGTTCAGTGTGGACACCGTCACGGCCAGTACGCCCGGAAACCCCGGCGATAGCCCCGATCTCCGGCCGCTCCAAGGTCGCCGCGGCCAATGCCTGATCCACGACAGCATCGAACTCCGGCCGCAACGAGGCAGCATCCACGAACTCGACCGGATGCGTCGAGAACAACTCCTCGACGTACGGCCACACCGCGGTCAGCCCCTCGGCCATCCGCTCTCGCGACAACGGCGTCCCGTCGCCAAGACGCACCAGCCACTGCGCGGCATAATCCCGGTGATAGGCCAATTCCTTGACCCCCTTGGCCGCGATAGCCGCCAGCACCGGGTCCACACTGGACTCCAGCTGCTGGAACAACGAAAGACGCCAAGTCGAGAACAAGAACAACTGCGCGATCAGGTGCCCGAAGTGCCCGCCGCCCAGCTCAGCCAGCCGAACGTTCCGGAACTCGTTCTCCGCGCGCAAGAACGCGAACGTGTCCGCAGACCGATCAGTGCCGTCGGCCTTGCCAGACCGAGCAAGCAACAACCGCGCCTGGCCAAGCAGATCGAGGCCGATGTTCGCGATCGCGACCTCGTCTTCCAGCTCCGGCGCGTTGCTGACCCACTCCTGCAACCGGTGCGAGAAGATCAACGCGTCATCGCCCAGCATCAGGCAATACGCGGCCAGCCGCGCACCGTCCACTCCGGACGGAACCGAAGTGTCCACACCGGACAGCGGGTCGGCGAATCCGGTGCCGAAGGCCCACCGGGCGTCGTTGTCCTCGGTGATGGCTTCGTAGACGTTGTCGAAAGACATCCCAGACCTCACATGTGGGGAACGTTGTCGGGAATGTCGTAGAACGTGGGGTGCCGGTACACCTTGTCCCCGCTGGGCGCGAAGAACGGGTCCTTCTCGTCCGGCGACGACGCGGTGATGTCCGAGGCGCGAACGACCCAGATCGACACACCTTCGTTGCGGCGCGTGTAGAGATCGCGCGCGTGGTGCAGCGCCATCTCGTCGTCCGCTGCGTGCAGCGAACCCACGTGCACATGGTTCAGTCCCCGCTTGCCGCGGACGAAAACCTCGTACAACGGCCAGTCGTGCTTCATGCCGAAACCTCTTTCTTGGCCGCGTGCGCCGCAGCGGCTTCTCGAACCCAAGCGCCGTTGTCGTGTGCACGACGGCGGTGCGCGATCCGGTCCGCGTTGCACGGGCCGTTGCCCTTGAGCACGTTCTTGAACTCGTCCCAGTCGACCGCACCGAAGTCGTAGTGTTCGCGCGAGGCGTTCCACTTCAGCTCCGGGTCCGGGAACGTCACGCCGAGCGCCTCGGCCTGCGGAACGGACATGTCGACAAAGCGCTGCCGCAGCTCGTCGTTGGTGTGCCGCTTGATCTTCCACGCCATCGACTGCGCGGTGTTGGGCGAATCCGCGTCCGGCGGGCCGAACATCATCAGCGACGGCCACCACCAGCGGTTCACCGCTTCCTGCACCATTTCCCGCTGCTGCTCGGTGCCGCGCATCATGGTCATCAGCAACTCGTAACCCTGCCGCTGGTGGAAGGACTCTTCCTTGCAGATCCGGATCATCGCCCGCGCGTACGGCCCGTACGACGACCGGCACAGCGGCACCTGGTTGCAGATCGCCGCACCGTCCACCAGCCAGCCGATCACGCCGACGTCGGCGAAGGTCAGCGTCGGGTAGTTGAAGATCGACGAGTACTTCTGCCGGCCGGTGATGAGCTTGTCGGTGAGGTCCGCGCGGTCCGCGCCGAGCGTCGCCGCCGCGGAGTACAGGTACAGCCCGTGCCCGGCCTCGTCCTGCACCTTCGCGAGCAGGATCGCCTTGCGCCGCAACGAAGGCGCGCGGGTGATCCAGTTGCCCTCCGGCTGCATGCCGATGATCTCCGAATGCGCGTGCTGCGCGATCTGGCGGATCATCGTCTTGCGGTAGCCCTCGGGAATCCAGTCGCGCGGTTCGATGCGCTGGTCCCGTTCGATGGTGTGCTCGAACAGGGCTTCCAGTTCGGGCTCTGCCACAGCGGTCACGGCTGCTCCTTCGAGACAAGGGTGAGCACGTCGTACTTCGCGACCGAGTCGCCGTCCTGGTTGGTGACGTCGGCGTCCCAGCGGACTTCGCCGTACTCCTGGTCGATCCGCGGCGTGATCTGCTTGGCCGTCAAGGTGACCGTCAGCGCGTCGTCGACCTTCACCGGCGTGAGGAAGCGCAGGTTCTCCAGGCCGTAGTTCGCCAGCACCGGACCGGGCTCGGGCGACACGAAGAGGCCTGCCGCGAACGAGACGACCAGGTAGCCGTGCGCCACGATGCCGCCGAACAGCGGGTTCGCCGCTGCGGCCGCTTCGTCGGTGTGCGCGTAGAAGGTGTCGCCGGTGAAGTCGGCGAAGTGATCGATGTCGGCGCGCGTGACGGTGCGCGGACCGGCCACCACCGAGTCGCCGACCTTCAGCTCGGCCAACGACTTCCGGAACGGATGGACGTCGTCCTCGGTTCGCGGACCGCCCTCGACCCACCGGCCGGTGACGGCGCCGAGCACCGTCGGGCTGCCCTGCACGGCCGTGCGCTGCATGTGGTGCAGCACGCCGCGGATACCGCCCATCTCCTCGCCGCCGCCCGCGCGACCGGGGCCGCCGTGGACCAGCTGCGGCATCGGCGAACCGTGCCCGGTGGACTCCTTCGCGTCTTCGCTGTCGAGCACGAGCAGCCGGCCGTGGTACGGCGCGACGCCCAGCACGATCTCGCGGGCGAACACCGGGTCACCGGTCACGACCGACCCGGCCAGGCTGCCGCCGCCGCGCGCCGCGAACTCGATGACCTGCTTGACCGACGTGTACGGCATCAGCGTCGACACCGGGCCGAACGCCTCGACCTCGTGCGGCTCCGCGCGCTCCGGGTCGGCCTTGAGCAGGATCGGCGAGATGAACGCGCCGGTCGCCTCGTCGCCGTCCACGACGTCGACGTGCTCCGGGTCGCCGAAGACGATGCTGCCCGCGTCGAGCAGCGCCTTAAGCGAACGGCGTACTTCCTCGCGCTGTTCCAGGCTGGCCAGCGCGCCCATCCGGACGCCCTCGGCGTTCGGGTTGCCGACGGTCACCTTCGCGAGCCGGGCGCTGACCGCTTCAGCGACGTCGTCCAGCATTTCCGCCGGGACGAACGCGCGGCGGATCGCGGTGCATTTCTGGCCCGCCTTCACCGTCATCTCGGTGGTCAGCTGCTTGACGAAGAGGTCGAACTCCGGCGTCGACGGCCGGGCGTCCGGGGCGAGGATCGAGCAGTTCAGCGAGTCGGCCTCGGCGTTGAAGCGCACCGAGTTCCGCACGATCGCCGGGTGCGCGCGCAGCTTCTGCGCGGTGGACGCGGAACCGGTGAACGACACCAGGTCCTGCGCCGTGACATGGTCAAGCAGGTCGCCGACGCTGCCCGCGACGAACTGCACCGTGCCCTCGGGCAGGATGCCGGATTCGACGATCAGCTCGACGAGCCGCGCGGTGAGGTACGCGGTCTGGCTGGCTGGCTTGATCAGGCTCGGCACCCCGGCGAGGAACGCGGGCGCGAACTTCTCCAGCGGACCCCACACCGGGAAGTTGAAGGCGTTGATCTGGACCGCGACGCCCTGCAGCGGCGTGGCGATGTGCTGCGCGACGAACGTGCCGCCGCGGCTCAGCGGCTCGACCGCGCCGTCGACGTACACGGTGTCGTTCGGCAGCTCGCGCTTGCCCTTCGAGCCGTAGCTGAACAGGACGCCGATGCCGCCGTCGATGTCGAACTTCGAGTCGCCGAGCGTCGCACCCGTGCGCGCCGACAGCGCGTACAGCTCTTCGCGGTGCTCGCGCAGGTGCGAGGCGAGCGCCTTCAGCAGCGCGGCCCGCTGATGGAACGTCAGCTTCCGCAGCGCCGGACCGCCGACGGTGCGGCCGTAGTCGAGCGCGGCGGCGAAGTCGATCCCCTCCGACGAAATCCGGGCCACTTCCTCCCCGGTCGCCGCGTCGTGCAGCGGGGCACCCTCGCCCGGCGCCGTGTGCCATCCCCCGGAGACGTAGCTGCGGAGCAGAACCATGCCGACCCTCTCGCCGAATTACCAACCGGACGTTCAGTAATTCGCAGGATAGCCGTTCTCCCCGCTGATCGGAACCCCCGCATTGCTTGACACCGCGCCAGGCGCGGCCTTTACTGGGCTCGCGCCGGGATTACCGGCCATTCGGTCAGTAAGTCACCGTCCCGGAGGCCTAGCTCGTGACCCGCAACGCCGCGCACGCCATGTTCGACACCGACGAGGCGTCCCGTGCGCTCGGCATCGAACTCGTCGAGGCGGCCGACGGCCGCGCGGTGGCCACCATGAAGGTCACCGAGACGATGGTCAACGGCCACGACATCGCCCACGGCGGTTACGTGTTCCTGCTCGCCGACACCACCTTCGCCCTCGCCTGCAACACGTACGGGCCGGTCACCGTCGCCGCGGGCGCGGAGATCTCGTTCGTCGCCGCCGGAAAACTGGGCGACCACCTCGTCGCGACGGCCGCCGAGCGCACCCGCTACGGCCGCAACGGCATCTACGACGTCACGGTGCACCGGGAGACCCCCGGCGGGCCCGAGGTCGTCGCCGAATTCCGCGGCCGCAGCCGCGTCATCGAGAAGACCCGGGAAGCACAGTGACCCCCACCCTCGCCGAAAACGTCAGCGCCGACGAGCTGGCCGCGCTCCAGCTGGAGCGGCTGCTGTGGACCCTGCGGCACGCGTACGAGAACGTCCCGCTGTACCGCAAGAAGTTCGCCGAGGCGGGCGTGCATCCCGACGACTGCCGCGAGCTGGGCGACCTGGCGAAGTTCCCCTTCACCACCAAGGCCGACCTGCGCGACAGCTACCCGTTCGGCATGTTCGCCGTGCCGCAGGACCAGATCCGCCGGCTGCACGCCTCCAGCGGCACCACCGGGAAGCCGACCGTCGTCGGCTACACCGAGGATGACCTCGACACCTGGGCCACCGTGATGGCGCGCTCGATCCACGCCGCGGGCGGGCGGCCGGGGCACAAGGTGCACGTGGCGTACGGCTACGGCCTGTTCACCGGCGGGCTCGGCGCGCACTACGGCGCGGAAAAGCTCGGCTGCACGGTGATTCCGGCGTCCGGCGGGATGACCGCGCGGCAGGTCCAGCTGATCACCGACTTCAAGCCGGAGATCATCATGATCACGCCGTCGTACATGCTGACGCTGCTCGACGAATTCGAGCGCCAGGGCGTGGATCCGCGGGCCAGCTCGCTGAAGGTGGGCATTTTCGGCGCGGAGCCGTGGACCGAGCAGATGCGCTCCGAGATCGAAGAACGGTTCGCCCTCGACGCGGTCGACATCTACGGCCTGTCCGAGGTGATGGGCCCCGGTGTCGCGCAGGAATGCGCGGAAACCAAGGACGGCCTGCACATCTGGGAGGACCACTTCTTCCCCGAGGTGATCGACCCGTTCACCGACGAGGTGCTGCCCGAAGGCGAACGCGGCGAACTGCTGTTCACGTCGCTGACCAAACAGGCGCTGCCGATCATCCGCTACCGCACCCGCGACTTGACCCGCCTGCTGCCCGGCACCGCGCGTCCGGCGTTCCGCCGGATGGAGAAGGTGACCGGCCGCAGCGACGATCTGATTATTTTGCGCGGGGTCAACGTTTTCCCGACACAGATCGAGGAAATCGTCCTGCGCACCGAGGGATTGAGCCCGCACTTCCAGCTGGTCCGCTCGACCCGCGGCCGGCTGGACCACCTCACCGTGCGCGTCGAAGCCCGCGCCGACACGACGGCCGAGGGTCGCTCTTTGGCGGCCTCTGCGGTGGCCGCCGGAGTGAAGGACGGCGTCGGCGTAAGCGTTTCGGTGGAGATCGTGGACCCGGACACGCTGGAGCGCTCGCTCGGCAAGATGCGCCGCGTACTGGACGAACGCTCGTGACGACCCCCGCCCGCCGCGGCCGGCCTGGCTACGACCTGGAGTCGCTGCTCCAGGTCGCGGTCAAGCTGTTCAACGACCGCGGTTACGACGGGACCAGCATGGAGGACTTGTCGCGCAAGCTCGGCATCACGAAATCCGCGATCTACCACCATGTGCCGAGCAAGGAAGAGCTGCTGCGGCTGGCGGTCGACCGGGCCTTGGACGGACTGTTCGAGGTCGCGGAGTCGACGGAAGCTCTTGACGGGCGCGCGATCGACCGCTTGGAGCATTTAGTGCGCGGAAGTGTGCTGGTGCTGGCGGATCGGCTGCCGTTCGTGACGCTGCTGCTGCGGGTGCGGGGCAATACGAAGGCCGAGCGGGCGGCGTTGGCGCGGCGGCGCGAGTTCGATCATCTGGTGACGGATCTCGTGAAGCAGGCCGAGGCTGAAGGGGATGTTCGGCCGGATATCGACCCCGCGATCGCGGCGCGGCTGCTGTTCGGCACGGTGAACTCGCTGATCGAGTGGTACCGGCCCCGGCGGGGGTCGTCGCCGGAGGAATTGGCGGACGCGGTGTGCAAGATGGCGTTCGACGGGTTGCGCGCCTAGCGGCTTATCCCCAGACAGCTTCGAAATCAGCGTCCGGAATCGCCCTCAGAAAGTCGGCCGCAGCGAATGCCTCGCCAGGTGCCAGCGCGCCCGAGCCGTGGTACCGGCCGTCCAGAAGCCGGACAGTGGCTTCGGCCAGGATCGGTGCGGTCGTCGCGTAGATGTCACGCCCAGTCGCAGTGCCGCGACGAATCTCAGGGCCGACAGTGACCTCGACGGCGAAGCGTTGCGCCGAGCGTCCGTGCTCGTCGTGGGCTTGCGGCGCCGGGGTGTCCGGGTCGCGAAGGTCGTCGAGCGGGGCGGTGTTCAGCCAGGAGCGCAGGGTTCCCACCTCGAGATGCCGGTCGATAGTGACCACCTCAGAGAACGGAAGCTCCACAGTGGACTGTGCGCCGATCGGCTCCGGGAAGTCCCATGTGCCGGTCGCCGCCGGGTCGGAGAGCGGGGCGAGGGCGCCGTCGCGGATGACCAGCCTGGGCGCGGTGTTGCGGGCGCCGGTGATCCGGGTTCCCTCCGTGGGCCACCACCGGTCGAGTCCGATGGCGATCTCGACCTCGGCAGCGGACGTCTCCGGACCGAGCACAGCGGTGAGGAGCAGATCGGCCAGCCCGCCGTAGAACGCCATGGCGGGTATTACGACGGTCCCGGCCGCGCGGGCGGGCGCGTCGAGTTCGCGGTAGAGCTGCTGGACGGCGGGCTGTTCAGCGGTGACGTCGAGGTAGTGGGTGCCGGTCTCGACCGCTGCCGTCGCGAGCGGGAGGGCGGTGTCCAGGAACGGGCCAGCGCAGTTGATTACCACCGCGACATCCGTGAGGAGCGCCCGCAAACCGGGGCCGTCATCGATGCTCGCCGCGCGCCGGTCAAGATCCGTGACCTGTGCGAGACTGCGCCCCGCGACGATCGGCTGAAGACCGCGTCGCAGCAGCTCGGCGACCACGAACTTTCCGGTGTGGCCGCTGGCGCCGTAGACCAGGACCCGCTGCGAATCTGTCATAAGGCTGATTCTGGACACTCTCGCGCGCCGCTGGTGAGTGTCTGAAAGGACGAGTTGCGTACAGTATCGGACATGCCTCGACTGGTGCTCGTCCTGCACGAGCACGCGATGCTGTACGAGGTCGCGATCGCGGCGGAGGTCTTCGGCGTCGACCGTTCGGACCTCTCCCCCACCGGCGCCTGGTACGACGTCGTCGTGGCCTGCCCGGACCGGTCGCCGCGGCACTGGCTGCCGCATCTGCCCGCGATCGGCGTCTCGGAAATCGGTGCAGCCGCCGCAGATCTGATCGTGGTCCCCTCCACGGATTCGCCCGGAGAGGAGATCGATCCGGCGCTCGCGGCCGCGCTCCGGGAGGCGCACGCGAACGGGGTCCGGATCGCGGCCCTGTGCACCGGCTCGTTCGTCCTGGCCGAGGCCGGACTGCTGGACGGCCGGATCGCGACCACCCACTGGATGCACGCCGACGATCTGGCCCGCCGCTATCCGCGCGTGAAGGTGCGCTCCGACGTGCTCTACGTCGACGAGGGCGACATCCTCACTTCAGCAGGGAAGACAGCCGCCCTAGACCTGTGTCTGCACTTGGTCCGCCGCGACCTGGGTGCCGCGGTCGCCAACGATCTCGGCCGCCGCTTGGTCGTCCCGCCGCATCGGCACGGCGGGCAGGCGCAATTCGTGTCCCCGCCGCCCTCCCCGGAAGGTCCCGCCCTGGCGCGCACCGCGGAATGGGCGCGGTCCCGGCTGGACCAACCGCTCACGGTCGCCGATCTCGCGCGCCACGCCGGTCTCAGCTCCCGGCAACTCGCCCGCCGGATGCGCGCCGAATTCGGTTCCGCGCCGCTGAACTGGCTGCACCGGCAACGCCTCGCCCGCGCACAGGAACTGCTCGAACGCACCGACTCGCCGGTCGAGCAGATCGCCGCCAGCTGCGGGATGGGCAGCGCCGCCACGCTTCGCCGCCACTTCCGCGACGCGCTCGGCGTCTCGCCCTCCGAATACCGCGCGACGTTCCGCCTGGCCTAAGGCAATTCCCTACGAGCCGGAGCGGGCATAGTCACCACAAACCCGGTACTCCGCCCCAAATCGTCCAGCAGCCAGCCCATCCGCTTCACCGTCCGCAGGATCAGCGCCGAATCCACCACCGACAGCGGCGCCAGATCCTGCTCCAGATGCTCCTGCATCCGCATCGACTCCTCGATCGAACGCATCCACGTGGTCACCAAAAGATTCGCCGGACCGGGCAAACTCGCCATCTGCCGCACAGTCGGGTTGGCCCGCAACCGATCCACGCACGTCGACACGTGCGCCACCGGGACCTGGCACCACCAGTTCACGACGATCGGCGACGGCGTCAGGCCCTGCGCGATCTCGCAGCGGAACGTCAGGGCGTCGGCGCTCAGCAGGTGTCCGAGCTGACGGCGGACAGTCGACACGGGGCGTCCGGTGATCCGGGCAAGGTCCGCGGCGCTGCGGCGGCCGTCCTCGCCCAAGGCGACGGTCAGCGGGGCATACGGCTCTTCCCACGGCTGCAGCTTCGCCAGCCGCCCGCCGCTGATGGACGGTAGTTGCGACAGGGCCTGCACGCGCCGTCGGTCGAGCGCGCCTACTCGCCACGAACTGCCTTCGACGTGCAGCCGTGACGCCAGATGCGAGCGCGTGTTGAGCACCCCGGGGAGGCTGGGGATCGCGTCCAGCAGCAGGGCCGACAGATCGCGCAAGCCGAGGCCGAAGACGGTCAGCACGAGGCTGTACTCGCGGGAAGCCTCCTCGATGCTGGCCACCGAAGGCCACGTCGACAGCTCGCGGATCAGCTCGCGCACCTGGCCGCTCGCGCAGCGGATTTCCACGTACGCGGCCTGCACCTGATACAGCCCGGGCACGTGCGGATACGCCGTCACCCAGGCCGCTCCCCCGTCGCGCAGCCGCTCCCAGCGCCGCGCCAGCGTCACCGGGGAGGAGTCGAGTGCCGCGGCCAGTTGCGTCCAGGTGGCGCGGGGGCGCAGTTGCAGTGCGTGGATGAGCGAAAAGTCTTCCTCCTCCAGTGTGTCGATCATTGTTTCTTCTCCAGCAGGCCTATCTGCGAGCGATTCCGACAACTCTAACCCGATATCGGGCGTCAGTTCGCACACTCGACCACCAAGACGCCCGTTCCCCGACGAAGAGGAGCCGAGCCGGTGGACCTCCACGAAGACGCCCGCAGCCAGCAGGACGACCTGGCTCATCTGCGCCGCGACCTGCACCGCGAACCCGAGATCGGGCTCGACCTGCCGCGCACCCAGGAACGCGTGCTGCGCGAACTCGACGGGCTCGGCCTGGAGGTCTCCACCGGCACCGATACGACATCGGTGACCGCGGTGCTTCGCGGCGAGGGCTCGCGCCGGGATTCGGCTCAACCGCGCACGGTCCTGCTGCGCGCCGACATGGACGCGCTCCCGGTCCAGGAAGCGACGGGGCTCGACTTCGCCGCGACCAACGGCGCGATGCACGCGTGCGGCCACGACCTGCACACCACGTCGCTGGTCGGCGCGGCGCGGCTGCTGCACACCCACCGAGACCGGCTCAACGGCGATGTCGTCCTGATGTTCCAGCCCGGCGAAGAAGGCTGGGACGGCGCGGGCGTAATGCTGAAGGAAGGCGTGCTCGACGCCGCTGGCCGACGCGTCGACGCTGCGTACGGGCTGCACGTCTTCTCGTCGATGCTGCCCAGCGGTCAGTTCGCAAGCCGCCCCGGGACGCTGATGTCCGCTTCGCACAAGCTGCTCGTCACCGTGCACGGCGAAGGCGGCCACGGCTCAATGCCGCACCGCGCCAAAGACCCGATCTCCGCTGCGGCAGCGATGATTACCGCGCTGCAGACGATGATCACGCGGCGGCTGGACATCTTCGACCCGGCGGTGCTCACCGTCGGCGTCATCCGCGGCGGCACCAAGCGCAACGTCATCCCCGCGACCGCCGAGTTCGAGGCCACGGTCCGCTGCTTCTCCGACGACACCGCCGCCCTGCTGGACACCACCATCCGCGAGACCATCGACGGGGTCGCGCGGGCGAACGGCGTCACCGCGGACGTCGTGTTCGAGAACGAATATCCGGTGACCGTCACGGATGTCGATGAAACGGCGTTCGGCGCCGAGGTCGTCCGCGAGACGATCGGCGAGCAGTACTACACCGAATTGCCCAACCCGGTCGCCGGTTCCGAAGACTTCTCCCGCGTGCTCGCCGCGGTGCCGGGCACGTTCCTCGGCCTCGGCGCGCTGATGCCCGGTCTCGAACCGCACACCGCGCCCAACAACCACAGCCCGTACGCCGATTTCGACCCGTCCGTGCTCTCCCGCGCCGCCACCGTCTACGCCGAGCTCGCCGTACGCCGTCTCGACCGTTTCGCCGAAGGAGCAATGCGATGACTTCTGTGGTCCAAGACCGTCGCCGCACCCTCTTCGGGCTCGGCGCCGGCAACGCGATGGAATGGTTCGACTGGAACGTCTACGCCACCTTCGCGTCCTTCTTCGCCGCGCAGTTCTTCAACGCTCACAGCGCGGTTTCGGCTCTGCTGAGCACTCTGGCGGTGTTCGCGGTCGGGTTCGCCGCACGGCCGGTCGGCGGCTGGGTGTTCGGCTGGATCGCCGACCGAAAGGGCCGTCAGCTGGCGATGTCGCTGACCGTCGCGATCGCCGCCGCCGGCAGCCTGGTCATCGGCCTTTCCCCGACGTACGGCCAAATCGGCGTGTGGGCGTCGGTGATCCTCGTGGTCGCGCGGCTGGCCCAGGGCCTCGCGCACGGTGGCGAGCTGCCGTCCGCGCAGACCTACATCGCCGAGGTCGCTCCGCCGGCCCGCCGCGGGTTGTGGTCGAGTCTGATCTACTTCTCCGGCACCTGCGGCGTCCTCGTCGGCACGCTGCTGGGCGCGGTGCTCTCCGGCGTCTTGACGCACGAGCAGATGCTGTCCTACGGCTGGCGCATCCCGTTCATCCTCGGCGGCGTCTTCGGCATCTACTCGCTTTACGTGCGGCTTCGCATGCGAGAGACCGAGGTGTTCCAGGCTTCGAAGAAGGACGCGGCGAAGGAGAAGGGCCAGATCTGGCAGACGATCAAGCAGAACCCGAAGCTGCTCGCGCAGGTCGTCGGGCTGACTGTCGGCGCGACGGTCATCTACTACATGTGGGCCGTCGCCGCGCCGTCGTACGCGATCACCGTGCGCGGCGTCGCCCCGACTGGCGCGCTGTGGGCGGGCGTGTTCGCGAACGTCGTGTTCCTGATCGCCTTGCCGCTGTGGGGAATGCTGTCCGACCGCATCGGCCGCAAGCCGGTGCTGTTCATCGCTATCGCGGGCCTGCTCGTGCTGAGCTTCCCGCTGAACGCGATGGTCGGGCACGAGGCGTGGCAGCTGTTCGTGGCGATGTCGATCGCGCTGGTGTTCATGGCCGGGTTCTCCTCCATCGGCCCGGCGGTCTACGCGGAGATCTTCCCGACCCGCATCCGCGCGGTCGGCGTCGGCGTGCCGTACTCGATCGCGGTCGCCGCGTTCGGCGGCACGGCACCGTACTTGCAGACGCTGTTCGCCGGGAACGGACACCCGTCGCTGTTCATCATCTACGGGATCGTGCTCATGGTGATCAGCGCGCTGGTCACGTTCACGCTTCCGGAGACCCGGGGCGTGGACCTGCGGGAGAAGGCGGAGACTGCCGACCGGGCGGTCACCGGATCAGGAGCGTAAAGCCGGGTAGGGCTTCAGCGTGATGGCGTTCGCCGAGCGCTGAAGCCCGCCCAGCATCCGTTGTCTGCCCGGCAGATACGGTATCGCGCGCATGAAGGCGTTGCGCAGCCGGATGCCGTTCCGGGTCCGCGGGGCGAATCCGCTGGCCCCGCCGGGCGGGCGTTTCCGGTTCACGGCCACGTAGTCCCGCATCTCGTCGCCGTAGCGGGCGAAAGCCGCACGCGGATCGTCCATAGTGGACAGTTCACCGGCGAGGACGTAGGCGCCGACGATAGCCAGGCTGGTCCCCATCCCGAGTGAACCGGCGAAGGCGGAATCGCCGAGCAGGACCGTGCGGCCGCGGTGCCATTCCGTCAGCCGGACCTCCCCGGCGCGGGAGAAGTACAGATCGTCCGTGAGTTGCTCGAGGAGTGCGGGGATTTCCCAGCCAGCCCCGGCGAACGCCTCGGTTACCACCGCGGCCGGGTTTGCTCGCGGCGAAATCGGTTCTGGTGAGGCGAAACCGATCAGGACCCGGCTGTCTCCGGAAGTGCCCAGCGGGTACAGCATGACGACCCGGCCGCCGACGCCGTTGCCCGCGGGCAGGTTGTAGACGACCTCCCAGCCATCGAGAGCGAGGCGCGTCCGGGCCGGGAAGTACCCGAGGTGATAGCCCAGATCGCGGACGGATTCCGGGCCGAACACCAGCGACCGCACGCCCGACCCGATGCCGTCCGCGCCGACCACGACGTCGAACGTCCGCGCGGGGCCGTGCGTGAAGGTCGCGCGGATTCCGTCGGATTCCTCGGTCAGCGCAGTGATTTCGGTGCCGTATTCGATGTCGGCGGCTGCGGCGTCGTGCAGGATCCGGACGAGGTCGTTGCGGAGGATTTCGAGATCCGCGATCACCCCGCCGGAATCGCCGAACGCGTCCGCCGCCATCTCCGCCACGCGACGGCCGCGTTCGTCGAGCCAGGCGATGCCGCGGGTGCCAGTGTGCGCGGCACGGACTTCGTCCAGCAGGCCCATGCGAGCGACGACCTCACGAGCCGTGCCGCGGATGTCGACCGCTTGGCCGCCTGGCCGTAACGCGGGGGCGCGTTCGATCAGCGTCGGGCGAAAACCGTACTGCCGCAGCCAGTACGCGAGGGAAAGTCCGGCGACGCCTGCGCCGGAGATCAGGACAGTGCGCATGTGTACACCGTACGAGCGCTTTCTTCTTCGGGTACTTTTGTTCTAGTGCAGTTCTTCTGCCACGCGGTTAGGGCGATGGAGCGCACTAGTGCACTGGAGGTACCGATGGACTCTGCGCCCTACCAGCGGATCGTGGCCGAAATCCGCGAGCGCATCACGAGCGGACGGCTGCGGCCGGGCGACCGCGCACCGTCGACGCGGCAGATCACGCGGGAATGGGGCGTCGCGATGGCGACCGCGACGAAGGTCATCGCCGAGCTGCGCGAGCAGGGCTTGGTCGACCCCAAACCAGGCGCGGGCACCGTCGTGCGCTCGGTGCAGCGGAAGCAGGAACCGGAGCTGCGCCGGGGCCGGATCGTGCGCGTCGCCATCGAAATCGCCGACGCGGACGGGCTTCCGGCAGTGTCGATGCGCCGGATCGCCACCGAACTCGGCGCGGCGACGATGTCGCTGTACCGGCACGTCAGCGACAAGGACGAACTGGTCCACCTGATGGCCGACGCCGTTGCCGGAGAAGCGATCCGCCGCGAGCCGCCGACCCCGTGGCGGCCTTGCCTGGAATACACGCTCCGTCTCTTGTGGACAGTCTGCCGACGCCATCCTTGGGTCGCCGAGGCGCTGTCCATGACGCGGCCCCGGCCCACGCCGAACCTGATGCGGTACTCCGAGTGGGTGCTGGCCGCACTGCTCCGGACCGCGCTGCCCGCCGAAGAGCTGCTTCTCGTGCACCTCAATCTGTTCGGCCACGTCCGCAGTCTCGCGCTCACCTGGCAGTCGGAAGCGTGGGCGCGGCAAGACACCGGGCTGGCCAACGACGAATGGCTCGACGGCCACGAGGCCGAGTTCCGCCGGATCGTCGAGACCGGCCGCTATCCCGCGCTCGACCACCTGACCGCCCAGCAGACCAAGCACACCATCGACCAGACCTTCGAATACGGCCTGTGCTTGCTCCTGGACGGCCTCGAACGGCGGCTGGGAAAGCCGTGAGGGGAACCCTGAGGGAATCAGATTCCCTCAGGGTTCCCCTCACGTACTTCTCGACGCGGGTCAGGTGTCCGGTTGCGTCTCGCCCAGTTGCCACCACAGCGCCGCCCGCAGCTGTTCGATCAGCGCCTCGTCGTCCTCCTCGCTCGGCTCGGCTCCCAGCGGGATCCACCTCTCCCCCACCAGTTCGCCGTCGTCGTAGCTGCTGATCAGTATCCCCGGATACGACACCGTCAGCTCGTCCTCCGGGCAGCCGGTCGCGCACGGCCGGTCGTCCATCCGGACGTGCCGGTAGTGCAACCGCACCCCGACCCACCGGCCGGACGGCCGCGGCTGCTGGTCCGTGCCGTTCATCGCCCGCTCCCGCTCGCCCCACGTCCCCCGGCTGAAGGTCGCGGCCGGGGCGGCCGGAGTTACCGGCCGGTTGTTCCGGTTGGGTAACGGCATCCGGTGACAGCACCGCGCCGCGGTCCGCAACGTGTTGACAACGACCTCGCCCGGCGGCGAGGCTGGCGCGGTGAGCAGCGGACCCCGGCGGCGGCTGGATCCCGCCGAACGCCGGGCCGAAATCCTCGCCGCGGCCCGGCGGTGCTTCGGCGCGGGCAGCTACTCCTCGGTGTCCACTTCGGACATCGCGGCGGCAGCGGGAGTCGCCCGGCCGCTGATCAACCACTATTTCGGCGGCAAACGCGAGCTGTATCTCGAAGTGGTGCGGCAGATGACGATCGTGCCCGCCCCGGTCGTCGACGCCCTGCCCGACGGCCCGCCCCGGCTGCGGCTGGAGATCGGCATCGACCGGTGGATCGACGTCGTGGAACGCAACCGGGACGCCTGGCTCACCGTCATCGACGCGGCGCACGACCCGGAGGTCGAGCGGATTATGCGCGAGGCCGACGAGATCGCCGCCGACCGGGTTCTCGCCGCCGCGCTGCTGCCCGCGAACGGACATCCGCAGCTGCGGGCGATGATCCGCGCATACGGCGGGATGCTGCGCGCCGCGTCCCGGGAATGGCTGGTCCGCGGCACCCTCGAACGGGCCGAACTGCGCGCGTTCCTGGTGGAATCCCTGGTGCAGCTGCTGGAAACCACCTATCCGGCCGTGCTGGCGCAGCAAACCTCCGGAACAGGCACCACCGGCTGAACCGCCCGACGGAACGCGGGCAGGATCGTCACCACCGCGACCACGGCCATCGCGGTGCCGAGGACGATCGGCGCGCGCAGGCCGTACGGCTCGATCAGGCTGGCGCCGACGGACGAGCCGAGCATGACCCCCAGCGTGATGAACGACGAATGCACCGTGTTGACCAGCGGGCTCGTGTTCCCGGCCCGCTGCACCCGCACCGCCATCGCGGGGTTCATCGTCACGCCAGCCAGGCCGATCGCGAGCATGAACACCAGCGCCGCCGCGGGCACATCCGTGAACAGTGCGAAGCCGGTGAGGAAGAAGGCGTTGAGGAGCGTGCCGACCGCGAGCGTCGACACGGTGTGCCGGTCAGCGAGCCTGCCGACGATGCTGTTGCCGACGACCGTCGCCGCACCGTAGCCGAGTAGCAGCAGCGGGACCGTGTCCGGCGAGAATCCGCTGACTTGGGTCAGGATCGGTGTGAAGAAGCTGAACGCGGAAAACGTCGCGCCGATAATCAGCGTGCTGGAGACCAGCGCGAGAATCAGCTTCGGACGGCGGAAAACGCGCAGGTCCACGGTTTCCCGGTGGTGAACCGGCCCGGCATCGCGCACTTGGAACTGAGTCAGCAGCGCGGCCAGCACGGTCAGCAGGGTGATCGTCCAGAACGCCGCTCGCCAGCCGAAATGTCCGCCCGCGAAGGTCGCCAGCGGCAGTCCCAGCAGGGTGCCGAGCATCAGGCCGTTCATCGCGACGCCGATCGCCCGGCCGCGCACGCGTTCGCCGACCAGTTGCCCGCACAGGGAAATCGCGATGCCGAAGAAGGCTTGCGACGCAACACCGCTGATCACGCGCGCGACCACCATCACCGAGTACGTCGTCGCGAGCGCGGCCAGCACGTTGCCAGCCAAGAACACGGCGAAGATGACCATCAGTGCGGTTTTCGGCCGGACGCGCAGCAACACCAGCGTCAGCACCGGGCCGCCGACTGCCATCGCGACGGCGAAGACCGTGATGAGGTAGCCGATCTGCGCGACGTCGACACCGAGTCCGGCGGCGAGCTGCGGCATCAGCCCGGCGACGGCGAATTCGCTGGTGACCATGGCGAAAATGCCTGCCGCCAGTACGTAGACCGCGGACGGCACTCGGGTCACGGACATGAGAATCCCTTTCCTGTAACGATCGGTTCAAAACTCGGCCGGCATGAAGCCGGAAGGGCGTGGCTACGGGCGAAGCGCCCGGGTGGCGGCCTGGACGATGTCGGCCAGCCGGGCCAGCGGCGCGCCGCCTTGAGCGGAGATCCGCAGCCCGGCGACGCTGGCGTTCACATACGCGGCCAAGCCTTCCGCGGGAACCCCAGCGGTGACTTCGCCAGCTGCCTGACCTGCGCGCAATAGATCGGTCAGCAAGCGCAGCCGGGCATCGGTGTCGCGGGCGACCTGCTCCAGAAACTCCGCATTCTCGGTGTCGCCAGCCAGTTCGGCGACGGAATTGACCGCGAGACATCCGCTCGGCGCGCCGGTGCTCGACCGCTCGGCTTCTTCGAGGACCACCTTCGTCAGATAAGCCTCGATTCGCGCCACCGGGTCGCCCTTTTTGGCGATCACCTCGGCGGTGGCCTGCGCGGTGGTGTCGAGATAGCGGCCGAGGCATTCCGCGAACAGCGCGCCCTTGCTGCCGAAGGTGTTGTACAGGCTGCTGCGGCCCAGACCGGTTGCCTGGCACAGCTCTTCGGCACTGGTCGCGTGAAAGCCCCGCCGCCAGAACAGCTCAGTGGCGGCGGTGAGCACTTGTTCGCGATCGAAGGTGCGGGGGCGAGCCATGCGGGCAGCCTACGGCATTGTGTAACGAAGTGTCCATAACGGCTAGCGGTTGCGGCGGGCGTACGCGGCGGGCGTCGTACCAGTCCAGCGCTTGAACGCGTAGATGAAGCTCGAAGCCTCGGCATAGCCCAGGCGCAAAGCGACGTCATCGACCGACAACACGCCGGTGTCGAGCATTTCCTCGGCGAGTGTCTGGCGGACCTCGTCCAGCAGCTGGCGGTAGCCGGTGCCCGCCTCGGTCAACCGACGTCGCAGGGTTCGCGCGCTGAGCGTGAGCTGACGGGCGATCTCGTCCATCCCGGCATCCGCGCCGCCCAGCCGCACCAGCCGTTCCCGCACCAGCTGCGGGACTCCTGATCGCGTGCGGCGACGGGCGACGAGGGCATCGCACTGCGCGGCACACAACGCGACGGTTTGCTCGTTGGCCTGCGGCAACGGCAGATTCAACAGCTCGGGATCAAGGATGACCTGATGCTCGGCCGCCCCGAAAATCGGGCTGACCCCGAAGGCCGTCCGATATGCGTCCACAAAGGATGAAGAAGGGAACCGGAACTCCAGCCGTTCCAAGGAGATCTCCGGCAAGAGGTCCCGCATGACGGTGCAGATCGCGGACAGGTCGCGCAGCGCTAGGAATCGCGCGACGTCTTCGGGGACCCGCGAATCGTCCAGCACCAGACGGAGTCCGGCGGCGTCCAGCTCGACGTGCGGAATGCAGAAGGTGAACGACAAATCCAGGTATCGCAAGGCGAACACCATCGCGTCGCGCATCGTCGGGCTGCTGATGCAGGCGAAGCCGAAGATGCCGAACGTGGTCGCCCGGTACCGGCAGCCGAGGCTGAGCGCGACGTCGTCGCCCGACCCGACCGTCGACAGCAACGCGCGCACGACGGCCAGTTCCTGCCAGGCGTCGAGCTGCCGGTCCGGCGCACGCAATTCCTCGACAGCCACCCCGGGCAGCGTGACGCCGTGTTCCTCGGCGAACCGGTGCATGAGCAGCACACTCGCCGTGCCGCGCGGGTAGTCCCAGTCGCGGATGGCGGGTGCGGCTAGCTCGGCCATGGCCGGAATTATGGATCAACCGGCCGCCCGCGTGCCGATCGAGGGCCAAAACTGTCCGGGTTGCTCGTTAAGCTCCCGCCGTGCACCTTTCCCACCGCCTCCTCAACCGCGCGACCCTCGACCGGCAGCTGCTCCTGAAGCCCGCCAAAATGCCGGTTCTCGACGCCGTCGCGCACCTCGCCGGACTGCAAGCGCAAGCGCCGTTCCCGCCGTATTACGCGCTGTGGTGCCGGCTGCAAGGCTTCCAGCCGGACGACCTCGCGAGCCTGCTGCTCGACCGCAGCGTGGTGCGGATGGTGCTGATGCGCGGCACGGTGCACCTCGTCCCCGCCGCCGACGCGCTCGCCTGGCGGCCACTGACCCAGATCGTCATGGACCGCGCCCTGACGGCGGCCAACCAGCACCGGGAGCCGCTGTCCAAACTCGATCACGACGCCGTGGCGAAAACGACCAGCGAACTGCTGCGCGAGCGGCCGCATTCGAGCGACCAGCTCGGCAAAGCGCTGGTCGAGCATTATCCGGAGACTCCGGCCGCGTCGCTGATGTTCCTGGTCCGCGCCATCCTGCCGCTCGTCCAGATCCCGCCGCGCGGCGTGTGGGGCAAGGCCGGGCAGCCGACGTACCAGGTGGCGGACCACTGGCTCGACGGCGTCGCCGCGCCCGAGCCCTCCGCCGCCGAGCTGGTCCGCCGCTATCTCGCCGCGTTCGGTCCGGCGACGGTCGCGGACGTGCAGGCTTGGGCGGGCGTCACGAAGCTCGGCGAGGTGATCGAGGAGATGGACCTGCGCACCTATCTCGATCCCGAAGGCCGCACGCTCTACGACCTGCCGGACGCCACGCTGCCCGACGAGGACACGCCCGCGCCGCCGCGGCTGCTGGGCCCGTTCGACCAGACGCTGCTGTCCTACGCCGACCGCACGCGGATGATCAGCGACGAGCACCGCAAACGCGTGATCACCATCAACGGCCTGGTCAAAGGCACCCTGCTGGTCGACGGCCGGGTCCGCGGAATCTGGGAAACGACGACCACGCGCGAGTCGGCGACGCTCGTCCTCACCCCCTTCGAACGGCTCACAAAGCGCGACACCTCCGCACTGGAGAGTGCCGGAAGGAAGCTGCTCGCGTGGGCCGAGCCCGGCAAGACACACGAGGTCGTGAGTGGCGATCCCGGTTAGAACCGTGATCGCCGCTCACGACGTCCGCTGGCCGGAATTCTCGATCGAGTGGCCGTTCGTGCCCTTCCGCACCGGCGGCCGCCTGCGTAGCTTCGGGCTATGGACGACACCCCATCCGTGCTGATCGTGGGCACCGGGTTCGGCGGAATCGGCGCCGCGATCGAGCTGAAGCGCGCCGGTTTCCCGAACGTCACGATCCTGGAGCGGGCGGCCGAACCGGGCGGCGTATGGCGCGAGAACACCTACCCCGGCGCGGCCTGCGACATCCCGTCGCCGCTGTACTCGTTCTCCTTCGAACCCAATCCGGACTGGCCGAAGCGGTACGCGATGCAGCCGGACATCCACGCCTACCTCAAGCGCGTGATCGCGAAGTACGGCATCGAACCGCACATCCGCTACGGACGCGAGGTCACCTCCGCGACCTACGAGGACGGCCGCTGGCGGGTCGAGACCGCGCAAGGCGAAACCTTCGAGGCGGATGTCTTCGCACCCGCTGTCGGACAGCTCTCCCGGCCAGCCTGGCCGTCGATCCCCGGCCGCGAGACCTTCGCCGGCGAGGCGTTCCACTCCGCTGAGTGGAACCACGAAATCCCGTTGGCGGGCAAGCGGATCGCGGTGATCGGCACCGGCGCGAGCGCGATCCAGTTCGTGCCGGAGATCCGCAAGGAAGCCGCGCACGTCACCGTCTTCCAGCGCACGCCGCCATACATCATGGGCAAGAACGACGGCCGCTACAAAGCCTGGCAGAAGCGGCTTTTCCGCCGTCTGCCGAAGACGCAGCTGTTCGGTCGCGCGCGGATCTTCCTGCTCGCCGAGTACGCGACCTACGGCATGACGCGATATCCGTTGCTGACCAAGATCTTCGAACTGCGCACCGCTCAGCTGCGCCGCCGTCATCTCAAGGACCGCACGCTGCGCCGCCGCGTGAAGCCGGACTATCCGTTGGGCTGCAAGCGGATCTTGTTCACCAACGACTACCTGCCCGCGCTCGCGCAGCCGAACGTCTCTGTCGAAACGTCCTCGATTAAGGAAATCACTCCGCGCGGAATACGCACGGCGGACGGCGTGGAGCACGAGGTCGACGTGCTGATCTACGGCACCGGGTTCAAGGCGACGGAATTCCTCGGCCCGATGAAGGTGCTCGGCCGCGACGGCCGGTTGTTGTCCGAGGCGTGGCGCGGCGGCGCGCGGGCGTACCTCGGCATGACAGTGCCGGGATTCCCGAACCTGTTCTGCGTCTACGGCCCCAACACCAACCTCGGCGCGGGCTCGATCATCTACATGATCGAGCGGCAAGCGCGCTACCTCCGCCAGGCCGTCGAACACCTCGCCCGGCCGGACGTGGCGTCGCTGGAGGTGCGCGCCGAAGTCGAGGAACGCTACGACCGCGAGGTGCAAGCGCGGCTTTCGCACAGCGTCTGGAGCGGTTGCACAAGCTGGTACCGGCAGGAAAACGGCCGGGTGAGCACCAACTGGCCCGGGCTGGTCACCGAATACGACCGCCGGACCAGGGCACTCGACCCGGCCGACTACCTGGTGCGTTCGATCAGGGCAGGTTCTTCAGGCCCGCGCTGACCGTGTTGGCGAAGGAGTAGCCGTTCGACGCGTCCCAGTTGATGGACCAGGTCATCGCGCCGCGGAACTCCGGATACGTCGCCGACGGCTTGAACGAAGCGCAGCCGGTGCCCTTGGCCATGCAGTTCATCGCCGACACGACGTTCGACGGCGACTGGTACCCGCCGCCCGCGGCCGAGCCCGAGGACGGCAGCCCGAACGCGACCTGGTCGGCCCGCAGGCCGCCCTGCAGCTGGATACACGAGAGCGCGGTGAGGAAGTCGACCGTGCCCTGGGAGTAGACGTTCCCGTTGCAGCCGTTCATCGCGCCCGAGTTGTAGTACTGCATGTTGACGACGGTGAGGATGTCCTTGACGTTCAGCGCCAGCTGGAAGTAGCCGCCCTGGGTGGACTGCATGTCGATCGTCTGCGGCGCCATGGTGATCACCGAGCCGCCGCCGTCGTGGATGCTGCGCAGCGCCTGTCCCATGTAGGTGGCGTTGATGCCGTTCTCCAGGTCGATGTCGACGCCGTCGAAGCCGTAGGTGGAGATCAGCTGCTTCACCGAGTTGGCGAAGTTGCTCGCCGAGGAGCTGTCGCCGACGCTGATCGTGCCCTTCTCGCCGCCGACCGAGATGATCACCTTCTGGCCGCGCGCCTGCACGGTCTTGATGTCTTCGCGGAACTGCGCGTCGGTGTAGCCGCCGAGCTTCGACGACAGGGCCGGGTCGAGCGTGAAGCTCACCGCGCCGGGCGTCGTGGTGGCGTCGGCGAAGGCGATCGCGATGACGTTGTACGTCGTGGGCACGTCAGCCAGCTTCAGCGTCTTCGCGCCGTTGTCGAAGTTCTGCCAGTAGCCGGTGAGGATGTGCTTCGGCAGGTCGCCGTTGTGCGGCGGCGTGCTGGTCGTGGTGGTCGTCGTCGGCGAGGTCGGGGTCGTCGGCGCGGTGGAGGTCGTGGGGCTCGTGGACGTCGTGGGCGGGGTGCCCGGGCCGTCGAGGTTGACGTCGTCGGCGAGGTAGGCGGGCTGGCCGTACCAGCCGTGCAGGTACACCGTGAGGCTCGTGGACGAGCCGGTGGTGAAGCTCAGGCTGAGCTGCTGCCAGCCGGTCGCGCCGGGCGTCCAGGTGTTCTGCGTGGCAGCGCCGGAGACGCCCAGGTAGACGTAGCTGCCCTGGACCCACGCGGACAGCTTGTACGCGGTGTTGGGCTGCACCGTGACCTGCTGGGAGCACTGCCCGGTGTCGGAACCGGAGGGCGCCGCGCTCAGCGAGTGGCTGCCGTCGTGGGCCTGGGTCGAGACGACCGACGCGGTGCCACTGCAGGTCCAGCCGGAGAGCGAGCCGCTCTCGAAGCCGGGGTTGGCGAGGATGTTCGCGGCCGATGCGCTGGTGGTGCCGAGGGCGAGCGTGACACCGAGCGCGAGCGCGACCGAGGCCAGCAGGGACACCAGGGCAGGCAGCCGCCGGGTGGACGGGTGTGGGGACACGGGCAGACCTCCGCACGACAGTGAGCCAGGTCACCTCAAAATGGACTAGACCAATACGGATGTCAAGGAACTTCCGGAGGTGCTTCGGCGGGCCATGCGCGCCGCGCCGGGCGGGCAGCGGCACAATGCAGGCTCGGAGCAACCCGAGACGAAGCAGGAGCCTGGTTTTGAGCGTGCAGTCGGTCGAGCAGCGGATCGCCGAAGAGCTGGGGGTGCGCGAAGGGCAGGTCAAGGCCGCCGTCGGGCTCCTCGACGAGGGGTCCACGGTGCCGTTCATCGCCCGGTACCGCAAGGAAGTCACCGGAGAGCTGGACGACGCGCAGCTGCGCACGCTCGAGGAGCGGCTGCGCTACCTGCGCGAGCTGGACGAGCGCCGCGGCGCGGTCCTGGAGTCCATCCGGAGCCAGGGCAAGCTGGACGAGGCGCTCGAGGCGCAGATCCTCGCCGCGGACACGAAGTCGCGGCTCGAGGACATCTACCTGCCCTACAAGCCCAAGCGGCGGACCAAGGCGCAGATCGCCCGCGAGGCCGGTCTGGAGCCGCTGGCCGACGGCCTGCTGAACGACCCGTCGACGGATCCGCAGGCAGCCGCCGCGGTGTTCGTCGACGCGGACAAGGGCGTCGCGGACGCACAGGCCGCCCTCGACGGCGCGCGCGCCATCCTGGTCGAGCGCTTCGCCGAGGACGCCGACCTGATCGGCGAGCTGCGCGAGAAGATGTGGACCGAGGGCCACCTGGCGTCGAAGGTGCGGGCGGGCAAGGAGACCGACGGGGCCAAGTTCTCCGACTACTTCGACTTCTCCGAGCCCTACACCAAGCTCCCCTCGCACAGGATCCTCGCGATGCTGCGCGGCGAGAAGGAAGAGATCCTCGACCTGTCGATGGAGCCCTCCGAGCCGGTCGCCGAGGACGCTCCGGTGCGCGTCGGCCCGACCGAGTACGAGCAGCGCATCGCCGCCCGGTTCGGCATCAGCCAGCAGGACCGTCCGGCGGACAAGTGGCTCGGCGACACCGTGCGCTGGGCCTGGCGCACGAAGATCCTCCTGCACCTGGGCATCGACCTGCGGATGCGGCTGCGCCAGTCGGCCGAGGACGACGCCGTGCGCGTGTTCGCGGCGAACCTGCGCGACCTGCTGCTGGCCGCCCCGGCGGGCACCCGCGCGACGATGGGCCTCGACCCGGGCTTCCGCACCGGCGTGAAGGTGGCCGTGGTCGACGCGACCGGCAAGGTCGTCGACACCCACGTGATCTACCCGCACCAGCCGGCGAACAAGTGGGACCAGTCGATCGCGGAGCTGGCCGTGCTGGCCGGGAAGCACAACGTCGACCTGATCTCGATCGGCAACGGCACCGCCTCGCGGGAGACCGACAAGCTGGCCATCGAGCTGATCAAGAAGCACCCGGAGCTGAAGCTCACCAAGGCCGTCGTGTCCGAGGCGGGCGCGTCGGTGTACTCGGCCTCGGCGTTCGCCTCGCAGGAACTGCCGGGCATGGACGTCTCGCTGCGCGGCGCGGTCTCGATCGCGCGCCGGCTGCAGGACCCGCTGGCCGAACTGGTGAAGATCGACCCGAAGTCGATCGGCGTCGGCCAGTACCAGCACGACCTGTCCGAGGTGTCGCTGTCGCGTTCGCTGGACGCGGTGGTCGAGGACTGCGTGAACGCGGTCGGCGTGGACGTGAACACCGCGTCCGCTCCCCTGCTGACCCGGGTTTCGGGCATCACGACGTCGCTCGCGGAGAACATCGTGGCGCACCGCGACTCCAACGGCCCGTTCCGCTCGCGGACCGCGCTCAAGGACGTCGCACGGCTCGGCCCGAAGGCGTTCGAACAGTGCGCGGGCTTCCTCCGCATCCCGGACGGCGACGACCCGCTCGACGCGTCCTCGGTGCACCCGGAGGCGTACCCGGTCGTGCGACGGATCCTCGACCGCACCGGCAGCGGCATCCGCGAACTGATCGGCAACGCACGGACTCTGCAGGCGCTCAAGCCCACCGAGTTCGTCGACGACACCTTCGGCCTCCCGACGGTCACCGACATCCTGTCCGAGCTGGAGAAGCCGGGCCGCGACCCGCGTCCGGCGTTCAAGACCGCGACCTTTGCCGAGGGCGTCGAGAAGATCGGCGACCTCAAGCCGGGCATGCGGCTGGAGGGCGTGGTGACGAACGTGGCCGCGTTCGGCGCGTTCATCGACGTCGGCGTGCACCAGGACGGCCTCGCGCACGTTTCGGCGCTGTCGAAGAACTTCGTGAAGGACCCGCGCGACGTCGTGAAGCCGGGCGACATCGTGAAGGTGAAGGTGCTGGAGGTCGACGTGCCGCGCAAGCGGATCTCGCTGACCCTGCGCCTGGACGACGAACCCGGCGCGGGCAACAACCGCGGCGGCGGCCGGGATCGCGGCCAGGGCGGCGGTGGCGGTCAGGGCGGCGGCGGTCAGCGCCGGAACCAGCCGCAGCAGCGTGGCGGCGGTGGCGGCCGGGACCGTCGTGACTCCGGGGGCGGCGGCGCGATGGCGGATGCGCTGCGACGCGCCGGATTCGGCAAGTAGAACGCCCCAATGCCGCATTGGGTGCGTCTGACGCACCCAATGTGGCGTTCGGTGCGTTGAGCGCACCCACTGCCGCATTGGGGTTTTCGCAGTGACGCGCGGGGGTTCTCGCCCGTCGACGTGCGCGGCGCGCGATGCCGAAGTACATGAGGGGAACCCTGAGGGAATCTGATTCCCTCAGGGTTCCCCTCACGTACCTTCGCCGGAACGAAGCCGCAGCCCGTCTCGCCAGGCGGTGCGCGTCAGGGATTCATCTCGTACGCACCGGAAAGCTCGCGCACGATCGCCCACACGCGACCGAACCGTTCGTCGTCCACCACCGGCTTCCGCAGCCCGGCCAAGGCCAGCTCCTGCTGCTTCTCCGTGGAGCTCGGCTTGCCGTGCAGATCGACCGCGGCGACGCTGAAGTCCTGCACCAGCACGGCGAACAGCTGGTCTAGCACATCGTCTGACACGCCGGTCAGCTCAGCCTGTTCCAGGATCAGCTGCCCGTACACGACGAGGGTGAACAGCTCGGTCAGCGCGAGGCCGAAGTCCAGGTCCTTCTGCTGCGCCTCGTCCGGCGTCGCCTCGGAAAGCAGGCGCACCAGCACGTCGGCCTGTTCGGTGAACCGGGCGACGTTCGGCAGGTGCTTCGCGTTCTCGTAAGCCGGTTTCCAGTCGTGGAACCGGATCTTCGACAGTCCGCGCGCGGGGCCCTGGCGGAACAGGAAGTCGTCGTCGGAGGCGTCGTCGCGGGTCGGCACCGCCGGGTATTCCTGCGGCGCGAACAGGTACGCGGGCATGAACTTCGCGATCAGCGCGAGGTTCACCGCGACCGTGCCCTCCAGCTTGGGCAGGCCGTCGATGTCGTTCTTGGCCATCGCGAGGTAGGTGTCGGCCTCGAAACCCTTGGCCGCCACGACATCCGCGACCAGCCCGATCACCTTCTGCGCCTCGGTGGTGACCTTCATCTTGGTGATCGGGTTGTACAGCAGGTAGCGGCGGTCCTGCTGGTTCGCCGAGCGGAAGTAGTCGATCGCGCGGTCGGAGAACAGCTTCATCCCGGTCAACCGCGCGTAGGCCTCGACGAATTCGCGGCGCACGTGCGGGAAATCGGTGACCGGGTTGCCGTACAGGATCCGGTTCTGCGCGTGCGTGATCGCCTCGTACAGCGAATGCGTCGCCATCCCGATGCCGCCGAAGCACAGGTTGAACTTGCCGATGTTGACCGTGTTCAGCGCGGCGCTGAAGGCCTCCGGTCCGGTGTGCAGGAGGTCCTCGGCGCGCACCGGGTAGTCCTCGAGCCGGAACTCCGCGACGTACATCTGCGACGGCACGATGTTCTTCACGACGTGGTAGTTCGGATGCTCGGAATCGGCGTAGAAGAACACGTACTGCTCGGGTCCTTCGACGCCTTCGATCCGGCCGAACACCGAAACCGTGCGCGCGCAGTTCCCGTTGCCGATGTAGTACTTCGACCCGTTGGCGCGGTAGCCGCCCTCGCCGTCCGGGGTGAGCACGAGGTCGGACGAGTAGATGTCCGCACCGTGTTCCTTTTCGGACAGTCCGAACGCGCCTACCCCGCCCTCGGCCAGCGCTGCCGCGGCACGCTTGCGGGCGGCCGCGTTTCCGCTCTGCCACACCGGTCCGAGGCCGAGAACGGTGACCTGGAACGGGTACCAGTAGTTGAGACCGTAGAAGCCGAGGATTTCCGCCAGCGCGGCGATCCGGCTGGTGTCCCAGCGCTTCTCGGCGTCCCCGGCCGAATCCGCGGCCGGGGTGAGGAACGTGGCGAACAGGCCTTCCTTGCCCGCGAACTCCAGGAAGTCGGCGTAGAACTCGCGGTCGTGATACGCCTCCGCGAGACGGCGCTTGCCGCGCGATTCGAACCAGTCGATCGTCGCCCGCAGCAGCCGCTGGGTCTCCGGGTCGAACTTCCGGGCGTCGTAGTCCCGCGGGTTCAGCAGCGCTGTCGCCGTTTCGCTCATCGCATCTCCAGGTCAGCCGATATTACCGCCCGGTAACCTTAGCGCGGTGCGGCCGCCGAACTCCACCGCGTCCACCCGGCCGTGGCCGTCGCGCCGGAAACGCGCGCTCGGCCTGCTGGTGTCCGAGGCGCGGGCGAGCACGTCGTCGTCGACGAAGGCGACCTCGAACGGCGGGGCCGAGAGGATGTCCGGATCGTCGGTGTCGAGGATCATCTGCGCCCAGAGCGAGCCGTCGCGTTCGGTGACCTCGAAGATCAGCGAGCCGGTCCGATACCGTCCAGGGCAGTCGCCCGGGTCGATCGCCCTGGTCGGACGTCCGCCCAGTTTCGGCAGGTCAGCGAGGTTCTCGAGGCACCAGTCGACGATCCGCGGGCCGAGCGCGCCGCCGCCCGCGCTGTTGGTGAGCACGGTGACCGCGAGGTTCTCACTCGGCGCCATCACGAACTCCGACAGCTGCAGGTTGCTGACGTTGCCGCCGTGCCGCACCAGTTGCGTGTCGCCGTGGCTCAGCCGCAGCCAGGACAGCCCGACCTCCTCGAACGGCAGCGCGCCCTTGCGCTGCGCGTCGTGCATGAGGCGGCGGGTCTCGTCGCTCAACACCTCCCCGCCGGTCAGCTGGAATCGAGCCCATTTCAGCTGGTCACGGGCGGTCGACCAGAGACCGCCCGCCGGCGCGTCCGCCCGGGCGAGGCCGACGGTGTGCGCGACCGCCGGGCCGTCCTCGCGCAGCGCGTGCCCGACGGCGTGCCGCCGGGTCAGCACGTCCCAGGGCTGAAAGTACGAGTCCGTCATGCCGAGCGGCTCCAGCAGCCGGGTGCGGACCAAGTCCTCGTAGGCGCCGCCGGACACCGCCTCCGCGACACGGCCGGCCAGGAGGAATCCGGCGTTGCAATAGGAGAACACCTCGCCGACCGGGAACACCTGCGGCAGCTCGTCGAACTGCCGCACGGCGCGGGCGAGCGCGTCGTCGCCCCAGCCGGTGTCGACCTCGATGTCGCCGAGGAAGCCGGACGAGTGCGTGAGGAGGTGGCGCAGCGTCACGGTCTTGGTCGCGAGCGGGTCGGCGAGCCGCAGCTCCGGGAGGTACTCGACCACCGGCCGGTCCAGTGCGAGCACGCCGTCCTCGACCAGCACGAGCACCGCGGCGGCGGCGAACGTCTTGCTGGTGGAGCCGATCATGAACAGCGTGTCGTCGTCCACCGGCGTTCCGGTGTCCACACTGGACACTCCCGCGGTCAGCAAGGTTTCCTTGCCCTCGTGGAGAATCCCGGCCGAGACACCGGGAACTCCCGCTTCCCGTGTCCATTCGCCCAGCAGTCCCCGGAGTTCGTCTGCGCTCATGCGGCCAGCCTCGCACCCGCGGGCGCGGCGGCGATGGTGGAAACGAACGAACATCGCGCACCCGCTTCGTCGGTTCGCGCGTGGCGGCCTGCGGGCGATATCACGTAGCCCGCTGGATCTTGGGACGGTATAGTGGACGATGCGGTCCGCTCAGTTCTGCCTCGGACCGCGTCTCACTGTTGTCGACGACCACGCGCCGCAGCCACCCGAGGCCGCGCCGGGCAGGACAACCGCGCTACGTACGGAGATACGGGACGCTTTCGCGTCCGCACCAACCATGACGACTTTCACCGAACTCGGCCTGCCCAAGACTCTTGTCGACGCGCTCGCCGCCCAGGGCGTCACCGAGCCCTTCCCGATCCAGGCCGCCACGCTCCCGCACACGCTCGCGGGCCGCGACGTCCTCGGCCGCGGCCGCACCGGCTCCGGCAAGACCTACGGCTTCGTGCTGCCCGTGCTGGCCCGCCTGGCCGCGGGCCCGACGCGGCGCCGCCCCGGCCGGCCGCGGGCGCTGATCCTCGCCCCGACGCGCGAACTGGCCACCCAGATCGAGGCCGCGATCGTGCCCCTGGCGCGCCCGCTGGGCCTCAAGGCCACCACGATTTTCGGCGGCGTGAGCGCGAACCCGCAGATCACCCGCCTGCGCGACGGCGTCGACATCGTCGTCGCCTGCCCCGGCCGGCTCGCCGACCACATGCGCTCCGGCGAAGCGAAGCTGGACAAGATCGAGATCACCGTGCTCGACGAGGCCGACCACATGGCCGACCTGGGCTTCCTGCCCGAGGTCCGCCGCATCATGGCGGCGACCCCCGAGCGCGGCCAGCGCCTGCTGTTCTCCGCGACGCTCGACAACGGGATCGACGTGCTCGCGAAGCGCTTCATGAACGACCCGATGCTGCACAGCGTCGACTCGGCGCAGTCCCCGGTCTCGACGATGACGCACCACGTGCTGCACCTCGAGGAAACCCACCGCCTGCCGGTGCTGGTCGACCTCACCGCGGCTCCCGGCCGCACCCTGGTCTTCACCCGCACGAAACACCGCGCGAAGGCCCTCACCCGCAAACTCGTCGCGAGCGGCGTCCCGGCCGTCGAACTGCACGGCAACCTCGGCCAGAACGCGCGCACGCGCAACCTGGAAGCGTTCTCGTCCGGCACCGCGAAAACCCTGGTGGCCACGGACATCGCCGCCCGGGGCATCCACGTGGACGACGTCACGCTGGTCATCCACGCCGACCCGCCGGTCGAGCACAAGGCCTACCTGCACCGCTCCGGCCGCACCGCCCGCGCGGGCGCTTCGGGCACCGTGGTGACGCTGATGACCGACGAGCAGGTCTCGGACGTCCGCGCACTCACCCGGAAGGCGGGCATCTCGCCGACCACCACGCGGATCTCGCCTTCGCACCCGCTGCTGGCCGAACTGGCCCCCGGCGACCGCTCGTTCACCGCGTCACCGCGCCGCCCGGTCGTGGACAACCGCCCCAAGACGGTGACCGCTTCCGGCGCCGCACCGGGCACCGGCCGCCGCCGCGGCGCGCCTTCGGAAAACCGAGGCGGACTCGGCGCCCGGACCGGCTCGCAACCCCGCCGCGGTGGTGGTCGTGGCGGACCTCGTCAAGGCACGGAGCCGCGGGCCGCTCGGGCCGGATCTTCGGCAGGTTCGGACCGGCAGGCAGGCCAGTCCCGCCGGGAAGACCAGCGCCGCGGCACGGGTGCCGGCCGCCGGGGTGCGGAGGGCGCCGGCCGCCGCGCTGCTGGCGGCGACCGTCGCGGATCGGGCCAGCCGCCGCGAAACCGCCGCAACGGTTCGGGCGGACGGCGTCAGTCGGAGTCCTGAACGCTGCTGGGTTGTCGTGAGTGTTTTCGCTGGTTAGAACCGGCAAAAACACTCACGACACCCGCCCACCTTGGCCCGGCCCGACGGTGATCGGCGACCGCGGCAGCGCTCCGACGTCGAGGCGCGGCGCGACCCCTGCGCTTTGGTTCGCCAGAACCAAGGCGCCGTCCCGAGATTCCGGATGCGGCATGGCGATCCTTCCCTAGACTGGCCATCGTGGAGCATCGCGGAAAAGTCGTGCGCTGGGAAGTCGACGAAGGCTGGGGCATCATCGAATCCACCACCGTCGACAGTCCGGTCTGGGCGCACTTCTCGATGATCGACCAGAACAGCCGCGGGGTGCGCGAGGCGCACGGGTTCCGCAAGCTCGCCGTCGGCGACGACGTCAAGTTCACGGTCGAGCGCGCCGAACAGGACGGCTGTCACTGGCGCGCGATCTGGGTGTGCACCGTCTGATCAGCTGAGCAAGAACAGCAAAAACGGCCCCACACCCAAAAACAGCAACACAGCCGCGTTCGTCTTCCGGTACTCCAGCAACAATGCCACGAACTCCCGCAAGAACGCGCTCGGCACGAAATACGACGCCGTCCGCGCCCCGATCACGTTGAGCCGCAGCCCCAATTGCCGCGCCAAAACCGCTGTGCGGAACACGTGGTAGTTGTTCGTCACAGCGAGAATCGGCCCGGAAAACCCGCGCTGCGCAAGCAAAGCGACGCTGAACCGCAGGTTCTCGTTAGTGGTCGTCGCCCGGTCCTCCAGCACGATCTGTTCCGCGGGAACCCCGGCCCCGATGAGATACCGCGCCATCGCGTCGGCCTCGGAGGTCAGTTCGTCCGCACCCTGACCGCCGGACACCACCAGTAACGCACCCGGTGACCGCTGCTGCACCTGCACCGCGCGGTCGAGCCTGCTGGCCAGCAGCGGCGGCACCCGGTCGCCCTGCAGCCCCGAACCGAGAACAACCACCGCGCCAGCGCGAGCGCGGCGGGTGACCCGGCTGTAGAGGATCGAGTACAGCAGCAAAGCCGTGAACAGGAACGCCAAATAGCCGGTCACCAACAGCACTGCCATCGCGGCCACGCGGAGCAACGGCTGATCGTCGAAAACCAGCGAACTCACCGCGAGCGCGAACACCGCGAGCAGACCGAGCCCGGCCAGCAGCGAAAGCAGGTTCGCCAGCCGCCGACCCTCTCGCCGCAGCATCACGACGCCGTTCGCGATCAGGGCCCACGGCAGTGCCAGCGCACCAAGCCCGCCGACGAGAGCCACCACCACGACGATCGCGATCTGCGCCCATTCGACGTGGTTGAAGAACGACAGCAGCCACAACCCGGTGAACCACAGCGCGACCAGGAACCACACCGCGTTGCCGACCCGCCGTGGCTCGCGTACGAACCGCACGACGAACACCAGCACGGAAGCGATCGCGAAAAGCCCGGACGTCATGGTCGTGCATTCTGTCTGGCACGCCTGAGCGTCGCGCGGGCAGGTACTCAGAGTGACGTCGTCAGACCCCGCGCGCGCAGCACCGACCGTTCCAGCGGACGGAACACGATCAGCTCGATCGCCACCCCGACGAACAAAATCAGGAAAATCGCCGCGATCACCTTGGGCATCGAGTTGTACGAGGACCCGTCGTTCAAGTACGTCCCCAGCCCGACGCCGAGGCTCGGCGAGCGCGCGATCAGTTCCGCCGCCATCAGCGAACGCCACGAGAACGCCCAGCCCTGCTTGAGCCCGGCGAGGAATCCGGGCAGCGCGGCGGGCAGCAGGATGTGCCGGGCCGCGGCGAAGCGGCCGGCGCCCATCACCTTGCCGACGCGCGGCAGGATCGGCGGGATCTGGTCGATGCCGGACACGAGGCCGTTCGCGATCGACGGGACCGAACCCAGCAGCACGACGAAGTAGATCGCCGCGTCGTTGATGCCGAACCAGATCACCGCGGCGGGCACCCAGGCCACCGACGGCAGGCTCTGCAACCCGCTCAGCAGCGGCCCGATCGCGGCGCGCACCACGCGGACCTTCGCCACCAGGATGCCCAGCGGCGTCCCGATCACGACCCCGGCGGCGAAGCCCAAAGCGGCGCGGTGCACGGACGTCCAGATGAAGCCGAACACCGAACCGTCGTTGACCGTGCTCACGAACTCGGCCCAGACGTCCAGCGGCGCGGGCAGCGTGGTCTCCGGCCAGAACGCGGCGGCCCACAGGATCTGCCAGAGCGCCACCAGCAGCACGAGCGCGCCGAGCGGCGGCAGGAATCCGCGCACGAACCGGCGGCGCAGCGACGTCGGCCGCGCGCCGGCGGGGGTGTCGAGCCGGTCCAGTCCGGCGCCGACGGCTTCGTCTAGGTCGGGGGCCGCCTGGTCAGGCTGCGGCATGGGTGCTGATCACCTTTCGCAGATCGGCCGTGATCTCGTCGGCCAGCAGTTCGGCGTCGGCGGACGGGACGTCGTGCCACTCGCGGACCACGCGGCCTGGACGCGAGGACAGCAGCACCACCCGCTGTCCAAGCCGGACAGCCTCGCGGACGTCGTGCGTCACGAACAGCACCGAGGTTCCGGTGCTGCGCCACACCCGCAGCAGCTCGCTCTGCAGCACGTCGCGGGTGATCGCGTCGAGAGCCGCGAACGGTTCGTCCATGAGCAGCAACGCATTCCCGTCGTCGCCGCCGACGCGATGGGTCGCGGCCAGCGCGCGGGCCAGCGCGACCCGCTGCCGCATCCCGCCGGACAACTCGTGCGGACGCTTGCGCGCCGCGTCGCTCAGCCGCACCAGATCCAGCAGCTCAGCAGCCTTTTCCCGACGTTCGGAACGGCCGAATCCGGCGAGCCGCAGCGGCAGTTCCACGTTCCGGGACGCGGTCAGCCACGGCATCAGCGCGGCCTCCTGGAACATCACCGCGGGCCGCGAAGTGGTGAGCGTGATCTCACCGGCGGACGGCTGGTCTAGACCGGCGACGAGGTTCAGCAGCGTGCTCTTGCCGCAGCCGGACGCGCCGAGCAGGCAGACGAACTCGCCCGGTTCGACGGTGAGATCAACCCCGTCGAGCGCGGTCACGGCGCTGCCGGCGGAGCCGAACACCTTGCCGACGCGGTCGAGGTGCACGGCGGCGGTCACTGGCCGGGCCAGGGTGGTGGTCATCGCGGATCGCCTTCCGGTCGGGACGTCACTTGGCCAGTTCGGGCGCGTTGACGGCGGGCAGCTGCTGTGCCTTGAGGACCTCGTTGAGCGGGCCGAAGTCGGCGAACCCCTTCAGGTCCACCACCTTGTCGACCACGCCCGCGGTCACCGAGTCCTTGGCCAGCTGCGGGAATTGCGCGGGCACCGGGTCGGTGGTCAGTTCGATGTTCGAGAACGCGCGGTCGAGCACGGCCGGGCTGAGCGAGCTGCCGGACAGTTCCTTGAGCGCTCCGTTGACCACGGTCTTCGCCTCGGCCGGGTTCTTCTTCGCCCAGTCGATCGCCTGCAGCTCGCCCTTCAGCAGCGCGCGCACGGTGTCCGGGTGCTGCTTGAGGAATTCGCTGCGCACGATCGCGACGGTGGTCGGGAACCGGCCTTCCGGCCACAGCGACTTCTCGTCGACCAGCACCTTCGCGCCCGCGTCGGCGACCAGCCGCGACGACCACGGCTCGGGCAGCCAGCCGCCGTCGACCTCGCCCTTTTTGAACGCGTCGAACGTCTTCGGGTTGTCCAGGTTGGTCACGTTCACCTGGCCGGTCAGGTGCTTCTCGGCGAGGAACTTCTTGAGCGCGACGTCCTGGGTGTTGGCCAGCTGCGGCGTCGCGATCGTCTTGCCCTTGAGCTGGTCGACCGACGTGATCCCAGGCTTGACGACCAACTGCGCGCCACCGGTGACCGCGCCGGACACGAGCTGGATCGCGCCCTTGGACTTGGTGAAGGCGTTGATCGCCGGCCCGGAGCCGATGAACGCGACGTCGAGCGAACCGCCGAGCAGCGCGTTCACTTCGGACGGACCGGCGTTGAACGTCTGTGTCGTGAGTTTCGTGCCGCCGAGGTTCTGCGCGAAGAAGTTCTTCTTGACCCCGATCAGCGCGGGCGTGTGCGTCACGTTCGGGAAGAAGCCGACGCGCACCTCCCCGGCGGCGCCCTGGTTGGTCGCGGCCTCGGTGCGGTCCGCGCGGGAACACCCGGCGAGCGCCCCGAGCACCGTCAGCGCGGCGAGTGCGGAAGCAAGCAATCGGGTTCGCGGAAATGTACGCACAAATGGCCCTTTCGCGGTCAGCGGAACGGGGCGAGAATGACACGTTCACCCGCGAGACTGCATATGCATCCGCATCCCGGGAAATTGTGTGGGATTACTTGACAGGCCCGGGCCTCACCTGCTTGTCAGGAGCGAGACGTCGCCGAACTCGTGCCACAGATACTCCCGTCGCACTGCCGCGTCGTAAGCCCGCTGCACCAGTTCGGGACCCACGACCGCTTCCAGAAGCAGCAGGTGCGACGCCTCCGGCGTATGCAATCCGGTGATCAATCCGTCGACCGCGCGGGCTGGCCGATCAGGACCGAGCACGAGTTCGGTCCATCCCGCCGCCGCGGTGACGAGCCCGCCGGGATTCGCCGCCGATTCGATCGCGCGCACCGCCGTTGTCCCCACTGCGATAACGCGTCCACCCTGGTCACGCACCCAATTGACCAACGCGGCAGTCGTCGCCGGAACGCGAAATCGCTCGCCGTACGGCGGTTCTCCGGCTTCCGGCGACGAGACGCCGGTGTGTAACAAGATCGGTGCGAACAGCACTCCCCGCGAGACCAGCTGAGTCACCAGCTCGGGAGTGAACGGCCGCGCCGCGCTCGGCATCTCCGCCGAACCCGGATCGAGCGCGAACACGGTCTGGTAATTCGGCAACGGCCACGCGCGCGGGACATAGCCGTAGCGAATCGGCCGACCGACCTTCGCGAGATACCGCGTGACCTCGCCTTCCACTTCGATCTTCGCGCGCCACAACCGTTGCGCACCGGCGACGTGCGGCTCGCGCAGCGTGACGACAGCACCGGCGGGCAGGCTGAGCCGCTCCCCCACGCGGCCGTCGAGGAGCGGGCCGCCGGGTGCGCGGAGTTCGACCACCCAGGTGCCGTCGTCGAGTTCGGTGGAGAAGTGGACGGTGATGACGCGTTCGTCCCGGACCGCGTCGACGGCGGCGGGCAGCGTGCCCGAAGTATTTACTACCAACAAATCGCCAGGATTCAAGAACGCAGGCAGGTCACGGAAAGTGGCGTGCTGTATGTCCGCCGGACCGGCCGCGAGCAACCGCACCTCGTCCCGCGCGAGGCCGCGCGCTTCGGGCGGGGCGGACGCGCTGCGGTCCTCGGCCAGGTCGAACCGGGTGTGCGGTGCGGTCATGACTGCGCCTGCAGATCCGCTGCCCGGAACCGGCCGCTCGGCGGACGTTCCTCCAGCAGCCGAAGAAAAGCCGGTACCGCGGTCTCCGGCAGCGGACGGTCCGAAATGTCCTCGCCCGGGAAAGCGGCTTGATGCATGGCCGTGCGCAAATCCCCTGGATCGACGGCATACACCGCGATGTCCGGGTTTTCCACGCCCAGCACCGCGCTCACGTGGTCCAGCGCCGCCTTCGCCGAACCGTAGCCGCCCCAGCCCTCATACGGCTCCACGGCGGCGTCGGAGCTGATGTTCACCAGCACTCCCTTGGCCGCGGTAAGCGCGGGCAACAGCAGCCGGGCGAGCGCGAGCGGGGCGAAAACGTTGGTGCGAAAGACAGTTTCGAGCTCGTCCGGCGGGTACTCCGCCAGCGGCGGCAGCGGGCTGACGCCGAGCGTGCTGGCGTTGTTGACGAGCAGGTCGAGCCGGGGCCCGGCGGTTTCGGCGAGCCGGGCGCGGTGCGCGGGATCGGTGACGTCGCCGGGCACCGGGGTGAACCCGAGCTCCGCCGCGGCGGCGCGCAGCGTCCCCTGGTCGCGTCCGGTGCCCAGCACTGTCCATTCGCGACGGACGAGAGCCGCGGCGAGCGCCCGGCCCAGACCGGCGGAAGCGCCGGTGACAACAGCTACTGGCATGGTCCCTCCAGAAGTAGGCACCTGCCAGCGTGCGACCTCTACCTTACTGGAGGTCAACCGGCCGGCGGCCGCGCAGCAGCGTGTACGCCACCAGCGAAACCACGAACCCGGCGTAGTAAGCCAGATCCGCACCGTGCAGCGCCGCGGCGACCGGTCCGGTGTAGACAGTCGTGTTCATGAACGGCACCGCCGCCGCGAAGCCCACCACGAACGCCACCAGCGCGGCCCAACTGCGCACCGGACGCTGCAGCTCAGCCAGCACATCGACCTCGCGTCCGCCACGCCTGCGCCGCAGCCAATCCGGCACGACGACACCGAGGAACGGCGGGATCCAGTAACTCACCACCAGCAGCACGTTCTGGAATTTCGCCGCCAGATCACCGGTGTGCATCCAAAGAATCAGCGCGAACGCCAGCACCGTCACGACCACCGCCGACACCGGCCGACGCACCCGCACGCCGACGGTCTGCAGTGCGAGCGAGCCGCTGTAGTCGTTCATCGCGTTGGACGACACCGCCGCCAGCGCGATCACCAGCAGCGCCACCGCACCGAGGGCGCCGCCGCCGAGCAGCGTCGACACTCCGGCGGCGGTCTGGTCGCCCAGCGCAGTGCCGAGCGCGAGGCCGATGCCCTCGCCGAGCGCGTACGAGGCGGTCAGCCCGAGCAGCGTGAACCAGAAGACGCCGCTCGGTCGCGTCGAAGCAGGCAAGTAACGGCTGAAATCCGACGCATAAGGAGCCCACGAAATAGCGAGGCTGAGCGTAATGGTGGAAAACAGCACGACGGCCCCGGCGAAATCGCCGCCGGTCGCGGAATCGGTAAACGTGATCGGGTGATCAAGCACCACCTTTACGGCGAGCGCGACAAATGCGACAACCAGCACCACGCTCATCACGGCCTGGACCCGGTGGATCACCGCGTAACCGAATACGCCGAGCGTGCACTGCAGCACCAGCACCACGAGCACGGCCGCCCAGAACGGCAGCCCGGTGAGCTGCGCCAGCGCTTCGCCGCCGAACAGCCCGACCAGCGCGTCCCACGCGATCGAGCCGAGCCATTGCACCAGGCCGGGCAGCACGACGCCGCGGCCGAACGGGAGCCGCGCGAGCGGCAGCTGGCCGGTTCCGGTGCGCGGACCCCAGGTAGACAGCCACGCGACCGGCAGCGAGCCGACCACGGTGCCGATCAGCGCGATGACGAACCCGGTGGTGAAACCGAGCCCGAGCGTCGCGCCGAGAGTGCCGGTGAACACGGCGGTCATGGTGAGGTTCGGCGCGAACCACACGCCCGCGAGCCGCCACGGACGGCCAAACCGGTTGGCCGCCGGGATCGGGGTGATTCCGTGCGTTTCGATCGCGAAATCCCCTGCTCCGGACGGCATCCGGCCGCCGAAGACCTCGGCGTCGATCCCGCTCATGCGCTGCCCTTTCTCCCGGCTGACCCGTGAGTCTGAACCGGAGTACCCGGCCGCGCCAATAATCTGTGGCGTTCCCGACCCCTTCCAGGCAGGATCGCCCGGTGGGGGAAGCACCGTTGCGCCATCGCGCGTTCGCGATTTTCTACGCCGGACGGCTGGTCTCGCTGCTGGGCAGCGCCATGACCCCGGTCGCCTTGTCCTTCGCGGTGCTGGGCAGCAGCCACAGCCCGACCGACCTCGGCATCGTGCTCGCCGCCGGGATCGTGCCGCTGCTGGCGTTCCTGCTCGTGGGCGGCGCGGTCGGCGACCGGTTCCCGCGCAACCGCGTGCTGCGGCTGTCCAACCTCGGCGCCGGCGCGGCCCAGCTGGCGGCCGCAGCCATCCTGCTCACCGGCAACTACTCGCTGGGCGCCCTCGTCGCGACCGAGTTCCTCGGCGGAATCTGCACCGCGTTCACGACGCCGGTGCTGCGCGGGATCGTCCCGCAGATCGTCCCGCCGGAATCGCTGCGCCAGGCGAACTCGCTGCTGGCCACCGGACGGAACATCACCAAGGTGGCCGGTCCGGCCGTCGCCGGGGTCCTGGTCGGCACGGTCGGCGGCGGCTGGGCGATCGCCGCCGACGGGGTGTCGTTCGTGCTCGCCGCCTTGCTCTACCAGGCGATCACGCTGCCCCCCGCGGAAAAATCCGAGCAGCACAGCGTCTTGCACAGTGTGCGAATCGGCTGGCGGCAGTTCTGGCGGATCCCGTGGCTGTGGCGGGTGGTCACGGCGTTCACCCTCTACAACATCGTCTTCACCGGCGGCTGGCTGGTGCTCGGGCCGGGCATCGCACAGGACACCATCGGCGCGGCCGGATGGGGCGCGGCGCTGAGCGTGCGCGCGGTGGGCGCGCTGCTGGCCGGGCTGGTGATGTACCGGCTCGCGCCGAAACGACTGCTGCCGGTCGGACTGGTTGGTGCGGCCCTGACCGCGCTGCCGCTGTTCGCGCTCGGCACGCACGCGAACTTCGCCGTGCTCGCCGGGACGACGTTCGTCGCCGGGTTCTCCGCCGGAGTCATGGGTGTCGCCTGGGATACGACGTTGCAGGAAAACATCCCCGGGCACCTTCTGTCGCGGATGGCCGCGTTCGACGATTTCGGCTCCTACGCGGGCATCCCGATCGGCGAACTCCTCGCCGGACCGCTCGGCGCCGCGTTCGGCGCGCCCGCGGTGCTGCTCGCCGGCGGGTTCGTCCTGGTCGCCACCGCGCTTTCCCCGCTGCGCTCCTCCGCCGTCCGCGCACTGCGACACCCGCCGGTCCCCGTGCCGTGAACGCAAGGAAGGGCCTGCCGGAACTCCCGGCAGGCCCTTCCTTTCACCCCTCGGTCACACCAGCAACAGGAATGCCACTCCGTTGGGCGAGCCGAGGCCCGTCACGTCGTCGTAGCCCTTGGTCGTGTGGATCGTCAGGTTCGGGTAGTCGAGCACCCGGGCGGAGGTCTTCAGCCCGCCGGAGGCGTCGGTCCCGTTGGCGAAGTCCACGCGCTGCACCGCTCCGTCGACGTGCTGCACGTCGTGGATCGCCGACGTGCGCGACGTCAGCTGGTACAGCACCGGGTTGATGAACCCGTGGTGGAAGTGGTCGAGGCTGTCGGCCACCGCCATCACGCCCGCGAACACCGGCGACGCCAGGCTCGTGCCGCCGATCCGGTACTGGTCGTAGTAGACGCCGTCCGGGAAGGTCTGCGTCTGGCCCACCAGGAAACCGGTGTTCGGGTCGGCGACCGCGGAGATGTCCGGGACCACGCGGCCCTTCGCGCCGCCGGTCTGGTTCTTCGTGGACAGCGCGTCCGGCACGATCCCCTTCTGGTAGAAGGGCTGGCCGAACAGCCGGCTGGTGCCGCCGCCCGCGCCGCCGTTGAACGCGCCCGGGAACGCCGGGGCGTAGGCGCCGTCGGTCAGCGTCGACTTGCCGGTCTCCCAACCGGTTTCGAAGATCCGCTTGCCGTCCTGGCCGACCGCCAGCGACGTGCCGCCGACCGCGGTCACCCACGGAGCCGAGGCGGAGAAGTCCGGCGACGGCGTGCCCAGCCGCGCGACCTCGTCCCCGTTGTCGCCGGAGGAGAAGTACACGCCGATGCCCTCGAGCACCGCCTGCAGCGAGATGTGGTTGAACACCTTGACCTCGGAGGCCGGGATGTCCTCGCCGGTGTCGCCGTAGGAGTTGGAGATGATGTCGGCCTTGTGCCCCGCGACGACGTAGTTCAGCGCGGTGTCCAGCGACAGGTCTTCACAGTCCTGCCCGCCGACGTACAGGATGTTCGCGCCAGGCGCGAGCCCGTGCGCGGCCTCGACGTCCAGGGTTTCCTCGCCGTACCAGCCGGAAGCGTCGCACTGGTCCGGTCCTTCGAGCACCGGGTTCGGCGGGAAGATGTGCTGCTTGAACTGCTGCTGGGTCAGCGGGTGCGCCGGATCGTTGCGCTTGGCGTACTCGGACGCGTCGGCGTAAATCGTCGGCGAGGCGAACGCGTCCACGATGGCGATCGTGGTGCCGCGACCGTCCGCGCCGAGCTTCGCGGCCTGGTCCAAGCCGTACGCCGAACGCAACTGCGCGGGCGTGTAACCGCACGGCGCGTACGGAAGCTGCTTGCCGTTGTACGCCGGGTCAGTCGTGTCGGTCTTCTCGCCGTAGTAGGCGCTGCACGGTCCCGAGTTGCGGAATCCCTTGCTGGGCGGCGCGGTCGACGGGCTGCCCTGCACGCGAGACTGCTTGGTCGCTGGCGTGTCCGCACCGTCGGTGTGGTCCGGCTTGAACAGATTCGTCGCCTGGTCAATGCCGACGACGCCCAGCACGTCCTTGGCCAGCGACGCCGGAACGGACAGGTCCTTGTCCGCCGCCCGCAGCGTCTGCCCCTTGACCTGGTACTTGCCCAGGTTCACGGCGAACGCGCGCTGCACCTGGTCAGCGGTACCGGTCGCCTCGACGTACGCCCGGTTGGACGGCACCTCGCCGGTGGCGAATCCGCTTGCGGACAGCCAATTCTTCACCGCCGACACAGTCTGGTCGGAAGCCGCGAACTGGTCGCGCACCTGGTCCGGCGAAAGATAATGCCGGTAGCCACGACTGTTCGGATCGGACACCGACTGCGCGGCAGCCTCGGCCGCCCCCTGGTCCTTGAGATTCAGGTAAACCCGAAAGTCCATTGTGGACGACCCAGCCGTGTCGGCCACCTTGGACTGCGGATTGGCCCAAGCCGGATGCGATTGCGGAATGTCCGCCCGCCCCTGAGCCGACGCCACGGCAGGCGAAGCGGCCAAGCCGCCCACCACCGCCAGCGAAAGAAACATGGTGACGCTTCTACGCACAGCAACTCCCTCGTGTTGCGCGGCCTCGACCCCGCCTGCCGCCGGAAAGAGACTAGGACTGCCCCCGCCCGCCGGGGAAGCGTCCGGCTTTCCCGTGCGGAACCGTTATCTGCTCCCCTCATCGCGACACAAGGGACGAGTGCGACCAAAGTCCGTTTCATCCGCACTGTCCACAGCGGAATGTGCCGAAATCAGAAAAACGCCCGTTTCGCAGCACTCCCCTCACAGCACTAGACGGCTCCAAACGCCACCTACGAAGGTCGCACAATCCCGATCAGCGACACCAGAAACTCACCCATCTGCCCACCCGCGCCCAAGTACGCGAGGCTCCCGTCCGCCCAGAGCTGCTGCCGCCGGTGCGCCCCAATGCCACATTGGGTGCATCAGACGCACCGAACGCCACATTGGGGCGCTCGCCCCCCACCGCCAACCGCAGCCGGTGCACCCAACGTTCGAAGCACCCAGCCCCTCCCCCGCACCCCGATACGAAGCGTCCCTGCGGTCTGGGGGTGCTTGTCAAGGCATCTTTCCCGCCTTGACAAGCACCCCCAGACCGTCAGCACACTCACGCTTCGGGGTGCCCCACGCACGCCAGGGCGCAACGTCGCCGCCAGGCGACGAGCAGCCCCCAACCCCCAACACATGAAAACCATTCACCCCAGAGGAAACACCAGGTGACATCCCCCCTCGATATCACCCCTTATGGGGTATTCCTCCCCAAGTGGATCTAGCTAACCGGCCCAAACGCTCCTAGCATGCCGACCATGGGGACCTTGCCGCCAAGGCGGGTAAATTGATTTCGCTGACCTTCCGGATCCTGGGGCCGCTGGAGGTCATCGCCGAGGGCAGGGCCGTACCTCTGGGCGGCCCGAAGCCCCGCTTGCTGCTGGCCGCACTGGCCCTCCAGCCCAACATCGTCGTATCCACAGAAGCCCTGGTCGAAGTCTTATGGCCGACCACCGCCCCGCGCTCCGCAGCCGCCAACATCCGCACCTACGTCCACTCCCTCCGCAGACGCCTGGCCGAAACCTCCCCCGACCTGGCCGACCGCATCACGAGCCGAGCCTCCGGCTATCTCCTGACCGTCCAGGAAGACGAACTGGACCACCTCGTCTTCACCCGCCTAGCCACGCAAGCCTGGGAAACCCAAGACAACCCAGAAACCGCCCTAACCCTCCTAGACGAAGCCCACGCCCTATGGCGCGGCGAAGTACTGGAAGGCCTCCCCCACGACCCAACCTGGGGCCCGACAGTCGCCCGCCTGGACGAACTACGCCTGGCAGTACAAGAACAACGTCTGCGCGCCCGCCTAGCCCTGGGCCGCCACAACGAAGTCATCGCCGAACTCCGCGCCTTAGTCACCGAACACCCACTGCGCGAAGAACTCTGGCACCACCTGATCACCGCACTCCGAGACGCAGGCCGCTCCACCGAAGCCGCGGAGGCGTACGAGTTAGTCGAACAAACCCTCGCCGACGAACTGTCCGCGAGCCCCGGCGCAGCACTCCGCGAACTTCGCACCACCCTCGAAGTCCCCTGCGCCAAAGTCCCGCCGATCTGCCAGTTACCGCTGGACCTGCCCGATTTCACCGGCCGCCGCGAAGTAACCCAGCACCTGGTCGCCAAACTCCGCCAACACGCCGAAGCGGAACGCCCCACGATCGTCGTCCTGTCCGGCGCACCAGGAATCGGCAAATCCTCAATCGCTATACGGGTAGCGCACGCAGTCCGAACCGTTTTCCCAGACGGACAATTGCATGTAGACCTGGCCGGAACCTCGTCCTCCCCGCGCTCGCCCATGAGCGTCCTAGCCGAACTCCTGCGCGCCTTGGGCATCCCGGATTCCGGCCTCCCCCGAGACCTGGCGGAACGCGCCGCACTCCTGCGTTCCCAGCTCGCCGGCCGCCGGATGTGCATCGTCCTCGACGACGCGGGCAGCGCCGCCCAAGTACGCCCGCTGCTCCCCGGCGCGGGCGCGTGCGCCGTACTGGTCACCAGCCGAATCCGCCTGCCAGATCTGCCCGGCGCGGTCCCGGTGGACGTCGACCTGCTGCCCGAACCGGAAGCCGCCCGCCTGCTGGAAGGCATCGTCGGCCACGAACGAGTAGCCGCCGAACCCGAAGACGCCGCGGCGATCCTGCGCCAATGCGGACATCTGCCGCTGGCGATCCGCGTGGCCGGAGCCAAGCTCACCCACCGCCCGACCTGGTCCCTGCGCATCCTCGCCGACCGCCTCCACGACGAACACCGCCGCCTGGACGAGCTGCGCGTCGGAGACCTGGCCGTCCGCGCGAGCGTGACCCTGAGCTACGACCTCCTGCCCATGTCCGCCGCCGCGGCCTTCCGTCGGTTAGGCGCACTGGGTCCGGTGCAATTCCCAGCCTGGGCAGTCGCCGCCGTCCTGGGCCGCCCGTCCGCCGACGACGTCCTCGATGTACTCGTCGACGCCCATCTGGTCGAACTAGTCGCCACGGACATCGCGGGCCAACCGCGCTACCGGCTGCACGACCTCCTGCGCGTGTACGCCGCCGAGCTGGCCGAACCCGACGAAACCCGAGCCGCGGTCGGCCGCGTCCTCGAGGGATACCTAGCGCTCGCAGTAGAAGCCGCCGAACGAATGCCGATCCACTTCTTCGGCCAGTACCACGACGAAACCGACCCTGCCCTGCCCCCGGAAGCAGACCGGCTGCTGACCGACCCAGCCGCCTGGTTCGCCGCCGAACGCGCCACCTGCGTCGCCGCCGTCGGGCTGGCCGCCGAACGCGGTTTCGACGATCTGACTTGGCGGCTCACCGTCGCCCTCACCCCGTATTTCGACCTCCGCGGCCACCAAGACGACTGGCACGCCACTCATCTGATCGCTCTGGAAGCGGCACGCCGGGCAGGCGCGCTCCGCGGCGAGGCAGTCGTCCAGCGCAACCTCGGCCAAGTCCTGCTGTACCAAGACAACGACGCGGACGCGATGGTCGCCTTCGAAGCCGCACGCGAGCTGTACCAGCGCATCGGCGACCAGCAAGGCCTCGGCGAGGCGCACGCCGGCCTCGGCACCGTGTTGCGGATGCAGGGCCAAACCGACCGCGCGCTCGAACCCTGCCACGAAGCGCTCCGGCTGTTCGGCGAGGCGGGCGACCCGCACGGCGAAGCGGTGATCCGGATCGCGATCGGCTCGATCTGGGTCGCGCGCAAGTGCTACGCGACGGCCCGCCGCTGGTACACCGACGCGCTGGAGCTGTCCTGCGTAATCGGCGACCGGCATCGGGAAGCCCATGCGCTGCAACGACTCGGGCTCCTGCACCAGCGCGAGGGCAACCTCGCCGAAGCCCGCGAACACGTCACGCGCGCCATCGCCGTGTTCACCGATCTCGGCGACGACCACTGCGTCGGCTACGCGAACCAGAACCTGGGCGAACTCTGCCTGTACAGCGGCGATCTCGCGCACGCGCAACTGCTGCTGGTGAACTCGCTGAGCGTGCACCGCCGCAACGGAGACCGCCGTTCCGAAGCCCACGTGTCCCAGCTTCTCGGCGAACTCCACTCCGCGCTCAGCCAGCCCGAACGGTCCCGCAGCTACGCCGAGCGCGCCCGGGCCATCCGCCGGGAGCTGTCCGCCGACGTCCCGGTCGACGACCAGCCGCGCAAGACCGGACCGCACCGGATCGTGTCCGCCTGACGCGCGGGCCCGGTTGCGCGGCCAATCCCGCGCGCCGGGCCACGATGCGCTGATGAAAACCAGGAAAGCGGCTGGTCACGTCCTTCTCGCGGTGGCAGTTATCGCTTTGTCGACTCCGGCTCCCGTCTCGGCCAAACCCAAGCACGGCAGAAGAGTCCTGGAAAGACCGCTGACCTACCGCCTCTACGCGACCCGCGAAGGGCTCGTCGGCGGCACGACCTCGAGCGGGCACCGGATCACCGAACGGGACCACTTCGTGGCGCTCCCGTCGACGAAAACGGTGTCCTCCAAGGGAAGAGGGACCTTCACCGTCAAGGTGTGCCGCACCGACGGCGCGCGCTGCGAGTACGCGCCGGTGTGGGATGTCGGGCCGTGGAACGAGCACGACGACTACTGGAACACCGCCGAGCATCGCGCGCAGTTCGATTCGCTCCCCCAAGGCGTACCGGAAGCTCAAGCGGCGTACCAAGACGGTTTCAACGGAGGCAAGGACGAACACGGCCGCACCGTCCGCAACCCAGCCGGTCTCGACCTGGCCGACGGCACGTTCTGGGACGGCCTCGGACTCAAGGGCAGCAGCTACGTGGACGTCACTTTCCTTTGGACGGGCAGTGCTCCCGCCACCGGCGTGGTGACCGGCGGTGCCCCGCTGGTCGTGCGCACGTCGGCGGACAACGATGCGCCGCCGGCCGGATTGGCCGCCGATTCCGCACAGGTGCCGATCGAGTGTTCCGTGCGCGGCGAATCGGTGGACGGAACTACCCGCTGGAACCGGATAGGCCCCGGACATTATGTGTCCGAGGCCTATCTCCGAGCCGATTCGCCGGTGCCGTCCTGCTGAACCTCAGTGCTGGTGGTGGGCATGCACGACGGCGTGCCCACGACCGCGGCCGATCATCCACTTGTTGACCGGAACCGTGACCACGAAAGCGATCGCGAGCGACAAGGCCAGCGACAGCCAGAACAATCCGCTCGACAGTCCCGCGTCCATCGCGCCCGGGATCGCCACGACGACCGTGTTGTCGATGACCTCCATGACCGCGATCGACACCGTGTCGGCAGCGAGCGCGACCTTGAAGGCGGCCCCGAGCGCGAGCCCCGACTTGAGCACGCCGCGCATGGTGAGGGCGTAGCCGAAGACGAACGCCAGCACGATGGACAGCACCACGGTGGCCGCGTTGTGCAGGCCGAACGCGGTGCCGAGGACCATGCCGAGCACTTCGCCGATGGCACACCCGGTGAGGCAGTGCAGCGTCGCCTGGGCGGCGGTGGACCAAGACGCTCCGTGCTGGTGCTCGTTCATGCGGTCGACTATACCCCTGCGGGGTATCAACGGCGCAAGGTCGCCCGATGTGATGACTGTCGCCCGGCGCGTCCGGCGAATCGGTATAACCGGAAGTGTGGTGATCAACTCGGCGCGCCGGTGCGCCGCAGCCCTTGTCCTCGTTTTTCTCCTCGGAAGCTTCCTCAGCGCTCCGGCCAGCGCACGGTCGTCCGCGCTCAAGTGGGGCGAATGCCCAGCCGGGACGCCCCGGCAGGTGTCGTGCGCGAGCCTTCAGGTGCCGCTCGACTACGCGAACCCGGACGGGAAGCAGATCACCCTCACCGTCTCGGGCATGGGCAGTCTCAGCTCGCCGCACTTCCTCCTGGTGAACCCCGGCGGCCCGGGCGCGTCCGGGCTCGGCACCGAGAAGCTCGTGTTCAGCCAGCTGCCGCAGAACGTCGCACAGCAGTATGCGGTGTTCAGCTTCGATCCGCGCGGAATCGGTGCGAGCACACCAGTTTCCTGTGGCGACACCGCGAAACTCGCGCCGCATCCAGCGTCGCCCTACCAACCGGCCGGCCTTCCGCAAGAGCGCGAGCGCGAAGACCTGGCCGAGCGGATCGCGGCGCAGTGCGCGGAGAACGGGAAAGACCTGCTGCCGCACCTCACCACCGAGAACGCGGCGCGCGACCTGGACCGGATCCGCGCGGCGCTCGGCAAGGACAAGATCGACTATCTCGGTTATTCCTATGGCACCAAGCTCGGTGCCACGTACGCGACGCTGTTTCCGGCGCACACCGGCCGGATGATCCTGGACAGCGTCGTCGACCCGACGGTCACCACGTATCAAACGCAATTCCAGCAGAACACGGCGTTGCAAGCGCGGGCCGAGCAACTGTTCGCGTGGACCGCGGAGCGCGATAGCACGTATCACCTTGGCACCAGCCTGTCCGCCGTGAAGGCCTCGTGGAACGAACTGCGCGAGAAACTCGCGGCGCAACCGGCTGACGGCAAAACCGGAGTGTCCGAATTGGACGATCTGCTGGCGTCCGCGATGTATGGCGACTGGGCCTGGCCGTCGCTGATGCGGGCGGTCGCGAGCCATCGCGGCGGGGATTCGACCGGGCTGAACGTCGCTGCCGGACAGGCCGAGTACGCGGTCGACCCCGGCCAGCTCGCCTACAACTGCGCCGACGCGGGCTGGCCGCGCAACTGGGCGACCTGGCACGCGGACACCGCGAAGTCGGCCACCACCGCGCCGCTGTTCGCCTGGCTCAACAGCTGGTACAGCGCCCCCTGCGCGTTCTGGCGGGTCCCGCCGTCGCCGGAGGTCCGGATCGGCTCCGCTCCGGTGCCGCCGATCCTGTTGCTGCAAGGGAAAGACGATGCCGCGACGCCGTTGATCGGAGCGCAGCGGATGCACCGGGTGCTGCGCGGTTCGAGCCTGCTCGTCGACGGCGGCGGCAACCACGCCGCCTACCTCAACGAGCCCAACCCGTGCGTCGACGACAAGGCCGCGCACTATCTGCTGACCGGTGAACTGCCCGCGGACGGGACGTGTCCGGCGGGCGGAGAGGAGGCTGCGCCATCCGGCGGTTGAACTCGTTTGCGTAACCGTTTGACCGCGTTCGGTTGACCCCCTGTGGCCACTGGCCCTACCTTCGGCTCCCAGGTCGAGTTGCCGGGGAACGGTGGGGGATGCGAGGGCGGACCAAAACGCTCGTGCTGGGTGCGGCGCTGGTGGCGACCGCGGCGGCGGTGGCGGCCAGTTGCACGCCGGTGCTGTCGGACTCGGCTCCGGAGCCGGCGAAAATCGCCTTCGTGCCGAAAATCGGCGGGATCCCGTACTTCGACGCGATGAACGCCGGCGGCATGCTGGCCTCCGAACGGCTCGGCGCGAAGTGGTTCACCCGCGCACCGGCGACGGTCGACCCGGAGGCGCAGACGGCGATCCTGCGGCAGCTCATCGCCGAACGCGTCGACGTCATCGCGGTGGCCCCGAACGATCCGGCGGAGCTGGCCCCGACCATCGCCGAGGCGCGGGCGAAGGGCATCCACGTGCTCACCACGGACACCGACGCCGCCGATTCGCAGCGCGAGGTTTTCGTGAACCAGACGACGGCCGAGGGCATCGGCTCGGCGCTGGTCGACTCGCTGATGAAGAAAACCGGCGGCACCGGCGAGTACGCGATCGTCTCGTGCGGGCGTGCCGCGGCGAACCTCAACTCGTGGATCGAAGCCGAGAAAGCCTATGCGGCACAACACTATCCGCGAGCGAAGCTGGTCGAGACGGTGTACGCCGACGAGGACACCACCACCGCCACGAAGCTGGCGAAGGACATCCTCAACCGGCATCCGAAGCTCACCGGCATGATCGGCCAGTGCACGACGGCGACGCCGGGCATCGCGCGAGCGGTGCGTGATCAGCAGAAGATCGGCCAGGTGTTCACCGTCGGCACCGGCACGCCGCAGACGATGAAGCCGTATCTCGTCGACGGTTCCTGCTCCATGACAGTGCTGTGGAACGTCGAATCCCTCGGCTACCTCACCGCCTGGACCGCCGAGCAACTCGCGACCGGCACCCCGCTCCGGCCCCGCAACAACGTGAGCCCAGAGCTTCCCGCAGTGCGCTACGACGCGGCCACCCGGACGGTCCTCCTCGGCGATCCCCTGCTGATCACGCAGAACAACGTGGATCAGTTCAAGTACTGACGCCTCCTAGCGCACGTCGACGGTGACCGTCAGCGTGCGCGTCCACGCAGGCAGCTTCGTCATGTCCACCTGCAAGTACTCGCCATCGTCCTGACGCCCGTTCGGCTGCGTCTTGGCGTGCAGCGTGTACGGAGCGGCCGAATTCGCCACACCGTCGATGCCAAAGTCGCTGTCATTGCTGATCACCACGGTGCGGCCGCCATCGGTCGTCGCGACGCCTTCCACCTTGTCGTGGCCGAAGAAGCCACCGCTCGGGTCCAGCCCGGTCACCAGGCCACCGACGTCGAGGAACAGCTTCTTCGCCACGGGCGTCACACCGACCTTGGTGAGAGCGTCAGCAGCCTCGGCAGTGGTCGCCTTGCCGACGTACGCCTCGATGCTCTTGCCGCCGTCCACGAGCAGTCCGCCCTTGGCCGCGTCGTAGGTCGCGCCCGGCACCTTCGCCGCGGGGCCGAGGTCAGTCGCTTTGCTCAGGTCGATCTCGAACAGCTTCTTGTACGCGCCGGGCTCGGCCTTGCCGTCGCGCTCGTCCACGAGGAACCGGGTCGCCGACAGCGCGGTGATCTCGGAGACCGCGGTGCCGGTCTCATCCGGGTTGTCGAGCAGGTACGCGTACTCGTGCGTCGCGCGGGTCTTCAGATCGACCGTCACGATCCGCAGCGCGGGAACCTTGCTGGGCTTCTTCGTGAGATCCGGCTGCTGCAGCGCGGACTGCATGACGCCGACGAGCGTCCGCCCGTCCGGGGTGAGCGCGAGCCCTTCCATGCCCTTGTTTGGCACGCGGTTCTTCAGTTCCTTCGGCAGCGAACCGTCGAACGGCGAGAGCCGCTCGATCGCGCGGCCGTCAGCGCGGAAGTGCGTGATGAACGGGCCGTACTCGTCGGACACCCAGAACGTCCCGTCGCGCTGCGCGACTAGGCCTTCGGAGTCGTAGCCGTTCGGCGACGCGGGCAGTTTCGCGCCATTGAGGTCGACGATGGTCTCGCCGGTGTTCGCGAGGGTGTTGACCTGGCCGTTGTACGGCGAACCGTCGGCCGCGCGCAGCGGAATGTTCCGCTCCAGCACGGCTTTCCCGCCCTTCAGCCGGAACTTGCCGATGGCGGGCGTGAACGACGGGATCGGCTCCACTTTGGACCCGTCCGGCGCGTCGACGTTCGGGCCGCGGTCGGTCAACCCGTAGAACTCGTCGCGCGAACCCGGCACCGGGGTGAGCGCGGAACCGTAACCGCCGCCGGTGATCTTGACGCCGCCGATAGTGCCGAGCGGCGGCAAATCCGTCGGGTACAGCCGGACGGCGTCGCTGACGGTGTAGGTGAACGTGTCGCGCCCGGTGAACCCGGCGGCGGGCGTGTAGCGGAACGCTCCGTCCGGGCCGATGACCAGCGCGCCGTGCCCGGGGTCGGTGTGCCGCACGACCGCACCGTCGCGCTGGGCGTCGCCGCGCACCTGCAGCGTGTGCCCGGCCCGCACCCGGTAATGGTCGTCCGGGCGGCCTTTGGCCTCGGCCAGGCCCGCGGCGGCCAGCGGCAGCACCAGCGCCCCGGCGACCAGCCCGATTTTCACGCGTTTCATCGGCTTTCTCCTCCTCTGGCGTCATTTCGACGCCCGGGGAAGTCTTGACGGCCGAGTTGGACAGCGTCCATCATCGAGACGACCGCCGCGTTAACGAGCGCGCCGTGCTCGAGCCGCTACTGCACCTCCTCCGACGATCAGCAGGACCGCCGTGACACCCCAGCGACGCTGTTTCTTGACGTTGGCGCGTGCTTTCGCCGCGCGTTTCTCGGGCGGTTTTTGGATGGCCTTCACCGGAGCGGCGCGCGAGGGTGCCGGGGGTTGCGGCATCGGGATGGGCTGGATGATCGCGTCCGGCGGTTGCGGGGGGTGCGTCGGGGCCGGGGTTGGTGCGATCGGAATCGGCTGAGTCGGTTCCGGGGAGGGCGGGGTTGACGGTGGCGTCGGCGGAATTGAAGACGGCGTGGGGCTCGCCGAGGACGACGGCGTCGGGGACGGCGACGGTGTGGGAGAAGGCGAGGACGGCGGCGGTGCCGAGGATGACGTCGTCGGCGGAGGCGGTGGTGGCGGAGGCGGCGGGGGTGGCTCGGCCAAACACCCGGCCCCGTCGGAAAGCACCAACGGCGGCCCAGTGCTCACCTCGACCGCGGAACCGCCGTCCATCCGGTACGTGACGCTCCGCCCGTCGATCCAGTTCGCCGTCGCGTAAAGCTTGTGGTCCGGCCCGAACACGACCGAACCGTAAGTCGCGTCCGGGAACCGCTCCCCCGGCACCTTCGCGACCTTTCCGCTCACCGGATTCACCGTGACCACCGCGCCCTCCGCGGCGGAGGAAACCCCGTACAGCAGACCGTCTTCCGGGTTGTACGCGAAATCGTCGACCCCCGAGGCGAGCCACCACGGATGCAGCAGCACCGGCCCGGTCGCGGTGAGATAACCGGAGCTGCGCGGGTCAACGTCCACTGTGTACAGACTGGTTGCCCGCTTCACGTACCAGGAATTGCCGGACATCGCCCCGGCCGTCGCGCCGGTGACCCAGCTCCAGACGCCGTGGTGCGTGTCGCGGCCGACCGGGCCGAGATCGGTCAGCTCGCCGCCGGAGTCGATCCGCACCGCGTGCGAGCCGTCGTGGAAGCGTCCGTCGGCGACGCCGTACGTCACGTCCTGCGCCGCCGAGTAAGCGATGGCATTCAGCGCGAAAGGACTGTGGTGCAACAGATGCCGCGCACCGGAGGGCAACGTCAACCGCACGATGTCGGACGACCACCCGTCGCGGCTTTCGACCTGCAGTACTCGGCAGGACGTCGCGGCCGCGCGCTGCCGCGCGGGAGCCAGCCAACCGGACGCGACGAGCAGCCCGGCGACCGCGGCCGCGGCGGCCACCACAGTCAGGTACCGGGAACCTCGCACCGGTCAGCCGAGCCGCGAGATCGCCGTGGTGAACGCGTCCGGATGCACGTTCGCGCCGCCGGCGTAAGGGTTCTGCAGCTGGTAGATCGCATAGAGCAGCAGGACGATCGTGCCGGCCAGCGTCGACACGATCACCAGGTGCGCGGCCATCCGGGTGCCGCCGAAGAGGTTCGGCAACAGGATCGAGATCACGCTGCCGAGGATGAGCGCGAACCACATCACCGAGCCGACGCCGTCGGTTTCCGCGCCGGTGATGCGAGTCTGGCGGGCCTGGTAGACCTGCCACAGCTGGGCGGCGGCGTCCTTCTTCCGGTCGTTCGTCCAGTCGTCGCTCGCCTGCGCGTTGGCGACCACGCGGCGCATCTGGTCGAGCTGCGTCCAGCCGGTCTCGGGGATCGGACCGTCGTCGATGAGCCGGGGCCACTCCTGCTTCGACACGGTCGTCGCGTACGCGATCGCGAGATGCCGCACCTGCTCGCCGGTGTCGCCGGGCAGCGCCTGAGCCGACCAGGTCGCGGCGACCAGGCCCTCCGCCTCGGTGTAGGAACCCTCGCGCGTGGACGTGACGGCGTCGAAAAGCGAGATCAGCACGAAGGCGACCAGCACCGCGTGCAGCCCGCCGACGATGGTGAACACCTGGCCCGCGGCGTCGTTGTTGTCGCGGCGGCCCTCGTCCCATCCGAAGCGCCGGACGAGATAGCCGATCACCGCGGCCGCGATCGCCGCGCCGACGACCCAGAACACCCCGGTCAGGTAGACGTTCATCCGGTTCCTTTCGCGCGGGGAAATACGCTGGCCGACGCTATCCAGCCGATTCCGGAACGGACAACGGCGGAACGCGCGATTCAGCCGGGTGGCCGTCCGGAGCCCTCGCGGTTCGCCGGATCGGAGCAGCGGGCCGGATACCGGTTCCCCCGATTGCCCTTGCTCGGCAAGGGAAAACGACTCGGGTACCGGTGGCGCGCACCCGACCGGGTTACGGCAGCAGACCCACGGTGACGCACCCGCCGTTGTCGACCCGACAACAGCACCGGCAATGTCCGAAAAGGAGCCTCGGCAAACAGGTGAACCGGCGGCGGCTACCCGATCGAGTGATTGTCGGGGTGATCCCGCTTGCTATGTTGATCCGCGACGCCGCTTTTCGATTCGCATTCCTTGCCCGCTCCCGGAAAAACAGCGTCTCTCCGTGTTCCCGGGTGTTTTCGACGTTAGGTGGTTTCGCAGTGACCGTCACCGACCCCGCCGCACTGTCCACTTTGGCCGCCGCGCCGCGCAGGGAAGCGGTGCGGCGATGACGACGGTCGACGCGCGCACCGGGCCCCGCTCCGTCGCCGAGGTGCTGGACTGGAGCCGGAGCCGCTGGGAACCGGCGATGCGGGCGGCGGTGGACCGGCTGCCCGTGTCGATGCGCCGGATCGCCGGCTACCACCTCGGCTGGTGGGACGAGACGGGAACCGCGACGAGCGCGTCCGGAGGCAAAGCCCTGCGCCCGGCGCTGGTGCTGCTGTGCGCCGAGGCCTGCGGCGGAGACCCGGAAGACGCGATCCCGGCCGCGGTGGCCGTCGAATTGGCGCACAACTTCTCACTGCTGCACGACGACGTCATGGACGGCGACCGCACGCGACGGCACCGCCCCACCGCGTGGACCGTATTCGGCACCGGACAGGCGGTGCTGGCCGGAGATTCCCTTCTCGCCCTGGCCTTCGACGTCCTCTCCCCCGACGGCCCCGCCGCGGCGCGCCTGCTGAGCACAGCGGTACTGGACTTGTTGCACGGCCAGCACGAAGACCTGGCGTTCGAACAACGGACGAACGTCGAGGTCGCGGAATGCGTCCGAATGGCACAGGGCAAAACGGCAGCTCTGCTGAGCGCGGCGTGCACGCTCGGTGTGCTGGTAGTCGGCGGCCGAGGCGAACACGTCGAACGATTCGGCCGCTTCGGCCGATCGCTAGGCCTGGCGTTCCAACACGTAGACGACCTCCTAGGCATCTGGGGCGACCCGGCCGTCACCGGAAAGCCGGTGTACTCGGACCTGCGCAGCCGCAAGAAGTCCCTGCCGGTGGTCGCCGCGCTCACCTCCGGCACGTCGGCCGGACAGGAACTGTCGATGCTGTACCGCCAACCCCTGTCGGACGACTGCCTCGCCAAAGCCGCAGCCCTAGTCGACGAGGCTGGCGGCAGGGCTTGGAGCCACGCCCAAGCGGACGAGCTACTCACCGACGCGCTTACTGCGCTGACGGCCGCCAACCCAACCCCGCGCGCGACGGCGGAGCTGACCGCTTTAGCCCAGCTCATCACCCGCCGAGACCACTGACCCGGCCGATCACCCGTCCCGGACGAACGCCCGCCCAGGGCAATCGACCGCACTGGACGACTGCACTGGACGACCGCCCGACACACAAAACCAACTGCCAGCACGACCGTCCGATCAGGGCGCACGCCTGTCCAGGACGATCGCCCTACACGGACAACTGCCCCGAACGAACGCCCAACCAGAGCGAACGTCCGCCCCACACGGACACCCGCCCAGAGCGGTCGCCCTACCTCCGCTGGCGCCTACCCAGGCCTGCCCAGGGCGGTCGCCCAACCAGGGCGAACGCCCTAACTACACGGACGCCCGCCCAGGGCAGTCGTCCAGGACGATCGTCCGTCCAGGGCGATCGCCCTGATACCGTCTTGGCCGCATCCCCACCGCGCCCTCGAGCACAGGCAGGCAACCGCCCCAACACAGCCTCGACGTGGAATCGGACGCTCCATCCACGCCCAGCCACCGGCCCGAACCGTCACCGACCCGGGCGGCTCAACCCCTCATCCCCAGCGCCCCGGGAAAGCACCACCTCATCGGTATTGGCGAGCGCTTCCTTCCCCCGCTGCGTCGGCGGCGCAGTCGTCAGGTCCCGCAACCGAATCGGCGGCCCGAGGTCGATCAGCGTCGGCACGTACTCCGCCTTGTCCACCGCCCACTGCCCGCCGGCCCGGCTGAACCGGAACCGCGCCGCGACTCCTTCCTCAGTGGACCCGCGAGGCTCGTCATGCCGAGCGACCTCGTTGCCCAGCCCGAACGCCACCCACTTGCCGCCGACCTTCTGGAACGGCTGCACCACGTGCGCGTGATGCCCGATGATCAGGTCGAGGTCCGGCGACGCCGTCAGTTTCTGCGCCAGCTGCTTCTGCTCAGCAGTCACGTCATGCTGATACTCGACGCCCCAATGCAAGCTGGCGATCACGACCTCCGCCCCCGCCGCCTTCACCGCGCGCGCCGCGGCCAAAATCTCGTCGGGCTCGATTTCGTTGGCCAGCCACGGTTTCCCGGCCGGCCGCTTGATCCCGTTGAACCCGAACGCGTACGAAAGCTGCGCGACCTTCACCCCGTGCACGTCCACGATCAGCGGTTTCCCCGCCTCCTCAGCCGAACGCGCGGAGCCGGTGTGCTTCAGCCCGGTCTGGTCGAGCTTGTCCAACGTACGCTGGACACCCGCCGCACCCTGGTCGAGCGTGTGGTTCGACGCGGTGGAACAGGTGTCGTATCCGGTGTCCTTCAACGCGTCCGCGATCTCCGGCGGCGCGCTGAACGACGGATATCCGCTGTACGGCCCGCCTTCCGGTGCGAGCGGCGTTTCGAGGTGGCAGATCCCCAGATCCGCGCCGGATACGAGCGGTTTGACCCCGGCGAACAGCTGCCGGTAGTCGATCTTCCCGCCGCCGTCCGCCTCGGCCTGATCGGTGAGGCGCGGGTGGATCAGCACGTCGCCGGTCGCCACGACAGTGAACGAATCCGGCGAAGCGGCCGCCGACGACGACGGTCCAGCAGAGGACCGTTGCGGGGCGGCTTCGCTCCCACACGCCGTGAGCATCAGCGCGACCCCGGCGAGGGCGGCGGCGCGGCGCATGTTCGTCATGATCATCCCCTTTGCCCGACTGCCCGGCACATCCTTCCTCATCACTCTTGTGGGTTAACACCCCGGTCGTGACCAGGCGAAACGCTCAGGCTAGGCAGTCGGCGGGCTGGCCGCGAGTCAGCGCCGGATCGGTCTGGTCGAACGTCCGCGCGACGCCCGGACCCGACGTGCGCGTCTCGAACCGCACCGTCACCCGGCCGTGCCCCGCGCCCTGCACCCAGCCCGTGCCGTGCTCGGCGTGCACGACGTCGTCGCCCGGACGCCACCCCGACGACGACACCGGCGCACTCCCGCCCGGCGATGGCTCCGAGGTCGAGGTGACCACCGGCTCCTCCGCGGCAGCAGGCACGGTCAAGCTGAACAACGCGTCCTGATGCGGCACCGAAAGCCCGCTGAACGCGACCCCCGCCAGCCGTACGCCGCCGAACTCCTGCGGGTCGAGCAGCAGCCGTTCCGCAGTAGCCGCAAGCTGTTCGAGGTCATCAGTCGGCGACGCGGTGGTCTCGGAGCGGGTCACGGTGCTCATGTCCGTATGCCGCAGCTTGATCACCACCGTCCGCGCGACGCGCCCCGCCTTCACCAGCCGAGCGTGCGCGCCAGCCGCGATTTTCCTTACCTCCGAACGCAACCGCACAAGATCGACCACATCGACGTCGAAGGTCGTCTCCGCGCTCACCTGCTTGGCTTCGCCCCGCTCCGCGACCGGACGGTCGTCGAACCCGCTCGCCAGCCGTCGCAAGTCGCGGCCGACCACGCCACCGAGCGTCGACACCGCGTCCGGCTCCGGCAACGCCGCCAGCTCGCCCAGTGTGAGGACACCGATCGTGCGCAGTTTCGCTTCCGCTACCGGCCCGATCCCCCACAACGCGCGCACCGGCAGCGGGGCCAAGAACTCGCGTTCAGTACCCGGCGGCACGACGAGCAGACCGTCCGGCTTCGCGCGGTCCGAACCGATTTTCGCGACCTGCTTGCCGGTCCCCGCCCCGATCGAAGCGGTCAGCCCGGTCTCCGAACGGATCCGCACCCGCAGATTCTCGGCCCACTCGGTCACCTGCTCGACCGACGCGCCAACCAGTGCGGGCGGTTCGGCGAACGCCTCGTCGAGCGAGATCCGTTCCAAAACCGGCGCGACCTCGCCGACGACGTCGAAAACCTGCTTGCTCAGGACTTCGTACAACCGGAACCGCGGCGGCAACACGACTCCGCCGGCCGGGAGCAGCCGTCGCGCCTGGGACATCGGCATCGCCGAACGCACGCCGTACTCGCGGGATTCGTAGCTCGCCCCGGCGACGACGCCGCGATGCCCGGTGCCGCCGACCACCACCGCGCGCCCGCGCAGCGTCGGCCGGGTGAGCTGCTCGGCGGAGGCGTAGAACGCGTCGAGGTCCAGGTGCACGACCCAGCGAGACATGTCAGGTTCCAGCGTCCAGAAGCCGTTGCAACGCCTTGGTGTAGCTCTCGAACGCGGCCCGGCCCTTGCTCGTGAGCCGCACCAGCGTGACCGGCGTGCGGTGCTCGTAGGCCTTGGTGATCTCGACGTACTCGGCGTCCTCGAGCTTGCGCAGATGCGTCGAGAGGTTGCCCGCGGTCATCTCCAGCAGCTGCTGCAACCGGGGGAAGGTGATCTGGTCGGCGGGACGCAGCCCGGCGAGCGCGACCGTCACGCGCAGCCGCGCCTGGGCGTGGATGACGGGGTCGAGCTCCGGCAGCTCAGCCACGGGGCCGCACCACGTAGACCAGCGCCGCGACCGCGAATCCGCCGCCGCCGGCGAGCGAGAGGACGAGGAAGTTGCCCGGCACGCCGACCAGGACGCTCGCCCCGCCGCACACGATGATCCAGCCGCCGAGGAAGTACTGCCGCAGGTCCTGCCAGAGCATCCCGCCCGCGAGGTAGAGCGTTCCGGTGAGCAGCAGCGACGTGCCCGTCCACAAGATCGGCACGAGATCCGAGCCCTCGGGAAGGAGTTTGGTGATCCGGATGTCGATCAGGCACATCGCGGCGAACGAGATCCCCCACGACCAGCCGTACATCGCGCCGATCCGCCGCGACGGACCGCGGATCCCCCGGCTGGGTTTGCTGCCGTGCCAAGCGGAGTAGAAGATCGCGTCCGCCATGAGCACCGCGACGACGATCCCCGCGACCCAGCCGGGCAGCAGCGCCGCCGACCGGTCGTCGGAGAGATAGACGAGGCCCCAGCCGACGAGCCAGGTGAACGCCCAGACGCCGAACAGACGCGCCGGGCTGACTCGCAGCTCCCGGCGCGTCCGCTCGTGCTGAAGGGCGATGAGTTCGAGCGATTCCGCCGCGGACAGCGGCTCTCCCTCGTCCTCGACGGGGTCCCCCGCGTCGTTGTTCACCCCGGACCGCCCTTCCCCCGTACTGACCCCGCATGCAGCACGGAAGCTAACACGTCACGCGACCTTCACCGGTCCCAGCCGGAACCGCCGCACCACCACGAGCGCGGGCACGGCCAGCCACGCCGCCAGCACGCCGGCCGCCAGGCCGAGCCCGCCCGCGTGATCGATCGGGAGCGTGCCGACGCGGCCGAGCCAGTACGTAGGGAAGAAGTGCGCGAGGGTGGACATCCATTCCGGCAGGAACGCGAGCGGCATCCACAACCCGCCGAACACGCCGAGCGGCAGCATCAACGCACCGGTCATCGCACCGACCGTGTCGCCCTTGCCGAACAGCCCGAGCAGCAGCCCGAGCACCGCGAATGGCAGCGCGCCCAACCACAACGAGACGCCGCTGAGCAGCCACTGTGCCGCAGTCAGCTGCACCCCGCGCAGCGCACCGGCCACGAAGATCACCAGAACCACCGGCAACGCCATCGCCATCGAAGACGCGATCTTCACCGCGAGGTAGCCGGGTCCGCGCATCGGTGTGAGCCGGAGCTGCCGCTGCCAGCCGTCGGTCCGCTCAGTCGCGACCCGCGTGCCGGTGAACAACGCACCGCTCATCGCGCCGTACGCACCCATGTTGATCATTGTCGTGACGCTGCCCCTGATGCCGTTCGGGCCGACCTGGTCGCCGAACAGTCCGCCGAACAGCAGGAACATGCCGAGCGGAACCACGATGGTGAACAGCGCGAACTGCGGACTGCGGACGATGCGCAGAATCTCGAGGCGGAGATAGACGAGGTTCATCGGAGCGCTCCCTGCGGCTCGTCGGAAGTGAGGGCGAGGAACGCTTCCTCCAGCCCCGCGGAGGTGATCTCGATCGAGCTGGCCCGCGGGAACGCCGTGAGCAACGCCCGGATCGCCAGGTCGGAGTCGCTACAGCCGAGTTCCGCACGATCGCCCTGAACACGTGCACTGGCGACCCCGTCCAGCGCGGCCAGGGCTTCCGGACGAGCGCCCTGTACGACTGCCCTGATCACTCGCCCGGACACATTCGCCCGCACGTCGTCGACCGCCCCGTCCGCGACGACCTTCCCGTGCCGCATCAACACGACCCGGTCCGCGTAGTCCTCGGCTTCAGTGAGGTAATGCGTCGCGAAGAGGACGGTCCGCCCGGCTGCCGTGAACTCGTGCATCGACGCCCAGAACTCGCGCCGCGCGTCGACGTCCAGCGCCGCTGTCGGCTCGTCGAGGAGCAGCAGCTCCGGGTCTCCGGTGAGCGCGAGCGCGTACCGAACTCGTTGAAGCTGCCCGCCGGACAACTTGCCGCACCGCCGCTTCGCGAACTCCCCGATGCCGGCCCGCTCGTAAATCTCCTTGGCCGGCAAGGGATTCCGGAACATGGACCGATGCAACTCGACCAGCTCGGCCGGCGTGACGTCCCGCAGCAGGAACCCGTTCTGCACCATCGCCGCGAGCCGCCCGGAGTCGAGCGCCGCCCGAGGCGAGCCGCCGAACACCTGCACGCTCCCCTCGTCCGGCGAGGTGAGCCCGAGCAGCATGTCGATGGTGGTCGACTTGCCCGCGCCGTTCGGCCCCAGGAGCGCGACGACCTCGCCGCGCCGCACGGTCAAGGACACGCCGTCGACCGCGCGGACCTGCTTGAACTGCTTCACCAGGCCGGTCAGCCTGAACGCTTCTGCCATCTCGTCCCCCAGTGCTTCGCTGTCCTGAACTTTGTAACACAAAGTTGGTTGCAATGGAAAGTGGTAGGCGATGCGGAGTTGTTCACCACGGCAAGCTGGTGACGGCTACGCCCGGCAAATCCGGTTGCTCCCCGCAACCGGCCGCACTACCGTCCGGATCCATGACGATCTTCGCCCGCTGCCGCCTGTCCTGATCCCGGCACGACTTTCCGGGCCGCCCGCCGCCGGGTCGCCCCCGCTTTGCGTGCCGGACCACATCTCGTCCGGAAAGGACACTTTCGCCTTATGGGCAAGCACATCGTCGTGGTCGGCTGCTCCGCGCCCTCGCACGTCTACCCGTCGCTCGGAGTCATCCGCGAACTCGTGCGACGCGGACACCGGGTCAGCTACGTCGTGGGCGAACCGCTCGCCGAACTGGTCGAACCGACCGGCGCGGACGTCGTCGCGCATCCCACGATCTTCCCGATCGGCCCGGACGCGGAGTGGCCGGAAGACCCGGCCGAAGCGATGCGCGTCTTCCTCGACGAGGCCATCGCGATCCACCCGCAGCTGATCGAAACCTTCGACCAAGACCGCCCAGACCTGCTGCTTTACGACATCGGCGGCCTCGGCGCACCACTGCTCGGCCTCCGCTACGGAGTACCGGCGGTGCAACTCTCCCCCACCTACGTCGCTTGGGACGGCTACGAGGAAGAACTCGCCGACGTCCTCAAACCGATCCGCACCTCACCGTCCGGAGTGGACTACAACCGGACGTTCACCGAATGGCTGGCAGAACACGGCGTCACCGAAGACGCTTGGACATGGCTCGCGCGACCGGTGCCGATCCTGTCGCTGATCCCGCGCGCGATGCAGCCGAACGCAGACCGCGTGCCGGAGGATCGGGTCCAGTTCGTCGGCCCGTGCCTCGACCCGGCGCGCGCGGCAGAGCACTGGACGCCGCCGTCCGACGGGAAGCCCGTGCTGCTCGTGTCGTTCGGCACCGCGTACAACGACCAACTGGACGTCTACCGGCTGTGCAGCACGGAGTTCGACGGCTGGCACGTCGTGCTCTCGATCGGCAAGCACGTCTCGAAGGACGATCTCGGCCCGCTGCCGGAGTCGGTCGAGGTGCACGAAACCGTGCCACAGCTGGCGATTCTCGACGTCGCGTCGGCCTTCATCACGCACGCCGGCATGGGCGGTTGCACCGAATCGCTGTGGTACGGCGTCCCGACAGTCGCCATCCCGCAGGCCGTTGACCAGTTCGGCAACGCCGCGCAACTGGAAGCGTTGGGAGTCGGCAAGCATCTGCCCGCGGACCAGGTGACCGCCAAGTCCCTCCGCGAAGCCGTCGACGAGGTCAGCAGTTCGCCGGACGTCGCCGCGCGGTTGGCCGAGTTGCGCGCGGAAATCCGTGCCAACGGCGGAATCACCGCAGCTGCGGACGCGGTGGAGAAGTTCCTGAAGTAAGCGCCCACGAACTGCCCGGGCTTGGCAGCACCAAGCCCGGGCAGTTCGGCTATCCGGCCCGAATCTCGTTGAGATAGTTGTAAATCGTGTACCGGGTCACCTCGAGCTGCCCGGCCAGATGGTCCACCGCGTCCTTGATCAAGAAGTACCCGGCCTCGTCCAGCTCCCGGACCACCGCCGACTTGTGCCGCTTCTTCATCAGCTCCACCGGAATTCCGGACTTCCCGATCGCCCGCCCGACGAGAAACCGCTGGAGGCTGTCGACGTCCGGCAGGAACGTCTCCTCCCTGCGTTCCTCCGACGTCTGCGCCGCCGCCGGAAGTTCGCTGTTCACGCACAGACAACCGATCGCCGTACCCTCGGCGTCCCGCAGGAACAACGTGGACGACCGGATCTCACGGCCGTCCGGACTGTGCGTGCGGTAATTCGTCAGGTCCTGCGTCGTGCCGCGACGGACGAGCCCGAGCAGCAGATCCGTCATCGGCCCGCCGACTGAGCGGCCGGTGAGCCTGCCCGCGATCGCGACGATCGAATCCGGCAGCCGCGACAGGTCGTGCAGCAACACCTCGTTGCCTGGCCCGAGCATCGCCGCCAGCCCGTCCACCGCCGGAATCAACGCGGTGAGCAGCTCATGCGTCGCCGTGCCCGAAGCCGACGCGACCGGCACGACCCGGCGAGGCCGGATCAATGTTTCCAACGCCTCCCGCACGAGATCGGCAGCCGCCACCGGGGTCGACGCGTGCGGCGACAATCGGACATGTTCCGGACGGACCGTCGCCGCGATCCCCGCCGCCGTCAACGCCGCTCCGACCTGCTCAGCTGGCTTATCCGGCAACGAGAACGCGAGAATCCCGGCCCGCCGCTCAGTCGCCGACACGATCTCCGCGCCGAACGAACGCAGCACTTCCTCCAACTCGCCGACGCGTTCGTCGATCCGGCCGGCGATCGCCGCGACTCCGGTTTCCTCGACCAGTTCGAGCGCCGCCGCGAACGCGCCGGACGTGACCGGGCTGAGGTTCGAGATCGACCAGCTCGCAGCGGTCGGGTCGGCCGGGTGGATCTCGTTGTCGAACAGCCCGGGGTCGCGCGCGCCGGTCCAGCCGGACAGGATCGGGTCCATCCGCTCCAGCGCCCGGTCGGAGAGCACCGCGAACCCGGTGCCCCAGCCCGCCCGCAGCCACTTCTGCCCGCCGACCACGAGCACGTCGGCGACTTCCCACGGCGCGTCGACGACCCCGAAGCCCTGGATCCCGTCGACCACCAGCAGCCGATCGCCGACCACCTCGCGCAATGCGGCGAGGTCAGCCCGATAGCCGGTGCGGAAGTCGACAGCACTCACGGAAACGACGGTGGTTTCCGGCGTGAGTGCTTCCGCGAGGCGATCGGCGGTGACGTAACCGCCTTCCAGCCGCCGCATCCGCACCCTTCCGGCCTGCTCGGCGCGCGCCCACGGGTAGGTGTTGGCCGGGAACTCCGCGGCCGAAACGAGCACTTCGCCGTGGCTGTTGAACGCAGCCTGGAACAGGCCGAGGCTGGTGTGCGGCAGCAGCACGGTGTGGTCGGTGTCGCTGCCGCAGAGCCGCGCGGCCGCTGCTTTCGCCCGGATCTCCTGCCGCATCAGCTCGTCCACAGTGGACGGCCCGGCCTTGGTCGTAGCCTCCAGCAGCCGCGCGGTGGTGTCTAAGACAGTGTGCGAGGGCGGCCCGAACCGCGCGAAGTCCAGGTAGCCGGCGGGCTCGTCGAACTGGAGCAGGTACCGGGGCGGGATCCGGGTCACGAGAGGACCCGCGCGAGGAACTGCCGTGTCCGCTCGTGTTCCGGCGCCTTCAGCACGCGATCCGGCGGCCCGGTTTCGACCACCGCGCCGTCGGCGAGGAACACCACCTCGTCGGCGGCCTCCGCGGCGAAGGCCATCTCGTGCGTCACGACCACCATCGTCATTCCCTCCCGAGCCAACGTACCCATCACCGCGAGCACCTCCCCTACCAACTCCGGGTCCAGCGCGGACGTCGGCTCGTCGAACAACATGAGCTTCGGCTTCATCGCCAGCGACCGCGCGATCGCGACGCGCTGCTGCTGCCCGCCGGACAGTTGCCCTGGGTAAGCGCCCGCTCGGTCCGCGAGCCCGACCCGGTCGAGCAGGTCCAGCGCCTCTTTCCGGGCCTGTGCCGGATCGACGCCGAGCACCCGCACCGGTCCCTCGACGACGTTCTCCAGCGCCGTCCGGTGCCCGAACAGGTTGAACCGCTGGAAAACCATGCCGATGTCCCGGCGCTGCCGTGCGACGTCCTTCTCCCGCAGCTCGTACAGCTTGCCGCCACGGAGTTTGAACCCGATCGGCTCGCCGTCCACCCAAACCTGGCCGCCGTCGATCGTCTCGAGACGGTTGAGGCAGCGCAGAAACGTGCTCTTCCCCGCTCCAGACGGCCCGAGCAAGCACACGACTTGTCCTTTGCGGACTTCCAGATCGATGCCTTTGAGCACCTCGGTGTGCCCGTAGTTCTTGCAAACCCCGACAGCTTTCAGCAGCGGCTCAGACACGCGCACCCCTCACCAACGGCATCCCCTTGAGCGCCTTCCCGGCCCGCGCCACCGGACTCCGGTCAGCCGCCCCGAACGATCGTTCAAGGTAGTGCTGGCCGATGCCCGCCACCGTCACGACGACCATGTACCAGATGGCCGCCGCGATCAGCGTCTCCATCACCAGCAGGTTGTTGGACGAGATGTTGTTGGCCGCGTGGATCAGCTCGGTCACGCCTATCACCGACGCCATCGACGTGCCCTTGAGCATGTTGATGAAGTCGTTGCCGGTCGGCGGGATGATCACGCGCATGGCCTGCGGCAGCACAACACGGCGCAGTGTCGCGCCCGGCGTCATGCCGATGGATTTCGCCGCCTCGGTCTGGCCGGAGTCGACGCTGGTCAGCCCAGCGCGGACGATCTCCGCCATGTACGCGCTCTCGTTCAGCGCCAGTCCGAGCAGCGCCGCGGTGAACGCGCTGATCAGCACGTTCGTCGGTTCGTGGACGAGGTAACCGCCGAACGGCAGCGGGATCGAGACCGTCGGGAAGATCAGGGCCAGGTTGTACCAAATCAGGATCTGCAACAGCACCGGAAGCCCGCGGAACAGCCAGATGTAGGCCGCCGCGAACCACTTCGCGACCGGGTTGGCGCTGAGCCGCAGCAACGCGATCAGGATGCCGAGCACGATCGCGATCGCCTGCGCGATCAGCGCCAGCACGACAGTGTTGAGCAGGCCGAGCGCCATCACGCGGTAGAAGACGAAGTCGGGTACCGAACCCCACTCGATCTGCGCCTGTGCGAGCGCGAAACCCAGCAGCACCAGCAGCGCGACAATCACCGCCGCACTGACCCAGCGACCCCAATGCCGCAGCCGGACGATCGGCAGCGGTTCAGCTTCCGCCATTGACGGCCGCCTCCTTGACCGCGCCCTGCTCGACGCCCCAGGACTGCAGGATCTTGCCGTACGTCCCGTCGGCGACGAGCGACTGCAACGCCTGCTTGACGGCGTCGCGCAGCTTGGTGTTGCTCTTCGCGAACCCCATCCCGTACGGCCCGCCCTCGATCGGCTGGCCGGGTACGACCTCGAAGAACTTGCCGTCACCGGCGGTGCGCGAAATGTAAACCGCGCTCGGCAGGTCGTTGAGAATCGCCGCGACGCGACCGGTGCGCAGCTGATTCTGGTTCTGGTTGTCGCTGTCGGTCGCGGTCACCGTGATGGCTTGCTTGCCCGCCTGCGTGCACTTCGCACTCTGCGCGGCGGCGAACTTCTGGTGGCTGGTGCCCTGTACGACTGCCACGTTCTTGCCGCACAACGTGTCCGGCCCGGTGATGCCGTCCGGGTTGCCCTTGCGGATCATGATCGTGATGCCGGACGAGAAGTAGTCCACGAAGTCGATCTGCTTCTGACGTTCCTTGGTGTCGTTCATCGCCGCCATGGTCAGATCGACGCGGCCGGACTGCAGACTCGTGATCAGCGAACCGAACGCGAGATCCTGATACGCGACGGTCACCCCGAGCTTCGCCCCGACCGCCTTGGCCAGATCGACCTCGTAGCCGATCGGCGTCTTGCCGTCCGCGGCGTAGAAGTTGTTCGGCGCCGACTGGATATTGGACGCCAGCCGCAACGTCTTGGCCTGCACCACCGCCGGCGGCAATGCCCCTGCGAGCTGCGGGTCAGCCTTGATCGCACCGAACAACGCGGTGTTGTCCGGAACAGCGCTCTGCTTTTGTGGTTGCCCGCCACCAGCCCCGTCAGGACCTCCTCCACAGGCAGTAGCGAACGCGAGCAAGCCGCCCAGCAGAACGGCCTGCCAAGCACGGGGACGAAGCGACGACATGCGGAACCTCCAGGACGTCGTTGGTTCCGCGGGACGCTACAACTGGTTGTTAAAGAGGTCAACAAGCAGTTGAATTCCTGTCTCGTCTAGCGTGCGAACATGACACTCGACGAGGGCTTCCGCCAGTTCTGGACCGAACGGCGGCTCGCGTCGCTCACGACGGTGCGCCCGAACGGAACGCCGCACGTGGTCGCGGTGGGGGTGACGGTCGACTTCGAACAGGGCCTCGCCCGCGTGATCGCCTCCGGGACGTCGTACAAGGCCCGCCTCATCCGCGCCGCCGGCGAAACGGGACTGGGCGCCGCGGTGTGCCAGTTCGAGGGCCGGACCTGGTCCACGCTGGAAGGCCGAATCCGCCTCCTCGACGATGTTGCTTCAGTCCGCGACGCCGAAGAGCGCTACGCCCAGCGATACCGGCAGCCGCGCGAAAACCCGCAACGAGTCGTCCTGGAACTCACCATCGGACGGGTGCTGGGCAACGCCTGAGGCTCCACTCCTCCGGACGACTGCCTTGGTCCAGCTGCCCTACTCATCCGCCCTGATCAATCGCCCCGATCAGTCGTCCTGGGCAATTCTCCTGGGCAGTTGCCCTGGGCAGACGTCCTGCGCAGCTGACCCAGGCAGTTGCCCTGCCGCCGCGCTCTGATCAGCCGCCCCGGCCGACCGCCTTGATCAATCGCCCTGAGCAGTCGTCCTGCCAGTTGCCTCGGTCAACCGCCGCCGTCTGTCACCCACCAAACCAACCCGGTCAATCGCTCCGGTCAACCGCCCTGGTCAACCGCCCTGGTCAACCGCTCTGGTCGACTGCCCCGGTCAGTTGCCCCTACCAAACCAACCCGGTCGATCGCCCGGGTCAACCGTCCCAGTCAGTTGCCCCGTCAATAGTTCGGTCGATCGTCCAGGTCAACTGCCCTGGACGACTGCCCCGGTCAAACGAACTGCGCCAGCAACCCTTCCGCACTGCGCACCACAACCTGCGCCGCCGCCCGCTCCGCCAGCGTCCGGTCCGGACGCTCCGCCTCATGCCGCCATCGCATCACCGCGTCAAGACCGGCTTCGTACATCTCGCGCGGATCCGTACCCGCCGCAAGCCCTAGCCGCTCCTCTGGCTCCGTCCCCTCCGCGCCGAGCAGCCGCACAGCTTCTTCCGCCGACTCACCCGCCAGCGCGGTACGCCCGCCGCGAATGTCCGCGATCAGCCGCAACTCGCGAAAGTCATGCGCACCAGCCGAAAACCGCTCAACCCGCGCCGCAAGGCGATCGCTGTGCGGCCGAGGCTCCGCGTTCAATACAGTCTCCAGCCGAATCAACGCCGTCCGCGCACGCAACGCATCCGCGCGCGCAGCGAAACACCCCGCAATAGTGTCGCGAAGTTCGCCAAGACCACTACGCCGCACCAGTTCCGTCGACAGCTTCACCCGGTCGTCACAGCCGGTCCGGATCAACGTCAGCGCCAGCTTGACCCCGAACAGCCCGAAACGCACCACCAGCGACCGTCGCGTCTCGACCGACACGGGCCCCGGAAACGCCGGATCAGTAAACGAATCCACCGACAGCAGATACCGCTCCAACTCCTCACGCGGTACAGCAGCGAAGGCAGCGAGAAGCTCAAACTCGTCATCAGTGAACGCGCGCGCCCCGTACGCAAGCTGCGCCGCCACTGCGATCACGCCCTGGAATCCGCTGCACAGCGGATCTTCGCGCCACGCGCGCCGCGCAATCTGCTTCGCGGTAAGCAGTGCGTCAATCCGCCCCGCGCCAGTCTCATCCGCGCGCGCAAGCACAAGGATCGTGTCGACGGCCGTCTGCCGCGCGAACGCTGAAGGTGCTGTCGGACGCAGCGTCGCCAACTGATCGGGCTCAAGATGGCGCAGCAGCCGTACGGATGCGTCAGTGAGCGTCGACGGATGCGGTGCATCGAGAAACTCCAGATCCCGCAACGCCCGCGTCGGCCAATCGCCCAACGCCGCAGCCAACGTGGACTTCCCCGTCCCCGCAGTTCCGCCGATGCTCACCCGAAGCGGCTCGTCAAGATGATCAAGCGCTTCTCCCAGCAACGCCGAAGCCCGCGGACTGTCGCGGTAGTACGCACAAGCATCCGCCAGAAGCGCCCGAACGTCCTCAACCACGCGCGACACCACTCCTCACTCGACTCACGCCACCCGGCACAGTCCCGCACATCCTCGACTACCCGACGACCTCCCGCTCACCGACCACCGAATCCGGCCATCACCAATCCGGCCACTAACTCCCGTAACACCCTCAACTGCCCAAGAAGGCCGCGTTCCCCACGGCCGGAGCCACCACGCAGCACCCTCTCCCGGCTCAGCTCGCGCGACCGAAGCGGCTCAATCCCGCCGACGCAACCACAACTCGCCAACCAGCCACCAAAACTGCTCCGCCACCCGAGCTTCGTCGCAACTCGCCAAACCGCCTTCACCGCAGCGAAACGCCTCACCACATCAAGAACCAACTGACTCCCACGATGCGGAACCCCTCGGCAACCACCGGCCCAGATGCCGCGCCTCATCCAGCCAGCACCGAACCCCGCCGAAGGAGCAGCTCACTCAATCCAGGACAAAGCCGCCAGCACGACCAAACACCGCATCCAGCCATCCCCACCGAAGTCACGCAGACAGTTCCTCGGGGCCTGGTCGGCGCGCGAGCCCCAGCCTGCAGAGCCGCCGACCACAGGCCGCGCCCAACTCTCTCCCCGAAGTCGCGCAGCCAACTCCTTCGACAGCTGGTTGGCAAGCATGCCGCTCGCCCTACTGAACACGCCGCACCTAGCCATCCCAGCCCGAGGTCACGCGGCTAACTCCGCGAACACCTGACCAGCCAGCATTCCCGCTCAGCAGCCCACAAAGCCGCCAGCGCTACCGGAGCACACCGCGCTCAGTCGAGGTCAAGCGAACAACCCTTCGGATGCCCCACTGGACAGCATCCTCAAGCCCCGCCCGCAAAACGCCCATCCACTTCCGAACACGCCGCACACAGTCGGGCGGAGCCGAGGTCACGCAGGCAACTCCTTAGGTGTCCGATTCGCCAGCATCCCCAACTCCCCGGCCCGCTTGTGCAACCCGGCGAGCCGGTCGATCTCCCGCCGCAGCGACGCGCTGCGCCGCTCCCGCTCGGCCGACCCGGCGATGATCATCTCGCGTTCCCGCGTCAGCTCGTCGGCAAGACCGTCCGCAAGCTCAGTGAAGTGGTCCCGCAACCGGCGCTGCACATGGCGGATCGCGTCGCGGCACTCCTTGCTGAACCGCAGGAACACGTCGTCAACATGCCGTTGCGCGGTCATCTTCGCTACTGCCTGCCGACGTTGCAGCCGCATGCCGCCCTCGTCGCTGATCGTCTTCGCCGCGAACGCGACGCCCGCGCCGATCGACACCGGGTTGATCAGCGGCAATCCCGCCAACCCGGTCACCAGGCCGAACATCAGTACGCCACCGTACGAACCGCGCAACCCAGTGAACGCCTTCTGCCCGATCTTGAACCGCTCGATCCGCGGCTGCCGAACCTCGGCGATCTGGTCCACCCCGGAGTCGATCAAGGCCAGTTCCGGCAGGTCGTACTGCGCGCCGAAGCTCACCGCCACCGCCTGCGCGATCCACTCCGCGCGTTCGGCCGCGAACGTGTAGGTCGTCTCGACCGCTTCCGCCAGCGTGCTGTCCAGCCACGGCCCGAACTCGTCCCACACCTTCACCGGGTCCCCGCGGTCGAAAGTCTCGTCGATCGTCTCGACGATCTTCCGGGTGCGTTCACGCAGGTCGTACTCAGCGTCGGACTGCAGGTCGGCGATTTCGTCCGACAGCAGGTTCTGCCAGCGGCTGTTGCGCCGACGCAGCTCGTCGGCGCGACGTTGGGAGCGTTGCAGCAACGTCGTCTGGTCGACACCTGCTTCCTGCCCCGCTGCTTCGGCCCGCGCGCGCAATGTCTCGACCAGCTCTGCTGCCGCCGCACGCACGCTCACTGCGGCAAGCAAGGCGGCCGTGCTCTCCGCCGGCCGCGACACCTGTGTCGCGATCCAGGAAAGCAACTCCGGGAATCCGGACCGCGCGTTGAGGTCTTGATCGCCGCCCTTCGCCGCAGCGAAACGAACCGTCGCGGACACCGGCAGTACCGGCGAGTCGATCCCTGCCGACGACAACGCGGTCCGGTTCTGTTCGGCGACCGTGCGCCATCCGGCGCTGACATCGATCTTGGTCAGCGCGACGACCACGTGCGGACACCACGTCCGGACGTGATGCGCCAACGCCAGCTCGGCCTGATCCAGCGGAGCGGCGGCGTCGGAAACAAGAATGACCGCGTCGGCGTCCGCGAGAACGTCGAGAGCGGCAGCTGTGCGAGGCGACCTCGGGTCGCCGATCGCCGGGGTGTCGATGAGCACCAGGCCCGCGGACAGCAGATCACGCGGGACTCCGACCTCGACCCGCCGCAGCGACCCGGCCGGCCGGGCGCCGACCTCGCCGGTCAGTTTCTCGATCTCGACCGGGATGCGTTCGTCGGCGCGTCCGACGAGCGTCGCGCCGGGTTCGGCCGCGTACGCGACTTCGATCGGCACTGCGGGTGTCGCCGCGTCGCCGACCGGGCAGACCGGCGCGTTGAGCACCGCGTTGACCAGGTAGCCCTTGCCTTGTTTGGGGAAGCCGAGCACCGCGACGCGCGTGCCTCCCGGCGGCCGGTCCTGACGTCGGCGAAGGCGCTGGGCAAGATCTTCGCGGCCATGCGTCCGGCAGGCGTCCGAGGTCTCGGCGAGCACTTCGAGCCAAGCTGGAGCCGTCACGGCGAACCAGTGTCCCCTGTGTACGGGGAGTATCCGAACCGGGTGGTGGCTCCGCGGTCGCACCCAGACCGCGGAGCCACTCCCGAATTACCCTTGCTCAGAGGGAAATGTGCAGCTCACCGCCGCCGTGCGAGGTCTCCGCACCGGCGTGCAGGTCAAGGCCGAGGCCCTGGTGCCCGAGGTCGGAAACCGTCGAGACGGTGTCGTGCACCATGCCGACGCCAGCGTCGGTCCCGGTGTGCGTCTCGGTCGCGGCGTCGGAACGCTCGGCGTCGCCGTGCGACATGAGCGAGTGCGCCTGCTGGGTCACGCCGTTGACAGCGTGGTTCAGGCCATTGGCGCTGAGCGTGTTGCTCAGGCTGCCGACGTTGTCGGTGACAGTCCCGACAGCGTCGCTGACGTGCCCGGCGATCCCGCCGCCAGCCTCGGTCGCGTGATCGGCGACCTGCGCACCGGAGTTCGCGACCGGCAGGTCGCTGACGTTGACCGGCGAAGCCGCGGCGAGCTCGCCGCCGACGTGCTGCACCTGCGAGACGGCGCCGTCAGCCGCAGCGGCCGCCTGTCCGCTCGCCTGCGCGACGGCGCTGGAGTCCAGCCCGTTGGCCAGGTCGTTGCCCAGGGCGAGTGCACTGGTCGGGTTCTGCACCAGCGCGGTGACCGACGCGGCAGCGTTCTGCACGTCGCCGACACCCGGCACCGCGGGCAGCGCCGGAGCAGCCGGGAGCCCCGGCACAGCCGGAACCGACGGCAGCTCGCCGGCCACCGGCAGAGCGCTGGCGACGTCGCCGACACCCGGCAGCGAGCCAACGCCCGGAAGCGAACCGGCACCCGGCAGCTCGCCGAGACCCGGCAGCTGGCCAACGCCCGGGAGCTCGCCCAGACCCGGCACCGCCGGCAGTTCGCCAAGGCCCGGCAGGTCACCAGCGGTCGGCAGCGCCGAAGCACCGGCCACGTCGCTGACGACGGGCAGGTCGCCGACGGCCGGCAGCGCACCCGCGCCCGGCAGCGCACCCGCGCCCGGCAGCTCGCCGAGACCGGGCAGCTCACCCAAGCCCGGCACCGCCGGGAGCTCGCCGAGACCCGGCAGCTGAGGCGCACCCGCGGAGGCGGCCGCGCCGCCGAGCGAAGCGGTGAGCGCCTGCAGCTGCTCGATCGCGCCCTGCGGACCGTCGCCAAGCGCAGTGGTCAGGTCGCCCGCCTGGGGCAGGTGGCCGAGAGAGGCCAGGTGGTCCACCGGTACGTAGTCGAGCACCAGCGGCGCGACCTCGTTCACGTCGGCGGCGCTGATGTCGCCCAGCCCGGCAGCGGCCAGCGCGGCCTGCGGGTCCTGGCCGAAAGCGGCGAGCGCGGACGGGTCTTGGAGCAAGGTGAGCGTGAAGTCGTGCAGAGTCTGCACCGAATCCATGGGGGGATCTCCACTTGTAGTGATTACGGGGAATGCCCGGCCCTCCCCGGCCGGGCGTGGCGCCCAAGGTAGGGACGGAGCACCCCCGCTCACATCGGGGTTTACACCCAGTCGCGCCTCGCTCAGCCGTTAGGGGGTCGATATGAGATCGTTAGGGAGTTAGGGGATCGGACACGCGGAACCCGGTTGGGTTAAATCCCACCCCACTCTTGCCCGTCTGACCCGAACGGGTGAGGATGCGTATCCGTTCAGTGAGTTACGCCCCTTGGCCGAACCCTGACTGCGACGAAGGGAGGAAGCGGCGGTGCCCTACGTGCTCGGCATCGACCTCGGCGCTGCCCGGACCCACGCCGCGCTCCGCCGCAGGCAAGGTGACCGGTGGGACGATCCCGAGCCGTTGTGGCTGGGCGAGACGTCTCCGGCGACCGCGACCGCGCTCTTCCTCGACGACGAGGGCTACCTGCTCACCGGCGATGCGGCCGCGCAAGCCGGCGCCGCCGTGCCGTCCCGGCTGATCACCGGATTCCACCGCCGTGTCGGGGACGATGTGCCGGTCTTCATCGGCAGCGAACCGTTCACGCCGGAATCCTTGACGACAGTCTTCGTCGAAGGCATCGCCGACGTCGCGGCCAGCCAGACCGGCGGGCCGCCGCGCCAGCTCGTCGTCACCCACCCCGGTGACTGGGGCGGTTACCGACGCGACCTTCTGCGCCAGTCGCTCGCGGAGTCCGGTTTCAACGCGGTCACCCTCGTTCCCAGCGCGGTCGCCGCGCTCTACGCGCACCTCCCGGAGCCCGGCGCGGGCGACCGAACGGCTGCGGTGTGCGAGTTCGGCCCGGACGGCGTCACCGTCACTTTGGCGACCGCTTCGGGAGCCAGCGGATGGATCGCCCGGACCAGCACCGAAGGCGTCGCCCCGAGTGCCGCGGTCACGACCGCGTTCGGTCTCGCGCAGGCGGCGAATGTCACCCCAGAGTCGCTGGCCGGCATCGTGTTCTGCGGCGAACCAAGCCAGGGCGTCCGCCCCGGACGTTTGCCCTGCCCGTTTTTCGCGGGCCCCCAACCTGCGGATACGGCCGCCATCGGTGCCGGGATCCTCGCCAGCCAACGGACGAGGCCTCTCGCGCGACGGGAGGCCCCTGCTCCCGAAACCACCTTGCTGCCGCGAGTCGACCGGGAACCCGAACTCCCCGAGAGACCCGAGCGGCCGCCGGTGGAAATCACTCCGTTCACGCTGCCGGAGCCCGAGGGCGCTGCCAAACTGATGCGTCGCTGGCGACCACTCGCCGCCGCGGCGGCCGTGCTGGCGGTCAGCTCCTCGATCCTGATCGCGGTCCTCACGTCACACGAAGCGACCGCGGACAAGGAACCCGCTTCTCCCCGTCCCCCTGTCCTGAGTTCGTGCGCCCACCCAGCCACAGCTCCCTCCGGTGAAGGTCACTGTTGAACGCACTGCTGGCGAAAACCGGCAACGACGCCGTCCACCCCGCAGCCCGCCGCCTCCTTGAACAACTCGCCGACACCCCCGCGGCCCCAGTCAGGCTCGTGGTCGTGGCACCGGGCGGCTACGGCAAGACTGCCTTGCTGGGTGCCCTCGACCGCAGCTACCGCGAGGCAGGTGTCGAGGCCACCGTCGTCGACGACGCCGACCAGCTCGACGACGAAGACCTGACCAGGCTCACCATGCTCGCTGCTGCCAAAGAGGGACCGCTCGTGGTGGCACATCGTCCAAACCCTCGCGCGCAAGCATTGCGGGCGCTCGGCGAAACGCTGTTGCTGCCGCCGCTGACCGTCGACGAAGTCGGCAAGCTCGCGAAACAACTCACCGGCCGCACCGCGGACGCCTCTGCCTTGCACGCCAGCACCGGCGGCGTCCCCCGCCTCGTGGAACGCGTCGTAACCGCCCGTCTCGCCGACTTCCGCGCCGAGCTGGCCGCACTCGACGACGACGTCCTCCGCTACCTCATCGCCGCCGAAGCCGGCGCGGCCCGCAACCTCGACCTGCTCTGTTCTTTGCTGGAGCGCACACCAGACGAACTGCCCGAAGTCGTCGACGGAGCCCGCGCAACCGGTCTCCTCGACGCCGAAGACATTCTCCTTCCTGCCGCCGCCGAAGCAGTACGCGCTTACGGACCGCCTGCCCGGCGTCTAGCGGTCCTGCAACAACTCGTGGAAGCACAGCTGACCCGCGGTCTGCCCGTACTCGACCTCGCGACCTCACTCCTCGACGCCGGCAGCTCCGGTGCCTCCGCAGCAACCGCGTTCGCAACGGCGGCAAGCGAAGCGCTCCCCACCGATCCAAAGCACGCCGCACGCCTCTTCGAAGCCGCAGCCGAAGCCGGCGCCCGCGACGCCGCGACTACCACTGGCTGGGCTCGCGCCGCCGCACTGTCCGGTGATCTGGACACCGCCCTCCGTCTAGGCGACGGCATGCTGTCCGGCGAAGACCCCGAAGCTCGAGCCGCCGGTGCGGAGATCGCCGCGACCGTCCTGGCCCACCGCGGCGAACTGGCTCGAACTGCGGAGCTGTACCGCTGGGCTGCGGCCACGGATAACTGGTCTCGTCAACACGCCGCCGCCACGTCGTCCAACGCTGGCGGCAACGGCTCCATCCCGGTGGGTATCGAAAACCCCGATGCCGCAGCGACGAGCCGCCAAGACGCAAACGCCGACTCAACGCGCTCTCAAGCCTCTGCGCTCCCCCACCGCACGGACACCGCCGAAGCTCCGCACGATCCCGCTTCCCCGGCACCCACCGCTCACGCTCCCAACGGGAATGCCTCTTTCCCGACAGCGCCCCAACAAAATGGCGAGAGCTATCGCTGGGTGGGCCCTGTCGCGGTCGATGCGTTCGCGACGATCGCCCTGGTCGGAACCGGCCAGACCACCGACGGCCAAGCGGTCGCCACCGTCCCGATGCCGGGTGTCGCGCCGACGTTGTTCACCGGTGCCGCAGCGCGAACAGCGAGCGGGATCGTGGAATCTGTATTCGGTTGCGGGACAGAGGCGTTGCCGACGCTCGTAGGTGCTGCGGCAATGCTCGAGCCGGCGGTTGGCGGTGCGCCGCTTCCGGACAGTCCGGCCGCGCTCGCCGCACTCGCCGGCCTGCACGCTGGTGAACTGGCGCTCGCAGAATCGGTGCTGGAACGAGCACTTGCCAGCAGCGTCGGCGGTGACCTGCTCGCCACTCGGCACCGGCTGCTGCTCGGCTGGGTCGCGATGACCGGCGGCCACCTCGCCGCCGCGACTGAACACCGGGACGCCGTCGCTGGCACCAAACTCGAAGCCCGCGACGAACTGTTCTTCGCGACGCTGGAACTCGGTCTCGCCCGGCGAGCGAGCGACTTGGTCGGACTGCAACAGTCGTGGGAGCGGGCGTATCAGGCGTCCATGCGTCAGCAAGTGGACTTGTTCACGCTGTTGCCGTTAGGCGAACTGGCAATCGCAGCCGCTCGGACCGGTGCGCACGCCAAGCTGTCCTGGCGGCTAGAGGGCGCTCACGCCATGCTGGACCGGCTCGGCAATCCTCCTTTGTGGACAGTCTCGCTGTGCTGGCACGAACTGCATGCGGCGATCACCACCGAAGACCGAGCCACTGCGGAACGGCAGCTGGCTGCGCTGAACCGCTTCGCGGACTGCGGCCGCTATCCGGCCGCGCTCGCCCGCGCCGCCGGGTGCTGGCTTGCCGTGCTCAGCGGCACGTTTGATCCGGGCGAAATCTCCGCAGCGGCCGCGGAACTTCACGAGCTGGATCTTTGCTGGGACGCTGCCCGCCTGGCCGGCCAAGCCGCGATTCGCACCTCAGACCGCAAGGCGATGGTCCAACTCCTCGAAGCAGCTCGACAGTTCCAAGGCACGACTGGACGTCTCGAATCCTCCGCCCCGACGCCAGGCACCTCGACCGGCTTGAGCGCGCTGAGCGAACGAGAACTGGAAGTCGCGCGCCTGGTGGTCGACGGGCTGACCTACAAACAAGCTGGCAGCAAACTCTTCATCTCCGGCAAGACTGTCGAACACCACATGGCCCGCATCCGCGGCAAACTCGGTGCCGCGGACCGTCGCGAACTGCTCGCGACCCTGCGCGAACTGCTCGCCAAGCCGACCGTGCATTGACTCGTGGACGGCCTCAGTCCCGGCTGGGGCCGAAACGCTCGGTCCGGATCGACTTCGGCGAATGTCCCAGCGCGAGCATGATGTCCGCGGCAGTTTCGACGAACCCGGTCGGCCCGCAAATGTACGTGGTGGCCTCGAGCTCAGCTGGCCATGCGGCGGTGCTCAACGTGGCGACGTCGATGCGCCGCGGAATGCCGGAGAGCCCTTCCGGAAGCTCTCGCGTGTAGACGTAAGTGATGTCCAGCCCCGCGTACGGACGGCGAAGTTCCTCGGCGTAGTACAGCTCCGCAGGGGTGCGCAGCGAATAGACCAGCCGGAAGAGTGCTTTGCTGCCAGCTTCGCGACGAGCCCGGATCATCGACATCAGCGGGACGATGCCCGCACCACCGGCGACGAGCAGCACCGGAGTCGAATCAGCGGCACGCCATACGAACCAGCCGCCGATCGGCCCGCGGATCTCGACCGGGTCGCCCCGCGTAAGGACCGGTGAGGTGCTCGGACACTTCGCCGTCGGCTACCCGCTGCACGGTCAGTTCGATCCGGTCTCCGTTCGCCGGTGCGGCGAGCGAGTAGCTGCGTTGCGCGGTGTAGCCGTCAGCTGCAGTGAGACGAACGTCGACGTGCTGTCCCGCGAGATGGCCTGGCCACCCGGGGATGTCGAAGACCAGCGTTCGCGCGGTCGGTGTCTCCTGCCGGATTTCCGCGAGCCGGGCGACGCGCCATGCAAGTCGCCCTGATACCGCTGTTCCCGCCATGGATCTCCGTAGTCGTGGTAGCCGGCCGCTTCCCAGAAGCCCGGATCGTCCTTTGTTGCGAGTCGCAGCTCGCGCACCCATTTCGCGGACTTCCAGAAATAGAGGTGCGGCACCAGCAGCCGGGCGGGACCGCCGTGTTCCGGAGTGAGCGGCTTGCCGCCGTATTCATAGGCGATCCACGCCTGCCCGCTGAGAAGGTCGGCGAGCGGAAGGTTTGTGGTGGAGCCGCCGTAGGAATGCGCCATGACGTAATCAGCGGCTGTGTCGAGGTCCCCGACGAGCGTGTCCACTGAGACGCCGCGCCAATGAGTGTCCAATTTGGACCATTGAGTGACGCAGTGGATGTCGACTGTGATCTTCTCGCTGGGCAGCGCCATCAGTTCCGGCCACGACCACGAGCGGCGTTCGCCGCTTTCGGTCACCACCGCGAATTCCCACCGTTCGGTGCTCACCCGAGGGGTAGGCCCGGCCGAGAGAACCGGGAAGTCCTCAGCGAGATACTGACCTGGCGGCAGTCGCGGGTTGGCACCGCGGCGCGTCCGGTGAAGCCTGGTGTGACGATTCCCATCGCACTCCCTTCCGGACATACCCGACTGCTCAGCACCTTGGGCGCGAGACTACCCGCGCACCTGCAACCCGAGCGACGTGACGAGGACCGCTGCCTGCTCCGGGGACACGATCGCGCCAGTCAGCGACGCACGGGTCAGGTCAAGCGACGACAGATCGCTCCCCCGCAGCTCAGCGCGTGTGACGTCGATGTCCTGCAGCTCCGCCCCGGACAGATCCACGTCGGTGAACACGGCACCCGAGCACTTCGCCTTGGTGAGGTCCGCTTCACGCATCCGGACACCCTGGAACGTGACTCCACGCAGGTCGGCACCGTTCAATCCGACGAAAGACCAGTCTCCGCCCGTTACGCGCAACGGCCGCAGGTCGCAGTCCTGGAATCGGCTGCCGACCAGCTTGCATCCGGTGAATTCGGCGTCGAAGAGATTGCACCCCTTGAACACGCATCCGGTGAACGCCGTGTCGGTGTGCCGCGAAGCGTTGAACTGGACGTTCCCGAACACACAGTCCAGGAAGGTGACACCGCGCGTGACGGCCTCGGTGAGATCGACCTGGTGGAACTCACAGCGCACGAACCGCCGCGCCGTGAACTCCTCCGCGTACCAGTCTTCCCGCCGGTAGACGCGGTCCTCGACCGTTTCGATGCCAGGCGGCTCCGGCTCGTGTTCGGGCATTCGCCAAGCCTAGTTCGCTCGCCTGCCGACTGGGTGCTGAACACGGCGGCAAGCGTCTCGCCGCCACCGGATTCTGGCTGGTGGTGACCAGAATTACCGGGGCCGCTGCATGCGCCGTGTCGCCTGTTGCCCGACCGGTTGCGTGATCGACCCCTTCCGCTCCGCTACGCGGCTCATGCCACAGCGAGGAGCGGTCGCTTCAGGACGGCCATACGATGGCCGGATGAGCGAAGGCCGATGGTTCGATGCCTGGGTGCCCTGGCCCGAGCTGTCGGGCCTGGCCGCCGCGGGCCGGGCACTGCTGCCCGCGGTGCCCGCGACCCCGGCCGCGCTCGCCCGAACTGTCACCGAGCAACTGGTGGGCCGTCGCCTTACGACAACGGTGCAAGGCCACGAAGTCGGCCTGACCCTCACCGAACTCGATTACCCGGCGGATTCGCTTCGCCTGGCCACCGGTCGAGTGGGAGACGTACGCATAGTCGCGGAAGACGTCGACTGGCCCGTTCCGGGCAGTTCGGCGGGCCCCGCTGAGCACGCCGCTGGCAACCTTGCCGGCATTGCCGGCTCGTCTCGATACGAAGCGGCTGCAGCAGCGTCGAACGGGCGTGGTGGAACGAAGGCCCCGACCACCTCGGGCGCATCCGGCGTGCTTGCTGAGAAGGGCACGCGACCTCCCGCTGACGAGCCGAGCAACACGGACGGCTCGCCGGACACGGCTGGTCTTGCGCCTGGCCGCATCGAGCAGCCCGGCGACGGCCGAACCGCCGCGCGCCCATCCGGTCGACCAGAGACGACGGCATCGTCGGATTCTGTTCAGGCGCAACGTGATCGCCGAATCGCGGAAGCCACACCAGGTGCCGCAACGCGGCAGTCCAGCTCGGCACCTGACGCACCAAACGCGGAACCGCACGAATCTGAGCAACCGACTTCTCGGCGGAACTCCGGGCGGCCGTCCACCAGCCGCGAAGCCGACTCGGCAAGCCAGCCAGCCGCCGACACGCCTGCACAGCCAGACGTCGACCGCATTCCGCTGCGCCGCGTAACCGTGCTCGCCAAGGACGTACGGCTTCGAGGATTGCCTTCGCCAGCGGTGATTCCAGGCTCTGTCGAACTCGAGATAGAAGTGAGCGGCGCTGTGGTGCGGGAGCGGGTTGCCGCGGCACGTCCCGATCTGATCGCGACGCCGCATCCGGAAGGGTTCCGGGTGCGCTGGCGAAAGCATCCGCATTGGGGGCATTTGACCCTCGTCGCAGGCATCGAAGACGAAGCAATAGTGCTGACCCCGACCGCGCTCCGCCTCGGGCGGTGGGCGAGGCGTCCGCCGAAGCGGATCCGGCCGATCGTGCTCCCGCTCCCGGATCTGCCGAAAGGGTTGCGGCTGACCGGAATCCGTCCGGACGAAGACGAGCTCGCGCTGACGATCGCAGCCGACGAATGGCCCGGAAGGCTCGCCCGGATTCCGTTGCCGGACATGCTGACCTGGCTGACGACAGCGGCAATGACACTGACACTTCCCGGATTCGGATCACGGTCCCTCCCCTGAACCGGCAGCGGCGCCCACCGAGCCCCCTGTGGGCCCGAGCAATGGACGCGGCACTGCCGTGATCCAGAGTGCTCGAACATCCGTTCGGAATCATCACTCGATCGGGGATAGATCGAAAACCGTTGGCGCACAAGGGAAACGCGAAATCAGCCCGAAATCCTGTCGGTGCGGTCGGCTAACCTCGGAATCGAGCCGTCAATTCGCTCCGAGGGGATGCCACCGATGACAGTCACCGCAGAACTGCTCCGAAGAAGCCGAAGACCCCGGTCCCATGCCGGGCCTCCGCAGGCGAGCGCGCGTTCAGAGCGACGCTTGTTCCTCCACCGGAAGGCAGACCTCGAACCGGGTGTCGCCCGGTTCCGACGTCACCTTGATGTCGCCCGAATGCCGTTCCACGACGATCCGCCACGAGATGTCCAGCCCGAGACCAGTTCCTTCGCCCACGCCCTTGGTGGTGAAGAACGGCTCGAAGATGCGCTGGCGCACCTCTTCCGGGATTCCCGGCCCGGTGTCGCCGATTTCGACGCGCACCTGTTTCCCGACCTGCCAGGTGCGCAGGGTCAGCGTTCCCTCGCCGCCCATGGCGCCCACGGCGTTGTCGATGATGTTGGTCCACACCTGGTTCAGTTCGGCCGCGTAGGCGGGAATCCGGTCGATCGAGCAGTCGTATTCCTTGACCACGCGGATGCCTTCGCCGAGCTTGCCCGACATCATCACCAGTGTGGAGTTGAGTCCTTCGTGGACGTCGATGAACTGGTGCGGCGCGCGATCCATCTGCGAGTACTGCTTCGCCGCGCCCACGAGCGTGGAGACCCGGCTGGTCGAGTCTTCGATCTCGCCCATCAGCATCTCGGTTTCGAGCGCGTACGCGAGCCAGCGGATCGCGCCGTCGAGGAGCCCTTCGCCCACCGATTCGAGAACGTGGTCGAGGTTCTTCGGCGTGAGCCCGGCCGCGACGAAGATGCTCGCGAGGTCCCAGCCCTGGTCGATGCCGTGGTCGTCGAACCAGTCGCCGATCTCGTCCTCGCGGTCGGCCTGCTGCATCGCGGTGAGCTTGGGGGCGTCGCCGACCTGCTTCACCAAGCGTTCCTGCACGTCGAGCAGCAGCTCGAGCAGATCCGGATCGATGTCTTTCTTCGCCAGGATCGCCAGTTTGTGCCGCATGCCGGCGACCCGCTCCCGCAGCGCGGCGGTCGCCCGTACCGCGGCCGCGGCGGGGTTGTTGAGTTCGTGCATCAGCCCTGCGGACAGCTCGCCGAGGGCGACGAGCCTGCGCCGCGACGACACCAGCGCGTCGGTGTTGCGCCAGCCGAGGTACATCCCCTCCAGCAGATGCGCTGCCATCGGGAACCATTGCCGGAATTCGACGGCGAACTCGGCGGCGGGAAGCGTGAGGAAGGTCAGGTCGCTGACCGCGTAGATCGTCGCACCATAGGTGGCTTCGCTGTCCTGGTAAGCCAGGAATTGCGTTGCGCCGCAATAGGAACCGCGCTGGTCGGACCGCTTCATCTCGACCTCGGCTCCGGCCACCACGCGGGTCATCCGCAGCGCGCCGTTGAGCAGGACGTAGAAGCAAGTGGCCGGATCGCCCTCGCGGATCACCACGGAGTCAGCCTTGAACTCCTCGCGCACCGCGTTCTGCTCGATCCAATCGAGCTGTGCGTCCGAGAGATGTTCGAACAAGAACAGGCCGCGCAGTTCCTCGCGCGGCAAGGCGGGCTGAGTCACTGTTCCTCCAAGTAACGGTGGACCAGGGTCACGGCCATGGCGCCCTCGCCGACGGCGGACGCCACGCGTTTCACCGACTGCGAGCGCACGTCTCCGGCCACGAACACGCCGGGCACTGACGACTCCAGGTAATGCGGATCGCGGTCCAGCGTCCATCCCGGCGGCCTGCGTCCGTCTTCCACGAGGTCTGGGCCGGTCCGGACGAATCCGTGGGCGTCCCGGAGGACGCCCTTCCCCAGCCACTCCGTGCGCGGAGCGGCTCCGATGAAGATGAAGAGGTGTTCCGTGTCCAGTTTCTCGGTCACGCCGTCTTTGCAGACCGTGATGGACTCGAGGTGATCGTCCCCGTGAGCTTTGAGCACCGTGGTGTGCGTGCGGACGTGGACGTTCTCAATGGCGGCGATCTGCTCGATCAGGTAGTGCGACATCGAAGACTCCAGCGACGCGCCGCGCACCAGCAGCGTCACGTCGGTGGCGTGCTGAGCGAAGAACACCGCGGCCTGTCCCGCGGAGTTCGCGCCGCCGACGATGTACACGTGGTCGTTCGAGCACTCAGGCGCTTCCGTCGCCGCGGAGCCGTAGTAGACGCCCCGGCCGGTCAGCTCCTCGATTCCCTCGGCTTCCAGCGCGCGGTAATTGACGCCGCTGGAAAGGATCACGGAGTGCGCGGCGATCTCGGATCCGTCGCCGAAAGTCACGACGCGGCTCGACCCGCGCGCTTCCAGGCCAACGACGTCGCGTGCGGTGAGCACTTCGGCGCCAAACTTCTGCGCCTGGCGGCGGGCTCGGTCCGTGAGCTGCGCGCCGGACACTCCGTCCGGGAAGCCCAGGTAGTTCTCGATCCGGGAACTGGTTCCGGCCTGGCCGCCGGTGGCCTTGCGCTCGACGAGCACGGTGCGCAGCCCCTCGGAGGCTCCGTACACCGCGGCACCGAGTCCGGCCGGGCCGCCGCCGATCACCACCAGGTCGTAAAAATCTTGCGCGGGCTGGGTAGAAAGGCCCACCGCATCGGCGATCTCGCTGCCCGACGGCTGTTTCAGCACCGTGCCGTCCGGCGTCACGACGACCGGGATGTCGGTCTCGCACGCGCCAGCGGCTTGGAGAAGACGGCCGGCCTCTTCGTCGTCGACCGAGTACCACCGGTACGGCACGGCGTTGCGAGCGAGGAAATCGCGCATCCGGAACGACGGCGCCGAGTACCGGTGCCCGATCAGCTTGGTCTCCTCCACCGGACGATCGCCGACGGCGAGCCAGGTCTCGACGAGAGAGTCGATCACCGGGTACAGCTTCTCCTCGGGCGGGTCCCAGGGCTTGAGCAGGTAGTGGTCGACGTCGACCACGTTGATCGCCTGGATCGCGGCGTCGGTGTCGGCGTAGGCCGTCAGGAGCGCGCGCCGGGCGTTGGGGAAGAGGTCCATCGCCTTCTCCAGGAAGACGATGCCGTCCATGTGCGGCATGCGGTAGTCGGCGAGGATCGCCGCGACGGCGTCGCCGCGCAGCTTGATCTCGCGAAGCGCGTCGAGGGCGTCGGCACCCGAGTCGGCGCGGATGACGCGGTAGTCCTTGCCGTAGCGGCGACGCAGGTCGCGCGCCACCGACCGCGAAACGGCGGGGTCGTCGTCGACGGTCATCAGGATCGGCTGGCTCACACGGCACAGCCTACGGTGTCCCGGCGGCCCTCGTGGCAAGCAACAGAACCAGGGACCGGCGCCCGCCACGGCCGCCACCGCGGCGGGCACCGGTTGTCCAGGTGGTGGCTACGGATAGCGCACCAAGTTCGCCGGTTTCGTGCCCGCCGGGGTGGTCGCGCCGACGTCGTTGATCACGTGGGTGATCGTTCCCTGGTGGTTGAGCGAAACCGTCACCATGTCGTGGAACCGCACGTCCGGGGCGGCTGGGGCGGCGAAGGCGTGCGAGCAGGCTACGGACGGGTTCGTGCTGAAGAAGCAGTAGCTGCCCAGGCCCCAGGCCTCGTGGCTGGTCACGTCCAGGGCGACTTGGTAGGCGGGGTAGCCCTCCGCCTCGCCGTTCATCCAGCCGGCCTGGTCGGGGACGTCGTAAGGCATCTCGTTCTGGAAGAAGTAGGTGCGTCCGCCGTTTCCGTTCCAGGTCACCTGAGTCTTCTGGAAGTGCTCGACGAACAACCCGTAGACGGTCACGTCGTTCCCGTTCACGACCAGGCCGGTGTCGGCAGTGTTGGAACTCCAGCCGACGTGGCTGTCGTCAGCTCCGTGGTCGGCTCGCCAGAGCCACAGGTGGTCGCCGATCACACCGTTGCTGTTGATGACGAGGCTGGTGCGCGCTTTTCCGGCGGCGGCACCGCCGACGCGGAAGAACACGTCGTGCAGCGAGGTCGGGTTCGCCGAATGGTCTGCGTCCGCCCCGGGGTCGCCGACCTCCATGAGCATGGCCGACGAGGTGGTCCCGGCGTCGATCAGCAGGCCGGCGATCTTCACCCCGTCTACGTCGTCGACCTTGATGGCGGTGATCCCGCCGTCCGGTACCAAGGTCGCGATGCCGAGGCCGAGAACGACGGTGTCCGGGTGAGTCACGTGCAGCGGCTGATCAAGGTGGTAGACGCCTGGGGTGATCAGCAGGTTCTTGCCCGCCGTCAGGGCCGCGTTCATCTCGGCCGCAGTCGCGCCGGGCTTCACGATGAAGAACTGCTCGATCGGCAGCGAAACGCCTGGTGCGCTGTCGCGTTCCCAGGTGACCCCGGAGGTGCAGGTCCGCAGTGCGGGCACGAACACTCGGTAGTGCCCGGACTCGTCGACCTGAAGGCACGGCTTTTCACGCACGATCGGGGTCTGGTCGACCGTTGTGTACGGCGGGTTCGGGAAGGTGCCAGCGGGTGCGCCGTCCACTCCGACGAACACCATGTTCCAGGTGGACCCGCTCCAGCTGGCGAACTGCGAATCGCGCGAGATCCATTGCTGTTGCGACCCGGAACGAACCTGGCCGTCGATCTTCGTGTCCGAGATCCAGCCGCCGCTCGACCAGCCGCCGCCGTGGTCGAGGCGGAGGTCGCCGCGGACGTGCATCCGCCGGTACGGGCTCGCCTGCGAGACGGCCCACTGATCCGCGCCCCCGACGGGGTTCACTGACAGGTTTTCCGCGCCGCGCCAGAAGTTCTGGGTCGCGTTGTTCGGGGGAAACCAGTCCGCCTCGACGTGCACCGCACCGTCGATCGTCACAGCGTCGGGCGTGCTGCCCAGTCCGAGGATTTGGGTGTAGAAGCCGACGTTCACGTCGTTGGAGTACGTGCCCGGCTTGAACAGCACCGCGTAGCGCTGACAACCGAACTGGTTCTTCTCCTGCTCCGCGAAGATCTCGTCCAGCTTGCACTGGATGCTCGCGCTCGGCATCGACGGATCGAAAACGACGACGTTCGGCCCCAGGTCCACTTGTCCCGGCGGCGGAGAAGTAGTGCCACCCACGGAGATCAGTGTGAACGACCGGTTGACGGCGTCACGACGGCCGGGCTGCTGCGGCTTCGCGCGTTCGGCGGCCGGCCCGGCCGGGCGCGATTCGCTGTCTCGGCCGGAGTCAAGATCGACAACAGTCGCGGCCGGATGCGCTGGCCATCGCGGGTCGACCTCGGGGAACGGCACATGCGCCGGGACAGCGGTGCGGCACGTTCCCGGAGCGCTCTGGTCCGCTGACAGCGGAAGCTGAGAGCGCCGGGTGGCCGTCTCCGCATCGCCCTCACGGGTGAAGTGAAAGTGCCAATCGTGCGCGTTTGTTCCGGTGCCGATGTACGAGCGGACCAGCGGGACAGGCCTGGGCTGAGACTGAGCGACGGCTCGCTGAGTGTTCGCCGCGATGGCTTGGCCGGGCCACGCTCCAGCGGCCGCCGCGAGGGATTGAGGGGGCAGCGCGCCGCTGTTACGCCCGGGGAGGTCGCCGGCCGGGTTCGGAGACGTCGGCACCGGGGCAGCCACTCTCCGTGATTCGGGACCCATCGCCACCTCCTTGCCGAGACGGGCCATCGGGCGACCCCTGCCGGGATGCGGTCCGCCGCATGGCAGGCGTCGGCTCGCCAGCGCGACTGCGGAGGAATGTAATCGCGGGCACACCTGCGCTCAACGCAAACCTGAAGAAAAGTCAGGAAGGGCAGTCGACCTGCACTAATGCGCCCGACGCAGGAGAGGGAGGCGCGGGCTTGACCAGCTTGGCGCAGCTTTCGAGCGCGCCTCCGACAGGTAACCGACCCCCTGCCGAAGGCCTCGGAGGCGGGGTGTACTGTATGTCCATACGAGATGCGGAGTTCACCTCTGCTTCGGGGCTATGGCGCAGCTGGTAGCGCACCTCACTGGCAGTGAGGGGGTCAGGGGTTCGAGTCCCCTTAGCTCCACAAGTTGGACAGAAACCCTTCGATCGCACCTTTGTGGTGATCGGAGGGTTTTTTCGTGTTTGCGGCATGATCCGGGCCGATCGCCCTGGCGGGTGTTGCCGGTCTGCGCTCTGCGTTCGGAGGCCCAGTTGCAGCTGGATGGCGTTGGGCGCTGATGTGGTTCTCGCGTCGATGTCTAGCGCGGTGAACTCGTCAGGCGGTGTTGCTCCGAAGTGGACGGATGGGCGGCTGTCGTTGCCTCCTGCAATCAGCAGCTGACCGGAGCGGGTGGGCGAGGAAGAGTCTCGTCAAAGGGCTGTGGGAGTTTGTCGCGTCCGGGCTGAGAATGGCTATGACACCTGCGAGAGGCGTCGGGCCGTTGTCACAGCAGGAGTGTCGGGCAGGCGGGGCTACGGGGTACTCGCGTCCACAGGCCGGAGGGGATCCGCCTTGGGCTGTGTGGCGGCGCGGACGACAGGGGCCTGTTGGCCGGATTACGGGCTCAGGCCCAGCGGGCTGTTGCGGGAGTGCGGGGCGGAGAACGCATTCTTGGGTTCGCCGCTTCGGGTCGTTCCGGCGTCCAGTTCAAGGAGCAGTCCGGCGATCCGCGGTGCTCCGCCAGAGGTTGGGCGAGGTGTCCCGCAGCGCCTGCCTGGCTCGTGAAGCCGGCTGTGGCTCCAGGTCCGGTCGGCGATGTCCGCGGTGGGTTCGATGCGTCGGCGGGCTTCGTCGCCGACCGTCAGGCTGCGTCTTGCGCGAGCCTGGCTTCGGGATCGTCTCCCGCGTGTGGCGGTGGCCGGGTTCGAATGGATCCGGGCGAATGGTGGCTGCCGCCTCCGGCACCCAGACCCCCTTCGGTCCCGCTCGGCCTCCCGGGTTCTGTGGCTCGGCGATGCGGGCGCTTCGGAGGTTGTCGGGAGCAGGAATCAGCCGCACCGCAGCTACTGGCTGTTCCGGCCACAGGTACGGAAGTTCGCGAAATTCCGTTGTTACGACTCGACTGGCCGAAGCCAGGAGATTGCACTCGCGCAATAGCGTGATTCTGTCCCAGCAGTCGAGAGGCGGGGCAGTCCGTTCACGATGTCGAATGCCGCGGACAACTCTGGGGAACAACAGAAACACCCTGCGTCGCCGGGACGCTAATAAATAACCATTCGTCCGAATCGGCGACTACGGGCAGAAATGTTGCCCGTAACTGCAAATAGAAGCCGTCCTGGATCGGAATAAGCGGCAACGCCCCGGCGGCGTTAATTGATTCAACACCGTACCGGCGAGTACGACAAGGTATTCGCCGAAGAAGAGGGCCTTGGGGGAGGTAACACCACTGTCCTGACTGGTGCCAGCACCACCATCGGGAGGTCGGGGGCGCTAAATCGGGAGGGTCCTTCCTATTCGGCGCCCGAAACTGTCGAGCATGACGCCAACTCATTACCCCAATCGGAGGTAGACCGTCTTTTCAAGTTCTGACATGCTCGGCTCGGCCGACAGCTCGGTGCGTGGGGTCACTTGAGACGGGCTATTTTTCCTCAGGGGTAGATATGGAAATTGAGCTATTGGGATCGGTGACGCTCCGGCAAGCCGGCCGGAGGCACGGAGTCGCGTCGCGAAAGGTGCGGACCGTGCTCGCGTTGCTGGCCTTGTCGCCGGGGGTGCCGTTGTCCCTGGACACGCTCGCGGACGAACTGTGGGCCGACAAACCGGTCTCCAACGTGCGCAACGCGTTGCAGGCCAACATCGCCCGGTTGCGGAAGCTCGTCTTCAACGTGACCGGCGAGCGCGAGGTGGTCCGCACGGTCAGCAGCGGTTATCTGATGACCGTGCCCGCCGAGGCGGTCGACGCGCATCGGTTCTCCGCTCTGGCGCAGCGCGGCGCGAGCTTGCTCGGGCAGGATCCGCGCGCTGCCATCACCGTGTTCGAGCAGGCGTTGCGGCTTTGGCGCGGGCCGGCGTTGCTCGACGTGGCCGATTGCACTCGCTGCCGGATGGCCGCTGAACAACTGAACGAGCATCGGCTGACCGTGCAGGAAGACCTGATCTCCGCGCGGTTGCAGGTCGGCGAGCATCATGGGCTTTCCCATGACCTGAAACAGCTCGTCGCCGAGAACCCGGCCCGCGAGCGGCTCAGCGAGTACTTGATGATCTCCCTTTATCGCGACGGCAGGCAGGGCGAGGCGGTGTCCGTCTTCCACAGCACGCGGCAGTGGCTGAGCGCCGAACTCGGCCTGGAGCCGGGGCCGGGGCTGCGGCGGTTGTACCAGTCCATTCTGATGCAGGACCGGCTTCTCGACTGAGCCGTCGTTCACGAGCGTCAGCATGGCAGCACCCGATGACCGGCTGCTGACAGCGCGCCGACGGGCCGGGCGCGTCAGGGGTCTGTCAGAACGAGGTCAGAAGGGTGTCACCGCTCGCCGCTAGTTTCGGGCCGAATCCCCAGAACCGGTCCCTGACTATCGGGAGTGCCCCCATGACGACAGCCGTCTCCGAACGCATGCAGCAGATCCGCGAGATCGTCTGCACGCACCTCGAACTCGACGACGCCGAGCTCACCGAAACCAGCGACTTCGCCGACGACCACGAGGCGGATTCGCTGTCGCTGATGGACGTGCTGGCCGCGCTGGAGAAGAAGTTCGGCGTCACGATCGACCAGGCCCAGTTCGCCAGGATGACCAACCTGCGCGCGGTGTACGAGGTCGTGTCGGAATCCGCGAGCTGGTAGAGACCATGTCGACGAGCATCGGACGCCGGGTCGTCATCACCGGATGCGGTGTCGTGTCCAGCATCGGCATCGGGGTCCGGGAGTTCACCTCCGCACTGCGCGCCGGGCGCAGCGACGTCCGGCCGATCTCGGTGTTCGACACCACCGGGTTCGCCCACGACAACGGCTGCGAGGTCACCGACTTCGAGCCCGCGCGGTGGATCCGCACGCTCGACCCCGGCGATCTCGGCCGGGCGAGCCGGTTCTCCACCGCTGCCGCGCGCCTCGCCGTCGAGGATTCGGGGCTGCCGCTGGAAACCCTGCGCGCCGCGCGCACGCTCGTTTCGGTGGGCAGCACCGACGGCGAGGCGCACGAACTCGACGGCCTGGTGGCGCAGGAACTCTCCGCCGGGCTGGCCGGTCTCGACCCGCGACTCGTGCGGCGCACCTCCGCGGGCCGGCTGGCCACGTCGATCGCGCGCGAGCTGGAACTGACCGACGTCGAGACCGGGACCATCGCGACGGCGTGTTCAGCGGGCAACTACGCCATCGGCAACTCGCTCGACGCGATCCGGTGCGGGGACGCCGAGTTCGCCCTCTGCGGCGGCGCGGACGCGCTGTGCCGCAAGACGTTCACCTCGTTCTACCGGCTGCGCAGCATCGCCCCGGACTGCTGCCGTCCCTTCGACCGCAACCGGATGGGCATCCTCACCGGCGAGGGCGCGGGCATTCTCCTGCTGGAAAGCCTGGACTCCGCGCTCGCCCGCGGTGCCCGGATCTACGCGGAAGTGCTGGGGTACGGGATGTCCTGCGACGCGCACCATCCCGTCGCGCCGCATCAGGCCGGGATCGCCCGCTGCATGGAACTGGCGCTGGCCGACGCCGGGGTCAAGCCCGGCGAGATCGATCTGATCTCCGCGCACGGCACCGGGACCAAAGCCAACGACATGACCGAATCCGCGGCGATCCGCGATCTGTTCGGACCGAAGCCGCCGCGGACCGTGTCGATGAAATCCATGCTGGGGCACTCGATGGGCGCGGCGAGCGCGCTGGCCGCGATCGGCTGTTCGATCGCGCTCACCGAGCAGTTCATCCCGCCGACCATCAACCACCGCGACACCGACCCGGACTGTCCGGTGGACTGCGTGCCCAACGAATCCGTCGACGCCGACCTCGACATCGTGCAGAACAACGGCTGGGCCTTCGGCGGCAACAACGCCGTGGTCCTGCTCGGCCGGTACGAGCGGCAGCCCCGAAAGGAGACCGCGCGGTGACCGCACCAGCCCGGCACCGTCCGGTCATCTCGGCTTGGACGGCCATTTCCCCCTTCGGCTACGGCCGGGAAGCGTTCGCCGACGGCGTTCGCTCCCGGCGCGAACCCGTCGCCGAATCCGGCGGGCCTGGCGAGGCGGCTGTCGTGCCCAGCTTCGACGTGCGCGAGATGTTCGGCCGCAAGAAGACCCGGGCGATGAACCGGGTCAGCGGGCTCACCGTGGCGGCAGCGCAACAGCTGCTCGCCGACATGGAGCTGGCTCCGGACGGCGACCGCGAGCACATCGGGTTCGTGCTCGGCACCACGACCGGCAGTGCGCAGAGCATGATGGACCTGACGCGCGCGTCGATCACCGGCGAGCAGCCTGACCACGTCGAGCCCGCCGCCGTTCCCGGCACGGTGATGAACTGCGCGGCTGGGCAGGCCGCGATCTGGCACGGGCTCAAGGGACCCAACGCGACGATCGCCGCCGGTCGCACCACTGGGTTACAGGCGTTGAACTACGCCCGCCGGTTGCTGATGACCGAGCGTGCGGCGCAGGTGCTGTGCGGTGCGGCCGAGGAGCATTCCGATGCGCGGTCCTGGCTTGAACACCATCGGCGCGGCGGAGCGGCGACGCTCGGCGAAGGCTGCGCGATGTTCCTGCTGGAACCTGCGGATTCGGCGGATCCGCGCAGTGTGTTGGCGACGCTCACCGGCATCGACTCGCGGATCTGCCTCGACGGGGATCTCGCCGGAACGTTGCACGCCACCGTGTCCTCGCTGCTGAAACGGTCTGGCGTTGCGGCGGAACGGGTGTGGGCGGCGGTCGGCAGCGGCTTCCCCATTGGGTCGGACCGGCCGGAGGACACGACGCTGCGACAGCTCTTCGGCGACGCAGTGACGGACCGCGTGCCGCCGGTGGATCTCATCGGTGACACCTCGGCGGCGACCGCGCTCTTCGGTTTGGCGTCGGTGCTCAGCATTGCTGACGGTGCTGACCACGGCGAGCAGGACCACATCGTCGTCACCGCCTGCGATGACGACGGTTCGGTGGCTTGCGCGCTGCTGCAGCTCGGCGGTGAACCGCGATGAGCCGGACCGCACTCGTGACTGGCGGCTCTCGCGGGATCGGCCGGGCAGTCGTGCTCCGCCTCGCACAGGACGGGTTCGACGTCGCCTTCTGCTATCACAGCAACCAAACTGCGGCGGACGTTCTCGTCAAGGAGGTCCGTGATCTGGGCGTCCGGGTGCAAGCCAGCCAGGTCGACGTGGCCGATGGCGAAGCAGTGACAGCGTGGGTGGAGCGTACGGCGGACGAGTTCGGTGCGCCGTACGCACTGGTCACGTCGGCGGGGATCACCCGCGACGGTTCGCTCGCGCTGATGTCCGAGCCGGACTGGTCGAGTGTCCTGCGCACCAACCTTGACGGCGTCTTCCACGCTTGCCGTCCCGCGGTGTTCCGGATGATCAAACGTCGCGCCGGAAGCGTGGTGACGCTGTCCTCGGTGTCCGGCGTGCACGGCAATCCCACGCAGACCAACTACTCCGCGGCCAAGAGCGGCGTTCTCGGTTTCACGAAGGCGCTGGCCAAGGAGGTCGGCCGGTACGGGGTGCGCGTCAACTCCGTCGCGCCGGGGCTGATCGAGACCGACATGCTCGGCAAGCTGAGCGAAGCGACCCGCGAGAAGATGCTCCGGGCCGTTCCGCTGCGCCGGTTCGGCAGGCCGGAAGAGGTCGCGGACCTGGTGTCTTTCCTGGTTTCCGAACGCGCCTCCTACATCACCGGCAGCGTTTTCGAGGTCGACGGCGGCTTCGTCGTCTAACTGGACCTCCCCAGCGGCAGCGCAGGCAGCGCGTGCCGCGTCCTATCCGTGCGCTGGCGAAAGGACGTCATGAGCGCCGACAACGGTTTCATCCCGCGGCTCAAGACCGCGGTTCTGGGCACGGCCGACCGCCCGTTGGTGTTCGTCGGCAACTTCGAGGTCGAAGAACAGTGGGCTAGCAACGAACAGGGGCTGCCCAGGGTGTCCGCTCCGGGCGGCACGGCGGTCGTGAACAGCATGGACGAGTTCGCGTTGCTGCTGGGCGGGAAGCGGGACCACGTGGTGCTCAAGCACGCCCCCGATCCCGGTTACCGCAGTTATCTGGAGGGCCTCGGGCTGGACCTGCCGCAGATCCACGTGATCACGGATCCCGACCCGGCGCGCACGGTCAGCCAGGACGCGCTGCACGATCCGTGGTTGATCGCCGCGCTTTCCGCGCTGCGTACCGACGAAGCGCATCTGCTCGCGCACGGCGTCTCGGCGGTGGAGGAAGAGCTGTCCACCGCGACTGGGTTGCCGTTGGCCGCGCCTGACGCGGCTCGGTGCAAGGCGGTGAACAGCAAAATCTACAGCCGGCGCATCGCGACGCAACTCGGATTGCGGCAGCCGAATGGTTGGGCGTGTGACACGCTCGACCTACTCGACGAGGCCGTCACCGAGGCGGCCTCGGTGCTCGCCACCGGACGGCGGGTCGTCGTCAAGGAGGCGTTCGGGGTGTCCGGCAAGGGGATCTCGGTGGTCTCCGACGAACGCAGGCTCGACCGGTTGCGCCGGATGATCTCCGCGACCGCGCGGCGCAAGGGCCGGGACCGGATCGCGTTCGTCGTCGAGGAGTGGGTCGACAAGCGCGCCGACCTCAACTACCAGTTCACCGTGGGCCGCGACGGTTCGGTGCACTTCGACTTCGTCAAGGAACTGATCACCGACAACGGCGTCCACAAAGGACACCGGATCCCGCCTCGGCTGGACGAAGCGCAGATCGAGATCATCCAGTCCGCGGCTCAGGCGCTCGGCGGGCAGCTCGCCGCCGACGGCTACTACGGCGTCGTGGGAGTGGACGCGATCGTCGAGCCGGACGGCGGCGTCTTTCCGGTGCTGGAAATCAATGCCCGCAACAACATGTCCACCTATCAGGTGCCGATCCAGGAACGCTTCGTCACCGCGGGCGAGACCGCGATGGCCCGGCACTACTCGCTGCGGCTCGGCGCCAGCGTCGGCTTCGACCGAGTCCGCGACGTGCTCGGCGACCTGCTGTTCGACGGCGCGGGCAGCGGCCTGCTGGTGAACAACTTCGCCACCGTCAACGCCGGTGCGCAGACCGCGGACGGTGCCCCGTTCGCCGGCCGCCTCTACGGCGTGCTCATCGGGGAGTCGGTCGCCGAGGTCGACCGGATCGACGCGCGGGTCGAACGCGCGCTGGCCGTCCTGCAGCAGGACTGAGCATCCGTTTCCGCCCAGCCGAAGACTAAGGAAGTTCTGTGACCGAAACCGCTAGCGTTCCGGAGTTCGCCGTCGTGTCCGGAGCCCAGGTGCACCAGGTGCTCGACGGTGCCGAGAAACAACTCGTCGAACTGATCGAAGCGACCTACCGGCTGCACGGGCAGCAGGCGACCGTCAACCCGCCCTCCTACTTCCTCCGGTTCCCGGACCGGCCGTCAGCGCGGATCATCGCGCTGCCCGCCTCGGTCGGCGGGGAGGTCGCGGTGGACGGGGTCAAGTGGATCTCGAGCTTCCCGGAGAACGTCCGCACCGGGCTGCCGCGCGCGTCGGCCGTGCTGATTCTCAACGACCAGGCGACCGGCTACCCGCTGGCTTGCATGGAAAGCTCGATCATCAGCGCCAGCCGGACGGCGGCGTCGGCGGCGCTGGCGGCCGACTGGCTCAGCCGGCGCGGCGAACGACCGAGGCGGCTCGGGTTCGTCGGCACCGGGCTCATCGCGCGGTACGTGCACCGGTTCCTGATCGGCACCGGCTGGGACTTCGACGAGACCGCGGTGTTCGACCTCTCCGCCGAGCACGCCGCGGGGTTCCGGGGCTACCTGGAGACCACCGGCGCGAGCGGGATCTCGGTGCGCGAGAGCGCGGAGGAACTGATCCGCGGCAGCGACCTGATCGTGTTCGCCACCGTCGCCGGTGAACCGCACGTGCACGACCCGGCTTGGTTCAGCCACAACCCGCTGGTGCTGAACGTGTCCCTGCGCGACCTGTCCACCGAGATGATCCTCGCGTCGGCGAACGTGGTCGACGACGTCGAGCATTGCCTGAAGGCCAACACGTCAGTGCACCTGGCCGAACAGGCCACCGGCGGACGCGACTTCCTCGACGGCACCCTCTTCGACGTCATGTCCGGGGCACTCGCCCTAGACGCTGATCAGCCGCTGGTGTTCTCGCCGTTCGGCCTCGGCGTGCTCGACCTCGCGGTCGGCAAGCACGTCCTGGACGAACTGCGCCGCCGCGGCGAACTGCACGAGGTCGGCGACTTCTTCTTCGAACTCGACCGCTACGGCAAGCGCTGAGCCGATGCCGATCATCACCAGCCCGCACGAGTTCAACGTCGGCGACCTGTTCGTCGACCTGAACGGGTGTACCGGGCGATCGCTCTACCTCAAATGCGAGGGCTTCAACTTCGCCGGTTCGATCAAGATCAAGGCCGCGACCGAGATGATCGACGCCGCCGAACTGGACGGCACGCTGGCGCCCGGCGCGACCCTCGTGGAGAGTTCGTCGGGCAACCTCGGGGTGGCGCTGAGCCTCGTCGCCACCAGCCGGGGTTACCGGTTCATCTGCGTCACCGATTCCCGCTGCACCCTCGGCGCCCGGCAGTTGATGCAGACGCTCGGCGCCGAGGTGCACGTGATCACCGAACCGCATCCGAAAGACGGGCTGCTCGGCGCACGGATCGCCCACGTGCGGCGGCTGTGCGCCGAGGGCGACGACCGGGTGTGGCTCAACCAGTACGCGAACGCGGGCAACTGGCAGGCGCACTACCGCACCACCGGTCCGCAGATCGCGAACTCGTTCCCCGATGCCGACGTGGCGTTCATCGGGGCGGGCACGACCGGCACGCTGATGGGGTGCGCACGCTACCTGCGCGAGCACTGCCCCGAAATGCGCGTGGTGGCCATCGACACCGTGGGTTCGGTGACTTTCGGGACCCCGGCCGCCCCGCGGATGATCCCCGGTCTCGGCACCGGGGTCCGGCCAGCGCTGCTCGACGAGTCCTATGTGGACGATGTGGTGCACGTGCCGGAACTCGCCACCGTGCGCATGTGCCGCCATCTCGTCCGGGCGGGTTTCCTGTTCGGCGGCTCGACCGGCACCGTCGTCGCCGGGGCGCTGAACTGGCTCGACCGGCACGCGCGCGGCGAGAACTTCACCGCAGTGGCGGTCGCCCCCGATCTCGGCGACCGCTACCTCGACACGGTCTACCACGACCAGTGGGTGGCCGACCTCTACGGAGACGCGGCGCTCGCCCCGCCCGCCGCGCTCGGGAGCTAGTACCACTCGAAATCGAGGTGCCACGCCCAGTGTGCGCACGATCACGAGGAGCCATCCTTAGACCGTCCGGCTTGCCGCCTGCGCGGCGGGAGGCCTGAAGCGGCCCAAGGAGTGCGGCAATTGCGAACGCTACCTCTGCTCCGTCTCGCGCGCTGGTGTGCCGGACACCCCGGCCCGGTCCTGTGCGCGTGGCTGCTGTTCCTGGTCACGGCGGCGAGCGAGGGTCTCGCCGCCGCGACCGGCGGCTCCGCCCAGCCGGGAGCACCGTCGGCCGGTTCCGTCCTCGCGGTCGGCTGCCTGCTCACCGCGCTGCTGCTGGTGCTGGTGCTGGGTTCGGTGCGGCTGGCCGCGATCGCGTTCGGCTATCTCGCGACAGTCGGCGCCAGCGCGCTCGGGGTGCTGCTGGCGGCTGCCGAAGGAGCGGGCTCGTTCGGCAGCTGGAACCTCGTTCTCCTGCCGGGCATCACGAGCGGGGCCAACCATCTGCTGTTCGCGGTCCGCAGGCAGCAGGAGATGCCGCCGGGCAAGCACAACGTCTCAGACACCGCACAGATCGTCGCCTCGACCGCCGGACGGACCGCGCTCGTCACCGGGCTCGCGATGCTGACCGCGATGACCGGGCTGTACCTGACCGGCGAGCCACAGGTCATGCGGCTGGCGGCGGCCGTGGTCCTGGTGATTCTCGTAGAAGCCGCTGCGGCGCTGACTCTGCTCCCGGTGCTGCTGACGCGAAGCGCGCTTCCCGTGCGGCGCTCGTTCCAGTGGCACTGGCTGCCCCGGTTCGTTGCCCGCCTGCCAGCAACTTGGCGCTACCGCAGCGCAGTGGGGCTCATCGGGACGCTGGTGTGCGCCGCCGCCGCGCTCGGTTTCGTCGTCTACCGCTACCTCGAGTCGCCGACGCTGCCGCCGTTGCCGCTGGCGCTGTTGATCGGACTGACCTCGCTGGCGGTGATCACGGCCTTCCGACCGGTGGTGGTCACGCTGACGACCGCGGTGCTTTCGGTGCTGTCCGCGCTCTTCGCGCTGACCATGCTCACCTGCATGGATCCGCCGACCCCGACGTGGCTGCCGGTGGCGTTGGTGGCAGTGCTCGCCGCGCCCACTACCGACATGCACGTCTGCCTGCTGCACCACTTCCGTGTCGAAGCCCTGACTGGGATGTCGCCACAGCACGTGCTCGCCGAAGGACTGCGTCGCGGCACCGTGGCGATCTCCAGCGCGAGCGTGGTGTCGATCGGGGTCTTCAGCGCCCTCGGGATCGCTGGCACTGGCGCGCTGAGCGAGTTCGGGTGGGCGGCCGCGGCGGCGTTGGCGATGGACGTGCTGGTGATCCGGTTGGTGCTGCTGCCCTTGCTGCTCTCGCTAGCAGGCCCGGTCCGCTGGTGGCGGCGGACCGGGCCGGGGGCTGCGCGAAAGTAAGCCGGGAAATCACCCGGTGGTCGGGTGTCCGGTGAGGTCGAGGAAGGCTTCGTCGAGGGTCGGCCGGCGCAGCGCGAAGTCCGCCAGCGCGACGCCGCGTTCGTGCAACGCGTTCGCCGCCGCCGCGATCCCGCCGCTCTCGTCGAGCAGTTCGAGGGAGATGCTGCACCGGCGTTCGTCGACGACCGGGACGCCCACCGCGACCGGCGTCAGCGCCGCCACTGCGTCCGCGAGACCTTCGGGATGCGCGACGGCGACTTCCAGCCGTTCCCGGCCGACCTTGCGCTTGAGCTCGTCCGCGGTTCCCTCCGCGACGCTCCGGCCCTTGTCGATGACCACGATCCGGTCGGCGAGGTAGTCGGCCTCCTCGAGGTACTGCGTGGTGAGCAGGACCGTGACGCCTTCGCTGACCAGTTCGCGGACCATCGTCCACAGGCCCATCCGGCTCGCCGGGTCGAGCCCGGTGGTCGGCTCGTCGAGAAACAGCACCGAGGGCCGCGCCACCAGGCAGGTCGCGAGGTCCAGGCGGCGACGCATCCCGCCCGAGTACGTGCCGACCGCGCGGTCCGCCGCCTCGACCAGGTTGAACCGCTCCAGCAGTTCTCCCGCGCGGGCGCGCGCGCCTCGACGGCCGAGGTGCAGGAGACGGCCCAGCAGCACCAGGTTTTGCCGACCGGTCAACAGTTCGTCGACGGCCGCGTACTGGCCGGCGAGCGCGATGTGCCGCTGGACCTGCTTGCGTTCCCGCACGATGTCGTGCCCGGCGACCAGCGCGCGGCCGCCGTCCGGCGGCAGCAGGGTCGCGAGCATCCGGACGGTGGTGGTTTTGCCCGCGCCGTTGGGGCCGAGCAAACCCAGGACCGTGCCGGGCGGGACGGCGAGGTCGACGCCGGCGAGCGCTTCGTGGTCGCCGTAGCGTTTGCGGAGCCCTTCGGCTTCGATCGCGAGTTCTCCGTGTGCCATGTCAGCCTGCTTCCCGGACGTTCTCGGGCGACAGATCGGTCCAGCGGCCCGAAATGTGCGCGAGGGCTTCTTCGCGGCTGCTCTCGCCGAGCGAAACCCGCCAGCCCGGCGGGATTTCCGCGAAGGAGGGCCAGAGGCTGTACTGCTGTGCGTCGTTGACCAGGACCAGGAACGCGCCGTTCTGGTCGTCAAACGGGTTTGTCATCGCATACTCCGGATCGGTTAGGCGAGGCGGTAACGGCGGAAGCTCAGCAGGGTCGCCGCGGCGAAAAGCACGACCAGCGTCACCGCGACGACGATGCCGGGATGCTGCGCGGGGAACGCATCGTCCGCGGGCACCGGCACGCCCCACAGCTGGCGGCACAGCGTGGTGACGGAGCTGACCGGGTTCCATTCGGCGATCGGCCGCACCCACGACGGAAGCTGGCTGACCGCCATGAAAGCGTTGGACAGGAAGGAAAGCCCGAGCGTCAGCACCGCGCCGACGCCGTCGATCGATTCGGGATTGCCCATCGAAAGCCCGAGCAGCACGCCGACCCAGATCATCACGTAGAGGAACAGGGCGAGCACGGCCAATCCGGCTAGCAGCGCGGGGAATCCGGCGTGCACGCGGCCGCCGACCGCCAGCCCGATCCCGGCGACGATCGCCAGCGCGATGAAGCCGACCAGCGCGTCGCCGATGGTGTGGCCGAACAGCACGGCGGGGCGGGAGATCGGCAGGGAGCGGAATCGGTCGGTCAGGCCGCCTTTGAGGTCCATCGCCACCGCGATCGCGGTCGGTGCGACTCCGGCGAGGCCGACTTGCATGAGCGCGGCCGGGAAGAGGAATTCCGGGTAGCTGCCGCCGCCTTCGACGCTCACCGCGCCCTTGAAGACGTAGCCGATGGCCAGCATGGTGATCAGGGAGTTCAGGGTGATGGCGAGGAGCCGGCCGGGCACTTGGCGCAGGTGGATCAGCCGACGGCCGGCCAGTGCGAACGTTTCGACGAACGCCGCTGCCCGCGGCGGGTTCGCCGGGGTAGTCATCGTGGTCACTGCGACTCCTCGCTTCCGGTGCTCAGCGTTTCCGCCACCACGGCGCCGACCTCGGCCTGCGGTCGCGGGTCCATCAGGTATTCGTGGCCGCAGTCGATCCGGTGTGTCCGCACCGGTCCCGCGACGTGCGGCACCCAGCGGCCCGCTCGTTCGGCCACCTCGGCGTCGGTCAATCCCTCGGCGGCGACGAACAGCTCGACCGCGCCGGTGAACCTCGCCGGGCGATACCGGTGGGCTAGCGCGGCATTGTTGTCCATCACGGCGAGGACGCGGGTCATGCGTTCTTCGCCGATGTCGGCCAGTCTGCTGTCGCCCTCCCGCAATACCGCGATGACGTCGGCTGGGGTCAGCTCGGTACCGGCGTCGGTGTCGTGGAAGCCCACGTGCTCGAGGAAGTCGACGAGCAGCTCGTGCCGGGTCGGTGCGGTTTCGGAATCGTCCTGCGGGTAGCTGTCCAAGATGGACAGTGAGCCGACCGTTTCGCCTTCGGACTCAAGGCGGACGGCCAGTTCGAAGGCCAGCAGACCGCCGTAGGACCAGCCGAGCAGGTGGTACGGGCCGTGCGGCTGGATGCGGCGGATGTGCTTCAGGTAGTCCTCAGCGACCTGTTCGACCGAGTCCGGGAACTGTTCCGTGCCACTGATTCCCGGTGATTGGAGGCCGTAGATCGGACGGTCCGGCAGGTGTGCCGCCAGACCGAGGTAAGGCAGGCTCAGGCCGAGTCCGGCGTGCAGGCAGAACAGCGGCGGGTTCGACCCGGTCGGGCGGATCGGCAGCACCGGTGCGAACGGGTCCGGCAGGTCTGCCAGGTCGGGTTCGGCTCGTTCGGCTAGCGCGGCCAGGCGTTCGATGCTGCCGTGGGTCAGGACATCGGCCACGGTCAGCCGCAGTCCGGCTCGGCGGGCTAGCGCGACCAGGCGGACGGACTGCAGGCTGTTGCCGCCCAGTTCGAAGAACCCGGTCTGGACGTCGACGTCAGCAATGCCGAGGGTGTCCGCGAAAGCAGCTCGCAGCAGTTCGACGGTTTCGCTCGTGTCCTGGTGGGTTTGCGCGGTGGGAGCGGGCAACGCGGCGCGGTCCAGGGATCCGTCCGGGGCGACGGGGATGGCGTCCAGTTCGGTGAACGAGGTCGGGATCAGGTAATCGGGGAGTTCGGCTGCCAGTGCTTCCCGCAGGGCGAGCGGGTCGACGCCGCGTTCCCATTGCGGGACGACGTAGGCGATCAAGTCGTCCTCGGCGATGACGACGGCTGCGGCGACCGAGGGCTGGCGATGCAGGGCCGCTTCGATTTGCCCGAGCGGGATCGCGAAGCCGCGGACCTGGGCCTCGCGGATCACTTCGACCGTTCCGTCCAAGCGGAGACGGGCGGGGAGGCCGGTGGGTGCGCCAGCCACGTACAGCTCCCCTCGGCCACCGCGGGGCACTGCTTGCCGACTCGGGTCGAAGACGTCGGCGCGGCTGTGCGCGAACGAGCGTCCGTTGACCAGCGAAAGCCAACCGGACGCCGCGGTGCCCTCGCAGTTGAGTGCGCCGTCGAGAAATGCTTCGCCGAAGTTCAGCACCCGGGTGCCCGGTCGCAGCGCGAGCATCTTCGCGATGCTCGGGGTCACGACCACGACGCTCGGGTCCACCGACGAGGCGAGTTCCGCGATCTCGGCGGCAGGCGCGACGGTCACCACCGCGCCGACGTGCAACGCGGCCAGCACGACCGGGAACGCGAACTCAGTGTCCGGTGCCAGGACGCGATCGCTGGCCGTGAGCGGCAATTCGGTCAGCAGGGCAGCGATTGTCGCGGCCAGGGAGGCTCGGCTGAAGACCGCTTCTCCGCGATACGCCAACTCCGCCCCGGACAGTGACACCTCAAGGTCGGTGTCGGCGAATCCGGACAAGTCCGCGGGGATTGTGCAGCGAGACGGCCCGCTCGGCGTCCAGGCTGCGCCGACGGCGAGGACGGCGAAGATCGCTGCCCAGCGGTCGCGGCCCGGCGGCAGGTCGACGGTCACCGTCTCCCCCGGACCCGCGCCCTGCTCCCGCAAGGCCCGAGCCAGTCGGTTGGTTTGCTCGCGCAGACCGATGTCCCCTGGAACCAGCAAGCCGTCGGGAACCTCGGGGGCCGACGCGGCTGAGGTGGCCCGCTCGACGGAAGTGCGCAGGTCGATCCGGCTCAGCGGCTGCGCGGGATCGTCGGCGGCGGCCGTCAGGAGGAGCGTCAGCCGGTCGACGAGGAGCTGCGCGGCTTCCGCGGTAAACGCGTCGGCGTTGTACTCGAGCGTGCCTTCCAGACCGCGTTCTCCCTTGTGCTGGCCGAGCTGGAAGGTCAGGTCGAACTTGAACTTCTTGTGTGTCGGGGCCAGCAGTTCGGGCCGCGCGGTCAGGCTGCCGAGACTGACTTCGGAGGGCGGCACGTCGTAGAAGGACAGCAGCACCCCGAACAACGGCTGCCGCGACATCGACCGGGCCGGTTGCGTCGCCTCCAGCAGCCGTTCGAAGGGCAGGTCCTGGTGGGCGTAGGCGGCGAGGTCGGCGTCGCGGACCCGCGCGACCAGGTCGGCGAAGTGCGGGTCGCCGCTGGTGTCGGTGCGCAGGACGAGCGTGTTGACGAAGAAGCCGACGAGGTCGTGCACGGCTTCGTCCGGACGTCCGGCGACCAGGCTGCCGAGCGGGATGTCGGTTCCCGCACCGAGGCGGGTGAGCAGCGTCGCCAGCGCGGCCTGGACGACCATGAACAGACTCGCCCCTTGCTCGTGCGCGAGTCGCGCGAGGCCCCGGTGCACGGCGGACGGCACCTCGAACTCGATGGTTCCGCCGTGGTAGCCCGCTGAGGCACGGCGGGGCAGGTCGACCGGCAATGCCAGTTCGCCCGGCATTCCGGCGAGCGATTCCCGCCAGTGCTTCAGCAGGCGGGCGGATTCACCGTCCTTGGTGTCGTCCAGGAGGGAGTGTTGCCAGACCGAGTAATCCGCGTACTGGGCGGGCAGTTCTGTCCACTCTGGGGTCTTTCCGGACCGCCGGGCCTCGTAGGCGGTGGCGAGGTCGCGAGCGAGCACGTCGACGGACCAGGCGTCTCCGGCGATGTGGTGCAGCACCAGCAGGAGGATGTGATCGCCGTTCCCGGCGGGGCCGAAGAGCTTGCTGCGCAACGGAAGGTCGGTGGCCAAGTCGAATCCGCGGGCGACTTCTTCGTCCAGAGCTGTCATCAGGTCAGTGGGCATCGGCGCGGTGCGCAGGGACTCCCCCGCGTCGAGGACGCGCTGGTACGGCACGCCGTCGGTGTCCGGGAAGACGGTGCGGAGGATTTCGTGGCGTGCGGTCAGATCGTCGACGGCCGTGGCGAGCGCCGCGCGGTCCAGCTCTCCGGACAGGCGCACGGCGAGGGGGATGGTGTACCCGCCGTGTTCGCCTTCGAGCCGGTTGAGGAACCACATTCGCTGCTGGGCATACGACAGCGGCAGCGGATCGGGCCGGTCCAGTTTGCGGAATGCCGCCCGTGCTTGGCCCGCGGACGCGAGCCGTCCGGCCAGTGCGGCGACAGTGCGGGCCTCGAAGAGGTCCCGCAGCGGCAGTTCGACGTTCAGTTCCGATCGGATCCGGCTGACCAGCGCGGTGGCCAGGAGGGAATGGCCGCCTAGTTCGAAGAAGTCGTCGTCGATTCCGGCTTCGGCCAGGCCCAGCACCTCGGCGTAGAGTCGGGTCAACTGCTCCTCGACCGGGGTGCGAGGGCCGCGTTTCTCTTGTCCGGTCAGGTTTTCCGGTGCGGGCAGGGCTTTGCGGTCGACCTTGCCGTGCGCGGTCAGCGGGAGCCGGTCGAGTACGACGATCGCGCTGGGCACCATGTACGCGGGCAGCAGTTCGGCCAGCTGAGCCTGCAGGTCCTCGGGGCGCGCGGTGCCCGCGACATAGCCGACCAGGTGCCGGTTGGTCGCGTCGGAGCCCTGCACAATGACTACCGCGTCGGTGACGGATTCCTGGGCGAGGAGACCGGCTTCGATCTCGCCGAGTTCGATGCGGTGACCGCGGATCTTGACCTGGAAGTCCCGCCGTTCCACGAACTCCAGCGCGCCATCAGTCCGACACACCACGCGGTCACCGGTCCGGTACATCCGGGTGCCCGGCTCGCCGAACGGGTCGGCCACGAACACCGAGCCCGTCTTGACCGGATCGCCGACGTAACCGCGGCCGACGACCAAGCCGCCGACGTACAACTCCCCTGCTGCGCCCGGCGGAACCGGCCGCAGCTCGTCGCCCAGCACGTACAGCCGGGTGTTCCGTACCGGGAGGCCGATCGGGACCCGCAGGCCCTGTGCATCGTCCACACTGGACAGAACGGCGTGGGTCACGTCGTCGGAGCATTCCGTCGGGCCGTAGGCGTTCACCATCGGGATGTTCGGGAAGTACTCGAACCACCGCACGCACAGGTCCGGCGGCAAGGCCTCGCCGGTGACGACCAGCCAGCGCAGACCGTCCAGGTTCGGCGGGCTGCCTGCGTCCCAGAAATCCAACGCCGCGCGCAGCAGCGAGGGCACGACTTCCAGCACCGACATGCCCAAGCCGAACAGCGCGTCCGGATCAGCCGCCGTCTCCCGGCTCACCGCGCGGACTTGAGCGCCGACCATCAGGGGCGCGAGCATCTGCCACACCGACACGTCGAACGTCAGCGGGGCGTTCTGCACCAGCACATCCGACGGCTTCAGGGCCAGGTCTTCCACCTTGGCCAGCAGGTGGTTGACCATTCCCCGGCGAGTAACCATCGCACCCTTCGGACGGCCGGTGGAGCCGGACGTGAAGATCAGGTACGCGACATCGTCGTCAGCACCGACGACTGGAGCCAGTTCGGTGTCGACCACGCCGTCCAGCTCGATGACGTCCACCGGCAGACTGGCCGCCAGCTCGCGGAACTCCGGCGCCGCGATCACGCACGCCGCGCCGCTGTCCTCCACCAGGCCTTGCAGGCGAGCGAGCGGCACCGTCGGATCCAGCGGCACATACGCGCCGCCTGCGCCCAGGACACCGAGAACCGCTGAAATAAAGCCAATACCGGGACCGGCGAGCACACCCGCCACTCGCCCCGGAGACAAGCGCCTAGACAGCGCCGAGGCCAGTCCTACCAGTTCCGCATAACTCACGGATCCGGAGTCATCAACGACCGCCACAGCGTCCGGGGCCTGTGTGCGCACCCGCTCGACCACGCCCGCACCGACCGGACCGGGCGTGCCCAGCAGGAAGGCCTCCGAGGGTTCGGCCACCACGTCGATCCGGCCGAGCAGGCGGTCCGAGTCGCCGAGCACTGTGTCGAGCAGCGCCTGGAACTGCTGCGCCAGCGCGTGGACGCGGTCGTCGCCGAAGGCCTCGCGGAGGTAGTCGAAGCGGAAGACGAGGGAGCCGCGCGGTTCCACGACGAGGCTGAGCGGGTAATGGCGCGAATCGAGCGTCACCGCGTCGACCACGCGGACGTCCTCGCCGAGTTTCACCAGCGGGCCGCCGTCGCCGGCGGGGACGTTCTCGAACACCACTGCGGTGTCGAAGAGTTCGCCGCTGTCCGGGATGGCTCCGCTCAGTTGCGCCTGCCCGATGTGCTGGTAGGAAACCATTGCGGCTTGTTGCTGGCCCAGTTCGGCGAGCAGTTCGCGGACCGGGCGAGCGGGGTCGAGGCGAGCCCGCACCGGAACCGTGTTCACGAACATGCCGACCATCGTTTCGACGCCGGGCAGTTCCGCCGGACGTCCGGAAGCCACCGCACCGAAGACCACGTCCTGCTGGCCAGCCAACCGGCCGACCAGAATCGCCCAGCACGCTTGCACGATCGTGCTGACCGTCAGCTCGTGTTCCCGTGCCCACGCGTACAGGTGCGCAGTGTCGCTTTCGGACAGTACTAACTCGACAGTCGCGGGCAGGTTCGCGGCGGCAGGCAGGTCTGGCGCTACGCGGGTCGGACCGGGCAAGCCGTCGAGCAGGTCCTGCCAGGCTTTCCGACCAGCTTCCTGGTCTTGGCGGGACAGCCAGGCGAGGTAGTCGCGCATCTGCGGCACCGCAGGCAGTTCGGCCGTTGCGCCGCGCGCGTAGAGCTGCGCCAGCTCGTCGATGAGGATGGGCACCGACCAGCCGTCCGTGGCGATGTGGTGTGCGCTCCACAGGAACCGGTAGCGCTCGGCGGCGACCCGGATCAGGGTGAAGCGCACCAGCGGCGGGCGGGCGAGGTCGAAGCGGCGCAACCGGTCTTCCTCGACCAGCCGCTGCAGCTCCGCCACGCGACGGTCCTCCGGCAGCACGGTCAGGTCGATTTCGGTCCACGGCAGCTCGACCGATTCGGCGACCAGCTGCACCGGTTCCCCGTTGCGGCGACGCCGGAAGTATCCGCGCAGGGCGGTGTGCCGGGTCAGCAGCGTGGCGCAGGCGTCCCGGACGGCGGCGGTGTCGAGCGGTCCTTCGAGGTCGGCGATTGCTTGCACAGCATAGAAATCCACCCCCTCGGCGTCCAGTTCGGCGTGGAAGAGCATGCCCTGCTGCAACGGCGCGAGCGGAAGCACTTCCTCGACCGGACCGACCCGCAGCTCGTCCAGTTCTTCCGGTTCGAGTTCGACCAGGGCAACGGATTCAAGCGCAACCTCGTCCCCCGCCGGAACCGCGTTCTCCGCGATCGCCGCAGGGGTGCGGGCTTCCAGCAGGTCGCGTGGGGTGATGATCAGCCCGGCTTTGCGCGCGCGGCTGACCACCTGGATCGAGCTGACGCTGTCGCCGCCGAGTGCGAAGAAGTTGTCGTCGATGTAGACCTTGGGCACTGTTAGCACTTCGGCCAAGACGTCGCACAGGATGGCCTCGACGGCATTGCGCGGGGCTCGGCCGACCGCCTCGGCGGCGAAATCGGGCTCTGGCAACGCTTCCCGGTCAACTTTGCCGTGCACGGTCAACGGCATCGCGTCCAGCACGACCATCGCGGGCGGCACCAGGTAGTCCGGCAGCCGCTGCTGCAGTTCGCTTCGCACCGAAGGGATGTCGACCGGCTCCGTCCCGACCAGGTACCCGGCGAGCCGCTTGGTCCCGGCGTCGTCGGTGCGGACGACCACGACCGCGTCCGCGATCTCGGGCAGTTCACGCAAGGTGGCTTCGATTTCGCCGAGTTCGATGCGGTGGCCGCGGATCTTGACCTGGAAGTCGCGGCGCTCGATGAACTCCAATGCCCCATCGGAACGGCGCACCACGCGGTCGCCGGTCCGGTACATCCGCGTGCCCGGCTCGCCGAACGGATCCGCGACGAACACCGAGCCCGTCTTGGCCGGATCGCCCACGTAACCGCGTCCGACGACCAGACCACCGATGTACAGTTCACCAGCCGCACCCGCCGGGACCGGTCGCAGCTCGTCGCTCAGCACGTACAGCCGGGTGTTCCGCACCGGGAGACCGATCGGCGTCCGCACCCCGCGCACATCGTCCACACTGGACAGAACCGCGTGCGTCACGTCGTCCGAACACTCCGTCGGCCCGTAGGCGTTCACCAGCGGGATCTCTGGGAAGTACCCGAACCACCGCACGCACAGGTCCGGCGGCAACGCCTCGCCGGTCACCACCAGCCAGCGCAACCCGGCCAGCTCCGGCGGACCACCGGCGTCCCAGAAGTCCAGCGCGGCCCGCAGCAACGACGGCACCACTTCCAGCACCGACATCCCCAGGCCGAAGAGAGTCTCCGGATCGGCCGCGACCCGCCGGTCCACCACGCGGACCTGACCGCCGACCACGAGCGGCGCGAGCATCTGCCACACCGACACGTCGAACGTCAGCGGCGCGTTCTGCACCACCACATCGGACGCACCCAGCCCGAGGTCCTCGACCTTCGCCAGCAGGTGGTTCATCATCCCGAGCCGCGAGACCATCGCGCCCTTCGGACGGCCGGTCGACCCCGACGTGAAGATCACGTACGCCACGTCATCGTCCGCGCCGACCACCGGGGCCAGCTCGGTGTCGACCGTGCCGTCCAGCTCCACGACGTCCACCGGCAGCTCCGCGGCGACGTCCCGAAACTCCGGTGCCGCAATCACGCACGCCGCACCGCTGTCCGCCACTAAGTCGCGCAACCGCGCCAACGGCAGCGTCGGATCCAGCGGCACGTAAGCACCGCCCGCGCCCAGGACGCCGAGAACCGCTGAGATGAAGCCACTCCCCGGGCCAGCGAGCACGCCAACCACGCGGCCCGCAGGCAACCGCCGCGACAACGCCGAGGCCAGCCCGACCAGGTCCGCATAGCTCACGGCCCCGGCAGCGTCGGCCACCGCCACCGCATCCGGAGCCTGCGCGCGCACCCGCTCCACCACGCCCGCACCGACCAGGCCGCTAGCGCCCAGCCCGGCCGCGAGCAGTTCCTCGCGCTCCTGCGCATCGGCGACGTCGATGTGTGCGAGCGGCGCGTCCGGATCGGCGCGCGCGAAGCGGTCCAGGAACCCGGCGAACCGGTGCAGATGAGTGTCCACTCCGGACTCGTCGTAGAGGTCCGGATTCCCGTTGAGGTGCAGTTCGATCCCGCCGCCGGGCTCGTCGAGGACGGTGATCGACAGGTCGTTGGTGATCCCGGTGGACAGGTTCCGCACGCGAGTCACGCAGTCGCCCAGCCGCAGCCCGGGATCCGCGGGCAGCACGTTGACGAACGGACCGCCGAACGGCCGCCGCTCGTCGCTGCGCACGCCGATGTCGCGCCGGATCTGGTTGACGTGGTACCGCTGGTGCTTGAGCGTGCGAGCGAGTTCCCGCGAAGCCTGCTTCAGCAGCAGCGACGGGGTCATCGCGGGCGTGACCTGCATTTTCAGCGGCAGGTAGTTCGCCATCATCCCCGGAATCGTCCGCGTCCGGACACCCGCGCGGGCGGCGACCGGGACGGTCAGCATCAGGTCTTGAATGCCGGAAAGACGTTCCGTGTAGGCGGCCATCGCGGCGAGCAGGAAGGTCGGCAGGGTCACCCCGGCCTGCGCCACCGCCTTCCGGGCCGCAGCGGCCGCGTCGGCGGGCAGGGCGAGCGTGCGGCGAAGGAAGCCGCGAGCGGGTGCGGGTTCCTTGCCCGACAAGCTGATCAGGTCCGGCACCGTGCTGAAGTGGCTGCTCCAGAACTCGCGGTCCCGTCCGAGGTGCGTCGAGGTGTGGTACGCGAGTTCGGATTCCAGCAGGTCCCGGAACGGCGGCAGCGGACGGCCCTCGGGCTCCGCACCGGTCAGCACCGCCGTGTACAGCTCGCCCATTCGGCGGTGGCAGATCGCGGCGCTGAACCCGTCGCCGACCAGGTGGTGGGTGGTGAGATACCAGAACCGCCGCCGCGGGCCGAGCGTGAGCAAAGCGGCGCGGAACAGCGGGAAATCACTGACGGAGAACGGCCGGGCCAGGTCCTCGTGCATCCACGCGAGCGCGGCCGCCTCGGGATCCGCTTCGCCGGACAGGTCCAGGAAGCGCACCGGCAATTCGGTCAGCGGCTCGACCACCTGGCGCGGTTCGCCGTCGACCTCGAAGAAGCGCGCGCGGAAGCATTCGGCCTCGTCGGTGAGCAGGCGGAATGCCTCGACGAACGCAGTCACGTCGAGGTCGCCGGAGATGTCCAGGTAGTCGGCCATCGCGTAGGCCAGGCCGCCTCCGGACAGCTGCTCGTCGAACCAGACGTCGGTCTGGGCCGTGGACAGGGGCAGGCTGGTCTCGACAGCAGTCATCGCGGCACCTCGGAAAGTCGGTCGGTGGTCTGCTCGGGCACGCGGCCGAGCGCGTCGGCGGCCCAGTGGTCCCGGTAGACCGTGTCCAGGTAGTGGTCGCCCAGATCCGGGGAGATGGCCACGGCGGTCAGGTCGCGGTCCTCGCGGGCGAGCCAGGACAACGCGCCGGCGACGACGGTGCCGGTCGAGCCGCCGAACAGAAAGCCGTGCCGCACCAGCGTCCGGCACATCTCGACGGTTTCGGTTTCCTCGACGTGCACCACGTCGTCCACTAAGGACTCGTCAAGCAGCGCCGGACGGATCGCTGAGCCCAGCCCGGGAATCTGCCTCGGCCCGGGCGGGCCGCCGAAGCTCACCGAGCCGACGCTGTCCACCGCGACCACGCGGATCGACCGGCGCGCCTCGCGCAGGTAGCGGGCGCAGCCCATCAGCGTGCCGGCCGTGCCGGTGCCGACGAACAGCACGTCGAGGCCGGGGAACATGCGCAGGATCTCCGGGCCGGTAGTCCGGTAGTGCGCGGTCCAGTTGCCCGGGTTGGTGTGCTGGTCGAGCCAGACGTAGTCCTCGTGCTCCGCGCAGAGGCTCTCCACCATTCGCTGCCGCGCGCCGACCAGGCCTTCCGTCGGATGCGGCTCGGTGAGCACGTGGACCTCGGCGCCGTAGTTCTGCATCAGCTGCCGAGCGGACAGCGTGCAGTGGTCGTCGGTGACGCAGATGAACCGGTATCCCCGGCTGGCCGCGACCATCGCGAGCGCGACGCCGATGTTCCCGGACGAGCTCTCCACGATCGCGGCGCCGGGGCGCAGCTGGCCGTCCCGCTCGGCGCGCTCGACGATCTCGAGCGCGGCCTTGAGCTTGATCGACCCGGCGAAGTTGAACCCCTCGCACTTGACGAACAGGTCGCGGCCGACGAACCGGCGCAGGTCGACGTACAGATCCGGGACGGTGAACTCCTGAGGGGCGGATATCACCCGCACGGCAAACCTCCGCGGTTCAGCGCCGGGAACGACTCGCCCTTGCCGACTTTGCCGGCGAGCAACCCGGTGAAGACGATGAGTTTCTGGATGTTCGCGGCGCCTTCCATGAACTCGACGCCTCGCGCGTCGCGAACCAGCTTGTCCAGCAACGGATGCGTCCAGCGCGCGCTCGGTCCGAAGAACCGGCAGGCGGCCCTGGTCGCGTCCTCGGCGAGCCGGCTCGCCTCGGCTTTCGCGGACGAGGCGAGGTGCCCGCCGCGGCTGCCGCCCGCGTCGACCTCCATCGCCGCGAGGTGCACCAGGTTCCGGACGCTCTCGATCCGGTAGCCCAGCTGGTCCCATTCGGCCGCCGCCCCGCCGGCGAGCAGGCCGCCCTCGGCGCGGACGTACTCGTGCGCGGCCCGCGCGATGCCGACCGCGATGGCCGCGACGCCCGGCCGGAGCCGGTTGAACGTGAGCGTGGCGGCCCACATCCCGCGCCGGGTCGGGGAAAAGTGTCGGCCCAGCACCCGGTTCGCGGGGATGCGGACTCCGTCGAACTCCAGGGCGCAGAACCGTGCGCCGCGCAAGCCGAGCATGCCCAGCGGTTCGGCGTGGAAGCCGGGGGAAGCGGTGTCCACGAGGACCGCGCGCACGCCGAGCGGGCCGGGCACGGTGCGGGCGAAGACCACGCCCATGCCCGCGCGGGAAGCGTTGCCGACGTAGCGTTTCCGGCCGTTGAGCACGAAGTCGCCGTCTGGTCCGGGCGTCAGGCTGGTGGTCAGCGCGTTTGCGTCGGAGCCGACGTCGGGTTCGGTGAGCGCGAAGAATGTCCACGTTGGACGGTCGACGAGCCTGCCGTAGAACCAGGCTTTCTGTTCATCCTCGCCAAGTACGTCGATCAGGACGCCGGACATCGACGCGCCCGGTGCGGCGAGCGTCGCGCCCGCGTCGCCCCGCGCGAACTCCTCCAGCAGCACCGTCCTCTCCAGCGCGGTCATCCCGTTGAACCGGTGCCCGGCGACCCGGATGCCTTCCGCACCGTACTCCGCCGGGACCAACAGTTGCGCCATACAGCGCACCGCAGGCAGATCGGCAAGCTGGGCAGTCGCCTCGGGATCGCGGTCGAGCACGGCTCCGGCGGCGCGGAGGTCGTTGGCCCATTCCGCGGCGAGATCCCGTAGCGCCAGCAAGGGTTCGGTCAGTACCGTGCCCGTCACGTCGTCCCCATTTCGTGCACGCTCGCGAGCAGCTCCGACACGTCGGCGACCTCCCCCGGTCCGCCAGCCAGGAAACCCTTCGCGCCCAGCAGGCCGAGCAGTTTACGATCCACATCGGACAGACACTGATGCAGATACCGCACGCGTGCAGGGGTCATGCTCTCGTCTGCCAGCAGATCCGCTTCTACGGCCAGTTGCCCGTTGAGCGCCGTGGCGAGGCAGTCCTGGATCATCTGCTTGCGCAGCAGCGACTCTTCGCCGGAACGCCGCTCGCCCAGGTACCGCAGGCACTCGTCGAGCAGCCACTGCGAAAGCCCCAGCCGCACCCACACCAGCTCCGGCCCCGCGGGCGCGTCCGGCAGGCCCCGGGCGAACACGACCGCGCCGCCGGGAAGATCGGCTTGCCGCAAGATCTCCGTCCCGGCGGGCAGTTCTCCCGCCGGGACCGCCGCGATCGCGCCGTGCCGCCGCGTCGTCCGCAGCAGCTTGAGTGCGGGCGCGACGCCCTGTTCCCGGGCGACGCGCCGGTACTCCTGCCACGGTGCCGGGTCAGGCACGGATTTCCGCGATGACGAACGCGGCGAGCGAACGCACCGATTCGAAGTGCTGCATCTCCAGGTTCTCGGTGTCGAACTCGATGCCGAACGTGTCCTCGAGCTGCATCAGCAGTTCCAGCACGCCGGTCGAGTCGAGGCCGGCGTCGGACAGCCGGGTGTCCGCGGACAGGTCGGCGACGTCCCGTTCGAGCACCGTGCCCAGCGCGCCGGTGATGCCCTCGACGATCCGGTCCTCGGTCAGGGTCTGCGCGGTCTCAGTCATGACTCTCCTTCTTTTTACACGGGGTTCAGCGCGCCATCGGAGCGAATCCGCGGGCGTCGCGGCGGGCCTGGCCACGGGAAATCCGCAGCGGATCCCAGTCGTGGCCGCGTTCGGGCAGCAGGGCGCGGTCGGCGAAGACCGCGCCGTCGTACGCTTCGGCCAGCACCGGCCGGTCGAGGATCGCTTCGGCGCACTGCGCCCCGCCGACCGCGGCACCGACGACTCCCCCGCCGTGGATGTCCTGTCCGGCGACGAACAGTCCTTCGACGGCGGTGCGCACGTCCGGCCGTCGTCCGTGCGGACCCCAGGACTGCAGCCCGTACGCGGCTCCGCCGGTGGCGAGGGTGTAGCGCTCCTGCGTGAGCGGGGTGGCCGATTCGAGGTAGACGATGCGGTCCCGGAACGGGCCGAGCACCTCTTCCGCGCGGTCGAGCAGGCAGGCGGCGAGTTTCTCTTTGGCCGCGCGGTATTCGGCCACGCGCCGGTAGCGGAGGCCGGAGGCTGGTCCGTCGGTTACGCCCCACTGCTCGTAGCCGGGCGGGCACGCGGTCATGATCTGGAGGTTCGTGTAGCCGGGCGGGCAGACGGCGGGGTTGCCGGGGTCCTTGTGCGAGGCGGACGAGATGAACACGAACGGCAGCTCGTCGAACTGGCCAGCTTCCGTTCGGGAGTAAGCACTTTCGACGTCGCCGCTCGGCCAGTACCAGATGTTAGCCTCGGAAGCTTCGGGCAACTCCGTGTCCACGACGGCATAGCTGGTCACCAACGGCAGTCGCATGACCGCGTCTTCGGTGCGCCGGACGATGCCCTCGGGAAGGTTTTCCCGGCCGCCGCACAACTCCAGCACCGTGCGCCGATAGTCCGCATTGGACACCACCAACGGTGCGCGCAGTATTTCTCCGTCGGCCAGTTCGACACCGGCTACACGGCCGTGCTCGATCAGGATCCGGGCGGCGCGCGCTTTGGTGCGCAGCTGGCCGCCGTGCGTTTCGAGCTGCTCCACCAGCGCGGCGGCTAGCATCTGGCCGCCGCCCTCGGGGTAGTACGCGCCCCCGGTCAGGTAGTCGTCGAGCATACGAATGTGCGCCGCGACAACGGTATTCGCTGGCGATGACGCATAATTTCCGGACTGCGCGGCCAGCACCGTACGCGCGGCCACCGACAGTCCACAATGGTCAAACAGGCGGCTCAGGCCGCGTCGGCTCCACCGCACCACCGCGGCCGAGTTGCCTAGCACCGGTCTGGAGCTCGCCGAATACCGGGCCGCCGCGGCGATCTCCCCGCAGATCGCGAGGTACTCCCGAAGCCCCGCAGCCTCCGCCGGGAAGGTTTCGAGCAGCCGATCCCCGTACCGGGACCAGCTTTCCGGAACGTCGAAGCGCAGGCCAGGCAGCACGATCCGGTCGAAGCCGTCCGGGTCGAGCCGGCGGAACCGCACCCGGTCGCCGACGCCGAGCCCGGCCAGCAGCGACGGGAGCAGCCCGCCGGGCCCGCAGTCGCCGAGGTAGTGCACGCCGATGTCGAACTCGTAGGAGCGCCGCCGCCGGAACATGTGGCAGTTGCCGCCCGCGACGTCGTGCTGCTCCAGCACCAGCACCCGGCGGCCGAAGGCGGCGAGGTACCCGGCGCAGACGAGGCCGCCGATCCCGGACCCGATCACGATCGCGTCCCAGGAAGAGCTTCCCGCCTCGTTCGGACTCATGCCGCTGACGCTACGGCGGGGCGGTGACCCCGGGCTGACCGCGCGCTGACAGCTGGGGGCAGTCAGCAGCAGGCGATCGCCCAGGGGTCACCTATTCAGGAGAGAGCATGGCGATCGAGGTCTTGCCGCGCACCGCGAGCCAGGTCGGGAAGAGCGTGGCGACCATGCTTACCACGACCGCGAGCAGGACCACCACCGCATAAATCCACAATGGACCGTACGGCAGCCAGCTGTCGGACACCGCCTGGCTGAACGGAACCAGCATCGCGAGCGACACGGCGGTGCCGAGGACCACGCCGATCACCGCGACGACCATCCCCTCCACGGCCATCACGCCCAGCACCTGACCGCGGCTCGACCCGGCCAGCCGCTGCAGGCCGAACTCGCGCCGCCGGTGCGCGGTCGAGAGCACGAGCGTGTTCACCACCGAGATCGCCGCGTAGAGCAGGATCATGCCGACCACGAGGTAGTTGACCCACGCGTTCGCTTCCTGTTCCTGCACGAACTTGGCGGTGAGCGTGTCCCGGTTCGCGACCTGCACGCCGGGCGAGGCCTGCGCCAGCCCGTCGAGCGTGCTCATCAGCTGCGAGACGCTCGTGCCCGCCGCCGCGGTGACGAGCACCTGCGACGCGATTCCGTCGGTCGTGTGCGGAGCCAGCGTGCCCGCGGGCATGAGCGCCGCCGCGAAAGCCGGTGCGGACCGCAATGTCGCCACCACCCGCAACCGGATCTGCGCACCGTCGCCGAGCCGCAGCCCGATCTCGTCGCCGACCTTCGCGTGCAGCCGGTCCGCGTGGTCGAGCGGGAGGGCGATGGTGTTGCCCTGCAAGTCGTTCAGCGATCCGGAAGCGACCTCCGCGGCCCGGGTCTTCGCGACCGCGTCGCCGGTGACTCCGGTCAGCGCGAGCCCGTCCTCGTCCTGGCCAGGGTCCGACGGCTTCTCGTTGTAGCCCTTGCTGGTCACGTACGCCGAAGCGGTGCCGACGCCGGGCAGCGACCGGACCTTGTCGAGCAGCCCGGTGCTGACGTCGCCGGTCGACGAGGTGACCACCGCGTCCGCCGAGAGGTTCGACGCGTACTTCTGCTTCGCCGATTCCACCTGCGTGGTCTGGAAATAGAGCATGAACACGGCCAGCGTCGTGGCGAGCATGACCGGAACGACGGCTCCGGACATCGGCAGCCAGCGCACCCGGGCGTTGGCCATCGCGAGATAGCCGGACAACCCGCTCACCGCCCGCACCGGAACCCGCAGCACCGCGACCATCAACCGGGTGATCCCCGGCGCGAAGAGCGCGACCGCCGCCGCGACGAGCGTGACCGCCGGTCCAGCCGTGCTGGCCGCGAGCGGACCGTCCATCACCGTGATCGTCAGATACGCCAGCGCCACGCCGCCGATCAGGCTGCCGATGCCCCACCAGAGCCGGAACGACGTCAGCCAGCGCTTCGGCGAGACGAGTTCCTGCATCGCCTCGACCGGACGCGTCCGTCCGGCGTACCGCGCCGCGACAAACCCCGCACCCCACGCTGACAGCAGGCCAACAAGAATGCCCGCGGCGGTCGGAATCCAGTCCTGGTGATACGCCAGCACCGGCTCGAAGACGCCGAACCCGGACAGCCGGTCGAAGAGCCAGTTCCCCAGCAATTCGCCAGGGAAAGCCGCCAGCACGGTCGCGAGCACGCCGATCACCATCGACTCCGCGGTGATCATGCGGCTGACCTGCTTCGGAGTCGCGCCGACCGCGCGCAGCAACGCGACCTCGCGCCGCCGCTGCTGCACCGACAGGCCCAGCGTGCTGGCCACCACGAACAACGCGACCTGCACCGCAAGGCCGCCGAACACGGCAGCCAGGATCACGAGGATTTCCCCGCCATCGCTCGCCTGCGCGAACTCGGCGGTCCCCCTCGCCACACCGGTGAGCGCGACCGCGTGCTGGTCCCGCACCGCGTTCGCGATCTGAGTGCTCAGCGCGGCCAGATCCGTGCCCGCGGTGGGAAGCACGCCGAACGCGTCGACCTGCCCGGTCGCGGGGGTCAGCGCGAGCGCGTCTTCGTGGGAGAAGAACACCGCGTCGGACGCCATTTTCCCGCTCGCGACGGCGATTCCGACGACCTGGAAGGGCCGGACGCCGCCACGCACCGCAATCTGCACCGAACCACCCGACGCGACGCCGGTGGCCGCCGCCGTCGCCTGGTCGAGCACGACTTCGCCGCTGTGCTGCGGAGCGCGGCCGTCAGTCAGCGAATACGGGGCCAGCTCGGCGGTCGCCCAGTCGTGCCCCAACGCGGTGCCGCGCACCAGCTTCACGTCGGGAGCGGCGGGCAGCGTCACCGGGATCGATACGTCAGGGACGACCTTCGCGACGCCGGGAACGGCCGCGATCTTCGCCCCGAGAGACGCGTCCAGCCGCACCCGTTCCGGCAGCGTCGCGGACTCGTGGTCCTCGTCTTCCGTGCCCGGGTTCGTCGGCGGCAGGTTGTAGTGCTGGTCGCCCGCGACGACCACCGGAGCCTCGGCGAGCCGCTGCGGCGGGACGCGGGGCGAGATCCCGGTCTGCATGAGCCCGCCGCACGCCATCACGATCGCGGTGCCGACGAGCAACGCGATGAACGTCGCGGTGAACCCGGCCTTGCGGAACCGGAGGGTGCTCAGGGCAAGGCGCAGCATCAGCGCACCGTCCCGACGGCGTTCCGGCCGTCGCGGCCGAGCCGCGACGCACGCGAGCTCAACGCGGTCAGCCCGCGCGCGACCTCGTCCACGGTCGGTTCGTGCAACTCGCCGGCGAACTGGCCGTCGGCCAAGAACAGCACCCGGTCGGCGTAGGAGGCGGCGACCGGATCGTGCGTCACCATCACGATGGTCTGCCGCTCGGCGCGCACCGCGGTGCGCAGCAGGTCCAGGATCTCGCTCGCCGACGTCGTGTCCAGCGCACCGGTCGGCTCGTCGGCGAAGGTCACGTGCGGACGGCTGACCAGCGCGCGGGCGATCGCCACGCGCTGCTGTTGGCCACCGGACAATTCACCGGGCCGGTGCCCGCGCCGTCCGCCGAGCCCGACCTGCTCGATGATCCGGTTCACCAGCGCGGGATCGGCCCGTTTGCCCGCCAGCCGCAGCGGCAGCGTCACGTTGTCGACCACGTCCAGCGACGGCAGCAGATTGAACTGCTGGAAGATGAATCCGATGTGGTCGCGGCGCATCCGGGTCAGCTGCGTCTCGTCGAGCCGGCCGAGGTCCTGGTCGGCGAGCACGACGGTGCCCGAATCCGGCTGGTCGAGCCCCGCCGCGCAGTGCAGCAGCGTGCTCTTGCCCGAACCGGACGGTCCCATCACCGCGGTGAAAGTCCCGCGGGCGAACGAAACCGAAATCCCGTCGAGTGCGACGACGCGGGCCCGGTTCCCTCCGTAGAATTTGGTGACGGACCGGAGCGTCACCGCATCCGTGCTTGGCTGTCCGGACTGGTACATCGGTCACTCTCCCAGGCGCGTCGGGCTACAGAAGAAAGCTACGAGCGCTCGCGGCCGATTCCGATGGTGCTAGCTCTTCGATCCGGACTGGTCCTAGCACCCCTGCCGGGAAAGCGCGGAACAGCACATAATCGGGATATGCCCTCCACCGATGCCCGCGAGCCGAAGCCCTGGTTCGCGAGAGGCGGCCTCGCCGTGCTGCACAGCACCGCGCTGGGGCTGCTCGCACCGGTCGAGGCGGTGCTTTTCGGCCTGCTGGCCTGCGCCGCTTCGCTGCTGGGCGTCGGTGTCGGCGTGTTCCTGATTCCGCCGGTGGTCTACGCCGTTCGTGCAGTCGCCAATCTGCAGCGGAAACTGCACGGCACCTGGACCGGGCGGAAGGTGGAACGACCGTATCTCCCGCTGCCCGAGGGCACGCGGTTCTTTCAGGTGTTCGCGCGGTTGCTGGCCGACCGTGCCACTTGGCGGGACACGGCCTGGCTGCTGGTGGACTGCACCATCGGCTGCCTGCTGACGCTGGCCCCGTTAGCCCTCGTGATCGACGGCGTGCGCGGGTTGTTGATGCCGTTGCTCTATCCGGTGCTGGACGATCTGTGGCTCGGCGACTGGTATGTCGCGTGGCCGGTGGACAACCCGGCGGTCGCCTGGATCGCCGTCGTGCTCGGCCTGCTGCATTTCCCGCTCGCGCTCTGGGCCGCTCCGCATCTGCTCAAGCTGCACGCGGCGCTGGCGGCGAAATTCCTTTCCCCGTCCGAAAGCACCGTCCTCGCGCAGCGCGTCCAGCACCTCACCACCACGCGCGACGACGCTGTCGGCCATCAAGCGCTGGAGCTGCGCCGGATCGAACGCAACTTGCATGACGGCGCGCAAGCCCGGCTGGTCGCGATGGGCATGACGCTCGACGCGGCGGCGAAACTCGCCGAACGGCAGCCGGAAGCCGCGAAGAGCCTGCTGGAAGAGGCCAAGGCGAGTTCGGTGAAAGCCCTGCAGGAACTGCGTGATCTGGTGCGCGGGATCCAGCCGCCGGTGCTGGTCGACCGCGGTCTCGCCGACGCGGTCCGCGAACTCGGGATGGAAGCGACGCTGGAGATGGAAACCACCGTCGACCTCCCCGGCCGGTTCGCACCCGCCGTCGAGACGGCCGCGTATTTCACCGTTTCCGAGGTGCTCAACAACGCGATGAAGCATTCCGGCGCGGATTCCGGGAAAATCGATGTCCACCATTCCGGCGGACGACTATCCATCACGGTCACCGACTACGGCAAGGGCGGAGCGGACCCGGCCAAGGGCACCGGCCTGCGGGAACTGGAACGCCGGCTCGCGCCGCTGGACGGATTCCTCACCGTGCTCAGCCCGCTCGGCGGCCCGACCTCGGTGGTCATCGAAATCCCCTGCGAACCGGTCGGCTGACGCTCGCCGGCGGGGCCGGTTTGCGTGCCGTGAGGGGAACCCTGAGGGACTCTGATTCCCTCAGGGTTCCCCTCACGAACCGCGGGAAGACTCAGTGGCGCAGGTAGGCCAGCACTGCCTGCACCCGGCGGTTGCTGTCCTCGGACACCGGCAGCTGCAGTTTCGCCAGGATGTTGTTGATGTGCTTGGACACCGCCTTCTCGGTGATGAACAGCTCGGCGGCGATGTTGCTGTTGGACCGGCCCTCGGCGATCAGCCGGAGCACGTCGTTCTCGCGCGGAGTGAGGCTTTCCAGCGCACGGTCGCGGGTGTTGTGCGTGAACAGCCTCGACACGACTTCGGGGTCCATCATCGTGTTGCCCGCGGCGACCCCGCGCAGCACGTCGACGAAATGGTCGCCGTCGAGCACCCGGTCCTTGAGCTGGTAGCCGACCGCGCCCGCGCCGTCGGCCAGCAATTCGTTGACGTACAAGCGTTCGACGTACTGCGACAGCACCAGCACCGGCAGCCCCGGCACCTGACGACGGGCCTCGATCGCCGCGCGCAGCCCCTCGTCGGTGAACGACGGCGGGAGCCGGATGTCGACCACGCCGATGTCCGGCTTCTCCGTGACCAGCGCGTTCAGCAGGTCCGGCCCGTTGTCGAGCGCCGCGACGATCGTCATCCCGTGCGCTTCGAGCAGCCGGACCAGCCCGTCGCGGAGCAGGAACTGGTCTTCGCCGATGACCACGCGCACAGAGCTTCACCTTTTCTTCGCCGCGGCAGTTCCGCTCCCGATTATAGGGGCGCGGACGGCTCGATTTCCCGGGCGAAGGCGCAGATTCCGAGAGCTCCGCGAATCGGGTCGTAATCGGCGAGCACCGCGGGAGGTTCGGCCCACAGCGCGGTGGCGGAACGTCCTTCGGCGATCGACTCACCGATCAGACCCGATCCGTAACGGTCTGCTGGCGCTAGCCGATCAGCCTCGGCCCGCGCGTCGGCTGGGGCAATCCCGGGCAGCACCGCGACTCGGGTGGTGCCCATTCCGGCCTCGAACAGGAGCGCGGCCGCCGCGTCCACCGGCGGGCGTACTCCGGCGTACGGCATGCCTCGTTGCTCCATGACGAGGATCAGCACGCGCTGCATCGGCCTGCGCCGCACATATCCGGCCGCCACTCGCAGAGCAAGGAAACCGGCGAGCGCGCCCTGCCCGGAAACCGAGTACGTCATCGGACCGCCCGGCAGCACCGCGGTCAGGTTGACCGGAGCGGAAAGGCGCGGGTCGAAATCGGGGCCGTCGTGCGCGACGACGACCAGGTCGATCGGCTCGCTCACCTGGCCGTCGAGCAGTTCCCGGGCCAGGGAGATGAACGTGTTGCCCTCAGCCTGAGCGACCAACTCTGAGGAGTAGCCGACGTCGTGCCCAGCGGCCAGGTCGGTGAAGTACCGCGTCATGATCGGACCGTCGAGCCGATCGGTGCCGGACTCGAATCGCCGGTACAGCACGGTTTTCAATCCCATCGGCAGCACCGCGAACGGCGAGGTGCGCGTCGCTGCCGTGGGGGCACCAGCACTGAACATCAGCCCTCCACCGCGGGAACCGGCAACCGGTGCAGGTGCTGACGGCGCAATAGGTCCTCCGGCTGGTCCCGTTCACTGATCACATAGGACTGTCCATCATGGACCAACACCTCGGCGGGATAGCCGTGGCTGAGGAACAGCACCGGCGACGCGCTCGGCCCGTAAGCACCGGAGCGTTCCACCCCGATCAGGTCGCCCGGCTGGACCGGCGGCAGCGGGATCTTCTTGCCCAGCACGTCGTTCGGCGTGCACAGCGGGCCGGTGATCTGCCAGGTTTCGGTGGCCGGTTCGTCGATCCGGTTGAGCAGCCGCATCGGGAAGTCGCGTTTGACGTAGGAGCCGATCCCGACCGCGGCCATGTGGTGGTTCGTGCCGCCGTCGGCGACCGCGAAGTTCTGTCCCAGCGAGGTTTTGACGTAACGCACGCGCACGACGTACGTGCCGCTCATCGCGGTGAGGTAGCGGCCCAGCTCCATCACGAGCCGGGTGTCCGGATGCCGTGTGGCGAACTCGTCGATCACCGGGTTGAGCCGGGAGGTCAGCAGATCGAGGTCGAGGTCGCGTTCCCCCTCGAAGTACGCCACGCCCAGTCCGCCGCCGACGTCGACCAGGTCGAGACCGAAGCCCAGCCGCGCGGACAGCTGCTCGGCCAGCGCGAAGATGCGGGTGGTGTTCTCCACCACCGATTCCTCGCTGAGAATGCGCGTGCCCATGTACACCTGGACGCCCATGATCTGCACGTTCGCGTGCCGGGAAACCAGGTCCTCGGCGGCGAACAGCTGTTCCTCGTCAATGCCGAACTGACGGGGTTTTCCGCCCATGGTCAGCCCGGATCCCTTGACCGCGAAACTCGGATTGACCCGCAACGCCACCCGCGCTTTCACCCCGCGCGCTCCAGCGAGCCGGTCGATCAACGCCAGCTCACCGAAGGATTCGCAGACGATCGCCGCGATGTCCTCGTCCAGACAGGCTTCCAGTTCCGCCTGGCTCTTGCCCGGACCAAGGAAAATGATGTCGCGCGGTTCGACGCCAGCACGGCGCGCGGTACGCAGCTCGGCGAGGCTCGACACCTCGGCGCGGGCCCCGTTGTCGTGCAGCACAGCGAGAATCGACACGTTCGGATTCGACTTCAGCGAGAAGAAAACCTCCATGCTGGCGTGCAGTTCCCGCCGCAGCCGGGACATCCGCCCGGCCAGCTCGCCGCCGTCGTAGACGAACAACGGGGTGCCGTAGCGGTCCGCCAGCTCGGTGATCCCGACGCCCTCGATCTCGAGTTCCGTACTCATCAGGTTCTGCTCCTAGTGTTCGAAGACCATCGCGGAAAACGTCGAGCCGAGGCCGACCGAAACCATCAGGTAGCGCTCGCCCGGGTTCAGCAGCCCGAGGCGAGTCGCGGTGTGGTAGTTGAGAAACGGGTCCGCGCAGAAGCAATGACCGGTGCGCGGGACGTTGCCGAGGAAGATCTTTTTGCGCGGCACCTCCATCGCTTCGGCCGCGCGGATCCACGAAACCTTGTTGACGTTGTGCGGAAGCACGAGCGCGAGGTCGCTTGCCGCGCATCCGGCGGCTTCGAGCGCGGCGCGGGTGACGTCGCCCAGCGCGTCCGGATAGATCTGCCGGAAAACCTTGTTCTGCACTTCGTTCGTGATGACCTCGCCGCCCGGCCCGCCGAGCGTCGTCGTCGCGTAGCCGAGCAGCCGATCCCGTTGCCCGCCAGGGGCGACCAGCACCGCGGCCGTCCCCTCGCCCATCACCGCGACGTCCGGGATGATCTGCGCGGCCGGCGTGAAAGCCTTCTCCCCAGCGAGAATCAGTGCCAGCGCGTCGGGGTCGCCGTCCTGTTCGAGCAGCGCTCCGGCGAGGTCGAGGGCGAGCAGCCCGGACGCGCACGCGTGATCGGTGACGGTGAAAGCCAGCGCGTTCCGGAGTCCCAGCCGCTGCCGCACTTCGGCCAGCGGATCGAGCGGAAACGGCGACGCCGCGGGCACTGTCTTGGGCCGCAGCACGTACCGGACGCGCTCCTCCACCCCGGCGAACCCGTCGAGCTTCGCGACCGCGCCGAGCAGCATCTCGGCCTCGGACTCGGGCGAGCGGCAGACCTCGGACAACCCGTAGATGCGATGCAGCCTGCGCAACTGGGCGTCGGTGAGGTCGAGTTCGCCCTGCAGCGCCGCGATCGGCACCGCGGCGGGCAGGTAACTGGACACAGACATCAGGCACGTCACCCCGACAGAGTCGCAACCGCCACTGACGCGACGCTGACGCGCGGCTTTCAGCTGGCTCCGCTCACCACAGCACGACGGCAGTGAGCACATGCACCACGCCCACCACGGAGCTGCCCGCGATCATGCCCCGTTCCCCGCGAAACACCCCGATGCCCACGTCGCCCGCCTGCGCAACCGCCGCCGCGATCAGGACCACCGCGCAGACTGGTCCAGACCAGATCAGCGGCACCACCGCGGCCGCACAGCCCAGCGGCACGCCTCTCACCGCATACATCCAGCCGTAGAACTTCTCGCCGCTCGTCGGCGCTTCACTGTGGCTCAACGCCGCCGGTCGCACTGCCGCGACCACCGCGAAAACGACGCTGACCACCGCGAGCACAGCGTTGGCCACCACCAGGACGATCATCATTACCTCACTCATCAACTATTCACAGATTGAACTGTGCACGGATGATAGAGTACCCGCGTGGCGACCAACAGTTCTTTGCCCGAGACTTCGGCGTTCCGGCTCATGGTGCTCGGCACCGACCTGGCCAACGACTTCGCCGAGCACCTCCGCGAAACCGGCCTGACGCCCAAACACCTCGGGACGCTCGCCATGGTCGAACAGGGTTTTGCCCGGAACCAGGACGACATCGCGCGACTCATGCGGGTGAGTCCAAGCCTGGTCGTCCGGCTGGCGGACCAGCTGGAGCAGCGCGATTTGATCGAGCGGCGGCGAGACCCGGAGAACCGGCGCAAGCACATCCTCACCGTCACCGAGGAAGGGAAATCCCTGCTGGCCGAGATGGGTTCGCTCGCGGCGGCCGTCGACAACGAACTGGCCGAGCGGCTCGGCCAGCGCCTCAGCGGACGGCTGGACGAGGCGCTCGCGCAGCTGATGGGCAAGCTCATGGAGGACCGGCAGCGCCCCCGGTGATCAGCGGGATCCCGCTAGTCCGGCTACCGTCGGAAGCATGCGTGCACTGGTAGCCGGAGCCTCGGGGTTCGTCGGCAGCCGATTGTGCCCGGCGCTGGAAGAAGCCGGGCACGACGTGCTCGCCATGACCCGCCGTCCGGAGAACTACCGCGGGGCGGGCGAGCCGGTCCACGGCGACGTCGCCGACATCGGTTCCCTGCGGGACGCGCTCAAGAACGTCGAAGTCGCCTACTACCTGGTGCATTCCCTGGACAGCACCGACTTCCAGCAGCGCGACGCCAACGCCGCCCGCGCGTTCGCCCGGGCCGCTGCCGAGGCGGGAGTGCGCCGGATCGTCTACCTCGGCGGTCTCGGCGACGACGGCGATTCGCTGTCGGAACATCTGGCCAGCAGGCGCGAGGTCGAACGGCTGCTGGCGGAGACCGGCGTGCCGGTGACCGTGCTGCGCGCGGGGATCGTCATCGGGCACGGCGGCACGTCGTGGGAGCTGACCCGCCAGCTCGTCGAGCATCTGCCCGCCATGATCACCCCGCGCTGGGTCAGCACGCGCACCCAGCCGATCGCGCTCGCCGACGTCGTCCGCTACCTCATCGGCGTGCTGGAGCATCCCGAGACCGAGGGCCGGACGTTCGACATCGGCGGCCCCGAAGTGCTGACCTACCGGGAGATGCTGCAGCGCGTCGCGACGATCGAGGGCAGGCCGCTGGTGATCGTGCCGGTCCCGCTGCTCTCGCCGCGGCTGTCGTCCTACTGGCTCGCGCTGGTCACCGACATCGACGCGACGACCGGGCGCGCTCTGATCGACTCGATGGGCAACGAGGTCGTCGTCCGCGACGACGCGATCCGCCGGATCGTCGAGTTCGAGCCGATGAGCTACAACGACGCCGTGCTGCAAGCGCTCGGCGAACGCGCGCGACAACGGCGGGCCAGGTGAAGGCGTTCCTGAAGGCGGTGACCGCGGCAGGGTCCGGGCTGCTGGGCGCGTCGCTGGCGAGCAAACCCGGGTCGCGGCGGTTCCACGTGCTGACCGCGTCGGTCGCGGCGACCTGGTTCGCCGGCGCGCGGGCCGCGGGACCTGTGTCACGGGGCCATCCGGACGTCGTGCAACCGGTACTGGCAGGCGCGGGCGCGTTCGGAGCGTTCTACTGTTGCGCACTGGTCGCTCGCCGGATTCCGTTGCTGCGCCGGGCAATCACCGGCGTGCTCAGCCACGCCCACCACGGTTCGACGCCGACCGTGGTGACGACCGCGCTCGCAACCGGTGCCGCTGAAGAGGTTTTCTTCCGCGGCGCGCTTTACGACGCGTTCGGCCCGCGAGCATCGACAGCGATGTACGTCCTGTCGACGACGGCGACACGGAATCCCGCGTTGGTGCTGGCGTCAGCGACCATGGGGACGCTCCTTACGCTGCAACGCCGTCGGAGCGGCGGCGTGCAGGCACCGTTGCTGACGCACCTGACCTGGTCCACCCTGATGATCGGCTTCCTGCCTCGGCTTTTCCCGCCTCAGTCCAGCTCGGGCGGAGTGGGTCCGTAGGCATTGGCGCGGGCAGCGCGAGCGCGGGCACCGGGAATGCCCGTGAGCAACCGCAGCAACCGATAAGGCGGAGCGGCCGGACGACCACGCTCCCGCGCGCGAGCGGCGCGTTGTTCCAGCCGGACTTGCTGTGCCTGCACCTGCCGGATCGCGGGCTCACGCTCGGCCTGAATCCGCGCGAGCGCAGCATCGGACCGATCCCGCACGAGGTGCTTGGCCGCGGTGACTGCGTCCTGGACCGCCATGAGGATTCCGTTGCCCCCGACCGGCGAAATGACGTGCGCGGCGTCCCCGATGAGCAGCAGCCCCGGACGCCACCAGCGCTCCACCCGCGAGATGTCGACCGACAGCAGGGTCGTCTGGCCGAAATCGGTCAGCAGCTCGGCGCGGTCGGCCAGCCACGGCACATGCTCGGCGAGGAACGTCCGGATCGGGCCGACGCCGCGCTCGCGGGCCTCGGCGTATCCGCCTTTGGGCAGGCTGTATCCCACCTGCCAGCCGTTCGTCCCGGCGAGCAGGCCGACGTAGTGGTCCCGCCCGAAGAAGAGGTCGACGTCGGCGTCCGGCGGGTCCTCGGGACGGTGCGGCAGCCGGAACCACAGCAGGTCGGTGGTGGCCCCGAGGGAGCGGGCCGGAGCGTCAGCCAGTCGGCGGATCCGGGAAAACCGGCCGTCCGCACCGACCACCAACTCCGCGGGCAAGTCGTGGGTTCCGGCGTCGTCGCGGTATCGGACGCCGGTGACGCGGCCGTCGCGGATCAGTGCGACGACCTTGGCTCCGGTGCGCACTGTCGCGCGGGGCAGAGCGGCGGTTTCGGCGGCGAGGAAGTCGAGGAATCGCGCCTGCGGCATCAGCGCGACGTAGTTGTACGGCGAGGCGAGCTTGCCATAGTCCGCGGTGGTGATCGATCCGGCCGGGGTGTGGAAGCGGAAGAACCGTGCTTTGTGGTGCGGCAGGGCGAGCAGCCGGTCGGCCAGGCCGAGGCGGTCGAGGAGTTCGAGGGTGTAGGGATGCAGCGAATCGCCGCGGAAGTCGCGGTCGAAGTCGCGGTGCGCTTCCAGCAGCGTGACGGGAATTCCGGCCCGGCCGAGCAGATAGGCGAGCATCATCCCGCCCGGCCCGCCGCCTACGACGACCACGGGGTCCGTCACGCGGTGCCCGTTTCGAGGCGGAACACCGCGAGCGAGTCCAGGTGCGCGGTGATCTCGTCCGCCGACGCACCGGGACCGACCGGGAACGCGGCGAGCGCCCACGGAGCCTGTACCGCGGTCAGATAAGCCGAGATCACCGACACCGCCTCGTCGCCGTTCACCGGTTGCGCGCGCACGCTTTCGCTGTGGCCGCCAGCTCGGACGCGACAAGCCGGAGCCGCGGCGAGATTGCGCACCCAATCGCGGTTCGCGTCCGGCGACACGAGGTAGCGGCCGCCGCCGAGACGGAGCACTCCGAGCGGCGTCTGCCGGGTTCGGCCGCTGCGGCGTCCGGTCGTCTCGAGCACGCGCAACTCGTAGCCCCCGTCGGGCACCGGCCGCGGATCGGCGGCGAGCAGCTTCCGCACCATCTCGGCGTTGACCTCGGCGAATTCGCTAGATTTTCTAGCCATGTCGCCCAGCGTACCGCTTACCTAGAACTTCTAGCTACCATTCCGCCGTGGCGGACGAACGAGCGGCGCGGGACGTCTCCCTGGCAGTGCGGCGGCTGCTGCAAGCGGGCCGGGGCATGCAGGCGGCTTTGGCGCGCCGGCTGTCGCTGCGGGTCACCGACGTGCAGGCCATCGACCAGGTGGTTTCCAGCCCCGAGCCGATCGGGCCGGGCGAACTGGGCAACCGGCTCGGCATCACCTCGGCATCAGCGACGGTGCTGGTCGACCGCCTCGCCGCCGCCGGGCATCTGGCCCGCGCCGCCGATCCGGCCGACCGGCGGCGCGTCCACCTCCAGGCCACCGACCATGCCCGCGAGGACGTCCGCGCCGCGCTGACCCCGCTGCTCACCGAGATCGAGACCATCACCAACCGGCTCGACCCCGAGCACGTTCCCGTCGTCCTGTCATTCCTCGACGACGTCGCAGCCGCGATGCGCGCCTACGACCATCAACTCTGAACCGACTGCTCGAACCGCCGCTTCATCACCACAGTCCAACCGATCAACCCCGCGAACGCGATGATCAGCAGCGCCTGCGAGAGAGCAGCCGCAGTGTCGAACGGCAGCGCGTAGACGCCCACGATGCGCAGCACGGAATCGGCGGTCAGCCCAACGCCCCACACCAGTGAGATCTGGTACCAGCGCCGCCGCAGGGTCTCGTCCTGTGCGGTGGCGTCGAATTCACGCTGCCGAGCACCGCCCGCCGAATGCGCGAGGCGCCGCGCCGCGTAGTAGGCGAGAGGGCGACCGAGCACGCAGCTGCCGAGCAATGCCGCTCCAGCGCAGAAAGTGGTCACCGATTCCTTCGCCAGCAGGAAGCGCGGATCACCGGTCAGGAAGCTCAGTGCTAGGCCCAGGCCGAAAAGCAGCATGAGGAACGACGAGAACAGGTCGATCCGGCGCTGCGCCACCGCGACCCAGACGGTCCGCAATCCGGCGACGATCGTGCCGGCCAGCAGCGACACGTACGCACTCGCGCCGAGCAGGTTGGCCGCGTAGTAGACGACGACGGACAAACCGACGTCCAGGAACATCGTGGTGATCATCGTGCGGGTGGACTTGGTCATGCCGGGCTCCCCGTTTTCGGCTTGATTGCTGGGATTCGCCAGGAAACGCTACGGTCGCCGCCGCCGGCCGTCTTGCGGCTGCGGGGGTATCCCGGGTGGAGAAACACCGGCTCGGGTGGAGGGATTTCTCCACCCGGAGATACGCCGCGCACCGCACGACTCCGGGGCCGTTCCGCCGTAGTTTTTTCGGCATCGGAACGGATGCGAAAGGCAGGAACAACCCATGAGCGGACCCGTGGAGATCGTCCTGATCGTGGCGGCGATCGGCTATCTGATGGTGCGGCGGCTGATCGGCGAACCCGCGCAGGCCAAGCAGATGCTCATCCTGCCCGCGGTGCTGTCCGTCGTCGGTCTCAGCACTGTGTCCGGCGAGGTGAAGACCCCCGCCTCGATGATTTTCCTCGTCGGGACCGCGGCGATCAGCGTCGCCCTCGGCGTCCTGCGCGGGATGAGCGTCCGGATTTCCCGGCGCGACGGCACCGCCTTCGTCCGCTACACCGCGGTCACCGTCGCGCTGTGGGTGGCGAACATCGTGGTCAAGATCGGCGTGAACGTCGCGCTCGACGCGTTTGCCCCGCAGGACGCGGGCGGCGTGTCCAACAGCATGATGCTCACCATCGGCGTCGGCATCCTCGCCGAAGGGCTGGTCGTGCTCTACCGCGCCCTGCGCGCCGGGCACCAGGTGGTCTGGACCCAGGGCCGCGACGGCGCACCGGCGCAGACCTCGCCGCTGCTGGACAACATCCAGCGCAACCTCAACGGCCGTCCGGCGGAGTGGAACACTCAGTCCGCCCACGACGCCGCCCCGACGAGGAGGAACCTGGTCCCATGAGCACGCCGGACCAGCGGTCGCTGTCGCTTCTCGGGCAGTACCGGGACGAGCTGATCCAGCCCGTCCTCGTCCTCACCGCCATCGCTTGCACCGCAGTCCAGTGGCCGGACGCGCAGATCGCGTACCGGCCATTGGCCTTGCCGCTGTTCGTGCTCGCCTCGGTCTCCGGGATCGTGTCGCTGCTGCCCTGGACCCGGCTGGCCGAGAGCCGGCAGATCGCCGTGATGAGCGTCTACATGCTGTTCGGCGCGCTGCTCCTGCCGCTGACGCACGGCACGTTCGCGGCGATGTTCCCGTTCGTCGCCGCGTCCGCCTCGGGGGTCAAGCTCGCGTCCCGCCGGGCCGCGGTGACCATCGCGGTCGCTGGCACGGCAGTCGCGGCCGCCGCGACCTGGACGGTCGGACAGCTGTTGCCGGGCTTCCCGGTGTGGCCGGTGTGGGTGACGCTGACCGTGGGTCTGCCGGTCGCTGTCGGCATCTCGCACCATGACCGTCTCGACGCCGTCCGCAACGCGCAGCTCGCTGCCGACGCCGCCCAGCGCGCCCGCGAGTCCGAGGCTCGCGAGGCCGCGCTTGTCGAACGAGGCCGGATCGCGCGCGAGATTCACGACGTGCTCGGTCATTCGCTCTCCGGCATCGCGCTGCAATTGGACCTGGCCGATGCGCTGCGCGACAGCGGCCGCGACGACGAGGCAGCCGCCGCCGTACGCAAGGCGCGCGCCATCGCCGTCGACTCGATCAACGAAACCCGCCGCGCGGTGCACGCGCTGCGGGAAGATACCTTGCCGCTGTCTGAGACGTTGTGCCAACTCGCCGAACACGCGTCGGCGGAGTTCGCCATCGACGGCGAAGCCGGGGCGGTCGGCCCGGAGACCACGCACACGATGGTCCGGGCGGCGCAGGAGGCGATGACCAACGCGGCCAAGTACGCGCCGGGCGCGACCCGCAGCCTGCGGCTGGCCTTCACCGCCGATCATGTCAGGCTGACCGTGCACAACGGGCCCGCGACCGAACCGCTGCGCGCCGAACTGGCCGGCGGATCCGGAGTCGGGCTCGTCGGAATGCGCGAACGGGCCGCCCTGCTCGGCGGCTCCCTGCGAGCAGGCCCGGCCGGCGACGGCTGGACCGTGGAACTGGAGCTGCCTCGATGACCGACCGCCCGATCAGCCTCGTCGTCGTCGACGACCAGGCGACCGTCCGCGAGGCGCTCGCGGTCATGCTCGACCTCGCCGAAGACGTCACCGTGGTGGCGACCGCGACCAACGGGGCCGAAGCCGTCGAGGCGGCGCAGCAGCACCGTCCGGACGTGGTGCTGATGGACCTCAACATGCCGGTGCTGGACGGCGTCGGCGCGACCGGGCGCATCCGCGAAACCCAGCCGGGCACCACGGTTCTCGTGCTCACGACGTTCGACGACGACGAATCGATCCTGGCCGCGCTGCAGGCGGGCGCGAGCGGCTACCTGACCAAGGAAGCCGACCGCACCACGATCCTGCACGCCGTGCGCACCGCCGCACAGGGCCAGACCGTGCTCTCGCCCGAGGTGCAGCGGCGGCTGCTCGCGCTGGCCGCCAAACCGGCCCGGCCCGCGGAACCGGATCTCGCGCTGACCGCGCGCGAACGGGAAATCCTCGGCCTGATCGGCGACGGCCTGCGCAATCCGGAAATCGCCGCCGCATTGGTCATCAGCGAGGCCACCGTGAAAACTCACATCAACAACCTTTTCGCCAAAGCCGGTTTCCACTCGCGCGCCGACGCGGTCCGCTACGCGCTCAACTATCAGCACGGCCGGCGCCAGCAATAACTCAATCCGCGCAAGGGTTCTTCGCGGTTTCCGCGATGACGCATCGATGCCGCATCCGCGACGCCCCGACCGGACAGCATGGGTCGCGAGGCGCACCACCGAGGTGCGCCCAGGCGCGAAGGAATATTCGTTATGGTTCGATTCACCGGCCCTGGCTCTCTTTCCGAAAGGGCCGCCAAGCCGTTTATCGCCATCGCATTGGCTGTCGTCGCGTTGTTCGCGGGCGCGAGCGTCGCCACGGCGGCCCCGGCCGCGCCACCGCGGACCGGAACCCTCAGCTCAGCGGGCTCTCACACGGCGGACCACGCCGTACCGCCGGTATTCACCTGCAACTATTACTCCCGGGCCCCGTTCCACGACGTCGCGATCAGCTGCGCGGTCCAGTCGGGCGTGATGCGGGTTTACCTCGTCTGCTCGAACAATGCCCAGGTCTACGGCCCCGTCATGTACGCGGGCAACATCTACCGTTTCGTTCTTTCCTGCCCGGGTGTACCGGTGCGAACGATTAACTGGGAATCCTTGGGTTAGCCCGGAAACGTCCGGGGGCGGCCATCCGGCGGGCCGCCCCCGGACGAGTTCCCGGTCCGCTTGGCCGAAAATGCTCGCCCGTAGCGCCGCAGATCCGCCGTCGCCATTGCAAGACCCGGGCAACGGCGGCTAGACACAACAGGTCTTGGTCCGGCGACCGGCTCACGGGTGATCACGATGACGGTACGATTCCGTCTGCTCGGCCCTGTTGGCGTGACAGTGGACGACCGCGCGATCGCACTCGGCCATCAGCAATTGCGCTGCATGGCGGCGGTGTTGCTGATCGAGGCCAACCAGACGGTCTCGATGGACGAACTCATCGACCGGGTCTGGCCCGAAGGCGCGCTCCCCCGGCAGCCGCGCCGAGCGGTGCAGCACAACATTCCGTTGCTGCGCAAGGTGCTCGCTCCGATTCCGGAAGTCGCGCTCACCCGCAACGGCTGCGGTTACCGGCTTTCCGTCGAACCGGACGCGATCGACCTGCACCGTTTCCACGCGCTGCTGGAACAAGCTCGCACCGACTCCCGTGCTGACCAGATCGCCGCGACCGCACTGGAACAAGCACTGTCCTTGTGGCAAGGCAAGCCTTTCTCCGATCTCGCCGCCGCAGCCGACATCCCGTGGCTGTGTTCGCTGCGCGCCGCGCTGACCGCGCACCAGCGGACCGCGCGCCTCGATCTGACCGACATCCGGCTGCGCCAAGGCAAACACGCCGAACTGCTCGCCGAACTGGCCGCCGGCACCGCGAGCCATCCGTTCGACGAACGCCTCGCCGGGCAGTACCTGCTGGCCCTCTACCGCAGCCGCCGCCAAGCCGAGGCGCTGCAGCATTACCATCGCCTGCAACGTGTTCTGGCCGACGAACTCGGCACCGATCCCAGCCGTCCGCTCCGGCAATTGCACGAGCAGATCCTCGCCGCCGACCCCGCACTGGCCGCGCCCGCGCCGGAACAGCCGACCCGGCCCTCGGTCCCCCGGCAACTGCCGTGTCCGCCCCGGCGGTTCGCCGGCCGCAGCGGCGAACTCGTCCAACTGGACCGGCACATGGACCTGGCGGGCACGGTCGCGATCGGCGGCACCGGCGGAATCGGCAAAACCTGGCTGGCGCTGCACTGGGCGCACCAGCGGCTCAGCCGGTTCCCGGACGGGCAACTGCACGTCGACCTGCACGGTTTCGATCCCACCGGGCAGCCCGTGGCCGCCGCGGAGGCAGTGCGCGGCTTCCTGGACGCGCTCGGCGTCGTCCCCTCCGCGGTCCCCGTCGACCTGGAAGCGCAAATCGGGCTCTACCGCAGCCTGCTCTCCGGGAAACGGATGCTGCTCGTGCTGGACAACGCCCGCGACATCGACCAGGTCACGCCCCTGCTGCCGGGCACTCCCACCTGCACCGTCCTGATCACCAGCCGCCGCCATCTGGTCGGCCTCGCCGCGCTGTACGGCGTCCACCTGCTCAACCTGGACGTCCTGCCCGACTCCGACGCCCGCGAACTCCTCGCCGGGCATCTCGGCCCGGAGCGGTTGGCCGCCGAACCGGACACGGTCGCCGACCTGCTCGCGATGTGCGCCGGACTGCCGCTGGCAGTGCGGATCGTGGCCGCCCGCGCCCAGCACCACCCGACGTTCCCGCTGGCAGTCCTTGCCGAGGAACTGCGCGACGCCTCCGCCCGCTTGGACGGCCTGAACGCCGGTGGCCTGCGCGTGAATCTGCGGGCGGTGCTGTCCTGGTCGGTCCGCGCGCTGAGTCCGCAAGCGACGCGACTCTTCGGTTTGCTGGGCATCGCTCCCGGCCCGGACATCAGCCTGGCCGCCGCCGAAGCGTTGGTGGCGCTTCCCGCTGCCCAACTGCGAACGGTCCTGCGCGAATTGGAGATCGCTTCCCTGGTGCAGCAACACGTTCCGGGCCGGTATCGGATGCATGACCTGATCCGTCTCTACGCCAGCGAGACCGCCCAGCACGCCCTCACCGAAGACGCGCGCGACGCGGCTTTGCGGCGGATCCTGTACTTCTACACGCACACCGCCCACGCCGCCGACCGGCTGCTGAACCCGCGCCAGGACTCGGTCCCGCTCGATCCGCCCGCACCGGACGTCGCGCTCCATCCGCTGCCCGACGCGCTGGCGGCTTTGGCCTGGTGCAACACCGAACACGCCTGCCTGCTCGCCGCCCAGCACACCGCGACCACGCTCGAACGCAACCCCGCCGGCTGGCAACTGGCCTGGGCGCTGGAGACCTTCCACGTCCGACTGTCCCGGCTCTACGACCGCCTCGCCCGATGGCAAGCCCCACCGGACCTCGCTACGGCTCCTCGCCCAGGTAGCGCGTCTGGTCCTTCTGCCGGTTGACCTCCGCCGCGTAGTACTCCCCCGCCAACTGATGCGCCCGCCGCTCGATCAACCCCAACTGGGTCACCAACTCCTGCCCCGCCTCACCCCGATGCGCGGCGAACCATCGCGGCAAGTTGAGATACGTCTGCACCGACAACGGCAGATCCGTCCGCGCCAGCAACAACACCCGATGCTGCAGATCCGGGTTCCCCGCCAGCCGTCGAGGATCCGCGAGCAGATCCGACAGCATCTCCGCCACCCGCCGCACCGCGTCCATAGTGGACTCCGGAAGCCGACCGGAAGCCGTCCGCAGCAAAGTGTCCAGCGACGAACGGACCTCAGCCGCCTCCACCGACGGCTCCACGACCAGCCGCACCTTCTCCGGCGGGCCAAGCAGCGCGCCCGCGGCATACAACACGACCAGGACCACGAACATCAGCCACAACGGACCGATCACGCCGAGCACGTACAGCAGCAGCCCGGCCAGCGCGCCGACGCAGCCGAAGAGGTTCTTGGTGGAGCCGAACCAGCGTCTCATTGGTATCCGCGAATCTCCTGGAACACGCTGGACAGCTGCACGTTCCTGGCGTCGAAGACCTTGCCGCCGGTCAGTGCGGCGACCTGGCCGAGTTCGTCGCCGCTGCCCTCGCCGAACAGGACCGTGAACACCGGGATCTGCCGCATCGTCGGCGGCAGCGAGCCGAACGCCGCCTTGAACGCGGCGAGGTCGGAGCCGTTCTCGTTCTGGCCGTCGGTCATCAGCACGATCGAGTTGAACCGGTCCGGATCCTTCGCGACGAGCGGCTCCAGCACCTGGTACCCGTGCTGCAGGGTGTCGTAGATGGCGGTGCCGCCGTTAGCCGTCAGGCCGCCGACGTAGTCCTTGATCTTCGCCAGTTCGGGCTGCGGATACTGCTCGGGCACGGTGAACGTCGTCGGCATCCCCGGCTGGGTGTTGAACGGCAGCATCGTGACCTCTTCGCGGCTGCGGAACTGCCGGTATCGGCCGACCAGCGAACTGTCCGCGCCAGTGAGCCCGGACAACGCCGAACGCAGTGCCTCGATCCGGCCGTCTCGCATCGACCCCGACGTGTCCAGCAGGTACAACGTCCGCGACGGGCGGCGGATTTTGCTGAAGTAGGCGGAAAGCAAAGCATCGACGGCCTGCTGCGTCGCCGGGAAAGGCAGCTCCACCAAGTCGTGCGAAGCGAACTGCTGCCCGAGCTGAACGCCGGGGACGGCTGGTCGGCGCTGCGTAGTGGTCATGATCCGGCGCTGCACATCGGGCGTGCGCAGGTAGTCCGAAAGCTTCTGATGCGCCGTGCGCGCGGCGTCGCTCGCGCCATTGAGCAGGGTGAGCGGGTAATCGGCGGTGACGACGCCGTCCGTCGGGTAGATGAGCGTCAACGGCTGCGACAGCTTGCCCGAGGCGTTCAACGACAGCAGGACGGACTCGTAGTTGACCAGCCCGTCGACCTTCTGCCCCGGGTCCTGCCCGGTCGCGCGCTTCTGGAAGGCATCGGACAGCCAGCCCGAAGAGCCCGCCGACATCTGCTGTGCGCTGAAGAACTGCGTGAGCTGCGGCGTGACCGTCTCGATCTGCTTCGCGTCGATCGCCGCGCCCGCACCGGCGAGCGCCGAAGCGACCCCGACGAGCGCGGAGAATCCGGAGTTCGACGCCGACGGGTCGGTCATCCCGTAGCTGAACTCCTTCTTCCCGGCCGCCACCGCGATGTCGCCCCAGGTCGGCGCCTTCTTGTCCCAGCCAAGCCGCTGCGCGACCGGTGCCGAGAGCCCGAGCACCACCGGCGAACGCATGATCTTCGACTGGTTGCCGAGCCGCTTGCTCGCGTCGGGAATGCCTGCCGGGTAACGGTTCGAGGAGAACCACACCGCGTCGTACTTCCTGTCGACGCTGCCCTTCGCGAGCGCCTCCGCGCCCTCCAGCGTGCCGGTGAAAGTGAACTTGACTTGCACCCCGGTCGCCTTCGCCGCCTCGTCGAGGACCGGCTGCAGGTCGGCCAGCTCGCTGCCCGCGAATACCCGCAACGTGCCCGCCGCGGGCTGACCCGGATCGGTCGGTTCCGCCGCCGAACAACCGGCCATCAGCAGCGCGGCGGCCAGCGCCAGTACGCCGAGTCTTCTCACAGCTCCCCCTCGTGCGACCGGCGCAGCCGATCCTCCGCGCGCCGCAACTCCCCGGACAGAGATTCCACAGTGGACGCCATTCGCGACACAGCTTCGGCCTTGAACCCATCGATCGCGTCGAACGCCGAGTAGATCCGGTCGAACGACTCGCGCAGGGTGTCGACCGCGATCGCCGGGTCGCTCGAGGCCTTGCGGATTTCCTCGCTCTGCGACTGCAACAGCTCCGCGTTCGCCCGCAGCAGGCCGTTCGTGGTCGCCTGCAGCGCGTTGACCTCGTCGAGCACGTCACGCTGGTTGGCCAACGCCGCGCTCACCAGCATCGCGACGCGCAGCGCGGAAACCGTCGTGGTCGCCGCCCGCTCCACACCGCGGATCAGCTCATCGTTGGTGCGCCGCACCAAATCAAGCGCGAGATACCCCTGTGCGCTCACGGCCAGCTGCGTCAGCACGTCCTGATGCCGCTGGCGGATCGGATACAACAGATCGGCGCGCAAAGCGTTGGCGTGCGCGGGATCCGTCAGGTCGAAGACGCCCGCCTGCCGATCAATCGCCCCGTCGACGGCTTCAGCGAACGCAGCGGCCTCGGCCAGTTTGCCAAGGGTCGCCCAGAGCCGCTCGCGTTCGCCCTTGATCGCCGCGTTGTCGCGCCGCAGCACGTCCTGCCGCACGCGCAACTCGCGGACCAGCGCGTTCACCGGCTCATTCGCCGCCCGATACCGATCGAGCGCCCGCTTCGCGCTGGCTGCGGCCGGGAAGATCCCGAGCAGTTTGCGCCCAGTGATCGGCAGCTTCGCCGGATCGAGTTCCGCGACCGTACGGCGCAACTCGGTCAGGCTCATCGTCACTTCCTGCTGCGGCGAACGAGCAGCGTCGAGCGCCTTCGTCGACCGGTCGAGCATCGTGCCCGCGACCGTCGCCGCCGTGCGCATGTCCGCCTCGCCGACCGCGAGTATCTCGTCAAGCAACGCGGTGAACTCGGGTGATTTGACGTCGAGCGCTTCGAGCCGCGCGGCGAATTCGTCGGCCCGCTGGGAAATCTCGGCCCGGGTGTCGTCGCCGAGCGCGATGAGCCCGGCAGCGCGTTCCACGGGCACCGCCGCCACCGGTTCCGGCGGGGTGAGGGTGAATTCGTCCATCAGTACTGCTTCTGAATCGCGTCGAGCATGCGTTCCAAGGTCTCGAAGCTCGGCGGCTCGACGGCGTCGACGAGTTCGCCGGGCACCTTGGCCTGCGCGGCGACCTCGCGGAACACCTGCGGATTCGTCGTGCGGAACCCGAAAGCGGCGGCGAGCTTGCCGAGTTCCGGATCCGTCGACAGCGCCTGGCCGACCTTGTTTCCGTTGGCGGAGAACGGAACGAGGGTATGCTTGGAATACACCGTCGGCGCCGTGTACAGCATCCGCATGTCCGGACGAATCGAGCCGTCGTTGCGCAGCACGCGGTCGACGTACTGCGATTCGTAGATCAACGCGAGCGGCGTCTTGCCCATGCCCGCCGACAGGTAATCCTCGAACGGCCCCTCAGTGCTGTTCTGCGTATATCCCTGGTCCAGGAACAACTTCGCGACCTGCGGCAGGACCTTCGTCTCCTGGTCCGGACTGGAGACGACGTTGTTCCCGTTGGCCACGAACGAAACGATCGACAGATACATCGCCGCGGAGTTGGACTCGCGCGGGTCGGTAGTGGTCACGAGGACGTTCTTGCGCACCGGGTAGGCCGTGTTGTTCGGCAGCTGATCCCAGCGGGTGCCCGCGAGCTGCAGGTACTTCGCGATGTCGAGCACCTGGTATTCGCCCGCGCCCTTGTGCACCACGCCGTTGCCGCTCAGCAGCTGCACGATGGGCTCGAACGTCGCGACCGCCATCGGCGACTGGAACGGCGTATAGACCGTCGTGACTTTCTTGTCGCGCTGGATCTTCTGCGCCGCTGGCGACGACGAGGGAAACGCGAACTCGTACTTCCCGAGGTCCACGCTCGTCGCGATCTGCCGCGATCCCGCGGTGTCGACCTCGACCTTCAGCCCCTGTTTGGCGAACGCGTCCACTACGCGCTGATCAGTGAAGAAGGCCTGCTTCTCCGACCCGATCACCCCGCGCACAACGGTAATCCCGCCGCCAGCCGCGGAGTCGTCGCCGGACCGCCCCCAGACGAGCACCCCCGCCACGGCGAGCACCAAAACCACAGCCAGCCCGATCGACAACCGGCGCTTCACGAACCCTCCCCCACGTCACCTCGAATCCTTCAGCTTTTGACGCACGGCACGGGGATTTCGGCGTGAACGGTCGATGAACAACCGGGGTCGTTGGTGGCGCGGTGGCGGGATCCTTCTGGTGGCAGGGATTTTCTTACGCCGGGAGGTCGTCGAGGCTGATCCGGTACCAGCCGTCCTGGGTCACGACATGCAGATCCGCTCCCCGCCCGAAGACGCGAGCCTGCCGCGGCACCTCGTGCCCGTCGGGCAGGACGAGCCGGTACTCGCCGGTGATCCGGAACTGGCCGTCGTCCAGGACCCCGGTCACCAGCCGATCCCGCAACGGCTCGTGACCACTGCACAACGCGACCCTGGAACCCTGCGCCGCCAAGGCATAGGCATAGGAGCCGCGGATCTCGTTGCGCCACCCGGTCACGCCGCCGTCGCGGATTCGGACGACGGCGAAGTCGGTGTAGCCGCACGCCCAGGCAGTGTCGCCGTCGACGTTGAGCGCGTAACAGTCCAGGATGTGCCCCCAGGCCACCCCAGCGGAGTTGGGATAGTGCCATTCCTCAGCCAAGTCGGCCGAGAACCGCACCAGCCCGCTCCGGCCGATCGGCGGCGCAGCGCCGTCCTCGCCCCAGCCGTTCGAGCCGAGAACGCCTTCATCGAAGTAGCCGACCCAGGTCTCGCCGCTCCGTGTGGTCTGCACGTGTTGGATGCCGTCGCCGAAGGTCTGCTCGGCCACCACTTCGCCGTCAGCGTCGTAGACGATCGCGTTGCGGTCCGGGCTTTCCGGCCGCCACGCGCACCGCGGACCGACCACCAGCACGCGACCGTCCGGCAGCGGCTGCGCCTGCGGATACGCGAGCCGAAGATCAGGAATCCGCGCGGCGACCGCCATCTCCGGCACGTGCACGGTCACCCGTACCGGCGTCGGCCGCGATTCCGGCGCGCGCGGAAACCTCACCGGTTGGCTCTCCGGGCCCGACCACAACGCCATCAACTCGCCGAACGGCCCGATCGACTCCGAAATCCGCACGTCCCCCTGCTGCGGCGGCACGATTCGCGCATGATGCCAGACAGGAACGGTCGGCAGCGCCAAGACGGTCGCCCGGCGTTCCGCGTTCCTCCGCTCCCACTCCCGCACCGAGATATCCGACCACGCCGACGCCCGCTCGCTCCACCGCATATCGTCCGCGTATCGGAAACCGCATACGTGCTGGCAACATCGTCCTGCCTTGACTGGCACGCATGACCTACCGCGAACCGGCACGCGCCGCGGGGCTTCGGGCGCTGGTTCCGGCGGCCGGCATCACGATCTACGGGTGCGGGCCCGACGAAGCCGCCTTGGTTCGGGAGGCGGTGTCTCGTTTGGGGGTGACACCGGCTGTCACCTCGGCGGCGTTGTCCGAAGCCAACGTCGGGCTCGCCGCCGGGAATCGGTGCGTCAGTGTCAGTCACAAAACGCGCATCACCAACGCTGCTCTGCGCGCGCTCGGCGAGGTCGGCGTCAAGTATCTCTCCACGCGGAGCATCGGGTGCAATCATCTCGACGTCGCGTACGCCGAGAAGATCGGGATCACCGTCGAAAACGTCGCCTACTCGCCCGACAGCGTCGCCGATTACACGCTCATGTTGATGCTGATGGCGATCCGCAACGCGAAATCTCTCATTCGCCGGGCGGACGCACACGATTACCGGTTAAGCGATCTTCCGGGAAAAGAACTGCGCGACCTCACCGTCGGCGTCATCGGAACCGGACGGATCGGCGCGGCGGTCATCGACCGGTTGTGGGGATTCGGCGGCCAGAAGCTGGCCTACGACCTTCGTCCGCGGACGTCGGCGGATTACGTTCCCCTCGACGATTTGCTGCGGCAGAGCGACATCATCACCCTCCACACCCCGCTCGCGCCCGAGACCCGCCATCTGCTGAACCGGCAGCGGATCGCGCAGCTGAAGCCAGGGGCGATCGTCGTCAACACCGGCCGCGGCGGGCTGATCGACACCGACGCTCTCCTGTCCGCGTTGGAAAACGGCAAGTTGGGCGGCGCAGCATTGGACGTCATCGAAGGCGAGGAAGGGATGTTCTACGCCGATTGCCGCCGGAAACCGATCGAGAACACGAATCTGGCGCGGCTGCAGAAACTGCCGAACGTGCTGATCAGCCCGCACACCGCGTACTACACCGACCACGCGTTGCGCGACGCGGTGGAAAACAGTCTCCTCAACTGCCTGAATTTCGAAAGCTGGACGAACCATGACTAAGCTCAAGGTCGGCGTCATCTTCGGGGGAATCTCCGAGGAACACCCCGTCTCGGTCAAATCCGCGCGCGAGGTCGAGAAGAACCTCGACCTGGAAAAGTACGAACCGTACTGGATCGGGATCGCCAAGGACGGCTCCTGGAAGCTGTGCGACGGCCCCGGCGAAGCGTGGGAGGACGGCGGACGCCCGGCGATGCTCTCGCCGGACCGCAGCGTCCACGGGCTGCTCGTCGGGAACCAGGGGAAATACGAACCGGTCCGGCTGGACGTGGTGCTCCCGGTGCTGCACGGCAAGCTCGGCGAAGACGGCGCGATGCAGGGCCTCCTGGAGCTGTCCGGAATCCCGTACGCGGGCTGCGACGTGCAGAGTTCCGCGCTGTGCATGGACAAATCCCTCGCGTACCTGGTCGTCGACAGCGCGGGCATCGCCACGCCGAACTTCTGGGCCGGTACCGCGGACGAGAAAGTCGACGCCAGCAAGTTCGCCTACCCCGTCTTCGTGAAACCGGCCCGGTCCGGCTCCTCGTTCGGCGTCACCAAGGTTTCCCGCGAAGAGGACTTGCCGGGCGCGATCACTGAAGCGGCACAGTTCGATTCCAAGGTGCTGATCGAGGAAGCGGTCGAAGGCAGCGAGGTGGGCTGCGCGGTTCTGGGCAACGGCGCAGAACTGACGGTCGGCGAACCAGACCAGATCCGGCTGTCGCACGGCTTCTTCAAGATCCACCAGGAAGACAACCCCGAAAGCGGCTCCGAGAACTCGACCATCCTCGTCCCCGCGGACATCTCCGGCCAGGCGCGCGCCCGTGTGCAGGCGACCGCCCAGACCATCTACCGCGCGCTGGGCTGCCAGGGCCTCGCCCGGGTCGACCTGTTCCTGCTCGAAGACGGCACCGCCATGCTGAATGAGGTCAACACTTTCCCCGGCCTGACCTCCTACAGCCGGTACCCGCGGATGATCGCGGCGGCCGGGGTGTCGTTCCCCGAACTGCTCGACCGGATAGTGTCGCTCGCGTTGGCCGGGACCTCCCGATGAAGCACGGTTTCGCCTTCCTGGACGAGGCCGCGCCCGGGATCCGCTGGGACGCCAAGTACGCCACCTGGGACAACTTCACCGGCAAACCCGTCGACGGCTACCTGGCGAACCGGATCGTCGGCACCCACGCTTTGTGCACCGCGCTTCAAAGCGCCCAGGACAAAGCCGCGACCCTGGGTTTCGGCCTGCTGATCTGGGACGGCTACCGGCCGCAGCGCGCCGTGGACTGCTTCCTGCGCTGGGCGAAACAGCCCGAAGACGGCCGCAAGAAACACCAGCACTACCCGAACCTCAACCGGTCGCAAATGTTCGAAAACGGCTACGTGGCAACCAAATCCGGCCACACCCGAGGCAGCACAGTGGACTTGACGCTGTACCGCCTGGACACCGGCGAGCTTCTCCCCATGGGCGGCGGCTTCGACCTGATGGACGCCGTCTCGCACCACGGCGCGCCCAGTATCACCGCAGCAGAGGCGGCAAATCGCCAGCACCTCCGATCCATTATGGACGATTGCGGTTTCGCCGCCTACGAATCCGAGTGGTGGCACTACACGCTGAAGGACGAGCCCTATCCAGACACGTACTTCGATTTCCTTGTCGCGTAGATGGACGCCAAAACACCACGCGTGGTCGTCGCCGGAGGCCATTCCGCCGGACACATCGAACCCGCGATGAACTTCGCCGACGCACTGCGCCGGCTGGCCCCCGCCGCCGAGGTCACCGCGCTCGGCACCATCCGCGGCCTCGACACCACGCTCATCCCGGCCCGCGGCTACCCGCTCGAACTCATCCCACCGGCACCCTTGCCCCGCAAGGTAACCCGAGCCCTCCTGCAGACGCCGTCCCGGTTGCGCGATTCGATCCGCGCCGCCGGGACGGTCCTCGACCAGGTCCAGGCAGACGTCGTCGTGGGCTTCGGCGGCTATGTCGCCGCTCCGGCCTACCTCGCCGCCCGCCAGCGCCGCCTGCCCATCGTCATCCACGAGGCGAACGTCCGCCCCGGCGCGGCCAATCGCCTCGCCGCCCGGATGACAACGCACGTGTACACCGCTTCCCAGGAAGTCCGGCTGAAGCACAGCACCGCGATCGGCATCCCGCTGCGTCCAGCGATCACCGGACTCGACCGCCCCGCAACCCGCGAAGCAGCCCGACAGAAGTTCGGCCTCCGCCCCGACGGTCCAGTGCTGCTGGTCACCGGCGGCTCGCAAGGCGCCACCGCGATCAACGCCGCCGTCTCCAGCGCAGCTGAATCGCTAAAAGCAGCCGGGATCCAAGTCCTGCACATCACCGGACCACGGCACACCGTCGAAGCGGGCGACCCGTCGTATGTAGTCCTGCCGTATGTCGACGAAATGCACTACGCCTACGCCGCGGCCGACTTCGCGATCTGCCGCTCAGGCGCGATGACCTGCGCCGAACTGGCCGCAGTCGGGCTACCGGCCGCGTTCGTCCCGCTCCCGGACCGAGGCGGCGAGCAACGTCTGAACGCCGGACCGGTCGTGGCTGCAGGTGGCGCGCTGCTCGTGAATGACGCCGACCTCAACCCGTCCTGGATCGAGGCCACCCTTATCCCGATCCTCGCCGACCCAGCCCGAATCGCGACGATGTCCGCCCGCGCCTCCGCGACCGGAGCGCCCAACGCCGACACCGTCCTAGCCCGGCACGTCCTGACGATCGCCGAACGACATCGCCCCACCCGGTAGCCGCACTGTCACCCGAAGCCCGCCAGCAGCACCCGGCGCAAGCGAAAGAGTCCCGTCATGCGCCTGCGCGATGCTCTTCACGATCGCCAGCCCAAGACCGACCCCAGCATGGTCATGACGGATCCGTTCGGTGCCGCGCTGGAACGGCTCGGTGAACGTCCAGATCTTCTCCGGGCTGACTTCCTCCCCGGTGTTTTCCACGATGAGCGTGCCCGCCGTCGCGGAGGAACTGGCGCGAAGCTGCACGGTCCCGCCTTCCGGCAGGTTGTGGACGATCGCGTTGTGCAGCAGATTCGTCGTCAACTGCAGCAGCAGCGCACGCGACCCGCGAACGGCAGTGATGTCTCCGGAAGTCTCGATCACGACCCCGTGCTTCTCAGCCAGCGGCAGCAGCGTCTCGGCGGCCTCTTCGGCCAGAAGCGACAGATCGACCGGTTCCCGGGTGAACGACCGCTGATCCGCGCGACTGAGCAAAAGCAAGGCTTCGGTGAGCTCGATCGCCCGGGCATTCACGACGCGGAGGCGCTCGTGAAGCTCGCCGGCGTCGCGGCCCGGGTCGTTGCGGGCGACTTCGAGGAGGCTCTGCGTGATCGCCAGCGGGGTGCGCAGCTCATGGGAGGCGTTGGCGGCGAATCTCCGCTGTTCGGCGACGTGCGCGTCGAGGCGGGCGAGCATGGCGTCGAAGCTGTCGGCGAGTTCGCGGAACTCGTCGTCGCGGCCTTCCAGTTCGATCCGGTGCGCGAGCGACCCGGTCGAGGCGCGCCGGGTCGCGGCGGTGATCCGGGTCAGCGGGGCGAGCATCCGCCCGGCCAGCACCCAGCCGCCCAGCAGGCCGAACACCAGCAGGAGCAGCATCACGATCGCCGCGTCGGGCGCGAAGTCCTTGATCAGGTCGCGGCCGGACGGGGCCATCACCACCGGCATCACTTCCAGCGCCCGGTCCTGGTAGTTCAGCAGGAACAGGGCCACCGCGCCGAGCAGCAGCGTCCCGGCCAGCATGAGGAATCCGGCGTAGCTGAGGGTCAGTTTGAGCCGGACGCTCATCCCCGGCTCGCGGATCATCCGCGCGCCGATCCGTCGTCGATCCGGTAGCCGACGCCGGGGACGGTCGCGACCAGCCACGGTTCGCCGAGCCGTTTGCGCAGCGCCGAGACCGTGATGCGGACCGCGTTGGTGAACGGGTCCGCGTTCTCGTCCCAGGCCCGTTCGAGGAGTTCTTCGGCGCTGACCACCCCGCCCTCGGCCGCGACGAGCACCTCGAGCACGGCGAACTGCTTCCGGGTCAGCGCGACGTACCGGCCGTCCCGGTAGACCTCGCGGCGGAACGGGTCCAGCTTCAGCCCGGCGATCTCCCGCACCGGCGGCCGGTTGTGCGCGCGCCTGCGGTCGAGCGCGCGCAGCCGGAGCACGAGTTCCCGCAGCTCGAACGGTTTGGTGAGGTAGTCGTCGGCGCCGAGTTCGAAGCCGGAGACCTTGTCGTCGAGCCGGTCGGCGGCGGTGAGCATCAGGATCGGCATGCCGCTGCCGGACGCGACGACGCGCTTCGCGATCTCGTCGCCGGACGGTCCGGGAATGTCCCGGTCGAGCACCGCCATGTCGTACGCGTTGACGCTCAGCATTTCCAGCGCGGTGTCGCCGTCCCCGGCGAGGTCGGCCGCGATCGCTTCCAGGCGCAGCCCGCCCCGGATGGCCTCGGCCAGGTACGGCTCGTCCTCGACGATCAGCACACGCATGCCATCGATGCTACGAGCAGACGCGTATCGCTGGCATATCCGAAACCGCGTACGCGCTGGCAACACCGGTTCGCCTTGGCTGAACGCCATGACCCGCAGCGAATCCGCACGAAGTCCCTTCCGGCGAACCGTCGGCCGGGTGCTTCGCCGTCGTGGCGCAGTCAGCGAGGCAGATGGAGCCGTCCCGCCCGGCACGACGGTGTTCGCCGAGATTCCCGCCGTGGCCAATCTCGACCCGGTGTTCCTGGACGCACTGCGCCGCGCGGCGAAGGATGCCGCGAACGACGGCGTCGAGTTCCGCGTCAACAGCGGCTGGCGATCACCGGCGTATCAGAATCAGCTTCGGCGCAAGGCAATCGCCAGATACGGCTCGGAACAGGAAGCCGCGCGCTGGGTGGCCACCGCCGAGCGGTCCGCGCACGTCCTGGGGAACGCGATCGACCTCGGTCCGTTCGAGGCCACGGCTTGGTTGTCGAAACACGGAGCCGCGTATGGACTGTGCCAGATCTACCGCAACGAACCGTGGCACTACGAACTGCGTCCCGAGGCCATCGACCAGGGCTGCCCGCCGATGTACGCCGATCCGTCGCAGGACCCGAGGTTGCAGGCCTAGGACGGATCAGCCAGCCGTTCCTGCAATCGAGCGTGCCGGAACTGGTACACCTCACCGACCTGACGCAGGACACCACGGCGATGCGCGTCGTCGAGGAAACCCATGAGGTCCAACGGGATCCGCTTCCGGGAGGCCAGCCACAACCGGCTGAACGTGTACGCGCCCCAAGCCCGGGCGATCCACACGCTCAGCCCCACCGCCAACCCGAACATGACACCCGCCGCGATCGCCTGCGCCGTGCTCGACGCGCGCGAAAAGACCTGGCCGCCGATGATCACGCCAGCGAGGCCGTAGGCGAGACTTCCCGGGCTCCGCACCAAAAACCGGCCCAGCAACGCCGACGCCAGCCCTCCGGCAAAGGCCAGCGCCAGGTCGTAATGGTCGTGGAAAACGCCCAGGAATCGCGTTTCCTTCGTGAAGGCGAACGCCATCCCGTAGAACAAGCCCAGCGAAACGATGAAGGACAAGGTGAACGACAGCGTCGCCGCGCGGTCGTTGCGCAGGACGCTCGCCGGACTAGACACCCGGCTCGCCTCCAGCGGTGTGTCCAGCCAGACGTGCACCCCGATCGCCAACCCGAACACCACCGCGAGCAGCGCGATCACCCCGGCCGACAGCGACCAGGCCAGTCCGAGACAGACCCCGATCAGCACCCCGACCGCGAACCGCCGCAGGAACCGGCCCGCGGTACCGCGGAACCGCGCCTCCACTCGCAACGGGCCCGGTCGGCTGCCGACGGTATGCGTTACACAGCCTGCCACCGCGAACGACAGCCCGTAAATCGCGCCGATCACCGGCCCCGCCGCGATCCAGCCGGTGAGCGCGAACAGCAACGCGGGCGGCAGCCCGAGGCAGAGCCCGAGAACCAGCCTCGGCACCGCACGATCCAGCTGCCACCACGCGAGATCGCGGCTCTGGTCGCGTTCCAGTTGCCGGGCGAAGAAGCTCAGCCAACGCTGCGCCTGGTCCGCCGGGTAATCGCGCGGCCGAGTCGGCCGGTCGAGCCGCGCGGGCGGGGCCGGACGGGAGGTGTAGACCACCGGAAGGTACTCGTCCAGCAGATGCCCTTCGATCGCCGCGCGGTCGGGAAACCGGGTGGTATCGCAGAGTTCGCCGGGATCGGTCGACGGATGCGCGTACGCCGTCCTGGCCAGGTCGACCATCAGCGGCGTGCGAAGTGCCTGCGCCAGCGGGCTTTCCGGGCTCTTCCGCAGCTGCCGGACCACCGGGTCCCAGCGGGTTTCGCCGAACCGCTGCCGCGCGGTGAGAAAGTCGATCGCGTCCTCGGTCTCGACCGGTTCGATCTCCACCACCGCCGCCCGCGACAGAAAGGTCCCGGACTGCTCGACCGCAAATTCGTACTCGGTGCTGCGGCAGGTCACCACGAGCGGCCGTCCTCCGGAAACGGCCTGGTCCAACGCGTCGATCGCCGCGGTGTGGAGCCCGGGCGCCAGCTCGTCGAGCCCGTCGAGCACCGGGATGATCCGGCCTTCGAGCACCAGCCGCAGCGCCGCGCCCTTGCCGTACGCGCCGCTGTTGGCCAGGCCCGGATACTCCTCGACCAACCGTCGGGCCAGCCAGCCGTGCAGGTGTTCCTCGCGGGGATTCCACGACGACAGCGGCAGCAGCACCGGCACCGGTTCGCCCGGCGGCGGGTCGGCCAGCAGCCCGAGCGTGAGCAGGATGGCCAGCACTGATTTCCCCGCGCCCGGTTCGCCGAGCACGATCAGCTGCCGCGCCGGGACCTGCCGGAACTTCGCGACGACGTCGGTGAGATCGCCGCTGAACGTCAGCCTGCTCTGGGTGCCGGGCCGCCCGAGCACCGCCGACGCCGCCGCGGCGACCGGGCGCTCGGTGCTCGTCCAGGTCAGCGGCACCGGTTCCGGACGGTGCAGCGAGCGGATCTCGGCCTCCGCGGTCCACTGCCGGACGATCGCCGCCGCGAGCTCGTCGGCCGCGCGGTCGAGCTGGCTCGACGGCTGTTCGGGTTGACTCGGCTGCTCCTCCGGCTCGCTCGGTTCTTCCGTCTCCCCGCGCAGAATCCGCTCGTGCAACCGGCGCACATCGGCACCGGGATCGACCCCGAGCTCCTCGGCGAGCTGCGTCCGCAACCGCTGAAACACGGTCAGCGCGTCCGCCTGCCGCCCGCTGCGATCCAACGCGAGCATCAGCTGTGCGTACGGCCGTTCCCGCAGCGGATGGTCCTCGACGATCTCCGCCAGCTCGTCCACGACCTCGCGGTACTGACCGAGCTTCAGCTGCCAGTCGATGCACAGCTCCAGCGCGGTCAGCCGCTGCTCCTCCAGCCGCGCCGCGCGCCCGGCGAGCGCCGCGGAATCCAGACCGTCCAGCACCGGGCCGCGCCACAGCTTCAACGCCGAACGGATCTCCTCGACGCCCTCGGCCAGCGCGCCGCTCTCCGCCGACTGGCGGGCCGCGGCGACGGCGTCGGTAAATCGAAGCCAGTCGACTTGCTGATTGTCGACCGTGATCCGGTAGCCCGAACCGTCGGTCACGATGAGCTGTTGCCCGGGATCGGCGAGCCGCTCGCGGAGCACCGAAACACAGTTCTGGATCTGCTTGGTCGCCGTCGCGGGCGGCTCGCCGTCCCACGTCGCCTCGATCAGCTTCGGCAGCGGTACGACGGAGTTCGGCGAGAGCAGCAAACAGGCCAGCACGCGGCGATGGCGGGCGCCGGGCAGCGTCAGCCGGTCGGATCCAGCCTGGATTTCCAGCGCTCCGAGCACGCGAAAATCCATTCCGCGGTTCCCCCCTCGGCTCCGGCACCGCTGCGGGCCTGAGCATACCCGCGCAGGTCAACGGCCTCTCGGAGGACGAAGGGACAGACCGAGGACAGGTTGAGGACAACTCCGGGCACGGTGGAACCACGTCCGGCCCCCGAGGTGGGGACCTGGTCGCCGGCTCGGGGGCCGGCGGCGGTGGGGCCGGGCGGACATCCTCCGCACGACCGGTTCCGGCGGTACGTGAGGGGAACCCTGAGGGACTCTGATTCCCTCAGGGTTCCCCTCTCGTACCGCGCCTCGGTGCCGTCGGGTTCGAGGGGAGGGGCGAGTGCTGGGGGTACTCGCCGCCGCTCGCGCGCGAAAATCCGGTGCCGTCCGTGATCGTCTTCGTGACAATCGCGGGCATGGAGGAAGTCGAAATCGTCGTCGCCCACCACGAACGCGCGACCCTGCGCGTCGGCGACGTGTTCCTGAAGGTCGACACCGACCAAGCACGCGCCGACGCCGAGGTCGCCGCGATGGCGCTCGCGCCGCTCCCGACTCCGGAGATCCTCTGGCGGAAACCGCCCGTCCTCGCCCTCGCCGCGCTGCCCGGACGGGAACTCGGCCGCCCCGGCACACCGTCGACCGCGTCGCCGGAAGCTTGGGTCGCCGCCGGAGCCGCCGCCCGGAAGCTGCACGAGGCGCCGCTGCCGCCGACCCCCGGCCGGAACCTCGACGAACTCGCCGAGGAACTCGACCGCGAATGCGCGTGGCTGATCGCGAACGACGTCCTGCCCGCCGATGTGGTCACCGGCAACCGCCGTCTCGCCGAGGCCGCGCTCCAGCCGCGAACCCCGGTGTTCATCCACGGCGATCTGCAGGTCGCGCACATTTTCGTCGAGGGCGACGAGGTGACCGGCGTTCTCGACTGGTCCGAAGCCGCCCAGGGCGACGCCCACTTCGACCTCGCCGCCTTGACTCTCGCGCACCAGGAACACCTCGACGACGTCCTGTCCGGTTACGGCGGCGGCATCGACCTCGACGTGCTCCGCGCGTGGTGGTCGCTGCGCAGCCTGCGGGTCGTCCACTTCCTCGTCGGGCACGGCTTCGACCCGGCGCCGGAGGTCGCGGTCTTGGAAGCTCAGCTATTCTAGTACTAGAATAGCTGGCATGGCCGCCCTCACCGACGCCGAACTGACCATCCTGGGTCTGCTCGTCGAGCAACCGCAGCACGGCTACGCGCTGGAACGGGTAGTCGAGGAACGCGGCATCCGCAACTGGACCGCGCTCGGCTTCTCCTCGATCTATTACGTCCTCGACAAACTGGCCAAGCGCGGCCTGATCGAAGCCACCGGCGCACCCCGCTCCGGGAAATCGCGCGCAACCATCCAAGCCACGCAGGCCGGTGTCGAGCTGTGTGCGGAGGCCACCCGCGAAGCCCTCAGCGCGCTGACCCCGATCCACGCGCGGGTCCTCGTCGCGATGGCCAACAGCCCCGGCCTGCCGGAGGCGGAAGTGCACGCCGGGCTGACCGCGCGACTCGCCGCGTTGCGCGAACAACTCGCCGAAGTCCGGGCGACGCGCGCCCGCCAAGAACCGTTGCCGGACGCCGCGGCGGCGATCTTCGACTACAGCGAAGCAATGCTCACAGCCGACCTCACCTGGACCGAAAGCGTCCTCAGCAAGGAGACCACGGTGGACAAGTACGACGTCAAGAAAGCCCACCGCGCGCTGTATTCGCCGCCGTCGAAGGATTTCACCGTCGTGGACGTACCCGCGCTCCAGTACCTCGCCGCCGACGGACACGGCGACCCGAACACCGCGTCCGAGTACACGAACGCCGTCGAAGCGCTGTACGGAATCGCTTATTCGGTGAAGTTCGCCAGCAAGAAAAACCTTGGCCGGGACTTCGTCGTCGGACCGCTCGAGGGCTTGTGGCGTGCGGACGACCCCAGCGTCTTTCTCGCGCGGGACAAAGAGAAATGGGACTGGACGATGCTGATCAGCCAGCCGGACTGGGTCACCGAGGAGATGGTCCGGGAGGCCGCCGAAAGCGTCGCGAAGAAGAAGGACAACCCCGCGCTGGCCGGAGTTCGGCTACGCACGCTGACGGAGGGCACGAGCGTCCAGATCCTGCACCTCGGCTCGTACGACGACGAAACACCTACGCTGAACCAGCTCCACCACGAATACCTGCCCGAGCACGGCCTGACGTTCAACGGCGACCACCACGAGATCTACCTGAGCGACCCGCGCCGCACCGCTCCCGACAAGCTGAAAACGGTTCTGCGGCAGCCGGTCAAGCCTCTTGGAACACGATCTGCTCCGGCGGAGTCGTGAGCTTGAGCGTCTGCCGCCGGACGGACAGGAGCGTGTGCAGTTCGGTGGCGTGCCCGTCGGGGATGGTGAAAAGCCGGTCGTTGCGGGTGTCGACGTAGTCCGCGAACCCGGCGAGCGAGACGCCGCCGGTCTCGTCCAGGCTCAGGTAATCGACGAGACGACGGAACAGTTTCGGCAGCAGCACCACGTCGTCCCTCAACTGGGCACGGCTCCTCAGCCGGAAGCCGCTGGTGGTCACGTCGTGCTCCCACACGCCCTTGCCCGCGGTGCGCGCCGCGACCGCCGCGTCGGCCATTGCCTGCCGGAGATCCGGGTAAAGCTTGGAGTAGAACGTCGGATACGCCAGCCCGGTTTCGAGCAGCCGGAAATTCGCCGACGCCTTCAGCGCTTTCGGATCAAAATGCACGTCCCCGCCATCGGTGGAGCGCCCTGCCCGCTGCCCGGGAAACGCGAACGCGACCGCACGGCCGTACTTGTCGGCGAACCGGGTCAGGATGTGCCCGCTCGTTTCCCCCGGCGTACTCGCGGAAACGCGGCCGCCTTCGTCGCGCTCGACCTTGGTGAAACCGAGGTACCGCAACAGTTCCGCCCCGGCCGCGTCAGCCAGTTCTTTCGGCTGACGCCACAACTCAGCCCCCGCGACGCGCGGCCGGTAATGCGTCTCGAGCGCGTCGATCCCGTCGAGGCGCAACTGCACCCCGCCCCGGGAATTGGTGCGCACCTTGAGGTTCGCGGCGGAAAATGCGTCGGCCCGGTCGGGATAAAACCGGACCGAGTCTCCGTCCGGCGAAGCCCCGACGACCCTGAACTGACCTTTGATCAATGTCAACGGCACGAGAATGACGGTAACTGCCGGAAGCGCCGGCAGTTACCGTGTTTCCCGAGCCGTCACCGAGCGGTCACTCATGTTGTGACCGCTTGTCACGCCCCGTGCGTGCGCTATTACTGGCAGGCTTCGCAATCCGGGTCGTCGATGCGGCAAGCGGCGCCGTCGACGAGCGGAAAGTCGAAGTCGTCCAGAACGGGAACGACCGAGGCGGCTTCTTCGGCCGCGGCGGGCGGCGTGGTGGGAGCAGACATATCCGTTGTAGCGCTCAAGATCGCCGAACATTCCGTGACGCCCGCCACAGCTCAGGCGACCCAGTCCGGAAGAATCTTGTCGCCGTCCGCCGTCGCGCACGCCGGCACCACGCCAGTCCGGTACACCCGCGTATTCCCCGGCGCACACACGATCGCCACCATGCCGTTGCCGGCATCGGCCCGCACCTGCCGCTCGGCGTCGGCAGGCATTACGACGGTCTCCCCTTCTTTCACGACCTCGACGACCCCATTCAGCGCAATCTCCGCCCCGCCGCCGAGAACCGTCCACACCTGCTCGGTATCGAACGCATGCACCGGCCCCACCGCACCCGGCGCCATCTCGACCTTCCAGACCGCCTGCTGACTGCCGCCCTGAGTCGGCGACGCCAGCGTCGTCATGACCGCGTTCGGCGTCTCCGTCCGACGACTGTCCCTGATGACCGGCACTTGCCACTCCCCTTTACAATCGACAACAAGGTTGTCCATATAGTCAATGAGGTTGTCTACCTATGTCAAGCGATCCGCCGGGATACGAGCTGCCGCTGCGCCTGCTGTTCGGCTTCCGCAGCCTGATCGACGACCTGCACGCCGAGCTGGCGAAGCAAGGCCACCCCGACGTCCGCCCGATGCACGGCTTCGTCTTCCAAGCGATCGGCCCGTCCGGCACGACCGCCGTCGACCTGGGCCGCGCGCTCGGCGTAACCAAGCAGGCCGCGGGCAAGACGATCGACACCCTGGAGCGGCTGGGCTACGTCCACCGGGAACGCGACCCCGACGACGGCCGCCGCATGCTGGTCCGGCTGACGGATCGAGGTCTCGACTGCCTGGCCAAATCCGCGCGGATCTTCGACCGACTACGCGCGGAGTGGTCTGAAGCCCTGGGTGCCGGACGGCTTCGCGCGCTGGAGGAGGACTTGCGGAAAGTCGCGTCGCCAGAGTCCGCGCGACTGGACTTGCCGGGCTGGTTCTCCGGCGCTTGACACCGATCGGGAGCGGCAGTTGGATCCGCTCATGCATCGAAGACGGGGACTCCTGCTGGCCGCCGCAGCGGTGGCTGGCGCGGCGATCGCGGTGACCGTGGGGCTGACGTCCAGCAACGAACAGCAGCAGCCCACTCCGGTTGCCGCTTCTATCCCTTCCCCGGCTTCGCCTTCCCCAGCTGCTGCTTCGCCCACTCCCGCCGCCGTTTCGCCCGCCCCCGCCGCTTCGCCGACCTCGCCGGTTCCTCCGCCGCCCGCCGCGAAGCCCGCCAGCGCGCATCCCACGCACCACAGCATCCCGGTGCCGAAACCCGCGCATTCAGCGACGAGCGACCGCGCCCCCAGCGACGCGATCCGCGACCGCGTCTACCAGCCACCACTCAACCCGCGCCCACAAGGCCAGGTCCCCGGAGCCGGTTGGGAACCCGGAACGAAATCCGGCAACACCGGCCCGTCCGACGAGCCCGTCACGACCCCGACGCCGCTGCCGAATCCGGGGACGCACCAGTCCGGTTGAGCGAAGGCTGCACGGCTCCGTACGTTAGAGGCGACGTCCACCAGCTGCTGAGGCAACTGATCAGGCAGAGTGCGTCTCGGGAACCGGCCGCTCCAGCGCGGAAACGAAGATGTCCCGCTCCGCGAGAACAGCCTGGTCCGGTGGCGCGTCACGGGAAGACTGGCCCGCAACGCCGCGGCCCCGCGGGGAACTCCGGACTCCGCCACCGCCCGGTACCGCTCCGCATCGTCCGCAGCAACTCCACAATGGAATCGAACGCTTCGCCGACCACTCCGTCCGGAGTGATCAACGCGAACGTCCACCCATCCGTCACCGGCGAAGACTGATCGGCGGCACCGTAGCCCCACGCAGCGTCAAAGCATCAATCGTCACCGGCCGATACGGCAGCGTCGACAGCCGCTCCACCATCGTCTCCACCGGCGCTTCCACGTCCGTCCCAAAGAAAAACGCCCACTCGTGCTCCGGTGAGCCAAAGTAAACCGGCGCCGGGAAGACTTCCTCGAACCGACGCCAGCACTTCACCAACGTCGAGTTCCGCCACAACGTCGGGCACCCGCCCTGGTACGCGACCACCCCGCCAGGAGTCAGCAACGACCGGCACCGTGCCAGGAATTCCGCGCTGTACAACCGATTGTGCTGAGCCTCAGTGGAATCCTGCTCATCCGGCAGATCCACCAACACGACGTCGTACTTCTCGCCGCAAGTGTGGACGTACTCCCACCCATCGGCGTAATGCACCCGAACCGGCCCCTCGCCACGCTCCGCGCGAGCCAGCTCAGCCGACGAGTACCCGTACGGAAGATGCTCCGCGCAAAGCCGAACCGCCTCGGCATCGATGTCCACGTGATCGACTGAAGCCCCCGCCTCGGCCGCGATCTGGCACACCACGCCCTCACTGGACCCGACCACCAGCACCCGGTCCACAGTGGACGCCAGCAGCAACGCAGGCACCAGCAGCGCCTCGTGATACACCAGCTGGCTGAACTCAGTACTCTGCCGCTCGTCGTCGCAGAACAGCGAAATCCCCTGTGCCGTCTTGCCGATCACCAGATGCTGGTAGGCAGTCCGCGTGTCGACCACAACGTCCGATACCTGCCACCGCCGCGTCAGCCCGACGCCGACTGGCTCCTCGATGTTCATTCCTGTCCTCTGTGGATAGTGGTGACCCGCGAAACGCTCGCGCCGAGCAAGTCCCGCAGCAACTGAACCGCCAGCTCCGGATCCGCCTTGCGCCCGCACGTGAACACATCCACGAACGCCGACCCGCGCTCCGGATACGTGTGAATCGAGGCGTGCGACTCCGACAGCAAAGCCATCGCCGTCACCCCGTGCGGCTCGAACTGCTTGTACGTCAACTCGCACACCGTCGCGCCGGCCTTGTCCAGCGCACGTTCCAAGCTCTCGCACAGAAACGCCGGATCGTCGAGCAATTCCGCGGCCACCCCGGAAAACTCGGCCAGCACGTGCCGTCCGGCGAATTCCCCGACCCCGCCGGCCTCCCCGCCGACGAAGTACGACCGCAACGGCGGAAACCCGTTGAACGACACCGAAGAGTAGCTTTGCGTGTACGCTCCGGCGTGCGGAATATCGACGTAATCCCCCGCCCGCAACGCCAACGGAAGCCGATACGGCGTGCGTTGATAAAGCACGTCGTCCCCGTCGCACGTCGGCCCCGCGATCACCACCGGCCCGTCCGGACCACCGTCGTGCGCGGTCACCAGCCGATACGCGATGGCCTCGTTCTCCGTCTCGGCAAGCCCGCCGTACCGGCCGATGTCGAGGTACACCCAACGCCGCTCGTCCGCCGCGGACTTGCGCGACACCAGCACGACCTCGCTGCGAATCACCCCAGCCGACGCCACCACCGCCCGCCCCGGCTCGAACGACAACGCGGGCGCGACCGCGAAATGCCGCCCCACCGCATCGCGAATAACCGCCGCGTACTCCGCCAACGGCGGCGGCTCCGTCAAGTAGCCAACGGGAAACCCGCCGCCGATGTTCAAGCCCCGTAACGAAACCCCGCGCTCCGCGACCGCACGAGTCACCTCGGCCGCAGCAGCGATCCCGGCTTCCCAAGCCCGCGGATCGACATGCTGAGACCCCACGTGAAACGCGACTCCCTCCGGATCGAGCCCCCACTCAGCCGCGCGAACCAACAACTCGACTGCCAGGTCGGTGCTGCAGCCGAACTTGCGGCCGAACGGCGTCAGCGCCCCAGGACTGTCCACCAGAATCCGGCAAGAAACCGTAGCTCCCGGCGCGAACTGCGCGAGATTCTCCAGATCCTCAAGGCTGTCAAAGGTAAACCGCCGCACCCCGACCCGATGCGCGAACTCGATGTCCCGCGCCTTCTTCACCGTGTTGCCGTAAGACAGCAACTCCGGCCGCGCCCCTTGCGCGAGACACAACTCGATCTCCTCGCGCCCGGCGACGTCAAACCCAGCCCCGGCTTCCCGAAGCACCCGCACGACCTCCGGTGCCGGATTCGCCTTGACCGCGTAGTACATCCGAGCTTCCGGCAGCACCTGCTGGAGCCGCTCGCAGTTCCCCCGAACCACGTCAAGGTCCATCACAAGACACGGCGTGGACGGCCGTCGTTCCTCCAGGAACGCCCGGCACCGCTCCACCACCTGCGAGAACCCTTCAGTCACAACGCCCGAGTATAGGCGCCGGTTTCACCGCAGCAGCTCTCCCAGCCTCCGCTGGGCAAACGCTACGAACGGTACACAGTCCATCACTTGGCAATCCGCGGCACCGATCTTCCCCCGCCGCACGCCGCCCGTCTCGCCGAATTCCGCCCCGACCTGAGGAAAGAACCGCCCGTTGTCGTCCCCGACGTCGCCGGTCCGCACCCACACCCGCTCCCCGTCCACAAGGTACGGAAACCGCCGAACCTTCCGCCGATGATGCGGCACCAGAGATTCCGCGTAGTGCAAGAACGAGTTCCGATCATGCCCGACCCCGAGCAGCACAATCTGCGCCCGCTCCCGATGCAGCCAGTCGAACGGCGACCCCAGCCCCACCGCATACGCCAGCGGCTGCCGCCGAGTCACTTCCGCCGCCCGAGCCCCCACCGCGGCCACCGACGCCTGCGGATGCCGGCTGCGCGACCGTCCCTCCCACCCCAGCACCGCGTTGGGCACCGCCCCCATCGGCGTCGCCAACCCGTCATGAAACAACGGCACCCTCCCCCGCGCCTCCTCAACCTCAGCGTCCGCCGGTCCCGACACCTCCGGAAACGGATCCGCCACCTGCGGCGTAAACGCGGGCACCACCACCGTCCCCGCAGACCCCACCGCCCGCAACAACCCCCGCACCACCGCATCCGCTCCACCATCCACGCTCCCCAACGCGGACAACGACGAATGCACAATCACCACCCCGCCGGCAGAAACCCCCAGCTCCCGAACCCCCGCGCACACCGCATCCGCGTCAACCACGACCGCCAGCCTCCGTCGCCACTCACCAAGACGACCACTCCACCCCCGCCGCAGTCAGCACTGGCTCGGCACCGTCCAGGGCACCGAGCCAGTGTCAACCGAGCACAAGCGGGGGAGTCCCGAAACTCACCACGCGACCGGCAGCTTCAGAACCCCATAAATATTCTGATATTCAGGCCGCAACGGCACCTCCCCCGCCACCCGCAGCGTCGGAAACCGCCGGACCAACGCGGGCAACGCCACCGTCATCTCCACCCGAGCCAACTGCTGCCCCAAGCACTGGTGAATCCCATGCCCGAACCCCACATGCCCGGTCGCGACCCGCCGCACGTCCAACTCGTCCGGCCGCTCGAACTTCAAGGGATCCCGATTGGCGGCTTGCACGGACAACACCACGCTCTCCCCGGCCCGGATCACCGACCCCCCGACCTCAACGTCCGTCAACGCGGCCCGAACCCCCGTGTGCGCGATGGACAGATACCGCATCAACTCCTCAACAGCCCCGCCAGCAGCCTCCGGATCATCCCGGACCACAGCCCACTGCTCCGGATTCTTCAGCAGCGCATAAGTCCCCAACGCCAGCATGTTCGCCGTAGTGTCCAACCCGGCGGCGAGCAGGAACGTCCCCAGCCCAGCCAGTTCCTCGTCGGTCAAATCACTGCTGGTCAGATCACTGAACAGGTCGTCCGTGGGCGCGGATCGCTTAGCCGGTACCAACGAAGCCACATACTCCTGCAACTGGCCATAAGCCGTCATCCTCTCCTCTTCGGAAAGTGCGACATCACTGATCGCCGCGGCGGATCCCAGGAAAGAATCCCGATCCGAATACGGAACTCCGAGCAGTTCGCAAATCATCACCGCGGGCACCGGATGCGCGTAAGCCGCGACCAGATCAACCCCGGGACCGGCCTTCTCCATCGAATCCAAATACTCGTCCGCGACCTCGGCCACCCGATCGCTGAGCAACCGCATCCGCCGAACCGTGAATTTCCCCGTCAGCAGCTTCCGGAACCGGGTGTGCTCCGGCGCGTCGATCCCCGTCATGTCCCCGACCGGAGCCGGCGGCAGTTCCGGAAACTGTTCCATCCCCGGGAACGGGTAGTGCCACAATTCGTACCGGTTGCTGAACCGCTGATCCCCCAGAATCGCCCGGACCTCCGCGTGCCCGGTGGCCAGCCACCCGACGTGCCCGTCCGGAAACACCATCCGCGTCAGCGGAGCCCGGTCCCGCACCTCGGTCAACGACGGCGGCGGGTCGAACGGACACCCCTGCGCCCGCCCCATCGGAACCCCTTGCACAGCGCCTTCCCCAGCCATCCCCATGCCCCTTTCAGTGTGCGTATTCGCGATTGAAAAGCTTCTTGGACCAGAGATAGCCGCCGACGCCCATCACGGCGCACCAGCCGAGCGCGAACCACAGGTGGTTGCCGAGCGGCTTGTCGAGCAGCAACGCGCGCAGGGTCTCGATGATCGGCGTGAACGGCTGGTACTCGGCGAACCACCGCAGCGCGCCCGGCATCGAATCTGCGGGCACGAATCCGCTGCCGAGGAAAGGCAGGAGCAGCAACGGCATCGGCGTGTTGCTGGCCGATTCGACGCTCTTGCTCACCTGGCCGAGCGCGACGCACAGCCACACCAGCGCGAGCGCCACCACCACGAGGAACCCGACCGCGGCGAACCACGAACCGACCCCGGCGGCGGGCCGGAAGCCGACCAGCAACGCGACCCCGGTGACCACCACGAGCCCGAACAACGCTTGCAGCACACTGCCGAGCACGTGCCCGGTCAGCACCGAAACCCGGGCGATGTGCATGGTCCGGAACCGGGCGATGACGCCTTCGGTCAGGTCCATCGCCACCGAAATCGCCGTTCCCTGCACGGTGGCGGTAATGGTCATCAGCAGAATCGTCGGCGCGACGAAGTTGGCGTATTCGGCTCTGCCGCCTCCTCCCCCGCCTAATCCGGCGCCGAGGGTGCCGCCGAAGACGTAGACGAACAGCAGCAGGAACACCACCGGCATGCCGACCAGCATGATCGTCAGCGACGGATACCGGAGCATGTGCTTGAGATTGCGGCGCAGCATGGTCATCGAGTCGCGGACCGGGTGGAAGCGCAGATCGGGTCCGGCGAGAGCGGGTGCGGTCATCGGGAAGTCACCTTTTCGTCAGTGGAGTTGCCGGTGAGGGCAAGGAAAACGTCGTCGAGATCAGGCGTGTGCACGGAAAGTTCGCCGACCTTCACCGAAAGCGAGTCGAGCCGGTCGATCAGCGATTTGAGCGACTGCAGGCTGCCGTCGCTCGGCACGCGCAGCACCAGCGCGTCGTTCTGCCGGGACGCCTCGATCAGCGCACGTTCCGCGTGGACGAGGTCGGCTTCTTCCTCGAACCGCAACTGAACGTGCCCGCCGGGGATCTGGCGCTTGAGCTCTTCCGCGGTGCCCTCGGCGACAATCCGCCCGCGGTCGAGCACCGCGATCCGGTCGGCCAGTTCGTCGGCCTCTTCGAGGTATTGCGTGGTAAGGAAAATCGTGACCCCGCCGGCCACCAGCTTGCGCACGATCTCCCACATCGCCCGGCGGCTGCGCGGGTCGAGTCCGGTGGTCGGCTCGTCGAGGAAGATCACCCGCGGGCTGCCGACGAGCGTCATCGCCAGATCGAGCCGGCGCCGCATGCCGCCGGAGAACGTCGACACCGGCTTCTTCGCCGCTTCGACGAGATCGAACTGTTCGAGCAGCTCCGCCGCGCGCCGCTGTCGCGCGGCGCGGTCGAGGTGGTGCAGATCCGCCATCAGCAGCAGGTTTTCCTCGGCGGTCAGCAGATTGTCGACCGCGGAGAACTGCCCGGTGACGCCGATCGAGGCGCGCACCCCGTCGGCTTCCGAGGCGACGTCGTACCCGGCGACCTGTGCCGCGCCGCCGTCGGCATTGATCAAAGTGGACAGAATCTTGACCGTGGTGGTCTTGCCCGCGCCGTTCGCGCCGAGCAGCGAGAAGACGGTGCCGCGGGCGACGGAGAGGTCGATGCCGTCGAGCACGACGTGGTCGCCGAAGGATTTGCGCAGTCCGGCGGCGGCGATCGCCGGCCGGGAATGGTTGCTGGACATGGGTTTCTCCAAAACTGTGGTCAGGAGCGGTGGATGACGATTTCGCCGAACGCGGTGTGCCCGCGGACCTCGACGGTCTCCGTGGACTCGCCGGGGCTGGCCGAGGTCTCCAGCTGGTTGCGCACGTGGCCGAAGTTGGTCTTCACGTCGAGCCAGGCCGCGGTGCCCTTCGCGATGCCGATCCGCAAGTCGCCGATCGCGCTCTCGAGCACGACCGAACCGCGGACGACCTCGCCGAGCGAGATGGCGCCGTTGGACGTCTTCGCGTCGACCCCCGCGCCGGCGTGCTCGACCGTGATGTCGCCGTTGGCCGCACGCACCCGGACGTCGCCGCCCGCGGACTCGATCGTCGTGTCGCCGTTGGAGTTCTTGACCACCGCGGTCCCGTCGACCGGGCCGAGCCGGATCCGCCCGGAGGCGGTGGTGACCTCGGCGTCGCCCGCGATCCCGTCGACCGTGACGTGGCCGACCGAGGTGTCGACGCGCAGCGGGCCGGTGCGGTCGAGACTGACGTTCCCGGCCGCGGTCTTGAGCCGCGCCTGCCCGAGTTCGCCGGAGCCCTGGAAGGCGCCCGCCTGCACCTCGGCGGAAACCCGCGAGCCGGTGGGCAGTTCGACCGTCACGTCGACCGAGCGGGTCTTGCGGGAGAAGTCGAACGCCCGCATCTTCGGGCCGGTGATGTGCAGCGCGCCGTTGCTGTACTCGACGCGGATCTGCTTGGCGGTCTTGACGTCGGAGTCGTCCGACTCGTCGGTCGGGCGGACGTCGACGACCGTGTCGCCGCGGTCGCTCGCGGCGAACCGGACGTGGCCGACGCCGAGGTCGACGGTGACGGAAATCGGTTCGGGAGTGTCGAATTTAGGCATGGTTGTCCCCACATTTCGGTTAGGTGTGCCGTCTCCGCAGGTCAGAGACAGGTGAAGGAGTTAGTGAAGAAAGGAGCTACCGGACCCAGCCGGTGAAGCTCTGCTTGGAGAAACTGCCGCCGGGCGGTTCGAAGCGCTGTTCGCGTTCGGGCCGCTGCTGCAGTGCCGCGGTGGCTGCCCGGACGAGCCAGGCGTTGACCGAACGGCCCTCCTTGGCGGCGGCCTCCTCGACCGCGGCCTTGAGCTGTTCGGGCAGCCGCACGTTGATCCGCGCCGACGGCCCGTCCTCGGAAAACAGCGGCTCACTGGGCTCCGGCGCCGGTTCGGCCGCGGGCGCGGCGGCCGGAGCGGGCTCGGCGGGCGGCGAGGTCACGACGAAGTTCGGGTCGCGGCCGCGCAGGCGCAGTTCGACCGAGCCGGGCGCGAGGTCCCGGGTGATCTCGTCGACGGCACCGGACAGCGTGTCCAGGAGGGTCATCCGGATCGCCGATTCGAGCGATCCGGTCAGCCGCTCGACCAGCGCGCGTCCCTCTTCGCCACTGGCCTCGGCCAGCGTCGCGAATTCCCGCCCGAGGTTGCTTACGTACGTGGTCAAGTCCATGGCACCACTATGGCACACGCTTGGCACCACCACAAGCCACCTTGGCTCAATTTGGCACCACTACGGCTCAGATAGTGGCAAATCCGCAGGTCAGCGCATGGTGCCACGCGGAGAATAGGCGGACCGACGTGGTGCCACCGATCATGCGACCGGCCCGAATCATGGCCTGATCGTCGCTCCCGCGAGTACGTGAGGGCCACCCTGAGGGAATCTGATTCCCTCAGGGTGGCCCTCACGTACGACAACACCCCGCACCGATGACGCTCGGACAGCCACTACTTGACCGCCTTCGCCACCGGCAAATCGACCCCGGCGCGGTAGCTAGGGCACTCGTCCAGCGCACCGTCATGGCGACAAGTCATGAGGTGCTGCAGATACGCCTGCGCGTCGAGCAGCCGGCTCACCTCCTCCTGGATCGCCTCGATCCGCGCGGTGACCGTGCCTCGCCAATCACTGGACTGGCCGCGGCTCCCGAGCAGCACGGCGATGTCGTCGAGACTCAGGTGGCCCGTCTCCCGCCAGGTGCGGATCAGCGCGATCCGATACAGCTGGTCCCGGTCGTAATACCGCCAGCCGGAACGGCGGCGCGGCTCGATCAGGCCGCAGCTCTCCCAGTAGTGCAGTGTCGAAACCGGCACGTCGAAGCGCGCCGACACCTCGCCGATCGAGTACAGGTCCATACCTCATTGCACCGCACCACTACGCTCAAAGCAAGGTAAGCCTAACCAAACAGTCCGCTGGCGTACCAGTCGTTCCGGTCGCGCACGCCCGGCAGCGTGAAGAAGTAGCCGCCGCCGAACGGCTGCACGTAGTCCACCAGCGGCTCTCCGGCCAGCCGCTGCTGCACCGTTTCGAACTGCCGCCGCACGTCCTGCTGGTAGCAGACGAACACGTGCCCGGCCTGGAGTTCTCCGTTCGCGTCCACGCCGAGGTCGTAGTTGTAGGAGCGGCGGACCAGGCGCTGGTTGTCGGTGGCGGGCGTGCGCGGGTTGGCCTTGCGGATGTGCGAGGTCAGCGGGATCACCGCGCCCTGAGGATCGGCGGAGTAGTTCGGGTTGTCGGTCTCGGTGGTGCCGTCCAGCGGGGCGCCCGAATCGCGGCGGCGGCCGAACATCTTCTCCTGCTCGTTGATCGACACCCGGTCCCAGAACTCGACCAGCATCCGGATCAGCCGCACCACCTGGTAGCTGCCGCCGCGCGCCCAGACCGGCTCGGCCGGATCGTCGACCCACACCAGCCCGCTCGCCTCGCCGCCGACCGGATTCGCCGTGCCGTCCTTGAATCCCAGCAGGTTCCGGCCCGCACCGGACGGTCGCGGCGGCGGGTTGTAGCCGTGCATCTTCCATCGCAGCTGCATCGCGCCGCGGGTGTGCCGGGTGAGGTCGCGGAGCGCGTGGTGCACCGTGTCCGGGTTGTTGGCGCACAACTGGATCAGCAGGTCCCCGTGCATCCAGGCGGCTTCCGGCGCGTCGTCGGGGAAGATCTTCATCGGGGTCAGCTTTTTCGGTTTGCGCGCGCCGAGGCCGACCCGGTCGAAAAGGCTGGCGCCGAACGAAACCGTGACGGTGAGTCCGTCGGCGAGGACGGACGGGCCGAGCACCTCGCTGTCCGACGGCGGCCTCCCGACGCCCAGGTTCGGCGGCGTCCCGCCGGTGGTGAGGAACCGGGCCCGGTCGGTGAGTGTGTGCAGGAGCGCGATCAGGTCCGTTTTCGATCCGCTGAGCAGGTCGAATGCCACGAAGGCCGCGGAAGCCTGTTTTTCCGCCGGAGCCGGGGTGAGCACGCCGGACTGGTTGGCACCGTGGAACGGATGCTCGGTCGCCGGGGTCGGTGCCGCGCCGGCGGAGCGTTCGTCGGCCTGGGCGCCGCCGATCAGCACGCCTCCGGTGAGCGCCGTGCCTGCCGCGCCGGCGGCCGCGCCTTTCAGGAAGTTGCGGCGATTGACGTTCGTCACTTCGGGATTCACCAGCCGATCAGTGGCTCGGAGGAACTTCGAGCAGAGTGGGCACCGCGGACAGCGTCTCGACGACAGCTCCGGCCGCGCCGTTCACCGCCTGGCGTTGGGCGAGGGTGCTGGGCGCGTGGTTGGCCAGTGCTTCGTGCAGCGTGTCGAGCTGCTTTGCCGCCGTCTGGACCAGATTCGGAGCGCGTTCGTTGAGCAGCGGAGTCAGCTCTGCCAGGACAATCCGGGTGACGTCGATGTCGGCATCCGTTGCGGGGTAAGCGGATCCGCTGCCTTGATCGTCCATTCCGGACAGGTGATCGCGGATAGCGTCCTCGAGGATTTCGTGCGCGCGGATCGGCAGCTTCGTGGGATCGCCCGCGACGTCGTCGGTGGCAAGCTTTCCGCGCAAGGCCGCGAAATCCTGGATGAGCTGGTCGGCGACCGGGACCAGCGACGCCGGAGCCTGGCCGTGCCACAGGCCGTACTCCAAGCGGTGCAACCCGGTGAAGCCAGGATCGGCCGCGCCCGCGGGCAAACCGTTCGGCAGGCCGTCGACCGCAGTGCCCGCGTCGCCGAAGCTGTTGTAGGACGCACCGACGCGCTCCCAGGCGAGCTGCGCGGTGAGCCAGTCCTTCTTCGCCGCCTCAGTGTTGTTTGCCGCCAGATCCGCGCGGACCGTACCCACCGCGGTCGACACCATGCCGAGTTGCTGGGCGGCGTAACCGAGATATTTCTGGTTCGGCCCGGTGAGATCTTCTGTGGTGACCGGCTTGACCGGCGCTGGACCGTCGGTGACCGCGCCGCCGCTGACCTGCACCGGAGCCGACGCGGTGGTGGCCTGTCCGGACATCAGGCAGTGGAACGTGTAGGAGCCGTCGCCCAGCGTCGCGGACATCGTGGCGCTCGTGGCTGGACCGATCGTCTCGATCTCCGCGACGATCCCGCCGGTGCTGTCGTCGAGCCGGATCTCGCCCGCCTTCGCGGTTTTGTTGGTCACGGTGATGCTCTGCGGCCCGGCCTGCGCGGACTTCCATTCGGGCGCGCAGTCGTGCTCGCCCACCGAAACCGTGGAACCCGTTGCGGCTTGGGGAAGCGCGGCGATCACCAAAGCCGCCACCGCGACCGGAACCAGCACCAGCGCGCCCGCGACGATCACGGTGTGCTTGCCCGCGAGCCGTTCCCACTTCCCGGCTGGCGCGGCTTCGCTTTGCGGCTTCCGCTCGACCGGCTGCCGCCCGGCCTTGACGAACAGCGGGATGACGACGGCGAGGTAGACGAGCCAGGCCGTCACCTGCAGCACGGTCATCCGGGGCGTCAGCTCGGTGACGCCGCTGATCAGCGAAACCCACCACGAGTTCGGGTCGAGCGTGCCGGTGAGATCGAACGCGACCCAGCTCTGGCCGGGCAGCACTCCCCCGTCCTGGAGATCGCCGAGGCCGTAGGAAAGGACACCGGCGGCGATGACGATCAGCACGAAAGCGGTGCGGCTGAAGAAAACGCCGAGGTTGAGTTTGACGGCACGGCGGTAAAGCAGCCAGCAGAGCAGAATCGCGATGCCGAGCCCGAGCGCCGCTCCGGTCAGCGGCGCGACCGTGGTGCCGGACGCTTTCACCGCCGTCCAGAGGAACAGCGTGGTCTCCAGCCCCTCGCGGCCGACAGCCAGGAACGCGGTGAGCGTCAGCGCGCCCGCGCCGATCGCCACCGCGCGTTCGACTTCGCCGCGCAATTGCGCGGAAAGCCCCATCGCGGTCCGGCGCATCCAAAACACCATGCCGGTGACGAGGAATACCGCGAGCACGCTCAACGAGCCGCCGACGATCTGCTGCGCCCGGGAAGAAAGGACATCGGTGGAAAAGGTGAGAATTGTGGCGAAACTGCCCGCTACGGTCACCGCACCCAATACGCCCAGCCACACCGGAGCCGTGGACACTGCGTCCTCGGTGCCGCTGTCCGCGCCGCTGCCCGTGCCGCCGTCCGGCCGCATCTTGCGCAACGCGGCCAGCAGGATGCTCACGACGAGGCCCGCTTCCAGCCCCTCGCGCAAGCCGATCATCAGGTTCGGAACCGCGTCTGCCCACTGCACGCAGATTATGATAGGCAAACCTAAATTTTCGGTCGAGAGCGGGCCGGGAAACGGTTCTTTTCCTCCCGGATAGTCCTTATTCGGGGCCGATGATGCGGTTGACCGCCTCGGTGATCAATTCTTCCCGTTCCGCTTCGGAGAAAACGTCCGGCAAGGTGAGCTGTTCGACGATCAGCCAGTTCAACGCGAGAATCAGCAGCTTGACCGCCGTGGCGTCGCCGGGCAGCCCGGACGCCAGGTGGTACGCGACGTTCCCCTCGACGTCGTCGCGGACCCGCTCCGTCAACACCCTGCGCAACTCGGGCCGCCGAGTCGCCTCGAGCCGGAGTTCCAGCAACGCGAGATACCCCGTGCGAAACGCCGCGATCCGGCCGACCAGGTCGCGCATCAGCTGTGCGTACGACTCCCGGTCCTCCAGCCCCGGCGGGAGCGAGTCGTCCTCCGGCTGCAGCCGCTCGTACACGCGGGCCCCAGCCTGGGTGAAGAGCTCGTCACGGTTGGCGAAGTAGTTCGACGCCGTCCCCGCGGGCACGCCGGCCTCCGCGTCGACCGCCCGGAACGTCAGTCCGCGCGCGCCCTCCCGCGCCAAGACCTCGATCGCCCCGTCGACGAGCGCAGCCCGCCGCTGGTCGTTCCTCCGCACCATTTGACACCACTCCAGTTGTAGTTGTACGGTTCAAACCACTTCAACCAGAGTACTACAGACGGAGTTACCAGATGCGAAAGCTCGTGTACTACATCGCAGTCACCCTCGACGGCCGCATCGCCGGCCCCGGAGACGAGTTCGACTTCTTCCCAGGGGGCGATGCTCAGCAGACCGCCGCCTACATGGGATTCATGAACTCGCTGTACCCGGAAACCGTCCCGACCGCCTTCCGCGCCATGGCCGGTGTCGAGGGCGCCCCGAACCGCAGATTCGACACCGTGCTGATGGGCCGCGCGACGCACCAGCTCGATCCGAGCGTCCCGAGCCCCTATGCACACCTGCGGCAGTACGTCGTGTCGAGCACCCTGAAACCGGACATCGGCCCAGCCGTGACTGTCGTCCCCGGTGACCCAGTCGGCCTGGTGAGAGACCTGAAGAAGGAGGAAACCGGCCAAGACATCTGGCTCTGCGGCGGCGGCAAGCTGGCCGGAGCGCTGCTGCCGGAGATCGACGAGATCGTGCTGAAGAGCTACCCGGTGGTGGCCGGTGCAGGCGTCCCGATGGTGGACGGCGTGTTCGACCCGACGGTGTTCTCCGTGGCGGAGCGAACGGCCTTCCCGAACGGGGTCACGGCTACCCGGCTTGTGCGGAACTAGACGAACTGCTCGCAGCAACACTGCCGACGCTCGAACCGGCTCGGCGCCCTCGTCGCAGCTGAGCGAGCCGGTCGAGGCCAGCAGACCGGCTGGGTCGTACGGCAGCAAGAGGAAGGAAGGTCCGGTGTCTTGAGAAACTCGCGGCAGCCGGAGGAATCATGCGCCCGCTGGCTCCTCCGGCAAAGCTCGCTAACGGTCGCGCGGGTCGTTCGCCGTTCCCGGCGCCCCGGACAGCTGGGCACCCCGCCGCGCTAGCTCCCCCGAACTCTCACCGCTTCCGGCAAGCCCGCCGGCCATCGCGCAAGTCCTCAACCGGGTCCCGGCATCCCGCCCGCCAGGAAACATGCCGACTTCCCCGCAGCCCCCACCACACGTCCGGCAACCCCGCCGCCAACCGTGCAGGTTCCCAACGCGCTCCAGGCCTCCGGATACACCGGATCGCCGGGAGCCGCGTTGGCTCCCGGCGACCCGGCTTTCCCTTACCCCGCAACGATCAGTCAGTTGAGCTCATCCGGGTCCGGGCCAGTCCGCAGGCCGCGGTCGGCGGCGGCGATCGCGGTGAGGTCGGCGTCGGTCAGCTCGAAGTCGAAGACGTCGAGGTTCTGCCGGATCCGGGCGGGCGTCACGGACTTCGGGATCACGATGTTGCCCAGCTGCAGGTGCCAGCGCAGCACCACCTGCGCCGCGGACTTCCCCGTGCGCGCGGCGATTTCGGTGATCGCCGGGTCGTTCAGGACGGCACCCTGGGCGAGCGGGCTCCACGCTTCGGTCGCGACGGCGTGCTCGGCGTGGAAGGCGCGCAGTTCCGTCTGCTGGAGGCCGGGGTGCAGCTCGATCTGGTTGACCGCGGGCACGAGGCCGCTGTTGTCGAGCAGACGGCGCAGGTGCGCGGGCTGGAAGTTGGACACGCCGGCGGCACGGATCCGGCCGTCCTTGGCGAGGTGTTCCAGTGCGCGCCAGGTGTCGAGGTAGCGGTCGCGGGCGGGCGTCGGCCAGTGGATCAGGTACAGGTCGACGTAGTCGAGACCGAGTTTGGCGAGGCTGGCGTCGAAGGCGCGGAGGGTGGAGTCGTAGCCCTGGTCTTCGTTCCACAGCTTGGTGGTGACGAAGAGGTCCTCGCGCGAAATCCCGGACTCGGCGATGGCGCGGCCGACGCCGGCCTCGTTGCCGTAGATCGCGGCGGTGTCGATGCTGCGGTAGCCGGCTTCGAGAGCGCTGGTCACCGCGGCGGCGGTCTGGTCGTCCGGGACCTGGAAGACGCCGAAGCCGAGCTGCGGGATTTCGACGCCGTTGTTGAGGCGGACGTTAGGGACAGTCATGCGAATTGCCTTTCTCAGTGCTGGACAAGGGGTTCGGCCACCGCGACGCGCGGACGGCGCTCGAGGGCGGCCGACCAGATCGCGAGGCCGAGCGCGGAAGCAGCGAGCGCGGCCCCGACCCAGTTCGGTGCGGTGTAACCGAATCCGGCGGAAATCACGACGCCGCCGAGCCACGCGGACAGTGCGTTGCCGAGGTTGAAGGCGCCGATGTTGACGACGGAGGCGAGCGTCGGCGCGCCGTGCGCCTGGTCGAGAACGCGCTTCTGCAGCGGCGGCACGGTGGCGAACCCGAGCGCACCGATCAGCAGAATCGTTGCCGCGGCGAGGATCTTGCTGTGCGCGGTGACCGTGAACAGCGCCAGGACGATCGCGAGGCCGCCGAGGCTGACGTACAACATCGGCATGAGCTTGCGGTCCGCGAACCGGCCGCCGGTCAGGTTGCCGAGGAACATGCCGATGCCGAACAGCACCAGCAGCCAGGTCACCGCACCCGCCGAGTATCCGGCGATGTCGGTCATCATCGGGGCGATGTAGGTGATTGCCGCGAAGACACCGCCGAAGCCGAGAACCGTCATGGCCATCGCGAGGACAACCTGGACGTTCCGGAACGCGGCCAGCTCCTTGCGCAGATGCGCGCCTTCCGGCCGGGGCAGATCCGGCACCAGCTTCGCGACTCCCGCCAGCCCGACAACGCCAAGCGCCGCAACGATCCCGAAGGTCACCCGCCAGCCGACCACCTGCCCGACGAACGTCCCGAGCGGCACGCCGACAATGTTGGCGACGGTCAGCCCGGTGAACATGATCGCGATCGCGCCCGCGCGTTTGTCCGGCGCGACCAGCTCCGCCGCGACGACCGAGCCGATCCCGAAGAACGCCCCGTGCGCCAGCGACGCGACGATCCGCCCCGCGAGCATGACCCCGAACGCCGGCGCGACCGCCGACAGCAGGTTCCCCGCGATGAACAGGCCCATCAGCAGCATGAGCATGGTTTTGCGATTGATCTTCGTGCCGAGAATGGTCATCACCGGCGCGCCCGCGACGACCCCGAGCGCGTACCCGGTCACCAGAAGGCCCGCGGACGGGATGGAAACCCCGAAGTCCGCGGCGATCTCCGGAAGCAAGCCCATGATCACGAACTCGGTGGTGCCGATCCCGAAGGCCCCGATGGCCAGCGCTACCAGTGCTAATGGCATGAGCCCGCGTCTCCTTGGTGTGCGTCTCGGTCTGCGCGTGGGTGCCGCTTGTCGGCTTCAGCAATAGTTGCATACGCGCCTTGTTGTTGGCGCGTGTTGTTGATGAGGGTCACAGTTGCGGCTGACGCGGACGGGCGAGGTGCGCGACCCTCACAGCGGTAGCGGGGACGCGTCAGGGCGAGCGGATCTCAAGACGGGGACAGAGTCCGGTTCGGCATGGATTCCAGGCGGGGCCTGTTGGCACGAATTCCAGGTGGACCTGGATTGGCAATGGAGCCCCATCCGATCACGCCCGGGGCGCGATCCCCGCCGGCAATGACCACGAGTTCGCCGACTGCCGCCAGAAGACAAGTGGACGGTATGCAATCGACCGGCATACCTGCGACAGGTCGACAAGTGGACGGAATCCCGACGACGGTCGCCAGTACACGGCACTGCAGGATCCAATCGACGGGCGCACGGCAGCCATGGAGGCCCCCGGCGCGTGACAGTCATGAAGGCCCCCGGCGCGCGGCAGCCATGGAGGTCGTCAGCGCGCGACAGCCAAAGAGCCTTCAGCGAGAGACAGTCGGCCGGATCCTGCAGATGGCCGTCGCGTCGGCGGAATGTCGTCGATTGCATACAGTCCGCCGGATGTTGCTTGCCGGATGTGGTGCCGCAGTCGACCTCGCCGACCATGACGTCCTGCGAAACGTCCACCAGACGACGGATCAGGTAACCCGAGTCGGCGATACGGAGCGCCGGATACGGGCAGTGGGGATGTCGTCGACTGGAGTCAGTCGGTCGGATTCAGCTGTCTGACTTCATGTAGCCGGTCTGCGGTATGCAATCGACCGGTCCTCCTGACTAAGATAGAAAGCGCTTACTATCCCCGGAGGTATCCATGACGCAGCGGCCTCGTGCGTTGTTCGCGATGGCGTCTCGCTATGTGCCCGGTCTCTTTCCCGCTCCGGTGCTCGAACGGGTGTGTGCGGTGGCGGACCTCGATCCCGACGTGGTGGTCGAGGATTTCGGGGAGGTCGAGCTCTCGGACGTCGAGGTGCTGATCACTGGCTGGGGGTGTCCGCCGATAACCGGCGAGGTGCTTGAGCGGGCGCCTCGGTTGCGGGCGGCGTTTCATGCGGCTGGCGGGGTGAAGGCGCATGTCACCGAAGCCTGTTGGGAGCGTGGTCTGCGCATCACTTCAGCTGCCGACGCGAACGCGCTGCCGGTGGCCGAGTTTTCGTTGGCGGCGATTTTGTTCGCGGGCAAGGACGCGTTCCGGGAGCGCGAGAGCTACCGAAGCCATCGGACGCCCGGGGATCCGGCGTCGGGCGGGGAGCCGGGCAACTACGGTGCGCGCGTGGGCGTCATCGGGGCGTCTAGGACTGGGCGGCGGCTCATCGAATTGTTGCGGCCGTTCGATTTTCGGGTCGCGGTGACTGATCCATTCCTCGATCAGGAAGGGGCGGCGCGGCTCGGGGTGGAGTTGCTTGAGCTGCCGGAACTGTTGGCGGCCAGCGATATTGTGACCGTGCAGGCTCCGGATCTTCCGGAGACTCGGAATCTGCTGGACACCACGGAGCTGGCTCTCCTGCGCGATGGCGCGACGCTCGTCAACACAGCCCGGGGTGCGCTCGTCAATACCGCCGCGCTTACTCGGGAACTCGCGGCCGGGCGGATCAAAGCGGTATTGGACGTGACGGAGCCGGAAGTCCTGCCGCCCGGTCATCCACTGTGGACGTTGCCGAACGTCTTCCTCACCCCGCATCTGGCCGGATCGCGCGGCAATGAGCTGGCGCGGCTCGGGGCTAGTGCGGTGCGAGAGTTGGAGCTATACGTCGCGGGGAAACCAGCTGCGTATCCGGTGCACCGGGCTGAACTGGCGCGGCTCGCCTAGAAATGGGCGACGGAAGTTCGGACTACGACGGAAGTTTCCAGCACAGGATGTTCCGTACGGCCGGAAAGGGCGAGGTGCACGGCGGCGCGGCCCAGTTCCTCATAGGGCACTCGGACAGTGGTCAGGCCCAAGTCCTCCGCTAGCTCCAGATCGTCGTAGCCGACCAGGGAAACGTCTTCTGGAACGCGTAGGCCGTGCGAGCGCAGGGCGGCGCGCGCACCCGCGGCGACTAGGTCGGTGGCGGCGAACACGGCGGTGAAATCTTCGGGCAGCCGGGCGCAAAATTGCTGGTAGCCGGATTCTCGGGTGAAGTCGGACGGTTGCACCCAGCCGGCGTGGCCCAGGGCGCGCCGGTAGCCTGCCAGGCGATCGGTGACCGTTGTGGTTGCGGGGCCGGAGGTCGGACCGCCGAGGAAGAGGATTCTTTGGTGGCCTGACGAGAGCAGGTGCTGGGTTACCGCGTAGGCACCGGCTTCGTTGGCGTATTCGACGGTGGGGACGTCGTCCACCGGAGGTCGTCCACATAGGACCAGGCGGGAATCGGCGGCGGTTAGCTCGTAGGACAGGTCGGTGATTTTCTTGCGGTATTCCTCGTCGTCGATTACGCCGCCGATCAGGATTACTGCGCTGGCTCGTTGTTCTCGCAGCAGGTGGAATACGGCGCGTTCTCGTTCCGGGTCGCCTTGTGTGGTGCAGATCAGGCTGAGTGCACCGTGTTCAGCACTTGCCTCTTCGACGCCTTGGGCGGCGTGGGCGAAGGCTTGCGCGCGAATGTCTGGCAGTACGAACGCGACCGTCCGCGGGGCGACGCCCGCAAGGGCCCGGGCGTGCACGTTGGCGACGTAGTCGAGGGCCTGGATCGACTGTTCGACGCGGCGGCGGGTTTCAGTGGCAACGGGGTAGTTCCCGGCCAGCACACGGGAAACTGTCGCGACGGACACCTGTGCGTGCTCGGCGACCTCACGCAGCGTCACCCGGTTTCTGCCCGGCATGCCGGAACAGTACTCGGGCTCAGGCTGGCAGCAGTTCCGGCGGTACGAAACCTTCGGAAGCAAGCCGCTCCCACAGCTCATCCGGGATCGGCATCCGGAAGTCGGTCGCGTTGCGGGTGACCTCGGCGGCGGATCGGCAGCCGACTACGACGGACCGGACTGCGGGATGCAAGAAAGGGAACTGGATGGCGGCCGCGGTGAGAGGGACGGCGAAATCTGCGCATAGTTCCGCACAGCGGCGCGCGCGGGCCAGTGGTTCGGCGGGCACTGGGCGGTAGTTGAACATCGCGGCAGAGTTCGGGTCGGCCAGCAGGCCGGTGTTGAATACGCCGCCGACGACCACCTCGGTGCCGCGTTCGGCGCACAGTGGCAGCAGGGTTCGTAGCGCGTCGTGGTCCAGCAGGGAGAATCGGCCTGCGATGAGGACGACGTCCACTTCGTATTCGGCGACGTATGCGGCCAGTTTTTCGGCGTGGTTCATGCCGAAGCCGATGGCTCGAGTCAAACCTTCGGCACGCAGTTTTCGCGCGGCCGGGTATGCCGATGCGCGGACTTCGTCGGGAAATTCGTCTGGGTCGTGCAGGTAGATGATGTCCACAGAGGACCGTTGCAAGCGAGTGAGGCTGGATTCCAGCGACTCTCGGATGCCGCGTTCGGTCCACACGGGTTCTACTTTGGACTCTGGGCGCAGCAGCCAGCCGGTTTTGGTGGAGATCACCGGGCGAGGGACTTCCGGCAGCAGGCGGCCGAGTCGTTCCTCCGCTTGGCCGTGGCCGTAGCGCGGGGCGGTGTCGAAGTAGGTGATCCCGCTGTCGACGGCGGCGCGGATAGTCGCTGCGGCGTCCATTTCGGACACCTCTTCGAACAGTCCGCCCAACGGCGCGGTGCCGATGCCTAGGCGCGGCAGGTCGACGTTCATCGTTCGTTCTCCCAGGGTGCGCGCATGGTCGGCGTCGAAGCCCGCAGCGTCATCGACAAAGTGAGTTGGACTGCGCTCGACGGGGGCAGTTCAACTCGCAGGTACCGGCCGTTGATGGGAATGGCCGGAGCGTCGTCGACCCGTACCGATTCCAGCCGGTGTTCGGCGAAAGTGCCGGACTGCAGCACGAGATTCCGCGTGGTGGTACCGAGATTCACCAGGTCGACGACGGTGTGCTCGGTCGCGATGTCGGACACCAGCGCGGCGACGTCTTCCGGCAGACCGGCGCGACAGAGGTCTGCGTCGAAGTAGCGCAGGTGCAACTGGGCGAGGCCGCCGTTGTACAGGATCTGCGGCGACCCGGTGGTCAGCTGCAGCAGCGCCTCGGTGACGACGGGGTTGTGGTCCTGCCAGTGGTGGATGTCCAGAGCGCTGGGGACAGGCAAAGGATCCTGCTCGATCGCGGCCAGCTTGGCTGCGCTGCTGTCGAAAGCGCTGCGCAGCATTCGTTCCGGGAACTCGGGATTGCGGCCGTGCAGGTACTCGAACCACGGTTCTTCGTGACCGGCTTCGTCTTTGAGGCGTTGCGTGTGGACGGTCGTCCAGTCCCAAGTGGACTCGGCGCGCAGGCGTTCGATCCGGTCGAAGTCGGCGGAGTTGCGGCTGAACTGCCACAGCGAGACGGGCAGCTGTGTCGGCATGATGTTGTAGTCGAACCAGCCGGAGTCGTCGTGTCGTTGCGGGACCATCAGGGTCGGGCGGCCGTCCAGTTCGCGCAGGTGTGGTTGCCAGCGTTTCTTCAGCGTGCCCATTTCTGAACCGGTGCGCGGTTCTGCTTGCTTCAGGACAGCGTCTTGCGGGTTGCGGGCAAGGTCTAAAAAGGACTCGTCGCCGGTTAGCAATACGGCGTTCATTGCCGCGACTAGCGTGGCGGTGCCGACTGGGTTCAGACCGTGCGGCCAAGCCCAGCCGTAGTGTCCGCCGTACCAGCGGCCGTCCAGGTGTTCGCCGACTTCGCCGTGCAGGCCAGCGTTGTCCGGCAGCACTTCGCGGTCTTCAAGCCGGGAGAGCCAGGTGCCGACATACTCAGCGACCCAATCTGCGTACCGTTGTTCGCCGGTCAGCAGGAAAGCGGTAGTAACCAGGCTGGTCACGGCCAGGTTTACGACTACGTCGCCGCGGCCCATTCGCTCCCACATTTCCCGGCCGTAAGCACGGGCCTTCGCCGGGTCTTTGAGGTCGTCGAACTCTGTGATGCCCAGCCAGTCCAGCGGAAGTCCGTACGGGCGCAGCGCTTCGCTCCACGGGAAGTACTCCTCGTGGTCGCTGAATCCCCAGCGCGGACCCACCGCGCCGGTGTGCGGCGCGCGGATCACGCGGTGTTCGGCGGAGTAATTCGGCCCGCCGGGCAGGTACAGGTCGGCGAACCGGACGGCCAGGTCGCGCAACTCGGCGTCGTCGGGGCGCGCCAGGCAGAGCGCGTAGTAGAGCAGCAGGCCTTCGCCCTGGTGGAACCAGTCGTAGCCGCGCTCGATGCCGTCGACGACCATGCCCATTTCCGTCAGCTGCGCGGTTACGCCGCGCCAATGCCGGTGTGCGGCGTCGAGAATCTCCGCGCTGCCGCCGAGCAGGTAGAGGGTCGGCCAGTTGAAGAACGGTTCGTAGAAGTCGTCAACGCCGTCGCGGTCGTCGTGGCCCTCGCCGAGCTTGTCGCGGAAGACCAGCCGGCCGTCGCCTTCGGTGTAGCGGGCGGAGAACACCGGCCATGCCCGGTCCAGCGCGGCGAACAGCTCCCGCTCCAGCCGCGCCCACTCGGGTGCCGCCGCCAGTTCGCGACCGGCCCGTACCTCAGGCACGTCCTGCACCGTCGCCACCCGCTCTCTATTGCTGATCGATAACCGATGGCTATCATCGAGACCGGGATTCCCCGTGTCAATACTCCCGGAGGCCGCGAGATGTTCGACTGCCACGCGCATCTGTGGGACCCGGCCGCCGGGTTTCCCTGGATCAAGCCCGGTTCGCCGCACTGCCGCGCATTCGGCTCAAGAGACCTGGAGGACGCGGGCGCGGGGCTGGGCATCACCGGAACTGTGCTGGTCGAAGCGTCGCGCGGGGATTCCGGGGAGACGTCCGCCCTGCGGGAACTACGACGGCGGAACCCTGAACTGATCGCGGGCTACGTCGGGAATCTGCACGTCTGCGAAGCCGCCGAGTTTCGTACGTTGCTCGCCCAGCCGGACCCGCCGAACGGGATGCGGATCGGCGGCGCGGATTGGACCGCTACCCCGCCAGAAGCCCGCGCGCTCGTGCCGATGCTGGCCGACGCGGGGCTCGTCCTCGAACTCAATCTTCACCGGCACGCATTGCGGACCGCGGCCGAAGCGGCAACGGAAAACCCGACGCTGACCGTCGTGGTCGACCATCTCGGCAACCCGTCTGACCTCGGCGAATGGCAGCGAGAACTCCAAGAAGCGGCGACGGTGCCGAACGTGGTCGTGAAGCTGTCCGGCTTGCTGACCCAGCAGCACGGCACTCCGGCGATCGCGAGGCAGGTGCTCGACGCGGTCGGCGCCGAGCGGTGCGTCGTCGGCTCCGACTGGCCGATCTGTCTGCCGCGCGGTTCCCGCGCGGAGTCCTTGGCCCGCTCGATGGCGGCCGTTTCCCCGGCGGAACGGGACGAAATCCTGGTCAGCACGCCGCGCCGGATCTACCGGCTGGCCGGTTGACAACGTTCCCGCGCGCCTGGTTCGATTCAACGATCGATAGGCGATGATTGACTGTCGCCCCGGGAGTCCTGGAGATCCGACGCAATGGCCTTCTTCGACCTGCCCCTCGACGAGCTGGAACGCTACCTTCCGACGCTCCCCGAACCGGCCGACTTCGACGAGTTCTGGGCGAAGACGCTCGCCGAGCAGCGGGCTGCCGACGTCGAGGCGACCTTCGAGCCGACGCCGAACGGCCTCGCCACGATCGACACCTTCGACGTCACCTTCCGCGGCTACGGCGGCGCCCCGATCCGCGGCTGGCTGCAACTGCCGGTCACGCGCACCGGCCCGCTGCCCGCGGTCGTGGAATATCTGGGATACGGCAGCGGCCGCGGGGTGCCGCACGAGAAGACGTTGTGGGCCAGCGCCGGGTACGCGCACTTCATCATGGACACCCGCGGCCAGGGCGCGGAAACGCCCGACCCCGACCCGTCGACCGGCGACATCGCCGCCCCGGGGTTCCTCACCCGCGGCATTCTCGACCCGCATCGCCACTTCTACCGCCGCGTCTACACCGACGCCGTGCGCGCGGTCGACGCGGTGCGCACGCATCCGGAGGTCGATCCGGCGCGCGTCGTGGTCACCGGCACCAGCCAGGGCGGCGGGATCGCGCTGGCCGCCGCCGGGCTCGTGCCGGATCTCGTCGCGACGATGCCCGATGTGCCGTTCCTGTGCCATTTCCCGCGCGCCACCACGATCACCGACAAACCGCCGTACGTCGAGGTGCAGCAGTTCGTGAAGCTGCGCCGGCAGCACGCGGAAACGGTGAACCGCACGCTCGCGTATCTCGACGGCGCGAGCCACGCCCGGCGGGCGAACGCGCCGGCGCTGTTTTCCACCGCGCTGATGGACCACATTTGCCCGCCCTCGACGGTGTTCGCCGCGTTCAATCACTACGGTGCGCTGAACGGGCTCGCGCCGGAACACAAGAGCATCCGCAGCTATCCGTTCAACGACCACGAGGGCGGCGCGGCCCCGCACGAAACGGTGAAACTGGCCTGGCTGGCCGGACTGCTCGGGAACTGACCCGGTCCATCGATACCTGTTAGGCGATCCCGCCTATCATGGCAGGACGGTTCCGGCAGCGCACGATGGGAATCTCATGGCAACGACACGGCAAACCGACGACGCACCAGCGGGTTTCGCCTCCACGCTGGCCACGAACAAGGACCAGTTCCGCAACCCGCTGATCTCCGACCGGGTGTACGCACTGCTGCGCCAGGCGATCGTGGACGGCGAACTCGAGCCGAACGAACGCGTCGTCGAATCGGAAATCGCGCGCAGGCTCGGCGTGAGCCAGGCTCCGGTCCGCGAGGCGGTCAAACAGCTCGCCCGCGAAGGCCTGCTGACGCACATCCCGCGGCGCGGCAATTTCGTCGTCGAGATCTCCGAACAGGACGCCGAACACGCGCGGCAGGTGCGGGAACCGCTGGAACGGCTCGCCGCGCAGCTGGCCGCCGAGCACATCACCGACGAGCACCTCGCCGCGCTGGACGAACTGGTCGAGGACATGCACCGCGCGGTGGCGCTCAACGACGTCGGCAAATTCCGCGACGCCGACATCGCGTTCCACACGCTGGTCAGCCAGATTCCGGGGAACCCGTTCCTCACCCGGATGTGGGAGGTGCTGGAACCGAGCCTGCGCGCGCTGCGGGCGATCGCGGACCCACTGTTCGACGGCGATTGGCACGCGATGGCGGACGAGCACAGCCGGCTGGTGTCGCTGCTGCGCGAACGCGACGGGGAAGCCGCGGCGGAGGCTTTCGCGGCGCACGCGGCCGGGCGGTCGCCGGTGCCGGATCCTCGGGCGCAGAAGAAGCGGGCTGCTCGCGGGAGTGCCAGCCGAAAGAAGTGAGGGGGCTGGTGAGTGTTCATCGCGGTGAGAACCGGGACGAGCACTCGCGAGAAACGCCTGAGCGTCCGCCGCCGAGCGTGGGCCGGACAGGTGCGCGGCCATCGGACCGCGGCTTCGGCTCCCGCAAGGTACGTGAGGGGAACCCTGAGGGAATCTGATTCCCTCAGGGTTCCCCTCACGTACCTCCGCATCGCGCTGCGGGCCCGGCGTGCTCAACCAGTCTCGTGGTCAGCCAGCACCCGTCCCAGCAACCCCGCTAACGTCGCCCGTTCCTCCGCCGACAACGCGGCCAGCAGCTCGTCCTGGACCCCGTCCAGCACTTTGTCCATTCGGCGCAGCTGGCGACCTCCGGCTTTGGTCAGGTGCACGATGTTGCGCCGCCCGTGATCCGGGTCCGGGGTGCGTTCCGCGTAGCCCAGTTCGGTCAGCTGGTTGACCGCCGCCACCACGTCGCTGCGGTCTACCCGGCAGCGGCGGCCCAGGTCCGCCTGGCTGGCCGGGCCGAACTCGTCCAGCGCGGCCAGGATCCGGTAGTGGTATCCGCGCGCCCCGGCCTCGGCGAAGCCCTGAGATACCAACCGGCGCGCGTGCACGGTCAGCTGGGTGAGCAGCCAGCTCGGCTTCTCCGTCAGGCGGCGCGGGATCTCGTCCATGCCGCTCATGCTAGCAGTGTTGGCGCGACCAACACTTTTGGCCGCTCATGCTAGCAGTGTTGGCGCGACCAACACTTTTGCTCTAGTGTTGGTCGCACCAACATTGAAGGAGTCCTCATGCCGACCACTGATCGTCTCGACGTCGCCGAACTGTTCGCCCGTCTCGCGCGGATGCTGGACGAGCGGCGGCACGACGAGATCGACCGCGTTTACCATCCCGACATCGCCGTTCATTCCCCGCGCGGCGAGCTGAGAGGGCTGGCCGAGGTGACCGAGTTCCTCACCCAGCAGCGCGACGAACTCGCCCAGCACGTGCACAGCGACATCCTGATCGACCTCGACGGCGAGCACGCCACTGCGACTGCCAACCAGCTCGTCTACTTCTACCGTGACGGCGAGCCGCCTCATCGCCGCAGCGGCTTGCGGCTGACCACCGCCGCAGCCAAGACCGCAGAAGGCTGGCGGTTTACCGAGATGGGCATCAGTCCGGCGTGGATCCAGGAGAACTGAAAAGCAAACGGCGCCCGGACCGTTCCGGGCGCCGTGCGCTTTACCGCGTTGCTCCGGCAGTCCACTTAGGAGCACCGTACTGATACGCGCCGAGGCTTGGCGTCGGGTCGGTGGAGCCGTCGTTGATGCCTGGCAACGGGATCGCCGCGTTGCGTGCCGGGGAATCCGCGCTCAGCCGGTAATCGTGCGTAGCCGCGTCGACGAACTTCGGGTCGGTGTCCGCTGGGAGATTGTTCGAGACCAGCATTCCGCCGTCCGTCGCACCGGCCAGGCCGACGATCTCGCCGATGTTGTTGTACAGCTTGGTTCCGGTCGATTGCCCCGGTCCCTTGACGTAGAACAACGTCGCGCCGCCCGTGTTGTTGTAGACGAGGTTGTTGCGCGAGCCGGAACCGAGACCGTTCAGCATCACGGTTTTCTCGAGGTTGTTCCATCCCACGTTGTTCGCAATGGTCAGGTTGCTCTGGCCGTTGTCGGCATAAATCCCGGCGACGGCGAACGGGTTCACGCCAGGTGTGGGTGTGCCGTCGTGCAGGATGTTGTGGTCGATTGACGTTTGCAGCATGTCGGAGGCGCAGCAGGTGTAGATCGCCGCCGTATCCAGGCTCAGCCGCGCGTATTGGGAAATGTCGTTGTACGCGATCCGGTCCGGTCCGGGTGTCGCACCCGCTGCGACGTCCCATTGCAGGTTGATGCCGCTCCGGCCAACGCGGTAGATCGTGTTGTGCTGCACGGTTTGGCTGTTGCCCGCGACGGCGATGCCTGCCGCGTAGGTGCCGAGATAATCAGCATCGTGGATCACGTTGTTGGAAGCGGTGTTGTGCTGTCCGCGCAACGCGATCGCATTTCCTGCGCTGTATGCGAGGTTGCTGTTGATGACCTGGTTGTTCGTGCCGTTGATGACCAGACCGGTGTCGGCAACGCCGCGCGTGACAGTGGAACCGCAGTCCGTCGCGCCTTGGGTGATGTCGGTGTAGTGCGACAGGTAGTGGGCATTGATCTTGTCCAGCACCACATTCGTGCTCGAAGAACCGGTCTGGACCGAAGCGCCGAACAAGGTGAGTCCGGTCAGATTCGTATAGCTGCTGTTGGTGAGGTCAAAGGCGAGTTTGCGCCGTTTCGCCTCAAGGTTGTGCGCGGCCGGGTTGTCCGTGCTGTACACGTAAAGCCGTTTGGCGGCGGTGTCGTAGAACCACTCCCCCGGATTCGCCAGTTCGCCGATCTTGCCGAACAGCGAGTACCGCGTGTCCTTCGGCACGACCTTGTGCGTGCACGGCGGAGCCGCGGCCAACGTCACCGAGCCCACTGCCGAACTGGCCACTGTGGACGTTGCCGACACGTACCAGTACCCGGTCAGCGCGCGGGCACCGTTCCAGTATCCGGCCGGACGGGTCATGCCCGGGTCGACGACGGTCGCGTCCGCGCTGCTCGCGCCTGCGTACGCCAACTTCGGCGTCACCAGGTCGAGGCCTGGGTAAGGCCACTGCGCTTCGACGCCCATGGTTCCGTCGGTGAACACCTGCACAGTGGTCACATCGCTGCCGAGATCCACCGCGGTGCTGTAGACATTCCCCGCCGAAACCGCCTGGCTGAACGGCGAGTTCGCGGCGAACGGGTCCGTCTTGGCGATGGCAGCGACGTCGGCCGCGGACACCTTCGTCCAGCCGCGCACCGGCTCCGCGCCGCTCAGCGTGACCTTCTCGCCGGGCGTGGTGCGATAGGTGATCGGCTTTCCGGCGGTACCGGAATTGGCCGGCTTGATCGTTTCCCGATAGGTGCCGCCGGCGATGACGCAGGTATCACCGGCCACCATCACGTCGGCGCATCGCTGGACGTGCTGGAACGCCGCGGTCGGGGCCTGCCCGTTCGCGGTGTCGTGGCCGTTCGTGGCCACGTAGAACGTGCGCCCGGCGGCCGAAGCGGCGGGGGCGACGGCGAGCGTCGTGACGAATGCGGCCGCCAGGACCGCGACCTTCCTCAGCACTGCATTGTCCTTACTCCTCATGAGAGAGACTCAGCCCTTCACGGCCCCGACGGTGAGGCCGCTGATGATGTGCCGTTGCATGTAGATGAAGAAAATGATCACCGGCGCGATCGCCAGCAGAAGATTCGGGAACACCTTCGTCAGGTCGGTCGAATACTGGCTGATCCCGGCGTAGATCGCGGTGGTCACCGTGTAGTGGCCGGAGCCGGGGCTCAGCAGGATCTGCGGGCTGACGAAGTCGTTCCAGATGCCGATCGAATTGAGGATCAGCACGGTGACCACGGCCGGGCGCATGAGCGGGAAAATGATCATCCAGAACGTCCGGTAGCGGCCCGCGCCGTCGATGGTCGCCGCGTTGTCGATGTCGACCGGAATGGTGCGGATGAAGCCGACGAACAGGAAAATGCTCACCGGCAGCGTGGACGCGACATCGTGCGCGATCAGGCCGGTCACGGTGTTCGCGAGGCCGACCGAACGCAATACGTAGATCACCGGGATCACCAGTGCCGCGCCCGGAATGAACGTGCCCGCCAGGAAGTACAGCAGCAGCAACTGGGTGCGCTTCTTCAGGCTGCGCGCGATCACGTACGCCGCGGGTCCGGCGAGCGCGATGCAGAAGATGTCCACCATGACGACGAGGAACAGGGTGAATCCGTAGCCCTGCAGCACATTGAAGTCCGGGCTCGTCGCCGCGGCCTTGACGAAATCGAAGGTGAAATTCCCGACCGGCAGCGCGAACGGGTTGTTGACGATGTCTTCCTGCGGTTTGAAACTGTTGACCAGCAACAGGTAAACCGGCACCACCATGACCACGAGGAGCCCGGCGAGCAAGACGAACCGGACGACGCCGCCCTCGCGATCCGTGACCCGCTTCGCCGGAACAGCCCGCGGCTGCGCCTTTACCACCACTGCTTGCCCCCTTATCCGGCCGCGGCTTGGTCTTGCCGGTTGCGCAACGCCGTGACCAGCAGGGCGAGCGCGGCCGAGACCACCATCAGGAACACGGCCTGCGCGGTCGCGTAGCCGATTTTGGTGCCCTCGAACGATTTGGCGAGGATCAGATATCCGTACGTCTGGGTCGAACCGGCCGGGCCGCCGCCGGTGAGGCTCACGACGAGGTCGTAGGCGCGGATCAGGCCGACCAGGTTCAGCACAGTCGCGACGGTGACCACCGGGGCGATCATCGGGACGACGATCCGCCGGTTGATCTGCGCCTTGGACGCGCCGTCGATCGCCGCCGCCTCCAGCAGTTCCGCGGGTACCGTCTGCAGCGCGGCGACGAACAGCACGACGTTGAAGCCGAATCCGGCCCACACGATGACCCAGATCAACGCGATCAGCGCGAGCTTCTCGTCGAACAGGAAGCCGATCGGACCGAGCCCGAATTTCTGCAGCGTGCTGTTGATCGCGCCGTTGGTGCCGAGGATCGCCGCCCACAGATAGCCCAGGATCAGCGCGCTGATCACGTGCGGATAGTAGGCCAGCGCCCGGAAAAACGAGTTCCATTTGGACCGTCCGCGCAACGCCAGCGCGTACACCAGCCCGCCGCCGACCATCAGCACCGTGCCCGCTACCGAGATGATGCCGGTGACGTACCACGCGCGGCCCGACGCCGGGTCGGAGAACAGCTTCGCGTAGTTCTTCAGTCCGACGAACACCGCTCTGGAGAAGCCATTCCAGTCGGTGAAACTGAGATATATCGCGACCCCGACTGGTACGACAGTGAGCACGGTGTAGAGCAGCACCGCCGGACCGCTCATGCCCAGCGAGACGGCCGCCGCGCGCAGCCGTACTCGGCGCGGGCGGGTGTTCCGCCGACGCGGGGCCGGCGGTGCTTCGACCGGCCTCGTCAGCTCTGCGAGTTCCACCATTTGTCCAAACCCTCCGCGACTTGCTGCGCCGACGAGCCGGTGTACAAGGACTGCACCTGGGTGTTGAGCTCGGTGGTGTACCCGTCGATCGGCTGGCGCTCGCCCGCCTTCACGAGCACCGACGGCGCAGCTTCGAGGATCTGCTGCACCTGCTTGCCCAGGCTCGACATCTCGTAGCTGAAGCCCTTGCGCAGGTTGCCGTCCGCGGCGAGCTGGCTGCGCACGGCCTCCTTGTCGGTGACGAGCCAGCGCACCAGCTCGGTCGCCTCCTGGGGGTGCGGCGAGGCGGCGGCGACCACGTACGGGTCCGCGACGTTGCCGAACTGGCCGGACGGGTACGCACCGTCGGTCGGCATGCTGAACACGCCGATCTCGTCGCTCTTCTTCGCTTTGTCCGCGGAGGGAACGAAGTACGAGCCCATCACGTACATCGCCGATTTGCCGGCGAGGAACGCGACCTGCCCGTCGGTGTAAGTGAGACCGAGCGCGCTCTTCTGGAGGTAGCCCTGCTGGATCCAGCTCTGGTAGCGCTGCAGGTACTTCACGTAGCCGCTGTCGGCGAAGCTGACCTTCTTGCCCGTGCGCTTCACTGTCCACTCCGGATCGGCGGTGAGCACGCCCGCGTCGGCCATCATGGAGAACTGCGCGCCCGGCACCCATTGCCCCGCAGTCTGCAGCGGCTGGAAGCCCGCCGCCTTAAGCTTGCCCATCGCCTCGGTGAACTGGTCGAGAGTCTTGATCGCGCCCGGGTCGACCCCGGCCTTCGCGAACGCGGCCTTGTTGTAGAACACCAGCGACTGGATTTGCTCGCCGACACCGACCAGGTAGCGCTTGCCCTCGATCTCGTGCTGCTGCGCGAGCGGGGTGTCCTTCGTCCACTCCTGGTCGCTGAGGTCCGTGAAGAGCTGCGCGTTCTCCTTGGTCGGGATGATCTGCTGGGCGATGTCCGGCGGATCGCCCGCGGCGAGGTCCTGGTTGAGCTTCGCGCCCGCCGAGATCGTGCCGGTCAGCTCCAGCTTGACGTGCACGCCCGGATGCTTCTGCTCGTACTGGGCGAACAGGCCCTTCCAGTACTCCTGGGTGAGGTTCGGGGTGATGTTGACGATCACCCGCAACGTCGTCTCGCCGGACGCGTCGGACGACCCGCCGCCGCACGCCGCGGTCGAGCCGAGCACGATCGTCGCCGCAACGGCAGCGGTGCCTCGGCGCCAGTGTTTTCTCATGTCAGCCACACGCTCCATTGCGTAATCGCGAGTAATCGATAGTCGAGATGAAACCACGCGCCCTGGGTACGGTCAATAACAAAACGGAAGCGAAACGCCTGTGCCGCAACGGAAATCGCAACCACGTGGGCGCACGAAGACAGCGTTGCTCAGCGCTGGGCACACCGCCGACGCCAACCCCGGACGCCGGGTCGATGCGGGAAATGATCAATCCCTATCCATCGTCTATCGATAGATGATCGTAGACCTGGTCCTCGGCCTGTTCAAGACCGGATTTTCACCGTCGCCAGCGCGCCTCGACCCGGCGCGCGGCCGGATCGGTGACCCGCAGGGTGAGCCGAGTGAGGACGTTTCCCCAGCTCAGCTGCAGGAGCGGATCGTTGAGTGGCTGCTCGTGCAGTTCCGCGACCGCCACCGCGGGATCCCACGTCAGCCGCAGCGTCCGCCCGTCTGCGGCAACCACAGCCCAGCCGTCGCCGCATTCGACCGAACCGGCGAGGAGATGGTGCAGCAGAACGGGTTCCGGATCTCCGTCCCACTCGTCCTCGACCATCACCTCGCCTTCCGCCCGGGACAACCGGACTGTCCGCTGCCACCTCGGCACGGCACCGTCCGGGTACGCGCCGCTCAGTTCCGCGCGCAGGCTCGGCTCGTTGAGATCGACCGTCACCGCGCGAGCGCCGTACCGCGAGCCAGGCACCTGCTCCGCGCCAGGTTCGGGAACGTTGTGCCAAGCGCTGCGGAACGGCCACGCGTCATACCGGTTGGGGCCGAACGTCGCGGTGGTGTACGTCGGCCGTCCGGCGTCGACGACCATCGGACGCCCGTCGAGCGCGACCCAGTACGTGCCGACGTCGAGGTGGTTATGGTGCTCCCCGTTGTGCCCGGCCTTCGCCGCCACCGCGAGCCCGTCGACGCGGCCGGTTTCCTCTCGTGCCACCAGAATCTGGACTCGCGGGAACCACGATTCGCGCGCCAGCCATGGGGTCTCCGGGCTGCCGTCGAGAGCGGCCCGGCACCAGTGCGGATCCCGCAACGCGGCGAGCGCGCGGCCGAGCCCGGCCACCGGATGCACGGCGCGACCGGACAACCGCGCACCGGCTGCCGCGTGCGCCGCCGTCTCGGGTTGACCGAGCAACCGGCCCCACTGATACGGCACATGCCAGGGTTGAGACAGCAGCAGCCGCGCGGAGGCATCTCCGACGTTGACATACCAATCCTCGCCGAGGTGCATCCGCTGCGGATATCGCAGCAGCTCAGCGAACGGCGCGCGGACGTCCGGACCGCCGACTTCCGCGAGCAGGTCCAGCGCTTCCAGCAACCGGCACGGACCCTGCCACCAGTACGCGATGCCCTCGTCGATCGCACCGTCGTCGGGCAGCGCGGCGAGGTAGTGATTGAGTCCTTCGCTGACGAGCCGCACCAGCCGGGTCCGGCGCGGCCGGTCGTCGCACAGGAACACCGCAGCGGCGAGTACCGCGCCGTGGATCCACGGATTCCAGTTGTTCGCGGTGCCGTCCGCGCCGATCCACGCCCAGTCCCGGATCCGCTCGAACGGGCCGAGCACGCGCTGGTCCGCCTCGCGGCGAAGACGTCGGCGCAGGCCCGGTGCGCGCAGGTCCAGATGCGGGCCGAGTACCTGGTCGGCCCAGGCGAAGAGGGACACCACGTCAGCCGCGCCGAGGTCGAGGAACGGTTCGTCCGGGTCCGGGAGGACCTCGCCGCGGGCCGCGGTGAACCGGTCGTGCGGCGCCCAGCACCAACTGGTCGCCTCGGCGAGCGCGACCAGGCCGTCGATCGCCGCGTCGAGGTGCGGGCACTCCCCCGGCGGCGCGGTGGCCGGCGCGACTTCGCCGGTCAGCACGGCGGCCAGGACCAGCACGGTGACGCGTTCCTTCAGCTGCCGGGCCTTCGTTTCGTACGCACTGCGGTTGCCGTCGCGCATTGAGCGCGCCCAGTCTCCGGCCAGCAATTGCGGCATAGGGCGATCGAGTTCGATGGCGGCGGCGACCAGGATGTCTTGCCGCGTCGAGGATTCCGCTGCGTCCCAGACCGCGCGATCGGTGACGTCCGGCAGGTTCGGCTCAGCCAAGTCCACATCGGACAGTCGCTCACGCATCGGCGTCGAGGAACAGCTCGAGGACCGGGAGCAGCACGTCCGGCGCGATGATCGGCAGGGTCAGGGTGAGCGTGCCCGCGTCCTGGCTCGGCGGCGCGAGGTTGTTGTGCTCGTGGTTCTCCCCGTCCAGCTGGTGGAACCGGACCTCCGAACCATCGTGCAGCAGCTGCGCGTACCGGACACGACCGGCCAGCCCCGGCAGATGGAGGTGTTTGAGCGGCCAGGACAGCAGGTGCACGTACAATCGGTCGCCGACCTGCGTGTACAGCACGTTCGACGGCGGCGTGAACTCCGCCGGACCGGCGTTGTGCACTGAGCGTTCGTGGAGCTGCATCCACCCGGCGATGGCGGCGAGCGTCTCGCGGGCGCGCGGGTCGAGCGCGCCGCGGCCCGTCGGACCGACGTTGAGCAGCAGGTTTCCGCCGCACGCCACGGATTGGACCAGCATCCGCACCAGCAGCGCGGGGTCTTTGTACTCGTGGTTGTCGCGGTCGTAGCCCCAGGATCCGTTGAGCGTGTGGCAGGCCTCCCAGCGCACCGGCACGCCGTCGCGTTCCAGCGGACGGTCCGGTTGGTACTGCTCGGGCGTCACGTAATCGCCGGGGATGCCGAGGCGGTCGTTGACCAGGATGCCTGGGCGCAGTTCGCGGACGAGGGCCAGCAGTTCCGCCGCGCCCCAGTCTTCAGGACCCTTCGCGGGGTAGGTGAAGTCGAAGAACAGCAGATCGATGTCGCCGTACTCGGTGAGCAGTTCGGTGACCTGGCCGCGCAGGAAATCGCGGTAGCGGGCCATGTCGCGCGGCTGTTCCCGTGCGGCGGCGTCGGCGTGCAGCGGGTGGTAGCGGTCGATCTCGAAGTCCGGGTGGTGCCAGTCGAGGAGCGAGTAGTACAGCCCGACGCGGATTCCTTCGGCGCGCATCGCGTCGGCGAACTCGGCGACGAGGTCGCGGCCGGTGACGCGGACCGAGTGGTAGTCGGTCAGTTTCGAGCCGAAGAGGCAGAAGCCGTCGTGGTGCTTGGCGGTCAGTACGGCGTAGCGCATCCCGGCCGCGCGGGCGGCTTTGGCCAGCGCCGGGGCGTCGAACTGGTCGGGGTCGAAGCGTTCGAGGTAGCGGTCGTACTCGGCGTCCGGGATGGCCTCGCGGCTGCGGACCCATTCGTGCCGCGCGGCCAGGCTGTAGAGGCCGAAGTGGACGAACAATCCGAACCGGGCCGGCTCGAACCAATCCGGGGATGCGGGCACAGCGGTCTCCCTTCAGCGGGACCTGCGGGGGTCCTCGGGGGTGTCCGAGGTTGACAGCGCTCGGCCGTCGGCGGTTACATCTACCATCGATAGACGATAATGTCACCGTCACTCGGACGGCGACGCGCGGAGAGGCACGCCATGGACGCGAACGGCCGGCAGGCTGTCCCAGCAGGGGAAACCGACACCTACGACTCGAAGCTGGCGCCGGTGCAGACCGCGACGTTCACCCGGCCGACCGCGCGGATGGTCGAGGCGCTGGACGACGTGAGCGCGGCGACGGCGTGCGCGAAGCTGCACCAGATGGGCATCACGCGGACCTTCCTCGACGGTCCGGTCCCGCTGCACCGGACGCCGGACGTCAAGGTGGTCGGCGGCGCGGTGACGCTGCAGTTCCTGCCGCAGCGCGAGGACGTCTTCTCCGGCACCGCGCAGGAGGACGCCGAGCGCAAGACGGCGTTGTGGCAGGTGCTGGAGTCGATCAAACCGGGCGACGTGCTGGTGGTTTCGGCGTTCGGCAGCCATTTCACCGGCTGTCTCGGCGACATGCTGGTGCGCTACTTCAAGCTGCGCGGCGGCGCGGGAATCGTGGTGGACGGCCGGGTGCGCGACGCCGCGCGGATCCGTGCGCTGGGCGTGCCGGTGTGGTGCACGGGGGTGACGCCGCATTACGCGTCGCAGACGGAGCTGTTCCCGGCGGCGTTCAACGTCCCCGTCGGTGCCGGTGGCGCGCTGGTGACGCCGGGCGATCTGATCGTGGCCGACGAGGACGGTGCGGTGGTGGTGCCGCAGCAGAAGGCGTTGGCTATTGCTGAGGATTCCCTTGCCCACCAGGACAAAGAGGCGTTCGCGCGGCGTCGGCTCGACGAGGGCGGGCGGTTGTCGGACTACTACCCGCTGACCGGACCGGGGCTGGAGGAGTACACGGCGGCGCGGACCGTCGGCTGATCAGCCGCCCCAGCGCGTCAGCCATTTCGCCGCCGCGCCCAGCGGGACGTCGATCGGCGCGATTTCCGGATGCCAGGCGCGTTCCCATTCCAGGGAAATCCAGCCGGACCACGGCCGCAGCAGACGTCCGCATTCCGCGAGCGGGACCCTCCCCTCGCCCGGCGGGACCGGCGTCAGCCCGGCGGTCGCGTCCTTCAACTGGAAGTATCCGAGGTACTCCCCCAGCAGTGCCCGGGTCCGCGCCGGAGGTTCGCCGGCCCGCCACGGGTGCAGCGCGTCCCACAGGACCGCCACCCGGGCCGGGTCGGCGAACGGTTTCACCAGGCGGAGCACGGATTCCGCGGTGAGATGGGAATCGTGGGTCTCGACGAGCAGCCGGACTCCCGCCGCGGCAAGATCCGGCAGCACCGCGGCGATTCGGTCCACCGCACGGCCGTCTTCGCCGGTGCCGCCGGGGAAGACCCGGATCGCGGGGGCGTGCAGTCGCGCGGCGAGGTCGATCAGCGCGCGGAGTTCGTCGACCACGCCGGGTCCGGGTGCGCAGACCTGGACGTAACCGGCCAGCGCGGAAATCTCCAGCCCCGCGTCGCTGATCTGTTCGCGAACGGCAGCGGCATTGATCAGTCCTAAGTGGACTTCCTCGTCGGCGTGCACCCGAAGTTCCAGCCCAGCGCATCCGTGTGCGGCGGCGATCGCAGCCGACTCACGTACCGGAATGCCGGGCATGCCGAGCGTGCTCACCGCGAATTTCCATTCCGTCACAACAGGAATCTTACCCGGCTGCCGTCCCGCCAGTAGCCGGAGTTCGGCCGTGTCGCATCACGAAAGTCAGCAATAGCGCGAGCACGCCGACCCCGAACAGAACGAAATACGCCGCCTGATATCCGGTATCGCTGGTAATCGAGGAACCGGAGTCGAGCTGGACTCGATGGGCGGAGGTAACCGCGCCGACGATGGCCGTACCGAGCGTGTTCATCACGCCGAGAGCGGTGTACAGCAACGAAGTCGTGACGCCTTGCGCTTCCGCGGGCACCGCCTCGATGACGAGATTGTTGGCACCGGCGTAGAGAAACCCGAGTCCGATACCCATGAGCGCGGCGATCACCACGATCAGCACCGGACCGCTCAACTGTCCGAAAAGGATCATCACGACTCCCCCGAGAGTGCCGACGATCGAGGTGAGCAAAGCGGTTCTCGGCGCGAACCTCCGGCACACCCACCCGGCCGCGTACCCTGCGGCGGCACCGACGAGCCCGAATGGCAGACCGTAACTCACCCCGTATTCCAACGCGGTCATGCCGAGACCGCGCTCCGCGACGCCGGGAACGTGCGGAGTACGGAGCAACTGCGGAATGAGTACGGAACTGTTGGCAGTGGTGACGAAAATGGCGGTGCCGGAGGCAAGCAGCGTCAGCCACACCTTGGGTTGAGATACCAGCGTCAGATCGATCAGCGGTTCAGCGCGACGACGCTCGACAATCACGAAGAGCACCAGCAATACCACCGAAAGCGCCACGGCGTAACCGAGGTAGTGCTTTTCGACCAGCCCGAGCACGAGCACCGCCATCCCGGCCCCGAGCAACAAGCCACCGGCGACGTCGATGCGGCGTTTGATCCGTACCCGCGTTTCGGGAACGACGAGCAGCACGAGCGTCGAGACGACGACGTCGTAGCCGAGCGTGAACCAGAACGCACTGCGGAACCCGTAAGCGTCGACCAAATACCCGCCGAGCAACGGACCGCCGAACGCGGCCACGCCGGTGCCGACACCGAGCGCGCCGACGCCGAGCGGCACCAATCGCGGCGGGAAGAGGTCGCGGATGAGGCCGTAACCGGCGACGTACGCGACGACGAACGCGGACTGGAGCACGCGTCCGGCGAGGAACAGCCAGTACACCGGCGCCAGCGCGCAGATCAACGATCCGGCGCCGAACATGATGGCCGCGCCCAGGAGGACTTTTTTCTTGCCGTGTGCGTCGGCGAGTTTCCCGGCGATCGGGAGGAACACGAGCGACGCGACGAAGACGACGGTCATCACCAGCGCCACCTGACTGGTGCCGAAGGCGGCGGCGATGTCGGGCAGGCCCACCCCGACGAGGGTGAACTCGAAGTTGGCGTTCTCGGTCAGGAGTGCGATCGCCACGACGATCAGCACGTAATACCCTTTCGACCGCTCTGCGGTGCGCGGTTCCTCAGCCATGCGCACCGATGTAACCGGCGGTCCGTCCGGATCGAGCGGGTCAGTCCCGCTGTCCGGGACTCACTCCGCCAACCGGTCGAGCGCTTGCTTGAGCTGCGGGATCCAGGCCTCGTGCTCCGGCTTCATCAGCACCGAGCGGAGGATCGTCACCGTCTCGGCGTCGCGTTCGATCTCCGGGTGCAGCGCGGCGAAAGCGTCCGCGTCGACGCGCAAAGTGGACAGATACAGCGGGTTTTCCGGGTCGGCCATGCCGTTCTGGAGGATGGTGTTGGCGGCTTCGGTGATCTCGCTCATCCAGGCCCGGCGAGGCCAGTAGGTGACAATGTCCAAAGTGGGCTCGAGGTGCAGGGCGAACCGGTCGGATTCCTTGATGCGGGCGGCGAAATCGTTCGCCGCCCGACGGCAGGCGGCCAGCAGCTTCCCGAGGCCGCGCTGGCGTTCCAGCGGAAATGCCTGCAGGGTAAGCCAAAGCGCACCAGCTGCGGCACCCGCGCGTGAGCATTCCAGTGATATCTCACCGAGGTGCAGTTCGTCGGAAGTGAAGTAGGTATAGGGAGAATCGTGTTTGTAGAACCGGCCGACCGCCGGGTCGGCGAACAGCACCGCCCCGCATCCGTACGGCTGGAGCCCGTGCTTGTGCGGATCGACCACGACGGAATCGCATGCGCCGATCGCGCGGTAGGCCTCGTATTCGTCCAGCAAGGTATAGAACCCGCCGTACGCACCGTCGACGTGCAGGCGGACGCCGTAGCGTTCCTTCAGCGCAAGGGCCTGCTGGATGTCGTCGACCGCCCCGAGCCCGGTAGTTCCTGGAGTGAGCACCACCGTGCCGACCCCGCCGCCGCGGACTTCAGCTTCGACCGCTGACAGATCAACGCGCCCGTCTGGAAGTGCCCGCACCGCGCGGGATTCCACGCCGAGCACCTGGCACATGCGTCCGTGCGTGTAGTGCGCGTCCTGCGAATGGACGACTGCCTTGCCCGGAGCCAGTTCGCGGGCGACCCAGAGGGCTTCGAGGTTCGCGATGGTCCCGCTGGAGGTGAGGTGGCCGAGCGACGGCTGCGCAAACCCGAACATCCGAGCCAGGTCCGCGATGACCTCGACCTCCATCGGCGAGGTGGCCTGCGAGGCGTCAAGCGCGTGGTTGTTCGGGTTGACCACCATCGCGGCGAGGTAGGCGGCGACCGCGACCGGATGCGGCGGTTTCAGCATCTGGCCTGCGTAGCGGGGGTGGAAGAAGGGGAAGGACGCGTCCATCCGGGCGGCGTAGGTGTCGAGCAGCGCGGGGAGATCGACGTCCGGCTGGCTCGCCGGGGACGGGGTATAGGGACCCCATTTGCGTTCCCACGCCTCGACGCCGCGGAGAGCCTGGTCGATCAGTTCGCGCCGGTCCATGCGTCACCTCGTCGGTCGCCGGTTGCTGCCTCTCGGGCAGCCTATCGACCCGCGGGCAGCGGATTGGGCTTCTCGCACGGGCGATCTAAGGTGTGACGACGTTTCTTCCGCGCGGTGAGGAGCTTCCGATGACCGACGGCCCGGCACCCGAACCCGCTCCGCCTGGGGAATCCGCCCCGCCCGCGGGAACGCCGTCGACGGACGCGCAGGGAGCGGTGGCGGGTTCGCCACCGCAGCCCACGCCGACCGCCGAACCCGCGCCCGCGCCCCAACCGACGCCGCAGTCCTGGGGCCCCGCGCAACCGGGAGCTGGTCAGCCCTGGCCCATGCCACCCGCCGAACCCACGCCACAACCAACACCGCAAACCTGGGCCCCCGCACAACCAGAAGCCAGTCAACCCTGGCCCATGCCGCCCGCCGAACCCACCCCACAACCAACGCCCCAGGCCTGGGCCCCCGCGCAACCAGGAACCGATCAGCCTTGGCCCGTGCAGCCGAACGCCCAGCAATACCCAGGCTATCCACCAGCCCAGCAATACCCGGGCTACCCGCCACCCCAACCGTGGCCAGCTCCGGCGAACGGCGTCTGGCTGAGCGTCGCGGCGCTGGTGCTGGGCCTCCTCGGCTGCGTGCTCCCGCTGCTGCCGATCGACCTGTCCGGCATCCGGGCGTACCTCGCGCTCCCGTTCGGGTTGGCCGGGCTGGCCTGCGGACTCGTCGGCGTCATCGGACGGCGCACCGCGAAACCATTGTCGGCAGCAGGCATCGCGATCTCGACGATCGCCGTGCTCCTCGGCGTGATCATGCTCAGCAACCAGCTCGTCGGGTGAAGGCCGTTCTGCCCTGAGCGGAACGGCTGTCCATCCGGCCCCGGCGGATGCCAGGCTGGGCCTATGGCGGACATCCTTCCTTTCCACCAGCGCCGCGCCCCCGTCCGGGACGACGAGGCCGAACCGCTGTGGCGCGAGGTGCTCGGCCGCAGTCTCCGCGCCGAACGGGAGACCCAGGGCGAGCGGCTCGTCGACGTCGCCGAGCGGGCCGGGATCTCGCCGCAGTACCTGTCCGAGATCGAGCGCGGCCGGAAGGAACCGTCGAGCGAGATGATCGCCGCGGTGACGGGTGCGCTCGGGGTGAACCTGGCCGGTCTGCTGAGCGGGATCGCCGGGGACATCCGGCGGATCAGCGTGGTGGGACCGCGCCCGGCGCGCCGTCCGGCCGGGCCCGTGCTGATGGCCGCCTGAACGAAGCCGCAGGCCGGAACCCCAGACCGGCCTGCGAACCCCGCTCACGGACGAGCGGCGATCACCTGGTCCGCCAGCCCGTATTCCACCGCGCCGGCCGCGTCGAACACCCGGTCCCGGTCGGTGTCGTGCCGCAATTCCGCCACGTCGTGGCCGGTGTGCCGCGACGTGATCTCCTCCAGCTGCGTCCGCACCCGGACCACCTCGTCCGCCTGCAGGATCAGGTCCGGGATCGTCCCGCGTCCCTGCGCGGCGGGCTGATGCAGCACCACCCGCGCGTGCGGCAGCACCGACCGCCGACCCTCCGCACCGGCGGCCAGCAACACCGCGCCAGTCGCGACTGCCTGGCCGACGCAGGTCGTCGCCACCGGGGCCTTGATGAAGCGCATCGTGTCGTACAGCGCGAGCATCGCGGCCGGGTCGCCGCCCTCGGAGTTGATGTACAGGTTGATTTCCTGCTCCGGGTTGTCCGACTCCAGGAACAGCAGCTGCGCGATCAACGCGTTCGCGACACCCGAGTCGATTGCCGTGCCCAGGTAGACGATCCGTTCGGACAGCAGGTGCGAGTAGACGTCCATGATCCGCTCGCCGCCGGGACTGCGGGTCACGACGTTCGGGATGGTGTAGGTGCTCATGCGCGTACCCCCAGGCCCATCGCGTGCGTGCGCACCGGCACGACCTGCTCCAGGCGGTCGACGATCTGGTCGATGAAGCCGTAGTCCTGCGCCTCGGCGGCGGTGTACCACCGGTCGTGCAGGGAATCGGCGAAAATGCGGTCGAACGGCTGCCCGGTGTCCTGCGCGGTGAGGCCCAGCACGGTGTCGCGGGTGTAGCGCAGGTCGTCGGCCTGCACCTCGACCTCCACGGCCGAGCCGCCGATTCCCGCCGAACCCTGGTGCATCAGGATTCGTGCGTGCGGCAGGGCGAATCGCTTCCCGGGAGTGCCCGCGGACAACAGGAATTGCCCGGCGCTGCACGCCAGCCCGAGGGCGAGCGTCGACACGTCGCACGGCACCAGCCGCATCACGTCGCGGATCGCGAGCATCGACGGGACCGAACCGCCGGGCGAGTGGATCCACAACGCGATGTCCTTGACCGGGTCTTCGCCGGCGAGGGAGAGCATCTGGGTCGCGAGGACCGTCCCGTTGTCGTCGTCGAGCACGCCGTCCAGTACGAGGACCCGCTGGCTCAGGAACCGTTCCCGGAGCCGCTGGTCGAACATCGGCGGAGTCGATTCGTTGGTCATGCCTCGACTGTGCCGTCGCGGACCCGGCCGCCGCTGCTTTCGCTGCCGACGGCAGATCTGCTGTGAGCAGCGCGGGAAGTCAGCCGGTTTTGCGGACGAGGTTGGTGTACCCGGCCAGCGCCAGCGTCGCCAGACCCCACACCGCGACCTGCACGCCCCAGATCGCGGCCGTGAAGACCTGGCCGGAAACGCTCGCCGTGTCGAGGTCGCATCGGCTCCGCAGACCCGTCGGCGCGATCGGCAGGCCCCGGTCGAGCCCCAAGCCGATCAACTCGACCGGCGAGCACGCGGCACCACTCGCGACCCGTTCCGCGGCATGGTGCCCGGGCCGGGTTTCCGTTGCCCCAGCCCATAAACCGAGCACTCCGGCCGCGACGAGCGCGAGCAGCAACGCCGCCGCCGTACGCCGCGCGCGGTAGCCGTATCCGGCCAGGGCACCCCAGATCCAGTGGAACAGCCGCGACATCCGCCCGCCGAGAGCGTCCGGCGAACGGCGGCGCAGGTCGTCTTGCTGAGCGATCAGGATGGTGCGCGCATTGCCGTCGTGGCCCGCGGTCCGCTCAACTGCCGCCAGCTTTTGGTAGCCGGTAGCGTCGTAATACTCGGTGTGACAGCGAAGCAGGTGCAGCCACCGCCGCCAGCCGAAGGACGGATCGATTGCCGTGTAAGTGAATCCGTCCAGCCAGGCCAGTTCGGAATGGTCGCAATCGGCCCCGGTGCTGCCGTCGGGACACACAAGGTTGCCCGGCATGAACACTGTCGTGGCTTTCGCATCGGAGAGCCCCAGCAGCCGCCCTTCCGGCGACGTGACGCGTGTCGTCGCGGAGAACTCGAGCTGCCCGCCGATCTGCGCGCCCTGCAACCGCACCGCGCCGATTTCGCCGTTGCCGCTCATTTCCGAGTCGCGGATCAGCATGCTGCGGCCGACCGTCAGGGTGTCCGCCTCGATGGCCGGTCCGAGGTCGTTGGAGACCTTGATGCTTTGGCATTCCAGCGGTCCGCCGACACACGCGCCGTTGAGGTGGATCGCGCCGTCGGCCGACGAACCGGTGATCCGCGTTCCCTGGTGCAGGTACAGGCCGCTGCCCAGCTCCGCCGAACTCGCCTCCAGCGCGAGCCCGTCCGGATTGGCGATTTCCGCGTCCCGGCACAGCAGGCTTCCGCCGATGCGCGCGCCGATCAGCCGGATCGCGCCGTCCGAGTTGGCGCCGGTGATCCGCACGCCGTCGGACAGATGCAGGTCGCCCGCGATCCGCACCCGGGACGCGTGCAGGCCCGGCATGCGCCCGCCGATCAGATACAGGTGCGGCAACGCCGCCTGGCGCGCGAGCACCGGCTGGTCGAAGACGCAGGCGAGCAGCATCAGTCCGGCGGTCGCGGTGGCGCCGTCGAGGTTCAGTTCGCCGGTGATGCGGGCGCGGGCCAGCATGATCCCGCGCGGGTCGAGGTCGCCGTGCCTGCCGAGCAGCACGTCCCGCAGCACCTCCGCGCGCACGAGGTGGTCCGGGTTTTCGGTTTCGGCGAGGTCGGCGACGTCGATCTGGTCGGCGCCGAGCAGTTCGCCTTCCCGGGCCGATTCGACCAACCGGCGTTCGAAGTCGCTGAGATCGGTCACCCGGGGCGCAGTCACGCCCGAAATCATGCCTGGTCCGAGACTCAGTCGCGACCAAGCTGGTCGGCGAGGTCCGCGAGTCCGGCTGCCTGGAGGTCGAACCGGTCGGCGAGAGCGGGCGGGTCGCCGACTGGGCGGCCGACGTACGCGGTGCGGAATCCCGCTTCCTGCGCCCCGCGCAGGTCCCAGGCGTGTGCGGCGACCATCAGCAGCCGCTCCGGCGCGCGTCCGGCGACGTCGATGGCGAGCCGGTAGACGTCGGGAGCCGGTTTGTAGGTGCGGGCGTCCTCGGCGGACAGCACGGTGTGCCAGCGCAGCCCGGCGTTCGCGCAGAGGTCGAGCAGTACGGTCCGGCTCGCGTTGGAGAGTCCGACCAGCGGGAATCGTTCGGCAAGGCGGGCGAGCCCGTCCACAGTGTCCGGCCACGGCGGGAGCTGCCGAGCCGCGAGCGCCAGTTCGGCCGCGTCCCCGGCACCGACTGCGTCCGCGACAGCCTGCGCGGCTTCCCGGTCGATGACGTCGCTCGCGGCATACGGCCGTTCCCCGGCGACGATGCGGCCCTGCTCCTGCTCAACATGCTTCTGCCACACCGAAAGCAGCTGTTCGACCTCTGCCTCAGCGAGCGACGGCGCGAATTTCCGGATCCCCGCCCGGATTCCGGCAGGTTCGTCGACGAGCGTGCCGAGCACGTCGAACACGAGCACATCGATGTCCATGATCGCAACCTATCCGGACGTCCCGCACAGGGCAACCAGCGCCGTTCGCAGCCAGCGCCCGTATTCCGCCGCGGCCCAGCCATGGACGCGACGCAGGTGCACCATCGTGTCCGCGCACAGCAAGGCATCCGTGGTGCTCGCGAGTTGTTCAATGTCCATAGTGGACACCAGAAGGCCATCACGCGCCGCGCGGGACCAAAATTCCCGGCACAGTCGCGCCGTTTCGCGCCGCCCGGACTGCGCCGCCTCGGCGATTTCCGGCTCCGCGCCTTCAGCTTGCGCCGCCACTTCGAGCAACGCTCCGGCGCGGTCCGCGATTCCGACCGTGACGTCAGCGAGCGCGTCCAGCCGTTCGGCCAAGGTTCCGGCGGTCATCGCGTCCTGCGCCCGAGGCCGGTGCGCGACGTCGACCGGCTCCGCGTCTCCCACGAGCGCTTCGTCGATGACCCGCCGGAACAACGCCGCCTTGGTGCCGAAGCGGACGTACACAGTCCTCGGCGCGACCCCGGCCTGGCGCGCGACCTGCGTCAGCGCGGTGGCCGCGTAGCCGTGTTCCAGAAACAGCTCCCGCGCCGCAGCGACGACGAGCGCCTCGGTCCGCGCGATGCGAGCGGCTCCGAACTCGGCCCTGGCATCGGCCTTGACCTGGTCTTTCACAAGATGCAGCATAACTGCATTGCAGTCGCACTGCATCAGTGGAGGTCGACGATGATTCCCACCCTCGACGGAGTGCATCACCTGAAGCTGCCGGTGGCCGACCTGGACCGGTCGTCAGCCTGGTACGCCGACCGGCTCGGCTACGCAGTCGCCCTGGAGTTCCGCCAAGACGGCCGCCGCACCGGCGTCACCATGACGCATCCGCGCGGCGGACCGGACCTCGGCCTCGTGCTCAACCCGGACCTCGCCCGTGCCGCCGCCGGGTTCGACTACTTCTCCATCGGCGTCCCGGATCGCGCCGCCATCACCGAACTCGCCGACAATCTCACCCGCCGCGGCGAACAGCACGCGGGCGTCCATTTCGCGACCCTCGGCTGGATCCTGCCCGGCCTCCACGACCCAGACGGGCACGAAATCCGCTTCTACACCACCGAATCCCACACCACCCTCGACCCGGCGACGCCACTGGTGATCGACGACGCGATCGCGTCCGCGCGAGCCGCCGAACAGGTCTGGCTGGCCAAACACTAGTCCACTGTGGACAATTTCCGCAGCCCGAAGAACGCCGCGACCACCACCGCGAGCCCGATCACGTACGCGAGCACCAGCAACCCGACGCGGCCGCTGAAATTGCCGCCCACCGGTGGAAGCACGAGGGAAAACAGCGCGACGAGCGTGATCACGACGGACCGCACGCGTCCAGCGGGCAACGAAGCAGCGAGCGGAATCGCCGCCCACAGCAGGTACCACGGCTGCACGACCGGCCCGAAAATCACGACCACGCTCAGCATCAGCCCGAGCGAGCGGACCGCGTCGATCCGGCCGGTCCACTGCCGCTGCAGCACCACGACGATCCCGGCCGCGGTGAGCACGTACCCGATGATCTTGCCGACGCCGATCATCGTCTGCGTGATGTGCGCGCCGAACAGCGACCCGACGCCGCCGACGAGGAAGCCGAACCAGTTCGTGGGCGCCATCCAGCTGTTGACCTCCCCCGAGGTCGTCAGTGCCGACACCCAGCCGAACCCGATCCCGGTCGCCAGCGAAACCGCCGCGGACACCGCCACGAAGACAACCACCATCCCCGCGCCAGCGAGCAGGAATTCGCCGATCCGCCCGCGGCGACGGGCAAGCGCCGTGCCGACCGCGGCCAACGCGACCAGCGCGGGCACCTTCACCTCGGCGCCGAGCGCGATGAGCAGCACCCCGCCGGCGAGCGGCCACCAGCGGATCCGGTCGCCCACCGCTTCCAGCGCGACCGCCACGCCCGCGACCATCAGGCCGACCATGAGGGCGTCGTTGTGCATCCCGGCGACCACGTGCCACAGAACCAGCGGGTTCAGCACGCCCAGCCACAACGCGACCCGCGGCGACGCTCCCGCCACGGCCGCCAGCCGCGGCACTGCCCACGCGATCAGGACGAGCCCGGCCACCTCGACGAGCCGGTGCAGCGCGACGCCGACAATCGGATTCCCGCCGGACACCTGCGCGATGACCCGCTCGACCGCACCGAACAGCGGCCCGTACGGCGACGGCGTCTCGCGCCAGTAAACGCTGACCCGGCCGACGATGTCCGACGCCGATCCCAGTGCCTGTTGCGGACCGACGACGTTGAGGTCAAACCCGTGCGCGGCCACCGCGCCCTGCGCGAGATAACTGAAGACGTCCCCGCTGAACAGCGGCGGCACGACGAGCAACGGCCCGCACCACAACGCGAGCGTCCACTTCAGCCAACCAGCGTCGGGGGTGTCCGAGGCGAGCACGCGCCCGCCGAGCAGCGCCCACGCGAGCACGACCAGCCCGACCCCGGCGATCCCGCCCGCGAACGGCAGCACCCCGGACATCCCGGCGGCCCCGGCGTACACCGCGGCGGCCAGCAGCAGCACCCCGCCGAAACCGGTCCAGCGCAGGCTCGCCGCGGACGCGAAACCGAAGAACCGCACGGGCCGCGAGAGCGTGACCGGCTGACTACTCATCGAAGACCTGCGCACGACATGCGGCGATCGTAGTAGCCGCCACCCGCACCAGCCCCCGCGCCACCGCCGCCGCGCACACCCCGGCTACCGGCCGCGAGGGGAACCCTGAGGGAATCTGATTCCCTCAGGGTTCCCCTCACGTACCACGCCCAGCTTGAGTCCACAAAGGACTGGGTTAGTTTTGGTCGCGAGTGATCACACCGCAGGCGTACCGGGAGCCCGCGTCGCCGGTCGCCTTGGTCTTTTCGTCCGGAACGGGGGCACTGGGGTCGTTGCGGACGGCGTAGCGGTCGGCGGGGATGTTCGCGAAATTGTCGGACTTCGAGTGCACGATGATCGAGGTCCCGTTAGGACCGAACAGCTGGTCCAAGGTGAAGGTGTCGAGCACGAACTTCGTGTACCCGCGGCCGTTCGACCGCACGAGCACCGACGGAAGCTGGCCGATGGGCAACCCGGTGTGGTGGTCCATCGGCATCAGGTGGCCGCCCGCCGCGGTGAACGGATTTTTTGGGTCGCCGACGGTGCAGTTTCCCTTTTCGTGGACGTGCATGCCGTGGAAACCGGGTGCGAAATGACCGGTGAGGTACACCTCGACCCAGACGGCGTTCGCCCGGCTGTCGGCGGTGAACCACGCGGAGCCGACCTCGTTGCCCTTGGCGTCCTTCAGCGTGGCGGAGGCGGAGTCGCCGTCGCGGTAAGCCGCCCCGGCGGGCTGCCGGGCGGTGTCCGGCGACTGCTGGCCGAGCTGGCTGCTGGCCGCCGGTGCCACGCCAATGACCAGTGCGCAGGCACCCAACGCGCCTGCCACCAACTTAGTTCTGCGCACGGTATCTCCCTGAGGGCACTGGTGAGCTATGACCGATACAGAATCGGGCCTCGCCTTCTCCGTGACCAGGGGCCAGATGGAACTAAAAGAATCCGGCACGCGGCGGAATGTCCATCTTGCGCGGAACTCCCGATCCGGAAGAATGCTCGGCGATCAGCCGCTTCACCGTCTCATACACCGGTTTCGGGGAATAATCGTCGCGCAGCAATCCGAACCGATTCTCCCGCGGACCGCTCGACAACCCGTCGCGCAGCCCGAAAATCTCATACGTGTCCACGCCCACCTCGGATGCCAGTCCGAACACCGTGCTCGCAACGGATTCCATCACGCGCACCTGTTGCTCCTCCGAATTCTCCGGTCCAGTCGGCCAACCGGTCTCGGTGATGTGCATCGGCACGCTCGCTGGGATACCAATCGCCGACGCTGACTCTCGAAACGACCGAACGACGTGAGTCACCGCGCCGACCAATGCGTCGGCGGGCACCGGACGGAAGACGTCCGGAAAGAAGTCCAATCCGAGAAAATCAATGCGATTCAGCACTTCTGGGTCTACCGCCGAGCGCACCGCTTCCCAAAACGGATCGCCGGGCAGCGCGACCGCGGCATTGAACCCGATCATCACGTCGACCCCCAGCCGCGCCCGTTCATCCAACGCAGCCGCAAGCCCGGCGCCGAGCGCCTCGTAACAGCCAGGACTGCCGCCGTCCAGCGGCGCAGGAACGTTGACCTCCTCGCAGACCTGCAGTTTCCCGCCGCCCAACTCGGCAACCTCGCGAACCGCCGCGCGCACCGCGTCCGCGAACCCGTCCGGATCGACTTCCGGGCTGCCGTAGCCGAGCACGTAGTCCACTACCCGCCCGTCGCCGAGGTACGGCACCGCGTCCGGCGGCGTCGGCTCATGCGGGCCCCGGTAGCTGCGATAGCACCGGACGTAGAACCGTTCCGCGCCCTTCGCCAGGTCCCGCAACGCTTCCGCGGTTTGTTCGACGTCCTCCGGCGGCGCGTCGATGAAGGTTTCCAGCCGCACCAGATCCGTGCTGACGACGCCGGGCCACACACCAAAGGTGATCATGACTGCCCCTCTCCAGTAGTCGTATACGAACAACCGTACTCGTATACGACTAGCGTGCGCTACCCTGGTCCGGTGCCGACGAACGCTCTCGACAACCCGCTGGTGCTGCCGATGCTCGGGCTGCTCGTGGAAACCCCGCGCTACCAGTACGCGCTCCTGCGCGAACTCCGCACGCGCTACCCGTTCCTGAACCCGAAGACGTCGACGGTGTACACGCTGGTCGGCACGCTGACCCGGCACGGACTCGTCGAACCGGACGGCGACGGCGACCCGCGGCCGGTGCGGCTGACCGATGACGGCCTCGCCGATTTCCGCCAACGAATCGAACGGCAGCTCCGCGACGCCGATCCGAACCTCGACTCCCGGTTCCTGATCGCGCTGGCCTACCTCGGTGCCCTCCCGCCGGCACGCGCGGTCGCCCTGCTGCGAGACCGGGCAGAACGGGTTCGAGACCAGCACCGCGAGCTTTCCGCGACGCTCGATAACGCCGATTTGCCGGAAATGCAGATGATCGAGGTGCATTTCCTGGTTTCCCGGCTCCGCCACGACGCCGCGTGGCTCGCCCGCACCGCCGGCCGGATCGAGAGCGGAGACCTCGTCCCGCCCCGGTGATCACAGCTTTCATCGTGATTTCATCGCCGCCCCTTACCGTGCGCGAGTGCCCGGCGGAAGCCGGGCAGAGGCGAAGGCGGGGGTATGACCGGAGAATCCGGATCAGTGGTCGACGCCGCGTCGGCCGGGGTGGAGAACCTGGCGGACTCGGCGCTCGCGGGACTCGACAAGGCGGGGCCGGTCGGCGACCTGGCGCGGCCCGTGGTGTCCGCGCTGCGCAACGTGTGGGAGGGCTACTTCGGCGCCCCGGTCCCGCCCGGCAGCACCAACTGGAACGCTTACACGCACCAGCAGCTGTACCAAATGCTGTGGGAGAAGGCCGACGTCGGCGACGTCAGCACGGTCGCCGCGGAATGGCAGCGGCACGGTTCGGAAATGCGCACGCACGCCGATTCGCTCAAATCGCAGCAGGGGACGCTGCACGAGAACTGGAGCGGACAGGCCGCCGAACGCGCGTCCGGACGGCTGGGTTCGCTCGGCGACCGCGCGTCCGGGATCGGCGACCGCGCCGGGACGGTCGGCGGCGCGGCCCAGAACGCGGGCGATTCGCTCGCCGTCGCGCGCAACACCATGCCGAAGCCGCCAGGCGACCCGACTGGGGGCGCAGTCGCCGCCGCGGCGGCCGGAGCGGGTGCGGGCGCGGTCATCGGCGGGATCCTCGGGGCCGGGGCGGGCGGCATCGGCGCCGGTCCGGGCGCGTTGATGGGCGCGGCGATCGGCGCGGTCGCGGGCGGCGGGGCGAGCCTGTTCGCCTCGAATGTCGCTGCGGCGGAACAGAAAGCCGAAGCGGTGCACGTGATGCAGCGCTACGAAGCCAGTCTGCACAAGAGTTCGCACGCGATCAATCCGCCGCCCGCCGGGGCTACCACCGCGGATTCCTACGGCGCGGACGATTCGACCAGCGCGTCGAGCTATGCCGGCCCGCTCGGCGGAGCCGGATCCGGTGCGGGCAGCGGCATGCCGTGGGGCGCGCTGACCACCGCGGCCCCGGTCGAATCGGGCCTGTCCGCCGGAATTCGCTCCGCGCTCGGCATGGAGGGCGCGATGCTCGCCCGCAACGCCGCGATGGCGGAGATGGCCGCCGCTCGCGCCGCCAGCGGCAACGGCATGATGCCCGGCCGCGGCGCCGGTGCCTCGCAGGAAGAGGAAGAAGAGCACAAGAACAAGATGCCGGTGCTCGACCAGCCGCTCCTGCACCCCGAGGACAAGACCATCAGCCCGGTGATCGGGCTGTGAACGACAGGAGCACCCGATGACCGGCCACGAGGTCGCCCCGAACGCGCTGGACCGCCAGGTCGCCGCGCTGGGCAGACTCGGCGAGCAGACCGGGGAACTCGTCGGTTCGGCGGGACGGCTCGCCGACCGGCTCCCGCAACTGGGCACCGCACCGCCCGCACTGCATTTGGCGCAGCGGCTGCGCGAGGCCGCCGGACACGCCGGTCTCACTGGCGAACTGGGCGCGGCCGACACCGAACTGACCGGGTTCCACGAGGCGCTGCAGGCAGGCATCCGGCGCTATCAGGAGCACGAATCCGGGGTGCAGCAAGCATTCCAGCGGCTCGAACGGCAAGCCGAATGACCGCCGCACTGCCCCGTGTCGGCGACGAAACCGTCCACATCGGACTCGTCGAAGCCGACCTGCTGGCCGCGCACGCCGGGGCGAGCTGGCCGTTTCCGTTGCAGGTCCCGTCTTACGGCCGGATCGAAGGCGAACGCGAGATCCTGTTCGCCACGGCCGGGCAGGCGCTGCAGGCGCGCGGGCTCGCCGACGACTCCGGGCCGGACGGTCTCGCCGCGGAAGCCGTGACCGCGCTGCGCGAACGTCGCGGCATCGTTGATTTGGTGGTGGCGGACGCCGAGGGGGCGACCGCCGTCACCGCACTCGTCTACCGGTCCTCGGCGCTGATCTGCCGGCAGCGGCTCGAGGCCGACACGCTGTCGGTGCGCCGGGTGGACGAGACCGCGCTGGTGGACGCCGTGCTCGCGGAAATCCCGCAGGTGGAGGCGGCCCGCACGATGCCGGTCACGTTGCCCGCGGACGCGGTCAAGGAGGCGATAGCGCTCTCCGACGACGAGGACGACACCTCCCGCGCCCACCGCTTGCGCGATCTCGTCCGCGACAGCGGCGGCGACCCGGCGGCGCTGGACAGCCTCGTCGGCCTGGTCGTCCCGCTGACCGGCCGCGGCCAGCTCGGCGCGACCCGCGACGGGCGCACCCGGGAGGGCCGCGAACTGTCCTGGATGGACGGACCGCGCGGCCGAGTCCGGATCAACCCCGCGCGCGACGGCTGGCTCAGCGTGAACTCGCTGCGCCCGGCCGATCTGCGCTTCGCCCTCGGCGAGCTGGCCACCGCCGCGCGGCGGCCGCGATGACCACACCGAAACCGACCGGAGGACCTTCCGTGCCGATCCAAGACTCGGCGGCCTGGCTCGCCGACTACCAGAAAAACCTGTCCCGGCTGCAGGCCAACGCCGAGGCCGCGAGCGCGAGCCTCAGCCGCGTCGGCGGCCGGGCCGCTTCTCCGCGCGGCGAGGTCGAGGTCGAAGTGGGCCCGAGCGGCGCGCTGACCGACCTGCGCCTGAGCCCCGCCGCCCGCGCGCTGGAAGCGGACGCGCTCGCCCGGCTCATCCTGGCCACCGTGCACGACGCGCACCGCCAGGCCGGCGCCCAGGTCGTGGACATCATGACCGACTACGTCGGCGACGGCCCCGCGCTCCAACTCGTCCGCGACAACCTGCCGGTCGAGGCCGCCCCCGCGGCACCGCGCCAGGAAGACGACTACTTCGCGAACCCGGGGATCATCTCGTGACCGCCGGCTTCGAGGTCGACCCCGCGCAATTGCGCCGGCACGCGGCCACCGTCGGCGATCTTGCCGACCGGCTCGGCAATGTCGCCCGCAGCGCCCCGTCCGGGCTCGGCGACCAGGCGCTCGGCGTCTTCGTGCAGTTCCTCACCGCGGGCCTGCAGTCGGCGGTCGGCAAGACCAACGACGCCGTCTCGCACGCATCGTCCACTGTGGACAAGGTGAGCGCGAACCTGACTCAGGCGGCGGAAAGCTACGAGCGCCGCGACCAGGGCAACGCGGCCGCGCTGCCGGGGAAGGACCTCCCGTGACCGACTCCAGCCAACTGCTGGCGGACCTGAAAACCACTACGCAGGCAGTCGAGAACCACGACTGGGTTTCCGCAGGACTCGGCGGCGCCACCACCGCGCTCGACCTGCTCGGCGCGTCGCAGGACCCGCTCGCCGCACTGACGTCGGCTGGCTTCGGCATGATCACCGAACTGGTGCGGTTCCTGGAGGAGCCGCTGAAACAGTTGCAGGGCAACCCGGACTCGGTGTCGTCGCACTCGCAGGGCATGGAAGGCGGCGGCCAGCAGGTGTCGTCCGTCGCGGACGACTACCGGCAGTCCGCGGGCCCGGAAACGTCGGGATGGAGCGGTTCTTCGGCGTCTAGCTACCGCGACAACAGCTCGCAGCACGCGGACTGCGTCGAGGCGGTCGGCCAGGCGGGCATCGCGATGGCCAAGGCGGCTACTGGCGCGGGGAAGGTCGTCGCGAAGGCGCAGCAGGAGGTCGGCGGGCTCATTTCGGAGGCCGTCGGGCAGATTATCCAGCTGATGACGCAGGCGTTCGCCGCCGCGCAGGCGACGTTCGGCGCGAGCATCGCGGCGGCGATCCCGCAGGCGGTGGCGATCGCTACCCAGTACGGCGGGCAGATCGCGCAGAAGCTCGGGGTTCTGCTGTCGGATTCGGATAATTTGCTGCAGCTGATCACGTCGGTGACGCAGGGGCTGGAGGCCGCTACGCAGCTGATGACGAAGCTGAGCGAGGCTTCGAAGAGCGGTTCTGAGGACTCCAGCTCTTCGGATTCTTCGCAGACTTCTTCGCGTTATCCGGCTTCTTCGCAGTACCCAGACTCGGACTCGCAATACCCGGGTCAGAACCGCCCGCGCACTCCGGTCAGCTCGGCCCAGCAGAGCTGACGAGTTCGACCTCGAAGCCGTCGTCGTTCTGCAGATACGCGGCATAGTGCTCCGCGCCGCCCGCATGGGGATGTTTCTCCGGGAACATCAGCTGCCACCCGTGCCGGGCGGCGTCGGCGGCCAACTGCTCGACCGTCGCGGTGTCTTTGACGTGAAAAGCGAGGTGATTCAGCCCCGGACGGCAGCGATCATGCCGGTCCGCGGTCAGCGCCGGGGATTGCTCGACCACCAGATACGTCGGCCCGAGCCGCCAGCTGCGTCCGGCCGCCCAGTCCTGGAACCGCTGATATCCCAGTTCCTCCAGCAGCCATCCCAGCGACGCCACCGCGCGGCCGAGATCCGGCACCCACAACTCGACATGGTGCAGGGTCCCGTGTTCACTCACGAGGGACCCCGATCCGAGCTGAGCACCACCCGCAGCTCCCGGTCCAGCTCCGCCCCCGGTTCGACGTCCAAATCCGTCCGCAGCCGTTCCCGCATCCGCCGATGCACGGCCAGCGCATCGGCCCGGCGGCCACCGCCATGGAGCGCCCGCATCAGCAGCACCGCCAGCGGCTCCCGATGCGGATGCACCGCCAGCAGCGCCGACAGCTCGTGCACCACCTCGTCGGTCCGCCCGAGTTTCAACTGCAGCAAGGCTTTCTCCTGCACCAACGTCAGCCGACGCTCGGTCAGCCGCAGCCGCTCCCCCTCGACGAACGGGCCCGGCAGCCCCGCCAACGGCTCGCCGTGGAACAGAGCCAACGCACCGGCGTAAGCATCAACGGCGGCAGCCGGATCGCCGCTATGAGTGGCGGTCGTGGCTTCCGAGATTCGATCGGTCAGCTCGGTGACGTCCAGCCGCACTCGCTCCCGGGCGAAGCGGTATCCACCGCGATCGCTGCCTATTACTGAGTCTTCCGTTCGCTCACCAACCGCACGCAGGCATTTCCGCAGCCGATGCACGTACACCGGCACCACCCGGCCACCGGTGCCTGGCGGTTCCAGCCCCCACACGCCGTCGAGCAGCTCCCCAGGGCTGACCGTCTCGCCGGGGCGCAGGACCAGCGCCGCCAGCAGCGCCTGCTGCCGCACCGGGCCCAGGTCCAGCAAGTTCGGTCCCCGCCAAGCCTGCAGCGGGCCCAGGACACTGAACCGCAGCGAGTCCGGACCGGCCTGAGCCGGGGCCGAGCCGGGCGTGACCAGGCCGTGGTCGAAGGCGTAGACGATGGCCGCCGCCCGGTCGCGAAGGCGGAGTTTCGCGCACACCCGCTCGAAATGCGCCTCGACGGTACTCGCGGAAATCCCCAGCGTTCCGGCGATTTCCGCGTCCGTCAGCCCACGCGCGACCGCCGTCAGCACATCCAGTTCGCGCGGCGTCAACAACCCGGACGGCACCGTCGGGCGATCGGAAGCCGCCTGGCGATAGGTCGTGAGCACGCGTCCGGTGACCGCCGGATCGAGCCACGCCTCGCCCATCGCGACGGCTCGCACCGCGCGGATCAGGTCCTCCGCCGAGGAATCCTTCAACACGTACCCGACGGCACCCGCACGCAGCACTCCGGCGAGCAGCTCGTCGTCGTCGAAAGTGGTCAGCGCGAGCACCGGCGGCCGCGGGCCGGACGCGCGCAGCCGTCGCGTCGCCTCGATGCCGTCGACGCGCTTCATCCGCAGGTCCATCACCACAACGTCAACCCCGCCGGCCGCTTCGAGCGCGGCCGGGACCTCGTCGCCGTCCGCGCACTCCCCCACCACCACGAACCCGTCGCGGCGGCGCAGGATCAACCGCAGCCCGGACCGCACCAATTCCTGATCGTCGACCAGCAAGACCCGCATTTCCCCGGCGGCAGCGGTCACGACACGACCTCGCGCGCCAACGGCACCGTCACGTCGACCACCCACTCGCCGCCCTCGGGTCCAGCAGTCAACCGCGCACCAAGCTGACCCGCGCGCGCCGTCATACCCGCCAGCCCCGAGCCGCCCGAATTGCGCGCGCCGCCGTTGTGTCCATTGCGGACAGTCAACCGGGCGTCTTCAGCGCTGATCTCCAGCCGTACCAAGGCTTTCTCCGCCGGGGCATGTTTGACCACGTTCGCCAGCGACTCCTGGACGATCCGGTAGAGCCCCAGCCCCACCGTAGTGTCGACCGCGGTCACGTCGCCCTCCAGTTCGTAATCCGCGACCAGCCCGGCCGCGCACGTTTCGGCCACCAGCTCCGCGATGTCGCCCGCACCGGGCAACGGCCGCGTCCCCGCCGACTCCTGCGAGAGCAATCCAACCGTGCGGCGGATATCGGCCATCGCCGCCCGTCCGATCCGCTCCGCCTCGGTGAGCGCCGCGACGGCCTCGTCGATGTCGCGATCCGTGCGCAACCCGTGCCGCGCGCCCGTGACGTGCAGCAACGTGATGCTCAGCGAATGCGCGACGACGTCGTGCACCTCGCGCGCGATCCGCTGCCGCTCGCCGAGCCTCGCCTGTTCGCGCACGGCCTCCTGCTTGCCGCGCTCGGCGTCCAGCGCGCGCACGTACCAGCGCAGCATGAACCCGGCGGCCATCCCGACCACGACCGCGAGCGTGTACACGGGGAACCCGACGAGCCCGACCGTCAACGCGGCGGCCCCGAGCAGCGCGACCGCCCCGCCGGTCGCCGCGAACGCGACCCGCGCCGTCGCGATGGACCCCAGTTCGCCGGTGAGCACGGCCAGCGGCATCGGCGCGAAGTCCGGCACCACCGGGTACGCCAGCAGCAGCCCGATCCCGGCGAGCATCCCGAGCGCCTTCAGCCACGACGGCGCGAGCCGCCCGGTGAACGCGAACAGCAGCGACGACGACGTGGCCAGCAGAAACCCTGCGATCGCGACCGGCAGCGCGGGCCCGACCCGCTGTCCCACCGCCACGACCAGCCCGATCACCGTGAAGGCGGTCGTCCCCATCGGCACCCACCAGGGCAGCGTGAGCCCGGACTGGGCCAAGCCGTCCGCCAGCCGGCTCCGCAGCCGGTCCCTCGCTGTCTCCCACACGGGGTCCAGCCTAGAAAACCGCATCGGAAGCCGCCGGGTGTATCGGCGATACGATGCCGCGTGCGCTTCGTTCGCCTCTTCCTCCTGCTGGCACTGCTGCCCCTCACCGCGTGCGCGACCGGGAAGGACGCGGTCAGCCAGTCGGACACCTTCGAATTCGTCTCGCCGGGCGGGCAGACGACCATCCACTATCCCGTGCCGCAGCGCAAAAAGGTAGCGGAGCTCAAGGGCCCGAGCCTGCGCGAGCCCGGCAAGGACATCTCGCTGGCCGATTACTCCGGCAAGGTCGTCCTGCTGAACCTCTGGGGCGCCTGGTGCGGGCCGTGCCGGGCCGAATCGCGCACCTTGCAGACCATCGCGGACGCCGGGCGGGGTCGCGGGATCCAGGTGCTCGGCCTCAACGTCCGCGACAACCAGAAGTACGCCGCCGACTTCGTCAAGGATCTCGGGCTCGGCTACGAGTCGATCTTCGATCCCTCCGGCCGGGTCGCTCTGCGACTGCGCGGCCTCCCGCTGGCCGCCGTGCCGATCTCGCTCGTCGTCGACAAACACCAACGAGTCGCGGCCGTCTATCTCGGCGCCGTCCTGCAGACCGACGTCCAGCCGACCTTGGACAGCCTGCTCGCCGAGTAGACCGGCCAAGGTCCAGACCGTTCGGGCGGCGTGCGCATACCATGGGCGGATGACCGCGAGTGGCTACAACCGCCGGGAGCGTCCCGCCAAGCCCGCGCTGAGCCGCGAGGGCATCGTCGCCGCCGCTCTCGACGTCGTGCGCCGCGAAGGGGCCGAGCGCGTCACCATGCGGCGGCTCGCGAAGGAACTGGACACCGGACCGGCCTCGCTCTACGTCTACGTCCGCGACACCGACGAACTCCACGCCGCCGTGCTCGACGAACTCCTCGGCGAAGTCACCGCCACGACCGCCGATGGCGACTGGCGCAGTCGCTTGTGGACAGTCGTGTCCACCTACCGCGACGTTCTCTACGCGCACCCCGGGCTCGCCCGCGTCGCGCTCGTGACCCCCTTGAACGGGCCGAACTACCTCGCCATCGTCGACACCGTGCTCGGCCTCCTCGCCGAAGCCGGCGTGCCGTCCGGCCCCGCCGCGTGGACCGTCGATCTGCTGCTGCTCGTCGCCACCGCCAGCGCGGTCGAGCACAGCACCCGCAAGGACCGCCCGGACTCCGACCAGCGGCACGACGCGCTCGCCGAAACCGTCCGCGACCTCTCGCCCGAAACACATCCGCACATCGTCGCGGCGAGCGAGAACCTGTTCTCCGGCAACGGAGACGCGCGTTCCCGGTGGGCGATCGACGCCCTTCTCAACGGCGCGCGCACCACCCCGCTTCCCGACTAAATGGTTCAGACCAGAAGAAAACGAGTTTCCCAAGAGTCCATAATGGACCAGTACGCCGGAATAGCGGCGTTAACGGGCGTAATGTCCGCTTGATCGATCCGCTCCAATTCGGCAGTTGATGCGCTCCCTCCTTTCGTAGGTTCCCGGAAAATTTCCGCCGATCTACCTTTGCAGTGGTCGGATCCACCTCCCCACCCTTTCCGATTTCTTTTTCTGCATGTCCAAAGGAGTACGCAGGATGCAGATCAGAAAAACGTCCGCACTCGTTTCCCTGCTCGCCGCGGCCGGCCTGGCCGCGGCGATGGGCGCGACCCCTGCCACCGCGGCCGCCGCCCAGCACCACCCGCAGCACCTCAAGCACGGCCTCGGGCTGAACGTCGCCGGACTGAAGGCCGCGCAGACCCGGATGCACGCCCACGCGAATTCCGCGCTCCCCGTGCACCCCCGAGCCACCGCCGAACTGCCCTCCAGCGGCGACCTCACCCAGTACGCCAACGCCCCCGGCGACCAGGGCCAGGTCGGCTCGTGCGTCACCTGGGCCACCGGCTACACCGGCTACGGCGTGCTGATGAACGAGCAGGGCATCACCGGCGGCCCGATGGCCCCGATGTTCATTTACTCCCAGATCGCCAAGGGCAATGACCAGGGCACCTGGGCGAGCGTCGCGCTGCCGATGGAACAAGAGCAGGGCATCGACACCAAATCCGACTACTGGCAGGGCGATTTCGACTACACCACCCAGCCCGACCAGAACGAAAAGGCGAATGCCGCGCACTACAAGCTGTCCGGCTACACGCAATTGTCGTCGAGCGGCGACGCGGCGCGGTCCGACATCGAGAACGCCATTTCCCAGGGCGAACCGGTCGCAATCGGGTTCAATGTGCACCAGAGCTTCATGAACCTGGATTCCTCGACCGCGAGCGACTACTCGTATCTGCCCGGCGACTCGAACAGCGACCCGGTCGTCGGCGGGCACGAGGTGACCATCGTGGCCTACAACGACCAGGGCGTGAAGATCGAGAACAGCTGGGGATCCGGCTGGGGCGCAAGCGGTTTCGTGACCGTGCCGTGGTCGTTCTTCAGCACCGGCGACGTCGACGAGGTCAACGCGATGGGCAAGCTCGTCCAGAGCTGACCCCACGCGATTGAACGACAAAAAGGGCTCCTTGCGGGAATTCCCGCAAGGAGCCCTTTCTTGATCAGCGGATCAGGAAACTCAGACCAGGTCGTACCGGTCGTTGTTCATGACCTTGTGCCACGCGGCGACGAAGTCGCGCACGAACTTCTCCTTGGCGTCGTCGCTGCCGTACACCTCGGCGACGGCGCGCAGTTCGGAGTTCGAGCCGAACACCAGGTCGTTGCGGGTGCCGGTCCACTTGACCTCGCCGGTGGCCAGATCGCGGGCCTCGAAGGACTCCGCGTGCGGGCCCTCGCCGTCAGCAGGCTTCCACTCGGCGCCCATGTCGAGCAGGTTGACGAAGAAGTCGTTCGTCAGCGTGCCCGGCCGGTCGGTGAGCACCCCGGCAGCCGAGTTCTGGTAGTTCGCGCCCAGCACGCGCAGGCCGCCGACCAGCACGGTCATCTCCGGCGCGCTCAGGTTGAGCAGGTTCGCCTTGTCGACCAGCAGGTACTCCGACGGCAGCGGGTTGGCCTTGCCGCGGTAGTTGCGGAACCCGTCGGCCTTCGGCTCGAGCGGCGCGAACGAGTCCGCGTCGGTCTGCTCCTGCGTCGCGTCGGTGCGGCCCGGCGTGAACGGAACGGTGATGTCGACGCCGCCGTCCTTCGCCGCCTTCTCGACACCGGCCGCGCCGGCCAGCACGATCAGGTCGGCGAGCGAGATCTTCTTGCCGCCGGTCTGCGCGCTGTTGAACGCCTCCTGGACGCCCTCGAGCGTGCGCAGCACCTGAGCCAGCTCGTCGGGCTCGTTGACCTCCCAGCCGCGCTGCGGCTCGAGGCGGATGCGGGCGCCGTTCGCGCCGCCGCGCTTGTCGCTGTGGCGGTAGGTCGACGCCGACGCCCACGCGGTGGACACCAGCTGCGCGACCGAAAGGCCCGACTCGAGCAGCTTCGCCTTCAGGTCCGCGACGTCCGCGTCGTTGACCAGCTCGTGGTCGACGGCCGGGACCGGGTCCTGCCAGATCAGCTCTTCCTGCGGCACCAGCGGGCCGAGGTAGCGCTGGATCGGGCCCATGTCACGGTGGGTGAGCTTGTACCAGGCGCGGGCGAAAGCGTCCGCGAACTGGTCCGGGTTCTCGTAGAACCGGCGCGAAATGGGCTCGTAGATCGGGTCGAAGCGCAGCGCGAGGTCCGAGGTCAGCATGCTCGGCGCGCGGTTGAGCTCACCGCTCTCCGGGTCCGGCACGGTGCCCTGCGCGGCGTTGTTCTTCGGCTTCCACTGGTGCGCGCCGGCGGGGCTCTTGGTCAGCTCCCACTCGTAGGTGAACAGGTTGTGGAAGAACCAGTTGCTCCACTGCGTCGGGGTCGGGGTCCAGGTGACCTCGAGCCCGCTGCCGATCTGGTCGCGGCCCTTGCCGCTGCCGAAGCTGTTCTTCCAGCCGAGGCCCATCTGCTCGATCGGGGCGGCCTCGGGCACCGGGCCGACGTTCGCGTCCGCGTCGCCCGCGCCGTGCGTCTTGCCGAAGGTGTGGCCGCCGGCGATGAGGGCGACGGTCTCCTCGTCGTTCATCGCCATCCGGGCGAACGTCTCGCGGATGTCGCGCGCCGAGGCGATCGGGTCCGGGTTGCCGTTCGGGCCTTCCGGGTTCACGTAGATGAGGCCCATCTGGACCGCGGCGAGCGGGTTGTCCAGCTCGCGGTCGCCCTTGTAGCGCTCGTCGCCGAGCCAGGTGCGCTCCGGGCCCCAGTAGATGTCCTCGTCCGGCTCCCACACGTCGGCGCGGCCGCCGGCGAAGCCGAAGGTCTTGAAGCCCATGGTCTCGAGCGCGCGGTTGCCCGCGAAGACCATCAGGTCGGCCCACGAGATCTTCTTGCCGTACTTCTTCTTGACCGGCCACAGCAGACGGCGCGCCTTGTCCAGGCCGACGTTGTCCGGCCAGCTGTTCAGCGGCGCGAACCGCTGCTGGCCGCCGCCCGCCCCGCCGCGGCCGTCGTCGATCCGGTAGGTGCCGGCGCTGTGCCAGGCCATCCGGATGAACAGCGGGCCGTAGTTGCCGAAGTCGGCCGGCCAGAATTCCTGCGACGTGGTGAGCAGCGCGTCGACGTCGCGGGCCAGCGCGTCGAGGTCGAGGCTCTTGAACGCCTCGGCGTAGTCGAAGTCCCCGCCCATCGGGTCCGCCGCGGGGGCGTGCTTCCGGAGGATCTTCAGGTTGAGCTGGTTCGGCCACCAGTCACGGTTCGCGGCGCCCTCGGAGGGGTACCCCATGCGGCCGGTGACCGGGCATCCCGCCGTGCGGTCCTCGGCAACGGAATCAAGCGATTCGGACAACAGAAATCCTTCCGGGAATCAGGTCTTGCTCAGGAACTCGGCACAGCGGAACAAGCGGGGCAGCGCCCCCAGTAGACGACCTCGGCTTCCTCGACGACGAAACCGTGCGTCTGCGAAGCGGTCAGGCAGGGAGCCTCGCCGACCGCGCAGTCGACGTCCTCGATGGCACCGCACGAGCGGCACACGACGTGGTGGTGGTTGTCCCCTACCCGGGCCTCGTACCGCGCGACCGAACCGGGCGGCTGGATACGCCGCAGCAGCCCCGCCTCGGTCAGCGCGCGCAGCACGTCGTAGACGGCCTGGTGGGAAACCTCGCCGAGATCCGCGCGCACCATGCCGATGACGGATTCGGTGTCCGCGTGCGCGTTGGCGTGCACCGCGGAGAGCACGGCCACCCGAGGGCGCGTGATCCGCAAGTGCACTCCGCGCAGCAGCTGCTCGAAGTCCGCGGTCGTCGGCATGCCCCGGAGTCTGCCGGATTTTCTGGAATGAATCAAGAATCTGTCACCCACTCCGGTTGTCCTCCTCCTGGCGGTCGCTTGACAGCGCCGGCGGGCTACTGTGAGTAGGCCAAAGAGACGCCCGACACATCCGAGGTGACGCCAGAAATGACCGAGGCCGTCGAATCGCCCAGTTCGCACCCGGTCGGGGTCGATATCACGCGAGCGAGCATCGCCCGGGTGTACGACGCCGCGCTGAACGGCACGAACAACTACGAGATCGACCGCAGGGTTCTCGAGCAGGTCGCGACGGTGGCCCCGGAGGTCGCCGACCTCGCCTGGGCCAACCGCAACTTCCTCATCCGGGCCTGCCGCTTCCTCGCCACCCAGGGCCGGGTCACCCAGTACCTCGACTGCGGCTCCGGCCTGCCCACCGCGGAGAACACGCACCAGGTCGTGCAGCGGATCATCCCCGAGGCCCGCGTCCTGTACGTGGACAACGACCCGGTGGTCCTCGCGCACGGGCGCGCGCTGCTCGAGGAGAACGAGAACACCCGCTTCATCGACGCGGACATCTTCAAGCCCGAGCAGATCCTGCAGAACGAGACCGCGCGCGAGTTCCTCGACTGGACAAAGCCGATCGCGTTGCTGCACAACGGAACCCTGCACCACTACCTCGGCGACGACTACGCCGAGATGATGCAGACGTACGTGGACGCGCTGCCGTCCGGGTCGTTCGTCGTGATCGCGCACTTCCTCGACCCGGAGACGCCCGAGCACAGCGAGATCGCCCGGCGGATGGAGGAGAAGTTCACGCACAGCCCCATGGGCAGCGGCGTCTTCCGCACCTGGGAGCAGATCGGGCGGATGTTCGGCGGCACCGAACTGGTCGACCCGGGCCTGGTGCTGTGCGAGGACTGGTGGCCGGACGGCCCGCGCTACCAGCCGCTGAACCAGGTCCAGGAGTGCATCGCGGGCGCGGTCGGCCGGAAGGCCTGACGCTTCTCGCTCGACTGTCCGTGAAGGGCCCCTCGAGATTCCTCGAGGGGCCCTTCACGGACGTTCGACGATACGGAAATCCAGCTCGGACAACGGCGAATCCGGGTTGAGCGCCACGCCGACCGTGCGCAGGGTGTCGTCGAGGATCGACCAGACCCAGCGGGCGAGCAGCTGGCGCAGATCGTCGCGGTCGATGCCGCGCGGGGCCTCGAGCCAGTGCGCGGTGCTGGATTCGACCAGCCCGACCAGTCCGTAGGCGATGGTCTCGCCGACCCGCTGGTCCGCGCCGAACAGGCCGAGGTAGTACTCGAACAGCACGGTCAGCTGCCGGGCGATCGCGGTTTTGACGTCCGCGACGACGTCGCGCGGCCCGGTCACCGACTGGCGCATCAGATATTGGTAAAGCTCGCGGTGTTCGGAAAGCCATTCGATGTGCGCGCCGATCGTCGCGTGCACCATGTCGCGCGGAGTTCCGGCAACTCCCCACAGCGGCGAGAATTGCGCGCCGATCATTTCCGCCGCGCGCAACGCGATAGCGCGCTGCAGATCCGCGGTGTCGGCGAAATGCTTGTAAATGCGCGTGCGAGCGACACCGGCCTCGTCGGCGATCTGCTCGGTGGACACCTCCGGCCCGTATCGGGCGATCGCGCGCATCCCGGCTTCCACGAATTCCCGGCGCCGGCGTTCCCGCTGCCCTGCCCACCGGGTGGCCCGCCCGTCGGGCGGAGTACCTGAGGACGTCATCCGCGCGAGTGTATCGCCGGGTCACATACTGGATACGGCGCTGTACCTGTTACTTTGGGTATAGAGGGATGACTGTCCGTGGTCGGCGTTGCCTCGATGTAGCAGTCGCGTTCAGAGCGGCCGTTGCTTCGATGTGACCCAGATCATGGACCGGGAGTGCGTCATCGGCACGCGGGGAGCGAGTCGCGTCGATGAAGCGAGCGTCGCCCACAAGGGTGGCGTGCAGGGAGGAACACATGGACGGCGAACAGCACCGGCCCGAACTGTCCACCGGTCACCGGGTCATCTACCTGGTCGGCCAGCGCACCGGCAGGCGGCAGCTGTGCAGGCGCGGGGTGGTCACCGGAGCCCCGGTCACCGACGACGCGACGGCGGTCACCTGGGTCCCGGTCCAGGTAGACGGCCAGGCGAGAGACGCGAACCCGCAGTGGATCGCGGCCGACGCGATCATCGACGTGGTGAGCGCGTCATGAGCGGCGAGCAGGCCGTGGCCACCCCGATTTTCGACGGCGTGGTCGCCGAGGCCGGGCTGGACTGGTCCGAAGAGGACGTTCCGGCCGGCGGCAAGAGCGGCGGGACGGACGAGGCCAAGAAGGCGGGCTCCGGCAAGTAACCGCCGTTCTCCAGCACCGCACCGGCTCTCCGGTGCGGCACTCGCCCGCGCCCGCATCCCGGCGGCAAGACGCGATGAGGCCACTTCGGTGTCACCGATTCGCGTGTTCGACACTGCACTCGTCCGAGTGAACTGCGCGACCCCGAATTTCGGCGGATTCGCCGTGCGCGGTCGATCCATGCCGCGAATAGCCAACTCCCCACGGATTCGTCCAGTGTTACGCAAAAAATCAACGGCGGGCTTCGTCCAGATACCGCAGCACCGCGGTAACCCGCCGATCCGCGCTGTCGTCCGGAGCCAAATCCAGTTTCGCGAAAATGCTGCGAATGTGTTTGTGCACCGCGCCGTCGGTCACCACTAATCGTTCGGCGATCGCGCCGTTTCCCAATCCCTCCGCCATCAATGCCAGCACATCCCGTTCTCGCGGACTGAGCCGTTCCAATCCGGAATCCGCGCGCGTCCGGGTCAGCAATTGCGCCACCACCTCCGGGTCAATCGCCGTCCCGCCGTCGGCGACCCGGTTCAGCGCTTCCATGAACTCCGTGACTCGCCCGACGCGTTCCTTCAGCAGATACCCCAGCCGCGCGCTGCCGCCGCCCAGCAGATCGGTCGCGAAGGCCTGCTCGACATACGCCGACAGCACCAGCACCGCCAGCCCCGGCCGTCGGCGACGGGCTTCGACAGCCGCGACAATGCCCTCGTCGGTGTGCGTCGGCGGCATCCGGACGTCCACGACGGCGGTGTCCGGCTCGTATTTGTCCACCGCGGCAAGGAAATCAGCCGGGTTGTCCGTCGTCGCGACGACGTCCAAGCCTTCGGCGCGCAACAGCAGCGCGAGGCCTTCGCGCAGCAACGAGTCGTCCTCGGCGATCACAATCCGCATGGCAGGCTCACAGTCAGAGTGGTCGGTCCGCCGGCGGGGCTCGCCAGCGCGAAAGTTCCGTCGAGCGCCTCGATCCGGCGGCGCATCCCGCCGAGTCCCGAGCCGCCGGTTTCGGCAGCACCGCCGCGGCCGTCGTCGGTGATCCGGAGGTGGAGCAGGTCGTCCTGCCGACGCAGCACGACCTCCACGTGACGGGCACCGCTGTGCTTGGCGACGTTCGTGAGCGCCTCGGCGACCACGAAATACACCGATGCCTCCACCGAAACGGCGTACCGGCCAGGCAGGTCGGCGTCGATCGTGCACGGCACCGGGCAGTCCGCGGCGAGTGCGGTCAACGCGTCGGCGAGGCTCCGGTCGGCCAGCACGGGCGGCAGGATGCTGCGCACCACCGCGCGCAATTCGGCGAGCGCGGCCTCGGTGGCGTCCTGCGCGCGGCCGAGGATCTCGTCGACGTCCGCCGAACCCCGCACGGCTGCCCGGCGGGCCGCGCCGACCAGGACGTTCACCGCGACCAGCCGGTTCTGCGTGCCGTCGTGCAGCGCCCGTTCGATGCGGCGCAGCTCAGCGGAATGCGCGTCGAGCGCGGCGGCGCGGGTGGCGGTGAGGTGGGCGATCCGCAGCGTGACGTCCGCGTCCGAACCCGCCGGCAGCAGCCGTCGGCCGGGCAGCGCCTGCAGCCGCGCCATCGCGGGCAACAGCGCGACGGAAAGGAACGCCCACGCGACGCCGAGCAGCGACACCGGAAGCGCTTCGGCCAGGCTGTGCACCGGCCAGCCGAGCGAGGCCGTCGCGTCGTCCGGCGGCAGCAGGTACCAGTAGAGCGGGAACAGCCCGTCGCGCGCGGTGTTGAGCACGATCGTCAGCCCGATGAAGCCGAGCAGGAACCCCGCGAGGCCGTGCACCACAACCCACAGCACTTCGCGCTGCACAGTCCGGTCGCGCAACGCCGCCCCGAGCCGCTCGGGACCCGGGCCGGGGCTGATGACGTCCGGCTTCATCGCGGTGAGCCGGATCCGCTCCCGATCGGCGACCGCGTGCACGACGCTCAACATCGGCCGCGCCAGCACCAATCCGACGCCCACGAGGCACAACAGCGCGACCGTGACCACGCCGAGCAGCACCAGCAACGCCAGCACCGAAGTACCGATCCCGCCGACGAGGTGTTCCAACGCGTCGAGAGCAGCCCGGACCCGCACCGGCCACGAACGCGGCCGAGGTTCGCCTGTGGTTGCCATCGCACCTCCTAGCACCTCACGCGCCGAACCCTAGCCGAGAAACCCGCCCCGACGCCCCGGTGCGGCGCGAAAGTACAGCCTGCTGTACCTGGATCCTCCCGCGCACGGGATCGTCCTGGCGAGCCCCGATTCGTAGCGTTCGCGGCATGACGAAAACACCCGCCAGACAAGGCACCCGGCCACTGCTGTGGGGCGTGCTCGTACTCAGCGCCGCAGCCAACGCCGTCACCTCAGCGCTCGGCGTGAACCTCCTGCTGAGCACCATTTTCGGCGTCGTCACCCTCGCCGCGGGCATCGCCCTCATCGCGAACTACCGCACTCACCGCTGAACCATCCACAAAGGACTCTCTCGCTCATGACCGCACTACGCGCCCTCGTCGCACGCCGCCCCATCACGACCTTCTTCGCCCTCGCCATCACGCTCAGCTGGCTCGCGTGGATCCCTTACGTGCTCTCGGACAACGGCCTCGGCATCGTCCACTTCGGATTCCCGCCAGTACTCGGCACGACGCAAATCCTCGGCATGCTCCCCGGCGCGTACCTGGGCCCGATCTTCGCCGCGTTCCTCGTCACCGCACTCGCCGAAGGCCGCCCCGGGCTGCGCGCGTGGGCCGGCCGGTTGCTGCGCTGGCGGGTGAACTGGCGGTGGTACGCACTCGCCCTCTTCGCGGTCCCAGTCGTGCTGACGATCTCCAGCCTGCCCTTCGCCGGACCATTCCGGATCCCCGCCGCGTCGCTGATCCTGGTGTGGGCCTTGGGCTTCATCCTGCAGGTGATCACCACCGGCCTCGCCGAAGAACCCGGCTGGCGCGATTTCGCCCTGCCGCACTTGCAGCCGAAGTACGGGCCGTTGCGCGGCACGCTGATCCTCGGTCCGCTGTGGGGCGTCTGGCATCTGCCGTTGTTCTTCACCGAATGGGGACACTGGCCGAACGTGACGGTCTGGTCGGTGCTGGAATTCGTCGCGACTGCCATCGCGATCAGCTTCGTGATGACCTGGGTGTTCAACCGCAGCGGCGAAAGCCTGCCGATCGCGCTGCTGCTGCACGCCGGGATCAACAACTACCTGTCCGTCGCCTGGGGCGAACTATTCCCCAGTGCGGACCCGAAAATCGCCGAACACCTGCTGTTCGCCGCCTTCGCCGCGGCCGCGCTGATCGTGGTCGTCGCGACCAGGGGCCGTCTCGGCTACCCCCACGCTGTGCGGGAACTCCAAGTCGCTCAGTAGTAAATCTGCCCGGGAACCCCGCCGCCGACCGCGATAGCGTCCCCGTTGATCGCGACACTGCGCGGAGACGCCAGGAACGCCACGACGTCCGCCACCTCGGCCGCCGTCACCAACCGCCCGATGCTCACTCCGGCAGCGAGGCTTTTCTCCAGCTCCGCCACCGAAATCCCCCGCATCGCGGCGATCTCGGCGAACTTCTCCGGCGTCCGCTCGGTGACCGTGTAGCCCGGATGCACCACCGTTGCGGTAATGCCCTGCGGCCCCAGTTCGTCGGCGAGATTTTTGGTCATCGCCGCGACCGCGACGTTGCGAATCGAGCCGAACGTCGAGGCGGCGATCCGCGCGTTGAGCCCGCTGACGTTCACGATCCGGCCCCAGCCGCGCTCCCGCATCCGCGGCGCGAGCGCGCGGGCGCACCGCAGGTAGCCGAGCACCTTGGTCTCGATCTCGGTGCGCAGGTCGTCGTCGCGCAGGTCGTCGAGCGGCGTCCGGACCCCGCTCGACGCCGGAGCCGCGCAGTTGACCAGGATGTCCGCCGCGCCGAACTCCGTCGCGACCCGCTCCGCCATCGCCGCGACCGCGGCGTCGTCGGTGGTGTCGGCGACCACCGCGATGACCTTCGTACCATGCCTGCCGACGCTTTCCACCGCCGCCGCGAGCGTTTCCTGGTCCCGGGCGACGAGCGCGAGGTCCGCCCCCTCCGCCGCGAGCACCTCGGCGACCGCCAGCCCAATCCCGCGGTTAGCGCCCGTGACGACCGCGCATTTGCCCTTCAACCCGAGATCCACAGCTTCTCCCCTGCGTTAACGACGCCGACGAGGCTTGCCGCGCCCGCCGGGCTTGGGCGTATTCCGCCGACGAGCCGGTTCGCGCTGCTGCTGCGGCTTCTTCTTCGCCGGTGCCGCCTTGCCCGTCTTGGCCTGTGTTTCCTGCTGCCCGCGAGTGCTGTTCACCGTGCGCCCGCGGACGATGCCGATGAACTGCTCCACCAGGTCGCTGGTGTCGCCCTCCGGCCAGGACAACGCGACGCGCGACTGCACCGCGTCCTCGACCGGCCGGTACGTGAGGTCACGACGATGATGCAACCGAGCAAGCGACTGCGGCACCAGCACCACGCCGACCCCCGCCGCCACCAGCTCGATCGCGTCCGCCGTCGTCTCCGGCCGCTCGAGCGCGGGCTTGCCGGGCAGCTCGTCCCAGCCGAGCGAGTCGTCGAGCGGATGCAGCACAAGCTCGTCCGCGAGGTCCGCAATGGACACCTCGTCAGCCGCCGCGACCAGGTGATCCTTGGGAACGATGACCACGGTGGTCTCGGTGTAGAGCGGAATCGCGTGCAGCCCTTCGCGGTCCTCGGACAGCCGCAGCAACGCCGCGTCCGCCTGCCCTTCGCGCACCGCGTCGGCGGCCTCGGCAGCAGTGACCGCGACCAGGTCAAGCGACACTTCGGGATTGCGTTCGCCCCAGATCCGGACCCACTTCGCGGGGGTCGCACCCGGAACGTAGGCGAGCCGGAACGCCGAGGCCTGGTCGGCTCCTGTCACGTGGCAAGGCTACCGGCGCTGGGTCGCCGGTTACGCTGGTGGGCATGACGGCGCAGAAGACCCCCCAGACCATGAAGCCGGCGACGGCAGCGAAGAAGCTGGGCGTCTACCTCGAAGCCACCCCCGCAGAGTTCCGCGCGGGCGCCGTCTCGCGCGACGAGCTGAACGCCCTCCAGACGGACCCGCCGGAATGGCTCCGCGACCTCCGCCGCAACGGCCCGCACCCGCGCCCGGTCGTCGCCGCGAAACTGGGAGTCTCCATCGGCGGCCTGGCCCGAGGCGGCGTCACCGAGGCCCTGACGACGGACCAGATCGAGGCCCTGAAGTCGGAGAATCCCACCTGGCTGCAACGCGAACGCGAAACCCAAGCCGAGGTCCGCCGCGAAGCCGCCCGATTGAACGCGGAGAAGACTGAGTAACCGTCCACTTCGGACTTTCTTGCCGCAGAAGTACGTGAGGGGAACCCTCAGGGACTCTGATTCCCTCAGGGTTCCCCTCACGACCACGCAGCCGGGGATTCCTTCGCCGACGCATTCCCTCAAGGGCCCCTTCACGGAACGCCGCGACGCCGCGACGCGGCCTCCGGTGCGCCCCACGCACCCAATGCGGCGTTCGGTGCGTCAGATGCACCCAATGCCACATTGGGGGCGCTACCCCCGGCCGCGAACCCAACGCAACCAGGCACTGAGCCGTGCGCACTCACCGCTCAACCGCCGCCGACGCACCCAACGATCGAGGCACCCAGCCCCTCCCGCCAACAAACCGGCACCCGTGCACCCGCTATCGAGGCACCCAGCCCCTCCCCCGCACCCCGATATGAAGCGTCCCTGCGGTTCGGGGGTGCTTGTCAAGGCATCTTTCCCGCCTTGACAAGCACCCCCGAACCGTCAGCACACTCAAGCTTCGGGGTGCCCCACGCAACCAACACGGCAATGTCGCCGCCAGGCGACGAGCCGATCACAACCACCCCCGATCATCAGCAACCCGAACCGCCCCCATCCGATTCCGTGCCCCAGTCTTGGCAATAGCCCCAGACAAATAATTCCGCACAGTCCCCTCAGACAAATACAAACTCCCCGCGATCTCGGCAACCGACCCCCCACCCCGAGCCGCGATCAACACATCCCTTTCCCGAGCAGTCAACGGCGATTCCCCAGCAGCCAAAGTCGCCACCGCCAACGCCGGATCCACCACCCGCTCCCCTTGCATCACCCGTCGAATAGCATCCCCCAACGCCTCAGCCGGAGCATCCTTAACCACAAACCCAACCGCCCCAGCCTCCATAGCCCGCCGCAAATACCCAGCCCGCCCGAACGTCGTCAAAACCACCACCCGACAACGGGGCACCTGCTCCGCCAAAACAGCAGCCGCGGCCAACCCGTCCAACCCGGGCATCTCGATATCCAGCAACGCCACATCCGGGGAACACTCCAACGCAGCCCCCACCACCTCATCCCCCCGCCCGACCTGAGCGACGACCTCAAAGTCGTCCTCAAGATCAAGCAGAGTCCCCAACGCCTGCCGCACCAGCACCTGATCATCAGCGAGCAACAACCGAATAGTCACGATTCCCCCACCGTCACCCGCAACCGCCACCCCCGAGGCCGCACCGCCCCGGCCTCCATCCGCCCGCCGGCGGCAACCACCCGATCCAGCAACCCGGAAAGCCCATTCCCCGGATCCGCTGAAGAACCAACACCGTCGTCCCGAATCTCCACGGCATCCCCCGAAACAATCACCGCACAAGCAGTAGCCCGAGAATGCCGAACCACATTAGTCAGCCCCTCCCGGACCACCCACCCGAACAATTCCTGATGCGGCCCGTCCACCGCGGTAGGAAAATCCGCGCTGATCCCGGCAGCCCGCAACAATTCCCGTCCCCGTGCAAGCTCTCCGGCAAGCGTCACATCCCGATACCCGGAAACCGCCGCCCGAACATCCGCGAGCGCCTGCCGAGACAACTGCTCGACCTCACCGATCTCGTCCACAGCCCGCCCATCCCCCTTAGCCGCGAGCCGCCGGGCGAGATTGCTCTTCACCGTGATCGCGGTAAGCGAATGCCCGAGCAGATCATGCAAGTCCCGCGAAATCCGCGACCGTTCCGCGTCCGCGGCCAACCGCTCCACCTCCGCCCGGGCCTGCACCAACGCCCGATTCGCGCGCAGTGCCTCCGCGAACGCGACGACCACCAACACGGTGAACACCAACGCGGCCGCCTGCGCCCACCCCGGATCCGCATGCCAGACCGCCCAAGGCACCACCACAGTCACCGCAGCGGCGATCGGCACAATGACCACGCCCCAACGCGGCAACCGCGGAACAGCGAGCGACACCACCACCGCAAGCAGGTAGAACGCGTTAGCCCGCGCGATCGGCAACACCACGCCGAACAGCGCCGTCAACACCCCGGTCAGAATCCAGAAAGCCCGGCTCCGGAACTGGTAAGCAGCAACAGCCGCCCCGATGTAGCAGGCACAGAACGCCAGCAGAACGACCACCGCCACCGACTGGCCGGCAGTCTGGGCGAGAACGATCAGCGGGTACACCAGGAGGCCGGCGTCCAGCACAAGCCGGCGCCAGCCCAGTACCCAGCGTTGCGCGTCGGAATCGGGGCCGCGGTCCACGTCCGGCACGCTACTCGGAGAACAGCGAGCGCACGTGCCGTCCGTTGACCAAGACGACCACCCCCAGCAGAAGCAGCCCGCAGACGCCCTGCTCAAGCCGGACCCACAGCGGCAGGAATCCCGGAATCGACACGATGACGATGATCGCGACCGTCATCACCGCCGACACGATCCGGAGCCGCAACAGCCCTCGTTTCGACCAACGCGCCGCGCTTCTCGCGAACAGGAACGTGAGCAGCGCACTGGCGGCCACGATCGTGGCGCGGACCCAGACGACGTCGGTGACCATTGACGGGTCATTGCGGAGAAGGAAGATCGCGCCGAGGGTGAGCACGCTCAGCGCCAGGTAGGCCCCGGTGAGGGCGCGGACCGCCCGGATGCGAGGTTGTTCGGAAACCGTTGCGGGACGGGAGTTCATGACTGTCCTTTCCGGACCCTTAGCCGGTCCGGCGGATCCGGAACCGCTTGCCCGTCCTATGGTGGTCGGACGGGCAAGCGGGCCGTAGTGTCACCGCGCATCGGTGCGCGGTGACATTTGTCAGAACCCGGTCATCCGCGCCGTCAGCGGGCGGCGGTGAGCTTCGGCCCGATCGCCGCGCCGACGACCACGAGCACGCCGCCGAGGACGAGCAGATACGCGCCGAGGCCGATCTTCGACAGGTCCTCGTAGAACATCGCGATGATGCCCGCGATGTGGAAGGCCAGCATGAGGGTGGCCCGGCCCGCGAAGACGGTGCGGTACCACCAGAAGTTCGGCGGAGTGAGTTCCTTGCGCCGGATCCCGCTCAGCCAATAGGCGGACTTCTTCGTGCGCAGCGCGCCGAGCGTCCACGGGAGGGTGGACAGCAACGTCGCGGCGATCAAGATGAAGGCGAGGAACCGCACGTACATCGCGGCGAAGCTGTCCATGCCGGACGTCATCTTGCTGAAGGCGTCGATGAAGGTGACCGAAGCGCTTTGGGAGCCCAAGGTGAAGGTGACCCAGGGGATGAAGAGGGCGACGATCTCGAGGATCGCGCCGAGAGCCACCGGAATGGCGCCGAGCCCCGGCGTGGTGAGCGGCTGGTTCTGGGGCAAGAAGCCCTGGCCTGGCTGGGGTGCGGCGTAACCGGCTCCCGGCTGCTGCTGGGGCGGGTAGCCCGGCTGTTGTGCTGGATAACCTTGCTGGCCGGGGTAAGCCGGTTGACCGGGGTACGGCTGACCCGGCTGGAACTGACCGGGTTGCGGCTGGCCTGGCTGGGGCTGACCGGGGTACGGCTGACCCGGCTGAAACTGACCGGATTGCGGCTGGCCTGGCTGGAACTGACCGGGTTGCGGCTGGCCCGGCTGGGGCTGGCCAGGATGCGGCTGGCCCGGTTGCCCCGGGTACTGCCCCTGCCCGGCTTGGCCCGGGTACGTGCCCGGCGCGGACTGGCCCGGGTGCTGCTGCGCGGGCTGCCCGTACTGCGGAGACTGCCCAGGCTGCTGCGGGTAACCGGCCCCCGGCGGAGGTGCCTGCCATCCCGGCGGAACCGCACCCGGCTCCTGCGGCGTGCCCGGCTGCTCCTGTGGACCCCCTGAGGTACTCATGGCCGCCGATGGTAACTGCCGCACCAACCCGGCGAACGGCGAAAGTCCGGCTCGGCCATGACAAGTCCGCACAACGGGACCGGACGGCCCCCCGAGCACTGCACAACGGGGCCGCTGACCAGGCCAATCACCGGATCCGCGCCCGGGGAATCACGCGGCCGGACCGCCGGGCCGAGTCCGCCACATCGCGCCCGCGCACCTCGATCTCCGCCCGCCGATCGCCACATCGCGCCCCCGCATCACGATCTCCGCCCGCCGATCGCCACATCGCGCCCCCGCATCACGATCTCCGCCAGCCGATCGGCGCATCGCGCTCGCGCACCTCTGTTTCCGTCCGCCGATCGGCGCAAGGCACCCGCCGCACCGACTCCAGACCGCACCGCGCGAATCGATGCCGCGCGCCCGCCAACCACCCCACGATCCAGCGCCATGCACGCGCGCCGGCGCACCAGGCGAACTGGCACCCCGCCCCTAGCCGCGCGGCGTAGAGCGGCCCCCACCCCCGACCCGCGCTACGCCTCGCCCGCGCTGCACACCTATCCCGGCGCAGCGCGGACCAGCCTCATTCGCCCAAGGTCAGCGGGCAGCGCGCAGGATCAGCTCCGCCACCACGTCCGGCTGCGAAACCAGCACCGCGTGCGAAGCGTCGGCCACCTCGACTACCTCCGCCTCCGCGCGTTCCGCCATGAAACGCTGCGCCGCGGGCGGGATGTTCTTGTCCGCGGTCGGAATGAGGCTGTAGACCGGCAATTCCTTCCACGCCGGGGCGGGCGAAGCCTCGTCCAAGGCCGCGGCGGCGATCGGGCGTTGGCCCGCGGCCATCAGGCGGGCCTGCGCGGCGGGAACGTCCGCGGCGAACTGCTGGTGGAACAGGTCCTGCCGGACATAAAGGTCGACGCCCTCAGGCAGGGCGACCTGCTCCAACGTCTCGCCGAGGGTCCCGCCGGGGAACTTTCCGGCCAGTTCGCCCGCGCTCTCGCCCTCGTCCGGGACGAAGCCCGCGATGTAGACCAGCGCCCGCACCCCGGGATGACCCGCGGCGGCGGCCGAGATCACCGAGCCGCCGTAGGAGTGGCCTACCAGGACGATCGGGCCTTCGACGCTGTCCAGCAAAGACCGCACGTAGGCGGCGTCCTCGGCGACTCCGCGCAGCGGGTTCGCCGCCGCGATCACCCGGTGTCCGGCTGCTTGCAGCCGCTCGATCTCCCCGTTCCAGCTGGACGAATCCGCGAACGCGCCGTGCACCAGAACGACAGTGGCAGTCATGGGGTCCTCCTCAGAGAAAGTTCCGAACGAGGACAACAGTACAACTTAGTTGTGCACAATCAAGTTGCACTCAATGAGATCTGGGTCACGGCTCACGGTAGGACCGGGGCGGGGCGCCGAGCAGGCGGCTGAACATCGTCGTGAACGCAGCCGGGCTTTCGTATCCGAGGGTGACCGCGACGTCCGCCACCGGAAGGTCCGCGGCCAGCAGCGGGAGCGCGTGCAGTACGCAGGCCCGCTCTCGCCAGCGGGCGAAGCTCAGGCCCGTTTCGGCGCGGAACAGCCGGTGCAGGGTGCGTTCGCTGACGTGCAACTCCTCCGCCCAGCGCGACGGGGGATCGTGGACGTCGGGAGCGTCCGAAAAGGACTGACACAGCGCGCGCAAGCCTTCGTGCCGCGGCCAAGGGAGTTCCAGCGGCAGCGGAACGCAGCGGGAGATTTCGTGCAGCAGAAGGGAAATCAACGCGGCATCGCGGCCGCGGCGAGGGTATTCCGGGACGACATCCACGGCTTCCCGGAGCAATTCGCGCAGCAGGGGCGAGACGTCGACAGTCTGGCACCGGCGCGGGAACCACGGCACGGCGGACGGTTCCAGGTAGAGACTGCGCGTGGTCACGTTCATCATCACGACGCTGTGGTCGGTCTCCGGCGGGATCAGCACCGCGCGCCGGGTCGGGACGGTCCACGTTCCGTCGGCCGTTCCGACGCGCATGGAGCCGGTGGCGCCGTAGAGGAACTGCGCGCGTCGGTGGCGATGCGGCGGCAGGAAGTGGTCTGGCGGGTAGTCCGTGCTGATCGCGAGTACGGCCCGTGGGAGGGCGTCGACCTCGGACAACGGAACGTTGCGCATGCCTCCAGGGTAGGTGTCTGAAGCTCGAAAGAACCTGGCGAATCTTCGGATGCACGCCGCACCCCGCACGGCCTACCTTGAAGCCAGTGTTGACCTCGATCCTGATTCTTCTGCTCTTCGGCTGCCTGAGCGGCGTGACGACTGTGTTGTTCGGCTTCGGCGGCGGATTCGTCACCGTGCCAGTGGTCGCGGCGGTCACGAGCCGCGGCGACGCGATGCATGTCGCCGTCGCTACCTCCACCGCGGTGATGGTCGTGAACGCGATCAGCGCGACCGTCGTACAAGCCCGGGCCGGACGGCTCCGGCGCGATTACATCTGGCCGCTCGCCGCGTTCGTCGCGATCGGTGCCGTGGCGGGTTCGGTGGCCGCGACCTACGCCGGGGACGGGCTGTTGCGCGTCCTGTTCATCGCCTACCTGGCAGTGACCATTGTGGACAGCCTCGCGCGCGGCGGATTCCTTAAGCCGCAAGGGGAACCGAAGCCGTTGAGCACGTTCACGACCACCGCGGGCGGCGTCGGGATCGGTGCGGTGGCGAGTTTCCTCGGCGTGGGCGGCAGCGTGATGACGGTGCCGTTGTTGCGCCGCAAGGGGCTTCCGATGGCGGACGCGGCCGCGATGGCGAACCCGCTCAGTGTTCCGGTCGCGGTGGTGGCCACCGCGGTTTACGCGACGGCGGGCGGCGGACCGTCGGGATACCTCGACCCGATCGCGGGCGCGGCGCTGCTGGCCGGTTCACTGCCGACGATCGCGCTCGTCCGGCGGGTCGCCGACCGGTTGCCGGACAAGGTGCATGCCGTCGCGTACGTGGTGCTGCTGGCGGCGGCGCTGATCGCCGTGGCGGTCAGCTGAGCACCGACCGGACGGTTTCCTCGTCGCGGGCGACCACTGTGGTGCCGTCGTCGGCGGTGATGATCGGACGCTGGATCAGCTCCGGGTGCTCGGCGAGCGCGGCGATCCACCGTGGACGGTCTTCCGGAGTCCGGGTCCAGGATTTCAGCCCGAGTTCACCGGCGATTTTCTCGCCGGTGCGGGTGATGTGCCACGGGTCGAGGCCGAGCCGGTCGAGCACCGCGACGAGTTCCGCCTCGGTCGGCGGGTCCTCCAGATAGCGGCGCACGGTGTACTCCGCGCCTGCCTCGTCGAGCAGCGACGCCGCCGAGCGGCACTTCGAACAACGCGGGTTCACCCAGATCTCCACGCGCGCAGTCTAACCCGCCCCATATCGGGAGGAGTCCTTGCCGGACAAGAGCCTTCGGTGCGTCCTGCATCACCTGCCCGGACCGGGTGGAACGGGCGTACCGTTCGTACATGACCCTGCCGCTGACCACCGACCGTCTCGTGATCCGGGACTGGACGGCTGACGACGCCGAAGCCGCGTTTCAGATCTACGGCTCTTCCGATGTGACGCATTGGCTGACACCCGCCATGGACCGCGTTGGCGACGCTGCCGCGATGCGGTCGGTGTTGCAGGCCTGGCAGGAGGCGCAGCCTAATTTGCTTCCGCCTCGGGGGAGGTGGGCTGTCGAGTTGCGTTCCGATGGGCGGGTTATTGGGGGGCTGGGGATTCGGTTGTTGCCGCCTTATCGGGAGGATTTGGAGCTGAGCTGGCAGTTGCGGCCCGAGGAGTGGGGGCACGGGTATGCGACTGAGGCTGGGCGGGCGTTGGTGGAGTGGGCGTTTTCCCAGGATGGGACTGATGAGTTGTTCGCGGTGGCGCGGCCTGGTAATTCCCGGGCTATTGCTACTGCGGAGCGGATTGGGATGCAGTGGGTTGGGGAGACTACTAAGTATTACGATTTGAGGTTGCAGGTTTATCGGGTTCGACGCGGGGATGTTGTTTGAGTCTCGGCTCGTCGCCTGGCGGCGACATTGCGCCCAGTGGTTGCGTGGGGCACCCCGAAGCTTGATTGTGATGACGGTCTGAGGGTGGTCGTCAAGGCTGGAAAGATGCCTTGACAACCACCCTCAGACCGCATTTTGGCTTCGTATCGGGGTGCGGGGGTGGTGTGGGCGCACCTCGAGTTGGGTGCATTGGCTGCGGTTCGTGACTGGGGCTGGCGCCCCCGTCCCAGCGACGGCGAGCGGAGCGGTCCGGGAAGGTTCCCCTCACGGCGCGCGGAAGGTCGTGAGGGGAACCCTGAGGGAATCAGATTCCCTCAGGGTGGCCCTCACGTACAACTACCCGCCGACAGAAAGCCGTGAAGGGCTCATTGCATTCGGGCAGTCAGCGGGTGGCGCCGGCGGGGGTCCAGAGGGCGTCGATTTCTCGTTCCGCTGCGGCCAGGCTTTCCTCGGCGTGTGGGCGGAAGTCGGCCAGAGCGGGGTTGACGTCCGCCATGGTGAATTCTGCGGTGATGAAGCGCGGTTCCAATCCGGTCAGAGAGAGGCCGTGCGGGAGCCAGCCTTCTGCGTGGTCCCAGCCGTATCGAGGCGTGCCTTCTCCGTAGCCGCCGCCTCGGCTGGCCAAAACCAGGAGTTCTCGGCCGGTTCCCAGCACTGACGGGTCGTCGCCGGCGGAAGCGATGAGGCGGTCTACCCAGGCTTTCACCGAGCTGGGTGCGCCGTAGTTGTAGAGCGGCAGGCCCAGCAGGACGGTGTCCGCGGCCAGGACCTCAGCCGCCAATTCCGCGCCGATTCGGGCGGCTTCGCGGTGGGCTTCGGTGTGCTCGGACGACGGGGTGATACGGGCTTCCCAGGCCAGCGGGTTCAGGTGCGGGACCGGGTTCGCGCCGAGATCTCGGTAAGTCACCGTCCCCTCCGGATGGGCTGCGCGCCAGGCCTGAGCAGCACGGGCGCTGAGTTTGCGGCTTACCGAGCGGTCGCCGTTGATGCTGGAGTCGAGGTGCAGCAGGTGTGCCATGTCGATGACCGTCCGTAGATAGTTTGTGTTGGACAAACCATTTATAGCACGGCAGCTACCCTGACCGTCTCGTAGACTGGACACATGGCTCCGCTGCCGCTCGTCGCCCAGGCTCCGCGCAGGTCTGGTGCGTTGCTCGAGCACTTCGCGCGACGGATCCGGCTGCGCGCGGAAAGCGTGCTGGCTCCGTTCGGGCTGCGGCCTCGGCACTTGATCGCGCTGACCGTCCTGCAGACTCGCGGGTCCAGCACCCAGCAGTCCCTCGCGCAGATCCTCGAGATGGACAGCACCAACGTCGTCGGCCTGCTCAACGACCTCGAAAACGACCAGTTGATCGAGCGGCGGCGGTCGCCGGAGGACCGTCGGCGGCACGTTGTCGTGCTGACCGATCGCGGGGCGAAGGAGCTGGCCCGGGCGGAGGCGGCGCTCGCGGCCGTCGAGGACGAGGTTTTCGCGGCGCTTGACCCTGACCAGCGCGAACAGCTCTACAACTTGCTGTTGCAGGCGGCTTCGGGAACGGTCGACAGCAGCTCTTGCACGGAGGAACCTCCGGCCTGCTGAACGGGGAGGGGGCAGCGAAGTGGACGGTGCCGCGGAGCGACTCGCGAAGTACCGCGCGATGCGCAACTTCGCGAAGACCGACGAGCCGTCTGGTGCGAACGCCCCCAAGGAACCTGGTTACCGGTTCGTCGTGCAGCGGCATCGGGCGCGGCGGAAGCATTACGATTTCCGGCTCGAACTGGGGGGCGTGCTGGTCAGCTGGGCGGTGCCGAAAGGGCCGACGCTCGATCCGAAGGCCCGGCGGATGGCGGTGCACGTGGAGGACCATCCGCTGGAGTACGCCGATTTCGAGGGCGTGATCCCGCACGGCGAGTACGGCGGCGGCGACGTGATCGTGTGGGATCGCGGACGCTGGGAACCGGTCGACACCGACGATCCCGAGCAGGCGCTCGCGGACGGGAACCTGCACTTCGATCTGTTCGGCGAGAAGCTGGCCGGGCGCTTCGTGTTGATTCATCCCAAGCGGGACGGCGACGGGAAGCAGTGGTTTCTGCTGCATAAGCAGGACGACCACGCCACGTCCGGCTGGGACGCGGAGGATCATCCGAAGTCGGTGAAAAGCGGGCTCACCAATGACGAGATCGCGGCCGCGCCACCGGCGTTGTGGCGCGGCGATCTGCCTGCCACCGAGGCGGAAGTTCCGCTACACCCGGTGTTCGAGCCTGCGTCGGAGGACGAACTCAAAGCGCTGCGAGACCTTGGCAAGCAAGGCACGTGGACGGTCGCCGGGCGGCAGCTGAAGGTCACCAATCTCGACAAGACGTTGATTCCCGGCCGCGACGACGAAGCGCCGATCACCAAACGCGAGCTGATCGAGTACTACACCCGGATCGCGCCGACGATGCTCCCCTACCTCGCCGGCCGCGCGCTCAACACCAACCGGTTCCCCGGCGGGGTCGGCAAACCCGGTTTCTGGCACAAGGAAGTGCCCGATCACGCGCCGGAGTGGCTGCATCGCTGGCATTACGAGGCAGCCGACCCCGGCGACGTGCAGCAGTACCTCGTGCCCTCCGGCGTCGCGGATCTGGCCTGGCTGGCCAATTTCGCCGCGCTGGAGCTGCACGCCTGGACGTCGCGCACGTCCGACGTCGAGCATCCGACCTGGCTGCTGTTCGACATCGACCCCGGTTCCGAGACGTCCTTCGACGACGTGCTCGCGCTCGCCCGGCTGCACCGCACCGCGCTCGACCACTTCGGGCTCGTCGGACGGCCGAAGACGACCGGGCAGCGCGGGATCCAGATTTGGGTGCCGATCGAGCCGCGGTACACGTACGCCGAGACGCGAGCGTGGGCGGAAACCGTGTCGAAGTCGATCGGCAAGATCGTGCCGGACCTGGTGAGCTGGGCGTGGCACAAGGACCGCCGCGGCGGTCTGGCGCGGCTCGACTACACGCAGAACGTGCTGAACAAAACCCTCGTCGCGCCGTACAGCGTGCGGCCGAAGCCGGGGGCGCCGGTGTCCGTCCCGCTGGAGTGGGACGATCTCGACGACCCCGACCTCACTCCGGATCGATGGACGATCCGGACGGTGCTCGATCGCGTGGCGAAGACGGGAGATCCGTTCGCTCAGTTACTCGACGTGCACCAACGCCTGCCGCAGCTGTCGTGAAAATCCCCGCCGCGGCAACGACGGCGAAGCCGATCAGCAGGTAGCGCGCGGACGTCACCATCGACGGTGCGCCCACGTTCACCAGCAGCCCGGCGATCGACGCCCCGAACGCGGTCGCCATCGTGAGCACGGTCGCGATCGCGGCCGCCGCTTGCTGACCGCTGGCCATCGCGGCGACCGACAGGTGCGGCATGGCGATGCCGATCCCCGTGCCACCGACCAGAAGCACGATCAGCCACGCCAAGACTGAAGCGTTTTCCTTCTGCAGCAAGGCAAGTGTGACCAACGCGAGAGCCAGCAGCGCCGGTCCGGCCAGGCAGAGCAGCCGGACCCGGCGGACTGACGAGCTGACTATCTGACTCGCCGACCAGCCGAACGACAGGGCGGCGGAGAAGAATCCCGCCGCGGCAGGCGGTAATCCGCCGAGATGCTGGCCGAACAGCGGCAGGAACGATTCCACCGACACTCCGGCCGCGAGGCACATGATGGTCAGGTAGATCCACCTCAGCGACGAGCCGGATTCGTAGGTCGCAGCGGGCAGCACCCGGACCGCGGCGCGCTTCTCGATGAGCAGAAATGCCAGCACGAAGCCAAATCCCAGCACGATGAACGCGGCCATCGCGACGATGTTCGTCAAGATTCCGGCAACACTCACCGCCCCGACCGCACCCACCACGGCCACCAGCGCGAAGGTCGGCACCGGGGCTACCTCGCCGCCACGTTCACTACGCGGAAGCGCCCGCGGCACCAACGCCGCGATCACGACCGCCGCGACCGCCAGCACGACGAACGCCACCCGCCACGAACCGAATTGCGCGAACAGTCCGCCGAGCGCCGGGCCGACGAGGTTGCCGACGCCGAACATCGCCGAAATCAACGCACTCCCCCGCGCCCATAACTGCCGCGGCAGCGCCGAATGAATCACCGCGAACCCGAGCCCGGTCAGCAATCCCGCGCCCAGTCCCTGCACCCCGCGACCCGCCAGCAGCACCGGCATCGCCGGGCTCACCGCGCACACCACCGAGCCCGTCGCGAAAACGCCGAACCCGAGGTGGTACGCGGTCGCGTTGCCGAGCCGGGCGAGCGCCCGGCTGACGAACATCGTCGCGACGACCTGCGCGACCAGGAACGCCGTCATGTTCCACGCGTAGAGCCGTTCCCCGCCGATGTCGGCGACCGCGGTCGGCAAAAGGCTTGCCGCCACATAGATGTTGACCGCGCCGACGAGCACGCCGCCGGCCAGCACGACCGCCGTGCTGAAGTGCGCTCCCAATTCGCGCCACGAACCCACTCGCTTCTCCTCCCGGATGCTTCATGCGGTCGCATCATCTCCGGGCGGGAGACCCCGGTAATCAGACAAATCAGGCGTGACCTGAGTCACATTCAGCGTTTGGTGAGCACCACCAGGTAGCGGCAGGGCTGGATTCCGGGGTTCTCGTACGCGCAGTCGACTGGGCGGCCCAGCTGAAGGCAATCCCCCTCGGAGAGTTCGTGCACCACTTCGCCTTCGCGGAAGCGCAATTGGCCAGACAGCACCCAGACTTGGTGATCCGCGAAGGTATAGGAACTGGCCGGGAACCCGGCTTTCGCGCCGGGCGGCAGGTCGACCTCCACGAGTTCGGTCGCGCCGTGCCCGGGCGGCGAGACCGCGCGGCGCACGTAGCCGGTGACCGGGTCTTGCCAGGTCGGCTGGTCCTCGCACCGGACAAGGCGGCGGTCGTCCCCCTCCGCGCGGGCGATGAGTTCGGACAGCGTGAACCCGAGCGCGGTAGCGAGCCTGCTCAGCAACACGGCCGTCGGCTGCGCCTCGCCGCGTTCGATTTTCCCGATCATGGCGCGGGAAACTCCGGAGCGTTCGGCGAGCACGCCAGCGGACAGCGCACGGTCCTGGCGGGCTTCGCGCACCGCCGCAGCGAGCGAAGCGGAGAGGGGATCGGTCACAGTGGTCGACTATAGCAGCGGCTTGTGTCTACTATCGTGCACATGCTGATCCGACCTGCCGAAGAACGGGACGCCGAAGCCTGCGCGGCGATCTACGCGCCGTACGTCCGGGAAACCGCGATCACCTTCGAGACCGAACCGCCGACGCCGACGGAAATGGCCGCACGGATCGCGAAAGCGACGAAGTCGTACGCATGGCTGGTGCTGGAAATCGACGGCTCAGTGGTCGGGTATGCGTATGGCAGCCCGTACAAGGAACGTGCTGCCTACCGTTGGTCGTGCGAAGTGAGCGTGTACCTAGCGCAGGACCGACGACGCGCAGGTGGCGGGAAAGCCTTGTACGAAGCCCTTTTCGCCCGCCTAGCCGAACGCGGCTTCCGGACCGCAGTCGCCGGGATGACGCAGCCGAACGAACCCAGCGTCGGGCTGCATAAGGCGATGGGCTTCGAACTCATCGGAACCTGGCGCAAGATCGGCTGGAAACACGGTGCCTGGCGCGACGTCACTTGGATGCAACGCGAACTCGCCCCCACGACCGACGCCGCACCAGAGGAACCGCGTTAGTCCACCCCGAGGTCGAGTTCCTCGATGTCGTGCTCCAACCGAGCCCGCCAGGACCACTTCGGTTCCGTCCAGTCGGTGTCCGACGGTGGCGGCTCCCCCAGCGGCAGCGCGGGATCGACCACGCCGTGCGTCACCCGGTAGGCCAGCGCTGACGTCGCCGCGCGGATCCACTTGTCGCCCGCAGCGCCGGACGGCGGCGCGACTCCGAACGCGTGCGTGAACCACACCGGCAACAACGCGCTCGACCCGATCGCCTCGGTAATCCGTTCGCGCAGCCGGGAATGCAGCTCTTCCCAATCCCGCTCGCACTTCTCGATCTGCGGCAGCACCCGGGTCCGCGTCACCTCGTCCGCGGCCAGAAGTTGTTGCGCCGCTTCGGCATCCTCCCGCGCGGCAGGCAGCTGACGGTCCAGCACACCGCGTCGGCGAGCGACCACTTCGGACAGTCGCGACTCCGCGTCGTCCCGTTCCGGCGTGCCGCGCTCGGCTGTCGCCAGCACCTCCAGCACACCGATCAACGCGACTTCGCACTCCGCCAACGCTTTCTGCGCCTGAGGCAGCCGCGCGAGGTCCTCTTCGTGCGGTCGGCGCTGGCTCGGCGTGAGCAGCTGCGCGGCGAGGCTGTGCCGCCGTTCCGCCTCGGCGGCGAGCTGTCGCAGCCGCGGGCCGACGTTGTCCAGGTCGACCACCGGAACCTTCTCCGACACTCGCACCGCGCGTTCGAGCACCAGCAGCCGCTGCCGGAGCCGTTCGAGCTGCCGGGCGGTGTGGTCGAGGCGGGTTTCGTGCCGGGAATGCGTTTCGGTGAACGACTCGACGGTCTCGCGCAGTTCGGAAAGGTCGCGGACGGTGCGGCTTTCCAGATCGTCGACGGTCTCTTGCATACCGCCGACAGTGTCGGTGAGAGCAACCAGTTCCGGATCGGCTTCCGGACCCTCCTCGGCCGGGTAGTACTCGGTGTCGCGGTAGTACTCGGAGTAGGTCACCGCGCCTCCTGCACCAGAAACGCCACAGTCGCGACTGTGGCGAGCGCTGCCAGAATGACCATGATCGGTTGGGCGGTCGGCCCGGGCCCGATGAGCGCGACCGCGGTGAAGATCGCCGCCAGCGCTCCGCTGTACGCGGCCCGCTGCCGCCGGTTGACCATCAGCGGCGTCGGCCCGAGGGGTCCGAACGCGATCCGCAAGCCAGCGCCCAGCAACGGCAACGCGAGCAGCAACCAGACCGCGTTCAGCGCGCCGAACAGCATCATCGCACCGCTCACCATCCCGACCGCGACGGGCGCGACCGCCAGGTACAACGTCGTCCGCTGGACCTTGCCGCGTTTGGCTTCCAGCCGGGCGAGCCGCACCTGCTCGACGGCGGCGTCGACTTCCTTCTCGGTGCTCAGCAGCGCCTCCGCCCGCTCGACCAGGGTGTCGAGCGTCTGCGTGCGTTCGTCGTCCGCCTGGTCCGGCAGCTGCGCCAGACCCGCGCGAATCTCACGGCGGAGCGCGGACGCGCGCGCCATCACGTGGTCGCGCTGGTCCTCTGCGGGCGTAGTCACCTCGCCACTGTAGGTACCAAACGCGCCGAAGCCGGGGAACGACGCGACTTCCGCCGGATCCAGTCAAAGCCGCAGCAAGTCCCGGCCGACGACCACCTCCCCGTCGAATCCGGCCGCGGCGTGCTCGCTCCAGACCTCGTCGGGAATGTCCGCATCAGTCGGGACGAAATGCGACAGCACGAGAGTCCCGACGCCCGCTTCCTTGGCGAGCGCACCGACCCGGTCGACGCTCGTGTGGCTCGCCAGCAGATGGTCCCGCAGCGTCGTGCCGTTGAACTGGCGCACCATTTCGTCGACCGCGGGGACGTACATGACCTCGTGCACCAGGACATCCGCGCCCTCAGCGAGCCGTACCAGGTTCTCGCACGGCGCGGTGTCGCCGGAAATCACGATGGACCGGTCCGCGGTGTCGATGCGGTAGGCGAACGCGTCGACGATCGGCGGATGATCCACGCGGGCCGCCGTGATCCGCACGTTCTCGTCCTCGAAGACCACGCCGTCCGCCGCGATCTCGTGCGGATCGAGCAGCTGGTCCAGCGGACGCAGGCCCTCGTCGCCGACCCGGGTGTCGATGTCGAAGCGGTTCATCGCCAGGAAATGCCGGGTCATCTCCGCGAGCGGCGGCGGGCCGAACGCGGGGACCCGACGTTCCAGGTTCGCCGCCCAGGCCAGCAGGTAGAGGTTGCCGTAGTCGGCGTTGTGGTCGGAGTGGTGATGCGTGATGCCGACCGCGCGCAGCGAGTCCAGCCTGATTCCCGCGTGCACCAACTGCCGGGCGACGCCGTTGCCGCAGTCGATCACGTAGGTGGCACCGTTGACGACGATCGCCTGCGCCGGAGCGCTCCGCGTGCGTTTCGGCGCGGGACCGCCCGCCGTGCCGAGAAGGATCAGTTGCGTGGTCATACGCGCTCGCTTTCGAGGTTGAAGGAATCAGTTCGCGACCGGCGACCGCGCTGGCGGAGGTCGTCAGCGGTTCTTGCGGCGGATCTTGATCGCGCGCAAGTCGGTGACCGCGTAGTTCAGGTCCCGGTACGGCAATCCGTGCTCGGCCAACGCGACGGTCGCGCCGTCTTTCGCCGCGCGTTCGTCGTCGTCCGGACCGGCCGGGACTTGGCAGCGGAAGGTGAACGCCGTCGCGTTGACGTCGTAGCTGAACGTGCCTTCCTCGGTGAAGGCGACGTCGGTCTTGGCTTCCAGCACCGCGCGGGCGCTCTCGTCGAGAGCGTCGAATTTGCCGCGGATGATCACGCGGAACGCGTCCATGTCAGGCGTCCTTTCGGGTCGCATAAGTCAGTACTTGGTCGCTGAGCAGGCCTTCTACCGCGTCGAGAAGCGTCAACGCCGCCTCCGCGATGTCGTCCGGCCGCTCTCCGGCGACGGTGCGGTTGCCGATCTCGCCATACAGCAGGCTGTGCACCCACCCGATCTGCGCGGCGACCAGCCTGGGCACCGGATCGTCCTGTGCCGCACCGGTTTCCGCGACCAGCAGGTCGGCGAGTTCGGCGACCATCTGCTGACCGAGATCCTGCAGCCGGGCGGCGAGCGTGGGCGCGGCCAGCATCATCGGCAGCACCCGGCCGAACCCGGGGCTGAGCCCGATCGTCCGCGAGCGCTGCCGGATCTCGTCGCGCAGGCGGTCCAGCACCGCGCGCGCCGCGGACGCCCCTGGCCCGCGCGCCTGCACGATCTCGGCCAGCCGTCCCGCCGAAGCTTCCGACGGCGGCAGGACCAGGTCTTCCTTGACGCGGAAGTGGTTGTAGACCGTGTTGACCGCGACGTCGGAGGCCTCCGCGACCTCGGCGATCGTCACCGCGTCGAATCCGCGCTCAACGAACATCCGCAGCGCGGTTTCCGCGATCCGCCGTACCGTCTCCTGCTTCTTCCGCTCCCGAAGCCCCACGCCGAATAGTGAAGCAGACTCCAAACTTGGTGTCGACTCCATTTTTCTGCTCGAAGCTCCTGGATATCGGGGAGATCCCGGAGGACGGGACGGCCGCCGACCCGGCATCATCGACCAGGTGCGGATCGGCTTGCTGGGCCCGCTGGAGGTCCGGAACGACGACGGTGCCGCGGTCGAGATCACCGGCGTCCGATTGCGGACGCTGCTGAGCGCCCTCGCGCTGGAGCCTGGCCAGGTCGTCTCGGCTGGGCGGCTCGTCGACGCCGTCTGGGGGACGCGTCCGCCGGCCACGGCCAACGCGCTGCAGGCGCTGGTCTCGCGACTTCGCCGGGCCGGGACGCGGCTCGATTCCACGCCGTCCGGCTACCGGCTGCCCGAGGCGACCGTGGACGCGGCGCGGTTCGAGGAGCTGGTCACTGCGGCCAGGACGGCACCCGACGAGAAGCGAGTGGTGCTGCTGCGCGAGGCGCTCAACCTGTGGCGCGGTCCGGCACTCGGAGACGTCTCCGACGCGCAGTTCTTCCAGGGCCACATCGTGCGGCTGAACGAGCTGCGGCTTTCCGCCACCGAGGAGTACGCCGAAGCCGTGCTCCGGCTGGGGCACGGCGCGGATCTCGCCGAGGAGCTGTCGAAACAGCTGGCCGAACATCCGCTGCGCGAACGGCTGGCCGCGGCATTGATGCTCTCGCTGCAAGCCGCCGGACGACCAGCCGAAGCGCTGCAGGTGTTCGCGCGAATCCGGATGGCGCTGGCAGATGAACTCGGCGCTGACCCGGCACCCGAACTGTCCGCCGCGCACACCAAGATCCTCCGCGAAACGGTGGCCGACGAGGACGAAGCGCGCACGAACCTACGGGCCGGGCTGACGAGTTTCGTCGGCCGGAACACCGAGGTCACGCGCGTGGCCAAGCTGGTCGGCGAATACCGGCTGACCACGCTGACCGGGCCCGGTGGGGCCGGAAAGACCCGGCTGGCCACGGAAACCGGACGGCATCTGCTGTCCGAACGCAATGGCGTGTGGTTCGTCGAACTGGCTCCGCTCACCGATGGCGCGGACGTCCCGCAGGCCGTGCTCGACGCGCTGGGCCTGCGCGAACAGATGTACCCCGGGACGCTCGCCATCGGCACCCCACGCGAGCGGGCGACGAGAGCGCTGCGCGATCGGGACGCGGTACTGGTGCTCGACAATTGCGAGCACGTCATCGAAGCCGCCGCGGAACTGGCCGACCATCTGCTCGGCGAATGCCCCCGGCTGCGCATTCTCGCGACCAGCCGGGAACCGTTGGCAGTGACCGGCGAAGCGCTCTGGCCAGTCGAACCGCTGACGCTGCCAGCGGAAACCGCGACGCCCGTCGAAGCGATGTCGTGCGCCTCGGTGCGGCTGCTGGCCGACCGCGCCGCTGCCGTCCGGCCGGGATTCACCGTCGACGAGTCCACTGTGGACGACGTGGTGCGGATTTGCCGGGCGCTCGACGGAATGCCGCTCGCAGTCGAACTCGCCGCGGCCCGGTTGCGGTCTCTGACCGTGTCACAGCTGGCCGCCCGGCTCGATGACCGGTTCCGCCTGCTCACCGCGGGCAGCCGGACCGCGCTGCCGCGGCATCGCACGCTGCGCGCGGTGGTCGACTGGAGCTGGGACCTGCTGGAACCGGACGAACGGCAATTGCTGCGCCGGTTGTCGGTGTTCTCCGGCGGGGCGACCGCCGAGGCAGCGGAAGCGGTCTGCGGCGGTACATCGGAGCTGCTCAGCGCGTTAGTCGACAAATCGCTAATCACCGTTTCCGGGGACGCCGAGCCGCGCTACCGGATGCTCGAGACGATCAAGGCGTACGGCCTGGAACAGCTGACAGTGGCCGACGAACGCGAGGAACTGCGCCGGGCGCACGCCGAGTGGTTCGCCCGCTTCGCCGAAACCGGCGACAAGTACCTGCGCCGCGCCGAACAGATCGAATGGCTGGCCCGCTTCGCCGCCGAACACGGCAACCTGATCTCCGCGGCGCGCGGCGCGATTGCCGCTGGCGAGGCCACGACGGCGCTTCGGCTGGCGACGTCGTGCGCGTGGTTCTGGATGCTGACCGGCCACAAAACCGAGGCGCAGGAACTGATCGAGGCGGCCTTGGCGCTGCCCGGCGAGGTGGATCGCGAACTGCGCGCGATGGGGTACGCGATGGCCGCGTTGCTGCTGACCATCGGCATGACCTCCGAAACCTCCGCCGACGCCTTGGGCCGCAAAGCGCTCGAACTCAGCCGCGACAGCAAGAATTCCTTGCTGCGATCGATCATCCCGGTGTTCACGCAGACCGCGGACAGCAGCACGTTGAAGTCCACATTGGACGAATTGCTGGCCGACGACGACCCGTGGCTGCGCGCGCATGCCCGGCTGCACCGAGCGCGGACGCAACTGAACCTCTGGCACGACCCGGCCGCGCAGGAAGCCGACATCCGCGAGGCCGTCCGGCTGTTCCGGCTGTGCGGGGAACGCTGGGGAATGTCGCTGGCGCTGAACAGCCTCGCCGATGTCGTCGGCCGTCGCGGCGAACTGGAGGAAGCCGTTTCGTGCTATGAGGAATCGATCCAAGTCGTCTCGGAAATCGGTTCGGCGGAGGATGTTCTCTTCGCCCGCGGACGGCAAGCACACCTCTTCTGGCAACTAGGCGACAAGGCAGCGGCAGCGGCCGCGGTAACCGCCGCCGAACGCGACGCGCGGAGTGTGCCGTTCCCTGATGCGCTCGCGTTCCTGGCCCAGACGAAAGCGGACCTGGCCCGCTGGCGCGGCGATCTGGCGGAAGCGCGGCTGGAACTGAACCGCGCCGAAGCGCTGTTGAGCGAATCCGAGCCGCATCCGTTGTTCCGCGCGATGATCCAGCATTCGCACGCCTACCTGGACGCCCAAACCGGCGACCTGCCCACGGCCCGGGATCGCCGCCGCGAAGCACTCGCCTTGGCCGCGGAAGCCGGTGAGGTGCTGTATCTGGCGATCATCCTCCTGGGCGTCGCCGACCACGCGCTGCGCGTCAACCGCCCGGTCGCCGCCGCCGACCTTTTAGCCGCCGCACACGACCTCCTCGGTGGTCCGCACCTGGCCCTGCCGGACGCGACTGCCGTCGAAGCCGCCGTTCATGCCGAACCCTCAGGCACAGTCGACGACCCGATCGCCCTCGCTTACGACGTCCTCGGCTGACTCGGGAAGCCACCGCAACGCGAGCGCTCCCAGCCCCACACAAAGCACCGCCGCCACCCCCATCGCGACATGCAACCCACTCACCACCGCCCCCTTCGCAGCGGCAGCCCCCTCCGGTGCCAGCAACCGAAAAACGAACGCCGCCGCCGACCCCAGCAACGCGATTCCCAGCGCATGACCGATCTCGTTGGCCGTCTCGCTGATCGCCCCCGCCGAACCGGCCCGATCCGCCGGAACCGCGCCGACCGCCGTGTCCGCGACTAGCGAGAACGAGATTCCGTAACCGAAACCGGCGACCACCGTCGAGGCGACGAACCATCCGGCCCCACCGGTGACCGTGGTCGCCAGTAGCAGAGCCAGCCCGAGCGCGATCGCGAAATGACACGTCACCAAGGCCGCCCGGCTCCCGATCCGCGCGGCGAGCGCCGGGGTGAGGACGCACGTCGCGGTCAGTGCGACCGCGCCCGGAAGCGCCAGCAGCGCGGCGTGCAGCACGGACAACCCCAGCACCGACTGGAGGTAAACCCCGGTCAGATACGCCGCCGCCGACCACGCGAACAGGGACAGCACCCCCGTGATCACCGCGACGGTGAACACCTTCTCGCGGAACAAAGTCACATCGAGGAGCGGATACTCCAACGTCCGCTGCCGCAGCACGAACCACGTCAGCACCCCGGCCCCGGCAACGCCGGCGAACGCGCCCGGCCAAGAAGGACCGTAGGCGGCGAATTCCTTGACCGCGTAGACCGCCAGCAGCAAACCGCCCGCGGACAAGGCGATACTGAGCAGATCGACCTTGCCCGGCCGGGTCGTCCTGGCTTCCCGGAGCACCACCGGCGCGGCCGCGAGAAAGACCGCGACGACCGGCAGATTGACCAGGAACACCGATCCCCAGCCGAATCGGCTCAGCAGCAGCCCGCCGAGAATCGGGCCGATCGCGAACCCCGCGGCGAACGTCGCGGCGAAAATCCCGATCGCCCTGGCCCGCCGCCGCGGCTCGGGGAACAGTTCGCTGAGCACCGCGAGCCCCGAAGGCAACAGCGTCGCGCCGCCGAGCCCCATGAGCACGCGGCAGCCGATGAGCCATTCCGGCGTCGGCGCGAACGCGGCGCCGGCGGAACCCGCCCCGAAAACCGCGACGCCGATCATCAGCAGTTTCAGCCGCCCGTAGCGGTCGCCGAGGTTGCCGAACGCGATGAGCAGCGAGCCGACCGCGAAGCCGTAGCTGTCGAGGATCCACAGGGCCTGGTCGGCGGTCGGGGCGAGGGCGCGGGTGATGGTCGGCATGGTCAGGAACAGGATCGAACCGTCCATCGAGACCAGCAGGACCGGTCCGAGCACCACGAGCAGACCCAGCCAGGCGCGGCGAGTTTCCGTCATGCTCCCGATCCTCGGAACCCGCGGCCGCGCTCGGCCAGCACCGGCGATGAGTACCCCTCGCAGGTGCAGGCACTGGTCCGCGAGCTTGCCTACGATCGGGATCATGCAGACCGAAACCCTCGGCGTGTTCCTCAAGACCCGCCGCGACCGCGTGACGCCGGACGCCGCCGGGATGCGGACGTACGGCACGCTCCGCCGGGTGCCGGGTCTGCGCCGGGAGGAACTCGCCCAGCTCGCGGGCGTCAGCGTCGGCTACTACACGCGGCTGGAGCAGGACCAGTCCGGCACCGCGTCGCCGCAGGTGCTCGATGCGCTCGCGCGAGTGCTCAACCTCGACGAGACCGAGTCGAGCCATCTGCACAACCTCGCCCAGCGCTGCGGAGTCCCCCGGCTGGTGCGCCCCGCGCCGGAAACGCTGGACCCGCACGTCGCGACCCTGCTGCACGCGCTGAGCGACAGCGTCCCCGCGATCGTCCTCGGCCGCCGCGGCGACGTGCTCGGCTGGAACCGCACCGGCCACCTCCTGCACGCCGAACACCTCGACTACGCCGCGCCGGACTCGCCCGAGACCCGCCCGTCGATCCCGCGGATGTTCTTCCTCGACCCGCTGCACCGCGACCTGTACCGCAACTGGGCGGAGATGGCCCGCACCCACGTCGGCTACCTGCGCCTGATGTCCGGCAAACATCCGACCGACGCCCGGCTCGCGGAGCTGATCGGCGAACTCGCCATGGGCAGCCCGGAATTCGCCGCGCTCTGGGCGGCCGGCGACGTCGTGGACTGCACGAGCGGCCCGATGGACCTGCGCCACCCGACGCTCGGGCCCGTGAACATCGACTACCAGGTCTGGCTCCAGCCCGACAGCCCCGACCACCAGCTCGAGGCCTATACGCCGCGCGACGCCGCCTCCCGGGACGCGTTGCGACTGTTGGAGGTCGCTTCCCGCTAACCGGCCTGCTCAACGCCCTTCGTATGGCATCATCCGCCGGTGACTGGCGAGCGGAGCGACCCGCACTCCATCGGGGAGGAAGACCTCGAGGACTTCGACTCCTGGACCGCGCAAGCCGCACTCGCCTCTCTCATCGACGAAACGCTCGGTTCCCCCGCGGTCATCCAGCTCCTCGCCCGCGAATCGCTGCGCGCCGAAGTCGTGCGCGAAGAGCTCTTCGCGAACGAGACTCTCCTCGCGAAGATCCGGACGCTGCAGGACCAGGTCATGGCCGAGGGCGACCGAGGGTTCCGTCCGCGAAACCGCGCGGTGTCGCCGCGCGAGGTGGCCTGGCTGATCGTCGCGGTGCTGCTCGGGCTCGCCTACCTCAGCCTGATGAGCGCGGCGTGGAGCCAGCTCCCGCTGTTCCTCCGGGTCTTCGCCGGAGTGATGATGCCGTGCGTCCTGTTCGCCACCGGCGCGCTCGCGGTCCGCAAGGTCACCTCGTTGCGCGAATGGATCAACCCGGAAGCCATGCAGTTCCACGAGGAGCAATTCGGCCTGGGGCCGCGCCGCTCGTTCGCCGCGCGCGAGATCGTGCTGCCCGAGGTCCGCGACGTCATCTCCGCGCACCGCCGGCTGCACTTCGGCACCACACTGGTTTTCGACCAGCAACACGACCTCGGCGAGGAGGACAGCAGCCGAATCGTGCCGACAGCGGCGGCGAAACGGCTGCGGCGCGTCCTCGAACGCGCGGGCTCCGGCGCGGTCGCACTCGGCGGGCAACGCGGGTCGGGCAAGACCACCGCGATCCGTTCCATGCAACGAGGTCTGTTGCACGGCAGCGAAAACCCGGCGCCACTGGTGGTGGTCGCCTCCGCGCCAGCCACCTACGACGCCCGCGATTTCGTGCTGCACCTGCACAAACTGCTGTGCCAAGCCGTCCTCGCCCGGGTCCGGCAGGTAGTCGGCCCGGGAACCGGCTGGCGATGGTGGGCCCGCCGGGTCCTGCGCGGAACGGCCGACCTCGCCGTCTCGGCCGCGCTCGGCTGGGCGATCGGCGGCCTGCTGTGGAACGGGAAATTCACGCGCTTTCCCGCTGAACTGTGGAAAACCGTTACCGGCGTGCAGTTCCCTGACCTGATTGCTCCTTTGTGGACAGACCAGCCGGTGAGCAACCGGATCGCATTGGCCACAGTCGCCGTCCTCACGCTCCGCTGGGCAGCGAAACTCCTCACCGCAGCAGTCGGCGCGCTGGTAATCCTCCTGCGTCGAAAGTCGTCAGCCGGACCGCGCGCCCTGCAGGCCGAAGCTCGCCGACAGCTGCTCCGGATCCAGTACCTGCTGACCTACACCACCGGCTGGTCGGGAAAACTCGCCGTCCCGGCGGGCGGCGAACTGGGCCGCACCCGCACCACGCAGCGGGCCGAACAGCAGCTGACCCATCCGGAAGTCGTCGACGAGTTCCGCGCGTTCGCCCAGCTGACCGCCGAGTCGTTGCGCGAGGAGGGGATCACCGACCGGGTCGTGGTCGCCATCGACGAGCTGGACAAGATCGGCGAGCAGGACAAGGCCCAGCAGCTGGTGAACGACATCAAGGGCATCTTCGGCGTGCCCGGCTGCCTGTATTTCGTGGCGGTGTCCGACGACGCGGTGCTCAGCTTCGAGCAACGCGGCCTGGCCGTGCGCGACGCCTTCGACAGCGCGTTTTCCGAAGTGGTGCGCCTGGAATCGTTCACGCTGGACGAAAGCAGGCTGTGGATCGCGCAACGGCTGCCCGGCGTCCCGGAGCAGTTCTGCTACCTCGGCCACTGCCTGTCCGGCGGCCTGCCGCGCGACCTGCGCCGCACCACGATCGACATGGTGGACGTGACGACCGAACACTACGAACCGTCGCTGTCGACCGTCACGAGCATCCTGATCTGCACCGACCTGGCTGCCAAGTCGAGCGGCTTCATCGCGCAGGCTCGCGGACTCCCGCAAACACCGGAGCTGGCGGAACTGTGGCCGAAACTGCTCCGCATCCCCGACACCCGCGAAGCAGTGGAACTCGCCGAACTGGCCGCCTCGTTGCATGAAGGAGCAACACCCGACCTAGCCGACGCGGTCAACCGGCTGCGCCTGCACAGCAGCGCGTTCGTCCTCTTCTGCGCCACCGTCCTGGACATGTTCACCGACGCGCTCACCCAGTCCCGCCTCACGCCGAGCCTGCACGAACTGGCCATCGCCCGCCGACGGCTCGCTCTAGACCCGCACCTCGCCTGGGCCGCCCTGAACGACTTCCGCAAGTCGCACGACCTCCCCTTGCCCAGCCGGGCATAACCACTGCTTCTGGATCACGGAAGAACCAGCTCTTGGACTTCTCGCCGCGCGGCTTCTAGCGTTGCGTCCATGACCACCTACGTCCTCGTCCCCGGCGCCTGCCACGGCGGCTGGTGCTTCGACCGGCTCACCGGCCAGCTGCGCGACCGCGGCCACCGCGTGCTCCCGCTGACGCTCACCGGCCTCAGCGAACGGCAGCACCTGCTGAACGGCGGGGTCAACCTCGAGACCCACATCGAGGACGTCGTCCGCGCGATGCAGGCCGAGCAGGTCGAACGCGCCGTGCTGGTCGGCCACAGCTACGGCGGGATGGTCATCACCGGTGCCGCCGACCGGGTGCCGGAACTGGTCGATTCACTCGTGTACCTCGACGCGTTCGTCCCGGAAAACGGCGACTCCTGCTGGAGTTTGACCGATGACCGGCAGCGCGAGTGGTATCTGAGCGTCGGCGAGACCGGATACGCCGTGCCGCCGCTGCCGTTCTTCGACCCGCGCGCGTCGGCTCATCCGCTGGCGTCACTGCTGCAGTCGATCCGACTGGACGCCGACCTGAGCCGATTCCGCCGCCGGGACTACGTGTACGCGACGATTTGGGACGGCGGGTCGCCATTCGAGCCGACTTATCGGCGGCTTCTCGACGATCCACAGTGGAATGTGCACGCGCTGGACAGCAAGCACGACGTGATGCGTGACGCGCCCGAAGAGCTGCTGCGGATTCTTCTCAATACTGATGAAGATTAGACGCTGCCCGATAATTCACCCGCCAGAGTGGACAACTCCACACGCCGACATTTTCGACCAGAATCAGATTATGGCTGAATAATTCGCACTGAGCCAAATTCGACGCTCAGCCTCAGCAGCCAAATAATAATACCCACGACCGCAGTGCAAACAACGACGATCACCAAGAACCGCATCGTCGACCCCCAACCGCTAATTATACACGTCAAGAAATGAATAAGGTCGTCATTTTCTATTTTCCCATTCTTGCTGTTGCGCTTTTTCGATAGCTTGCCTTTTGAACTTTTCTCCACGCCCTCGTTCTCCTTGACGAACCCGGCAGGGCCCGCGCTCAGCCCCGCTCACCTTCCTCGAGTCTGCCCTCCATGCAGATCAAAGCCAAGTCCTGTTGTGTACACATTGACAGCAGTGCCTCAGCACCCACCATGCTAACTTGACGTCGTGTTCGAGAACCTAGAACGGCTCAACGAGTCGGAGATCGGCGTCCGCGAGGCGCGCATCAGATTCAAGGAAGTGACCGAAGATGTGAAGCTCAGGAACACCGTCGTTCATCTGACACGACGAGGAAATCGAATCGGAGCTTTTGTCAGCTCGGATGTCGCAGAAGGAATAGTTGCCATCAGAGGAGCAGGAGGACCGATTGTTCCCGGCGATATACCAACAGCTATAAAACTCATAGAGAACATGCTGGCTGACGACAGCGCAGACGTACCGATGATAGATTCCTCCGAGCGTAATTGGCATGCGCTGGTCGGAGCATTTTTATACCTTGTCGATATCATGCTTTCAGGGCCAACACTTTTTCACGGAGAAATCCCCATGGCTGACTCCGAAGGCGATGATAAGGTTAAGTTTGTCGCAGACCTGCTTGTGCGAAAATTGTATAGGAGAATCAACGTCAGAGCCGCCGCAAGCAATGAATTCTCACTCGTAGCGGGCGCGCTTTGGGCAGCTCAAGCTCAAGAATCTGCAGTAGAATTCCGGTTAAACATTCCCGTCGAAGTAACACCGACTGAATCGGTGATTTGGGCCTTTGCCCTCATGGACCTATGCACGCTCATCAATGCAATCCATGGCGACGGCGTCGCCGAAGATCTTATGTATAGAATAGAAGAGCTAGAAAGAATACCGCCAAAAAACCTTAACGGAATCGAGTGCGGGGCAGAACAAAAATGATGCTTCCTTCTATGCAGGAATTAGCTCATCTGACTCAGTAAGTGAGGTACCTGATAAACCGTCATGCGCCCAACTCAGGCACCCGTTCCCCCACCGGCGGCTCCCCAGGCGGCGTCCCGTCCCCGAACGGCCTCCCGCCCAGCTCCTCTCGCCCATGCGGCGTAAGCCACCCCGCGAGCTCCGGCCCCAGCGGCACCACCCCGGTCGGGTTCACATTCCGGTGCACCACGTAGTAATGCTCCTTGATCTGCCCGAAATCGATCGTGTCCCCGAACCCGGGCGTCTGGAACAGATCCCGCGCGTACGCCCACAGCACCGGCATCTCCGTGAGCTTCTGCCGGTTGCACTTGAAATGCCCGTGGTACACCGCGTCGAACCGGACCAGCGTCGTGAACAGCCGCACGTCCGCCTCGGTGATCGTGTCCCCCACCAGATACCGCTGCCCCGCCAAGCGCGAGGAAAGCCAGTCCAGCCGGGAGAACAGCGCACGGTACGCCTCTTCGTAGGCCTCCTGCGAAGTGGCGAAACCCGCCTTGTACACGCCGTTGTTCACATCCCGGAACACCTTCTCCGCGACGTCCTCAATTTCGTCACGCAGCCGCTGCGGGTACAGCTCCGGCGCGCCGTCCCGGTGGTAGGCGCCCCATTCCAACGACAGGTCAACAGTCATCTGCTTGAAGTCGTTGGTCACGATCTGTCCACTGGGTACATCCACAATGGACGGAACGGTGATCCCGCGCGGATAGTCCGGGTACCGCGCGAAAAACGCCTCCTGCAGCCGTTGGATGCCGAGCACCGGGTCGCGGCCGCCGGGGTCCAGGTCGAAGGTCCAGCTGCGTTCGTCGTGCGTCGGGCCGCACAGGCCCATCGACAGCACCTCTTCGAGACCCAGCAGCCTGCGCACGATCGACGCGCGGTTCGCCCACGGGCACGCTCGCGCGATCACCAGGCGGTAGCGGCCCGGCTCCACCGGCCAGCCGTCGCGGCCGTCGGCGGTGATGCGGTCGGAGATGTAGTTCGTGTCGCGCTTGAACTCACCCTGGTCGGGCATCGGCAGCCTTTCGTCGGGGGCGGGTCTAGTCGTCCGGGCAGGCCGAACAGTCCGACGGCTCCAGCGCGGCAGCCAGCCGGGCGAGGATCGGGCCCGCGGCGCGGACCTCCTCGGGCGAGAGGTGGTCGAACAGGAACGACCGTACGCGCTGAAGATGCCCGGGGTACGCGGCGGCGAGCTTGGCCTGCCCGAGTTCGGTGAGCGTCGCGTGCGCGGCCCGGCGGTCCTGCGGGCACTTCACCTTCCGCACCAGGCCGCGGCGCACCATCGCCTCCACGACCCGGCTGATCCGGCTCAGCGACAGCGCCGTGGCCTCCGCCAAGTCGGTGAGCCGCAGCCTGCCTTCGGGCGCTTCCGAGAGCGACACGAGCACGGTGTAATCGGTCAGCGAGACGCCGTTGTCGTGCGCGAACTGGTCCTCGAGAGCCCTCGGCAGGATCGTGACGACGCGCATCAACGGACGCCACACTGCTTCTTCTTCACTGGTCAGCGGGGTTCTGTTCACCACAGAGGGGGAGTATATCCGACACTTGCTCGCGCAATCAGTTATTGTGGGCTACAGTGCTAGTTGAACACTCAACCAAGGACCCGAAGGAACGGAACACATGACCAGCGCGACCACCTACGCCCACCTGACCGGCACCTACACGATCGACGGCTCGCACAGCCGGATCGGCTTCGTCGCCCGCCACGCCATGGTCACCAAGGTCCGCGGCTCCTTCAACGAGTTCGAAGGCTCGTTCACCCTGGACGGCGAGAACCCGGCGAACTCCAGCGCCAGCATCACCATCCAGAGCAAGAGCGTCGACACCCGCAACGCGGACCGCGACGGCCACCTGCGCAACAACGACTTCCTGTCCTGCGACGAGTTCCCGACCATCTCCTTCACCTCCACCGGGATCACCCAGACCGGCGAGGACACCTTCGACGTGACCGGCGACCTGACCATCAAGGACGTCACCAAGTCGGTCACCGTCCCGTTCGAGTTCGGCGGCTCCGCGAAGGACCCGTTCGGCAACGACCGCGTCGGCTTCGAGGGCTCGACCTCGATCAACCGCAGCGACTACAACGTGAAGTTCAACGCCGCGCTCGAGACCGGCGGCGTGCTGGTCTCGGACAAGATCACCCTCGAGTTCGAGATCTCCGCGATCAAGAACGCCTGAACGAACAGCCGGTGAAGGGTTCCGGAACACCGGGGCCCTTCACCGTGTCGCGGCACCTCAGACGTTGAGCGCGGTGCCGTAAAGCCGCTCGACCGCGAGCCGGATCACGACTCGCCGCTCGTCCACCTGCTGCTTCAGGAACTCCGCCGGGTCCTCGGGCCGCGCGGCTTCCGGAAGCATCGCGAGCAACTCCTGACCCACCGCGTCGCCGGGAACCTCGGTGACCCCGGAAACCTCCGCCTGCCCCTCGGCAACGGCGAACGACCACACGTCGCCGCCCTGAACGTGCACCGTCGCCCGCGGGTTGCGACGCAGGTGGCCGACCTTGCTGCGGTCGGCAGTCGTGGAGAAACGCACCGTCCGGGTGCCGGGATCCCAGCTGTACAGCATGGTCGTCAGATGCGGCTGACCATTGCGTTTGATCGTCGCGAGCGTGCCGAACCGCTGCTGGCCGAGCAGGGCCGAGAGAGCTTCGTCAGACAGTTGCCGGGGTGCGGGTCCTTGACTCATGCCAGGCCCAACTCGCCGCCAATCCAGCAAATTTCCCGCGGCTACCCCTATTTTCAGGCGCGCAACCCAGCGATCCCCACCTCAAGCGCCGCCTCCAGATGCTGCGGTTCGCCGGTAGTCAGCAGCATCAGCACCCCGCCCTGCACCCCCGCCAGCAACGCCGACGCCGCCTGCTTCGGGTCCAGCCCAGGCCGGACCTCCCCCGCCGCGCGCAGGTTCTCAATCCCCGCGGTCAGCTCGCAGAGCCACCGCTGCATCAGCTGCGTCACCACCGCCTGCGCGCCCGGCGTGTTGCGGCCGATCTGCGACATCACGACATTCAACGGACAGTGCCGGCCCTGCTCGGTGTAGTGCCCCAGCACCACCTGCTGCCAGGTCCGGAAGTCGTCCCAGGTGCGCAGCGAGCCGAGCGACGGCTGCTGCACCTCCAGCACCCGGTCGGCCTCCCAGCGCGCGACGGCCAGCAGCAGTTCTTCCTTGCCGTCCGGGAAGTAGTGGAACAGCTGGCTTTTGCTGGTCTTGGTCTGCGCGCGGACGTCGTCCAGCGTCGTCGCGAGCACGCCGCGCTCGCGGATCACGTCGGCCGCGCCCTCCACGATCCGTTGCCGCGTGGCTTCGCCCTTGCGCGTGAGCGTCATCGCCTGCCTCCTGATTGGACCTGCTGGTCCACTCTAGAACGCAGTGCCTCCGTCGGACCAGGACGTCTGGCCGAAGTCCTCGTCGTCCACCGGCGCGCGACGCGGCCGGGGCCGTTCCGGTTCCGAAGCCTCCACAACCTCCGGCTCCTCGACGGCGGCCGCGGCTTCAGGAGTCCCCTTCGGCCAGACGCAAGGCGACGTCGCACCCAAATAGAGCTTCCCGAGCTCGTTGGCCTGCAACGACATGTCGAAGCCGTCCCGCTCATTGCGCGCGAAGACGTACTGGTCGGTGGGCCGCCGGTCGGTCAGGACGGTGAAGCCGTGCCCCTGCCACCACTTCACGACGGCCTCGAACTGCGCCTTGAAGGTGTCCGGTCCGAGGCCGGTCACCTCGTAGGTGGCGGAGATCTCGAACCGCCCCTCCGGACCGTTGTCGGTCGGGTCGGTGCATTCGGAACGGTTGCGGGAGAACAGTTCCCGCCCGGCGGGCGCGGGCAGCGCGGAGAACGCGCCGCGCACGTAGTCCTCGACCTGGTCGCGGGCTTCGTTTTCGGTGATCGTGGGGTTCATGGCTGCACCTCCTGGGGAGCAGGCTACGAGAGGAACGGCGGCGAGGCAGGCCAGCGCGGTGCGGCGCGCCGTCACGCCGGCAACCCGGCGATGATCCTGCCGAAACTGCGCAGCGACGGGTTGTTGTCCTCCCAGTATTGGCTGTGCGCGGCCCCGGACAGGCCGCCCTCGTACCACGGGCCCTTGTCGCCCGGAGCCGATTCGAAGACCTGGCCGCCGAAGCCGTCGCCGGCCGGGCTCGGGCCGAGCGGATCGTGGCCGGGGAGACCGATGTTGGTGATCTTGATGAGGTCGTGCTGCGCGACCGTCGAGTGGACGTGCTGGGCGACCTGGTCCTGCGGCACACCGTCGAGATGCAACTGGTTCGCGTGCTCGACGCCGACGCCGGGGCTGCCGACGAAGATCAGGTCGTCGGCATTGAGCCCGCCGTCGCGAGCCGCGTGGCCGATCACCGTCGTGCCGTAGCTGTGGCCGAGCACGGTGTTGTGCGACGGTGCGCCCTCATGCGACGCGCGCAGGCCGTCCTCGAATTTCGACAACTGTTCCTTGCCGCCGTCGGCGTATTTCTCGCTGGCGGCGTCCACAAGCTCATTCGGCGCGTCATAACCGACCCAGGTGATCACCGAGGTCGACGGCGAGCCCGCCATCGTCGCCGACTGCCACATCTTGTCCGACCGGCCGAGGTCGCCGCCGATCTTGGCCAGCTCGCTGCCGGTGCCAGGAACGTACGTCGCGACATTCGCCGCGGTGTCCGGATTCCCGGCGGCGACCACCGCGGTGCCGTCGCCGCTCACGTCGAGCGAGATCAGGAAAGCAGGAGGTTTGCCGTCGCCGGTGGCCGCGAGCCGGTCGCGGATCGCGGTGAGGCCGCGCAATTGAGCGTCGTCGCCCTTCCGCTTGTCGATTTCCTGTTGCAGCACAACACGATTCGCCGCGTCGCGATCGACAACCGGGATGCCGTCGAGATTGCGGATCAGGTCCGGGTTGTCGCGCAGGATCGAAGACTGCGCAGAGTCGGAGAGGCTGTCCCACCACGCACGGTTCTCCGCCGGGGTGCCGTTCGGCTTCGGCTGGCTGCTGGTCGCCATCGCCAGCGCGACGACCCCGGATCCGCCGCTTTCCCCGTTGGCCGCGCGGTCGAACACGACGGTCAGATCCGCGTCGACCCCGGTGGCCTCCCGGAGAATCTGGCCGACCCGGTCGGCGACCTCAGCCTGTCGTTCGGGTTCGCCGCTGACTCCGCCGCCGTCGTCGATCCGCATTCCGTTGCGTGCGGCGAAATCGTCGAGCTCGCGCACCGCGGAGCTGATCCGCTCGACCGCCAGCTGCGCGTCGTGCACCCCGCGCCGGACCGCCGACACGTCAGTGGTCAGTTGCCGCAATTCCGTTGTCAGCGCAGTACCTTTGGCCGTTGCCGCGTCCGCCGAGTCGCCTTGCCAGGAGCCGAACTTCGTCATGGCGTCGGCGTCGTCGTTCGCGCCGGTGAGCCGCGCGGCCCGGGCGCCGAGCGCGTCGACCGCCGAAGCGAGGTCGGCGGGATTCCAGCGCCGGACGTCTCCCCAAGTGATCATCGGCCCGCCGCCGCGATCTCGCCGGTGGCGTTGTGGTCGCTGTCGCGGTAGCCGGCCGCGGCCTGGTCCAGGTTCCCCGCGTAGGACTCGGTGTCGGCCGTCCACTTCGGAACGGCCCGCCCCCAGGTGCCGGACAGCCGATCCGCCGCGGCCACGCTCGTGCCGCCGGAAAGCCCGACGCCGGCAAGCGCGCCCGCGAGGTCGGCCGCCCGCACGGTCGCCGCCGCCTGCCGCGCCCGTCCGGCCGCGGTCGCGACCTCCGCCGGAGCGACCTCGAAACCCGTTCCCATGCGCATCTCCCCCACCGCGGCGACCGGACGACCCGTACGACGGACGTCCGCGGCACCCGGTTCCGCACAGTTCGACCTTCGCGAAAACTCCTGCCATGATTCCCTCGCCAAGGCTCTGACCTGCACAAACCCTCGCCTAGCTTGTCCACATATGTGAACGCTAGTCACGTGACTGAATAGTTATCAGCCCGCGTCTTGCCCGCCGCTGACCAGCGTGTGACTGTGTACGGCGAAGTTCGTACCGGAGCGGGACAAGCCGGCACGCGACGAGGAAAGGCGTTGCGCGGCGGCGGGTTCGGCCGTTCCGCAGTGCTGGACCAGTCCGGCAGTCCTTGTCCCTCGACCCCCACTCGTCCGGCCCGGACGGCGCTGGCCTCCCGGTCAGCGGACCAGGACCGGCCGGCCATCCCGGAAAGAGACGGCTCGGCAATGACACAGACAGCCGCGGCGCGGCGGCCCATCGGCAGAACGACGCTGTACTTCTTCGGTGCCCTCGGCGGCATCCTGTTCGGTTACGACCTCGGCGTGATTTCCGGGGTGTTGCCGTTCATCGGGAAACTCTGGGGCCTGTCCGGTTGGGACAAGGGCGTCATCACCGCGAGCATTTCGATCGGCGCGATCGTCGGCGCGAGTTTCTCCTCGCGACTCAACGAGCGGCTCGGCCGCCGCCGGACGATCATGGTCGCCGCGGTCGTCGTCATCATCGGCACGCTCGCGGCCACTTTCTCGCCGACATTCGCGTTGCTGATCATTTCCCGGCTCGTGATCGGCGTCGGCATCGGCCTGTCGTCCTCGACGGTCCCGACGTACCTGTCGGAACTCGCTCCGGCGCGGCTGCGCGGGGCGATGGGCGCGCTGAACCAGATCTTCATCGTGCTCGGCATCCTGATCGCGTTCCTGGTCAGCTACGGGCTCGGCACGTCGGGCAACTGGCGGCTGATGTTCGCCGGAGCGATCGTGCCCGCGGTGATCCTGCTGGCGGGCCTGGTGTTCCTGCCCGAAACCCCGCGCTGGCTCGTCGCGAACGGCCAGGAGGAACAGGCCCGCGCGGTCCTGCTCAGCTCGCACGGCGGCGGCGTGAACGTCGACGAGGAAATCGGCACGATCCGCGAGGTCATCCGGCTCGACTCGGAATCGGCGAAGACCCGCTTCCGCGACCTGCTGACGCCGACCGTGCGGCCGATGCTCGTGGTCGCTCTGCTGCTCGCGATGGGCCAGCAGTTCAGCGGCGTGAACGCGGTGAACGCGTACTTCCCGACGATGCTGATCGGCCTCGGCTTCGCGACTCAGGCGGCGTTGCTGTCCGGCGTGCTGCTGGGCGTCACCAAGTTCCTGTTCACCGCGTGGGTCGTGTTCGTGGTCGACCGGTGGGGCCGCAAGCCGCTGCTGCTGATCGGCAACGTGCTGATGGTCATCACCCTGGTCGCGGCCGGGTTCATCGTGCTGGAGGTCCACGACACGGCGACCAAGGGCATCCTGATGCTGGTCGCGATGGTGCTTTACCTGGTCGGCTACGAACTGGGCTGGGGCGCGGTCGTCTGGGTGATGATGGCCGAGGTGTTCCCGCTGAAGGTCCGCGCGGCGGGCATGGGCGTGAGCAGCGTCGTGCTGTGGGCCGCGACCGGCGTCATCAGCGCCGTGTTCCCGATCATCTCCGACCCCGGCGCACTCGGCCTAGGCGGGTCGATGTTCCTGTTCGCGGGCATCAACGTGGTCCTGTTCTTCCTCACGAAGTGGCTCGTCCCGGAAACCAAGGGCCGCACGCTGGAGGAAATCGAACTCGACCTGCGCGGGCGGACGCATTCCAAGGCACGCGCCTGAACTTCTCCTCGGGGTACGGCCGGGCGGCAGGGGATTTCCCTTGCCGCCCGGCTGTTTTTCAGCGCCCGAGCATCCGGTACCGCCGGGTGGCGAGCGGCAGGAAGATCAGCGTCAGCACCGCGGGCCACGCCGTCGCGAGCAGCACGGAATGCTCCGCCGCCCAGCCATTCGCGGCCCACGCCGGGTTACCCGCCAGCTCACGCACCGCGGAAGCCGTTGCGGTGAGCGGATTCCAGGTCGCGACCGCGCTCAGCCAGGCAGGCATGGTGTCCGGGGAAACGAAAACTCCGGACAGGAATCCGACCGGCCACACCAGTACCTGCACCGAAACCGCCGATTCCGGGGTTTTCAGCAGCAGCCCAAGGTAAATCCCGACCCAGACAAAGGCGAAGCGCAACCACAACAACAATGCGACCGCACCCAGCACAGACATCTGCTGCGGACGCCACCCCAGCGCCAGCCCGGCCCCCATCATCACGACGAGCCCGGCGACCGCGCTGATCAGGTCGGCGAGACAACGTCCGGTCAGCACGGCGAGCCCGCTGACCGGCATCGCGCGGATCCGTTCGGTGACGCCCTTCGCCGCGTCGGAAGTCACTGCGAGGACAGTGGATTCGAGCCCGAACAGCATGGTCATCGCGAGCATGCCGGGGATGAGGAAGTCGATGTACGCGCCGTCCCGGATGGCCATCGCGCCACCGAAAAGCTGACCGAACATCACCACGATCAGGACCGGGAACAGCAGCGTGACCGCGATCGAGAACGGACGTTGCTTCCAGTGCACCAGGATGCGGCGAGTCAGGACGGCGGTATGCGTCGGCCAGGACACGCGCGCGGGTGCCCCTGTGGCGGTGGTCATCGAACCTCCTCGGAGACGGCGGGCGAGGCTTTCCGGGAACCCGCCTGCTCCCCCTCCTCGGGCGGGCGAGCGTGGCCGGTCAGGTGCAGGAAAACCTCGTCGAGCGTCGGCTTGCGGACGACCGTCTCGACCCGGTCCGGCCCGACCTTCGCCTTCAGCTCGTCCGGCGTGCCCGCGGCGACGACCCGTCCCGCGTCGAGCACCGCGATCCGGTCGGCGAGCTGATCGGCCTCCTCCAGGTACTGCGTGGTCAGCAGCACCGTCGTGCCAGTACCGGCAAGCGCGCGAACATCCGCCCAGACGTCGATGCGAGCGGCCGGATCGAGTCCGGTCGTGGGCTCGTCGAGGAAGAGCACCTGCGGGTTCAGCAGAAGCCCAGCGGCGAGATCCAGCTTGCGCCGCATACCGCCGGAGTAACCGGAGACAGACCGCCCCGCCGCTTCGCTGAGCCCGAACCGCTCCAGCAGTTCCGTCGCCCGCGCCCGAGCCGCCCGCGACGGCAACCCGCCGAGGCGGGCGAACAGTTCGAGGTTCTGTCTGCCGGTCAGAATCTCGTCCACCGAAGCGTTCTGCCCGACCAGCCCGATCCGCCGCCGCACCTCGTCCGGATCGGCAACCGCGTCGAACCCCGCGACCCGCACTTCGCCAGCGTCCGGCCGCAGCAACGTCGTCAGAATGCGGACCGCCGTCGTCTTGCCCGCACCGTTGGGACCGAGCAGGCCGCACACCGTGCCCGGCTCCACCCGCAGGTCAAACCCGTCCAACGCCGCCCTCTCGCCGTACCGCTTCTGCACCCCGCGCGCCAGCAGCCCGCCTTCTCCGTATGCCATACGAAGAAGGCTAGCACACAACTCCGTATTGCCTACGGAGTAAAGTCCCTATGCTGGTCCCGTGACGACTGACGGCACCAACGGCGACCCCGCCGCGACGATCGCGCTGCTGTGGGGCACCCGCCAGCTGCCGAAGCGCGGCCCGAAACACGGCCTGACCCCCGCGCGAATCGTCGACGCGGCGGTCGAGGTCGCCGACACCGAACAGGATCTGGCGACGCTGTCGATGCGCCGGGTGGCTGAATCGCTGGGCGTCGGGACGATGTCGCTGTACACCTACGTCGCGTCGCGCGCGGAACTGGTCGAAGCGATGGTCGACGCGGTCTACGGCGAAGCGGTAGCTGAACTGTCCGAAATAGACGCCGACGACTGGCGCGACGGTCTCCGCCGCGTCGCCGCCGTCAACTGGGCGATGTACCTGCGGCATCCGTGGCTGCTGCAGGTCTTCTCCGGCCGTCCGACGCTGGGCCCCAACGCGATCGCGAAGTACGACTTGGAACTGGCCGTCGTCGACGGCATCGGCCTGGCGGACCTCGAAATGGACTCGACGATCACCCTGGTCACCACGCACGTCGAAGGTTTGGCGCGCCGCAAGGTCGAGGCCGCACGGGTCGTGCGGCAAACCGGAATGACCGACCAGCAATGGTGGGCCGCGACCGCACCCGCCCTTGCCGAGGTATACGAACCGCGACGCTTCCCAGTCGCGGACCGGGTCGGCACCGCTGCCGGGCAGACCCATCAGGCTCCTTACAGCGTCGACCACGAATACGCGTTCGGCCTGGACCGCTTGATCGAAGGCATTGCCGCGCTGGTCAACCGATCTGCTGGATAACTGGCTTTTCCTTCCGCCCGACCACCGCTCCCGCGCTAGCGAGGCCCACGCACACCAGCGCCACCCACTGCACCGCGCGCAAATGCTCGCCGAGCACCAACACCCCAGCCAGCCCCGCACTGGCCGGCTCAAGACTGGCGAGCACCCCGACCGTCCGGGCAGGCAACCGTCGCAACGCCGCCAGCTCCAGCGAATACGGCACCACCGCCGATAACGCGGCCACCGCCAGTCCGACGAGCAACACCCTCGGCGTCACCAGCCGGGCACCTTGGTCAATTACCCCGAGCGGCACCGAAAGAACGGCAGCCCAAGCCAACGCCAGCGCCAGCGGACCCCCGCCCGCGCTCCTGGCCCCGGCGCGTTTGCTGAGCAGGAAGTAGGCAGCCATGCAAGCTCCCGACGCCAACGCGAGCGCCACACCCGCGAGCGGAAAACCGACGTCGCGCGGGGCGTAAAACAACCACACCCCGGCTCCGGCCAAGACCGCGCAAGCAACGTCACGCAGCCGCCTCGAAGTGAGCAACGCCAAGGAAATCGGGCCCAACAACTGCAGCGCACTCGCCAGCCCCAGTGGCAGGAGTGTCAACGCGGGGTAGATCAAATTCATCCCGGCGATAGCCGTACCGAAGCCGAGAATCACCCCTCTTTCCGCCCAACCGCGCGGTACCGACGGCCGATACAGAGCCAGCAAAACCACCGCAGCCAGCCCAAGCCTGAGAGCCACGACACCAGACGCCCCGACCTCTCCGGAGAGCTGCTTCCCCACCGCTTGTCCAAATTGGACGCTCAGCACGCTCCCCAGCATCAGCGCCGGAGCAGGTAAATCCCTCATGCTCTCTAGATTTGGGCCTGGAAGCTTCCACGTCCAACGAATCTTTTCGTACAAAACCGTTTAGCCTGGACTACATGATCGACCACCGGTTGGACGTCCTGCGCACCCTCGCCGAGTACGGAACAGTGACCGCGACCGCTTCCGCGCTGCACCTGACGCCGTCCGCGGTATCTCAGCAATTGCGTTTGCTGGCCCGGGATCTGGACGTGGAACTGCTTGCTCCGCACGGCCGTCGAGTGCAATTGACCCCGGCCGCCCGCATCGTGCTCCGCCACGCCGACGCGCTGAAACTCCAATGGGAGGCCGCCCGCGCAGAACTCGCCGCAGAGGATGCGGAACTCCGCGGCACGCTGCGCCTGTGCGGCGTTTCCTCAGCGCTGGCAACCCTCTCCGCTCCCGCCGTCGCCACTCTGCGGACGACGCATCCACTGGTAGAACCGCAGATCACCGAGGAAGAAAGCACCGACTGCTACCGCCTCCTGCTCGCCGACGAAGCAGACATCGCCCTGGTCCTCCCCAGCCCGGAAGCACCGCCGGTCACCGATTCCCGCTTCGAACAGTCCGCGCTGACGACCGACCGCCAAGACCTGCTAGTCGCAGCAACCCACCCCCTCGCCCGACGCCGCAAGGGAATCGAACTCGCCGAGGCGGCCGATCAACCGTGGATCGTCAAGAAGCACAACAACGACACCTATCCGTTGGTGACCGCCGCTTGCGCCGCGGCTGGTTTCACGCCTCGGATCGTCCATGAGGTCAAGGAGTGGTACGCAGTATCCGCGCTGGTCGCGGAAGGGCTCGGAGTGTGCCTGATGCCGCGGATTGTGCCGTTGCCTTCGCATGCGGTTAAGCGGATTCCGCTGCTGGGAACGTCAATTCCCACGCGCCGATTGCTGACCGCTGTTCGCCGTGGAAGCAGCAGCCACCCACTGATCCGCGTCGGCCTAGACGCACTGCGCGCGGTCGCCGGTTGATCCGGTATAAGTAATGACATTTCCCGGAGCGCAAGGAAATCACCCGTGACCGCAGGACCAACCCGGAAGAAGAGCCACCGAATCGCACTGTGGACGGGAATCGGCGCCGCGACCGCAGTGACCGCGCTCCTGGTCACGTGGGCAACAGTAGGCGTCGGCTCACTCCTTTGGGGCGCAGCGCATGACCACGGAGCAGACCCGACGCCAGACAAGTACCACGAGACCAACTTCGCCACCTGCGCCGGTTTTACTGCCCGGACGCCGGAAATTCCGCAGGCCGCTTTCGAAGTGGTCCGCAGCTGGCACCCCGAAGTCAGCAAAAACGGTTCACTCCTCTGCAGCTTCACGCCCGCGGACCAGCGACTGCCAGAGCTGCGGCTCGAAGCGAACTGGTACGCGAAGAGCGACCAGCAATCAGGCCGGGAAAGCGCGCAGCTCGAGTTCACCGGCGCTTCCGCCTTGAGCAAGGATGACAGTCCCGTCAGCCTCTCCTTCGGAGAGAAGACGCATTGGCTCCCGGGAACTCATCCGCGGGACTGCGAGCTGATCGTCCTGGACCACAACGCCACTTTCCACGTCGGCTACACACCCGCTACTCCGGACACTAGCCTCGAGTCCTGCCGCAGTCAGCTGCGCAAACTGGCCGAAGCGCTGTACACGACAGCTCAGCCGCGCTGACCACCTCGCCGAGCATCCGGCGCCACGGCACCGCCGCGCCACCGTGCTCGCATCCCGGCGAGCAAGCGCCAACCTTCGCCCAACACACCGCCCTGCCGGGCTCAACCGGACTCGGTCACGCTCGACCGGACCTGGCCAGGCTCGGTCGGACCCGACGCGCTCGGCCGGGCACGGCCATGCTCCGTCGGACACAGCCAAGCTCGTTCGGACTCGACCGGACTCAGTCGGACTCGACCCGACTCCACCGAGCCCGGCCGGGCTCGGTCAGTCTCGGCCGTCCTCAGTCGGACTCAGCCAGGCTCCATCGGACTCGACCCGACTCAGCCAGGCTCCGCCGGGCCAGTCGGACTCCGCCGTGCTCAGCCAGGCCCCATCGAACTCGACCCGGCTCAGCTGAGCCCGGCCGGGCTCAGCCAGGCTTCATCGTGCTCGGTCGGACTCAACCAGGCTCCGCCGGGCCCGGTCGGGCTCCGCCATGCTCAGCCACCCCGCCCATCGGGCCCGATCGGACTCAGCCAGGCTCGGCCGGACTCAGCCAAGGTCGGTCGGGCTCAGCCAGGCTCCATCGTGCTCGGTCGGGCTCAATCAGACTCAGCCAAGCTCGGCCAGGCCTCATCGGGCTCGGCCGGACTCAACCAAGCTCAGCCGGACTCAGCCAGGCTCCGTCGGACTCAGCCAGGCTCCGTCGGGCTCGATCCGAATCAGCCAAGCTCGGCCAGGCCCCGTCGGGCCCGATCCGAATCAGCCAAGCTCGGCCGGACTCGGCCAGACCCCATCGGGCTAGGTCGGGCTCAGCCGGGAAACAGCCCTCGCGGAACTCCCGCGGGACCACCGCACTCGATCAATCCGGCAGCATAGGCATCTCCACCCCAGCGTCATGGCTCAGCAGCGCCGCCCGCGTCAATGCGGCCGCACCAAAACGGTTTCGCAGGGCGTCCACCGCGGAGTCCAGGGCGGTGGCCTCGGCGGACATCGCTGGGCGGGAAGGTTGGTCCAGTGGCAACGCCAACTGCACCGCACCATGGCTGTCGAGATTCGAGAACGACAGGCCCAGCAACGTCAAACCCCGGTCGTACACCAGCGGTTGCGCCGCGGACAGCAGACCCCGGGCAGCGCACAGCAGCGTTTCCGTGTGGTCAGTGCTGTCGGCTAGCGTGTGCGACCTCGTGGCGCGGGTGAAGTCCGCGAAGCGCATTCGCAGCACCACCGTTCGGCAGACCCTCGACGCGCCGCGCAGGCGACGCGCTAATCGGTCCACAATGGACACTACGATCTCGTCCAGTTCAGCCGGCGAGCGCGAGCGGCGGCCCAGTGCGCGCTGGGAGCCGATCGAGCGGCGGCGTTTTCCTGGTTGGACCGCGCGTGGGTCGCGGCCGTGGGCCAGGGCGTGCAGGTGGCGGCCGGTGCCTGGGCCCAGCATCGAGATCAGCGCGGCTTCGGGCAGCTCGGCGACTTGGCGAACGGTGCGGACGCCTCGTTCCCGCAGCTTCGCCGACGTCACCTTTCCCACTCCCCACAATCGTTCCACCGGCAGTGGGTGCAGGAATTCCAGCTCAGCGTCAGGCGGCACCACCAGCAGGCCGTCCGGTTTCGCGACGCCGCTCGCTACCTTCGCGAGGAACTTCGTGCGCGCCACCCCTACCGTGATCGGCAGCCCGACTTGCGCCAGCACCTCCGCGCGCAGGCGCACCGCGATCTCGGACGGACGCCCGGCGATCCGCCGCAGGCCGCCGACATCCAGAAAAGCTTCGTCGATCGACACTCCTTCCACCGCCGGCGTCGTCTGGCGGAACACCTCGAATACCGCCTTGCTCGCCGCGCTGTAGACCGACATCCGCGGCGGCACCACCACGGCATGCGGGCACAACCGCCTCGCCTGCGCGCCGCCCATCGCGGTGCGCACGCCCAGCGCCTTCGCCTCGTAGCTCGCGGCCAGCACCACGCCACCGCCCACGATCACCGGCCTGCCGCGCAGCCGGGGATCGTCGCGCTGCTCGACCGAGGCGTAGAACGCGTCGAGATCGGCGTGGAGGATCGGTCCTTCGCTTGTCACGAACATATGTTCGCATCGAACACCGACAAAAACCGCGATCCGTTCACTCGAACGGAGTAGAAAAATCTCCCGAAGCCCCGGTGGAACGCGCTAATGTCTCTCCCCGTGCGGCTCGTCCTGTTCAACCTCGACACCACGCTCGTCGATCGCGCGGAGGGATTCCGCCGCTGGGTGTGGGAGTTCTGCGCGGAACACCGGCTCACCGAAGCGGACGCCGCGTGGCTCGTCGCCGCCGACGATCGCGGGCGCACCGACCGGACGGCGTTCTTCAAGAACATCCGCGAACGCTTCGACCTGCACGAAGCCGACCTCGAAGACGCCTACCGCGAACGCCATCCCGCGCTCGTCCCTGCCGCGCCCGGCGTGCTGACCGGCTTGCCCCGGCTGCGCGCGGCGGGCTGGCGGATCGGCGTCCTCGGCGAGGGCGAACCGCAGCTGTCCACGCTGCTGTGCACCGGAATCGCCGGGCTCGTGGACGGCTGGGCGCTAGCCGGGCCGGACGGACTGTCCACATCGGACCCGAAGCTGTTCGCGCTCGCCGCCGAACGCTGCGAAACCACCCTTGACGGAGCCTGGCTGGTCGGCGCGGATGTCGAAGCCGGGCGGTCCGCTGGCTTGCGCACCATGCGGATCGGCCCGGACCGCGACACGGCCGCCGCGATCGCACTGCTGCTCGAGAGCTAGCTCTCCACGTCGATCTGCCAGGTGCCGTTGTGCTGCGACATCTTGTAGTGGTGTACCTGGCTCGACGTGCCGCCGTTGGCACGGTGATAGGTGATCTTCGCACTGAGCGCGTTGTCGCCAGTGACCTGGACATCGCTCGCGACCACTGAACTGAACTGGGTCCACCATGACTTGTACCGGTCGAAAGTCTGGCCCCGCGACGAGCGGAACTCCTCGCTGAGCATCGCCCAGCCGCTCTCCAGATTGCTCGGCAGGTACGAGAAGTAAGTACGCAGAGCGGAAGCCATCGCGTCCGGCGAGTTCGCTGCCGAGCTGGAAGACGGAGGAGCACTCGACGAAGGCGCAGTTGACGGCTGAGTCGACGGCGAAGGCTGCGACGCGGACGAAGGCGCCGGAGCGCTCGAAGAAACGGAAGTCCCAGCAGGCGGCGGGTTCGCGGCCGGGCTCTCTTCACCGTGGTTACGAGTGAGGACGACGGTGACGATCACGGCTATCACGACAAGCAGCGCGCCCGCCCCGGCGAAGATCATCCCGCGGCGTCTTCGGTCCGAACCCGCGGGCGGCGCGGCGGCAGCACCCGCGGGTGGCGCGTCCGCGGCCGGAACCGCGACGGTGGTGGGCACGACCGGAGGTTTGGCTTCGGGCAGCGTCGGCGGTTCCGGAATCGTCGCGACCGGGGTGACGCCGCCGTCGAGCTTGCGCAGTTCCGCGACGACCTCGGTCATCGACGGCCGGTCCTCCGGCTTGAGCTCCAGCAGCTTCAGCAGCAGCGGCTCCAGCTTCCCGGCCTGTTTCGGCGGGTTGATCGAACCGCTGGAAACCCGGTACAGCAAGGCGATCGCGTTGTCCGCGGTGCCGAACGGCGGATCGCCCTCCACCGCCATGTAGAGCGTCGCGCCGAGGGCGAACACGTCGGAGGCGAAGGTCGCGTCCTCGCCGCGGGCGACTTCCGGGGCCAGGAACGCGGGCGTGCCGGAGATTTCGCCGGTCGCGGTGAGCGTGACGTCGCCGACCGCGCGGGAGATGCCGAAGTCGGTCACCTTGACCGTGGTGCCGTCGTCGCCGAGCAGGACGTTGCCCGGCTTGACGTCGCGGTGCACGATGCCCGCCCGGTGCGCGGCGGCGAGCACGCCCGCGAGCTGCACCGCGAACGGGATCGCCTCGTCGACGGTCAGCGGGCCGTCCTCGCGCAGTTTCACCGCGAGGCTGCGCGAAGGCAGGTACTCCATGATCAGCCACGGCCGGTCCTCGTGCTCGACCACGTTGAACACGGAGATGGCGTTCGGATGCTGCAGCCGGGCGGCGATGCGGGCCTCGCGCATGGCGCGGTTGCGGGCTTCCTCGACCTTGTCCTCGCCCTGGTTCACGGGCATGAGGAGTTCCTTGACCGCGACAACGCGGCCGAGGATCTTGTCCTCCCCGCGCCAGACCATCCCCATCGCGCCGCTGCCGATCAGTTCGACGAGCTCGTAGCGACCGGCGACCTGCCGGCTCTCCTCGGTCAACGGAAAACCCTTCGGTGCGACATCATCCACGGACGGCGATCACCCAGTTTTCCACGGACGGCCGGAGCCGGATCCGCGACCCACCCGCGTCCGGCCGGGGTTGCTCCGGGTGGCCGAGTCACGACAGGGTGAGCACATGACCACGACGGCGCCGTCTTTCCGGAGCGTGTTCCGGATGGGCGAATTTCGTGCGCTCTGGCTCGCGCACGTGCTGTCGGTGGCAGGTGATCAATTAGCACGAGTCGCGCTGACCGTGTTGGTGTTCAACCGAACGGCGTCCGCGGGATGGGCCGCTGGGACGTATGCGCTCACCTATTTGCCGGACCTCCTCGGCGGCGCGCTCGGCGGGCTCGCCGACCGGTTCCCGCGCCGCACCGTACTCGTGGTGGCGGATGTCGTGCGCGCACTGCTGGTCGCGGTGATGGCGATTCCGGGAATGCCTTGGCCGGTCGCCGCGGGACTGCTCGTGGTCGTGCAACTCGCCGCCGGGCCGTTTCAGGCCGCGCGGCAAGCTGTCCTGCCGGACATGCTGGGCGAGGAGAAACTGGCGACCGGACAAGCGATCCTCTCCTCGACGTACCAGGCAGCACTGGTGATCGGCTTCGGCGCGGGCGCGGCGGTGGTCGCGTGGCTCGGGGTTTCGGGCGCGTTGTGGGCGGACGCGGTGACCTTCGCGGTGTCGGCAGCCGCGCTGCGCTGGGGTTTGCGGCTGTACCCGGTCTCGAAGGTGGCCGAGCACGCGCCGCAATGGGCTTCGTTGAAGGCGGGCTGCAAGCTGGTCGCGCGGGACCGGAAACTGCGGTCGCTGCTCGCGATCGCGTGCTGCTGCGGGTTCTACGTCGTGCCGGAGGGACTGGCGGTGCCGGTGGCCGCGCAACTCGGCGGTACCGGAGTGCTCGGCTGGCTGCTGGTGGCGAACCCGGTCGGGACGCTGCTCGGGGCGTTGCTGATCAGCCGGTTGCCGCGGGCGCGGCAGGTGCGGTGGCTGGGCCCGCTCGCGGTGGCGAGCAGTCTCGTGCTGCTGCCGACCGGCTGGACGCCCGCGTTGCCGGTGGTCGTGGCGGTCTGGACGGTGTCCGGGATGTTTTCCGCGCACGACTTGATCACCCAGGTGCAGTACAGCCTCGCCGCGCCGCCGGAACAGCGCGGCCAGGTGATCGGGGTCGCGATCGCGGCGTTGCGGGCGGCGCAGGGCCTGACGATCGCTGCCGCGGGCGCGCTGGCGCTGGCCTTCGCGCCGACGACGGTGGTCGCGATCGCCGCCGTGGCCGGAGCCGGGTGCGCCGGCCTGGCCGGGATCGCGTGGGCGCGGGCGGTGCGAGCGGACCGCGCGGTGCGGCCCCGCCGAACTCCCCTCGACGGGGCCACCCCACCTCCCGCGCCGTAATCCGCGGGACGGGTGTGCCGCGGGACTGGTTCGGATCACGTCCAGTTGTTGTCACGCATGCCCTCTCACCTCCTCGTGGGGCGGGCTGGGGGCGGTTCAGCGGGTCCAGTTGTTGTCGCGCATGGCGGCGGTTCCTTTCGGTGGCTCGGCGGGTGGTGGTTGGCGGGGCTCAGCGGGTCCAGTTGTTGTCACGCACGGCGGCAGTTCCCTTCGCGGCTCGACGGGCAGTGATCGGCGGGGCTCAGCGAGCCCAGTTGTTGTCACGCACGGCGGCGGCTCCCTTCGCGGCTCAGCGGGTGGTGGTTGGCAGGCTCAGCGGGTCCAGTTGTTGTCACGCACGGCGGCAGTTCCCTTCGCGGCTCGACGGGCAGTGATCGGCGGGACTCAGCGAGCCCAGTTGTTGTCACGCACGGCGGCGGCTCCCTTCGCGGCTCAGCGGGTGGCGGTTGGCAGGCTCAGCGAGTCCAGTTGTTGTCACGCACGACAGCGGCTCCCTTCGCAGTTCGGCGGTCGGTGGTCAACGAGGCTCAGCGGGTCCAGTTGTTGTCGCGCATCGCAGCGGCTCCTTTCGCGAATCGACGGTCAGTAATCGGGTGAATTCAGCGAGTCCAGTTGTTGTCGCGCACAGCGATCTCCTTCCTCGTCGCCGATCGGCAAAACAGCGGGTTTCAGCGGGTCCAGTTGTTGTCGCGCATCGCAACGGCTCCTTTCGCGAATCGACGGTCAGTAACCAGGCAGGTTCAGCGAGTCCAGTTGTTGTCGCGCATGGCGGTCGCTCACCTCCTTCCCCAGCACTTCGCCCAGCGGTTTCAGCCGTTTCACCGGTTCCAGTTGTTGTCGCGCACCGCACACCTCCTTTCCGGTCGCCGGGCCGTCCTCAGCGGGTCCAGTTGTTGTCGCGCGTCACGTCGCCTCCTTTCCGTTTTCCTTCCGCATCCCGGATTCCCGGTTCAGCCGCGTTCACCAGTTGTTGTCCCGCACTGTGGGCATCTCCTTTCCTCAGCGAGGGCCGAAAGTCTCGACCTCGAGTCGAGACCGCGAGGGCGACCTAGGTCACCGACGAACCGTCCAGTTGTTGTCGCGCACGGTTGTCACCTCCGTTTCAGAGTCGCGCCTTCGGCGGTTTTCGCACGTCAGCACCGGTAGGCCGGTCACCGAAAGTGGCCATGGAGGCCCAAAGGGGACCCTCGTGGATCCCCTGGTCCGGCCCGGATTCGGAGCAGCTGGCCACTACTCACAGTGGCCACCTCCCCTCGCCGGCCGTCTGACGCTGGGCTGTCCGGGCGAAATCGCCCCGGGGCTTCCCAGAGTCCGGACGACAGGCAGCACACAACGCGCCTCGTCGTTTACCGTAGAAGCCAATCGGGTGAGGTGAAGAGTGCGCGGACGAGTTGCCGGGTGGTTCACAGGCTGGCGCCTATGGCGGTTGCCCTCGCACGTCCGCATGTATGTGCTGCTGGTGAACGTCGTGGCAGTCGGCACCACCCTCGCCACCGCGTGGCTCGCCCCGGTGCACCAGATCGATCTAGTCCGCTTCGGCGTCCTCGCCGTGTGCGCGGCGCTGGCGATCGAGGCGACCCGGCACATCGAGCGGCAGCGCGAGTACAGCCGCGCGCCCACCGTCGCGTACGTCGACACCAAGGCCGTCTGGAGCATCGCCGCCGTGGTGGCGTTGCCCGCGATCCTCGCGTCGGCGATGGTCGTGCTCACCTACGCCGTCGCCTGGTGGCGGGTCTGGCCGCACGAACGGCCGGTCCTGCCGCACCGCTGGATTTTCTCCTGCGCGACCGTCCTGTGCGGCACGCAGGCCGCGGTCGCGGTGCTCGCGCTCGGCATGCACGAGTACCCGGGCGTCCTCGCGGGCGGTTTCGGCCCGGGCCTGCTCGACCTGGTCGTCTTCGTGCTCGCCGCCGGGTTGCGCTGGGCGATCAACACCGCGCTCGTCATGGTCGCGATCGCGCTGTCGAGCCCGCCGCGGTCGTTCGCGGACCTGTTCTCCGGGTTCGGCGACCAGCTGCTCGAAGCGGGCGCGATCGGGCTCGGCCTGGTCACCGCGGCGCTCCTGCTGCTGGCCAACCCGCTGCTCCTGGCCGGCGTCGTGATCGCGCTCGTGGCACTGCACCGCGGGCTGCTGCTCACCCAGTTCCAGCGCGACGCGCGCACCGACGTCACCACCGGTCTGGCCACCAAACGCTGGTGGCGCACGGTCGCCGAGCGCTACCTCGAACGCGCGCGGGCGAACCAGGACAGCGTCGGCGTGCTGCTGCTTGACCTCGACCACTTCAAGGCGATCAACGACACCTACGGCCACCCCACCGGCGACCTGGTGCTGCGCGAGATCGCGCTGTCGCTGCGGGACGAGGTCCGCGAGCAGGACGTGTGCGGCCGCTGGGGCGGCGAGGAGTTCGCGATCGCGCTGCCGGACATCCCGAGCGCCGAGCACCTCGGCCACATCGCCGACCGCATCCGGCGGCGGGTCCCGCAGGTGGTCGTCGCGCTGCCGGACCAGGATTCGGTGATCAGCGACCTGACCGTCTCGATCGGCTGCGCGCTGTATCCGGCCGAGCATCTCGCCAGCGTCGACGACGTGCTGGTGGCCGCCGACGCCGCGCTGTACCGGGCCAAGCAGGCCGGCCGGAACCGGGTGGAGTTGGCGCGCGCTTGACCGCCCGTTCGGGCCACCGCTAGAACTCCTCGCATGGACTGGACTCTCGAGGTCGTCGTCGTGCCGGTAACCGACGTGGACCGGGCGAAAGCGTTCTACGTCGACCAGGTCGGCTTCCGCCTCGACCACGACATCAACCCCGGGCCGGGACAGCGCCTAGTGCAGCTGACGCCGCCGGGATCGGGTTGCTCGATCGTCCTGGGCAAGGGCATGGTTCCGGACATGCCGCCGGGGTCGATCAAGGGTCTGCAGCTGGTCGTCGCCGATGTGCGGAAAGCCCGCGAGGAGCTGGTGGAACGCGGCGTCGAGGTCGGCGAGCTTCAGGTTTACGGCCCGGATCCGGGTACTGGTGCGCTCGAAGACCTGGACAACATCGGGTTCATCCACTTCTCCGACCCGGACGGCAACAGCTGGTCGGTGCAGCAGATTTCCGCCCGCGCCAAGGGTTAACCCACGGCGGCCAGTTGAGTGCACAGCACCCGGGCCGTGCGGCAGCACGAAGTCGACGCGGCGTTCGGCGCCCTCCTCCCGGACTGGGTTCTCTCTCGATGTTCTTCGTGGTGGCCTACCTCGAGATGGCTCCACTCCGACGATCCGCGTGGTGAGCGTGGTGCTCGCGATCGCTGGTGTCGCGACGGGCTAGTCCACCAGCGCGCCGCAGCTGACGTTCACCGTGGCGGCAGTCATCGTGCGGGCTCGGTCGGATGCGACGAAAGCCGCTACCGCACCAACGTCAGCCAACGTCGCGGTGCGGCCGAGCATGGTCGGTTCGGCGAGTTCCGCGGTGAGTTCCTCGGCGCCAGGGAAATCCGCCGGGATCGTTTCCGGGACGCCGCCGGTCCGGAGAGTCACCGTGCGCACGCCGTGTCGGCCCAGTTCGGCGGCGAGTTGTCGGCGCATTGCTTCCAGCGCGGCGAATCCGACTTGCAGGCCGCCGACCGCGTGGTTGCGCACGGGATCGCCATCGCCGCCGAAGAGGAGGACTACGCCGCTGCCTTGGCGTTTCATGTGCCGGCCGGCCGCGCGCATGGTGAGGAAGGTGGTGCGGACGCCGTTGACCACCGGTTGTTCGTAGTCGGCCAGCGACATCTCGACCATGGGAGTTCCCTGGACGTCGCCGTGGCTGATCACGTTCACCGAGATGTCGAGGCTGCCCGCGGCTTCGACCACGGCGTCGGCGTGGGCGTCTACGGACTTCTCATCGAGCGCGTCTACTACGGCGACATCGGCGGTGCCGCCAGCCGTGCGGATGTCGCGAGCTACGAGGTCCAGCTTTTCGCGGGTCCGTCCGGCCAGGAAGACTCGCGCGCCTTCCTCGGCGAAGGCTCGGGCGAACGCGCCGCCGATTCCTCCGCCAGCGCCGTACACAACCGCGTTTTTGCCTTCCAGCAGCATCTCCAGGGCTCCCTTCTAGTGGCTGTCACTAGTGCGTCGGGCGGGGAGCCGGAGAATCGACATCGTTCGTTAAGGACGTTGTGCCCCCATCGGGTTGGGGATGGGGACGCCGCCGCGGTCGATGACCCGTCGGCTCAGCGGGGTGGCCAGTTCAAGTACTCGGTCGACTCCTTCTGGGCCTAGCGCTTCGAGCGGGGCGGCGGCTAGGCGGTCGGTGGTTTCTTCGATGGTGCGGCGGATTTCCGCGCCCGCTGGGGTCAGGCCGCCCGCGTCGATCAGACCGCGATCGACCAGACTTGCTGTCGCGGCGGACCATTCTTCGTCGGCCCAGCCCCGGGCGCGCTGGACTTGCTCGCGGGTCGTGGCTCCGGTGGCGATGTGGGTGAGGGTCGTTTCCAGGCCGGTGAGGCCGGAGGCGACCGCGGCCAGGACGTGGCCGTCGCCTCGGTGTTCGCGCAGGACCGCGGTCGCCAGCCACAATCGGGCCAGCGGCCGATCCGGGCGAGGCACAGCGGACCAAGCTGCGGCGAGTGGTCGGGCATCGAAGCGGCAGGCGGCGGCTGCCTGTTCCAACAACCCGACTAGCTCGTCCACAGCGTCCGGCCCGAGCAACCGTGTCAAAGCCGCTTCAACTGCTTCCACCCGGGTGCGCAACACGTCTGCAGGAGAGGCGAACGTCCACGCGTCGGGCAGTGCTCGCGCGACCATCCGTGGCGCGAAACCGAAAAACATCGACGTGACCGGTTCCGGGCCGATCGGACCGAGTGGCGCCGCCCGGCCCGCGAAGTAGCCCATCCACCAACCGCGCAGGCCGACGTCCTTCGCCGCGGCGGCGGGTTCCGGGGCGAAGTAGACGACTGCGTGGAGAGGTTCTGTTGCTGTCCATAGGTTTCGGGCCGGGTTCGGCTTCATGCGGGCAACTCTAAGCCCCGGGTACGACACAAAAACCCAAGAAAAAGCCCGCCGCCCCGAAAGAGGGACGGCGGGCCGAAAAACGATAGAACCTCAGGCGAGCTCGAGGCCGTAGGACTGCAGTTCCAGAGTCAGCGGGTAGAAGTAGCTGGTCTGGGTGTCGCCGCCGGAGAGGGTGCCGAGGCCCTTGTCTCCGTCGTACGCCGGGCCGCCCGAGTCGCCGTGGTCGGTGTGGGCGGTGGTGCCGAATTCGTGGTTCAGGACGCCGACGTCGAAGTTGACCGACTCGTCGACCGAGGTGACCTGGCCGCTGCCGCCGCCGGTGGTCTGGCCCATCTTCTCGATCTGCTCGCCGACGGTCGGGGTGCCCGCGCTCGAGATCTTCTGGCCGGTGTTGATCGCGCCGTCGCCGGTGCCGTTCGGGCGGGTCAGCAGGCCGGAGTCGGCTCCGGGGCAGTCGCTCTGGACGACCTGGGCACCGGAGACGTCGCCGCCGGACCAGGTGCCGCCTTCATTGGTGCAGTGGCCCGCGGTCAGCATGTACGGCTGGCCGCCCTTGGTCACGTTGAAGCCGAGCGAGCAGGTGAACTGCCCGTTGTTGATCGAGTCGCCGTCCGCGATGTAGGTGGACAGCTTGCCCGAACGCTGCTCGACGCGCGCCGCGTCGCCCAGCTTCGCGGCCGCCGCGGCGACCTTGTCCTTCGTGGCCTGCGACGCCGAGTCGTAGATCTTCACCACGACCTGGTTGGTCTTGGTGTCGATGCCCCACGACGTCTGCGGCACGTTCTTGACCGTGTCCATCTGGTTCTTCGCGCCGGTGAGGGCGGTGAAGCTGTGCTTGACGAGCTTGGTCGCGAAGCCCGCGGCCTTGGCCTTCTCCTGCGCCGCGGCGTCGGTGACGTTCAGGACCGCCTTGCCGCGTTCGAGGTAGATGCCGCCGTTTCCGGCGCCGAGCGTGTCGGCGACCTGCGTCGCCTGGGTGATCGCCTGTGCCTGCATCTGGGCGAACGCCATCGGGCTTGCCGAGGCGGCGTTCACGCACATGCCCGCGGTCAAAGCCGCGGCCGACAGTGCGGTGAATCCCGCGACGAGCGTCTTCCGGGAAGTCATGGATCTTCCTCCAGGTGGGCTGAAACCGACCGGTGGGACGCCACACACTTTTGTTGCCCGGCAACCAACGCGAAACCGACGAAGGTTGGTTAATAACCAAAAAATGCGGACTAATCGGGCACTGCTGCGCCGTTCGGGCCACCTGGAATACCCCGAACGGCGCTGCTGACCTGCGTCAGTGAGGTTTCTCAGCAGTGCGGTGTGCGACGGGTTCGGCACGAAAGTACGTGAGGGGAACCCTGAGGGAATCTGATTCCCTCAGGGTTCCCCTCACGTACCTCGGCATCGCGCGCCAGGCCAGCCGCCGCGGCGCGAGAACCCCGCGCGCTGCCGAGAAAACGTCAGTGCTGTCCGGGCCATCGGACGTGCTCGGCGTAGCCCTCGTTCTTGCGCAGATACCCGGCGATGAACGGGCACACCGAAACGATCACGCCGCCGCGCGCCACGACGTCGTCCAGCGCGGCCTTCGCCAGCACCTTGCCGAGGCCGCGGCCGCCGAACTCGTCGCCGATTTCCGTGTGGGTGAAGACGGTTTCGGTGTCCTTCGGGGTGTATTCGGCGAAGCCGGCGAGCTTGCCGTCCGCATACACTTCGTAGCGGTTTTCGCTGTCGTTGCGGGATACCCGGGGTTCTTCTTCGCTCATTCCCGCATCCTCACACACCGCCGGAGACCTCGCGTCGCGCTCAGCCCGTGCTCTCCCGAACGAGCAGCTTGTGCGGTGCGACGAATTCCTCGGCGGCGAGCCCCGGGTTCTCGATGCGCGCGGCGAGACGGGACACCGCGGTCCGCGCGATGAACGGAGTGTCGAGCGAAACGGTGCTCAACGAGGGCCTCGAATAGCGGCCTTCCTCGATGTCGTCGATGCCGATGATCGCCACGTCCTCCGGGACGCGCAGCCCGGCGTCGAACACCGCGCGGATCGCGCCCATCGCAAGCAGGTCGGAGTAGCAGAAAATGGCGTCCGGGCGCGGAGATTCGCGAAGCAGCGACGCGGTGGCCGCATAGCCGTCCGCCCGGCCGTAGTGGGCGGCCGTGGCCTGCAGCGCGTTCACCGGTTCCAGGCCGTGCTCGTCGAGCGCCTTGCGGAATCCCTCGGTTCGCTGCAACGGCGTCGCGTACATCTCCTTCGGCTGAGCGCCGATCGCCGCGACGCGAGTACGGCCGCGGTCGAGCAGATGCGTCGTCGCGTCGTGGGCGGCGACGACGTTGTCGATCGCCACGTGGTCGAACCGGCGGTCGAAGACGTGCTCGCCGAGCAGGATCAGCGGCGACGAACGCGCCGGGTCCACATCGCGCAGTTCGTCGCCCGTCGCGAGCGGCGCGAACAGCATGCCGTCGAACAGATTGCGCCTGCCTCCGCCGCGCAGCAGCTGGCGCTCCCGCTCATGGTCGTGCCCGGTCTGGTCGATCATCACCTGGAAACCGAGGTCCGCGGCGGCGTCGATGACTTCGCGGGCGAGCTGGCTGAAGTACGGCACGTCGATCTCCGGCACCACCAGCGAAAGCAGCCCCGTTTTGCCGGTGCGCAGCGTGCGGGCGACCGGGTTCGGGATGTAGCCGAGTTCCTCGATGGCCCGCAGCACGCGCTGCCGCATCTTCTCGCTGACGTGCTCGTATCCGCTGACGACGTTCGACACCGTGCGCACCGAAACCTGCGCCCGATCCGCCACATCCCGCAACGTCGCCGCCATGGAGCCCCCTTCGCCGGAAGTCATCCTACCTTTTGCAACGTGTGCAAGCATGTCGTACAGTTTGCCTACGTTGGCAAATCCACGGCGAGCCCCTCTCCGCACGCCGCGTTGCCGCCGTCCCGCACAAAGGAGTGCCATGAACCCCACTCTCCGACGGAGCGGACGGACAGCCCGCCTCCTCCCCCGCCGCGGCACCGCCGTCGTCGCCGCGGCGCTGCTCGTCACCGGGCTGAGCGCCTGCGGCCCGGACATCAGCTCCGACGCTCCGGCCTCGGGCAACGCCGTGCTGCAAGCCTCGTCCGACGAGGCGCCCAAGGGCGAGATCACCGTCTGGGACCGCTCCGGCGACCTGTACAAGGTCTTCGACGCGGCGATCAAGAAGTTCACCGCGAAGTACCCCGGCGTCACGGTCAAGCACGAGGCCGTCGACATCGACTCCAAGCTCCAGAACACGCTGATCACCGGCACCGACGTGCCCGACGGCGTCTTCCTCGACGACGCCAAGGTCGGCGGCTACGTCAGCCACCTGTGGAATCTCAAGGACGTGCTCGCGCCCTACACCAAGGACATCGCGAAGCAGAAGGTCGACGTCAACACCGTCAACGGCGGCATCTACGGCGTGCCCTTCGACCTCGACCCCGGGCTGCTGTTCTACAACGCGAAGGCGCTGAGCGCGGCCGGGATCGACCCGAACGGCATCAAGACCTACGACGATTTGCTCGCCGCGGCGAAGAAGTACCAGCAGTTCAAGCCCAGTGCGAAGCCGATCCACCTGGAGCAGAACGCCTTCAACAGCCAGCTCCAGCTCGAGATGTTCGCCAGCCAGCTAGGCACCGGCCTGGCCGGTCCGGACGGCAAGCTGCGGCTGGATTCCCCGCAGTACCACCAGATCCTGACCTGGCTGGACACCGTGCGCAAAGAAGGGCTCGGCACCCGCGCGGAGTACCTCAAGCCCAGCGACGTCAGTGCGCTGGACTCGGCTGACGAGGTCTTCTACCCGTGGGCGATCTGGTTCGATTTCGCCCCGCAGCAGCAGCTGACCGCGACGAAGGGCGACTGGCGGGCGATGCCGTTGCCGGCGTGGACCGCGGGCGGGGCGCGCAGCGGCGCGATGGGCGGCTCGTCGTTCGTCATCCCCAAGGACGCCAAGAACCCCAAGCTGTCGTGGCTGTTCTACCGCTTCCTGATGTTCGACCAGGCCGGCTACACCGGCGTCTACGGTCCGAACGCGGTCTATCCGGGCGGGTTGAACACGTCGATCCCGGCTTACCAGCCCGCCGCCGATCCGGCGAAACCGCTGTTCCGGCCGATCGACGCGATGGGCGGTCAGGACGTCTGGAAGACCGCCGTCGAGGCGGGCCGGGAAATCCCCGGCGGAGCCCCGATCCCGGCCTGGTGGTCCGGCGCGGTCGACTACCTCGGCACCGACCTGCAGAAAATGCTGGACGGCGCGCTCACCCCGCAGCAGGTGATCGACAAGGCGGGCAAGGACATCCAGACCAACCTGATCGACCGCAAATGACCACTCGTTCCGTTTCCCCCGCGACGAAGGTGTTCCGGGAGCCGGCTGTCGAGCCGCGCACCCGGGCACCGCGTCAGCGGCGGCGCACGCTTCCGTTGCGCCGCCTCCTCGCGCCGTACGTCTTCGTGCTGCCGTTTGTCCTGGTGTTCCTGGCTTTCAGCGTCTACCCGCTGTTCTTCACGCTGCGCCTGAGCTTCACCGACTGGCACGGATCCGGTGCCGCGCACTGGATCGGCTTCGACAACTACCGTTATCTGCTGACCAGCAGCGGATTCTGGTCGACGCTCGGCAACTCCGGCGTGTTGTGGCTGCTGATCGTCCCGGCCCAGATGGTGCTCGCCGTACTCGTGGCGGTGCTGCTCAACGCGATCAAGCGGCTGCGCGGGTTCTACCGGGTGGCATTCGTCGTGCCGTTCGTGACGCCGCTGGTCGCGGTCGCACAGATCTGGATCGTGCTGTTCGACCAGGACAACGGCGCGGTGAACGCGATGCTCGGCGCAGTCGGCCTTCCGCCGGTCGGCTGGCTCGTCACGAGCGGATGGGCGAAACCGACGCTCGCGTTGCTGTTCCTCTGGAAGACCACCGGGTTCGTGGTGCTGATCGTCCTTTCCGGACTCCAGCAGATCGACCGCGGCCTGTACGAGGCGGCCTCGCTCGACGGAGCGGGCCGGATGCGGCAGCTGTGGTCGATCACCGTTCCGCTGCTGCGCCGTTCGCTGATGTTCAGCCTCGTTTTGCAGACGCTGGCGGTGTTCCAGATGTTCGCCGAGCCGTACGTGGTGACGAAAGGCGGGCCGTACACGTCGACCACCACGGCCGGGCTCTACCTCTACAACCACATCACCCGCGCGGATCTCGGCACCGGGGCGGCGAACTCGTTCCTGCTGGTGATCGTCGTGATGGCGGTGTCGCTGCTTTTCGTCCGGCTGCTTCGAGCGGAGGACTGACATGACCGCACTCGGCGTCCGACAACGGAAGCCCCGGCCGTTGCTCGGCTCGCACGCGTTCCTGCTCGTGCTGACCGTCGCCCTGCTCGCGCCAGTCGTGTGGGCGATCCTGTCGTCGTTCAAACCGGCGGGCGAGATCATCCGGAACCCGCTCGGGTTCGACCCGGCGACCTTCACCCTCGCCAATTTCCGCGGGATGTTCCAGGACGTCCCGATCGGCAGCGGGTTCCTCAACACCGGCATCGTGCTCGTGGCGAAGGGCGCGATCACGATGCTCTGCGCGCCGCTCGCGGCCTACGCGTTCGCGAAATACCGGTTCGCGGGCCGTAACCTGATCTTCGGCACCGTGCTGCTCACCCTGATGCTGCCGACGATCGTGCTCGTCATCCCGCTGCTGCTGGAGATGAAGGAACTCGGCTGGGTCAACACGTACCAGGCGCTGATCCTGCCTGGTTCGGTCGACGCGTTCGCGATCTTCTGGATGCGCCAGGTGATCGCGGCGGTGCCGGACGAACTGCTCGACGCCGCCCGCGTCGACGGCTGCGGCGAGTTCGGCATCTTCTGGCGCGTGGTGGTCCCGGCGATCCGGCCGGGTCTCGCCGGGCTCGGCGTGCTGACGATCATGAACATCTACAACGATTTCGTCTGGCCGGTCGTCGCGGCCAGCTCAAGCCGGATGGCGACCCTCCAAGTCGTCCTCTCGACCCTCGCCCAGAACATCTCGGGCAACCGGGTGGACGCCGATTACGCGACCGTGACCGGCGAACTGCTCGCCGCCGCGTCGATCGCGCTCGTCCCGCTGCTGATCCTGTTCATCGTGCTGCAGAAGCACTTCATCAACGGCATCCTCGCCGGAAGCGTAAAGGGCTGACACATGACGATTGCCGAGAACGCCGCCGACCCGACCGCCGCGGAGGCGGTCCCGCGGCCGGGGTATCCGCGTCCCGACCGGGACCGATCCGAGAGATGGCTGAGCCTCAACGGCCGCTGGCGATTCGCCGCGGCCGACGGTGCGCCCGAGTCGATCACCGTCCCGTTCGCTTGGGAGACCGCCGCTTCCGGGGTGCACCGGACCTGGTTGGAACACGCTGTCTACTCGCGCACGATCACGGTTCCGGCGGAATGGACCGGCCGCCGGCTCGCGCTGTGCTTCGGCGCGGTGCATCACCGGGCGGTCGTCTCGATCGACGGGACGTCCATCGGTTCGCACGTCGGCGGGCACAGTTCGTTCGAGTTCGACGTCACCGACGTGCTGAAGCCGGGTCGGGTCGCTGAGTTGACCGTCGAGGTCGAGGCACCTGCGGACAAACGCGAAATCCCGCACGGCAAACAGCGTTCGATCCCGCGAGACGACTACGACGGCGTCTCGTTCACGCCGACGTCCGGGATCTGGCAGAGCGTCTGGCTCGAGGCCCGCGGGCGCACGTACGCCGCCGAGGTTTCCGTGCGCGGGGATTCGCTGACCGGCTTTGACGTCGCGGGCGAACTCGCTGGGGATGCTCCGGGCAATGCCGTCGTAGTCGCGCTCCTGGAGGGTCGCGAGACCGTCCTTTCGGTGCGGGACGGGCGGTTTTCCGGACGGCTGGAGGTTCCGTCGCCGCAGTTGTGGAGCCCGGAATCGCCGCACCTGTACTCCATCGCGCTGACTGTCGGCGAAGGCGACTACGCCGACCAGCTGACCGTGACCGGCGGGCTTCGCCGGATCGAAACGCGCGGCGAAGCGTTGTATCTCAACGGAGAACGGCTGTACGTGCGCGGTGTCCTCGACCAAGGTTACTGGCCGGAGTCGGGGCTCACCGCACCCGATGACGAAGCTTTGGTCCGCGACCTCGAGCTTGCGCGTGAACTCGGCTTTTCGCTGGTACGCAAGCATCTCAAGGCCGAGGAACCGCGATGGCTCGACCACGCCGACCGGACCGGGATGCTGATCTGGGCCGAACCGCCAGCGCCGAGCCGGTTCAGCCCGGCCGCCGCGGCGGCGTTCGAGGCACAGCTGCCTGACTTCGTCCGGCGCGACGGCAACCATCCGTCGATCGTGATCTGGGGGCTGTACAACGAAGAATGGGGCCTGGACTGGGACATCCCGGGCAGCCCGGAGCGCGCCGCCGCGGCCGTGCGCGCCTACGACCTCATGCGCTCGCTCGACGACACCCGGCCGATCGTGGAGAACTCCGGCTGGGCGCACGTGAAGACCGACCTGGTCGATTGGCATTACTACGACGAGAACCCGCGCAACTGGGCGGAAAACCTCGCCGCGCTCGCGTCCGGTGAGCGGGAGTCGTTCGAGGTCAAACTCCGCCCGGACTTCCTGGTCGACAAATCGTTCTACGGTTCTGCCGACTTCCCGCGCTCCGGCGTGCCGGTGCTGAACAGCGAGTACGGCGCGGGGTTCACCAGCCTGGAGCGGGCGTGGCACGTGCGCTGGCAGACCCAGGAAATCCGCAGGCACGACCGGTTTTCCGGCTACATCTACACGGAACTGACCGACGTAGAACACGAAATGGCGGGCCTGCTGGACACGCACCGGCGACCCAAGGACTGGGGCGGGCTCAACCCGGCCGACGCCTTCGCGGCGACCACCCTGGTCGTCGACCTCGTGCCCGCGCACGCCGGCGCCGACCTGCCGGTGCCGACGGAACCGCTGACCCTCGACGTGCACGTCTCGCACACCGGCCAGGAGCCGATCGCGGGAACTCTGCACGCCGGGTGGGGCGCTTCAGGTTCGCGCACTCTGCCTGTTGCATCGGCTTCCCTTGGCGCGCAAGCGAAACCGTTCCGGCTCAGCGACGCGTTCCCGCTGACCGTACCGGCACCGGGCGGTCCGGCGCGGCTGCACCTGTGGCTGGAAACGGACGGCAAGGTGATCGCGCGGACCTTTGTGGACGCTGCGGTCGTGGAGGAATTGAACCGGCGGGGCGCGCGTAGCTGATAACAGGAAGGGGCGGCCAGCTGAACTGGCCGCCCCTTCCTGATCAAGCTGGAACGTGCCAAACCTGCGTGAACAAACCATTGCAGTCATAGATCTGCAACTGCGTGCCGTCCGCGGTCTGGGCCTGCGGATCGTCGAGGCACCGACCCGACTGCGGGTTGTAGATCGACCCGTCCGCCCGCGCCTGCCACTGCTGCGCAGGCGTACCGAGACAGTCGCGAAGCTCCACTTTGGACGAATTCGCGGTGCCGCCGCCGACGATGTTCAGGCATTTGTCGAAAGCCCGGATCGTGCCGTCAGTTTCTAGCGACCACTGCTGACCGGTCGCGATCCCGCAGGTGTACAGCTGCACCGCATTGCCGTTGACCGACGTGTTGGTGTTCACGTCGACGCACTTGCCGGTGGTGCCGGGTCCGGTGATCTGGCCCTGCGCGTTCGGCAGCGTCGCCGTGCCGAAGTCCGTTTCGCATTTGCCGGTGGACAAATGCGTGCCCGCGAGCATCAGGAAGGTGTTGCCCGAAGGCGCGCCCAGCAACGGCGAACTGTACCCGGCACAGGCCGTCTCGCCCGCGTCGTAGCCGCCGGTCGGCGCGGTGGTCACTGGCGTGGTGATCTCTTGCCATGGCCCGGATCCGAGGTTCCGGTTCACGAACAGCACGTGCCCGTCCTCCGGCTGGATCGCCAGCGAACCGTCCGTGCCCGCGACGACCCGCTGTCCGGACGCGACGAGGGTCCCGTTCGCGCCGCCCGCCGGCGACCAGGTCAGGTACGGCGTGTGCAGCAGGAACCGGTGGTCGGCGGTTTCGATCCGGGTGCCGAGGCTGCCGGGGTTCCACGATTCGGCGTCCGGGGAGGTCTTGAAGTAGACGTCGCAAGCCTGGTCTGGATCGAAGCCGGCTTTGCAGTCCTCGTAGGTCATCGCGTAGGTGCCGTTGGGCAACGGGACGACGGTGGCCATCCCGGGCCGGTCGACGCCGTTCTGCACCGCGACGTCGTAGACCTCGTTGCCCCAGGTCAGGCCGCCGTCGGTGGAGACCGCGTGCGCGAGGACCTGGGCGTAGTTGTTGACCGACGGACGTTCGTCGGAGAAGTAGCAGATGAGCCCGTGATCGGTGGTGGCGAACTCCGGCTCCCAGATGCCGTGGCCGATCGTGTTGGCCATCCCGGACTCGGCCGCGCACGAACTGCGGTAAGTCCAGCTCGCACCCTGGTTGGTGGACACGAAAACCTCGACCGCCTGCTGCGTGTAGTCGCCGTGGTTCCAGGCGGTGCCCGCGGCGAGCAGAGTGCCGGCCGGCAGCGACCCTTCGGCGCGCGGCAGTTCGTAGAGCGTCGGGCCGTCGAGATCCCAGCCGTGCTGGGTGTCGGTGACCGTGCTGATCGGCGACGACGTCCAGGTGACGCCGTTGTCGGTCGAGCGGTAGACCGGGAAGTTCGCCTTCCCGACGCCGGTGCCGGAGTGCGAGAACGTGGCCAGCAGGGTGCCGTTCGCGCTGCCGTTGTGCGCGAGGCGGATGACGCGCGGGTAGCTGGCGTCCTCAGTGGAACCGCTGGCGGTGCTGGGCCGGTAAAGCACCCCGCCGGAGGTGGTGGCCGCGGTGGCGGTGCTCGCCGGAAACGCGGCCGTGAGGGCGGCGCCGAGCACGACAGCGGCGACCAGCGCGCCACGCCGTCTCGGACGAGATCGGGAAGTGTGGGGACCAGGCGACATGAGCGTCACTCCTAGGACGGGACGGCGCCACAACCTCCTTGGCTGCTCCCCTTCCCGGGCACAACGGCCCGCGCGCGGCGACTGCCCGCCGTCGCTTCTCGAAGAGGTGGCCGCCGGGGGACCCAGGCCGCTTTGCCATCGTGTGAAAACCTGAGCGTACTCCGATTTGCACACGTTGCAAGAAACTGTCCGGCGGACACCCGCCCACACTCGGATGTCCGCGCGCCGTCCACCGACGAGCGACGCGAGAGCACGCAGCGAAGACCACTCGACGGACCGCGCTGGTCCGCACGGGCGATCCGCGAAATCGGCGGAGTGGCAGGACTTCCGCTGCGCCGGTCGGGTCTGTTTGCCTCGTGGAGTCGGCACCCACGGAACGCGAGGGGAGCACGCGTGCAGCCGTTCGTCCTGCCTGAGTTCTATCTGTCGTACCCCGCCCGGCTGAACCCGCACCTGGACGGCGCGCGGAAGCACAGCAAGGCGTGGGCGTACTCGATGGACATGATCGACGTGCCGCAGCACGGCACCGTCATCTGGAACGAGCACGACCTCGACTCCCACGACTACGCCCTGCTGTGCTCCTACACCCACCCCGACGCCGCCCCGCGGGAACTAGACCTCGTCACCGACTGGTACGTCTGGGTCTTCTACTTCGACGACCATTTCCTGGAACTCTTCAAGCGCACCGGCGACATCGAACACGCCCGCGCTTACCTGGATCGCATCGCCCGCTTCATGCCCGCCGAAGGCCCCATCACCGATACTCCGGAAAACCCCGTCGAACGCGGTCTGACCGATTTGTGGAACCGCACTGTCCCCCACCGATCCGCGGGCTGGCGCCGCCGCTTCCGCGAAAGCACGCGCAACCTTCTCGATGAATCGCTGTGGGAACTCGCCAACATGAACGAGGGCCGTATCGCGAACCCCATCGAATACGTCGCGATGCGCCGCAAAGTCGGCGGCGCCCCATGGTCTGCGAACCTGATCGAACATTCCCTGAACGCCGAAGTCCCCGACGAAATCGCGGCTAAACGCCCGATGGAAGTCCTGCGCGACTGCTTCGCCGACGCCGTGCACCTGCGCAACGACCTCTTCTCCTACCAGCGCGAAGTCGAAGACGAGGGCGAACTGTCCAACAGCGTCCTGGTCTTCGAAAAGTTCCTAGGCTGCACCACTCAGCAGGCTGCAGACGCAGTAAACGACCTCCTGACTTCACGCCTGCACCAATTCGAACACACCGCGCTCACCGAAGTCCCGGCTCTCTTCGAGGAACACGCCATACAACCCGTCGGACGAGCCGAAACCTTCGCCTACGTCAAGGGCTTGCAAGACTGGCAATCCGGCGGACACGAATGGCACCTGCGCTCAAGCCGTTACATGAACGAAGGGGCCCTAGACGCCCACGGCGGCCCAGAATTACTAGGCGGACCATCCGGACTGGGCACCTCCGCAGCCCGAATCTTCCGCTCTATCGCCACCACCGCACCACAACGCGCACGAGCCTTCTCCCACCAGCCCTATGAAAAACTAGGCCCAGTCACCCTGCCCGCCCTACCCCTGCCGTTCCCTCTACGCCTAAGCCCGCACCTAGCCGCGGAACGCAGGAAAATCACCGCTTGGCCGCAGCGAATAGGAATGCTGTCCGAATCGGTGTGGGACTCCACCCGGCTACGCTTATCCGACATCCCACTAGCCTCCGCGGGAATCAGCCCCGCCGCTCCCCCGGAGCAATTGTCCCTCATCAACGACTGGCTGACCTGGGGCACCTATGCCGACGACTACTACACAGAAGTCTTCGCCCACGACCTGCCCGCCGCCCGGCTGGCCACCGAACGCCTAAAACTCTTCATGCCCACCGACGGTTCCCCTCCGCCCGCACCCCTGACCGCCCTGGAAACCGGCCTGGCAGACCTGTGGCACCGCACCACCGGCCCGCTGAGCCCCGCAGAACGCGAAACCTTCCGCGGCACGGTCGAGGAGATGATCGACGCCTGGGTGTGGGAACTGGCCAACCAAGCCCAAAACCGCATCGCAGACCCCATCGACTACGTCGAAATGCGCCGCCGCACCTTCGGCTCCGACCTGGTGACAAGCATCAGCCGACTCACCAACAGCCGCACCGTGCCCCAGGAAATCCACCGAAACCGAGTGATCGAGGCACTGGAAGATTCGGCCGCCGACTACTCCTGGCTGATCAACGATCTATTCTCCTACCGCAAGGAAATAGAATACGAAGGCGGCCTGCACAATGCGGTGCTGGTAGTCCGATCCTTCCTGGACGTGGAGCAAGATCAAGCCCTGCGGATCGTCGCGAATCTGGCAGAAGCAAGACTGGCAGAATTCCGACACGCGGTTGATGTCGGCTTGCCGGGCCTGTTCGCCGATTACGGCCTGGACGCGGAAGCGCAGGCGACGCTCACCGACTACGCGGACCTGCTGAAGAACCTGATGACCGGAATCGCGAACTGGCACCGCGAATGCGCCCGGTACACCGACGAGGAACTGGACCGAGTCCGGGCTTCGCGAGTCTCCGCCGACGAGCCGAGCGACGCCGCGGAACCACCCGACACCTCCAAGGCACTGCTACACCCAGGCTGCACCGGCACCGAGCCCGTCCCCATCGGCACCAAACCCAGCCCCCACCCCAGCGGCCCGACCGGCCTGGGCACCCAATCCCTGCACATCCCCGCACCGGCCAACTCCGCCGCGCCCTAACGCCGTGAGGGGAACCCTCACAGACGCTGATTCCCTCAGGGTTCCCCTCACGACCTTCCTTCCGCACGCGCGCCACGCCGCGCCGTGAGGGGCTCCTTCACGGAATCAGATTCCCTCAAGGAGCCCTTCACGGACCGCCCACCACCCGCCAGAACGCGCCCCAATGCGGCATTGGGTGCATCCCACGCACCCAATGCGGCGTTCGGTGCATCTGACGCACCCAACGCCACATTGGGGCGCTAGCCCCCGCCACCCGCGAACCGCAGCCGGTGCACCCAACGATCGAGGCACCCAGCCCCTCCCCCGCACCCCGATATAAAGCGTCCCTGCGGTCTGGGGGTGCTTGTCAAGGCATCTTTCCCGCCTTGACAAGCACCCCCAGACCGTCAGCACACTCAAGCTTCGGGGTGCCCCACGCAACCCCCAAGCGATGTCGCCGCCAGGCGACGAGCAGCCCCCGAACAGGGTGCCCCCCACCACTCCACCGAGCATCTCCCGGCACATCCAGCAATACTCGAACCCGTGACCAGCCCGAACCTCCACTTCCTAGGCCACGCGACCACCCGCGTGGAACTAGCCGGGCAGGTAGCCCTGACCGACCCAGTCCTCACCCGCTGGATCGGCCCGTTAACCCGAGTAGTCCCCAAACCAGACGTCACAGCCTGGTCAGCAGTAGACGTCGTCCTGATCTCCCACCTCCACGGCGACCACCTCCACCTTCCCTCCCTGAACCTCCTAGGCAAAGCCACAAGAATCGTCGTCCCCAGAGGCGCAGGCTCCTGGCTGACCAAACAAGGCTTCACCGAGGTAGAAGAACTCGCCCCAGGCCAATCCACCACCTCCGGCCCCCTGAAAATCACCGCCACGGAAGCGGTCCACTCAGGCCACCGCTGGGGCCCCCGCCTGACCCACGGCCCGCAAAGCCCAGCCCTAGGCCACCTCCTGGAAGCCGACACCACGCGGATCTACTCAGCAGGCGACACCGACCTCTTCCCCGGCATGGCCGACCTGGGTCCAGTAGACGTAGCCCTGCTCCCAGTCTGGGGCTGGGGCCCTAACCTGGGCCCAGGCCACCTCACCCCAGAACGCGCAGCCGAAGCCGCCGCCCTCCTACAGGCCCGCACGGCAGTCCCCGTCCACTGGGGCACCCTCGCTCTCCCCGGCATCCACCGCACGGCCAAGATGCGCAGGCTCCTCGTGGAACCCCCACGCACCTTCGCGCACCATGTCCGCTGTCTGGGCCTGGACACCGAGGTCCTGCACACCCGCCCCGGCTCCGACGTCCTGTTCCCGGCCCGCAAGGAGCGCGGGTGAACTGGACAGACCCGTCAGCGATCGGCTATCCGGCGCTGTTCGGCGGAGTACTGCTCGGCTCCGTCATCCCGATCGTCCCGACCGGCGCGGTCGTCGGCGCGGCAGCCGCGGTCGCGATGACCACCGACCACCTCTCGCTCCCGCTGGTGATCCTGCTGGCCGTGGCAGGCGCATACCTGGGCGACGTGATCACCTTCGCCGTCCCGAAACTCGGCAGCGAACCGCTACTGCGTTTCGTAGAACGACGCCAGCAAGCCGAACGCCTCGCGAAGGGCCGCGAGCAGTTCGCGAGACGAGGCTGGCAGCTCGTGGTGATCGGCCGCCTAGTACCCGCCGGACGCATCCCAGTGCTGCTAGCCGCGGGCACGCTTGGCTACCCGTGGCGCAAGTTCCTGCCGTCCGGCCTCTTGGCCTGCGTGCTGTGGGCGGTGGCGTACTCGCTGCTCGGCATTCTCAGCGGCGGCATCTTCGACTCGCCGCTCGTCGCGACGCTGCTCGCCACCGTCCTGGTGCTGCTGGTGACCGTGCTGACCACGCTGATCTCCAAGAAACGGGCGGCCAACCAGACGGGAGGACCTCGATGACGACACCTGCTCCGGCGAAGGGCCGGTTGCTGCGCGGCGGCCGGGTCGTCGCGCGGGTCCTGCTGGTCTGGGTGGCGGTCACCGGCGCGCTGCGGCTGCTCGACGCGTGGCTCGACGGGTTCACGATGCAGTCCTGGTGGCAGCCGACGGTGTGCGCGCTGATCCTCGGACTGCTCGTCTCCGTGGTGTGGCCGCTCGTGGTGCGGGTGGCGTGGCCGATCGCGTACTTCACCCTCGGCGTCGGCACGTACATCCTGCTCAGTGCCGCGGCGTTGGCGATCCTGCAGGCCGTACCCGGTGTCGAGCTGCACGGGTTCTCGACGGCGGTCGTCATCACCGTCGCGATGTCCGCGGTGGGCGCGGTGATCTCCAGCGTGCTGGCCGTCGACGAGGACGAAATCTTCTTCCGTCGCGCCGCGCGCCGCCGGCGGAAAGCGAAGCACCGCACCGATTTCGCCGATCAACCGCCCGGTGTGGTCTTCCTGCAGATCGACGGGCTGGGTTACGACACCGTCCGCCGCGCCGTCCGGGACGGTGACATGCCGACCTTCGCCAAGTGGCTGTCCGAGGGCACGCATTCGCTCACCCGCTGGCACACCGACTGGAGTTCGCAGACCGGCGCGAGCGTCTGCGGGATCCTGCACGGTTCGAACCACGACATCCTCGGTTTCCGCTGGTACGAAAAGGATCGCGACCACGTCATGGCGTGCGCGCATCCGTCCGACGCGGCCGAGATCGAGCGGCGGCACAGCGACGGGCACGGGCTGCTGTCGATCGGCGGCGCGAGCCACGGCAACCTCTTTTCCGGCGACGCCCCGCACGTCAGCCTGACCATGAGTTCAGTGCCGGTCCTCACGCCGCGCAAGCGTCGCCGGGACCGCGTCGGCGCTGGGTACCGCGCTTACTTCGCCAACCCCGTCAACGTGTTGCGCACCTTCGGCGTCGCGCTCGCCGACGTCGTCCGCGAGCTGTCTGCGGCGGCCAAACAACGGCGCGCCGGCGTGCTGCCACGGATCCCGCGCGGCGGTGTCTACCCGCTCGCCCGGCCGGGCACGACGGTGATCGCACGCGACGTCGTGGTGTCCGCGATCATCGGCGACCTGCTCGCCGGGCGGCCGGTGGTGTACGCCGATTTCCTCGGCTACGACGAGGTCGCGCACCACTCCGGCATCGAACGGTTCGACACGCTGGAGGTGCTGCGGTCGATCGACCAGCAGTTCGCACGGCTGCTGCGGGCCGCTCGGCTCTCGCCGCGGAAGTACCACATCGTCGGGCTGTCGGATCACGGACAGACCCAAGGCCAGGCGTTCGTCGACCGGTTCGGCGAGACCATCGAAGCGCTCGTCGGACGGCTCTGCGGCGGGGAACCTGTTGCCGAGCAAGGAAAGCGTCGACAGGCGGAAAGCTGGCAGGTCAACGCCGCGCTGGCCGAGGCGACCGCGAGCGGCGGCCTGATCGCGCGACGGCTGCGGGCCCGGGTCGAAGGCGCGGAAGGAGCCGAAGACCGCCCACGCACCGCGACTGGCTCGCCGGGCCAGGTCACCCGCGTAGCTCCCGGGGTGGTCGCCGTGGTGTCCGGGCACGTCGCGATGGTGTCGTTCACCGAGCACGAGGGCCGGGTCGAACTGGAGACGATCGAACGCGAGTACCCGGACCTGCTGCCGACGCTGGTCGACCACGACGGCGTCGGATTCCTGCTGGTCCGCAGCCGCGAATTCGGCCCGGTGGTGCTGGGCCGCGACGGGCTGAAGCGGCTGGCGACCGGCGTCGTGATAGGCGAAGACCCACTGGCCGACTACGGTCCCTACGCCGCTGAGCTGGTCCAACGCGTCGACAGCTTCCCGCATTGCGCGGACATCATGATCAACAGCCGGTACGACGCGGACTCCGACCAGTCCTCGCCGTTCGAACGGCACGTCGGCTCGCACGGCGGTCTCGGCGGACCGCAGCAGCGCGGCTTCCTGCTGCATCCGCGAGAATTCCCCGCGCCCGGCGAACCCGTCGGCGCGGAAGCCGTGCACCGCGTGTTCCGCGACTGGCTCACGTTCCTCGGCCACCCGGAACCCGGTGCGGCCGAAGGCAAAACCGCTGTCGTCCCCTCGGAGGTAGTGTCATGAGCAACCCGATCGTCTACGGCGCGAGCTGGTGCCCGGACGTCAAACGCAGCCGCGCGCTGCTCGACGCGAAGGGCGTCGAGTACGACTACGTGGACGTCGAGGCCGACCCCGCCGCCGAAGCCCGCGTACGCCAGCTTCAGGACGGCGCCCGCCGCATCCCGACCATCGTCTTCGCGGACGGCAGTCACCTCGTCGAGCCGAGCGACGACGAACTGAACGCCCACCTCGCGCGGTGACCCCGCTGACGGAACTTCCCCTGGGCACGCGGGTTGTCGTGCGGTATCGGATCGAGGGCGGATTCACTGACGCCCTCGGTCCGTTGCGCGCTCGCGACGCTGAGACCTGCACTGTCGAGACCAAACGCGGGCTGGTCGTCGTGCCGTTGGCGGCGGTGGTCGCGGCCAAACCGGTGCCGCCGGCGCCGCAGCGGAAATCGAGTGGCCCGCCCGCCGCGAATTTGTGACGATCACCGGATGCGCACCTTCGACGAACTGGTGGACGAGGCCTCGTCGGTATCCGTCGACGGCTGGGACTTCTCGTGGCTCGACGGGAGGGCCAGCGAGCAGCGGCCGTCTTGGGGGTACCAGCGGCTGATCGGCGAGCGGATGCGGGACGTCCAGTCCGTTGTGGACATCCAGACCGGCGGCGGAGAAGTGCTGGCAGGCGTGCCAGTGCTGCCGCCGCTCACAGTCGCCACCGAATCGTGGCCGCCGAATCTCGAGAAGGCCGCCGCGCTGCTCGAACCGCGGGGCGCGACCGTTGTCGCGGACACCGACGAGCCACCGCTTCCGTTTCAGGACAACACGTTCGAGCTGGTCGTCAGCAGGCATCCGGTGACGGTCTGGTGGGACGAGATCGTCCGGGTCCTCAAGCCCGGCGGTAGCTATCTGTCGCAGCACGTGGGGCCGTGGAGCGTGTTCGAGCTGGTCGAGTACTTCCTCGGGCCGCAGCCGCCGGAGGTCCGCAACAGCAGGCATCCGGACCGCGCGAAAGCCGAAGCGGAGAAGGCCGGGCTCGAAGTGGTGGACCTGCGCTTCGAAGAGTTGCGCACTGAGTTCCACGACATCGGCGCGGTGATTTACTTCCTGCGCAAGGTGATCTGGATGGTGCCGGGGTTCACTGTGGACGAATACCTGCCGCGCCTACGCGAGCTGCACGAGGAGCTGCAGAAGGGGCCGTTCGTGGCGACGACTACTCGGTATCTGATTGAGGCGCGCAAGCGATAGCCGCCTCGATGCCGTCCGCCAGCACCGCCACGCCAGCGTCGAAACTGAGCCGCGCTTCATACTCCAAATAGGACACACCAGCGGGCGGTGGCGGCGAGCTCTCCTCGCCTAGCCGCGCGACATGCGGGTATCGCTCGGCCAGGTCGGGAGCAAGTTCGCCGAGCGCGGACGTCCGCGCCCGCCACCAGTCCTCATCGGACAGTCCGGTTTCCTTCAGCGCCAACCGTGATTCCGCGGCGATCTGCACCGCGCCGCGCACGACGTTGAGCAGCGCGCCCACCAGCCGTCGCACCTGACCGGCGGGCAGGCCGGTCGCGAACAGCACCCGCAGCACCGTTTCCTGCATTCGGAACTCCCCCGGACCCAGCACCGGACGCGCGTAGGACACCTGCAGCAGCCACGGGTGGCGCAGATGGAAGTCCCACAGGTCACCGGCCAACGACACCAGCGCCGGACGCCAGCCGCCGGACAGGTCGTGGTCGTCGCGCAGATCGCCGAACACCTGGTCGCACATCAGGTCGATGAGCTCGGTCTTGCTCGGCACGTACGTGTACAGCGCCATCGCGGTGCGCCCGAGCCGATCCCCGACCGCGCGCATCGACAACGCCGACATGCCTTCGGCGTCCGCGAGTTCGATCGCCGCGCCCACGATGAGGTCGACGCTCAGCGCGGGTTTCGGCCCCGGCGCGCTGCGCGATTCGACGCCCGCGCGCCACAGCAGCTCCATCGAACGGCGGGCGTCGCCCTGCCCCGCGAACACGACCACCGGCGACCCCTTTCCCCTTACAGGATAAAGGACCGCCGGGGCCGCCGGCTCAGCCGTCCACCTCGATCGCGAGCGCCGGGCAGAGCTGCGCCGCCTCTTTCGCCTGCGCGTGCAGTTCCGCGGGCGGATTTTCCCGCAGCAGCACCACGATCCCGTCCTCGTCGCGCTGATCGAACACCTCGGGCGCGACGAGCACGCACTGCCCGGCCCCGACGCAGCGGGACTGGTCGACGACCACCTTCATCTCGCGACTCCTTTCACCAGGTCACGGGGAGTTCGTGCACCCCGTAGACGACCATGTCGTGCTTGAACTTCAGCTCTTCCACCGGCGCGGCCAGCCGGAGCGTCGGGATCCGCCGGTACAGCGTCCGGTACACCACCTGCAGCTCGACGCGCGCGAGCGGCTGGCCGAGGCACTGATGCACGCCGTAGCCGAACGCGACGTGGTGGCGCGCCTTGCGGGTGACGTCGAGCTTGTCCGGCTCCGGGAACTGCGTCTCGTCGCGGTTGGCGACGTCCGTGGCCGCGACCAGGCCCTCGCCCTTGCGGACGGTCTGCCCGCCGATCTCCAGGTCTTCGAGCGCGACGCGGCGGCGTCCGGAGTGGACGATCGTCAGGTAGCGCAGCAGCTCCTCGACCGCGTTGGCCAGCAAGGCGTCGTCGCCGTCGCGGACCGCGGCGAGCTGATCCGGGTTCTCCAGCAACGCGACCGTGCCGAGCGCGATCATGTTCGCCGTGGTCTCGTGCCCGGCCACGAGCAGCAGCTGCCCCATCGCGGCCGCTTCCTCGACGGTCATCGCTCCGGTGGCGACCGGTCCGGTCGCGAGGCGGCTGAACACGTCGTCGGCCGGGTCGTCGAGCTTCTTCTTGACCAGCCGCCCGAGATAGCCCTGCAATTCCTCCGCCGCCGCGAGCGACTCTTCGGCGGTCGCCTCCCGCGAGACCAGGACCTTGCTGCAGCGATGGAAGAAGTCGCGATCGTCGTACGGCACGCCGAGCAGTTCGCAGATCACCAAGGACGGCACCGGCAGCGCGAACGCCTGCACGAGGTCAGCGGGTTTCGGACCGGCCAGCATCTCGTCGAGCAGTTCGTCGACGATCTGCTGGATCCGCGGTCGCATCGCCTGGATCTTCTTCACCATGAAATCGCCGGTGAGCAGCCGTCGCTGGGCCGAGTGCTCCGGCTCGTCCATCCCGATGAACGACTTGAACCGGCTGCGCCGCGCCTTGACCCCAGGCGTCTGCGACGGATAGCCGGCGCGGTCCGGATCGGCGCTCACCCGCGGGTCAGTGAGCAGCGCGCGAACGTCTTCGTAGCGGGTGAACAGCCACGGTTCGCTGCCGTCCCAGATCCGCACGCGAGACACCGGCTCGTCGCGCAGCTTGCGATCGAGTTCGGGCGGCGGATCGAACGGGCAGCGCCCGCGGCTCATCGGGAAGTGCTCTACGGGCCGGGCCTCCGGCATCACAGCCTCCTGGAGGAGAAGTCACCAAACGAGTGTTCGGATACTTACTGAACACATGTTAGGTGTTGTGGTGAACGATTGCCCAGGAGTGCGGCTCAAGATCACCGGGATGGCCGTGGACGAGCGTGGCAAACGGGGAGAAAACGCCCGTGGCTCAAGCGAAAATGAGCGCCAGCAGTTCGTCGGCGAAGCTCACGACACCGTCCCCGCTCGGCTGCCGTCCGGTGGAATGGAACAGCGCGACGCGGCCGTGCGCGCCGACGAACGCGATCACTCCGGCCCGTTCGGCGGGCACCCGGAGCGCGGCGCCGGACTCAGCGCAGCGGGCGAACGCGGCGGTGATCCGGTCGACGAGATCGATCGCCGGACCGTGCGGCCGGACATCCGGCGAAGTGCGGCTCGCCCCGTTGGCCGTCATCAGCCGGTAATGGCCGGGGTTGGCCATCGCGAACCGGCAGTACGTGTGCAGCAGCGCCCGCACCCGGCCCACCGCGTCGCGGGCGGGAACGCGGGCCTCGGCCGCGTCCATCTCGACGCGCAGCCTGCCGAACTCGTACTCGGCGAGCCCGGTGACGAGCGCGGCTCGGTCGCTGAAGTGCTGGTAAATGCTGGCCGGGGCGATGCCGACGGCGCGGGCGACCCCGCGGATGGTGAGCGCGTCCTCGCCGTCGAGTTCCGACAGGAGCTTGCTGGCCGCGGCGAGGATTTCCCCGCGCAGCCGTTCGCCCTCGCCCCAGCGGTTGCGCGTGCGGGCCTGGACTTCTTCGGACACTTGCCCATTGTTACCGCTCGCGTTGCCCTAGGCCGCCCCGCCCCGCCGCGGATGTCGATCGTTTCGTCGCCCGGCAGCCATCCGAGGTTCACCAACTGGGCGGGGGCGGCCGATAGCGTTCGCCGGTGGACGATCAGGGGTGGCTGGACGACTTCCAGCGGCGGATTGACGAGATGCAGGCCAAAAGCGCTGCGCTGCAGGAGACGCTGAGCACCGCGGAGGGCCGCGCCAAATCGGGCGACGGGCTGGTGTCGGTTTCGGTCGCCCCGAACGGCGCGCTCAAGAACCTCGAGATCGACGACCGCGCCCTGCGGCACGGCGGCGCCCGGCTCACCGCCTCGATCATGGACGCCTACGGCAAAGCGCAGCGCCAGGTGTCGCGCGACGTCATCGACGCGTTCGAGCCGATCGCCGGCGACAGCGAGATGATGAACGTGGTCAAGTCGTATCTGCCGGAACCGGAGGAAGAGCCGGAGCCTCAGCCTCCCGCCGAGCCGCCGCGACCCGAACCGCCCGCGCGGTATCCGGGACCTCCGCCGGGCAGCACCACTCCGCCGGGCAGCGCGGCTTTCGGCCGCCCGATGCCCCCGCCGGCCGGCGCGACCCACAGCCGTCCGCCGATGCCGCCTCCCGGCACCACCCCGCCGCCCCCGGCCGCGCCCGAACCGCCCCGGCCGACGTCCGGCCCGCACCGCAGGCGCGCCGCCGGTGAGGACGACGACGAGATGCAGCCCTGGTGACGGCTTGTCAACCCGTCGTTAGTGGTGGGAAATCACCATTTACCGGACCGTACGAATGGGGGGTCACATTCCGGGAGCTTCTGCCTACTTTGGGTTGAGCGCGCGCAAACCCGGCAAACTCCCCAATCCCCCAGGAGCTTTCTTATGTCCAGGAAGTTCGTGCTGTCCGGCGCGGTCGCACTCGCCGTCGCCGCCACGCCGCTCGCCGGCGCCGCAGCAGTCGCTGCTCCGGCTCCCGCCCCGTCCGTCGCCGCGACGACCACGGTCTACTACTCGACGGCAGGCGCGCCGTCGTTCCGGGCCGCGATCAACGCGGGCGCGGCGAACTGGAACCGCGCGGTGACCAACGTGAAGCTGGTCGAGCGCTCGTCCGGGGCCTCGCTGCGGTACGTCGAGGGCAACGACCCGCGCGGGTCGTACGCGCAGACCGACGGACACGGCTACGGCACCATCTTCATCGACTACACCCAGGCCCGCCAGTACGACAACACGCGGATCACCGCGCACGAGACCGGCCACGCGCTCGGTCTGCCGGACCACTACTCGGGCCCGTGCTCGGAGCTGATGTCGGGCGGCGGCCCCGGCCCGTCCTGCCACAACGCCAACCCGAACTCGCAGGAAGCGTCCCGGGTGCAGCGGCTGTGGGTCAACGGAATCCGCGCGGCGGCCGGACCGCAGCAGCGGATCTACGAGCAGATGCCGGTCGGCTGAGCCGGCTAAGCGAGCGGCGGCCGGGTGCGTCCCGGCCGCCGCTTCGCTGTCAAGGCTTCCTTGTCAGATAGCGCCGTTCGGGCCCCGGTCGAGGTCGGAATCCTCCTTTTCCGCCGCGACCGGGACTCCCCGGACACCGCCGGTGGTTGGCTTGCCTTCAGCCGAAAAGGAGGCATTCATGGCGGAAATCGTTCTGGTCCACGGCGCTTGGAGCGACGGGTCGGCGTGGCTGGAGGTGATCCCCGCGCTGCATCGGCAAGGACACCGGGTCCGTGCGGCGCACCTGCCGATGACCTCGCTCGCGGACGACATGGCCGAGGTCCGCCGGGAAGCCGCCTCCTTCAGCGGCCCAGTCGTCCTGGCCGGCCATTCCTACGGCGGCGCGGTCATTTCCGGTGCGGCGAAAGACAATCCGCAGGTCAACGCCCTGGCTTACTTCGCGGCGTATGTTCCGGACGAAAGCGAGACCGTCACGTCGCTGAACGACCAGTTCCCGGACTCCCCCGGCAACGACGCGATGGTGTTCCACGAGGACGGCTGGTCGTCGGTAGACCCGGACCTCTTCCACTACGCCTTCGCCGCCGATGTCGCGCACGAACGAGCCGCGGCGCTGGCCTCGGTGCAGCGACGCGCCCGTACCGGGTGTTTCATCGCTCCCGCCGGGCCTGGAGCTTGGCGTGACCTGCCGACCGCTTACGCTGTGTCCACAGAGGACCGAATCCTGAACCCGGACCTGCAGCGCTGGCTCGCCGAGCGGGCTGAGGCGGATTGTGTCGAACTGGCTGCCAGTCACTATTCGCTGCTCTCGCAACCGGAGGCGGTGGCTACGGTGATCGACAAGCTCGCTACTCGCGGCGGGTAGCAGCTACTTCCCCGCAGCGGCTTTGAGGACCGCGAAATCCGCCGCCAGCATCGGTCGCGCGTGCCCGGGGCGCGGAGTCCGCGGCTCCCAGACGACGGTGACCGGCACCGTCGTCAGCCCGAGCCGCAGCGCGACGGCGATCCGGTGATTGCCGTCCAGCGTGCCGAAATCCTCGCAGAACCCGAGCCGCAACGGCGTGCGGATTCCGTGCCGCGCGATGTCCTCGGCAAGAGCGTCGAGATGCTGCGGGGTGTCCACCAGCGCGGAGCCCACCGCTTCCCGGTCCACCGCCCGGTACCGGACCACGAGCGGGACAGGCAGTTCAACCGGCATCCGCCCATCCTGGCACGGCGGAAATTCAGTTGCCCAGTCCCGATCGGAGCGCCGAGTATTCCCGCCATGGCCACCGAACCCGCCCGTCGTCATCCGTCCCGCTGCCTCGCCGCGCGCGGCAAGCAGCAGACGGCGCAGGAAGGGACCAGCCAGGCAGTCCGATGAGCGCCGCGCTGGTCGCGGGGCTCATCGCCGGCTACGGGATCGCCATGCCGGTCGGCGCGATCGGCGTCTACCTGGTCGAACTCACCGCGCGCACGTCGTGGCGGGTCGGGGCGGCCGCGGCGATGGGCGTGGCCACCGCGGACGGTGTTTACGCCGTTCTCGCCACCACCGGCGGTGCCGCGCTGGCCCCGCTGCTCGCCCCGATCACCACTCCCCTGCGCCTGACCTCCGCCGCCGCTCTGTTCCTGCTCGCCGCGTGGACCGCGGTCCGGGCGATCCGGCGTTATCGATCCGCCGAAACGCCCTTGCTGGCAACGGAACCACACCCCCTAAAGGCATACGCGACACTGCTCGGCCTGACCCTGCTCAACCCGTCCACCATCATCTACTTCACCGCGCTCGTCCTCGGCGAACGACCGGCGAACGGCACCGTGTTCGCCGCCGCCGCGTTCGCCGCTTCGGCCAGCTGGCAACTGCTGCTCGCCATCGGCGGCGCGTTGCTCGGACGCGGCCTCACCGGCCCGCGCGGACGGCTCGGCACCGCTTTGCTGTCCAGCGCGGTGATCCTCGTGCTGGCGACGCGACTTCTCTAGGAAACGACCGTGCTTTCCCTTACCTCCAGGGAAAACGGCGGCTGCACCGAACGCGGCGTGGCGCTCTCGGTACCGGCGAGGCGGCTGTGGATCAGGTCGATCGCGGCCTCGGCGATGGCCGCCTTGTCCGGCGAGATCGTGGTGAGCGCGGGCAGGCTGAACGCGCTCTCCTCGGTGTTGTCGAAGCCGACGATCGCGATGTCGTCCGGCACCCGCAGCCCGTGCTCGGCCACCGAGCGCAGCGCGCCGACGGCCAGCAGGTCGTTGAAGCAGAACACCGCGTCCGGCGGTTCTTCCTGTGCCAGCAAGCGTTTCATCGCCGCCGCACCCTCGGCGCGGTGGTACTTCGCCACCGGCTCCACGAGCGAATCCGCCGACGGCAAGCCCGCATCCGCCAACGCGGCCCGATAACCGGCGAGCCGCAGCGACGACGTCCCGCGCTTGGGGTTCGCGCCGATCGCGGCGATCCGGCGCCGGCCGAGCGAAACCAGGTGCGATACCGCGACGTGCGCGGCCTGCACGTTGTCGATTGCCACCCGGTCCAGCGCGACGTCCACCGCGTGTTCGCCGAGCAGCACCAGTGGAATTTTCCCTTCCGCGTCAGGGAAATCGTCCGCTTCGAGCGCTTCCGGATGCACCAGGGCGCCGTCGACCAGATGCGGACCCAATGAGTCCACAGTGGCCCGCTCCCGGTCGCGAGTCCCTTGCGTCTGCTCGATCAGCACGCTCCAGCCGCGGCGCTGCGCGGCGGTGATCACCAGCCCGGCCATTTCGCCGAAGTACGGAATGCTCAGCTCCGGCACCATCAACGCCAGGAACCCGGTCCGCCCGCGGCGCAGGTTGCGCGCGCCGACGTTTGGCCGGTACCCGGTCGCGGCCAGTGCTTCCTCGACGCGCCGCCGGTTCTCGGGCTTCACGAACGCGTAGCCGTTCACCACGTTCGACACGGTTTTCACCGAAACGCCCGCCAGCGTCGCGACGTCCTTCAGGGTCACGGCCACGCTGACTCCTCATCTTGTCGGCCCAGAGCCCATCACGAGCCCGCGAGGCTCCCGGCACCAGCCCCGACGACCACGTAGTGTAGCGACGTTTTGCCTGTTTACAACGTTGTTCCAACGATGTAAAAATAGCCGCAGCTCAGCGTCGTGACGGAGGTCACGCCGCCGAGCGGGTTGCCCCAGTCGTCGGCTGCGAGGAGTCCGCCGTGTCCCCGTCCGTCCCCACCCGCTTCGCTCTGGTCGCCGGCGCCGCCACGGCACTCGTGCTCGCGGGGTGCACCAGCCGCGAGGAAACCCCGGCCGCGCAGAGCAATGGCTCCGGTCCGGCCGCCTCGGCCGCGTCCGCCGCGCCGAGCGCCGACGGCTGCACCATCGACAAGACCGGGTACCCGAAGCTCGACCCGAAGACCGCGATCGTCGGCTTCTCCCAGTCGGAGAAGGAGGCGAACCCGTTCCGGATCGCCGAGACGCAGTCCATCCGCAGCGAGGCGGGCAAGCTCGGCATCCCGGCCGACCACCTGCTCACCACGAACGCGCAGAGTGACCTCAACAAGCAGATCTCGGACATCAAATCCCTGCTCGACCGGGGCGCTCAGCTGCTCATCGTGGCCCCGCTGAACTCCGACGGCCTGCAGCCCGCGCTCGACGCGGCGAAGGCGAAGAAGGTCCCGGTGGTCACCATCGACCGGCAGGTGACGTCGAAGCCGTGCACCGACTACCTCACCTTCATCGGGTCCAACTTCATCGAACAGGGCCAGCGCGCGGCCGCCTCGCTCGCGAAGGCCACCGGCGGCACCGGCAAGGTCGCGATCCTGCTCGGTTCCTCGGGCAACAACGTGACCACCGACCGCACCAAGGGGTTCAAGGACGAACTCGCGAAGACGCCCGGCCTCACCGTGGTCGCCGAGCAGACCGGCGAGTTCGACCGGTCCAAGGGCCAGCAGGTGATGGAACAGCTGATCCAGAGCCATCCCGACCTCACCGCGGTGTACGCGGAGAACGACGAGATGGGCATCGGCGCGGTGAACGCGCTCAAGACCGCGGGCAAGAACCCCGGCAAGGACGTGAAGGTCGTGTCCGTCGACGGCACCCGCAACGCGGTGCAGCTGATCGTGGACGGCAGCTACAACGCGGTGATCGAGTCGAACCCGCGCTTCGGGCAGCTGGCGTTCCAGACGCTGCAGCAGTTCGCGGACGGCAAGCCGATCCCGGCGAGCATCGTCATCACCGACGACTCCTACGACGAATCGAACGCGGCCCAGAAGGTCGGGAACGCGTACTGATGACGAGCACGGCCGACGCGTTGGCGGCGACCATGACCGCACCGGTGCTCGAGGTGACCGGGGTGACCAAACGGTTCCCCGGCACCGTGGCCCTCGACGACGTCTCCTTCCGCCTGCGCCGCGGCGAAGTCCACGCGCTGGTCGGGGAAAACGGCGCGGGCAAGTCCACTTTGATCAAAGTCCTCACCGGCGTGTACCGGCCGGACGAGGGGCAGGTGCGCCACCTCGGCGAGCCGGTCGAGTTCCGCCGGCCGATCGACGCGCAGCGCGCCGGGATCTCCACCATCTACCAGGAGGTCAACCTCGTTCCGCTGATGAGCGTGGCGAGCAACGTCTTCCTCGGCCGGGAACCGCGCACGCGCACCGGATTGGTGGACTGGTCGGCGATGAACGAACAGGCGCGCGAACTGCTCAGCGGGTACGGGATCGACACCGATGTACGGCGTCCGCTGCACACGCTCGCGGTCGGTGCGCAGCAGATGGTCGCGCTGGCCCGGGCGGTGTCCACAAAGGCCGGTGTGGTCGTGATGGACGAGCCGACCTCGTCGCTCGAACCGCGTGAAGTGGACACCCTGTTCGAGGTGCTGGCTCGGTTGCACGCCGACGACATCTCGGTGCTTTATGTGAGTCACCGGATGGACGAGCTGTATCGGGTGTGCGACAGCGTCACAGTGTTGCGCGATGGTCGGGTAGTACACAGTGGACCGCTGAAGCCGTTGCCGCGCATCGAGTTGGTGTCGATGATGCTCGGCCGGGAGATCCGGCAGATCCGCGCTGAGGGCGTCACGGCGTTCGGCGAGGAGCATCATGCGGAGAAGGAACCGTTGCTGCAGGCCTCTCATCTATCCGGAGGGAACAAGCTGCACGACGTTTCGGTGAGCGTGCGGCCGGGTGAGGTCGTCGGATTGGCGGGACTGCTCGGGTCTGGCCGCAGCGAGACTGCGCGGGCTGTCGTCGGGGCCTTCCCGCTCGACGGCGGCACCGTGCTACTGGCCGGAAAGCCGTTGAAGCGCGGGAAGATCTCCGCCGCGATGCGGGCCGGGATCGCGCTGCTGGCCGAGGATCGCAAGGCGGACGGGATCATTCCGAACCTGTCCGTGCGCGAGAACATCGTGCTCGCCGCGCTGCCGCGACTGTCCACTTTCGGCTTCGTCAGCCGGTCCAAACAGGACCGAGTGGTGAAGACCTTCATGGAACGGTTGCGGATCAAGGCTTCCAGCCCGGAGCAGAAAGTGTCCGAGCTGTCCGGCGGCAACCAGCAGAAGGTGCTGCTGGCGCGTTGGCTCGCCACCGGGCCGAAAGTGCTGCTGCTGGACGAGCCAACGCGTGGCATCGACGTCGGAGCCAAGGCCGAGGTGCAGGCGCTCATCGATGAACTGGCCCAGGACGGCCTCGGCGTGTTGCTGATTTCGTCCGAGCTGGAGGAGATTCTCGACGGCGCGGACCGGGTGGTCGTGCTGCGCGACGGCAGCGTCGCCACCGAATTGGCCGGGGACGCGGTCACCGAGGACAACGTGCTGGCGGCGATTGCTGCAGGGGGTGACAACGATGTCGACCGCGACACTGACGAGACCTGACCGCGCCCGCGTCACGAGCTGGCTGCAGAACTACGGCGTGTACCTGGCCGTGGTCGTGCTGCTGCTGTTCAACATCGCGTTCACGAAGAACTTCCTCTCCGCGGCCAACTTCCGCACGCAGCTGGTGCAGGCCGCGCCGGTGTGCATCGTCGCGCTCGGCATGGCGCTGGTGATCGGCACCGAGGGCATCGACCTGTCCGTCGGCTCGGTGATGTCGGTTGCCGCCGCGCTCGTCCCGCTGTACCTCGGGGCCGGGCCGGTGATGGTGATCGTGGTCGCGTTGATCGCCGGGGTCGCTTCCGGACTGTTCAGCGGGTTTCTGGTGGCGCAGCTCGGCATTCAGCCGATCATCGCCACGCTGGCCCTACTGGTCGGCGGTCGGGGGCTGGCGCTCGTGATCGCCCACGGACAGCTGGTGCAGCTGCACAACCCGGACTTCCTCGCGCTCGGCACCGGCGACGTCCTCGGCGTGCCGATCATGGTCCTGGTGGCCGCAGTTCTCTCCGTGCTGGCCGGATTGTTGGTGCGGCGCACCACGTTCGGCCGACACTTGGTCGCAGTCGGCGGCAACCGTCCTGCTGCGACACTCGCCGGCCTGCCGGTGAAACGCGTCCTGATCGGCGTGTACGCCATGTCCGGTGCGCTGGCGGCGATCGCTGGCGTGCTGTCCACCGCACGACTCGCGGCGAGCGATCCCAACGATCTCGGCCTGCTGATGGAACTTTCCGCGATCACCGCGGTGGTGGTCGGCGGAACTCCGCTCACCGGCGGCCGGGTACGCGTACTCGGCACGGTGTTCGGCGCACTGCTCATGCAATTGGTGCACGCCACGCTGATCAAGCACAACCTGCCCGATTCCGCCGCGCAAATGGTGCAGGCCGCCATCATCGTCGCCGCGGTGTACGTCGCCCGGGAACGGAGCACGCGATGATCGCGACCACCGCCGCCCCGCCGTCGGAACGGGGTGCCGCGTTCGCCGCAGTCCTGCAACGCCAAGGCGCGGCCGTGGTGCTCGTACTGGGCGTGGCTGCCGCGTGGTTTGCCTTCCCGCGCTTCGGATCGGCGGACAACCTGCGCGATCTCGCGTTGCAAAGTTCTTTCCTGGCAGTGATCGCGCTCGGCATGACGTTCGTGATCATTTCCGGCGGGATCGATCTGTCCGTCGGCTCGGTGTACGCGCTCGGCGGGGTGCTGGCCGCATACGGCTCCCGCTACGGTCTGGTCGTCGCGATCCTGCTGCCGTTAGTCGTTTGTGGACTGATCGGGTTCGTCAACGGTCTTCTCATCGCCCGCACGAAGATGGCACCGTTCATCGTCACGCTCGCGTCGTTGTTGTTTGCTCGCGGGCTCTTGCTGGCCTTGACCAACGAGGGCGCGACAACGTACAAAGTGGAGCCGGGATCGGCGTTGCTCTGGCTGGGGCAAGGCAAGATCTTCGGCATCGGCGTACCGGTGTATCTCGCTTTGGTCCTTTTCGGACTCGGCGGGCTGCTGCTGCGCCGGACCCGGTTCGGCCAGTCGGTGTTCGCTCTCGGCGGCGCGGAACAGTCCGCGTTGCTGATGGGTCTTCCGGTGGCCCGCACCAAAATCACCCTCTACACGCTCAGCGGCACGCTCGCCGGATTCGCCGGCGTGCTCACCGCGGCGTATCTGCAATCGGGCGTCACCGTGCTCGGCGTCGGCACGGAACTGGACGCGATTTCCGTCGTGGTCATCGGCGGAACGCTGCTCACCGGCGGCGCGGGAACCGTCATCGGCACGCTCGTCGGCGTGCTGCTGAAGACGCTGATCCAGAACGTCATCAACCAGGTCGGCACTCTCGATTCCAACTACCAGACGGTGGTCAGCGGCGCGTTCCTGCTGGTCGTCGTCGTGATCCAACGGCTGCTGGCCCGTTCCCGCCGATCCTGACCCTGTGCCGCTCCATCCGCGCTGATCCACCTGTCACTAGGAGGTTCGACGATGGTCCGTCCTGCCCGCAGACCCGGCCGTTTGGCCACGGTGGCCGCCGCGCTCGCCGTGGCCGTGTCCGGGTTGTCGAGTGTCCCCGCCGCTGCGGCAGATCCGCCGGGGTGGCAACGCCTCACCCCTCCCCTGACCACCCCGTGGACCAACCAAGTTTCGCCGAGCAACGCCCTTCCCGAATACCCGCGCCCGCAGCTGACCCGCGACAACTGGCAAAACCTCAACGGCGTCTGGGAATTCTCCGCCGCCAAACCAGGCGACTCGCCGCCGATCAACCGCGGTCTCGACGAACGCATTCTCGTTCCTTATCCGGTCGAATCGGCGTTGTCGGGCATCATGCGGCACGAAACGTCGATGTGGTACCGGCGGACGTTCCAGGTGCCGAAGAACTGGCACGTCGGCGGTCGCGACCAGCGGCTGATCCTGCACTTCCAGGCGGTCGACTACGACACCACGGTGTGGGTCAACGGCCATCAGGTCGCGCGCCACACCGGCGGTTACGACGCGTTTTCCGCGGACGTCACCAATGCGCTGACCGCGGGGAAAGACCAGGAAGTCGTCGTCGGTGTCACGGATCCGAATGACGCGGGCGGGCAACCGCTTGGCAAGCAACGCAAACCCGGCGACGGAATCTTCTACACCCCGTCGTCCGGAATCTGGCAGACCGTCTGGATGGAACCGGTGACCCCGGCTTACATCTCCAAAGTGGACACTACGCCGGACGTCGCCAACGGCTCGGTCACCGTCAACGCCGTCGTGGGCGGACCGGTGAAGCAACGCGTGGAAGCCGTCGCCTACGACCACGGCCGTGTCGTCGGCCACGTGTCCGGACCGGCGAACACTCCGTTGAAGCTCAAGGTGAACCGGCCGCATCTGTGGACCCCGGACGATCCGTTCCTGTACGACCTGCGCGTCTCACTGTCCTCTGGGGACAGTGTCGGCTCGTACTTCGGCCTGCGGTCGGTCTCCATCGGAAAGACCGCGGACGGCAAGCAGCGGATGATGCTCAACGGCAAGTTCGTGATGCAACTCGGCCCGCTGGACCAGGGTTTCTGGCCGGACGGCATCTACACCGCGCCCACCGACGCGGCGTTGAAGTTCGACCTGGAGCAGGAGAAGGCGCTCGGATTCAACATGGTGCGCAAGCACATCAAGGTCGAACCTGACCGCTGGTACTACTACGCGGACAAACTCGGGCTCATGGTGTGGCAGGACATGCCCGCGATGAAGGACGACATCGAGGCGACGCCCGCGTCGCAGGCGAACTTCGAATCCGAACTGCATCGGATGATCGACCAGCACCGCAGTTTCCCGTCGATCGTCACGTGGGTCCCGTTCAACGAGGGCTGGGGCGACTACGCCGTCGGCCGGATCGCCGACCAGGTCAAGGCCTGGGATCCGACGCGGCTCGTGGACGCCGAGTCGGGCGTGAACTGCTGCCGGTCCGAGCCGGACAGCGGGCGCGGCGATCTGTACGACGACCACACCTACACCGGCCCCGGAACCCCGGTGCCGGACGCGACACGGGCAGCGGTCGACGGCGAGTACGGCGGCCTGGGCCTGAAGGTCGACGGACACCAGTTCGACCCGGCCGGCAGCTTCGCCTACGAGATGGAACCGGACAGCGCCACGCTCACCCGGCGCTACGCCGAACTCCAGCAACGCCTCCTGCTCGCCGGACGGCAATGCGGAGTGTCGGCAGGCGTCTACACACAGACCACCGACGTGGAGAAGGAGGTCAACGGCTTCTTCACCTACGACCGTCAGGTGAAGAAGATGGACTTCGCCGCCGTCCGCGCCGCGAACCAGTCGGTGATCAAGGGCGTTGACGGCTCGCCGCAACAAGGGCCGGTAATCCCGCCAGGCACTCCCGGTATCGACGGAATCGCCGCGTACCCGTTCGACGAGAACAGCGGCACCACCGCGGCGGACACCGTGGGCCACCACGACGCGACGCTCGTCGGCGGCGCTTCCTGGACCGCCGGACACAGCGGTTCGGCCCTCGCGGTGAACGGCTCCGGCCAATATGCGGACACCGGTGCCGCGCTCGCGAAGACGGACCTGAGCTACAGCGTCGCGGCGTGGGTGAAGTTCAACGCTGTCGGCGACGGGTTCCAGACCGTGGTGAGCCAGGACGGCAACGACCACAGCGCGTTCTTCCTGCAGTACTCCGGCGCGGACCACAAGCTGGCGTTCAGCTTCGTCGGCACGCGGGCCCTCGCGCCGGTCACGCCGGAGGCCGGGCGCTGGTACCACCTGGTCGGTGTCCGCGACGCCGCTACCGGGCAGCTCGCGCTCTACGTGGACGGTCAGTTGGCCGCGTCGAAGAGCGTCTGTCTCGGCGAGGCGTCCACCGGACACACGGTGATCGGACGCGGGAAGTACGGCGGGAACCCGGTCGACTTCCTGAACGGGGCAGTTGACCAGGTGCACGTGTACGACCGGGCGTTGTCTGCTGCGGAGGTGGCCAAGCTCTACGCTTCCTGACGCTTGATGAACGGAGCGCCTGGACCTGTTTCGCAGGTCCAGGCGCTTTTCTTTCTCCGCACTGTCGCGCAAGCGACCATCGGTGCGGCGGCAGCTATCTAGGGCTTGCCGCCTTGCTCGCCTGAGACTCGCTTCGCCCGCACCCGCCGGTAACTCCAGATCAGCAACGCGAACAAGATCAAGCTCGACAGAATCAGGCTAGTCCCCGTACTCCACCCGCTCAGCGGCAGCGACCGGACCGTCCCCCACACGATGCCCGCGGCCAGCAGCGCGAGCCCGGCCAGCACGGAACCGGCGATCCGCCACGGCGAAGACACACTGTCCTCGGCGGCTTGCATCGCCCGCGTCCGCACTGGGTCGACAAATCGCTGCAGCGCCGGGAACTCCGCGGCCAGCACCAGCAATCCGGCGAGCACCAGCAGCAGTCCCGGCCCCGGCAGCACGAGCAGCACGACCCCGACGATCACCAGCACTCCGCCGACGACCGAGAAGAGCGCCCGGCGCACTGGCTTGCCCAATCCCATCGGGTTAGTGTGCCGTGCGACTCGCAGTGCTGCCAGGCGAAACCTTGCCGCACTGTCCATACTGGACTCACCCGGGCACCCGGTCCCGCGGCGGAGCACGCGTTTTTTGTCGGTGCTGAATGCTTAGCTGCTCAGCGTGGTCGAATCACTGCCTGACCTCATCCTCCGCTGGCAGGCGGGATGGGGCGCATCCCGAGGCTTCCGCCCTGCCGAACAAGCCCGAGGCGGGCTGCATGTCCTCATCGAGCAACCGGACCGGCATCGCGAGATCGTCGCGCTGTCCGCCGAACCCGACGTCCTGCGCGGTCTCGCCGACGAGGTGGCCGCAGCTTCGCTCCCGTCCTGGCTGACGGTGCCGACCAACCGGCCCGAGTCAGTCGAGGCGATCGTGCGCGAGGCTGGCCTGAAGCTGCGCGACGAACGCGAAGCGCTCATGACCATTCCCCTGCGTCGGCACCCATCGCGCCCAGCTCCACCGCCCTACACGTGCGCGACCACCGTGAACGGAACAGTGTTCGAAACCGTGCTGCGACATCCCGATTCCGGCGTAGCAGCACGCGGAACCATGGCCGTGGTCGGCACCGACGCGATCGCGGACCGAATCGCCACCGAGCCCGAACACCGCCGCCGCGGCCTAGGCAGCGTGGTGATGAGCGCGCTCGCGGAAAGCGCCCTGGCGTGTGGCGCGACCATGGGGATTCTCGTCGCGACCGCGGATGGTCAACAGCTGTACTCAGCGCTGGGCTGGTCCACGCGCGCCACCGTCCTCATCGCCCAGACCCCGGCAGGCTGACATGGAATGGCTCACCGACACCCGGACTTCGTACGACACCGTCGCGGAGGACTACGCCGCGTTCGTCCGCGACGCTTTCGCCGAACAGCCGTATCTGCTTGCCGCACTGGAGTTATTCGCCGCGCAAGTCAGCGACAGCCCAGTCGCCGACATCGGCTGCGGCCCCGGCCAAGTGACCGCCCGCCTCAACGAACTCGGCGTGGCCGCGTACGGCGTCGACCTGTCGCCCGGCATGATCGAGGTCGCCCGGCGCGACTATCCCACGCTGCGCTTCGAGGTCGGCTCGATGACCGACCCGCTGCCCACCGCTTCACTGGCCGGAATCGTGGCGTGGCAGTCGATCATCCACCTGCCGGACGTGCTGGTCCCGGGCGTCTTCGCGAACTTCCGCCAAGCCCTGCGTCCCGGCGGATTGCTGCAACTGCTGTTCCATGTCGGCAACGAAACCCGGCTCAAAACCGAAGGCTACGGCGGCCACCCGATGAGGCTCCAGGTGCACCGCCGCCCACGAGAACGTATGACGACATGGCTGCGCGACGCCGGGTTCACCGTCGAGGCCGAACTGCTCCTCGACCCGCAAACCCCGGCGCCGCAAGCCATCCTGACCGCCAGGAGCCGTCAGTGACCAGCCAGCAACTGCTCAAACGACACCGACGCATACTCGTCGTCCGGCTTCGCCTCAGGCGCTGCCGCGACCAACTGCGCCAGCTCGCGGCCAGCCCGTTCCACGCGCTGCTGCAACGCACCGGTCGCCTCGACGCTGCCCCAGTCCGACGACGCCGCGTACACGCCCGTCGCGACCACTGTCGCGCGAAGGTAAGCGAAGAGCGGCCGCAGCGCGAAGTCGAGCGCGAGCGAATGCCGCTCCGTGCCGCCCGTCGCGGCGAGCAGCACCGGCTTGCCGTCGAGCGCTTCCTTGTCCAGCACGTCGAAGAACGATTTGAACAGCCCGCTGTAGGAAGCGGTGAACACCGGCGTCACGGCGATCAGGCCGTCCGCGCGTGTCACGGTGTCGATCACTTCCCGCAGCTGCGGGCTGGGGAACCCGGTGAGCATGTTGTTGGTGATGTCCACCGCGATGTCACGGAGTTCGAACACCTTCACCGTCACGTCGTCGTCGACCAAGGCGGCGCGGGCGGCCTCGGCCAGCCGGTCGGCCAGCAGCCGCGTCGACGACGGCTGGCTCAACCCCGCGGTGACCACGGCGATAGTGCGTGCAGTCATGACCTCTCCACTCAGTCCGGAGTACCCGGGTCAGGCGTTGACCGCCTGAGCCGCCTTCAGCGATTCGTGCGTGGGCGCGTCCGGCACGTGCGCCGGGCGCTTCGCTTCCAGTTCCTTGCGCAGCACCGGCACGACCTCCTCGCCGAGCAGGTCGAGCTGCTCCAGCACGGTCTTCAGCGGAAGGCCGGCGTGGTCCATCAGGAACAGCTGGCGCTGGTAGTCGCCGAAGTGCTCGCGGAAGGTCAGCGTCTTGTCGATGACCTGCTGCGGGCTGCCGACGGTCAGCGGCGTCTGCTCGGTGAAGTCCTCCAGCGACGGGCCGTGCCCGTACACCGGCGCGTTGTCGAAGTAGGGCCGGAACTCGTTCCACGCGTCCTGCGACTTCGGCCGGATGAACGCCTGCCCGCCGAGCCCGACGATGGCCTGGTCGGCCTTGCCGTGCCCGTAGTGCTCGAAGCGCTGCCGGTAGAACGCGATCAGCTGCTGGAAGTGCGAGGTCGGCCAGAAGATGTGGTTCGCGAAGAACCCGTCGCCGTAGTAGGCGGCCTGTTCGGCGATCTCCGGGCTGCGGATCGAACCGTGCCAGACGAACGGCGGAACGCCGTCGAGCGGGCGCGGGGTCGAGGTGAAGCCCTGCAACGGGGTGCGGAACTTGCCCTGCCAGTCGACGACCTCCTCGCGCCAGAGCTGGTGCAGCAGCGCGTAGTTCTCGACGGCCAGCGGGATGCCCTCGCGGATGTCCTTGCCGAACCACGGGTAGACCGGGCCGGTGTTGCCGCGGCCCATCATCAGGTCGAGCCGCCCGTCGGCCAGGTGCTGCAGCATCGCGTAGTCCTCGGCGAGGCGCACCGGGTCGTTGGTGGTGATGAGGGTGGTCGACGTCGAGAGGACGATCTTCTCCGTCCGCGCCGCGATGTTCGAGAGCAGCACCGTGGGGTTCGCCGGCGCGGCGAACGGCGGATTGTGGTGCTCTCCGACGGCGAAGACGTCGAGGCCGACCTCTTCGGCCTTGAGCGCGATCTTGACCATCGCCTTGATGCGCTCGTGCTCCGTGGGCGTGACGCCCGTGGTGGGGTCGGTCGTGACGTCGCCCACCGAGAAGATTCCGAACTGCATGACCGCTCCCTAGCCGGTTGCTTCTTACCTTGCTTGTCGGCACAACTACTCGCGTGGAAGATGTATTCCAACGGGACTATACCGGTGACCTGGGACACGCTGCGGGACGCCGCCGGGGGCGCAGCGGCCAGTTCCTGTCAGGGGGTGCGGATATCCTGCAGTACGGTGACGGCCCGGGGCCCCTGCTCCGGCCGCCTGTTTGCCCACCGAACAGCTCGCCTCGATCCGGGAGAACGACCTCGTGACCGCTGAGACTCTGTACGGGGCCGATGACCTGACCCACCTCGAGGGACTCGAGGCGGTTCGCAAGCGCCCCGGGATGTACATCGGCTCCACCGACAGCCGGGGCATCAACCACCTCTTCTCCGAGGTCGTCGACAACTCCACCGACGAGGGCGTGGCCGGCCACGCCTCGCGCATCGTCGTCACGCTGCACGGCGACGGCAGCGTCCAGGTGGACGACGACGGCCGCGGCATTCCCACCGGCGTGCACGCCAAATCCGGCCTCTCCGGCGTCGAACTGGTGCTGACCCGGCTGCACGCCGGCGGCAAGTTCGGCGGCTCCGGGTACAAGACGTCGGGCGGCCTGCACGGCGTCGGAGCCTCGGCGGTCAACGCGCTGTCGCACCGCTTCGACGTCACGGTGAAGCAGGACGGCAAGGTCCACCAGATGTCGTTCGCGCACGGCGTGCCCGGCGTGTTCGACGGCCCCGGCGCGAAGGCGAAGTTCACCCGCCGCTCCGGGCTCAAACTCGTCGGCAAGATGAAGCGCGGCGAGCGCAGCGGAACGTCGATCCGCTACTGGTACGACGCGCGGTACTTCGAGACCGGCGCGGTGCTCGACGTCGAAGGCGTGCGCGCGAAGCTGCGCAACACCGCGTTCCTCGTGCCAGGCGTCACGTACGTGCTGCGCACCACGTTCGAGGACACCATCAACGAGGAGACCTTCCACTTCCCGAACGGGCTGTCGGACATGGTCGACTTCCTCGCCCCGGACAGCGAGAAGCCCGTCTGCGGCACGCTGATGATCACCGGCGAGGGCACGTACAAGGAGAACGCGGCGGACGCCAACGGCGTCATGCAGTCCAATGTGGAGCGACACGCCGAGGTCGAGGTCGCGCTCCGCTGGGGCACCGGCTACGAGCGCACCGTGGAGTGCTTCACCAACACGATCCGCAACGTGCACGGCGGCACGCACCGGCGCGGGTTCGACCGCGCGGTCACCCGCGCGCTGCAAGACGTGATCGGCAAGACGCGCGGGCTGCTCAAGGCGAAGGAGGATCCGCCGACCACCGAGGACGTGCTGGAAGGCATGACCGCGGTGATCCACGTCCGGCTGCCGGAGCCGCAGTTCACCTCGCAGACCAAGGACGAACTGTCCACGGCCGGCATCACGCGCGTCATCCAGGGCATCGTCGACAAGCAGGTGCGCGCCTGGACCGAGGACCGGAAAACCAAGTCCGAGGCCAAGATCGTGCTGCAGAAGGTGGTCGACGCGGCGCGCGTGCGGCTCACCCAGAAACAGCAGAAGGACGCCGCCCGGCGCAAGACCGCGCTCGAAGGCGCGGCGATGCCGCCGAAGCTGGTCGACTGCCGCACCACCGGCGTCTCGCGCAGCGAACTGTTCCTGGTGGAGGGCGACAGCGCGCTCGGCTCGGCGCGGATGGCTCGGGTGTCGGAGTACCAGGCGCTGCTGCCGTTGCGCGGCAAGATCCTCAACGTGCAGAAGGCGTCGCTGGGCGACACGCTGAAGAACGCCGAGATCGCGTCGATCGTCCAGGTGCTCGGCGCGGGCACCGGCCGCACGTTCGACCTGTCGACGATGCGCTACGGCCGGGTCATCCTGATGGCGGACGCGGATGTCGACGGTTCGCACATCCGCACGCTGCTGATCACGCTGTTCGCGAAGTACATGCGCCCGGCGATCGAGGACGGCAGGCTGTACGCGGCCATGCCGCCGCTGCACAAGATCACCACGAAGGGCCGCGGTTCGGAGACCATCTTCACCTTCACCCAGCGCGAGATGGAGCAGAAGGTCGCCGAACTCGAAGCGGCGGGCAAGACAGTCGTCACGCCGGTGCCGCGGTTCAAGGGCCTCGGCGAGATGGACGCCGACGAACTGTGGGAAACCACGATGAACCCGGCGACGCGCTCGGTCCGGCGGATCACGCTGGAGGACGTCGAGGCCGCGGAGCTGGCGCTGGAACTGCTGATGGGCGAGAAGGTCGAGCCGCGGCGCAACTGGCTGGTCGAATCGTCCGACCGCGTCGACCGCGACGCCATCGACGTCTGAGTTTTCCGTTCGTTCCCAAGGAGTTGTGAGCCATGGCTCGCCGTAGCAAGACCCCGGTGACCCGGGTCGACCCGAGCGCGTTCGACTCGCCGGGCGCGCAGGTCTTCGACAACCCGCTGAAGACGGAGATCGAAGACTCGTACCTGGAATACGCGTACTCGGTGATCCACTCGCGCGCCCTCCCGGACGCGCGAGACGGCCTGAAGCCGGTGCACCGCCGGATCCTGTTCTCGATGAACGAGAACGGCTACCGCCCGACGCACGCGTACGTGAAATCGTCACGCGTGGTCGGCGACGTCATGGGCAAGTACCACCCGCACGGCGACGTGGCGATCTACGACGCGATGGTCCGGCTGGCGCAGGACTTCTCGATGAACGCCCCGCTGATCGACGGGCACGGAAACTTCGGTTCCCCGGACGACGGACCGGCCGCCTCGCGATACACCGAAGCCCGGATGTCGAACGAAGCGATGCTGCTCGTCGGCGAACTCGGCGAAGACACCGTCGACTTCCGCCCGAACTACGACGGTTCGCTCGAAGAGCCTTCGGTGCTCCCCGCCGCATACCCGAACCTGCTGGTCAACGGCACGTCCGGGATCGCGGTCGGCATGGCGACCAACATGATCCCGCACAACCTCGGCGAGGTGATCGGCGCCGCGCGGTGGCTGATCAACCATCCGAACGCCACGCTCGACAAGCTGATGGAGTACGTCCCCGGCCCCGACCTGCCCACCGGCGGCAGCCTGCTGGGCCTGGACGAGGTCCGCAAGGCCTACGAAACCGGCCGCGGCGTGGTCCGGATGCGCGCGAACGTCGAAACCGGCCCGCTGGAAGGCAGCCGCGGACGGCAGGCCATCACGGTCACCGAGCTGCCGTACGGCGTCGGCCCGGAGAAGGTGATCGAAAAGATCACCGACGAGGTCAACAAGTCCAAGCGGCTCACCGGAATCGCGGACGTCAAGGACCTCACCGACCGCGAGAACGGCACGCGGCTCGTCATCGAGTGCAAGGTGGGCGTCAACCCGCAGGCGCTGCTGGCGGACTTGTATCGCCTCACGCCGCTGGAGCAGTCGTTCGGCATCAACAACCTCGTGCTCGTCGACGGACAGCCGCAGACGCTCGGCCTGAAGGCGCTGCTGGAGGTCTTCCTGCGGCACCGCTACGAGGTCGTCACGCGGCGCACGCGCTACCGCCGCCGCAAGCGCGAAGAGCGCCTGCACCTGGTCGACGGTCTGCTGGTCGCGCTGCTGAACATCGACAAGGTCATCCGGCTGATCCGCGAAAGCGAAAACGCGGCCGCCGCGAAGGACGGCCTGATGACGAAGTTCAAGCTGTCCGAAATCCAGGCGACCTACATCCTCGACACTCCCCTGCGCCGCCTGACGAAGTACGACCGGCTGGAACTGGAAAACGAGCAGGAAAAGCTGCGCGCCGAGATCGCCGAGCTGACCACGATCCTCGAGGACGAGTCGGTGCTGAAGAAGCTCGTCTCGACGGAACTGGCGAAGATCGCCAAGGACTTCCCCACCGAACGCCGCACCCGCCTCATCGACGGCGACCTGAAGGAAGTTCTGGCCGCCTCGAAGCCGTCCGGCCCGCTGGAGGTCGCCGACGACCCGTGCCAGGTGATCCTGTCGGCCACCGGCCTGGTCGCCCGCACCGCAGCGGAATCCGAAGAGGCGTCGGAAGTCCGCCGCCGCAACGGCCGCGTAAAACACGATGCCGTATCGGCCGTCGTACACACCACCGCGCGCGGCCAAGTGCTGCTGGTGACAAGCCGAGGCCGCGCCTTCAAGACCGATGTCCTGCCGCTCCCCGTACTCCCAGAACAAGCAGGCACAGTGTCGTTGCGGGGCGGCATGGCAGCAAAAGAGCTGGTACCACTCGAAAAGGGCGAACGGGTCGTAGGCATCGCCCCTCTCGGCGAACAAGCAGGAGACTCGCCGGGCTTGGCCATCGGCACCCGCGCCGGCGTGGTGAAGGTCTGCGCGCCAGACTGGCCAGTCCGGTCGGACGAATTCGAGATCATCACCCTCAAGGCAGGCGACGAGGTCGTAGGCGCGACCTGGCTGACGGACGGAAACGAAACACTGGCCTTCGTCTCGTCGGACTCGTCACTGCTGCGCTTCGCCGCCAGCCTGATCCGCCCGCAAGGCACCAAGAGCGGCGGCATGGCAGGAGTGAAACTGTCCGCGAACGCGAACGCGGTCTTCTTCGGAGCAATCCGCACCGACGACGAAGAACACGGCGAACCGATGGTGGTGACGGCAACGGGCCAGAGCGTGAAGGTCACGCCCTTCAGCGAATACCCGGCAAAGGGCCGAGCCACCGGCGGCGTGCGAACCCACCGGTTCCTCAAGGGAGAAACCCAAGTCCAGGTCGCGTGGATCGGCCCCCGCCCAGCAGGCGCGAGCCGCACCGGAGACCCCGTGGAACTCCCCGAGATCGACCTCCGCCGCGACGGCTCAGGCCACGCCCACCCCGGCCCGGAAGTGGTGGGCCACCTCATCGAACGCGGCTAGGCCCACGGCTGTGGCGGTCCGGGTGGATCGCCACAGCCTTGTGTGCTGATTTCCCGGCCAGGCGACAGAAACACCCAGCCCCGCCCCTCCGAACGCGGCCAGCACGACGGCGGTGTGCGGACGATCCGGCGTGGGTCGCCCACACACCACAACCGCGACCCCGTGCGCCCCCGAGCCGAACACGTCTCACGGCAGCGGGATGCCGCGATCCAGCATGGATCGCCACACCGCGACCTGCCGCTTTTCCGCCCAGACAAAGGAAACACCCAGCCCCCGCACCCTCGAACGCCGCCGGCGGTGTGCGCGAACCAGCACCGGCCGGGGAAGGCACGGGGAGATGGCGGTTTGTGATGCGCGGGCAGCGGAACAACAAGGCGCGGCGATCCCGCATCAGTCCGGAAGCGCGCGGCGACACGGCGGTTCGCAGCGCGCGGGCAGCGGAACAACCAGGCGCGGTATCCCCACAGCGATTCGGGAGCGCGCGGCGACACGGCGGTCCGCAACGTGCGGGCAACAGAACAACCAGGCGCGGTATCCTACATCGGTCCGGGAGCACGCGGCGACACGGCGGTTCGCAACGTGCGGGCAGCGGAACAACGAGATGTGGTGATCCAGCATGGATCACCACAAACCGTGCCGGGAGTGGCTGCGGGCCCATTGACTGAGCGGGGCCTTGCGCCACACCACAACCCACCGCCGCCCCGCACCCCCGGCTAACAACAACGGGGCGCGGCGATCCAGCATGAATCGCACACCACAAACCGCCGCCTCCCCACCCAACGCTCGGAAATACCCAGCCCCCTCCCTGCACCCCGATACGAAGCCAAAAACACGGCGCGGAGATGCTTGTCAAGGCATCTTTCCCGCCTTGACAAGCATCTCCGCGCCGTAGTCACAATCAAGCTTCGGGGTGTGCCCCGCAACCACCACCCGCCTTCACCGATCCGACCGCAACGAAGCCGGATCAAAATCCTCCCACTCATCGTCCACAGTGGACCCAACCGAAGCAGCCGGAGCAGCAGCAGGAAACCGCCTCTCCCCCAACCTCTCCCCCCGCAACCGCTGAAACTCCTCCACCGTCATCCCAGGATCGTCATCCGCAGAACGAGCCGGAGCAGCCCGCCCGGACAACGCCTCAACAAGCAACCCAGCCTCCTCCCCCAGCAACAACCCCACCCGGTTGTAGCAATCCTGCTCGGCCTCAGCCATAGCCACCCGCACAACCTCGAGCACCAAAGCCGAAACCCGCGAAGGCTCTCCGTCCGCCAATGCAGGCGCAATCCACAACCGCTTCAACGCCCCCAACGCATCCACAGTCACCTCAACCGACCCATCCACAGCATGAGCCGACCCCCGAGCCTCCGCCATCAACGAAGCGACCTGCCCCAACGCAGCCTCACGAGACCGAGCCAGCTCGATAAGCTCCCGGGTCTTCACAACACCACCGGCTCTTCGTCGTAGAAATCCGGATCATCCTCAGCCAACGCCGCATACCCCAACGAGGCCACCGTCTCCGCGCCTAAAACCGGGGAAAGAACCTGATGCATCCGATCCGCAGCCCGCCGCTCAGCCCGCCTCGACAGCTCCATAATCTGCGCAGCGACAGACCCACTGCGCAAAGCAGCCCGAGTCAACGTCAACCCAGTCAGCAACCCACCCGGCGCGACCTCGACCGAAACCCCGCCGGCAGCGGCCTTTCCCACCACCGGCCCAGCCCGCTCGAACCGAGCAGCAGCCGCCTCCCCGGTCCGGGAAGCCTCCTCCATCACCCGCGCCACCGCGCGATCCATGTCGAATTCAGCCACCACTCACCCCGTCGGCCGGTAAAACCCGATGAACTGCTGCCCGGCATTGGTCGTCCGGATCTTGCTGATCTGCACCGGATCCCCGGCCTCGACCATCTGCCCGTCGCCGATCACCATCGCGACGTGCCCGGACCACACCACCAAATCCCCCGGCAGCAACTGATCCATCGACGGCACCTCGGCCCCGACGGTCTGCTGCTTAGCCGTCCGCGGCAACTGCAGCCCGGCGTCCTGATAGGACGTCATGGTCAATCCGCTGCAGTCGAGCCCCTGCCCGCGCGCAGTCCCGCCCCACACATACGGCACGCCCAGCTGAGACAACGCTGCCCGAACCGCTTTGGCCGCGGTCTCGTTCGGGGCCATCACGGTTTTGCCGCCCGGCAGGTTGATCCCGACCCCGCTGCCGGGCTGCGGCGGAACAGCCACCGGCAAGCGCGGCTTCCCGGCGAACCCGCCGCCGCCTCCACCACCGCCGGAATCCCCACCGCCACCGCCGTGGCTCACGTGCGCACCGTTGCTGTTGAACGCCTGCGGCACCGAGGTCGTAGCGCTGCTCGCGGAAGTCGAATCCGACCCGCCGAGCCGCTGCCCCAGCCCGGTCAGCTTCCCGAGCGTTTCCTCGGTGAACGTCGCCGCCTGACCGGTCAACTGCCCGATCTTCGTCTGCAGCTGCAACAGAATCTGCCGCGCCGCAGCAGCCCGGCTCTCCGGCGGCTGAATGCCGTTGACCGCCGCCAGCGCCTTCATCGAAGACGCGATTTCCCGCAGAATCTGGTCCCGCACCTGATCATTGCGGATCTCGCCGACGTGCAGCGTCTCCGCCGCCTCCGCGACCGCGCGCTCGATTTCCGCGCTCTCGTCGAGAAGGTCCTGGACTTCCTTCTCCAGATCCTTCGACGTCGCGACCGCCCGCTCGGAAGTCGCCCCGGAACTGGCCTGCGCCAGGTTCACCCGCTGAGCGCCCGCGTGCTGATTCGCCTGGCCGACGGACGTCTGCAGCGCGACATGCCCGTCGCGAGCGCCGTGGATCGCCGACGGATCGTGCTTCAGCTTCGCGGCGAACTGATTCGTGGTGTCCAGTCCATTGCGGACCAGATGATCGACCGGAGCGTTCACGAGAATCTGCGCAATGCGTCGCCGTGTTCCTGCTCCACCGCGGCGTAATTGCCCTGCGTGCGCCGAGCAGCCTCACCGACGTCGTGCCAGCCGCCGCCGAGCGCGTGCATCCTTTCCTGCAACGCGCGCATCCGCGCCCCATACGCGCCGGCGAATCCGGATTCGTCCCCGATCGCGGAAAATCCGTCGCCGGACAGCGTCACATGCGGACCTAGATGCGCTTTCGCCGCCGCACGCACCTCGTCGCCGAGTGGGTCGACCTGCTTCGCGTAGTTCTCATACGCGCCGTCGTCGACATGAAAACCGGACACAACCCGCCCCTCCCCTGAGCCCTGCGGCCCAGGTTAGCGGACGAGTTGTGCCCGGACAGGCGAATTGACCGGATCAGGTCAGCCGTTGAGGATCTTCGTCAGCCAGTCGCCCTGGGCCGGAACGGCCTTGCCGTTGACCGCGACGGTCGGAGTGCCGAAGCCGACCTGGCCGTTGCCGAAGTCCTGCTGGAGGTTCTGGTCGGCCTGGACCTGCTGGAACGCCGTCTGCAGCTGCTGGTCGTAGGCGCCGGTGTTGACTGTCTCGGCGAACTTCGGGTCGTTGATCCCGAGGTCCTGGCCGAGCTTGATCAGCTGGGCCTTGTCGTACCCGCGACCGCCTTCCTGCGGCTGGTTCTTGAACAGCGCGTCGTGGAACGCGGTGAACTTCTGCTGGTCGGCGGCGGCGAGCGCGGCGTTGGCCGAGTCGAGCGAGTAGCCCGGCGGGTCCGAGTTCTTGTTGAGCAGGATCACCATGTGGTAGCGCACGGTGAGCTGGCCGTCGTTGATCGCCTTCTCCATCCGCGGCCCGTAGTCCTGCTGCAGCTTGGCGCAGTACGGGCACAGGAAGTCGGCGTACAGGTCGATCGTCTTCGGCGCACCCGGTTTGCCGACCGACACTACGGCCCCGTCGCGCTTCTCGACCACGCCCGGTCCGAGCGCCGAGGTCGTGCCCGGCTGGATCGCGCTGTCCTGTGTGGCGTTCTTGCTCGAGTTGATCCACAGCACGCCGCCGATCACGAGCGCGGCGACCACCACGACGGCCACCACGATCGCGATGATCTTGTTCCGGTCGCTGTTCGAGCCCCGCGCCTGGGCGACCGACCTCGCGGCCGCCGCCTGCTGACGGCTTTTCCGCGCGTTGCGCGCAGCTCCACCCACTGTTCCTAATTCCCTTCCGCGATGCTCTTGGGGTAGTCGTCCGAAGACTCGTCTGAGTTCCCGGCGTTCCTGCCCTTGCCCCAGCCAAGCCAGCCGTCGACCGAAAGCCAGGTGCGCGGCCGTGCCAGCAGCCACACCGCGAGCAAGGCGAAGCCGGTGTCGCGCAGGATCTCCTGCGGGTACTCGGTCTGCCCGGCGTCCACGCGCCCGCCGCCGCCGAAGCAACCGCAGTCGATGCTCAGCCCGCGCGCCCACGACTGCGCGATGCCCGCGACGAGCACAGCGAGCAGCAGCAGCGAAGCAGCCGCGACCCAGCGCGTGGCCAGCCCGGCGAGGAGCAGCAGCCCGAGCACCAGCTCCAGCAGCGGCAGCCCGGTGGCGACCGGGCGCACGAGCGCGTGCGGGAGCACGTCGTAGGCCTGCACGGCGATGTACGTCTGCCCCGGGTCGGCGATCTTCAGGCCGCCGGACACGAGCCACACGACAGCCAGCCCGAGACGGGCGAGCGTCCCGATGGTGTCGAGTACAGGTTGGGGCAGTCGGCGCACGCGCTTAGGCTAGCCGTCTGACCTGAGAACTATGTGAGCAGCCGAGCGGCGAAGCGGAGGCACCGATGCGGTTTCGCGCAGTGCTCGCCGCCGTGTTTCTGCTGGTCAGCTGCGTCTCGTGCGGATCGTCGACGGTATCCAAGGACGATCCGCTTCCCACCCGGGCGCGTGACGGCAACCACCTGACCATTGGCATCCGGTTCGACGCGCCCGGCCTTTCGCAACGAACTGTCGACGGAAGGCTCGCCGGTTTCGACGTCGATGTCGCTACTTTCGTCGCGCGGGAACTGGGTGTCGAACCGGACCGCATCACCTGGCACGAGACCACCCCGGCGCGCCGCGAGACCGACCTGACCTCGGGCGCGGTCGATCTGGTCGTGGCCACCTATTCGATCACCGACAAGCGGAAACAGCAGGTCAGCTTCGCCGGGCCGTATTTCAGCACCGGCCAGGACCTGCTGGTGCGGCTGACTTCGCCGGACATCACCGGCCCGGAAAGCCTCAACGGCAAGCGGCTCTGCTCGGTCACCGGCTCGACGCCGGCGCAGATGGTGAAGGACAAGTTCGCGCAGCGGGTGCAACTGGTCGAGTATCCGCGGTATCCGGACTGCGTCACCGCGCTGCTGGCCAACCAGGTCGACGCGGTCACCACTGACGCGGTGATCCTCGCCGGGTACGCCGCGCAGAACCCGGAGCTGCTGAAAGTGGTCGGCCGCCCGTTTTCCACTGAGCGGTACGGCGTCGGCCTGCGCAAGGGCGATACCGAGGGCCAGCACGCGGTGGACGACGCGATCCGGAAAATGGTGTCGAGCGGGGCCTGGCGGAAGTCGCTGGAGACGAACATCGGGCCGTCGAACTATCCGTTGCCGAATCCACCGGAGATCACCGAGCAGTGACCGACCTAGCCTCGCTGCCGGACCTGCCCGTCCGCGCGGTGCTGCCGTCCGTGCTGAGCGCGCTGGACGAGCGTGGCGCCGCGGTGCTCGTGGCCCCGCCCGGCACCGGCAAGACCACGCTCGTGCCGCTCGCGCTGAACCGCGGCGAAGGACGCGTCGTGGTCGCCGAACCGCGCCGGCTCGCTGCGAGGGCCGCGGCGGGGCGGATGGCCGCGTTGCTGGGTGAACCGGTGGGCGAGACGGTCGGGTATGCCGTGCGCGGCGATCGGAAGGTCTCGACGCGCACGCGGATCGAGGTGGTCACGTCCGGGCTGTTGGTGCGGCGGGTGCAGCACGATCCCGAGCTGGCCGGGGTGTCGACGGTTCTGCTGGACGAATGCCACGAACGTCATCTCGACGCCGATCTGCTGCTTGCGCTGCTTCTCGACGTCCGCGCCGGGCTGCGCGACGACCTCCGGCTGCTCGCGACCTCGGCGACGGTCGCGTCCGGACGGCTGGCCGAACTGCTCGGCGATGCTCCGGTGATCACCGCACACGCCCGCACGTACCCGGTCGAGCTGAGCTATCGCGCTCCGACGCGCGGGGAACGTCCGGAAGCCGCGGTGGCGTCGGCGGTCCGGCAAGCACTGTCCGAAGGGGACGGTGATGTGCTCGCGTTCCTTCCTGGAGCGGGAGAAATCGCGCGTACGTCGTCGTTGCTGAGCTCGCTGGACGCCGACGTGCTGCCGCTACACGGACGGCTTTCCGCTGCCCGGCAAGACGAAGCTCTGCGGCCGCGAGACCGTCGCCGGGTCGTTCTCGCGACCGCCGTCGCTGAGTCGAGCCTGACCGTTCCCGGCGTCCGCGCGGTCGTGGATTCGGGCCTCGCGCGCGTCCCCCGAGTCGATCATCGACGCGGTCTCGCCGGGCTCGCCACCGTGCGGGTTTCGGCTGCGGTGGCGGAACAACGCGCTGGTCGTGCGGGCCGCGAAGCGCCTGGTCGCGCGTACCGCTGCTGGCCGGAGCACGAGCAAGCGACGCTGCCCGCGTATCCGGAGCCGGAAATCCGCACCGCCGAGCTGGCGCGGTTCGCGTTGGAACTCGCCTGCTGGTCCACTCCGGACGGAACCGGGCTCGCCTGGTGGGACCCGCCCGGCGAGGGCGCGCTCGCCGCCGCGCGGAGCCTGCTCGTCACGCTCGGCGCGACCACGTCCGACGGTGCCGTCACGCCCCGCGGACAGAAGATGGCCGACCTCGGCTTGCATCCCCGGCTGGCGCGCGCGTTGCTGGACGGCGCGGAGGCCGTCGGAGCCCGCGCCGCAGCGGAAGTGGTTGCCTTGCTCGACGCCGGCGCGACGCTGACCGATGTCGAAGCCGAACTGCGCCGCCTCCGTTCCGCCCACGACGACGCGGCCCGCCGCTGGCAGCGGGACGCGAAACGGTTGGCAGGCTTGGTCAATTCGCCAGCGAAAGCCTCCCCGGACGCCGCCTTGGTCGTCGCCCTCGCACATCCGGAACGCCTGGCGCGGCGACGCAGTGGTTCGGCACCGGTGTACCTGATGGCCAGCGGCACCGCCGCCGAACTGCCCAGCGGCAGCGGTCTGGGCGACGCCGAATGGCTTGCCGTCGCCGAAGCCACCCGCGACCCGGGCCGCGTGCACGGCACCATCCGGCTCGCCGCGACAGCCGACGAAGCCTTGGCGACCCAAGCCGCGCCGACCCTGGTGTCCGAAGTGGACGAAGTGCATTGGGACGGCGATGTCGTCGCTCGCCACGTCCGCCGCCTGGGCGCGATCGTGCTGTCCGAAAAGCCTTTGCGGAACCCAGATCCTCAGCTAGTCCACGACGCAGTGCTCGCCGGGCTCCGCGCCGAAGGTCTCGGGTTGCTGCGCTGGAGCCAAGACGGCACCCGGCTCCGCGAGCGGCTGGCCTTCCTGCACCGCGCACTGGGCGAGCCGTGGCCGTCAGTGGACGACGAAGCCCTGCTGTCCAATGTAGATACCTGGCTCGACCTCTCGCGCGTCCGCCGCCGAGCCGATCTCGCGAACGTCGACGCCGGAACCGCCCTGCGCGGCCTGCTCCCCTGGCCCGAAGCGGCGCGGCTCGACGAACTCGCCCCGGATCGGCTCGAAGTCCCGTCCGGCTCGCACTACCGCGTGGACTACCGCGGCGACCAGCCGGTGCTCGCGGTCAAACTGCAGGAGACCTTCGGCTGGACCGAAACGCCGTCGCTAGCCGACGGCCGCGTGCCGGTAGTGCTGCACCTGCTGTCCCCCGCCGGTCGTCCGGCAGCGGTCACCGCGGATCTCGAATCCTTCTGGCGCACCGGTTACGCCGCCGTCCGCGCCGACCTCCGCGGCCGCTACCCGAAACACCCGTGGCCGGAAGACCCGGCGACCGCCCAACCGACCCGGCACACCACCCGCAGGTCTCGCTGACCCCCTGCCGAAAGTCGGGGTCGGTCCAGGACGGTCGGCCGATGTCCGAGTACCCCGCGCGGGCGCAGACTTCGCCCTATGATCACGTTTCGCGGATTGACGAAGCGCTACGGCCAGAAAACGGTGGTCAACGGCCTCACCTCGGTCATCGAGACGGGCACGGTGACCGGGTTCCTCGGCCCGAACGGCGCGGGCAAGTCCACCACTATGCGGATGACCGTCGGCCTCGACCGGCCGGAGTCCGGCGACGCGCTGATCCGCGGGAAACCGTATGCAGAACTGCGGTTTCCGCTGCGCGAGGTCGGCGCACTGCTGGATGCGAAGGCCATGCATCCTGGACGCAGTGCGGGCAAACATCTGCTCGCGATGGCGCGCAGCAACGGAATCCCCGCAAGCCGCGTAGAAGAAGTGCTCGCGACGGTCGGGCTGAGCGACGTCGCGGGCAAGCGCGCCGGGACATTCTCGCTCGGCATGAGCCAGCGGCTCGGCATCGCCGGCGCACTGCTCGGCGACCCGGGAGTGCTGATGTTCGACGAGCCGGTCAACGGCCTCGACCCGGACGGGGTCCGCTGGGTGCGGCAGCTGATGCGTTCGCTCGCTTCCGAAGGCCGCACGGTCTTCGTGTCCAGCCATCTGATGAGCGAGATGCAGCTGACCGCGGATCGGCTGCTGGTCATCGGCAAGGGTTCGATCCTCGCCGACGCGGCGATCGGCGACTTCATCGCGGGCAACTCGAGCCGATCGGTCGCGGTGCACGTGCCGGATCCGGCCGAGCGCGCGAAACTCGCGGACTGGCTCCGGGGGAACGGCCGGACGGTGGCGCCCGGGGAGGACAGCGAACTGCTCATCGACGACGCGAGCGTGGCCGAGATCGGGGATCTGGCTTACGAACTGGGCGTCCGGCTGCACGGGCTCGCCGAGCGGACCGCTTCGCTCGAGCAGGCGTATATGGAACTGACTGCCGGATCGGTGGAATACGGGGTTACGGCATGACGAAGCTGGCGATTTCGGCGGAGTGGACGAAGTTCTGGTCGGTGCGAGCGACGTGGTTGTCGCTGATCGGCGGCGTGCTGCTGATGGCGTTCTTCTCAGTCGTCTCGGGGATTTCCCAGCACGCCGGGGACGAGCGGCAGCAGACCGCGCACGGCATTGTCAACTCCGGGGCGATCTACCTGGTCGAGTTCTGCGTGCTCGCGGTCGCGACGTTGTTCGTGACCAGCGAGTACACCAGTGGGTCGATTCGCTCGACGCTGCAATGGGTTCCGGTGCGGGCTCGGGTCACCGCGGCCAAGGCGGCGGTGCTGGTGCCGGTGCTTTTCGTTTACGGCGTAGTCGTTGCCGTTCTTGGCATGGGGGTCGCCTCGGTGCTGATGCGTGGAGCTGGGGGTTCCACGTCGCTGTCGCAGGGGGCGATCACCGCGCTGGGCATGGGAGCGTATTTCGCGCTGCTCGGCGTGCTGTGCCTGGGGATTTCGTTCGTGCTGCGCAGCGCGGCGGGCACGCTGGTGGTGGTGATCGTGCTGCTGCTGCCATTGCCGATGCTGATGTCGTCGTACGTGCTTCCCGGCGCGATGGACTACTTCCCGGCCTTCGCGGGGATCAACGCGATGGTGCCGCCCGGCGACGTGAACCCGATGTTCGGCAGCTTGCCGCCGTACGGGCCTTGGGTCGGTGTGCTGGTCTGCCTCGTCTGGGCGGTCGCCGGAATCGGTGCCGGGACGGCGTTGCTGAACCGTCGCGACGCTTGATTCAGGCCTGCGGCAATCCCAATCCGGCGAGTACGGCACGGGCTCCCTGGACCAGATCGGCTTCGGCCGGCGGGTTGACGGAGCCCGTGCCCGCCAGCGCGTCGAAAATCGATCCATCGAGCCACCCGATGAGCACGCGGGTGTGGTCCTCCGGCGTCGGGGAACCAGCCGCGGCAAGCACTTCCGCACATCGGCGGCGCAATTCCAGCCCGCCAGCGTCGTATCGAGCGCGCAACTCCGGCCGTCGAACCGATTCCAGCGCGAACTCGTAGCGCGCGAGCATTCTGGTGCGGCCCACGGTGATCGACCTGTACACCATCGCGCCCAGGAACTCCGCGAGTTCCCCCTCTGGCGGCGCGACTTCAGCCTGGTCCAGCGCGACCATCCGGTCCGCGGCCAGTTCCAGCAGCGCGACGCGGGTGCGCGCGTAGTACGACGTCGAGCCAGCGGGCAGCCCGGCCGCCCGGTCGACAGCGCGGTGAGTCAGCCCGCGCATGCCCTCGGCCGCGATCACCTCGACGGCTGCGTCGCCGATCACAGCTATCCGTTCCACTCCCAGGACACTACAGGTGTAGAGTCCTCTACAGACGTAGAGGAGGTCGGACATGGCTTCGCGACGCGCGGTCGTGGTCGGGGGCGGCATCGGCGGACTGGCTGCGGCGATCGGATTGCGCCGCGTCGGGTGGGAGGTCACGGTGCTCGAACGGGCACCAGAACTCACCGCCATCGGCGCGGGAATCTCGTTGTGGCCCAACGCGCAGCGGGCGTTGTCCGAGTTGGGCGTCAAGCCCCGGATCTCGGCTCAGCGCGGCGGCGGGCTGGTCGACTGGCGCGGGCGTCGGCTGGCGCGATGGGACGCCGACCTCTTCGTGCGCAGCCACGGGTTGCCGCTCGGCGCGATCCACCGGGCTAACCTGATCGAAACGCTGCGGTCAGCGTTGCCAGACTCGTGCTTGAAGACCGGGATCGAAGTTACGAGTGTCGAGCAAAACGGCGTGGTGCACCATGCTTCCGGCTCGATCGACGCCGACCTGGTCGTGGCCGCCGACGGAATCAACAGCCCGACCCGGCAGGCGCTTTTCCCGGCCGCGCGCGTGGAGTACAGCGGTGGCGCGGCGTTCCGCGGTATCGCCAAGCTGCCGCTGAAGCCCACGCTGAGCACGACGTGGGCGGCCGGGATCGAAATCGGCGTCCTGCCGTTGCTGGACGACGAGGTGTACTGGTGGGTCTCGGAAGCCCGCCCGGCCGGGATCCGCCACGAAGACATCCGCGCTTACCTGCGCGAGAAGTACGGTCGCTGGCACGAACCGATCCCGCAGCTCATTGACGCCACTCCGGAAATCCTGCTCCACGACACGCATCACCTGGCGACACCGCTGCCCAGTTACGTCCGCGGCCGCATCGCACTCCTCGGCGACGCGGCGCACGCGATGCCGCCGTTCCTCGGGCAAGGCGGCTGCCAGGCGCTGGAGGACGCGGTGGTGCTGGCTTCCCACGCGCAGGAGTCCACAGTGGACGAAGCACTCCGCCGTTACGACGCTGAACGTCGCCCGCGCACGCAGAAGGTCGCGAAGGCGTCAATCCAGGCCGGTGCCAGCGGACCGCTCCTCCGCAACCCGGCGGCGGTCGCGCTTCGGGCGACATTCACCCGGCTGCTGCCAGCCTCGGTAACCACCCGGATCGGTGCCAGCATCAGCCGCTGGCAACCGCCGAGGCTTACACCAGCCCCGCTTCAAAAGCCGTGATCGCGGCCTGCACCCGATTGCGCACGTCCAACCGGGTGAGGATCGTGCTCACGTGCGCCTTCACCGTGCCCTCCACCACGAACATCCGCGCCGCGATGTCCGCATTGGACAGTCCCTCGGCCAGCAGCACCAGCACTTCCCGTTCCCGGTTCGTCAGCACGTTCACCCGCTCGCGCGCGGTCGCGGCCCGGCTGAACCGGCTGCCGGACAACCGCGTGATCACCCGGTGCGCGACCTTCGGCGACAGGAAAGCCGCGCCGTCGGCCACCGCGTGCACTCCGGCCAGCAGTTCGCGCGGATCGCCCGCCTTGAGCAGGAATCCGCTCGCGCCGAGGCCGAGCGCGCGTTCGATGTACTCGTCCTCGCCGAACGTCGTCAGCATGAGAACGCCGGTGTCCGGCAGCAGTTTGCGGATTTCCTCGGCCGCGGCGAGCCCGTCGAGGCCGGGCATGCGGATGTCGAGCAGCGCGACGTCCGGCCGGTTCGCGCGCGCCAGTTCGATCGCCGCCCGTCCGTCCGCGGCCTCGGCCACGACCTCGATTTCCTTGTCCGAGGCCAGAATCGCGGCCACGCCGGCGCGGATCATCGCTTCGTCGTCGGCCAGCAGTACGCGGATCACGGTTCGTCCTCACTGTAAAGGTCTTTGCTCGCCACCAGACCGTCCACAAAGCACAGCCGGTATACGGCGTGGTTGAAGTTGAGCCAGCTCCGGCCGGCTCCGTAGTACTCGCAGGTGCTTCGATAAGGCTGCGGCGGCACATTGATCGCCGGAAGCGTCGTGCGCTGGCGCGAGGGCAGCATCGGCTCGACCGCCGAATGCGGCATGCCGAGCTGGATCCGCTCGTACGAGTCCGGCGGCAGCTCCGACGACGACCACTGGGCCAGGAACGCCACCCCGGCGCCGCCGATGACCACGCCGAACAGCCCCAGCGGCACCACGATCGCCTGCACCAGGCTCGACCGGACGGCGCGGCGGGCGCGTTCCAGCTCGCGCGCGGCCTGCCCGATTCCGTCGTCCTGCTCCGGCGCGGGCGCGGCGTCGTGCGGCAGCCGCGCCGCCACCTCGAATCCGCCGTCCGCCGGACCCGCGGTCAGGCTCCCGCCGACCAGCCGCACCCGCTCGTGCAGGCCGATCAACCCCCGCTTCCCGGACCGGACGGGCAACGGCCCGGCGGGCGGCGGCGCGTTTCGGACCCGGACGTCGGTCGCCTCGTTCGTGCTGGTCACGTCGATCGAAACGGCTGCGCCAGGCGCGTACTTCGCCGCGTTCGTGAGCGCTTCCTGCACGACGCGGTAGACCGCCCGCGCGACCATCGGCGGCGCGTTGTCGAGACTGCCGAGCCGCGCGCCGATCTCGATCCCCGACGCCCGCGCGCGGTCGATCAGTTCCCCCAGATCGCCCTGCACCGGCTCGACCGGCGCGGCGTCCTCGCGCAGCACCCCGATGATCTCGCGCAGCCGTTCCGTCGCCGTCGCCGCGCCCGCCCGGAGCTGTCCGGCGGCTTCGCGTTGCTTGTCGCCGAGTTCGCTGTCGACCTCCAGCGCCGCCGCGCGCACCGCGATCAGGCTCAGCTCGTGGCCGAGCGAATCGTGCATGTCGCTGGCGATCCTGGCTCGTTCCCGCAACCGCGCTTCCTGCGCGACGAGCCGGTGCCTGCTCTCCATCTCCTCAGCGCGCCGCCACCCGTCCTGCGCGAGTTCGCGCCGCAGCCGCACGTGCCGCCCGAGCAGACACGGCGCGACCCCGGCGAACGCAAGCGTGCCGAGCACCGCGCCCCACGCGTCGAAGCTCGACGTGGGCAGGAGAGCGAGCGGGATCCCGGCCACCGCGATGGCGAAAAAGCTGATCATCGCCACGCGCGCCCTGGCCAGCCGCAGGCCGGCCAGGTAGGAGATCACGACGATCAGGAAGAACTCCCACACCGCGACCCGGCCGCCCCAGCCGAACGCGATGACGATCGCCGTCGCCATCGCCACCACCAGCGCCACCGCCGGGTACACCCGGGCAGTCGCCATCGCCACGGTGACCGACGTCAGGCCGTAGGCGAGCTCCCAGGCGTTCGGGCTGTTCGGCGCGTCGAGCAGGACGAACCCGCACAGCGCGGCCCAGAGCAGCACGTCGAACGCCACGCGCCAGCGGAACCGCGTCGCCTCCTTCATTCCGCTGACGCTACAAGGGCCGCCCGATTCGTCACCACTGCCGAAAGTCAAGGTCGGGATCGTGAGGCATGATGGGTCACCATGGCTGAACGCACCCTGGCCGAGCAGCTCGGCGCTCCGCCGCCGGACGGCATCGAAACCCTGCCTGAGCAGCACAAACAGGATCTGGCAGCGGCGCTGCGCGACGCCCGGCACCGGCAGGCGCAGGCGCTCGCCCGCGCGGGTGAGGAAAGCCTGAAGTACGTGCCGGCGTTGCTGCGCGGCGCGGTGCGGAAAGCGGTCGGCCTGTGAACCCCGAAATCCTCAAGCTCGCCCGAGTGCTCGACGTCGACCCCGCCCGGCTCGACTACCTCGCCGACGTCGACCAGGGCGAGGTGCGGCTGCTGCGCGAGCAGATGACGACCACGCTGTTCGACGCGAACCTCGTCGTGCTGGAGCGGATGGCGCTGGCGAGCAAACTGCTCCCGGCGGCGGTGACCGCGAAGATCGCGGAGAAGGTGTTCGGCCCGCTGTTGTGCGCGCGGATCGCCGGTCTGGTCGACGTGTCACGCGGCGTCGACGTCGCGAAGCGGCTGTCGCCGAAGTTCCTCGCCTCAGTCGCGGCGGAACTGGACCCGCGGCGCGCGACGTCGATCATCACGCGGATCCCGGTGCAGACGGTCGTGGCAGTCGCCGAGGAACTGACCCGCCGCGAGGACTGGATCACGCTGGGCCGATTCGTCGGCCACCTGCCGGACGACACAGTCCGCCGCTGCGTCGGTCTGCTGGACGACGCAGGTCTCCTGCAGACCGCGTACGTGCTGGACGACCGGAGCCGGATCGACCACGTCCTCGCCCTGCTCGGCAACGACCGGCTCCCCGGATTGGTCCGGACCGCAGCAGCGGACGAGACGCTGTGGGCACCGGCGCTGGACGTCCTGGCCCACCTAAACGAAACTCGCCGGGCAACGGTACGACCGCTGCTCGACGAGCTTCCGGAAGAACTACGAACCCGCGCCGAGGCGGCGCTCGCCTAGGCCACGATCAGATAGATCCCATACCCGATCACCGCGGCACAAACCGCGAAACACACCACCGCACCGGTCAGCTGAACTGTGCCGCTGCCGCCGTGCGCTCGGGCCGTCACGCGTTCGGACAGTCCGCGCACGCCGTACGCGAACAGCCCGGTGAGCACGACCACCGCGGCCAAAGCCACCACGAAAACGATGCCGAGGGCACCCCAGTTGATCGCCATCTCGTGCTCCCTCAGGCCGCGACCGGGGCAGCCTCGGCGGCCTCCGGCTCGTTGTTGACAGTGGCCGGCGTGACCGGGTTGCGCCGCGACGCGAGCCAGATGCCCAGCGCGAGCAGCACTCCGACGCCGCCGACGAGGACGGTGCCCCAGCTGCCGCGCGTGGAAACCGCGGCGGCGATGGCCCCGACGATCGCGGCGGCGGGCAGCGTGAGCGCCCAGGCGATCACCATTTTGCCCGCGACGCCCCAGCGGACCTCGGCGAGTTTCCGGCCGAGCCCGGAACCGATGATGCCGCCGGAAGTGACGTGCGTGGTCGACAGCGCGAAGCCGAGGTGCGACGAGGCCAGGATGACCGCCGCGGAACTCGTCTCCGCGGCGAACCCTTGCGGCGTCTGGATTTCGGTGAGCTTCTTGCCCATGGTCTGGATGATCCGCCAGCCGCCGAAGTAGGTGCCGAGCGCGATCGCCGCGCCAGAGGCGAGGATGACCCACACCGGCGGGTTCGACCCGGGCGCGAGCGAACCGCCCGCGATCAGCGCGAGCGTGATGACGCCCATCGTCTTCTGCGCGTCGTTGGTGCCGTGCGCGAGCGAAACCAGGCTGGCCGAAAGCACCTGGCCGGTCTTGAAGCCCTTGCCGACGACGTCTTGCCGGGACTTAGCGGTGATCCGGTAGACGAGGAACGTGCCGACGATCGCGACGACACCCGCCACCACCGGCGACGCGATCGCCGGGATCAGCACCTTTTCGACGACCTTCGCGAAGTGCACGGCGTCCGCGCCGGACGCGATCCAGGTCGCCCCGATCAATCCGCCGAAGAGCGCGTGCGACGAACTCGAGGGCAGGCCGACCAGCCACGTCACGAGATTCCAGACGATGGCCCCGACTAATCCGGCGAAAATCACCACCGGCGTGACCTTGGTGTCGTCGACGATCCCGCCGGAAATGGTTTTCGCGACCTCAATCGAAAGAAAGGCGCCGACGAGATTCAATACCGCCGAGATCGCGACCGCGACCCGGGGCTTCAGCGCGCCGGTCGCGATGGAAGTGGCCATGGCGTTGGCCGTGTCGTGGAACCCGTTGGTGAAGTCGAAGGCCAGTGCCGCGACGATCACCACCAGGACGATGAGAGAAAAGTCCATGCCCGCTCTCCAGTTCGGAGTGTCCTGCGGGAATGACGGTACCGACGCGGACGGTGTCTCCAGATCCCTCAGCGAGTGGCCAGTAGTTGAACTCTAAATGAACGAGATCTTGCGGCCGTCGCTGGTTTTCCGCTGTTCACCTGCTGGTCCTTTTTCATCGTTGCCCCGATGGTTCGCGACCGCGCGCAGGGCTGAGCGCGAGGGCAGGAACTCTGCCCCCGCGCCCTTCTCACGGCTCTTTACGAAACGGTCTTTAAGGATATTTCCGGCAACGGGTTCTGTCCCAGATGCTGTGCCCCATTGGCCGCGGACTCGCGCACCGCGGCGAATCCGTACCGGCGCATTTCCGTCTCGTATTCCCCGATCGCGTCGGGATGGCCGCTGCTCAACGCGGCGGCGAGGGCGGCGCCGTCACGCATCGCGGTGTTCGCCCCGGCCCCGGCGGCCGGGCTCATCGCGTGGATCGCGTCGCCGACCAGGCTGACCCGCGACGGCTCCCACGGCCCGATCGGCACGCTGGTCCGGATCGAGACGAGGAATATCGTTTCCGGGACCCAGCTTTCGACGATCCGGCGCACCTTCGGATGCCAGCCGGAGACCCGGTCGAGCACGAGCTTGTGCATCTCGTCCCCGGACAGCGCGCGGAGTTCGTCGTCGGTCAGCCCGAAGATCTCTTGGCGGGCACCGAAAGCGCAGGTCATGTACGAGTTGTCGGGGCTGAGCCGCACACCGGGCGCGAGCCGCGCGCACGCGTCGGGGATCGGCTCCGGATAGTCGACCGGCGCGACTCCGATCATCGCCTTGCCCGGCCCGGAAATAATGTTGAACACCGAGAACATGGCCGGGTCGAAGAGCTCCCGGTTCGCCTCGGTGAGCGGGATCTTCCCATACAGCTGGCGCAATCCGGTGTCGACGACTTGTGCGTGCGGAAGATATTGGCGGCGTACCGGCGAATTCACGCCGTCCGCGCCGACGAGAACCGCGCCGCGCGCCTGCGTCCCGTCGGCGAAGTGCGCGATCACGCCGTTCTCGTGCGTTTCGTACCGGACGAACTCTTTGCCGAAGTGGACGTTGCCGAGCCCCTCGAACAGAATCTCCCGGAGGGTGAACCGGTTGACGTTGCGCTGGACGTCGCCGTCGTCCAGCACGAACTCGGTGACCGGCTTCAGCTGGCTGTCGTAAATCGAGGTGACGTTGCGCGGCTGACCCGACGTGGCCCGGAACAGCTCGTGCAGGTGCGGCGGGAGCACATCGCGCAACGCCTGGTCGCCGCGGGAATCGATGTGCAGCCGATAGCCCTGGCGGCGCGCGTCCAGCGCGGAGTCTCGTTCGTAGACCTCGCACGGGATACCGGCTTTGCGCAGCCCCTGCGCGAGACACAGCCCGCCGAGTCCGGCTCCGATCACGAGCACCGTGTTGTCTGCGGCACCATTGCCAGCGCCGGTGCCGTCGGTGGCAGCGTTATTCGCCATCAGCGAAGTCCCTTCCGTACCAAATTCTGGTTCGAGAGGGACGCACTGGGCTGGCCCGCGCGGGGCACTTGGAAACAGAGCGAATGGTTCGTCCAGCCTAACCCATACCGGACAATGGTCTTTCGCGCGTCCTGTTCCCTTTCACGTTAGCGCAGCCGCGGACGCCGTCGCCACCCTGATTAACGCAGCCTTGCCCCTTTCCGCCACACCGAGTGGGTCAACGGGACCCCGGGCCGATAAGCGAGATGCGTGGTGGACGGAGCGTCGAGTACGTGCACATCCGCCCGCGCACCCGGCCGCAGATACCCGACGTCCTCGCGGCGAAGCGCCCGCGCACCACCGGCGGTCGCCGACCACACGGCCTCGTCGACGGTCATCCGCATCTGCAGCACCGCTGTCGTCACGCAGAACGCCATCGACGTGGTGTACGAACTGCCCGGATTCGCGTTGCTGGCCAACGCGACCGTCGCGCCAGCGTCGAGCAGCCGCCGCGCCGGAGCGAGCGACTGCCGCGTGGACAAATCGCACGCGGGCAACACCGTCGCGACAGTGTTGGACGACGCGAGCGCCTCGACGTCGGCATCGCTCAGGTACGTGCAGTGGTCGACGCTCGCCGCGTCCAGCTCCACTGCCAGCCGCACGCCCGGACCCTCACCGAGCTGATTGCCGTGCACGCGCAGCCCGAGCCCACGTTCCGCCGCCGCCTTGAGCACCCGCGCCGACTGCGCCTCGTCGAACGCACCGGTCTCGCAGAACACGTCGGCCCACCGCACGTGCGGCGCGACCGCGTCCAGCATCTCGCCGCACACCAAGTCCACATAGGACTCCGCGTCGGCTCCCGGCGGCACGAGGTGGGCCCCGAGGAAGGTCACCTCGTCCGCGACCTCGCCGGCGATCCGCGCCGACCGAGTCTCGTCCGCGACATTGAGGCCGTACCCGGTCTTCGTCTCCAGGCAGGTGGTGCCCTGCGCAGCCGCTTCCTCGACATGTCGACGGAGATTCGCCGCCAGCTGCTCGTCCGAAGCCGCCCGCGTCGCATCGACGGTGACCGCGATTCCGCCTGCCGCGTAAGCCTGTCCGGCCATCCGCGCCTCGAACTCGGCGGTGCGATCGCCCGCGAACACGAGGTGGGTGTGGCTGTCCACCCACCCGGGCAGCACAGCACGGCCCTCGACGTCCACGCGCTCGTCGGCGTCCGGAGCCTGCGCGGCCGGGCCCGCCCACGCGACGCTCTCGCCGTCGAGCACCAGCGCGGCGTCGCGGAGCTTGCCCAGCTCCGGGTCGTTCGTGGTGAGCTCGCCGATTCCGGTGATCAGAACTGCCACAGCGCCTCGATCTCCTTGGCCAGTAAGGTTTCCGGTCGTTCGATCAGCACGTGCGCGCCGTCGCGCACCACTTCCCGCCCGGCCACCACCACGGTACGGACATCCGCGGCCGCAGCGGCGAACAGCACGCCGGACGGTTCGATCCCGGCCGTACGCACGGTGTCCATCGCGACGGTGACCAGGTCGGCTCCAGCGCCAGCCGCGAGAGTGCCGGTCTCCGGCCAACCCGCGGAGATGTGCTCGGTCCCAGCGGCAAGCAGTTCTTCCGCGGTGAACCGGCCGCGTTCCTCGCTGGCGAGCCGGTCGTCCAACTCCAGCGCCCGGGTCTCCTCGAATGCGTCGACCACCGCGTTGCTGTCGCTCCCGATGCCGAGCCGCGCGCCCGCGTCGAGCAGACTCCGCGCTGGCCCGATGCCGTCGCCGAGGTCCCGTTCGGTGGTCGGGCAGAAGCACGCGCCGCTCCGCGATTCGCCCAGCCACTTGATGTCCTGCTCGGTCAGGTGCGTCGCGTGGACTGCGGTGAGCCGCTCGCCGAGCACGCCGTAATCCCAGAGCAACCCGGTCGGCGTCCAGCGGTACGCGGCCTCGCACTGCTCGTTCTCCGCGCGCTGTTCGGACAGGTGGATGTGCAACGGCCGGTCCTTCGGCACCGCACTGTCCACCTGCGGCAGCTCGTACTCCGGCACCGCGCGCACGGAGTGGATCGCCCCGCCGACGCGGAACAGGTCGTCTTCCTTCAGCAGCGCAACGCGTTCCGCCCAGTTCTCGGCGGAACCGTCCGAAAACCGCTGCTGCACCTCGTCCGGCGGCACGCCGATGCCGCCCGCGAGATAACAGGTGTCGAGCAGGGTCATCCGGATCCCGGCGTCCCGCGCGGCCTGTCGCAGCGCGTCGCCCATGGCGTTGGGCGACGCGTACGGTTTGCCGCCCGGACCGTGGTGCAGATAGTGGAACTCGGCGACGCTCGTGTACCCCGCCAGCACCATCTCCGCGTAGACGCCGCGAGCGAGCCGGTAGTACGAATCCGGATCGAGCCGGGCGGCGAGCGAGTACATCCGCTCCCGCCACGTCCAGAACGTGCCCCGCTCGTGGTGCGTCCGGCCTCGCAGCGCGCGGTGGAACGCGTGCGAGTGCCCGTTGGCGAACCCGGGCAGGGTCAGTCCATTGAGGACAGTTCCGGACTTCTCCGCGTTGGCGGTCACCGAAACGATCCGGCCGTCGGCGATCTCGATCCGGACCGCGTCCGCGACGCCCTCGGGCAGCCAGGCCCGTTCGCACCAGTATGTGGTCATCTCGCGAGCCGCTCCAGCACCTCGGCGAGCGCCCTCGCACCGGCCTCGACGTCGTCTGCCTCGGCGAATTCCTCTGGCGCGTGGCTGATCCCGGTCGGATTGCGGACGTACAGCATTCCGGACGGCACGAATCCCGCCAGAATCGCCGCGTCGTGCCCGGCACCGGTGGGCAGCTCGGGCGGAGCGCCCAGCCACTCCCCCAGCGACCGCCGCAGCGACTCGTCGAACACCACGTCGTCGGAGTACGACTCGCGCGTGACCGCGAGCTGACACCCCTCCGCTTCAGCAGCGTCCTGCGCCGCCCGGGTGATCTCCTCGACCAGCTCCGGCGTCGAGGTACCCGGCACCCGCGCGTCCAGCCACAGGTCCACAGTGGACGCAATCACGTTCGTCCCGCCCGGCGTGGGCACGAGCCGCCCCACCGTCGCCCGAGCGTCCGACAACTTCTGCGCCAGCCGCCGCACCGCCACCACGGTCTCAGCAGCGGGCAACATCGGATCGACGCGGTCCGCGAGCAACGTCGCACCCGCGTGGTTTCCCTGGCCAGTGAACGAGAATCGCCAGCGGCCGTGTGCGATCACCGTGTTGCCGACCGCCACCGGCGATCCGAGGTCGATCAGCCCCCTGCCCTGTTCGACGTGCAGTTCCAGGAACTGCCCGATCAGCCCGAGCCGGTCCGGATCCGCGCCGACCCGGTCGACGTCCAGCCCGGCCTTCGCCGCAGCCTCGGCGAACGTGACGCCGGACGGATCCCGCAACACCCGGGCCCGGTCCGCGTCGATCGTCCCGGTGAGCAGCCGCGAGCCGAGACACGGCACGCCGAAGCGCCCGCCCTCCTCCTCGGCGAACACGACCACCGCGCACGGCTTGTTCGGACGGAACCCCTTGGTCTGCAACGCTTCCACTGCCGCCAGCGCACTCACGACGCCGAGCGGCCCGTCAAACGCGCCGCCGCCCGGAACCGAGTCCAGGTGGCTGCCGGTGACGACCGCGTTCGCGCCGGGAGCGCCCCACCACGCCCACAGGTTGCCGTTGCGATCGGTCTCGACGTCAAGGCCCAGCTGCTGCGCCCGTTCGACGAACCACGTGCGCAGGTCGTGCTCCGGCGCGTCGAACGCGTGCCGCGAGTAACCGCCGCGCCGGGCGTCGCGCCCGACGTCGGCGATCTCGCCGAGCAACCCGGATGCGGTCACGCCTGCTCCCGCATCGGCACCCGCACGCCGCGCTCGTCGGCGACCTCGGCCGCACGGTCGTACCCGGCGTCGACGTGCCGGATGACGCCCATGCCCGGGTCGTTCGTGAGCACCCGCTCCAGCTTCTGCGCCGCCAGCGGCGTGCCGTCCGCGACGGACACCTGCCCGGCGTGGATGGACCGGCCCATGCCGACCCCGCCGCCGTGGTGGATGGACACCCAGCTCGCGCCGGACGAGGTGTTGACGAGCGCGTTGAGCAGCGGCCAGTCGGCGATCGCGTCGGAACCGTCGGCCATGCCCTCGGTCTCGCGGTACGGCGAGGCGACGCTGCCCGAGTCGAGGTGGTCGCGGCCGATCACGACCGGGGCCTTCAGCTCGCCGCTGGCCACCATCTCGTTGAAGCGCAGGCCGGCCAGGTGCCGTTCGCCGTAGCCGAGCCAGCAGATCCGGGCGGGCAGGCCTTGGAACGCGACCCGCTCACCGGCCATCTTGATCCAGCGCGCCAGCGACTCGTTCTCCGGGAACAGCTCGAGCATCGCGCGGTCGGTCGCGGCGATGTCCTCTGGGTCACCGGACAGCGCGGCCCAGCGGAACGGTCCGTTGCCCTCGCAGAACAGCGGCCGGATGTAGGCGGGCACGAAGCCGGGGAAGTCGAACGCGCGCTCGCAGCCGCCGAGTTTCGCTTCGCCGCGCAGGGAGTTGCCGTAGTCGAATACCTCGGCGCCGCGGTCGAGGAACCCGAGCATCGCGTCGACGTGGTCGGCCATCGACTCGCGCGCCCGGTCGGTGAACTCGTCCGGCTTCTTCGCCGCGTAGTCCTGCCAGTCGTCCACGCTGATGCCCTTGGGCAGGTAGGACAGCGGGTCGTGCGCAGAGGTCTGGTCGGTGACGATGTCCACCTCGACGTCGCGGCGCAACAGCTCCGGCAGTAGCTCGGCGGCGTTGCCGACGACGCCGACGGACAGCGGACGCCGTTCCTTCTTCGCCGCGGTGACGCGCCGGATCGCGTCGTCCAGGTCGTCGGCCACCTCGTCGAGGTACCGGTGCTCGACGCGGCGGTGTGCGCGCTGGGCGTCGACCTCGATGCACAACGCCACACCGTCGTTCATCGTGACCGCCAGCGGCTGCGCGCCGCCCATGCCGCCGAGCCCGGCGGTGACGGTGAGCGTGCCGCGCAGGGTTCCGCCGAAGCGCTTCTTCGCCACCGCGGCGAACGTTTCGTAGGTTCCCTGCAGAATGCCTTGCGTACCAATGTAAATCCACGAACCGGCGGTCATCTGCCCGTACATGGTGAGGCCCTGCTGCTCGAGCCGGCGGAACTCCGGCCAGGTCGCCCAGTCGCCCACCAGGTTCGAGTTCGCGATCAGCACCCGCGGCGCCCACTCGTGGGTGCGGAACACGCCGACCGGCTTGCCGGACTGGACCAGCAGCGTCTCGTCCTGCTCCAGCGCGGTCAGCTCGCGGGTGATCGCGTCGAAGCTCGCCCAGTTGCGCGCGGCGCGGCCGGTGCCGCCGTAGACGACCAGATCGTCGGGCCGCTCGGCGACCTCGGGGTCGAGGTTGTTGTGGAACATCCGCAGCGCGGCCTCGGTCTGCCAGTTCTTCGCGGTGAGCGAGGTGCCCCGGGCGGCGCGGACGGTACGGGCGGTGCTTGTCATGCTCAGGCCTCCAGTTCGGCCGCGGCCAGGACAGCGCCCGACCGCACGAGTTCTTCGGCGGCCGCGATCTCGGGCGCCAGGTGACGGTCGGGGCCAGGACCCTCAACCTTGGTGCGCAGCAGGTCCCGGACGCGTCCGGTGACCGGCGAAGGCTGCAGCGGCGCGCGGAAATCGAGCGCGCGGGCCGCGGTGAGCAGTTCGACGGCAAGAACGGTGGTCAGGCCGTCGACCGCCTTGCGCAGCTTGCGCGCGGCGGACCAGCCCATCGAGACGTGGTCCTCCTGCATCGCGCTGCTCGGGATCGAGTCGACCGAGGCGGGCACCGCGAGCCGCTTGAGCTCGCTGACCACGGCGGCCTGCGTGTACTGCGCGATCATGTGCCCGGAGTCGACGCCGGGGTCGTACGCGAGGAACGGCGGCAGCCCGTGCGAGCGGGCCTGGTCGAGCATCCGGTCGGTGCGGCGTTCGGCGATGCTCGCCACGTCCGCCACCGGCACCGCGAGGAAGTCGAGCACGTACGCGACCGGCGCGCCGTGGAAGTTGCCGTTCGACTCCACCCGGCCGTCGGCCAGCACCACCGGATTGTCCACAGCGGACCAGAGTTCCCGCTCCGCGACCAGTTCCGCGTGCGTCAGCGTGTCCCGCGCGGCACCGTGCACCTGCGGCGCGCACCGCAGCGAGTACGCGTCCTGCACGCGGTTGCAGTCCGGACCGCGGTGGCTTTCCACGATCTTCGATCCCTGCAGCGCCGCGAACATCCGCGCCGCACTGGTCGCCTGCCCCGGGTGCGGCCGCAACGCCTGCAGATCAGCGGCGAACGCGCGGTCGGTGCCCAGCAGCGCCTCGACGCTCATCGCCGCGGTGAGGTCCGCGACGTCCAGCAGCCGGTGCAGATCGGCGGCGGCGAGCAGCAGCATGCCGAGCATGCCGTCGGTGCCGTTGGTGAGCGCGAGGCCCTCCTTCTCGGCCAGCACGACCGGCGTGATCCCGGCCGCCCGCAACGCGTCCGCGGCGGGCTTGCGCTCGCCCGCGTGGAACACCTCGCCCTCGCCCATCAGCGCCAGCGCGACCGCCGCCAGCGGCGCGAGGTCGCCGGAGCAGCCGAGCGAGCCGTACTCGTGCACGACCGGCGTGATGTCCGCGTTGAGCAGCGCCGCAAGCGTTTGCGCCGTCTGCGGCCGCACGCCGGTGTAGCCGCTGGCCAGCGTGCGCAAGCGCAGCAGCATCAAGGCGCGCACGACCTCCGGCTCCACCGCCGGCCCGGCGCCCGCGGCGTGCGAACGGATCAGGCTGCGCTGCAGCGCCGTGCGGCTCTCGACGGGAATGTGGCGCGTGGCGAGCGCGCCGAACCCGGTCGAGACCCCGTAGGTCGGCGACGTGGCGTCGGCGAGGTCTTCGATGTGCTGGCGAGTGGCGGCGAGGTTCTTCTCGACCGCCTCGGCGAGCCCGACGTGCGCGTGCCCGCGGACGACGTCGACGACCTGCGCCGCGGTCATCGGCTTCGAGCTCAGGAGGACTGGTTCCGGCATGCCGCCATTGCACCTCCCGGCGGGCTCCGGCGACAGTGCGGAGTTGGCGGTAGTGTCTGGGATACAAGACAACACGTGGCGAGAGCCTCGGCTACCGGAGCGAAGGGACCCCTCATACTCCGTCTGGGCGGTGCGAGGGGTCCCCTCGCGCCTTTTCTTAAGGAGGAGACCGTGAGCAGTTCCGACGTGCCAGCCCTGCGCAACGGCCTCTCCGTCCTGCGCCTGCTGGCCGGCCACGCGGGCCCAGTCTCAGCCGCCGCCATCGCCCGAGACCTCGACCTGCCCCGGTCGACGACGTATCACCTGCTCAACGAACTGACCGCAGCCGGTTTCGTCACCCACCTGCCCGCCGAACGCCGCTACGGCCTCGGCATCGCAGCCTTCGAACTCGGCTCGGCCTACCTGCGCCACGACCCGCTGGAGCGCCTTGCCGGACCGCTGCTGCGCAAACTGGTCGACCGCATCGGCCACACCGCACACCTCGGCGTCCTGCACGGCAACGAATCGCTGTACCTGATCAAGGAACGCCCCGCCCGCCCGGAAACGCTGGTCACCGACGTCGGCGTACGCCTGCCCGCACACCTGACCGCCTCCGGCCGCGCGATGCTGCAACACCTGCCCGCCGCCCACGTCCGTGCCCTGTTCCCGGCCGCCGCGTCATTCGTCCTGCGCACTCCGCGCGGGCCCAATTCGCTGGCCGCGCTACGTCGCACCTTGGCCGCCGAACGCCGCCTGGGCTGGTCAGTGGAAGACGGTCACGTGACGGCTGGCTTCGCGTCTGTCGCCGCGCCAGTGTTCGACCACGGTTCCAGGCCGATGGCTGCGATCAGCGTGACGCTGCGCCATCTTTGCCCAGAGGACCGTCCCTGCGAAGAAACCTTCCCCGACCTAGCCGAAGCCGTCGCCGCGACAGCCGCCACGCTCACTACGCACATCGGCGGCAACCGGCCGGAGTGAGATCCCCTTCAAGCCAAACACGCAAGCAAGCAGCGCGGAGCTGGGCACGAAATCCGCGCACGCCGTGAAGAACTCAACCTGACCATTGAGCAAGCCGCCGCCGCCGCGGGAGTGGACAGCGAATCTTGGCGACGTCACGAGCAAGGCAACCGATGGCCGCTGTGCTCGGAAAAGCCTGCGCTCGAACGTTCGCGCTGGGCTGCGACTAAACAATCGACGGCATCAAGGAAGACCTCAGGTCTCTGGCGAACATGCCGAGAGGAACGTGACCAGCTGCCCGGCAGACGACCTCGCCCGGCACTTGATTTTCGAGCAGGGTGCGATCAGTTGGGAGATCGACGAGGCAATCGACTTCGAGGACGGCGAAGACGACGAGAACATCTACGCTCTGCACTCCGAGGAGATCTTCCCGCCAGACGGCCGCAAATGGCATTTCGATACCCGCCGCGACAGCACTGCGGAGCAAAAACGACTGTCGGCACCTGATCCCGTGAATCAGGTGCCGACAGTCGAGTGGAGGTGCCGGGAATTGAACCCGGGTCCTCTAGCGCCTCCTCAAGGCTTCTCCGTGCGCAGTCCGCTATGTCTCTGCTTGGCTCCTTCAGTCACGCGAACAAGCTGAAGTGACGAGCCCAGCCACTGTTTGCTTCCCTACCAGGCCCCGTGGCCGGGACTGGCGGTAAGCCTCCTAGCTGATGCCGGCGACCGGGTCGGAGGCGACCCCGGGCCGACAGACTTGCTCTACTGCGATCAGGCAGCGAGAGCGAAGTCGCGCTGGCTATTGGCCTTGGCGCTTATTAGGTTGCGATGACGCTTGCGGTGGTCTCTCGCCTGCACCGGCACGCTTCCCTTGATTCAACGTCCAGAGTCGAAACCGTTCACCCCCTTGTAGGTGCTTGTAACCTCACCATCATAACCCGCGCGGCAACCCGATAATTCCGGCATGGGGTAGGGCTGTCCCCACCCCGAAGATGCCCGCTCGCCCCCTGGTTGCCCGGCACGCGCCCGGCCATGCTGAGCAGGTCAGTTTCCGCAGTGAGGGAGCCCCGCCATGGTCACCGTGCCCGCCGGTCGCAGTTTTGGGCGCCGCACTCCGCCGTTGGGCGGGGCGCTGGCTTATCTGCTGCTCAACCTGCCCATCGGCATCCTCTCGTTCACGCTGATCGTGACGCTCGCCTCCGCCGGCTTCGGGACGCTCGTCGTGTGGCTCGGCGTACCGCTGCTCGCGCTGCTCATCCTGTTCACGCGGACCGCGGGCCGGGTCGAGCGGGGGCGCGTGTTCGCTCTGCTGGACGTGTATGTCGACGACCCCTATCTGCCGCTGCCGCCGACGGGGCAGAAGCAGCGCTGGCTGACCCGGCTGAAGGACCCGGCGACCTGGCGCGACCTGTCCTACCTGTTCCTGCTCTTCCCGCTCGGCCTGGTGGAGTTCGTGCTGGTCGTGACGGTGTGGGCGGTCAGCTTGGGCCTGGTCACGCTGCCGATCTACTACCGCTTCCTTCCGGACGGCGTCTACGCCTTCCCGAGCTACGATGTGCCTTGGTTCGTCGTCGACTCGACGGTGACCGCGCTGCCGTGGGCGGCGCTGGGGGTGCTGTTCGCCGCGATCGCCGTGGCCCTGACTAAGGGGCTGGCGGCGCTGCACGCGGCGTTCGCGACCGGGCTGCTGCGGCCCACGGTCGCCCAGCGGCGTCGCATGGAGCGCTCGTGGAACGAGATCGACGGGATCACGGTGGCCGGATGACTTCGCAAGACCCGCCTCCGGAGCACCCCCGTCCGCATCCGGCCCGCACGATCGCGTACATGATCCCGTCGTTCTTCCTGCGGCTGCTGCAGTTCATCCTCATCGTGGTCGGCGGCACGGTCGGCACGGGAACGCTGATCATCTGGATCGGCTTCCCGATCCTGCTGGCCGTCACCGGGTTCATCCGCTGGTCAGGCGACCTCGAACGCCGCTGGGCGCGCCGGATGCTCGGCACCCCGCTGACACCGGTCGAGCGGCTTCCGCTGGAGGGGCAGTCGCTGACCCGCCGCTGGCTGACCCGGCTGTCCGACCCGACGACCTGGCGCGACCTGGCGTACCTGATGGTCGCGTTCCCGATGTCGATCGTCGAATTGCCGATCGCGATCGCGTCGATCGTGCTGCTGCCGATGGCGATCTGGGTGACGCCGTGGCTGGGCTGGCTGCACGGCAACCTGGCGCTGTCGATGCTGGGCCCGAACCGCACGAAGAAGCTCGAAAAGAAGGCTGAGCACCTGCAGGCGTCGCGGGCTCGTGGCGTGGACGCCGCGGAGGCCGAGCGCCGCCGGATCGAGCGGGATCTGCACGATGGCGCGCAGCAGCGGCTCGTGGCCGTCGCGATGAGCCTCGGCCGGGCGAAGTCGAAGTTCGACAACGACCCGAACGCGGTGCGCGACCTGATCGACGAGGCCCATTCGGACGCCAAGCTCGCCGTTTCCGAGCTGCGCGACCTCGCCCGCGGCATCTACCCCGCCGTGCTCGGCGACCGCGGTCTCGACGCGGCTCTGTCCGCGCAGGCCGCGAAGTCGCCGATCCCGGTGGACGTGCACGTCAACGTCGAGCCCCGGCCGCCCGCCGCGGTCGAGACCACGGCGTACTTCATCGTCGGCGAGACCCTCACCAACATCGCCAAGCACTCCGGCGCGACCGAGGCGACGGTGAAGGTGTGGCGTTCGGACACGCACGTCATCACCGAAATCACCGACAACGGCCACGGCGGCGCCGAGGTTCGCCCTGGCGGCGGGCTCGCCGGGCTGGCCGACCGAGCGGCGACCATCGACGGCGTGATCACCGTCGTGAGCCCGGTCGGCGGGCCGACGGTCATCAGAGCGGACCTGCCGTGTCAATGGTAGTGGTAGGTCACCCGTCGATACTGACGCGAAGCGCGGCCACTCGCTGGGCAAGCATCTGGTCGTCCCCGGCGACAACCGTGATGTATCGGCTCTGCTCGGCCCCGGAGACCTCGAACGCGACCCGGCCATCGCTGAGGTCGCGATAAGTCAGGACTCCGTCGGCGACCCGCCTGCTCCGCCCCGCCCCGCGAACCGACACGTTGATCTCGCCACGCCCAAAAGCAGGCCGGTTGAGCAGTTCGTCGACGGTCCGCGCGGCGCGGCTGCGCTCGTCGGGGAAGTCGCTGTCCTCGCCACGGAATTCGTGTTGCGACAGCGAAATCAAGCCCAGTTTCGCCGGGCGGAACTGGGGAAGACGCGCCACGAGAGCGACGGCTGGCGACTCGCGGCCGTCCGAGGTCGTCACCAGCACCCGAGCCCCGTCATGAACCGCGGTGACCACACCCCGTCCACGAACCCCCACGAACACGCTGTACTGCTCGCCCTGATTGTCGACCCGAGCCACATACTCCGTGTCCGGCTGCGCGAGCGTGTACAGCGCGTCCTCGAACTCGTCGGACACGCGGCTACCGTCGAGAAGTCCCAGCCGGAGCAGCTCGTCGCGAGCCTCCTCGGCGAACTCGCCCGCCAGCGACTCCGGCACGTGCATCGTGCCGAAGCCGAACAGCGGGTGCGGGTCATTCAGCTTGACTTCACTAAATGCGCTCAGCAGAGTACTCAGCGTAATTTCCGTCGTGCGCGCGAACGGCACCGTCGTCCCCTCCCCCTGGACTGTGCGCTATCTCTGCGGGCGATCGCCGATGACCGGCGGGACCGGCTTCGCCTCATTGCCGCCGAACACCGCGTCCGGGTCGGCTTCCCGCAGGTAGGGCGCGGCCTTCTTTTCCTTGTCCTCTTCGCCTTTCCCGCCTTTCCCGCCTTTGCCGCCCAGGGGGCCGGCCATCGAGGCCGCGTTCTTCCCAGCCGATCCCGGAGCCCCGGCCGCACCGCCGCGCGCGGGCGCGGACTCGCCCAGCACCCTGGCGCCGGAACGACCTCCCGGTTCGCTTTCGGCACCCGCCCCGCCGCGGAGGCTCACCGGACCCGAACCCATGCCGCCCGGCGAATAGCCCAGCGGGCCGAACGCGCTGCCGTGGCCACCGGTTCCGTCGCCTTGCCCGAGGCTGATCGGACTCGGCGACGGAACCGGCTGAAGGCGCGGCGGGACCGGCGGCCACGACTGCTTCTCGACGCGCTCGTCGTCGCGTTCGGGCGGGACCTGCCATCCCGGCGGCTGCTGGACTGGCGGCTGGTCGCCCGGATGACGAACTGGACCTGGCGTCGGAACAGGACCTGGCGTCGGCGTCGGGCCAGGCCCCGGGCCGGGCGCCGGACTCGGATCCGGACCGCGCTCGACCGGCCCCGGTCCGGACGACGGCGGACGGTGCGGCCCGCTGCCCTGGCCGCCGCTGCGCTGCTGGCCGGGTTGGGCCGGATCTTCGGCACTGGCAAGGGTGATCTGCGCCCCGGTGTCCCGCAATTCCGCGTACTTCGCGGGCACCCGGCCGTTATTCGATCCGCTGGTCGCACTGTATCCGCTGAATACCTGCACATTGTGCTGCGAATCCGCTTGCCATTGCGTTACTCGGTCGGTGTATTTCTGCCCGTTCCCGTTCAGGAGAGCGATAACGTCCTCGTCGGTGAAGCCCGGTTCTTGCGCAGCCACCGGTTTCACGCTGTTCTTGGCGTTCTGGAACGCCGACAGTTGCTCATTGGCGATGACGTGGACCGCGCCCAGCCGCGCCGAGTCCTCCGCGGCGGTCTCGATCAGCGGGGTGCACGAATTCGCCGAAGCCTCGTTCGCGGCCTCGCCCTGCCATGCCTCGCGCTGGTAGGCGGCCAGCGTCCCGACCCTCGTGGCGAGGTCGAGGAGATGATCGCTCAACTGGGAAGCGGCACGCTGGGTATCGCCCAGCGAGCCCGCTCCCGAGCCAGTGGTCAGCTCCCGGTAGATCTCGGCAGCGCTCATGCACCGCTCCGGTTGCATCACTGTCCCCCTCGAAGGTTGCCGATGATCGCGACCGCGACGTCGTGAACGGAATCGCACGGATTCTTTTTCTCTTTGCGCGAGTCCGGCTGCCGGACGACGACTTCGATCACCTGGTCGTCCCGCACGCCCAGCGAAGCCGCGCATTCGCCGAAGGTGCGCTGTTCGGTGGTGTCGACGGCCACCAGCGGGTACCCGTCCGCCGGCGCGAGCGGCTGGAAGAACTTGTAGAGCTTCCCCTTGGCCGCGTATACCGAGGTCAGCCCGCGTTTGTCGACGCCGTTGACGATGACGTTGATGCTGGCGTGCTCGTATTCGTAGCCGCCGAACCAGCCGCAGGAAGGTCCCGCCGCCCCGTTCTCGGCCTTCGGCACGACCGGCCCGCCGAGAAAGCCGTTGCTCTCGTCCGAGGTGAGGACCATGCACGGGTTCTGCGAAGCCTTGGCGGTATCGATCGGATTCTGCACCTTCGGCACGCCTGGACCTGGCAGCTGCGCACCTCCCGGTGCCGACGAGGGCGGCTCGCTGCCGGAGGCGACAGGACTGGCCTGGCCACCAGTCGCACCAGAGCAACCCGCCAGGGCGAACAAAGCGATCGCAGGCAGCAGCACAACGCGCCTCACAGAGTGCCCCCGGCCTTCTTCACCTCGTGCGAATGCGCGTCTTCAGCTGTCTTGTATTTGCCGGTGGCCGCCCTGAACTTGGCAGCCTGTTCTTCGCAGTACTTCACCCGGCCTCGAAGCGAAGCGACCAGCGCGCCCCCGGAGTTGCGGAAGGTCTCCGCGTTGTTGCCGCTCGCGAAGTCCAAAGCCGGCGACTGGGTCACCGCGATGACCCGCGCGTTGTCAGCAGCCTTTGTGAACTCGAGTGCCAGCTCCTCGAACTGGCTCGCGACCTGCTCCATCCCCGCCGCGTCGAACGAATACCGCCCTGAAGCCACTGCGGTGTGATCGTCAGTCACTCTTACGCCTCCCCTGCGCAGACCAACCCCGGCAGACCAGCCGCTCGCCCGTCCGGACTACCGAAGCCGCCGGGCGAATCCCGGCTCGTCCTTGTGGTCGACCGCGCCGGATGCTGACTGGATTGCCGGGCGCCGATATCCGTCTCCTGAGCGACCTCTGTCGGCACTTGCAGACACTTTATAGCAGGCCTTTTTCATAGGGTGTCACATATCGGACCTTGCTTAGAGCATGATCTGGTGCACTGGGACGAGGCGACGGCGAAGAAGTTCGGCCGCGCGTTGCGTCGCTTGCGCGAGGAGCGCCAAATGTCCCAGGAGGCGCTCGCCTTCCAAGCCGGAGTCACGAAAAACCAGGTCCAGCTGATCGAGTCGGGCCGGGCATCCGGGCGAAAAGACGCGGCCGGTCCGTCGAATCCGCGCATGTCGACGCTCGTCGGTCTCGCCTCGGTGCTCAGCGTGTCGGTCTCGGACATGCTCGAATCCGCCGACCTCTGACCCGTTCGGCGGCAAAGTCGACCTGCTGCGCCCGAGATTGCCCACTCGTGAGTGAATAGGTCCGCGAGCAGTCCACTCACCGACCTGGGGGCTTTGATGCGAGTAGTGATCGCCGAAGACGCCGTGTTGCTTCGGGCGGGGGTCACCCGGTTGCTCGCCGACGAGGGCATCGAGACGGTCGCCGCGGTCGACAACGGCGACGATCTGCTCGGCGCGATCACCGAACACCGTCCTGACCTGGCGATTGTCGACGTCCGGATGCCGCCGACGTTCACCGACGAGGGGTTGCGCGCGGCGCTGGCGGCTCGCAAGGAGATCGCTGGCCTGCCGGTGCTCGTGCTGTCCCAGTACGTCGAGGAAAGCTACGCGGTCGAGCTGCTGTCCGGCGGGGCCGGCGGCGTCGGCTACCTGCTGAAAGAGCGCGTCGCCGACGTGGACGAGTTCCTGGACGCGGTCCGTCGCGTCGCGGACGGCGGCACCGCCATCGACCCCGACGTCATCGCCCAGCTGATGGCCCGCGGCCGCCGCAACCCGCTCGATTCGCTCACCGCGCGTGAATCCGAGGTACTCGGACTGATGGCGCAGGGACTGTCCAACAACGCCATCGCGAACTCGCTGGTCGTGTCGCACGGAGCGGTCGAAAAGCACATCGGCAACATCTTCTCGAAGCTCGGCCTCGAGGCCAGCTCCGAAGAACACCGCCGGGTCCGTGCGGTGCTGACCTACCTTGGCCGTTAAAGCCTGGCCGCTAAAACCCGGCCGCTGAAACCCCTCACTCGAACTGACGGCAGCCCGGGCGGGCCTTCCTCGCCTACCATGGACTGATGCCGCCCGAGCCGAGCGAGGAGAACCCGATGTCCGACCGCAGCGTCCGCTTCTTCGGCGGCCCGCTCGACGGCCGGGTGCAGGAACTCGCCGACGAGGAACCGGTTCCGGGCACCGTCGTGCGCCACATCCACCTGCACGGCGGCCCGAAAATCGAGACGCGGTACGAACTCGGCCTCACCGAGGACGGCTGGGCGTACCGGGTACAGGCGCACGAATCCGAACCGGAACCGGACACCCTCCCCTAGCGAGGTAGGGCAAACCCCACCTCGCACCCCCTGCTGGCCTGAACCCTTTTTCGGTGGTCTGCACGGCTGTTTCCGCGCCCGGAAACCGACAGGCTTTTCAGCATGACGACGAGCCAGCTGCCGACCCGCGCCCCACGGGCGTCCCGGGACAAGTTTCTCGACGTGGTGCGCGCCGGAGCGATTCTCGCGGTGGTCGCGCAGCACTGGACGATGCCGGTGCTTTCCTTCTCCGGCAACACTCTTTCCACCGGCAACGCCCTCGCGACGCCGGGCTGGTGGATCATCACCTGGGCTTCGCAGGTCATGCCGCTGGTCTTTTTCGCGGGCGGCGCGGCGAACCTGATCTCCTTGCGCCGCGCGGAATCCACCCGCGCCTGGTTCGCCGGACGCGTACGCCGGCTGCTCGTTCCGGTGCTGCCGCTGATGGCGGTGTGGCTCGTCGTGCCGGATCTGTTGCACGGCCTGGGAGTTCCGCCGCAGCCAGTGCAGGTGGCCAGCGCGATCGCCGCACAGCTGCTGTGGTTCCTCTCGGTCTATTTGCTGACCGTGCTGCTCACACCGCTGATGGTCGCCGCCCACCGGCGCTGGGGTCTCGCGGTGCCGGCGGTGCTGGCCGGACTGGGCGTTCTCGTTGACGTGGCACGGTTTTCCGACCTCGGCCTGATCGGGTACGCCAACGCCGTCATCGTCTGGGTCGCCGTGCACCAGCTCGGTTTCCACTACGTCGAAGGCCGCCTCGGCTCGCTCAGCCGCCGCGCCGCGCTCACTGTGTCCGCCGCCGGTTTCGGAGTGACGGCGCTGCTGGTCGCGTTCGGTCCGTACCCGGCGAGCATGATCGGCATGCCGGGCGCGCCGGTGTCCAACATGAGCCCGCCGACCGTCCTGCTGCTGTTCCTGGCGCTCGGCCAGATCGGCTTCCTGCTCGCGTTCCGCGAGAAGCTCGTCTCGCTCCCCCGCGTCACGGCCGCGCTCAGCTGGCTCAGCCCGCGGTTCATGTCGGTCTACCTGTGGCACATGCCGGCGCTCGTCGTGGTTTCCGGCGTGACCGTCTTCGGCCTCGGCTATTCGACGCCGACTCCGGGCTCGTCGATGTGGTTCCTCATGGCACCCGCCTGGTTCGCGGTGTGCGGCGCGGTGCTGCTGGGCCTGCTGCGCCTGTTCGAGCGCTTCGAGATGCAGCCGGACGGCCTGGTCGTGAACGCACGGACGCCGCAGCTGGTGCTGGCGGGCCTGCTCGCCTCCGGCGGTCTCCTCGGCCTGGCCGCGCACGGGTTCGCTCCGCTGCGCGACGGCGTGCTGAACGGGCCGCTGCCGTGGGTGGCGCTGGTCGCGGCCGGGTTCGCCCTCGCCGGACGTCAGGTGTCGCTGCCGCGCGGCCGGGCCCTCGTGGCGGTCAAACGCTGAGCAGCTTCGCGGGGGTGTCGTGCAGCACCGCTCGCAGGAATGGCTCGCCAAGGCGATCGTCGGCTGCCCAGCCGGCGATCGCCTTCAGCTGCGTGGCGTAGGAGTACGGGATGTTCGGGAAGTCGGTGCCGAGCACCACGCGGTCGGCCACTTCCGCCAGCCGGGCCGTCCAGTCCGGCGGCAGCGGCGACATCGCCTCCGAGAACGGCACGCCGACCATGGTGGTGTCCAGGTGCACCCGCGGGTAGCGCGCCATCAGCTCGAACGCAGTGGTGAACTGGGGCATCGCCGCGTGCGCGAGGACAGCGGTGAGCCGAGGATGCCGCTGCAGGACTTCCTCGAACACCTCGAGCCCGGTGAAATCGCCGCGCAACGGCCCGTGTCCACAGTGGATCACCACCGGCACGCCGGCTTCGGACAGCGAGCCCCACACGCCATCGAGCAGCTCGTCCCGCGGGTCATACGCGCCGACCTGAACGTGCGCCTTGAAGCACCGGGCTCCCGCACGCAGCGCATTGTCCACATAGGACGCCGCGCCCGGCTCTGGGTAGAACGTGCCAGTCGGCACCGCTTCCGCAACTTGCTCGGCGAACTCCAAAACCCACGACGTTAGCCACTCCGCCATACCCGGCTTGTGCGGGTACACCAGCGGCGCGAAGGCTTTCACGCCCAGCGCGCGCAGCGTTTCGATCCGCTCCGCCTCGGGCGTGCGGTAGTGGATCGGCCAGGGCGTGCCGTAGTGCTGCTCGGCGCGGTCGAAATACGCCCACACCTTGTCCAGCACCGGCTTCGGCAGGAAGTGGACGTGCAGGTCGACGATTCCGTCGAGGCCGAGGCCGGCGATCCAGCCCGGGACGTCGGCGTCGGCGGCCGGACCCGCGCTCACTCCGTGAACCGGCCCTTCAACGCCCGTCCCATCGCGCGGCTGATGTCCTTCTGCGCGTCGCGTTTGGCGAGCGACTGGCGCTTGTCGTAGGCCTTCTTGCCTCGCGCGAGCGCGATCTCGACCTTGACCTTGCCGTCCTTGAAGTACATCGACAGCGGCACCAGCGACAGACCGCTTTCCTTGGTCTTGCCGATGAGCCGCTCGATCTCGCGCCGGTGCAGCAGCAGCTTCCGCGTGCGCCGCGGCATGTGGTTGGTCCAGGTGCCCTGGGTGTACTCGGGGATGTGGACGTTGCGCAGCCACACCTCGCCGTCGTCCACCGTCGCGAACGCGTCCACCAGCGACGCTTTGCCGGCCCGCAGGCTTTTGACCTCTGTGCCCACCAGCACCATCCCGGCCTCGTAGGTGTCCAGGATGGAGTAGTCGTGCCGAGCCTTGCGGTTCGACGCGATGACCTTCTGTCCACGTTCCTTGGGCATACCGGCCAGTTTACGTGGCGCCGAGCCGATCAAGCACGCCGGTTTACGGCCGGTCACCCGGCGAAGTCAGTGCTGCTGGAGACGCGCGAACCGCCCGGCGAAAACGTTCGCCGGGCGGTTCGAGGGCAAAAGAATGCGGCTAGTGGCGCACGTACAGCCGCAGCGTGACGTAGCCGGTGATCGCCGAGATCACGATCGACACCGCCAGCAGGATCGGCGCGACCGGGAACAGCACCTCGAGCGTGGTGATCTGCGGGAACACTTCGCCGGTGAAGACCGTGTCGAGGAAGGACAGCTTCGTCAGAAGCAGGAACACCACCCCGAGCACGGCGCCGACCGTGCCGGCGACCACCGCCTCCAAGAGGAACGGCAGCTGGGTATACCACCGCGTCGCGCCCACCAGGCGCATGATGCCGACTTCCGTCCGCCTCGTGAACGCCGAAACCTGAATGGTGTTCGCGATCAGCAGCAGGGCGGCGACGGCCATGATGAGCGCCATCACGAACGCGATGTTCCGGACTCCGTTGAAGACGTTGAACACGCGGTCGAGGAACTTCTTCTGGTCGTCGACCTTCTTGACGCCGGGCTGGCCGGTGTACTGCTTGATGATCGCGTCGGACCGGTCCGGGTCCTTCAGCTTCACCTGCAGCGACGCGGGCAGCGCCTCGGGGCCGGTCAGCTCGAGCAGTTCGGGCTGGCTCGCGAAGATCTTCTTGAACCGGTCGTAGGCCTGGTCGCGGTTCTCGTAGACGACCGACTCCACACCGGGGTTGTTCTGCAGCGACTGGCGGAGCCCGTTGCAGAGCGCCTGGGTGCAGTTCTTGTCGTTCGCGCTCACGTCGTCGACCAGCGAGACCGAAACTTCGACTTCGGCGAGGAAGTTCGCCTTCATCTTGTCGATCGTGCGCACGGCGAGCAGACCGCCGCCGAGCATGGCGAGCGAGACCGCGGTGGTGAGGATCATCGCGATGGTCATCGTGACGTTCCGGCGCAACCCGGTGACGACCTCGCTGAAGACGAAACTGGCTCGCATCGCTCTAGTAATTCCTTGGGTCGGGGCGGAAAAGGGCGGGGTGCGTCAGCGGCCGATGCCGTAGACGCCGCGGGCGTCGTCGCGGATCACGCGACCGAGCTGCAGCTCGACGACCCGCCGCCGCATCGAGTCCACGATGGAATGGTCGTGCGTGGCCATCAGCACGGTGGTGCCGGTGCGGTTGATCCGCTCCAGCAGCAGCATGATGTCCTGGCTGGTGTCCGGGTCGAGGTTCCCGGTGGGCTCGTCGGCGAGAAGCACGAGCGGGCGGTTCACGAACGCGCGGGCGATCGCGACGCGCTGCTGCTCGCCGCCGGAGAGCTCGTTGGGCAGCCGGTCGGCTTTGCCGTCGAGGCCGACGAGTTCGAGCACCTCGGGCACGACCTTGCGGATCGTGGGCCGCGGTTTCCCGATGACCTCGAGCGCGAACGCCACGTTTTCCGCGACGGTTTTGTTGGCCAGCAGCCGGAAGTCCTGGAACACGCAGCCGATGGTCTGGCGCAGGCGGGGGACCCTGCGCCGGGCGAGCTTGGCGACGTCGAAGTTCGACACCATGACCCGTCCCTTGGAGGGCACCTCTTCCCGCAGCAGCAGCCGCAGGAACGTCGACTTCCCGGAACCGGACGGGCCGATGAGGAAGACGAACTCACCCTTGTCGATCTCGACCGACACCCGTTCGAGGGCGGGACGGGTCGAGGTCTTGTAGACCTTGGAAACCTCTTCGAGCCGGATCACGGTTCGGCATCCTACCCATGGGCCCCGTTAAGCCCGGGTTGCCGGTGCCTTGGGTGACCCGCGCCTCGTCCCGGCGCGGGTCGCCGCCGCCTCGCGGATCAGACCGCGTTCGTCTGCTTGCGCCAGCGGATTCCGGCCTCCAGGAAGCCGTCGATGTCGCCGTCGAGGACCGCGGTGGGGTTGCCGACCTCGAATTCCGTACGGAGGTCCTTGACCATCTGGTACGGGTGCAGCACGTAGGAGCGCATCTGGTTGCCCCAGCTGGAGCCGCCGTCCTTGAGCGCGTCCATTTCGGCCCGTTCCTCCTCCTTTTTGCGCTGCAGGAGGCGCGCCTGGAGGACCTTCATCGCGGCCGCCTTGTTCTGCAGCTGCGATTTCTCGTTCTGGCAGGAGACGACGATGCCGGTCGGGATGTGGGTCAGGCGGACCGCGGAGTCGGTCGTGTTGACGCTCTGCCCGCCGGGGCCGGACGAGCGGTACACGTCGACGCGGATGTCCTTTTCCGGGATGTCGACGTGGTCGACTTCCTCGACCTCGGGCAGGACCTCGACGTGCGCGAAGGACGTCTGCCGCCGGCTCTGGTTGTCGAACGGCGAGATCCGCACGAGGCGGTGGGTGCCCTGCTCGACCGAGAGGGTGCCGTAGACGTACGGGGCGGTCACCTTGAAGGTGGCGGACTTGATGCCCGCTTCTTCGGCGTAGGAGATGTCGAAGACGTCCGTCGGGTAGCCGTGCCGCTCGGCCCAGCGCAGGTACATGCGCAGGAGCATCTCGGCGAAGTCGGCCGCGTCGACGCCGCCCGCTTCGGAGCGGATGTTGACGACGGCGTTGCGGTCGTCGTATTCGCCCGACAGCAGGGTGCGGACTTCGAGCGCGTCGATGTCTTTGCCGAGGTCGGCGAGGTCGCCCTCGGCCTCGGTCATGCTGCCGCTGTCGCCCTCGTCGGCGGCGAGCTCGTAGAGGACGCCGAGGTCGTCGAGGCGCTGGCGCAGTTCGGAGACGCGGCGCAGCTCGGCCTGCCGGTGGGACAGCTGGCTGGTGACCTTCTGGGCTTCTTCGACGTTGTCCCAGAGGGTGGGGCTGGACGCCTGCTCCTCGAGCTCGGCGACCTGCGCCCGCAGCGCGTCGAGGTCCATCACCGACTCGATCTGGGTCAGCTTGCCGGTCAGGTCCTTCAGCGCCGCATCGAACTCATCACTCACGCCGGACAACGTTACGGCAAAACCCACGACCGGTCGCGAACCGGTCGTGGGGCCGTGGCGGAGCTCAGGCCTGCGGGATCGAGTCGAGCAGCTTCAGAGCGGCCTTGGCCTGCGCCTGGGCGAACTCGGCGACTGCCTTGGCGTAGGGGCCGTCGGCGGTCTTGGTGGCGTTCTTGGCCTCTTCGAGCTGCGCCTGGTAGGTGGTGCGGGCGCTGTCGAGCAGGGCGCTGCGCTGTTTGGCCGTCAGGGAGCCGGCGTGCACGAGCCGCAGGATGAGCGGGCTGCGCAGGTGGTCGGGTCCGGCCTCGGACGTGAGCCACGTCTTGAAGGCCTTCTTGCCTGCCGCGGTGAGCACGTACTGCTGGCTCGAACGGGGTCCTTGCTTGCCGAGCCGGACGAGACCCTCTTTCGAGAGCGCCGGGAGCTCGCGGTAGACCTGGCTGCGGGTGACGCTGAAGAAGGCGCCGAAGCGCTCGTCGGCGCCCGAGACGAGCTGGCCGCCTGTGGCGGGGCCGTCATGGAGCAGACCGAGCAGAGCGGCGGCGGTTGCATTCAATTCGGACACCCCTCTACGGTCCCACTTATCCGCCGCTGTGTCCACAGTGGTCACCAATCAGTCCATTGTGGCCAGCGGCAACCCCTCTAACAGCCCAGTCCGCAGGTATGTCCACAATAGACTCTGCCACGCTCCGCAACCACCGCCGAAACGATCACCGCGCCGCAACCACCACCCGAGCGACGGCCAAATGGCGCACAAAAAAGCCGGGGCTCGTGCATCCGCACGAGCCCCGGCTTCGTATCCAAGTAGCGGGGACAGGATTTGAACCTGCGACCTCTGGGTTATGAGCCCAGCGAGCTACCGAGCTGCTCCACCCCGCGTCGTTGTGAAAACAACACTACACCCCCGAAAAACCCCGCCCACACCACCCCCAAAAACACCACCTGACCAGCAAAAACACCACACCCCCACCCCCGACCGACCTACCCCGCCGCCCCGCGCCCGCACCTACCCCAACGAAACCCGCCGCCCCAGCAAACAAACCCCACGCTTTCCGCACCCCCGCCCCGGCGCACGCCACTCATGACGGAATATTCCAACGCCCCCAACGAATCCCGACCCTCTACAAGAGAACACACAAGAGGTCTAAACCTGTCAAAACGCCGCCTGGCGGGCCCCGGCCACTACGAGCCGACGACCCGCGCATGTCTTCTGATCCCGGTTGGATAGCACCGGATTGGCGACGCGGTTTTTGCTCTCTGGGCGAGTTCAGATTCGTTGGGCCGCCGAGGATTGGTCCCCTCACGCCACCGGCGCACCCACCCCAGCAAACCCAACCCACGCCTCACGCCAGACGAGAGACCAACCCCGTCGCGCCCCAACGAAGACCAACGAGCGCGAACACAAAGGCAAGCCCCGCACCCACCTCACCCCACCAGCCAAGCTCGCTCCGCGAGCAATGGCCTCTCACCAGACCGGCCAAGCTCGCTCCGCGAGCAAAGGCCAAAGACGAAGGTGAGGTTCCATCCCCAAGTAGCCCGGCGGGGGTCCAGGGGGCTCGCCCCCTGGCGGGGGTCTGGGGGTTCGACCCCCAGAGGACACAACGAAAGAGGCCTGTCTTCGCGCTTTTTGCGAAGACAGGCCTCTCACCTCTGTAGCGGGGACAGGATTTGAACCTGCGACCTCTGGGTTATGAGCCCAGCGAGCTACCGAGCTGCTCCACCCCGCGTCGTAGGACCTACCTTACGCCCTGGTTTCGAGCGGGCGCAAAGCAGGTGCCTATTACGTAACCGACGTCACCCGCCGGGCTGGGACGGCGGCCCGCTGGAGGCGGGCGGCGTGGTGGGTTTGGCGGAGTTGTATTCCTTGGTGGCGGCGTCGAGCGCCGCGAGTGCCGCGCCTTGGTCGGTGAAGTTGCCGGATTGCTGTGCTGCCTTGAGTTTGGCGAGCGCGGCTTGGATGTCGGCGACGGCTTTGTCCATGGCCGGGTTGCTGCCGCCGGTGCTGGGCGGCGGCTGGGCGGTACTGGACGTCGGCGGGGTCGTGGTGGTGCCGGGGTCGCCTTCCTTGGGCGTGGTGGCCGCCGCGCCGGTGCCCTTGCCGAAGACCTGGTCAAGGGCCTCGTTGAGGGTGGACGCGAAGCCGATCTTGGCTCCGTAGGAGACGAGCACGCGGGCCAGCTGCGGGTAGCTGAGCTGGTTGCGCTGGCGGATGTAGACGGGTTCGACGTAGAGGAATCCGTCGGCGACCGGCAGCGTGATCAGGTTGCCGTAGATGGGAATGACGTTGGGGTTGTTCAGCAATGTCCGGTCTTGCGCGACGCGCGGGTCGCTCTGGAACCGGTTTTGCACCTGGACGGGTCCGTCGACCTGGTTCGCTCCGCTGGCCGGCGGCAGTCGCAGGACGCGGATGGTGCCGTAGTCCTGCGGATCGGACGAGATGGACATCCAGGCGGAAAGATATTGCCGTTGCAGACCGGTGAGCGCACTGGTCAGCTGGAAGGTCGGCCTGCCTTCGCCCGCGGCGTTGGCGAGGACGTAGTACCCGGGCTGGTTGGCGACGTTCGCGCCGGCCGTGGTGGAACTGCCGTCCTCGGTCGGGTCCTGCGGGACGCTCCAGAACGCCTGCTGCGCGTAGAACTCCTGCGGGCTGTCCACGTGGTAGCGGGCGAGCAGTTCGCGCTGGATCTTGAACAGGTCCTCGGGGTAGCGGAAGTGCGAACGCAGCTCCGGCGAAATCTCCGAACTGGGCTTCACGACGCCGGGGAAGACGTTCTCCCACGCCTTGAGGACGGGTTCGTTGTCGTCGATCGAGTACAGGTTGACGGTGCCGTCGAACGCGTCGACGGTCGCCTTCACCGAGTTGCGGATGTAGTTGATCGAGTTGTTCGCCTGTTTGGTGACGCCGTTGAGCGAGTCGTTGGTCGCTTCGCCGAGCTGGGTTTGCTGGGCGTACGGGTAGTTGTCGAGCGTGGTGTAGCCGTCGACGATCCACTGGATGCGGCCGTTGACCACCGCGGGGTACGGGTCGCCGTCGAGGGTGAGCCACGGGGCGACCTTGGCGACGCGGTCGCGCGGTTCGCGGTTGTACATGATCTTCGAGCCGTCGCCGATGGCGTCGGAGAAGAGGATCTTCGGTTCGCGGTATTCGGCGGCGAACATCAGCCGGTTGAACCAGTTGTCGAGCGAGACGCCGCCCTTGCCCTGGTAGAGGTAGCCGCGCTGGGCGTCGGTGTCGTATTCGCCGGGGGCCTTGCCCGGTGTGCCGCCGACGATCGCGTAGTCGGACTGGTTGGTGAGCTCGCCGTAGTAGATCCGCGGCTGGTCGACCTTGATGCCCGGCTGGCCGTTCACCGAGCCCGCGCCGGTGGGGTTCGTGGTGTCGCTCGTGGTGGCGATCGGGTAACCGCCGTCGGAGTTCGAATCCTTCACCGCACGGTCGATCGTGTTCGCGGGCGCGGCGACGAAACCGTTGCCGTGCGTGTAGACCATGTGCTTGTTGATCCAGTTGTTCTGGTTCCCGGTGAGCCCGTCGGTCTTCATTTCCTTGGCGGCCACGATGTAGTCCTGCGTGGTGCCGCCGATGGTGTAGCGGTCGATGTCCAGCTTGGACGGGAAGCCGTAGAAGTTCTCGCGGCCGACGCGCTGGGTGAAGGTGTCGCTGAGGATGTTCGGGTCGAGCAGCCGGATGTTGGAGACCGTGCCGGTGTCGCTCTTCACCGCGTCCGCGGTGGTTTCGGTCTTGCCCGGGTACTGCTCGTATTTCACGTTGGTGAGGCCGTACGCCGCGCGCGTCGCGTCCATGTTGCGCTGGATCGACGGCGCTTCCTTCTCGTTGGCGTTCGGCTTGACCGAGAACTGGTCGAGAATCGCCGGCCAGGCGACGCCGACCAGCACGCCGGAGAGGATCAGCAGGACCAGCGAAATCGCCGGCAGCTGCAGATTCCGCAGGAACGCGCCCGCGAAGAACGCGATCGCGCAGATCACCGAAATGCACAGCAGGATCAGCTTCGCCGGGAGCACCGCGTTGAGGTCGGTGTAGGTGGCTCCGTTGAACAGCGGCATGTTCCGGTCGGACAGCAGCAGGTTGTACCGGTCGAAGAAGTACTCGACCGCCTTCAGCAGCACGAAAAGCCCGACCGTGATGGCGAGCTGCGCGCGGGTCGGGCCGGCCAGCTGGCCGCCGCGGCCGGCGAGCCGGATGCCGCCGAAGATGTAGTGCGCGATCAGCGCGCCGAAGAACGAGACGACGACGGTGACGAACAGCCAGCCGAGCAGCCAGTTCACGAACGGCAGGGTGAAGGCGTAGAAACCGAGGTCGATTTTGAACTCGGGATCCGTCTGGCCGAACGAGGTGCCGTTGAGGAACAGCTGGATCGTCTGCCAGTCCCCGGTCGCCGACGCGCCGGAGATGACGCCGGTGAGCACCGGGATGCCGATGCCGAACAGCCGGATCCGGCTGACGATCACCGAGCGGTAGCGCGACAGCGGATCGTCGCGGCCGGACACCGGCACGAACACCGGCCTGGTCCGGTAGGCGATCAGCAGGCTGACCGCCAGCGCCCCGCCGACCAGCAGCCCTACCGCGAGGAAGAGCACGATGCGGGTGACCAGCTGCGTGGTGAACACCGAACGCGCCTGCAGTTCGCCGAACCACAGCCAGTCCACGTAGGTGTCGAGCAACCGGACGCCGGCCAGCAGGGCCAGCACGATCACCGCGGCGATGATGAGAAGGATCCGGCTGCGCCGGGACAGCTTCAGGCTCACCGGGGGCCGAGTCGCCACGGCAATGCTCCTGTCTTCGTGAACACGTTCGCCGGGGACAGCAGTGTCCCCGTGAGCTCTAACTCTACGGACGGTGCCGTGAGTTCCCGGGACCACCCAAACCGGGCACGCGCGGCGCGTCGCGAGGACGCCTGACACGATGGTCGCCATGCCACCGAGTGAGCCGTCTGCCGCCCACCCTGTCGCCGGGCTGGCCCGGGAAGTCGAAGAGTTCGTCGCCGCCGCTGGCTGGAACCAGCCGCCGCAGTTGTTCGCGCTGGTGCCGACCGCCGCGCTGCTGGACGAACAGCCCGAGCTGGCCGGTCAGCTCGACCGGGCGAACCCGCTGACCCCGGTGGCCCAGGAGGCGCTGCCGGACGGCGATCTCGCCGAATCGCTCGGCCGGATCGCGTGGCCGGACATCGTGGTCGGATGCGCGCTGGCGCAGGAGATCATCGTGCTGCCTCCGGACGTCGAGGCGGAACTCGAAGGAATCGCCGAAGCGGACGCCGAAAGCCTCCGCCGCGCCGCCGCGGACCACCCGCGCCGCACCGAGGCGCGGCTCGTGGCCGCTGTCCTGCGCGAAGGCGACGCGGCTTGCGTGATGCGGCTGCGCGGCGTCCAGCCGGGCGACGAAGACGAGAACGCGGTCGACGAACTGGTGGAAAGCCCGGATCTCGCGCCGAATCTGGTGGACGCGCTGAAGACGACTCTGCAGCCCTGATCAGCTGGGAACGGCCACCTTCCGCTCCGGCGGTTGGTGGCCGTATCGGGCGATATTGACCGAGCCCGCGTGCGGGTCGACGAAATGGTCGGACCAGGATCGATCGACGCTGTGCGGCCGGGTTCCTTGGAGGCCGAGGTACGCCGACACCAGGCCTGGCCCAACTCGCCGCACCGCGGCGGGCGGTTCGGGCAGCCGATGGACCTCGCGCAGCTGCCTGCCCATGAGCAGCAAGAGGCTCGGCGCGGCGAGGCGGCGTGCGGGTCCGGGGAACCAGCGGTGCCAGTCGAGGAACAGCTGGTCCACGAGTTTCCGGCCGCCGTCGGTGAAGCCGAGGCGTTGCTCGTAGCCGTGGATCCAGTCCAGGAATTCTCTTCGGCTGGGCGGAATTTCCAGGCCCATGTGCTCGCCGACGCCGCGCCAGAAGTAGTAATGCGCCTGGTCCTCGGCCTCGGTGAACACCGACAGCCCCAGCTCGCCGAGGATGCGGGCCGGTTCGAAGATCAGCGACCCGAGGGTGAACAGCTTGTCCTCGCCGGTGATGCCGAACCGGGCGTGAATCTCTTCCATCCGGTCGATCACCCGGCGACCGGCTTCGCTGCTGTGCCCGTGCCGGATCATCTCGCCGAAGAAGACGAGAGTGTGGTCGTTGCGCCGCCGGACGTTCCGCATCATGTCGCCGGAGCCGGTCCGGTAGACGATCCGCGCGATCGACGGCGAGGCGACCTGGCGGGCGAACGCGACGGTGTAGGCGCCGTGCACGAACATCGCGTCGCCGTATCGGACGCCGAGGCCGAGGTGGGTGATGGCCTCGTTGTCCCGCACCGGGTCGAGGGCCGCGATGGCGGCGGCGAGGCTGCGCCCGCCCGCGAGTCCGTTCATGGGCACCTCCGGACCAAGTAAGAACGCCAGCGTTCCTGATCCTGCCGACTATCAACTAGGAACGTGCGTGTGTCAAGATGGCCCGGTGCCCGAAGTAGTCCGTCCCTACCGCGGTGTCAGCGCCGACGAGCGCCGTAGGCAACGCCGAAGCCAGCTCCTGGAAGCGGGTCTCGACGTGGTCGGCGAGGTCGGCGTCGCCGATACGACGGTTGACCTCGTCTGCAAGCGCGCGGGCCTGTCCAAGCGCTACTTCTACGAGAGCTTCGCGGACCGGGAAGCGCTCTTGACAGCGGTGCTGACCGGGGTTTTCGACGCCGTCCGGTCCGCGTTGGAGACAGCGCTGACGGACGCCCCCGCAGCCGCTGAGGAACGGATGACGCTGCTGGTCACCGCCACCGTGGAGGCCATCGCCACCGACCCCCGGGTGAGCCGGTTGTGGGTGGAAGCGAATCACCTTCCGGCCTTGGAACAACACCGGAGCGAGGCTTACGCCGAGTTCGCCGATCTGCTCGTCAACATCCTGCTCCCCGGCCGCGAGGACGATCCGGACGCCCGGTCGGCCTTCGTGCTGGTGGTCGCGGGGACCACCGAAGTGCTGCGCCGATGGCTCGCCGACGGGTCGCCCGGCGGCACGGCGGGCGTCGTCGACATCCTGCGCAGAGTCGGCCTGGCCGTCACCGGCGAGTTCGGCTGATCGCGGTCAGCAGTGCGCGGTCGGGCGGCCGGCCTTCAGGTTGTCGAGCTGTTTGAGCGCGTCGTCCAAGGTCGACACCTTGATGAGGTTGAGCCCCTCCGGCGCGGCCGATTTCGCCTCGGCGCAGTTGTGCTCGGGAACGAGGAAGTCGGTCGCGCCCGCTTCCTTCGCGCCGACGACCTTGAACGAGATCCCGCCGATCGGCCCGACCTGACCGGTCTCGCTGATCTCGCCGGTGCCCGCGATGTGCCTGCCGCCCGCGAGGTCGCTGCCCGGTTTCCCGGGCGGGGTGAGCCGGTCGATGATCGCGAGGGTGAACATCAGCCCGGCCGACGGGCCGCCGACGTCCTGCAGCGAGATGTCGACGGAGAACGGCGCGACCGCGCGGTCGACAGCGGTGAGCCCGAGGAAGCCCTGGGTGCGGTCCTCGCGCTGGGCGAGCGTGACCGGCACGGTGCGTTCCGGCTGGCCGAGGTGCTGGAAGGTGACCTGGACGGAATCGCCCGGCTTGGTGTTGACGATCGAGGCGGCGACTTCGGCGGCCTCGCGGACCTGCTTGCCGTTGACCGCGATGAGCTTGTCGCCGGGGGCGAGGATGTGGTCGGCCGGACTGCCGGACACGATCTGCTTCGCGACGACCTGCACCGGGTAGCCGAGGTGGCGCAGCGCGGCGACCTGGGCGTTGCTCTGCGAGTTCTGCAGCTGCTGGATGTTCTCCTGCTTGACCTGCTCGTTGGTCTCGCCGGGCTTGTAGTACTCCTCGCGCGGCGCGAGCGCGTAGCGGCCGCTGGCCCAGAGGCCGAGCGCGGTGAAGAGGTTGATGCCGTCGTTGAGCGAGACGGTGGTCATCCGCAGTTCGCCGCTGGTCCCGTAGGTCTGCTGTCCCTTGACCTGGATCACCGGGTTGCCCGCGGCGTCGCGGCCGAGGGTGTCGTAGGTGGGCCCGGGGCTGATCGCGACATACGGCACCTGGACCAGGAACCCGGCCACGACGAACACCAGGAACAGCACGCCGCTGACCAGCATCGTCCATCCGCGGCGGGTCAACCGCCGGTCGCTGCGGGCCGGCGCGCGCGACGGCTCGGCGCGGCGGGACTGGTTCGCGGTGTCCTCGTCCGGTTTTGTCACGAGCGACAGCGTACGGTGACTGTGTTCGCTTCCCGGTGAAGGCCACGGTTGACGCGCTGAGCCGGGTCGTACCCGCGTACGGTGGAGCTATGAGCAATCCCCCGTTCGGCTTCGGACCGCCCGATCCCGACAAGCGAGGCGACAACGACCCCTCGAACCCGGGCCAGCCCGGCGGAGCCGAGGCGTTCAACCAGCTCGGGCAGATGCTGAGCCAGCTGGGCCAGATGCTGAGCCAGGCGGGCTCGTCGAGCGGGCCGGTCAACTACGACCTGGCGAAGCAGATCGCACTCCAGAACCTGAGCGGACGGGACGACGCCAAGATCGGCTTCACGTCTGACGGCGGCGACTCCGCCACCGCCGTGCGCGACGCCGCGCACCTGGCGGAACTGTGGCTCGACGCGGCGACGATCCTCCCCGCGGGCGCGACCACCACCGTGTCGTGGTCGGCGCGCACCTGGGTCGAGAAGACGCTGCCGACCTGGCAGCGGCTCTGCGACCCGGTGGCGCAGCAGGTGTCCGGCGCGTGGATGCAGGCGCTGCCCGAGGAAGCCAAGCAGGCGGCCGGTCCGCTGCTTTCGATGATGGGCCAGATGGGCGGCATGGCCTTCGGGTCGCAGCTCGGCAACGCCCTCGCCCAGCTCGCACAGGAAGTCCTCACGTCGACCGAGGTAGGCCTGCCGCTCGGCGAGGCCACGACGTCGGCGCTGCTCCCGGCGAACATCGAGAAGTTCACGGAGGGCCTGGAGCTGCCCGCCAGCGAGGTGCTGGTCTTCCTGGCCGCGCGCGAGGCCGCGCACCAGCGCCTGTTCGCCCACGTGCCGTGGCTGCGGCAGCGCCTGCTGGCGACGGTCGAGGAGTTCGCCCGCGGGATCACCGTCGACACCTCCGCGCTGGAATCCCTGGCCGGAAGCATCGACCCGGCAAACCCGGCGAGCATCGAAGAGGCGATGTCGTCCGGTCTCCTTGAGCCCCAGACCACCCCCGAGCAGCAGGCCGCTTTGAAGCGCCTGGAAACCCTGCTGGCGCTGGTGGAAGGCTGGGTAGATGTGGTGGTCGCGGAGGCCATCGGCGACCGTCTTCCCGGAGCCGAAGCCCTGCGCGAAACGCTGCGCCGCCGCCGCGCGACCGGCGGCCCCGCCGAGCAGACCTTCGCGACCCTGGTGGGCCTCGAACTGCGCCCGCGCCGCATGCGCGCCGCGTCGTCCCTGTGGAAGCTCGTAGGAGACCGTCACGGACTCGAAAAGCGCGATGGCCTGTGGTCCCACCCGGACCTCATGCCTACTGCTGAGGACCTGGACGAGCCCCTGGACTTCGCCGACCGCATGGCCGAACCGCCCGCTCTCGCGTCGGACCTGGACCCGATCGCTGAGCTGGAGCGCACGGAGAAGGCTGAGCGCGAGGCCCGCGAGGCCAAGTCAGCCGCCGAGGGTGGCGACTCCGGTGCCGCCTCCGGCTCCGAGGACAAGGGCGACGAGACCCCGAAGGACGAGGGGAACTCGCCTTCCTGAGGCCGCCTGCCCTGGCTGCGCTGCCGTTCAGACCCACCGCGCGGACCGTCTCACCTGGTTGAGACGGTCCGCGCGGCGTTTGTACGGCCAGCAGTCCGCTCCGCACGCAACGCTCAACCCCGCTCGCCTCGCCGCTTCCTCCCACGGGCGATCCGGCGTGGCTTTCCGCCCGGCTAGCCGTGACCAGCCGTCGACGCCCGTCCTCCTAACGCCTCATCAGCCGCACCGGCCCCTCCGCCTCGCCATTCCTCCCAAAGCCCCTGCAGCACTGGCCACTCCGCGCGCCTTCCTCCCAAAGCCCCAGCGGCACCGGCTCCGCCCGCGCCATTCCCACCAATGCCCCTGCCGAGCTCGCTCAGCCGAGCCTTGGCCTCAATCCGGCCTCATTTCCCCCGCACCCTCCAATGCCCCGCGCTCTCCAATGCCCCGCGCTCTCCAATGCCCCGCACCAGCCTCACCCGGCAGCACCCAGCCGTGCTGCCTCTGGCCCCCTCCAGAGCCTCGCGATCGCGGCCAACCACCCGCCAACCCTCAAAGCCCAGCCACCCGCCAGAGCGCAAGCCCAGCCGCCACCGGCTCTCCAACGGCCCACGCAGCCGCACCTGGCCGCCCGCTCAGTCCTCCTCCGAAATCCCCCACCCAGCCGCCGCCGAAAGCCCCTCCAGATATCCGATCGCCCGTTCCGTCTTCGGATACCGGTTGACCAGCTTCCAGAACGCCGCGTCGTGCCCCGGCTCCTTCAGGTGCGCCAGCTCGTGGATCAGCACGTAATCCAGCACCCACTGCGGCACCCGCTGGAGCCGGTCGCTCACCCGGATGGTCGCGTCCACCGGCGTGCACGACGCCCACCTGGTGCGCATCGGCGGCACCCACCGCACGCTGGCCGGCAGCGCTTTCCCGTCCAGGTACTTCGCCCCGAGCAGGGCGCAGCGCGCCAGCAACGCCGCGTCCGACGCCTTGGGCGGCGCCGCCTTCCGTCCTCCCGAGCGCAGCAGCCTGCGCTCCATCTCCGCGACCCAGTGCGTCTCTTCCTCTTGGGTCATCCGGGCCGGGATGAGGACCACCAGGGTGTCCTCGTTCCAGTACGCGGTGACCGTCCGGTGCCTGCGCTGGCTGCGCCGCACCTCGACCTTGTGTTGAGAAGTGTCCGACGGGGCCTTCTCGCCCCTGCCTCTCAGTGAGGGCATCCGTGCTTCGACCACTCGACAACGGTAAGGCTCAGCACCGACAACTTGGAGCGCCGAAAGGTCACAGCCCTGAGTTGTCCACAAGTAGATTTCCCTGTGGACAACTCGGCTTCTCACCCGCGAGTGGCGTTCCGGAACTGCCAAGCTGGCCGCATGACCCTGTCCAGTGTTCCGCCGCCGGACGTGCTCCTCCCGGCGTATCCCACGTTGCTTCCGGGCATCCACGTGCTCGAACGCGACGGCAACGAGATCCAGTTCGGCCTCGACCCTCGCCACGGCATCATCGCCAACGGCCTGCCCGCTCCGATCGTCGACAGCGTCCGCAAGCTCGACGGGCGGCGCGGGCTCGAGGACATCCTGCTCGCTGTAGGCGAACACCGGGACCAGTTCCATCTGCTGCTGAAACAGCTCGCCGCGCTCGGTTTGGTCACCGAAGCGGCGAAGAAGAGCGCGAAACGAGTCGAGACCGGTCTGTGGTCGCTGCGAGCCCGGCACTACCAGCCAGCGCTCATGGACCGGCGCTGGCAAAGCCTCATCGCGGTCCACGGCAGCGGACGGATCGCCGTGGCGGTCGCCGCGCTGCTCGCGGCGTCCGGAGTCGGGCACCTCGACATCCGCGCGTCCGGCAGGGTCAACGAAGCCGACCTCGGCTCCGGGTTCACGCCGGCTGAGCTGGGTCAGCCCAGGCAACGCGCGATCCGGACCGTCGTCGCCCGGGTCGCGCCCGACGTCACCACCGCCCGGAATCAGCGCCGCCTCCCCGACCTCGTGCTGCTCACCGACACGCTCGTCCCGCCGCCGGAAGAGGTGGCCGAACTGGTCGACTCGGCCACCTCGCACCTGCCGGTCCGGGTGTGGGAGGGCACGGGCATCGTCGGGCCGCTCGTGGTGCCCGGCCGCAGCGCCTGCCTCCGCTGCTGTGACCTGCACCGGACCGACGCTGATCTGTCGTGGCCAAGGATCGCGACGCAGCTGGTCGGCCGGATTCCACGGGCTGATCTGGGTGCCGTGCACGCCTGCGCCTCGCTCGCCGTCGCGCAGGCGATGCGGCTGCTCTCGCCGAGCGAAACCCCGCCGCCCGCTTGGAACGCCACGCTGGAGATCGACAACTTCGACGGAAAGTTGCACCGCAAGGACTGGGAGCCACATCCGGACTGCGGTTGCGGAGCGCCCGTGCCCGTCGAGGAAGGGCCCTTACTGGCGGAGGAGGCTTCCGAGGAGGTGCTGCAAGAGACGTAGGCCACACCTGGGTGCCGTCAGCAGGCTGCGGGCGTCGTGCTCATCAAGGCAGAATCGCAGGGTGACCGACTTTCGCGACCGAACCGGAGACCGCGATTCCGCCATGCCGCGTCGCGGTGCCGCCCGTACCGCGAAGCTGGCGAGCCTTCCGCTCGGCATCGCCGGACGAGCCGTGGGCGGCTGGGGCAAGCGGCTGGCCGGGCAGAGCGCTGAGCAGGTGAGCGCGACGCTCTCGGCCAAGGCCGCTGAGCAGCTGTTCGAGGTGCTGGGCACGCTCAAGGGCGGCGCGATGAAGTTCGGGCAGGCGCTGAGCGTCTTCGAGGCCGCGGTGCCGGACGACATGGCGCAGCCGTATCGGGAAGCGCTCACGAAGCTGCAGTCGGCCGCGCCGCCGATGCCTGCCCGGCAGACCCATCGCGTGCTCGCCGAGCAGCTGGGCCGGTCCTGGGTCGGACGGTTCTCGCACTTCGACGACGAACCGGCCGCCGCGGCGAGCATCGGCCAGGTGCACCGCGCGACCTGGCACGACGGCCGCGAGGTGGCGGTCAAGGTCCAGTACCCGGGCGCGGACGAGGCGCTGCGCAGCGACCTGCGCCAGTTGCAGCGCTTCAGCAGGCTGTTCCAGGCATTCGTGCCCGGCACCGACGTGAAACCGCTGCTCACGGAGCTGGCCGAGCGGATGGACGAGGAGCTCGACTACCTCGCCGAAGCCGACAACCAGCGCGCGTTCGCGAAGGCGTTCGAGGGCGACCCCGAATTCCTGATCCCGCGCGTCGTGGCGAGCGCGCCGAAGGTGGTGGTCAGCGAGTGGGCCACCGGCACCCCGCTGGCCAAAATCATCTCGGACGGCGATCCGGCCACCCGCAACCTCGCCGGACGGCTTCTCGCGGAATTCCACTACTCGTCTCCGGCGCGGGCGAATCTCCTGCACTCTGACCCGCACCCCGGCAACTTCATGCTGACCGGCGACGGCAGGCTGTGCGTGATCGACTTCGGCGGCGTCGCGAAGCTGCCGCACGGAATTCCGCGGCACCTGGGCGAAATCACGCGACTCGCCTTGGACGGCCACTCCGACGAACTGATGCGGCTGCTGCGCGAAAACCGTTTCGTGCGCGCGGATTCATCCCTCGAAGCGGACGAGGTGCTGGCCTATCTCGCACCGTTCACCGAGCCGCTGGCCGAGCCGACGTTCCACTTCACGCGCCGCTGGATGCAACGGCAAGCGGGGCGCGTCGGAGATTCCCGCGGCAACGACTTCCACGTCGGCCGCTCGCTGAACCTGCCGCCGGAGTACCTGATGATCCACCGGGTCACGGCAGGATCGACGGGCATTCTCTGCCAGCTCGACGCCGAGATCCCGGCTCGCGGCATCGTGGAACGGTGGCAGCCGGGGTTCGCCGCCTGAGTTGTCCACAAGCCGGGGCGACAACGCCGAGTTGTCCACAGATTGCGCAGGGTGGTTTCGCGGAGTTGATCAAGCCGTCATTCTCGAGGTATGACGACTACGACAAGCACAGACTCCCTCGCTTTCGGTGACCTGGTCTCGCACGGAGTTCTCCATCGACGGCACCTGCGCGTCGCGGGGATTTCGGATCGAAGAGCCGCACAGCTTTCCGGCCCGGGCGGACCGTGGCGACAGGTGTACTCCGGCGTGTACCTCGTGCACGACAAACCTCCGAGCCGGGAAGAACTCCTGCACGCGGCCGTTGCCCGGTACGGTCCAGGAACCGTCATCACCGGCACAGATGCGTTGTGCGCACACGGAATCAGCCATCCGCGAACTCCGGAGATCCATCTTTTGGTGCCGCACAACCGAAGGCCGGCCAACGAGCCGAGCGTCATCACGTACCGCACCGCGCGGATGCCCGAAGCGATCCTGATCGACGGCCTGCCCTACGCAAGCGCCGCCCGCGCCGCTCTCGACCTCGCCCGGCGGGAAAACGATCCGGACGAGATCGCAAGATTGGTCTCGTTGCCGCTGTACTGGGGCCTGGCAGACCGCGCCGAACTGACGCGCGAACTGGACAACGGAAACCAGCGGGGCTCAGCAGCCGTGCGCACGGTCCTGCGCAGCCTCGACGACCAAGAAACCTTCGCGCACGGACAAGCACTCCGGGTCCTCCAGCGAACGCCGCTGCCGATCCCACAATGGAACGTCGCGGTCTGCGATCGTCGCGGCAGACGACTCGGCACCGCAGATGCTTGGTGGGACGAAATCGGTCTCGCCTGGCGCTACCGCACCGCAGCCGGCCCCGAAGACTTCAGCCACCTAGCCCTAGCCGCGACGGGCACCGTGTTGTTTCGGTGCACCCCACGCCAGCTTCGGGATTCACCTGAGGAGATGAGCACCGAGCTTCTCAACGCCTACCGCCATGCGGCGCGCACACCCCGCCCGAAAGTGCGCGCTGTCTACAAGACGGGAAATGCCGCATGACCCAAATCTGACGCACAGGCAGGACGCCTCTCGGCGCTCGACATGCCGGAATTGATGCGCGCGCAACCTGAGTCGCCGATATTCGCCGAACAGCCTGCCGTCGGCCTACCGAAAACCAGCTACTTCCAACCGAGGGCACCAGTATCCGGCGGACAGGCTTCCGTCGACCTACCGAAAAACTGGCTCGCCCCGTCCAGGGCACCGATATTCGCTCAACAGACCGCCGTTGACCGCCCGAATCTGGCTGTCCGCGATCCGGTCACCAGTATTCGTCCGGCAGCTTGCCCTCGATGTCGCGGACGTGGTTGCGCGCGCAGTCCGGGCAGAGCCAGCGCTGTTCGCCGTTTTCCTTGGTGCTGACCCAGGCCAGGGCCGCGAGCGGGTCAGTTTCGGCAGCACGTGCTCGGCCGCACCGGGAGCACGTCGGGCCGGGCGCGGTCATGGTCGACGTCCGTGGTGCACGGTGCGCGCGCCGAGCAGGAAGAGGTCGCGGCGTTTGCCGAGGTAATGGGAGCTGTCCGGATCGAGCAAAGAAGCCAGCGTCGCGCGGTCTTCCTCCGCGAGATGGTCGGCACCGTGCGTCGCGAGACGGGAAAGGTGGTGGTGCACATAGTCAGCGAGACCGTCCGGACCAGGCGCGGGGTGGTCCACCAACGCGCTGAACGAGCTGACGTCAGCGAGCCCGGCCCGTTCGAGCGCGACTGTCCAGCCGTAGGGCATCGGCACTGCGCCGTCGATGCCCTCGCGCATCCCGACGAACCACTCCGCCTGCGCGGCCTGCAACCGGTCCTCTAACCCGGGCCGTCCGACTCCGAGATCCCAAGGGAGGCAAGAAAAAGACAACCCGCCCTCAGCGAGAGCGACCACGCCGCCAGCTCGCGCGACAGCCGCGAGCGTGCCCATCGCGGCCTGCTGGTCCGGAAGGTGATGCACCACGCGCGACGCCCACACAAGATCCGCGGCGGGAAGCAAGTCAGGCAAGGCACTGTCGGCGAGATCGGCGACGATCGCCCGAACCTCGACGGTCGGCGCGGTTACTCCGGCTTCCGCGATGTCCGCTGCGGCCATGTCGGCAGCCACCGCACGAACCTCGACTGCCGACGCGACACCTCCAGCCTCCGCGAGGTCCGCTGCGGCCATGTCAGCAGCCACCGCACGAACCTCGACTGCCGACGCGACACCTCCAGCCTCCGCGAGGTCCGCTGCGGCCACGTCGGCAGCCACCGCACGAACCTCGGCTGTCGGCGCGACACCTCCGGCTACCGCCAGGTCCGCTGCGGCCATGTCGGCGGCCCCTGCACGAACCTCGACTGCCGATGCCGTGCCTCCCTCCGGTGCGCGGCCTTCCGCGTCCCCGTCGGTGGTGGTGCGGTCGTTCGAGCCCTCGCTGGCCGTGCTGCGGCTGCCCGATCCTCCAGCTGCAGCGGCGTGGCGGTTGCTCTGCGCTGCATCGGCGGCGGCGCGGACGGCGCGTTCGGCCTCGTGGAGGAGTTCGGGAGTCGCGTCGACCAGGATGATTGTGCCGCCCTGCTGGGTGGCCAGGGCTTGGGCGAAGTGGGTACTCATCCCGCCTGCGCCGCAGCCCAGGTCGATCACCGTGGGGTTGGCGGGGAGTTTCGCGACTAGGCGGGCTGCGATGGCGGCCTGCGCGGGGGCGTCGAGGGTGTCGGCTGCGCGGAGGAGGACCAGCCGGTCAGCCCAGTCGATGTGGTCGTGCGTATGTCCGGACACGGGCTCATTGAACACCCGTCCCCGGACGAGAACGAGCCTGGAAGGTCCCCCGACAGGCCTTCCAGGCTCATTCCCGCGAAAGTGATCAGGGACTGGTCGCGTGGACGCCTGCTCCTCCCCTGGGCAGAGCGTCCTGCGCGATCGCCCGTCTCCCCGTGCCCGAAATCGATGCCGGTGGCTCGCAGCCGAGCCGGTGGGGCAAGGCGAATCAGGCCGACGGACATCCGACGGCCTGGTTCGCAACCGCAGGATCGGGCGACGGAACCGGATCGGATCCGCGCCGCCCGAGGTGAGCCGGGCAACGCGGAATCGACTCGGAGGTGGGTTCACAGCCCGGGTGGCCGATGCTCGCCGGTCAGGACTGGAGGCAATCCTGACCGGCGGGCATCGGCTTCCGGACAACTCCCAGACGGTGAGGCAGGTCAGGCGAAGCCGGACCCACCTCACCGACCGGGCCGGGGGTCTAGCTCGGTGGTTGGAATCGCTCCGCTCGGCTGGTCGCCCAGCGGGCTACTCGCGACCAGCGGCGCGCGGCGCGCGCTCGGCGCCATGGGCGTTGAGCTTCATGTTCGGTTATCAGGTCGCGTATTCGCGCTCGGGACAGTTCTTCGTGAAGCAACATCTTCGTGGTCTCCTGAGACTTGTTCTGCTTGGGTTTCGGCTGCACCTGGACCGGTTTTCCGGTGCGGGCCTCGAAATCGCGCGTGGTGATGAGGTCGACGGTCATGCGGCGGCGCTCCGGGCTGCGGCGGCGGGTTCGAGGGCTGCGTTCTTGCGCGGACGGCCACGGGGCCGCTTGCGCGCGATCACCGCACCGCGCTCGAAGATCTCCCCTCCCCAGACACCCCACGGCTCACGCCGGGCGAGTGCACCCGCGAGGCAGGCCTCGCGGACCGGGCAGCCGGCGCAGAACGCCTTGGCCCGCTCGAGTTCCGCGGGCGATTCGGCGAACCAGAGGTCCGCGTCGCGCGAGCGGCAGGGGAGTTCGGGCTCAGCGACCCCGTCGAGCAGGTCGCCGATGTCGAACCCTTCGGCTAAGGGGTCCTCGGCGAGGGCGATGGCGGAAGACATGTCCGTGCTCCTTTGCGATTCGGTGGTGGTGTGGCGGTGGGCGATCGAACTGGACAACTTGTTCCTTCTGTTGTGCAGCCAAAAAAACACGAAGGCCGCGGATCCGGTTACCGGTTCCGCGGCCTTCGTGAGCCTTGAGTCCTGACGTCAGGTCAGGAACTTCGCTCCCGTATCGACAACGGAACACGGAACTGCTTGATGGTCGGCAGATCGACATCAACCTGCGGGTACGCGGCAACAACGGCGGCGGTCGCGAGAGTGATGCCGGCCGGGGCCCCGTTGCGCTCGATGCGACGCAATCCGTCAATGTGACGACGCGTTCCGTCGATGTGCGCGAACGTGGACACACCGGTGCCCTGGCGCGGGGCGGCGACGGTCGTGCAGACAGGCAGACCAGTGCCAGGGATCGTGTGCATCAGATTGCTGATCATTTCACCGGCACCGCCTTTCTCTGTCGGACTGCGCCGCGTGAAGCGGCAGCCGTCGTGTTCTTCCCCAGACCGGGCCTTCTTCTCGCCCGGGTGCCTACGCAGGCTATGCGCCCCGGCACAGCCGGGGCAACTTATTTTCCCAAATCTCTGCCGAAGAGACGAAGATCGCCCCCTAGCAGCAGGTTCGCCGCATCGATCACCGCGAAGACGCGGTCAAGATCGCATCGACGAACGGACCACGTCGAGCACTTCCGCGCCGAACCGCTCGAGCTTCGTCGCGCCGATCCCGGAGATCGACACCAGCGCGCCGTCGTCGGTCGGCCGTTGCTCGGCGATCGCCATCAGCGTCGCGTCAGTGAACACGACGAACGCCGGGACCTTCAACTCCCGCGAACGCTCCCCGCGCCACGTCTTCAGCTTCTCCAGCAAATCCTCATCCACTGTGGACGGGCATTTCCCGCACCGCCCCAGCTTGACCTCCATGGTCTGCACCAGCGGACCGCCGCACAGCCGGCAGCGCGCGACGTTCGACCCGGGCTTCGACACCTGCTGCGAACGCGCGATCCGCGCCGCCGGGTGGTCCTCGGGGACCAGCCCGTACAGGAATCGCGACCGCCGCCGGTTGCGTCCGCGGCCCTGACCGCGCGAGAGCGACCAGGAAAGCGACAGGTGCTCCCGGGCCCGCGTCACGCCGACGTAGAACAGCCGCCGTTCCTCTTCGATCGCGGCGTCGTCGCCGTCCGCGTGCAAGATCGGCATGGTGCCCTCGGAAAGCCCGACGAGGAACACCGCGTCCCACTCGAGCCCCTTCGCCGCGTGCAGTGACGCGAGCGTGACGCCTTCGACCGTCGGCGGGTGCTGCGCCGCCGCGCGCTGTTCGAGCTCCGCGACGAAGCGCGGCAGGTCCGCGTCCTCGACCGACGCCGCCAGCTCCTCGGCCAGCTCCACCAGCGCGAGCAGCGCGTCCCACCGCTCCTTCGCCGCTCCCCCGGACGGCGGCTGCTCGGTGAGCCCGACCCGCGCCAGCACCGAGCGCACCGCGGTGACCAGCTCCAACGAGGTCGGTTCCATCGACGCCGTGCGCAGCGCCGCCATCGCCTGCCGCACCTCGGTGCGCTGGAAGAACCGCTCGCCGCCGCGGACCAGGTACGGGATCCCGGCTTCGGTGAGCGCCTGTTCGTAGGCCTCCGACTGCGCGTTGACCCGGAACAGCACCGCGATTTCGCTCGCCGACACGTCCGCGTCGAGCAGTTCGCGGACCCGGCGGGCGACCGCGCTGGCCTCGGCGGCCTCGTCTTCGTACTCGGCGAACCGCGGCTCCGGGCCCTCCGGCCGCTGTCCGATGAGCTTCAGCCGCGAACCGGCCGGACGTCCGCGCGCGGCGCCGATCACGCGGTTCGCCAGCGCGACGACCTGCGGCGTGGACCGGTAGTCGCGTTCGAGGCGCACGACGGTCGCTTCCGGGAATCGCCGCGTGAACTCCAGCAGCGACTTCGGCGAGGCGCCGCCGAAGGAGTAGATGGTCTGGTTGGCGTCGCCGACGACGGTGAGGTCGTCGCGGCCGCCGAGCCACGCGTCGAGCAGCCGCTGCTGCAACGGCGTGACGTCTTGGTACTCGTCGACCACGAAACAGCGGTAGCGGTCGCGGAACTCGGCCGCGACCGCCTCGTGCTTCTCCAGCACCGCGGTGGTCTGCAGCAGCAGGTCGTCGAAGTCGAGGACCTGCGCGTTCGTCTTCAGCTCCTCATACCAGCGATAGACCTCGGCGACCTGCGCGACCGGCGCGGGAGTGTCGCGCTGCGTCCGCGCGGCGACCGAGGGGTAGTCGTCCGGCGAGACGAGCGACGCCTTGCTCCACTCGATCTCGCTCGCCAGGTCGCGCAGCACCTCGGTCTCGGTGCTCAGCCGCACGCGCTGGGCGGCCTGGGCGACGAGCCGGAACTTGTTGTCGATCAGGTCCCACGGCCGGTCGCCGACGACCCGCGGCCAGAAGTAGCGGAGCTGGCGGCGGGCGGCGGCGTGGAACGTCAGCGCCTGCGCCGCGTCGACTCCGAGGCCGCGCAGCCGGGTGCGCATCTCCCCCGCGGCGCGCGTGGTGAAGGTGACCGCCAGTACCTGCCCGGGCGAGACGTGGCCCGATTGCACGAGGTGGGCGATGCGGTGCGTGATCGTCCGGGTCTTGCCGGTGCCCGCGCCGGCGAGGACGCACACGGGACCGCGGGGGGCCGCCGCGGCGGCGCGCTGCTCGGGATCAAGCCCGTCGAGCAGGCCTTGGCGGCTCTGCCGGCTCTGGGGAGACGATGCGATGGCCACCCCGCGATCCTCGCAGAGGGGGCCGACGGATTCCCGGCCGGGCACGCGGCCGTATCCTGGTCATATGGCGGGCAAGCAGGACAAGGAAGCGGCCAAGCAGGCCAAGCGGGAAAAGCGCGCTGCGAGCAAGGCCCGGCGCGGGCAGCTGTTCGAGGCGTTCAAGATGCAGCGCCGCGAAGACCCGATGCTCATCCCCTGGATGGTCGGTTCGATCGTGGTCGTCGCCGGTGTGCTGTTCGGCATCGGGTTCATCTTCGACATCCAGTGGACGCTGCTGCCGCTGGGCGTCGTGCTCGGCATCCTGCTCGCCGTGATCATCTTCGGCAGGCGCGTGCAGCGCACGGTCTACGGGAAGGCCGACGGCCAGCCCGGCGCGGCCGCCTGGGCGCTGGAGAACCTGCGCGGGAAGTGGAAGGTCACGCCGACCGTCGCCGCGACGACCCAGCTCGACGCCGTCCACCGCGTGCTCGGCCACCCCGGCGTGATCCTCGTGGCGGAGGGCGCCCCGCACCGGGTCCGCGGCCTGCTCGCGCAGGAGAAGAAGCGCGTGTCGCGGCTGGTGGGCGACACCCCGATCTACGACGTCACGATCGGCCACGAGGACAAGCAGGTCCCGCTCAAGAAGCTGCAGTCGCACCTGACGAAGCTGCCACGCAACCTCAAGCCGGCCCAGATCGACGCCCTCGAAGCGAAGCTGGCCGCCCTCGGCTCGCGCGGTGCGGCGATGCCGAAGGGACCGATGCCCGCGGGCGCGAAGATGCGGAACGTGCAGCGCACCATCCGCCGTCGCTGACGCTGCTTACTGACGAGAGAACCCCCGGTCCAGGTGGCCGGGGGTTCTTTCATTTCGCGCGTTTCGCGGTCAGCGCATCCGGATGACGACGGTGTTGGTCGCGCGGTCGAGCCAGTTGCGGCCGTCGGCGTTGCGCACCAGCGGCGGGAGCAGCAGCGCGGTGAGCACCATCCGCACCAGCGCGCGCCACGCGCCGACCATCGTCGCGCCGTCGAGGCGGGCCACCCGGATGCCCAGGACCGCCATGCCCGGGGTGAAGCCGAAGAACGTGACCGGGATGACCGTGATGACCGCCCAGACCGCGCCGGCCCAGAGGTTGAACGTCTGCATCGCGGCGGCGTTCTGCAGGTCGTAGCGCACGAACAGGGCCGTGATCAGGGAAGCGAGCACCAGGTCGACGACCAGCGCGAGGAAGCGCGGGCCGCCGCCCGCCACCGCGCCCACGCCGGATTCGGGCAGGCCCATCGACTCGCCGCGCCACTTCGGGGCCTCGCGCGGGCCCGCCGCGGTGGAGCCGTCGCCGGTGCCCGGCAGCCATTCACCCGTCCATCTCGCCACCCGTCCAGGGTATGCCGGTGGCGCGGACCACATCCGGCCTGGTCGACTGGGCAGTGGCGGCCACCCGTTAACACCGGCGAAACATTCGGGTGACGGTCGGGCAACACCGCCCTCTTAGCGTGAGCCGAAGAGAGTACAGCCGCCGGTAACGAACGAGAAGGAGTCACCGAGGGTGCCCACTACTCCAGACGACATTCAGCGCCTCATCGCCGACGAGAAGGTCGAGTCGATCGACGTCAGGTTCTGCGACCTGCCGGGCGTCATGCAGCACTTCACGGTGCCGGCCAAGGCGTTCGACCTGGAGGCGTACGAAGAGGGCCTCGCCTTCGACGGCTCCTCGGTGCGCGGCTTCCAGTCGATCCACGAGTCCGACATGCTGCTGCTGCCGGACCCCGAGACGGCCCGGATCGACCCGTTCCGCAAGGCGAAGACGCTCTCGCTGAACTTCTTCGTGCACGACCCGTTCACCCGCGAGGCCTACAGCCGCGACCCGCGCAACATCGCGCGCAAGGCCGAGCAGTACATCGCGGAGTACGGCGTCGCCGACAACGTCTTCTTCGGTCCGGAGGCGGAGTTCTACATCTTCGACTCGGTCCGCTTCGAGGACGCCGAGCACCTGTCGTTCCACGAGATCGACTCGGTCGAGGGCTGGTGGAACACCGGCGCCGACACCGAGGGCGGGAACCAGGGCTACAAGACGAAGTTCAAGGGCGGCTACTTCCCCGTCCCGCCGGTCGACCACTTCGCCGACCTGCGCGACGACATCGTCCGCACGCTGACGAACTCCGGCTTCGAGATCGAGCGCGCGCACCACGAGGTGGGCACCGCCGGCCAGACGGAGATCAACTACAAGTTCAACACGCTGCTGCACGCTGCCGACGACCTGCAGCTGTTCAAGTACATCGTGAAGAACACCGTGTTCGCCGCGGGCAAGACCGCGACGTTCATGCCGAAGCCGCTGGCCGGCGACAACGGCTCGGGCATGCACTGCCACCAGTCGCTGTGGAAGGACGGCCAGCCGCTGTTCCACGACGAGTCCGGCTACGCGGGCCTGTCCGACACGGCGCGGCACTACATCGGCGGCCTGCTCAAGCACGCGCCGAGCCTGCTGGCCTTCACCAACCCGACGGTGAACTCGTATCACCGCCTGGTGCCGGGCTTCGAGGCGCCGGTTTCGCTGGTGTACTCGCAGCGCAACCGCTCCGCCTGCGTGCGCATCCCGATCACCGGCAACAACGCGAAGGCCAAGCGCGCCGAGTTCCGCTGCCCGGACTCGTCGGGCAACCCGTACCTCGCGTTCTCGGCGATGATGATGGCCGGGCTCGACGGCATCAAGAACAAGATCGAGCCGCCGGAGCCGATCGACAAGGACCTCTACGAGCTGCCGCCCGAGGAGGCCAAGAACGTCAAGCTGGTCCCGGGCGACCTGGGCACCGTGCTGGACACGCTGGAGCAGGACCACGACTACCTGCTCGAGGGCGGCGTCTTCACGCCCGACGTGATCGAGACGTGGGTCCAGTACAAGCGCGAGAACGAAATCGACCCGCTGCGGCTTCGTCCGCACCCGTACGAGTTCTCGCTGTACTACGACGTGTGATGCGGTTGGGGGTTTGACCAGGGGTTACTGGTCGGAGCCTCCGCTTAGCACGGGACGGCGGTCGAGGGATTCCTCGGCCGCCGTCCTTTTTTGCGCACCTGAACGAGGTGTCTTTCATCGCCACGAGGCCGAACGTGCATTTTCCTTACTGTCGCCGGATTCTCCTCGTCCAATGTGGACTATTGGTGCCGCCTCGTCCGACGAGGAAAGTCTTGCCGCTCGGCGTTCTTCGTAGTCCGCCCAGTACAGGGCTTCATGGTGATGCCAGCGATCGAAGTCTGCGACGGTGCGGTACATCGCCGCGTTCGCCAGGTGGAAAGCCACCCATTCCGAACGAGCTGCGTCGGACGCGGGACGCCGAGACATCGCGGTGGAGTGAGCAGCTTCTAGCGTCGCCGGTTCACTCTTAGTTGTCATGTGCTTGCCCTGCCGATGTGTCGAGGACGGCCAGCAGTTGGTCCGCTTCGGCGCAGAGTCGGTGAAGGGCGAACCTCTGCCACTGTGTCGGATCCGTCGGCGGGCTGTCCTTGCCGAGGCGGCACACGAAGCCCGGCAGGGCTTCCGGGCCACTGACGTGCATTCCCGCCACCGCTTCCGGGCCAGGCGTCCAGGTCGCGTTGAACGCCACCGCCTTGTCCTTCCTTTTGTTGCCAATGGCGTGACTGATCCTCGAACGCCTCAGCCGCGGACTCGATCGCGGCCAACATCCACCAAGTCAGGTCTTGACGCTCCGCCGCAATCGCCCGCCAGGCCTCAGCGACGACCCACGAAGCGTGCGCCATGACAGACGCCGCCTCGTGGTCGCCCTGACCCGCACGAGCCGCGAATTCCGATGCGGCACCGTACTTGCGGTACGCGTCCTCCCACGCCTTCACCGATTTCTTGGTCACCATTGCGACTCCCGATCAGGTCGCCGTCAGCGCCGTCACGCGGCCTTAGCCGTCTGCTCCTGCTGCGCCGACCTCGACCCGCCACCGCTGGCAACCGCCTTGAAGCCCGTCGCGCGGTAGACGTAGGACTGGCACTTGAACTCGCCATTGCCCGCGACGCGCGGTTCCGCCGTCTGCCCCTCCAGCTCGATCGGCCGCATCCCCGGCAGAACCTCACTCGTCGTCGGCACCGGCTGAACATCGGCCAAGAACGTCACCTCATACGACGCCCGCTTCGCGTTCGGCTCGCTCGGGTCGATGACCGTCACCTTCCACTGCCGCTTGTCCGTGGACTCGTCGACCCGCTGCCGAGCAGGCCGACCGGCCGCCCGGTCTTCCCGCGACTGGTACTCGTTGTCCGGCGACACCTCGCCCGCCAATCCTTGCGGGAACGCCTCGTCGAACTCGACCGGGAACCGAAAGCCCTTGCTGATCGCCATGCTGGATTCGCCTGCTTCACCGTTGCGGCCCGCCTCACTGGCGGCTACGTACACAATCGGCTGACCAGGAGTTTCGTCGAGATGGCGCGGAGGTCTCGTCTCGAACTTCTGACCGTCATCGAGTCTCGTCTTTGTCTCATCCGCCTGCTACCGTGATGCGATGGCGGCGCACGACGCGGGACCGGTGACCGAGAAAGCGAACGTGCTCAAGGTGCTGCTGAAGCAGCGGCACCTCCAGGGCCATCGGGCGTTCTGCCGCGAGTACGACAAGCACGCCGCCAAGATCGACGACACCTTGAAGGGCGGGTATCCCAGCAAGGCGCAGTTCTACCGATGGCTGTCTGGGGACGTCCGCGGCCTGCCCTACGCCGACCACTGCCGGATTCTGGAGAGCATGTTCCCCGGGTGGACTGCCGAGCAGCTGTTCCAGGAGCACACCGGGGGAATCGGGTTCGTGCCCAAGCCGCCGTCGACCAAGCCCGCCGCGCCAGCAGCGCCGCCGGTTGCCCGTGCTGAGGGCATGGCCGATGTGACCGCCGTGTTCACCACGCGGCCGGAGTTCAGTCACGAGATGCCGCCGCACCGGCTGTTCGACGATGCCGAGTCGATCAGCATTGCCGGGCTGTCGCTCAACGCGCTGTGTCAGCAGTACTCCGACCGGTCGCTCACGGACCTGCTGGAGAACGGCACCACGGTTCGCGCCTTGTTCCTCGACCCGGCTGGGGAGTACATCAAGGCTCGCGAACGCGAAGAGGGTCTTCCGGCGGACGTGCTCACCACGTTGACGACGCTGAACATGCAGACCTTGCAGCGCCTCCAGTCCAAGCTCAGCCCGTCCGCGCGAGAGAACTTGCAGATCCGCACCTACGACGAGCCTGTGCGGTTCAATATCACCGTCATTGACAACGACACGTGCGTAGTGCAGCCCTACCTGCCGGACGCGCGAGGTGTCGAGTCACCGACGCTGGTCATGGAACGGCAGGCAGGCAAGCCCGCCGGCCTTTTCGACACGTTCGCCCAGGTCTTTGAGTCCATGTGGGCGCGTTCAACGGAGGTCGCCGCGTGAAGAACGACGACCTAGACGCGATGCTCGCTGTGGCGCAAGAAGCCGTAGAGATCGGCCGGAAGCTCATGACCACCCAAGGCCCGGGTGAGGTCCATGCCAAAGGAGACCGCGACCTCGTTACTGATCTAGACCTTCGGATCCAACGAGAGGTCCGGGCGTTCCTGGAACGCGCGACGCCGGAAATCGGATTCCTCGGGGAAGAAGAAGGCGGCGGCACCATTGACCCGAGCACGCCTCAGGTCTGGGCGCTGGACCCCATCGACGGTACGTCCAACTTCGCACACGGCATACCGCTCTGCGCGACCCAGCTAGCACTTGTCAACCACGGCAAACCCGTGGTTGGTGTCGTCGTCGCGCCGTTCCTGGACCTCAGCTATTCCGCGGTTGAGGGGGCGGGCGCGTACTGCAACGGCCAGGCGATCCAAGCCAGCACCAACGACAGTCTCGCCCGCGCCATCGTCTCCCTCGGCGACTACGCCACCGGCACCGGTGCGACGGAGAAGAACCGCCGCCGGTTCTCTGTAACCCAAGCCCTAGCCGAGAACGTAGAGCGCGTCCGCATGTTCGGGTCGGCCGCACTCGACCTCACATTCGTCGCCGAGGGCCGCACAGACGCCTGCGTCATCCTGTCCAACAAGCCATGGGACACCGCAGCCGGAGTTCTTGTTGCACGCGAAGCTGGCGCACTCGTCACCGACGCCACAGGCGAGCACCACACCACCGACTCTGCCGAGACCGTTGCGGCATCGTCAGCGATTCACACCGCGTTGACGACAGTTCTCAGCTGACCGTTAGAGGCAAGCATCGGTCGAACCAAGACGTCGAGCAACGTCGCAGACGACGTGTTCAAAGTTACACCGATTGTTCAAGACGGTCCTTGCGGGCCGCACCGCCTTTGGCTGCGCCCAGGGCAGCGTCCAAGAAGAAAAGAATGCCCGCGCGGGATGGGCAGGTCTCCGAGATGACCGGGACCGCGCGCACGTCACGTCCGTGAGCGACCTGCCGCCATCTCTAAAATGGCGGCTCGTCGTCGAGTCTATTTCTAACCTTCCTGGGGCCATCCCAAGGACTGAGAGTCTTTGCAAGGCCCGACAGCCACTCGTCGTACGACCTTGATGCACCATCGACGGAAAGACGGCTCGTGTCCTCCCATTCAAGTCGACCAGATTTCGCAAGATGTTCAACGAACTTTCGCAGGTTCACCAGCTCGGCTTGAAAGCTACGGGGAACTCGCGCACCCGTTTGCATCATGGCCCTCTTTATGGCCTGAACGTCTTCGATAAGGTCGGCAATGCCTTTAGCGTCGGGATTATCGGACTGACGAAGCTGCTGCAAATCAACAGTGTAGGTGATCGGCGTTTCTACGGGCGCACCAGAGTCGATCGCGTTCACCATGCCCGCGAGCTGCTGTTTCGCCTCATGCACCGAGTCGAGGTCAGTGTGATCCAGAAAGACAGTCCGAAGGCCTTGAATGTCAAACGGAATAGTCTGCCCGGAAGATATCAGATGAACAAAAGGCTTGTTGGCCGCATGCCTGACAGCCAGCTCATAAAACACATTTGGGTTTTGGTCCGTTAAGTCTGCAATCACGAGATCCACATTGATTAACCTGTCGATTATCTGCGTGGTGATAAGGCCTGACTGGTCAATCGTATCCGCGCGCGAAACTGAGTACCCCAACGGTTCAACGCATGGACTAATAATATGTTTGAGGATTTGATCTGAGCGTTTACGCGTGTCAGACCCGGCCGGACCGATTGGGCAAATGACAAAACATTCCTTGCCTGCAGGTGCCACCGGCCCCTTGGCGGGTTCCTTCCGCGTGCTCTCACTCATGGACCGGTTATCTGCGAGAGCGAACGCACCGTTACGCCATGTGACCAAGTTGCAACCATTGTGCGCGTTGCGTAACGCACCCGCAAGTTGGCCGCGACCCATTGGAACGCGTACAACGTTCTTCCGGCACGACACCAGGCGACGTTGCACAACCTCCACCAGAGACGGCCAAGTTTCTGCAGAACTTGGCTCTATGGGATCAAGGCGCGCCGCCGTTGGCGGCGCGCGTATCACCTCGCGTACGGCGGGCTCCGTCCACTGGCGGACGCGAGCCTGCCGCTCCGCTCCGGCCCGCGCCGCCGGGCGAGCCCGCCGTAGACGTGGCAGCGCGAGCGCGCCTCCAACGGCGACGGAGATTCATCGAACTGTCCGGCTCAGTCCCCCGACTTGCGCAGCCAACGCGGAGTGGTCTCCAAGGGTCCTCGCGAGGTCAGTTCCGCGGTCGGCCGCCGGAACAGGTGCAAGAAGGAACCGCCAGGCCGTCTCCAGGCCGTCAGACGTCGGCGAGTGTTGACCATGAACGACCGACGACAACCGCTAACCAGCAGGTCAGAAGGGATACAACTGGACAGACCGCAGGTCAGCGCCAGGACGTGACAGACCTACGACGTGTGATCCAACACCGGGGTTGACCTGGTAAAACGGCAGCGACAAGCGGCCGGTTCCGCCATCCGTGCGGGACCGGCCGTTTGTGTTTCCCTGTCTCCACGGCGCGCCGTGGAGAAGTCCGGCCTGCCGTTCCCCCGGTGGCCGACGGCCCTAAGGTGCTTTTATGCCATCCCGCGCGGAGGAACGAGAGCCGGTTTTCTCGCCCAAGGAACTCGCCTCGGCGGCGCGGAGCTGTCCGGCGCTCGCCGAGGCGGCGAAGCTGGCGGGATGGGTCGGACCTGGTCGGCCGCTGACCGCTCGGGGAGTGCTCAAGCCTGCCGCCGCCGTCGAGGCCTGCGACCTGCTTGGGATCGAACTGACTACCCGCAAGCCCCGCAGCGCGCTGGACATCGATCAGCTGATGCTGGCGTGGTTCACCGCGGCGGCGGCCGGATTCGTCGAGGTGGAGCGTGGCCGGGCGGCCGCGGGCGCCGCGCTGGAGGCCTGGGCCGAGGGGACCGCGGACGAGGTACTGGCGATCTGGACCCGGTGCACGCTGGAGTGTTTCGGGCTGGCCGGTGAGGCGGGCGATCCCGATGCGGAGCTCCTGGACGGGTTGGCCGTCCTGTACGAGCGGGGCGGCGCGATCTCGCTGGACGACCTGAGCGAGGACGTCGCGAGGGGCCTCGCTGCCGGCACGCCGGGCTGCACTTGCCCGTCCTGCTCGTTGGCGACCGGCCTCCTCGATGACCTGGCGGGCACGACGGAAGCCGGCGGCGAGATCGTCGAAGCCCTCGCCGAGTTCGGCATCGCCGCCCTGCACGGCGACACCGCCGAGCTGACCCCGCTGGGGCGCTGGCTCACCGATTTCCTGTTCCGGCGAAACGCGCCGGCGGCCGGAGCCGATGCCGCCGCGCTGGTGGATGCGGTGGTGGCGCTGCCCGACCGGATCGCCGCACTGATGGCCCGGCCCTGGCTGTCCGCCCGCGCGCCGGCCGAGGCCGCGGCCGAACTGATCTCGGCCGGCGAATCCGCCTCGGGGCAACAGCGGCTCGCCGCACTGGCGCTGGCTCGCGAATGCGGCCCGGACGCGGCCGTCGCTTGGCGGGAGTGGGCGGGCAATGAAGGGTTCGGCTCCTACGCGCGGATCTGGCTGGCCGAGCAGGACGGCACGGAGCCGGCCGAGACCGACCTGGCATGGACCGTCGTGGACGCATCCGCCGTCCTGCAGGTCACGCTGGCTCCCGATCTGCCCCCGCAAGCGCTGTCCGGCCTGCTCCACGACCAGGCAGGCGCCGAGCAGGCCGAGATCCTGCCGCTGCTGGCCGGCACTGGTCATCCGGCGGCCGACCGGCTGGTCAAGCTCCTGCCGATGGCCGGATTGCCCGGCGGTCCACCGTCCGCACCGGACGCGCCCGTCCCGCCCGCCGCGGTGCGCCCCGACACTCGCTACCGGATCAAGCTCGCCCTGCGCGACGTGACGAAACCGCCGGTGTGGCGACGCCTGGAGGTGCCCGCCGATCTCGACCTCGGCCAGGTGCACGAGGTGATCCAGATCGCGATGGGCTGGGAGAACTGCCATCTGCACGCCTTCTCCGCGGGTGGTGCCCAGTACGGAATTCCCGACCCGGACCTCGGCCACGCCGACGAGCGGGCGGTGCGCCTGTCCCAGCTGCTGGCCGAGGTCGGCGACCGGCTGGGCTACGCCTACGACTTCGGCGACGGCTGGGAACACGACCTCACGCTGGAGGAGATCCTGCCTGCCGAAGCCGGAACGACCGGTCCGATCTGCACTGTCGGTGAAGGAGCGTGCCCACCGGAGGACTGCGGCGGCCCGTACGGCTACCAGGAGCTGAAGGCGATTCTGGCCGATCCGGGCGACGACGAGCACGAGGGCATGCTCGGATGGCTCGGCTTGGCTTCGCCCGGCGGCTTCGACCCGCACGCGTTTTCCGCCGAGGACGCCAATCGCCGGCTCGACCAGCTCACCGGGCCCCGCCTGCGCATCGTGCGCTGACCTGGTTCGTCCCCGCTCCGGGCACGAACGGCTGTCGGAGAGGCAGCATCTCGCCGCGTTCCTCAGCTGTTTGCGCCGTGTGCCGCGACGAAGGCGGCAACGCAGCGGTCCAGGTCCTCGCGAGAATGCTCCGACGAGATCTGCACCCGGATGCGGGCCTCTCCCCATGGCACCACTGGGTAGCTGAACGCCGTCACGTACACGCCCGACCGCCGCATCCGCTCGGCCACGCGGACGGCCTCCCCTGCGTCGCCGAACATCACTGGCACGATTGGATGTTCGCCAGGCAGGAGAGGGAAGCCAGCCGCAGTCATCTGGTCGCGGAAACAAGCGGTGTTGCGGTGGAGGGCCTCGCGGCGAGCAGGATCGGTTGCGAGGTCGAGAGCGGCGAGAGCGCCCGCGACGATGGCGGGCGGGAGGGCGTTCGAGAACAAGTACGGACGGGAATGCTGTCGCAACAACTCCACGATCTCGGCGTGAGCGCTGACGTAGCCACCGGAAGCACCGCCGAGGGCTTTGCCCAGAGTGCCGGTGATGATGTCGACTCGGTCCTGCACGCCAAGCAACTCGGGGGTTCCGGCGCCGGTCGGGCCGAGGAGCCCGACGGCGTGTGAGTCGTCGACCATGACCAGGGCGTCATAGCGGTCGGCTAGATCGCAGATTTCTCGTAAGGGGGCGATGGAGCCGTCCATGGAGAAGACGCCGTCGGTCACGATGAGGCGGCGGCGGGCGGGGGTCGACAGGTGGGTTTCTAGGTCATGCAGGGTGCGGTAGCGGTGGCGGCGCGCTTTCGAAAGGCGGATGCCGTCGATGATTGAGGCGTGGTTGAGGGTGTGGGAGAGAACCGCGTCTCGCTCGTCTAGCAATGTGGCGAATACGCCGCCGTTTGCGTCGAAGCAGGAGGAGTACAGGATCGTCGCGTCGGTGCCCAGCAAAGCTGACAAGCGATTCTCAAGGGCGGCGTGTTCGGGTTGGGTGCCGCAGATGAAGCGGACGCTTGCCATTCCGAAGCCGTGGGTTTCCAGGGCTTGTTTGGCCGCATCGACTACTGCGGGGTGGTCGGCCAGGCCTAGGTAGTTGTTGGCGCAGAAGTTCAGGACAGCCCGTCCGTCGACGACGGGCCGTGCCGATTGTGGCGAGGTGAGGTGGTGTTCGGTCTTGTAAAGGTCGGCGGCGCGGAGGTCGTCTAGCGCGGTGCGCAGTTCGGGTTGGACGGACGTGTAGGTCATGAGCGGGGCCGGAATTGCTGGACCTCGCGGCGGCTGCCGTCCCAGCCGGTGTGGTGCAGCCAGTCTTCGAAGGTCATCAGGCCGGGGTGGAGGCGGCGCAGCAGGGCTAGGTCGCGGTCATGGGCGGCGACGTCGTGTTGCTGGAAGAAGCCGAACATTCCGGCGTAGTCGTGGCCGACGTCAGGGATGCTCGTGCGGAGTTCGTCGAGGGGCAGGTCTTGGTAGCGGGCGGGGGTTCCGGTTACCCGCGCGAAAGTCTCGGCGATTTCGGTGCCGGTCAGGCTGTCCGCGGAGACGGACAGGTCGCGCGCGCCCCAGGATTGCCAATGTTCCAGCATGTGCACTGCGAACCAGGCGATGTCGGCCAGGGCGATCATGGGGTATCGGCCGGTGCCTAGCGGAAGGGTGAACACCGCGTCCTCGGCGGAGGGTGAGAGCCGGGATTGCAGGTTCTCGAAGTACGGCGAAGTCACGAGGATCGAGACGTGCTCGGTGTACCAGCCGTCCGGTTCTCGACGCATCATTTCTTCGGAGCGGTGGAGTTGGATGTGTGCGGCGACCGCTGCCTTGGCTTCGTAGTGCGGCACGAAAACGCGTCCGTTGGTCAGGGTCGCGGTGCTGTCCAGCGACGACCACACGAATCGGTCGACGCCGTGTTGCCTGGCTGCTTCGAGGATGTTCGTGCCTTGCGTGAACTCGGCTAGCGGGCTTTTGGTGGAGAAGAAGTCGGTGTTGCAGAAGACTTGGGACACGCCGTTCAGGGTGGACTTGATGCTTCGTGGGTCGCCTGCGTCGCCGCGGACCAGGCGCACGCGGTCGTGGGCTAGGGCGGTCGCGCGGGGTGAGGCTGGGTCGCGGGTGAGGACGGTGATCTCGTTGTCGGTGTCGGCGAGGAGACGCGCGACGACTCGGCTGCCCATGGCTCCGGTGCCGCCGATGATGAGGGTGCGGGTCATGATGCGGCCTTCTCGGTGTCGAGCACGTGCTCGGCCAGCTGGTGGTGGGTGGCGATCCAGAGGTCGTCCCGGAGGAGGGCGATCTGCTGGAGCAGCTGGTCGAACTGGTCGGCGAACAACGGGCGTCCGCCGACGTGTGCGTGGACGGTCAGGTTGAGGATGCCTGGCGTGGGCTGGCGGAGGAGGTAGTCGAGGAAGTCGACGTGGAGGTCCCGGAATGCGCGCGGGCCTGCCATTACGCCGCGGACGTCGGTGAAGTCGCTGTGCATGAGGTAGGCAAGGGGGCCCGCGGAGGTGGCGGCGACGTAGGGCAGGTCGCGGTCGCTGCGGTCGCCGGACCAGAGGTAGCCGGACGCGGCGAGGAGGGCGGGCGTATCGCGGGATTCGGTGGCGCGCGGGCTGAGCCAGCCGGTCGGCCGGGAGCCGGTGAGCTGGCGCAGGATGTCGGTGCAGCGCCTGATGTTTTCCGCTTCGGCGGCGGCGCTGAGCTGACCGGGGATGATGTCCTGGGCGTAGGAATGCGCCGCGATCTCGTGTCCGGCGGCGTATGCGGCGAGAACGGGTTCGGGATGCCGTTCCGCGAGCAGGCCGCTGACGCCGAAGGTGGCTGGCATGCCGTGCCGGTCCAGGATTTCGAGCAGCCGCCACACTCCCGTCGTCGCCCCGTATTCGGCCCACGACATGCTGTGCCGGCACTCCACCTCGGACAACGGCCACGCGGCGGCCATCGGCGCGTAGACCGGCCAATGGCCGTCAGACCACGACTCGAGCGCGACGCAGATCTTCACCGCGACCTTCTTGCCGTCCAGCCAGGCCCGCACAGGTCCCATGGGCATTTTTCGCTTCTTTCCCTCGGAATATCGTCACGGTAGCCGCGAGAGGGCGATTCATTTAGCCTCGTCGGCGGAGAGGATTTATTCACCCGATGCATAAGCCAGAAGTCACGCTCGATCGCATGCGCACGTTCGTCCGGGTCGCCGAAAGCGGCAGCTTCTCCGCTGTCGCACGGGATCTCGGCGTCGGCCAGTCCACCGTCACGCGGCACGTGAGCGACCTGGAAGAGGCGCTCGGGGTGTCCGTGTTCAGCCGCACCACCAGGAGCATTTCGCTGACCGAGGAGGGGAGCCGGTTTTACGACCGCGCCACGGAGATCCTCCGGCTGGTCGAGCAGGCACGCCAGGAAGTCGAGCCGGGTGCGTCCGGGAAGGTGCGGATCTCGTGTTCGGCGTTCTTCGGGGTCATGCATCTGAGCAAGCTGATCTTCGACTTCCAGGACCGCTATCCGGACATCCGCGTCGACTTCGTCCTCACTGACGAACGATCCGACCTGATCCGCGACGGCGTGGACGTCGCGATCCAGATCGGACCTCAGCCGGACAGCGAACTGCGACTCCGTCCGCTCGGGGTGGCGCATCAGATTCTGGTTGCGGCACCGGACTATCTCGCGCGGCGCGGGACGCCTGAGTCGCCGGAGGATCTGTCGACGCATGACGTGATTCGGCGGACGAGTGTCGCGAAGAGCCATGAGTTGACGCTCATCGACGCGCAGGGGGCGGCGCACGTCGCGACCTTCGAGCCTCGGTTGCGCGTCGATCACGGGCTGGCTGCGCGGGAGGCGCTCGTCGCCGGGCGCGGGATTTCGCCGGTGCCGCGGTGGCTGGTGGACGACCTTCTGCGGGACGGGGTGTTGCAGGCGGTGCTGCCTGGGTACAGCTGTGCGCCGTTGCCGGTGAATCTGCTCGTCGTGCCTGAGCGGGCGGAGCTGACTCGGGTTCGGTTGTTGCGGGACTTTCTCGCGGAGGAGATCACGCGGGTTCCTGGAGTGGGGCCGCTGCTTCGGCAGTGAGTCAGCCGGACGGCTTGTCCGCCCGAATGATTGCCGAGTACAGCTTGTTCCCGACCTCTTGAGTACGCCGGATGTCGACGTTCACGAGGCCCGCGGAGTGAAGCAAGGCTCGGTAGTCCTCGGCCGTGAGTGCGCCGCCGAGACATTCCTCGTCAGCAGCAGCTCGCTCCGCGTCGGTCAAGGTTTCCTCAGCGAGAAGGTCAGTCACCCCGAGACGGCCGCTGGGACGCAGAACGCGCGCGATCCCCGCGAAAACAGCCGGTTTGTCCGGCGACAGGGCGATGACGCAGTTGGAGATCACGACGTCCACAGCGTTGTCCGGCAAGGGAATGGCTTCGATCGTGCCCTTGACGAACTCGACGTTCCCGAGTCTCGACTCTGCGGCGTGCCGCCGGGCGAGGGTGAGCATTTCGTCGGTCATGTCGAGACCGATGGCGCGGCCTTCCGGCCCGACGCGACGGGCGGAAAGCAGTACGTCCAGGCCGCCGCCGGAACCGAGGTCGAGGACAGTTTCACCCGGCCGCAGGTCGGCGACCGCGAGCGGATTTCCGCAGCCCAGGCTGGTGGCTGCCACCGTTTCGGGCACGCTTTCTTCTGCGTAGTGCACCGCGCCGAGTCGTTCGGATCCGCACAGCAGACCGGTGGCTTCGCCTGCCAACGCTCGGCGTGCGGCATTGGCGTAGCGGTCACGGATCGCGTCCTGGTCTGACGTCATCTCGGCACCTCGCAGGCGATGTCGGCGAAGGGGACGGCCGCCTTGCCCATGACGACATCGGCCGCGCTGGGGAAGCAGGACAAACAGTGCTTGTTGACCTGATACAACCGAGCGGTGCCGTGCGGTTGCACCAGGACGAACCTGGCCTCGGTCAGGATCTTCAAATGCGCCGAGACCGTCGATTGGCTCACGCTCACCTGCTCGACGATCTCGCCGACCGGCAGCGGACGGCCCGCGGAAGCGATCAGGTGCAGGATCTGGACGCGCGTCGGATCCGCGAGCGCGCGGAACCATCCGGCGTAGGTCTCCGCGACGGCACGATCCAGCACGACACCCTCCTTCATCGCCCATCGACGATAGACGATGAAGGGGTCAGCTGACCAGATCGGCGAGCAAGGCCCGGACCCGCCGGTCGATCTCGTCCCGGATGGGGCGGACCTGCTCGGCCGGAAGGCCCGCCGGGTCGTCCAGTTGCCAGTCGAGGTAGCGCTTGCCTGGGAAAACGGGACAAGCGTCGCCGCAGCCCATGGTGATTACGACGTCGGCCGAGCGCACGCCGTCGGTGGTCAGGGGCTTGGGAAATTCGCGGGACAGGTCGATGCCGAGTTCGGCCATCACCGCGACCACGGCGGGATTGACCGTGTCGGCGGGCGCGGATCCGGCAGAGCGGACGGCAACCCTGCCGCGCGCGTGATGATGCAGCAGCCCGGCCGCCATTTGCGAGCGTCCGGCGTTGTGGACGCAGACGAAGAGCACTTCAGGAATGGTCATGGCGAAACCTCCGCGGGCACGGCGGCGAAGCGGCGTCGAAGCGCGAGAGACACGTAGACCAGCGCGACCAGGACCGGGACTTCGATGAGCGGCCCGACGACTCCGGCGAGCGCTTGTCCGCTCGTGGCGCCGAAAGTGGCGATCGCGACGGCGATAGCGAGTTCGAAGTTGTTGCCCGCGGCGGTGAATGCCAGCGTCGTGGTCCGTTCGTACGACAGGCCGACCGCCTTGCCTACCGCGTAGGAACCGGCCCACATGAGTCCGAAGTAGACCAACAGCGGCACCGCGATCCGGGCGACGTCGAGCGGGCGACTGGTGATCTGGTCGCCCTGCAACGCGAACAGGACCACGATGGTGAACAGCAGCCCGTACAGCGCGACCGGACCGACCTTTGGCAGGAAACGGGATTCGTACCAGGTACGCCCCTTCGCACGCTCCCCCAACCGGCGGGACAGGTACCCGGCGAGCAGCGGGATGCCCAGGAACACCAGCACGCTCTTGGCGATTTGCCACCCGGAAACGCTCAACCCGGCTTGCGGCAGGCCCAGCCAGCCGGGCAGCACGGCGAGGTAGAACCAGCCCAGGACGCCGAACATGACGACCTGGAACACCGAGTTCAGCGCGACCAGCACGGCGGCGGCTTCCCGGTCGCCGCAGGCCAGGTCGTTCCAGATGATCACCATCGCGATGCACCGGGCGAGGCCGACGATGATCAGCCCGGTCCGGTATTCCGGCAGGTCGGGCAGCAGCAGCCAGGCCAGCGCGAACATCAGCGCCGGGCCGATCAGCCAGTTCAGCACCAGCGACGGCCACAGCAGCCGCCGGTCGCCGGTCACGCTGCCGAGCCGGTCGTAGCGGACCTTCGCCAGCACCGGGTACATCATCACGAGCAGCCCGAGCGCGATCGGCAAGGAAATCCCGTCGACCCGCACCGCGTTCAGGACCTCGCCAAGGCCGGGAATCCATCGGCCGGCCAGCAATCCCGCCAGCATCGCGACGCCGATCCACACCGGCAGGAAACGGTCCAAAGTGGACAGTTTGCCGACGACACCCGTTTCCGTCGTCACGCCAGCGCCTCCGTCCCGCCCGGGACCAGCACGGCCGAGAGCCGGGCCAGCACTTCGGGGTGGACCCGGTAGTAGACCCAGGTGCCGCGGCGCTCCCCGGTGATCAGGCCGGATTCCCGCAGCACCTTCAGGTGGTGGGAAATCGTCGGGCCGGTCAGGTCGAACGCGTCGGTCAAGTCGCACACGCACGCTTCCCCGCCGGCGTGGGACGCGATCAGCGACAGCAGCCGCAGCCGCACCGGGTCGGACATCGCCTTGAACAGCTTCGACAGCTCCGCGGCCTGGTCAGCCGTCAGCGGCTCGCGCGCCAACGGGGAACAGCAGGCGCTGATCGCCGCTAGCACGAGTTGTTTCGACATCTTTCTATCTTGACAGGCTTCTATCTAGAGAGCAATCTAGCCGCCTGCTGTTTTGACAACCATCTATTCAAGGAGGACGGATGTCCCGAGTTCAGCTCGCCCTGCGGGTCGGAGACCTTGCTGGTTCGATTGACTTCTACTCGAAGCTGTTCGGCGCCGAGCCAGCCAAACTCCGGCCGGGATACGCCAACTTCGCCGTCGCGGAGCCCGCGCTCAAGCTCGTGCTCCTGGAAGGCGAACCCGGACAGGACACCGTCCTGGACCACCTCGGCGTCGAGGTCGAGTCGACGGACGACGTCAACGAGGCCAGCAAGCGCCTCACCGGGGATGGCCTGGAGACTCTGACCGAGGACGACACCACCTGCTGCTACGCCGTGCAGGACAAGGTGTGGGTGCACGGTCCGGGCCGGGAGCCGTGGGAGGTTTACACCGTCAAGGCGGATGCGCAGACGTTCGGATCGGACAACACCGCGTGCTGCACGTCTGACGAAGCCGCCAAACCCGAGGGCTGTTGTGCCTGAACAAGCTCAGAAATTCGCCTGCCGTGCCCGGTCGACGGCGAGCGTGCTGCCGAGTTCGGTCCGGCTGGCTGGATGCAGGTAGTAGTAGCCGAGCAGGTGGTAGGCGAAGGTGGCGTCGACGCCGAGGTTCTTGGCCGGGATTTGGAGCACCGGGTCCTCGGGCAGCCGGTCTTGGCGCCACCAGCGGGTGAATTGCTTGCGCTGCCACTGTCGCTCGTTTTTCCCGGCCGCGACCCAGATCTCCGGCCCGTCGAGGAAGTACGGCTGGATCGACGTGATCGCCGACCACGGCAGGAACGACTCGAACGTCCACCCGCGCTGGTAAACGCCTTCGGCGGTCAGGAGAATCCGGCCTCGGCGGAACCAGCCGAGCGCGACGACCGCCGGGAAAGTCAGGATCAGTACTCCCGCGACCGCGAACGGGATCGTCGCGTTTCGCACGGTCGAGTCGTCCGAACCGTGCGCGAGAACGGCGGACAGGAACAGGCCGAGCGCGATCCAGGACATGATGAACAGGTAGCCCGAGAACTGCACCGCCGAATAGCTCAGTTCGGTCGCGGGGCGTCCTTGCGCGGTCACCGTTGTGGTCACAGCCGCTCCCGTCGGCTTCTGGCGCAACCGGGCGTCCGTGCCGACGTAGACAAAGACGGCCAGCAGCACCGTGAACCACGCCGCGCCGGTTCCGGCCATCCACCTTCCGCCGGTGTACAGGTACACGCTGATCGCCGCCGCCGCCAGCGTCAGCAGCATCAGGATGGCCAGTGCGTTGCGGTACCGGCCGGCCGGTCCGGCGGCCCACGCCTCCGGAACCGTCAGGTGATCAGAAGATCGAGTCCCAGACATGTTTCACCCCGCTGCCTGCGTCCGATGCGAGCGACCCCACCGCTTTCCCGGTGTCCCCGACCGCTTTGATCCCGTCGTCGATCGCCGATCCGACGTGCCCGCCGTGCTTGAACACCGAATCCACCGCGCCGGAGGTGAACGCGCCGACCACCGTTCCCGCGACCGCGCCCACCGCGGTGCCGACCGGACCGCCGATCACGGTGCCGACCGCGGCCCCGGTCGCGATCGACGCGCCGAACCCCGCCGCGCCGGACGTCACCGCCTGTGCCACGGGTTTGCCGTGCGAGATGTCGTAGGCGATCCCGCCGAGTGCCAATGCGCCGCCGCCGACGTTGCCGACCCGGGTGAGTGTCTTGCCGAACTTCGCGGCTCGCGCGGCTTGGCTGTCCGCTGCCGCGGTGTCCGCCGCTGCGGCGTCGATGTTCGTGTAGAAGCCTTTCGGGTCGGCCCCGCCGATGGCTTCCGCGTGTTTGAGGGATTGCGCGGCGCGAGTGCGCAGCTCGGTCGAATCCTTCTCGAGGATCGACTTGTGCACCTTGGCCGCTTCCGTCCCGCCCGTGACCCCGAAACCGGCGAGCGTGAAGACAGTCTTGTTCTTGGTGTTCTGAAAGTCCTGAGACCGCTGCTCGACCTGCTGTTTCCACCGGCGGCGCGCGTCCTCCGCCTCGGTGCTGGCCTTCTGGTACGCGTCGGCCTTGGCCTGGTGATCCCCGGCTGAGCCAGACTGCCCGGGATCTTGGATGACCGTTCCCGTCACGGACAACCCAGCGTTGGCGGCGTCCGAGCGGATTCGCCCCAGGTCGGTCTGCACCTGCTGCAAGACGTCGGCAGCGGCATCCACCTTCTGTGCCACCGAGGAAACGCTTTCCGCGAAGTCGTCGGCCTGCCTGCCGCCCGTCGTCAGCTTCTGCCGCAATTGATCGGCCGCCTCGCCCCGGAGACCGCTCGCGGCGCTGTTCCGCGCGCCGTACACCTTGTCGTTCGCGCGGTGAATCGCTTGCGAAAGATCTTGTCTCAGCCAATTCGCCGCGGCACGCATGCTGCCGGGATCGCCGTCCACCTTGGTCTCTATCGGCATCAGGCACCCCCGCCTGGTTTCGGCAGCTGGTCCTGCGCGTCGGCCTCGGCGCGTTCGTAGTCCTTCTTCCCGGTCTCGACATCGTCGGCGACTCCGCCGAGCGCCGTCGAGAATTGCGCCGCGCTTTCGACCAGACTCGAGAGCGCCGCGTCGAGCGGGCCGGTCAGCAGCCCGGCGTCGACGTCTTGCGGAACGGAGCCGGACAGTCCTTCGACCTGGCCGCGAGCGTCGCTCAGCTGGCCCCGGATGCCGTCGAGCACCCCCGGTCCGAGCTCGTATCCCCTACCGATACTTGCTCCCTCCCGCGTGCTCGAGGCGGTGCTCCGGCGGGATGAACACGTCGAGCAGCACCAGGTCGAAGCCCTGCGACTCCCGCAACGGTTCCATGGCCCGCACCGGGAGCAGAATCCATGGCTGCCCTGCTCCGCACCCCTCGAAAAGCCGGTCGAGCGCGGAGTACGCGAAGAGGGCGACCCCGCCCTCTTTCGTCCGCCGCAGCACCGGCCGGGCGTCCGCGCTCTCCTCCACGTGCTCGGCGCAGGGCACGTACACCACCGGCGGAAACTCCGGCGGGATCGGAGCCGGTTCCCGCGCTGCCGAATCACTCACAGTCGTCGAGTGTCACAAACCGGCGCGCACACCGCAAACCGCGCGGGGCGTTGATCCGGAGCGGCGACACCTCTTGCCACCAGCCGACCGGCGCCGTTATGTTAATGAGAAATCACTTCTTCCGAGACTGTCGACACGGGGCGGCGAGCAGCCCCTGGCCGGTGATGGGATGGCAACGACGCCTACCAGAGAGGCAGACAAGTACATGGAGAATCTCAGCAGAAGGAAGGTGCTGACCCTCGGCGCGGCGTTGGGCATCGCGGGCATGGCCGGCACCACCGGCACTGCGTGGGCGTGGTCGGGCAAGGGGTCGATCGCCGGGAGCGGGACGGGGGCCGATCCGTTCCAGGTTTGGGACGACACAGCGGACGCGGTCGCCGCGGCGTTGCTCAAAGAGGGCAAGATTCCGGCGGTCAATACGGCTTGGCAGGGCTGGATCGACAACAACGCGCCGTTGCCTGCTGGCATGCCGGACTATCTGGTCGCGTATCTGCAGCAGGTCAACAAACTGCCGTCATGGGCGGATCCGGCCAAGCTTGCCGCGTCGGAGAAGCTTTATACCCGGTTGAGCAGTTATCTGTTCGTCTCGGAGACGCTGGGCAGCGGGATCATGAGCACCGTTATCCCACGGGAGGCACGGGCGGTCTACTGGTCGGCTGGCGGCGCGGATATGAAGCAGCGGGCGGCCAAGACGTTCACCTTCGGGTACGACCTGCACAACTCCAAGGCTTGGGCGCCGGACGGGCATTTCGTCGTTACGGCCAACAAGACTCGCCTGGTGCACGCTGTCGTGCGGAATTTGCTACCGACGTCGGCGAAGTACCAGGACGGAGCGGATCAGCCTAAGCCGATCAGCAATGGTGACATTTTGCGGACGTTCCATTCGGTGGCGACGTTCGCGCGCAGCAACATGCTGAAGTGGAACATCGCGTTGTCGACCGCCGAGCAGGACGCGGATCTGCATGCTTGGCAGGTCGCACTGCATCTGCTTGGCGTGCAGGAGCAGTTCATCCCGCAGACGTGGGCGGACGCGGAAGCGCAGGCGCAGCAGATGTTGTGGCCGGTGCTCGGGCCGACTGACGAAGGGGTCAGTCTGGCGAAGACGTTGCTCGGGTATATCGAGAAGCCGACCCTCGGGCTCGATTCAGGGTTCGTCAATGAACTCGTGCGGTATCTCCTCAACGACCAGATGGGCGATTGGCTCGGGCTCCCCCGGGATTACGCGCAGGCGGCACTGATCCGGATCGAGTGGCCAGCGTATGTCGCGTTCAGGGAGGGGACGTCCAAGATCATGCCGGGCAGTTTCTATCTCTTCGATCAGTTCGTGCGCGGCATTTCGATGCTGTACCTCAACAACGGGACGTCGCCAACACAGACACCGATCACGCTGCCCACGGCGAATCGGCCGGGTGCTTAGAGTCCCAGCGCGCTCAGCAGAAAACCGGTGACGGCGGCGCGGTGGCCGGGGGTGTCCTCCCATCGCAGCCGCCGTCCGGTTTCGACTACCGCGCCGAAGCCCGCGTGCACCAGCACGCGGGCTTGGTGTGCGTCCAGATCCGGGCGGGCCAGGCGGAGTTGTTGTTCCCAGACGGCGATGTGCTCGCGCTGGGCGAGGTTCAGCGGGCGTTGCAACGCCGCCGGGAGGCCGCCTAGTTCGGCGGCGGCGACGTTGGTCAGGGCGGTGTGTTCGAAGCTGTAGGCCACGTAGGTCGCGGCCAGGACGGGCAAGGCTTCCGCGCCGGTGATGCCGCGGAGGTTTTGCTCTACGGCTTGCGACAGGAGTCCGGCGGCTTGCAGGCAGGCGGCGGCCAGGATTTCGGCTTTGTTGGGGAAATGGCGGTAGAGGGCAGAAGGAACCAGCCCCACGGCCTCGGCGATTCTGGCGTTGGTGACGGTGGCGAATCCGTCGCGCTCGAACAGCGGGACGGCGGCGGCGAGGATTTGCGCGCGGCGGGTTCGCGGGACGGGCTGGGTGGGCAGCGAGACCGACGGCGCGGGCACAGCGGTCGTTGCGGCGGTCAGGCGCAGAGCGGATTCGGTCAGCAGGTTTTCGGCCCGGTGGTGGGCGATCGACGTGTGGTGCATCGTGATCGAGCCGATCGCGCCGAGTGCGGCTACGGCGCGGAGGTCCGCGTCCGGCGACGGCTGCACCACGTCGGTCACGCGCGCGACGACGTGGGCGAATTTGGCGCTCAGGACGCGCCGGTCCGCTCGGTCGAGGTAGCGGGCCTCCCAGCGGTACAGGCCGCCGGACTCCCGGTGGGCGACCGTGACGCGGGCCAGCGGGCGGAGGACGTCGTCTGCGGGGGCATCCGCGGGGACTGCGTCCAGGGCGGCGACCAGTCGGTCTGCCATCACGTTGGCGCATTCGGTGAACAGGGCGTACTTGTTCGGGAAGTGCCGGTACAGCGCCGCCGCGGTGATTCCGACGGCGGCGGCGATCTCTTCCATGGACGCCGCGTGGTAGCCGCGTTCGCTGAAAGCCCGGCCCGCCGCTTCGACGATGAGCTGCTTGCGATTGCGCGGACGGGTGGCCGCGGCCGGTTCGGAGGTCACTGCGGACCCCGAGCGCCCGGATGCGGAAGTACGGCCATGCTGGCCAGTCAATCACGAGACGGGCGGGTCTTCACGCGGGGCGCGACGGACGCTCGACGTCGTCGTTCCCGCAGAGGCAGCGGTCTGGCTCCGCTCCCGCAGCGGTACGTGAGGGGAACCCTGAGGGAATCTGATTCCCTCAGGGTTCCCCTCACGTACCACTCTCGCTGAGCGGGGCTGAGCGGGCTGGCGGTGCCGGTCATCGTCCGGCGCCCTGTTCGAGGTTCCGGCGGATGCGGTCCCTGGCCGCGGAGTCACCGGTGCCCAGGTCAGTGCTGCGGACTTCGTGGCGGCGGCCGTCGGCCATGACGAAACGGGGGTGGTGCAGGGTCGCTAAAGACTCGGTTGGGTCGCCGTCCACCGCGATGAGGTCGGCGCGGAATCCGGGTACCAAGCGACCGGTTACGTCTGCCAAGCCGCAGACGCGGGCGGCCACCGAGGTAGCGCTGGCGATTGCTTGCCGGGGAGTCATTCCGGCTTCGGCGAAGGTGTCCAGGCAGTCGGCGTAGCGTTCAAAGTGGACTAACGGGATTCCGGCGTCGGTTCCGGCGACAATGGTGGCACCCAAGGAAATCAGCGCGCGGAGGTTGCCGACGACGGCGTCGCGTTCGTCCCACGGGCACATGTAATCCGCTGCGGTGCAAGCGGTGTTCATGGTCGGGCTGACGGCGATGCCGCGCGCCACGATCATCTTGGCGATCCGCGGATCGAATTCGGTGCCAGTACGGGTGACCCAGCCGCAATGCTCGATGCAATCGACACCAGCGAGTACGGCTCGTTCGATGCCTTCGACGCCGAGAGCGTGCGTCGTGACCGGCAACCCGCGAGAGTGCGCTTCAGACACCAAGTTGGCTAGCTCGTCCACGGTGTAGCGCGCTTCGGCCGGGTGGCTGCCGGGAGTCATGAAGCCGCCGGTGGTCATTACTTTGATCAGGTCGACGCCGTCGTCGAAGTGTTGTTTCACCAGAGCGCGAACCTGGTCGACGCCGTCTGCGATGCCGCCCATGGACGCGGCGTGGCCGCCGGTGACAGTGATCGGCGCGTTCGCCGCGAGCATTCGCGGGGTGGCTTCCGGTGTGGCAGCGAGGAAATCTCGTACGCGGGTGCCCAGGGTGCCGGGTGCGCCCAGGTCGCGCGCGGTGGTGACGCCCGCGTCCAGCAATCGTTGTGCGTTGGCGACCATCCGGCGGCTCAGCGCATCGTCGTCGGCGGACATTTCCAGGGTGACTTCGCCGGAACCTGGGTCCTGGCAGAGGTGGACATGACAGTCGATCAAGCCGGGCAGCAGGGTGACGTCGCCGAGATCGGTGACTTCGCCGGAGGGTGCGGAATTCCTTGGTCCGGCATAGGTGATTACGCCGTCCGAGACGGCCACGGCGGCGTCGTGGATCAGCGGGGCGGACGCGTCGGTCAGCAGTCGTGCGGCGGTGAAAATCATGCCTGCCTCCGCGGAGATGCGTTGAGCTGCCATTAGCCACAGTGAACAGTCAGCACCTCCACTGCGCAAGCCTCTCTTGCGTCCACCCGATCGTCGTCATTGACGCGACACAAGTCATCGCTCACACTGAAGCCCATTCATCCAGGCTGAACACAGCGACGTGGGTAGCTGAGGAGCGATCATGGCCCGACCGAGAAAACGCCGCTGGCACTGGCTTCTGCTCGTCGTCCCGTTCGCGTGGTGCGTCGCGGCGATTCCCCTGGTGAACCGGATCGACTACGTCTTCGGCTCGATTCCGTTCCTGCTGGTGTGGATGACCGCGGGCGCGCTGATCGGCTCCGGCGCGATCGGTCTCGTCTACGCGATCGACCGCCGCCGCGGCGAGCTGGACCGGGTGTAACGATGGCACTGGCGCTCGCTCTCCTGATCGCGGTCGGCTCGATCGTCTGGGGCACCGTCGCCGCCGCGCGCGGACGGGCGATGAATCTGCAGGAATGGTCCGTCGGCGGACGCCGGTTCGGCACCTGGCTCTTCTGGTTCCTGCTGGTCGGCGAAACCTTCACCACGTTCGCCCTGCTCGGCGCCTCGCAAGGCGTGTTCAGCAACGGTGCGCCCGGGTTCTACGTGCTCGGCACGGTCGTGCTGACCGCCGCCGTCGGCTATTGGGTGGTGCCCAAGATCTGGCGCGCTGGCAAGCAGCACGGTCTCGTCACCATGGCGGACTACTTCACCACCCGCTTCGAAGCCCGCTGGTTCGGCGGACTGGTCGCCGTTTTCGGCATCGTCGCGCTGCTGCTGTACGCCCAGGTCCAGTTGACCGGGCTGAGCCTGATCCTGGCGAGTCTGTTCGGCAGCGAGGTCCCGTCGCTGGTCTACGTCATCGCCGGCGGCGTGCTGGTCGCGGGGTTCGTGCTGGTCGGCGGGATGCGCAGTGCCGCGTTCACCGCGATCGTCAAGGACGTGCTGCTGATCGCGATCCTGCTCGTGGTCGCCATCGGCGCGGCGAACGCGGCCGGGGTGAGCGGGCCAATGGGCGTGTTCGACGCGATGAAGCAAGCGCATCCGAGCGGCGCGACGCTGCCCGGCCTTCATGGATCGACCGCGACCAACACCTGGTGGTGGATGAGCTTCCTGCTGCTCACGCCGCTGGGCTCGTTCGCGCTGCCGCACATGTTCCAGGTGTCCTACAGCGCGAAAGCCGTCGCGACGATCCGCCGCAATCAGGTGGTCCAGCCGCTGTATTCGCTGTTCTACGTCCTGATCGTGATGATCGCGCTCGCCGCGGTGCTCGCGCTGCCGAAGCTGACCGACAAGCAGGCCAACGCGTCGCTGCTGATTTTCGTGCGCGAGAAGTATCCGGAATGGGTCATCGGGCTCCTCGGCGGCGCGGGCATTCTCGTCGCGCTCGTGCCGACCGCCGTGCTTGTGCTCGCGGCCAGCAGCCTGTTCACCCGCAACGTGCTCGGGGCCCGCTCGAAGAAATGGGCCTCGTCGCTGACTGCGATGCGCGTGGGCGTTCTCGTTTTCACTGCGCTTTCCGTACTTCTTGTGGCGCACAGCAACGAAAAACTATTGAGCATCATGACGAACGTGTACAGCGCCGTCGGGCAGCTCGCCCCCGCGCTGTTCCTCTCGATGCTGTGGCGACGGGTCACCGCACCAGGACTCGCGGCCGGTGCGTTGTGCGGCGGGCTGATCGTCGGCGTGCCCGCGCTGGGTTCGCTCGTCGCGCACACGATGCCGCCCGGAACAGTCGTCGGATTGCCCGCGCTCGTCGTCAACCTGATCGTGACGGTGGCGATCAGCCTGGTGACCCGGCCGCCGTCGCGAACGGCGATCGAAGTCGGGGCCGGGGACCGCCCAGCGGGACCCGCGGAGGCCGGTGACCTGCGCCGGAGCGCCGTTCGATGATAATGATCGGGTGACCGTGACGAGGATCCGCGAGTTCCGCACCCTGCGCGGGCTGACCGTGCGCCAGCTTGCCGACCAGGCGGGAGTGTCGACCGGGTTGATCAGCCAGGTCGAGCGGGGCGTGACCGACCCGAGCCTGGAAACCATGCGGCGCATCGCCGAGGTGCTCGACATCCCGCTGTTCAGCCTGTTCCAGGAGCCGGACGAGGAAACCGTCGCGGTGATCCGGCACGACGACCGCTACCGGATCTCCTCGCCGCACCACGCGATCACCTACACCCGCGCGTCGCCGGGCGGCGCGAAGCTCGAAGTGCTCGAAGGCGTGCTCGAACCCGGCGGCGTCTCATCCGACGAACTGCGTTCGCATCCGTCCGAGGAATGCGTGGTGGTGATCGCCGGACGGCTGACCGTCCAGGTCGGCGAGCAGACGCACGTGCTCAAGACCGGCGACAGCTGCCACTTCGATTCGGCCATCCCGCACCGCTTCCGCAACGACGGCCGGACCACCGCCCGGTTCCTCGTCAGCGTCACTCCACCGAGTTACTGATACTTCCGTCGGAGGTATCTGCCCGGGAATTGGTCTAGACTTTTCGTTCCGAAACCGGCGAAAAGGACGGACTGATGCGAGGGACGACGGTGCCCCCGGGAATGTGCTGCAGACCGGTCAAAACCGGTGAACTTCCACTGCACCGGCTCGAGGTGCCCGCGCCCGACGCGGTGCCGTTCGCGGTCGGCTCTTTCGACGCGGTGGGACCGTTGTCGCGGGCGGAATTCCCGCACCGGCACACCTTTTACGAAATCGTGCTCGTCACCGGAGGGACCGGCGCGCACGTGGTCGACCTGACGCGGTGGGAACTGAGCCCGCCGCACCTCGGCGTTGTCACGCCGGGCCAGGTGCATCATTGGGAGGCGAGCGAGCTCACCGGATCGGTCGTGCTGTTCACCGACGACTTCCTCTTCGACCATCCGGCCGACCGGGAAACCCTGCGCAGGCTGCGGGAACGGCCGTGGCTGCAGCTGGACGGGACCGAGCACGACCGGACCGCGCGGCTGATCGCGGAACTCGAGGAGGAATTCCGGCGCGGCGGCGAGGACGGCGAATCCGTGCTGCGCGCGCTGCTGCACGTGCTGATCGTGCGCGCCGGAAGGCTTCCCGGCATTCCGCCCGCGCCGGCACCCGCGCGCGCCCGCGCGGTAGCGGCGGAATTCGCGCAGCAGGCGGAAAAATCCGAGCTGGGACTGTGGTCGGTGCGCGCGCACGCCGAACGGCTCGGCGTCACTCCCGGCTACCTCACCGAGGCCGTCAAGGCGGCAACCGGGCGTACGGCGGCGGAATTGGTGCGCGAAGCGCGGACGCAGGAGGCGAAACGGTTCCTGCTGCGGACGAATCTGTCCGTGCGGCAGGTGGCGAGCCGCGTCGGATTCGCCGATCCAGCCTACTTTTGTCGGTTCTTTCGGCGCGAAACCGGGTTGAGCCCCGGCGGATTCCGCCGCACCGGCGACACCGCCCCGAAGATTCACCACGACTGCATGACTCCGTCCATCGCTGCGGGCTGATCTCCTCCCTACCGTCGAGGGGAATCCCGAGCCCCCACCGAGGAGCAGGCATGGACGAAGAAAGAAAGTTCAGCCGCAAGACAGTGCTGAAGGCCGCGCTGGCCGCGGGAGTCGCCGCGCCGGTCGCGCTCGTCGGCGGACCCGCGCTCGCCCGCACGAATTTCGCGGGCGGGCAGAAGGTCGAGCCGACCCCGTACTGCCACGACGGCGACGAACCGACGATCGACCAGACCGAGGGCCCGTACTTCACGCCGGGCTCGCCCGAGCGCAGCGTGCTCGTCGACCAGAACACCCCGGGCACGCGGCTGACCGTGAGCGGGTACGTCTTCGGCACGGCCTGCCAGCCGATCGGCCGCGCTCTGCTGGACTTCTGGCAGGCGGACGACAACGGCGCCTACGACAACGTCGGCTACAACTTCCGCGGCCACCAGTACACGAACGACCTCGGCGAGTTCAAGCTGACGACGATCGTGCCCGGCCTCTACCCCGGCCGGACGCGGCACATCCACGTCAAGGTGCAGGCCCCCAACGAGCCGATCCTGACGACGCAGCTGTACTTCCCCGGCGAGCCGCGGAACAACACCGACACGATTTTCGACCCGCGGTTGCTCATGACGGTCCGCGACGCCCCGAACAACGCCAAGGAGGCGGCGTTCGACTTCGTGCTGAACGTCGCGCAGACGCCGACCGGCGGACCGACCACGGGACCGCCGACCGGGCAGCCGGGAGGGACGTCCTGGGCCACCGGCAAGGCGTACCCCGCCGGTACGCGCGTCACCTACAACGGGGTCACCTACGTGTGCCTGCAAGGCCACACCGCCCAGCAGGGCTGGGAACCGCCCAACGCGCCAGCGTTGTGGCAGAAGGGCTGACCCCTTCCTGAAGAGAACGGCGGGCTCCCCCGGGCCCGCCGTTCTCCGTTTTCCGGGAAGCCCGGCCCGTCCTGTCGAGTTACGGTCGACGCATTCGTCTTCCATCAGGACAACGTCGGACCGGCTCTCGGAGGACACATGCGGTACCTGCTGGTGATCTACAACTGCGACCGTCCCGAACCCGGCGATCCGGCCTTCCCGGACGCGCTGGCCAGGGTGAACGCGTTCGCCGACGAATGCCGCCGGCGCGGGGCCTTCGTCTCCGAGCATCCGCTGCAGGGCGAGCACACCGCCACCACGGTCAGCGTCCGCGAGGGGAAGACGCTCGTCACCGACGGGCCGTTCCTGGAGACCCACGAGCATCTCGGCGGCGTTTACGTCCTCGACTGCCGCGATCTCGACGAGGCCCTCGAACTGGCCGCGCTGTGCCCGATGGCCGCGGTCGGCACCGTCGAGGTGCGTCCGGTCGCCGCCGTGCCCGGGCTGTCCCGCCAGGCATGACCTCGGCGTTGCTGCGGGAGACCTATCGCGAGCACCGGGCCCGGATGCTCGCGGCGCTGGTCCGCGTCCTCGGCGACTTCGAACTCGCCGAGGACGCGCTGCAGGACGCGTGCGCGCTCGCCCTGCGCAAGTGGGGCGACGCGCCGCCGGACGACCCCGTGGCGTGGCTGCTGACCGCCGCCCGCAACAGCGCGATCGACCGGCTCCGGCGTGCCCGCCGCGGCCTGGAGAAGCTCGCTCAGCTCGAGGAACGAGCCGCGAGCGCGGAGCCGACCGGGAAACGCCTGCTCGAGATCGGCGACGAACGGCTCAGCCTGGTCTTCACCTGCTGCCATCCCGCGCTCGCCGAGGAGGCGCGGGTCGCGTTGACGCTGCAGGCGGTGGCCGGGCTGACCGCCGGGCAGATCGCGCGGACGTTCCTGGTCAGCGAGGCGACGCTGGCGCAGCGGCTGGTGCGGGCCAAGCGCAAGATCCGCGACGCCGGGATCAGCCTCGCGGTCCCGCCCGATCATCTGCTGTCCGAGCGGCTGTCCGGGGTTCTGGCGGTGGTGTACTTGATCTTCACTCAAGGCTACACCGCTTTCGGAGATCGTGAGCTGCGACAGGAAGCGATCCGGCTGGCGAAGCTGGTCGCGACGCTCATGCCGGACGAACCGGAAGCGCTCGGCCTGGTTTCGCTGCTGCTCGTGCACGATTCGCGCGCCGCCGCCCGGTACACGCCGGACGGCGACGTCGTACTGCTCGAAGACCAGGATCGAAGTCGTTGGGACCACGGGGAAATCGCCGAGGCGATCGGACTGCTGGATCGTGCGCTGCGGTTCGAGATGGTGGGGCCGTATCAGCTGCAGGCCGCCATTGCCGTCCAGCACGCTCAGGCTCGTTCCGCGGCGGACACGGACTGGGCGGCGATCGCTGGGCTGTATCTCCGGTTGTCCGAAACGAATCCTTCGCCGGTGGTCGCGTTGAACCACGCCGTCGCGGTCGCTATGGCCACTAGCCCAGCGGAAGGACTGGCGCTCATCGACGGTATCGAAGGCCTTGACCAGTACCACCTGTTGCACGCCGCGCGGGCCGATCTGCTCCGCCGCCTCGGCCGTACCACCGAGGCGACGGCCGCGTACCGGCGCGCGCACGAACTCGCCGCCAACCCAGCCGACCGGCGATTCCTCGCGGGCCGCTTAGCCACCTTGGAGTCCTGATGAGACTGTCCATTCTCGACAACGGGCATCGCCTGCGGGCCAAGATGTTCCTGTCGATCACGTCGAAGCAGCCGCCGGACATCGTGAAGATGCTGCTGTACCGTCCCGGCTTTCTCACCCGGCCGCTGCTGGATCTCACCGCTCCGGCGATGCGCGGCCCGTCGTACTGGACGGCCGGGGAACGCGAGTTTCTCGCGATGTCAACGGCGTTGCTGCACGAGTGCCCGTTCTGCGTCGACTCGCACGAGGAGCTGACCCGGATCGCCGGACACGGCGAGATCGATCCCTTGCGGCCTGAGGCGGCACGCCCGGAAGTGCGCACCATTCGGACGTTTCTGGAGACTGTCACGCTGAAGCCGGACGAAATCGTGCTGCCGGATCTTCCTCCGGCGGCGATTCGCGAGGCGTTGCGGGTGAATCTGGTGTGGAACGTCGTGAACCGGCTCGCGAACGCGTTCGGTTTCGTGCTTCGCGAAGGTCAGCTGGAGAGCGGAACCCGTGCGCTGCACCGGTTCGGGTACCGGTTCCCGGGCTTCCTGCTCGCTGGTGGTCCGGCGGGGACGCACGAGGATCCGGTGGAGAACATGCGGTATTCCGTGTTCAGCGCACCTGCAGTGACCGATCAGGCGCTTCGCGGCGCAGCGGCGACCGGAGACGGTTTGCCCGCGCCGTTGCAGCCGTTCGCGGCGAAGGTCCGTGACGCGTCCTACCGGCTTACCGATGGCGATTTCGCCGAGCTGGCCACGAAATACCAGGAGGACGAGGTCTACGAGATCACCGTCGCCGCGGCCGTTGGTGCTGCGTTGCGCAGTTACGATGCCGGGCAACAGAAACTCGACGCCTGACGCGAACCGGCGGCCGGGTGGTCTCATGTCCATGAGGGGAACCCTGAGGGAATCAGATTCCCTCAGGGTTCCCCTCACGTACGGCGATCCCGCCGGTCGCGTCAGGGGCGGTAGAGCTCCTTGGCGACGTCGATGTTGTCGTTCTTGTCGACGTGGATCTCGGCGAGCGGCGGGGTCGGGCCGGTCAGGGCCGCCATCAGCGCCTGCTCGGTGCACGGGTTCGTGCCGCGGCCCTGCTGGTCGATGGCCACGTCGCCGCCGGGGCACAGCTCGGCCGCGCCGAACACCTGCGCGGTCTTGCTCACCGGGAGGCGGTAGGTCTTGCCGTCGCCGGGAACGGGCACGTAGTGGCCGTTGTCCGCGCCGCCCTTCTTCCAGGTGATCAGCTGGAACTGGGCCATGTTGACCGAACGGTCGAACCCGGTGAACTGCACGGTCTGCGTGGTGTTCGGGAAGCGGCGGGTCGGGGCCGCGGGCTGCTGGCCGGAGCCCTTGCCCGCGGTCGGCGCGGTCTTGATCATGAACTCGGTGCCGCCGTCCTTGCCGCAGTTCACGACGCCCTGGGCGAATTCCTCTTCCGCGCCCAATGCGCAGTCCCAGTGCCCTTCGATTCCGAGAACGCGGTGGCCGGGTCCTTCGCCCTGCGACGGCGCCAATTCGTAGTACTTCGTCATCACATTGAATGCTTCGGTGCAGCCGGGAATGCTGCCATTGGTGCTTTGCACCGCGATCAGGTCCATTTGCTTGCCGCCTGCCGGGCCGACCTGTCCGCCGAGCTTGCTGCAGTTGACGTCGCCGTTCGACGTGGCCGCGGTGCCCGCCGCACCGGCCGAACCGCCCTGCTTGACCGCCGCCGCGTCGGAAATGCTCTTCGCCGCGGAACCATTTCCGTCGACGTTGTTTCCGCTGCACGCGGAAAGCAACGCGGTCGCGGCGACAGCCCCGCCGACCATGACCAGCTTCATCGACTTCATCGCGGTGAATCCCATTTCGTGCTCCCCGTGTCTTTTGGCGAATCTCTGCACCCAAAGACGTGAAACACCGAATGACGTTGCCCTGAAGTTCCGCGGAGAGCCATCGTTGCCCCAATGTCGCCCGCGCCTGGTCCGCGCGGGCAGGACCTCAGCGGGCCTCGCAACCCCTCCTGGAACTCCAGAAGAACGGCTAGGTCGCGAGGCCGAGCGCGGCCAGCCACACCCGGGTCAGCGTCGCGGCGGCGTCGTCCAGCGAACTGCCGGCGACAAACGCCTGGTAGAAGACGCGTTCAGTCATCCAGACCAGCGCGGCGGCGACCTCGGCAGCGATTCCGGAGGGCAGTCCGGCGCGCTCGGCGACCCCGCGCATGGTGTCGGCGAGCGCGACCACCGCGGAACGCCACGCCTGGTCGATCGCCGGAACCGACGGCGACAGCTCGACCGCCGTGCGCATCACCGTGCCGTGCTCGCGCCACATCCGCGCGGTCTGCTCGATCCCCTGCCGGACCGCGTCGCCGGGAGCCGCGGCGGCGGCGTCCACTGCGTCGACCTCGGTGCGCAGCTTGGCCACCGTCCGTTCGACCAGCGCGGCGAGCACCTCGTTCTTGGACCCGAAGTAGAAGTAGAGCGCGCCCCTGGTGATCCCGGCTTCCTGCGCGATCGTCGCGACGGTCATGCACGCCCCGCCCGTCGAGTTCAGCTGCTGCTCCGCCGCGTCGAGAATCGCGCGCTCGCGCAGGTCTCCCTTGGTCGGAGCCGTCCGGCGACGGGCCCGGGTGCCTTGCTCGTCCACCTGCCCGTTCTATCACGCTGACTATTTTTGACGCAGTGCAGATTTTTATCAACGCGGTGTAGAGTTCGGGGCATGACCAAGATCTTCCTGATCACCGGAGCCAGCTCCGGCCTCGGCCGAGCGTTCGCCGAGGCCGCGCTTCAGGCCGGCCACACCGTCGTCGGCACCGTCCGCAAGCAGGCCGACGCCGAGGCGTTCGAGCAGCTCCAGCCGGGGAAATCCCTCGCACGCATCCTCGATGTCACCGACGACGACGCGGTGTTCCGGACCGTCGACGAGATCGAAGCCGAGGTGGGCCCGATCGACGTCGCCATCGCCAACGCCGGGTACGGGCACGAGGGCGTCTTCGAAGAGTCGACGATGGCCGAGCTGCGCGCGCAGTTCGAGGTGAACGTGTTCGGCGTCGTCGCGACGGTGAAGGCAGTGCTGCCGTATATGCGGCAGCGGCGGCGCGGGCACATCCTCGGCGTCACCTCGATGGCCGGGCTGATCACCGTGCCGGGCACGTCCTTCTATCAAGGCAGCAAGTACGCCGTGGAAGGCATTCTCGAAACCGTCGGCAAGGAGGTCGCCCCGTTCGGCGTGCACGTCACCGCGATCGCGCCGGGCTCGTTCCGCACCGACTGGGCGGGCCGGTCGATGGTCCGCACCGACCGTTCCGTGCCGGACTACGACCAGGTGATGAACCCGGTCCGTGAACACCGTCTCGCGGCCAGCGGCAAGCAGCTCGGCAACCCGCGGAAGGCGGCGGAGGCCGTGCTGCGCATCCTCGACGTCCCGAATCCGCCCGCGCACCTAGTGCTCGGCTCGGACGCGCTGCGTCTCGTCGCGAACGGCCGCGCGGCGGTCGACAAGGAGATCGAGGAATGGGCCGAGCTGAGCCGGTCCACCGACTTCCCGGACGGTGCCCAGCTGCCTGGCTGAGCTCGCGAAAGTACGTGGCCGCGCGCCAGCGGGGGCGAGCGGAGTCAGCCGACGTATGCGGTGAAGGAATGCTTTGCCTGGTACCAGATCGAGATCCCGATGGCACCGGCCGCGGCCGCGCTGCGCAGGTCCAGCGGGCCCGGCCGGTCGGAAAGGAACGTGAAGTTCCGGATCTGCGCGCCGGGCACGAAGTCGCCCTGGGTGCCTTCCTTGGTCGAGCGCACGAAGTCCATCTGCTTGATCTCGATCGTGTCGCCGTATCCGGCGAACAGGTACAGGTACGGCGGACGGCCCGCGAGCGGGATGTAGAAGTGGTCGCCGTTCGGCGCAGCGGGAATCAGCATCAGAGTCTCCTCGTCATTGCCGGGGCCGGCGCCGGGCCCGGGGCCGCCGCCGGGAAGCGGGATGTATTGCTCGTTGATGTCGCACGGGATCCGGTCGACCCTGACCGTGCCGTCGTTGCGCTGCCACAGATGCGTCCAGGTCCGCTCGGCGGCCGTGGGTTGCGAACCGCAGCGCCAATACCACGACACGACCCCGGCGTCGTGCACCGCGCGCAGCGTCTCGGAGAACCCGTAGAACCCGGCCCGGTTCCGGCCGACGACGCTGGCGAACCCGTTCGCGAACCGCACGACGTCGTCGAGTTGGTAGGCCGCGGCATGGGCGTCGGCGGCGCAGGCCATCAGCGCCGAGTCCGCGATGCCCATGCCGCGCGCGTCGGCGAGACCCGCCCGCCCGAACGCGGCGCCGCGGGCGAAGTCGTCGTCGTTGCCGCTGCCCCACGCGTCGTCGGTGCCCAGCTCGATGACCAGCGCGACGGTCATCCCGCCGCCGACGAGAGTCCGGTATTCGCCGCCGGTGAGCCGTTTCGTCCCGCGGCCCAGCCCGGCGTAGCGGATCACTCCGTCGAAACCGGCCGACTTGAGCGACCCCGGGCTGGGCGTACCCGCGGAATAGTCAGCCCAGCGCATGGTGATCCGACCCGGTTTCGGCGTAGCTCGGCGGCCGGTTGGACCCGAGCAGGACTCGCGTCAGCCACGGCGGCATCTGCGGTTCGAGCTGCCGCAGCAACGCGTACACGATGGCCAGCACGACCGGGACGATCACCTGGTTGCCGAGCCCGGACACCGCGTCGGTCACCGAAGCGGGCAGGCCCAGCGAGACGAGCCACGCGACGAGCGCCGACCACAGGCCGGGGACGACGGTGCGCAGCCAGGACGTGAAGTGGTCGCCGAGTTGCGAAGTCTGTTGCGTGGACTGTTGCGTCATGGCTGGTTTCTCCGGCTCGGTGGCGGGTGTCGTCTCGGGTGCGGACGGCTCGGTGGTGGTCGGTGAAGCGACCGCGGTGTTCGGCGAAGCGACAGTGGGGTCGGGGGGATCCGGCTCGGTGGCGCCGTCAGGCACCGGGACGACGGAGGTGGTCGAACCGTTGCCGCCCGCGCCCGCGGTGCCCGTCGCGTGAGTCGGGCTCGACGCCGGGGAAACGGCTTTCGCACCGGTGGACGCACCGGCTGATTTCTCCGCCGCGAACACCACCGAATCGGTCGGATGCGCGACCGGCTGCGGCGCATCGATCTCGCTCGTCTTCTTCGGGGTCTCCGCGGGAGGCGCGGGCGCGACGGGATTCGGCCCCGGCCGGAAGAGCGGGTCGAAGCTGTCCGGCGAATGGCTCACCTTGCCGTCCGCGTCGAGCACGCCCAGCACGGCGTAGCGGTACTCGACCCCGTGCGGCGGCACCGGAACCGGGCCGTTGTCGTCGCGGGGCCATTCGACGTCTCCGGTCACCGTGCGGGCCGGGATCTGCCAGTAGTCGCCGCGCCGGTAGGTGCCCGGCTGGCCCGCCGGGTCCTCCGCCGACGATCTCGGCGGGGCCTCGAACCGGACCTGGACGCCGTCCTCCAGGTCGATCCAGGTGTTCTCGACCAGCGGCACCGCGCCGTCCGCGCTGTCGTCCGGGGCGAGGTGGTCCCAGCGGCGCAGGAATGGATGCAGGTCCGCGTCGGAGCCGGGACCGCAGCGTTCGTCGAGTTCGTCGTCCAGGGTGACCAGCCGGTCCGCCGGGTCGACCGCGATGACCTTCCGCAATGCGGGCGCGGCTTTGGGCCGGTCCTCCGCCGGGAGGTCGTCCGCGACGCGGGTGGCGGCCGCGTCGTCGAGCAGTTCGACCCAGTCGCCGACGTCCAGGTCCAATTTGCTGTCCCGGCCCAGCGTGCCGAGCGTCACCGTCGCGCCGGACACCGACACGATCGGGAACACCACCGACGCGTTCTCCCGCGACCACTTGAAGGTCGCGCCGTGCAGCCGCCGGTGGAAACCCTTGTTGGGCACCGAATCCGTCCACCCGCGACCGCCGGTGTGCACCTCGACGCGGTACAGCTGGTTCTCCTGCCCACGGAACCGCGCCTCGGGCGGCAGGTGGCAGGCATCGGTGTCGCCCGGGTGTTTCGCTTGGGCGGCAAGCAAACCGGGCTCTGGGTTCAGCGAGTTCCGGAATTTCTCGAAATCGTCGACGGTCTGCCCCGCGCACCAGGCCACCTGCCAGACGACCTTGGCCCGCGCGGCGGTGTCCGGTCCGGGGTCGCCGAGCGCGATCTCGCGGATCGCCGGGTCCTGCAACGCGGTGATCAGCCGTTCCCACACCCGCAGGTACACCACGAACGGCCCGGCCTCGGGGAGTTCGTCCTTCTCCTGGTCGAGGTAGCCCTCGGGCTGGGTCCAGTAGCTCGTGGCCTCGTCGTTCTCGACCAGCAGCCCGCCGACGTACAGCCGGCCGGCCGAGATGCTCAGATCGTCGATTTTCGCGTGGTCCTGGTGCGGTTCGATCCGGAATCCGTGCGCCCCGGCGGGCGCGGCGGACTGGCCGAGCAGGTCGGCCACCGTGGTCCGCAACTGGTACAGCAGGATCGCGGCCTGCTCGTTCGCGTCCGCGTCGAGCTGGACCCGGCCCTGCTGCGCGAGCACCGCGGAGAAGTGCTTCAGCGAGTCGAAGGTGCGGCGCGAGAAGTCGGCTTGCATGGCGGTCTCCTAAGTGGCGAACAGGATGCCGGCGTCCGTGCCGGCCGGGGTGTACTCGGCGAGCCGCAGCCGGAGACTGTCCTCGCGTTGCGGGTGGAACAGGTCGTGGAAGACCCCCATTTCCGAACCGTCCTCCGCGCCGCGGCTGATTTCTTCCGGCCCGGACCGCGCGAGCTGCGCGTAACCCGGGGTGCCGTAGCGGGTCGAGGTGAACTGGGGGACGACGCGGACCGGATCGCCGGAATGCTCGGGCTCGCAATGGAATCGGGGCGGGGTGCGCGAACTTTCCGGCAGCCAGCAGAACCGTACGCAGCCGTCCTGCCGACGAGCGATTCGCACCCGACCGTCCATAATGGAGTTTTCGAGCAGCCCGGCGCCGTGAGCGAATACGGAGCCGAACACCGTGCACCGGCGGAAGTCGACCACCGCGTGCGCGCAGCCGTCATCCGGACCGCACAGCGCGGCGAGGCCGGGTCCGGCGGCGTCGAGAATGCTGTCGGTGAGCCGGATCTGGTTGGGTTCGCGGTGCACTTCGTCGGCGGTGACGAGGATCGTGCCGAGGATGCTGTGTTCCACGCACAGACATGCTGGCGTGTCCGTGAGTTCGACGCTCGCCTCTTCCTCGTGCTCCGGACAGCACTTCGCGTCGAGCGACCATCCGGGCACCAAAGTGCAGTGCCGCAACGCAAACTGCCCGACCGGACCGTGCACCTGGACGCTGCGCCCGGTGATCAACAGCCCGTCGAAGACGACCTTCGGCAGCGGATCGTCCTTCGCGCCGCGGTCGGTCCCGATGATCCGCAGCGCGTCCGGCCGGTTGCTGTTCCAGTCGAGCAGCCGCAGCACCGGACGTTGCCCGTTGGCTGCCCTCAGCGTCAGGCAATCGCCGCGGTCGAGCACCAGCTTGATTTGTTCCTGGTACGCCCCGCTGTCGGTGAATTCGATGACTGCCTTGCGCGCTTTCGGATCGGTTTCCTTGTCCCGCTGCCATTCCTCGACGGCTTCCATGACGAGTTCGTGGCATCCGGGACCGACGCGATAGACGTGCTCCGACGCTTCCGTCGTGCGCGGATATTCACCGGCGCCGAGGTCGTCGGAAAACCCGTAGTGATAGTCGACCCACACCCCGGATTCCGGTGCCTGCCGGGCGGGAAAAGCGATCCGGCCGAGCACCGGGTCGAGCGCGACTTTCCCGTGCGCGGGCCGGTAACGCCACCCGGACAGATCCGCCGGAATGATGTCGGCCAGCGGGATCGGCTTCCCGTCGCTGAGGTAGACGCACAGGCTCTTCTCCGGTCCATAGTAGACCGCCGGTCGCTCGGCAAAGGCTTGCCGCCGAATAAAAACCGGCACGTTCGTCTCGTCCGCGATGTGGGTCGGCGACGGCTCCCGCACCGGGGAGACGATCAGCGGAGTGTCGTTGCCGAGAATGCTGAACGTGAACCGGGTCCGCGCCCGGTCCTCGCAATACGCGGGCCCGCACGTGATCGAATACGGCTTCAGCCGCCACACGTACAGGCCGATCTCCGGGATGCCGTACCGGCCGGTCCCCCGGTGCGAGGTGATCCGCCGGACGTCGATCGAATGTGCCAGCTCGTCGAACGGCCCGTCGAGCCGGTCGAGCGCGTCGGCCCCGTGCAGGTCGGCCAGTTGTCCCCGGGTCAGCCTGCGCCGGTCCGCGCGCGGGTCTCGTCCGTGCAGCCGGACGGCTTGCGAAACCGCCAGCAGCTGCCGGAATTCGACCGCCCGCGCGGGCCATTCCGCGACGTCCGCGGCGAGTTGTTCCAGCAACGCCAACGTGCCCTTGCGTCGCCGATTGCCGACGGTGTGCGCGACATCGCGACGAGGCGCGAGAGCGGACAACAACCGCCGGGCCGCGGCCGATCCTGTCGCGAGCGTTTCGTCGGCACCCGGCAGGAGCTGGTACCCGACGAGATCGCCGAGGTACGGCGCGACCCAATCCTGGCAGGTCTCGATGAACCAGTCTGCGTACTGCGCGTCCAGGTCGGCGCCGATCAGGTCGGCCTGTTCGGTGATCACGCCGAGCAACGCCTTGAGCGGCCCCGCGTTCTCTTCGTCGCGCCGCCGGTAGACCGACGGCATCAGGTCGTAGAGCCGGTCCGGATTGCGGGTCATGGGATCCTCACCAACATCAACGCCTCCGGCACTCCCGCCGGGAGCACGGCGAGCCGCGCGGGCCGGATTCCGCGGTACACAGTCAACTTCTGTCCCCACTTGAGCATCGTCGACTCCACCCCCGGGTTCAGCCGGACCAGTTCGTCCACCGTCAGCCCGTGCCGGAGCGCGATCGTCGTCAATGTGTCCTCGCCGAACGAGTCCACGTAGCCCACCTCGTCGACAACCTCCTCGAACCGCGCCCCGGACGCGCCGACGCACGGCTTAGCCTCGGTGAGCCGGTCCGCGACCGTGGCCAACTCGACCGGTGTGACGTCGCCGCCGATGCCGTCGAACACATTGATGGCGGCATAGTCGACGCCCGGCACCGCCTGGATCGCGGCGAACGCTTCGCTGAGGAACGCGGGTTCGCCGAGTTCCCTGCGGGCAAAGGAAAACTTGTCCAGCAACGCGGCGCGCACCGCCGGTTCCACCAGCTCCCACGAGTAGTCCGGCAGCACCTTGATCCCGGCGTGCAGCACGAGCAGCACCCGTTCCCGCACCGCGACCCGCACCTCGACGCCGCGATCGCCGAAGCTGGCCAGCGCCGCTTCCAGCGCGACCACCGAACCGGAGGACGAATCGATCCGCGCGTCCCCGGTCGCCGCGACCGTCACGTGCACGACCCGCCGTCCGCCGTCGGAAAGCTTGGCGGCCTTGGCTTTCCTGATCCCGGCCCGCGCACGGGTGAAATCCTCGTAGTCGCGGATCGACACCAGCCGGTCGAGCGCGAGCATCCGCAGCGGGATCGACGCCCGGGCGTCCGCCGGTCCGTCGCCGTCCGCTCCCCCGCCGGACGCCAGCGGGTTGGTCACCGCGCGCACGCCCGGCGGTCGTCCGGTGGCCTGACTGATCTGTCCGGCCGCGACATTCCCGTCGTGGCCCGCGCCGATCCGGTAAACCGCCGTCACGTTCTCCACCCCGGCAGGAATGCGCGCGCCGTGGACGCCGTCGCCGAACCGGAGCGAGCGGGTGCCGCCCGCGCCGACGGAGACCTCGTAGTCGTGACTCGTCGGCCCGGACCAGACCAGCCCGTCGGTTTCGTGCCACCGCACGCCGGCCACGCGAGCGGTGAGCGTGCTCTCCGCGCCGGAAGCGTTGGCGGACGGCCGGAACGTGAGCGGGTTGTCCGCATTGGCCTGGCGCAGCTGGAAAACCTGGTTCGCGACGCCTGGATCGCCGCTGCCGAGCACCTCGGTGCGGGTCTCGCCCTGATCCGCCTCGACGACGTTGCCGAAGAGGGTCACGGTGTCCCGGCGGTACCGGTAAGACAACTCCGTGGCCAGCGACAGGAACGTGCGGACCCGGCTGCCGTGGCGGGTCGGCTCGACCCGCTGCCGGATCCCGGCGACCATCGTCACCTCGGCGGCCTGGACCCCGCTGGTGTGCGGCACGTCGGTGCGTTCGCCGGACACCACCAGCCATCGGCCCGGCCGCAGCCCGTCGTAGACCCGCGACAGTTCGATCTCGGCGCCTGCGACGTCCTTGGTGATCGGGTCGCCGACCGCGGTGAGCGTTTCGCCGCGCGCCCAGACGACCGTGCCCGCCCCGGGAACCGGCGAAACGACCTGGTTCACCGTGATCGTGGTGACCTGCTTTTTCCCGACCGGCTCGGACTTGCCCGGAACGGTGACGTCGACGCTGTCCAGCTCCGCCGACGTCACTTGCGCGGCGGACCGCTGGCCATCCGGCGATTCGAGCACGACCCAGCTGCCGCCGGCGATGCCGTCGTACACCGCGTCCAGCCACACCTTCGTGGTGCCCGCCGAGTCCGCTTCCTTACCGGCCGGGCGTGCAATCGCGACCGCCCTGGTCCGCAGCACCTGGAGACCGGACAGCGCGGGCGGATTCGCGATCTGCTCGTTCGCCCACGCGTGGTGCAGATTCGGCCCCAGCCGGGGGTCGGCCGCGATGAGCAGCTTCGGGTGCACGTCGGAACCGGCATGGAACAATTGGTCCACTGTGGACGGAAGATCGACCGCCTTGCGCGGCGGCCGGGACGGCTCGCGACGCAGCCACGGCAGCACCGGGGTGAGCCCGGCCAATGCCGCCGCGCGGTCGCAGTCGGTGCCGTAGCTGCAACCGCATCCGCAGCCGTCGCCGCTGCCGTCGAAGCGGTATCCCGGCGAGGAGCAGAACAATGCTCTGGCGAAGTTGCTCAGATAGCGCAGTTCCGGATCGCTTTCGCGCAACGCCGCGGTGCAGAGCTTCAACAGCACGTCCGTCGCGTCCGAAACGGGCCCGACGAAATCGCGGAACCAGTCCTGGATCGCGCAGCTCGCGTGCGCCCGGGCGAGCGCGGCCTCCTCCGCCAGCTCGGTGCTCACATGGTAGGCCGTGCGAGCGAGGACCCAGGTCACCGTGGCCGAAGTGCCGAGACTGGCCAGATAGGTCTGGGTGTTCTTCAACGTGGTTACCGTGTTGTTGATCCAGTCCGACGGCGCGGGCTTTCGCTCCAGCGCGGCGCCGATCGCCTCGAGGAGGCGGGCTATCGCCTGGTTCAGCTCGTCGGCACCAGTGGTGACCAGCTTCGCGGTCGTCCGGTTGGCCTGGAAGTCCGCCGCCGCTTCGGCGACCACGCGGATCACCGGCGGGAACATGCCGAACAGCAGCAGCAACCGGTCCCCCGGCTTGAGCGCCGCGGTGGTGCCTTGGATCCCGATCTGTTCGATCTCGCGGGCGCTCTTGGCGGTGATGTCCACCGGGTCGGCAGTGGCGACTTGGAGCGCGTTCCACTCCTCGCGGGCCTGGAGTTCCGCCGTGGTCTCGAAGGTCTGCGGCAGCTGGTTCTGCCCGGGCACGCTCTTCGCGGCGGTGCCCGCCGGAATCACCGTCCGCGCGCCGGGATCCAGCGTGTACGCGAGGAAGGTGGTCGCCGCCAGCGCGGGCCGCGGTGTGTAGCCGACGAGAGTGCCGAGGTGGGTGAGCGATTCGGGTTCGGTGGCGGTCCGCAGGTAGCCCTCGTTGGCGATCCGCTCCTGGTAGAAGGTCAGCACGTCGCCCACGACGGCCCAGCAGTCCAGCAGCGCGATCGCCGGGTCGTCCGGGTCCCGCGTGGTGAGCGGGGCCAGCGCCGCCCGGCTGGAGAGCCGGGCCAGCATCGACTGGCGGAACCGCGCGTAGGTGCCGATCCGCCGGGACAGCGCGGGCAAGCCGGGGCGCTGGTAGGTCGTGGCCGGAGTCGTCGGGCCGGTGCGCGCGCAGTTCATCGTCCGCCTGCCAGGTCGAGGGTGAGCTGCCCGTTCTCGGGCCGGCTCGGGTCGTCGTCCAATTGCGCCACTTCGAGCGGCCCGATCGGGAGGACGCCGGTGGCGAGCGCGGTGCCGGGCGGGCCGAACAGCCGCTCCAGCCGGGTCACCTCGGCGTGCCGGACCCCGGGTACCGCGGCCGCGCTCGCGACGATCTGGCCGACCCGGATCGGGGTGCCGAAGGTGAGGTGATCGGGTTGGAAGAACGCGCCGAGCGCCCGTCGCAACGCTGTCCGCACGTGTCCGGCGATGTGGTCCGGCAGCACCTCGACGTGCACCGTGAGGTCGAGCGGGACGAGGGTCGCGGTGAAGACGGAAAGGTCGTGGCCGATCCGCCGGTACTGGTACAGCCCGGCGCGGGTTTCGTCGAGCAGCCAGGTCGGCGCGACCTCCATGCCGAGCGGATCGATCGCGACCTGCGCCTCGTACCAGCTTCCCGTCCACCGCAAGTCGCCCGCGGCTCGTTGGATGCTCGGCGAGGCGCCAGCCAGCGTCGCGTAGTCGTCCGCTGTGATGGCTCGCAGCAAACGACGGCGGACCTCCTGCGGAGCGCGCAGCCGTACCTCGGACACCGGCTCGGGATCGACTCCGCCGATCGCAGGCAACGGATTCCGCACGCTGCGGATGCCGGGCACGTCCGTGCGGTCGAAGATGATGCTGCTGATCGCTTCCCGTCCGACATTCCCGGCCAGACCGGTCCCTACCCGCAGTGCCGCGGTGAGCTCGCCGCTCAACGGAAACTTCGCGCCATTGCGACCGTCGCCGAACCGCAGGACGGTCGCGCCGGTGTCGGTGACCTCGCCTACGAAATGCCGGTCCGTCGGTCCGCTCTCGAGCAGATCCCGTTGTGGCAGCCAAACACCATGGTTTCGGTCAGTGACGGTCACCGCGGGCAGTGCCGCGCGCGGGTCCGGTCGGGTCGCGAGAGTTGCCGGGCCACGGAATGCCGCACGGTGCTCGTCGAGCTTCCTGCCTTCGTCCGCGCCCCAGCTCTGACCGATCTCCCAGCCCTCGTTCTTCGCTGTGAGCACGTACCCCGCGCGAGCTTGACGGATGAGGTCTTTCAGCCGTTCCAGTTTCGTTTCCAGCAGGTCGTCGAAACACGCCAGCAGGTACCGGATGGCGCGTCGTGGATGCTCGCGAAGGTGCAGCTTCTTGACGAGCTTGGCCCCGAAAAGCACGGTGACGAACTCGATGTCCTCTTCGGACAGTTCACTCCGCCACAGCTTGGTCAGCCGCGCGCGGATCCGGCCAGGGAGACCCACCAGCCAGCGCGCCTGCGCCGCCGCGATGTCGGCGGGATCCGGGAACGGAACGCTTTGCGTGACCGGCTGGTGGCGCAACTGCGGCTGAACGACCACCGGCAGCGGCGGGTAAGCCGGTTGGGGTTCGGCCTCGCCGCCGCAACCACAGCCGCAGTCGCGCGGGCACTGCGGCTCGTCCGGCGCGGGGTCGGGAACGCAGTGGCACTCCGGGTCGATCCGCCGACCGTGCTCGACCAGCACCACGTTCCCCCGCGCGACACCGACCTCAAGCTCGACACATTCGGGCCCGCCGCGAGCGTTGACACATAACGGAAAGGTAAGCGCGTCTTCGCGGGCCCAGGTCACTTCCAGGAGCTTTTGCTGGTACAGCTGGTCTTCGGTCTCGGTCACCGACGTCAGCCGGACGGCCTGCCGGTGCGTGTGGTCAGCGTCGGCCGGAAGACCGGACGGCACGCCGATCAGTTCCTCGAAGAGCAGCACGTCGCCCGCGGAGAGACCCAACGCCCGGTCACTGTCCACAAGGGTCGCCGAAGTCGCCCCGGCGGGCAGGCAGCAGTCGTGGTCGCCCCATGTCCACAGGCTGATCCGGTTGCGCGCGGGAATCAGCCGGACCTCTTCGTCGTGGACCGGCTCGAAAACCTCCGCCGCACCGCGAAGATCGCTTTCCTTCAACGAGGTACCGGGCAGGGTGCTGAACCGGAACTTTCCCTTCGGGAGCGGGACCTCTTCGCCCGCCTCGATGCACACCCAAGCCCGCGCGGAGCATCCGTCGTGCATCGCGTAGTCGACAAGCCGGGCGTGCCGCCGTACGGAAACCCGCAGCCGCGCGGTGTCCAGATACGCCTCGGTCGCCACCGCGTCTTGCTGGTAGCTGAGCCGATCGCCCTCGTAGGCGAGCAGTTCCGTGAGCATGATGCCGATGTCCGGGACGTGCCGTTCGGTCCAGGACGGCATCGTCAGCTTCAACCGGTCCAGCAGCAGTTGCCGGAAGCTGGCGTAATCCTTGCTGAGATAATCGATCTCGACCGTTGCTTCCACCGGTGGCGCGCTTTCCTCGACCGGCGCGCAGTCGACGTCACCGCAACTGCCGAAGGTGAAGTCCACCTGGGAGTACCGCGGATCGAAGCCCGGATACGGCCTCGTCCCCGGTTTTCCGATCGGACCGGATTCCACAATGGACAACCGGTAGGCCGACAGATCTCCGGCCCGGTCGACCGTCAGCCGCACCGCGTCGGCAAGATCCGGATCGTCGCTCGCCCACAGTTCGACCGCGACGACCGCGATCCCGGTCACGCGCCGTCCGCCGTCGATCCGGAAGTTGGCCGGTACCAGGTCTTCCGGTGCCTTGCCGAAGAATCCCACCGTGAGCGAACGACCGTCGTCGCTCACGCCCACCGAGTCTATCCCGTTGCCGCCCGCGACGCGCACGTCCGTCCGGCGGCGTTCGTCCGCACAGCCGATCACGGCGCCCTCCCGGTGATGACGTCCTCGCGCCGTTCGCCGGTCGCGAGGAGGATGTAGCCGATCTCGATCCGCAAAGTGCTTTCCTCGGCGGCGACTTCCAGGTGCTGCACGGTGATCAGGTCGCCGAGCCAGCGGTGCAACGCGCCTTCCGCCGACGCCTGCACTGCCGCCGCCAGCTCCGGGCTGTTCGGCTCGAACACCAGGTCCAGCAGGCCGCAGCCGAAGTCCGGGCGCATCACGCGCTCCCCCGGCGTGGTGAAAAGCAGCTGCTCGATCAGGTCGAGCACGTGGTTCGCGTAGCCGGTTTCCGCGACCCGGCCACGTTGGTCGAAATGGAACGGAAAGTCGATGTCCACAGTGGTCACCTCCCCGTGACGAACTGTTGCATGACAAGCACGATCGGCGGGCCGGGCGAAAGCGAGCCGAGGCAAGTACCGCCGCCCTGGCCAGCCGGAGGCAGCTGCGTGAGCATCGGCGTCCCGCCACCCAGCAGGGACGAGAGGTTCGTCCACTGCACCGTCGCGCACGGCGGAGTCAACGTGCATCCGGCGACGATCAGCTGGTCTTTCGTGGTGAGCACCGGCATTCCGTTCACCAGCGCCGCCGGCGGCCCGGCCGGGATCGCGGTCACCGCGCCGCCGTGCGGGCAGGTCATCGTCATTCCACTGTGGAGCAAAAATCCCGGCATGTCCGCACCCCTAGTTCGGAACGACGAAGGTGCCGTTGTTGACGATGACCGAGGTCCCGGCCAGCCGGATCGACGCGAGACCGGGACCGCAGGACAGTTCGATCCCGGTCTCGTTGAGCTTGATGTACGGCCCGGACGGCCCCAGGATCTGCAACTGGATGCCGCCAGTCGGGCCGGGTTGCTGAGTGATCAGGAGGTAGTTCTGCGGCGGAACGCCGAACGGAGTGAGCGGCGTCCCGATGACGACCTGCGGCACGCCGGGCAGGATGCTCGACGCGATCGGCGGTCCTTCCTCGGCCACGTCGCGCCGGAACCCGGTCCACACCGCGCGGCCGATGTCGCCGCCCTGGAACTCGATCCACACCCCGGACCCGATCAGCGGCACCACGTTCATGCCCGGCGTCGCGGTGCTCGCCCGCGCCCAGATGGCGTTGTCGCCCAGCACTTCGCCGACCCGCACGAGCAGCCGGTCCAGTCCGAGCGGGTCCACATTGGACACCACCTCGCCCTGGTAGGTGCCGTCGAACCGCGTTTCTTCGGTCATGCGCTCACCTGCTGGGAGAAGGGGACGAAACCGTCCCGGGCCAGGCCGAAACTCTGCTTGTACTCGCCGCGTTTGATCTCGTGGGTGACCCGGTTGACGTAATAGAGGCCGTCGTACGCGAGCCCCGCGCCGCGCACGCCGACCAGCGCGCGGGACTTGAGCACGTGGCCGTACCGGAGCACGTCGAGCTTTCCCTGTCCGGTCACCGCGTCGGCGGCCTTCGCGGTTTTGCTGAGGCCGCGCAGCAAAATCTCCGTCGTGGACCGGCCGGCCAGGTCCGGCAACGGCTGCTCCTGCAGGGTCACCGCGGAACGAGCGGCCAGCGGCGGCCGCAGCAACGCGAGGTCCGGCACCGGAATGGAAAACCCGATCTTGGTGTGCGGCTCGGTGATCCGGATCGTGTACTGCTTCCGAGACATTCCGTCGAAACTGAACGACAGGGATTCCACATTGGTCGCGGTCCCGGAATCGACAGCGAGCGCGGGCTGCACGACCCCGGCCCGGATTTCCGGCCCCCAGTACCCGATGCTCGCACCCGGCACCGGACCCGGGATCAAGTAGAACGCGTAGCCCGCCTGCCGCGCCAGTTCCCGGAGATAGCTGAGATCGCTGCCGGACTGGCCGTCGATTTTCGACTGCGGCGGCTCCGGTTCCCACAGCAGCACCGGCGCCGGCGCGGGCACGATTCCGTACATCGCGTACTTCGCGAGGATCTTCAGCACCCGCACCTGCAGCGACATCCCGGGAAAGATCTCTTCCTCGTACCGCAGGTCCATCAGCGCGGTGAGGTCCTCGCCGGTCACCGTGAGCCGCGATTCGCCGGGACCCGCGCCCGGGCTCATCTCGTGCCGGGTGATCACGCCGTCCATCAGCACGTCCGCCGAACCGCCGACGATCACCGAGAGCACGACCCGCGCGGGCGGATCGAGCAGCCCGGACGGCAGCAACGTCCGGGTGAGCACCGATTTTCGGCTCACCGCGAAGGTCAGCTGGAACCCGCTGCGCTCGCCCGCGGACGAGGTGACCTGCACGGACTGCAACGCGTCGATCAGTTCGTGCGGCACCGGCGCGGCGAGCACGCGGCCGATCATCAACTGCAGCTGAAAGCTCTTACCCACCGGTCCCTCCCGCCGGAATCCCGGGCGGCAGCGTGATCCGCAGCCGGCGGCCCGGCTCCGCGGTCAGCGCGTCCGGATCCGTCGCCCGGTTCGCGTCGGCGATCCGCCAGTACTGCTCGGCGTCGCCGAACACCTCGCCCGCGATGCGATCGAGCCGGTCGCGAGGCTTCACCACGCGCTCGCCGATCTGCGCGAGCTGCTCCGGCTGCGGCAGCAACCGCCGCTGCACGAAGCGGACCGAACGACCGTCGGGAAGGTCGCAGACCGCGGTGGGCAGGCTGTAGTAACGACTGGTCGCGGAGAACATCAAGCACCTCCTAGACGGTCGGCACGCCGACGTCGGTCACCGGGTTGTTGACCCCATCGGCGAAGCGTTCTTTCTGCTGGAGATACGTCAGGTACAGCGTTCCGCCCTTGGCGCGCGCCCCCGGATCGCCGGGATGCGGGTAGCCGAGATCGTCCACAGTGAGCACCCGGACGGTGATGCTGACCTTGGCCCGGATCGGATTGAGCGCGGCGTCGAACGCTTCCTCGGCGACGCTGAAGTCGGTGATCCGCACCGGCAGCACCCGTTTAGGGCCAAGCACAAGCACCGTCAGCGGTGCCTCTACCGGCACGATTTCCAGCTGTCCTTGCCCGGCCAGCAGATCTTCGTTGTACAACTGGGTGTACGTCGGCGAAAGGCTCTTTTCGAGCGCGCACAGCACCGGAAACAATCCGTCGGGAAACCTGTCGGGCGCCGCGGTGGCGTCGAACTCGGCCTCGAACCGGTACGACTCGTGCGAAGGCCCCTTGAGCCGCAACGCTTCCAGCCGGTCGCCCGGTTCGCCGCCGAGGCCCTGCACCTGCAGGGTCCGGGTGAGCGTGTCCGGGTTGTACTGGAACGGAATCGTCTTCGACGCCCGCCCGCTGTCCGGATCCACCAGCACGAACCCGCCCCGGACGGGATTCAGGCTCTGCGGAAAGGTGGTCATCGTCGTAGTCCTCCCCAGCGAACGGCGGAACGCCTTGCCGCCAAGCGTGCCGGGACCCCGTCACCGAGGCGTCACCGCTCAGCCGGCCACCTGGCGGATGCCGTGGTGAATCGACCGTGCGATCGCCTCCGCGAGCGTGCCTTCCGCGAGCTGGGCCAGCACGACCCGCCGCCGTGCTTCCCGCCAACCCCGGCGCGGCGCGGCAGCCGCCATCTGGCGCGCCAACTCGGCTTGCACGGCGTCGCGAAGCTGACCGGGATCCTCGGACAACGCGGTCAGCACCAGCCGATCGATCCGGACCTCGATCACCGCCGGAAATCCCGTTCCGGCACGGGAAGTTCAAGCTTCCGGAACTCAGTACGCGCGGCAGCCAGCACGGTCTCCATCGTGATCGACGATCCAGCAGCCGCCGCGAGGAAAGCCGCGTTGAGCGCGATGTTGCGGATCATCGCGCCGCTCGTCTGCAGCTGCGCCAGCCGACCGAAGTCGAGGCCTTCGCACGGCGCGCGGGTCGGGAATGCCTTCTGCCACATGATCTTCCGCTCAACTGGGCCGGGGAAGGCGAACTCGACCACGAACCGCAGGCGGCGCATGAAGGCGGTGTCCAGCGCCGAACGCATGTTGGTCGCCAGGATCGCCAGGCCGCGGTGGGCTTCCATCCGCTGCAGCAGGTAGTCGACCTCGATGGTGGCGTACCGGTCGTGCGCGTCGCGGACCTCGCCGCGTTTGCCGAACAGCGATTCCGCCTCGTCGAAGAACAGGATCGCGCCCTCGGCCGCGTCGAAGAGCTTCCGCAGGTTCTTCTCGGTCTCCCCGATGTACTTGCTGACCACTGTGGACAGATCGATCCGGTAAAGATCGAGTGCCAGCCGGTTCGCGAGCACCTCGGCCGCCATCGTCTTGCCGGTTCCGGTCGGCCCGGCGAACAGGACGCTCAAGCCAAGTCCGCGTTCTCCGAAACCCCACGTCTCGTGCACCCTCGTGCGTTGGCCCACCTGGTCGGCGATCTCGCCGAGCAACCGGCGGGACTGCTCCGGCAGCACGAGATCGTCCCAGCTCGCCGTCGACTCGAGCCGCTGCGCGCGTCCGTCCAGCCGCGGCCGGGTGCGGACGCGGCATTCCTGCCACACCTTCTCCGGATCGGCCCCCGCGACCGCGGCCACCGCCGCGATGCCCGGCAGGTCGAGCGCGAACTGCGCGGCCAGCGCGTCGATCACCGGCTGATCGCTCCCGAGCGCTTCCCGCCACGCCACCGCCCGTTCCGCCGGCGTCGGCGGGCTGACCTCGATCGATCGGAGACCCGGCCCGCCTTCCCGCACGGCGAGCACCGCCGGTCCGGTGGTCCGGTCGAGAAACCGGGCTCCGCCCTCGTCTTCGAGGTACAACGCCAGCGGCAGCACCGCGGCCTCGCGCTGCCAGCTCCGGGCGAGGAGGTCCAACTCCACCGGCTGCGCGGGCAACGCGGACGCCTCAAGTCGATACGCCGCCAGCCCGGAGATCTCCGCCGCATGCGCGGTGATCTGTCGTTTCGCGGCCTCGTCGGCACCGGTGAGCTGAACCGGACCGGCGAGCGCCCACTGACTGGCGACCTCCTCGGCAACCCTCTGCTGCGAGGCCGACAACTCCGTGCGGGCCAGCGGCGTGACCAGCGGACTCAGCCGGTCGTCAAGACTGTTGAGCCCCTTCAGATAGTTGACCGCGCGCTCGGCCGCCCGCAACGGCGCGGACACCACGCCCTGCCCGGAAACACCCTCGATGAGCTGCCAGTACCGCAGACCGCCTTGCGGCGATACGGCTTCCCACGCCGGATCGGGCAACACGTGAAGAGCCAGCCCGAACGTCGGATACGCCATGTGCGGATTGCCGTGCGCCTCGGCGCAAAGCCCGGCGATCGACGGATCCAGCTCGACCGCCGCGCACAGCAGCAAGGTGTCCCGCTCGAACCGGGACAGCCCGAGCCGCGCCGCCAGCACAGTCAGCGCGGGCGGCGGGCTGATCGCCTCGGCTTCGTCGACAGCGGCGGTCGAGACCGCTTCGCCGGGGTGCCGCAGCACCTCCCGCAACCACTCCAGCGACGCGGCGAGGAAGCGTCCGTTCGCCGCTTCCCAGGTCATAAGATCGTCACCGTCTGCGTGGCGTCGAAGACCGGCTTCGGCCCGGTGCGGTCGACCAGCAGACTGTCCACGCCGCCGATCCGGAGGCGGGCGAGATGGGTGCCCACCGGCGCGTCCGGGACGTCGAAGGTCAGGTCCGCGCCCGTCACCGGATCCTCTGGCTGAGCCGCGACCGCACGCCGCTCCAGCACCGACCGCGACCCGAGGACCAGCAGCACCGGCTGCCCGGTCCGCACCGGAGGACGGCAGACCAGCTGGACCACCGCGGCGGTCCCGTCGCGCTGCACGGTCATCGGCATCCCGCTGGTGATCTCGGGCGCGACCGCGAGCGAAACCTCGTTCGTCGACGTCGTGCCGGACACCACCGCCACCGACCACAGCCCGGCCGGAAACGCCTGCGGCGGCCCGGTCAGCTCGAACCGGACCTCGGCCCCGCTTCCCGGCACGACAGGAATCGACACCGGCCCGGCCAGCAGCGGATGCGACAACCGGACCTCGTTCGCCTGGTCGAGATTCGCACCCCGCAGCACGACGCGTCCGCCGAGCTTGACCGAAGCCTGCTCGTGCTCAAGACCGTCCGGACCGACCGCGACCGGCACCGCGGCGGTGAGCTGCGGGTACGGCGATTCGACGCTGGCCGCCGCTTCCGGCCCCCGGTCCAGCGCGCCCCGACGCAGCACCGGCACCGCCGTACGCGGCGGGCGGCGGCTGTCGATGAGCACCGGCCCGGCCTCGAACGCGACGGTGAGCCGATAGCTGGTCTGGAACGCCGACCACAGCGAGTAGATGTCCTTCTCCACGAAGGACTGCCAGGTGAGCCGGATCAGCTCGGACTGTTCCGACACATTGCTGGGCGACTGCACCTGCCGGAGCCGCGCGCGGCTGAGGTGCGGATGCTCGTGCAGCGTCCGCAGCGCACCGCCGAGCATCCGGTGCGCGATAGTGTCCGCACCGCCCGGCACATACGCGGTGAGCAGGTAGTGCAGGACGAGCGGCAGCTGCGGATCGCCGTGCTCCCCGGGCCGCAGCCCTACGGGATCCTCGTTGCGCAGCGACTCGTCGATGCCGATTTGGTAGAGGAACAGGTTCAGCTGCGGATCGCCGCTCGGCCCCGGCGTCTCGTGCGGCGGCCGCGCTTCGACCTTCGCGCCGCTCTCGACCTCGCGCGCGCCTTCGAGCACCAGCTGGACCAGCGCCTCGGTCACGGCCTCGATCGCGTTGGCGTCACTCATCCCCGCTCCCGGAGGTAGTCGTCGAGGCTCAGCAGCGGTTTCCGTTCCTGCCGCGGTTTCGGCGCCGCTGCCGGTGCCGGACGAGCGGTGACCTCGACCCGGCCGATGCTGATGTGCACATCCGGTTGAGCCGGTGCCTGCTGCCGCCGGGTCACCAAAGGTTGCTGCTGCCGCTGGGACGGCGGTGCCGGTTCGAGCTGGGGACGCACGACTCGATGCGCGCGGACCGGTTCGACCGCCTGTACCGGTGCGGCCCGTACGGGTTCTGGTGCTGCTGGCCCGGTTTGTGGCTCCGCCGCGACGGCTGACTGCAGTACCGTTTCTCGCTGCCGGTGTTCTGTCCGCACTTCGCGTTCCAGCAGCGATTCGGTGACCTTCGCCGAGTGGGAAACGGTCGCGCGCTCGGTGTGTGTCCGAGATTCGACGACGCTTTCCCGAACCACCGCGCCCGGTTGGCCCGGCACCGGAACCTCGCGGACGCGTTCGACCACCTTTGGGGACGGCACCGGCGATTCGAGAACGCGTTCGGACGGTTTCGGTTGCGGCACCTGGGTTTCATGGACGCTTTCGACCCGCTCCGTGTGTGACACTTCGCTCTCGCGGACGCGCTCGACCGGCCCCGGAAGCGTCGCCAAGGTTTCCCGGATAACGCGCTCCAGTCCAGGCGTCTCACGAACACGTTCGGTTTCCTTTGTGACCGCAGGCTTCTGCGCCGATTCAGTGAACGTGCCCATCGGCAACTCAGGCTCCGCCCCGACCGGACTCGCGGGTTCGAACAACGTCGGCACGAGCGGCCGGATCGGCGGTGCGTCGATCCGGCCGAGCAGCCGGTCCACGAAATCGTTCATGCCATCGTCCCCGCGAGTTCCAGATACCGGCGGCGCCGCCCAGGACTCACCGCGAGCACCTCCGCCTCCGACCAGCCGTAGGCGAGCGCCAGCGCGTGCACGTCGTACAACAACCGCCGCGCGCAAGCTTCCAGTTCCGTCCACAGATAAACCGCGATGTCGAACGGAGACGCCCACCGGTGACCGCACACCGCGCAGTCCAGGTCGATCCGGACGTCCGCCTGCGGATCTCCCGCGGCCAACGCGTCCGGGAGCGCGCCGAGCACCGCGTCCGGCAACTCGGACCGCTCCACCTCCTGCTCGCCTAGCCGCGCGGTCACCACACACCGTTCGAGCAACGTCCGTCTACTGTGGACTTCCAGCAGATCCCGGCTCGTCACCGCGCGGAACTCGACCTCGTACCCGTCGACAGCCACGACCCCGGAAGCGTCCACTCGCGACGGACGCAGATCCCGGCTCGAAAGTTCCAGCTCAAGTTCCTCACCGCACGAAGGACAGCTCACCAGACACGGAAACGCAGTCCCGAAGCACTGCTCCCGCAGGGCCAGCAGGAACTCGTCCCGCTGGCCCACCGCGAGATCGCCGACCTCGCCCGGTTCCGCGCCGCCCGCGACAGCCAGCGCGAGCGCCCGCCGTACCGCACCCAACCCGTGCGCCGCCTCCCATACGTCGAGGAGGCTCGCTTCGGTGAACATCACGCCGGGTCTTCGAAGAACGTCTCCTGCGGCTCCGGAACCTCCTCGGCGACCCACCCCTCGTTCTCGACCTTGATGTGCTGCACGGCGACCGCGTTGGCGTTGGCGTCCAAATCGGACACTGGCTGCCATTCCGAGACCCAGCAGTTGAATACCTGATAGGACAGTACTTTCTGGCCGCCCTCGTCGAACACGTCGACGATGAGGTCGCGGCGGAAGTCCTTGAGCGAGGTCTCCAGCCCCTGCCCGGAGTTGGCGAAACTCCACACCCGGTTCGCCCACTGCGCGAACACCTTGTCCGCGGTGACGCCGCGTTCGAGGGTGATCGCGTCGTATTCGGTGCGGCCGGGCAGCTTCGCACTGGTCGCCGGATCGCCGCCGGACCGGTGCTTGATCACCTCGGTGCTCCGCTTGAACCCGGTGATCTTGCTGACCCCGAGCAGATAGTCGCCGCCGGCGAACTTCACCCGGAACCGGAAGTTCTTGTACGGATCGCGCCGCTTCGTCTTGCTGTCGGACATGACGTCTGCCTCCTGCTACACCTGGATCTGACCGGCGAGCTGCTGAATGTGGATGAGCACGAACTCGGCGGGCTTCAGCGGGGCGAACCCGACCAGGATGTTGACGATGCCGCGGTCGATGTCGTTCTGCGGATTGTTCGTCGCGTCGCATTTCACGAGATAGGCGTCCTTCGGCGTACGGCCTTGGAAAGCGCCCTGCCGGAACAGGTTGTTCATGAACGCGCCGACGTTCAGCCGAATCGACGACCACAACGGTTCGTCGTTCGGTTCGAACACCACCCATTGCGTACCGCGGAACAGGCTTTCCTCGATGAAGAGCGCCAATCGCCGTACCGGCAGGTATTTCCACTGGTTCGCGAGCACGTCCGCGCCGCGTTGAGTGCGCGCGCCCCAGATCACGTTCCCCACCGACGGCATGCCGCGCAGGCAGTTGACGCCGAGCGGGTTGAGCACACCGTTCTGCGGATCGGACAGTTGGACCGTGAGGCCGCTGATGCCGCTCAACGTCGCCTCGGTGCCCGCTGGAGCCTTCCAGACGCCCCGCTGGACATCCGTGCGCGCCCACGTTCCCGCGATCATCCCGCACGGAGGGAATTCGCGAACCCTGTTCTCCTGCTTGGGATCCGGCTGTTTGACGCGCGGGAAGTACAGCGCCGCGTTGCGGGCGTTGTCGTCGTTGAGGACGAAGGTGGAGTCCTTCACCGCGCCGGAGACCGCGTTCGTCGTCTTCCAATTCGGATCCGGGTCCACGATCAGCATCGCCCTGCGGTCGACGCACAGCTTCAACGCCTTGGCCAGGATCTGCGCGGAGCCGCCGATCAGCCCCGGAGCTCCCGGCAGGCAGAGCATGTTGAAGATGTCGGTCTTGAGCAAGGCGTAGATGCCGGACTGCTGTCCGGGGTCGCCGAGGAAGTCCTCGGTCCTCGGCGTCGGCCCGTCGACGCCCTGGCTCGCTGCGGTGTACCAGATGCCGTCCTTCGTGGTGTCCTGGAACGGATCCTGCCCGACTTCCAGCTTGTCGGAACTGTGCGCGTCCGGCCGCTTGTCGACGTTCTCCACCGACCCGATCAATCCCGACGACGCGATGACGTTCGTCAACGAGCGCGGGGAGTTCTTGTCGATGCTGACGTTGAGGTACTGCTCGGTGACCTTGCTGGTCCGGTCGTGAATAGTCAGGTTGTACAGCTGGTTGAGGTCGTCCTTGGCGGTCTCGTGGTCGACCCGCGCCAGCAGCGTTCCGTTGGCCCAGGTCCCTTCTCCGCGCGCGTAGAGCGTCGGCCCGCTCGGCGCCAGAACGATTTTCGCCGGTAGCGCCTTGGCCGGCGCGGTGTCGTCGGCCGCGGGCTGATCAGCACTGGCAGGCGGCGCGGTGCCGGTCACCCGCACGATTTCGGCCTCGCTGCCGCCGTTCTGGTAGAACTGCCAGACCGCGTAGCTGAGGTCGCTCGCCGGGTCGAGGCCGCCGAATTGCTGTTCGTAGTCCTCCCAGCTGGTGATGTGCACCGCCACGTTCGTGACGCCGCGCGGTGCGGTGCCGACGAAAGCCGCGACCGAGGTGGGCACCCCGGTGATGGTCCGAACCGCGCTCGGCAGTTCGTCGATGTAGACACCCGGAAAGGTGGGCGTGATGGGCATGGCCGTCTCCCTCCGCGGCTTTCTCGGCCGTGGTCGTGAGCGTGCACTGGTTCCGTCACCGCGGCGTCACGTCGCCGTCCTGCGCGCCGATCCGGCTCAGCCAGCGGTCCACCGACGCGAGAACTTGTTCGCGGGTCGTGAGAACCTCCGACGTCGTCGCGTCGGTGCGCACGTCCGCGGTGGTCGTGATGCGGACCCGCAGCTGTCCTTCGGAAGTGCACCACGCCCGAAGGACGTGCAGCGCGATTCGCTCCGGGTCCGCACCTGCCATACGGTGCAGTACAACGGTTCCCCGTCACCGCACCGTCACCCGATGCCACCGGCTGAGGCTCGCGTGACCGCTTCCGCGAGTCCGTGAGGGCCACCCTGAGGGAATCTGATTCCCTCAGGGTTCCCCTCATGTACGGCAGAGCCCACAACACCGCCTCAGGTCCCTGGCACCCGGATCAAGCGAGCAGAGCCCGCACGCCAGGGCTGGGCTGCACACCGAGCTCGGTGTGCAGCAGTTCCGCCAACGCGCGATAAGCCCGCACCGCCTCGCCGCGATTCCCCTCAAGAAGGTGGACGCGGATCAAACAGCGATGTGCGCTTTCCCGCAGCGGTTCAGCATCGACCGCCGTCAGCGCGGCGTCGATCGCCTCGGAAAACCGGCCCGCTTCGCCGAGCCGCCCCGCCAGGCATTCCAGCGCGTGCAAGCGAAGCTGCCGCCACCGCTCACGAAAGACGAACAACCAGTCGTCGTACCAATCCGGCAGCAGATCGGTCGACAGCAAGCCGATCACTGGCTCGCTGTCGTCGGGCAGCTCCGCGCCGGCGGACGCGAGCGAACGCGCCAGGCTCGACGCGGCTTGCACGTCAACAGCCGCAGTGTCCGAGAGCGACAGCCGCTCAGCCGTCGCCTGCACCAGATCCCGGTGCACCCGGCCAATCCGCCACAACGTGGTGCGAAGGCTCGCCGCACCGTGTTCCTCCGACGAGTCCGCCCACAACGCGTGCGCCACTTCGGCCCGCCGCACGGGCCGGTCTCGAAGCGCCAGGTAAGTCACTAACCGTTGAGCCGCACGGGAAAGCGGTCGCGCGTTAGCCGCGCCGTCCACCGCGAAGGCCGGCAACGTCTGCACGACAAGCACCGACGCCGTTCCAGTTCCCTCTCCCGATTCGTAGTCCACCGTTTCTGTCCGCGAACCGACCATCCGAACCGACACCCCCTCGATCCTCGGCAGCGTCCCCCGGGAGCACTGCCGGTCGAACTCCGATGATCGTGACCGGCCCGCCGCCGCACCATCCGTGCTACCACGTAACTTCGCTCACGGTCGTTCCCGCATCGGCGCGAACGAGCCTCCCGGTCCGGCTCCGGCCAGCAGCCGCTGGTCGCGCATGAAGGAAAGGAACTGAAGATACGTGCGCTGGTTGAACGCGTTGGCGGGCCAGATCTCGTCACCCGCCCGCAGCGCGCCGCCAGCCATTCGGCGGTACCGCGCGTTGATCGCCTCGGACACCCGGATGAACACCCCCACATCCCCGATCGACGCGATCCGCTGCGACACCGGCACGCCCTGAGCTTCCCCGGCGAGAAACCGGTCGAGAGTGGTGCTGGTGATCACCCGCGCGAGGTATCCGCCGAACTCGCGCCACGCCTGCTGTTCCGCCGACGTATACCCGGTGAGATCCCAATTGGCCGAGTCAAATATGCCGATCACGCTGCCGAACATCTGCGCCACCACACTGCTGACGCCCTGCGCGACCGCGCCCGCCGTCTGCACCCCCGATGCCAGTCCCGTCGCGACTCGCTGAGTCCACGCGGCGACCGCGGGCGCGACGGTGTCCGACACGCTCACGCCGTAACTGCCCGACGCTCGCGCGCCAGCTTCGGCACCGAGACTGAACGCGGCCGCCACCCAGCCTTCCTCCCCCGAGAAAAGCCCGGTACTGACCGAAAATCCCACCCCAGCGAGCAGTTTCGCCGCAACGTTGACGCTCCCGCCCGCATACGCGCCGGACACATTGCCCGCCCGGCCAGCCGGACCGAGCCGGAACGCCACGACGATCGCTTCGCTGCCACCCGCGGTGACGCCGACCCCGAGTTCGCCGTAACCGATGACGTCGGTGGTGACCTCGCCGGACTCGATGTTGACGAAGACCATCGTGTCCTGTCCCGCGCCCGCCCCGAGCCCGGCACCGGCGTTCCCGGAAGCACGCATCCCGATCGCGGCACCGGTGATCGCCCACCCCAGCAGCCGCAACGGCGTGGACAACACCGCAGCCGCCACCCGCGCCGCCCCGAAGATCCGGTTGCCGCGAAGATTCGTGACCACCACCCGGGTGTCCGGCTCGGCCTGCCGGGCAACTCCGCGCGCGCTGCCCCCGGCCACGCTCACCGGCCCGCCGCCGACTACTGCGTCCGCCGCCACGTCCGCCGACCGTTCGAGCTGATGCCCCGCTGCCGGTCCACCACCACGGCGCTGCTGGACGACGTGCGCCAGTTCGTGCGCGAGGGATCGCTTGCCGGACGTCGTCTCCGGCCGGTATTCCCCAGTACCGAACACGATCCGCTCGCCCACCGTGTACGCCTTCGCGCCCAGCCAGGCCGCCGAATCGGCGTCCGAGTACACGCGCACCTGGCTGAAGTCCTGGCCGAAGCGCTGCTCCATGAAATGCCGGATGTCCGGTTCGAGAGGATTTCCTCCGCGCCCGGGTTCCGGCTCGGGTTCAGCTGGCGCGGGCACCCGGACGCGTTGCTCCATCGAGGACCCTCCCGATCACTGGACCACCCGGGCAGTGTGATCGAGACCCGTCACCGCGACGTCACCGTTTTCCCAGCGGCGGCCGGTCAATTCGGCATATTCCTTTTCTTCGGCGCTGCGGTCGGTCAGCGAGCGCGCCGGTCGCGAACCCACTGCGCGAGCCGCACCCGGGATTTGAGCCCGAGCTTGCGGTAGACGTTGCGCAGATGCGTCTCCACCGTCCGCTCGCTGAGAAACAGCGCGGAGGCGATGTCCGCGTTCGACAGCCCCTTCCCGACGAGCACGGTGATCTCCGACTCCCGCCGGGTGAGCGGCCCGGACCGCTGCGCCGGAACCGAATGCCCCTGCTTCACGATCCGCTCCGGCCAGGGCGCACTGCCCGCCGCGGTGAACGCCGCCGTCGCCGAAGACGCCACCACCTCCGCTTCCGACGGTTCCAGCAGTTCCGCCAGCTCCAATTCCGCTTGCGCGGCAAGCAGATCCATCCCGAATCCGCGAAGCACGGACGCCGAACCACGCAGCCGGTCGACTGCCTCGGTCGCGTTCCCCCGGGCCGCCTCGGCGAATCCCTGCTGGCGGTCGGCCAGCGCGTGCAGGACCGGAGCATTGCTGCCCGCCCCGCGCAACAGGCCGACCACGCGGTCCGCCTCCGCCAGATCTCCCCGCTGCACGGCGGCATATCCGGCGAAGGACACCCGAAGACAGTTGAGCTGCGTGTCGCCGAACGGCAGCGTGTCGGTCAACGCCGGGGCTTGTGCCGCCACCCCGCGCCGCACCGCCAACGCCGTCGCCGCCAGGTCGAACGCGTCCAGTAGATCGATCTGCGAAGGGTCGTAATGCCTGCGCGCATCCGCCAGGTCCGCCGCCGCCTCATCAAGGTGACCACGTTCAGCACGGACAAACGCCCGTCCCGCAAGGGTTCGCCCCACCAACCGATCCTGCCCGACTCGGCGCGCCTCGGCCACCGCGCTGTCCATTTCAGACAGTGCCGTACGGAGATCGCCGGAGAAGTACCGCGTAGTGGCGAGCATCGTCTGCAGGTAACACGTGGCGGACGGCAGCCATTGCCGGACCGCTGGAGTACTGCTGACGTCCGCGACCCGGATCGCCGTGACGAGGTCACCGCGCAGCGTCGACAAGCCGTTGAGCATCATCCGCGGAGCGAACGCGAGCCGTGGACCTTCGTCACCACAACGAAGCGCAAGCTCCAGCGCACTGCGCAACTCGACGACCGCCGTCTCGACATCACCCGCCAACGCCGCCAGCGCCCCGGCTCCGAGATGCGCGACCGAATGCGCCCCCGGAGTGTCGCTTGTGGACGGAAGCGCGACGAGTTCCCGCGAAATCACCGCCAGTTCCGGGAAATCGCCGTGCCGCAGCGCGATGATCCAATGGACCAGCAACCGCGTCGGCGGATCCGTGTCCGGACGCCGGCCGCTCGCCCTGGCCAGCCCGACCGCCGCCGGAAGGTTCCCGCGCTCGACTTCGAGCAGCGCCTGCAGATGCCGCCACGCCCGTCGGCGCTCGGTGTCCTGGCCCCGCCGCTCGCTGAGCGCGACCGCGTCCTGCAACAGCTCGGCGGCCTCGTCCAACCGGCCACGCCCCTGCTGCAATCTCGCTAAGTCGACAAGCAACGCGGGCACCGCGTCCGGCCGCGCGTCCCGCGCCCGTCGCAACGCGGCCGCGAGGTACTCGGCAGCTTCGTCCAAGTCCCCGACGGTCAACGCCCGAGTGCCCGCCGCGCTGAACGCCTCGATCGCCCGGTCCACCGGAACGCTGTTCCCGCCGGCCGCGTAGTGCGGCGCCGCCGCGACGGTCCGGTCCGCGCGATGCAGCGCCGCCCCGATCGCCGCGTGCAGCGCCCTCCGCTCCCCCAGCAGAAGTTCGTGATAAACCGCCTCGGCGTAAAGAGGATGCGCCACTTGATAATGCGGCTCGACCTCCGACTGGTGTTCGGTGACCAGCCGACGCCCGACCAACCGCCGCAACGCCGCGTGCAGCGCGGACACACTCATCCCGGAGACATCGGCCAGCACCTCCGGCCGCCCGTGCGTCCCGGCGACCGCGACCACCTCCAGCAGCCGCCGGTCCGCCTCGCCGAGCCGGCTGATCTGCTCCCGCACGATGTCCCGGATCACCTCGGGCAGCGGCCCGCACATCCGGCTGGCGACGAGATGCCGAGTCAGCGCGACAACGAACAACGGGAACCCGGACGCCCGTGCCGTGACCGCACGCAGCAACGCGAGCGGCGGCGGCGTGCCGAGGACGTGCTGCACCAGATCGCGCACCGCCTGGTCGGTAAGCGGCGCGAGTTCGAGCAGCCTTCCCGCCTGATGCCGCCGGGTCGCCTCGGCCATCGCGTCGAGCGCCTCGTTGTCGACGCCCGAGCGGAAACACCCGATCACGAGCAGCGGCAGTTCCTCCGCGTTGCGCCCGAGATAGTGCAGCAGTTCGATGGTCCCCCGATCAGCGCAATGCAGATCGTCGACGACGAGCAGCACCGGGCTGCCGACGGTGAGCTGCCGGGTCGCCGCGAGCACCGCCTCGCACATCCGGGTGCGCTGCAGTCCCGGATCCCCGGATTCGGGCGAAACCGGACGCAGATCGGGGAACAATGCGCCGAGATTACCGAGCTCCGGAGAAAAATCGGCGGATTCACTCAGATGGCCGCGGAAAGCCTGGACGATCGGCGCGTACGAAAGGCCCGACAACAACGGGTCCGCGCGTCCCTCGACAATCGCGAATCCCTTGCCGCGAGCCGCCCCGATCGCCTCCGCGGCCAGCCGGGACTTGCCGATCCCAGGCTGCCCGCAGACGAGAGCCGCGCCCCCTTTTCCCCGGCCCGCGGCGGCGATCGCCCCTGCCAGCACAGCGAATTCGGCGTCCCGGCCGATCAGCGGAACGCCCGGTTCGGATCCGCGATACGAGCCGACCCCGCCTCTTCGCGGCAGGTCCGCACTCCCGGCCGGTGCTGCGTCCATTCGCCAGCCTCCCCGAACAAGTGCCCACGAAACCATACCGCCCGGGAGCGGAAGCACGAGCGAATTTCTCGCGAGGGGAAAATGGCGAGCAGAATCTGGCCGCTGACCTGCGGAGGACGCATCAAGACCGCCCGGGTCAGACCGGCGGGGCACAGCTGAGGACAATTTTCCGGATGTGGGCAATGGGGTGAATGGGGCCGAGGAGCAGTTCCGGTGGTGGTTCGTGGCGTCGTGCTGAAACGGGAGGCGCGTCGCTTTGGCCGGGTTCCGCTGCGCCAGGAGAATCGCGGCTTCATCGACTTCGTGGCCCGGTGCCGTGCCTTCGGTGCTGCTCTACGACACCGACCGCGCGCGCACTCGGGAAGGCGTTGCCTCGAAGTTCCGGGCACGCCCGCGCCGCTCAGTTTCGCCGCGCCCGACGCTCTCCAGCGCATGACCGGCCCACCACTCCAGGCCCCGCCGCGCGTCACCCCGGCGCACCACGCCCAGCCCGACTCGCTGCCGACCCGTCGCAGCAGATCCGTCGCCCGGCATTCCAGCGCACTACCCGCCGCAGCTCCGCAACCAACGCGCCCGCAGCACTCCCCCAGACCAACCCGGATAAGGGGGCGCCCGAACCCGGACGCCCCCACCCGGGGTCACTCCACCAGCAGATCCTCAATCATGATCGGAATGCTCCGCACCCGGATGCCGGTCGCGTTGCACACCGCGTTCGCCACCGCGGCCGCCATGCCCACCGCGCCGATTTCGCCTACGCCGCGGGCTCCGACGGCGTTGTGCAGCGTGTCCGGGTATTCGACGAACTGCACGTCGATCTCCGGGATGTCGGCGTTGACCGGCAGCAGGTAGCTCGCGAAGTCAGCGTTCGCGAACCGTCCGCTCGACTCCACTTCCAGCCCCTCGTGCAGAGCCGCGGACACGCCCCAGATCATGCCGCCGGACAGCTGGCTCCTCGCCTGCGTCGGGTTGATGATCCGGCCGCCGTCGAAGACGCCCAGCATCCTCGACACCCGGACTTCCCGGGTCAGCCGGTGCACCCGGACCTCGCAGAACTGCGCGCCGAAGGAGCTGAACGAATGCTTCGTCATCTCCTCGCCCGGCGCGGAGGAACCCTTGGCGGACAGTGATTCCCGGCCGATCGCGCGCAGCAGTTCACCGAACGGCATGGTGCCGCGGTTGCCGTGCAGCAGGCCCTCGGCGTACGTGACCACCTCGCCCTCGAACGGCGCGCCCGGTTCGGCGGCGAGCGCCACCAGTTCGTCGAGCAACTCGGTGGCCGCGAGCATGATCGCGGTGCCGGTGCTCGCCGTCGCGGTCGAGCCGCCGGACATGCCGCCCGGCGCGTACCGCGAGTCGCCCAGGTGCGGGGTGACGCGTTCCGGGTCGATGTCGAGGGATTCGGCCCCGATCGTGGCCAGCACGGTGAGCAGCCCGGTGCCCGGGTCCGCGCCGCTCGTGGACACGTCCGCGGTCTCGTCCGCGTTGAGCGTGATCTCGACCGTCGCCGGGAACCGCAGGCCCGGGAACATCGCGGTCGCCGTGCCCATGCCGACGAGCCAGTCCCCGTCGACGTGCCCGCGCGGCGACCGGTTCGCCCAGCCGAACCGCTGCGCCCCGATCTCGTAGCACTCGTCGAGGTGCTTGCTCGACCACTGCAGATCGACCCCGGGAGGAGCGAGCGAACTGTTGCGCCGCCGCAGTTCGATCGGGTCCATCTCGAGCGCGATTGCCAGTTCGTCAACAGCGCTTTCCAGTGCGAACGATCCCGACGCCTCCCCCGGCGCCCGCATGAACGTGCCCGGCGGAATGTGCAGCGGCACCATCTTCTGGCTGATCGACAGGTTCTGCGTCGCGTACCACTCGCGCGAGGTGCCGTGCGACGTCGGCTCCACAAAGGACCGGCTCATCGACGTGGCCGACCAGGAATCGTGCTGCACCGCGATCAGCGTGCCGTCGCGGTCCGCGCCCAGTGCGACCTTCTGCACCGTGGCCGGCCGGTTCGCGGTCGCCGTGAACACCTGCTCGCGGGTGAGCGCGCACTTCACCGGACGGTCCAGCGCCTTGGCGGCCGCCGCGGCCAGCATCGCCGGAGCCGAGGTGCCCGCCTTGCCGCCGAACGCCCCGCCCACATACGGGTTCACCGCGTGGATGGCCGACGGCTCGATGCCCAGCACCCCGGCCATTTCCATGGCCTGCAGGTGACTGGCCTGGTTTCCGCTGTAGAGGGCGAGTTCGCCGCCGTCCCACTTCGCGACCGCCGAATGCGGTTCCATCGCCGCGTGGTTCTGCGTCGCGGTGCGGTACGTCTGCGAGACGACCACCGGGCTCTGCGCCAGCGCGTCCACAATGGACTCGACGTCGTCGGCGAGCACCTCGATCGACGGCGCGGCTCCCCGGCTCTCCGGCGCGTCCTCCGCGGTCGCGAGCCCGTCTTCCATCGACGTCTGCGCGGGCTTCTCCTGATACGAGACCTCGATCAGCCCCGCCGCGTCCCGCGCCTGCTCGAACGTCTCCGCGACGACCAGCCCGATCGGCTGTCCGTAGAACACGACGTCCCGGTCGTGCAGCGGCAGCCACACGTCGCCCATCAGCTGCGACTTGAACGGATGCAGCTCGAGCGGGTCGAACGGGCTGTAGACGCTGACGACCCCGGGCGCGCCTTTCGCCGCGGTCACGTCCATCGCGGTGATCTCGCCGTGCGCGATCGTGCTGAGCACGATGTAGCCGTACAGCATGCCCGGGAAAGTGCGGTCCAGCGCGTAATCGGCCTGGCCGGTGACTTTCCGCGGACCGTCCAGCCGCGCAGTCATGCCCGGCTCCCTTCGGTCAGTTCGAGCAGCGCGCGGACAATCGTCCGCTTCAGCAGCGAAGGTTTGAACACGTTGCCGGACAACGGCTTTGCCCCCTCGACAGCCACCGCGGCGGCCGCGGCGAAGGCTTCTTCGGTAAGCTCCGCGCCGCGCAGCGCCTCTTCCACGGCGGGCAGCCGCCACGGCACCGTCCCGACCCCGCCCGCCGCCACGCGGGCGCCGGCGATCTTCCCGTCGCGCACGTCGAGCGCGACCGCCGCCGAGCACAGCGCGAACTCGTACGACTGCCGGTCGCGGATCTTGACGTACGTGGAGTTCTCCGCCCAGTCGAGCCGCGGCACGCGCACCTCGGTGATCAGCTCGCCGGGACGCAGGTCGTGCTCGATCTCAGGGGTGTCGCCCGGTTCGCGGTAGAACTCGGTCAGCGCGACCGTGCGGGTGCCCTCGGCGCTGGCCAGCACGATCTCCGCGTCGAGCGCGACCAGCGCGACCGCGACGTCGCTGGCGTGGGTGGCCACGCAGGAGTCGCTGGTGCCGAGGATCGCGTGCATCCGGTTGACGCCGGAAATCGCCGAACACCCGCTGCCTGGCGAACGCCGGTTGCACGGCATCGCGACGTCACGGAAGTACGAGCATCGCGTGCGCTGCATCAGGTTTCCGCCGATGCTGGCCATGTTCCGCAGCTGCTGCGACGCGCTGAGCAGCAGCGCGCGCGAGATCGCCGGGTACACGCCGGGATGCGCGGCGATGTCGCCCATCCGCTCCAGCGCGCCGAACCGCAGGCCGTCGGCGGTGTCGATGCCCCGCAGCGGCAGGTCGTTGATGTCCAGCACCTGCTGCGGGGTGAGGACGTCGAGCTTCATCAGGTCGACCAAAGTGGTGCCGCCGGCCAGGTAGGTGCCCGCGCTGCCCAGCGCGTCCTCGACCGTGGCGGGTGCGGTGAGCTCAAACGGTCGCATCGGCCTGCCTCGCCTGCTCCACGGCGCGCACGATGTTCGGATACGCCGAACAGCGGCACAGATTTCCGGACATGAACTCGCGGACGTCGGACACGTCGTCGCGCACTGCGGCGACCGCGGACATCACCTGGCCGGACGTGCAGAACCCGCACTGCAGCGCGTCCTGGTCCACGAACGCCTGCTGCACCGGATGCAGTTCGTCCTCAGTGGACAGTCCTTCGACGGTGGTGACGGGACCGCGCACGGCGGCCGCGAGCGTGAGGCAGGACAGCACCGGCTTGCCGTCGACGTGCACGGTGCACGCGCCGCACTGACCGCGGTCGCAGCCCTTCTTCGGGCCGGTGATGCCGAGCCGCTCGCGCAGCGCGTCCAGGAGGGTCACTCCCGGCTCGACGCCGAGCTTCTCGGTTCTTCCATTGACTTCAAGGGAAATGTCCACAGTAGGGTTCGCTTTCCCGCAGCCCGTCCGCGGCGGACGTCTGCGGCGTGATGGTGGTGGTGACGGCCCTTCGGGAACACGAGCCGCCGGGGTAAACCGGATATTCATCCGCTTGGCTCGCTTTGAACGAGGCTAGCGGATTAGAATCCGGTACGCAACGAAGTGGAGCTACTCCAGGTGCGGCTGGAGCAGCTCCAGGTCAGACAAGCGAAACAACGCGGGAGGCGCGATGCCGGTGAGCCCGCGGCGGGCGGACACCCGGCGCAACCACGAACGGATCCTCGCGGTGGCGGCGGAAACCGTGAGCCGGGCAGGAGACGTGTCGTTCAACGCGGTCGCCAAGGAAGCGGGCGTCGGCGTCGGCACGGTGTACCGGCACTTCCCCACGCCGGAGTCGCTGGTGCTGGCCGTCTACGAGCGCGAGGTGAACCAGCTCGTCGAGATCGTGCCCGAATTACTCGCCAAACATTCCCCCGATCAGGCGCTGCGCGTCTGGATCGTGGACCACCTGGCGCACTACATGATGACGAAACGCGGACTGGCCAACGCGTTGCGCGCGTCGCAGAGCGAACTGCCGACACAGGCGTACGTGCGGATGCTCGCCGCGCTGGACACCCTGCGGAAGGCGAACGCGGAAGCGGGCACGATCCGGCCGGACCTGAAGACGGAAACCCTGATGCGCGGCCTTGGCGGGCTGTTTTTCCTTACTCCGGAAGGAGATTGGAAGGCCGAGACCGAAGGAGTGGTCGACCTGGTGTGGCACGGAATGCGGCTGGACTGACCGCAAGCCGCAACTTCAAGTACGTGAGGGGAACCCTGAGGGAATCTGATTCCCTCAGGGTTCCCCTCACGTACCCGCAAACTCGCACCCGCCGCAGCCTCACTCCGAAGTGGACAGCACCTTCAAATCCACCCCGGCCCGCTCGAAATGTCCCCGCGGATCCGGCACCAGCTTGCGCTTCTCCAGATCCATCAGCCCCAGCGTGCACTTGATCTCCGCCGACAGCGTCCCGTCCAGCTTGATGATCCGCGAGGTCATCCAGAACACCTTGCCGTCGCCGAACGACGCGTCGCAGGTCACGTCCACCTCGTCGCCGGCGCGCAGCTCCCGCCGGTAGACGATGTTCGATTCGAGCAGCACCGGCGCGAGGTGCGATTCGCGCAAATTCGCGTCGCCTGCCGCCTCGAAGACTTCCAGCCGGGAAACCTCGCCGTAGGAGTGGTACACGGCGTGGTTCAGGTGGCCCAGCGTGTCGAGTTCGTAGTGGCGCACCTTGATCCGGGTGCGGAACGGTTCGCGGTCAGTCACGCGGCCCACGTTAGTTGTCGTAGAAAAGTTCCTCGACCACCGCGTGCGCGTGCCTCGTCACACGGCGGTACGCGTCGAGGAACTCGCCGGGGTCGTCGTCCACCGAGTAGCCGAACACGCGAGCCACCGCGGCGAGGTCGCGGCCGGTTCCGGGCACCTCGTCCGCCGCTTTGCCGCGGACCAGCATCGTCGCGTTGCGCACGCGCGTGGCCAGCAGCCAGGCCTCGCGCAACGACTCCACCGACTCCGCAGGAGCGAGGCCCGCTTCGGCCAGGGCGGTCAGCGCGTCGAGGGTCGACGTCGTCCGCAGGCCGGGCACCTCGTGCGCGTGCTGCAACTGCAGAAGCTGGACGGTCCACTCGACGTCGGCGAGACCGCCTCGGCCGAGTTTCGTGTGCCGCGTCGGGTCGGCGCCGCGCGGGAGACGTTCGGTCTCCACCCGGGCCTTGATCCGCCGGATCTCGCGCGCGTCCGTCGGGTCGAGCCCGCCTTCCGGATAGCGCAACGGGTCGATCATCTCGATGAACCGCTGGCCAAGCTCGTCGTCCCCGGCGACAAACCGGGCCCGCAGCAACGCCTGCGACTCCCACACCTCGCCCCAGCGCTGGTAGTACGCCCGGTACGACTCCAGCGTTCGGACCAGCGGCCCGCTGCGCCCTTCGGGACGAAGATCGGCGTCGACGATCAGCGCCGGATCCGCGCTCGGCGCGCCGAGGATCTTCCGCACCGTCTCCGCGACCGACGAGGCGAACCGCAGCGCTTCGGCGTCCGGAACCCCTTCGGCGGGCTCGCAGACGAAGAGCACGTCCGCGTCCGAGCCGTAGCCCAATTCCGCTCCGCCGAGCCGGCCCATGCCGATGACCGCGATCGTCGCCGGAGTACGTCCCAGCTCGGCCTGCCGTTGCCGGTAAGCCGCCGACAACGCGCCCTGCAGCACCGCCACCCACACGCTCGACAGCGCTTCGCAGACCGACGGAACATCCAGCAGTCCCAACAAATCCGCGCACGCGACACGCAGCAGCTCATGCCGTCGCAGGGACCGGGCAGCAGTGACGGCTGCGCTCAACCCGGGCTGACGACGCACGGCAGCCCGCAGGGAAGTCGCCACCTCAGCCGGAGTGCGGCCGGTCAGCCGAGCCGGATCTCCCAGCAGCTGAAGCACTTCCGGCGCGCGGACGAGGAGGTCCGGCACCAAGTTCGACGTGCCGAGCAGGAAGGCCAGCCGCTCGACGACAGTGCCCTCGTCCCGCAGCACCCGCAGGTACCAAGGCGTGTCCTGCAACGCCTCGGACACCTTGCGATACGACAGCAGACCGCCGTCCGGATCCGGCGTGTCGGCCAGGCAGTCGAGCAACACCGGAAGCAGCGCCTGCTGAATAGCCGCGCGTCGCGAGACCCCCGAGGTCAGTGCCTTGATGTGCTGCAGCGCGCCTTCCGGCGCGGCGTACCCGAGCGCGGCGAGCCGGCTGGCGGCCTGTTTCGTGGTGAGCCGCAACGCTTCAGTCGGCACATTCGCCACCGACTGCAGCAGCGGACGGTAGAAGACCTTCTCGTGCAGCCGCCGAATCCCCTGGGCGTGGCGGCGGAACTCGGCCAGCAGCGCCTCGCCTTGGCTGCGTCCGCGAACCGGCCGAATCCCACAGGCGCGCGCGAGAATCCGCAGCTCATCGGTATCCGACGAGGCGGGGAACAGGTGCGTCCGCCGCAACCGGCGCAGCTGCAACCGGTGTTCGACGGTGCGCAGGAACTCGTACGACGAGCTCATCTCCGCCGCGTCCGCACGGCCGACGTACCCGCCGTCGCCGAGCGCGGCCAAGGCCTCCAAAGTGGACGGCGAGCGCAGCGCGGGATCCACCCGGCCGTGCACGAGTTGCAGCAGCTGCACCGCGAACTCGACGTCCCGCAGCCCGCCGCGGCCCAGCTTCAGTTCGCGTTCGAGATGCTCCGACGCGACGTGGTCCTCCACCCGGCGGCGCATCTGCTGGACCTCGGTCACGAAGTTGTCCCGGTCCGCGGCCGACCACACCATCGGCGCGACCATCTCCGCGTACTGCCGGCCCAGCTCGGCGTCCCCCGCCACCGGACGCGCCTTCAGCAAAGCCTGGAATTCCCAGGTCTTCGCCCATTTCTGGTAGTACGCCGTGTGCCCTTCGAGCGTCCGCACCAGCGCGCCGCTCTTGCCTTCCGGCCGCAACGCCGCGTCGACCTCGAAGCACGCGTTGCCGACCAGCCGCATCATCGTGCTGGCCAGCCGGGTCGCGACGCCGAGGTCACCGGCCCCGACGAAGATGACGTCGACGTCGCTCACGTAGTTCAGCTCGCGACCGCCGGTCTTGCCCATCGCGATCACCGCGAGCGTGCCTTCCGCGGACGCCCCGACCTCCTGCTCGGCCACCACGAGCCCGGCCTGCAACGACGCTTCGGCAAGAGTGGTCAGCTCGCTGGCGATGTCGCGGAACTGCGGGTGTTCCAGCCCGGGCTCGACGAGGTGGCCGAGGTCCGCGGCGGCGATGCCGAGCAGCAGCCCGCGGTATCCGGCTCGCAGCTCGTGTTCGGCAGCGGTTCCGGTGACGTACGTTCCGTCGTCCTGCCGCACTCGCTCAAGCAGGCGTTCCGCGAACTTCGCCGGATCGGTGCAGCGGTTGTCCGCGAGGCAACGCCACTCACCGGGATTGGCGACCAGGAAGTCCGCCAACGCGGTGGAGGTGCCGAGCACGCCCAGGAGCCGTCCGCGGAACGTGCGGTTCTCTCGGAGCGTGCTGTCCAGCTCAGGCCAGCCAGGTTCGTCGGCCTCGCGGATGCGGTCGAGACCGGCCAGCGCGAGGTCGGGATCCGCGGCGCGAGACAGGGCGAGGAGGACGTCCGTGGCACCGTCGGCGGGTCCGCCTTCGGTCCACCAGCCCGCTGCGCGCAGCTGACCGTCGGCCCGGGTGTCAGTGAAGCCGTACCTGGCCGCCGAAGCTGTGGTCCGCGCGCGCTCTGCCATCGCTCACACCGTAGCCGGACACAGGGTGGTTCAGGCAGCCAGGCGGTCCGGTTCGGTGTCGGCAGCAGAAGGTTCGGGAACCTGGAAGCTGTGTGCGGTGACGGGTTTGCGCCGCGACAGGAGGTAAATCCCGGCTGCGAAGAGAATTCCGGCGAAGCCGACCGCGATGGTCCCGGCCTCGCCCAGCGAAGCGATCTTGCCCGCCGCCGCGCCGACGATCGCCGCCGCGGGCAGCGTGAACAGCCACGCGAGCACCATCCGGCCCGCCATCCGCCAGCGCACCGGAGCCTCGCGACGGCCGACGCCAGAGCCGACGATGCCTCCCGAACACACGTGCGTGGTCGAGAGCGGGAAACCGAGGTGCGAGGACAGCAGGATCACGACAGCACTGCTGGTCTGCGCGGAAAAGCCCTGCGGACCTTCGATGTCGGTGAGGCCCTTGCCGAGCGTGTGAGTGATGCGCCAGCCACCGAGGTACGTGCCCAGCGCGAGCGCGGACGCGGCGCTGATGATCACCCAGACGGGCGGCGCGGACCCGGCGGGGAGGCTGCCGGCCGCCACGAGCGTCAGGGTGATGACACCCATCGTCTTCTGCGCGTCGTTGGTGCCGTGCGCGAGCGAAACGAGCGACGCGGAAACGATCTGCCCAACTCGGAATCCGCGCCCGCCGCGCTTGCGGACCAGGAACCGGTAGACGAGGAAGGTGACCGCGGCCGCCGCCACTCCCGCGATGATCGGGGACGCGGCGGCCGGAACGAGCACCTTGTCCACGATCTTGGCGAAGTGCACGGAATCCGCGCCCGCGGACACCCAGGTCGCGCCGATCAGGCCGCCGAACAGGGCGTGCGACGAACTCGACGGCAGGCCGACGTACCAGGTGAAGAGGTTCCAGACGATCGCCCCGATGAGCCCGCCGAACACGATGGCGGGCCCGATCCTCGTCTCGTCGACCAGACCGCTGGAAATCGTTTTCGCGACCTCGACCGACAGGAACGCGCCTGCCAGGTTCAAGACCGCGGAGATCGCGACGGCGACGCGGGGCCGGAGTGCTCCGGTGGCGATCGAGGTCGCCATCGCGTTCGCCGTGTCGTGGAAGCCGTTGGTGAAATCGAAAACCAGCGCCGTGCAGATCACGACGACGACGAGCAGCGAGGGGTCCACCCCGACCTCCGAACCCTACGGAAATACCTCTCGCAAGGTACCTGACCGTTTGGGTGAACCGTTAACTCGCCGTAAGTGATCCCGACGTCATCCGTTAAGCCAACGGCAACTGGCGTTGACTTTCCGGAGCCGCCTGGAGCTGACCGGCGGCCAACTGGACGAACCGGCGCGCGAACGGACGCCACGTCTCGGCGATTTCCGCGTGCGCAGAGATCAGGCTCTCGCGCTCGAGCGCGCCCGGACGGGTGAGTTCCGCCATTTCCGGCTCGGCTTCGGCCCAGGCGAGGACGACGTCCGAAGTGGTCTCGATGTGGAACTGGACACCGTAGACACAACGGTTCATCCGGTAGGCCTGGTTCGCGTACTTCGGCGTGGACGCGAGCAGCTCGGCGCTTGGCGGCAGAACCGTGATGACGTCGCGGTGGAACTGCAGGACATCCGGGAGGAAGGGCATGTCCGCGAACAGCGGATCGATCCACGCGGCGTCCTTCTTGGACACCAGCCCCGGTCCGACCTCAGGACCGCCCTCGCCCTCCGCGACCTGCCCACCGGTCGCGACGGCGAGCAACTGCGCGCCGAGACAGACCGCGAGCGTCGGCACGGCCTTCCCCGCTGCGGCGGCGAGCAGCTTCCGGACCTCGATAAGCCAGGGGTGCTTGGTGTCGTCGAGCGCGCCCATGCCGCCGCCGAGGCAGATCAGCCCGGCGTAGCCGTCGAGACTCGCGGGCAGGTCCTGCTCCGGCGGCAGCCGCACGTCGAGCTCAGCGCCCGCCTCGGTGAGCCACTCCCCGAGCGGGCCGAGCGGGTCAGTGGCATCGGGCTGGATGATGAGCAGACGAGTCACGCCGTCCAGGGTACGGCCATGCCAGCCTCGGTCGGATAGCCGTGGGCGAGCCAGGTCGTGATGCCGCCGGAGAGCCGTTTCACCGTGAAGCCGAGCTGCGCGAGCCGGTACGCGCCCTGGGTAGCGGCGTTGCAGTAGATGCTTTCGCAATAGCAGACGTAGACGAGGCTCCGGTCGAGGTCGCGGGTGCTTTCCTCGGTCATTTCCCGGTACGGCAAGCAAATCGCGCCCGGCAGGTGCGCTTCGGCATACGCGCCGGGGCTGCGGGTCTCGACGAGGACGTAGCCGTCGGTGCGTCCGTCCGCGAGGTCCAGGGCGAGATCGACCGGGTCGACCTCGAAGGCGAGTTCGCGCCCGAAGTACTCGACGGCGTTGGCAGGAGCTTCGATGGGCAGGCTGAGGATGCGAGGTTTCACGCTGTTGATCCTCCCGTTCCGGGCCTGGTGGGAGACAGAGGAAGATCCAGGTGTTCGGCCGTCTTCACCAGGGTTTTCCGGGTCTGGACGGCAGTTAGCCTGGAGTCTGGGAAAGGGGTGCTGCGAGTGGAACTGGACGACGTCGACCGGCGCCTGCTGGAGCTGCTCCAGTCCGACGGCCGCCTGACGTTCTCAGAACTCGGCCGCCGGGTGTCGCTGTCCGCGCCGGCCGTGACGGAACGGGTGCGCCGACTGGAACAGCGCGGGGTGATCACCGGCTACGGCGCGCGGGTCGATCCAGAGAAGCTGGGCCGCCCGATCCAGGCGATGGTCCGGGTCCGAGTCCGCAGCCTGGACGGCCCGCGGTTCCGCGAGACGATCCTCCCGCTGCCGGAAATCACCGACGCCGACCACGTCACCGGAGACGAGTGCTGGCTGCTCCGGGTGCACTGCCGCACGACGGCGGAGCTGGAGCAGTTCGTGGAGCGAGCCCAGCGCTACGGCGAGACGACGACCTCGCTGGTGTTCTCTTCTCCCGTTCGGAGACGCGGGCTGCCGCTGTGACCTGGATATGACGAAGGCCCGGACCTCGATGAGGTCCGGTCCTTGACGTTGGGTCGGAAACGAGTCTGGGCCCCGGGAAAACCTTCTCAGGTTCTCGACCGGGGCCCAGACTGTTTGGTTAAGTTCGGCGGTGTCCTACTCTCCCACAACCCTTCGGTTGCAGTACCATCGGCGCAGTCAGGCTTAGCTTCCGGGTTCGGAATGGGACCGGGCGTTTCCCTGACGCTAAAACCACCGAAACACTCCGAAACAACACACACCCTGTCACAGTCGTGACAGCCGGTGTGGTGTTTCAGAACCGTAGAGTGGATGCGAGCGATCTTTGTGGGCAAGTCCTCGGCCTATTAGTACCAGTCAACTCGACAACACATTACTGTGCTTCCATTTCTGGCCTATCAACCCAATCGTCTCTTGGGGGCCTTAACCCACATGGGGTGGGATACCTCATCTTGGAACAGGCTTCCCGCTTAGATGCCTTCAGCGGTTATCCCTTCCGAACATAGCCAACCAGCCATGCCACTGGCGTGACAACTGGCACACCAGAGGTCCGTCCGTCCCGGTCCTCTCGTACTAGGGACAGCCTTCCTCAAGTATCCTGCGCGCGCGGCGGATAGGGACCGAACTGTCTCACGACGTTCTAAACCCAGCTCGCGTGCCGCTTTAATGGGCGAACAGCCCAACCCTTGGGACCTACTCCGGCCCCAGGATGCGACGAGCCGACATCGAGGTGCCAAACCATGCCGTCGATATGGACTCTTGGGCAAGATCAGCCTGTTATCCCCGGGGTACCTTTTATCCGTTGAGCGACACCCCTTCCACCAGGAGGTGCCGGATCACTAGTCCCGACTTTCGTCCCTGCTCGACATGTCTGTCTCACAGTCAAGCTCCCTTGTGCACTTGCACTCGACACCTGATTGCCAACCAGGCTGAGGGAACCTTTGGGCGCCTCCGTTACCCTTTAGGAGGCAACCGCCCCAGTTAAACTACCCATCAGGCACTGTCCCTGAACCAGATCATGGTCCGAGGTTCAGATTCCCAATCCGACCAGAGTGGTATTTCAACAACGACTCCACACCCACTAGCGTGAGCGCTTCACAGTCTCCCACCTATCCTACACAAGCCGAACCGAAAACCAATACCAAACTATAGTAAAGGTCCCGGGGTCTTTCCGTCCTGCCGCGCGTAACGAGCATCTTTACTCGTAATGCAATTTCGCCGGGCCTGTGGTCGAGACAGCCGGAAAGTCGTTACGCCATTCGTGCAGGTCGGAACTTACCCGACAAGGAATTTCGCTACCTTAGGATGGTTATAGTTACCACCGCCGTTTACTGGCGCTTAAATTCTCAGCTTCGCGCCGAAGCGCTAACCGGTCCTCTTAACGTTCCAGCACCGGGCAGGCGTCAGTCCATATACATCGTCTTGCGACTTCGCATGGACCTGTGTTTTTAGTAAACAGTCGCTTTCCGCTGGTCTCTGCGGCCAACCACCGCTCCACTTGCGTGAAGCTTCACGGTGCTTGGCCCCCCTTCTCCCGAAGTTACGGGGGCATTTTGCCGAGTTCCTTAACCACAGTTCACCCGATCGCCTTGGTATTCTCTACCTGACCACCTGTGTTGGTTTGGGGTACGGGCCGTGCATGCACTCACTAGAGGCTTTTCTCGACAGCATAGGATCACCCACTTCGCCTCAAACGGCTACGCATCACGTCTCAGCCATGTGCCATGCGGATTTGCCTACATGACGGCCTACACGCTTACACCAGGACAACCATCGCCTGGCGGAGCTACCTTCCTGCGTCACCCCATCGCTTGACTACTACGGAATCAGGTCCCACGCTCCACACACAGACTCCGTCCGAAGACTTCCTCCGCGGCTTCGGGTGGTTAGTGTCAACCGCCTCGCCATGGGCGCACATGCTCGGGTACGGGAATATCAACCCGTTGTCCATCGACTACGCCTGTCGGCCTCGCCTTAGGTCCCGACTTACCCTGGGCGGATTAGCCTGGCCCAGGAACCCTTGGTCATCCGGCGGCAGAGTTTCTCACTCTGCATTCGCTACTCATGCCTGCATTCTCACTCCCGCACCCTCCACGACTCGCTTCCGCGACCGCTTCCCTGGATGCAGGACGCTCCCCTACCCATCCACACGACTGGACGACCGTCTCGAGGACGAACGTCGATCTATTGCGTGAATGACACAGCTTCGGCGGTGTGCTTAAGCCCCGCTACATTGTCGGCGCAGGACCACTTGACCAGTGAGCTATTACGCACTCTTTCAAGGGTGGCTGCTTCTAAGCCAACCTCCTGGTTGTCTGGGCAATCCCACATCCTTTCCCACTGAGCACACACTTAGGGGCCTTAGCTGGTGTTCTGGGCTGTTTCCCTCTCGACGACGAAGCTTATCCCCCGCCGTCTCACTGCCGCGCTCTCACTAACCGGTATTCGGAGTTTGGTTGATTTCGGTAACCCGGTAAGGCCCCTAGACCATCCAGTAGCTCTACCCCCGGCAAGAAACACGCGACGCTGCACCTAAATGCATTTCGGGGAGAACCAGCTATCACGGAGTTTGATTGGCCTTTCACCCCTACCCACAGCTCATCCCCTCAGTTTTCAACCTAAGTGGGTTCGGGCCTCCACGACGTCTTACCGTCGCTTCACCCTGGCCATGGGTAGATCACTCCGCTTCGGGTCTAGACCACGCGACTCATACGCCCTGTTCAGACTCGCTTTCGCTACGGCTACCCCACCCGGGTTAACCTCGCCACGCAGCACTAACTCGCAGGCTCATTCTTCAAAAGGCACGCCATCACGCCGAAACGCTCTGACGGCTTGTAGGCACACGGTTTCAGGTACTCTTTCACTCCCCTCCCGGGGTACTTTTCATCTTTCCCTCACGGTACTCGTCCGCTATCGGTCTTCAGGAAGTATTTAGGCTTACCGGGTGGTCCCGGCAGATTCACAGCAAATTCCACGAGCTCGCTGCTACTCGGGAACACCACCAAGACCTACAACGACAGCTTTCGCGTACGGGGCTCTCACCCGCTCCGGCCGCCCGTCCCAAGGCGTTCCGCTAACCATCGCGTACATCCGGAGAAATGTCAGTCTCTCCAAGGTGGGTCCCACAACACCGCCTGCACAACGCCTGACAGCTTGACATGCAAACGGTTTAGCCTCTTCCGCTTTCGCTCGCCACTACTCACGGAATCACTTTTGTTTTCTCTTCCTGCGGGTACTGAGATGTTTCACTTCCCCGCGTTCCCTCCACACCGGCTATATATTCACCGGCGGGTAACACCACATCACTGGTGCTGGGTTTCCCCATTCGGAAATCCTCGGATCACAGCTCGGTTGACAGCTCCCCGAGGCATATCGCAGCCTCCCACGTCCTTCATCGGCTCCTGAAGCCAAGACATCCACCATGTGCCCTTAACAACTTGACCACAAAGATGCTCGCATCCACTCTACAGTTCTCAAACACCACACCAGAAACAACGTGTGTTGCCTCAGGACCCAACAGCGTGCCAGCAAACAACCCACCACCCGGATCGACGACCGGCCTTCCACGCGGCAAGCCGCAGTACTAACCGGCGGTCTCAACCACCGCGATGAGCCTTAACCAGTAGTTCCACAATTCCTTGAGCAACCAGAGCAAAACCGCGTGCGGGTTTTAAACTCCGGCCACCCCGCCGAGGTTGGTCCGGGTATCCCGGCCTGGCGGATGTGTTGTGCTCCTTAGAAAGGAGGTGATCCAGCCGCACCTTCCGGTACGGCTACCTTGTTACGACTTCGTCCCAATCGCCAGTCCCACCTTCGACCACTCCCTCCCATAAGGGTTGGGCCATGGGCTTCGGGTGTTACCGACTTTCATGACGTGACGGGCGGTGTGTACAAGGCCCGGGAACGTATTCACCGCAGCGTTGCTGATCTGCGATTACTAGCGACTCCGACTTCACGCAGTCGAGTTGCAGACTGCGATCCGAACTGAGACCGGCTTTAAGGGATTCGCTCCACCTCGCGGTATCGCAGCCCTCTGTACCAGCCATTGTAGCATGTGTGAAGCCCTGGACATAAGGGGCATGATGACTTGACGTCATCCCCACCTTCCTCCGAGTTGACCCCGGCAGTCTCCCACGAGTCCCCGCCATGACGCGCTGGCAACGTAGGATAAGGGTTGCGCTCGTTGCGGGACTTAACCCAACATCTCACGACACGAGCTGACGACAGCCATGCACCACCTGTACACCAACCACAAGGGAAGCCCCATCTCTGGGGATGTCTGGCGCATGTCAAGCCCAGGTAAGGTTCTTCGCGTTGCATCGAATTAATCCACATGCTCCGCCGCTTGTGCGGGCCCCCGTCAATTCCTTTGAGTTTTAGCCTTGCGGCCGTACTCCCCAGGCGGGGCGCTTAATGCGTTAGCTACGGCACGGACAACGTGGAATGTCGCCCACACCTAGCGCCCAACGTTTACAGCGTGGACTACCAGGGTATCTAATCCTGTTCGCTCCCCACGCTTTCGCTCCTCAGCGTCAGTATCGGCCCAGAGACCCGCCTTCGCCACCGGTGTTCCTCCTGATATCTGCGCATTTCACCGCTACACCAGGAATTCCAGTCTCCCCTGCCGAACTCAAGTCTGCCCGTATCGACCGCACGCTCCACGTTAAGCGTGGAGATTTCACGGCCGACGCGACAAACCGCCTACGAGCTCTTTACGCCCAATAATTCCGGACAACGCTCGCACCCTACGTATTACCGCGGCTGCTGGCACGTAGTTAGCCGGTGCTTCTTATCCAGGTACCGTCACTTGCGCTTCGTCCCTGGCGAAAGAGGTTTACAACCCGAAGGCCGTCATCCCTCACGCGGCGTCGCTGCATCAGGCTTGCGCCCATTGTGCAATATTCCCCACTGCTGCCTCCCGTAGGAGTCTGGGCCGTGTCTCAGTCCCAGTGTGGCCGGTCACCCTCTCAGGCCGGCTACCCGTCGTCGCCTTGGTAGGCCATTACCCCACCAACAAGCTGATAGGCCGCGGGTTCATCCTGTACCGCCGGAACTTTCCACACCCCACCATGCGGTGAAATGTCATATCCGGTATTAGACCCAGTTTCCCAGGCTTATCCCAGAGTACAGGGCAGATTACCCACGTGTTACTCACCCGTTCGCCACTCATCCCCGGCCGAAACCGGTTCAGCGTTCGACTTGCATGTGTTAAGCACGCCGCCAGCGTTCGTCCTGAGCCAGGATCAAACTCTCCAACAATGCTGTAAAGTTCGATCGAGACTACTTCTCAATCATTCTCAAAGGAAACCCCGACGAGGGGGTTTCATATATAAGCTCTACTGGCTTAGTTCACTAGCACACTGTTGAGTTCTCAAGCAACACACCCCGAACCGGCCCCGGAATCAACCAGGCCCAACTCGATGCGTTATTTCAAGCTTTTGGTCGAGCATGCCGGTACCTACAAGCTAGTTGTAGGGAGTCGGCGGCCGCTCGTGGGCCGACGCTGAACATTACCTGGTCCGTTTCGCGGTGTCAACCCGCTCGGCCCTGGCTCCTGATCGGTGAGGCTTTCGGCCCCGCCGGCCCGGTGTTCCTGGCGACGAAGAGAAGATTACATGCCTTCCAACCACCCGAAAACAGGGGGGTCACTTAACGGCATCGACGCTGGTCAGAGCCTTGACAGCGGGCCGATTCGACCGGTTCGCGGGCGCTCGGGAGCGTCCGGAAGGGCTCCGGAGCGCCCCCGAGTGACCCAGGTCTCCGCCCGGATGCCCTCGAACCAGCCCAAGTCCACCCCTTCGCGCCCGCCCGCGCAACCCGATTGCGCAGGTCAGCCGACTGCCCGGCCCGCTCGATCCCCAGCGAAACCTGCCAAAAACGAAAGCCGCCGGCCAGTGCAGTGCACTGACCGGCGGCCACAAACCGTCACCCCGAAGGCTTACCCAGGCAACCGGGGCAGGTACCGAGGCGGAACCCGAACCGGCGCGACCCGCGTGTAGTCCGCGGCCAGGGCGAGCATCTTCCCGTCCGTCCACTGGCCGCCCATGAACGAAATCCCCACCGGCAGCGGTCCGACCGAACCGGCCGGGACCGTGACCGCCGGGTACCCCGCCACCGCGGCCGGGGTCGAGGACGGGATCACGTCGTTGTCGCCGACCTTGCAGTCCGTCTTCCAGGCCGGCGGGTTCGTCGGCGACGCGATGGCGTCCAGGTCGTACTTCGCGAGGGTCTCGTCAAGGGACCGGCGCGCCAGGTCGGTCAGCTCGGCCCGGTTCTTCAGGTAGGCCGGATCCTGCGGGCCGGGTGCGGCGAGCGCCTGCTCGAACAGTTCCTGACCAGCGAAGCAGGTGCGTTCCAGCGGGTCAGCGCGGTTGTACGCGATGAGGTCGGCCAGGTTCCGCGGGCCGGTGGGGCGCGTGGCGAGGTAGGCGTCGATGTCGCGGTGGAACTCGGTCAGCAGCGCCGGGAACTCCAGTTCCGAGAGCCGGTCCTGGTACGGCAGGTTGACCTCGACGACCGTCGCGCCAGCGCGTTCCAGCGCGGCTTTCGTCTTGCTGACCACGGCGTCCGTGTCCGGGCCGAGCACCGGCAGCCGCCACAAGCCGATCCGGGCGCCGCGCAGGACGCCGGGGCGGAGGAGTTTCGCGTAGTCGGTCGGCTGGGTCGACGGGTAGCGGAGAGTGGCCGGGTCGGACAGGTCGCGGCCCTGCAGCACCGAGAGCGTCAGCGCGGTGTCGACAACGTTGCGCGCGATGGGTCCCGCCGTGTCCTGCTCCGCGGAGATCGGCACGACGCCGGTGCGGCTGACGAGCCCGAGGCTCGGTTTGTGGCCGACGGTCGCGGTCATCCCGGCCGGGCACACGATCGACCCGTCGGTCTCGCTGCCGATCGCGACCTGCGCGAGCGACGCGGCGACGCCGGCCGCGGACCCGGCGGAGGAACCGCACGGGTTGTGGTCCAGGACGTACGGGTTGTTGGTCTGGCCGCCGACGCCGGACCAGCCGGAAGTCGGCTTCGCGGCGCGGAAGTTGGCCCATTCCGACAGGTTCGCCTTGCCGAGGATCACCGCGCCCGCGTCGCGCAGCCGGGTGATCAGCGTGGCGTCCTTGGCCGGACGGCTCCGCAGCGCGCGCGAACCGGCGGTGGTCTGCTGGTCGTGAGTGTCAACGTTGTCCTTGACCAGCACCGGAATCCCGTCGAGCGGACCGCGGGTGCGGCCGGTCCGGTGCCGGACATCGCTGGCCGCGGCTTGCGCGAGCGCGGCCGGGTTGAGCGCGAGGACGGCGTTGACCTTCGGGTCCAGCACCCGGATCCGGGCGAGGTACGCGCTGGTCAGCCGGGTCGGCGTGAGCTGGCCTGCCGCCATCCGGTGCTGCAGGAACGGGATGTCGGCGCGGTCGAGGTCGAAGTGCAGGCCCGCCGCGTCGACCGCGGGTTCATCCTGCATCGCGACCGCCGGCGGCGCGGTGGCCAAGCCCGCCGCCGCGACCAGTGCGGCGAGTACGGCGGGCAGTCTTTTTCCCATGTTCCGATGCCTCCCCAACGTCGGAGCACGGCCCGGGGGCCCGTCAGAGCATCGGCAACAGGGTCCGGAGCTCGTACGGAGTGACCGCGCTCCGGTAGTTGTCCCACTCGACCCGCTTGTTGCGCAAGAAGAAGTCGTAAACGTGCTCGCCGAGCGCTTCCGGCAGCAGTTCCGACTTCTCCATCTCGGCGAGCGCCTCGCCGAGGTTCTGCGGCAACTGCGAGTAACCGGCGGCGCGGCGTTCGGAGTCCGACAGCTGCCAGATGTTGTCCTCGGCGGGCGGCGGCAGCTCGTAGCCCTTTTCGATGCCCTTCAGCCCCGCGGCCAGTATCACCGAGTAGGCCAGGTACGGGTTGCACGCCGAATCGAGCGTCCGGATCTCCACGCGCCGCGACGACGCCTTGCCCGGCGAGTACATCGGCACGCGCACGAGCGCCGAGCGGTTCGCCCTCCCCCACGACACCGTCGTCGGCGCCTCGCTGCCGCTGATCAGCCGTTTGTAGGAATTGACCCACTGATTGGTCACCGCGGAGATTTCCTTGGCGTGGTGCAGGACCCCGGCGACGAACGCCTTGCCGGTCTCGGAGAGCTCGTGCGGGTCCTCGGCGTCGTAGAACGCGTTGCGATCGCCTTCGAACAGGCTGACGTGGGTGTGCATGCCGGAGCCGGGCTGGTCGGTGAACGGCTTCGGCATGAAGGTCGCGCGCACGCCCTGGGTCAGCGCGACCTCCTTGACCACGTAACGGAACGTCATCACGTTGTCGGCCATGGTCAGGGCGTCGGCGTAGCGAAGGTCAATTTCCTGCTGCCCCGGCGCGCCCTCGTGGTGGCTGAACTCGACCGAGATGCCCATCGCCTCGAGGGTTTCGATCGCGTGCCGGCGGAAGTGCGTCGCGGTGGCGTGGCTGGCTTGGTCGAAGTAGCCGCCGTTGTCGGCGGGCTCGGGCTCGCTGCCGTCGTCGGGGAGGTTGGCGAGCAGGAAGAACTCGATCTCCGGGTGCACGTAGCAGGTGAACCCGGCCTCGCTGGCCTTCGAAAGCTGGCGGCGCAGCACGTGCCGCGGATCGGCCCAGGACGGCGAACCGTCGGGCATCGCGATGTCGCAGAACATCCGCGCGGAGTACGGGCCGCCGTCGGGGGTCTCCCACGGCAGCACCTGGAACGTCGATGGGTCGGGCTTGGCGACCATGTCCGACTCGTAGACGCGCGCGAAGCCTTCGATGGCCGAGCCGTCGAACCCGATGCCCTCGCTGAACGCGCCCTCCAGTTCGGCGGGCGCGACCGCGACGGACTTCAGAAATCCCAGCACGTCGGTGAACCACAGGCGAACGAAACGGATGTCGCGCTCTTCCAAAGTGCGGAGCACGAATTCCTGCTGGCGATCCATGGCCGAACCCTAACCAGCACGTGTTAACGCCATGTTTCACGGGTCACCCACATCGGAGACGGGTTCACGCGAGTTGTGCGAGCTGGGGTTTCCTGGACCGGCTGATCGACAGGGACGCGACCGAGGCGACGACCGCGAGCCCGGCGGCGACGTACCAGGCGACCGCGTAGTCGCCGAGCTGGTCGCGCACCGCGCCCGCGGCGGACGCGGCGAACGCCGCGCCCAGCTGGTGGCAGGCGAAGACCCAGCCGAACACGATCGGACCGGCTTCCCCGAAGGAACGGATGCAGAGCGCGACCGTCGGCGGGACGGTCGCCACCCAGTCGAGGCCGTAGAAGAGGATGAACGCCCACATGCTCGGCTGGACCGAGTCCGTGAACAGCTGCGGCAACAGGGCGAGCGAAACTCCCCGCAACGCGTAGTAGACGCCGAGCAGGATCCGTGGGTCGACCCGGTCGGTGAGCCATCCCGACGCGATCGTTCCCACCACGTCGAAGACACCGACCAGGGCGAGCAGGCTCGCCGCGGTCGTCTGCGGCATGCCGTGGTCGTGCGCGGCCGGGACGAAGTGCGTGCTGACCAACCCGTTCGTGGTCGCCCCGCAGATGGCGAAGCCGATAGCGAGCAGCCAGAACGTACGGGTGCGCGCGGCCTGGAACAGCACCGTCAGCCCTCGGCGGACAGTGCCGACCTTCGGCGCGGGGCGCTCCACTTCGGTGCCTTCGGGCGCTCCGTACGCGACAGCGCCGACGTCGGCAGGGTGATCGCGTACAGCCAGCAGCACGACCGGGACCACCGCGAGAGCCGCGATGGCGATGACCATGGATGCCGTGCGCCAGCCGTCGTCCACCGCGAGCGACGCGATCAACGGCAAGAAGATCAGCTGTCCGGTCGCTCCGGCGGCGGTCAGTACGCCGGTCACGACGCCGCGGTGGCGCACGAACCAGCGCGTCGCGACCATCGCGGCGAAGCTCATCGCCATCGAGCCGGTGCCGAGGCCGACGAGCACGCCCCAGCAGAGGATCAGCTGCCAGCTGGCGCTCATGAAGACCGTGCCGCCCGCGCCGAGAGCGACAACGCACAGCGCGGTGGCCGCGACGCGGCGAATGCCGAACCGCTCCATCAGCGCTGCGGCGAAGGGCGCGAAGAGGCCGTACAGGACGAGGTTGACTGAGACGGCGGAGCCGATCGTGGCGCGGGACCAACCGAACTCTTGGTGCAGCGGATCGATCAGGACACCCGGCGCGGCGCGGAAGCCGGCGGCGGCGAGGAGGGCGACGAACGCGGCCGCCGCGACGAACCAGGCGCGGTGCAGGCGGCGGGCAGGACGAGTCTCAACGGTCACGAGCAGTAAGTCTGGTGCGCCCGGAACTCTGTCGACAGTGGCCGGAAGGACACCATCCGAAAGGATCGGGCCAACCAAGTAGGCTCTCGGCCATGCTCAGCCGACGTGTCCTGCCGGCGCTGCTGCTCCTCGGGCTGGTCGGCGGTTGCACCGCGGCACCCCCCTTGCCCGCGGCGGACGGATTGCTCGCCGCCGCCAAGGAGAACTTCTCCAAGGTCGCCAGCCTGCACTTCTCGGTCGGCGTCAACGGCGTGCTGCCCGGCCTGCCGATGACCAAGCTCGTCGGAAACGCGACCCTCAAGAGCGGCGGCCAGGCGAGCGGCAGCGCGGAATTCACCGATCGGTCGTTCTCGTTTACCGTCTCCGGGCACACCGCGACCACCAAGGACACGAAGGGTCGCGAAACCAAGGGCCCCACGCCCTTCACTGTCGGCCGGTTCCTCGGCCCGCACGGAGGCCTGATCCGTCTCCTCGGCTCGCTCCAGCAGCCGAAAACCGAAATCCGCGAGACGATCCAGCACGTCGACGGCTACCGCGTCGGCGGAACCGTGCCCCAGGCTGTCGCGGCGACGCTGATTCCGCAGATCCACGCGGACGTCAACGTGAAGATCTGGGTGACGGCGGCCGAGCCGCGCCGCTTCGCGCGGATGTGGCTGCAGGTGCCGCCAGCGACGGTCCGGGATAGCCCGGTGATGTACGAAGTCCTGCTGACGGATCAGCAGCCCTAGCAGTTGCCGTCTCGGGCGATGGCCGTGCTGAGGTACGTCGTTGCCGCCTTGTCGACGCAGGCGTTGCCTTTCAGGAACGCTGCGTGCTGTACGTCGTCGACAGTCAGCAGTGCGGCGTTGAGGTCTTTCGCGAGCGCTACGCCCTGACGGTAGGGCGTCGCCGGGTCATGCGTGGTCGAGATGACGAGCGTCTTCGGCAGGCCGGGCGCGGACGGACTGTGCGGCCGTGAGGTCGGCGGTACGGGCCAGGTCGCGCAGGTGTCGAGTTCGTGCGCGTCGGGCGAGCTGCCGGTGAGGAACGGTGCGCCGGTAAGCATTTGGCTGTGCGCGGCGTCGATGACCGTGCGGTCGGTGACGCGGGCGTAGTCGACGCAGCGGACGGCGTAGTAGGCGTCGAAGGCTCCGCTGTAGTGGCCGTTCTCGTCGCGTTGGTAGTAGTCGTCGGCCATCTGAAGCAGCTTCGCGCCGCTACGCCTGGTCGCTAGTTCTTCCAGTGCTTGCTGCAAATTCGGCCACTGCGCGCGGGAGTAGAGCGCGGCTTCCGTCGCGGTGACGGTGTCGGCGAAGGACAGCGTGCGGCCGGGCAGTGCGGAGACCGGAGGGCGGGCGATTCGCTGGAAGGCGGCGGTCGCGTCGCCGATCAGTGGGCACCCAGGCCGCTTCGCGCACCACTGCGCGAAGCGGGTGAAGGCGTCCTGAAACCCGGCGGTCTGCGCGATCAGCGTCTGCGGCAAGTTCTGTGCGGGGTCGATGGCGCCGTCGAGGACCATGGCGCGCACCTTGTCCGGATACGCCTCTGCGTACGCCGAACCGATCTGCGTGCCGTACGAGTAGCCGAGGTACGTGAGCTTCGCGTCGCCGAGGGCGGCTCGAAGGGCGTCGAGGTCGCGTACGACCTCTCGCGTGCCTACGTGGGCGAGAAACTCCGCGCCGGTCTTTTCAAGACAGCCAGCGCTCCCGGCATCTGACGTACGAGCGGCGTCCTGCTCGGCATCCGACTGGCAACGGATCCGAGGCTCGCTCGCGTGAACACCGCGAGGATCGAAGCCGACCAGGTCGAATTGCCGGGCAAGAGTTCCGGCAGGCTGCGCCAATGTGGCCGCCGCGGTCATCCCCGAACTGCCCGGCCCACCGGGATTGAGCACGAGAGACCCGATCCGGTGTGCCGGATCCGTGGCCCGATGCCGCAGCAAACCGATCGACACTGTCGCGCCCTGCGGGTTCGCGTAGTCGAGCGGCACCGTCAGCCGGGCACAGTCGGCCGACTCGTCCGCGTACAGGCCCTTCTCGAAAGCAGTCTGCGCGTACGGCGCACACGGTCCCCACTCGAGCGCTGCTCGCTGGCTCGCGCAAGCCGTAGCGGCGAGCATCATCGCCACCACAACCGTCGCGAGCCAGCGCAACCTCAGTTGGCCTTACAGCGAGTGCCGTCCGGCGGTGTCGTGCCGTCGATCAGGTACTCCGCGCCCGCCTTGTCGACGCACGCGTTGCCCTGAAGGAACACCGTGTGCTGCGTCCCCTCGAAGGTCAACAGCGAGCCCTTCAGCGCCTTCGCGAGATTCACGCCCGCCTGGTACGGCGTCGCGGGGTCGTTCGTCGTCGAGATCGTCAGGGTCTTCGGCAGGCCCTCGACGTTCGGCTCGTGCGGCTTCGACGTGTTCGGCACCGGCCAGAACGCGCACGCGTCGCGGGCGGAGCTGGCCTGGCGGCCGTCGTCGAGGAACGGTGCCGCCTTTACGTATTTCTCCTGGCCTTCGAGGATCTGCTTCGGATCGGTGACACGAGGGTCGTCGACGCAGCGGATCGCGATGAAGGCGTCCTGCGTGGTGCCGTAGCTGCCGTCCGGATTGCGCTCGTTGTAGATGTCGGCGAGCTTCTCCAACGTCGTGCCGCGCTGCAGCTTCAGCTCGTTCAGCCCGGTGTTCAGGTACTCCCAGAGATTTTGCTGGTAGAGGGACTGTATGGCACCAGTGGTCGCGTCGTCGTACGACAGCTTGCGGCCGTCGCCCACCGGCACCGGGAAGTCGATCAGCCGGCGCGTGAGGTCTTGAAACTGCTTCGTCGCTTCAGCCGGGTTGTTGCCGAGCGCGCAGTCCTGACGCGCCGCGCACCACTTCGCGAACTCGTTGAACGCTCCGCCGAAGCCTTGGCCCTGCGCGACGAGTGAGTCTTCCGGGCTCTGAGTCGGGTCGACAGCGCCGTCGAGAACGAGCGCGCGCACGTTCTTCGGGAAGGTCTCCGCGTACGTGGACCCGATGCGCGTGCCGTACGAGTAGCCGAGGTACGTGAGCTTCTCGTCGCCTAGGACGCTTCGCAGCACATCCATGTCCTTAACGACGTCGCGCGTACCGACGTGCGCGAGCATGTCGTCGCCGTACTTCGTCCGCTGTGTGCACTTCGCGGCGAAGTCCTTCTGCTCCGCCTCCTGCTTCGCGACGCCCGCCGGAGAACCGTCGGTCTCGCTGTCGTCGGCGCGGTCGGCGTCGCGCTCGGGTCCGGTCAGGCATTTGATCTGCGGTTCGCTGGCCCCGATCCCCCGCGGGTCGAAGCCGACGAGGTCGAACCGGTCGCCCAGATCGGACTTCGACACCTGGTCCATCAAGCCCGCCGCGGCGACCATGCCCGAAGCGCCCGGTCCGCCCGGGTTCACCACGAGCGAACCGATTTTCTGGCCCGGATCGCTCGCGCGGTGGCGCAGCACGCCGATGGTGATCGTCTGCCCGTCCGGTTTGTCATAGTTCAACGGAACCGTGAGCCGTCCGCACTCGATTCCCTGCGCTTTGAAGGCGGATCGCGCGTCGTCCGAGGTCGCGTAGGGTGCACACGCGGACCAGGACACGCTCTGCCCGTAGAACCGCTCCAGTCCGGCGGGCACCGGGCCCACCGGCGCGTGCGATTCGACCGTCGGAGCTAGCGCGGCCTGGCCGGACTTCGACGAGCACGCCGCGAGCGTGGTCGCGAGCAGGCCGGCAGCCGCTAACGCGACGAACGGATGGACTTTCGGGCTGGCGCTGGGATGACGTGGCACGGTTTGATCGTGCCATCCGGGCGCGGAACTCGAACGCACCGTCGGCGCGTTGGGCAGTGCGGGGTGCGACCGGAGACACATCGACACGAGGAGACCAGGGGTGGCACTGATCAGCCGGGTGGGCAAGCGGCTCCGCCGGATCATCCAGCGGCCGGGCAGCGTCGAGCTGACCCGTTACGAAGCGCTGCTGCCCGCCGTCGAGAAGCTCGAACCGGAGCTGGAGAAGCTCGAGGACGCCGAGCTCACCGAGCGCGCGGGCAAGCTGCGGGACGCCATCGGCGGGGCCGCCTCGTTCACCGACAGCCAGCTGATCGAGATCTGCGCGCTCGGCCGCGAGGCCGCCCGGCGCAAGCTCGGCGAGCGGGCCTTCGACGTCCAGTTGCTCGGCACCATGGGCCTGCTCACCGGGCACGTCGTGCAAATGGAGACCGGTGAGGGCAAGACGCTCGCCGGCGCGCTGGCCGGGGCCGGGTACGCGCTGCGCGGCCGCCGGGTGCACGTAGTCACGGTCAACGACTACCTCGCCCGCCGCGACGCGGAGTGGATGGGCCCGGTGTACGACCTGCTCGGCGTCACCGTCGGCTGGGTCGAACCGGCGCACTCGAAGGAGGAGCGCAAGGAGGCCTACGGCAAGGAGGTCACCTACGGCGCGGTCGCCGAAATCGGCTTCGACGTGCTGCGCGACCGCCTGGTCACCAACGCCGACGACCTCGTGCAGAGGGCCCCCGAGGTGGCGATCGTCGACGAGGCCGACTCGGTGCTGGTCGACGAGGCACGCGTGCCGCTGGTCATGGCCGGTTCGATCGACCACAACGACGCCGACGAGGAGGTCGCCAAGATCGTCCGGCGGCTGCGGCTCGGCCTGCACTACGAGACCGACTCCGAGGGCCGCAACGCGTGGCTGACCAGCGCCGGCGCGTCGGTCGTGGAGAAGTCGCTCGGCGGCGTCGACCTGTACGACGAGTCCGGTTCGGACCGGCTCGCCGCGGTGAACGTCGCCCTGCACGCGCACGCGCTGCTCACCCGCGACGTCGACTACCTGGTCCGCGACGGCAAGGTGCAGCTGATCAACGCCGCCCGCGGCCGCGTCGCCGAACTGCAGCGCTGGCCGGACGGCCTCCAGGCCGCGGTCGAGGCGAAGGAGCAGGTCACCGCCACCGACCGGGGCGAGATTCTCGACTCGATCACCGTGCAGGCGCTGCTCGCGCGCTATCCCGAGGTCGCGGGCATGACCGGTACCGCGGTGGCGGTCGCCGAGCAGCTGCGCGAGTTCTACAAGCTCGAGGTCGCGGTGATCCCGCCGAACACCCCGAACGTCCGCGAGGACCTGCCGGACCGCGTTTTCGCCTCGCCGTCGCAGAAACTGCGCGCGATCGAGGAGGAGATCCGCACGGTGCACGAAACCGGGCGGCCGATCCTCGTCGGCACCCAGGACGTCGCCGAGTCCGAGGAGCTGGCGGAAAAGCTGGCGAAGGTCGACTTGCCGTGCGTCGTGCTGAACGCGCGCAACGACGCCGAAGAGGCCGCGATCATCGCCGAGGCGGGCAAGAAGGGCGCGGTCACCGTGTCCACGCAGATGGCCGGCCGCGGTACCGACATCCGGCTCGGCGGCAGCGACGGCGCGACCCGCGAAGAGGTCGCTGAGCTGGGCGGCCTGCACGTGATCGGCACCGCGCGATATCCGTCGAGCCGTCTCGACGGGCAGCTGCGCGGCCGGTCCGGACGACAGGGCGACCCGGGCAGCGCGATCTTCTTCGCGAGCCTCAACGACGACCTCGTGCTGTCGAACGCGCCGGATCTGCCCGACGGCATCGACGCGGACACCGAGACCGGCGAGATCACCGACCCGGCCGCGCACCGGCAGCTCAACCACGCCCAGCGCGTGGCCGAGGGCGTCGACCTGGAGATCCACCGCAACACCTGGCGCTACACGCGGCTGATCGAGCGGCAGCGCGCCGAGCTGCTGGAACACCGCGACAAGGTGCTGCACACCGGGCTCGCGGCCGAGGAGCTGGAGAAGGCGCAGCCGGAGAAGTTCGCCGAGCTGAAGGAAAAGCTGGACGACTCCGACCGGCTCGAGCAGGTGTGCCGCGAGGTCCGGCTGTTCCACCTCGACCAGCTGTGGTCGGACCACCTGGCGTACCTCACCGACGTGCGCGAGAGCATCCACCTGCGCGCGCTGGCCCGCGAGACGCCGCTGGACGAGTTCCACCGCGCGGCGATCCCGGAATTCCACAAGATCATCGCCGAATCCGCCTCGCGCGCGGCGAAGACGCTCGAGGAAGCCGAGATCACCGACAACGGCCTCGACCTCGAGGACGTCGGCGTGCGGCGGGCGAACACGACGTGGACGTACCTGGTGCACGACAACCCGTTCGACTCGGACTTCGAGCAGACGGTCAAGAAGGTGCGCAGCATGATGCGGATGAAGAAGTCCTGATTCCTTCTTTCGAAGGGCCCCTCGCCGCGGGTGAGGGGCCCTTCGCCGTTCTCTGGCTCACCTCTGCGTAGTTTCTGTCGGTGCGGTGGGACAGAATGGCGGCATGCCGCAACTGCGCATCGCACTGGCCCAGGTCAACACCACCGTCGGCGACATCGACGGGAACACCGCGCTCACCGTCGAGTGGACCCGCAAGGCCGCCGAGGCGGGCGCGCACGTCGTCGTGTTCCCGGAGATGTCCCAGACCGGTTATCCGGTCGAGGACCTCACGCTCCGGCGCACGTTCGCCGACGCGTCCCGGCGCTCGGTGACCGAACTGGCGCGCCGGCTCGACGAGGCAGGCTGCGGCGACGTGCTCGCGTACGTCGGCTATCTCGACCACGACGAAATCGGCCCGCGCGACGCGGCGGCTGCGCTTTACCGCGGCGAGGTCGTCGCCCGGCAGTTCAAGCACCACCTGCCGAACTACGGGGTGTTCGACGAGCACCGGTACTTCAAACCGGGCACCGAACTCGAGGTGCTGCGGCTGCACGGCGTCGACATCGGCATGGTGATCTGCGAGGACATCTGGCAGGACGGCGGGCCGATCTCCGCGCTGGGCAAGGCCGGAGTCGACCTGGTGGTCGCGCCGAACGCGTCGCCGTACGAGCGCTCGAAAGACGAACAGCGGCTGCCGCTGATCGCTCGGCGCGCTGCCGAGGCCGGCGCGCCGCTGGTGTACACGAACCAGGTCGGCGGACAGGACGACCTGGTTTTCGACGGAGACTCGCTGGTGGTCGGCGCGGACGGGACTCTGCTCGCGCGGGCGCCGCAGTTCGTGGAGCACCTGCTGGTGCTGGACTTGGATCTGCCTGCTGCTAGTGCTGCTGCCACTGGCTCTTTCGACGGGCTGGAAGTGCACCGGCGGGTGTTGAATGACTCGCCGCTGGTTGAGTACTCGCCGCTGGTCGCCCCGACGATCAGCGAACCGCTGTCGGACGAGGCCGAGGTGTGGTCGGCGCTGGTCGTCGGGCTGCGCGATTACGTGCACAAGAACGGCTTCTCGTCGGTTACGTTCGGCTTCTCCGGCGGAATCGACTCGGCGGTCTGCGCGGCGCTGGCTGCGGACGCACTCGGCGGGGACAACGTGTACGGCGTTTCGATGCCGTCGAAGTACTCGTCGTCGCACTCGCGGGATGACGCTTCCGACTTGGCGGAGCGGATCGGTGCGCATTACCGGGTCGAGCCGATCGGCGACATGGTTGACGTGTATGTCAATCAGCTGCAGCTGACCGGGCTCGCGGAGGAGAACATCCAGGCGCGGGTGCGCGGGATGCTGCTGATGGCTTTGTCTAATTTGGACGGACACCTGGTGCTGGCGACCGGCAACAAGACCGAACTGGCCGTCGGCTATTCGACTATTTACGGTGACGCGGTCGGAGCTTTCGCGCCGATCAAGGACTTGTTCAAGACGCACGTGTGGCAGCTGGCGCGGTGGCGGAACGAGGAAGCGGCCAAGCGCGGGGAAACGCCGCCGATCCCGGAAAACTCGATCACGAAGCCGCCGTCGGCGGAGCTGCGGCCGGACCAGAAGGACTCGGATTCGCTGCCGGATTACGAGTTGCTGGACGACGTCCTGGACGATTACGTCGAGAACGACCGCGGGTATGCGGATCTGATCGAGGCGGGCTTTGATCCGGAGACCATCGACCGGGTCGTGCGGCTGGTCGACCGAGCCGAGTACAAGCGGCGGCAGTACCCGCCGGGCACGAAGATCACGTTCAAGGCCTTCGGCCGGGACCGGCGGCTTCCGATGACGAACGGATGGCGGGAACGGAAGTCCTGACCGGGATTTCCGCCCCCGGGCATCGGAGCCGGGCGACGGAACGGTGTGCTGACCGAGATTTGCGACGCCGCCGGGCATCGGAGCCGGGGGACGGAGCGAAGTGCTGACCGGGACTTCCGGTGCCGCCGGGCGACGGAACGGCGTGCTGACCGGGATTTCCGGCTTCGCTTCGGAGGCGGGTGCCCGGCGTGACTGGCTGGCAGCCGGACGCTGGAACCTGGTGTGCCGTCGGCCGAGTCCTGAGGCCCGGCTATCCGGGCCTCTTGCTGCAACCCGGTTCCAGCGTCCGGCCGAGGTCTCCAGGCTCGATACGCTGGCTTGGCTCGACCGGCGGAAGCTTCGGGTGCCGTTCGCCATTGCCATTGCCAGACGCGCTCGGCTGGGTTGCTCAGGGCGATGGTCGCGGGTGCAGGGTCGTGTCGTTTTCTCGCCAGTTTCTGTCGGTGCCGGGTCGTACGCTGGGCGGCATGACGGTTGGGTACACGGTGTTCGACACCCCGATCGGGGCGTGCGGCCTCGCCTGGCGGGACGGTGCGGTGATCGGAACCGCACTGCCGGGAAGCACGACTGAGCGGACGCGCGCGCACCTCGCGACGCGCTTCCCGGATGCGGCGGAATCGCCGGTGCCGGACGAACTTCGCGCGGTGGTGGAGGATGTCGTCGCGCTGCTGTCGGGAGAGGCTCGCGATCTGCGTGCGGCACCGTTGGATTACCGGGACGTGCCGGACTTCAACCGGCGCGCGTACGACGTCGCGCGGGCTATTCCGCCGGGAAAAGTCCTGACGTACGGGGATATCGCGCATCAGCTGGGCGCGCCAGGCTCCGCACAGGCTGTCGGACAGGCGATGGGGAACAATCCTTTTCCGATCATCGTGCCGTGCCACCGGGTTTTGGGAGCAGGCAAGAACACCGGCGGCTTCTCAGCGCCGGGCGGGGTCGAGACGAAGCGGCGGATGTTGGTGATCGAAGGGGCTTTTCCGGAGGAACCGACGCTGTTCTGACGGGGTCGGCGCGAGAACTGGTCCGCCTTGAGGATCGGTCAGGAGGCTTGCCCGGCCGCCGTGCGAAAGCCGCTTGGTCGGGCTGGAGCTTTGGCGCACTCGGCCGGAATCCAGCCGCACCCCCAGTGCGGCAGGTTCCCCACCGAGTGCACCCGCTTGCCGAAGCTCGCAGCCAGTCGAAGCCGCCCGGTCGACGATTCTGGCCCCGCGGCCAACGAGCCGACGAGCCGACGAGCCGACGTCCGCGACTAGTCCGGCACGATCCGGCCCGCCTGACTCAGTCATTTCAGCCAGCCGAAAGGCCACTCCCCCTGGCTCAGTCATCTCAGCCAACCGAAAGCCGCTCCCCCCTGGCTCAGTCATTTCGGCCAGCCGAAAGCCACTCCCCTGGCTCGTCCGTCGCCAGCCAGCCACCGACCCGTTCCAGGACAGCCCCGTCGCCAGCCAGGCCAGTGAGCTGACCAGCGCAGCCGACCGAAGCAATCCGCTCGGAGGTGACCACCGCAGCCGAGCGAAGCAGTCCGCTCGAATGAATCACTCGTCCCCGTTGGCCGACCGACCCAACCGTTACGGTCAGCGGCATCCAGTCCCACAGCCGACTAACCGGGAACCAAGCCGCCTGGACTAATTCGGCCGCTGCGACTGACCGGCGATCCACCCTTGAGCCCGCCAACCCAACCCCGCTCGGATTGGCTCGGCCATCGCGGCTGGCTGGGCGAACGTTCAGCGAAACTCAGCTCATTCCGCCGGTTTCCACGGCTTCAGCCAGTCCGTCTCCGGCCAGCCCTCCGCCGCGGCTTGCAGGGGCATGGCGGTGGCGCCGTCCAGGGATTCGCGGACGATGTCGGCGTGACCGGCGTGGCGGGCGGTTTCCTCGATCAGGTGCAGGAGCACCCAGCGGACGGACCAGGCCGACACATCGTCCGGGAACCAGGGCACGTCCTTCGGGACCGGGACTTCCTGGTTCAGGTCCTCGATCCCGGCGATGACCTCTTCGGTGCGGGCGGCCACCTGGTCGTAGGCCGCGATGGCCGACTCCAGCGTCTCGTCCGGGCCGAGGCGGTAGTTTTCCTGGTAGGTCGCCATGCTTTCGGCGAAGGGCTTCGGCGGGATGCGCAGCACATGGTCGATCCAGCCGCTTTCGGTGGACGACACGTGTTTCAGCAGCCCGCCCACGCTCAGGGCGCTCGCGCTGGGCACGGCGCGCGCCTGGTCGTCGGTCAGGCCGTACGCGGCGGTCTTCACCGCTTGCCGCTGCTGAGCCAGGAAACCGAGCAAACCGCCGCGTTCGTCGGGGGTCGGGGAGACTTTGCCAGCCATGGTGGCCTCACTTCCGGTGTCTGTTGCTCCGCAGCATCGCACCCGCCACCGACAATTTTCGGCCGCGGACCGGGACCGGGGTCTGCATGACGTACGCGCCGCCGATCACGACCTGCGCCGCGTGCACCACCAGCTGAACCCGGGTGAACACGCCCTCCAGATGCCCGGCCAGCGTCGACGCCACCACCAGCCCCCACGCGACCAGCACGACCACCAGGCAACCCACCGCACAAGCTCGCCAACCGGACGGCCACCAGAAGATCAGGCTGAACGCGCCGACGGCGACGGCCGCGCTCAGCAGGTTCGGCGTCACCACCGTCTCCGGGACGCCCGCGCACACCATCAGCACGATCCCGAACACCGACACCGAAACTGATGTCAGCCGGCCGCTCCAGTGCGCCGGCGCGAGCCGCATCAGGGCGGGTCCGGTGAGGAAAAAGGCCACGCCGCCGATGCCCGCCGCGACTTGGAAGACCGGCTGCGCGTAGAACAAATCCCAGACCGGCTGTTCGGTCGGCGACACCCCGGTCTGCATGAAGAACTCCAGCAGCCACGCGGAATATCCCGCCAAACCCAGTCCGAGCAGGACTATCAAAGCCACCCGCGCAGCACGCACTTGCCCACCCTAAGCGAATCTCTGCGACGAAGTGCCGGATGGTGTCACACCCGTGACTTACCGGAGGTTCCGGACACCATCCGCTACCACGAACTCACGCACCGAATCCTTGGGGAGGTTACCGGATCATGGTTGACGGGCCGCCAATACCCGCCCCGAACGTGAAGGACGTTCAGGACTTGGCCGGGGATCGCGGAGACGAGGGCGGGAGCAGGGAGGGGACACCGCGGAGCGGCTCGGCGTGGTGGGAGGACAGGGGCGGCGAGGCCGGACGACTGCGGGGCTTGAGGTGGCTGGCCGCGGAAGGCACCGGGACGGCGGCTGGTCACTGGGGAGGACAGGGGCGGCGAGGCCGGACGACTGCGGGATTTGAGATGGCTGGCCGCGGAAGGCACCGGGACCGCGGCTGGTCACCGGGGAGGACAGGGGCGGCGAAGCCGGACGACTGCGGGGCTTGAGGCGGCTGGCCGCGGAAGGCACCGGGACGGCTGGTCACGGGGATGGACTGGGCGGCTGGCCGAGGGCGATGATCTCCACGTGGTGTGCCAGGCCACGGGTCGTGTGCGAATGGCAGTCGCGTGTCTCCAGCTGCCGACATCGGCGGGGTCGACGACAGCGGCGAGGCGACTACGACCACGAATTCTTCGGGTGGCTGGCCGGGCACTACGTCTGCAGTCGCTGACACCGGTGGCCAAGGGCGGACCGCTGGGGCATGTCGGCGAGTGCCGATATCTGCGAGCCAGCGGAAGCAGGAGTTCTGGCGGCTGCGGATTTCGGCGAACAGTGGCGCGGTGTCTTCAACTGCCGACACGGCTCACGGCTGCAAAGCACTGCATCAGCCCCCGTCTGACTCCGTGCGAGAGCGAGTCGGAGTCAAGCAGACCAAGCCCGCCAGACGTCAGCTCCGCCTGGCGGGGAGATCCGGAGCAGTGGCCGTCTCCCCCGACGTGGTGCCGAGGCAGCAAGCCCCGGCACCACCGAATCCGGCCTCACCCCTGCGGACGGACGAACGGGAAAAGCACCGTCTGCCGAATGGACGTTCCGCTCAGCATCATCAGCAGCCGGTCCACCCCGAGCCCCAGCCCGCCGGTCGGCGGCATTCCGTGTTCCAGTGCCAGCAGGAAGTCCTCGTCCAGCTCCATCGCCTCGACATCGCCGCTCGCCGCGCGCAACGACTGTGCCTCCAAGCGGCGACGCTGCTCTAGCGGGTCGGTCAGCTCCGTGTACGCGGTCCCGACTTCCGAACCGAACGCGATCAGGTCCCAGCGTTCGGCCAGGAGCGGGTCCGTGCGGTGCTGGCGGGTCAGCGGGGAGACCTCGGTCGGGTAGTCCGTGTAGAAGGTCGGCAGGACCGTCGAACCCTCCACCAGGTGCTCGTGTGCCTTCAGCACCAGGTCGCCCGCGCTGGCTTCCTCCGGCACCGGGACTCCGGCGGCGGCGCACAGCTTCCGCAAAGTGGCGATGGGCGTGTGGGAGTCGATTTCCTCGCCTAGAGCGTCCGACACGGCCTTATGCACGGGGATCACCGGCCAGTCGCCGGAGATGTCGTGTTCGACGACGCGGCCGTTGGCGTCGGGGCGTCGCACGATCTGTGCGCCGTACGCGGCTTCGGCGGCGTGCTGGATCAGGTCGCGCATCAGGTGGCGCATGGCGTTGTAGTCCGCGTACGCCTGGTACGCCTCCAGCATCGTGAATTCCGGGTTGTGGGTCGCGTCCACGCCCTCGTTCCGGAAGTTCCGGTTCAGCTCGAAGACCCGCTCAACGCCGGCCACGCACAGGCGCTTCAGGTAAAGCTCCGGAGCGATCCGCAGATACATCCGCATGTCGTACGCGTTGATGTGCGTGACGAACGGCCGCGCGTTGGCGCCACCGTGGATGGTCTGCAGCATCGGGGTTTCGACTTCGAGGAAGTCGCCTTGGTGGAGGCGTTCGCGGACGGCACGGACGACCGTCGAGCGCAGGCGGAGCATGTTCGCGGAGTCAGGGTTGACCGCAAGGTCCAGGTAACGCTGGCGGACTCGCGTCTCCGGGTCGGTGAGGCCCTTTCGCTTGTCCGGCAACGGATGCAGGCACTTCGCGGTGACAGTCCACTCGTCCACGAGCACGGACAGCTCGCCCCGGCGGGACGTGATCACCTCGCCGCTCACGCCGACGTGGTCGCCCAGGTCTACGCCGGTTCGCCACCCGGTCAGGTCGAGGACCTTCGCGTCGAGCATCAGCTGCAGTTCGCCGGAGAAGTCCTTGATCCGCGCGAAACACAGGCCGCCGAGGGTGCGCAGGGCGAGCACTCGCCCGGCTACCCGGACGCGTTTTCCGGTGTGGGAATCGGGTTCCAGTCCGGAAAACGTGTGCACGATGTCGCCGAGGTGGTCTTCGCGGGAGAAGCCGACGGGGTACGGATCCACCCCGAGCTCCCGCAGTTTGTCCACTTTGGCCACTCGCACGCGCACCTGTTCCGGACGCCGCTTGGGCCGCGGCACGACCTGCGCCGCTTCCTCGTCGATGCGCCGGACCTGCGCGACGAAGTCCTCCCCCACGTTCTCCAGCCGCAGCGAACGCGCGCGTCCGGTGGGCACGAAGCCCTCCAGCGCGCCCGCGACGATGCCGACCCGCGGGAGCCGTCGCGCCGAGGAGTAGCAGAGGAACCGCGGTTCCCACTCCGGGCCGTACTTGGCGTTGGACCGGTACAGCGATTCCAGCTGGAAGAACCGCGACGCGAGGCCGAGCACCGCGCGCCACGCGCGCAGCACCGGCCCGGCGCCGATGCGCTCGCCTTCGGAGAACACCGCGCGGAACATCGCGAAGTTCAGCGAGATCCGCTGCGCGCCGACGTGCTGCGCGGCCGCGACGACCTCGGCGACCATGAACTCGTTGAGCCCGTTTTCGGCGTCCCGGTCACGGCGCATCAAGTCGAGCGAGAGGCCCCGTCGGCCCCACGGCACGAACGACAGCAGGCCGCGCAGTTCGCCGCGCGCGTCGTACGCCTCGACCATCACGCTGCGGCCGTCGCTCGGGTCGCCGAGACGGCCGAGCGCCATCGAGAAGCCGCGCTCGGTCTCGTCGACGCGCCACTGCTGCGCGCGTGCCAGCAGCTGCACCATCTCGTCTTCGGGGATCTCGCTGTGTCGACGGACCTGCGCGGTGTACCCGGCGCGCTGAATCCGCTTCACCGCCTGTCGCACGGACTTTCGCTCAGGCCCGGTAAGCGAGAACTCTCGGACGTCGAGGACCGCTTCGTCGCCGATCTGCAGCGCGCGCAGCCCTGCCGCGGCGTACACCTTCGCGCCCTTCTCGCTCGCGCCGAGCACGCCTGGCGTCCAGCCGTACGTACGCGCTTCGTGGAGCCACGCCTGCACCGCGTCCGGCCACGCGTCGGGGTCACCGATCGGGTCCGCGCTTGCGACTGTGGTGCCGGCGAGCACGCGGTACGTCACTGCGGCGCGGCCGTTGGGCGCGAACATGACGCTCTTGTCGCGACGCGTGGCGAAGTAACCGAGAGAGTCGTCTTCGCCGAACTCGCCCAGCAGACGGCGCAGCTGCAGTTCTTCGTCGTCTGTCCGAATGCGACGGCTGCGTACGCCACGGAAGAGCGTGTACAGCGCGGCAGTAGACACGAAGGTCGCGCCGAGGTCGAGGACGACGTCGATCCACGCCGGGCCTTCGCCGACGCCGATGCGGCGCAACTGCAAGTTCTCGCCGGTCGCGTGGTTGACCACCCAGGCGAACCGCTCCCACGCGTCGCCAAGGCTGCCCGGGAATACCTCGGTGAGTGCCCAGCCGCACACGATCACCGCGAGGAACCCGATGAACAGCACGGAAAGGCCGTTCCACCAGGCACCGGGGGCGAGCCGCGCGGGGAACGCGGGCCGCAGCGACAGCAGGAACACGATCAGCAGGACCGAGATGGCGTCGGCCACCGCGAGCGCGCCCACCTGCGTCGGGATGTGCCGCATCTGCCGGGCGGTGAGAGTCAGCAGGTCGGGAGCCCACAGCAGCAGCGCCTGCAGGACCAGCGTGGTGACCAGGCCCGCGACCTGGAACAGCACGAGCACGTACAGCGCGGCCTTCTTGCGCCTGCGCAGCGCCGCGCCGAGCACGACCAGCAGCAGCACGATCACCAGGCTCGAACTGGTCGGCACGCTCACCGCGCCGAACGCCATGTCGATGCCGTTCAGCAGGTGCCCGTGCCGTCCGCCGGCGAGCAGCAGCACGATCGAAAAGATCGCCGCGAGCTGCACGACAGTGGCCACGAGACCGCCGGCGCGCGCCTTCCAGCCAAGGCTGCGCGGGCGGGCGCTCACTGGGGTTCCCATTGGATCCTTTCCGTGCGGCTCCGCCGCTCCGTTGAGGGAGGTGGTGGGGCGGTAGCCGGGCTTTCTTGCGGCGCAGCCGCTCCGTCGAGGGAGGCGCCGGACTTTCTCACCACCGGGCGCATATCGGTCCGGTGCCTATCAAGACGTCACAGGAGGCAAAACGGTTGTCGCTACCCGGCCGTGTGAAGCTGGTCGCACGACCTTGGGGCCCTTCCGCGCGCGTGTCAGGCTGTGTCCGGTTCTGACTCCACGACCCGGGGACCTCCGCGAGGCCTCGAGGGAAGGACGGTCGACGACGATGTCTGCCCAGTCTGCCCAACCCGATGGCGCCGCCGGCGAGGTGGCCGCCCCTTACGGAACCGGACCCGCGAGCGGCGCCGGTCCGGCGAAGCCGCGAAAAGTCCGGATCCACCATCTGCGCGAGCTGAAGGACCGCGGCGAACCGTGGCCGATGCTCACCGCGTACGACATGTATACCGCCGAGCTTTTCGACGAAGCAGGCATCCCCGTGTTGCTGGTCGGCGACTCCGCGGCGAACAACGTGTTCGGTTACGATACGTCGCTCCCGGTCACGGTCGACGAGCTGCTCCCGCTGGTCCGCTCGGTCACCCGGGCGGCCAAACGCGCGCTCGTGGTGGCCGATCTGCCGTTCGGCTCCTACCAGCTGTCGCCGGAGCAGGCGCTGGCCACGTCCGTCCGGTTCATGAAGGAAGGCCGCGCGCACGCCGTCAAGCTTGAGGGCGGGCACCGGTTCGCGCCGCACGTCGAGGCGCTCACCTCGGCCGGGATCCCGGTCATGGGCCACATCGGCTTCACCCCGCAGAGCGAGCACAACCTCGGCGGCTACCGGGTGCAGGGGCGCGGCGAAGCGGCGGAGAAGCTGCTCGCCGACGCGCTGGCCCTGCAGGAAGCCGGCGCGTTCGCGGTCGTGATGGAGATGGTGCCCGCCGAGGCGGCCAAGCGCGTCACGCACGAGCTGCAGATCCCGACGGTCGGCATCGGAGCCGGTCCGGACTGCGACGCCCAGGTGCTGGTCTGGCAGGACATGGCCGGGCTGCGCCGCGGCAAGGCGCCGCGGTTCGTGAAGCGGTACGCCGATGTCGCCGGGGTGCTGCAGAGCGCCGCGACGGCGTTCGCCGAGGACGTCCGGCGCGGCGAGTTCCCCGCGCCTGAGCACGCGTTCCACTGAGCTGCTGCCTCGTGAGTGCTGTTCGCGGTTAGAACCGTGATCAGCACTCACGAGCGGCGGAACCGTTCGGCGAGTTCCGGATCGTTTTCCCACCACAATCCCTTCGCCGGTGCTTCGCCTGCCGCTGCCTCCTCGTCCAGTTTCCGGTCGAGCCGTTTCGCCCGTTTTTCGTCGTCGCGGGCCCACCTGATGAAGAGCGCGCCGACGAACGGCAGCCCGGCGACGTCTCCGCCGATCCACAGCACGCCGGCACCGATGATCTGGTCCGTGCGCCGGTCCGGTCCCCAGTCGCGGTGCACCGCGTCGTAGTGCGCGGGCGCGAGCAGCGGGCCAAGCCACAGCACGAGGCCGAGCGCGCCGTCGAAGACCACTTCGGTGAACGAGATCCACACGGACACCAGGTGCGAGCCGTTGCGCGGCGTCGGGTCGAGCTGCACGCGGCTGTAGAAGTACAGGAAGCCGGCCAGCACGAGCGCCACGCGCACGAGGCCGCCGACGACCGCTGAGTCGAGCGAAAGCTCGTACAGCGGCGTGAGGTAGATGAGCAGGAACGGCGCGATCAGCACCACGGTGACGCACAGCGGGAACGTGATGAACTGCGCGAAGCGGCCACGGCCGTGCGTACGCAGCCACGCGGCGACCCTGGGCGGCACAGTGCGCATCAGGAGCGTCACTGGCGCGCCTAACGCGAGCAGCAGCGGCGTGACCATCAGCAGGACGGTGTTCTGCGTCGCGCGGACCCAGAACAGCGTCGTGTCGTACACGCCCAGGAACGAGCATGTGACGAGGATGAGCGTGGCCAGCCCGGAGAGGAACGCTGTGGTCCGGCCCGCTGACCACTCCTGACGGCGTGCCGCCACGACGTAGCCGACGCCGAGCGCGAGCGCGACGACCACGGCCGGGACGTCCAAGGTCCAGGCCGTGAACAACGTCGATCCGCTCAGCGGCGGCAGGTCAGGCACGCTTTCGATGCGTTCAGTGTGCACCCGGCGAAATTGCGCCCTACGCCGCCCCTGACACCGCGAAGAAGATCAGACTGCCGATTCCGGCGACCGCGCAGTAGATGGCGAAGGGGGTCAAGGTGCGCGTTTCAAAGTATTTCGTCAGAAAACGGACAGAAATGTAGGACGCCACGAACGCCACCACACTGCCGACCAGAGCCGGGCCGAGCGACGGCTTGTTCTCCGGCGTGAACAGCGACGGCATCTTCAACGCGCCCGCGGCGAGGATCACCGGCGTCGCCAGCAGCCAGGCAAACCGGGCGGCGTCCTCGTGGTCGAGACCGCGGCGCAGACCGGCCACCATGGTGATGCCGGAGCGGCTGATCCCGGGCAGCAGAGCCAAAATCTGCGCCGAACCGATGAGCACGGCTTCCTTCACGCTCAGCTTCGACAGCCGGACGTCGGTCGCCTCGTCGACAGTCACCGCGCGCATCACCATCGTCTCTTCGGCACTGAAGTCGATGGTCTCTTCCTCGCGCGAGACCGCCGCCTTGGGCTTCCGGGAGAACTTCTCCGCGGCGTAGAGCACCCCGCCGTTGAGCGCGAGGAAGATCGCCGACGGCACCGGCTTGCCGAGCACGTCGCGCAGCAGGCTTTCCAGCAGCAGCCCGGCGATCCCGACCGGGATCGTCGCGAGGATGAGCAGCCATGCGAGCCGCTGATCGGCCGTGCGGACCTCGCGGCGGCGGATCGATGTCCACAGGCCGGTGACGATGCGCACCCAGTCGCGGCGGAAGAAGAGGATCAGCGCGATCGCGGTGGCGACGTGCATCGCCACCAGCACCGCGAGATACGGCGAGTCCTTCCCGATGCTCAGGTCGCGGCCCCAGCTTCCGCCGACGAGCGCCGGCAACAGGACGCTGTGTCCGAGACTGGACACCGGAAACAATTCCGACACGCCTTGCAAAGCGCCGACGACAATGGACTCGAGGTAGCTGACCGCGGACATTCACGGGCCTTTCTCGCCGCAGTTCGGGCATTCCGCGGAAAAGCTACCGAGGACCGGGTTAACTCCGAGCAAGCCGGGCGGGAACAGTCGCAGGCGACACTTTCCGGCCATCCTTTGTTCATTTTGTTCACATCCATGAACATCAATCATGTACTTGACCAGTGTTCTCTCGATGTCATAGCGTGAGCGCACGCCGCATCCGAAGTCATCGAGCCTCGACGAGGAGGGTTGGAATGCGTGTCCGCGATCGGGTTCTGGCAGCAACTGCCGGAGCCGCAGCACTGCTCGCACTCGCCACACCCGCGGCGTCCGCCGGGACCGTCCCGGTCAAGAACTCCGCCGAGCTGAAGACGGCGCTGGCCTCGGCCAAGCCGGGCACCACGATCCAGCTGGCCGCGAACACCACCTACACCGGCAATTTCAAGGCCGCCGCCAACGGCACCGACTCCGGCCGGATCACCCTGACCGGCCCGCGCAGCGCGGTCGTGCAGGCGTCCGGCGGCCGCACCATCGAACTGACCGGCAGCTACTGGACGCTCTCCGGCTTCACCGTCACCGGCGGCCAGAAAGGCGTGATGGCGCTCGGCGTCAACCACACGCTGGTGGACGGGCTCAAGGTGACCGGCATCGGCAACGAGGGCATCCACTTCCAGCACGGCAGCAGCGACAACGTCGTGCAGAACTCCGAAATCTCCGACACCGGCAAGGAAAACGGCGGGTTCGGCGAAGGCATCTACTTCGGTTCGGCCACCAGCAACTGGCCGAACGGGCAGCCCGACCACAGCGACCGCAACAAGGCGATCGGCAACAAGATCGGGCCCAACGTGCGCGCGGAGTCGATCGACGTCAAGGAAGGCACCACCGGCGGCGAACTGCGCGGCAACACCTTCGACGGCACCGGCCAGAGCGGCGAGAACTACGCCGACAGCTGGGTCGACGTGAAGGGCAACGGATACCTGGTCACCGGCAACAAGGGCAGCAAGGTCTTCGTGCACGACGCGACCTACGGGTCGTTCGAGGTCCACGTGCAGGTCGACGGCTGGGGCCAGAACAACACCTTCTCGGACAACACCGCGGACGTGCAGGCGCCCTCGGCCTACGGTTTCTACGTGGTCAAGGCGGCCACCGGGAACAAGGTCTGCGCCAGCAACAAGGTGACCAACGCCGGGAAGGGCTTCGCGAACGTAGCCGCGACACCAGGCTGCTGACCGCGATCACAGACGGGGGCCCGCTCAGCCCGGCGGCGGGGGCGGGCCCCCACCCTCCTTTCGGGGAGCCGGAAGCCTTCGGGAAGAGTGTCCGGCATGGACGAGCTTTACCCGCCGATCCCGGTGCGCGCCGACGGAATGCTGGACGTCGGCGACGGGCACCGGATCTACTGCCAGGAAGCCGGGAACCCGCAGGGGAAACCGGTGGTGGTGCTGCACGGCGGGCCGGGAAGCGGCGTCTCCCCGATGACCCGGCGGCACTTCGATCCCGAGGCCTACCGGATCATCCTGTTCGACCAGCGCGGCGCGGGTCGCAGCACGCCCAACGCGGGCGACGACGACTTGTCGGCGAACACGTTGTGGCACTTGGTGTCCGACATGGAGTTGCTGCGCGAACGGCTGAACATCGAGCGGTGGCAGCTGTTCGGCGGGTCGTGGGGTTCGACGCTTGCGCTGGCTTACGCGGAAACCCATCCGTCGCGGGTGTCCGAGATGGTGTTGCGCGGGATTTTCACTGTGCGGCAGCGGGAACTGGATTGGCTTTACCGTGGCGGTGCGGCGAATCTCTTCCCAGTGGAGTGGGACGCTTTCCTGGAGCCGCTGGACAACACGGAAGACCCGCTCGCCGGGTATGCCGAGCTGCTGCACTCCCCTGATCCCGCGGTCCGCGAGCGGGCCGCGATCGCTTGGAGCGTCTGGGAAGGCGCGACAGTGGCGTTGCTGCCGCAGAAGTCCTTTGTGGAGCAATACGCGAATCCGCGGTTCGCACTGGCGTTCGCTCGCCTCGCGGTGCACTACTTCCAGCACGGCGCGTGGCTGGAAGAGGGCCAGTTGATCCGGGATGCCGGGAACCTCGCCGGGATCCCCGGAGTCTTGGTACAAGGACGTTACGACGCGGTGTGCCCGCCGATCACGGCGCACCAGTTGCATCGGGCTTGGCCTGGGTCCGAGTTGAAGCTGGTCGAGAGTGCCGGGCACGCGGTCAGCGATCCCGGCGTGATTCCCGCGCTGCGCGAGGCGACGGACCGGTTTCGGTAGCCAGGCCGGCGCGGATCAGGTCGGCGACCTCCTCCGGCGCTTCGAAGTGCACATCGTGTCCGGTGTCCGTCTCCCGCAAGGAAAGCAGCGGAGTGTCCGCGGCCGCGGCATCGAGCAGTTCGCCGAATTCCTTGCGGTACTGGGCGAACGCGACACCGACGTCCTCGGGGAGCATCATCTCGGCGTCCGGCCGCATCGAGGAGACGACCACCAACGGGCACCGCGTGGCCCGGTAAGTCGCGATCAGGTCGAGTTCGTCGAACGCCGCGATCAGCGCGCCCAGATCAGGATCCTCGGACAGCCGGACCTGTTCGTCGACGAAGCCGCGCAGTATCGGGCCGGTGGGATTCGTGTGCCCGTCGAGGTTGACCGCGAGCGGGCATTCGGGATGCTCGGCGGCCCACAGCGCCGCCAGCATGCCGCCGAGCGAGTGTCCGACCACCGCGGGCCGGTCGAGGCCGAAGTGCCGGACGACGTCGGCGAGATCAGCCAACGCTGTCCGCCAGTTCCAGGGACCCGGCCGGAAGGTGTACGCGACGATCCGGAACTCGGGCAGGAGCGGGACTAGGTGGTCCCAGTCGTGCCTTGTCCGGCCCCCGCCACCGTGCAGCAGGACGACCGGCGCGCCAGTGCCGCCATGATCACGCAGATCCATGGCGGCACTGTGCAAGCTGTCTGCCCGTTGTGGCAATCGGATTAGATCCGGCCGCCGCTGGAGCTGTCGCCGCCGGAAAGCCGCTGTGCCAGGTAAACCGGCACCGTCGACACGATGATCAGCACCGCCGCCACCACGTTGACCACCGGGGCCTGGTTCGGGCGGAACAGGTTGTTGTAGATCCAGATCGGCAGCGTTTCCATGCCCGTGCCGAGCGTGAACGTCGTCACGATGATCTCGTCGAACGACAACGCGAACGCCAGCAAACCGCCTGCCAGCAAAGCGGATCGCAGCATCGGGAAGGTCACCAGGCGGAACGTCGTCATGCCGTCCGCGCCGAGGTCCATCGACGCTTCTTCCAGGTTCCCGCCCATCCGGCGCAACCGGGCGACCACGTTGTTGAACACCACCACGATGCAGAACGTGGCGTGCGCGACGATCGCCGTCATCAGGCCGAGGTCAAGACCGAAGATCGTCCGGAACGCGTTGTTCAGCGCGATACCGGTGACGATGCCGGGCAGCGCGATCGGCAGGATCACCAGCAGCGACAACGAGTTGCGCCCGAAGAACCGGTACTTCTGCAACGCGAACGCGGCCATCGTGCCGAGCACCAACGCGATCGCGGTCGCCGAAAGCCCGGCGATGACGCTGGTCCACAAGGCGTGCAGGGCACCCTCGTTGGTGATCGCCCGGCCCCACCATTCGAGAGTGAAGCTCTTGGGCGGCCAGCCGAACGTGGTGTCGGCGTTGACCGAGTTCAGCAGGACCACCAGCAGCGGGAAATAGATCACCGCGAATCCGGCGCCGAGTGCGGTCCACAGCAGCACCCGGGCGGGTTTCGACATCCGCACGGCGGTCTCCTAGAGGTTGTCCAGCGCACCGGTGCGACGCACCGCGGCCAGGTAGACGAGCATGATCACGACCGGAACCGTCGCGACGGTCGCGGCGAACGGCAGGTTGTTGGCCGCGCCGATGTTGTCGTACACGACGTTTCCGAGCATCTGCGAAGTGCCGCCGACGATCTTCACCGCGATGTAGTCGCCGAGCGACAGCGAGAAGGTGAAGATCGAACCGGCGACGATCGCCGGGAACGTCAGCGGCAGGATCACCGAACGGAACGTGCGGAACGATTTCGCGCCGAGGTCGCCGGAAGCGTCCACCAGGGACGTCGGAAGCTTTTCCAGGCCCGCGTAGATCGGCAGGATCATGTACGGCAGCCAGAGGTAGGACAGCGTGATCACGGTCGCGGTGACGCCGTAACCCGGGCCGGAAAGGCCGAGCGGGTTCAGCAGCCAGTTCAGCACTCCGTTGCCGGACAACAGGGTCCGCCACGCGTACGCCTTCACGAGGTAGCTCGCCCACAGCGGCGTCATCACCATGATCACCAGCAAGCGCTGCGCCCGCGGCGACGCGAGCTTGGCCATGGCGAAGGCCATCGGGAACGCGATCACCGCGTCGATCACGGTCACCAGCAACGCGATGCCGACGGTGCGGAACGTGATCGTGCGATAAACGGAATCACTGAAAAGAGTGACGAAGTTGTCGAAGGACCAGTCGGTGACCACCTTGCCGGTGAAGACGTCGGTGGACCAGAAGGCCGTGATGAAGAGGGCGGCGAGCGCGCCGAGGTAGGCCAGGCCGAGCCAGAGCATCGGCGCGGTGAGGAGAAGTCCGAGGCGCAGCTTGGGTTTGCGGTGGAAGAAAGCCGAGATGCGGTGACTCGGCGGGCTCACGGCGGTCATGTCTTAGCGCTTTCGGGTGCGGAAGGGAGAAAAGCCGGGGGCTGCGGGAACATTGGGGAGGGCCCGCAACCCCCGGCGGACTCACGGATGCCGGCGCGGTGGGAACCGGCATCCGCGAGAGCCGGCTCAGCCCTTGATCTCGGTCCAGGCCCGGGTCCAGTCGCCGTAGTCCTTGCACTTGACGTCCGTGCGGCCGTCGAGGCACTGCGGGATCGGCGTGGTCCAGTACTGGATCTTGGCGGCGTACGCGGCGTCGTTGGCGTGGTAGGTGTCGCACAGCGACTTGTCCTTGAACTCCGCACAGGCCTTGGAGTTCGCCGGGGCCTCACCGAAGTATTCGGCGACCTGGGCGTTCACCTTGGGGCTCGTGATGTAGTCCATCCACTTGTACGCACACGTCTTGTGCTGCGACTTCGCGGACACCATCCAGGTGTCCGACCAGCCGGTCGCACCTTCGCTCGGCACCGTGGCCGCGATCGGCGCGCCCTCGCTCTTCGCGAGGTTCACCGTCACCTGCCAGGCCGTGCCGATCACGCCGTCGCCGCTCTTGAGCGACTGCGTTTCCTTGAGGTAGTCCGACCAGTACTCCTCGACCAGCGGGCGCTGCTTCTTCAGCAGGTCCGTGGCCGCCTTGAACTGCTTGTCGTCCAAGGCATACGGGTTCTTGATGCCCAGGTCAGGCTGGTGCGCCATCAGGTACAGCGCGGCGTCGGCGATGTAGATCGGCGAGTCGTACGCGATGACCTTGCCCTTGAACTGCGACTTCTCGTCGAACATCGGCGACCACGACTTCGGCTCCGGCTGCACCTTGTCGGTGCGGTAGGCCAGGACGTTCGCGCCCCAGCCGTGCGGGATGCCGTAGGCGACGTTGTTGACGCTGTTCCACGACTTGTTCTTGAGGAACGGGTAAATGTCGTTGTAGTTCGGGACGAGCGCGGTGTTGACCGGCTCGACGTCGCCCGAGGCGACCAGGCGCAGCGAGGCGTCGCCGGACGCCGAAACCACGTCGTACTGCCCGGTCTTCATCAGCGTCACGGCCTCGTCCGAGGTGCCGAACGGCTTGACGTTGACCTTGCATCCGGTCTGCTGCTCGAACGGCGTGACCCAGTTGACCTTCGCGTCGTTCGAGCCGTTTTCCGCGTAACCGGGCCACGCGAGCACGTTCAGCTGGCCTTCCGGCTGGCCGAGCTGCGTCAGCGCGTTCAGCTTCGGCGGCGTGAAGCCCTGTGCGCCCGGCGCCGACCCCGCTTTGGAGTCGGAGCCCGAGGTGCCGCAGGCAGCGAGCAGGAGGCTCACGCCGCACAGCCCTGCGAGCAGCGTCTTCCTGTTCTTCATAGCGAGAGAAACCTTCCCGTGAGGAACTAGCCGGCTTCGGGGACCCGGAAACTGTGTTCGCGGCGCCAGCGCAGGCGGACGCGACCGTCGGCGAACTCGGTCGGCTCGCTGGTGTTCTGGCGGACAACGGACAATTGGCCCCCGGCATCGAGCGCGACAGCGTAGCGCACCGTCGAACCGGCATAAACGACATCCGTGACCGAACCGGTCGCAGAAGTCTCTCCGGGACCGGCCGGAGACGCAAGGTCTCCGTCGATGCGGATCTTCTCCGGCCGGATGCTGTAGACGCCCGGCCTGCCGATCACCGCCTCGGCGCTACGGCCGCTGAGCAGGTTCGACGTGCCGACAAACCCTGCTACGAAAGCACTTGCCGGGCGTTCGTAAATCTCGACCGGAGTACCGACCTGTTCGATGCGGCCCGCGTTGAACACGGCGATCCGGTCGCTCATGGTGAGCGCCTCGTCCTGGTCGTGGGTGACGAAGACGAAGGTGATGCCGACCTCGCGCTGGATCTGCTTGAGCTCGACCTGCATGGTTTGGCGCAGCTTCAGGTCAAGTGCGCCAAGGGGTTCATCCAAAAGCAACACTTTCGGGTGATTTACGAGAGCGCGGGCGAGCGCGACGCGCTGTCGCTGTCCACCGGACATCTGCGACGGCTTGCGGTCGCCGAAGTCCTCCAGCCGCACCGTGCGGAGCGCTTCCTTCGCCCGGTCCCGGCGTTCGGCTTTCCCGACCCGCTTGACTTTCAGCCCGTACTCCACGTTCTGCTGCACCGTCATGTGCGGGAAGAGCGCGTAGTCCTGGAAAACCGTGTTGACGTCGCGGTCGAACGGAGCCAGTTGGCTCACGTCCTTGCCTTCGAGTTCGATCGTGCCCGCGGTGGGCAGTTCGAATCCGGCGATCATCCGCAGCACGGTGGTCTTGCCGGAACCGGACGGGCCGAGCATCGAGAAGAACTCGCCGGGCGGGATGTCGAGGTCGACCCCGTCCACGGCACGCACCTTGTCGAAGTGCTTTTCCAGTCCGGTGAGCCGGATCGCCGGCTGCGCGGACTGCGGACGCCTTCCCGGCGGCCGGGTCTCGGCGGGGGCTTGATGGGGCATGACGGGCCTTCCCATGGATCTGGTCACGACGGCTACAGCGCACTCATCACGTGCTTGACGCGGGTGTAGTCCTCGAGGCCGTACAGCGAGAGGTCCTTGCCGTAGCCGGACCGCTTGAACCCGCCGTGCGGCATCTCGGCCACGAGCGGAATGTGCGTGTTGATCCACACGCAGCCGAAGTCGAGTTTCGCCGAGAACTTCATGGCGCGCTGGTGGTCCTTGGTCCACACCGAGGAAGCGAGGCCGTAGGGAACCCCGTTGGCGTGCTTGAGCGCTTCGTCGTCCTCAGTGAACCGCTGGACGGTGATGACCGGGCCGAAGACCTCGTTCTGGATGATCTCGTCGTCCTGCTTGACGCCGGAAACCACGGTGGCCTCGTAGAAATAGCCCTCTTCGCCGGAACGCCGTCCTCCACAGTGGACAGTCGCGTGTTCCGGGAGCCGTTCGATGAAACCGGAGACTTTTTCCAGCTGTGCCTCGTTGTTGAGCGGGCCGAAGGCGACGTCGTCGTCCGTGCCGGTCTTGTTCGCCTCGGCCTGGCGGGTGAGCGCGTTGACGAAGGTGTCGTGCACGTCGTCGTGCACCAGCACGCGCGTGGCGGCCGTGCAGTCCTGGCCCGCGTTGAAATACCCGGCCGCGGCAATGGCTTCGGCGGCGGCTTCGAGATCCGCGTCCGGGAACACGATCACCGGGGCCTTGCCGCCCAGTTCGAGGTGCACGCGCTTGACGTCGTGCGCCGCCGAACCGGCGACCTCGATGCCCGCCCGCACCGAGCCGGTGATCGACACCATCGCCGGAATGTCGTGCTCTACCAACGCACGTCCGGTGTCGCGGTCGCCGCAGATCACGTTGAACACGCCCGCGGGCAGGTGCTCGCCGCAGATCTCGGCGAGCAGCAGCGTGGAAGCGGGCGTGGTGTCGGACGGCTTGAGCACGATGGTGTTGCCCGCGGCGAGCGCCGGCGCGATCTTCCAGATCGCCATCATCAGCGGGTAGTTCCAGGGCGTCACCTGCGCGCAGACACCGACCGGCTCGCGGCGGATGAACGACGTGTGGCCTTCCATGTACTCGCCGGCCGACCGGCCTTCGAGCACGCGCGCGGCACCGGCGAAGAAGCGCACCTGGTCGATGACCGCGGGCAGCTCCTCCTCCATGGTCAGCGCGAACGGCTTGCCGGTGTCCTGCGCTTCGACGCGGATGATCTCCTCGCCGCGCGTCTCGAGCGCGTCGGCGATCTTCAGCAGTGCGAGCTGCCGCTGCGCGGGGGTGGTCTCGCGCCAGCTTTCGAACGCTTCCGCCGCGACCTTCAGCGCGCGGTCCACGTCCTCGGCGCCGGCCACCGGCGCGGTGCAGTACGCACGGCCGGTAACCGGGTCGACGATTTCCGCGACCTTTCCGGACAGCGAGTCGACGTAGGTCCCGCCGACGTAGTGCTTCAACTCCTGCACGCGTGCGCCTCCTGACTCTCCGTGGCAGGATGAAACATATAACTCCATATTTCAAATGACAAGGCCCTGGGGCAGGATTGGCTCCAACGGATGCCGAGACGGGTGGACCAACGATGCGCAAGGAGATGTCGAACAGCGCACGACTGGCGATGTTCGCCCCGCTGGAACAGGTGGGGCGCGCGGAGGCGGTCGCGGCGCGGCTCTTCGACGCCATCACGCTCGGTCTCCTCGACGACGCCGAACAGTTGCCGAGCGAGGCCGAACTCGCCGCGCAGTTCCGGGTCTCCACGGTCACCGTGCGCGAGGCACTCGCGGTGCTGCGGCAGCAGGGCCTTGTCGAAACGCGGCGCGGACGCGGCGGCGGCAGTTTCGTGCGCACCCCGGACTGGCCCGCGCAGAGTTCGTGGGCCGAACGCCTGCGATTGGTCTCAATGGCTGAACTTCGCGACTTCGGCGACCACTACCTCGCCGTCGCGGGTTCGGCCGCGAAACTCGCCGCCGAACGCAGCACCCCCGAAGATCTCGAACGGCTGCGGCTCACCGCGGAAGACCTCCTCGGCGCGAGCGGCCCCGACGCGACCCGCGCGGAGCGGCACTTCCACCTCGAAGTCGCCGCCGCCGCACAGTCCCCGCGGCTCACCAACCAGGAAGTTCAGCTGCAGAGCGAACACGGCGTATTGCTCTGGGCGCCCCTCGGCGACAAGGAAACCTGCCGTGGGTCTTACGCTGAGCACCAGGCGATCGTCACCGCGATCGCCTCGGCCGACGGCGATCGGGCGCGCGCCTTGACCGAAGAACACCTTCTCGGCGCGCTTGATCGGCTCGCAGATCTGCACCTGACCCTCGAAACGCCGTAAGCTCCGATGACCCGCATCACGAGGTGAGCATCGTGACCGACACCCACACGCTGACCGGCGAAGAGGTAGTGACCCAGGTTTCCGCCCTCGTCGAGGAGATTTTCGCGCGCCTGAAACCAGTTCTGGCCGCCGCCGAAACGCTGCTCGGCGAAAGCGCCGACCTGTCCGCCGAAGCGCTGCACACGATCCGGCCGCAGGTCATCGAGGCGCTCGGCGGCCTCGTGGTCGGCGCGGGCTTCGTGAGCGCGCCGAATGTCTTGGCTGATCAGGAACTCGGCTTCGAGTGGTGGACCTCGTGCCGCACCGACGACGGCGCGCCGGAACAGCTGTTCATCAGCCTCGATCCGGAGAGCCCTAATTTCCTTGACTACACGCGGCAATCGTGGTTCACCGTCCCGCGCGACAGCGGGCGGCGGCACGTCAACGGGCCGTACGTGGACTATCTCTGCACGGACGAATACACGCTGACCTTCACCGTGCCTGTCACGCGCGGTGAGGAATTCGCCGGAGTCGTTGGTGCGGACGTGTATGTGCGCGAGTTCGAGCGCACGGTGAGTCGCCGGCTTCGCGCGCTCGGCCGGACCGCCGCGTTGCTCAACGCGCAGGGCCGGGTGATCGTGTCGAACAGCGTGCGGAAGGCGACCGGGTCGCTGGTGCGCGAGATCGACGTGCCTGCCTGGTGGGCATCCGGCGCGGAACCGTATACGGCACCGGGCGGGATGACGTTGCGGCGGTGCGGGGATTCGCCGATCACGCTGCTGGTCACGACCTGACCTGCAGGGCGAACCACAGTTCAGCGCGGACGCCTGGTGAGTCGAGGTCCCGGCCCAGCAGTTCGGCCGCTTTGGTGACCCGGTTGCGCAAGGTGTGCCGGTGCACGCCGAGCTTCGTCGCGGCGAGGTCCCAGTGGCCGTGGTGTTCGAGCCAGCAGCGCAGGGACAGCTCCAGGTCGCCGCGGCCGGTACGGTCGAACTCCCGCACCGGCGCGAGGAGCTGGTCGGAAAACGCTTGCGCGGCTTGGTGATCGACCAGGCCGAGCAGCCCGGCCCCGGCGTGGTCGGCGTATCGCAGCATCGGCACGCGCTGGGTCCGTGCCGCCTCGGCCGCTTCTTCCGCCTGCCTCAGCGCGGTCGGGAATTCCGTCGCCGCGGATAGTCCACTGTGGAATTCTCCGGTCTCGGCGACGATCGCGCGCACCTCGTCGTTCTCCGCCAGCACGATCAGCTTGTCCCCGCGATGCGCGGCGAACACCTGTCCGGCAAGGGTTTCCAGGCGTTCGTACAGCGTGTTCCGCGCCGCCTTGCTCCCCTTTACGGCCAGCACCGTCCACGGTTCCGCTGGAAGATCCGGTACGACCTCGCGGGCCAGCTCGTTGTGCCCGGCCGCGAGCAGCTCCAGCACCCCGGTGTGCAGTTGGGAGAGTGCAAGCCGCTGTGCTCGATCCTGTTCCAGGGCAAGGGAAAGCAGCGAGACCGCCGTGTTGACGATGTGCTGTCCGGTGCTGTCCAACGGTTCCGCGGTACCGACCGCCAGCGCACCCCGCGTGTGCAGAGTCTGGATGACGACCTCGTCGTCGCCATGGGACACCACGCGCGTGCCTGCGCGAAGGCCGGTGACGTCCAGCTCGGCACTGCGCGCCTTGGCCGAGGACGCCTCGCGCACGCGTCCGGCGGAGTCGTACAGCACAGCCCAACCGTCGATGAGTCGCGCGAGCCGCCGCACCACTCCCCCGGCGCCACTGCGCCCGACGGCGGTCCTCGTCAGCTCCTGTTGGGCGCGGCCGATTCGCACGGTCGCGGCGTACTCGTCAGCGGCGACCGACCGGGACACCGCGCGCGTGATCGCGATGAACGGCGTCTTCCGCGGCACCTCCAGCACCGGCAACCCGACCTCGTCGGCGACCGCGACCAACGCGTCCGGCACCTTCGCGTGGCTCAGGCCGACGCCGAAGCCGAGCCCGGCGACATTCGCGTCAACGAGCCGTCGGATGTACGCCGCGTAGGTCGCGCTGTAGAGCGTCAGGCCGGTCGTGAGCAGCAGTTCCCCGCCTTCGAGGAAGCTCTGCGGGTCGGTCAGCTCGGTGGGGTGCACCCAGCCGATCGGGCGGTCCAGCCCGGCCTCGCCCGCGACCACGCGCAGGCCGAGCGCGGGTTCGGCGGCGAGGGCGCGCAGGGTGAGTGCCATAACGGCCAAGTGTAGCCGCCGAATTGGACAGAACGGCCAGCTGACTGCGGGCGGCGCAGGCCCCATCCTGAGGGGCGAACCACTCAAAGCTCGTGAGTGCCTATCGCGGTTCTAACCGGGATCAGCACTCACGACCCGCGACGTAGGAGCGCCGTGACCACCAGCACCGCCGCCGAGCCGCAGGCTCCGGCACCCCGGCAGCGCAGGCTGCAGACCGAGATCCCCGGGCCCGTCTCCCGCGCGCTGCAGGAGCGCCGCGCGAACGCGGTCGCCGCCGGGGTCGCGTCCACGCTGCCCGCCTACATCACCTCCGCCAGCGGCGGCCTGCTCACCGACGCCGACGGCAACGTGCTGATCGACTTCGGTTCCGGGATCGCGGTGACGAGCGTCGGGCACTCCGCGCCCGAGGTGGTCGACCGGGTGCGCGAGCAGGCTTCCTTGTTCACCCACACCTGCTTCATGGTGACCCCGTACGAGGGTTACGTGGAGGTCTGCGAAGCGCTGGCCGAGCTGACGCCGGGCGACCACGCGAAGAAGTCGGTGCTGTTCAACTCCGGTGCCGAAGCCGTCGAGAACGCGGTGAAGATCGCTCGCACCGCCACCGGCCGCCAGGCCGTCGTGGTGTTCGACCACGCCTACCACGGCCGCACTAACCTGACCATGGGCATGACCGCGAAATCGGTGCCCTACAAGCACGGTTTCGGCCCGTTCGCGCCCGAGGTGTACCGCGTGCCGGGCTCGTACCCGTACCGCGACGGGCTGGCCGGCCCGGAGGCCGCGCGGCAGGCGATCGACCGGATCGAGAAGCAGATCGGCGGCGACCAGGTCGCCGCCGTCGTGCTCGAACCGATCCAGGGCGAGGGCGGATTCATCGAACCGGCTCCCGGCTTCCTGCCCGCGATTTCCGCGTGGTGCAAGGCGAACGGCGTCGTGTTCGTCGCCGACGAGGTGCAGACCGGCTTCTGCCGCACCGGCAACTGGTTCGCCTCGGAGCACGAGGACGTCGTCCCCGACCTGGTGTGCACGGCCAAGGGCATCGCCGGCGGTCTGCCGCTCGCCGCGGTGACCGGGCGCGCGGAGCTGCTCGACGCGGTCGGCCCGGGCGGGCTCGGCGGCACTTACGGCGGCAACCCGATCGCCTGCGCCGCCGCGCTGGGCGCGATCGAGACCATGCGGGGCGACGGCCTGACCGGTTCCGCGAAGCGCATCGAAGAACTGGTGCTACCGCGACTTCGGGCGCTGGCCACGGAAACCGGCGTGATCGGCGACGTCCGCGGGCGTGGCGCGATGCTGGCTGCCGAGTTCGTCAAGCCGGGCACGAACGAGCCGGACGCCGACCTCACGAAGCGCATCGCCGCCGCCTGTCACGCGCAGGGCGTCGTGGTGCTGACCTGCGGCACCTACGGCAACATCGTCCGGCTGCTTCCCCCGCTGTCCCTGTCCAACGAGTTGCTCGACGAAGGCCTCGCCGTTCTCGAGTACGCAATCGCCGCGGAGGCTCGCAAGTGACTTTCCCGTTCTGGGTGGCCGGAAAGCCGGTAACCAGCAGCGAAACGACCGTCGTCCGGCATTCCTTCGACGGTTCCGAAGCCGGTTCGCACTACCTGCCCGGACCGTCCGATGTGGAGACCGCGGTCCAGGCCGCGGCGGACGTCGCCGACGAGTACGCGACGCTGCCCGCGCACGTCCGCGCGGGCGCGCTGGACCACATCTCGCGGCGGCTTTCCGAGCGGGCGGAGGAGATCGCGCAGCTGATCACCGCCGAATCGGGCAAGCCGCTGAAGTGGTCGCGCGGCGAGATCGGCCGTGCGGTGTCGACGTTCCGCTGGGCGTCCGAAGAGGCCCGCCGGTTCTCCGGCGACCTGCAGCGCCTCGACACCGACCCCGGCGGCACCGGACGGCTCGCGCTCGTCCGGCGCGTGCCTCGCGGTCCGGTGCTGGGCATCACGCCGTTCAACTTCCCGCTGAACCTGGTGGCGCACAAGGTCGCCCCAGCGATCGCGGTCGGTGCGCCGATCGTGCTCAAGCCCGCCCCGGCCACGCCGCTGACCGCGCTGCTGCTCGGCGAAATCCTTGCCGAGACCGATCTTCCGGCGGGCAGCTGGTCGATTCTGCCGCTGGGCAACGAAGCGACCGCCGAACTGGTCAAGGACCCGCGGCTGCCGGTCGTGTCGTTCACCGGTTCGGTGCCGGTCGGCTGGGCCATCCGCGACAGCGTGCCGCGCAAGCACGTCGCGCTGGAGCTCGGCGGCAACGGCGCGGTTCTTGTCTGTCCGGATTGGACTGACCTGGACTTCGCCGCGCAGCGGATCGCGACGTTCGCCATGTACCAGGCCGGACAGTCGTGCATCTCGGTGCAGCGGGTGTACGCGCACACCGACGTCTACGACGAGCTGCAGGCGAAGGTTCTCGAGCAGGTTGCCGCGCTGCGCACCGGAAACCCGCGCGAAGACGGCGTCGACGTCGGCCCGCTGGTCAACGAGGCGGCCGCTTCGCGGGTCGAATCCTGGGTCACCGACGCGGTGGTCGCCGGTGCCAAACTGCTGGCCGGTGGTGGCCGCAAGGGCGCGACGGTGGAGCCGACCGTGCTCGCCGAAGCTCCCGAGGACGCATCGGTGATGGCGGACGAGGTGTTCGGTCCGGTGGTCTCGCTGGTTCGCGTGTCCTCTGTGGACGATGGTGTCGAGCGGATCAACGCGTCCCGCTTCGGTTTGCAGACCGGCGTTTTCACCCGCGACCTGCCGACGGCGTTCGACGTGTCCGCGCGGCTCAAGGTGGGCGGTGTGCTGGTCGGCGACGTGCCGAGCTTCCGCGCCGACCAGATGCCGTACGGCGGGGTGAAGGACTCCGGCGTCGGCCGGGAAGGCCCGGCCGCGGCGATGGCGGACTTCACCGAGGAGCGCGTGACTGTCCTTACTGGACTGACTCTCTGAGCGCCGCGTAGGCGTCCACGAGGGACGGTCCGTACCACGTGAGGTAGCGCCCGGAAATCAGCACCGGGCGCATCTCCGGGAAGAAGCCGGGGCCGTCGTCCTGGGTGAATTCGTACGGCTCGTCGGGCAGTACGACCAGGTCGGCCCCGGTCTTCTGGAGTTCTTCCAGCGACGGCCGGGGATAGCGCTCGGAGTGTCCTGAGTAGACGTTCTCGATCCCGACGCGGCGCAGCACGTCGCCGGCGAAGGTGTCGCGCCCCAGCACGATCCACGGCTTGCGCCACACCGGAATCACCGCCCGATACCGCACCGGCTCCACCTCGCGCCACAGCTCGTCCGCGGTGTCGAGCCATTCCGGTTCGTCAATGCCGTAGACCTGGCCGAAAATCCGCCGCAACGAGCCCAGCGCGGCAGGCACGGACTCCGCCGCGGCCATGACGAACACCGGAATCCCGTTGGCGCGCAGGGTTTCCACGTCCTCCGGCCGGTTCTCCTCGGAATTCGCCAGCACCAGATCCGGCTTGAGCGCCAGCACCCGGTCGAGCTTCGGATACTTCGACCCGCCGACCCGTTCCACGTCCAGCTCGGGCGGATGCGTGCAGTAATCCGTCGCCCCGATCAGCCGCCCGGGCGCGCTGACCTCCACTGCCTCGGTCAGCGACGGCACCAGCGACACCACCCGCTGCGGCGGCCCCTCGATCGGCACCGGCTCGCCGAGATCATCGACCAGTTCCGCGTTCCTCATACCCGTTCGAACGACACCTTCCGCTGCTCGACGTCCACTTCGGTCAGCCGCACCGCGATCCGCTCGCCCTCCGGGAACTTCTCGCCGGAGCACTTCGCCATCACCGGCGGATTCTCGACCAGGATCTCCGCGCGCGTCTCCTCCGCACGCAGCACCACTGCGGTGAACTCGTGACCTACATGCTCAGCGAGTACCCACGCCTCGACCTGATCTATGCACGCCCGCTCCACCCGCGCGGCGAGACTGTCCGAAGCGGACATCTGCGCCGGTACTTCAGACAACGCCTCGCGGACCCAATCCGGCACGTCGCGTCCCGCCGTCACCGCCAGGCACACCTCGGTGCCGAATCGGTCAACCAGCCGGCGAATCGGCGCCGTGACATGCGCGTAGGCCCCGCCGATCCCGGCATGCGTCGTAACCGCAGGCAATTCCCCGGCGAAGGCCGTGTAACCCGCGCCCCGCAAGAGTCTGGTGGTGTCCGCGTACAACGCCATCGACGCGGGCTGCCCAGGGTCCAAAGTGGACAGAAACTCGGACACCGTCAGCTCGACCGGCCAAGCCAACCCGGTTGCCGCCGCGGACCGGCGCAGCCATTCCACCGCGTCCGGCTCCGGAGAAGGCAGCGTCCGCAGCACGCCGATCCCGGCGTCGATCATGATCCGCGCCGCCGCCATCCCGGTGAGCAAGGAGATCTCGGCGTTCCACGCGTCGACGACCGTCCGCGGCCGGCGCGCGAGAATCCAGCCGCCGTCGATGTCGCCGCTGATTTCCTGCTCCGGCAACTGCAACTCGACCGCGCCGCGCTGCACCGCGAGACTGCGCCGCAACCGGCCCAACTCCGGCAACGCCGCCACCGACGGATGCGGCCGCCCGGCATCGAGCGACGACTGGACCCCTTCGTAGTCAAGCTGCTCGGTCGAACGCACCAACGCCCGCCGAACCCGGGTCGCGACGATTTCCCCGGCCTCGTCGACGTCGATGGTCCACAGCACCGCGGGCCGGATCTCGCCCGGCAGCAGACTGGCCGCGCCCTCGGACAGCACCGGCGGATGCAGCGGAACGTTGCCGTCCGGGAGGTACAACGTCTGCCCGCGCCGCCGCGCCTCGTGATCCAGCGCCCCGCCCGGCGGCACGAACGCCGCCAGGTCCGCGATCGCGTACTGCACCCGGAACCCGCTGCGGCGCCGTTCGATCACCATCGCCTGGTCGAGGTCCTTGGACCCGGGCGGATCGATCGTGACGAACGGCAGGTCAGTGGCGTCCTCGCGGCCGCCCGCCGACGCGAGCGGATCGAGCACCGCCGTTTCGGCCTCCGCGAGCACCGCGGGCCCGAACGACTCCGGCAGCGCGAACTCCGCCCGGAGACGACCGAAGTCCCCTCCCGACGCTGGCGTCCTCAGCACGAGTGGCGGCACGGTCCAACACTATCCCGCCGAACCGCCGATGATCGCCCGTTCGGGCGCGGGCCGGTCGGGTGTAGCCTGCCTGGCATTGATAACCGTCTTCATTTTCAGAAGGGGTCAGATCGGTGAAGATCGCGTTCGTCGGCAAGGGCGGCAGCGGGAAAACCACGCTCTCGTCGCTGTTCGTCTCGTATTTGGCCGGTGCGGGCAAACCGGTGCTGGCCATCGACGCCGACATCAACCAGCACCTCGCGGTGGCTCTAGGCGCGACCGAGGAGCAGGCGCTGGCGTGGCCGACGCTCGGCGAGAACATGCCGCTCATCAAGGACTACCTGCGCGGCGACAACCCGCGGATCGCCTCCGCCGACGCGATGATCAAAACCACCCCGCCCGGCCGCGGTTCGCGGCTCGTGCGCCCCTTCGAAGACAACCCCATCTTCGACGCCTGCTTCCGCCCGCTGGGCGACGTCCGGCTGGGCGTCACCGGCAAATTCGACGAGGACGACCTGGGCGTCGCCTGCTACCACTCGAAGGTCGGCGCGGCCGAGTTGCTGCTGAACCACCTGGTGGACGGCACGGACGAGTACGTCGTGATGGACATGACCGCCGGTGCCGACGCGTTCGCCTCAGGCCTGTTCACGCGCTTCGACGTGACCTTCCTGGTGTGCGAACCGACCCTGCGCAGCGTTGGTGTTTACCGTCAGTACGCGGATCACGCGCGGGACTTCGGGGTTCACCTGGTCGCGGTCGGGAACAAGGTCACCGACAGCGACGACGTCGATTTTCTGACCACGCAGCTTGGTTCGGCGCTGCTGGGCTGGATGACGACTTCCGGCCATGTCCGGGCCGCCGAGCGCGGAACGACCCGGCCGATCGGCGAGCTGGAGCCGCGGAACCTGGCGACGCTGGCCGCGATGCAGGACCTGGTGGACGCGACGCCACGGGATTGGGCGCGGTACCAGCGGCAAGGGGTGGAATTCCACCTGCGGAACGCTCGGGCTTGGGGAAACGGACGCGCCGGGGCGGATCTGGAGGAGCAGGTGGACCCGGAGTTCGTCCTGGATCCGGCTCTCGTGGCGGGATAGCTGACGGGTTGCCTGCCTAGGGGGGCGAGGCGGCCGACCGGACTGACCTGTCCGGTCGGCCGCTTTCTGCTACCCCGTAGCGCCGTCCCATGCGCGATCGGCCGCGCCGTGCTCGCGGGCGAGGTCGAACGCCCGACGCAGCTCAGAGCGTCAAACGATCACTCGCCGTCCCAAGAACGGTCGGCGGCATCGGCCTGGCGGGTGCGCTCGCGCGCGATGTCGAGCGCGCGGCGGGCCGTGGCCTCGTCCGGGTAGGGGCCGAGGAGGTCGACTCCTCGGCTGCGTTCCAGGTGCTCGACTTCGTGGGTCCGGGTGTTGTAGTACCAGCCCTGGTCCGGGTTCGGGTCGTCAGACATGGGTTCAGCCTGACACTTGCCCGCTCACTTGCGCCAGCGGAACGGGACCTCGGTGGGCTGCCCGGTGGGCCCGAAGTCGGACGGGCCGTCGTCCTCGTGGTCGGGGTGCTCGTCGAACCACCCGCGGTTGTCCGGAACCGGGATGCCGCGCGGCGGGGTGGCCGCGTCGTCCGCCGGGGAGGAGGCGCCGTAGTCCGGCTTCGGCACCGGCGGTACGGCTGACTCCTTGCCCGGAAAGACCGGCGGCTCCTCCCGATACGTCCGCGACGGCTGCGGCGGCCCGGACGGACCGGTCTCCTGCCCGGGGAAAACCGGCAGCGGTCGCCCGTCCGGCCCGGTCTCGGCGGGCCGTCGGCGGCCGCTGGGCTGTGGCAGCTGGAACGGCGTGCCTGTGGTGGGAGGGGTCGGCTGCGCGGGTCCGGACGGGTTTGCCTGCGGCTGCGCTGGGGATTGCTGCGCGGGCGGAGCCGGTGGGGCGCTGGGTGCGGGCGGAGCCGGTTGGGCGGCGGGTGCGGGCGGAAGCGGTTGCTGCGCAGGCGGGTTCGCTGGCGGAGGCGGTGGCGAGACAGGCTGCTGCACCGGCGCGGCCTGTTGCGGTGCAGGTGCGGGCGCGGTCTGTTGCGGTGCAGGTGCTGGCGGGGTCTGCTGCTGCGTTGCTGGTGCAGTCGGCGGAAGCGGTTGCGCCGGAGGTTGCTGTGCGAGCGGAGCCGGGTGCGCGCTTGGCGCAGGCGGCTGCTCCGTGACCGGCGCGGCAGGAGGTGCCGCCGGAACCTGTTGTGGCGTCCCGGAAAGAGGCGCGTGCGGAGCGACGTACTGCGGCTGACCCCCTCCCGGCTGAGAAGACTGGCCGTGCACTGGATTTCCCTGCGACGGCAACGGTTCCGCCGGACGCGCGGGCTGCCTAGGCTCGTGGACGTACGGCTTCGGCTGCCACGACTGCCTCGCCTGCAACTGCGGATCGACCGGCTGAGCGGGAGCCGGAGCCGTGGGCGTCGCGGAGATCGGATTCGCCGGTGCCGGAACGGCTGGCGGTGCCTTTTCCACTGCGGGCTGGGCGGAATCCACGGTGCCTGAGTCGCGCGGAGGAATCGGCTCTTCGACAGACGTGCCCGAGTCAGTTGCGGGCACCGGATCAGGCTGGGGCGACTCTGCCGCAGGGGCCGGGCTGGCGGTCTCCGGAACCTGGTCAGCGGGCGCGACCGGCACCGGCGGTTCCGCCATCGCAGCGGGCGGGACCGGAGCAGGCGGTTCCGCCACAGCAGCTGACGGGACCGGAGCAGGCGGTTCCGCCACAGCAGCGGGCGGGACCGGAGCAGGCGGTTCCGCCACAGCAGCTGACGGGACCCGCGCAGGCGGTTCTGGCGTCGCAACGGGCGGGATCGGCGCAGGCGGTTCCGGTGCCTTGACCTGGCCATTCGTCACCGGCTCAGGATTCGCTGCCGGCCCAGCACCAGCGGCCGAGCGAGGCTCCTCCGGCGGACGAGGCATCTGACCAGCGTTGACCGGCCCAGCCGACCCCTCCTCAGGCCCGTGGGGAACTGACCGCCACACCGGTGCCGGTCCGATGTTCATCGGCACCGGCGCGGGCAACGGCCCCACCGGTCGCTCCGTCCCCGAAGGCGGCGGGCCGGCCGCGGCGGGACGCGGGATCGGGTCCAGGCAGGACACCAGCACAGTCGTCCGGTCCGGGTCCTGGACCTTCCGGCCGCTGCGTTCCCGGTAGACCATCTCCCCCTCGGCGTCCATCTCCACGAGGTACCCAGCCTCGGCCAGCTGCTCCTCGTCGAGATCGACCAACCGCTCGTAGCGGGACGGAACAACCCGGTACACCGGCCACGACAACCGGGCGTGCTCCGCGTGGAACTGGGCCAGCAAAGCCGCCATTTGCTGTTGCCACGGCAGCGACATGCCTTCCGCCAGGGAGCGCGGCAGGACGACGTACCCGCCGTCCACGCCGGGCATTCCCTGGTTCAGCAGGTCCGCCAGCGGGGTGCTGGACGCGGGGTGCGCGGACTGGCGCGGCGGCTGCGGTGCGCCGAACAGCGCCGCCGGGTCCTGGGGCTCGCTTTGGCCTGACTTGCCTCGCTTGCCGAATTTCCGTGCCACGTGTGCCATCCTCTGCCAGCGCGCGGCCACGTGCTCGTGGACAGGCCGCGACTTCGGGGTGAATCCGGACCCGCGGTGCTGGGCGCCCGCGGGTCAAGAGCCGGTGCCTCCCGCACCCATGCTAGACGCCGGGGCGCACCGCCTGCGGCACCACTTGACGCTCGTCGAACGAGAACGGGCGGATGTGCACCGGGACGCCGGTCTGCTGGGCCTCGACGATCTTGCCGTCTCCCAGGTACATCGCGACGTGGTGGATGGTCGTCGGGTCGGCCGGGTCGGTGGCGAGGAAAATCAGGTCGCCGGGCTGCGCTTCGCGCACCGGCAGCATCGCGCCGGCCTTGTATTGGTCCTTCGAAACGCGCGGCAGGATCACGCCCGCCGACTCGTAGGCGCGCAGCATCAGGCCGGAACAGTCGTAGGAGTCCGGGCCGGTCGCGCCCCAGATGTAGGGCTTGCCCTGCTCGCCGAGCGCGAACTTGATGGCCTGCGCGGCGGCCTGGCTCGGCGGGAGCGCGGCGCCCATGCCCTGCCCGCAGCCGACCACGTCCGCGATCTGGCCCATGTTCTGCACCAGCGTGGCCGCCATGGCCTCCCAGCGGTGGTAGCGATCCGGGAAGCCGGACCGCTCGACGCGCTGCGCGGCGTCGCCGGGGCGCAGGTTTTCCCAGTCCGGGACGCCGAGCAGGACGTCGAAGAATTTGTTGATCGCGTAGTTCGGGTCGGTGACCTGGGCCGCGCTGCCCCAGTTCATCGACGGACGCATCTGGAAGATGCCGAGCGAGTCGCGGTCTCCGTAATTCACGTTGTGCAGCCGCGATTCGGTCATCCCGGCCTGGATCGCGACCTGCCACGCGCGCGGCGCGAGGCTGCGCTGCTTGCCGATCGCGATGATGAGCGAAACGGTGCCGCGCGACTCCTGGTCGAGTTCGGCGGCGTCCGAACCGCCCTGCTCGGGCTGGCCGGGCTGGGTCGGGCCGATCGCGGCGTCGCACGAGGTCAGCGCGATGCCGCCGGCCGCCGCCTGCTGCTGGTCGTTCACGACTTTCGTCACGACGTTGGTGGTGAGCACCGTGGCGAAAACGGCGGCGATCAGCACCGAGACGAGAATGGCCAGCTTCACGGTCAGCTCGCCTGGTCGTAGTCCGACACTCGCCATCCCGCGTTGGATTTGACCACGGTGATGCTGAGTTTCGGACCGTCGGTGGGGACCACGACCTTGACCGAGCTGGAATAGGACTGCGCGACCACCGGATCGCCGGTGACCTTGGTGGCGGGGATGTTCGCGGGGTCCACAGTGGACATGACGGGGAGGTACTCGTCGGTGGTGAGCCCGCGCATCCCGTTGAGCCAGTCGGCGTTCGAGATGCCCGCCGGATGGCGGACCCAGGCGTTCGCCCACTGCCGCGCGACGTTCACCGCCTCCGGGCTCGGCGGCGCGGACGTCGGGGTGACCAGCGGCTGCGACAGCCGGGTCGGCAGGGTTTCAGTGCTCGGCACCGGGGCCGCGACGCCGGTGTGCGGCCCGGCCGACGAGTTCGGCGGAGCCGCTCCCGGCTGCGCGGACGCCGGTTTGCCCAGCACCTTCGGCAGGCCGATGCCCAGCGCGGTGATCACCAGCGCGAGGAACACCAGCGTGCCCACGAGGTGCCGGGGCGAACGGAGCGGGAAACCCCACAGGCGGCGGTAGACCGCGGTCCGGCCGCGATTGGTGCGGATCGGCATCGGTCACCGCCCCATGACCTGGTCGGTGTCGCGGACCTCGATGCCGCGCGACGGGCGGTACAGCACGAACACCGGTTTCCCGGCCACGACCTCGGGATCGACCCGGCGCGGCTGGGCCCGGATGCCTTGAGTCGGCACGGTGAACCCGGGCTGGTCCGGGGCCGGGGCGGAGTACCCGCGGTCCGGCGCGGCCATCCGGGACGGCACGACCACCGGTTCCGGCTCGTCGCTCCACCGCCGGTCGGCGACCGGCGACGTGTCGACCTGGCGGCTTTCCTTCACCGGCCAGCGCGCGCCCGCCATGACGTAGTCGCCGGGCGCACCGGCAACCGGGTGGTACTGGCCGAACACCGGCGCGCCGCCCCCGCCGCCCGCGGGCAGCGCGCCCGCTGCGGACTGCGCGGGACCGACCGCGCCCGGCCACGGAGCACCGGACCAGGCCGCCGCGGGCCGGGCGGCCCGGGAACCGTTGTCGAGCCGCTGCGAGCTGGCGAACACCGCCGCCTCGGGCCGGTACCGGCCGCCGCCGACGGTCGCGCCGATCGGGCCGCGCTGCTCGCCGTCGACGACGTCGTCGGTGTCGCGGACGTTCTGCCAGAACTCGTCCTGCGGCGTCGGCCCGTTCTTCCGGCGGAAGCGAGAGAACAGCCCGCCGCCCGGCGACGGCACCGCCGCGCCGACCATGCTGACCGACATCTCGACCATCTGCCACAGCCGCCGCACCGGCCGTCCGACCAGGAACAACAGCACCGTGATGAGCCCGGCGAGGACCATCTTGGTGAGCAGGTTAAGCCCGTCGCCCGCGGCGAAGATCGCCTGCAGCAGCAGCGCGTGCACGCCGGCCAGCACCGACAGCACGACCAGGTTGAACGCGATGCCGCCGGCGACCTTGAGCACGCGGCGCAGGATCTCCGGGTTCAGCAGCGCGACCAGCCCGATCAGCGGCGCGGTGAGCGCGAACAGGCGGATCAGCACCTGCGCAAGCAGCACGGACGCCTTGGCCAGCAACTGGAAGAGCGAGTAGACGAGGCTCTGGCCCAACGCGAGGAAACCCGCGCCGGTGCGGCCGCCGGACTCGCCGGTGAAGTAGCCGGTGGCGGGGCCGAGTTTGGTGGAGATGTCTTTGAAGGCGGCCTTTTTGGCGTCGACGACGTTCTGCTTGCCGTCGTCGCCGTTCACCAGCTGATCGCGGGTGAACGCCTGCGCGTCCAAAAGCGGCTTGCCGTATTGCTGGGCTTGCGGGGCGGTGGGCGAACCGAACTCGCCGCGCAGCCAGTTGTCGTAGACGACCTGGTTGTGCAGGTCCGTGGGCAGGATGTCGCGGACGATCCGGTCCTGCGACGAGTCGACGAATCCCGCCTGGATGTTGGTGGTGGTCTGGACGATCGCTTTGTCGATCGGATCGAAATATCTCAGCATCGCCAGCGACGAAGCGGCCAGCCAGACGCCCGCCATCGCGTAGAGCGCCCGTTTGCTGACCCCGGCGAGGTCACCGCGCCAGATGTTGCGGAACAACATGATCGACAAGATGAGCGCGACCAGGCCGAACAGCTGCGCGTAGATGTTGTTGTACACCTTCTCCGCGCCCGACTTCACCGCGTTGTAGATCGGGTTCAGCAATCCGCCCTCGAGGACGGTGTAGTGCAGCGAGTTCGTGGCGCCGACGATGTTCTTGCCGACGTTGAACAGCTGGTTCCCGGCCCAGGTGTCGATGGTCGAACTGGGGGACGCGATCGCGGAAAGCGCGGTGCAGTTGGTCTGATAGGTGTTCCAGACCGTTCCCGCGTAGCTGTAGTCGATGTAGGCGCTGCCGGGTTCGCCGTGCCCCTCGGGCGGGTCGAGCGCGCCGACCATGCCCGCTCCCGGACGCTCCGGGTTCGGCGATTCCCCGCACGCCGCCGCATTGGCGGCAGGCGCGAACAGCACCGTCTGCAGCCCGATCACCGCCACCACGGCCAGCAGCGACGCGCGCCGGCTAGGACGACGGCCGCCCGGCTTCGGGCCCTCCTTGACGCGTTTGCGCAGCGCGTGCCAGCCGGCGGCGAACGCGAGGACGAACGCCAGCGTGAAGACGGTGTTCACGCAGGCCTCCTCACGGCCGGCGCGGGCCGGCCCGGATCACCGGGGTTCATGCGGCATCCCTGCCGGTGCCGCCGCCCTTGCCGCCGGCGCGGGCGTGCCGGTCCTCCTGCCGTCCGTTGCGCACTGCACCCTCCACCTCGCCGGTCTCGGACGCGAGCGGGTCCGGCGAGCCCAGCAGCTGCTCGTCGGCAAGACCGACCTCGAGTTCCGCTTGGAGTTCGAAGTCGTGTTCCAGCTCGTCGTCCTCCGGTGGGGCGGGGACATACGGCTTGGCCTCGTCCTCGTGGGGTACCACGAGTTCGCTGCCGGGTTTCGTGCGCGCGTCGGGCGAACCCGGGGTGGTGTCCATGACCGCGCGCAACGGGTCGAGATGCGGGCCGGAGAAGTCGACGCGGATGCGCTCCACGCCGCCGGCGCCGTCGCCGAAGATGAACTGCCGGGGCTCCATGTCGCGTTCCAGCCCGCGCTGGGCTCCCGGGCGACGGCCAAGAGCGGCGACGACCTGCTCGTAGCCCACGCCGACCGGCACCTTCAGCAGCCGCAGCGCGTCGGCCTGGGCGTCGTCGTCGTCGAGCCTGCCGACGAACACCGAGTCCAGCAGCGCCACGAAACCCTGGATCTTCAGGAAGTCCGCCGGGATCTGCGACGACAGCAGCACCCGGACGTTCCATTTCCGCGAGTCACGCGCGAACCGGTTCATCAGCACGCGTCCGGTCGGCACCTCGGACAGGAAGAACGCCTCGTCGATCCAGACGCCCTTGCGCAGTTCCTTCGGCTTCTCGTACACCGACCGCTGGGTCAGCCACGCCGCGAGGTTCAGCATTTCCACGCCGAGCGATTCGGCGTCGGTCCAGTACTCGCGCGGGACGCCGTCCTTGGGCAGCGTCAGGCCCGCCATGGTCAGCACGGTCATCCGGTCGTCGCGGGTCTCGGAGTACGGGTCCGCGTCGGTTTCCGGGATCAGCAGCGCCATCCGCTCGCGCATTTCGTCGAGGAAGTCCGCGACCACGACCGCGTGCTCGTGGTGCTCGCTCGAATCCCGCCGCAGCGCGTCGATGACCTGGCCGGGGTCCGCGTCGAACCGGCCGCCGACCGCGCGCACCGCGCGCAGCAGCACGATCCGGGTCTGCGCCATCCGGGACACCTCGTACGGCAGCACGCCGGTGAGCACGTCGAGCACCAGCCGCCGCCGGGTCGCTCCGGCCAGCGCCTTTTCGCGCCGCCACGAGCGTTCCGGGTCTTCCTCGTCCATGAAGTGCTCGATCAGCGGATCGGCGACCACGCGGTACGGGTTGAGGATGCCCGGCTGGGCGTTGAGCAGATTGATCGGCCGCGCGTACGGCCGGATCTCCGGCAGGTCGCACAGCCGCGACAGCGGGCCGGACGGGTCGAGGATCGTCCAGTGCGCCCCGGCCCGCAGCGTCTTGTAGACGATGCCGCCGCCGAGGAACGACTTGCCGCCGCCCAGTCCGGCGACCATCGCGGTGAGGCCCGAACCGTCGCGGATTTCCTGCGCCATCCACGGGTCCCAGGCCACCGGCCGCCGCGTCGCGGTCACCGTTTCGCCGAGCAGGATCCCGCGCCGGTCGCCGACCTCCGCGGTCGCGGTGGGCACCGCGGACGCCGTCCACACCACCGAACCGCGGCGCATGTACGCGCCCGAGGCCAGCGGCTCGCCCGGGATGAACTCCCGGGCCATCGCGTACTGGGCTTCCGGGTGCTCGATGGCGATCTTCGGCTTGTACAGGTCCAGCAGCTGCTGAGCCAACCGCAATGCGTCGCGCTCGGTCGGGCCGGACACCGCGAGGCGCCACCACGACCGCACGCGCGTGGCGAGCGCGGTGAAGCCCGACGTCATCTCGTCGTCGATCTCCAGCACCCGGCCGGCTTGCCGGGCCAGCGACTGCGGCGGTTCCAGCTCGTGCTCGTCGGTGTAGTGCTTGACCTGCGAGCGGACCTTGTTCATTTGCCGCTGCAGTTCGCCGGACACCTCTTCCGGCCGCCGCACGTAGATCCGCGCGGACACCTCGACCGCCGCGGGCAGCCGGTCCGCGTGCTGGATCCACGGGTCGTCGACCTCGGGGATCTGCAGCCCGTGCATCTGCCCGACGGTGAGCACCGCGAGATGCCGCGACACCCCGGCGTTCGACCCGGTTCGGCCGCGCACGGTGACCGTGGGCGCGTACGGGTCGGCGTGGAAATCCGCCGCGTCGGTGAAGCTGGCGAGGTCCTCGGGCTCCCACGCCGCGCCCGGCACCGCGGGCATGTTCCGCGGCGCGGGCAGGCCCAGCGAGCACGAGCGGTGCATCAGCCAGGACATCTCCTCGGCGTGCACCGGGCGGCCCTCCAGCCCGGCGCTGCCGATGACCTGGTCGAGGTGCTCGATCTCGGAGTCGAGCGCGGCCAGTTCGGCGTCGACCGCCTCGGGCAAGATCCGGCGCAGCACCGGCGCGGCGCGTTCGACCGCGCGGTCCACCATGCGCCGGGTCTGCACCTGGACGCCGAGATAGACCTCTTTTTCCGCCATCGAGCGGCCCATCAGCTGCTGCTGCTCGCCGATCAGGTAGTCGTCGAACGACAGCGCGCCCGGCACGTCGCCCGGCCTGCCGACCGCGTTGTGCACGTGCGCCTCGGCCCACATCCGGATCGGGTACGGCCGGTTCGTGACGCGCAGGTGCAGCCAGCGGCCCTGCAGTTCGGCGTACTGGCCCGCGATGGCCGCGATCAAGTCGCGGCGCTGCGAATCGGAACGGAACGACCAGCGCTGCGGCGCGAGCCGGTACCAGGCGTACACCTCGTACCCGGTCCGCAGCAGGTGGCCGTCGATGCTGCGCGCGGCGATCGACGGCGTGTACGCCGGTATCGCCTGCTCACCGGGCAGCCGGCGGCCCTTGCCGCCGGAGTTCTTGCCGCCGGACGGCGGACGGCCCTGCGGTGGCGCGTTCCACGCGCCGGCAGGGACGTCTTGCTCCCGTTTCCCTCGGCTTCCGCCGCGACCGAACAACGACTACCTCCCGGCCCGAGCCGCGGGGCGGCTCCGGCGCGCTCGTGGTGCTCCCTGTTTCCCGGCACTCGCGCCAGCACCGCGACGGGGGTCGCGGTGCTGGTACTGCCGCCTTCTCTTGTGCTTCGGCAGCGGGCGCTCCGCCCGCACCCGGACCCGGCTGGCGCTCGCCGCGCCGCCCGTGCCCGAGGACCGTTCGCGCGGCGCGCGCAATTCCTGGCCCATCATCGCGATCACCGCGCCCAGCGGGCGCTCGTGACTGATCTTGGCGGTGATCAGCCTGGTGATCACGATCGTGGCCACGAACGCCCACGCCGTGGAAAAGAACCCGAAACTCCAGCCGACCCACCGCTCCACGGTGAGCACGACCAGGAAGACCGGAATGCCGACGAGCCATGCCACGTATCGGGCTCGCCAGGGAAAAGTCGCTTTCGGCGGGCCGAGCCAGACGGCATCGACCCGGTACACCTCGTCATCGGTCCTGATCCGCACGCCTGCTCCGCCTCAGCCGGTGAAGAGGCCGGCGATCCACTGGCCCACGTTGACGCCCGCCCCGCTGACCGCGAGTCCGATGATCGCGAGCGCGATGACCACGCCGGCGAGCCGTCGCATGACCCCCGCGTTGTCGCCCTTGCCGCCGCCGAGCCACAGCAGCAGCAACGCCACCGCCAGCAGCACGAGCGGGATGACGTTGTCGAGCAGCCAGGTGCGGACGTTGCTGGTGCCGAGCCCTTCGGCCACGAACGTCTCGAGGGCGGTCATGCTGGTCATCGCGATACTCCCGGTGCACGGTTGGCGCCGCGCTGTTCTGGCTTCGGCGAAGCTACGAACACCATCATGGCGTTACAAGGGGTAATGGTCAAAGCGCGCTGCGTAGATGTCGACTTGTGGTTAACGGGCGGGTGCTGCGGTCCGGTGGTCAGGATTCCTCGCCCTCCATCATCGTGGCAAGGGTGCTCCGGAATAACCCAAGCCACCCGGATTGCGCAGTGTTCCGGCGGTGCGGCTCCGCAAAACGTGCGGCGCTCACTCTCAGTGCGCCCCGGACCGGCGTGTCGGGCAGGCACCAGTGTGGCATGCCCCGATCGGCGTTCCGCCGCGAGTCCGGTGAGTGACAACCGGTGTAGAAAACAATCCGGAATTGATCACTCTCTGATGCGATAACGGTCACCATCACGTCCGATGTGCGCATTTGTTCACTACAAAGCGTGATCCCGGGCAGTTCCCGACCGTCTCGCGGATCAGGCCCGGAACGCGGCGCTCGGGATCGCGCCGGCTTCGATCACCCGGCGGCTGAGCGGAGCGCACAGCTCCTCCAACCGAGCCGTCTTCTCCTCGCCGAGGTGCCGCCACGGGCCCTCTGCCGCCGCGTTCGTCGCCGTCTCGACGCGCTCGCGCAGCTCCAGCCCCTGCTCGGTGAGCGCGCCTTCGGCGTCGAGGATTCCGTCGACGACCAGCCTGGCAGCGGCCTCGTCCCATTCCTCGTCGCTCCAACCGCGGGTGCGTTTGGCGGTGTCCGGCGGGGTTCCGTTCTTGGTCGCGCTGTGCGTGACCAGCGCGTCGAGGCCGTGCAGGCCATTCGTGGTCAACGCCGCTACGTGGCCGTCTCCGCGGTGCTCGCGCAGCAGGGTGATCGCGTGCCAGAGCGCGAGGTGCGGTTGTTCGGGCCACGCCAGGTCAGCGTGGGCGGCGTAAAGCGGGCGTCCTTCCGGACGACAGCCTTCGGTGGCTTCGCGCGCGAGCGCCGCCGCTTCGGCGACCTCCGCGGACGCGAGCGTCTTGTCGCCGAACAGCCGGCGGTAGATCTCGTCGACCGCGGCGACCCTGGCCTCCAGGACGGTCTCCGGGGTGGCGAGCGTCCAGACGCGCGGGACGAAGTGCGCGATGAGGCTGGAGCTGAAGCTGTAGAAGGTGGCGGTGACCGTGCCCGGGCCAACCGAGCCCATCGCCGCGGCGCGGCTGGCGAAGTAGGTCATCGACCCCGGTTTGAGCCCGACGGCGGCGAGCCGTTGCTGGGTCTCTGGCGCGAAGTAGACGGGGGCGTGCAGAGCGTCGAAGGTGGTCCGGAAGGCGACAGCGGCGGCGACGGCTTGGCCCATGCGCCCGATCGTAGCGATCGGGCGGACGAGCTGGCATGTAAGCCGGATCCTGTTCCCGGGCCGCCTCGCGGCGGACCGGGCGACGGTCATCCATCTCGGCCTGCCGTCGCCGGCAGGCTCCAGCGGCCTACCCGCAGGCATCGGGCGGGCCGCCCTCGATCGCCTGCGCAGGAGCGAACTCCCTCTTGGCCTTGCTCCGGGTGGGGTTTACCGAGCCATCCCGGTCACCCGGGATGCTGGTGGTCTCTTACACCACCGTTTCACCCTTACCCCCGCCGAGACGGGGGCGGTCTGTTTTCTGTGGCACTGTCCCGCGGGTCGCCCCGGGTTGCCGTTAGCAACCACCCTGCCCTGCGGAGTCCGGACTTTCCTCGGACCGGGAGAACCCGGGCCGCGACCGTCCTGCCAGCTCGTCCGCCGGAGCAGCGTACCCGGGAGACGGCGCGGCCCCCGGCACGGGCTGGCACATTCCATCGCGTGGACGCCCTTTGCCTCCGCGCCCGGCCGCTGTTTCACTCCCGCCATGTCCGCACCTGAACTGTCCGAACCCTTGAAATTCGCTTACTGGGTCCCGAATGTGAGCGGCGGCCTGGTCACCAGCGACATCGAACAGCGCACCGATTGGGGCTACGAGTACAACCGCGACCTGGCGGTGCTGGCCGAGAACAACGGCTTCGAGTACGCGCTCACCCAGGTCCGTTACACCGCCAGCTACGGTGCCGCCTACCAGCACGAATCCACCGGGTTCAGCCTGGCGCTGCTGCTCGCGACGCAGCGGCTGAAGGTCATCGCGGCTGTCCACCCTGGACTGTGGCAGCCCGGCGTGCTCGCGAAGTTCATCGCCAGCGCGGACGTCATCTCCGGCGGCCGGGCCGCGGTGAACGTGGTCAGCGGCTGGTTCAAAGACGAGTTCACCGGCCTCGGCGAACCGTGGCTCGAACACGACGAGCGCTACCGCCGTTCGGAGGAGTTCATCCGCGTGCTCAAGCAATTGTGGACCGACGACCACGCCGAGTTCGGCGGCGATTTCTACCGCATCCACGATTTCGACATCAAACCCAAACCGGTCGCCGGTCCCGGGCGGCCGCATCCGGAGGTCTTCCAGGGCGGCAACTCCACCGCGGCACGCAAGCTGGCCGGCAGCGTTTCGGACTGGTATTTCAGCAATGGCAAGGATTTCGCCGGTTTCAGCGAGCAGGTCGACGAGGTGCGCGGGTACGCCGCCGAGAACGACCACGCGGTGCGCTTCGGGCTCAACGGTTTCGTGATCGCCCGCGAAACCGAAGCCGAGGCGCGCGAGGTGCTGCGGGAGATCGTGGCGAAGGCGAACGTGCCCGCCGTCGAAGGATTCCGCTCGGCGGTCGCGCAGGCCGGGAAGTCCACTTCGGACACCAAGGGCATGTGGGCGGATTCGGAGTTCGCGGACCTCGTGCAGTACAACGACGGATTCCGGACCGGATTGATCGGCACCCCGGAACACATCGCGGACCGGGCGATCGAGTACAAAAAGCGCGGCGCGAACCTGTTGCTGCTCGGGTTTTTGCACTATCTGGAGGACGTCGAGCACTTCGGCCGGGCGGTGCTGCCGGTCATCCGGGAGAAGGAGCGAGTGCTGGAACGCGGCGCGGGAGTCCCGGAACCGGCGGGGATCTGACCTCACGCGGAGGCTAGCGTTCGGGCGTGAACGGTGCCCTGTCCCTGGTCCTTCTCGCCGGAACGCTCTGGTTCGCCATGGCGCGCCCGCGCGGCCTCCCCGAAGCGGTCTTCGCGGTCCCCGCCGCCGGTCTCGTCCTCGCGCTCGGCCTGACTTCCCCGCACGAAGCAGGCGAGCGAGTCGTCCAGATGCTGCCGACGATGGGCTTTCTCGCAGCGATCCTGCTGGTCAGCCACCTCGCCGCGGCCGAAGGAGTATTCACCTGGCTAGGCGCCGAACTCGCCGAGATCTGCCGCGGACGGCAACCTCGGCTCCTGCTGCTCACCTTCGCCGCCGCGGCGATCGTCACGGCGGTGCTCAGCCTCGACGCCACCGTCGTCCTGCTGACCCCGGTCGTCCTCGCCACCGCAGCGGAACTGAAACTCACCGCACGCCCGCATGTCTACGCGTGCGCACACCTGGCCAACTCGGCGTCCACGCTCTTTCCGGTCTCGAACCTGACGAACCTGCTCGCCTTCTCCGCGTCCGGCCTGACCTTCGCCGGTTTCACTGCACTGATGGCGTTGCCCTGGCTGGTCACTCTGGCCGTCGAACTCGCCGCGTTCGCCTGGTTCTTCCGGCACGACCTCCGCGAACCGGTCAGCACCCGCCGACCCGAACATCGCGAAGCGCCGGTCTTCACCCTCATCGTGCTGGCGGTGATGCTGGCCGGATTCGCGACCGGACAGCTGGTGCACGTCGAACCGGTCTGGATCGCCGCGCTCACTGCGCTTGTCCTGGCCGTTAAAGCCTTGGCAGAGCGGAAGATCCGGCCTTGGCAGGTGATCACCGAAGCTTCCCCGCTGCTGATCCTCTTCGTGCTCGCCCTCGCCGTGGTGGTGGAAGCAGTCGACGAACACGTCCTCGGCGGCCTGTTGCGCACTCTCCTGCCGACGACCGCCGGGCTGCCCGAACTGTTCCTCGCCGCAGCGATCGCGGCGGTGCTGGCGAACGTCGTCAACAACCTGCCCGCGACGCTGATCCTGCTGTCCGTCCTGGGCCCGCACCCGAATCAGGGCGTGCTGCTCGCCGTGCTGCTGGGCGTGAACATCGGCCCGAACGCGACGTACCTCGGCTCGCTCGCGACACTCCTGTGGCGCCGTGTCGTGGTACGGCACGGACAGCATCCGCCGGTGGGCGAATTCCTGCGGCTAGGTGCGCTCACGACACCGCTGTCCTTGGCGGCGGCGACGTGCGCATTGTGGCTGGCGCTTTAGCCCCGCGGCGCGATCGTGCTGCCGCGCGACAACGTCGGACCGCAGTCGTCGAGGCCATCGCCGAACCGCTGCGCCTCCACGTTCATCATCGTGACCTGCGCATAGTGCTGAACCGCGGCAAGCTTCGCCGGATCAGTCACCGCGTCCTTGCGGACGAAGTCGCCTTGGCGTTTGCCAGGGCCGGGGTACACCAGGATCGGCACATAGTCGCGGTCGATGCGCGGGTCGATGCTGATCTCGTTGCCGTCCGCCCACGGGCCCCACGAGTGGATGAAGGTCGGCTTCACTGTGTCGAATACGTAGTTGCGCAGGCCGACGAGGTCTTCCTTGTGCGTGAGGTCCGCGATCGGCGCGTTGACCAGGCCGGCCATGTCGACCAGTTCGAGCCGGCTGGTCATCGACGAGCCGCCGAGGTCCGGCAACAGCAGCGACGCCTGCTGCAGGCCGAGCATGTCCGCGTAGGTGTTGAAGCCGCGGCCGAACCGGTCGGCGATCAGGCACGCCGGGACGGTGGGGCTCTTGATGAACTCGTCGGACTGCTGGACGAAGCCGATCGCCGACGGCACCGAGGCGGCCACGAGCACGAGCGCCGCGACCGCGCGCCACTGCACCTTCGCCAGCGAACGCAGCAGTTCGGCGAACGCCATGACCCCGCACAGCGTGCCGAGCACCCACACTGGGGTCGCGAAGCGGTACTGCGCCATCCAGTCCGGAACCATCACGCCGTACGCGATGACACCGAGCACGAGCGGCGTGACCAGCCCGATCAGCGGACGCCGCCACGGAGCCTTGACCAGCGCCCAGACGACCACCGCGACCAGCACGAGCGTCAGCGCGATGCCGACGTACTCCACCAGCTGGTTCGGCCGGATGATCGACGCGAAGGTGGGCAGTCCCTGCTTCTTGGCGACCGACGGGTTGGCCAGCAGCCGGTGAAACTCCGTGTAGCGCCAGACGACATAGCCGCCGAACAGCACGGCGAACGCCGCGATGGACACCAGCGCGGACCGGAGGCTGGGCCAGAAACCCTCGCGCTTCACGCCGAACAGCAGGACGATCGGGTACGCGCTGGCGTAGATCAGGCCTTCCGGCCGGGTCAGCGCGGCGGCCGCGACGAGCACGCCGGCGCCGATCGCGACCTTGAACGACAGCGAGTTTTCCTTGCGCAGCGCGGTGAACAGCAGCGCCGCCAACGCGGTGGTGAAGAACGCGAACAGCGAGTTCTCGAGGCCGGAGACCACCCAGATCACGAACGACGGGATCGCCGCCAGCCCGAGGCCGGTGGCCAGCGTGATCGCCCACGCGTGCCTGCGGAACACCTGCCGGGCCACCAGGTGGCACAGCACCAGGATGCCCGCGGCGAAGAACAGGCCGAGCAGCTTGGGGAACAGCACGTAGTCCGGGATGCCGAACAGCAGGCCCTTGTCGAAGAGGCCGACGACTTTGCCCAGCGCGAGCAGGATCATCCACGTCGGATCGGAGAAGCCCTCCACCGGCGGCTGGCCGGGGGCCAGCACCGGGCCGAGCCCGTCGGCGACGCTGCGCGAGTAGGAGAACGTGATGGCCGCGTCGTCGACGATCCAGTGCCCGTAGCGGGTCGCGTGCCAAGCGACCGCGGCCACGCCGGCCAGCACCGCCAGCGTCGACGCCAGCCAGCTGAGCTTGAACCGCGCCGGCGGGTCGGTCGTCTCCTCTCCCGGCAGGTCGGGCTCGGATACTGCGGTGAGTGCGCTAGCCGTCATGTCCTCGTCACTGTTTCCACTTGCGGATGCTGCCGAAGAAACGCACGAGCCTGCGCCCCCCTTGAAGTCCCGGCCGGGACCAGCGCCGCGGCGCCGCGGTCGACACCGCACTCTAGCCAATACCTCATTCAGGGCGTTTCACACGTCATCCCTGACCGTGATCCACGTCACAGATGTCCTGGTCAGGACAGATGCGAGATGTCGTTCACCAACCGGACCGAGGCGTTGCCGTCCGGATAGAACTCGACGATCGAGAGCGACGCCAGGTCGAGGTGCAGCCGGAACAGCAGCGACGGCCCGGCGTCGAGTCCCATCCGCAGCAGGGTTTTGATCGGCGTCACGTGGCTGACCACGAGCACCGTGCGCCCGTCGTACTGCTCGATGAGTTCGCGCCGCGCCTTGCCGACGCGCTCGTGGACCGCGTCGAAGCTCTCGCCGCCGGGCGGCGGGCACGACGAATCGCTCAGCCAGCAGCGGTGCAGTTCCGGATCCCGTTGCGCGGCCTCGCCGAAGGTGAGGCCCTCCCATTCGCCGAAGTCGGTCTCGATGAGGCCGGGGTGCGTTTCGACCCGGCCGCCGAGCGCGTCGGCGACCGCCTGCGCGGTTTGCTTGGTACGGATCAGCGGCGACGAGATGATCGGAGCCGGTTCGCCGTCCTCGCCGATCAGCCCCGGCATCGCGGCCAGCCGTTTGGCCGCTGCGGCGGCCTGGCCCCGGCCGTGTTCGGTGAGCGGGACGTCGCCGCGCCCGGAGTAGCGGCGGTCGACCGACATCTCGGTCTGTCCGTGGCGCAGCAGGAGCAGTTTGGTGGGCGTGCCGCGGGCTCCGGTCCAGCCCGCCGGGGACACCCGGTCGGGCTCGGAAACCTTGGCCTTCGGCCGCGTTTCGGCGAGCGGAGCGGGCGAGGTGGCGCCGGACCCGGCGCTGTCCATCGCGACGTTCGCGAGCCGGTCCGCGTGCGAGTTCTCCGCGCGCGGGATCCAGGTGTAGCCGACGCGGTCGAAACCCGCCGCGATCTCGCGCGCCTGCGCGGCCAGCGGCTGCAGCGCGGCGTGCTTGATCTTCCACCGCCCGGACATCTGCTCGACCACGAGCTTCGAATCCATCCGGACGTCCACAATGGACACTCCGAGTTCGGCCGCCGCGGCGAGCCCGGCGACGAGCCCGGAGTACTCCGCGACGTTGTTCGTGGCGATGCCGAGGTATTCGTGGCGTTCGGCGAGCACCTCGCCGGTGGCCGCGTCTTTCACGACCGCGCCGTAGCCCGCCGGGCCCGGGTTGCCCCGGGAGCCGCCGTCGGCCTCGACGATCGCCCGTTCGGTCACAGGCCCGACTCCAGCGTGCGGACCAGGATCGCGCCGCAGTTGTCGCACTGCACGACGCTGTCCTCAGCCGCGGCCTTGATCTCGGAGATGGTGTTGCGGTCGAGTTCGAGCTGGCAGGCGCCGCACCGGCGGGCCCGCAGCAGCGCCGCGCCGATGCCCTTGTGGTCGTAGACACGGGTGTACAGCTTGAGCAGCGGCTCCGGGAAGCGCGGCAGCAGCTTCGCGCGGTCCTCCTTGCGGCGGGCCTCGGTGGTGTCGAGGTCCTTGAACGCCTCGTCGCGGCGGCCCGCGGCGGCCTCGACCGCCTGCTGCGCCTTGTCGACCTCGGCACTGGTGCGCTGCGCGTCCAGGCCCAGTGCCTCGCGCTGCTCCATCAGCTCCAGCAGGTCGTCCTCGAGCGCGCCCTTGCGGCGGCCGAGCGTCTGCAACTCGTGCTCGATGTCGGTCATCTGCTTGGCCCCGACCGACCCGGATTCCATCAGTTTGCGGTCGCGGTCCTCGCGCGCCCGCACCGATTCGACCTCTTTCTCCTGCCGGGCGATCTCCCGGTCGAGGTCCGACGTCGCGGTCTCGACGGACACGAGCGCGTCGCGTTTCTCCCGGACGGTCTTCTCCCCGGCTTCGATCTCGGCGAGCTCGGGCAGAGTGCGGCGGCGGTGCGCGACGCGCGAAAGCTCGGCGTCCACCTTCGCGAGTTCGAGCAGCTGACGCTGGACGGCGGGGTCGGCCTTCACTGTGCTCCCTGATTTAGTTACTGGGCGGTAGCGCGGATGGTCCACGGGTCGGTGCACCGCGTGGAGACGTGAGCTTCGACGGTACCCGCAAAGGCCGCGCCGACAAGGGCCGAGGCCTGTCCGCACCACGGCCACTCGCTGGCCCAGTGCGTCAAGCCGACCAGCGCGGGCACGGTTCCCGCCGCGGCGAGGTGTTCGCCGGCGGGATGGTGGCGCAGATCCGCGGTCACGTACGCGTCGACGCCCTCAGCCGTCGCCTTCGCGAGATAGGAGTCGCCCGCGCCGCCGGACACCGCGACGGTACGGATCGGCCGGTCCTCGTCGCCCGCACCGAGCACGCCGGGCACGGTGGCCGGCAACGCGTCGGCGATCCGCTGGACGAACTGCGCGAACGGCTCCGCCTCAGGCAGGTGCCCGATCCGGCCGATCCCGGTGGCACCGCCGGGTTCGTGCGGGTCGAGCGGCCGGTCGACTTCGAGGCCAATGGCCTGCGCGAGCGCGTCGGACACGCCGGGGTCAGCCGAGTCGGCGTTGGTGTGCGCGCAGTAGAGCGCGATGCCGCCGCGGATCATGCGGTGCACGAGCGAGCCCTTGGCAGTGTCCGCGGGGACGCCGTGCACGCCGCGCAGCAGCAGCGGATGGTGCGCGACGATCAGCTGCGCACCGATTTCCTCGGCTTCGGCGAGCGTCTCCTCGACCGGGTCGACGCAGAACAACACGCGGGCGACGTCCTCGGCCGGGTCTCCGCAGACGAGCCCGACCGCGTCCCAGCTTTCCGCCAGCCGGGGCGGGTAACTGCGTTCGAGGACGGCGATGATCTCGGCTAATGCAGGCACCTGGGGATCCTCGCACGATCGCTCTGGGAGACTTCCGACCATGCCTTCCATGGTGTTTGTCTGCTCCGGGAACATCTGCCGCTCCCCCATGGCGGAGCTCGTCTTCCGCAAGAAGCTCGCCGACGCGGGCCTCACCGACGCCGTGCGGGTGTCCAGTGCGGGCACCGGTCCCTGGCACGTCGGGGAGGCGGCCGACCGGCGGGCGCGTGCCACGTTGAAGGCGCACGGCTACCCCACCGAGCACATCGCGGCCGAGGTCAGCGACGAAGACCTCGAAGCCGATCTGCTGCTCGCGGCGGACGAGAGTCACCTGGGCTTCCTGCAGTCCCGCGTCGAAGACCCTTCCCGGGTGCGGCTGCTGCGTTCCTTCGACCCGTCCGCTCCGGAAGGCGCCGAGGTGCCGGACCCGTATTACGGCGGCGACGACGGCTTCGAGGACGTGCTCGGGATGATCGAGCGGAGCGTGCCGGGACTGCTGGATTGGGTCCGCGAACAGGCGTGACGTCCGGTCCGGGTGCGCGCACGGAACGCGACGGCCTACCGTAGAGGGGTGCGGTTGCGGTTTCTGCTCCGGCCGGGATGGCTGGCGTTGACAGTGGTGGTGTTCACCTTCGCCATCTGCTGTTACACGTTGCTGGCCCCGTGGCAGTTCCGCCGCGACGGCGAGCAGGTCACCCAGAACAACGCGCTGACCACGTCGTTCACCGCGAAGCCCGCGCCCGCGGCGCAGCTGCTGCCGCCCGGGTCGAAGCCGGACAAGAACACCGAGTGGCACCTCGTGTCCATCACCGGCACCTACCTGCCTTCGGCGGAAGTCGTCGCGCGGCTGCGCACTGTGCAGGGCCAAGGCGCGTACGAGGTCCTCACGCCGCTTCGCGCTACCGACGGCACTGTGTACCTCATCGACCGCGGCTATGTCGGGCTCAGCAGCGACTCCGGCGTGCTCCCGTACGCAGCAGCGCCGGGCGGACAGGTCACGGTCGTCGCGCGCGTGCGAAGCGACGAGACAGACCCGAAGAACCGCGACGCGTTCGCCGACGCCTCGACGAACGGGAAGCTGCAGAGCTACACCGTCGACTCGCGTGTGGTCGCGAAGTCGTCTGGCCTCACCATCCGGCCCGGGTACTTCCAGCTCGACCAGAATCAGCCGGGCGTGCTCAGCCCGCTGCCGCTGCCGCAGCTGGAGTCGGGGCCGTTCTTCTCGTACGCGCTGCAGTGGCTGGCATTCGGCACGATGGCGTTGCTGGGCTGGCTGTACTTCACGATCCGCGAGCTGCGTCCGGGCGGCGCGCTGACCACCGAACGCCCGCAGCGGGGACGGCGCAAGTCCGTCGCGGAGATGCTCGCCGAAGACGAGGACGAGTACTCGCCGACCGCCTGAGTGGCCTGGTCATTCTACGGAAAAATGGCCCTTTGCCCAGTCCACTCGCGGCGCTGATACTGGCGGCATGCTGATCCACCCCTGGGACACCGCGGACGAGAACGAATGGCGGGACTGGCTCGCCGGACACGACTTCGGCGAACTGGTCGCCGGCGGCCGCGGCCGTGATCTCCCGGTGGTGGTGCCGACGCACTTCGCCTTCGACGGCGACGCGACCGTCCGCCTGCACCTCGCCCGGCCGAACCCGGTGTGGCCGCTGCTGGAGGAACACCCGCGCGCCTTGCTGACGGTGACCGGCGATTACACGTACATCCGCTCGGACTGGAACACCGCCGACGATCCCGCACTGGGAGTGCCCACGTCGTACTACGCGAGCGTGCAGCTGGCCTGCGACGTCCGGCTCGTCGACGATCCGGCGGAGAAGGCCGCGCTGCTGAACCACCAGCTGGCGCACTTCGAACCGGACGGCAAGCGCACTCCGGTGTCCGCTGTGGACGCTCCGGACCGGCGGCTGCTGCCCGGTATTCGCGGCATCGAGCTGACCGTGACCGAGGTGCGGGCGAAGTTCAAGTACGGCGGGAACAAGAAGTCCGAGGACCGGCAGCGGATCGGGGCCCGACTGTCCGAACGGGACGGTTTCAACGACGCTGCGGCCATCGCACACCTGAAACCCTGACGGCTCAGGGGTTTCGGCGACGCAATCCGGTCAGCACCGCCACGACCACGGACGTCCCGGCGGCCAGCCAACCGACCACTCGGGACAGTTCCACCGCGCGCGTCACGTGCCCAGCGTCCGGATTCCGGCCCACCCCGAGCACCGGCAACTCCACCACGCCCTGCGGATACTCGGTCCGCCCGCCGACCCGAATCTCCAGCGCCCCAGCGAAAGCCGCCTCAACCCGACCGGCATTCGGGCTCGGGTGCGCGATCGTGTCGCGCCGCCAAGCCCGCCACGCGCCACCCGCCGAACCGCCGACAACCGGCGCGCCCACAACAGTCAGCGCGGCGGCCACCCGGGTCGGCAGGAGATGGACGAGTTCATCGAGCCGGTCGATCGCCCAGTGCCCGGGAAGGAGCCGCCGCAGCAGCCCGATCGTCCGCGCCGCGAGCAGTCCGGGCACGCCCGCGACCGCGCCCCACAGCAGCGGCGTAACGACCACTTCGGACGTGTTCTCCGCCAAAGTTTCCACGGACGCACGGGAAAGCCCGATCGTCCCAAGCCCATCGGTGACGCGCGGGTCCAGTTCGGACAGTGTGTCGCGCGCCGGTTCGAGACGGCCCTCTTCGAGATCGCGAGCCAGCTCGGTCCCCTGCGTCGCCAGCCCGGCAGCGCCGACAACCGCCCAAGTCGCCACTGCCGTCGCCGTCGCCTGCAGCACCGGGCTGCGGCGGCCGGTGCGCTCGACCAGCACGCCGGCCGCGACGGCCGCGCCAGCGATTCCGAGACCGGCAGCGCGACGGGAACCGGTGGCGGCGACTACCTGGCGGAAGGCGGTCACCGGCGGCCGTCGCCGCGGGTCGCCGAGTGCTCCGTCTGCGGCCAAACCGAGAATCAAGCCGATCGCGCGCGCCGCGCTCACCTGTAGCCCCCCGAACGTGGACGATTCAGCCGCCGAGATTACTCGACACCGCGGCGGCGATTTCCTCGCGTGCCTGCTCCACGATGTCGCGCATCGCGCGTTCGGCGCGCACCGGGTCGGAGAGGTCGATCGCCTCCGCCACCTCGACGTGCAGCGCGACCGCCTCGGGCTGCGGTTCGTCCGGCATCAGGCCGTGTCCGGTGCGGCCGGCGAGCACTTCGGCGACCACTGAGGACAGCTGCGCGAACATCGGATTCCGCGACGCGGACAGCAGCAGATCGTGGAATGCGACGTCGTGGCCGAGGAAGGTGTCGAGGTCGCGAGCCCGCGCCGTGCGCTGGAGATGCACCGCCAGCGCGCGCAGCCGCCCGCGTTCCTCCGGGGTCGCCCGGATCGCGGCGAACCGGGCGGCGCAGGGTTCGACGGCCGAGCGCAGTTCGGTCAGCGTGCGCAGCGCGGCCGGCCGGTCGGCGCCGTCGAGCTGCCAGCGGATCAGCCTCGGGTCATAGTGGTTCCACTCGGCCGGCTCGCGGACGGTGACCCCGACGCGGCGGCGGCTGCTGGTCAACCCCATCGTCTCGAGGACCCGAACGACCTCGCGGGCCACGGTCCGCGAAGTCCCGTACCGCTCCTGCAATTCCTCCGAGCGCAACACCGCGCCCGGCGCCAGCTCGCCGCTCGCGATGGCCGCGCCGAGCTCGTCGAGCATCTCCTCGTGCCGATCAGTCCCCACCGCGTTAACCTAGCGCTCTGATTCGATTAAGTACTACTTCTTCTTGATTAAGTAGTACTTTTGAGTTTGACTCTCCAGAGCACAAAGACGTGGGAGGTGCGGATGACGGTCATCGTGGTGATGGGCGTATCGGGCTCGGGCAAGACGACGGTCGGCACAGCGATCGCGGAGCAGCTCGGGACCGTGTACGCCGAAGCAGACACCTTCCACCCGCGGGCGAACATCGAAAAGATGACCGCCGGGCACCCGCTGAACGACGAGGACCGGGCGCCGTGGCTGGCGGCGATCGCGTCCTGGATCGGGAAGCACCACGAAAACGGCGCGGTCGTGAGTTCGTCCGCGCTGAAGCGGCGCTACCGCGACGTGCTCCGCGGCGGCGGGGACGTCTGGTTCCTGCACCTGCACGGTTCGCGCGACCTGCTCGCCGAGCGGATGAAGACCCGCACCGGCCACTTCATGCCGGTTTCGCTGCTCGATTCCCAGCTCGCCGACCTCGAACCGCTGGAAGCGGACGAGCCGGGAGCGACCCTCGACATCAGCCGCCCGCCCGCCGACCTCGTCGCGTCGGCGCTGAAAGCGTTCCAGGAGCGCGCATGACGACCCTCGCCGCCGGCTGGACCGGCCACGACACCCGCCTGATCCTCGCCACTGTGCTCGCCATCGCCGTGATCGTGGTGCTGATCAGCAAGGTGAAACTGCACCCGCTGCTCGCGCTCACGCTGGGCTCCGGCGTGCTCGGGCTGGTCGCCGGAATGCCGGTGGACAAGCTGTTGAAGAGCTTCACCAACGGCGTCGGCAGCACTGTCGCGTCCGTCGGCGTCTTGATCGCTTTCGGGGCCATGCTGGGCAAACTGCTCGCCGATTCCGGCGGCGCGGACCGGATCGTGGACACCGTGCTCGGCCGGGTCCGCGGCGGCGGGCTGCCGTGGGCGATGGCGCTGGTGGCCGCGCTGATCGGGCTGCCGATGTTCTTCGAGATCGGCCTCGTGATGCTGATCCCGGTGGTGCTGCTGGTCGCCAAGCGCAGCGGGAAACCGGTGCTGCTGCTGGGAATCCCGGCGCTGGCCGGGCTCTCGGTGCTGCACGGCCTGATCCCGCCGCACCCCGGCCCGCTGGCCGCCGCCGGTTCGCTGAACGCCAACGTCGGCCTCACCCTTGGCCTCGGCCTGCTGGTCGGCCTTCCGACGGTGATCATCGCCGGCCCGCTGTTCGGCCGCCTGGCCGCCAAGATGGTGCCCGACGCCGCGCCGCCCGCCCGGCTGGTCCCGGAATCCGAAGGCACGGACGAAAAACACCGCCCGAGCTTCTTCGCGACGCTGTCCACAGTGCTGCTGCCGGTCGTCCTGATGCTGGCCAAGGCGCTCGCGGACATCTTGGCGGAGAAAGCGAACCCGGTCCGCCGAGTGCTCGACTTCATCGGCGACCCGCTCGTCGCGCTGCTGCTGGCGGTCCTGGTCGGCATGGTCGTGCTGGGCCGCCCGGCGCGGCTGAACCGCGAAAAGCTGTCGTCGATCATCGGCGATTCCCTCGGCCCGATCGCCGGGATCGTGCTGATCGTGGCCGCGGGCGGCGGGTTCAAGCAGACCCTCGTGGACGCCGGGGTCGGCGACGTGATCACCAGCCTTTCCAAGGGCGCGCACCTGTCGCCGCTGCTGCTCGGCTGGCTGGTCGCGGTGGCGATCCGCCTAGCGACGGGTTCGGCGACGGTCGCGACGGTCTCCGCGGCGGGCATCGTGGCTCCGCTGGCCGCGACCCTCGACCCCACGCACAACGCGCTGCTCGTGCTCGCGATCGGTGCCGGGTCGCTCTTCTTCTCGCACCTGAACGACGCCGGGTTCTGGCTGGTCAAGGAGTACTTCGGGATGTCGGTCGGGCAGACGCTGAAGAGCTGGTCGGTGATGGAGACGGTGATCTCGGTGGTGGCGATCGCGTTGATCCTGCCGCTGGGCGCACTGCTTTAGCGCTGGTTGATTCCCTTCACGGACGCGGCGGGGCTTCCGGTGGCGGAAGTCGCGCCGCGTCCGTTCGGCCCACCTCGCTAGCGGTCGAAATCACCGGTGGAGCCGATTGCCAACTGGGTGCCGGTGTGACTGCTGTACAGCTCACCGGTCGCGAGAAAGGTGTAGTGGCCGCTCACTCCGCTGAACTTGGGTGTCCAGCACACCCGCTGGAACGCACCCACGTTCCCGTTCCCGCCCGAGCTGTCGCAGTTGACTGAACCCGCCGGAACTGAGTCGCGTTCGCGGTACAGCGTCGCCTGCGCCCACTGGCTGGCCGTGAGCTTTTCCCGAAACCCGAGATAGCCCCAATAGTTGTACGAGTCATCGCGGCAGACCGCGACCGTGCCCACCAGATCTCCGCCGTAATACAGATCACCGCCGCGGACCACATGCCCGTACTCGTTGCCGAACTGGCACGTCTGCGCGATCGCCGAGGCTGAAGCCGAAGGCGCGACCGCTACCGCGGCCGAACACATCAGCCCGAGCACCGTCGCCATCTTCACCGCGTTCTTCATTTCTCGTCCTCCCCCTGATTCCTGCCTCAGGCGCACGATCTGAGCGAACTGATCACGTTGTCGAAGCTGTAGCGCGGACCAAGCGGGCCTTGCCACTCCACCGAAATTCGCAACGAACCGCCCGAGTAACCCGAGTCCCGGTAGACGCACCACACGCTCGTGGTGCGGTTCCACACATACGAGACCTGATCGTTGAAAACGTGCCCGTTGATGGGTTTCGCGAGATCGGACGAGCCGAGCTGGAACTTGGCGAAGTGCCCGGTCGCGTTCGGCTCCTCCCAAACGCAGAAATAGTCGTCGGGACAATCATGCAGGTCCGCCGCGCTGGCGTACGCCGCCGAAGGCAAGATCACCGCGGCAATGGCCGACACGACAATGAAAAGAATCCTCGTTCGACGCATATTTCCCCCATCTTCGCTGTCGCGACTCCCCCAGCTGGCCAGCAAACCAGAAGGTACCGCCCGCACGCCGCGATGTGACGCATCCAGGCCGAACGTCACCCGTACGGCCGTCGACGAGATTCGCGCGCCCCTCCGCCTTACTGGTTGACATGTGACCTTTTGGTCACCTATTCTCGGTGCGTGCCCGATGAGGACCTGGTTTTCAAGGCTCTGGCGGATCCGACCCGCCGGTTCCTGCTCGACCTGCTCTACGCGCGTGACGGCCGCACGCTCACCGAGCTGGAGTCCGAAGTGGACATGTCCCGGTTCGGGGTGATGAAACACCTCAAGCTGCTCGAAGAGGCCGAATTGGTCACCTCGCGCAAGGAGGGGCGGGAGAAGCGGCATTTCCTGAACCCGATCCCGATCCGGCAGATCCACGACCGCTGGATCGACAAGTACACCGCACACCACACCTCGGCGCTGCTGGATCTCAAAGCCCAGCTCGAAGCCGAGAATCCCCAGAAGGAGCCCGGAAAATGAGCGACACCACGACCGTGCAGGTCAACCGCGTCTACATCAAGGCCACCCCGCAGGCGGTGTGGGACGCCATCACGAAGCCGGAATGGACCCAGAAATACGGCTACACCGGCTTGGCCGACTACGACCTCAAGCGCGGCGGCAAGCACCGCACCAGGCCGACCCAGGAGTTCATCGACTCAGGGTTCACCAGCGATCTCCTCGACGGCGAAGTGCTGGAGGTCGATCCGCCGCGCAAGCTGGTGGTCACGTGGAAACTGCAGATGGACCCGAGCCTCGTCGCCGAGCCGTACACCACGGTCACCTACGACATCGAGCAAACGCAGACCGCGGGCACCCGGCTCACCGTCACCCACGACGTCACCGGCGCGCCGAACCACGCGGCTCTCGTGTCCGGCCAGCACGAGGACGTCAACGCCGGCCCGGGCGAGAACGCGGGCGGCGGCTGGGCGTGGATCCTGTCCGATCTGAAGTCGGTTCTGGAGACCGGAAAGGGCATCGCGGCCTGACGAGAGGGGTGGCTGCCTTGCTCGAGGCAGCCACCCCCTTGTCACGCGCGCTGCGTCGCAGCCTTCAGCGCAGCCTTAGCCGACGCTGGTGCCCCGAGTTTGTCCAAACCGAACAGTGCGGCTCCGACCACCGGGTTCACCTCCACCACCCGCACTTGCGCTCGCGCTGCCACCTTCAGGCAGCGCCGTTCGATGTCCGCGATCACGGACTCGCCGACGCCGGTCAGCACGCCGCCGCCGAGGATGACCTCGGGAGCGGACGTAGTGAGGTCCAGGCGGCGCATGATCGCTGCCACCAGCAGGCTTACCTCCTCGGCGAACCGCGTCACCACGTCCTGCGCGACCTCGTCGCCGGACGCGGCCACCTCGAACAACAGCGGGCAGAGGCCGTGGATCTTCGCGGCGTCGATCTCCTCGAAGTGCAAGCCCTGCACCACATCCAGCAGCTTCGAAGCACCGAAGTACTCCGCCACCGCCGATTCCAACGCAGTCCGCGGGCCACGGCCGTCTTCCGCGCGGACTGCCCACCACAGGGCCTCCTCGCCGAGCCGGTAGCCGCCGCCCCAGTCGCCAGAGACCTTGCCCAGCGCGGGAAAACGGTACGAACGACCGTCCGGAGCGAAGCCAGCGCCGTTGATTCCGGCACCACACACCACTGCTACCCCGGTACCGTCGGAACTTCCGGCCCTGAGCAGCGCCAGCACGTCGTTCCCAACGTCCAAAGTGGAGCTCCAACCCCGCGCCGACAAAGCCTTGTGCAGCGCCTCTTCTTCGCGGGGGAAGTCGAGACCGGCCAGGTACGCCGAGGTGTGCACGGCGAACGGCGGCTCAGTCGAAAGCCCACCGGCACGAAGGGCCTCGTGGACGAATTCTTCCAATGCGGCAACGCATCCTTCGACGCCGACGCGCTGGGGAGAAACGCCGGGGCCGCGGGAGGCGCCAAGCACGACGCCGTCCCGCGAAACCACCAGCACTTCGGTCTTGCTGTTCCCCCCGTCGATCGCGACGACGGTGTCGCTCATGCCCGCGCCCAGGGCAGGAAATCCCGGTTGCGTGCGACGAGTTCGTCCGCGAGCTGGTCCGCCTTGGTGTACTGGCCGACCAGCGGGTGCGCGAGCAGCGCGTCCGCGACCCGGTCCCGGCCGCCCTTGATCGCGGCGTCCAAGGCCAGGTACTCGTAGGCCGTGACCCCGGCGATCAGCCCGGCGAACCGCTGGTCGACCGGGGCCTGCGGGATCGGGGTCGCGCCTGCGGAATCCACAGTGGACGAAACCTCGATCACCGCGTCGTCCGGCAGGAAGTTGAACGTGCCGTTGTTGCGGACGTTCACCACGTGCTCCTCGGCGCCGCCACCGGAGGTGAGTGCGTGCACGAGCTGCACCGCCGCCTCCGAGTAGTACGCACCGCCGCGCTTCTCCAGCGACTCCGGCTTCGTGACCTGCTCCGGGTCGAGGTAGATCTTCAGCAGCTCTTCCTCGACATCGCTGACCACCTCGGCGCGCGGACGCTCGGTCTGCTGCTTCGCGACCTGCGCGTCGTGCGAGTAGTAGTACTTGAGGTAGTACGACGGAACGGCCTGCATCCGCTGCATCCACTCGACCGGCACGCTGACCTCTTCGCCGAGGTATTCCGCGTGCTGGGCAAGGAGTTCCGGCAGCCGGTCGACGCCGTCGACCAGGACGCCACGCTCCCAGCTCAGGTGATTCAGTCCAGTGTGGACCAGCTTGACGTCGCCGGTCGAGGCGCCGAGCAGCTTCGCGAACTTGCGCTGCAGGTTGATCGCGACGTTGCACAGGCCGACCGCCCGGTGGCCCTCCTGCAGCAGCGCGCGGGTGACGATGCCGACCGGGTTGGTGAAGTTGACGATCCAGGTGTCGTCGCCGGCGACCTTGCGCACGCGTTCGGCGATGTCCAGCACCACCGGCACCGTGCGCAGCGCCTTCGCCAGGCCGCCCGCACCGGTCGTTTCCTGGCCGACACAACCGCACAGGTGCGGGAACGTCTCGTCCGACGCACGGGCTTTCTGCCCGCCGACGCGCAGCTGGATGAGGACCGCCGACGCGCCGTCGACGCCCTCCTCCAGGTTCGCGGTGGTGCGCACGCGGGCTGAGTGTCCCGCGTGGTTCAGCAGCCGCTGGCTGAAATCGCCGACCGCTTCGACCCGGTACGCGTCCGGGTCGATCAGCACGATCTCGTCGACGTCGAGCGAGGCCCGCCGCCCGGCGATGCCGTCGATCAGCTCCGGCGTGTAGGTGGACCCACCGCCGACCACTGCCAGTTTCATCCCTTGACTCCCGTGAACGTGATGCCCTTGACGAACGACTTCTGCGCGAACACGAACAGCACGATCACCGGCAGCATGATCAGCGCGGTGGCGGCCATCGTGAGGTTCCATTCGACGTGGTGCATGCCTCGGAAGGACGCGATCGCCAGTGAAAGCGGCCAGTTGTCTTTGTTCTCGCCCGTGTAGAGCAGCGGGCCGAAATAGTCGTTCCAGGTGAACAGGAAGCAGAACATCGCGGTGGCCGCGATCCCCGGCTTCGCCATCGGGATCAGCACCCGCGTGAGCACCCGGAACTCGTTGCAGCCGTCGATCTTCGCCGCTTCCAGGTAGTCCTTCGGAATGGTGAGGAAGAACTGCCGCAGCAGGAAGATCGAGAAGGCGTCGAAGAAGAAGTACGGCACGATGAGCGGCACCAGCGTGCCGGTGAAACCGAGCCGCACCCACAGGTCGTACAGCGGAACGACAGTGACCTGCGGCGGCAGCATCATCGCGACGACGACGAGCATGAAGCACAGGTTTTGCCCGCGCCACCGCAGTTTCGCCAGCCCGTACGCCGCCGGGATCGCCGAGACCAGCGCCCCGATCGTCGCCAGCGCCGAATACAGGAAGCTGTTGCCGAAGTACTCCAGCAACGGGGCCTTCCGGAACACCTCGACGAAGTTCTCGAAATGCCATTCGGTCGGCCACAGGCTCGACGTCATCGCCTGGTCGCTCTTCATCACCGAGGTGAGGAAGACGAACAGCAGCGGCAGCATGAAGATCAGGCCGAGCGCGATGCCGACCGCGTGCGTGGCCACAAAGGACAGTTTCTTGTCCCAGCGCCGCTTGAACTTCTCCCTCGGATGCACCGGAGGAGCCGGACGCGGCGGTGCCGAAAGCGTCGTCATGCGCCGTCCTCCTGATGTTGCGTCTTACGCATCTGCCGCACCAGAATCCACGTGAAGCCCGCGGAAACCAGGAACAGCAAAACGGCCATCGCCGCCGCGTAACCCATGTTGAAATACCGGAAACCCTGCACGTACAACCAGATCGGATACGTCAGCGTCGAGTTTTCCGGCGCACCGATCAGTTTCGAGTTCCCCGCGACGTCTGCCGTGCCCGCCGAAGCAGACGCCGCGACGATCGCTTGAGTGAAGAACTGCAGCGCGTAGATCATCGAGTTGACCACGCCGAACAGCAGCACCGGCGAGATCGACGGCAGCGTCACGTGCCAGAACCGGCGCACCGGGCCTGCCCCGTCGAGTTCCGCCGCCTCGTACTGCTCCTGCGGAACGTCCAGCAACGCGGCCAGGATGATGATCATCAGCTCGCCCGAACCCCACAACGCGAGCAGGGTCAGCGCGGGCTTCGACATTTCCGGGCTGTTGAACCACAATCCGCCGTCGATGCCCACGAGCCGCAGGAATCGGTTCACCGGGCCGAATTCCGGGTTGAACACGAAGACGAACGCGAGCGTCGCGGCCGCGGGCGGGGCGAGCGCGGGCAGATAGCAGAGCGTGCGGACGATGCCGACGCCCGACTTCAGCCGCGAAATCACCGACGCCACGCCGAGCGAGAACAGCACCCGGCACACGGTCAGGATGATCACCAGCCACAACGTGTTGTACGCGGCGGTTTTCACCAGCGGTTCGCTGGTGAACATGCGCACGTAGTTGTCGAACCCGATCCACTGTGGAGGGTTGATCAGGTCGTAGCGGGTGAACGAGTAGAACAGCGTCGCGCCGAGCGGGTAGGCGAAGAAGATGAGGAACCCGAGCGTCGCCGGTGCCATGAACCAGAACACCGTGCGCCGGCGCTTGGCCCGGGGAGACCCCCGCCGCGCCTGGTTCGACGCGGCAGGGGTTCCGGTTTCCGCTGTGGTCAGCGTGGTCATCCGCCGGAGCCCTTCTGCGCCAGCTCGTCGTTGATCTGCGCGTCGACCTTCTTGAGGCCCGCGTCCAGATCGGGAACCGACCCGGCCTGCCACTTCTCGGCGAAGTCGTTGACCGCCTTGAGGAACGCGTCGCCGATCGGCGTGGTCGGGTTGGCGACCAGCTTGCCGCTGTTGTAGATGTCGGTGAAGGTCTTGAACTGCGGCGGCATCTTCAGATTCGGCGAGTTCAGCGAATCCTTGGTGCTGGGCACGTTGTTCAGGCCGTTGGCCATCTCGACGAGGGTGTCGGTGTCGAGCGAGGCCTGCTTGATCAGCTCCCACGCCGCGCCGGGGTTCTTCGCGCCCTTCGGGATCGCGATGATCGTGCCGGTGCCGAACCCGCCGCCGTACTGGCCGGCCAGGCTGTCGAGCACCGGAGCGGGCGCGGTGCCGTAGTCGAGCGAAGGCATCTGGGCCTTGAGGAACGCGGTGCGGAACTCGCCGTCGTAGATCATCGACAGCTTGCCGGACTGGAACCCGTTGTCCTTCGAGTATTCGTCACCGAGACCGGCCTTGAACTTCTCGACCTTCTCGTGCCCGCCGTAGAAGTCGATGAGCTTCTTCTGGAATTCGAACATCTCCTTCCAGCCGGGGCTGGAAGCGAGCGACGACTTGCCGTCCGGGCCCAGGAACTTGGCCCCGAAGTTCGGCGCCCAGTACTGCGCCTGGTTGGCGTAGAACGGCATCGACGGCAGGAAGCCCGCGGTCTTGATCGAACCGTCCGGGTTGAACTCGGTGAGCTTCTTGACGTCCTCGAACAGTTCCGTGGTGTTCTTCGGCGGGCCCGCGATGCCCTTGGCCGCGAACTGCGTCTTGTTGTAGAAGAACCCGTACACGTCGGCGAGCATCGGCATCGCGCACCGCTTGCCCTGGTACGACGTGTAATCGCGGACCGCCTGCGGGATCTGCTCGAGATCGATCTTGTCCCGCTCGATGTAGGGCTTCAGGTCCTGGAAGCTGCCCGTCGAACACCACGCGCCGAGATTGTCGGTGTAGAAGGAGATCGCCACGTCCGGCGGGTTGCCGCCGCGGATCGACTGGGTGAGCTTGTCGTCGTCCTGGTTCCCCTCGTGCTTGATGGTGATGTTGGGGAACTTCGCCTTGAGCTTGTCCAGCGCCTTCGTGACCACGCCGTACTCGCGGTCGGTGAACTTGCTGTAGACGGTGATGGTGAGCTTGTCGTCCTTGTTCGGCGGGGCCGCGGCGTCGCCGCCGCCTGCGGGCGCGGCGGCACCGCACGCGGCGGTGGCCAGCAGCGTGCTCGCCGCGACGGCGCTGAGCAGCAGAGACCCGCGCTTGCGCGCGATTCTCCGGATGCGGGTGGGAGCGGACATGAACCCTCCTGTCCTTCGGGTGGGTCTACTCGGTCGGGGACGGGGCTTGCTCTCCGGCGGACCGACGCGGCCCGAGGAGCGTGGGGGTGACGACGCCGAAGACGTCCTCACGGGCGGTGGCGAGCGCGGACTGCAGCGCACCGGCGCGCACCGCGTTGCCCTGCACCGAAGCGACGCCGACGGGCGTGCGCGGCAGGACCAGTTCGTGCAGCTTCTCCGCGACGATCCCGGCGAACTCGTCGCCGCCGGCTCGGCTGGTCTCGCCGCACAGCAGGATGAGCTCCGGGTCGGCGACCGCGACGAGGCTGGCGACTCCGCTGGCGACTCGGCGCGCGAGATCGTCCAGAAACCCTTGGTGCGCAGTGCGACGTGCCTCGGTGACGGCATCCCAGCCGCTGTCCGCGGTGATGCCGTGCGCCTTGGCGAGCCGGGTGATCGCGGACGAGTCGACCAGGTTTCCGTACCGCGCACCCGCGGACGGCCAGCTGTCACCAGTGTCCACAGTGGCCGGATCGGGAACGCGCATCCAGTCGATCTCGCCGCCGCCACCGGTCGCGCCGCGCAGCAGCCGCCGTCCGATCACGACCGCGCCGCCGACGCCTTCGGACAGCCAGACCAGCACGAAGTCATCGACGTCCTGCGCGTTGCCGACGGTCATTTCCTCAACCGCGACAAGGTTTACGTCGTTTTCGATCTTGACCGTGACGCCGAGTTCGTCGCTCAGCCGCTTTGGCACGTCGAACCCGAGCCAGCCCGGGATGTGCGGGGCCGAGGACAGCAACCCGGTGCGCGGGTCGAACGCGCCCTGCGCGCCGATGACCACATTGGCCAGATCGTCGAGCTGCATGCCTGCGGCTTTCGTGACCCGGCGCAGCGCCTGCCCGAACGAGCCGACGACGTCCGCGCCCTCGGCCACCGGAAGCTGCACGCGGTACTCGGCGAGCACGGCCCCGGCGACATCGGCGACCACGAAGTCGGCGACCCGCGGGGTGAGGTCGACGGCCGCGACGTGCGCGAGCCCGCCGTTGACCGCCCACAGCTGAGCGCGCGGCCCGCGTCCGCCGCCGGCCCGCTCCCCCGCCTTGCCGACGAGATTGTCCTGCTCAAGCCGGGTGAGCAACTGCGCGGTGGCCGGTTTGGACAACCCGATGGCGGCCTCGAGCTCGCCCCGCGTGAGCGGCCCGTTCCGCAGCAACGCCTCGATCGCCGCGCGGTCGTTCATCTCGCGCAACGTTCGCGGACTGCCGGCTCGCACCTGACTGCTCCTTTATTAGGAAACTTTACAGACGGTTTTCCGGGACTGTAGTGAGCGCGGCCACACGCCGTCAATGGGCTAGGGAAACGGCGGGGTAACGGCTTGATACCGCGGGATGTCAGCGACCGGCAGAGGGTGACGGGGTGAGCGCGGACCGTGCGCGGTCCAGACCAGCGGAGAGGGGTGGTCCGTATCGGATGAACCGAACGGGGGTGCGCGGACGGCGGTGGCTCGATGGAGCCAGCTACGCGGTCGGGCGGGAGACGATCAACCTGCGCCGCGGTAGCCGAAGGCACGCGCGGAAGCCGCCCGATCCGGACCAGCGGGAGCGGCGACCGGCCGTCTCGCCGAATCGGTCAAGCTGTCGACGCCGCCGGAAGATCCACAATGGACCGGCGCGCGGAGATCTCGAGGAGGCACGAATCAGCGCGGATTCGGCTCGGCAAGCAAACTTTCCAGGATCAGGTGCGGGCCCACGAGCCGGGCCCGCACCAATCCATCACTCCTCAGCTTCCGCCCAAGCCTTCAACATCACTCGGGCGATCGACGAATTCCCCGGCAGCAACAAATTCGACGCGCCACCAGCGATCGGCGTCGGCACCCCAGTCCCGGCGTTCCGGAACGCAGTCCGAACGTCCTCCCGGGACACCCACAGCGCTTCCTCGATCTCGCCCTCAGCCGGAACCAGCGGTGCCTCGCGGTCCGCTCGTGCGGTGAAGCCCAGCATGATCGAGCGCGGGAACGGCCACGGCTGGCTGCCGAGATACCGCACGTCCCCCACCTCGATCCCGGCCTCCTCGCGGATTTCGCGGACGACGCAGCCCTCCAGGGACTCCCCCGCTTCCACGAATCCGGCGAGCACCGAGTACCGGTCCGGCGGCCACATCGGCTGCCGCGCGAGCAGCACGTGCGAGCCGTTGACCCCGTCGAGGTCGTGCACCAGGCAGATCACCGCCGGGTCGGTGCGCGGGTATTCCTCGTGTCCCTTGGCTTCGCAGCGGCTGGCCCAGCCGAACTGGGTCAGCTGCGTCGGCGAGCCGTCGCGGGTGCAGAAGCGGGACTGCCGCCGCCAGTGCCGCAGTGCCTGCGCGGTGGTGAACAGCCCGGCCGACGTGTCGTCCAGCTGCTCGCCGTATCCACGCAGCTCGACCCACAGCTCGCCGTTGGCGCGCGGCACTTCTTCGATCACGCCCCAGCTGCCCGCGAGCCGCACGCTGTCGACGTCGCCTTCGATGCTGCCGGGCAGCGACCAGTAGTCGACGTCTTCCCACTCGCCGAGGAACACCGCGTCGGCGGGAGGTTCAGTGCCGAAATTCATCGCCTTGCGGGTGGCCAGCGCGGAGCCGCCCTCGACGACCGGCGTGCGGCCGGTGTCGTCGAGCAGCACCACGCGGGCTTCCGACCACTTCGCGGCGAGCCGCTCCGGGTTGGTGCGCAAGGTTTCCTGACGGTCCACTGTGGAACGCGACAGCGTCGGCAGTGCCCCCAGTTCGAACGGAACGCTCATCAGTCCTTCTCGTTTGCCGAAACTCCGAGCGCGGCCAGCTTCGGCGCGAGCAGGTCCGCGTCCCCGACCACGACGCCGGTGAACCGGCCGGGCGCGAAGAACTCCGCCGCCGCTTCGGCGACCTGCTCCTCGGTGACCGCCGCGAGCCGCTCCGGGTGGCTCTGCAGCCACTCGATGCCGAGGCCGTTCGACGCCAGCGCCATCAGCTGCCCGGCGAGCCCGCCCTGGGACGACGTGCCGGTGACGAGCGAGCCCATCGCGTACTGCCGCACCGATTCGACCTCTTCGGCGGTCGGCGCCACGGTGCCGAGCCGGAACAGCTCGTACCGGGTTTCCAGGTACGCCGCCGCGGTGACCTCGTTGGCCGTGTCCGCGTCCACATTGACCACCGCGCTGTCGCCGGTGAACTCGAAGCCCGAGTGCGCGCCGTAGGTGTACCCCTTGTCCTCGCGGATGTTCTCGACCAGCCGCGAAGAGAAGTACCCGCCGAACGCCAGGTTCGCCAGCTGCAGCGCCGGGTACCGCGGGTCGGTGCGCGGCACCGTCTGCGCGGACAACCGGATCTGCGACTGCACGGCGCCGGCGCGCGGAACCAGCAGGACGTTGCCGCCGGTCAGCGCGGGCAGCGGCGGCAGCACCACGGCCGAACGGTCCGACTTCCAGCCGCCGAGCGCACGCTCCAGCTCGGCCGGAACCTCTTGCGGGTCAAGGTCTCCGACCAGCACGAGCACCGCGCCGCGCGGCAGCACCGAAGCGTTGTGCAGCGCGCGCACCTGCTCGGCGGTCACCTCGGCGACGTCCTCGGCCTGCGGGACCTCGCGGGTCGCCGGGTGGTCGCCGTACCGGTGCTTCTGCAGTGCTTCGCGCGCGATGGTGCGCGGCTGCGTGCGCGACACCGCGATGCGCTCGATCAGCCGCTCCCGCTCGCGCGCGACCTCCGTGTCGCCGTACGTGGCACCAGTGAGCACGTCGCCGAGCACGTCCAGCAGCGTCGGCAGGCCGTCGGACAGCGCGGTGCCGCCGAAGTACAGCCGCTCCGGGTCCACGCCCGCGTTGAGGTCGCCGCCGATCAGCGCGACCTCGGCGTCGATCTCCACCCGGTCGCGCCGCGCCGTGCCGGTGAGCACGGTTTCCGCGAGCACCTCCGCGGTGGCCGCGTGCATCCGGTCCTCGCCCGCGAACGGGATCCACAACCGCAGTTCGACCATCGGGACGCTCGCCTTGCGCACCGCGAGCACGCGCAGCCCGTTGGACAGCGTCGTGTCCACATGGGACAGATCGGCGGCGGCGCGCTGGTGGCCCAGCTCGGGCAGCGGGCGCGGTCCGGCGGCGGTGCGGCCGATCTCCTCGGCGCTGCGGTGTGCTGCTTTGACCTGTTCAGCCGAGGTCACTGTTCCGTCCCTTCGGTGCTTGCGGGATTCACGACGAGCACGGCGCGCGCGTCCGGGCGCAGCGCCTTCGCCGCCGCGGACACAGCCTCGCCGGAGACCGCGGACAGGCGGTCGGCGAGCTGGTAGACCAGCGACGCGTCGCCGTAAAGCAGTTCGAACGCGCCGAGCGCCAGCGTGCGCGACACGAGCCGGTCGTGCTCCGCGTGCAGGCTCGCGGCCCAGCGCGCGGTGACCTTCTTCAGTTCCTGATCGTCCGGCGGCGTGGACGCGAGCTTCTCGAGCTCCTCGTCCAACGCGGCCAGCACGCGCTCGCGCGGCACCTCCGGCGGGTGGATCGCGGTGATGGTGAACGTGTCCGGATCGCGCGCCTCGAACGGGCCGAACAGCCCGGCGCCCGCACCGATGTCGACCACCAGCGGCTCGACGTGCACCAGCCGCTGCTGCAGCCGCGAACCGTCACCGTCGGTGAGCACGCCCGCCAGCACCAGGTACGCGAGGTAGCCGTCGAGATCGTTGATCGGGTCGGGCATCCGGTAGCCCACGGCCAGCGCGGGCAGCGGCGCGTGCGCGTCGGTGTGTTCGCCGAGCAGCTGCGTCGTCGGCAGCGGTTCGGCGAACGACGGACGGACCGGAGCGGGCCGGTGCGGGACGTCGCCGAAATGCTTCTGGACGAGCGCCTTCGCCTCCTCCACCTCGAAGTCGCCCGCGACGGTCAGCACCGCGTTGGCCGGCGAGTAGAAGGTGTCGAAGAAGGCGGCGCAGTCGTCCAGCGTCGCGCCTTCGAGGTCTTCGAAGGCGCCGTAGCCGTCGTGCGCGTTGGCGAAGGTGGAGTACAGCACCGGCGGCAACAGGATCCACGGGAATCCGCCGTACGGCCGGTTGCGCACGTTCAGCCGGATTTCCTCCTTGACGACCTCGATCTGGTTCGCCAGGTTCTCCGCGGTCAGCTTCGGCGCGCGCATCCGGTCGGCCTCGAGGAACAGCGCGCGTTCCAGCGCGGCCGCGGGCAGCACCTCGTAGTAGTCGGTGTAGTCCGGGTGCGTGGAACCGTTGAAAGTGCCGCCGCTGGACTGCACGTGCCGGAAGTGCGCCAGTTTCTCCAGGCTTTCGCTGCCTTGGAACATCAGGTGCTCGAAGAGGTGCGCGAAACCGGTCAACCCCTCCGGCTCGGAACGGAAGCCCACGTCGTAGTGCACGCTGACCCCGACCACCGGCGCGGTCGGGTCAGGAGCGAGCACCACGCGCAGACCGTTGTCGATCGTGAAACGGAAGAGCTCGGGATCGGCCATGCCTCCACCCTACGCAGGCGCGGGCGTCTTGGGCTCGTCCGGTCGGAGGTGCCTCGCGCCCTCGAACGCGACGGTCAGTGCGGCCACGAATCCCCTGGTCCGCCCCAACGGCACAGTGTCCTCGCCCGAGGCGCCGTACCAGTACGCCGACAGCGAACAAGCGTTAACTAGCCAAGCGTCTGCTTCACCCAGCGCGTACGCGTACGGGAGGGCGCGAGAGACGAGCAGTTCGTCGTCTGGCGCTTCCATCGTGCACAGCTGTGCGTTGAGGCCGAGAAGGCGGTCTCGGAGGTCTAGGCCAGCCTTCGTCCGCTCCGGCAGGAGGCGGGCGGCGGCCGTCACGGCGAGGCCGGTAGCGAGAAGCACCAACCCGAGTTGTGCGTAACCGACGGTGAAGGCCAGCAGGACGGTGAGGAAGACGCCGTACCCACATAGCCGCGGACCGATCTTCGACAGTCGCTTCGGGTAGCGCCAGCCGCGACGGACCGTGTCCGCTTTTAGCTCGCGTACGCCTGCTTCGCGTACTTCGGCGAGCGTCGCGGCTTCGCCCGGCACGGCGGCTGCGTACACCGCGCGCTCGAAAGCGGTTAGGTGTTCGTCGGGTGGGTTGCGGCGTACGAGGACCCAGTTGCGTGGACCGTCTTCGGTGACCCATAGGTAGTTACGGACGCATAGGTCGAGCACTGTCGCGGCTAGGTCGACGGAACTGACACGGCCGGTGAGTAGCAGCCCTACGTGTCCAGGGAGCACACCGTCCGGCGACGAGAAGCGGCCGTTGTCGAGAAGCTGCACGGAGGTGGCGTGGCCTGGCTGCTGGTCGCGTCGGCGGCGTACGAAGACTGTGACGCCACCGGCGATCGACAGTACGGCGAAGGCCAGCCATGCCCACCACACCGGCGCGGTCGCGGCGAAGGGGCCGGTGGGGATGAGGTGCTCTGTCGCGGCGACAGTGCCGCCAGGGAGTTCGGCGGTCAGCTGTACGCGCGAGCCAGGCTGGAGGTTCGGTACCGAGACGCGGGTCAGGCCGGAGTGGTCGATTTGCGCGGCACCGCAGCGGGACGTCGAGTCGGGCGGACCGGCGAGGCAGTTGAGCGCATCCGGGATGGCGGGCGCGGCGAAGGTCGCGCGGACCAGTTCGAGGCGGGTGTCCCAGCCTCCGGCGACGTCCCAGGTGACGTGCTCGACGCCGAGGCTCGTGCCGACCGCACCGTCCACTGTGTACCGGAGGACGGATGTTCCGCCGCGTAAGTAGAAGGTCACCTGGTCGTTGCCGGTTTCGGCGTTGCCCGCGCCTTCGATGCTGATGTCGCGGATGCCGAGCACGCGGGCGTTGGCGCGCAACGGGATCGTGCGGGTCATCGAGGTGTCGCGCGGTACTGAGACTGCTTCGGTGACGGACAGGCTGCCGTCGTGCTGCACCTTCAGCGCTACCTCGACGCTCTGCGGCAAGCCTGGCAGCGACGGCTGGTCGGGTGTCGCGCAGAGGAACGGGATCAACAGCAGGGCAGCGAGTTTCATTGCGCGGACACCGCCGAGCGTCGTTCGGCCATTGCCTGGATCGCGTCGATTTCAGTCGCCAACGGGGATTCGGCCCGCCTGGCAGGACTCCCCGACGCGCGGCCACGCCGGGTGTGAACCAGCGGAGCGGCCAGGAAGGTGGCGATTCCAGCGATCAAGAGCGCGACGCCGATCAGCGCCTCGCCGACGGTGAGGGCGAGGACTACGGTCGTCACGATGCCCGCAGCGGCCAGGATGAGCCCGGCTCGGCGGACGTGCGGTTGCCTCGCGGACAGCCAGCCATGGCAATGCGTTTCGGCGTCGAGAAGGGCGCATAGTTCCGCCTGATCCGGCCGTGCGGCAGCGAGCGGACCCGGCGGAAAGGCTGTCTTGACCGCTTGTTCGAACGGCGTGAGCGGATCGGCTTCGCCATGACTGACCTGACCGTCGGCGATGTGCAGATGCCCGCGGGCGACGAGATCGAGGACCGTGCCGGTGAGGTCGAGTTCACCACGCAGCCTGGTGCGGAGACGCACCACGCTGGCACCGATGAGCAGGTAGAGCACCAACGCAAGACCACTGAGGACAGAAGGAAACCCCGGCGCGAAGGCGGCCAACGGTCCAGTGGGGACAAACCGGGCGTTCTCCGGCAACGGTCCGGTTTGGACCGCCAGATCGATCCGATCCCCTTGGCGCAGACCGTTCTGTTCGGCATGCGCTCCCCCGCTCCGGAGTTCGGAGAAAGTGCACTGCCGAGCCGATCCCGGCTGACCGGCGTAGCAATCCGCGGCGGACACTCCCGGCGCGCTGAAGGCGGCAGTGACCCGATCGACCGCACGATCCCAGCCCCCGGTGAGCTGAAACCGGACCTGCCCGGCGGTGACCGCACCGTCCACTGTGTACGAAACAGTGGCAGGCCCGGTGACCGTGATCGTCGTGCCATCAGCGCTGGCGGCACCGGAAAGATGCAGGTCAGTGACCGAGTAAAGCCGGTCCTCGTCGTCGGTGACGGGTACGCGCTCGGCGATGCGGTGGACGGCGGGGGCGTCGGTGACGATGCGCTCGATGACCGTGAGCTGACCGTCCTGGGCAGTGGTGACGGTGACGTCGTCGGCGAGCATGTCCTCAGCTCGGCGGGGTGAAAGGGTTGTCGGACTGCGGCGGCGCCGGAGGTTGGACCGGCGGCGGCGCGTAGGCGGGCGGACTGTACTGCATCGGCGCGAGCCGGGCGTGGTCGCGGTTGCGGCGTTCGGCGAGCACCGCGGTGAGGAAGACCCACGGCGGCATCCCGTGCGGCAGCGGCACCCCGATCGCCGCCGAAACCTGCTGTGCCAGGCCGAAGCCGAGCGACGCGGCCGCTTCCGGGCGCAGTTCGTGGTAGCGGCCGAGGTACTGGCGGGAGGCCATGGCGAGGTCGTCGGTGAGCCCGCTGAGGTCGAAGTGCGCGGCCCAGGCTTCCAGGCCGGGCGGCACCACGAGGATCGCCTGCGCGGACTGCGGCACGCGTTCGCGGATCACCAGGGTGCCCGCGAGGTAGTCGCCGACGCGGCGGCCGTTCGACGACGTCAGCGACACGATCACGGCCACCGCGCCGAGGAAGCCGAGCGCCCAGAAATCGACGAAGAAGCCGGCGAGCGCGCGGGTCAGCGCGTGCCGGAAGCTGATCGGGCCGCCGTCGAGGCGCACCACACGCAGGCCGAGCGCGAGTTTGCCGAGCGAACGGCCGCGGCTGAGCGTTTCGAACAGCACCGGGTAGCCGATCACCACCAGCACGAACGTGGTCAGCATCAGCGCGATGGTGAGTGCCGAGTCGAACGACCCCGCGGTCAGCATCAGCGCGACGAGCACCAGCAGCAGCAACGCGGCCTGGACGAGGACGTCGAGCAGCATCGCGACCGCGCGGCTGGCGAGCTTCGCCACCCGCAGGTCGAGGACGACGGCCTCACCGGTGACGAGATCGGACTCTTCCTGCACGAGGCCAGCGTAGAGCGCCGACGCGGGGGTCGGTGCCACTATCCTGGCGGACGAGGGAGGTGGCCGGTGGACGTCGATGTGTTCGTCGCGGCGCACAGTGCCGAATGGAGCAGGCTCGGCGAGCTCGCCGGACGGCGCAGGCTGACCGGCCAGGAGGCGGACGAGCTGGTCACGCTGTATCAACGCGCCGCGACGCATCTGTCGATGATCCGCTCGACCGCGCCCGATCCGGCCCTGCTGGCGAGGCTGTCGGCCCTGGTCGCCCGAGGCCGTTCGGCGGTGGCCGGCTCGCACAGCCCGGCGTGGCGCGAGGTCGGCCTGTTCTTCACCCGGCGGTTTCCGGCCGCGGTGTACCTGAGCCGCCGCTGGTGGATCCCGGCGGCGCTGCTGTCAGTCGCGGTGATGGCGGTGCTGGGCGTGTGGATCGCCGGCGACCCGGACGTGCGCGCGTCGCTGGTGTCGCCGGACGAGGTGCACGCGATGACCGCACCGGGCGGCCAGTACGAGACGTACTACTCGACCGGACCGGCGGCGTCCTTCGCGGCGAAGGTGTGGACGAACAACGCGTGGGTGGCGGCGACGTGCCTGTTCCTCGGGGTCGCGCTGGGCTTGCCGGTGATCGCCGCGCTGTGGATGAACTCGCTGAACGCCGGGGTCGCGATCGGCCTGATGTCGTCTGCCGGACGCGGCGATGTCCTGCTGGGCCTGCTGCTGCCGCACGGCCTGCTGGAACTGACGGCGGTGTTCATCGCGGCCGGGACCGGACTGAAGCTCGGCTGGACCGTGGTGGACCCGGGACGTCGCTCGCGAAGCGCGGCCCTGGCCGAACAGGGCCGGTCGGTGGTGGTGATGGCGCTGGGGCTGGCGTGCGTGCTGCTGGTGTCCGGCGTGATCGAGGCATTCGTGACGCCGTCGGGCTGGCCGACGTGGCTGCGGATCGGGATTGGGGCGGTGGTGGAGCTGCTGTTCCTGACGTATGTGTTCACGCTGGGGCGGCGGGCTGCGCTGGACGGGGAGACCGGGGATGTCGACCAGCGGGCCGCTGGAGACGCCCTGCCCGAGGCTGGCTGACCCTCTGCCTGGCGAGAAGTCCGTGAGGGGAACCCTGAGGGAATCTGATTCCCTCAGGGTTCCCCTCACGGATCTACAACCGGCCTGCCGCCTTCAGGGCCAGGTAGCGGTCCGCGAGGGCAGGCGGCAACTCCTCCGGAACCGCGTCCACCACCCCGACCCCATGCCGGGTCAGCCAAGCCACCGACGACTCCCGGCCGGCCAATGCCCTCTCCGCCGCGGCAGCGTCATAAACCGCCTCCGCCGACCCCCGCGAGGCGGCCATCTCCGCCACCCTCGGGTCCGCCACCGAAGCCACCAGCACCTCATGCCGGGCCGTCAACGACCCCAGCACCGGGAACAAGCCCTCTTCCAACGGCGCTGGCTCCAGCCCCGTCAGCAACACCACCAAAGCCCGCCGCCGAGTCCGCCGCAGCACCTCCGCCACCATGCCCCGAGCGTCCGTCTCCACCAGCGACGGTTCGATCGTGGCGAGGGCGTTCACCAAAGACGGCGTCGAGGCATTCGGCACGGAAGCCTGCACCCGACGGTCATAAGCCACCAGATCGACCCGGTCGCCCGCCCGGGAAGCCAGCGCGGCCAGCAAAAGCGCCGCGTCCATCGCCGCATCCAAGCGCGGCGCGTCGCCGACCCGTCCGGCCGAGACGCGGCCGGTGTCCAGCACCAAAACGACCTGCCGGTCGCGTTCCGGACGCCACGTCCGCACCATCACGTCCGAAGCGCGGGCCGTCGCGCGCCAGTCGATCGAGCGGACGTCGTCGCCGATCACGTACTCGCGCAGGGAGTCGAATTCCGTTCCCTGGCCCCGGATCAGCACCGCATTGCGGCCGTCCAGCTGCTGCAACCGAGCCAGTCGCGAAGGCAGATGCTTGCGGCTGTGGAACGGCGGCAGCACCCGAACCGACCACGGGACCTCGTGCGAACCCTGCCGCGCGGCCAAGCCCAGCGGGCCTACCGCGCGCACCGTCACCCGGGCCGCGACGCGGTCGCCGCGGCGGGTCGGGAGCAGCGCGGTCGTCAGCGCACGCCGCTCGCCGGAAGGAACGACGAGAGCATGCCGGTCGTCGGCACCGGCGCTCGGCGGCCAGGCATCCCGCAGCGAGCCCCGGACGGTGCGCCCGCCGGGGTTCGTCACGGTCAGCGTGACCTCGGCGGGCTCCCCCAGCCGGACGGAAGTGGTGCCACTGCGCGAAAACCGCAGCGCACGCACACTCCCGGCCAGCACGAGATCCACGACGACCAGCACCAGCAGCACCGCGACCACGATCGCGACGCCGGTGCCGGACGGGAACAGCAGCCCGACCACCAGCGCCCCCAGGAGCGCCAGCAGCCCGAGCCGCCCGGTGACTGCCATTTAGCGCGGCACCGGCACGGAGGCCAGCACCCGGTCGAGGACGCCGTCCGCGGTCACGCCTTCGAGTTCGGCTTCGGGCCGCACGTCGAGGCGATGCCGCAGCGCCGGACGGGCGAGCGCCTTGACGTCGTCGGGCGTCGCGTAATCCCGGCCGGACAGCCAGGCCCACGCACGCGTCACGGCGAGCAAAGCCGTTGCGCCACGCGGGGAAACGCCGATGCGCACGGCCGGGAGTTCCCGGGTCGCGCGGCAGAGGTCGACGACGTAGCCGATCACTTCCGGCCCGACGGTCACCTTCGCGACCGCTTCCCGCGCGGCGGCGAGCTCCGCCGCACCAGCGACCGGACGCACGCCTGCCGCAGCGAGGTTCCGCGGGTCGAAACCCTGTGCGTGCCGCCAAAGAATGCCGATCTCGTCCTCACGCGACGGTGCCGGCATGGTCAGCTTCAACAGGAACCGGTCCAGCTGCGCCTCGGGCAGCGGATAGGTGCCCTCGTACTCCACCGGGTTCTGGGTCGCGATCACGACGAACGGATCCGGCAACGGCCGCGAGGTGCCGTCGATCGACACCTGCCGCTCCTCCATCGCCTCCAGCAGCGACGACTGAGTCTTCGGCGGCGTCCGGTTGATTTCGTCCGCCAGCAGCAGATTCGTGAAGACCGGGCCCTCGCGGAAGGAGAACTCGCCGCTGTGCGCGTCGTACACAATGGACCCGGTGACGTCACCCGGCATCAGGTCCGGCGTGAACTGCACCCGCGTCGTCTTCAGGTCCAGCGAAGCCGCCAAAGCCCGCACCAGCAAAGTTTTCGCGACGCCCGGCACGCCTTCCAGCAGCACGTGCCCCCGGCAGAGCAACGCGAGGATGAGCCCGGTGACGGCCGCGTCGTTGCCGACCACAGCCTTCCCGACCTCGGTGCGCAAGGCGATCAGAGCCGCCCGCGCGTCCTGCATCTGTTCGGTACTCAAGAACGCTCCACCTCTCGTTCCACCGCGTCCAGTTCGTCCGCCAGCCGCACCAGCGCCGCCTCGTCGGACGGCGACGGGCCGTACAGCACCGCCCCGACCTCGTTCGACGCCCGGCCGGTCCGCGCGCTCACCGTCTCCACCACCGCGGGCGGGCCGGCGTCGCGCGGCAATCCCAGTCTCTTCCGCAGCCGCGTCCTGGCTGCCTCGCGCAAGGTTTCCGCCGCGTGCCCGGTCGCGCCGCCCCGCCGGTACAGCCGGGCGCGGCCCTCCGCCGTTTCCGCCGACCGCACGACCACCGGCAGCGGCTCGCGCACCACCGGGCCGAGCCGCCGCGCCCGCCACAGTGCGAAAAGGACGATCGCGATTCCCGCGGTCAGCGCACCGTAGCGCCAGCCCGGCGGGATCAGGTCGACGAACGGCTTCTTGTCGCCAGCCAGCGCCGAGTCCTCTGTAGACGGTACGTACCAGGTCAGCTGCCGGTGATCGCCCAGCAGCCGCATGCTGAACGCGGCGTTGCCTTCCTTGGCGATCTGGTCGTTGGTGAACGCGTCCGCGGCGCCGAGCACAGTCACGGTGCCAGTCCGGTCGGCCAGCTGCACGAAACTCGGTTCGGCACCGTCGCGATAACAGGTGCGTGCTGTCTTGTCGTCGGTGCTGTAGTGCCGTCCGCCGAGCGTGACCGAACCGGCGCTGACCGCCGCGCCGACCGTGCAACCCGGTTGCAGCGTAAGGACTTCTCCCGCTCCCGCCGGGGAAACTGTCGGCGCGGTCATGCCCAGCGCGGTCGATCCGGGCGCGACGAGCACCAGGTGCGAAACCCGACGTCGCAGGTCAGCCAACCCGTTTGTCGGCACCAATTGCGGCGCGGTGATCAGCAGAGTTCCGCTGTCGGCCGCATCGCGCGCCTCAGCGAGCGTATGCACGGCACGGATCTGAACGCCTTGCTGCTCCAGCAAATGCGCGAGAGCGTGGCTGCCGCGCGGTTCGTAGGAACCAGGGTCGAATTCGCCGCTGGTCTGCTTTCCGAGGCTGAGGACCATGACTACCGCGACGATCACGATCAGCAGGAGAATCGCGAGCGGAACCCGGGCGCCACGCCAGATTCGGCGCAGATCCGGCGAAACAGCCGTGCTCATGCGTCCGCCAAAACCGGTCGCGCGCGCCGGACGCGTTCGTCCAATTCGGACAAAGTGCGGTAACCGGCTTCGGTGCCCGGCCGTCCGCCGTAGTGGACGTCGTCGAACTGCCGCGCGGCGGCCGTCAGCTCAACCGCCAGGTCCGGCAGGAACCTTCCGGCCTCGGCGACGGCTTCGTCCGCGGTCCGGCCGGAGCGGACATCGAGCAGCGCGCGCTCTTCCATCCCCCGCACGAGTGCGCGGAACCGGTCCCGCACCGCGTCGGCGAAATCGCCGCGAGCGGCGGCTTCCTCAGCGGCTTTCCGGTACTCGTCAGCGGTTCGCCGCCGCCCGCCGAACACCTCGCCGGACGTTTTCGCGGACCGGCCGACCTTGCCCACCCGCAGCCGCACGACCACGATCAGCACGATCACCAGCGCCAGCACGAGCACCAGGCCGAGCGGGCCGCCGGGCACCCCGGACAACGCGTTGAACAGCTCGGAAATCCGCTGTCCGAGCCAATGCCAGACCTGCTCGAGAAAGCCTGGCCGCGCGGCCGCGTAACCCGGGTCGGTCAGTTCCTGGGCCGCCCGCAGCCGGGCTGGGTCCCGGTCGATGTCGACCGGGACGTCGGCGAGAAAACCGATCACCACGCCTGCTGCGGCGGTTGCGGCGGCTGGATGCCCGCCGCCCTGGCCAGTTCGATGTCCATGCCCTCGCGGCGCATCCGCTGGTCGATGTAGAGCACCACGGTGACCAGCGCGGTGAACGGCATGATGATCGTCTCCGCGATTACGCTGCCCACCGATTGCAGCACCAGCCCGCCGGTCGTCACCTTCGGCAGGGTCGCCTGCGGGTTGAACAGGCCGCTGAACGCGCCGGAGCCGAAGCTGAACGGGACGCTGATGATCGCCGAGATGATCCAGCCGATCACGCCCGCCAGCAGCAGAATCCCGAACACCCGCCAGAACATGCCCGACACGAGCTGGCGCGACCGCGTGAACGCCTGCCCGATCGTTCCGCGTTCCAGCACCAGCGCGGGACCGGTGAGCGACCAGAACACATACGGCAGCACGGCGGGCAGCAGGCAGAACGCCGCGGCGACGATCGTGGCCAGCGTGTAAAGGATGGTGACCGCCAGCAGCGGCAGCAGGCGCGGAGCGGCTTCGCGCATCGCCGAGCCGAAGTCGACCGGACGGCCGAGCACCGCCTTGCCCATCACCACGGTGAGGAAGCCGGTGAGGAAAGTCTGCGCCAGCATGGAAATCACGAGCGTCGGCAGCAGCGCGGTGAGCGCGGAACCCAGCAGGCTGTACGCCGCGTCGAGCTGCTGTTGCTGCGTCGCGGCCGGGCCGAGCTGCGCGACCCGGTTGAAATCGGGCACCAGCCACAGCGACGCGACGAGGTTCAGCCCCGCCGAGATCACCGCGACGACCGCGGCCACCCCGAGGATCAGCAACGGGTACCGGCGGATCGCGGTGATCGCGCCGTCGAGGATGTCGCCGACGTTCAACGGGCGCAACGCGATCACGCCCGGTTTGCCCAGTCCGTGCGGGCTCCAGCCCTGACCGGGACGGCCGGGGCCGCCGCCGGGGTACTGCGGAAGCGGTTGCTGGCCCGGAGATTGCCACTGGCCGCCTGCCGGCGGCGGGGTCGCGCCGGGAGGCGGGAACGAGCCGGGCTGACCCGGGGTGGCGCCGGCCGGGTTCTCGCCGCCGGAAGAAGACACGCCAGACGGGGTCTCGCTGCCCGGCCGCGGGGATGCCGGATTCTCACCGGCAGAAGGCGAAGTGGCGTTTTGCCCGCTTGGCTGCGACGTCGGGCCAGCCGGGTTCGCGCCACCCGAAGGCGAAGCCCCACCAGCCGGGTTCTGCCCGCCTGGCTGCGAAGCCGCGCCAGCCGGACTCGCCCAGCCCGGCGGCGGCGTCGCGCCAGCGGCGTTTTCGCTGGCAGGCGACGAATCCGAGCCAGCCGGACCGTCCGAAGCGGCCTGCTTCTCCACGGACGAACCGGAGTTTTCGCTGGCGGACGACGAAATTCCGGCGCCGGCGCCGGACGGCGAGGACGAGGTGTCCGTTTCGCCGGTCTCCGGCGGGGTGGCGGCGGACGCGCCGGGATCGGGGCTCGCGAAGCCCCGGCTCGGCGTAGGCGTGTCGTCCCCCGGCCCGGGCGAACCGGGTGAATTTGTCATCGGAGCCCCTCGTCTGCACGGCCCTTGCGGTTGCTGCCGTCACTCTTCCAGAGCCGTCGACACCCGGCCAGACCTGGGGGGACGTCCGGGCGAGGAGCCAGTCCGGCGAAGTGCTGCGGCGGGCCGGGCGTCCCCCGATATGCTGAACGGCAAGCCGGGGTACGCCCGGCCCGCGCCGAGACCCACCGGGACTGCCCTGATGACGCAACCGCCCTACGGCCAGGTGCCGCCACGCGGGACCGTTCAACCGCCGCCGGTGCCGGGTCAAGGACCGGTGCCGCCGGGCCAGTACCCGGGCCAGGCGCAAGGTCCGTACCAGGCACCGCCGGGACAAGGGCCGTACCAGGGACAGCAGCCGCCGTATCAGGGCCCGCCTCCGCAGGGGCCGCCGTGGCAGCAGCCGCCGCCGTCCTATCCGGTGCCGCCGCGCAAACCGACCGGTCTGATCGTGGGCCTGTGCCTCGGCGCGGTCGCGGTGCTGGCGCTGGGCGTCGTGGCGATCGTGTCGCTGAACCGCGGGTCGGGTCCGAGCAACGCGGGCTACCAGGCCGCGCCGCCCGCGCCGACGTCCTCCACCGAACTGCCGCCCACCAGCGGCTCGTCCACCGCTTCGAGCGCGCCGACCAGTTCGTCGGAAAGCCCGAGCACCTCCGCCAGCGCGGGCCCGCACAAGATCCTCCAGCTCGCTGATCACCCGATCCTGCAGGACCGCAACGCCGGCCTCCAGAACCTCGTCTGCAACCTCCCGCAGTGGACCAGCACGCAGGACGGCGCGGAAGCGTTCTTCACCGCGGCGAGCAAATGCCTCGACGCGGCGTGGGGCCCGTTCCTCGAGTCCTACAACCTGCCGTTCACGCCGCCCGCGCTGCACTTCCCGACCGGACCGAGCTTCGACACCGAATGCGGCACCATCCAGGTCGGCATCGCCACCGCGGCGTACTACTGCGAGAACAACCTGTACGTCCCGTTCAAGGGCCTGCAGACCGACCAGTACGGCAACAATCCCGGCGTCTACCTGGCATTGTTCGCCCACGAGTACGGCCACCACGTGCAGGAAGTCGCGGGCATCATGGACGCCGCGTGGCAGAAGATCTACGCGGCCGGGCAGAACAGCCCCGAGGGCCTCGACATGTCGCGCCGCAAGGAACTGCAGGCGCAGTGCTTCTCCGGAATGTTCCTGGGCGCGCACGTCGACCGCGGCGGCACGATCACCCGCGACATGTACAACAAGGCCTGGAACGACCAGGAAACCCGCGGCGACAACACTTCCCGCAGCCACGACCACGGCACCAACGCGCACTACGCGCAGTGGTGGCGCGCCGGGGCGAAGGACAACCGGATCGCGGACTGCAACACCTTCGCGGCCTCTGCTTCGGACGTCAGCTGACCTAGTTGGCACTGCGTCCGTAGTGGTCCGCGGCTGGTGGCCGCATCCGACGCAATCCCGGCACTACGGATGTAGTGGCTCACTGAGGGCGACTGCCTCCGGCGCACTTTTGCCACTACGGATGTAGTGGTTCGTTGATCGCGGATGAGCCCCTGCGAGTGGTGGCGCTGCGGGTGTAGTGGTTTGCTCAGAGCGCCGTCCGCACTTCACGCGGTCGTCAGCCGGGAGCGTCAGCTGAGCAGCGCGAGCTTGCCCGAACCGCGGATCACCAGGTAGGCGTACATTCCGCCGCAGAAGCAGGCAAACACCAGCAACGCCAGGGCGATCGGCGCGCGCAGGTCCTGCGAACCGGCCGAGGTGTCCGGAGTGGTGACTGAGACGACGCCGCTGTCCGGGGCGTCGTCCGGGACCAGCACCTGGAGATGTTCGTCCTTGCCGTGCCCGCAGCTGTCGAGCGTGCCCAGGCGCGGTTTGCCGCCGAGCTGGAACGAGACCGATTCGGCAGCCCCGGGAACGGAGCAGTCGACGGCCTTGGTGATCTGGGCGTCCACCGGCGCACCGGGGGACTTCGCGTGGATGCCGAGCAGCCCCGGACCGGCGAGCCACGTCAAGACCACGACGAGCACCCCGGTCGCGATCGGGATGCCCACCTGCAGCCACCGCTTGACGGGGCTCTTATGCGGGGGGTCGGAAACCTGCACGACGCCATGCTTCCAGATGCCGGGGGCAAAACCCAGTGAGGTGCCCGCGCACGGGGGACCCCGCCCAAACCGCGTGCGCCTCCTCACTCGTCGCCGAGCCCGGCGCCCGATGCCCGAGGTGCGTGAGGGGAACCCTGAGGGAATCTGATTCCCTCAGGGTTCCCCTCACGCACCTTCGCAGCTACACAACCAGCCGCACAGCGCCCGGCTCAGCGTTCGATGTGATCGACCTGCGTGACCTTCTTGACGTACAGCAGCCGGTCCCCCGGCTCCAGCGCGTCCGCCTGCGGAGCGTCAACCCGGTAAAGCACCCCGTCGCGCACCACGCCGAGCACGATGTCCGGCAGGTGCCGCGGCGAGCCGCCTTCCTCGCTCGGTTCGATGGCGCGTTCGGCGATCGCCAGTCCGGATTCCGGGGTCAGCAGGTCCTCGACCATGTCCACTACAAGCGGAGTGGACGTCGCCATCCCGAGCAGCCGCCCGGCTGTTTCACTCGACACCACGACCTGGTTCGCCCCGGACTGCTTCAGCAGGTGCACGTTCTCCGCCTCGCGCACCGAAGCCACGATGTGCGCCTTCGGGGCCAGCTCGCGCGCGGTGAGGGTGACCAGCACGGCCGTGTCGTCGCGGTTCGGCGCGACCACTACGGCCCGCGCGTGCTGCACGCCCGCGACGCGCAGGACGTCCGCCCTGGTCGCCGATCCGTGCACGGTGACAAGCCCGAGCGCGCTCGCCGCGTCCAGCGCCTGCTGGTCGGTGTCGACGACCACGACGCGGTTGGCCTGCACCTCCTCGTCGCCGAGCAGCGCGTTGACCGCCGAGCGGCCCTTCGTGCCGAAACCGACGACGACGGTGTGGTCACGCACCTTCGTCCTCCACTTCTGGATTTTGAACGCCTGCCGGGAGCGCTCGGTGAGCACTTCCAGGGTGGTCCCGACGAGGACGATGAGGAAGAGCACCCGCAGCGGCGTGATCACGATGACGTTCACCAGCCGCGCGGACGCGGTGGCCGGGGCGATGTCGCCGTAGCCGGTGGTCGAGAGGGAAACTGTCGCGTAATAAAGCGAGTCGAGAAGCGAGAGGCCGTCGCCGTTGGCGTCGCGGTAGCCGTCCCGGTCGAGGTAGACGATCAGCACCGTGGCGAGCAGCGCCAGCAGCGCGCCGATGATCCGCTTGACGATCGCCCGCATCGGGCTGACGGTCAGCTCCGGCATCCGGATCACGCCGACTAGCTCGTGGTCGGGCCGGTCGTTCAACCGGACGTTCAGGGGCAGCCGTTTCAAGGCCTTCATGCACCGGCCCCCAACGCGCGTTCGGCGTCACTCACAGCCGGGAGGATAACCCAATCGGAGCACCCGCACACCCGTCACGGCGATCATGCTGTGGCAGGCTTGCCGCATGCCCGAACCTCGCGCGTCGCAACGTCCGGCCCATTTTCTCGCCGCTCTCCTGGCCGGGGCGGGCGTCCTGCACTTCGCCCGGCCGAAGCAGTTCGACGCGCTGGTCCCGAAAGAGTTGCCCGGTGACCGGCGCACGTGGACCTACGCCTCGGGCGTCGCCGAGTTGACCGTCGCCGCCGGGATCGCGCTGCCGCGCACGCGCCGGCTGGGCGGATTGGCGGCGGCGCTGCTGTTCGTCGGGGTGTTCCCGGGGAACGTGAAAATGGCGCTGGACTATCAGCGACGCGGCCGTCCGGCGCGGGATCGCGCGGTGGCGTGGCTGCGGTTGCCGATGCAGTGGCCGTTGGTGAACTGGGCGTTGACCGTGCGCGATCGGGCCTAGCTCTTACTCGCGGGGAACGTTGCGCAGCAAGGCACGCAGGCCTTCCGCGTCCAGCAGGTCGGCCGGGCGCAGCGTGTGTCCAGGTCGGACATAGTGGAAGGCCGCGCGCACCCGTTCTACCGGGACTTTCTTCAGCGCCGCCCAGGCCAATCGGTACGCGCCGAGCTGAACAGCCAATGCTGGCAACCGCTCTTCGGACGGGACCGAGCCCGTCTTCCAGTCCACGACGGTCCAGCCGCCGTCGGGATCCGCGTACACGGCGTCCATCCGGCCGCGCAGCGTGATGCCTTCGACGTCCGCGGAGAACGGCACCTCCACGGCCACCGGGACGCGGTCGGACCATTCGCTGTTCTCGAAAGCTTCTTGCAGGGCTTCGAAATCGGTGTCCGGAGCCTCGCCGACGTCGGCCGCGCCGGGGAGGTCGTCGATCTCCAGCAGCCGGTCGCCGGAGAAGCGTTGCTCCAGCCAGCTGTGGAACGCCGTGCCGCGACGGGCGAAGGTGTTGGGCGGCAACGGAAGCGGTCGACGCAAGCGTTGCGCGAGAGCGTCTGCATCGGACGCCAGGTCCACCAGCTGACTCACGCTCAGCTGCGCTGGCAATGCGACGCGATCCACTGTGGACTGTGAGCGGGCGCGTTCGGCGAGGAGAACGTCGGTGTCGGCGCCCCAGCCGTCCGGGTCTTCCGGGTCGATGACGTCTTCGTCGTCCTCGAAGTCGTCTGGCAGATATTCGTCTTCGTCCTCGGGTTCGGGCGGCAGCGGGATTTCGTCGTCGTCGGCTGCCGGGAGAGGCTCGGTTTCCGGTTCGGGTTCTGCCTTGGGTTCCGGCTCCGGTTCTTCTTCCAGGGCAGCCATTTCCGCCCGCAGCAGATCCACCCCGGTGGCCACGCCGGACCGCCGGTCGCCCAGCGGATCCACCGGCCACTTCGCCGTCCGCGAGTCCGCGACCAGCGGGTTCTCCTCGTCCTCCGCCGGTTCGTCGGCCCAGACGTCCACCACGCCCAGCGGCGGGTCGGCCTCGCCCATCACCTCGGCGATCTCGGACAGGAAGATCGACGGCCCTTTGGCGCGGGTGCTGCTTTCATTCCACCAATGCCCGGAAACGAGCAGCGCGCGTTCGGAACGGGTCAGCGCGACGTAACACAGCCGTCGCTCCTCGTCGGCTTCGCGCGCGACGAACCCTTCCTCGTGCAGTTCCAGTGCTTCTTGCACTTCCTTGCGGTCGTAGCCTTCTGCGATCTGCAGCTTCGGCAGGTCCGCCGAGTCACCGCGCAAATGCGCGGGCAGCGCGGTAGAAGTGCGCAACCACGACGACGAACGACGCTTGCCCGGAAACACCTCAGCGACCAGGTGCGGGACAGCCACCACTTCCCATTCCAGCCCCTTGGCCGAATGCACGGTGAGCACCTGCACCCGGTCCGGAACCACCTGCACTTCACCAGGTGTGAGGCCGTCTTCCGCGTGCGCTGCAGTGTTCAGGTAGTCCACAAAGGACAACAGAGTCGCGGTCGGCGCGGTTTCCGCGTAATCCGTAACGACTTCGGCGAACGCGTCCAGATGCGCGCGGCCAGCCGAACCTGGACGGGCGAGCGATTCGACGTCAAGCAGCATCGTGCGTTCGACGTCCGCCACCAATTCCGGCAGCGATTGATCCAGCCGACGTCGCAGCGCCGTCAATTCCGCGCCTAGGCGGCGAATCCGGCGGTACCCCTCCGCGGAATAACGCTCGGGCGCACCGGGTTCGTCGACCGCGTCGATCAGCCCGGCCTGTTCCGCGCGCTCGGCGACCAGTTCCGGTTCGTCGCCCTCCTTCGCGCGCGGCTCGGGCGAGGTGAGTTCGTTTGCCCGCCGCCACAATGCCGCGACGTCCGCCGCCGCGATCCGCCAGCGCGCACCAGTCAGCAGCCGAGCCGCCGCGCTGCCCGCCAGTGGATCGGCGAGCACGCGCAGCGTGGACACGAGGTCGGCGACCTCCGGTTCGTCCAGCAATCCGCCGAGACCGACGACCTCCACCGGCAGCCCGCGCATCCGCATTTCCGCCGCGATCGGGGCCATGTCCGCCCGTCGGCGCACCAGGACCGCAGCAGTCGGCGGCTTGCCGGATTCCTCTTTCTCCGCGTGCCAGCGCTGCGCCATCGCGTCGGCAACCCACTCGCGTTCCGCACGGACATCCGGCAGCAACGCGACCGCGATGTCCGCCGGGTCAGCACCGTCGCGCGCACGCAGCCGTTCGACGCCGAGTCCGCGCTGCCGCAACGGTTCCGAGATCGCGTTGGCGAGCTCCAGAATTTCCGGCGGATTGCGGAAACTCGTGAGCAGCCCGAATTCGTGCGCAGTTTCGAGCCGTCCCTCGCCGCGGCGCGGGAAGTCCGTGGTGAACCGGGGCAGGTTCGCCGCACTCGCGCCGCGCCAGCCGTAAATCGCCTGCGCCGGGTCACCAACCGCAGTCACCGGCATCGGCGGATGGTCAACGCCGCCGAACAATGACCGCAGCAAAACTCGCTGCGCGTGCCCGGTGTCCTGGTATTCGTCCAGCAGCACGGCCCCGTAACGCTCGCGCTCCCCCGTGACCACCGCCGGATATCCGTCCGCTAGCTGCGCGGCCAACGACATCTGGTCCGCGAAGTCGAGCGCGCCTTCCGCCCGTTTGCGCCGGTGGTAATCCTCGACCAACGGCAGCAACGCGAGCCTGAATCGCTGCGCTGCCAGTACGTCCTGAAGTTTCACCGGCAGCGACGCGCGCTGGCCTTTAGCCCGCGGAGCGTTTTCGATGACCTCGCACAGCCATTCGGTGTACTGCCCGAGCTTCTCCGTCGAAATCAAATGCTCGCCAAGTTCACCGGCAAGCGCGAGCAGCTGCGCGGTGACCGTCGGCGGCACGCGGTCGGTGTCGAGGTCATTGTCCCAAGTGGACACCACCCGGTGCGCGAGCTGCCACGACGAAGTCTCCGACAGCAACCGGACGCCCGGCTGCACTGGAAGCCGCAACCCGTGTTCCGAAAGCAACCGCCCGGCATACGCGTGATAAGTCAACACAGTCGGCTCGCCCGCGACCACAGTGGACCGCAGGGCACCTGACGGGTCGATCCGCTCCAGCAAACCCGAACCCGCGAGCCGACGAAGCCGCGCCCGGACTCGCTCACCGAGCTGACGCGCGGCTTTCCGCGTGAAGGTCAGGCCGAGCACTCGCTCCGGGCTCACGATTCCGTTGGCCACCAACCAGACCACGCGCGCGGCCATGGTTTCGGTCTTCCCCGCGCCCGCGCCCGCGACGACCAGCGACGGCTCGACCGGCGACGCGATCACGGTCGCCTGCTCGGGCGTCGGACGGTGCAGCCCCAGTGCGTCAGCGATTTCCGCGGGTCCGACGGGGTTGGCGATCACCACCGGGCTCACGGTCCGGTCACCTGACGCCCTTCCGGACGCAGCGGGCAGCAACCGCGCGCCGGGCACCGGTCGCAGTCGGCGTTCTCGTGCGCCTGATAGTCCGGACCGACCGCGGCAGCCGCGGCGGAGCGCACAAGCTCCAGCCACTCGCGTCCGCTGTCCTCGTCCATCGGCGGCTGGTCCCGTTGCGTGGCACCGGTTTTGTTGTTCCCCTTGGCCACGTAGACGAGTTTCGCGCCACCAGGCGTGTTCTTGCCCTCGACCGCGCCGAGCAGCACCGCCAGCTGATACGCCGCGAGCTGCGGGTGCTTCTCCGCGTCCGCACCGGAGACCGGGACCTTGCCGGTCTTGATGTCCACAATCACCGGACGGCCGTCTTTGTCCATCTCGACCCGGTCGACCCGGCCGCGCAACAGCACGCGCACCTCTTCGTCGCCCATCGGCAACTCGACTTCGATGTCCTGCTCGACCCCGGCCTCGATCAGCTCCTGCCGCGACTTTTCCAACCACGACACGAAGTTGCGCAGCATTGTCTCTACCCGGGACCGTTCACGCCGGGAGAACCACGGCGCACCGGCGTCCACGCGCACCCACGCCTCGTCCAGCGCGGCCTGGATCTGCTCCTCGGTGCTTCCGCCCGCGATCGCCTGCGCCAAGCCGTGCACGAGAGTTCCGGTCACCGCCGCCAGCTGCGCCGGATCGCTGCCGCCGTGCCGTTCGATCAGCCAGCGCAGCGGACACTTCACCAGGATTTCCACAGTGGACGGAGAGATCCGCATAAGGTCGCCCGGCCCGTGCACCGGGTCCGCTGTGGACGCTTCCATCAACCCGTACCAAGTGTCCGGATGCGCCCCTGGAACCCCAGCGGCAGCAAGTCGGGCAAGCTGCTTCGCCGCCCGCTGCCGCCGCTCCGGATCAGCCTTGTCGTCGCACACGACCTCGCGCAGCTCGCCGACCAATTCGGCCAGCACGAGCGACCGGCCCGGCGGCTTCATCCGGGAGTCGAGCATGCCGTCGTCGGCACCGTTTTCCTCAAGGTCGTCGAGGAATCGGGACGGCTGCTCGTCTTCCCCGGCCACCGCGGTCACCAGCAGCGTCCGGCGCGCCCGGCTCGCCGCGAGGTAAAACAGCCGCCGCTCCTCGGCAAGGATCGGCGCGATCGCGGACACCTTGTCGTGTTCGTCCACTCCGGACAGCAGGTCGACCAGCCGCTCGACACCCAGCAACGAGCCGCGCAGCCGCATGTCCGGCCACGCGCCCTCCTGCACCCCAGCGACCGCGACGACTGTCCACTCGCGACCCGCCGAAGCATGCGCGGTGAGCAGCGAAACCCCTTCACCCGGAATAGCCGCCGGAGCGAGCGTGTCACCCGCGATGTTCTGCGACGACAGATAGTCCGCGAACGCCGCGACACTCGCCTTGGGCAACCGGTCGGCATACCGGCCCGCCGAATCGAACAATGCCACCACGGCGTCCAAGTCACGATCAGCCTGCGCGCCCAGCGAACCGCCGCGATCCACCAACCGCAGCAACCGTTCCTGCAGCCCGCTCGCCTGCCACAGCTCCCACAACACCTGCTCGACGCCGTCACCGCGGCTCACCGCCTGGTGCGTGACGCTCAGCAACTTGCCGACCCGACGTACCGGCAGCGCCTCGTTGTCGGCGAGACCGACGAGAATGTCCCCGCCGCGCAACGCTTCCACGAGCAGTTCGTCACTCGACCGCTGCCCGCCGCCTGCCAGCTCCAGCCGCCGAAGACCGCGTCGCAGCCGCCGCAGCGCCAACGGATCAGCCCCGCCCAGCGACGAGGACAGCAGCATCTCCGCGATGTCGACGTCCAGCAATTCCGGTTCCGCCGCGATCCGCAACACCGCCAGCAACGGCCGTACCGCGGAATGTTTCGCCAACGGCAATTCCTCAGTAGCCGAACCGATCGGCACCCCGGCCGCACGCAAAGCGCGTTGCAACACAAGGAAAGTCCGCGCCGGAGAGCGCACCAGCACCGCCATCTCCGACCACGGAACCCCGTCTACGAGATGCGCCCGGCGGAGCTGATCGGCAATCCAGCTGGCCTCCGCCGCCGGAGTCGGCATCAGCCGCACTCGGACCTTGCCGCCGCGTTTCCCTTGCGGGGTAACCAACTTCCGATGCGCCGAGGCGCCCGGCAGCGTCGCACCGAGCTTCGCGACCGCCGCCCGGACCGTCGGAGCGAGCCGGTGCGACGTGGTCAGCATGACCGTCCGGTCGCCGTCGTTGTCGGAATCGGCAAAGAGCTTCGGGTCCGCGCCACGGAAAGAAAACACCGACTGATCCGGATCGCCCGCCACCACGAATTCCTCCGCGGTGTGCCCGATCGTGCGGATCAGCTGGACCTGCAACGGATCCAGATGATGGGCGTCGTCCACGAACAAGTGCCGCACCCGGCCTCGTTCGCGCTCGCGCAACTCCTCGTCGTCCTCCAGCGCGAGCAACGCCGACGTCACCAGCTCGGCGGCGTCGAGCGCGGGCGCGGCAGGCAGGCCGAGCGCGTTTCCGCCAGCCCCCTGCAGCTGGGTGACCTCCTCGTACTGCGCCCAGAAGTGCCCCGCGGCGACCCACTCCTCGCGGTCCTGGCGATGCCCGAGTTCAGTCAGATCCTCCGGCCCGAGCCCCCGCTCGGCCGCCCGCATCAGCAGGTCGCGCAACTCCTCGGCGAACCCCGGCACGGTCAGCGCCGGACGCAACTGCTCCGGCCACCCGGTCGCGCCCTCCTCCAGGTCGCCATCCAGCAGCTCTCGCACGACGACGTCCTGCTCCGCCCCCGCCAGCAACCGCGGCGGCGGCAGCTCCTCGGCGCGAGCTTCGAGGCGCAGCAAGGAAAACGCGTACGAATGCACTGTGCGCACAAGCGGTTCACTCACCGTGCGCGGCAGCGGAGACTCCTGGTCCGGATCGGACGTGAGCCGCCGCGTGAGGTCGGCTCGCAGCGCGTCCGCCGCTCGGCGGGACGTCGTGAGCAGCAGCACGCTCTCCGGATCCGCCCCCTCCGCGATCCGGCGCGCGGCCGCGGTGGCGAGCAACGCCGTCTTGCCAGTACCCGGCCCGCCGAGCACACGACGGAAGCCCGCGGGAGCCGACAACAGCCGCCGCGCGTGCTCGTCCCAGGTGAACGTGGGTGCGGCGGGGACCGGCGGGCGCACCAGCCGCGCCTGTCCGTTCCCTGCTCTCCGCACGTGCACATCAGCGATGGAACCATGCCCGCTCACCCGGGTGGCGCACCGGCACACCCCTCGGCGGGACTATCATCTGCCGGGTCATGAACGACGAACTGCACGAGCGGATACGCGCAGTCATCGCCGACGTACCCGCGGGGACAGTCGCGACGTACGGCGACGTCGCAGCGCTCTCCGGCGCCCCCTCCCCGCGCATGGTCGGCCGGGCCCTAGCCGAGGACGGCCACGACCTGCCCTGGCACCGCATCCTCCGCGCGAACGGGACGCCCGCGCCGCATCTGCTGCACGAACAGCTGGAGCGACTGCGCGCCGAGGGCGTGCTGGCGGACGGCGAGAAGGTGGACCTGCGCAAGTACCGCTGGCGTCCGAACGGGGACGAACCCGGCGAGGACGAGCCGCCCGGCTTGTTCTAGATCTTCTCGGCGACGGCCTCTGCACGGCGACCAGCCACGGCCCCGGCGCGATGACACCGGGATTCGTGCCGCCCCGGCCGAGCCATCCGCTCGGCGACCGTCCGGCCAGGCCCGGCGCGCGCGGCAACGAGGTTGCGGCTCCCGCACGACGGCTCGCGGACCACGGCTTGCCGGAGACGACTTCTGCATGGCTCGGCAGGACTCCGCCCCAATGCCACATTGGGTGCATCTGACGCACCCAATGTGGCATTCGGTGCGTCCCGCGCACCCAATGCCACATTGGGGTTTTGGCAGTGGTGTCGCGCGGCCGGGCGAAGCGGGCCGGAGCGGCCCTCCATCCACTCCCGCAGAGGTCCGTGAAGGGCCCGCAGAGGTCCGTGAAGGGCCCGCAGAGGTCCGTGAAGGGCCCGCAGAGGTCCGTGAAGGGCCCGCAGAGGTCCGTGAAGGTCCCGCAGAGGTCCGTGAAGGTCCCGCAGAGGTCCGTGAAGGTCCCGCAGAGGTCCGTGAAGGTCCCGCAGAGGTCCGTGAAGGTCCCGCAGAGGTCCGTGAAGGTCCCGCAGAGGTCCGTGAAGGTCCCGCAGAGGTCCGTGAAGGGCTCCTTGAGGGAACTAGATTCCCTCAAGGAGCCCTTCACGGACCTTCTCATCGCCTCCAAGCCCGTGATCTCGCGGCCGAGCCCGCACCAACCTCCGAGGCGAGCGGGGCCCTCCGCGGACGCAGCCAGCCTCACCGCCGACGCCCGAACCCCGCCCAATCCAGGCAAACGTGGCGCCCGCCATCCTCCCCGGCCATAGCCCGCCCCGCACATTTTAGGTTAGCCTCACCTCATGAGCGTCCTCACTTACCACCCCGGCAAGGTCATCGCGGTCCGGCGGATCACCCCGCACATGGCTCGGGTCACGTTCGACTGCCCGGGACTCGCGGCGGCGGGCCCGGTGGCGCCGGACGCGTACGTGAAGGTGTTCTTCCCGCTCCCCGGCGACGAGGAGCCGCACCTGCCGCCCGCCGAGATGGGCGAGGACGACGTCCTGTCCTGGTACCGCCGCTACCTCGCGATGCCCGACGACGTCCGGCCGCCGATGCGGACTTACACGGTGCGCGCGGCGCGTCCGGAGAGCGGCGAGGTGGACGTCGACTTCGTGCTGCACGAGGAGAGCGGCGGCCCAGCCTCGACGTGGGCTGGGCAGGCGGAGATCGGCGGGCGCGTGGCGTTCCTCGGGCCGCACGGGTTGTACGACGTGCCGGACGGGACGACGTGGCAGCTGTTGGTCGGCGACGAGACAGCGTTGCCGGCGATCGGCGGGATTCTCGAGCGGCTGCCGCAGTCGGCGCGCGCGTCGGTGTACGTCGAGATTCCGGACCGCGCGGAGCGACAGACCTTCGAGACTAACGGTGCGGTCGAAGTGCACTGGGTGGTCCGCGGTGCGCGTACGCACGGCGAAGCGCTCGTCGACGCCGTACGCGCGGCAGAGCTTCCCAACGGCACGCCGTACGCGTGGGTCTCCGGCGAAGCAGGTGTCGTGAAGCTCGTTCGGCGACACCTTGTCCGCGAGCGCGGCTTCGACAAGACCGCCATCTGCTTCACCGGCTACTGGCGACATGGCCTCAGCGAAGAAGCTGCCGGACGACAGCAGGCCGAAGCGTCCTAACCGAGCTTCGCGACCACTAGCTTCACCAACGCGCCTAGCCGCTGACGCTCCGGCTGTAGCGTGCGGATACCCGCTGCCTCCAATGGCGCAGCGGTCACCGGACCAACGCACGCGCAGACGACCGTGCCACCGCGCAGGGTCTCGCGCAGCTCCGTGCCGCGCCCGGATTCGTCGGCGAGCGTCAGGAAATTCGTCGCGGCCGGGGCGCTAGTGAACACCAACGCGGCCAGTTCTCCCGACAGCACTTCGCGGATCAACGAGAACACCGGCTCCGGATTCGGCGGCGTGTGCCAGCGATAAGGCTGCACCGCGAGCACCGACGCCCCCGCCGCCGCTAGCGGATCGGTGAACTCCGGCAGCGGTGCGCCGTGCAGCTGCAACGCCACGCGCGCGCCGTCGACACCGGCGTCGGTGAGCGCGCTGAACAGCTCGTCGTTGGTTTCGCCGGGCGCGGAGTACTCCTCGCGCAGACCGACGCCACGCACCGCGCCCACCGCTTTCGGCCCGCGCGCGAAGATGCGCGACCCGGACAGCGCGTCCAGCAGCGAGTCGCGCAAGCCCCAGCCTTCGGCGGCGTCGAGCCAACCGCGGAACCCGGCTCCGGTCGTGACTGCGGTGAGGCCGACCGGCGCGGCGAGGACGGCTTCGGTACCGCGGCGCAGTTCCGGATCGTCGGCGAGCGGCACGATGGTGATCGTCGGCGCGTGCCGCACTTCCGCACCATGCCTGAGCAACGCGCCGATCAGGTCGTCCGCGCGCCGCTCGGCCGTGACGCCGATCCGCACGCCGTCCAGCTCACCCATCCGCTTGTCCCATCTCCGGCGAAGACGCGCCGTCCAGGTCACTCATACGTCTGCCCCATCTCCCGGATCGCCGCCGCCAGTTCCGTCCGCAGGTCCTCCGGCGCGAGCACCTCCAAATGCGGTCCGAACCGCAGCAGCTCGCCGATCGCCGCTTCGCCCGGTTCGACCGGGAGATCGATCGTCAACCATCCGTCGCCGTCCGGTTCCGCTCCGGCGGCGACTGCCTCGCGAAGCGCCCGGGCGCCGACGCTGCCCGCATAGAACGGTACGAGAGCTTGGGAGCGCGGCGAGAGGCGCACTGTCGCCTTTCGGGGGTACATCCGGCGTTCGAACTGCTCGGACCACTCCTGCCAGTAACCGGCGAGGTCGAATTCCGCCGGTCGCTCGAACTCCTCGCCGAGGTCGGTCAGCTCGTGGATGCGCGAAATCCGGTAGGTGCGATCGGTCCCCTCGCACCGGGCGGCGAGGTACCAGTTGCCCGCTTTGAGGATCAGTCCGAGCGGTTCCAGCACCCGTTCGACCTCGCGCTGGCCCCACCGTTCGTACCGGACGCGGATCCGCCGCGCGGACCACACCGCGTCGGCGACCGCGGACAGGGTCGGCAGGCTTTCGATGCCGCGATGCCAGCCGGGAACGTCGAGGTAGAACCGTTCCGCGACGCGGCCGGCGCGGCTGCGCAGCTCCTGCGGCAACGCCGCGTACAGCTTCAGCTGCGCCGCCGCCAGCACGGTGCCGAGCCCCAGCTCAGCGGCCGCTACCGGCAGCCCGGCCAGCGCCAGCGACTGGGCTTCGTCCTCGTTGAGGCCGGTCAGCCGGGTCCGGTAGCCGTCGACGAGCTGGTAACCGCCGCTGCGGCCGCGGTCGGCGTACACCGGGACGCCCGAGGCCGACAGCGCGTCGATGTCCCGGTACACCGTCCGGACCGAAACCTCCAGCTCAGCGGCCAGTTCCTCGGCGGTCATCCGGCCGCGGTTCTGCAGCAGGAGAAGCACGGTGAGCAAACGGCCGGCACGCATGCGCCAAGTATGACTGAAATACCTGACACAAGATGGCAGGTATGGATGATTGAGTAAGCGGCATGAACACGTTTGGCATGACGAAGTGGGAAGAGCACGTGGCGAGCGGCGAGGAGGGCGGCCCGCGCGTCGCGTACGTGCACGCCGCGATGGAGTACTCGGGCGTCATCCAGGGTGCGGCCACCGGCGACTACCTGCTGTACTACCCGGGCGAAGGCTACGACGGCGGCGCGACCACGTCGCCGGGCTACGACCGGTTCGAGGGCACTGTCGACGGCCGCCGCGGCACGTTCGTCGTCCGTCAGGAGTGGGGTTTCGACCCGAAGAGCATCCGCTCGACATTCGAGGTCGTGCCGGGCTCCGGGACCGGCGAGCTGGCCGGCATCAGCGGCTCCGGCACAGTGCACGGCGTGCTGGGCGAGCCGACCGTGTCGTACACCTTCGACTACCAGATCTGAGGGAGGCCGGGATGCTGGAGGTGTCGCGCGAACAGGCGCTGGCGTACCGGATCGCCGAGCAGGGGCTGCACCGCTCGGTCGCCGATCCGTACGACCTGCCGCTGCTGGACCTCGGACTGCAGGACAGCATGCGCGACACCGCGGCGCTCTCCCTGACCGCGCGGATGCCAGACCCGGTCACGCCGGAGTCTCTTGTGGACGATTCGCGGCTCGCCCTGGTGTGGTCGCACCGGGGCGCGCCGCATTTCCACCGGCGCACGAATCTTTCCGAGCTGACCGCCGCCTTGGTACCGGTCGACGAGCCGGACGCGCTGGCCCGGATGTTGTGGCAGAAGAAGGACATCCAGGCTGCTGACGTGTCCCCTGTGGACATTATCTTCACCACCGCGCGGGCGATCCGCAAAGTGGTCACCAAGCCGATGACCAAGGGCGTAGTGAGCGGAGAAATCACGAAGCTGTTGCCGCCCGCGTACAGCCGGTGGTGCCGTCCTTGCAATACGACGCACGTCCATGAGCAGCTCATGCGAATCGCCTCCCTGCACGGCGGTGCGCGGCTCGAAGCAGGACAGTCTCCGGCGACGCTCGCTCCGCTGGAGGATCGCGGACGGATGTCCACGCGTCCGGTTCCGGCGGCGGTTTCACGGTTGATTGAGCAGTATCTGCGCTTCCACGGACCCGCGACGCAAGGCGATTCGGCGGGTTTTCTCGGCACCGCAAAGACTTCCGTAAGCGAGACCTGGCCTGCCTCGCTCGCCGAGGTCAAAGTGGACGGACGACGGACCTTCATCCCGGCTGACCGGTTGTCCGCGTTGGAGAACCCGCCGTCGGCTGCTGGAGTACGCCTGTTGCCGCCGCTCGATCCGTACACGCAGGGCCGCGACAAGGGCGTACTCGTGCCGGACAAAGCGCGGGCGAAAGAGGTGTGGAAAATTCTCGGCAGTCCCGGTGCGCTATTGGTCGACGGCGAGATCATGGGCACCTGGCGCATGAAAGCGTCCGGCAAACGGCTGGCCTTCACGCTCGCCGAATTCGATCCGCTCCGCCGCTCAGACCGCCAAACCGCGGAGGACGAGGCGGCCCGGGTCGCGTCCGCACGGGGCTACCAAGACTTTTCCGTGACGTGGGGTTGACCGGCGGGCTAAAGTCCCTGACGTGCTGAAATGGCTGCTCGACTCAGACCCGACGCTGCGCTGGCAGGTCGAACGGGACTTAGCGGACGCGCCGCCCGAGGTCTGGACGGCCACCCGGCACAAGATCGCGACCGAGGGCTTCGGCGCGCAACTCCTCGCGAAGCAGGACCCGGACGGACAGTGGGCCGGTGGCGCGTTCTTCCCGGCGGAGTTCACACCCGGCCCGGACACCGGACAGCCGTGGACGGCCACCACCTGGTCGCTCAACATGCTGCGTGAATGGGGCCTGGATCCGGCGGTGCTGCGCGCTCGCCGGACCGCGGAATTGATCGCCGAGAATTCCCGGTGGGAATACCACGATTTGCCATACTGGGACGGCGAGGTCGACGTCTGCATCAACGCCTGGACCCTCGCGAACGGCGGCTGGCTCGGCGTTGACGTCTCGAAGCTCGCTCATTGGTTCCCCGAGCATCAGCTGGCCGACGGCGGCTGGAACTGCGAATGGGTCGACGGGTCGAAACGCTCGTCCTTCCACTCGACGCTGAACGCGGTGAAGGGCCTGCTCGCCTACGACATCGCGACCGGCGGCACCGACGAGACGCACGCCGCCCGCCGTGCCGGTGAGGAGTATCTGCTGGAACGCCGTCTGCTGTACCGGCTCTCGACCGGTGAGCAGGTGGCGTCGTGGGTGGATCATTTCGCGTATCCGGTGCGGTGGCATTACAGCGCGATCAACGCGGTCGAGCACTTCCGCGAAGCCGCCATTGTCGACGACATTCCGCCCGACCCGCGGCTCGCCGAGGCGGTGGAACGGGTTCGCGCCGCCCGGCAGCCGGACGGAACCTGGCTGCAGGACGGTCGGCTCAACGGCGACATGTGGTTCGAGGTCGATGTCCCCGCCGGACAACCCTCGAAATGGCTGACGCTGTACGGCACCCGGATCCTGTCCTGGTGGGACTCCGCACAGTCCTAACTGGACCGCGCGATACGGAAGCCGACATCGTCCACCCGGAAGGCCGGGTGGCTCCGGCGGCGCACCGACACCCGGACGCTCCAGTGTTCGTCCGCCCAGCCGCCGCCCTTGAGCACTCGATACTCGCCGTAGACCGCCGGATCGTAGAGATCCCAGCACCAATCCCAGGTGTTGCCGAGCAAGTCGTAAGCGCCCCACGCATTCGGACGCTTCTCACCGGACCGATGCAGCCGGCCGCCGGAGTTTCCCTCGTACCAGGCGATCTCGTCCAGGTCGCCGTACCGAGGGCCTTCGGTGCCAGCGCGGCAAGCGTGTTCCCATTCGGCTTCAGTAGGCAGCCGGTAGCCGGAAGCGGACCGATCCCACTCCACCTCGTCGCCGATCAGGTACGCGGGCGGCAGTCCGTCGCGTTCGGACAGTGTGTTGCAGAACCGCACAGCGTCCAACCAGGACACCTCGACCGCGGGCAGATCTCCGCCGCCGTTGTATTGCTCCTGGGTGATCGGGATCGCGCCCAGTTCGAACGCGGGCACGTCGGCTGTCCAGCTGCGTTCTGTCCGCCGGTCGGTGAGTCTCACCGTTCCCGCCGGAATGGAAACCATCCGCACCAGGCCGAGGTTAGCCGATCGGCGCCGGGGTGTCGCCGGGATTCACCGCCAGCCGATAGCCGCGCTTGACCACCGTCTGCACTACTCCGGTACCGCCGAGGGAGGTCCGCAACCGGCCGATCGCGGTCTCCACTGCGTGGGCCTCGCCGCCCGACGGAAGCTCCGCGGACAGCTCTCGGCGCGCGACGACCCGGCCAGGTTGTCGGGCGAGCGCGCGCAAGAGCGCCATCGGTGCGGGAGCGATCTCGCGCCATTCGCCGTCGACCAGTGCGCCGGTGCCGCGGACCTGCAGCACATGACCTGCGGCGTACAGCGTCGGCGAGGCTGTGGCCAAGGTGTCGGCGACGGTTCGCGCCAACGCGCCGATCCGCGACCGTCTCGGTTGGACAGTCGGAATACCCAGCGAGGCGAGCGGCCCGGCCGCAATCGGCCCGACGCACGCCACGACCACCCGGTTGCTCAATACCTCGATCAGCTCACCGAGCCGGCCAGTCCGCCGCGCCATCGCGACCGTCGAAGCAGCGGCGGGCGCGCTGGTGAACGGCAGAGCGTCGATCGTTCCTTCCAGTACCGCGTCCAACAGCCGGTCGAGCGGTCCTGGATCAGCCGGAGCCACCCAGCGGTACACCGGGATCTCGATCACCTCGGCGCCCGCCCGCCGAAGGGCCTCCGCGAAGTACGGGAGCGGTTCGCCGTGCAGCTGAAGCGCGATCCGCCGTCCGTCCACTCCGGACTTGGTCAGGTACTGCAGCAGCTCCGCGTTGCTCTCCGACGCGGGCGAATAGTCCTCCGCCAATCCCGCCGTCCGCACCGCTCCGGCGGCCTTCGGACCGCGCGTCAGCATCGACGCGTTCGACAGATGGTCGAGCACCTTCTCGCCGAGGCCCCAGCCTTCCGCAGCCTCGATCCAGCCGCGAAAGCCGATCCCGGTCGTCGCCACCACAATGTCCACTGGGGACTCCAGCAACCGCATCGTCGCCGCGTGCAGCTCGGTGTCGTCGGCCAGCGGCACGATCCGGATGGCCGGTCCATAGCGGACGGCAGCACCCTGGCGCACGAGCAGCGCGCCCAGCTCTTCAGCTCGGCGCGCTGCCGTGATTCCTACCGTGAACCCGGCCAGTGGCCGGACGTCCGTCACGGTGATCCCACCTCGATCACCCCGTCCCGTACGCGAACCGGGTACACCGGCACCGAAACTCCTTCTGCGTCCAGGCAAGCGCCACTGCGCAGGGAGAACCGTTCTTTGTAGACCGGCGACGCGACCACCGGCTCTCCCCCGGCGTCGCCGACAATCCCGCGTGACAGCACAGCCGCACCACTGCACGGGTCCCAATTGGACAGTGCGTACCAGCCGTCGCCTGCGTGGAACACCGCGACTTGGTGGCCGTCGACCAGCGCGGTGGCTCCGGAGAACTCCGGGATGTCCGCGGCCGCGCACACCGCGGTCCAGGGTGAAGTCATGGTCATCGCCGCACCTCCGGAACTCCCAGCAACACCGGGATCCGCTGCTCCCGCTCCTCGCGGAACGAAATCGACGGATCCGGCGTCCCCGGCGCGTTCACGAACGAACTGAACCGCGCCAGCTTGTCCGGATCCTCCAGCACCCCGCGCCATTCGTCGGTGTAGCCCTCGACGTGTTTCGCCATCGCCGCGTCCAAGTCCTCGCAGATGCCGAGGCTGTCGTCCACGATCACCGCGCGCAGGTGGTCGAGCCCGCCGTCCAGTTCCTCGATCCACGGTGCCGTGCGTTGCAGCCGATCCGCCGTGCGCACGTAGAACATCAGGAACCGGTCGATCGTGCGCACCAGCGTTTCCGTGTCCACATCAGACACCAGGAGCTCCGCATGCCGAGGCGTCGCGCCGCCGTTGCCGCCGACGTAAAGGTTCCAACCATGTTCGGTGGCGATCACACCGAAGTCCTTGCCGCGCGCTTCAGCACATTCCCGGGCACACCCGGACACTCCGGCCTTGATCTTGTGCGGAGAACGCAGCCCGCGATACCGCAGTTCCAAGTCGATCGCCAGCCCCACACTGTCCTGCACGCCATACCGGCACCACGTAGAGCCGACGCAGGATTTGACTGTGCGCAACGACTTTCCATACGCGTGCCCGGACTCGAAGCCCGCGTCGACCAGCCGCCGCCAGATCTCCGGCAACTGGTCCACAGTGGCCCCGAACAGGTCGATCCGCTGTCCGCCGGTGATCTTCGTGTACAGCCCGAAGTCCTGCGCGACTTGCGCGATCACCATCAGCTTCTCCGGCGTGATCTCCCCGCCGGGAATTCGCGGCACGACCGAATAGCTGCCGTTGCGCTGCATGTTCGCGAGGAACCGGTCATTCGTGTCCTGCAGCGAGGCCTGCTCGCCGCCGAGGATGTGCCCGTTGCCCAGCGTCGCCAGGATCGACGCCACCGCGGGTTTGCAGACCGCACAACCGGTCCCGGTGCCGTACCGGCTCACCACCTCGCTGAACGTCGTCATCTGCGTCGCCCGGATGATCTCGAATAGCTCCGCGCGCGACTGCGTGAAGTGTTCGCACAACGCCTTCGACTGCTCGACGCCGCACGCGTTCAGCAGCTTCGCGAGCATCGGCACGCACGAGCCGCACGAGGTTCCCGCCCGCGTGCACGCCTTCAGCTTCCCGACCGAATCGCAGCCGTCCTCGGTGATCGCGCGGGTCAACGTGCCCTTGGAAACCCCGTTGCACGAACAAACCTGCGCCTCGTCCGGCAATGCATCGACGCCGACCGCCGCGCCGCCACCGGCCGGGGCGAGCAACGCGCCCGGGTCAGCAGGCAGCGGACGACCGACCAACGCGCGCAACGTGTTGTACTCCGCGGCGTCGCCGACCAAGACCCCGCCGAGCAGCGTCCGGCCGTCGTCGGTGACCACGAGCTTCTTGTACGTCCCGGCCACGGCGTCGTTCACCGCGACTTCGAGCGCTCCTTCGGTGGCCGCGTGCGCGTCGCCGAAGCTGGCGACGTCCACGCCCATCAGCTTCAGCTTCGTCGCGGTGTCCGGTTCGGGGAAGCTCGCCGTGGTGCCGGTGAGCTGCGCCGCGACCACCTCCGCCATCGCGTATCCCGGCGCGACGATGCCGTACACGCGGCCTTCGACGGCCGCGCATTCGCCGATCGCGTAGACCGCCGAGTCACTGGTCCGGCAGGTCGCGTCGACCAGCACGCCGCCGCGCTCGCCGACGTCCAAACCGGACTCCCGGGCCAGATCGTCCCGAGGCCGGACACCGGCGGAGAAGACCACCAGGTCGACGTCCAGCTCCGTGCCGTTGCCCAGCCGCGCCAGCAGCCGCGATCCGTCGGCCTCGATCGCGTCGGTGGAAGTTCCCGTGTGGACAGTCACGTCAAGGTTCGCGATCAGCCGTCGCAGAAGCCCGCCGCCGCCATCGTCGACCTGCAACGGCATCAACCGCGGGGCCATCTCCACGACGTGCGGGGACAAGCCCATGTCCCGCAACGCCTTCGCCGCTTCCAGGCCGAGCAGACCGCCGCCGATCACCACGGCCGCCCGACGACCACGTCCTTGCCGTTCAGCCGCCGCACGAATGGCGTCGAGGTCTTCGATCGTCCGATACACGAAGACACCCGGCAGGTCCCGGCCCGGAACCGGCGGCACGAACGGACGAGAGCCGGTAGCCAGCACCAATGAGTCATACGGCTGCACGTGTCCGGCCGCCGTCGTTACCGTCTTGGCTTCGCGATCCACCGAAACGACGACCTCGCCGAGACGAAGCTCGACCGCGTCGTCTCCGGCGTAATCCGATCCCGGCAACGCCAACGCCGCCGGATCCCAACTGTCCACATAGGAGGTCAGCGCGACCCGGTCGTACGCGGGACGGTTCTCCTCGCCGAAGACGACAACCCGCCATTCACCCGCCGCGTCTGCCGCGCGAAGTGCCTCCACGAACCGGTGCGCGACCATTCCGTGCCCGGCGACCACCACTGTAGGCATTTCAGACCTCCGCTCCTGCCAACGCCACCTGCGCGCGCACCGCCGGCTTGCGCAAGTAGCCGAACCACGTCACACCCACGCACACCGCGTAGAAGACCAGGAATCCGACGAACGCCGGAACACCGCTGTGCGCGGTGGCGAACGACTGCCGGAACGCGAGGTTGATGAACAACCCGCCCAGCGCGCCGATCGCACCCGCCAAGCCGATCAACGCGCCGGACAGGCGGCGAGCGTTCCGCAATTCCGTCGCCTCGTCCGCACCGGCCTGAATCGCCGCCCGCGCCTTCACCTGGAAAATCGCCGGGATCATCTTGTACGTCGACCCGTTGCCGATTCCGGTGAGCACGAACAAAACGATGAACGCGGCGGTGAACGTCGCCAGCGAGTCAGCCGAGGAAGCCAACACCAGCGCCACGGTCGCCAACGCCATCGCCCCGAAGGTCGCGAAGGTGACCCGGCCGCCGCCGATCCGGTCCGACAGCCACCCGCCGATCGGCCGCGACAGCGAGCCCAGCAGCGGACCGAGGAAGGTCACCGCGGCCGCCTGCAACGGCGTCCGGCCGAACTGGTTCTGCAACACCAAACCGAAGGCGAAGCTGTAACCGATGAAGGAACCGAACGTACCGACGTACAGCAGCGACATGACCCAGGTGTGTCCATAACGGACTACCTCACGCATCGCCTTGGTGTCACCGCGAACGCTGGCCAGGTTGTCCATGAACAACGCGGCGCACGTCGCCGCGATGACGATCAAGGGAAGGTAGATGTAGAGCACCAATCGCGGCGCAGTCGCACCAGCGGTGCCGATCACGAGGAGTCCGACAAGCTGAATCACCGCGACGCCAAGATTTCCGCCACCTGCATTCAGCCCGAGTGCCCAGCCCTTGTGCCGTTCCGGATAGAAGGTGTTGATGTTCGTCATCGACGAGGCGAAGTTTCCTCCGCCGACCCCGCCGAGCGCGGCCATCAGCACGAATGTCCCGAGCGAGGTACCCGGGTGCAACACGATCGCGGTCAGCACAGTCGGGATGAGCAGCAGCAGCGCGCTGATGACCGTCCAATTGCGACCGCCGAATCGCGCGACCGCGAAGGTGTACGGAATGCGCATGATCGCGCCGACCACCGTCGGCGTGGAGACGAGCAGGAACTTGTCCGCCGCGCTGAATCCGTAAGCCGGGCCCATGAACAGCACCACGACTGACCACAATGTCCAGATCGAGAAGCCGATGTGCTCGGAGAACACGGAAAACCACAGGTTGCGCCGGGCGACGCGCTTGCCGGTCGTCTCCCAGAACTCGTCGTCCTCGGGATCCCAGTGCTCGATCAGGCGGCGGGTCATGGCGTCCTCCTCGTTACCGGGGGCGGTCATTGCGCGGCCAGCCAGTCCGCGACCGCGCCGACCGTGGCGCGGCAGCTGCCGCATCCCGTGGTGGCGCGGGTGGTTCGGGCGAGTGCGGCAGCGTCGGTGGCGCCACCCCGCCAGGCTTCGATCAGCCGGCCTTTGGTCACCGCGTTGCAGCGGCAGATCACTGTGGACGACGGAAGATCGGCCGGGCTCGCCGCCGTCGGCGCGCCCGCGGGCAACGCGCGGCCGAGCAGAACCGCGAGGCGGTCTTCGGGAACTGGCGTGCCTCGGTCGTGCAGCTGCGTCACGGTCGCCGCCGCGTCCGGCAAGCCGAGCAGGATCGCGCCGGTCACCCGATCGCCGCGAACGACGAGCTTGCCGTACCGGCCGCCGGACGGATCGTCGAAGGTCACGACCTCTGCAGCGGCGTCCTCGCTGGTCACCTGCGTTTCGCCGAGGGCGGCGAGATCGATGTCGCGGGCTTTGAGCCGGGTTACCGTGCGAGTGCCGCGATACCGCGCCGTGGCGTCCGCACCGGTGAGCAAGTCCGCCAGCACGGCAGCCTGCTCCCACGCGGGTTGCACCAAACCCGCTGGTGCGCCTGGGTGGCGGGCGCAGTCGCCCAGTGCGTGGATCCGACCGTCACTAGTCCTAAGTAGATCGTCGACCAGGATGCCGCGGTCCACTTCGAGCCCGGCGGCTTCGGCGAGCGACGTCTCCGGACGCACCCCGGCCGCGACGACCACAAGGTCAGCGGGGACGAAGCTGCCGTCGTCGAGCTTCAAGCCATCGCCGGGAAGGTGCCGGGCGGCCGTTACCTCGAACCGGAATGTCACGCCCAGCTCCGCCAGCCGACGCGCCAGCACTCGGCCCGCGCCGGAATCCAGTTGCCGTTCCAGCACATGCGGCTGCGGGTGCACCACTGTCACGTTCGCTCCGCGACCGGCCAGACCTCGTGCGGCCTCCAGGCCAAGCAGCCCGCCGCCTAGTACCGCGACCGGTGCGCCCGGACGTGCGGCGTCCACGATGCGGGCACAGTCGTCCAGCGTTCGGAACGTCACGACCTCCGGCCCGAGTTCGAGCCCTTCGACCGGCGGCAACCAAGGCGCGGCCCCGGTCGCGAGGACTACTGCGTCGTAAGGGAAATCCTCGGTCTCGGTACAGACGACCCGTCGCGCCGGATCGATTCGCGTCACCCGTGTTCCGAGCCGGAGGTCTACCCGCTTCTGCGCCGCCCACTCGGAATCGTGCAGCCGCACCGTTTCCGGGTTCATCCCGCCAGCGACCACAGTGGACAGAAGTACCCGGTTGTACGCGGGATGCGGCTCTTCGCCGAGCACCGTCAGCCGTACGCGGTCCGCTTCTGGGTCGCGCCGCCGGATCTCGTCCGCGAGCCGGGCACCGGCCATTCCGTATCCAATGATGACGACGTTCCGCGCGCTCATGCTTCCGCCCTCGCCAACGACACCGCGCACACCTTGAACTCCGGCATCCGGCTCACCGGGTCGAGCGCCGGGTTAGTCACCAGATTCGCTCGCGCCGCACCGGGAAAGTGGAACGGCATAAAGACCAGATCCGCCCGCATCGACGACACGCACCGCACCCGCGCGACCGTCTCCCCGCGCCGCGACCGCACCACCGCGTGATCGCCGTCGGCCAGCCCGGACCGCGCCGCAGTGTCCGGATGAACCTCGACGAACACCTCCGGCACGACCGCCGTCAACTCCGCGATCCGGCGAGTCTGTGCACCGGATTGGTAGTGCTGCAGCACTCGACCGGTCGTGGCCTGCAACGGAAACACCTCGTCCGGCAGCTCGGCGGGTCCACTGTGGTCAACTTCCGCGAACCGCGCCCGTCCGTCAGGGTGGGCGAATCCGTCGAGAAACATTCGCGGCGTGCCCCGGTGTTCCTGGTCCGGAACCGGCCAGTGCAACGCTTCCCCGGACCGCAACCGTTCGTAGGTCACCCCGAAGTAGTCCGCGGCTCCGCCTTTCGACGCGGTACGCAGTTCCTCGAAGACCTCCGTCGCGTCGTCCGGGAACCTCTCCGCTGGCTGTCCCATTCGGACGGCGAGTTCCCGCAAGAGCGCCAGATCGCTGCGTACTCCGTCGGGCGGTTCGATCGATCGCTGCCGCAGCAGCACCCGGCCTTCGAGGTTGGTCAACGTGCCCTCCTCCTCGGCCCATTGCGGCACCGGGAAAACCACGTCGGCCAGTTCCGCGGTTTCCGACAGCACGAAGTCCGCCACCACGAGAAGATCCAGTTCAGCCAACCGGTCCTGCACGCGAGCCGACCGTGGCGCGGACACCACCGGATTGCTTCCGAACACGAGCAACGCCTTGATCGAATCGCCCAGCTCATCGAGCAACTCGACCGCGGACCGTCCTGACCCCGGCAAGCTTTCCGTTGGTACGCCCCAAACTCCGGCTACGTACGCCCGCGCCGCCGGATCGTCGATCTTGCGATACCCCGGCAGTTGATCCGCCTTCTGCCCGTGCTCACGTCCGCCCTGGCCGTTGCCCTGACCGGTCAGACAGCCGAACCCGGATCCGGCCCGGCCCGGCAATCCCAGCGCCAGCGCGAGGTTGATCCACCCGCCGACTGTCGCGGTGCCGGACGCGTGCTGTTCCGTCCCGCGCCCGGTAAGCACATACGCGTTGGCCGCCCGCGCCAGCATTTCCGCCGCCCGGCGCTGATCCGCCGCCGAGACGCCGGTCACTCGCTCGACTCGCTCCGGCCACCAGGTCGCGGCAATCCGCCACATCTCGTCGAACCCGGCCGTTCGAAGATCCACATAGGACTTGTCCAGGTACCCTTCGGCGACGACCGCGTGCAGAATTCCCAACGTCAGCGCAAGATCCGTTCCCGGCGCGGGTGCGAGGTGCAACGCGGCGCGTTCGGCGGTCGGGGTGCGGCGCGGGTCGATGACGATCAATTCCGCGCCGTCCAGATGCTGCATGAACGGCGGCATCGTCTCGGCCGGGTTCGCTCCGGCGAGCAGGACTACGTCCGCGCCCGCGAGATCGGTTACGGGGAAAGGAAGTCCGCGGTCCACGCCGAACGCGCGGATTCCGGCCGCGGCGGCGGAGGACATGCAGAATCGGCCGTTGTAGTCGATTTGCGCCGTTCCGAGTGCGATTCGGGCGAATTTCCCGAGCAGGTAAGCCTTTTCGTTGGTGAGACCGCCACCGCCGAACACCGCTACCGAGTCCGCGCCATATGTCTGTCGCGATGCTTGCAGGCGAGCCGCGACGAAATCCAGTGCCTCGTCCCAGGAAACCGGCTGCAGTTCACCGTCTCGCCGGAGCAGCGGCGAGGTCAGTCGTGCGCCGGACTTCAGGAGCGAACCGGCGGTCCAGCCTTTCTGGCACAGCCCGCCCGCGTTGACCGGGAAATCCCTTGGGGTGACCCGGGTCTCAGCCAGGCGCATCCCGCACTGCAAGGCGCAGTACGGGCAATGTGTGTCGACGTGCGGCACAAGCGCTCCTCGGGTCGGCGATGACCCGACGGTAAGGACGCTGTGTTACCTCAATGTGCCGGAATGTTTCGAGGAGTTGACATTGCCCGCCGTCACAGCGGGGGCGCGCGGTGAGTCAGAGGACCGCGCTGACCTCGCGGGCGGCTGCGCGCAGGCCGTCCAGAGCGGCGTTGGTGGAGCGGGGGTCCAGCGCGTGCGAGGCCAGGCGGAAGAGGATGGCACGCAAGAGGAGCTGGGGCCATTCGGGGAGATGCGCCCAGCGTTCGAGGAGGGCTCCGGTGGCTCCGCCCCAGATCAGGGAGTCGACGGCGGCGATGGCCGCGCCCCATTCGCCTGGGCGGTAGTACGGGACGAAATCGACTACGCCAGGGGCAGCGTCGCCGTCGAAGAGGAGACCGGCCAGGAGTTCGCCGTGGGCGACCTGGTACGGGAGTTTGATCGGGCGGCGGGCCGGGGCGAGGATTTCGAACCAGCGGCCGCCTTTTTCCTCAGGGAGCGGGCGGTCTTGTTCTTCCCAGGCGATTCGGTCGGCGATCGCGTCGCGGTCGTCGCGGGAGGAGAGGAAGTCTGGGCGGGGCAGGTCCGCGGTGACTCGGTGCAGTTTGACTGCGGCCAGGATGGATTCTTCGCAGCGGTGTTCGGTGGCGCCTGGAAGGTATCGCCAGGCTGACCAGTCGCCGACTATCCAGCGGCCGTCTCTTGAGCGGACTGGTTTGGAGATGCGCAGGCCTGGGTCTTCGGCGAAATCCAGCGCCCGGGCGGTCCATAGGGCTTGGGAGCGGTCTTTGACGCGTTTGAAGACTACGTCGTCGCACTGCCAGGATTCGGAGTCCGGGAGGAGGGTGATGGCGTCGGCGTCGCTGCCGAACGCGGAGCAGACGCGTTCGGAGGGACGTTCGAGGGTTGACCGCACAAAGGGGGAGGTTACCCCGGTCCGGTTCGAGTTCCTGGGGAGACTCGCTGGTCATCGGTGGTTTCTTGGGCGAACGGCTCGTCGCCTGGCGGCGACATTGCGCCCGAGTTGGGGCCCCCACCCCGAAGCTTGATTGTCCTGACGGTTCGGGGGTGCTTGTCAAGGCGGGAAAGATGCCTTGACAAGCACCCCCGAACCGCAGAGAAGGCTTCATATCGGGGTGCGGGGGAGGGCTGGGTGCTTTGCACGTTGGGTGCACCGGCTGCGGTTGGTGCGCGGGGCTTGGGTGGGTGGTCGGCGTTGGGTTCGCGGCTGCGGTTTGCGGGTTGTGAGGGGAACCCTGAGGGAATCAGATTCCCTCAGGGTGGCCCTCACGTACGTTTACCGGTGCCAGAAAGCCGTGAAGGGCTCCTTGAGGGAATTAGATTCCCTCAAGGAGCCCTTCACGGACTCGTCTTTGCTCAGTAGGTCGGCAGGCTTGGGTCGATCTGCCGTGCCCAGGCCAGGACACCGCCGCCTAGGTGCGTGGCGTCCTTGAAACCGGCTGCGTGCAGCGCGGCCAGCGCCTCCGCCGAACGGGCACCCGACTTGCAGTGCAGGACGATCGGCTTGTCCTGCGGCAGCTCCGCCAAGGCCTCACCAGAAAGGATGCGGTCCTTCGGGATCAGCGTGGCGCCCTTGATGTTGACGATCTCGTACTCGTGCGGCTCGCGGACGTCGATCAGGGCGAAGTCCTCGCCCGCGTCGAACTTGGCCTTGAGTTCCGCGGGAGTCAGGGTGCTGCCGGAGGCGGCCGAAGCGGCTTCGTCCGACACGACGCCGCAGAAGGCTTCGTAGTCGATCAGTTCCGTGATCTTCGGGGTTTCCGGGTCCTTGCGGATCTTGACCTCGCGGTACTTCATCTCCAGCGCGTCATAGGAGATCAGCCGCCCGAGCAGGGGCTCTCCGATGCCGGTGATGAGCTTGATCGCCTCGGTCACCATGATCGAGCCGATCGACGCGCACAGCACGCCCAGCACGCCGCCTTCGGCACAGGACGGGACCATCCCGGGGGGCGGCGGCTCGGGGTAGAGATCCCGGTAGTTGAGACCCTTGCCGTTCGGGGCGTCCTCCCAGAAGACGCTCACCTGGCCTTCGAACCGGAAGATCGAACCCCACACGTACGGCTTGCCGAGCAGCACCGCGGCGTCGTTCACCAGGTAGCGCGTGGCGAAGTTGTCGGTGCCGTCGAGGATCAGGTCGTACTGCTCGAAGATCTCCAGCGCGTTCGCCGATTCGAGGCGCTCGGTGTGCAGGTGCACCTTGACCAGCGGGTTGATCTCGGCGATCGACTCCTGCGCCGACGCGGCCTTGAGCTTGCCGACGTCGGACTGGCCGTGGATCACCTGGCGCTGCAGGTTGGATTCGTCGACGACGTCGAAGTCGATGATGCCGAGCGTGCCCACGCCGGCGGCCGCCAGGTACAGCAGCGCCGGGCTTCCGAGGCCGCCCGCACCGATGACCAGGACCTTCGCGTTCTTCAGCCGCTTCTGTCCGACCACCCCGACGTCCGGGATGATCAGGTGACGGCTGTACCGGGCCACCTCTTCCTTGGTGAGCTCGGCTGCCGGCTCGACGAGCGGCGGCAGTGCCGTGTCTGACATCGGGTCCTCCATACTCGCGCGGGTCGCGTAGTCGATCCCAGTATCCCCAACGCGCGCTGGCAAGAGGGACTTCCCTGCTCCCAGATGGTGAGACTCTGTTACTGGCCCGGCGGGGTCGGGTTCGGCCACGCGTTCGGCTTGCACACGTGATGGTCCGCGGCGACCTTGCCCCGGTCGCCGCCGGGGATGTTGTTGAGCATCGCGACGTAGTCGTCGTTCACGCCGAACGACTGCTGCATCATCACCGGCGCGGGCTGGTCGTTTCCTGGGCAGCCCACGTGGTTGTTGCCCAGCGCGTGCCCGACCTCGTGGTTGATGGCGTACTGCCGGTAGCCCGTCATGTCCGAGCCGTAGACCTTCGCGCCGCGCACCCACCGCGACAAGTTGATCAGCACCCGGCCCATGCTGCGCCGGTAACAAGACGCTTCGAATTTGATCTGGAACCCGCACGCGTCCGGCCGGTGCGTGGTGTCCGGCGTGGTGAGGCTCACCCGGAAACTCGGGTTCGGATAGCTCGCGTCGACCCGCTGCAGCCGGATCTCGCCGTTCCACGTCCAGCTGCGCGGATCGGACAAAATGCCCTGCACCGCGGTGCCGAAGCTGTCGTCGCCGGCGTAGCTGGCCGGGTCGATGCCGTCCTCGACCTCGACGGTGTAGGTGTAGAGCTTCCCGGACTTGCCGACGACGTCGCCGGATCCGGACAAGGGCACGACGTGCCAGGTGCCCTTGCCGGTCTGGGTGAAATTGCCGCCGTTGGGCAGGTCAGCGGTGGGCACGTTGAGGTTCACCGGCTGCGCGGGGTTCTCCGGGATGCCACCGCCGCCGTCGATCGCGCCCGAGGACGAATCTCCGGACGCGACCTCGCCGCTGCTGCCCGCCGTGCCCGCGTCGGACGGGCCGGAGGCGGTGTTGACCGCGACCAGCACGGTGATCACGGCCAGGATCGGCAGCGCGTACACGCGCCAGCCGTAAGTCTTCACGAACCGGGCGAACGGCGACTGCTTCTTCTTCGGCGCCGGACGCTTCTCGGCGTCGTCCTTGGGTTTCCAGGCGGCGGCGAGCGGCTCCGCGCTGGTACGGCGTCCGCCCGGCCGGTATCGGTCCTCGCCGACGCGCTGCGCGGGCTTGCGCGCGGGCCGGTACTGGCCGACGCGCGGGGAGTCGGACTCCGGATCGCTCGAACCGGAAGAACCGGACGACCCCGAAGACCCTGAACGCCGGGCCGACCCGGCGGTCGGGCCCCGCCGGTCTTTCGCTCGCGCGTCCTGCTTCAGCCGGTCCACCGATCCAGGGTGCCACACGGCGGCGACGTTCCCGGCAGCGACTGGCGGGCTCCCCGGCGACGAGTGGTCCCCCGTTCGGGCTACCAGGTACCCCGGTCCGCGCCCTCCCACAGACCGAGCACGGCCCGCGCGACCACCTGCGGACGTTCCATCTGGGCAACGTGTCCGGTGCGCGGGAGGACCAGCATCCGGGCGTGCGGAATCGTCTGCGCGGTCCGCAGCGCGCGCTTGACCGAGATCACCCGGTCGTGGAGTCCCCAGACCACCAGCGTCGGAGCCTGGACCTGTTTGGCGACCGACCACAGCGACCCGGCGCCGAGCGCGGTCCAGCGCCGGAAGATGCCGAACGTGCTGCGCTCCATCGCGGCCAGCGCCCACGGGAAGCCGGCGCGCGCGGCGTGCTCCTCGACCAGTTCGTCCAGCCGGGCGTCCGGAAACCGCGACGGATCGTGGAAGCACAGCTTGATGACCTGCGCGGCGCGTTCGCGGGCGGTCATCCCGGCCATCCGGCGGCGCACCCGCGCCCCGACCACCGGGAGGTAGGCCAGCGCCATCAGCGGATCGGACAGCCGGCGCGGGTCCGGGCGGCGGTCCGGCATCGCCGGGGAGATCAGGGTGAGAGTTCTCACCAGCTCCGGCCGCCGCGCCGCGACCAGCAGCGAGATCGCGCCGCCCATCGAGTTGCCGAGCAGATGGACCGGCTTGCCGATCCGCTCCAGCCTGCCCGCGATGACCTCGGCGTGGTCGTCGAGGCTGTACGCGAACCCGTCCGCCGGTTCCGAATAGCCGAATCCAGGCAGGTCAACGGCTTGTCCGGGCGCGGTCGGGGCGAGCAGCGCGGCGAGGTCGGTCCAGTTCGTGGACGATCCGCCGAGCCCGTGCACGTACACCGCGGGCGTGCCGTCGGGACCGGGCGTGTGCCGGATGTGCAAGCCGTCTTCGACCGTTCCCGGCCAGGCTGGCAGCGCCCCGTCGAGCGGCGGAAGGGGCGTAGTCGACAATGGCACGTGGGTCACCGGCGGGCGGACCGCCGCCGCGGCCGTGGGGCGGGAGGTCGTGGTCGTCACGAGTCCAGGATGCCTGACCCTTGGCATTTCGGGCGTACCCACGAGTAATGTCAGGTTCACTTCACGCGGTGGTGAACCCGCCCGGCGAAGGCTGCGGACGGAGGAAGAATGACGGAGATGGCGCGACTGCAACGAGGCGTCCGGTTGCCAAGGACCGAGCGCCGGGCCCAGTTGCTGACAGCCGCGCAGCGCGTCTTCGCCGAGCACGGCTACCACGCGGCGGCGATGGACGAGATCGCCGAAGAGGCCGGTGTCAGCAAGCCGGTGCTCTACCAGCACTTCCCCGGCAAGCTCGACCTGTACATCGCGCTGCTGGAAAGCCACGTCGACGACCTCGTCGGCCGCGTGCAGGGCGCGCTGAACTCCACCAGCGACAACCGCCAGCGCGTCCCGGCCACGGTCGGCGCGTTCTTCGACTTCGTGAACAACGACGCGGGCGCGTTCCGCATGGTCTTCGAGTCCGACCTGCGCGGCGAGCCCGCCGTGCAGGAGGCGGTGGACCGCGCGACCTCGGCCAGCGTCGAGGCCATCACCGAGACGATCACCTCCGACGCCGGTCTTGACGAGGAGAAAGCTCGCCTGCTGGCGGTCGGCCTGGTCGGGATGAGCCAGGTCAGCGCGCGCTACTGGCTGCAGCACAACCAGTCGATGAGCCGCGAGGACGCCGTGGCGCTCACCGCGAACCTCGCCTGGCGCGGCATCGGCGGCGGTTTCCCGCTCAAGGACAACTGACTCCGTGCCCGTCGTGGCGGTGCCGGGCACGCTTTGCAGCCCGCGAATCTACGCACCGCTGGCCGCCGCGCTGCCGGAGGAACTGGACGCGGTCGACTGGATGACCGCGCCAGGTCCGTGGCGGATCGAGGACATCGCGACGCGGGTCGCCTCGCGGATTGAGCAACACGGCAGTCCGGTCACGCTGATCGGACACTCGACCGGCGGCTGCATCGCGGCGGTCGTAGCGGCCACCCGGCCCGATCTGGTGTCCGGGCTGCTGCTCGCGAACACCGGCGCGCACATGCGCGGCCACGGCGACGTCGACCGGATCCTCGCCACGATCGCCTCCGCCTGGGGTCCTGACCTGCACGCGGGCGTGCTCGACCGGTCCTTCGCCGTCCCGTTGCCGCCGGATCTGCGTGCCGAACTGCTCGCCTACGCCGCCAGCATCCCGGCCGAAGCCGCGCTGGAAGTCCTGACGAGCCAACGGGATCTGGACCTCACGCCGCGGCTGGCGTCGATTCGCTGCCCGGTCACGGTGCTGCACGGAATTCACGACCGGGCCCGCACTCTCGCTGACGCTCAGCACCTCGTCGACCATCTGCCGGACAGCGAACTCGTCACCGTCGAGACCGGGCACTCCCCGATCTGGGAAGACGTCCCGGCCGCCGTCGCCGCCCTCGAACGGCTCCGCTAGCTCACTCGCGCGGTTTTCGCTGGCGTGGCACCGATCTGGCTGCCCCGGGCAGTTCGACCAGCAGCTGCTCGAGATGGTCCGGCAGCGCGCCGCGCGGATCGGTCAGCCAGGCGTCGGATTTGCTTCGCCGGGACGGTTGTTCCCCGTCGGACAACAAGGCGACGTAACAGCCGTAGTCGATGGCGAACCCGTCGTAGAGCGTTCCCGGCCGCTTTCGGCTGACGATGCCGCGCCGCACCAAATGGACGAGCCGGGCGTCGTACAGATCGCGCATCGCCGGATCGTGGGCGCCACCGGTGTGTTCGAGCAGGAAAGTGCGGGAACGCCGACGGCCCACCACCTCGTCGACGAGCCACCGCAGCAGCGTCAAAGCTGGTTCGTTTCCGGTGATCGCGGCGTATTTGTCGCGCAGATACCAATCTTGCGCTGCCTGCCGCACGTGCCGGATCCCGATGGTCGCGGTGTTCGCGTGCTGCGCGGCCAGCGCGGCGATGTTGATCGCGTCCCGGGGCACGCCTTCGGCCGCGCGCACGAGTTCGGGAAACGCGGTGCGGCTGAACGCGGTGGCCACGAATTCCGCCGGATCGTCGGTCACCGGCATCCGCGGTCGTACGTGATTGAGGAAAAGCTCGGCGAAAAACTGCCTCGACTGGCTTCGGCCGTGGTCGAACAGGAGCACGTCGTCGAAGCTGACCGCCGAGGCCGCGTCCGCGCCGACCTCGATGCCGACGTAGTCGCCTTCCCGTCCTGGTTCGCGGAACCGGGACCTGCGTTCCATCGCCGCGATCTTGACCGTCGCCCCGCGCGTCGGGAGCACGCTGCGGCGCAGCAGATCCGCCAGCAACGGTTGCAGCTCAAGGGGAATCGAACTCCACTCGTCCAGCAGCAACCACAGCCGAGCCGGTGCCAGCGCCGCCGTGATCCGCGCCAGCGCCCGGCTGAGCGGCCCGAAGATGACCTGGTGATGCTCGATTCCGGTGCGCCGCAACCGATCCGAAGCCGTCACCGAATGCCGGCTGCTCCCCGACATCGTCACCTGACCGCGCGGACCACCCGGCCCCCAGGACGCGGAAGCGCCCGCGCCAGTTGACTTCTCCGCGGATCCCCCGACGGTCGTCTCCCGTTCGACATTGCCGACGACCTCGACCGTCGTCGCCGCCTCGGTCAGCTCGTCCAAGCCCTGCAGCAGGTCTTCCTGGTCCGAAACCCTGGTCTCGATCGCCGTGGTCAGCAGCTGCTCGTGCACCGCTTCCAGCGTGTCGACCAGCAGCTGCGTGCCGCGAAGCGATACCGGCAGCTGCTGATTCGCGTACAGGCCACTAGTGGAACCGATCGTGCGCAAATCCAGATATACCGCGACATCGTGGGTCTCTTCGACCAGATCGGCCAAGTACAGCAAGGCATGCGTCTTACCGGTTCCGCGGCGGCCGTACAGGATCTGATGATCCGCGGAATGCAGCATCGCCGAGAACGACCCGGCCACCACGAAGGTTTTGGCCAGCGTATGCCGGTCCACGCTTTCCGCTCGCCGGGAAATCGCCATCAGGCTCCGGTTGACGTGCGCGCTCAGCGGCTGGCCCATGCCCGTCCTGTTCCGTCGGCGACATCCCAGCCACCCAGCGTGACATCGCCGGGCGGCCGGGAACAGCCGACAGTCAGGTACGAGCGCGAAAGAGGCGAACGCGCACGGTTACGAATGTGTGGCTCTCGTGAGTGTTTATGCCGGTTCTCACCGGCAAAAAGACTCACGAGACGCGCAACAAGGCTCCGATCCGGGTCGCGACTTCTCCCGCCCGCTCCTGCGGCAGCATGTGCCCAGCACCGGGAAAACGGACAAACTCCGCGTCCGGCAGCTCCTCCGCGATCACCTTCGCGTGCGGAAGCGGGCAAAGCCGGTCCTTCTCCCCCGCCAGCACCACGGACGGGGTACCGCGCAAAGTCGCCAGCGCGACGCGGCGGTCATGCGTCGAAATCGCGTCCTGGAACGCGCCGAGGCTCGCCGGATGCGCGCACAACAGCTGATCCGCCACGAGCCGCAGATCCGCGCGGCGCGGGTGGTCGCCGAAAACGAGGAACCGCGCGCCCGAACGCACCATCGCCGGGCTCAACGGCAGCCGCTCGCCCTTGCGGTGCGACAACGCTTTCGCCAGCCGACGTTCGAACCGTGCGGAGAACTGGCCCGCCATTCCGGGCAGCCCCAACGTGATCCGGTCCATCTGCCCGGACGACGTCGCCACGAACGCCGTCCCGACGACCCGGTCGCGGACCAGTTCGGGATGCCGCTCGGCCAGCGCCATGATGGTCATGCCGCCCATCGAATGCCCGGCGAGCACCAGCGGACCTGAGGGCACACGGGCCGCGATCAGCTCGGCCAGATCGTCGGCCAGGCGCGGAATCGTCCCGGTTTCCTTGGTGGCGGCCGCGGAACCGCCGTGTCCGCGCAGGTCGTAGCGCAGCGTCCGGACGCCAGGCCCGAGGTGGTCCATGACGCCGTCCCACGTGCGGTGGTCCTGTGTCCAGCCGTGCACCAGAACCAGCGTCACGGCGGCATCGGCCGGGCCGCTCAGTTCGACGTGCAGCGCACAGCCGTCGCTGGTCACGAACCGATGCTCACGGGCGGGATTGCGGAGCCGCTCAACGGTAGTCATTTCGCCTCCGCGGGAAAAAGTACGTCGGCGGTAGTCACTTGCCCTCCGGAAGCAGGAAAGACTTGCGCCAGAACGGTTTCCCTGGCAACCCGACCAGACCGGACTCCTGCAGGAACGGCATGATCTTCTCCCCCGCCCAAGCGATCGTCGCGCGCCAGTGCGGGTTGTTCAGCGCCGTCTCGACACCCTCGCGCGGCCGGATCCCGACCGCCTTGTAAACGTTCGGGTTGATGAACGCCCGCGTCACGAAGTACGAGATCAGCGCGATGCTGAACTGCTGGTAGGCGACCTCCGCACGGCCGAGTTTCGCCATCCCGCGAGTGACTTCCTCACGGGCGAAGGTGACGTGCCGCGCCTCCTCCAGCACGTGGATCCGGTTCACCATCCGCACCAGCGGCTGGATCTCCTCGTCGTTCATCTGCTCGCGCTGCAGCCGGTCGAGCACCTCCTCGGCGACCAGGATCGCGCCGTAGCGCGCCGGGCCGTAGGAAATGGTCGGCATCAGCTTCGCGAACTGCCGCAGCACCGGCACCGGACCGTAGGTCGGGCAGCCGATCCGCGCGGACATCCGCGCGAACATCGTGGAGTGCCGGCATTCGTCGGCGATCTCGGTGAGCGCGAACTGCGCGTGCGCCGTCGTCGGGTCCTGTTCGTAGACCTCCTTGAGCAGCATCTGCATCAGGAGGATTTCGAACCACAGCCCGGTGGTCGCGATGCTGGCCATCTCGTGTTTGCCCAGCTCGATCCGCTGCTCCGGGCTCAGCCGGTCCCAGAGCGGGGTGCCGTACAGCGACGAGCGCTCCGGCAGGATGTACCGCTTGCCCTCCACGAGGGGCGCGTCCCAGTCGATGTCGACGTCCGGGTCGTAGAACTTGTTCGCCGCCGACTTCAGCAACCGCTGTGCCGTCGCCTCCCGGTCGGTCACCTTGAGCGTCCGCGTCATCATCAGCCCCTTCCAGCGCCTGACTCGCCGTTGAATCGAGAAGCCGCGTCCCGCTGTCGCCGCAGAACATGTAACCTGCGGTAACAGTTACCTCTGGTAGCATGACCTTCGTGATCGAACGTGTCAAGCGCTCCAGCAAGCAGTCCGGCAAGCAGGCAGCCGACACCGAACCGAGCACCGGGGACGCCCGCCGCGACCGCTGGCGCAAGCACCGCATCGCCCGCCGCGCGGAGTTCGTCGAGGCCGCTCTGCGCGCGCTCGACGCGCACGGTCCAGACCTCGGCATGGAGGACGTCGCGGCGGAAGCAGGCGTCACGAAACCCGTGCTGTACCGGCATTTCGAGGACAAGGCCGACCTGTACGTCGCACTCGGCCAGCGCGGCACGGAGATCCTTTTCGAACGGCTGATCCCGGCGATCAACGCGGAACTCGCGCCGGTGCCTCGGATCCGGATGGCGCTCGACTCGTTCTTCGGCGTCATCGAAGAACACCCGAACCTGTACCGCTTGCTGGCACACGGCGGACTGCCGGGCAAAACCACCGATTCGGACGTCGTCGCGGAGGACAAAGAGGTCATCGCGACCGCGCTGACCGCGCTGCTCGGCGACTACATGCGGATGTTCAACATGGACTCCGGCGCGGCCGAACCGTGGGCGCACGGGATCGTCGGCATGGTCCAGAGCACCGGCGAATGGTGGCTGGACCGGCGCTCGATGGGCCGCGATTCGGTGGTCGAGTACCTCACCCAGATCATCTGGGCGGCGATCGACGGGCTCACCCGCCAGCAAGGCGTGGTGATCGACCCGAACCTGCCGCTCGAGGAGAACAAGGTCGTCCAGCTCGGACGCACCGAAGACGAGTCGGACAGCGACGCAGGCTGACGAGAGGACCCCGGATGAGCGACGACGAAGACGGCTACACGGGCTCGGCGACGCTGGTCGTCGACGGCACGGAAATCACCGCGGACGTCGATCTGCGCGGCTATTTCCAGCCGATCGACGGGTATTACCACTGGTACGGCCGCGTCGCCGCGGACCCGAAGCTGGCCGAGACGGTCGGCGGACGCAAGAAGGCCTGCGAGGTGCGGGTCGGCGAGCACACCGCCGAGGGCGAACTGTCCGATCCGGACCCGTGGGGCCGCTACCGGCTCACCGGCACGTCCACGCCGCCGTTCGCGGTCCCGAAGACGCTGGCCGAGGTCGAAGAGGCCACCGCCTGACCGGTCCCCAAAAGTCGTGAAGGGCCCCTTGAAGGAATCAGATTCCCTCAAGGGGCCCTTCACGGACCTCTGAAGCTCGGCTGGGCTCAGTCGCCGACGCCGAAGCCGACCTTGCGGACGTCGGACGGGGCGATCTCGACGTATGCGATGCGGTCGGACGGGACCAGGTACTTGCGGCCCTTCTCGTCGTTGAGGCGGAAGAGCCCGTCACCGGCCGTCAGGGCCTCGGCGACCAGCTTCTCCACCTCTTCGGGAGTCTGGCCACTGGACACCACCAGCTCGCGCGGCGTGTCCTTGATGCCGATCTTGACCTCCACGTGGGACCTCCGCTGAAAACTCGTTGTGACTACGCCCGGCAAGGCTAACCGAAGCGGGCCGCCCCGGTGGCGTGCGACCAGCAGGTGATTCGCGACCACTCGCTCAGCCCAGCCCCAGCGCCTGCATGCGCTTGGTGTGCCCTTGCTGCAACCGGCGGAACAGCGCGCCGATTCCCGCGAGATCGCCGGAACCCGCGACGATGAGTTCGGCCAGGCCATCGCGTTCGGCCACCACGTATTGCGCCTGGGTAAGCGCCTCGCCGAGCAGCCGCCGTCCCCACAGCGCGAGCTTGTCGCGGGCCTTCGGATCGGCCTTGATCCCGGCCGCGACTTCGCGCTCGGCGAACGCCGAATGCCCGGTGTCGGCGAGCACGGTCAGCACCAGGTCCTTGGTCTCGGGGTCGAGCCAGCTCGCGATCTCGCGGTAGAGATCGGCCGCGAGCCCGTCCCCGACATACGCCTTGACCAGCGACTCCAGCCACGACTTGGGCCGAGTGGAGCCGTGCCACGCGTCCACTTGCGACACGAACGGAGCCATCGCGTCCTCGACCGCGACGCCGTTCGCGGCCAGATGCTTCGTCAGCAGATCGAGGTGCCCGATCTCGGCGGCCGCCATCGACGCGAGCGCGGCGCGCCCGGCGAGCGTCGGCGCGCTGCGGGCGTCCTCGGCCATCCGGTCGAACGCGGACAGTTCCAGGTAGGCGATCACGCCGAGCAGGTCGACGACGCCTTCGCTGATCGCGGGCGGGGAGGTGGGGGGCGCGGCAGCTTCAGCGGGGTCGGTCACGGCGACGAGGGTATCGCCGAACCGCAGGCCCGCGCCGCGAAGAGACCGATCCCACGCCGCGCCGCCGCGCCCGGTATTCCCCGGAAAACACCTGACCAGGTACAGTGGGATCGGATAAACAGAGCTTCGCCGCGCCGGACCGGCTTTTTCCGAGAGGTCCCTGGAGCGGCGGGAACCAGGCGAGCGGCCGGTGCCACCAGGGCGACCGGGGTTCGCCGCAAGTGTGCGTGCACGCCTCCTAGCGGCATTCCCGGGAGGGCGGCTCCGGCACCACTGGCCTCCAGCAGACGAGGCCGCAGGTGCGAGTCAGGCCCCCGGTCGAGTGTCGAGTGACAACCGGCCTGTGCGCGCTGGTCACGAGAGAGGCGATCACCCTGACCGCAGAACAGTCCACAACCGAACAGACCGAACCCGCGCAGGCCACCGCCGCTGTCGCCCTCGAGCACAGCGAAAACGGACCGGCCGCGCTGGACACGTCGCACCCGCTGCAGGCCGGTGCCCCGGTGGCCGAGGAGTCGCCGACGTTCGCGTCGTTCGGTGTGAAACCCGAAATCGTCAAAGCGCTCGGCGAAGCCGGAATCGAGCGCACCTTCGCCATCCAGGCGCTGACCCTTCCGCTCGCCATGGCCGGCGACGACCTCATCGGCCAGGCCCGCACCGGCATGGGCAAGACGCTCGGCTTCGGCGTCCCGCTGCTGCACCGCGTGCAGGTGCCCGGCGACGGCACCCCGCAGGTGCTGGTCGTGGTCCCGACGCGCGAGCTGTGCATCCAGGTCGCGAACGACCTGAAGGGCGCCGGGAAGCACCTCGGCATCCGCACGCTGGCGATCTACGGCGGACGGCCGTACGAGCCGCAGATCGAGGCGCTGCGCAAGGGTGTCGACGTCGTCATCGGCACGCCAGGGCGGCTCCTCGACCTCGCCGAGCAGCAGCACCTGGTGCTCGGCAAGATCCGCGGGCTCGTCCTCGACGAGGCCGACGAGATGCTGGACCTCGGCTTCCTGCCGGACATCGAGCGGATCCTCCGGATGGTGCCGGACGAGCGGCAGACCATGCTGTTCTCCGCCACGATGCCGGGCCCGATCATCACGCTCGCGCGGACGTTCCTGAACCAGCCCACGCACATCCGGGCCGAGGAGAACGACGCCGGCGCGATCCACGAGCGCACCTCGCAGTTCGTCTACCGGGCGCACTCGATGGACAAGACGGAGCTGATCGCGCGGGCGCTGCAGGCCGAAGGCCGCGGGCTCACGATGATCTTCAGCCGCACCAAGCGCACCGCCCAGAAGATCGCCGACGACCTGGTGGAACGCGGTTTCGCGGCCGCCGCCGTGCACGGCGACCTCGGCCAGGGCGCGCGTGAGCAGGCGCTGCGCGCGTTCCGCTCGGGCAAGGTGGACGTCCTGGTGGCGACGGACGTCGCGGCGCGGGGCATCGACATCGACGACGTCACGCACGTGATCAACTACCAATGCCCCGAGGACGAGAAGACCTACGTCCACCGCATCGGCCGAACCGGCCGCGCGGGTCGCACGGGTGTCGCGATCACTCTCGTCGACTGGGACGAGGAACCGCGCTGGAAGCTGATCTCGGACACGCTGAACCTGGATCTGGCGGAGCCGATGGAGACGTACTCGTCGTCGCCGCACCTGTTCAGCGACCTGGGCATTCCCGAGGGCACGAAGGGCCGCCTGCCGCTGTCGAAGCGCACGCGGGCCGGCCTGGCCGCCGAAAAGGAAGAAGACCTGGGCGGCAAGCGCCGGGGCCGTCGCGGCTCTGCTGGGCCTTCTTCGCCTTCTTCTGATGAGGAAGCGCCGCGCAAGCGCAACCGCGCCCCGCGCAAGCGAACCCGCGGTGGCGCCCGCTCGGCCGCGGCGATCGAAGCCGCTGACGCCGCCGCCCCGGCCTCCTCGGGTTCGGACCAGCAGGAAGACCGCCCCCGGTCGCGCCGCCGCACCCGCTCGGGCGCGGACGCGACCGGCCCGGCGACGTCCGCCGGCAACGCCACCCCCGCGACGACGTCCGACTCCGGAGAAACCGGAGACCGCCCGGCACGCCGCCGCCGTCGCCGTCGTCCGTCCGCATCTGATACACCTGCGTCGGCAGACTGAGCGACACACCGGGGAGTCAGTTACGTGAACGACCACGGGAACGGCGAAACGCCCCCCGAACCTGGATCGAACGTAGCGGGCACTCCCGCGAATCCCGACGAACGCCCCCGGCCGGACCTTCCGGCCGGGGCGCACGTCTCGGAGGACGCTGGTTCGTCGCCGGATGCTTCGGGTGCTGGTGGCGGGGATGCGTCGGATGCGTCGGCTAGGACTGTGTCTGCGGGCCTGAACCCGTCGGCTACGGACGCCGATCTGCCGACTCCCGGGGGCTCGGCCGAGAAGCCCTCCGCCGAACCGGCTTCACCTGTTGGGAACCCGGCCTCGCCGACCTCCGGCAGCCAAACTGACGCGGCTTCTGCTGAGCCAGCCGAGGCCGCTCCAGGCTCCGATGTGCCAGCCACCGGCAACGTTTCCGCTGCTGGCTCGACCGTTTCCAGCTCACCGGCCACCGGCCCCGCAACACCAGCCATCGGCAACGTTTCCGCCGCTGGCTCAGCCGTCTCCAACTCACCAGCCACCGGCCCCGCGACACCAGCCACCGAACAGGCTTCCGCCGAGGCAGCTGCAAGCTCCGCCACGCCAGCGACCGGCGACTCCGCCGGAAACACCTCCGCATCAGCCGCTTCGCAGGCCGCAGGCCCCGGCGCGCCTGCCTCCGGCGACTCCGCCGCATCAACCATGCCCGGCTCGCAGGCTCCGAACCATGTCGCGGCAACCACCGAACAGGCTTCCGCCGAGCCACCCGCGTCGGACCCCCGGCACGCAGGCCCCAACGCCCCGATCCCGCCGGTCACTCCCGAGGAACAAACCGGCCCGATCGCGCGCGTCACGGACGCCGGGGTCGCCAGCACCCCCGCCGAGCCCTACGGTTCCGAAAACCTCCTCCCCCGCCGATCCTCAACGAATCCCGTTGCGACGCCAGGAAAAGCCCGCCGCTCGCCGTGGAACCGAGGGCGAGACCGCATGATCGCGGGGGCGATTGTCGTGGTGGTCGCAGTGGTCGCCGCGATCGTCGCCGCCACGAGCGACAACCTGCACACCAGCCGCGCCCTGGCGGATCAGCCGCACGCCCTCCCCGCGCCGCCGTCCGCGGTGCCTGGATCGATGACGCAGCTGTGGCAAGCGCCGAGCTCCGCGACACCGATCCCGATCGGACAGTCCGACACCGTCACCACCGCGGACGGCAGCGAGGTCGCCGGCCGCGATCCGCTCACCGGGCAGATCCGCTGGCACTACACCCGCGAAAACCTGCAACTGTGCACTGTGGACGCTGCCTGGGGCCGCGTGAACGCCGTGTACCACAAGACAATGGGCTGCAGCGAGGTCACTCAGCTCGACCCCGCGACCGGCCGCATCACCGCCCAGCGCAACGGCGACGCCGAACTGGGCACCCGCCTCGTCAGCGACGGCAGCCACGTCACGACCACCGGCAAACATCTCCTCGACACGTGGCGCGACGATCTCGTGAAGAGCATGGAGTACGGCAAAGTCCCGTTCCTGCAAAATGCGAACAAGCAACCGCGCCCCAACTGCACTTACGGAACGGTAGCAGTGGGCGCCGACAAAATCGGCGTGATCGAACGCTGCCCCGGCGACCGTACGGATCGCCTGACCGTCTACAAGGCGACCGCCGAGCACGAGGACGAACCGAAGGTCACCTACACCGCCCTGCTGGCAGGCAAGCGGGCCCGGGTCGTCGCGATGTCGGGCGACCTCACCGGCGTCCTGTTGCCGGATCAGAAGCTGTACGTCGTCTACGGCGCGGACGGCTCGCAAAAAGCCGCCTACCCCATGGATCTCCCCGCGTCGGACGTAGCGAATGACCCGGTCGGCGGCACCGAAGCGACGACCCGCACCGCAGCCGGGATCTATTGGTACACCGGCTCGAAAACCGTCGCCCTGTCCCGAGACGACCTCTCGCCCCGCTGGACCCTGGACGGCACGCTCGGCCCCGGAATCACCTTCGCGACCCAGTTGGTAGTCCCCATCCGCGGCGGCCTCGCCGTGCTGAACGAAGAGAATGGCGCAACGCTGCGCACAGTCGGCGTCGACCGCGGCGCCTACGCGGGTCCGATCCGCCTCACCGCGCTAGGCCCGGTGCTGCTGGAACAACGCGGCCCGACCGTCGCTGCTCTTCGCTGAGCGCCTCAAAACCACCACAACACGCCGAACGCCACCCCCGCGACGACCAGCACCCCAGCCCCCGCCAACGCCGCCACCTTCCCGACCCGGCGGTCGGCGATCCGTTGCAGCGCAAGCACAATCACCGCTGCCACCGGATGCCCGACGAGCTTGAGCACTCCCGGCCCGGACGCGCCGTTCACGAGACACAACACGCCGACGACCAGCACCCCGACGGCCAGGACTGCCATTCCAGCGGCGACCGAACCGGTGAACCCTCGCCACCACCTTCCACGGGGTTTGGGCCTCGCGGATGGTTCGATGTGCGCGGGTGCCGTTGACGCTTCGCGGCCGCCGGTTGCGCTGCCTTGCTCGGGTGTTTCATGGATAACCGCAGCCGCGCGGCTCACGTCGGTGCTGTTGGCCGACGCCGAATCATGCATAACCGCAGCGGCACCCACCTCGGCATTACCGGCCGACGCCGAGTCATGCATAACCGCGGCATCACTCGACGTCGAGTGATAGCCAACCTCTGCACCATCGCTCACGACGCGCCCGTTTGCCGCCGGATCATGCATAACCACAGGAGCGCGCCCCGCCGCCACACGACTGCCCGCCTCGCGCAGCGCCTCGCCGCGACCGGCAGTCAAGCGATCTTCCACCGCCTCGCCGTTTAAAGTCGCGCCATCATTCCTGCTCGCGCTGTCGACGCGACCAGCAGCCGCGCCACCCGGCTCGGTGCTGTTGGCCGATGCTGAGTCATGGATAACCGCGTTCTCACCGTGCGCGAGACCTTCGACCGCAGGCGGGTCATGCACAACCGCAGAGTGACCCACCCTCGGGTCATGCGCGGCTTCTGCACCATCGAGCACCGTAGCGTTGTCCTCCCGCGAAAACCCTCGCGACGCCACTGCCGCGCGCTTCTCCACCGCAGAACCAGCCCCAGCGCAGTCCTCGCTCGCACGGCCGCCGTCCGAGGTCGCGCCACCGCGCGCAACGGCACCGTCTCCGTTCAGGCTCGCGGTGTTGCGCGCATCCGAGCCATCGCTGTCCGCACGGCCGTTTCCCGCGTGCGCATCGGCGTCCTCAGCACGACGTCCGTCGCGAATCCCGCCCTGCTCAGCGGCAAGATCCGTTGTCACAGCAGCAAAATCCTTCCTCGCTACCCCGCGAATCCCCGACCCGCCACCAGCAGCACCGCGGCCCCGCGCACTAGCCGCACGGCGAGCCGTTTTCTCCATCTCCGGTGACGCCACGTTCCTCGGGTCCCATCCACGTCTCGGGAAATCCCTACGGCGCAAGCAAATCCCACGGCTGCGCGGCAGGAGCGGTCTGCTGTCCCGCCACGCAGCTCGGGCGGAAGTCGCACCATGCGCAGCGGCGGTCGGGGCGGGCGGGGAACAGCGTGTCTCCATCACCGCCCGCGTCCAGGGTATCCGCTGCCAACCGCAAATCTCCGGCGGTCTCCTCGGCGCGTTCCAAGTGCCGCTTCAAGGTTTCCGGCGTGTGTTCCGCCGCGGCGATCGTGCCGGACGGCAAATGGTGCAACTCGACCTTCGTGCACGGCATGCGCAAAGTGCGCGTCGCGGCTACGGCGTACATCGCCAAAGCTTGGGACGCGCGGGCCTCGTGTTCGTCGGGTGCTCGGCGGCCGGTTTTGTAGTCAACGATCACCAGTTCGCCGCCGCGCTGGTCGATGCGGTCGGCTCTGCCTTCGATGATCATCGTGGGGCGGCCGCCGGTGGTGCTGACCGGGGCGGAGACCCAGCGTTCCAATCCCACCGGATCGTCGCTGACGTCGTTGTCCTCCACGTACTCCGCGACCCAGCCCTTCGCTCGCGCCCGGTAGCGCGCGGCTTGGTCGTCGTCCGCGAAACCGGCGTCCTTCCAGTGCTCGGACACCAGCGCGATCCCGCGCTGCGGCGTCCGTTTCGCCACTGGCAGGTCGAAAAGCGCCCGCAAGGCGTTGTGCACCACCGCGCCCAGCGTGCTGTGCGCCCACGGCCCGGTGCGCTGCGGCGTCGGCCGGTCGAGATAAGCCAGCCGGTACCGGCGCGGGCAATCGTCAAAGGTGCTCAGCCGCGCCGGCGACACCTTGGTGAGCCGTTGCGGTTGCTCGACGCCGAAGTCGAACCCCATCTGTTCTTTCACGCCGCCCCCTTCCATCGACGCCCACGCTACGCACCCCCACCGACACTTTCCGGCGTGGCCCCGGCGCGACCCCGGCCCGGGCTAGCCGCCGGCGATGAAGCCCTGCACCGAATTCGCGACCAGCTCCACCGCGATCGCGGCGAGCAGCAGGCCGGCGATCTTCGCCAGGAGCGTGATGCCGCTTTCCTTGATCAGCCGGATGACCACGCCGGAGAACCGCATACAGGTGTACAGCACGAAATGCACGGTCACGATCGCCAGCGCCAGCGCGATGTACGCGCCGACATGCCCGTCGGCCTGGCGGACGAACACGATGGTCGCCGCGATCGCGCCAGGACCGGCCAGCAGCGGCGTGCCAAGGGGAACGAGGGCGACGTTGACGTCCTCAGCCGCCTCGGGCTCGTTACTGCCCGCATTGCCGGTGAGCAGCTGCAACGCGATCAGCAACAGCAGCAGCCCGCCCGCACCCTGAAGCGCGGGGATCCCGATGCCCAGATACGCCAGGATCGCCTGCCCGGCCACCGCGAACAGCGAGATGACCAGCAGCGACACCAGCACCGCCTGCCGGGCCGCTTTCACCCGCGTGGCCATCGGTTTGCGGCCGACCAGGCTCAGGAACACCGGCACCGTGCCCGGCGGGTCCATGATCACGACGAGGGTGATCGTCGCGCTCATGAAGAGCTTCGCGTCGAAGAAATCCGAGACGGCCATCTCAGCCCTTCACCACTTGGAAGCCGGTCGCCCGCCCCACCAATTCCTCCAGCTGGTCCGGTTCGGTCGTTTCCTGGCCGAGCCCGATGGTCTTGTTCGTGCCGTGGTAGTCGCTGGACCCGGTGCGGATCAGGCCCAGCTCGTCGGCCAGCTCGCGGGTGCGCGCCCGGGTCGCCGGATCGTGGTTGGGATGGTTGACCTCGACGCCGGTCAGTCCGCGAGCCGTCAGATCGCGCAGGGTGTCCTCGCTGATCGTCGCGCCGCGGCTGAAGGCGAAGGGGTGCGCGATCACGGTAACCCCGCCGGCCGCGGTGACCATGTCAATCGCTTCCTCGACCGGAGTGTCGCGGCGCGCGACGTAGTAGCCGCGGCGGCTGTGCAGGTAGTCGCCGAAAGCCTCGTCGACGGAGCTGACCAGACCGGCCCGGACGAGCGCCTGCGCGAGGTGCGGCCGCCCCGCGGGCGAATCCTCGGGCAGCAGGCTCAGGATTTCGTCGGCGTCGACCGGGAGGCCGTCGGCGGCCATCCGCTCGGCCATCCGCCGCAACCGGGTGCGCCGTTCGACGCGCAGCCGCGTCTGTTCCGCGACGATCGCGGGCGCGGTCGGATCGAAGAGGTACGCGAGCAGGTGCACGCTGATCTCGTAACCGGTGTCCGGGTCGATCGAGACCGTCGACAGCTCCGCACCCGGCACGAGCGTCATCCCGGCGGGCAGGGCGGCGGCGGCCGGTTCCCAGCCCGCGGTGGTGTCGTGGTCGGTGATCGCGACGACGTCGAGACCGGCACGCGCGGCAGCGCCGACGAGCTCGGCAGGGCTGTCGGTACCGTCGGAGGCCGTGGAGTGGGCGTGCAGGTCGATGCGCATCGGACCTATTCTCGACGATGCGCTGCGTCACCTCGGCGCCGGGACCAGTGCCGACGCGCCCGGGGTCAGCCGACCGGCTTCTTGCCCCGCGCCGCGCGCTGTGCCTTGATCATCGAGAACCGTTCGGCCTGCTTCTGCTTGTCGCCGAACACGAGCTCGGAGATCGTGTCGTAGAACTCCTCGGGCCGCGGCAGGTAGTCGATCCGGTTCAGCGCCTGGATCTGGCCCGCCGACTCGACGACCATCGTGCCGTAGCCCAGCATCCGGCCCCAGGCCGAACGCTGGTAGGTGAGGTCGGTGACCTTGCTGATCGGCATCATCAGCACCTTCGTGGTGAAGACGCCGGTGGTCATCACGAACCGTTTGTCGGTGACGACCAGCCGTTCGACCCACCATTCGATGATCACGTAGGCGAACCGCAGCACCACCGCCAGCGCGACGTACCAGAGGATGTTCTGCACCACCCACATCGAGGGCGGCAGCAGATACGACACCAGCACGCACACGATCAGCAGCGCGGCTGCTTCGAACGTGTCCCAGAGGAGCACCGCCCAGTGGCGGCGGATCCGGATGACCCGCCGCTCGGTGTCGAGGAGGTACTCGTCAGGGTCGCGTGGCGCGAACATAGTCCGAGGGTATCCCCTGCCGTCAGTGGAAGACGTTGCTGACGAACGTGATCACCGATTCGGCCGAGCTGCGGAGGAACTCAACAATGTTGCTGACAAGTCCCGCAGCATGTCCCGGCTGGGCGATCACGAAGAACAGCACCAACGCGATACCCACGAGTCCCGCAAGCTTCTTCGCGTTCACAGCGATCAATCCCGTCTCTTCCATGACACCCGGAAAACTGACTTTCTACGTTGTACCGCACTGACCACCCACGCGGGAGGAAAGTCCCGCGCATGGGTCAGCCAGCCGCTCGAAGTGTACCGTACGGCTACTCTCCGTGTACAGGTTCCTGAACGCTAGGGGGCGCGGCCAGGGTCGGCTACCTTCGCGGCATGGACGATCTCGAACGCTGCGTCGGCGGCATTGTGTTCGACGACCAGGGCAGACTCCTGCTCATCCGGCGCGCGAACGATCCAGGGAAAGGCCAGTGGTCACTGCCCGGCGGACGCGTGGAACCGGGCGAAACGGACCACGAAGCGGTGGTCCGCGAGCTCCGCGAAGAGACCGGACTGGACGTGAGACCGCACACATTGGCCGGGTCCGTCGTCCGCGGGGTCTACGACATCCACGACTACGAATGCACGTGGACCGGCGGAATCCTCACCGCGGGCGACGACGCCACCGACGCGCGGTGGGTCAACTCGGCCGAACTGGTCAATTTAGACGAAGCGGGCCACCTGGTGGACCAGCTCCTGATAACCCTGCGTGACTGGAATGAGTTGCCCGCCGCGTAACTCAGAGCGGTTATTTACGCATTGCCGACGACGGCGTCCGCGATTCGGAACGGATTGCGGAGTTGTCGGAAAGTTTCCCCATCGTTCAAGCATCCGCGATGAGCACGGAAAATGCGCGGAACGCGTATTCGATATCGCCGGACGCGCATCGGTTCGGGCATCGCAACCAGCTCGGAGCACTGTGACTGATGGGGTGAATGTGACACAGGTTACGCAGGGTGCGGAGGGGGGTCGTGAGTGGCGATCACGGTTCTAACCGGGATCGCCACTCACGAGACAGCTCAGGGCAGCCAGGTCATCCGCTGCCCGTGCGGCGCCGTCCGGGCCAGCGCGCGGGCCTCGGGTTTCCCGTTTATCCAGGTCGTCAGCCCGAGCACCGCCATCGCGGGCTCGCCGTCGGCCGAATCGCCCGAGGACAGGTCGTCCCGTCCGGGCAAGACCGTTTCCAGCCCAGCCTTGTAGAACTCCTGGCTGACCCACCACACCGGCCGGGTCGAGGACAGCCGCCCCAGTTCGGCCACGAAGTCCGCCCGCCGGTCCCAGACGTATGCCAGCGCGTGGCTCGTCAGCACCACCAGCGGCAGTTCCTCCGGCAGCCGCGCGGCCGCCGACGCAAGGTCGTCCACCGCGTCCCCGGCGATCAGCTCCGGGGTGTGCTTCCGCTGTTCCGCGGCAGCCGTGCGCAGCAGCCGGATCCGGTCGACCTGATCGGCCCAGACGCACGCCTCCAGCCACGCCAACTCGTCCTCGTCCGAAAGGTCCACCGGAGCCCGGTCCAGCCCCGCTCGGGCCGCGACAGCGACCTTCTTGGGCAGCTTGGGCAACTTCGCGCCGTCCGCGACATCGATCGCGCAGTGCAGCCCGACCGCGGCCTTAGCCGGGCCAGCGGTGAGCTGCTCGCCACCGTCGCACTGATAGCGGTAACCGAACCGGTCGAGCCCCAGCAGCAATCCCGCGCTGCAGCCGACCTCGAGCAGCGCGATCTTGCCGCCCGCTTCCTTCGCCGCCGCCGCGACCGCCGGGTACAGCAGGGCGGCGCGACGCACCTCGTTCGTCTGCGTGTAGCGGGTCGAGATGATCTCGCGAGCCTGGTCCGCGCGCTCCAGCAGGAACGAGCGGAACAACGGCCACGTCTCGCCGTCGACGCCGTCGAAACCGCCGACCGACGGGTAATAGCGCGACAGCGGATGAATCGGATCCGCCTGCACCAGCCGGTGCGCGGCGGCGAACAGCAAGGTGCCGCGCGCTTCTCCGCCGCGGGCGTCGGTCAGGAGCGCGGCGACGTCGTCGTCCTCGGCCGCGTGCGTGGCGAGGTGGTCGTACAGCGGCGAAACCCCGCGCGCCTCCGTCTCGGCGAACCTGCGCAGCGTCTGCTTGATCTTCTCCAGGGCGATGGCCACCCGTGCTCCTCTTCGCGGCGGATCGATCACTCGTGCGGCGTCGGGCGGCCGGGCTGTTCGCCGCCGCGGGTGTCGCCGTAGGACCGTTTCGGCACCATCACTTTGCGCCGGAAAATGCACACGATGGTGCCGTCCTGTTTGTACCCCCGTGTCTCGACATACACCACTCCCCGGTCGTCCTTGGACTTCGACGGGGTCTTGTCGAGCACCTCGGTCTCGCCGTAAATCGTGTCGCCGTGGAAGGTCGGCTTCACGTGCTTGAGCGATTCGACCTCGAGGTTCGCGATGGCCTTCCCGGACACGTCGGGCACCGACATGCCGAGCAGCAGCGAGTAGATGTAGTTGCCGACCACGACGTTCTTGCCGAAATCGGTCGTCTCGCCCGCGTAGTGCGCGTCCAGGTGCAGCGGGTGGTGGTTCATCGTGATCAGGCAGAACAGATGGTCGTCGTATTCGGTGACGGTCTTGCCGGGCCAGTGCTTGTAGACCGCGCCGACCTCGAACTCCTCGTAATACCGGCCGAATTGCACGCTTGCGCCTCCTGTCCGGGTAACACCTGCCGAACCAGGTGCGACACGTATCCGTGGTGAGGAGTACCCTCGACCATCGGTGATCGCGCGTCAACGCGACCCCTGCCACTTCGCACGCCCTGGCGTGCCCCGGCCGAAAGGAGGTGAGGAACCGCTCATGAGCAGTGGTGATAGTCCGCTCCCTAGTAGTACGTGCGTTCCCGCCCCGCCGGTCGGCCTTTCCCCTTCCTGGTAGGCCCGCGTCCGGGAACTCACGGTGCCGCCGGACGGACTCCGCAGTCCGCCTGGCCGTCGTCTTCGTGCTTCACGACGTCTGCCCAGGAGAACCCATGCCTGCCATTCCCTCGCTTGGCGGCCTTCGCGGCCGCGGCAACAACCGGGCCAAGGCCAATCTCGACCGGCCGATCCCGGTGCCGCTGTCGGCGTACGTCGTCGATTGCGCGGTGTATGTCGACGGCAAGCGGCTGCCCGGGCGCTGGACGCACGCCGAGGCGATCCGCGAGGTGCGCAAGCGGCACGCGGGTTTCGTCTGGATCGGCCTGCACGAGCCCGATTCCGACCAGATCCAGGGCATCGCGGACACCTTCGGCCTGCACGAACTGGCCGTCGAGGACGCGCTGGAGGCGCATCAGCGGCCGAAGCTGGAACGCTACGACGACACGCTGTTCCTGGTGCTGAAGACCGTCCGCTACGTCGAGCACCAGTCGCCGACCACGGCGAACGAGATCGTGGAAACCGGCGAACTGATGGTGTTCCTCGGCCGCGATTTCGTGATCACCGTCCGGCACGGCAACCACTCCGGCCTCGCCCGGCTGCGCCGTGACCTCGACGACGACCCGGAGCGGCTCGCCCTCGGCGCGGCGGCGGTCGTGCACGCGATCGCCGACCACGTGGTCGACCACTACCTGGAGGTCACCAGCCGGATCGAGGCGGACATCGACGAGATCGAGGCGCAGGTGTTCGCGCCGCGGTCGTCGGTGAGCGCCGAGCAGATCTACCTGATGAAGCGGGAAGTGCTCGAACTGCGGCGCGCGGTGGTCCCGCTCGCCACGCCGGTGTCGCGGCTCGCCGAGGGCTACACGCGGCTGGTGCCCGACGAGGTCCGCTCGTATTTCCGCGACGTCGCCGACCACCTCGCGACGGTGTCCGAACGCGTCGCGGCGTTCGACGAACTGCTCAGCACCCTGGTCGACGCGACAGTCGCGAAGATCTCGCTGCAGCAGAACACCGACATGCGCAAGATCACCGCGTGGGCGGCGATCATCACGGTGCCCACGATGGTCGCGGGCATCTACGGCATGAACTTCGACTACATGCCCGAGCTGCATTGGCAGTTCGGCTATCCGATCGTGGTCACGATCATTCTCGCGATCTGTCTGCTGCTGTACCGAATATTCCGGAAGAACGGCTGGCTGTAGCCACCCTCGCGGTCCCCCTTTCTTCCCCCGGTTGCAGGAGGTTTGTCTCGTCATGTCCCGGTTGCTGTCCAACCTCAAGTTCTGGGCCCTGGCCCTCTGCCTCGTGTGGATCGTCGGCATCGTCGCGATGATCGCGCTCAACCCCGGGTTCGCGCACGGCATGAAGTGAAGCCGCGTGCGCCGTAACCTTGGCGCATGCCGAAAGCGCTGGTGGTGGCCGACGAGGCCGACGAGCGGCTGTGGACCTCCGCGGTCCGCTCGCTGCGGGTCGACCTCGTCGTCGCCGCCGGCGATCTGCCGTTCGCGTATCTCGAGTTCCTCGCCGGCATGCTCGACGTGCCGTGCGTGTTCGTTCCGGGCAATCACGATCCGGACCTGAGCGGCTTCACCCGTTACGGCGGACTGTCCATGAAGGACGGTTTCCCGACCGAATGGCCCGGCCCGGCCGGCGGAATCAACGCCGACGGCCGGATCGTCGACGTCGCCGGTCTGCGCATCGCCGGGCTCGGCGGTTCCATCCGTTACCGCGACGGCCCGAATCAATGGACGCAACGCCAGCAGGCGCGCCGGGCCCGGCGGCTGGAACGGCGTTTCCGGTGGCGGAAATGGCGCGATGGCAACGGAATCGACATCCTGCTGACGCATTCGCCGCCGCGGAATCTCGGCGACCGCGAAGATCCGCCGCACCAAGGTTTCACCTGCCTGCACCGCACGATCGAAACCCTGCGGCCGCAATGGCTGCTGCACGGACACATCCATCCGCACGGCGAACCGGTGCCCGACCGCGTGGCAGGGCATACCCGGATCCGCAATGTGGTGGGCTATCAGGTGATGGAGTTCCCGCGATGACCCGACCGACCGGTTTCCCGCGCGCTGACGCCGAAAACGACTTCCTGCGAGCCCGCCGCCGGCAAGTGCTGTCGCGGCTTTCCACGTGGCTGCGCCGGGAACCCGACGACGTCAACATCATGCTGCCGTTCCACGAAGTGGTGCAGGCGCTCGGTTACGTCAGCGAAGCGCGGATCGGGACGCGAGTGATCACTTTGGACTCGATCGTCGGCACCGTGGACCGGAGCCGCGATTTCGACCGCCGCTTCCGTCCCACTTCCGCCCGGGTCCGGCAACGCTGGGAACGACTCGCGCTGGCCGCCCGCCGCGGCGAAGCGATCCCGCCGATCGAGGTGTACCGCATCGGCGAACTGCACTTCATCATCGATGGCCACCACCGGGTTTCGGTCGCACTGGCGCAGGGACTGTCCACAATAGAAGCTTCGGTGATTGCCGTGCGCACCAAGCTGAATCCGAGCGGCATCCGGTATCGCGGCGACCTGATCGTGAAGGACTACCGGCGGCTGTTCCTGGAACGAGTCCCGCTGTCCGGCCATGCCCGCGCTTCGGTGCTGGTGACGGATCCGTGGAACTACGCGCAACTCGGCGAACACGTCGAGGCGTGGGGTTTCCGGCTCATGCAAGACGAAGGCCGGTTCACCGACCGCGCGACCGTCGCGCAACGGTGGTTCGACGAGGAATTCACGCCGGTGGTGGCGATGCTCCGGCAAGCCGACCTGATCGGCGACCGCACCGAGGCCGAGGCGTACCTGTGGGTCGCGTGCGAGCGGTACCGGCTGATCCGGACGCACCGCTGGGACGAGGAGGTCATCGAAACGCTGCGCTCCCAGCAGTGACTTGTCAGGTCTCCCCTGACGTGTCAGGCTAGTCCTGACACTGGGAGGTTTTCATGACTTCGTACTGCTCGTTCTGCCTGAAACCGGCCGACGAGGTGGCCAAACTGATCGCCGGATCGGGCGTCTACATCTGCGATGGCTGCGTCGGGCTGTGCGGCCAGATTCTGGCCGGGGAACACGAGCCTGGAACGCCCGAGGTGACGCTGTGGGAGCGGAAATCGGACGAGGAAATCCTGGAGAGCATCCCGCGGATGGCGAAGGTGAGCGCGCAGACGGACGCGCGGATCCAGGAGCAGGTGGATTTGCTGCGGACGCGCGGGGTGGCGTGGGCGCGGATCGGCGAGGCGCTGGGCGTGACGCGGCAGTCGGCCTGGGAGCGGTTTTCCGCCGAGCGGAAATGAGACTGGCCCCCTCCCGTTTGGTGGCGGGAGAGGGCCGATCGATCTCAATGGCTTTGCGCGGCCCGTCCGGGCCGATCGATCTCGATGGCTTGCGCGGCGCGTCTGGGCCGATCGATCTCGATGGCTTGCGCGGCGCGTCTGGGCCGATCGATCTCGATGGCTTGCGCGGCGCGTCTGGGCCGATCGATCTCGATGGCTTGCGCAGCCCGTCCGCGCCGATCGAGCGTCGCGGGCGGCCGCCCCTTCAGACAGTTCGCTCGGCGGGTCAGTCGCTGGGGATGATGGCCCACAGGATCAGATATCCGATGAACTGCGGCCCCGGCAGCAGGCACGAGACCAGCGCGAGCACCCGGATCTTGCCCGGCGTGGTCCCGAAGCGACGGGCCAGCCCGGCGCAAACGCCGCCGATCATGCGCCCCTCTCGCGGCCGGCTCAGCCGGTGGGTGACAGGTGCGGTCATCGTGTTCCCCTCCCGTTTGGGTTCGTACCTCTATGTCACCACGACCGGCGCTGGGATACATCGCTCCGCGGGACGATCCGGACCCCTAAGGGGATGGGGCCCGGTACGGGGGAGGAATCGGGGTCGGGGCGGGGACTCGCAGCTCAACGGGCTGGCCGACCGCTACCCGGCGGCTTGCCATTCCCGGCTGACGCAGCCTTCCTCGTAAGCCCACGAACCGTCTGCCCGGCCCGCGTTGAGCACCCGCTTCGCCGCGACGAGATCGGCTTCCGGCGGGACGGTGAACCCGACCATGCCGAATTGGTCGAACCGTTCGCCCTCGAAACCGAACGGCGCGAAGCGGTCGAGCACGCGGCCCAAATCGCCCGCGAACGGGCCGTCCGGCCAGACGATCATCCGGATGGTGCAGTTCCCCGACCACTCCACCCGTTCGACGGGCCGCAGCACCCCGTCCGCGTCCGGCTCGACACGGAAGACGTCGCCCTCGGCCGCGTCGCGGGCGAACCACGGGACGTTGTCCAGCCGCACGTGGTCCGGCCGGTCCAGCGGAACCGCCCACAGCCCTTCACGGCTGAACGGCGGCCAATCCTCGCCGTCGGAGGGGAGTTCGAACACGACCTTGACGTGGGTCGGCTGATCTAGGTCGCTGGGTTGTTCAGGCACCGCGGAAGCTTGCCATTGTCTTCGTGCGGCGGAAACGCGGCCCGCCTCGCTCGATCACTGCGGCTGCGGCTGCGGCAGATTCTCGCTCGGTTCGGCGGACAAGCCGCCCTGGCCGCCACAGCCCGACGCGCCCGCCCGGCCTCGGCTCCCACTGATCGCCCACCGGCAACCCATGCCCCAGACCAATCCAGTTGCCCACCAGCAACGCACGCCCGACCGGGGCTCCCATCAACCGCCCACGCACCCACCGACCCAGGTGCCCGCCAGCAACTCGCACACCAGACCAATCCGGGCACTCGCCAGCAAGCCCCACGCCCGCCCGGCCCGGGCTCCCACCGACCCGCCTCACCCGGATGCCACCGACAACCTGCACACCCAGACCAATCCAGGCGCTCACCAGCAATCCCCGCACTCGCCCGGCCCAGGCTCCCCACCGACCGCCCAACCCGGGCTCGCCGACAACCCACGAACCAAACCGCCACGACTGCCCGGCGAAGCCCGCTCCCCATGTGCCCGTCAAAAACTCCCCGACCAGCGATGATGACTCAGCGAATTGTGGGATTTCCCGGCGGGGGCTGGATTTTTCGCCACTCACGGTGATACTGCACCCCGTGCGTAACCCACTCGGAGTCCTCGCGGTCGGCTGTTCGGTGCTTCTCGCCGCGAGCGTCGGATGTTCCGCGGAGTCCGCCCCGGCGGAGCAGGCGCAGTCCACGCCGGTGCCGCTCACCGCGATCGCGGCGCTCGGGGACTTCGCCACGCTCGATTACTGCAGCCTCCTCGACCCGAAGCGGCTCAAGAACACCACCGCCGACACGCCCGATTCCTCGTTCACCGCGTGCCAGGCGGACTTCGTCCAGGCCGGGCGGCCCCGCACGGTCACTGTCGGGCCGCTTGCCGCCGATCGCGATCCCAACATCAAGGCTTACGACTACGCGGGCAAGGTGCCGGACGGGGTTTCCGTTCAGCAGGCCGGTTTCGTGCCCGAACGGTCGTGCGGGCGGGCGATCACGTTCGCCGACGGGGTCCGGCTGGCCGTTTCGATCACCGACGGGGACGATCGCGGCAGTGCGGAGGACCGGTGCGCCGCGGCGGACGACGTCGTCGGCGGGGTGCTCGACGCGGTGACCGGCAATCGGGTGCGGCATCCGCAGTTGCCGGACCGGTCCTGGGGGCGGGTGGATTCCTGCGCGATCCTCGGCGCGTCCGGGGCGCAGGGCGGCGACGCGACGGCCGGGATCGCCGGGCATTCCTGCATTCTCGACAAGGTGAGCCTGGAGTTCGCGGTGGTGCGCCAAGCTCCGGCGGGGCCGTCGGAAACGCTCGGCAACCGGATGGCGCGGGTGGCCGCCGACGGGGCGTTCTGCCGGGTCCGGACGGTGCAGCCCTCCCCGGCCACCCCGGGACGCGCCGAGCAGGCGACGGTGAGCGTGGTCGACACCAGCGGTGCGGGCGGCGAGGCGGCTTGCCCGGCCGCACGCACCGCTGCTGCGACGGTCTTCTCGCGAATCCCCTGAGCGTCCGTGAAGGGCTCGCGAGGAGCCCTTCACAGACCGTCAGCTCAGTCGGAGTAGGTGAGGTTTCGCCCGTTGGACGGGTCGAAGAGCTTCACCTTGTCCGCGTCGAACGAGATCCGCAGGTCCTGGTTCTCCGCGGCGGCCGATTCGGCCGACAGCCGGGCCACGATCAGCGATTCCGCACCGGGGACGTCGGCCGAACCGCTGTCCGCGGCCAGTTCCGCCAGGTCGGCCGAGCTGGCGACCCCGCCGTCCACGGTGAAGTGCGCGAACTTCTCCGAACCCATCGACTCCAGCACGTCCACGTGCGCGGTGAAGGTCGCGCTCTCCCGGCCCGATTCGGCCAGTGCGGCGTCCTCGAAGTGCTCCGGGCGGATGCCCATGATCACCTCGCGCGGGGCGTCCGCCGCTTCGGCCATCCGGCGGATCCGGTCGGTGAGCGGGGTGGTGCCCAGCGAACTGCGGAGCTCCCCGTTTTCGAGCGTCGCGGGGACGAAGTTCATCGACGGCGAGCCGATGAATCCGGCCACGAACAGGTTCGCCGGGTTGTCGTACAGGAACTGCGGCGAACCGATCTGCTGCACGTACCCGGCCCGCAGCACCACGACGCGGTCGCCGAGGGTCATCGCCTCGGTCTGGTCGTGCGTGACGTACAGCGTGGTCGTGCCCAGCTGCTTCTGAATCTTGGACACCGAGGTACGCATCTGGCCGCGCAGTTTCGCGTCCAAGTTGGACAGTGGCTCGTCCATCAGGAACGCCTTGGGGTTGCGGACGATCGCCCGGCCCATCGCCACCCGCTGCCGCTGCCCGCCGGACAGGTTGGCCGGTTTGCGGTCGAGATGCTGGGTCAGGTCGAGGATCGTCGCCGCTTCCTCCACTTTGGACCGGACGATCTTGTCGTCCACTTTGGCCAGCCGCAGCGGGAACGCCATGTTTTCCCGCACGCTCATGTGCGGGTACAGCGCGTACGACTGGAACACCATCGCGATGTCCCGGTCCTTCGGGGCCTTTTCGTTGACCCGCTTGCCGTCGATGCGCAGTTCGCCCGAGGAGATGTCCTCCAGCCCGGCGACCATGTTCAGCGTGGTCGACTTCCCGCAGCCGGACGGGCCGACCAGGATGATGAACTCGCCGTCGGCGATCGTGATGTCCACTTCGGACACCGCGAGCGCGCCGTCGGGGTAGCGCTTGGAAACCTTGTCGAGAACGATTTCAGCCATGGGTCAGCCCTTCACCGCACCGGACGTCAGCCCCGCCACGATGCGACGCTGGAAAAACAACACGAACAGGATGATCGGCACCGTGATCACGACCGCAGCCGCGCACACCTGGCCAGTCGGGTCCTCGAACTGCGAGGACCCGGTGAAGAACGACAACGCCGCCGGCACCGTGCGCGACGACTCGGTGGACGTCAGCGAGATGGCGAACAGGAAGTCGTTCCAGCAAAGGATGAACACCAGGATCGCCGTGGTGAACACGCCCGGCGCGGCCAGCGGCGCGATTACCTTCCGGAACGCCTGCGCCGGCGTCGCGCCGTCCATCTTCGCCGCCTTTTCCAGCTCCCACGGGATTTCCCGGAAGAACGCGGACAGCGTGTAGATCGACAGCGGCAGCGCGAACGTGATGTAGGGCAGGATCAGCCCCGGCCAGGTGTCGAAAAGGCCGAGTCCGCGTTCGATGTTGAACAGCGGGGTGACCAGCGAGACCTGCGGGAACATCGCGATCAGCAGGGAAAGCCCTACCAGCAGTTGCTTCCCGGGGAAGTCCAGCCGGGCGATCGCGTACGCCGCCATCGTGCCCAGCACCACCGCGATGACCGTGGAGATCACCGCGATGCCGATCGAGTTCACCAGCGCGCGCAGGAACTCTGTGGTCTGGAAAATGTCCGCGTAATTCTTGAGCGTCCATTCCACCGGGATGAAATTGCCGTCGGTGAGCGTCGCTTTCGTCTTGAACGACAGCGAAAGCACCCACAGCACCGGGACGATCGCGAACACCAGCACCAGAATGTCGAGCAGGCCCCAGCCCACTTTGCGGCCGGTCGTGGCCGCACCTCCGATGGCCATCAGCGCTTCCCCCCGTCGTCCGTGCCGGGCGCGGCGGTGCCGAAGACCTTGATGAAGAGGAACGCGATGATCGCCACGGTGATGAAGATCAGCACCGCCATGGTGGAGCCGATCCCGAGGTTGAGCCCCTTGACCAGGTTGTCGTAGGTCTGCATGGACACCGATCCGGTGTCCTGCGCGCCGCCGGTGAGCACGTAAATGTTGTCGAAAATGCGGAACGCGTCGAGCGTGCGGAACAGCAGCGCGACGAGGATCGCCGGTTTCATGACCGGCAGCATCACCTTGGTGAACCGCTGCCACGCGGTCGCGCCGTCCATCGCCGCGGCCTTCAGCAGGTCGTCGGGCACTAGCGCCAGCCCGGCCATCAGCAGCAGCGCCATGAACGGCGTCGTCTTCCACACCTCGGCGAGAATGATGATGAACAGCGACGGCCACTGGTCGGTCAGCGGTGCGACGCCCTCGCCCAGCGCGTTCGCCAGGTACCCGGTTTTGGGCGTCCACGCGAAATACCACGAGAACGCGGCCACTACGGTCACGATGCCGTACGGGATCAGCGCGACGGTGCGCACCAGTCCGCGGCCGACGAGCGTGCGGTGCATGATCAGCGCGAGCCCCATGCCGAGCACGAATTCGATCGCCACCGAAACCACGGTGAGGAACATCGTGGTGCCGAACGCGGTCCACCAGTAGGAATTGGTGAGCACCGCGGCGTAATTGGAGAATCCGATGAACTCGTGCTGCGACGGGAACCGCAGGTCGTAGCGCTGCAGCGAAAGCCAGACCGAATAGATGATCGGGTATCCGGTCACCGCGATCATCACGATGAAGGCGGGCGCGCACAGCCAGAGCCCGAGCCGCCGTTCCGCCTTCTTGCCCTCGGAAAGCGCGGGCTTTCCCTTGCGGTGCGCCGCTTCCTGCGTGGTCGCGGCGGGATCCTGGACGGTCACGGGATCACTCCCTTCGACTGGAGCGCGTCATCGAGCTGTTCCCGCATTTTCTGCGCGGTCGCTTGCGGATCGATCGCCGACGGCGGGGAAATGATTTTCGACATCACCGTGGACAGGTTCTGGTACACCGGCGTGAGCGGCCGGACCGCGGCGGTTTTCAGCGCCGACAGAATGGCGTCGCGCATCGGGTACTTCTGCGCCATGTTCGGGTTGTCCGCCGACACCGGCTTCGCCGGGTCCACCGGCACGTCGTCGTGGTACACCGACTCGATCGTCGGCGGCACACCGTCGTTGATCGCGGACACCTTCTGGTTTTCCTTGCTGCGCAAGCACAACGCCGCTTCGTACGCCTCGGGCTTGTGCTGCGAGTAGGCGCTCACCGCGAGGTCGAACCCGCCGATCGTGCTCTTCGAGGGAATGCCCGCCTTCGCCTGCGGATACACCGCCCACTTGAAGTGCGCCAGGTCCTGCGGCTTTTCCTCGGCGTAGGAGGCGTAAACGAACGGCCAGTTCAGCTCGAACGCGGCGCCGCCGCCCTGGAACGTCCGCCGGACGTCGTCCTCCTTCTGGTTCGTCAGCGACGGATCGGTGATCCCCGACGACGTGACCTTCTTCAGCAGTTCCAGCGCCTGCACCGCGCCCTCGTCCATCACCACGGATTTCCCGTCGTCGGACAGGATGTGCCCGCCGAGCGATTCCACCAGCGTGTTGTAGATGACGACCAGGCCCTCGTACTGCGCGCCGGTGAACACGACGGAATACGGTTTGTGCTGGCTCTTGAGCTGCTGCGACATCTGCATCATCTCGTCCCACGTCTTCGGCGGGGTCGGGGTGAGGCGGTCGTCGTACCAGAGCAATTGCACGTTGGTGTTCTTCGGCGCGGCGTAGAGCTTTCCTTGATACGTCGCGGTTTCCAGCGGGCCTTGCAGCACGCCCTCGGAAGCGGCCGTCTTGTTCTGTCCGGTCCACTCGTCGACCCAACCCGCCTCGGCGAACTCCGAGACCCAGGTGACGTCGAGGCCGAGCACGTCCATCGACGTGTCGCCCGCGGCGAGCCGCCGCGCCATCTGGATCCGCTGGTCGTCCGAACCGCGCTGCAGCTTGTTGTAGACGATCCGGTACCGCCCGGCGGCGGCCTTGTTGCAGTTGTCGACGACCGTCTGGAAATGGTCCTCCGGGGAGTAGTAGACGTTGATCGTCGTCCCGGAAGCCGTTCCGCAGCCTGCCGCCAGGCCGCTGGTCAGCAAGCCCGCGGCGAGCAGCGCCCCCGCGCGGGTAGGTCCTCGTTTCTTTCCGCTGGGCCGTTTCTTCCCCATCCAAGCCTCCTCGCGTGTGCACACGGCACCGTCCGGCGCCGCCCCCAGACAGCACGCCGCGACGAGGCGGACCCGAGCCAGCACCCCGACGTGCCAGTTGCCGGCAGGCCGCGCTGGAGGACACGACCGGCCAACCGGTGTCGGACAACCTATGCCCGGCGATCACCCGCCGCAAGCAGGGTCGGTAACGATTCAGCCAGGTGCGCGCGAACCATCGGAAGGACGGGTGAAAAAGTCCCGTGGGTATTTACGCCGTGGCGGACGGCGGCGCGGGTCTGGCCTCGTGAAGGCGAGTTCAAGCCGTGGCGGGCGGCGGCCGCAGCGCCAGCTTCGCGAGCAGCTCGCGGCCCTGCTCCGCGCTGCGCGGCTGGCACAGCACGTCGTACCGGCCGGCGACGAGCTGGCTCGCCGACGAGAAATCCCGGCGCCCGCGCGACGTGCGGTATCCGATCGCGGAGAACGCCAGCCCGGACAGGACCCCGAGCACCAGCCCGGTCAGCAGTTGCAGCGTGAAGCCGCCCTGGTTGACGAACATCCCCAGCAGCAGCCCGGCGAAGAGGCCGAACCACGCGCCCGACATCGCGCCCGCGGCGAGCACGCGGCCCCACGACAGCCGTCCGATGACGCGTTCGACCAGCATCAGGTCGACGCCGACGATCGTGACGTCGGTGACCGCGAACTCGCTTTCCGCGAGGAAATCGACCGCCTGCTGCGCCTCGCCGTAAGTCGAGTACGACCCGATCGGCCAGCCGGACGGCGGGGTCGGGAGCCGCGGCAGCCCGGCCTGGCCCTGACCGCCACCAAAGGGACTGCTCACCATCATCACCTGCGCACTCGTCCGGTCCGAGGGCTCCATCTTGTCAAGAACCGGCGGAGCGCGCGAACTCCGGCGAGACGCGGGTCAGGCTTTGTAATCCCGCAGCAGGCCGCGGCTGATGATGGTTTTCTGGATTTCGCTGGTGCCCTCGCCGATCAGCAGGAACGGGGCCTCGCGCATGAGCCGCTCGATCTCGTATTCCTTGGAGTAGCCGTAACCGCCGTGGATCCGGAACGCTTCCTGGGTCACCTCGGCGCAGTACTCGCTGGCGATCAGCTTCGCCATCCCGGCCTCGACGTCGTTGCGGGCGCCGGAATCCTTGAGCCGTGCGGCGTTGACCATCATCAGGTGCGCGGCCTCGACCTTGGTCGCCATCTCCGCGAGCTTGAACGCGATCGCCTGGTGCTGCGCGATCGGCTTGCCGAACGTCGAACGCTGCTGGGCATAAGCGATCGCCAGCTCGAAGGACCGGATCGCGATCCCGCACGCGCGCGCCGCGACGTTCACGCGGCCGACCTCGACACCGTCCATCATGTACGAGAAGCCCTTGCCCGGAGCCTCGCCCAGGACCTTGTCGGCACCGATCTTGAAGCCGTCGAACACCGCTTCGGTGGTGTCGACGCCCTTGTAGCCCATTTTGTCGATCTTGCCCGGAATCGTCAGGCCCGGAAGCACCTCGCCGAACCCGGACGGCTTCTCGACCAGGAACGTCGTGAGGTTCTGGTGCGCCTTCTCCGCACCCTCGTCGGTCTTCACCAGCAGCGCGATCAGGTTCGACGAACCGCCGTTGGTGAGCCACATCTTCGCGCCATCGATGACGTAGTCGTCGCCGTCGCGGCGGGCTCGGGTCTTGATCGCCGCAACGTCCGAGCCAAGGTCCGGCTCCGACATCGAGAACGAGCCGCGGACCTCGCCGGTCGCCATCCGGGGCAGGAAGTGCTGCTTCTGCTCCGCAGTCCCGTGCTGCTTGATCATGTGCGCCACGATGAAGTGCGTGTTGATCACACCGGAAACGCTCATCCAGCCGCGCGCGATCTCCTCGACCACCAGCGCGTAGGTGAGCAGCGATTCGCCGAGACCGCCGTACTCCTCCGGGATGGTGAGCCCGAACAGGCCCATCTCCTTCATGCCCTCGACGATCTCCGCCGGGTACTCGTCGGCGTGCTCCAGCGCCTGCGCGTGCGGGATGATCTCCTTGTCCACGAACGACCGCACCGTGGACAGAATCTCCTGCTGCACATCGGTCAGGCCGGCGGTCCGGGCGAGACGGGCCATGAGCTCAGCTCCTCACTGCGGGCGACGCCGGCTCCCGGCGCTGGGGTTACCGGGGAGTATGACTGGTTCGCGCCCGAGCGGCTATGAGGGTGCTCACGCCGGGCCCCGGTTTCCCCCGTTAAGGTGCGGATAAGGTGCTGATCCACCCGAAACCGCGAGAAGGATCCCGATGAGCGAGGCCAGCGACGACCGGGACGAGCCTGCCGGCCGCGACGGCTACACGCACCCGTCGTACGAGCACCAGCCCTATCCCCCGCAAGGCCCGACGCCGGGCGCGGGGCTCGCGCTCGGGTCGCTGGTGTGCTCCATCGCCGGGTTCGTGCTGTGCGCGCCGATGGCCATCGCCGGGATCGTGATGGGGCACATCGCGTTCTACCGGGCCCGCCGCGGCCGCGGCACGGGCGGCGCGCTCGCGCTCGCCGGATTCGTGATCGGCTACGCCGCGCTGATCGTCTGGGCCATCGCGATCCCGCTGATCGTGCACGCGCTGGTCCAGTCGGGAGTTTTCGGCTGATGCCGCCGCGATTGCCGGTAGCGTCGTCCTTCGAACCCGGCACCTCGAGGGAGCCCCGATGACACCCCCTGTGTCAACCTGCAGATCGAAATCAGGCAGCGAGCTGCTGTTCGGTGGTCTGTTGGGCGCCACCGTGCAGAGTCGGATCGTAGGGTGTGCCGTTTTGCCAGCAGCGCCACATGACCCGTACCCAGGCTCGGGCCAGGATGCGGGTGGCGTGCGGGTGATCTTTGCCCGAGGCTCGTGCCCTGTTGTAGATGTCGGCGGCCCAGGGACTGGCGAAGCGGGAGTTCGCGGCGAAGGTCGTGATCGCCTGGCGCAGGCGTTTGTTGCATGCCCAGCGGAACGACACGCCTCGTTGTTTGCCCGATGCCTTGGTGATCGGAGTGATCCCGGCCAGCGCGGCGATGGCATCGGGGTGGTCGAACGCGGCGCGGGCATCGCCCCATTCGGCCAGGATCTGGCCGGCGTTGATCGTGCCCGCGCGGGGGAAGGAGCGGAAGATCTCGCCGTCGGGGTGGGTATCCATCGTCTTGTTGATGGAGCGGTCCAGGTTCTTGATCGCGGTGTTGAGCGCGGCGATGACGGTGACTTGAGCGAGCACGGCATCGCGGATGCCTTGGGAAACAACGGGATCGAGCGTTCCAGCCGGCACCGAGCGCAGCCGGGCCAGCAGCATGGCGGCGGGTTTCTTTCCGGAGTAGCCCTGCTGGGCGCAGAACGCGGCCAGGCGCTTCTCCGTCAGACCGGCAGCCGCTGCGGCGGTGGGATAGGCGGTCAGAAACGCCAAGGCGATCGCGGACTCGATGTTGGCGAAGATGGCCTTGGCTCCGGGCCAGTGCACGTCCAGCAGCGCCGCGAGCTGGTTGGTGGCCGCGACCCGGGCGTCGACCAGGTCGCCGCGGGTGCGGACCACGGTGCGCAGGGCCTTGGTATGGCTGGACAGGGGCTCGGCCGGGCGCAGGCGGTGGAAGCGGACCCGCAGATAGTCGGCGATCACCTCGGCGTCGCCGGGGTCGGATTTCGCGCCGGAGAGGACCTCGGATTCCCGCCAGGTCTTGATCGCGTTGGGTTTGACCGGCAGCACAGGGTGCCCGGCCTCCAGCAGCGCGTCCACCAGACGGCCGTCGGGGCGTTCGATGGCCACTGGCACCCGCTCGATGTCACCGAGCCTGCCCAGCCGGGCGAACCCGGCGGCGGTGTGCTCGACGGTGAACGCGGCAACCTTTTTCCCGGTCTGGTCAAGCACGCACACAGCATGCTCGGCGGCAGCCCAGTCGATCCCGACGAAGAACAACGGCCCATCTTCCAGCGACAACCCCGTCGCCTCTCTGTTCGCACCATGAGGCAGGCACCAGACGGAGGCGAGGGAACCGATGGTCGAGTGGTCACTAACCGGCGCTCTATGGCGCGTCCCTCTGTCATCGATCCGCGGTTCCGGGGAAGCCGGGGGCGGCAGTGTCATCGAGGCCCACGAAGGGCGACCACTGAAGGCCGTCACCCCGGCTTCCGCCTAGTTCCTACCACAAGCCCCCTTAGCGGGCCTGCGCGAAAGAGGGTGCACTAGTGACCACTCCGTCCGACCGCGAACCGGCGGCCTACGATCCGCCGCCGACCGCGGACCCCGCTCCGTACGAGCCGCCGGCCACCGCCGACCCCACACCGTACGAGGCCCCGGCGGAGGCCGTCTCGTCCACTTCGGAGGCTCGTTCGGAGGCTGACCCGCTGGTTCCCCCGCCGGGCTGGACCGCGCCCGACCCCGGCCCGGTCGCGCAGCTGCCCGACGACCAACCGGCTCCCGCCGCGCAACCGGCCGCGTCGCCGTATCCCGTTGCGCCGCAGCCGGATCCGTTCGCGCCGCCGCCCGCGTACCAGGCCTTCCCGGCTCCGCCGCCGTACGGCGCGCCTTACCAGCCGTACGCGCAAAACACCGACACCGGGCTCGCGACCGGTGCGCTGGTGTGCTCGGTGATCGGGCTGGTGACCTGCGTTCTCGCGGTTCCCGGCATCGCGATGGGTCACGTCGCGCTGGCCAAGGCCAACCGCAACGAAGCAGGCGGACGCACCATGGCGCTGTCAGCCGTCGTGCTCGGCTACGTGACGGTCGCGATGTGGGTCGGCTTCTTCGTGACGCTGCTGGTCCTCGGCCTGAACGGCTACCTCGACCGCTGATCCGGCACGTCGCTCGCCTCGCCCTCGGGCGGGGCGACCTGGCCGTTGCTGACCGGTTCCGAAGACTCCGAAGACTCCACTGACTCCGCCGACGCCCGCGGCTCCGGCGGTTTCGCGGCCGGTTTCGCCGGCGGATCGGTCCGCGCGTCCAGGAACCGCAGCAGCTCCACCGGGAACGGCAGCACCAGCGTCGAGTTCTTCTCCGCCGACACCTGCACCACCGTCTCCAGCAGCCGCAACTGCAGCGCCGCCGGGGTGTCCGCCATCGTCGCGGCGGCCTGCGCGAGCTTGTGCGACGCCTGCAGCTCGCCGTCCGCGGAGATCACCCGGGCGCGGCGTTCGCGTTCGGCCTCGGCCTGGCGCGACATCGAGCGCTTCATCGACTCCGGCAGCGCGACGTCCTTGATCTCCACCCGGTCGATGTGGATGCCCCAGTCCAGCGCCGGGCTGTCGATCATCAGCTCGAGGCCCTCGTTGAGCCGTTCGCGGTTCGACAGCAGGTCGTCGAGGTCGCTCTTGCCGATGATGGACCGCAGCGACGTCTGCGCGACCTGGCCGATCGCCGACCGGTAGTCCTGCACGTGGACCGCGGCCAGCACCGGGTCGACCACCTTGAAGTACACGACCGCGTCCACCCGGACCGTGACGTTGTCGCGGGTGATGCCGTCCTGCGCGGGCACCGGCAGCGTCACGACCTGCATGTTCACCTTCTGCATGCGGTCGGCTATCGGCAGCAGCAGCGCGAGCCCGGGGTCGCGGACATGCGAGCGCACCCGGCCGAAACGGAACACCAGCCCGCGTTCGTACTGTTTCACCACGCGCACCGCGGAAGCGAGCCACACCCCGCCCGCGACGACCACCGCGCTGACAATCTCGACGATCATGGCAGCTCCCGGGTTCGCCAAACCCTTTGTCCACCCACTGTACGCGCGGAAGACGACCCCGGAAACGGCTTGCGCGGCCGACCAGGATGGGCGTTGTGACCGTTTTGGAGATCCCGCCCGCCTTCGCTGAACGCGCCCCCAAGGTGCTCGGTCCGGAAGCTGTCCCGTGGCTCGCGTCGCTGCCCGCGCTCGCGCAGCGGTACGCCCGGAAGTGGGAGCTGGAGTTCGAGGACACCGCGCGGCACGGCTATGTCGGCGTCGTCCAGCCCGCCCGGCGCGCGGACGGTTCCCGCGTCGTGCTCAAACTCGGCTGGGTGGAAGAAGAATCGCGCGACGAACCGCTCGCACTGTCCACATGGGCCGGTCATGGATCGGTGCTGCTGCACGAGTCCGCGCCCGAGGACGGCGCGATGCTGCTGGAGCGTCTCGACGACAGCCGCACGCTGGACGGCGAACCGCTCCTGCCCGCCGTCGAGATCATGAGCGAACTGGCCCGCCGGCTCGCCGTGCCCGCGCCCGCCGAACTCACCCGCACGCTGTCCGGTATCGCGGAGGAACTGCTCGAAGAACTGCCCAAGTCCTGGCGGGAGCTGGGCGAACCGCTCCCCCGCCGGGAGCTGGACGCCGCGCTGGCGGTGTGCCGCGACCTCGGTCCGGAGGCGGGCAACGCGCTGGTGAACGAGGACCTGCATTACGAGAACGTGCTGTCCGGCACCCGCGAACCGTGGCTGGTGATCGACCCGAAGCCGCTCGCCGGCGATCTCGAATACGGCGCGCTTTCGTTGCTGTGGAACCGGTTCAGCGAGTCCACACTGGACTCGAAGCTCGCCGCGAGCGGTCTGGACCGCGACCGAGCCAAGGCGTGGACGCTCGTGCGGGCGGTGCAGAACCGGCTGTGGCACGCCCAGGATCTGGTCGATTTCGGCGGTTTGGCCGAGGACGACGACGGCCCGTCCGCCGAGGCGCTCCCCGCGCTGACCCGATGGGCGCTGCTTAGCTGAGAGTTCGCCGAGTCGCGGCACGAGCGCACACCGGCAGCAGCCGATAGTGTCGGCGCCATGGCAGGCACAAACCGGGTTTACGCAGCACAGCTCGCGGGTCTGCCGGTATTCGGGCCCGACGGGGAATCGATCGGCAAGGTCCGCGACGTAGTCGCGGGCCTGCGGCTGGACCAGCAGCCGCCGCGGATCCTCGGCATGGTCGTGGAGCTGGCGACCCGGCGGCGGGTGTTCGTCCCCATGCTGCGGGTCACCTCGATCGAACCGAACGCCGTGACGCTCGCCACTGGTTCGGTCAACATGCGGCATTTCCACCAGCGGCCCAACGAGGTCCTGGTGTGCGGGCAGCTTCTCGACGCGCACGCCACGCTCACCGGAGCGGAAACCCGGGTGACGGTGGTCGACGCGGCGATGGAGCCGACCCGAACGCGGGACTGGGTGCTGGCCAAGCTCGCCGTCCGCGAGCGCTCGACGCGGCTGACGCTCGGCCGTCGGCGTGCCGCGATGCAGGTGCTGCCGTGGAGCGAGGTCTCCGGGCTCGGGCTCACCGACCTGACCGGACAGCCCCAGGGCGCGGGCCAGCTGCTGATGCTGTTCGACACGATGCGTGCGGTCGACGTCGCCGCGACCCTGCGCGACCTGCCGATCAAGCGCCGCCACGAGGTCGCCGACGCGATGGACGACGAACGGCTCGCGGACGTCATCGAGGAGCTTCCCGAGGACGACCAGAAGGAACTGCTGGCCTACCTCGCCGAGGAACGCGCCGCGGACATCCTCGAGGCGATGAACCCGGACGACGCCGCCGACCTGCTCGCCGAACTCGCCCCGGCCGAGCAGAGCCGGCTGCTGGAACTGATGGAGCCGGAGGAATCCGCGCCGGTCAAACGGTTGCTGGCGTATTCGTCGGACACCGCGGGCGGGCTGATGACGCCGGAACCGGTGGTGCTGACGCCGGACGCGACGATCGCCGAGGCGCTGGCGCACATCCGCAACGCCGAACTCCCCGCCGCGCTCGCCAGCATGGTGTTCGTGTGCCGCCCGCCGACCGAAACGCCGACCGGCCGGTTCGTCGGCGTCGTGCATTTCCAGCGGCTGCTGCGCGAACCGCCCGCCGAACTGGTCGCCAGCGCGGTGGACACCGACCTCACCGCGCTGCGCCCGGAGGCGACGCTGGCCGAGGTCACCCGCTACTTCGCGGCGTACAACCTGGCGTGCGGCCCGGTCGTCGACGCCGAAGACCACCTGCTCGGCGCCGTCACCGTCGACGACGTGCTCGACCATCTGCTGCCCGACGACTGGCGCGAAACCGGACTGCACGACGTCGCGGACGGTGCTGATCTAGAGGAGGCCGAACGTGCCTGAACTCGGCTCCGGCCGCCGGCTCGACCAGCCGCGCGGCCAGGCCCGCCTGCGGCTGAACATCGACCCGGACACCTTCGGCCGGTTCACCGAGCGGATCGCGCGGTTCCTCGGCACCGGGAAGTACCTGTTCTGGCAGACGCTCATCGTGGTCGTCTGGATCGTGCTGAACCTGACTGCGTTGTCGCTGCAGTGGGATCCGTACCCGTTCATCCTGCTCAACCTGGCGTTCTCGACGCAGGCCGCGTACGCCGCGCCGCTGATCCTGCTCGCGCAGAACCGCCAGGACGACCGGGACCGCGTGTCGCTGGAGGAGGACCGCACGCGCGCCGCGCAGACCAAGGCGGACACCGAGTACCTCGCGCGCGAACTGGCGGCGCTGCGGCTTGCGGTCGGCGAGGTCGCGACCCGCGACTACCTGCGCAGCGAACTCGACCGGCTGCGCGACGATCTCGACGTGGACTCCAAGCCGCGCAAGGCCAAGCAAAGCTGAACTGGGCAGTACGTACGATGGAAGCGTGACTGGTACACAGCAGCTCCCCAGCGTCGACGACGTCCGCACCGCGCTGAAGGACGTGTACGACCCGGAAATCAAGAAACCGATCACCGACCTCGGCATGGTCAAGGACGTGGCGGTCGGCGACGACGGGGTGGTCGACGTCGGGATTTACCTCACGGTCGCGGGCTGTCCGCTGAAGGCGACGCTGACCGCGGACACCAAGAAGGCCGTCTCGAAGCTCCCCGGCGTCGCCGACGTGCGGGTCGAGCTGGACGTGATGAGCGACGAGCAGCGCACCGAGCTGCGCAAATCGCTGCGCGGCGACGCGGCGGAGCCGGTGATCCCGTTCGCGCAGCCGGGTTCGATGACGCGGGTCTACTGCGTGGCCTCCGGCAAGGGCGGCGTCGGCAAGTCGTCAGTGACGGTGAACCTGGCCGTGGCGATGGCCGAGCGCGGGCTGTCGGTCGGCGTGGTGGACGCGGACATCTACGGCCACTCGGTGCCGCGCATGCTGGGCGCGCGCGAGAAGCCGACCAAGGTCGACACGATGATCATGCCGCCGCAGGCGCACGGCGTGAAGGTGATCTCGATCGGCATGTTCACGCCGGGCAACACCCCCGTAGTGTGGCGCGGCCCGATGCTGCACCGCGCGCTGCAGCAGTTCCTGGCCGACGTGTTCTGGGGCGACCTGGACATCCTGCTGCTGGACCTGCCGCCGGGCACCGGCGACATCGCGATTTCGGTGGCGCAGCTGATCCCGAACGCGGAAATCCTCGTGGTGACCACGCCGCAGCAGGCCGCCGCCGAGGTGGCCGAGCGTGCGGGCGCGATCGCGATGCAGACGCGGCAGCGCGTCGCGGGCGTGATCGAGAACATGTCGTGGCTGGAAACCCCGACCGGCGAACGGATCGAGGTCTTCGGCGCGGGCGGCGGCCAGACGGTCGCGGATTCGCTGTCGAAGTCGGTGGGTTCGACGGTGCCGCTGCTGGGCCAGGTCCCGCTGGACCCGCGCCTGCGCGAACAGGGCGACGAGGGCACCCCTATCGTGCTGTCCGATCCGGAGGCCCCGGCGTCGCTGGTGCTGAAGGACGCGGCGAAGCAACTGTCGGTCCGGGCGCGCGGGTTGGCCGGGATGATGCTGAACGTGAGCCCGGCCGGTCGCTGATTATTTGGACAGAAGAAGAGGCGTGCACCCTCTCGCGGGTGCACGCCTCTTTTTGTTGCCTTTAGGAGGCGTGCACGGTCACCAGGAGGGCGCCGGACTCGCGGAGCGTCACCTTGGTGTCGCCCGGCTTCGTCACCGTCCAGTCGATGTCCTCGGGCTTCTTCGAGGACACGTCGCCCGACTTGTCCGGCTGGTCCTGGACGTCGATGTTCTGCGGCTGGTCGGACGACACGATGATCTTCACCTTGTTGCCGACCTTGACGTCGACGACCCCGGCCGGCGGCGTGACTTTCCCGCCCTGGAAGGCGACGGTGACCAGCACGTCGACGCCCGCCTCGCCGGTCTGCGCGCCGCGCTTGACGTTCGGCTGCTCACCGGTGGCACTGCCGTTCCCGGGAGCGCTCGCCTGGCTGCTGGCCGGAGCCGACGAGGACGGCATCGCCGGGGCGGGCACCGAAGTGTAGGTGGCGGGCGCCTTGGTGCTGGGCTCGTCGTCGGCACTGCACCCGGCGACGGCGAAGGCGGCCGCAGCGATCGTTCCGGCCAGCGCAGCCGCACGGCGTGACATATCGGGAACCTCCAGGGTCGGTTGAGCTGATGCTCCTGAGGCTACCCAGCCTGATCAGCGCGTCGCGCGTCGGCTTGGCCCACCGGGATCGCCGCGTACCTCGCTGGTCAGGTGGCGTCCGGATCGACCGGCGGACGCTCGCCCGGCTTCAACGGCTCCGGCTGCGGGAGCGCAGTCTGCGGCTTGATCGTCGGCACCCCGCTCGACCCGTTCCCGTTCCCGTTGGAACCGTTGAGGTCGTTCTTGAACCCGTTCAACCCCAGCGGATCCGAGTCCCCGTCGAACAAATGCTGCGTCACAACCCGCTTCGGATCCAGGTTGCGCAGGCCGCGCAGGTCTTCGAGGGGTTTGCGCAGCTGGTCGAATTCCGGGCCCATCTCCTCGCGCAGCTGCTCGCGCGCGCCGGTCGCGAAGTCGCGGGCCTTGCGGACGCTCTTCGCCATCCAGGCCGCCGCTTCGGGCAGCCGTTCGGGCCCGAGGATGAAAAGCCCCGCGATGATGAGCACGAGGATCTCGCCCCAGCCGACACTGTCGAACACCCGTGAAACCTCCGCTCGGTGCTGCCCCGCCCAAGACTACCCGGGCCGTTTCGCGTCCCGGCAGGCCCGAACGTCGCACGGCAGCTACTGTGCCGATCGTTACTAACCCGGCCACAGCCACGGCCGAATGACTTTCGTAGCGACGGTTACGTGCCGCACGGGGGGTCGGCCTACTTTTGGCCGGATTAGTAAGAACGGGTGTCAGTCCGACCCGAGCGTGACGTCCACCACCAGCAGCGCGCCGTCGCGGGCCAGTTGCACCGGGACCACCTGGCCCGGGTCGTGGCTGCGCACCGCGACGGTCAGCTCGGCGGAGTCGCGCACGACGTGGTCGCCGATCTTGGTGATCACGTCGCCTTCCTTGATCCCCGCGCCTGCGGCCGGACCGCCCGGGGCGACGTTGCGGACCTGCGCGCCCATCGTCGACGATCCGGCGACCGTCGAGGCCGCGTTGATCCCGATGTCGGCGTGCTTGACCTTGCCGTCCTTGATCAGTGCCTTGGCGATCTTGATGGCGTAGTCGCTGGGAATGGCGAACCCGATGCCGATGCTGCCGCCGTCGGAGCTGGACGAGCGGATCGCGGAGTTGATCCCGACCAGCGCACCCCTCGAGTCGACGAGCGCCCCGCCCGAGTTGCCGTGGTTGATCGCGGCGTCGGTCTGGATGGCGGAATAGGTGACCGGAGCCGCCCCGTTGTCGCCGCCCGCGGTGACCGGCCGGTCGAGCGCGCTGACGATGCCCGAGGTGATCGAGTTCTGCAGCGCCAGCGGCGACCCGACCGCGATCACCGCGTCCCCGACCTGCAGATCGGACGATTTGCCGACCTGCATCACGACCGGATTCGTGACATTGACCTTCACCACGGCGAGGTCGGTTTTCTGATCCGCGCCAACGATCTTGGCCTCGGTGCGGGTCCCGTCGTTGAACACCGCCGTGATCTTCGTAGCAGCGTCCCCCACCGCAGTCGCGACCACGTGCTCGTTCGTGAGGATGTACCCCTGCGGATCAATCACCACGCCGGAACCCTGCTCGCCGCTGTCCGCACCAGGCTTGACCACCTCGAGCGAAACCACCGCGGGCGCCACCCGCCGCGCGATGTCCGCGAGCGACCCCGGCGGCCGTTCCTTGGCCGCATCCGCCTCGGAAATCGTGGCGCTGCCGGTCAACGAGGACCCGGTATCCCCGACCCACCAGCCGACCAGCCCGCCGACCGCGCCGATCAACAACGCGACGACCCCCAGCAACGCCAACGCCTTCGGCTGCACCCGCCGCCCGAACAACACCTCAGGCAAGCTCAACTGCGCACCGCTGGGCAGCTTCGGTTTCTCGCCCTCGTCTTCGTCCGGAACCACCGCAGGCCCCGCCAGCACGGCCCCAGCCGCCGGATCCCGCCAAGGATCGCTGGTGTCAGTCCACAACGGATCTTCCGCGGCGCCATTCTCCCCAGCCGCCTCGAGCGGCCGCTGCAACCGCACCCCCTCGGCCCCCGCAGGCCTGCTGAACGCCTCGGCGAGAGATTCGGGCGTCGGCGGCGCGAGACTGAGCTTCTGCTGCCCATTCCCGTTGGGCGGCGGGGTGTAAAGCTTGTCGAACGCCCCCTCGACCCCGTGCGGACGCCCGAAGACAGCCGCCTGCTGCTGATCCACCGCAGGCCGCTCAAGCGGCCGAGGACCCAACCGGTCCGTTCCGACGGCACCGGACTGGTCAGGATTAGCGTTCGGCTGGTCGGTCATCATTCCCCGGGAAGCGTTCAGGACGGCTGGTGGTGGACGATACCCAAGCCTAGGGAGAGTCTGCCCAGGCCGCAGTGAAATGGCTGTTGCCTGCCCCTCTGTTCACCTGCGCTCCCGCCCTTGCCGAACGTCTGTGAGGGGAACCCTGAGGGAATCTGATTCCCTCAGGGTTCCCCTCACGACCCGCCGCAGTCCGCGAGGGGCCCCTTCACGGCCCCAGATTCCCTCAAGGAGCCCTTCACAGCCTGCCCCCCGTTCCCTCAAGGAGCCCTTCACAGCCTGCCCCCGTTCCCTCAAGGAGCCCTTCACAGCCTGCCCCCGCCCGCTTCGCACGCTCCGCGTGCAAGAACCCGCCACCGCCACCGCGATGCGCCCCAGTGCGGCATTAGGTGCATGCGACGCACCCAACGTGACATTCGGTGCACGCGACGCACCCAATGTGGCGTTCGGTGCATCCGACGCACCCAATGCCGCATTGGGGCGCTAACCAGCCCCCTCGCGAACCGCAACCGATGCACCCGATCAAGGCAGCCACACCCCCCGCACCCCGATACGAAGCCAAAAACACGGCGCGGGGGTGCTTGTCAAGGCATCTTTCCCGCCTTGACAAGCACCCCCGCGCCGTAGTCACACTCAGCTTCGGGGTGCCCCACGCAACCACTCACGGCAATGTCGCCGCCAGGCGACGAGCCGAACGCGACGCCTCACCGAGCAGCAACAGCAGCCCCAGCCCGAACCACCCCAGGCACCGGCTCAGGCTCAGGAGACACCGCCTCGCCCCCAGCCGACCGAGGCACATTCATCTGCGCAGGAAGCAAATTCGCATTAGGCACCCGAACCGGCCCAGTCCCAGTCGACCCTTCCCCACTGTCAGCCGAAGTCCCGACGAGCGCGAGCGCGCTCAGCACGAGCCCGGACACCACGACCCCGGCCCCTTGCGCCGCCCGTTTCCGGCTGAAAGCGAACCTTCCGCCGCCGAGCACGTTCGCCGACTGCCCGAGCGGCGCGGTTGTTCCCAACGGCGCGGCGCCCCCGAGCACTCCAGCGTCCCGCAACCCGGCCACCCGCTCCGGCCGCTGGATAGCCACCAGCTGGCCATCGGCAGTGACCGCGAGATTGTCCGGCGCACCAGGCAAATCAGTGTGCTCCGGAATCGACCGGAGACTGGCCAGGAAACCCGCCGACATCGACGGCGCGCCCGCGTCCTTCACCGCGGCGACAGCCTGCCGCTGCGAGGTCACCTCGGCCGCGCAGTCCGGGCAGCGCGCGACGTGCGCCAGCGCCCGGTCGTGGGCGACGGGCGTCAGCTCGCCGTCGACCAGTGCGACTACCGCGTCGGGCATGAGGTGGGATTCGGCGAAACGCCAGCCGGTCATACGGACACCTTCGCAGATTCCTCCCGGGTCGCGCGACGGCGCTCGAGCGACGCGCGCAGCGCCGAGCGGCCGCGGTGGATGCGGCTGCGCACGGTGCCGAGCTTGACGCCCAGCGTCGCGCCGATCTCCTCGTACGACAGTCCTTCCACGTCGCACAGCACGACCGCGGCCCGGAACTCCGGGGGCAGCTCGTCGAGCGCCTCCTGCAGGTCCGGGTCCAGGTGGGTGTCGCTGTAGTGCTGCTCCGGGCTCGGGTCGTCGCCGACGATCCGGTCGGTGTCCTCGGGCAGTCCCTCCATGCGCACGCGCGAGCGGCGGCGCGCCATGTCGAGGAACAGGTTCGTGGTGATCCGGTGCAGCCAGCCCTCGAAGGTGCCGGGCTTGTAGGACGCGAGCGACCGGAAGACGCGGATGAACGTCTCCTGGGTCAGGTCCTCGGCGTCGTGCGTGTTGCCGGTGAGGCGGTAGGCGAGCCGGTACACGCGGTCGGCGTGTTCGCGCACGACCTCGTCCCACGAGGGCGGCGTCCAGGCCGCCTCGGCTGCGTCCACGGTCACCGGAGCGGCCTCCGGCAGTTCGGCGTTCTGCATCAGGGGAGCAGGCACCTCCATCTGGGTCAACTCCTCTTCACCTCTGCCAACGCGGGCCGGGCACACGGTGTTCCCGTGTGGTTGAGACTCAGTCTGTCCGGCTTCCTTATGGAACTCATGAGACCGGTCTGAGAGCAGCCTGAGAAGTTGGCCTTTCCAGGGTTTTCGCGGGCTTTCCCGGGGCCGGAAGGCGCTTACCAGGGAGCCTTCGCTGATTTATCGACAACCAGCGCTAACCTTCGCGCGTGAGTTCGGGGACAGAGGCGGCGGCCGAGACCGGGGCGGTCGGCGCCGAGCAGGTCGACGGGTACCTGCCCGACGACGACGTGCTGGCCGCGGCGCGGCTGCGCGCGGTCGACCTCGGTTGCGCCCCGCTGGCCCCCGGAGCAGGCACGACGCTGCGTTTCCTCGCCGCGACGGTCGCCGCGCGGGCGGTCGTGGAGGTCGGCACCGGATCCGGCGTGAGCGGGCTGTACCTGCTGCGCGGGATGGCCGCCGACGGCGTGCTGACCTCGATCGACGTCGAACCGGAGTACCAGCGGGCGGCGCGCAAGACCTTCCTCGAAGCCGGCTACCCGCCGGGCCGGATGCGGCTCATCGTCGGCCGCGCGCTGGACGTGCTGCCGCGGCTCACCCCGGGCGGCTACGACCTGGTGTTCGTCGACGCCGCTCGGATCGAGTACCCCGGCTACTACGAGCAGGGCGTGGCCTTGCTGCGCCGCGGCGGGGTGATCGTGTTCCACCAGGTCCTGGCGGGCGGACGGCTCACCGACCCGGCCCGGCGCGACCCCGAGACGATGGCATTGCGCGAGGTCGCCCGAGCGGTCCGCGAAGACGACCGGCTGATCCCGGCACTGCTGCCAGTCGGCGGCGGACTGCTGGTGGCCACGGCGTGCTCGTGAGTGGCAATCACGGTTAGAACCGCGATTGCCACTCACGACCCCACCAGCACCCGCTCCTGTCGCCGCACCCGCGTGCCCACCTGCACCGCAGCCACGGCCAGCCCCAGCCACACCACGACGGCCACGATCAGCCAGTTCCACCCGGCCTTCCCGTAGACGACGCTGCCGACCCCGCCGCCGACGCTGCTGCCCAGGTAGTACATGAGCATGTACAGCCCGCCGACCTGGCCACGCGCGTTCTCCGGGGCCTCGGCCGCGGCCCAACTGTTCGCGATCGAATGCGCGGCGAAAAACGCTGCCGTCAACACGAGAAAACCGACGACGATCAACGGCAGCGAATCCGGAATCGTCAGCAACGCGCCGACCGCGGTCAGCAGCAGCACCCCGACCAGCGCCTGCCGACGCCCGATCCGCGCGGACAGCCGGTTAGCCGTGGCCGATGAAACCGAACCCAACGCGTACGACACGAACACCAGCGACGCGATCGCCGGCGACAGGTTCAGCGGTTCGCCGGTCAGCCGGAACCCGGCCGCGTTGTACAGCGCGACGAACGACCCCATGGCCAGCAGTGCGACCGCGTACTGCGCGAGCAAAACCGGCCGCCGCACCGCGGTAAGCAGGCCGACGCCGATGTCGCGCAGGCCTTGCCGCTCCCCCGTCTTGACCGGCGAAGGCGGCAGCATCACCACCGTCACGACCGCGCAGACCAGCGAAATCCCGGCCACCACGTACAGCGCGCCGCGCCAGCCGAACGGACCGGCGGTGAACCCGGTGGCCAGCCGTCCGGTCATGCCGCCGATGGTGTTGCCCGCGATCATCGCCCCGACCGCGGCCGCGACGCCGGTCTTCCCGAGTCGTTCCACGAGATAAGCCGTGGCCACGCCGGGGAATCCGGCGATCGCGACGCCCTGCACCGCGCGCAGCACGAGCAGCAGCGAGTAGTCCGGCACCAGCGGCAGCAAGAGCCCGAGCACCGACGAAATCACGACGGACGCGATGATCACCGGCCGCCGCCCGACCACCTCGGACAACGCGGCGATGGGCAGCACGGAAATCGCCAGCGCACCGGTCGCCACGCTCACCGCGAGCGCCGCGCCGCCGGGATCGAGGTGGTATTGCCCGGCCAGCTGCGGCAGGACCGCTTGCGGCGCGTAGAGCAGGGCGAACGACGTGAAGCCCGCGGCGGCGACCGCGACCTTGACCCGGCGGGCGGAGGAGAGCATGACCTTGAAAGTAAGCTTGGCTAATCAATACGTCTAATACGTTAATCTGCCATCATTCATACCGTGCCGAATGAGAGCCTCACCGCGCAGCTTGTCCCGCACCTGTCTCTGCTGGCCACGCTGCGGAGCACTGGAAACGTCACCCGCACGGCCGAGGTCCTCGGAGTGCCGCAACCCACAGTCAGCAGGCGGCTAGCCGCGCTGGGACACGCCCTCGGCGCACCGCTGACCGTGCCCGACGGCCGAGGCGTCCGGCTCACCCGTGCCGCCGAACTCCTCGCCGACGCTGCGGAACGCGCGCTGCCCGTGGTCGACGCCGGGGTCCGCCTCGCCCGCGAGGAGATCGAACCGGCGAGCGGCCGCGTCGTGCTCGGATTTCTGCACCTGCTCGGCCGGTCGCTGGTGCCGGGATTGCTTCGCGCGTATCGCGAACAGGCCCCGACCGCCCGGTTCTCCCTCGTCCAGGGTTCATTGCAGGACATGGTCAACCGGCTCGTGTCCGGGGAACTCGACCTCGCCCTGCTCGCCCCGGTCGTCGAGGACGAGCGACTGGAGACGGTCGTCCTCGACCGGCAGCCGATCCACCTCTCGGTTCCCGCCGGACATCGACTGGCCGGACGACGCAGCGTGCGCGTGGCGGAGCTGGCCGACGAGCCGTTCGTGCTCCTCGAACCCGGCTACGGCCTGCGCAGGATCACCGACGACCTCTGCGCCGCCGCCGGTTTCACGCCGAAGGTCGCGTTCGAGGGCCAGGAATCCGACACCGTCCGCGGACTCGTCGGCGCCGGCCTCGGCGTCGCGCTTCTGCCGCGCTTCGAGCCCGGCTCCCCGGCCGGCGTCGCGGAGGTGCCGCTGCATCCGCCGGTCCACCGGACGATCGGGCTCGCCTGGCGTGCCGGGGAGCCGCTTTCGCCCGCCGTTCAAGCGTTCCGGGACCACGTGCTCGGCATGACGGACTAACGGCCAGGCTGGTATTTGTATCCCGGCACCGTGCTACCGTTTCCGGTATAGAAATACCGGAACCTGAGGACGCGAGGTAGTCGTGATCGAGCTGAAGACGCCTGCGGAGATCGACCGCATGCACGTGACCGGGCGGTTCATCGCCGAGGTGCTGACCGAGGTCGGCAAGCTCGCCGACGTCGGCGTGAACCTGCTGGACCTGGAGCACCACGTGCGCGGCATGATCAAGCGGCGCGGGGCCGTCTCGTGCTACTGGGACTACGCGCCGTCGTTCGGCGAAGGCCCGTTCCGCAACGTCATCTGCCTCTCGGTCAACGACGCCGTCCTGCACGGCCTGCCGCACGACTACACCCTCCGCGACGGCGACGTGCTCACCGCGGACATCGCGGTCACCATCGACGGCTGGGCCGCGGACTCGGCGCGCACGGTCATCGTCGGCACACCCGCCGAGGAGGACCAGCGGATCATCCGGGCCACCGAAGAAGCGCTCGAAGCCGCGATCAAGGCGGCACGCGCGGGCAACCGGCTCGGCGACGTCTCGGCCGCGATCGAGGAGGTCGCGACCGGCTACGGCTACCCGGTCAACACCGAGTTCGGCGGGCACGGCATCGGCCGCACCATGCACGGCGAGCCGCACGTGTCCAACCGCGGCAAGGCAGGCCGGGGCATGAAACTCCGCCCGGGCCTGACGCTCGCGCTGGAACCGTGGCTGGCGCGCACGACGGACAAGATCGTCTACGACCCGGACGGCTGGACCATCCGTTCCGCCGATGGCTCGCGCACCGCGCATTCGGAGCACACGGTGGCGATCACGGACGGGGAGCCGATCGTTCTTACTCGCCGGGAGGAAGAGCTGGCGGGGAAGAACTAGCCTCGCACTGCCGCGGCAGAACCGTCAGCCCGGCCGAGGAGCCGATCCGCAGCTCCCGATCAGCTCTCGTAGGAAGCCGCGAACTCCACCAACGTCCGGGCAGCGAACCCCGACGCGCCAGGCACCACGTCGTCGTACGGCTTGTCCGCGCGCGCCGGGCCCGCGATGTCCAGGTGCGCCCACGGCAGCCCCGCCGTGAACTCGCGCAGGAACAGCGCCGCCATGATTCCGCCGGGGCCGCCGGGGGCCTGCCGGACGTCGCCTAGCTCGCCTTCGATTCCGGTCGCGTAGTCCTCGACCAGCGGCATCCGCCACCACGCCTCACCAGCGCGGGCACCGGCCTCGACCACTCGCGCGGCGAGGTCGTCGTCGGTGGAGAAGAAACCGCCGGTGCGCACGCCCAGCGACACTTTCATCGCGCCGGTCAGCGTGGCCGCGTCGACGATGAGGTCGGGTTTGAACTGGGCGATCCCGTAGGCGAGCGCGTCGGCCATCACCATCCGGCCCTCGGCGTCGGTGTTGCCGACCTCGGTGGTCTGGCCGCCGTAGTGCCGCACGATGTCGCCCGGCCGGTACGAGCCGCCGGAGACGTGATTTTCCGCCGCGGGCACCAGCGCGGTGACGCGCACCGGCAGCTTCAGCTCGGCGATCGCGCGCATCGCGGCGATCACTGCCGCGCCGCCCGCCATGTCGGTGCGCATCAGGTGCATGCCGTCGGCCGGTTTCAGCGAAATGCCGCCGGTGTCGAAGGTGATCCCCTTGCCGACGAACAGCAGGTGCTTCGTCGCGCCGCGCGGACGGTGCGTCATTTCGATCAGGCGCGGCGGCGAAACCGAACCGCCGCCGACGGCCAGAACTCCGCCGAACCCCTTGTCGGCGAGCCACTTCTCGTCTCGCACAGTCACGTCAACAGTGCCGCCCAGCACCTTCGCCGCGGTGTTCGCCAGCCACGCCGGGTTCTTGATGTTCGACGGCGTGTTTGCGAGATCACGCGTAAAGGCAGCGGCCGCCGCGAGAACGCGTACGCGCGCGACTGCCGCCGCGTACGCGGGCACAGCGTGCTCGTGCGCGACAACGAGGCGTACGGCGGGCACGGGAGGCTTCGGCTCTGTCGTGGTGACCACGAACCGGTAGCCGCCCAGCGACAGTCCAACCGCGAATTCGGCGGCGTGCTCCGCTGTCGCGTCTTCGGGCAGTACGACCTGGACTGTCCGGATGGGACGGTTCTCGGCCGCTTCGCGCATCGCGCGCGCCAACGCGGCACCGGTCCGGCGAAAGTCCTTCGGCGCGCCTTCGCCGATACCGGCGACCCAGCGCGGACCGTCGCCGTCTTCGGGCACGTCGCGCACTTCGGCGGTGCGTCCGCTCGACCCGTACGCTGCGCCTTCCTCCGCCTCGGCCGACGCGACCAGCACTGCTCGCGGTACTCCGCGGCGCGTCGCGGCGACGACCTCGATTTCGGGCAGCTTCGTGGGAACGGGTGGTAGCGAGTTACGCACAGCGAGCAACCTTAGGGCGCAGACGAACCGACCCCGGCCTCCAAGAGGAGACCGGGGTGCACAGTGGACAGAGCGGGGAGAGCGCAGGTCAGCCAGTGACCTCCTGCAGCGCAGCGCCGAGGTCCTTCGCTTCCTCCGCGGAGAGCTCGACGACCAGCCGGCCGCCACCCTCCAGTGGCACCCGCATGACGAGGCCCCGCCCCTCCTTGGTCACTTCGAGGGGACCATCTCCGGTCCGGGGCTTCATGGCCGCCATAGCGTGCTCCCTCCGTCTCAACCGGCGCGCCCGGGTCGCGCACTCCCATGCCAGCCGGGTCTCGTCCCCCATTGTCCCTCATCAGCGCCCGGGCGCGAACGCGGACCGATCATTTGCCGCCGCATCGGTGCTGGTATGCCGCCCGCCGAGGGTGCGAGACTCAGTCCCGAGAACCCGAGCCGCCGCTTCAGAGGAGCATTTCGTGACCACATCCGACGTCCTGTTGACCGCCGACGCCGACGGCGTGCGCACCCTGACCCTGAACCGGCCGGAGGCGTACAACTCGCTGACCGTCGAGCTCAAGGAGCGCCTGATCGCCGAGCTGCGCGCGGCCGCCGAGGACCCGGACGTCCGCGCGGTCGTGCTCACCGGGACCGGCAAGGCGTTCTGCGCCGGCCAGGACCTCAAGGAGCACGTCGGCCTGCTGCAGGCGAACGACCCGGCCCCGCTGCACACGGTCAGCGACCACTACAACCCGATCGTCAAGGCCATCACCGGGATGCCGAAGCCGGTCATCGCGGCGGTGAATGGGACCGCGGCTGGGGCTGGGGCGGCCTTCGCGTATGCGAGTGATCTGCGGATCGCGGCTGAGTCGTCGTCGTTCTTGATGGCGTTCGCGAATGTCGGGTTGGGGCCGGATTCGGGGGCGTCTTGGACGTTGCAGCGGCTCATTGGGTACGGGCGGGCTGCTGAGTTGATGTTGATGGCTCGGACTGTGGACTCGGCTGAGGCTCTGCGGATCGGGCTGGTGGGGGAGGTTGTGCCGGACGAGGAGCTCGCGGCTCGGGCACAGAAGGTGGCGGCGAAGTTGGCCGGGGGGCCGACTGTGGCTTACGCGAAGATCAAGAGCGTGTTGGGGGTGGCGGCGGAGTCTTCGTTGGAGGAGGCGTTGGAGGCTGAGGATGCTGCGCAGACTGCTCTCGGCTCCACCGCTGATCATGCTGAGGCGGTTGAAGCCTTTGTGGGGAAGAGGAAGCCTAACTTTCAGGGGAAGTAGCACCGCGGGCTTCGCCGCGGAAAAGAGAGGTGCGGTGGGGCACCCCGAAGCTTGATTGTGCTGACGGTCTGGGGTGCTTCATATCGGGGTGCGGGGGAGGGGCTGGGTGCACCGATTGTTGGGTGCATCGGCGGCGGTTTTAGGGACATGAGGGCCACCCTGAGGGAATCTGGTTCCCTCAGGGTGGCCCTCACGTACACGTACCTCGTCAGGCTGCGCGGAAGCAGCCCTTTACGTGGTCGTCGACCATGCCGGTGGCTTGCATCAGGGCGTAGCAGGTGGTGGGGCCCAGGAAGGCGAAGCCGCGTTTCTTCAGGTCCTTGGCCATTGCCTTCGACTCGTCGGTGATCGCGGGTACGTCAGCCATGGTGCGGGGGCGGCGGTGCTTCGTTGGGGCGAAGGACCACAGCAGCTTGTCCAGCGGGATGTCCAGGTCTGCTATAGCGCGGGCGTTCTTCACCGCGGCCTCGATTTTCGCGCGGTTGCGGACGATTCCGGCGTCCTGCATCAGGCGTTCGACGTCCTTCTCGCCAAAGCGCGCGACCTTCTCCGGCACGAAACCCCGGAAGGCTTTTCGGAAGTTTTCGCGCTTGCGCAGGATGGTGATCCAGGACAGTCCGGACTGGAACGACTCTAGGCACAGGCGTTCGTACAGCTCGGCCTCGCCGTGGAGCGGGACGCCCCATTCCTCGTCGTGGTACGTCGCGTAGTCGGGGGCTGAGTTGCCCCAGCTGCAGCGGGCGATGCCGTCTTCGCCCAACAGTTCCGTCATTGTTCCCCCATTGAATAGTTCTCCGCGAACCTCGCGAACTGGCGCAGCGAATGGCGCACGCCGAGCGCGAACGCTGGGCGCGCCAGGGGCCAGCCTGCGCGGCCTAGCAGGCCGAACGGCAGTTTGAGGTGTTCGGCCCACACGAAGGTGCAGTTGCTGGCGCCCTTGGACAAGACCTGGAAGACGCCGGTTCCCTGCACGAGGCTGCCCAGGTGGCGCACGGTGCAGCGCAGGGGCGGTTCCCAGGTGGTGATTTCCATGGTGTCGGTGAAACCGATGCCGCCGAAGCCGGTGAAGGCCGACAGCTTCGAGCCGACGCTGCGGCCGTTGCCTTCGACGACCCGCACCTGCGTGCCCAGCATCCACTCGCCTTGGCGGGCCCAGTCGGTGAGCGCTAGCCAGGTCGTGCCAGCCGGTGCCGCGACGTCTACCGACAGCACCAGGTCACTCACCTGCCGGCCTCCGGTGCGCCGCTTCGCGCGGTTGCTGCGCGGCTTCGAGACGGGCGACCCGTTCGCGCAGTTCGTCCAGTTCAACGCCGGTCCGGCGCAGCACCCAGTCCACTTCGGACATCTTGTACCCGCGGAACACGAGCTGGAAGCGCACTTGCCGGACGTCCTCGCCGGTGATGTCCTCGGCGGGCAGGCGCGTGGGCGAGCTGCCGGGCGGCAGCGGCGCCAGTTCCTCGCCCCGGCCGAACACCACAGCGGCCAGGAGGAACACCACGGCGGCCACCAGCAGCATGACTACGAGGTAGATCAGCGCGGTCGTCACGCGACGATCGTGGCACACCGTCCCCAGGAACGTCGCGCTAGCACGACAAGTCGGAACGACAGGACCACCCACGAGACCATCAGCAAGCCGCACGGACCGCTGAGGAACAGGCGTGCGGCGTCGACCACGCTGGTCGCTCCGATCAGCAGCAGGATCGAGAACAGGTTGAGGCCCACCGCGATCGCGGCCAGCACCCGGCAGACGCTGGCCGTGCGCGCCCCGCCGAACCGGCGGCTCAGCAACCTCGTGCTCAGCAGGGCGAGAAGGCCCAGCACGGGCACGGCGTAGAGCGCGGCGTGGGTGAGTTGCGTGACGTACGGGTACCAGCCGGGGTTCGGGGTGGTCAGCCGCGACCAGGAACCGTAGGTGAAGATGCGCGCCAGCTCCCACGACGCCTGCATCGCGGGCACGCCGAGGACCAGCAGCCACAACGTCCGCACGCCGTTGTGCACGCTCAGTTCCGCTTGGTAGTCACCGGCAACCTCGCGTACGTGGCCGAAATCCGCTACCGCACGACGCTGCGCTTCCGTCTCGCTCCAGCCGCCCTCGCGGTACGCCTCGGCCGCGTCCCGCAGGCCGTCGCGGGCTTCGGCGAGCAGGTCCGCCTTCGTGCCGCGGCGGCCGACCAGCACCCGGTCCAACTCGGCCAGGTAGCCGTCGATCGGGCTGGTCGCGGCCCGGCTTGTCGTGGTCATGGTTCCAGCACCCCGCCGATCACCGTGGTGAACTCCCGCCACTGCGACCGTTCCGCGGCCAGTGCCTGCTGCCCGGCGCGAGTGAGCCGGTAGGTGCGCCGCTTGCGGCCGGACACCACGTCCCATTCGCTCGCCAGCCAGCCGGCGCGCTCGAGCCGGCGCAATGCCGGGTACACCGTGCCGGTGGGCAGGTCGAGCGCTCCGTCGCTGCGCAGCGACAGCGCCTCGATGATCGCGTAACCGTGCAGCTTGCGGCCGTCGAGGACGGCGAGCAGCAACGCGTCGAGGTGTCCGCGCAACGTGTCCGCTTTCATAGGTCGGCAGTCTACTCATCTTGTCCCTGGCAGGCTAATCTCCGCCGCCCGAGCGGCCGTCCGGGAAAAACCCTGAGATCACCCCGATCTCATAGATTTGCCCGCTACAGGTAGCCAGTCTACGTATAGGCTCCGTCGGCATGGACCCACTGCCGATCGCGAGACTCCAGTTCGCGACTACCACCTCGCTTCACTTCCTGTTCGTGCTGCTCACCTTGGGTTTGGTGACCATGGTGGCGATCATGCAGACGCGCGCGACGATCCGCGACGACGACCAGCCGCACCGGATGACCGCGTTCTGGGGCCGTCTGTACGTGGTCAACTACGCACTCGGAATCGTCACCGGAATCGTGATGGAATTCCAGTTCGGGATGGCCTGGACCGGACTGTCCGCGTTCGCCGGGGACGTTTTCGGCGCGCCGCTCGCGATCGAGACGCTGGTGGCGTTCTTCCTGGAATCGACGTTCCTCGGATTGTGGATCTTCGGCCGCGGCCGGATGAACAAGTGGCTGCATCTGGCGGTGCTGTGGCTGGTCACGCTGACCGCGTACGCCTCGGCGCTGTTCATCATGGTCGCCAACTCCTTCCTGCAGAACCCGGTGGGCTCGCGGATGGAGAACGGCGTGCTGCGCCTGGACGACTTCGGCGCGTTGTTCGCCAACCCGGCGCTGGTCGCGTCGCTTCCGCACGTCATCGGGGCCGCGCTGCTGACTGGCGGGTTCTTCGTGACCGGGGTCAGCGCGTACCACTTTCTCAAGCGCACCAGCGAGATCGACTTCTTCCGCCGGTCGCTGCGGATGGGCGTCGTGACGTCGCTGATCGGGAGCGTGCTGGTGGTGCAGGCCGGGTTCGCGCAGTTCGCGGAGGTCGCCGGGTATCAGCCGGACAAGTTCAAGGGCTCGGTGGCCGTCGGGCTGCCGCTCGGGATGATGATCAATGTCGGCTTCTTCGCATTCTTCGCTGCGCTGATCGGCACGCTGCTGTTGTTCCGTGACCGGCTGCTGCGGGCGCGGCCGGTGCTCTTCCTGATGGTGCCGGGGATCGCGGTGCCGTTCGTCGCCGCGATCCTGGGCTGGCTGGTCCGCGAAATCGGCCGTCAGCCGTGGCTGGTGTGGGGCAAGCTGCGCACCGCGGACGCGGTCGCCGACGTCAGCGGCGGGCAGATTCTGTTCTCCTTCATCGCTTTCACGTTGTTGTTCGTCGTGCTGGCCATCGCCGACTGGGTGCTGCTGGCGCGGATCGCCAAACGCGGTCCGGCTGTCGCGGCGGTGGAACCCGAGCTTCCTGTCCTGAGTGGAGTGTGACCCGTGGTGACGATCTGGTGGGGTGTGCTCGGTTTGCTGCTGGGCGGCTACTTCGCGCTGGCTGGCTACGACTACGGCGTCGGGATGCTGCTGCCCGCGCTCTCCCGATCCGGCGACGAGGCTGGACAGCGGCGCGTGCTTGGCGCCGTGGGACCGTTCTTCCTGGCCAACGAGGTGTGGCTGGTCGCGGCGGTCGGCGTGCTGTTCGGCGCGTTCCCGCATCTGGAGGGACGGGTGTTCGCCGGGGCTTACGTGCTGGTGGTGTTGTTGCTGCTGGGATTGGTCACGTTCACCGCGGCAGTGCAGCTGCGCAGTCGGCATCCGGAGGGCAACCGGCGCGGGTGGACGTTCGCCATTGCCGCGGGTGCGCTGGTCACGGCGGTCTCGTGGGGGTTGTTCCTCGGCAACCTCGTGCGCGGGCTTCCACTCGACGCGCAAGGCCGTCCGGTCGACGACGTTCTGGCGCTCTTCAATCCGTATGCGGCACTGTGGGGACTCGGGTTCGTCGCGCTGTTCTGCTTGCAGGGACTAGTTTTTCTCGCGGTGCGCGGTCCGGTGGAGATCGCCGGGCGGGTTCGACGGCTTACTCGATCATTTCTGGCTCCGGTCGGAGTCTTCCTGGTGGCAGCAACGGTTTGGGGAGCTTTCTCCGGCGGTTCCTTGGCCGCCTTGGTCGTGGTGGCAATCGCCTTCGCTGCTTACTTGACCATCCTTTTCGGACTCAATCGGCCACGGTTGGCCCTGCCCGCCGCAATGCTGCTGAGCGCTTGCCCTGCATTGCTGGTCGGTGTGCTGCGGTTCCCAGTCGTCCTGTCGTCCACGACGGGCTACCACTTGACCGTCGGTCAGGCTGCCACCACGCCGGACATGGCCGCGGTGATCGGCTGGTTCGCCGCACCCGCGCTTCTTGTGCTGGTCGTCGTGCAGTGGCTGACCTGGCGAGCGCATCGGCGTCCGGTCGACGAGAAATCGTTGCTGCACTTCTGAAGGAGTCTCGCCATGCCCGCGCTACCTGGTCTCCGCGGCTACCTCGCGGCGCTCGCCGTGCTGAGCGTCGTCACCGCTGTCACCGTGCTCGTCCGGGCGGACGGGCTGGCGACCCTGCTCACCGGCGGCGGCATTTCGATTGCCCTGTTCGTCGCCGTCGGGGCGCGGATTCTGCTCGCCGTCGGACAGGGCCTGCTCACCAGCCGCTTTACGGCTTCGGCACAAGCAGGCATGCGTCGCCGGTTGCTCGACGCGACCGGCAACCCCGGCGCGACGGCCACCCGAATCACCAAAGGCGTCGATGCCACCGCGACCTATCTCGCCGGATACCTGCCCGCGATGGTCCTGTCAGTGCTGGTTCCGATCGCCGTACTGGCAAGGCTTTTCACCGCTGATCTGACCTCCGCATTGATCGTGACCGCCACCGTTCCGCTGATCCCGATCTTCGGGGCGCTAATCGGTGCGCACACGAAGGCGCGTACACAGTGGACACTCCTCACCAGGCTGGGCGGGCACTTCCTCGACGTCGTCCGCGGTTTGCCGACGCTCAAGTTGTTCGGCCGTGCGCAAGCCCAGACCCGCATCGTGCGCGAGATGGCCGATGCGCACGCCGACGCCACCATCCGGACGTTGAAAGTCGCCTTCCTTTCCGCGCTGGTGCTGGAACTGGTCGCCACCCTCTCGATCGCGCTCGTCGCGGTACCGATCGGATTCCGGCTGTTGTCCGGCTCGATGACCGCGCACACCGCGATGCTGATCCTGGTTCTCGCCCCTGAGGCGTACTTGCCACTGCGCGCAGCCGGAGCGAAGTTCCACGCTGCCACCGAAGGACTCACGGCGTTGAAAGAGATCCTTGCCGCACCAAACGCAATCCGCCGATCCGGCACGCAGACCCGTCGCCTCGGCCCGCCGGAAGTGGTGTTCGACCACGTCTGCGTGCATTACGGCGAAACCCGGGCGCTGTCCGAAGTGGACCTGACAATTCACCCCGGCGAGCACCTCGCCTTGGTCGGACCGAGTGGTTCCGGCAAGTCCACCCTGCTCGCGGTACTGCTGGGTTTCGTGCAGCCGACCTCCGGCCGGGTCCTGATCGACGGCGTCGACCTGCGAACCCTCGACCATTCGTCCTGGCTGAGCGACACCGCGTGGCTGCCGCAACGTCCGACGCTGTTTCGCGGCACCCTCAAGGAAAACACCGGCGGACGCCGGGTCGACGACATCGTCACCGACCTTCCCGACGGCTACGCGACACAGATCGGCGAACTGGGCGCTGGACTGTCCGCCGGGCAACGTCAACGCGTCGGCCTGGCCCGCGCCTTGTCCCGGACCGAAGCCGGACTGGTCCTGCTGGACGAACCCACCGCCCGCCTCGACGCGCGCACCGAAGCAACCGTGCTGGCAGGAGCGAGGGAACTGCTGCCCGGCCGCACCGCGGTCCTGGTCGCGCACCGACCGGCGCTGGCTGCGCTCGCGTCGCGGACGGTCGAACTCAACCACGGGGTGACAGTATGAAACTCGTCCGCGCGACCCTGCTCGCCGTCGGCGCCGAACTCGCCGGGCTCGGACTGACCGGCACCGCGGCCTGGCTGCTCATGCGCGCCGCCGAACAGCCGCCGCTCGCCGCGCTCACGCTCGCGATCGTCGCCGTGCGGGTTTTCGCCCTGGCGCGCGGCGGACTCCGGTACGCCGAACGCCTTGCCGGACACGACGTTGTCCTCCGCTACCTCGGTTCCCTGCGGACCCGGGTGTACCAAGCCCTTCTCCCCCGCCGCGTCGCCGAACACTCCGGCGCGGATCTGGTCACGCGCCTGGTGTCCGATGTGGACGCCGTACAGGACGCCATTCTCCGGCTCGCGCTACCGGCTGTCGTCGCGGGAACCGTCGGTATCGCGGTGGTTATTTTCGCCGGTCTGGTAAGCCTTCCGCTCGCCGGTGTTGTCCTCATCGGACTGCTCGCAACAGGATTCCTGATGTTTCCCAGAGGAAAAACACCCGAGAGACGGCAGGAACTCGCCGAACGCACCGTAGAACTCGTCCTCGGCCGCAACGAACTGATCGCCCACGGCTGGGAACAACGCGAGAAAGACCGCGTTACCAAAGTGATCCAGGAACTAGCCGCGGACTCCCGTCGCACCGGCCGCCGCCTAGCCCTGGCCACCGCCGCCGGAGTAGCCGTGCAATTCGCGACCACCGCCGCAGTCGCATCGCTCAGTCCGGCAAGCATCCCGGTCACCGCCGCCCTCACCCTGACCACGATGGCCCTGTTCGAACTGGTCCTGCCGCTGCTCACCGCCGTCGAGCGCACTCCCGAAATCCGGGCTTCGCTGAGCCGAGTACGCGCCGTCCTAGCCGCCCCAGCACCTGCCCCGGAACCCAGCCCCGGCCCAGGACATTTCCGGCTGACCAACGTCGGCGTGCACCATCCCGGCCGCCGCGCCGCGCTCGAAGGCATCGACCTCGACCTGCCGCCCGGCACCCGGCTGGGCATCCTCGGCCCGTCCGGAGCCGGAAAAACGACCCTGCTGCACGTCCTGCTCGGTTTCGTCTCCCCTGCGTCCGGCACGATCACCGTCGACGGCCGTCCCGTGACCGGGCCGCATCCCGCCGTCATCTCCGGAGCTCTCGCCGACGCGCATGTCTTCGCCACGACCGTCCGCGAAAACCTGCTGCTCGCCAACCCGGAAGCCACCGACGACGACCTGCGCGCCGCCTGCGAAACCGCGGGCTTCGACCTCCCGCTGGACCGAGACACCGGCCAAGACGGGGACGCTCTCTCCGGCGGTCAACGCCAACGGCTGATCCTCGCCCGCGCCGTCCTCGCCGCACCGCCCGTCCTGGTCCTCGACGAACCGGTGGAAGGCCTCGATCCCGCACACGGCGACGAAGTCCTGGCGCGAGTTCTCGCGCAGGCGAGGGGAACCGTCGTGCTGGTGACGCACCGGCCGGAGCACGTCGCCGGATTCGACCAGGTCCTCACCGTCGAGGAAGGGCGACTAGCGCTCACGCTTCCCGGGTGAGCTGGATCGGCGGGTCCATCGGATCGAGGTGGAGCCGATCAAGGGCGTCGACGTGCGGCTGCGATTCCGGCGAACCCCGGAAGAGCGCGACGACGACATTCGTGAGCCGGACCCGTCCGCCGCCGAGGTGGGTGATCCCCTTCGGCTCGTCGAGCCCGGCCAGCCACTCGGCCTGCACCGGGTGCATCGCGGCGGTGTAGGTCCCGGTCCGGCCGGAACGGACCTCGCGGGCGGCCAGGACGTCGCCCCACCGGGCGAGCGTGAGGATCTCGTCGATCGCCAAGCGGATCTCGTCGCTTCCCCCGTAATCCATCGGCTGGTACCCGGCCCGGCGGGCAATTCCGCCGCTCCAATAGCTGGAGTCGTCGCCGGGCACGCTCCGGTAGACCGCCTGCCACGCGGGGCGGCGGTGATAAGGATGCGGAGCCAGCTCGGCCCAGCCGACCGGGAAGCCGTCCCGGCTGCCGTCGTCGACGAAGACCCGCACGGTCTTGCGGTCCGGCTGCCGAGCGAGCAGATTACGCCGTTTCAGCCGGGTCAAGGTGCCGATATCCAGCAGGTCTTTGAACACGTCCATCGCCCCCGCGAGTCGAATCGGATCGGCCCCGGAACGTAGCGCGCGGCGATGACATCTCGATGAAGCACGTGCACCCTGTCCACTGTGGACAGATGTCACGGCTGCCGGGCGGCCAGCACCTCTCGCATCGGGGGCCGGTCCAGCACCGGCACCTCCGTCACGTCCGGCACCCATTCCCCGGACACCTGCACGAACTGCGTGAACCGCGCCGCCTCCGCGCTCGGCATTCCGCAGCGGGCCAACGCCGTGCCGAGGATCTGCCGGGCCATCACGCCGAGTTGGAGCAGCGACCGGTTGCGGTGCTTCCGCACGCCGAGGTTGACCTGCGCGAGCCCGTCGAGGCCGTAGCGCTCCTCGGCGTCCAGCAGCAGGCCGATCTCCACGCCGTACCCGCCGGCGAACGGCACCGACTCCAGGAACTCGCGCGTGCCCGCGTACTCGCCGCCCAGCGGCTGCACCAGCTCGCCCAGCGCCGGGCGCAGCGCGGACAACACCGGTCGCGCCAGCAGCTCGGTGACCCGGCCGCCGCCAGTGCTCTCCAGGCGCAGCGGGCGACGGTAGAAGCCTTTGACCAGGTGCACGCCGTCCTCGGTGAGCAGCGGACCGAGCAGCGAGGGCACGAACGCTGGGTCCGGGTCGACCAGGTCGGAGTCGAGGAACACCACCACGTCACCGGTCGTCGCGGCCAGCGAGCGCCACAGCACCTCGCCCTTGCCGGGGCGCGGCGGCAGCTCCGGCACGACGTCCTCGCGGCGCACCACGCGAGCCCCGGCGGCCGCGGCGACCTCGACGGTCGCGTCCGTGGAACCCGAGTCGACGACCACCAGCTCGTCGACGACCCCGCCGAGCAGCGGGCGCACCGACGCGACCACCGCGGCGACCGTTTCCTCCTCGTCCAGCGCCGGCAGCACGACCGACACGGTCCGGCCGCGTTTGGCGGCGAGGATGTCCGCGGCGCTCCACCCGGGCTCCTGCCAGGTGCGACGGTGAAACCAGCTCATGGAGGCGATCGTGCCATGCTGGAGCCGGTGCCCGATCCTCCGGAGGGAGAACCTTTGCTCACGCTGCTCGTCCGTTTCGTGCTCGGACCGCTGGTCCGCGCGCTGTACCGGCCCAAGGTCGAGGGCGTGGAGAACATCCCCGGGGACGGTCCGGTCCTGCTCGCCTCCAACCACCGGGCGGCGCTGGACACCGGTGTGATCACGTTCACCACGCCGCGGCAGGTCCGGTTCCTCGGCAAGGCCGAGTACTTCACCGGCAAGGGGCTCAAGGGCCGGTTCATCGCGAAATCGCTCGACGCGCTCGGCTACATCCCGGTCGAACGCGGCAACGCACAGGCCGGGCTCGCCGCGCTCGAAGCGGGCCGCAAGGTCCTCACCGACGGCGGCGTGTTCGCGATCTACCCGGAGGGCACCCGCTCGCTGGACGGACGGCTGCACCGCGGGCACACCGGCGTCGCCGCGCTCGCGCTGTCCACCGGGGCGAAGGTGGTTCCAGTCGCGTTGTTCGGCACCGAGGGCATCCAGCCGAACGGCGCGAAAATCCCGCGGCCCGCCAAAATCCGGGTCCGGTTCGGCGAACCGCTGGACTTCTCGCGCTACGAGGGCCAGGACTCGTCCTCAGCGATCCGCCGGTCGGTCACCGACGAGATCATGTACGCGATCCTCGAGCTGTCCGGACAGGAATACGTCGACACCTATCACAAACGGCCCGACGAAAAAGCGTCCTGACGCGTTATCCGACCGAGCGGGTCATGATGTCGACCAGCTTGTCCGCATCGGACGCGACGCTGATCAGCTCCCGGGTTTCCGGCCGCAGGAAACCTTTCTCCAGCATCTGGTCGGCAAACGCCACCAGCGGCGAGTAATACCCGGCCACGTCGAGCAATCCGATCGGCTTGCGGTGGATGCCGAGCTGCGCCCACGTCCACACCTCGAACAGTTCCTCGAGGGTGCCGACGCCGCCGGGAAGCGCGACGAAAGCGTCTGACAGCGCGGCCATTTTCGCCTTGCGCTGGTGCATGTCCGCGACCACGTGCAATTCGGTGAGGCCGCCGTGCGCGATTTCCACGTCCGACAGCACTTCCGGGATCACGCCGACCACTTCGCCGCCCGCCTCGAGCGCGGCGTTGGCCACCACGCCCATGGTGCCGACGCTCGCGCCGCCGTAGACGAGGCCGATTCCCCGCTGTGCCAGCAGTTTCCCGACGCCGGCCGCCGCTTCGGCGTACTCCGGTGAAAAGCCCTGCGCCGAACCGCAGAACACACAGATCCGCATCAGTGCGTGTCCTCCCAAGCCTGATAAGACTCCTGCACGACGCGCACGGCGTCGTCGATGTCGTCGGTCAGATGCAGCAGAGCGAGGTCCTTCTCGCCGATTTTCCCGCTGCCCAGAACAGATTTCTCGATCCAGTCGTACAGCCCGCCCCAGTATTCGGTGCCGAAGAGCACCACCGGGAACTTCGTGACCTTCTTGGTCTGGACCAGCGTGAGCGCCTCGAACAGTTCGTCGAGCGTGCCGAATCCGCCGGGAAGGCAGATGAACGCCTGCGAATACTTGACGAACATGGTCTTGCGCGCGAAGAAATAGCGGAAGTTCACGCCGAGGTCGACCCACGGGTTCAGGCCCTGCTCGAACGGCAGCTCGATGCCGAGCCCGACGGAGAACCCGCCCGCCTCGTTCGCGCCGCGGTTCACCGCTTCCATCGCGCCGGGGCCGCCGCCGGTCATCACCGCGAACCCGGCGTCGGCGAGCGCGGCCCCGATCTTGCGGCCCAGTTCGTATTCCGGGTGCTCGCGCTTGGTGCGCGCCGAACCGAACACCGTCACCGCGCGCGGAACCTCGGCCAGCGCACCGAACCCTTCGACGAACTCGGCCTGGATGCGCAGCACGCGCCATGGGTCGGTGTGCACCCAGTCGCTCGGCCCCCGCGAATCGAGCAGCCGCTGATCGGTGGTGCTGCCCTGATCGCGCCGATCGCGCCGGAGCACCACCGGGCCCTTGTGCCGCTCCACCGGGCGTTCGGGGTACTGGCCGTCGGGAAACTCAGACTGTTCGCTCACCAGCCAAGCCTACGGGCCGATCCGCCGCGGCGGGCGCCCGCGTGGGCACCGGAGCGTGACGGATCGGTTGCCCGCGGCTGAACGCGCGAAAGCGGACCACCAGCGGGTTCCGGTCCTCCTACCAATGGCCGGTTGTCGGGAACTACCGACGAAAGTCGCCCGGCCCGTCCCGAATCGGCGTTTTCCCTGCTACGGGGCCACCTGAGCGGAATAGTCCTGATCGCTCCCGGGGTCCCGCTGGTCCGTTCAGCGCATTGACCGCCCCCGTGAGCGCTTTTTTACTCACGGTGTCCGCGGCCTGATCAGCCCAGCTCAACGCGTTGCGCTTTTCCCCATCGTGTACCCCGAAAGGACTGTCGATGACGTCCAGAAGAGGGCTCGCCACCGGCATCGCAAGTGTCGCCGGTCTCGCCCTTTCCCTGCTCGCGCTGCCGGTGACCCCGGCATCCGCGGCCCCCGCCCACCCCACCGCAGACCCGCAGGCGACCGCGATCGCGGCCGCAGACCGGGCCGCCGCCGCAGGCGCGGTCGGGCTCCGCAAGAGCTCGGCCGAGAGCCTGCACCGCGTCAGCACCACCCTGGGCGACGCCGGGCTGTATTACAACTCCTACGAGCGCACCTACGACGGCCTGCGGGTCGTCGGCGGGGATGCGGTGATCGTCGCCGACGGAACGGGTCGCGTGCGCGGCACCGACTCCGCGGACGGCGCGGCGATCACCGTGGGCACCACGCCTGCTGTCGACGCGGCGCGCGCGGCTTCGGTCGCCCGCGGCCAGCTGCCGACCGTGAGCACGGTGAGCAAGCCTGATCTGGTCGTTCTCGGCGGCGCACAGCCGAAACTGGCCTACGAGGTCGTCGTCAAGGGCCGTACCGCGAAGGCGCCGAGCAACCTGCACGTCTTCGTCGATGCCGCCACCGGCAAGGTCCTCGACCAGCGCGACGACGTGAAGGCCGAAAGCCCGGCCAAGTCCGCTTCGAACGCCGCGGCCCCCGCCGCGGCGGGCAACGGCAACAGCTACTACGCCGGCCAGGTCAGCATCGACACGAGCGGCTCCGGCAGCTCGTACTCGATGCGCGACTCGACCCGGCCCGGCATCAGCTGCGGCCGCGAGGGCGGCTCGGTGTTCACGAAGTCCAGCAACAACTGGGGCAACGGGCAGGGCACCGACCTCGAAACCGGCTGCGTCGACGTGCTCTACACGGTGCAGACCGAGTGGAACATGCTCAAGGACTGGCTGGGCCGCAGCGGCATCGACGGCAACGGCAACGGTTTCCCGGCCTCAGTCGGCCTGAACGACGTCAACGCCTACTGGGACGGCTCGTCCACCCACTTCGGGCACTCGCAGGACAACCAGCGCCAGGCGACGTCGATGGACGTGGCCGGCCACGAGTTCGGGCACGGCATCTTCCAGAACACGCCGGGCGGCGCGGGCTCGGGCAACGAGAACGGCGGCCTCAACGAGTCCACCGGCGACGTGTTCGGCGCGCTGACCGAGTTCTACGCGAACAACCCGGTCGACACCCCGGACTTCACCGTCGGCGAGGGCGTGAACCTGGTCGGCAACGGCCCGATCCGCTACATGTACGACCCGAGCCGCGAGGGCGACCCGAACTGCTACTCGTCGTCGATCCCGAACACCGAGGTGCACGCGGCGGCGGGCCCGCAGAACCACTGGTTCTACCTGCTGTCCGAGGGCACCTCGCCCACCGACGGCCAGCCGGCGAGCCCGACCTGCAACAACAGCAGCATCACCGGCATCGGCATCCAGAAGGCAGGCAAGATCTTCTACAACGGCCTGCTGCACAAGACCTCGTCCTGGAACCACAAGGCGGCCCGCAAGGCCACCCTGCAGGCGGCGGTCGACCTGTTCCCGGGCAGCTGCACCGAGTTCAACGCCACCAAGGCGGCGTGGGACGCGGTTTCGGTCGCCGCGGTCTCCGGTGAGGCCACCTGCACCGGCAACCCGCCCGCGGGCAACGACTTCTCGGTCAGCCTGTCGCCCTCGACCGCGACTGTCCAGCCTGGACAGTCCGCCACGTCGACGGTGACCACCAAGATCACCAACGGCAACGCGCAGTCGGTGAAGCTGACCGCGAGCGGCCTGCCCTCGGGCGCGACCGCGACGTTCAACCCGGCGACCGTCCAGTCCGGCGCCACCGCGACCGTCACGATCGCCACGACGGCCAGCACGCCGAACGGCACCAGCAAGGTCACGATCACCGCGACCGGCGCGAACGCCACCCACACGGCGGACTTCACGCTCACCGTGGGCAGCGGCAACCCGGGCGGCTGCGGCGGCGTGACGGCATGGGACTCGAACAAGTTCTACGGTCCGGGCGATGTCGTCTCGTACAAGAGCCACAAGTGGACCTCGTCGTGGTACTCCGTCGGCGCTGAGCCGGGTGCGCCCGGTTCCTGGGCCGTCTGGACCGACAGCGGGGCCTGCTGACGCAGTAATCTCTCCCTAGTTCCCCCAGACCAGCCGGGCACGGCGCTTCGTGCCCGGCTGGTCTCTTTTTTGTGGTTGTCCAGACCACCTTGGGCGAATTTGTCTAGACCATACGATCGGGGGTAGGCATCCCCCTCGCCCGCCGCTTACCGTTGCGGCAACACCGTTATTCGGACGGGAGCCCGTGATGAACGGACGGAAATCGCGCTGGTTCGGGACCGCAGTCGCGGCCCTGCTCGCACTGCCGCTAGCAGGAGTCGCCCCCGCCTCAGCCACCGCCGCACCGCAATCGGACACCTGCGCGGTCAAGCCGAGACCGTCGGGCTCAGTACTGCAGGGCTACTGGGAAAACTGGGACGGAGCCTCGAACGGCGTCCACCCCGGCATGGGCTGGGTGCCGATCAACGACCCGAGCATGGCCGCCCACGGCTACAACGTCATCAACGCCGCTTTCCCGGTGATCCTCTCCGACGGCACCGTGCAATGGGAAGACGGCATGGACGCCACGGTCAAGGTCTCCACGCCCGCCGAGATGTGCGCGGCCAAAGACGCCGGCGCCACCATCCTGATGTCCATCGGCGGCGCGGCAGCAGGCATAGATTTGTCGTCCAGCTCGGTCGCCGACAAGTTCGTCAGCACCATCGTGCCGATCCTGAAGAAGTACAACTTCGACGGAATAGACATCGACATCGAAACGGGCTTGTCGAGCAGCGGCGACATCAACACGCTGTCCGCCTCGCAGGCGAACTTGGAACGCATCATCGACGGCGTACTGTCGCAAATGCCCTCCGGATTCGGCCTGACCATGGCCCCAGAAACGGCATACGTCACCGGCGGCTCGGTCACCTACGGCTCGATCTGGGGCGCATACCTGCCGATCATCAAGAAGTACGTGGACAACGGCCAACTGTGGTGGCTGAACATGCAGTACTACAACGGTTCCATGTACGGCTGCTCCGGAGACAGCTACGAAGCCGGAACGGTGCAAGGATTTACGGTCCAGACGCAGTGCCTGGACAAGGGCCTGACCGTACAAGGCACCACCATCCGCGTCCCGGCCGACAAACAGGTCCCAGGCCTCCCAGCCCAACCAGGAGCAGGCGGCGGCTACATGGACCCCGGCTCGGTTTCGCAGGCCTACCAAAGCGTCCCGGGCCTCAAGGGCCTGATGGACTGGTCAATCAACTGGGACGGCTCAAGGGGTTGGACCTTCGGCGACAACGTGAAGTCGCTGCAAGGCCGCTAGACCGCTGCGGGCCGGGGTGCTGCGCAAAGCGCCGCCCCGGCCACAGCTCAACTTAGAAGGGCCGCCAGGGAACTCCCCCGGCGGCCCTGAGTTCGTGAGGGCCACCCTGACGGACTCTGATTCCCTCAGGGTTCCCCTCACGACCTTCCGCGCGCCGCACCACGCCGCACCACGCCGTGCCGTGCCGTGCCGTGCCGTGCCGTGCCGTGCCGTGCCGTGCCGTGCCGTGCCGTGCCGTGCCGTGCCGTGCCGTGCCGTGCCGTGCCGTGCCGTGCCGTGCCGTGCCGTGCCGTGCCGTGCCGTGCCGTGCCGTGCCGTGCCGTGCCGTGCCGTGCCGTGCCGTGCCGTGCCGTGCCGTGAGAGGCTCCTTCACGGACTTAGATTCCCTCAAGGGGCCCCTTCACGGACCGCCCACCACCCGCCAGAACGCGCCCCAATGCCGCATTGGGTGCATCCCACGCACCCAATGCGGCATTCGGTGCATCTGACGCACCCAACGCCACATTGGGGCGCAAGCCCCACCCCACCAACAAACCGCACCGACGCACCCAACGATCGAGGCACCCAGCCCCTCCCCCGCACCCCGATATGAAGCGTCCCTGCGGTCTGGGGGTGCTTGTCAAGGCATCTTTCCCGCCTTGACAAGCACCCCCAGACCGTCAGCACAATCAAGCTTCGGGGTGCCCCACGCACGCCAGGGCGCAATGTCGCCGCCAGGCGACGAGCCGAACCCTCAGCTAAGAAACTTCCTCAACACCTCAGCAACCCCCCGAATCTCCCCAACCCGAACATTCTCCTGCTGCGTATGCGCCAGCGTCGGATCCCCAGGCCCAAAATTCACCGCAGGCATCCCCAACGCAGCAAACCGAGCCACATCAGTCCACCCCAACTTAGCCGCAGCAGTCCCCCCAGCCGCAGCCACCAGCTCCGCAGCAGCAGGAGCAGACAACCCAGGCAACGCCCCAGGCGACATATCCACCAACGTCACATCAAACCCGTCAAACACCTCACGTACATGCGCCTCAGCCTCATCCGCACTACGATCCGGCGCAAACCGATGATTAACCGTCAACACAGCAGCATCAGGCACCACATTCCCAGCCACCCCACCAGAAATAGAAGTAGCCTGCAGCCCTTCCCGATAAGTCAGCCCGTCAATATCCACAACCCGAGCCGAATAAGAATCCAACCGCCGCAACGGCTCAGCCAACGCATGAATCGCGTTCGACCCCATCCAAGCCCGAGCAGTATGCGCCCGAGCCCCAGACGTCCGAACCTCAACCCGCAACGTCCCCTGACACCCAGCCTCAATCACCCCATTGGACGGCTCCCCCACAATCGCCAGATCCCCGACCAACCACTCAGGCAGTTCCCGCTCAATCCGCCCAAGCCCATTCTTAACAGCCTCAACCTCTTCATTATCATAAAAAACAAAAGTCACATCATGCCGAGGCTCCGGCAAAGTAGCGGCGAGATGCAAAAACACCGCATCCCCGCCCTTCATATCCACGGACCCCAACCCATGCAACACGGCATCGTCCCCAGAACCAGAACGACGAGAAGGCAAGTTGGCATTCTCCGGCACAGTATCCAAATGCCCAGCAAGAATCACCCGAGACCCACGCCCCAAATGAGTCCGCGCCAAAACAGCATCCCCATTACGAACAACCTCCAAATGCGGAGCCTGCTCAACCAACGCCCCCTGTACCAAGTCAGCAAGCCGCCCCTCCTCCCCGGAGACGCTGAACACATCCACAAGGGCAGCAGTGAGCTCGGCCGGATCGGCGCGCAGGTCAAGGGAGGTCATACCGGCACCGTACCCAGCCACGACGGGGGCTACCGTGAGGACGTGCGCACGCGAAGCTCCCTGGTCGCTCTCGGCGTCCTCGCCCTCGTCCTCACCGGCTGCAGCAACGAGGCCGGGCCCAAGGCCCGCCCTGGAGCCGGCGATCCGGGTCCGGACGCCCTGCCGACCAAGCTCGAGGCGCTGTCCGCCGACGCTTGCTTCACCGGCCCGCAGACGCAGCTGCCCAAGGGCTGTGAGAAATACGTCACCGAGGTCGGCAACACCGCCGGTTCGGTGCACAAGCTGGCGAAAGCGGGCAAGACGGTCAACCAGCCGCTCGACCGCGACGCGACCGCGATCGACCAGGCGGTCGGCGCGTTCCGCCAGGCAGGCTGCACCACCGTGCCGGCCCCGGGCGGGGAGTGCACGCAGGCGCTCGTGTCCATCTCGGCCGCGCTGACCGAGGTCAAGCAAAAGGTGAACCAGCTGGCCACCACGGGTTGATCCGGCCTGCTTCAGCTACCGTGACCAGCGTGAGCGAGCAGACCCCTGACCCCGAAACGACCGGCGCCGTCGGCGTCGGGCTGGCGACCGTCACGTCCGACGGGACTGTGCTGGACACCTGGTACCCGCACCCCAAGCTGGTCGACGCAGGCATCAGCGGCACCGAGCGGCTGACCGCGGAGCAGACCACCGAGCTGCTCGGCGAGTCCGCGGCCGCGCTGCTCGGCCCGGACACCGACCGCGGTGTCGAGGTCGTCGCGGTGCGCGTCACGATCGGCAGCCTTGCCACCGCGCCCGCCGACGCCCACGACGTCTACCTGCGCTTGCACCTGCTGTCGCACCGCCTGGTCCGGCCGCACGGGCAGAGCCTCGACGGCATCTTCGGCCTGCTGGCCAACGTCGTGTGGACCAGCCACGGCCCGTGCCCGGTCGAAGGCTTCGAGCAGACCCGGCTGCGGCTGCGGTCGCGCGGCGCGGTCGCCGTGTACGGCGTGGACAAGTTCCCGCGGATGGTCGACTACGTGCTGCCGACCGGTGTCCGCATCGCCGACGCCGACCGCGTGCGCCTCGGTGCGCACCTCGCGTCCGGCACCACCGTGATGCACGAGGGCTTCGTGAACTTCAACGCGGGCACGCTCGGCGCGTCGATGGTCGAGGGCCGCATCTCGGCGGGCGTGCTGGTCGGCGACGGCAGCGACGTCGGCGGCGGCGCGTCGATCATGGGCACCCTGTCCGGCGGCGGCACCGAGGTGATCTCGGTCGGCGAGCGCTGCCTGATCGGCGCGAACGGCGGCGCGGGCATCTCCCTCGGCGACGATTCGGTGATCGAGGCCGGGCTGTACATCACCGCGGGCACCAAGGTCGAGGTCGACGGCAAGACGGTCAAGGCACGCGAGCTGTCCGGCATCTCCGGCGCGGTCTTCCGGCGCAACTCCGCGACCGGCGCGGTCGAGGTCGTGCCGCGCGGCGGCGTCGGCATCAAGCTGAACGAAGCACTGCACGCCAACTGATCCAGCCTTCGAGAGGGTGCGCTTCCCGCTGCGGGGAGCGCACCCTCTCGCTGTTTCGGCGGACTCCGATCCGATCGTTGTTCACCTACCATTAACCAGGTGACTTCCGAAGCGACCAGCCGCCGCCGTACTCCGGAACCGACGACGCCGGCCGCACTCGGGCTCCCCGCCGAACCGGCGAAAGCGGACCCCGAGGCCCCGGCGGCCGCGCACGTGCGCGCCAAACTCGACCACGAACTGCGCGAACTGCTGTCCCGCGAACCGGGCACCCGGGCCGGTGCCGATCCGGAAGAACTGCACCAGATGCGCGTGGCGCAGCGGCGGATGCGCAGCGTGCTGAAATCGTCCAGCGCGCTGGTCGGGGCCACCGCGGAACCCGTGCGCGCCGACCTCGGCTGGCTGGGCCAGGTCCTCGGCGAGGTCCGCGACTACGACGTCCTGATCGGCCATCTGCGCGAGGTGATCGCCGGCTTCGACGTCCGAGACCAGGCCGCCGGACGACGGCTGGTGTCCCGCTTCGTCGCCGAACGCACCACCGCCCGCCGCCGGCTGAACCGGGCGCTGTCGAGCCCGCGGTACGCGACCCTGCTGCAGGGCATCGCCCAGCTGTCCCGCACCGCGGAGCACGAGATCGACGAAACACCGTCCGAGAAGCCCGGCCTGGCCGCGGACGTACGGAAGCCGTACCGAAAGCTCGCCCGCGCGGTCGCCGCCCTGCCGCCGAATCCGCCGGACGACGACCTGCACGCGCTGCGCATCCACGGCAAGAAGCTGCGCTACACCGCCGAATTGGCCCGATCGGCGGCGAAGAAGAAGCAGGCCGAAAAGCTGTCCGAACTGATCAAGGCGACGCGCAAATTCCAGACAGTCTTGGGCGATCACCAGGACGCGGTCTACGCCGCCGAGAAAGTGCGCGGTGCCCTGGCCAACGCGGACGCGGAGATCGGCTTCGTCGCCGGCCGCATCGTCGAACACGAGCTGGCGAAGCGAGCGCGAGCCCGAGCCGCGTGGCTCGATGTGTGGCACCGCATCGAAAAAGCCGAGCACGCGGTCATTTAACCGACCACACATAGCCGTCCGGCCGCACCAGCACCCGCTTCCCCGGCGCCCCCTCATAAGCCGCATAAGCGTGCCCGCCCGCGTCGACGAATTCCCCCGTCGACCCCTGCGGCGAAATCCGATAAGCCGGATGCTCCGTCCCCAGCTCTCCCTCGCCGAAGACCAGTTCTGTCGCATGTGGACCCCGGAACAGCTCGAACAGCCGCACCCCCTTGCCATTCCCGTCGACCAGCGGCGCGTCCGGCGCCCGATCCCCTGGCCGCAACGCACCCGTGCCCACCGGCGACAACGGCCCGCCGCGGTAAGTCAGGTCGAGCTGCTGCGTCTCCGGCCCGCGCTCGTGCGCGTCGTCCGCACCCTCCTTGTACTTCTCCAGCAACGCACTGCTCACCCCCAGCACCCGGGCCGCGACCGCGCGCCGTTCCGTTTCGTAGCTGTCCAGCAGCGAAGGCGATCCGTCGGCGAGCTTCCAGCCGAGGTTGTACGCGTCCTGCACGCCGGTGTTCAGTCCCTGTCCACCCGTCGGCGGGTGCACGTGCGCGGCGTCCCCGGCCAGGAACACCCGGCCCTTCCGGAACGCCGCGGCCAGCCGGATGTTCGGCCGCCACACCGTGGACCACGCCAGGTCGAGCAGCCGGATCCCGCCGCCGGACACCCGGTCCAGGTGTGCCTGCAACGCGCTCAGCGAGGCCTCCGCGGCACCGTCGCCGAGCGGGGAGGAGAACTGGAAGTGCGGCGTCCCCGCGAGCGGCGTGAAGGCGACGCCGGACATCGGCTCGTCCGCCGTCGCGAACCAGTACCCCGAGTCGTGGTCGAGCCCCTCCGCCGAGACGTCGCCCAGCAGCAGCCGGATCGACTCGTCCGTGGTCCCTTCGAAGGCGATCCCCAGCGCCTTGCGCACGAAGCTCTTCCCGCCGTCCGCGCCGACCAGGTACTCGACCCGCACCGTCTCCCCGGTCGACAGCTCAGCGGTGACGCCCTCGTCGTCCTGCGTGAAGCCGGTCAACGCCGTGTTCAGCTCGACCCGCACGCCGAACTCGGCCAGCCGGTCCCGCAGGATCCCCTCGGTCTGCGACTGCCCGAGGAACCAGGCATTCGGATACGGCACCGCCGGCGTCGGCTCGACCGGCTCGGCCATCCGCCGCACCATGGCGAACTTCCCGTCGAGGTACACCTTCATCGGATACGGCGGCGCGCCCGCGGCGAGCACCGCGTCCAGCACACCGAGATCCTCGAAAACCTCCATCGTCCGCGGCTGCAGCCCGTCGCCGCGCGAACCGGCGAAGTACTCCTCCGCCTTGTCCACCACCCGCACGCCGACCCCGCGCCGCGCCAGCTCGATCGCCAGCGTGAGCCCGGTCGGCCCCGCTCCCGCCACCAGCACCGTCATGTCCCTCGCCCCTCTCAGTGAATCTTGATTCAGTGAATTCGGATTCAGAATGCCCGCTGATAGCGTTCCCGTCAAGGGAGGTGCCGGATGACGGCGACGAGCCGCAAGGACAAAGCCGCCGAAACGGAAACGGCGCTGAAGGAAGCGGCCAAGCGCGTGTTCGCGGCCAAGGGCTACCTGAACACGAAGATCACCGACATCACCAAGGAAGCGGGCCGCGCCGCCGGGTCGTTCTACAACCACTTCGCGGGCAAGGAAGAACTGCTGGTCGCGCTGCTGGCCGACCTGGCCGAGGACAGCGACCGACAGGCTGCGGGCGAGGGCCACCTGTCCGATTTCAGCGATCCCGCCGCGGTCCGCTGGCACGTGCGGCAGTACTGGGACTTCTACCGCGCCAACGCGCCCACGATGCTCGCGCTGCGCCAGGCGGCGATGGTGAACGACGACTTCGCCGCCACGTACGCGAACTTCGGCGCCACGCAGGCCTCAGACGTCGAAAGCCACCTCGAACACGTCACCGCGGCCGGTTTGCGGCTCCCCGCGAACACCCAGCTCACCATCGCGATGATGTACCAGCTGATCGACAACTTCGCGCAGATGTGGCTGCTCACTCCGCCGCCGGCAGGTTGGAATCAGCCGTCGGACGAGGAAGCGATCGAGGCGCTGACGCGGTTTGTGTACCGCGGCTTCACCGGCCGCGACTACTAGTCCGCGGTCACCTTTCCGGTCCCCGCACCGTCAGGGGAAGTGAGACCCGGAAGGAGCAGCCATGGAAACCGGACTTCTCGTCGCCACCTTCGTCTGCATCGCGATCAACGCCTTCGAGGTCGCCGCCAAGGCCGTCCGAGCGCGGTTCGTGCTGCAGAACTCGGACGAGGTAGGCGTCGGCGCGCGCTGGATCCCCTACCTGGCGTTTTTGGAAGGCGCGGGTGTCGCCGGACTGGTCGTTGGCCTGCTCGGCTGGCCCCGCCTGGGCCTGGCCGCGGCGATCGGGCTGACGCTGTTCTTCATCGGCGCAGTCGGAGCGCACATCCGCGCGAAGGTGTTCCACAACATCGCATTCCCGGCGGTTTTCCTGCTGCTGGCCGTCGCGGCGACCGGGTACTTCACGGGGTCAGTCGCCTGACCCCGTGAACGTCAGCCCTGCGCGAGCCGCTCGGCGGCGGCCTCGATGCGCTCGTCCGTGGACGTCAGCGCGACGCGCACATGATCACGACCCGCAGGCCCGTAGAACGTGCCCGGAGCGACCAGAATTCCGCGCTCGGCAAGCCATTCCACGGTGGCCTGCGCGGATTCCCCGCGCGTGGCCCAGAGATACAGCCCAGCCTCGGAATACGTGATCTCGAACCCGCTGTCCTGCAACGCCTTCCGCAGCACCACCCGGCGCGCGCGATAGCGTTCACGTTGCACGGCAAGGGCTTCGTCGTCGGTCAGCGCGGCCACCATCGCCTGCTGCACCGGCCGCGGCACGATCATGCCGGCGTGCTTGCGCACCTCCAGCAACGTCTTCACCAGCTTCGGGTCACCGGCCACGAACCCGGCGCGGTAGCTGGCGAGGTTCGCCGACTTGGACAGCGAATGCACCGCGAGCAGGCCGTCCGTCTGTCCACCGTGGACGGACGGATGCAGCACCGACAGCGGTTCCGCCTCCCAGCCGAGCGAGAGGTAGCACTCGTCGGACACCACGACGGTGCCGCGGTCGCGCGCCCATTCGACCACCTTGCGCAGGTGGTCGACGCCGAGCACCCGGCCGGTCGGGTTGGACGGCGAGTTCAGCCAGATCATCGCCGGGCGGCGCGGGCCGAGCTGGGTCAGCCCGTCCGCACGCACCACCTCGGCACCCGCGAGCAGCGCGCCGACCTCGTACGTCGGATACGCCAGCTCCGGGATGACCACCACGTCGCCCGGCCCGAAGCCGAGCAACCGCGGCAGCCAGGCCACGGCCTCTTTCGAACCGATCGTCGGCAGCACGGCGTCCGGCTCGACGCCGGTGATCCCGTACCGCCGCCGCAACGCCGCGACGGCCGCTTCGCGCAGCTCAGGCGTGCCGTGCGTGGTCGGGTAGCCGGGGATCTCCGACACCGACGCGAGCGCGGCGCGGATCGAGTCCGGCACCGGGTCGACGGGCGTGCCGACGGAGAGGTCGACGATGCCCCCGGGATGCGCCTGCGCGCGGGCCTTGACCTCGGCGAGCGAATCCCAGGGGAAGTCGGGCAGCCGGGTCATTCGCCCTGCGGGGGCAGAGCCTTGATGAACCCCGGGTCGTGCGCGGTCTTGCCGACCTTGGAGGCGCCGCCGGGCGAGCCGAGCTCGTTGAAGAAGTCGACGTTCGCCTTGGTGTAGTCGGACCAGTTGTCCGGGACGTCGTCCTCGTAGTAGATGGCCTCGACCGGGCAGACCGGCTCGCAGGCGCCGCAGTCGACGCACTCGTCCGGGTGGATGTACAACATCCGCTCGCCCTCGTAGATGCAGTCCACGGGGCACTCGTCGATACACGCCTTGTCGAGGACGTCGACGCAGGGCTCGGCGATCACGTAGGTCACTGCGTACTCCTGGCTTCTCCTGCTGGGCCGGTCGGTGCGGACATTACGCGCTTCCCTGGCCCCCGGTGGTGGTTAGGCGACCCTTATCCCACCCCTGGAAACGGGGCGGATCCGCGCCGCTCAGCGGTCGCGGCGACGCGGTTTCGGCGCGTTCCGGGCATCGCCGGTAATCGTGAACGAGGGGCCGGCGGGCTTGCCGTCCTCGCGTTTTTCTTCGAGAGTCCGCTTGAACCCGTCGGCGATCTCGTCGACAAGCTCATCGTTGTGCCGGTCGTCCTTGCGCGCGTAGCTCATGGGGTTCTCCTGCGGAACGGGACAGCTCTCTCCGTCACAATCTAACCGTGAACTCCCGGGAAAAGCTCGAAATCGTGTGCGCGAAAGCATGGCCGGCGGTGGTCGAGGAGCCGCTCGGAGAATGGACTTTGCGCTGGGCGGACGGCTTCACCGGGCGCGCGAACAGCACACTCGCCGTCGGCGACCCCGGCCGTCCGGTCCCGGACGCGCTCGCGGCCGTGTGTGACTTCGCCCACGCCCGCGGCATTGCACCCGCGGTTCAGGTGCTGGAAGACAGCGAGCTGGAGCGCGCGGTGGCCGCGGCGGGCTGGCGCGAGCAGGTCGAGCACGCCTCCGGGCACCAGGTGTCGGTACTGACCGGTCCGCTGCCGTCCGGGCCTTCGCCCGGTGCCGAGGTCCTCGACCAGGCGACGCCGGAATGGTGGGAGTTGGCCGAGAACACCACGGAGCCGAGTTCCGCCCAGTGGCATGTCGTGACCACCGGAAAGGTCGGCTACGGCGTGGTGCTGGCCGACGGAACCACGGCGGGCGCGGTGCGCGGCGCGATCGTGGACGACTGGCTGCACGTCTCCCGGCTCGCGGTCGCACCGGCGTTTCGCCGCCGCGGACTGGCCACCACAGTGCTGCAAGCGCTCGCGGGCTGGGGCCGCGCGCACGGTGCCGACAAGTGGGTCCTGCAAGTGGCGGTGGGCAACGGCGGCGCACTCGCGTTGTATTCCGCGCTGGGCTGTTCGGAGCACCACAGGTACCGGTACTGGGGCCCGGCACCGCGGACGTGCGAGGATCGCCAGTCGTGAAGATCGTCGTACTGGTTGGCGGGGTGGGCGGCGCCCGCTTCCTGCTCGGGGTCAAAACCGCACTCGGACTTCCCGCGGTCGGCGCGGGCGAATCGCCGCACGAGATCACGGCGCTGGTGAACACCGGCGACGACGTGTGGATGCACGGCCTGCGCATCTGCCCGGATCTCGACACCTGCATGTACACCCTCGGCGGCGGCATCGATACCGAACGCGGCTGGGGCCACGCGGGCGAGACCTGGACGGTCAAGGAGGAACTCGCCGCCTACGGCGCGGAGCCGACCTGGTTCGGGCTCGGCGACAAGGACATCGCCACGCACCTGATCCGCTCGCGGATGCTGCGCGCGGGCTATCCGCTGTCCCAGGTCACCGAGGCGCTGTGCGACCGCTGGCAGCCCGGCGTGCGGCTGCTGCCGATGTCGGACGACCGGGTCGAGACGCACGTCGTGATCGACGATCCGGAGCAGCCGGACCAGCAGAAGGCCGTGCACTTCCAGGAGTGGTGGGTGCGTTACCGGGCCGGTGTGCCCGCGCATTCGATCGTCGCGGTCGGCAACGACGAGGCCAAGCCCGGCCCCGGCGTGCTGGCGGCGCTGGCCGAGGCGGACGTCGTGCTGTTCGCGCCGTCGAACCCGGTCGTGTCGGTCGGCACGACGCTCGGGGTGCCCGGGGTGCGCGACGCGCTGCGGAAATCCCGCGCGAAGGTCGTCGGGGTGTCGCCGATCATCGGCGGGAAAGCGTTGCGCGGCATGGCCGACGCGTGCCTCACCGCGATCGGCGTGGAGACCTCCGCGGAGGCGGTCGGCCGGCATTACGGTGCGCGAACCGAGGGCGGCGTGCTCGACGGCTGGCTCGTCGCGCCGGAGGATCACGAGGTCACGGTGCCCGGCGTGGACGTGCGCGCGGTGCCGCTGCTGATGTCCGATGTGGACGCGACGGCGGACATGGTCCGCGCGGCGCTCGACGTAGCGGGAGTCCCCCTTGACTGACCACGCTTCCCAGAAGATCGAGATCCTCCCGGTCCCCGGATTGCCGGAGTTTCGTCCCGGCGACGACCTGACCGGCGCGATCGTGTCCGCCGCGCCGTGGCTGCGCTCCGGCGACGTGGTGGTAGTGACCAGCAAGGCGTTTTCGAAGATCGAGGGTCGCCTGGTGCGCGTGCCGAGCGATCCCGAGGAGCGCGACGCGGCCCGGCGCAAGCTGGTCGAGGAAGAGTCGGTGCGGGTCGTCGCTCGCATCGCGCGCACGCTGATCACCGAGAACCAGCTGGGCATCGTGCAGGCGGCGTCCGGGATCGACGCGTCGAACGTGCGCGGCGACGAGGTGGCACTGCTGCCCGCGGACCCGGACGCGTCCGCGTTGGCTCTGCGCAACGGTTTGCGGGAACGGCTGGGCGTCGAGGTGGCCGTGGTCGTCACCGACACCATGGGCCGGGCCTGGCGAGTAGGCCAGACGGACGCCGCGATCGGCGCGTCCGGCCTGCGCGTGCTGCACGGGTATGCCGGGCAGATCGATTCGCAGGGCAATGAGCTGGCGGTTACGGAAATCGCGGTCGCGGACGAGATCGCCGCCGCCGCGGATCTCGTGAAGGGCAAGCTCGGCGGACTGCCGGTGGCGGTCGTGCGCGGACTGCAGATCCACGACGACGGCTCCACCGCGCGCAAGCTGATCCGCCCGATCGAAACCGACCTCTTTCGCTTGGGCACCAACGAATCCATCGCGCAGGGCCGTCGGGAAGCCGTGCCGCACCGGCGTTCCGTCCGGCAATTCAGCGACGACCCGGTGGATCCCGAGGCGATGCGGCGCGCCGTCGCGGCCGCGCTCACCGCGCCCGCGCCGCACCACACGCACCCCGTCCGGTTCATCTGGCTGCGCGACGAAGGCCTGCGCCGCAAACTCCTCGACGCGATGCGCTCCTCGTGGGAAGCCGACCTGACCAGCGACGGTTTCACTCCCGAACAGATCGCGAAACGCCTGTCCCGCGGCGACATTCTCTACCGCGCGCCGGAACTCGTAATCCCGTTCCTGCTGCCCGAAGGCGCGCACACCTACCGCGACGACCGGCGAAACCGGCACGAACGCACGATGTTCACCGTCGCCGCCGGCGCTGCTGTGCAGGGTCTGCTGGTCGCACTGGCCGCCGAAGACCTCGGCTCGTGCTGGATCGGCTCGACCATCTTCGCCGCCGACCTGGTCCGGTCCACTTTGGACCTCGACGACCAGTGGCACCCGCTCGGCGCGGTCGCCATCGGGCACCCGGCCGAACCCGCTCCCCCGCGCGGCCCGCTCACCACCGGCGATTGGCTGATCGAACGATGACCCTGCACGAATCCGCCGTCGCCACGCTGACCGAGTGGAAGCCGGAAGCCGCGTCGCAAGAGTCGCTGCGGCAAGCGTTTCTCGGCTTCCTGGCGTCGCGTTCGGACACCTGCCAGCGCTCCTGCGAGGCCGGGCATTTGACGGCGTCCGCGGTGGTCCTCGACTCGACCGGCACGCAGGTCCTGCTGACCCTGCACCCGCGCGTCGGCCGCTGGCTGCAACTCGGCGGGCACTGCGAACCGTCCGACGCGTCGCTGTCCGAAGCGGCGCTGCGCGAGGCGACCGAGGAATCCGGCATGAGCGGCCTGGTGATCGGGGAAACGCCGGTGCACCTGGACGTGCACCCGATCACCTGCTCACTCGGCGTCCCCACGCGGCATTTCGACGTCCGTTACGCCGTGCACGCACCGCCGGGCGCGGAACCCGTGCGCAGCGAGGAATCCGACGACCTGCGCTGGTGGCCGGTCGACGCGCTGCCCGCGGGTTCGGAAGATCTGGCCGAACTGATCGCGGCGGCCCGTTAACCTGGGCGCATGGACCTGGCGCGACCGCACCTGCACCCGGGCGACACCGGCGTCGCCATCAGCGGGTGGGTGGTGCTGATCGGTTTCGCGGTGGCGTTCGCGCTGCTGGCGCTGGGCATTGTGGTGAGCATCCGGAGGAAACGGCGGCAACGATGAGCATCAGCTACGACCCGGCTTCGCCCGTTCCGCCGTTCGAACAGGTCCGGACCTCGCTGGCGAACCAGATCAACGACGGGACGCTTGCGGTCGGCACGAAACTCCCGACAGTGCGCGGACTGGCCGCGGACCTGGGCATCGCGCCGAACACGGTCGCGCGCGCATACCGCGAACTCGAGGAAGCCGGTCTGCTGGAAACCCGAGGCAGAGCAGGCACTTTCGTCGGCGCGACCGGCGACGAGACGCTGTCGCGAGCCCAAGCCGCCGCGGCCACGTACGCCGAGGTCATCCGGGGCTTGGGCCTGTCGGCCGAACAAGGCGTGGCGATCGCGGCGGCTGCCCTGCGCTGACCGCGGCGAGGAATTAGCATTCGTTGCGTCCATGCCCGACCCGATGGGAACCCCATGCTGAAATTCGTCCTGCCGGTCGCGCTGATCGTGCTGCTGGTGGTCGTACTGGTCCTGAAATTCACGGTGGGACGGCCCAAGCAGCCGCCGCAGGCCGGGCCGGGGCAGTATCCGGGACAGCAGGGGCCGGGCGCGCCGTACGGGCAGCAGCCGCAGGGGCAGTACCCGCCGCAGCCTGGTGCTCCGCAGCCGTTCCCGCCGCAGGGCCAATACCCGCAGCAGCAGTATCCGCCGCAGCCCGGCCAGCAGTACCCGCCGCAGCAGCCCCCGCAAGGCTGATCCATTCCGATGCGCGAACCCCGCTGAGCGGCCTACGATGGACCCTCGCCCAGGGGAGGATCTTCATCGTGGCTGTACAGCCTTGGCACCTCATCGTCTTGATGCTGCTGGCTGGGGTGGTGGCCGTGATCGTGGTGACGGTGCGGGCCTCGTCCAAGCGGAAGCAAGGCCCGCCGCCGGGCTACTTCCCGCCGCAGCAGGGTTATCCGCCGCCGCCCGGCCAGGGTTATCCCGGCCAGCAGGGTTATCCCCAGCCTGGCCCGCAGCGCGGCTATCCCGCGCAGAACTACCCCGGCCAGCCCGGCTATCCGCCGCCGGGCCCGCAGTACCCGAATGCACCGCAGCCGCCCCAGCCCGGTGCCCAGTACCCGCCGCCGGGATCCGGTCAGCAGCCAGGCCCGTACCCGCCGCGCTGACTTACCTCGCCCGGTAACCCCATAGCCGAAACCTCAGCGTCCGCGCCGAGCTACATCGCCCGGCCACTCCGCAGCCGAAACCTCAGTCGCGCTGACCTACATCGCCCGGTAATCCCGCAGCTCAATCCGCGGCCCGAACCGCGGCTTCCGAGCCCCGGCCGCCCCCAGATACCGGATCGCGCGCTGCCGCTGCGGGGCGTACGGCGCGAGCAGCTGCGCCATCTCCTCGTCGTCGATCTTCCGCCCGAGCAGCGTGTGCCCGACCATCGCCGGGATGTTGTAGTCGCCGAAGCTGACCGCGTCCGGGTCGCCCCACGCGCGCTGGGCGATCTCCGCCGCCGTCCACACGCCGATGCCGCGCACCTTTCGCAGCCACGCGCGTCCCTCGACCCCGCGCAGCCGCACCGCTTCCTCCAGCCGCGGAGCCACCCGGGCAGCCTCGATCAACGCCGTGCGGCGCTTGCGGTCCACGCCGATCTTGTGCCAGTTCCAGTCCACAATGGACCGAATAGCGACCGGATCCGGCGGCACCCGCAGGAAATCCGGGCCCGGCCCTGGCGCGCGCGTGCCGAACCACCGGCACAGCTCCGCCCACGACCGGATCGCTTCCTTGCCGCTCACCTTCTGCTCGAGGATCGCGAGCACCAGCGCGTCCCACACCCGCCCGGTCGACCCGAGCCGCAAGCCGGGCGCGTTGCGGCGGCCTTGCGCGATCACGTCGTGGTGCGCGACGAATCCGGTGTCGTCGTCGTCCGCGCCGAGCAAGGCGGGCACGCCGGCAAGCAAGAAATCCGCGCCGTCGCCCCAAGCTTCAGCCTCGACGACCCCATCCGGCCGGTGCAGCAGCGCGAGCGTTCCCTTGCCGCCCGGCGTGTTCGCGGCCAGCCACCAGACGCCGCGGTCGCGCCGGAAGTTCAGCGACCCGCGCCCACGGCTCAGCGGACCCAGCACCTCGGCCAGGTCCACCGGAAACCCCGGACGCCACTCCATCACGCGTCGCTCGAAAACCGGATGCCGCCGTCCGGCACCGAAACACCGGGCCAGATCCGGACGCCGGCCAGCAATTCGCAGCCGGCCCCCACCGACGCCCCGTCGCCGAGCACCACGCCGCGCAGCACCGCGCCCGCGCCGACCTGAGCTCCGCGCCCCAGCACCGAATTCTCCACAATCGCGTCCGGACCGATCACCGCGTCGTCGAACACGACCGAGCCGGACACCGTCGCGTCCTTCCCGACAATGGCTCGCGCACCGATCGTCGTACCGTCGGTGAGCTTCGCTCCGGTGAAGACGGAAGCCGCGTCCAGCGCCAAAAAATCGCCGGTCGGCCCGGCCAGCGCGGAGGTAGGCGCGACGCCGCGAACCAGATCGGCGCTGCCGCGCACAAAAGCTTCCGGGGTGCCGACGTCGAGCCAGTACGAAGAGTCGACAAATCCGTGCAGATGCGCGCCGTTCTCGAGGAGCCCAGGGAAGGTCTCGCGCTCGACCGACACTCGCCGACCCGCCGGAATGGTCTCGATCACCGGACGGCGGAAGACGTAACAGCCGGCGTTGATCTGGTCCGTCGGCGGGTTCGGCGTCTTCTCCAGGAAGGCCGTGACGCGCCCGTCGGAATCAGTCGGCACCGAGCCGAACCGGCTCGGGTCGGGGACGCGCTGCAGATGCAGGGTGACGTCCGCGCCGGAGTCGAGGTGGGTGCGCAGCTGGGCGTGCAGATCGGCCCCGGAGAGGATGTCGCCGTTGAAGACGATCGCGTGGTCGGCGCGCAGCCGGTCGTAGACGTTGCGGATAGCACCGCCGGTGTCGAGCGGCTCGTCCTCCACCACGTACTCGAGCTCCAGGCCGTGCGCGGACCCGTCGCCGAAATACTCCTCGAACACCTCCGCCCGGTACGAGGTGCCGAGCACCACGTGCCGGATGCCGGCCGCGCGGATGCGGGAGAACAGGTGGCTCAGGTACGGCGTGCCCGCCGTCGGCAGCATCGGCTTCGGCGCGGACAGCGTGAGCGGGCGCAGCCGCGTGCCCTGGCCGCCGACCAGTACGACGGCGTCGACCTCGACCTCGGACGTCACAGAAATCTCCTTTGTATCACGCACCGCTGAGCGACAAGCCGCGGGAAACGTGGGCGGCGCGGGCCCCGAGGGCCTACCCTAGACAGGAAACAGGCGGGCCTTTCCCCAGAGGCCCCGGGTCAGTCGGGAGGCCGAGGGGAATGGACCCCCGCGATCGCGCGGACGCTTTGCTCGCACGCGCACGATCCCGCGGCGCCTTCGTGGTGACGCCGGACAACATGACGTCTCCGATGGATTCCTCCAGCACCCAGCAGATCTCCAGAGCGGTGGTCTCCGGGCTGGACCCCGACACCACGACGCAATTGCCCGCGTCGCTGATCGAAGAGAACGACCATCCGCTGGCAGGCGGCTCGCGCACCCAGCCTTCGCCGCATCCGCTGGCCCAGCCGACGCCGACGCGGCCGCTCGAAATCCCGGGCCCGCAGAACACCTTGCCGCAGCCGACGGTGCCGAACCCGGCCGGTCCGCAGACGACGACGCCGCTGGTCCCGCGCCCGCAGGCGAAGCCGGTGGCGAGCCCGCTGAAGGAACCGGCCGAGGAGGAAATGACCGGCCTGGTCCCGACGGTGAAGCAGAACAGCGGACGGTCCAATCTGTCCCGGCGGCTCGACGGGCTGTGATCCTCGCGGGGTCTCCCCCGGCCCGGGTTGCCCGGATTGCCCAGGGAGACTTCCCGCGCGGGAGGTCACGCCTCCCGCGAGCGATCTTTACGACCGCAAAGTGTTGCGGCCGCTGAGCATCCGGACGCCCGCGAAGGCACGCCGGTTGCCCGGCCGTCCTTTGCGGACCGCAGCGGCTGGTGCCTGAGGTCGGGTTTGCTGTGCGTGAGGGGAACCCTGAGGGAATCTGATTCCCTCAGGGTTCCCCTCACGCACTTACGGGCACGGGCGGCACCGGGGTCCCGGCATTGCGGGCCGTCAGCCCTTGCGGGTCTCCAGCTTCACGCGCAACGCCAGCCCGAGCTTCACCGCCGCCAGCACCGGCTTCCACAGCAGCCCCTGATGCCGGTCGGCGAGATAGCGGTAGGCGCTCGCGTGGTGGGCACGCAGCATCTTCTCCGACGCGCGGGCCGTCGAGTGGCCGCCGATGTGCATCACGCTCGACGACGGGGCGTAGACGTTCTGCCAGCCCGCCTTCGCGAGCCGGTCGCCGAGGTCGACGTCCTCGAAGTACATGAAGTAGCGGGTGTCGAAGCCGCCGACGGAGTCGAACGCCTCGCGCCGAAGGAGCTGGCAGGAGCCGGACAGCCAGCCGGACGTGCGTTCGGTCGGCGCGGCGTTCTCCTGGCGGTATTCGCGGGTCCACGGGTTGCCCGGCCAGACCTTGCTGAACACCGCGTGCCCGATCCCGCGCCCGAACGACGGCAGCAGCCGCGCGGACGGGTAGACGGTCCCGTCGAGATCGTGGATCAGCGGCCCGAACGCGGCCCCGCGCGGCCAGCGCCCGGCGACCTCGATCAGCGCGTCGAGCGAGCCCGGTTCCCATTCGAGGTCCGGGTTGACTACGACGACCCAGCCGTAGCTGTCGTCGAGCGCCGCGACGCCCCGGTTGGCGGCCGTCCCGTAGCCGACGTTCTCGCCGATGCTGACGAGCGTCACGTTCTCGCGTTCGGCGGCCTTCTCCGGAGCGCCGTCGGTGGACGCGTTGTCGGCGACGACGACGTGGACGTCGCGGTCAGTCGCCTTGTCGAGCGTGTCGAGGAACTTCTCGAGCGTTTCGCCGGGGAAGTAGGTCACGGTCACGACGCCGACACGGTCACCATACGTGCGCTGCTCAGTCACCGCGCCATTGTCCACTGCTCACCGACGGCTACGTCAGCCCACCGACCCGGTCACCCGCAGTCACTTCCGCTTACGCTTTCAGGTCGGCCAGTTCGTCGTCGATCAGCAGGGCCGGGTCGAACTTCATCCCGGTGAAGTGGCCGGCCAGTTCGAGCGACAGCACGCCGTGTAGGCGGGTCCAGAAGGACAGCGCGCGCCGCACCGCGCCGGTGCCGACGGTGTCGCTGTCCACCCACTCGCGATGGGTTTCCAGGTGCACGTGGAACGTCGTCGCCGACTCCGGCTCGCCCAGAGCCGAGTTCGCCTGGATCAGGACCTCCATGACCTCGTTGGAGATCGCCGTCGTGTCCGGCGGCGCGTGATAGCCGGGCACCGGCGTGCCGTAGATGAGGAAGTAGCGCTGCGGATCGGCCTTGGCCCAGTCCCGGATGACGTGGGCGAGGGCCAGCAGGTCCGCCCCGGAATCCGCCGCCGCCCGAACGGTGTCGGCGAGGCTGCGGAACGCGTCCCGGATCAACGCGGTGATCAGCTCGTCCCGGCCGCGGTAGTACCGGTACAGCGCGGGCACGGTCATGCTCATCTGCTTGGCGATCGCGGTCAGCGACAGCGCGGGCAGCCCCGCCTCGGCGATCTGGTTCCGCGCGTGCTGCTTGATCTCCCCGCGCACCTGCTCGCGGTAGCGCTCCCGCGGTGCCTGTTCGGTCATCGGCCGTTCCCCTTTGCTCATCCACGCCCAGTGTAGTTAAGCCCCTTCACTTCCGCTATTGACGTTCACGACCGCATGGCTGTACGGTCTTAACCAGAGTTAATAGTATTAACAGTCACTAAGGGAGTTCACGATGCCGAACACCAGCCGCCTGCGCACCGCCCTCCTCGCCCTTCCGATCGCCGCCGGACTTCTGGGTGCCGCACCCGCCGAAGCCGCCACGCACCCGGGTTCCCTTACCTGCCAAGGCAAAGGCATCGATCAGACAGCCCAGCTTCACCACCGCGCGGAGACCTTCGTCAAGGCCCCGCTAAGCACCGTGTGGCGGCTGCACACCAACGTCGAAAGCTGGCCGCAGTGGCAGAAGCCGGTCACGAGCATGAAGCGGCTCGACCCGGGCAGGCTGCACCCGGGTTCGCGGTTCCGCTGGACCACGCCCGCCCCGGCCACGCCGTCGACGCCGGCCACCACGCTGGTCATCACGTCGACCGTGCACCAGGTCAAGCCAGGCCAGTGCATCCGCTGGTCCGGCCCCGCGATCGGCCAGGGCCTGCGGATCGACAAGGGAACGCACGTCTGGAACTTCGTCCCGGTGCGCGGCGGAGTCGTCGTCCGCACCGAAGAAAGCTGGACTGGTCCGCAAATCGAGGCCGACCCCGCCACCGCGATCAAATACCTGGCCCCGGGGCTGGACCTCTGGCTCGCCGACCTGAAGACCGCCGCCGAAGCCCACTGCCACCACTGACCACAACCCCCGCGAAGGAGAATCGCCATGACCGCATCTCGCGCCTCGCTGCCCATCCTGATCGCCGCGTGGTCCGTGCCCGCGCTCGTCCTCGGGCAGTTCGCATTGCTCTCCGGTATCCCGCTGATCGCGCTCGTCGTCTCCAGCCTGCGCAATTCCCAGCCGCGCGCGCTGCGCTGGTGGTCCGCCGGACTGGCCGCGGTCTATCTCGGCGTCCTCGCACTCTGGGCGTTAAGTCCGGAAAGCGCGCCCAGTTTGTCTCAATCCATGAATCCGGCGGTAACCGCATTCTTCGTCGCGAGCGGAGTCGCGGTCGCTATCGCGCACCACGTCCGAAAAACACCCAAGGCCGGTTAACCGAAAACTGGTAATCTCGAAAGCACCAGCCATAACGAGGAGGCCGATGAAAACCGTCGCGATCGAGGAGCACTGGACCACCCCCGGCATCGACCGGATGCTGCGCGCCGAATCCGGCGATCCGAGCATCGCGCTCAACGACCGGGGCGACCTCACCGAACGCCTGCTCGACATCGGCGACCAGCGCGTCGCGTGGATGGACGAGGCCGGCATTGACGTCCAAGTCCTCTCGATCGCACCGCCGGGAATGCACGGATGCCCGCTGCCGCAAGGCATCGAGCTGAGCCGCGAGGCGAACGACCTCGCCAGCGAGGCCGTCGCGAAGCATCCCGATCGCTTCCGCGCCATGACGACGCTGCCGATGTCCGACCCGGCCGCGGCCCTCGCCGAACTGCAGCGAACCGCGAACGATCCCGCGCATGTCGGGATCATGTCGTACGGCCGCAGCGGCGAGCGTCCCCTCGACGATCCCGCGTACGACGAGTTGCTCGGCGCGGCCGCCGCACTCGGGCGGCCGGTTTTCGTCCACCCGCAGATCCCGGCGGAGCCGGTGCGCCAGGCTTCCTACAGCGGATTCAGCCCGGAACTCGACCTCGGGCTGGCCACCTACGGCCTCGGCTGGCACTACGAGGCCGGGCTCGCCGTCATCCGGCTGATCCTGCGCGGAACGTTCGACCGCCACCCGGAGCTGCAGGTCGTCCTCGGCCACTGGGGCGAGGTGGTCCTGTTCGCGCTGGACCGCATCGACAGCCTGTCGCACACGGCCCCGCATCTCGAACGTCGCGTCTCCGAGTATTTCCGCACGAACATTCACCTGGCGACCAGCGGAATGCTCGTCCCGCGCATGCTGCGCAACGCACTCGAATACACGACAGCCGACCGGATCCTGCTGTCCGGCGATTACCCGTTCCATCAGGTCCAGGCCGCGGCCATCACGGAATTCCTGGAAAACTTGCCAAACCAGGACGACCGGGAAAAGATTGCGCACGCCAACGCGGAAGCCCTTTACCGTCTCCGTTAACGATTGCGCAAATGCTGGTGCCAGGCTTTTCCGTAAGCCTCGCGGTGCCGGTCCGCTGTTGTCGTCCACGAGAATTCCTTGGCGCGCCGCTGCGCCGCGGAAGCGAGCACTGAACGACGCGACGGATCGGCCAGCAGTTCCGTCAACGCCGCGGCGACATCGCCCGCACCGACGCCGCAGTACGCCACCGCGTCCCCGCCGACCTCCGGCAGCGACAGCCGGCGCGTGGTCAGTACCGCGGCACCGCAGGCCATCGCCTCGAGAACCGGCAGTCCGAAGCCTTCGCCGAGGCTCGGATAAGCCACAAGTTCCGCTCCGCCAAGGAATCCGGCGAGCGTGCCGAACGGCAGGTACCCGGCGCGAATCACCCGAAGCCGGTGCGGCACCGCGTCCAGCGCGCGCTCCACCTGGGTGTCCCAGCCGGGCTGCCCGGCGAGCACGAGCGCCGGGGCGTCTCGCTGCCCGGCGACCGCGCGGGCGTAACCGCGGATCAGCGCGGGCACGTTCTTCCGCGGTTCGAGCGCCCCGAGGAACGCGATGTACGGCGTCGCGCCGAGCCCGACCGCCTCCCGCGCCGCCGCGATCTCCTCCGGGGACGGCGGATGAAACCGTTCGCTGTCGACGCCGTGATGGATGATCTCCATCTCGGCTCGCCGCACCGGGCTCACCCGGGCCAGTTCTACCGCTGTCGCGTGACTGGGAACTACGCAGAGTGTTGCCCGGCGCAGCGCCGTAGTGGTCCAAGCGCGGAAGAAACGGGCCTTGACGGACGAGTGCAGGACGGCGTCGGTGAAGAACGTCGCGTCGTGCAGCGTGACCACCGAAGCGGCCCCGCTGGCGAGCGGCATCGTGTAGTGCGGCGAGTGCACGACGTCGGCGGCGAGCCGGCGCACGAGCCGCGGCAGGGTGGCCTGTTCCCAGGTCAGCCGAGCTGTGCGCGTCGAGGTCGCGGGCGATGCGGCGACGATCCGGGAACTGGGCGCGAGCTGGCCGTAGAGCGGCAGGTCGCGCGGCTGGCAGACCACCGTCAGCCGGGCCCCGTCCTGGTCGAGCGCGCCGACGAGCGAGTCCACGTATCGGCCGACCCCGCCCCGATCCGCGGGCACCGCGGTCGCGTCGATCAGCACACGGGGATCACCGGTCACGAGTGCAGCGTACGGCGATCACCCACCGCACAGGTCAGGAACCGGCAAACTGCCGCCAACTCCGGGGAGGTCCACCCTCGCCCACCTGCGCTCACCCGTCTGGGTTCACCCGACCGTGTGACCTCGGCGATTCGGTCTGACTGTCCGCTCGGCCGCCGTAGCCGAGCTTCGACAACGGCACCGCGCCCCTCGGCTCGACCGCCGACGCGCCCGCCCACAGCCCGCGCCTCGGCTTCGCCCGGCCCGGGTCGCCTCGCGAGACCCGTCAGCTCGACCGCCGATGCGCAGCCCACACCGCCTCCGCCGCAGCCCGCCACGTGAACGTCCTCGCCCGCTCGCGTCCGAGTTTCGACAGCTCCGCCGCCTTGTCCGGCGACAGCAGCACCTCTTTCAGCGCCCGAGCCAGCGCATCGGCGTCGCCGCGCGGCACCACCAGCCCCGCCCCTCCGGATACCTCCACCAGCGCCGGGACGTCCGTGTGCACCACCGGCACCCCGATCGCCATCGCTTCCAGCAGCGGCAGCCCGAAGCCCTCGGCGAGGCTCGGCATCGCCAGCACGCTCGCGCCGCGCATCGCCGTCGCCAGCTGGGCGTCGGTAACCTTCCCCAGCACCCGCACCGATTTCAGGCCGCGGTCGGCCGCCAGCCGCACCGGGTCGATGCCGCCCCAGCCGGGCTGGCCGGCGAGCACGAGGCCGACGTCGCCGACCTCGTCCGTGCCGTCGAGCTGCGCCACCGCGTCGACCAGCACGTCCATGCCCTTGCGCGGTTCGATCGTGCCGACCGCCAGCACGTACCGCGACGGCAGATCCAGCGCAGCGGACCCCTCCGGCACGGTCACCCCGTGCGGCACGACCCGCACCGGAACGTCCACGTCCAGCAGCACCGCCAGCTCGTCGGCGACCGCGCGGGTCGGCACGATCAGCCCGGACGACCGCCGCGCGGCCCGCGCGATCATCGACCGGTGCCAGCTGACGCCGCGTGCGGTCAGGGTCTCCGGATGCGTCCACGGCACGGTGTCATGCACCGTGACGGTCAGCGTTCGCCCAGCCGGGGGACGGGGCGGCGCGAACGGGGTCGGCGCGTGCACCGCGTCACCGCCTGGCCACCAGCGCAGGCCCAGCTGCCACAGCGCGACCAGCGCCCTCGGCGGCAGCGGCAGCACGCGCGGTCCCTCGACGCCCTCGATCCGCGCCGCGGAGACGTCCGCGTGCCGCGCGACCACGCTGGACACGGTCCAGCCGGGCGGCGCGGTGCGGGCGAGCGCGGGCAGCAGTTCGGCGGTGTACCGGCCGGTGCCACCCGGAACGGGGGCGAGCAGTTGCTCGGCGATCACGACCAGTTCGGGCACGCCGCTATTCTCTCCCAGGTGACCAGCGAGGAATCCGGCACCACCGTCGTCGTGGTGACCTGGCGTGGGGCAGACCACCTCGCCGCGTGCCTCGACGCGCTCGCCGCCCAGGACCGTCCACATCGGACACTCGTGGTCGACAACGCCTCAACCGACGGCACCGCAACGATTCTGGCCGCGCACCCCAGCCGTCCGGAGGTGCTCAGGCTGCGAAGGAACACCGGATACGCCGGTGCGATGGCTCACGCGCTCAGCCGGATCGACACCCCGCGGGTCGCCTGGCTCAACGACGACGCCGCTCCCGAACCGGACTGGCTCGCGGTCCTCGAAGACAACCTCGAAAGTCAGCCGCTCGCCGCCGCCGTCACGTCCCGGCTCGAACTGCCCGACGGCAGCACCCAGTCCACCGGCGTCCGCCTCACCGCCGACGGCCACGGCGCCGACCTCACCGAACCCAGCGACGAGGTCTTCGGCTTCTGCGGCGGCGCCGCGCTGCTGCGCACCGAGGCCGTGCGCGCGGTCGGCGGGGTCCCGGCGAGCTTCTTCTGTTACTACGAGGACACCGACACCGCGTGGCGGCTTCGACTGGCTGGATGGCACGTCGTCGCCGCGCCGAAGGCACGCGTCCAGCACCTGCACGGGGCCAGCACGAACCCTGGCTCACCGCAATTTCACCGGTGGAATGAACGCAATCGTTTGCTCATGCTGGTGCGCTGCGCACCTACGAAAGTCGCATTCCGCGAACTGGCCCGCTTCGCCGCGATCACCGCTTTGCTGCCGCTGCGCGGGCACCGTCCGGACGCGGCGAACTTCGACCCGGCGCTGCGATTGCGCGTGCTGGCGGAGATCTTTCTCCGGCTCCCCCGCACCCTGCGGGAACGCGGTCGCGTAAGCCGGATCTCGGCGCTGGGCCGAGGCGCGATCTGGGAAGCCTGGGCTGGCCTTTAAGCTGGGCGGAAATTCGACGGAGGAGCTCGTCTTGGCAGTGGGGGACCCGCAACCGCTCGTCTCGGTGATCGTGGTGAATTACCGCGGCGCCGACGACACCATCACCTGCCTGCGGGCGCTGCGAGCCGACCTGGACTACGCGAATGTCGAGCTGATCTGCGTCGACAACGCTTCCGGCGGCGACGACGCGGCCCGCATCCGCGCCGCGGCGCCTGATGTCCAGCTCATCGAATCGCCGGTCAACACCGGTTTCGCCGGCGGCTGCAACCTCGGCGCGCAGCACGCGAACGGCACCGTCCTCGGCTTCCTCAACAACGACGCGCGCCCCGCTCCGGCGTGGGTCTCCGCGGCCGTCGCCGAACTGCGCGCGCAGCCGACCGTCGCCGCGGTGGCGAGCAAGGTCGTCGATTGGGAGGGCACCGGCACGGACTTCGTGGACGCGGGTCTGACTTGGTTCGGCATGGGCTACAAGCGCCACGCCGGCAGCCCGCTCGCGGAGGTGCCCGAGGCCGAACACGACGTCGCCAAGGACGTTCTCTTCGGTACCGGTTCGGCGCTGTTCGTACGTGCCTCGGTGTTCGCCGAACTCGGCGGTTTCGACGAGCGCTTCTTCATGTTCTACGAGGACGTCGACCTGGGCTGGCGCCTCAACCTGCGCGGCTGGCGCGTCCGCTACGTGCCGGAATCGCTCACCTACCACCGCCACCACGGCACCATGTCCGCCGTCGACGCACCGGACACCGGCCGCGAGACCTTCCTGCTGGAACGCAACGCGCTGGCCGCGCTGTACAAAAACCTCTCCGACGAATCGCTCGCCCGCGCCCTGCCCGCCGCACTCGCGCTGGCCGTCCGCCGCGCGACCGCGCGTGGCGGCATCGACCCGGAGCAGCTGAACCTGGAGAAGGGCGTCGGCCCGGTCGACACCTCGGATGTCGCGGTCCCGCGCACCACCCTCGCCGGAGTCTTGGCGGTGGACCGTTTCGTCGAGATGATGCCCTCGCTGGCCGAGTCCCGCGCGATTGAGCAGGCCGCCCGCGTGCGCACCGACGCCGACCTGCTTCCGTTGCTGCGCAAGGCACTTGAGCCCGCGTACCCGCTGCCGGACTACCTGCGCGCACACGAGATTCTGGTCGAAGCGTTCGGCATCAAGGACGTCTTCGGCCAGCGTCGCAAGATCCTCGTCCTGACCGGTGATTCGATCACCGAGCGGATGGCCGGCCCCGCGATCCGCGCGTGGAACATCGCCTCGACGCTGTCGGCCGAGCACGACGTGCACCTCATGACCACCAACCCGCTGGTCTCGCCTCCGCCCGCGGCCTTCCGGGTCAGCTCGGGCAAGCACCGCGATCTCGACGGCCCGATCGAATGGGCGGACGTCGTGATCCTGCAGGGCCACGTACTGGAACTGGCCCCGTCGCTGAAGAAGCAGCACGAAAACAAAATCGTGGTCGCGGACGTCTACGACCCGATGCACCTGGAGCTGCTGGAACAGGGCAAGGACGCCCCCGACGACCAGCGCGCTCTCGACCTGGCCGGTGTCACCCGAGTCCTGGACGCTCAACTCGAACGCGCCGACTTCTTCCTCTGCGCTTCGGAACGCCAGCGACACTTCTGGCTTGGCCACCTAGCCGCACTCGGCCGCCTGTCCCCGCGCCTCTACGACGCCGACCCGACCACCCAGTCGCTGCTGGCCGTCGTCCCCTTCGGCCTCTCCCCCCAAGCCCCGACGCGCACCGGCCCCGGCCTGCGCTCCGCTCTTGGCATCGGCGAGTCCGACCGCGTCGTCCTGTGGGCAGGCGGCGTCTACAGCTGGTTCGACCCGCTGACCCTGATCCGCGCCTTCGACCTGCTCCGCCACCGCCGCGACGACGCCCGTCTCGTATTCCTCGGCATGAAGCACCCGAACCCCGAGGTCGCCGAAATGGACATCGGTGCCCGGACGGTGCGGCTCGCGGATTCCCTTGGCCTCACGGACAAGAACGTCTTCTTCAACGAACAGTGGGTCCCGTATTCGGACCGCCAGAACTGGCTTCTCGACGCCGACTGCGGTGTCACCACGCATTACGAACACGTCGAGACCACTTTCGCTTTCCGCACCCGGGTTCTGGATTACCTGTGGGCCGGTTTGCCGATCGTGACGACGGACGGGGATGCCTTCGCTGATCTCGTCCGCGCGGAGAACCTCGGCGTCGTAGTCCCCGCTGAAGACGCCGGTGCTTTGGCGGATGCGCTAGAGAAGTCCTTGTACGACCGGGAATTCGCCGACGCCTGTGTTGAACGAATCCGAGTGGTCGCCCAGCGATACGCCTGGCCTGAGGCGCTGAAACCGTTGGTGGAGTTCTGCCGCAACCCGCGTCCCGCCGCCGACCGCCTGCCCGGCGGCGCTGACCTCACGGTTAGCGACCCGGTACGCGGCTCTGCACTGGTACGGCGGGATCTGGCCCTGGTGCGCGAATATCTCGCCGCTGGCGGGCCGGGCGAATTGGCGAGGCGAGCAGCGGGACGGGTCACGAAGGTGGCGCGGGAACGGTTGCGCCGTGGCTGATCGTCCGCTGCGCGTCCTGCTGGACGGCACCCCTCTGCTCGGTTCCCGGACGGGGATTGGCCGGTACACGGCAGCGCTGAGCGAAGAGCTGGCTTCGATGTCCGAAGTGGACCTTCGCGCCGTCGCGTTTACTTTGCGGGGCTGGCGGAAGTTGCGGCATGTACTGCCGCATGGGGTTCAGGCTCGGGGAATGCCGGTTTCCGCTCGCCTCTTGCGAGCCACCTGGCTGCGTACCCAGTTGCCGCCGGTGGAATTGTTCGCTGGCCCCACTGATGTTGTTCATGGCACGAACTTTGTCCTCCCTGGCCGTCTCGGTGCCGCTGGCGTCTTGACCATTCACGATCTGGCTTTCATTGACGCCCCTCAGGAACTGGCCCACTCTGACCGGACCCTGCCTGAACTGGTCCGGCGTGGTGCGCACCGGGCGAATGTCATCTGCACGCCGACCGAGGCTGTTGCGGACTCGGTCGCCGAGAAACTGGATGTCGATCGGTCGAAGATCATCGCCACGCCTTTGGGGGTGAACCCGGCTTGGTTCACTGCTCGGCCGCCGGATGATGGGGTGCGAGCGAAGCTGCGGTTGCCGGAGAAGTACCTGTTGTTCGCCGGTGCCGCCGGACCGCGCAAGGGGCTGGACTGGCTGGCCGCCGCCCATGCCGCCGCGCCGGATTTGCCGCCGCTGGTTTTCGCTGGGCCTGGGCCGTTTCCGAGGCTGCCGAGGTCTGGACAGACTGGGTATCTGTCCGATGTGGACCTTCGGACTGTGGTGGCTGGTGCTGCTGCCCTTGTGCTTCCTTCGCGGGATGAAGGTTTCGGTTTGCCTGTCTTGGAAGCGATGGCCTCGGATGTTCCGGTCGTTTGTACGGACATTCCCGCTCTGCGCGAAGTTGCGGGAGACTGCGCCACTTTGGTTCCGTATGACGACGTTGACGGACTCGCGGAAGCTCTGCGCCAAGCTGTAACCGATCCGCACGGCCTCGCGACGTCCACCGCCCGTAGGACTCATGCGGCCAGTTTTACCTGGCACAACACTGCGCTACGCACGCTCGCTGCTTATCGCCAGGCTATCGAAGTGTGACTCGGCATTAAACCCGGCGAAGCCGGGGAAAGAACCTCCAAGACAAAGGCACCCCGAGCCGTAATTGTGCTGACGGTCTGGGGTTGCTTGTCAAGGCGGGAAAGATGCCTTGACAAGCAACCCCAGACCGCAGGGCGGCTTTATATCGGGGAGCCGGGAGGGGGCTGGCGCTTTGTCCGTTTAGGCGTGGAGGTAGCTGTTTAAAGCTGCGCGCCAATCCCTTAGCGGAGTCAGTCCGGCGTCTCGCCAGGAAGTGTTGGATAGCAAAGAGTAGGCGGGGCGGGCGGCGGGGCGGGGGAATTCCGCAGTAGTGCAGGGCTTCACGCGAGTAGGGTCGGCGCCGATCTCCTCGAAGATCGCGCGTGCGAAGCCGTACCAGGAAGTCTCCCCGCCGCCGGTGCAATGCAGGACCTTCCCAGAAGGACCCTGTCCAGCGGCAACCAGTCCGGCCAATTCCCACAGGCCCCGGGCAAGATCAGCCGACCAGGTAGGCGCTCCCACCTGATCATCCACGACCGACAACTGGTCCCGCTCAGACTCCAGCCTTCGCATGGTCTCTACGAAATTGGTCCCAGTCTTCCCGTAAACCCAACTGGTCCGCACCACCCAGGCCGAAGCGCCGGAACCGAGAACCGCATCCTCCCCGGCAGCCTTGGTTCGGCCATAAGCATTCTGCGGGCCGAGCGCATCATCAACCTCATAGGGTCGATCCCCGTCCCCAGGAAAAACATAATCCGTAGAGACATGAATCAACGGCACCCGCCGCGAAGTACAAGCCGCCGCCAACACCCGAGGGCCGTCGACATTCACCGCGAACGCCCGAGCCTCGTCCGACTCCGCGGCATCAACAGCCGTATACGCGGCGGCATTGATCACCACCGGCACCGCCCCAGCAGCAGCCGCCCGCTCAGCCAGTTCGCCCACCGCGGCGATCACCTGGCCGGTCGCCGTGATATCCAGCTCCGCCGACGAAGGCGCGATCACCTCCGTCTCCGGGCCCGCGGTGTTCACCAGGTCCCGGCCTAGCTGACCGGAACCGCCGGGCACGAGCACTGCCAGCCGCACCGGCGTACCTCCTACTGCGACAAGGGTTTCAGGACGTGCCGAGCGCGGCGCGGGCCTTCAGCGGCTCCCACCACGAACGGTTGTCGGCATACCAGCGCACCGTCTCCGCCAAACCGTCCTCGAACGACACCCGCGGAGCGTAACCGAGTTCGCCGCTGATCTTCGCGATGTCGACCGAGTACCGCCGGTCGTGGCCCTTGCGGTCGGTCACCGGTTCGACCATTTCCCAGCCGACGCCGGTCGCCGCGAGCAGGCGTTCGGTCAGTTCCCGGTTGGTCAGCTCAGTGCCGCCGCCGATGTTGTAGATCTCGCCTGGGCGACCGCCGTCGGCGACCAGCTGGATCCCCTGGCAGTGGTCGTCCACGTGCAGCCAGTCGCGGATGTTCAGACCATCGCCGTACAGCGGGACCTTCTTGCCGTCCAGCAGGTTGGTCGCGAAGAGCGGGATGACCTTTTCCGGGAACTGGTACGGGCCGTAGTTGTTCGAGCACCGCGTGACGCACACCGGGAGACCGTGCGTGCGGAAGTACGACCTGGCGATCAGATCCGACGAAGCTTTCGAGGCCGAGTACGGCGAATTCGGCTCCAGCACGTGGTCTTCCGACCACGAACCGTCCTGGATGGACCCGTACACCTCGTCCGTCGAGACGTGCACGAACTTCCCGACCTGCGCCTCGAGCGCGGCCTGCAGCAACGTCTGGGTGCCGAGCACGTTGGTGAGCACGAAGTCCGCCGAACCGAGGATCGAGCGGTCCACATGGGACTCGGCGGCGAAGTGGACGACCAGGTCGACGCCGCGCATCAGCTCGGTGACCTGTGCGGTGTCGCAGATGTCGCCGCGCACGAAACGCAGCCGCGGGCTGTCGGCGACCGGGGCTAGGTTCGCCTCGCTGCCCGCGTAGGTGAGCTTGTCGAGCACCACGACCTCGGCGTCGGCCAGCGTCGGATACGCCCCCGACAGCACCTGCCGCACGTAGTGCGAACCGATGAACCCGGCACCGCCTGTGACCAGGACCCGCATCCTCATCCACCCTTCCGCCCGACCGGGCATTCTCGCCACCAGCCTACGGGTGGCTCACTCGAGAGTCGGTAGAGTCGGGCAAAGCGCGAAAGCGCGGGCATCCTGGGGAGGAACAGTGGCCGAATGGCCGGGGACACCGCTGCCGGTGCACCGCGGTCGCGGCGTGGTCGTCGTGCTGCGGCGAAGCGGGAAGATCCTGTTGTCCGTCGTGTCCGTGGTCGTGCTGGCGCTGACCTGGTACGGCTGGCAGTTCATCGGCGACCCGCAGTCCGGTTTCTCCACCACGGCGATCTTCGGCGAACAGCAGCCGCACGCGAAACCGCTCGACGGCGCCATCGACATCCTCCTGGTCGGCCAGGACAGCCGCACCGACGCGCAGGGCAACCCGCTGCCCCGCGAGGTGCTCGACATGCTGCACGCCGGCGAGTCCGACGGCGAAAAACAGACCGACACGATGATTCTCTTGCACATCCCGCAGAACGGGGAGCACGCGATCGCCATCTCCTTCCCGCGCGACTCCTACGTCGAGATCACCGGCGGCTTCGGCAAGCACAAGCTGAACAGCGCGTACGTCTACGCCTACAACGACACCGCCAAGACGCTGCAGGCCAAGGGCAACGCCGACCTCAAGGACGTCGACGAGAAAGCCAAGCTCGCCGGACGCAAGAACCTCGTCGCGACGCTCGAGAAGTTCATCGGCAAACCGGGCATGATCGACCGCTACGCCGAGGTCAACCTGGCCAGCTTCTACGAGGTCACGAAGGCCATCGGCGGCGTGCAGGTGTGCCTCAAGAACCCGGTGAAGGAAAAGAAGTCGGGCGTCGACCTGCCCGCGGGCAAGCAGACCATCGAGGGCGTGCAGGCGCTCGCGTTCGTCCGGCAGCGCTACGGCCTGCAAAACGGCGACCTCGACCGGATCGGGCGCCAGCAGGCGTTCCTGTCCGGGCTGGCGAGCAAGGTGCTGTCGTCCGACGTGCTGGCCAACCCGGTGCGGATCGCACAGCTCATCGAGGCGGTGAAGAAGTCCGTGGTGCTGTCGGCGGGCTGGGACCTGTCGGAGTTCGTCGAGCAGATGCGCGGGCTGACCGGCGGCAACGTCGAATTCCACACCATCCCCACCGAGGGCAACGCGGTCATGGGCGGCGCGGACGTGCTGCGCGTCGACCCGGCGAAGGTCCGCGCCGAGATCAACCGGCTGACCTCCGACGGCAGCGCTCCGGAACCCAGCAACGCGCCGCTGCCCGGAGCGGAAAAGGTCACCGTCGAACTGTTCGACGGCTCCGGTTCCGGTGCCGCCGATCAGGTGCAGGGCCTGTTGCAGGGCAAGGGTTTCCAGCTCGGCACGAGCACGAAGCTGTCCACCCGCGCGACCACCGTGCTGCGCTACCACCCGTCCGATGAAGCCGCCGTCGATCTGGTCCGCCAAACCCTTGGCACCAACGCACAGGCCGAACCGGACGCCGACGTCGCCGCCGGGCACGTCCGGGTGATCCTCGGCAAGGACGCGCGCGACCCGGCCGGAGCGCCGGCCTCGACGTCCTCGGCCCCGCCTGCCGCACCGCCTTCGTCGGCCCCGTCCGGACCGCCTTCGTCCGCACCTTCGAACTCACCCGCACCGCTCATCACGGCGGGCGATGTCCCCTGCGTCAACTAGAGTCGAGCACCCAGCGTGCCGGCGTGCCGCAGGCCGTACGCTGGTGAGCGGGGAGGTAGCCGGGGTGAGCGAAAACCAGGACAAACCGGACCGGACGGCGGATTCCGCCGACAGTCCGGCGGTTTCCGACGCCTCGGACCGCGGATCCGACGGAACGACGGAGCCGAAGCACGCTGCCGCTGAGCCCGTCGCCGAAGAGGTGACCGAGGACACCGCGGCAGAGGAAGCCGAGCCGGTTACCGAGGGTGCCGCCAGCGCCGAAAGTGCCACCAGCACTGAAGCTGCGGCCAACTCCGAGACTGCCACCGGCGCTGAAGCTGCCGCCCACTCCGAGAGTGCCGCTGCCGAAGGTGCCGCCGCGGAAGAGGAAGCCGCTCCCGAATGGAAGCCGTCCCCGCACCCGCGCGTCGAACTCCCCCAGCCGTCGAGCCCCGCGCCGCCGCCGGAATCGCAGCGCCGCTCGGGCCGGGTCACCCGGATCACCCGCCGCGTCGCGATCGGCCTGGTCTCCCTGCTCGCGCTGAGCGGCACAGGCTACGCGTATGTCACCAAGGACAAACTGCAGGACAACGTCGCGACCGCCGACGTCCTCACCCCGCGCGACGGCGAGCCCCCGGCCCCGCCCGCCGACGACGGCGGCACCGACATCCTGCTCGTCGGCAGCGACGCGCGCACCGACCAGCAGGGCAACCCGCTCCCGCTGAGCATGCTGAAGTCGTTGCGCACCGAGGACAAAGCCGGGATCAACACCGACACCATCATCCTGCTGCGGATCCCGAAGAACGGCGGCAAGGCGTCCGCGGTGTCGATCCCGCGCGACAGCTGGGTCGACGTGCCGGGCCGAGGCAAAGCGAAGATCAACTCCGCGTACGGCGTCGCCAAGGCGCATGCCGAGCAGGAGGAACGCGCGCAGGGCGAGCACGACCAGGCGAAGATCGCGCGCGATTCGGATGCCGCCGGGCGGCGGGCACTGGTCCAGACCGTGCAGGACCTCACCCAGGCGCGCATCGACCACTACGCCGAGGTCAACCTGCTCGGGTTCTACCTGATCACCGAGGCAGTCGGCGGCGTTCCGGTGTGCCTGAACCACGCGACGTCGGACAAGGACTCCGGGGCAAACTTCCGCCGCGGCGTGCAGACGGTCAGCGGCGGCGAGGCGCTGTCCTTCGTGCGCCAGCGCAAGAACCTGCCGAACGGCGACCTGGACCGGATCAAGCGGCAGCAGGCGTTCCTGTCCTCGGCGATGCGCAAGGTGCTGTCCGCGGGCACGCTCGCCAGCCCGAGCACGCTGAACAGCCTGATGGACGCGGTGCACCGGTCGTTCGTCCTCGACGACAGCCTCGACGTGCTCGAATTCGCCCAGCAGGTCAAGGGCGTCGCGTCCGGCGACCTGACCTTCGCGACGATCCCGGTGATCACCACGAACGGCCGCAGCGAGGACGGGCAGAGCATCGTCGAGGTCGACCCGGCCGCGGTGCAGAAGTTCGTGGCCGGGCTGGCCGGACGCACCGCCCCCGGCGCCACGGGAGGCAACGGGGGCGGCGGCGCGGCGGCCGGGGCGGTGCCGCAGGGCCTTGATTCCGGAATCCCGGGCGTGCCCTGCGTCGACTGACGCCGCGACTAGCCTGAGTGCATGAGCGAGCTTGCGAGCGAATCATTCAACACTGCGCCTTCGGCTCATGCCGCGCCGAGCGCTAGCGAGGCGGGCGCATGAGCCTCACCGAGCAGCTGCTGCGCCCGCTTCTGGCCTCGCCGGCGAAACCGCTGATCACGCACTACGACGACCGGCTCGGCAGCCGGGTCGAGCTGTCCGTGGCGACGATGCAGAACTGGGCCGCGAAAACGGCGAACTGGCTGGTCGACGAGTTCGACGTCGAGCCGGGCGACGCCGTCGCGGTGCGGCTGCCCGCGCATTGGCAGACCGCGGGCGTGCTGCTCGGCGCGTGGTGGTGCGGGGCGCGAGTGGTCGCGGAGACCGAGGGTGCGCGAGTGGTGTTCACCAGCCCGGACGAGGAGATCGACGCCCCGGCCGTCGCGGTGGTGTCGCTCGACCCGATGGGCCGCGGCCTGTCGACGCCGCCGTCCGGCGGAGCGCTCGACTACCTTTCCGAGGCCCGGATGTCCGGCGACCAGTTCTTCCCGATGCAGCCTGCCACCGGCGACACCCCGGCGCTCGGTTCCTCCACGGTGGACGAAGTGTGGGCGGAAGCCACTGCCCGCGCGGCAAAACTCGGCCTGACCGCGGCCGACCGAGTTTTGTCCACGATGGACTGGACGGTGCCGGACGGCGTCCTCGACGGCTTGCTCGTCCCGCTCGCCGCCAGCGCGCACCTGGTCCAGGTGACGAACGCCGATCCGGCGAAACTGTCCGCCCGTCGCGAGGCCGAACGCACCACCGCCGACCTGACCGCGTGAGTGCTGACCACCCGGCCAGCACTCCACGCGGTGGTCAGGCGGTCTGCAGCTCGTTCGCGCCTTCGCGGCGACGCCGGAACAACACGTGGTCCAGGGAAAGCCGTCCGCCGTTGAAGCCCAGCGCCAGCGCGGTGAGGCCGAGCACCAGCACCAGCTCGTAGCCGCCCTCGCCGGTGAGGCCGTGCGCCGCGTGCACCGAGATCAGCGCGCCGGCCATGTTGATCGCGTAGCCGATGGCGACCACCGGCAGCAGGAAGCCGACGACGAAGGCGATCGAGCCGAGCAGTTCGAGCACGATCACGAGGAACGCGGAGACGGTCGGCAGCGGGATGCCGATCTGGCTGAACATGTCGGCGGTCGCGCCCACGCCGCTGTCCCATTTCTGCAGGCCGTGGGCGAAGAACACCACCGCGATGCCGATGCGGCCGAGCAGCAGCGCGACGTCCTTGACTCGAGTCAACATGGAGACAGCTCCCAGTAGGTGAAAATTCAACTGACCCGACTCACGGTAGGGCACCGAACACCGCCGCGGGGGTGTCAGCCAGTGATCGACAGGAAACCGACAGGCACCGAAAACTCGCTGTACACCGCGCCCGGCCCGGCGCTACCGTGCCGATATCCGCGGGTGGGTGCTGCTCGCGGCCATGTTCTCTACGTGCGAGGAGCCCCGATGCGCCGACAGTCCGATCGACCCCAGTTCGGCCTGTCTCCCGCATCTGAGGACTTCCGCACGCATGAAAGCACTGACCATCGGCATCCTGGCGCACATCGACGCAGGTAAAACCAGCCTCACCGAACGTCTGCTGTTCGAGACCGGCGTGATCGACCACGCCGGCCGGGTCGACGACGGCGACACCCAAACCGATTCGCTCGAACTCGAACGCCGGCGCGGCATCACCATCAAGTCCGCCGTCGTGGCGGTCAGCACGCCCGGCCACCGGCTCAGCCTCGTGGACACCCCTGGCCATCCCGATTTCATCGCCGAAGTCGAACGCGCCGTCGGTGTGCTCGACGGCGCGGTGCTCGTGGTGTCCGCAGTGGAAGGCGTACAGGCCCAGACCCGCGTGTTGATGCGCACGCTCGTCCGGCTCGGCATACCGGTGCTCGTGTTCGTGAACAAGATCGACCGCACTGGTGCTCGCGAAGCTTCATTGCTGGAATCCTTGCGTACCAAGCTTTCCCCGCACTGTGTCCCTCTGAGCACAGTGGTTGGGATCGGCACCGCTAGTGCACACCCGACGCTGCTGCCCGTCGACGAACGGTTAGCGGACGCGCTAGCTGGCGATGACATCTTCCTTGAGTCCTATGTGGCCGGTAATGCGTCCTCAATGGATTATCGCGATGCGTTGGCACGTCAAGTAGCTGCCGCCTCGGTGTATCCGGTCTTTTTCGGTTCGGCCGTCACCGGAGCTGGGGTGCGCGACCTCGTCGCCGGGGTTTACAACCTGCTGCCGTCCCGCGAACGCCGCGCGGACGGGCCGCTCGACGCCACCGTCTTCAAAATCGAACGCGGTCGTTCCGGCGAGAAAATCGCTTACGTGCGAATGTTTTCCGGCTCGCTGGCGGCGCGCCGACCAGTGCCGTTCCGCCGCTTGGGCACGGAAGGCATCGGCCGTCCTTCCGCCGTGCGCGTGTTCGAACACGGCGCGACCCCAGTGTCCGGCGAAGCGCTGGCCGGAGATGTTGCCCGCGTCTGGGGTTTGCCGGAGATCCGGATCGGCGACCGACTAGGCGACAGCGCCGACCTTTCCCAGAACCGGTTCTTCGCCCCGCCGAGCCTGGAAACGCTCGTGTACCCGGTCGATCCTGACCAGACCAGCGAGCTGTACACCGCGCTGACACGACTGTCCGAACAGGACCCACTGATCAGCATTCGCCGACACGACCAGGAAATCACCGTTCGCTTGTACGGCGAAGTACAGAAAGAAGTAATCCGGACAACGCTCGCCGAGGAATTCGGAATCGCCGCCGAATTCGAGGAATCGCGCCCATTGCTGGTCGAACGTCTACACGGGACTGGACACCGCGTGCGCGGTCCCGCTCCCGACGAACGCGTGTTCTTCTGGGCCACAGTCGGCCTTCGCGTCGAACCTGGCCCGCCTGGTTCCGGCACCGACTACCGGCTGGAAGTCGAACTCGGCTCGTTGCCGCTGTCGTTTCACAAGGCCGTGGAAGACACTGTGCACGAGATCCTGCGCGAAGGCCTGCACGGCCGGGAAGTAATCGACTGCGTGGTCACCCTGACCGATACCGCGTTCTACCCGCCAGCCAGCACCGCCGGGGATTTCCGCGGCATGACCCGGTTAGTGCTGCAGGAAGCGTTACGCCAGGCCGGAACGCGGGTGTACGAGCCGGTCCACGCGTTCGAGCTAGAAGCACCGGCTTCCTCGATCAGCGCGGTGCTGCGCAAGCTAGTGGAACTTCGCGCGGTACCCGGCGAGCCAGTAATCACCGGCGATCGATGCACTGTGGACGGTCACCTCCCGGCCGCCTCCGCACACGAACTGGAGCAAGCGTTGCCCGCACTGACCCAAGGCGAGGGCACGCTCGTGAGCAGTTTCGCCGAATACCGGCTCAAGCCGGGTGGCGGCGGGCCGCGTCGAGCTCCGTCCAGCCGCCGTGGGCGGACAACAGCGTGAGGACGCGCTCCGCGAGGGCCGAAAAGCGGCGCAGGTCCTCGTGGAGCGCCTTGGCGCGGGTGGAGTCGAGCGGGGCGTGGTCGTCCCACCAGAGGCAGATGACCGCGCTCGCGCACAGCACGAGCGGTTGAACGAGGTCCGTGAACTCGGCGGACGGTTCGGCCGTTTCCCGGCACGTGCGCTCGATTTCGTCGCACGCGTCGAGCAGTTCGCGCAACGGGCCCACCGCGCCGGACGGGGTGCCGTCCCACGACGCGGTGGGCCACGCGCGGTCGCTCAGCTCGAGCCAGAGCCGCCATCCGGCGACCAGCTCGGCCTCGTCGTGCGGCGTCCAGGTGTCGGGGAGCAGCCAGAACATGTCACCGACTGTGACATCGCGGCTGGCGGCGGCGCAATCAAGTCGGCGAAAGTGTTCGCGTTTTTACCCCGAGGCGGGGGTATCTCAGCTGATCACCGGGGGCACGAACACGCAGCTGGGCCGCTTCGCGTGCTGCGGGTCAAGCGCGTTGAGCACCTCGCGCTGCGCGATCGGGTCGTAGGTGATGCCGAGGTGATCGGTGTAGTCGAGCCCGCAGACGTCCTGGAGGACGAGGTTTTTCACGTTGGGCGCGGGCTTGAGGAAGGCGTTGGTGTAAGGCGTGACAACGTCGTCATACCTGGTCTGGATGACCGTGTAGTCGACGCCCGGAACCGTGTCGCCACCCGCGTTGAGATCGTTGAGGAACGCGGATCCGGTCGACTGCTCATTGCAAGCCGCGCAAGCCGCTCCGACCAGGTCGCGCGCGGGCGGAATCGCCTGGATCGCGGTGAGCAGGCCGAACAGGTTAGTGCCGTAGTTCGATGGAGACAGCCCGATCAGCTTCCCGATCTTGCTGGCTCCGCCGAGATACTTGATCCAGTAACGCGGGTTCATCCCGCCCTGCGAATGCCCGACGACGTCAAGCTTCGAAGCCCCCGTGGCCTTGAGAATCTTGTCCCCGAAGGTCGCCAGCTGCCCCGCGGTCCCCGCCACCGGCCCGACGGTCTGCAGGAACGCCCCCGGCGACCCGCCGAAGTTCCCGGCGAACACGCAGTACCCCGCGTTGGCGAGCTTCTGGGACAGATTCGCCCAGTTCTCGTACGCGTTGGCCGTGGTGCCGTTGGACAGCAGCACCGGGTTCGGATGTTCGGCAGAGGGTTTGCAGTTCCAGTCATTGGCCCCCGGCGGCGCGATCGTCGGCTGCCCGACCGAGTAGATCGCCGCGGCGATGATGTTCGGCTGCACCGGCCCGGTCGGTTCTTTCCCGGTTTCCCCTGATGCCACCGCGGTGCCGCCGCCGAGCGCGACCACCGTCGCCGCCAGGAGGACCATGCCTCGTCCGAACGCGCGTACGCCCATACCGTTTCACCTCTCTGTGAACCCGACGCAGTGGTTAACGCGGAACACGAGAAAGGGAAACGCGGTTACTAGTTTTTATCGAAGTCCGGCGAGCGTTCGATCCACCGCATCGATCAAGGACGCCCGGTTTCCCGGGCCGACACTGATCTGCGCGGCTCCGTCCCTTGTGCTCTGGAAGCTCAGCACCCGCCCCCGCCCGCTGAGGTCGATGACCGACAACGGCGAGCTGTACCGGCGCCCGCCCCGCTCGTCCCGGACCGCGGCATGCAGCTGATGCACCGCGTCGCGCGGCGCCCGCATCAGATACCGCAACTCGTCCGCGTCGCCGCCCTCCTCCGCCAGCGGATCCGCCCCGCCGTTGTCGTAGTACTCCCGCCTCACCCGCATCGCCCGAACCGCCGCCGGCGGACAGTCCGGCATCGCCATGACCAAACAAGCCGCCAGCTCGTGCGGCGACACCGGATCAAGCTGAACGAACTCCGCGTCGGTAATCAACCGCACGGCTTCTCGCCCGCTCGCCGCGACAAGAATCGCCCCGTTGTCCTCTTGATGGGTGCCGAAGTCAGTCCACCCGTACACCTCATGCCGCGCGTTCGCGAGCAGCTTTAAGGTGCCACGCAACGCTTCCGCCGTTGTTTCACCAAGCTGTGCAAGAAGATCCCGCGTCCGCTTCGCCCGTTCGGCCGCACCTTCCTCGGTCAAGTACATCGGAGTGTCCTCAACCACCACCGGTGTTTTCCCGAGGTCCTCAGCGTGCCAAAGCGCCAAAAACACCGGCCGCGGCATCCGCAACGGCCTGTCGATGATCGTCATCGAACCCCTCAACCGCCAATCGTCGGGGGTGTCGGGGGCAGCCCAGTGCGCGGATCGAGGGCTCGCTCGCCGTTCTCGTCAACGAGGGAGAACGCTGAGTCGTCTTCGATTCCGTACTTGCGCTGGTGTTCTTTGTCTTCCTCGCCTTTGCCTTTTCCCGCGCCGGCCATGCCACCCATTCCCGGGCTCCCCTTGGCTCCGGCCGCACCCTTCCCTGCTGCTCCTGGCGTTGCGCGTCCCTCTTCCCCCGCACCCGCTCCGGCCCCGGCTCCGGTGCCTACGCCCGTACCCCCGCCAAGCCGCGCCGCGATCCCTCCGCTGCGGCCACCAGTTCCAGCCTCGCCGCCCCCACCGAGCGGCCCAAACCCACCCGGTGCCCAGCCGCCGACGCTGTTGTTATTGCTGGTGCTACCGCCGCCAGTCCCCGAGAAGGTCGGCGTCGACGGTGTCCAGTTAGACCCTCCGACCCGATCAACCGACGGGGGCGTCCACCCAGACGTCGACGTCCCGTCGGTGCTCCCCGGGTACGTCCCTCCGCCGTGCGACGTGCCACTGCCCGTACTCCCCGGCTGGAGCGGCACCCCACCAGTTCCACCAACCGCCCCGCTGCTCCCCGACCCGGTCGCGCCGGGCCCACTGACCCCAGGCCCACTAGTCCCAGGTCCACTGGTCCCGGCCCCGCTGCCTCCCGGCCAGCTTCCAACCCCGCCAGTGGCCCCAGGCCCGGTGCCCGGCCCACCAGAATCCCGCCCAGGCCCCCGATAAGCCTTCTCGTGCGACTCGCTCTTGCTCTTCGCGTGATCGCTACCGGAATCGATCTTGAGATTCTGCCCGTCGAACCCGGAAACCTGACCGTAATTGCTATTCAACCCTTGACCATTGGTCTTGGCCTGATCCGCATACTTCTGATACCGCTCAACGTTGTGATTCGCTGCCGCGTTGTACTCGTTGATCTGCTTCTCGGTATCCGTGTCCCACGGAGTCCCCTGATCCCAAAGATTCTTGTGCGGGGGTGTCGGAGGCATGGACTGCAGCGCGATCTTCATGTCGTTGTAGCCGTGCGTGGTGTCGACCAGTTTCTGTCCATTGACCACGTATGCCTGCGCAGAGGTAGCCGACGCATCAGACAAGGGTCTGAGCCTCGCGCGAGCCGCATCCGCCCCGTCACCGGTCCAGACAGATTCGAGCATGGTGGTGATCTGCTGCGCGTCGTCGCTGTTCTGGTTGTGCTCCTGAGCCACGTCCCGCACGGTCGCACTGCCGCTATCCCACGACGATGTCCCAGGCCCTTGCTGCACCTGCTGCACGATTGCCGGTGCCGGTACCGCCTGATCGCCAAGATTGCCGTGGTAAAAGTCGGAAAACCAGCCACCAGCATCTTTGAGTCGGTCATTGACCCAGTTGTCCGCGTCGTCGATCCGGTCACCGATCCACTTGGCGCCTTCACCGATGAAATCGAAGAATCCCATCGGCTACGCACCAGCTTTCTGCTTCAGATTAGTGACGACCATGTCCGCAACTTGGGCAGTAACGTCGCATGGATCCGGCCCGCCGGCCTTCGACTGACCAAGCGTGACTGAAACATCAATGTCGTGCTGATCGCTGATACCGACGCTGACCTGGCAGAACTCCTTCTCGGTATCCTTGCTCAAATTGGAGTGAGCAACTGCCGGAAAACCCTGGATAGGCGGAAGCGGGCGCCATAACGTGGACTGCGGTTTCGAATTCGCGTAAACGGCGCTCAGGCCATCCGAGACCTTCGTGACGTACATGACCGTAGCGACCGCGCCAGCATCGCTGTTGAGCCAATGACACTGGGGGCCAAGCGAAGGCTCGTCATCGTGCTTTCCCTGCGGCTTTTGCACAAGAATCCTGCCCACCTGATCCGGAGTGAGCGCCTCATCGCATGGATGGCCCGACAGGACTGACACAGGGAGCGGATTGTTCACCTTCGGCGCACCCGCGTACGGCAAAGTCTTCTCAGCCGCCGACGAAGGCGCAGAAGCACTGCCTGAGCCAGGAGTGGGATTTGGTGCCGACCCACCAGAGCATGCCGCGACCAAAGCGTTCACCGCAACTGCGCCAGCGGCCACGAGGAGCATCCGAGCCTTCATACTGCAAGTCCCCCGCTCTGGCCGCCGTTGCCCACGGCCTTCACATCTCCGGCCGCTTGGCCGTCTGCCTCACTGACAATGCCCAACGCCTTCTCGAGGCGCCCGATGAGTTCCACCATGTACTTGTGCATGGCGTCGTTCGCGTCCTTGCCGTCCGCGAAAGTCCTGACCACCTGCTGATTGAACCCCATGCTGCCCGGGTCTTGTGCCGGTGGCGTGAGCTGCGTCAACGACACAGTTTTCGGGCGCATCGTTGCCAGGTTGTCGCGGAGACGCTTCGCCCGATCGAGCAGCGAACGCGCTTCATCAGGGCTCAGAGTGAACCCCGCCCCGGATTTCACAGCAGACGCCACAGCGGCAGCATCCGAAACTCCCTTGGCCACGTTCATCGCCGTGCCCACCACCGTGATCGGCAGCCCAGTCAGCCAACCTGCTGTCTCCAGGGCTTTCCCTGGGTCGTTCTCAGCCATGCCCGCCCTCCCGTGCACCGCGCACCGCCCCTTGACCAGGCAACCAGTCCCGAGGCCCCTCCGGCAGCCACTGTAACCAACTGCTCACAGCGGGGTGACGGAAACTGGCAAACTCACCCCACTGTGCACTCGGCCCGAGCGGAGGCGACCGCGGCGCAAGGACAGCGACGCGCCACATGTGTCACGCACCCGCTTTGTGTTTCAGGTTGGCGATGACCATGTCCGCGACGGTTGCTGCGGCATCACACGGATCCTGCGAGCCAACCCTCGTTTGCCCTAAACCAACCGATACGTCGGCTGTGTACTTGCCCGTAACGCCGACACTGACCTGGCAATTATCCTGTTTCCCCGAGTCGCTGGAAGTCGTGTGAGCTACAGCCGGGAGACCTTGAACAGAAGGCAGCGGACGCCAGACTTTTGCCAAGCCTCTAGTATTGGCGTAGACAGCGCTCAGGCCGTCAGACTTCGTGGTGTACAGCACCTGAACCAATGCGCCGGTGTCCTCATTGACCCACTTGCACTCAGCACCCAGCGCAGGAATATCGGCATGCACTCCCCTCGGCTGCATCCTGAAAATCTCGTTGATTTGCGACGAGGTGAGCGCACCGTCACACGGGTGGCCGGAAAGCGCAGATTCCGGAAGCGGCTTCTCGACCTTGGGCGCACCTGCGTATGGCAAGGTCTTCCCAGCTACCGGTGGCGACGCCGGAGGACCAGACGAGCCCGCAGATGGTTTTGGCGTCAACCCACTGGAACATCCCGCGATAAGCACAGCCGCCGCCGTCGCGCCAACAGCGAGAGAGTGGACCCGCATCCCCATCTGATCAGCCCCTTAGCCTGGTCACTAGCCCATCCGCGGACAACACAGCGGTCACTTGCCCGCCCGCTGCGCTAAATTAGTGACGACCATGCCCGCGATCTGGGCCGTAACGCCACACGGATCCACCGCGCCAACCTTAGCGGGACTAAGGGTGACGGACACATCGACATCATGCTGATCATTTATTCCAACGCTTACCTGGCAAAATGATTTGTCACCCTTCGGGCCATAGGCCGAATGGGCGACAGCTGGCAATTCCCGCACGGTCGAAAGCGGACGCCACACAGTGGACTGCTGCTTCGAATTCGCATATACCGCGCTCAGTCCATCGGATGCTTCGGTCACATACAGCACAGTCAAAGCCGCACCTGATTCACTATTGACCCAATGACACTGCGCGCCGAGCGAACCGTTGTCGGCATGTCTTCCTTGCGGTTCTTCCCCCAGAATATGGCCAACTTGACCCGGAGCGAACGCACTGTCGCACGGATGGCCCGACAGGACTGACGCAGGAAGTGGGTTCTCAACTTTGGGCGCACCGGCATACGGCAAGGCTTTTCCTGCCGATGACGACGATGCCCGATCACTAGCCGGTCCCGAAGCGGAGTTTGCCGCAGAACTTCCGGAACACCCTGCAACGAACACGACCCCCGCCACCGCAGCAGCGGTCAAGCTAGCGAAACGCGCCCTCATTCGATGGGCTGTGATCTGCTGCGCGTCGTCGCTGTTCTGGTTGTGCTCCTGGAGCGTCTTCTGCACCGTGAAACTGCCGCCGCACCACGATGACGTCCCCGGCTCTTGCTGAACCTGCTGCACAATCGCCGGACCTGGAACAGCTTGGTCGCCGAGGTTTCCGTGACAGAAGTCGGAAAACCCCACCGGCTACGCACCCGCCTTCTGCTTCAAATTTGTTACCACCATGTCCGCAACAATCGCCGCCACGTCACACGGGTCTTTCTTGCCCACCCGCGAATCACCCAGCGAGACTGATGCATCAATTGTTTTCTGGTCACTGATGCCAACACTGACCTGGCAGAATGACTTCAGTACTGCTTCTTGCTTAAAGGTCGAATGGGCTACGGACGGAAATCCTTGCACAAGAGGCAGTTGACGCCACACAGTTGCCTGCGGTTTGCTGTTCGCATATACTGCACTTAGCCTGTCAGAAATATTAGTAGCGTATAAGACGGTTGCCAACGCACCAGTCTCGTCGTTCGGCCACTGGCATTCCGAGCCAAGCGAGGGATCATCCTTGTGCGCGCCTTGCTGCTTCTGGCCCAGAAGGCTCCCCACTTGGTCTGGAGTAAGCGCGCTCTCGCACGGATGCGCTGACAACACCGACTCCGGAAGTGGATGCTCCACCTTAGGCGCACCCGCATACGGCAGCGTCTTCCCAGCAGCTGACGACGGCGGGCTCGTCGCTCCAAGATCGGGGTTTGACCTTGAGCCTCCGGAACACCCCGCAACGAAGGCAACCCCTGCCACCGCAGCAGCGGTCAAACTTGCGAACCGCACCTTCATTCGACAGTCTCTCCCCCTGCGACTTGATCTCCCTGCCGCAACTGTAGCCAGTCACGCGCCCGGAGACGGCGAGATCGAGCGCAAGAAGAGCCCCGCCACCCGATTTGGGTAGTGGGGCTCTTCAGTAGACCGTCGGGAGCTCAGCCCTTCAGCAGGGACCGTGCCATTACGACCTTTTGGATTTGGTTCGTGCCTTCGTAAATCTGCGTAATCTTCGCGTCGCGCATCATGCGCTCTACCGGGAAGTCGCGTGTGTAGCCTGCGCCGCCGAACAGCTGCACTGCGTCCGTGGTTACCGACATGGCCACGTCAGACGCGTAGGCCTTCGCTGCCGATGCGGTGAAGCTGGCGCGCTTGTCTCCGCGTTCGGAGGACGCCGCGGAGGCATACACCAGGTGGCGGGCGGCTTCGATTTTCGTTCCCATGTCGGCCAGCATGAACTGGATTCCCTGGAATTCAGCGATTGCCTTGCCGAATTGCTTGCGTTCCTTGACGTATGCGACGGCTGCGTCCAGGGCGCCCTGGGCGATTCCCAAGGCTTGCGCGCCGATGGTCGGGCGCGTGTGGTCCAGGGTACGCAGGGCGGTTTTCAGGCCGGTGCCTGGTTCGCCGATGATGCGATCCTCGGGGATGGTGCAGTTTTCGAAGTAGATCTCCCGGGTCGGGGAACCCTTGATGCCCAGCTTCTTTTCCTTCGGGCCCACCGAGAAGCCTGGGTCGTCCTTGTGCACGACGAACGCGGAAATGCCGTTGGCCTTCTTTTCCGCGTTGGGATCGGTTACGGCCATCACCGTGTACCACGACGATTCGCCGGCGTTCGTGATCCAGCATTTGGTGCCGTTGAGGACCCAGTGGTCACCGTCGAGGCGGGCGCGGGTGCGCATTGACGCGGTGTCCGAACCGGCCTCGCGCTCGGACAGGGCGTAGGACGCGGATGCTTCGCCTGATGCGATGGACGGCAGGACCAGCTTCTTCAGGGCTTCCGAACCGGACAGGATGATCGGCTGGGTGCCCAGCTTGTTGACTGCCGGGATGAGCGACGCGGACGCGTCAACGCGGGCTACTTCCTCGATCACGATGCACGCGCCGATGGCGTCGGCGCCCTGGCCGTCGTATTCCTCGCCGATGTGGACGGCGTTGAAGCCCGCCTTGACGAGCGCTTGGTTGGCCTCGACCGGGTAGCGCTCCTGTTCATCGACCTCCGCCGCGTACGGGGCGATCTCCTTTTCGGCTAGAGCCCGGACCGCGGCGCGCAGTTCCTCGTGCTCTTCGGCCAGCTGATACAGGCCCTCGGCCACCTTCAGTCACCTCTTCTGCAGCGAAACGGGAGAAAGTCCCCCGATGTTAGCCCGCGTTCACACCGAACGCGGCGGCTCGCTGCTTGTGTCCTCGGCCTCACCGTTCGTATGGTCACGTGATGGCTGCCACTGCGTCGACCCCGCCGCCCGGATTGCCCGCTTCTCTTGACTACCCCCGCGTGCCGATAGGTTCGGTGCTCGCCGGTGCCGCGACGCGCTACGGCGATCGCGTCGCGTTCGCGATGGGCGACGACCAGCTCACGTTCGCGCAGACCTGGCAGGCCGCTTGCCGGTTCGCGCAGGCGTTGCTGGCCCGCGGCATCGGCCGGGGCGATGTGGTCGCCGTGCACCTGCCGAACTGTCTCGCGTATCCGATCGCTTACCACGGCATTCTGCTGGCGGGAGCGACATTCAGTCCGACGAATCCGCTGCTTCCTCCGGACGACCTCGCCTTCCAGCTCACTGACTGCGGAGCCGCCGCGGTGGTGACGTTCGGGCCGGTCGCGGGGACGCTCGCGGCGGTCGCGGACCGGATTCCGGCGCGGCTCACGATCGTCGTCTCGCCTGCTGGCGAGCTCGGCGAGGGGAGCGTGGAGTTCCGCGAGTTCTTCGCTGACCAGCCTGCGACCAGGCCTGACGTGGCGATCGAGGTAGACATCGACCTCGCGCATCTCGCCTACACGGGTGGCACGACTGGGCGGTCCAAGGGCGTCGAACTCACGCATCGCAACGTCGTCACGAACACGCTGCAGCACACGTGCTGGTCAACCGGCTCGGTGCCGGCGCTCGACGCGAACGGCGACCTGACGATCGACCAGGTCGGCAGCCCGGACGAATGGCCGACGCGGCTTGGCACCGGCACCGCGATCAACCTGACGCCCTGGTTCCACGCGATGGGTGTGATCGCGGGGCTCAACGGGCCGCTGATGGGCGGCGGCACGACCGTGCTGCACGCCCGGTTCGATCCGGCGGCGTATGTCGCGGACGCTGAGCGGCTGCAGGTCACGACCATCGGCGGCGCACCCGCGCTGTTCGCGGCGTTGCTGGCGACGCCCGCGTTCCACACTGCCGACCTGTCGTCGGTGCGCAACATCGGTTCCGGCGCCGCGCCGATGAGCCACGAGATGATCCGCGCGCTCCACCAGCGGTTCCCTGACGTCGTGATCGCCGAGGGGTACGGGCTCACCGAGGTGACGATGGGTGCGGTGATCTCGCCGAGTTACCGGTCCGGCGTGCGCAAGGTCGGGTCGGTCGGCGGGCCGATCTTCGACACTGAGGTCAAGCTCGTCGCGGACGGGAGCGAGGAGCCGTTGCCGCCGGGGCAAGAGGGCGAGGTGTGCTTGCGCGGACCGCAGGTGATGCGCGGGTATCGGAACCGTCCGGAAGAGACCGCCGCCGCGCTGGTCGACGGATGGCTGCACACCGGCGACATCGGCGTTCTGGACGAGGACGGTTATCTGTCCATTGTGGACCGCAAGAAGGACATGTTGCTGTACAAGGGGTACAACGTCTTTCCGCGCGAGCTGGAGGAGTTGCTGAGCGCGTCGCCGGGCGTGCTGTCGGCGGCGGTGGTCGGCCGGCCCAGCCCGGAGGTCGGCGAGCTGCCGGTGGCGTTCGTGGTGCGGCGGCCGGATTCCTCAGTGGACGCCGAGGAACTGATGGCGGCGGTGAACGAGAAGGTGCTGCCGTACAAACGCTTGCGGGAGCTGCATTTCGTGGCGGAGATCCCGGTGTCGGCGGCGGGCAAGGTGCTGAAGCGCGAACTGCGGAAGCAATTGCCCGATCCGGCGTGAGCTAGTGCGGGCGGATGCCGGTTCTGGACCGGCATCCGCCCGCACTAGCTACTTGCCCGCTTTTTCGCGGAGTTTGGCGTCCTTGTCGAGCACCAGCTGCTCCAGGTCCTCCTGGAACTGCGTCAGTTTCGCCTGCAGCTGCAGGTCGGCGGCGGCGAGGATGCGGACCGCGAGGAGACCGGCGTTGCGTGCCCCGCCGACGGACACGGTCGCGACCGGGATGCCGGCGGGCATCTGCACGATCGACAGCAGCGAGTCCATGCCGTCCAGGTACTTGAGCGGAACCGGCACGCCGATCACCGGCAGCACCGTCGCCGACGCGACCATGCCCGGCAGGTGCGCGGCACCGCCCGCACCCGCGATGATCGTGCGGATGCCCCGGTCGGCCGCGGACTTCGCGTAATCCAGCATCCGCTGCGGGGTGCGGTGTGCCGAGTAGACACCGACCTCGTACTCGACGCCGAACTCGTCCAGCGCTTGTCCCGCTGCCTCCATCACCGGCCAGTCGGAGTCGCTGCCCATGATCACGCCCACCTGCGGCGCCATTGTGTTCCCCTTCAGTGGATCTCGTAGCCGTCGAGCCAGACGGCGTGGGACAGCCAGTGCGCGGACAGCAGCGCGCGATCGCGCAGATCGTCCATGCGGTCGCCGACGAAGTTGACGTGCCCGAGCTTGCGACCGGGCCGGTCCTGCTTGCCGTAGAGGTGGATTTTCACCTCGGGGAACCGCGCGAACAGGTGGTGCACGCGCTCGTCCGGGCTCATCTGCGGCGAGACGTCCGCGCCGAGCACGTTCGCCATCACGCACGCGGGCGCGATCAGGTCGGTGCGGCCGAGCGGGTAGTCCAGCACGCCGCGCAGGTGCTGTTCGAACTGCGAGGTGCGCGAGCCGTCCATGGTCCAGTGGCCGGAGTTGTGCGGGCGCATCGCCAGTTCGTTGACCAGCAGGCCGGTCTCGGTCTCGAACAGCTCGACCGCGAGCAGCCCGGTGACGTCGAGCGTCGACGCGATGCGCAGCGCCAGCTCCTGCGCCTCGTGCACGCGCGACTCGGCCAGCCCCGGCGCGGGGGCGAGGACCTCGGTGTTGATGCCGTTCGTCTGCACGGTCTCGACCACCGGGTACGCCGCGCCCTGGCCGAACGGGGAGCGCGCGACCAGCGCGGACAGCTCGCGCTTCATCGCGACCTTCTCCTCGACCAGCAGCTCGGTGCCTGCTTCGAGGAGCTCGGGAACGGTCTCGCGGGCCTGCTGCGCGGTGTCGAGCATCCAGACGCCGCGACCGTCGTACCCGCCGCGCGACGCCTTCAGCACCACCGGCCAGCCGTGCTCGCCGCCGAAGGTCACCACATCGTCCACAGTGGACACTTCGGCGAAGGCGGGACCGGGCACGCCGAGTCCGGCCATCATCTCGCGCATCACGAGCTTGTTCTGCGCGAACCCGAGCGCGGTGGGCGCGGGGCGGACGACGAAACCCTCGGTGGCGAGGGTGAGCAGGTGCTCGCCGGGCACGTGCTCGTGGTCGAAGGTGACCACGTCGACCTGGCGGGCGAAATCGATCAGCGCGTCGAGGTCGGTGTGGTGACCGATGACGACGTCGCTGGCCACGAGGGCCGCCGCGTCGCCCTCGTCGGCCGCCAGCACCTTCAGCGACTGGCCGAGGGAAATCGCCGCCTGCTGCGTCATGCGGGCGAGCTGCCCGCCGCCCACCATGCCGACGATGGGAAGACCGGTTCGTTTGTCCATAGCGGAGACCAGGTTACTGGGCGGGAGCTGGCGGACCGTCGGCGACCTGCGGCGGAGGTGGCGGGTTGCGGTGCGGGGGTTGGTGGTTGGTCGCGGGCGGGACTGGCGGGATTGGCGGCTGGCGACGGCGGGGTTGGCGGCTGGCCGCAGGCGGGACTGGCGGGGTCGGCAGTCGATCGCAGGCGGGACTGGCGGCGTCGACGGTTGGCCGCAGGCGGGGATGGCGGGAACGGGCGAGGTGGCGTGCACGGCTACGGGACCGGCCGGACGATGCGAGGGAGGCTCTCGCTCCTCCACAAGCCGCCCAGCAGACGCGTGGCGAACGCGGCCAGGGGCTGGGGGTGAGCGCGGGGCGGGCCGGGGATCCTCCCGACCGGCCCGGCTGGGCACCCAGGCACTCCTGCACGCTCCGCGTGCGAGAACTTCCGCCCGCCCGGGACCGCCGCAACCCGCCCGCTCGGGACCGCCGCCGCACCCCAAGCCCTCAATCGAGACACCGAGGAACCGAAACCCCACCCCAACCAGCCCTGCTGCAGCAGGATGGCCGGATGGAATCCGTCACTCTCCCGCGTCCGGTCCTCCACGCCCTCCGGCAAGCCAGCCTCCCCGGCGTGGCCACCGGGATGCTCACCGGCGAGGCCCGGCCGCTGGCCTTTCCCGAGGGATTCGGCGACGTGCTCGTCTGGCTCTGGAGCACCGACTCCCATTCAGCCGTGATCTACCTCGCCGAACTGATGAAGCAACTCCGCGAACGGCACCCGCTCGCCAAGACCGTCACGCCGCCCTTCCGGTTCGGCGAGTTGCTCACCGCGGCCCGCGATTGTCTTCCGGACGACTTCGCGCACGCCGACCTGCTGATCCAGTACACCCGCACCGCGCTGGGCGACTTCTACGGCGGTCAGACGGAGTAGCAAGGGCTCACTATTCGGTTGATCTGCCCGGGCAAACGCCGGATCAGAACGAATGGCCGTGCCCGTCCGCGAGTCAGGCTCCGGACGGCCGCGTAACCACCGCGATCCAGACAGTAACCGCCACCACCGACAAAAACCGCAAGTGAGCGCGCTGACCAGCGCGAATAGGCTACACAGACTCCCGCTGAGCGCGGTTGCGAGCGCGCCGCTGCAGCCCCCACCGCAAGGCCAGCGCCACCGCCAGCACCACCGGCATCAGGATGTAGGCGTCGCCGAGAATGTTCTGCCACACCTTCCAATGCAGCTCGACATTCCGGCCGTTCGGCAAGATCAGCAACACGCAACTGACGAACACGAACGCCACCAGGAACGTCCCCAGCCACCGTTTCCACGCGGTCGCCGGGGTGGTTTTCGGCAGCCTGGACACCAGGAGCACGACCAGCGGCGCGACCCAGACCCAGTGGTGCGTCCAGGAAATCGGCGAGATCAGCAGGATCCAGAACGCCGTGACGAGCAGCGCGGCCAGCGCCTGTCCGCGCCGGTGGAAGCGGAACATCAGCCACAGCGCCGGAATCGCCAGCACCAGGCCGATGACGGTCGCCGCGCTCGAGGCCCACGGGGCCAGGTCGGTGGCGCGGTTCATCAGTGCGTTCAGGGACTGGTTGCCCGCCCAGTGCACCGGGCCGATCCGGCCGGTGTCGGGCAGCGTTTTTGTCCAGTATTTCCACGAATCGTGCGGATTGATCAGGAACAGCAGCGCCTGCATTCCGACGAAAGTCGCCAATCCGCGCAAAGCGTCTTTCCAGCGGCCGGTGACCAGCAGGTGGCCGAGAAAGACGATGGGCGTCAGCTTGATCGCGGCCGCGAGCCCGACGAGCACGCCGCCCCAGCGGCTGCCGCGCGCGCCGATGACGAGCATGTCCAGCAGGACCATCGCCATCAGGATCAGGTTGATCTGCCCGAGGAAGATCGTCCGCCACACCGGTTCCAGGCCGAGGAAGACCAGGAAGAACACGATGGTCGACCGCGCGGGCGAGGCCCACCAGCGGGGCCCGTCGGCGGCCGGGCGGGGCAGTGCGCCGATCGCGATCCGCACCGACAGCGCGAGCGCGCCCAGCGACACCACGGTCAGGAAACCCCACGCGACCTGCACCGGAACGAGCGCGAGCGGCGCGAACAGCAGCGCCGCGGTCGGCGGGTAGGTGAACGGCAGCAGCGCCCAGCCCGGTTCGGTGGGCAGCGTGTTCGCGTCGTAGAGGTTGTCCCCGCGCAGCAGCTGCAGCGCGCCTGCCCGGTAGACCGCGCTGTCGACGCCGAGGTTCCAGTCGTGCGCCCAGCCCCAGAACCCGACCGCGATCGCGAGCAGCGGGAACACCGCGAAGATGAGCATCGAACGCGGGCGCACGGAGAGCCGTGCCAGAGATCGGCGCAGAGCCAGCCGGGGCTGCCCGGATCGATTCACCGGAGCTTCGCCGTCGGCAGCGGAGGGTACGGTCCTGGTCACCACACCAGGAAAGCACGAACGCGGTAATGCTGGTCGGGAAGGGGGACCGGGGCTCAGCTGTGCGCCAATTCCGTCAGCAGTTCGCAGGCCCGCTCATGGGTCCCGGGAAGCCGCACCGCCGACACGAGCGGACGGGCGACATCGCGCAGCTGCGGGTCCACCGAAAGGCGTTCGTTGAGCGCCCTTCGCAACGCGACCCCGCGCGTGGCCAGGCGTTCGTTGCGTTCGGCCAGCACCGCGACCGCGGAAGGACCGATCGTCGCGTAGCACTCGCCGGTGTCGAAGACGGCTCGGACAGCGTCCGCGGCGAGGATCATCGCGGTCAGCCGAGGCCAGCCGGACACCGCCGTCAGATCGAGCGACACAGTGAGCAGCACGTTCGCTTCGTTGACGCCGCCGCGATAGATCTCGCCGAGCCGCGTCCGCAGGTACGCCGCGGACGGAAGGCCGGTAAGCGGGTCGGTGACTTCCGTGTGCACGAGCTGGTCGGTGGCGACGTCGGCCCAGGCCAGCGCGGTCACGCGCAGCAGCCGGGCAGGCGTGGCGTCGACGTCCGGTGCGACGAATCCGTCGACCGCGTCCGGGTCGGCGAGCACCGCGTGCAAGGCGGCCAGGTCGGACAACGTCTCCGACAGCCCCGCTCCCGCCGCGGCCCGCGCCCGGCCGAGTCCGGCCAGCGCGTTTTCCGCGCCGGTCGAGCCGTGCCGCACGACTGCCGCGCACACCGCGTCCACTTCGGGCAATGCCCAGTCGCTCGGGAAACGCCAGCCGGCCGCGAGGCTGGCTGTTCGCCAGCGAGCTCGCAATGCCCGCAAATGGCGGTCCCGCTCGAACCGCGCACGCGTCTCGTCCCCCGACGAGTCGCCTGCGGAGCCGAACCGCGCCCCGGTCGCCGGTACGTCCACCGAACCCCCAGCTCCTTCCGGTACCTGTCGATCTTGTTCCCCAATCACGGAGGGGACGCGGCGGAACTCCCCTCGTGACGCGTTTTCCCCGATCTTTTTCGGCTAATCACCAGACGAGGAGGTGAACTTGCTGCGCCTACTGAGCCATCTGACGGACCACGGCGTGACGAGTGTCGCCGCATCCGTCACACTTGGTGTGCGTTGTAGGGAGTAAGGCGCGTGGAGTCCGCCGCGCGCGCAGCCTTAAAGGAGCCCCGTGTCCACCGTTCCCGCCGATCTCTCCGGTAAGAGTGACGCCGAGCTGATCGCAGAGGTCCGCGCGGGAAAGATCGCGTCCTACGGTCCGCTCTACGAGCGGCACAGCGGTGCCGCGCACAACCTCGCCCGCCAGCTCGCGCGGTCCAGTTCGGAGGCCGACGACCTCGTGTCGGAGGCGTTCTCGAAGGTTCTGGACACGCTGCGTGGCGGGAAGGGCCCGGACAGCGCCTTTCGTGCGTACTTGCTTACCGCGCTGCGTCACACTGCGTACGACAAGACCCGCCGCGACCGCCGGATCGACCTCAACGAGGACATGAGCGACGTCGGCGGGGCCGCCGGCGAGGCGCTCACCGTGCCGTTCTCGGACACCGCCGTCGCGGGCCTCGAGCGCACGATGGCCGCGAAAGCGTTCGCGCGGCTGCCGGAACGCTGGCAGGCAGTGCTGTGGCACACCGAAATCGAGCAGCAGAGCCCGGCCGAAGTCGCGCCGCTGCTCGGGCTGACCGCGAACGGCGTCTCCGCGCTCGCCTACCGCGCCCGGGAAGGCCTCCGGCAGGCGTATCTGCAGGTCCACCTGCAGGAAAACGGCGCGGACCGCTGCCGCGCGACGGCCGAGCGGCTCGGGGCCTGGACGCGCGACGGGCTGTCCAAGCGCGAACGCTCCCAGGTCGAAAACCACCTCGACGAATGCGACGAATGCCGGATGCTCGCGGCCGAACTGGCCGACGTCAACGGCAGCCTGCGCGCGATCATCGCGCCGATCGTGCTGGGCGGTGCCGCACTCGGTTACCTGGCCACGATCGGTGCGGCCAAGGCGAGCGCGGCTACCGCCGGTGCCGCCGCGGTCAGTGCTGGCGCGGCTGCGGCAGGCGGAGCCAAGGCGGGTGCGGCGGCAGCTGCGTCCGCGCCTCGGCAGTTCGCTGGGGTCGCGATGTCCGGGGCTGCGATGGTGGCCGCGGTTGCTGTCGCGCTGGCTGCTGGTGGTGGGACACAGACCATTCCCGCTGCTCAGCAGGCACCCGCGCCGCCGGCCGCTGCGCCGGCACCTGCACCTGCGCCGAAGCCCGCTCCTCCGGCCGCGCCCCCGGCTCCGCAGGCCCCTCCGCCTGCTCAGCCCGCGCCTCCCGCCGTGCCGCCGCCTGCTGCTCCTCCGGCGGCACCTCCAGCGCAGCCGCCAGCTCCGAACCCCGCTCCGCCGCAGCTGTCCGCGGCTATGCCGCCGGGTGGGGTCGAACTCCAACCGGGCGGCGGGCCGGTCGCGCTGCCGATCACCGTGCGCAACGACGGCGGTTCGGTGTCCGATCCGGTCCAGGCGACGCTGAACCTGCCACCTGGCGTGCAGGCGGTCGGGGCGAACGGCGGCGGCGCTGTCGGCGCGTACTCCAGCGAGGCGGCCGCGCAGTCCGGACCGATGCAGGTCGCGTGCCCGGGCGGCACGGGGACAGTCACGTGCAAGACCGGCAGTGGGTTGCAGCCTGGGCAGTCGGCTGTGCTGATGTTCCGGCTGAAGGCAGACGACAACGCGAGCGGCGGCACGGTGACCGGTTCGGTCACGGCGGGTGCTTCGGTGAACGTCAGTGTCCGCGTTCAGGTGAAGGTCAAGGCTCCGAAGGACGATCTCTCGCTAACAGCTAAGGCGTTCGGCCAGCCGTGGAAGCTGGAGCCAGAGATCCAGGCCACGGTGTACAACACTGGGCAAAGCACGAAGCCGGTCACGATCACGTTCGACCACAGCACCATCTGGCAGTTGGGCTTGAAGAAGTTCAATTGCACGTCCAGTGAGGCGAGCACGAGCTGCACCACTGCCAAACCGCTGGCTCCGGGCGAGAGAGCGGACCTGTTGGTGGTGGTGGACCGCAAGCCATTCGACGGTCCGCTCACCGTCACCGTTAACGCCTCGCTCGGCGATGCCTCGGCTAAGCCGGTGCCCGTGGAGCTCGGCTGCTGGTGGGATATGTGCCACGATCCGACGATCGGGCCGTGGTCGTCCACGTCGGTGCCGTTGCCGACGACGTCGCCCTCGACCTCGAAGAGCCACCCGCCGAGTTCGTCGAAGCACCCGAAGCCGAGCATCACCCCGCCGACCTCGACGTCCCCCGACGACGAGACCCCGGACCCGACGTCGAGCAGCCCGGCCGCAACCACGAGCGCGCCGCCGGACCCCAGTTCGAACGGCAAGCCCGGCAAACCCGGTAACCACGACAACCGTCCGCCGTCGGTCGAACCCCGGGGGTTCTTCAGCTGGTTCACGGAGTAGCGTCCGCCAGGTGCGCGAACTCCTGGCGAAGCACCGTGAGCTGGTCCGTTTCGCCCTGGTCGGCGGCACGAGCTTCGTCATCACGCTGACGATCACGTACGTCCTGAAGTTCACCGTGCTGCGGACGCATCCGGTCACCGCGCTGATCGTCGGTGTGCTGGTCGCCACGATCTTTTCCTACGTCGCGAATCGGGAGTGGGCCTTCCGCACTCGCGGCGGACGGGAGCGCGCGCACGAGGCCGCGCTGTTTTTCCTGATCAGCGGGGTCGCGCTCGGGCTGAACGCGTTGCCGCAGTGGGTTTCGCGGTATGTGCTGGACCTGCAGGTGCCGCACGTGAGCCTGGTCGGCCAGGAGTCCGCCGACTTCGTGAGCGGGATGATCATCGGGACCCTGCTCGGGACGCTGTTCCGCTGGTGGGCCTTCAAGAAGTGGGTTTTCCCTACGGAGGGTGCCCGGCCGGAACCGGGGCGGAATGACAATCCGGATATTCCGGACCGTAAGGCCGCCTGAGACCTGCCGTGACCTCGAATTCTCTAGACTGCGATACGTGACCGTCGTCGAAACCGTGCTCGCCCGCACCCCCGAGCCATTGCGCTCCGTGCTCGTGAAGCACCGGGAGCTGCTGAAGTTCGCGATCGTGGGCGGCACGACCTTCTTGGTCGACAACGGCGTCTGGTACCTGCTGAAGCTCAGCGTGCTGGAGTCGAAACCGACCACGGCGAAGGCGATCGCGATCATCGTCGCGACGATCGTGTCGTACGTCCTCAACCGCGAATGGTCGTTCCGCACCCGCGGCGGCCGCGAACGCGCCCACGAGGCGACGCTGTTCTTCGTGATCAGCGGCGTCGCGGTGGTGGTGAACCTCATTCCGCTGCTGATCTCGCGCTACTGGCTGCACCTGGAAGTGCCGAACGTGTCGCGCTTCGTGCAAGAGGTGGCGGACTTCGCGAGCGGCTCGATCATCGGCATGCTGCTGGCGATGGTGTTCCGGTTCTGGGGGTTCAAGAAGTGGGTTTTCCCGGATGAGCTGGGGGAACGGCGGAAGGACGGGGTCACCCGGCTTCCCCGGTGACCCGGCTGGCGCTGTTCGACCTTGACGACACGCTGACCGATCTCAGCGGGGCGTTTTCCCGCTGGGCCATGGAAGCTGGGCAAACCGGCTGAACAGCTGTGGGCGAACTAGCGCGCGAGAATCCTGCAGCTCTACCCGTTTGCAGGGCGATCTCGGCGGTCCGCGCGCCTCCGGACGGTGAATCGGGGTCGTTACCAAAGGAATGCGGGACAACCAGTTAGCGAAGCTCCGACGCACCGGTCTAGTCGGAGCGGTCGGCGGTTACTGCATTTCCGACGCCCCTGGCCTGCGCATCTTCCATGGAGCCACGCAAATGCGGGCATAGCGTCGATACCTGCGGCAAGCCATCCGGGCCCTGCTCAGCGAGGAACCGGCTCCGCGGGCCACTGCAATTCACCCACATCGTCCGGGCGCGGGACCTTCAAGAACAGACTGAAAATCGCCGGACGCTTATTCGACAGTTCCAGCCGCCCGCCATCCGCCTCGACAAGAGCGCGCGCCAGCGCCAAACCCACCCCAGTCGAACCACCACCGGAAAAACCGCGTTCGAAAATGTGCGGCGCGATTTCATCCGGCACCCCAGACCCGGTATCCGCGACCTCGATCACCACGGTCCCCTCCGCATCACCACGACGGGCGGACAGCGTCACGGTCCCAGCGCCGTGGCGGAGGGCGTTGTCCAGCAGCACCCCGATCACCTCGCGCAGCCGCGCCGGGGTCACGCGCACCATCAAGCCGTCGGCGACCTTCAGCCGCAAGTTCCGGCCCTCGACTCGCAGCAGCTGACGCCATTCCTCCGCAACCGCGGGCAGCGTCACCGGCAGATCGACGGGCTCGGCGTCCACCTCTCGGGCGGCGCGGGCGGCGGCCAGCAGCTCATCCAAGGCTTGGGCTAGGCGGTCCGCTTGCTCCTGCGCGGCACGGGATTCCTCCGCGACGTCTGGGTCTTCATGACCGGTCAGAGGTTCCAACCGGAGCTGCAGCGCGGTCAACCGGCTCCGCAGCTGGTGCGAGACATCCCCGACCAGCTGTCGTTCCCGCTGCACGAGCTGCGCCAACGCGGACCCGGACGTGTCCAGGGCCTCCGCGACCATGTCCAGTTCGGCCACGCGGTACCGGCTCGGGTCGGGTCGGAAATCGCCACCGCCCAGGCGGGACGCGCGGTCGGCGACGTGCCGCAGGGGTTTCGCCAGGCGCCGCGCGGTCACTGTCGCCACCACCGTGCCGGTGCCGACCGACAGGACCACCAACAGCACGACCAGCAGCGTCACCTGCGTCTGCTTCGTGCGGACCGGACCGCTCGGGATTGCCAGCATTACCGTGCCGCTGCGGGCGGTCGGGACTGATTCGACCACTGGGTTCGGGCCGGGGTTCGCGCCGAGGTGTTTTTCGCTGAAGCCCTCGGCGCGCACGATCAGCATGCCGCCCTCGGGAACGCCGACCCGGAACTGCTCCAGGTCGATTTCCTGGCCGTTCGCGACCTGCGTGTCGACCGTCGCGGCGATGTTGCGGGCTCGTTCGGCCAGGCTTTCCCGGTTGAGGTTCTCCACCAGCCGCCACGCGGTGACGCCGAGCGGGATGCCCAGCACGGCCGCGGTGACCAGCACGGCGAGGAGGATCGCCAGCAGGATCCGGCGGCGCATGCTCATCGGCGGCTACTCGACATTGAACCGGAACCCGACGCCGCGCACGGTCGCGATGCGCCGCTCGGCGTCGGAGTGCACCGGTTTCGCCTGCCTGCCCGCCGCCTCGTCAGCGGCGACCGCGAGTTTGCGGCGCAGCCAGGACATGTGCATGTCAAGCGTCTTCGACGTCTTGGACTCCAGGTCGTTCCACACCTCGGCGAGGATCTCGTCGCGGCTGACGACCTGTCCGGCCCGGCTCATCAGCACGCGCAGCAGTTCGAACTCTTTGTTCGCCAGCTGCACCTCGTGCGAGTCCACTGTGACCAGTCGCGCGCCGAGATCCATCCGGACGCCGCCCGCTTCCAGCACCTCGGGCACCCGGCGGCGCAGCAGCGCGCGGATCCGCGCGAGAAGTTCCGCGAGCCGGAACGGCTTGGCGACGTAATCGTCCGCGCCCGCGTCGAGGCCGACGACGAAATCGACCTCGTCCGTGCGCGCGGTGAGCATCAGCACCGGCAGTTCGGTGCCGCTCGCGCGCAATCTGCGGCACACCTCCAGCCCGTCCATCCCGGGCAGCCCGAGATCGAGCACGAGCAGGTCGACGCGGTGCGCGGCGGTCGCGGCCAGCACCGCCGGCCCGTCGGTGACGACCTCGATCTCGTACCCCTCCCGGTGCAGCGCGCGGGACAGCGGCTCGGCGATGGCCGGATCGTCTTCGGCAAGTAGGACCATGCTCACCTGGCCAACCTTACGGCGCACGGGCGTGAAACCATCGTGACCGTGCCTGCCTACTCGGATGACCTCGTTCTCGCCACCCGGCTGGCGGACGCCGCCGACGCGCTGACCACTGCCCGTTTCCGTGCGCTCGACCTCGCGGTGTCCGCGAAACCGGACCGCACTCCGGTGACCGACGCCGACACTGCCGTGGAGGACGCGATCCGCGAAATCCTCGCCGCCGAACGGCCCGGCGACACCGTCGCTGGCGAAGAACGCGGCGGCACCGCGGGCAGCGAAGGCCGCGCGTGGGTGATCGACCCGATCGACGGGACCAAGAACTTCCTGCGCGGCGTCCCGGTGTGGGCGACGCTGATCGCGCTCGTCGAAGACGGCACGCCGGTGGTCGGCATGATCAGCGCGCCGTTGCTGGGCCGCCGTTGGTGGGCTGCTCGCGGCGAAGGCGCGCACCTGCGCGACGCGGCGGGCGAACGGCGCATGTCGGTGTCGAAGGTGGCGACGCTCGGCGACGCCTATCTGTCCACGACGGACTTGAACAGCTGGACCGAGTACCACTCCCGCGAGAAGTACCTCGCGCTCACCGAGGCGTGCTGGGAGTCGCGCGCGTTCGGCGATTTCTGGAGCCACTGCCTCGTCGCCGAGGGCGCGATGGACGTCGCGGCCGAGTGCATCGTGAATCCGTGGGACGTCGCCGCCGCGCAGGTGATCGTGACCGAGGCGGGCGGCCGGTTCACCGATCTTTCCGGTGCGGAGACCTACGAGGGCGGCTCAGCGCTGTCCACCAACGGCCTCCTGCACGACGAGGCGCTGGCGATCCTGCGCCGTCAGTGAGCGCCGGGCAGCACGCCGACCGCGCCGCGCGCCACCTGTGACCAGGTCAGCCTGCCGAAGAGGTAGTGGCAGGCGACCTGTTCGGAGGTGAACGCGGCCCAGTCGTAGCGGTTGCCCTGCTCGCGCCAGAACACTTCCCAGCCGCCGTCCGCGGTCGGCAGCAGGCACCACGTGTTGTCCGCCTCGCGGCCGATCGACACCACTTCTTCGGGCACTCCGATGACGTCCAGCCACTTCCGGATCGACTGGGTGTTCATCGTGCCTCCCGCGTGACGTCAACCAGGAATCCCAGCGTGACCAGTTCGTCCGCGGAGAGCACCGCACGGTAGCGGATTCCGCCGCCCGGCCCGTCGAACCACTCCGCCGACGTGGCCTGCCACACCGGCATCGGCTTCAGCACGCGATAACGGCGGTAGCCGGAACGCAGCGCGGCGGGCGGCAAAGCGCGCTCCGCGAACGGCGTCCCGTCCGGCGCGAACACCCGGCCGTGATCGCTGCCGAAGCGGTCCAACAGCGTGTTTTCCGGCAATACCACCGGATTCGGCTCTTCGACGCAGCCCTCCGCGGGCGGCCACACGTATTCGGCGCCGACCACGAACCGGCGCTCCCACTCCGGACCCTCCGGCGGCGCATAGCCTTCAGTGACCGCCTGGGGCGGCTCCGGATCGACCGGCGGCGCGGGCGAACGGCGGAAGCCCTGCTTGACGTACCCGAGCACCGCGGTGTCGTCGAGGAGCGCCGATTCTGGATGGTCGAACAGCGGACGCCGAACGACACCTTCCGCAGGCAGCGGCAACTGCCGGTCCGGACGGTCCGCGGCCACCGGCAAATGCCCGAGCGGGAACATGTGCACGGCGAACAGCGCCAGCACGCTTTCCCGGTCCGTGCGCGGAGAACCGACCGGCGGACGACTGTGCGCGGGCAGCACGCCGGTGCCCGCGGGTGGGGTGGGCACCTCGTCGAAGCCGCGTTCGAGCAACCCGCCGTACTGCGCGGGCACGCGCACCGGGCCGGTGGCGACGTCGGTGTCTGCGGGTTCGGGTCGGTCGGACACTGGCACCCTCTTCTCGGTCGTGCCGGCACCGGGTCGGACGCTCGCTCGCACCGGAAGGTTCCGGGCGAGCGGGAAACCCACCTTATCGGGCGACGGGGATGCGCCGCCGCACCAACGCGCGGGCCGGGCCGCGCTCCTCGACCAACTCGAATCCCGCGTCGGTGAACATGCCGGTCGTGCCGTGGTAGAGGTCGGCGGCGGACCGCTTCACGTCCGACACCGGATATCCCTCGACGCTTTCCGCCCCTTGTTCGGCGGCGTAGTCGACGGCGGCCCGCAGCAACGCCGTCGCCAGCCCGCGCCGACGGCCGCGCCGGTGGATGTAAAAGCAGGTCACCGACCAGACCGCGCCCGGTTCGTCCGACGCCATCACGCGCGACCGCGCCAGCCGCGGATTGTCCTTCCGCGGCGACACGGCCACCCAGCCCAGCGGTTCGCCGTCGATGATTCCGAGCAGCCCCAACGGTTTCCCGTCCTGAGCCTCGCTACGGACATGTTCCTTGCGGCCCTCGCGACCGGCGGCCTTGTAGTCCGGACCGCTGAGCCGGAAGAACGAGCACCAGCAGCCGCCCTGCACCCCGCCCGGGCCGAAGAGCCGTTCGAACAACGGCCACGTCTCCGCCCCGAGCGGGACGAACTCGGGAGTGCTATCCGGCAAGCGCGTTCACAACCCGCGACGGCGACGGACGGCCCAGCTGCCCGGCCATCCACACGCTGGTCTCCACCAGCTTGCCGAGGTCGACGCCGTGCTCCACGCCCAGCCCTTCCAGCAGCCAGACCAGATCCTCGGTCGCCAGGTTGCCGGTCGCCGACTCGGCGTACGGGCAGCCGCCGAGGCCGCCGGCCGAGGAGTCCACAGTGGACACTCCGGCGCGCAGCGCGGCCTCGGTGTTGGCCAGCGCCTGGCCGTAAGTGTCGTGGAAGTGCACGGCAAGCGCCGAGGTGTCCCCGAACGCCTCGATCAGCCGGGTGACCTGGTTCGTGGTGGCGACGCCGATGGTGTCGCCGAGCGAGAGCTGCGAGCAGCCGAAGTCGAGCAGCCGCTTGCCCGCGCGCACGACCTGCTCCGTCGCGACCACGCCTTCCCACGGGTCGCCGAAGCACATCGAGAGGTAGCCGCGGACCTCGAGGCCCTCCTTGCGGGCCCGTGTGACCACCGGTTCGAACATGGCGAACTGGTCGTCGAACGTCGAATTCAGGTTGCGCTGGGCGAAGGTCTCGGTGGCGCTGGCGAAGATCGCGATGTGGTCGACGCCCGCGTCGAGCGCGCGGTTGAGGCCGCGGTCGTTCGGCACCAGCACCGGGTAGCGGACGCCGTCGCGGCGGTCGAGCCCGGCGAGCAGCTGTTCGGCGTCGGCGAGCTGCGGCACCCACTTCGGGTGCACGAAGCTGGTCGCCTCGAGAGTGGTCAGCCCGGCGCCGGCGAGCCGGTCCAGGAATTCGAGCTTGACCTCGACCGGCACGACCGAGCCCTCGTTCTGCAGCCCGTCGCGCGCCCCGACCTCCCAGATCTCGACCCGCGGCGGCAATCCGCCCGCGGGGACCCGTTCCGGCAGGCCGACCTCTCGAGCACCCACGTCAGCGTCTCCTTCCGCGCGGTTCCCGGCCGCGCGGGGGCAGAGGTTCGGTGTCCTGCGGACCGGGCGCGCCGTGGTAGTCGTCGTAGGGATTGTCGTTGACTTCGCGGTAAATGACCGTATGCACGTGCTCGACGTGGGGAATGTCATCGAAGCGCAGCGGCTCGTCCGAGGCCGACTCGATGATGAGCGTCCCGCAGCCGAAGATCCGGTCCATCAGGCCGTGCTCGAACTGCACGCTGTTGATCCGCGACAGCGGGATGTCGATGCCGGTGCGCTTGAGCACGCCCTCGCGCGCGATCAGCCGGTCGGTCGTCACGATGAAGTGCGTCGTGCGCCAGCGGACCAGCGGCGCGAGGAACAGCCACACCACGAGGATCAGCGCCACCGCGGCGACCGCGATCATCGTGACGTTGTTCCACGGCCCGGCGAAGTCCTTGGCGACAATGAGCAGCCACACCGCCGCGCCGACGGTGATCACGAACGCCAGGAACGGGAAGATCAGCATCTTGAAGTGCGGGTGGCTGTGCACCACCACGCGCTCGTTCTGGCTGAGCAAATCGTCCGGATAGGCCACGGCGGGCGCTCCCCTGCGAATGTGTGCCGATGTGGTGGATCCACCGTACCGGCGCTGGCCCCGCGCGGGCGCGCCCGTTCCGGTCAAACGGGGCGGACGTGCACCACATCACCGGCGAAAACGGTCAGCCGCCGCCCGTCGGCGACGTCGACCTGCAACTGGCCGGACGCGTCGAGGTCCGCGGCGCGTCCGGTGAGCGTCGACCCGTCCGGCAACTGGACCTGGACGTCCTGGCCGAGCGTGGCGCACCGGGCGCGGTAGTCGCCGAGCAGTCCGGCCTCGGTGAGGTCTCCGCCCGCGGTCCGCCAGCGGCGTTCGAGGTCGTCGAACCTGGTCAGCAGGCCGAGCGCGATCTCGGTGCGGTCGGTGGTCGTCGCGCCCTGCTCGGCGAGCGAGGTCGCGGGCAGGCCGCCCGGACCGGCCGGGACGTCGTCGCCGAGCGGCAGGACGTTGAGCCCGATGCCCAGCACCACGGCCGCGTCGTCGGTGCCGACGGCCTCGGCGAGTATGCCCGCGCACTTGGCCCGGTCCGGCCCGGCGAGCACGTCGTTAGGCCATTTGAGGGCGACGTCGACGCCCAGATCGGTGGCGAGCGCGTGCACTGCGAGACCGGCGACCACGGACAGTGAGCCGAGCGCGGAGAACGGCACGCCCGCCGGGCGCAGCGCGATGCTCAGGTACAGCCCGGCCCCCTTCGGCGAACTCCACGAACGAGCCCGCCGTCCCACGCCGGCCGTCTGGTGTTCGGCCAGCAAAACGGTCCGGTCCTCGGCACCTTCGGTGAGGGCTTTCCGCAGGTCAGCGTTGGTGGAACCGGTCGTCTCCACGACGTCGAGGCGGGCGTAGCGGCCGCCGAGTCCGTCCCGCAGCCGCGCCGCGTCGAGTTCAGCCATGTGCCCACAATATGAGAGTCCCCCTAACGTGCAAGCCGTTCGCTCGTTACCCAGAGGTGCGCTCTTCTAGATTGGACGCCGTGACGCCGGAGACCCCCACCGCCGACGCGCCGCAGAAGCCCACCTGGGCTCGCGGCGCGCTGTATCGAGGGCTCGTGGCGTTGCCGCTGGTCGCCGGACTCGCCACCGCGGGCTGGCTGGTCGCCGGACGCGATCAGCCCGCGCCCGTTCCGGCGCAGGCCGCGCTCACCGCGCCGGTGCCGACGCAGACCGTCAGCGGTCCGTCGGTGCTGCAGGCGAGCGCCCCGGTGCAAGCGCAGGAACCGGCGCAGGGAGCGGCTGGCGGAGGCGGCGGTCCGGCTCCGCTGCAGAAGTGGGCGGATTCGCTCGCCGGACCGTTGGACATCCCGGCCCCCGCGTTGCTCGGCTACGCGAACGGCGAGCTGACCATGCGCAAGGAGCGCCCGGACTGTCACCTGTCGTGGGTCACCCTGGCGGGCCTCGGCGTCGCCGGAAACAACCACGGCCGCGGCGACGGCGCCGCGATGGGGCTTTCGACGCCGCAGTGGAAGAAGTACGGCGCGCAGATTCCCGGCATCGCGAACCCGGCGCTGTCCGACCCGTCTTCGGCCTCCGTCGCCGCGGGCCGCGCGCTGTGCGCGAGCGGCGTCGACCTGTCCGCGGGCAACGGCTGGTGGAAGGCGCTGGCCGGGTACGAGAACGGCAGCGACATGGAGCTGTTCCGGCAGCGAGTGCTCGGCTACGCCCAGCTGTACGCGACGCTTTCCCTCGACCCGGCGAAGTCGAACGCGCCGTCGGTGCACGCCGCGCGGTTCGCGCTCGGCCAGCTCGGCCTGCCGTACGTGTGGGGCGGCAACGGCCCCGACGCGGGCGCGGCCGGGTTCGACTGCTCGGGTCTCACCAAGGCTTCCTACGACAGCGCCGGGGTTTCCCTGCCGCGCACGGCGGACAGCCAGTACCGCTCGGTGCCGCCGGTTCCGGGCGGGCAGGAACCGCAACTGGGCGACCTCGTCTTCTACGGCAGCCCGGCGCACATCCACCACGTGGGGCTGTATCTCGGGAACGGTCTGATGATCAACGCGCCGACCGAGGGACAGGCGATCCAGATCCACACGTTCCACCGGCCTGGCGACGACTACGCCGGGGCGGGGCATCCGGCGAACTGAGGTCGAGCCTCAGGACCAGCGGCAAAATTCCCGTTTCCGCACGCAGCGCCCGTCTGTCGCTTATGCTCCCGAGCATTCTTCCTGACGGGAAAGGCGCACCATGTCCGCTCGCATTCTCCCCTTTCTGGCCGTGGGCGCTGCCCTTCTGATCGCCAGCTGTTCCGGCGAAAGCGGCGGCACCGCTTCTCCCGCACCCTCGTCCGCGCCCGTGTCTTCTTCGGCCGCAAAGCCTTCACCGTCGACCTCTGCCGCGCCCTCGTCGTCGGCTGCTGAGGCGACCGGTGGTGACGCGGTCGAGCGATACGAAGCCTTCATGCACGCGGCGGGCAAGGAGGACCTCACGACGGTCTGCGAGATCGCCGGACCGGCCGCCAAGAAGGCGGAGAACGAGGGCATGGGCCCGTGCGAGAAGACGATGCCGATGGCGTTCCAGCTGATCTCCCCGACCCAGAAGAAGGCCCTGCAGACCGCCACGGTCGACCGGTCCAAGATCAAGGACGGCGCCAAGAGGGTCGAGATCCCGGCGCGCGCGGTGAAGGCGTCGGTCAAGTTCACCGACAGCGACCTCGGCGACGCGGTTATGGAGAATCGCGGCGGCAAATGGTACGTAGTCGACTGACCCAGTGCGCGGCACCGGCTCGGCGGGCCACTTCGGCGGCCTTGCGATAATGCTCGTCGGGCGGCAATCCCAGCCGGACGGCCAGCTCGCCCAGGTAATAGGCGACCGGCCCTAGCGTCACCATGCCGGAACCGGCACCGGCCAGTTCGTTCTCCGCTGGGATCAGGCGCTCGTACAGCTCGCGTGCGTCTCCGGTCGCGACGGTGAGGCAAGCGCGCAGTTCCAGGAACAGGTCCGGGCGATCCGGCGGCAACGCGAAGTCCACTGTGGACTCCAGGCCGTGCTGGACGTAAAGGCAATGCCGGGCCAGCGGCAGCAGGCCACGGTCCACTCCGGACATTCCACTGCCAGACAACCTGGCCGCGGCGCTGCGATAGGCGGCCTCGGCAGCGGCGACCGGGCCGGTGACGGCCAGGCGGAGCGCGCGGTACCAGTCGGTGAAGACGCTAACGAGCGGGAGGTCGTACCGCTCCCCCAGTCGATCCGCCGCAGTCGCGTGTTTATCAGCGGCGGCGAAGTCGGCGAGCGCTGAGCGGGCTTGCATCAGCACGAGGTGACCGAGCACTTCGAACGTCACCAATCGGTGCCGGGCAGCGAGTTCGACCAGTTCTTCGCCTATCCGGGCGCGTTCCGGGGCCAGGCCAGCACGGGTGAAGGTCTGCGTCCAGCGTGCGTTCAACGCCAACGCCAGCAGTGCCGGATCCTCGGCGGACCGCGCCAGTTTCTCCGCTTCGACGGCTGCGTCGTGGGCGCGTTGACCGCCTTCGTTGCGCAGTTCCAACGCGATGGTCGCGAGCAGCCGGGCGCGGACGAGCGGGTCGGTGACGTGGACGTGTTCGGCGGCGTCGGCGATACGGCGGGCCAGCGCGGGATCGTCGTTCTCAGTCCAGATTCCTGGCACGTCGAACGCGGTCAAAACCCGGATGGTCAACGTGGTGTCGGCACCGGCGAGGTCCAATGCCTCGGCACGGTAGCGGCGCGCGGCGGCCAAAGACCCGGTGAACGCGGACGTCCGGGCGAGACCCATCAGCAATTCGACGGTACGCGGGCCTTGCGCCAACGCGGCTTGCCAGAGTCGAAGTGCTTCGTGCGGCGCGAAATCCCGTTCGGCGCGTTCCGCCGCTGCTTGCGCATAGGCGGTGCCGCGATCGTCTCCAGCGAGCAGGAAGTGGTGCGCCAGCAAGGAAATCTCGGACGGTCGGCGGCTCGCCAAGGCCTCGCCGACTTCACGGTGCAGCTGGGCGCGCCGAGCCAGCGAAAGGTCGTCGTAGACAGCGTCGCGGACGAGCGCGTGCGCGAAGCGGAAAGCCCGTGGGCCGCTTTCGGTCAGAAACCCTGCCTGTACAGCGGTTTCCAGCCCATCCAGGACGTCGCCGAGCAAGCCGAGGTCGACGTCCGCTCCGATTACCGCGGCTTTTCCGAGCACCGCGCGCACATGGTCGGGCAGCGCGGCGATTCGGTTCCGGACGACGTCGCGCACTCCGTCCGGCAAGTCGCCTTCGGCATCCCAAGCGCGAGCTAGTTCCTTGACGAAGAACGGATTTCCGCCAGACCGTCGATGAATCACCGCAGCGGACTCCGGACCGACCAGTTCGGCCACTGCCTCGACCGAAAGCCCGCCGAGGTAAAGCCGAACTGGGTCGGCGCGCGCAAGCCTTCCCAACGCAGCGGTCAGTTCCGCGGAGACCTCGGTCGTCCGATACGTCGCGAGCAACAACACTGGAGCCGCGGTCATTGACGTCAGCAGCGCCAGAGTTTCCTCGCCCGCCCACTGCAAATCGTCCAGCACAAGCAGCAGCGGACCCCGGCGAGCCACCTCCGCGATCCGCGCGGTCATCGCCTGATGCCACTCGAACCGCGCCACCGCAGGATCGCCACCCGCAGACCGCGGCGGGACCGGTTCGCCCAGCGCGGCGAGAATGCGCGTCCACGGCCAGGCGGGCGGCACCCCGGCACCGTCCGGATTCATTCCCCACGCCGTCGTCCAGCCCAGGCGTGCGGCGAATTCCTCGACCAGCGCGGTCTTTCCCGCGCCCGCCTCGCCGGACACGAGTACGAGCCGGAATCGCTTGCGGTCAACGACTTCCGCCGCGACTTCGGCAAGCCGCGTCAGCTCCGCGTCTCGCCCGGCCAACCGGCCAGGAACCGACGGAGCCAACTGCGGAGCTTGCGCGAGAATATCCTGCTCCACTTGCCGCAACGCCGGTCCAGGATCGACGCCCAGTTCCGCCGCCAGCCCGGCCCGCGCCCGGCGCAACGCGGCAAGCGCATCACCCTGGCGTCCGGCGCGGTACAACGCGAGCGCCAGCAACCGCCACGCTTCCTCGCGCAGCGGATGAGCGTCCACAAGGGACTCCAGATCCGGTACCGCTTCGGCGGCGCGGCCGAGATCCAGCAAGCCAGCCGCCCGTCGTTCCAAGGCGAGCAACCGCAACTCATCGAGCCGAGCCCGTTCGGCACGCGCCCACGATTCGTCGGCGAACTCCGCATACGGCTCGCCCCGCCACCAGCCGAGCGCCTCGTCCAGCTGCGCGACCGACGGCGTCCCGCGCAGCAAAGCCTCGAATCGCCACGCGTCGACCTGCTCCGGTTCAGCACGCAGCGCATACCCAGGCCCGGCGGTGACCAGCAGTTTCGCTGGCGTCCGCGGCGGACGGTCCGGTTCCAGCGAACGCCGCAGCGCGCCGACGAACGTCTGCACCGCGCCGACCGCGCCCGCTCGCGGCTCGGTCCACAACGCGTCGACCAGCGCGTCCGTCGAAACCACCTGTCCGTGGGCGACGAGCAGCCGCGCGAGCACCAGGCGATGCCGCGGGCCGGGCAGCGGCACCGGCCCGCGCGCGTCGTGGGCCGCCAGCGGGCCCAGCACCGAGAACGAGATGGTCATCAATTCGTACTGTAATCAGCTCAGTCGGCGCTGATCGGTTGCTGATCGGCCCGGCGCACGCTGGGTCGCATGAACTTCGACCACCAGCGGGTGCCCGTCGCCGACGGCGTGTCCCTCAACGTGGCGGTCGCGGGCTCCGGCTCGCCGATCGTCCTGCTGCACGGCTTCCCGCAGACCCACCTGATGTGGCGGCACGTCGCCGCCGACCTCGCCGCCGACCACACCGTTCTGTGCCCGGACCTGCGCGGCTACGGCGACAGCGACAAGCCCGCCGACGCCGGCGAGACCTACTCGAAGCGCACGATGGCCACCGACGTCGTCGCCCTCGCTCGCGCCTTCGGGCACGAGCGCTTCGCACTGGCCGGACACGACCGTGGCGCGCTCGTCGCGATCCGCGCCGGCCTCGACCACCCGGACCACGTGTCCCACCTGGCCATCCTCGACGTGCTGCCGACGCTGGACATGTGGGACGTACTGCACGGCGTCAGCGCGGCGGTCGCCTTCCACCTCTACCTGATGGCGCAGCCGCCCGGCCTTCCCGAGCAGCTGATCAGCGGCGCGCCAGACGCGTTCTTCAGCTACTTCCTCGACCAGTGGGGCGCGGACCCGGAGTCCATTCCGGCCGACATCCGCGCCCGATACCTCGAAGCGAGCCGGAACGCCGTCCCGTCGATCGTCGCGGACTACCGCGCCTCCGCGGGCGTCGACCTCGAACACGACCGCATCGACCGGGACACGGGCCGCCAATTGAAGATGCCGACGACGGTGCTGCAGCAGGGCTGGGGCGACGCGCTTGGCTTCGACGCGGCCGCGCTCTGGCGCGCGTGGGCACCGGACCTTGTGCACGAAACAGTACACAGTGGACATTTCATGGCCGAGACTTCCCCTGCCAGCGTTACGAAATCCCTGCGGGACCTGCTCGCGCGCTGACCCTTCGAAAGTCGTGCCCCGGACGAGTGGTCGCCAGTAATTCACCCACCGACCGCTCTCCGGGACACCTTCTCCGTGGCACGGTCTATGCCGCTCCCACCTGAGCGCATTTCCCGACCGATCTTGGAGGACCCGTGTTCCGCAAGCGGATCGTGGCCGCCGTCGCGACGGCAATTCTCGGTGCGGCAACCGCCGCCCAACCCGCCTCAGCAGCGGCGACCGTGCCCACCTTCGACCACGTCGTGCTCGTGATGTTCGAGAACGAGTCGTCGACGTCGATCGACTCGACCACCGCGCCTTACTTCGCCTCGCTCGCCGCGCAGGGAGCGAACTTCACCGACTCTCACGCGCTTACCCACCCGAGCCAGCCGAACTACGTCGCGCTGTTCTCCGGCGACACCCAGGGCGTCACCGACGACACCTGCCCGCAAAACCTCGGCGCGGTGGACAACCTCGGTTCGCAGCTCGCCGGCGCGGGGAAGACCTTCACCGGTTACTCGGAGTCCATGCCGTCCGACGGCTACACCGGCTGCTCGTCCGGCGAGTACCGGCGCAAGCACAACAGCTGGGTCGACTTCTCGAACGTGCCCGCGTCGAGCAACCTGCGCTACTCGCAGTTCCCGTCGGACTACTCACAGCTGCCCAGCGTTTCGTTCGTGACGCCGAACATGTGCAACGACATGCACGACTGCTCGGTCGGCACCGGCGACACCTGGCTGAAGAACAACCTCGACGGCTACGCACAGTGGGCCAAGACGCACAACAGCCTGCTGATCGTGACGTTCGACGAGGACGAAGGCACCTCGACGAACCAGATCTACACCAGCTTCACCGGCGCGCACGTGAAGCAAGGCGACTACTCGGAGACGATCAACCACTACACCGTGCTGCGCACCATGGAGGCCGCCAACGGTCTCCCCGGCATCGCCAACGCGGCGAACGAAACGCCGATCACCGACGCCTGGCAGTGACGCGCGCCGGTCGCGGCTGCCTCGCCGGGGCCGCGACCGGGGTGCGCCCGGCTGTGCCGAACTGGAATGTCAGACTGGTCCGACCAGCGGATCTGACAACCAGGGAGAGCGATGGGCGACGGGCAATCTGCCGCCGAGGTGCTCTCCGCGGAACTCGCCGCACTGCGCGCGCGGGCCGGGAATCCGTCGTTCCGCAAGATGGCTGACCGCTCCGGGCAGATCTCGCATACCACGTTGCACGAGGCGGTTCGCGGCACCCGGTTCCCGTCGTGGGACACCACGCGCGAGTTCGTCCGGGCCTGCGACGCGGACGAACAGCAGTGGCGGCGACGCTGGGAAGAGCTGAAGGGCGTGCCGCCGGAGATCCCCACGGCCGAGGTCGCGATCGTCAACACGGCGGCGGAACCGGTGCTGATCACCTCGGAACCGGTCGCCCCGGAGAAGCCCCGCCGCCGCAAATACGCGCTGGCCGCGGTCGCGTTCGTCGTCGTGCTGCTCGCCGCCGTCGCCGCGATCGTGGTGCCGAAGCTGACCAGCGGCACCATGGTCGACGTCGGCGCGCGCCTCCCCGGCGACAACTCCGAGTTCGTCGGCGACGTGACCGTGCCCGACGGCACTGTGATCCACGTCGGCGAGACCGTCCAGAAGGTGTGGGAGCTGAAGAACACCGGCTCGGTCGCCTGGCATCAGCGGTATCTGCAGCGGATGGATCTGCCGCCGGCCCCTGGCTCGTGCCGCACCCCGGACCGGGTGCTGATCGGCGACACCCCGCCCGGGGACCACGTGATGGTGAGCGTTCCGCTGACCGCCTCGCCCGCGCCGGGGCGCTGCTGGATCGGCTGGAAGATGGTCGACGCGAAGGGCGCGGAGTTCTTCTCGACCCGCCGCCCGGTGTATGTACTGGTGACCGTCGTCTCCTGACGGGTGTCAGATTCTGTAAGACCTGGTCACCGGGGTACCGAACACCCCAGCCCGCTCGACAGGATGAGTCCCGCTGGGGGTCGGTCCGTGGCAGCCCGCGAACAGCGCTGCCACGGACCGCCGCATTCAGGCCGGCCGGCGGAACGTCGTCCGGTAGGCGCTCGGCGAAACCCCGAGCGCGGCTTGCAGGTGCTGGCGCAGCGACGCCGCCGTCCCGAATCCGCACGCCGCGGCGACCCGGTCCACCGGCAGCTCCGATTCCTCCAGCAACTGCCGCGCGCGCTCCACTCGCTGCTGGGTCAGCCACTGCAGCGCCGACATCCCGACCTCGTCCCGGAACCGCCGGGTGAACGTCCGCGTGCTCATCGACTCGCGCACCGCCAGGTCGCGCAGCGTGATCGGCTGGTCGAGATGCTCCAGCGCCCATGCCCGCGCGGCCGAGGTGGACGACGACCGCGGCTCCGGTACCGGACGGCGGATGAACTGTGCCTGACCGCCCTCGCGATGCGGCGAAACGACCGTGCCGCGGGCGACCTCGTTGGCGACCGTCGCGCCGAAGTCGCGGCGGATCATGTGCAGGCAGAGGTCGATGCCGGACGCGACGCCCGCCGAGGTGAAGACGTTGCCGTCCTCGGTGTAGAGCACGTCCGGGTCGAGCTGCACGCGCGGGTATTCGAGCTGGAACTCGCACGCCGAACGCCAGTGCGTGGTCGCGCGGCGGCCGTCGAGCAGGCCCATCGCGGCGAGCACGTACGCGCCGGTGCAGATCGAGGCGATCCGGCTGTCCGGGCACACCAGGCTCATCGCGTGCTTGAGCTGCGGGGTCAGCTGCCGTCCGGTGGGCTCGTACTCGAGCGACGACGCGGGCACGATCACCGTGTCGGCCTCGGCGACCGCCTCGGGACCCTGCGCGACCGGGATGGTGAAGTCCGAATCGGTGCGGATGTCGCCGGGCTCCGGCGTGCAGGTGACGACCTCGTACAACCGCTCGCCGTCCGCGGATTTGGCCTGGCCGAACAGCCGGTGGACGATGCCGAGCTCCATCACGAGCATGCCGTGCCGCACCAGCACCGCGACCTTGTGCCGCTCCGGATGACGAAAAACAGCCATGGCCCGATTCTTGCACAAGGTGGCCATCGGGCCACTGTTTTGGCCGTTTCGCCGGTTGCACCCTGGCCTCATGAACGTCTTGTGGATCTACGCCCACCCCGACCCCGCCTCGCTCAACGGCGCACTCCGCGACGAGGGTGTCACGACGCTGCGCGATCTCGGCCATGACGTGCGCGAATCCGATCTCTACGCGATGCGCTGGAACCCGATCGTCGACGAGATCGCGACCGTGCCCGAGGACGTCCGGATCGAACACGAGAAACTCGACTGGGCGGACACCGTCGTCGTCCAGTTCCCGCTCTGGTGGGCGGACACGCCGGCCATCCTGAAGGGCTGGTTCGACCGCGTTTTCGTGCAGGGATACGGCTACGACTACCGCGACGAAACCGGTCACACTCTGCGCTACGGCAACGGCGTGCTGGCCGGGAAACGCGCGATGGTCATCGTCACCGCCGGGGCGCACGAGGACAGCCTCGGCCCGCGCGGCGCGCACGGTTCGCTGGACGATCTGCTGTTCAACGTCCAGCACGCCACGCTCTTCTACACCGGCATGACGGTCCTGCCGCCGCTCAAGGTGACCGGCACGAACCGGATGACGCCGGAGAAGTTCGACTGCGTCGCCGAGCGGCTGCGCAAACGTTTGCACTCCGTGGAAACGACCGATCCGCTGCCCTATCGCACGCAGGACGGCGGCGACTACGACCGGCGGCTCGTCCTGCTGCCCGAGGTCGCCCCAGGTCAGACGGGGTACGCGGTACACCTGACGGCTTGACCCGTATATACCTCCGTGGTTATATACGGGCATGGCGATCCTGCGAACCACTCCTGGCGGACGACCGAGCGTGAAACTCGAACGGACCCTGGCGCATCCGCCGGAGAAGGTGTGGCGCGCGGTCACGTCGCCGGAAGAGCTGGCGCATTGGTTCCCGGCGGCCGTCTCACTGCCGGAGACCCCGGTGCCGGGCGGGAAGATCACGTTCACCTTCACCGAAACCGGAGACGTCAGCGATGGCGAGATTCTCGGTTACCGGCCGCCGGAAGTCTTCGAGTTCACCTGGAACTCGGACCTGATCCGGATCGAGGTGTCGCCCGACGGCGCGGGCAGCAAGCTCGCCTTCACGCACGTTTTCAACCGCGGCGAACCGGACATCGCGCTGCTCGGCGCGGGACGGCACGTCACCGGTTGGGTCGCCTGCCTGGATTCCCTCGAAGCCACGCTGGACGGCCGGGAGCCGGAGATGCCGACCGACTGGCACGCGCGGATGGTGCACTACATCGAGGAATTCGGTCTGGAGGACGGCGAAGTCCTGGACGGCGGGACGATCCGCTTCCGCCGCGACCTGGTCTGGCCGCCTGCCGAGGACGTCTGGAATCGGTTGCCCCAGCCGGAAGACGGGGCGGAGGTGCTGGAGTCGCGGTCGCCGGAGGTGCTGGCCTACACCTGGCTGCACGACGGGAAACCGGCCGGGCGCGTGCGGTGGGAAGTGACCGCGGACCCGCTGGACGGCGTGCGGGTGGAGCTGACCCAGACCGTTCCGGCGGAGCTAGCTGATCAGCTGCCGGACTTGCTGACGGCGCGGCATGAGCAGCTGAACGCGTTGTTCGCCGGGACGTTCAAGGTGGAGCTGGAGCCGTGGTCGGCGGAGCGTCGGGCCGAGATCAGGAAGCGGTACAGCTAGCCGAGAGCGGTGTTGTACGGCGAAAACCGCACCTCCGCCGGTCCCGGCAACGCCTTTCCGTGGAGCACCAGCCGCGGTGCCGGACCGTGGACCGCCAGCCCGCGCGCCTCGCACCACGCCGACAGCTCCGGGAACCGGTGGTCCACCGCCAACCGGAGATCGCCCGACGCGGTACGGGCGATGCCTCGAATCAGCGCGCGGGCCTGGTCCTCGTCCGCGGCCACCACCGGACCGATCACCAGCACCCCGGCTTGCGCGGTGCCGAGCGCGTAACCGTCGTCAGTCACGTAGACGTGGTCGGCCTCAAACAGCATGCGGTTCAACAACTCTCGCCGTGCGAAGCCTTGTGCCGCACTGTCCAATTCGTACACTCGCGCCACGTCCGCCGGACCGATCGGCCGCGCCGCTGGGCCGTCGTCGTCGGTGAACCGGCCGCGATGGTCGTTGCAACCGCCGTCGAACTCGAAGCCCATCGATTCGTACAGCGGACGCGCTTTTTCCGTGGTGTGCAAGGAAACCACGGCGTCACCGGCCGCGTCGAGCGCCTGCGCCGTCACGCGACGGCCGAGCCCCTGCCGCGCGAACCGCTCCGCGACGACGACCATCGACACGCTCGCGGTCGGCCCGGTCCGGGTGAGCACCGCCGCCGCGGCGAGGCCGCCGTCCGGCGCGTCGATGCCGAATCCGCGGCCGACGTCCAGCAGCATCGCCCATTTCCGTTCTTCGCGCGGCCATCCGCGATCGGTTCCGAGGTCGAGGCAGGCGGACAGATCGGCGGGCCCGAGCGAGCGGACCGAGGCGTCGGCGAGCAGCACGCTGCCCACCCTAGGCCGGACAACGCCGGTCAGGGCCAGGCCGAAGCCGAAAATTCAACTGACGCCGGTCATAGGCTTCGTTGGTGACCGACTCCGAAGTGCTGACCGTCCAGCAGCTTCTCGGCGACGGCCGGTTCGCCGAAGTCGGCGAGGTGCGGCTGACCGAAACCGATTCCCGCACGGGCTATGTGGCCGTCGGGGGTGCGCTGGGACGTCCGCTGTGGGCCGGGCACAGCGTGGAGAGTTCGTCCGGCCCGACCTCTTGGAACCGCGTCGGCCTCTACCGCGCCGACACGCTCGAATGCGTTCACCTGGTGCGCCTGCATTGGCCGGTCAACGCGTTGGCGTTTCATCCGGAGCTGCCGATCCTCGCCATCGGCTCCGGGTCGTACGACGGCGGCTATTTCTACGAGGGTGAACTGACCGTTCTTGACCTCGAATCCGGCCACGCGACCTCTTTGCTGAAGGACCGCCGTGAGGTCACCGGACTTCGCTGGCGCGACCGGCACACCCTCGACGCGAAAATTTCGGTCCCCACCGAGGACGACGAGGAAGAGCTCGGCACCACCACGATGGACGTCACCATCGCCGTGCCGGACTGGCGAGCGGTGCAAGCCCGTTCACTGCAGGTCAACGGCGTCGCTGCGGCACCAACTGCCGCGCCGTTGCCCCAGGAAAAACGCCGACGGCAGGTGTGGGCGGTCGCGGCGTTGAGCGACGGACGGATTCTCGCCAGTCTTGATCAGGTCGCCGTGGAGTGCTGGTCGGCCAACGGCGAACGCGAATGGTCCGTGCCCACTTCGGGCATTGGCTGCCAGCTCTGCGTCGACCCCGCCGAGAACACCGCCGTCCTCAACACCTGGACTGGCTGGACCGGATCGGCCTCGACTGTCGAACGTGTCCGGCTGGCCGACGGACACGTCGAACCGGTCCGGGCTTTCGACCATCCCGCCGTGGTCGTCGCCGACGAAACCGGGCAGCTCGCCATCCGTCCCCCTTCCGGGCCGACCGAACTGCTGTCCTCGGAAAGCCGCGTCGACCTCGGCGGATACGACCTGATCAACCATTTCTTCGACATCCGCCGCGCGCCCACGCTGCTGTTCCTGCAAGGCATGGGCCCGCGAGCGCACGAGGACAAATGGGTCGTCGCCTTCGATCCCGCACGACGGCGAACCGAGCGCTTGTTTCCTCTCGAATGGGACGCGGCCCAGAACCGGCACCTCTTCGGCGGCCCTGGCGTGTTCGTCGACGGCTCGATCGTCCACGCCACCGCGGTCTACAACGGCGCCGGAATCCTGCCGGGCAACTCCTGCGTCGTCCGCCGCTCCTATCCCGACGGAAAAGCCCAGTGGGTCTTCACCGCCGACCACCAGGTCACCGCGATAGACACCATCGGGTACACCGTCTACGTCGCGTTCAACTCCGGCGAGCTCGTCTCCCTCGACGCGGCCGACGGTCGCGAACTCGCACGGCAGCACCTGCGGGTCAACGGCCACCCCGTCGTCCCGCTCTCGCTGAGCGCGCGAGCCCCGGACCGGCTCGTCGTCGGCACGCTCGACGGCCGCGTGCTGGTGTGCGAAACGGCGACGAGGGAGTCCTACGCCACACGCGCGGCAACCGCGCAGTAGCTAAGCTCCGCCACATGAGCAGTGCGACGCAGCCGCTCGGGACGCCGCCCGAGGGAGAACCGGACATCCACACGACGGCCGGCAAGCTCGCGGATCTCTACCGCCGCTACGACGAGGCCGTGCACGCCGGTTCGGCGCGCGCGATCGAGAAACAGCACGCCAAGGGCAAGAAAACCGCCCGCGAGCGGATCGATCTGCTGCTCGACGAGGGCTCGTTCGTCGAGCTGGACGAGCTGGCGCGGCACCGCTCCACGAACTTCGGGCTGGAGAAGAACCGCCCGTACGGCGACGGCGTCGTCACCGGGTACGGCACCGTCGACGGCCGTCCGGTGTGCGTGTTCAGCCAGGACGTCACCGTCTTCGGCGGCGCGCTCGGCGAGGTCTACGGCGAGAAGATCGTCAAGGTGATGGACCTGGCGATCAAGACCGGCCGTCCGATCATCGGCATCAACGAGGGCGGCGGCGCGCGGATCCAGGAAGGCGTCGTGTCGCTCGGCCTGTACGGCGAGATCTTCCGCCGCAACACCATGGCCTCCGGCGTCATCCCGCAGATCTCGCTGATCATGGGCGCGAACGCGGGCGGGCACGTCTACTCCCCCGCGCTCACCGACTTCGTCGTGATGGTGGACGAGACGTCGCAGATGTTCATCACCGGGCCGGACGTCGTCAAGACGGTGACCGGCGAGGACGTCACCTTCGAGGAACTCGGCGGCGGGCGCACGCACAACACCAAGTCGGGCGTCGCGCACTACCTCGGTTCCGACGACGAGGACGCCATCGCCTACGTCAAGGAACTGCTCTCCTACCTGCCGCAGAACAACCTGTCCGAGCCGCCGGAGTTCGACGCGGACGTGCCGCCGGCCGGGTTCTTCGAGAACGTCACCGACACCGACCGCGAGCTGGACACGCTCATCCCGGACTCGCCGAACACGCCGTACGACATGCACGAGGTCGTCACCCGCGTGCTCGACGACGGCGAGTTCCTCGAGGTGCACGAGCTGTTCGCGCCCAACATCCTGGTCGGGTTCGGCCGGGTCGACGGCCAAAGCGTCGGCGTCGTCGCGAACCAGCCGACGCAGTTCGCCGGCTGCCTCGACATCGACGCGTCCGAGAAGGCCGCCCGGTTCGTGCGGACCTGCGACGCGTTCAACATCCCGGTGCTGACCTTCGTGGACGTTCCCGGTTTCCTTCCCGGCACCGACCAGGAGTGGAACGGCATCATCCGCCGCGGCGCGAAGCTGATCTACGCGTACGCGGAGGCGACCGTCCCGCTGATCACGGTGATCACGCGCAAGGCCTACGGCGGCGCGTACGACGTGATGGGTTCCAAGCATCTCGGCGCGGACATCAACCTGGCCTGGCCCACTGCGCAGGTCGCGGTGATGGGCGCGCAGGGCGCGGCGAACATCGTGCACCGCAAAACGCTGGCCAACGCGGCGGCGGAGGGTAAGGACGTCGACGCACTGCGCGCGGACCTGATCCAGGAGTACGAGGACACGCTGCTCAACCCGTACGCGGCGGCCGAACGCGGTTACGTCGACTCGGTGATCGTGCCGGCGCACACCCGCGGCCACGTCGCCAAGGCGCTGAGCCTGCTGCGCACCAAGCGCGAATCGATGCCGCCCAAGAAGCACGGCAACATTCCCCTGTGAGGCCGCGATGACGGACACTCCCCTGCTCCGCGTAGTCCGCGGCAACCCGGACGACGCCGAACTCGCCGCGCTCACCGCAGTGGTGGCCGCTGCTGCTTCGGCATCGCCGCCCGCTCCGGCACGGCGTCGTACGTCATGGTGGGGCGACCGGTCGGCCGCGCTGCACGCGCCTCTGGCCGCTGGTGACGGGGCCTGGCGCGCCTCGTCGTTGCCTCGCTGAAGTCCTCGTGAGTGTTGGCGCCGGTTCTCACCGGCACCGCCACTCACGACCGCCTACGCGGCTGGTGCGTCAACGTCCGCGCTGAGCCCAATCCGGAGCGTCCGCACCCGCGTGCGCCAACAGCTCCTCCCGGGTGATCGAACCGAGCGGGCCGACTCCGCGCAGCAACAGGTAGTCGCCCGCGTCGGCCTGGTCGTGCTCGATCTCGACGTCCTCGGCGTGGTAGCTGTCGGTCCAGACGATCCGGACCTGGCAGCCGCCGTTCTGGGTGAGCGCGTGCACCTGCTGGACGGTCGCGAGCCGCGCCATCGGTTCCGATTCCCAGCGCTGCTGCAGAAATCGCCAGCGCGAGGCCTGTTCGGCCGCCCGTAATCGTTGATCGAGCCCGCCCGCGCGGTCCCGGAAAATCCAGATAATCCCGGCCACGACCGCGGCGGCCACAGCCAGACCGATCAGCCACCAGACCGTTCCCATGTCTCCAGGAGCCTACTCGGGGCGATGCTCCCGGAGGTATCGCTCAACCAGGCCATCTGTGAACTCCGGCGGCACTGGTGCACCCGTGACCAGCACCCGGTAATGGATCGGCCCGACGAGCTGTTCGACCGCCGTGTCCAGGTCGGTGTCCGACGGCAGTTCGCCGCGGGCGACAGCGCGTTCGAGCGGAAGCCGGTCGCGCGCGTGCTGGCCGCGGATGTGGTCCTCGCGCAGCCGTCGCGCCAGATCCGGGTCGTGCTGCGCCTGGCCGAGCAGCGTGCGGAACACCGCACCGGCGTCGGCGGCAGTCAGGAAGGACGCGATCGCGGCGAGGTGCGCGCAGAGGTCCTTGCGGAGATCACCGGTGTCGGGCGGGGAGAGTTCCTCGACGAGGTCGTCGCCGAGGGCTTCGAGCAGAATGTCCACTTTGGACGGCCACCAGCGGTAGACGGTCTGCTTCCCGACCCCGGCCTTGGCCGCGATGCCCTCCATCGTGAGCCGGGCGAAACCGACCTCCACCAGCAGATCGTCGACCGCGTGCAAGACCGCTCGGCGCGCGTTCTCGCTGCGGCCGTACCGGTTCCCGTGATGCCGGCGCTCGCCGGGCTCAGTGACGTCGCCCACGTGCAGAAGTCTAGCCAAGACGCAACGTCTCGTCTAGCGTTGAGCGCACCAGCTCACTAGGGGGTTCTCAGTCATGTGTTCCGCGTGCGGGGTGCCGACGCACCAACCCGAAGCCGAGGCTGCCCCCGCGGCCCCGCGCAAATTCGCCGCGCTTTACAACAAGGATTGCCGTCCATACCTGATCGGCACCGGCCTCGCCATGATGGCCGACAACGTCGAGCACGTCATCACCTACTGGGTGCTGTGGGAGAAGTTCCAGTCGCCCGCGCTGACCGGGTTCGAGGTGATCAGCCACTGGGTGCCGTTCCTGCTGTTCTCGGTGTATTTCGGCGGACTGGCCGACCGGCACGACTGCCGCCGGATCATCCAGGCCGCGCAGGTGCTGTTCATGGCGGTGTCCGCGGCGTGGGGCGTGCTGATCCTCACCGACACCCTCGAGGTGTGGAGTGCCTGCGTACTGCTGATTTTGCACGGCTGCGCGGGCGCGATCTGGGGCCCGGGCGAACAGCTGATGCTGCACGATTTCGTCGGACCGGCCGAATTGCCGAGCGCGGTCCGGCTCAACGCGACCTTCCGCAGCCTGGGCATTCTCTTCGGCCCGGTCGTCGGCTCGGCCCTGCTGCTCGGACTCGGGCCGGTGGCGGGCATTTTCGTGAACGTCGCGTTCTACCTGCCGCTGACCATCTTCCTGTTCCGCACCAAGTTCACCGGCCACACGCGAGACGGCGGAATCATCCGCCGGCCACGGGTCGGACTGATGGATTCGGTGCGGGTACTGAAGGAAATCAGCGGTAACCCGACCATGGTCGGGATGATCATCCTCGCCGGGCTCGGCGCGTTCTTCGTCGGCGCTTCAATGCAGAGTTCGATGCCGATTTTCGCGCAGGACCTGGGCGCGGGCAGCGCCGGAACCGCGTACGGCGTGCTGCTGTTCGCCAACGGCGCGGGTGGCGTGATCGGCGGGATCCTGTTGGAGGCGACCGGAAAGATCAAACCGAACGTGCCCGCGGCGGTGATCAGCACGGCGATCTACGGGATCTCGAGCCTGTTCTTCGCGATGACCGCCAGCTACCCGATCGCGGTGGCACTGCTGGTGATCGGCGGGGTGGCGAACCTGGCGTCGATGTCGATTGGCCAGACCGTCGTGCAGCTGCTGGCGAAACCGGAGGAACGCGGCCGGGTGATCGGCGTGTACAGCGTGTCCGCGAACGGGCTTCGCGCGGGCAGCGGATTCACCGTGGGGCTGCTCGGTTCCGCCGTCGGGGTGCACTGGTCGCTGGGCCTCAGCGCGGCCGCGCTCACCGTCGGCACCGGGATCGCGGGCTGGTATTCGCTGGGCAGCCGCCGGGCACGGCAATTGCACCAGGTCACCGACTGAGCCGGTCCCGCAGGCGGTCTACCTCGTCCGCGGCCATTCCGGCGCGGACGAGGTATTCGGTGACGTCGAAGCCGTCGAGGGTCTTGATGACGGCTTCGCGGATGGTCGTTTGGCGGCGGGTCAAGGCTGCTTCGAGCAGCGCGGTTTGGTCTTCGACGCCTAGCGCCCGGTACAGCGGCAGGACGGCTTCGGTCGAGAGGGCGTAGTCGGCGGCGATGGCTTCCGGGTCGACGTCGGCCAGTGTCAGCAGGAGGAGCGAGACGAGGCCGGTGCGGTCCCGGCCGGAAGTGCAGTGGAAGAGCACTCCTCCTTCGGCTCGGGCCAGCGTTTTCAGGACGGTTGCGCAGCGTTCTGCTTTGCGGTCAAGGAAAACGCGGTAGTACAGCGGGGTTCCGTCAAGCTGCTCGTCGGCGATGTACTGCCAGAACTCGGTGTCTTCGATGTCGTCCAGCGGAACTTCGCAGCGGGTCATCCCGGGTGGCACGGTGACGGCGTAGGTGCTGATCTCGACGGGGTTGCGCAGGTCGACGATGGTGCGGAGGCCGGATTCGCGCGCGCTGGCCCAGCCCGCGTCAGTGACGAAGCGGAGGCTAGCGGAGCGGTAGAAGCGCGCGGATTCGGTGCTGGGACCGGATCGGGTCGGGAGCCCGCCGAGGTCTCGGGTGTTGAAGAAGCCTTCCCAGTCGACTGCCCGGTTCTCGCCCATGAGCCGATCTTGGCCCGGGTCGTCGGTCGCGGAAAGCCTTTCGGGGCCGCGAAAGGGCCGTCGAACAGGCGATCGTCGGTTTTTGTCGGTGGTCCTGGTTACGCTCTCCCCATCTTGCAACACCCATCACCGTCAGCCACGAGCTGCTCACCAGCGCAGATCACACTGGACCGCAGCTTGCTCCACACCGTATAGTCCACGTGGAATAACCCACTTGGTATCACTCGATTGGATCCCTGGAGGAACACCGTCATGGTCGCGGCCAAGCTCACGGCGCTGGGCGTCGCCGTGCTCGAGCTGCTGCACGAGCGGCCGATGCACCCGTACGAAATGGCCCAGCTGATGCGGGAACGGCATGTCGAAGCCCGCGTGAAGCTCAAGGCCGGTTCGCTCTATCACACGGTGGATCGCTTGCAGCGCAACGGTTTCGTCGACGTCGTCGAAACCCAGCGAGACGGCAGGCGGCCGGAGCGCACGGTGTACGCCATGACGGCCGCTGGCAAGGACGCCTTCCAGGAACGAGCCCGGCAAATGCTGGGCGACGTGGTGCCGGACTACAGCGACGTACTCAGCGGACTCGCCGTGATCGACGATCTGGGGCGCGACGTGGCGCTGCTCGAACTGGAGCACCGGATGACCGCGCTGCGCGCGGCCGTGGCCTCCGACGAGGTGCTCATCGACCGGCTGGAATCCGACGGCACCCCCGAAATCTATTGGCTCGACTTCCGCTACAGCGCGGCACAGCGGAAGTTCGAGCTCGCGTGGATCGAGCAGCTGTTCGCGGATCTCGACAGCGGCCGGATCCCTTTCCAGGACAAGAAACTCAAGCTCAAGGAAGACCATGAACGCAAGACCAGTTAACCCGTGGGCCGCGCTCAGCGCGCTCTGCATCGGGTTCTTCATGATCCTGCTGGACACCACGATCGTGTCCATCGCGGTGCCCGCCATGCTGCAGCACCTCGGAGCCGGGCTGAACTCGGTGGTGTGGGTGATCAGCGTCTATCTGCTCACCTACGCCGTGCCGATGCTGTTCACCAGCCGCCTCGGCGACCGCTTCGGCCCGAAGCGCGTCTTCGTCGCCGGGCTGGTCGTTTTCACCGCGTCGTCGCTGTGGTGCGGCCTGTCCGGCAACGTCGAGATGCTGATCGCCGCCCGTGCCGTGCAAGGCCTCGGCGCGGCGCTGATGACGCCGCAGACGCTGGCATTCATCAGCCACCTCTTCCCGCCCGCGAAGCGCGGCGCGGCGATGGGCGCGTGGGGCGGCGTAGCCGGCCTGGCCACGATCACCGGCCCGCTGCTGGGCGGCGTGCTGGTGCAGCACCTCGGCTGGGAGTGGATTTTCTACGTGAACGTGCCGATCGGCGTCGCCGCCATCGCACTCACGCTGTGGCTGGTGCCGGACTGGCAGCCGAAGCACTCGCACTCGTTTGATCTGCTCGGCATTCTGCTGTCCGCCGCCGGACTGTTCTGCATCGTGTTCGGCGTCCAAAATGGACAGCAGTACGACTGGGGCACCGTGTTTGGCGGCATCACAGTCTTCGAAATCATCGGTGCCGGAGTGGTGCTGCTGGTCGCCTTCGTACTGTGGCAGCACTACAACCGCCGCGAACCGCTGGTCCCGCTGGCGGTGTTCGCGAACCGCAACTTCTCCGCGGGCACCCTCACCGCGACCACCGTCGGTTTCACGATGACCGGCATGTTCCTGCCGCTGATCATCTACATCCAGACGGTGCTGGGCCTGTCCCCCACCATGGCCGGCCTGCTCACCGCCCCGATGTCGCTGCTGTCCGGCGTGATCGCCCCGTTCGTAGGCCGCGCCTCGGACCGGATCAACGGCAAATACCTGGTGATGGGCGGCCTCGCCCTGCTCGCCGCGGGCGTGGGCATCATCGCGCTGCAGGCCCGCCCGGACACCAGCCCGTGGGCACTGATCCCGGCCCTTCTGGTGTGCGGCCTAGGCGTCGGCTGCATCTTCTCCCCGATGAGCAACCTGACGATGGCGTCGGTAGAACCACGGCTCACCGGCACCGCATCGGGCATCTTCAACACCGCCCGCCAGGTAGGCGGGGTCCTGGGCAGCGCCGCGATCGGCGTGCTCCTGCAAGCACGGATCAGCGCTTCCATCACGAGCGAAGCCGCCACCGCCGCCCAGCAACTCCCAGAGCAATACCGCGTGCCTTTCACCGAAGGCATCGCCCACGCCGCCGCCTCCACCGGCGAATTCGGCTCCTCCGGCGGCCCCGCCCCGATCCCGGGTCTCCCGGCAGACCTCGCCGCCCAAGCGGGCCGCCTCGCCGGGGAGGTAGTCCACAATGGACTCACCGACGCCGCCCGTGCGACGCTGATCCTGCCGATCGTGGTGCTGGTACTGGGAGTCCTGTCCGCAGCCGCCCTGCGCCGGGTGACGCCCCGATCGCACACGCCAGCACCGGCCGTTCCTACTCCGGAACCGGCCCGATGAACGGCTGACCGTCCCTGCCCCGGCTGGCCAGACCCAGCCGGGGCAGGGACGGCAACAAGAGAGGGGCAACGCGAACAGGAGGCCATGCCGGGCGAGCCGAGCCCAGGCCCGAGCGCGCCCTGCATCACGCAGCAGCGGTGTCACGGTTGCGGCGCAACACAAAACCCGCCTGCGGCGATTGCCACGTACGCGGCCGCGAGGTCCCCGCTGCCCAGGGCCGCGAGGTCCCCCGCTGCCCAGCAACATCGCAGCCCGCCCCTCTCACCGCGCCGTTGCCCTCGTGCCGCGCCGCTGCCCTCGTCCCGCGCCGCTGCCCTCTCGCCGCGCCAGCCCCTCGCCTTCGCACCGCGCGCCGGAATCGCTCAGCTCGGAACGCTGGCGTCGGGGCTCGCCCCCGGATTCGCCCCACTGCGACATCTCCGCCCCGGCCACACCCCGTACCCCGCGCCACCGCGACACCGCCGCCCCCGAGCCACACCCCAAACCCCATCGCGACACCACCGCCCCCAGGCCACGCCCCAAACCCCACGCCACCGCGGCACCGCCGCCACCGAGCCACAACCAGAACCCGCGCCACCGCGACACCGCCGCCACCGAGCCACAACCCGAACCCCGCGCCACCGCGACATCTCCTCCCGGGCCACACCCCGCGCCACCGCGACACCGCCGCCTCCGGGCCACAACCCCGCACCCGGCCCAATCGAGGTAGCGTTCAAACCCGTGCGTCTAGTCCTCGCCTCCCAGTCCCCCGCCCGCCTCTCCGTGCTGCGCAGCGCCGGTCTCGACCCGGCTGTCGTCGTGTCCGGCGTCGACGAGGACGCCGTTGCCGCCGCGCTCACCGATCCCGCCCCGGCCGAACTCGTCACGGCGCTCGCCAAAGCCAAGGCCAACGCCGTCGTCGAGATGGTTTCCGAACCCGACGCCGTGATCGTCGCTTGCGATTCCATGCTTTCCATCGGCGGCGAGATGGTCGGCAAGCCCGCCAACGCCGAGGTCGCCAAGCAGCGCTGGGCGAAGATGGCCGGCAGCTCCGGCGTCCTGCTCACCGGGCACGCCGTCGTCCGGCTCGACGGCGGGCAGCGCACCAAGGAAGCCTCCGGCACGCGGTCCACCACCGTGCACTTCGCCAATCCCGGCCAGGCCGAGATCGACGCCTATGTCGCCACCGGCGAACCGCTGCACGTCGCGGGGGCGTTCACGCTCGACGCGCTCGGCGGGTGGTTCGTCGAGGGCGTCGAGGGCGACCCCTCCAGCGTGATCGGGATCAGCCTTCCGCTGCTGCGCCAGCTCCTCGCCGAGGTGGGCGTCAGCGTCACCGAGATGTGGAAATAGTTCACATACTGGGACGATGTGTCACTCGGACGAGTGATCAGGGAAAGTCGACGCCGGCCCGCACCCGGGCCAGCGGAAACTCTCGACCTCCCTGGGGTGGCACATGTCCTTCGTCAGGACGTACACCAAACCGCGCGTGTTCGCCGCGGCCGTGCTCGGTTCGCTTGTCGTGGGCGCCGGCCTCGGCGTGCTCGCGCGGACGACCGAAGCCGGCTGGCTGACCGACACCCTCGACCACATCGGCACGATCTTCACGACCCTGCTGCAGATCGCGGTCATCCCGCTGGTCTTCACCGCGATCGTGGTCGGCATCAACAGCCTCCGCGGCCTCGGCGGCGGCCGCACCGCCGCGCGGCTCGGCGGCAAGACCGTGCTGTGGTTCGCGATCACGTCGCTGATCGCCTCGCTGGTCGGGATCGCGATCGGCAAGCTGTTCAACCCCGGCTCCGGCGGGCTCGGCGAGGGCGTCGCGGCCACCGCGAAGAACGCCGACAAGGCCGCGAAGAGCATGAGCCACTGGGGTTCCTGGGACGCCTTCATCAAGGGCCTGCTGCCGGAGAACTTCTTCTCCGCTTTCGCTGAAGGCAGCACGCTCCAGGTGCTCTTCCTCGCCGTCGTGATCGGCGCCGCCGCCTACAGCCTCGGCGACAAGGCGAAGCCGTTCGTCGACTTCACCACCAGTGTCTTCGAAATCATCCAGCGCTACCTCGGCTGGATCGTGCGGCTCGCGCCCATCGGCATCATCGGCCTGATCGGCGCCGCGGTCTCCAACTACGGCGACGCGCTGTTCCGTCCGCTGCTGTCGACCACGCTCGCGGTGTACGTCGGCTGCCTGCTGATCCTGTTCGTGGTCTACCCGATCCTGCTGCAGTTCGTCGCGAAGGTGAGCCCGCTGACGTTCTTCGCCAAGGCGGGCACCGCGATCCAGTTCGCGTTCGCTTCGCAGTCGAGCTCGGCGACGCTGCCGCTGACCCGGCAGTCCGCGGTGAACCTCGGCGTCGACCCCGGATACGCCGCCTTCGCCACGCCGCTCGCCAGCGCGACCAAAATGGACGGTTGCGCCGCGGTGTTCCCGGCGATCGGCGCGATCTTCATCGCCAACCTCGCCGGGGTGCCGCTGAGCTTCGGGCAGTACGTCGGCATCGTGGTCGTCGCCGTGCTCGGCGCGCTCGCCACCGCGGGCACCACCGGCTGGCTGACCGCGCTCACCCTGACCACCGCGTTCATCGGCCTCGACGCCAAGCAGGTCGCGATCGGCATCGCGCTGATCTACTCGGTGAACCCGATCATGGACATGATGCGCACGGCCACGAATGTCGCGGGCCAGATCGTGGTCCCGACCATCGTCGCCCGCAGCGAGGGCCTGCTCGACGACGAGATCCTCAGCACGCAGACCGCTCGCCCGAACCACCGCGACGAGGGCGGCGCCGCCCGTCCCGCGACCGCCTGACGCCTCGTGAGTGTTGATCCCGGTTAGAACCGTGATCAGCACTCACGAGCTGCCGGAACACCGCCGCAGCTGGGATTTCTTCAGCTCGACGTCCGGCCAGCCCCGGAAATTCGACGGCGAGGTGACGGTGCTCGTGCAGCCCATCACCTCGCCGTCGAGCTCGTACACCTCCGCCACCACCGGAGCAGCCTGGCAGCGCGGCGAGCCGGACACCGCCTGCGGGCATTCGTGCCGGACGACGATCACGTCCGGACGGCCGTCCTGGCTCACGTCGTAGAGCGACAGCGAACCCGCGTCGGAGAAATACGGCTTGCCGTAGTCGCGCCACACCCCGCCGGACTCGGTGAGCAATTCGCCGTACGAGCCGCCTGGCGCGTCGCCGCGGATCAGGCACGCGGCGGTCGATCCGTCGACGCAGCGCAATGAAGTCGCGGTCAGCTTCGCGCCCAGGTTCGTGATCGCCAGTTCGAACGGCTGCTGCCCGACCTGGACCCGGCCCCCGCTTCCCGTGGCGTCGACCAGCAACACGACCGGGGTGCCGCCGACGCTCACCGCGGCCAACTGGCGGCACGGGCCGTTTCCGCAGGTAGAGGACGGTGCTTCGACCGGGGCCGCCGCGGGCTCGCGCGGTGCCATGGTGACCGCGCCGTCGGGCTTCGGGCGCAGCGCGACGACCACCACGAGCGCCGCCGCCGTCACCACCGCCGCGAGAACGGCGGTGAGCAGCGCGGATCGCGGGATGCGCTTCGGCCAAGTCCCCATATCCGAGACTGTAAGCGACCTTGCGCACCGTGTCCGTCTATGTTGTCGGAGTGACGAACCCCAATCTGCCCCCGGCCCTTTACCTGCCGACCGGCCCCACCGGCCCGACCACCGACGGCCAGACCGGAGCCAACGTCGAACTGCGCCGCACCCCGGACGGCCGCACCGCGCTGGTCGCGTTCACCGCGCTCGACCGGCTCGTCGACTGCTGCGGCGAGCACCAGCCGTGGATCCTGGTCAACACCGAGAATCTGGCCCTGGTGCACCAGGTCAACCCCTACGACGTCATCGTGCTGGACTCCGAACTACCGGCCGAACTCCGGCATCAGGCCCCGGCCGGACGGGTATAAACAGGACCGAACTGGGTGGTCCACCTCTCAATCCAGGCCCTGTCCTGGTCCGTAGACTCCCGGTTGACCAGCAGCGCGGCGACGGGCACGGGAGGTATGTGGTGAGCGAGCAGGACACCGCGAGCACAGGCGGTCCGGTGACCAAGATCCTGGTCGCGAACCGGGGCGAGATCGCGGTTCGCGTGATCCGGGCCGCGAAGGACGCGGGCTTGCAGAGCGTGGCCGTGTACGCCGACCCGGACCGCGACGCTCCGCACGTGCGCCTCGCCGACGAGGCGTTCGCCCTCGGCGGGAACACCGCGGCCGAGAGCTACCTCGCGATCGACAAGATCCTCGACGCCGCCAAGCGGGCCGGCGCCGACTCGGTCCACCCCGGCTACGGCTTCCTCTCCGAGAACGCCGAGTTCGCCCAGGCCGTCCTCGACGCGGGCCTGACCTGGATCGGGCCGAGCCCGCAGTCGATCCGCGACCTCGGCGACAAGGTGACCGCGCGGCACATCGCGATGCGCGCGGGCGCGCCGCTGGTGCCCGGCACCAAGGAGCCGGTGAAGGACGCCGACGAGATCATCGCGTTCGCCGACGAGCACGGCCTGCCGGTCGCGATCAAGGCGGCGTTCGGCGGCGGCGGCCGCGGCCTGAAGGTCGCCCGCACCCGCGAAGAAATCCCCGAACTGTTCGAGTCCGCGACGCGCGAGGCGGTGGCCGCGTTCGGCCGCGGCGAGTGCTTCGTGGAGCGCTACCTGGACAAGCCGCGGCACGTCGAGGCGCAGGTGCTGGCCGACCAGCACGGCAACGCGATCGTCGTCGGCACCCGCGACTGCTCGCTGCAGCGCCGCCACCAGAAGCTGGTGGAAGAGGCCCCCGCGCCGTACCTGTCCGACGACCAGCGCGCCCGGATCCACGAATCCGCCAAGGCCATCTGCAAGGAGGCCGGCTACTACGGCGCGGGCACCGTCGAGTACCTCGTCGCGGTCGACGGCACCATTTCCTTCCTTGAGGTGAACACCCGGCTGCAGGTCGAGCACCCGGTTTCGGAAGAGACCACCGGCATCGACCTGGTCCGCGAGATGTTCCGCATCGCGCGCGGCGAGAAGCTCCGGATCACCGAGGACCCCACGCCGCGCGGTCACTCGATCGAGTTCCGCATCAACGGCGAGGACGCGGGCCGCGGCTTTCTGCCCGCACCGGGCACGGTCACGAAGTTCGTGGCCCCGTCCGGTCCTGGCGTGCGCGTCGACTCCGGCGTCGAGTCCGGCAGCGTGATCGGCGGCCAGTTCGACTCGATGCTCGCCAAGCTCATCGTCACCGGTTCGGACCGGCAGAACGCGCTCGAGCGCAGCCGTCGTGCGCTGGCCGAGTTCGAGGTCGAGGGCATGGCCACGGTGCTGCCGTTCGACCGCGTGATCGTCGACGACCCCGCGTTCATCGGCGACGACAACGGCTTCAGCGTGCACACCCGCTGGATCGAGACCGAGTTCGACAACAAGATCGAGCCGTTCGTCGCGCCGGACGTCGAGGCCGAGGAAGAGGCGCCGCGGCAGAACGTCGTGGTCGAGGTCGGCGGACGCCGGCTCGAGGTTTCGCTGCCGGGCGGGTTCGCCCTCGAAGGCGGCGGCGCGCCCGCGGCGACGAAAGCCAAGCCGCGCAAGCGGGCCGGCGGCGCGAAGGCGGCGGTGAGTGGCGACGCGGTCACCGCGCCGATGCAGGGCACGATCGTGAAGATCGCGGTCGAGGAAGGCCAGCACGTCGAGGCGGGCGAGCTGATCGTGGTCCTCGAAGCGATGAAGATGGAGAACCCGGTAACCGCACACAAAGCGGGCACCGTCACCGGGCTTTCGGTCGAGATCGGCTCCGCGGTCACGCAGGGAACGCAACTCTTGGAGCTCAAGGACTGAAGTTGTGCTGAATGTCGTGGGTGCCGCGCGCTCGCGCGGCCTACCATCGACTACGTGACTGAGGTTCCGTCTCCGCAGCTGCGGATCAGCGACCAGGAGCGAGAGTCCGCGCTGAATGCGCTCGGTGAGCACATGAGCGCGGGGCGGATCGACATCGACGAGTTCGGCGAGCGTTCCGCCCGGATCACCGCGGCCAAGACCCGCGGCGAACTGGGCGAACTGTTCACCGACCTGCCGGTGCCGCATCCGGTGTTCGGCGCGGGCGCGACCGCCGCGCCAGAACCGCCCGCGGCGCCACCGCCGCCGATGCCCGTGCCGCAGCCCGCGGCGTCCGGCGAGGTGGCCGCGCGGCAGCCGGAGTGGTCGGCCGGGCAACGCGCCGTCGCCGCCTTGATTCCGCTGGTGTGGATCGCGGCGATCGCCTTGATCGCCACCGGCACCGCGGGCTGGCCGGTGATCTTCGCGCCGATCGCGCTCACCGCGGTCGGCCGCGCGCTCTGGGGCAAGGGTTTCGAGCACCACGACCATCACCACCGCCACGACCGGCACCGGGAACGCCGCGAGGAGTTCCGGGCGATGCGCGACGAACACCGGCGGCAGCGCCGTCTGGACCCCTGAGGCGAACCATGCCTGACCTGCGGTTGAGCGACGACGAACGGCAGGACGCGCTCGACGTCCTCTCCGAGCACGTCCGCACCGGACGCCTCGACATCGACGAGTACGGCAGCCGCTCGGCGAAGGTCACGTCGGCCAAGCTGGTGAGCGAACTGGTGCCGCTGTTCGACGACCTGCCCTCGCCGCGCCCGAGCGCGCTGCTGGCCACCGCCCGGCCGGTTTCGGCCGTGCCGCCCCCCGGAAACGGCAAGGTCGGGTCGTTCGTGATGCGGTATTCGGTGCCGCTTTCGATCGCACTGGCGGTCATCGTGCTCATCGTGACGCGCGGACGGCTACTGATCGTGTTCGCGCTGCCGTTGCTGCTGATCCTGCTCAGCGGATGGCGACGCCGCTGAGCACGCCGCGGTTCAGCCCGCTGATGGGGCTGCGGCCGGGCTCGGTCGACCCGAAGGCCGAGCGATGGGCGGGCCCGGTTTTCGCCGGGGTCGGGATTCTGGCGCTCGCCGTGTGCACCATCATCGCCGCAGGTCAGCCGCACGGCGATGCCGCGCAATGGCGCACCACGCTGCTTCTCGCCGCGGCGACCGGCCTGTGGCTGCTCGTGCTGATCCCGGTTTTCCCGCACCGCACGCGAAACCCTTGGCTGGCCATCGGATTCTTCGTCGTACTGCTGACCGGCGCGACCGTGCTCGCCGCCCGGCTGGACCCGTTCACCGCCTTCGCCTCGGTCGGTTACCCGATCGCGTTCGTGTTGTTCCCGACGCGGTGGAGCATCTTCGCCGCGGCTGCGACAGCGGTGGTTCCATTGCTGGCCAAGGGAATTTGGCAACCGTCGCCGCCGTGGATCACCGCGGTGTCGATCGTCGGACCGATCCTCTACGTGGCGTGGTTTGTCGGTGCGGAGAATGAGCAACGCCGTCGTACCAACGAAAAACTCGCGCAGTCGAACGCGCAACTGGAAACGGCGCTAACGGAGAACGCAGCGCTGCATGCACAACTGCTCACTCAAGCCCGCGAAGCAGGAGTGCTCGACGAGCGGCAGCGGATGGCTCGCGAAATCCACGATACCGTCGCCCAGGGGCTGACCGGCATCGTCACGCAACTGCAAGCCGCTGCCAAGGCCACCGAAGCCGCGGATCGGCAACGGCATCTCGACCATGTGCACACACTGGCGAAGGACAGTCTCACCGAGGCGCGCCGAGCCGTTCAGGCATTGCGCCCGGCGCCGTTGGCCGACTCGCACCTGCCGGAAGCGTTGGCAGGCTTGGCGAATCGAGTGTCCGACACTTCTAGCGCCAAGGTGACCACCGACGTCGAAGGCGACGCGCGACCGTTGCTGCCGGAGCTGGAGGTGGCGATGTACCGGGTGGCGCAGGAAGCCCTTGCCAACGCGGAAAAACACGCGCGCGCCAACCGGATCGGCATCACCCTGACCTACACCAGCGACCTGGTCATGCTCGACATCCGCGACGACGGCCGCGGTTTCGCCCCCGGCGACCGCGGCGACGGCACCGGCTTCGGGCTGGAAGCGATGCGCCAACGCGTACAGCGGGTCGCCGGTTCGCTGACCATCGAGTCCGCGCGAGGGGAAGGGACCGCCGTACACGCGGAGTTTCCGGCGATCCCTTCGCCTTAGGTCATTGACCGCCCGCAGTGCGCAACTGCCGCCGCAACACCTTGCCATTTCCGTTGCGCGGCAACGCTTCCAGCCACGTCACATCCTGCGGCACCTTGTACCACGACAGATGCTCACGAGTCAGCGCGACCAGCTCCGCGCCCAGATCGTCGTCTCCAGAACCCGACGTCGTGACCACATACGCGCGCAACGTCGTGTCCCCCGCCTCCCGCCGCACCGCGCTCACCGCCGCTTCGCGTACCTTCGGGTGACTTTCGAGAAGCCGTTCGACCTCACCGGGAACCACGTTCTGCCCGCCGATCACCTCGACGTCGTCCAGCCGTCCGTAAACGTGGATGACGCCCTGTGCGTCGATCGACCCGAGGTCGCCAGTCGACCACCAGACGTCGGTCACCTGATCCGGGCCGAGGCTGCCGCGAGCGACACCCCGCGTGGCGAACGGGACCAAAACCTGCAGTTCGCCCTGCACACTGGCCGCCACCTCCTGCCCGTCGACCACGACGCGCGCCGAACGTCCCTCGAAGGCCGGGCCGACAGCGGACGCATCGGCGTAGTTCGCCGGTTGGCCAGCGGCGTATCCGCCAGCTTCGGTGGAACCGTAAAGATTCATGAGCCGGTCGCCGAAGATCGGCACCAGCTTCTCGCGCAACCGCGCGGAAAGCACTTCGCCAGCACACATCGCGCCGCGCAACTGTCCGAGCGTCTCGGCGTGCCCCGGTTCCTGCAGCAGGCGCGCGTAGAAACTCGGCTGCGCGAAAAGCGTCGCGACGTTGTGGCGGCGGATCAACTCCAGCGCGGCGGCCGGGGTCGCGCGCGGCCGCGAAAGCACCGACGTCTGGCCGGTGCAGATCGTCGCCATCGCCGACGAGTACAGACCGCCAGCGAAATACATGCGCGACACCGAGAACGCGACCGTGCCGACGCCATCCGTGCGGAGCATCGACGGGTCGAAGTTGCTGTGGAGGTAGAAGCACAGCTTGGGCGCGCCGGTCGTCCCGGAGGTGAACATCGCGTGCGACGGATGGTCTCCGCCCGGCGCGAACTCCGTCTCCGGTTCCGCCTCCGCCAGCCGATCCGCGCCGGTGGTCGGGGCGAGACCGGCGTCGTCGAGCCAGCCCGCGGTTTCCGGGTCGGCGACGATCAACGCGGGTTCGGCGGTGCGGATGTCCCGGGTCAGATCGTCGTGGCTCATCTGGACATTCACCGGAATCGCGACGATTCCGGCCTGCCACGCGCCGAGCAGGCACCAAACCATTTCGATGCTGTCCGGAAGCGCGAGCAGAACACGGTCGCCATGGCGCAGCCCGGCGGCTCGGTAACCGCCCGCGACGCGTGCGGCCCCGGCGTAGACCTCGGCGAACGTCCAGGTCCGGTCGTCGGCGAGGAAAGCGGGAAGGTCGTCCCATCCGTGCAGACGGGAATGTTCGGCGGCAAACTGGGTCAGATTGTCCGGCATACCGGCAACGCTGCCAGCGTGATCATCACCGCGCGACGGCTTTTCCCTCGGCACTGCCCGAAACGGCAAGGATTTTTCACCCTGGCGCCCGCCCCGGTCGTGACGCGGCACGCAGCCGTTTTCCGGTTCCGGACGGTTAGGCTCGAGTTGTGGAACCCGTGGAGATCAACGCGGGCGCGTACTACCTGCGTCAGCTGCGCGCGGACCGGAAGCTCGACGACCGGCCCGCGCTGATGGAGGCGTTCGCGGACCCGCAGCATCGGCGATACGTACTGAATTACCGGCTGCGCACGCCCGACGAAGCCACCGAGTACGTCACCTTGCGCGCCGCCCAATGGGCGTGCGACGAACGCTGCTCATGGGCCGTGGCCGAACCGGCGACCGGCCGCCTGCTCGGCGAGGTCGGACTGCGCGATCTGGACCTCGACTTCGGCACGGCCGAGGCATCGGTGTGGACGCATCCGGCCGAACGAGGCAAAGGCATTGCGGCAGTAGGGCTTTCGGCCGCGATCCAGTTCGGGTTCGCGCGGCTGGGGTTGCATGAGATCGCTTACCGGCACGACGAAAGCAACACCGCGTCCGAGGTCGTCGCGCGGCGGGCCGGATTCAGCCGGGTGGGGCCGGAGGATCGGCCGTCGCCCAGCGGGGAGACGCTCATCCGCTGGATCCTCAAGCCCTCGTGAGTGCCGGGTCTCGCCCGGCACTCACGAGGTCCGCTCAGCTGACCGGTTCGATCAACCCGGCCCGAGCCTCCGGAGCCGCCGCCCGCAGCGCGTCCGCCGACTCGTCCGTCGGCTGCAGCTGCGAATCCCGCTCCGCCTCGACCCGCGCCCGGTAGACCTCCACCTCGCGCTTCGTCTCGTCCTCCGACCAGCCCAGCACACTGCCGACCAGCTGGGCGACCTGCTCGGCGCAGTCGACACCGCGGTGGGCGTACTCGATCGAGATCCGCGTGCGCCGCGCGAGGACGTCCTCCAGGTGCAGCGCGCCCTCGTGGCTCGCCGCGTACACGACCTCCACGCCGAGGTAATCCGGCGCGGACTCGATCGGCTTGAGCAGCTCCGGCCGGTCCGCCGCGAGCGCCAGCACCTCGTGCACCAGCGAGCCGTAGCGGTCGAGCAGGTGCCGCACGCGGTACGGGTGCAGCCCGTGCTCGGCGGCCAGGTGGTCGGCCTGGTTGACCAGCGCGTGGTAACCGTCCGCGCCGATCAGCGGGACCTTGTCGGTGATGGACGACGGCGGGCGGCCCGGCAGGTCGACCACCGCGGCGTCGACGGCGTCGGCCGCCATCACCCGGTACGTCGTGTACTTGCCGCCGGCGATCGCGACCAGGCCCGGCGCGACGCGCGCGACCGCGTGTTCGCGCGACAGCTTCGACGTCTCTTCGCTCTCGCCGGCCAGCAGCGGCCGCAGACCCGCGTACACGCCTTCGATGTCGTCGTGCGTGAGCGGCGTCGCGAGCACCGAGTTCACGTGTTCGAGCAGGTAGTCGATGTCGTGCTTGGTGGCCGCCGGGTGGGCGAGGTCGAGGTTCCAGTCCGTGTCGGTGGTGCCGACGATCCAGTGGTTGCGCCACGGGATCACGAACAGCACCGACTTCTCGGTGCGCAGGATCATTCCCGACTCGGACACGATCCGGTCGCGCGGAACCACGATGTGCACGCCCTTGCTGGCGCGCACGCGGAACCGGCCGCGGCCGCCGGACAGCCGCTGCAGTTCGTCGGTCCACACGCCGGTGCAGTTGACCACCGCGCCGGCGTGGATCTCGGTCTCGCGGCCGTCCTCGACGTCGCGCACGCGCACGCCGGAAATCCGGTCCGCCTCGCGCAGGAAGCCGACGACCTGGGTGGAGGTCCGGACCACCGCGCCGTAATGCGCGGCGGTGCGCGCGACGGTCATCGTGTGCCGGGCGTCGTCCGACTGCGCGTCGTAATACCGGATGCCGCCGATCAGCGCGGACCGCTTGAGCGCGGGGACCATTCGGAGGGCACCCGCGCGGGTGAGATGTTTCTGGCCGGGCACCGACCGGGCGCCGCCCATCGTGTCGTACATCAGCAAGCCGGCGGCGGTGTACGGGCGTTCCCAGATCCGGTGCGTCAGCGGATACAGGAAGCTCACCGGCTTCACCAGGTGCGGCGCGATCTTCGTCAGCATCAGCTCGCGCTCGTGCAGCGCTTCGCGCACCAGGCCGAACTCGAGCTGCTCGAGATAGCGCAGGCCGCCGTGGAAGAGCTTGCTGGACCGGCTCGACGTGCCGGACGCCAGGTCGCGGGCTTCGACGAGAGCCACCCGCAGGCCGCGGGTCGCCGCGTCGAGCGCCGTGCCCGCGCCGACGACGCCGCCGCCGATCACGACCAGGTCGAAGGTCTCGTCGCCGAAGCGCCGCCAGGATTCCTCCCGGCCCGCCGGACCCAGCTGGGCCGGCTCGCTGCCGTTGCGCGGATTCGTCACCACTCGTTCCTCCTCGTGCTCCACCTTCCCCAGCATCGCACGCTTGCGTGATCGTCTGCTGACCCCGAGGTGACACGTGTGGCGGAACCCATGACGATCATGGTCACATTGCTTCGCCCGGCTTATGGATTGCGCGCGTACGCGGCGGTAACGTGCCGCGGACTGGGGTCGGCGACGGGGCTGTGGCCGGACGTGTTCGGCCCTGCACAGACTGTCCAGTGTGGAGGTGCGGAAAGCGTGAGCGTGAGTCTGAGTCCGGGCGCGATCATCGTCTGGGAACTGCTGGGCACGGCAGTGCTCCTGTTGCTGGGCAACGGCGTGGTGGCCAACGTCGTGCTGCGCAAGAACAACGGCTTCCAAGCCGGAACGCTGTTCATCACTTTCGGATGGGGCTTCGCGGTGTTCGCGGGGGCCAGCATCGCCGCGCCGACCGGCGCGCACCTCAACCCGGCGGTCACGCTGGGGCTCGCCATTTCGGGCAAAGTCTCGTGGACGGTCGTGCCGTATTACCTGATCGGGGAAATGCTCGGCGCGATTCTCGGCGCCGTGCTGTGCTGGCTGACGTACAAGCTCCAGTTCGACGACCACCCGAACCCCGAGGAGACGCTCGGCATCTTCTCCACCGCCCCGCAGATCCGGAACAAGGCGTGGAACCTGGTGACCGAGATCATCGGCACCTTCGTGCTGGTCGGCTGGATCCTGTTCACCCCGGTCTTCAAGACCGCCGCGTCCGGGCCGGACTTCGGCAACTCAGCGCTCGGCTACGCCGGGGTGTCGTTCGTCGTGCTGGTGATCGGCATCTCGCTCGGCGGGCCGACCGGCTACGCCATCAACCCCGCCCGCGACCTCGGCCCGAGGCTCGCGTACGCGTTCCTGCTGCCGATCAAGGGCAAGCGCGACCCCGACTGGGGCTACTCGTGGGTGCCGGTCCTCGGGCCGCTCGTCGGCGCGGCGCTGGCCGCGGTGGTGTGGCTCGCCGTCCACAACTTGACCTGATCCCCTTTCCTGGAGGAAATCCATGACTTCCTACGTGGCCGCGATCGACCAGGGCACCACGTCGACGCGTTGCATGATCTTCGACCACTCCGGCCGTGTCGTCGCGGTCGACCAGCGCGAGCACGAGCAGATCTTCCCGAAGGCGGGCTGGGTCGAGCACAACGCCGAGGAGATCTGGGAAAACACCCGCGCGGTCGCGGCGGGCGCGCTCGCCAAGGCCGACCTGCGCCCGACCGACATCGCCGCGGTGGGCATCACGAACCAGCGCGAGACGGCGCTCGTGTGGGACCGCAACACCGGGAAGCCGGTGTACAACGCGATTGTCTGGCAGGACACCCGCACCGACAAGATCGCCGCTGAGCTCGGAGCGCTCGGCGGCGGGCAGGAGCGCTACCGCTCGAAGACCGGTCTCCCGCTCGCGACGTATTTCTCCGGCCCGAAGATCAAGTGGATCCTCGACAACGTCGAGGGCGCGCGGGCCAGGGCCGAGGCAGGCGACCTGGTGTTCGGCAACATGGACACCTGGGTGCTGTGGAACATGACCGGCGGCACCGACGGCGGCGTGCACGTGACCGACCCGACGAACGCGTCGCGCACGCTGCTGATGGACCTCGACACCCTGAAGTGGGACGAGGACATCGCGGCGGAGATGGGGATTCCGCTGTCGATGCTGCCGGAGATCCGGTCGTCGTCGGAGGTGTACGGCAAGGTCCGCCCGCGCGGGGCGCTGGCCGAGGTGCCGATCGCCGGCATCCTGGGCGACCAGCAGGCGGCGACGTTCGGCCAGGCGTGCCTTTCGCCGGGCGAGGCCAAGAACACTTACGGCACCGGCAACTTCGTGCTGCTGAACACCGGCACGGAGAAGGTGCTGTCGGAGAACGGCCTGCTGACGACGGTCTGCTACAAGATCGGCTCGAACGACACGGTGTACGCGCTGGAGGGTTCGGTCGCGGTCACCGGTTCGCTCGTGCAGTGGCTGCGGGACAACCTGGGGTTGATTTCGTCGGCGGCCCAGATCGAGGAATTCGCCCGAACGGTCGACGACAACGGCGGCGCGTACTTCGTGCCGGCGTTCTCGGGCCTGTTCGCCCCGTACTGGCGCTCCGACGCCCGCGGCGCGATCGTCGGCCTGACCCGGTTCGTGAACAAGGGCCACATCTCGCGGGCGGTGCTGGAGGCGACGGCGTTCCAGTCGCGCGAGGTGATCGACGCGATGAACGCCGACTCGGGTGTCCCGCTGAAGTCGCTGAAGGTCGACGGCGGGATGGTCGTGAACGAGCTGCTGATGCAGTTCCAGGCGGACATCCTCGGGGTGCCAGTGATCCGTCCGGTGGTGAACGAGACGACCGCACTGGGTGCTGCGTACGCGGCCGGGCTGGCGGTGGGGTTCTGGGAGTCGGAGGACGACATCCGGACCAACTGGGCGAAGGACAAGCAGTGGGACCCGTCGATGGACGAATCGCGGCGGGAGAAGGAGTACCGGAACTGGAAGAAGGCGGTCACGAAGACGTTCGACTGGGTGGAGGACTGATCCTTCCAGTGGGGTTGGCTGGCTGCGCGGCATTGGCCGCGTCGCCGGGCCTCGTTTGAGCGATCGCTGGCTGCGCGGCATTGACCGCGTCGCCGGGCCTCGTTTGAGCGATCGCTGGCTGCGCGGCATTGACCGCGTCGCCGGGCCTCGTTTGAGCGATCGCTGGCTGGCGAGTTGCTGGGCGGTCGGTCGCACGACCGCCGCGATGGCGTGCGGCTTGGCTGGCTGAATGGCCGTGAGGGGAACCCTGAGGGAATCTGATTGCCTCAGGGTTCCCCTCACGTACTTCTGGCGCGGCTCGACCCGGCACCGGCTCGGCCCAGGTCAGCCCAGCTTCAGCATCATCCCCACCCGTCCTGGGTACCGGACTGGGCGTTCGGCGCCATCAACGAAAATCCCGCCCCCTGGTCATCCACCGCGACCACCAGCCGTCCATGGGGCGTGTCCACCGGCGGGTTCACCACTGTCCCGCCCAGCTCGGTGACCCTCGCCGCCGATGCGTCCGCGTCCGCGGTCCAGAAATAAGTCACCCACCCAGGCTGCGCCGGGCTGTCCGCGGACAGCTCGCCAAGGCCGCCAACGGGCCGACCGTCCACGTCCAACGTCGCATAGGTGAACCCAGGCCCGGACATGTCGCCGAACCCGTACCCGAACACATCGCCATAAAACTGCTTAGCCGCGGCGAAATCCCGCGTCATGCATTCGTTCCACGCGGGCGCGCCCGGAGTCAGAGTGGCCTGCGTTCCCGAATGCCGACCGGGCTGCCACAGGCCGAACGTCGCACCGGTCGGGTCGGTTGCGATGGCCATCCTGCCCTCGGTCAGGACGTCCATCGGCGGGGCGATGACCTGGCCGCCCGCCTCGGCGACGGCGGCCACTGTTTTGTCTACATCGGACACTGACAGGTACGTCGTCCACATCGGCGGCATCCCGGCCTGCTCCGGCGGGATCTGGCCGATGCCCGCCACCGGTTTTCCGGCTATCTGCGCCATTCCGTAAAAACCGGTCTCCGGGCCGCCGGATTCGACTGTCCAGCCCAGCAAACCCTCGTAAAACGTGACCGCCTTGTCGCGGTCCGGCACCATCAGGTCGCCCCAGCACGGTGTGCCCGCGGGCCACGGTTCTGTCCTGGTGATCATGCGCGCCTCCCAGACTTGTGCCAACCGCCACAGTGTCGCACCGGGGACCGACAAAATCGGGGGCGTCTTCTTCAATGCCCGGGCAATCGCCCGATCAGTGCGAGCCGTTCACCAGGTGGGCGTACACGATGATGTTGTCCACATAGCTGTGCTCGGCCCGGTCGAACGCACCGCCACAGGTGATCAGGCGCAGTTGCGGGTCCGAAGTGTCCCCGTAGACCGCGTCGCTCGGGAAGACGTCTTTGGGCACCTGGTCCACTTTGGTCACCTCGAAGTGTGCGGTGGAGCCGTCGCGGCGGGCGATGTCTACGTCGTCTCCCGGCTTCATTTCCTTGAGCCGGTAGAAGATCCCTTTGTGCTTGTTTCCGTCCACGTGTCCGAGCACCACCGCGGGGCCGACCTCGCCGGGCGTCGGGCCGTTTTCGTACCAACCGGCCTGCAACGGCGTGCTGACCGGCGGGACCTGCACCGAATTGTCGGGATTGAGGCCGAGCGGCACCAGGCTGGAATGCGCGTCGATGCTCGGGATGTCCAGCGACACCGGCTCCGATTTCGGCATCGCGGCCGACGAAGCGGACGGACCGCTGGAAGCGGGTGCCGCGGTCGTCGAGCCGACCGAGCATCCGGACACCAGCGCGACGAGCGCGACGGCCGACGCGGCGATTGTCTTCCTGATCATCATTCCCCCGATCCGGCCAGGCCTGGCCGCGAAAACGCAGCCAGGCCCAGGAGACTAGTCAGCCACGCTGGCGACGACGCGCCACCACAAGCCCGGTGCCGCCGAGTGCGAGCACGCCCATCGCGCCGGCCGCGATCGGCAGGCCCAGGTTCGACTGGCTGTCCACGACCGGACCGTCCGTGCCGCCGGTCTGCGGGGCGCCCGACGGGACCTTGCTGACCTGCTTGGGCGCGGGAGTGGGCGTCGGCTTCGGCGCGGGTTTCGCGCCCAGCACGGTGAACTTCGTGCTGAGATCCGCGCTGCCGCAGGAGAACGCCACTTTGTACACACCGGGCTTCACGCCGGTGCGAACGGTCGCGGCGCCCTGCGAGATCGGAGCCTTCGACGGGTCGTTCTGCGGGCCGACCGGGTGCAGCTTGCCGAACTGCAGCGCCGCCGAGTTCAGGTTCTTGATTTCCGAGGCCTCGCAGCCGATGCGCACCGTGACGCGGTCCCCGGCGTGGCCCGACGACGGCAGCACGCGGATGAACGCCTTCGGGACACCCGCGTTGTCGTCCGTCGGCTCCTCCGTGGCAGGAGCGGAAGACGGAGCAGCGGTGGTGCTCGTAGTGGGCGCTTCGGCGGCGAAAGCCGGTGCGGCCGAAAGCATTCCGGCGGCGACCAGGGCGGAGAAAACAACGGTACGCTTCATGACACTCCCCTTGATGAAAAATGCGATTCCCGCCGCATGCGACAGCGGCGAATCCGCGCCCTGCCAGCAGTTCCCCCTGCGGCCCGGGCGTTTTCGTTCCGACAACAACCAAGACGTCTCCACCCGCCGCGGGGTTGCCCCGGGAACGAAAAAACCGCCGGAAACAATTTTCCGGCGGTTTTGGCAAGCATGGACGATTAACTGGCGAGGCTTCCGTCGCCCGCTTTCGCCGCGCCCTGAGGCACCCGGGACACCTGCGCGGCCGGCACGGTGAACGTCGCGTTGTACTGCTTCCCGTCGCACGTGACGGTGAGCGGATAGCTGCCGGGTTTGGTGCCAGGCACCAGCTTCGCGTGCGCGCTCATCGTGGCCTTCACCCCGACCATCTCGCCGTAGAAGTACTGCGAGAACGCGAGCGCGGGCGAGCTGAACGTCGCCGTACCGGCCTTGGCGCCCGGGCAGTAGGCGAGCGCCAGGTTCGGGTCCGAGCCGCGCTGGTAGGCGTTCACCTGGCCGTGCAGCACCGCGGTGTCCTGGTTCAGCTGCACGGTCACCGGATCAGGGGCCGGCCCGTCCGCCGCTACCGCCGGGACCGCTGTCCCGGCCAGTCCGATCGCCGCCGCCACCGCGAAAATCGCGCTCTTGCGCACCCTCGTTCCTTCCCCGTGCCACACGTCTTCACCCCGCAAGACGCGGTGTGCGGCACGGGGTTGCCCGGAGGAGAAAAATCAGTCCAGATCGTCGTGCCGCATGAGCTGACGGCCCGCTTCGGTGATCGATCCGGACAGCGACGGGTACACCGAGAACGTCAGCGCGAGGTGGTCCACCGTCAGCTGGTTCTGCACGGCCAGCGCGATCGGCAGGATCAGCTCGCTCGCCGACGGCGCGACCACCACGCCGCCGACCACCACGCCGGTGGCGGGGCGGCAGAACAGCTTCACGAAACCGCGGCGCAGGCCTTCCATCTTCGCGCGCGCGTTGGTGGCCAGCGGCAGCATGATCGTGCGCGCGGGAACCTCGCCGGAGTCGATCGCCTGCTGGCTGATGCCGACGGTCGCGATCTCCGGGTGGGTGAAGACGTTCGCCGCGACGGTCTTGAGCTTGATCGGCGCGACGCCCTCGCCCAGCGCGTGCCACATCGCGATGCGGCCCTGCATGCTCGCCACGGACGCGAGCATCAGCACGCCGGTGCAGTCGCCCGCCGCGTAGACGCCGGGGACGCTCGTGCGCGACACCCGGTCCACCGCGATGAAGCCGCCGGGGCCGGGTTCGATGCCGACGCGGTCGAGGCCGATGTCGGCGGTGTTCGGGATGGACCCGACGGTCATCAGCGCGTGGCTTGCCTCGATCACGCGACCGTCGGCCAGGTGAACTTCGACGCCCTTCTCGGTGCGCTCGACGCGTTCCGCACGGGCCTGCTTGGCCACCGTGGTGCCGCGCTGCGTGAAGACCTCTTCGAGCACCGCGGCGGCGTCGGCGTCCTCGTGCGGCAGCACGCGGTCGCGGCTGGACACGACGGTGACCTTCACGCCCATCTCGGTGTACGCGGAGGCGAACTCGGCACCGGTGACGCCGGATCCGATCACCGCGAGGTGCTCGGGCAGCTCAGTGAGGTCGTACAGCTGCCGCCAGTCCAGGATCCGCTCACCGTCCGGCACCGCGCCGGGCAGCACGCGCGGGGTCGCGCCGGTGGCGATCAGCACGACGTCGGCGGACAGCGATTCCACCTTCCCGTCGGCGTGCGTGACTTCCACCGTGTGGGTGGCCAAACCCGGCTCGTCGTCGGCGAAGCGGGCCTCGGCGGTGATCACGCGCACGCCTTCACGCTGCACGCGGGCGCGGATGTCGGCCGACTGCGCGAGCGCGAGGCCTTTCACTCGTCCGTGGACGGTCGGCAGGTCGACGGTGGTGTCCGCCATGTCGGTGTTGATGCCGAGCTCGCCGAGGTCGTGCATCTTCGCGAGCGCGCCGGACGACGCGATGAACGTCTTCGAGGGCACGCAGTCGTAGAGGACACAGGCGCCGCCCAGGCCGTCCCGCTCGACGATCGTCACGTCGGCGCCGTGCTGCGCCGCGACCAAGGCGGCTTCGTAGCCCGCCGGGCCGCCACCCATGATCACGATCCTGGTCACCTGGGTCCTCCTATGTCACACGTGCTTGGCGGTGGTCCTGACCCTACGCGGCGAACCTGACCGGCAGGCGAAGTGCCCGGGACACGGCATGTGCATCCGGATATGCGAAGGAAGGGTCGCTAGGCTGTGCCGCGTGCCGTTGTATGCCGCTTACGGATCCAACATGGAGCCCGCCCAGATGCTGGAGCGCGCCCCGCACTCGCCCATGGCGGGCACCGGCTGGCTGGAAGGCTGGCGGCTGACCTTCGGCGGCGAGGACATCGGGTGGGAAGGCGCGCTGGCCACCATCGTCGAGGACCCGTCGTCTCGGGTGTTCGTGGTGATCTACGACGTGACCGCGCTCGATGAGGAACGCCTCGACCGCTGGGAAGGCGGCGAGCTGGGGATGCACACGAAGATCCGGCTGCGGGTGCAGACCATGGACGGGTCGGTGCTGGCCTGGCTGTACGTCCTGGACGCCTACGAGGGCGGGCTGCCCTCGGCGCGGTATCTCGGGGTGCTCGCGGACGCCGCGGAGGCGGCCGGGGCTCCGGTGGACTACGTGGACGATCTGCGCACCCGGCCGTGCACCGGGATCAGCGGCTGACGCTTCCCGCCTGCTCGGCCCTCGCCCGACGCTGCCCCGCCCGCTCGGCCCTCGCCTAACCCCGCCCGGCCGACCCTCGGCTGCCCTGCCCTCAGCCGTCCCCGAGCGCCCGCGCCCCATCCGTCAGCCGTTCGAAGGACGAACCAACCCGGCTGCCCCGACCTTGCTCCCGTCGCCCTGGAACGCTCGTTTCCGGAGTCATCCACACCCGCCCTAGCAGAGGGCCGGAAGTTGTCCCCAGCAGCACCGCCCTGTGGATAACTCTGCGTCTCCGGACTATCCACAGCCGGGCCGGACAGCCGCCCAATACCACACGGCAGAGGCTCACCCACACGGGCATCGAGCACCTCAGCGCGCAGGAAAAACAGCAGCGCGTGATCGAAAATGACGGCAGAAATCAGGTCAGCGCAGCGCCGCCGCCAGCCCCGAATTCCGCCAGAACCGTTGCCGCGCAACACGAAATCCATCACCGGCAGCCAACCGCCAACAGGCTCGCCCCGGCAGCACAAAAGTCCGAAATGACTCTCGGTGAACGGGCCAAGACCAAAGCGTCGGCGGTCTAGACCACAGCGCGTAATCCCCCGCTGACACCCCCGCGCGAGGGGTACCTCTCACCCACCCAAGTTATCCACACCAGCCCGCAGCCTGTGGATAACTCAGGCCAGCGAGGCCAGTGCGGTGTGCACCAAAGTGCGGACTCCGACGAGCAGCGCGCGCTCGTCGAGGACGAACGTCGGGCGGTGGATGTCGGCCTGCGGAGCGGGCGGGCCGGACCACACGCCGAGCCGGGCGAAGGCACCGCCGACGTGCTCGAGGTACCAGCCGAAGTCCTCGCCGCCGGACGACTGTTCCGTCCCGGCGAGCCCCGCTTCGCCGACCGCCGCCTCGACGCCGGCGCGCATCAGCGCGGTCGACTCGGCGTCGGAGACCACGGGCGGCACGCCGCGCCGGTAGTCGAGCGAGAAGCCGACTCCGGTCGGGGCCAGCAGCGATTCCACCGACGACGCGACGAGCGGCTCCAGCGCCTTCCACACCTCGTGGTCGGCGGTCCGCAGCGTGCCGCGCAGGACGCCGTCCTGCGGCACCGCGTTCGCGGCCTGTCCGGCGTGCACCGCGCCCCACACCAGCACCGTGCCGGACCGCGGGTCGACGCGGCGGGACAGCACCGACGGCAGCGACGTGATGACCGTGCCCAGCGCGTACACGAGGTCCGCGGTGAGGTGCGGCCGCGACGTGTGGCCGCCGGGCGAGGTGAGGCGCAGTTCGATGAGGTCGGCGGCGGACGTCAGCGCGCCGACCCGGGTGCCGACCTTGCCCGCTTCGAGCCGCGGGTCGCAGTGCAGGCCGTAGATGCGCTCGACGCCTTCCAGGGCTCCCGCGGCGATCATGTCCAGCGCGCCGCCGGGCATGACCTCCTCCGCGGGCTGGAAGATCAGCCGCACGCGGCCGGGCAGCTCGGGCGCGCCGGCGAGCGCGCGGCCGGCGCCGAGCAGGATCGCGGTGTGCGCGTCGTGGCCGCACATGTGCGCCGCGCCCTCGGTGGTGGAGGAGTACGGCAGGCCGGTGTCCTCGGTCAGCGGCAGCGCGTCGATGTCCGCGCGCAGCGCGACGCAGCGCTCGCCCTTGCCGATGTCGCACACCACGCCGGTGCCGCCGGGCAGCACCCACGGCTTCAGCCCGACCCGGCGCAGCAGCGACACGATCAGCTCGGTCGTCGCGTACTCGTCGCGCGACAGCTCGGGGTGGGCGTGGATGTGCCGCCGCCACGCGAGCACGTCGGTCGCGTTCGCGCGCAGCCAGTCGTCCAGCCAGAACGGGCCGCGGCCCGCGCCAAGGTCTTCCACCGGAGCCATGCTGACGCCGGCTTCGGTGAGCAGCGCGCCGGGCGCCGCGATCGGGTTGTGGTCACCTGGAACGTCCGGCCGTGAGTCCAGCACCGTCACGCCGCACCTCCTCCCGCAACACGAGCGCAGGGGAACACGCAACGTGCCGATCGATCTGTCTTACGCATTGGAGTCGATCGTGCACCATGCAGGTGGCAAGCGGCGGTGCGGTGCGCTCCGACCAAGACGGCCGGTAGAAGATCTGCGGCGAACGGCTGACGAAGTTCGGCGTGGGTGAACGCCGGAAAGCTCAGCCGCCTTGGGCCTTGCGGCGCTTGATGCGGTGGCGGCGGCCGAAGAACACGATGGCGAGCAGCACCACCGCCGCCCCGCCCGCGATGAGGTTCTTCTTCGTCTTGTCGGCGTTGGCCTTGTCGGTCTGCGTGGGGTCCAGCACCGGGCCCGGGGGTGCCTGATGGACCGCGTTCACCTGCGTGATCGCCGTCTCAACCGCCACGGTGGCCGCGGCAGGAGCCGAGGTCGCCGCGGACGCCGCCACCGGCAGCACTCCGGTGAGCAGCACGCCGAGCAAACCGGCCAGCAGCAGTCCCCGCACCTTCGCCATGACTTCCCTTCTACGCCGTCACCGTGCATTGTGCCCGCCGAAGCTCGGGCGCGTCAGCCGCCACGCGGTGGAGCCGGGTCCGCTCGCCCCGTGCTGACGACCGTCGGGCGCAACAAGCCCCTGAGACGGTCAAAAGACACTTGTGCGCAGAGCGGTCTTTCTTCTTGGACAACGTTCAAGAAGAGGGGTTCACGACGGTTCGGCGAACGCCGCCAAGATCCGCTGCGCGGCCAGCGTGGCGGTGAGTTCTCCGTCGCGCACGGCTCGTTCCACGTCGGCTACCTGCGCGCGGACCGCCGGATGCGCGGTGAGCCGGTCGAGCAGCTGCTCGCGGACCATCGACCAGGTCCAGTCCACCTGCTGACGTTTGCGCCGTTCACCAAGATCACCCGATTCGGTGAGCACCTCACGGTGTTTCCCGATCGCCGCCCACACCTCGTCGAGGCCGCTGCCTTCGAGTCCGCTGCACGTGAGCACCGGCGGTGTCCAGAGCGCGTCCTTGCCGTAGATCATCCGCAGCGCGCCCTGCAGCTCGCGCGCGGCACGCTTGGCGTCGCGTTCGTGCGGGCCGTCGGCCTTGTTCACCGCGATGACGTCGGCGAGTTCCAGCACGCCCTTTTTGATGCCCTGCAGCTGGTCGCCGGTGCGCGCCAGGGTCAGGAAGAGGAAGCAGTCGACCATGTTCGCCACGGTCACCTCGGACTGCCCGACCCCGACCGTCTCCACCAGCACGACGTCGAAGCCGGCCGCTTCCATCAGCACGATCGTCTCGCGGGTCGCGCGGGCGACGCCGCCGAGCGTGCCGGACGTCGGCGACGGCCGGATGAACGCCTTCGGGTCGACCGCCAGCCGCGCCATCCGGGTCTTGTCGCCGAGGATCGAACCGCCGGTGCGGGTCGAGGACGGGTCGACGGCCAGCACCGCGACCCGGTGCCCGGCCGTGGTGAGGTCGGTGCCGAGCTGGTCGATAAATGTCGACTTGCCGACTCCGGGCACGCCGGTGATGCCGACGCGTTTCGCGCCGCCTGCGTGCGGGAGCAGCTCGACGAGCAGTTCCTGCGCTTGCCGCCGGTGGTCCTCCCGATGCGATTCGACCAGCGTGATGGCCTTGGACAGGGTCCCCCGGTCGCCCGCGAGCACGCCCTTGGCGTATTCGCCGACGTCGATCCGCCGCGGCAAGGTTCAGGACTCCTGCGCGGCCAGCTGCTGGAGCAGGTCGATCGCGGCGTCCGCGAGCACCGTGCCCGGGCCGAAGATCGCCGCCGCTCCCGCTTCGCGCAGCTCGGGGTAGTCCTGCGGCGGGATCACGCCGCCGACCACGACCATGATGTCCTCGCGGCCCAGCTCGGCCAGCTCGTGGCGCAGCGCGGGCACCAGCGAGAGGTGCCCGGCGGCAAGCGACGACACGCCGATTACATGCACGTCCGCTTCCGACGCCTGGCGCGCGACCTCGGCCGGGGTGGAGAACAGCGGGCCGACGTCGACGTCGAAGCCGAGGTCGGCGAAGCCGGTCGCGATCACCTTCTGGCCGCGGTCGTGGCCGTCCTGGCCCATTTTCGCGACGAGGATGCGCGGGCGGCGGCCTTCGTCTTCAGCGAATTTGTCGACCAGCTCGCGGGCCTTCTCGACGTTGTCCGACTTCCCCACCTCTTCCCGGTAGACGCCGGAGATCGTGCGGATCTGGCCGGAGTGGCGGCCCCAGTTCTTCTCCAGCGCGTCGGAGATCTCGCCGACGGTGGCCTTCGCGCGCGCGGCGTTGATGGCGAGCTCGAGCAGGTTGCCGTTGTTCTGCGCGCCTTCGGTGAGCCGGCGCAGCGCGTCCTCGGTGGCCTGCGGGTCGCGTTCTTCGCGCAGCCGACGCAGCTTCTCGAGCTGCTGTGCACGTACGCCCGCGTTGTCGACCTTCAGAACGTCGATCTGCTCGTCGTCGGTGACCTGGTACTTGTTCACACCGATGACCGGCTGTCGTCCCGAGTCGATGCGCGCCTGCGTACGCGCGGCCGCCTCTTCGATGCGCAGCTTCGGGATGCCTTCGTCGATCGCGCGCGCCATGCCGCCCGCGCCCTCGACTTCGGTGATGTGGCCCCATGCCTTGCGCGCGAGGTCGTACGTGAGCTTCTCGACGAACGCGCTGCCGCCCCACGGGTCGATGACGCGCGTGGTGCCGGATTCCTGCTGCAGCAACAGCTGTGTGTTGCGCGCGATCCGCGCGGAGAAGTCGGTGGGCAGCGCGAGCGCTTCGTCGAGAGCGTTGGTGTGCAACGACTGTGTGTGCCCCTGGGTAGCAGCCATCGCTTCGACGCACGTACGCGTGACGTTGTTGAAGACGTCCTGCGCGGTGAGAGACCAGCCTGACGTCTGAGAGTGCGTACGCAGCGACAGCGACTTCTGCGACTTCGGGTCGAACTGCTTAACCAGCTTCGCCCACAGCAGCCGTGCGGCGCGCAACTTCGCGACCTCCATGAAGAAGTTCATGCCGATAGCCCAGAAGAACGACAGCCGCGGCGCGAACTTGTCGACGTCCAGGCCCGCCTCGACGCCCGCGCGGATGTACTCGACGCCGTCCGCGAGCGTGTACGCCAGCTCCAGGTCGGCGGTCGCTCCGGCCTCCTGCATGTGATAGCCGGAGATGGAGATCGAGTTGTACTTAGGCATGTGCTGCGAGGTGTAGCCGAAGATGTCGGAGATGATCCGCATCGACGGCTGCGGCGGGTAGATGTAGGTGTTGCGGACCATGAACTCCTTGAGGATGTCGTTCTGGATCGTCCCCGCGAGCTGCTCCGGCTTCACCCCCTGCTCCTCGGCCGCCACCACGTAGAGCGCGAGCACCGGCAGGACCGCGCCGTTCATCGTCATCGAGACGGACATCTTGTCGAGCGGGATGCCGTCGAACAGCTGGCGCATGTCGTAGATCGAGTCGATCGCCACGCCCGCCATGCCGACGTCGCCGGACACGCGCGGGTGGTCGGAGTCGTAGCCGCGGTGGGTCGCGAGGTCGAACGCGACCGACAGGCCCTTCTGCCCGGCCGCGAGGTTGCGGCGGTAGAAGGCGTTGGACTCCTGGGCGGTGGAGAACCCGGCGTACTGGCGGATCGTCCAGGGCTGGTTGACGTACATCGTCGGGTACGGCCCGCGCAGGTAGGGCGCGATGCCAGGGTACGTGCCGAGGAAGTCCACATCGGACAGATCAGCGGCGGTGTAGACCGGCTTCACGCCGATGCCCTCGGGGGTTTCCCAGGCCAGCGCGTCCGGGCCTTTGCCGGTGGCTTCCTGTACCGCCTGTGCCCACGCGGCTCGGTCGCCGGGCTCGGGAGTGCCGAGCGGGACGTCGGCGAAATTCGGGATGCTCATGCGGAGACTCCCAGCTGTGCGTGGAGGCTGGTCAGGACTTCGAGCGCGTCGCACCCGGCATACAAATTGCCGCTGATTCCGTCGTAGGTTCCCTTGCCCGCCAACAGAACGCTGTCCGCGCCGAGCGACGCCGCGACGGACGCGGCCTGTTCCTCGTACGCCGCATCGGTGCCGCAGACGCACGCGACCTTCGCGCCGCTCTCGCGGAACGCGCCGGGCAGATCTTCGGTCGCGCCGGGGTTCACCGCCTCGATACCGCCCGCCTGCAACAGGTTCGTCGCAAAGGACGCGCGTCCGGTGTGTGCGGCGACCGGACCCAGCGTAGCCAGGAAAACCTTCGGCCGCTCGCCGTGCTCGGCGAGGTAGGCGTCGGAGGCGTCGCGCAGCTTCTCGTACTCCTCGGCGTACCGGTGCCGCGGCAGCCCGCCGTCCACAGTGGACGGAACCGGCTCGCGGGTGACCGGCTTTTCGCCCAGGTTCGGGAACTCGCTGACGCCGGTGAGCGGATCACGCCGGGTGGCGAGGCGGCTCGCGCGTTTCTCCCAGGTCTCGGCCAGCCGTCCGGCGAGTGCACCGGACGCCAGCTCGGCCTCGATGCCGCCCGCCGCCTCGATCGCGGTGAACTCGCGCCACGCGGCTTCGGCGAGTTCGTCGGTGAGCTTCTCGACGTACCAGGAGCCGCCCGCCGGGTCGATCACGCTGCCCAGCTTCGACTCCTCGATGAGGATCGCGTTGGTGTTGCGGGCGATCCGCGAAGAAAACGCGTCCGGCAGGCCGATCGCCGCGTCGAACGGCAGCACGGTGACCGCGTCCGCGCCGCCGACGCCAGCCGCGAAGCAGGCGACGGTGGTGCGCAGCATGTTCACCCACGGATCACGCTGGGTGAACATCGACGGCGACGTGACCGCGTGCTGATGCATCCCGCGCGCGTCCGCAGCCGCGCCGGAAACTTCGAGAACCCGGTCCCACAGCCGGCGCGCGGCGCGGAACTTGGCGATCGTGAGGAACTGATCGGCAGTCGCGGCGAGCCGGAACTCGAGTTGCGCGGCCGCCGCGGCGACGTCCAGACCGGCCTCGGTGAGCGCCCGCAGATAAGCGACGCCAGACGCGATCGTCGCGCCGAGTTCCTGCGAATCGGAGCCGCCTGCCTCGTGAAACGGCAGTCCGTCGGCGACGATCGTGCGGACCTTGGGGTACTTAGGGGCAACCTTCGCGGCCAATTCGGCAGCTGGGCCGAGGGGCAGCGCCTGCCCGGTGCGCGCCGTGGTGCCGAGCGGGTCCGCACCGAGCGTGCCGACGGCTTCGCTGGCCGGGACCTCGCGCTCGGCGAAGAGGTCGAGAAGCGCCTGAGCTGCGGTTTCGTACTCCGCCCCGGCGTCGAGGACCACCGGCGCGAGGCCGACGTACACCTCGTTCAGCGCGTCCGCGAGCGCCGAGATCGGCAGCGAACCGTCGCCGAGCCGCAGCCATACCGAAGACGCGCCGCCTTCGAGGTCAGCGAGGATCGCCGCGTTCGCCGCACGGACGTCTTCCCGCTGGTGACGGACCCGGATGTCCCACCCGGTGTCGACCACGCCCTCCGGCCGGGCACCGCGCACGAACGGCGGCAACCCGGGGAAGCCGAGGTCGCCGCCCGCGTCGTCAGACGTGTATAGCGGCTGGATTTCGATGCCGTCGTAGGTGCGGGAGACGAGTTTGCTCTCCGGCGCACCCGCGAAATCCTCGGGGAGCCTGCCGCTCTTGCGCAGCACTCCCGCCACCAGCTCCTGCCACTGGGCACGGTCCGCGGTCGGGAACTCCGCCGCGAGCGCGAGCCCGGGCTCGGAAGTCGGCGCCGACTCCGGACCAGCCACGTTCGTCATACCCAGTGATGGTAGAGGCAGGCCACCACCCGCACCTGTGACTCTGCTCGCCCCCCGTACGGGTGAACTCAGGGGTAGCGGTGCTGAGTCGAAGAGTGTCGGCGGCTTGGGCCACAATCATGGGGTGCCCTCGGAGAACAGCGACCTGGACCAGCCCGGCAACACCGACAGCACCGGCTCCGCGAACGCCGAGCCGTCGACCGGCGGCGACCAGCCGCGGGTAGTAGCCGGGCGCTACCGGCTGCGATCGGTTCTGGGGTCGGGGTCGATGGGCACGGTCTGGTCGGCTTACGACGAGTTCCTGCACCGCCCGGTCGCGGTCAAGGAGATGAAGGTGCCGCCGGGCATTCCCGCCGAACAGGCGGACGAACTCCGCGAGCGCACGCTGCGCGAGGCCCGCGCGATCGCGGTGCTGTCGCATCCGAACGTCATCACCCTGCACGACGTCGCGCGCGAGAACGACGCCCCGTTCGTCGTGATGGAGCTGCTGCCGTCGCGCAGCCTCGCCCACCTGCTGCGCGACCACGGCCCCCTGACGGTGGAGCAGGCCGCAGCCGTCGGCATCGCGGTCGCGGCGGCCCTCGAAGCCGCCCACGACGCAGGCATCACGCACCGTGACGTGAAGCCGGGCAACGTCCTGGTCGCCAGCGACGGCCGAATCAAGCTCACCGACTTCGGCATCGCCCGCAACGTCTCCGAAGCCACCATGACCCGAACCGGAATCATGCTGGGTTCGCCCGCCTACATCTCGCCGGAAGTCGCTTCCGGCGGCGCGGTCACCCCCAACGCCGACCTGTGGGGCCTTGGCGCGACGCTTTTCGCCGCCGTCGAAGGCGCACCCCCATACGACGCGGACGGCGACCCTTTGGAAACCGTCGGCAAGGTCGTCAACGGCAAAGTCCCGCGCCCGAAGCCAGGCCCGCTGGCCGACGTCATCGCGGCGTTGATGAAAAAGGAGCCGGAAAAGCGAATCTCGCTGCGCGAGGTGCGCCACCGTCTCTACCCCATGCAGAACAAGGCCGCCCTGGACCTGTTCGGCCCAGAACTGTTCCGCACCCCAGACGGCAAAAAGACGGCCGCCCACCTGGACGCGACCGACACCCAGGTCATCAAAACGGTCGCCCCGAAACCCGACACCCCCGATCAACCCGCCGCACTGGCCGCGGACCCAGGCCCGCTGCCCTTCATGCGCTCGGGAAACACCGGTTCCGCCCCCGCCTTCACCCCCGCTCCGCCACTACCGGCCGCACCCCCGCTGCCCGCCCCGCTGCCGCCCCCACCCCCACGCCGCAGCGGCAAAGCAACGGCGATGCTGGCAGTCGCTTCCATGGTCCTGTTCGCCCTGGCCTGCGGCGGCGGTTTCGCACTGGCTCGCGTGGTGAGCGGCCAAAACCTGCTGCCCCCACAAAGCCCGGAAACCGGAGTGCTGGCCACCCTGGGCACCGTCGCGGGCTCCTCGGAGCCGCTGAAACTGGTCCCCCAACACGGCAACGCCAGCGCAACCGCGAACGTCTCGCGCGACAGCGAATACACCGTCTCTGTGCCCGAAGGATGGAAACGCTTCATCGCCTCGCGAAAATCCGCCTATGGTGCCTCGACAGTCGTCCAATACCTTTCCCCGGACGGCCGCCAATCCCTGCGCCTGGAACGAATCCCGAACTTCTACGAGAAGTACTCGCTCAACGACGCGATGGCGGCGCTGCGCTCTTCAGGTTCGCAGGATTCATTCAACTTCACCCGAGAACCAGTGCAAACAAACAACGGCGTAGAAGTCATGTTCCGCGCAGTAGAACGAGCACAAAGCCGCTCCGCCAACCCGGACGCCGTGATCACCCGCGCGACCTACGCCCTGATCAAACAAGCCGACAACACCCTGTGGCTGCTATCGCTGACCGTTCCGGCAGAACAAGAAGACACCGGCTCCGCCACCTTTAACCAAATCGCACCAACCCTGTCTTTCCCGGCAACCTCATAACCGCCACCGCTGCACCCAAAAATCGAGGCACCCAGCCCCTCCCCTGCACCCCGATATGAAGCGTCCCTGCGGTCTGGGGGTGCTTGTCAAGGCATCTTTCCCGCCTTGACAAGCACCCCCAGACCGTCAGCACAATCAAGCTTCGGGGTGCCCCACGCAACCACCGTGCGCAATGTCGCCGCCAGGCGACGAGCAGCCCCGAACAGGCTCACCCCTCCGTATACCGCCGCGCAGTCTCAGCAGCCTGAGCCAACCTCCGCAACCCCTCAAACAACCGATCCCCCAACACAGTCCCCACCACCGCGGCCTCAACAATCCGATCCATAGACACCCCAGCCTCAAGCGTGTCCAAGTCAGCCTCAGCAATCCGATCAGCGAGCTCCGCATACCGCCCGATCTGATCAAGCAACGCCTGATGCCCCAGCGAACGAATCGTGCACAGCGTCCCCACCAGCAGATCCGCCACCGGATTGTCCGGCCCGAACTTCCACCCGTGCTCCTTGGCCAGCGAGGTAAGCAACCCCATCGCCCACTCCCGATCATCAGTGGGCACTTCAGCCTTGAACCCGGTCAACGCCCGCTGCGCCACCCCCAGCACGTTGTACGCGGCCCGATCTGAATCAACCGCCGCGACAACCTCCCGCACGGTCGCCACCGACAATCCGCCGACCTCGACCAGCGCCCGGATCAGCTTCAGCCGCCGCACGTGCTCCTCGCCGTAGCGTGCCTGGTTCGGACTGGTCCGCTCACCGGCCGGGAGCAGCCCCTCCCGCAGGTAGTACTTGATCGTCGCCACCGGGATCCCGGACTCGGCGCTCAGCTCTGCCATCCGCACCCGCTCGACCCTACTTCCGGACTTCCGGGAAAAACCCTGAGGACATCTCAGGATGGATAGTTTAACTTCCCATAGTGGAGAGCAGCACTATCCATACTGGGAGGAACCTCATGACCACCACTGTCGACCCGCCCGCGACGCTGAACACCGCACGGATGCGCACCTGGCACCGGCCCTCGCTGTGGTTCGCCGGGGCGATGGCCGTCGCGACCGTGCTGTCCATCGCGGCGATGCTGATCGACCACCGGACCCTGCTCGGCGCGCCGGTCTGGGCGAAGCCGTTCAAGTTCGCCGTGTCCGGCGGGCTCTACTTCTTCACCTGGAGCTGGCTCGTTTCGCTGCTGCGCGGCAAGTTGCACAAGGTCGCGAGCGCCGCCACGACAGTCGCCGTCGTGCTGTTCGCCGCCGAGTACGTGGCGATGGCGTTCCAGGCGGCCCGCGCCCGGCCGAGCCACTTCGCGAACACGTCCCCGTTCGACTCCGCGCTGTTCCAGGCGATGGGCGTGATGGTGGCGGGACTCTGGCTGGCCACGCTCGTGGGCACCGTCGCGCTCATGTTCACCAAGATCGAGGATCGCGCGGTGTACTGGGCGGTGCGCACCGGCGCGGTCGTCGCGCTGATCGGTGCCGGCCTCGGCGCGACCATGACCCAGCCGACTCCGATCGAGCGGGCCGCGATCAAGGCCACCGGCCATTCCGACCTCATCGGCGCGCACAGCGTCGGCGTCGCGGACGGCGGCCCCGGTCTTCCGCTGCTCGGCTGGAGCACCACCGGCGGCGACCTGCGCATCGCGCACTTCATCGGTCTGCACGGCCTGCAAGCGTTGCCGCTCTTGGCTTTCGGCCTCGCGGTGCTCGCGACGCGACTGCCCCGGCTGCGCGAGAGCGCGGTGCGCGTGCGGCTGGTGTGGACGGGTTCGATCGGCTACGCGGGTCTCGTCGGCTTGATCCTCTGGCAGGCCGAACGCGGCGAGCCGCTCATCTACCCGAGCGGCACGACGCTGGCCGCGGCCGGCCTGCTGGTCGGCGTCATCGCGGCGGCTGTCGCGGCGTCGGTGCTGGTGCCGGTCCGCAAGGCGGTCCGGTGAGCGACCTGACCGTCTTCGCCTGGACCTTTCCGGTCGCGGTGCCGTTCTGGGCGCTGATGATTTTCCTGCCCGGCTGGCGCGGCACCCGCCGGATCCTGGCCTCGCCGTGGGTGCCGCTGCTGCCGCTGGTCTGGTACTTCGTGCTGGCCATCCCGCACTTCGGGGAGCTGTGGCACGCCATGCAACGGCCGGATCTCGGTGTCCTGCAAGGGTTCCTGAGCACGTCGTACGGGGCCGCGCTGGTCTGGGCACACCTCATCGCGTTCGACCTGTTCATCGCGCGCTGGATGTTTTTCGAGGCGCGCACGCACCGGGTCCCGTGGTGGGTGCTCAGCCCGCTGCTCCTGCTGACGATCTTCCTGTCACCGTTCGGCCTGGTCGCGTTCCTCGCCGTGCGCAGCGCCCGGATACGCTCGGCGGCATGAGCAACCTGGAGGAGGCGGCCGCGGCCGTCATCGCCGAGCGCACCGGCGTCGAGAAGCACGACATCGCCGTGGTGCTGGGTTCGGGCTGGCGTCCGGCCGCGGACGTGATCGGAACCGCCGACGCGGAGATCCCGTTCGGCGAACTGCCGGGCTTCACCCCGCCCGGAGCCGTCGGCCACGGCGGCACGGTGCGGTCATTGCGGGTCGGCGAGAAGCGCGCGCTGGTCCTGCTCGGCCGCACGCATTTCTACGAGGGCAAGGGCATCGAGCCGGTCGTGCAGAACGTGCGCACGGCCGCGGCTGCGGGCGCGAAGACGGTGCTGCTCACCAACGCGGCCGGCGGGCTGCGCGCGGGCATGAGCGTCGGGCAGCCGGTGCTGATCTCCGACCACCTCAACCTGACCGCGCGCTCCCCGATCGTCGGCGCGAACTTCGTCGACCTCACCGATCTCTATGCCAAGCGGCTGCGCGACCTGGCGCGGGAGATCGACGATTCGCTGGAGGAGGGCGTGTACGCGGGCCTGCCCGGGCCGCACTTCGAAACGCCCGCCGAGATCCGGATGCTGCGCACCATGGGCGCGGACCTGGTCGGCATGTCGACCGTGCTGGAGGCGATCGCCGCACGCGCGGCCGGGCTCGAGGTGTTCGGGCTGTCGCTGGTCACGAACCTGGCCGCGGGCATGACCGGCGAGCCGCTCAACCACGAGGAAGTCCTCGAGGCCGGGCGGCAGTCGGCGACGCGGATGGGCTCGCTGCTGAAGGAACTTGTCGCCCGCGCGTGAGTTCCGGCGAGCGCCCCAATGTGGCATTGGATGCGTCCTACGCACCCAATGTGGCGTTCGGTGCATCCCACGCACCCAATGCCACATTGGGGCGCAAGCAGCTCAGACGTACTGCGGCAGCTGCGCGACCACTTCTTCCGGCGAAGGCATCCCAGCGACCTCCGCAGCCAGCCCGCGCACGACGTCCGCCACCGTGCTGTCGGACAGCAACCGGCCAGCCGCTTCCCGAACCGCGTCCGCCGTCAGTTCGTCACCGAGGAGCTTCGCGCCCGCACCGGCCTCGACCACCGCGGCGGCGTTGGTGAACTGATCCGCGCCTTGCGGCAACACCAGCTGCGGCACCCCGGCGGCGAACGCGCCCAGCGTGGTCCCGCTTCCGCCGTGATGCGCCACCAGATCGACGTGCGGCAGCAGTTCCGACTGCGGAACCCACGCCTCCAGCCGCACATTCGACGGCACCTCGCCGAGCGCCTCGACGTCGACGGACGGACCGGTCGCCACCAGCACGTCTACGTCGAGCGAGGCCAGGCCCTGCAACGCCGACGTCAGCAGATGCGCCTGGCTCGCTCCGGTGGTGCCGAGCGTCAGGTACACCAGCGGACGGCTGCGGTCGCGGCCTTCGATGCCGGACGGCAGCTCGCCCGGTTCGCTCCAGCCGACCGGGCGCAGCGGCACGCGCCGGGCCCCGGCGACGAACTCCGGCGCCTGCACCGACGGCGGGCAGATGTCCACGAACGGATGGCCCCAGAACAGCCTGCTGTCCCCGGTGAGGCCGAGTTCGGCGGCCAGCTCGCCGATCCGCTTGGCGATGTGCTCCACCAGACCGCCGGGCGAAACCCGGCCGAATCCGTGTGCGATCGCGGGAATCCCGGCCCGGTGCGCGGCGAACGCGCCGCCCGGATTGCCCATTTCGTACACGACCAGGTCCGGTTTCCGCTCGGCGAGCACCGGGGCGAGGTCGGTCATGAACTCGGTGGGCAGCAGCCGGCCGAACCCCTTGCCGATCGCCTCGTTCAGCTCGGCTTCCGGGACCTCGTGGCGGCTGCGGGTGTCTCCGGAGAACAGGCGGCCGAACGCCTCCTGCAGGGTCAGCCCGGCGGCGGCGGTTTCGAGGCCTGCCTTTTCGAGCGTCGGATGGAAGTCGGGGGCGGTCGCAAAAACCACGTCGTGGCCCGCGTCGCGCGCGGCGACGGCTAGCGGCAGCAACGGATAGAGGTGGCCGTAAGACGCGAGGGAAGTGAAAAGAATGCGCACCACGCGAGCGTATCGCCAGCCACCACCCGGTTTCCGGATCCGCGTAAGCTGGCCCGGGTGTCCGACAGCCTCGATTCCCGCCTCCGCGATTCCGTCTACCGCTGGATCACCGACGACCCGGATCCGGCGTCGCGCGAGGAGCTGACCGCCGTCCTCGCCCGCGCGATGGGCAAGGAGCCCGGCGCGGCCGAGGAGATCGCCGACCGGATGGCCGGGCCGCTGGAGTTCGGCACCGCGGGTCTGCGCGGGCCGGTGCGCGCGGGTCCGAACGGGATGAACGTCGCGGTCGTCACGCGGACCACCGCGGGGGTCGCCGCGTGGCTCGCCGCGCGGGGGCACACGGGCGGCGTGGTCGTGGTCGGCCGGGACGCGCGGCACGGTTCGGAGGCGTTCGCCGCCGCGGCGGCCGAAGTGCTGACTGCCGCCGGATTCGCGGTGAAGGTGCTGCCGCAGCCGTTGCCGACGCCGGTGCTGGCGTTCTCGGTGCTGCACTACGGCGCGGTCGCCGGAATCCAGATCACCGCGTCGCACAACCCGCCCGCGGACAACGGGTACAAGCTTTACGACGCCACCGGCGGGCAGATCGTGCCGCCGTCCGACGGCGAAATCGAGCGCGCGATCCAGTCGGCCCCGGCGACCCGGAGCATTCCGCGCAAGCCCGGTGCCGAGGTCGTCGACCCGCGAGAGGCATACCTTTCCGCGGTCGGGGCGCTGCCGCGCGGCACGACGCGCGAGCTGCGGATCGCCGCGACGGCGCTGCACGGCGTCGGCGCGGAGACCCTGCGAGCTGCGTTGTCGCGGGCCGGATTCACTGACGTGCACTTGGTTTCCGCGCAGTCCGAACCGGACGCCGACTTCCCCACCGTCTCATTCCCCAACCCCGAGGAACCCGGCGCGACCGACCTCCTGCTGGCACTGGCGTCCGAAGTGGACGCCGATCTCGCGGTGGCGCTCGACCCGGACGCCGACCGGTGCGCGCTCGGCGTCCGCGGCCCCGACGGCTGGCGGATGCTGCGCGGCGACGAGACCGGCGTCCTGCTCGGAGCGCACGTTCTGTCCACAACGGACAATCCAGATCCGTTGGTGGCCACCACGATCGTGTCCTCGTCGCTGCTCGGCGAAGTGGCGAAGGAAAAAGGCGCGCGCTACGCCGAGACGCTCACCGGGTTCAAATGGCTGGTCCGCGCGGGCGAGGGTTTGGAGTTCGCGTACGAGGAAGCCCTCGGGCTGTGCGTGAACCCGAGCTTTGTTCGCGACAAGGACGGCATCTCCGCCGCGGTCGCGGGCGCGGACCTTGCCGCCACGCTCAAGGCTGACGGCCGCACCCTGCTCGACGTCCTCGACGACATCGCGACCCGGCACGGCGTGCACCTCACCGATCAAGTCTCGTTGCGGGTCACCGATCTTTCCGTGCGCGGCCGCCTCATGGCCGAGCTGCGCGCGAACCCGCCCGCCACGCTCGGCGGGGTGCCGGTGGCGCTCGAAGACCTCCTGCCGGACGCCGACGTGCTCCGGCTGAGCGGCGATGGCGTGCGTGTCGTAGTGCGGCCGTCCGGCACGGAACCGAAACTGAAGGCGTACCTGCAAGTGGTGGCTCCGGTGACCGGCGAGCTCGCCGACGCGCGGCGCAGTGCGACGGAAGTGCTCGACGCGGTCCGCGAGGAGATCACCGCACTGCTGCGCTGACGGGAGAACCATGCCCACGTTGCTGATCGTGCACCACACGCCGTCGCCGTCGATGCAGGCGATGTTCGAGGCCGCGCTCGCCGGCGCGAACCACCCGGACATCGAAGGCGTCGACGTGGTCCGCCGTCCCGCGCTCGGCGCGACGGCGGCCGACGTGCTGGCCGCGGACGGCTACCTCCTCGGTACGCCGGCGAACCTCGGCAGCATGAGCGGCGCGTTGAAACATTTCTTCGACACCGTGTACTACCCGTGCCTGGACTCGACGAAAGGCCGCCCGTTCGGGGCGTACGTGCACGGCAACAACGACACGTCCGGGACCGTACGGCAACTCGACGCGATCACGACCGGGCTCGGCTGGACCCGGGTGGCCGAGCCGGTGCTCGTGACGGGCGAACCGGGCAAAGCCGCGCTGGAAGCGGTGACCGAACTCGGCGGAACCCTTGCCGCGACGCTCATGTGAGCAGCACTCGCTCCGCTGAGCGGGCCGAAAGCCGGTGCGGGGAACGTAAAGAGGCCTGTCACCGGAAGCCCTGGGGGTCGACCTCCGGCAACAGGCCAAGTCAAGGGTTCGCAACGAAGGCGATCAACCTCGACTACGCAAGGGTACTACAAAGAACCGATCATGACGACCCTGCAATGACAACCAAGCGTGCTCGAATCAACTCCGAGGGCGCCGACCAGGCCCGAGAAGCCGGAGAAACCTGGATCCGACCCGCCCGTCGTCCCAGTCAGTGGACCATCGACCCCGGCGCGCGGCGCGGACGCGGCGATCTTGACTGTCCATTGTGGAGCGTCCAGTCGGGTGGCCGATTCGGCGGCGGCCGGCTGCCGTGAGTGACGAAACCGCACCGGATCCGCGACTCGACGGACAAACAAGACGGGCGCCGGTCCGGAGACCGACGCCCGTCTTGGCGAAAATCAGGCAGGCGAGACCATCGCCCGCACCGCCGCCGGTACATCCGCCAGCGCGACCTGCTGCTGCTCGCGGGTGGCCAGGCTCCGGACCGTCACCCGGCCCGCCGCCCAGTCCTCCTCGCCCACGATCACGACCGCGATCGCGCCCGCCTTGTCCGCGCGCGTGAGCTCCTTGCCCAGTTTGCGCAGTTCCAGCGGGGTCGACGTGCGCAGGCCCGCCTTCCGCAGCGTCGTCGCGACGTCGCGGGCCGGGTCCGCCAGCTCCTCGGTGACCGGGATGACGGTGACGTCGACCTCGCTGCGCGGCTGCGGCGTGAGGCCGTGCGTGTCGAGGAAGTCCATCAGCGTCACGTCGCCCATGCCGAACCCGATGCCGGAGATCTGCTCCTTCGTGAACATCGAGGCGAGGTTGCTGTACCGGCCGCCGCCGAACAGCGCGCGGCGGTTCTGCGGCGAGGTGTCGAAGACCTCGAACACGGTCGACGTGTAGTACGCCAGCCCGCGCACGATCAGCGGCTCGTACCGGACCAGGCTCGCCGCGCTGCTGGAGAGCACCTTGACCAGGTTCGATTCGGCCTTGACCTCCGCGGGCAGTTCGTCGAGCAGCGCCGGGCCGGCACTGAGCGTCTCGGCGAGCTTCTCGTACTGCTTGTCCGACAACCCGATCTCGGCCGCGCTCGCCGCGTGCTCCTCGGCCGAGGTCTTCTCCCACCGGTCGACGAGCGCGAACACCTGCGGCAGGTGGTCCGGCGAGATGCCGACGACGTCGGTCAGCGCCGACGACAGCAGGTTCCGGTCGTTGACGCGCACCGCGAACATGTCCGTGCTCGCGCCGACCGCGCCCATCAGGTCGTGGATCAGCTCGAACATCTCGATCTCGCAGTTCGCGCTTTCCGAACCGAAGATGTCGGCGTTGATCTGCCAGTGCTCGCGGACGCGGCCGCGCTGCGGGCGCTCGTAGCGGTGGCAGTTCGGGTGGCTGTACCAGCGCACCGGGAACGACAGCGATTTCGCGTGGCCGGCGATCATCCGGGCCACCGAGGGCGTCATCTCCGGGCGCAGCGCGAGCCGCTCGCCGCCGCGCGTGGTGAGCGTGTACAGCTGCTGGTCGGCGATCTCCTGGCCGGACTTCCGCTCGTAGACCTCCGCCTGTTCCAGGATCGGGCCGTCGTAGCGGAGGTAGCCGTAGCGCTCCAGCACGTCGTAGAGATGGCCGAACACCTGCGTGCGGACGGACATTTCGGCGGGGAGGAAGTCTCGGGTCCCCTTGACAGGCGCAGTTGACAGGTATTCAGGCACGTCATCAAGCTTAACGACCCGGCGCCAGCGATTTCGTCAGGGGAACGCGACGCCGTAGGCGGTGAGCAGCATGGCCGCGCCGAGCAGCACCGCGCCGCCGGTGGTGACGCTCATGCCGACGCGGGTGCGCAGCATCGCGAGGAAGAACCCGCCGGACTGCGCGAGCACGCCGAACAGCAGCAGGAAGCAGACGATCCAGCGCGCGGTGTCGCCGAGCCCGCCGTGCTCGACCAGCTGCAACGCGGCGAGCGTGAGGACGAGCAGCACGCCGGCGTGGGCGTGTCCGGCGCGGAAGAACCCGCGCTGTTTCTCGGTGAGGTCGCCGCGGCGCAAGACGCCGCTGAGCGCGTAGCCGCCGTACATGACGGTCGGCAGCGATACGAGCGCGATGACGGTGAACAACTGGGCAGGGCCGTGCATGGTCGCCTCCTTGGGGTGCGAAAGCGACCATAACACCGTTTTAAAACACTGTCACGAAACTTCTGCCGACGGTCACGCTGTCCCCCTTGCCGGTGGCTGTCCCCCGACCGTCGAGGGAATCGAGCAGCGGCGCGAGTGGCAGTGGACTGCGGTGAAGCGCATGACTACCTCGATGCGGCGACCCGCCCGATGGGCCGGTCTCGCCTTGTCCCTCGCTCTCGGCGGCCTCTGCCTGACCGCACCTGCCGCGGCGGCCGTCCCGCGGGCCAGTGCTCCGGCCGCGCACCAGGCGGGGAAGAAGACGCCCGTCCACATCAAGGCCGGACCGGTCAAGGCCAAGGTGCGCAAGGGCGAGGAGCTCCGGATCCACGGGCACTTCGCGACTGGCCCGGCAGGTCGCGCCGACGACGGCGGACTCCTGTACCTGCAGGAGCAAACTCAGGCCGGGGCCTGGGTGAACCTCGCCTCCGCCTCGTGCGCACCGGACAACGACTTCGACCTCGGCGTCCGGCTGAACGTCTCCGCGACGCTGACGCTGCGGGTCTACCACCCCGAAACCACCCTGTTCGCCACCGCCGTCTCCGCCGTGTTCACGGTGGTGGTGTTCTAAGCCGGTGGCTGCCCGCGGCGGAGAACGGGCATCATGTCGGGCGTGAGCCAGCCCGGGGATGCCGCTTCGCCGCAGGTGGCTTATGCCGACCAACTCCGCCAGCAATCGGCGACCTGCCGGTTGCTGGCGGAGAAGCAACGGGAGAACACCGCCGTGTTCGAGGGGTTCGCCGAGCGGGGTCTGCCTGGCTCCGCCGAGATGGCGGTTCGCTCCGAACGCTCGGCCCGGTTTCTGGTGCTGCTCGCGTCGGTGATCGCGGAGCAGGCGATCGCGCACGACGAGCTGATGGCCGCTGGTGGCCCGGATAACTCGCGCGCTTACGTCGAATACGAGGCGACGACTCGGCGGCTGCGGGCGTTGTTGCCGACGGACACTCTTACCGACTGACCCGCCTAGCACGACTCCCGCATAGGTACGGTGCTGAGCCCTACGGCCGCGGAGTCTGCGCGTGAGTCAACGCGCCCACAATGTCCTCGGCCAGCAACAAACTCGCCAGCCCGTGGCCGTGTTTTTCCCGCCGCACCAACGAAACCACGTTGTTGCTGAACGCGTCGCGAACCGGGCGGAAGACGAGGCGGCCGTCGCGGATCTCCTCGGCGATGTCGAATTCGCTGAGGAACGCGATGGCGTCGCCGGAGGCCGCGAGGCGTTTCATGGTCTCGATCGAGTTGGTGTGGAAGGCCGGTTCGATGTCGAGACCGGCCTTGGCGAAGGCTTCCGCCACGATGCCGTGGATGACCATCGAGCGGTCGGCGAAGATCAGCGGGTAGGGCGGGCACTGCGCGAGCGGGATCGGGTCCGCGCCGGCGAGCGGATGGTGCGGGGCGACGACCACGCCGAGCCGCGTGTTCATCTGCCAGCAGACCTCGAGGTGCGCCGACGGCGGGACGTTGAAGCCGAGTCCGAGATCGGCTTCGCTGGCTTCGACCGCGTGCAGGATCTCCTGCGTCGTCATCGCGCGAATCGAGATCCGGACTCGCGGATGGCGAGACCGGAACGCCGCCGCGGCGGTGGCGACGACGCTGCTGGCCAGGCCGGTCATCGTGGCGATTACGACCTCGCCGCTGCCGAGCGCGTGCAGGTCGCGGATGTCGGCGACGGTCTCGCGGTACTGCTGCAGCGTGCGCCGGACGTGCGCGAGAAGCGCCTCCCCGGCTGGCGTCGGGCGCATCCCGCGCGGCAGACGGTCGAACAGCGGCTGGCCGAGTTCCGCTTCCAGGAGCAGGATCTGCCGGTTGATCGCCGACGGCGCGACGTGCAGCCGGGCGCCGGCCGCGCGGATGGAGCCGAGGCGCGCCACTTCGTCGATGTACTGCAGCAACCGCGAGTGGAGCACGGGTGAACCTCCCTAGCCCTCCTTAGCGTACGAAAAAAGAGTACACGTCGTACGAAAATGAATGCTTGTCAGCAACGGTATGCGCCGGGTTCTATCAGTGCACCAACGACAGCGAAGCGAGGACACTGTGCAGGATCCGACGACGTATCCCCCAATCCCGGCCGAAGACGTTGCCGCGCAAGAAGATCACGTTCGGACGATCTTCGGAATTCTCTCCGGCGAACAGGAGGCGGACCTGCTGCTGCGCAATCTCCACATTGTCGACGTGCACACGGAAAGTGTCTACCCCGGCTCGCTTCTCGTTTACCGGCAGCGGATCGTGGCGCTGAACCCCGACGAGTCGGTCGTGCGGGTGCGCGAGGTCTTCGACGGTGAAGGGCTTTACGCGATCCCCGGTTTGATCGACGCGCATCTGCATTTCGAGTCGCAGCTCGCGCATCCGGCGGCGTTCGGCGAGGCGATCGTCCCGAGTGGAACGACCACGGTCTTCGGAGAGACCCTGGACTTCGCCAGCGCGGCCGGGGACGAGGCGGTGGAAGCTGTCCAAACATTGTTTGCTGACCACGAAAACCTGCCGTATCGGCTTTACGCGTTCGCGCCGGGGAAGAAGACCTCGACGGACGTCACCGAGGCCATGCTGAAGATGGATCCGGTGATCGGGCTCGGCGAACTGGCGCACCTGTCCTACATGACCGGGGACGCCGACGACTTCCGCAAGTCCGCGCTGGGCCGGGCGAATTCCGGGTTCGTGAACTGCCATTGGGGCGTCACGGCGCTGTCGGACATGCTGCTGAACTACATGCCCGCGATCGGCGTCGACAACAATCACGACGTCTGGAACGAGGAGGACATCGAAAAGAGCATCCGCTACGGGCTGAATACGCAGATCAAGTTCGGCGTCGGAAGTCCCGAGGTCATCCGGACCATGTTGCGCGCCATCGTGAAACGGCGCTGGCCCGCGGAGAACTTCCAGCTTTGCGCGGACAACATCTCGGTCGACCGGGTCCTGCGGCAAGGCCACATCGACTGGGTGATCTCGCTGGCGATCGAAATGGGAATGCCGCCGATCAAGGCGATCAAAATGGGCACGCTCTACGCCGCCCGCTCGTTCCGCAAGGACCGCGATCTCGGTTCGCTCAGCCCGGGCCGCTTCGCCGACATCGTCCTCACCGACAGTCTCGCCAAGATCAATCCGCGGTATGTGTTCAAGGGCGGCGAACTGGTCGCGCGCGACCGTAAGCTGCTCAACCGCGTCGGCATCGATTACTCAAGCCTGGCCAAGGAACCCAAGCCGGGTCTCGCCGACCTGACCGCCGAGCAACTCGACTTGGTGCCACTCGAAATCTCGCCCGAAGGCGACCAAGCGAAGGTGCTGCTTTTCGACGTCTACGGACGCGGGCATCTCAAGTTCGCCCAAGAGATCTGGGTACCGTTCCGCGACGGTGCGGTCGTGCCCGAGCACGAAGGCGAGCGGCTCAACCGGATTTCCGTCGTACAGCGTTACACCGACGGAGAGCGGCACATCGTCACCGGACTGTTCAAGGGCGTGTCGCTCGACCGCGGTGCGGTGTCGACGTTCTGGCCCGCCCCGTCGGCGTACTTCGTGAGCGTCGGCAGCGACAGCGCGGAAATGTGCGCCAACCTCAAGCAATTGGACACGCTCGTCGGCGGCTGCATCGTGACCGAGGACGGCGAGACAAAAGCCTGTCTGCCCTTGGAATTCTACGGCGTGATGGCCGACATGAATCTCGCCGAACTCGTCGACGCGACCCGCTCGGTCGACGCCGCGCTCGAAAAGCTGGGCAACCACAACGAGGGCGAGCCTGTCGTCAACAAACTCCTGACCCTGTTCATCTCGCTCGACCGTTTCGGATTCATGAAGTAACCCTCAACGAGGAGGTCGCGGTCGTGCCTTACGACAAAGACGCGGGAGTAATCGACACCGGAAACGTGGTGCGGCGGTGGATCACCTACATCGCGGGCATCTACCTGCTGACGCTCGGTCTCGGCCTGGCCATCCGCGCCGGGATCGGCATCTCCCCGCAAAGCAGCCTGACCCGCACGATGACGCTCGTGCTCCCGCCGCTCAGCCAGGGCACGTTCAATCTCATGCTCGAAGTGCTCATGCTCGGGCTGACTTTCCTGGTGCTGCCAAGGGCGTTCAAACTCAAGAACCTGTTCTCGCTGGTTCCGGCGCTGATTCTGGCCGCGCTGCTCGACTTCAACCTGATGGCGACGAAGTGGATCTCGCTCGGGCCCTATGCGGCGAATCTCGCGTTGCTGTTCCTCGCCGACGCGATGCTGGCGTTCGGGCTCTTCCTCATGATCCGCGCCAATCTGGTGCTGATGCCGATCGACCTGTTCGTCAACACCCTGCAGAAGAAGACCGGCCGCAAATGGGGAAACATCAAGACCGTCTTCGACTGCACACTGCTGGCGATCTCGGCGGGCATCGGGCTGATCTTCCTCGGCGGACCGCATTTCATCCGCGAGGGCACGATCATCAACGCCGTCCTGGTCGGCCAGTACATCAAGCTCTATTTCTTCCTGTACAAGAAGTTCCAAGCCCGCAAGCTCAAGCCCGTTGAAAGCGCAGCGTGAAGGTCGCGCCGACTCCAGGCTTTCCGAACGCGGCAATAGTCCCGCCATGTCCGGTCACCACTTCCTGCACCAACGCCAACCCCAACCCGAACCGTCGTCCCTCACCGTGCGCGCCGTGCGCGAAACGTTCGAAAAGCCGCTCCGCTTCGTGCTGCGGGAAGCCGGTTCCGGTGTCGCACACGCGCAGTTCGACGTGCCGGGCGTCCGGGTTGGCGAGAATCACCTCGATCGACCCGCCGGGCGGAGTGTGCCCGATCGCGTTGTCCAGCAAGGCGGACAGCACTCGCCGCAACGCGGTCGGGACGCCCGGCACCACGTCCTCCAGCCCCGGCGAACGACTCAGCCGGAGGTCCACCTGCCGGTCGTTCGCCCGGACCGATTCCGCCGCCACCGCCTGTTCCGCCAGCACCGCCAGCTGCACCGGCTCCAGCTGCGGCCGCTTGGCACAGGCCTGCGCGGACAACAGCAGATCGTCGACCACCGCACCCAATTCGCGGGTGCCCGAGACCAGGGTTTGCAGCTCATCCGGTCCGGCACCGCCGCGCCGGGCCAGGAGCTGCGTGCGGGTGTGCAGCCGGGTCAACGGCGCACGCAGCTCATGGGACGCGTCGGCGACGAATGTCCGTTGCCGGCGCAATGCCTCGCCCAACGGCCGGATTGCCCGCCCGGCCAGCAGATACCCGCTGATCACCGACGCGATCAGCACCACCAGCTCGGCCACCCCAAGCCCCAGCAGCAGCTGTTCGCGGTCAGAGATCAGGTAGTGCTCGTTGAAGTACGCCTGCCATACCTCGCCGCCGCGGTTGACCGTACGGATGGTGTACGTCGCGCCGTCAAGCACGCGTTCTTCCGTCACCACATCACCGTCGTGCGGCACTAGCGGCACCGGCGGGATCGTGAACGGGAGCCGCCCGGCGGGCGCGTGCCCCTCGGGCGTCACCAGGTAGGTGCATCCGGGCGGGGTCGCGGAAAGCCCGTGACTCAACGCGAATTCCAGCTGCCGCTCGGTCTCCGCGGACTGCCCGCGCAGGAGCACCCAGTACGCGATCACGCCCGCGGCGAGCACGACCATCGTGATCACCACGGCGATCTGGCCCGCGATGGTCCGCCGCGCGCGCCGCAGCGCCCGCGCCTCCGGGGCGACGACGGTGGTCACACCGCCCCGATCTGGTAGCCAAGGCCGTGCACCGTCTTCACCACGCCCCGCCCCAGCTTCCGCCGCAGGTAGTACACATAGGTGTCCACAATGGACTCAGCGGCGGACTCGGTGAACACTCCCGCGCGCAGGGACGCCCGCGGGTGGATTGCCTTGGGCCGCTGGGCAAGCGTGCGCAGCAGTTCGAACTCGCGGCCGGACAGCGTCACCCGCTCGCCGCGCGGCAGCACGACCTCGTGCCGTTGCAGGTCCAGCGCCGCCGCGCCGAGCGGGAGCGATTCGGCGTGCTCCTCGTCGCGGCGGCACAACGCGCGCACCCTGGCGAGGAGCTCGTCGGTCTCGAACGGTTTCACCAGGTAGTCGTCGGCCCCGGTGTCGAGGCCGTGCACCCGGTCCGCCAGCTCGCCCAGCGCCGACAGCACCAGCACCCGCGCGGGCACCGCCCGGCGGCGCAGCTGGGCCAGCACCGAGAGGCCGTCGACCACCGGCAGCCGCCGGTCGAGAATCACCACCGCGTGCCGCCCGGTGAGCCCGAGGTGCAGGCCGCGCTGGCCGTCGTGGGCCACTTCGGTCTCGTAACCTTCTCCGGCGAGCAATTCGACGAGCATCCCGGCGAGATCGCGATCGTCCTCGACCAGGAGCACCCGGGAAGCCGCCGGGGTCTCTGCCTCATCGTGCACAGGTCCATACTCGCAGTGATCCGGCCATCCGACCCTCGACTTTCGTAGGCAATCGTTCAGCTTCGTCCGGTGAGGAGAAATTCGGGCATTTCTCCGTCGGCGTACCGGCGGGCGTCGCGTTTGTCCAGCCAGCCGAGCACCGGCGAGGTCATGATCGTGGTGACGAGCGCGACGAGCACCAGGACGGTGAACAGCGCGGGCGAAACGATTCCGGCGGACAGCCCCACGTTCAATGCCACCAATTGCATCAGTCCGCGCGCGTTCACCAGCACGCCGATCCGCAGCGCTACCGGTTGCGGTTCGCCGGTCAGCCGCGCCGCGCCCCACGAGGCGCCGAGTTTGCCGACCACCGCGACCGCGATGCAGACCAGCGCGAACATCAGCAGCTTCGGGTCGGCGAGCAGCGCGAATCGCGTGTTGAGGCCGGAATAGGTGAAGAACAGCGGCAGGAACACGACCCGGCCGACCGGCATGATCCGCGCGAGCACCGCGTCGGCCGCCTCGCCGCGCGGGAACACCAGCCCGAGCATGAACGCGCCGAACACCGCGTAGAGGCCGATGACGTCGGTGAACCACGCGGCGCCGAACAGGAACATGGCGGTGACGAGCATCCGCTGGTCCACCGACACGCGCGGGTTGTCCATCACCCGCGCCACGATCCGCCGGACCACCAGCCACACCAGCAGCACGAACAGCACTCCGCCGCCAATGGCCGTCGCGATCGGACCGGCTGTGCCGGCGTGCATGCCGAGGACGACGGCCAGCAGGATCCAGGCGAGGACGTCGTCGAGGGCGCCGCACGCGAGCGCGAGCGAGCCGAACCGGGTGCTGCCCAAACCGCGTTCGGTGATGATCCGGGCCATCATCGGAAACGCCGTGATCGCGAGCGCCACCGCGACGAACGCCGCCGAAACCACCGGCGACACCCCGGGTTTCAGGATTCCGGCCCAGTTCGCGCCGAGCACGCTCACCCCCACGCCGAGCGCGAGCGGCACGACTGTGCCCGCGGCGGACACCGCCGCGACGGTTTTCCTCCCTTCCTTCAGGGCGCTCAGCCGAAACTCGTAGCCGGCACCGAACATGTAGATGACGAGCCCGATCTGGCCGCCGAGGTAGAGCAGCGTGCGCACCGAGTCCGGGAACAGCCATTCCTGGACGCCCGGCAGCAGGAGCCCGAGCAGCGACGGGCCCAGCAGCACACCGGTGACCATCTCGCCGACCACCGGCGGTTGTCCGAGCCGCACCGCGAGTGCGTTCACCGCCCGGCAGGCCACCAGGATCACCACGGCCGCCAGGAAAAACGCGGGTGCGGCTTCTACGGCACTCATCGGGTTCCTCCCTGGAAGTGTTTGGTGCACAACCGAAGCCGACGCGCGTCGAGCACCATGTAGGTGCCGAAGACCAGCTGCGCGAGGCTGCGCCACACGTCTTCCCAGCGATCGCGCACCGCCAGGTAGGCCAACGCGGCACGGGGATTTCGCCGCGATCCGCGCGGGGTGGCGAAAACCGGTCCGCGGTTGGGAATCGAGCGGGTGTGCGCGGCGCTCGTCGTGAGGGCGAACCGGCGCAGGAATTCCCTGGTGACCACCCGCATCGTCACCGGGGCGAGGCCGCGCGCCGGGCACGGCCGGTTTTGCGCGACGCCGAACGGCAAGAAATTTCTCTGCTGATGCGCGGGGCAACCGGCCCAACGCTCCGGGTCGAACTCGTCGGGACGGTCCACTCCTGCGTGGTGGAACTCCGGATAGCTGAACAACAGCACGGTGCCCGCGTCGATGGTCCGGTCGGCCAGTTCGATGTCACCGGTGGTGATGCGGTGCGCGATGCCGAAGAGCGGATAGGTGCGCAGGCATTCGTCCAGCACACGGTCGAAATACTCGTCGTCGTCCGGGTTTTCCGCGAGCCTGCGCTGCACCTGCGGATGTTCGGCGAGCACCATCAGCAGGTGCGCCATCGCCTCGGACATCTGCACGACCGCGGTGTTGAAGAACGTGCCTTGCAGGTAGAACACCTGCTCCTCGCGGGTGAGCCGCGACGGCAGCGGATGCGGCACGTCGTCGAGCCGGCGGCGCAGGTACGCGGTGAGCCGGGCGCGACGGCGCATGTTGCGCGGGCGCACGCACTTCAGCGCGGACACGACGTCGTCGGCGTGCCCGACGATCAGGTCCCGCGCCTCCGGCGGGCACGGTTCGCCGAACACCAGCTCGTAGTACAGCTCGGCCCAGACCGGCATCATCTCGTCGCGCAGCCGGAGCAGCCGTCCCGGCCCGGTTTCGATCCGGTCGAGCACGCGTGCGGCGACCCGTTCGGTCATCGCCTGCGATTCGGCCTTGGACTTGACCAGGATGTTCCGGGTGGTTTTGGCGACCTCGTCGTAGCGCGGGCCCGGCTCCAGATGTTCCTGGTGCACCTGCGGTCCGGGCGCGAGCCAGTACCAGAACAGGTCGGACAGCGCGGCGCCCTCGCTGCGTCCGTCGGCCGCCGGATCGGCGTACACCCGGCGGAAGTCCTCGACCGGCACCTGGTAGCCCTCGTCCCCGTTGACCAGCGCGAAGATCCGGTTCCGCATCGCGACGACCCGGCCCGGCAGCCACTTCGGGCTGGTCGCGATCAGCCCGGCCGCCCCGGCGAGCACGAGACGTTTCATCGGAGCAGGTCCGGAGTCAGCTCGCCGGGCGTCCGCGCCCCGCACAGCCCGAGCGCGGTGTCCGTTTCCTCGCGCAACCGTTCCAGCACTTCGGCGACCCCTTCCTGCCCCGCCGCAGCAAGGCCCCACAGCACCGGCCTGCCGACGCCGACCGCGTCCGCGCCGAGAGCGAGCGCCTTGACGACGTCCGCGCCGCTTCGCACACCGCCGTCGAGGATCAGTGGCATTTGACCGTCCACAACGGACACGATTTCGGGAAGTGCGGCCAGACTCGAAATTGCGCCGTCGAGTTGCCGTCCGCCGTGGTTGGACACCACGAGTCCGTCGATTCCGGCCGCCACCGCGCGCCGGGCGTCCTCCGGGTGCAGCACGCCCTTGAGCAGCATCGGCATTTTCGTGCTTTCGCGCAGCCAGGCGAGATCGTCCCAGGTCAGGTCGACGGGCATTTCGATGTCGCGCACCCGGCCGGTGGCGTCGCGCATGTTCTCGGCGGCCAGCCCCGGAGGAAGATCGTGGAACGCGTGGCGGTACTCGCGTTCCCGCCGTCCGCGCACCGCGGAATCGACCGTCACCACCAATGCCCGCGCGCCCGCGTTCTCCGCCCGGCTGATGACCGCTTCGGTGAACTCGCGGTCTGATTGCACATACAACTGGAACCAGAACACGTCGGCGACTTTGGCGACGTCTTCGACAGCCGTCGTCGAGGCCATGCTGCACACGAAGACGGTGCCCGCTTCCGCAGTGGCTTGCGCGGTCGCGAGTTCCCCGTCCGAATGCGCGAGACGGTGGAATGCCGTCGGGCACACCAGAATCGGCATCGACATCGGCGATCCGGCGATTTCCACCGTCAGGTCGCGTTTGCCGACTCCGAGCAGTGCCCGCGGCACCAGCACCCGGCGGCGGAATTCTTCTTCGTTGGCGCGCAAGGTGGCTTCCTCGCCCGCTCCGCCGGCGTAATAGTCGTAGTGCGCTGGCTCCATCCGTTCGCGTGCGATGGCTTCCAGCTCCGCGATCGTGCGCATGTCAGAGCTGCTTGGTGAAGAAGGCCGTCAACGCGTCCACGTGCACCGGGCGATTCCACTCGTTTTCGAGGTTCTCGGTGACGTGATGGGTCGCGACCAATTCGCCGCCCTGGTAATGCCGGACGATCGGGTGCAAGTAATGCCCTTCGCCGGAATCGTTCGCGACGTCCTGACTCGCGCGGGTGACAGTGAAGTCGAACGGATCGATCTTGTCGTGGTCTGGCCCGTAGTCGAGAGTGATCACGAACGCGTTGGCGCTCTCCCCCAGCGCGGTGTCCTTGAACCGGTCGACCGGGACTTCCTCGTAGTAGCGGGCCTGGTCGCCGTCGACCACGAGGACGTCTGCAAGGAAGCCGAACTGTTGGTACAGGGCGGAAGTACGGTTGATCCGGCCTATGACGGCGTCGACCAGTTCACTGGTTTTGTTGGCCACCGCCGTGCTCGGCCATTCGGTGTCGTGGTAGCGCTCGTCGAGCACCTTGGAAAGCGCGCGCACGCCGTAGCGGTAGCCGTGAATGAACGCGCTGGTGGCCTTCTTGAAATCGCGGGCCTGAGTGATCGTCCCGGCGAAGTAAAGCCCTGGCACGTTCACCGATTCCCACGACGAAGTCTGCGCCGGGAACCGGTCGTTGATCGTCATCTCCGGACGGCAGTCCTCGTCGAACATCGAGGCGTCGAACCGGAATCCGGTCGCGGCGATGACCCGGTCGTAGCGAATTTCCTTGACCAGCTCATTGGCACGGGCGAAAGCGAACTTGACGTGATAACCGTCGTCGTCCTTGGTGATCTCGCGGACGTCACCGTCGAGAATCGCGTGCTGCAGCTTGAGTTGATACATGTCGAGCACGCCCGCGTTGAACGCGCGGAGGTGTCCGACGAAGTGCGTGCGCCACGCGAGCTTGACCGGTCGCGGACCGGCGACATGCAGCACCGCAGCGAAGGCGTTGATGCTGTCGGCCGTCTCGAATGCGGAGTTTCCCTTGCCCAGCACGAGAACGCGCTGGTTGATGAATTGCTCGGGATCGGTGTCGTAGTCGGCGTACTGGTCGACCAGCTCCATGCCCGGCACATCCGGGACATACGGTTTGGTCACGCCGGTTGCCATGATCAGCCGCCGCGCGCTGAACTTCTCCCCGTCGGCAGCGGTGACCGTGAAGACGTCGTCCGCGCGCGAAATTCGCGTAACCTCGGTGTCGTACCGGATCTTGACGTCGTGTTTCGCCGCGTAATCGGCGGTGTAGCTGAGAAATGCTTCCGCCGGCGGGAACATCTCGGCGCTGTAGTCGGTGAAGACCAGCGGATCCGGCCCGTCGTCGAGCAGCGAGTTCCAGTCGACCCGGAGGTTCAGCTCGGGGTCGGTCCATCCGGTGTATTTCTTGTTGACCGAGATGAGCGTGCGGTGCCGGGGAAAGCGCGTGAAGAACGCGGCGGGCACGGACCCGCGCTCCAGGACCAGGTAGCTGCGCCCGGCCCCGCCCAGCTGCCGCCCGAGCTGCAATCCCGCCGGCCCGGCTCCGACCACCAGGTAGTCCAGCACGTCCGCCATGACACCGACCTCCCGTGTCGCCTTGATCTGACGGCGATCAGAGTGGTCGGAAGATCTCAGAAATCCCTCAGAATGTACCCGGTCTTCGGGACGCCGGTGCCCCGCGACGGAAGCGGGGCACCGGCTTCGGCTGCTACTTGCCGGTGACGCGCGCGAGCGCCTCCGGGTACCGCGCCCCCGCGATCGCCTCGGCCGGAGCGGCCTTCTCGATCGCCGCGATGTCCTCTTCGGACAGTTCCAGTTCGGCCGCGCCGACGTTCTCTTCCAGGTACTTCCGCCGCTTCGTACCCGGGATCGGCACGACGTCGGCCCCCTTGGCCTGCACCCAGGCGAGCGCCAACTGCCCCGCCGTGACGCCCTTCTCCGCGGCCAGCGCCCGCAGCGCCTCGACGATCGCCATGTTGCGCGCGAAGTTGTCCTCGGCGAACCGCGGCAGGCCACGGCGCATGTCGCCCTCGGGCAGCTCCTGCACCGACGTGACCGCGCCGGTCAGGAACCCGCGGCCCAGCGGCGAGAACGGCACGATTCCGATCCCCAGCTCCCGGCAGGTACCGAGAATTTCGTCCTCGATCCCGCGCGTCCAGAGCGACCATTCGCTCTGCAGCGCGGTCACCGGATGCACCGCGTGCGCCCGGCGGATCGTCTCCGCACCGGCTTCGGAAATCCCGGCGTAGCGGATCTTCCCGGCCTGCACCAGCTCGGCGAGCGCGCCCCAGGTCTCCTCGATCGGGACGTTCGGGTCGACGCGGTGCTGGTAGTAGAGGTCGATGTGGTCGATCCCGAGCCGCTGCAGCGACTCGTCGCAGCACTGCTTCACATACGCGGCGTCACCGCGCGCGGTCATGCCCTCGTCGGTGTGCACGATGCCGAACTTCGTCGCGAGAATCACCTGGTCGCGACGGTCGGCGATGGCCTTGCCGACGAGCTTCTCGTTCTCCCCCGCGCCGTACACGTTGGCCGTGTCGAGCAGGGTCACCCCCAGTTCCAGCGCCCGGTGCACCGTGGCGACGGACTCGCCGTCGTTGTCGCGCACGCCGTAGGCCGAGCTCATCCCCATGCAGCCGAGCCCCTGTGCGCCGACCTCCAGTGCGCCGAGCTTCCTCGTACCGATCACGCGGAAATTCCCTCCATTTCGGGCGCGACGCCGAAGGCCTTGCGCTCGATCTGCTCGTAGTTGGCGATCTTGTAGTCCAGAATGTCGAGACAACCCTGCAGCTCGGCGATCCGGTCGGCGACCGACTGCCGCTGCTCCACGAGGATCGCCTTGCGCCGTCCCGCGCTGGCCACCCCGTGCCGGCGCAGCGAGGCGTACTCGCGCATGCTCTTGATCGGCATCCCGGTGAGCCGCAGCTTCGTGAGGAAGCCGAGCCAGTTCAGGTCCTCGTCGGAGTAGGCGCGCCGCCCCGCCGAATCGCGAGCGGGCGGTTCGAGAAGCTTGATGCGTTCGTAGTACCGGAGGGTGTCGATCGACAGGCCGCTACGTCGTGCGGCTTCCGCTATCGAGTAGCTCATGCGCTCGACAGTACGACCTGGAGTGCACTCCAGGTCAAATCTTAAAACGCTGGTCACGGTCGCGTTTTATAACGTTGTTGCGTTACGCTGGGTACATGCCTCGCCCCCGAACCCACGACGAATCCCTCCGGCTGAAGCTCCTGGACCGGGCAGGCGAACTGATCTCCGCGGACGGCCCCAAGGCGCTGTCCTTGCGAAAACTGGCCGCCGACTCCGGCACGTCGACCACGGCGGTGTACTCGCTGTTCGGCAGCAAACCGGACCTGGTGAACGCTCTGTACGCAGAAGGCTTCCGCCGCTTCGGCGCCCGCCTCGCGACGGTCCCCCTCACTGGCGAGCCCGTACCCGACCTCGTGCGCCTGGGCATCGCCTACCGCGAAAGCGCACTGGCCGACCCGCACCTGTACGCGATCATGTTCAGCCGCTCGGTGCCAGGATTCGAACCGAACGCCGAAGCCGACGAGGTCGCCCAGTCCACCCTCGCCCCCCTGACCGGGGTCGTCCGCGCCGCTGTGTCGTCCGGCCAGTTCCAGGACGTCGCGCCAGAACTGATCACCGTCAGCCTGTGGGGCTTCGTGCACGGCCTGGTGTCCCTGGAACTGTCCGGCCGTCTGCCGCCTGGCTTCAGCGTTTCCGACGGGTACGAAAAAGCCTTGCACGCCAACGCTTCCGGCTGGCTTACCTAGCTCCGTACTGGCGATCCCCCGCGTCGCCCAGCCCCGGCACGATGAACCCGGAGTCGTTGAGCCGCTCGTCAATACTCGAGGTGACCACCCGAACCGGCAGCCCAGTCTGCTCCAGATGCGCCAACCCCTCCGGGGCAGCGAGCGCACAGATCGCGGTGACGTCAGTAGCCCCACGATCGGTCAGCAGCCGAATCGTGTACTCCATCGACCCGCCAGTCGCGAGCATCGGATCCAGCACCAACACCGGCCGATCCGCGAGCGACTCGGGCAGCGACTCGAGGTAGGGAGTCGGCTTGAGCGTCTCCTCGTCGCGAGCAAGCCCGACGAACCCCATCTGCGCGTCGGGGATCAGCTTGTGCGCCTGATCAGCCATCCCCAGCCCAGCCCGCAAGACCGGCACGAGCAACGGCGGACTGGCCAGCCGATACGCGTCAGTCCGCGCGACCGGAGTATGAATCCGCTCAGTACGCACCGGCGCATCCCGCGTGGCTTCATAAACGAGCATGACAGTCAACTCATGCAACGCGGCCCGGAACGCGGCACTGTCCGTCCGAGCGTCCCGCATGGTCGAGAGACGAGCCTTGGCCAGCGGGTGATCGACGACGTGCACATCCATGCCGCACAACTTAGCCGCCCAGCCCAGCGACGCCACTCTTTCCCCTGCGCGTTCGTGGGCCCGATTACGTCCGTGAGGGCCACCTTCACGGGCTCTGATTCCCCCAGGGTTCCCCTCACGCCCCACCCAGCCCCCGCCAGGATGCGCCCCAATGCGGCATTGGTTGCGTCCCGCGCACCCAATGTGGCGTTCGGTGCATCTGACGCACCCAACGCCACATTGGGGCGCGAGCCCAAGCCCACTCCCGAACCGCAGCAAACGCACCCAACGATCGAGGCACCCAGCCCCTCCCCCGCACCCCGATATAAAGCGTCCCTGCGGTCTGGGGGTGCTTGTCAAGGCATCTTTCCCGCCTTGACAAACACCCCCAGACCGTCAGCACACTCAAGCTTCGGGGTGCCCCACGCAACCCAGGTGCGCAACGTCGCCGCCAGGCGACGAGCAGCCCCCTACCGAGACTCAGCAAACCACCGAACCCACCGCCGCTGCCAAGGCGTCTCCACCGCCCGAGCGTGATGGTTCTCCCGAACCCAAGCAACGGCCTCCTCAGGCCCCACTCCACCCATGGTCACGAGACAAGCCAACACAGTCCCACTACGCCCAACCCCACCAAGACAAGCCACCTCCACGGCCTCCCCAGCAACCGCCCGCTCATGCAACCCCAAAATCTGCAACCGGGCGTCCTCCCGATCCCTCGGCAGCAAAAAGTCCGGCCACCGAATCCACCGATGCTCCCACCGCAGACCCGGCTCGTACTTCCCTTGCATCCGCCGAGACCCCAAATACAACCCGAACTCCGGCTCCGGCCCCTCCGGCTTCGGCTTCCCCAACCCCCGAGCCCGCACGACAGCCCCATCCGGAAGCACCAAAGTCCCCACCAACGCAGAATCCATCACGCCATGATCCCCCTATCCACCGTTCGACGGACCCGAGCCGGACCCGACAGGACTAGGCTGCCCCAGGTGAGTGAAGACCCAGCCACGCCGGGCCCGGACCAGATGCGCGTGTCGGACGCCGATCGGGAGCAGGTCGCGCAGGTGCTGCACCAGGCGCTGTCCGAAGGCCGCATCACGATCAACGAACTGGAAGAGCGGCTTTCCAGCGTATACTCCGCGAAAACGTTCGCCGATCTGAAACCGGTGACCGCGGACCTGCCCGGCAGCGCCGCGGTCGCCACCACCGCTTCGGCCTCGCTGCAGCCCGCCCCGTCGCGCGCGCTCGGGCTGCCGGACAACCGCGTCGGCGGGCATCCGGGTTCCGCCGTGTCGATCGGCGTGATGTCCGGGGCCGTGCGCAAGGGCAGCTGGGTCCTGCCGCAGCAGCACACGACTTTCGCGTTCTGGGGCGGCGCCGAGATCGACCTGCGCAGCGCCCGGTTCGCGGAGAAATCCTGCACGATCACCGCCGTCGCGATCATGGGCGGGATCGAGATCACGGTGCCCGACGACATCAACGTGAACGTCACCGGCATCGGCTTCATGGGCGCGTTCATGCTGGAGGACAAGTCCGGCGCGCCGCCCGCTCCGCCGACCGCCCCGACCGTGACGATCAACGGCCTCGGCTTCTGGGGCGGCGTAGTGGTCTACCGCAAGCCGGCCAAGGACGTGAACGCGCCGCAGATCGAGTCCTGAACCCGACTGCACACGGCACCGACAAAAACCGCCGCCCCCGGCCCGCGGCTGTGGACAACTGCGAGCCCGTGACCAGCTGTCCACAGATTCCGGTGAGCGCTCCGGCGCCTGCTGTCGCGCACCTACACTCAGCGGTATGACAGCTACCACCAGCCCGGCAGCGGCGCCGGAAACCCCGTCGCCGCTGACGGACGTCACTCGCGACGAAGCGAGCCTGCGGCGGTTCCTGCACGGGCTGCCCGGTGTCGACCAGGTCGGCGTCGAGCAGCGCGCGGCGGGGCTCGCGACCCGGAGCATCAAGAAGGAAGCCAAGCGGTGGGCGATCGACACCGCGGTGTCGATGGTCGACCTGACCACGCTCGAGGGAGCCGACACGCGCGGCAAGGTCCGCGGCCTCGCCGCCAAGGCGATGCGGCCGGACCCCGAGCGGCAGGACTGCCCGCGCGTCGCGGCCGTGTGCGTGTACCCGGACCTGGTGGAGACGGCCGTCGAAGCGCTCGCGGGCAGCGGGGTGCGGGTGGCGAGCGTCGCGACCGGCTTCCCGGCGGGCCGCACGAGCCGCGAGGTCAAGCTGGCCGACACCCGGATGGCAGTCGAGGCGGGCGCGGACGAGGTCGACATGGTGATCGACCGCGGCGCCTTCCTCGAAGGCCGCTACCTGGAGGTGTTCAACGAGATCCGCGCCGTGAAAGAGGCCTGCGGCTCGGCGCACCTCAAGGTGATCCTCGAGACGGGCGAGCTGGCGACGTACGACAACGTGCGCCGCGCGTCCTGGCTCGCGCTGCTGGCGGGCGGCGACTTCATCAAGACGTCCACCGGCAAGGTGTCGCCCGCCGCGACGCTGCCGGTCACGCACGTGATGCTGCAGGCGGTGCACGACTGGCACGAGCGCACCGGCGAACTGCGCGGCGTCAAGCCCGCGGGCGGGATCCGGACGACGAAGGACGCGATCAAGTACCTCGTCGCCGTGCACGAGGTCGCGGGCGAGCAGTGGCTCACGCCGGAGCTGTTCCGGTTCGGCGCGTCGAGCCTGCTCAACGACCTGCTGCTGCAGCGGCGCACCCAGGTGGACGGCCACTACAGCGGCCCTGACTACGTGACGGTGGACTGACATGGGCATCTTCGAATACGCGCCCGCGCCCGAATCGCGCGCTCTGGCCAATCTGAAAGAGCATTACAAGCCGTTCATCAACGGCGAATTCGTCGACGGCTCCGGCGAGCCGCTCAAGACGATCAACCCAGCCACTGAGGAGATCCTCGCCGAGGTCGGCACCGCGTCAGCGTCCGATGTGGACATCGCGGTGAAGGCCGCGCGCAAGGCGTACACGTCGGTCTGGTCGAAAATGCCGGGCACGGAACGGGCGAAGTACCTGTTCCGCATCGCCCGGCTGATCCAGGAACGCTCGCGCGAGCTGGCAGTGCTGGAAACGCTGGACAACGGGAAGCCGATCAAGGAATCGCGCGATTCCGACGTGCCCACCGCGGCCGCGCATTTCTTCTACCACGCGGGCTGGGCGGACAAGCTCGGCTACGCGGGTTACGGCCCGGACCCGAAGCCGCTCGGCGTCGCGGGCCAGGTGATCCCGTGGAACTTCCCGCTGCTGATGCTGGCGTGGAAGATCGCGCCGGCGCTGGCCACCGGCAACACCGTGGTGCTGAAGCCCGCCGAGACCACGCCGCTGACCGCGCTGGTGTTCGCCGAGATCTGCCAGCAGGCGGAGCTGCCGCCGGGCGTGGTGAACATCCTGCCCGGCGCGGGCGACATCGGAGCGTCCATTGTGGAGCATCCGGACGTCGACAAGATCGCGTTCACCGGCTCCACCGAGGTCGGCAAGCTGATCCAGCGCACCGTCGCGGGCACCCGCAAGAAGCTGACCCTGGAACTCGGCGGCAAGGCGGCGAACGTGGTGTTCGACGACGCACCGCTGGACCAGGCGGTGGAGGGGATCGTCAACGGGATCTTCTTCAACCAGGGCCACGTCTGCTGCGCGGGTTCGCGACTGCTGGTGCAGGAGTCGGTAGCCGAAGAGGTGCTGGAGAAACTCCGCTACCGGGTGTCGACGCTGCGCCTCGGCGACCCGCTGGACAAGAACACCGACCTCGGCGCCATCAACTCGGCCGAGCAGCTGGCGAAGATCCGCGGCCTGGTCGAATCCGGCGACGCGGAAGGCGCGCAACGCTGGACCAGCCCGTGCCCGGTGCCCGACCGCGGCTTCTTCTTCGCGCCGACGGTGTTCTCGGAAGTCCACCAGTCGATGCGGATCGCGCGGGAGGAGATCTTCGGCCCCGTGCTGTCGGTTCTCACCTTCCGTACGCCGGAAGAGGCTGTGGCGAAGGCGAACAACACGCCGTACGGGCTGTCCGCGGGGATCTGGACCGAGAAGGGTTCGCGCATTCTGTGGATGGCGAACCAGCTCCGGGCAGGCGTTGTCTGGGCCAATACGTTCAACCGCTTCGACCCCGCCGCCCCGTTCGGCGGTTACCAGGAGTCCGGTTTCGGCCGCGAAGGCGGACGCACCGGTTTGGAGGCCTACCTCAATGTCTGACCGAATTTCGGTGGCGAAGACCTACAAACTCTATATCGGCGGAAAATTCCCGCGCTCGGAATCCGGCCGGGTCTACCCCGTCACCGATTCCAAGGGCGCCTTCCTGGCCAACGCGGCTCACGCTTCCCGCAAAGACCTGCGCGACGCGGTGTCCGCCGCCCGCAAGGCGTTCCCAGGTTGGTCGTCGGCAACTGCTTACAACCGCGGCCAGGTTCTCTACCGCGTCGCCGAGGTCATGGAAGGCCGCCGCGCCCAGTTCGCCGCCGAGGTAGCCGCCTGCGAAGGCGTCGCGGCGAAGAAGGCCGAGTCCATTGTGGACGCCGCCATCGACCGCTGGGTGTGGTACGCGGGCTGGACCGACAAGATCGCGTCCGTGCTGGGCGCCGCCAACCCGGTAGCCGGCCCGTACTTCTCCTTCACCACCCCCGAGCCCACCGGGGTTGTCGGAGTACTGGCCCCGCAGGAATCCTCCCTGCTCGGCCTGGTGACGGTCCTGGCCCCAGTCCTGGCCACCGGCTCGACCGCGGTCCTGGTCTCCAGCGCAGACCGCCCGTTGCCCGCCATCACCCTGTCCGAGGTCCTGGCCACCTCCGACGTCCCCGGCGGCACCGCCAACATCCTCACCGGCCGAGCCGCCGAACTGGGCCCGTGGCTGGCCTCCCACGGCGACGTCAACGCCCTAGACCCGACCGGCGCCACCCCCGCCGACCGAGTCACCCTGGCCCAAGAAGCCGCCGGGACGGTGAAGCGAGTCCTGTCCGTCCCCGACACCGAACCGGACTGGACTGCGGAGCCAGACCTGTCCCGCATCCGGCGGTACCTGGAGGCAAAAACCGTCTGGCACCCCATGGGTGTCTGACATTCGAGTTCACCCAGACCGCCGTTCCGGTTAACCCGGAACGGCGGTTTTGTCTGCGGCAACTCAAAAAATTGCGCGCCGGGCAGGCTTTCCTTAGGTTGGGCGGCCAACCAAGAAGGAGTAGTGTGAGCCGTCCTGCATCGAGAAAGCCGCATCGCCACTTTTCCGGACAGAGATTTCCGCAGCTGCATTCCCTCCGAACAGTCGCATTCGCCCAATTGCGCGAATCCCTTGCCGATTTTCTGCAAATGCACTGCACCCCCACGACTTACCGTGCTCCGTCGGTTACGGTGAATATCGCCGCGAGGCACCGAACCGACCGATGCGCGAAATGTCCGCCGTGTCTTGGGGAGGGCGAGGACATGGACCAGCCTGCCGCGAACGCAGGTAAAACCTGGTTGCCAGACTTCACCATCACCGACGGCACCGGAACACCGCCCGGCCCCGGCTTCACCATGAGCCGCGACGATGCCCGCAGCATGCTCAACCTGGCCAAGCAGGCCCGCAAGCAGTTCGACGACATGCGGATCCACGCACAGTACTTGACCAGGCTGACTCCGCCCGCGGACGAACCGGCGAGCAACGACTACAACAGGCGATTGACCGGCAGCGACTCCGGCGACGGCGCGTTCGGGGCCGGTCTGGCGAACCTCATTCACCTGCGCGACTACACACAGGAGCTTGTCCGGAAACTGGAGCAGGCACTCGGAATCACTGAGAATTCCGACGAAGCCGCAGCCGCCGAGGTGAAGGCATCCGGCGAGCCAACGGGGCTCGCCGGATGAACCGCCGCTCGCCAGCGTGGCTGCTCGTCGCCGTCGGCACGCTCGTCACCACCGCGAGCTGTTCGGGAGGCAATGCTCCCTCGCCGCCGGTCTCCTCGGCGCCATCGCCAGCCGCGGCTTCCCTGCCCTACGGAGGAGCGCCGAAGGTTGACCGGCCCCTGCCGTCGTCGGTCTTGTCGGGCGATCCCTGCCATAACGCCCTGACCGCTGAGCAACTCAAGGAGATCCTCGGCGCCACGGATCCGCCCAAATCCGAAAACATCCCGGCCACCGGGCCGTCCTGCCGGTGGGACCACCCGGACTCCGGTGCCGGACTGAACATTTTCTACGACATCCGCACCCACCAGGGACTCAGTTCGGTCTACCAGAACACCAAACCCAAGACGACCACGTGGCGGCAGCTTCCCTTGGTCCAAGGATTCCCCGCAGTCGCGTTCTCGATCCACCCCGGCCCTGGCGTCGATAATTCCTGTGACGTGAGCGTGGGAATCGCGGACGATTACACCTTCGACGCGGCACTGACCCTCGGCCGCGGCAAAGAAGGAAAAGCCGACCCGTGCGACCTGACGGCCAAGGTCGCCGGCATGGTCGCCGCCAATCTTCGGCAGCGGGCGGGTTCGTGATGGGTTTCCTGGAGATGATCGAGGACGTCGGCCACTGGGTCGGCGAGCGTATTGACGACCTCGGCAAGTTCTACTCCGCGGCCCTCCACGGCGACACCGGCACCGAGGCCGTACCCGCGCCCGAGCTGGCCCAGAAGGTGCTCAACGGACCAGGCACGTCCGTTTGGCACGAAGGCGCCGGGCGGGCGGTCCAGCTCAGCAGTCAGCACCATGAGGCAAGCGATTTGGTCGCCCGCATGAGCACCGGGCTGGAATCCGCGTGGACCGGCCGAGCCGCCGATGCCGCGCAGACCCGGATTCGCGCCTTGGCGGAGATCGCGTCCGTGTCCGCGGCGATCTACACCACCAACGGGGCCAATCTGTCCGACGTCGCGCACGGGTTCGACGCCATGAAAACCTCCCTTCAGCCGATGCCGGACCGGCCGCCGCACTTGACCTTTCTCGATCGGGCTTCTCCTTGGGAGACCGACGCGGAGAGGGAGATCACCCAGTACAACGCGGTGGCCCAGCAGAACGTCGACCGCTATCAGGCGTACGTCCAGCACGCCCGCACGGGCAGCCAGCAGCTGCAGACCGACTACGGGCGGCTCGACGACTTCGGCGGGCGGAACACCACAGCCGGCTCCAGCATGAAGGCACAGCGAAGACCGAAGACCGCACCGCATTTCCCGGAGCCGCGAAACCCGGGGCATCCGCCGGACGCTCCTCCAGTGAGCGGGCCACCACCTGGGCCTGGCGTAACGCGAGAAAAGCCCGGACCGAGCAGGGAACCGCAGCCGAGAACGGGTGATCAGACGACGGCCTCCGGATGGTCGCCGGATCCGGCGACCACCGGGCCTCCACCCACTGCCGCGCCTCACACCGAAACATCCGGAAGCGCAAGCGGCACGTGGATGCCTGGGCCAGTCGGGGTTCCCGCGCAAGGCGGACGCGGAACCGCGGGCAACACAGGCGGAAGCACCGGCGAGACCACCCGAGGCCGCACCGGCGGAAGCACCGGCGAGACCACCGGAGGCCGCACAGGCGGAATCGCCGGAGGGGAAAGCAACCGCGCAGGCGGACCCCGAAGCCGAACGGACGGCCCGTCCCGGCCGGGCATCGGCAGAGGGACCGGCGCGGGAGAGGAACCACGCGCACCAGGCAACACAACGCGCGGCACAACAGGTGCCACCGGAACCCGAGGCACCCCAGGCATTACCGGGACAACCCCGGCCCGCGGCAAAGACAAAGACCAAGACTCCCAAGAACACCACCGCAAATACGGCCTGGATACCGACGCCGCCTTCTCCATCACCGACGACGACGGCGAACGCACCGTGGACCCCCGCACCGGCTTGCCTCCTACGCCACCGACCATCGGCGGCTAAGGGAGCGCCAAGCGATGCCGATCCTCGAGAGACCGGTCCGGATGCCGCGGTTGGCGTTTCTCGCCTTGTGGGGCCACGAGAAACTCGGCGAACCGCCGGTGGTCGTCGAGCACGCGCCGATGTTCATGACCGACGAGTTCTCCGAGAAGCTCCGGGTCCAGTCGTACGGGCTGCTGGCGAGGTTCGGGCTCGCGGCGAGCGGCGCGCCCAGTCCGCGGCTGCGCGACACGCTCGAACTCCTCGCCGAAGCTCGGCGCGAGGTGTATTCCTGGAGCGATTTCGGCAACCGGCGCGGGGACAACGGGGCGATTCTCGTTGCGGCAGCGGGACGAGAGGCTGTGCGGCTCGTGACGGACAACCGGTCCGTGCAGCTCGAGCCCGTTTCGCCGCGCGACATCGGCGGCAGCCTGGTCGATCTGCTGCCCTGCTGTGCTCCGGCGAAGCTCCGGCCGCTCAAGGTGCCCAAGGACTACTACGACAGCGCCTCCGCCGATCCCCTCGCCGAATCGTCGGCCAGCGCGGACGAATTGCGGCACCTGATGCGGGCCCGGCGCGACGCGGTGCATCTGATGCATGTCGCGGTCCGCAGGCCGGACGGAAGCCGGACGCACAGCACTCCGCTGTCCGCGATCGACCTCACCGGACGCGGGCGCGTGCTGAGCTTCGTGAGCCCCGACGGCGCCGGCGGGCTGCAGATCAACGTCTACTCCGGCACCCGCTCCCATCTCGTCGACGCGCTGGCGCTGACGCTCGCCGAACTCGGCTGAGCGAAGGACCACGAGGCGGCAACATTTCGCGCCACCCCTCTATGCTTTCGCGAAATTCTCTGCCAACATGTGCCATTGGGGAAATTTCGACGCCCCGTGTCCGGTACAGGCGCTGTCAGCACGTCAGGAGGACTCCGCATGACCCTGCATCCCGCTCAGCCCGAAGAAGCACTCGCCCTCGAGTTCCTCGGAACCACCAGCGCGGGCGGCAACTGCCCCAACGCTTATCGCACCAACCGCGGCACCTACGTCGTCCAGGGCTACCGGGTCACCGACGCCCACGCGCTGCGGCAACTGCGCGAACGCGGCATGCCGGACACCGAGACGGCCGTCGAAATCCCCGTCGGCCTGCTCAAGTTCTTCCCGCAGGAAGCCTGAGCACGACGACCGGCGCAGGCAAGGCAAGGGCATCTCGGCGATTCAGACGCACTAGCCGCCCAGGATTTCTCGAAACTCGACCCCAGGTGTGGGAAGATGCCATTGGGTTCGAGGAATTCCGCATGCGATAGCGAGGGCGAGTGCCTACCAGTTTCGAGAAACGCCGGGCAGAGCTTGGCGACCGCCTGCGCCGGCTCCGGGTCGACGCGGGCTACGAGACCGGGAAGGATTTCGCCAAGGCCATCGGCTGGAACGCGCCCAAGGTCAGCAAAATCGAGAACGGCAGGCAGACCGTCGGCGACGACGACCTCGACGCCTGGATCGCCGCCGTCGGCGGACCGCCGGAGCTGGCCGAGCAGCTGCGGGAGCAACTCGTCGGCGTCCGCGACGCGCACGCCAGCTGGAAAGACAAAGTCCGCGACGGACACCGGGCCAGACAAGAGGAATCCATTGCCAGAGAGGCCCGTGCGCTACGAATTCGCGCGGTCGATCTGCGAATCGTCTCCGGATTGCTGCAAACCCCGGAGTACGCGCGGCACACCTTGCTCGCCCACGCCCGGGTCCACGGCGGCGGACAGGACATCACCGAGGCGGTCCGGGCGCGGATGCAGCGCCAGCAGATCCTCTACGAACCCGGCCGGACCATCGAACTGCTCACCTCCGAGGCCGCGCTGCGCTACCCGAACGCGCCGCACGAGGTGATGATCGCGCAGGTGCACAAGCTGCTCGCGCTGCTCGGCACCCCGAACATCCGCTTCGGCATCATCCCCGCGGACGTCGTCCTGCCCTACCCGGTCACCGCGGACTTCTGGGTCGTCGACGACGTCGCGATGGTCGAAACCCCGGAGGGCGAGCACATCGCGAGCGACTCCGACCCGTACCACGAGGTCGCGGATCTACTGTGGACAGTCGCGGCCGAGGGCGACGCCGCCCGGGCGGTGCTGCTGCGGGTCCTCGATTCCCTCACCCGCGCAGCACCGCCGAGCTAGCCCGGGAAATCCTTACGCGGCAGGCGCTTCGCCAGCGGTCAGCGTACCGACGTCAATGGTGTGACTGTCCGCGTTGGCGTCCACCGCGCCGAAGGTCCAGTCCACCGTCACGTTCGGGTCGATCGGGTCCCCGTGCGGGTTGGAGTCGGCCGGAGCGGTCATGGTCACCGCGTTCGGCGTCTGCTGCTCGTCGTCAGAACCGATAGCGGTCCAGTGCAGCGGCACGTACGCCGACGAACCGTTCGCGATCAGCACCGGCGGCGCGTCGGCCGACGCCTCGTTGTTGACCAGGACGTCGTGCGCGCCGACCAGGTTGACGTCGGCCCGGCCGGACAGGACGCACCGCTCGCCCTCGTTCGCGGTGAACTGCAGCGCCGCCTGGCGCTGGCCCGCGCCGGCCCCGCCGTAGACGAGCTTGGTGCTGAACTGGTTCGCAGTGCACGGAAGCGCCGACGAGTCCGTGCTCGCGGTCGTGGCGGCGGCCGTCCCGGCGAAGGCCGCGGCAGCGCCCCCGGCGACAGCGACGGCGATGGCAATTCGGCGGATGTTCTTCATGATCTCGTCCCCTCTCGCGTTTTCCGGCGGCTCCGCACCGGCTTTCACGAGATAAGACGTCCCCGGCCGCGTCCCGATGGCCCGTTGTGCGATCACCCCTATCGAGGCAACCCGAGACGGCCCGACACGTCCGAAGAAAGGGTCAGATCAAGTCGTCCTTGCCGAGCGGCCGCCCCGGCAGCGGAGTGACCGGGCCGGCGCGCAGGCCGTCGATCATGATGGCGATGCTGCGGGCAGTCGCGAGTTCCGGCGTCTTCAGCCGGTGCGCGGGCAGTTGCCGCACGATGCGCGCGAACAGCACCGCGACGTCGCCCGCGCCCACGTCCTTGCGCAGCGCCCCCTCGGCCTGCGCCCGGACCACCAGGTCGTCGACCTCGAGCAGCACCGCTTCGCGCAGGTGCGCCACCTCGGGATCGTCTTTGAGAATTTCGTGCGCCCGCTGCGAAAGCATCGCCAATTGCATCGACAGCTGCAGTTCCGCGCCGTGGTACAGCAACTGCACCAACGCTTCCCACGCCGACGACGCCTCCACCGACAGCCGCTTGGCGTTGTCCAGCACGCCCGCGAAATTGTCCACCGCCACCGCGCGGATCAGCGCGTCGCGGTCCGGAAAGCGCCGGTAAAGGGTGCCCACGCCGACACCGGCCGCGCGCGCTATCTCCTCCATCGGGACCTCGGGACCATGACTGGCGAAGATGACGCGAGCCGCGGCGATGATCTGGTCGCGGTTGCGTTGCGCGTCCGCCCGCAGCGGCGTCTCGGGGTCTGCACTCATAACCCGGCCTTCCCTCTTCCGGTTGGCGCGCATTCTCGCATGCCCGGCCAACTGCGCAAACGTGCCGGCAAGCCGGGCCGGACAGCAATTGTCACCCCGTTGCTAGTGGACGACGATCCTCCACTTCGGTACCTTGGGCAGTGAACCGGAATGTAATCCTCCACATTCATTCCGTAACGGGGCAAACCCACCACAGGGGGTTCTGATGACCGAAGTCGCCCAGTCCAGCCGCATCCAGCCGGAGCAGGCCGCTTTCCCGATGAAACGGACGTGCCCGTTCGCGCCGCCGCCGGGCTACGACCGGTTCCGCGACGCTCGCGCGCACTACGTCGAACTCGAACACAGTGGCCAGCGCACCTGGGTGCTGAACCGGCACGAGGACCTGCGGGCGATGCTGAACGACCCGCGCTTCAGCTCGGACCGCTTCAACCCCGGCTTCCCGATCCTGTTCAAGAACGGCCAGCAGCGCCGCCCGAAGCTGCCCCCGTCGCTGATCGCGATGGACGCGCCGGTGCACGGCCCGGCGCGGCGCGGCGTCGTCGGCGAGTTCACCGTCAAGCGGATGAAGGCGCTGCAGCCGCGCATCCAGGAGATCGTGGACCAGCACATTGACGCGATGCTGGCCGGCGACAAGCCCGCCGACCTCGTGTCCGCGCTCTCGCTTCCGGTGCCGTCGCTGGTGATCTGCGAGCAGCTCGGAGTCCCGTACTCCGACCACGACTTCTTCCAGAAGCACAGCTCGCGCATCCTCAACCGCGAATCGACCCTCGACGAGCGCACCGAATCAGTCGACGAAATGCAGAATTACCTGTCCGAACTGGTGTCCGCGAAGGAAACCGCACCGGCGGACGATCTGCTCAGCCGGCAGATCGCGAAGAAGCGCGAAGAGAACGACTACGACCACGACGCCCTCGTGTCGCTGGCGTTCCTGCTGCTCATCGCCGGGCACGAGACCACCGCGAACATGATTTCGCTCGGCACCGTCGCGTTGCTCGAGAACCCGGACGCGCTCGCCGCGATCAAGGAGGACCCGGGCAAAACCCTCGACGCCGTCGAGGAATTGCTGCGCTACTTCACCATCGCGGAATTCGCCACCACTCGCGTCGCTCTTGAGGACGTCGACATCGCGGGCGTTACCATCAAGGCTGGAGAAGGCGTGCTCGGCCTGAGCTACGCGGCGAACTTCGACCCCGACGTCTTCCCCGAGCCTGAGCGGCTCGACATCACCCGCGGCGGCAGGCACCACGTCGCGTTCGGCTTCGGCGCGCACCAGTGCCTCGGCCAGAACCTCGCGCGGATGGAACTGCAGATCGTGTTCGACACGCTTTTCCGCCGCATCCCGACGCTGCGCCTCGCCGCGCCGGTCGACCAGTTGCCGTTCAAACACGACTCCGGCGTCTTCGGGCTCTACTGCCTCCCGGTGACCTGGTGAAGGGGAAACGATGACTGCCACTGAAGAACTCCGCATGCCGGTCGCCCGCACCTGCCCGTTCTCTCAGCCGGAGCAGTACGTCCGGATGCGCGAGGACAGCGCGCTCCATCGTGTGCAGATCCCGGGCGGCAAGCAGGCCTGGGTCGCCGCGCGGCACGAGGAAGCCCGGCAGATCCTCGGCGACCGCCGGTTCTCCTCCGACCGGTTCCTGCCCAATTTCCCGTTCCTCGCCGAGGGCGGAGCCGCGATTCTCACCAACGCCAAGCAAAAGGCCATGATCGGGATGGACGCGCCCGAGCACGGCGAGGCCCGCCGGGAGGTGCTCGGCGAGTTCACCGTGAAGCGGGTCGAGGCGATGCGGCCGCGGATCCAGGAGATCGTCGACGGCCTGATCGACGAGTTGCTCGCCGGGCCGAAACCGGCTGACCTGGTGGAAAAGCTGTCGCTGCCGGTGCCGTCGCTGGTGATCTGCGAACTGCTCGGCGTCCCGTACGGCGATCACGACTACTTCCAAGAGCGCACCATGGCGCTCATCCGCCGCAGCACCAGCGTCGAGGATCGCAAGAAGGCGTCCGAGGAACTGCGCGGATACCTCGGCGGCCTGGTCACGGCCAAGGAAAAGGACCCGACCGACGACCTCCTCGGCAGGCAGATCGTCAAGCGCCGCGAGGAAGGCACCTACGACCACGACGCGATGATCGGGCTGGCGTTCCTGCTGCTGGTCGCCGGGCACGAGACCACCGCGAACATGATCTCGCTCGGCACCATCGGGCTGCTGGAGAACCCCGGACAGCGCGCGACGATCGAGGCCGACCCCGGCAAGACGCTCCTCGCGGTCGAGGAATTGTTGCGCTACTTCACGATTGTCGAAGGCGCGACCGCGCGGGTCGCGACCGAGGACGTGGAGATCGGCGGCGTCACGATCAAGGCAGGCGAGGGCGTGCTCGTGCTGGGCTACGCCGCGAACTGGGACCCGGAGGTGTTCGAGAGCCCGGAAAAGCTCGACCTCGAACGCGGCGCGCGCCACCACGTCGCGTTCGGGTTCGGGCCGCACCAGTGCCTCGGGCAGAACCTGGCGCGGATGGAGCTGCAGATCGTGTTCGACACGCTCTTCCGCCGCATCCCGACGCTCACGTGCACGCTCCCGGCCGACCAGCTGCCGGTGAAGAAAGACGCCACGATCTTCGGCCTGTACCAGTTGCCGGTGACCTGGTAGAGATCAGAGTGCTCCCACCACAAGCCAGGAAGAGGCCATCATGAAGATCATCGCGGACACCGGCAAGTGCGTCGGCGCCGGCCAGTGCGTGCTCACCGAGCCCGCGCTGTTCGACCAGAGCGAGGACGACGGCACGGTCATCGTCCTCAACGACACTCCGGACGGCGAACTGATCGAGAAGGCGCGCGAGGCCGTGAACATCTGCCCGAGCCAGGCGCTTTCGCTGGAGGAGTGACCAGAGGTCAAGAAGACAAGCGGACGGCGGTCACCACGGCGGTCGAGTAATTCGTCGTCAGGTGACCGCCGCGCGCGTCAATCGCGGCTCCGACCTCGGCCAGCACCTGGTCGCGCTGCTCCGGCGTCGCCACGGTCACACCGCCCTGGGTCGCGAGCAAGTCCAGCCACTCGTCGCGGCTGTAGTTCTGCGTCCAGTCGTAGCGCCAGTTCTCCGTTTCCGCGAACGCGCCGGTCTCGGCCAAACCGGCGGCGGCTTTGTCGAGCATCGGCTGATAGGCGTCCGGGCTGGGGCTTTTCAGGTAGTTGCCGCTGAACGGCGAATCCGGCATCGTCCGGCGCAACGCGTCCGCCAGTGCGTGCGAAATTTCTTCCGGCGGCATGAAGACGTGCCAGAACGCGGCGAACCGGCCGCCCGGGCGGAGCACCTGCGCGGCCTTCGCGGCTCCCGCGACGGGGTCGACCCAGTGCCACGCCTGTCCGGACACGAGGGCGTCGAACGTCCTTCCCGCCGGGGCCCATTCCTCGAATTTCGCGACCTCGACCGGGAAACCGCGCCGGGCGAACTCCGCCATCCGCTCGTCCGGCTCCACGCCGAGCACCACGGCGCCATGGACGCGAAATTGCCGCCCCTCGATCCCGGTTCCGCAGCCGACGTTGAGAATTTCATTCCCCGGGCTCGCTGCGAGGACAGCAGTCACCAGTTCGTCCGGGTAACGCGGGCGGGCCCGGTCGTAGCGCTCGGGATCGACGCCGAACGACTCCGCCATGGTCCGGTGCTGATGCGGTTCGGGACGGGGTAAAGTGGGCATGTGCCCACCATAGTGGGCAAGCGCCCACTATGGCTAGGAAGGACCCTCACGTTGCCCACCGGGATCCATCTCCGCGACGTCCGCGCCCAGCTTTTCGACGCCGCGGAACGGGTTTTGCTGCGCGCGGGCCCGAGCGGTCTCACCAGTCGCGCCGTCACCACCGAGGCGGATTGCGCGAAGGGCGTGCTGCACCGGCATTTCGAGGATTTCGACGCTTTCCTCGCCGCGCTGGTGCTCGACCGGATCCAGCGTCTTGAAGCCCGCGCGGACGACCTGCGGGCCGGAACCGGCGATCTGGTCGAGACAGTGGCCGAAGTGCTCACGGAGGTCTTCTCGTCGGTCGCGGTGTCGATCGTCGCCCTGATCACCTTCCGCGACGAACTGCGGCACCGGCTCCGGGCGGCGCGGCCGGGCCCGGGGATTCCGCTGGCCACCGACGCGGCGAACGTGCTCGCGGATTACCTTGCCGCGGAAAGAAATCTCGGCCGTCTCGTTCCGGACGCCGACGTCCAGACGCTGGCTCCGACGCTCATCGGGGCGGGCCACCTGCTCTTCGCCGATCGAACCGGGGAGCCGCCGAGCGAGGAAGCGGTGCGGCAGATGGCGGCCACCGTCCTCGCTGGGGTGCTCGTGAGTGTTGATCCCGGTTAGAACCGGGATCAACACTCACGACCCCCAGTTCACCCAATGCCGGTGGCCACCGCGGCCACCGACAGGGCCAACGCACCCAACGCGCCCACCACCCCGTAGCTCGTCAACGTGCGTCGGTCATCGCGGTGCCGCAGGTACAACGCGACAGTCCCGGCGAACGCGAGACCACCAGCGATGAACCACGGCCCCCACAGATAGAGGTACCAGCCGACCAGGTCAGACAAAGCCGGATCGACGGCTACAGCGCCAGTCTTGACCAGCACGCCCTGCACGACGAACAGCCCGCCGTGCCAGGCCAGCAGGATCGCCGCACCGGCACCGCAGAACACCATCGTCCGGCTGAGCCACCGGCCGCGCGGTCGAGTCAGGCTGATGCCGATCACGGCACCGAAAACCTTCAGCAGACCGGTGATCACCAGGACGGTCACAAACCACGGCACCCGGTCCTGCGCGAGTTTGACGAGCGACGGCGACACCGTCGAGGTTGCGCCGAAGGTGTTGCCCGTCGCCCAGACGAAGCTGGGGACGGCGAACGCGGCTCCCCAGACCGCGGCGGCGTAACCCGGCCAGTTGCTCAACTCCGCTTGCTTCGACGACATGCGTCAAGCGTCGCCTTGAACGGGGCGGAGGGGATCGGGCGCGAGGGGGAAGCGTCTCCCCCGTGAGAGCGAAGTGCCGGCGCCGGATGAAACCAGCACCGGCACTTCCGCTCAGCCTAGGCGCAGCGTCGTCTTCGGGTCGAACGCGTGCGTCTCGCCCTCGCCGCGCAACGCGACCCGGACGTTGTCGCCGATCCGGGGCGGCGTCCGTCCGTCGACCCGGACCACGAACCGGTCGTCGCCGACCTTGCCGTGCAGGTACGCGTCCGCGCCCAGCTCCTCGACCAGCTCCACCACCAGTTCGAAGCCCTCGTCCGCCTCGCCGACCAGGCGCAGCGACTCCGGCCGGATCCCGAACACGATCTCCGACAGCCCAGCCGCCGCAGTCCGCACCTCAGTAGGCAGCGGCACCACCAGGTCACCCAGCTGCACGCCGCCGTCGGACAGCGGCAGCGTCGCCAGGTTCATCGCCGGCGACCCGATGAACCCGGCTACGAACGAGTTCGCCGGTTTCTCGTACAGCGACCGCGGCGCGTCGCATTGCTGCAGCACGCCGTCCTTCAGCACGGCCACCCGGTCGCCCATCGTCATGGCCTCGACCTGGTCGTGCGTGACGTAGATGGTCGTCGTGCCGAGCCGTTGCTGGAGTTTCGCGATGTTGGCGCGGGTTTCGACGCGCAATTTCGCGTCCAAATTGGACAGTGGCTCGTCCATCAGGAACACGCTCGGCTCGCGCACGATCGCCCGGCCCATCGCGACCCGCTGCCGCTGCCCGCCGGACAACGCCTTCGGCTTGCGGTCGAGGAAACGGGACAGGTCGAGCATCGTGGCAGCCTCGTCGACGCGCTTCTTGATGTCGGCCGCCGAGAAACCGCGCAATTTCAACGCGAAACCCATGTTGTCGGCGACCGTCATGTGCGGGTACAGCGCGTAGGACTGGAACACCATCGCGATGTCGCGGTCCTTCGGCGGTAGGTCGGTCACGTCGCGGTCGCCGATCCGGATGGCACCCTCGTTGACGTCCTCCAGCCCGGCGAGCATCCGAAGCGCGGTGGACTTGCCCGATCCGGACGGGCCGACGAGCACGAGAAATTCGCCGTCCGGCACTTCGAGGCTCAACTGGTCGACCGCGCGGACGCCCGGGTTGCCGGGATAGACGCGCGACGCCTTGTCGTAGATCACTTCAGCGGACATCAGCGTTCTCCCTTACTTCACAGCGCCCATGGAAAGCCCGCGCACCAGGTGGTTCTGCGCGATCCAGCCCACGATCATCACCGGCAGCGAGGCCAGCAGCGCGGCGGCGGACAGCTGGGCCCAGTACAGGCCCTCGCTGGTGATGAAGCCGACCAGGAACACCGGCACCGTGCCGGCCCGGGCGGCGGTGAGGTTGACCGCGTAGAAGAACTCCGTCCAGGAGAAGATCACGCAGATCAGCGCGGTCGCGGCGATACCCGGCGCGACCACCGGCATGATGATTTTGCGCAGCAGCGTCGGCAGGTTCGCCCCGTCGATCCGCGCCGCCTCGATCATTTCGCCGGGGACTTCCAGGAAGAACGACCGCATCATCCAGATCGCCAGCGGCAGGTTCATCGCGGTGTACAGGATGATCAGCGCCCACACGGTGTCCAGCAGATTGGTGTTCTGCGAGATCACGTACAGCGGAATGATCGCCGCGACGATCGGCAGCATCTTGGTCGACAGGAAGAAGCCCAGCGCGTTCTTCGTGCCCTTGACCGGCGCCAGCGACAGCGCGTACGCGGCCGGGATTCCCAGCAGCAGCACGAGCAGCGTCGAAATCACCGTGACGAACGCCGAATTTCCCAGGTATGGCAGGAAACCGCTGTTGAGCACGCCGGAGATCTGGTCGAACGTCGGCGTGAAGAACAGCTTCGGCGGATCGGTGTAGGCGTCGTTCTCCTGTTTGAACGCGGTGAGAATCATCCACAGCAACGGGAAAACGAAGAGGATCGCGATGATCCAGGTCGCGACGGTCAGAGTGCCCGGGCCGTAGCGGCGTTTCGTCTTGCGCTGCGGAGGCGGCGCGGTGTCGGTGGCGGCGGGCGAGGCGGTGGCGGTTGCGGTGCTCACTTGACTCCTCCGTCCACGGAGAACGCGCGGAACATCAGCCGCAGCGCGAACGTCGCGACGATCATCGTCAGGATGACCACGACGACGCCCATCGCGGACGACTGGCCGATGTCGAAGCCCTCGAACGCGCGCTGGTAGATGTAGAACGGCAGGTTCGTGCTGGCCGTGCCCGGACCGCCTTGTGTCATCAGGAAAATCGCGTCGAAGCTGTTCACGATGTAGATCGCGCCGAGCAGCGTGGCCAACTGCAGGAAGCGCGACAGGTGCGGCAGCGTGATCGACACGAAGGTGCGCCAGCGGCTCGCGCCGTCCACCGACGCCGCCTCCAGCACCTCCTTCGACTGGCTCTGCAGCCCGGCGAGGATCAGCAGCGTCATGAACGGCGTCCACTGCCAGATGATCTGCGCCATCACCGCGGCCATCGGGAATTGCGAAAGCCAGTCGGTGTCCGTGCCGAACACGAAGTGCAGCAACCCGAAGCTCGGGTCGAACACCGTCGTCTTCCACAGCAGCGCACCCGCCGCCGGGAGGATCAGGAACGGCGTGATCAGCAGCGTGCGGACGAATCCGCGGCCGAAGAACTTCCGGTCGAGCAGCACCGCGAGCCCGAGCCCGAGCAGCAGCGAAAGGAACACGCAGACCACGGTCAGGACCACCGTGTTCAGCAGTGCGCCGAGGAACGTCGCGTCGGTGAAGACGTCGACGTAGTTGCGGAAACCGACGAAATGCCGCGAGCCCGGCCGCACCAGGTTCCACGACTGGAACGAGTAGAACACGGTGAGCAGGAAGGGAATCTGCGTCACGGCGATCACGAAGATCAGCGCGGGCAGCAGCGGAAGCCGCCGTTTCCCGGTCGAACCGGTCACTTTCTTCGCAGCGGGCTTCGCGGTCGCCGGCGCGGTTCCGGCGGGGACGGAGAGGGTGCTCATCGCTGCACCTCCTGATAGGACTTTCCGACGGATTCCGCGTATTTCTGCGATTGCGCGAGCGCGTCGGCGACGGAGGTCTGACCGGCGATCGCGGCGGACAGCTGCTGGCTTACCCGGGTGCCGAGGTCCTGGAACTCCGGGATCCCGACGAACTGGATGCCCGGGTACGGCACCGGATTCACCATCGTCTTCTGCTGGTTGGCCGCCGCGATACCGTCCAAAGTGGGCTGTGCGTAGGCTTTCGCGGCTTCCTTGTACTGCGGGATCTCATAGGTCGACTTGCGCGTGCCCGGCGGCACCCGGTTCCACCCGTAGGTCTCGCCGACCTTCTTCGCGTATTCCTTGTTCGTCATCCACGCCATGAACTTCCAGGCGTCGTCCTTGTTCTTGCCGACCTTCGGGATGCCCAGCGACCAGGTGTAGAGCCAGCCGCTCGCCTGCGTCTTCTCCACCGGCGCGGCGACGTAACCGTTCTTGCCGCTGACGTGGCTGCTCTTCGGGTCTTCCGTGGTGCCGGTCATCGACGTGGCGTCGTACCACATCGCGGCGTTGCCCTGCGCGTACTTCGTTCCGCATTCGGTGAACCCGGCACTGGAGGCACCGACCTCACCGTGGTCGCGCAGCAGGTTCACGTAGAAGTTGGCCGCCTGGGTGAACTCCGGGCTGGTCAGCTTCGCGTTCCAGTCCTTGTCGAACCATTGCCCGCCGAAGGTGTTCGCCATCGTCGTGAACGGCGCGAGGCTCTCGCCCCAGCCCGGCTTGCCGCGCAGGCAGATTCCGGAGATGCCGGCCTGCTTGTCGTCGAGTTTCGCGGCGAAATCGGCGATCTGCTGCCACGTCGGGTGCGCCGGCATGTTCAGCCCGGCCTTCTGGAACAGGTCCTTGCGATAGACCACAAAGGACGATTCGCCGTAGAACGGCACCGCGTACATCTGGTTCTCATACGACAGCGACTGCCGGATGCTCGGGATGAAGTCGGCCTCGTCGTACCCTGGCGTCGCCTTCATATGCGGTTCGAGGTTCTCCAGCCAGCCGTTGGCTGCCCATTGCGGAGCCTCGTAATTGCTGATCATCACCACGTCGAACTCGCCGCCCTGGGTGGCGGTGGACGCGGTGATCTTCGCCCTGGCCTCGTTTTCCGGCAGGGAGACGAACTTCAGCTTGATCCCGGGGTTGGCCTGCTCGAACTCGCCCTTGAGCGAGATGGCGTCCTTCATCTGCGGATTGGACACGATCGCGACGACCAGTGTCCGCCCGCCGGTGCCGATCGCCCCGGCTCCGGCGCATCCCGTCACTAACAACGCTGTCGCGGCAAGGAGGCACAGGAGTTTACGCACCGCCACCACCTCCGGGCAGCACCTGGATCTTGAGGCCGGACCCGCTGCGCATCTTCGCCAGCGCCTCGGGGTACTGCTCGAGCGGAAGGGTGTCGGTGATCAGCGCTTCGGTGTCGATGTAGCCGTTCGCGACGAGGTCGAGCGCGTTGCCGTAGCTGTTCAGCACGGCCATCGAACCGACGATGGTGATTTCGTCGTTGTAGATGCGGAACGGCGAAAGCGCGACGCGAGCTTCAGCCGGGGCGACGCCGAACACGAGCAACCGGCCGCCGCGGTGAAGCGCGTTGAACGCGGCCTCGATGGCGGGTGCCGCGCCAGTGCAGTCCACTGCGGCGTCGAAGCGTTCATCGTCCAATTCGGACACATCGGAAGCCACCGCGGCCGCACCGAGATCGGTCGCCCTCGGAAGCCGTGCGGCATTGCGGTCGACCATCGTCACGTGCGCGCCCGCGCGGAGCAGGAGCTGCTGCATGATCAGGCCCATCGTGCCCGCGCCGACCACGAGGAAGCGTTCGCCCGCCTCCACGCCGATCCGGCGCACGCCGTGCACCGCGCAGGAAACGGGTTCGACCAGCGCGCCCTGTTCCCAGGTCATCGAGTCGGGCATCCGGTAGCAGGTGTCGGCGGGCACCGCGACGTACTCGGCGAACGCGCCGTTGACCGTGTCGCCGGTGGCGTTCCAGTTCGCGCAGAGGTTGCCGTGCCCGGACCGGCACGGGGTGCAGTATCCGCAGTAGATCGACGGGTCGACCGCGACCCGGTCGCCGACCTTCCACTCGGCGGGCACGTCCGCGCCGAGTTCGACGATCTCCCCGGAGAACTCGTGCCCGGGGACGATGGGATACGGGGTCGGCGGGAAATGCCCGTCGGCGATGTGCAGGTCCGTGCCGCAGATCCCGCAGGCACCCACCTTCACGACGACCTGGCGCTCCCCGGGCTTCGGATCGGGAACCTCGCCGACCCGGATCTCCCCGGGCCGGTCCACGATCGCGGCGCGCATGCGTCATCACCTTCCAAGATGCTCATTTGAGCGATTTTGACTTATGCCGTAGGTAACATGCGTAGGCATTACAGGCCCCTGCCTGCGGATCCGTCAACCGGCAAAGCTCATTTTTGCGCTATCCTGCTCATGTGAGCAGGAAAAAGGGGCCACCGCCGCTGACCGAAACGCTGCTGCTGGCGACCATGGCCAGGCGGTTCTACGTGCAGGGCGCCTCGAAGCTGGAGATCGCCGACGAGTTCGGCATGAGCCGGTTCAAGGTCGCGCGGATGCTGGACGCGGCACTCGAGTCCGGGCTGGTGCGGATCGAATTCGACCTGCCCGCGCCGATCGACGTCGAACTGTCCGACGACATCCGCCGCGCCTACCGGCTAGACCGCGTGCTCGTGCTCGAACGAGCATCCGAGACCGAGCCGCGCGAGATCGTCCGCAAACAGGTCGGCGCGCTGGCCGCCCGGCTGCTGGAGGAGATCGCGACGCCGGACGACGTCATCGGGCTGTCCTGGGCGCGGTCGGTCAACGCGATGACCGAGGCGATCCGGACCCTGCCGCGCTGCCCGATCGTGCAGCTGTGCGGGGTGCAGGCCGGGATGGACATGCGCGGCCGCTCGGTGGAGACGGTCAGCCGCGTGACATCGGTATCCGGCGGCGATTCGTACCCGATCTTCGGCCCGCTGGTCCTGCCCGACCGGCGGACGACGGAGATCCTGCGGCACCAGCCGGGCATCGCGGAAACGTTCGCGCAGTTCGGAAAACTCACCAAGGCCGTGGTCAGCATCGGTTCGTGGGAGGCCGGGGAATCGACGGTGTACGACGCGCTGGACGAGGCCGAACGCGCCGCCATCGCCGCCAGGGGCGCGACCGCCGAGGTCGCCGCGCGGCTGTTCGACGCGGACGGCAACTCGCTCGGCACCGGGCTCGCGCATCACGTGCTGGCGATCAGCCACGAGGAGCTGATGTCGGTCCCCGAGGTGATCGCGATCGGTTACAGCCGCCCGAAAGCCGAAGCCGTGGACGCGGTATTGCGGTCCGGGCTGGTGTCGACGCTGGTCACCGACGCCGCGGCGGCCGTACCGCTGCTGGAGCTGGCGCGGGCGAGGCCGTTGCCCTCATGAGCGAGCTGCGCGTCGAGCACCTGATCGCCGTACTCCGCCGCCCAGTGCCCGAATCCCTCGATCGGCCCGAGAAAACTCACCCCTAGGTCGGTAAGCCGATACGCCCCGTCCACGCGCTCGACGAGCCCGTCGCGTTCCAGCTTGCGCACCGCCTCGGTGAGCACCTTCGCGCTGATCCCGCCGATGCGTGTGCGCAGCTCGCCGTGCCGGAGCGGGCCGTTCTTCAACGCCCACAACACGACCGGATGCCAGGTGTTGGCCACGAGGTCGAACGCGAGCCGGGTGCGGCAGTCGGCGATGAAGTCCATGGTTACCTTTCGGTTCCTGCCCGGGTCCATAACGTCGCTTCCGTACAACCACGCGACGACAGGAGACCTTCCCATGCGCATCGCCCTCTTCGGCACCGGCGGAATGGCGTCCGCCCTCGGCGGCCAATGGACCCGGCACGACCTGACCGTTTCCGGCCGCTCCCCCGCTGGTGCCGCCGCCTTGGCAACCGAACTCGGCGCTGAGGTGGTGGACTGGGCCGACGCTGCCGCCCGCGCGGACGCCATCCTGCTGGCCGTCCCGACCACCGCCCTCGAAGCCCTGCTCACGCCACTCGACCTCGCTGGCAAAGTCCTCATCGACTGCACCAATACTCCCGGCGCGACCGGCGAACCGGTGGCCGCCCGGATCGCCGAGTACGCCCCCGGTGCGTCGGTGGTGAAGGCTTTCAACCTCGCCCACGTGGACGTCTGGCGGATGACCCCGCCGCTGTTCGAAGGCCGTCCGCTCGGCGTCCCGCTGTGCGGTTCCCCGGACGCGGTCGCTGTGGCAACGGAGCTGGTCCAGGACCTGGGCTGCACTCCGCTGCCCGCTGGCAGCCTGGAGCGGGCCGCCCTGCTGGAAGCCGCCGCCGGACTGGCGATCGGACTGTGGTTCGACGGTTTGGATGCGCGTTCCATGCTCATGGCGAGCTGATCGGGCCTATCCTGTTCGCCTATGGGCGGATCAGCGGTCATTGTCGGCGGCGGAATCGGCGGTTTGGCCGCAGCGATCGGCCTGTCGCGAGTCGGCTGGCAGGTCACCGTCTTCGAACGCCTGCCCGGCGAACTGGACGACTCCGGTTCCGGCATTTCCCTGGCCGCCAACGGAGTACGGGCCCTGGACGCGTTAGGCGCCGGCGACGCACTCCGCGCCGCCGGCCGCTTCCAGCGCACGGTAAGCACCCGCAACCCGCGCGGCGCCTGGCTGGCCCGCATGGACGGAGCCGAACTCGAACGCGTCGCCGGAACCCCGATCGTCGGCATCGCACGGTACGAACTGCATCGGTTGTTGCGTTCCTTGCTGCCCTCGCCGGTGGTGCGCGATGAGGTCACCGCCGTCGAGGGCAACGCCGTGGTTACTTCCTCGGGCCGCCACGAAGCTGACGTGGTCATCGCCGCTGATGGCGTCAACAGCCTGCTGCGCAAGCACTTCTTTCCCTCGCATCCGGGGTCTGTCTACAGTGGATCTTCGGTAGTCCGGGCCATCACCGCCGAGCCGGTCGAACTGTCCTCTTCGGACTTCAACCTCACCTGGGGCCGAGGCGTCGAGTTCGGCCACATCGTCTTGGCGGACGGCCGAGCCGAATGGCACGCAGTGCTGACTATTCCGCCGGACACCCGATACCCGGATCTCCTGGCCGAAATGCGCCGCCGCTTCGGCTCCTGGCACGAGCCGATCACCGCGTTGCTCGACGCGACCGACTCGGAAGCCGTGCTGCACCATGATGTTTACGAGCTGGTGACGCCGCTGCCGTCCTATGTGGCCGGTCGGGTTGCCTTCCTCGGGGATGCCGCGCACGCGATGCAACCAAATCTCGGCCAGGGTGCCTGCCAGGCCTTGGAAGACGCGGTGACGCTGGCGGCCGCGCTGTCATCAGCCGACGTCGACACCGCACTTACTCGATACGACGCCGAGCGCCGTCCGCGCAGCCAAGCCGTCGCCCGCGCTGCTCGGCAAACCGGCCGGATGGGCCAGCAGCTGACGAACCCCGTCGGGATCGCAGTGCGGAATGCGATGTTCCGGGCCATGCCGACATCGGTGATGGCCCGGTCGATGCTGCGCTACACCCGTTGGCAGCCGCCACGTCTGATCAACTGAAATTCCTGACTTCGCCGCGGCGAACGACTGAAGGGGCCTTGCCGGCATGATCGTCCAGTGGTGCATAAAAGGATTACACCTAGAGAACGACCAAGAAGCGCGAGCCTTGATCGACTGCAACGCCGGACTTCATTGCAACTGGTGGCGGAAAGTACACCACATTACGCCCGCAGAGGTCAGAGGCAAGCTTACGACCACAGCACTCGACCGCCACGTCAACCACTTCGACCAACCTGACCCGATCACCGGAGTTGCCTTCAGCGAGGAAAGGCCCTTTATCTCGCTGACGGCCGGCACTGTGGAGCGCGATAGATTCGCCGTCACCAACCACGTACGGCGAGCACAAGACACCGCACTGTGGTTCGGCACCAACTATGGCGAGCACGAGTTCGCCTATCTCTACACCTGCTGGGTGCTGCTCGCCCCGCGACCCGCGGTGGGGATCGAAGGGGTCGCCGAGGAAATACGGGACCTCAACGCCTACCGGAGATACTCCGCGTACCAAACCGAAGGCGAAGTGACCGCCAAGATCCAAATTCCGGACAACCAGATCAAGTCATGCGAGAAGTGGCAACTGGACCGATCAAAGAAGTCCTTCAAGCTGAAATGGACGCACTCAAACCCTCGATTCACTGAGCCTGAGGCGCTGAGCAACGTCCGGGAGCTGATCTGAATGGCCTGGGAAGAACTGCGAGCACTCAACCTCTCCGCCGAGCAGGTGCGCACCGCGGCCAAGTTTCACGAAGCATGCGCGCAAACCGCACTCGCCGAGTTCGAAGCGATCTCGCGTCGCACTCCCGTCTCCGGACCGGAGAACCTGAACGACATCCAGTTTGCCCTTCGAGCGAACGCGGCCAGCGCGCTACGCGAGGCTGCTCAGTGGAGACTGCTCCTGAGCCCCTCGAGTGCGCTGCCCGACCTAGGTCAAGCCGGTTCCCTGTTCCAACAGCTCGGCCAACCATTCGGGTACTACCTGAAGTCAATGGCGGGAACGCTCGACGAGCGAGACCAGAACCGGATCGACCTCCTGATGCGCGCGATGGTCGCCGAGTTGACCGACGAGCGTCCGGATCACCCAGAGATCCCTGCTGCCTCAGAAATCCGTGTTCGTCATCAACAGCAGGCATACCTGATCGTCACCGCAAGCAGCCTCGACTCGGGGAGCGCTCAGCGACTCAGTCGCCTCGCTGCAATCCGGTCGCCGCACCGTGACGGCGTCATTCCGGTCGGCAGCCTTGGCACCCCGATCGCCAAGTACTGGTCAATCGCCAGACATCTGCTTGGAGACGGAGAGGAGGACGCACTCGCCATAGCCAACCTGCTCCACTCGATGTGCCGAGCGTACGGCGAGACGATGGCGCTGGCCCAGTCCAACAAACACCTGTGGAAGAATGCCTCAGCCCCAGTCGACGTAGCCGACCTTGACATCTCCGGCCTAACCGCCTTCTCCGTCCGACGGTTCGGTCTCGCGATGATGGAGGACGTGCTCGCCGACGCAGGTCCGCTCGATCAGCTCGCCCGAATACCGTTGAACCTGGGATTATCCCTCGCCCGGCCGAATCCGAACGACCTGGAGTAGCCAGAAGTGGACACGAACACTGTCATCCTGATTCTCGGCGTGCTCATCGTGGCCGGCGTCTTGGTGCTGCTGTGGCGGGGACAGAAAGGCTCCCGGCCAAGCACCCTCAAGCTGTCCTTGTCCGATATCTTCAAGATGGACCTGTCGCTGTCCCCGCAGAACGCGGCCCAGGCCGAGGAAGACGTGCGAAAGGCCGAGAAGACCAAAGATCCGCAACATTCCCCGGGCATAATCTCCGAACTGGGGGCGACAAGCGCGCTGGCCCGGGTGCTCTGGATCGATGACCGGCCGGACAACAACGTTTACGAAACCCTCGCGCTGCAACGCCTCGGAAAGCTCGTCACCGTAGCGACTTCAAGCGCTGCCGCGCGCATCTACCTCAGCGGGATGGACTTCGCCGCTGTCGTCACCGACCTTGAGCGCGACGGCGACCCCGATGCCGGCAGGCGGTTCATCCAGGAACTCCGGGCCGCGGGCAACCGCATTCCGGTTCTGGTCTACACCGGAAACGCCAGTTCAAGCGCTGCGGCCGCGGCCCGGGCTGCGGGCGCGGACGGAGTATTCGACCTCCCGCACCGCCTCGTCCAGGACATCGAGTCCCGAGTCACGAGCAGTCGCCGGAAGCGCTGACCATCCGCAGACCCGCTAGGTCGAATCGGGTGGTTTCTCCAAGACAGCGACGGACACCGGAAGAGCCAACCCATGGGCTCGCACACCGTGGCCGAAACCCTCAGAGCTGATTCACGTCCACAACCCGAACCACCGCACTGCCCACCTCATCCGAGGCACGCAGATCGACCTCCGCGCTGATCCCCCAGTCATGGTCCCCAGCCGGATCGTCGAAGATCTGCCGCACCCGCCACAGATCCGGCTCCTGCTCGATCAGCAGCAAAGCCGGACCGCGTGCGTCCGGGCCGATTCCCAGCGAGTCGTGCTCGTCGAAGTAGTCCTCGATCGCGTCTTCCCACGCGTCCGCGTCCCAGCCGGAGCCGGAGTCCAGCGAGCCCAGGGTGTCGTAAGCCCGGCGCGAAGCCAGCTCCACCCGGCGGAACAATTCGTTGCGCACCAGCACACGGAACGCTCGCTCGTTGCGAGTGACCGCGGGCGGCTCGGCGGGCGGACGGTGCGAAACCGGGCCCTCCTCGTCCGGATGCCGCAGCGCTTCCCATTCGTCCAGCAGGCTCGAGTCGACCTGGCGCACCAGCTCGCCAAGCCATTCGATGAGGTCCTGCAACGGTTCGGTCTTCGCCTCGTCCGGCACGGTGTGCCGCAGTGCGTCGTAGGTGTCGGCGAGGTAGCGCAGCACCAAACCCTCAGAACGCGCGAGCTGATAAAAGCCCACGTATTCCACGAAGTTCATCGCGCGCTCGTACATATCGCGCACCACCGACTTCGGCGACAGCTCGTAATCCGCCACCCACGGATGTCCGGCGCGATAAGACTGGTAAGCCGCGTTAAGCAGCTCCTCCAACGGTTTCGGGTACGTGACGGACTCGAGAAGCTCCATCCGCTCGTCGTACTCGATGCCGTCGGCCTTCATCGCCTGCACGGCCTCACCACGCGCCTTGAACTGCTGCTGCGACAGCACCGGCCGCGGATTGTCCACAGTGGATTCCACAATGGACACCACGTCCAACGCGTACGACGGCGACTCCATGTCCAGCAATTCCACCGCGGCCAACGCAAACGGCGAAAGCGGCTGGTTCAACGCGAAATCGAACTGCAGATCCACCGTCAGGCGAACGATGCGCCCCTCGGCGTCCGGTTCGGGCAGCCGTTCCACGACGCCGGCGGCCAGCAGCGAACGGTAGATCTCGATCGCCCGCAGGATCAGCTTCCGCTGCGTCGGACGGTCCGAATGGTTGTCCTCCAGCAGATGCCGCATCGCGTCGAAAGCGTTGCCGGGGCGCGAAATCACGTTCAGCAGCATCGAGTGGCTGACCTGGAAGCTGGACGTGAGCGGTTCCGGATCGGCCGCGATCAGCCGGTCGAACGTGCTCTCGGTCCAGTTGACGAAGCCCTCCGGCGCTTTCTTCCTAACGATCTTCTTTTTCTTCTTCGGGTCGTCGCCCGCCTTCTCCAGCGCCTTCGCGTTCTCCACCACGTGATCCGGGGCCTGCACGACGACATAACCGTCGGTGTCGTAGCCGGCCCGGCCCGCGCGTCCGGCGATCTGGTGGAACTCGCGCGCCTTCAAATGCCGCTGCCGCACGCCGTCGTACTTCGTCAGCGCCGAGAACACCACCGTCCGGATCGGCACGTTGATGCCGACGCCGAGCGTGTCCGTCCCGCAGATCACCTTCAGCAGCCCGGACTGCGCAAGCGTTTCGACCAGCCGCCGGTACTTCGGCAGCATGCCCGCGTGGTGCACGCCGATGCCGTGCCGCACGAGCCGCGAGAGCGTCTTGCCGAATCCGGCGGAGAACCGGAAGTCGCCGAGCAGGTCGGCGATCGCCTCCTTCTCCGCCTTGGTGGTGACGTTGATGCTCATCAGCGTCTGCGCCCGCTCGATGGCCGCGGCCTGCGAGAAATGCACGACATACACCGGCGCCTGGCCGCCGTTGAGCAATTCGGACATCGTCTCGTGCAGCGGCGTGAGCGCGTACCGGAAGGTCAGCGGCACCGGCCGCTGCGCCGAAGTGACCACCGCGGTCGGCCGTCCGGTCCGCCGGGTCAGGTCCTTTTCGAAGAACGAAACGTCGCCGAGCGTGGCCGACATGAGCACGAACTGTGCGTTCGGCAGCTCGATCAGCGGGACCTGCCACGCCCAGCCGCGGTCCGGTTCCGAATAGAAGTGGAACTCGTCCGCGACGACCTGGCCGACCGGGGCGCCGGCGCCGTCGCGCAACGCGATGTTCGCCAAGATTTCCGCGGTGCAGCAGATGATCGGCGCGTCCGCGTTGACGCTGGAATCGCCGGTCATCATGCCGACCTGGTCGGCCCCGAAGATCTCGATGAGCTGGAAGAACTTCTCCGACACCAGCGCCTTGATCGGCGCGGTGTAAAAACTGCGTTTGCCGTGTGCGAGCGCGGTGAAGTGCGCGCCGACCGCCACGAGGCTTTTGCCGGAGCCGGTCGGCGTCGACAGGATCACGTTGGCCCCGGAGACGACCTCGATCACCGCCTCCTCCTGCGCGGGGTACAGCTCGATCCCCCGTTCGGCCGTCCACGTCGTGAAGGCTTCGAACAGGGCATCTGCGTCGGGATCCGCTGGCAGGAGGTCGGTGAGAGTCATCGCGGCACCTATCGTGCCATCCCGCCCCCGGCCGCAGGTGCAGGGGAGATCGCGGGTGCTTGCCCTAACCCGTAGGCTTCCGGTACCGCGCGCTGCCGGAGGGGACGGACAGGCGGGCGCGCACACGGGCGGTACTCGCGGAGGATTCGGCAATGGCACAGGACATCATCCCGATCGAGCTCGGGCTGCCGCAGGGCGACGTGGTCACCCTCTGGGCCCCGCGGTGGCGGGAGGACGGCGAGGAGTGGGAAGCGTTCCTCGGCGACGAGGACGACCTGTACGCCTTCCCGGACGCCGCGCACCTGGCCGCCTTCGTGCGCACGGCCGAGCAGCACGACCTGCTCGACCACCCGGCGTGGGACGCGGTGCCCGCGCTGAACGTGCCCGAGCTGATCCCGGACGACGACCACTCCTACGACCTCGTCGGCGTGCCCGAACTGGTCGCCGAGGAGCCGGACTCGTGGACGATCGGCGAACTGGCCGAGATCGTCGGCATCGTGCGTTCGCTCGCCGACGTGTGCGAGCTGGACGAGGTGCACGAGGTGCTCGACGCCTACGAGGGCTTCTCGCTGCTGGAGCAGGGCCGGCTGCCGTTCACCGGGCGCGAGGGCGAAGCGCTCTGGAACGACCTGTCGAAGGCCGTCTCCGAGAAGTGGGACACCGTGCTCGACGCGATCGACAACCTGGTGACCGTGCCGGACGTCGACGCCGCGGTGCTGGAGCAGACCGCCGAAGAGCTGGCCGCCTTCCACGAGGAGTCCGCTGAGGCGGAGGCCGGCGAAGAGGACGGCGGGCCGGAAGACCTCGAAGCCGTCGACGGCGAAGACGAGGACGCCGAGGACGAGCCGGTCGGTTTCTGGGGCGAGGTCGGCATCGACCCGATCAAGATCGTCACCTCCGGCGCGGAGTACTACACGCTGCGCTGCTACCTCGACGACAAGCCGGTGTTCCTCGGCAACGACGGCGAGATCGACGTGTTCAGCTCGCCGAAGGCGCTGCTCAAGGCGATCAAGGCGGGCGACGAGCTGGCCGATACCGACATCGCCGGCGTGTCCACTTGGGACGAGGTGCGCGAGAAGGCGGCGGCCGACGAGCTCGAGGTGGAGGTCGACACCGACAACACCTACGTCTTCCCCGGCCTCGACGACGACATCGCCGAGGGCCCGGAGTCGATCGACCCGACCCAGCTGGAGCTGGCGGTCGAGCTGATCACCGACGCCGCCGAATGGGCGGGCGACGACACCGTCGAAACCGCGCTGGCGGCCAACGAAAGCCTCGGCTGGCTGGTGTCGTTCGTGCTGCGGCCGGACCCGAGCCGGCTCGAGCCGAGCGCTCCGTTCGACACCGAGCAGAGCGCCTGGCGCAAGCTGGTGGAGGACTTCGAGAACCGCCTCACGGTGGTCTGAACCTCTTAGAGGGCGTCGAACACGCTCTCGGCCGAGTCACCGGCGGAGAACATCTTCCAGGCGACGCCGGCGATCACATCCGGATCCAGGGTGTGACCGCTGGCGTCGCCGTATTTTTCCGGCTGCGCGGCGACCATCCGGTGGATGTCGCCGCGTTCGATCAGGCCGCCGATGATCAGGCTGCCCGCGTACACCCCGGTTCCGGCCAACCCCTCGTGCAGCGTCCGCGCGTAGTTCCGCAACGCCGCTGACGACACCGCGAGCGCGCCGAGCGCGGGCAGCGGCCGCACCGCGCTGAGCCCGCCGGCGAACAGGAATCCGCCGCTGCCGCGTTCCAGCATTCCTGGCAGCAGCTTGCCGACGACCTCGACCGCCGGATACACCCAGCTCATCGCTTTCCGAACGGCGTCCACGGTCGCGTCGGTGATGTCCGTGGGAATGCTGTCCGCTTCGATCGCGGCCGGGCCGTAGTAGGCGACGTCGATGATGCCGAACCGTTCGGTGATTTCGTCGAGCGTCGCCCCGATCCCGGCGCGGACGTCGCCGACGAACGCTTCCGCGTTGTCGAGTTCGGCCAGGTAGGCCGGGTGCCGCTCAGCGGTACGCGAAACGAGCGCGACGTTGTATCCCTCGTCGGCGAACCGGTGTGCCATCGACATTCCGAGACCGGGTCCGGCTCCGAGGACGACGGCGGTCGGGCGAGTGGTCATGGCTTGTCCTTCCCCAGGATTAAATCGAGGGCACCCTCGACTTCGTTCGCCAAGCTACCACAAAACCCGAGGGTGCCCTCGACTTTGTACGATGGCTCCCATGGCCACCGGATCGAAGCCGTTGCGCGCGGACGCCGCCCGCAACCGCGACAAGCTGCTGGCCGCCGCGACGCGCGCGTTCGGCGAGCACGGCCTCGACGCGCCACTGGAGCAGATCGCCCGCAGCGCCGGGGTCAGCATCGGCACGCTGTACGCGCACTTCCCGACTCGGGACGCCTTTGTCGACGCGATCCTGCCCGCGCAACTCGCCGCGTTGGACGACCTCGCGACAACGGCATTGGCCGAGCCGGACCCGTGGCAGGGCTTCACCGGATTCCTCGACGGGCTATTTGCGTTGCAGGCCAAGGATCACGGACTCAGCGACGCCCTCGCCCGACGGCTGCCGCTGAGTCCCGCTGTCCTGGAGGCGTGCCACACCGGTTTCGAGCACGCGGCGCGAATCATCGACCGGGCAAAGGAATCCGGTCAGCTGCGCGCCGATTTCGAGCCCGCGGATCTCGCCCCGCTGGTCTCCGCGATGTCGCAGCTGATCCGCGAATCACCCGAAACCTGGCGACGGCATTTGGCGTTCTTTCTCGACGGCCTGCGCGCTTAGTCCTTTTCGGACTCCGCGCGCACCGGCACCAAACCTATTGCCAGCAGCGGGAAAATCGCCGCTACACAATAAGCCAGCGCATACCGGCTGTCCCCGATCACCAGACCCAGCAACGGCGGCGTCAGCGACGCGGCGATGTTCTGCGCGGTGTTCTGCGTCCCCATCGCCCGACCGGACCACGCGACGCCGGCCAGCTCAGCCGACGCGGTGAAGCCGAGACCGTTGTCCGCCACCGTGATCACCGCCGCCAGCACCAGCGCGGCCAGCACGAGCCACAGCCCCGTCGCGTCGCCGACCGCGACCAGCAGCATCACGACGACGCTGGCGACGGCGAGCTGCCGCATCGGCCGCAACCGGCTGCCGACCCGGTCCGACCAATACCCCGACGCCAGCCGCCCGAGCGCGCCGAGCACCTGAGCCACCGCGACGAACACCCCGGCCTGCGCGGCGGTCCACTGATGCTGCGACACCAGATACACCGGCGCGAAGGCGGACACCGCGAACTGCGGCACCACCAACAGCGCGCTCGCGCCGTGCACTCGCCACAGCCACGGCTTGCGGTACGGCGACGGCGGCCGCTCCCCCTTCGCCGCGCGTGGCGGCCGCGGCGGGTCCACGACGAACGCCGCCACCAGCAACGCCACTCCGACCGCGAGCGCGGCGGGAAGCAGCATCGCCGCCTGGAATCCCCACTGCGCGGCCAGCGGCGGCAGCCCGAGCGCGGCCACGCCGACACCCAGCGGCTGCGCCGTCTGCCGGATCCCCATCGCGACGCCGCGCTCGGATTTGGCGAACCAGCCCATCACGACCCGGCCGCTCGCCGCGTTCACCGAAGCCGTGCACGCACCGGCCACGAGAAACACGCCAAAGAGAAGGCCGACTGGGTGGTGCCACAGGGCGGCGTACACGAGGAGTAACCCCGAAACACCCAGGCCGAGCGCCATGATGAGGCGCTCGCCGTAACGGTCCGCAGCCGCGCCCCAGGCAATCAGTGTCAGCAACAGGCCGATGCTCGGCGCCGCGACGACCGTGCCCGCCTGCGCCAGCGTCAAGTGGTCAGCCTCGCGCATAGCGGGCACGAGAAACGGCAGCCCGTAAAGGAAAGAGCAACTGGCGGTCTGCGCGGCGAGACCGAGCGCGAGGATCAGCCACCGCCGCGAGCTGCCTTTCTGCCGCACCTGCTCCCCGGTCTCGACCTGCGCCATTCCGTCCACCGTCTCAATATTTGAGAAATATGTCTTACATAGTGAACGATAGTTGGCATAGCTAACGAACGCAACCGCCTTTCGGGGGCGGCCGCGCCTTCGGAGCCGGGATTCAGCCGAGCGCCGCGTACCCGGGTTTGACGACCTTCTCGATCAGCTCGAGCCGCTCGTCGAAATCGAGGAACGCGGATTTCATGGCGTTGATGGTGAACCAGCGGAAGTCGTCGAGGCCGAAGCCGAACGTCTCGGCCAGCGCGGCGAATTCACTGGTCATCGTGCATCCGCTCATCAGCCGGTTGTCGGTGTTGACCGTGACGCGGAAGCGCAGCCGGGCGAGCAGGCCGATCGGATGCTCGGCCAGCGACGGCACGGTTCCGGTCTGGACATTCGACGAGGGGCAGATTTCCAGCGGGATGCGCCGGTCCCGGACGTAGCCCGCCAACCGTCCAAGATGGACATTTCCGTCGGCGTCGGCGGTGATGTCCTCCGCGATCCGCACGCCGTGCCCGAGCCGTTCCGCACCGCAGTACTGGATTGCCTCGCCGATCGACGGAAGTCCGAACGCTTCGCCGGCATGAATAGTGAAGTGCGCATTGTTCCGGCGCAAATAGTCGAATGCGTCCAGATTTCGGGTGGGCGGGAATCCGTCCTCCGGTCCGGCGATGTCGAATCCGGCCACGCCGGCGTCGCGGTAGCGCACCGCGAGTTCGGCGATCTCGAGCGCGCGGGCGTGCTGGCGCATGCCGCACAACAGGGTCCGCACCCGGATCCGGCCACCGCCCGCGGCTACCCTCCGCATCCCTTCGGCGAAGCCTTCCTGGACGGCCTCAACCACTGCATCGAGTGACAGTCCGCGTTCCACGAACAGCTCCGGCGCATACCTCAGCTCGGCGTACACGACCCCGTCCGCGGCCAGGTCTTCCACCGCTTCGGCGGCAACCCTGACCAGCGCATCGTCGGTTTGCATGACACCACACGTATGGGCGAACGTTTCGAGGTACGACACGAGGGAACCGGAGTCCGCGACGGCGCGGAACCAGCGGCCGAGTTCCTCGGGATCCGTCGCGGGAAGGTCCCGGTAGCCGAGATCCTCGGCGAGTTCGGCGACCGTGCCCGGGCGCAAGCCGCCGTCGAGGTGATCGTGGAGCAGGACCTTGGGGGCACGGCGCAGGATCTCCGCGCTCAGCGGGGTTACGTCCGACATGCTCCAACGGTAGCCTCGCTGTCATTCCCCTACCTGGCCGTAACCGAGAGCACCGGAACAACCCTCTGCTCAGCACTGTGCGCAAGGAATCGGCCATCCGGGTGGCGCGCCCCTTATCCGCGTTCCCCGGGGGCCATACGCACAGCAATTTTCTTCATCGATAAGCTCGGGTCAGTCCCTTCCATTTTCCCCGCCGACGAAGGACACCGCAGTGACCACTGACAACCACATTGCCGCTCCGTCGTTCGACCGGATGCGCAACATGCTGGTGCGCGCGGCCGAGGTTCGTGAGAGCGAGCAGCAGCAGATCTTCGACGCGCTCGACGACATCTACGCCCGGCTCGCGCCGGTGGACTCCCTCGGCGCGGTGCGCAAGCGGCTGTCGGAAATGCCGGACCGGACCGAGGTCGGGGTGCTGGCGGAGCGCCTCGACGAGGCGATGACGCGGCTGGAGTCCCAGGACAACGCGATCGCCGCGCTCACGCACGCGGTGGAGAGCATCGTCGACAAGCTGGCGAAGCCCTTCGCCCAGCTCGACGGACGCCTCGACGGCGTGGCGGCGCGGTTCGAGGGCGTCGCGGGCCGGATGGACGGGCTCGAGGACAAGCTGCAGAACATCCACCGTCGGCTCGACGAGCTGGGCGGGCACCTGGACAAGCAGGACGCGAAGCTCGAATCGCTGCCGCAGGCCACGCAGGGCCCGATCCGCGACCGGATCGAGATGGCCGAGACGTCGCTGCGCGAGCGGATCGAGACCACGGACCAGGAACTGCGCTCCCGCGTGGACGAACTGGACCGCGCGACGAAGGAACGCATCGCGAACGCGACCGACGCGCTGAAGAGCGCGGTCTCCGACACCGGCGAGATGATCGACCCGGCCGCGCGCCTCGACTCCGTGGGCACGAAGCTCGAAACGATCACCCAGCGTCTCGACGACCTGTCCGGCCGCATCGACAAGGTCGAAGACGACGTCACCGGCCGCATCGGCGACCTGGACGGCTCGGTCCGCAGCGGCCTGTCGAAGGTCGAAAGCACGCTGTCGAAGCAGCCGGACACCGACTCGGTCGACTCGCTGGTGCGCCGCAGCAACGACGAATCGGTCCGCCGCATCGGCGGCCAGCTGGACGAAGCGATGGCGACGTTCGCCGAACTGATGCTGGGCGGCGGACCCGCGGTGCAGCAGATCGCGCCGCCGCCTCCGGCCCCTCGTCAGCCGCGCCGCAGCTCGCGGAACGGGCGTTCGCCGAAGGCCGCTGACGCCAAGGCCAAGGCTGGCGGCGACGCCGACGAGTCGACTGACTGACGGTTTTTGCATGAAGCCCCTGTCCACTGGGTTGGACGGGGGCTTCGTCGTTTTCAGGTGCCGCAAGCAGCCGCGTCGCCGCTCGCGGGCCGGGCGCTCGTCTAAGCCCGCTGACGCTAAGGGGAGGCTGGCAGCCGCTCGGATGAGTCAACTGACGGTTTTGCTTGAAGCCCCAGTCCGGGACGCGGACGGGGCTTCGTCGTTTCAGCGGCCAGAACCCGGACGCGGTATCAAGCATGATCGCTCGCAGTGCACAGCCGCCTGAACTCCGCAGCCACTTCTTCAAGACTGCTGCTGCCAAGACCAACAGTGCAACAAGCCGCCTCGCCGACAGCGCTGGATAAACCACATCTCCACCAGAAACCCAGGCGAAGACGAGCTGTTCCCCAGCCACGAGCCGCGTACAAAGGCCAGCCGCACGACCTCCTCGGCTTGGCCCTCCTCGGTGGCCGGGCCGAAGCCCACCCCCGCCCTCCTCTGGGGGGCTGCCCATGCCCAGTCTACCGGCGCTATCCGACGAAACCGGCCCGCAAAGCATGCGGAGGCCGATTGATCCACAACCGAGGGACGAGTGTGAACAACCTGGTCTAGAAGCAGGAACGCAGCCCGGCAGGTCCAGGAGCAAGCACGAAACCTCGCTGGCCAGCAACAAGAACAAAGCCCCACGGGTCCACCAGCAAGCACGAAACCCCGCCGGTCCAGAAGCAACAACACAGCCCCACCGGCCCACCAGCAAGCACGAAACCCCGCCGGTCCAGAAGCAACAACACAGCCCCACCGGTCCAGAAACAACAACGAAGCCCCGCCCAGAACTCCGGGCAGGGCTTCGTCGTGTCAAAACCTCAGGGACGAACGGTCTCCAGCACGATCCCCGTCGCAGCAGGTGCCTCAGCCCCCACCGAGAACGCGCCCTCCAAAGCGGCAAGAGCAGCAGGCACAGCGTCCGGAGTGTCCGTATGCAGCTCCAGCAATGGCTCCCCCGCCACCACCGCATCGCCCGGCTTCGCGTGACACAGAATCCCCGCCGCAGCCTGCACTGGGTCCTCCTTACGCGCCCGGCCAGCCCCGAGCCGCCAAGCCGCGACGCCCACCGCGTAGGCGTCCAGCGACGTCAGCACTCCCGACTCCGGCGCGGCGACAACGTGCACGTGCGCCGGACGCGGCAGCTCAGCCGACGGGTCTCCGCCCTGCGCGGCGATCATCCGGCACCACACCTCGTACGCCTCGCCCGAAGCCAGCGCCTCAGCCGGATCCGCGGAAATCCCCGCCAAAGCAAGCATTTCCCGAGCCAACGCCACCGTCAGCGAGACAACATCAGCCGGACCGCCACCGCGAAGAACCTCAACGGCCTCCGCGACCTCCACCGCATTACCAACAGCCCGGCCGAGCGGCGTGCTCATGTCGGTGATCAACGCCGTACAAGCAACCCCGTGCGCAGTCCCGATGTCCACGAGCGTCCGCGCGAGAAGCTGCGCCTCCGGCACAGTCTTCATGAACGCCCCGGACCCAGCCTTCACATCCAGCACAAGGCCTGAAGCACCTTCGGCGATCTTCTTGCTCATGATCGAGCTGGCGATCAACGGCACCGACTCGACAGTCGACGTGACATCCCGCAGCGCGTACAGCTTCTTGTCCGCCGGAGCCAGCCCCTCGGTAGCCGCGCAGACCACCGCGCCGACTGAATTCAGCTGCGCCGCGATCTCGTCCAGCGAAAGCGCCGCGCGCCAACCGGGGATCGACTCCAGTTTGTCGAGGGTCCCGCCGGTGTGGCCGAGCCCGCGGCCGGACAGCTGCGGCACCGCGGCCCCGCACGCCGCGACCAGCGGAGCCAGCGGCAAGGTGATCTTGTCGCCGACCCCGCCGGTCGAGTGCTTGTCCACGGTCGGGCGCGCGACGTCCAGCGACAGCCGCGAACCCGAGTCGATCATCGCGCCGGTCCAGCGTGCGATCTCGCCGTCGTCCATGCCACGCAAGAAAATCGCCATGGCCAGCGCGGCCATCTGCTCTTCCGCGACCGCCCCGTGCGTATAGGCGTCGACGACCCAGTCGATCTGCTCGTCGCTCAGCCGCCCGCCGTCCCGCTTGGTTCGAATGACGTCTACCGCAGCGAAAGTCACGGCAAATCCTCCGGCCCGAACGCGTCCGGCAGCACCTCCGACATCGGCAGCACCCCGCGCGGAGTGTCGACCAGGCAAGAAGAACCGCCGAGTTCGAACAGAATCTGGCGGCACCGTCCACAAGGCATCAGCAATTCGCCCGCGCCGCTGCGGCAAGCGACGGCAACCAAACGGCCGCCGCCGGACAGTCGCAATTGTCCGGCCATTGTGCACTCAGCGCACAAACCCAAGCCGTACGAAGCGTTTTCGACGTTGCATCCGGTTACCTGGCGGCCATCGTCCACAATGGCCGCGACGCCCACGTGCAGTCCCGAATAAGGCGCGTAAGCGTACGAGGCAGCTGAAACCGCAGCCGCGCGCAAACCTTCCCAGTCCACTTCGGACATTAGTCGCCCTCACCTCGCCGATACTGCGCACCGTCCGCCTTGGGTGGCCGAAGTCGTTGCGACGCAACGGCTAGCACGATCAGCGTGACGAAGTGCGCGGTGTACGGGATCAAGTCGCTCGGCAGCGTGTCGTTGGTCCAGTAGATCGCGTAAAGGATCCCAGCGCCGACGACACCGAGCGCAGCCGCGAGCCAGCGCTTCCGGATCAGCTGCACGATCACGATGATCGCCAGCAGAATGACCGCGCCGTACAGCAACGCCAACACCGCATCGCCGCCGCCGGCGAGCTGCAGACCGTCGGAGTACCCGAACAGCGCGGCACCGCCGAGGAGCCCGCCCGGCCGCCAGTTGCCGAAGATCATCGCGGCCAGACCGATGTAACCGCGGCCGTTGGTCTGGTTCTCCAGGTAGTCCGCGCCGCCCTTGAGCAGCACCAGCGAAGCACCGCCCATGCCCGCGAACCCACCGGAGATCAGCACGCCGACGTACTTGTAGCGGTACACGTTCACGCCGAGCGACTCCGCCGCGACCGGGTTCTCGCCGCACGAACGCAGCCGCAGGCCGAACCGGGTGCGCCAGAGAATCCAGTAGCTCACCGGAATCAGCACGATCGCGAGCATGGTCAGCGGCGCGACGCCGGTCACCAGTCCGCGCAGAATGCCCGCGACATCAGACAGCCCGACGCGCTGCTGGTTCTCCAGCGAGCCCAGCCAGTCCGACAATCCGGCCGCCGAATAGGTGTCGAACTTCGGCACCGGCGGCGACTGGCGCGGGTTTCCCGACAGCGGCTCGAAAATCAGGTTCGCCAGATACTTCGCGACGCCGAGCCCGAGCAGGTTGATCGCGACACCGGAGACGATGTGGTTGACGTTGAACGTCACCGTCGCCACCGCGTGCAGCAGCCCGCCCAGCGCACCGAACGCGATCGCGGCCAGCAGGCCGACCCACGCGCCGCCGTAATACGCACCCCAGGCCGCGCCCCAGGTGCCGAGGATCATCATGCCTTCGAGGCCGATGTTGATCACGCCCACGCGCTCGGCCCACAGGCCGCCCAGCGCACACAGCAGGATCGGCAGCGCCAGCCGCAGCGCGGTCGACGCGGTGTTGCTGGACGTCAGCGCCGAAACGCCGGTGGCGTACGACGCGGTGGACATGACCGCGATCGCGACCACGGCCCAGATCACGCCGCGCAGCCAGCCGGGGATCCGCGGCCGCTTGCGCTTGACCGGCATCGGCGTCCCGGATTCCGGACCCGGCCGGGAGAACTCCGTCGTGGTGGTCACACCGCACCGCCTTCCGCGACCGAGGCGCCCTTGCGGCCGTTGCCGGCGAGCGCCCTGCCGACCCTTCGCTGTTCCGCGGCGAGGTCGGCCCGGCGCACGATCTCGTACGCCACGACGACCGAGAGCACGATGATGCCCTGCATGATCGTCGCGATTTCCTTGGATACGTTGATCTGCTCCAGCGACACCGCGGAGGTGTCGAGGAACGCCCACAGCAGCGCGCCGAACGCGATGCCGCCGGGGTGGTTGCGGCCGAGCAGCGCGACCGCGATGCCGGTGAAGCCGTACATCTGGGTCGCGGTGATGCCGTAGCTGTAGTCGCGGCCGAGCAGTTCCGGCATGGCGACCAGACCGGCCACCGCACCGGAAAGCAGCATCGCGATGAGCGTCATCTTCTTCGCGCTCACGCCACCGGCCGCGGCGGCCGTCGAGGACTCGCCGCTCGCCTTCAGCTCGAAGCCGAACCTGGTGCGGTTCAACATGAACCAGTACGCCGCGCCGATTACGACCGCGATGAACACGAACCCGAACAGCGTGCCCGACCCGAGCGGGATGCCCGGGATCCGGCCGGACGGCGCGATCACCCTGGTCCCGATGTTGTTGCCGGTCTGCACGCCGAACTGGTCGGCGTTGATGAGGAACGCGATGATGCCGGCGACGATCGAGTTCAGCATGATCGTCGAGATGACCTCGCTGACGCCGCGAGTCACCTTGAGCACCGCCGGGATCGTCGCGTACAGCGCGCCGGAAACGATGGCCACCAGCAGGATCACGATGGTGTGGATGACCGGCGGCAGCTGCAGCGCCCCGCCGATGATCGCGGCGACCACCGCGGCGAACCGGTACTGGCCCTCGACGCCGATGTTGAACAGGTTCATCTGGAACCCGATCGCCACGGCGAGGCCGGACAGGTAGTACACCGTCGCGAGGTTCACCGTGTCGACCGCGGTGGAGCCCTTGAACAGCTGGCCGATCATCGTCCCGTACGCCTGCAACGGGTCGGCGCCGGAGATGACGAGCGCGATCGCGGACAGGATCACTGCGAACGCGATCGCGAGCAGAGGCGGCAGAAGCCGCGTGCGCCACGAACTCATGAGTCTTCACCTTCTTCGGCGCCGGTCATGGCGGAACCGAGTTCCTGCGGAGTAACGGTGGCGGGGTTGGCCTCGCTCACGAGCCGTCCGCGCAGCATCACGCGAATGGTGTCGGACAGCCCGATCAGCTCGTCGAGGTCCGCCGAGATCAGCAGCACGGCGAGGCCGTCCGCGCGCGCCTGGCGGATCTGTTCCCAGATCAACGCCTGCGCGCCGACGTCGACGCCGCGCGTCGGGTGCGAAGCGATCAGCAGCACCGGGTTCCCGGACAGCTCGCGCCCGACGATCAGCTTCTGCTGGTTACCGCCGGACAACGCGGCCGCCGGAACGTCGATGCCGGGCGTGCGGACGTCGTACTCGCGCACGATCCGCTCGGTGTCCTCGCGCGCGCCCGCGATGTTGAGCAGTTGCCCGCCGGACACCGGTTCGCGCGTCTGGTAACCGAGAATCCGGTTGACCCACAACGGTTGCGTGAGCAGCAGACTGTGCCGCGTGCGGTCCTCGGCGATGTAGCCGATGCCCGCCTCACGCCGGGCGAGCGTGCCCAGCTTGACCAGATCGTGCGTCTTGCCGTCCGGCGGAGTCAGCTCGATGTGGCCGCCGCTCGCCTTGCGCATTCCCATGATCGTCTCGACCAGTTCGGTCTGGCCGTTGCCCTCGACGCCCGCGATGCCGAGCACCTCGCCCGCGTGCACGGTGAAGGAGATGTGGTCCAGCACGTTGCGCTCGGAGCCTTCGGCGGACAGCCGCAACTCGCGTACCTGAAGGACCTCGCGGTCGGTTACCGTCGACTCGCGCGTCTCCGGGCTCGGCAGCTCCGAACCGACCATCATCTCGGCCAGCTCGCGGCTGGTGATCTTCTTCGGATCCGCGGTGCCGACCGTGGTGCCGCGCCGGATCACGGTGACCGTGTCGGCGATCGCGCGCACCTCGTCGAGCTTGTGCGAGATGAAGAGGAACGTGTACCCGTCGGCCTGCATCTCGCGGACGGTGGCGAAGAGCGCGTCCACTTCCTGCGGCACGAGCACGGCGGTCGGCTCGTCGAGGATGATGATTTTCGCGCCCCGGTAAAGGACTTTGACGATCTCGACGCGCTGGCGGTCGGCGACGCCGAGTTCCTCCAGCAGCGCGTCCGGCTTCGCGTGCAGCCCGGTCCGCTTCGACAGTTCCGCCAGCCGCGCCCGCGCCGCGCGGCCGATGCCGTGCAGCGCCTCCGCGCCGAGGAACACGTTTTCCGCGACGGTCAGGTTGTCGGCGAGCATGAAGTGCTGGTGCACCATGCCGATCCCGGTGCGGATGGCGTCCTGCGGGTTGCGCAGTTTCACCTCGGCGCCGTTGATGGCGATGCTGCCCTCGTCGGGCTGCTGCATCCCGTAGAGGATCTTCATCAGGGTCGACTTGCCCGCGCCGTTCTCGCCGCACAGCGCGTGCACCTCGCCCGCCGCGACGGTGAGGTTGACGTCGGAGTTCGCGACGACGCCGGGGAACCGCTTGGTGATCCCGGTCAACTGGACGGCCGGCACGCCCCGGTCGGGGACGGCTTCGGCCTCGATCTCGGTCATCGGAGGGGACATCCCGTTCTGTCGAAACGCGTGAGGGCCCGGAAGGAAGATCCTTCCGAGCCCTGCCGCGTCGTGAGCGTTACTTGGCCGGCTTGTCCGAAACCGTGATGGCGCCGGACACGATCTGGGCCTTGTACCCGTCGAGCACGTCCTTGATGTCGTCGACCTTGCCACCGGAGGTGGAATAGCCGACGCCGTCGGACTTGAGGTCGAAGCGCTTCGGCACCGTGCTCAGGTCGCCCTTCGCGACGGCCTGCAGGTACTCGAACACCGCGACGTCGACGCGCTTGATCATCGAGGTGATGATGATGTCCTTGTCGGCGGCGACCGTCTTCTGGTTGTACTGGTCGGAGTCGACACCGATGGCCAGCGCGTTGTTCTGCTTGGCCGCGTCGAACACGCCCTTACCGGAGGCGCCGGCGGCGTGGTAGACGACGTCCGCGCCGCGCGAGATCTCGGCGGCGGCCTTCGCGTTGCCCTTCGGCGGGTCCTGGAAACCGGAGAAGTCGCCGGCCGGCGTCAGGTACTCGTCCTCGACCTTGATCTTGCTCGAAACGGCCTTCGCGCCCTGCAGGAAGCCCGCCTCGAACTTCTGGATCAGCGGGGTGTTCACGCCGCCGACGAAGCCGACGTGGCACTTCTTGCTCTTGTACGCGGCGGCGACGCCGGCCAGGAACGAGCCCTGCTCCTCGGCGAAGACCAGCGGCGTGACGTTCGGCAAGGTGATCGAGTCGTCGTCGACGATCGCGAACTTGGTGTTCGGGTACTTCGTGGCGACGGCCTTGACCGACTGCGCGTAGGCGAAACCGACCGCGACGATCGGGTTCAGGCCCTGCTGCGCCATCTGCTCGAGACGCTGCTGCTTGGCGGCTTCGCTCTCGCTCGCGCTCGCGGTGCTCTCGTTGACGGTCGGGACGCCGAGGTCGGACTTCGCCCGGTCGGTGCCCGCGGCGGCCGCGTCGTTAAAGGAAGCGTCACCGCGACCGCCGACGTCGAAGGCAAGGCCGACCTTCAGCTTGCTGCCGTCGACCTTGCCCGAGGCGGCGCTGCTGCTCGTGGCGGCGGCCGGAGCGGCGGGCGGCTTCGGGGCGGTGATGCAGTTAGAGCCCGAATTGCCGTCCGAACCGGACGCGTTGTTGTTGCTTCCCCCGGTGTCCTTCGCGCACCCGGCCAGTGCAAGCACCCCAGCCATGGTCGCGGCGGCCAGCGCGGTTCCACGCATGCGACGCAACGTGTGTCTCCCTCCCCGCTGATCCAGCGGACGATCCAGGAACGGCCCGGTCACGGTCGCCGGGCTCAACTGGCAGACCGTACCCAACCGCCGGGTAACCGCCATAGGAACGGCACGCTACGTAACACAAACGTTTACTCGGAGGCTCGATCCGCGACCAATCCGGCGCCGACCGTGATCAACTGCCGCCCCGCCGCCCGCCGCGGTCACTCACTGTGGCCTCGCTTTCGCCCGGGAAAGGTCCGTGAAACCAGCCAGCGTCCACGAAGGGCCCCTTCCCGACGTCGATTCCCCTGCCAGGGACTTCAGCCGAGCGGTCTCAAACCGCCCGCCATCCACAAAGGACACCCAAGGTGGCGAAATGCCCGATTCATGCTCGTGAGGGCGTCTCGGCGAGTACGTGAGGGGAACCCTGAGGGAATCAGAGTCCCTCAGGGTTCCCCTCACGTACCTTCGCCCCGCCACCCGCATCGGCCCGGCAGAGCTCGGCGTAAGTCCCCGAGCACGGACAGCTCAGACGTGCTCCAGACCACACGTCCGAGTGGTCTGCCGTGGTCACCGGTGTCTGGTCTGTCACAGAGAGGAACCCGGAGGTGAGCCGCGCGTATGGGTCGGGTCTAGCATCCATGCATCCACGCTCGATGGCCCCTGATCTCGGCACCGTCGCCGGAGTTGTCCCCAGTGGACCGACCCCGGCCGCGGGTGCGGACCTCACCGGTCACCCGGGCACGACAGTCATGACGTTGGAGGCCGTTCACCGATGTCCACCACGGCGAGCACTGCCACCGAAAGCGGGGCAGGAGCTAGCGATCGGGCGGGTGCCTCACGCCGGCAGGGAACTTTCTACCGGGGCGACCCCGGCATGTGGTCCTGGGTGCTTCACCGCATCACCGGCGTGCTGACCTTTTTCTTCCTGTTCGTGCACGTGCTCGACACCGCGCTCGTGCGCGTGTCGCCGAACACCTACGACCAGGTCATCGAGACGTACAAGACGCCGATCGTGAACCTGCTCGAGGTCGGCCTTGTCGGCGCGGTGCTGTTCCACGCGCTCAACGGGCTGCGCGTCCTGCTGGTCGACTTCTGGGCCAAGGGCCCGAAGTACCAGAAGACGATGCTCTGGGTCATCGGCGTCGTGTGGGTGGTCGTGATGGTTCCGGGTGCGTTCTTCATGCTGAAGCGCACCGTCGAGACGCTTTTCGGGGGTGCCTGATCCCATGGCCGACGCTCTGATCCTCGACAAGCCGCGCTCGCCGCGGCGCCCGTCCGCCCGGCGCAGCAACTTCGAGCTCTACAGCTGGCTGTTCATGCGCATCTCCGGGCTCGCGCTGATCATCCTGGTGCTGGGCCACCTGTTCATCATGAACATCCTCGACGGCGGCGTGCACCGCATCAACTGGGGCTTCGTCGCCGGCCGCTGGGCCTCGCCGTTCTGGCAGTTCTGGGACCTGGCGATGCTGTGGCTCGCCGAGATCCACGGCGGCAACGGCCTGCGCACGATCATCGACGACTACGCGCGCAAGGACTCCACCCGGTTCTGGCTGAAGATCCTGCTGTACGTCTCGATGGCGCTCATCCTGGCCGTCGGCACGATGGTGATCTTCACGTTCGACCCCGAGATGCCTGCCTCCTAAGGCGCACCCACCACTAGCTAGCGGAGTCTTTCCCTATGCAGTTCCACAAGTACGACGTGGTGATCGTCGGCGCGGGCGGCGCCGGCATGCGCGCGGCCATCGAGTCCGGTCAGCGCGCCCGCACCGCGGTCCTCACCAAGCTGTACCCGACCCGCTCCCACACCGGCGCGGCGCAGGGCGGCATGTGCGCCGCGCTGGCCAACGTCGAAGAGGACAACTGGGAGTGGCACACCTTCGACACCGTCAAGGGCGGTGACTACCTGGTCGACCAGGACGCCGCGGAGATCATGGCCAAGGAGGCCATCGACGCCGTCCTCGACCTGGAGAAGATGGGCCTTCCGTTCAACCGGACGCCCGAGGGCAAGATCGACCAGCGCCGGTTCGGCGGGCACACCCGCGACCACGGCAAGGCCGCGGTGCGCCGCGCCTGCTACGCCGCGGACCGCACCGGGCACATGATTCTCCAGACGCTGTACCAAAACTGCGTCAAGCACGGCACCGAGTTCTTCAACGAGTTCTACGTGCTCGACCTGGTCCTGTCCGAGGGCGAGGACGGCAACCCGGTCGCCTCCGGCGTGGTCGCCTACGAGCTGGCCACCGGCGAACTGCACGTGTTCCAGGCGAAGTCGATCGTGTTCGCCACCGGCGGCGCGGGCAAGATCTTCAAGACCACTTCGAACGCGCACACCCTGACCGGCGACGGCCTCGGCATCATCTTCCGCAAGGGCCTTCCGCTGGAGGACATGGAGTTCTTCCAGTTCCACCCGACCGGCCTCGCCGGCCTCGGCATCCTGATCTCCGAGGCGGTGCGCGGCGAGGGCGGCATCCTCCGCAACGCCGACGGCGAACGGTTCATGGAGCGCTACGCCCCCACCATCAAGGACCTCGCGCCGCGCGACATCGTCGCCCGGTCGATGGTCCAGGAGGTGCTGCAGGGCCGCGGCTGCGGGCCGAACAAGGACTACGTCGTCCTCGACGTGACCCACCTGCCGGTCGAGGTCCTCGAGACCAAGCTGCCGGACATCACCGAGTTCTCCCGCACCTACCTTGGCGTCGACCCGGTCAAGGAGCCGGTGCCGGTGTTCCCGACGTGCCACTACGTCATGGGCGGCATCCCGACGAACATCCACGGCGAGGCGCTGCGCGACAACGAGCACGTCATCCCGGGCCTGTACGCCGCGGGCGAGGTCGCGTGCGTGTCCGTGCACGGTTCGAACCGGCTGGGCACGAACTCGCTGCTGGACATCAACGTGTTCGGCCGCCGCGCGGGCATCGCCGCCGCGGAGTACGCGCTGGCGCACGACCACGTCGAGCTCCCGGAGAGCCCGACCACGCTGGTCGAGGAACAGCTGGAGCTGCTGCTGTCGGAGCACGGCGACGAGCGCGTCGCCGACATCCGCAAGGAAATGCAGCAGACGATGGACTCGCACGCGTCGGTGTACCGCACCGAGGACACGCTGAAGCAGGCGCTGACCGACATCCAGGCGCTCAAGGAGCGCTACCAGCGGATCACCGTGGCGGACAAGGGCAAGCGGTACAACACCGACCTGCTCGAGGCCGTCGAGCTCGGCTTCCTGCTGGAGCTGGCCGAGGTGCTGGTCGTCGGCGCGATCGCGCGCAAGGAGTCCCGCGGCGGCCACGCCCGCGAGGACTACCCGAACCGCGACGACACGAACTTCATGCGGCACACCATGGCCTACAAGCAGGGCGAGGGGCTGTCGGCCGACATCCGGCTCGACTACAAGCCGGTCACCTTCACCCGCTACGAACCGATGGAGCGGAAGTACTGATGACGACGGCCACCCCAGAGGCGCCCTCCGCCAAGGCGTCCGACGAGCACACGCCGATCCAGGTCACGCTGAAGATCCTGCGGTTCAACCCGGAGGTCGACCAGGAGCCGCACTGGGAGTCCTACGACGTCCCTGCGCAGCCGACCGACCGCGTGCTGAACCTGCTGTTCTACGTGAAGGACTACATCGACGGCACGTTCTCCTTCCGCCGCTCGTGCGCGCACGGCGTGTGCGGTTCGGACGCGATGCAGATCAACGGGATCAACCGGTTGGCCTGCAAGGTGCTGCTGAAGGACCTGCTCGAGAAGAACGGCAAGAAGACCGAGATCACCATCGCCCCGATCAAGGGCCTGACGACGTTGAAGGACCTCTACGTCGACATGGACCCGTTCTTCGAGGCGTACCGGGCGATCAAGCCGTACCTGATCACCTACGGCAACGAGCCGACCCGCGAGCGGATCCAGTCCCAGGCCGACCGCAACCGCTTCGACGACACCACCAAGTGCATCCTGTGCGCCTGCTGCACGTCGTCCTGCCCGGTCTACTGGAACGACGGCTCGTACTTCGGCCCGGCGGCGATCGTGAACGCCCACCGCTTCATCTTCGACTCCCGCGACGAGGGTGCCGAAGAGCGGCTGGACATCCTGAACGACGGCGAAGGCGTGTGGCGCTGCCGCACGACGTTCAACTGCACCGACGCCTGCCCGCGCGGGATCCAGGTGACGAAGGCGATTCAGGAAGTGAAGCGGGCGCTGCTTTTCAAGCGCGTCTGATTTTTGACGGTACGTGAGGGGAACCCTCAGGGAATCTGATTCCCTGAGGGTTCCCCTCACGGCTTTTTAGCCGAGGTGTCCACAAGTCGGCGTATTGTCCACAGATCAGCCCTGGGCAGCCCCGAAGTCCCGCCGGGCGCGGCAGCATTAACTGGGTGAAACAACGAGGCCGCTGGGCCACCCACCCTGAAATGCTCGCGCAGCACAGTACCCATCAAGCTATCCGCGCGGTGACGTTGAAATCACTGGGCATGAACAGCCGAGTCATCTATCGAAGATGCCTGCCCGGCGGACCATGGCGACGACTGTTGCCCGGAGTCATCCTCCTGCACAACAACGACCCCACGCCGGACCAGTTGGTGCACGCGGCCTTGTTGTACGCGGGCGAATCAGCGATCGTCACCGGCGAAGAAGCTTGCCTTCGGTACGGCCTGCGTCTTCCGGCCCCGGACGGCCCGCGGCACATCCATCTGCTGGTTCCGCATCGACAGAAGCTGAACAGCTCTGAGTTCGTGACCATCGAACGGACGAGGTTTCTCCCGGCACCGTGGCTGCGCGCTGGCGTCCCGCTCGCGCCCCTGGTCAGAGCCACCACGGATGTGGTCCGGCGGATACGCGACCCCGAGCTCGTCAACCGGATCCTGATCGAATCGGTCCAGCGAGGAGGTTGCTCGCCGCAAGCCCTGGCAGAAGAGCTGGACCGCGGCACCAAACGGGGGACCGCGATCCCCCGGCGGCTTCTCGCCGAATGGTCGGACATCCGGTCAGTCGCCGAAGCCGAAGCCCAGAAAGTGGCGACGAGTCTTCTGAACCAGCCAACACATCAGAATGTCGCGCTTTACGACCATACGGGTCAGTACGCAGGGCGCCCTGACTTCTGGTGGGACGATGTCGGGCTGGCCTGGGAGATCGACTCGGTGGAATTTCACTTTCGTTCGGCCGACTATGCGCGAACGTTGCATCGGAACACTCGCTACGCGGCGCTTGGCATCACTGTTGTGCAGACTTTGCCGTCCCGTCTGCGCACCGCAGCCAAAAGCAGTTCTGAACGAGCTCAGCGACGCGTACCGTGCCGCCGCGGTCCGCCCCCGCCCACCAGTCTCCCTGCGCCCCGCCGGATAGTACGTGAGGGGAACCCTGAGGGAATCTGATTCCCTCAGGGTTCCCCTCACGTACGTCAGTGAACTGCGTCCAGCGCGTTCACCAAACCGCGCCCGTAATACGAGTTGTTCTGCTTCGGCCCTTCACACGCCGAAACATCGCAAGCCACCGGATCCGCCTCCGCGGTAAGCAAAGCCGTCAAAGCGCGCGGCGGTGCATTCCGATGCGTGGAAGCCAGCAAAGCCGCAACCCCGGCCGCATGCGGGGAAGCCATCGACGTGCCGCACTTGGTGCCGTAAGCGCCATTGAAGACCGTCGACAGCGGGCAGCCCGCGCCTTCCCCGGCCGGCGGCTTCTGTCCCGAATCCCCGCCCGGCGCGGTGACCGTGACCGAGCCGTAGTTGGAGTAGTAAGCCTTCGTACCCGCGTAACCAACCGCAGACACCGTCACCACACCGTCGATCGCCTTCGGCAGGATGCCGCACGAAGAGTCAATCTTGTGTGGACGGTTCGGGTCCACAGTCTGCGTACGCACATCGAAGCCGGAGTTGCCCGCTGCAGCGATGTTGAGAGTCCCGCGCTGCGTCGAGTAAGTGACAGCGCGCCGTACGGCCTCGTACGCGGCAGCGTCGCCCGCTTCGTTGCGGCAGTAGAACATCCCGGGGTCGATGTAGTAGCTGTTGTTCGTCACCTGGAAACCGTGCTGTCCGGCCCAAACGAAGCCGCAGACGGCCGCCTCCGGGAAGATGTAGCCGTCGTCGTTCACCACCTTCACCGAGGCCAAGCGCACGCCCGGCGCGATGCCGGTGAAGCCGCGCTTAACGTCCTTGCCCGCGATGGTGCCCGCGACGTGCGTGCCGTGATCGGAGTTCGTCGGCGTCCACGAGGACGCGTCCGGTGCGCCGGTGACACAGCCGGTTGAAGCCTGCGCGTCTACCGCATGCGCGAGCGCGGGGTGCTTGGCGTCGATTCCGGAATCCAGCACGCCGACGGTGACCGACCGCGAACCCGGGTTGATCTTGTTCGCCTCGGGAGCGTGGATCGCGCGCATGTCCCACTGCTGTGTCGACAAATCGTCACCGGCGGCGATGCTCTCGGTCTGCTCCAGCATTCCGATCGCCGAGCGCAATCCGGCGCGGGCGGCGGCCTTCGCGGCGACGTCCTTGCCCGCCGAGTAGGCCCGCTTCACTCCGAGCCGGTCGGCGAAGTCCGCGTTGCGCGAGCTGGCGACCGCGACGCCGATCTCCGGGTAGTACGCGATCCGCTTGCCGCACTTGGCGCTCAGCTCCGCGTCGACCGAACGTTGCTTCTCGCCCGGTTGGTACAGCACGACGTAGCTGTACTGGGCGCTGGTGGTGTCACACGACGGCGCGGGCGCGGCGGACGCGGGCACGGCCACCGCTCCGGCGGCGACCCCGGCCACCGCGATCGGGACGAGCAATCGACGTAAACGGGACATTTAGCCTCCATGGTCGGTCGCCCGAAACTAAGCCAGCCCGGACGCGCTCGCTACCGACCAAAGGACTCATCCCCGCATCAGGTGTTCGCGCGTTCCTTCGACGTCGCCCGGATGCCGCGCCAGCCGAGCACCCCGATGGCGGTGCCGAGCACGAACGAGACCACCGTCAGGATCGCGTGCACGATGAAGTACCCAGTGGGTGAACCGTCGGCCGCCCAGGACTGGTTGCTGGCCCACAGATTCTTCGCGAACGTGATCCAAATGATCCAGGACCAGATGCCGAAAGCGAACAAGGCCATCGCTGTACCTCGTGAAATGCGCATGTCTCGAGTATGCCGCCGGACCATCGGCGCTAGATTGCGTGGGTGCACCCTGCTTTCGCCCGGTCGCTGCGAGCATTCGCCGCGCCACTCGCCGCAGCCCTCGTAGCCGTCGCCGCGCCTGTCGCCCTCGCCGCCCCGGCGTCGGCGGAGCAATGCACCGAGCACGCCGCGCCGCCGGCCCCGGTGGACACCTCGGAGAAGCCGAAGCCGGGCCAGACCGTCCCGCCGCCGCTTCCGATGCCCGCCCAGCCGGTCGGCGGCGACCGTCTTGGCGGCTGCGGCCCGATCCTCCCGCCGGGCGCGCCCGCGCTGCCCCCTGGCGATACCTCGGCGTCGTGGGTCCTGCAGGACCTCGACACCGGCGCGGTCGTCGCGGCGAAGGATCCGCACGCGCGGGAGCGGCCCGCGTCGCTGATCAAGACGCTGCTGGCGCTCGTGGTGGTCACCGAGATGAAGCCCGAGCAGATCATCGTGCCGACCAAGGAGGACGCCGAGCAGGAGTGCACCTGCGTCGGCATCACCGCGGGCGGGCACTACACGGTTGACCAGCTGCTGCACGGCCTGCTGATGCACTCGGGCAACGACGTGGCGCACGCCTTCGCGACCGCGCTGGGCGGCGCCGACGCGGCGGTCGCGAAGATGAACGCGCTCGCCGCCCGCATCGGCGCGACCGACACCCGCGCGGCGACCCCGTCCGGCCTCGACGGACCGGGCATGTCGACCTCGGCGTACGACCTGAGCCTCGTCTTCCACTACGCGATGAAGCAGCCGGAATTCGCCAAGGTGGTGGCGACGAAGAATTTCACGATCCCGGCGATTGACGGGAAGCCGCCGATTCCGGTGTTCAACGACAACAAGCTGCTCGGCGTGTATCCCGGTTTCCTCGGCGGGAAAACGGGCTTCACCGACGACGCGCGGCACACGTACGTCGGCGGCGCGGCGCGCGACGGCCACCGCCTCGCGATCGTGATGATGCGCGCCGAACAGCGGCCGACGAAGGTGGTCGACCAGGCGGCGAAACTGCTCGACTACGGCTTCGCGCTGGAGAAGAACGGCGCGCAGCCGGTCGGCCAGATCGCCTACCAGTCGTTGAGCGCCGACTCCGCCCCGATGTCCGACAAGCAGGTCACCCCCGCTGGCGCGACGACCGCGTCCGCGCAGAAGCCGGACCCGTTCGGGACGACCGGCTGGATCCTGACCGTGGTCGTGCTGGTGATCATCGTGGCCGGGTTCGTCATCAGCTATCAGCGGAAGCGCAACGCGCGCGCATAACGCGACCGATGAAAAAGGGCCTCCTTGATTCGCTCAAGGAGGCCCTTTTCGTTGCGTAGCGTCAGCTCTTCCGCCTGCCTAGCCAGGCCAGCAGCGCACCCGCGCTGAACGCGCCCGCCACCGAGCCGAGCCCCAGCCCGTGCTGCACCGTCACCCGCGGCTCCAGCAACACCGGAGCGGGCGGCTGCACCACGCGCCGCTGGTTCTCCCGCGCAGTCGCCGTCCACGCCGTCACCAGCAGCAGGAACCGCGACACCAGGTTCGCGAACACCAGCAACCCGATCACCGGCCCGAAGATCGCCGCCGACGGGGACTTCGTGACGCTCGCCAGGTAGACCGTCGCGACCTGCTGCAAGACCACGAATCCGACCGCGGCGATGAGCGCGCCCTTGACCGCGCTCCGCAGCGCGACGTGCTCCCGCGGCAGCCGCGCGATCACCCACAGGAAAACCAGCGCGTTGGCGACCAGGCTGAGCACGATCGTCGCGACGTGCAGCAGGAACTTCGCCCACCCCTGGCCTTCCAGCCCGACCAGCTTCAGCAGCAGTTCGCCGAGACCGCTGCCCGCCGCGGTGAGCGCGAACGACACGACCAGCGCCAGCCCGAGCCCGAGCAGCGACAGCAGGTCCTTGATCGTCTTGCTGACGAACGGTTCCGTCTTCTTCTCCTGGCCCCACTGCGCGGTGAGCGCGTCGCGGAGGTTGGCCATCCAGCCGATGCCGGAGTAAGCCGCCAGCAGCAGCCCGAAGATCCCGATGCCGCTGCCGGACTTCAGCGCCGCGTCGGTGATCTGCTTGACCAGGCCGCGCAGCCCCTCCGGCACCGAGCTGTCGATCCCGTGCGTGATCTGGTCGATCACCGCGGTGTTGTGCCCGAGCACCATGCCGACGACCGCGAACGCCACCATGAAGATCGGGAACACCGACAGCACGCTGAAGTAGGTGATCGCCGCCGCGTAATGGTTGCCGTAGTTTTCGTTGAAGGAGTCGTTGGCGCGGATCAGGTGATCCAGCCACGGGTACTTCCGCCGCAGCCGGGGCAGCAGCTTTTCCTTGTCACCGGTCTCTTTCGCCACCGGAAAACGCTAACCACGGCGACCGGGCCCCGCAACGCGAGCGTGCCCGCGCGGTTACTGTTCGTGGAAGACGGAGATCATCTTCTGGGCGGCGGGCACCAGCAGCCGGGTCGCGTCCGCGCCGCTGATGCCGTCCGGTGCGGCGTTGTGGTCGGCGAGGTAGAGCTTGAACACGAAGCGGCCTTTGCGGAACAGCACCTCGCCGTGGGTCTGCCCCTTGCTGCTTACCTGTCCCTCGTCCCCGACCTGCGCGGGCGCGGATTGGCCGTCCTTCGGCGCGGATCCGAGGTAGCTCTTCGCCGCGTCTTCGCCGAGGAAGCTGATCGCGGTCAGGTGCAGCGCGCGCCGGTCGATGCCGTTGTCGTGACCGGTGCCGCGCTCGCAGTCGATCTGCACGTAGTTGTGCTCGGTGCTGTTGGTCATGATCATGTCGCCGACGGCGGTAGCGGGGGTTTCGGCGACCATCGGCGAAGCGTCGGTGCCGATCGCCGGGGTCACCGCGTCGGGCGTGAGCATCGGGCAGGGCTGCGCGACCGATTTCGGGAATGCCGCGCTGTCGTAACCGATGACGTTCGCCCCGGTCGGCGCGCTCACCTGCTTCGCGAAGTTCTCGGCGACCTTCTTGCCGAGATCTTGCAGCTTGCCCGCGCTCTTGTCTGCCTTCAGCTCGAAGTCCAAATCGACCAGCGTGTCTCCCAGGACCAGCGCGGCATCGCCGGAAGCGTCCGACGGGCTATCCGTCTTGCGGCGCTTGGAGAAAATCTTCACCGGGCCGACAGTCAGGCTGGGATCCGCGTCGTCAAGGTAGGGCTTGGTGTTCACGGTCGGCACGTAGGCCGGCTGGGACACCGCGACCGCGAGGTGCTCGTGCGTTTGATTGCCCTGGTCGTCTTGCAGGCTGTACACACAGTGGTTTACGCCCGAGGTCAGCGCCTTGGCGTAGGTGTTTTCGGACGACCGCAGCGGTCCCGAACCGTCGCCGACCAGGTAACGGCGCTCGAAGGTGGCCCCGTTCGGGTCCGGCCGCGAGTCGACCCTGATCCCGAGCGCGACGAGGTCCGCGACAGTCAGCAGGTTGCACGCCTGGATCACCGGCTTGCCGCCGATCCGCACCGCTTGCGGGTTCGCTTTTTCCTTGATCGGAGCGGGGTCCGGATACTGCGAGTTCGCATAACCCGGCCGTTGCACGGTCTGGCCGTCGCCGTTCGGGTCCTTCGCCTTCTCGCTGTCCGATCCGGACATTCCGCCGCACGACGTGACCAGCACCAGCGTCGCGACACTGATCGGCCACAAACCAGTTTTGAATTTCACGCTATTCCGTCCCCCCTGGACTTGTTGTGTGTGCGCCTCGCTCAGCTCGCGGGCAGGAACCCGATCCGCTCGTAGACCGACGCGAGCGTGGCCGACGCGACCTCGCGCGCCTGCCGCGCCCCCGCGGCGAGGATCCGGTCCAGCTCCGCGACATCGTCCAAATAGGACTGAACGCTCTCCTGCAGCGGCGTGACCCAGTCGACGAGCACCTCGGCGAGGTCCTTCTTGAGGTCGCCGTAGCCCTTGCCCTCGTAAGCGGTTTCGAGGTCGGCGACGGTGCGGTCGGTCAGCGCGGAGTAGATCGTGAGCAGGTTGGAGACGCCCGCTTTCTCCTCGCGGTCGAACCGGACCTCGCGGCCGGTGTCGGTGACCGCGGAACGGATCTTCTTCGCCGAGCGCTTCGGGTCTTCGAGCAGTTCGATGAGCCCGTTGGCGGTCGCCGCCGACTTGCTCATCTTCGCCGTCGGTTCCTGCAGGTCGTAGATCTTCGCGGTGTCCTTGACGATGAACGGCTCCGGCATGACGAACGTCTTGCCGAACCGGCTGTTGAACCGCTGCGCGAGGTTGCGGGTCAGCTCGAGATGCTGCCGCTGGTCCTCGCCGACCGGCACCGCGTTGGTCTGGTACAGCAGGATGTCCGCGGCCATCAGGACCGGGTAGGTGAACAGGCCGACGCTCGCGTGGTCGCTGCCCTGCTTGGCGGCCTTGTCCTTGAACTGCGTCATGCGGCCGGCCTCGCCGAAGCCGGTCTGGCATTCGAGCACCCAGCTCAGCTGAGCGTGCTCGGGCACGTGGCTCTGCACGAACAGCGCGCTGCGCGCCGGGTCGACCCCGATGGCGAGCAGCTGCGCGGCCGAGCGCCGCGTCCGCTCGAGCAGCACCTTCGGGTCCTGCTCGACGGTGATCGCGTGCAGGTCGACGACGCAGTAGAAGGTCTCGTGGGTGTCCTGCAGCCGCACCCACTGACGCAGGGCGCCGAGGTAGTTGCCGAGGTGGAAGGAGTCGGCAGTCGGCTGGATCCCGGAAAGCACCCGCAGGCGCCCGTTCTGTTCGTCGGACACGCCGAGATTCTTTCAGGCTGCGAAGGAGGCGGTGCCGCGGCCCCGGGGGTTCGCGGCCGGAGGGGCAGCCGGGACGTCTCGACGGCCTCGGTCCGAAGATTCACTTCCGGGGAGGAGCTGCCGCTCTGGGGATTTCAGAACTGGCGGGAGCCTCGGGCCCCTGGCTGAGCAGGGTTCGTCCGGGCCGACGACTCAGCACCGCCGGGAGACTCGGACCCAGCCACGCCGCGAACCCGGCACGGTTCGCCGGGACTCCCGATGATCCAGCACCACCGCGAGATTCACGCCTGGCCACGCCCCGAGCACGGTCCCTGCCGATGATTCGACGCCGCCGCGAGTTTCACGCCCGGGCACACTGCGAACCGAATACGGCTCGTGAGGGCTTCCGACGATCCAGCACCGCCGGAACATTCGGGCCCGGCCGCACCGCGAACCAGCACGGTTCGCCGGGACCGCTGAAGGTTCTGGCGGGAAAACTCACCGCCGCTGCCGGGCTGCTGCCGGAGAACCGGCCAGCCGACTAGGACTGCCGCAGGGGCAGCGCCGCCGGAGCCGGTTCGAGCGGCCGGGTCGGCTCCTCGTCGAGAGTCCCGGCGGCAGCCTCGATCGCCTTCGCGCGGGCCTTGCGCCGCTGCCGGACGACGCCCAGCGCCATTCCGATGATGCCGAAACCCACCGCGACCAGGCCGACCGGTCCGAGCATTCCGAACCCGGTCGACGTCGTCTCCGCGCGGACCACGCCGTCGTCCGCGAACGCCGTCGCGCCCGTTCCGACGGCCGCGACCAGGATCGTCGCCAGCACCGCCAGGACGCGTCCGCCCGCAACCGCCAAGGAACGGCCCGAAGCCGCTGCCCGGACGCGGCCTGCCGCCGAAGCACCGCGGCCGTCCTGCGCCGCGTCGCGGATCGAAGTCGGTTGAGGTGCCGTCGCGCCGGGCACCCCCAATGGGGTGACGGACGCCGGACGGCCAAGCGCCAGCGTGGACCGTGTCACGAACCGGCCTGGGTTGCGCACCGGAGTGCCTCCCGCGAGGTGACTGTTCTGAGTGAGCGTCTCACCCGTAAGGATGAGTTCTCGACGTGCTACTGGTCAGAAAACTACCGAGCGTGTCAAGACCTGTCGGATCTGATCAACTCGGGTGCCGAGGCTAGCGCCCACTCGGGGAGTAACCATGGGCACCCCCGCCGTCTCGGTGTCGTCGGTGGTCAGCGCCGTGCGCGGCTCGCGGGACCACGCACAGTGTCCTCAACCCCGGCGAAACCGGACAGAATCACCCCGCAGAACAAACCCGAACTACTCTCAGCAGGTTATTCACCAGCTGGTCACCAGCGGGAAACCCAGGCTCAGCCCGGGAACGGTACGTCGTACTTCGCGGTGACCGGCGCGTGGTCCGACCAGCGCTGGTCATACGACTCTGCCCGTTCGACCACCACGGACGTCACCTTCTCCGCGAGACCGGGGGTCGCGAGCTGGCAGTCGATGCGCCAGCCCGAGTCGTTGTCGAACGCCTTGCCCCGGTAGGACCACCACGTGTACGGACCGGGCCCCTCGGCGTCGAGACGGCGCTGGACATCGACGTAGCCCGCCTCGTAGACGCGGCCCATCCACTCGCGTTCCTCGGGCAGGAAGCCGGAGTTCTTCTGGTTGCCGCGCCAGTTCTTGAGGTCGACCGTGTCGTAGGCGATGTTCCAGTCGCCCACCACGACGACCTCCCGGCCTTCCGCGGCCGACTTCGCGCGCAGTTCGACCAGGTACGGCAGGAACGCGGCCATGAAGCGTTCCTTTTCGTCCTGACGCTCGGTGCCGACGTCGCCGCTCGGCAGGTACAGGCTCGCCACCACCACGCCGGGCAGGTGCATTTCCAGGTACCGCCCGCTGTCCTCGAACTCGGGCTCGCCGAACCCGGTCCGCACCTCGTCCGGCTCGACGCGGCTGTACAGCGAGACCCCGTTGCGGCCCTTCACGACCGAGGGCGCGTGCGCGGCGAACCACCCCTCCGGCGCGACGACGGACGCGGGCAGCTGCGCGGCCTCGGCCCGCACTTCCTGACACGCGACGACATCCGCCTCAGTGGCGGCCAGCCACTCGACGAAGCCCTTCTTGACGGCGGCCCGGAGGCCATTGACGTTGACAGTGGAGACGATCAGCACCCCGCGCACGCTACCCGCCGGGTCCGACAATTTTCCGCGCGCGGCAGGTCCGGCGAGGTCCAGAATGACCGCCATGCCCCGCCTGACCGTCCTCGGCAGCTGCGGCGCCTGGCCGGAACCCGGCCGCGCCTGCGCCGGATTCCTGCTGTCCCACGAGGATTTCCACGTCGCGCTCGACCTCGGCTACGGAGCCGCCGCACAGCTCTTCCGGCACGTCCCCGCCGACCGGCTCGACGCGATCGTCGTGACGCACGAGCATCCCGACCACCTCGCGGACGTCAGCGCACTCGGCCGGGCCCGCCACTACACGACCGACCGCAAGCTCCCGTTGCACTGCACTCCCGGCAGCGTGCGCCGACTGGCCGCGATGGAGCCCAGCCCCGCCCCCGACGAGAACTTCGACCTCCACGACCTCGGCGCTGAGACCGATCTCGGCCCGTTCCGGCTCACCACCGCGCTTCTGCCGCACCACGTGCCGAATTACGGAGTCCGGCTCACCGCACCCAGCTACACCCTCGCCTACACGGGCGACACCGGTCCCGCTCCGCAACTGACCGATCTGGCCCGCGACGCCGACGTCCTCATCTGCGAAGCCACCCTGCAAGGCGCACCGCCGGACGGCCCCCGCTACCTGATGACCGCCGCAGAAGCAGGGCAGCTCGCCACGGCGGCGAATGTCCGAACGCTGCTGCTCACGCATTTCTGGCCGGGTTCCGACCGAGCGGTTTCGGTGGCCGAAGCCCGCGCCAACTTCTCCGGAGAAGTGCTCGCCGCGGAAGAAGGACTCATGCTGAATCACGCATAACCGCGTGCCACATAAAAATCGCGATCGGCCACTACCCGCTTTCGCACCAGTACCGAGCAGTGCGAAGAGCAAACCGAACCGGAGCAGGTGCCGTAAAGAAATCCGGCAATCGCGAAAGTTCCGAGCCGCACGGAGGCAGCGGCTCAGCCGATCGGCGGCAATCCCGGTTGGACGACCGAAGTCGTCCCACCACATGAGACGAACCGCCGGAGCCGAGACACCACACCGGACGCGGCCAGAACCGGGCTCGCCAACCGCTCGATCCCAGGCGAACCACGCGACGCATCGAACCCAGCAACCACACGAATCCAAGCACCGCAAGCAGTCCAGTCAAGCCAGCGCCCGCACAGAGAACGACCAGGCACCAGTACGAAACGGACTCAGCACTTGGCCCCGGACACCGGCGTCACGAAGCTGTCCGCGACCCACTTGCCGTCGGCGATCTTCCGGAACCCGTTCTGCACCACGGGTTGTGCGTCGAATTCCGCGCCGCGCAAGTACTTGCCGATGACTTTCCCGTTACCCGCGGCGGTTTCCCGCGCGTTGAGCACGTCGGCGGTCACCGAGACCTTGCAGCCGGTCGGGGATCCCTGCGCGTCCGCCTGGCCTTTCTGGCCGAACGCGTAGATGACCACGACCGCAGCGATGACGCCGATAATAATCAGTGTCTTCTTGGGCAAACCCAGAATCACGGCCGCTCCTCAGTCGCGAAAACCCCTCGTCCAGAGTAGGCAGTCCGGCCGTGCCCGGACAGGTTCCCGACCCCTTTCCACCCGGAGGTGCCAATCCTGTCACCGACACAACACGAAGAGTGACGCAAAAGAGAAGGGCACCTCGGAAGACTCCTCCGAGGTGCCCTTCTCCTTAACGGCTAAAGAAAGATCAGCCCTGCGCGATCTTCTTGGCCAGGTTCTCGTCCAGCGTCGCGAGGAAGTCCTCGGTCGTCTGCCATTCCTGGTCCTTGCCGACCAGCAGCGCGAGGTCCTTCGTCATCTTGCCGCCTTCGACGGTGTCGACGACGACCTGCTCCAGCTTGTTCGCGAAGCCGATCAGCTCCTGGTTGCCGTCCAGCTTGCCGCGGTGCTCGAGGCCCCGGGTCCACGCGTAGATCGAGGCGATCGGGTTCGTGGAGGTCGGCTTGCCCTGCTGGTGCTGGCGGTAGTGCCGGGTGACCGTGCCGTGCGCGGCCTCGGCCTCGACGGTCTTGCCGTCCGGCGTGCGCAGCACCGAGGTCATCAGGCCGAGCGAACCGAAGCCTTGGGCCACGGTGTCGGACTGGACGTCGCCGTCGTAGTTCTTGCACGCCCAGACGTAGCCGCCCTCCCACTTGAGCGACGCGGCGACCATGTCGTCGATCAGCCGGTGCTCGTAGGTGATGCCCTTGGCGTCGAAGTCCGACTTGAACTCGGTCTCGAAGATCTCCTGGAACACGTCCTTGAACATGCCGTCGTAGGCCTTGAGGATCGTGTTCTTGGTGGAGAGGTAGACCGGGTACTCGCGGTCGAGGCCGTACTGCAGCGACGCGCGCGCGAAGTCCTCGATCGACTTGCGGTAGTTGTACATCCCCATCGCGACGCCGCCGCCCTCGGGGAAGTTCGCGACCTGGAACTCCATCGGCTCGGAGCCGTCTTCGGGGGTGTAGGTCATCGTCAGGGTGCCCGGGCCGGGGACCTTGAAGTTGGTGGCCTTGTACTGGTCGCCGTGCGCGTGCCGGCCGATGATGATCGGCTTGGTCCAGCCGGGTACCAGCCGGGGGACGTTGCGCATGACGATCGGCTCGCGGAAGATCACGCCGCCGAGGATGTTGCGGATGGTCCCGTTCGGGGACACCCACATCTTCTTGAGGCCGAACTCCTCCACGCGCGCCTCGTCGGGCGTGATCGTGGCGCACTTGACGCCGACGCCGTGCTGCTTGATGGCGTTGGCGGCGTCGACCGTGATCTGGTCGTCGGTGCGGTCCCGCTCCTCGATGCCCAGGTCGTAGTAGTCCAGGTTCACGTCCAGGTACGGGTGGATCAGCTTGTCCTTGATGAACTGCCAAATGATGCGGGTCATCTCGTCGCCGTCGAGTTCGACAACGGTGCCCTGGACCTTGATCTTGGCCATGAGCAGCGGTGCTCCTTCCGCGGATCTTCGCGTTCTCTTCTTCGCTCTCCGATAGCGGTACAAGCGTACTGCTAAACAGAGCTGGATGGTTCCAGAAGTGGTCGGAATCAAGTCTCTACCACCCTTGACGCGGCTCTCCGACCGGGCACGATCCGGGCGCCCGCTCCAGGGGAACCGGACGAGCCCGGCGAGCATCCCATCGCGTAACCACAGCCTGGGAGGCCACACCATGTCGTACCCCGCGCCCTACCCCGCCCAACCGGCGATGGTCAGCCAGCCCGCCAGCCGCGCCGCCGCGCGCGTGCTGAGCGGACTGTGCGGCCTCGTGCTCACGCCGATCGCGATCGGCGTGCTGGCCTTCGGCGGCTACCGCCAGCAGACCCAGGTGTCCGCGACCTTCGGCGAACACGGCGACGGCCTCGGCATGACGCTGATGGCGGTCGGCGCACTGCTGCTCGTCGGAGTGGCCCTCCTCGGTGCGTGGTCGGGCACCGGGCCGGTCGTCGGCGGGGTGATCTGGGGCGTGCTGCCCGGGGTCGTCACGCTCGTGTCGCCGCGGACCGGAATCGACCTGCTGCGTCTGCTCCCGGGCGACGAACTGGCGGCCGGATTCGGCGGCTGGCTGGTGTCCGGCGCGCTGCTGGGCGCCGGGTTCGTGCTGGTCGGCGCGGGTCTGGCGGCGACGCTCGTGCGTCGGCGCAGGTAGCGGCGAGACGGAGCGGGCCCGGTGAGACTATTTGCAGATGGGATTGTTCACCGTAGCCGAGGCCCGCACTGAACTCGCCCGGCTGCTTCCCGTTCTCGCCGAACTGATCCGGGTCCGCGCCGACGCCGCCGAGCTCGCCGCGTCCCTGCGTCCTGGCGGGCGGGACACCAGCCTCGGCGGCCTGCCCGAGTGGAAGGCCGCGCAGGCCCGGCTGGACGACCTGATGACCGCGATCCAGGCGACCGGGGCCGAGCTGAAGGGGTTCGCCCCGCTGCTGGTGGACTTCCCGGCCTCGCTCGACGGCGACGACGTGCTGTTGTGCTGGCTCGAGGGCGACCGGGAGCTGACCTGGTACCACCGGGCCGATCTCGGTTTCGCCGGCCGTCGCCGATTGCCCGGATAATCACTGGTCAAGCTCACTACGGTGGCTGGGTGAGCACACTTTTCGACGCCGACGCGGCGGGATACGACGAGGACACCTTCCACCCGTATGTGGCCGAGCAGCTGATCGGCGGCCTTGCCCCCAAGCCCGCCCTCTTGGTCGACGTCGCCGCCGGGACCGGCGCGGCCGCCTTCTCGGCGCTGCGGCTGGAACCGGCCGCCGTGTTCGCCATCGACCTCTCCCCCGCGATGATCGAGATCGCCAAGGCCAAGGCCGCCGACCGCGACCCGGACGGCCGCATCTCCTGGCACGTCGGCTCCGCGGTTCCGCTGCCGATCGGCGACGGCGAGGCCGACGCGGTCGTCTGCGCGTCCGCACTGCACTTCCTCGGCCCGAGCGCGCTGGCCGACTGGCGGCGCGTGCTGCGTCCCGGCGGCCAGTTGGCGTTCAGCATGGTGTCGTCGGAACGCTTCAAGCCGACCGGCAAGTTCGCCGACGTGGTCCCGCGAGACCTGCGCGTCCCGGGCACTCTCGACGAAGCTGCCGCGCTGGCCACCGAAGCCGGATTCAGCTCGGCGACGGCACAGCACGTGACGCTCGATCAGGGCGACCGGGTACGGCAGGTTTTCGCGGTGTTCGCGGAGGCCTAACGGTGGAAGTGCGCTTCGCCGCGAGTAGCAGCAGCGGCGGAGCAGTGCAGGACGAAGGTGACGTCGAGGTCGGTCACCGTTCCGTCGGACGCACGGGTCAGGCGAGCGACGGTGAAGTCGGCGGTCGCACCCGGGGCCGCGCAGGCGCCTCCGGGGTCTGCGCGGGTCCCGCGAAACGCGATGAAGCTAGGTGTCGCGGCCTGCGGCGAATTCGGCACTCGGACGCTGGCGCCCGAGTAGGCGCCCACGTGCAACTGCTGTCCGGCAGGCGCGCTGAGTTCGAGGCGCGCCCAGTCCCAGCCGTCCGGCGTCTCGGCGTTCACCTTCACCGCGTCGCCGTACTCCCAGGCCGTGACCTCGTCAGCAGTCCACGAAGCACTGCCCTCGAACGGGCGCGCACCTTCGTCCGAGGCGTAGCTGAAGCCGACCGGGTCCGCGTGCGCAGCCGATGCGGTCCCGCACGCGATGCCCGCCGCGGCGACGACCGCCAAGATTCTTCGCATGATTTCCCTCCCCTAGGGTCGCTTGCGATCTTGGCAGGATTCCCTTCGCCGCGGCGGAAAAACTCCGTTCAGCCGTGCAGCTGAGCGCCCTTGAGGATCTTGTCCACCGCGTTCTTCGGCCCGTGCACGGCCATCCCGGCCAACGCCAGCTTCTCCCCCGGCACGGCCCGCACCGCCGCGCGATTGTCGACGTCATTGCCGGTCTGGAACAGCTCGTCGGTGAAGATCGAGAACCGCAACCCCCGGGTGAGCGCCCGGCTGTGCGCCAGCGCGAGCGTCTCGGCAGTGCCCGCGAACACGAGTACCGGCTGGCGGAACATCGGCAGGTACTCGGTGTCGTCGGCGTCAAGGTAGGGCTCGCCGATCAGTTCGGACGTCGTGTGGGCCACGCCGCTCACCAGGAACGCCGTGACATTCAGCCGTTGCCACGAGGCCAGGTCGTCCCGCAGCAGCACGGCGATCTTCGTGTCGAATCGGTTCATGCGGGACAGCATCGGCTCCGTGCCGCGCGCGGGTCTTGTACGTTTTGAACATGACGGTGTCGGCCTGGCGCCCTCCGGTGCCCGGAATCGCCGAGGCGTTCCACGCCCGGTTCACCGACCACGCCTACCCCGCGCACACGCATGACACCTGGACGCTGCTGATCGTCGACGACGGCGCGATCAGCTACGACCTCGACCGCCACCACCACGGCGCACTCGGCACGGCCGTCACGCTGCTGCCGCCGAACGTCGCGCACGACGGCCGCGCCGCCACGAGCCAAGGCTTCCGCAAACGCGTGCTCTACCTCGACGCCGACGTGCTCGGCGACGACCTGATCGGAGCCGCCGTCGATCAGCCGAGCCTGCCGGATCCGTTGCTGCGCACGAGAATCCATCAGCTGCACCAGTCGCTCGCCGAACCGTTGGAAGCCGAAAGCCGCCTCGCCCTCGTCGCCCAACGCCTGCGCCTCCATCTCGGCCGCCCGACCGTCACCCCACCCGACCGCAGCCTGGCCGACGACCTGCGCGACCTCCTGGACGAACGCCTGCCCGATTCGCTGACGCTGGCCGACGCGTCGGTGGTGCTGGGCGCACACCCGGTCCACCTGGTCCGCGCTTTCGGCCGCCGTTTCGGACTGCCGCCGCACCGGTACGTCACCGGCCGCCGCGTCGACCACGCCCGCAGGCTGCTGCTCGACGGCACCCCGCCCGCCGCCGTCGCCAGCACCGCGGGGTTCACCGACCAGGCACACCTGACCCGCCACTTCCGCCGCTATCTGGGCACCACCCCGGCCCGCTTCGCACGCGGCTGACCGGGCGGTTTGTGCGAAGATGGCCCCATGCTGCGCGAACTGCACCTGACCGGCGACCCGGCGGCCGACAAGCTGCTCAACGACGACCCGTTCGCCCTGCTCACCGGGATGCTCCTGGACCAGCAGTACCCGATGGAGCACGCCTTCGCGGGCCCGCGGAAGATCGCCGACCGGATGGACGGCTTCTCACTGCAGAAGATCGCCGCCACCGACGTCGAGGCATTCGTGGAGATGTGCGTGGTCCCGCCCGCGATCCACCGCTACGGCGGCTCGATGGCCCGTCGCGTGCACGCGCTGGCGCTGCACATCATCGAGAACTACGACGGCCGCACCGAAGGCATCTGGCTAGACGGCCGCCCCAAGCCGGACGGCGAAGAGGTGCTGAAGCGACTCAAGGCACTGCCCGGTTTCGGCGAGCAGAAGGCGAAGATTTTCCTGGCGCTGCTGGGCAAACAGCGCGGCGTGGCTCCGAAAGGCTGGCGCGAGGCTGCCGGTGCGTACGGGGATCGCGGGTCTCGCCGGTCCATTGCGGACGTGACGGACGCCAAGACGCTTGGTGAGGTGCGCGCGTTCAAGAAGGCCGCGAAGGCCGCCGCAAAGGCGAACTGACTCAGCCCCGCGCGAACCAGACCACGTCCGGTTCCCCTCGCGGCACCGGAATCTCCACCACGTCCACCTCGGCGAACCGTTCCCGCAACCGAGCCGTGAACCCCGGTGCCGCGCCCGCGCTCCACACCGCCAGCACTCCGCCCGGACGCAGCAGCTGAGACAGCCGGTCCAGACCGGAAGCCGCGTACAGCGAGGCGTTCCCCTCGGTGACTGTCCACTCTGGACCGTTGTCGATGTCCAGGCACAGCGCGTCGAAGGTCTCGCCGGTCGTCCGCAGCCACTCCAGCAGATCCGCCTCGACCACGGTCACCCGCGGATCGTCCAGCGCCCCGCCGTGGACCTCGCGCAACGGGCCGGTGCGGTTCCACGAGATCACCGCCGGTTCGCGTTCCACCACGACCACGGAGCCGACCGCGGAGTGGTCCAGCGCGGCGCGCAACGAAAACCCGACGCCGAGACCGCCGATCAACACCCGCGCGCCGGGGGCGAGCCGGTCGGCGGCTCCGGTCACGAGCAGCCGTTCCGACTCGCCGTTTCGGGTGTCCATCAAGAACATCCCGTTTTCGATCACCTCGAACTCGGCGCCGTCGCGCCGCAGCACCAGTTCGCCGCCGTGCCCGGGCACGGTCTCCAGTACCTCCGCCACGCCCGGCAGCTTCTCAGACCGCGACCTCCTCGCGGACCTCAACCCGCTTCCTCGTGCCCCAGAAGAACACGACCACCAGCGCGGCCGCGGCGGCGAGGATCGCGGCGATCTCCGGCAGGACGGTCGCCCCGGCCGAGGTCAGCACCGCGCCGCCAACCACGCCGGACAGTCCGACGCCCAGGTAGATCGCCGACGCGTTGAGCGACAGCGCGAGACCGGCGTGGCCCGGCGACAGCTCGATGAGCCGATGCTGCACCGGCGGGCTGAACGACCAGTTCGCCACGCCCCACACGAACAACGTGATCCCGGCCCCGACGACGGTCGTCGCGGTGAACGGCAGCAGCACCATCACGGCGGTGAACCCGGCGAGGATGATCAGCAGCGGCTTGCGCGGGCCCCACCGGTCGGCCGCGCGGCCGCCGGCGAAGTTGCCGATCGCGCCGCCGATGCCGTAGCAGAACAGCAGGACCGTGACCGTCCCGCCGGAAACCCCGGCCGTGGCGGACAGGACCGGCGACACCAGCGTGTAGACCATGAACGCGGCGAGGCAGGCGAGCGTGGTGGTGACGAGCAACGCGACGATCCGCTTGTCCCGGGCGACCGCGAACCGCTCGGCGAGCCTGACCGCGGGCGGCGGCGCGACCTTCGGCAACGCGACCCGCACCCCGAGCGCGCCGAGTGCCGAGAGGATGCCGACGAACAGGAACGCGCCCTCGTAGCCGAACTGCTGGGAGATCACGCTGCCCAGCGGAACGCCGAAGATCAGCGCGATGGTGAGCCCGCCGAACACCAGCGAAACGGCTCGGCCGCGACGGTCCGGCGTGGTCAATTCCGCGGCGACCGCGGTGGCGGCCGGGGTGTAGACGGCGGCCCCGATCGCCGTGACGACCCGCGCGATCAGCAATGTGGTGTAGCCCGGCGCGACGGCCGCGAAGATGTTCCCGACCGCGGCCACCGCGAGCGCGGCGACCAGCAGCGTGCGCCGTTCCCACCGGCCAGTGGCCGCGGCGAACAACGGCGAGCCCACCGCGTACGCGATGGCGAACGAGGTGACGAGCTGCGCCGCGGCCGTCGCGGAGATGTGCAGCTCGGAGGTCAGCGCCGGCAGCAGCCCGGCCACGATGTAGCCGCTGGTGCCGACGCCGAAGGCCCCGAACGCGAGCACCGAGTTCCGGGCCGCCGCCGAGGACGAGACGCTGGACATGAATGTCCCCCCAATGAGACCTGAACGGATAGTTCGATGAACGTCGTAGTTCGATGACGACCGTACACGGCCGCACCGACAATTTCGACAGCCGTCGTACTATGGACGCATGCCCGCTTCCGTGCCGCTCCCGCCGCTCGCCTATCCGCACCGCGACGAGATCACTGTCGAAGCGGTGCTCCGCGCGCTGGCCGACCCGGTCCGCCTGGCGATGGTCCGGCAGCTCGCGAACTCCGAAACGGAGATCTCGTGCAGCGGTTTCGAGGTGCCGGTGACCAAGTCCACACTCACCCATCACCTCGCGACGCTGCGCCAAGCGGGCGTGATCGTCGGCCGCCAGGAAGGCACCACCCGGTACAACTCCTTGCGCCGCAACGATCTCGACGCGCTCTTCCCCGGCCTGCTCGACGGCGTATTGGCCGCGCCGCGCTGAGCGGTCGCGCTACGTGGCGGGCCTCACCCGAATACCGGGATGACAAGGCCGCCCTCCATCGGTTCAACTAGAGCGAGACAGCACGACGACGTCGGGGCTGTCTAGTTTTTTGCCCTCGTTCTAAAGCGCTTCAGAAGCCTGCGACCCAGGCGCTGAGCAATCGTTTTCTCCAGGAAGGGAGAGCCGTGCCCGTCGCGTTGCTCGCGCTCGCCGTCGGTGCCTTCGGCATCGGTACCACCGAGTTCGTGATGATGGGTGTGCTGCCCCTGACCGCCGCGGACTTCCACATCGACATCCCGTCCGCGGGCTACTTCATCTCCGCCTACGCGCTCGGCGTCGTGATCGGCGCGCCGCTGCTCACCGCACTGGCCGTCCGGCTGCCGCGCAAGACCATGCTGCTGGCGATGATGGGCCTGTTCACGGTCGGCAACGCGCTGTTCGCGCTCTCGCCGAACCAGGACTTCGGCATCGCGTTCCGGTTCCTCGCCGGCCTGCCGCACGGCGCGTTCTTCGGGGCGGGCGCGGTCGTCGCGTCCAGCCTCGCGCAGCCCGGCCAGTGCGCGAAGGCCGTGTCGATGATGTTCATGGGCCTGACGCTGGCGAACGTCATCGGCGTCCCGCTCGGCACGCTGCTCGGCCAGCAGGTCGGCTGGCGCGCGACGTTCGGCGTCGTCGCGGTGATCGGCCTGCTCGCCATCGCTGCCATCGCGAAACTGGTGCCGCACCAGGGCCGCCCGGCCGATCCGTCGATCCGCGGCGAACTGGGCGCGTTCCGCCGTCCGCAGGTATGGCTGGCGCTGGCGATCGTGATGTTCGGGCTCGGCGGCGTGTTCGCCTGCATGTCCTACATCGCGCCGATGCTGACCGACGTCGCCGGATACTCGCCCGCCAACGTCACGGTGCTGCTCTCGCTCGCCGGCGTCGGCATGACGATCGGCAACTACCTCGGCGGACGGCTCGCCGACAAGAAGCTGATGCCGAGCCTGTACGTCGCGCTGCTCTCGCTGGCCACCGTGCTCGCGATCTTCACCGTGACCGCGCAGGGCAAGGTCGGCGCGGCGATCACGATCTTCTTCGTGGGCGTCGCGGGCTTCATGATCGGCCCGATGATGCAGGCGCGGATCATGGAGAAGGCGGGCGGCACGCCGTCGCTGGTTTCGGCCGCGGTGCAGTCGGCGTTCAACATCGCCAACTCGATCGGCGCGTACCTCGGCGGCCTGGTCATCGCGGGCGGTCTCGGCCTGCTGGCCCCGAACTGGGTCGGCTCGCTGCTGGCCGTGCTCGGGGTGTCGATCGCCGCGGTGTCCGGATTGCTGGACCGGCGCGAGGCGCGGGTCCAGAAGGAACTCGCGCTCGCGTCCTGACGGGTCCGGTCAGGACGTGGTGTCGAGCGGGCCGCCGGCGATCGACAGCGAGATGTAGAGCACCGCGGCGCACAACGCGCCGTAGGTGAGGATGTCGACGGCCTTGCCGCGAATCGCCAGCAGCCCGGCGCGCTCCTCCGGCAGCACCGCGCGCAGCGCACCGGCCACGAACAGGGCGACGCCGACCAGCGCCGCACCCTCGCGCCAGTGGTACTGCAACGCCCGCACCACAGCCACGGCCAGCAGCAGCATGATCACCGCGAACGGCACGTGGACGAGCCAGGGACGGTCGCCGCGCTGCCGTTGACCGGTCATCGCCATCAGCGGGCGGCCGCGCGTTCCGCGGCCTCGACGACGTTGGTGACCAGCATCGCCCGCGTCATCGGGCCGACGCCGCCGGGGTTCGGCGAGATCCAGCCGGCCACCTCGGCGACCGCAGGGTCGACGTCGCCGGTGAGCTTGCCGTCCACATGGGAAACGCCGACGTCCAGCACCGCCGCGCCGGGTTTGACCATGTCCGGCTTGATGATCCCGGGCACGCCCGCCGCGGCGATCACGATGTCCGCGCGGCGCACCTCGGCCGCGAGGTCACGGGTGCCGGTGTGGCAAAGCGTGACAGTGGAGTTTTCGCTGCGACGCGTGAGCAGCAGGCCGAGCGTGCGGCCGACGGTGATGCCACGTCCGACCACAGTGACCTGTGCGCCGTTCAGCTCGACGTCGTGCCGCTTGAGCAGCTCGATGATCCCGTACGGGGTGCAGGGCAGCGCGCCCTTTTCGCCGAGCACCAGCCGGCCGAGGCTGATCGGCGCGAGGCCGTCGGCGTCCTTCTCCGGATCGATGCGCTCCAGGACGCGGTTCGCGTCGAGGTGCTTCGGCAGCGGCAGCTGGACGAGGTAGCCGTGGCAGGCCGGGTCGGCGTTCAGCTCGTCGATGACGGCCTCGAGCTTCTCCTGCGAGATGTCCGCGGGCAGGTCGCGGCGGATCGAGTTGACGCCGATCTTCGCGCTGTCCGCGTGCTTCATCTTCACGTAGGAGTGGGAACCGGGGTCGTCGCCGACCAGCACCGTGCCCAGCCCAGGGGTGATCCCCTTCTCCGCGAGCGCGGCCACTCGCGGGCGCAGCTCTGCGAAAATGGCGTTCTTCGTGGCCTTGCCGTCGAGAATCTTCGCCGTCACGGCGGCCATTGTCGCAGAGCCGCCGCGGGCTGCCGGTCAGGAGTGGGTTCTGCACTCTGTGTGTCCACGACACCACCCGATCGGCCCGCGCGTCTTCCGTCGAATCAGCCGTCCCGGGTCTTAAGCTGGAGAGGCTCCACCGCATCACCCACCCTGGCGTGTGACCCGTGCCATATCGCGTCCGCCGAGGTCAGCGGGCACGTCCACCGGCCCGAGGGTGGCAAAAGCCCTATGCGGGGTGCGTTCGCGCGCGCGAACAGTCAAAATGTTCTCTGTGGCACAACCGACGACGCAGCTGAACGCGACGGAGCAGGACACTCTGGTCAAGCAGATCGGACTGGCCCTGCTGCGCGCCGCCCCGCGCGACTGGCGCAAAGTCTCCGCGGAGTACCGAGCCGTCGGCAGGTACCACGAGCTGACCGGCGAGATCGTGCTCGAAGACGGCTCCGCCCAGGAATGGATCGCGACGCACGACATCGCGACCCTCTTCGGCAGGCTCCGCGCGGGCATGTACCGCGACGGCCGCGGCACCTGGTTCAACGCGCGGTACCAGCTGGACCACCCCTCCAGCTACAACCTCGAGTACAACCGCGACGAGCCCGGCTGGCACCTCGCCCCGCCGCCCCAGGCGTACTCCGACGAGCTGCGGATGTTCCCGCGCACCGAGGAGAACGTGCCCGAGTGGCTGATCCGCCGGATGTCCGGCCTCGGCCCGGAACAGCCCGGCCCGCACTTCCGCATCGCGCGGATCTTCGACACCATCGGCCCCGCCGGCCGCCCGGTCATCAACCGTCCCGATCTGGACGTCGACGAGCAAGACCGGCTGCTGGACTATCTGGACCACGCACCGCTCGTGGTCCAGGACCGCGGCTACGACATCGACCGGCTCGCCCAGACTCCCGAAGCGACAGTGCCGGTCGCCTTCCATTCCGATGGCCACTGGATCTGGCCGGCCGCGGTGAACTTCTACCTCCGCACGTACGGCGTCTCGCCGGAAGCGGACCTGATCGAGCACATCCGGGCCAACGGGTTCCAGCTTCCGCAGGTCGACGAGCTGACTCTGCAAGGTGCGGCGGCTTACCTGACTCGGGGGAGCCAGACTCCTCAGCAGCGGCCCGCTCCTGGGGCTGGTGCACCGGGTGGGCCTGCTGGCGGACCCGTCGCTGGCGGGCCTGGTGGACCTGGGGCCGGTGGGCCGGGCTCCGGTGGGCCCGGTGCTGGCGGACCTGGCGGGCCCGGCGCGGGTGGACCTAGCGCTGGCGGACCAGGTGGACCTGGCGGCACCGGAACTCCTGGCGGCCCCGGTGGCGCGGCTAACGCTGGCGGCCCCGGCGGTGCAGGCGCACCGGGCGGACCTAACGGCCCAGGCGGACCGAATGGCGTTGGCGGTCCCGGTGGCCCCGGTGGCGGATTCGATTCCCACGGCCCGGGCTCCGGCGGCCCCGCCGCTGACGGCCCCGGTTCCGGCGGACCTGGCGGCGAGAGTTCCCGTGGCCCAGGCGCAGCCGGAATTGGCGCAGCAGCGGCCGGACTCGGCGCAGCCGGCCTGGGCGCGGCCGCACTCGGCGCGGCCGGTGGTAAGGGCGGCAGCCCCGAGAACTTCCACCCGGCCGACGACTTCGGAACTCCCGGCTCCGGCAGGCCCGGCGCGACCGGCAGCCCGGAGAACTTCCGCCCGGCGGACGACTTCGGCAGCCCCGACTCCGGCAGGCCAGGCACCCCTGGCCCCGACCGGCGCGGCCCGGCCGACGAATTCGACAACCGCACTCCCGGCAGGCCCGACGACTTCCACCCCGCCGACGACTTCGGCGGCTCCGACAGCTACGGCTCGGCAAACGAATTCGGAGCCCCCGGTTCCGGCAGCCCCCGCGCAGCAGGTCAGCCAGAGGGCCCTGAGGGCTACGACTCGGCGAACGAGTTCGGAGCTCCCGGCACCCGCAGGCCCAGCGCAGCAGGTCGGCCAGATGCCCCCGAGGGTTTCGACTCGGCAAGCGAATTCGGCACCCGCAGGCCCGGCGCAGCCGGTCAGCCAGATGGTCCCGAGGGCTACGACTCCGCGAACGAGTTCGGAGCCCCTGGTTCCCGCAGGCCCGGCGCAGCGGATGCCCCCCGCGCGGCAAGCGGCCAGGACGATTTCGGCCACGACGGTCTCGGCCCGGCCGATGAGTTCGGCGGCCCGGAGTCCGGCAGGCCCGGAGCAGCAGCTGACCCAGACGGTCTCGGTCGCCCCCAGGAATTCGCCGGTCCCGATTCCGGCAGGCCCGGCGCGGCTGGCCGGCCGGACGCCGCCGACAGCTTCCGTCCGGCCGACGAATTCGGCAGGCCCGGCGCAGCGGACGAATCCGGCTACGACGACCGCGGCGGTGCTGGCGCACGTGGCGGTTCGGAGGATCCCTTCGAACCGGCCGCACGTGGGTCCGACCGACCTGGTCCGCAGGACCCGGGCGCGCAGGATGCTCAGGGCGGTCCGCAGGGCACTCGAGGGTCCGGCCCGGTCGCGGGCGGGCCGGACAGTCCCGGCGGGTCGCGCGGACTGGGTGTAGCTGCCGCGGCGGGGGCGGCGGGCGTCGTCGGCGCGGCCGGGTTCGCCGGTTCGCGCGGAACTGACGAGCAGGCCGATCCCCGCGACGCGAACGGCACCCACGCCGAATCCGGCCACCCGCACGAGGCTGGTTACGACGACCGAGCCCACGACGCCGCCGGTTACGACCAGCCCGGCCACCACGACGCCGACGGCTACAGCCAGCAGGATCACCCTGACTCCGCCTACGACCAGCAAGGTTACGACCAGCGGGACCACGCCGAGGGCTACGGCCAGCACGACCAGGATTACGACGAGTCCGGCTACCGCGACGCTGCTCCCCACGGCGAATACGACGAATCCGCACCGCACGACGCCCGCGGATACGACGCTGAGCACGGCTATGAGGGCCACGAGAGCGGTTACTCCGACCAGCACGGGTACGAGGACGCCGCATCCCACGAGCAGTACGCCGAGCCGCACGGATACGACGAATCCGCCGGTCAGCACGGGCACGACGAGGCGGGTTACGACGAGTCCGCGCACCACGCCGATGGCCCGGCAAGCGGGTACGACGAGCACCTCGACGCGCACGGGAGCAAGGTCCCCGGCGTCGGCGCGTTCGAGCAGCCCGACCCGCGAGCAGAGGACGGGCTTGTCGGCGCGGACGGACTCATCGGTGCCGACGGGCTCATCGGCGCGGACAGCTCCGCCGACGAACCGGCCTCGAACCGGCACACCGCCGAGCCGGACGCGGGGCGTCGCGGCGCAGCGGACAACGACCAAGAGGGTGGCCGTCGGCGGGCGCAGCCGGATGCCGAGGCGGACGACAGCCGTCGGGAAGACGTGCGGCTGAACGCCGAGGACGGCGGACGGCGCGGCGCGGAAACCGGCAGCCAGGCCGAACCGGCGGACGAGCACGGCAGTCACGTCGGCGCGGCTGCGGCCGGGATCGCCGCGGCTGGCGGCCTGGCCGCGGCCGGGCTGGCCGCCGCGCACGGCCGGGGTCGCGAGAAGGAGGCCGAGGGTCGCCACGGCACCGCGCCGGAGCGTCCCGCGGAGCCGCCGTTCGAGCAGGACTTCGACGGCGCGCAGTACGACCGCTACGACAACGGTCACGACGGTCATTACGACGACGAAGACCACACCGACGTCCACCACGACCTCGTTCCGGGCCGCAACGGCACCGGCCCGGGGCACCCGGACGACGACGAGGACCAGACCGACGTCCACCAGCCGGTCGACGCCGGGCACGACGAACCGGTGCTCTTCACGCACAGCAACGAGCCGTCCCGCGACGACGACGAGCAGCGGGCCGAGCTGTTCACGCACTCCAGCGGTTACGAGGACGACAACCGCCGCGAGGCCGAGTACGACTCGGGCCCGCCGACCGCGATGATCATGCCGGGGGCCGAGATCCCCGGCGGGCTTCCGGTGCCGGAGATGCCGGTGCCCCCGGCGTCCGGCGGGCGGCGCGCGGCACGGGAGCAGGCGGAACCGGCCCCGGTCGCGCGGCGGGAGCAGCCGGCCGAACCGGAGCTGGCCGACCTGCAGGCGAAGCTCGACGAGCTGAACGTGCCCGAGGCCGCCTACCGGCTCGGCGGCCCCACCGAACGCGGGTGGAGCGTCGAGCAGGTGGGCGAAGGCTGGCGCGTCGGCTGGTACGACGGCGAGCTGATCAACCCGGCGGTGTTCGGCGACGCGGAGGACGCCGCGGCGTTCATGCTCGGCAAGGTGCTGCTGTACCCCGACGGGTATGTCGCGCCGGAAGCCCCGGCACCGGCCGAGCCAGTCGCGGACGCGCCGAAGCCGCCAGTGGTGGCGACGTTGTCGCCGGAGGTCGCGACGGGTTCGTTCCCGGTCCGGCCCCGCGAGAACGTGCCGCCGCAGGAGCAGACCGCGTTCACGCCAGCCGATCAGCTGCTGGCCGACGACGAACCGCCGGCCCGGCAGACTCCGCCGCCCGCTCCGCCGACGCAGATCGCGGCACCGGTGAGCCCGCCGACCCAGGTGGCTCCCCCGGTCAGCGCCCCGCCGACGCAGATCGCCTCGCCGGTCAGCGCACCGCCCACCCAGGTCGCGCCTCCGGTCGGCCCGCCGCCGCGGCGGGAACCGCCGGTGCGACGCGAGGAACCGGTGCGTGCCAACGGTTCCGGGGGCAGCGGGCAGTGGCCCATCGCGCCGCTGTCCGGGGAACCGCCGCTGACCCTGTTCCGCGGCAAGGAACTGCGCGAACTGCCCGCGGGCAGCGAACTGGACCGCTTCGGCGGCCCGAACGGCAACCTGACCTACGCGGCGGGCACCCCGTTCGAGGAGCGTTCGCTGGTGCCGGAGTGGGTGAACCGGCCGTACCACGTGTACCGGGTGCAGCGGCCGCTCGAAACCCTTGCCGGGGTGGCGATCCCGTGGTTCAACCAGCCGGGCGGCGGGTCGGCGTACCTGCTTCCGGCCAGCATCGAAGAGTTGCTCGCCGAGGGCGACCTGATCGAACTCGACCCGGGCGAACCGCCGATCGACTGAGCACGCGGAAAAGGGGCGGGGCCAGCGGGCTTCGCCCCTTTTCCCTGCTCGGAAACGAGCTACTTGACGACCAAGCCATGAGCCGCGGCGAACGACACCGCCAGTTCGACATCCACGTACGCGCCGCGCAGATCCGCCTGCACCAGCCCGTTCGCGTCGACGACCGCGCCGCGCAGGTCGGCTCCGGGAAGCTTCGTGCCGATCATCCGGGCCCCGGACAGATCCGTGCCCCGCAGGTCGGAATCCGTCAGATCCGCCTCGTTGAGGTTCACTTCCCGCATCCGCAGGCCCGACAGGTCCAGTTTCCGCAACCGGCCGCGCGCGAACGACGCCAGCGACAGATCGCATTCGGTCAGCGCGATCCCGGTGTATCGACAGTCCACAAAGGACGAACCAAGCAGCGAGCACGACGACCAACGGCTGTCGGCGAGCACTGAACGGTCGAACGTGCAGGAGCGGAACGCCGTCGCGTCGTGCCGCGAGCCGGCGAGGTCGACCTTGGTGAAGTCGCAGTTGTCGAAGGTGCAACCGCGAGTGCGCAGGTCGCGCAGGTCCGCCTCGGTGAAGTCGCAACCCACGAACTGGCGTTTTTCCCACCACTGGCCGGAAAGTCGCGCTTCGGTGTAGTCCTCGCCAGTCTCCGTCACCCCGACAGGATGACATCAGCCCCGATGCCGCCTCGTCGACGGGGTGGCTGCGAGCCGCCGGAAGGCGTGTGTCCACGCACTGCCCGCCGGTCATCGGAAGTCCCGCGATCTCGTGGGAATCCGCAGCGTCAACTGCTCGAGTTTCTGTGCGCGCACGCTCGCCACGCCGTCCGCCTTTTCGAGCACGCCGTGCACCAGCAGCGCCGCGCTGCCTCGCGCGATCCGGTGGAACCGTTGCCACAGCCCGAGTGTGCAGATCACGTTCACCATGCCGGTCTCGTCCTCGAGGTTCAGGAACGTGACTCCACCGGCGGTCGCCGGACGCTGGCGGTGCGTGACCGCTCCCCCGACGAGCACCCGTTCCCCGTCGTCCCGGCCCAGCAGCTGGTCGGCGGTGATCACCCCGAGCGCGTCGAGCCGGTCGCGGATGAACTCCGTCGGGTAGCTGTCCGGCGAGATCCCGGTGGCCCACACGTCGGCGGCGGCGAGGTCGAGCCCGTCCATCCCGGGCAGCATCGGCGCGTCCACGCCGACGCCGGTGCCGGGAAGTTTCTCCGGCCGGTCCTGCGCGACCGCACCCGCGGACCACAACGCCTGCCGCCGGTCCGGGCCGAACGCGCTGAACGCGCCCGCGGTGGCCAGCGCCTCCAGTTGCGGCGTGGTGAGCCGGACGCGCCTGCCGAGGTCGGACATGCTCTCGTACCGGCCGTTCGCCCGCCGTTCCGCCACGATCTCCTCGGCCAGCGTTTCGCCGATCATCCGGACAGTGCTGAGCCCGCCGCGCACCGCGTGGAGTTTTCCGTTGTCCGGCAATGCTTCCAGCGTCGCGTGTGGGAGACTCAGGTTGATGTCCGGGCCGAGCGTGGTGACGCCGTGCCTGCGCGCGTCCGCCACCAGCGACTGCGGCGAGTAGAACCCCATGGGCTGCGCCCGCAGCAGGCCCGCGCAGAACGCGTCCGGGTGATAGTGCTTGAAGTACGCGCTCGCGAACACCAGATGCGCGAAGCTCAGCGCGTGGCTTTCCGGGAAGCCGAAGTTGGCGAACGCCTTGAGCTTCTGGAAGATCTTCTCCGCCAGCTCCGCGTCCACCTCGTTGGCGACGGCTCCGTCGAGGAATCGTTTGTGCAGCCGTTCCATTTTCCGCTGCGACCGTTTCGACCCCATCGCGTGCCGCAACTGGTCGGCCTCGGCCGGGGTGAAGCTCGCGACGTCAAGGGCGATCTGCATCATCTGCTCCTGGAACAGCGGCACCCCCAGCGTCTTCTCCAGTGCGTTCTTCAGCCGCGGATGGTCGTACTCCCACTTCTCGCGCCCTTGTTTGCGGCGGATGTACGGGTGCACCGAACCGCCCTGGATCGGGCCGGGGCGGATCAGCGCGACTTCCACGGCCAGGTCGTAGAATTCCCGCGGCCGCAACCGCGGCAAGGTCGCCAGCTGGGCCCGGCTCTCCACCTGGAACACGCCGATCGCGTCGGCGCGGCAAAGCATGTCGTAGACGTTCTGGTCGTTGAGGTTCAGCTCGGCGAGATCGATTTTCTCGCCCTTGTATTCCTCGACCAGGTCGAGCATGTAGTGCAGCGCGGAGAGCATGCCGAGCCCGAGCAGGTCGAACTTCACCAGCCCCGCCGCGGCGCAATCCTCCTTCTCCCACTGCAGCACGCTGCGGTTCTCCATCCGCGCCCATTCGACCGGGCACACCTGGCTCACCGGCTCCCGGCACATCACCATGCCGCCGGAGTGGATGCCGAGGTGGCGCGGGAAGTCTTCGAGCGCGAAGGCGAGTTGCACGACGTCGCGCGGGATGTCGTGGTCGTGGTCCTTTTCCGTGCGCTGCAAGGCGCCCCAGCGGTCGATCTGCTTGCTCCACGCGTCCTGCTGGCCGGGCGAGTAGCCGAGCGCCCTGGCGGCGTCGCGGATCGCGGAGCGGGCGCGGTAGGTGATCACGTTCGCGACCTGTGCGGCGTTGAGCCTGCCGTGTTTGCCGTAGACGTACTGGATCGCTTCCTCGCGCCGGTCGGACTCGATGTCGATGTCGATGTCCGGGTAACCGTCGCGGTCGGGCGCGAGGAACCGTTCGAAGAGCAGGTGGTACTCGATGGGATCGACATTGGTGATCCCGAGCGCGTAGCACACCGCCGAGTTGGCCGCGGAACCTCTTCCCTGGCACAGGATTCCGCTCTTCCGGCAGAACCGGACGATGTCCCAGACGATCAGGAAGTACCCGGGGAACTCGAGTTTCTCGATCACCGCCATCTCGTGCTCGATCTGCTGCCAAGCCTTGTCCTCGTGGGCTTTGCCCGAGTAGCGCTCTTTGAAGCCCTCCTTGACAAGGTTTCGCAGGTGCGTGGTCTCGGTCTCGCCGGGAGGCACGTCGAACGGCGGCAGTTCCGGCGAGAGATGCTCAAGCAGGAAGGCGCATTCCATGCCCAGCAACGCCGACCGCTGCACCGCGCCCGGGTACCGCTGGAAGACTTCCGCCATTTCGTTGCCAGAGCGCAAGAACGCGGCGGCGTCGCCGGGCAGCCAGCCTTCGAGGTCGTCGATGCTGCGCCGGGCGCGGATGGCGGCGAGCGCGTCCGCGAGACGGCCGCGTTCCGGGCGGGCGTAGTGCGCGGCGGTGGTGGCGACGGTGGGCAGCTTGAGTTCGCTGGCCATCTCGGCGAGCAGGTCGTTGTGCACGCTGTCGAGCGGCTGGCCGTGGTCGATCAGTTCGACGTACACCTGGGTTTGACCGAAGAGGTCGACTAATCGACGCAGCTCGGCGAGCGCGGCGTCCGGGCCTTCGCGCACCAACGCCGAACGCACGGATCCCTTGCGACAGCCGGTAAGCACCGCGCATTTCCCCGCGACTTCTTCCGCTACCGCGTGCAAATCGTAGATCGGACGGCCTTTTTCGGCACGCTCCGCTTTTTCGTCTTCGTGGCCACGCAACTGCCCGGCAGTGATCGCGCGGCACAGGCTGCGGTAACCGTCGTCGCCGCGGGCCAGCAGGAGGAGGTGTTCGCCTTCGGGGTCGGCGACGCCGTTTTGCGGCCCGGACAGCCCGAAGCTCAGCTCGGTGCCGAATACCGTTGCGACGCCTAGCTCTTTGGCCGCTTCGGCGAAGCGGACCACGCCGTACATGCCGTCGTGGTCGGTGAGCGCGATCGCGTCGAGCCGCAGCCGCGCGGCCTCCTCCACCAGTTCCTCGGGGTGGCTGGCGCCGTCGAGGAAACTGAAGTTGGAGTGGCAGTGCAGTTCGGCGTACGCCACTCGCGGCCCGGCTTCCAGGTCGCTGCGCGGCGGCGGGATGTCGGCGGGGCGGCGGTACGCCTCGCGTTTGCGGCCCCACGCGGGACTGTCGCCGTGGTCGCCGGGCGGCATCCCGCCCGACAGCGCCCGCGCGAGATCCTTCCACGGGACCGGCGGATTGTTCCAGCCCATCGTCAGTCCACCCGGTTCTCAGGCGATCTGCGGGGTTGCGGGATCAGCGGCACGAGCAGCGCCGGGTCGAACGGGCACGGCGGTTCGACCGGTACGCGAGGCGTCGGCAGGTCGTGGTCCATCATCTGTGGTTTCCTTTCGTTGTGTACACAGGGTTTCTCGGCAAGGTTGGTCTTCGTCTGTCAGTCGTAACTTCCCTCCACTGTCCACACTGGATTTTCAGTTCCGGAGCAAAGGACGAGCACCGCCTCCGGCGCTTCGTTCTCCCCTGCCGCGAGCAACAGTTGCAGCCGGGCTTGCTGCGGCCCGGTCGAACGACGGCCCGACGTGACCGGCCACGGACCGGCCCATCCGGTGATCGGCCGGGGCGGCCCGCCCGCGACGCGAAGTCCGTGCGGCGGCGCGGTCAGCCGTTTGCGCGCGGTGAGGCCGACTGGCCGCCCCTGATCGTCGATGACCTGGACTGGCAACGGTTGTTCCAGCACCGTCGCCGGAGACGGGGAGGGCAGCCGGGCAGGCCACGTGGCGTCCGGCGGTCCGACGGCTTCCCTTGGGTCGCCCCACGGAATGAGCCGGACCCGGCTCGCCGGATCGCGTCCGCCGTCGAGCAGCGGCGTGACCACACCTTCCGGGCCGAGCAAGCCTTGCACCCGCACGAATGCCCGGCCCGCCCGTTCGGCAGCCAATTCCTCGTCCTCGCCGGGACCGGCTCCGGGATCGCTCCCCCGCCACAGCCCCAGCTGCAATGACCTCCCTTCGACAGTCTCTTCCGGTTCGAGCCGCAACCGCGCGACCCCGGCTGTGGGCCGTTCGCCGGGCGCGGCCTTGAGCCAGCCCTCGAACTGCCACCGGACCCGGTCCGCTACCCCTTGCGGCGTAAGTGGTTCCGCACAACGCCAGACGCGACCGAGCTGCTCGCCGTTCTCGGTGGTCGCGTATATACCCAATCGAGTGCACGCGAGCCCGCGATCCGCGAGCGCGGCGTGGAACCGCGCGCCGAGTTTTTTCGCCATGAACGCGGCGACATCCACCCGGGCGAGCACCGGATCGAACGATTCGGCGAGCGACAATTCCGGCGGCGGGCTGCGGCGCAACGGCGGCCGGTCGGACAGCCCCCGGGCGAGCCGATGCGCGAGCACCCCGGTGCGCCCGAACCGAGCGGCGACGTCCCGCTCGCCGAGTCCGGCGAAGGCGCCGAGCGTGCGCAACCCGAGCCGGACGAGCAGGCCGACCAGATCCGCTCGCTCAGAGCCCGGCTGGTCCAGTTCGAGCACCGGCAACGGGGCGAGAAATTCGGCCGTCTGCCCAGGTTCGACCAGCGCGCCCTGCCGCGCGGCGAGGGTCGCCGCGAACAATCCTTCCGCCACGCCGACCTGACATTCGACCCCGGCCGCCGCGGCCACCTGGTCGACCAGTTTCTCCGCGAGCTGCGGTTCGCCGCCGAAGTATCCGGCCGCGCCCGCGACGGGAACCGCGAGGAGCCCCGGCCGCACCACTTCCAGCCCGACGACCAGTTCCTCCACCGCCGACGCGACGTTCTCGAACAACCGCGCGTCCCGAGCGTCGTCTACGCCGAACACCGCCAGGTCCGGGCATTGGGATTCCGCTTCCCGCCGCCGCATCCCGCGCCGGATGTTCCGCGCCCGCGCGACCGCGGTGCACGCGACGACCCGGTTGGCGTGGAACACCGCAGCCGGCCGGGTAAGCACACTCCCCGCCGCGGCGACGGCAGCGACCGCGGGCCAGTCCGGGCACCACAGAACCAGCATCCGCGTCGGGTGGCGGCGTGGATCTTTTTGTCCTTTGTGGACTGTACTGGTCACCCGACTGCCTCTTCCTGCGCCGCGATGCGCTTCTCGCCCCGGGAAACCCGTCCGTCCGGGCCGGGCAGAAACACCGACGCCGACCGTGGCCGAGCCGCCGCACCGCGGCCGCGGGCATGCACTTCGACGGGGCGGGAACGGAGATGCCCGGCCCCGTGCTCAAGCACGCCAGTCCAGGCACCAGGGGTGCAATGCAGCTCGACGTCGGCGGCAGGCCAGGGCCCCAACGAAAGCAGCACCGCCCCGCGATTCCTCGCCCTTGCCGCGAGCCTGCGCGCGACGTCCGGCCGGACTGAACGAGGCTCGGTGACAACGAGGTCGACGCCGTCGAACAAAGCGGCCATCACGGCTTGGTATTCGGCCCCCGGCTGAGGAACCAGCGCGAGCCGCGAAACGGCAACCCCGTGCTCAGCCGCCGCGACAATCCCCAGCGACGGGGCACCGACGACCGCAGCCCACGCCCCCGCGACGGTCGCCTCCGCGAGCAACGCGAACAGCAACGAGGTGGAATGGTGAACCGCGACAATGCTTCCGCGTCGCAACCCGGCCCCGGGGAGGAGATCCGCCAGGGCCGGGGCCACGGGGAGCATCCGCCCGGCGGCGTGGCCCCAGTCGGCTCGGGAAGCCCGCTCGGCCGCGACAGTGCTGGCAGTGCTGACGCCGGGGAGGGCGGTCAGCTTGGCCAGCGGGTTCGCCGGGCCTGCTGGATCGGGTGCGGGCTCGGCGGGGTGGAGCCGGGTTGGGGGGCGGAGTTTCGGCGAGTCGGGAGCTTCGGGATCGGGTGAGGTTGCCGGGTCGGGTGGAGTTGCGGGGTGCAGCGGGGTCGGAGGGGTAAGCGGAGCATCGGGTGGAGTTGCCGGGACAGGCTCAGCCGGGACTGCCGGACGAAGCCGGACTGGCGGTTCGATCGGATTCTTCGATTCAGGTCGAGCCGGAGAATCGCGTTCAGCAGACGGGACACCTCGGGCCGAAGGAGCTGAACCAGGCTGGATCGCCGGTTTGAGCGGAGTCGGCGAATCAGGCCCGCTGGACATGCGCGTGTCAGCAGACACTGCAGTCCTGGCAGGAAGCTCACGGCTGGATTCGGCCGACGGGCCTGACCGTGCCTGAGAACGAAGCCCCGTCGACGAGTCGAAGCTGGCTGGCGTCCATGGCTCGAACGCCACGTCCAGAGAACTCGGCCGAGTACGAGATCCGTTCTCTCCCAACGAGAACATCGACCTCAGCGACCCTGAGGACATCGCGGCGACCGGCGTTCGTTCCTTCGCGAAGGCTTCGATCGCCGACCACGGCACCGATACTTCCCACGAGCGCGCCGGCCGCGCCTCCGGCACGCTCGTGGGGGCGGAAGCTATGACTTCCGCGTCAGGGAAGTTCTTCCGAGACGACCTGGCGGGTTTCTTCGGCTTCGCTGAAATCCCCGCAATGCCAAGGAGATCGGCCGGGATAGAGCCAGCAGGCAGCATCGGCACGTCCCCCGCCGAAGAACCGCCTGCCCCGGGAGCGGCCTCAGCCAGAGACCAAACGCCGTCCGCCCCGGCCTCAGCCGAAGCAGCCCGCGACCCGGAAGCCCCAGACTCCCCGGCCAGAGCCCAGGTGCCGCTCGCCCCCCAAGCAGCCCCGGCTGCTTCCAGAACTCCCCTAGCCCCGAAAGCCCCCGCGGCCATCCCCGCCAGAGCCGAAGAACCGCCCGTCCCGGGAGGCCCCGCAGCATCCCCGGACAGAACCCAAGCTCCGCCCGCCCGAGCCTCACCAGCACCAGAACCAGCCGTGACCGGACCGTCCGCGGAAGTCCCCTCGGCCGCACAAGCCCCGGCGGCCGCTACAACTCCCGCGGTCTCCGGAACAGCCCCCGAAAAAGCGAGCTCCGAAGAAGCAGCCCCCGAAGCCACTCCGGTCGTCACCGGCTTCCTCCCTCCGCCAAGATCAGCCGACGAACCGGCCCCGGGAGCAAGGTCGGCAAACCAAGCCCGGGACGGACGTCGGCGCACCGCGGGGAAGGCGGTTCCGCATCCTCATCCGTGCGGAATCCGCACGGTCACCCAACACTCACATCCAAATACACACCGCTGCGCCGAACAGGATCGAACACCCGTTCGACAAGACTCAGTCTCACTCGCCCCCTCCCCGGCTGTCAAGCAAGCACGGAGAAAGAACCCGAAAGATCACCGGACACCAGGAAAACGGCTCTTTACACTGGGAACCCTGATGAAGACAGGACACATCGCCCTGCGGGGTTTCGCCGAAGCTGACCTGCCCGTGCTCGACCGGTTCTCCACGGACCCGGACGCCGCCGCGGCCTTCCAGTGGACGAGTTTCACCGGGCCGCGGGCACGGCGCCGCTTCGCTGAGGACGGGTTCCTCAGCCCGGCTTCAAGCGCGGTCGCGGTGACCGTCGACTCGGCCGTCGCCGGGATGGCTACCTGGGAGGCGGCCGATCGAGGCGGGCCGGTCGGCGGGTGCTTCCGGATCGGCGTCACGTTGCTGCCGGATTATCGCGGGCACGGCACCGACAAGGCGTACCGGCTGCTCGTCGACCAGCTCTTCCAGCACACCCGCGCGCATCGGCTCGAAGCCTTCGTCGACAGCGAGGACTTCGACGGGCAGCAGGTGCTCGAGAAGACCGGCTTCCATCGCGAAGGTCTGCTGTGCCAGGTCACCTGGCGTGACGGCGGCTACCGCGACGAGGTCGTCTACGCGATCTTGCGCGAGGGATGAAAAAACCGGCCGGGACTCGAGGAGTCCCGGCCGGCCAGCAAAAAATCAGTGCGCGAAGTGCCGCGTTCCGGTCAGGTACAGCGTGATCCCGGCGGCTTCGGCGGCGGCGATCACCTCGGCGTCGCGGATGGACCCGCCGGGCTGCACGACAGCGCGCACGCCTGCCTCGATCAGCACCTCGAGCCCGTCCGGGAACGGGAAGAACGCGTCCGACGCGCCGACCGAGCCCTTCGCCCGGTCGCCCGCCCGCGAGACCGCCAGCCGCGACGAGTCGACGCGGTTGACCTGGCCCATGCCGACGCCGACGGTCGCCTGCTCGTGCGCCAGCAGGATCGCGTTGGACTTCACCGCGCGCAGCGCCCGCCACGCGAATTCCAGGTCCGCCAGGGTCTGCTCGTCGGCGGGCGAGCCGGTGGCCAGCTCCCAGTTCGCCGGGTTGTCGCCGGGGGCGTCGATCGCGTCGGCGGTCTGCACGAGCACGCCGCCGGAGATCGGCCGGAACTCCACCGGGGCCGCGTTCTCGATCGCGGGCAGCTTCAGCAGCCGCACGTTCTTCTTGCGCTGCAAGATCTCCAGCGCTTCCGGCTCGAAGTCGGGGGCGAGCACGACCTCGGTGAAGACCTCGGCGATCTGCTCCGCCGCCGCGACGCTCACCGGACGGTTCGTCGCGATCACGCCGCCGTACGCGGACACCGGGTCGCAGGCGTGCGCCTTGCGGTGCGCTTCAGCGATGTCCGTGCCGACAGCGATCCCGCACGGGTTGGCGTGCTTGATGATCGCGACAGCCGGCTCGGAGAAGTCGAAGGCGGCCCGACGCGCGGCGTCAGTGTCGACGTAGTTGTTGTACGACATCGCCTTGCCGTGAAGCTGCTCCGCGTGCGCGAGGCCCGGCTGTGCGCTGCGGTACAGCGCCGCCTTCTGGTGCGGGTTCTCGCCGTAGCGCAGTACGTCCGCACGGTCCCACGTCGCGCCGAGGAAGTCCGGGAAGCCGCTGTCGTCCGAAGGCGCGTACGCGTTGGCGAACCACGAAGCGACAGCCGTGTCGTACGCAGCCGTGTGCGCGTACGCCTGCGCAGCGAGCCGCTTGCGGTCCGAGAGTTCGAAGCCGCCCGCGGAGACCTGCTCGAGCACCCACGCGTACCGCGCCGGGTCCACGACGACAGCGACACTGCCGTGGTTCTTCGCGGCCGCGCGCACCATCGCGGGACCGCCGATGTCGATGTTCTCGACGCAGTCCTCGGGGCTCGCGCCGGACGCGACGGTCGCCTGGAACGGGTACAGGTTCACCACGAGCAGGTCGAACGCCGCGATGTCGAGCTGCTTGAGCTGCGCGACGTGGTCGTCGTTGCCCTGGTCGGCGAGCAGTCCGGCGTGCACGCGCGGGTGCAGCGTCTTGACCCGGCCGTCAAAAGACTCCGGGAACCCGGTGACCTGCTCGACCGGCGTGACCGGAACCCCGGCGTTCGCGATGACCTTCGCCGTGCCGCCGGTCGACACGATCTCCACGCCGGCCGCGTGCAGGCCGGTCGCGAGCTCGAGCAGGCCGGCCTTGTCCGAGACGCCGATCAGCGCGCGCCGGACCGGGCGCCGTCCCTGTGCTGTGCTCACGAAAACCTCACCTTTCGTCCGTCCACGGTGCACCCACCACGGCCGAGTCGCTCGATCGTTTCAACCAGCAGCCTGCGTTCCACGGCTTTGATCCGCTCGTGCAGGACGTCTTCGGTGTCGTCGGTCTCCACCGGCACCGCCTCCTGGGCGATGACCGGGCCAGTGTCCACCCCGGCGTCGACGAAATGCACCGTCGATCCGGTGACGCGCACGCCCGCGGCCAGCGCGTCGGCGACCGCGTGCATCCCGGGGAACGACGGCAGCAGCGCGGGGTGGGTGTTGATCACGCGGCCCGCGAACCGCGCCAGGAACTCCGGTCCGAGGATCTTCATGAAGCCCGCGGACACCACGAGGTCGGGCTGGTAAGCCGCGACGGCCTCGGCGAGCGCGCGGTCCCACGCGGCCCGGTCCGGATGGTCGGCGACGCGGACGGTGAACGACGGCACGTCCGCCCGTTCCGCCCGCGTGAGCGCCTCGATGCCGTTCCGATCCGCGCCGACGGCGACGACGGAGGCCGGGAACCCGGGCTGCCCGACCGCGTCGAGCACAGCCTGCAGCAGCGTGCCGGAACCGGACGCGAGCACGACGATCTTCACCGGAGTGGGCAGTTCCAAGCGGCTGGCCAGAACGGGCTCCTTGCACGGCGGTACGCCTCGGGCGCACGGCGCTTCACCAGGTCGCCCCAACCCTAACGGTCGTCCTCGGCGGGCTTCGCGTCGCCGGAGTCCTCGGTGGACTCGGTCACAGCGTCCGGCTCTTCGGCGGGGGTTTCGGACTCGGATTCGGCCTTGTCCTCGGTCGCGGCGGCCTCGGTTTCCGGCTCGTCCTCCGGCAGGTCGAGGCCCAGTTCGGCGTCGGCCTCGGCGTCGAAGTCCTCATCGTCCGGGGAGTCTTCGGCGACTTCAGTCTCTTCGGAATCTTCGGCCAGGTCCGAGTCTTCTTCGGCGTCTTCGGATTCCTCGTCCGCAACGTCCTCATCGGACTCGGCATCCTCAGCCGCATCCGGCTCGGCTTCGGCTTCCGGCTCCTCGTCCTCCACCTCAAGCGAGCCGACCGGCCGCATCGGAGAGTGCGCCCCCGCGAAAAACGCCACGAACCCCGCCGGAATCACGATCCAGCAGAACGCCACGATCGACGCCACCCCGACCGGCACGCTGACCGGGTCGAACGGACCGTCGCCGAGCCGTCCGCCGGCGAGCGTGCCCAGCAGCACGCAGCCGAACCCGACGACCGCGCCCGCGACGACCACGACCCGCAGCCGCGCCGCCGGGTCCTCGTCCACCGCGCGGACCGACCAGCCGACCAGCACCCCGACCGCCAGCGGCAGCACCAGCAGCACCGGCCACCACGACGCGGCGTGCTCGGGAATGCCGCCGAGCAGCGGAACCCCGGGTACCGAACCGCCGCGGTAGCCGATGAGGTGCACGTCGAGAGTGCCGATGCTGAACCCGGGCCCGCTCACGAACGACATCGCGGCGACCACGGCGTTCGGCAGATACAGCACGGAAAGCAGGAACAGCCCGAAGCTGCCGCCGAACGACGGCTCGAACAGGCTGGACACCGTGCGCGCGGACAGCGCCGTGGCGGCGGTCAGCGTCAGCGCGCCCGCCGCCAGCAGCGCGAACAACCCGAGCAGGCCCGCCCGCAAACCGCGAAGGGCCAGCGGGTCGAGCCGATCGGCGAGCACCTGCGGCATCCCGAACCGGCGAAGCACCCCGCCGGTAGCCGCGAGTCCGGAGAGCACGGCGGGCACCACCGCGGCGAGCCAGAAGTTCGCCCGTACCGGTTCGCCGATCGACAGCAGCGAAATCAGCACGCCGAACACCAGATGTGCGCCGGAAATCGTGGCGACCAACGGAACCGTGTGCCGCAGCCGGGCGCAACGCAGCCGTCGCACCGCCTTGGCCGCCGCCCTCGCGACCAGCAGCACCACACCGACGGTCGGCAGCAGCGGCAGCATCCCGAGCGGATGCCCGCCGATCCCGAGTTCGACCTGGTAAGCGGCGAGCCAGCCGGGTCCCGCCGACAGCAGCACGCCGCCCACGGAGAAGACCGCGTGCTGGGCAGTCAGGGTGACGAGTGCGAGCAGCGTGGCGACCACCGCGTAGCCGGTGACGAGCGGACCGAGCGCCGCGGCGAGCAACACCCGGAACCGGGCTACATCCTGGTCAAGGGAGTCGCCCACCGGCTCGTCGCCCGCGGGGCGTCCGGGACTGGTGAGCACCTGCATGTCCCCGACCATGACATCCGCGCTCGGCCGTCCGGGTGAGGCACGCCGCCCGGCGGACGTGGCGAATCCAACGCCCACCCGGTCGTGGCACGAGGGCAATAAAAACACCCGCTGTAACACGGAGAGTCACAGCGGGTGGGTAACGCGAAGGGGTATCAGCCTTGCTGTCCGAAACCTCCGGGCGGCGTGCCCGGTTTGTTCTGGTCGGCGGGCGGCTGGAAGAACTGGCCCTGCTGCGGCGCGTACGTCGTGGCCTGTCCGCCCGGCGGCGGCGTGGCGGGCGGCTGCTGCGGGGACGGCGGCTGCTGTCCCGGAGCCTGCTGCGGCGACTGCTGGCCGGGAGCAGGCTGGTACTGCGTCGCCTGGTACTGGCCCGGCTGGCCGTAGGGCTGCTGGTACGCCGGGGCGGCCGGCTGCGCCGTCGGCGGCTTGAGCACGCCGTACTCGAACAGCAGCACGGCGACCGCCGCGGCCATCTGCAGGAGACCGAGGATCAGCACCACGATCACGATGGCAGACGTTCGCCCGGAGATGACCGCGTCGAGCGCGCCCAGCCCGCCGAGCACGCTGAACAGCGCGGCGAACGGCAGCGTCTTCGGTCCCTTGGGCAGCAAATTCATCGCCGACAGCAGACCGCCGACGAGCAGGAACAGAATGGCCTGGCTGGCGGTGCCCGCTTCGGTGGCGAAGCCGAGGAAGTACTGCACCAGTCCGAGCCCGGCCACGCCGAGGGACAGCAGCAGCGGAAGGTTCGGCGGCGTTCCGGCGCCCGAGGCAGGCGGGCCCTGCTGCGGCTGGGGCTGCTGCGGGAACCCGCCCGACGGGGGCGGTCCCTGGGACGGCTGGCCCTGCTGGGGGTAGCCGGGCCCGCCACTGGGGAAGGTCATCGGAAGGTCTCCTGTCTCATCGACCGGCGGTTCGAGATCCTGCGGCGCCCGGGCGCGCCGGCGGCGTCCCCCGCTCACGAGTGACTGCACGCTAGCGCATCCGCCCTTGGCGTCCGCGAGGTTGGACGCACCGAGCGCCGGATCGGTTGCGGGCGGAAACGACGAAGGCCGGGCACCGTGTCGGTGCCCGGCCTCCGCCGTTGGAGTCGCTGCTGGTCAGCCGAGGCTGTTGTACAGCTCGCGCGCGAGAACCGCGGTCTCGCTCGGGGTCTTGCCGACCTTGACGCCGGCGGCCTCGAGGGCCTCCTTCTTCGCCGCGGCGGTGCCCGACGAACCGGAGACGATCGCGCCCGCGTGGCCCATCGTCTTGCCCTCAGGGGCGGTGAAGCCCGCGACGTAGCCGACGACCGGCTTGGTCACGTTCTCCTTGATGTAGGCCGCGGCGCGCTCCTCGGCGTCGCCGCCGATCTCGCCGATCATCACGATGACCTTGGTGTCGGCGTCCTTCTCGAACGCCTCGAGGGCGTCGATGTGGGTGGTGCCGATGACCGGGTCGCCGCCGATGCCGACCGCGGTCGAGAAACCGATGTCGCGCAGCTCGTACATCATCTGGTAGGTCAGCGTGCCCGACTTCGACACCAGGCCGATCGGGCCGCCCTGGGAGATGTCGGCCGGGATGATGCCCGCGTTCGACTTGCCGGGGCTGATCACGCCGGGGCAGTTCGGCCCGATGATCCGGGTCTTGTTGCCGGTCGCGACCGCGTGCGCCCAGAAGTAGGCCGAGTCGTGCACCGGGATGCCCTCGGTGATGACGACGGCCAGCGGGATCTCGGCGTCAATCGCCTCGATGACCGCGTCCTTGGCGAACTTCGGCGGCACGAAGATGACCGACACGTCGGCGCCGGTCTCCTTGATGGCCTCCTCGACCGTGCCGAACACGGTGAGGTCCTTGCCCTCGATGGTGACCGTCTGGCCGGCCTTGCGGGCGTTGACGCCGCCCACGATGTTGGTGCCGGACTTCAGCATCTTGGTCGCGTGCTTCATGCCCTCGGAGCCGGTGAGCCCCTGGACGATGACCTTGCTGTTCTCGTTGATCAGGATCGACATCTCACGCACCTGCCGCGGCGAGCTCGGCAGCCTTGTCGGCCGCGTTGTCCATTGTGTCCACCACGGTGACCAGCGGGTGGTTCGCGTCGGCCAGGATCTGGCGACCCTCGACGACGTTGTTGCCGTCCAGGCGGACGACCAGCGGCTTGGTGGCCTCGTCGCCCAGGATCTTCAGCGCCTCGACGATGCCGTTCGCGACCGCGTCGCACGCGGTGATGCCGCCGAAGACGTTCACGAACACGCTCTTGACGTCGGTGTCGTTGAGGATGACGTCCAGACCGGCCGCCATGACCTCGGCCGATGCGCCGCCGCCGATGTCGAGGAAGTTGGCGGGCTTCACGCCGCCGTGCTTCTCGCCCGCGTACGCCACGACGTCCAAAGTGGACATCACGAGGCCCGCGCCGTTGCCGATGATCCCGACTTCGCCCTCGAGCTTGACGTAGTTGAGGTTCTTGGCCTTGGCCTTCGCCTCGAGCGGGTTCTCGGCCTGCTTGTCGACGAGCTCCTCGTGCGCCGGGTGGCGGAAGGCGGCGTTCTCGTCGAGGGTGACCTTGCCGTCGAGGGCGATGATCTTGTCCTGCGGGTCGCGGACCAGCGGGTTGACCTCGACCAGGGTGGCGTCCTCGGAGACGAAGGTCTCCCACAGCTTCACCACGACGTCGGCGGCCTCGTCGATGATCTCGGCCGGGAAGTTGCCGGCCTTCAGGATCTCGAGCGCCGTCGCCTTGTCGACGCCCTTGATCGCGTCGACCGGGATCTTGGCGAGCGCGTCCGGGCGCTCGACCGCGAGCTGCTCGATCTCCATGCCGCCCTCGGACGACGCCATCGCGAGGAAAGTGCGGTTGGCGCGGTCGAGCAGGAAGGAGAAGTAGTACTCGGACGCGATGTCCGAGGCTTCCGCCACCAGCACGCGATGCGTGATGTGGCCCTTGATGTCGAGGCCGAGGATGGCTTCCGCCTTCTCCTTCGCCTCGTCGGGCGTCTGGGCCAGCTTGACGCCGCCCGCCTTGCCCCGGCCGCCGACCTTCACCTGCGCCTTGACGACGACCTGGGTGCCGATCTGCTCCGCGGCGGCCTTGGCTTCTTCCGGGGTGCTTGCCACGGCGCCCGGCAGAACCGGTACTCCGTGGGCGGCGAAGAGATCCCTCGCCTGGTACTCGTAGAGGTCCACTACTCCAGTCTCCTGACGACACGCCACTGTGGTGGTCCGTTTTCCGGACCGCGCTGTCGGACCAGTCGAGGTTAGCGACCAGCGCAGACGCAGGGGACGCCGCACCTGGTGAAGTCGGTCACCGTGCGCGGTCAGAGGGTGTGCCGAGGGTGTGAGACCGCCCACCGACAAGCATTTCGGCGGCCTTTTCGGGGCTTTCCCCGCCGAGTTCGATCACTTCGGTTCCGGGGAGCGCTTCAGCGAGATCCTCGGGCATTGGACCGCCGAGGAGGCCCAGAATGTCTGGATCCTCCTGTTCGGTTGTCCGGACGATCTTTTCTGTCGTGTCCAGGTGTCCAACGTGGACGACTTCGAGACCGGCGTCGCGCAGCATTCGCGCCAGGGGAATTGCCGCGGTTTCTTCGGCCAGCTCCACTAGGACGACGCGCCGCGGGCTCACTTCTTCGCACCGGCAGCCGCGGTGACAGCGGCGACCACTGCCCCTGCTGTCGCGGCGAGCCCGAGCCAGAACCCCGCGTCCGGCTTCGCTGTTTGGAACAGGGAACTGACCAGCGGAATCTCGGCGACGTGCAAGGCGAGAAGCACCGCCGCTCCAGTCAATCCCGCCGCCGCGGCACCGGGCCGCGAACGCACGCTCAACCCGAGCGTCCCGAGAACGACAAGCACCGCGGCGAGCAATCCCCACGACGGAGTGTCGAAATCGGACCAGAGACCGGGCGGCGCGTAATCCTGCGCGGTGAACACCGGCGTGCCGAACGTCGCGATCGCCAGCACAGCGGTGATTCCGGCCGGAATCAGCACTCGGGAGCGCGGCCCTTCAGTACCGGTGTCGTCGCGTTCCACGACGCCGGTCACCACCGCGGCCAACCCGGTAAGCCCGGCGAGCCCCAGCGCGATCGCGGTGAAAACGGCTCCCGCGCCGAGGTGATAACTGATCGCGCCGCCGAGCCCGCCGAGTCCCGTCGCCTCCGAGGCAGTGATGGCGGTACTGAGCACAGCCGTTCCCGCGAGAACGACGCCAGCCCACAACACCGCGAGCACCCCGCGCGCGAACGACGCGGTACGGCTTGCGAGAAGGAAAGGTGTTGGCAGCACGACAAGAATTGCCGCGATCAGCAGTTGCAGCCGGGCCGGGCTGTCCGTGCTGTTGCCGAGTTGCGGGGCTAATGCGCCGATCGCCGCCGCGATTCCGGTCAGCAATGCCAGCAACGCGGTGAGCGCACGCCAAATGGTGAGCCCTGGGACGCGGGCCTCACCGGCCAGGTCGGTGCGTTCGGTTTGGGTCTGCTGCGGTGTCGCGAGTGGAGTGAGGACGAGGACCAGCACCATCGGCACGACGGCGAGATACGCGCCCGTCGAGACTCCCAGCCCCGGCACGGCCAGCCCGGCGACGAACGTCGGCACCGCGACGGCCAGCACCGCCGCGACGATCCCGCCGAGCGTCCCGCGAGCGACGCCGTCGGATCCGGCGAAAACCCCGAGCACCGCGGCGACTGGCAGCGCGCCGGCGAGGAGAAGGTAACCGGCGAGCGCTAGCCCTGGACCCTCAAACGCTGACCGGGCAAGGAGAAACGGATCGTCGGAGAGGACCGGGGTCATCAGCAATCCGACCGCGGCGACTACGGCGAGCAGCGGAATGATCAACCGCCAGCGGCGTTTGTCGTCTCCCCCGGCGATCTCGTTGCGCTCACGAACGACCTGCGCGGCGGCTAGTCCGGCAGCGAGCGTCAGCACGTGCCCGGCGATCAGCAGCCAGAACCCGATGCCTACGCCGCTGCGGTCGAGCAGACGGTCTGGCAGGTATAGCTCGGGGCGGATGGTTTTGGAGCCGTTGACGAGGAATTGGAGATCGAGAATCAGCCGTCCCGGCGCGAGAGCGGCGAGACCGGTGACGAGACCGGCGGCCAGCCCGTGCCGCCCGCTGCGAGCCGCCGCGAACGCGATCCCGGCCGGGACTACGGCGAGGATGACGAGAAGCGGCCAGGAGAGGTAGCCCGGCCCGGCATCGGGCGACACCGGGGCGATGGCTGCGGCGGCGAGGGCCAGGGCACCGAGACCGAGAAGAGCGGTGGCGGCTCGAAGCCTTGGCGAGGGGGTTTGGTCGGTGAGATCCAGGAGGTTCTCGCCTTGGCCCGAATCTTGGCTTGGGTCTCGGCGGCTGGGGATGGTGCGGGGCGCCGACCTCCGCTCGACCGGGTCAGCGTCGGAGTTTTGCCGGCTGGACACGCCTGCCGGAGTGGCCTGGTCGCTCGGTCGCGCGGCTGCCGCGTCTCCTCGGCCGGACTGAGTGGCCGGGTCCTTCTTCGCGGGCTCGCCGCTGCCGGACGGGGCAGCTGAGCTTTCCGCGATTGCCTCGGCCCCGCGGGACGAGTCGGCTGAGCTTTCCGCTGACTGCGGCTCGCCACGGTCGCGCGAGCCTCCGCCAGAAGTCGCTCCGCCCAGACGAGATCCCTCGGCGGGGCTTCCAGAGGAAGCCTCCTCGCCACGATCGAGCGAACTCCTGCGGCTAGGCGGCGAGTCTTCCGGTCTTCCCGCCGACCTCGGCTCACCGCGACCGGACGAGTCGACCGGCCCCTCAGCGGAAGCCTTCCCGCCGCGTCGGGATGAGTCGGCTGGATCCGATTTCGCGCGACCGGCGTCGCGACGGGCTCGGGCGCGGGCGGCGGCCTTGCGCTCGGCGAGGCTGGGACGCCGGGATCCGGCGGGACGGCCCGGGGTGTCCGGGGCGGAGTCGCCGTCGGGAGGCTCTGGGGTCGGCGGAGTCATCGCTCGCGACGCTAGCAAGGACCGGTCCCGGCAGGCGGACGGCAGGGCCGCCTCGACCAGGCCGGAACGCACTTGCGGGTGAATTCGGCGTCGGATGAACCTCCGGCGGTCCCCGCGCGTCTGACAGGTGCGAAGAAAAAATCCTCCGATCCGCGTAAGAGGGGCGTGGGCCGGAGGTCTCGACGGCAGAGAGACCGAAGGGCCGGAGGGAGCGTCGAGGAAAAACTTCGGGGAAGTCGCGTAAGGGAGTGGCGTTCGGGGCGTCACTCCGGCACGGGACGAGGTACGGGGACACATCGCGGGGGCGATGGACGAGGTCGGATGCCTGTTCGTGGCAGGCGCCCGACCAGGCCGCGGCGGGGAGGCCGCGGCGGGTGCCGGCAGGTCGTGGGGACGACTTGCCGGGACCGAGGTGGAGATGGCCGAGACCTGCCGGGGAGGGCAGGTGAACGGCCGCATCGCGGAGGGGAGCCGCGATCTCCGTCCCTGTCAGGCCGGGGAGGGCCTGACAGGGACGGAGTCGGCCAAGGCTTGCCGGGAGCAGGCACGGCCGGGTCGCGGAGGAATCCGCGACGGCACTGGCAGATCGTGGGGACGATCCGCCGGGTACGGGGATGGCCGGAGCTTGTCGGGGAGGGCAGGTGCCAGCCGGGTCGCGGAGAGATCAGCGACAGCCAAGCCAGCACGCGGGGAATCCTGGCGATCCGGGGAGCCGGGCCGCAAGGATTGGCCGGGCAGAGCGCTGGTGCAGTCGGGGCAACACACAGACCTGGCCTCGACCTGCGGCCCAGGCAGCTCGGGGCGGGAAAGATCCGTCGCCGGACGGTAGCTCGAGGTCGCGAGGCGAAGCCGTCAAAGAGTGTCCGATGGACCTGGCGTGAGTGAGCGGCATCACAGATATCTAGGTGAAACTGCTTCAACGCGCCCGGGCGGCCGGTTATTTCGTCCGCTACGCCGCCAGGAGGGCTTCAGCGGCGTTGGGCCATCCGAAGGTATGTGACTCAAGCCACATCCAGCGAAGTAGTTCCCGATTAACTTTGGGTAGTTTCCACAGCTAGAAGCTCGATGCGTGCCACTCGTTCGGCCGAAAGCCCGGTGGCGCCTTGCTCATTGAGGCGCCGCTTCGTTACTGTCCTGCGGTCCCCATTACAGTCAGGTCACGAAGCAGAACGCTGAGCGAATCACCCCCGAGGTTCGTTCACGGGATCCCCCGCCCGAGTTCTCTTCCGCCCGACTCCCCGACGATGGAAGGCCCTGTCTTGGCTTCACACCGCTCCCCCGGCGGCCAAGCCCCTTCCCCGGCGCTGAAAGACGCACTGGACGGTGCAGTCATCCGCGTCCGGGGACAGCACCGCATCTCCCCGCCCTCCTCCGCCCTTCGCGGGCGGGTCGTGGTCGCCGCCGTCGCGGCTGGCGCGTTCGCCGCAGCCGCCGCCGGGCAGACCCTCAAGTCCACCAGCGGCGGGGATTCCGACGCCGCGGTCACCCCGCTCGCCAACGCACAGAACGCGAGCGCCTCGTTCACCCTCGGCAGCGCGGGCTCCGGGGGAGCTCCCGAACTGCTGCCGACCGGCCACGCCGTCGACGCCTCCGCCGAAGCCGCGAAGATGGCCGACAGCGCCAAGGTCACCAAGGCCCGCGTGCAGGCGGAAACCGAAGCCGCGCGCCAGGCCGCCGAAGAGGCTGCCCGTCCGAAGACCTGCATGCCCGCGCACGGCACGTTCACCTCCGGTTTCGGTGCCCGCTGGGGCACGAGCCACCTCGGCATCGACATCGCCAACTCGATCGGCACCCCGATCTACGCCGCCTCCGACGGCACCGTCATCCAGGCCGGCCCCGCCAGCGGTTTCGGCCTCTGGGTACGCGTCCAGCTCGACGACGGCACCATCCAGGTCTACGGCCACATGAACAGCTTCTCGGTCCGCGAAGGCCAGAAGGTCAAGTGCGGCGAGCAGATCGCCGAGATCGGCAACCGCGGCGAGAGCACCGGCCCGCACCTGCACTTCGAGGTGTGGCAGGACGGCAGCAAGAAGATCGACCCGCGCCCGTGGCTCGCTGCCCGCGGCGTGAACGTCAGCTGATCTTCGCTTCTCGCCCGTCAGGCAATGGGCGCGGTGGCATCCGCTGCCGCAGGACGATCGCCAACTGAGCCTGAACCGCGCGGATCACCCGCTGGCCAACCGCTGCACTGGCTTTGCCGCCGCACGATGGTCGCCGCCTGAACTCGAACCGCGCTTCTCGCCGGTCAGGCAGCCAGCTGGACTCAGCTTCCGCACGACGGTCTCGATCGAGTCTGGCCCGCATGCTTCGTACGCCAGACAACCGGTGCACCAGTTGCCGCGACGATCGCCGACGAGCTTGAACTGCGCGAGTCACCTGTGCGCACAGCGGCGGAATCTGCTTTGCGCACGGGAAAACTGATGCTGCTGAACCACGCCGCGAGTGGGAAGTCCGCGTGCTTGCGGCAGAACATCGATCAATCAGGCTCGCTTTCGTCGCAGTGCATCAGGTGGAAGTCGCCCTGAACAACTCGGTGGCGCAGGGAATCCTCGGCGATCTTTGCCTGGCGATGTGTGGGCATCCGAGCTAGGCCGCCAGGTGTGCGTATCACGGATCGTTGCCAGGAAGGCGACGGACGAAATAGGCGACTGCTACCCGCCACACGGTGCACAGGTCCGCGCGTCTTCGCCACGGCATCCATCGCGCGATCCCCTCGTCGGCGCGCGACGTTCCTCCGCAGACGACGCATCTGCCGTCTGGCCCTAATGCGTGTTGCCTCAGCAACGCGCGCCATGCTGCGGCCAGCCGCGCCACATCCCCTGGCGCGTCCCGAGCTGGCCGGGCTGCCGTCCCCACAGCAACCGTCCCCGCGACTCTCCTCAAGTACTCCTGTACCCCGGCGGCAAATACCCCAAACAGCACCGCATCCATCCCCTGCGTCCCTTCACACAGCATACCGCATTTCATCGAACTTGTGTTCGATGAAGCCAAGTATGCCGGAGAGGACCGACAAGATCGGGTGGATCGCTGGGGAGTTCACTCGGTCCGGCGAAAGATGTCCAGAACGGGGCAGGAGAAGGCATCCGAGCACGGCTCCGGCTCGGGGCACGCTCGCTGCATGTTGTGAGCACGGACAGCATCAGACGCCAGCGAGTTGAGGGGTCAGCGCTCGGTGAGGCATCCAGTAGCGGCGCGGCGGATCGTGCGGAGGCAGAGACGGAGACGAGGGTTGTGCCGGGTATCGGCGTAGCCAGTCCCTGCGGAGGCGAAGCATCCTGGAGCAACCCGCGGAGCAGCGGCGGCACGGGGATGACCTCGTCCGCGAGACCGGCGAGCGCAGCGGCGGGTGTTGGAGGCACAGCCCGGCTCGACCTGCTCGACTCTGCTGGCGGGCGGGATCGCGGAGAATCCGGCCCAGGACACGGGCCTAGCCGACAAGAAGCCATCAAGCGACACACCCCGGCACCCGGCACCCGGCACCCGGCACCCGGCACCCGGCACCCGGCACCCGGCACCCGGCACCCGGCACCCGGCACCCGGCACCCGGCACCCGGCACCCGGCACCCGGCACCCGGCACCCGGCACCCGGCACCCGGCACAGAGGATCAGACCACCGGGACCGCAGCAGCGCACGATCCGCGGGCAAGAGTCAGAGTTTCACCATCGGCACGCTGCCGATCAGCATCAACCGGACCTTGCCCGAAGCTCCGAAGTCGATCGTCGCCGTCGCGCGCGGGCCGATGCCGTCGCAGGAGATAACCGTGCCCAGGCCGTACTTGTCGTGGCTCACCCGGTCTCCGACGTCCAGCTTCAGGGCCACCGTCTCCTTCCAGCCCTTCCCGAACGGCGAGCTCGAAGTCGTCGACGTCGAGGACCGGCGGCCCCACGTCGTCGCGGCGCGCGGGCCCGACGAGGAACCGGAAGAGGAGCCGAAGTTTCCGAAGCCGGGCGAGGACGGTTCCAGGCGCCGCCAGTCGACGAGGTCTGGCGGCAGCTCGTCCAGGAAGCGGGAGGCCGGGTTCATCTGCGGCTGTCCCCAGGCCGACCGAGTCAGCGCCCGCGACACGTAAAGTCGTTGCCGCGCACGGGTAATCGCCACGTAGGCCAGGCGGCGCTCTTCGGCCAGCTCCGCGGGATCGCCCAGGGCGCGCATGTGCGGGAAAACTCCGTCTTCCCAGCCGGTACAGAAGACGACCGGGTACTCCAGGCCCTTCGCCGTGTGCACGGTCATCAAAGTGACCACGCCCGCGCCGCCGTCGCCTTCCTCGCCGCCGTCTGAGGCGGGGATCGAGTCGGCGTCCGCGACCAGCGAAACCCGCTCCAGGAAAGCGGGAAGCGAACCGGGGGCGGGGACGCCGTCGTCCAGGACCAGTTCCGCGTTTTCGTCGTTGGTGACCTCCGCGGTGAACTCGGCGAATTCGCGTGCCACAGTCACCAATTCGGTGAGGTTTTCGACGCGCGACGCGTCCTGCGGGTCGTCCGATTCCTCGAGTTCCGCGCGGTAGCCGGTGCGCTCCAGGACCGCTTCGAGCAGGTCGTGCACCTCGGTGCCGGACGACGCCATCTCCTGCAGTTCGTCCAGCAGCGTCACGAATCCGGTGATCGCCTTGGCCGAGCGCGGGTTCAGCAGCGCCACCTTGTCCTCGACCGCATCGCGCAACGCGGCCCAGAACGAGATCCGCTCCCGTTCCGCGTGCGTGGCCACAACTGCTTCGGCACGGTCGCCGATGCCGCGTTTGGGGACGTTGAGAATCCGCCGCAGGCTGACCGTGTCGTCCGGGTTCGCGAGGACGCGCAGGTACGCGATCATGTCCCGCACTTCGCGCCGCTCGTAGAACCGCACGCCGCCGACGACCTTGTACGGCAGGCCGAGCCGGATGAAGATTTCCTCGAACACTCGCGACTGGTTGTTGGTGCGGTAGAACACCGCCACATCCGAGTAGTCCGCCTCGCCCTTCTCCGCCAGCGAGTCGATCTCCCCGGCGACGAACGCGGCCTCGTCGTGGTCGTTGTCCGACACGTAGCCGACGATCTTCTCGCCGTCGCCCGAATCGGTCCACAGCCGCTTGGCGCGCCGGTTGGGGTTGCGCGCGATCACCGCGTTGGCCGCGGACAGGATCGTTTGCGTGGAGCGGTAGTTCTGCTCCAGCAGAATCGTGTGCGCGTTCGGGAAGTCGCGTTCGAATTCCTCGATGTTGCGGATGGTCGCGCCGCGGAAGGCGTAGATGGACTGGTCCGCGTCGCCGACCACGCACAGTTCGGCGGGCTCGATCCCGGTATCCGTGGCCTCGGTGCCGGCCAGCGCGCGCACCAAGGTGTACTGCGCGTGGTTGGTGTCCTGGTACTCGTCGACCAGGACGTGCCGGAAGCGCCGCCGGTAGTACTCCGCGACGTCCGGGAACGCTTGCAGCAACGACACTGTCCGCATGATCAGGTCGTCGAAGTCGAACGCGTTCGCGCTCGCCAGCCTGCGCTGGTACTCGGTGTAGACCTCGGCGACCCGGCGCTCCAGGTCGTTGGCCGCCTTCGAGGCCGCCTCGTCCGGATCGACCAGTTCGTTTTTCAGGTTCGAGATGTGCACCGCGAGCGTGCGCGCGGCGTACTTCTTCGGGTCGATGTCGAGATCCCGCGCCACGAGCGTGATGAGCCGCTTCGTGTCGTCCGAGTCGTAGATGGAGAAACTCGACGACATGTCGAGGGTTTTCGCCTCACGGCGCAGGATTCGCACGCACATCGAGTGGAACGTGGACACCCACATCGCGTTCGCGCGTTTGCCGACAAGCGCCGCGACGCGTTCGCGCATCTCGGCGGCGGCCTTGTTGGTGAACGTGATCGCCATGATCTCGCCCGGATGCACTCCGCGCTGCCCGAGCAGGTAGGCGATCCGGCGCGTGAGCACGCGCGTCTTGCCCGATCCGGCTCCCGCGACGACCAGCAGCGGACCTCCGGCGTGCGTCACCGCCTCGCGCTGGGCGGGGTTGAGGTCCTCGAGCAGGTCTGCGGTTCCCGGCCGGGCAGCGCGGGCGGGCGGGTCTGCGGGGAGATCGAAGAGGGTGTCCATCGTCTGTCAACGCTACCCCGGGGGTACGACAGTCCCGGAACAGCCACGGGGTCGGCCTGCGCTTGCCGACGTACGCCGCAGTGTCGCCTCGCGTCCGACGCGCGAGGCCGCCGCGGCGCGGAGCATCGAACGGCATGGACGACAAGATTCCCGCCCGGCTGAGGGCTTCCGACGGCGACCGCGAGCGCGTCGCCGAGACCATCCAGGCCGCCGGTTCCGAAGGACGGCTCACTCTCGAAGAGGTGGAAGAGCGGCTGCGCGCGGTCTACGCCGTCCGCTATACCGACGAGCTCGGCGAACTCACCTCAGATCTTCCCCGCCCGGAGCCAGTACGGCCGCGCGGCGGCGGCTGGCCGCTCACCCGAACCGCCTTGCGCGACCATCCGGCGTTGCGCGTTCATCTCGGGATCGTCGTGGTGCTCGCGACCTTGCTGATCGTCCGCTGGGCCGTCGGCGGCGCACTGTTCTTCTGGCCCGCGATGCCGTTGTTCTGGCTGTTCATCAGCCTTGTGCTGCACGCGCGGGTGCGGGCGTTCCGGCGGCGACCGGGTACGCCTGTGCCATACTGAAAGCGTGCGGCACAGCAGCGAGCGATTTTTTTACGGGACCCGGACTCCGGCTCCCGTGATCGCGTAGTGCCCCACCCGCCATCACCCGCAGCCCCGGAGTCCACTGGACCCGGGGCTTTCGCCGTCCCTGGGCCACAGGGAGTCCGGACTTCAGAGAGGTCCCGATGAACGCGCAGACGCAGAACGCCGACGGACAGCCTTCCGAACACACGTCGGCGGGCGAAGACATCTCGTCGCTTCGCGAGGAGATCGACTTCCTCGACTCCGAAATCCTCCGGCTCGTGAAGCGCCGGGTAGAGGTGTCGAAGACCATCGGCGCGGCCCGGATGGCCGCGGGCGGCACGAAAATCGTCTACAACCGCGAGATGGACGTGCTGGCGCGCTACCGCGAACTGGGCCCGGAGGGCCGTCAGCTCGCGATGCTGCTGCTGAACCTCGGCCGCGGCAGGCTGGGCCGCTGACGCGGTATCCGGGGCATCCCCGATTCGCGCCGCACGGAAACCGGGCAGACTGGACACATGATTAACATCATCGCCGTCATCATCGCGATCGCGAGCGTGCTGGCGTCCCTCGGCCACGTCGGCTACCTCGCGATGCTGAACAACGCGGCGGGCAAGCGGGCGGGCGGGGCTCCGGTGGCGCAGTACGTGCGCAGCCGCTGGGCGCTGGCCGGCGGCGCCACCGCGGCCTCGCTGTTCGCCTGGCTGCTCACTTCCGGCAACGTCGTGCTGGACATCCTCGCCATCGTCATCGCGGTCGGTAGCGGCGCGACGTCGGTGAAGGCCCTCCAGTCGACGCAGGCGAAGTACCGCAGCGGCGGCTGATTAGCCCCCGAACTGGGGAAATACCGGGCGGCATGCTGCGCTGCGTGACGTGCCGCCCGTTCGGGCGCGCCCGGTCGAGTGAAACCGGTGCAAGTTGCAGGATGGGTGAAGACATTCGCCTGCCGGTTTCCTACTGTGAAGTCCGTGAGGACCCTGGCGTTTACGCCGGGCTATGCCCGGAGGACGCGCGGGAGCTGCGGCTCTGCGCGCCGTTCTCCGCGTGCGCGTGCATTTGCGCGGGAGTTCGCAAGTGACGACGCAAGCGTCGTTCTCTTCCTCCCTGCTCCGTTCGGGTTGACGACGGCCCCGGTGCCGTCACGCCCCTCTCGCGGAGGGGTCGGACCGGCATGACGGGAAACACGATGGGCGGTCCGCGGCACGCTGACCGTCCCGGCGCGGTGTCGGACGCCGAGGTCACCGTCCCCGGACGGCACCGCGTCCGCGCCGACGGCACCTGGACTCCCGTGGTGCCCGCCCGCTCCGCCGGTCATCACCGGCACCGCAACGGCGGCGGCCCGGCCGCTCCGGTGCAGCGCGGCAGCGAGAACCCGCAGCAGCGCGGCGCACCGGCCCCGCGCGCGAACCGGGCACCCGACGACGGGAACCGCCCGGCCCCGAACCAGCCGGTTTTTCCCACCGCGAGCGGCACGTTGCCGATCGGCGAGCCTCCGCTGCCGCAGCCGCAGCGCCGCCGGGCCCCGGTCGAGCCGCAGGGCCGCCGGGCCCCGGTCGAACGCCGCCAGGCCTCCGTCCCGGATCGGCTGGCCGAGCCCCGCCAGAACGTCGTTCGCCCCGTCGAACCGCAGCGCCGCCAAGCCGCCCCGTCTGCCCGGCAGCCGGAATCCCAGAGCCGCCGCGCCGAATCCCGCGCCGCCTTCGCGCCCCCGCAGGACCGAATCCCCGAGGAGCACCGCGCTTTCGCTCCGCAGGAGAGCGCGCTCCCCCAGCCGACCCGGCGCACCCGGCAGGAACGCGTCGCCACCACCTCAGCCGCGCTGGCCAACCGGCCGGAAAGCCCTCGCGAACGCGTCGAGCTGAACCCGGTCGCGGAAGAGCCTCCCCGGCGCCAGCGCGTCACCCTCGGCGAGCCCGCCGTCTCGAAGCAGGAGACGCAAGAGCAGCAGGACGACGAGGTGCGCGTGTACGCCGCGCCGCTGCTGGACGGACTCGGCACGTTCGACCTCGGCTCGGTGCCCGCGTCGGTCACCCCGCCGAAGACCTGGCGCAAGGCCGCGTGGTTCGCCACCGGCGCGTCCGGCGCGGTGGTCGTCGGACTGCTGTTCGCCGGGACGTTCCTGGTCGGCGGGCCCACCACCACGACGACCGACGCGGTCGGTGGCGGCGGCTGGCCCGGCAGGCAGAACGGCGGCAACCCGAACCTCAGCGCGCTCATCCCGAACGGGCAGCACGGCGGGGTCGGCGGCAACGTTCCGCGCAGCGGGGCCAGCACCAGCCCGGACGGCGTCACCTCGGACAACGGCACGCACCCGCAGCAGGGCACCGGCCCGAGCAGTTCCGCGAGCAGCAGCTCCGCCGGCACGACCACGTCCGCGGGCCCTGGCACCGGCAGCAAGACGTCCGCGCCGAGCACCACGGACTCGCCCACGTCCAGCGAGCCGCCGGAGAAGCCGCCGGTCACTCCCGCTCAGCGGGAAACGAAGGAACCGCCGTACTTCACCGCCAACGACCCGAACAAGATGGGCAACAACTCGGAGACGTTCTTCAACAACGTCACCACCGACCCGTCGAAGGCCTCGTCGGTCACGTCCGGCGACCTCAAGCAGGAGGGCTCGCAAGGGCTGCGCAAGCGCTACGCCGACGTCGCGTACTTCGAGGTCAAGAAGGTCACCATCGACCCGGAGCACGGCACCACGGTGAACACCGTCGAGGTCACGCACCAGGACGGCAGCAAGAGCACCGAGCAGCGCACGCTCACCTTCGACGACAACGGCAAGATCACCGACGACGGCCGCTGACCAGCACACTGTCTGCAAATGCCGATGCACGTGCGGAGCGGTGAGCGGTTGTTCCCTCGTCCGGTTGGGTGACATAAGCTGCCGTTCGTCGTACGACGGCGGCATTCCGGCGACGGAGTCTGGCGGCCGCCTGTCGGCACAGGGTTACCTGGCGACTACGAGGCCCGGCGCCGACCACGAATCGGCAGTCCGGACCGCCCCGGGGACACCGCCACCGTGTCGTGTCCCGCCCCGAACCCCCAGAGCGAGGATTTTCGTGCTTGAACGGCAGCGAACCCGGCGAGAACCCGACGCCGTGCGCGTCGAGGACGTGATCCCGCCGGAACTGCTCGAGGACGTGGCCGAAGCCGACCGCGAGTATCTCGAGCAGGTGTTCCGCGAACCGCAGAAGTACCTGCCGCCGCGCACCCGCCGCCCGGTCGTCCGGGCCGAGGAGCCCGTCGAAGAGCCCGAGAGCAAGCTCGCCCGCCGCGCGAAGCTGGCCGGGCTCGTCGGGGCTGGCGCACTCGTCGCCGGCGCTGTCGTCACCGCCTCGCTGCTCAGCGGCGGACCGCGGCCCGCCGTTCCGGTCGCCGAGGAAACCGCGATGCCCGCCGGATTCAGCGGCGCGGCGGCGCTCGGCGGCCAGGCCGTCCCTCAGCAGCGCAAGAGCCACTCGTCCGGCGGCACGACGTCGGGGCAGAGCGAAAACACGACGCAGTCCAAGCACACCGATTCCGCGGCCACCACGCCGTCGAATTCGGGTGCCACGACTCCGCAGACCACCTCCGGCACCTCGTCGTCTTCCGCGTCGAGCGCCTCGTCGGCAGCGGAGTCGCACAAGAAGTCCGCCACCTCGTCGGCGGCCGCGCCGGATCCGGTGAAGCTCGAAGCGGTGCGCAAGTTCTACGCCTCGATCGACCACCAGCCGGAGAACGCGCTTTCGCTGCTCGCCCCGAACGTCGCGCGCGGCGAAACGGGCGATCTGGTCCGCGCGTGGAGCGGGGCCGACTCTATCGACGTCCAGGAAATGCACGTCCAGGACGACGGTTCGGTGTTCGCCGTGGCGCTGGTCCACCAGGCCGACGGCACCCTGGTGCGCGTGACCCAATTGTTCGACGTCGTCGAGCAGGATGTGATCTCCCAGGCCCGCGTCCTGTCCGCGGTCTACTCCTGACCTGCGCGAACGTGGTTGTGCCGGGTCGGCGGAAGTGTGCCGCGTGCATGTGCGCAGAGTGAGCGCCTAGCCTTGTCACGGGTCGGTCTCGGCAAAACCGGCGCACGGTCCACAGCAGGTGCCTACGCTCCGGTGCTGCGGCGGGTTCGAACTCACCCCTTTGGGGTAGACAAGTCCCGCCCCGGCAAGTCGGAGCCCCAAAGGGAGGTCGCGTGAGCGACGAGGGTCGTCTGGTCGCCGACCGGTACCGGATCGTCGGAAAGATCGGTTCCGGCGCGATGGGAGCCGTCTGGCGCGCCCACGACGAGGTGCTGGGCCGTACGGTCGCCATCAAGCAGCTTCTTCTCCAGCCAGGGCTGGAGAACCACGAGGCGGAGGACGCCCGGCAGCGCACCATGCGCGAGGGCCGGATCGCCGCGCGGCTGCACCACCCGAACGCGATCACCGTGTTCGACGTCGTCACCGACGACAACGGCCAGCCCTGCCTGATCATGGAATACCTGGCTTCCACCAGCCTGGCGCAGGTGCTGCAGGAAAAGGGCACCTTGCCGCCGCTGGAGGTCGCGCGGATCGGCGCGCAGATCGCCGCCGCGCTGCGCGAGGCGCACGCGGTCGGCATCGTGCACCGCGACATCAAGCCGGGCAACATCCTGCTCGCCGGCAACGGCACCGTGAAGATCACCGACTTCGGCATCTCGCGGGCCAAGGACGACGTCACGGTCACCAAGACCGGGATGATCGCGGGCACCCCCGCTTACCTGGCCCCCGAGGTCGCGATTGGCGGCGACCCCGGCCCCGAGTCGGACGTCTTCTCGCTCGGCTCCACGCTGTACGCCGCCTGCGAGGGGCAGCCGCCGTTCGGCCTGTCCGAGAACACACTGAGCCTGCTGCACGCGGTCGCCGCCGGGCAGATCAATCCGCCGCGGCAGTCCGGTCCGCTGGCGAGCGTGCTCGCGGTGTTGCTGCACCCGGAGACTCAGCACCGGCCCACCGCCGACGAATGCGAGGAGCTGCTGTCCGCGGTCGCGCGCGGCGAGACCCCGCTCGGCGGCCCGGACGGCGACACGATGATGGCCTCGTCCTCGGGCACTCTCGGCGCGGCCGCGCTCGGTGCGGCGGGCGGCGCGGCAGCGGCCGGTCTGCTGCACCACGACGACGAGCAGGGCCACTCCGGCACGCTGCTCGACGACCCGGGCGTCACGCAGCAGTACGACCCGAGCGCGCAGCAGTACTACGGCGAGGACCCGTACCCGCCGGGCTCCGGTTACCCGGAGGACGACTACGACGACCACGGCTACCACCAGGACGGCTACCAGGAACCGCCGCTCTACGGCGACCCGAGCCGCAACGGACTCGCCGCCACGCGCGCGGTCCCGGTGCCCGAGCACTACGAGGACGACCCGTACGACGAGGAACCCGCGCCTCGCACCCGGGTGGTGCAGACCGCGCCCGAGGACGACGAAGACGAGAAGCCCGGCGCTTGGAAGAAGCCCGCGCTGATCGGCGGCGTCGTGGTGATCGGCCTGGTCGCGCTGGGCGTGTGGCTGCTGACCCCGGGCAATCCGCCGGACGCCTCGCAGCCGGCTCCGCCCGCTTCGTCGTCCGCGGTCGCGCCGACGTCCGTCACACAGCCGCCTTCGGAAGCAACCACTACGTCCCCGCCTACGTCTTCCCGGGAAAGCGCGACCCGCGAGACCCAGTCGACGCGGCACTCGCGGCGGTCTACTACGGCGGAGGACACTCCGACGCAGGATCAGCCGTCGCAGACGCGGGTGTCTCCGTCGTCGTCGGCGACTAAGCCGAAGCCGCCGGAGACCTCGCCCACCGCACCGACGACTGGCCCGTCCAGCTAGCGATCCAGGGACAGCATTGAGTTCAGAAGGCAGCATCGTCGGCGAGCGGTACCGGCTCGACCAGCCGATCGGGCGCGGCCGCGCGGGCATCGTGTGGCTCGCGTTCGACACGCGGCTGTTCCGGACCGTCGCCGTCAAACGCATGTACCTGCCCGTCGGGCTGCCGCCGGAGCGCGCCGAACAGGCGCGCGCGATGGCGATGGAAGAGGGCAAGGCCGCGGCCCGGATCGACCATCCGTGCGCGATCACGGTGTACGACGTGCTGCCGGACGGCCAGGACGTGTGGCTGGTGATGGAGTACATCCCGTCGCGCGGGATGTCGGTGTTCCTCGCCGAGCACGGCCGCCTCACCCCGGAGCAGGCCGCGTTCCTGGGCATTCAGCTCGGCGACGCGATGGCGTCGATCCACTCGGCGGGCATCGTCCACCGCACGCTCGAACCGAACACCGTGCTGCTCGCGGACGACGGCAGCGTCAAGCTGACCGACATCGGCATCACCGGCGGCGGCCCGCACGCCGCTTACCGGGCGCCTGAGGTCACCCGAGGCGCTCCTCCGTCGGCAGCTGCAGACGTGTTCTCACTGGGCGCGACGCTGTACACCGCGGTCGAAGGCGTGCCGCCGTTCGGCGACGACGGTCAGTCCCCGGAACGACCTGCCGAGAATGCGGGCCCGCTCGCTGGGGCGTTGCAGAAGATGCTGCGCGCCGACCCGGCGGCCCGGCCGACCATGGACGACACCGTGCACGCGCTGAAGGCGATCACCGTCGGACGCGAGCAGACCGCGTTCATTCCGCCGACCGCGCCCGCGCTGCCGACCGTTCCGGCGTCGCGGCCGGTGCCGACGCAGCAGCCGAATCTGCCCGAGGTCACGCAGCAGATCCAGCCGGACGCCACCCAGCACATCCTGCCGCCGCAGCAGCCGCCGATGCCCGCGCAGCAACCGGCTCCGCTCATGCAGCTTCCGGTCCAGCAGGTGCCGCAGGCTCCCGCTCCGCCGCAGCCGATGCAGCAGCAAGCGATGCAGCAGCCGACCGCCCGCTACACGCCCACCCCGGCGCAGCAGGCCGCGTCCGCGCAGGCCGTTCGCGAGAAGGCGGCCGCGCGACGGCGGCTCATCCTGACCATCGCGGCCATCCTGTGCGCGATCCTGATCGGGATCGGCGTTTCGCAGCTGCTGTTCGTCTGAGCCGGCGTCAGGCGACGTTCTCGGTCGCCTCTTGCATGGCTTCGAGGAACGTCTGCACGGCAGGACTGCCCGCGACCCGTGCGGCCACCGCCGCGTGAATGTGCCTGCTCGGCTGCGGATTGCGGACGCGGCGCACCACCACGCCCGGATGCGGCGTGCCCAGCCCTAGCTCCGGGACCAGCCCGACACCGAGCCCGGCCGCGATGAATCCTTGTGCCGACGGATAGTCCTCGGACTCGACCACGACGTTCGGGTGGAAACCCGCCGACGCGCAGGCACCTTCCAGGATCGCCCGGCACGCGCCGGGGATCGGATCGACGCCGACCCACGGTTCGTCGGCGAGGTCGGTCAGGTCGAGAACCCTCTTGCGAGCCAGCCGATGCGCACGCGGCAGCACCGCGCGGTACGGATCGTCCAGCAGCGGTACCAGCTCGATGCCCCGGCCCGGCTCCGATGGCCTGGGGTACACGATGATCGCCAGGTCAGCGCGGCCTTCTTCGACCTCGGTGAGCGGATCGCCCGGGTCGATGAGCTTGAGATCGAGCCACACGCCGGGATGCTCGCGACGCAGCGCGGCCACCGCGTACGGCACCATCGTCGCGCCCGCCGTGGCGAAGTAGCGGATGGCGAGCTTGCCGGTGCGGCCTTCCTTCAGCTCGGTGAGCGCGGCCTCGGCTCGGGCCAGCTCCGCGCTGAGCGTCTCGGCGTGTTCGGACAGCAGCGTCCCGGCCGGGGTCGGCTGGACACCGCGGCCGACGCGTTCCAGCAACGGCGTGCCCGCTTCGCGTTCGAGCACCGCCAGCTGCTGGCTGACCGCCGACGGCGTGTACCCGAGATTCCTTGCCGCTGCAGTGATCGAACCGCTCGTGATCACCGCGCGCAGCACCTGCATGCGCCGTACATCGAGCATGCTTCAATCCTACAGCTTTGCTTAAACGTCCCTGCAGTTATTTTCGCTTGTCCTTACACCTCGCCGCGGCAAAGCTGGCCAGTGAGGCGAAGGAGGAACCTGGGGTGGGCGAGACGAAGACGCTGCTGAGGATCGCGGCGCTCGCGTTGATGTGGGGATCGAGCTTTTTCTGGATCAAACTCGGGCTCGAAGCGCTTTCTCCCGTGCAGCTGGTGCTCGCGCGGCTCGTGCTGGGCGCCGTGGTGCTGCTGGCACTGTGCCTGATCGGGCGGCGGAGCCTGCCGTCGCGACGGAGCACCTGGGGACACCTGCTCGTCGCGGCGTTCTTCCACAATGCCTTGCCATTCCTGCTTTTCGCGGTCGGCGAGACCACTGTGGACTCTGGCATCACCGGGGTGCTGAACTCCACCACCCCGCTCTGGGTGCTCGTGGCGGCCCCGTTCCTCGGGGCGGCGAACCGGATGACCGCGACGCGGATCGCGGGTCTGGTGATCGGGCTCGGCGGGATCCTGCTGATTTTCGCGCCGTGGCAGGCGTCCGGGCTGCTCAGCTGGGGCGCGCTGGCCTGCCTAGCCGCGGCGGCGAGCTACGGGTTCGCATTCGTCTACGAAGGACGGTACCTGTCGAACACCGGCTCCTCGCCGTACGCGATCGCCGCCGGGCAAATGCTGCTGGCGACTGGGTTTCTGGTGCTGGCCATGCCGTTCGGCGGCCTCACGCCGGTGCACCTGAGCCCGGTCGCGGTGATCGCGGTGGTGATCCTCGGCCTCGGATCGACCGGGATCGCGTTCGCGCTCAACTACCAGCTGCTGGCGAGCGAAGGCGCGGTGGCCGCGTCGGTGGTCGGCTATCTGCTGCCGGTGGTGTCGGTGCTGCTGGGCGCGGTGTTCCTGCACGAGCAGCTGAATCTGCGCGTGATCGCGGGCATGCTCGTGGTGCTCGTCGGCGTCGCGCTGACCCGGTTGCAGCGCAAACCGGCGGTGGCTCCGGAAGAAGAACTGACTCCGGCTTAGACGAGGCGGCGGTCCGAGGCCCAGCGGGACAGCTCGTAGCGGTTGGACAGCTGGGTCTTGCGCAGGACGCTCGACACGTGCGTCTCGACCGTCTTCACCGAGATGAACAGCTCGGACGCGATTTCCTTGTACGCGTAACCGCGGGCGAGCAGGCGCAGGACGTCGCGCTCGCGCGGGGTGAGCAGGTCGAGTTCGGGGTCGTTGATCGGCGCGGAGCCGGGACGGTCGGCGAAGGCGTCGAGGACGAAACCGGCCAGGCGCGGGGAAAACACGGCGTCGCCGTCGGCAACCCGGACCACCGCGCGGACGAGTTCCTTCGACGAGATCGTCTTGGTGACGTACCCGCGCGCGCCGGCGCGGATGACCGCGATGACGTCCTCGGCGGCGTCGGACACCGACAGCGCGAGGAACACGACGTCCGGCAGCTCCGGGCGAACGCGGCGGAGCACCTCGGCGCCGCCGCCGTCGGGCATGTGGACGTCGAGCAGGACGACCTGCGGACTGGTGCGCACGATGCCGGCGACCGCTTCGGCGACCGACCCGGCCTCGCCGACCACCTGCACCTCGTCGGTGATCGAATCCAGCTCCGTGCGCACTCCCGCGCGGAACAACGCGTGGTCGTCCACGAGGAAGACCTTGACCGGTTCCCGCTGGCTCTCCGTCACGACTGCCCACTCCCTCGCTTCGCCTGCCCCCGAGCATAGCGAGATCACGCCACCCCTTTGCTCGCTTTCACCGGCATGGCGAGCTGGACTTCGGTGCCCTCGCCGGGCGCGGTGCGCAGCTTGCAGGTGCCGCCGTGGCGTTCCATCCGGCCGCGGATCGAGTCGGCGAGGCCGTGCCGGTCGGCGGGAACGACGTCCGGGTCGAAGCCCTTGCCTCGGTCGCGCACGAACACGGTCACCTCGGTGGGCTCGACCTCGGCGAACACGCTGACCTCGTCAACGCCGGCGTGCTTGGCCGCGTTGACGATCGCTTCGCGGGCCGCCTGCACGAGCGCGGTGAGCGGCGGGTTCAGCTCGGCGTCGCCGACCACGACCTGGCCGACCGAAATCGCGAACTGGTCCTCGACCTCGCCGCACGCCGCGGCGAGCGCCTCGGACAGCTGCTGGCGGGTGCCTTCTTCCTCTTCCTTGGTCCGCTTCTCGCTGGGCTTGCCGTAGCCGCCGGGGCCGTACAGCCAGCCGCGCAGCTCGCGTTCCTGGCCGCGGGCAAGGCGGGCGACCTCGGCGGGCTGGTCGGCCTGGCGTTGGATCAGCGCGAGGGTCTGCAGGACGGAGTCGTGCAAGTGCGCGGCGATCTCGGCGCGTTCGTCGGTGCGGATGCGGGCCTGGCGTTCCTCGCCGAGGTCTCGGACCAGCCGCAGCCAGAACGGAACGGTGAGGACGGCGACGCCGATCAGCGTCGCGAGCACCGCGATCAGGGCGAACTTGACCTGGTCGAAGTCACCGCTGGCGAACACGACGAAGCCGATGCCGGTGGCCACCAGCGCGACCCCGGCGAGGATCCGGACGATCGCCGCGAGCCGACCGCCCTCGCCGACCAGGCCGTCGCGGGCCCCGACGCGCCAGCGCCGCCGCTGCGACTCGTCCGCCTCCCGCCAGACGACCGCCGCACCGAGCGCGGCGAGCGCGAGCGGCACCGCGACCCAGCCGCGGATGGCACCCGTGAGCGTGCTGCTGGCGATCGCGAGCCCGATGCCGAGCGCGATCAGCCCGTAGGCCTGCTGCCGGTCGCGGGCCTTGGGCGCGGTCTCGCTTTCCTCGGAGCTCTGCGGCACGAACACCCAGAGCAGGCCGTACGCGAGCAGCCCGGCCCCGTTGAGCGCGGCCAGCAGCGCGAACACGACGCGGACCCAGACGACCGGAACCCCGAGGTGGTCGGCGAGCCCGCTCGCGACGCCCGCGACGGCCCGCCCGGAGCGCCGCCGGTACATCTTGGGCCGCGGTTCGGGTTCGGCGACCTCCATCGCCTGGGCGGACACGAGTGCCGAGGGCTCCTCTTCGGCCGAGGAAACCCGCCCTGGGGCACTGATGTCGAGAAAGTCCTGCACGAGGTCCATCGTCACACGCGGGAGCGGCGCGGACATCGGGGAAGGCCCTGATCAATTCCCCCAGACGGCCGCCCGGGGCGAAATTCCGCGAACCCTCCTGCCGCCCGCCGGGACTCGGTACGATGCAGGGGGCGAGCGATCACAGTGCGTAAACGGGGCGGGGAGGCCGGATGACCGAGCAGCATCGCGCGGAGCACGTCGAGTCCGCGGGCGACTACTACGCCCGGACGCAGAACGTGCACCAGATCTTCTCGGTCGGCGAGGACTCGCCCGAGACGCGCAGCGCGACTGAGCGGGATGCCTCGCAGTACTCGGTCCAGCAGGGCCAGCAGCTGCTCCAGGGTCAGCAAACCCGCGGGGACGCGCCCGCGCCGGACGCGAATTACGCGTCGTACAGCCACGAAGACCTGCACAAAATGGTCAATGAGGGCCTGGACTTCAAGGGCATCAACGAACGCAGCCGCGTGACGAACTTCTATGGCAACTGGCTCGCGGACGCGTCCAACGAGTTCCGCAACGCGGCCGACACCGCGGGTGCCGAATGGCAGGGCACGGCCGCGACGCAAGCGCATTCGTTCTTCCAGAGCACGGCGGACCACACGGAAAAAACCGGCAGCGCGATGCAACTGGTTTCGAACCGCTACTCCCAGCAGTCCGCGGCGGCCGACTACGCGCACAAGAACATGCCGGAGCCGACCGGGTTCGACCAGAAGGCCGAGATGGCCAAGGCGACCGAGCAGTTCCAGAACGGCAACCCGTTGCAGGGCGTGATCGCGATGGGCGACCTGGCGGCCAAGCAGCAGCAGGCCGATGCGGCGCATCAGCAGGCGGTCCAGGTGATGCACGGGCTGGACACGACGTATCACGAGACGTCGACTACGCAGCCGGTTTATTCGCCGCCACCGCAGATGAACAACGACAGCACGCACGCGAGCAGCGCCTCGCCGGTGACCGTGTCCGGTGGGACTTCTAGCGGGCCTTATGTCGGTCCTGGCGGGTCCGGTCCGGTGACTGGCGGGCCGGGGAACGGGTTCACGGGCACGAACCCGCCGCTTGGCGGTCCTGCTCCGGTCACCTCCTTCCCGTCCGGGGGAAGCGGGAATCCTCCAGGCGTTCCTTACAGCCCTGGGCCGGGGATCAGCACCGGTACTGGGCCACTCAGCAACCCTGCGATGTCAGGGGGAGGGAACAACCTCCGGACCACTCCGGGCATCGGCGGCCGTCTTTCTCCGGAGGGCCTCGCTTTGGGCGGGGGCGGTGTCGGGAACTCCGGCTCCGGCGAGGACACGCCGCGCAGCCGGTCGGGCGGCTCTGGCCGGGGTGGTGCTGGTGGTCGGGTGACTGGCGGTGCTGGTTCGGGTGGTTCCGGGAAGCCGGGCGAGTCCGGTGGCAAGGGTGCGGCCGAACGGCTTGAGCGCGGGGCTACTGCTGCCGCGAACGCCGGGAAGGGCGGGAAGCCTGGTGCCGCGGGTGCTGGCGCGGCGGGAGCCGGGAAGAAGAAGGAAGAGGACAAGGAACACAAGAACAAGATCCCGACACAGGTCGATCCGGACGAGGTCTTCGAGGTCAAGCCGGAACGAGGACCGGACGGGGAGAAGATCACTCCCCCGGTTCTCGGCGGCTGAGCCGCGCAGGGCACTTCTACAAGCCCCGTAGCCGTCGCACCTCAAGCGCAGACACAGGAGCAGCCGATGCCAGGAATCGAAGTAAATCCGGAACCGATCTCCGCCAACTCGTCCGCCGCCGACACAGCGGGCAATGCCTTTCTGGCGGGTCTTACCGAGGGCCCCGGCAGCCACGAAGCCGCGGTAAAAATGCGCGATGCCGGAAACACGCTGAAGACGTTGGCGCAGAACGGGGCGTTCGCGGTCAACGAGGCCGGGTTCAACGCTTACTTGAAAGCGTGCAACTTCTTCCTGGACGGCTACCGGGACATGCGCTACGACCTGAATCTCTTGACTCAGGCCGCGCAAATGGGCAGCTTCGGCTACGCCGAAAAAGTGGCAGAATTCAACACCAAAGTCGCCGGGGGCGACACCGACGCGATGATCCCCAACTTGGACCTGATGCACAACGGCGTCAAGGCCGCTCTCGAAGCCTTAACCATCGCGCGCGAAAATTACCAGAAGAACGAATCAGATAACACTACATCGTTTGCCGAACTTAACAAGAAGCTGGAAAATTCGTGACGAAGACTCGCCGAACCATCGGGGCACTCGGTGTCACCACGTTGGCCCTGGTTGGTGCAGCAGCCTGCAGCAACCCCGTTGACGGCGCGGCAACGCCGACCACATCCGCCCTCGCGGCAGCCAGCAGTCCCGCTTCGAGTTCCGGCAACCCGTTCGCTTCACTGGACCAATGCCAGCTGCTCGATCAAATCCTGGCCGGCCAGGGGTTCCCGCCGGCGCAACCCTCCGTCGCGGACTCAAACCGAAGCTGCCGATCAGCGAAAAAATCCCAAAACGCCGCGACGGACCCAGCGGCCGAAGTCGGGATCGCGCTTCAAAATGGCCAGAAGTACACGGACAACATTCAGAACCCCAGCTCCGCACACAATGGGAATATCGACGGCCGAAAGCTGATCGAACAACGCGACCTGCTGGGCTCTCCGGGCGGGTGCCAGGTAGGAATGGAGGTCGGGCCCAACGCCCGTGCTCTGGTGATCGTCCTGATCAGTGACGATACCCAGGCCGCCTGCAAAAAAGCCGAAGATGTCGCCACCGCTCTAGACAAGCGACTTCCGCGCGGCTGAAAAATACCTATAGCCGCGCGCATTAATGCCATAGAACGCGCCGGGCCAGATTCTCCGCGGCATGGCGTTGTTCAAACTTCGCTCGCGCGCATCCTGCGGCACGGCAGCTGACCTCGCCAAGAAGTTGACCCCTTCGTCCCCCAAGGCTGGCCCCCGGCCGGCCCAAAGCCCTCCACCAGGGCCGTATCTCGGGGATAACCTCAGGGACCTTCCCCGATGTGCCGCCCCGCACCGTCGACCATGCTGTAGGGCATGAGTGGTGCGAACGACGTGCGGCCTCCCCGTACGAACCCCCTGAACGGGTTCGAGGAGACCGTCAAGGACTTCTGGGCCAGCAGGCCTCGGCGGCCGCACTCGGGGCGGAAGGTCGCTGGGGTCGCGGCTGGGCTGGGGGATCGCTACGGGATCGATCCGGTGGTGATTCGGGTCGCGTTGGCGGCGGCGACTGTTTTCGGGGGGTTCGGGCTGGTTCTTTACCTGCTCGGGTGGCTGTTCTTTCCTTCCGAGGGGGACGAGGTTTCCGGCTTCGAGGCGTTGATCGGGCGCGGGCAGTCGAGCATGACGAAGGCCTTCGCGGCCGTGCTCACCGTCGCGGTGATTCCGGTTGTCGGGTGGACCTTCGGCGGCGGCTGGTTCGACGGGGGCGGCCTGATCGGGTTCGCGTTGCTCGCCACGTGCCTTTATCTCCTGCACCGCACCCGCGGGCAGGACAACCGACCGGCGCCGGTCGTCGCGTTCGCGGCGGACGGAACCGCTTCCGGAACCGGAGCTTTCACGATGAACAGCGACACCCCGACTCCCGCGGCGGCGGCACCGGGCTGGGATCCGCTGGCCGCCGACCCGGCCGGCTGGGATCTGCCTGACCCGGCGGCGCCGCCACCGCCGCCTCCTAGCGGCGACTACAACGACACCGCGCCGAGGCCGCCGCGGCGACGGTCCAAGATCGGGGCCGCCACGCTCGGGGTCGCGGTGATCGTGGCCGGCATCGGGGTCGCGCTCTCGCTGAACGGGTTCGACTGGTTCTCGCTGCGGCACATCATCGGCATGACGCTCGCCGTGCTGGGCGTCGGGCTCGTGGCGGGTGCGTTCGCTCGCGGCGCCCGCGGCCTGATCGGGCTCGCGATCCCGCTGTCGATCGCCGGGATGGTGCTCACGACCAGCACGTTCGACAACCTCGACGTGCGCGGCGGCGTCGGCGACCTGACCGCCACCCCGCGTACCGCGGCCGAATTGCAGCCGGTTTACCGGCACACCGCGGGCAACATGAAGATCGACCTGACCCAGCTGGCCGCGAGCGAACCGGTCACCACCACGGTCTCCAACGGTGCCGGGAACACCGAGGTCATCGTGCCGCGCACCGCGGACGTGACCTTCACCTGCGAGAACAGCGCCGGTGAGGTCGACTGCCTGAACCGCACGTCCAACGGGGTCGGCCAGCCGGCCATCTCCGGGACCGACAACGGCGACGACAACGTCGGCGGACAGAAGATCACGCTCCACGTCACCAACGGCGTGGGCCAGGTGGAGGTGCGCCGTGGCTGAGAACCCGTACTCCTACGACGAGCCCGAAGCCCCGGCCTGCCGTCGCCGCGGGGTCGACTGGATCACGCTGATCGTCGGGGTCGCGACGCTGCTCGTGTCCGGCTACGTCCTCACCGACGGATCCAGCTGGCTGCCCACCTTCGACTTCCGCTGGATCGTCGCGGGCGGCGCGGTGTTCTGCGGGATCCTGATGCTCGGCGCGTCGTTCCGCAAGCGACGGCCGTAAAAACGCGACAAAAAACGGGGCCCGGAAATTCTCCGGGCCCCGTTTTTCTATGTCATTCCCATTCGATGGTGCCCGGCGGCTTGCTCGTCACGTCCAGCACCACGCGGTTGACCTCGGACACCTCGTTCGTGATCCGGGTCGAGATCCGCTCCAGCACCTCGTACGGCAGCCGCGTCCAGTCGGCGGTCATCGCGTCCTCCGACGACACCGGGCGCAGCACGATCGGGTGACCATAAGTGCGGCCGTCGCCCTGGACGCCGACGCTGCGGACGTCCGCGAGCAGCACCACCGGGCACTGCCAGATCTCCTGGTCCAGCCCGGCCGCCGTCAACTCCTCGCGGGCGATCGCGTCGGCCTCGCGCAGGGTCTCCAGCCGGTCCGCGGTCACCTCGCCGATGATCCGGATGCCCAGGCCCGGCCCGGGGAACGGCTGGCGCTGCACGATGGTCTCCGGCAGCCCCAGTTCGAGCCCGACGCGGCGCACCTCGTCCTTGAACAGCAGTCGCAGCGGTTCGACCAGCTCGAACTGCAGGTCATCGGGCAGGCCGCCGACGTTGTGGTGGCTCTTGATGTTCGCGGTGCCCTCGCCGCCGCCGGACTCGACGACGTCCGGGTACAGCGTGCCCTGCACGAGGAACCGGTAGTCGCCCTGCGCCTTGAGGTCGCGCTCGGCCTGCTCGAACACGCGGATGAACTCGCGGCCGATGATCTTGCGCTTCTGCTCCGGGTCGGTGACGCCGGCGAGCGCGTTCAGGAACCGCTCGCGCGCGTCCACGGTGACCAGGTTGACGCCGGTCGCGGCCACGAAATCGCGCTCGACCTGGGTGCGCTCCCCCGCACGCAGCAGGCCGTGGTCCACGAACACGCAGGTCAGCCGGTCTCCGATGGCGCGCTGCACGAGCGCGGCCGCGACCGCGGAGTCGACGCCGCCGGACAGGCCGCAGATCGCCCGTCCGTCGCCGATCTGCGCGGCGACCGCAGCCACCTGCTCGTCCACAATGGACGAAGTGGTCCAGCCGGGCCGGACGCCGGCGATCTCGTACAGGAACCGGCGCAGCACCTCCTGGCCGTGCGGCGAGTGCGCCACCTCCGGGTGGTACTGCACGCCCGCGAAACGCCGTTCGACGTCCTCGAAACCGGCGACCTCGGCGCCGTCGGAGCTGGCCGTGACGACCGAGCCCTCCGGAGCCTTGGTGACGCTGTCGTTGTGGCTCATCCACGCCGTCTGGTGGCCGGGCAGCCCGGTGTGCAGGACGCCGCCCTCGCCGACGATCCGCACGTCAGTACGGCCGAACTCGCGCACGCCGGTCGGCTCGACGACGCCGCCGAGCGCGCGGGCGAGCAGCTGGTGGCCGTAGCAAATGCCGAGGATCGGCACGCCGGCCTCGACCAGCTTCGGGTCCATCGCGGGAGCGCCCTCGGCGTACACGCTCGACGGACCGCCGGACAGGATGATCGCGGACGGGTTCTTGGCGAGCAGCTCCTCGACGGTCGCGCTGGACGGCACGACCTCGGAGAAGATCTGCGCCTCGCGCACGCGACGGGCGATCAGCTGCGCGTACTGCGCCCCGAAGTCCATGACGAGTACCGGACCGGTGGGAGTGGCCACCCAAGACCTCCAGGTATCAGCGCTTTTGCCACCATCGTCCCAGGTGGGCCCCGTCACGTCGGCAATGCCCCCGGAATGAGGACAGCCGCTGTCCGCGAACCGGCTTACCGTGCCCGCATGACCAACGACTGGACCAACGAACTGGCCGAACAGCTCGACTGGCACTGGCAGCACCACGTGCGCCCGAAGCTGGAAGGCCTCACCGACGACGAGTACTTCTGGCAGCCGGTCGAGAATTGCTGGACCGTGCATCCCCGCACGAGCGACGACCAACCCGGCACGGGCGACTTCACCATCGACTTCTCGTTCCCGGAGCCGACTCCCCCGCCGGTGACCACGATCGCGTGGCGGCTGGGCCACATCATCCCGGGCGTGCTGGGCATGCGCTCCGCGTCGCACTTCGGCGGGCCGCCGACGTCCTATCAGGACTTCCCGTACGCGGGCTCTGCCGACGAAGCGCTGAAGCAGCTCGACGACGCGTACGCGACCTGGATGGCCGGCGTACGCAGTCTCGACGCCGAAGCGCTGGCTCGCCCGTGCGGCCCGGCTGAAGGGCCGTACGCGGAGCTGTCGATGGCCGCGCTGGTCTTGCACATCAGCCGAGAGATGATCCACCACTGCGCGGAGATCCTGCTGCTGCGCGACCTTTACCGAAACCGCTGACCAGCAGTCCCAACCCGATCCCGAGCAGGGCGGGCATGCCGTGGTTGTCGTGCAGCACTGTGTCGAGCACGGCGAGCGGCACGATCAGCAGCGCTGCGAGGTACAACCCCTGCGGCGGCTGAGCGGCGCGCGCTCGCAGCACGACCACGGCGAGCGCGCCGAGCAGCCCGGCAACGCACATCGAGTTGCCCGCGCCTACCGGATTCAGCCAGACGTAGCTGAGGAACTGGCCGAACAGTCCGCATCCGAAGTAGAGGACGAACCAGGAGACGCGGCCGAGGCACCATTCCGCCACGGTGCCGACGACAGCGAGGGCGACCAGGTTGAAAATCCCGCCGAACAGCTTGCCGTCCTGGAAGAACATGCCGGTCAGCAGTCGCCACCACTCCCCGGCGTCGATCGCGGTGGCGTCGCGCTTGAAGCGGTCGAAGAGGGACGGGTCCGCCAGTTGGGCGATGAGTACGGCTGCGGTCACGAGGAACACCGCGCCGGTCAGCGCCGGACGGCGCGGTGTTCCGACGCGGGCGAAGAAGGCCACCGCCGGGTTGGCGGACCAGCGAGAGGCAACCGAGTTGGTCATGCGCTGACGATATGGCGACGATCCGCGAGAAACCCCCGACAAATGTCATCTCCGCGCCAGGACAGGTGCCACAAAAGAAGGACCTGGTCCGGCGTGCCGGGCCAGGTGGCGCCTAATACCTTGGGCGCATGGACACGATCACCCCACAGCCGCGGGCCGCGTGGATCGCCGGTCAGGCTGAGCAGGGCGCGAGCACCCTCGTGGTGCACCACCCGTTCGACGGCAGCGAAGTGGCGACGGTCGCGGTGCCCGGCGCGGACCAGGTCGAGCGGGCGGTGGCCGCGGCGGCCGCGGTCGCGAAGGAGTTCCGGCGCACTCCTGCGCATCAGCGCGCGGCCGCGCTGGAGCACGTCTCGCGCGGGCTCGCGATGCGCGCCGAGGAACTCGCCGAGGTGATCACGGCCGAGAACGGCAAGCCGTTGAAGTGGGCCGAGGCCGAGGTCAAGCGGGCGATTTCGGTCTTCCGGATCGCGGCCGAGGAGGCGCGCCGGTTCAGCGGCGACGTCCAGCGGCTCGACGCCGACCCGTCCGGCGACGCCCGGCTCGCGCTGACCCGCCGGGTGCCGCGCGGGCCGGTGCTCGGGATCGCGCCGTTCAACTTCCCGCTGAATTTGGTGGCGCACAAGGTCGCGCCCGCGCTCGCGGTCGGCGCGCCGATCATCATCAAGCCCGCGCCGCGCACGCCGCTGTCGTCGCTGGTGCTCGGCGAACTGCTCGCCGAGACCGACCTCCCCGACGGCGCGTTTTCCGTGCTGCCGCTGGGAAACGAGGAGACTCAGGCGCTCGTCGCCGACCCGCGGCTGCCGGTGGTGTCGTTCACCGGATCCGGCCCGGTCGGCTGGTCGATCGCGGACGCGGCGGCACGCAAGCACGTGGTGCTCGAACTCGGCGGCAACGCGGCGGCGGTCGTGCTGCGTGATTGGCCGGACGTCGAGGGTGCTGCGCAGCGGATCGCGACCTTTGGCAACTACCAGGCTGGCCAGTCGTGCATTGCGGTCCAGCGGGTGATCGTGGACGCGGCGATTGCCGACGAGTTCGTGCCCGCGCTGACCGAGGCCGTCGAGGCGCAGGCAACCGGCGATCCGTATGACCGCAACACTGACGTCGGCCCGGTCGTCGACGAGGCTGCTGCGGAACGGATCATCGCGTGGGTCGATGAAGCGGTGGCTGGTGGCGCGCGGGTGCTGACTGGCGGAACCCGTTCGGGCGCAACGGTTGCGCCGACTCTGCTGACTGACGTGCCTGCGGACGCCAAGGCTTGGTCGGAAGAAATCTTCGGGCCGGTGCTGGCGGTGTCCATTGTGGATGGGGTGGACGAGGCTTTCGCTTCGGTGAACGCGTCCGCGTACGGGTTGCAGGCCGGGGTGTTCACCAGTGACGTGCAGTTGGCCTTCCACGCGTCGGCGGAGCTGGAAGTCGGCGGCGTGATCATCGGCGACGTGCCGTCGTATCGCGCGGATCAGATGCCGTACGGCGGCGTGAAGGGTTCCGGCGTCGGCCGAGAAGGCGTGCTGTCGGCGATGCACGACCTGACCGAGGAGCGAGTCACGGTCTTCACCGGAGTCGACCTCTGACCACAGTGGACTTGCGACGGGCAACGGCCGCTGACGCACGCGACATCGCCGACGTGTGGCTGCGGTCGTTCACCGCCGCACTGCCGACCGTCCGGCGCGCCCATGACGACGACGCGGTGCGTTGGTGGTTCGCGAATATCGTGGTGCCGCAGCAGGAAACCTGGGTAGCGGTGGCCAAGTCCACTGTGGCCGGACTGCTCGTGCTCGACGGGGCAGAGCTGACACAGCTCTATCTCGACCTTCCGTGGCGCGGGCGCGGCATCGGCAATCAGTTGGTGGACTTGGCCAAACAGCTCCGCCCCGGCGGGCTGACTCTGTGGACGTTCCAGATCAACGAGTCAGCGCAACGGTTTTACCGCCGCCACGGTTTCGTCGCCGTCGAATACACCGACGGGCAGCGAAATGAAGAGCGCGAGCCAGACGTGCGTTACGTCTGGCCCGCGCCTCAAGCGGACTGAGCGAACTTGAAAACCCCGTTAGGGTCGTACTTCTTCGCCACCTGGTCCAGCCGGGCCGCGTTGTCGCCGTAGTAGGCCGACTTCCAGTCCGGCAGGTCCGGGTCGATGTAATTCACGTAGCCGCCGCGCGCGCCGGCGTCCGCCAGTCCGGAGACCACAGTGGACACTGACTTGCGCGCGGTGTCCTGGCTGCTCGCGGTGGCCGGGGCGTAGACCTGGATGCTGGCCAGCGCTTTCCGGTGCGGGAAAGCCGTGTCCGCCGGCGCGATATCCCCCACCGCGCCGCCAAGACCGTCGATGAGCAGATCCATCCCCTTGTGCCCCGAGGCGAGATCGGCGATCTTCCCGCCGTCGACCGGATCGGTGATGATCCGCGACGACGCCACGAAAGTCTGCCGTTCCGAACTGCCGGAGAAATAGTTCATCGCCGCGCCGTAGCCGAGGGTTTTCATCGTGCGGGTGGACGGCGACACCGACAATCCGCTGAGCGCTGACGTCAGGCCCGCCGAACCGCCCACGAACGCTCCGCCGATCCGGCACGCCCCGCTCGGACCGCCGGAAACCACGCAGTTCGACCACAATTCGGGCGGAGCGCTCGGCAGCCAGCGCTGCCACGCGTCGACCACGTCGCCCGCCGAACCGGATTGGAACTTCAGCGAAAACACCGTGATGGTCGGCGCTTCCACGGTACTGAAGGTGAACGACGTGACCACGCCGAAGTTTCCGCCCCCGCCGCCGCGCAGCGCCCAGAACAAGTCGCCGTCCACTTGCGCGCTCACCGTGCGCAGCTTGCCGTCCGGCGTGACGATCTGCGCGGACTGCAGCCGGTCGCACGTCAAACCGTATTTACGGGTCAATACCCCGATTCCGCCGCCGAGCGCGAGCCCCGCGATGCCGACCGTCGGACAGGAACCCGCCGGCAGGCAACGACCCGCCTTCGCCAGCTCCGAATAGACGTCCCCGAGTTTCGCGCCCGCGCCGATGACGACCTGGTCGCCCTGAATGTCCACGCCGGCCATGCCGCCGACGTCGATGACCAGCCCGCCGTCCGGCGCGGAATACCCGGCATAGCTGTGCCCACCGCTGCGCGCGGCGAGCGGGATCCGGCCGCCAGCCGCCTCAACGCACGCCTGCACGTCCTCCGGCTTCGCGCATTTCGCGACCGCCGCTGGATTTTGCCCGTCGAAAAGCGGGTTGAACGCACGTTTCGCGGTGGCGAATCCACCGTCGCTGGGCAGCACCAGGTCCCCGGAGAGCTTGCCGCGCAACGCGTTCCAATCCGGCGGCCCGGACGGCTTCGAACTGGTGCTCGGCGGCACGGTCGCTCTCGACGTCGGGCTGGTCTGCGGCACCGAGGGCCCCGGTTTCGTCGTGCACGCCGCGGCCACCGCGCCGACCGCGGTCAATCCGGCGGCGCGCAAAAACGTCCTTCTCCCGACTGTCATGTTCATTCAGACGCCTCAGACCTCAGGTCGGTTGCGAAAAGTCCGGTCAGCAATGCCGCAAGGGTGAAAAACTGTCCACATCGGACCGCCTACCGGGCGCGCGCCCAGCCTCGGCGAGTGGGTGGCCGAGGACGAACTCGCGGCCACCCGGCAATCCGGTCACAATCAGAGCAGCGGGGCCATTTCGGGCACCGGCCCGGAAAGCGCCGAACCATCACCGCGCCCGGTCAGCCAAGCCAGCACCGTCCCCGGCGTCCCGGCCACGAGATCACCGCCATCGCCGAGAGTCCAGGTACGGACGCCATCGGTGATCCGGAACGAAGGCAACGGACGCGGACACATCCTGATCAGCGTCGCGATCACCGCGTCGAGATGCTCGCCGAGAAGCGCGGTGACGCTGTCGAAATCATGGCCGGCATCGAGGTCGACCAGGTGAATCGTGGTCTCGGAAAGCCGCAGCGTCAGCACGTCCGCGCCGGTCAGCTCGCCACCGTGCCGGTGGCGGACGCGCGCTGCCCAGGTCTCGTCCGACAGCCGCGCGGCATGGTCGGTCAGCCGTTTTCCGGACGCCACCAGATCGGCCACGATCTCCGCCGGAGCGCGGCCCGCGCCGGCCTCGATGTCGTCGTCCCGGGCGTTGCCGGGGCCGTACATCGACCGCTCGACGCCGGTTTCGGCCCAGGTCAACAGGTTCCCGAGAGCGTCCGCGTTACGCGCGAGATGGGTGAGCAGATGCGCGCGCGACCAGCCGGGCAGCGCGCTCGGCTCGGCGAACGCCGTCTCCGGCATCGCCTCGGCGACTCGTGCCCATTCGTCGTGCAATTCCCGGATCCGGTCCAGCGCCGCAGTCGTCACCGGACGATCTTAGGTCAGCGGCGCAGTGCCGCGGGGGCGTTCGCCGGAACCGCCGGGTTCTTCGGCGCGACCGGCTCCATCCGGGCGTACCCGCTGCTCTGTTCGGGCCGTTCGTCGGCTTCGCCCTTGTTGGGCCAGAACGAGAAGGCCCGCTCCGCCTGCGCGGCGATGGTGAGCGACGGGTTCACGCCGAGGTTCGCGGTGATCGCCGAACCGTCCACAACGGACAGTCCGGGATAGCCGTAAACCCGGTGGTACGGGTCGATGACGCCGGTGTCAGCGCTGTCGCCGATCGGCACGCCGCCGATGAAATGCGCGGTGAGCGGGATGTCGAACACCTCGCCCCAGGTGCCGCCCGGCATGCCGCCGATCCGTTCCGCGGTAAGGATGTTCGCCTCGTGCCCGGCCGGGATGAAGCTCGGGTTCGGCTCGCCGTGGCCCTGTTTCGACGTGTACTTCCGCCGTCCGAAAAGGCCGGGCCGGGTATAGGTGGTGATGGAGTTGTCGAGGCTCTGCATCACCAGCAGAATCACCGTGCGCTCGCTCCACCGGTACGCGTTCAGCAGTTTCGCCGACTGCACCGGGTGCCGGACCAGGAACGTGAGAGCCTGCCGCCAGCGCGGAACGGGCGAAGAACCATCAGTGGCAACGGTTTGCAGCAGGCTCATCGCGTTGCTGCCCTTGCCGTAACGCACCGGTTCGATGTGCGTGTTCTCGTCCGGATGGATCGACGAGGTAATCGCGACCCCGCGGCTGAAGTCTCGCTCGGCGTCCACAGTGGTCCGCGCCGCGCCGATGATCGCCTCGGAGTTCGTCCGGGTCAGCTCGCCGAGCTTGCCGGACAACTTCGGCAGCGCGGCCGTGTCCTTCATCCGGTGCAACAGGTTCTGCGTGCCCCAAGTACCAGCGGCGAACACCACCTGCGACGCCGTGACCGTAGTCCGGAAACGCCGCGAACGGGTTCCGGTCTTCTGCAACGTGATCACGTAACCGTTGCTGCGCGGGCTCACCGACGTCACCGTGGTCAGCGGAATGACCTTCGCGCCGTCCTTTTCCGCGAGGTACAGGTAGTTCTTCACCAGCGTGTTCTTCGCGCCGACCCGGCAACCGGTCATGCACGAACCGCATTCGGTGCACCCGACCCGATCCGGCCCGGCACCGCCGAAGAACGGGTCCTTCACCGTCTCGCCTGGCTTGCCGAAGTACACCCCGACCGGCGTGGCGTGGAACGAATCCTCGACGCCCATGTCCTTCGCGACGTCCCGCATCACCACGTCGGACGGCGTGATCGTCGGGTTCGTGACGACGCCGAGCATGCGGCTGGCCTGGTCGTAGTGCGGCGCGAGTTCGCTTTCCCAGTCGGTGATGTGCGCCCACTGCCGGTCTTGGTAGAACGGCTTGAGCGGCCGGTACAGCGTGTTCGCGTAGACCAGCGACCCGCCGCCGACGCCGGCGCCGGCCAGCACCATCACGTCGTTGAGCATGTGGATGCGCTGAATGCCGTAACAGCCGAGCTGCGGGGCCCAGAGGTAGCGCTTGAGATCCCAGGACGTCTTGGCGAACTCGTCGTCTGCGAAGCGCCTGCCCGCCTCGACCACCGCGACGCGGTAGCCCTTCTCGGTCAGCCGCAACGCCGCGACGCTGCCGCCGAACCCGGACCCGACGACGAGGACGTCGTAGTCGAGTTCTTGCCGCGCGGTGGTGGTGTTACTGGCAGTCACAGGAAAGAGGGTAACCCCCGGGAAGCCGCCAGGCCAGAGTTAAGTTACTGACGAGTTACCTCACCTGGGCAAAGTACGTGAGGGGAACCCTGAGGGAATCTGATTCCCTCAGGGTTCCCCTCACGTACCCGCTCCGCCCAGCCAGTCGTTTCGGCCTGGGCGGACACGCTTCAACCGCGAAGTCCTGGCACCTCAGCCGCGCACGGTCAGCCCGACGCGCTGGAACTCCTTCAGGTCCGAGTACCCCGTCTTGGCCATCGCGCGGCGCAGCGCGCCGAACAGGTTCACCACGCCCTCCGCGTCCGAGGACGGGCCGAACAGCAGCGTCTTCAGGTCCACCGCGTAGTCCGAGTCCGGGCCCTCCACCACGCGCGAACGCGGCAGCGACGGGTGCGCCGCCGCGGCCGTCCAGTACAGGCCCTGGCCCGGGGCGTCCGACGCGGTCGCCAGCGGGGCGCCGAGCATGACCGCGTCCGCGCCGCAGGCGATCGCCTTCGCGATGTCGCCGGACGTCGTGATGCCGCCGTCGGCGAGGACGTGCACGTAGCGGCCGCCGGTCTCGTCCAGGTAGTCGCGGCGGGCGGCGGCCGCGTCCACGATCGCCGTCGCCATCGGGGTGCCGATGCCGAGCACGCGGTCGGTGCTGGTGACGCCCTCGGTGTAGCCGTGACCGACGATGACGCCCGCCGCGCCGGTGCGCATCAGGTGCATCGCCGTGCGGTAGTCGCTCACGCCGCCGGCGATCACCGGCACGTCGAGACGGCCGATGAACTCCTTGAGGTTGAGCGGTTCCGCGTCGCGCTGCACGTGCTCGGCGGAGATGATCGTGCCCTGCACGACCAGGATCTCGACGCCGGCGGCGATCAGGTCCGGAGTCAGCTCGGCGGCGTGCTGCGGGCTGACCCGCGCGGCCACCGTCACGCCGGATTCGCGGACCGTCTTGATCGCCTCGGTCAGCAGGTCGAGCCGGATCGGCGCGGAGTGCAGCTCCTGCAGCTCGCGCACGACCGCGGTCGGGTCCTCGCTGTCCTCGGCCGCGCGGACGAGGCGGAAGATCGCTTCTTCGACGTTCGCGTGCCGGGCCCACAGCCCTTCGGCGTTGAGCACGCCGAGGCCGCCGAGCTCGCCGACCGCCACCGCGGTCCCCGGCGACACGATCGCGTCCGTCGGGTGGGTGACCAGCGGCAAGTCGAACCGGTACGCGTCGATCTGCCAGGCAGTGGACACCACCGACGAGGACCGCGTCCGCCGCGACGGCACGATCTCCACGTCATCGAGGTCATACGCCCGCCGCGCCGTGCGGCCCATGCCGATCTCGACCAGATCCCGCACGTGATGTCCCTTCTCGCGCCTGACGCCTTCGCGGTCCATTGTCGCGAGTCGGCACGGGTGACCTGCGCGCGGGGGACCGTTGCGGTGGCGACAACCACCGGTTGTGCGCGCGGTTGTTTGCCACCGGCGCGGGCGGGTGGTTGGCTGCCCGGCTGAGCGAGGGGGACGGATTTGGCGCTGGGCAAGGACTTTCACCGGCTGTGGCTGGCGTACGCGGTCAGCGTCGCGGGCACCTACTTCGCCCTCGACGCCTTCTCGATCATCGCGGTACGGGTGCTGCACAGCAGTGCCGCGCAGGTGTCGTTGCTGGCCGGAGCCGGGCTGGCGGTGGGTTCGCTGGCCGCGCTTCCGCTCGGTCCGTGGGTGGAGTTCCGGCGGAAACGACCGGTGCTGATCGCCATGGACCTCGTCCGGTTCGCCGCCCTGCTCACGCTGCTGCCCGCGTATCTGCTCGACCTGTTGACCTTCGCCCAGCTCGTCGCGGTGTCAGTGATCGTGGCGGCGGCGAACATCGCTTTCACCTCGGCGAGCGGCGCGTATCTGAAGTCACTGGCGGCTGGTCCAGACCTGCTCACCGCCAACGGCCGGTTCGAGACGACACTGTGGACCGCGACCGCGCTCGGCCCGCCGGCGGGCGGCGCGGCGATCGGGTTCTTCGGCCCGCTCGCCACTGTGATCCTCGACGCGATCAGCTACTTGCTCTCCGCACTCTCGCTCTCGACGATCCGCACCCGCGAGCCCCAACCGCCCCGGCCCGCTGCCTTCCGCGCGACCGACCTCGTCGAGGGCTGGCGGTATGTGTTCCGGCACGCCCGGCTGCGGATGCTCTTCCTCAGCTCCTGCCTGGTCAACGGCCTGATCATGGCCACCTCGCCGGTGCTGGCGGTGCTGCTGCTCGGCGAACTCGGCCTGCCGACCTGGCAGTACGGGCTCGCGTTCGGCGTCCCGTGCCTCGGCGGCCTGATCGGCTCCCGGCTCGCCCGCCGGCTGGTGCCGCGCTACGGCCGGGTCCGCCTGCTGCCGATCCTCGGCGCGGTGCGGACCTGCTGGGTCGTGCTGCTGGCGTTCGTGCCGCCCGGGATCGGCGGGCTGTTCTGGGTGATGGCGGTCGAGTTCGGCCTGATCATCTGCGCGGCGGCGTACAGCACCGTCCTCGCGACGTACCGGCTCGAAGAGACTGAAGACGGGTACGTGAGCCGGGTGTTGTCCGCGTGGCGGATCAGCAACGGCGCCGCCACCGCCGGGTTGACGCTGGTGTGGGGTGTGGTGGCGACGTGGCTCGGCACGCGCGGCGCACTCGGGCTGGCGGGCGCGTTGATGCTGGCGACGCCGTTGCTGCTGCTCGGGTGGAACCGCGCTCAGAACGAGACGCGTGCGGTGGAATCGGTCCGCAGCACGGATTCCTGATCGAACAGGTGCTTGTAGTCGGTGCGGATCTGTTCGAGGTCGGCGTTCGCGTGCTGGTTCGTCGGCGGATACAGCACCACGAGCACGATCGAATGCTCGCGGACGACCGCGCCGCCGCCGGACCGCCATTGACCGGTGCCCTCGAGCTGGGTGAAGCCGTCTGGGAACCGCGGCGTGATGTCCTTCGCCGAGAAGTCCGCGAACTCCTTCTCGGTCACCTCGCCGCCGCCGGGCTTGGCGGTGCCGAAGTACAGCTCGGTGCGCTTCCACAGCGAGCTGTCCGGCGAATCCGCCGCGGCCGCCGAAGCCGCCCCTCCCCCGAGCACCATCGCGGCAGCCGCCGTCAGCACGAACCTCCGGGAAAACCGCATTCGCCCGCTCCCCTCGTCGTCACCTGGAGATCCAGTGTGGCGGGAAGGAGGAGCGGGCGAACAGGGTCGATCAGCGGGTCGTGTAGTTCGGGGCCTCGACCGTCATGGTGATGTCGTGCGGGTGGCTTTCCTTCAGCCCGGCCGCGGTGATCCGGACCAGCTGCGCCTCCTGCATCGCCGCGATCGTCTCCGCGCCCGCGTAGCCCATGCCCGCGCGCAGACCGCCGACGAGCTGGTGGACGACGTTCGACAGCGGGCCGCGGAACGGGATCCGGCCCTCGATGCCTTCCGGCACCAGCTTGTCCTCGTTGAGCACGTCGTCCTGGGCGTAGCGGTCCTTGGAGTAGGACTTCGCCTCGCCGCGCGACTGCATGGCGCCCAGCGAGCCCATGCCGCGATAGACCTTGAACTGCTTGCCGTTGACCAGGATCAGGTCACCAGGCGACTCAGCGGTACCCGCGAGCAGGCTGCCCAGCATGACGGTGGACGCACCGGCCGCGATGGCCTTCGCGATATCGCCGGAGTACTGGATGCCGCCGTCGCCGATCACCGGAACACCCGCCGGACGACAGGCCTGGTCCGCCTCGTAGATCGCGGAGATCTGCGGCACGCCCACGCCCGCGACGATCCGCGTGGTGCAGATCGAACCCGGGCCGACGCCGACCTTCACGCCGTCCACGCCCGCGTCCACCAGCGCCTGCGCACCGGCCCGCGTGGCTACGTTGCCGCCGACAATGTCGACGGTCTCGCCCAGTTCCTTCTTCAGCAGCCGCACCGTGTCCACGACCGCGCGCGAGTGACCGTGCGCGGTGTCGACCATCAGCACGTCCACCCCGGCCTCGGCCAGCGCCATCGCGCGCTTGTGCCCGTCCGGCCCGACGCCGACCGCGGCACCGACGACCAGGCGGCCGTCCGGGTCCTTCGACGCCCGCGGGTACTGCTCGGTCTTCACGAAGTCCTTGACCGTGATCAGGCCGCGCAGCTTGCCCGCGCCGTCGACGATCGGCAGCTTCTCGATCTTGTGGCGGCGCAGCAGCCCGAGCGCGGCTTCCGCGGTAACGCCGACCTGCGCCGTCACCAGCGGCGTCCTCGTCATGACTTCGCTCACGAGGCGCGTGTGGTCGACCTCGAACCGCATGTCGCGGTTGGTGATGATGCCCACGAGCGCGCCGGAGGCGTCGGTGACCGGGACGCCGGAGATCCGGAACCGCGCGCACAGCGCGTCGACCTCGGCGAGGGTGTCGTCCGGGGCGCAGGTGACCGGGTCGGTGACCATGCCCGCCTCGGACCGCTTGACGACCTCGACCGCCGCCGCCTGTTCGTCGATCGGGAGGTTGCGCTGCAGCACGCCGATCCCGCCCTGGCGGGCCATGGCGATCGCCATCCGCGCCTCGGTGACCGTGTCCATCGCGGCGGAGACCAGCGGAACGTTGAGCTTGATGTTGCGAGTGAGCTGCGTGCTCGTGTCCACCGCGCTGGGCACCACGTCCGATTCCGCGGGCAGCAGCAGCACGTCGTCGAAGGTCAAGCCGAGCATCGCGAACTTGCTGGGCACTGCGGGGGTGATGCTTTCGCTGGTCATGAGGGGCGAAGGGCCTTCCTGGCGGGAGCGGGCTGGAGTCGCGGGCAGCGGTGCCTGGCGTGGGCCGAGGGTGATCGGACCTTCCCCTCATGATATCCGGGCCGGGGCACTGGCCCGGGTGGGTGGCCCGGCGGGTAGCGTGCAGGCCGTGCCGCACGATGTGTTGCCCCCCGATCCGTTCGCGGACGACCCGGACGATCCGGCCCGGGCCATCCCCGACCCCGACGACCACCTGGAAGAGCCGATCAGCGCGGACGAGCGCACCGAGCTGCTGGCCGACCTGTCCGACCTCGCCGTGTACCAGGCTCTGCTGGAGCCTCGCGGGGTCCGCGGCATCGTGGTCGACTGCGGCGAGTGCGACGAACCCCACTATCACGACTGGACGCTGCTGCGCGCGAGCCTGGAGCAGCTGCTGTCCGACGGCCGGATGCGTCCGCACGAGCCGGCTTTCGACCCGAACCCGACGGACTACGTGAGCTGGGACTACTGCCGCGGGTTCGCGGACGGGGTCACCGCGAACGAAAGCGCGTACTGACTTCTTCGGTCCTGAACAGCGTTGAAAGCTTGAAAGAAGGCCCTGGTGAGTTTGGCCACCAGGGTCTTCTTCGTGTGCGCGGACAAGTTGTCCACAGGAGTTGCCCACAGAGGTGTCGACTTGTGGACAACCTGCTCAACGCCGGTGCTTCGGGCTCTCCGCCAGCGCGATCATCGCCCGCTCGGTCAGATTCGGCCACGGTGGACGGTGCACCACGGCCAGCGTCGCGAGCGCCGCCGCCACAAAACCGGTGCACGCCCCGATCAGCGCGATCCGGCCCCCGTCGACCGCGGGCGTCCAGGTCACGCCGTCGGAGTCGATCGTGTACAGCCCGACCGCACGCCCCGGCCCGCCTCGACGGCCTTGCCGGGTGACCGTGATCAGCACTGTCCCGCTGGCGGTCTCGTAGGGATCTCCGAAAACCAGCACCACGCCTCCCCCCTTGAAACCGGTGAACGAAAAAGGTCCCGGCACTGTCCGTGCCGGGACCTTCGTGAAACCTAGGAACCGCTGGTGCCGTTCGGCGCCTGTACCCCTTGCGACGACTCGTTGCGCGGGCTGCTGCCCGTGCCCGGATCGTTCGGGGTGGCGCTCGGCGACGGCGGCGGCGAACTCGGCGTGGACGTCACCGGCGGAAGCGGCGTCGCCGAGGTGACCGGCGGCGGATTGGTGTGCCCGCCCCCGGTGCCGGGCAGGGACGTCGACTGGCCGGGCGGCTGCGCCGCGCTGCTGACCGGGTCGTGCACCGGCGGAACGGCGGGCGGCGTCGACGGCTTCTGGTCCGCGGGCGGGGCCGTCGGCTGGCCGAGCTGAGCGGCCAGTTCGCGGTGCTGCTGCAGGAGCTGGTTGCGGTTGTCCGCGTCGGTGACCTGGGTGAGCGCGGCCTGCGCGTCGGCGAGCGCGCGCCGGGCGTCCGCGAGCCGGTTGTCGGCCAGCGCCAGGTTCGCCTTCTCCAGGTCGAGCTTCGCCGCGGCGGCGGCCTCGACGGAGCGGGCGTGGTCGGCGTAGAGCACCTTCGTGAGGCCCCACAGCGTGTCGCCGGGCTGCGCGTCGCGGGCGGCGAGACCGGTGCCGGTGAAGGCGATCGCGGCGGCGGCGCACGCGGCGGCCACCGGCACGAGATAGCGGCGGCGACGGCCGCGGCTTTGGTACTTGCGCGCCAGCGTGGCGGTCCTCACCGTGGTGACCGCAGTGTCGACGTCGACCAGCTCAGCGAGCGGTTCGCTGTCGATGTCGCGGCGCCACGCGAGCAGCAGCGCGTTCAGTTCCTGGTCCCCGAGCCCGTCGGCGACAGCCGGATCGGTCCCGCCGAGCGCGTCGAGCAGCGCGTCGTCGGCCTGGATGGCCGTCAGGTCGCCGTCGGCTTCCGCTTCGTACCCGGTCAGGCCGCTGGCCTGCGCGGAAGGTGACAGGTCTCTGTCCCGGTCTTCGCGATCGGTCACTCAGATCACCTCCTCGGCGGCAAGCACCTTGCGCAGCCGGGCGAGCGCCCGGTGCTGGGCGACGCGGACGGCGCCCGGCGTGGAACCGACGGCTTCCGCCGTCTCCTCCGCCGACAGTCCGACCACGACCCGCAGAACAACGATTTCCCGCTGTTTGTCCGGCAGCACCTGCAGCAACTGCGCCATCCGCTCGTTCAGCTCACCCTGCAGAGCACGTTGCTCCGGGCCGACGCCGCCCTCGATCTCGTCGGGGATCTCGGCGACCGGCTCCGCCCGGTTGCGCGCCGCGGCGCGGTGCGCGTCGGCAACCTTGTGCTGGGCGATGCCGTAGACGAACGCCAGGAAAGGGCGGCCCTGGTCACGGTACGAAGGCAATGCCGTGAGCACCGCGAGACACACCTCCTGCGCAACGTCGTCTGCCGAAGCGAACGAACGCTCCTGCCTGCCAACCCTGGCGCGGCAATACCGCACCACAAGGGGACGAATGGCGGCCAGCAACCGCTCCACTGCCTGAGGGTCTCCCTCGACAGCGGCGGCGACCGGCTCGTCCAGTCCATCCCCCACAGTGGCCATCGCAGACAACAGTCCCAGCGTTACGTGTAGGTGCGCAAAGAATCCGGCGCGTGGTCGTCCCGGTCCTGCGCCGGTCACAGCTACCGTACCGTCGGAGTCCTACCAGACAACCGCCAGAGGTGGCGACCGGCGCGCCGGGCGCGGCCGGACGGCGATCGTCGCAGGCAGACGGGCTGGGGCAGTGCCGTCACGCGGTGGGGACGCGGGCGAGGCACGCGGAGCAGGGGCCAGGACAACAGGTACGGGCCAGGGCTTGGCTGCCCTGGCCCGTTCGTCACCGCGGGAATCGGATCGGAAGTCCCGTACTGGCTTGCTCTGCCTCGGTCAGGACACGAGACCGCGGCGGAAGCCGTGCGCCACGGCCTGCGCGCGGTCGCGGACGCCGAGCTTGCGGAACAACCGCCGCGCGTGCGTCTTGACCGTGTCCTCGGAGAGGTACAGCTCGCGGCCGATCTGGCCGTTGCTCTTGCCCTGGCTCATGCCGCGCAGCACCTGCAGCTCGCGCTCGGTGAGCTGCACGCCCGGGTCGGACGGCTGCCGCGGCGCGGGCACCGAGGTGCTGGCCAGGGTGTGCGCCAGCGCGGCGACCAGTTCGGGCCGCGAGGCGTCCCAGCGCAGGTAGCCGCGCGCTCCGCCGGCGATGGCGGCCGCGATGCTGCCCGCGTCGTCCGGGGCGCCGAAGACGATGACGTTCGCCTGGGGGTTCGCGGAGACGAGCCGGCGGGTTGCCTCGACGCCTGTCGGGACCGCGCGTTGCGTCCCGACCAGCACGACGTCGACCGGCTGACGGGTGTACCGGGCCAGCAGCTCGTCACCGTGCGCTACGCAGTCGATGCGACTGACCCCAGGCACCGCGGACATCACACGGGTGAGCCCTTCGCGGACACTGCGTCGGTCGTCGCAGATCAAGACCGTCGTCACGGGGTTTCCTTCCTGCAGCCGGGTGACATTCCACTTCCCCTATCGGACGCTTTAGTCCGAACCTTGACACGATCCGGTGGCTTTTTTTGAAGTTTCTTAGCCCGGATGCCGGAACGCCCGTTCCCGCAGGCCTACCCGGGTCCGACGGGCACCCACGGCGATTCGTGTGCGATGCGCATCACGCAAGGATCCGCGTGCCGTAACACTGCGTGCAACACCTGGCGACTCCTGAATCGATACTCCTCGGCCCGGTCGGGCTCCAGATCAGCGGCGACGCGCGCGGCCACCCAATTAAGTGAATCGAGTTCACATTTCTCGGCGTCTTCGGCGGCGGCGAGCACGAGCTCCCGCGCGCCACTTTTTCGGGCGGCCAGCAGGGCGACCCCGAGGACGATGGCGGACTTCACGACATGTCGCTGAGCGTGACGGGCGACGGCGGTCTCGTAGGCGAGCCGGGCCGGGGCTACTGCTGCTTCGGGCTGACCGTCGGCGAGTTCGATCTCGGCACCCACCCAGCCGCCCCGGACGGTCGCGCGCCAGCGACGGTCGGTTTGCGCTGCCCGGACGGCGAGGCGGCGGGCGGCGGAGATACGGCTGAGGGCGAGGTTGTCGGCGGCTAGGCCCAGGAGGGCGTCGGCTCGCGCGCCTTGGCGGTCTAGTCCGTTGGGGTCTTCGGTGGGGGCGCTGCCGGGGCTGTCTCGGCTCACGGATGAAGCGTTGGGGCTCGCAGTGGCGGGCAGCGGGGACCGTGTTGGGGAGTCAGTCGCTGCCAAGCCGCCGGCCAGCCCCGGGGCGTCGCCAGCCCCGCGCTCCCCCGCTCCGCCCAGTGCGACCGCCAGCAGAGCCTCCCCGTCCAGCTTCCGCGCCGCCACGTGTCCGCCAAGCTGTCGCCGATGCGACGCGAGCGTGCTCGCCGCCAGCGAGGCCGTCAGCGGATCCCGGCCGCGGCGAAGCGGGTCGAGCAAGGCCGCGGCCGCCGCGTATCGGCCGCGGGCGCCCAGCACGATCGCCGCCAGGAGGCATTGCCTTGGCGAGCCGTCGCGAGGTATCGGGGCCGCCGACCCGGCGTCCGAGCCGAACGCGAGGGCCGTCAGCGCTTCTTCGTCCACCTCACCTTTCTAGCGTGGAGCACCGACAAGAACGTGCTCCACGCGGTCGGCCGCCGCGGAAAGATCTCCGAGCAGCTCGACTTTCGGCGGCAGCAGCGCCGGATCCCAGCCGGGGCCGCAAGCGAACAGGCGCGTCCGCTGCCGTCCGCGAGACACTCGCGCGAAGAGCCGAGGGTCGGCGTTCGCGCGATTCGCCCACAGCACCACCGCGGCTGGCGCGCTTCGCCGTACAGCTACTGCCAGCACTTCTTGCGGCAGCGCAATGCCGAAGAGCTGCGCGCCGATCCGCCGTCCCGCGAGAGCGGCCGCGAGCGCGTACACCGGCATGTTGTCCCGCTCATCGGGCACACACGCGAGAAGGACCGGCCGTTGGTTGCGAGGCTCGTCGAGGACCGGCGTCGCGCGCACTAATGCCGCGTACACGCACTCAGCAAGCAGGTACTCCACTTCCGCGCCCGCGTGCACGCCTCGCCACCGCGCGCCGAGCGCGGTGAGAACAGGGTCAATCACGCCGGACCACGCCTGAAGCACGCCTAGCTCGCCGATGGCGTCGACAAGCATTCGCTGTACCGCGCCGACATCCATCGCCAACGCCGCAGTACTCAGTCGGCGCGCGAGCCGCGAAGGGACTTCGACGTCGTCAGCAGCGCCCTTCGTCTCCGTTGCTTCGGCAGGCTCCGCAGGCGCTGGCACGAAGTCCGCGCGCGGCATCTGCTCTAACGCGTACTGCGCGGCCTCCGCCGTTGAAGCACCGCGAAGGAGCGCACGCTGCATAAGTTCGAGACGGCCGATGTCAGAGCTGCCGTAGCGGCGATGTCTGCCGTCGGTGTGGCGACTGGGGCCGAGGCCGTAGCGCCGGTCCCAAGTACGCAGGGTGGACGGCGCGACACCGAGCCGGCGGGCGACCGAGGCCACCGGCAGGGTGGGTTCTCCATCGCCTGATCCGGATCCCACCCGGTCAATATCCAGCCAGCTCGCGGTAACGGCAACCCGAGCCAAAAGCCCAGCTCACACATCTGGGGGATGCCTAACGGCTGAATCGCCGCCGATCTATTGAACAACTATTGGCGCGCTTCTAACGTTACCGCCGTTGCACCGAATGGAGTATCGGCACCACAGCAGAGCAGCTAATGGCATCGACCGGATGACGGAGGCGGTCAGGATGGCAGACACGCGCAGGCTCCCCGGCCCCAACGCAGACATGTGGGACTGGCAGCTGGAGGGGTCGTGCCGGGGGATGGACAGCGGATCCTTCTTCCACCCGGACGGAGAGCGGGGACCGGCGAGGGCGCGGCGCGAGGCCAGGGCCAAGGCGATCTGCCTGTCGTGCCCGGTGCTGGAGATGTGCCGCAAGCACGCGCTCGCCGTGCACGAGCCCTACGGCATCTGGGGCGGACTGTCCGAATCGGAACGAGACCACATCATCAAACAGGACAAACGCGCGTTGACCATGGCGCACATCTGACTTTCATCACGGCGCGGAAGGGGCGGTGTCCACAGTGGACGCCGCCCCTCCGCCGTTTTCGGGCCACATCGAGAGCGCGAGGTCGATGACGGTCATCAGCGAGTCGAGGCTGACGCCGTCGCGCGCCTGCATGGTCAGTCCATAAAAGACAGTCGCGTAGAGCGCGCCGAGCGCTTCAGTGTCCACAGTGGCCGAGAGGTCACCTTCTTCAACTCCGCGGCGAAGGCGCGCGCAGAGTTCGCGACGCACGTTGTCGCGCGAAGCAGCGAGGAACTCCCACACGGAAGCATTGGCCGGAGTGCAGTTGGTGGCCGCGAGAACGACCATGCACCCCTTGGGGTGGCCGGGTTCGACGTACGCACAAGCGTTGTTGCGAAGCATCGCCTCGATGGCCGCGCGCGCTGTCGGCTCTTCAGTCAACGCGCGCATCGTGTGCCGTCCGTGCTCAGCTTGGTAGTGCTTCACTGCTTCGCGGAACAGTGACTCCTTGTCCCCGAAGGCCGCGTACAGGCTCGGCGGCTTGATCCCCATCGCTTCAGTCAGCTCCGCGAGCGACGCGCCGTCGTAGCCGCGCTCCCAGAACACCAACATGGCCTGTGTGAGCGCGTGCTCGCGGTCGAACGCGCGCGGGCGGCCGCGGGGTGACATGGACCACCTTCTTTAGCGATCGATACAGAATCCTTGACCTCGCCCATCGTACGCGGCTATTTATTTAGTCATCACTACAGAAAGAGGTGGGGGCATGGGCACCCTGGACGGCAAGGTCGCGCTGGTCACCGGCGGAAGCCGCGGGATCGGCGCGGCGATCGCACTCCGGCTGGCCGAGGACGGCGCGGACGTCACGATCACCTACGAGCGCGCCGCGGACCGGGCGGCGGACGTGGTCGCGTCCATCGAAAAATTCGGCCGCCGCGGTCTGGCCCTGCAGGCAGACGCCGCGGACGCTGGTGCCGTAACCCGTGCGGTCGACCGAGCTGCGGCCGACTTGGGCGGGCTGGACGTGCTGGTGAACAACGCCGGAGTGTTCGACGTGGCGCCGATCGACGAACTGACTCCGGAGGCGATCGACCGCACGCTGGCGATCCACGTGAAGGCCCCGCTGGTGGCGGCCCGGGCAGCAACGCGGCACATGGTTCGCGGCGGCCGGATCGTGTCGATCGGCAGCGATCTGGCCGAGCGCATGCCGTTCGTCGGAATGAGCCTGTATGCGGCGAGCAAGTCGGCGCTGGTCGGGATGACCAAGGGCCTGGCGCGGGACCTGGGACCGCGCGGAATCACGGCGATGGTGGTGCACCCGGGCTCGACGGACACCGAGATGAACCCGGCGGACGGGCCGCATTCCGGTGACCAGCTGGCGCATATCGCGTTGGGACACTACGGAAATCCTTCAGACATCGCGGCGGCGGTGTCGTACCTGGCGGGGCCTGATGGGCGGTATCTGACGGGGACTTCGATCACGGTGGATGGCGGGTTCACTGCTTGAGTGTGGGGAAGCCGCGGTTTCCGGACCGCGGCTTTCCGGTGCCTATGCTTCGCAGGGTGGAGTTCCGGGCGCTTACCGCCGAGAACTGGCCGGATTTGGAGTGCGTCTTCGCCAGCCGGGCTCGGCGGGACGACAGCTGCTGGTGTCAGCGGTTCCGGACGCATAGCGCGCCGGACAACCGCTCGGCTCTGCGCGCGGAGGTCGAAACCCTTGCGGTGCCGGTCGGGCTCGTCGGATATCTCGACAACGAACCCGTCGGCTGGACGCGGGTGCAGCCACGCGCCTTGTTGCCGGGCGTGATGGGCAACCGTGCGCTGCGCCGACTGCTCGACGACGACCCGGATGCTTGGTGGGTCACGTGTTTCGTGGTGCGACGGTCGTGGCGAGGAGCCGGCGTCGGGGTGGCACTGCTGGAGGCGGCGGTCGATTGGGCGCGGACGCACGGCGGATCGGTGCTGGACGGGCATCCGGTCGATGTCGCCGCGTTGAAGGCCGCGCCGTCGCCGTCAGCCGTTTTCACCGGTACGGCGGCGATGTTCGCGCGGGCGGGGTTTGTTGAGGTGGGGAGAACGGTTCCTAGCCGACCGGTGATGCGGAAAGACTTGCGGCGCTGATGGCCTGATCCGCACTCAGTCGGGAAAACCGCCGCGATTCGTGATTGAGGAGACGCCCGGGAGCGAGGCATGTTGCCGCACACCCGAACGACCTCTCAATGGCGATCCCGCTCAGGGGCGATAAACGTCTTTCCCGACGCCGACACCGCTCGCGTCGGTCAGGGCGACTCTGACGAAGTTGGCTCCGCCGACGACATTTGCGGTGAGCGGCAAAGTTTCCTGCGTCGTGGTATTGCAATGCGTACTCGTGCTCCTGATATCCAACTGTGCGCTGCCCGCGTGGGAGGCAGCGTAGAACCTCCGGCACCCGACGGCGTGGAACGTTCCCGCGACGGTGACCGACCGGTTGCTGAACGCGGCGGTGCCGTGGAAGGAACTCCCCGAGCCAGGATCGACGAGGTCGACGGGGGCGTTGGCCGCTGGAACGGCAGCGGCAGCGGGAGGACCCGCGAGAACCAACCCGGCCGCGGCGGCGAACATCGCGACGGCCGCGCGGCCTTTCCCGCGGCGGAGCGTTCTGTTTTCCTGTTTGGAGCTCAAAATCGGCATCATGCGCATTACCCCTCGGAGTGATCTGGCAGAGCCCGAACGCCCGGGCCTTTCACGCATTACTCACCCGCGTCCCGACGGCGAGGTTGGCTTCCCTCGCGCACATTCACCCGAATAGCCCCATTCCGGTCGATCATTGCGATCCCGCCCAAACCCGCCACCGCTAGATCCCGAAGCCCCCGTCACCTACCCCTTTTCCCAAGCACCGCAACAAAAAAGCGGGGCGGCACTCCCCAAAGGGAAGCACCGCCCCGCCAAAAGACGCAGCCGTAACCAGCGTCAGTGCGAGTGGCCGTGGCCGTGTCCGGCGTCCGGCTCCTCCTCGACCGGCTTCTCGACCACGGAGCTTTCCGTGGTGAGCACCAGCCGGGCGATGGACGCCGCGTTCGCGACGGCCGAGCGGGTCACCTTGACCGGGTCGACGATGCCGCCCGCGATCAGGTCGGTCAGTTCGCCGGTGGCCGCGTTGAAGCCCTGGCCCCAGGTCTGTTCCTTGACCTTGTTCACGATGACCGCGCCCTCGTGGCCCGCGTTCGTCGCGATCCAGTGCAGCGGGGCGGTGAGCGCGTCGCGGACGATCGCGACGCCGGTCGCCTCGTCGCCGGTCAGGCCGAGGTTGCCCTCGAGCTCCTTGACCGCGTGCACCAGCGCCGAGCCGCCGCCGGGCAGGATGCCCTCTTCGACGGCCGCCTTGGTCGAAGCCACGGCGTCCTCGATGCGGTGCTTGCGCTCGTTCAGCTCGGTCTCGGTAGCAGCGCCGACCTTGATCACGGCCACGCCGCCGCCGAGCTTCGCGAGCCGCTCCTGCAGCTTTTCGCGGTCCCAGTCGGAGTCGGTGGTCTCGATCTCCTTGCGGATCTGCGCGGTCCGCGCGGCGATGTCGTCCTTCGTGCCGCCGCCGTCGACGATCGTCGTGTCGTCCTTGGTGACGACGACCCGGCGGGCCTTGCCCAGCGAGCCGAGGTCGACCTCGGACAGCTTGCGGCCGATCTCCGCGGAGATCACCTCGCCGCCGGTCACGACGGCCAGGTCGTCCAGGAACGCCTTGCGGCGGTCGCCGAAGAACGGGGCCTTGACCGCGACCGCGGTGATCGTCTTGCGCAGCGAGTTCACCACGAGGGTGGACAGCGCCTCGCCGTCGACGTCCTCGGCGATGATCAGCAGCGGCTTCTTCGCCTCGACGACCTTCTCCAGCACCGGGAGCAGGTCGGCCAGCGCCGAGATCTTCTCGCGGTGCAGCAGGATGTAGGCGTCCTCGAGGGTCGCCTTCTGGTCCTCCGGGTTGGTCGCGAAGTGCGCCGACAGGAAGCCCTTGTCGAACTGGACGCCCTCGGTGATCACGAGCTCGGTCGCCAGCGTGGACGACTCCTCGATGGTGATCACGCCGTCCTCGCCCACGCGCTCGACGGCCTCGCCGAGCAGCGCGCCGATCGCCGCGTCACGCGAGGTGACGGTGCCGACCTGGGCGATGTTGTCGCGGCCCTTGACCGGGGTGGCCTTGGCCTTGAGGACCTCGATGACCTTTTCCGCGGCCGCCTCGATGCCCTTGCCGACCGAGGTCGGGTTGGCACCGGCGGCGACGTTGCGCAGGCCGTGCTTGACCAGCGACTGGGCCAGCACGGTGGCGGTGGTGGTGCCGTCGCCCGCGACGTCGTTGGTCTTGGTGGCGACGCTCTTCGCGAGCTGCGCGCCGAGGTTCTCGAACGGGTCGTCGAGCTCGACCTCACGAGCGACGGTGACGCCGTCGAGGGTGATCGTCGGGCCGCCGAACTTCTTGTCGAGGACGACGTGGCGACCGCGCGGGCCGAGGGTGACCTTGACCGCGTCGGCGAGCTTGTTCACCCCGCGCTCGAGCGCGCGACGAGCGTCCTCGTCGAAACTGATCTGCTTGGGCATAACGCTTTCCGCTTACCTTTCGGTTGTCGTGCGACGCAAAACGCCCCGCACCCCGGCATGAGCGGGGCCCGGGGCGTCCTTGCGCTGCGAGTGACGCGTCAGTTGATGACGGCCAGCACGTCGCGGGCGGAGAGGATCAGGTAGTCCTCGCCGTTGTACTTGACCTCGGTGCCGCCGTACTTGGAGTAGATGACGACGTCGCCGACAGCCACGTCCAGCGGAACGCGGTTGCCCTTGTCGTCGATGCGGCCCGGGCCAACGGCCAGAACCTTGCCCTCCTGGGGCTTCTCCTTGGCGGTGTCGGGGATGACGAGGCCGGAAGCGGTCGTCTCCTCGGCCTCGCTCGTCTGGACAACGATCTTGTCCTCGAGCGGCTTGATGTTCACGCTCACCGGGTTGACCTCCACGGTCGTCGAAAGCGTCGGCATGATGACTGGTTACGGCTCATACCACCCCCGCCGTCGCGGGTGCCGGGGCGTGTCCGGGCCGTTCATTTAGCACTCTAGCCACGTGAGTGCCAGCTTCGCAAGGAGGGTCCGCTCACGAGCCGGAACTCGGGACGGAAGCCGCTGACCGGCGGCTTTGTTCCACACGGATTCCGCACCCCCCGGCCGGGCGCGGCGATCAGGTGCGCACGCCCGGCTCGTCCGCTGGCCCAGGCTCCGCGGGCACCGCCGCGTGCCCGTTCGGACGCATCCGGCGGATAAACCCCACCAACCCCCCCGGCGGCTGGTTGGATCCGCACAGACAGGCATCTCACTCCTGGAGTCCTCCTATGCCCCGCTCACTCCCGTGGCGCCTGGCCGCCGCGACCACCGGGCTGCTGGCACTCGCCGCGATCGCGGTCACTGTCCCGGCCTCCGCCCAGCCAGCCAACGAGGCCCGCCAGCGCGACTTCGCCGACGCCGCTCGCGAATTCGGCGTCCCGCTGGACGTCCTGCTCGGCGTCTCCTACCTCGAATCCCGCTGGGACACCCACTCCGGCGCTCCCAGCACCGCCGCCGGCTACGGGCCGATGCACCTCACCGATGTCCGCACCACCGGCCTGCGCACCAGCGAGTTCGACAACCCCGACGAAGACCCCCGCGGCGACGACTCGCGGCCGACGCTGCGGCTGAAGCCGCTCAAGCCCTCGCCTCCCCCGCCCGGCAGTCAGACCATCGACAAGGCCGCCGAGCTTCTGCACACCGACGCCGCGAAGCTCCGTACCGACGCCGAAGCGAACATTCGCGGCGGAGCGGCACTGTTGGCCCAGTACCAGCGAGAGTTGGGCGTCAAGAGCGACAACGCGAAGGACTGGTACGGAGCCGTCGCGCGATACAGCGGCTCCGAAGACGTCACCGGCGCGCGCACCTTCGCCGACGAAGTCTTCGCCACCATCAGCAGCGGCATCACGCGTACGACTGACGACGGACAGGCCGTCAAACTCGCCCCGGCCTCCGACGTCACCCCGGACCGCGCCCAGGCGGACCGCCTCGGGCTGCGCGCCGGAGAGCCGCCGGCCACCGAGTGCCCGCGGTCGATGTCCTGCGAGTCGGTGCCCGCGCCGTTCCAGAAGATCGGCGACAGCTACGGCAACTACGACAAGGCCGACCGCCCGCACGACCAGAAGATCGACTACATCGTCATCCACGACACCGAGGGCGCCTGGGACTCGGTGATGAAGCAGGCCCAGACCCCGGGCCAGACCGCGTGGCACTACACGGTCCGCTCGTCGGACGGCCAGGTCGCCCAGCACGTGCCCACCAAGGACGTCGGCTGGCACGCCGGGAACTGGTACCTGAACGCGAAATCCCTCGGCGTCGAGCACGAGGGTTTCGCCGCGCAGGGCACCTGGTTCACCGAAGCCATGTACCGCCAGTCCGCGAAGCTCGTGCGCTACCTCGCGCACCGCTTCGGCGTTCCGCTGGACCGCGCGCACATCCTCGGCCACGACAACGTTCCCGGCCCGAACGCGGACAAGATCAAGAGCATGCACTGGGATCCCGGCCCGTACTGGGACTGGGCGCACTATTTCGACCTGCTCGGCTCCCCGCTGGAGCACGAGGGCGCGCCGGATTCCGGCCTCGTCATGATCGCGCCGGAGTACTCCGCCAACCGTCCGGCGTTCACCGGCTGTGACAAGATCGGCTCCGGAAACCCTTGCCCGGACCGGAGTTCGGGTTCCGTCGTGCTGCACACCGAACCGAGCGAATCCGCGCCGCTGCTGTCCGACGTGGGCATGCACGGGCCGAATCCGTCCACAATGGACGTCGCGGACATCGGCAGCCGTGCGGCCACCGGCCAGAAGTACGCCGTCGCGGACACCAAGGACGACTGGACCGCGATCTGGTACCTCGGGCAGAAGGGCTGGTTCCGCAACCCGGGCGACGCGCCCACCGCGTATCCGGCCGACGGATTCGTCGCGACTCCCAAGGAGGGCAAGGCGACCGTGCCGGTCTACGGGAGCGCGTACCCGGAAGCCGGGGCGTATCCGAAGGACATTCCGGTGCAGGAGCTCAAGCCGTTGCCGTATCAGTTCGGCGCGGGCCAGAAGTACTCGGTCGGCGGGCTGACCGGCTCGGAGTACTACTCGGCGTCCTTCGACGTCGCGACCAACAAGGTCGTGAAGGGCAAGTCGCGGTACGTGGAAATCCAGCTCGGCCACCGCGTGGCGTACGTCAGCCGCGACGACGTCGACCTCGAACCGGCGTCCTGACCGCAGCTCGTCGAATGCCCGGGCCGACCGCGCGCGGCCCGGGCATTCACGCGTCCAGGGCCACCTTCACGCCGGCGCTGGCCTCGGTGTTGCGCCGGGTCTTGGCCCAGCCGTTGCGGCCGCGCACCAGCCGGAACAACGCGCGCCAGGACGTGATGTAGAAGGTGTAGATGTAGCCCGCGTACAGCAGGCCCATGCCGATGCCGCGGAAGATGTTCTTGCTGCGCAAGCATTTCATCTGGTAGATCGGGCCCCACACGACGAACGGCAGCAGCCCGAACGAACCGTAGATCGCGAACAGGATCCACGCGCCGCCGGTGAACCACGTCCACACCTGGCCGGGATCGCCCGCGGTGCTCACGAGAAGCATGATGAACGGCACCGGATACAGCAGCGAGCCGAGCAGCTGCATCCACGGCTGCGCCAGGTAGTACATCATCTCCGCGGCGCCCAAAGTGGACACATGCGGTGAGTCCCAGATGCGGCGCAGGTACCGCATGCATTGCATGGTTCCTTGACCCCAGCGCGTGCGCTGCACCAGGAACCGGCGGAGGCTGTACAGACCTTCTTGCGCCACATGCGAATCCGGCGTGAACCCGGTGCGCCAGCCCGCGGTGAGCAGGTGCACGCCGAGTTCGAAGTCCTCCAGGAGCGAACCGCGCCACGGGGCCAGTTCGTCACCGGCGATCGAGTCCAATGCGGACAGCCGGGTGAACTGTCCGTTGCCGCCCATGGAGATCGTGCCGGTGAAGCCGCGCGACGTCTGGATCGCCGCGATCGCGGTGCGGAACTCCAAGTCCTGCAGCTGGGCGAGTTTGAGCCCGAACGCGCGGGAGAACCACGTGCGACCGGGCGGACGGCTGCGGAAGTTGCTCATCCGGACGTCGAGCTGGACGGCACCGACGGTCTCGTCGCCGAACAGGTGGTCCGCCGCGCACACTTCGAGGCAGTTGGGCGCGGGACGGCCGTCCGCGTCGACCACCACGACCACCACGCGGTCGCGGTCCGCGTCCGGGCCGAGCCATTCGTCCAGCTCGCGGTAAGCGGCGTTGAGCGCGTCTCCCTTGCCAGTGCGCGCTTCCGGGCGTTGCCGGGCGACGAGGTGCAGATTCGCGTCGTAGCCGCCGTTGCGCCGCCACACCGAGCGCACGACGCGGGCGGTGCGGTCGTCGGAGTCGTCGTCCACGACCCACACGTGCGCGCGGCGGAAGGTGCTGCGCAGGTACTTCACCGTCTCGCGGATCACCACCTCCTCGTCGCGGCAGGGGACGAAGAAGTGCCAGGAGAAGTCGGCCGGATCGCCGACCGGAGCGGGCTTGCGGCGCAGGTACGGCACGACGATCACCACGACGTACACGAGGAACGCGACGCTCATGGTGAGCGCGAAGGCCTGCGTGACCGACAGCAGGATCTTCAGGCCGGAGTCGCTCACGCCGCGGCCTGCTTCTCGGCCTTCGTCTTCCGCGTCGCCAGCCACACGAAGAGCACCAGCGAGATCGCGCCGCCGATGACGCTGACCAGCGAACCGAGCAGCGTGTGGCCCCAGTAGTAGCCCTCGTCGGTGCCGAGCCCGTTGACCAGCCCGACGATGGTGAGAATCCGTAACTGATTAACCAAAATCACCGCGATCGCGGAAATTCCCAGCGAGAAAAAGAGCCTGCGGGCATTCTGTGGCCGGAACCACAGAAGTGCGGCGGTTACTAATAGCAACGGCAGCAGAAGGAATACCGACGAGCATTCCGGAGTCATCCGCAACCCGAATGGAGTATCGCCGGACAACCCGAAGTAGACCGATTCCCGGCTTCCGGCCACATAGACCCCCGATGAGGTGACAACCCGGAGGATGGCACCGGCCAGTTGCACTTCCAGCTCGCGGTACCCGCGCTCCACGAGCACCAGCACGACCCCCGCGGCGAGCACCCCGAACACCGCCATACGCAGCGGAAACCGGGATGCGCCGGACACCGGCGCGTTGACTGCTGTCACGACGACCCTCTCGAGAAGAAACCCAGCGGAACCGGGGCGGTACCGGCCACGGTCGTGTCCGCGACGGTTTCCGCCCTTCCCCGGACAGCCCCTTTTCGGGGATACCCGAGCAGCTTTCGGCATATTCTTACTCAAGCTTGCTAGTCCGTTCGAGTGATACTTCGCGCAACCTGGGAAAAAGCCGAATCTATATCACCCGATGTGGTGATCCACCGAAAAAGCTGTGCCATTTCGGAAACGTCCGCCGATAACCGATCCGCGTGCCGACTCTTGCTCAGCGGGTTTAGTCCGCGCGGCGGCTCGCCCTGAGAAAATTCGGAGGACCAGTGAAGAGACACCTCGTGCGACGAGGCGGCATGCTCGCCGTTGTCGTGGCGAGCATCGCCCTGGCCGGAGCCGCTCCGGCCAGCGCCGCTCCCGGCGACGGGTCGGCCTACGGCGTCAACGTCAACGTGACGCTGCTCGGCCAGCCCGCGGTGCACCTCGGCCCGCTCGCGGCCGCGAACACCGGCGGCCCGACGGAAAACACCGCGGTCTCCGCGAACGTTCCCGGCGTGCTCACCACCGGCGTGATCAACACGTCCGCCGTGCGCGACGACAACTCCGGCGCGGTCACGGCGAAGGCGTCCACCGCCGACGTCGGGCTGCCGCTGCTCAAGGCCGCCGTCGGCAATGTCGGCGCGAAGGCGGTCGAAGCCGTCTGCACCGCGACCCAGGAAGGCGTCAAGGGCAGCACCACGCTGGTCGGCGCGAACCTCGGCAGCCTCGGCAAGGTCGACGCCACCCCGGCGGCGAACACCGAACTGAAGGTCCAGGTCGGCCCGCTGCACGTGGCGACGCTGATCCTGAACGAGCAGATCAAGAACCCGGACGGCAGCCTCACCGTCAACGCCCTGCACCTGAAACTGCTCGGCGGCGACGCGCTGGGCGCGCTCGGTTCGGGCGACGTGATCCTGTCGTCGGCGACCTGCGGTCCGGCCGCTCCGCCGATGCCGCTCGCCTCCGGTGCGGGCATGTGGATCGGCTTCGGCGTGCTCGCCGCCGTCGCGGTGCCGGTCGGCCTGCGCTTCACCCGCCGTCGCTCGGCCGCCTGACCCGGTGAGGTGATGGACCGATGTACAAGATGCCTGGCGCCGGGGTCGGCGTCGCCGGTGGCGGGGTGGGCACCCTCGCCGCCACCGGCGCCGACGTCGGCTGGTGGCTCGCGGTCGGCATCGCGCTGGTGATCCTCGGGATCGCCGCGCTGATCGCCGTCCGCCGCCGGAATCGGCGGTTCTCCCGCCTGGACGGCTGAAGAATCCGGGCTGCCGGCGTGATCCCGCCGGCAGCCCGGATTTCCGGGACACTCGAAAGGGTGAAAACGTTGGACGTGATGCTGCTGGCCGGGACGCGGCCGGAGGCGGTGAAGCTCGCGCCGCTCGCGCTGGCTCTGGACGCCCGGCCCGGGCTGCGGCCGCTGGTAGTGCACAGCGGACAGCACCAGGGCATGGTCGAGCAGGCGCTGGCCCCGTTCGAGGTGGCGATCGACGCGTGGCTCGACGTGCCGCCGCGAGTGTCCGGCACGCAGGCGGAACTGGTGTCCGGCCTGCTGCCCGCGCTCGACGCCGCGCTGCGCCGGTACCGGCCGTCGGCGGTCGTCGTGCAAGGCGACACCACCACCGGACTGGCCGGTGCGCTCGCCTCGTTCTGGCTCGGCATCCCGGTGGTGCACCTCGAAGCCGGGCTGCGCACGCACGACCTGGCGTCGCCTTTCCCCGAGGAGGGAACGCGGCAGATGATCTCGCGGATCGCAGCGCTACACCTGGTCCCGACCGCGGCTGCGGGCGCGGCGTTGCTGGCCGAGGGCGTTCCGGCGGAGCGCATTACGCGTACTGGCAACACTGTCGTCGACGCGGTGCTGGCGGTGGCCGCACGCGATTTGCCTGCCCGTGATCCGGCGCTTGCCTTGCTGGAGATGGGAATCGCCGAAGCGGGCGAACAGTTGGTGCTGGTCACGTCGCATCGCCGCGAGTCGTGGGGTGAACCGTTGACGCGCACGCTGACCGCGGTGCGGCAGATCGTCGACGCCCATCCGCGCGTGCAGGTGCTGTTCCCAGTGCATCCGAATCCGGCTGTGCGGGAACAGGTCGAAGAAGTGCTGGGCGGGGTCGCGCGGGTGACCGTCACCCAGCCGTTGGAGTACCCGGATCTCGTGCGCGCGCTGCGGTTGGCATCGCTTGTGCTGACGGATTCCGGTGGTATTCAAGAGGAAGCGCCGACGTTCGGTACACCAGTGCTGGTGCTGCGCGACACGACGGAACGCCCGGAAGCGGTCGAAGCCGGTTGCGCTTGGCTGGTCGGCACCGACACGGAGCTGATCACCGACACCGCCGCACGCATCCTTCGCGGCGAGATTAGCGCTGCTGCGTCAGCGAATCCTTATGGAAACGGCTCCGCGGCAGCACAGTCGGCTTCGGCGATCGAGGCGCTGCTAGGGGTGTCCCTTGATGCTGCTGCTCTCGTGAGTCCTAAAGGGACACAATGTTGACTGGCAGACCCGGGTTCGCCGAGAAGTCCAACGGCGCCACCGCCCGGCCTGCCGCGACCACGTGCGCGCCCAACGCCGCGATCATCGCGCCGTTGTCCGTGCACAACCGCGGCCGCGGTACGCGCAGCTCAATACCGGCCTCCGCACAACGCTCCGCCGCCAGCTCCGAAAGCCGCGAATTCGCTGCCACACCGCCGGAAATCACCAAAGTGCCGATGTCTTGTTCGCGCACGGCACGGATCGCCTTCGCGGTGAGCACGTCCGCGACCGCCTCCTGAAAGGACGCCGCGACGTCGTTCACCGGCACGGCGTCGCCAGCGCGCTCAGCGTTCTCCACCCAGCGTGCCACGGCCGTTTTCAATCCAGAGAAGGAAAAGTCGAACTTCGCGTCACGCGGACCGGTCATGCCTCGCGGGAACGCGATCGCCTTCGGGTTGCCCTGCTTGGCCGCCTTGTCGATCGGCGGCCCGCCCGGATACGGCAGGTCCAGCACGCGCGCGACCTTGTCGTACGCCTCGCCCGCCGCGTCGTCCACAGTGGACCCAAGCTCGGTGATGCTCGACGCGATGTCGTCCACTCGCAACAGCTGCGTGTGGCCACCGGAAACCAGCAAGGCCAACACCGGCGACGGCAACGGACCGTGCTGCAACGTGTCCACCGCGATGTGCCCGGCAAGGTGATTCACGCCGTACAGCGGCACATCCAGCGCGGTGGCATAGGCTTTCGCCGCCGAAACCCCGACCAGCAACGCTCCCGCAAGACCCGGCCCAGCCGTCACCGCAATAGCGTCCACATCGGACAGTTTCAGCCCCGCAGTGGCGAACGCCCGCTCCGCCGTCGGCACCATCGCTTCGAGATGCGCGCGACTGGCGACCTCCGGCACGACGCCGCCGAAGCGAGCGTGCTGGTCCACACTGGACGCGACCTCGTCGGCGAGCAATTCGACCGTGCCGTCGTCGTGCAGCCGGACGAGGCCGACGCCGGTCTCGTCGCAGGAGCTCTCGATACCCATGATGACGCGCGCCATCAGCCGGCCACCTCGTCTCGTGCCGGGGCCTGCGCGGGGCGGGCCATGGTGAACGCGTCGGCGCCGGAAGGCTGGTAATAGCGCTTCCGGATGCCGAGTTTCTGGAAACCGTGTGCCTCGTACAGCGTCACGGCCGGGTCATTGTCCGTACGCACTTCGAGGAAGACAGCCGCGTGCAGTTCGTCGGCGCGCGTCAGCAACGCTCGCAGCAACGCCTTGCCGATGCCCTGCCCCTGCGCCTCCGGCACGACGCCGATCGTGTGCACGTTCGCTTCGTAGTCCCCGCGCCGCCCAACCACCGCGAGCCCCGCGTATCCCAGCAGGGTCTCGCCGTCGTCCGACCGCGCGGCTAGGTAGTAATGGCCCTGGTCGAGCTCGGAATGAAACGCGCGCGCACTCCAGGGATCGTCGCCGGGAAAGAGGATCTTCTCGATCTCCGCGCACCTCGCGACGTCAGCGCGGCGCAGCTGGTCGAGCTTCACAGGGCGGTCACCCTCTTGCGGGCCGAGGGCTCGACAGCGTCCGGGCGACGCAGGTAGAGGGGAGTCAACGGCTCCGGCTCCGCGCGCTCGAGAAGCGCCGTACGCGCAACGCGCACCAACCCAGTCGGCGACGGAAACCGCGGCTCGATCGGCACCACGCCCACCGCCGCCGCGTACTGCAAGGCCCCGTCCCCCGCCGCGACGCGAATGTCGGTCTCGATGTCCGCGGGCCGCTGTACGTGAGGACCGTCGGTGCGCGCGCCCGAAGCGTCGTACGCAGCCCAGTAGACCTCGCGACGCCGCGCGTCCGTGAAGACGAGGAAGGGCTTCTCCGTGCGCACCACGTCAGCAGCGATCGCGTCGAGGCTGCACACCGGGTACGCCGGAATGCCGAGCGCGTGCGCGTACGCAGCCGCCGTGGCCATCCCCGCCCGCAACCCGGTGAAGGGCCCTGGCCCGACGCCGCACACGATCGCGTCGAGCTCGCGGAGCGTGACCCCAGCTTCGTCCGCAGCAGCAAGCGCATGCGGGGCGATCAGCTCGCCGTGCGCCCTCGGATCCACCGTGACGCGGTCCGCCCGAGTGACGAGCTCAGCCCCGTCGAGAGCGACGATGCCCGCCGTCACCGCCGGAGTAGCCGTGTCGATCGCCAATACCAGCACGATTTCCCAGGATAGCTCTGGTCCGAAGGAGACCGGGGAGCGGGCGGGGCGGATGGGGGCTCGGGAAAGATACGTTCCGTGATGAAGCTGCCTGTCGTGGCCGTGGTGGTTCTGGCGGGTTGAGCCGCTCGACGTGGCCGAGTACGAGCAGGCACCTTGCCCCGCCCAGGCCACGGAGGTCATCGAGTCGGCCCGCAGCAGCTCTGATCACTGTCAAGACAGCTTCCTGACACCTGCCCGGCTTGGGGGATTTTGTCCACACGCGGAACCTCGACCGATTAAGCTCAGTCAAAGCGTCGGCAGTCGGAGACAGTGCCGCCGGGACCGAGGGGGAGCGTCATCGTGGGCAATGGGGAGTCGTCCAGCAGCCAGCCGGTGGACGGGCGCGCGGGGTACGTCGACCCGGAAGAGCAGGCCAAACGCGACCGCCAGGACAAGCAGTTCGGCGAAGCGATGAACTCCAACGGCGTGCGCGTCTACCAGCAGCGCGCGGCCGAGGACGCCAAGGTGAACGCCGCCGCGGCGGGTGGCGGGTTCAACATGGACATCGCGGCGATGAAGACCTTGCAACCGGAATGGCAGAGCATCGCCGACGGCCTGAACGGCATGATCAGGTCAGGTCGGCAGCTGCGCGCGGTAACGCCGCCGGCCAGCGACGATGGCAGCTCCCTGCAGAAGCGAGCAGCGGATATGCATGCCGACGCCTACCTCACGAGTCTTCAGCAACAGCAGACCTACGCGCAGGGTTATGCCGACCGGCTGAAAGAAGCCATCGGCAAGTACGAGAAGCAGGATCATGCCAACACGACCAGCATGAGCAAGCAAGGATGACCCGGTGACGAAGACCAGCCTCCGCGCCGCGGCGACAGCGATCCTGCTCCTCGCCCTGGCCGCCTGCACGTCCAATCCGGGTTCTCCCGCGCCGTCGACTCCGAGCGCGCCACCGGCGACGGCTTCGGGCGCGCCCGATGTTCCCCAGGTAGCCAACCCGCTCGACGTCGCCAAGTACGAGCAGGCACCATGTTCTCTGCTCACCCCGGCCCAGGCCGCGCAGGTCATCGAGTCGGTCCGCACCACCACCGACGCCGGAGCCGGAGCACCGATCTGCAGCTGGTACGGCCCGGACAACAGCAGCGTCGGCATCGGATTCGTCCCCAACGGCGGCGGACTCGCCAGCGCCTACCAGTACAAAGACAGCTCATCCGGATACTTCGAGAAAGCACCCGACACCGACGGCTACCCGACCGTGCTTTCCGGCCCCACCGACGACCGCAAAAAAGGCGGCTGCCAGGCCATCGTCGGCGTGAAGAACGACGAGACCTTCACCAGCTCGGTCATCCTCCGCGAATCCTCCCCGCATTACAGCGACCCGTGCGCATTGGCCATCACAGCGGCTACCGCAGCGATCAAGACGATCAAGACAGGTGCGCGATGACTAATTACACTCCGCAGCAAATCGTCGGCTTCGTCACAAGCGGCAAGGGCTCCGGCGGGATGTACACCGGGGCAGACCTGTCCTCGGATCTCTCCCGCCAGCACCAGGAAATCGCCGGCCGGATGCAGCAGCTGCAAGGCAAGATGAGCCAGTACTGGCAGGGAGATTCCGCCGGTCAGGCCTACGCCGGCGCGGGCCCGCTCGTGCAGGCGTCCCAGGTCAGCGGGCAGCATCTCCAGCAGGCGCAGGAGCTCTACCACGGCCAGGGCGGCTCGTTCCAGCAACTGCACAACAAGATCCAGGACATCGGCGACATCGGCGAGAAACCGGCAGGCGACTGGGTTTCCGGGACCCCTCTCTCGTTCCTCTCGAACCGGCAGCACGAGATTGACGACTGGAACCGGAAAGCGCAGGCGATCACCGAAAGCTACGACTCTTACCACCAGGAGTCGTCGGACAATTCGAGTCGCTGGGCGGACCCGTCCCAATACGGGCAGCTCGCGATGCCCTCCGCGGGCGGCGACTTCACCATCACGCAGCCCGGCAGCACCGGTACCGCTCATCTGCCCACGCACTACACCCCGGGCGGCCCCGGCGGCACCGCTGGCACGTACTCCGAGGGCGGCTACGTCGGCGGCGACAACAACACCAGCAGCACCGGCGGCAGCAACACCAGCCACCGCGATCACACGAACGATCGCACTGGGCCTCCCGGGGTGACGCCTCCTTCGGAGACTCACCGGTGGGATCCGGAGGTTCCGCCGCGCAACGGTCCGACGGATACGCCGGGCAAGTACCACCCGCCGCACAGCGATTTGCCGGATGACACTCGGACCTCTGGCTATGTTCCGCCGGATCTGACCAGCACCAGCAATCCCAACAACACCAGCAACCCCAACTCCTGGTCGTTCAACAGCAGCAACCCCAACACCGCCAACCCCAACGGCGGCAGCAGCGGTCTGTACACCCCGGGGCTCCCGGGAACTGGCAGCGGTTACTCGGGCAACCCAGGCAGCGGCAACCCCGGCAACAGCAACAGCGTCGGCCGAGGAGCGGGCACCGGTACCGGGCCGTTCGGTGGCAACGCCGAAGCCGCCGCCAGAGGTGGAGCAGCCGCCGGAGCCAACGGGCGTGCGGGGGCGCCGGGCATGGGTGCGGGTGCGATGGGTCGCGGGCAGAAGGGCGAGGGGGAAGACGACCTCGTCCACGAAACCGCCGACTACCTGGTCGAGCAGGACCCCGACGCGGCCCTCATCGGCGACCTTCCCAAGGCGGTTCCGCCGGTGATCGGGCTCTGACGGATGCTGGTGCTCGCCCGCGAGGTGGTGCTCCCTGCCGACTGTCTTCCCGTCGCGGCGGAGCTCGCCGGGGTTTCCCTGCCGGCGGCGCTCTCGCCCGACCCGCTTTGGCGCGACCCCGAGGAGACGCACGCGTATCGCGAAGCCGCGGTGAACGCCATGGCCGACCAGGGCGTCTGGGGGCGCGGCGGTCCGGACGAGACGTTCGTCCGGACCATGACCGTGTTGTGCCGCGGGGCCAGTGAGCTGTCGGCGACCGTCGAGAGCGGGCGGGATCGGCGGTATCGGCTGGTCGTCGCGGCAGTGAACAAAGACGCGGTGCTCGCGTGCCACATGCCGTCCACCGGCACTGTGGTGTTGCGGCCGGCCCGGCCGGAAGCGCTGGCGGAGGACTTGATCCGGGAGCTGCCGCGCGTTAAGCCCGCCCAGGGACAGGCGGTGTCGGTGCCGGAATCGGCGTTGAATCTGGCGATCGACGGCGGCCCGGCGCGGCAGGACGTGCGGCATTTGCTCGACGTCGCCGCGCTCCCCCGCGTCGGCGGCGGGCAGATCACGGCGGCCGCCCGGGACGGGCTTGGCGGGCGGCGGGTCAGCGGGCGCGACATCTGCACCTACTACGACACCGAGCACGGCCGCTACCTGTTCTCGTTCTCCGAAACCGCGGGCGGCGAGCGGTACGTGAACGTCGCCCCGGCCCGGCACGAAACGATGGTCGAACGCGTGCGCGCGCTGCTCGATAATCTCGCCTGAACCTGGGTACCCCTGACAATCAGGATCTGTGAATCGCGTCGCAGGTGGCCACCGCCACAAGGCGGTACGGTGCGGTTCCAGGTGCCGGTGACGCAGGAGGTCCGCGAAAGTGCCCGATCCGCTGTTCCCCGCAGTCGCCGCCGGATCCGGCAAGGAAGCGCTGCGTTTCGGAGACCGAAAACTCACCTACGCCGAGCTCGGCGCGGTCGCCGGGGCGCTGGCCGCTGAACTGCCCCGAGACCGCCGGGTCGCGGTGTGGGCGACGCCGACGCTGCACACCAGCGTCGCGGTGGTCGCCGCGCTGCTCGCCGGGGTTCCGGTGGTGCCGCTCAACCCCAAGATCGGCGAACGCGAACTCGGGCACATCCTCGCCGACAGCGAGCCAGCGCTGGTGCTCGCCGAACCCGGCGTCGAACTGCCCGCCGCGCTCGACCTGCCGCGTCGCGACATTCCCCTGGAAGGCAACGGGAAACCACCCGCCAGCGAGCCGGACGCCGAGGCCCCCGCGTTCATCGTCTACACCTCCGGCACGACCGGGCCGCCCAAGGGCGTTGTGCTGCCGCGCCGCTCGATCGCGACTACGCTCGACGCGCTCGAGGACGCTTGGCAGTGGACCGCTGACGACGTGCTCGTCCATGGGCTGCCGTTGTTCCACGTGCACGGCTTGATCCTGGGCATCCTCGGGCCGCTGCGCCGTGGCGGCTCGGTGCGTCACCTGGGGCGGTTCTCTCTCGAAGGCGTCACGGAAGAGCTCGCGAACGGCGCGACGATGCTGTTCGGCGTCCCGACGATGTATCACCGGATCGCCGAAGCGGTCGCGACCGACGAAGGCCTCGCCAACGCGCTCAAGTCCGCGCGGCTGCTGGTCTCCGGCTCGGCCGCGCTGCCGGTGCACGACCACCAGCGGATCACCGCCGCGACCGGGCAGCAGGTCGTGGAGCGCTACGGCATGACCGAAACGCTGATGAACACCAGTGTCCGCGCCGACGGCGAGCGCAAGCCGGGTTCGGTCGGCGTTCCGCTCGCCGGGGTCGACCTGCGGCTGGTCGACGAGTCCGGGGATCCAGTGCAAGAGCCGGACGCGGTCGGCGAGATCCAGGTCCGCGGGCCGAATCTGTTCACCGAATACCTCAACCGGCCGGACGCGACGGCCGCGGCGCTCGACGGCGGCTGGTTCCGCACCGGCGACATGGCCACCCGCGACCCCGACGGCTACGTCCGGATCGTCGGCCGCAAGGCCACCGACCTGATCAAGAGCGGCGGCTACAAGATCGGCGCGGGCGAGATCGAGAACGCGCTGCTGGAACACCCGAACGTCGCCGAGGTGGCGGTGACTGGCGAACCAGACGACGACCTCGGCGAGCGCATCGTCGCCTGGGTCGTGCCGGACGGCGAGCGCCCGGCGCTCGAAGACCTCGCCGATCACGTGTCGAAACTGCTCGCTCCGCACAAGCGGCCGCGCGTCGTGCGGTATCTGGATGCGTTGCCGCGCAACGACATGGGCAAAGTCATGAAGCGAGCGCTGGGATGAACGCTACCGCGCGCGAGCTGCTGGCCGCCGTCTCCGCCGGGTTCACCGACCTGTCGCTGGCGGACACTCCGGCGGACGATCCGCTCGGCTGGCCGGGATATCCGGAGGCCAGGGCGGCCGCCGCCGTGCGCACCGGTGAGGCCGAATCGGTCGTCGTCGGAGAGGCGAAGATCGGCGACGTACCCACGGTGCTGATCGCCTGGGAGTTCGGCTTCCTCGGCGGTTCGATCGGACAGCAGACTGGAGACCGCGTCGAAGCCGCTTTCGCCCACGCGAAGGAGCGTGGACTGCCGGTGGTGTCGCTGGTCGCGACTGGCGGCAGCCGGATGCAGCACGGCATGCGCGCGCTCTCCCAGCTCCAGCGAATCGCGCGCGCCTCGGCGGACGCGCGCGCGGCGGGTGTCCCGCAGATTTCCGTTCTGCGCAACCCATCCACCGGCGGCGGCTGGGCGACCCTCGGTGCCGGTTCGGACGTCGTGTTGGGACTGCCAGACGCGCAAGTGGGCTTCGCAGGCTCCCGCGTACGGCCTGCGACATCGCCTGCGGAGGCGTACACCGTCGAAGCGAAGCTGGAATGGGGTCAGGTCGACCGTCTCGTTGAGACAGACGAGCTGGGTGACGTACTCGCGCGGTGGCTACAGCTATTGGCTTCGCCGTCGACAGAACCCGCGCCCCCGCCTAACGCCCGTCGCGACGCCGCGCTGCCCGAAACCGGATGGGACGCGGTACGGACGGCGCGCGCTTCTTCGCGAGCGCGCGCACCCGAGTACCTCGACGCGTACTTCGACTGGCGAGAGAACGTACAAGGCGACCGCGCTGGTCACGTCGATGAAGGCGTCCAATGTGGCTTCGGCTGGCGAGAAGGCCGCGCGATCGCGTACGCAGCACAGTGCGGTACCGCGACCCGCCCGGCAGGCTTTCGCACCGCAGCACGGCTTATCCGGCTGGCGTCCCGGCTAGGGATTCCGGTGCTGACGCTTGTGGACACTCCCGGCGCGGCAAACGACGCGGAAGCGGAAGAAGGCGGGATCGGACCAGCGATCGCGGAGTTGTTCGAGGCGATCGCCACCGCCGCGGTGCCGGTGACGACACTCGTGATCGGCGAAGGCGGTTCCGGTGGCGCACTGGCTTTCGCCGCGCCAGGCACGACCTGGATCGCGCCGGACGCCTACTTCTCGGTCACTTCGCCGGAAGCGGCGGCGGCGATCCTGAAACGCCCGATGACCGACGTACCGGCCGTGACCGACCAGCTGCGGTTGCGCCCGCAGGATCTGGTCGGCCTCGGCCTGGCAGTCGGAATTGTGGAGCCCTAGAGACCTAGAGCTGCGAGAGTCCTAACGGGTCACGCCTCGACGGCGCGGACCCGCCACTTGCGCTGCGCGTAGGACGCAAGGGTCGCCGCGACAGCGACTCCCGCGGTTGCACAGCTTGCGATGGCCACGAATACTGCCGTCATTGCGGCTCCTCCTCACGGGGTGCGCACGCCGATGCCGTCGGCGAATCCGGGTGATCCGCTGGCCGACGTGTGCGAGTTGATGGGGTTGAACAGGTATCTACCTGCTATAACGCATGGTCCCCGCTACGCGTTACCTGCGCTACCCCCGTGCGGGAGTGAGACGTATCACGTTACGCTTTGGATCGCTCGCGGTAGGTGATGTCGGGGGCTCTGCGCAGTGAGTCCTGGAAAACGCGAAAGGAGCGATGTGACAGAGGCAGCAGACGGGAGGGGGCCGTCGGGCGGCGCCACGGTCACGGACGACGCGACGATGCGCCGGGCGGTCGGCGCGGCCGCGGTCGGCAACATCACCGAGTGGTTCGATTTCGGGGTCTACGGCTACCTCTCCACCACCATCGAGGCACAGTTCTTCCCGCCCGGCAATCCCGCGCTGGCCCAGCTCGCGACGTTCGCGACCTTCGCGGTGGCGTTCCTGGTGCGTCCGCTCGGCGGCCTGTTCTTCGGTCCGCTCGGCGACAAGATCGGCCGGACCAAGGTGCTCGCGGTGACGGTGATCCTGATGGCGACCGGCACCTTCCTCATCGGACTGATCCCGTCGTACTCCTCGATCGGGCTGGCCGCGCCGATCCTGCTGGTGTGCGCGCGGGTCCTGCAGGGCTTCTCGACCGGCGGCGAATACGCGGGCGCGATGACGTTCATCGCCGAGTACAGCCCGGACCGCCGCCGCGGCTACTTCGGCAGCTTCCTGGAGTTCGGCACCTTCATCGGGTACGCGCTGGGCGCGACCGTCTCGTCGGTGCTCCCGCTGGTTTCGACGCCGGCCTTCATGGACACCTGGGGCTGGCGGATCCCGTTCATGGTGGCGCTGCCGCTCGGCATCGTCGGGGTTTACCTGCGGACGAAGCTCGAGGAGACGCCCGCGTTCCAGCAGCTGCTCGACGAATCGGGCAAGCGCGAGGACGCCGAGGCCAAGCACGTGGTCCGCACGATCTTCGCGAAGTACTGGCCGACGATGCTGCTGGCCGGCGGGCTCGTGGTGACCTGGAACGTCACCAACTACATGCTCACCAGCTACATGCCGACCTATCTCAAGGACGACCGCACGATGTCCGAGAACGGCGGGCAGGCGATCTCGGCCACCGCGGCGGAGTGGCTGCAGATCGGCGTGCTGTGGCTGGGCGTGCTGCTGATCCCGTTCCTCGGCAAGCTCAGCGACCGCTACGGCCGCAAGCCGATTCTGTGGGTCGGCGCGGGCGGGCTGATCGTGCTCGGCCTTCCGATGGTGCTGCTGCTCAAGAGCGGATCGCTGATCTCGGTGCTGCTCGGCCTGGTCCTGATGGGACTGCTGCTGATCTGCTTCTCCTCGACCTGCCCGTCCACGCTGCCCGCGCTGTTCCCGACCGAGGTCCGGTACGGCGGGTTGTCGATTTCGTTCAACATCTTCGTATCGGCGTTCGCCGGGACGGTGTCGCTGGTGATGAGCGCCCTGGTGCTGGCCACGGGGGATCTCAAGTGGCCTGGGTATTACCTGATGATCGCTGGTGTGGTCGGCGTGCTGACGCTGCTGAAGCTGAAGGAGACGGCGCGGAAGCCGTTGCCTGGCTCGGCTCCGTCGCTGTCCGCCAGCGAGGAAGCCACCGCCGGGCGGTAATCGCCTAACGAGCCGTGGAAGGGCCCCTTGAAGGAATCTGATTCCCTCAAGGGGCCCTTCACGGACGGTCAGGCCGCTTTCAGCTCGTCGACCCGGCTCGTCCAGGAGCCGTGCGGTTCCAGCACGACAGTCCGGGTGTCGTCGTCGTGGCGGGTCAGCCGGACGACCAGGTGGTCCTCCGACAGCCGCTCCGCGCTGCCCTCTCCCCATTCGACGACCACCGCCGACGATTCCAGGTCGGTGTCCAGGTCGAGGTCGTCCAGCTGGGACAGATCCCCGCCGAGCCGGTACGCGTCCACGTGGATCAACGGGACCCCGGCCGCGCCCGCAGCGTGCACTCGCGCCAGCACGAACGTCGGCGAGCTGACCCGGCCGCCGACGCCGAGGCCGTCCGCGATGCCGCGGGTCAGCGTCGTCTTTCCGGCCCCTAGCGGACCGTCCAGCAGCACCAGATCGCCCGCGCGCAGGGCCGCGCCCAGCGTCCGCCCGAAGGCCATCGTGTCCTCGGGGGTTTCCAGAATCACCTTGTCCACCACCAGTTTCGCCGGTTCGGCGCGGCGCTGCCACCACAGCGCTGCAGCAGGTCGATGAGATGGCTGTTCACCAGCTCGGGCTGTTCGAGCTGCACCATGTGCCCGGCTCCGCGCACGCGCACCAGCTCGGCGTCCGGCAGCTCGGCGGCGATCCGCTCGGCGTGCGCGAACGGCGTGAACCGGTCCGAGTCGCCGCCGATGACCAGCACCTGTGCGTGTTTCAGCCCGGCCAGCACAGCGTAGCGATTGTGGCTGCCGAGGGTATCGACGAAGTTGAGCAGCCCGCGCACCGGCGTGACAGCCAGCATTTCCAGCATGAAGTCGACCAGGCGCGGCGAGACGTCGCGGCTGCCGAACGCGAGCCGCCGCACTGCCTGCCGAGTGAGCTGACCGCCCGCCGCGCGGACGAACTCCACCAACCCGGGTTGCCATCCGGCCAGCTCGCCGACGCCGCGCGTGAGCGGGTTGTACTTGGACAGCAACGGCCTCGGCAATCCGCGCGCGCCGACTTCGCCCGCTGCGGTCGCGATGAAGGCGACGCCGCATACGCGGTCCTCGAAGAGGTCTGGCCGTTGCGCGGCCAGCTCCATGATCACCATGCCGCCCATGGAATGTCCCATGAGGACAATCGGTCCTTCGGGCACCATCGCGCGCAGCACGCTGTCGAGGTCGTGCGCGAGCTGTTCGATCGTCGACGTCTCAGCGGACGCTTCTCCGGACAGACCGTGGCCGCGATGGTCGAAGTAGACCTGCCGTACGCGGGGCAGTCGCAGCGAAGCGACGTCGCGACGCTGGAAGTGCCACGAGCGCCGCGAAAGCGCGAAGCCGTGTACGCCGACGAGAGTCAGCTCTGGCTTCTCGCCGTCCTCAGGGTCGATCTCCTCGACCGACAGCGGCGTGCCGTCTTCAGCGGCGACAGTGGACGTACGGTCCGGCTTCAGCTCGCCCAGCGGCTCGTCGGCGAAGGGGTCTTCGGTCGGTTTGCGTTGCTGCGTCGCGACAACTGCCGCTGCCGCCCCCGTGACCACCGCTCCGACTCCGCCGACGATCGCCCACAGCCGCGCCGAAGGAGTCACGCCCGCTCCCCCACGTACCGGCGCTGTACGCGCGGCCGGTACATCGAGGTGACGATCTCGTAGTCGATGGTGCCGAGCTTGTCCGCCCATTCGCGCGCGGTCGGCTCGCCGGAGCGGCCGGATCCGAAAAGCACGACCTCGTCGCCGACGCGCGGCACGTCCTCGTTGCCGACGTTCACCACGAGCTGGTCCATGCAGACCCGCCCGACGACCGGCCGCCGCCGCCCGCCCAGCCAGACGTCCATCCGGCCGGACAGCGTGCGCGGCACCCCGTCGGCGTACCCGGCGGGCACGAGCGCGAGCGTGGTGTCCTCCGGCGCGGTCCAGGTGTGGCCGTAGGAGACGGATTCGCCGGCGGCCAGCGGCTTCGTGAGGACCACACTGGAGCGGAACGTCATCGCCGGGCACAGGTCGTCGTCGGTCGGCACCGGGTTGAGGCCGTACATCGCGATGCCCGGACGGACCAGGTCGAAGTGCAGGTCGGGCCGGGTGAGCGTGGCCGCGGAGTTGGCCAGGTGCCGGATCGGGTCGAGCCCGGCGGCGCGGGCCGCGTCGTACGCCTCAGCGAACAGCTTCGCCTGCGCGTCGATCGACGCGTGGCCCAACTCGTCGGCGCAGGCCAGGTGCGACCAGATGGCCACTACCTCGACGCCGCGCGCCTTGGCCGCCGCCTCGACCAGCGCCGGCCAGTCGGGGGGCGGGCAGCCGTTGCGCGACAGGCCGGTGTCGATTTTGAGGTGCACACGAGCGCGTTTTCCGGCGCGCTCCGCGGCGGCGTCGACCCGGGCCAGCTCACCGAGGGAGCTGACGCCGAGGTCGATGTCCGCCTCGATGCCGGGCGCGAAATCCAGCTCCGGCACGTCCAGCCAGCTGAACAGCCGAACCGACAGCCCGGCGGCCCGCAGGTCGAGGGCCTCCTGCAGCGAGCAGGTGCCGAGCCAGGTGGCCCCGGCTTCGACAGCGGCGCGGCCGACTGGCACCGCGCCGTGGCCGTACGCGTCGGCTTTGACCACGCACATCACGGCCGCACCGGGTGCCCGGGCGGCCAGCAAGGAAACGTTGTGGCGCACAGCGCCGAGATCGACCACGGTCTCGGCGTGCGGAGAACTGGCAGTCATAACGACTGCCAGTTTCCCACGTCATCGGCTCAGGAGAGACGCTGCCCGGACGTGCCGGAGAACACGTGCAGTTCGTCCGGACGGATCCGCAGGTGCAGGGTGTCGCCCATGCGGGGCGGCGTACGCGGGTCGACGCGCGCGACCACATTGCGTGACGCTCCCTCAGCGGACTCCTCGACGCCGGCGCCGAGCTTGCCGTAGACGTATGCGTCCGAGCCCAGCTCCTCGACCAGTTCGACCTTGATCGGCAACGTGCCGTCGGTGTCGGTGGTGGCTTCCAGCGACTCGGGGCGGAAACCGATGGTGACCGTGTCGCCGTCGGCCGCGGAACGGACCTCGGGCTTGAGCGGCACCTGCACGCCGCCGACCTCGGCGCCGTCCGCGGTGAGCTTCGCGGCGACCAGGTTCATCGCCGGGGAGCCGATGAAGCCCGCGACGAAGACGTTCTCGGGCCGGTCGTACAGCGCGCGCGGGGTGTCGCACTGCTGCAGCAGACCGTCCGACAGCACCGCGACGCGGTCACCCATCGTCATGGCCTCGACCTGGTCGTGGGTCACGTACACGGTGGTGACGCCGAGGCGGCGCTGCAGCGCGGCGATCTGCGTACGGGTCGAAACCCGCAGCTTCGCGTCGAGGTTCGACAGCGGCTCGTCCATGAGGAACACCTGCGGCTCGCGCACGATCGCGCGGCCCATCGCGACGCGCTGACGCTGACCGCCTGAGAGCGCCTTCGGCTTGCGGTCCAGGTACTGCTCGATGTCCAGCAGCTTCGCCGCGTCGAGCACCTTCTGCTTGATCTCCGACGCGGGCCGCCCGGCGATCTTCAGCGCGAAGCCCATGTTCTGCGCGACCGTCATGTGCGGGTACAGCGCGTAGTTCTGGAACACCATCGCGATGTCGCGCGAACGCGGCGGCAGCTGCGTGACGTCGCGGTCGCCGATCCAGACCGCGCCCTCGTCGATGTCCTCCAGGCCCGCGAGCATCCGCAGCGCGGTGGACTTGCCCGAACCCGACGGCCCGACCAGCACGAGGAACTCGCCGTCGGCGATTTCCAGGTCCAGCGCGTCGACGGCGGGACGCTCAGTCCCGGAGTAGCGCCGGGTCGCCTTGTCGTAGGTGATGCTGGCCATCGGTCAGTCCTCTCCCAATTTCGCGGAAACCCCGTGCGCGGCCTCGCGCGCCTCGAGGTGGCGTTGCTGGATCTCGATGCCCGCGGCGCGCAGTGCCCCGGCGGGTTCGTCCAAAACGAGCTGGTTCTCGGTCCCGTGCCACACGGGCGGTTCGGCGGTGCCCGCGAGCGCCCAGGCGGCCTGCCGAGCGGCACCCAGCGCGACGTACTCGCCGACCTCGGGAATCACCACGGGCAGGCCGAGCACGATCGGCGCGATCGCGCGCACCGCGGCGGACTGCGCGCCGCCGCCGATGAGCAGCACGCGCTTCACGGCCATGCCCTGCGCGCGCACCGCGTCGAGCCCGGCGGCCAACCCGCAGACCATGCCCTCGACGGTCGCCCGGGCGACATTCTCCGGCGTCATGTTCGCCCTGGTCAGCCCGTGCAGCGAACCGGTCGCGCCGGGCAGGTTCGGAGTGCGCTCGCCGTCGAGGTACGGCAACAGCGTGAGCCCGCCCGCGCCCGGTTCGGCGGACAGCGCGAGCCGGTCGAATTCGGCCAGGTCGACGCCGAGCATCGCCGCGCCCGCGGTGAGCACGCGAGCAGCGTTGAGGGCGGCGGTCAGCGGGAGGAAGCGGCCGGTGGCGTCGGCGAATCCGGCGACCAGGCCGCTCGCGTCGGCCGCGCCGGTCTCGGTGACGCCGAAAACCGTGCCGCTGGTGCCGATCGAGATCACCGCGTCGCCCGGAGCCAGTCCGAGGGCGAGCGCGGCGGCCATGTTGTCGCCGGTGCCCGCGGAGACGAGCATGCCGTCGCTGGTGTGCCCGGCGACGTCGGACGGTCCGAGCACCATCGGCAGATCCGGGGTGCGACCGCCGAACGCGTGCGCGAGGACGTCAGGGCGATAAGTGTTGTCTGTCGGCGAGAAGTAGCCGGTGCCGGAGGCGTCGCCGCGGTCGGTCACCGCGGTTTCCGGGCGGCCGAGCAGCCGCCAGGTGAGCCAGTCGTGCGGCAGCAGAACGCGCGCGACGCGATCGGCGTTCTCCGGCTCGTGCTCGGCGAGCCAGCGGAGCTTGGTGACGGTGAAGCTCGCGACCGGCACCAGCCCGACCGACTTCGCCCACACGCCGGGTCCGCCCAGCTCTTCGGTCAGGTCTTTGGCCGCCTGCGCGGAGCGGGTGTCGTTCCACAGCAATGCCGGACGGACTACCTCGCCTGCCTCGTCGAGCGTGACCATGCCGTGCTGCTGACCGCCGACGCCGATGGCCTTCACGCCGTCGAGGACGTCGCGAGTGGCGTCCGCAAACGCTTGCGCCCACGCTGCGGGGTCGACCTCGGTGCCGTCCGGATGCGGCGCGCGACCGGTGCGCACGACCTCGCCCGTGCGCGCGTCGCAGACCACGACCTTGGTCGACTGGGTCGACGAATCGACCCCGGCCACCAGCTCAGCTGTCATAGGGCTGCCCCTCCTCGACGTACTCCGCGGCCTCGACCGCCGTTCCCTCGTTCAGCGCGGCCTCGATTTCCTCAGTCGGAGTGGCTTCGCTGGTGATCAGGAGGTCGTAATCGCCGACGGTGCCGTGCGCGTACGTCGCGGTGCGGCCGAACTTCGAGTGGTCGAGCACCAGCACATTGCGGTTCGCGGCGCGCAGCACGGCCTTCTTCAGTTCGGCGTAGTCGCGGACCGGGTGGAACAGCCTGCCCACCGCGACCGCGCTCACCGAGACGAACGCGATGTCCACGCGAATGCGCTCGAGCAGCGCGAGCACGTCGGGGCCGGAGCAGGAGTCGTACTCGGGGTCGTAATGCCCGCCCGCCAGGACCACGTCGACGCCGGTGCCCAGCAGTCGCGCAGCCTGCAGCGAGTTGGTGATCACGGTGAGGCGTTCGAGCTGAGCCAGCCGCTCGACCAGCGGGAACAGCGTGGTGGAGTCGTCCACGAACACGGTCTGGCCGGGCTCGACCTGCTGAATCGCGAGGTCGGCGAGGGCTTCCTTCTCGGCCGAGTGCAACGTGAACCGGCTGGCGGTCTCCATGGTGAGCGCCGGATACGCCTCGACCTTGCCGCGCAGCTTCCGCAACAGCCGCTTGTCGGCGAGGTCGTCGAGGTCGCGGTGCATCGTCATGAGGCTGACGCCGAACCGGGCGGTGAGGTCGTCGATGCGGACTTCGCCCTGGTCAATGACGTAGTCGAGGATCTCCTGGCGCCGCTGCTCCACCGCGGCGTCGGACGGGCGCGTCTTCGGCCGTCCTGGCGTGTCTCGACTCACATCTCGTTCTTACCAGATATCGCGAGCCGAGTTAACACGTAACTCGATAACTCCTGGGTCACCTTCGAAGCGCCCCCGTGGGTCTTCTCAGCTGCGTGCGGGGTGCCCGCCCTCGTTGCCAGGCCTGGCGCGCGCTGGTCACGGAGGTCGAGGTACGCAGCTTGTCTCGCCAGGAGGTGGACCGCGCCCCCTGGCCGACAACACTGCCACGAACCCGCCCCCACACCGCACTGAGAAACCCCAATGCCACATTGGGCGCGTTAGATGCACCCAATGTGGCGTTCGGTGCGTCAGATGCACCCAACGCCACATTGGGGAAGCTCTGGTCAGCGGGCGGTCGCGCGAACCAATCGGAGCGCGGCGGGGATGGCGTCGACCAGACCGGACGCCGACGTTGGCACCTCCTCGGCAGCGAGCGCGCCCGCCAGCGAATGCACCTGCGCGGCGGCCGCGGCGGCCAGCCACGGGTCGAGTCCGGCGGCAAGCAGCGAGCCGACCAGACCGGTCAGCACGTCGCCGGAGCCAGCGGTGGCCAGCCACGAACCGCGCGGGGTGTTCACCGCGACGCGGCCGTCCGGAGCGGCGACGACTGTGCAGTGGCCTTTCAGCAGCACAACGGCGTCGTACTTCTTCGCCGCCTCCCGCGCGGCCGCGACTCGATCCGCGCCGGGGCGGCGGCCCATCAGGCGTTCGTATTCGCCAGCGTGCGGGGTGAGCACGAGCGGAGTGTCCGGGTCTCGGGCGTCGAGGACTTCGGGGGTGTGCGCGATGAGCGTGGTGGCGTCGGCGTCCGCGCACACCGGGACGCCCTGGCCGAGGATGTGCCGCAGGATTTCCCGGCCTTCGCCGCCGGTGCCGATGCCCGGCCCGACGACCCACGCCTGCACCCGGCCCGCGTCGGTGACCGAGCCGGTCGCGACGATCTCCGGCCAGCGCGAGCGCACGACGTCCGCGGCGTGCCCGGCGTAGCGGACCATGCCCGCCGTCGCGCGGACCGCGGAACCGGACGCGAGCACCGCCGCCCCGGGATAGGTCGCCGATCCGGCCGCGATGCCGACGACTCCTTGGGTGTATTTGTCGTCTTCGGGGCCGGGAATCGGCCAGGCCTCGGCGACGTCGGCGAGGTCCAGACGCTGCAGATCCGGCTCGTCCAGCCACGGCCGAAGGCCGATGTCCACCAGCACGACCTCGCCGCATTCCTCCGGAGCCAGCACGTGCACCGGCTTCAGCGCGCCGAACGTGACCGTGCGCGCGGCGGTGACATGCGGGCCGTCGACCGCGCCGGTGTCCGGGTCAACGCCGCTTGGCAGATCCACCGCCACCACCGGCGCTTCGATCTGCGCGACCAGCTCGGCTGCTTCGGGACGCAGTGGGCCACGGGCGGAAATGCCGACGATGCCGTCCACGACGACGTCCGCCCGTTTGATCCACTGTGGACTGTCCGCAATGGACACAACGCGGCCGCCGGATCGCCGCAGGGCAGCCAATCCGACCGGGTGCGCCTTCTCCGGCTTCAGCAGTACAGCAGCCACCGCGACCCCGCGCCGACGCAGGAAAGCGCCAGCCCACAACGCATCGCCGCCGTTGTTGCCCGAGCCGACCAGCAGCACGACCCGCCGACCGGAGACGCCGCCGGTGTCCTCGGCCAGCAACCCAGCCACCTCGGCGGCGAGGCCGAAGGAGGCCCGGCGCATCAGCTCGCCGTCCGGCGTGCGCGCGAGCAGCAGGTCTTCCGCCGCGCGAATCCGTTCTGTAGTCCAGATTCCTTGCACGGCGGCTCCCGCTACTCGACAGTGACGGACTTCGCCAGGTTACGCGGCTTGTCGATGTCGTACCCGCGGGAGCTGGCGATCTCCGCGGCCAGCACCTGCAGCGGAACGGTCGAAACCAGCGGTTGCAGCAGCGTCGGCACCGCGGGCACCTCGATGAGTTCGTCGGCGAACGGGCGCACGGTCTCGTCGCCCTCCTCGGCGATCACGATCGTGCGCGCGCCCCGCGCCTGGATTTCGCTGATGTTCGACACCAGCTTCGAGTGCAGCACCGCGCGGCCCTTCGGCGACGGCATCACGACGACGACCGGCAGGCCCTCTTCGATCAGCGCGATCGGACCGTGCTTCAGCTCGCCCGCCGCGAAGCCCTCCGCGTGCATGTACGCGAGTTCCTTCAGCTTCAGCGCGCCCTCCAGCGCCACGGGGAACCCGACGTGGCGGCCGAGGAACAGCACTGCGCGCGAGTCGGAAATCCGCCGCGCGATCTCGCGCGTCTGGTCCACAGTGGACAGCACCTTCTGCACCGCGGCCGGCATCGCTTCGAGCTCCGCGAACTCGCGGGCGACCTCGTCCGGGTACTTGGTGCCGCGCGCCTGCGCCAGCGCGAGGCCGACGAGGTAGTTCGCGGCGATCTGCGCGAGGAACGCCTTGGTCGACGCGACGCCGATCTCCGGCCCGGCGTGCGTGTACAGCACCGCGTCGGACTCGCGCGGGATCTGCGCGCCGTTGGTGTTGCAGACCGCCAGGACGCGGGCCTTCTGCTCGCGCGCGTGCCGCACGGCTTCGAGGGTGTCCGCGGTCTCGCCGGACTGGGAGACGGCGACGACGAGCGTGTCGCGGTCGAGAACCGGGTCGCGGTAGCGGAACTCCGACGCCAGCTCCACCTCGACCGGCAGGCGGCACCAGTGCTCGATGGCGTACTTCGCGACGAGGCCGGAGTGATACGCCGAACCGCAGGCGATGACGAAGACCTTGTCGACGTCGCGCAGGTCCTGGTCGGAGATGCGCTGCTCGTCGAGGATGATCCGGCCGGCCTCGAAGTGCCCGCGCAGCGTGTTCGCCAGCGCCTCCGGCTGCTCCTCGATCTCCTTGAGCATGAAGTACTCGTGGCCGCCCTTTTCGGCGGCCGACAGGTCCCAGTCGACGGTGAACGGCTTGGCCTGCGCGGCGTCGCCGTGGAAGTCGGTGACCTCGTAGCCGTCGCGGGTGATGACGACCAGCTGGTCCTGGCCCAGCTCGACGGCCTCGCGGGTGTGCTCGATGAACGCGGCGACGTCGGAAGCGACGAAGTGCTCGCCCTCGCCGACCCCGACCACCAGCGGCGACGACCGGCGCGCGGCGACGATCGTGTCCGGCTCGTCCGCGTGCGTCACGACGAGCGTGAACGCGCCCTCCAGGCGGCGGCACACCGCGGCGACGCTGGCCGGCAGGTCGCCCTTGGTGTCGCCCTCGGAGTAAGCGAGGGAAACTAGGTGCGCGGCGGTCTCAGTGTCGGTGTCGCTGGCCATCTCGATGCCCGCGGCCTCGAGCTCGCCGCGCAGCGCGGCGAAGTTCTCGATGATCCCGTTGTGCACCACGGCCACGCGACCGGTGGTGTCCCGGTGCGGGTGCGAGTTCCGGTCGATCGGGGCCCCGTGCGTGGCCCAGCGGGTGTGGCCCATGCCCGCGGTGCCCGCGAACGCGTCGCGGCCGACCTCGTCGAGCCGGGCCTCCAGGTTGGCCAGACGGCCGGCTTTGCGCTCGACGGTCAGCGCGCCGGCACCGTCCAGCACCGCCACGCCAGCCGAGTCGTAGCCCCGGTATTCCATGCGGCGGAGCCCACCGAGCACGACGTCCAGAGCCGGGCGGTGTCCGACGTATCCCACGATTCCACACACGCGAACTAGCGTAACGAGACAAGTCCAGTCCCCTACTCCGGTCCCTCGACCGGGGTTTTCAGTGCCGCTGAGCTGGGCGAGCGACCTCCCGGACAACGCCTGACCGGGTGTCGGCGCAGTCCGGCGGCGGACCCCTAAACCGATCTGGGTGGCGCACCGGGCCGGGGCGGGGCACGGGCAGTAAGGTCACGCGCATGGCCAGCAAGCCCAAGCAGCTGCTCACGGAGCTGTCCCACCCGGGACCCCACGAGGTTTTGCGCGGCAACCTCGCCCTGGTCGGACTGCCCGGCGTCGTGTTCACCCCGCGCCAAGGCCTTGGCCTGCCCGCCATCGCGTTCGGGCACGGCTGGATGCAGCCGGCCACGCGCTACCGGCAGCTCCTGCACCACCTCGCGAGCTGGGGCGTAGTCGCCGCGGCCCCCGCGACCCAGCTGGGCCCGCTCCCGTCGCACCGCCTCCTGGCCGGCGACCTGCTGACAACGCTCGACGTCATCACCACGGTCCGCCTAGGCCCGGACGGCATCAGCGTCGACCCGGAGAAACTGGGCCTGGCAGGCCACTCCACCGGCGGCGGTTCGGCAGTGCTCGCAGCCGCCCAGTCCGCCGGAGCAGGCGACGAAGCGCGCCCGAGGGTCCGCGCGGTGGCGACTGTCGCCGCGGCTCAGACGTTCCCGGCCGCTACGGAAGCCGCGAAGGTGATTAGCGCCCCTGGCCTGCACCTGGCCGTGGACGGCGACCTGGTGGCCCCGGCGGTCGGCCATGCGGACGCGATCGCCCAGGCTTGGGGCGGCCCGGTGCAGCTGCGGACGCTGGCGAAGTCGTCCCATCTCGCGGTGACCGAGGGCCGGCACTGGAGCCAGCTGCTGCTGCAGGGCAAACCGCAGCGGGCGACTCAGCAGCTTGCGAAGGCGCTGTTTACTGCGTTCTTTCTCACGCATTTGACGGGTACGGACAAGTACCTGCCGCTGCTGGACGCGGATGTGAAGCGCGCGCCGATCGAGGTTCCTGAGGACGAGGAACCGGCTGCCTGATCAGCCGGTTCGGCTCAGGTAGCCAGCCAGTCGGTGTGCGTGTAGTCGTCCTCGTCGTGGTGCACGCCACGCCGATGCCGCCCCGACGCCGGAGCAGCCGTAGGCGGCACCGGAGCCGGCGGAGGCGTGCCCGGCCGCTCCGGAGCGGGCTCGGCAGGCACGTAGCCGGCGCGACGTTCCTTCTCCGCCTCGTCGTCCTCAAAGCCGAAGCTGACCTCGCCCTTGGGCTTGTCGCCGACCGTCGACTCCATCACCCAGCCGCCGGCCTTCGCCGCACGACGAGCGCTCTCCTGCACGCGGACGATCACCTGGCCGACCGTGCGCAGCTGCTTGTCGCTGGCCTCTTTGCTTTCCTTGAGGTCTTTCCGGACCCGGCTGCCGATCAACGCGAGCCGTTCCTCCGCCTCGCGTTCGATCTGAGCCATCTTGTGGCGGAACCCCGCCCCCAGGTCTTCGCCGCTCACCGCGTCCCTCCCCCGCTGTCCCGGCCAGGCTGATCGTCGTCGAGCAACGAACCGCTGATCCGGTTCGAGCTGGACTGCGAACCGAAAAGACCGCCGTCGACACGGTACGCGCTCGACGAACGCTCCTGCTCTCCTCCGCCGCCCGGTGCGTTGCCGAGGCCGCCCATCATCCCGCCGCCCATCATGGCCGGGGTGCCGGAGCCGCTCGCTTCGTGATGCACGGGCGCGGTGCCGAGCTGCGAGGTGTCGGTCGGCGGACCGTCGCCTGCCGAGGCCGCCATCGGGTCGCCGATGTCGCCGAGACCGACGTGCGGAACGGCGCCGATTCCTGGGTCGGAGGAGAACGGGTCGAGCACGGACTGGGCACTCGTCGAGTCGTCCGGTCCCGCCGCGGCCGCGGCCGCCGCTGGCTCGTGCGTCGCGGGCAGTTCGTGGGAGGGCGGTTGGCCGGAGATGACCTGGTGTTCCTGCGCCGCTGGCTGGCCGGGGACGGCTTGGTGGCCTTGCGCGGCAACCTGATCCGGGACTTGGTGGCCTTGCGCGGCAACCTGATCGGGGACAGCCTGGTTGGCCGCAGCGGCGACCGGCTGGCCCGCTGCCGCCGCCGTGTCCGGCACTGGCGTGCCGGGCGGTGTCGGGGCGCCCGGCGTGGCCTGCCCGCCTACTGCCGAAGCCGCAGCGGCTCCACCACCGCCGGTTCCCCCGTTGTGGTTGCTGGGGTTCAGCGCACCGTCGTCGCCGAGGGTGTACTTCGTCGGATGGCCGGAGCCGTCGTCGATGGTCACGACCGTCGGGCCGTCGGCTCCGGACGGCCGCTCGGCCACGATCGACAGCTTGCCGTCCTGGATGTGGATCTTGCCGTCCGGACCCGGCTGGTACTTCTGCCCGGATCCTTGCGTGCCCTCGTGCCCCTGCGCCCCGTCGTGGCTCTTCGCGGCGTCCTGGGCCGGGGTTCCGTCGTGCCCCTGGCCAGTCCCCTGCGGACCGAACCCGCTCGCCGGGTCCGGATGCTGGCCCGGCACCGGAGTCCCTGGCGGCGTCGCACCGGGCTTCGCCTGGTCGCCGAAGTCGAGGTCGTAGGTCTTCTGCTTGCCCGTGCCGTCGTCGACGCTGATCCCCATGTGCCCGTCCTTGCCGGGTTCGGACATGGAGATCTTGTGGCCGTCGTGCTCGACGGTCATCGTCTCGGGCTCTTCGGGCTTGAGCGCCGCGCCCGTCTTCGGGTCGATCGGATACGGCTGCCCGGTCTTCGGATCGACCTCGAGCGGCTGGTGAGTGACCGGGTTGAGGCCCTCGGCCGGCTGCGGCTGAGTCTGCGGCGTTTCCGGCATCTTGGGCGTCTGCGCCGCGGCCGGGGTCGGCCCGGAGCCGCCGGTGCTCGGCATCCCCGAGTCCTTGCCGCCACCACCCGAGGACGACGGCGTGGTCTGCTGGCCGCCGCCCCCGTCCTGCTGCTTCCCGCCGCCCTGGTCAGCGGGCTTCGCCGACGTGGTGAAGAGATCCTCGCGGGCCTTGCCCAGCGACGCGCCCAGCTCGTTCCACACCTGGTCGACGCTCGTCCGCGTGTGCTCGCAGACCTGCTGCCAGTTGGTGACGTGCTTGTCCATGAACCCGCAGAACCCGGCGAGCCACTTCTTGGCCCACTCCTGCCCGGCGTCCTTCGTCTCGTCGTTCAGATCGCAGCTATCGTGGTCGATCTTGTCCTTCATGTCCTGAGGCATCAGGCGAACGAAGTGCTTGAAGTCGTCGTCGCTCGCGTTCCGGCCCATCTCGGCGACGCGGATCAGCCGATCGATGTCGCCGGGCGAGAAGTCGCCCTTGTTGGGGTACTCGGTGATGTAGTAATCCTGCAGCCACTGGCATTTCGCCCGGATCAGCTTGGCGATCGAGGCGATGCTGCGGTCGATCAGGCCCGCACCGTCCTTCAGGGTCTGCTCGACGGCCTTCGTGCCGTCGGTGATCCCCTTCCAGGACTGCTGAGCCGAATCCCGCGCGTTGCCCGACCAGTTGGCGAACACTGTCGCCATCCGATTGTCCTGGTCCGCCGCCGCGTCCACAATGGACGCATTGACGTCCGTCAATTCCTTGGCAGCAGCCTTGAATTTGTCGAACGGGATGTCCCGCTGCTCGTCGAACGGGTCGCCGACATGCGGCTGGAACGGATGGTCCGGCAGGTTCTGCGCGACGAGACCACGGGCGCGGCTGTAGAGCGGCAGCAGGTTCCGGAACGGCTGCAGGCCCGAGACACCGAGGTCGAGAATCTCGTTCGAGTTCGCGACACCAGGATCCGTGTCAGTGTTCTTGGCGCCCTGGTCTTTCAGCTTCTGCTTGTCGCCGTCGACCGCCTGCTGCTGCTTGTCCTGCGCCGCCTTCGCGCCCTTGTCGGCTTGGTCCTTCGCCTTGCCGTACCAGTCGTAGACATCGCTTTCGCTCGACCACTCCCAGTCCATGTCTCCTTCGGAGATGGACAGCTTGTCCTTGTAGTAGTCGCGCCAATGGTTGCGGTCGTCGTCGCTCTGGAAGCCGTAGCTCTGCGCTTCGCCGTCGTCGTTTTCGTCCTCGACGTAATCGAAGTAGCGAAGCGCCAGACCCCGTTTGGTGTTGCTGTCGATGCTGGGGTCGTTCATCAACTGCTGGAACTCTTGGAAAGTCGGGAAGTTCCCGCTGCGCTTGGACATCAGCGCTTGCCGCTCTTCGTGATGGAGTCCGAGCTGTGCGCCTCGTTGGACGTGTACTTCTTGCTCGCCGACCCGAGGTTGTTCCCGAAGTCCTCAGACGCCTTCACGTAGCTGTCGACGCACTTGCCGACCGCCTCGATTCCGGTCTTGTACAGCTGGAACGAGCCGTGGTGTTTCCGCCCGAAGTCCGCTTCGGTGATCTGCAGCTGCTTCAACGCGGGCAGCGTCGTCTGCAGCCGGTCCTTCGCCGCGTCCCGTACGAATCCGCCCGCCGTCTCCAGCATCTGCGGATCGACATTCTGCCGATTCCCCACGCTCGCCCCTCCTCGACTGCCCAGTGCTTCCGGACCTTGGACGCACAAAAGCCGTCGGCGGTGCCGGACACTCGTCTACGGAATGTACCCGGAGAGTGACGAGGAGCGCAGCGATTCGGGCAGTTCGGTCAGGAGACCGCGGACACGACCCCAGCCAGCCGATCCGCCGCTGCCTGAGCCGTGGCGTGGGCCGGAGCCTCGACCATCACCCGCACCAGTTGCTCAGTGCCGGAAGGGCGCAGCAAAACCCGCCCTTCCTCGCCGAGTTCGGCTTCGACCTCGCCTACCGCGTCGCGGACTTCGGAGGACCCGGCCACCGCGGCCTTGTCCGCCACCGGGACGTTGACCAGCACCTGCGGAAGCCGGTTCATCACCGCGGACAGTTCCGCCAAGGGCTTGCCCGTCGCGGCCATCCGGGCCATCAGGCGCATCGCCGTCAGCAGGCCGTCGCCGGTAGTGGCGTGGGCGGGGAGGACTACGTGGCCGGACTGTTCGCCGCCAAGGGCCAGGCCCGACGCGCGCAGTTCCTCCAGCACGTAGCGGTCACCCACCGCAGTCGTGACGACCGTGATGCCGTGTGCCTTCATCGCCAGGTGCAGGCCGAGGTTGCTCATCACGGTCGCGACCAGGGTGTCCTTGACCAGCGCGCCTTCTTCGGCCAGCGCCAGTGCCAGGACCGCCATGATCTGGTCGCCGTCCACCAGTTCGCCGGCGGCGTCGACGGCCACGCAGCGGTCGGCGTCGCCGTCGTGGCCGATGCCGAGGTCGGCACCGTGTTCGACGACTGCCGCGCGCAGCAAATCAGGGTGGTTCGAGCCACAGCTGTCGTTGATGTTGATGCCGTCCGGCTCTGCGTGCAGCGCCACGACCTCGGCGCCGGCCCGGCGGTACGCCTCCGGGGCGGCCGCGGACGACGCACCGTTCGCGCAATCCACCACGACCTTCAGGCCGGTCAGCGGGTGCGGCGTCGCGGCGACCAGGTGCTCGATGTACTTGTCGAGCGCGTCCGGGACGTCAGTCACCCGGCCGACGCCGTCGCCGGTCGGGCGGGTGATGCCGGTCGCGTCGAGGCCGGATTCGATCTCGTCCTCGATGCTGTCCGGCAGCTTGTGCCCGCCGGCGGCGAAGAGCTTGATGCCGTTGTCCGGCATGGGGTTGTGCGAGGCGGAGATCATCACGCCGAGGTCCGCTTCGAGCGCGCCCACGAGGTACGCGACGGCGGGGGTCGGGAGCACGCCGAGCCGCAGGACGTCCGCACCGGCTGACGCGAGGCCCGCCACCACGGCGGCCTCCAGCATCTCGCCGCTGGCGCGCGGATCGCGGCCCACCACGGCCACCGGGCGGTGCGAACGGTCGTGCGCCGCCAGCACCCGGGCGGCGCTCGCCGCGACCGACAGAGCCAGCTCCGGGGACAGGTCGGCATTGGCCAGACCGCGTACCCCGTCGGTGCCGAACAGTCGAGCCATTTCGACCTCCTTGTCTTGATTCAGCGGCCTCGGGGCGCGCCGGGCCTCGACAAACCTAGCGCCGGGCCCGGCAGGGGTGATCCCCTGCCCTACCCCAAGACAGTCGTGCCAGTGGCGAAGAACGCATCACCAGGCCCGGAAAACGCCGGAAGCGCCCATCCGATGGACGGATGGGCGCTTCCAGGGTTGCGCCAGAGTGCTGAATATCAGCGCTTGGAGTACTGCGGGGCCTTGCGGGCCTTCTTGAGGCCGTACTTCTTCCGCTCCGTGGCGCGCGCGTCACGGGTCAGGAAGCCGGCCTTCTTCAGGGCCGGGCGGTCGTCGGCGTCAACCTCGACCAGCGCACGGGCGATGGCGAGACGCAGCGCGCCCGCCTGGCCCGAGATCCCGCCGCCCTTGAGGTTGGCGAAGATGTCGAAGGAGTCCGGCTTCTCGACGGTGACGAGCGGCTCCTTGATGAGCTGCTGGTGCACCTTGTTCGGGAAGTACTGCTCAAGCGACTTGCCGTTGAGCTTGAACTCACCGGTACCCGGCACGACGCGGACGCGGACCACGGCCTCCTTGCGGCGGCCGACCGTCTGCGCGTTGCCACCGGCGGCACGCGACGGGCGCGGGGCGGCGGCGGACTCGCTGGTCGCCACGGCCTCGGCGGGGGTCTCGGTCGAAGCGACGACCTCGGTCTCGGTGCTGGTCAACTGTTCCTCACTCACTGCGCGACCTGCGCGATCTTGGTGATCTCGCGCGCCTGCGGCTGCTGCGCGGCGTGCGGGTGCTGCGGGCCGGCGTACACCTTCAGCTTCTTGGCCATGGCGCGGCCGAGCTTGTTCTTCGGCAGCATGCCCTTGACCACCTTCTCAACGAGGTGCTCGGGCTTGGTGTCGAGCAGCTCGCCGAAGGAGCGCTTCCGCAGACCGCCGGGGTAGCCGCTGTGCCGGTACGCGAACTTCTGCTCGCGCTTGTTACCGGTGAGAGCGACCTTCTCGGCGTTGACGATGATGACGAAGTCACCGGTGTCCACGTGCGGGGCGTAGGTCGGCTTGTGCTTGCCGCGCAGCAGCGTGGCGACCTCGGTCGCGAGCCGTCCGAGCACGACATCCTCGGCGTCGATCACGTGCCAGGCACGAGTGACGTCGCCGGGCTTGGGGCTGTACGTGGGCAAGGGTCTACCTCGTCGTCATTGCGTGTGGGTAATGTGCGGGCCGAGCGCTGACGCGCCGCAACGCACAACGACATATGAAGATACCCCTGTGGTCCCGCCTGTTGTGCAGCGGGGGTGCGAAGACGCCTCGTCGGCCGGTCACAGCGTACCCGACCGGTTCCCGGAACCACCACGCCGCCGCGCGCGTCCGCTCGAGGTGAGACGATTCGCTCGCGCATCCGCGCGAGCACGAGCGAGCACCTGGGGACAGCAGTTGAAGACACGAGCGAGGACGACCGCCGCCGTACGGACGACCGCGGCCGTCGCCGCCGTGCTGGCGCTCGCGACCGCGTGCGGGCAGGCCCGCGCCGGCACCGCGCTGCCCGACGGCGACCAGGCCGCCGCGTACGTCGGCGCGAAGTTCGAGAAGGCCATGTCGAAGCTCGCGGACACGATCGTCGAGCCGCGCAATGTGACCAACTCCGCGGACCGGTACTTCAAGTTCGACGACAAGTACCTGCACAACATCGTCACCTCAGCGCGCACCGGCAGCCCGGAGAGCCGCATCGTGCACAACCGGTCGCAGAAGAACCCCAACGAGTTCCTCGACTCGTTCACCCCGGCCGACGGCACCGTCGAGTACCTCTACCTCGGCCCGGCCTACAAATCGCTGGCGCCGACGCCGTGGGTGTCGATGCCGAAGCCGGAGGCCGGGCTCGTGCAGCCGTGCGCGTGGGGCGGGGTGCAGATCGCGTGCAAGATGGGCGACTCGGTCGACAGCTCGTACAAGGCGGACAAGAAAGCGCTGCGCGGCGCGAAGAGTTCCGCGGACGGCACTGAGCAGCTGACCGTGAATGTGCCGTTCTCGATCTTCCTCGACCGGCGCGTCGAACTGCTCCCGGACAAGGTGGTCAACGAGGTCGGCCCGGAGCTGCGCAAGGCCGTCGTGCCGAGCGTGATCACGCTCAAGCCGGACGGTTCGCTCGCCGAGTTCACGATGGCGGCCAAGTTCGAGGGCGACGGGCACAAGGTCGAACTGCGCTACGACTTCAAGTTCACCGGCGAAGCCACCGCCTCGGACCTGCCGACGATTCCGGACGCCTCGCAGGTCACCGTGCTCGCGGACGACGCGGCCAAACAGGACTTCTACCGGCGGCTCGGCGAACTGCAGGGGCGCTGATGCGCACTCTTCCGCCGATCCCCGCGCCCATCGAACCCCGAGGTGAGCACCGATGACCCAGCCTCCCGACCAGCAGCCGCAAGGGCAGCCGCAGTGGTGGCAGCCGGGGACGAACGCGCCGCAGCAGCCGGGGTATCCGTCCGAAGTGGATAGTTCCGGTTGGCAGGGCGGGCAGCCCGCGGGCGGACAGTGGGCGCAACCTCCGGCGCAGCAACCGTTTCCGCCCGCGCAGTATCCGCAGCAGGGTTACCCGGCTCAGCCCTACGGTCAGCAGCAGCCATATGGCGGGCCCGGGCAGCCGCACAGCCAGCCGACGCCGGTACAACCGGGACAGCAGGCATCCGGAAATCCTTACGGCGGCGGGTTCCAGCCGTCCGAGTACGGCGGGCTCGGCGCGTTCTCCACGGCCAAGGCAGGCAAACCGCGATCGAAGAAACCGTTCCTGATCGGCGGTGCGGTCGTGGTGGTGCTGGCCGCCGCGGCCGGGATCTCGTGGGCGACCGGCGTGTTCAGCGGGGACACCCTGGACCAGAAGTCGTTGCAGGACGGCGTTTCCAAGGTGCTCAACGAGAACTACGGCGAGCCGGACGTCAAGAACGTCTCGTGCCCTTCGGGGCAGGCGATCGAGAACGGTGCCACCTTCGATTGCACGGTGCAGGTCGGCGGGCAGCCGAAGAAGGTGACCGTGCGGGTGCTCAACGACAAGCCGGAATATTCGGTCGGCGCTCCGCACTGAGCGGCGCGTTCTCCTCAGCCAAGCCAGGAAAGCCGCGGCCGAACAAGCCGTTCCTGATCAGCGAAACCCCTTGCCAGCACACGAAAACGGCGGGCCGACACCCGAAGGTGTCCGGCCCGCCGTGGTTTCGGGGCTTGGCTCAGAACAGGTTCTGCACCGAGCGGTCCGTCGCCTGGTAGCCGTCCGCGATCTGCGGCAGCACGGCGGCGATCTGCGCCAGAAGCTGGGTGAACTCGTCGAACTTCTGGTCCCACTCGTTCTGGGCCTGGATGTACTGGTCCTTCGCTTCACCGCTCCAGCTGTGGGTCAGCGGGTTGAGGTCGCTCTTCAGGTTGTCGAAGAGGCTCTTCAGCTCGCTGCCGGTGGCGGTGCAGTCCTCCGCCGCGCGGTGGATCGTTCCCGGGTCTACAACAATGCGGCCGTCAGGCATGTCAAGCTCCTGTCAGAAGAATGAATGAAGATGAAGTCGAATCCGAACGGGAAAGTCCCGATCAGCCAAGAACGCCGAAGCCCTTGTTGAGCGAGTTGATGTGCTCGTGCTGCGCCGCCTCGCTCTTGGCGTACATCGAGCCACCTTCCTGGAGCAGGGTGCCGATGCGGTGCAGAGCGTCGTTGAGGCCGCGACCGCAGTCGTCGAAGCGGCGCATGACGTTGTCGAAGGCACGCTGCGCGTCGCCTTCCCAGCCCGCGCGGGTCGCCTCGATGTTGGAACGCAGGTCGCCCAGGTTCTTGTTCATCCGGCCGGTCGCCTCGACGACGCGCCCCTCGGCCTGAGTGAATTCCTTCGGATCCCCGGTGAAACCGCCAGCCATGGGAGCTACCCCCTTCGTTAGTGGTTGTGCGCGCCGGCTGGTGTTTCCGGCACTGCACCTACGACGAAGACATTGCCAGTTCGGTTCACACTTGTCGCGACTTCTTCTCAAGTAGTTGCTTGCGTGAACGCCGGGGCAGGGAACCGCCCGGCAACGGCCGGGTTAACGAGCTCCGGGCACCCCCGAAAAAACCTTGTCCACCAGCGTGGTTAGCACACGCACAGCCGGTTCCCGGAATATTTCAGGAGTCCCGGCTCATGATTCGCGACTGCGAAAAGTCCTCGTCCTCTTCACTCGTCCGTGTCTGTTCGGGCGAAATCTCGGGACGAACGGGAACCGGCTCGGACGCGGCGGGTTCGACGGGCATCGGCAATCCGCGGGCCGCGCGGAACCGGCGGGCGGCCCCGCGCAACGCGGACGGCGCGGGTTCCGCGGCACCGGAAAGCCGTCGCCTGCCGAACTCCTTCAGCAGTTCCCGGTTTTCGCCGCGGCGCCGTTCGCTGCGCGCGAGCGCGGTGCCCGCGACGCGCCGCGAGAAAGTGACTGCGTCCTGGCCTGCTCGGGTGAATGCCGCTGGCGCGGATTCCGGTTCGGAGGCCACGAGTGCTCCTTCAGCTGGTGATCTTCAACGTGCGCACCACCTGCTCGCACGCGGCGTCGACGCGCTGCTGCACCGCCGGCGACTGGTACTGGCAGCCGACGTGCACCCGGATCCGCCCCTGCACGAGCACATACCAGCGGACGGTAATCCGTTCGGGTTTGCTCTCGACATAGCCGATCACGCTCCGGCCACCGTAAGTCAGATCCGAGCGGAACGCAGTGTAGTTCGCGTTTCCGGTCACCCCGGATCGCAACGCATCGACGAGTTTCTGCCGGTCCGCCGTCGCGTCGTAGTCCATGACGAACTCCTGCGCGAGCACGAGATCGTTGCCCCGCTCGGCGTCCTGCGGGTGCAGGATCACCTGCCGGTCCGCGACCTCGTCGGTGGTTTGGACCCAGTCGTTCGGCGCGACGAGGCTGAAGTCGTATTGGGAGAACGAACGGCCTTGCTCGGAGTTGTTCCCGTTGCTGACGAAGTACACGACGCCGCCCGCGATCAAGGCCACGACCGCCACCGCCGCGGTGATCAGCCACAGCTTGCGCCGTTTCTTCGCCTTGCCGCCGGAACTGCTCGACGCCTCCGCGCCAGGAGCACCGGGAGCGCCGAACGCCCCATTCCCGGAACTGTTCTGCCCCAACGCGTTCTTGCCCGGTCCGGTCTGCATTGGACTCGGCGGCGCTACGGCACCGAACGGCACGCTTTGCGGCCCGCTGGCCGGATTGGCAGGTGAAAAGCCGCGCGGCGGCACCGGAGCGTTCCGCGGCGGCGCGTTCAGCGCGTTCGGCACCGGCGGCACGCGACGGGTCGGCGCGTCCCCGCGGACGATCTCGGTGCGATGGTCGGATTGCCCCGGGATCGACGAACCGGGCAGCACCCCGGTGCGGTCCGGTTCCAGCAGCACCGCCCGGAGCGCACCGCGCGCGACGACCGTCTCCGGCTGGTCCAGGCTCGTCGGCACCACTCCGGTGCGCTCGTGCACCAGCCGGGAGATCATCGGGATCCGGCTCGAACCGCCGACGAGGAAGATCGCCGCGAGCTGCTTCGGACGCAGGCCCGAGTCCGCGATCGCGGCACTGGTCAGCTCGACCACCCGGCCGAGCGGAGCCCCGATCAGTCGTTCCAAGTCCACTCGCGTCACGTGCGCGTCCGCGAACGGCGGCGGCAACGGGACATCGGTGTACGTGTGCCGGGACAACGTCTCTTTCGCGCCGCGGACGTCCTGCCGCAGCACCCGGCGCCGTCGGCGCTCGGCCAGCTCGCGACCCTCGACCAGCTGCTGCCACGCCTGCGGATCCGTGCCGGACACGAGCGACCCGACGTGCTCCAGCAGCGCCTGGTCGATGTCGGCCCCGCCGAAACTCGGATCGCCTCGGGTGGCCAGCACCTGGAACCCGCCCCGCTGCGGAGGCGCACCCGGCGCTCGCGCGGCGCGCGCGGCCTCCGGCGACCGCTGGACGACGCTGACGTCGACCGTGCCGCCGCCGAGATCGAGCACTGCCAACGCGTCGCCAGGACGGCCGGAGAACTCGACCGTCCGGCCGCCCGGCGAAGCTTCCGGGGCGAAGGTCGCCGCGTGGTACACCGCCGCGGCCACCGGTTCCGGCACCAGCGCCACCTCGCGCGCCAGCCGTCCCGCGGCTTGGCGCAGCAGCCGGGTGCGGATCGCGCCCCAGTCCGCCGGGTGGGTGAGCACCAGCAGATCCACCTCGGCGTCGCCCGCGACGCGCCGCGCCTCGGCGACTGCCCGGTCCAGCACCGCGTGCACGACGTCGATGACCCGCAGCACCGAATCGCCGAGCAGCAGATCGCCCTCGTCGATCCGCCGCTTCGGATTCGGCTCGTACCGCGACGGGTCGACGGCCGCCTGCCGCTCGGCCTCCTGGCCGACGAACAGGGTGCCGTCGGACGCCGCGTACACCGCCGAGGACATCAGCGGCTGCCCGTCGATCACCACGACCTGCGGTTCGCGGCCGTTGACCGACACCACGACACAGGTGCTCGAGGTCCCGAAGTCGATCGCGACCCGCACCGTCACCGAGCACCCCTTCGGTCAGGCGCGCCGGCTCCTCCCCGGCCGGTCAGTCCGGCTGGATCCACGACACCTGCACGAGCTGCTTCCCGTTCTTGCGGCTCAGCATGTTGCCCCGGCCCGGCGGCATGGCGCTCGGCCGGATGTTGCCGATCAGCACGCCCTCGTCGCGGGAACCGTTCATCACCATGCCGGTGGCCGCCAGCTCCTTGAGCTTGCCGATGACCGGGTCGTACGCCGCCCGCGACGCACCGCCGGTGCGCCGGACCACGATCAAGTGCAGGCCGACGTCCTTCGCCTGGGCGAGGAACTCCGACAATGGCTTGAGCGGGTTCGTGGACTGCGTCGCCACCAGGTCGTAGTCGTCGACGATGACGAACAGCTCCGGACCGGTCCACCAGGACCGGGTCTTCAGCTGTTCCTGGGTGACGTCCGGACCCGGCAGCCGCCGCGTCATCGACCCGTGCACGTCCTGGACCATGCTGTCCAGCTGCGCCGACGACACGGCGTAGCCGAGCAGCGAATCGCCCTCGAGGAACCCGAGCATCGTGCGCCGGTAGTCGACCAGCAGGATCACGGCCTCCTGCGGCGTGTAGCGCTCGGTGATGCCGCGCGCGATCTGCCGCAGCAGGTTCGTCTTGCCGGACTCGCCGTCGGCGAACGCGAAGAAGTGCGGATCCGCGTCGAAGTCCAGGTAGATCGGCTGCAGGTCTTCCTCGTTGACGCCGATCGGGACCAGCTTCGTGTCCCGCTTCTGGTCGATCTGCAGGACCTCTTCGTAGGTGATCATCTCCGGCAGCAGGCGCACCTGCGGAGCCACCCGGCCGCGCCACGCCCCGCGGATCTTCGCGACCGCGTCCGCGACGCCCGCCGCGACCGTCTCCGGATCGCTCGACCCGTCGATCCGCGGCAGGCCGGTGAGCAGGTGCAGCTTGTCGCGGGTGAGCCCGCGGCCCGGCCGACCGGCGGGCACGTTGACCGCGATCCGGCGGTCCATTTCGGACTCCGTCGGGTCACCGAGGCGCAGCTCGAACCGCGTGCCGAGCATGTCCTTGATCGCCGGCCGGAGGTCGGCCCACCGGTTCGCCGAGATGATCACGTGCACGCCGTACGCCAGACCCTGGGTGGCCAGCCGCGTGATCGACGTCTCCAGCTCCTCGAAGTCGTCGCGCAGCGCCCGCCAGTTGTCCACGATCAGGAACGCGTCGCCGAACGGGTCCTGCTCCGGCGTGATCTCGCCGCGGCGCTTCCGGTTGCGGAACTCCGTCATCGAGTCGACGCCCAGCGCCCCGAACCGGCCCTCGCGCTCGGTCAGCAGCGTGGTCAGCTCGGCCACGATCCGGCGGGCCTTGTCCGGCTCGCGCCGGGCCACCGCGACCCCGCCGACGTGCGGAAGGTCCGCGAGGCCGGCGAGGGTACCGCCACCGAGGTCGAGGCAGTAGAACTGCGCTTCCTCGGGGGTGTGGGTGAGCGCCATCGACATGATCAGCGTCCGGAGCATGGTCGACTTGCCCGACTGCGGGCCGCCCGCGATGACGCCGTGGCCCTGCGCACCGGAGAAGTCCGCCCACAGGAAGTCGCGCCGCTGCTCGTACGGCCGGTCGACGATGCCCATCGGCACCTGCAGCCTGCCGTTGCCGAAGAACCCGACCGGGGAAAGGCCGCGGTCGTCGGTGGGGTTGAGGTTCGGCAGCATCGTGTCGAGCGAGTTCGGCTCGTTCAACGGCGGCAGCCACACCTCGTGCGCGGGCGGGCCCTGCCCGATCAAGCGGCTGACGATGACGTCCAGCTCGCTGGGCTCGACCGCCTCTTCGGACTCCTGCTGTTTCGGAGCCTCTTCCTCGACGACCGGTTCCGGCTCGGGTTCCTTCGGCAGCTCGACGAAGTCCGGCACGAACAGCTGCGGCCGCTTGTCGGCGCGCACCACGGTCGCGGCCGGACCGGCCGCCTTGATGCCCGCGGGCCGGTACGGGCCCGAGACGTAGGAAGCCTTGAACCGCACCAGGGTCGAGGTGTCGTACTTCAGGTAACCGCCACCGGGGACCGACGGCAGTTCGAACGCGTCCGGCACGCCGATCGCCGCGCGGGATTCCGCCGCGGAGAACGTCTTGAGGCCGATCCGGTAGGACAGGTGCGAGTCGAGACCGCGCAGCTTGCCCTCTTCCAGCCGCTGCGACGCGAGCAGCATGTGCATCTGCAGCGACCGGCCCAGCCGGCCGATGGCGACGAACAGGTCGATGAAGTCCGGCTTCGCCGCCAGCAGCTCGGAGAACTCGTCACAGACGATGAACAGCGCGGGCAGCGGGTCGAGGTCGGCGCCGTTCTCGCGGGCCTTCTCGTATTCCCAGACGTTCTTGAAGTTGCCGCCGTTCTTCAGCGCTTCCTGGCGGCGGTTCATCTCGCCGGCCAGCGCGTCCTTCATGCGGTCGACCAGCGTGACCTCGTCCGCGAGGTTGGTGATGACCGCGGACACGTGCGGGGCCTTGTCCAGACCCAGGAACGTCGCACCGCCCTTGAAGTCGACGAGGACGAAGTTCAGCGTGCTCGACGAGTGCGTGGCCAGCATGCCCAGCACCAGCGTGCGGAGGAACTCCGACTTACCGGAACCGGTCGCTCCGATGCACAGGCCGTGCGGGCCCATGCCCTCCGCCGCGGCTTCCTTGATGTCCAGCTCCACCGGCTGGCCGTACTCGCCGACGCCGAACGGGACGCGGTAGCGGTCGCGGATCGGCCGGGGCCGCCACGCCTGCTGGACGTCGAACGTCATCGGGTCGCCGGGGATGCCGAGCAGCTCCAGCAGAGAGGGGTTGGACAGCAGCGGCTCTTCGTCGCTGACGTCCTGCCCGCCGCCCCCGCCGACGCGGTACGGCGCGAGAAGCCGGGCCAGCGCCTCGACCTCCACCACCGACAGCGAGTCCGGACGGCCGAACCATTCGACCCCGCCCGCGCTGCGCGCGCCGAGCCGCTCCTCCTCGACCACGAGCCGCAGGCCGCGCCGCGCGGCGAGGTTGCCGACCGAATCGGAAAGGTCGACCAGGGTGACGCCGACCAGGCCCTCCTCGAGGATGATCTGCTCCTCGCGGGTGACCTCGGCGTCGTCGATGATGATCACGACGTGCGGCTGGTCCGGAGCGGGCGTCGCGTTGCGGGAGAACCGCTGCCGGTCGCGCAGCTCCTCGTCCAGCCAGTCTTCGATCTGCTTGAGCGAACCGGCCATCATGCGCAGCTGGCCGATGCCGTCCGACAACGTCGGGTGCTGGGTGTGCGGGAGCCACTTGGCCCACTCCCACTCCTCCTTCGCCCGGCCCGCGGTGGCGACCGCGATCATCACGTCGTCCGGGCTGTGGAAGGCGACCAGCTGAGCCAGCATCGCGCGGGTCAGCGCGCGGGTGCGGTGCCGCTCGCCCTGCATGCTGACCGCCGCGAACCCGCGGAGGGTGATCTGGGTGGGCAGGTCGGGGACGATCGAGTGCGCGCGCACGAACCGGCGCAGCGCGAGGGTGGCAATCGGCTCCAGTTCGTCCACCGGGCCGGTCTGGGGCGGGACCAGCCGGGTGGCGAGGCGGTGCGAGCTGCGGCCGACGCGCAGGTGCAGGAAGTCCTGGTCGTTCTGCCTGCGCTCCCACATCCGGCGGCTCGCCGCGAGCGACCACAGCGACTGCGGGTCCGGGTGCACCCATTCGAGGGCGGCGCGCTGGTCGACCATCGCCTCGCGGGCGCGGTCGCGCATCTGGCCGAGGTACCGCAGATAGTCCTTGCGGTCCTCGTCCATCTCGGCCTTCTTCTGGCCGCCGCCCTTTCCGCCGCCTCCGGCGAGCATGCCGACGGTGCCCATCAGCATCATGCCGCTCATCATGATCGTGGTCGGGTTTTTCGCGCCGCCCGCCGTGAACATGAAAACCATCATCCCGAGCGACGCGAAGATCATCACGCCCGGAATCGCCTTGGCGACAATGCTTCCCGGGATCGTGCGGGGCACTTCGGGCGGCGGCTCGAGATGCACCTCGCCGCCGGGCGGGCGCGGCGCGGCCAGCCGCGGCGACTTCTTGAACTGCAGCGTGCTCATCTCGAAGGACCCCTCTATTCCTGCTCGACGCCTGCACCCGGGTGCGCGGGACAACCTATCGAACGTCGCCCCGGAAATCCGGCCAACTCCAGGATCGGCATCTCGCACCCCCTCCGCGGGCCCCCGGCGGGGCCCGTCCTCCCAGTGCGCCCGAGTGTAAGGACCACCACCGACAGTAAACGGACCAGGCGGGGGAACCGACTGGTCGGACTGGTCTAAACGGGCCGGTACGGGTATTTTCGCCGACGATTTGCGGACACGCGCTGAAACCTGTCACCAGGTTCGGTATAAGTTCCCCCGGGAGCTGTCTTTCAGAGCGGGGGATCTAGTGGCAACGGGCACGACGGTATTCAGCAGGGTCACGGTGGTCGCGCCGACGACACGCATCGACGTCGCGCTTCCGGCCGACGTGGCGGTGGCCGACCTGCTGCCCATGCTTCTGGAGATGGCCAAGGAGGTCACTCCGGACGGCGGGGCCCGGCACGGCGGGTGGGCGCTGGCCAAGCTCGGCGACGCGCCGCTCGACCCGAGCCGGACGCTCGCGTCCCTCGGCGTGGTCGACGGCGAGCTGCTGCAGCTGCGCAAGCGCAACGAGAACCCGCCGCCGCCGATGTACGACGACGTGGTCGACGCCATCGCGGAGTCCGACCCGGACACCTTCCGCCCGTGGACGAAGGAGACCGCGCGCCGCTTCGGCCACGTCGCGGGCGGGCTCGCCCTCTTCTTCTCCGCGCTGGCGCTGTTCTTCAGCGGCTCCCTCTACGGCGGTTCCTCGCTCGGCCCGGCGATCGCCGGCGGCCTCGGCGCGATCGCCTGCGTCGCGGTCGGAGCCACGCTCGCCAAGGCCTACCAGGCCGAGGCCACCGGCGTGCTGATCGCCTCCGCGGGCGGCCTCCCGCTGGCGTTCGTGAGCGGGTTCTACATCGTGCCGGGGCTGTCCGTCCGGGCAAACCTTCTGCTCGGCGCGGTGCTGGTGCTGATCGTCTCGGCGGTCTGCATCCTCGTGGTCGGCGCGGGCATCCGGGTGTTCATCGCCACCGCCACCGCCGGCGTGTTCGGCTCGCTCGCCTTCCTCATCGCGACGCTCGTGACCAGCGCCGGCACCGCGGCGGTCGCGGCTGGCACGGTCGCCGTCGCGCTGGGCTGCATCTCCTTCCTGCCGCGCGCCACCATCTGGCTCGCCAAGCTGCCGCTGCCGTACGTGCCGAGCACCGCCGAAGAGCTGAAGGAAGACACCGGCTTCCCGGACTACAAGGCGATCGAGCAGCGCACCGCGGTCGCGCACGACTACATGACCGGCCTGATGATCGGCTGCGGCGCCACCACGGCGGTCGCGGCGGTCCTCGCGGCCACCGCGCCGAACGTCTTCGGCATCATCCTCGGCGTCGTCGCCACGCTGGTCCTGCTGCTGCGCGCCCGTGCCTACGCCAACGGCGCGCAGGCCATCGCGCTGCTCACCACCGGCATGGTCGCCGCGGCGGGCATCCTGCTCGGCTGGCTGTTCTTCTCCGCCACCGCCGAGCAGCGGCTGCTGTACGTGTTCGGCGCGCTGATCCTGATCGCCGCGGCCGCCCTCGTGGTCGGCGTGGTCTTCCCGGACCAGCGTTTCTCGCCGCCGCTGCGGCGCACGGTGGAGATCATCGAGGCGATCTGCATCGCCGTGGTGCTGCCGCTCGCTCTCGGCGTGATGGACCTCTACTCGACGCTGCGCCACCTCAACCTCAAGTGAGCCGCGCGATGGGCTCCCCTCGTTCCTTCCCCCGCAGGCTCGGCCTCCCGGGCCGCGCCGGGGTGGCGCTGTTCGCGGCCGGGCTCGGGCTGCTGTCCCCGTTCGCCGCCGCTCCGGCGGCGGCGCAGACGGCGAACGCGCCCGCGGGCACCTGGGCCACTCCGCCGCCGCTGGGTCCCGGCGACTCGCCGCCCGCCGACAGCCACGGCCCGGACAAGCCGTACAAGAAGAAGAACGACTGCGTGCAGCGCAGTCTCGGGCAGAACGTCGAGATCAACTTCCGCCCGTGGGGCCAGGACTACCTGCAGCTGTCGAAGGCGCAGGAAATCGTCCGCGCGGCGAAGGGATCGGTCGGGGGCGACCAGAAGGTCGCCGTGATCGACACCGGCGTCACGCCGCATCCGTGGTTCCAGGGCCGGGTGGAAAGCGGCGGGGACTATGTGGCGAAGCCGGACAACGGCGCGGCGGACGGCCTGCAGGACTGCGACGGCCACGGCACCGAGGTCGCCGGGATCATCGCGGGCAACCCGCAGGACCCGAAGGTCGGCTTCATCGGCGTGGCCCCGGACGCGCACATCGTCTCCTACCGGCAGTTGAGCGAGAATTACGCCAAGGACGACAGCCCGCAGCAGCCCTCGGCTCCCCCGTCCGGCGGCACCGGCCAGCCGCCCGCGGGCAGCAGCAACAGCGCGCAGCCCCCGGCTGGCAGCAGCAACAGCCAGCTGCCCCCGTCTTCGGGCGGCGGCACCGGCAGCGGTAGCGGCACGGCGCCCCAGCAGGACAACAAGGGCGACAACCGGCAGCTGGCGAAGGAAGGCACCGCGGGCACGCTCAACACGCTCGCGCAGATCATCCGCGGCATCGCCGACCGCGGCGGGATCGGCGTGATCAACATGTCGGTCGACCACTGCCGCGCGGGCACCGCGCCCGGCGACATCCAGGAAGGCGAGCGCCTCGTCCAGGCCGCGGTGCACTACGCGGCCGAGCGGGACATCGTGGTCGTCGCGGCGGCGGGCAACGTCTCGGAAAACTGCCCGCAGAACGACCAGGCCGACCCGAACAAGCCGAAGTCGGTCGTCACGCCGCCTTGGTTCTCCGACGACGTGCTGTCCGTCGGCGCCATCCAGGAGGACGGCGGCATCGCGCCGTTCAGCGTGCACGGCCCGTGGGTCGGCGTCGCCGCGCCGGGCACCAAGATCGTGTCGCTCGACCCGGCGGAGCACTCGACCGGACTGGCGAACCTGACCATCGCGAACGGCTCCCCGTCGCCGATCCAGGGCACCAGCTTCGCCGCGCCATACGTGGCGGGCGTTGCCGCGTTGGTCCGCTCGATGTACCCGCAAATGAACGCGCGCGACGTGGTCAAGCGGCTCAAGGCGACCGCGCAGCATCCGGCCGCTCCGGGCGGGCGGGACAACTTCGTCGGCTACGGCGTGATCGACCCGGTGGCCGCGCTCACCGCGAACCTGCCCGGCGACACCGGAAACCTCGCGCTGCCGAAGCCGGTGGTGCAGGAGGCCAAGCTGCCGCCTGCCGACGGCATCAGCTCGACCCCGATGATCGTCGCGCTCGCCGGCACCGGCGGCGGGGTGGCGGCGCTGCTGATCACACTGTTCGTGGTGCACACGATCCGGCGGAACAGGTCCCGGTCCGGGCCTCCGCCGACTCGGTAACTCAGGCACGAAAAGGGCCGCTTCCCGCGATCATCGCGAGGAGCGGCCCTTTTGTTTGTCCAAAGTGGAGAGCGGCCCGGTTCCGGACCCGGAAAAGGCCGCTGGCCGGGGTTGTCGCGGCTAGCGGCCTTCCGGGTCACTTTCCGGGTTTCGGCGGCTTCCCGTCCTTCTCCGGCCGTCGCGCGGGCGGGTCCTGGCCGATCACCGGCGGAGTCACCTGTGCGGGCTCGCCGAAGATCTCGGACGTCTTCGCCGCCGTGCGCTGCCTCGGCTTATGCTGCGAGCTTCCGCCGCCACCGCCTCCGCCTCCCATTCCGGCGAAGCCCATCATCGGCATCATCGACGTGCCGGAGCCCTGGTTCGCCGCCGCGGACTGCGGGGCCGGGGCGACCGGCTCGACCGGCGGGATGCCCGCCTGGCCTTGCTCCAGCCGCGGATCGGCGGCGGTTTCCTTGCCGTGGTGGGAAGTCTCCGCGGCGGACGGGCTCACCGAATCGTCCGAAGAGGACGCGGAAGAGGCCACTGTGGACTCTCCGGTCGCCGGACTGGTCGCGGCACCCGCGGGCCCGTCAGCGTCGTGCAGCCGGAACTGCTCCGCCGGATAGTGGTGCCGCAGCTCGATGCTCGACGGGCTCCCCGCCGGAGCGTCCACCCCGGCGCACAACCGGCCGAACTCGCGCAGCACGTCCTCCGCCGCCTCGTGCAAGGACTTCAGCGACTGCTCGGTGTCCCGCATCTGCGAACGCGCCCGCGAAGCGCCGCCGCTGGGCAGCATCGCCGATTCGGACAGCAGGTCGGCGGCGTCGACCAGCACCTCCTCCGCCGCGCCCGCGATCTTGCGCAGCGATTCGGTGAGCTGGTCGAGCGAACCGGCGAGCGCGTCGAGCGCGTCCTCCGCCCCTTCGCTCGCGGCGCGAATTTCGCCAAGGTAGGCGACAAACGCGTCCGCGTCGGGCCCGGTCCACGACGCATCGATCCGGCCCAGATCCTCCGCGAGGTCCTTGGACACCCTGGCCGCGGTGCGGGCCGCGGCGCGCAGGCTCTCGGCCTCCGCGTCCAGTTCCGCCCATCGGCCGGTGAGCGGCTGGTAGTAGGCGGCGACCGGATCGGTGACGCCCAGCTCGCGGGCGAGCTCGGTCACGTACGCCAGAGACGGCTCGGTCACGAGATCCTCCCGGCGCGCTCGATCCGCTCGGCCGCGTCGGCGTCCCGCTCGGCGTGGCCGGTGGTGAGCTGCTCCAGCGCCGCGGTGACCGACCGCAGCGCGGCCACCCCGGCGGTGAGCTGGCCGCGCAACGCTTGCGACGCCTGTGCGTACGACTCCGGCACGCCCAGCCGCGCGGCCGCCTCGCCGTACGCCTCGGCGGTGGTCGCACCCGCGCCCACCGCGCCCGCGGCGGTCTCCAGTTCGTCGGCCGCCCGCGCGACTTTCGCCGCGTAGCCGCCGACGACCGCGCCGTCGATCCGCACGGCGCTTGTTCCCGGACTGCTTCCCGGCGCTGCCACGTTCAACCCTCCGCTCACCCGGCTATGTCCGAGTGTGACGGACGGAACCCGCGCTCAGTTCCCCGCGGGTTGCTGCTGTCCGGCCGCCTGCGGCTTGTACGAGCCCGCGTTCGGGTCGATCGGCACCGAATCGAACTGCTTCATGACGTTCTGCACGTTCAGCGACGCCCCGGTCGGCAGCAGCCCGATGATCGATTCCGGAGCGGGAAGCCGGTTGTTGAGCCCCAGCTCGTCCGCGGTCGCGGCGTCCGGGACGCCGTAGCGGATGCCGCGGTCGGAGATCAGCTGGATCGGGCCCTTGTTGAAGGTCGCGCTGGTCTCGGTGGCCGACTGCACCACCGCGCCGTATCCGGTCGGCATGTAGAAGCCGGTGATCGGCACGCCGTTCGGACCGGTGTTGCTGACGCTGATGATCTTCGAGGTGCCGTCGGCGTTCTTCTCCACCGGGATCTGCTTGTTGATGTAGACCGAGGTGTGGGCCTGGCTGTGGTCAGCGTTGAGCGACCAGCCGAGGCACGCCACCGGCGTCTGGACGGCGTCGAGAACGCTCGGGACGATCTGCGGGTAGGTGTCGACCCGCACGTAGCCGGCGTCGCCCGGCTGCAGCACCTTGACGTTGTTGATCTTGTCGAGGCCCAGCGTCGGCGTGGTGGCCGTGCCGCCGCTCTTCGCCGTGCGGACGATGTCCGCGACCGCGGGCGACACCTTCTGGATGCCGTTCTTCGCGATGAGCCAGAACTCCTGCGCGCCGCCGGTCGGCTGGGTCGAGAAGACGTTGCCGACGGTCAGGCCGTCGAAGCTGCTCGACGGCGTGGAACCCTCGTCGGCCACCGGCGGCGGGATCAGCTTGGTGACCTCGGGGATCGCGTTGAGGAGAGCCTGCGACACCTTGCGCGACTTCGTCGGCAGATGCAGCGCGGACCGGACCGGGTCGTTGGAGCCGGACGGCACCTCGGCGCGCACGGTGTTCGCGTTCGACCGGTAGATGAGGTAGGTCTTGCCGTTCCCGGCGTCGCCGAGCAGCGCCTGGTTCTGCTGCAGTTCGCTGCCCAGCTTGTCGATGCCGGCGATCACGTCGGTGTTGGTCTTGTTGACCGAATCCGGCTGCGGCAGCGACTGGTCGAGCACGACCTCGTCGCAGACCGCCCAATTGGGGGTAATCCGCTGGTCCGCCGACGGCAGCAGCTGCGGCCCGTCCGGAATGCCGGTGAGCTTCTCGCGCGGCATGTTCTTCAACTGTTCATCGGAGACGACAGTCGGGTTCTTCACGTCGGCCGCCTGCTGCTGGCCGCCCTGGCCGCCGCCCGGCTGTCCCTGGCTGCTCTGCTGCTTCTGCGCCATGAGGATCAGCCGCGCCGACGCGAGGTTGAAGGTAGGAATCAGTCGCGACGGGTTTCCCGTGACGACATACACGGTGCCGGACTGCTCGCCGATCACGATGTTGTCCGACTGCGGCACCGCGGGCGCGGGGCTCAACAGGCCCCACAGCACGAAAACGACGGCGCCCAGCACGCCGAGGATGACGCCGACGGCGGTGGCGCGCCCGTGCGAGCGCATCGGGTCGTGCAACATCACCGCATCACGGCGGACCAGCGCGGACTGCATCCTGCGCAGGACGAACTTGTATGCCTGAACCTGAGACTTAGTCGTGGGTGTTGATGGCATTCTCGACCTACAGTCCTCCCCGTCGCGGTACGGTTCCGCAGGATAGCCGTACGGGGACCGTCTGGTGTGGGGTTTCTACCAACTCCGGTTAGGGTCAGGCATCCCGGGACCGGCTTTCCGGGTACGCAGCACTCACGAGGGGAAGAGAACGCGCGGATGTCCGTCAGCACGCCTCCACGTCCGCCTGGTCCGCAGGGACCGCCACCGCCGCCCGGGGGACGTCCCCCGGGTCCGCCGCAGCGGCCCGGCAGAACCGGCGGACCCGGTGCGGCTCCCGGCGGCCCCGGAATGCCCCCTCGCACTCCCGCTCCCGGCGGTCCCGGTGGTCCCGGTGGTCCTGGCGGTCCCGGCGGACCTGGCGGCCCCGGACGGCCCGGCGGACCGGTCACTCCCGGACCCGGCGTTCCCAAGCCCGGCGCGCCCGGACCCAAGCCTGGCGGTCCCGCTGGACCCGGCGGCCCGGGCGGGCCCAAGCCTGGTCCTGGCGGTCCCAAGCCCGGCGGTCCCGCGGGTCCTGGCGGACCGGGCGGTCCCGGTGGCCCAGGCGGACCTGGCGGTCCCACCGGCCCGCGTACTGGACGTCCTGGCGGCGGCGGGCCCGGCGGTCCGCGCCCGGGCGGTCCCGGCGGCCCAGGCGGTCCCGGCGGTCCCGGAGGACCCGGCGGCGGTGGCCCCGGTGGTCCGGGCGGCCCTGGCGGCGGCGGTCCTGGTGGTCCCGGCGGCCCAGGCGGCCCGAGCGGCGGCGGCCCGGAAAGCAGCGAACCCACACCGACCGGCGGCGGCACCGCGACCGCGCTCCGGATGGCTCCGCCTTCGCGGCGGCGCTCGGGCGGCATTTCGCTCGGCCCGCTGCCGGTGGTCAACCTCGTCGTGCTGGAAGTCGGCGTCGCGATCGGGCTCGTGCTGCTCGCGATCAACATGCAGCTCAAGTACGTCGCGATCGGCGTCGCGGCGCTCGGCCTGATCTTCGCGTTCCTGCGCGTCGGCGGGCGCTGGTTCACCCAGTGGCTCGCGCTGACGCTGCGGTACCGGTTCCGCTCGCACGGCCGCGTGGCGACCCCTCCGCCGCCGACCAGCATCGAGGAACTCGCCGAGGAAAGCGCCGTCACCGGCCCGGAGGACGCGCGGGTCAGCCTGCTGCGGCTGGCCGTGCCGGACCTCGTGGTGGCGCACGCCGTCGACCACGAACGGCAGGAAGTCGGCATCGCCTGGAACGACGGCACCTGGACCGCGGTCCTGCTCGTCGAGCCGATGCCGGCGATGATCTCCCAGGCCGGCGGCGCGCCCAGCCTTCCGCTGTCCGCGCTCGCGCCGTGCCTGGAAGACCGCGGCGTGCTGCTGGATTCCATCCAGATGATCTGGCACAGCTACCCGGGTTCGGCCGCGATGCCCGCGGACGCCCCGGCGCTCAGCTCCTATCTCGAGGTGCTCGGCCCGCTGCCCGCGGCCGCCCGGCGGACGACGTGGATCGCGGTCCGGCTCGACCCGCGGCGCTGCCCGGAGGCGATCCGGGAACGCGGCGGCGGCGTCGTCGGCGCGCACCGCGCGATGATCGGCGCCCTGTCGCGGGTGCGTAACGCGCTGGAATCCCAGGGCGTGCCGACCCGGCCGCTCGACCCGGACGAGTTGTTGCGCGCCAGCATTTCCGCGGCCGAACTCACCGCGGTCGCGGGTTCGAACGAGAAGGTCAGCCTGCAGGAGAGCTGGACCGGCGTCACCGCGGCCGGCATCGGGCACTCCAGCTACGCGATCACCGGCTGGCCCAAGGGCAAGATCAGCGGCAGCCTCAACGGGCTCACCAGCGTGCGCGCGCTGTCCGCGACGGTCGCCATGGCGATCTCGCCGTCCGCCGACGAGGGCCGCATCGGCCTGCGCGGCGTGGTGCGGCTCAGCGCCCGCAACCCGCGTGAGCTGGACGCGGCCGACCAGCGGCTGCAGAGCATCGCGGAGCGGCTGGACGTCGACCTGACCCCGTTGAAGGGCATGCAGATCTCGGCGTTCTCCGCGACGCTGCCGATCGGAGGGACGGCATGAGTAGCGGCATGAGTGCCCGAGTTCGCGACGCAGGGCAGAACGCGGGCGTCGCCCCGGAGTTCACGGTCGATCCGGCGATGCTCGACGCGATCAGCCCGTCCGGCGACCGCGGCGGCGTCGTCCTCGGCTCCGGCCTCAAGGGCGAACCGTTGACGGTGTCGGCACTGCGCTCGCAGCCGACCCGCATCGTGCTCGTCGGCGGCCTCTACCTGGCCCGCCAGGTCGCGATGCGCGCCTTGGCGACGGGTGCCTGGGTGGTCGTGGCCACCGGACGTCCCGCGGCGTGGCAGGTGCTGCAGCAGGCCGCCGGAAGCCGGGACGGACGTCCGTCGCCGCTGGTGCAGATCCGCCGGCTCTCCCCGGTCGAGCTGCCGCGCCCGTCCGAGGACGCCCCGCTGCTCGTGGTCACCGACGGCGGCCCGACCCCGCAGGACCTGTTCCCGCCCCGGTCGCCGTGGCAGACCACGGTGTACGTGCTGCCGTACCTGCACCCGCAGGCAGGCACCACGGCCAACGCGGCAGACCTCGTGCTGATGCAGCGACTGCCCGCCGGGCAGGCTGAATTGGCCGCCCGCATCTGGCGCCTGCCGCCGCAGATGATGCGACAGCTGACCACACTGAAGGACGACCAGGTCGTCGCGCTGGGCACGAACCTGTGGCGTCCGCTGCGGCTGGTCACGACGCAGAAGGAACAGCAGCTGCTCGGCCCGGTCCGCCGGGGCGACTGAGCACCGCCAGAACTGCGAAGGCCTCCTTGCCGGGATTCCGGCGAGGAGGCCTTTTCACATTTTGCGGTGCTCGGCCTCGGTCAAGACCTTCATGTTCGGCGGGAGATCGATGGCGCTGGCCCATTCTGCCAGCCGCTCTGCCACCTCCTGATACGGCAACGTTCCCGTCGCGGTCGCGATGACCAGGTCGTACGCGTCGTCCTCCGGCGCGTCCAGGTCGTAGCCGTTGAGCCCGTAGAAGACGTACACCGACATCCAGCCAAGGCGCTTGTTGCCGTCGATCAGCGGGTGGTTGCGGACGATGGATTCCAGCAGCACCGCGGCTTTCTCGTGCAGGTCCGGATAAGCGTCCTGCCCCATCAGCGAGGACTGCGGCCGGTGCGCCGCCGCGTCGAGCAAGCCCAGATCGCGCACCCGGGGCACGCCGAGATCCGCCGACAGCGTGAGCAGATCGTCGAGCGTCAGGTAGTCGATCACTGCGCCAGGCGATCGAGCAGGGAGGCGTAGCGGGCGCGGCCTTCGCTGGAAAGGTCGCGAACCCGGTCGTCCCGGACCCGGCGGGCCGCGGCGTCCGCGATCGCCCGCACCACCGCTTCGTGCTTGCTCACGCCGTCGGTCTCGGCAAGCAACGCGAGCGCACGCTCCATCTCGTCGTTCAACCGCAAAGTCATCGCCATGAGGTTGATGATACCACTCTGGTATCACCAGGGACCTGCTCTTTTACCGCCTGCCCGGCCTAAAGCTCGGTCGACGACCGCACATTCCGCGTCTGCTCCGCGCGCGCGGCCAGCAGCTCGTCCGGCGGGTAATCCACCGCCGTCAACGTCAATCCGTGTGCCGGAGCGACCGCGCTGTCCCGCGTCCCGCTCGCCAGAACCTCGCCCGGCCACCCGGTTCCGCGCCGCCCGTCCCCCACGAGCAGCAACACCCCGACCAGGCTGCGGACCATCGAATGGCAGAACGCGTCCGCGCTGACCCGGACTTCCAGCAGATGCTCGTCGATCCGCGTCCACTCCAGCCGCTGCAGCTCGCGGATCGTCGTGCCGCCCTCGCGCTGTTTGCAGTACGCCGCGAAGTCCTGCAGTCCCAGCAATTCCGCAGCGGCAGCGTTCATCCGCTCTGTCGACAGTGGACGACCCCAAGCCAGGGTGTCGTTGCGGCGCAAGGGATCGACGCCCCACGGGGCATCTGAGACGCGATAGCGGTAGTGCCTGCGGATGGCCGAGAACCGGGCGTCAAAACCGTCCGGGGCCACGCGGGCGTCCAGAACCCGCGCGTCGGCGGGCAAAAGCTTGTTCCAGCGGCCGCGCATCCGCGTCAGATCCGGGATTCCCTTTTCGTCCACGGGAATCCGGCCCGGCGCATCAGGCGCGAACGGGACGACGTCGACGTGCACGACCTGCCCCGTCGCATGCACCCCGGCGTCCGTACGGCCAGCGACGACCACGGACTTCGGCACCGACTCCCCCGGCGGTTGACGCTGCAGCGCCTGCTCCAGTTCGGCCTGCACGGTGCGGCGGCCGGGCTGGCGGGCCCAGCCGGAGAAATCCGTGCCGTCGTAACTCACGTCCAAACGCAGACGAACGAGCCCGCCCTCCCCGTGGGGAGCGGCGGGCTCGTCCGATGTAGACAGTGCCGGCAGGACTCAGTCCTTCTTGGCGTCCGCGTCGCCCGAGGCAGCAGCCTCGTCCGCGGCGGGAGCCTCTTCGGCAGCCGGGGCCTCTTCGGTCGCGGCGGGAGCCTCAGCGGCTTCCTCGACGACCGGAGCGGCGGCGACCTCGTCCTTGGCGAACTTGGTGCCGCGGGCCCGCTCGGCCTCAGAGGTCACGGTCTTCTCCGCGACCAGTTCGATGACGGCCATGGCGGCGTTGTCGCCCTTGCGCGGCATCGTCTTGGTGATGCGGGTGTAACCGCCGGCGCGCTCAGCGAAGTGCGGGCCGATCTCGGCGAACAGCTTGTGCACGACGTCCTTGTCCCGGACGACCTTCTGCACCAGGCGACGGTTGTGCAGGTCGCCCCGCTTCGCCTTGGTGATCAGCTTCTCGGCCAGCGGGCGGACCCGCTTGGCCTTGGCCTCGGTCGTCGTGATCTTGCCGTGCTCGAACAGCTGAGTGGCCAGGTTGGCCAGGATCAGCCGCTCGTGCGCGGCAGACCCGCCGAGCCGGGCTCCCTTGGTAGGGGTGGGCATGACTTTCTCCTAGTTCAGCTCACAGCGTCCGGGCACGAGGCCTCAGAGCTGCTCGGTCTCTGCGTAGTCCTGGCCATCGTCGTGGCCGTCGTCCGAAATCCCGCCGCCGATGCCGGCGACCCCTTCCGACCAGCCTTCGCCGTCGTAGCTGGTGGCAGCCGCGGACGGGTCGAACCCGGGCGGGCTGTCCTTCAGCGCGAGGCCGAGGCCGACGAGCTTCAGCTTGACCTCGTCGATCGACTTGGCGCCGAAGTTCCGGATGTCGAGAAGGTCCGCCTCGCTGCGCGAGACCAGCTCGCCAACGGTGTGGATGCCTTCGCGCTTCAGGCAGTTGTACGACCGGACGGTGAGGTCCAGGTCCTCGATCGGCATCGCGTAGGCGGCGATGGTGTCCGCCTCCTGCGGCGACGGGCCGATCTCGATGCCCTCGGCGTCGACGTTCAGCTCGCGAGCGAGACCGAACAGCTCCACCAGCGTCTTGCCCGCCGAGGCCACCGCGTCGCGCGCGGTGATCGACGGCTTGGTCTCGACGTCCAGGATCAGCTTGTCGAAGTCGGTGCGCTGCTCGACACGGGTGGCCTCGACCTTGTAGGTCACCTTCAGCACCGGCGAGTAGATCGAGTCGACCGGGATCCGGCCGATCTCCGCGCCCGCCTGCTTGTTCTGCAGGGCCGGAACGTAACCGCGGCCGCGCTCGACGACGAGCTCGATCTCGAGCTTGCCCTTGCCGTTCAGCGACGCGATGTGCAGATCCGGGTTGTGCACGGTGACGCCCGCGGGCGGCACGATGTCGGCAGCCGTGACCTCACCGGGGCCCTGCTTGCGCAGGTACATGGTGACCGGCTCGTCCTCTTCCGAGGACACGACCAGTTCCTTCAGGTTCAGGATGATGTCGGTGACGTCTTCCTTCACCCCGGGAACGGTGGTGAATTCGTGCAGCACGCCGTCGATGCGGATGCTCGTCACGGCCGCGCCCGGGATGGACGACAGCAGCGTGCGCCGCAGCGAGTTGCCGAGCGTGTAGCCGAAGCCGGGCTCCAGCGGTTCGATGGTGAACCGGGAGCGGGTCTCGTTGACCGTCTCTTCGCCGAGAGCCGGCCGCTGGGAAATCAGCATTTCTTAGTTTCCTTTCCAGACGACGCCCGCCATATGACGTCGAAGGGATGGCGTGGCGGCGGCGCACTGGACGCCGCCGCCCCGTAACCAGTCGCAGAGACCGGTTACTTCGAGTAAAGCTCGACGATCAGCTGTTCCTGAACCGGAACGTCGATCTGCGCGCGCTCCGGGAGCTGGTGGACCAGCACGCGGAGGTTCGACGGAACGACCTGCAGCCACGCCGGAACCGGACGCTCGCCGAAGGCTTCCTTCGCCGCGACGAACGGGAGCGTGCCCGCCGACTTCGGCTTGACGTCGATGATGTCCCACTTGGTGACCTGGTAGGACGGCACGTTGACCTTGACGCCGTTGACCAGGAAGTGGCCGTGGCTCACCAGCTGCCGCGCCTGACGGCGGGTGCGGGCGATGCCGGCGCGGTAGATCACGTTGTCCAGCCGGGACTCGAGGATCTGCAGCAGGTTCTCACCGGTCTTGCCCGGACGCCGCACGGCTTCCTTGTAGTACCGGACGAACTGGCGCTCGAGAACGCCGTAGGTGTAGCGAGCCTTCTGCTTCTCCTGCGACTGCAGGAGGTACTCGGACTCCTTGATGCGCCCGCGGCCGTGCTGGCCCGGCGGGTAGGGGCGACGCTCGAAAGCCTGGTCGCCGCCGATGAGGTCAACCTTGAGGCGACGCGAAATACGCGTCGCGGGGCCGGTGTAACGAGCCATTTCTTAGTACTCCTCCCCGTTCCTCAGACCCGGCGCCGCTTGGGCGGGCGGCAGCCGTTGTGAGGCTGCGGGGTCACGTCCTGGATGGTGCCGACCTCGAGGCCGGCCGCCTGCAGCGAGCGGATCGCCGTCTCGCGGCCCGAACCCGGGCCCTTCACGAAAACGTCGACCTTCTTCATGCCGTGCTCGGCAGCCTTGCGGGCGGCGTTCTCGGCGGCCATCTGCGCGGCGAACGGAGTCGACTTGCGCGAGCCCTTGAAGCCCACGTGGCCGCTCGACGCCCACGCGATCACGGCGCCGGTCGGGTCCGTGATCGAGACGATGGTGTTGTTGAAGGTGCTCTTGATGTGCGCGTGACCGTGCGCGACATTCTTCTTTTCCTTGCGGCGGACCTTCTTGGCCCCCGCAGTGCGGCTCTTGGGTGGCATGTTCTGAGGGATCTCCTGTTAGCGCGCGTTCTCTTGGTGAGCGGCGACCGCTTCCTGCTGCCCGCGGCGGATGATGGATCCGGCGTCGGTGTAGAGGTTGCGCAGTGCCATCGGGCGGGCGTAGAGCGCCTTGGGCGAGACACAAGCCGTGGAGCGACGGACGGAACCGCCCATGCGAACGACCTTCTTGCCCTGGGTGCTCACTTCTTGCCAGCCTTCTTCTTGCCGGCGACCGTCTTCTTCGGGCCCTTGCGGGTGCGGGCGTTGGTCTTGGTGCGCTGACCGCGCACCGGAAGACCGCGACGCCAGCGCAGACCCTGGTAGGTCCCGATCTCGATCTTGCGCCGGATGTCGGCGTTCACCTCACGGCGAAGGTCACCCTCGACCTTGAAGTTTTCGTCGATGTAGTCCTTCAGCTTGACGAGATCCTCGTCGCTGAGGTCCTTGACGCGGGTGTCGGCGTTCAGCTCGGCAGCAGCGATCATCTGCTTCGAGCGGGTACGGCCGATCCCGTAGATGTAAGTCAGCGCGATCTCCAACCGCTTCTCGCGGGGGAGGTCGACGCCAGCGAGTCGTGCCACTGGTGCTCCTTCTTCGGGTTCGTCTTCAGGTCTGCTCCCCGTCCGGTTCCGGAACCGACTCGCCTGTCGGCCCGTGGCTTGCGCCCCGGGTGTCCCGGCCCCGGCCTGAAGTCCGGGGGTGCGCCGGACCGCTTTTCACGGTCCGGCAGGCACGGGGAGGGTTGGGTAGCCGTCAATCGGCCTGCTGCAGTGCGGTGGTCAGCCCTGACGCTGCTTGTGGCGCAGGTTCTCGCAGATCACCATGATCCGGCCGTGACGGCGGATCACCTTGCACTTGTCGCAGATCTTCTTGACGCTCGGCTGAACCTTCACGTCTTCCTGCTTCCTGCTCTGCTCGGCTCTGGCGTGATCACTTGTAGCGGTAGACGATGCGACCACGGGAGAGGTCGTAGGGCGACAGCTCCACGACAACCCTGTCTTCGGGCAGGATGCGGATGTAGTGCTGCCGCATCTTGCCGCTGATGTGTGCCAGGACCTTGTGGCCGTTCTCCAACTCGACGCGGAACATCGCGTTGGGGAGCGGCTCGACCACGCGGCCTTCGACCTCGATGGCCCCGTCTTTCTTAGCCATGTCCTCCGCAATCCCTGATGCACGCTTGATGTGCACAGCGTGATCGGTTTTGAGCTCGAGTCCTTGCTTACTGGGTGGTGCTCGGCCACACTCGGCCCCGGGTCCATGAGGTTCGCGAGAATTCACGAGCATGCTGGAACCGGCGCATGAGCGCGCCGACTTGACAGTGTACGCAACCCGTGCAGTGCCCCGTCGACCGGGGGTGAAGTAGACCCTTGTGAGTGGCGGCGCGGGGCCGCTCAGGACTCTTCGGGCAGGGTGAGGACCCAGGGACCGTCTTCGGTGATGGCGACGGTGTGCTCCCAGTGCGCGGCGCGCGAACCGTCGATGGTGACGACTGTCCAGCCGTCTTCCAGTTCGAGGGTTTCGCCGCTGCCGCCGGTCAGCATGGGCTCGACCGCGAGCGCCATGCCGGGCTTGAGCCGCGGGCCCTTGCCGGGTTTGCCGACATTCGGCAGGAACGGCTCCATGTGCATCTCGCGGCCGATGCCGTGGCCGCCGTACTCGAGGATCTCGCCGTACTCCCGGCCGTCGTCCTCGCCCGCCTGGCGGGCGGCGGTCTGCACCGCGAACGAGATGTCGGTGAGCCGCGAGCCCGCGCGGACGGCTTCGATGCCCGCCCACATGGCGCGTTTGGTCGCCTCGGACAGCTCGTGGTCCTTCTCGCTGACCTCGCCGATCTCCAGCGTCACCGCGGAGTCGCCGTGCCAGCCGTCGAGGATCGCACCGCAGTCGACCGAGATCAGGTCGCCCTCGGCGAGCACCTGCTTGGCCGACGGGATGCCGTGCACGATCTGCTCGTTCACCGACGCGCAGATCGACGCCGGGAACCCGTGGTAGCCCTTGAACGAGGGCACCGCGCCGGCGTCGCGGATGGTCTGCTCGGCCAGTTCGTCGAGCTCGGCCGTGCTGACCCCGGCCCGCGCGAGTTCGCGCACGGCGGCCAGGGTGCGGGCGACGACGAGTCCGGCCGCCCGCATAGCCTCCAGCTCGCCGCGGGTCTTGACCTCGATCATGCGCCCGCGGCGGAGCACTTGCAGAACACGCAATCCTCCGAGGTTCACGTGCGGTCGCGCAGCGCTTTCAGCACGCGGTCCGAGATCTCCTGCACCTCGCCGACGCCGTCGACCTTCACCAGGATGTCGGAGTAGTACTCCAGCAGCGGCGCGGTCTCCGACACGTACACCTGCTGGCGGCGGCGGATGACGTCTTCGGTGTCGTCCGAGCGGCCGCGCGACATGAGGCGGCCGACGACGACGTCCTCGGCCACGTCCAGCTGGATGACCGCGTCGAGCTTGGTGTCGGCCTCGCTCAGCATCTCGCCGAGGACCTCGGCCTGCTTGGTGTTGCGGGGGAACCCGTCGAGCAGGAAGCCTGCCTTCGCGTCCGGTTCGGCCAGCCGCTCGCGGACCATCTCGTTGGTCACCGAGTCCGGCACCAGTTCGCCGGAGTCCAGGTACCGCTTGGCCTCCTGGCCGAGCGGGGTCTCCTGGCCCACGTGCGCCCGGAACAGGTCGCCCGTCGAGATGTGCGGGATCCGCAGCTGCTCGGACAGGGCCACCGCCTGCGTGCCTTTGCCCGCGCCGGGCGGTCCGACGAGAACCAGTCGCGTCACTTCAAGAACCCTTCGTAGTTGCGCTGCATCAGCTGGCTTTCGATCTGTTTCACGGTGTCGAGCCCGACGCCGACCATGATCAGCACAGCCGTGCCACCGAACGGGAAGTTCTGGTTGTTCCCGCTGCCGGTGAGGGACAGGAAGAAGTTCGGGAGGATCGCGATGATGCCCAGGTACAGCGAGCCGGGGAGAGTGATCCGGCCCAGCACGAAGCTGAGGTACTCGGCGGTGGGACGGCCGGGCCGGATGCCCGGGATGAAGCCGCCGAACTTCTTCATCTCTTCCGCACGCTCGTCCACGTTGAACGTGATCGTGATGTAGAAGTAGGTGAAGAAGATGATCAACAGGAAGTAGAGCAGGATGTGCACCCAGCTGCTCTGGTTGACCAGGTAGTTCTGAATGAAGGACTGCCAGCCCGAGTTGCTCTGCGGGTCGCCGATGAGCTGGCTGAGCAGCTGCGGCAGGTACAGCAGCGACGAGGCGAAGATGACCGGGATGACACCGGCCTGGTTCACCTTGATCGGCAGGTAGGTCGAGGTGCCGCCGTACATCCGGCGGCCGACCATGCGCTTGGCGTACTGCACCGGGATCCGGCGCTGGCCCTGCTCGACGAAGATGACGCTGGCGATGATCACCAGGCCGAACGCGAGAACCACGACCAGCGCGACGCCGCCGCCGTTGCTGATGATGTTGGCGCCCTCGGCCGGGATGCGGGCCGCGATGTTCAGGAAGATCAGGACGGACATGCCGTTGCCGACGCCGCGCTCGGTGATGAGCTCGCCCAGCCACATCATCACCGCGGTGCCGGCGGTCATGGTGACCACGATCAGCGTCAGCGAGTAGATGCTGTTGTCCGGGATGATCGGCTGCGAGCAGCCCTGGAACAGGGTGCCGCGGTCGGCCAGCGCGACCACGCCGGTGGCCTGCAGGATCGCCAGCGCGATCGTGAGGTACCGGGTGTACTGGGTCAGCTTGTTCTGGCCGGACTGGCCTTCCTTCTTCAGCTCCTCGAACCGAGGGATGACCACGGTGAGCAGCTGAATGATGATGCTCGCGGTGATGTAGGGCATGATGCCCGTCGCGAACAGCGACAGCTGCAGCAGCGCACCGCCGCTGAAGAGGTTGAGCAGCTGGTACACGCCCTGCTGATCGGCCTGTGCGGTACAGGCCTGCACGGCGGCGAACGAGACCCCCGGAGCCGGGATGGTTGCACCGATCCGGTAGACCGCGACGATGGCTAGCGTGAACAGGATCTTCTTGCGTAGATCCGGCGTCGCGAGAGCCGAGCGGAATGCGCTGAGCACGCGGGGGACCTCCTCGGCGTCGTCGGTCGTCCCAACCGACGATCGGCTTGGCCGGTACGAGACCGGCGGGATGTCTGACTCACTGGCAAGCCAGGAACGCTTCAGGGCAAACAGGCCCGGAAGCGTGCCGCCGACTCTAACAGCTTCGCATGGGCCGCCCGCAGCGCGTGTGCGTTTTACGTCTCAGTGCGAGACCGCCCCGCAGCGCTGAGCCGCAGGTGAGGCCAGTCGGAGCACAGATGATCACCTGTTCGGCCCGCACCGTTCGGCGGGCTTTCCCACAGCAGCACGGAAAAACGCCACCGCCAACGCCCGACCGCCGTACGTGAGGGCCACCCTCATTGATTCTGATTCCCTCAGGGTTCCCCTCACGACCCACCACTGGTCGCGAGGGGCCCCTTCACGGACTCCGATTCCCGCAAGGAGCCCTTCACGGACCGCCCCGCGCCGGCCGGGATGCCGCCCCAATGCGGCATTGGGTACGTCAGATGCACCCAATGTGGCGTTCGGTGCGCGGGATGCACCCAATGCCACATTGGGGCGCTAGCCCCCACCGCCCGCAAACCGCAGCCGATGCACCCAGCGGTCGACGCACTCAGCCCTGCTCCCCGCAGCCGGTGCACCCAACGTTCGAGGCACCCAGCCCACACCCCGCAGCCGATGCACCCAACGATCGAGGCACCCAGCCCACACCCCGCAGCCGATGCACCCAACGATCGAGGCACCCAGCCCACACCCCGCAGCCGATGCACCCAACGTTCAAAGCACCCAGCCCCTCCCCCGCACCCCGATATGAAGCGTCCCTGCGGTTCGGGGGTGCTTGTCAAGGCATCTTTCCCGCCTTGACAAGCACCCCCGAACCGTCAGCACACTCAAGCTTCGGGGTGGGGGCCCACCGAACAAGGCAATGTCGCCGCCAGGCGACGAGCCGAGCAGACAAACCAAAACAAAACGGGCCCGCCCGGTAAGAAACCGGACGGGCCCGCTCTAAAACGCAGCCAGATCAGCTAACGGTGGCCGAACCACCAGCAGCCTCGATCTTCTCCTTGGCAGAGCCAGAGAAAGCGTGCGCGGTCAGCTCAAGCTTGACCCCGTTCAGGTCCCCGTTGCCGAGAACCTTGACGAGCTTGCCCTTGCGAACGAGACCGTTCGCGGCCAGCTCCTCCGGCCCGACCTTGCCCCCGTCGGCGAACACCCGGGCGATGTCGCCCACGTTCACCGGCTGGTACTCGGTGCGGAACCGGTTCTTGAATCCACGCAGCTTCGGCAGCCGCATGTGGATGGGCATCTGCCCACCCTCGAACCCGGCGGGCACGTTCTTCCGGGCCTTGGTGCCCTTCGTGCCGCGACCGGCGGTCTTGCCCTTCGAACCCTCACCACGGCCGACGCGGATCTTGTCGCGCTTGGCGCCAGGAGCCGGACGAAGGTGGTGGATCTTGATGGCGGTCATGCCTGGACCTCCTCGACCTCCACCAGGTGGCGGACGGTGTGGATCAGGCCGCGCACCTGGGGGGTGTCCTCACGCACGACGCTCTGGCGGATCTTGCGCAGCCCGAGGGTGCGCAGCGACTCGCGGTGAGCGTGCTTCGTGCCGATCTTGCTCTTGACCTGAGTGACCTTGAGCTGAGCCATGTCAGACCCCCTGGCCGGCACGCTGACGCAGCATCCGGGCCGGGGCGACGTCCTCGAGCGGCAGACCGCGGCGAGCGGCCACCTCCTCCGGACGCTGCAGACCCTTCAGGGCCGCCACGGTCGCGTGCACGATGTTGATGGCGTTGTCGGAGCCGAGCGACTTCGACAGCACGTCGTGGACGCCCGCGCACTCCAGCACCGCGCGCACCGGGCCGCCGGCGATAACACCGGTACCAGCGGAGGCGGGACGGAGCAGCACGACACCGGCGGCTTCCTCACCCTGGATCGGGTGCGGAATGGTGCCGGCGACGCGCGGAACGCGGAAGAAGTTCTTCTTCGCTTCCTCGACGCCCTTGGCGATGGCCGCGGGAACTTCCTTGGCCTTGCCGTAGCCGACGCCGACCTGACCGTCGCCGTCGCCGACGACCACCAGAGCGGTGAAGCTGAAGCGACGACCGCCCTTGACGACCTTGGCGACGCGGTTGATCGTCACGACCTTCTCAAGGTGCGGGGTCTTGTCCTGGCCGGCCCCGCCACGGCCGCCGTCGCGCCGGTCCCGGCCGCCACCGCGGCGGTCGTTGCGGTCGTTGCCGCCCTGACCGCCCGGTCCGCCCTGGCCGCCGCCGAATTGCCGTGTACGTCCCGGCATCAGGCTTTCCTTCCATTCACGAGCATGTGCATCAGAACTTCAACCCCGCCTCACGGGCGGCGTCGGCAAGCGCGGCGATGCGGCCGTGGTAGGCGTTGCCGCCACGGTCGAACACCACGGCTTCGATGCCGGCGTCCTTGGCGCGCGAAGCCACCAGTTCGCCGACCTTCGCCGCCTTGGCCTTCTTGTCGCCCTCGAACGACCGGAGGTCGGTCTCGAGGGTGGACGCCGACGCCAGCGTGTGACCGGCGAGGTCGTCGATCACCTGCACGGTGATGTGCCGCGAGGACCGCTTGACGACCATGCGCGGACGCACCGGCGTGCCGCTGATCTTCTTGCGGAGGCGGAAGTGCCGACGGGTCTTGGCGACGCGGCGGCGGGTCGAGATGTCCTTGCCGACCGGCTTGCGCTTCGTGGTAGTCGTGTCGCTCATCACTTACCCGTCTTTCCGACCTTGCGGCGGATCTTCTCACCCTCGTAGCGCAGGCCCTTGCCCTTGTACGGGTCCGGGCGGCGCAGCTTGCGGATGACCGCGGCGGTCTGGCCGACCTTCTGCTTGTCGATGCCGGACACCGAGAACCGGGTCGGCGACTCCACCTTGAAGGTGATGCCTTCCGGAGCCTCGATCTTCACCGGGTGGCTGTAGCCCAAGGCGAACTCGAGGTCCGAGCCCTTGGCCTGCACGCGGTAACCGACGCCGTGGATTTCGAGCTTCTTCTCGTAGCCCTGGGTCACGCCCACCACGAGGTTGTTCACCAGCGTGCGGGTGAGGCCGTGCAGAGCCCGGCTCGTGCGCTCGTCGTCCGGACGCTTCACCAGGAGCGTGCCGTCCTCGTCGCGCTCGACGAAGATCGGCTCGGCGACGGTGTGCTCCAGGGTGCCCTTCGGCCCCTTGACCTTGACGTTCTGGCCGTCGATGGTCACCTCGACCCCGGAGGGGACGGCGACCGGCAGCTTTCCGATGCGTGACATGTCTGTGCCCCCTTCCTTACCAGACGTAGGCGAGGACTTCGCCGCCCACGTTGTTGCGCTTGGCCTGCCGGTCGGTCTGCAGGCCGCCGGACGTCGAGATGATCGCGACGCCGAGGCCGCCCAGAACGGAGGGCAGTTCGGTCGATTTTGCGTAGACCCGCAGACCCGGCTTGGAGACGCGGCGCAGGCCGGCGATGCTCCGCTCGCGGTTGGGGCCGTACTTCAGCTCGACGATGAGGTTCTTGTGCTTCTCGCCCGGCTCGTCGCGGTAGCTCGCGATGTAGCCCTCGCGCTTGAGGATCTCGGCGATGTTCGCCTTGATCTTCGAGTGCGGAAGCACGACCTCGTCGTGGTACGCCGAGTTCGCGTTGCGCAGACGGGTCAAGAAGTCTGCGATCGGGTCGGTCATCGTCATGGTGACCTGTCAACCTTTCTCGCCTGGTTCCCCGCCCAGCCCGGCCGGAGAGTTCTCCGGCCGGATCGGCGGGGCCTGTGGCGAACTGGGAATAGAGTTTCGAGCCTTACCAGCTGGACTTGTGGACACCGGGCAGTTCGCCCGCGTGCGCCATCTCCCGGAGGCAGATCCGGCACAGGCCGAACTTGCGGTAGACCGAGTGCGGACGCCCGCACCGGTTGCACCGGGTGTAGGCGCGCACCGCGAACTTCGGCTTCTTCGAAGCCTTGCTGACTAGCGCTTTCTTGGCCATCGGCTCAGTTCTCCTTGAACGGGAAACCGAGCTTGCGCAGCAGCGCCCGGCCCTCGTCGTCGGTGGTGGCGGTGGTGACGACGGTGACGTCCATGCCACGGGGGCGGTCGATGTCGTCCGGGTTGATCTCGTGGAACATCGACTGCTCGTTGAGACCGAACGTGTAGTTGCCGTTGCCGTCGAACTGCTTGGGCGAAAGGCCGCGGAAGTCGCGGATACGGGGCAGCGCGATGGTCAGCAGCCGGTCGAGGAACTCCCACATCCGGTCGCCGCGCAGCGTGACGCGCGCGCCGATCGGCTGTCCCTCGCGCAGCTTGAACTGCGCGATGGACTTGCGGGCCTTCCGGATTTCCGGCTTCTGCCCGGTGATCAGGGCGAGGTCGCGGACCGCGCCGTCGATCAGCTTGCTGTCCCGGGCGGCGTCCCCGACACCCATGTTCACGACGATCTTCACGACGCCGGGAATCTGGTGCACGTTGGGGATGGAGAACTCCTTCTGGAGCTCGCCCTTGATCTCTTCGCGGTACCGGGTCTTCAGACGCGGCACGATCTTCTCTGCGGTGGTCATGTCAGATGTCCTTGCCGTTCCGGCGCGAGACCCGGACCTTCTTGCCGTCCTCGCCGATGCGGTAGCCCACCCGGGTCGGCTTGCCGTCCGAGTCCACGACCATCACGTTCGACACGTGAATAGGCGCTTCCTGCGTCACGATGCCGCCGGACTGGGCGCCACGCTGGGTCTGGGTGATCCGGGTGTGCTTCTTGATCCGGTTGACACCCTCGACCAGCACGCGCTCCCGCTCGGGGTAGGCCTGAATGACCTTGCCCTTCGCGCCCTTGTCCTTGCCGGCGATGACGACGACCGTGTCGCCCTTCTTCACCTTCATCACAGCACCTCCGGCGCGAGCGAAATGATCTTCATGAACTTTCGGTCGCGCAGCTCGCGGCCCACCGGGCCGAAGATGCGGGTGCCCCGGGGCTCGTTGTCGTTCTTGATGAGCACGGCGGCGTTCTCGTCGAACCGGATGTAGGAACCGTCCGGACGACGGCGCTCCTTCACCGTGCGGACGATGACAGCCTTGACGACGTCGCCCTTCTTCACCCCGGCGGCCGGGATGGCGTCCTTCACGGTGGCGACGATGATGTCGCCGATGCCGGCGTAGCGCCGCCCGGAGCCGCCGAGCACGCGGATGCAAAGGATTTCCTTCGCGCCCGTGTTGTCGGCAACCCGAAGCCGCGACTCCTGCTGGATCACGTCAACTCCTGTATGTCGCGCTGGTTCTCGCTGTCGCGAGCCTTGCGGAACCAAGGACTCCCGAAAGAGCCCTGCTTACTTGGCCTTCTCCACGACCTGCACCAGACGCCAGCGCTTGGTCGCCGACAGCGGCCGGGTCTCCATCAGCGTGACCCGGTCGCCCACGCCCGCCTCGTTGTTCTCGTCGTGCACCTTGACCTTGGTGGTGCTGCGGAGAACCTTCGAGTAGCGCGGGTGCTTCTTGCGGTCCTCGAGCTCGACCACGATCGTCTTGTCCATCTTGTCCGAGACGACGTAACCCTCGCGGACCTTGCGGTAGTTCCGGGCGGTCTTCTCGGTGGCAGCCTCGCTCATGCGGCACCTTCACTTTCGGCGTCGGGCGCCACGGACAGGCCGAGCTCGCGCTCGCGCATGACCGTGTAGATCCGCGCGATGTCCGTGCGGACGGTGCGCAGCCGACGGTTGTTGTCCAGCTGCCCGGTCGCCATCTGGAAGCGGAGGTTGAAGAGCTCCTCCTTGTATTCCTTCAGACGCAGCACGAGCTCTTCGGCGGTGAGCTCACGCAGCTCGGATGCCTGTGCGGCTCCGTTAGCCATCAGAACTCACCTTCCCGGGTCACGATGCGGCACTTCATGGGCAGCTTGTGGATCGCGCGGCGGAGCGCCTCGCGGGCGGTCTCCTCGTTCGGGAAGCTGATCTCGAACATCACGCGACCCGGCTTCACGTTGGCGATCCACCACTCGGGCGAACCCTTGCCGGAACCCATGCGGGTTTCCGCCGGCTTCTTGGTCAGCGGGCGGTCCGGGTAGATCGTGGTCCACACCTTGCCGCCGCGCTTGATGTGACGGGTCATGGCGATACGAGCGGACTCGATCTGCCGGTTCGTCACGTAGCTGTGCTCAAGCGCCTGGATGCCGTACTCGCCGAAGTTGACCTTGGTACCGCCCTTGGCGGCGCCGTGGCGCTTCGGGGAGTGCTGCTTGCGGTGCTTGACCCTGCGCGGGATGAGCACGTCTCAGCCCTCCGTCTTTTCTGCGGTCTCGGTGGCCGGGGCCGCCTCGGTCGCGGTGTCGCTCTTCGCGGCAGCGGCGGCGCGGCCGGCCTCGGTCGAGGTCGGGGTCGTGCCCGACGCGCCGGAACGGCGCGGGCGGGACGGCCGGTCGCCGCGGTCGCGGCGCGGAGCGCGGTCCGCGGCCGACGCGGCGGCGTCGCGCTCGGCGCGGGCCTTCAGGCCGCCGACCAGCTCGCCCTTGTAGATCCACACCTTCACGCCGATGCGACCGAACGTCGTCTTGGCCTCGAAGAAGCCGTAGTCGATGTCGGCGCGCAGCGTGTGCAGCGGGACCCGGCCGTCGCGGTAGTGCTCGGAACGGGACATCTCGGCGCCGCCGAGACGACCGCCGCACTGCACGCGGATGCCCTTGACCTGCGGCGAGCGCATGGAGGTCTGGATCGCCTTGCGCATCGCGCGGCGGAACGCCACGCGGTTGCTCAGCTGCTCCGCGACACCCTGGGCGACCAGCTGTGCGTCGGCCTCGGGGTTCTTCACCTCGAGGATGTTCAGCTGGACCTGCTTCTTGGTCAGCTTCTCCAGCGCGCCGCGGATCCGGTCGGCCTCCGCGCCGCGGCGGCCGATGACGATGCCCGGCCGGGCGGTGTGGATGTCGACGCGGACGCGGTCACGGGTGCGCTCGATCTCGACCTTGGAGATGCCGGCGCGCTCCATGCCGGTGGAGAGCAGCTTGCGGATCTTGACGTCCTCGGCCACGTACTCCGCGTACTGCTTGTCGGCGTACCAGCGCGACTTCCAGTCAGTGGTGATACCCAGGCGGAAGCCGTGCGGGTTGATCTTCTGGCCCACTACCGGCCACCTGCCTTCTTGTTGCTCTTCTTCTCCGCAGGCCGCGACTCGACCACCACGGTGATGTGGCTGGTGCGCTTGCGGATCCGGTACGCACGGCCCTGGGCACGCGGACGGATGCGCTTGAGGGTCGGGCCCTCGTCGGCGGTCGCGGACTTGATCCAGAGCGTCTCCGGGTCCAGCTGGAGGTTGTTCTCGGCGTTGGCCGCCGCGCTGGCGATGACCTTCGCGAGCTGCGTGCTGGCAGCCTGCGGCGCGAACCGGAGCACGGCCAAGGCCTCGCTGACGCTACGACCCTTGACGAGCTCGATCACCCGGCGCACCTTCATCGGCGCGTCCCGGACAAAGCGAGCCCGCGCGACGGCCGTGGGCAGCTCTTCTGCCGTGGCCGTGGCGTTTGACTGGGCGTTCATCTGCTTCCCTTAACTTTCTCTGGCCCGCTCAGCGGCGGCGCGACTTGCGGTCGTCCTTGATGTGGCCCTTGAAGGTCCGCGTCGGGGCGAACTCGCCCAGCTTGTGACCCACCATCGCCTCGGTGACGAACACCGGGACGTGCTTGCGGCCGTCGTGCACCGCGATCGTGTGACCCAGGAAGTCCGGGATGATCGTGGAGCGCCGCGACCAAGTCTTGATCACGGTCTTCTTGCCCGATTCGTTCAGCGCGTCCACCTTCTTGAGCAGGTGGTCGTCCACGAACGGGCCCTTCTTAAGGCTGCGTGGCATGTGCTTCTACCTCCCTGCTCAGCGCTTCTTGCCGGTACGCCGGCGGCGGACGATCAGTTTGTCGGACGGCTTGCTCTTGCGAGTGCGGCCTTCGGGCTTGCCGTTCGGGTTCACCGGGTGGCGACCACCGGACGTCTTGCCCTCGCCACCGCCGTGCGGGTGGTCGACCGGGTTCATCACGACACCGCGGACAGTCGGGCGCTTGCCGCGCCAGCGGTTGCGGCCCGCCTTGCCCCAGTTGATGTTCGAGTGCTCCGAGTTGCCGACCTCGCCGACGGTCGCGCGGTTGCGCACGTCCACGTTGCGGATCTCGCCCGAGGGGAGACGCAGCTGGGCGTAAGGACCGTCCTTGGCGACGAGCTGCACGCGGGCGCCGGCGGACCGGGCCATCTTCGCGCCGCCGCCGGGGCGGAGCTCGATCGCGTGGATCACGGTGCCGACCGGGATGTTGCGCAGCGGCAGGTTGTTGCCCGGCTTGATGTCGGCGCGGGGGCCGTTCTCGACCGTGTCGCCCTGCTTCAGCTTCTCCGGCGCGATGATGTAGCGCTTCTCGCCGTCGGCGTAGTGCAGCAGCGCGATGCGCGCGGTGCGGTTGGGGTCGTACTCGATGTGCGCGACCTTGGCCGGCACGCCGTCCTTGTCGTGACGACGGAAGTCGATCACGCGGTAGGCGCGCTTGTGGCCACCGCCCTTGTGCCGGGTGGTGATCTTGCCCGAGGCGTTGCGGCCGCCGGTCTTGCTCAGCGGACGCAGCAGCGACTTCTCCGGCGTGGACCGGGTGATCTCGGCGAAGTCCGAGACGCTCGAACCGCGACGACCCGGGGTCGTCGGCTTGTACTTGCGGATGCCCATTGTCAGCTCAGTCCTTTACGCGGTGGGTCCGCCGAAGATCTCGATCGCCTTGCTTTCCGGCGAAAGAGTCACGATGGCGCGCTTGGTGTCCTTGCGCTTGCCGAAGCCGGTACGAGTCCGCTTCCGCTTGCCCTGGCGGTTGGCCGTGTTGACGCTGACGACCTTCACGCCGAACACCTTCTCGACCGCGATCTTGATCTGGGTCTTGTTGGCGTCCGGACGGACGATGAACGTGTACTTGTGGTCCTCGAGCAGCCCGTAGGACTTCTCGGAGATCACCGGCGCGAGCAGGATGTCGCGGGGGTCCGGAATGGCGACCGAGCTCACTTCTCGTCACTCCCTTCCGAAACCTCGCTCGAACGCGCGAGGGCCTTGACGACCTTCCCGCGGACGGGGCCTGCCACGAACGCGTCGTAAGCGGCCTTGGTGAACACGACGTCGTCGTTGACCAGGACGTCGTAGGTGTTGAGCTGGTCAGCCCAGATCAGGTGCACGTACGGCAGGTTCCGCGCGGACACCCAGGCGAGCTCCTCGTCGCGGTGCAGGACCACGAGAACGCGCTTGGCCTGGGTCGCGGCGGCGATCGCCGTCTTGGCGGTCTTGGTCGACGGCTTCTCGCCGGAGACCAGTTCCGTCAGGACGTGCAGCTGGCCGGCGCGCGCCCGGTCGGAGAGGGCGCCACGCAGAGCGGCGGCCTTCATCTTCTTCGGGGTGCGCTGGGTGTAGTCGCGCGGCGTGGGGCCGTGCACGACGCCACCGCCGGCGAACTGCGGCGCGCGGGTCGAACCCTGGCGGGCGCGACCGGTGCCCTTCTGCCGGTACGGCTTCTTGCCGCCACCGGAGACCTCACCGCGGGTCTTCGTGTCGTGCGTGCCCTGGCGCGCGGCGGCCAGCTGGCCCACCACGACCTGGTGCATCAGCGCGACGTTGGCCTGCACGTCGAAGATCTCCCCGGGGAGCTCGACGGTGCCGTCGGCTTTACCGGCCGGAGTCTTCAGCTCGACGTTCGTCATCGTCAGTTTCCACCCTTCGCGGCACTGCGCACGAACAGCAGGCCGCCCTTGGGACCGGGCACCGCGCCCTTGATCAGCAGCAGGCCGTCCTCGGCACGCACCGCGTGCACGGTCAGGCCCTGCGTGGTGACCCGGTCGCTACCCATCCGGCCCGCCATCCGCAGGCCCTTGAACACGCGGCCGGGCGTGGCGCAGCCGCCGATGGAACCCGGCTTGCGGTGCACGGCCTGCGCACCGTGGCTCGCGCCCTGGCCCTTGAAGCCGTGGCGCTTCATGACACCGGCGTAGCCCTTGCCCTTGCTGGTACCGGTCACGTCGACCGAAGTGCCGGCCTCGAACACCTCGGCGGTGATCTCCTGGCCGACCTCGTAGGTCTCGGCGTCGGTGGTGCGCAGCTCGGCAACGTGGCGACGCGGGGTCACGCCGGCCTTGTCGAAGTGGCCGGTGCGCGGCTTGTTCACCTTGCGCGGGTCGATCGCGCCGAACGCCAGCTGCACGGCCGCGTAGCCGTCTTTGTCAGTGGTCCGAACCTGGGTGACCACGTTCGGTCCGGCCTTGACGACAGTGACCGGGACGACCCGGTTCTGCTCGTCGAAGACCTGGGTCATGCCGAGCTTGGTGCCCAGGATGCCCTTCATTTGCCTGTCAGACATGAGTTCTTATCTCCGCCGCTCGCCCAACGCTTACTGGATGTTGACGTCGACGCTCGCCGGGAGGTCGATGCGCATGAGCGCGTCCACCGTCTTCGGCGTCGGGTCGAGGATGTCGATCAGACGCTTGTGCGTGCGCATCTCGAAGTGCTCGCGCGAGTCCTTGTACTTGTGCGGCGAGCGGATGACGCAGTAAACGTTCTTCTCGGTAGGCAGCGGCACCGGCCCGACAACACGGGCGCCGGTGCGCGTGACCGTTTCCACGATCTTGCGCGCCGAGGTGTCGATCGCCTCGTGGTCGTAGGCCTTGAGCCGGATGCGGATCTTCTGTCCCGCCATGGTGGCTGCGTTCCTTGTCGTCTCGTGCCGCTTTGTCTCGTCAACCTGGGCCGGAGCCCGGGTTTCAGCAGTTCAACGGCCCTGTCCCCGGTCCACGCGGTCGGGCGTGTCGCGCCCGCCGCACAGACGGATCCCTAAGGATCGTCGTCTTGCCTGGTCTTCCTCTTACGTGAGGAGGCCGCGGGCCGACCTGGTCTGAACAAGCACCGCGGTCGTCCCTACTGGCCTTTGCCCGCTAGCCTCACCCGAAGGAAGAGCTCCACGGACCGTGGCCACTCGTGCCAGGGCGGCCGGAACCCCGAAGAGTTCGGCCGCCCCAGGACGAGCAACCTGAATAGTGTCGCACACGTGAGTTGACGCCCTGAACTCGGGGGTGTATTGACCCGAATTCAGGGCGCCGACGTCACTTGTTGATCTTGGTAACCTGGCCCGCGCCGACGGTCCGGCCACCCTCGCGGATGGCGAAGCGCAGACCCTCGTCCATGGCGACCGGCTGGATCAGCACGACGCTGATGTCCGTGTTGTCGCCCGGCATGACCATCTCGGTGCCCTCGGGGAGGGTCACGACGCCGGTCACGTCGGTGGTGCGGAAGTAGAACTGCGGGCGGTAGTTGTTGAAGAACGGGGTGTGCCGTCCGCCCTCGTCCTTGGACAGGATGTAGACCCGGCCCTCGAACTCGGTGTGCGGGGTGGTGGTGCCCGGCTTCACGACGACCTGGCCGCGCTCGACGTCCTCGCGCTTGATGCCGCGCAGCAGGAGGCCGACGTTGTCGCCCGCCTGGCCCGAGTCGAGCAGCTTGCGGAACATCTCGACACCGGTGACGGTGGTCTTGGTCGACTTCTCGCGGATACCCACGATCTCGACCTCTTCGTTGACGTTGACCTGGCCGCGCTCCACGCGACCGGTCACGACGGTGCCGCGGCCGGTGATCGTGAAGACGTCCTCGATCGGCATCAGGAAGGGCTTCTCGAGCTCGCGCACCGGGTCCGGCACGTTGTCGTCGACGGCGTGCATCAGCTCGAGCACGGCGTCGGCCCACTTCTGGTCGCCCTCGAGAGCCTTGAGGCCGGAGACGCGCACGACCGGCGCGTCGTCGCCCGGGAACTCCTGCGAGGACAGCAGCTCGCGGACCTCCAGCTCGACCAGCTCGAGGATTTCCTCGTCGTCGACCATGTCGGCCTTGTTCAGCGCCACGACGATGTAGGGCACGCCGACCTGGCGGGCCAGCAGCACGTGCTCGCGGGTCTGCGGCATCGGGCCGTCGGTGGCCGCGACCACCAGGATCGCGCCGTCCATCTGCGCGGCACCGGTGATCATGTTCTTGATGTAGTCAGCGTGACCGGGGGCGTCCACGTGCGCGTAGTGACGCTTCTCGGTCTGGTACTCGACGTGCGAGATGTTGATCGTAATACCGCGCTGCTTCTCTTCCGGCGCGTTGTCGATCTGGTCGAACGCACGGGCTTCGTTCAGCTCCGGGTACGCGTCGTGCAGAACCTTGGTGATCGCCGCGGTCAGCGTGGTCTTGCCGTGGTCGACGTGACCGATGGTGCCGATGTTGACGTGCGGCTTGCTCCGCTCGAACTTCGCCTTCGCCACTGGAATGTCCTCCTGGACTGGATTTGCTTTGTGCTCGCGGGGCAGCGTGGCTGCCGCCCCGCGAATGTTCCTTCGTCGTTGCTGCGGACGTTCAGGAGAGTCCCTTAATGCCCGCGAGCGGAGGGGATTACTCCCCCGTCGCCTTCGCGATGATTTCCTTCGCGACGTTCGCGGGAACCTCGGCGTAGGAGTCGAACACCATGGAGTAGTTCGCCCGGCCCTGGGTACGGGACCGCAGGTCGCCGACGTAGCCGAACATCTCCGACAGCGGGACCAGTGCCTTCACGACACGGGTACCGGCGCGCTCCTCCATGGCCTGGATCTGGCCACGGCGGGAGTTGAGGTCGCCGATCACGTCACCCATGTAGTCCTCGGGAGTCGTGACCTCGACGGCCATCATCGGCTCGAGGATGACCGGGCCGGCCTTCTTCGCGGCTTCCTTCATCGCCATGGAACCGGCGATCTTGAACGCCATTTCGGAAGAGTCGACCTCGTGGTACGCGCCATCCAACAAGGTGAACTTCAACCCGACGAGCGGGTAGCCGGCCAGCACGCCGTACTGCATGGCGTCCTGTGCGCCCGCGTCGACCGACGGGATGTACTCCCGCGGCACGCGGCCACCGGTGACCTTGTTGTCGAACTCGTAGAGAGCACCGTCGGTGCGCTCGAGCGGCTCCAGCTTCACGATGACCTTCGCGAACTGGCCGGAACCACCGGTCTGCTTCTTGTGGACGTAGTCGAGCTTGTCCACGGTCTTCTTGATGGTCTCGCGGTAGGCGACCTGCGGCTTGCCGATGTTCGCCTCGACCTTGTAGTCGGACTTCATCCGGTTGACCAGCACCTCGAGGTGCAGCTCGCCCATGCCGGCGATGATCGTCTGGCCGGTGTCCTCGTCCAGGTTGACCTGGAACGTGGGGTCTTCCTCGGCCAGCTTCTGGATCGCCAGGGAGAGCTTCTCCTGGTCGGCCTTGGTCTTCGGCTCGATGGCCACCTTGATGACCGGGTCCGGGAAGGTCATCGACTCGAGCACGACCGGGTTCTGCGCGTCGGCCAGGGTGTCACCGGTGGTGGTGTCCTTCAGGCCGATGACCGCGTAGATGTGGCCGGCCAAAGCCTCGTCGACCGGGTTCTCCTTGTTGGAGTGCATCTGGAAGATCTTCCCGATGCGCTCCTTGCGCTCCTTGGTCGCGTTGACGACCTGTGCGCCGGAGGCGACCTTGCCCGAGTAGACCCGGATGTAGGTCAGCTTGCCGAAGAACGGGTGCGCGGCGATCTTGAACGCGAGCGCGGAGAACGGCTCCTCGGTCGTCGCGTGCCGGGTGACCGGGGTCTCGCCGTCCGGCAGCAGACCCTCGACCGGCGGCACGTCCAGCGGCGACGGCAGGTAGTCGATGACCGCGTCCAGCATCGGCTGCACGCCCTTGTTCTTGAACGCGGAGCCGGCCAGGACCGGGAACGCCTCGCGGGTGACGACCAGCTTGCGGATGCCGCCCTTGATCTCGTCCTGCGTCAGCTCTTCGCCCTCGAGGAACTTCTCCATCAGCGCGTCGTCGGTCTCGGCGACGGCCTCGATCAGCTTCTCGCGGTACTCGGCGGCGCGGTCGGCCAGCTCGGCCGGGATGTCCTCGACGGAGTAGTCGTCGCCCTTCTGCACCTCGCCGCGCCAGACCAGGGCCTTCATCCGGACCAGGTCGATGACGCCCTCGAACTCGTTCTCCGCGCCGATCGGCAGCTGGATGGCCAGCGGCCGGACGCCGAGGCGGTCCGAGATGGTCTGCAGGGTGTAGTAGAAGTCCGCGCCCAGCTTGTCCATCTTGTTGACGAAGCAGATGCGCGGGACGTCGTACTTGTCCGCCTGCCGCCAGACCTGCTCGGACTGCGGCTCGACGCCTTCCTTGCCGTCGAAGACGGCGACCGCGCCGTCGAGCACCCGCAGGTTGCGCTCCACCTCGACGGTGAAGTCGACGTGCCCGGGGGTGTCGATCAGGTTGATCTGGTAGTCGTTCCAGAAGGTGGTGGTGGCAGCCGAGGTGATGGTGATGCCTCGCTTCTGCTCCTCCTCCATCCAGTCCATGGTGGCGGCGCCGTCGTGGACTTCGCCGAGCTTGTAGTTGATCCCGGTGTAGAACAGGATCCGCTCGGTGGTGGTGGTCTTACCGGCGTCGATGTGCGCCATGATGCCGATGTTGCGGACCTTGTTGAGGTCGGTCAGCACTTCACGTGCCACGAGAATGTTCCCCTGTCTCGAACGTGGGGCCCGGCATGGCTTCTATCGGCAGCCGGGCGGTCATCACCAGCGGTAGTGCGCGAAGGCCTTGTTGGACTCGGCCATCTTGTGCGTGTCTTCGCGGCGCTTGACGCTGGCGCCAAGGCCGTTGCTCGCGTCCAGCAGCTCGTTCTGCAGCCGCTCGATCATCGTCTTCTCGCGGCGGGCCTGCGAGAACGAGACCAGCCAGCGCAGCGCCAGCGTGGTGGAGCGGCCGGGCTTGACCTCGATCGGCACCTGGTAGGTGGCGCCACCGACGCGGCGGCTCTTCACTTCGATGGTGGGCTTCACGTTGTCGAGCGCGCGCTTCAGCGTGACGACCGGGTCGGTGCCGGTCTTCTCGCGAGCGCCTTCGAGAGCGCCGTAGACAATGCGCTCGGCCAGGGACCGCTTGCCGTCCTTCAGCACCTTGTTCACCAGCTGGGTGACCAGCGGGGAGGCGTAGACGGGGTCGGAGATCAGCGGCCGCTTCGGCGCCGGACCCTTGCGAGGCATTAGCTCTTCTCCTTCTTCGCGCCGTACCGGCTGCGCGCCTGCTTGCGGTTCTTCACACCCTGGGTGTCGAGCGAACCGCGGATGATCTTGTAGCGAACACCCGGCAGGTCCTTAACCCGGCCGCCGCGCACGAGCACCATCGAGTGCTCCTGGAGGTTGTGGCCTTCACCCGGGATGTACGCGGTGACCTCGATACCGCTGGTCAGCTTCACACGAGCAACCTTGCGCAAGGCCGAGTTCGGCTTCTTGGGAGTCGTGGTGTACACGCGGGTGCACACGCCACGACGCTGCGGGCTCCCCTTGAGGGCCGCGGTCTTCTGCTTGGCAGCCTTGTCCTGGCGGCCCTTGCGGACCAGCTGCTGGATCGTGGGCAATGGACCAGCTTCCTGTCGTGATCTTGCTTCTTCGTGTCTTCACCGGTCCCCGCGGTCGGGCGTGTCGGCCCGCGTCACGGTCTCTCGACCGGTAACTTCCCGGAGGGATTTTCCGTCGGAACCCCACGTGGCGAGGCTGGTGAACCGGGTGCAAAAGCACCCCGCTCATGCCCAACGGCACGCGGAGCGGCCCGACGCCTGCCGGGCACGGTCTCCAAAGATACCCGTCCACTCGCCGAGCGGTCCGGGCGGGGGGTCGCTACGGTCGCCGACCGGTCATCGTAACCCCAGATCGGGGCCTTGGGACGGCGCCGCGCGGGACTTCCCGGCATACAGAACGCCGGGCTCCGGGACGCTATTCCGGAGCCGGTTCCCGCGGTCAGGGCGCACTCGGGTTCGCATGCCGGGACGGGGCGACCAATGAATGGACGCGCGCCGGACCCCGCGGCTTCCCGCGCCCCAATGTGGCGTTCGGTGCGTTCAGCGCACCCAATGCGGCGTTCGGTGCGTCAGATGCACCCAATGCCACATTGGGGTGTTCTCAGCGGCGCGGCGTGTGGGGGGTTCGTTGTGGCGTGCTGGCCAGGGGACGCGGAGCACAGCCTGGCGAGACGGGCGGTGTGGCTCCGTTGCCGCGAAAAGTACGTGAGGGGAACCCTGAGGGAATCAGAGTTCCTCAGGGTTCCCCTCACGGACCTTCGGCATCGCGCTCCCGGCGTGCGCCAGGCCCATCGGCGGCAAGACCCCTGCGCACCGCCGACACCGCGCCCCGCTGCCGGGAAAGGCCGTCAGGGCGGTTCGCGGCGGCGTTAAGAACGTGAGAGAAATTCTTCGGCGGCAAGGAGAAGAGCCGCCGGCTGTTCCACAATGGACTCGCGTCCCGGGGTGACGATCGCCTCACCGGGGCGCGGCCGCGAAACCCGGCCCGGCGGTGTGCACCCGCCGGGCCGGGCCGCGGGTCAGTCCTCGTCGGGCTTCGCGTGGTCGGGCTTGCCCGGGTTGGGGTCGCGCGACAGATCGATCAGCGGGTGCACTCCAGCCCCCTCCGGCGCGGCATGGCTGCCGCCGGTCTTCTTGTCCCCCGGCTGGTCGACCTTCTCGCTGCCGTCCATGTCGCCTCCTCGTTCGGTTCCCCTGCCGTTCTGCACGGTACCTGCCGGGGAAATCGGTGGACGGACTCCCCAAGATGAGGGACGTGGACTGGAAGATCAGCGAATTCCCGGCCGAACACCCCGACGCGGCGGCGATCCTGCGCGAGTACATGGACGAGCTGGCGTCGCGGTACTACGGCCGCCCGGCGACGCCCGCCGAGGTGGACGCGGCGCTCGCCGACGAGCCCAGCGACGGCCTCGTCGCGCCGACCGGGGCGTTCCTTTTGGCTTATCGCGAGGGGAAGCCAGCCGGTTGTGTCGGCGTCCGGGTGGTCGAGCCCGGGCTGAGCGCGTTGACGAAGGTGTACGTGCGCCCGGAGCATCGCGGGCACGGCGGCGGCAAGCTGATCGTCGCGGCGGCTGAAGAAGCGGCGAAGCGGCTGGGCTCGACCCGGATGCGGCTGGACACCCGCGACGACCTGGTCGAAGCACGCGCGCTCTACGCGTCGATGGGCTACGCCGAGGTCGAGGCCTTCAACGACGACCAGTACGCCGAGCACTGGTTCGCCAAGGATCTCAGCTGAGCCGTCCCGCACAGTTGGCCACCTCACCGTCCGCGGCTTTCGCGGACCGAGCCAGCACGCCGTTCACCGAGATCCGGCATTCGACCGCGCCGCTCGACTGGCCCATCAGCTGCACAGTCGGCGCGACGGCGGTCTTCGGCCAGGTCAGGGTCTTGCTCCAGGGCAACGGCACCGACAGCTCCTGGTGCACCAGGCCGAGGCCGTTGTCGTCGTAGACCACGGTGGCGGTGCCGGAGCCAGCGAGTTCGTAAGTGATCTGCCAGTTGGACGGCGCGGGCGCGACTGGCGCGGTGGACGTCGTCGGGGCCAGGGTGCGGGTGATGGTGCGGTCTGGGGCGCGCTGCGGCACTTCGGCGGTCGGCGCGGATATCGCGGCCGGAGCGGGCGTTGGAGCGTCGCCGGCGCCGAGGATCACCACGGTCGCGGCGACGGCGGCCACCGCGATGCCCGCGATCGCGAGCCTGCCGATCAGCTGTCTGTCCATGTTCCTCGTTCTTTCGCCGGGAGCCGCCGGTGGTTCCCGGGGACGAGGGGAACCACCGGCGGAGACGGGGTCAGCCGGGCAGGATCCGGCCGGGGACGCCGTTCAGCGACTGGATCAGGCCGAGCACCGGGACGCCCAGCGGCGCGAACGTCCAGATGTTGTTCAGGTTCGACGTGTCCGGCTCGTCGACGACGGTGACACCGGGCTGGTCCTGAGTCGCGGCCAGCGCGGGCGCGGCGGCGCCGAGCACGGCGGCTCCGGCGAGCGCGGTGGCGGCTACGGCTCGGACGACGGTCTTCTTCATGGCTTTCTCCTTCTGTGGTCAGGAAACGGCGGTGATGGCGTTGAACACCGGCGCGAGGAGCTGGGCCGGGGCTTGGGTGGTCGGGCCGAGGAGGCTGCCCGCGTCGAGGCCGGGGACGACCCAGACCGACGGGCCGCCGCCGCTCGGTGCGCCGGGGACGCCGGGCAGGCCCGGGGTGGGCAGGTTCGGCACGGAAGGCAGCGAGGGCAGGCCGCCGGCCGGGAGGGACGGGAGGCCGCCCGTCGGCAAGGACGGCAAACCGCCAGTCGGCAACGAAGGCAGGCCGCCGGTCGGGAGCGAGGGCAGGCCGCCCGTCGGCAACGAAGGCAGGCCAGCGGCGGGCTGAGCGGCGGCGGACGTCTCCGGGGTGGCGGCGTTGGCCGCTCCCCCAGCGAATCCGGCGAACGCCCCGGCCGCGGCGAGCGGCAGCAGGATCCGGGCGGCAATGCGTTTCATCAGGGGTTTTCCTTTCTTCGGGGTTTTTCGGGTCAGCGGAGCGCGCCGCTGATCGGGACGATGGTTCCGTCGGGGATCCACTGCCCGGCGTAGTCGCGCGCGGCCTGCATGCCGGGCGCGTGCGGTTCGCCGGGGTACATCGGCATCGCGTTGACCTGCGCGGCCGCGAACAGCTGCACCTCGCCGTTCACCGCTGTCCACTGTGGACCGAGCCAGGTCCGGAAACCGCCCAGCGACGGGCTTTCCCCGCCGAAGCTGTTGCCGACGGCCACCGCGTAGCTCACCGCGAGCTGGTCGCGCGGGTCGAAGCGCAGCGGCATGGCCGCGCTGGCGACGGTGTTGACGATGGGCCCGTTGAGCAGCCACGGCGCGAGGTACAGGCCGAACTGGTGGGTCGGTTTGAGCCGCTGCGATTCGGCGGCGCGGCTCATCGCGAGGTATCCGTCGCTCCAGCCGGAGACGACCACCAGCGCGGTGTCGGCCGCCGCGTCCGGGCGCACCGGCAGACCGACGCGCGCGGCGGTCTCGCGGACGAGCTGCGCGGCTTGCACCCCACGCGGCGATTTGTCTTCGACCAGTGTGATCGCCGACGGCTTTCGCGAGGCGAGAAACTCGACCAGCTTCACCAGCGAACCACGGTCCTCCGGTGACAACGCGGCCGAAGGACAACTGGTGAGCACGTCGCGTTTCTGCGCCACCAGGCCGCCGAGTGCGGCTTCCGCGCATTCCGGCGCGTCGGCGTCCGAAACCGCCGGACCCGTCTCGGTGCCCGCGTCGACGTCGACCGTGGTGGTCGCGTCGCCCTTGCGCACCACGAGAGTGCTGCGTCCGGCCGGAAGCTCGACCTCGGCCCAGCTGCCTTCCGCACCGGCCCGCGCCGCCGCGGTGGTCACGATCCCGCCCTCGACGCCAGCGGACAGGTCCGTCCCCGCACTCGAAGGGAAGTGCACGAGATTGCGCCCGGGCCGGTGCGGACTGACCAGCACCGGCACGGTCGCGCCGCCGACTGTCGCGTCGGCCAGCACCGGCACCCCGGGCACGGGCAGCGGGGCTGGCTGCGGCACCGCGGCAAGCGCGCTCCACGCGACGAAACCGAGTGCGACACCGGCGACGCCGTAGCGGTAGCCGCGAATGGAAGCGTTGCGAGACAACAAGATTGCCGACACGACGGTCACCGCCGCAGGCAGCAGGACCACCACGATCAGCGAGATACCGAAGAGCGTTTCGTACAGCCGTCGGTCGAAAGCGACCCCAGAGACGCCGAGTTGCACGACGCCTGCGAGCGTCAACAGTCCGGCGAGACTCACCGACAGCGGACCGACGCGCAACGGCGTCGAGCGCCACTGCTCCACCGGCACCCAAGCCGACAGCAGCGTCACGCCGAACCACAGCGCGGCCGCAGCGACGTACACGGTGTCGATAGCGAAGGAGATCCCCGAGCCATCGACGGAGGTCTCCAGCACCACGAGCACGACAAGCGCGAGCGAAGCCCAACGGCCCGCCGAGGGCCACCGCAGCAGCACCGGCACCGCCAGCGCGAGCACAACGTGGACGATCAGCGCGACGAGGTTGACGTCGACCGTCGCCGCCGACACCGCGGCCAGCACCGCCGAACCGACGCCCAGCGCGCCGGTGGTGATCCACAGCTTGCGCGGCAGCGGGCCGACGAGCGGGCGCAGAATCCCGGTACCGGCGAGGAATGCCGTCGCCAGCAGCAATATCAACCGCAGCACCAGCGCGGCACTGTCCACACCGGACGATCCGGTGGCGACCGGAGTGACGTGGTGATCCATGGAGACCTTCCGGGGAGAAGATCCCGGCGCGCGGACGGGCGCCCGCGCGCCGGGGAGGAGTTACTTCACGTTCTGGTCGGCGACCACGAACAGCTCGGAGTGCGGCTTGGCGTTGCCGAAGTCCCCGTGCGGCCACGACTTCCGGTTGAAGTTGAGGCCGACCTGCCCGGTGAACTCGTCGCGGAAGTTCTGATCGACCGCGAGCTTCCCGTCCGGCGAGAGGTTCAGCAGGTTGACCTTGTGGTCACCGTCCAAACCGGACCGGGCGACGAAGTAGTTCGACACCGCGATGTGCTGCGGCTGCTCGGTTTCGTGGTAGAGACCGTCCTGGCCGAGCGCGAAGTTGTCGTACGCGCCCCAGTGCGGGCCCGCCCCGGGAACACCCGGGTTAATCGGCGCGGAACCGACGACGGTCGGCAGGTCTCCCCCGCCGCCCTGCTGCGCCTTCTCCTTGGTGTCGACGCGGCCCTTGATGTCCTCGACCTTGTCGCCGGCCGCGACCAGCTTCTGGATGTCGAGCACGTACACGCCGCCGGTGGTGCCGGGGTCGTCCGGGCCGAGCGCGCCCTTCTGCCTGCCCTGCACCGCGTGGTACAGGAACCGGTCGTCCGGGCTGGTCTGCAGCCAGCCGCCGTTGGAGCTCGCGCCGTTCGAGTCGTTCTGCGAGTAGATCGGCTTGCCCGCGGTGCCGTCGTCGAAGACCTCGATCCAGTGCGGATCCTTCGCCGTGATGTCCGGCGTGTAGAAGATCGCGCCGCCCTGCATCGTCTCGGCGAACGCGCCCTTGTGGCCGGGCTTGTTCGTCACCGTGGTCTCCATGACCGCGCGGCTTTCCGAGTGCAGCGGATCCGCCGGGTTCGCCCGCGGGCCGTCTTGCAGGTAGGACACCGCCTTCAGCTTCGGGTGATTGCGGTCGGAGATGTCCCAGGTGCGGATCGTCGGCCGGCGCAGATACGGCGACGGCTGCTTCACCGGGTCGAGAATGATGTTGCGCGGTTCGGCGTAGTCACTGGTGACGAGGGTGTTGAGATCCTCGCGCGCCTGAACGCCGTGCGGGTTCGCGCAGGACGGTTTGCCCAACTGTGGCAGGTTGTCGCACAGCTTCGCGTTGTCGCCCTGCGGGGTCGCCGCCGGATTCTGCGACAGCACCTGCGCGTTCTGGTCGAAGTGCACGACCTCGCCCGGGCTGCCGGCGAAACCGTTGCCGATCTGCGTGGAGCCGTCCTGGTACGCGTACGGACCGGGCACGACCGGACCGCCCATGTACGTGCCGTAGGCGGTGCCGTCCTTCAGCACCCAGTACGCGTCCGGCACAGACCCGCCGAGCGTCTGCGTCGGCAAGCTGATGCCCTTGAGTTTCAACTGTGGCAACGCACTTACGTCAAACGCGTACGTCGCCGCGGCGAACAACGCGCCAGCGTAAATCGTGTCGCCCTTGTGCCACACGTACTGCATGTGGTGCGGCTCGTTCTCGACGAGCGGCCCGACGGTCGCGGTGTTCACCACCTTGCCGTACGTCGGCGAGCCCTGCGTCGCGTCGATCACCGCGAGGAAATCGGGGCCAGGCAAGGCATTCTTGACTTTGCCGAGGCCGCCGCCGAGCGAACCCGGCAGGTTTTTGACGTCCTTCACCGCGGTGTCGGCGATGTTCTCGTCGCCGGCCCAGACCAGCAGCCACTTCTTCGGCGTGCCGTCGGCGGAACGCGCTTGCGCGGCAAGGTCTTTGCTGACCAGGTGGTTCTGCACCCAGTACTGCTTGCCGTCGGACGCGGTTTTGGCGTCGGTGACCACCTGAACGTCGGCGTAAGCGCTGGTGGTCGACCCGGTGTAGGTCACCGCACCGATCGCGAGCGCGACCGCGCCGGCGACGGTCAGCGCTTTCCGCCATCGGGGCGGGGCGCCCGAGGAGGAGCTGAATCGCATTGTGTCTCCCTGTTTGTGTTCCCGTGAAGCGCCCGCGAAGGCACTTCTTTCCCCGTTCTGCGGGCAGCACGAAACCCGCGCGAAACCCACTCCGAACAGAGAAAGCGTTCATCCCCTCGGGTCAGGCAAACCCGTTGCGGGGCAAGAGAAATCAGCCAGCCGGACGCGGCCGGGAGAAAGGGTCAGGAATCCCTACACAGCGCACTGGCCTGCTGGCGCAGATCCACGTGCAGACGCCACACCAGGGCAACCGGAAAGGACATGCGCGAAATACTCTGGCGAACCGCACGCACTGTCAATGCGGTGATCAATCGTGGGAACGTCGACCGAAGGGGTGAATATCCCACGAACTGGGCCGAGTTGCCCGCCCCTCGCCGCACGACCGGCCGGGGCCGCGGCGCTGACCTGCGATGCTCCGTTCGGCCCACAGTATGTTCGGCGGTTCGGCGTCCGGGGAGGGGCTGTTCGCCCGATATGTTCGTTACCTTTTCGTGACCAAATCCCGGGAACTTTCGTCCCGACCCCGCGATGAATCACCCATGCCGGATTCGCTGACCCTGCGGCGCGAACCTGACAGAAGCGGCATAATCCGCACAGCACGTGACGGACCAGGGGAAGGGGTGACCGCCGATGTCGGCAGAGATGGAACGACTCGTCGCCGAGTTCGACAAGTTCCAGTCGAAGCTCAAGCAGGCCGAAGCGCAGTTCGCGAAAGTCGGCGACATGCAGGAGGAGCTGAACGCGCTCGAGGCCGAAGTGATGTCGCCGGATCGTGCGGTCACCGTCGTCGCGGGCCCGAGCGGATCGATCAAAGACCTCCGGCTCACCCCGGACGCGCTCCGGCAACAGCCCGACCAGCTGGCGACCTCGATCCTGGCGACCCTGCACCAGGCCGTCGCCGAATCCGCTCGCAAGCAGGCCGGGATCGTCGACGAGCACGTGGGCACGGCCTTCGGGTTGAACGTGTCCGATCAGGTCCTGGAAGCTCAGGCAGCCGGCTTGGGAACCACTGTCGAAGAACTGGAGTCCAATCTGCCGGAGGAGCAGCCGCGGCAGGCAGCACCGGCCCGGGACGACGAGGACTTCGCGAACAACGATCTGCTTCGCGACGACAACCGGGCGACTCCGGCACCTCCGCCGGCGCCGCCGTCGGCTTCGGCGGGCGACCAGTTCCTCAAGAACTTGTTCGACGACGAAGAGGGGCACCGATGAGCCCGACGAACGGCGGCCACAAGGTCGACACCGCCGCCCTTGCCAAGTACTCCACCGGACTCGACCGGTACAAGGGCGAGGCGGGAAAGTTCGGCGACCTCATCAACCACGCCGACGTGACCGACAAGTCCTGGGGACTGATCGGGCTGGCAGTCAAGCAGACCTACACAAGCAAGCTCGACGATCTGAAGGAGCTGCTCGAACTTCTCAAGAGCGGCGTCGAATCCTTCCAAGGCAAGGTCAGCAAGGCCGCTGAGATCTACGACGGCCACGAACAAGACACCGTCATGAAGTTCGGCAAATTCGAGACGAAGATCGACGGGCCGCGCTGAGCAGGGGGAAACCATGGGACAGGACAGCATCGCCGACGGGGTGAAGCTCCACGACGACCACCGCGGCGAAAACGCGTTCGAGCGCAAACTGCACGAGACCAAAGAGGCCACGGCGCACACCCCGTTCGTCGGCAAAGGCGTCAGCACCATCTCCAACGCCTACGACAAGTTCTCCAAAGCCGACAGTGTCGGCGACGTCGCCGCAGCGAGTGGCCAACTGCTTCAGGACGGAGCGGGTTTCGTCGCCGGGGCGACGATGGACATGGCGAGCTTCGCGCTCGACCCGGTGGGCTGGCTGGTCAGCAACGGCCTGAACATGCTGCTGGACCTGATCCAGCCACTCAACGACGCGTTGCACTTCGTGACCGGCGACGGTCCCGCGCTGGAGAAGGCGGCAGGGGACTTCGTCGCGATCGGCACGGGTTTCGTGAAGCTGGCCGACGATTTCGTCAAGACCGGCGACGAGGCCCTCAAGGACTGGGAAGGCGAGGGCGGAGAGGCGGCCAAGAAGGCCTTGGCCGAGTTCGCGCAGGGCATCAACGGCATCGGCTCGGCCGCCAGCTCTGTCTCCGACACCCTGAAGATGTGGTCGATGGTCATGACCGTCATCGAGGAGGTCGTCAAGGCGATCATCTCGGAACTGGTCAGCTGGCTCATCTACATCTGGCTGCCCGCGCTGGCGGCGTCGATCGTGAGCCTCGGCTCGTCTGTCGCGGGTGCGATGGCCGCGTCCGTCGCGAAGGCGGCGAGCGCGATCGGCAAGATCACCAAACACCTCGGGAAGCTCGGCAAGCTGCTCGACAAATTCATGGGCTTCCTCATGAAGTGGAGCGACGACCTGGTCAAGCAGGGCTCGAAGCTCACCAAGGCGGGCAAGGTCGGCATGACCCCCGGCCAGGAGAAGGCGATCACCGGCGCTTTCGCCAAGGGACTGAACGCACAGGGCGCCGCGTACAGCGAAGCCGCGAAGGACGTCTTCACCAGCGTCCCGCGCAAGTTTTTCGACGAGACCGTCAAGGCGACCACCGGTGTCGCACCGGGCGACTTGTCCAAGGGTTCGGCTTACACCACCAAATCGGCGTACAAGGCGACGGACAAGGCGATCACGAACCTGAAAGGGGATCATCCCGGCAACGGTCAGAGCGTCGAAGAAACCAAGGACGACCTGGACATCTGACCGGCCGCGCCGAGGCCTCGGTCCTGCCTCGCACGCGACAGCGGGCCTGTTCGGCGCGTACTACCCTCGCCCTGCCACAGCACAAGACCTCTTCACCCGGGTGCCGAAGAGCAGCCCACAGGAGCCGCGAAAATGGCAGCACTGCTCGAACCCTGGTACATCGTCGGCGGATACGTCCTGACGCTGCTCCTGCTGCTGCTCGCCGGCCGGTTCGAGAGCCGCAGCGTGGTCAAGACCGCCATCTGCGAAGCACTCAGCGTCGCCGCGCTGTTCGGGACGACGCTGTACTGGCTGACCGCCGGGACCGAGAGCAGCGGGCCGGCCATCGGCTGGGTATGCATCCCGCTCGCGATGGCCGGGTTCGCGCTCTGGCGGATTTTCCGGCAACGGTTCTGGATCCGGCGGCTGGGCGCCGTCGGGGAGCCGACTTTCGGGGTTCTTCCCCGGCAGGGCCGCACCGTCGCGATCACCGAACCCGATCGTCCGAGGACCCGCGGCATCGCGGAGTTCGAGCACCAAGGGCACCGGCTGCTGGGCGTCGAGTATTCCTCCGGTACGCCCGACGGCGTGCTCGATTCGGTCGCCAATCAGGTCGACGGGATCTACACCCTCGTGGAGCTGCGGATCCCCGCCGGGCCGACCCTGGTGATCAGCCCGCGGACCAAGGCCTTCGAGCCGGAACTGTTCACCCCGCTGGAAGACGCCAAGATCACCCGCAACCAGGCCGGTTCGCCGAAACCCTCCGCGGCGCTGACGGCGTTCGAACTGGATCCGGACTTCGACCGGCGGTTCGAGGTGACCACGAGCGACCCGGAGTTCGCCCGCCAGGTGCTCACCGGCGAGGTCCGCGAGATGATCATGACCGACCTGTGGTTCCGGGTGCACGAGGTCGTGTTCGACCACGACGCGATGTGGACCGCGGAAGCGGGCGGGCTGACCGAAGAACGGGTCTTGGGCAACGGGAGGCGGCTCGCCATGCTTGCCGTTCAACTGCCCTCCGGCCCGTGGACCAGCTCCGCGGCGACCGGCTTCCGGCGGGTGACCGCACGCGCCGAAACCAGCTACGACCTGTGGTACGGCGCTCGAGGCGGACTGATCCGGACCAAGCTGAACCGCCGCCGGGAAGCGCGGGACCGGCAGCCGGTGACGTCCACGTCGCTCGCGATGCGCTCGCTGGTCGCGGCGGTCATGCTGCTCGCCGCCATGCTGGCGATCGGAAATTCGATTCTCGTCATGAACGGCCAAGGCACCGAGGTCGAGCTGAAAGTGACCTGGATCGACCGAGGCGCCGCGCCGGTCTGCCGCGGAAGCTCGGGAAAGTGCACCGGGGGCTCCGCCGCCCGGGTTCGCGGCACCTATGTGTTCGACGGCTCCGCCTACACCTCGACCACCCGGTGGTCCGAGGAAATGCCGGAGGTCGGCGACGTCGTCAAGGTTCAGCTCGGGCCGTTGTGGTGGAGCCCGATCTTCGAGAGCTCCAGCGCCGCTCAGGGAGTCATCTTCGTATGCGCTTTCCCCTTGCTGTTCGGTCTACTCATCGTGAAAGCGACCTACTGGCCAAGGGCGTCGCGGCGGCTCCGGAAGACGCGTGAACCGGTAGCCGCGGTCTGACCGCTCAGACCCGGTGCCCGCACTCCGCGCAGGACACCGCACCAGCCTTGGATTCCTTCCCGAACTATCCACAATAGACAGTCGGGGCCAGTGAACCCGGCCGACTTCAAGAAGGGCTCGGCGTACGTGGGCAAGGGCATCTACGACGCGGCCGACAAGACGATCAGCAATTCCCGCGACGTCCACAAGTCAGAGGAAGCCACCGACAAGGCGGGACCGCATTCCGAAGAAGACACCCGCGAAAATCTCGACATGTAGGGTCGCCGCGTGACGGACGAGCTGATTGTCCCTGGGTATTTGTTCGGCGGCTACGCACTGGCCCTCGCTCTGCTCTGGATCGCCGCCTGGGCCGAGCGTCGCAGCGCGGTCCTCGCGGCGGTGTTCCATACGCTCTGCGGGATTACGGTGTCCCTCACGACGCTGCATTGGTTCTCCGCCGGCGTGGCCGTACATCCGCTGGCTTGGTACGGCGTGCCGCTGGTCGTCACCGCGCTGCTCGCCTGGCGGGGCTGGCATCAGCAGCGCTGGGTCACCCGCGTCGACTCGACCGGCGAACCCAGCTTCGGCTTCCTGCCTCGCCACGGGCTCTCCGTCCCGCGGGACCATCCCGATCCCTGGCCGAGCCGGGCCACCGTCGAGTTCACTCACCACGGGCACCGGCTGCTCGGGATCGAGTATTCGACCGAATCTCCTTACCGGGACGAGAATTTCCGCCGGAAGTCGAAGCTGGCCGAAGCGCTCGGCTCGATCTGCTCGGTCGTGGAACTGCGCATCCCGAATGTGCCCGCGCTGACCGTCTCGCCGAAGACCAAAGCCTTCGCCCCGGACCATTTCACTCCGCTGGAAGACATGCGGATCAACCGCAACCAGTTCAGCTGGTTGCGGCCGGACACCACTCTGCACGAATTCGAGGTCGACCCAGAATTCGACCGCCGGTTCTCCGTCTACACCTCGGATCCGGAATTCGCGCGGGAGATGCTGACCGGCGAGGTCCGCGAACTGATTCTGAACGACCGGTGGTTCCGGGTCCACCAGGTCGCGTTCCGCGAGGACGCGATCTGGACCACCGACACCGGCGGGCTGACCGAAGACCGGATGTTCGACAACTCCCGCAAGCTCGCGATGCTCGCCGCGGTCGTTCCCTCGGCGATCTGGGAGAAGTGGGCTGGCGACCGGCGATTCCGCTCGGCCGCGACCAGTGCCGACACCCGCTACGACGCGTGGATCGGCAAGCGCGGCGGGTTCATCCGCACCCCGCTCAACCGCAGGCGCGACGCCCGGGACCGGCAACCGGTCACCTCGGTTTCGCTGACCGCGCGGACTCTCATCGCGCTCGCCCTGATCGGCATCGGCGTGGGACCTGCGGGCAATTCGATCGCCGTGCTGACCAGGCTGGCACCGCAGGTGCAAGCGACCGTCTCGCGGGTCAGCGAAGGCGGCACCCGCCATTGCGCAACCACGAGCGGCGGCATGTCCTGTACCGCGGACCGGGCCGAGGTCGACGGAACCTACGAGCACGACGGCAGTACGCGCGAAATCACCGCCGACTGGTCGCAGAATGACCTTCCAGCGCGCGGTGCCGTCGTCGACATCGCGGTCGGCCCGTTCTGGGGACATCCGGGATATCAGGTCGGCTCGGCGTTCGCGGCCGTCGATCTGCTCGGCGCGTTGATCTGGCTTGTTCCGGGGCTCCTGCTGATCAAACGCACTTACTTCCCGAGCGTCCCCCGCCGGGTGCGCAAGCAGCGCGAAACCCTCGCCAAGGTCTGACCACTCAGAGCCGGTGTCCGCAATCCGCGCAGAACACCGCACCCGCCTTGGATTCCTTCCCGCACTCTCCACAATGGACAGTCGGGGCCAGCGAACTCCCGCACCCCGTGCAGAACTTCCCGCCGTTCACCTTCAGGCCGCAATCAGGACAGGTGAGTTTCGCGCGAGTGCCCAGATCCAGGTCCTTGGTCCAGTTCTTCTCGCGCGCCTGGTCCCAGATCTGGTCCCGCTGCGCCGCCGCCTGCGCGCGCGAGATCTCCTCCGCCACGATGGGCGAACAGCGCAGGCACTGGCCGATTTCCTCGTTCCAGCACTGATCCGCGCACATCCAGTCGCTGCAGCCGCGGCACTGCCGGAAGCGCGGGGTGATCTCCTCGACCGCCGCGGTCAGTGCGCGGTCCTTCGCTGACGAGTTCGTCGCGCGGTCGTATTTCCACTGGTCCGCGGAGCTGCTCAACTGCTGCAGCGTCCCGCCGAAGAAAGAGCCCACCGCGCGCAGCATGCTGCGTCCGGTTTCCATCGCGTCCCGCTGGAACGCCGAGCGGTACCCGTTTCCGCAGCGCTCGCAACGGAACTCGAACTGGTACCCCTGCGCGTTGGAGAGATCCGAGAAGTTGTCCGTGAACGGCACGACATCAGCCACGCGCGCGAATTTAAGGCAGCCGGAGGAAACCCACGACCGTACAAGTACCGTCTCCGGACCCGCTACGCACCGCGACCGTGCCCGAGGGCCGCACGTCAGGGCGTTTTTTGCGGTTTTGCCGTGTTTAGTCGGATACCGTCCGTAAAATGCCGGATTGGGCCATAACAGCAGGCATTCAAACACGGGGTGGGGAGACGGCATGTCCGACGAGTTCGACCGGCTGGTCGCGGAGTTCGACCGGTTCCAATCGAGGCTGCGCCGGGTGGACGAGCAGTTCTCCGGCATCGCCCAGATGCAGGAGGAACTGAGCGCGCTCGAAGCGACCGCGACGTCGCCCGACCGGTCGGTCACCGTGGTCGCCGGTCCGGGCGGGTCGATCAAGGACATCCAGGTCACCGATGCCGCGCTGCGCCGCGGCGGGGCGGAGTTGTCCGGGATGGTGATGGCGACCCTGCACCAGGCGGTCGCCGAGTCCGCGCGGCAGCAGGCCGTGCTGGTGGACCAGCACACGGGCAACTCCATGCAGCTCACCGAGCAGGTGCTGGAAACCCAGGCCGAACTGCTGGGCACCGACGTCGAGGAATTGCGCGCCGCGATGGAACGGGGCGCGCCCGCGCCGCAGCGGAGCGTCGAGGAGGAACAGCACGAGGACTACTCCGAGAGGGAACTGCTCGCCGACCCCGAGGAGAAGACCCCTCCCCCGCCGCCTCCGCCGTCCTCGGCCGGGTCCGCCGGGGACGACTTCCTGAAAAACCTGTTCGACGACGAGGACCACCGCTGATGGCCGGCTACCAGGTGCAGACGGCGAAGCTCTACGACTACTCCCGCCAGCTAGCGGGCAACAAGACCGCGGTCGCCGGGGTCAAGGGCAAGGTGTCCCAGGCCGACGTCGGCGACGAGTCCTGGGGCGTCGTCGGCATCTTCGTCAAGAGCAAGTACACGAGCATGGTCGACGACCTGAAAGACCTGCTGGCCGCGATGGAAACCGGCCTGCAGTCCGCCTCCGACAAGATCAACCGTGCCGGCCAGTTCTACGACCAGACCGAAGAGGATCACTGCCGCAGCTGGAAAGACGTCATGGGCAAGATCGACAACCTCGGCAGCGGACAGAAGTAGGGGGCGGGATGTCTGATCCGTTGGGCAAGATCGAGATCAAGCCGGAGGACAGCACCGGCAAGAAGATCGTCAACGCGCTGCCGGTGGTGGGCGGCGCGGTGAAGATCTACGACGCGGGCACCAGCGACGCGATCAAGGCAGGCGACACCGCGACCGGGCTGAGCGGGGTGGTTTCCGAGACGACCAACTTCGTCCAGTCGTGCGCGGAGACCGCGATGAGCATCAGCACCGACCCAATCGGCTGGCTGGTCGGCCAGGGACTGAACTTCCTGCTGGCCGTCTGCGACCCGCTCCAGGACGCGATCCACTTCGTCAGCGGCGACGGGCCGGCGCTGTCCAAAGCGGCCGAGAACTTCACGGCGATCGGGCGCGGGCTGGAGCAGTTCGCGCACCAGTTCAGCGAGCAGGCGAAGAGCTCGCTCTCGCAGTGGGAAGGCGGCGCGGCCGAAACCGCGGCGGAGAAGCTGGCCAAGTTCTCGACCGGGATCACCGGCACCGCCGACCAGGCCGGCGACATCGCGACGATGCTGCAGGTGTGCAGCATGGCGATGACCGTCATCGAGGACTTCATCAAGGCATTGCTGACCGAGCTGATCACCTGGCTGATCATGATCTGGATCCCGGCATTGGCCGCCGCGGTCCCGTCGTTCGGAGCATCCACCGCGGCGGCGGGCACGGCGACCGGGGTGCGCGCGGCGTCTACCGCGGGCAAGGCGACGAAGCAGGTCAGCAAGCTGCAGAAGCTGCTCGACATGATCAAGGACTTGATCGCCCGGTTCCAGACGTTCTTCAAGGCGGCCAAGGACGAGGTGGCCAAGATGGCCATGGAAGGCGGCAAGACCACCGCCAAGCGGGCCGCCGACGGTTTCGGGAAAACCGTCGGCGGGAAGCTGCTGGACGAGGCACGGTCGCAGGTCGGGCTCCGAAGCCACGACAAGAACGATCCCGACCTGCCAGTCAAGCCAGGGAAACCGTTGGGACACCTGGAGAACGCGCGCAAGGCCGTCGAGTACGCGGCGACCGGGGACGGAACTTCGAAAGACGAGACCACAAAAGATCTGGAGTTCTGAGGCGTGGCTCGCGCACTGCACGACACTTGGGTGTGGCTCGGACCGATCGTCGGAGTCCTGGTACTGGTCGTGCTCCCGAGTGTTCTCGGCTTTCGCTGGCATCTGAAGAAGAAGCGAGCGAAGCAAGCCTGGCTGGCCGCATTGCACGCGGTGCCCGAGGAACTGGGCGGATCCATGGTCGCCGATCTGAAATACGGGCGGCCCCGGTCCGCGCAGCGCCGGAAGCCTCTTGGCGAGCTGTACCGGCCGAAGACCATCTCGGAGGGCATGAGCTTCCCCAGCAGTCCTCCGACCGTCGAGTTCGCGGCTGACCTGCCGCGGCGGGACCGGCAGTTCCGGGTCAGCGCGTACTGGTGCACGCTCCGGGTCGGGGCCAACAGCACCAGAAGGATCTACGAGTACACCATCGAAACCAAGGTCGGGCCGACGCCGAGCATGAAGATCGCCAAGGCGTACCCGACCGATCCGGTGCGGATGTTCGGGCGGACCATGGCGTATTTCAACTACCAGCAAAGGCTGTTCGAAGCGGAGGCGCGAACCTCGCCCTCGGCCGCCCGCTGGGAGCAATTCACGTCGTCCGAGAACGAGTTCACCGGATACGCCAGCGATCAGGACCTCTCGGCCCAGGTCACCTCCCCGGAGACCATGGACTGGCTGCGCGGCAACCACGAGCTGCTTCCGGACCTCATCGGCCTCGATCGCGGGTGGTGCTACGCGGTATACCGGGACGAGATCGACCCGGCGACCCTGGTCGCCAGAATCGACCTGGTCGCCGGCTTCCTCGACCGGATCAACGTGCCCGCCGCGGTCTGAGCACACAAACGAAAACGCCCCCGGTCACGAGGACCGGGGGCGTTTCGTTCAAGCGGAGCGGGATCAGCGGAAGTCGCGACCGAAGTCGTAGTCGTCCAGCGGAACCGCGGCGCCGGTGCCCGAACCGAACACGTCCGGGGTGTAGTAACCGTCGTCGTAGGACGGGATCGCGTACGCCGCGACCCGCGCCTCCTCGGTCGGCTGCACCTGGATGTTCCGGTACTTGTTGATGCCCGTACCGGCCGGGATGAGCTTACCGATGATGACGTTCTCCTTGAGGCCGACGAGCTTGTCCGAGCGGCCGTTGATGGCCGCGTCGGTCAGGACTCGCGTGGTCTCCTGGAACGAGGCCGCCGACAGCCACGAGTCCGTGGTCAGCGACGCCTTCGTGATGCCCATCAGCACCGGACGCCCCGATGCCGGCTCGCCGCCCTCGGCGACCGCGGCCCGGTTCGTCGCCTCGAACTTCGTCCGCTCGGGCAGTTCGCCCGGCAGGAAGTCCGTGGCACCGGAGTCGATGATCGTCACGCGGCGCAGCATCTGCCGCACGATGACCTCGATGTGCTTGTCGTGGATCGACACACCCTGCGCCCGGTACACCTTCTGGACCTCGTCCGTGAGGTGCATCTGCGCTTCGCGCGGGCCCATGACGCGCAGGACCTCGTGCGGGTCCGGCGTGCCCTCGAGCAGCTGCTGGCCGACGTTGACGTGGTCGCCGTCGCCCAGCGGGCCGTTCGGGGTGTTCGCGAGCCGCTGCCGCTTGGACAGCTTGTCGAAGACGATCTCCTCCGACCCGTCGTCCGGGATCAGGGTGATCTTCCAGAACCGCTCGCTCTCCTCGATCCGCACGCGGCCGTCGACGTCCGCGATCGGAGCCTTGCCCTTCGGCACGCGAGCCTCGAAAAGCTCGGTGACACGGGGCAGACCGGTCGTGATGTCGTCACCGGCGACACCACCCTGGTGGAACGTACGCATCGTCAGCTGCGTGCCCGGCTCACCGATCGACTGGGCGGCGACAATGCCGACCGCCTCGCCGACGTCGACGAGCTCGCCCGTCGCCATCGAACGGCCGTAGCAGGTCGCGCACACGCCGACCGCCGACTCGCAGGTCAGCACCGAGCGGACCTTCACCTTGGTGATGCCGCTGGAGATCAGCTTGTCCAGCGCCGGGTCGCCGATGTCGTCGCCCGCGTTCAGCACGACGTTGCCCTTGGCGTCCACCGCGTCCGTCGCGAGGTTCCGCGCGTACACGGAGGTCTCCACGTGCTGGTCGCGCACGACCTTGCCGTCGCCGAGGTCCTCGCCGATCGGCATCATGATGCCGCGCGTGGTGCCGCAGTCGACCTCGCGGACGATGACGTCCTGCGAAACGTCCACCAGACGACGGGTCAGGTAACCCGAGTCAGCGGTACGCAGCGCGGTGTCCGCCAGACCCTTCCGCGCACCGTGCGTGGCGATGAAGTACTCCGCCACCGACAGGCCTTCACGGAAGTTCGCCTTGATCGGGCGCGGGATGTACTCACCCTTCGGGTTCGACACCAGACCACGCATACCGGCCAGCGAACGGACCTGCGTCATGTTACCGGCGGCGCCCGACTTCACGATCATGGCGATCGGGTTGTCGTCCGGCAGCGCCGTCTCCATGATCTTGTGGACCTCTTCGGTCGCCTGCGTCCACACCTTGACGAGCTCGTTGTTGCGCTCGGCGTGGGACAGCTGACCGCGCTGGTACCGCTTCTCGACCTGGTCGGCCTTGCCCTCGTACTCGTCGAGAATGGCCTTCTTGCCGACCGGGGTCAGCACGTCCGAGATCGCGACCGTGACGCCCGAGCGGGTCGCCCAGTAGAAACCGGCGTCCTTGAGCTTGTCCAGCGTCTGCGCGACCTGCGTCATCGAGTACCGCTCGGCGAGGTCGTTCACGATGGCCGCCTGCCGCTTCTTCGGCATCGGCTCGTTGATGAACGGGTAGTCCGCCGGCAGCAGGTCGTTGAACAGCACGCGGCCCAGCGTCGTCTCGGCCAGCCACGCCTTGCCCGGCTCCCAGCCCGCCTCCGCGAGACGCGCCTCGTCGGCCTTCGCGGGCTGACGGTCGGTGACGCGGATCTTGACCGGGGCGTGCAGGCTCAGCGCCTTGCGGTCGAACGCCATGATCGCCTCGGCGGGCGAGGAGTACGCGTTGCCCGCGCCCTCGGCGTTCTCGTTCAGCCGGGTCAGGTGGAACAGACCGGTGACCATGTCCAGTCGCGGCATGGCGAGCGGACGGCCTGAGGCCGGCGACAGGATGTTGTTCGCCGACAGCATCAGGATCCGGGCCTCGGCCTGCGCCTCGGCCGACAGCGGCAGGTGCACCGCCATCTGGTCACCGTCGAAGTCCGCGTTGAACGCTTCGCAGACCAGCGGGTGCAGCTGGATCGCCTTGCCCTCGACCAGCTGCGGTTCGAAGGCCTGGATGCCCAGCCGGTGCAGGGTCGGCGCACGGTTCAGCATCACCGGGTGGCCGGTGATGACCTCTTCGAGCACGTCCCACACCTGCGGCCGCGAGCGCTCCACCATCCGCTTGGCGGACTTGATGTTCTGCGCGTGGTTCAGGTCGACCAGCCGCTTCATGACGAACGGCTTGAACAGCTCGAGCGCCATGTCCTTCGGCAGACCGCACTGGTGCAGCTTCAGCTGCGGGCCGACGATGATGACCGAACGGCCCGAGTAGTCAACACGCTTGCCCAGCAGGTTCTGACGGAACCGGCCCTGCTTGCCCTTCAGCAAGTCGGACAGCGACTTCAGCGGCCGGTTGCCCGGGCCGGTGACCGGACGGCCGCGGCGGCCGTTGTCGAACAGCGCGTCGACGGCCTCCTGCAGCATCCGCTTCTCGTTGTTGACGATGATCTCGGGCGCGCCGAGGTCGATCAGCCGCTTCAACCGGTTGTTGCGGTTGATCACGCGGCGGTACAGGTCGTTCAGGTCCGACGTGGCGAAACGGCCACCGTCGAGCTGCACCATCGGGCGCAGGTCCGGCGGGATGACCGGGACGGCGTCGAGCACCATGCCGCGCGGGTCGTTGCCGGTCGCCTGGAACGCGGCGACGACCTTGAGCCGCTTCAGCGCGCGGAGCTTCTTCTGCCCCTTGCCGTTGCGGATGGTGTCGCGCAGGCTGTCGGCCTCCGCGGCGACGTCGAACTCGGTCGCCAGCTTCTGGATCGCCTCGGCGCCCATGCCGCCGGTGAAGTACTCGCCGTACCGGTCGATCAGCTCGCGGTAGAGCAGCTCGTCGGCGATCAGCTGACGCGGCTCGAGCTTCGTGAAGGTCGTCCAGACCTCCTCGAGCCGGTCCAGCTCGCGGCCGGCGCGGTCGCGCAGCTGGCGCATCTCGCGCTCGCCGCCCTCCTTGACCTTGCGGCGCACGTCGGACTTCGCGCCCTCAGCCTCCAGCTCGGCCAGGTCGGCTTCCAGCTTCTGCGCGCGGGCCTCGATGTCGGCGTCGCGCTTCGTCTCGAGGTTCTTGCGCTCGACGCCGATCTCGTTCTCGAGGGTCGGCAGGTCGTTGTGCCGCAGCTCGGTGTTCACGCCGGTGATGACGTAAGCCGCGAAGTAGATGATCTTCTCGAGGTCCTTGGGCGCCAGGTCCAGCAGGTAGCCAAGGCGCGACGGAACGCCCTTGAAGTACCAGATGTGGGTGACCGGCGCGGCCAGCTCGATGTGGCCCATCCGCTCACGGCGCACCTTGGCGCGAGTGACCTCGACGCCGCAGCGCTCGCAGATGATGCCCTTGAACCGGACGCGCTTGTACTTGCCGCAGTAGCACTCCCAGTCCCGGGTCGGACCGAAGATCTTCTCGCAGAAGAGCCCGTCCTTCTCCGGCTTGAGGGTCCGGTAGTTGATGGTCTCCGGCTTCTTGACCTCGCCGAAGGACCACTGACGGATGTCGTCGGCGGTGGCGAGACCAATCCGGAGCTCATCGAAGAAGTTGACGTCCAGCACGTCTAAGTCCCCTTGGGGTTGTTTCGGCTAGAGAGGGGTCGGCGGTGGAGCCGGGATCCGCGGGAGGCAGATCCCGGCTCGACACCGAATCAGTGCACGACGTCGTCCACCGAGGGCGACTCGTTGCGGGACAGGTTGATGCCGAGGTTCGCCGCGGCGCGCTCGAGGTCCTCGTCGTCGGAGTCGCGCATCTCGATCGCCGCGCCGTCGCTGGAGAGCACCTCGACGTTGAGGCACAGCGACTGGAGCTCCTTGAGGAGCACCTTGAACGACTCCGGGATGCCCGGCTCGGGGATGTTCTCCCCCTTCACGATCGCCTCGTACACCTTCACGCGGCCGACCACGTCGTCCGACTTGATCGTGAGCAGTTCCTGCAGCGTGTAAGCCGCGCCGTAGGCCTGCATCGCCCAGCACTCCATCTCGCCGAAGCGCTGGCCGCCGAACTGCGCCTTACCACCGAGCGGCTGCTGGGTGATCATCGAGTACGGGCCGGTGGAGCGGGCGTGGATCTTGTCGTCGACCAGGTGGTGCAGCTTCAGGATGTACATGTAGCCGACCGACACCGGGTACGGGTACGGCTCGCCGGAGCGGCCGTCGAACAGCGTGGCCTTGCCGTTCTCCTTGACCATGCGCTCGCCGTCGCGGTTCGGCTTGGTCGCGCCCAGCAGCCCGGTGAGCTCCTCTTCCTTCGCGCCGTCGAACACCGGGGTCGCGGTGTTCGTGTTCGGCGCGACGTCGTAGAGCTCCTGCGAAAGGTTCTTCGCCCAGTCCGGGTTGCCCTCGATCGTCCAGCCCTGCGAGGCCAGCCAGCCCAGGTGCAGCTCGAGGATCTGGCCGATGTTCATCCGTCGCGGAACACCGTGGGTGTTCAGGATGATGTCGACCGGGGTGCCGTCCTCCATGAACGGCATGTCCTCGACCGGCAGGATCTTGCCGATGACACCCTTGTTGCCGTGCCGGCCGGCGAGCTTGTCGCCCGGCTGGATCTTGCGCTTCTGGGCCACGTAGACGCGGACCAGCTCGTTGACGCCCGGGGGCAGCTCGTCGTCGTCCTCGCGGGAGAACACCCGGATGCCGATGACCTTGCCGGTCTCGCCGTGCGGCACCTTCAGCGAGGTGTCGCGGACCTCGCGCGCCTTCTCGCCGAAGATCGCGCGGAGCAGGCGCTCCTCCGGGGTCAGCTCGGTCTCGCCCTTCGGCGTGACCTTGCCGACCAGGATGTCGCCGTCGCGGACCTCGGCGCCGATGCGGATGATGCCGCGCTCGTCGAGGTCGGCCAGGACCTCCTCGGAGACGTTCGGGATGTCCCGGGTGATCTCCTCGGCGCCCAGCTTGGTGTCGCGGGCGTCGATCTCGTGCTCCTCGATGTGGATCGACGTGAGCACGTCGTCCTGCACCAGGCGCTCGGAGAGGATGATCGCGTCCTCGTAGTTGTGGCCCTCCCACGGCATGACCGCGACGAGGAGGTTCTTGCCGAGCGCCATCTCACCGTTCTCGGTGGACGGGCCGTCGGCGATGACCTGGCCCTGCTCGACCCGGTCTCCCTCGTTGACGATCGGCCGGTGGTTGAAGCACGTGCCGTGGTTGGAGCGGCGGAACTTGTACAGTCCGTAGCTCTTCCGCGTGCCGTCGTCGTGCATGATCGTGATGATGTCCGCGGACAGCTCCTCGACCACGCCCGCCTGCTCGGCGACCAGGACGTCCCCGGCGTCGACCGCGGCGCGCAGCTCCACGCCGGTGCCCACGTACGGAGCCTGGTTGCGCAGCAGCGGAACAGCCTGCCGCTGCATGTTCGCGCCCATCAGCGCGCGGTTCGCGTCGTCGTGCTCCAGGAACGGGATCATCGCGGTGGCGACGGAGACCATCTGCCGCGGCGACACGTCCATGTAGTCGATCTCGAGCGGGTCGATCAGCTCGACCTCGCCGCCCTTGCGGCGACCCAGGACCTTGTCCTCTTCGAAGTGCCCGTCTTCGGTCAGCGGCGCGTTGGCCTGCGCCTTGACGTAGCGGTCTTCCTCATCCGCGGTCAGGTAGTCGACCTGGTCGGTGACCTGGCCCTCGACGACCTTGCGGTACGGCGTCTCGATGAAGCCGAACGGGTTGACCCGCGCGTAGGAGCACAACGAGCCGATCAGGCCGATGTTCGGGCCTTCCGGCGTCTCGATCGGGCACATCCGGCCGTAGTGCGACGGGTGGACGTCGCGGACCTCCATGCCGGCGCGCTCACGGGACAGACCGCCCGGGCCGAGGGCCGAAAGACGACGCTTGTGCGTCAGGCCCGACAGCGGGTTGTTCTGGTCCATGAACTGCGACAGCTGCGAGGTGCCGAAGAACTCCTTGATCGCCGCGCCGATCGGGCGGATGTTGATCAGGGTCTGCGGCGTGATCGCCTCGACGTCCTGAGTGGTCATGCGCTCGCGCACGACGCGCTCGGTGCGGGAGAGGCCGACCCGGATCTGGTTCTGGATCAGCTCGCCCACGGTGCGCAGGCGGCGGTTGCCGAAGTGGTCGATGTCGTCGGTCTCGACCGGCACCTCGACGCCGGCGGAGCTCGTCATCTTGTCCTCGCCGGCGTGCAGCCGGACCAGGTACTCGATGGCCGAGACGATGTCCTCTTCGGTCAGCGTGCCGGTCTCGTACGGGGTGTCGAGGCCCAGCTTCTTGTTGACCTTGTAGCGGCCGACCTTGGCCAGGTCGTAGCGCTTCGGCTTGAAGAACAGGTTCTCCAGCAGCGTCTGCGCGCTCTCCTTCGTGGGCGGTTCGCCCGGGCGCAGCTTGCGGTAGATGTCGAGCAGCGCCTCGTCGGTGCCGGCGGTGTGGTCCTTCTCGAGGGTGGCCAGCAGCGTCTCGGAGAACGAGAAGCGCTCGCGGATCGCCTCGGTGGACCAGCCCAGCGCCTTCAGCAGCACGGTGACCGGCTGGCGGCGCTTGCGGTCGATGCGGACGCCGACGGTGTCGCGCTTGTCCACGTCGAACTCGAGCCACGCGCCGCGGCTCGGGATCACGCGCACGCTGAAGACGTCCTTGTCGGTCGTCTTGTCGACACTGCTGTCGAAGTACACACCCGGAGAACGCACCAGCTGGGACACGACGACCCGCTCGGTGCCGTTGATGATGAAGGTGCCCTTGTCGGTCATCACCGGGAAGTCGCCCAGGAAGACCGTCTGGCTCTTGATCTCGCCAGTGTTGTTGTTGACGAACTCGGCGGTGACGAACAGCGGGGCCGCGTACGTCATGTCCTTGTCCTTGCACTCCTCGATCGAGGCCTTGACCTCGTCGAAGCGCGGAGCGGAGAAGGACAGGGACATCGAGCCCGAGAAGTCCTCGATCGGAGAGATCTCGTTGAGGACCTCTTCCAGACCGCCGACCGGGTTCTCTTCGCCTTCGTTGACGCGGCGCTCGAACCACGCCTCGTTGCCGGTGAACCACTGGAACGACTGGATCTGGACGTCAAGCAGGTTCGGGGTGGAGAGTGGCTCGCGGATCTTCGCGAAGGAGACCCGCTTGGGCGCTCCGGGGATTCCCGTGGCCTGCGCGCGGGATTCAGCCGAGGTGGTCGCAGCAGTGGCCTGGTTCGCGGGAGAGACTGCCAAGATGCGTCCTTCCGGGGACAATGAGCGGTGAGCAGCCGCGATGGCAACAGCTGTCGCGGACTGTCAGGGGTGCCGTGTGCCCACTATCCTAACTACCGGCTCCGGGCAGCCTGAAAGAGGGCAGCGCAAAGAAGCAGTCTAGCCCCCATGACGCGGTCTGTCCAGGGGGCACTCCCGACGGGGCCCAGCCTGCATCGCGTCACCTTGGGGCAGTGCGTCTCCCTGAGCCTCACTGCGTCCTCTGGCTCCCGGTTCGCCCGGGTTTTCGCGCCCCTCCCGCAAGGTTCGCGTTCCCCGGCCGTGACCGTTGGCAGTAAGCGTGAACCCACGTGGCTTCGGAGTCAAGATGCCGCGCGGCGGTCCCGCCGGTTGGCGCAGCGTCGAAGCGGGACAGCGCAGGGTGACCGATCCGGCTGACCTCAGGGTTACCGCCGGGTACCCGGGGACCGCCGCGCAGGTCGGCCCGGCCGCGACGCAGGTCGGCGGCCCGCACGCACGTCCCACGGCCGTTTTCGGCGCGGCGCGGCGGGCGCGGGATGGATCACATTCCGCGAGCGGCCGCGTGCTGAGCGACAGAGCGGAATAGGGGAACTTCGGGCAGCTCGGACCCGGATTCCGGGTCCCCCGGGCAGGGGTTGCGCGCGGCGGGAAGCGGGTGTTGGCAGGGGCGCGGTCCCGGTGATCAACTGGGCGGGGCCGAACTCCCGGAGGTGCGCACGGCGGGATCGCTACGGCGTCGGCACCGAGGTCCGGGAGCACGTGTTCACCAGTCCGGAGGTGGTGGAGGAAGGTGCGGAATGACTGAGAACCGGCCGTTGACCAATGAGGAACTGCGGGCGAAGTACGAAACCAACCTGGACGATCTCTCCCCGGCAGACCGGAAACTGGTCCTTCGGCAGCAAGCGGCGCTGAAGGAGGCCTTCCGACGCGGAGACGAGCGGCGGGCCCGTGAAGGCGGCGAACCGCCTCGCCAGCGGCCTGGCGACAACTTCGCGATCGGCCTCGACGACAGCTTCACCCCGTATCAGCCGAAAGAGCCGCGGGATTGAACCCTGCGGGCTCGCGTAGCCGCGGTCCGGGTCGTGATGCGCGGCGAACGAGACGGCGAGCGCGTCCGGGTCGACCTGGCCGTAACGGCGCAGGACGGAATACCGCGAGCAGCGTGCGCCGAAGGCCATTTCCCTGGCGGTTACGGAGTAAATTGGCGAACTGGCCACGAGATTCGCCAGGAGTGTGCATGACGGAAATCGCCGGCTCGCTTCCCGAGCTGGTCCTGCGCAGGCTGGCGATCAGCGAGCAGGTCGCCGCGGCGAAGTTCGGAGCCGGGCGGGCGGTCGACGATCCCGTCCGCGAGCAGCGCGAGCTCGCCCGTGTCCGGGCCCTGGCCCGCGAAATCGGTCTCGACCCGGACCTCGCCGCCGGATTTCTCTCCGACCAGATCGCCGCGAGCAAGCAGGTCCAGCGCCAGCTCTTCGAGCGCTGGACCGAGCATCCCGGCGACCGGCCGACCGGCGGGCCCGACCTGTCCGTGCTGCGCGCCGAGTTGGACGGCCTCACAGTCGCTCTCCTGGACCGGCTGGCCGCAACCGGCCCCGAACCCCTCGAGCCGCCGGAAACGCCGGACGCGCTGAACCAGGAGCCGCTTCGGACGGCTTTCCGGACGCTGGCGCGACAACGGCCCGCCCCCAGAGGTTCCGGGAACGGGCCGTGACGTCTGTTTAGGACTGTCTACTTGGAAGGCGGAGCCGAGGCGGGTGCCGACGGAGCGGGCGCGCCAGCGGCCGGTCCAGCCGCCTTGTAGGTGTCCATGTCGGTGATCTTCCAGGTGTCGCCCTGCAACTGGGCGTCCACGTGCATCTGCGCCGTGCCGGCGGCGGTCTGCTTCGTGTCCGCGCGCGTCGACGTCTGGTCGATGAACAGCATCACCCTGGCGAGGTCGCCGTTCAGCCGGATCACCGCGCTGCGGGTGACCTTGCAGGTCACGACTACCTTCTGCTGCGGCGCGAGCTTCTTGACCTGGCCCATCAGCGCGTTGTAGCTCGTCTTGACCTGGTCGGTCGCGAGCAGCTGGTTGGCCGCGTCTTCGGTCTTCTTGATGTTGTTGAAGTCGTAGGAGAACAGCGTCTCGACCGCCTTCGAGACCTGGTCCTTGACCTGCGCGGTCTTCGCCACGTCGAGCACCGCGCGGTTGCTCGTCGAATCGGCCGCGTCCGAGCCCTTGACCTGGAAGATGACCGCCGCGGCGACCAGTGCGAGACCGACCACCAGCAGCAGCGCGACCCGCACGGTGTTGCGGCTGACCACGGACCGCTGCGCCGGGACCGAGGACTCCTCGGCCCGTGCCTTGGTCTCGGCTTCCTCGACGTCGGAGGGCTTCGCCGAACCGGTGTCCCGCTTCTTCCGCCGGGGGCTCGGCCGTTCCTCGTCGACTGTCTCGCCGGTGAGCGCGTCGACCTCTTCGGCCGGAGCGTCCTTGGTGACCCCGGAGACCTCAGCTTCCGGTTCGACGGTCTCTTCCTCGACCTCGGGCTCGGCGACATCCGTATCAACAGACTCAGGCTCAGCCGGGCGCACCAGCCCGCCGCGGGGGATCCGCAGCTCCTGGGTCACCTCGGCCGGATCCGCGTCGGGAAGCGGCCGCGGCCGGGGGCGCGGCTTGGGCGAGGCCGCCGGCGCCGCCGGGTCCGACGGCTTGCGCAGCCCGGCGACCTTCGGCTTGCGAGCCGGTGGCGTGCTGCTGCGCGGTGGCTGGCGACGGGAGGGGGGCACTGCGGAACTCCGATCTGCGGGTGAAGCTACTGGCCGGCGGCGACGAGCGGCACTTGGTCGATCCCGGACAGCTTCCAGTCGCTGCCGACCCGGGTCATCTGGACCTCGAGCCGCAGCGCCTTGGTGGCGTTCTTGCCGCCCGCCGAGGTGTCCGTGCTGATCGCGGCCAGGAAGCTGGCCTTGCCGTCGTGGTCGTTGAGCTCCTCGACCGCGATGTCCTGGATCGTGGTGGTGACCTTGACCTTCTGGTCGGTCAGCGCCTTCGAGTAGTTCGGCTGGGCCTGCGCGATCTGCTTGGCCATGTCGTCGCTGGAGACCGACTTCTGCTTGGCGAAGTAGTCGTCGAGGTGCTGGTAGTCGACCTGGGTGTAGGCCAGCACCGCGGCGGAACCGTCCTTGAGCACGTCGTCGCGCGCCGAGGCGAGGTCCCGGTCGCCGTCCATCTCCGCGACCAGCCACATGATCCCGAACACGATCGCCACCACCAGCGCGGCGAGGGCGAACGCCCCGGACCCGAGCAGCCAGACGCGCGGCGATCCGGGAAGCGTCCACTTTTCCTGCGCCGCCCCGGCCGAAGCCGGTTCGGGCGTATCAGCGGTCACCTCTTCCTCGGCGACCGCGTGCTCGGCACTCATAACACTCCAGAGTAGGTAACAGTCATCAAATCCCGGTCAGCCGAGTCCCAGCAGCGAGCCCATGCTGTTCAGCGAGACCCCGGGGCTGCCGACGACACCGGGCACCTGCGCGTCGCGCTGCTCCTGCAGCTGCTGCGCGGGCCGGTTCCGGTTGGCCTCGTAGTCCTGCTGCGACGGTTGCACCGGTACGCCGTTGTAGGGCGCGTTCTGGGAACCCCGGACGTTGATCGGGCTCCCCTTCGGCTCCGCACAGTAGGCCTTGTCGTCCTCCGGCCGGACCGAGGTGTCCGAACCCGGCCGGTACTGGCTGTAGGGCAGATAGCCCTTCGTGCACGACGGCGGGTTGAACAGGTTCAGCACCAGGCCGAGGTGCGCGGTCCCGTCGCCGGGGGCCACCGACGGCGCGGCGGCCGCCAGCGCCGGATACGTCACCAGACCCTGTTCGAGGCCGTCCAGCCGGGTCACGGTCAGGTTGGCCGTCGTCAGCAGGTTCGCGGTCAGCGCGCCGAGGCCGGGCCCGGTGTCCTTGACCACCTCGCTGATCTGGGTCGCCACCTGCGGGGTGACGCCGATCAGCTTGCGCAGGTCGCCGTCGGAGTTCTTGAGCGTCCCGCTGAGCTGGTTGAGGCTCTTGGAGAAGGACGCGAAGTTCGACGCCTCGTCGTTCTGCGTGTCCAGCACCTTGCCGCCGGCGTCGAGCAGCTGCACGGTCTGCGGCAGGTACTGCTGCGCGGTGGTGGTGAAGCTGCGCGCGGTGTCCATCAGCTTCTGCAGGTCGCCGCCGGTGCCGCGGAACGCGTCGTAGGACTCGTCGACGACCTTCCGCAGCGCGTCGGTCGGCACCGAGGCCGACAGCGAGTCGAGGTCGCCGAGCAGCCGGTCGGTGCTGACCGGAGTGCTCGTGCGCGCGACCGGGATCACCGAGCCGCCCGCGAGGTAGGGGCCCTGGTCGTTCTTCGGCCGCAGGTCGACGTACTGCTCGCCGACCGCCGACCGGTTGGCGATCACCGCGTCGAGGTCGGACGGCACGCGCGGGGCCGACGGGTCGATGTTCAAGTCGGCTTCGAGGCCGGTCTGGGTCAGCCGCAGCTGCCCGACGCGGCCGACGTTGAAGCCGCGGTAGGTCACCTCGGCGTTGGTGAAGATCCCGCCGGATTCGTTGAGCTGCAGCTTGACCGTGTAGCCGCTGCTGCCGAACACCGTGCCGAGGCCGGCGAAACGGATCAGCGCGTACACGATGGCCACGACCGAGATGATCGCGAACAGCACCAGCTGGATTTTCGTCCTGCGCAGCAACATCAGCCAGCACCTCCGGAAAGCACCCCGAACAGGCCGGACAACCCGCCTTGCGACGGCTGCCCGCCGCCCTGGCCGCCGGTCGAGGACGGAGCCTGCTGCTGTTGCCCGGCGGGCTGGCTGCCCGGGAACGACAGCGGCGGCGGCTGGTTCGACGGCGTGCCCTCGACGCCGCCGGTCAGCCCGGGAACCGGAAGCAGCCCGTTGAGCCCGTTCTGCCTGCTGCGGCCCAGGTTGTCGATGACGTCCTTGAGGTTCAGGTCGACCTTGGCGAACAGGTTGAAGTAGTCGCCCTTGACGTCGTTGTAGGCCTGGTCGGTGAACGGATAGGTCAGCAGGATCTCCAGCGCCTTCGGCAGGTCGCTGCCCGCCTCGCCGAGCTTCTGCAGCGTCGGCGTGAGCGCCTTCAGGTCGGCGACCAGGTCCGCCTTGCTCTTGTTCACCGTGTCGGTCGCGACGCCGGAGAGGTTGTTGAGCGCGTTCAGCATCGTCACCAGCTGGCCGCGCTGCTGCTCCAGCACCCCGAGCCCGGGCCCGAGGTTGTCGACCGCGCCGACCAGCTTGTCCTTCTGGTCCCGCAGGGTCATCGACAGCCGGTTGAGGCCGTCGAGCGCGCGGGTGATGTTGGCCGACTGGTTGTCGAGGTTCGTGACCAGCTCGTTCGCGTTGGACAGCAGCGCCTTGATGTCCGGCTCGCGGCCGGCGGTGGCGTTGTTGAGCTCCTTGGTGATCGTGTTGAGCTGCTCCACGCCGCCGCCGTTGAGCAGCAGGGACAGCGCGCCGAGCACCTCCTCGACCTGGACGTCGCGGCCGGTGCGCGCGAGCGGGATGGTCGCCCCGTTCGCCAGCTGCCCGGTCGCCTCGGCGCCGCCCGGCGAGGCCAGCTCCACGTACTTCTCGCCGAGCAGGCTCGACTGCTTCACGTTGGCCATCGCGTTGGCCGGCAGCTTGACGTCGCCGTTGACCTCTACGGTCACCTCGGCGTGCCAGCCGTCCGGCGTCAGCCCGATCTCCTTGACCTGCCCGACCGGCACCTCGTTGACCTTCACCCCGGACTGCGGGACGAGGTCGAGCACGTCCTTGAACTGGATCTTCAGCGTGTACGGGTGGCTGCCGAGATCGGCCCCGCCGGGCAGCGGGACGTCGTAGACGCCGTTGAACGCGCAGCCGCTCAGCACGAGCGCGGTCACCGTGGTGAGCGCCCCGCCCGCGGCGAACTTCGTCAGTCGCTTCACGTCAGCTCCCCTGCGTCCCGTAGACCTGGCCCTGCAGCGGGAGCGGCAGCGGCGGCAGCTGGCCGTTCTGCATCGCCTGGATGACCTGCGCGGTGGACGGGAGCGGAACCACGCCGTCGACCACCTTCGCGATGCCGTCGCAGGCGTTGCCGAGCAGCTGCTTGGTCACCGAGGTCTGCTTGAGCAGGCTGCAGACCATCACCAGCGGCGGCTGGGTCAGCTCGTTGAGGTTCGGCCGCGCGTCGAGCGTGCCGGACGAACCGTTGTAGACGCCGACGATGTTGGACAGCGCGACCGGCGCGACGTCGAGGATCTCGGCGAGCGAGCTGCGCTGGTCCACCAGCACCTTGGTCACGCTGGCCAGTTTGTCCACATTGGACTTCAACCGGCCGCGGTTGCGTTCGATGAAGCCCTGCACCGACTGCAGCGTGGTGCCGAGCTGCTGCACGGTCTGGGCGAGATTGTCCTTCTCCCCGGCCAGGAATCCGCTCACGTCGGCGAGCTGGCTCTCGAACTGGCGCACCTGGCCGTCGCTGTTGGCGAGCGACTGGGAGAACTTGCCGAGGTTCTGCACAGTCTGGAAGAGGTCGTCCTTGTTGCCCGCCAGCGTGCCGGACGCCTGCCCGAGCTTGGTGATCGTGTCGTGCAGCGCCTTGCCGTTGCCGTCGAGGTTGTTCGCCGCGGTGTTCAGCAGGTCCGAAAGCGAGCCGTTCTTGTTGGCCCCGTTGGGTCCCAGCGTCTCGCTGACCTTGGCGAGGCTGGCGGCGAGCTGGTCGACCTCCAGCGGCACCTCGGTGCGGTCGAGGCCGATCGTCGCGCCGTCGGAGATCCGCGGGCCGCCGGTGTAGGCCGGGGCGAGCTGGATGTAGCGGTCGCTGACCAGCGACGGCGACACGATCAGCGCCTTCGCGTCGGCGGGCACCGCGACCGAGCGGTCGTATTCGAGGTCGACCCGGACCTGGTTGCCCATCGGCTGGATCTTGGTCACCGTGCCCATGTCCACGCCGAGCATCCGGACGCTGTTGCCCTCGTAAAGGCCGACGGCGCCGGCGAAGTACGCGGTGAGGTGGTTGCGGCCGGCGTCCTTGAGGGTCCACCACAGCGCGCCCGCGACCACGAGCGCGAGCACGATCGCGATCGTGAAGCCGCGGGTGAGCGACTGGCCGAAGCGGGTGTCGGTCATTTGGAGTTGCACCCCTCCGGATTGAGCGGGCCGACCGAGGGAAGCACCAGGCCGCAGATGTAGTTGTCGAACCAGTGCCCGGTGCCGATCGTGTTGTTGAAGACCCGGATGAACGGGGCGAACTTCTGGATCCCCTGCGCCAGCGAGTCCTGGTTGCGCTGCAGCATCGACGTGAGCTGGTCGAGCTGGGTGAGCACCGGGTTCAGCTGGCCGTCGTTGTCGTCGACCAGACCCTGCAGCTGCGTCGAGAGCTGCTTCGAACCTTCCAGCAGCGTCTTGATCGCCTGCTCGCGCTTGCCGATCTCGTCCAGCAGCTGGTTGCCGTCGGTGATCAGCTTCTGCACCTCGGCGTCGCGGTCGACCAGGGTCTGCGACACCTGGCGCGTGTTGGCCAGCAGGTTCGCCAGCTGCGAATCGCGCTTGGCGATCGTGTCCGACAGCTTCGAGAGCCCGGACAGCGCGCCCTTCACGTCCTGCGGGGTGTTCGAGAACGTCTGGGTGATCGCCTCGAAGCTCTTCGACAGCTGGTTCGTGTCGATCGCGTCGACCGTCTGCGACAGGCCGCGGAACGCGTCGAGCACGTCGTACGGCGACATCGTGCGGTCGCGCGGAATCGGCGAACCGGGGTCGAGGTTGCCGTTGCCCTGCGGGTCGAGCGCGAGGTACTTCTGGCCCAGCAGCGTCTTGATCTTGATCGCCGCCGTGGTCTTGTCGCCCATCCAGGCGTCCTTGACCTTGAACGACACCTTGACCGACGCGCCGTCCAGCTTGATGTCGGACACCTTGCCGACCTTCACGCCGGCGATCCGCACGTCGTTGTCCTTCTGCAGCCCGGCCGCTTCGGAGAAGTCCGCGCTGTAGGTGGTGCCGCCGCCGATCACCGGCAGGTCCTCGGAGTTCATGGCGGCGATGAGGCCGAGCGCCATGACCGCGATGCCGACCAGCGCGATCGGGATCGGGTTGCGTTTCTGGAAGGACTTCATGGCTTGCACCTGTCCCGATTCACCGGTGCGAGCGTGAAGTTCGTCGCCGGCAGCAGCCCTGGCACACCGACCGTCCCGGTCATCTCGCAGGAGTAGAAGTTGAACCACGAGCCGTAGTCGGCGGTGCGGGTGAGCGCGCTGACCTTCTTCGGCATGAACTGGATGAAGTGCTCGACGAGCGGTTCGTTCTGGTTCAGGTTCGTGGTGAGCTTGCCAAGGGCCGCGATGTCGTCCTTCAGCGGAGCTCGCGCGTCGGTCAGCAGCCCGGCGGTCGTGGTGGCCAGGTTGCCCAGCCCCTCGATCGCGTCGCCGATCGGCTTGCGGTCCGCGGCGAGGCCGGACACCAGCTGCTGCAGCTTCACGATCAGGTCGTTGAGCTGCGGGGTGTGCTGGTTGACCGTGTCGAGGACCGAGTTGAGGTTGTCGATGACCTCGCCGATCACCTGGTCCTTGTTCGCGATCGTGGTGGCCAGCGAGGCGGTGTGCGACAACAGGCTCTGCACCGTGCCGCCCTCGCCCTGCAGGACCTGGATGACCTCGTACGACAGCTTGTTCACGTCGGCCGGGTTCAGCGCGGTGAACAGCGGCTTGAAGCCGTTGAACAGTTCGGTCAGGTCCAGCGCGGGCGTGGTGCGCTCGAGCGGGATGGAATCGCCCGGCTTGAGCATCGCGCCGCTGGTGTCGTCTCCCTCGCCGAGGGAGACGTAGCGCTGGCCGACCAGGTTGCGGAACTTGATCTGCGCGGTGACGCCCGCCGGGAGCTTGCGTCCCGAGTCGACCTCGAAGTCCACCTGCGCCTGGCGCTTGTCGACGATCTTCACGTCCTTGACCTGGCCGACCCGGACGCCCGCGATGCGCACGTCGTCGTTGGGCAGCAGGAGCGTGGCGTCGGTGAACCGCGCGGAGTAGGAGCTGGTGCTGGTGGTGTTGATGTTCGCGATGCTGATGCCGAGCACCGTGGTGAACAGCACCGTGATCACCACGAAGATCGACAGCTTGATCAGCGGTGCGGCGAGTCCCCTCACTTGACCGTCACCTCCGTGCCCCGGTAGAGCGGGCCGACGAGCAGCGAGCCCCAGCCCGGGAACTGACTCTGCGACATCCCCATCTCCGGGCTGACCAGCGCGGCGAGGAAGTTGTTCTCAGCCGCGGTGTTGACCGGGTTGCCGCCCGACGTGCCGCCGCCGTTGGCACCGGCCGCGTCCGCCTTGAAGTTGGCCGGGTTCAGGCCCTCGCCGACGGTCTTCGGAGCCGCGCCCTGCTTGGTGCCGTCCTTGAACGGACCGTCCGGCGGTTGCTGCGGGAACGGGTCCGGCGCGGGGTTGAGGTCGTAGCAGCGCGGACCGCGCTTGTCCTCGAACCTCGGTTCCTCGCCCGGCTTGTACGGCCCGCGGTTCACGACGATCTCGATGGTGGCGTTCAGGCCGGGCTTGCCGTTGTACTTGCCCAGCGCCGCGTCCGCGACCGGCACGACCTTCGCCATCTGCTTCAGCACGCACGGGTATTCCGGCGAGTACTTCGCGAGCAGTTCGGCGGTCGGCCGCGCGGTGCTGGCGAGGCTGATGAGGTTCTGCGAGTTCGCCTCCAGGAACGACTGCAGGTCCTGCGACGCGGTGGTCAGGTTGCCGTAGAGGCTCGACAGGTTCCCCCGCTCCTCGACCACGGTGCGCGTGGTCGTGCTCAGGTTGTCGAGGCTCTGCACCAAATCCGGCGTCGCGTTGCTCAGGTGGCCGGAGAACTCCGCGAGCGCCTGCAGGTTGTGCTGCAGCTCCGGCTCGTGCGGGTTCAGGTCGCCGATGTACTGGCCGAGCTGGGAAAGCGTTTCGCCGAGCGGTTTGCCGCGGCCCTGCAGGGCGGTCGAAATCGCGGTGAGCGTGCTGGACAGCTTCTGCGGCTGCACCGCCTGCAGCACCGGCATCAGGTGTTCGAGCGCCTGGTCCAGTTCGACCGCGCCGGAAGTGCGGTCCTGGGTGATCACGTCGCCCTGGGAAAGCGTCTTGGCCGACGGGTCCTGCGGAATCTGCAGCGACACATAGCGTTCGCCGAACAACGTCTTCGGCAGGAATCGCGCGGACACGTTCTCCGGAATCAGCTTCACCGACTCCGGATCCATCGCCAGCGTCAGTTCCGCGCCGTCCGCGGTCGCTTTGATGTCCTGCACCGAACCGACGATCAACCCGCGGACCTTCACGTCCGACTGCTTGAGCAACTGGTTGCCGATGTGGCCCGCGTCGAGCTTCACGGTGACGAACTTGCTGAACGCCTTGTCGTACATCGCGATGCTGAGCGCGATCCCGCCGACGAGCACCGCCACCAGCAGCAGGCCGAGCAACCTGCGCCGTAGTGTGGTCATCCCGCAATCCTCACCGTGACGTCGGTTCCCCAAATCGCGAAACCGATGAAGAAGTTCACGACCGAAACCGTGACGATGGAAAGCCGCACCGCGCGGCCGACTGCCACGCCCACCCCGGCGGGCCCGCCGCTGGCCCGGTACCCGAAGTAGCAGTGCGAAAGAATGATCAAAACGCTGAAGATCAGCACCTTGATGAACGAATAGAGCACGTCTTGCGGTGGTAGGAACAGGTCGAAGTAATGGTCGTAGGTACCCGCGGATTGTCCGTAGATATAGATAACGACCAGCCGCGAGGCGAGGTACGAGCTCAGCAGGCCGATCACGTACAGCGGGATCACGGCCACGAATCCGGCGATGATCCGCGTGGTCACCAGGTACGGGAGGCTCGGCACGCCCATCACCTCGAGCGCGTCGATCTCCTCGGAGATCCGCATCGCGCCGAGCTGTGCGGTGAAGCCCGCGCCGACCGTCGCCGACAGCGCCAGCCCGGCGACCAGCGGCGCGATCTCGCGGGTGTTGAAGAACGCGGTGAGGAAGCCGGTGAACGCCGAGGTGCCGATCGAGTTCAGCGCCGAGTAGCCCTGAAGGCCGACGAGAACACCGGTGAACAGCGTCAGGCCGACCATCACGCCGACCGTGCCGCCGATGACCGCGAGCGAGCCGGAGCCGAAGCTCACCTCGGCCAGCAGCCGCAGCACTTCCTTGGTGTAGCGGCGCAGCGTGCGCGGCGTCCACAGCAGAGCCCGGCCGTAGAACGACATCTGGTCGCCGAGCGTGTCCAGGGTTTCCAGCGGGCGGTTGGCGATCCGCTTCGCCCCCGAAAGGAACGTCATGGTCAGTCCAGCTTTCCGGGCACGAGCTGCAGGTAGATCAGCGTGATCACGAAGTTCACCACGAAAAGCAGCAGGAACGTGATGACCACCGACTGGTTCACCGCGTCGCCGACGCCCTTCGGGCCGCCGCTCGGGTGCAGGCCGCGATAAGCCGCCACGACCGCGGCGATGAAGCCGAAGATGAGCGCCTTGATCTCGCCGACCCAGAGGTCGGGCAGCTGGGCGAGCGCGGAGAAGCTGGACAGGTACGCGCCAGGGGTGCCGCCCTGGAGCACGACGTTGAAGAAGTAGCCGCCGAGCACGCCGATGACGCTGACCATGCCGTTGAGCAGGAGCGCGACGAGCATCATGGCGAGCGTGCGGGGCACGATCAGGCGCTGGACCGCCGAGACGCCCAGCACCTCCATCGCGTCGATCTCCTCGCGGATGGTCCGCGCGCCAATATCAGCACAGACCGCGCTTCCTCCTGCGCCGGCCACCAGCAGCGCGGTGACCAGCGGACTGGCCTGCTGCACGGTCGCCAGCACCGAACCGGCACCGGTGTAGGACTGCGCGCCGAGCTGGCGGGCGAGCGCGCCGAACTGCAGCGAGATGACCGCGCCGAACGGGATCGCGACGAGCGCCGTCGGCAGGATCGTCACGCTCGCGACGAACCAGGCCTGCTGGATGAACTCGCGGAACTGGAACGGGCGCTGGAAGATGCCGCGGATGATGTCGAGGCCGAGCGCGAACAGGTTCCCGGTCTCCCGCAGCATTCCGTAGCCGGGGATCTTGGCCGTGCTGGTGGTCACGCGCCACCCTGCCCGTGCCGGGGCGACCGGCGGTCCGCGCCCGGAATGCGCGCGACCTGGTCGGCGGGAAGCTGTCCCTGGTGCTGGTTCGGCACCGGGCCCGGTGCGGCGACCGGCGGCAGCTGCTGGGTGTCCTCGGGGCCGGCCTGGTGGTGGAACGCACCGGGGTTGGGCCGCACGTTGTAGTGCCGCTGCTGCTCAGGGGTGAGGGATTCGATGATCCCCTCCTGCGCCGCCGCCGGGAGCGTGTGCAGGATCCGCATCACGCGGTCCATCCGGCGCTTGGCCCCGCCGCGCTCCGGCACGCCAGGGCTGACCTGCATCTGCGGCACGACCCCGCGCACGTCCTCGTTGAGCACGTCGCCGTGGCCCGCCTCGGCCTCGGCCTGCTCGCGGGCCATCTGGGCGCTGTCCTTCTCCTCGGACATGCCGATCGGGCCGAGCTTGCGGCCGTTGAGGAACTGCTCGACCACCGGTTCGTCGCTGGTCAGCAGGACCTCGCGCGGGCCGAACATGACGAGTTCCTTGCGGAACAGCATGCCGAGGTTGTCCGGCACCGTGCGGGCGAGGTTGATGTTGTGCGACACGATCAGGAACGTCGCGTCGATCTGGGCGTTGACGTCCAGGAAGAGCTGCGAGATGTAGGTCGTGCGGACCGGGTCGAGGCCGGAGTCCGGCTCGTCGACCAGGATGATCTCCGGGTCCAGCACGAGGGCGCGGGCGAGGCCGGCGCGCTTGCGCATACCGCCGGAGATCTCGCCGGGGAGCTTTTTGTCCGCGCCGGCGAGGCCGGTGATCTCGAGCTTCTCGAGCACGATCCGGCGGATCTCGGTCTCGGACTTCTTCGTGTGCTCCCGCAGCGGGAAGGCCACGTTGTCGAAGAGGTTCATCGAGCCGAACAGCGCGCCGTCCTGGAACAGGACGCCGAAGAGCTTCCGGATCTCGTACAGCTTGTGCTCGGAGCAGGTGACGATGTCGACGCCGTTGATGACGCATCGTCCGCGGTCCGGCTTGAGCAGGCCGATCATCGACTTCAGGAACACGGACTTGCCGGTTCCGGACGGGCCGAGCATCGCCGAGACCTCGCCGGGAGGCAGGGTCAGCGTCACGTCCCGCCAGATGGTCTGCTTTCCGAAGGACTTCGTCAGACCTTCGATGACCACCTCGGCACCCATCGCACCTCCAGGAGCTGTTCCGCGTCGTCGCGCACCGCCGCCCCGTCACCGCTGGCAGCGGCGGAGCTCGCGCGGCGAACTCCGCTTCAACCAGGTGCAACGAGCTGAGCGCGAACAGGTTACTCACCAGTTTTGTTCTCTGGCCAGCCCCCGTGCACACCTCACGCGACGGGGATCCAGTACGGCGACCGCTGGCAGCACGGTAGTGCACGTCACGTTCGGGCGCAGATCCAGATGGCCGACCGGCGCTCACCCTGACGGGTTAACCGGCGGAAACGCGGCAAACAGGGGGTGACCCGGACCCGTCCGGTGAACGATTTGTTCGCCTGAACGAGGGTGCTCCTGGCCCGACCCGGCGACTGTGTGTCTTTTTTGTCCCGGGCAGCAAAAAGGGCGGGCACCCGTGTCGGGTGTCCGCCCCTTTCGAGGTGACGCAGGCGCTTGCGCGCCCGGGATCACTTGATGGAGATCTTGGCGCCAGCGGCCTCGAGCTTCTCCTTGGCGGCCTCGGCGGCCTCCTTGTCGACCTTCTCCAGGAGCGCCTTGGGAGCGGCCTCGACCAGCTCCTTGGCCTCCTTCAGGCCCAGACCGGAGACGACCTCGCGGACGACCTTGATGACCTGGATCTTCTTGTCGCCGGCCGAGTCGAGGATGACGTCGAACTCGTCCTGCTCCGCGGCGGCCTCGGCCGGAGCGGCGCCCGGGGCGGCCGCGACAACGGCGGCCGGGGCGGCGGCGGTGACGTCGAAGACCTCTTCGAACTCCTTCACGAAGTCCGACAGCTCGAGGAGGGTCAGCTCCTTGAAGGCGTCGATCAGCTCGGCGGTGCTCAGCTTCGCCATGATGGCTTCCTCTCAGAAAAACGAACTAAAACGTTCGGGGTGGGGTGGTTCAGCTCTCGGCGGGTGCTTCGGCTGCTTCGGTACCGGTGGCGTTGCGCTGCTTCTCCTCCAGCGCGGCAGCCAGGCGGGCAACCTGGGACGCCGGCGCCTGGAACAGCGCGGCGGCCTGGGAAAGCTTCGCCTTGAACGCGCCCGCCGCCTTGGAGAGCAGCACCTCACGGCTGTCGAGATCAGCGATCTTGGAGATCTCGTCCACGGACAGCGCGCGGCCGTCCATGTAGCCGCCCTTGATGACAAGCGCGTTGTTGTCCTTCGCGAAGTCGCGAAGTGCCTTCGCGGCGTCGACTGCCTCGCCCTGCACGAAGGCGATCGCGGTCGGGCCGACGAACAGGTCCTCGACGCCCTCGAGACCAGCGTCCTCGGCGGCACGCTTGACGAGGGTGTTCTTCGCGACCCGGTACTTGGCACTGGTGCCGAGAGCGCGGCGCAGCTGGGACAGCTGAGTCACGGAGAGGCCGGTGTACTGGGTAACGACGGTGGCCGAGCTGCTGCGGAAGCTCTCCGCGATCTCGGCGACGGCCGCCACCTTGTCGGGCTTCGCCATGGTCGCCTCCTCTCTTGGCTAGTGTCACCACTGGCTTGGATGGAGGCGCCCCTGAACGACAAAAACGCCCACGCGCAGCAGACGCGGGGCGTTGCCCGGTCTCGCGACCGGGGTGAAAGCCTCGTTCCTCCTGCGCAGGCCGTCCGCCGTACTGCGGAACCTTCGTTCCCCGGGAATCCGGAGAAAACCAGCGGTCTTTGGTAGAACCGTTGACCAGCATACGGGAGGGTTGTTCGGCGTTCGCGGGCGCCCCCTTCCTGAGCTGCGAGAACCGGGGCAGTCTCGGGAAATCGCGGCGGAGCGGGCATCATTGGTGACGTGGCGGAACAGCGTGATCACGGAAAGCCGGAAGAAACTCCCCCTCCCGGTCCGGGTGAGTCCTCGGCACAGCCGCTTCCGCAACCTGGTGGGGCCGAGGTCGCGCCGCGAACGCCCGCGCAGCCGTCCGCTCCGAATCTTCCGCAGCCCAGCGGATCTGCCGAGCCGCAGCAGCTGGATCCCGAGCAGCTGCGCCAGTTCCAGGAATTCCAGCGGTTCCAGGAGTACCTGCGGTTCACCCAGTCCCAGCAGGGAACCGAACCGGCCCCGGCACCCGATGCGGGTTTGGTCCCGGTCGGCAACCGTCAGCCACAGCCGCTCGCCGGTGGGCAGCCGCCTGGCCCGCCGAATCAGCCGGGCGCGCTGACCGCGTACGAAGAGCCGCCGCGCCAGCGCCGCCCGGTGCCGCGGTGGGTGAAGCGCCTCGGCGGGAAAATCCTGGGCTGGGTGATCGCCTTGGTCATCCTGGGAATCTTGGTCAACTGGGGTTACCACCAGATCTTCCCCAGCGACGACGGCAAAACCTCAGCCCAGATCGCCGCCGAGGGCGGCGGGACCTACCACACGAACCACATCTTCTCGACCAATCCGAACGAGGCAGTGCGGTTCGTTTACCACAACATCGCCCAGGGCCGGGTCGACGACGCTTGCGGGCGCTTCCGCGAGGATGTTCAGGACAAGTTCGCCAAGGACACCACTGGTCAGCCGGATTGCAAGGTCGCGGTCGAAAAGCTCCACGCGCAAGTGAAGAACGTGAACGACTACGCCGAATCGCTCCCGTCCTATGTCTCCGGCCCGACGCCCCCGCCGGTGGTGACGATCGATTCCTGCACGTTCACCGTCAGCGGCGGTCCGGCGCTCGGCGTGTTCCAGGTGACCAAAGTGGACAAAGGCCAGTGGCTGATCACCGGCCATACGTCCGGCCCCGAGAAGTGCCCCGCACCCACGGCGACCTCTACCCCGGGCTGACCGTCAGGCAGGCGAGCTGATCGGCAACCGGGTCTCCCCCGTGTCCGAGTACGCGAAGAAGTCCACCAACGACGCCGCGAAAGCCGGGTGCGCCACCGCTTCCATGTGGTTCCCCGGGACCCGCACCAGCCGCGCGCCCGCGATCCCCGCTGCGAGGCGCTCCGGCTGCGTCGCCAGTTCGTCCGACTCCCCGGCCAGGATCAGCGTCGCCGCCGAGAGGTTCGTCAGCTGCATCGGTCCGTGCGGGGTCGCGTGCATGACCGCGGCCAGCGCTTCGACGTCCGCGCCCGCCCGGCGGGCCAGGCGGCGGAACGGGCGCGCCGCCGAGGGCACCTCTGACCGGTCTTCGGCCAGCAGTCCCGCCGCGATCTGGCTCCGGTTGACCACCCGGGCGTCCACGCCGCCGAAGTCCACGATTCCCGCCCCGACCCCGCCGACCGCGAGGCAGCGGACTCGCCGGTCACGCGTAGCCACCAGCAGCGAGACGATCGCGCCCATCGAATAGCCCGCCAGGCAGACCTCTTCCAAACCGAGTTCGTCGAACAGCGCGGTCAGGTCCGCGGCCATGATGTCCTCGCCGTAGGCCGCCGGGTCGTGCGGCTTCTCCGACTCGCCGTGCCCGCGCGCGTCCAGCGCGATCACCGTGAAGCCCGCCTTGACCAGCGCGTCCACGACTCCGGGGTTGACCCAGTTCACCTGGGTGTCGGCGGCGAAACCGTGGTGCAGCACGACGGGCCGCCGGTGCCGTCCGTCGCCCTCCCAGACGGTGTAGCTCAGCTGGAGCCCGTCGGGGGCGATGAACGTCGTTGGCATATGTCCATGAGACACGAAAAAAGGGTGGTCACGCACGAAGCGTGACCACCCTTTCGCGTGATGTGCGACTCAGACCGCCGCGTCCTCGGTGAGGAGGTTGCGGGTCCGCGCCGGGTCGACCGGGATGCCCGGGCCCATGGTGGTGGTGAAGGTGATCTTCTTGACGTAGCGGCCCTTGGCCGACGACGGCTTGGCGCGCAGGATCTCGTCCAGCGCGGCCGCGTAGTTCTCCACCAGCTTCTCGGTGTCGAACGACGCCTTGCCGATCACCAGGTGCAGGTTGGCCTGCTTGTCGACGCGGAAGTTGATCTTGCCGCCCTTGATGTCCTTCACGGCCTTCTCGACCGCGGGGGTCACCGTGCCGGTCTTCGGGTTCGGCATGAGGCCGCGCGGGCCGAGGATGCGGGCGATGCGGCCCACCTTGGCCATCTGGTCCGGCGTCGCGATCGCGGCGTCGAAGTCGAGCCAGCCACCCTGGATGCGCTCGATCAGTTCGTCGGTGCCCACCGCGTCCGCGCCGGCGGCTTCGGCCTCAGCGGCCTTGTCGCCGACGGCGAAAACGATGACGCGGGCGGTCTTACCGGTGCCGTGCGGCAGGTTCACGGTGCCGCGGACCATCTGGTCGGCCTTGCGCGGGTCGACCCCGAGACGCATCGCGACCTCGACGGTCGCGTCCATCTTCGTCTTGGAGGTCTCCTTCGCCAGCTTCACGGCCTCGAGCGGCGCGTACAGGCGCGCCTTGTCGATCAGCTCGCTGGCCTGGCGGTAGGCCTTGCTGTGCTTGGTCATGCTTCTGTCCTCAAATCAATGGATCAGTGTGGTGGCGAGCCAGCACTGGCTCTCCCACGGGTTGCTTTGAAAGTCAGCCTTCGACCGTGATGCCCATGGAGCGGGCAGTGCCGGCGATGATCTTCGCGGCCTGGTCGATGTCGTGCGCGTTGAGGTCGGTCTCCTTGGTCTTCGCGATCTCGCGGACCTGGTCCCAGGTGACCTTGGCGACCTTGGTCTTGTGCGGTTCGCCGGAGCCCTTCTCCACGCCCGCGGCCTTGAGCAGCAGCTTGGCGGCCGGCGGCGTCTTCAGCTTGAAGTCGAACGACCGGTCTTCGTAGACGGAGATCTCGACCGGGACGACGTCCCCGCGCTGCGACTCGGTCGCGGCGTTGTAGGCCTTGCAGAACTCCATGATGTTGACGCCGTGCTGACCCAGCGCCGGGCCGACCGGCGGCGCGGGGTTGGCCGCACCCGCCTTGATCTGCAGCTTGATGATCGCCGCAAGCTTCTTCTTCTTGGGTGGCATTACCTTGTGTCCTTCTTAACTGACGTGAGTCCCCCGCACACCTGCCAGTACGCGGGGACTGCCGACCGGGATGGCCCGGCCGTCAGATCTTGGAGACCTGGCTGAACGAGAGCTCGACCGGGGTCTCCCGGCCGAAGATCGACACCAGGACCTTCAGCTTCTGCCCGTCGACGTTGACCTCGGAGATCGTGGCGGGCAGCGTGGCGAACGGGCCGTCCATGACGGTGACCGACTCGCCGACCTCGAAGTCGACCTCGACGGCGGGCGCGCCGGACGACGCGGCCGCGGCGGATTCCCCGCCCTTGGCCGCCTTGGCCGGGGCTTCCTTCTCGACCTGCGGGGCGAGGAACTTCAGCACCTCGTCCACGGTCAGCGGCGACGGCCGCGAGGTGGCCCCGACGAACCCGGTGACGCCCGGGGTGTTGCGCACCGCGCTCCACGACTGGTCGTTGAGGTCCATCCGGACCAGGATGTAGCCGGGCAGCACCTTGCGCTGCACCTGCTTGCGCTGGCCGTTCTTGATCTCGGTGACCTCTTCGGTCGGAACCTCGATCTGGAAGATGTAGTCCTCGACGTCCAGGGTCTGGGTACGCGTCTCGAGGTTGGTCTTGACCTTGTTCTCGTAACCGGCGTACGAGTGCACGACGTACCACTCGCCCGGCGCGGCCTTGAGCTCGGCGCGCAGCGCGGCGACCGGGTCGTCCGCCTCGGGGGCGGGCTCGGTCACGTCGTCGTCCGATTCCTCGGCGACGTCGGACTCGTCGGCGGCGGCGACCTCGTCCTCGGCGACGGGCACCTCGACGGACTCGGCGGACTCCTCGTCGCCGGGCGCCGTCTGCACCTGCTCGTCGGAAAGCTCGGTCAGGTCGCGACCGGCTTCGGTGCCGTTGTCGGAGGTCACGTTCCGTCCTCTCAGTTGATCGCTTGCCGGGCCGGACCGGGGCCCGGCCAGCGCGGTGGCGCGCCCGTCGGGCGTCAGCCGAAGACCAGCCCGACCAGCTCCTTGAAGCCGAGGTCGAGACCGCTCACGAGGGCCACCATGAACACCACGAACACCAGCACGACCGCGGTGTAGGTGACCATCTGCTTGCGGTTGGGCCAGATGACCTTGCGCAGTTCGGCCCAGACCTCGCGGATGAACCGCGTGAACCGGGCGAACACCGAGGCCTTCTTCGCCTTCCGGTCCCGCTTGGGGGTCGGCGCGCCCTTGGCGTCGGCGGGCTTCGCGACCTTGTCGCCCGCCTTGCCGGACGGACGGGTCGAGCCCGGCCGTGCCTCGGACTTGCCTGCCGGCCGAGCGGAAGCGCGGCGTTCGCGCCGAGCCGCGGCGGACACCGGGCGGGATTCGACTCCGGGCTGCTTGCCCGAATCGTCCTGCTCGTGCTCGCCGCTGGCGTCGCTGTCGCTCACGACCACTCCTCCGCTCCACCAGTTCCCGTACGCAGGGGTGACAGGACTTGAACCTGCAACCTGCGGTTTTGGAGACCGCTGCTCTGCCAATTGAGCTACACCCCTGTGGAGCCCGGTCACCCTGGCTCCGGAGGACGCATTCCATCGTCCCCACCATCCGGCGGGGATGACCGTAGTGCGTTCCGAGTTCCGAAGTCTACGGCAAGGCGGATGTTGCCTTGCAACCCAGCCCCCTCGACACCCGCGCGGCGCCCCCGAGGCGGCCGTTCCGGGTCCTTCGGACAGCTTCCCGAACCCCACGGCGAAGATCACCCGAACGTGCGAATATAGGCCCGTGCACCGTAATCCGATTAATCGCGAAGCCGCCGACGGGGCCCGCCCGCTCACCGGGCCACCCCGTTTCGCGACCGCCCCGGATTCCTGGCGAGGCAAACGAAATCGCCGTGTTCACCACGCATTTCCCCGCCAGACAGCCAAGACCAGCCTAGCCAAAGATGATCTTCGTTGTCCCCCAAGCAAACCAGGACCGCGAGATCGCGCCGATTTCTGGACTGAGCGATTCGTTCGGCCCCCAGGCCGAGCGAATCGGGAGGGAAGAAATCGGCTTGAGGCGATCTCGCCGCCACGGCGGAGCCGTGGCAATCAAACACAGGAGACCCGGTGACCACCTTCCGGCTTGGGCTCGCTTTGCCGCAGTACGGCAAGCTCGCCGACCCCTCCGCCATCGCCGGCTTCGCCACCGAAGCGGAGCGCATCGGCTTCGCTTCGCTGTGGGTCGGCGACCGGGTTTTGACTCCGGTCTCCCCCAAGACCTATTACCCGTCCGGAACACCCGAACGGCCGTACCCGCCGGAGTTCGTCCGCTTCGTCGATCCGCTGCTGGCGCTCACGATCGCCGCGAACTCGACGGAGTCCGCACGGCTGGGGTCGAGCACTCTCAACGGCCCGCTCTACTCGCCGGTGCTGCTGGCGCGCTCCCTGACGTCGCTGGATCTGCTGTCCGGCGGCCGGCTCGACGTCGGACTCGGGCTCAGCTGGCTCCGCGACGAGTACACCGCCGCCGGGGTGCCGTGGGAGCACCGCGGCGCGCGGCTGGCCGAACTGGTCGAGGTGCTGCGGACGCTGTGGACCGCGGATCCGGCCGGGCACCAGAGCGAACGCTGGGACATCCCGGACTCGCTGATCGGCCTCCGTCCGATGCAGCGGCCCGGCCCGCCGGTGCTGCTGGGCGGGGCGTCGGACGCGGCGCTGCGGCGCGTCGGCCGGATCGCCGACGGCTGGCTGCCCGCCGGGCTCCCGGTCCCGATGCTGCGCCAGAAGTGGGCGGTGGTCGTCGAATCCGCGGAGAAGGCCGGACGGGATCCGGAGTCGCTGCGCCGGGTGCTGCGGATCAACCCGACGCCGGGTTCGAAGGTCGCGACCATCGACGACGTCGCAGGTCAGCTCAAGGCCGCGGAAGCCGAGGGCATCACCGAGGCGCTGGTCGATCTGCACTATGTGGCCGAAACCGTCCCGCATGCGCTGGCGCTGGCCGGCGAGCTGCACGGTGCTGTCTTTGCGTGATCACCCGTAAGCGGGTCGTCGGCGAGGGGCGGGACCGGTAGAACGGTCGAGTGGGGGCTAACAAGAGCGGTGGATGCGGGTTGCTCGTCCTCGTTGTCGTGGGGGCGCTGCTGGCCGTCGGCTACTACAAGTCGAAGCACGATTCGTCGTCCGCACCGCCGTCCGGCGCGGACACCGGCGGCGGCAGCGGCCGGTACGTCGCACTCGGCGACTCGTACACGTCGGCGCCGCGCACCGGGAAGCAGTCGGGCTCGCCGGCCGGCTGCGCGCGCTCGGACAACAACTATCCGCACCTGGTGTCCGCGAAGCTGAAGCCGGCGAAGTTCGTAGACGTCAGCTGCAGCGGCGCGACCACGGACGACCTGACCGACACCCAGTCGACGCGCAACGGCTCGAACCCGCCGCAGTTCGACTCGGTCACCTCGGACACGACGCTGGTCACCCTCGGCATCGGCGGCAACGATGTGGGATTCATCGCACTGGCGCAGTCCTGTGTGACCGCCCACGAGAACGCCTCGCCGTGCAAGGACCGGCTCACCGCGGGCGGCAAGGACCAGCTGGCCGACCGCATCGGCGAAGCCGCGAAGAAGGTCGGCAGCGCGCTCGATCAGATCCACAAGAAGGCTCCGAAGGCGCGAGTGGTCGTCGTCGGCTACCCGACGGTCCTTCCCGATGGCGACGGCTGCTGGCCGGTTCTGCCGTTGGGCTCCGGCGATGTGGCGTATCTGCGGGACGCGCTCGGGAAGCTCAACGACGCCTTGTCCGACCAGGCCAAGTCCCACGACGCCGGGTTCGCGGACACGGCTGAGCCCAGCAAGGGGCATGACGTCTGCGCGAATTCGGATGTGAAGTGGGTCGAGGGAGTGGTCCCGACGTCCTCGGCCGCGGCACTGCATCCGAACGCGCGGGGCGAGGCGGGGATGGCTGGCGTGGTGGAGTCGGTGCTCGGAGTGCACTGAGGTCGCCCCAATGTGGCATTGGGTGCGTCCCACGCACCCAATGTGGCGTTCGGTGCGGCAGATGCACCCAACGCCACATTGGGGTGGTCAGGCCGAGCTGGGATGGGTGTCAGGGGCGGACGAGAGCCTGCGGTTTGCCCAGCACGGTCTTGCCCTCGAACTTCACCGTCAAGTCGATCCGGGCCAGCCCGTCGTCCGTCATGGCACCGACCTTGCCGGTCACCTCGACCAGCGCGCCCTCGTCGTTGTCCGGCACCACGACCGGGCGGGTGAAGCGCGTGCTGAAGTCCACGAGGCGGGCCGGGTCGCCGAGCCAGTCGGTGACGATGCGGCCGGACAGGGCCATCGTGAGCATGCCGTGCGCGATCACGTCCGGGAGACCGACCTTGGTCGCGAAGTGCTCGTTCCAGTGGATCGGGTTGAAGTCGAGCGAGGCTCCGGCGTAGCGGACCAGCTGGTCGCGCGTGATGCGGACCTCCAGCGGAGGCAGTTCGTCGCCGATGTTCACGCTTCCGCCCCCCGAACCACGAGCTGGGCCCGCGTCGTGCACACGAGTTTGCCGTCCGCGTCGGTGATTTCCGCGCGGAGGTTGATGAAGTCGTTGCCCGCCCGCGCCATGATCGTTTCGATCGTGGCCGAGATTTCCAGCTCGTCGCCCGCGTGCACCGGGCGCTCGTAGCGGAAGCCCTGGTCGCCGTGGACCATCCGGGAGTAGTCGAGGCCGAGCGCGGGGTCGGTCACGATGCCGTTGATCTTCGGCAGGTTCAGGATGGTGAGGAAGGTGGGCGGCGCGAGCACGTCCGGGTGGCCGGCCGCGCGGGCCGCCTCCGGGTCCCGGTACACCGGGTTCGGGTCCCCGATCGCGTCGGCGAACTCGCGGATCTTCTCCCGGCTCACGAAGTACTTGCTGTCCGACGGGTACTCCCGCCCGGTGAACGACTGGTCCAAAGGCACGCGAAGAAGGCTAACCGAGCCGCGTCGCCGACCCGCGCGGGTGCCAGAACTGGCCAGTAGACAGCGAAAAGCCGCCCCGGCGCGTGGCCGGGGCGGCTTTTCGAAGCTGGTAAAAGACCGCCTGCGTCAGCGGGTCTCTTTGTGAGTCCGGTGCGTACCGCAGTTCGGGCAGAACTTCTTCATCTCCAGGCGATCCGGGTTGTTGCGCCGGTTCTTCTTGGTGATGTAGTTGCGGTGCTTGCACTCCTCGCACGCCAGCGTGATCTTGGGTCGCACGTCGGTGGCAGCCACAGCGTTTCCTTCTCTCTCAGATCCGGGGGCCAGCCCCGTCGTTACCGCGTAGCGGTGGCCGGACTTGAACCGGCGACACAGCGATTATGAGCCGCTTGCTCTGCCAACTGAGCTACACCGCCCTACGTGACACCCACCCCGCCTCAACCCACCAGGTCAAGGTGACCCGGCCTGGGGGTCCAGGGGGCTTGCCCCCTGGCGGGGGCCTGGGGGTTCGACCCCCAGATGGACGCCGCGAAGCGAGCCACGTCTGCGTTTTCCGCAGACATAGCTCGCCTACTCGCGAGCCCCTTTACGGAATCGAACCGTAGACCTTCTCCTTACCATGGAGACGCTCTGCCGACTGAGCTAAAGGGGCCTGCCTCTCGCGAGGACTTGGAAAGATTAGCAAGGGGGTTCACCCGGCTGTGCAACCGGGGTCGGTTAACCGCAAAACCTCAGGTCAGCAGGGTCAGCACGGTCTCCGAGTGCCGCCCCGGCGAGCGCGCCGTGCGGGCCTGCAGCCACGCCTCGAGGCGGTCTTCTGGCAGCGGCCGCGAGATCAGATAACCCTGTGCGACGTCACATCCCATCGCCTCGAGCTGATCGCGCGCCACGTCCTCTTCGACGCCTTCCGCCACCACCGTCAGGCCCAGCGAGTGGCCGAGCTCGACAATCGACCGCACCACCGCGAGGTCGCCGAGATCGGTGCCCATGCCGAGCACGAAGCTCTTGTCGATCTTCACCTGGTCCACCGGCAGCTGGCGCAGATACGCGAGCGACGAGTAGCCGGTGCCGAAGTCGTCCACCGCCAGCACGATGCCCAGCGAATGCAGCTCGCGCAGGATCGGCAGTGCCTTCTGCGGGTCGGACATCACGCCGGACTCGGTCAGCTCGAACGTCAGCAGTTCCGGCGGCACGTCGAAGCGTTCCAGTTCGCGCTGGACCTTCGCCGGGAAGTCGTCGTCGGACAGATTCCGCACCGACAGGTTCACCGCCGCGGAGATGCGCAGGCCCTCGTCGAGCCACTTGCGCACGCGCTTCAGCGATTCCTCCAGCACGAACGACGTCAGCACGCCGATCAGGCCGGCCGCTTCGATCGCGGGCACGAACTCGTCCGGGCCGAGCCTGCCGAACTCCGGGTGCACCCAGCGCACGAGCGCCTCGACGCCTTGCACCTGTCGGTTCGGCAGCGTCACCTTCGGCTGGTAGTGCACGGAGACGTGACCGTCTTCCAGCGACTGCCGGAACTGCGTGACCATCTGGAAGCGGCGCAGGAAGATCTGTCCCATGCTCGGCACGTAGCCGCGCACTTCCTCGCCGCCGCGGGTGGCGCGGACGGCGACGTCGGCGCGCTGCAGCAGGCCGTCGACGTCGACCTCGCCGTTGTCGTCGACGGAGCTGGCGTAGCCGATCATCGCGTTGGCTTCGACGGAAAGCCGGTCCACCGGATACGGCTCGGACAGCTGGACCCGCAGCCGTTCGGCGGCGCGGTGGGCGTCGTCGACCGTGCAGTCCACGAGCAGCGCGGCGAAGGACGCGCCTTCGAGCCGGGCGAGCGGGACGTCCGGGCCGAGTGCGCCGCGGATGCGCGTGCCCGCGGCGACGACCATCCGGTCCGCCCACGAGTAGCCGAGCGCGTCGCTGACCGTGGAGAAGACGTCGAGGTCGATCCGCAGCACCACGACCTCCGCCGATTCGCGCAGCGGATCCCTAGAGACCTGCTGGAATCCCGGCCGATTCAGGTGCCCGGTGAGCGGGTCATGGTAGGCGTCGTGGCGGAGCGTGGCGAGCAGCCGGCGGTTGTCGAGCGACGTCGCGAGGTGGCTGGCCATCGTGCCGAGCAGCTGGACGTCGTACTTGCCGAAGCCGCGCCAGCGCGAGAGCCGGTCGTGCGCTTCGACGACGCCGAGCAGCTTGTTCGCACTGCGCAACGGCACCACGAGCGCTTCCTGCGCACTGCGTTCCAGCAGCGCCGCGCGGACGTCCGGGTTGGCCTCGGTGATGCGGAAGTGCCGGACGTGCGCGCCGGGCAGGCGCAGCAGCGGATCGTCGTTGGCCGGGTCCGAGGCCGGAAGTTCGTTGCCCGCGACCACGACGCGCATCGGATCGTCGGCCTCGAGGCGCAGCCGGAGCACGACGCGTCCGGCGGCCAGCTGGTCCTTGATCCGCTCGGCGATCGTGGCCCATTCGCGCACGTCGACTCCGCCCACCAGTTCCTCGGCGCGGCTCGCCGGACGTGCCGCGGCCTGCTGACCTGAGCGCGCGACCATCAGACTCACGTCGGACAGCGCCTCCATGTCCCGCTGTTCGCGAAGCAGATCGGAATACGCCCAGTACAGCGCGGTCAGGCCGAGGAACACCGCCAGCACCAGCGGCCAGGCCTGCGGAGTGCTCGCGATGACGAGGTAGCCGGTGAGGCCGACCGAAGCGTTGACGAAACCGACCACGAGGATGCGGCCGGTCAGCCGGATCGCGGTGCTCACGCGCATCCGGCGGCGCAGCACGCGCACGGCGGCCAGCGCGAGCAGCGTGCTGACCAGCGGCGCGGTGAGCGTGCCGGCGAGCGCGGCGACCCACGGCATGGTCGGTCCGCCGCCCATGGCCAGGTGCACGAGCCCGGCGACGGCGAACGCGCCGGTGATTTCGAGCAGGAACGCGCCCGCGTTGTAGAGGACCCGGCCGGCGACCTTGCGGGCCAGCAGCGTGCCGATGCCCGCCACGAGATGCGCGGCGAGCACCACTTCGAACGGGGCGACGAAGAAACCGATTACCAGCGGGATCTCGGTGAATGAGATGGTCCACGAAATGCCGCTGCGGACGTCGACGTTGATGCCGAGCTGTTCGGCGAGCAGGAACGCGACCGCGAGCACCGGGCCGATCCACCAGAGCTTGGCCGAGCCGTGGAACGGCAGCCAGGCGCCGACGGCGAAGGCCGCGAGCAGGCCGAGGCCCAGCACGAAGAAGGTGTAAACGCGGAAGCGGCTTTCGTCCGTGCGGCCTTCGGCCGGTGCGGAGCCAGCACCTCCCGAGCCCATCGCCTCCGGCGCGGTACCGGGATGGGCGTTGCTGTCCGGCATCCGACCTTCCTTCCCGGCTGCCCGGTCGCGCTCGTCCGTGACGTCAGGTGTGGGCGAGGGCGCCACCTTACCCCGTAGGGCGTACCGGCGTCCCTTTCGAGACAGTAGGAGATCACCCCAGGGTTAACAATGGGCGTTCTTCTCTGACCTGCGTGGACCAAGGAGTGAAACTCCCGGTTCGTCCCGGAACCCCCGAGCCGGGGAGTGTTCTGGGGGTCTTTTCCGGCCCGGTCGGCGGACAATGGCGGCATGCACAACGACGTGACAGCCACCGGCCATGCGGCGCGCATCGCCACGGTGGACGCGCTGCTTCCCGCGCCGCTCCCCTTCGAGGTCGGAGGGGATTCCGCCCTGCTTTCCGCCGAGGTCGGCGACACCACCGCGGCCGGTCTGACGACCTGTACCGGACTCGGCCCGGACAGCCCGCGCTCGATGTGGCGGGCGCTCGTCGAGCACCGGCTGGAGGTCCAGCTCGCCGGTCCCGATCCGGCCGCCGGCCTCGACGCTTTGCTCACTCGATGGGATGAACATCTGGGGTCCCTCGCCCGAGTGGGGGATACGGAGTGCGCCGCGGTGCTCTCCCGGCCCAGCCGCGACACCGCCGGGGCCACCGAACTCCTCCGGCACGGCTTCGCCCCGGTGGGCGTGCTCGCGGTCCGCCCGGCACAGCGGATGGCCGCCGGGCCCGACACGACGCCCGGCGTCTGCATCCGGCACGCGACGCCGGACGACCTCTCCACCGCGGTCGCGCTTCAGCTGGAATTGCAGCGGTACGACGCGCAGTTCGGCCGGATCACGCTCCGTCCCGGCGTCGAGGAGCTGATCACCAAGGAACTGCTGCACCACCTCGAACGGCCTGAGCCGCAGGTGTGGATCGCGGAGCTGTACGGCCAGCCGCTCGGCATGGTCGTGCTGCAGATGCCCGACGAGACCGGCTGGATCCGGCACCGGGTCGCGGCTTCCCGGGTGGGCTATCTGTCCTCGCTGGCGGTGTCCGAGGCGGCTCGGTCGTCCGGTGTCGGCACCGCGCTGGCCACCCACGCGCACCAGGTCTTCGACGAGGCGGGCGCGGATGTCGTGCTGCTGCACCACGCCGTAGCGAATCCGAGGTCGACGCCGTTCTGGTACGCGCAGGGTTACCGGCCGCTGTGGACCGGCTGGCAGCGTCGGCCTGCGGTGCGTTCTCGCTAGTCTGGCGGGGTACGGCCCGTTCGAGGGGAGTCCCAGTGACCGAAAAGCCCGACGCTGCACCGAAAGCGCCGGAAGGCGTCGATGTCGAGAAACCCTCGGCCGCGCGGGTCTACGACTGGTACCTGGGCGGCAAGCAGAACTGGGCGGTGGACCGGGAATTCGGCCGCAAGGTCGAGAAGATGTGGTCGCTCGCCCGGCCCGGCGCGAAGCAGAACCGCGAGTTCATGAACCGCGTGGTGCGCGCCGCGCTGGACGCGGGCATCCGGCAGTTCCTCGACCTCGGCTCCGGCGTGCCGACCGCGGGCAACGTGCACGAGGTCGTTGAGGCCGAACTCGGCGACGACGACGAGGCCACCGTGGTGTACGTCGACTACGAGCCGGTGGCCGTGGCGCACGCGACGCTGATCCTCGAGGACGAGGCGGCCACCGACTGGGCCGGCATCGTCCAGGCGGACATGCGCGATCCCAGGGCCGTGCTGAGCGACCCGCGCACCCGCGAGCTGATCGACTTCGACAAGCCGGTGTGCGTGATGCTGATGGCGGTGCTGCACTTCGTCGGCCCGGACGACGATCCGGACGCCGTCGTGCGCGCCTACCGCGACAAGCTCGTGTCCGGCAGCTGGCTGGCGATCTCGCAGATGAGCGAGGGCGACGGCAGCGGTCCGGCGCTGGAGGGGCTGCGCTGGTTCGTCGAGCAGTACCGCAAGACGAGCAATCCGATGTGGCTGCGCGACCGGGACGAGATCGAGCCGTTCTTCGGCGGCTGGCCGCTGCTGGAGCCGGGGATCACGCATCTGCCGGACTGGCGGCCGGAGCGCGAGCTGAACGCCGTCGAGGCGGAGGCTCGCCCGTTCGCCTGGTGCGCCGTGGCGCAGAAGCCGTGACCGCGCCGGACGCGCCCCGTGGCGTGGACGTCGACAAGCCGTCCGCCGCCCGGATCTACGACTGGTACCTCGGCGGCACCCAGAACTGGGCGGTGGACCGGGAATTCGGCCGCCGCGTGGAGAAGGTGTGGCCGCTGATCCGGCCGATGTCGCGGGAGAACCGGGCGTTCATGAACCGGGTCGTGCGGGCGGCGCTGGACGCGGGGATCCGGCAGTTCGTCGACCTCGGGTCCGGCGTGCCGACGGCGGGCAATGTGCACGAGATCGTCCGCGAGAAGCTGCCGGCGAGGGTCGTGTACGTCGACTACGAGCCGGTCGCGGCGGCGCATTCGCGAGTGATCCTCGAAGGCGAGGAGGCGACCGACTGGGCCGGGATCGTCGAGCGCGACATCCGCGATCCGGAGGCGATCTTCGCTGACGAGATCACCCAGGAGCTGATCGACTGGTCGCAGCCGGCGTGCTTGCTGATGATCACCGTGCTGCACTTCCTCGGCCCCGGCGACCGGCCGGACGAACTGGTCGCCGCCTACCGCGAGCAGCTCGCGCCCGGCTCGTGGCTGGCCGTCACGCATGGCACCTGCCGGGACGACGCGCCGCCGGAGCGGGCCGCCGAGGTCCGCGCGTTCGTGGACGCGTACAAGGACACGTCGAACCCGGCGTACCTGCGCTCGGCCGACGAGATCCGGCCGTTCTTCGGCGGCTGGCCGCTGCTGGAGCCGGGGATGAGCGCGCTGCCGGACTGGCGGCCGGACGAGCCGGTGTCGGAGTTCGCCGCGGAGGTCCGGCCGTTCGCCTGGGGCGCGGTCGCGGTGAAGCCCTGACTTCTCTCCCAGCGAACACTCCCTGGGAAACAAACCCGCCCTTCGGAGAGTTGAGCAAGGCAGACTCAACTTATTCGAGGAGTGCACATGTCCGACCCCCGCCTCCTGCCCGTCCTCCCGCTCGATGACGACGTCGTGCTGCCGGGCATGGTGGTCCCGCTCGACCTCGGCGACGCAGAGACCCGGGCCGCAGTGGAGTCCGCACAGGCCAAGACCCCCGCGACCGCGTCGTTCCCCGGGATCCGCTCGGGCGCGGCGAGCAAGGCCGAAGTCCTGATCGTCCCGCGCGTGCACGGCGAGTACGCCGAGCTGGGCACCGTCGCGACCGTCGAACGGATCGGCCGCGTTCCCGGCGGCAAGACCGCCGTGTTGCTCCGCGGCACCGCACGCGCCTCCGTCGGCCGCATCGCCGACGGCCCCGGCGCGGCCCGCTGGGTGCACGCCGACGCCGCCGACGAAACTTCCGACGACCGCACCGCGCAGCTCGCCGCGGAGTACAAGGCCGTGGTCATCTCCGTGCTGCAGCAACGCGGCGGCTGGCAGATGATCGACGCCGTCCAGCAGGTCGAGGAGCCGTCCGCGATCGCCGACCTGGCCGGCAACGCGCCCTACCTGTCCACTGATCAGAAGCTGGAGCTGCTGAGCGCGCTCGACGTCAGCGTCCGGCTGGAGAAGGCGCTCGAGTGGAGCCGGGAGTACCTGGCCGAACTGGAGGTCACCGAGACCATCCGCAAGGACGTCGCCGACGGGATGGAGAAGCAGCAGAAGGAATTCCTGCTGCGCCGCCAGCTCGAGGCGATCCGCAAGGAGCTGGGCGAACTCGACGGCACCGCGGCCGACGACGACTACCGCGCCCGCGTGGAATCCGCCGACCTGCCGGACGAGGTGCGCAAGGCCGCGCTGGCCGAGGTCGACAAGCTGGAGCGGACGTCCGAGCAGTCGCCCGAAGGCGGCTGGATCCGGACCTGGCTCGACACGGTGCTGGAGCTGCCGTGGAATGAGCGGACCGAGGACGTCTACGACATCGCCGCCGCGCGCGCCGTGCTCGACGCGGACCACGCTGGTCTGGACGACGTCAAGGAACGGATCATCGAGTACTTGGCCGTGCGCAAGCGCCGCGCGGAATCGGGCCTCGGCCCGGTCGGCGGACGGCGTTCCGGTGCTGTGCTGGCGCTCGCCGGTCCTCCCGGGGTCGGCAAGACGTCGCTGGGCGAATCGGTGGCGAAGGCGATGGGACGCAAGTTCGTGCGCGTCGCGCTGGGCGGCATCCGGGACGAGGCGGAAATCCGCGGCCACCGGCGCACGTACGTCGGCGCGCTGCCCGGACGGATCGTGCGGGCCATCAAGGAAGCCGGCTCGATGAATCCGGTCGTGCTGCTCGACGAGATCGACAAGGTTGGGGCCGACTACCGCGGCGACCCGACGGCGGCGTTGCTCGAAGTGCTGGACCCGGAACAGAACCACACGTTCCGCGACCACTACCTCGAGGTCGAGCTGGATCTGTCCGATGTGGTCTTCCTGGCGACGGCCAACGCGCTGGAAACCATCCCCGGCCCGCTGCTGGACCGGATGGAACTGGTGACGCTGGACGGCTACACCGAGCACGAGAAGGTCACTATCGCGCGGGATCACCTGCTCCCCCGCGAACTCGAGCGGGCCGGCCTCGCGTCCGGCGACGTGGTGCTGACCGACGACGCGTTCAGCCGGATCGCCGCCGAGTACACCCGCGAGGCCGGGGTGCGCGACGCGAACCGGACGATCGCGAAGGTGCTGCGGAAGATCGCTACGAAGGTGGCCTTGGGTTCGGTCTCGCTGCCGCTTTCGGTGTCCGCCGCGGACCTGGAGACCTACCTCGGCCGCCCGCGGCACGTACCGGAATCCTCGTTGCCGACGGCGACCCAGCGGACGTCTTTGCCAGGCGTGGCAACGGGTTTGGCTGTCACGGGTGCTGGCGGCGACGTGCTGTACATCGAGGCGTCGCTGGCCGATCCGGAGAGCGGGGCTTCGGGCCTGCAGCTGACCGGGCAGCTGGGTGACGTGATGAAGGAGTCGGTGCAGATCGCGCTGTCGTACCTGCGGTCGCACGGCGCGGAGCTGGAGTTGCCGGTGGGAGACCTGCGAGAGCGGGGAATCCACGTGCACGTGCCGGCCGGTGCTGTGCCGAAGGACGGTCCTTCCGCGGGTGTCACGATGACGACCGCGCTGGCTTCGCTGCTGTCGGGCCGGGTCGTCCGGGCTGATGTGGCGATGACCGGTGAGGTTTCGCTGACTGGACGGGTGCTGCCGATCGGCGGGGTGAAGCAGAAGCTGCTGGCCGCGCACCGGGCGGGGATGAAGACGGTGATCATCCCGCAGCGGAACGAGCCTGATCTGGACGATGTGCCTGCTGAGGTGTTGTCACAGCTGGAGGTGCACGCGGTGGCTAACGTGCGGGAGGTGTTGGAGTTGGCGCTGACTCCGGCTTCTTCGGAGGTTCGGCAGGCGGCTTGATCTCTTGGTGAGGCAAGGCCTCGTCCTTCCCGGGTTCGGGAGGGGCGGGGTCTTTGCTTTGTTCCGGGGTTTTGTCGGTGGTGCGCGCTACGGTGCAGTTATGGCTGAGGGGAAGCGCAAGCGACCGGCCTGGACGAGGGACGAGACGCTCCTTGCCTGCGCGCTCGTGGTGCAAAACGACTGGCGTCCGCTGACACCGAATGACCAGAAGGTCATCGACCTGTCCAAGCTGCTGCAACGCATGTCGATCCACCCGCCGGAGGTGCGCGGCGAGAGGTTCCGCAACCCCAACAGCGTCGCCCGGAAGATGTGCGACCTCGCCACCAACCACGATGGCTGTCGAGGCGTCCGAACACGCTCCGGCAAAATCGAACTCGGCGTCGTCCGGACTTTCGAGGCACCGCGCGCGGACCCGACGCTGGACGACGAGAAGATCGAGAGAGCTCGGCCGGGCCAGGAACGGGTCGCGAACAAAGCAGGTGAGTTCGACGTCGCGAAGACTGACGGCGCGCGTGGCGGAACGTCGCCGAATCCCACCACCGCACGCAGTTCAACAGCTCAGTATCGACTAAAAAGAACCTGACGCACTTGGCGTGGCCCTGTCCGAAATGACGCTGGCTGATCTAGCGGACCGAGTCGCCAGCGGCGTAGGCGCACGTCAGGAGAAGTCGACCTTCTCCCACTCGAAGCCCTCCACCCACGCCGAATCGCCCTCCGCGAAGCCGGTGAACGCTGTCACCACCTCCGCCAGGCTCCCGGCCTCCGTGCGGTAATGCCGCTCCGGCGACCCGTCCCGACGCTCCAGCGAGAACTTCCCCTTCCGAGCCGCAGCGAACTTGCCTTGTCCAATTTGGACATAGTGGTCGCCGCGTTCCAAGACCGCGTACCAGTTCTTCGCCGACAACCGGCCCAGCGCCGCCTTGATCCCTGCCGCATCAGGGTTTTCGACCCGGGAGCCGTCGCACATGGTCAGGTCCAGCACGTTCGGCCGGTGCACCTCGCCAGTCTGCGGATTGAACACCGTCAGGCTGTGTTTTCGGGCCAGGTCAAGGATAACGCGCGTCACCTCGACCGCCCGCGGGTGTTGCATCGTCAATACCGCGCCGTCGCCGGAGCGCTCGATCGCCGCGCTCCATGGGGATGCTTCGAGGTCCTCGTGCAGTTCCGGGTATTTCGCGGTCAGGTCACGGCAGAACCCGTCAAGCGACGAATCAGCCGGGTCCGAACCTTCGCAAAGACGGGCGTAGCGGGCTTGCGGATCATCGGCATCCCCAGCCCAGATTCCCAGGTCGTAGCTCACCATGCCCCCTCAGGAAAGAATCAGCTCTGCGCCCCCGCGAGCAGAGCCACGTTCATCACGTACTCGCCATATCCCGACTTGGCCAGTTTGGTCCCCAGCGCATGGCATTCGTCCGCGCTGATGAAGCCCATCTTCAGCGCGACCTCTTCCAGACACGCGATCCGCACGCCGGTCCGGTGTTCCAGTACCTGCACGAACTGCCCGGCCTCCAGCAGCGAATCGTGCGTGCCCGTGTCGAGCCACGCGAAGCCGCGGCTCAGCTCGATCAGTTTGGCGCGGTCGCGGCGCAGGTAGGAAAGGTTGACGTCGGTGATCTCCAGCTCGCCGCGCGCCGAGGGCTTCAGGTTGCGGGAGATGTCGACGACCTCGTTGTCGTAGAAGTACAGCCCGGTGATCGCGTTGTTCGACCGCGGCTTCTCCGGTTTCTCCTCAATGGACAGCAGAGTGCCGTTCTCGTCGATCTCGCCGACGCCGTAGCGCTCGGGGTCCTTCACCTGGTACCCGAACAGGACGCAGCCGTCCAGGTCGGTCGCCGCGGTGCGCAGGGTGGTGGAGAAGCCCTGGCCGTAGAAGATGTTGTCGCCGAGGACCAGCGCGACCGAATCGTCGCCGACGAAGTCCGCGCCGATCACGAAGGCTTCGGCGAGGCCGTTCGGGCTCGGCTGTTCCGCGAACGAGAAGGACAGGCCGAACTGGCTGCCGTCGCCGAGGAGGCGGCGGAAGTTCGGCAGGTCGGCCGGCGTCGAGATGATCAGGATCTCCCGGATCCCGGCCAGCATCAGCACCGAGATCGGGTAGTAGATCATCGGTTTGTCGTAGACCGGCAGCAGCTGCTTCGACACGGCCTGCGTAATCGGGTGCAGACGGGTTCCGCTGCCCCCGGCGAGCACGATGCCCTTCACAGCCCCTCCTCACGTGCGGTGGTGGGGTTCACCGTACCGAGTGAGCTTCGAGGTCGTCTGGGACTCCGCTCAATTCAGAACGCGGGGCCTTTGCCGAAATACGCCTGGCAGCCGTTCGCGTACTCGGTGGCGATCTCCAGCACGTTCTTCCCGCCGTCGACCGGCAGCACGGTGGACGAGTAGTTGGGGCAGTAGTTGTTGTAGATGCCGGTGATGTGCACCGGCGCGGGCATCTCGTACCAGTTTCCGGCGCCGAAGTTGTCGTTGGCCAGCAGCGTCTGCCCGTTTCCGGACACCGGGGTGCCGTCGGCCCGCGTGTAGATCTGGCCGACCATCACCAGCCGCACGCCGTTCGGGCCGCCGGGGAACAGGGTGGTGGTCTGGGCGTGCTGGAAGTAGTTGCCGTTCGCGGTGTTCACGCGGGTGCCGGGGTCGGCCGGGTCGCCCCAGTTCGCGCCGTCGGCGGAGATTTTGTAATACGGATCGCAGTAGCGGTCGCGGTAGTTGCAGATCTCGTAGCCGAACCAGTACCGCCCGTCGGGCAGCCTGCGGATGTTCGGCATGCCCGGCCGCACCCTGGACGGCCCGATGGCCATCGTGAGCTGCTTGGTTCCCCAGTTGATGCCGTCGGTCGAGGCGACGCGGTTGAGCACCTGGCCGTACTTCGGCGCCTGCGTCTCGTCGGCGTAGTGCAGCCAGAGCGTGCCGCCGGCGTCCACAGTGAACTCCGGCTCCCAGATGCCGTCGTGGTTGTGCGAGAGCGCCGCCTCGGAGAGGTACCGCCAGTTGCGGCCGCCGTCGCGGCTGGCCCACACCTTGATCCCCATCCGGCGCTGCGGGCCCGAGTCCTGCCGGTAGGTCGCCGCCCAGAGCAGCGTGCCCGCGCGCAGCCTGCCGACCCGCTGCGGCAGTTCGTAGAGCGTTCCGCAGCATTGGCCGAACTTGGCGTCCGGGTCGCGGATCTCGCTGATCCGGTGGAAGGTCTCGCCCTCGTCGGCGCTTTCGAGGATCGGCGCGAACCGGCCGTTGCCGTCCTCGCTGGTCAGCGCCGCGATGATGGTCCCGCGCCCGAACGGCGAGTACTCCAGCCGCACCAGCCTCGGGTACGAGCCGAAACCGGGTACGAGCAACTTCTTGCCCGCTGCTTCCGCGACCGGCGCGAGCACGGTCGCGAGGACCGCCAGCGAGGTGAGGAAGGCAAGCACGGGAGTCCAGCGGCGCATTCAGAAACTCCTCTCACGACCAGACGGGCGATTACACCACGTGGTCGCCTGGACACCATCGATTTCGCCTGGTCACCCGCGTGAGTCCACCCCTTCGAGGAGATCGCTGGGCTGTTCAGGGGCACCCGCCGCGTAACGACCGGGCGGAGCGTGACGAAAGATCATCGGGAGGCCCCGTCGGGGCACGCTAGGGGGAACCATGCGCCGCACCATCGGGCGTCTCGCCGCAGTCTGCGCGGCCGTGGCGATCACCGCGTCGTGCTCGCTGCAGCCGTCGGGTGTCGGGGCGATCGTGCGCCGGCTGCCGGACGAGCCCAGCCACGCCCCCGCGCCGGTGCTTCCGCCGCCGCCGGAGCTGGAAGAGCCCCGGTTCGTCGAGGCTCCCACCGAGACCCACGAGGGCAAGGGCAACGCGACGGTGCCGCTGACCTGGCCTTCCGGGGTCGCGGGCTTCCTGAAGTTCGACTGCCCGAAGTGCGACGGGCACATCGCGGTGAAGACGGACGGCATCGACAGCCTGCTGGTCAACGCCGGCAACCCCTACCACGGGACGGCCTGGTTCAACGTCTCGCTCGGCGGCAGGTGGGTGCACAAACTGGACATCACCGCGGACGCCGCCTGGACCGCGACGATCACCGACTACCGCGGCCTGCCGATGGTCGAACCGGGCAAACCGCACAGCGCGCACGGCGACGCGGTGCTGGCGATTCCACCTGGCATGACGCGCGGGAAGTTCACCACGAACTCGCGGGGGCACAGCGGGGTCTGGACGATGTGCGACGGACAGAAGGACCTGGTCGTGAACCAGATCATTCCGTATGACGGGGAGTTCCCGCTGCACGGGCAGGCGTTCGTGGCGGTGGAGGCTTACGACGGGGATTGGACTTTTACGGCCTCGTGACGCGGCCGTTTTTCAGGAGCTTTCGTACGCTTTGGTCACGCTGTTGACGAACTCGGAGAGCCGTTCCTGAGTCTCCGTTTGGGTTGCTGTGTCAGCGTTGTTGTCGATCTGAAATATCCGGCCTTGCAGTGCCCGGTACTTGAGCAGCTCGTCGAGGCCTTCGTGGTCGTACAGCTCGCCCGCCGCCGTGGTCGGCAACCGATGGTCGTCCGAGACGGAAATATTCACCGACAATTGGTCGACGGCGATCATCGGCGGCGTGGCCCGAACCTTGAGCCGGCGGTCGCGCGTCTCGGGTTCCGCATGCACGTGGATTACCTGCGATCGCAGCAGGACGTCGTCGCCGAACTCGCGCAGTGCGTCCAGCATGTCGGCTCGAGCGAATTCGACCAGGGTGATGCGCGTGGCGCTTTTGCTCGACCAAACCTGTTCGGCGAGAGACTTCAACGCGGGCTTCAGATGGATTTCGTCAGCCACCCGGAACGCTCCGCCAAGAGAGGGCCGGAACCCCCTTCCGCGCGTGTCGTCCAGGAGAATCGCACCGTGGACGAAGTCGCGAAACGCGTATACGTAGTCCGTTAGTTCCTCGGTCTGAAACCGACGTTTCCGCAGCAGCAGGGACAGCTCCCTGCGGATAGTGGACTTTCCGGCTCCGGGGAGCCCGACGATGAAAATGACGGACGAGTCGCGCCGGAACGCGACGTGCGTCACGATGGCTTTCTCCGCGGACTTGTCCAGACGGTAGATGGCCCGGGTTTCGGTGATTCGCTCGAGGATCTGCGACTTGCCGGTCGCGGGCCCGGTGTTCTCCAGGATCTTCTCCGCGATAACGGATTCGTACGGCGCTGAGCTCGCCCAGATTTTCTCGAAGTTGCTGCGAAAGACTTCGAGCAGGGACGGGCCGCCCAGTTTGGTGGGGAAGTTCTTGCCGGAGTCCCGGTAGTTCACGATGATCGTGGCGCTTTCTCCGCCCCGGAAGATGTGGTACGAGACATCCTCGCTGGCCAGAACTCGCGGCACGCGCACTTCGACGCCGCTTTTGACGAGTTCCGCACCGGCGGTCAACGACTGTTGCGACGTGCTGATGACGACCCGGACCTGACCGCGCCGATGTATTTCCACCCACGCGGCCTGCATTTCCGCGAGAAGACCTTTGTTTTGCGCGGGCGTCAGATTAGGCGTGAAAATGTCGAGATTGTCTACCTGCGGATTTTTCGAGGCTTGCAAAATGGTCGACACATAGCTTCGCCGATATACCGAACGCGACAATCCCGCGGGAACCTGCCGCCGCTGCCACGCCAATCGTCCGGTTGCGACGACTCCCGCGACCGTGAGTCCGCTGAATACTGAAACCGCCCAAGCCAACACAGGTGGCATTAGCATCTCCAGTTGCAGTCGCCAACTGGCCGCTAACTATAGCATTTCCGGACGATTTCCCAGCCGCTGAACAGGTCACGAGCGGGTGGTCTCGCGAGCCCCGCGCCCCCGGCCCGAAGTGCCGTTCGGCACCGGCGCACCTGCGGGCATCCGAACCGGATACCCGCAGGTCAACGCCAAAAAGTCACCGATAGTTGGTGAACTGCAGAGCGATCTCGAAGTCCTTGCCCTTCAGCAGGGAGATCACATCCTGCAGCTGGTCCTTCTTCTTGCCCGACACCCGCAGCTGGTCGCCCTGGATCTGGGCTTGCACGCCCTTCGGGCCCTCGTCGCGAATGAACTTCGCGATCTGCTTCGCCTTGTCCGACGCGATGCCCTGCAGGATCTTGCCGCTGATCTTGTAAATTTTGCCGGAGATCGCGGGCTCGCCGGCTTCGAAGGCCTTCAGCGAGATGTTCCGCTTGATCAGCTTCTCCTTGAAGACCTCCACCGCCGCGAGGGCGCGCTCTTCGGTCTCCGACTCGATCGCGATGGCTTCCTCGCCGGACCAGCTGATGCCGGTTCCGGTGCCGCGGAAGTCGAACCGCGTGCCCAGTTCCTTGCTGGCCTGGTTCAGCGCGTTGTCCACCTCCTGGCGGTCGACCTTGCTCACCACGTCGAAAGAGGGATCCGCCACGTGTCCTCACACCTTGTCTCAGCTCGTCAGGGACCCCCAGCGTAGCGCCGGGGGATCCCGGTTGACCGGCCGTCCGGACCGTTGGGTATCCTTCTTCCCGGCCGGTTCGCCCGGCCATGGCAGGTTACCCAAGCGGCCAAAGGGATCTGACTGTAAATCAGACGGCTCAGCCTTCGGGGGTTCGAATCCCTCACCTGCCACACCGCAGCACCCCGGGACCGACCAGGTCACGGGGTGCTTTTGGGTTACCCGGCCGACACCGGACGCGCTCAGCGTCAGCAGGCGAACTTGGTCGCGTCGCTCGACGGTTTGCAGTGCGCGCCGAACGCGTCCCGCGTGGCCGCCAGGCCGTCCTTGCCCTGGTTGATGTCGCTCGTCATCGTGGTGAAGTCGCCGGACGAGCAGGCGGCGATCGCGGCGCGGAAGTTCTTCTCGGCGCTGTCCATGGGTTGTTTCAGGACATCGGGCCAGGTGGCCGTGTCGGTTTCCAGGCGGGTCTCGTCACCCTGGGCCGCTGTGCAGTCACCGGGCGAGAGTTGCATGGTTTCCGGGTCGAAGGTCCACAGCAGACTGAACGAGGCTCCCGGCGGGGAGCCGGATCCCGCGTCCGTCTGGTACTGGACGTAATCCACTGAACCGCCGGCGCCGGGCTGACTGCCGCCGCCGCAGCCCGCGAGCAGGGCGGACACTGACGCTCCGGCGAGTATGGCCGTTCGCAGCCTGATGGATCGAGTCATGGTGACCCTCCTTGCCTGGCGACGTCGAAGCCGAAATGCTCTGGCAGTCGTCGAAGGCTCTGCCCCTATGTCGGAGAAACCCGCCCGCCCGCTACGGAGGGCTTGACCCTCCTGCGGCAGGAGGCTGCACGCTCGTCGACATGAACGAATTTCGCGGCCCGGTTCCGATGCCCGCCTACGACGCGGTCTCTCCGGGCAACTACCTCGGCTTCTACGGGATGCCGATGTTTCCCAACGTGCCCACCGCCGACCTCGACGCCTCCACTGACTTCTGGCTTCGCGGGCTCGGCTTCGACAACCTTTTCACCCTCCCAGGCCAGGTCGTGCACCTGCGCCGCTGGGCGTTTCAGGACGTGCTGCTCAAGCCAGGGACACCCGCGGCGCCGAGCGAGGCCAGCATCAGTTTCTCCTGTGTGCTCAGCGAACTCGACGAAATCGCCAAGCGGTGTGAGGAAATCACGCCGGGCTGCACGAGCGGGCCGGAGCTGATGCCGTGGAACTCGCGGGAGTTGACGGTCGTCACGCCGGAAGGCACGAGGGTCGTGATGACCGCCGCGGAGCCGATCGACCCGGACGGCCCCGTCGCGGAGGGAATGCGCGCCGTGGGGATCGACGTCCCACGCTCGTGACCTGCGACACTGAGGCCGTGACCGAGCAAGACGGCCTCACTGTCGGACGCACGGCAACCCTCGTCGGCGTGAGTGTGAAAACCCTGCACCACTGGGACGCAGTCGGCCTGGTGCGCCCAAGCGAGCGCACCAGGTCCGGCTACCGCGTGTACTCCGCCGACGACATCGCGCGCCTGCACCGAGTTCTCGTCTACCGCGAACTCGGCTTCCCCCTGTCAGAAATCGGCCGCCTCCTGGACGACCCGACCGCCGACGCACACGCCCACCTGACCCGCCAGCGCCGCGAACTGCGGGAGCGGATCGAGCAACTGGAACACATGGTGTCCGCGGTTGACCGCATGGCGGCGGCCACTCGCGGCGGGATGCAGCTGACGGCGGAGCAGCAGGTCGAGATATTCGGATCCGACTGGAACCCAGAGTGGGTAGACGAGGCCGCAGAACTCTGGGGCGGCACGAAGCAGTGGTCCGAATACCGCGAGCGGACCACCGACCTGACCCCGCAAGACTGGCAGGAAGCCGCAGCCGAACACGAGACCCTCCACACAGACCTCGCCGCAGCACGACGAGCGGGGATCGAACCCGGGACACCAGAGGCGAACACCCTCGCGGAGCGACACCGAGCAACGCTGTCCCGCTACTTCGACTGCACGCATTCGATGCACGTGTGCATCGGCCGAAAGTTCGTGGCCGAGACCGGCTACACGGAGTACTACGACGCGCTGGCACCCGGCCTAGCAACCTGGCTACGGGACGTGATCTTCGCCAACGCGATCACCCACGGAGTAAACCCAGCAACAGCGGTCTGGGAGTAACCAAACCGCAGCCGGTGCACCCACGATCGAGGCACTCAGCCCCTCCCCCGCACCCCGATATGAAGCGTCCCTGCGGTCTGGGGGTGCTTGTCAAGGCATCTTTCCCGCCTTGACAAGCACCCCCAGGCCGTCAGCACACTCAAGCTTCGGGGTGCCCTACGCAACCCCCAGCGATGTTGCCGCCAGGCGACGAGCTCACCGCCCCCGCCGAGCCATTTCTTCAAGCCGCCGAATCCGGTCCTCGATCGGCGGGTGGGTCGAAAACATCTTGCTCAGCCCAGCCCCAGGCCGAAACGGATTAGCAATCATCAAATGCGACTGCGACACCACAGCAGGCTCAGGCGCAAGAGGAGCAGCCCGAGTCCCCATCTCCAACTTCCGCAACGCCGAAGCCAACGCCAACGGATCCCCAGTCAACTCAGCCCCAGAAGCATCAGCCTGATACTCCCGAGACCGACTAACCGCCATCTTGACAACCCCAGCCGCAATAGGCCCAATCAACACCAACAGCAGCGACATAAACGGATTACCCTCGCGATCATTCCCCCCAAAGAAGAACGCGATATTGGCCAACACGCTGACCACACTGGCCAGCGCCCCAGCCACACAAGAGATCAAAATGTCCCGGTTGTACACATGAGACAACTCATGCCCGAGCACCGCCCGCAACTCTCGCTCATCGAGCAGCTCCAAGATCCCCGTAGTGCAGCACACAGCAGCATGCTGCGGATTACGCCCAGTAGCGAAGGCATTAGGCGCCGCAGTAGGACTCACATACAACGAAGGCATCGGCTGCCGCGCTGAAGTAGCCAGCTCCCGCACGATCCGGTACATCGCCGGCTGCTCAACCTCGGACACCGGCCGCGCGTGCATCGCGCGCAGGGCCATCTTCTCGGAGTTGAAGTAGGCGTAGGCGTTCATCCCGAGCGCCACGATCAGCCCGATCACCAGGGCTCCTCGCCCGAACAATCCGCTGATCCCGATGATGATCGCCGAGAGCAGACCGAGCAGCATCGCCGTCTTCAGCCCGTTGTGGTGCTTGTGCACGCGCGCTCGCCTCCGTCCGCTCTGGCAGCTGCCGCAAAGTGGGTTACTCACTGGAAACAACGCGATCGGGGGACCCGAAGTTCCTTCGCATGATCCTGGTCCGAGTTAGGGTCAGCGGGCAACCCAACCGACCGGGGCAGGTGAGCGATGCACGGTTCCCAGTTACCCCGGCGAGGGCTGTTTACACTGGTCAGCGCGGGTGCGGCGACGCTGCTCGGCGGTACCGCGGCAGCGTCCGGGCGGGTCAGCACCGTGCAGGTCGGCGGGACACTTTCGGCGATCGCGGTGAGTCCGGTCACCGGGCTGGTTTACGCGGCCGACCAGGCGTCCGGCACGGTCCTCGTGCTCGATCCGGACGCGGGGAAGGTGGTGTCCGCGCTCGCGGTGGGCGGGGAGCCGAGCGACGTCGTGGTGGGCACCGACCGGATCTACGTCGCCAATCCGCCAGGCGGCACGGTGCTGGCCTTTGACGGCCAGACCCACCGGTTGCTGAGCGTCGTCAGCGCGGGAGCGGGCGCCTCGGCGGTCGCGATCGACCCGCAGGCCAACCTCGTGTACGCGGTGAGCGGCAAGACCGGCACGTTCGCGGTGCTCGACAGCATCAGTCTCACTCAGCAGGACCTGTTGCCCGCGCCGAAGCCGGGCCTCGCCGGGATCGCGCTCGACCGCGGCCGGCGGCGCGCCTACTGCACCAGCCCGACCACGAACTCGGTCGAGATCTGCGACCTCGACCAGGGAGCGTTCACCGCCAGCGTGCCGGTGGGTGCTTCTCCGACGGGGATCGACGTGCACGAATTGAGCGGCTCGGTGTTCGTGGCGAATTCGGCGATTCACCATATGTCCATTGTGGACGGATCAGCGCGGGCCCAAGTCAAGACGGTGCTCTTGCGCAGCGAGGCGTCCTCGCTGGCGGTGCATCAGGGCAGCGACGTCGTGTACACCAACGGCGGGCAAAATGGACTGTCTCGTGTGGATGGACGAACGGAAACCCTGACCGGGGAACTCGGTCTCGGCGTGAATCCGGGCGCCGTGGCGGTGGATCAGCGGACGCGCACGGTGTACGTGACCGATCCTCTGCACGGCACCGTCACCATCGTGCGCGATTTCTGACCGCACACATGAAGTTACTCCAGGTATACGGTGTCCGGTATGGAACTTGGTCTCCAGGTCCCCGACTTCACCGTGCAGGGAGGGACCGCCGCGCTCGGCGAGGAGTTGGCCGCGGCGGAGCGGGCAGCGGACGACGCCGGGTTCGCCTACCTCGCCGTGATGGACCACTTCTTCCAGATTCCCAGCGTCGGCCCGAGCGATCGCCCGATGCTTGAGGCGTACACCACGCTCGGCTATTTCGCCGCGCACACCCGGCGCGCGAAATTGTTCACCTACGTCACTGGCGCGATTTACCGGCATCCCGGCCTGCTCGCGAAAGCGGTCACCACACTCGACGTGCTGTCCGGCGGACGGGCCATGCTCGGCATCGGGGCCGGGTGGAACGAGGAGGAGGCTCGCGGGCTCGGCTTTCCGTTTCCGTCCACTTCGGAGCGGTTCGAGCTGCTCGAGGAGAACCTGCGGTATGTCCGGCAGATGTGGGGCGAGGACGACAAACCGTTCTCCGGCAAGTATTTCACCGCGGACCGGCTGCTCAACAGCCCGCAGCCGCTGGGGCGGCCGCCGATCATGGTCGGTGGCGGCGGCGAAAGGAAAACCCTCCGGCTGGTCGCCAAGTACGGCGACTTCTGCAACCTCGGCAACGGGCCGGACCTCGAACACAAGCTGGACGTGCTGAAGCGGCACTGCGAGGCCGAAGGCCGCGACTATGCCGAGATCACCAAGACCGTTTACCACTATCTGGACATCGGCCCGGCAGGCGAGAAAGCCGGCGGCTTCCTCGCCGAGGCTCGGCGGCTGCACGGGCTCGGCGTGCAAGCCGTGATCGGCCCGTTTCCCGGCGGCACAGACCGGCGACGCATGGAGATTTTCGCGCAAGACATCATTCCGGCGGTTAAGGAGTTGGCATGAAACTGGGGTTGCATCTCGCTCAGCAGACCTGGCCGAACGGCCCGGCGGCGCTCGGCGCGGACCTGGCGCGGGTGGCCCGGACCGCGGACGAGGCCGGGTTCGAATACCTGTCGGTGATGGACCATTTCTTCCAGATTTCCAGCTACGGCCCGCCCGAGCACGAAATGCTGGAAGCCTGGACCACGCTCGGCTTCCTGGCCGCGCACACCGAACGCGTCAAACTGCTCACTCTCGTCACCGGCGTCATTTACCGGCACCCGGGGCTGCTCGCGAAAGCGGCGACGACGCTCGACGTGCTGTCCGGCGGGCGGGCGATCCTCGGCATCGGGGCGGGCTGGAACGAGGAGGAGTCCCGCGCGCTCGGGTTCCGGTTCCCGCCGATGAAGGAGCGCTTCGAGCAACTCGAGGACGCGCTCCGGTACGTCCACCAGATGTGGGCCGAAGGCGACGAACCCTTTACCGGCACGCACGTCAGCGCCGAACGGCTGCTGAACAGCCCGCCGCCGATCCAGCGTCCGCATCCGCCGATCATGATCGGCGGGAGCGGCGAGAAGAAGACGCTGCGGTTCGTCGCGCAATACGGCGACATCTGCAATTTGATGCCCAACTCGGACCTTCCGCGCAAACTGGAGGTCCTGAAGCAGCACTGCGAGGACGTCGGCCGCGATTACTCCGAGATCACGAAAACCGCCGCGGTGCGGCTGGACACCGGTGAAAACGGCGAGAAAACCGGGCAACTGCTGGATGAACTGGGCCGGCTGTCGGAACTCGGGTTCAGCGTCGCGACCGGCTGGGCGGAAGGCGTTCCGGACCCGGCGGTGCTCGAACGGTTCGCCACCGAAGTGATCCCGGCGGCGGAAAAGCTGTGACCCGCTGACGAACGGGTGACGGCTGCGCCATCCGGTGCCAGCCGGTCACCCGTTCGTCACAGCACCTCGCGGCATTCCGCCGCCGTCATTATCTCGGTTCCGAATCGACTCCGGTGAGCTTCCCGGCGCGCTGTAACGACGGCCGGGCGCGGATCGACCTGCCCTACGCAGATCGCGTCGCTACCGGAGGAGCCTGGTACATGACCACATGTCGACTCTGCGGTTCGGAAAGAACCGCCAGCGTGGTCGACCTCGGCGCGACCCCGCCGTGCGAGCGGTTCCTGACCGCCGCGCAGCTGGCCGAACCCGAACCGACTTTCCCGCTGCATCTCGAAGTGTGCACGGAATGCTGGCTCGCGCAGCTCCCGCCGCTGCTCGATCCGGCCGACACTTTCACCGATTACGCGTATTTCTCGTCTTTTTCCACCTCGTGGGTCGAACACGCGAAACGGTTCACCGACGCCGCGGTCGAGCGGCTCGGGCTGACCGACCGGTCTTTCGTCGTCGAGGTCGCCAGCAACGACGGATACCTCCTGAAGCACGTCGTGGAACGCGGAATCCGTTGTCTCGGCGTGGAACCTTCGGTGAACGTCGGGCAGGCCGCGCGCGAGGCCGGGGTGCCGACGCACACCGCGTTCCTCTCCGCGGAGACCGGCCGGGAGGTGCGCGCCGAACACGGTCCGGCCGACCTCGTCGTGGCGAACAACGTCTACGCCCACATTCCGGACATCCGCGGGTTCACCCACGGGCTGCGCGCGCTCGTCGCGGACGACGGCTGGGTGTCGATCGAAGTGCAGCACCTGCTCACGCTGATCGAAAAGAACCAGTACGACACGATCTACCACGAGCATTTCCAGTACTACACCGTCGAATCGGCGAGGCAGGCGCTGGCGACCGGCGGCCTGACCCTGGTCGACGTCGAACTCCTGCCGACGCACGGCGGGTCGATCCGGCTCTGGGCGCGTCCTGCCGAAGCCGCCGGGGAGCCGAGCGCCCGGATGACCGACGTGCTGGCGCGGGAGAAGGCGGCCGGGCTGCACGAGCTGTCCGGGTACACCGAATTCGCCGACCGGGTCACCCGTGTCCGGATCGAATTGCTCGAATTTCTCCTCGCCGCCCGGAAAGCCGGGAAAACGGTCGTCGGGTACGGCGCGCCCGGCAAGGGCAACACCCTGCTGAACCACTGCGGCATCCGGCCGGACCTGCTGGCCTACACGGTGGACCGCAATCCGTACAAGCACGGCCGGTTCACGCCGGGCACCCGGATCCCGGTCGTGGAGCCGGACCGGATCGCGGCCGACCGGCCGGACTACGTGCTCGTCCTGCCCTGGAACCTGCGGGACGAATTGACCGAGCAGCTTTCCTACGTCGGCGCGTGGGGCGGCAAGCTCGTCTTCCCGATTCCGCGCCTGGAAATCGTCGAGGTGGCAGTGAAGTGAAGGTCGTTCTGTTCTGCGGCGGGTACGGCATGCGGATGCGCAGCAGCGAGGCGTCCGACGTGCCCAAGCCGATGGCGATGGTCGGTCCCCGGCCGCTGATCTGGCACGTGATGCGCTACTACGCGCATTTCGGGCACACCGAGTTCGTGCTGTGCCTCGGCTACGGCGCGCACCACATCAAGGACTTCTTCCTGCACTACGAGGAAACGACGTCCAACGATTTCGTGCTGCGCGGCGGGAAGCCGGAACTGCTGTCCACCGACATCGCCGACTGGACGATCTCCTTCGTGCAGACCGGCATCGAATCGCCGATCGGCGAACGGCTCCGCCGGGTGCGCGACCACCTCGACGGCGACGAGATGTTCCTCGCCAACTACGCCGACGTCCTCACCGATGCGCCGCTGGACAACATCGTCGAGCGGTTCCGGAACACCGACGCGGGCGCTTCGATGCTCGTCGTGCCGCCGCAGTCGTCGTTCCACTGCGTCGAGATGGACGAGGGCGGCCTGATCGGCGCGATCACTCCGGTCAGCGAACTCCCGTTGTGGGAGAACGGCGGCTATTTCGTGCTGCGGCAGGAGATTTTCGACCACATCCCGGAGAACGGCGACCTGGTCGCCGACGGCTGCGGCGAACTCGCCAAGCGCGGCCGGCTGCTCGCCTACCCCTATCGCGGGTTCTGGAAGCCGACCGACACGGTCAAGGAACGCTACGCGCTCGACGCCGCGTACACGCACGGCGACCGGCCGTGGGCGTTGTGGGAACGCGAAAAGGTGCACTCGTGATCCGCCTCGGCGCCGAGCTGAAGAGCATCGTCGTGCTCGGCGCGCATTGCGACGACATCGCCATCGGCGCGGGTGGCACGCTCCTCGAGATCTGCGGACAGCGTCCCGGGCTTCAGGTCGACGCGCTGGTGCTGTCCGGCGGCGGCACCGACCGGGAGACCGAGGAACGCGCCGCACTGGCCGCGTTCTGCCCGGGTGCCGAGCTGAACGCCACGGTGCTCAAGCTGCCTGACGGTCGCCTCCCCTCGCATTGGGAGGAAGCCAAGAACGCGCTGGAAGACCTCCGCCGCCGCACCGATCCGGACGTCGTGTTCGCGCCGCGCACCATCGACGCGCACCAAGACCACCGCGGGCTCGCCCAGCTCGTGCCCACGGTGTTCCGCGGTCATCTGACGCTGGGCTACGAGATCGTCAAATGGGACGGGGACCTCGGACGGCTGCCCGCCTACGCGCCGCTGTCCGACGACGTGATGCAGCGCAAGATCGAATTGCTGCACGAGCATTACGGCTCTCAGCAGCACCGGCCGTGGTACGACCGCGAGGCCTTCCTCGGCCTCGCGCGGATTCGCGGAATCGAATGCCAAGAACGCTATGCCGAGGCGTTCGAGGCGAACAAACTCGTCATCGACCTAAGGGGCTGAAGGCATGCGCGTGCTGCTCACGGGGCACACGGGATATCTGGGCACGGTGATGGCACCGGTGCTCGCCGCGGCGGGACACGAGGTCATCGGCCTCGACTCGGGCTTGTTCGCCGCTTGTGTGCTCGGCCCGGCCCCGCACGATCCGGTCGGGCTCGCCGTTGACCTGCGAGACGTGAAAGCCCAGCACCTGCAGGGTTTCGACGCGGTGATCCACCTCGCCGCGCTGTCCAACGACCCGCTCGGCTCGCTCGCCCCCGAGCTGACCTACGATATCAACCACCACGCGTCGGTGAAGCTCGCGAAACTCGCGAAGGAGGCCGGGGTTTCCCGGTTCCTCTACGCCTCGACCTGCTCCGTCTACGGCGCTTCCGGTGGCAGTGGCCTGGTCGACGAGGACGCCCCGCTCCGTCCGGTCACGCCGTACGCGGAGTCGAAGGTCCGCGTGGAGGCCGAGGTTTCCGAACTGGCCGACGACGACTTCACCCCGGTGTATATGCGCAACGCCACCGCGTTCGGCTTCTCGCCGCGGCTGCGCGCCGACATCGTGTTGAACAACCTGGTCGGCCACGCTTACCTGTCCGGCGAGGTCCTCGTGCTCTCCGACGGGACGCCGTGGCGGCCGCTGGTGCACGCCGACGACATCGCCCACGCCTTCACCGCCGCTCTCGAAGCGCCGCGCGAAGCCGTGCACAACAAGGCGTTCAACATCGGCACCGAGCGCAACAACGTGACGGTCGCCGAGATCGCCGAAGAGGTCGTCGCGGTGGTGCCCGGTTCCAAGCTGCGGATCACCGGCGAGGCCGGGGCCGACCCGCGCTCCTACCGCGTCGATTTCTCCCGGTTCCGCGAGGCGGTCCCGTCCTTCGACTGCAAGTGGGGCGTGAAAGACGGTGCGCTGCAACTGTTCGACGCCTACCGCCGCAACAGCCTGACCCAGGAACAGTTCCAGCACCGCTTCACCCGGCTGAACTGGTTGAGCGACCGGCAGGCCGCCGGAGCGGTCGACGCCACCCTGCGGCACGCCTGATGCGCACGGGGCCCGAGATGCACGCTCTGGTGGAACGGTTGTACCCGTTCTGCCGGAGCATCACCGGCGACGGCGTACGGCAGACCCTTGCCGTCATCGGCGAGCACCTCCCGCTCGACCGGTACGAAGTGCCCAGCGGCACCGAGGTGCTGGACTGGACCGTGCCGCCGGAATGGAACATCCGCGACGCGTTCGTCGCGGATTCCTCCGGACGGCGGGTGATCGACTTCCGGAAGTCGAACCTGCACGTGGTCGGCTACAGCGTCCCGGTCGACCGGGTCGTCACCCTGACCGAACTGCGCACACACCTGCACACGCTGCCGCAGCAGCCGTCGTTGATCCCGTATCGCACCAGTTACTACTCCCCCACCTGGGGTTTCTGCCTCGCGCAGGACGTGCTCGACACGCTGCCCGAAGGCGACTATCACGTCAAAATCGACTCGACACTCGCCGACGGCCACCTCACCTACGGCGAGCACGTGGTGCCGGGCGAGGTGTCCGACGAGGTGCTCGTCTCGTGCCATCTCTGCCATCCGTCGCTGGCCAACGACAACCTCGCCGGTATCGCCGTCGCCGTCGCGCTCGCGCAGGCGCTGGCCGAGGAGAAGCCTTATTACACCTACCGGTTCCTGTTCATGCCCGGCACGATCGGCGCGATCACCTGGCTGGCGCGCAATGCCGAGCGCATCGAGCAGGTCAAGCACGGCGTCGTGCTGGCCTGCGCCGGCGACCGGGGTTCGCTGACCTACAAGCGCAGCCGGCGCGGGGACGCCGACATCGACCGCGTCTTCGCGCACATCCTCAAGGACAAACCGCACGAGATCCGCGATTTCTCGCCGTACGGCTACGACGAGCGCCAGTTCTGCTCCCCCGGGTTCAACCTCGGGGTCGGCTCGCTCACCCGCACGCCGTACGCGGGCTACCCGGAGTACCACACCTCGGCGGACAACCCGTCCTTCGTCGATCCGGACTCGATGGCCGACACCCTCGACACGCTGCGGACGGCGTTTTCCGTGCTGGACCGCAACCGGCGCTACGTGAACCTCAGCCCGTACGGCGAACCGCAGCTCGGCAAGCGCGGACTGTACGACTCGCTCGGCGGGCGCAGCGACGCAAAGGAAGCGCAGCTGGCCATGCTGTGGGTGCTCAGCCTCTCCGACGGCGACCACAGCCTCCTCGACATCGCCGAACGGGCGGACCTGCCGTTCGGTGCCGTAGCCGCGGCGGCTGATGCCCTTCAAGCCGCCGGACTGCTGAAGGAGTGAGGCCGTGCCGTCGATCCTGCGTTCGCGAGCCGTCCGCGCGATGGCGGGACGGCTCAGCTGGGGCCTTGGAGACCAGGCCGTTTCGAGCCTGACCAACTTCGTGGTCGGCCTGTACGTCGCGCGCTCGCTCGGCGCGACGGCGTTCGGCCTGTTCAGCATCGCGTGGGTGACGTACGGCGTCATTCTCAACATCTCGCGCGGCCTCGCCACCGACCCGCTGATGGTGCGCTTCTCCGGCGTTGCCAGGGCGAGCTGGCGGACCGCGGTGGGCCAGGCGGTCGGGACCGCGCTCGTCGTGGGAGTCGCTTCCGGGCTGGTCAGTGTCCTTTTTGGACTCGTGGTCGGGGGTTCGCTCGGGGCGGCGTTCGTCGCGCTCGGGGTGGTGCTGCCGTTCTTGCTCGTGCAGGACTCCTGGCGGTTCGGGTTCTTCGCGCAGGGCACCGGGCACAAGGCGTTCCTCAACGACGGGATCCAGGCCGTCGCGTTGTTCCCGGCGCTCGTTCTCGCCGCGCGCTACGACACCGTGGTCGCGTTCCTGCTGGCCTGGGGCTGTTCCGCCGGGGTCGCGGCCGCGTTCGGCTGGGTCCAGACGAGCGTCCTGCCGCGGCTCAGCGGAGTGCGCACGTGGCTGCGGGACCATCGCGACCTGGGCGTGCGGTACCTCGTGGAGAACGTCAGCAACAGCGGTTCGTCGCAGCTGCGGGCGTACGGGCTGGGCGCGATTTCCGGGCTGGCCGCGGTCGGCACGGTGCGCGGCGCGGAACAGCTGCTCGGGCCGTTTCTCGCGCTGCTCATGGGACTTTCCCTCGTCACTGTCGCCGAGGGAGCGCGGGTGCTCCGGCAGTCGCCGCATCGGCTGTGGCACTTCTGCGTGGTGCTCGGTGCCGCACAGGCCGCAGCTGCCTTGATCTGGGGACTCGGGCTGTGGTTCTTCGTCCCCGAAGACGCCGGACGGTTCGTGCTCGGTTCGCTGTGGGACAGCTCGTCGCTGCTGGTCCCGGCGGTCACGATGGCGGTCGTCGGCGCGAGCTTCACCACCGGCGCGACGGCCGGGCTGCGCGCGCTCGGGATGGCGCGGCGGAGCTTGCGGTCACAGCTGATCGCATCCGCGTGTTACGTCGTGTTCGGCCTGATCGGGGCCGTGCTCGGCGGTGCGGCCGGCTCGGAGTGGGGCGTCGCGGCCGCCACGCTCACCGGATCGGCCGTGTGGTGGTGGCAGTTGCGCAGCGCGCTCCGCGACCACTTCGCGGCGGTGCCGGAGTTTCCCGCCGCTTCAGGTTCATTCAGCCAAGCAGAACTCCATTCGGCTTCCGAGGAGATGAAACCGGCATGAGCACGGTGCCCCGGCTGACCATCGGTCTGCCCGTCTACAACGGAGAGGAATTCCTCAGCGAAGCACTCGACGCGCTGCTCGGGCAGACCTACGAGGACTTCGAACTGATCATCTCCGACAACGCCTCCGAAGACGGCACGGAAGAGATCGCCCGGAAGTACGCGCAGGAGGACTCGCGGATCCGGTATCTGCGCCAGCAGCGCAACATCGGCGCGACCCCGAACCACAACGTCCTGCTCGACCAGGCGCGCGGCGAGCTGTTCAAGTGGGCGTCGCACGACGATCTCTACGGCCGGGAGCTGCTGGCGAAGTGCGTCGAAGCGCTCGACGCGCGGCCGGAGATGATCCTCGCGCACTCGCATCAGGCGATCATCGACGAGAACGGCGCGGTGACGGTGCCGCTGGACTACCGGCACAAGACGGACGCGCCGCGACCGTCGGTGCGGTTCAAGAGCCTGCTGTTCGAGCCGGGTGGGGACGATTTCTACGGTGTGATGCGCACGGCGGCGCTGCGTCGCGCCACCCCGATGGACAGCTACCACCACGCCGATCGCACGTATGTGGCTGAGCTGGCGCTGCACGGGCCGTTCTATCAAGTGCCTGAGCTGCTGTACTTCCGCCGCGATCACCCGGACCGGGCGGAGCGCGCGAACCCGAGCAAGCGCTCCCGGTGCGCGAATCTCGATCCGAAGCGCGGCAACGCTCTCACGAACCCGACCGCGCGGCTGCTCGCCGAGTACGTGTGGGGTTTCGTGCACGGGATCCGCTCCGCGCCGCTGTCGTCGGGCGAACGCCGCGCCTGCTACCTCGCGCTGGTGGAGTGGTTCGCCAGCCGGGCCCGGCCGGGCGGAGGCGGGGAACGCGTCGAGGACCGGGCTCCGGTGCACGCGGCCGAGCTGAATCTCACGGTCGACCGCGTGGTCGCCGGGCGCGAACGGCGGGTGCCGTGACCGTTCGGGTCGGGGTCTTCGGACTTCTCGGTTCAGGCAACCTCGGCAACGACGGCTCGCTGGAAGCGGTGCTCGGCTTCCTGCGGACGGAACATCCGTACGCGAAGGTGTCCGCGTTCTGTGGTGGGGCGGACACCATTCGCGCGCGGTACGGGATCCCTGCGGTGCGGCTTAACTGGTACAGCGGCGAGTACCGGCACGCGTCCGGGCTGCGGTCGATCGCGACCAAAGCCCTCGGGAAGGTCATCGACGTTTTCCGCACAGCCTGGTGGGTGCGGCGGCAGAACGTGGTGATCGTCCCCGGCATGGGCGTGCTGGAGGCGACGCTTCCGTTGCGGCCGTGGGGATTCCCGTACGCACTGTTCCTGCTTTCGCTGTGCGGGCGGCTGGGGCGGACGAAGGTCGCGCTGGTCAGCGTGGGCGCCGACCGGATTCGGGTGCCAGCCACGCGGTTTCTGGTGCGGTATGCGTCCCAGCTAGCGGCGTATCGGTCCTTCCGTGATGAGCTGTCGCGTTCGGCGATGGCGGACATGGGGGTGCGGGTCACCAATGACCGCGTTTATCCCGATCTTGCCTTTGCCTTGCCGACTCCGGCCGCCGTCGAGGATCCGCGGGCGGTTGGTATCGGTGTGATGGCGTACTACGGCGGCAACGACGATCGTGCGCGCGGTGACGAGATTTACCGGGCGTACGTGGATGCGATGACCGAGTTCGTGCGGTATCTGGTTCGCCAGGAACGTCCGGTCCGGCTCTTCATCGGGGACCGGATCGATCTTGAAGTGGTGGACGAGATCGTCGAAACGGTCGACTCTCCGCTGCTCTCCGCTGCTGTCCCCGGCACGCTGGACGAGCTGATGCGCTCGATGGCCGAAGTAGGCACGGTCGTGGCTACTCGGTACCACAATGTGTTGTGCGCGTTGAAGGTCGGGAGGCCGACGGTCGCGATTGGATACGCGAAGAAGAACGACGTGCTGATGGCCGAAATGGGGCTCGGCGAGTTTTGCCAGGAGGCCCGCGCGGTCGACGTGCCGCGGTTGATCAAGCAGTTCGAGGAATTGCAGCGGCGGGCACCGGAGCTCAAGGCGGAACTCGCCGCTCGCAACGAGGAATGCAACCAGCAACTGAAGGACCAGTTCGCCCTGTTGTCGAGGTCGCTCATTCCCGCGGAGGTGTCGTGAAAGCCGTTCCCGTTCCGTCGATCTCGGGTGTGTGGCTGTTCCAGCCGACGCCGCACCGAGACGACCGCGGTTTCTTTTCGCGGACCTTCGACGCCGAGGTCGCCCGGTCGGCCGGGATCGATCCGGACGGTTTCGCGCAGGACAGCGTGTCCCGCTCGGTCCGCGGCGTGGTGCGCGGGATGCACCTGCGCTCCGGGGCGGGCGAGGCGAAACTGGTGCGCTGTTCGTTCGGCGAGGTGTTCGACGTCGTGGTCGACCTGCGGCGGGACTCGCCGACTTTCCGTTCCATGGAAACGTTTCACCTCTCCGGCGACACCCAGGAGAGCATCTACATCCCGGCCGGATGCGCACACGGTTTCCAGGCGCTGAGCGACGTCGCCGACGTGTCGTACCGGATCGACCGCGCGCACGACCCGTCCGAGGACGTCGCCATCGCGCACGACGACCCGGAGCTCGCCATCCCGTGGCCGCTGCCCGCGGCACTGCTGTCCGAACGCGACGCATCGGCCCCTTCGCTGGCCGACGCCTTGAGGTGACCCGTCATGGACCTGCCACTCTCCCGCATCGCGAACGAACGCCTGCACCGCGCTATACCCGGCGGTGCGCACACCTACGCCAAAGGCGAGGATCAATACCCCGAACATCTCGCGCCCGTTATTTCGCACGGGCGCGGCGCGTACGTCTGGGACGTCGACGGCAACCGCTACCTCGAGTACGGCTCCGGCCTGCGCGCGGTCAGCCTCGGCCACGCACATCCACGCGTGACCGCCGCCGTGCGCGACGTTTTGGAGCGCGGCAACAACTTCGTCCGTCCGTCCATTGTAGAGCTTGAAGCGGCGGAGCAGTTCCTGGCGACGGTGCCGACCGCGGACATGGTGAAGTTCGCGAAGAACGGCTCCGACGCGACGACCGCCGCCGTCCGGCTCGCTCGCGCCGCCACCGGACGGCCGCTGGTCGCCCGCTGCGCCGACCACGCGTTCTTCTCCACCGACGACTGGTTCATCGGCACCACCCCGATGTCGGCCGGGATTCCCGCCGCGACGATGGCGATGACCGTGCCCTTTCCGTACGGCGATCTCCCCGCGACCGAGCAGATGCTGCGCCAGTTCGGCGGGCAGGTGGCGGGCTTGATCCTGGAGCCCACCAAGGACGTGGCCCCGCCGAACGGCTATCTCGCCGGACTGCTCGATCTCGCGCATCAGCACGGTGCGCTGGTGATCTTCGACGAGATGATCACCGGATTCCGGTACTCCGAGCACGGCGCGCAGGGCCTGTACGGCGTGACGCCGGACCTCTCGACGTTCGGCAAAGCGCTCGGCAACGGCTTCGCTGTCTCCGCGCTTGCTGGTCGCCGGGATTTGATGGAGCTTGGGGGCCTGCGCGATTCGCGGGACCGGGTGTTCCTGCTGTCGACGACGCACGGCGCGGAGACCCCGTCGCTGGCCGCCGCGATGGCGGTGATGGACGCCTATGCGGCCGACGACGTGACGGCCCGGCTGCACTCGCTCGGGGCTCGGCTGGCCGCCGGCGTGACGGAGGTGGCGGCCGCGCACGGGGTCGGCGAGCAAGTGCTGGTGCGGGGGCGGTACAGCAACCTGGTGTTCGCGACTCTCGACGCGGATGGGCGGCCGTCGCAGGAGTACCGGACGCTGTTCATGCGGTGCCTGCTGGAGAACGGGGTGCTGGCTCCGTCCTTTGTGGTCAGTGCGGCGATGACGGAGGAGGACGTCGACCGGACTGTGGAGGTGGTCGCGTCGGCTTGCGTGGTGTACCGGAAGGCGTTGGAGGCTGGGGATCCGTCGCCGTGGCTGGGCGGGCGGCCGGTGAAGCCGGTGTTTCGGCGGAAGGCTTAGCAAGTACGTGAGGGGAACCCTGAGGGAATCAGATTCCCTCAGGGTTCCCCTCACGGACCGACCTGCCGCAGCCACGCTGGGTCGGTGGAGAGCTGGGCCGCCGGAGCGGTCAGCCGCCAGCCTTTTTCGTACGCGGCGGCGAAACCTTCGTCGCCCAGCTCGGCGCGGCCGCGGGCGCTCAGCGCGCGGACCTGCACATCGGTTCGGTCGTGCACGCCACGCAGCCGGGCCGCCGCGCCAAGCAGAGCGGCCGCCTCCCGGTAACGCCCGTACAACGCCGCGACCCCGGCCACGGTCACCGCCACGCTGGCCAGAATCGGCATATCCGCACTGTCGACCGCGGCGAGATACGCCCGGCTCAGCGCCGCTTCCGCTCCCGGCCCGTCGCCAGTCTCAAGACAGAGCGCACCATGCGCCACCGAGATCAGCGCCTGCTCGTGGCCCCCGCCGAACGGCAGGTGTTCCGACAATCCGGCCTGAGCCGACTCGATCCGTTCGCGAGCACGGTCCAGGTCCCCGATCCGCACCCACAGGCTGGCTTCCAGCGCGTCGGTCAAGATCGCCAGCTCGGGAGACTCCACACGCTCCCTGGCGGCAGCGATCAGTTCGCCCGCCCGCGCGGTCTCACCGCGGCGGACGTGCAGGTCGATCGCGCGCAGGTCGAGGAAAATCTCGTCGCTGCGGCTGAGCGACCCGAACTCGCGCGCCAGCGCCCTGGCCTCGTCCAGATCGGCCAGCCCGCCGTCGAGATCGCCGTCGTACTGCCGCAGCAGCGCGCGCAGCGGCAAGGCGGTGGCGAGGCCCCACCGGTCGCCGGCCCGGCCGAAGATCTCCAGCGCGGCCGCGACGTCGCCGCGGACCTGGTCGAAGTGGCCTGCGTTTTCGGCGAACTGGGCCCGGTACAAGTGCGCCAGACCGGACAGCCATTCGTCCGGCCCGTCAATGAACCGCTGGACGGTCTCCGGCGGCGCGTTCGTTTCGGGGAGGGTGGCCAGCCGCAGCGCGACGAGCGCACCGCCGAAGGACGGCAGCTCCGGCTGGTCGGCGAGTGCTCGAAGCTGCTCGCGCCAGTCGGCGGGCGGAGCCTGGGCGGCGAACCGGTTGAGCAGCAGCACCTGCTCGGCGACGGCGCGCGCCACGCTCGGCTGCGCGCCGGGTGTCGAAACCGCTTCGCTGAGCCAATAGATCGCGTCGGCGTGGCGGCCGAGCATCTGCCAGTACCAGGTCAGGTTCACCGCGAGCCCGATCGCGCGGTCGGCGTCTCCGGTGTCGCAGAGGTGGCGGAGGGCGGCGAGCACATTGTCGTACTCGGCGTGGAACACCTTCAGCGCGGCCAACTGCTGAGGGCCGCGCAGCAGCGGCTCGCAGTCCGCGACCAGACCGGCGAAGTACTCCGCGGCGCGGTCCCGCACATTGTCTTGCACGGCAAGGCTTTCCAGCCCGTACTCGCGGATTGTCTCCAGCATCCGGTACCGGCCGGTGTCGGGCACGAGCCGCAGCAACGACCGGTCGACCAAGCCCGCGAGCAGGTCCGGGATGTCGGCAGGCGGCACCGCGTCCGCGCAGACCGCGGCGGCCGAATCCCGGACGACTCCCCCGGGCAAGACCGAGACCCGTTCCGCGACCGTCCGCTCGTCCGGACCGAGCAGTTCCCAGCTCCACGCGATGACCGCGCGCAGCGTGCGGTGCCGGGGGAAGGCGGTCCGGCTGCCGGTGGCGAGCAGCCGGAACCGGTCGGACAGGCCGGCCACCAGGTCGGGCAGAGCGAGCGTGCGCAGGCGCGCCGCGGCCAGTTCCAGCGCCAGCGGCAAGCCGTCCAAGCCGCGGACCACGGTCGTGACGTCGGCGAGATTCGCTTCGTCCACCACGAAACCAGGACGCACGGCCGCGGCCCGCTCGGTGAACAGGCGTACCGCCGCGCTTTGCCGGGCCCCTTCGACGTCCGCGCCCGGCTCGGGCAGGGCGAGCGGGCCGAGCGGCACCAGCGCTTCTCCGTCGACCGCGAGCGGTTCGCGGCTGGTGGCCAGCACCCGCAGCCCGGCGCACCGGGACAGCAGCGCCGCGACCAGATGGGCCACGGCGTCGACCAGGTGCTCGCAATTATCCATGAGCAGCAAGCGTTTCCGGCCGCCGAGCTGATCCGCGAGCACGTCTAGCTCAGTCCCGGTCCGCGCTTCGAACAGGGCACCGCCGCGCAGCCCGATCCCGGACAGCACGGCCGCACCGATTTCGGCCGGTTCGGAGACCGAAGCGAGGTCGATCAGCCAAGCGCCCCCGGCGTATTCGTGCCGGCGGGCGGCCTCCAGCGCGAGCCGGGTCTTGCCGGCGCCGCCGGGGCCGAGCACGGTGATCAGCCGGCTGGTCGCGAGCAGCTCGGCGATCCGGGCGAGGTCTTCGTCCCGTCCGACGAAGCTGGTCAGCGCGGCGGGAAGGTTGCCGTCCGAGGCAGCCGCGGGGACCGGGTCGCGCAGCAGGCGCAGATGCCGCTCACGCAGGGCGGTGCCCGGGTCAGTGCCGAGGGTCTCGGCCAGTGCCTCGCGAATCTGTTCATAGCGGGCGAGCGCGTCGGCTTGGCGGCCTTGGGCGGCCAGCGCGTCCATGAGCAGCGCGGCCGCCCGTTCGTGGACCGGGTGTTCCGCGAGCAGGCCGGTCAGCCGGGCGGCAGCCGTCTCGACGCGGCCCAGCGACAGCTCGACGTCGGCGAGATCGGCCACTGCCTCGACGGCGAGGGTGGCCAAGCGGGTCGCGGCGGCCACCGACACCGCGGCGACCGCTGCGGGCTCGGTCCGGTCGCCCCACAACGCCACGGCCTCGCCGAGCACGTCCGCGGCGGCTAACCGCTCTCCTGCTCGCGAGTGGTCCCGGCCTGCAACGATGAGGTGCTCGAACCGCAGCACGTCCACGTCGGCCGGTTCCACGGCCAGCCGGTAGCCGCCCGCGACCTGCGCGACGACGTCCGCCGAACCGAGCGTCCGGCGCAGCCGCGACACGAGCGCCTGCAGGGCGTGCGCGGGGTCGGCGGGCGGGTCCTCGGCCCAGATCGCGTCGACCAGAACGCTGGGCTCGACCGGGCGGCCGCCCGCGAGCGCCAGCCGCGCCGTCAGTGCCTGCAGCCGCGCGCCGGAAACGGGCAGGACGGCATCGCCGCGCGACACCTGCACGGCGCCAAGCAACGTCACGCGAAGCGGGACAACAGCCACCCTTCGATCTTCGCGCGTCTGCCGGTCAGCCGCCCGAACCGGGGTGTGCGCGCCGTGTGAGCCGCGTGTGAGCGGCGGCGGGCAACCTCGGGTTCACCGCACCAGAAGGAGGTTGTCATGCATGACGCAGTGATCGCGGGAGCCGGGCCGGTCGGCCTGTTCCTCGCCGGCGAACTGGCTCTCGCGGGCTGTTCGGTGCTGGTGCTGGAGAAGGAGCCGGACCCGCATTCCCCGTGGCGGACGATGCCGCTCGGGATGCGGGGGCTGTCGGGCGGGTCGGCCGAGGCGTTCTATCGCCGGGGAATGCTGGCCCCGCTGCTGGCCGAATCCGGGCTGCCGCCCGCCGAGGACGAGCAGGTGCGCCCGCGCTGGATCGGTCATTTCGCCGGTACCTCGCTCGACCCGGCCGACGTCGACCTCGCCGGCCTGCCCTATCGGCTGCCCAGCCCGGCCTTGGACGGCATCATGACCAGCCTGGACGCGGTCGAAACGGTGCTGGCCGAACGGGCGGTCAAGCTCGGCGCCGAGATCCGGCGCGGCGTCTCGGTCTCCGGTCTCTTCCAGGACGACGAGCACGTGGTCGTCCAGGCTGGCGAGGACGAGTACCCGGCCCGCTGGCTCGTCGGCTGCGACGGCGGCCGCAGCACGGTGCGCCGGCTCGCGGGATTTTCCTTTGCCGGCACCGAGCCGGAGCTGACCGGGTACGTCGCGTTGGCGACCATCGCCGATCCCGAGAAGCTCAGCCCGGGCTTCAACCTGACCCCGGACGGCATGTACGTCTCGATGCCCGCGCCCGGCCACTTCGGCGTGATGGACTTCGATGGCGGCACGTACGACCGTTCCCAGCCGCTGACCCGCGAGCACCTGCAAGCGGTGCTGCGCCGCGTTTCCGGTACCGACGTGACGCTCGACGAGGTACAGCTCGCGTCCAGCTTCACCGACCGGGCCAAGCAGACGACCGAATACCGGCGCGGCCGCGTCCTGCTCGCCGGCGACGCCGCGCACATCCACTCGCCGCTCGGCGGGCAGGGCCTCAATCTCGGCATCGGCGACGCCATGAACCTGGGCTGGAAGCTCGCGGCGACGGTACGCGGGCACGCGCCGGACGGACTGCTCGACACCTACGCCGCCGAACGCCATCCGGTCGGCGCGAAGGTGCTCGACTGGTCCCGCGCCCAGGTGGCGGTCATGCGCCCGGATCCGTACTCCCGGGCGATCCAGGCCGTGGTGCGCGACCTGATGGCCACCCGCGACGGCACCACGTACGTCTTCGCCCGCACGTCTGGCCTGTCGCTCCGCTATGACCTCGGCGACGAACTGGTCGGCCACAACGCGCCGGACTTCCGTCTCGCCGACGGCACTCGCCTCGGCGAACTGCTGCAGGACGGCCGAGGCGTCGCCCTCGACTTCACCGCCGACGACCGACTGCGCGACGCGGCGGCGCGCTACCGAGTCCAGTACCAGGCCATCCCGGCGCGCGATGACCTCGGCTACGACGCCGTGCTCGTCCGGCCGGACGGAATCGTCGCCTGGGCAAGCGGCCACGGCTCGTTCGAAGACGCCCTTTCTCGCTGGTTCTGACCCGCACCTGGAGGTAGACATCATGGAAAACCACTGGATCGCTGCTTGGGGAACCGCGCAGCAGCTGGCACCCGCGGCCGAGCCGGGCGGCGGGCCGGAGATGCCCGACGAGGCACCGCCGGCACCGGCTCTCGACACCGTGAGCGCGCAAACCGTCCGCATGGTGGCGCGTTCGACGGTCGGCGGATCGGCTGTGCACGTCGCCCTTTCGAACTCCTTCGGCCACGCGCCGGTCCGCATCGGCGCGGCCTTCCTCGACGGCGTGCGGCTGACCTTCAGCGACCGTGCCGAAGTGGTGCTGCCAACTGGCGCGCAGATTTACAGCGACCCGATCGAGTACGCCGTCTCCCCGCAGACGGACCTGACCGTCTCGCTGTATCTCCCGGACGAGAAGGTCACCCCGACGGTCCACGAGGTCGGGCTCCGCACCGCGTGGCTCGCCCCCGGCGACCAGACCGCCGAACCGGACCTGCTCGACGCCGCCGAGTTCCAGTCGTACCTGTGGCTCACCGGCATCGACGTGCTCGCGCCGCACACCGCGGCCACCGTCATCGCCTTCGGCGACTCTCTGGTGGACGGGATGGAGACCACGCCGGGCACCGACGCACCCTGGCCCTCGGTGCTCGCCCGCCGACTCGCCGCCGAGCCGGGTCTTCCGCCCCGCGCGGTGGTCAACATGGGCATCTCCGGCAACCGCGTCCTGCGCGAGACCGACGGCATGGGCACCAGCGCGCTGGCCCGCTTCGACCGCGACGTGCTGGCCCGCCCCGGTGCCCGCTGGCTCATCTTGTTCGAGGGCGGGAACGACCTGATTTTCGGCTCCTTGCCAGGAATGCCGGACAGCGAACGGGCCACCGCGGACGACCTCATCGACGGCTACCGCCTCCTCCTCGCCCGAGCCCGGGCGCATTCGCCCGGCCTGCGCGTGATCGGCTGCACGCTGCCGCCGATCGGCAGCTCCCCGGTCTTCACCCCGGAGTTCGAGGAAGCCCGCCAGCGGGTGAACCGCTGGATCCGCGACAGCGGCGAGTTCGACGCGGTCACCGACCTCGACGCAGCGCTGCGCGATCCCGCTCACCCGACGAAAACACGCGCCGAGTTGGTCACCGCCGACGGCGTCCACCCGAACGACACCGGACACGCCGCGATCGCCGACGCCTTCGACCTGGAACTGTTCCGGCACTAGCCCGACTGTGCGTGAGGGGAACCCTGAGGGAATCTGATTCCCTCAGGGTTCCCCTCACGTACGATCGGCGATCCGGTCGATCCAGTAGGCGGTGACGGGCACGATCGCCAGCGCCGCAGCGAAGCCGCCGATCGTGTCGGTCGGGTAGTGCGCGCCCAACCCGACCTCGGCCCACGCCATCAGGAAGCCAGCCACCAACGCGAGAACCAGCAGCCACATCACCGCAGCGAACCGGCTTAAGCGACCGGCCAGGACGTAAGCGCCGGTTAACGCCAAGGCGGTAGCGAAGGCGGTGTGGCCGCTGGGGAACGACAGGTAGCTACCGTGGATCGTCCGGCCGGTCAGCGGTTTCAGCACCGAAGTCACCCCGACCGTGAGACTGCAGCCGACCACGGACAGCACCGCCGTACGCGGGCGGTGGGTCAGCAGGCAGCCGCCGATGACCAGGAGCAGGATCAGTACCGCGCCCAAGGGTTCGCCGCAGAAGTCGATCGCGGTCGCGAAGTACCACCACGGGTCGGGAATGAGGTCCGGGCCGGGCAGGAGCGGGGCGTCGAACGCGCTCGGCACCGAGTGTCCCGCGAAGCGGACGCCCAGCGCGATCAACGCCACGAGCCCGAGCACAGCCAGCACCAGCGACGGCGTGCGCAGAACCATCGGAAGCGCCAGGGGCGAGATCTTCAGTCGGTCGCGCACACCGTCCTTCATACCGCCGAAATCGCTTCCTCGTAGCCCTCGAGCAGCCGTTTCAACCCGACTTCCGGGGTGAAGTCCGCGTCGTACCGTTGCCGCGCGGCCTCGCCCATCTTCTGGTTCAGCTCCGGGTCGGCCACCTCGCACAACGCTGAGGCCAGCGCCGCCGCGTCGCCGGGCGTGTGCAGCAAGCCGGCGACACCGTCGGTGACCAGCTCTTCAAAGGCCCCGTGCGCGGGCGCGACCGTCGGCACTCCGGCGGCCATCGCCTCCACCACTACGAGACCGAACGCCTCCAGCCACGTCGACGGGACCACGACCGCCGCCGCGCGGGCGATCAACTCCTGGCACGAAGCCCGGTCCTGGAGCCCGACGTACGAAACGTTGTCCCGCCCAGCAGCCCAGGCCGCGATGTCGTCGGACAGCGGCCCGGTCCCGGCGATCAGCAACGGCAGTTTGCCGGAGTACTGCTCCCAAGCCGCTTTGAGCAGCGGGATGCCTTTCTCCTCGGTGAGCCGTCCCAGGAACAGGAGGTGCTCGCCTTCGCCGACGCGCCGCCGCCCCTCATCCGGGACGAAGTTGTGCTTCACGGTCATCCGCGACGCAGGCATTCCGGCGTCCACGAGAAGGCGGCGCTGAGCGTCGGAAATGCAGAAGAACCGGGTGACGCCAGTCCGCCAGCGATCGCGGTTGACCAGCAGGTTCACCGCCATCGGCACGGTCGCGGCCGCCGAATCGCGGTAGCAGCCGTGTCGGACGGCGGGGACCGGCAGGCCGCCGACGCAATCGGTGCAGATCCGGCCGTCGCGGTAGAGCGTGCCGGGCGGGCAGACGAGGCCGTAGTTGTGCAGCGTCGCGACCACCGGCACCCGCGCGTCGGCGCACGCGGCCAGCACCGACGGGGACAGCAGCGGGAAAGTGTTGTGGACGTGCACGACGTCCGGCCGCTCCCGCCGCAGCCGCGCCCGCAGCTCCGTCCGCGACGCGCGGTTCCACGGCACTTGCAGCGGCACCAATGCCTTGCGCGCCAACGGCATCGAGGCGATGTCGTCGCTGTGCCGCTCGAACCGTTGCACGTCGATCCCGGCCGAGGACAGCAGCGCTACCTCGGCGTCGACCACGTTGTTCTCGCCGCTCGGCTGTTCCGACCGATAGCGGTTGTGCACCACCAGAACCTTCACGCCAGCTTCTCCCTCGCTGGAGCCTCGCCCGCGGCCAGCAACGACGCGGCCACCGCCAGATGCAGCAGATACGGCGACGCGTCGCCGAGCCCGGCTTCGGTGTAGGACGCGGAAATCACGTAAGCGATCAGGAAAATCGCGCTCGCTCGCGCTATCGACGGCGGCCGCAGCACCGCGATCGCGACCAGCACCAGCAGCATCGCGGCGACGATCCCGATCCCGACGAGGCCCTCCTCGTGGTAGATCGCGAGCCAGCTGTTGTCGATCGGCAGGCCGTCGTAGGACTTGTCGGTGAGGCCGACGCCGAAGATGTACTCGAATCCGGTCCGCGGCGCGGACAGCAGCGCGTCCCACACCTTCGCGCGGCCGGTCAGGCTGGAGAAATCGTCCGTGCTCTGGCCGCGCAGGAACCACGCCTGCAGCAGGCCGCCGAGCACCACCGCGGCGAAGCCGGCCACGAGCACGATCCAGGCGAACACTTTGCGCGCCCGCGCGCTGACCAGCCCCATCGACAGCAGCGCGACGATCAGCCCGGCGACGAGCCCGAGGGTCGCGGTGCGGGTGTGCGTGAGCAGCAGCAGCCCGAGCGACGGCACGACGACGATCAACGCGCTCTTGGCGTCCGTCCGTTTGCCGAGCCACATCAGCACCGCGAGCCCGGCGATGACCGCCGCGTACTGGCCGACCTGCGGCGGCGTCAGCGGCCACACCGCGCCGGAAAGCCGGCCGCCGTAGATGTCCGGCATCGCCTTGCCCGGCGCGATCGCCAGGCCGAGCACGACCGACAGCAGCACCGCGCCGAACATCCGGATGTGCGCCCGCACGAACGCGAACGACCCGTCCCACCAGCCGCTGAGCAGCCAGAGCGTCGCGACGAACACCGTGAACCGGAAGCACCGGAACAGCGAGCCGTACCCGGATTCCAGGTGCATGCTGGCCACGATGCTCGTGAGCAGCAGGAAGCTCAGGAGCAGCAGGTACGCGCTCGGCCGGATCCGGATCCGCAGGTTCAGCATCAGCGCGAGCAGGAACGCGGTCATCAGCGCGCCCATGGTGACCAGCTGGATCACCGTGCGCGGCAACGGGATCACCGTCTGCGCGCCGGTCGAGCCGAGCGTGTTGAGGATGAGCAACGCCCACGCCGCGCTTACCGCTTTCGGCACCGATTTCGTTTCGGCGGGCAGCGTGGCGGTCAATTCGGCCATGTCAGCCCCCGTTCGGCTTGTAGCTCGAATTCGCGTCCTGGTGATACGGCGCGCTCTGCCATTCGCCGATGCCGACGATGTTGCTCATTTCCTTGGCGACGAACGTCCACGGCCCCGCGTACGCGTTGTCGTGCCAGGAATTGTCCTGCTGGAACGTGATCGCCTGCTGGATCACCGCGCCCTGGTACGGCGACCAGTTCGGGTAACTGCCGAAATTGGACAGCACGCCCATCCGGCCGCACACCTCCTCGCAGCCGAGCACCTTCGAGTTGAGGGTGAACTGGTTGTGCTGCACCACGACCCGCTGGGTCTTCCACCGGCAGTCGCTGTACAGCGGTTTCTGCGAGATCGCGGGCGCGGAACAGGTCGAGACGTTGGGCACGAGCTTCGTGCACGAGCCGCTGGACGTGTTGGCCGGGCTGTTGCAGAACCGGTCGGCGTTCTCCCACAGGATGATGCCGTTCCAGTTGTCCTGCAGCATGTTTCCGGAGATTTCGAGATTGCTCGTCCGGGCCTTCAGCCGCGGTTCGCCGCCGGACTCGGAAATGTAGATCGTCGCGGCCGGGAACGGATCGCCGCGGTCGGCGTGCGCGCGGCCGTCGAGCAGGTTGTTGCGGCGGATCGTGTTGTTGCGGATGATCGCGTTGTAGCTGGTCTCGTAAATGATCGCGGCGCTGTCGTTGTTCTCGATCAGGTTGCCCTCGATCAGGAAGTCGTTGTTGTTAGTGTCGGCCCACAGCCCGGTGCCGCGGTTGTCGTGCACCCAGTTGCCGACGACGTCCGCGCCGTCCACCGCCCAGAACTTCATACCGCCGGTGCAGCCGCACTCCGGGACCTTGGACTCCCAGTTCCCGGTGTTGTTGCCGGTGATCTCGGTGCCACGCAGCACGAGCCCGGTCACGACGGCGTTGCCGGAGTAGGCGTTCAGGCCGTACTGGCCGTTGCGCCGCAGGCAGCTGTCGAGGATCTGCTGCTTCGGCCCGGCCATCAGCCCGGCCCCGTCGTTGTCCTGCACGGTCAGGTGCTGGATGACCCAGCCCTGGCCCGAATCGTGGTTGACCACGCCCTCGTCGCGCGGCGCGGTGAAGCCCTGCACGGTGAACGATTCGAGCCGGACGTCCTTGGCCGGGCCGGCGAAGGCGTACCGGTTCTTCTTGCGCCCGTCGAACACCGCGCCGGGAGCGCCGAGGTAGACGTCGCCGTCCTTCGGCTGCACCTGGGCGTACTCGTCGTCGGTGAGCCGGTGCGTGCCGGGCGCGAGCCAGAACGTGGTGCCCGCCGGGGAATTCTTCGTCTTGGTCGACAAGTCGTCCACCACGGCCGGATCCACCTGGACGGCCCCGGCGGGCGCGGTCGCCGGGCCCGCCGGCGCGTGATCGCAGACCGCGGCGACCGGGCCCTGCGGCGTAGTCGATCCGGCGACCGGAGCGGGCGCGGCTCCGGACGAACTGCACGAAGCCAGCGCGAGCGGGAGCAGCGCTCCCAGCAGCGGCACCAAAATCCTTCGCACGGTGGATCCTCTCGACATCAGGGCAAGCGGAGCACGGTGGTCAGCGGCCCGGTGACGGGACCGGAGCCGATCAGCGTCGTGGCGGGTTCACGGCGGCCGAACCCGGGCGAGTACCAGCCCAGCGGCGGATTCGTCTCGCCTCGGTGCGCGGTCCAGGCGAGCTGCGACGGCAGTTCCAGCGTCGCGGTACGGCCGGGCCAGGTGAGCTGCGCGGTGTTTCCCTCCAGCTCGACGGACAGGAGCGGACCGAGGTGGAAGGCGAGTTTGGCGGAACCGCCGCCGGTTACCTCGTCGACCACGGTCAGCGTCCGGCCGGACAGCTCGACGGTGCGGCGGTGCAGTGCCGGGGCGTAACCGTCGTGTTCGGCCTGCCATTGGGTGGGCGTCGAGGCGAGGGTGCGCGAGTTGGCGTGCCGCGTCCACAGGAACGGGCCGCCGGAAGTCGATTGGTCGACACCGTCGAGCTGCAGCGTGTTGTGGCCGAGCGTGGAGCGGAAGTACGCGCGCCACTCGGGTTCGCCGTGGTAGCAGTACGTTCCCGGGTCGGCGAGGATGTCGACGCCGTCGTGCCGGACCTCGATGGACAACGCGTCGGCGTGCGCGTGCGCGGCGATGGCGAGGAAGCCGTGCGGACCGCTGTCGCATCGGCACCAGATCTCCGGACCGTTGTCGCTGCGCAGGATGGTCATGCCCGCGTCCGAGAAAACCGGGCGCTCGCGGGAGTTGTCGAGTTGCGGCACCCGGGAGCGCAACGCGGCGAACAATGCGGTGCGGACGTCGTCGTCGGGCAGCTTCGGCCACCACTCCGCGCGGCCGAACAGTGCGTCGCCGGTGGCCAGAAGCGAATGCCAGCGGTCCGTCTCCGGTCCGTCCACGATCAGGCCGTAGCCGTCGTCGGCGTCGCCTTGGCGCGGCGGGCGTCCGGCACAGTCCACAATGGCCGCGAGGGCGTCGCACATCGCCCTTAGTTCCAGCCAGGTCGAGCGCGGCAGCCGCGGTCCGGCTTCCAGCGCGGCGGCGAGGCCCAGTTCCAGCACGAGACCGTGGTACTCCGTGGCCAGCTCGCGGTTCAGCCCGGAGGTGAAGGTGTTTGCCCGCAGGTGCGAGTCCAGCGAGCGGACTGCGGTGGCCCCCCAGCGAGCGGACTCCGGGAACCAGTCGAACGCGCACGACGCCGCCAGCTGTCCGGCGGCTTCGGCGAGCACGTGGTTGTTGGCCGACGTGCCCCGGCTCGGGAACGCCGCGAGCCACCGCTGGTGGTGCCAGATCTGCCGCAACGCTTCGGGGTTGTCCTCGAACAGACCGGACGCGCCGGACCAGCCGTCCAGCAACCGGCGTACCCACACCCAGGACAGCAGCCGGATGCCCAGCTCGATCCCGCTCAGCCAGTGCACGCCGCGCATCGGCGGATTGGCCGCCCACCACGACTTCAGGTGATCAGCCACGCGGTGCGCGTAACGGTCGTCGCCGGTCACCCGGTACGCCGCGGCCAGCACGGTCAGATGCTGATGCCGCGAGGGTTCCCAGATCTGCTTGATGTCGCCGATCGCGTTCTCGTCCCGGTACGGAATCTCGAACGAGTACCGGTCCCCCGGCGCGCGGCGGCCGGTCTTCGGATCGAACGCCCAATCCGGCGCGACGAGGTCGTCCCGCGCCACTCCGAAGTACTCGGCGTGCCCGTCCATCAGCCGATCCGCCGCCTCGACCAGCCTCTCCCGGCCGGTCGTGGGCACCTCCGGTTCAGCAGGCCAGGCTGGGAACGTCCGGGTCGCTGACCAGGTCGGCTGTCGCTGGGATTCGCCGCGCCACCGCTGTTTGCGCACGACGTCGCCGACGCGGCCGACGATCTCCGCCGGTCCCATCGCGGACAGCCGGCGCAGGTACCAGGACGGGTCCATCACTGCTCCAACCGCACCGGCGCGCCGGTTTCGAGGCTGCGGTGCACAGCCAGGGTCGCCAGCGTCGTGGACACCAACGAGTCGAGGCTGATCGGCATCGCGACGCCGGTCTTCAACGCGGTGATGAACGCGTCCAGTTCGGCCTGCTGGCCCTTGTCGCGCGCCTTCGGCAGCCGCGAGCTGGTCCAGCGCTTGCGCCCGAACACCGAGGCGCGGACGAAATCGTCGAATTTCAGCACCTTGCCGTCGGCGAGCACCTCCAGCGTTTCCTTGGGAAACGCCGTGCTGCCGCTGGTGATGTAGCTGATCGTCGCGGTCGAACCGTCGGCGTAGCGCAGCAGCACCTGCAGGTCGTGGTTGCCGGGAGTGCCGGTGGCGTAGACCGAAACCGGGTCGCTGCCGAGGAACCAGCTGACCGTGTCGATGAAGTGCCCGCCCTCGCCGACGAACCGGCTGCCCTCGGAATCAGCTTGGTTGTACCAGCTGTTCGCGTCCAAGCGGCCCGCGTTGACCAGGTACCGCACCGAAGCCGGGCCGACGCGCGGGCCGAACTGGTTCTTCGCCTCGACCAGCAGCGGCGCGAACCGGCGGTTGAACCCGACCTGCAGCCGGTTGTTGCCCGATTCCGCGACCGCGTCCACGATGCCGCGCAATTCCTTCTCCGACAACGCGAGCGGCTTCTCCACGAAGACCGCCTTGCCCGCCAACAGCGCCCGCCGCGTCAGCTCCGCGTGCGAGCTGTGCCGGGTCACCACGAAGACCGTGCTGACGTCGTCGTCCTCCAGCAGCGCGTCGACGTCGGTGCTGGCTGCGACGAAACCGAACTTGCGCTTCGCGTTGGCCCCGGAGAGCGCTGAAGTGGTGACGACGTCGGTGAGCAGCACCCGTTCGTCCCCGGCCAGGTGCGGCAGGATCATCGAGGACGCGTAGTTGCCCGCACCGATGAACCCGATCCGCAGCCACTGCAACGGATCCGTCCGCTTGTCGACGATCGGAGCCGCCGGAACCGCGGTCACCACGCTTTCGTCCTCGGCGGGCGGCGCGTCGGGGTAGCGGAACAGCACCGCGACCGCCTTCAGCTCGCCCTCGTTGAGCGCCCGGTAGGTCTCGACGGCCGCGGAGAAGTCCGCGGTGTGGCTGATCAACGGCGTCACGTCGAGCTTGCCCCGCGCGGCCAGGTCGAGGAAGCACTCCAGGTTGCGCCGTTCCGTCCAGCGCACGTAGCCGATCGGGTAGTCGCGCCCCTCCAGCTCGTAGGCCGGGTCGTAGCGGCCGGGCCCGTAGGAGCGGGAGAACCGGACGTCGAGTTCCTTTTCGTAGTAAGCGTTCCACGGCAGGTTCAGCGAGATCTTGCCGATGTCCACCACCCGGCCGCGGTCGCGCGCGAGCCGCGCGGCCAGCTCCACCGGATCGTTCGACGCCCCGCCCGCGGCGAGATACACCTGGTCCACGCCGTGTCCGCCGGACAGCTCGGCCACCGCCTGGTCGATCTCGCCGGACGCCGGATGCCCGCAGGCGAGCGCGCCCAGTTCCCGCGCGAGTTCGCAGCGCTGCGCGTCCGGGTCCACGCCGACGACACGCGCGCCGGTCGCCACCAGCAACTGCACCACCAGCTGCCCGATCAGGCCGAGCCCGATCACCAGCGTGAGGTCGCCGAGCTGCGGTTCACCGCGCCGGACGCCCTGCATCGCGATCGCGCCGACCGTCGCGAACGCCGCCTGCCGCGGCGAAAGCCCGGCCGGCACCTTCGCGTACAGATTCTTCGGCACCCAGTTCAGCTCGCTGTGCAGCGCGTGCTCGTTCCCGGCGCACGCCACGAGGTCGCCGACCACGACGTCGTCGATGCCCTCGCCGACCTGCTCGACCACACCGCACAGCGAATAGCCCAGCGGCGTATAGGAATCGAGCTTCCCGGACACCTTGCGATACGTCGCGGCGAGCCCGTTCGTCGCGACGCTCTGCATGACCTTCGCGACCTGGTCCGGCCTCGACCGGGCCTTGCCCAGCAGCGACATCCCGGCCTCGGACACCTTCATCATCTCGGTGCCGGTCGAGATCAGCGAGTACTGGCTGCGGACCAGCACGCCGCCCGGTTTGCACGCCGGCACCGGGACGTCGAGCAGGGCCAGCTCGCCGCTCTTGTAGTTCTGCACTACCTGTTTCACTGGACTCCTAGCCGCTCGCCGCGGAGGGCCCCGCGGTACCAGTACTCGAGGGTCAGCACGTGCCAAAGGTGTTTCGCGCGGTCCTCGCGCCCGGCGGCGTCCTCGGCCACCAGCTTGCGCAGGGCGTCGCGCTGCAGGAAACCGGACTCGACCAGGACGCCGTCCTCGATGACCTCCCGCACCAGCGGCGCGAGGTCCCGGCTCATCCACGCCCGCAGCGGCGCGCTGAACAGGCCCTTCGGCCGGTACACGATTTCGTCGGGCAGGATCGCCGTGGCCGCCTTCTTCAACGCCACCTTGCCTTGCCGCCCGGCGATCTTCTCCCGGCCGGGCACCCGGAACGCGGCCCGGACCACTTCAATGTCCACAAAGGGCGTTCGCACCTCGGTGGAAGCGGCCATTGTGGACCGGTCGGTGTAGGTGAGATTCAAGCCGGGCAAGAACATCCGTGCGTCGGCGAGGCACATCCGGTTGACCTGGTCGGTCAGCTTCGTGTCGTAGTAGATGTCGGCGTGCTCGGTGAGCACATCGTCCACTTCGGACTTGAGATCCGGCGAGACCAGGTCGAGCAGCTCCGCCCGGTCGTACATGGTGTAGCTGCGCCGGAACGCCGTTTCCTCCGGAAGGTCCGCAAAGGACAGAAACCGCTTCGCGAACCGCACCGACCGGTAGCCGCGCGTGGACGACGCGACCGGCAGCCGATCGACCGCCGCCCCGATCGCCCGGCGCGCCACGCCCGGCACCCGCCGGTACCGCAACGCCAGCAGGTTCGCCAAATGCTTGCGGTACCCGGCGAAAAGCTCGTCGGCACCCATCCCGGACAGCAGCACCTTCACGCCAGCCTCGCGCGCGGCCGAGCAGATCAGGTACGAGTTGATCGCCGCCGGGTCGCCGATCGGTTCGTCCAGGTGGTGCGTCATCCGCGGCAGCAGATCCTGGACGTCCGGCGCGATCTCGATCTCGTGCAGATCCACGCCGAACTGCCGGGCGACGATCCGGGCGTACCGCAGGTCGTCCGGCATTGCCTCGAATTTCGCGTCCTCCGGACGGAAACCGATCGTGTAAGCCGAAATCCCCGGCTGCTCGCGTGCGGCCAGCGCGGTGAGGTAGCTGGAGTCGAGGCCGCCGGAAAGAAAGGTCGCCACTGGGACGTCGGACAGCAGGTGCTTGCGAGTGGAATCCTCAACGACCGCGTGCAAATCGACCTCGCCGCGATACGCCGCGCCTTCCTCGGCGACTTCGCGCAGCGACCAGTAAGCACCGGTGTCCGTGCTGCCGTCCGGCCGGAATCGCAGCCAGGTACCCGGCGGCAGCTTCTCCGCTTCGCGGTAAGCGCACCGGCTGTCCGGGACCCAGTAGTACAGCAGCGACGCGATCATCGCCGCCTGGTCCACGTTCAAGGTGTCGCCGAGTTCGCGTGCCAGCGCCTTCAGCTCCGACGCGAACACGACCCCGCCTCCGCGACGTACGAAGAACAGCGGCTTGATGCCCAACTGGTCGCGCACCAGCACCAGCTCACCAGTGCGTTCGTCGTACACCGCGAAGGCGAACATCCCGCGCAGCCGCGGCAGGCAGTCCGTTCCCCACTCCCGCCACGCCCGCAGCAGCACCTCGGTGTCGGAGGTGCCGCGGAACCGGACCCCGGCGGCTTCGAGTTCGGCCCGCAGCTCCGGCGCGTTGTACAGCTCGCCGTTGTAGGTCAGGGCAAGGCCCTCGGCCGTCATCGGCTGCGCACCGGTTTCCGACAGGTCCACGATGGACAACCGACGGTGTCCTAAGTGGACCTCCCGATGGTCGTAGCGGCCGTCGCCGTCCGGTCCCCGGTGCGCGAGGCACTGGGTGAGCCGGTCGGTGAGCGGGCCGCCGTCCGGCCAGCTGTACGCGCCCGCGATGCCGCACATGCGCTTCGTCCCCCTAGCTTTCCTGTACGGGTTTGAGCCGCCTCGTCGGTGCGTCCGGGTCCACTGGCGACGGCGGACGAGTCCGGTCAAGCGGACGGCGCCTGCGCTCGGTGTCGCGCTTCCCCGGCCATTCGATCGGCTTGGTTTCCTCACGCAGCTCCAGCTCGACCGCGTCTTCCTGTTTCTTCGCGACCACGGCAGCCCGCCCGCGCAATGCCGTGTGCAGCCCGTCCCAGAGCGTGCCGTCGGTGCCGTCCTTCGGATCCGGATCGACCAGCACCACGCCGAGGATCGGCACCCCGCAGTCGGCGAGCTGCCGCGCGACGGTGTGCAGCCACTGCGTGTTCGCGAACCCGGCACGCACCACCAGCACCGCCTCCGCGCCGAGCGCCGACAGGTCGGTCCACGCCGTGCCCGGCGAGGCCGTGCCGACCCCGACCCGGCGCACCGCGCGCGCCACCGCCGGATCGCCAGCCTCGACGACCTGGACGTTTCCTTCGACCGGCAGCCGCGACACTTCCTTGCCCGGCAGGTCGTCGACGAGCACCACCGGCCCGTCCTCGGCCAGCGAACGGCCGAGTTCCACCGCCAGCTCCGCCGCGGTCGAGGCCGCGCCGATCTCCAGCAGCGACAGCGAATCCCGGTCTTCCCGCGCCGCCCGCGCCAGCGTGAGCGCGACCCGGCTGGACTCGGTGACCGCCTTCGAGCGCCGCCACAGCTTCGCCGGGCCGATCGGCTTCACGCCCACCTGCGCGATCACCGACGCCCCGAGGTGCTGCGAAATTTCGCGGCGCAATACCGGCCGGTCCCGGACCAATGCGGACACCGCGGCGAAAGCAAGCCCGAGCGCGAGCCCCAGGGCCAGCCCGACGCCGCCATCCGTGCCATAGGTCTTCAGCTTCGACACCGGCTGGACCGCCGGCGCATCCACGATCTGCGTCCCGGCGATGACCTCCGGCGACCCGATCCCGGCCTGCTGCGCCTGGTTCTGCAGATCGGCGATCTTCGACACCAGGTTCGCGCGCTGCGTATACAGCTGCTCCAGCGCACCAGCGTTGGAGTTACGCCCCTTCGCGACCTCGGCCGCGGCCTGGTTGTCGATGTCCGCCAACTGCGCCTGAGACTGGTCCCGCTGCTGCAGCAATGCTTTCGAACGACCGGTGGCCGCGGCTTGGGTGCGCGCCGTGTGGTCGGCGATGAACGCGTCCGCAAGCGCCTTCGCCTTCGCGACCGCCTCGTCCTTGGTCTTCGCCTTGACCGTCACCTGCATGACGTTGTTGGTGAGGCCGAGCCCGGCGTAGTCCTTCAGGAAATCCGAGGGCGATTCGGGGTTGTTGATCCGTTTCAGCGCCGCTGCCGCCATGTTCGCCGTCGAAAGCACGGCGACGTCGGTGCGCATGAGCGTGCCGCTGTCGGTCGGCGAATCGTCCGGGTGGATCACCATGATCTTCGTGACCGCGGTCGGCGGCGCGGGCAGGAAGATCGCCACCGCACAGCCCAGAATCAACCCGGCCAGCGCTGTCGTCAGCCAGAACCGCCGCTTGCGCCGCAACGCGACCACCAGCCGCTGGAGATCGACCAGGGGCTGGACCTGTGCGGCGCTCATCGCGCACCAGCCAGTTCATCGGTCCGCTTCTTGGCGACCGGCTTTTGCTTCGGTCCGCCAGCGACGTGCACTTCCCGCGCCAGCACGGCACCGAGAATTTCGTGCCCCGAGTCCGCGCAAGCCTCCGCGATCGAAACCAGTTCCCACGCGTTGCGCGAGCCGAGCGAGATCACCACGAGCACACCTGCCGTTCCGTCCGGCACGATCGGCTGCGCCCCGGGTACCACCTCGATTTCGGTCACCGTCACCTCGACGCGGATGCGGTCGCCGCGAGCCGTGCCGGCGAACTGTTCCGCGACGTTCCGCGCCGAGGCGTCCCCGCGCGGAACAAGAATCAGCAGCCGCAACACTCCGTCGCGATCCGCGCCCAGCCGCGCGAGCACGCGGCGGTACCGCACCTCCCGTGCCGCGTCGTCGGCCGACGAGGGCACCTCCGGCAGGTTCCACGGCCGCTCGTTCCCGACGGCCTTCCGCCACCACTTCGCCGGCGCGTCCGAAACCGCCGGGGTATCGATGCTCGCCAGCACCGGGGCATCCAGCGCCGAACCGATTTCGCCTTCGCTGCGCGGCCGCCGGTCGGTCCGCGCCCCGAACAGGTAGGCCAGGATCCCGAGCACGAAAAACACCACCGCGCCGCCGACCGTCAGCTGCAGGAACGTCGGCGCGGACGGCGAGGACGGCCGTTCGGACGGACCGAGCACGACCATGTTGCCCGCGCCGGTCGCCGCGTCAGCCGCGTTGAGGTTGTTGACCGCCTGCTCCAGCGCCGTCCGCAACCCCTGCAGCGTCGTACGCGCCTGCACGCCCTCGACGGTGTCGCCGTTCGCCACGGATTTCGACAGATCGAGGATCCGCTGGTTGGTCTGCACGATCTGCTGGCGCAGCGATTCCTTCTGCTGTTGCGCGAGTTGTGCGGCCTGGTCCGCGGAATTTCCGAGCAATTGCGTCGAATACTTCACGAACTCGCCCGCGACCTGGTCGGCCAGCTGCTGCGAGCGCTCCGGGCTGGAGCCTTTCGCGGTAATCGTCACGACATTGCCCTGCGCGACGGACGCGGCGACCGATTTCTGCAGATCCGTTCCGCGAATCCCGAGCCCCAGCGCCGCCGACGCCCGGTCGAGCACCACCGAACTCGTCGCCACCTGTGCTTCGGTCAGCAGTTCGTCCGGCTGCCTCGGTCCCTGCAGCAACACGCTGGCCTGCGCCTCGTATCCCGGCGAAAGCACCACGGAAGCCCCGGCCCCGACACCCGCGCCGACGACCGCGAGCATCAACAACGCTCGCCACCGCCGGCGCACCACCTTCCCCACGACAGAAAGGCGTACTGTTTCGTCACTCAAAACCAGGTCTCCCCTCACGGGCCGACGCACGGGTCATTGACCCCGTCGCGGCACCGCGCCGGTTGGTTACACCATCCGGCCGAACCTTGTTCGAAACGCGACCCGGCTCAACCCAGCGCACGCTCGTACGCCTTGATCAACGCCGCCTGGGAATTGCCCCAGGCGAGCGGTCCGCGCACGCGCTGCTTGCCGAGCTGTCCCATCCGTTCCCGCTGCTCCGGGTCGTCCAGGAGCACGGAAACGAGCTTCGCGAACTCCGCGATGTCGTTGGCCGGGGCATAAAGCGCGGCCTCGCCCGCCGACACCCGCGCCTCGCGCAGCTCGAACGACACCATCGGTTTGCCCATGGCCATGTACTCCATGACCTTGTTCATCGTCGACACGTCATTGAGCGGGTTGAGCGGATCCGGCGAAAGGCACACGTCGGCCGCGGACAAATACCGCAGCAGATCCTCGTCGGACACCCGGCCGGTGAATTCCACCTGTCCGGACAATCCGAGCTGATGCGACAACGCGACCATCTCGTCGAACGTGTCGCCCGCCCCGACGAACACCGCGTGCCAGTCGTCGCGGCCCACCTCGTCGCGCAGGGACGCGAGCGCGCGCAGGGCGTAGTCCACGCCGTCCTGCGGGCCCATCACGCCGAGGTAGCAGAGCAGATTCAGCTTGCCGCGCTTGAGTTCCGGCTCCACCGGCACCTCGTGGAACCGCTCCACGACCGGCGCGCTGCGGACCACGAACACGTCCTCGGGCGCCTTGCCGCCGCGGATCCGCGCGACCTGGCGGTAGCTCTCGTTGGTGGACAGCACGACGTCCGCGGCGCGATAGGTGGAGCGTTCCAACGCACAAACGCCGCGGTAAAGGAAATCCTGTCCGCGATCGAATCGCGACAAATACAGTTCCGGCACCAGGTCGTGCTGATCGAAAATGAACTTCGCACCACGTCTTCGCAACATCCGGGCGACCAGGAACAGCAGATCCGGCGGATTGCAGGCGTGCACGACGTCGACCCGGCCGATCTTGCGCGCGAGCCGGAACGTGTGCCACAGCGCGGATCCGTACTCGCGCGCGTACCCGGCCGGTCCGCCGGTCGCCGCCTGCAGCGGATACCGGTGGATGTGCACGCCGTCGAGCACGACTTCGGCCTCGGTGTCCCGTTTCGTGCCCTGCGGGCAGATCACGTGCACCGTCATCCCGGCGTCGCGCAGCGTCTGGCATTCCTGCCACACGCGCCGGTCGAACGGCACGGACAGATTCTCGACGAGAATCAGCGCGACCCGGTTCCGCAGGATTTCGTTTTCGGAAAAGCCTTCACCAGGCAAGGCCGACGTACCCCTCTTCCGCCCGGCGCGCGGCGGCGTCCGGGACGCGGACCAGATCGACCAGCACCGGCCCGCTGCCGTGCGGCAGCGCGGCCAGCACCTCCGGGTCCGAGGTGCCGATCAAGCACACCTCGGCGTGGTCGAGCACCTCCTGCACCGACCCGGCGAGCAACTGCCCGAGGTGCGGCAGCCTGCTTTCGATGTACTCGCGGTTGGCCCCCATCAGCCGCGACAGGCTGACGTTGGCGTCGTGGATCTTGAGGTCGTATCCCTTGCCGAGCAAGCGTTCGGCGAGTTCGACCAGCGGGCTCTCGCGCAGATCGTCGGTGCCCGGTTTGAAGGAAAGCCCGAACAGCCCGATCTTGCGTTTCCCGGTCCGCGCGACGAGCTCGAACGCCCGGTGGAGATGTTCGGCATTCGACGGCAGTACGTGGGCGAGCAACGGCACCGAGACGTCCGCCTGCCGCGCCGCGTAGACCAGCCCGCGCAGGTCCTTCGGCAGACAGGAGCCGCCGAACGCGAAGCCGGGCCGCAGGTACGCCGGACTGATGTTGAGCTTGCGGTCGGCCAGGAACACGTCCATCACCTGGTGCGAATCGAGCCCGAGCGCACGGCAGATCGCGCCGAGTTCGTTCGCGAACCCGATCTTCACACCGTGGAAAGCGTTGTCCGCGTACTTCGTCATCTCCGCGACCGGGATCGGCACGCGGAACACGTCGCCGGGCAACCCCTCGTAGAGCTTCGCCACGACGTCGCCGCTGCCCGGATCGAACTCGCCGATCACCGTTTTCGGCGGCTGGAAGAAGTCGCGGACACTGGTGCCCTCGCGCAGGAATTCCGGGTTCACCGCGACGCCGAAGTCGACCCCCGCGGTACCGCCGCTGTGCTTTTCCAGGATCGGCACGAGCAGCCCGAGACAGGTGCCCGGCAGCATCGTGCTCCGGAACACCACCGTGTGCCGGTTCTCGTTGTTCCCCAAAGCTTTTCGTTCCTTTAACGCCTCGCCGATCTGTTCGGCGACGCGCTGCAGGTACTCGGTGGAAAGACTCCCGTTCGGCGCGGACGGCGTGCCGACGCACACCAGGGAAACGTCCGTCGCGAGGATCGCCTCGGCCACCTCGGTCGTCGCCCGCAATGCCCCGGAGGCGACCACTTCCGCGGTCAATTCCCCGATCCGTTCCTCGACCACCGGCGCCTTGCCGGCCGTCACCAGGTCCACCTTCGCCGGATTGACGTCCACTCCGACGACCTCGTGCCCTTGTCCCGCCAGGCAAGCCGCGGACACGCACCCGACGTATCCCAGCCCGAAGACGCTGATCTTCACAACGGAACCTCCGCCCGACCGTTCGCTGCTCATTGGTCGGAGCGCGGACGGGCTTCGTTACCGGTTCCGCATAACAAGGCGGGAACCCGTGTCCTCGCACGGATTCCCGCCTTGCGCCGCCCACCGGACCGGCGGTTACCCCATCCGGCCGCATCGCCCGGGGAATTTGCCCACCGTTGTCCGGAAAGGGCAGTGAATGCCTTCCGAAGCTTCGGAAAATTCAGTTTCCGCCCACGAACGCCGAGGCAAGCTTTTCCCCGGTGCTCGTAGCCGCACCGTGATCCTCGATCGGGTTCACCGCCGAGTTCTTGAAGCAGACATAGGTCACGCCGGAGTCGACGCCGCCGTTGCGCGGGTCCGGATTGATGCCGAGATCCTTGGCCGTCGCATACGACGCCTCGCCGATGATCTTGTTCGGCCCGGTGTCGCCGATGACCGCGTACTCGACCTTGCCGTTGTAAATCACCGCACAGGAACCGCCGCCGCGGAGACCGGAGTTTTCGTAGTTCCAGATGCTGCTCGAAGACGGCACCACGATGTACGGGAGCTTGGCGGCGTTGAGCGGTTTGCCGTCGGATTGCGGGAAGGCGGTGTCGGGCTGGAAGCAGCAGTCGGTGTTCTCGTTGCACTCGGTGGTGCGCTGGCCGTCGCAGTCGATGTCCATGTCGGCTTTCCAGAAGACCGCCTTGCCCGCGTCGCACACCGGGACGGTCGCGCTGCCGGAGTCTTCGTCGGTTTTGTATTTGCCGTTGGAGATCTGCTTGCAGGAGGCGACCTTGGCGAGGATCTGGTCCGCGGTCGGGCCCGCCTGCACTGCTTCCGCGGCTGGGGTCTTGGCCGGAGTCGCCGCGGAGGCGAGCGCGGTGGGCAGGACGGCGGCGGCTATCGCCAGAATCGCGAGCAGGACGAGTTTCCGCATCGACGCTCCCTGTTTATTAGGAAACTTTCCTTACGGCGGCGCGCGCTCAGGATGCCGCCGAACGGACGCGGTCACAACCCGCCAAAAGAGGGTGTTTTTTCCCGCCGAACCGAGCAGTCCGCAAAGAAGACCCAAGAGACTTAGCTGCGCCCCCACCACACCGACCGACGTTCGTGAGGGGAACCCTGAGGGAATCTGATTCCCTCAGGGTTCCCCTCACGAACATCCCGCGCCGCAGTCGCAGCGCCGCCCGGCAGTCGCGGCGCCGCCTTAAAGTCCAAGTCCGCGAAGGAGCCCTTCACGGATCGCGAGTTACCGCCCGGGCCGAGACGCCCAACGCGCCGGGAATCGACGCGGACGGCGGCTCACTGCCTCGGCCCAGCGGGGGCTCAGGTCCGACCGGATCTCCGTCCGCGACCGCACCAGCGCCGCCCCGCGCACGCCGCCGACATTCGCGTACACCCGGGTCGCCCCGGCCTCGCGCAGATGCGTCAGCACCCGCCGGTCGAAGCGCCCCTCCGGCAGCGAAAACCGCCGCACCGGGGTCCCGCTCAGCTGCTCCAGCAACCGCGGCGCCTCGTCCAGCTCCCGGCGCACCGCGAACGATCCGTCGAGCCGTCGCCAGTCCAACCGGTCCCAGCCGTGCGATCCGACGTGCATCCCCGCGTCCACCAGTTGCCGCAGCCCGTCGCGGTCGACGTACCCGCGCTCGCCGACCCGGCCCGCCAGCGGGAAGAACTCGGCATAAAGCCCGCGCTCGACCAGCCGCGGCAGCGCGATCTCGACATCCGAGGAGTTCCCGTCGTCGAAAGTGAGCTTCGCGCCCGTCCCCGAGACGACGCCCAGGAGCGCGTCGAACTGCTCCACGGTGATCCACCGCTCGTCCTCTCCCGGATCGAGGGCCCGCAGGGGTTTGCCAATGCCGTGCACCGCAAAGGTGATCATCGCGCCTCCCGTCTGTCGTACCGTACCCGATTAATCGGATTCGCAAACGGAGCAGTTACCGGCGCCGATCCCATGGTCAACAACGCACTTCCGGCGTGGAGAAAACACTCCCGCAGGAAAATCGGAATACGTCCACACTTGTAGACAGCCGTCATCTTCACACGTTTGGGTGAAGATTCAATGATTACGGTGGTAGTGCCGCCGAGCCTTCTCCCGGTTCCCGCAAGCCGCCATCGAGCACCAGCGCGCACGGTTCGCCCGGCTGCGATCGAGCAGGAACAGCTGGCACTCGTCGTTGGCGCAGGCCCGCAATCGCCCGGGGAGATCCTTCTCGATCGCCGCCCAGTCCAGAACCGCCCCAACAGCCAACCGGGCATGCGGCGGCGTCTCCAACGACCAGCGAAGGCCGTCCGCGGAAACCTCCGGCACCTGACGCACCCCGTCGAGCAACGAACGCAACGCAACCGGCGAGCTGTCCCCGCGCACGACGTCCCGAAGGAGATCCCGCGCCTGCCGCAGCAGCTCCAGCTCCGCGGCACTCCCGTCGCCGCCGCGCTCCCGCGCCCACCGCCGGTCGAGCGCGTCCTGTTCCTCGCCGTTGACCAGCGGCCTGCTGTTGAGCAGGTCGAGCAGCGCGTCCATCGAAGCTCTCCTAACCAGACTGCACCCTTTGACAGGTTAGCTCGACCATGCTTCCATGGCGAGACCTAACCAGATTAAACCAGCAAAGGGGTTAGCCATGATCCAGCATCGGACGACCGTCGTCGACGGCCAGAAGCTCTTCTACCGCGAGTCCGGTCCCGCCGACGCGCCCGCGATCGTCCTGCTGCACGGGTATCCGACCAGCTCGTTCATGTTCCGGAACCTCATCCCGCTGCTGGCCGACCGCTACCGCGTGATCGCGCCGGACCACCTCGGCTTCGGCCACTCCGCCGCCCCCAGCGCGGACGAGTTCGACTACACCTTCGACGCCCTCGCCGACCTCACGTCCGGCCTGCTCGACCAGCTGGGCCTGAACCGCTACGCGGTTTACGTCCAGGACTACGGCGCCCCGATCGCCTGGCGGCTCGCGCTGAAGCACCCCGACCGGATCTCCGCGATCGTCACGCAGAACGGCAACGGGTACGAAGAAGGCTTCGTCGACTCGTTCTGGACCGGCCTCTGGGCCTACGGCGCGAACCCCGGCCCGGACACCGAACCGGCCGTCCGCACCGCGCTGAGCTACGACGCCATCCGCTGGCAGTACCTGCACGGCGTCCCCGACCCGAGCCTGGTCAGCCCGGACACCTGGGAGCACGACCACGCGCTGGTTTCCCGCCCCGGCAACGACGAAATCCAGCTCGCGCTCTTCCGCGACTACCAGCACAACCGCCCGCTTTACCCGCGGCTGCACGAATTCCTGCGCAACCACGACGTCCCGGTGCTCGCCGTCTGGGGCCGGGGCGACGAGATCTTCGGCCCGGCCGGTGCGGAAGCCTTCGCCCGCGACGCCAAGGACGCCGAGGTGCACCTGATCGACGGCGGGCACTTCCTGCTGGAAAGCCACCTGGACGTCGTCGCGGGCTACCTGCGCGGCTTCCTCGGCCGGGTCCTGAAGTAGTCCGGGCTCGGCAAAACTACCGACCCGAAACCGCCGCACAGCCCGGAAAATCGGCCGGTGTCCCGCTTCGCGAAACTGCAGTTGTCTCCCCGGCCGATCGCCGCGGCCGTCGTGTTCGTCGTCTTCGCCACCGCCCTCGTCATCCACCTGACGACCCGCTCGGACGACGACCCGGTAGCCGCACCCGCGTCGAGCAGCCCGGCCAGCGCCACCACCAGCTCCAGCCCGCCGAGCAGCACCGTCCCCGCGACCCCGCTCGACCCGGCGGGCTACCAGAAGCTCCTCACCGACATCGGCGCCTCGATCACCCCGACCGTTCAGCAGCTCGAGCAGGCGACCACCCCCGCGGAGGTGAACAGCGCGAGCTCGAGTCTCAGCAGCGCGGTCAGCAGCGCCATCCAGCAGCTCGACTCCGCCCTTCCCCCGGACGCGATCCGCAGCACCAACCGCGCGCTGCTGTCCGACTTCACCGTGCTCTACAACAGCTCCGTGCCGAAGATCGAGAGCAGCGCGCTGACGAACAAGCTGTGCGGCGGAGTCTCAGCCATCGCGGAGCTGAGCAACGACCAAGGCATCGCCGGGCTGCGCGACACCCTCGCGAAACTGGCCACCGCCGACCCGGCCCACCCGTATCACCTCGGCCCGCTCTTCCCCGACGCCCGCCCGGCACCGAACCGCAGCGCGGAAAACGGCGCGGTCCTCGCCGGCGCGGGCGGCGGCAAGAACAGCGTCAGCATCAAGAACGTCTCCGGCACCGACCAGGCCGTGACGTTCGCCGACCTCTCCCGCCCGGTGTTCACCGTGTACGTGAAGGCAGGAGCCACCACCTCGGCGAGCGGCATCGCGGACGGCCACTACACCGTCTACAGCACCGGCGGCACCGACTGGGACGCCAGCCGCGGCCGCTTCACCCGCGACTGCTCGTTCTCGAAGTTCGGAGTACCCGCTGCCATGAAGGACAACGGGTACACCCACACCAACATCGACCTCACCGTGCACAAGCTAGACCCGCGCGAACTGCCGTCCGGACCGTTCCCGGAGCAGTCCTCGATCGAGCCCCTGGAGTACCCGCACTGACCTACTTGCGGATCTCCAGCGTGCAGCACTTCGGGCCGCCACCGGCCTTCCGCAGCTCCGAAATATCCACATACACCGGCTCGTAACCCCGCTCGGCCAGCCGAGCACCAAGGTCCGTCGCCTCGACCGGCAACACCACGTTGCGCCCGTCGGACACCCCGTTCAGCCCGAAGCACTCCGCATCAGCCGCAGTAGCGAGCACAGCGTCCGGGAACATCCGCCGCAACACGCGCTGCGAACCAGGCGAGAACGCCTCCGGGTAGTAGACGACCTGCGCGGTCGCCGTGTCCGTCGCCTCGGCCAGCACGAACAGCGCGGTGTCCAGGTGGTAGTACCGCGGGTCGATCAGCTGCAGCGACACGACCGGGACGCCGAGCACCTCCTGCGCCTCGGCGTGCGCGGCAGGGTCGGTGCGGAAGCCAGTACCGGCCAGCAGCAGCCGTCCGGTCCAGGCGAAATCGCCCTCGGCCTCGTTGATTTTCTCCGGCATGGTCAGGTCGCGGTAGCCGTGTTCGAGGAACCAGCGGCGGAAATGCTCCGCCTCGGCGGTGCGCTGCGGGGCGCGGAACCGCGAGCCGAGCACGCGCCCGTCCACGACGGTGCCCGAGTTGGCCGCGAACACCATGTCCGGGAGGCCGGGTTGCGGATCGATCTCCTCGACGGTGTGGCCGAGGCGGCGATAGGTGTCGCGCAGCTCGGTCCATTGCGCGACGGCGACGTCCGCGCTGACCGGCTTGGAGGGGTCCATCCAGGGGTTGATCGCGTAGTCGACGGCGAAATAACGCGGCGGGCACATCAGGTAACGGCGGGGCGTGGGCACCCGCGGCGGCACAGCCTCTCCCTGCATGCAACCAGGCTAAGGTGGACCTAATCTCGCAATCAATCGCTGTTCACTGCGCACCTGCATGCTAAACATTGCGTGTGAACACCATCGACCAGCGAATCGTTTCCTGCCTGGTGGCCAACGCTCGCTCCAGCTACGCGGAGATCGGCAAGGTGGTCGGGCTGTCCGCCCCGGCGGTGAAGCGGCGCGTGGACCGGCTGCTGGAAACGGGCGTCCTGCGCGGCTTCACCGCGGTCGTCGACCCGGAGGCGCTCGGCTGGGGCACCGAGGCGTTCGTCGAGGTGCACTGCCAGGGCAACGTCACGCCCGGCCGGATCCGCGCCCGGCTCGAACCGCTGACCGAGGTCGTCGCCGCGTACACGGTGTCCGGCGCGGCGGACGCGATCGTGCACCTGCGCGCCGCCGACATCCACCACCTGGAGACCGCGCTCGAACGGCTGCGCGGGCTGGAAATCATCGACCGCACCGTGTCCACGGTTGTGCTGTCCCGGCTGTTGGAGCGCCCGCCGACGCCGTCGTGAGTGCCTACGCCGGTTCTAACCGGCATCGCCACTCACGACGATGCGATGCTGAGCGCCATGACCGACCGCATTCACAGCGAGCACGACCAGGGCGTCGCGCTGCTCACCGTCGACGCCAGGAAGAGCCGCAACGCGCTCACCCTCGACCTCTCCGCCGAGCTGGCCGCGGCGGTCGCGCGCGCCGAGGCCGACGAGAGCGTGCACGCAGTGATCGTTACTGGCGCACCGCCAGCCTTCTGCGCGGGCGCGGACCTCACCGCGCTCGGCAAGGCCGACGCCGAAGGACTGCGCTCGGTGTACGCGGGGTTCCTCGCTGTCGCCGGATGCAGCCTGCCGACCATCGCCGCGGTCGGCGGGGCCGCCGTCGGCGCTGGTCTGAACCTCGCGCTGGCCGCCGACGTCCGGCTCGTGGGACCGCACGCCAAGTTCATCCCGCGGTTCCTCGAACTCGGCCTGCACCCCGGCGGCGGCATGACCTGGATGTCGCAACGAATCCTCGGTCCGCAGCAGGCGTCCGCGATGGCGTTGTTCGGCGAAACCCTTACCGCGGAATCCGCAGTGCGGGCCGGGTTCGCACTGCGCTTTGTGGACGGCGACCACGACGCATTGGTCCAGGCCGCCCGCGACCTCGCCGCCCCGACGGTCGCCGCGCCGCGCGAGGTCGTGCTGTCCACCAAGCGGACTATGCGCCAGACGAGCGGCCTGACCGAACACGCCGCGGCGGTCGAAGCCGAACTCGTCCCGCAGCTGGAATCACTGGCCGCACCGGCATTCGCCGAGCGGCTGGCGGCGATGAAGGCGCGTATCAGCGGGCGCTGACCGGCACCGCGCACAAATTCCCACATTCCGGGAACCCTCAACCTGGAGCAAACTGCTGGTCAGTGCCGCGCGGGCGGCAAGAGACGCGCGTCACTCCGGACGACGGCATGATTCGCCCTACGATCGAGGACACCCCGGTGGGCCTGGGTACCCCACACTTGACCGCACTACGACCGCGGCCTGATGTGTGGCGAGTAACCTCGGAAACAGGCCTCGGCGGGCTCCCCGGGGAGCCGACCCTGGCCCGCAGCACGCCGGGAGAGAGGGATTCCCTGACCCATGAGCACCAGTGCGAACGGCAGCGCGGCCGGGAACGGGCAAGGCGCGCTGACCGCGTCCCGCTCCACCGAGGTGAACAAGCTGGACCGGGTGGTCATCCGGTTTGCCGGCGACTCGGGCGACGGGATGCAGCTGACCGGCGACCGGTTCACCTCGGAGGCGGCGGCGTTCGGGAACGACCTGTCGACCATGCCGAACTTCCCGGCCGAGATCCGGGCGCCACAGGGCACCATCCCCGGCGTCTCGTCCTTCCAGGTGCACTTCGCCGACTACGACATCCTCACGCCGGGCGACCGGCCGGACGTCCTCGTCGCGATGAACCCCGCCGCGCTGAAGGCGAACGTCCGCGACGTCCCGCACGGCGGGACGATCATCCTCAACACCGACGAGTTCTCCAAGCGGAACCTGGTGAAGGTCGGCTACGAGACCGACCCGCTCGACGACGACTCGCTGTCGCCGTTCCAGGTGCACCGGGTCGCCATGTCGACTCTGACCCAGGGCGCGCTCGCCGACACCGGCCTCGGCAAGAAGGACGCCGAACGCTGCAAGAACATGTTCGCGCTCGGCCTGCTGTCGTGGATGTACCACCGGCCGACCGAGGGCACCGAGCGGTTCCTGCGCGAGAAGTTCGCCAAGAAGCCGGACATCGCCGAGGCGAACATCCTTGCCTTCCGGGCAGGCTGGAACTACGGCGAGACCACCGAATCGTTCGCGACCACCTTCGAGGTCGCGCCGGCGAAGCTGGACAAGGGCACCTACCGGCAGATCACCGGCAACACCGCGCTGGCGTACGGGATCGTGGCCGCCGGACAGCAGTCCGGGCTGCAGATCCTGCTCGGCACGTACCCGATCACCCCGGCCTCGGACGTGCTGCACGAACTGTCCAAGCACAAGAACTACGGCATCATCACCTTCCAGGCGGAGGACGAGATCGCCGGCATCGGGGCCGCGCTCGGCGCGTCCTACGGCGGGGCGCTGGGCATCACGTCCACGTCCGGTCCCGGCGTCGCGCTGAAGTCGGAGACCATCGGCCTCGGCGTGATGACCGAACTGCCGCTGGTGATCATCGACGTGCAGCGCGGCGGGCCGTCCACCGGCCTTCCGACCAAGACCGAGCAGGCCGACCTGCTGCAGGCGATGTTCGGCCGCAACGGCGAATCGCCGGTGCCGATCATCGCGCCGCTGTCCCCCGCCGACTGTTTCGACGCGGCGATCGAGGCCACCCGGATCGCGCTGAAGTACCGCACGCCGGTGCTGCTGCTGTCCGACGGCGCGATCGCCAACGGTTCCGAACCGTGGCTGGTCCCGAATGTTGAGGACCTGCCGGACCTGCGCGTGGAATTCGCGTCGGAACCCAACTCCGACAACGGTTCCGGCGAGTTCTGGCCGTACGTGCGCGATCCGGAGACGCTCGCGCGGGCGTGGGCGATTCCGGGCACTCCCGGGCTGCAGCACCGCATCGGCGGACTGGAGAAGGCCGACGGCACCGGCCACATCTCCTACGACCCGGACAACCACGACAAGATGGTGCGACTGCGCCAGGCGAAGATCGACGGCATCGACGTGCCGGACCTGGAGGTCGACGACCCGTCCGGCGAGGCGCGCGTGCTGGCGCTGGGCTGGGGTTCGTCCTACGGCCCGATCGGCGCGGCCTGCCGTCGCGTGCGCAAGCTCGGGATGCCGATCGCGCAGGCGCATCTGCGGCACCTGAACCCGTTGCCGCACAACCTCGGCGAGGTGCTCGCGCGCTACGACCGGGTCGTCGTGCCGGAGATGAACCTCGGCCAGCTCGCGCTGCTGCTGCGGGCGAAGTTCCTGGTGGACGTGCATTCCTACACCAAGGTCGCCGGCCTGCCGTTCAAGGCCGAGGAACTGCAGAACGTGTTCTCCGACATCATCGCCAACCTCGTTCCGGAGGGCGTCAAGTGACCGCCATCGATCTCGGGCTGCCGCAATTGGGCGGCATCGACCTGGTGCCGACCACCGACGAACCGCAGAAGGCCAAGGACTACAAGTCCGACCAGGAAGTGCGCTGGTGCCCCGGCTGCGGCGACTACGTGGTGCTCAACGCCGTGCAGTCGTTCCTGCCGACGCTCGGGCTCAAGCGGGAGAACATCGTCTTCATCTCGGGCATCGGCTGCTCGTCGCGGTTCCCGTACTACCTCAACACCTACGGCATGCACTCGATCCACGGCCGCGCGCCGTCGATCGCGACCGGTCTCGCCACGACGCGCCCGGACCTGTCGGTGTGGGTCGTGACCGGCGACGGCGACGCGCTGTCCATCGGCGGCAACCACCTGATCCATGCGTTGCGGCGCAACGTGAACATCAAGATCCTGCTGTTCAACAACCGGATCTACGGGCTCACGAAGGGCCAGTACTCGCCGACGTCCGGCCAGGGCATGGTCACGAAGTCGACGCCGATGGGTTCGCTGGACACGCCGTTCAATCCGCTGTCGCTGGCGATCGGCGCGGAGGCGTCGTTCGTGGGCCGCGCGATGGACTCCGACCGCAAGGGCCTGACCGAAGTCCTTGAGGCAGCGGCGAAACACCGCGGTTCGGCACTGGTGGAGATCTACCAGAACTGCCCGATCTTCAACGACGGCGCGTTCGATGTCTTGAAGGACAAGGACGAAGCCGCGTCCCGCCTGATCCCGCTCCACGCGGGCGAACCGATCCGCTTCGGCCCAGAAGGCGAGTTCGGCGTCCGCCGCGGCGACTGGGGCGGCCTGGATGTCGGCAAGGTGGCCGAGATCGGCGAGGAAAACCTGGTGGTGCACGATCCGTCCATTGCGGACACTTCGTACGCCTTCGCGCTTTCCCGACTTGGCGACCAGAACCTGAACCACGTCCCGACGGGCATCCTGCGCCAGGTCGAGCGTCCTACCTATGACGACGCCGCACGGGCCCAGGTCGAGCAGGCGCGCGAGGCCAGGAAGCCGGACCTGCAGGGGTTGTTGCGGGGCAAGGACACCTGGACTGTCGCCTGACGGTTTAGTCCACTTACGACAGAGGCCGCCACCCCCTTCCGCTGGGGATGGCGGCCTCTGTCTCATGTGGGCTCAGTGCAAGGGGCGGAACCCGACCCGCTCAGCATCAGCCGCGCTGCGGAACCACACCTCGGCAACCATCTTCGGGAACTGCGGCGAATCCTCACCGCAATACCGCAACGCCGTCACACTCGCCTTCACCGTGAAACCATCCGCCGGACGCCCACCACCCGGACGCGGCATCGCCGACCCCGGACCGAAAGGCCCCGGCGGCACCGCATCGTCAGCGGTCTGGCGCGCGGGCGGCGGCTCCGGAGCAGCCATCGCGGCCTGGTTCGGCTGCACGGACGGTTCGAACAGCGAACCGCTGTGCCCGCCGGCGAGGTCCGGCTCCCGACGCTCCACCGGGCGCATCGACGGCTGGATCGGCTGCGGCGCATCGAAACCGCCGCGCGGGGATTCTCGGCGCTGCCGTTTCGGCAGGCCCTGGCTTGCCGCAGCGTCCGCAGTGTCCTCAGTGGACTCCGCGGCGGGCTCGGGGTTCGGGATCAGGTGATCAGTGGTCGAATCCTCTTCGAGGTGACCGACAACCGACTCGGCCGGTTCGGCGGGTTCCTCGAACGCCGACCGCTGCGGCGCGTCCGTCTGGTTGAACCAGTCCGGCTCCGGTTCGGCCGCGCGGCCCGGCCCGGGGCGGAACAGCGAGACCGGCTCGGGCTCCGGAGCGGTGCTGTCCAACGGAGTCGGGTCGAGTCGTCGCTCCAAAGAGGACAGTCCGTCGGCCGGTTCGGCCAGGTAGTGGCTCTGCTCCTGCTCGGCGGGACTGTCCGCTTCGGAGTAGTCCACCGGCTCCGGGACGCGGTGGTAGCCGCTGTCGTGCTCGTCCGCCGGTTCCGCGATGCGGTGGTAGCCGCTGTCGTGGTCCTCAGCCGGTTCCGCGATGCGGTGCGAACCAGTGTCGACCGGCTGCAGGTACTCGGTGGCCGCGGCACGGTAGACCGAGCCGGAGTCCTCCGGGACGCTCTCGGCCGGTGCGCTGTCGAAAAGCCCGTTCGCCGCTTGGTGTTCGCGGGCCTCGGCCTGAGCGAACGCCTCGTCGACGTCGTCCTCCGGAGAGTCCGGCGAGTCCGCAGTGTCCACAGCGGCCGCCGGTTCCGGAGCCGTGCGGTATTCCGCGTCGTACTCGGCTTCCGGCTCGAAAGCGCTCGTCGCCTGGATCACTTCCGTCGGAGCGTGCTCACGGCGGTCTCTGGTCCAGTCCTCCGCGGGCGGCAGGACCGCGGTGCGCGCGGGCGTGCTGGCCGCGGCGCGTGCCGTGTCGGCGTGCGCGCTCGCCAGTTCCGCTTCCAGTTCGCGTACCCGCTTGCGTGCCGGACGCGCCAGCACCAGCCAGGCGATGACCGCGCCGACGATGAAGGCCAGCAGGCTCCAGAGCCATACCTGCCCGAAAATGGACATTTCTCGCCCCTTTTAGAACGTTCGCGCGACCAGGTAGTCGGCGACCGACTCGCAAGCGTCGCGCGCAGGGGAAGCGGGCAGCGAGGCGAGCTCGGCACGTGCTCGGGAAGCGTAGTCGGAAAGAGTTTCGCGCGCGCGTTCGAGGCCGCTGGAACGACGCAGCAGCTCGAGCGCCTCGGCCACCAGGTCGTCGTCGGTGATCGGGCCGGCGAGCAGCTCGACGAGCCGCGGGTCGGTGCCCGGATCGGCCAGCGCGTACAGCATCGGCAGCGTGCGAACGCCTTCCCGCAGGTCAGTGCCCTGCGCTTTGCCGAGCTCGACCGAGGGCGACGCGATGTCGATGACGTCGTCGGAGATCTGGAAGGCCGCCCCGATGATGTCGCCGAAGCGGCGCAGCGCCTGGATGTGCTCCTCGGCCGCGCCGGACATCATGCCGCCGAAGCGTCCCGACGTCGCGATCAGCGAACCGGTCTTCTGCGCGATCACGGTGAGGTAGTGCTCGACCGGATCGTCGCCGGGCCCAGGCCCGACGGTCTCGCGCATCTGCCCGCTGACCAGCTCGCCGAACGTCTCGGCGATGATCCGCGCGGCGTCCGTGCCGAGGTCGGCGACGAGCCGCGAAGCGTGGGCGAAGAGGTAGTCGCCGGTGAGAATGGCGACGGTGTTGTCCCAGCGCGAGTTGACGCTCTCCGCGCCCCGGCGCATGGTCGCCTCGTCCATGACGTCGTCGTGATACAGCGTCGCCAAGTGCACCAGCTCGACCGCGGCAGCCGCGATCAGCACCTGCTCGCCCTGCTTCGGCCCGAACTGCGCGGAGAGCAGCGTGAACAGCGGACGAAAACGTTTGCCCCCCGCCTCGACCAGGTGCAACGCCGCGTCGTGCACGGCGGGCACGTCGCTCTTCACGACGTCCCGCAGCATCGTCTCGACGTCCGCCAGCCCGCCCGCGATCGCGCGCAGCAAGGGCTCGTCCTGGATCTGCAGCCCGACGGTCGCGCGCAGGTCCTCGACAGCGCCATCCCGGGCCGCCCCCGGAGGTGGTGAAGACACAGACACGTCGGCTCCGCTCTCTCGTGGCGCTCGTCGCCAGTCGGTTACCCCCTTCAGGGTAGTGGTTGCCCCGCGGCCTGCCTTTACCCGCTGTCCTGCGGAAACGGTGACGAACGCGACACTGCCGCCCCGGTCGCGCGCCAGGCCACGAACGGGTTGATCCGCGATCCCGGACGGGTGATCGCCGCCCGAGGACGCAACGGGCGATTCGGACCTGCGGATAGACCTTTGAGGCAGCCATCCGCAGCGAGGAGACGAGACATGATCATCAAGCGCGCCGCACTGGCCACCGCGGCACTGGCCGCCACCGGTTTGCTCGCCGCTGCCGGCCCCGCCGCCGCGGACAGCCCCGCCGGAGTCGCCGACATCGGCAACGCGAACTTCACCAAAGCCGGCAGCACGATCTCCATCCCGACCCAGGCCCCGTGCGCCGTAGAAGGCCCAACCAGCGGCTCCGCAACTGCGGTATCCAAACCCGGCGTCACGTTCGGCGGCGGCACGTCAAGCTGCACCACCGAGGTCGTCGACCCCGCGAACGACGTCACCACCACAACGTCGACCGCCACCGGCAACAACTTCGAACTGTCAGCCCTGGTGAGCACGGGCGGCAAACGCATCCGCATCTCGTCGTACACGGTGACCTGCAAGGCAACCCAGAGCGGCACGAACGCGAACTGGACCCTGAGCGGCCTCACCGGCATCAGCGGCCTGCCGTCCCCCATCCCCGCGAACTACACCAAGCCGCTGACCAAGAGCGATGGAACGGTGCTGGCAAACGCGGTCTTCAACATCCAAACGCTCCCCGGCGACGGAAGCATGACCCTGACCATGCTGCGCATCGACTTCGCCCCCGCCTCCGGCGCTTCCGGCTCAGTCACCGTAGGCCACACCGCCTGCGCCCCCACCCCCTGAAGTACGCGAGGGGAACCCTCATTGACTCTGATTCCCTCAGGGTTCCCCTCACGACCCTCGACGGTCCGTGAAGCCCGCTCGCTCACCACCCGCCGCGACGCGCCCCAATGTGGCATTGGGTGCATGCGACGCACCGAACGCCACATTGGGTGCATCCGACGCACCCAATGCCACATTGGGGCGCAAGCCCCCACCACCCACCGAACCGCAGCCGCTGCACCCAAATCGAGACACCCACACCTCCCCCGCCCCTAACCGCCACCAGCCCCACCTACAAACCGCAGCCGCCGCACCCAAAGCAAGGCACCCACACCTCCCCGCCCCCGATACAAAGCCAAAAACACGGCGCTGGGGTGCTTGTCAAGGCATCTTTCCCGCCTTGACAAGCACCCCAGCGCCGTAGTCACACTAAAAAATCGGGGTGCCCAGCCTCACCGCCGGGGCGCAATGTCGCCGCCAGGCGACGAGCCACCCGAGAACTCAGGAAGCAAACCCTCCAGCCCCAGCCCAATCCAACGCAAAGGCAGGCAACACACCAAGCACCAACGTAACCACAACACCCAAAGCAATAGCCGCAGTAGTAAACCCACCCGGCACCGTAACGGTAGGCCCATCAGCAGCAGGCTCAGAGAAATACATCAACACAATGACCCGCAGATAGAAGAACGCAGCCACCGCACTAAACACCAGCGCGACAACCACCAACGGCGCCATCCCATCCGACAACGCCGCCGAAAACACCACGAACTTCCCGACAAACCCACTGGTCAACGGAATCCCAGCCAACGCCAGCAGCAAGAACGTAAACACCCCAGCCAAAACCGGCGACCGCTTGGCCAACCCAGCCCAAGCGGAAAGATGCGTAGCCTCCCCGCTGGAGTCGCGAACCAGGGAAACCACACCGAACGCAGCCAACGTAGTGAACCCATAAGCCAGCAAGTAGAACAGCGTGCTGGACAACCCATCCTCGGTCATCGCAATAGCACCCACGAGCAAGAACCCAGCGTGCGCCACAGACGAGTAAGCGATCATCCGCTTAACATCAGTCTGCGTCAGACCGAGAATCGCCCCGAGCGCCATAGAAATAATGGCCACGGCCCACATAACCCCGCGCCACTCCCAGCTAGTCGAGGAAAACCCGACGCTGAGCACACGCAAGATCGCCCCGAACGCGGCAACCTTCGTACAAGCAGCCATAAACCCGGTAACCGGAGTGGGCGCACCCTGGTAAACGTCCGGCGTCCAGGTATGGAACGGCCCAACCGACCCCTTGAACAGCAGGCCGACCACAAGCAACCCAAGACCAGCGAACAACAACGTGTCCGACCGATCCGACCCAGCAGCAGCATGCGCGATGTCGGCAAGCTTCACCGAGTCCGCGTACCCATACAGCAACGCAAGGCCGTAAAGGAAGAACGCCGAAGAGAACGCCCCAAGCAGGAAGTACTTAACCGCCGCTTCCTGCGAGATCAACCGACGACGGCGAGCAAGACCGCACATGAGGTACAACGGCAGCGACAGAACTTCCAACGCAATGAACATCGTCAGAAGATCATTAGCCGCACAGAACGTCATCATCCCGCCAAGCGCAAACAGCGTCAGCGGAAAAACCTCAGTCTGCGACGTAGTAGCCGCCTGCGCCCGATCCTGCACAGTCCCAGGCCGAATCGCCGCCTGAGCCACAAACGCACCACCAGGCTCAACCTTGCGGTCAGCGATGAGGAACACCGCCCCAAGCCCGAGCAGCAACAGGGTGCCCCACAGGAACAACGACGGCCGGTCCACCGAAATAGACCCGGAGAACGTCGTAGTACCAGCCTTGGAAGCAGAAGCGCCAGTCGCGTAAAGGATCAGCGAAACCCCCGCGGCGATGATCGCGCCGAGGGAGATCGTGACCTGGATCCCCCACCGCGTCGCCTTCGGTGCGAACGCTTCCACCAGCACGCCGATGCACGCGACGCCGAAGACGATCAGCATCGGCAGCACGGCCGCGTAATCGACTGAAGGCACTTCGATCGGCGCTGCCGGCGCCTGCGCCAGGAACATGTCGAGCACGGTTTACTTGCCTCCCTGCACGGCAGACAGCGTCGCCTGCACCGACGGGGTGATCGTGTCGAGCATCGGCTTGGGATAGAAACCCAGTCCGATGATCAGGATGGCCATGGGCGCGAGGATCGCGATCTCGCGTTTGCCCAGGTCGGTAATGGCCTTGCGAGCGCCGAGTTCCGGCGCGATCGCGGTGCCCGGTCCCCCGCCGACGCCCACCAGGGCGTCGCCGCGAACCGGGCCTTGCATGATCCGCTGGTACAGCCACAGCACGTACGCCGCGGCGAGCACCATGCCCACGGTCGCGAGGATCGTGTACACCGGCTGGTCCACAAAGGACCCCAGCAGCACGAGGAACTCGCTGATGAACGAGTTGGTCCCGGGCAGCGACAGCGCGGAAAGCCCGGCCAGCAACAGCATTCCGCCGAGCAGCGGGGTCACCTTCGCCATGCCGCCGTAATCGGAGATCTTGCTCGACCCGCCGCGCATCACGATCAGGCCGATCACCACGATCAGCATCCCCGTGGAGAGACTGTGGTTCAGCATGTACGACACCGAGCCGACCATCGCCTGCTCGTTGAAGGTGAAGATGCCCAGCGCGATGAACCCGAAGTGGGCGATCGACACGTAGGCGATGAACCGCTTCATGTCGCGCTGCCCGGCCGCGAGGATCGAGCCGTACAGCACGCCGATCACCGACAGGATCAGCACCAGCGGCGCGAGCGCCTTGCTGCCCTCCGGGAACATCGGCAGGCAGTACCGCAGGAACCCGAAGGTGCCGACCTTGTCCAGCACGCCGACCAGCAGCACCGCGACGCCGATCGGGGCCTGGCCCGCGGCGTCCGGCAGCCAGGTGTGGAACGGGACCAGCGGCGCCTTGATCGCGAACGCGAGGAAGAAGCCGAGGAACAGCCAGATCTGCGTGCCGGTCGGCGCGTCGCGCACCACCGTGACCAGCGTGGCCCAGTCGAACGTGCCCTTGCCGAGCTTGTCCGAGGCCAGCGAGTACGCCCCGATCGCCGAGGCCAGCATGATCAGGCCGCCGAGGAACGAGTACAGGAAGAACTTCACCGCCGCGTACTGCCGGTTCGCGCCGCCGTAGCCGCCGATCAGGAAGTACATCGGGATCAGCATGATCTCGAACAGCACGTAGAAGAGGAACACGTCGGTCGCCGCGAAGACGCCGATCGTGATCGCCTCCTGCAGCAGGATCAGCGACAGGAACCCGCCCGCGCTGCGGCCCGCGGGCAGTTTGTCGGTGAGCCCGAGCGCGCCCACGACGATCGGCACCAGGAGCGCGATCACCGCGATCATGATGAGCGAGATGCCGTCAGTGCCGAACGAGATGTGGATGCCGAAGTTCGGGATCCAGTCCATCGTCGTGGCCTGCTGGATGCGCTCGCCCGATGGCGAGTAGCTCGCCCAGAACGGGATGATCAGCAGGAACTCCACAATGGACACGACGAGCGCCGTGGCGACCGCGGCCCGGTCGTTCCCCTTGAGGAACGCCAGCACCAGCGAGCCGGCCAGCGGCAGCAGGATGAGCGCCAGAAGCCAAGTCATGTCAGGAGAACCTCACCAGCAGAAGGGCCGCGAGAAGCAGGAACGTGCCGCCGAGCATGGACAGTGCGTACGACCGCACGAATCCGGTCTGCGTCCGGCGCAGCCGCCCGGACCCGCCGCCGAGTGCCGCGGCCAGGCCGTTCACCGCGCCGTCGACGCCGCGGTTGTCCACGTACACCAGCGCCCGCGCCAGCCAGGTGCCCGGACGGGCGACCAGGGTTTCGTTGAGCGCGTTGCCGTACAGGTCCTTGCGCGCCGCGCGGACCGGCCAGGCCACCCGCTCCGGGCGTTCGACCGGGACGTCGCGCGAGGGACGGAACAGCCAGACCGCCAGCAGCACGCCGAGCGCGGCCAGCACCAGCGTCGCCGCCGGGACCGTCCACGAAGGAATCGGGGTGTGCTCGGCCTCCTCGAACTGGCCGACCACCGGGGACAGCCAGTCGACGAACCGGTTGCCCAGCGCGAAGAACGCACCGGCGCCGACCGAGCCGACCGCCAGGATCGCCATCGGGACCCACATGATCGGCTTGGACTCGTGCGGGTGGAAATCGCGTCCGTCCGAAGACTTGATGTCCTTCCAGCGCTGCTTGCCGAAGAAGGTCATCATCATCAGCCGCGTCATGTAGAACGCGGTGAGCCCGGCGCCGATCACCGTCGCGAGCCCGAAAGCCCAGCCGCGCCAGCCTTCCTGGCCGAACGCCGCCTCGATGATCGCGTCCTTCGTGTAGTACCCGGTGAGGAACGGGAAGCCGATGATCGCCAGGTAGCCGAGACCGAAGGTGACGAAGGTGATCGGCATCTTCTTGGCCAGGCCGCCGAACTTGCGCATGTCGACCTCGTCGTTCATGCCGTGCATGACCGAACCGGCCCCGAGGAACAGCCCGGCCTTGAAGAAGCCGTGCGCCACCAGGTGCATGATGCCGAGCGCGTAAATGCCCGGCCCGAGTCCGACCGCCAGCATCATGTAGCCGATCTGGCTGACCGTCGAGTAAGCGAGCACCTTCTTGATGTCGTCGTAGGCACAGCCGACGATGCACCCGAGCAGCAGCGTGACCGCGCCGACCAGGGTGACCACCAGCCGTCCGTCCGGCGTCGCGGTGAAGATGACGTTGGAGCGGGCCACGAGGTACACGCCCGCGGTGACCATCGTTGCCGCGTGGATGAGCGCCGACACCGGGGTCGGACCTTCCATCGCGTCCGGCAGCCACGCCTGCAGCGGGAACTGGCCGGACTTACCGCAAGCGCCCAGCAGCAACAGGATCGCGATGGCGGTGATCGCGCCCGGCGGGATCTTGCCCTGCGCGACGCCCTCGAAGACCTGCGCGTAACCGGTCGACCCGACGTACTTGAACATCAGGAAGATCGCCAGCGCGAGCCCGACGTCGCCGACGCGGTTCATCAGGAACGCCTTCTTCGCCGCGGTCGCCGCGGACGGGCGGTTCTGATACCAGCCGATCAGCAGGTACGAGGCGAGACCCACGCCCTCCCAGCCGAGGTACAGCGTCACGAAGCTGTTGCCCAGCACCAGGATCAGCATCGAGGCGACGAACAGGTTCAGGTACGCGAAGAACCGGTACCGGCCCTCGTCGTCGGCCATGTAGCCGATCGAATAGAAGTGGATCAGCATGCCGACGCCGGTGATCAGCAGCACGAACGTCAGCGACAGCGCGTCGATGCGCAGCCCGAAGTCCACTTGCAGCTGGGTCACCGGGATCCACGAGTAGATCTTGGTGTCGGTGACCGAGTGGCTGTCGGTGGAGAAGAACAGGATCACGGCGTACACGAAGGCGAGCGTGACGGTGGCACAGCCGAGCAGGTGCCCCCACGCCTTCGCGCGTTTTCCGGATAGCAGCAGAACCAGGGCGCCGAGGGCGGGAAGGGCCACCAGCAGCCACGATGATGCGGTCACTCGGTCGTCTCCCTCAGTACTTCAGCAGGTTCGTGTCGTCGACCGAAGCCGAGCGGCGGGTGCGGAAGATCGCCATGATGATCGCCAGCCCCACCACGACCTCGGCGGCCGCGACCACCATCACGAAGAACGCCATCACCTGGCCGTGCAGCCCGCCGTTGATGCGGGCGAAGGTGACCAGGGTCAGGTTCACCGCGTTCAGCATCAGCTCGATGCACATGAACACGACGATCGCGTTGCGGCGGACCAGCACGCCCACCGCGCCGATGCAGAACAACAGCGCGGACAGCAGCAGGTAGTAGCTCGGGGTCACTTTCCGTCCCCTTCTTCTTCCTCGGCGGGCGCGGCCTTTTCGGCTCCGCCGACCAGTGCGTGCGCGTCGGGCTTGGGGCCCTCGTCCGCGATGAGCTTGCGCTCGCGCATGAGCCGGATCGCCGAGGTGGACTCGATGATCTCCGACAGCGATTCCGGCGCGACCGAACCGTCCGGCAGCAGCGCCGGGGTCGACACCGAGCTGGCGGTGGCGAACACGCCGGGACCGGGCAGCGGCGACGGGCGGTCGTGCTTGCCCTGGAAGCGCAGCTTGACCAGTTCGCGCTGGGAGAGCTTGGTCTTGCCGGTGCGGCCGGTGAAGGCCAGCACCATCGCGCCGAGCGCGGCGGTGATCAGCAGCGCCGAGGTGAGCTCGAACGGGAACAGGTACTGGGTGAAGATCAGCCGGCCGAGACCGCCGGGGCCGCCGCCGGTCTGCTGGTACGGGTCGAGCGGTTTGGCCGGGGTCACGTTCACCATCGCGCGGAACACGCCCGCGGCGATCAGCGCGGCGAGCCCGATGCCGAGCACCGACGCGGCGAGCCGTTGCCCGCGAAGGACTTCGACCACCGAGTCCGAGCTGTCCCGGCCGACCAGCATCAGCACGAACAGGAACAGCATCATGATCGCGCCGGTGTAGACGATGATCTGGGTGAACCCGAGGAACGGCGCGGACTGCGTCATGTACAGCGCGCCCAGCGTCAGCATCGTGAGCACCAGCCACAGCGCCGAGTGCACGGCGTTGCGGGAGAAGATCATCCCGAGCGCGCCCAGCAGCGAGAGCGGGCCGAGGATCCAGAACGCGATGGCCTCGCCGGTCGTCACGGACGCGTCGACGCCGGACGCCGGTGCCTGCGCGAGAAGGGCGGCGATCACTTCTTCGCCTCCTGCTGCTGCGCGTTCGCGGCCAGCTCGGGACCGTTCACGTAGTAGTCCTGCTCGTTGTCGCCGAGCCGCATCGGGTGCGGCGGCTGCTCCATGCCCGGCAGCAGCGGGGCGAGCAGGTCTTCCTTGGTGTAGATGAGCCGCTGCCGGTCGTCGTCGGCGAGCTCGTAGAAGTTGGTCATGGTGAGCGACCGGGTCGGGCACGCCTCGATGCACAGGCCGCAGCCGATGCAGCGCAGGTAGTTGATCTGGTAGTCCGCGCCGTATCGCTCGCCCGGCGAGTACCGCTCTTCGTCGGTGTTGTTGCCGCCCTCGACGAAGATCGCGTCCGCCGGGCACGCCCACGCGCACAGCTCGCAGCCGACGCACTTCTCCAGCCCGTCCGGATGCCGGTTGAGCTGGTGGCGGCCGTGGTAGCGCGGTGCGGCCGGAGCGCCCGCCTCGGGGTACTCCTCGGTCGCGACCTTCTTGAACATCATCCCGAAGGTGACGCCGAATCCCTTGATGGGATTGAGGAAGTCAGTTGCCGCCATCTTCTGTTCCTTCCTGTGCGGCCGCCGCGGTGACGCCGGCCGGCTTGCGCCGCGCGGCCTTCGCCTCCGCCTTGGCCAGCGCCTTCTGCCGCGGCGTCGCGTCCGGGACCCGCAGGTCCAGCGGCGGCAGCGGGTAGCCGCTTCCGGCCAGGTCGACGTAGTCCGATTCGGGCAGCTTCTTGTCCGGCAGCGCGAGGCTCAGCAGCACGAGCACCACCAGCACGATGCCGACGCCGACGAGGATCTGCGGCCAGCTCCACTGGATGGTCTTGATCGCGACCACGACCACGATCCACACCAGGTTGACCGGGACCAGGACCTTCCAGCCCAGTCGCATGAACTGGTCATACCGCAGCCGGGGCAGCGTGCCGCGCAGCCAGATGAAGCCGAACAGCAGGAGGAAGGTCTTGGCGAAGAACCAGAGGATCGGCCACCAGTTCTGGTTCAGCGGCGAATCGTCGCCGACGAACGGGAACCGCCAGCCGCCGAGGAACAGCGTGGTGCAGAACGCCGAGACGATCACCATGTTGACGTACTCGGCGAGGAAGAACATCGCGAACTTCATCGAGCTGTACTCGGTGTGGAACCCGCCGACCAGTTCGGATTCGGCCTCCGGGAGGTCGAACGGCGCGCGGTTCGTCTCGCCGACCATCGAGATCACGTAGATCACGAAGCTCGGGATGAGCATGTAGAAGTACCAGCCGTGCGTCTGCGCCTGCACGATCTCCGACGTCTGCAGCGAACCGGAGTAGAGGATCACCGCGACGATCGAGAGGCCCATCGCGATCTCGTAGGAGATCACCTGCGCCGCCGAGCGCATGCCGCCGAACAGCGGGTACGGCGAGCCGGAAGCCCAGCCCGCCAGCACGATCCCGTACACGCCGACCGACGAGCAGGCGAGGATCACGAGCACGCCGACCGGGAGGTCCATCAGCTGCAGCACCGTGCGGTGCCCGAAGATCGAGACGACCGGGCCGAACGGGATGGCCGACAGCGCGATCAGCGCGGGGACCGCGGACAGCACCGGCGCGAGGAAGTACACCTTGCGGTCGGCGGTGTCCGGGATGATCTGCTCCTTGAACGGGAGCTTGACCGCGTCGGCGAGCGACTGCAGGTAACCGCCGGGGCCGACCCGGTTGGGGCCGGGCCGGTTCTGCATCCGGCCGATCGCCTTGCGCTCCCACACGATCAGGAAGATCGTCAGGACCGGCCCGATCAGCAGGACCACGACCGCCTTGATCAGGACGAGCCACCACGGGTCGTCGGCGAGCAGCCGGGCGCGTTCGGCCGCGTCCGGGTACTCGGCGAGGAACTGCGTGAGCTGCGGGCTCACTGGTCACCTCCGGAGATCTGCACGAGCGCGCCGTGTCCGGCGGCGAGTGCGGCGCGGACGGCCGAGCCGTCGGAGTTGCCGGGCAGCCACACCACGCCGTCCGGCAGGTCGGCGACCTCGACCGGCAGGGTGATCGACCCGCGCTCGTTCGACACCCGGACCGTCGCGCCGAGTCCTTCGGCGGTTTTCGCCGAAAGCCGCGCGACCGGCGGCCGCTGGGTGCCCTTGAGGTGCGGTTCGTCGTCCTGCAGCGAGCCGTTGTCGATCAGCTGCCGCCAGGTGGCGAGCACTGCCTTGCCGTTCGGGACCGGGGCCGTGGAGGCGGCGACCGAAGGTGCGATCACCGACGGGGCGACCGGCGCGAGCTTCGCGAAGTCGCCCGCGGCGGCCGCCGGGGTCTGGGTGAACAGGTCGGCGTCCATCTCGACGGCCAGCGTGTCGAGCACCCGGCCGTCTGACAGGGAACCGGTGCCCTCCAACGTGATGTCGAAGTCGCGGCGGCGGCCCTCCCAGTTGAGGTAGCTGCCGGACTTCTCGACCGCCGGGGCGATCGGCAGGACCACGTCGGCCCGTTCGGTGACCTCGCTCGCCCGCAGTTCCAGGCTGACCACGAATCCGACGTTGTCGAGCGCGCGGCGGGCCAGGTCCGGGTCCGGCAGGTCGTTGGGGTCGACGCCGCCGACCACCAGCGCGTCCAGCTGTCCGCCGGAAGCGGCCTGGAGGATTCCGGTGACGTCGCGGCCCGGTCCGGCCGGAAGCTCGGCGCCCCACTGCTTGCCGACCTCGGCGCGAGCCGCGTCGTCGGAGACCGAGCGACCGCCCGGCAGAAGCGTTGGGACACAACCGGTTTCGAGCGCGCCCCGGTCACCCGCGCGGCGCGGGATCCACGCCAGCCGGGCTCCGGTGCGGGCGGTGAGCCGCAGCAGTGCGGAGAACAGCCCGGGGATCTCCGCGGCCCGCTCGCCGACCAGGATCACCGCGCCCTCGCCGCTGAGCGCCGCGTCGACGTCGGCCGCGTGCTGCGCGATGCCGTCCACTGCGGCCGCTTCGCCACCGGGGACGCAGGCCAGCAGTTCGCCGAAGGTCTTGCGCACCGAGGAGGTTGTCCACTGTCCCAAGTGGACAACGCGGGTGCGGTTCTTGCGGGCCGCCTTGCGCAGTCGCAGGAACACGATCGGCGCTTCGTCCTCGGGCTCGAACGCCACGCACAGCACGGTCTTCGCCCGCTCGATCTCGCCGAACGTCACGCCGGTCTCCGGCGTGGTGCCCACGACCGTCGAGCCGAGGAACGCCAGCTCCTCGTCCGAGTGCGCGCGGGTGCGGAAGTCGATGTCGTTGGTGCGCAAGGCGATCCGGGCGAACTTCGAGTACGCGTAGGCGTCCTCGACGGTCAGCCGGCCGCCGGTGAGCACCGCGCCGCCCTTGCCCTCGCGGGCCTTCAGCAGCCCTTCGGCTGCGGTCCGGAGCGCGTCGGTCCAGGACGCTTCCTCCAGCTCGCCGTGCTCGTTGCGGACGAGCGGACGGCGGATCCGGTCACCGGCCTGCACGTACCGGAACGCGAAGCGGCCCTTGTCGCACAGCCATTCCTCGTTCACCTCCGGGTCGTCGCCGGCCAGCTTGCGCTGGACCTTGCCGCGCCGGAAGTCGGTGCGCTCGGCGCAGCCGGACGAGCAGTGCTCGCACACGCTCGGCGCCGACACCAGGTCGAACGGCCGCGACCGGAACCGGTACGCCGCGCTGGTGAGCGCGCCGACCGGGCAGATCTGGATCACGTTGCCGGAGAAGTAGCTCTGGAACGGCTCGCCGCCGGTGGTGCGCGAGGCGAGGTCCAGCACGTCGGCGGTTTCCGCGGTGCCGATCTGCTGGTGCGCGCCGCGTTCGAGCAGCGCGATGAACGGGTCGCCCGCCACCTGGTCGGAGAACCGGGTGCAGCGCTGGCACAGCACGCAGCGTTCCCGGTCGAGCAGCACCTGCGACGAGATCGGCAGCGGCTTCGGGAACGTGCGCTTGGTGTCCACGAATCGCGATTCCGCGCGGCCGTGCGCGAGCGCCTGGTTCTGCAGCGGGCACTCGCCGCCCTTGTCGCAGATCGGGCAGTCCAGCGGGTGGTTGATGAGCAGCAGCTCCATCACGCCCTGCTGCGCCTTGTCCGCGACCGGCGAGGTGAGCTGGGTCTTGACCACCATGCCGTCGGCGACCGTCATCGTGCACGAGGCCTGCGGCTTCGGCATCGGACGGCCGCCCATTTCGACCTCGACCAGGCACTGGCGGCACGCGCCCGCCGGGTCGAGCAGCGGGTGGTCGCAAAACCGAGGGATGCTCGTGCCGAGCCGCTCGGCGGTGCGGATCAGCAATTCGCCCTTGGGCGCGATGACCTCTTCGCCGTCGATGGTCAGCTTCACGTGACCTTCGGGGACCGGCGTTTCAGCCGTCTCAGGCTTGTCGGGGGCGATCGTCATGATGCCTGCGCTCCCACCAGTTCTCGCTTGTTGCTCTCACACAGAGCCAGGAACTCGTCCCGGAAGTACTTGATGCCGCTCTGGATCGGCGACACCGCGCCGTCGCCGAGCGCGCAGAACGAGCGGCCGAAGATGTTGTCGCAGACGTCGAGGAGGGTGTCGATGTCCTCTTCGGTGCCGCGCCCCTCGACCATCCGCTCGAGGATCTGCGCCAGCCAGTACGTGCCCTCGCGGCACGGGGTGCACTTGCCGCAGGACTCGTGCTCGTAGAACTGCGTCCACTTCATGACCGCCCACGGCACCGAAACGGTCTCGTTGAAGACCTGCACCGCGGTGGTGCCGAGCATCGAACCGGCCTCGGCCGCGCCCTCGAAGTCGAGCGGGACGTCGAGGTGCTCGGCGGTGAACATCGGGGTCGACGAACCGCCCGGAGTCCAGAACTTGAGCGGGATGCCGTCCTTCATGCCGCCGGCCAGCTCCAGCAGCTCGCGCAGCGTGGTGCCGAGCGGGCATTCGTACTGGCCGGGCTTTTCGACATGACCGGAGATCGAGTAGATCTTCGGACCGGGCGACTTCTCGCGGCCCATCTCGCGGAACCACGACGAACCGGCGTTGATGATGTACGACGCGCTCGCGATGGTCTCGACGTTGTTCACCGTCGTCGGCGCGGCGTACAGCCCGGCGGCGGCGGGGAACGGCGGCTTGAGCCGGGGCTGGCCGCGGCGGCCTTCGAGCGAGTCCAGCAGCGCCGTTTCCTCGCCGCAGATGTACGCGCCAGCCCCGGCGTGCACAGTCAGCTCGAGATCCCAGCCGCTGCCGAAGATGTTCTTGCCGAGGTAGCCCTTCGCGTACGCCTCGCGCGCGGCCGCGTTGAGCCGGCGGATGCAGTGCAGCGCCTCGCCGCGGACGTAGATGAAGCAGTGGTGCGACCGCATCGCGTACGAGGCGATGATGCAGCCCTCGAGCAGCGAATGCGGGTCCGCCATCATCAGCGGAATGTCTTTGCAGGTACCGGGTTCGCCTTCGTCGGCGTTGATCACCAGGTAGTGCGGCTTGTCTTCGTTGGGCGGCATGAACGACCACTTCACGCCCGCCGGGAAGCCCGCGCCGCCGCGGCCGCGCAGTCCGGAGTCCTTGACCACCTGCACGAGTTGCTCGGGCGTGGCGGCCAGCGCCTTGCGCGCGGCGGTGTAGCCCTCGAGCGCTTCGTAGGTCTCGATGCGCCAGGATTCCGGGGACAGCCAGCGCTTCGTGAGGACCGGAGTGATGGGATCGGCCATTACTTCTTCTCCACTTCGGGGAGTGGGACGTCCTGCATGCCGGGAGCGGACCAGCCGCGGTCGGCCGCGATCTGCGCGCCGCGCAAGGTCTCGACCGCTTGCGACGGACCGTCCACCGCACTGCGGTACGCGACCTCGTTCTCCGGCCAGAATCCGGCGAGTTGCCGCTCCGCACCCTTGAAGTCGGTCAGTGCCGCACCGCGCGTCGGGGCGGGCTTTTTGCCTGCCTGCAACGCATCGACGAGCGCGACCGCCTGCTCCGGCGTCTGGTTGTCGAAGTACTCGTAGTTGACCTGGAGCACCGGCCCGAGGTCGCACGCGGCGAGACATTCCGCGTGCTCCAAGGTGATCGAGCCCTGCTCACCCGGAGTGCCCGCGGTTTCCTCGTGCCCCAGCGGCTTTTCCGCCGAACCGAGGTGCGTCTGGAGCTTCTTGTAGATGTCGTCGCCGCCCAGCGCCGCGCACAGCGTGTTGGTGCAGACGCTCACCAGGTGCTCGCCGCACGGACGGCGCTTGTACATGGTGTAGAACGTCGCGACCGCGCTGACCTCGGCGTCGGTCAGGTCGAGGTGCTGTGCGCAGAAGGCGATGCCTTCCTGGCTCACGTAGCCCTGCACCGACTGCACGAGGTGCAGCATCGGCAGCAGCGCCGAACGCGACATCGGGTAGCGGGCGATGATTTCCTTCGCCTCGCGGTGCGTGTCCGCGTCGAACACGTCCACCGCCGGGGTGTCGGCGAGAATGTCCTCGGCCAGCGACGGGTCGGGCGCGATCGCGGCGACATCGGTGTCGGCTCCCGCGGCCGCGTACGTCTTCGTCGCGTCGTGCGGACCCGGCTCCGGGACTGCGGTCGGGTTCGTCATCGGTCAACTCCCCCCAGAACCGGGTCGATCGAGGCGATCACGACGACGAGGTCGGCGACCAGGCCGCCCTCGGCCATCGCGGGCATTGCCTGCATGTTCACGAAACTCGGCTCCCGCAGGTGCACGCGCAGCGGACGGGTGCCGCCGTCGGACACCAGGTGCGCGCCGATCTCGCCGCGCGGCGATTCGACCGGCGCGTAGACCTGGCCCGGCGGCACGTGGAAGCCCTCGGTGACGAGCTTGAAGTGGTGGATCAGGGATTCCATCGACTGGCCCATGATCTTCTTGACGTGGCCGAGCGAGTTGCCCATGCCGTCGCTGCCGATGGACAGCTGCGCGGGCCAGGCGATCTTCTTGTCCTCCACCATGACCGGGCCGGGCTCGGCCATCTTCGCGACCTGCTTCATGATCCGCAGGCTCTGGTGGATTTCCTCCAGCCGCAGCAGATACCGCGCCCAGCTGTCGGCGTCGGTCGAGGTCGGGATGTCGAACTCGAGTTCGTCGTAGCGCGAGTACGGCTCGGTCTTGCGCAGGTCCCACGGCAGGCCGGCGGCGCGCAGCACCGGGCCGGTGACGCCGAGTTCGAGGCACGCGTCGAGCGGCAGCACGCCGACGTCCTTGAGCCGGTTGCGCCAGATCGGCTGGCCGGTGAACATCTTGTCGTACAACGGAAGCCGCTTGTCCATGATCTTGCAGAAGTCGAGGACCTTCTCGGCCCAGTCCTCCGGCAGATCCTGCGCGAGCCCGCCGGGCCGGATGAACGCGTGGTTCATCCGCAGCCCGGTCAGGTACTCCAGCAGGTGCATGGCTTCTTCGCGCTCGCGGAAGCCGAGCGTCATCGCGGTGGTGGCGCCGAGGTCCATGCCGCCGGTCGCGATGAACACCAGGTGCGAGGTGATCCGGTTGAGTTCGAGGAGCAGCACCCGCAGGATCTCCGCGCGCGGCGGAGCCTTGATGCCGAGCAGCTTCTCGACGGCGAGGCAGTAGGCCATCTCGTTCGACAGCGGGGCGAGGTAGTCCGCGCGCGTCACGAAGGTGACGCCCTGGGTCCAGTTGCGGAACTCCGCGCTCTTCTCGATGCCGGTGTGCAGGTAGCCGACCACGGCGCGCAATTGCGTGACCGTCTCGCCTTCCAGCTCCAGCACGAGCCGGAGCACGCCGTGCGTGGACGGGTGCTGCGGGCCCATGTTGATGACCATGCGGTCGTCGTGCTGGGCGTCGCCGAGAACTTCATCCCAGTCTCCGCCGGAGACGTGGTAGACGGGGCCTTCGGTGGTGTCCCGGACTTCCGCGTACTCGGCTTCCGTCGTTTCGTCGTTGATGGTCACGAGTACGACCTCCGCTGGTCCGGCGGCGGGATTTCCGCGCCCTTGTATTCGACCGGGATCCCGCCGAGCGGGTAGTCCTTGCGCTGGGGGAAGCCGTCCCAGTCGTCTGGCATGAAGATGCGGGTCAGCCCGGGGTGGCCGTCGAAGACGATGCCGAACATGTCGTAGGCCTCGCGCTCGTGCCAGTCCGCCGTCGCGTAGACCGGGACCAGGGACGGGACGTGCAGGTTGTCCATGTCCATGGTGATCTCGAGCCGGATCCGGCGGCGGTAGGTCATCGACAGGAAGTCGTAGACCGTGTGCATCCGCTGCGGAACATCGACGCCGTAGTCGACGCCGGTGACCGCCAGCAGCATTTCGAACCGCAGGCCCGGGTCGTTGCGCAGCACCTTGGCGATGTCGACGAGGTGCTCGCGGCTGACGTAGAAGGTGATCTCGCCGCGGTCAACCGTGGTCTGGAGGACCGCCGACGGCGGGATCTTGTTGTCCGCCAAGGCCGCCATGAACTCGTCGGCGAACTCGTCGAACCAGCCGCCGTACGGACGCTCCGCGGGCGGCGGGCTGTACGCGGGCAGCCGCAAGCCGCCGTAACCGGAGGTGTCCCCGCTGCCGCGGACACCGAACATGCCCTTGCGCTCGCGACCGGCGACGACCGGTTCGGCCGCTCCCGGGCCGTGTGCTTCGAGTCCGGCTTCGGGCCGCTCCGCGCTGGACTGCGGGCCGCCGGTTTCGGGAGTCTCTTCGGGGTTCTCAGGCACCGGTGCTCACTTCTTCGCGTACTTGATCGAGGACGGGATCAGCTCGGTACGGGCCCCGCTGGCCGCGCGGATCGCGGCGCGGCGGGCGTTGATCGGCTCGTCCTGGATCTTGGCGTGCAGCTTGAGGATCGCGTCGAGCAGCATCTCCGGCCGCGGCGGGCAGCCCGGCAGGTACATGTCGACCGGCACGATGTGGTCGACGCCCTGCACGACGGCGTAGTTGTTGAACATCCCGCCGGACGAGGCGCAGACGCCCATGGAGAGGACCCACTTGGGCTCGGCCATCTGGTCGTAGATCTGGCGCAGCACCGGGGCCATCTTCTGAGTGACCCGGCCGGCCACGATCATCAAGTCGGCCTGGCGCGGGGTCGCGGAGAACCGCTCCATGCCGAAGCGCGCGATGTCGTAGCGCGAACCGCCGACCGACATCATCTCGAACGCGCAGCAGGCGAGCCCGAAGGTCGCCGGCCACAGCGAGTTCTTGCGTGCCCAGTTGACCAGTCCCTCGAGGCTGGCCAGCAGGATGCCGTTGGGGAGTTTTTCTTCCAGGCCCATGGGTTCAGTTCCAATCCAGGCCGCCGCGCCGCCACACGTAGGCGTACGCGAACCCGACCGTCACGATGAACAGCACGATCTCCACCAGGCCGAAGACACCGAGTGCGTTGGCGTTCACCGCGAACGGGTAGAGGAACACCATCTCGATGTCGAACAGGATGAAGAGCATGGCCGTGATGTAGTAGGCCACCGGCATCCGGCCGCCGCCGACGAGCGGCTGCGGCGACGGTTCGATGCCGCACTCGTACGCCGCGGTCTTCGCGCGGTTGTACCGCTTCGGCCCGACGAGCGGCCCCAGCAGAACGGAGAACACGGCGAACCCCGCCGCGAGCACGAAAAGCAGAACGAGCGGCAGATACACGTTGAGTCCGGGCGCCGCCGGTCCGGGATCGGCCTGCGCCAGCACGGGCACCATCAGCACGGGGTCTTCGCCATCCTTTCCGCGCCGCTGCGGGTTGTTCTCGGGTGGTGGTCCGAGTCCTCGGTTGCGCACCCTAAGGGAGCTGGGTCACACCGCCGAGGGTCAGGGCGCCCTTACGGCCCGTGTCCGGCCCACCGTCTGCTTGTGAAATAGTTCACAAGCGACGAGTCGCGGTTGTGAAGCGATTCACAAAGCATGGGGGGAGTGTAGGACGTGAGTCACACTCTTGTCCCGAGGGGTTGCGGACTAAGGCCGCCCTTACTTGACCGGCCGGTTTCCCAGGCCCACCCCGCCCCGCAATGGCGAGACCAGCGGTAAAGGCCTCTTCAAGAACCGCGCCGAGACTCCCGGCCGACTCGATCTTGTGACGTATCACACTGACCGGCCGGACAACCGATTGCTCCAGCCGGGTAATGCTCCGGTCCCGGAACGCCTGTGCCGCCCCGAAACCCGGTCCCCGAACGCCCCGTCACGCCCGGCCCCAAGCGCCCCAATGTGGCATTGGGTGCATGTCACGCACCCAATGTGGCGTTCGGTGCGTCTGACGCACCCAATGCCACATTGGGGGTTTCTCAGTAGCGCGGGGGCGGCGGTTCGTTCCGGCGGAAGTTCGTGAGGGGAACCCTCACGTACCTCGGCAGCGCGCGCCAGGCTGAGGTCAGCGCGGGCTGGGGGTGGCGCGGGCGAGAGCCGCGATCAGCCGGTCCACTCCGTCGCCGCCGCGGGCGTCATAGCAGCCGGAAAGTCCCTTGTACACCAAGGGAAGAAGCTTGTTGACCCGCAACCCGTACTTGGTGGCCGCGTGCATGATCTTCGGCTTCCCGATCAGCTTCGCGAACACGTTCCCGAGCCGGTAGTACCCGCCCATCAGCTCGCCGACAGCACGCGGGTACCCCTCCAGCGCGCGTTCCCGCGACGGGCCTTCCGGCCGGGCCAGCGCCTGTACGACAGCCTCGGCCGCGAGCTGCGCCGACTCCATCGCCGCGGAAATGCCCTCGCCGTTGAACGGACTCACCATGCCCCCGGCGTCGCCGAGCAACAGCAGCCCGTCGCGGTAATGCGGAGTCCGATTGAACCCCATCGGCAACCCAGCCCCACCGACCTTGCCGATGGCGTTTTCCTCGCGATAACCCCATTCCTCAGGCGTCCCGTCAAGCCACTGCCGCAGCAGCGCGCGATAGTCGGTGTTCCGGAAGGACGCCGAAGTCGACAGCATCCCCAGCCCGACGTTGACCGTCCCATCGCCCAGCGGGAACGCCCACCCATACCCAGGCAGCAGCTTCGGATCCCGAGGATCAGACCGATCCCACAGCTCAAGATGCCCCTCGATGAACGGATCATCATGCTTGGGGCTCTTGTAGTACCGCCGAACAGCGACCCCCATCGGCCGCTTCTCGTTCTTGTCAATCCCGACACTCAACGCAAGCCGAGCCGACACCCCGTCGCAGGCAAGCACCAACGGCGCCCGATAACTAACGGGAGTCTTCTCCGGCCCGACCTTCGCCTCAACACCGACAACCCGGCCGGAAGCATTGGTGATCGCCCCGGTGACCGTGGTCCGCTCATACAACCGAGCCCCAGCCTTCACCGCGGTCTTCGCGAGCAGGTCGTCGAAGTCGTGCCGAGTCCGAGACACCCCGTACGGCGGGTAGTCAGTGAGGTCCGGCCAGTCGAACTCGAGCGTCAGATCCCCGGTGAGAATCCGCAGCCCCCGACTCCGCACCCAGCCCGCTTCCTCGCTGGTGTCGAGGCCGAGGTCGATCAGCTGCTTCACGCCGCGCGGGGTGAGACCGTCGCCGCACACCTTCTCGCGCGGAAAGACGGTTTTCTCCAGCAGCAGTACGTCCACGCCCGCCCGGGCGAGATAGGTGGCCACGGTCGAACCAGCCGGTCCAGCCCCGACCACGATCACTTCGGCGTCGTGGTCTGGGCTGCGGCGGCGCGAGGTCGTCATACCGCGAGTTTAGGCAGGCTTGCGCGCGCGGTGGATCGCGACGACGCCGAATGTGAGGTTCAGCCACTCGACCTCGGTCCATCCCGCACTCGCGATGATCTCCCCGAGCCCGCGCTGATCGGGCCAGGCAAGCATCGATTCGGCCAGGTAGGAGTAGGCCTCGGGGTTCGTCGAGGACCGGCTGCCGACCCAGGTGAGCAGCTTGAGGATGAACCGCCGGTAGATGAACCGGATGGGAGCGAAGGAAGGCGTTGAGACCTCGCAGATCACCAGCCGGCCGCCCGGTTTGACCACGCGCAGGATCTCCGCGAGCGCGCCCTTGGTGTCGACGAAGTTCCGCAGCGCGAGCGAGATCGTGACGGCGTCGAAGCTGTCGTCGGCGAACGGGAGGCACATCGCGTCCGCGGCGACCATCGGCACGTTCCGGTGCAGGCCAGCCTTGAGCATCCCGACGGAGAAGTCGGCGGCGAGGCACCAGGCGCCGCCGCGCGCGTACTCGACGGTGGACACCCCGGTGCCCGCCGCCAGGTCGAGCACCTTCTCGCCCGGTTTGGCGTCCAGCACGCGCGCCGTGGTGGTGCGCCAGCGCCTGTCGAACCCAAACGTCATGAACGAGTTCGCCCGGTCGTAACCGGACGCGACGCCGTCGAACATCGCGGCGACTTCGTGCGGATCCTTGTCCAGGCTCGCTCGGGGCATGGGTCCGAGATTAGTCCGTCCGTGCCGCGCGGTCGCGCGGGAGCAGGACGCTGGCGGCGATCAGCCAGGCGAGCCCGCCGAACCGGCCGACCGGGATCAGCGGATACAGCGCCGGAGTCAGCAGCGACAGCGAGGCAAGCACGGCCGCCGCGGCGACCACCAGCCCAGCGATCGACAGCCAGCGCGGCAAGAGGTTCAGGAACAAGGCGGGCACCGCGATCCCAGCGATCAGCAACGCCAGCGGCACCACGAACCCCGGCCCGCCGGACGCGAACGCGAGGCTGGTCAACGCCCTCGCCACTGCGGGTGTGTCACTGGCCTGCGCGGCGGTCCAGGTGATCAGCCCGCTCATCGCGAGCGCGGCCGCGGACAGCACGCCACCGGTGAGTCCGATCACCGCGCCCGGTGCCGCGACCCCGAGCCGCCGCTGTCGGCGATAGGCCGTCGCAGCCCACACCGCGAGCGGAACCGACGCGCCGAACACCGCGAACGCGAGTAACTGCACGACGCCCTGGTTGCCGCCGATATACGCCGCGACCTCCGCCGCGCTGGAATCCGGCCGCGTCCCCGCCGCCCCGAGGACCGCCGACGCGACGGTCAGTACCCCGAACGCCAGCGCCGGTGCCAATAGCGGCGGGCCGCCCTGCTGTCTGGTCATGGTCGTCATGGCAAACCTCCAGGTCAATTAGTTTCACCACTGTAACGATTACACTGGTGTAATGGATTGTCAAGCGATACGGTTCAGGGCATGCAAGGACCCCCGACGTTCGGCAGCGCCTTCCTGCTGGCCCAGCTGGGCGCACACGCGACCCAGCGCTTCGCCGAGCGCGTCGCGGACCTGGGCCTGACGCCGCCCCAGACCGGACTGCTCCGGGCGATCGCGCGCCGCCCCGGCGAGAGCCAGCAGGTGCTGGCCGCCGAACTGGGCACGCCACCCACCCGGCTGGTCGCACTGGTCGACGGCCTGGAGCAGCAGGGCCTGATCGAACGCCGTCGCAACCCGCAAGACCGTCGCCTTTACGCGGTTTTCCTCAGCGACAAAGGCCAAGAAACGATGGCCGCGCTGGCGAAAGCCGCTGCGGCGCATGAAGACGAGATGATGGCGGCACTGTCCACAGAGGAACGTTCAGTGCTGCGCGGACTGCTCGGCCGAGTCGCCGAGGACTGCGGACTCACCCCCGGCATCCACCCCGGCTACCGCGGCTAGTTGTCAGCCCAGCGCGGCGAGCATTCCGCGGACTGAGTTCGGCCACGCGAATTCCTCGGCTCGCGCTCTGGCGGCCGCGCGCCGAAGCTCCTCTGGACTGTCCAGCAACCCGGTCACCGCACTGGCAAAAGCGGGCGCGTAGTCATCCACCGCCGCCCCGCACCCGGGCCGCACGATCTCCCGCAGCGCCGAGGACGCCGAAACCACCACCGGCGTACCGGAAGCAAGCGCCTCCAAAGCCGCCAACCCGAACGTCTCGTGCGGCCCCGGAGCCAGCGAAACATCCGCACTGGCCAGCAACCGAGCCACATCGCCGCGTCCAGCCAAGAAGCCGAGGAACGTCACCGGCAAGCCCCTGGCCCGCCGTTCCAACGCCCGCCGCCGAGGCCCGTCCCCCGCGATCACCAACCGCACCCGTGCCCCGGACTCAGTCAGCTCAGCGACCGTATCCACGCTCCGCTCAACGTGTTTCTCCGGCGACAACCGACCACAATGGACAATCAACGCGTCAGCGCCACCGGCCAACGCCGTCCGCCATCCCGAATCCCGCATCGACGGCGCGAAGGTAGCCAGATCCACCCCCAACGGCACCCGCCGGACGTTAGGCGCGGCGATCCGTTCGAACTCCGCGTGCGCGAAGGCAGTAGTGCAAACCACCGTGTCGTACGAGGCCGCCATCCGCCGATTCGCGACATCCGCGACGTGCCGAGCCATCGCCCCCGGCAAGAGAAACTGCTCCAGCAACCGGTCCAGCCGCTCGTGCGAGATCACCATGCTGGGCACGCCATTCCGCCGAGCCCAGACGCCCATCCCCCGCAACGTCAGCCGGTCCGACACCTCCAGCCGGTCCGGCTCAAGCCGCCGCAACACCGCCCGGACCCGCTGCGGGTCGACCGCGCGATAGCCGCCGGTGCCGGGAATCTGCAAGGCGGGCAACGAATACCGGCACACCCCGGTCGGCAGGCTTTCCACCGCGTACCGCCGCCCCGGCACGACCAGCGTCACCCGATGCCCGCTGGCGACGTACCCCGCGCCGAGGTGATTCAGCGCGGTCCGCAACCCGCCGGACCGCGGTCCGTAGAAGTTCGCCAGCTGGACGATGTGCATGGCTCAAGCCGCACGCGCGACTCGGCCCTGTACCGCTTCGTAGTGCCCGACCAGCTCCCGGCACACCGCGGGCCACGTCCGGCCCAGCACCACTTTCCGCGCCTTCTCGCCGAGCCGCGCCCGCAATGCCGCGTCCCGCAGGTCGTCGACCTTGGACACCAGCGCCGGGCCGAACGACTCGCGATCAGCGGGCAGCAGATACCCGGTCCGGCCAGGCAACACCAGATCCTTCGGCCCGCCCGCGTCCGGCGCGAGCACCGGCAGCCCGGACGCCATCGCTTCCTGCACCGCCTGACAGAACGTCTCGTGCGGCCCGGTGTGCACGAAGACGTCGAGGCTCGCGTACGCGACCGACAGCTCGTCGCCGTATTTCGCACCAAGGAAAGCCGCGCCAGGCAACCGTTCCCTCAGCGCAGGCAGCTCCGGTCCGTCGCCGATCACGACCACGCGCACCCCCGGCATCCCGGCCAGCACGGTCAGCCGGTCGACCTCCTTCTCCGGAGCGAGCCGTCCGACGAAGCCGACCAGCAGCTCGCCATTCGGCGCGAGTTCCGCGCGCAGCGCCGGGTCCGCGTGCACCGGGGAAAACCGGCTGATGTCCACGCCGCGCGCCCAGCGATGCACGCGCGGAACGCCGTGCAGCTTCAGCTGTTCGATCGAGTCCGAGGACGGCGCGAGCGTCCGGTCAGCTCGCGAGTGCAGCCGGCGCACCCAGCGCCAGGCCGCCCGCGCGCCGATGCCGAAGCCGTACGACGTGGCGAACCCGGCGATGTCGGTCTGGTAGACCGCGATCGACGGCACCCGCAGCCGTCTGGCCGCGGCGAGCCCGCGCGCGCCGACGACGAACGGCGAGGCCAGGTGCACGACGTCCGGGCCGAAATCGGCCAGCGCGGTCAGCACGGTGCGCGTCGGCAGGCCGATCGGCAGCGAGTTCACGCCGGGGAAGTCCAGCGCCGGAATGCGGACGACCGGAGCGCCGCGGTAACTCGCCGGGCCCGGCCCCGGCGCGACGACCAGCACGTCGTGCGCGGATTCGACCAGGTGCTCGACGACCCGCAGGACGGAATTCGTCACGCCGTTCACCTGGGGCAGGAAACTTTCGGTGACTATGGCGACTCGCACGGCGTCACTGTCGCAAAACCGCAGGCAGGGCGGGCCAATCCCGCGTAACCGACCGGCCAACGGTGGCGAAACACTCCGCAGCGTCCGCGCTCGGGCGCCGACCGTCGAAGAATTCGCCACGACATGTCATCTTCCGGTCGTGTCCCGGACACCAGGACCGCCCAGACTAAGCAGGCATGACCCTCTTGTCTTCCAGGCCGTCGCGGCCCGTCGAACCCGGGCTGCTCTCCCGAGCGCTCGAGGTCGCGGGGCGGCTGGCGAACGACGCCACCGACGTGATCACCGCGACCGCCGGCCGCGGCGCGCACCCGGCGACGCTGGATTCGCCGTTCGACTGGGTCACCGACACCGATCGGATCCTGGAACGGCACACCCGCCGCGTGCTGACCGCCGAGTTCCCCGGAATCCCGGTGGTAGGCCACGAATTCGGCGCAGACCACGGCGCGGACGTCGCGGAATACCGCTGGGTGGTCGATTCGGTGGACGGCACGGCGAACTACGTGGCCGGAGTGCCCTGGTGCGCGTACAGCCTCGCCCTGGTCGACGCGAGCGGCCCCGTGGTGGGCGTGGTCGCGGACCCGTACCGGGCGCAGATCTACGCCGCTGCCCGCGGCCGCGGTGCCCGGGCCAATGGGAAGCCGCTGAAGCTGGTGGACCGTTCGGGTACGGCCGGGGCGATTGTCTGCACCGAGTTGGCGCGCAAGGGCCCGTGGCCGGGAATGGGCGAGTTCATCGAACGAGCGGCGGCCGCGCACGCCGGGGTGCGGGTGCTGGGGTCGGCCGCGCTGTCGATCGCACAGGTCGCGCTGGGGCACGCGGCTGCGGCGGTGCTGCACAGCTACCACGAATGGGATGTCGCGGGGTCGGTCGCGATGGCGATCGAGGCGGGCGCGGTGGTGCTAGACAAGCACGGGGAGGACGCGGCGCTGCCTACGGACGGGTTGCTGGTCGCCGCCCCTGGCGTGGCTGATGAGGTCCTCGGCTGGTGGCAGGAAACCGTCGGGACCTGAGTGCCTGAAGTACGTGAGGGGAACCCTGAGGGAATCAGAGTCCGTGAGGGTGGCCCTCACGAACGTTGAGCCGAAGAATCAGACCTTCGCGGGGATCGGTTCCGGAGCGGCAGCGGACCGGTCCCGCTTGATCAGCCGACGCAGCCACCACAGCAGCGGGCCCGCGACCAGCCACGTGATCAGCACCGTCATCCCCACTGGCAGCAGCGTCAGCGTCGCCGTCCGGCCGGCGACGCGGGTCAGTTCCGGGTTGGTCGCGTCGTACTCGATCGCCACCAGCTGGCCGGCGGCGAGGCCCGACGGATACAGCACCCCGGTCGGCGGGCTGTGCACGATGCCGTCCGGCGTCTGGTACTGGATGATCGTGCGATCGAACGCCACCGACTCGACCGTCGCGGTCGCGGTGCCCAGGTGCGATTCGATGGCGTTGTCGTTGCGGAACGCGGCGAAAACCAGGCTCACGCACATCACGGTGAGCAGCACGGCTACGCCCAACACGGCGAACCACCCGATCCGCCGTGCCTGCACACTCCTGGCTGCCACACCGAGAGTTTAGTCGGGTGCGCCGACCAGCTCGGCACGCGGCAGCCAATGCGCCCGGTAAAACACGTGCAGGCTGTACGTATTGACCAGCACCTGAGTTGTGCAATTCAGGTCCGAACACGCGTGGTGCGGAGTTTCCTCGCCCGGGGCAGAGCCCGGAGCGAGGAAGGCGAGGTCGAAAAAGTACTCCGCCGTGAATCGGAAGACTGCCGCGCTGCCGGTCAGGAACAGCGTGTCAGCGTGGATCCGGTCGTACAGCCGGTCCCGGGTCCGCCAGTGCGGCCGCTCCACCGGACGCCGATCAGCCGGGATTCGCACCGTGTGCGGCCGGGCCGGGCCAAGCGCCGCCCTCAGCCGAGGCCAGTGCGATGCCCGCAGCTGCGCGGTGTGCTGGCTCAGTACGAGATCCAGCGGACGACCGGTGTGCTCCGGCGCGGCGGGAGTCCGGCCAGCGCGCAACGGCAGGTGGATGACCGTATGCCGGGACCGCGCGGCCAGCAGCCACAACGCCCCGATCCGATACGCCGCGCGGCGGTCGACGCACATTTGCGGATACCGGTCGTTTTCGTACAACACCGCGGTATCCAGAGCGGGAGCAGGGCGCAGCACCCGCCACTCCCGGCCGTCGAGCCGGGCGTGGCGGAGCTGCGCCCGCACTTTCATGGCCACCGAATCCTCCTGCAGAGAGCGGAACTCTCCAGGATCCCGCGGCCAGGCAAGCGAATTTCAGTGCCGGTCGGCCTCGGCCAGCGCGCGGTGGTTCGCCTGGATCTGGTCCCACGCCTTCGGCTTCGCCGGAGCAGCGGCGAACGCCCGGGCCGCGACCGTCCCATTAGGACCGACGGCAGGCTTGCCCTTGGTGAACAGCCAGGTCTGGAACAGCTCCTGCAACGGCTTGCCCGACACCTTCTCCGCGAGCGCCACGAAGTCCGGGATCACCGCCGCCTTGCCCGCCTTCGCGACCTGCCACTGCTGCAGGATCGAGAAGAACGCGTCGTCGCCGACCGTCTTGCGCAGCGCCTGCACGGCCATCGCGCCCCGGTCGTACACGGCGCGGTCGAACTGCTTCGGCTCGCCCGGGTCGCCCGGCAGGACCTGCCAGAACGGGTCGTCGGCGGCGTAAGAGTCGTACGCGTACTGCGCGAGTTCCGCGGTCGTGCCCTCGCCCTGGTGCTCGGACCACAGGTACTCGGCGTAGGACGCGAAGCCCTCGTTCAGCCAGATGTCGCTCCACTTGCCCAGCGAAACGTTGTCGCCGAACCACTGGTGTGCGTTCTCGTGCGCGATCAGCGTGGTGTTGGAGCCGGCAGCGAAGTTGCGCGCGCCGTACGTCGGCCGGGTCTGGTTTTCCAGCGAGAAGGTGATTCCGCTGGTCACGACGCCGCCCTCGGCCTCGAACGGGTAGGGCCCGAACTTCGACGCCAGGAACTCGTCGACCTCCGGCGTCCGCTCCACGCTCGCCTTGGCCGCGTCGAGCGAGTCGCCGAGATCCGCGCCGTAGGCGGTGATGAACGGCTTGCCGTCCGGCGTGGTGGACTGGACCACGTCGTACTTGCCGACGATGAACGACGTCAAGTAGGTCGCCTGCGGCTTGGTGCTGCGCCAGTTCCACCGCGTCCAGCCCGCGCGCTTCTTGGTCTTGCGCACGAGCGTGCCGTTCGTGATGGCGGAGAGGCCGTCGGGAGCCTCGATCGACACGTCGTAAGTCGCTTTGTCGGTCGGATGGTCGTTGGAGGGGAACCACCACTGCGCGCTCTGCGGCTCGTCGACGCCGAGCGCCCCGAAAGCGCCCTTCTTCCACGTGTTCAGTCCGCCGACCTTCTCCGTCGACGGGCTGTCGGAGTAGCTCACGACGACCGTCGCGGACTGGCCCTTCAGCAGCGGCTGCGCCGGGGTGATCACCAGCTCGCCGTCGCCGTTTTGGTTCGCGAACTGCGCGGGCCGGTTGTTCACCAGCACGTTCGACGCCTTGAGCGCGAAGTCCAGGTCGAACCGCGAGAGGTCCTGCGTCGCGGTGAGCAGCAGCGTCGTGGTGCCCGACAGAACGTCGGTCTCCGGCTGGTAGCTCACGCGGATGTCGTAGTGCTGCACGTCGGTGCCGCCGTTGCCGGCGTTCGGGTAGTACGGGTCGCCGACGCCGGGCGCGCCCGGTGCCGGCACTGCCGAAGCGGTGCCCGCCAGCAGCACCGTCGCGACTCCAGCCGCAACCGCCCCGATCCCGGCCCGAGTTCTCGATCGCATTGTTCCTCCAAGGTGGCCAATGCGACCGAACGTATCCACGTGAGCACCTGGCAGGTACGTCCGAACGACGGGTTCTTACCCACTGGGAAGATCACCCGGATTCGGCGATCCACCACGCGATGGCGATCGGGATGCCGTACAGGATCGGGCCCGCGTACAGCCCCGGCCACGGCCCCCACCCGCGCCGCACGGCCAGCCCGGCCATCGCGAACGAGCCGCCGATCGCGGCGAACCAGCCGACCCACGGCAGCGAGGCGACCGCCTGCTGCCCGGCCGCACTGCAGATCGCCCTGCTGTCCCCGGCGAAGCAGTTGTCGCTGGCCAGCACCAGAAACGACGAGAAATACGAGCACACCAGCCCGATCAGGGCCAGCGCCGCCACCGCCGCGCTGAACCAGGCCCACCGGCCTCGCGGGCGCAGGTCCGCCTCGTTCACGAAATCCCCCATTTTCACCGGCCCCCGCCGGTTAAACCGTCCCCACCGCTTCCGCGACCGCCGACTTCAGCCGCGCGTGGAGATTCCGGTGCTGCGCCCGGTCGACCCGGACCTCGACCACCCGCAGGCCCGGTGCCGGCTGCAACGCGGCACGGAATTCTTCGACCGTCTCGGCCACCACGTGCGGCACCCGGTAGCCCGCGCACAACGCGCCCAAATCCGCGCCGTGCGGCGTGCCGAAGACCCGCTCGAAGCTCGCCGAGTGTTCCGGCGCACCCTGCTCCAGCAGCGAGAAAATGCCGCCGCCGTCGTCGTTCAGCACCACGATCGTCAGGTCCGGCAGCTGCTCCGCGGGCCCGGTGAGCAGGCCGGACGCGTCGTGCAGGAACGTCAGGTCGCCGAGCAGCGCGTACGACGGCGCGCGGTGCACGGTGGCCGCGCCGATGGCCGTCGACACCGTGCCGTCGATCCCGGCGACGCCGCGGTTGCGGTGCACCAGGACGTCCGGACGCAGCCGCCCGGCCAGCGCGACATCGCGCGTCGGGTTCGAGGAGCCGACCACCAGCAACGCGCCCTCCGGCAGCGCGTCGACCAGCTCCGTCGCGACCCGCACGCCGCTCGGCCACGGCTCGGCGGCCAGCGCCGTCGAGACCGCTTGGCTGGCCGCGGCGTCCGCGCGCTGCCAGCTCGCCAGCCACTCCGGGTCCGCGGGCTTCGTCGGCTCGGCGAACCACTGCCCGACCTGGCGGACGTTGTGCGCGGGCGCGGGCCAGTCCGAATCCGGCCGCACCAGCAGCACCTCGACCTCGGGGTCCGACAGCACCTTCTGCACCTGCCGGAACACCGTCGGACGGCCGAGGCACAGCACCTGCTCGGGACGGTGCCGCGAGATGAACTCCTCGACGCCCAGCAGCCAGGCGCCGGACGACATCGCGGTCGCGCCGGACAGGCCTAGCCCGCCGGTCTCCGAAACCACCGGCCAGCCGTGCTGTTCAGCCCATTCGCTGGCCGCCTGCGCGCCGGTGTCGCACGCGATCACCAGGCCGTGCCGCGCCGAGGGCACCACGAACGAGGGCAGCGCGCCGAAGTCCGGCAGCTCGGTCCAGCGTTCGCCGTCCGGGCGGCCTTCGAGCGATTCGTACCACTGCCCGTCATCGTCGAGATCCGGAACGAGCGGTTCGCGGAACGGGATGTTCAGGTGCACCGGCCCGCAGCGCCACTCGCCGTACGCGGCGTTCCACGCGCGGCAGATCTGGCTGCGCCAGTAGGAGTTCTGCCCGGCCCGGCGCTCGGCGACGGCCAGCTCGTCGAAGTAGCGGACCGCATCGCCGTACAGCTCGTACTGGTTGATCACCTGGCTCGCGCCCGCGGAACGCAGCTCCGGCGGACGGTCGGCGGTGAGCACGATCAGCGGCACACCCGCCCGGTCGGCCTCCAGCACGGCCGGGTGGAAGTTCGCCGCCGCGGTGCCGGAGGTGCAGACCACCGCCGCCGGACGACCGGTGCGCGCCGCGATGCCGAGCGCGAGGAACGCCGCGCCGCGCTCGTCGATGCGGACGTGCAGCTTCAGCCGTCCCGAAGCGGCGGCGTCGTAGAGCGCGATGGACAGCGGCGCGTTGCGAGATCCTGGACACAACACCACGTGCGACACGGTGTTGCGGACGAGTTCGTCGACGATGACCCTGGCCTGCGCGGTGGAGGGGTTCACCGGCAGACCTCCGCTTGAGCGCCGTCCGGCCGGCCCTCTCCGGCAGCGGCGTCCGGCACAGCGATCATGTCCACAGGTCCTATTCTCCCAAACGTGGATGACGCCCGAGTTTCCGAGCTGTTCGACCCCGCCGCCTGGTCCGAGGTCGAAGGGTTCTCCTTCACCGACATCACCTACCACCGTTCGCGAGACGCCCGCTCCGGCAAACGGGTGGTCCGGATCGCTTTCGACCGTCCGGAGGTCCGCAACGCCTTCCGCCCGCACACCGTCGACGAGCTCTACCGGGCGCTCGACCACGCCCGGATGAGCTCGGACGTCGGGTGCGTCCTGCTCACCGGCAACGGCCCGTCGCCCAAGGACGGCGGCTGGGCGTTCTGCTCCGGCGGTGACCAGCGTATTCGCGGACGCTCCGGGTATCAGTACGCGAGCGGGGAGACCTCGGACACGGTCGACCCGGCGCGGGCGGGCCGGCTGCACATCCTCGAGGTGCAGCGGTTGATCCGTTTCATGCCGAAACCCGTGGTCGCCGTGGTGCCCGGCTGGGCCGCGGGCGGCGGGCATTCGCTGCACGTCGTGTGCGATCTCACCCTCGCCTCGGCCGAGCACGCGCGGTTCAAGCAGACCGACGCGGACGTCGGCTCGTTCGACGCCGGCTACGGCTCGGCGGGCCTCGCCCGGCAGGTCGGACAGAAGTTCGCGCGGGAGATCTTCTTCCTCGGCCGCGACTACACCGCTGAGCAGATGCACCGGATGGGCGCGGTCAACGAGGTCGTTCCGCACGCCGAGCTGGAGCGGGTCGCGCTCGAATGGGGCTGGACGATCATCGGCAAGTCGCCGACCGCGCAGCGGATGCTGAAGTACGCGTTCAACGCGATCGACGACGGGCTCGTCGGGCAGCAGCTGTTCGCCGGCGAAACCACCCGGCTGGCGTACATGCAGGACGAGGCCGTCGAAGGCCGCGACGCGTTCCTGGAGAAGCGCGACCCGGACTGGTCCGACTACCCGTACTACTACTGAGAAGGTCGTTCGCCGTGCACGTGGTGTGGCTCGACGGCAGCGCCGACGCGCTGACCGCCCTCGACGCGGCCCTGGCGGCTGCCCTCGACGGCGGTCCGGCGGTGCTGCCGCTGAACTCGGCGGATCCGTCGGCCCCGGCGCTGCTCGAGGCGATGGCCCCGGAGCAGCCGGTCGAGCCGGACACCGCCGTGGTGATCGCCACGTCCGGGTCCACCGGAGCGCCGAAGGGAGTGCTGCTGTCGCCGCGAGCGCTCACCGCGTCCGCGACGGCCACGCACGCCCGGCTCGGCGGCCCCGGGCACTGGCTGCTCGCTACGCCCGCGCACTACATCGGCGGCCTGCAGGTGCTGATCCGGGCGCGGCTGGCAGGCACGAAACCGGCGTTCCTCACCGGCGTCGGCTTCCGTCCGGACGAGTTCGCCGCCGCGGCCGCGCCCGTGCTGGCGGAAAACGGCCCGCGCTACACCGCGCTTGTGCCGACCCAGCTCGTCCGGCTTCTCGATGACGGGGGCGCTGGCCTGGCCGCCGCGAAGGCGTTCGACGGAATCATCCTGGGCGCCGCCGCCACCTCGCCGAAGCTGCGCGCGCAAGCGGCCGAGGAAGGTGTGCGGATCGTTCCCTCGTACGGGATGAGCGAGACCGCCAGCGGCTGCGTCTACGACGGCATTCCGCTCGACGGCGTCCGCGTGGAACCCGACGCCGACGAGCGGCTGTGGATCTCCGGCCCGGTCCTGTCGCACGGCTACCGTCTCGCGCCGGAACTGACCGCAGAGTCGTTCCGGGACGGCTCTTTCCGTACCTCCGACCGCGGCCGCCTGCTGCCGGACGGCCGGGTCGAGGTGCTCGGGCGTGCGGACGACGTGATCAACACCGGCGGGGTCAAGGTGTCCGCCGCCGCGATCGAACGCCTGCTCGGCGCCCAGCCCGGGGTGCGAGATGCATGTGTCGTCGGCATTCCCGATCCGCAGTGGGGCGAGGCGGTGGTCGCGATGGTGGTGGCCTCGGCAGACGAGGCCGCTTTGCGAGCCGCCGTGCGCGCTGAGATGGGTGCCGCCGCGACGCCGAAACGCATCGAGTTCGCCGACGCGCTCCCCTTGCGCGGTCCGGGAAAGATCGACCGCCAGGCAGTGGTCGCCGCCCTCCGAACGCGCTGAACGGGTTCACCGAACGGGTGAAGATCGCATGGCGTTGAATGGACCCCATGGCGACAGTCAGTGAGTGGATCGAAGGCGCGCGGCCGAGGACGCTGCCGAACGCGATCGCGCCGGTCGTGGCCGGGGTCGGGGCGACGATCGCGCTCGACGCGTTCTCCTGGTGGCGTTCGCTGCTCGCGCTGCTGGTCTCGCTGTCGCTGATCATCGGCGTGAACTTCGCCAACGACTACTCCGACGGCATCCGCGGCACCGACGAAAACCGCGTCGGCCCGCTGCGTCTCGTCGGCTCCGGCGCGGCGAACCCGAAGGCCGTGCTGCGCGCCGCCCTCACCGCTCTCGGCCTCGCCGGCGTGCTGGGCCTGACGCTCGTCGCGTTGAGCGGGTATTGGTGGCTGCTCGCGATGGGCGCGCTGTGCATTCTCGGCGCGTGGTTCTACACCGGCGGCAAAAAGCCTTACGGCTACTACGGTTTGGGCGAACTCGCGGTCTTCGTCTTCTTCGGCTTGGCCGGTGTCCTCGGCACGGTCTACGTGCAAGCTGGTCGCGTCAGCTGGGATGCGCTGGGCTGCGCCGTGGCCGTCGGCTCGTTCTCGATGGCCGTGCTGGTGGCGAACAACCTCCGCGACATCCCCACCGACATCGAGTCCGGCAAACACACCCTCGCGACCCGCATGGGCGACGGCGGCACGCGCAAGCTTTACCTGACCCTGGTGACGGTGCCGTACGCGCTCACCGTGCTGATGGGCGTCTGGCACCCGCTGCTGTTCATCACGTTCGTGACCGCGCCGCTGCTGCTGAAGCCGATCAAGGCCGTCGGCGGTGGCGGGAAGGGCCGGGAGCTGATCCCGGCCCTGCGCGACACTGGCATGGCGATGCTGGCGTGGGCGGTGCTGAGCGCGGTCGCGCTGGCGCTCTAGCGACCGCTGCGGTAGCGGCCCGGCGTGGTCCCGATGACGGCGGTGAACGCCGCGATGAAGCCGCTGGGATTGGCCCAGCCGCAGGCATAGGCGGTGCGGACGGTGTCGTGGCCGTCGGCGAGCAGTACCAGCGCGTGGTAGATGCGGAGCTGGGTGCGCCACTCGTAGAAGGTCATGCCGAGCTCGTCGTGGAACAGCCGGCTGAGGGTGCGTGAGCTGGCTCCGATCGACTTCCCGAGCTCGGCCAGCGTGGCGTTGTCCGCAGGATTCTCGTGCAGCCGCTCAGCAATCGCCCGCAGCCGGTCGTCCTGCGGCGCGGGCAATTGCAGCGGCGGGTCGGGTGCTTCGCGGAGTTCGTCGACGAGGACCCGGTGTAGGCGGGCGAGTGCGGAGCCGCGGTAGCCGGAGCCCTCGTAATTGCGGGGGCCGGTCAGCGCGAGCAAGACCTCGCGGGCCAGGCCGGAGGTCCGGAACACGGCCGGCCGGTCCGAGATGAGCCGGGCCAAGGACGGCTCGAGAAAGACGATCCGGATGTCGGTGTCGCCGTGGGCACGGTGGAAATGCGGGAACCCGGCGGGCGTCCAGGCGACTCGGTTGGCGGGCGCGAGCGACGTGCCGTACTCGGTCTGCACGACAAGAACGCCGCGGGCCGCGTAGACCAGATGTCCCCGCTCGTGCGACTGCAGCTCGCTGGTTTCGCCGGACGGCCAGAGATGCCTGCCGCCGGAGGGCCACAGGTAGGAAGTGGTTTGGCGGGGAACAGGCATCAGATGGCATTCTAGCGTTAACAAGCCACGCGGAGTTCTTGAAAGGCTTTCTCCCGAGAGATTCCGTTGCGGCTCAAGGGAGAAATGCATGTCGACGTTCGTTCTCGTCCCCGGCGCTTGGCACGGCGGCTGGGTCTTCGAGGAGGTGGTGCCGCTGCTGGAGCGCGCGGGACACACCGTGCACGCCCTGACCCTGACCGGTCTGCGGCCGGACGACGACGCCGCGACCGTCGCGGGAGCCAACCTCGACACCCACGCCGAGGACGTACTGGCACTACTCGACCGAGCCAACATCACCGACGCAACACTCGTCGGCCACAGCTACGGCGGGTTGGTGATCGCCGCCGCGGCCGACCGAGCCGGAGGCCGGGTCTCCCGGGTAGTGCATCTCGACGCCTACGTGCCTCGTGACGGCGAATCGTGCTGGTCCTCCACCACCGAGGCGTACCGGCAGGCATTCGTGGCCGGCGCCGCGGACACCGGATACGCGGTCCGTCCGCCGGAACGCGACGGCCGGGATGCCCGCCGCCGTCCGCATCCGCTCGCTTCGCTGCTCCAGACGATCCGGCTCACCGGGGAGTTCGCCAAGGTTCCCCGGCGCGAGTTCGTCTACTGCTCCGGCTGGGAAGGCACGCCCTTCACCGAACTCCGGAACCGGCTCGAAGCCGACCCGCAGTGGCAGGTCCACGTTCTCCGCACCGCCCACAACGCCATGCGCGAAGACCCGGAAGGCGTCGCGAAACTGCTGCACGACTAGACCTTCGAACCCGGCCGGTGAGCAGGAACTCGCCGGTCCATCCCCTGCTCGCCGAGCCATTCGGCTGAAGCGGATCAGGGAGGTCGGGCGGTGGCGGCAAGGGCCGGGAACTGATCCCGGCCCTGCGCGACACCGGCATGGCGATGCTGACCTGGGCGATGCCGACCCGGGCAATGCTGGCCTGGTGGGGCCGACCAGGACGGGACTGGCCTGGGCGATGCTGGGTTGGCGATGCCGACCCGGGCAATGCTGGCCCGGGCGATAACGACCCGGGCGATGCTGGCCCGAGCGATGCTGGCCCGAGCGGGACTGGCCCGAGCGATGCTGGCCCGAGCGGGACTGGCGTTGGCGGTACTGAGCACGGTCGCTCTAGCGACCCGCGGCGATCGCCTGCCACTCCACGAACTCCGCCAACCCGTGCGAGCCGTATTCGCGGCCGACCCCGCTGGCCTTGAACCCGCCGAAGGGCGCGTTCCCATGCCGCGGCGCTCCGTTGACGTGGAACGTGCCCGTGCGCACCGCCCGCGCGATCTCGATGCCGTGCTCCGCGTCGGCGGTCCACACGCCGCCGCTGAGCCCGTAGTCGGAGTCGTTCGCGAGCCGGATCGCTTCCTCCTCGGTGTCGAACGGGATCACCACGAGCACCGGCCCGAAGATCTCCTCGCGCGCGATCCGCATGTCGTTCGAGACGTCGGCGAACACCGTCGGACGCACGTAAAACCCGCCCGCCAGCTCGGGATCCGCGAGCGGCTCGGCACCGCCCGCCGCGATCCGCGCGCCCTCCTCGACGCCCAGCCGCAGGTACGACAGCACTCGCTCGTACTGGTCCTCGCGCACGATCGGCCCGACGAACGTGTCCGGCTTGGCGGGATCGCCGACCACGAGTCCGTCGGCCATTTCCGCCAGCGCGGCCACGACCTCGGCATACCGCTCGCGCGCCGCGAAGATCCGGGTGTGGGCCACGCACATCTCGCCGTTGTTGGCGAACGTCGCGGTCCGGATCCCCTCAGCGACGGTCTTCGGGTCCGCGTCCGCGAGCACGATCGCCGCGGACTTGCCGCCGAGCTCCAGCCCGACCCGCTTGAGCTGCTGCCCGGCGAGCGACGCGATCCGCCGTCCGGCCGCCGTCGAGCCGGTGAACGAGATCTTGTCCACGCCGGGGTGCGTCACCAGGTGCTCGCTCACGTCGCGGTCGGCCGCGAACACGCTCACCACCCCCTCGGGGAAACCGGCCTGCTCGAAGATCTCCGCCAGCACCATCGCGTCGAGCGCGGTTTCCGGCGCGGCCTTGAGCAGCACGGGATTGCCCGCCAGCAGCGCCGGGATCAGCTTCACCAGCGCGGCCGAATGCGGCGAGTTCCACGGGATCACCGCCGCCACCACGCCGACCGGCGCGGCGCGCACGATCGTCCGGTTGCCCGCCTCGTCGGTCAGCGTCTCCTCCCAAGAGAACTCGCGCGCGGTCTCGAGCCACGCGGCCGTGCGCTCCGGGAGGTTGTGCTGCGTCCAGCCGGTGAACCAGCTCGGCGAGCCGTTCTCCGCGGTGATCAGCTCGGCGATCTCGTCCGCGCGGGCGGCGTGCAGTTCGTTGAACCGCTCGACCAGCCGTAGCCGCTCGGCCAGCGGGGTTCTGCCCCACGGTTCGAGCGCCCCCCGCGCCGCCGCCACCGCACGGTCGACGTCAGCCGCCGACGCTTTCGGCGCGGTGCCCACCAGCGCCCGGTCGTGCGGCGAACGGATCTCGAAGGTGTCGGTCGTGGCGGGTTCGGTCCACCGGCCGCCGAGGAAGAGCTGGTCGTAGGTGCGCATCGGGATCTCCTGTCCAAGTTAACGGAACACTGCTCTCTTGTTCTCGAAGCTAACAGCACGCTGTCCTTTTATCAAGAGAGCAGTGTCCTGTTACACTTCGAGGCGTGTCCGAGTTCCAGCGCGCCCGCAGCCCTGAGCAGGTGGAAGCCCGCCGCGAAGCGATCCTCGATGTGGCCGAAGAGCTGATGACGGAGTCGTCCGTCGGCGAAATCAGCATGCGCGAACTGGCCCGGCGAGTGGGCTTGTCGGCGTCGAACGTCGCGCGCTACTTCCCCACCCGGGAGGCCGTCTACCTGGAAGTGCTCGACCGCGCTCGCGGCGCGTGGCTCGATTCGCTCACCCTGGAAGGCGACCTGTCGGAGGTCGCCGCGACCCTCGCCCGTTCACTCGCGACGCGACCGGTGCTGTGCGAACTGATCAGCGTGCTGGCGAACGTGCTGGAGCGGAATGTCTCGACGGAGATCGCGCGGGACTACAAGCTCCGGTCGGCGAAGCACAACGCCCGCACCGCTGACCTGCTGCACGCCGCGCTGCCAGGTCTTTCCGCGGAGACCGCGCAAGAACTGTCATCCGCGATCTTCATGTTCACTGCGGGAATGTGGCCGCTGGCGCACCCGAACCAAGCCGTCCGGGAAGCCATCAAGGATCCGCGCCTGGCCGGCTCCCGCCTCGACTTCGAAGACCGCTTGCGCCGGTTGATCGTCGTGCTGACGCTGGGCTACCAGGAGGTCAGGCGTCGAATCGGCCAGTGAGCAGGAACTCGTCGAACCGCGCCCGATGCGGCGCAAGATCGATCCCCTGCTCGCCGAGCCATTCGTCGGAGTAGTACGTGTTCGCGTACCGCTCGCCGCCGTCGCACAGCAGCGTCACCACCGAACCCGCCTGGCCGTCCGCCAGCATCCGCGAGATCAGCTGGAACGCGCCGTACAGGTTGGTCCCGGTCGAGCCGCCCGCCCAGTGGCCGGTGCGGTCGCGCAGCAACCGGATCGCCGCGAGGGAACCGGCGTCGGGCACCTGGAACATCTCGTCGATCACGCCGGGCACGAACGACGGTTCGCAGCGCGGCCGTCCGATGCCTTCGATCCGCGACGGCATGCCGGTCGCGTAGTCCGGCGCACCGGTTTCCCACGCGCCGTAGAACGACGAGTTTTCCGGGTCCACCACGCAGATCTTCGTGGTGTGCCGCTTGTACCGGACGTAGCGGCCGAACGTCGCGCTCGTCCCGCCGGTGCCCGCGCCGACGACGATCCACGACGGCACCGGGTGGCGCTCGGCGCGCATCTGCGCGAACACCGATTCGGCGATGTTGTTGTTGCCGCGCCAGTCCGTCGCGCGCTCGGCGTAGGTGAACTGGTCGAGGTAATGCCCGTTGCACTCGGCGGCCAGCCGCTCAGCCTCCGGGTACATCGCCGGGGCCGCGTCGACGTAATGGCATTCGCCGCCGTAGAACTCGATGAGCGCGATCTTTTCCTTGCTCGTCCGCCGCGGCACGACGGTCACGAACCGCAGACCGAGCATCCGCGCGAAGTACGCCTCGGACACCGCGGTCGAGCCGCTGGACGCCTCGACCAGCACGGTGTCCGGGCCGATGTGCCCGTTGACCAGGCCGTACAGGATCAGCGAGCGCGCGAGCCGGTGCTTGAGCGAGCCGGTCGGATGCACCGACTCGTCCTTCAGGTAAAGGTCGATGCCCCATTCCGGGGGCAGCGGGAAGACGTGCAGGTGCGTGTCGGCGCTGCGGTTGGCGTCGGCCTCGATGATCCGGACGGCTTCCCGGACCCAGGCGCGGCTGTGTGGTTTGCTCATGCCGCGGAATCGTCGGCCGAGGTCTCGCCGCGCAGCTGCGACCGCAGCTGGGCCCGAGCACGCGCGCGGGATTCGTTGCGCTTGGCCAGCCCGGCCGTCACGCGCTGGTTCAGGCCGCGCAGGAGCAGCAGGCCGAGCGGAAGGCCGACGACGAGCCCGATCAGCAAAGAGACCAGCAGCGGCACGCCGACCAGCGAAAGCACGACCGCGACCACCGCGACGAGCGCGAACCGCGCGATCAAGTACACCGTCAGGTCACGGGGAAGGTGGTCCGGTGTCTCGCTCACACCGAAACAGGCTACGCCCCGCTTGGCGAGTCTTCGTCCAGGCCCGCGTTGTTGGGGCGGCCCTCGAACCGGGTGGAGAGCACGACTGTCGTATTGGTGCGGCCGACGCCGGGAATGCGGCGCAGCCTGCCGAGGGTGAGCTCCAGCTCGTCGACGGTCGAAACCCGCACCTTTACTACGAAGGCCTCGTCGCCCGCGACCGCGTAACAGCTCTCCACCTCGGGCAATTCGCCGAGCGAGGTCGCGACGTCCTCGTCGGTGGCGGTGTCGGTGGGATGGATGCCGACCAGCGCGGTGACGCCGAGGCCGACCGTGTTCGGGTCGACCATCGCGTGGTACCCGGTGATCACGCCCGCCGCCTCGAGCTTTCCGACGCGTTCGTGCACCGACGACGCGGAGAGCCCCACCGTCCGGCCGAGGTCGGCGTAGGTAGCGCGGCCGTTGGCCCGCAGCTCGGCGATGATCTTCCGGTCCAGCTGATCCACCGGCCCATTATGCGGCGCGGGCCCGCGACCGGCTCATCCCGGTAGGTCCCGGATTGTCTCCTGCGTCACAGCAACCTCGGCGGTCGACAGCGCCCGCACTCGGCCTTTGCCTGGTCTTTACCCGGATCTCGGCGCAGCCGGTTGGAAAATGCCTGGTCAGCGGGGCGCGAACAGGTCCTGAGCGATCCTGAGAATCTGCTGAGTTATGTCCCTTTTGCACTTTAAGGGCTCTTTACCCAAGGACAACCGTTCGAGTACCCGACGGGTGAAGTGCCACGATTGCCGCGTTGGCCACCCGGGCGCGAAGGGCGAAATCGCCCGATGCCCCCGGTATAGCAAGTAGGGCGTTAAGGAGGCGGAAAATGACCGCAACCATGGGCGGACGGTTGCTCACCCCGGGTGAGGTGGCCGCTCTGTTCCGGGTGGACCCGAAGACCGTGACCCGCTGGGCCACCGCGGGCCGCATCGGCTCGATCCGGACGCCGGGCGGACACCGCCGGTTCCGCGAGTCCGAGGTGAACGACCTGCTGGCCGAACTCACCACGGACGCCAGCGAACCGACCCGCAAGATCTGATCCGCGGGTCACGCAGACGACGAAGGGTCGTGAGTGGCAAGGGGTGCCTCCCGCATCGCTTGCCGGTCACGACCCTTCGCCGCGTTCCGAGCCTGCCGCGCCGTCCCGTCCCCCCGTTCAGCCGAATTGCGGCTAACCTGGGTGGCCAGCACGACGGAAGGGACCGGGCATGATTCCTTTGCTCGCAGCGGTGGGCGCCATCACCATTGCCGTTCTGTTGTGGCGGGCACTCGGCGCGCAACGGATCAGCGTCCCGCAGCGCCGCCCGGCCGTCGCCCCTGACGACGATCCCGAATTCCTGCGCAAGCTCTCCGAACAGCAGCGAAACCGCCCGACCGACGACAACGACTCCTGACGGCTGGCTCAGGAAGAGAATCCGTCGGCCACAGTCGCCGCCAGTTCCAACAGCGCCAGCCGAGTGTCCCCGCCCAGGCGCTCCAGTTCGATCTCCGCGCCCTCTTCCAGATGCGCATCGAACGGAATCCGGCACACCGACCGCACCTTCGCTCCGAAGTGCGCGGCCAGCTTGTCCAGATCGACCGAACTCCCCTTCGGCCGCACCGAGTTGATCACCACGACTGACCGTTTCACCAGGTCGCCGTAGCCGTGCGCCTCGAGCCAGTCCAGCGTCGCCGAAGCGCTGCGCGCCCCGTCGACCGAGCCCGACGACACCACCACCAGCGAATCCGCGACGTCGAGGACGCCCTTCATCGCCGAGTGCATCAAACCGGTGCCGCAGTCGGTGAGCACGATGTTGTAGAAGTGCTCCAGCAGGTTCACCGTGCGCCGGTAGTCGTTCTCGGAGAACGCCTCCGACACCGCCGGATCCTGTTCGCTCGCCAGGATTTCCAAGCGGCTCGACCCCTGCGACGTGTACGACCGGACGTCGCTGTAGCGCGTGATCTTGTCCGCGTCCCGCAGCAGGTGCCGCACGGTCGCGGTGGTCTCGATGGCGATCTTCTGCGACAGCGTCCCGCGGTCCGGGTTCGCGTCCACCGCCACGACGCGGTCGCCGCGCAACGACGCGAAGGTCGCGCCGAGCGTGGTCGTCGTCGTGGTCTTGCCGACGCCGCCCTTGAGGCTCAGCATCGCGATCTTGTAGCACCCGCGCAGCGGCTGGTTGACCCGCGCGATCAGCTCGCGCCGGCGCGTGTCCGCGGGGCTCTCCCCTGGGTTGAGCAGCTTGCCGGTGCCCAAGTAGACCGCCTTGCGCCAGCCTGACTGCGGCGTCCGCTTCTGCTGCTTCACCAGGTGCGCGGTGGCCAGCTCGTCCGCGCCGGACGCAGGCTGCGGAAGTCCCTGAGCGGAGGGAACGGCACCCGGAGCGGGAACCGGCGTGCCAGCTTGGGCGACCGGCTGGTACCCGCCCGGAGGGGCATACGGCTGCTGCTGCGCCGGAGGCTGCAGCGGCGGCAGATTCTGGTCGTAGTGCGGCTGGTACCCGCCCGGCTGCGGCAGCGGCGGATACGCGCCCTGCGGCGGCGGGTCGACGACCTGCGTCGGCTGCGCGTCGTACGGCCCGGTGCCGGGGTGCGGCGTCGAGTCGGTGCGTTCCTCGGAGAACATGGCAGCCGGTTCCTGGGCCTGCTCGGACTGCTGTTCCCCGGCAGTCTCTTCACTGGGTCCGGTCACCGTTGCCAACCTCCCGGGTACGTCGAAGGGCCCCTGGCGACGACGGTAGTCGCCCGAGGCCCGGTCCGGGCGGTGGACCCCCGGCTCAGCTCACTCCGGCGTAGGAATGCAGTCCGACGGTCACCAGGTTGACGAAGAACAGGTTGAAGATCGTCGCGGCGAACCCGACGATGTTGATCACCGCCGCGCGGGTGCCGCGCCAGCCCGCGGTGGCCCTGGAGTGCAGGTATGCCGCGTAGATGACCCACGCGATGAACGCGACGGTCTCCTTCGGGTCCCAGCCCCAGAACCGGCCCCACGCGGCCTCGGCCCACACCGCGCCGCACAGCACGCCGAAGGTGAAGATCGGGAACGCCACGATCGTGGCGCGGTAGGCGATCCGGTCGAGCACGTCGGCGGCGGGCAGCTTGGGGCCGAACTTGGCGAACTTGGCCGGGTCGCGGTCGTGCGCGGAGCGGAAGAGGTACAGCACGCTCGCGACGCCCGGCACCAGGAACACGCCGGAGCCGATGATCGCGGCGGACACGTGGATCACGAGCCAGTACGACTGCAGCGCGGGCACGACCGGCGCGGCCACCGTGTACAGCATCGTGCCGTTGATGAACATCAGGATCACGACGGGCAGCAGCAGGAAGCCGGTGAGGTGGCGGACCGGGAACTTCTTGATCACCACGAGCCACGCGACGACGGTAATGAAGGTGACCGCCATGCCGTACTCGTACATGTTGCCCCACGGCGCGCGGTGCACCGCGAGTCCGCGCAGCACGATCGCCGACAGCTGCAGCAGCGCGCCCAGCACGAGCAGCGCCGCGCCCATCCGGCCGATCCGCTCGGCGCGGCCGACCGCGCGCGGGGCCTCGGGCTCGACCGGTGCGTCGCCGTCTTCGATGCTGGCGTCGTCGGCGTCGTTGGTGTCGGGCCCGCCAGCGCCGACCAGCACACGCTTGCGGCTGCGCTCGGCGGCGAGCCGGCCCTTGGCCCCGAAGGCCTGCTCGAAGAGCGTGAACAGCAGCGCCAGCACGTAAATCGCCACTGTCGTCGTGTACAGCAGGTCGCTGTACTGCGAGAGAGTCTCGTTGATTTCCATGCCTCAGCTGCCCTTCCGGCCCGTGACCAGCCGTTCGCTGATCCGCTGGAATTCCTCGCCGTAACCGGCTTGATCCGTGCGCGCGAGCCCCGCGACCTCGATCACGGTACTCGCGCTCTCGTCCTTGCCCGGCCGCACCCGCACCCACACGCGACGCCGCTTGACCAGCAGCGACGCACCGAGCCCGGCGAACATCACGATCGCGAAGCCGAGCACGAAGCCCTGCGTCGGATCGTGCGAGATCTGGAGGTTGACCCATTTGTTGACGCCGTCGAAACGCACCTTCGTGCCGTCGTCGAGCGTCACTTCCTGGCCGACCGCCAGGTTCTTGCGCGCGACCCGCTTGAGCCGGCCGTCCTGAACCCGGGATTGGTCGACCGAGAACACCGACTGGCCGCGGCCCGCGTCGAGACCGAGGTCGCCGCGCAGCACGTCGACCGCGACCATCGGGTTGTTCAGCTGCGGCGCGGTCGAGGTGAGCACGCCGCCGTGGATGAACGACGACGGGGCGAACAGGCCGGTGATCGCGAGCTGCTTGGTGCGCCGCTGGACCTCGTCGGTGACGCCGGGCTGGTCGAACTTCGTCGCGCCCTCGGACAGCATCGTCGCCGAGTTGGTGAACATCCACTGGGTGTTCTGGGTGCGCTTCTCGCCGTTCGGGAAGGTCACCGTGAACTGCGGCGAATAACCGTTGCCCAGCAGGTAAACCCGGTCGCCGACGGTCCGCAGCGGCTCGTTGACCTCGAGGTCGTACGGCTTCCACGTGCCGGTCTGCAGGTCCTCGCCGGACTGGTACTCGATGTGCGAGTGGTAGTAGTCGGCCTGGTTGGTGGCGGTGTAGCGGGCGGTGAAGTCGTTGACCTTCACGCAGAACGGGTTGAGGTCGGTGCCGTCGACGCGCAGCCCGGCCTCGAACGAGTCGTAGTTGTAGATGCCCGAGTTGCAGAACTGGCCGCCGTTGGCCTGCACGATGACCTGGCCCTCGTAGCTGTAGAGCTTGCCGAGGGCGAAGAAGATGATCAGGCCGAGCATGCCGAAGTGGAAGAGCAGGTTGCCGGTCTCGCGCAGGTAGCCGCGCTCGGCGGAAATGCTGAACCCGCCGCCGTCTTCCTCGCGCTCGACGCGCCGCCAGCCGGACAGCTGCTTGCGCACGTCCTCGCGGATCGTCTCCGGCGTGCGCGCGGTGCGGGCGATCCGGTGGTGCGGCATGCGCGCGAGATTGCGCGGCGTCAGCACCGGCTTGGCCCGCATCTGCTTGACGTACTCGAAGCTGCGCGGCGTGAGGCAGCCGATCAGCGAGATCATCAGCAAGATGTAGATCGCGGAGAACCAGACGCTGGAGTAGACGTCGTAGAACTCCAGCTTGTCGAGCAGCGAACCCCACCAGCCGTGCGCGCTGATGTACTCGTCGACCTTCGGCGCGTTCAGCCGCCGCTGCGGCAGCAGAGCGCCGGGAAGCGCGGCGAGCGCCAGCAGGAACAGCAGCACCAGCGCGGTGCGCATGGACGTGAGGCCGCGCCAGGTGTTGCGCAGGAAGGCCAGCGCCTGCTTGGCCGCGGACGGGCGGTACGGGTTCGGGTTCTTCGGGGGCGCTTCGGTAGTGGTCACAACGGCAGCTCGAGATCGGAGGCGACGGAGTTGCGGAGCCAGCCCATGACGTCTCCCCACAGCCCGGTGACCAGCAGGATGCCGACCACCATCAGCAAGACCCCGCCGAAGATCTGCACGCGGCGGCCGTTGCGGCGGAGCCAGTCGGTGGCGCGCACGGCCCAGCGGGCGCCGAGCGCGATCAGCAGGAACGGAACGCCCAGGCCGAGGCAGTAAACGAGCACCAGCACGTACCCGCGCACCGCGGCCCCGCCGGTCGCGCTCGCGAGGCTCGTGACGGCCGAGAGCGTCGGCCCGATGCACGGCGTCCAGCCGAGCCCGAAAACCGCGCCGAGCACCGGCGCGCCCCAGAGGCCGCCGCCGGGCACGCGGTGCGAGCGGACCTCGCGCTGCAGCCCCGGGATCCAGCCGATGAAGACCAGGCTCATGAGGATGGTGAGGATTCCGCCGATGCGCTGCAGCAGATCCTCGTTGACCAGCAAGGTGTTCGCGAGCCAGACCAGCGTGCCCATGGTCGCGACGAACACCACGGTGAACCCGAGCACGAACAGGCCCGCCGCGCCGAGGACGGCATAGCGGCCCTTTTTGCGCTCCTCGCCGTCGCGCACCGCCGGGGCGTCCGCGCCGACGAGAGCCGCGAGGTAGGCGAGGTACCCGGGCACGAGCGGCACCACGCACGGCGACGCGAACGAGATGGCCCCGGCCAGCAGCGCAACACCCGCGGCGAGCAGCAGCGGCCCGGAGAGCGCCAGCTCGGACACGGAGTTCACGCACTTGAGAGTAGGCAGTGAGCTGGACGTGAGGCGGGCGGGGCCCGCTCACAGGACCTACGCCACAGCTCGCCCGGGACCTTGGTCCTGCGGTCCTGTGCCGCCCCAATGTGGCGTTGGGTGCGTCAGACGCACCGAACGCCACATTGGGTGCGCCACATGCACCCAATGTGGCATTGGGGCGGAACTGGGCGAGCCGGGGCGGAGAGGGCCGGGGCGGAGCGGGCGGAGGAAGCGGAGGGGAAGAGGCGGAGCGGAGCCCGCGGGCGGGGCTACTTCTCCGCGCTGAGCCGCTGCACCACCGGGACCAGGTCCGAAGCCAGCACCTGCCGCAGGAACACCGCGGCCACCCGGTGCTGTTTGTCCAGCACCAGCGTCGACGGGATGATGTTGCGCGGATACCCGGCCAGCTGCAGCAGCACGCGTCCGGACGGGTCCCAGATCGACGGGTACGTCAGGCCGCGGTCGCGCACGAAGTCCTGTGCCACGTCGCGCGCGGGGTCGCGGACGTCGAGTCCGATGACCTGGGCGCCGAGCGGGGCCATCTGCTTGCTCGCGGTCTCCAGCTCGGGCGCTTCGGCGCGGCACGGGCCGCACCACTGACCCCACAGGTTGATCACCAGCGGCTTGCCGGGGAAGTCCTCGATCGAGAGCTGTTTGCCCTCGTGCATCAGGTCGTCGCCGGCCAGCGTCGGGGCCTTTTGGCGCTCGTTCACCGGGTAGGTGATGTCGACCTTGCCGCCGGGCGAGACGAAGGTGAAGGTGCCGCCCGAGACGACCGCGTCCTTGCCGGTCGAGCAGCCCGTCACGACCAGCGCGGCGGCCAGCAACACCCCGAGCAGCCGCCGTTTCATGCGCCGGTCACCTTGGGGTCGGTGGTGCCCGCGGGCTCGCTGTAGACGATCTCCAGCAGCTCCTCGCCGTCGAAGACCAGGCTGGTGAGCGACGCGAGCGAGCACTGCCGCTGCCGTGGGTCGTGCCACAGCCGCTTCGCTTCCAAGAAGCGGCGAAGCGTCCAGATCGGCAGCTGGTGCGACACACACAGCGCTTCGCGCCCTTCGGCCTTTACGCGCGCACGGTGCACCGCGCCGAGCATGCGGTGGGCGATCTCGACGTACGGCTCGCCCCACGACGGCTTAAAGGGATTCACCAGGTGCGGCCACGCTTTCGGCTGCCGCAGCGCGCCGTCGCCCACTGCCACGCGCTGGCCTTCGAAGACGTTCGCCGCTTCGATCAGACCTTCGTCCGTAGCGATGTCGAGACGGTGCGCGCCCGCGATGGGCGCCGCGGTCTCCTGCGCGCGCTGAAGCGGCGAAGCGACGACGTACGCGAGGTCGTGACCAGCGACCGCCTCGGCGACAGTGAGCGCCTGACGCTGCCCGCGCTCCGACAGCCGGAAGTTCGGCAGCCGCCCGTAGAGGATCTTCTCCGGGTTGTGGACCTCGCCGTGCCGCAGCATGTGGACGACGGTGGTCACGGCTTAACCGCCTCAGCCGCCGCGCGCGCCGCCGCTGGCAACGCGGCTTCGATGACGGCGAATGCTTCGTCGTCCATCGCGGCGTTCACGAACCACGCCTCGTACGCGCTCGGCGGCGGGTACACGCCCGCTTCGAGCAGCGCGTGGAAGAAGGCCGGGAAGCGCCAGGTCTCAGTGGCCTGCGCGTCCACGTAGTTGCGTACGGGCTTGTCGGTGAAGAAGACGCTCACGAGGTTGCCCGCGTACTGCACGGTGTGCGTGACGCCCGCTTCGCTGAGCGCCTTGTCGAAAAGCCCGCCGAGCCGCTTCGCGTTGGCATCGAGCTTCGCGTACACAGCGTCGTCGGCTTCGCGCAGCGCGGTGAGACCGGCAGCGACTGCGACGGGGTTACCGGACAGCGTGCCTGCCTGATAGACGGGACCGCCGGGCGCGAGCTTCGCCATGATGTCCGCGCGACCGCCGAACGCCGCTGCGGGCAGCCCGCCGGACATCACCTTGCCGAAGGTGTAGAGGTCGCCGGCCACGCCTTCGAGGCCGAACCAGCCGGCGCGCGAGACGCGGAAGCCGGTCATCACCTCGTCCATGATCAGCAGAGCGCCGTTTTCGTGCGCGAGGTCACGCAGTGCGGCGTTGAAGCCGGGGTCCGGCGGCACCGCGCCCATGTTGCCCGCTGCCGCTTCGGTGATCACCGCAGCGATCTGGCCCTCGTTCTCCGCGAAAGACTTCCGGAGCGCGTCAAGATCGTTGTACGGCAAGACAATTGTGTCCGCGGCCTGCGCGCCGGTGACGCCCGGCGAGGTCGGCAGGCCGAGCGTCGCGACCCCCGAACCAGCTTCGGCGAGCAGCGCGTCGACATGGCCGTGGTAGCAACCGGCGAACTTCACGATCTTGGCGCGGCCGGTGAACCCGCGAGCCAGCCGGATGGCGCTCATCGTGGCTTCGGTGCCGGAGTTGACCAGCCGGACCTGCTCGACCGGACCGACCCGGCCGATGATCTCCTCGGCCAGTTCGACCTCGCCGATGGTCGGTGTGCCGAAGGAAAGCCCGTGCTCCGCGGCCTCGCGGGCGGCGGCCACCACCTTCGGGTGCGCGTGCCCGAGGATCATCGGGCCCCACGAGGAGACGAGGTCGACGTAGCGGTTGCCGTCGGCGTCCCACAGATACGGGCCCTCGCCGCGGACCATGAACCGCGGCGTGCCGCCGACCGAGTTGAAGGCGCGCACCGGCGAGTTCACCCCGCCCGGAACGGCTGCCTTGGCGCGTGCGAACCATGCTTTGGACTGCTCGGTGCCAGTGCTCACCGCCCCAGTCTTGCAAATCCTCCGTTCGGGTGTCGGCGGCGCCCAAGCTGCCACCCGATTGCCACCCGGCACACCGGTCCACTCGCTCTTAAGATGGGCGCGCATGGACGGGGCGAGCCATGGAGGAGACGTGACGGCGCCCACACACCGCCGGAACCCGTGGCTGATGCTCGCGGTGTTCTTCGGGCTGGTCGGCGTCATCGCGCTGGTAGGGGCGCTGGCCGCGACGACCGCGCCGGACGCCTACAACCGGTACGTGCTGCCGGAGTGGGCCCCGCCCTCGTCCCTGTTCAGTCCGGTGTGGACGGTCCTGTACGTCGTGCTCGCCTTCGCCGGCTGGGTTTATTGGCGCACTGACGGCGAGAACCAGGGCTTCGCCGCGTACGGCATCGGCCTGCTGTTCAACCTGATGTGGATCTCGCTGTTCTTCGCGGGCGGCTCCACGCAGGTCGCGTGCGTGGACATCGTGCTGCTCGATTTCACCGTGATCGTGACGATCGCGCTCTTCTACCGCCGATCCCGCATCGCCGCGTTGCTGCTCCTGCCGTATCTGGCGTGGCTGCTCTACACGACCGCGCTGAACGTCGCGATCATCGCGCTCAACGACGTTCCCTAACGGCCCGGCTGCGCCACGATCGCCTGCGCGGTCACCGAACCGTCCGATCCGGTGCGGCCCTGGACGGTCACCGTCTGGCCCGGTTTGAGGTCGCTGAGCTTGCCCGGCTGGGTCACGCCGACCGTCGTACTGTCCGAAGTGGACACTGTGACCTCGCTGCCCTGCACGGTCTTCAGCGTGACCGTGCTGCCGTCGACCTTCTCCACGGTGCCGACCGTCCCGCGACCGCCTGCCGTGCGTCCGCCGAAGCCTGTCCCCTGTTGTCCGTCCGCCGCGACAGGACGTGCGCTGGAAGAGCCGCTCGACGGGCCGAACGCCGCGTGCGTCCACGCGCCACCAGCGAACGCCAGTGCCAGCACGAGCAACCCGGCGAGCACGAGCGTCGGCTTGCCGAACGGCCGCGCGACCTGCTTCAACTCGGCGGTGAGATCGCCTTGGACGGCGGGTTCGGCGATGAGGTCTTCCGGACGGGCTGGCTCCTCCGGCGGGGTCGGAATGGGCTGGGTGGTCGACGCGGACATGACGCTCCTACTCGTGCCGGAGGGCGTCGATCGGCCGCAGCCGCGAAGCCCGGTTCGCCGGGAAACTGCCGAAGAAAAGCCCGATCAGTGCGGAAACCGCGAACGCCAGCGCGATCGACGACGGCACCACCACCGGCTGGATGCCCGCGATGCTGAACCGGCTGCCGACCACCCCGATCAGCACGCCGAGCAGTCCGCCGAACAGGCTCAGCATGGTCGCCTCGGCGAGGAACTGGCCGAGGATCGCCGAACGCGGCGCGCCGATCGCCTTGCGGATGCCGATTTCGCGGATCCGCTCGGTGACCGTGACGAGCATGATGTTCGTGACGCCGATCCCGCCGACCAGCAGCGAGATCGCCGCGACCGCGCCGAGCAGCACGGTGAAAGTCTGGATCGCCGACGTGCGGGTCTGCAGCAGCTGCGCGGAGTTCTGGATCTGGAAGTCGGGATTGGCCGAGGCCTGGATGCCGTGCCGGGCGTCGAGAATCGCGGTGACCTCGGCCTGGGCGAGCCCGATCGAATCGGCGGTCGTCGCCTGCACGGCGATCTGGTTCAGGCCGCCGTAGCCGGCGAGCGAGTTCTGCACCGCGCTGATCGGGGCGATCGCGACGTCGTCGGCGTTCTGCAGCCCGGTGCTGCCTTTCGTCTGCAGCACGCCGATCACGGTGAACTGGATGCTGTTGATCAGCACGTTCTTGCCGACCGGTTCAGCGGTGCCGAAGATCGACTGCGCGGTCGTCGGCCCGAGCACCACGACCTTGCGTGCCTGCGTCACGTCCTCGGCACTGAACAGCTGGCCGTCGGCGATCTGGCGGTTCGTGGTGGTGAAGTAGCTGGGTTCGGTGCCGACCACGCTGGACACGTCGTAGGAGGTCTGCCCGTACGTCGCGGTCGCGCTGGTGTTCACCACCGGAGCCGCCGCCTTCACGTCCGGCGCGCCCACCGGGTCGACCAGCGCGTGCGCGTCCTGCACGGTGAGCGGCCGCACCTGGCTGGACTGCCCGCCGCCGCGGAGCGGCGACACGTTGACCACGTCGGTGCCGAGGCCCTGAATGCTCGCGGTGATCGCCGCCGAAGCGCCGTTTCCCACTGCTACCAACAAGATCACCGACGCGACACCGATGGTGATACCGAGTGTGGTGAGCACCGACCGCAGTTTGTTCGAGGCGAGGCCGCGCACCGCGAACCGCATGATCTCGACGAAGTTCACGCGACCACCCCGGCGCGGACCTCGTCCGACACGATCCGTCCGTCGCTGACCCGGACGACGCGGTGCGCGTGCCGCGCGACCTCGTCCTCGTGCGTGATCACCACGACCGTGCGACCGAGCGCGTTGAGCCGGTCGAAGACGCCGAGGACGTCGACAGTGCTTGCGTGGTCGAGGTTTCCGGTCGGTTCGTCGGCGAGCAGCAACGCCGGTCCGCCGACGAGCGCCCGTGCCACCGCGACGCGTTGCTGCTGTCCGCCGGACAGTTCGTTCGGCAGATGTTTGGCCCGGTCAGTCAGCCCGACCATCTCCAGCGCGGCCAGCGCCCGGCGGCGCCGCTCGCCCCGCTTGAGTCCGCTGTAGACCATCGGCAATTCCACATTGGACAACGCGCTGGTGCGCGGCACGAGGTTGAAGGACTGGAAGATGAAGCCGATCTTTCGGTTGCGCAGCAAGGCAAGCTGGCGTTCGTTGAGATCGGCGACGGAGAACCCGTCCAGCAGATACCGGCCCGAGGTGGGCGTGTCGAGACAGCCGAGCATGTTGAGCAGAGTCGATTTCCCAGACCCGGACGCGCCCATGATCGCGACGTACTCGCCCGGCCACACCTGCAGATCGACCCCGCGCAACGCGTGCACCGCGGTTTCCCCGCTGCCGTAAGTCTTGCGCAGTCCGGAGACCGCGATCACCGGCTTCATCCCCGGCCCCCGCCGACATTGCCCTGGCGTCCGCCGCCGAATCCGCCCTGCTGACCGCCGCCGAACCCGCCGAGGCCGCCAGTGCCGCCCCGCTGCTGACCGTTGGACCCACTCGACGTCGTCGGCGAAGCAGCGGTGAGCACCACGCTGTCGCCCTCATTGAGCCCGGATTTGATCTCCACAGTGGACTCGCCGCGCACGCCGACCTCGACCTGCCGCGTAACCGGCTGCCCGTTCTGCTCCACCGTGACCGCGTTCGTCGTCCCACTGGTCCGCACCGCCGCAGCCGGAACGCTCAGCACGCCATCGGCTTCCGCGACCGTGATCACGACACTCGCCGACTGCCCGGGCCGCAACCCCGACGGCGGATTCGTCAGCGCGAGCTTCGCTCCGTAACTGACGACATTGCTGCTCGTAGTCGGCGTCAGGTCGATGCTGGAAACGGTCGCTTGCAACGGCTGATCCGGCGTCGCGTTTAGAGTGACCGTGGCTTTCTGACCGGTTTTCACCTTGCTCACGTCAATTTCCGCCACCGAAGTATTGACGACAAGGTTTCCCATGTCAGTGATATCGATAAAACCAGTGCTGCTACTGCTGCTTGAAGACGACTGCTGCCCGGATTGCCCACCGGAGCCGGAACTGGAACTCGACGAAGCCGCGCCCGCGGAACTGTTGCTGGAATTGCCTCCGCTGCCCGTTTGCTGCCCGACCGTCCCGTTGATCGCGGTGACAGTCCCCGCGCCTGGCGCGGTCAACGTCGTCGCGTTGACCGCTGTTTCCGCGTTGTCGACGTCCAGCTGCGCTTGATCCACTTTGGCCTGCAGCGAGGCGGTGCTGGTCTGCGCCTGGGTCGCGGTCTGGTTCGCCGGCGGGTTGTCCTGCGCCGCGGTGAGGTTGTCCTCGGCGACCGCGAGATTGGCCTTGGCGACCTGAAGTTGTTTGCTGGCCTGGGAAGAGTCGATCGTGGCGAGCTTCTGCCCGGCGCTCACGACGTCGCCGACCTTCACGTCGATGCTCGTGACCTTGCCTGACGTCGTGAAGTTCGCGACGCCGCTGTAGGTGCTCGCGATCGTGCCCGCCGCCGAAACGGTCTGGGAAACGTTCGCGCGCCGTACCGGCGTCGTGCGGGTTTGTGCCTGCGCTGTCGAACTCGCCGGCGAAAAGGCCTGGTAAATCCCGAAAGCCGCGCCGCCGAGCAGCACGACAAGGACTCCGTTGATCACCCAGGTTCGTGTGCGCAGCCGCGTCATGGCCGCAAGACTGCGGGGCCTGGTTAGCAGTTAGCTGTTGGTTCCCTGTGGGCCAGCTGTGTAATCAGTCCTTCTTCTTTTTGTGCCGCGCCCGCACCGCGAGCAGCAATTGCCGGACGGCGTCCACGACCAATACCGCCGACAGCGTGCCGAGCCCGAGCGCCCCGGCGATATGTCCGCCGAAGTACCGCTCAGAGGCCAACCGCGTGCCGTCGCCCGCGGTGGTGACGACCGTGACGACGCCGGCGTGCCACAGCGCGAACGCCGCCCACAGCGCCAATCCGGCCACCACGACCTCGCCGAGCGCGACGAACGCGCGCCACGGCTGGTTGAGCTTCGCTTGCGGCTGCGTTTCCTCCGGCGGCCAAAGCCCGGCTCCGGTCGGCTGGGGCAGATCGATCACGGGGTCCAGCCTTTCAGGTTCGCCGTCGTTCCGCGTCCCTCGTGGGGGTTCAGTTCCGGGAGTCATCGGCCTGCTCCTCGGCATTCGGGTGGTTCTTCGCGGCCAGCTCGGCGAGCGCGGTCTTCAGCGCTTCGACGTCGCGGGCCCAGGCGAGCACCACCGTGCCGTCGTCGAGCTCCACCGGCAACTCGTCGTACTTCCGCGGCACCGACCAGCCACCGCCGAGAACCCGCGTCCCGACCGGCGCGCCGACGTCGCTCACCGAGGCGATCCGTTCGGCGGCCAGCGTCTCGCGCCCCTGCCGCAGCCCCTCGGTGGTGACCTCGAGCGAAAGGAACCGCCGCCGCGCGTAAACCCACGGCAGCGTCAACGCGACCAGCGCGACACCGATCAGCACCCAGCCGACGACGTGCGTGGGCCCACCGGTGGCCAATTCGGCGAGCGCGCCCAGCAGCGCGAACAGCGGGCCCCAGACCAGCGCCGACCAGCCGACGCCGGGCTCGGAGTACAGCGTCCTTGCCGCCATTACAGCTTCTTGCCGACCTTCGGGAAGTAGTCCGCGACCTTGGGCAGGTACAGCAGGATCAGCATGACGACCAGCGCCAGCGACGACGCGAGCGCGAAGATGCTCCGGATCACCCCGAGCTCGAACACGATGCCGAGCACCGCCAGCAACGTCGCGATGCTGCGTGCCGACCGCGTGCCCTCACGGGCCTTCCAGGCGAACAGCACGAGCAGCGCACCGAAGCACAGCGCGCCGATCAGCATGGCCCAGACGAGAGTGTTGGCATTGGACTGCACCTGCGCGACGTCGACCTTCTGGCCGGCCTTCTGCACCTCCTCGATCGCCCGGTCGACCAGCTGCTGCTTGAGCAGGACCGTCACGACCTGCCCGGCCACGACGATGACCGCCGCCACGATGGCGAGCACGAACGCGACATGCACCGGCGTCGGCGGCTGGGCCTTCGGCGCGGTCTCCCCCGGCAGCACCGGATCCGGCGCGCGCCCGCGCTTGCGGCGCTCGTCGTCGGTGAGCCCGGAAAGGTCGTCCGAGGTCACGCTGGCTGGCTTCGGGGTGTTCTCGTCCTTCTCGGCCACCCGAAAGACCCTACCCGGGCTCAGTCAAGCCAAGCCGCGGCCTCGGCCGCCCAGTAGGTCAGGATGACGTCCGCACCCGCGCGGCGGATGGAGGTGAGCACCTCGAGCACGGTGCGCTCGCGCTCGATCCAGCCGTTCGCCGCGGCCGCCTCGACCATCGCGTACTCGCCGGAGATGTTGTACGCCGCAACGGGAACCGGCGAAATGTCGGCCGCCGCCTTGATGATGTCCAAATAGGACAGAGCAGGCTTGACCATGACCATGTCCGCGCCCTCGGCGAGGTCGAGTTCGAGCTCCCGCATCGCCTCGCGCGCGTTGCCGAGGTCCTGCTGGTAGGTCTTGCGGTCGCCCTTGAGCTGCGAGTCGACGGCCTCGCGGAAAGGCCCGTAGAACGCGCTGGCGTACTTGATCGAATAGGCGAGGATCGCGGTCTCGCTGTGCCCGACCTCGTCGAGCGCCCGGCGAATTACGCCGACCTGCCCGTCCATCATCCCGCTCGGCCCGAGCACGTGCGCCCCGGCTTCCGCCTGCGCGACGCCCATCTCGGCGTACAGCCGGAGCGTGGCGTCATTGTCGACCACGCCGTCCGCGTCGAGCACGCCGCAGTGCCCGTGGTCGGTGAACTCGTCCAGGCAGGTGTCGGCCATCAGCACGGTGGAGTCGCCGAGTTCGCTGCGCAGATCCCGCAGCGCGACGTTGAGAATGCCCTTCTCGTCGACCGCGCCGGAGCCCTCCGGGTCTCGCTTCTCCGGAATACCGAAGAGCATCAGCCCGCCGACCCCGGCGTTGACCGCGTCGACGGCGGCCTTCCGCAGAGTGTCGCGAGTGTGCTGAACGACGCCCGGCATGCTGGCGATCGGCCGCGGCGCGTCGAGCCCTTCGCCGACGAACATCGGGAGGATCAACTGCCGTGGCCGCAACGTGGTCTCACTGACCATCCTGCGCATAGCCGGAGTAGTACGAAGCCTGCGGGGTCGCTGCTCAGGGAACACACATCCAAGGTACTCCCGCGCCTCCCCGGAAAGCCGTGAAGGGCTCCTTGAGGGAATCTGATTCCCTCAAGGAGCCCTTCACGGACAAAAACCTCAGCTGCGCCGGGTGCGCTTGGCCTTCCGCGGCGGCGGCAACGCGCCCTCCGCACGAAGCCGCGCGGCGTGCTCGGCGAGAGCGTCCACCAAATGCGGCACATCAGCCTTCTCCGGCTGAACGTCCACTCGCAGACCGAATTCCACCGCGGTCTCGGCGGTCTTCGGCCCGATGCACGCGACCAGCGTGCGCGTGTGCGGCTTCCCGGCGATCCCCACCAGGTTCCGCACGGTCGACGACGAGGTGAAGCAGACCGCGTCGAACCCGCCGGTCTTGATCATCTCGCGGGTCTCGGCTGGCGGCGGCGCGGCACGCACCGTCCGGTAAGCCGTGACGTCGTCCACTTCCCAGCCGCGTTCGACCAGGCCGGCCGACAGAATCTCGGTGGCGATGTCCGCGCGCGGCAGCAGGACGCGGTTCACCGGGTCCAGCACGTCGTCGTACGGCGGGAACTCGGCCAGCAGGCCCTCGGACGACTGCTCGCCCGTCGGGACCAGCTCCGGGATGATGCCGAAGGAGCGCACCTTCGCCGCGGTCGATTCGCCGACGCAGGCGATCTTCACGCCGGAGAACGCCCGCGCGTCCAGGCCGAACTCCTCGAACTTCTCCCACACCGCGCGCACCGCGTTGGTGGAGGTGAAGACGATCCACTGGTAGCGGCCGTCGACCAGGCCCTTGACCGAACGCTCCATCTGCGCCGGGCTGCGGGGCGGCTCGACCGAAATGGTCGGCACCTCGTGCGAGGTCGCGCCGTGGCCGCGAAGCCGCTCGGCCATCTCGCCGGCCTGCTCCTTGGTGCGCGGCACCAGGACCTTCCAGCCGTACAGCGCCCGCGACTCCCACCAGGACAGCTTCGAGCGCTGCCCGGCGGCCTGTCCGACCGTCACGACCAGCGGGCCGACCAGCTCGCCCGCGTCGTTCGCGACCGAGGCGAGGGTGGTGTCCAGCGTGCGCTGGGTGTTGATGGTGCCGTTCGCGGTGACCGCGACCGGAGTGGTGGCGGGCAGCCCCTTCTCGGTGAGCTGGCTCGCCGCCTCGGCGAGGTGCGCCGACGTCGCGTGCAGCACGATCGGGCCGGGGACCGCGGCCAGCGCGCCCCAGTCGACCTCGCCGCGGACGTCCGCCTCGGTGTAAGTGCCGCCGAGCGCGACACCCGCGTACGCCGGCACCGCGGTGCCCGGCGCGACGCCCGGGATGACGTCGAACACGGCGGAGGTGCGAGCGACGGCCTGGACCTCGGCCACGACGGCCGGGCTGGTCAGCGGGTCGCCGGAGACCAGCCGCAGCGCGAGCCGGCCCGCCTTGGCCTCGGCGGTCAGGTCCTTGGCGACGTCGGACGGTTCGCCGACGGCGGGGCGGACCTCGGCGCCGGGGGCGGCGAAGGCGAGCACGCTGGCGGGCACGTCCGGGTCCGTCACCACGACCTCGGCCTTGGCCAGGAGTTCCTGGGCGCGGACGGTGAGCAGCCCGGCGTCCCCGGGGCCCGAGCCCACGAAGGCGACGCGCCCGGCGGTCTTGCGAGCAGGGGTCATCGTTGGTGTTCTTCTCCTCTTGGGCGGCCGGTGCTCCGGCCGCGGATGTCGGGCAGGTCGTGCGGGTGCGTGACGGCTGGCGTCACAGGGCGGGGCCGAGCAGCGCCCCGGCTCCCAGGTCAAGCAGTTCGGCGGCCAGTTCCCGGCCGAGCTTCTCCGCCTCGCCGATCCCGGCGATCGCGGAAGCCCGAACCATGTCGACGCCGCCGTTCTCGCCTTCGACGGCAGCGGTGCCGCGCAGCGAGATGCGTTCCACCACCGCGCCCTCGTCGTCGAGGTCCTCGACGATCTCGGCGAGCGCGCCCACCGGCGCGCTGCACCCGGCTTCGAGCGCGGCGAGCAGAGCCCGTTCGGCCGTCACCGCGACCCGCGTGCTCTCGTCGTCCACCGCGGACGCGAGCAGGTGCTCGATGTCCACGTCGGCGGCCCGGCACTCCAGCGCCAGCGCCCCCTGCGCGGGGGCGGGCAGCATCTGGATCGGGTCGAGGGTTTCGGTGATCTCGTCCACCCGGCCGACCCTGGCCAGTCCGGCACGCGCGAGCACCACGGCATCCAGCTCGCCGTCGGTCACCTTGCGCATGCGGGTATCGATATTGCCTCGGATCGGCACGATTTCCAAACCGAGACCCAGCGCGCGCAGCTGAGCCATGCGCCGCGCCGCGCCGGTGCCGACCTTCGCGCCCGGCGGAAGCTCGCCGAGGGTGAGGCCGTCGCGGGCGATCAGCGCGTCGCGCGGGTCCTCGCGCGGCGGCACCGCGGCCAGCACGAGGCCGTCCTCGGGCGCGGTGGGCAGGTCCTTGTAGGAGTGCACGGCGACGTCGATCTCGTTGCGCAGCAACGCTTCCCGCAGCGCCGAGGTGAACACGCCGACCCCGATCTGCGAGATCGGGGCGCTGGAGAGGTCGCCGGGCGTGGTGACGGTGACGATCTCCACCTCCGCCCCGGTGGCGCGGATGGTGTCGGCGACGATGCCGGTCTGCGCGAGGGCGAGCTTGCTGCCCCGCGTGCCGATGCGAATGACTCTGGTCACTTACCGCTTCTTCTCGGTTTCCGGCGCTGTCGGGCTCGCCACGGCCGCAGGAGCCTGCGGGTCGAGGCAGAACAGTTCCCGCAACGCGTTGGCGTAGTCGGTGTCGGCCGTCTCGGCGGCCAGCTGCTTGACCCGCACCGTCGGCGCGTGCAGCAGCTTGTCGACCACGCGGCGAACCGTGCGGCCGACCTCTTCGCGAACCTGGCTGTCGAGTTCCGGCAGCCGGTTGTCCAGGCGGAGCAGCTCCGCGTCCACCACCTCGGCCGCGCGCCTGCGCAGCGCGGTGACCGTGGGCGTCACTTCGGCACTGCGCTGTCCGGCGAGGTACTCGCGCACCTCGTCGAGCACGATGCCGTTGGCTTTGGCGGTCTGCCGGTCGGTGGTCGGGGCTCCCGCGTCGCGCATGCGGCGCTGGATCGTCTCCAGGTCGACCACGGTGACGTCGGCGAGTTCCGCGACCGCGACGTCGACGTCCTTGGGCAGGCCGAGGTCGCAGACGACCAGCGGACGTCCGGCGCGCGCGGGCACGTGCCCGGCGAGGAACACCGCGTCCTGCGCCCCGGTGCACGCCACGACGAGGTCGGCCTGATCGACCGCGTCGGCGAGTTCGGTCAACGGCACCGAACGGGCCGGAATCCCCTCCGCGACGACCTTCTCGGCCAGCCGGGCGGCGTTGGCTTCGGTGCGGTTGGCGACGGTGATCTCGGCGATCCCGGCCTTGCGCAGCTGCGACGCGGTGAGCGCGCCCATCGAACCGGCCCCGACGATCAGCGCGTGCTTGCCCGCGATGTCGCCCGCGGCGGCCAGCGCCTCGGACACGACGGACGCGCCGAGCTGGTCGAGCCCGGTCTCGGAGTGCACGCGCTTGCCGACGCGCAGCGTGGTCTGGATCAGCTCGTGCAGCGTGCGGCCGACGGTGCCGGCGTCGCGCGCGGTCGCGTACGAGGAGCGGACCTGGCCGAGGATCTGCGTCTCGCCGACCACCATCGAGTCGAGGCCCGAGGCGACGGAGAACAGGTGCTCGACGGCCGCGCCGGCGTAGTGCACGTACAGACTGTCGTACAGCTCGGCGGGCTCCATCCCGGCCTTGCGGGAGAGCACGTCCGAGACGTCGTTGACGCCGCCGTGGAACGTCTCCACCACGGCGTAGACCTCGATGCGGTTGCACGTCGAGACGAGCATGACCTCGCTGATGTGCTCCGCCTGCTGCAGGTCGTGCAGGACCTTGGTCAGCTCGTCCGCGGGGATCGCCGCACGCTCGAGCGTGCCGAGATCCGCACTGCGATGGGAGAGCCCGACCGCCAACACGCTCATTTCAGCGCACCACCATTCCGAGACCGCCGTCCGTACCGGCGCCGTTCCGTCCGCCGTTGCCATTGTCGGCGGCCCCGCCGGTTCCGGGTAACCCGGTATTCCCCTGGTTTTCCCCGGCGGACCCCGCGCTCGCCGCGCTGTCGGCGCGCCGGGCCACGTGGAACGAGAGGATCTGCAGTTCGACAGCCAGGTCGACCTTGCGGACCTCGACGTGTGCCGGCACCTGGAGCACTACCGGCGCGAAGTTGAGGATGCACTGGACGCCGCCCGCCACCAGCCTGTCGCACACCGACTGCGCGGCGGTAGGAGGTGTGGCGATGATCCCCACGGAAATCTCCCGTTCGGAGCAAACGCGCGGAATGTCGTCCATGTGCGAGACCGGGAGACCCCCTACGGGGACGCCGATCAGATCGGGGTCGAGGTCGAAGAGCGCCTCGACCGGGAAGCCGCGGCCGGGGAAGCCGCCGTAGTTCGCGAGCGCGTGGCCGAGGTTACCGATTCCGACCACGGCGACGCGGTGCTGCCGGGTGAGGCCGAGGATGCGTTCGATCTGGCTGACCAGCACCTGCACCTCGTAGCCGACGCCGCGGGTGCCGTAGGAGCCCAGGTAGGAGAGGTCTTTGCGGAGTTTGGCGGAGTTCACGCCCGCCGCGGCGGAGAGTTCTTCGCTGGAGACGGTGGTCGCGCCCTGTTCGGCCAAGCCGGAGAGGATCCGCAGGTAGACGGCCAGCCGGGCGACGGCGGCCTCCGGGATCTGCTTCGCGCGGACCGCGGTGTCTTCCGTGTCGGAGACGGCGGGCATCTCGGCGGTCGGCGCGTTGTCGGCGTCCGGTGCGGGGCGGGAGGTCCGGGCGGCGCGGCGGGTACGGGGCTTGGCTTCGCTCTCGGCGGAGGCTTCGGCCTGGGTTCCGGCGGCTCGGGTGGTCGCGCGGCTGGCGCGGCCGTTGCCGGACGCGGCACTCGCTTCGGCTGCGGCGGTTCGGGTGGTCGCCCGGCTCGCACGGCCATTGCCGGACGCTGCGCTCGCTTCGGCGGCGGCTCGGGCGGTCGCCCGGCCATTGCCGGACTCGGCGCGGCTCGCTTCAGCTGCGGCGGCTCGGGTGGTCGCCCGGCTCGCGCGGCCGTTGCCCGCGGCGTGCTCTCCGCCACCGGCGACCTGATCGTGCCCGACGTGACCGTTCTCGTGACCGGCTTCCGTCGAATTCCCGTTGCGCGCCAAGCCGTTCTCGCTCACCGTGGCGCGACGGCGGCTGCCCGCGGCATGCCGTCCGCCGGTCCGGCGCGCGGTCGGCGGGGCGGCTTCGGCGGCGTCGGATTCGTCGCGGGGAGGCGTGGCCGGCGGTTCGGCACCGCTGCGCCCGCCCCGCTGTGTCACCACGCTGACTTCTCCTCAATCCGGCTTCGTGCCCGCGCTGTCCCCCACCTGCCAGTCCGGCAGTGGAAAACCAACCCTTGACCCCACGGCTTCCGTCCGGTTCGATGCCGGTCCTCGCGGGGACGGGTTCCTACGGTAGTCCACTTGTGAACGCATGCACAAAGTCACTGGTCATCCGCATGACCAGAAGCACAACCTCGCTCGCTTCAGCGGCGGCGAATGTCCCCGCGCACCAGCGGCGAAAGGGCGAGTAGCGAAGCCACGGGTTGTCGCTCGTTCAGGCGGCGGTGAACGGCACCGTGTGCCAGCCGGTCGCCCCGTCCGGAACCGGGTCCGCGGGCCGGTCCGTCTGCGTGTAGCCGGACTGATCCGTCGCCCGCACCGTCACCGTGTGGCTGCCCGGCGGCACCGGCACCTCGGCCCACCACATCCGCCACGTGTCCTTGTTGACCTCGGCCGAAAGCGTCGCCGGAAGCCACGCGCCCTGGTCCACCCGCACCTCGACCTTCGCGATCCCGACGTGCTGCGCCCACGCCGTCCCCGCCACCCGGACCTTGCCCGCGCGCACCGACGTCCCGTTGGCCGGTGCGTCGATCCGCGATTCGGTCTTGATCGGGGCCTGCTCCGCCCAGCCGCGCTGCAGCCAGTACGCCTGCCGCGCGTCCCAGGTCGTGAACTCCAGGTCGGTGACCCATTTGGTCGCCGAGACATAGCCGTACAGCCCGGGGATCACGATCCGCGCCGGGAATCCGTGCTCGACCGGCAGCGCCTCGCCGTTCATGCCGATCGCGAGCATCGCGCCGCGCGCCGGGTCCAGTGCGACGTTGGCCGGGGTGCCGCAGGTGAACCCGTCGACGCTGGTCGCGTACATCTGCTGCGCGCCCGCGTGCACGCCCGCCGCGTTCAGCAGGTCGACCAGGTCCACGCCGATGAAGTTCGCGGTGGAGATCAGCTCGCCGCCGACCTCGTTGGAGACGCAGGTGAGCGTCACGGTCCGTTCCACCAGCGGGCGATTCCGGATATCCGCGTAGGAGAAGCTCACCTCGCGGTCGACCATGCCGTGGATCTTCAAAGCCCAGTCCTCGGCCCGCACCTGCGGCACGACGAACGCGGTGTCGATCCGGTAGAAGCTCCCGTTCGGCGTGATGAACGGCGGCGAGCCGAGCTTGTGGAAATCCGCGTCCGGCGGCAGCGGCGGAGCCTTCCGGGCAGCGACCAGCGGCCCGATCGAAGCGCGCGAGCCGGCCGCGCTGCCGGTGGTCGACACGACCTCGCCGGCGATCGCCGCCACCCCCGCGCCAGCCGCGATTCCCGCGCCGCGCGTCAACACCTGCCGACGACTAAGTCCTTGTCGCAGTTCAGTTTCCGCCGGCAGCGCGCGTTTGTGCAGCCAGCTGAACACCAGCAGCGAAGCGCCCAGCGCCAGTACCGGAGCCAGCAATGCGAGCTGTCCGACGTCCGTGCGCTCGAACACCGCGAAGATCCCGAACGCGCCGACCACGACCACCAGCAGCTGCCCCGGCAACGGACGGCTGCGCGAAAGCTGTCCGGCGAGCACGGCGAACCCCAGCAGCACCACGGCAAGACCGATCTTGAGCACGGTCTTGTCGGCGGTCCCGATCGTCTGCTCCGCCCACACCACGACGGCGTGCGGGCTGTGCGCGATCACGAAGTCCGCGACCGCGACGAACGGCGACGCGTTGTACCCGACGAATCCGGCGACCAGATGTCCCATGCCCAGCGCGACGGCCAGCGAGACCAGGCCGATGAACGTCGCGATGCCCAGCGACAGGCGCGGCCGGGCGGCCGGCGGAGCTTCTTTCAACGCACTCACCCCACCATCTTCGGCGGGTCCTGCCCTGATGGGCCCGTTGAAAGCGCTTACGGGTTGCTTACCGCAGTGCCGCGCGCAGCCGTTCTTCCTCGACGCGCCAGTACCCGTGCTCGACGCCGTCGATCAGGATCACCGGCACCTGGTCGCCGTATTCGGCCTGCCATTCCGGGTCGCTGTCGACGTCCGCGGTCTCCCACAGCACGCCCAGCTCACCGCAGATCCTCGCGACGTCCGCCTCGGCCACCTCGCACAGGTGGCACCCTTCGCGGCTCATCACGGTCACTTTGTGCACGGCACCAGCCTAAACGTCAGCGCAGCTTCAGCCGCCGCAGCTTCCCGGTCGCCGAATGCGGCAGCGTCTCGGCGAACTCGACGGTGTGCGGCACCTTGTACCCGGCGAGATGCGCCGTGCACTGGTCCACCACCTGCTGCTCCGACAACGCCGCGCCTTCGGCAGGCACCACGACCGCCTTCACCGCTTCGCCGCTTCGCTCGTCAACCACGCCGACGACCGCGGCCTCGGCCACGCCGGGCAGCTGCGAGATTACTTCCTCGACCTCGTGCGGGAAGACGTTGAAGCCGTTGACGATGATCAAGTCGTTCGCCCGGTCGACCAGGTGCAGGTCGCCGTCGGAATCGAGATAGCCGACGTCGCCGGTCCGGAACCAGCCCTCGGCGTCCGGGCCGTGCGCGCCATCGGGCCAATACCCGGAGAACAGGTTCGCCCCGCGCACCGACACCAGCCCGGTGCTGCCGCCGGCCTCGAAGACGTCGTCCGGCTCCTCCGGGTCGAGCGGCAGGTCGTCGGCGGACCCGTCGGAGTCCACCAGCCGCAGCTCGACCCCGGGCAGCGGCCGTCCGACCGATCCGGGCTTCGGATAGCCGGTGACCAGCGTGGACGTCACCACCGGCGCGCATTCGGTGAGCCCGTAGCCCTCGTACACCTCAAGCCCGGTGGCCTCGCGGATCGCCGCGAGCACCTTCGGATGCAACGGTGCGGCACCGGACGTCAGCCGCTTCACGGTCGCCAGACCGCGGCTCAGTTCCTCGGTGTCGAGCGAGGCGAATTCGTTGTACATCGCGGGCACTCCGGTGATCGCCGTGACGCGATGTTCGGCGCAGTCTTGGAGCGTCCGCCGGGCTTCGAAGCGTTCGGACAGCACGAGCGTCGCCCCGACCGCCGTCGCCATGAGCAGCCCCGGGCCGAGGCCGTAGACGTGGAAGAGCGGGATCGACACCAGCACGCGGTCGTCGTGGTCGGTCACACCGTCCACTTGGGACAGTTGAGCGAGGTTCGCCAGCAACGCCCGGTGCGACAGCAGCACTCCGCGCGGCGGACCGGTCGTGCCGGAGGTGTACGAAATGACCGCGATGTCCTCGCCAGACCGGCTGAGGTCGACCGGGTCGCCCGGCTCGTCGCTGCGCGGCGGCAGACCGGCGATGCCCTCGGGCAGCTCGGCGTCGTCGCGCTGCACGACGCGTTTCGCGCCGCAGTGCTCCAGGAGCCGCTCCAACTCGGGTGCGGGGGCCTGCGGCGACAGCGGCACGGCGATTCCGCCCGCGCGCAGCACCGCGAACAGGGCGACCGCGAAGTCAGCCGACGTCGGGAGCCGCAGCACCACCGGGTCGCCCGGCGCGACGCCGGACGCGACCAGGCTGCGTGCTTGCGCGTGCGCCGCTTCGTCCAGCTGTCGCCAGGTCAGCGTGGTGCCCGTGCCCGTCTCGGTGATCGCCGTGCGCTCCGGCCAGCGGCTGGCCGCATCGGCGAGCAGGCCGGCGACGCCGTGGGCGGTGCTGATCCGGTCCACCCCCACCCCTCTCGTTCCGTTGCGGATTCGTCATCTTGTCACCCGTAATGGGGATGCCGCGCGATCGTCGCACCTCTGCCTGACCGGGACACTACCTACTTCGCGGTAACAACACGTATGCTGCACTGCGTCGCCGGGTGGCGTTGATCACTACCGGGTGACCCGACCAAGGGAGTCGTCGTGCCGAAGCTGCCGGTCCACGAGGAAGTGGGACACGCGCCGCGGCACGCCTTCGCGCCCTCGGGCACATGCCCGGCAGCACCAGGGACAGCCGGAGGTGCCGCTCGATGACCCGTCCGATCACTCTGTCCGCCCCCGCGCACCGCGGGCCGGTCGCGATGTTCGCCGACCGCGTGTTCGGCTCGGCCGCGGCCGCCGTGCCGCTGCCCAAGGCGGACGCCGAACCGGATCCCGCCGAGGTCGCCAAGGCCGAGGCGTGGGAGCTGGTGCGGGCCGCGCAGGCGGGCGACTCCTCCGCGTTCGGCCAGCTCTATGACCGATACGTCGACGTCGTCTACCGCTACGCGCTCTTCCGCCTCGGCGACCGCGACCTGGCCGAAGACGTGACCAGCGAGACGTTCCTGCGCGCGCTGCGCCGGATCACGTCGGTGAGCTACCAGGGCCGCGACGTCGGCGCGTGGTTCGTCACCATCGCCCGCAACCTGATCCTCGACCACGTGAAATCCAGCCGGTTCCGGCTCGAGGTCGTCACCGACGAGGTCGCCGAACCGGGCGGCGTGCCCGGCGGGCCGGTCGGCCCGGTCGCGCAGGCCGGGCCCGAACAGCAGGCGATCGCGGGCGCGACCCGCGCCGAGCTGCTGCGCTGCGTCGCGGAACTCGGCGACGACCAGCGCGAATGCATCGTGCTGCGGTTCCTGCAGGGGCTCTCGGTCGCCGAGACCGCCCAGATCATGGACCGCAACGAGGGCGCGGTGAAGGCGCTGCAGCACCGCGCGGTCCGGCGGCTCGCGCAGCTGCTGCCCACCGGCCTGCGTTGATCGTTCAACGATCAGGCGTAACTTTTTCGCCTTCTTAATCGTTTCTCACGCAGACCGGCGGTCAGGGCCGGGCGTTGGGTGGAGACGGAGCAGCACCGTGGGCGTGCCCGGGTGGTTTTCGCGTGGTCGGACCGAGAGCGAACGGTTCGACGACGCGATCAATGCTTCCCCCGGGCAGCGGCCGGACGAGTTCGCCGAGGAGCTGGCCCTCGTCGGCGCCCTGCGCGAACTGGGCCAAGCGGGCGACCCCGACCCAGCCACCCGGGCGCGAATCCGCGCCGAAATCGAAGGCCGCATCGGCGAACCGCTTCCCCGCCGACGCTGGCGTCCGCGAATGGCCGACCTAGCCGCCGCGGGCATCGCGCTCATTCTGGGCTTGGGCGGGCTCACGCTGCTGCTCTCGCGAGACGCCCTGCCGGGAGACGCGCTGTACAGCGTGAAGCGAGCCGGCGAAGTCACGTCGCTCGGCCTGACCTTCGGCGACGAAGCCAAGGCCGAGAAACACCTGAAGTTCGCCTCGAACCGCGTCACCGAACTGGGCCGGATGAGCGACGCCAGCCCGGCTGCGTTCCAGACCGCCCTGCACGATTTCAGCAGCGACGTCCGCGCGGGCGTGGCCGAACTCACCGAACTGGCAACCACGAACGGCAACCGCACGCGGCTGACGTCGCTGGAATCGTGGGCGCAGAGCCAGTCGCGGCAACTGGAATCGGAACAGGCCGACGTCCCGGAGTCCGCCCTCTCGGATTTCCAGCAAGCACGCCTCCTGCTCGACCGGGTACAGCAGCGGACATCCGCGCTGGGCTCGCGGCTGAGCTGCTACCAGATCACCACCGGCACCACGGACGAACTGGGCCTCCTCCCGGCTCGCGGCGCTTGCACCCAACAACCGCTGTCGCCCGGCGGCTCGACGCCGAGCAGCCCCGCTCCCGTCACCCCGAGCCTCCCGGCGACGGACTCCCCGCTGCCGGTGCGCTCGGTGTCGTCGCCGACGCTGAGCAGCCCGAACCAGCCGACCCCGACGCCGACCTCGACGGAGGTCCCGCACACCGCGACCCCGCCGAGTGTGTCGCCGCCGATCACCGCGCCGACCCCGCCCCGGATCCCGACGCGCCCCGCGCCCCCGCCGGTCGTCTCGATCCCGCCGCTGCTGCCCGGACTACCGCCGATCGTCATCGGCTGACGGTCCGTGAAGGGCTCCTTAGGGGAATCTGATTCCCTCAAGGAGCCCTTCACGGACAGTCAGCCGCGAGGTTGGTCACTCCCGGGCGCGGTGATCGGGGCCGGTGGGCAACCCCTATCCGAGGCACGGGCCACATCTCCAACGGGTGAGTCGAGCGGTCGCTACCCTGTGCTGCAGGACCCGGTCGGCGTCGTCCGCCGGGACGTGCCCGAACCTGGAGGCGGTGTGCGTGTCAGCTTGGCGTGGCAAGGATAAGAGTCAGGAACTCGAGCGGCTCGCCACGCTCGCCGGCGAGGCGTCGGCCGAGGCGGCCTCGTCCTCGGCGCAGCTGGCGACGTCGGTTCCGCCCGCGCCGCCGGACCTCACCGCGGGCGCCTTCTTCGACGTGGACAACACGATGATGATGGGCGCGTCGATCTTCTACTTCGCCCGCGGCCTCGCCGCGCGCAAGTTCTTCACCTCCGCCGACCTCGCCGGTTTCGTGTGGGACCAGGTCAAATTCCGCATCGGCGGCCGCGAGAACAAGGCCGACATCAAGACCCACCGCGAGCGCGCGCTGTCCTTTGTGGCCGGTCGCACGGTCGAGGAGCTCACCACGATGAGCGAGGAAATCTACGACGAGCTGATGGCGGACAAGATCTGGTCCGGCACCCGCGCGCTCGCGCAGATGCACCTCGACGCGGGCCAGCGCGTGTGGCTCGTCACGGCGACGCCGATCGAACTCGCCGCGATCATCTCCCGTCGCCTCGGCCTCACCGGCGCGCTCGGCACGGTCGCGGAAACCAAGGACGGCGTCTACACCGGACGCTTGGTCGGCGACATGCTGCACGGCCGCGCGAAGGCGCACGCGGTCCGCGCGCTCGCGTCGCGCGAAGGCCTGAACCTCAAGCGCTGCACGGCTTATTCGGATTCGCAGAACGACGTGCCGATGCTGTCGGTCGTCGGGACCGCGGTCGCGGTGAACCCGGACAGCGGCCTGCGCGACGTCGCCCGCGCCCGCGGCTGGGAGATTCGCGACTTCCGCACCGGCCGCAAGGCCGCCCGCATCGGCGTCCCGTCGGTGATCGGCGCGGGCGCGGTCGCGGGGGCGGTCGCCGCGGGGATGGCGTACCGCCGCCGGTGAAGCGTCGTGAGTGCTGATCACGGTTAGAACCGCGATCAGCACTCACGACCTAGTCCAGCACCGCAGTAGCCTCGACCTCCACCAACAGGTCAGGCTCCGCCAGAAACGCCACTCCAATGCCGGTCAACGGCGCTTGCACCGTCACCCCGAGCTTCTTCTCCGCCCGCTGCACGCCCTCGACGAACTCGCCCATCTTCTCCGGCGACCATTCGACGAAGTACACCGTCAGCCGCGCGACATCGGCGAATGTCGCGCCTACCTCGGCCAGCGCCGCGGCGACGTTCAGGTAAGCCTGCTCGACCTGCGCGGCCAAGTCCCCGTCCCCGACGTGCCCGCCGTCGGCCGTCCGCGCCACCTGCCCGGCGATGTAGACCGTCCTAGAGCCAGTCGCGACGGACACCTGGCGGTAGAGGCCGACCTGCGGCAGCGCAGCTGGGTTGACCAGGGTGACGGCCATGTTTCCTCCTGAAGCCGGGAAAGATCATCGGTCCATCAAACATAGCATTGCAATGCTATAGAATGCCGCCATGGCGAGGGCGAAGGATCCGGCAGTGCGCACCTTGCTGCTCGAACGGGCAGCGCAGATGCTCCGCACCCGCGAACCGATCACCCTGCGCTCGCTCGTGGCCGGGACCGGAGTGTCGACGATGGCCGTCTACACCCACTTCGACAACATGGACGGCCTCTGGAAAGCCTTGCGCCAGGAGGGTTTTACCCGGCTGGCGCACCGGATGGCCGAGGTCCGCCCGTCCGCCGATCCGGTGCGCGACCACGCCGCGCTGATCTCCGCGTACCTCGGCAACGCGCTCGACCATCCCGACCTGTACCGCGTGATGTTCGACGCCAACTTCGAGCTGGAAGACGCCCAAGCCGCCGACGACACCCTCGAGTACCTCGTGCAAGCCGCCGCCCGAGGACGCGACACCGGCCGATACCGCGAAGGCCTCGACGCGCTCGAACTCGCGACGCAAAGCTGGGCCATCGCGCACGGCCTGGTCTCGCTGGTCGCCAACGGACCCTTGCCGCGCACCACCCTCGACCACGGCGCGCCGTTGCTGACCGCGCTGTTCGTCAGCGTCGGCGACGAACCTCAGCGCTGCGAACGCTCAGTGCGCCGCGGCTGGCATCTGCCCGGCTGAAACTCAGCCGCGGAACACGCTGCGTCGCTGGGAAAGCCTGCGGTACAACGAATGCTGGATCGACTCCCGCACCTGGTCGGTGAGCGTGAACACCAGCATCGGATCGTCGACCGCGTCCGGGCCGTAGTCGTCGGTGCGGATCGGCTCGCCGAACTCGATGGTCCACTTCGTCGGCAGCGGCACCGCGCCGAGCGGGCCCAGCAGCGGGAAGAACGGCGTCACCGGGAAGTACGGCAGCCCGAACAGCCGCGCCAGCACCTTCAGCTCGCCGATCTTCGGATACGTCTCCTCGGCCCCGACCACGGACACCGGGATGATCGGCACGCCCGCGCGCATCGCCGCGGACACGAAGCCGCCGCGGCCGAAGCGCTGCAGCTTGTACCGCGCGGAGAACGGCTTCCCGACGCCCTTGAACCCTTCCGGCCACACGCCGACGAGTTCGCCGATGGTCAGCAGGCGTTCGGCGTCGGCGTTGCAGGCGAGCGTCTGCCCGGACTTGCGCGCGAACGAACCCACCAGCGGCAGCTTGAACACCAGGTCCGCGCCGAGGCCGCGCAGGTGCCGCCCGCCGGTCTCGTCGTGCACCGCGACCGCGGTCATCAGCGCGTCGAGCGGCAACGTGCCGGAGTGATTGGACACCAGCAGCGCGCCGCCCGCCTTGGGCAGGTTCTCGACGCCGAACGCGTCGACGCGGAACCACTTCTCGTACAGCGCGCGCAGCGGCGGCAGCACGAGCGTCTCGGTGAGCTCGGCGTCGAAGCCGAACTCGTCCACCGCGTAGTCGCCGGTGAGCCGGTGGCGCAGGAAGGTGAGCGCGCTCCGGACCGACTCCGACAGCGGATCGGCCGCGGGTTCGCGCACCGGCCCGGACGGCTGCGCCGGGAACTCGACGACGGGCGCGTCCACGCGCTCCTCGACCGGTTCCGGCGTCTCGGCCGGTTTCTCCCGGCCGGGTCCATGCAGCGGAATGACCTGTGCCTCAGCACCATTCACGGGATTCGCCTCACTTCCGGCCCTCGTCGCGTGGTTCATCGGCGCGCCTGCCCGGTGGCGGCTGCCTCGAGCACTTTCCCGGCCAGCCCGGCCAGCGCGCCGCCGTCGAGCACCGGACGCAGGCCGCGGCCGGCCACGTAGTCGTCGAACGCCTCGCGGGTGGTCCAGCGGGGCGTGTACCCGAATTCCTTCTTGAGCTTCGTGATGTCGACCGCGCGGCCGAAGTTCAGCAGCCGCACCTGGTCGGCGGAGAAATCGACCAGCCGGGCCCCGCGCAGCAGCTTCCCGACCGACGGCACCACGCCGCGCGGCATCGGCAGCCCGACCCGGCCCGCCCGGCGGATCGCCTGCGACAGCGTGAGCACGCCCTCGGAGGCGACGTTGAACACGCCCGGCCGGTCTTCCACGGTCGCCATTTCCAGCACTGACAGGGCGTCTGAACCGTGCAGAAGCTGCAGCCGGGAGTCGTAGCCGAAGACCGTCGGCACGACCGGCAGCGAGAAGTACCGGGCCAGCACGGTGTCGACCTCGGGGCCGATGATGTTCGCGAACCGCAGGAGGGTGATCGTCAGGTCCGGGCGGCGGCGGGCGAGGCCGCGCACGTAGCCCTCCATCTCCACCGCGTCCTTCGCGTAACCGCTGGACGACGGCGGGATCAGCTCCGAATCCTCGGTGAACACCGCCTGCGAACGCGCGCCCGCGCCGTACACCGCGGCGCTCGACTTCACGACGAGCTTGCGCACCTTCGGCGCGCGCTGGCACGCGGCGAGCAGCCGCATAGTGCCAATGACGTTGACTTCCTTGACCGCCGCCCGACGGCTCGGCCCGGCCGGATGCGCGGTGCACGAGGTGTGCACCACCGTGTCCACCTCGGCGCTGCTGATCACCTTCGCGATGAGCGGATTGCGGATGTCGGCGCGCACGAACTCGGCGCGGCCCATCCGCTGCTGGACGTCCTTGGCGGGCGGCGCGGTGTCGACGCCGATCACCCGGTCAAGATCCGGATGGGCTCCGAGCCGGGCGAGCAGCTTGCCGCCGAGGTCGCCGGCGACCCCGGTGACGAGCACGATGTTCGAGGCCATGGAACTCCCTGATCGGCAGCAGTGTGCAAGACGGAGTGATCACTCGGGGTGCGCGAACCTGCACTCGCTGGAAGCATCGCGCTGATGCGCCCGCCATGTTACCGGCCGCAGGGACCCTTCTGACCAGGGCTTACCTCGTTTTTACGAGGGACGTCCGGATTGCGATACGCGCCTCACTCGATCGGGCGTACTCGGGCCCGAACATGAGTGTGGCCCGTCCAGAGACTGGACGGGCCACGAAACCTCAACCGCGCGGACGGCTCACTTGCCGGCCTTGCGCCGCTGCACGCGCGTGCGGCGCAGCAGCTTGCGGTGCTTCTTCTTGGACATGCGCTTGCGGCGCTTCTTGATCACGGAACCCATGGGCGCTCCTCTTGTCGTCGGTCACGCTGCCCGGCGCAGCGTCCAACGGGTGGAGCGCACAGGCACGAGCGGTTTACCAGGCTACTAGCGTCCCGGCGCGGGCCGGTCGGCGGGCATGGTTTGACGCATGCCCGGCGACCGGTCAGCCCACGTCGAAGTAAGCACCCTGCAGATACTCGTGCACCGCTTTTTCCGGCACCCGGAAGGACTTCCCGACTCTGACCGCGGGAAGTTCGCCCGAATGCACCAGGCGGTACACGGTCATCTTCGAGACCCGCATCAGCGTGGCCACTTCGGCGACTGTCAAAAACTGGACCTGCCCTACCGCGGGCAAATCCTCCCTCTTGTTCGGCGACATGTTTACCGCGTCCTTCGACACGTGTCGCGCCACGAGGCTTCCCCACCTGTGGTATCGACACGCACGTGCTCTTCCGAGGGTAGCGGGACAGGTGGGACTCGTGCGACGCCTGTCACCAGGATGGGCCCTCACCTGGGGCTTCGGATAGCCCGGACGGCCCATCGCTGTCCGTTTTGCCGGAGTCGGCCGTTCGCCCCGCCGCAGCAGCACCGGCACTGAACGGACCAGCGGGCTCGCCCGTGCGGCCCCGCGATCACCGCGCCGAAGCACCGCACGCCACCCCGCGGCGGGCCGAGTGCGCTGGCGCGTTCATCACAGCGTTGCTGGCCAGGGGGAATGCGGTGCGCCGCCTGGCGAGACAAGCTGCGTGGCTCGGTTCCCGCGAAGGTACGTGAGGGGAACCCTGAGAGGGTGTTTCGAAACCCAGCGGCGTGGCCAAGCATCGGCTGTGATATGGGCGTGGCGCGGAGGCCATTGCGTGGCGGCGGGCAAGCCGCCATGTAGCACAAGGCTTCAACGACGAGCTGCCCGGGTTTCGAAACACCCTCTGAGGGAATCAGAGTCCCTCGGGGTTCCCCTCACGTACCTCGGCATCGCGACCAGCGCGCCAGGCCCGGCGACGAGGGCGAGAACCCTCGCACGCGGCTGGCCGAAGCGCCCCAATGTGGCATTGGGTGCATCTGAGCCGCGGTGACCAGGCGGAAGATCAGTTTTCGTGGGCGCGGCCCAGCTCCTCCGAGCGGTCGCGGGCGGCCTCGATCGCGTCGAGCAGCGCCGCGCGCACGCCGTGCTTCTCCAGTTCGCGGATCGCGTTGATGGTGGTCCCGGCCGGGGACGTCACCGCCTCGCGCAGCAGCACCGGGTGGTCCTGGCCCTCGGCGAGCATCTTCGCCGCGCCGACCGCCGACTGGATGATCAGCTGCCCGGCGAGCGCACGCGGCAGGCCGAGCAGGATGCCGGCGTCGATCATGGCCTCGACCAGGTAAAAGAAGTACGCCGGACCGGATCCGGACAGAGCGGTGACCGCGTCCTGCTGCCGCTCCGGCACCTCGACGACCTGGCCGACGTGCGAGAGCAGTTCCTTGACCGTCGCGACGTGCTCGGGCGTCGCGTGCTTGCCGGGTGAGATCGCACTCATCGCCTCGCCGACCAGCATCGGGGTGTTCGGCATCACGCGGACCACCGGCACCCCCGAAGCGAGACGGCGTTCGTACAGCGCGGTCGGCAGTCCCGCGCACAGCGAGACGACCAGCGACGCCGTTCCGAGCAGCGGGGCCAGCTCGTCCAGCACCGGCTCGATGTCCTGCGGCTTCACCGCGACCACGAGGATGTCCGCCCGCCGGGCCGCGTCCGCGACAGTCGCCGCCTTCATGCCCGGGTAGCGCGCCTCAAGCTCGCGCGCCCGCTCCTCGTACCGCTCGGTGAAGAGCAGGTCGCCTGGCTCGTGGCCGCCGTTGAGCAGGCCCGACAGCAGGGCTTCGCCGATCTTTCCCGCACCCAGCACCGCGATCACACTCATGCCGCCAGCGTGCCAAACGCGGCTCAGCCGCCCGGTGCCGGGGCGAGCGCCAGCTGCCGCACCTGCGCGACGAGACGGCCTTGTGCGTCCACGACGGTGGCGTCCGAGTCGAACCACGGCTCGTGCACCGAGCGCGCTTCGACGAGGATCCGCAGCCAGCCGGGAGCCGGGCGAGTCCGCACCAGCGAGGTCATCTGGACGGTCGGGGCCCAGCCGTGCCTGCCGAGGTTCGCCACCACCGGCGGGTTGAGATCGCCCGCCAGGAGCGCGAAGTACACGTCGGGCTGGCCGACGCGCGGACGGGCCCACATCCGCAGCCGCGGCGGGTCTCCGGCGCGTCCGGACACGAACCCCGCGGTCGCCGGATCGAGTCGCACGTCGCAGGCGGCAGACAGGTGGAACGGGCCTTCCGGAGTGTCCTTGCCGAGTTGCAGCGCGCTGGACGGCGGTTCGGCGGGCATCTGCGGCAGGTCAGTCCATTCGGAACGGCGCATCGGCAACCGTCCGACCGTGACCCGCGCCTCGACACAAGCTCGGCCGCGCTGTTCGAGCGAGACCGCGACGACCGAAACGCGGCGGCCGACCTTGCGCACATCGGTCCGCAGCAATACCGGACCGAGCGCGGGCGCGTGCAGGAACTCGGTGCTCACCGCGAGCGGATCGACAGTCGCGTCCCCGCGCTCACGCAACGCGGCGGCGGCGGTTTTTGCCAGCAATGCCACCAAAAACCCGCCGTGCGGATGGACCGCGATCGCCCATTCCGAACGCAACGTCGCGGTGAACGTCCCGTCCCCGAGCGACCGGACTGCGGTGGCCGCGTCGAAGGCGGTCGCGGTGTCGTCGGCCGCGCTCACGGACGACCGGCCACGGCGATACGGCGCGTGGAACCGGGTCCGGGGAAGACTGGAGACGGCGATGGCAGCGAGGTCACGCCCGCACTTTACGGTGCCCGGCCGCCTTTGCGAGCCGAGCCGGGCAGGGACCGCCCGGACAGCCGAGCAAGATCACCCGCGGACACGGCCCGAAATGCGGCCGGTCGGCTGGCGGCGCACGACTGCTCGCCGGAGCCGCGGATCACTGCCCTGGGTGCGGCCGGGCGAACAACAATGTCTCCGCCGCTGCGCGGGCCCGCGACGCTGCGCCAATCGCGTGACGAGTGCTGCCCGCAAGCACTACCTGGGCCGAAAAAGCCATGTCTGACCAGCTTTTCCAGCAATTCCGCACCCGGATCACTGCCCCAAATGCAACCGGGCGAACAACAACGCCTCCGCCAACGCCCGCGCCCGCGAAGCCGCCCCCGTCGCGTGCCGGGTGTTCACTTCCAGCACCACCTGACCGGAAAAGCCGTCGCTCACCAGTTTTTCCAGCAATTCCGCACAAGGTTGCCCGCCATGCCCCGGAATCAGGTGCTCGTCCTTCGGAATTCCCGTCCCGTCCGCCAAATGGACATGGCTCAGCCCGGCCCCCATCCGGTCGGCCAATGCCAGCGCATCCATCCGCGCCGCGGCCGAATGCGACAGGTCCAAGGTGTAGTGCCGGAATCCGACATCCGTGGGGTCGATCGACGGCCGGAACGCCGACACCCGCGCATCACGCGAGCCGCCAGGCGGGCGGACCTTGAACATGTTCTCCACCGCGACGTCGACGCCGCTCGCGTCCTCCAGCTCGTCCACCAGATCGCCGAACGCGTCGCCGTAGCGGCGCTGCCAGCGGAACGGCGGATGCACCACGACCGTGCGCGCGCCGAGTTCCAGCGCGGCGTCCACGGAGCGGCGCAGGCGCACCTCGGGGTCCGGCGACCAAATCCGCTGCGTGATCAGCAGCGACGGCGAATGCACCGACAGCACCGGCATCCCAGTGCGCCGCGACCAGCGCCGGATCGCCGAGACGTCCTGGCTGATCGGGTCGGCCCACACCATGACCTCGACGCCGTCGTAGCCGAGGTCCGCGGCAAGCTCGAACGCCGCGCCCGCGCGCAGCGGCCACACCGAGGCAGTGCTCAAGCCCACGGGGACGGGCGCGCTCTCACTCACGCGCCCATCCTGCCCCAGAGGCCCCGGCGGCGGGCTACTTGGCCACCAGCAACAGCGCCGCGGGCGACACCGTCACCACCAGCCCGACGAGAATCGCCAGCAGGGTCGTCTGCAGGTCCTCGGCGCGGCGGATCTTCCGCACGATCCAGACCAGCGCGACGATCACCAGCAGCGCGCCCACGAGCGCGGCGGGCGCGAGGTTGACCCACAGCCAGTTGAAGCCCAGCCACACCGCGGCCCCGCCGACGACGCCCAGCGCGAGCTGCCCGGCCAGCGTCAGCCACTGCTTGCCCGCGGACACCGCGGGTTCCGGCTCGGCCTCGGGCGCGTCTTCGGCGACGGCTTCCTCGGGGTAGTCGTCGTACTCGTCGCCTTCGGCGTAGCCCTCGGCGTGTTCGTAGCCTTCGGCGTGCTCGTACCCGTAGCCGTCGTCGCCCTCGAAGTCCGGCTGGCCCTCGGGATAGCCCGACGGCTCGGCGAACTCGCGCTCGTACTCGGAGAGGTCGTCCTCGACGTGGTCCTTGCCTCCCGGCGCGAACGGCATCGGGGCCGGGTAGCCCGCGGTCGGCGGGCCCCCGTCGTAGTCCGCGGCGGCGGGCGGGTACTCGTCCTCGTAGCCGTCGTCGACGTAGTCGTCCTCGGCGTACTCCGCGGCCGGTTCCGGCTCCGCACCAGCGGGCGGGACGGCCGGCATCATGCCGACCTCGGTGTCCTCCAGCTGCTCCGCCTGCCGGCGCTGCCGCCAGCCGGCGAGACCCGCTGGCGGCGCGTCTTCGGCGACGCTCTCGGCGGGCAGGCCGTCGACCGCGTCGAACTGCTCGGTGTGCGGCTCCTGCTTCGGGGCCGGACGGCGGGCCGGAGCGCGCCGCGGCCGATTGGGCGGAGCGGCCGGGGCACCGGGGGCCGGGAACGCGCCGCTCGCCATCGGCGGCGCGGGCGGCTCCGGGGCGTCGCCGTCGAGACCGTCGAGCCGGGCCGCCAGGCCGCCGTCCTGCGGGGGCGGCGGCGGAGCCTGCGGGGCCGGACGACGGCGGACCGGCGGCACCGCGCCGCGGGTCTCCTCGTCAGCGGCCTGCGGACGCGGCGGACGGCCGCGCGGCGGAACCGGCATCTGCCCGGATTCCTGCGGCGGCGCGGGCGGACGCACGTAGCCCGAGTCCTGCGGAGCGGCGGGACGCAGGTAGCCAGTGCCCTGCGGACCGGCCGCGGGCGGCGCGGGCCGGGCGAACTGGCCCGACTCCTGCGGCGGCGCGGGCGGGCGCACGTAGGCCGAATCCTGCTGGCCGTTGCCCGGCCGCGGGTACTGGCCGGACTCCTGCGGCGGCGCCGGGGGACGCGCGTAGCCGGAGTCCTGCTGGCCGTTCACCGGGTACTGGCCCGACTCCTGAGGAGCCGGGTACTGCCCGGAGGGCTGCTGGCCGTTCATCGGGTGCTGCCCCGACGGCTGCTGGCCGGGACGCGGGTACTGACCCGATTCCTGCGGCGCAGGCGGAGCGGGCGGAGCAGGCCGTGGAGCCGCGTCCGGACGGCGACGGCCGCCCGGGGGACGCGAAGGAGGCGGCGGGGTGCCGCCCTCCGACGCCACCCGGTCGATGATCGCCTGTGGTCCGGTGTCGGTGAGGTTCGAGCGCCGCGGGGCGGCCTCGTCCTCGTCATCGGCCGCCCTGCGCCTGCGTCGCCGTGCGCCGTCGACCTGCTGCCCGTGCTGGGCGAGCAGTTCGGCCACAGTCTTCTGGGGCTGGTCGCCGCCGGTCTGGTCCGTCATACCGTGCTGTCCAAAGCGCGCTCGGGGTTGGTTGTGGTCACTCGGGCACACCTGCCTCCGGAGCCGCGCGCAATCGACACCGTGCAGTGCATGTCCGTCACCTCTTCACCGTGCCTGGTCTTCGTCGGCCAAGTCCAGTCCGCTGCTGTCACCGGTCCTCCCCGCTCGCCGAAACGCCAGCGATGGCGGTACCAGTTTCGTCCGACCCATTGGCGTGGTCCAACCGCCGCAGGATGACACCCTCTCGCAGCGCCCAGGGACAAATCTCCAACTCCGTGAGGGAGAGCGCCCGCATCGCGGCCTGCGCCACCAGCGCGCCCGCCACGAGCTGGTGCGACCGGCTCCCGCTGACGCCTTCCAGCTGAGCCAGATCCGCGGCGGTCATCCGCGAAATGAAGGCGATGAGCTGGCGAAGGGCAGTGTCAGTGAGCGTACGGCGCACGCGGGGGCCCGCCGCCGAGGGGGCCGCACCGGTCAGCCGGGCGAGCGAACGGAACGTCTTGGAGGTCGCCACGACGCGGTCCGGCAGGCCCTGTCCGGCGACCTTCTTCGCGAGCCCGGCGAGCTGGTCCTCGAGCCAGGCCGACGTCGCGACGACCTCGGAGCGGGTCGGCGGGTCGTTGCGAAAGCGCGTGCGGGTCGTGCGGCCCGCGCCGAGCGGGAGCGATTCGGCGAGTTCGGGTTCCTCGTCGCGGCCCATCGCGACCTCGAACGACCCGCCGCCGATGTCCAGCACCAGCAGTTTCCCGGCCGACCAGCCGTACCACCGGCGCACCGCGAGGAAGGTGAGCCGCGCCTCGTCCGCGCCGGAGAGAACGCGCAGGTTGACGCCGGTTTCGGCGGTCACCCTGGCCAGCACCTTCGCCGAGTTCTTCGCCTCGCGCACCGCGGACGTCGCGAACGCCAGCACGTCCTCGCAGCCGAGCCGCGCGGCCGCGGCCTTGGCCGATTCGACCGCCCGGACCAGGCCGTCCTCGCCGGGACGGCTCAGTTCGCCGGAGCCGGTGAGCTGTTCGGCCAGCCGCAGCATCGTTTTCTCGGAGTGCATCGGGGTCGGGTGGGCGCCACGGTGGGCGTCGACCACGAGCAAGTGGACGGTGTTGGAACCGACGTCGAGTACCCCTAGGCGCACGAGGATTCAGCGTACCGGTCCCAGTGCCAGGTCTCGAAACTGTAACCAACTCCACTCGGATCAACATCAACTCAGCGTGCGCGATCCGGCACGGTATGCGCTGAAACCCGGACAAAAGCCGTGAAGGACCCCTTGAGGGAATCAGATTCCCTCAAGGAGTCCTTCACGGACAGTGCGAAAGTTCGGCTCAGGTCTCGAACTTGTAGCCGAGCCCGCGCACGGTCACCAGGTGCCGCGGCGAACCCGGGTCGGGCTCGATCTTCGAGCGGAGCCGCTTCACGTGGACGTCGAGCGTCTTGGTGTCGCCGACATAGTCCGCACCCCACACCCGGTCGATCAGCTGGCCGCGGGTCAGCACCCGGCCGACGTTGCGCAGCAGGTACTCCAGCAGGTCGAACTCCTTGAGCGGCAACGAAACCTCGCCGCCGTCCACAGTCACCACGTGCCGTTCGACGTCCATGCGCACCGGTCCGGCCGACAGCACCAGCGGAGCGAGTTCGCCGTCCGTGCCCGGCTCGCCGCCGCGACGCAGCACCGCGCGCACCCGCGCGATCAGCTCGCGCGCCGAGTACGGCTTGGTCACGTAGTCGTCGGCGCCGAGTTCCAGCCCGACGACCTTGTCGATCTCGCTGTCGCGCGCGGTCACCATGATCACCGGCACCGCGGAACGCTGCCGCAGCTGCTTGCAGACGTCGGTGCCGCTCATCCCGGGCAGCATCAGGTCGAGCAGCACGATGTCGGCGCCGTTGCGGTCGAACTCCTCAAGCGCCTGCTGGCCGGTCACAGCCACCGCCGCGGTGAAGCCTTCCTTGCGCAGCAAGAAGGCGAGCGGGTCGGCGAAGGACTCTTCGTCCTCGACTATGAGAACCCTCGTCACAGGTTTCCTCCATGGTCTGGGCTGGAGACTTCCTGCCCGGTTGCCACGAGCCGGGGTGTCCGCTCGGGGGTCTTGTCCGGCCGCGCGGGCGCGGCCTTGCGTGCGGTGTCGGCGGGTTCGGTGCGCACGTGCGCGGGGATGCGCAGCGTGAACGTCGACCCGGTGCCGGGACGGCTCCACAGGCCGACCGAGCCGCCGTGGTTGGCCGCGACGTGTTTAACGATCGCCAGTCCGAGCCCGGTGCCGCCGGTGGCGCGCGAACGCGCTTTGTCCGCGCGGTAGAAGCGCTCGAACACGCGCTGCTGCTCGTCCTCGGCGATGCCGATGCCGCGGTCGGTCACCGCGATCTCGACCATGCCGTCGGCGAGCCGGCGCGAGATGGACACCGGGCTGCCCGGCGACGAGTACGCGACGGCGTTCTCCAGCAGGTTCGACAGCGCGGTGACCAGCAGCGTCCGGTCGCCCTCGATGAGCAGGCTGCTCGGCGCGTCGGTGGTGATGGTGATTTCCGCGGATTCCGCGGAGAGCGTGGTGCGCCCGAGCGCCTCGCGCACGACGGCGTCGACCTCGACCACGTTGAGGTCCGGCAGCCGTTCGGCGCCCTGGAGGCGCGAGAGCGCGATGAGTTCGGTGACGAGCTGGCCCAGCCGGGTGGACTCGCGCAGGATCTTGCCGCCGAAACGGCGGACCTCCTCGACGTCCTCGGCGGCGTCCAGCACGGCCTCGGTGAGCAGCGCGATCGCGCCGACCGGGGTCTTGAGCTCGTGGCTGACATTGGCCACGAAGTCGCGGCGGACCGCCTCCAGCCGGATCGCCTCGGAGTGGTCGACGGCCTCGACGACGGTGAACCCGTCGCCGAGCGGCCGGACCTCGCCGAGCACCGCCTCGGGCTGGCGGCGGCCCCGGCTCTCCAGCGGCGAGAGGTCGACTTCCATCGGCTCGTCGGTCTCGACCACCTGCTCGGCGGCCTTGCGCGCCCGCGGGTCGGCCTGGTTCACCCGGACCAGGCCGAGTTCGTACGCCCGCGGGTTGTGCAACACGAGGTCGCCGAACCGGTTGAGCACGATGACGCCGTTGTTGGAAGAGCGGATCAGCCTCATCAGCAGCTCCGCGACGGTCGGGCCAGTGGGCCGGGCCGCCTCGCGCCGGGCCCGGGCCCGTGCGGCGAGGAAACCGGCGACCGCGCCGACGACAAGAGCGCCGATGGCCGTCAGCAGGACAACAGGCGTGGTCACGGGGGAATCGTAAGCATCCCGGTAGCCTTCCGGCCTAGTCCTGGAAGCCCTGTCGTGAGGCGAGTGACACCTGAGGGGTACATATTCGCCTCGGGGTCAGGCCCTGTTCACCCGATCGAGATGTTTCGGCAAAATCCACGCGCTTAGCGTTCAGCGGGCGTCGAGGGTCTTGAGGTCCTCATCGGTCAGCTTCAGCGCCGCCGCGGCGACGTTCTGGTCCAGGTGAGCCGGGTCACTGGTGCCCGGGATCGCCAGCACGTGCGGACCCTGCGCGAGCGTCCACGCCAACCGCACCTGAGCGTCCGTCACCTCGTGCCGCCGCGCAACCTCGGCGACCCGCTCATCAACGCCGGACTGTCCACTCGCGACCGCGAAGAACGGCACGAACGCCACGCCCTGCTCGCCGCACAGCCGCAGCAGCTCGTCGTCCTCGCGGCGGGCGGAGAGGCCGTACTGGTTCTGCACGCACACCACCGGCGCGATCGCCTGCGCCTCGGCGAGGTGCTCCGCGCTGACGTTGGAAATCCCCAGCTCGCCGATCAGCCCCTCGGTGCGCAGTTCGGCCAGCGCGCCGAAGTGCTCGGCGAGCGAGCCGGTGCCACGGTCGAGGCCGGTGCCGATGCGCAGGTTGACGACGTCGATGTGGTCGCGGCCGAGTTCGCGCAGGTTCTGCTCGACCTGCCCGCGCAGCTCGTCGGGACGGGCGAACGGCCGGAACTGGCCGGATTCGTCGCGGGACGGGCCGACCTTGGTGGTCAGCACGAGGTCGTCGCCGTACGGGGCGAGCGCGGCCTTGATCAGGGCGTTGGCCGACCAGGTGGCGCCGAAGTAGAACGCCGCGGTGTCGATGTGGTTCACGCCCAGCTCCACGGCCCGGCGCAGCACGGAAATCGCGCGGCCGGCGTCGACCGGCGCGTTCGGGTCGAGCGAGCCGCCGAGCCGCATCGAGCCGAAGCCGAGGCGGTTGACGGTGCGGGAGCCGAGCTGCCAGGTGCCCGCGGCAGCGGCGGGAAGGGTCGTTTCGGTCATGTCTCCAGCCTGCTTCCTCGTCAATCCCGGCGGTGGGTTTGGCAGCAAGCTGCCAACGCGGGAACACTGGACGACGTGCCCCGAGCCGAGGAAATCGCAAACCTGCGCGACGAGCGTGAACTGGTCGAACGCGCCGGGCACCTGCTCGCCGGCGCGGACGAGTTCGCCTGCGCCGCGAACGATCTGCACACCTGGTCCGCGATGCAGAAATTCGCCCAGGAGCTGCCGAAACAGCGGAAGCTGCGGATCCGGAAGGTCTATCTCTCGCGGGTGCTGCTCGACCCGGCCGGAGCCGAGCACCTGCGGACGCTGCACCGGCTCGGCGCGGAAGTCCGGATCAGCGACCACGAGATCAACGAGACGATCCTGCTCGACGGCCGCGTCGCCATCCTCGCCGACGGGCCCGGCTACAGCGTCGTGAGCAAACCGGATCTGGTGCGCGGCATCTCGTCGCTGTACGAGGCCGCCTGGCGCTCGTCGACCGCTTTCGAGGCGTACGAGACGCGGTTCGCCGAGTTGCGCCAGTACACGCCGCAGCTGCTCGACCTGCTGTCTTCCGGCTCCACGGACGAAAAGGCGGCCCGGGAGATGGGCGTCGGGCTGCGGACGTACCGTCGGCGGGTGGCCGAATTGATGGATGTACTGGGTGCGACGTCGCGGTTCCAAGCGGGTGCTCTGGCGCGGGAGGCGGGCCTGCTGTGAGGCGCGCTGTCCTCGCCGCGGCCCTGCTCACCGCCGGTTGCAGCGGAGCTGTGTCCGGGCAAACCGCACCGCCCGCGCCGCCGTCCCCGTCCGCGCCCGCTCCGGCGAATGTGGCCTATGTGGACGCCAAGGCGACCAGCGACGCGGTGTCCGGCATCAAAAAAGCCGTGGAGAGCGCGTTCACCTACGACTCCACGAAGCCGGACGAGGTCGCGAAAACCGAGCAGGAGTACCTGACCGGCGCGGCCCGCGCGCAGTTCGACAAGACCTTCGCCGAGGTCCGCACCGACCCGGTGAGCACGCAGACGCAGGTCGTGGAAACGGGATTGGCCGAGCTGACCCCGGACCACGCGCGGATGCTCGTGGCAGCCACACAGCACAGCAAGCGCCCCGACGGAGCCACGAACCAGGCGGGCGCGCTCATGCTGGTCACCGCGGTCCGGACGAACGGGCACTGGCTGTTGCAGGACTTGAACTTCGACCCGCGCGGCCCGATCGCCTCGGCCGGCGCTGGAGCGAAAGGCCTTGCGGCGACTAGGGATTCGGCGGTCGAGGCGGCTCGCCGGGACGGCGGGATCCTGATGACCGTCGACCCGCCGAACATCGACGCGAACTACACGGCTTGGGAGAACGTCGCCGCCGAGCCGCTGCTGACGGAGTTCCGCAAGAGCCGCCAGGAGACCGTGGACCGGATCAAGCAGACCGGGAAGAAGGCCAGCTACGGCCCGGATTCGACGGCCGCGCTGACCGAACTCAGCCCCGACGGCACCCATGCGTCGGCGGTGCTGGCCGCGCTGCTGACGACCAGCGGCGGCCAGAACCCGGGCGACAACCGGCTGCCGGTGCACCTCGACCTCGTGCGGCAGGGCGACGAGTGGAAAGTGTCCGGGATGAAGGCGATCACCGGGGGCTCGTGAGTGGCGATGCCGGTTAGAACCGGGACCAGCACTCACGACCCACCTACGCAGCCCTGCGGACCCGGCCCCTCGTGAGCGGCAATCCCGGTTCTAACCGCGACCAGCACTCGCGACGCCCCAGCAACCACCGAGGCCTGGCTGCCGCCAAGGGGCCAAGCCGCCGCCTGCTCGTGAGTGTTGGCGCCGGTTAGAAACGGCGCCGACACTCACGAGCCGAGCGGGCGGAGGGGCTCAGCGGCCCTGGTTCGCGACCGCGGCGGCGGCTTCCTTCGCCGCCTCCGGGTCGAGGTACTCGCCGCCCGCCTTGACCGGCTTGAGGTCCGGCGTCAGGTCGTAGCGCAGCGGGATGCCGGTCGGGATGTTCAGCGCGGCGATGGCGTCGTCGGAAATCCCGTCGAGGTGCTTCACCAGCGCGCGCAGCGAGTTGCCGTGCGCGGCCACCAGGACCGTGCGGCCGGCCTGCAGGTCGGGGACGATCGCCGACTCCCAGTACGGCAGCAGCCGGGCCACGACGTCCTTCAGGCACTCCGTCAGCGGGGCCTGGTCGCCGAGGTCGGCGTACCGCGCGTCGCCGGCCTGGCTGAACTCGTCCTTCGGGTCGATGGCGGGCGGCGGCGTGTCGTACGAGCGGCGCCAGAGCATGAACTGCTCCTCGCCGAACTCGTCGAGCGTCTGCTTCTTGTTCTTGCCCTGCAGCGCGCCGTAGTGCCGCTCGTTGAGCCGCCAGTCGCGCTTGACCGGGATCCAGTGCCGGTCGGCGGCGTCGAGGGCGATGTTCGCCGTGCTGATCGCCCGGCGCAGCAGCGACGTGTGCACCACGTCCGGCAGCAGTCCCGACTCGGCGAGCAGCTGTCCGCCCTGCCGGGCTTCCCGCTCGCCGGTCTCCGACAGGGGCACGTCCACCCAGCCGGTGAACAGGTTTTCCGCGTTCCACGTGCTCTGTCCGTGCCGCAGCAGCACCAGGGTCCCAAGTTCGGCCATGGCCACCAGCCTGCCAGAGCGCGCGAGCGCTGCCAGTAGTGCGTCCACCCCTCTACCCAGAGTGCGTTACCCGGGAGTAACACCTTCACCCGGCACGCAGCCGGGTTGCCGACAAGCAGGTCAAAGAGTGCAAGGCGCTGCACACTGTTATCCCCGTGAGTGAATTTCACTCGAACGGAGTAACCAGTAGTCTTGTGATTACTGGTCGACATCTGACAGGTTGGGCATGTCCCGCTCAGCCGGATTCCACGCACTCCCGGCTGATCACGGGCAGTGACCGCGGCTCGTCTCCCCCCTGCCGAGCCGCGGCCCGCCGGCCCCGTTGGCATCCCCCTCGTCACCGGGTCCAGCAGGCGGGACCTGCAGCGGGACGGCTCGAGATCGCGACTCCCCCCTCCCTCGAGCCGTTCCGCCAGCCCCTCACTCCGCGGGCCTGGCCTTGCGCCGCCGGCGGAACCACCAGAACACCCCGCCCGCCGGAATCCCGAACGCGATCAGGAACGGCAGCAGCGCGCCCAGCACGCGCACCAGCCCGCTGCAGAAGACGACAAACGCGTCCCAGCCAGCGGAGAGCCCGGAAAGAAACCCGCCAGCCTCCGCCGCCGCGACGGCCTCTTGCTTCGTCACCGACAGCGACACGGTGGCCATCGCGACCTGCCCGGCCAGCGAAGCCTGCTGCCGCTCCAGCGACTCCAGCGTGGCCTGCCTGCTGGTCAGCTCGCTCTCGACGGACGCGATCTCGGACACCGACTGCGCCTTCGCCAGCAGCGCGCGCATCCGGTCGACGCTCGCCCGCTGGGTCGCCAGCCGCGCGTCCACGTCGATCACCTGCGCGGTGACGTCCTGCGCGCTGATCTCCCGCCGTTTCACCTGGCCGAGCCCGCCGAGCTGGTCGAGCACGCCGTCGAGTTTCTCCGCGGGCACCGACAGGGTCAGCGACGCGGAATCGTCCGTCGCGCTCTCCTGCCCGGGATAGCCGCCCGCGCCGGTCGCGATCGCCTTGGCGCGGGACACGACGTCGTCGGTCTTCGGCGTGGTCAGGTCCAGCCGCGCGCTGCGCGCCAGCTTGCGATCGGTCGCGCCGGGCGCGGGCACCGATGCCTGCGCGTTGCCCTGCTTGGGTGCCGCGCCCTGCTGCTGCGCGGGCGCGATCGCCGACCGCGCCGAATCCGCGCTGGTGCCGCTGCTGCATCCGGCCAGCAGGAACACCGCCGCGCCCGCGAGCGCGTATCTCCATCGAGTCAGCATCCCCGTCTCCCTCCAGTCGTCGGCGGTGAGACGAGACGACCGGAGAAGGCGTTGCACGGAATCGGTTACGAGTCGGTCAACCCCGGTTCGTGGCCCTCGGCGGGCTCGGCGAGGTGTTTGAACGCCTGCAGGTTCGCCAGCGATTCGCCGCGCGAGACGCGCCAGTCCCATTCGCGCTTGATCGACGTAGCGAACCCGATTTCCAGCAGGATGTTGAAATCGCCGTCGGCGGCTTCCAGCACCTGGCCGAGGATCTTGTCCAATTCGGACTCGGTCACCGTCTCCTTGCCGAAGCGGCCGACAAGGTAGATGTCGCCGAGACTGTCCACTGTGTAGTGCACGCCGTAGAGCCGGGCGTTGCGCTGCAACAGGAACCGGTACACGTCCTCGTGCCGCTCGTCCGGACGGCGGCAGACGAACGCCTCCACCGAGAAGGCGTGGTCGCCGTCCACGAGCCAGCAGTTGGTCTGCAGCTTCTTGGTTCCCGGCAACGTCACGAAATAACGGCCTTCGCCGCGACGGTCGTATTTGAGCCCACTTGAGTCCAAAGTGGACTTGATAGTCGCGTCAAGGCTCACACTGCCACCTCCGCCCGCAGTTCCAGCGCCTGCCGGAACGCTATGGTCGCCTGAGCATAGATGTCGAGCAGCGAATCCGTGGTGCGCCGCCAGGAAAACCGCTGCGCGTGCCGCACCGCGTTGGCCGCGAGTTCGGCTCGACGATCCGGCCGCAACGCGACCGCGGCGAGCGCGTCGGCCCATTCCGCCGCGCCGTGCGACGGGACCAGCAGCCCGGAAACCCCGTGCGGCACCGCGACCGGCAGCCCGCCGACCTCGGCCGCCACCACCGGCGTGCCGCACGCCTGCGCTTCGAGCGCGACCAGACCGAAGGATTCGTTGTAGCTCGGCACCGCGACGACGTCGGCCGCGCGGAACACCGTGCGCAGCTTCAGCCCGTTCTGCGGCGGCAGGAAGCGCACCTGCTCCGCGATGCCCAGCGACACCGCCAGCTCCCGCAACGCCTGCGGCTGCTCCAACCCGGTCCCGGACGGCCCGCCGACCACCAAAACCACCAGCCGCGACGCCAATTCCGGCCGCCGCCGCAGCATTTCCGCCGCCGCGTGCAGCAGGACGTCCGGCGCCTTGAGCGGCTGGATCCGTCCGGCGAAGGCGAGCACGACCGCGTCCGGCGACAGGTTCAGCTCGCGGCGCGCGTCCAGCTGCGAGCCGGGCGTGAACCGTTCGAGGTCGACCCCCGGCGGCACGGCGTGCACCGCGTGCGTGGCGGCCCCGTAGAGATCGACCAGCTGCCGAGCCTCGACCTGCGTGTTCGCGACGAGGCAATCCGCCTCGGCGACCACCTGCTCCTCGCCCATCACGCGCGTCCGCGGCTCGGGCTTGTCGCCCTCGGCGAGCAGCGCGTTCTTGACCTTGGCCAGCGTGTGCGCGGTGTGCACGAGCGGCACGCCCCAGCGGTCGCGCGCGAGCCAGCCGACCTGGCCCGACAGCCAGTAGTGCGAATGGATCAGGTCGTAGTACCCCGGCTCGTGGAACGCCTCCGCGCGCAGCACGCCCGAGGTGAACGCGCACAGCTGCGCGGGCAGCTCGTCGCGCGCCAGCGGCTCGAACGGCCCGGCCGGCACATGCCGCACCGTCACGCCGGGCGCCAGCTCGGCCAGCGGCGGCTGGTCGGACGAGGTCGCCCGGGTGAAGACCTCGACCTCGATGCCGCGCCGCGCCATCTCCTGCGCGGTCTGGCTGACGTACACGTTCATCCCGCCCGCGTCGCCGGTGCCCGGCTGCTCGAGCGGGGAGGTGTGCACGGACAAGACCGCGATCCGGCGCGGCTCAGCGATGAATCCCTTGAGGGTCACCTGGTCACTCCTGCTACTCGGCTGCTGCGTCCCCGGCGAACCGCCGCAGCACGGAGTTGAAGTCCTCCGGCTCCTCGACGAACGGCAGATGCCCGGCCTCAACGAACCAACGCAGGACGGCCCCCGGAATCTTCCCGGCCGAATACTCTGCCGCCGAAGGATCCACCACCCCGTCGGCCGATCCGTGCACCACGAGCGCGGGCTTGTCGACCGCGGCAAGCACCTCACCACTGCCGATGTCCCGCCGGAACAGCGCGCCGCGCACCGCGGGCGGCACCGAAAGCGAACTGCCGAGCATCGCCTGCGCGTACCCACCGGGCACTTTTGCGCTGGCCTGGGCGCGGGTGAACTCGACCAGCGCGGGGATCGCCACCTCGGCGTCGTCCGAGAGCGCGGCGGGCAGCGCGGCCCGCATGATCGGCCCGGTCGCGCCGCCTTCGCGCTTGCGGCCGATCTCGGTGATCGCGCCCACGAGCACGATGCCACCGAGCCGTGCGGTGCCGTGCTCGCGGAGGTAGTCCGTGATCACCAGCCCGCCGTAGGACCAGCCGACGACGATCGCGTCCGGACCGGCGAAGTCGAGCACCGCCGCGAGATCCCCGGCCCACTGCGCCGGATCGTCGTAGCCGTCCTCCGGGACGTCGGACGCGCCGTGCCCGCGCAGGTCCATCGCGACGAGCCGGAACTGCCCGCTCAGCGCCGGATCGGCGAACTGGGCGGACCAGGCCGCGGCGGACTGGGCCCAGCCGTGCACGAAGACGATCGGACGCGCGTTCTCCGGGCCTTCGACGCGCAGTGCGATCCGCACGCCGCCGGCCCCGGTTACCTCAGTGTTCACTTCTACTTGTTAGCAGACGGCCAGTGGATCACTTCGCGGCCGAGAGCGACTTCCAGGTCGACCAGTCGTAGAACCAGTCCTTGACGTCGGAGTTCGTCGGGCTGCCCAGCTTCGAGCCGGTGACCTCGACCGGGTCGCCGATCATCGCCGTGTCGAAGTAGGCCTTGGCGTCCGCCTCGAGCAGGTTGACGCAGCCGTGCGAGTTGTTGGTCTTGCCGATCGCGGCCGCGTTGTCCTGGTTCTCGTGGATGAACTCGCCGTGGTTGGAGAACCGGCAGGCCCACTTCTTGTTGACGTTGGTGTAGCCGTAGCGGGCGTTGTCGAACACCGCGTGCGGCTCCTTCGACATGATGATGAAGGTGCCGTTCGGGGTGTTGCGGTCGACGACCGAGTCGAGCCCGTTGGAGCACGGGTAGCTCGCGCTCTCCGCACCGCCGCGGTAGACCTTCATCACATGGTCCGGCGTGTGGATCTTGACCACCTGGTTGCGGCCGATCTTGAACTTGGTGCTGACGTCCGATTTCACGAAGACGCCCCCGCCGAGGTCCACGCCGTACAGGTTGGCCTCGACCTCGACGCTCGTGTTGGCCGGCCAGTACTCCTTGGGCCGCCAGTCGACCTGGTTCGCCGACATCCAGGCCCACGAGCCCTCGACGTCCTTGCTGGTCTTGACCTTGAGCGCCTTCTCGACCGCGGCCCGGTCCTTCGGCGCGCCCCCGTTGAACTTCACGCTGATCGGCATCGCGACGCCGACCTCGGCGTCGTCGCCCGGGTTGAGCGTGGCGCGCACCGTCTTGGCCGGGCTGACCGTCGCGAACGAGCCCTTGAGCTCGACGGGCCGCTGATCGGTGCCGGTCGCCTTGGCCGCGTAGTTGTAGGTCTTGCCGTAGCCGAGCGGTTCGGAGCTGGTCCAGGACAGGCCGTCGGCGGCGAGCTCGCCCTTGATCTCGTCGCCGCCCTCGTTGGTCAGCTTGACCTCGGTGAGCTTGCCTTCGGTGACCTTCACCACCACCGGTTCGCGCACGCTGGCGTCCTTGGCCCCGACGGCCGGGGTCGCGGTGAGCTTCGCCACCGGAGCGACCGGCTTGCCGCCGTTGTCGCCGCTCCCGCCCTGCGGCGACGCGGTGCCGTCGTTGCTGCCGCCCGAGCACGCGGCGGCCAGCGCCGCCGCGCCGGTCGCGAGAACGGCCTTGAACACCGTACGGCGCTCGATCACGGTCTTACCTCCACTTGTCCCCCGCACCGGCATCTCCCACGCACAACAGCGCCGGTGAGCGATTCGACGTTACCTGCGAACCGGAAATTCCTCTCCATCCCGCAAGACGTTTCACCCGGCGCCCGGTTGCTGCCGGTTTCCTGTCACCTGGCTCACCCGGGTTACCCCGCTGGCCGTCAGAGCGAACAGTTGATCAGCAGTGGTTCCGGCCGCAGCCGCACGCCGAACCGCTCTTCGACCCCGTCGCGGACCTCACGAGCTAGGCCAAGCAGGTCCTCCGTGCTGGCCTCACCGCGATTCGTGAGCGCGAGAGTGTGCTTGGTGGACAGTGAAACCCGCCCGCCGGGCCCGGGGTACCCCTTGCCGAACCCGGCCCGTTCGATGAGCCACGCGGCGGACAACTTCACCCCGCCGCTGGCCGGATACTGCGGGATCTTGCCCTCAGTCGACTCCGCGATCCTCTCGAGGACCTTTGACGCTTCCGCTTCGGGAACGATCGGATTGGTGAAGAACGACCCCGCGCTCCAGGTGTCGTGATCGGCCGGGTCGAGCACCATGCCCTTGCCACGCCGCAGTCCGAGCACCGCGTCCCGAGCCTGCGCGGCGGGGACTTTCGCATCGATCTCGACACCCAGCGTGCGCGCCAACTCGGCGTACCGGATAGGCGCGGACTGCCCACTTGGATCGATCCGGAACCGCACGCTCAGCACGACGCCGCGATCGGTGCCCTTGAGGACACTGGTGCGGTAGGCGAAGCCAAGCTCGTCGGCCTTGACCGTGCGAACCTCTTTCGCCGCCCGGTCGTACAACTCGACGGAGACGATCGACTCGGCCACCTCGCCGCCGTACGCCCCGACGTTCTGGATCGGCGTCGCTCCCACCGATCCCGGGATCCCCGAGAGGCATTCGAGCCCGCCAAGGCCGTTGTCGACCAGCGCCGCGACGAACGCGTCCCACTCCTGCCCGGCGGCCACCTCGACGATGTCGCCGTCGCGGGTCCAGCCGGTGTTGGCGATCCGCACGAGGGTGCCGTCGAAGCCTTCGTCGCCGACCACGAGATTCGAGCCGCCGCCGAGCAGCAGGACGGGCTCGCCCGCGTCGTCGGCGTCGCGCACGGCGGAGACGAGTTCCGCGGCGGTGGTCGCGGTGACGAACCGGCGCACCGGCCCGCCGAGGCGGAGGGTCGTGTACTCGGCGAGGCGAGCCGGACCAGGCGTTTCAGCGATGTCCACGGCGACTGACGCTACCGAGAATTCTCGCTGGCGCCGACGGCGCCCACCGCTAATCCGCGCTGCTGCCGCTGACCGCCGCATCAGCCCGGTACTGTCCGTTTCATGGGATCCCGGATCGAACACCGCGGCGAGTTCGACGGCTCGCTGGCGGACGTCTTCGCCGCCGTAGCCGGAGAAGAAGCCCTCCGCGCCCGCCTCGAAGCACTGGGCGGTGACGACGCCAAGCTCCTCGCCTACACCGCCGAAGGCGACTCCGTCCGCTACGAACTCCAGCACGGCATCAAGGCGGCCAAACTCCCCCAAGCCGTCCGAGCCCTGCACAAAGGCGACATCATCGTCAACCGCACCCAGACCTGGAAGCGGTCCGGCGACGAGTACACCGGCCGATCCGACGTCAGCGTCGGCGGCGTGCCAGGCGAAATCGGCGCCTCCACCTACCTCACCCCGAAGGACGGCAAAGTCCTCCTCCGCACCTCGGGCGAGGTTGTCGTGCGGATCCCCCTCTTCGGCGGCCGGATCGAGGAGTTCGTCTCCGAGCAGGTGGTCAACCTGCTGCGGAATGAGGACGAGTTCACCGCGCAGTGGCTGGCCGAGCACGCCTGACCCCGGTGGGCGCCCCGACCAGGGGCACCACCAATCCCAACCGGTTGCGCCGGGTCGACCGCTGGCTCGCGAGCGACCCGGCCGTCACGCGGCTGCTGCGGCGGGGCGAAAGTCCCCTTGTCGTCGATCTCGGCTACGGAGCGTCGCCGGTCACGACGGTCGAACTGGCTCGCTGGCTGGCGCGCGTGCGACCGGACGTCCGGGTGCTCGGGCTGGAACTCGATCCGGAACGCGTCGCCGCCGCTCAGCCCGCCGCCGATCCACCCCGGCTCGAGTTCCGGCGCGGCGGCTTCGAACTCGCCGGGACGCGGCCGGTCCTGGTGCGCGCGTTCAACGTGCTCCGGCAGTACGCCGAGGACGAGGTCCCCGGCGCGTGGCAGCTGATGCTCGACGCGATGCCGCCGGACGGCCTGCTCGTCGAGGGCACCTGCGACGAGATCGGCAGGCTGGTCACCTGGGTCGTGGTCGGAGCCGACGGCCCGCGCACGCTCACCCTGTCGCTCCGCCTCGCCGAACTCGACCGTCCGTCCACAGTGGCCGAACGGCTGCCGAAGATCCTCATTCACCGCAACGTTCCCGGCGAACGCGTGCACGCCCTCATGTCCACATTGGACGAATGCTGGGCAGCCGCCGCCCCGCACCGCTCGTTCGGCGTGCGCGCCCGCTGGACCACCACCGTCGCCATGCTCGCCGACCGCGGCTGGCCCGTTTTCGGCAATCCGGACCGGCGCAGGCTCGGCGAACTGACCGTGGCCTGGGAAAGCGTCGCGCCGCGCTGAACCCACCTGTTCACCACCCGCACCCCGCTGGGTCATCCCTTGGTGACCTTCAGTGCTGACGATGAGCGGGTGGAACTGCTGGAACACGTCACCGAGCTGATCCGGGGCACCCTCGGCTCGCCCTGGCTGTGGGTGCTCGTGTTCGCGATCGCCGGACTGGACGCGCTGCTCCCGTTCATGCCGAGCGAAACGACCGTGATGACCGTGGCCGTCCTGATCGGACCGGACGTCGGCAGGCTCGCGCTGCTGGTGGTCGTCTCCGCCGCGGGCGCGTGGGCGGGCGACTGTCTCGGCTACGCCGTGGGCCGCGCCGCCGGACCGCGCGCCGTCGCCCGGCTGCAAAGCGGACCGTCCGGACGGCAACGCTACGAATGGGCCCGCGACCAAGTCCGCCGGCAAGCGCCGCTGCTGATCATCGCCGCGCGCTACCTGCCTGGCGGCCGCGTCGCGAGCGCGCTGGCCAACGGCAGCCTCGGCTACCCGCTGCGCCGGTTCGTGCCGCTCGACGCCCTCGGCGCGGCGTTGTGGTCGGTGTACAGCGCGCTGATCGGGCTCGCCGGCGGCACCGCGTTCGCCGACCGTCCGGTTTACGGCCTGCTGCTGTCGTTCCTGCTCGGCCTGCTGCTGGTCACGCTCATCGAATTCGGCCGACGGGTGCGCGTGCGCAGGCTACGGTCAGTGCATGGACGCGCCACGTCTGCTGGAAGCGATCGACATTCACGCCGACCGGATCAAGGCCGCGACGCTCGCCGCGGGCCCGGCCGCGCCGGTCCGGAACTGTCCGAAATGGACAGTGCAGGACCTGGTGACGCACCTGACGACGGTGCTCTCGTACACGGTCGCTGCGATCACCGACCGGAAAGCTGAGCCACCGACCGCGGCTACCTGGGAAGACGCACTCGGCTGCTTGGACGGCGAACGCATGGCCGTCCGCGAAGGCCTGCGTCGCCCGGCCGACACCCCGCTGCGGTCGCCTTTCCCGCGCGGCGGCCCGGTCACCGTCGGAGCCTGGACGCGCCGGCTCGCGCACGAGTTCGCCATCCACCGGCTCGACGCGGAAAGCGCCCTGCCCACGCCGCCGGCCACCCAGTACCGCACGGAATTCGCCGAGGACGGCATCGACGAGTTCCTCGCCTTCCTGACCCCGCGCCGCGCCCAGCCGAGCGGCCGCAGCGGGATCGTCCAGGTCAGCACCGACACGCGGACGTGGACCGTTCTGCTGCACGCCGACCAGCCGCCGACGCTGGGCGAAGGCGTCCCGGACGTCACGCTCACCGGTCCCGCCGACGACGTCTACCGCGCGCTCTGGGGCCGTCCGAACCACGCGGAGAAAGTCGGCGACGCCACCCTTCTGGAGCCCCTCGCAGCGCCCTGACCAGCGGCCGGTGAGAATGGGCGGGTGTCAGATCCTCAGCGTTACGTGCTCACCTTCGGCTGCCCCGACCGCACCGGCATCATCGCCCGCATCTCGGGCTTCCTCGCCGACCACGGAGGAATGATCGCCGAGGCGGCGTACCACACCGACCCCGACTCGGGCTGGTTCTTCACCCGCCAGGTCGTGCGCGCCGATTCGCTGCCCTTCGACGCCGCGGGATTGCGCGAGCGCTTCGCCGAGGTGGCGGACGAGCTGTCCGCCGAGTCGAGCTGGCAGGTGCGCGACACCGGCGAGCGCCCGCGCGCGGTGGTGCTGGTGTCGAAGGCCGGGCACTGCCTGTACGACCTGCTCGGCCGGGTCGCCTCCGGAGAGCTGGACGTCGACATCGCCGCGGTGATCGGCAACCACGATTCGCTCGCGGACATCACCCGCGCGCACGGGATCCCGTTCCACCACGTGCCGTTCCCGGCGGGCGATCCCGACGGCAAGGCGGCCGCGTTCGCCAAGGTCCGCGAACTGGTCGACGCACACGACCCGCACGCGATCGTGCTGGCGCGGTTCATGCAGGTGCTGCCCGCGGACCTGTGCGCGGCGTGGGCCGGGCGCGCGCTGAACATCCACCACAGCTTCCTGCCGTCGTTCATCGGCGCGAAGCCGTATCACCAGGCGCACACGCGCGGTGTGAAGCTCGTCGGCGCGACCTGCCACTACGTCACCGCGGACCTGGACGCCGGGCCGATCATCGAACAGGACGTGATCCGCGTCGACCACGGCGATTCGGTGCAGGACATGGTGCGCAAGGGCCGCGACATCGAGAAGGTGACGCTCGCCCGCGGCCTGCGCTGGCACCTTGAGGGGCGCGTCCTGGTGCACGGCAACCGCACCATGGTGCTCTGACGCGCCCCAATGTGGCATTGGGTGCATCCCACGCACCGAACGCCACATTGGGTGCGTCACATGCACCCAATGTGGCATTGGGGCGCGGTCGGCGAGGGGTCAGCCGATCGTCGAGGTGTCGATCACGAACCGGTAGCGCACGTCGCTGTTCTCGACCCGCGCATACGCCTCGTTCACCTGGTCCGCGCTGATCGTCTCGATCTCCGCGCCCACGCCGTGCTCGGCGCAGAAGTCCAGCATCTCCTGGGTTTCCGCGATTCCGCCGATCATCGAACCGGCCAGCACGCGGTTGCCGCCGAGCAGGGAGAAGACGTTGTACTCCAACGGTTCTCCCGGCGCGCCGACGTTCACCATCGCGCCGCCGACGCGCAGCAGGCTGAGGTAGGCGTCGACCGGCAGCTTCGCCGAAACGGTGTTGAGGATGACGTCGAACTGGCCGGCGAGCGTCTCGAAGGTCGACTCGTCGCTGGTCGCGTAGTAGTCCTTCGCGCCGAGGCGAAGTCCGTCTTCCTGCTTCTTGAGGCTCTGACTGAGCACGGTGACGTCCGCGCCCATCGCGACAGCCAGCTTGACCGCCATGTGCCCGAGCCCGCCGAGCCCGACGACGGCGACCTTCTTGCCCGGTCCCGCGCCCCACCGGCGCAGCGGCGAGTACGTGGTGATGCCCGCGCACAGCAGCGGCGCGGCGACGTCGAGGGAAATGCCTTCCGGGATGCGGCAGACGAAGGCGTCCTTCACGACGATCTGCTGGCTGTAGCCGCCGTAGGTGTTCTCGCCGTCGAAGCCGACGCCGTTGTACGTCTGCACGTTGCCCTTGACGCAGAACTGCTCGGAGCCGGCGCGGCAGTACTCGCATTCGCCGCAGGAATCGACCATGCAGCCGACTCCGACCCGGTCGCCGACCTGGTACTTCGTGACGGCCGAGCCGACCGCGGCGACGACGCCGGCGATCTCGTGGCCCGGGACCATCGGGAAGATCGCGGTTCCCCAGTCCTGGTGGACCTGGTGCAGATCGCTGTGGCAGATGCCCGCGTAGGCGATGTCGATCAGCACGTCGTCCGGCCGCAGGTCGCGGCGCTCGATCGTCGTCGGGGCGAGCGGTCCGCCCGGCGCCGCGGCGGCGATGGCGGAGGTGGTCGTGGTCATGAAGCCCTCCTGGGTGTCCCGTCCGGCCGGGACAAATTCGATGTAAGAACCCTCTTACATAGACTAGCGTGGGCGTCGGCTTATTCCTCGGTGCGACGACGATCGGGTGTGACACACGGCATGGCGGCGCAGTACCACCACCGCAATCTGCGCGCCGAGCTCGTGCGCGTCTCGCTCGACCTGATCGCGGAAAACGGGGTCACTGGCTTCTCGGTCGCGGAAGCCGCCCGACGGGCGAAGGTCTCCGCCGCCGCGCCGTACCGGCATTTCCCGGATCGCGCGGCGTTGCTGGCCGCGGTCGGGACGGTCGCGGCGCGCCAGCTTCGCGAACTCGCCGAGGAAGCAGCCGCCGCCGAGACGGACGACGGTGCCGCGTTGGCCGCCGTCGCTGCCGCGCACACTCGGTACCTGATCGACACCCGGATCGGGCTGCATGTCTTCTTCGCCTCGGAACTGGCCGACGCGCAATACGTCGAACTCCACGAGGCCCGCCGCGAGCTGATCGACGCGTCGCTGCTGCGCTGCCTCGCGATCGCGCCGGACCCGGCAATCGCGCTGGAACTGATGGAGCAGCTCCACACCCAGGCCTACGGCTACGGCGATTTCTACCTCAACGGCGTCTATCAATGGCTCGGCTATCCGACGGAGCAGGTCGTCGCCAAGTCCCGGCGGGCGGCGCGGATCGTGGTCGAGGCTTACCGCGCGGGGAATCCGGAAATCAGTCCGGCGGAGTGGTGACGTAGCGGGCGGCCAGCCAAGAACCGAAGGCGTGCAAGCGATCGGTGAGCGCGGACGGTTCCAGGACGTCGAAATCCACGTCCAGGTAAGCCAGCCAGCGTGCGGCCCAGTCGAGATCGTCGGTGCCGAAGCGGAGTTCGCATTCGTCGCCGTCCTCGACCACCGTCGCCACACTTGGGTCCACGAGTTCCCGGAGCAGGTCGGCGGATGTGTGCACCTGCACCCGGACGCGATGCCGCCAGCCCGCGTCCGTGATCAGATCGGCCACAGTGGACGGTGGTTCCGGCGCGGGCATCTGGATCCCGAGCGGCTGGACCACCTCGATCCGGTCTACCGCAAAGGTTTTCCATTCGCTCGCTCCGCGCGGGCAAGCTACGAGATACCACTGCCGCCTTACCGTGATGAGCCGATACGGTTGCACATCAACCGGTTTCGCCGACGGAGCGTCCAAAGCTCGATGCCGGATCCGGATGGCTTCGCCAGCCCGGCAAGCCAACGCGAGCGGCACCAGAATGTCCCGCGCCGCGCGCCGGAAAGGCTTTCCCGGCAACGATTCCACGTCCGCCAGCGCGGCGAGCCGGGTCTGCCAGCGCGTCGGGACCACCTGGGTCAGCTTGGCCAGCGCGGTCACCGTGGCGGTTTCCAGCCCGTCGACCGCGACCGCCGTCTGCAGACCGAGCGAAACGGCGGCGACCTCGTCCGCGTCGAGCAACAGCGGCGGCATCGCGGTGCCGTGCGCGAGCCGGTAGCCGCCGACCCGGCCCGGCTCGCCGTCGATGCGGTAGCCGAGTTCGCGCAGTTGAGCGATGTCGCGGCGCGTGGTGCGTTCGGTAACGCCGAGCCGGGCCGCGAGGTCGGTGGCGGAGATGCCGGGACGCGCCTGCAGCAGGGCCAGCGTCTCCAGGCGACGGCTCGTGGTGGTCATAGTTCGATTCTCGCGCAAAACTAGGACAGTATCTGACCGGGTATCTGGTCATACTCGTCTCATGACACAGCTGCTCCGGCCCGAAGGGCTCGTCCAGTCCCCCGCCTTCGCCCAGGTCGCCGTGGTCCCGCCGGGCGCGACCACGGTGTACGTCGGCGGCCAGAACGCCGTCGACGCTGAGGGCAGGATCGTCGGCGGAACCGACGTCGCCGCGCAGGTCGAGCGCGTGATGGCCAACCTGAAAACGGCACTGGCCGCCGGGCGCGCGACCGTTCAGGATGTGGTGATGCTGAACATCCTGCTGGTCGCGGACGTCGATCTCGCCCAGGCTTATCCGGCCGCCGCCGCGGCGCTGGCGGGCGCGACGCCGCCGGTGACCGTCCAGCGAGTGGCCGGGCTGGCCGTGCCGGGCGCACTCGTCGAGGTCAGCGCGATCGCGGCGGTGACCCGATGAGCGTCGGGCAGACCAAGGACGCGGGCTGGCAGATCGGTGTCTCGAAGACGATCGGCCGCTCCGCCGAAGAGGTGTGGGACTTCATCACCTCGCCGGAAGGCGTGGCGATCTGGCTCGGCGAGGGCGTGACTGTCCAACCCGAACCCGGCGTCGGCTACGAGACCGCCGACGGAATCCGCGGCGAGACGCGCAGTTTCCGCGAAATGGACCGGATCCGGCTCACCTGGCAGCCGACCGGCTGGTCGCACGAAACGACGTTGCAACTCGCGGTGCGCGCCAGCGGTCCCGGCAAAGCGATGCTGCGCATTCACCAGGAACGGCTGGCCAACGCCGCCGAACGGGAGCAGCAGCGCCGCCATTGGCAGGGAGTTCTCACCGAACTGATCACCGCGCTTGCCTAGCCCGCGACTGACGGAGGACCCTGGTACGCAAGCGGTTCACCGGCAGGAGGCGCGATGCTTTGCGTGTTCGACGTCAACGAGACGCTGCTCGACCTGACCGCGCTCGACCCGCTGTTCACCCAGTTCACCGGAGACCCGGCGGCGCGGCAGGAATGGTTCACCCTCGCGATCCACACCGTGCTCACGGTGACCGCGGCCGGCCAGTACCGCGATTTCGCGCAAATCGCCGGGGAATCCGCGGCCGCCGTGTGCGCGCGGCACGGCCACGAACTGACCGACGCCGAACTGGTGAAGGTCGGCGACGGCCTGCGCTCTCTGCCCGCGCACGCCGACGTCGTACCCGGCCTGGACCGCTTGCGCCAGGACGGACATCAGGTCGTCGCCCTCACGAACTCGCCGCTCGCCACGGCCGAAGCGCAGCTGCAAAACGCCGGCCTGGCAACGAAATTCGACCGGATCTTCTCCGCACAGCAAGTCAGCCGGCTGAAGCCGGCGCCAGAGCCGTACCGGCAGGTGCTGCGCGCCTTCGCCGTCGAACCCGGCCAGGCGGTGATGGTCGCCGCGCACGGCTGGGACATCGCCGGGGCCCAAGCCGCCGGACTCCGGACCGCGCTGCTCGCGCGTCCCGGAGTCCATCCGCTGCCCGGGCTGCCCGCCGCCACCTACACGGCGGCGACGATGCCCGAGCTGGCTGACGCGATCGTCAGGAACTGAGGCGCACCAGCATCTTGCCGGTGTTGGCCCCGCTGAGCAGACCGAGGAAGGCCTCCGGCGCGTTGCGGATACCGTCCACAAAGGTCTCCGAGTACTTGATCTCGCCGGACGCGACGAGCGGCGCGACCTCGGCCACGAACTCCTGCATCAGGTGCCAGTGGTCCAGCACGAGCAGGCCGCGCATGGTGATCCGCTTCGCGATGAGCTGCACCAGGTTGCGCGGCGCGGGCGTCGGCTCGGTGGCGTTGTACTGGGAGATCATGCCGCAGATGGCGATCCGGCCGTGCAGGTTCATCGACGCGATCGCGGCTTCGAGGTGCTCGCCGCCGACGTTGTCGAAGTAGACGTCGATGCCCTCGGGCGCGGCCGCGGCGAGCTGCTCGGCGACCGGTCCGTCCTTGTAGTTGAAGGCGGCGTCGAAGCCGAGCTCTTCGGTGAGGTAGCGGACCTTCTCCGCCGAACCCGCGCTGCCGATCACGCGCTTGGCGCCCTTGAGCCGCGCCAGCTGCCCGACGAGCGAGCCGACCGCACCGGCCGCGCCGGAGACGAAAACCGTGTCGCCGGGCTTGAATTCCGCGCTCACCAGCAGCCCGGCGTACGCGGTGAGGCCCGGCATGCCGAGCACGCCGAGGTAGGTCGAGAGCGGCGCGACGGAATCGTCCACTTTGACCGCTCGCTTGGCGTCGAGCACGGCGTGCGTGCGCCAGCCCGCCTGGTGCAGCACGTGATCGCCGGGCGCGAAGTCGTCCACAGTGGACTCGATGACCTCGCCGACCGCGCCGCCCTGCATGGCCTCGCCGACCACGAACGGCGGCGAGTAGGACTTCACGTCGTTCATCCGGCCGCGCATCGCCGGGTCGACGCTCATCACCACGTTGCGCACCAGGATCTGCCCGGGACCCGGCTTCGGCACCTCGGTCTCGACGATGTCGAAATTGTCCATGGTCGGGACGCCGTGCGGACGGGCCGCGAGCCGGACCTCGGTCGCTGTGTCGGGCGCTGTGGGTGCGTTCACCGTCGAACTCCGTTTCGTTCAAGCTGGAATGAAGCGGGGCGCACGCCCCGTCTATCCGGCCAACGGAGCAACCGGGGCGCGCATTCCGATTGTCCCCGGAGCTGTGGCAAGCGCTACACGATCTCCGCGAGCTTGCCGAGAACGCCGTCGTAGATCTTCTTCAGCCCGCCCGGCGCGAAGGTCTTCTCGAAGAAGCCGCCGACGCCGCCCGCGCCGTCCCAGCTGGTCTCGATGCGGACCAGCGAACGCTCGCCGGAGGCGGTGACGGTCCAGGTGGTGACCATGCTGGAGTTCGCGTCGGTCTCGACAAAGGTGCCCGGCGACGGCTCGGTCACCGTGGCCGCGACGTCGCGCACGCGCTTGGACGTGGCCTGCAGCTTCCAGCTGGCCTTCGTGCCGGCGCCGACGCCGCCTTCGCTGACCTCGTAGTCGCGGTAGTGCTCGGTGAGCAGCTTCGGCCGGGTCTCGGCGTAGTCCGCGACCAGCTCACGCACGCGTTCCACCGGCGCGTCGATCGTGCGCTCCGCGGTGGCCGTGACCTTGCCCATGTCGTTTCCCCTGCTCTCCTCGGTTTCCGCCGCAGTCACCTTCGCACACGCGCGGAAACCCCGGGAGTGGCGGTACGCACCCGCCACCCCCGGAGAGCGTCAGGACAGGCCCTGCTGCTTCAGCCAGTCCTTGGCGACGTCGGCGGCGGGCTCGCCGTCCGCGTCGACCCGCTTGTTCAGCTCGCGCATGCCGTCCGTGGTGAGCTTCGCGCTGACCGCGTTGACGACCGTCGCGAAGTCCGCGCCGCGTTCGTCGAGCACCTTCTTGTTCACCGCAGGCACCACGTTCTCGGTGGGCACGATGGTGAGGTCGTCCTTGAGCGCGACGTACTGCGAGTCGCCGACCAGCGGGCTGACCGAGTCGACCGGGATCACCGTGACCGCACCGGAGTTGAGCTGCTGCACGCGCGGCCCGGCCTCCTGCACGGTCTGGAAGGTGGCGTTGGTCAGCTTGTAGATGTCCTTGAAGCCCTTGAAGCACGGCAGCCGCTTCTCGCACTCCGGCGGACCGGCCATGACGACCTTGTCGAGCTTCTTCAGGTCGCTGATCGACGTGATGCCCTTCGACTTCGCGACGTCGGCCTTCATGATGTAGGTGTTCTTGTCCTCGGCCGCCGCGTAGTTCAGCAGGCCGACGCCCTCGGGCGCGAACAGCTTCTCCAGCTGGTCGTGCTCGGCCTTGGCGTCCTTCGTGGCCTCCTTGCCGAAGCCGGTCGTGATCGCCGCGCCCTGGTACTCCGGCAGGAACTGCAGTTCGCCGGATTTGAGCGACGGGTAGACCAGCTCCCGCGAGCCGAGGTTCAGCTTCCGGGTGACCGGATAGCCCTTGGCCTCCAGCGCGCCCGCGTAGATCTCGGCCAGGATCTGGCTGTCGGTGAAGTTGAACGAGGCGACGACGATCGGAGCGCCGCCCTTGCTCGGCGCGGCCGGCTGGTCGCTTCCCCCACCGCACGCGGTCAAGCCGAGCGCGGCCGTCGCCACCAGCGCGGCCACTCGGATGTTCCGGGTCCAGCGCACGTGTCCCCACACTCCTCAGTTCACTCGTTTGTGGGAATGGACCCTAACCGCGACCCCCGACAGAAACCACTGGTTAGGAATCCTCGCCACGGAATCTCAAGGGCCGGAATATTGTCGCTCGATCGGGGTAAGGTCGCGCCGTGCACGCGTCCGTGACCCCGCTGCTGGCCGACAGCAGCCGTCCCCTCTTCGAATGGCGGTGGGTCGAACGCAACGCTGACGCGATTCTTCAGCGGCTCGGCGAGCACATCGCCCTCACCGCGACCGCGCTCGGCGTCGGTCTCGTGCTGTCGCTCGCGCTGGCCACGCTGTGCCTGCGCTACCGCTGGTTCTATCCGTTCGTCGTGGGCGCCGCGGGCGCGCTCTACGTGATCCCGAGCCTCGGCGCGTTCGCGCTGCTGGTTCCCTTGCTCGGGTTCTCCTTCGCGACGTCGGTGATCCCGCTGGCCACGTACACGCTGCTGATCCTGATCCGCAACATCGTGACCGGCGTGCAGCAGGTGCCGACCGAGGTGCGCGAGGCTGCGGTCGGGATGGGCTTCACGCCGCGTCGGCTGTTGTGGCAGGTGGAACTGCCGCTCGCGCTGCCGGTGGTGATCGCCGGGCTGCGGGTGGCCGCGGTGACGACGATCGGCCTGGTCACCGTCACGTCGCTGCTCGGCAAGGGCGGGCTGGGCTACTTCATCCGCGCCGGCATCCAGACGCCGATCCCCAACCCGAGCCCGATCATCGTCGGCATCGTGCTGTCGATCGCGCTGGCCGTGCTCGTCGATTTGCTGCTGTGGCTGAGCGAACGCGCGCTGGCCCCGTGGGCGCGGAGGGCGGTCCGATGAGCTTTTTCGCGCAGCTGAGCCAATGGCTGGCCGACCCGAACCGCTGGAGCTGGACCGATCCGGCCGGGATTCCGTTCCGGACGGTGCAGCATCTGTGGTTTTCCGCGCTGGCGCTGGTGATCTCGATCGTCCTGACGGTCCCGTTCGCGCTGTGGCTCGCGCACTACCGCCGCGGCCAGTTCCTCGCCAGCAGCGCGGTGAACATCGGCCGCGCGATCCCGAGCTTCGGGCTGATCATCCTGTTCTGGTTCCTGGCCAGCCGCTGGGGCGCGAACACGGACTTCTGGCCGCTGCTGCTCGCGCTCGTCGCGCTGGCGCTGCCGCCGCTGTTCACCAACACCTACGCCGGGGTGGTGCAGGTGGAACAGGAGGTCGTCGACGCGGCGCGCGGCACCGGGTATCGCGAATGGCAGATCATGCTGCGCGTGGAACTGCCGCTGGCGTCGCCGGTGATCGTGGCCGCCGCGCGAGTGGCGTTCCTGCAACTGATCGCGACGGTCGCCATCGGCGCGATCGTCAACGACGGCGGCGGTCTCGGCCGCTACATCGTGGACGGCTTCGCCCTCGGCGAGCAGGGCCACGGCGAGATCTTCGGCGGCGGCGTGGCGGTGGTGATCCTGGCGTTGGTGTGCGAGGGGTTGTTCGCACTGCTGACCAAGCTGGCTACGCCTCGGGGTCTCGCACTTCAGCAGGCACGTCGAGACTCGTGAGTGCCTATGCCGGTTCTAACCGTGACGAACACTCACGACACACCACGGCCAGCCGCTCGATCTCTGCCCCCAGCGACCGGTCGACCACCACCGGCTCGATCCTCTCGGCCAGCCAGGCGTAGGCGTCGGCCAGCCTCGGTGCTCCTGGGGTCTTGAGCAGATACCGCGCCTGCCGTCCGGCGATCAGCTCGCACGCGGTGATGGCGAAGAAGCGTTCGATGACGGTCTCGAGTTCGGCGCCGGCCTTGCTGGCAAACGCTTGCACGTCCTCCTGACCAGCGGAAGTGTCGATCGACCCGAGCGTCGCCGGTGCGGCCAGCCGTCGCATCGCGTGCAGCTCGCCCGCCGCGCGTTTGTGCAGTGGCGTGAGTCCGGCCTGTGGACCAGGATCCACCGCTAGCTGCGGCGGGAGACCGCTGAACTGCGGGTCGAGGAGGCGGTGCAGTCGCTGTACCGAGACCTCGGCCGCGTGGATGAGCGCTGCCTTCGCTGTATCCATTCGGAGGCCCAGCGCGGCTGCGTGATAGCCGGTCGTCGGGACGAACTCGCCGTTTGCGAAGGCAGGTGAGTCCGCTGGAGTTTCCCAGGACTGCTGCAGGGTTTCCCGCAGTTCCTCGACCGTCCGTCTGACGTATTCGAGCACCTTCGGCCCGACTCGCACCGAGATCGGCGCCTGCACGACTCCCTTTTTAGCGGCGGCCCCTTCGATGAGTTTCTCAATGCGAGTGCCGCGGTAGATCGCTTGCGGTGCACCAAGAACGTCCACGGTGATCGCCGCGCAGACCGTCTGCCAATCAAGCAGCCGACGTGCTCTTTCGCCGCAGACCCACGCGTACGCCTCGGCCAGCGGCGAACCTTGGATCAGGCTCGCCCCTTCCTTCGGTCCGAGTACGAACGGCTCCGCCCCGCGCCGGTGCAGCGCCTCCGCCGCCGGGACTTCGATGCCGTCCTCGATGACCGTGCCGAGCCCGACGAAGGTCTGGAACGCGTGCGCCAGCGGGATGATCTCGCCCGCGCTGCCGAAGCTGTCGCGCGGGACGGCGGGAAGGAACCCGTCGTTGATTCGGTCGGCGAGGAACGTGACCAGCTCGGGGCTGACCGCCGCGTCACCGCGGAGAAACCCGCGCAATCGCATGCGCAGCAACGCACGGGTCAACTCCGGCGACAACCACGGCGGCCCGCCCACGGCCCGGCCGACGAGGAGATTGCGCTGGTGGTCGGCCTGCTGCTCGCTGGTGAGCCGGGTTCCGGCGAGCCGACCCATCCCGGTGTTGACGCCGTAGATCGGACTGTCGTTGTCGAGCGCGGCCAGCATCGCCTCGCGCTGCCGCTTAAGCGCGTCGAGGACTGCCGGGCCGACCGTGGCCGGTTCGAGTTTGTCCAGCGCGGCCAGCATCGCGTCGCGCTGTTGTCTAAGCGCTTCAAGCGCTGCCGGGTCGACCACTGTCGATTCGTCCATTATGGACAGTTCAGCGCGCGAGCCCGTCGATGACCTCGGCGTTCGGCAGCCCCGCGAGGGCCGAACCGGAAATCAGGAGCTTGCTGCCGCGAATTCCGCTGCCGATCACCAGTTCCGGCGCGTCCGCGACGGCCTGGTCGATGAGGATCGGCCAGTCCGCGGGCAGCCCGACGGGCGTGATGCCGCCGTACTCCATGCCAGTGAGGGAAACGGCCTCGTCCATCGGCGCGAAAGACGCCTTGCGCACGTCGAGGCGACGCTTGATGACGCCGTTGACGTCGGCGCGGGTAGTCGCGAGCACAAGCGTCGCGGCGAACCGAACCTCGCCCGCGCGCTTGCCCGCGACGACGACACAGTTCGCGGAGGCCGTCAACGGCGACCCGTACGCCTCGCAAAACGCGGCGGTGTCGGCGAGTTCCGGATCGATCTCGGTGACGCCGAGCGCGTCCGGCGCGGGCATCGCGGCCAGTGCCTTGGCGACGGGTTCGGCGAGCAGGTCAGTACGGGTCGGCGCGGGAACGACGGTGAGGCTTCCGGCGATAGTCCAGGTGGTCACCGACCCGAATGTAATCGGCCCGGGACCCCGGTCACCAGTTGCGGTGGCCCCGCTGGACCTCGATGAGCTTCGGCCGCACGTCGACGATGTAGACGAGCGCCGCGGCCATCGCGGGCACCCAGAAGATGAACCCGGGCCCTTGGATCTGGAACAGCACCAGCGCGAGCGTGGCCCCGCCGGTGATCAACATCCAGATCGGCTTGGTCTTGCGATCGGCCGCCGAGTACGCGTCAGCTCGCTGGAGCAGCGCGTGAACAAAGGCGAAGAGCCCGACCAAGGCGCTGCCCCAGTGGATGACCCAGAGGATCCATTCGGCAACCAGCACGACGTCAGCTTACGGCAAACCGCCCACGCCGCCCGCTCCCCCGAACCCCGGTGCCGCGACGTGACTGCTGGTCAAGGTCAGGTTGAGCGGGTTAACCATGGTCGACCGCCGCGGCGGGACCCGAGGTGACAACGGTCACTTCCGGCGGCCGCCTTGACTCCGGCCGAGCCGCGACCCGAATGCGGTCCTTTGCTCGAGTTAGGTCGAACCCATCCGCTTCGCCGCGAACTTAGGTCGGGCCCAACGACGCTCAACCTAGCTAGGTCCGACCCAGCGAAACTCGGCCAACCTAGGCCGAACCTAACCACGCACGCCCAAGCTAGGCCCGACCTAACGAGACTCGCCCGACCTAGGTCCGACCCAACCACGCTTGCCCAACTTAGGTCCGGCCCAGCGAGATTCGGCCAAGCTAGGCCCGACCCAACCACGCACGCCCAACCTAGGTCCGGCCCAACGAAGCTGCCCCAAGCTAGGCCCGGCCGAACGAAACTCTCCCAAGCTAGGCCGAACCCAACAAGACTCGCCGAAACTTAGGCCGAACCCAGCCACGCCCCGCCAGCCAGACCGCACCCACCGAATCCCGCCGAATTAGGCCCAACCCAAGACCGGCCACCGCCCCATGGCCCCAACGCGCCAACCCCCGACGCCTCAGCCGAAAAGCCCCCAACACAGCACACGGCGGCCGGACCAACCCTCGGTCCGGCCGCCGTGCGACCCCTCGATCTTCAATTCTCGCCCTCGGCGACTCCGGCGCAAACCGAGTCACCCCAACGATTCCAACGCCGAAGCGCCCGAACCGCCGTCAGTGCAGTGCGGCGCAAGTAAGCGCGACCGTCACTTCTCCGTCTTCGGCGCAGCCGGCTTCTTGGCGTTCGCCGTGGCCGTGCTGCTGGTCGTGGTGCGACGGGCAGGCGTAGCGGTCTTCGGCGAGGTGCGGTTAGCAGCCTTGCGGGCCACCGACCGGGTCTCGTGCGCGACGTTCTCGCCGATTTCCTCAACCGCGTCCGCGGTCTCGCCGGCCACCTCAGTCACCTTGCGGGCGGCCTTCTCACCAGCGGAACGGGTGCGCTTGGTGACCTTCGACAGCACACCGTCGACGCGCTCGCGGGTCTCCTCGGTCAGGCCGTCGACGCGCTCCTGGGCGGCGGTCAGCGCGTCGTCCAGCTGCTCGAGCGCCTTCTTGACCTGCGGCTGAGCGGCGATCTTGTCCCACGCCTGCTCGCCGGACTCGGCCAGCTTGTTGTACAGCTTCAGCGCGGCCTCGGTGTACTCGTCGATGGCCTTGCGCAGTTCGGCCGGGTCGAGCTTCTCGCGGAGGCTCTCGACGTCGGTCGGCAGCTCCTCGAAGCCCTTGCGCGCGGCCTCGGTGTTCTTGGTGACGTTGGCGCGGGCCTTGGCGACCGCGTCGGTCACGGCCTGGCTGGCCAGGTTGCCGGCGCCGAGCGCGGCGAGCAGCGGGGTGCGGACCTGGTCGAGCGCGGTGTTGACGGCCTTGCGGACGTCCTCGGTCTTGGGCGTGGTCATGCCGACTCCTCAGTGGTCTCTTGGGTGGTCTTCGGTGCGGTGGTGCTCGCGGCGGCGTTTTCGCGCCGGAAGGACTCGTAGACGTCGAGCAGGACCTGCTTCTGCCGTTCGGTCAGCTCGGCGTCGGCGCGGATCGCGTCGCCGACCGGGCCGCCGGTCGGCAGGTCGAGAATCCCGGCCTGCACGTACAACGCTTCGGCCGAGATCCGCAGCCCTTTGGCGATCTGCTGCAGGATCTCCGCGCTGGGTTTGCGGACCCCGCGCTCGATCTGGCTCAGGTACGGATTGGACACTCCGGCGAGTTTCGACAGCTGGCGCAGCGAAATCTTCGCGGAACTGCGCTGCTGGCGGATGTACTCGCCGATGTCGGAGGCGATGTCCGCGACCTTGTCCATGGGGCGCTGTGCTCCGCCGGGTTCTGTCATCCGGTCACCTCCTCGCGACCTACTCGACAGTACGCTCGCGTGCTAGCTATTGCAAGCACCCTGCTTGCAACCATCGGGTGTGGTTCCGCTCACCCCGTTACCCTGGGCTTATGCGGGCACAACGGTTGCGTCGACGCCTGGTCCGGCAACTCGTCGAAGAGGACGTGCTGCACGACGAAGCCTGGGCCGAAGCTTTCGCCACCGTCCCGCGGCACGCGTTCCTGCCGCGCTTTTTCGTGCCCGCCGGCACCGGCTGGGCGGCGGTCGACCGCAGCGATCCCGACTGGCTGGACCGCGTCTATTCGCGCGACGTCCTGGTCACCCAACTCGACGACGACCCGGCGCTGTGGGACCGCGCCCGCACGCGCGGGCCAGTCCCCGGCGTGCCGACCAGTTCGTCCAGCATGCCCGCGATCATGGCGATCATGCTGGAAGAACTCCTGGTCCGCGACGGCGATCGTGTACTGGAGATCGGCACCGGAACGGGCTACAACGCGGGTTTGCTGTGCCACCGCTGCGGTTCCGGCCAAGTGTCCACAGTGGACATCGACGCGGCCATCGCCGCCGCCGCGCGGGAACGCCTTGCCTCCTGCGGCTACGAACCCGCGTGCGCCACCGGCGACGGCACACTCGGCTTCCCGGCCGGAGTTCTCTTCGACCGAGTCCTGTGCACCGCGTCGGTATCGCGGATTCCCCTTGCCTGGCTTGCTCAAACACTCCCCGGCGGGCACATCGTCACCACCCTGAACCGCCCGCTCGGCGGCGGACTCGTCCGCCTCACCGCGGGCGAAGGCACGACCGCCGAAGGCCAAGTCCTGTCCCGCGACGGCCGATTCATGCCCTTGCGCGCACATCGCCTGCCACCGCTCGCGGAATTGCCGGACGCCGCCGGCACACAATGGCGGCCGACCGAGTTGTCGATGTCAGATGTGCTTAAGCCGCAACGGCATTTCGAATTCTTCGCTTCACTGGAGCTGCCCGACGTACGCCCGGTGCACGTCGATCCGAACGGAGCCTTCGCACTGTCCCATCCGGACGGTTCGTGGGCGCGCACCCGCCGCACCGACTCCGGTTTCGAGGCAGCGCAAGGAGGTCCGCGCGCGTTGTGGGATCTCGCCGAGGACGCGCACCGGCACTGGGAATCACTGGGCCGCCCCAGCCGATCCCGTTTCGGGCTCACGGTGAACAGCGAGGAACAAACCTTTTGGCTGGACGATCCGCAGTCTGAGAACCGCTGGCCATTGCAGGAACTCGAATCTGACGACGGATCCGCCCGGTAATCGAGACCGCCGCCGGGCCTTGGGCCGTTTGGCCGTGCGCGCTGCATCGTTCGCAGTATCACCGGCACCGGGCTGGACGATGCCCCTTGAAAAAGGGAAGACTAAGCCCATCCCCGATGCGCACACCGGTGAGATCCAAGAATCCCAGCGGAGTTACGACGAACGGCTCCGCGCGGAATGAAGGGTCGCTGGGTCGAACCCAGCCAAACTCCCGCTCACGCACCAATTCCTAGGTCCGACCCAATTCTGGCCCGGACCCATTTCTCCACCGCGGTCACGACGTCGTCGAGCGGGGCGTCCGTCGTGTCGATGGACTCGACCTGCCCGCGTATCCACAGGTTGAACTCGAGCATCTCCTCGATGCGCGGCTCGTCCCACTCCCGCCACGCGGGCCGGGCGCGCAACCGCCGCCGGAGGGTCTCGTTGTCCGCGACCAGGGCCAGATAGTGCACATCCGAGAAGAAAACGCGCTCTGGCAACGGTTCCAGCTCTTGCGGCGCGACTGTTCCGCACAGCACGACCGGCCGTCCGTTCTGGTGCAGCATCGCCGCCATCCGCAACCAGGCCCCGCGAAACGCCGGATTCCCCGGTTCATCGTCGCGCAACGCGCCGGTCCACAGCACGTCCTGCTCCAGCACGACGGCCTCGCCCGCCAACCGCTGCGCCAGCTTCGGCCCGACCGTCGATTTGCCGCCCGCGCTCGGGCCGGTCAACGCGAACAACGGCAGCCGCCGGAACGGCCACCGCTGCCCGCATTCCGCGCACCGCAAGAGGTCCCCGTCCGCCTGTGGACAACTCGCCCGGTCGCCGCAGGACGGACAGATCCGCAGGTCAAGCGCTACTGGATCGGTGGACAACTCAGTCGAAGAGGTTCTCGAGGAAGCTGCGCTTGCGCCGCCGGTCGTACGGTCGCGGCGAATCCCCGTAGCCACCGCGGTACGGCCGCGGCGAGTCAGCGTGGCCGCCTCGGTACGGGCGCGGCGAATCCGAGTGCCCGCCCCGATATGGCCGGGGCGAATCCGAGTACCCGCCTTGATAAGGGCGAGGCGAATCGGCACGGGCGTACTGCGGCGGCTGCTGCCGGTAGAACGCGCTCTCCGCACCGGCGATCTGCTCCAGCTCGCCGCGGTCGAGAAAGATCCCGCGGCAGCCGTCGCACTGCTCGATGTGGACGCCGTTCTTGTCGACCGTGCGCATCATGTTCTGACACTTCGGACAAATCACGCATCCGACCCTACGCGGATTCGCCGCGCCGTGTCAGCAGGCAGTCAGCAGGCGCAGAGGCAGAACGGGTGGCCGACCGGATCGGCGTAGACGCGGAAGGTCTCCGGGGAATCGTCGAGCAGCTTCGCGCCCAGCCCGAGAATGCGCTGGTGAGCGGCCTCGAGGTCGGGGACGTCCAGGTCGAGGTGCGCCTGCTGCGGCGTGTCCTGCGACGGCCATTCGGGCGCGCGGTAATCAGCCACCCGCTGGAATTCCAGCCGGACGCCGCCGCGCGGGTCGACGAGCGTGGCCCAGTGGTTGTCCTCAGCGACCTTAGGTTCGGCCCACTCGAGCACGGAGCGATAGAAGCCGGCGAGCGCCGCCGGGTCCGGACAGTCGAACGCAACGCCGCCGAATGTCGGAATCGCACCCATGTTTCGTCCATCCTCTCCTCGTGGCGTAACCAGTAAAGCGAGTATGTCGGTTAGGCCACCAGGTCGCAACCGATATCGCCCGTACACTGGGCAGGTGCACACCGACGCTTCCCTGGTGGTCGCCTTTCTCAACACCGTCGACATCGAACGGGGCGACGACCTGCTGGACGATCCGGGGCTCTGGCGGCAGTGGGCCGCGGACCACGACGTGGCACCGAACGATCCCGCCGAAGCCCGCGCGGTGCGAGACAGCCTGCGCGCCGCGGTCGGCGATCCGCGGCTGCCCGCGACGGCGCTGGACGTCCCGCTCCGTTTCACGCTCACCGAAACCGGCCCGACGCTGCTCGCCCCGGACGCCGTCACCGCGACCCTCGCCGCGGCCACCCGAATGGCCATCCGAGGCGACTGGGTCCGGCTGAAAATCTGCCCCGCCGACGACTGCCTGTGGGCCTTCTTCGACGAATCCCGCAACCGCTCCCGCACCTGGTGCTCGATGCGCGTCTGCGGAAACCGCGAAAAAGCCCGCTCCTGGCGCGCCCGCACGGCGGCTGTGCACAACTAAGGCCCTGTGGACAACTTGTCCACACACGCCACATGTGCACGTGCAGATGCCCCGGATCCCCACAAGTTGTGGACAGCGATTAGGCCATCACCGTGAATTCCTGTGGATAACCCCGGGGATAACTCAGCTTCCTGTGGACAACTGGTTTGAGCGGGGTGCGGCTGTGGTATAGGACGGCGCGCATACGGTCGACCACCCGCCGCACCCGGGCTGGGACAGGGGAAAGACCGAGGAAAACGCGGCCGATGCAGCGGCACCAGACCACTGAAGTAAGCCCCGGCCCCGGGCGGCTGCGGTCGGGTCGGCGGGACTGTCTCCACTCACGGCCGACGAATTCCGCTCAACCACAACGAAATCCGACTCAACCGGCAGCCAGAACCCCGCCGCGCTGGCCCTCACCACAACCGGCAGCCAGCCGCACGCACGCCCCTCGCCGCAACTGCCAGCTAGCCCTCAACGCGCCCACCGCACAGCCATCACGACGGCCGCCGCCCGCCATCAGCCCGCCTCGCCGCACGGCTCTCGCCGCAACCGCCCCAGCACTCAGCCACCCTCACGACACTGCTCTCACCGCAACCGCCCAACCCCCACCGCGCTGCCGCCGACCCGGCCTCAGCCAAATCCGGCCGCGCAGCCTCCGCCACGACAGGCATCCCAGCCGCACGTCACGGCTCTCACCGCAACCGCTCCAGCACTCGGCCACCCTCGCGACACTGCTTTCACCACAGTCGCCCCACCCCCGCCGCACTGCAGCCGACCCGCCCTCAGCCAAGCCCGGCCGCGCAGCCTTCACCACAGCGCCGAACCAGCCCTGCCCCGCAGAACAACGGCAGAACCAGAGACTCAGAACAGCAACTGCGCCACCGCGTAAATCACCAGCCCGGCCAGCGCACCCACCACAGTCCCGTTGATCCGGATGAACTGCAGATCCCTCCCGACCTGCAGTTCGATCTTCCGGGACGTCTCCTCGGCGTCCCACCGCTCCACCGTGTCCGTGATGATCGTCGTGATCTCGCGCGAGTAGTGAGTCACCAGGTAAACCGCCGCGCTCTCGACCCAGCCGTCCACCTTCGAGGTCATCGACGGGTCGTCCACCAGGCGCTTGCCGAGCGATTCCAGGCCACCGCGGACCCGCTGGCGCAGTTCGCTCGAAGGGTCCTCCGCGGCGTTCAGCAGCATTTCCTTGGCCGTCGCCCACGCGTTTCCAATGAGCTTCTGCACTTCGCCGTGGTTCACGATCTGGCCCTTGACCTGCTCGGCCCGCTCCATGGTCTTCGGGTCGGTCTGCAGATCCTGCGCGAACTCGCCGAGGAACTTGTCCAGTGCGAGGCGCATCGGGTGGTTGACGTCCGTCTTCACGGCCCAGGCGAAGGTCAGCACCTCGCCGTACACCTTGTCCGCCAGCATTTCGTCCACGAACTTCGGCGACCAGCTCGGCGCGCGGTCCGAGACCACGCGCAGCATCGTCTGGTGGTTGTCCCGGACCCACTCGTAAGCCCGGTCGCACATCAGGTCCACGAGCTTGTGGTGCGCGCCGTCCTCGAAAACGCCCGCCAGGATTTTGCCGAGCGGCGGGCCCCACGGCTTGTCGATCACGCGCTTGACCACGGCCTGCTCCATGATCGCCTGCACGTCCTCGTCGCGCAGCACCGTCACGGCACCGCGCACGACTGTCGCCAGTTCCGACGTCACGCGTTCCGCGTTGTCGCGCTGCGAGAGCCAAGCGCCGAGCCTGCTGGCGACCTCGACGCGGCGGAGCTTGTCGCGGATGACATCGGGAGACAGGAAGTTCGAGCCGACGAACTCGCCGAGGCTGTTGCCGAGCGCGTCCTTCTTGTTCGGGATGATCGCGGTGTGCGGGATCCGCAGCCCGAGCGGATGCCGGAACAGCGCGGTCACCGCGAACCAGTCCGCGAGCGCGCCGACCATGCCCGCCTCGGCCGCGGCGCGCACGTAGCCGACCCAGCCCGGCCAGCCCGCCGACTCCGCCCAGCTCGTCAGCAGGAACACGATCGTCGCGCCGAGCAGGAAGGACAGCGCGACCAGCTTCATCTTGCGCAGGCCGCGCCGTTTCGCCTCTTCGCCGGCTGCTCCGCCGGGCGGGTCCGCGGGCGTGACCTTGGCAGGGGTGAGTTGCTCCACACCGCCATTGTCCGTGAGGATGCGTTCTCGTGCGTGAACCAGCTCTCGTCCCCCGCCTCCGCCCGTTCGCCTCGACGGTCTTCGCGGAGATGACCGCGCTCGCCGTCCGGCACGACGCGGTCAACCTCGGCCAGGGCTTTCCGGACACCGACGGGCCCGCCGGAATGCTCGAAACGGCGAAGAACTCGCTGTTCGGCGGCGACAACCAGTACCCGCCGGGGCCGGGCCGTCCGGAGCTGCGCGCCGCGATCAGCAGGCATCGCCAGCGTTACGGTGCCAGCTACGACCCGGACACGGAGATCCTGGTCACCGCGGGTGCGACCGAGGCCATCGCGGCGACGCTCATCGCGCTGACCGAGGCTGGCGACGAGGTGATCGTGGTCGAGCCGTACTACGACTCATACGCGGCCGCTGTCGCGATGGCGGGCGCACAGCGACGGGTCATCGGGCTGGTCGAAACCGAGAACGGACAGCTCGAACTCGACCTCGACGCCCTCCGCGACGCGATCACGCCCAACACCCGCGCGGTGCTGCTGAATTCGCCGCACAACCCCACCGGCACGGTGTTTTCGCGCGCGCAGCTGGAGGAAGTCGCGCGGCTGTGCGTCGAGCACGACCTCATCGCGGTCACCGACGAGGTCTACGAACACCTCGTCTTCGACGGAGCCGAGCATCTTCCGCTCGCGTCGTTGCCCGGAATGCGCGAACGGACCGTCGCGATCTCGAGCGCGGGCAAGACCTTCAACTGCACCGGCTGGAAGATCGGCTGGATCTGCTCGACGCCGGAGCTCGTCGCCGCGGTGAAGGCGGCGAAGCAGTTCATCACCTTCGTCTCCGGCGGACCGCTGCAGCCGGCCGTCGCGTACGCGCTCGACAACGAGCTTGAGTGGGTCGAAAACCTGCGCGTGAGTCTTCAGGAGAAGCGCGATCGGCTGTCCGCCGGTCTTGCCGATGCGGGATTCGCTGTACGGCCGAGTGCCGGGACGTATTTTGTGACAGCTGACGTGCGTCCGCTCGGCTTCGAAGACGCCGCCGAACTCGCTTGGACGCTGCCGGAACGCGCCGGAGTCGCGGCAGTACCCGTCAAGGTGTTCACGGATCACCCGGACGAGTGGAAACATTTGCTGAGGTTCGCGTTCTGCAAGCGCAACGAGGTGATCGACGAAGCGGTCGAACGCCTGCGGAAACTCGTCTGACGACTGCGGCCCGGCCCCGGTTTCTCCCTGCGGGAACGGAATACCGAGAGTGTCGCGGTGGCCGAAACATCGGGTCAACGCCCGAATTCGCGCCGTCGGACAGCCGCCCGGATGGCCGCATTCGCCCCGGTTGAAGCGACGCTGGGTGATCGACTAGGGCGGATCGGACACCAGAGCCGGTGGGGACGTTCCGCCGTACGGGGTGGATCGAGCGCGGGAGAGATGAAACACTCGCGTCCGGTGCTAGAAAGAGGGCAGCCCCGGGGGACCTGCGACCTGGCCGGAAGAGAGCCCCAGCAAGATCAGCCTCGTGCGGTGGGCCGCACGAGCTTCAGGCGCGGACGGTGGTGGTGGCGTGACCGGCATGGCGACCCCGCGCGGCCTCGCACATCCCGCGCCCTCCGGCGCGAGCGCCAGTCCGCTCGGGAACACAGGTTCCGCGTTGCTGGGCATGGTCGACCGCGCTGAGCGGAATTCCTCCTTCGCGCGCGCGGGCGCGCGACGACGGCCACGCGCTTGGGCGGCGCCGATCGCCCGGCCTGCCGTCCGAATCGCTGTCGCAGGCGGGCTCACGCTGGCCGGATGGCTGCTCGGCGCGGCGTTGTCGCAGGCGAACGCGGCGACGGGCGACCCCGTCGACCACCCGATCTCTGCCACGCACGACACCGATCCGGAGCACCGGTACGCCGGAACGGCCACGTCCGGCACGCTCACCTGGGCCATGCCCGGCGCGGCAACCGGCGCGAAGCGCGCCAACCTGCACCGGTTCCACTTCTCCGCCAAAGACTTCCAGCCCGACGTGAGCTTCCGGCCGACCACAGTGGCCGGAAGCGAACCGGCCACGCAGAACCACGCTTCCCGGCCCGCCCCCGCGGCGAAGGTCACCAAGCCGAAGAGCCCCGTCAAGCCAAAGCACCACGCGCCAGCGAGCGAAGCCACCGCCCAGCCCGGCCTGCTCAGCAGCATCAGCAGCAAACCCGAGCCCGGCATCCTCAGCACCGCCAGCCAAGAACCGCGGCAAGGACTCCTCGACGGCCTGCTCGGCGGCTCCGGTCGCGACTCCGGCCCTGGTCTCCTGGACGGCCTCCTCGGCAGCCCCGAACACGACCAGCCGGGGCTTCTCGACAGCGTCCTCGGAACCGTCGACGACACCGTCGACACGACCCTGCACACCACCGTCACCTCGGTCGACACCGTGATCGACACCGCGCCGGTCCGGGTCGTCGAACCGCCAGTCCACCCAGAACCCGCACCGGTCGCCAGCGGCTCGGTCACCGCCGCCGTCCCCGCGACGAAGCTGGCGAAAGAACCTGAAGCGCCGGACGTCGTGAAGGCCAGCAAGCAGGCCCCCGCCGTCGCGCACACCGCGCCCACCCGCGTTCTCGCCGCGCCGCCTGCCGCGAAGCAGGAAACCCAGCCCGCGCCGCCGGTCAAGGAGCGCAGCCAGGCCGGAGGCGGCAGCAGCGGTGGCGGCGAAGGCCTTCCCTCGGCACCGGCCGCGCCTGCCGCGCCCGCGTCGACTGTCTCACCGGGACACGACGGTTCCGGCGGCCTGCGCCAGCTGTTCGCGCTGGCCGGCGACGGCGACACCGTCACTCAGCTCAAGCTCATCGGCGTCAGCCGCGACCACGAGGTCGACGGCGCGGGCAGGGATGCCGCCCTGCCGACCACCTCCCCGGACTGACCGCTCGACCGGTTTCCCAGGGAGAGCTACGTCCACGTCAAGATCAACTTCTTGATCGCGCGCGCCCGTTCGCTGCGCCGGGCTCACCCCTTCGCACCCATGCCACTTCGAACCAGGGGCTGAACCATGACCGCACTTCCCGACCGGCCGACCGCGCCCGGCCGGATCGGGTCCTGGTCCCGGCGCCGCGCTGCCCCGCGGCGCCGGGACCCACCACGGGCGTGCTCCGGAGGCTTTCGCTCACCGCGCCGAGCGAAAGCCTGCGCCAACCGAAGCTCGCCTGAACCGAGGGCGCTTCCCGGCACTTCGAGGGGCTGTGCCGGGAAGCGCCTCGGACGATCGGCCGGTGCGCCGGATAAGGAGACCACCACCCTCCCTGGAGTGGCTGGATCCCATCCGGTGCACCGGCTGTTCACTTTTCCGGGGGTGCATGCCGGTGAGAACCGCCATCGCCACTCGCGAGCCCGCTACGTCACCGGAATCCGCTCCGCGGGCACATCCGCACAGCCGCGCACCGAAGCCGCCGCCACACTGACCCGCCGCACCGCCTCCGGCAATTGCTCGCGCGGCAGCCCGAACGGCAGCCGCAGCCAGCGTTCCAATCCGCCGTGCACCCCGAACCTCGACCCGGGCGCGAGCTGCACGCCGCGAGTAGCCGCCGACACCGCCAGCCGCGTGCTCATCGGCTCCGGCAACCGGCACCACACCGACAATCCGCCGGACGGCACCTGGAATGTCCACTCTGGACAGTACTTGCGCAGCGCCGCGACCGTGATGTCCCGCTGTTCCCGAAATTCCGTCCGCCGCCGGGCAAGCACCTCGTAGCCCTCGGGTTCCAGCAGCGCCGCGAGCACGAGCTGATCGAACACCGGTGCCCCGAGATCGACCGCGAACCGCGAGGACTGCAGCCGGTCCAGCAAATCCGTCGAGGCCCGGATCCAGCCCAGCCGCAACCCGCCCCACTGCGATTTCGCCGCGGATCCGACGCTCAGCACCAGATCCCCGCCGAACGCGGCCAGCGGCGGCGGACCGTCCACCGGATCGCCCTCGTAATCCAGCTCTACCAACGATTCGTCGACCACGACCGGCGTCCGCGTCCGGGCGAGCAGCCCGCCGAGCCGTTCGCGCCCGGCCGCGTCGAGGCGCAGTCCGGTCGGATTCTGGAAGTCCACCACGAGATAGCCGAACCGGGGCGCGGCCTGGCGCAGCGCGGCTTCGATGCCGGGCAAATCCCAGCCGTGCACCGGATCGAGCGCGACCGGCACCGGCAACGCGTGCGTCGCGCGGACGGCGTCGATCGCGTTCGGATACGTCGGCTGTTCAAGCAGGACGCGATCGCCCGGCCCGGCCAGCATCCGCAGGCACAGCACGAACGCGGAGTACGCGCCGGATGTCACCAGCACCTGGTCCGGCGAGGTCGGCAGGCCACGCGCGGTGTAGCGCTCGGCGATCCGCTCGCGCAGCCGCGGGAGGCCGCCGGTGAGGTAACCGTTGCCGCTGGCGTACTCGACGAGATCCCGCCGCGCGGTGTCGAACGCGGCCATCAGCCCAGGCACGGCGGGCGGCGCGGCCCGTGCGAGGTCGAGGAGGTCGTCGCGGACCGCCTCGGCCTCGTCGCGGTTTCCGACCCCGGCCACCCACGACCCGGCTCCGCGACGGCTGGCGACGAGACCGTCCGCGCGGAGCCGGTCGAGCGCCGCCCCGATGAGCGTGCGGCTGACGCCGAGCGCGTCGGCGAGTTCGCGCTCGGCGGGCAGCCGGGTGCCGATCGGCAACTGCCCGTCGAGCACGTGCAACTCGACCGCCGCGGCGAGGTCGGACGCACCCTGCCGGGAGCCACGCTGCCGCCATTCCCCCAGCAATGTGGCCAATCTACGCCCCGAGATGCGCCCACCAAGCGGTTCCATAAGGCCAATTATTGCGCATTGGCCATGGCATATCAGGCCAGTTGTCGCCAATAGTGGAGAAGTGGCAGCTATCGACCTCAGTCCGCTCAGCATCCGCCGATCCCCCGCCCGCCGGGGTGCCCAGCTGTTCGCCGGCCTCGCCCTTTACGGCGCGAGCATGGCGATGCTCACCCGCGCCCGCCTCGGCCTCGACCCGTGGGACGTGCTGAACGACGGCCTGACCAAGCTCACCGGCCTGACGTTCGGCACGATCAGCGCCGTCGTGGCGGTCTTCGTGCTGCTGCTGTGGATCCCGCTACGGCAGCGTCCCGGTATCGGCACCGTCGCGAACATCGCGGTGATCGCGGTGGCCGTCGACGCGGTGCGCGCCGTGCTGCCGGACCAGCACGTGCTCGTCTGGCAAATCCTGATGCTGATCGGCGGCGTAGTCCTGAACGCCGTCGCGACCGCGGTGTACGTCGGAACCCGCCTGGGCCCCGGCCCGCGAGACGGCCTGATGACCGGCCTGCACGCCCGAACCGGCTGGTCCGTGCGCCTGGTCCGGACCGGCATCGAGGTACTCGTCCTGGCCGCGGGCTGGCTGCTCGGCGGCTCGGTCGGCGTCGGAACGGTCCTGTACGCCCTCAGCATCGGCCCGCTGACCCAGGCCCTGCTCCCCCTGGTCACTTGGCGCACCGGGCCGGACGAGCAAGAACAGCATTAGCGTTTGCCGACGGCGTGGCGGACCGCCGGATAATCGATGCCGCGCGCCGCGAGGAAATCGGCGACCGGACCGCGCTGCCTGGCCAACGCGAGCAGCAAATGCTCCTGCCCGAGATGCTTGTCGCCGAGGTCGTGCGCCTCCCGGGCGCTCATCTGCAGCGCGTTCTTGGCCTCCGAGGTAAACGGCAAGTGATTGCGCTTGCTGCGCCGCCCAGCCTCAGCAAGCGCACCCGGCCCGTGCGTCTGCTCGATCCGGTCCACGATCTGATCGACGTCGATGCCGAACTCGGTAAGCGCCTCGGCATCGGCGTCACTAATCCCCCCACGCCGACGCACGCGGGCTAACTCGGCGAAGACGTCGTCCCGAGACACCCCGAGAACCCGCAGCAACCGCACCGCCTCGCCGTCCTCAACCCGAGCCAACCCAGCGAAAACGGCCTGCGCGGAAATCTCGTGCGCCCCCGCTTCGTGCGCCGCCGCCTGCGCCTCGACCACCGCTCTCCGGGCGTCATGGGTGAACTTCTCGAACATCAATGCCTCCCGTACTTCTTGTGCACGGCCTGCCGGCTGACCCCCAACTCGGCCGCGATGTCCTGCCAAGACCAGCCGTGCATGCGCGCACTCCGCACCTGCACGGCCTCCAACTGCTCCAGCAACCGCCTCAGCGCCGCCACCGCCCGAAGCCCCACCCGGGGATCCCGGTCACCGGCGCGAGCGGCCAGATCCGTCGCTTCCGTCATGATGTCAATCTAGGTTGACACCTCGAGTCTGTCAACCTCCGTTGACACCGCAAGGCACGTGAGGGCCACCCTCATTGACTCTGATTCCCTCAGGGTTCCCCTCACGACCCGCCCGCACGCGCGCGCCCCAATGCGGCATCGGGTGCGCCCCACGCACCCAAAGCGGCGTTCGGTGCGTCACATGCACCCAACGCCACATTGGGGCGCTAGCCCCACCCACCGCGAAACCGCAGCCAGTGCACCCAACGATCGAGGCACCCAGCCCCTCCCCCACACCCCGATATGAAGCGTCCCTGCGGTCTGGGGGTGCTTGTCAAGGCATCTTTCCCGCCTTGACAAGCACCCCCAGACCGTCAGCACACTCAAGCTTCGGGGTGCCCCACGCAACCAACGCCTGCAACGTCGCCGCCAGGCGACGAGCCGAACCACCCCCCAACGAGAGCTACAGTCAACGACGTGCCCGAGATATCGACCGCCGAGCGAGCCGGAGTCGGTTCCGACGGCCATCCCCGCCCCACCGAAGACCACATCGCCCTCCTCCCCAACGCCGTCCTGGTCCTGGACGGAGCCACCTCCCCAAGCCCAGACCTCCCCCCAGGCGGCTGGTACGCCCACCTCCTCCGCGACCAACTAGCCGATGAACTAACCACCCACCCCACCCAACCCCTAACCACCGCACTGGCAACCGCAATCACCGAAGTAGCCAAAGCCAACGACCTAGCCCCAGGAAACTCCCCCTCCAGCACAGTCTCGATCCTCCGCTGGACCGCCGACGAAATCGAAGCCCTAGTCCTGGCCGACAGCCCAATAGTCGCGTTTGGACACTCCGGCACCGACGTAGTAGCCGACGACCGCCTAATCTCCCTGCGCAACAACGGCCTCCTCCAAACCAGCGCAGACGTCCGCCGCAGGCGCAACGCCGAAGACGGCTTCTGGGTAGCCGAAGCCGACCCCGCCGCAGCCCACAAAGCCGTCCAACGCAGCTGGCCGCGCAAAGACATCGACGCAGTCCTCATTGCCACCGACGGCGTAGCGATCGGAGTAGACGAGTACGGCCTCTTCAAGTGGCCAGAAGTCCTGCAACTAGCCAAAAACAAAGGCCCGGAAGCAGTGCTGGACGCAGTACGAGCCGCCGAGAATGACGATCCGCACGCCGTCCGCTGGCCCCGAGCCAAACGCCACGACGACCAGGTGCTCGTCCTCGCCGACTTCACGGGGTAGGGGCTGAATCAGGGGTTTTCCCTGATCACGAAACGCCGCCGAACGGCCAATCTGGCTACATGGGGAACTCACGAGGCGTCCGGGGATGGCGCCTGACCGCGCTGGCTGCGATCGCCTGGGGGCTGTTCACGATCACCGTGCTGCACATCATCAGCTCGCACGACCCGATCTACGACACGCTTTCGAGCTACACGATCACCGACCGCGGGGAAGGCATGCTCGGGGCGAGCGTGCTGTCGGTGGCCGTCGGATCGCTCGCGGTGCTCGGCGCGCTGATCGCCGGCGGTGTGCCGATGACGTTCAGCACCAAGGCTTTGCTCATGCTGTGGGCGCTCGGGCTGGCGGTGGCGGCGGTTTTTCCGGCCAGTTACCCGCCGAGCCCGAATCCGCTCAGCGGCGACATCCACCTTTATTCGTGCCTGGTCGCGTTCGCGAGCCTGCCCGGCGCGGCGATCACGATGCTGGAACCGTTGCGCGGCACCGCGGAACGCGTGTTCGTGGTGCGGTGGCTGAAGTTCGGGCTCGCCGCGGTCGGACTGTTCGCGCTGAGCTTCCTGTTTGTCCGCTTGGACGAGGCCGGGGTGCAGCCGTTCCACGTGCTCACCGAGGTGCTGCCGGTGGGCGCGACGCAGCGGCTCACGCTGATCGCCAACGTCGCCCTGTTGCTGGTCCTGCTCCGCATCGCCGTGCGGACCGAAACCGCTCGCGCGGCGGTGCTCGTTACTTCCGCGCCTCGGCCATGAATTCGGGCGCGTAACCGAACAATCCGGGAAGACCTCCGGTGTGGACGAACACCACGGTCTCCTCCGGCGAATACCGTCCCGCCGCCGCCCATTCCACCAGGGCGGCGGCGGCTTTTCCGGTGTAGACCGGGTCGAGCACGACGCCCTCGGTGCGGCCGAACAACCGGATCGCTTCCCAGGTCCCCGACGCCGGAATGCCGTATCCCTCGCCGATCGTCGTGTCGTTCAGCCACACGTGCTCGAGCTTCGGTGGGTCGAACCCAAGCAACTGCGCAGCCCCAGCGGTGAGGTGGGACAAGTTGTCCACAGCCTCGTTGAGCGGGTGGCTGACGCAGGCGACGTCCAGGTCCAGCGAACCGAGCACCTCCGTGCCGAGCGCGAGCCCGGCCGCGGTAGCCCCGCTGGCGTGCGGACCGACGATCCGGGCGTGGTCCAGACCCAGCTTCACCAGCTGGGCAGCCAGCTCGCGAGCGGCATCCACATAGCCGAGAACGCCCAGTGGGTCGGACCCACCGACTGGGACCGTCCTCACTTTTCGGCCCTCGTCCGCTGCGTCGGTGAGCAGCCGCTCGTACGTCGCGGTCGCTTCCGCGTCCGACGCGCAGATGTGCACCCGTGCGCCGAAGAGCAGGTCAAGCGGGACGTTTCCGGACCGCTCGTACGCGTCACCGGAGCGCGGCACCTCAGCGGTGAGCACCAGCTCGCAGCGCAACCCGAGCTTCGCGCACGCTGCGGCGGTCTGACGGCCGTGATTGGTCTGCAGCGCGCCGAAGGTGATCACCGTGTCGGCTCCGTCGGCGAGCGCCGCGCCGAGGTGGAAGTCGAGTTTGCGCAGCTTGTTGCCGCCGACGCCGAGCGGGTGGACGTCGTCGCGCTTCAGCAGCAGCCGGGGAATGCCGAGCGCTTCGCCAAGCCGCGGCGCCGGGACGAGCGGGGTCGGCCCGTGGTGCAGACCGGCGCGCGGGAAACCGTCGAAGCTGGGGAACCGGGCGAAGTCGAACGTCATCGATCCTCCGTGCGCTGGCCGGGCTGATGGCTTGGAGTTTAGGTGGCTTCCTCAGGCTGTCACCCGGTCTGCGGCCGACCAGCAAGCGGAGTCCTGGCCGCGCTGGGGCAGGAAACAATCCCCCGGCTCGGTGCCGACAGGGGTGCCGCCCGGCAACCACCGTGATACGTTCGTTCGAGCGAACGAGAGAACGGGGAGCCGCTGATGCCTTCCGCGATGACAGAGTTCACGACCCTTGCCGACCAGGTCGCCGCGCTCGAAGCTGGCGAAGTCACGGCCGTGCAGCTCACCGAACTCGCGCTCAAGCGGGCCCACGCGAGCCAGCCGGTGCTCAACGCGTTCCGTGTCCTGCGGGACGAAGCCGCGCTCGCCGAGGCCGCCGAGGCTGATCAGCGCCGCGCCGACGGTGATCGCGCGCCGTTGCTCGGGGTGCCGGTGGCGATCAAGGACGACGTGGACATCACCGGCCTGCCCACCGCGTTCGGCTGCCCCGGCGACTTCCCGGTGGCCACCGGCGACGCACCGGCGGTAGCGAACCTCAAGCGGGCCGGCGCGGTCATCATCGGCAAGACCAACACGCCTGAGCTGGGCCAATGGCCGTTCACCGAGGGCACGGCGTTCGGCGCGACGCGCAATCCGTGGCAGCCCGAGCACACGCCGGGCGGGTCGTCCGGCGGATCGGCCGCGGCGGTGGCGGCCGGGATCGTGGCCGCCGCGCTCGGGTCGGACGGCGCGGGTTCGGTGCGCATCCCGGCGGCGTGGACCGGACTCGTCGGGATCAAAACCCAGCGCGGCCGGATCCCGACCAGCAGCGAACTGTTCCACGGCCTCACCGTGCTCGGCCCGCTCGCCCGGACGGTCGCCGACGCGGCCACGCTGCTCGACGTCACCGCGGGCACCGGCACGTCGTTCCAGACCGCTGCGAAGCGCGAACCCGGACGGCTGAGAATCGGCCTTTCCACCCGGATTCCCTTCACCGCCACCAAAACCAGGCTCGACCCAGTGGTCGAAGCGGCGGTGCGGCAGACCGCCGAAACGCTCGCCGGACTGGGGCACGAGATCGTGCCGGTCGAACCCGGGTACGGGCTGATCGGCCTTACCTTCCTGCCGCGGTCGCTCACCGGCGTGCGCGACTGGGCTCGCCGCGTGCCGGAGCCGTCCGCGCTCGACCCGCGCACCCGCAGCAACGCCCAGCAAGGCGGCCTGCTCGCCGGGCCCGCGCTGAAACTCGCCCGCGCGCTCGAACCCGTGCTGCGCCGCCGGATCGGCGGGATGTTCGGCGACATCGACGTCCTGCTCACGCCGACCACCGCCACCCCGCCGCCCGCGATCGGGTCCTTCGACGGGCTTTCCGGCTGGCAGACCGATCAGTCGATGATCGCCGCGTGCCCGTACGCTTGGCCGTGGAACGTGCTGGGCTGGCCCGGGGTGAACGTGCCTGCCGGACTGACCGCGGACGGGTTGCCGCTCGGCGCCCAGCTGCTCGGCCCGTCGCATTCCGAGGAGCGGCTGATTTCCGTTGCCGCGCAACTGGAAGAGGTACTGCGATGGCCGGACCGACGTCCCGAGCCGGGGTGGTGAGCACCCGCGACGCGATCCTCCGCGCCACCCTGAAAGTGGTCGGCGAGCAGGGCGTCGGCGGGCTCACCAACCGGCGCATCGTCGCCGCGGCCGGGGTTTCGCTCGGCACGCTGACGTATCACTTCCCGAGCCAGACCGAGCTGTTGCGCGAGGCGATGCTGCTGTTCGCCGAGGAGGAAACAGCGAAGCTGGCGGGAATTGTCGAGGTATACCGGGAACAAGGGCTGAGCCTCGAACAAGCGGCGACCGTCGTGGAGCACGTGATCAAGCAGTTGCCGTTCGGCACGGACGAACTCGCGCCGCACGAGCTGTACCTGCAATCCGCGCGCGACCCCGGACTGCACGAGGCATCGGCGAAATGCTTTGCGGCGTATGACGAATTGGCCGTCACGATCCTGACCGCACTCGGGCTGCCGGATCCGGAACGGGTGGCCGGGCCGGTGGTCGCGCTGATCGCCGGGCTGCAGTTGCGCCGTCTCGCGACCGGCACGGACGTTCCGGCCGCCGAGCCGTTGATGATGCTGTTGCACGGCGCCCGAGGCTGACGTGGCCCCGCCGGTCGTCCGCGGCACTGCGGCTTGGCGCTATTTCGGCGACTTCCGCGACGCACTGCTCGCGGGGCAGGTGCTGGTGCTGCAGGTCGCGCATCCGGTTGTGGCGGCTGGGGTGCGGGATCATTCGGACTACCGCGAGGATCCGTGGACCCGGCTGATGCGCACCGTCGCTTCGTTGTCGATTTATGTGTACGGCGGAACAAAAGGCGCACAGGTCGAGGCCTCGCGGCTGCGAAAACTGCACCGGACTTTCACCGGAACCGCCGACGGCCGCCGCTACAGCGCGCTCGACCCCGGCGCGTACGCGTGGGTGCACGCGACACTGGTGATGGCTCCCGTTGAAGCGCAACGGTTTTTCGGCCGTCCGATGTCCACTTCAGAGCTTGCGGAGTACTACGCGCAGATGTGCGGCATCGGCCGGATCCTCGGCATCCGCGAGCGGTACCTGCCGCCGACCTGGCCGGAATTCGAGCAATACTACCGAGAGATGATCGCCGGATTCGGCCCTAACGAGACGATCAGCACGCTGTTCGAAACCATCGACAGCGTCGGGAAACCATTCTCCCGCATGTCGGACCGCCAGTGGTCGAAGCTCCAAAAAGGATATTCGACCGGGCAGATGTTCCTTATCCGCGCGACGCTCCCGCCCGAGCTGCGGGACCGTCTTGGTCTGCGATGGACTGTCGAAGACGCGCACAAGTTCGCCCGTTTTTGCCGCGCGGCAAGGATGCTCGGCACCGTGATGCCGCCGTCGCTGCGCACTCTCCCGATGCGAGTGGTCGGCAAGCTCAATGTGTGGCTGCGCGAGCACCCTTGGGCTTACCGGTTTTTCGTGCGCTCGTAATGCGCCCGGGCCTTCGCTCGGTTCCCGCAGCGGGACATCGAACACCACTGCCGAGTCCGGCGCGGCGACGTGTCGACAAACCGCAAACCACAGTCGTCCGCCGAGCAGATCCGGATGTCCTCCACGCCAGTAGCGAGATCGACCGCGTCCGCGGCCAGCACCGCGAAGGCCGTCGCCACCGGATCCGGCGCAGCGGGCACCTCCCGCTGCAGAACGCCGTCCTTCAACAGCAGCCGGTCCGGTTTCGGTGCCGCGGCAAGGGCGTCGTTGACCAGCCGGACATCCTTGGCGAGAGGCTTGGCGGTCAGCAGCCGGTTCGCTGCCTCGCGCAGTTCCTTCGCCACCGCGACCTCGGCAGCGGTCACTCGCAGGTGGCCGAACCCGGCCAGCTCAAGCCATTCCGCGAGCGCGTCCGGGTCGGTGAGTAGCTCGACGCCCTCCGGGAGATGCCGGGAGCGCAACGTGTTCACCAGGTGCAGACACGGCCGCCCGGCGTCGAACACCCACTCCATGCCGCTCATTCTAACCATTGAAACCGGTGAGAACCCGCGCTACCGTCTAACCCCATGAGCCGGTTAGAAGCAGCCATGGCCCAAGTGGACGATCTGCGCATGCACTACCTCCGCGGCGGCGACGGTCCGCCGCTCTTCCTCCTGCACGGCTGGCCGCAGACGTCGCACTGCTGGCACCGCGTCGCCGGGCCATTGACCGAGACGCACACCGTGATCGCCCCCGACCTGCGGGGATACGGGCGCACTGACAAGCCCCGCAACGGCTACGACAAGCGAACGATGGCCGCCGACGTCGCGAAGCTGGCCGAGCAGCTCGGGTTCGACCGGGTCGCGGTCGCGGGGCACGATCGCGGCGGGCGGGTCGCGCATCGATGGGCGCTAGACCGTCCAGACCAGGTGGAGCGACTGGCTGTGCTGGACATCGCGCCGACGCGGGAGATGTGGCGTCGCCTCGACAAAGATCTCGCGAAGGCCTACTGGCACTGGCTTTTCCACCTGCAGCCAGACCTGCCCGAGCTACTGGCCGGACAGAACATCGCCGCCTACCTCGGGTACTTCTTCGAGCGCTGGACCTTCCAACGCCACGGACTGCCCGCCGAAGACGTCGCCGAGTACGTCCGCGCCTTCGAAGCACCCGGCGCGCTGCGAGCCGGTTTCGACGATTACCGCGCCTCGTTCCCAGACGACGCTGAACTGGACGACGCCGACTACGCCGCCGGAAAACGCCTCACCCAGCCGGTACTGGCGATGTGGGGCAAGGCCGGTCTGCTCGGCAGCCTGCCCACGCTCGACATCTGGCGCGACTACGCGGACCACGTGACCGGTATCGGCCTCGAAGACTGTGGACACTTCCTCCCCGAGGAACAACCCTCACAGGTCGTGGCGCATCTGCGGGAATTCCTGGCCAGTTAACGGAATCCGAGCGAACCCCGCGCCCACGGTCTGCTCGATCGCCGCGCCGACGCGGAACGCGACACTGTCGGCGTACTTGTCCGCGACGACCTGAACGCCGGTCGGCACCCCATTGCTGGCCCAACCAGACGGCACGGCGAGCGCCGGATGCTCGCTGCCGACGTTGAACGCCGGAGTCAGCGACGCGTCCGAAAAGTGTTCCAGCGCAACACCGTTGACCACGACCTCCGCGGACAGATAGTCCTCGCCAGCAGCAAACGCAGTGGCACCGAGAGTGGGCACGATAAGCGCGTCGAACTGGCCGAACACCGCGTCGAGGCGCTCGCGGATCGTCGCTTCGACCGCGTGGCCGGTTTGAGCGTCCACAATGTTCTCGACACCCTTGCGCGCGAACGCCTGGCAGTACGGCGTGATCACGCGGGGATTCCGCTGGTCCAACTCCAGGACCTCGGCAGCCAGGCCGGTCCCGAAGTGCGCCCACAGGGCCTGCTTGACCATGTCGAGCGTCCAGTCGATCTCGATCTCGGTCACCGCCGCACCAACGGACGCCAGCGCCTGCCCGACCGCGCGGGTATTGGCCGCGATCTCCAAGTCCACCGGGAAGTCGCCAGGCACCGGACAGCACGCGACGCGGAGCCCACGCACGTCACCAAGCTCGACAGAAACCGCCGGGAGCCGCGAGTGCGGGTCGCGCGGGTCTTCGCCTGACATGACGTTCTGCAGGAGCGCGCAATCGGCGACAGTCCGGGCCATCGGACCGTGGTGGTAGTAGGTGTCCAACCCAGCGGGCGGCAAGGCCGGATTGCGGCCGTGCGGCGGCTTGAACCCCACGACACCGGTAAAGGACGCGGGCGCGCGGAGCGAACCACCGATGTCCGACCCAGTGGCGAGGAAGGCCGTCCCAGCCGCCAACGCCGCGCCCGAACCGCCGGACGAGCCGCCCGCAGCGGTCTGGAGGTTCCACGGATTGCGCGTAATCCCCCAGCGCCGCGTGTGAGACAGCGGCATGCAGCAGAACTCGGACGTCGTCGTGCGAGCGTGCAGAATGCCGCCTGCCGCCTGGATCCGGCTGAGCCCGATCGCGGTCTCCCGCGCCAGTTGAGGCGGACGCAGGAGGGTGCCGTCGGTGACCGGATGCCCGGCCAGCGGCTGTTCTTCCTTCGCCGCGACCGGCAGCCCTTCGAGCGGCCCCGGCTGGCCGCCGGGCGCGTACCGCTTCTCCGCGACCGCCGCCGCCCGCAGCGCCTGCTCGAACATCTCCTCGGCGAACGCGTTGACGTCCGGCTCGACCCGCCCGGCCCGTTCCACGACCGCGCGCATCAGCTCCACGGGTGACAACTCGCGGGCGCGGAAGAGCCGCAGTGCTTCGGAGGCAGAGAGGTAGTGGAGTGAGGTCATCGCGCGCTCCGTGGGGTCGGGCCGCTCAACCTACTCAGCAGGCGACCCTCGCCAAGCCGACATTCAACCCACAACCCCCGGCACCCACGGTGACCAGAGTCGATCCACACTCCACCCGATCGAGTGACTGTTGGCGAATCGTTCTCCGTTGAGACCTCGCCGTGATGGACTACTGGCTCGGCGGCAGGTCGAACTGGCCGGCCTTGACCGCGACGAGGAAGGCGTCCCACTCGCCGCGGTCGAAGACCAGCACCGGGCTCGCCGCGAGCTTCGTGTCGCGCACGCCGATCAAGCCGGGACGGGAGAGGTTGACCTCGACACAGTTTCCGCCGTTGGGTTCGCTCGCGAACGACTTCGCCCAGGCCGCGGCCGCGAACAGCGACTCTGCCGTGTCCGGGTCGTAATCCTGGGGCGACGGATAATCCGCCATGGGTCGTCCACCTCCGAGCCTTGTGCAGGGCGTGCGGTCTGGTGCACGTCCCCGGCTTCTTTGCGTCACTACGGAGCAAACCGCAGGGCCAAGCGGGTGATCAACTCGACCCGATCTCGACATGAAGATTATTCCAGGAGTAGGATTAATCGCAGCGATCGGGGCGTCAGTGGTGGGTGAATGGCTTGCGACATTCAGCCCAACACCGTCAGCACCGGCCCGGGCACCCGGCCCGGGCAGCGGAACAGCTGCGAGATATCGGGAGGAGTGCGGATGCGAGCCGACCCGTTCGGCCCGGCCAGGAGCCGATCCGCCCGCCTCTCCGGGATCCGCACTGGTCCAGGTGCTGCGACGACCCTGCGGAGACGCCGCAACGGAGCGGTTTCCCTGGTGCCCGGCGTTGACCCGCCGAGCGCGTACCACCCCGATCCGGCCGGCGCCGACCCGCGCCGGTTCCCGTTATCCGAACTGGGGGTGTGATCCCATGGCCGTCCGGCTCACCACGCTTTTCCGCCGTGAGGACGAACACACTCGCGGCCGGCGTGGGATCAATCACGAATTGCGCAACCGGTTCGGGTTCAGCCTGATCCAGGCCCCGCTGCGCAGCCCGATGGTTGTGGACACCGAAATCGAAGTACCCGCTCCGCGCCAAGCGGACAGCGTCCACACCACCCGCCACCGTCGCGAGACACGAGTACCGATTCTCCACGGGCTCGGCTGAGCCGAAGCCCGCATCGTCCACGCTCCCCGGAATCCTTTGCCCGGGGAGCGTTTTCGTGTCCGGCCCCTGGCCACAACGGAGGTTCAGACCACTTCTGCCGGTCTAGACCATGCCCGCCGCCGGGCTCCCGTTGATGTACGTGAGGGGAACCCTCAGGGACTCTGATTCCCTCAGGGTTCCCCTCACAGACTTTCGCACGGTCAGGGCTTGCGCCCCAAAGCGCAAATCCCGCCGCTGAACGAAGGATCGTCGGCCATTCGGTCGCTCGCCGTCGTCTCGCCCGCCTCCGGGTGCCAGTCCGACACCCACGCGATGCCCGGCTCCACCAGTTCCAGCCCGGAGAAGAACTCAGCGAACTCCGCCCGCGAGCGGTAATGGAACGGCGTGCTCGACTTCTGGTACTGCTTGTGGATCGCGTCGCGGCGTTCGCCGTCGTTCGTCGGGACGCCGTCGTCTGTCAGGTGCGAGGACAGGAAATACGAGCCGGACGGCAGCAGCGACAGGTACTTCTGCACGATCTCCAGCGCCGGCTCGTCGCGGCCGACGAAGTACAGCACTCCGACCATGATCAGGCCGATCGGGCGCTTCGGGTCGAGTACGCCGGTGTCGAGCGCGCGCGGCCAGACGTCGGCCGGGTTGCGCAGGTCGCCCTGCAGCACCGCGTGCCGGTCGGCGACGCCGTCTCGTTCCAGCAGGATCTGCGAGTGCGCGACGGCCACCGGCTCGTTGTCGACGTACACGCAGCGCGCGTTCGGGTTCACCGACGTCGCGATCTCGTGCACGTTGCCGACGGTGGGCACGCCGGAGCCGATGTCGAGGAACTGGTCGATGCCTTGTTCGGCCATGTACCGCACGCCGCGGCCGAGGAACTCGCGACCGGCCTTGGCGATGGTCTTGATCATCGGAAAGGTCTGGACCGCTTTTTCGCCGAACTCGCGGTCGATGGCCCAGTTGGCGGTGCCGCCGAGGAACCAGTCGTAGATCCGCGCCGCGTTCGGCCGATCGAGGTCGACGCCCTCCGGGGCTTCCGGATCCGGTGCCTGAGTCATCAGCTTCCCCTTCCGTGCGGGTACCAGTGTGCCCACTCGCCGCGCCCGCACGCCGCCGCCCCCGGCAATCGCCCGAAAATGCCACGACTCCGGTACATCCGGGCCACTAGGTTGCGGAGGATGCGCATCCTCTTCTCGTTCGTCGGCGGTCGCGGCCACTGGGATCCGATGGCACCGGTCGCGCGAGCGCTCCTCGCGCGCGGCCACACCGTAGCGGTCGCGGGCGGCGGTTCGCATGTACCCGCGCTCGCCAAAGCCGGGTTCACGACCTTCGCGGTCAACGAACCGCGCGAGGTGGAAGTGACGCGACAGCCGATGCCGCCGGTCGATCCGGCGCGCGACGACTGGGAAATCCGGGAGCTGTTCGCCCGCCGCGCGACTCAGGAACACGTGCCGGTGCTGCTGGAGATCGCCCGGGAATGGCGGCCGGACCTGATCGTCCGGGACGAGGTGGACTTCTCCGGCGCGATTGCCGCCGAGGTGCTGGGCCTGCCGTGCGCGACCGTACTGGTGCTCGCCGCGGGAACGTTGCTGCGCAAGGAACTCCTCGCCGAACCGCTCGCCGAAGCCCGCGCCGCGCACGGCCTGCCGGACGATCCGGAGCTCGAAATGCTCACCCGCGGCCAGGTGCTCTCGCCGGTCCCGCCGTCCTTTCGCGACCCCAGTTCGCCGCTGCCGCCGGGCACTTTCTCGTTCCGCCAAGGAGATCCGGTCGCGCCCCGCCGGCCCGCCGAGAGGCCACGCGTGTACTTCACGCTCGGCACCAATTTCAACCTCGAGTCCGGCGACCTCATCGAGCGCACGCTCGCCGGGCTGGGCCAGTTGGACGCCGAGGTGACCGCCACCGTCGGCACTCAGATCGACCCCGCCGAGTTCGGACCGCAACCGGCGCACGTCCGCGTGGAACGGTTCGTCCCGCAGGCTGAACTGTTGCCGCGCCTCGATTTGATGATTTCGCACGCCGGGTCCGGCAGCGTGATCGGCGCGCTCTCGCACGGACTGCCCTCGCTGCTTTTCCCGATGGGCGCCGACCAGCCCGGCAACGCCCGCCGCTGCGCCGCGCTGAACGTCGGCTACGCGCTGGACCCGGAAACGTCCACTCCGGACGAAATCTGCCAAGCCGCCGCGAAAGTACTCGCCGACCCCAGCTATCGCGAGGCCGCGCAACGAGTGCAAGCGGAGATCAACGCCCTGCCCGATGCGGCGGAAACCGTGCCCGTGCTCGAAGCACTCGTCACATCATCTGCGAGCGGTAGCTTTCCGCCAGCTCCTTGAGGAACTGCCGCGTCTCGCCCCGCTCCAGAGCCGCCCCGCGCAGCCGGTCCCACGAGTCCACGAAGATGTTGAAGTCCTTCACGTCGTCGAGGTACAGCCCGCCCGCGGAGTGTTCGATGTAGACGAAGTCGCGCGTGCGGTCCGGGAACCGCATGATCGTGAAGTCGTTGGGCACCGCGGCGAGCTTCGCGCCGAACGGCAGGACATGCACGTACACGCGAGGGTGCCGGTCGAGCGCCAGCAGGTGCTCCACCTGGTCCAGCATCACCGCGGGCGCGATCCCGCCGGGTGCGCGGCGCAGCGCGCCCTCGCTGATGATGAACCGGTAGTACGGCGGCTGCTGCTGGTCGAACACTGCCTTGCGGTCGAGCCGGTTGCGCACGAGCGATGTGACGTCGGTGGCTCCCGCCTCGGTGAACTGCTTGAGCATGTAGTGCTCGGACTGCAGCGGCCCCGGCACGCGCTCGCCGTGCCAGGTGAGGATCTCCGCGGCGGCGGGCTCGAGGTCGGTGAAGGTGCGGAACCAGTGCGGCACCACCGACCGGTAGCCCGACCAATGGCCGCGCTGCCCGGCCGCGGCCCGGGCCAGGTTCATCAGAGTGTCGGCTTCTTCGCCGTTGATCCCGAACGCGTTCAGCATGGTCCGCACATCTCCGAGCTTGACCCCCACCGCACCGGACTCGATCTTGTTGACCTTGCCCTGGGTGCAGCCGAGTACCTCGGCGACTTGCTGCTGCGTCATCTTCGCGGCGTTTCGAGCATGCCGGAGCTCATTGCCGAGCTGCTTGCGGCGCGAGGTGACGGTGCTCGCCATCTCCCCTTGCTCTCCTGGACCACTATGCCGACGGGCTTTCCGCCGGACCGCGAACTACGAACCACCCAGGCCACTGCGACCCAACGGAGTTCGATGATGACACCCGGCAGCGTTTCAGGAAATGCACGAGAACGCCAGTCACCCGGCATGTCACCCTGCCGGAGCAGTGGATTCCGGGCGTCGCGGACATCTCGGCTACTCCATTCGGACTAAGAGGAGACTTCCGGGCACAGCTGCACCACAGAGGCCCCGCGTCGGCGGCATGGGCGGCATAGTGTCGGCGTGATCGATCGATCCCCTGGCGCGGCTAGCGTCAAACAGCTGGCAGACGGCGCGTTCGGCTACGTCCAGCCCGACGGTTCCTGGTTCATCAACAACTGCGGCTTCGTCGACGCCGACGGGCACGCTGTGCTTATCGACACATGCGCGACCGAACGGCGTACGCGCGCCCTGCTTTCGGCCGTGGGCGACACCGCCGGCCCGGTCACGACGCTCGTCAACACGCATCACCACGGCGACCACACGAACGGCAACTACCTCGTCGGCGGCGCCACCGTCGTCGGCCACCGCAAGACCCGCGAGACGCTGCTGGCCGACGGGATCCAGCGGTACGAGGGCGTCTTCACCGACAGCGATTGGGGCAAGCTCGAACTGCGCGTGCCCGACCTGGTCTTCGACGACACCGTCACCCTTTACGCCGGACAGACCCGGATCGACCTCATCCACCCCGGCCACGCCGCGCACACCACCAACGACGTCCTGGTCTGGCTGCCCGAACAGCGTCTGCTCTACGCGGGCGACCTGGTGTTCAACGGCGGCAGCCCGTTCGCGCTCATGGGCTCGGTGGCGGGCTGGCGGGCCGCGCTGAACGTGATCCGCGAGCTCGACCCGGCGGTCATCCTGCCCGGCCACGGCCCGGTGTGCGGACTCGAAACGGTGGACCTGGTCGACGACTACCTGGAGTTCGTCCAGCGCGCGGCGGAAACCGGCAAGGCGGCTGGCCGCTCGCCGCTGGAACAGGCGAGGGCGACCGACCTCGGCCGGTTCGCCGAGCTGACCGAACAGGAACGCCTCGCCGGAAACCTGCACCGGGCGTACGCCGAACTCGACGGCGAAGGGTGGGGTGCGCCACTCGATCTGGTGGCTCCGCTGAAGGACATGCTGGCCTGGAACGGGGGCCCGATCCGCTGCTTCTCGTGAGCACCGGTTTTGTGGCTAGGCTCGGAATCCGGCAGAGGTTTTCGGAAAGGTTTCGGATGAGCAAGAAGGCGAGCATCGGGGTCACCGGCCTCGCGGTCATGGGCCGCAACCTGGCGCGGAACCTGGCCCGGCACGGGCACACGGTCGCCCTGCACAACCGCTCCGAGGAGCGCACCCGCTCGCTCGTCGAGCAGTTCGGCGACGAAGGCGACTTCATCCCGGCGTACTCCGCGCAGGAGTTCGTCGACGCGCTGGAGCGGCCGCGGCAGATCGTGATCATGGTGAAGGCGGGCGGCCCGACCGACGCCGTCATCGAGGAGTTCGCGCCGCTGCTGGAGCCGGGCGACGTGATCGTGGACGCGGGCAACGCGCACTTCGCGGACACCCGCCGCCGTGAGCAGGCGCTGCGCGAACGCGGCCTGCACTTCGTCGGCACCGGCGTGTCCGGCGGCGAGGAAGGCGCGCTGCACGGGCCGAGCATCATGCCCGGCGGGTCGAAGGAGTCCTACGAGTCGCTCGGCCCGCTGTTCGAGGACATCTCGGCGAAGGTCGACGGCGAACCGTGCTGCACGCACGTCGGCGCGGACGGGGCCGGGCATTTCGTCAAAATGGTGCACAACGGCATCGAGTACGCCGACATGCAGCTGATCGCGGAGTCGTTCGACCTGCTGCGCGGCGCGGCGGGCTACTCCCCGGCGGAGATCGCCGACGTCTTCGGCACCTGGAACACCGGGCGGCTCGACTCGTACTTGATCGAGATCACCGCCCAGGTGCTCAAGCACGTCGACGGCGCGTCCGGCAAGCCGTTCGTCGACGTCGTCGAGGACGCGGCGGAGCAGAAGGGCACCGGCCGCTGGACCGTGCAGATCGGGCTCGACCTCGGCGTGCCCATCAGCGGTATCGCGGAAGCGGTCTTCGCGCGGTCGCTGTCCGGGTCCACGGGGCTGCGTTCGGCCGCGCGCGGCTTGGGCGGGCCGACCCGCACACCGCTCACCGGGTCCGCGCTGGAGACCTTCGCGGACGACGTCGAGCAGGCGCTGTACGCGTCGAAGGTGGTCGCGTACGCGCAGGGCTTCAACCAGATCCAGGCCGGTGCCGCGGAGTACGGCTGGGACATCGACCTGGGCCGCGTCGCCTCGATCTGGCGCGGCGGCTGCATCATCCGGGCGAAGTTCCTGAACGACATCACGTCCGCCTACGCCGCCGAGCCGGGTCTCCCGACGCTGCTCACTTCCGGCGGTTTCCGGGCAGCGGTCGAAAACGCGCAGGACTCGTGGCGTTCGGTGATCTCGACGGCGGTCCGCCTTGGCATCCCGACGCCCGGCTTCTCGACCGCACTGGCGTACTACGACGGCCTGCGCGCGGACCGGCTCCCGGCCGCACTGGTGCAGGGACAGCGCGATTTCTTCGGCGCGCACACCTACCGGCGGGTCGACCGTCCCGGTTCGTTCCACACGCTGTGGGCCGGGGACCAGTCTGAGGTCGAAGCCTGATTTTTGGTGTTGAGGAAGGGCTCTCCCCGTGTTCTCGGGGAGAGCCCTTCTCGCTATCCAAGGGTCAGGACGGCGATCACTTTTGCAAGGTGCCGAGAATTTCCGCGAGGAATTCCTTGATCTTCGTTTCGGCCTGTTCCTTGTCGACCCCCAGTGCGGCAAGGACTTCGTAGCCCGCGCCCTCGCCCTGTTCCAGCAAGGCGAGGAGGAGGTGCTCGGTGCCGATGTAGTTGTGCCCGAGCCGCAGCCCCTCGCGCAGGGTGAGTTCGAGCGTCTTCTTGCCCGCCGGAGTGAACGGCACCTTCTCCGGCACCTCGTCGACTGGCTCCGGCAGCTTCGCCTCGGCAGCTTCCCTGACCGCGTCGAGAGTGATCCCCTGCGCGACGATCGCTCCCGCCGCCAGCGCGTCCGGCTCGGAGAGCAGGCCGAGCAGCAGGTGAACGGTGTCGATCCCGGGGCTCTTGCTGTCGATGGCCGCCTGTTGAGCCGCGACGATGACGTGCCGGGCCCGGTCGGTGTAGCGGCCGAACATCCGCTGTATCCCGCCGGATGGATCGTCGCCCTTCGGCACGAATCTCTTCTGGGCGGCTTGTTTGGTTACGCCCATGCTGGCCCCGATGTCGGTCCAGGAAGCCCCGCTGCGCCTCGCCTGGTCGACGAAGTGGCCGATCAGGTGGTCCGCGACGTCACCAAGATGCTGGCCGACGTACACGGCGTCGGTGAGCTGAGCGAGAGCGTCTTTGTCGTTGTTGGCCTTGATGGCGCTGATGAGGTCGTCGAGTTTCACTGAGTCGGTCATGGCGTCAACTGTAGGTTGACGATTGGGTTGCGTCAACCCTTGGTTGACCAGGTGTGCGGCTTATTCGCCGAGCATGACCTTGCCAGTGCGCCGGTAGCGAGCGTTCGGGCTGCGCGGGGACTCGCCGATCAACTCGACCAGTTCCTCGTCTCGAAGAACGCGCAACCATCGGGACACCGTCTTGTCCGGCATGTCCAGCAGCGCCGCCAGTTCGGCCCGGGCCAGTTCGGCGGAGCCTAAGGCGTCCAGCACCTCGCGCCGCCGGTCCCGCCTGCCGCTCGTCCGAAGACCGGCACCGACCGAAGCGATCCCTCGAGAACCCGGTTGTCGAGGGGTCTGTCTCCGGTGCGGAGATCCGCTCCCTCCGGCGTCGGGTAATGCACAAAGGAGATCATCAGTTGAGGGAAGAAGTGCTGCGGATAGCGTCCGAGTGCCAGCAATCCCGCGGCAGTTACCCGATCATCGACGAGAACCTTGACCCTGCGTAGAACATCCTCTCGCGAAAGGTCCGCGAACGCGTAGGGCCGCTGCTGTTGAAGCCGCCCGACGAACGTCGAGACGACTTCGGAGTCCAAGTCGGCAAGACTTGCTTCCGTAACCGGTTCCTCGTCGTCTCGCAGCTGCCCCGCCTCTACTTGCTCACTTACTTGCTCACTTGGGTGTAAGCGAGCAAGTAAGTGAGCAAGTAGCCGCCGCTGGTGCACTCAGGAGAACGGCAGCCCCACGTAGTTCTCCGCCAAACTCGTCGCCGCCGCCCTAGACGACGCCGTGTACCGAAGTTGCGACAACTGCAGCCGCCGGGCAAAGGCGTCCGCACCCGGATCGACATGCAGCATCGTCGTCATGAACCACGAGAAGTGCTCCGCCCGCCACACCCTCCGCAGGCAAGTGTCCGAATAGGACTCAGCCAGCGACGCATCCCCCTGCAGCAAAGCGACCAATGCCCGCGACAGCACCACGACATCCGCGACGGCCAGGTTCATTCCCTTGGCCCCCGTCGGCGGCACGATGTGCGCCGCGTCGCCGGCCAGGAACAATCGGCCGTGACGCATGGGTTCCGTGACGAAGCTGCGCATCGGCGTGATGCCCTTGTCCTGGATCGGCCCCTCCTGCAGAGTGAACTCCCCATCAACCGCCAGGCGCGTCGACAGTTCCGTCCAGATCCGGTCATCCGACCAGGCCGCCAGGTTTTCCCCCGGATCAACCTGCAGGTACAGCCGCGTGACATCCGGGGAGCGCATGCTGTGCAAGGCAAATCCCCGAGGATGATGGGTGTAGATCAACTCCTCGTGCGACGGCGGCGTCTGCGCCAGCACTCCCAGCCAGGCGAAGGGGTACTCGCGTTCGAAGGTAGTCTGCACATCGTCCGGAATGGACGGACGCGAAACACCGTGGAAACCGTCACAGCCTGCCACGGCGTCGCATTCCAGGGTTTGCCAGGCACCAGACGAATCCCGGTAGCGCACAACAGGGCGCGAAGTATCCAAAGAGGACAGTGAAACTTCCGAGACCTCAAAGTGCAGCGGCAGATCCGCGGCCTCATGCGCGTCGACGAGGTCCTTCACGATCTCCTGCTGCCCGTACACCGTGATCGCCTTGCCGGTCAGCTCGGTGAGCGCGATGCGATGGTCGGCACCATCAAACCGGAGCGAGAAACCCTCGTGCGGCAAGCCTTCCGCCGCCAACCGGCCGCCGAGGCCGATCTCCGTGAGCAGGTCGACCGTCGGTTGTTCGCACACCCCGGCGCGCACGCGTTGCCGCACGTACTCGCGGTCGCGGGCCTCGAGCACCACAGCCTCGACACCCGCCTGGTGCAGCAAATACGACAGCAGCAACCCGGCCGGGCCAGCACCGATCACGGCGACCTGCGTGCGCAACGGAACCTCCGATCAAGCCGCGGTGCGCGACTTCAGGTGTGCTTTCAGATCGAACGAGCTGGCTTCCAGATCCGCGTACGCCGGATGCGGTTCCGCGGCGAACAACCGGCGCGCAGCAATATGATCCGGCGCGCGGTTGACCGATTCGACGGCGATCAGCACGTCGTCGCGGAAGGACAGCACGGAGAACTTCCCGGCGGACCGATCACCGGTGACCACGGTCCGGTCGGCGGCCCCGAGAATGCCCGCGATCTGCAGTTTCGCGCCGGTCTGGTCGGTCCAGAACCACGGCAGGCTGTCGTACCGAGCCGGTTCGCCGGCGATCGCCGCGGCCACCGATCGAGCCTGGTCAACGGCGTTCTGCACGGATTCCAACCGCGTCGCGGCGCCGGCCTGCACGCAGGGGAAGCAAGCGCAGTCGCCGATCGCGAAGATCTTCGGGTCCTCCGTGCGCAGGTGTTCGTCCACGACGACGCCGTTGCGCACCTCAAGCCCAGCCGCCTCGGCCAGCGCGGTTTCCGGCAGCACGCCGACCGCCACGACCACAAGGTCGGCAGGCAGCCGTCGCCCGTCGGAGAGTTCGACGGACTCCACGCGGTCGGACCCGTGCAGCGCGGTAACTCCGACGCCCAGCAACAACGTGTGCCCGGCCGCCCGGTGATGTTCGGCGAAAAACTCCGAGATCTCCGGCGACGCGACCCGCGCCAGCAACCGATCCTGCGCCTCCACCACGGTGACCGGACGGCCGGCGTGCGCGGCGAACTCCAGCCCGATGAACCCGCCGCCGATCACCACGACGTCGCCGGCCGCGTCCAGCGAGGCCCGCAGCCGGTCGGCGTCCGCGCGCGTGCGCAGCGTCAGGACGCCTTCGAGGTTGGCGCCGGGCACCGGCAGCGCACGGTTGCGCGCGCCGGTGGCCAGCACCAAATGGTCGTAACCCAGCTCCGTACCGTCCTCGAGCCGGACCTTCGCCGCGTCCCGGTCGATCGCGGCGACCCGGCCGGGGACCAGCTCGATGTCCTTCTCGGCGAAGTAATCCTCGGGCCGCAGCACCAGCTGCTCGACGCCCGCGCTGCCCGCCAGATACGCCTTCGACAGCGGCGGCCGCTGATACGGCACCCCCGGCTCGTCGCCGACCAGAACCACGCGGCCAGCGAACCCCTTGTCGCGCAAGGACGCCGCGGCCTGGAACCCGCTTTGCCCACCGCCGACGACGAGAACGGTCTCGGTGCTCATCTCGCTCCTCCCGACATCTCGCTCCATCTGAGCACACCTCAGCCAAGATCGTCGAGGAGCAGCGGTCACACCCGCCGCAGGAACGCGATCGCGTCCGCCGCCTCGACCGCGTCGAACGGGAGATACCCGCGTCCGTCTCCGGTCCGCGCAGGCAAATCGGGGTCGATTCCGGCGGTTTCGACCAGTTCACGGTCCTGAACCGTCGCGGCGAGATACTCCTGCAATGTCCCCGGCGCGGGCTCCCCTACCGCATCGGAGAACCCGAAATCGGTGGCAATGAACACATACCGGTCACCAAGCCGATCAGCGACCTGCGCGCCCGCGCTCCACCACTGCGCACCCATCATCGAAGCCGCGCGCCGCTGCAGGTGCTGGTTGTGCGCGGAGACGAAGGTGCCCGGGAGCGCGAGCAGGTTGTCCGCCATCATCGTGTCGCGCTGCGCCCCGAGCCTGCCCATCCGTTCCGGCGAGGTGTCGGCCATCAGCGAGTGGTAGCGACAGAGCCCGACCGCGGTCCGCGCGAGCAGGTCTCCTCCTTCGGGCAACGCCGGGCGAGCCCGTTCGAAGTGGCCAGCGAGATCGTCGGCGACCAACCGCAGCTCCCGCGCGTCCGGACTGTCCCCTTTGGACTTCGCCCCGTCCCACATCGCCGCCTCGTCGGCCCACGCCGCGTCGTCGCCAGCCAGCCGCTCGATGGTCGCGACGTCGTGCGGGACGTCGTCAAGGTGCTTGGCCAGGAAGCCATGCAGTTCGGTGAGCACCGCGCGCGGGCTGGGCGCGCTGGCCATCTCGAGCGGAGCGTCGAAGCCGTGGAAGTGGACCTGGTCTTCGGGCACCCGGCCAGCGTTGTGGTCGCGCATCCACTCGACCAGCGCGCGGTTCGACGGGAACGCTCCGAACCCGTGGCTGAACCCGGTGGCCAGCACCTTGTCGAGGTCGCCCTCGCCGGTGGTGACGTAGCGATCGACCAAGCGTCCGGCCAGGCAATCGCTCTCCAGCGCGATCGACCGGTAGCCGTGTTCGAGGACGAGATGCTGGAAGATTTCGTTGCGGAACAACGGGAACGCCTCGGTCCAGTGCGTGGGTTCTCCCAGACCGAGCAGCGTCGGGGAACGGTGCGCGAGGAAGTCGTCAAAGGTCTGCATTGCTTTGACCGTATCGTTGAACTCTCCGTTGGCACTTCTGCGCGAAACACCTGGTTGAATGGCGTGGAACCCTCAAACCGGAGGTGACATGCGTCCGAAAGACCTCGCCCGCGAGCACGGCCTGTCGACCCAGGCTGTCCGCAACTACGAGGAGGACGGCATCCTCCCGCCCGCCGAACGCGGACCGCAGGGCTACCGGACGTACACCGAACGCCACGCACAAGCCTTGCGCGCCTTCCTCACCCTGCGCCCCGGCTTCGGCCACGCCCGCGCGGCGGCGATCCTGCGCGCGGTCAACGAGCGTTCGGAAGACACCGCGTTCCAGCTGATCGACGAGGGCCACGCCGAGTTGCTGCGCGATCGCGGCACCCTCACCGAAGTCGAGCACGCGCTGCGGAACCTGACGCAGGAACCGGCTGTCCGGGTGACGGTGCCGTCGATCGGCGCGCTAGCGCACCAGCTGTCCGTGCACCCGGCCACGCTGCGCAAATGGGAGGCCGCCGGGATCCTCCAGCCGGAACGCGACCGAGCCGGAAACCGCCGCTACCCACCGGCCGCGGTCCGCGACGCCCGCCTCGCCCATCAACTGCGCCGCGGCGGCTACCCGCTGGCCCGGATCGCGGCGGTACTGGAGCAGGTCCGGCACGCGGGCGGGGTCGCGCCGCTGGAAGAAGCCTTGCGCACCTGGCGTTCCCGGCTCACGACCCGAGCACACGCGATGCTGGACGGGGCCGCCCAGTTGTCGCGCTACCTCGAATGATCACTCCGGCAGCAACGGCCGCATGAACGTCCGCCGATACCGGATCACGCACCCGCTCTCGTCCCGGATCCGGTCCGCCGCCACGAATTCCGGGTCCACTCCGAACAGTGTCCGGTACCGCTCGTACTCGGCAAGGCTTTCGAAGCTGAACAGCGCCCGGGCCTCGTCGCTGGCCCCTTCCGCGGGCAGGAAATACCCGTGGTGCACCCCGCCCTCGCGGCGCACCAGGCGCATCCACTCGGCGGCGAACCGTTCGAAGTCCGCGATCTTCTCCGGGTCGATCACGTAGTCGACAACGCAGGTGATCACGAACGTCCCCAGACCCGCTCCGCGGTGGAAACGATCAGCTCCAGCTTCCGCAGCTGCTCACTGGCGGTCAGGTCGTTTCCCTCCTCAGTGGACGAAAACCCGCACTGCGGCGACAAGCACAGCTGGTCGACGTCCACATACCGCGACGCTTCCTCGATCCGCCGGACCAGCGCGTCCGGGTCTTCCAAATCCGGCCGTTTGCTGGTCACGAGCCCGAGCACGACCCGTTTTCCCTTCGGCACGAACCGCAACGGCTCGAAGCCGCCGGAACGTTCGTCGTCGTACTCCAGGAAGAATCCGTCCACCGCCAGCTCGCCGAACAGCGCTTCGGCGACGAACTCGTAGCTCCCGGACGCCACCCACGACGAGCGGAAATTGCCGCGGCACAGGTGGGTCGTCACGGTCAGGTCGTCCGGTTTCCCGGCGAGCGCGGCGTTGATCGTCGAGATGTTGCGCAGGTGCATGGTGTCCGGGTCGCTGCCCATGCGCGCGACGAGCTCACGCTGTTTCGGGTCGTTGAGGTATGCCAGGCTGGTGTCGTCCAGCTGCAGATACGTGCAGCCGAGCGCGTTCATCGCCCGCAACTGCTCCGCGTACGCCGCGCTGAGGTCGGTGAAGAACTCGTCCAGCTCCGGATACACGGTCTCGCTCACCGCCGCCCGGCCGCCGCGGTAATAGACCATGCTCGGCGACGGGATGGTCAGCTTCGGCGTGATGCCCGGGTCGGTGTGCGCTTTGAGGAACTCGAAGTGGTCGGCGAAGATCGGCTCGTCGAGCCGCACCTTGCCGTCGACCTGCAGGCCCGGCGGACTGAATTCCAGGTCGCCGGCCAGATTGTGGAATTTCACGTGCAGCCGCTCGTCGCTGCGCGAGACGCCGCCGAGCGCGTAGATGAAGTCCATGTGCCAGGAGGACCGGCGGAACTCGCCGTCGGTCGCCGATTCGAGGCCGGCCGCCTTCTGCATCTTCACGACGTCGCGGATCGCGTCGTCCTCGACGGCTCGCAGCTGTTCGGCGGAGATCTCCCCAGCCGCGTGGTCGCGCCGCGCTTCGCGCAGCACCGCCGGCCGCAGCAGGCTCCCTACATGATCGGCACGGAACGGAGGTCGTGCAGTCATGTCTGGCATGGTCACACACAAACCGGCGGTATGTGCAGCGATAATCCGGCGGGAACAACCAGAAGGAGCCGCTCATGACCAACGCCGCGCACCCGGTTGACCGGGGCCTTCCCGCCGGACGGCTGCTCCTGCTCGGACTGCAGCACATGGCGATCATGTACACCGGCTGCATCGCCGTTCCGCTGGTCATCGGCAGCGCGCTGCACCTGGACAACGCGTCGATCGCGCTGCTGGTGAACGCCGACCTGTTCGTCGCCGGACTGGCCACTTTGGTCCAGTCGGTCGGCATCGGGCGGTTGTTCGGCGTCCGGCTGCCGGTGGTCGCGGGCGCGACGTTCACCGTGGTCAACCCGATGATCCTGATCGCCGCGCAGTACGGCCTCACCGCGGTGTACGGCGCGATGATCGCCTCCGGCGTCTTCGGCCTGCTGATCGCCCGGCCGTTCGCCGCGCTGATCCGGTTCTTCCCGCCGCTGGTGTCCGGGACGTTGCTGCTGGTCATCGGCATCTCGCTGCTCGGCCCCGGCACCGCGATGATCGGCGGGCACGACACCGGAGACCCGTCCTACGGCGATCCGGCGAACCTCGGCCTGGCGTTCGGCGTGATCGCGCTGGTGGTGCTGTTCACCCGGGTGCTGCGCGGCTTCCTCGGCCAGATCGGTCCGCTGGTCGCGCTCATCGCCGGCGTGCTGATCGCGATCCCGCTCGGCCGCACGCACTTCTCCGGCGTCGGCGACGCGAGCTGGTTCGGGCTGGCCTCGCCGTTCCACTTCGGAGCGCCGACGTTCCCGGTCGCCGCGGTGGTGTCGATGTGCGTGGTCATGCTGGTGTCGTTCACCGAAACCACCGCCGACCTGATCGCGGTCGGCGAGATCACCGGCCGCCCGGTCACGCCGTCCGACCTCTCCCGCGGCCTCGCGACCGACGGCCTGTCCGCGATCTTCGGCGGCTTCATGAACTCCTTCCCGGACACCGCGTTCGCGCAGAACGTCGGCTTGGTGCAGATGACCGGCGTGCGCAGCCGCTGGGTGGTCGCCACGACCGGCGGCATGCTCGTGGTGATGGGCCTGGTGCCGAAGATCGGCGCGTTCATCGCCGCGATCCCGGAACCCGTCGTCGGCGGCGTCGCGGTGGTGATGTTCGCGATGGTCGGGGTCGTCGGCGTGCAGACGCTCAAGAAGGTCGACTTTTCCGGCAACCACAACGCTTTCGTGGTTTCAGTAGCACTTGGCGTCGGCCTGCTGCCTGCTTTTGGCCTCGACCGCTTCGGCAACTCGGTGTTCTTCCAGCACTTCCCCGCCTGGCTGCGCACGATCTGCGGCAGCCCGATCACCGTCGCCGCCGTGCTGGCCTTCGTCCTGAACCTGCTGTTCAACCACCTTGGCCGGAAGCGGGAGGAAGACCTGCTGCCGTAAGCAACCGATCGGCCAGCTGCACGCCGATCCCCGGTTCGATCGGCCTGCTCAGCAACACCCGCAGGTACAGCGGCGCGAGCACGTAATCCAGCAGCTCCTGCAGTTCCAACGCAGGCTCGCCACGCGCGGCGGCCGCCGTCAGCATCTGCTCCAGGTCGTCGCCACGCGACAGCAAATGCTCGATCGGATCAGCGTTGGTCCCGATAAAGCTGATCAACGCCCGAACCAGCACCGCGCCGTCCGGATCAGCCAGCGCGCGCTCGACCGCCGTCGCCCACTGCTCGACGTCACCCCGTAGCGACCCCGTGTCCGGCACCGGCGAGGTGAGGCTCAACCGAGCGACCGCAGCGTCGAGCAGCACGCTCGCGCAACTCCCCCAGCGACGATAGACGCTGGTCGGATTCACCCCAGCCCGCTCGGCGATCTGCGGTACCCCCGCAGTCGTCTCGCCCTCCGCGAGCAGCTCAATCACCGCACGGTGCACCGCTTCGCGCACCCGCGCGCTACGCCCGCCCGGCCGAGTCATCCGGCCATCCTAAAGCAAAGGGGCTGGCCTTAACGCCTGAAGTGTGCGTAACCTAAAGGCAAATCAATTGGCCTTAAGGAGACCCCGAGATGGTCAGCAAGATCCCGCCCGCCGAACGCGAGGCCCTGCTAGCCGAACCGATCATCAGCGTTCTGAGCGTGACTGCGGAGCCCGGTCGCGCACCCCTGACCACCCCGATCTGGCACCAGTACACCCCCGGCGGCGAGGTCACCGTGCTCACCTCGCCCGGCGCGCGGAAGACAAAGCTGATCGAAGCCGCCGGCCGCTTCGCCCTGTGCGTGCAAGACCCGAAGACCATCCGCTACGCGACCGCCGAAGGCCCCGTCACCGGCGTCCGCGCAGTCACCGAGGAAGACCGCCTAGAGATGGCGCGCCGATACTTGCCAGAGGAAGCCGCGATCGCCTACGTCAAAGCCACTCCGGAGCAGAGCCGCAACGTCGTCATCTCCATGCGCCCAGAACGCTGGAACACCGCCGATTTCACCGACCTGACCGACGAACTCTCCTGACCCGCTCCGCCCGGTCGGCTCCGTCCCGCTCCGTCGGAGCCGACCCCCGGAACCCCTTGCCCCCCAACCTTTTCCCCGGTACCGCCGTTCGGCAGCACACCCCGATCATGCCCGGTTTCCCTAGTTTCCCCGGCCGTTCGGGCACTCCTTTCCCGGGCTCATTCGACTCAGCAGCCAGAAACGCCGTCCGCCAACTTTCCGCCATTGCGCCACTGTTCTAGACCATGCCACCTTGTGCCGGAAAGACCTTCGAACAGAAGAGGGCGCATGGACGGCACCACCCTCATTCTCACCGCCGCCGAACGGACCAAAGCGGCCGAACTTCTGGCCAGGTTCACCGACAGCTACGAAAATTCACTAACCAGTCGCCCGATCGCCCCAGACGCGGACCGGGAAACCCTGACCAAACTGCTAGCCGAACCGTTCCCGGAAGAAGGCCTAGGCGTAGAAGCATTCTTCGCCGACGTAGTAGACCGGATCGTGCCCTACACCACCACGATCGCACACCCACGCTTCCTCGCCTACGTCCAAGGCCCGCCAAACGGCATCAGCCCCTACGCCGAAGCGATCGCCGCAGTACTGAACCAAAACTGCAACCTGTGGCAGATCTCCCCCGCTGCCAACGTAATCGAACGCTCCGTCATGGACTGGCTAACCAGCCTCTTCGCCCTAGGCCCGTCCTCCGGCGGCCTCCTCACCAACGGCGGTTCCGGAGCCACGAAAGACGCGATCACCGCCGCCATCGCCGACCGCAGACCAGACTTCCGCGAACGGGGCTTGCAGGAAACCCATGCGCCCCTAGTGCTTTACACCTCCGACGAAGCACACCGCAGCGTGGCCAAAGCCGCCGCCCTCCTGGGAATCGGCCTGGCCAACGTCCGCATAATCCCCACCGACGACCGTTTCCAACTCCGCGTCGACCTGCTAACCCAAGCAATCGCCGACGACCGCGCCGCCGGAAAAGAACCGTTCTGCGTCGTAGCCACCGCAGGCACAGTAACTACTGGCTCGATAGACCCAATCGACCCCATTGCCGACCTCTGCGCAAAAGAAGACCTCTGGCTACACGTAGACGGCGCGTACGGAGCCCTATTCGTCCTAGCCGATTCAACCCGCGAGGCACTGGCTCCGTTGTCCCGCGCAGACTCCATCACCCTAGACCCGCACAAGCTGCTCTTCGCCCCGCTGGAAGCAGGAGCCCTGCTAGTCAAGGACATGGCGAAGCTACGAGCAGCCTTCGCTTTCTCCTCAACGTCGTCGTACCTCACCGCGATAGACGACGCCCACCTACTCGACTACATGGACCACGGCCCGCAACTTTCCCGCAGCTTCAAGGCTTTGAAGGTCTGGGCCGCCCTGCGCACGTTCGGCGTAGGAGCCTTCCGAACAGTCACCGAACGCTGCCTGTCTTTAGCCACCCGACTAGGCGCACACATCGCCGCCGCCCCCGGCTTGGACTTGATGAACCCGGTGACACTCACCGCAGTCTGCATCCGAATGCCCGGCCGCAACGCCGAAGCACACGCAGAACTCCTCACGAGACTCCACGAAGAAGGCACCGCAATGCTGGGCCCAGCAAGAATTCGCGGCCAGGCTTGCATCCGCGCCTGCATCACGAACCACCGCACCACCGAGTCCGACATCGACCTGCTGGCCAGCCGCCTAACCGCCCTGGCTGCCCTCTGATCTGTTTTCGTGAGGGCCACCTTCAGGGACTCTGATTCCCCCAGGGTTCCCCTCACGACCCACCCAAGCCCGTGAGGCCCCCTTCACGGACCGCCCGCTCACCGCCCCCGCCACCGCGACGCACCCAATGTGGCATTCGCTGCATCAGACGCACCCAATGCCACATTGGAGCGCAAGCCCCAGCCCACTCCCGAACCGCACCGGTGCACCCAACAATCGAGGCACCCAGCCCCTCCCCCGCACCCCGATATAAAGCGTCCCTGCGGTCTGATGGTGCTTGTCAAGGCATCTTTCCCGCCTTGACAAGCACCATCAGACCGTCAGCACAATCAAGCTTCGGGGTGCCCCACGCAACCACCAAGCGATGTCGCCGCCAGGCGACGAGAAGTCACCCCACATGCACCAACGGCCTCCGATGAGGATCCGGCTCCGCCCTCCGCAACACCTCCCGAGTAACCGGAGGCACATCCCCATCCCCAAAAAACAAATACCGCCCCAAAAACTTAAACGGATTCCCCTCCGTCCAAGCAAAGTAAATATGCGGCTGCATCCCAGTCTCATCCCGCAACTGCAACAAAACCGCAGCAATAGCATTAGCAATAGACGGACTCTTCATCCGCAAAATCCGATACCCAGCCCGCTTCTCCCCATGCACCCGCAACGTAGTCTCAAAATCCGAAGCATCCGAAATAGTAACCTCAAGAAAGAACAACGCACTATCCCGAGGAATATGATTGTCCTCCCGGGCTTCGAGCTCCTTCTCCCGATACTCAGCCTCATCCCGGGCATCCGGCTCGTTGGCAATAATCCGAACCGCCCCAGACCGAACCGCCTTGTCCACAATCCGCCGCGCAGCCGCATCGAACTCAACCTTCTCGACCCGCAACTCCAACGACCGAGTAGCCCGCGAGATCAACGAGGTCAAGACAATCGCCCCAATAAAGAACCCAGCGATCTTGACCCCTTCAGGACGCTCCACAATATTGGCAACCGTCGTGTACAAAAACACCACAGTAATAGCCAGATAACCCCAAAACGCCCGCTGCTTAAGCCGCCGAGCAGACAACGTAACCGCCACCGAGGCGGAGGAAATCAACACCAGCACCCCGGTCGCATACGCCCCGCCCTGAGCCTCGACATCAGCATCGAAGATCAACGTAATAACAAACGCGATAACCGAAACCACAATCACCAACGGCCGAGTAGCCCGAGCCCAATCCGGAGCCATCCCATACCGCGGCAGATACCGAGGCACAATATTCAACAACCCAGCCATCGCCGAAGCCCCAGCAAACCAAAGGATCGCAATGGTACTGACATCATAAACAGTACCAAACCCATCCCCAAGATAACTATGCGCAAGATAAGCCAACGCCCGCCCGTTGGCCTTCCCGCCAGCCTGAAACTCCCGCTGCGGAATCAACACCGCAGTAGCGAAACTGGACGTAATCAAGAACGCGCTCATAATCAGCGCAGCAGTAACCAGCAACCGCCGAGTATTCCGAATCCGCCCCACCGGCTCCGCTTCAGTGTCCCCAGCAGCCCCTCGGACCAGCGGCATCACCGAAACCCCAGTCTCAAACCCAGACAACCCCAGCGCCAGTTTGGGAAACACCACCAGAGCAACCCCGACCATCATCCAAGGATTGGGATGCTCACTGACCAACAAGTTCTGCCAGTCAACAACAAGCTGCGGCGCCCCGAACACATGCGCCAATGCAACAGCCACCACGACAACGTTCAACGCGAGATAAACCCCCACGAGAACGACCGCAACCCCGATAGCCTCAGCAAACCCCTTGAGAAACACCGCCCCGAGCAGGGCAATGAGCACCAACGTGATCCAAACCTGCCCGCCATGCAGCGCGGTAGGAACAAACGGATTCTCAATAACGTGCGCAGTAGCGTCAGCCGCGGACAACGTCACCGTGATCACGAAGTCAGTAGCCGCAAACCCAAGCAGCGCAAGCACTAACAGCTTGCCGCCCCACCGAGACAGCAGCTTCTCCAGCATCGCGATCGACCCCTGGCCGTGCGGACTCTCCCGCGCCACCCGCCGATAGATCGGCAGCGCCCCGGCAAGCGTGAGCACCACCAGCACCACAGTGGCCAACGGCGACAACACCCCGGCGGCGAGCGCGGCGATCCCCGGCTGATATCCGAGCGTGGAGAAGTAGTCGACGCCGGTGAGGCACATGACCTTCCACCACGGCTGTTCGGCCTTTTTGGTCTCCCGCTTGCCACCGGTCATCTGCTGGGCGCGCTTGTGCTCGCCCTCGAGAAGCCAGGCACGCAGCTTTGTATTCGGCACGCGGCCGATCATGCCGGTTTCCGCCCCGCCGCGCGGACCGCGCTCAGCGGACGCTCAGGGTTTCACCGGACAAATAAGTCAGAGACAAATAATGTTCAGAACGCACGGCGGCTCATGGCTGCTCGGCGAAGACGGCTGGCTCGAACTCGACGGACCCGATGGGCTCGACGACGGCTGAGACGGCGCGGTCGGACCGGTGGTCTCCGGCCGTTCGCTCGACGCCGGGTGAGACGGAACGGAATCAGCCGGATGAGCAGGCGTGCTGTGCTCGCCGAGCGGATTGACGTTCACCTTGCTCGAAGGAGCATCCCCGACGCCGACCGTGCCCCCTTCGGTCTCCTCGCCGGTGGGCGTCGGCGGGTTGGTCTCGTCGACGCCGCCGGCGCCGCCCGTGCGGTCCGGCATCTCGATCACGCGCATCTCGGTGATCCGGGAGGCCCCGTCGCTCGCCGTGGTCCCGTATGAGACGAGCATGGCCGCCGCCCCGCAGCCGACGATCACCGCGAGCATCACCGAAACCATGCGCCACCTGGACCGGGACGGCGGTGGGATCCGTCGTTCGTGTCCTTCGCGCACCAACAGCTCGGCGACCGAAACCTCGTCGTTCACCAGCGTGACCTTTCACCAGGAGTGGCCTATTCCTACCGGATGAGTCCACTGAACGGGTGACAACGGGCGAAACCTTCTACCCAGGGTGCTCACTCTAGCGGGTGTGAATCACAGCGCATTCACAGCTGCTCTTGGCCAAAATCCCAGCATGCCCAGCCACTCTGGACGCATGTCGCTGCGCGAGCCGGACCCGGCACCCCGCCCGGCGCGCAGTGCTGCCACCACGGGAACTCCCCGGAAGTGGCGGTCCTTGACGTGGCTGCGCGGGCAGGCTCCGGGCGTCGTCCCGCCCGCCGGGACCACCGACGTCCTCGAACCGGCCGGGACCACAGCCGGGACCACGGCCACGACCCCGGCAGGCGGAACCCATTTGGCCGACCTCATCGGATCCCCGCAGCCGACGGCGACGGCCGTGCTGCCGGACATCGATCCGCTCGACCTCGTCCAGCCCGCCCCCAAGCTTCCCTTCCTGGCCATCCCCGCGACCTGGCGGCCGAAACGAGCCTGGCTCAGCCTTGTCCCCAGCCCGCGGTCCACGCCGTTCACCTTCGGCTACCTCGTCCTCCTCCTCGGCACCTCGCTGCTCATCCGGTTCGCCAGCCCGAAGCTCACCGACAAGCTCCTCGCCGTCTCCAGCACCGACGCGCACAACATGGCGCGCCACCCCCTCACCGCTCTCCTGACCAGCGCCTTCTGGATCGCCGACGGCGGCTGGCTGCCGTACGCGGTGATCTTCGCGATCGCGGTCGCCCCGTTCGAGCGGCGGTTCGGCGGGCTCCGGACGGCTCTCGTCTTCTTCAGCGGGCACGTGCTCGCCACGATCGCCACCGAACTGCCGGTGATGGCCCTGATCCACACCGACGTCCTGCCGCACTCCGCGGGCCGCTGGCTCGACATCGGGGTCAGCTACGGCTTCCTCACCACCGCCGGCGTGCTCGTCGCGCTGCTGCGCGGGAGGGCCAAAATCGTCGGGATCGCGGCCCTTGAGCTATTCGTTATCAGCGTCTATGTGACCGACGATCCGGCCAGTCTCGCGTCCGTCGTGACCGTCCTCGGACATACCTGTGCGGCCCACTTCGGCCTGCTCGTGTGGGGTCCGCGACTGCGCAGCGTGCCCCGCGTCGCCCGATAGCACCCGTCGTCGGCGTCCAGACGAGTGATGCATGCGGCTCCCCGTGCGGATATACACAGGCTTCACTCGGTGGTGTAATCGACGGGCCATACGCCGACAAGGGGGATCGGAAGCACCATGGAGGCTGACGCCCTGGCCGGTGAACCGGGTGGAATCACCCGGCGCGCCCAGCTCGCGGGCCTGCGGCCGGACGCCGGCGCGGGGGTCCTGTTCTCCCTGCACGCCTCCGAACCGGCGACCCTCACCTGGCTGCCCGGCCTCGACGCCGTCCTCGGCCTCCCCGGCGCGACCGGCAAGGAGCTGTGCGACCGGCTCACCGAGCTGCTGCGCCCGCTCACCGCGAACCTCCGCCGCACCCCGCCCGGCCGCGATTTCGAACTCGAACAGCCCCAGGACGGTGCCGACGGGACCCCTCGCCGCATCCGGCTGCGCGCCAGGACCGTCGGCGAACGGGACCACACGACCGGTCTGCTCGGCGTCGCGTCCGCGGTCGCGGAAACTGAGCCGGAGAAGTCCGACCTCGCGGAGCTGTCCGACCGCTACCAGCTGCTGATGGAACAGAGCCCGGACGCGATCTGCGTGCATTCGGGCGGCGTCGTCACCTACGCCAACCAGGCCGCGCTCGACCTGTTCGCGGCACGGGCGGCGCACGAGGTCGTCAGCCGGGAGTTCGCGGATTTTGTGGCCGCCGAATCCGCGCAGCTGCTTGAGGATCCCAGTGCGGAACCGCGGGAAGCGGTGCTGAAACGGTTGGACGGGAGCAAATTCGTGGCGGAAACCGTGTCGGTACGCACCAGCGACTCGAATCCGCCGTCGTTCCAAGTGGTGATCCGCGACAGCACCGTCAAGCACGCCGCCGCGGCCGCCGTTCGCGCGCAAGAAGCGCTGGTCACGCACGTCAGCGACGCCATCGTCACGATCACCGCCGAAGGCATCGTCACCGGCTGGAACCCGGCCGCGGAGACCGTCTACGGCTGGCCCGCCCCGGAAGCGCTCGGCAGACGGGTGCACGAGGTGCTCGGCATCGACCCGAACCCGGCCGCGATCCGCGACGGCATCGCCGCGCAGACCCACCGCGGCCGGGACGGCTCGCCGCGGCAGGTCCGGGTCTCCGCGACCGAGACCGTCGACGGCTTCCTCCTGGTCTGTACCGACGAAACCGCACGTCGGCGGGTCGAACAGCACTACGCGACGGTCGTCGCCGCCCTTGACGAGGGCGTGCTGGTGATCGGCCCGACCGGGCTGATCCAGTCGGCGAACCCGTCCGCCTGCCGCATTCTCGGCGTCCCGGAGACGCAACTGCTCGGCGTGCCGTGCACGACGCTCGTGCTGTTCGACGAGGACGGCAACCGGATCCCGGACGACGACCTGCCGTCCATGCACACCCGCCGCACCGGGAGCACGCACAACGGCCTGGTCGTGCGCCTGCGCCGGCCCGACGGCCGCGACGTGTGGGTGTCGCTGACCTCGCGGTTGCTCGACTCGGACGACCCGAACGGCGTCTCGGTGGTCACGTCCTTCACCGACATCACCGAACGGCGCGCGATCAGCGCCCGGCTGGCCCACGAGGCGACCCACGACCCGCTGACCCGGCTCGCCAACCGCACCCTGGTGCTGGACCGGCTCGACCGCCGCGACGGCGCCGAGGCGGCCGCCGTGCTGTTCCTCGACCTGGACAAGTTCAAGCTGATCAACGATTCCCTCGGCCATCCGGTCGGCGATCAGGTCCTGCGCATCGCCGGCGAACGCCTGCGCCGGGCCACCGGCCCCGACGACGTCGTCGGCAGGCTGGGCGGCGACGAGTTCGTGGTCGTCACGTCCGCGACGACCGGCCAGGCGCAGGTCGGCGTGTTCGCCGCGCACCTGCGTTCCGTGCTGGCGGAGCCGGTTTCGGTGCACGGCAGGCAACTGCACCTCGACGCGAGCATGGGCATCGTGCTCGTCGAACCGGGCGACCGCCGCAGCGCGGAGGATTTGCTACGCGACGCGGATGTCGCGATGTACCAAGCGAAAGCCCGCGGCCGCGGCCGATTCGAATTCTTCGACGTCGCACTGCGGGAACGCATGCAACGCCGACTGCGGATGGAACAGGATCTCCGCGACGCCGTCCACAGTGGACAGCTGTGGCCGGCCTACCAGCCGGTGGTCGACCTGCGCACCGGAGAAATGGTCGGCGTCGAAGCGTTGCTGCGCTGGACGCACCCGAAACACGGCGCGATCTCGCCCGCGGAATTCATCCCGCTGGCCGAGGAAAGCGAACTGATCAACGTGCTGGGCAAGTACGTCCTGCGCGACACCACGCGCGAACTGGCCGCCCTGCGCACCGGCCGGGGACTCGACCTCAGCCTGAAAGTGAACCTCTCGGTCCGGCAACTGGACGACCCGCACCTGGTCCCGGCGGTCCGCGACGCGCTCGCCACCACCGGCCTGCCGCCCGGCGCGTTGACGTTGGAAGTCACCGAAAGCGCCCTCATGCGCGACACGTCGGCGGCCGCGGAAGTGTTGTCCGCCTTGCGTTCTCTCGGGGTGTTGCTGGCTATCGACGACTTCGGCACCGGCTATTCTTCGCTGGCCCAGCTGCGCCGGCTGACGCTGGACACCCTCAAGATCGACCGCTCGTTCATCACCGGCATCGCCGACTCCCGCGACGCGGCCGCGATCGTCACGAGCATCATCGCGATGGCGCACGCGGTCGATCTGACCGTGGTCGCGGAAGGCGTCGAGACCGCGGAAGAGCTGGCACTGCTGCGAGAACTCGGCTGCGACCAGGCCCAGGGCTACCACCTCGGCCGGCCGCTCGCCGCCGCGGAGCTGTTTCAGTAAGTCTCGAGCAGCGCCGCCAGCTCGTCCTCGGTGAGGAAGACGTCCAGGTCCTCCAACGTCTTGCCGAGATCAACCGGTTCGATCGTGCGCGTTTCGACCGTGCCGTCCGGATGGCTCTCCTGGTATTCGCGGCCGAGCAGCCGGCGGAATCGGCCGGGTTCAAGCCGCATCACCACGATGCGCCCGGTGAACGGCGACTTCGGATGCGTGGACGTGTAGTGGTGGAACACCTGGTAGTCGATCGGGCGGCTGTTCACCAGCGGGAGCACCTCGTGCAGGTCTTCCCAGCCGTCGCCGTCCTGCTTCTGCAGCACCCACCAGCCGTCGCGCAGCGTCATCCGGTGCGTCCACCCGGCCTGGTCCACTTCGGCCCCGTCGATCAGCGGCATCGGCAGCAGAATCCCCGCGCCGAACCCGACGTCCACCAGAAACTGTTGCCCCTCAACGGTAATCACCAGTGTCATGTGCGTGTACGGCCCGCTCTTGCGCGGCTGCACCCGCGCGACCGTGCGCTGCACCTCGTACCCGAGCTGCTCGGCGACGGCCGCGAACAACCCGGCCTGCTCGTAGCAATACCCGCCCCGGCGGCGTCCGACGAGCTTCTCGCTGACGACATCCAGCTCGATCCCGCGGTGCCGGCCAATCACCACGTCGATGTTCTCGAACGGGATCGCCCGGACGTGCGCCTGCGCCAGCCGCGCCAGCGCCGCTACAGACGGCTTCTCCCGCCGCTGCCCCACGCGCGCGAGGTAAGCGTCGACGTCCGTTGCTTCGATGTTCCATTCCCCAGTCATAAGGCCAGTTTGCAACCTCTAGCTAGCTCTAGGTCAACAGTCACCCAGGGTCACGACGGTTGTGACTGGCACCACTCTCTGGTGTGATGTACCCCGCGATGCCTACCAGTCAGTAGCACACGTCCGAGTGAGTGCTGGCCTTCTCGAAGGGAGCCCGATGAAGACCCCTCGACCACTGGCCCGGGCCAGTGCGGTGACGGCCCTGGCGACCGCCGCCGCGATGCTGCCCGCGACCGCGTGGGCAACGACCCCGACCTGGGCGCCAGCGGACACCGCCGCCATGCACCCCGGAGTGCAGACGCACACCAACGGGGCGCAATGCACCTCGAACTTCGTGTACAGCAACGGAACGGACGTGTTCCTCGGACAAGCCGCGCACTGCTCCGGCACCGGCGGCTCGACTGAAACGAACGGCTGCTCGGCTGGTTCGCTCCCGCTCGGCACCCCCGTCTCGATCACCGGCGCGAGCAAGCCGGGAACGCTCGTCTACAACTCGTGGCTGACCATGCAGTCCCGCCACGAAGCGGACGCGAACACCTGCCAGTACAACGATCTCGCGCTGGTGAAGATCGACCCGGCGGACGTGTCCAAGGTGAACCCCAGCCTCCCGTTCTGGGGCGGCCCGACCGGCGTGAACACCACCGGAACGAAGCAACTAGGCACGGTGCTGAGCTACGGCAACTCCGAATTGCGCGGCGGAATCACCCAGCTGTCCCCCAAACAAGGCACCAGTCTGGGTGACACCGGCGGCGGCTGGAGCCACACCGTACTGACGGTGACGCCCGGCATCCCCGGCGATTCCGGCAGCGGCTTCCTCGACCGGGACGGGAACGCGCTCGGGGTGCTGAGCACGCTGAACCTGGCACCCCAGCCCGGGACGAACGGGGTCGGCGATATTTCCCGCGAACTGGCGTACGCGAGTGCTCATGGCGGGCTTGGGACTGTGGAACTGGTGCCGGGGACGGCTAAGTTCCGTGGGCCGTTGATCTAGCGTTCGCACTAGCTTCTGGCTGATGCACCCGGCGTGCCCGGCACGATTCAGTTCGTGCCGGGCACGGCCATGCTTCGAGCCTCGTTGATCCAGCGATTCACGGGATGCTCAGCACTGGGCAGCCCAGCGCGGACCTGACTAGGTTTCGCAACCCGCCGAACCAGCCTCGCTCCAGCACCGAGCGCCCACGGCGACCTCCGACGCTGTGCGACCGTTGCCGGGCACGGCCGAGTTCCGTCGCCATTGCCGGGGCGCGTCCACTCCACAGCGGGCTCGACGCATCGCAGCCCGGCTCGGCACCACCAAGGTCCGCGACACACCACGCCCGGGGCACAACCACACTCTGCGACACACCACGCCCAGGGCACAACCACACTCTGCGACACACCACGCCCAGGGCACAACCACGCTCTGCGACACACCACGCCCAGGGCACAACCACGCTCTGCGACACACCTCGCCCAGATACGACCCTGCTCCGCGACGCACCGAACTAGGCGTCCGCGAGGGAATCCTGCGGAACCGCCCGCGAGCATCTCTTCATCGGCCTCGCCAGAGCAGGCCTCCCTTCACCGTCCTCGCCAGAGCAGACGTCCATCCCGCACCGCCACCGAAACCTGCCGATCGCCCAACGCCTCGGGACCTACCTCAGTCCCCGACCGCGACCGCGTACAAGTACCAAGTCGAGTGCGGCAGCCACTGTTCATCCCACCGCCAGTCGTCGTCCTTTCCGGTGACCACGTAACCGCGGTCCCACGCTATTCCGCTGCCGTCCTCGTTCAAGCCGGTGATGCCGTTGACAATCCCGCCCGCCGTCGGCAGGAACTGCCACGACCCGAGCCAGCTGTACTGCGGGTTGCCGCGGCCGCTGCCGTCGAGCATGCACACGCCGTACGGGTTGCTGCCGCAGATCCAGTTCAGCTGGTCCGCCGCGTACGACCGCAGCCGACCCGCGAACTCGCCCGAAAACCGTTGCGCGGCAAGCCGAGCCGCGGTCGCCAGCGAAGCGATCCGCGCGTTCTCGCCCTGCCACCACTGGTCTTTCACTCGCGGCGTGACGTTGTGCGGGAAGAAAAATGAGCTGTACCTCTTACCCTGCCCATCTTGCACAAGATTCCGCGCATACCCAAACGGGTTAGGCACCTCGGAAGTCACCGTGAGTTCGAACTCCAGCGACCGCCGTACCACCTTCAGCACCTCGGAAACCGTTGGCGCATCGGCGATCTCGGCGTAGGCGAGCAGACTGATCACCGGCAGCCCCGCGTCAGAGGGGTGGAAGTACGGCCGGTCGCCGTCGTCCGCGCGCCAGTAGTCGCGGTAGGACTTCCAGGAAACCAAGCGCTGCAACAGATTATGCGCCCGAAGGTCCGCCGCCTCGCGGTATACTGGCTTCTTGGTCACCTGATACAACTCGACCGCCGCCAGCAACGCGCCGTAGTCGTCCTGGATGTTTTCCTTGCCGTCATTGGTCATTTCGACGTTGTGGTGCTCCAGGAAGTCGAACGCCGCTGCCGCCGTCGCCAGATACTCCTCGTGGGAGTAATCGCCCGACGCGTCCAGCGTGGTCGCCGCCGCCAGCGCCGCGATCGCGACCCCGCCGCCTTCGCGGTAATTCACCTGAACAGGCTCGCCGTCGTCGTTCGCCAGGACGAACCGCAGCTTCGGATCCTTCGGCGGCCCAGGCTGGATGACCGAAGTGACGAACGTGCCGTCCGCGAGTTTCACCCGGCGCAGGTAGGCGGCGCCGAACAGCGCTTCGTCGGCGAGCCAGGTTCGCAATTGGGTGAAGTTGGTGTCGCCGCGCGCGGTGAGCCGCTGGTACGCCTTGGCCAGCACCCAGGCGGTGAGCGGGATCTGGAGAGTGTTGAAGTAGCTGCGGTCCGACAGTTGCGTGAAGTGCTTGCCGAAGTCGCCGGTCGCGTCGTACCAGCCGCCGTGCGCGTCCATGACCTGCGTGCCCTTGGGGCCGATCGGGGCTTCGCGATCCTGGCGATCGAACCGGTCCGAGCTGCGGGTGCCCTTGAAGTAGTGCACGACGTGGGAGAGCGTGTAGCGCTCAAGCACCAGCTGATCGATGCGAAACGGCCGCGACCGCCCGTCCGCGGCGAGCAGGACGTACTCGCCTTCGGTCTTCAGCCCGGAGAAGTCCGCGGTCCAGTAATGCCGGTCGTCCCACCCCGGAACCTGAGCCGCCGGCCGCGGACTCCCGGTGAAGACGACCTTCCCGGTGGCGACGTCGACGACGGTAAACCTCGGAATCGCCCGCGGCGACCCGGCCGCGAGCACCGCTCGCTTGGGCGCACCGGGCGCGTAACCGACGTTGTTCGCGTAAACCGCCACCCCGGCCTGCGCCTCGACGGCCACCGCCTCAGCTCCCAACGGAGTCATCGCCCCCACTGCCCCGACCCCCACCGCCGCCGACCCGGCAAGAAAACTGCGCCGCCCCACATCTCCCGGCATTCTCGACCTCCAAGTGGTCCAGACCTCTGAGATGTTATTGAGGCTAGGGAGCGGTTCGGAGGTTTGGCAAGACTGCTTCCGAATGGCAGATCCGGGCAAAGTCAGCGGCAGCGGAACCATGGTCGGCATGGCAGCCACTCAGTGAAAGCCGCGATCTACCCGCCTCAAACGCGGCACCGACGGCAAGCTGAGCCCGCACTGCGGTGGTCCGGACTCCCGACGGCAGCGAGGGAACGCCGCGCGGCAACTCGACGGCCCCGCGGAGCCGCAGCCAAGACGGGCCGAAAAACGAAACAGCCCCCATCCGTCTGGATGAGGGCTCTTTTCGCAGGTAACGGTGTGGCCAGGGCCGGGGTCGAACCGGCGACCTTCCGCTTTTCAGGCGGACGCTCGTACCAACTGAGCTACCTGGCCGGGAACGCCGGCTAGGAGCCGAACGATCTTGCGACCCTGACGGGACTCGAACCCGCGACCTTCGCCGTGACAGGGCGACGCGCTAACCAACTGCGCCACAGGGCCTTACTGGTACTGCGTACTCCCAACGGGATTCGAACCCGCGTTGCCGCCTTGAAAGGGCGGAGTCCTAGGCCACTGAACGATGGGAGCCCGGTCGGTTTCGGTGGACCGACCGACCGCGCTCTCAGGTGTTCCCCTGGGAGCGATTACAAGCATAGGGCACGTTCCAAGGGGTTTGCACCGGGGGTTCCTTAAGCGGTCAGCGAGCCTCCGACCTGCGACAACGTCCGCGCCGACGACCTGACCGCACCGTGCGACGCCGATCAGCCCGTCCGAAGCCGCTCCGGACGATCGGTGTGTGCCACGCCACTCTACGCCGGAGACGGGCCCGCGCGCCGAGACCAAGCCACGCCTACGAGCCCGCGCCAAGACCGGCGGACACGACAGCACGTACCGACGATGGGTCAGCGCTGCACGGGTGCCTGACCGTCGTCGCCCGGACTCAGCCCGAGCATCTCCAGCAATTGCATGCAGTCCTCCACGTCCAGCGCGCCGGCCGCGACAGCGAGCCGGGCCCGGCGGACCTGGTCGTCGGAGACCCGTTGCCCTTCCGATGGCCCGCGCTGTGCCGGCACGCCGCCGGACAGTGACGTGCTTCCCCCGTCGGCACCTTCGTACCGAAGGAGGAACTGACGAACTTCGACCGATCCGCTCATGGCCCCTCCATGCGGTTCGCAACAACTGGCCGCGAGGCTAACCAGCGGCGAGCAGCACCGGCAGCCCCCCGGAGAGTGAACCTGCGAACACGCTCCGAAGCTTCCCTGGTAAAGCATTCCAAGATCGCGCAGAACGATTTCTCCCGGCTTCCCCTCGCCGATCCCCGGAACTCGTGCAACAATCGGTGTTGCTGACACACCCCCGGTCAGCGCCTGTGGAGATCCCCTCCGACCCCCGCGTTCCTCCCCCTGGCGCGGGGGTCTCTCCATTTCCGCACACCGGCACTGACCTGCGGATCTACTCTCCGTACTCCTGATCAACAGACAGTCGCGAAATGCGTTTACCGACTGGGCTGAACAGGTGATCAAATTGGGCTGGCCGAGCACGGAAATGCGTGTGTCGTGGCTCACAGTGGTTTCTTTGCCGAGACCCAACCGTTATCGTGACCGCGTGCCTCTTCCCTCCCTCGGCCGCCTCAGCAGCCGCACGAATCTCAAAGCCGTCTCGAGCGGGCGGCATCGCAATGCCGCCAAGGTCGCCGGCGACGAAGTCGTCGAGGACAAGGAGCTCACCAGCTACCTCGCCGCGCTCGCCCCGGACTCCGACCCGGAGAGCACCGGAACCGGCAGCCGCTTCGGCGACGCGCAGGTCTACCAGCTGCGCATGAACCTCATCGCCAGCCAGCAGCTCAAGGACATCGCCGTCGCCAGGAACCTGACCCCGCAGGCCCTGGCGCAGGAATGGATCCTGGAGCGCCTCTCGTGGGAGGGCCAGGCCACCTCCGCCCAGGAGCGCCGCCACTCCGACGCCATGACCGACGAGTTCCACTTCCCGGCGGAGACCTTCGAACAGCCCCTCGTCGGACGCTGATCCCCGCCCCCTGAACGAAAACCCCCGGCTTCCCCCGACGGCCGGGGGTTTTCCCTTTTCCGGGGTCGCCGGACGGCCGGGGTTCCCGGTGGGCGGGACGCTTCCCGGATTCGCCTGCGGATGTCTTGGCTGTGGTGCCGACGGCCTGGTTGATAGTTCGCGGCGGACGGGCACGGGCTCGCGAGGAGGGGCGGACGCGCCGCGAGGGGACGCAAGGAAGCGACGGGAAACGCGGCGAGGGGACGCAGGCAAGCGGGGGAAGCCGACAGCGTGGTGCAACCGCAGTCCGGCAGCCCGGCGCGATGGAGGTGCGGGGGCGCTGAGGGAGGGTGCCCGCCGCGGCGTGGCGGCGGCGCGGCAGGACGTCGCGGCGGCGCGGCAGGGCGTCGCGGCGGCGCGCTGGACTAGGCGCACATCAGATCGCCCCACGGCGAGACCCGCGATCGCCGCCAACCGCGGGGGCCCGTCAGCCAACTCCGGCCTCCAGCTCGGGCAGCCGACTTCCCGCCTCAACTCGGGCAACCGAACTCGGCGAACCAACTCCGCCCGCAGACTCCGGCAGCAACTCGTGCAACCAACCGACCCCGACCCCCAACTCGGGCAGCAACTCGTGCAACCAACCGACCCCGACCCCCAACTCGGGCAGCAACTCGCGCAACCGACCCCGACCGCCAACTCGGGCAGCCAACTTGGCCAGCCGATTCGCGCCGCCTATCCCGGCAGCCGCCTATCCCGGCAATCGACACCGGCCGCCGACACCGGCGACCAACTCCGCCGCCAACCCTGGCGGCCGGATCCCGGCCGCCGGCTCAGGCAGCCGACTCCGGCGAGGGCGACCGGCCCAGGCCCTCAACCAAGCCGCGAAACCCGGCAACCAGCCCAAGTCGCCCGGTCATCAACGCCCCACGGCCACCCGATCGAGTCAACTCGGCGGCACCCACTCACAGTCGAAGCAACCAACCGATCCGGCGTCGCCCATCCGTGCCCAACCCGGCCGAGATCCGCCCGCATCGAACCCGCCGAACCAGGCCGCAGCGCGTTCCCCGGCCTCAGCCGAGCCAGACCGCAGCCGCACTCCACGAACCCCAGCCGAACCGGGCCGCGGTCGAGCTCTCCAAACCCCAGCCGAACCAGGCCCCGGCCGCATTCCCCTGGCCCGGGCAGCCCGCCAACCGCCCGAACCTGATCAAGCCGTGGCGCACCCGACCAGCCACCCCGACCGGCACTCAGCCAGCGGACCCCAACCAACGACCACCGAACCGCCGCCCCAACACCACCCCAGGGTCAGCCGCGATAACCGTCGCTCCAAACATTCCCCACAACGGAACCCGCAATGAAAAAAGGCCCCGACGGGAAATCCCGTCGGGGCCCTTCTTTCAGGCCTGAGAAAACGCGCGGGCCTGACTCAGATCGCGCGGACCTTCTGGGCCTGCGGGCCCTTCTGCCCCTGGCCGACCTCGAACTCCACTCGCTGGTTCTCCTCGAGGGTGCGGAAGCCGCGTCCCTCGATCTCCGAGTAGTGCACGAAAACGTCGCCTTCGCCGCCGTCCTGCGCGATGAAGCCGAAGCCCTTCTCCGCGTTGAACCACTTCACAGTGCCTTGCGCCACCGCTGTACTCCTCGTAACAGATCCGCTTCGAATGCCACCGAAGCGGCACCCAGGCCGTCCCGGGCGGTTCCAACGAGACGAGCGAAGAGCTTTTCGGCCCCACGGCTCGCGTCAGAAGTTCCGCGAGTGTGAAGCCACGAACACGCAAAACGACGGCCTGGTCAGCAGCCTACCGGGATCTCACCAAATCTGAACCCCGTTGATCGCAAGGATCGGTTCCATCGTGCGCGCATCACCGGAACGTCGTATCGCCGCCTACGCAGCGCTGTCGGACCCCGCGGCTACTCTGATCCAGTACACCCAGCGCAGTTCGGTGATGCACAGTGCGCGGTCGGTCGAGCCGCCTCCGTAATGGTCACTCGGTGCAGTGTGATGCTGGTCACCCCTTTTCCGGTGAACGTGAAGGCATCTCGGGACGTCTGGGTGTTCGGGGTACTAAGGGGAGATTGGGGATCGGTGTGACTATCCGACACTTCGCACGCCGCCGGGCCGGCGTCGCGGTGCTTGGCTTGGTCGCCGCGCTCACGCTCGGGGCGTGCAGCGGCGGCGGGTCGAGCGTGAACGCGGGCGGGACCGCGGGCGGCGGGCCTACCGAGGCACCGGCCACGCCCGCGAAAGCGGCGGCCGTGGCGATCACGCCGGCATCCGGGGCGGGCGACGTGGCTCCGGGCCAACCGGCGAAGGTGACCGTCGCCAACGGCACCATCGGAGCGGTCACGCTCACCAACGCCGACGGCAAACAGGTGCAGGGGCAACCCTCTCCGGACAAGAAGAGCTGGAGCAGCACCGAAGACCTCGGCTACGGCAAGACCTACACCTGGTCCGGCCAGGCCACCGGCGAGGACGGCAAGCAGGTCCAGATCAACGGCTCGTTCACCACGGTCAAGCCGCGCCGCCAGATGCAGGGCAGCCTGAACGTCGGCGACGGGCAGACCTACGGCATCGCGATGCCGATCGCGCTCACGTTCCCGAGCGCGGTCAAGGACAAGGCGTCCGTCGAGCGCGCGCTGTCGGTGGAAACCACGCCGAAGACCGAGGGCGCCTGGGCGTGGCTCAACGGCGACACTTCAGTGCACTGGCGGCCGAAGGAGTACTTCAAGCCGAACACGAAGGTCGTCGTCTCGGCCAACATCTACGGCGTTTCGATGGGCGACGGCGTCTACGGCAAGCAGGACGTCTCCGCGAGCTTCACCATCGGCCGCTCGCAGATCGTCAAGGGCAACACCCAGGAACACACCATGCAGGTCATCCGCGACGGCCAGCAGGTCATGGACTTCCCGGTGAGCTACGGCCTCGACTCCGACCCGGGCCGCGTCACGCACAGCGGCACGCACGTGGTGATGTCGAGGCACGCGACGTACTCGATGAGCAACCCGCGCTACAACTACACCGACGTGAACGTGCCGTGGGCGGTCCGGATCTCCAACAACGGCGAGTTCATCCACGGTCTCGCGGGGTCGATCTGGGCGCAGGGCAAGAAGAACATCTCGCACGGCTGCCTCAACCTGTCGCCGGCGAACGCGAAGATCTACTACGACAGCGTCCTTCCCGGCGATCCGGTGGAGATCTCCGGCAGCACCCAGCAGCTGGGCGCGAAGGACGGCGACTACAGCGACTGGACCTACGACTGGGCGTCGTGGACCAAGCTGTCGGCGCTGTCCGCGTAACCGAGAACCGAACAAGCACCACCGGACGGCCGGGAGCTCTCGAACGCTCCCGGCCGTTCGCGTGTCCCGGCCGGAAAAAGAAAACCCGATGCAACCCCGGCGAGCGCCGGCCGCATGACTAGAGCAGACAAGCGCCACCCGGCGCTCGTGGAACCAGGAGGAAACTCGTGCGTGTTCGCTTCGCTCTCGCCATCGGTTCGCTGCTGCTCGCCGGAGGCGCGCTGACCGGCGGCGCGGTCGCTTTCGCCGCGGACGCCCCGCCGTCGGCGCAGCCGGCCCCGACGAAGACCGCTCCGGCCGAGCGGCCCACCGCCGCCCCGGCCCCGGCGCCCACTGACCGGCAGACCACCGCCGCCCCGGCCGCGCCGAAGGTCGCCGCGCCGGGTCAGCCCGCGAAGTCCAAGCGCGTCCCGACCGCGGTGCCCGCGGGCCCGACCGGCGACCTGCACCTGCCCTCGGTCTGGGGCTGATCACCCGGTGCCCTCCCGCTCCAGTCCGGCGTCCGGGCCGAGCTCGCCGTGGGACGGCGAGTTCGCCCGGTACTTCGGCGAGCGCGCGCACAGCCTGCGGTCCACTGCTTACCTGCTTTGCGGGGATTGGCACCGGGCCGAGGATCTCGCACAGGCGGCGCTGCTCAAGCTGTACCTCGCCTGGCCGCGGCTGGCCCGGCACGACGCGCTCGACGCTTACGCGCGCAAAATCGTGCTGCGCACTTTCCTCGCGGAAAACCGCCGCAGCCGCTGGAAACGGGAGCGGCTCACCGACGCACCGCCCGACGTCCCGGCTCCTGTCGCCGAGACTGAGCACGACCAGCTGATCCAGCAGGCACTCGCCGCGTTGGCCCCGCGCCAGCGCGCGGTGCTGGTGCTGCGGTACTTCGAGGACCTGTCCGTCGAGGAGACCGCCGCGGCGCTCGGCTGCCGGACTGGCACCGTGAAGAGCCAGGCCGCGCGCGGTCTGGCCACCTTGCGGACCCGGCTGGGCCCGCATTTCGAGGCACTGCCCGTCCCGGGAAGGAGGTGAACGAGATGGTCTCCGAAGACGACGAAGCTGTGCGCGCCTTGTTCGCGCAGACGCCGGACGGCCCGCCGATGCGGGTCGACGCCGCCGACGTGATCGTCCGCGGTGCCGCCCTCCGCCGGAAGCGCAAGCGCTGGGCGGTCGCGGGAAGCTCCGCCGCGACGGTCGCGGTGATCGTGGTGGCCGGTCTCGCGGTGGGCAGCCGCGGGACCGAGCAGCCGCCGGTCATGCCCGCCGGGCCGGGACTCGCCACCGTCTCGCCCGCCCCGTCCAGTCCGGCCGGGCCGGTGAAGACCTCGACGGACCCGTTGCACGCGCCCGCGCCCGGTCCGGAGGTGAGCCCGGGCACTCCGGACAAGCAACCGCCGACGGAGCCCGGACAGCGGGCGGGAACCTCGCGGCCCGCGCAACCGCCGCGGGCGTATCCGACCACCAGTGAACGGGCTCCCGCATCCCTGCGTTCACCTGCGGGAACCGCGTCGTTACCCAGCCCGACCTCCGGCTGAAACGCTTTCCTGGCAAGAGTGGCGGACGTCACCAGATCAAGTGGGTTTTCGACGAAATATCCCGGGCTTTCGGGGCGATGTTCTCAGTGGCGGCCGGAGCGGTCGTCGAACCAGTCGCTCAGCCGGCACACGATTGGCCGGCCCGAGAACCTGAGGAGGAAGCACCATGGTGCTCGTTGCACTGATGATCGAAACCGTTGTTGCCGTCGTGGTCGCCGGTGGCCTGGCAGCTTGGGCCCGCAAGCGCTTCGCTCCGCAGGCGGTCGAGGCGACGCAGAACAGCTGACTTCGCAAAGAAAACCGCCCTCTGTCCTCAATGGACGGAGGGCGGTTTTCTTGTGAGCTCAGACGCTCACTTGCTGGCGCCGGCGAGCTTGCCGCCGGTGTCCGCGGTGTCGATCTCCTCGATCGGCACCCGGGCCGTCTCCGGGATCTTGATGATCGGGACCAGCGCGATGAGGGCCGCGATGATCAAGTAGTACGCCGGCCAGTCCGCGTTGCCGGTGCTGCCGATCAACGCCGTGACGATCACGCCGCAGGTGCCGCCGAACAGCGACGTCGAGATGTTGTAGCCGATCGCGAACGAGCCGTACCGCACGCGCGTCGGGAACATCGCCGGGAACGTCGAGCCGATGACCGCCAGCATCAGCGCCAGCAGGATCGCCACGACCAGGAAGCCGACGATCAGCCACAGCAGGCTGCCGCTCTGCATCAGCTTGATGCTGGGCCAGCTCAGCACGATGAACCCGATGGCCGCGGTGAGCAGCAAGGGTTTCCGGCCGATCCGGTCGGACAGCGAACCCAGCGGGATCAGCAGCGCGAACTGCACGATCTCCACCCCGATGATGATCAGGCTGGACTCGGTGTCGCCGATGTGCAGAGTGTCGGTGAAATACGTCGGCATCGTCGTGAGCAGCATGTAGTCGGCGATGTTCAGCAGCAGCACGATGCCGATCAGGTTCAGGATCATCCGCCAGTTGCGCTGGATCGTCTCCTTGAGCGGAGCCTTCTCCGACTTCTCGCCCGCCGCCTCGAGCCTGCGGAACTCCGGCGTGTCCTCGAGCTTCGACCGCAGGTAGAGACCGATCGCACCGATCGGAAGCGCGATGAAGAACGGAATCCGCCAGCCCCACGAGTCGAACTGCTCGGTCGACAGCGACAGGTAAGTGATCAGCACGACCGAGTTGCCGAGCACGTAGCCGGCCAGGGTGCCCATCTCCAGGAAGGAACCGAAGAAACCACGCCGTTTCGTCGGCGCGTATTCCGCGATGAACGTCGCCGCGCCGCCGTACTCGCCGCCGGTCGAGAAGCCCTGGATGAGCCGCAGCAACAAGATCGCGATCGGCGCCGCGATGCCCATGCTGTACCCGCCTGAATACGTCGGCAGCACGCCGACCAGGAAGGTGCAGCCGGACATCAGCAAAATGGTGAGGGCGAGAACCTTCTGCCTGCCGAGCTTGTCCCCCAACGGGCCGAAGAACGCTCCGCCGAACGGCCGTACGATGAAGCCGACGGCCAGCAGGGCAAGCGATTTCAGCACCGCGTTGCCCTCACCGGGGAAGAACAGTGTTCCGATACTCGTCGCGATCGCGCCCGAGGTGAATACGCCGTAGTCGTACCACTCGGTCGCATTACCCATCGCGGACGCGATCACCGCGCGTTTGACTGTTCTCTGATCGACCTCGGGTTTCCCCGTCTTTGGCTCACTCATCCCGGCGGTGACCTCCTCCTGCACACGTCCCGGTCCATCCGTTGGAGCACATTTCCCCAGTCTTGACCCGTTGAACCAAGCTGGCAGGGTGAGTCGCGAAATTTCTACCGTGCGGAATTTTCCGACTACCCTGCGCTGAGGAAATGCGGCCGCGCCGGTCAGGGCGGGTGCCGACGGGTCCTTCCGCCGGGTTAACGTCGTCCCATGAGTCCTGTTTCCGGCCCGTGGCCGCCCGTGCCGGTGGAGCCGCCGGAGATCCACCCGAAAGCCCCCGTACCCGGCACTGAGCTAGGCGCCCACTTCGCCGAATGCTTCGGCTGCGGCGACGAGGTGGACGACGGCCTGCACCTGCGCTCAGCCATCGGCGAGGGTTACACGGTGCACTCGAAGTTCACCGTGACGTCCGCGCACCAGGGTGCGCCCGGGCTCGCGCACGGCGGCTTGCTGGCGTGCGCGTTCGACGAGGCTCTCGGCTCGACGGTCGGGAACCTGCTGCACCGCCCCGCGGTGACGGGGAAGCTGGAGACGGACTTCCGCCGCCCAGTGCCGGTCGGATCCACGCTGTACATCGAGGCCCGGCTGGACGGCGTCGCCGGCCGGAAGATCTACGTGAGCGCGGACGGGCACCTGGATGCCGCCGACGGGCCGGTCGCGGTGAATGCCCGGGCGGTGTTCATCGCGGTGGGGTTCGAGCACTTCAGTACGCACGGCGACCCGCAGGCGCTGGAGAAACTCGCCGAGCAGCATCGGCGCAACAAGCGCGAGTGGGACATCAACCCCTGACCTGGTCGTGAGTGTTTATGCCGGTTAGAACCGGCATAAACACTCACGAGGGCCCTAGGTGAGGGTGCGGGGTCGGATGGCGTTGGCGCGGTCCACCAGCGCGATCCGGTCGGTCGTATTGTCGGTGAGCCGGGCCAGCGACCGGTAGCAGCGCTCCAGTCCGAAGCGGACGTCACGCTCCTCCAGTTCACAGCCGAGCACCTTCGCCGTCGTGACCGGCTTCGTCTGGTTCGGCACCTTCAGCCAGTCATAGGCCGCTTCAAGGACCTCCGCACTGAGCCGCGTGTGCCGCTCGGCGTCGAGGTTGAGCCGCTGCAACCGACCCGACGCATCGACGAGGTCGCCCTCGGTGACAGTCGGGTGTTCGCCCGTGCCAACGCCTTGTGCGCGCGTCTTGATCTTGATCGCCGCAACCTGAGCGTCCACGTAATGCGTCGAGGTAGCCGGAACCCCTTCCAGCACCTCGACCGCGCTCTCCCGCGCGCCCTGCGCCAGATAAACCCGCGCCAATCCGAACGCAGCACTCACATACGTCCGGTCAGTCCGCCAAACCAGCTCATAAAACCGGGCGGCACCGAAGTAATCCCCAACGCCCTCAGCACTGACCGCCAGCGCCAGCTTCGGTGCGATCTCGCCGGGCAGGTCGTCGTAAACCGCGTCGAACGCCACGTGCGCGACTCGCGGCCGACCGCCGGCCAGCTCGATCAGCCCGCGGTACCAGTCAATCCGCCAGTCGTGCGGGAACCCGTGCCGGATCGCCAGATACTGCGCAGCCTGCAATTGCCGCTGCGCCTCCACGAACTCGCCCAGCTCAATCCGCGCCCGGACAATCCGCAACCGCACCTCGATCGACTCACGCGGCGCGGTAGCCAGCGCCTCGATCGCCTCGTGCGGATCAAGCGCAGTAGTCGTGGCGAGCACACCGGCAGCCGGGTCGTCCGTGTCCACCTGCGGGATCGGCAGACCGGCGACAACCTCGGCAGCATCCGGCAACGGCACCCGCTCGCCCTGCTCCGGCACCACCAGGTGGACGCCGAAAGTCCGGCTCTCCGGCCCGAACACCGTCGACGCGGCTGGCCGCGGTTGACCGGTGCCCAGCGCCATGATCTCGCGCAGCACACCGGTCAGCTGGTCAGCCATGTCATCGGCAGCGATGAACCGCCGATCCGGATCAGCGTGCGTGGCGCGCTTCAGGAACCGGTAATACGACCCGAAAAGCGCGAACAACGGCACCGCGTCGGGCCCGGGCAGCGTGTTCTTGAACTCGCGCGTGTACCCGGCGAACTCGAAGCTCAGCACCGCCAGCGTCCGGCCGACCGTGTACAGATCCGAAGACACCGAAGCGCCGTGCGACGCCAGCTCGGGAGCGCTGTAACCGGTGGTGAAGAACAGCGGGCTCTCGTAGTCGTCGATCCGCCGCACCGCGCCGAGGTCGATCAGCTTGAGCTGCTCGCGGGTCTGGATGACGTTGTCCGGCTTGAGGTCGCAGTACAGCAGGCCCTGGCCGTGCAGATAGCCGAGCGCGGGCAGAATCTCCAGGCCGTACGCGATTACCTGGCCGATCGGCAGCGGCTCTGGCCGGTTGCTCTCCCGGTGGTGCTGCAGCGCGAGCTGGCGCAGCGACTGGCCGCCGACGTACTCCATGACGATGTAGCCGACGGCGTTGCCGGTCTGCGCGTCCGGATGCTGCACGAAGTTGTGGATCTTGACGATGTTCGGGTGCTCGACTTCGGCGAGGAATCGCTGTTCGTTCGCCGCGGCGGCCATCGCGGTGGAGTCGCCGGTGTCGATGAGGCCCTTCAGCACGACCCAGCGGTCGGACACGTTGTGGTCCTTGGCCAGGTAAATCCAGCCGAGACCGCCGTAGGCGAGCGCGCCGAGCACCTCGTACTGGCCGCCGACGACCTCGTGCGCCTTCAGCTTCGCGATGAACGAGAACGCCGTGCCGCACTTCTCGCAAGTGCCCTCGGGCTCGCCGGGCTGGCCGTCCTTGCCGCGGCCGACCTTCGCGCTGCAGTTGCCGCAGAACCGCTTGTCCTCGGCCACCACCGGGTTCGCCAGCACGGCGGTCGAGGGATCGCGATAGGGCACCGGCGGCACGTCGATGAGACCAGCGCCGAGCCGTCCGCGCCGGGACCGGCGGGTGCCGCGCGAGCCGGTGCGCCGGGAGGTGCCGGGGAACGAGCCGGTTCCGGTGCCGGTGCCTTGCGAGCCCTGCGAACCGTGGGTGCCGGTGCCGTGGCCTTCGCTGCCGCCCGACGGCAGGACGCTGTCCGTGCCGTGGTCGGGCAGCGGGCCGCCGTCAGCGGGGGCCACGCGCGGAGTCGGCGGCATGATGCTCTGGGTGTGCGGCGTCGGGCTGGCCAGCACGCTGGTCGGCATCGGCGCGGCCGGGTCGACCGGAGCGACCGGCTGGTTCGACTGCGGCAGGATCACCGGCGCGAGGTCGCCCGGCGGACGAGTGGGGGCTTCGCCGCCCTCAACGGGACGCTGGCCCTGCGCCGCGCCCATCGGGATCGGGCCGGAGTTCGGTCCGGTGGCGCGGTTCTCCGGCGGCCTCGACGGACGGTTTCCCTGCGTGCCCTGGGCCTGCTGAGCCTGTTGCGGGCGGTTCGGCGGGGGTCGCTGCCCGGTACGCGACTGCGGCGGATACGGCTGGCCCTGCGACGGCGGCGCGGGCTGGCCTGGCGCGGCTGGATACGGCTGGCCTTGGGTGGGCGGACGGCCTTGCGGCGGCATCGGCTGGCCGCCACGCGGAGCCGGACGGCCCTGCGTCCACGGCGGCTGACCGGCCTGGCCCGGCTGCGCGGGCTGACTCGACTGCCCTGGCTGCGAAGGCTGTCCTGCCTGCCCCGGTTGACCGGGCTGCCCTGCCTGCTGCGCCTGACCCTGCGGAGCCCCGGGACCGGACGGCCGCTGCTGCCCGGGTTGCCCGCCCTGCGGACGCTGCACGGGAGCGTTGATCAACGTCTCGGCGTCGGGATCCGGCTGCGGGTTGAGCCGCCCGGACACCGACGGTTCCGGGGTGTCCCAGCGCACCGGCGGCGGCGGAGTCCACGAAGCGTCGGCCGCCTCGCCTCGCCCGGACGGCTGGTCCGCGGCTTTCGCCTGGTCGCCGTCCCCCTCCGGTGCTGCGTGCCGAGGACGGCGCGCCTCCTCCGACACAACTACCTCCCGAGCTCCCCGCGGCAAACCTGCCGCTCAAAAAGTACAACTTGCGCGGCGCCGGCGCCGCAAGACCGGCCGGTCAGCCGTATTGCGGGGACGGCGGGTTCGCCGGCCCCAGCCGCGCGCCGACCCAGTTCTGGTAACTGCTCGCCCAGGTGCCGTCGCCGCGGATCTTGTCCAGCACCGCGTTCACGAAGCGGACCAGATCTTCCTCGTCCTTCGGGACCCCGACGCCGTAATTCTCCTGGGTCATCGGGTCCCCCGCGACCTTCACCGTCGGGTCCTGCGCGGCCATGCCGGCCAGGATCGTGTCGTCCGTGGACACCGCGTCGACCTGGCCCTGCTGCAGCATCACCAGGCAGTCCGACCAGTTCGGCACCGACACCGCGACCGGTTTGGCCGGGTCGGTGGCGATCTTCGCGAGCGAGGTCGACTTCGCCGCCGCGCACACGCGCTTCCCGGCGAGGTCGGTCAGCGACTGCGCGTTCGACGACTTCGGCACCAGAATCTTCTGCCCGGCCACGTAGTACACCGACGAGAACTGCACCTGCTTGCGGCGGGCGCAGGTGATGCTGTAGGTCCGGACCACCACGTCGACCTGGTGCTCCTTGAGCACCGTCTCGCGCTGCGACGACGTGATCGCCCGGTACTGCACGTGCCCGTCGGAACCGAAAATCGCTTTGGCGATCTCGTTGACCAGGTCGATGTCGAAGCCTTCGAGCTTGCCGGTCTTCGGATTCCGGAAGCCGAAGAGGTAGGTCGTCTGGTCGACGCCCGCGATGAGTTTCCCGCGCGCTTTGATCTTCTGCAGGCTCGGCCCGGAGGTGTCCAGACCATTCGGCGCGAGGCTGGCGAGCGGGTTGCAGCTGGTGTCGGAGTCGCCGCCGGCCGCGGCGTCGGGGCCGCCGACGCCCGCCGGAGTCGGCCAGGCCGCGTCGGTGACCGGCGCGGCCTCCATCGGCTGGTCCGCCGTCCCGCAGGCGGCGGCGAGAACCGCGACCACCGCGAGTACGGCAGTCCGGACGAAGTGCCGCGACCGGATCACCGGTACTCCCTCAATCTCTCTCGCACGCCGACTGTCGCGCCGCCCGCGGCGAGCACCGCCAGCACGCCGACGCCCGCCGCGAGCGCGGTGAGCGCGTTGTCGCCGGATCTGGTGCTGTCGAGGAATTCCTGCCGGCAGACGTCGATCGCGGCTTGCAGGTTCGTGTCGAGCCGGGCGAACGCCGCGGCGGCGCTGTTCTGGCTGACGCTCGTCGCGAAGTCCACCGCCTCCTGGTACTGCCCGCCGTCGTCGAGGCGGCGCACCTGAAGGTGGGCCAGCGACCATTCGCGCGCGGCCTGTTCCGCCGCTTCGATCTTCTTCTCGCCCGCGGTGCCGGACGCGAGGTCGCGCGCCTGGCCGAGCAGGCCGCCCTTGCCGTCAGCGCCGACGAGGTTTTCGGCCAGCTTGATGAACTGCTGTTCGTACGCGCCGCCGTCGCCGCGCGCGACCAGCGTGAGGGTTTCGTCCGCGCGTGCCTGCAGGGCGTAGATCCGGGCCCGCACCAGGATGTCGACCTGCGAAGTGCCGTCGGTGCGCCCGGTCGCGACGAGACTGCCCTGCACGACGAGCGCGACCGCGCCCCACAGCAGCGACAGCACGATGCAGCCGGTGGCCACGAGCAGCCCGATGTTCAGCACGCGGTTTGTCCGCCGGGTCAAGTAGATCTGCGCGACCACGAGCGCCGCGAGGAGCACGAGGACCAGCGCGACGGCCGCCCACGGCACGTCGCTGCTGCTGTCCTGCTCGTCGGAAAGCTTCTGGGTGTGCGCTTTGTAGAGCGCGTCCGCGGCGGGAAGGATCGTCGAGCGCATCAGCTGCGAAGCCTCGCGCAGATACGAAGCGCCGGACGGGAAACCCTGCCGGTTGTTCGCGCGCGCGGTTTCGACGATCCCGGTGTAGACCGGAACCTTCTGGTTCAGGATGTCCACCTGGTGGGCGGCGTCGCCGACATCGGCGGTGTCCGACGCCGCGCGGGCGAGCGCGGATCCCGCTTCGGCGACGTCCTGCTCGTACCGCTTCCGCAGCGCGGGCGGTTCGGTGCCGACGGAAAGGAAAGCACTGGCCGCGGTCGCGTCCGCGTCCGACAGCGAGCGGAACACCTGCTGCGCGGCCGCCGCGAGCGGTTCGCGATGGTCGATCAGGCCGTTGATCGTGTTGTCCTTGTCTTTCACGGACAACACGCCGACAAGCCCGGCCACCAGCGACAACAGCACCAGCGCGACCGCGATCAGCGAAAGCTTGCCGGGCGTCGTGGTCGTCGATCTGACGACCGCTCGCACCGCCTGGCCGGGCAGGTCCAGCAGCCCGGCGATTCCGCTGCGGCCCCGAAATTCCTCCGGTGGGGGCTCGGCAGTCGTTTCCGGCCGCGTCGCAGTGCTGCTCATCCCCGATCCTCCCCGTGTGCCACTCGCAGAAGGTAGCCGGTCGGGCAAGGCGCAGCGAACGACACCCGGAAGGTGTCACCTGCACGTGATCTCAGCCAGCGCAGCGACCGTGGCTTCGGCCTTTCTCGCCGGTCCCGCTTGTAGCGGTGCTGCGCAGCAACCCCTGGGTTGCGGCTTCGGCCATCGCCGCGCGTACGTCGACGCACCACGGGCCGTCGGCGCGCAGTTCTACGTACGCGCCTTCGCCGTTCTTCAGCTCCAACTCGCGTTCTCCGTCTACCGCGATAACGCCGCCACCTGCGGCAAGGTCGACGCGTACGCCGGGGCGAAGCACTCCCCAGCCGCGTACGCCGACTGGACGCACCACGCCGGGCGCGATCGCGGCGTGCACCACGTACGCGGAACTCTCGACCGGGCCAAGCTGAAGCGCTACGCCATCCGCGCTGGAACGAGAACTCGGACACAGCTGTCCGGCGATGCTCGACAGGCCAATGCCGTCCGGTTCAGCGAAGGTGCAGTAAAGCTCGGTGAGCGCGGTGGGATCCCAGAGCGCCTTCGCGCCGACGTGTTTGTTCATCGAGACCGCGACGTCCACCAGCGCGATCTCGCGGCGGTTCTTCGTGACGACCTCGAGCATGCTGACCCGCTGGGTGACGAGGTCCGCGTCGACCTGGCCGCTCGCGACCATCCCGGCGGCGAGCCCGGCCACCGTGGCCTCCCCGGCCTGCGGGAACGCGTTGTTGGTGCCGGTCGGCAGCGCGAGCAGCGGCACATCGCCGCAGGCCTTCGCGGCGACGCGGGCGGTGCCGTCGCCGCCGAGGCACACGATCACGCCGGCCCCGGCGTCGACCATCCGGCGCACCGCGTTGACGGTGTCCTGTGCGGTGCCGGTGAGCGTGTCCTCGTCGCAGAACTCGACCGCGGGCAGCGGATCGCGGCCGAGGTCGCGCAGGACGGCGGCGGAGATGCCGCCGAGATCGGTGGAGAGCAGCACGCGTTCGACGCCGGTCACCGCGAACGCCGACAGCAGCCGGCGCACCAGGTTGGCCTTCTCCTCGACCGGGACGGCCGACGCCTGCGTGACGAGTCTTCGGATGTCCTGTCCGGAAGCAGGGTTCGCCACTATCCCCGCAACGACTGCCCCCATCGGGCACCCCCCAAGTCTGCTGCCGCCAGGGGGCCAGCACACACGTCCGGCCGCGCGGAGGAAAGGGTTGCACGGACGTTGCATCGGCCGTGCCTCCACGCCGGCCAGAGCCTACCCTGGGTTCCCGCGTGGCTACCCATCGTTCAAACGAGAGAAGCAAGCCCTTCGTAGGTGTACCCGGCTTCCTCGACCGCCGCGCGAACGGCCGTCTCGTCGAGGGCTTCGGCGCTGCGGACCGTCACGTGCCCGGTTTCGACGTCGACAGTCACGTTCTCGACCCCGGGCACCTCGGTGAGTTCTTCGGTGACCGACTGCGCGCAGTGGCCGCAGGACATCCCGGTGACGAGATAGGTGTTTTCGCTCATGTCCGCGAGCCTACGAGCACCCGGGCGCGCCACGATCGGGTGATCCACAATGGCCGGTCAGGCACAGAAAGCCTTGGCGGGCAACACAATCCGCATCGTGAGACGGCTGGCTCCGCGCTACCGCCGCCGAGACGAAAGAAGCCACCACCCCCGGAACCGAGAGTGGTGGCGACTTAGCGATTAGACGCAGGTCAGATCAGGCTGACCGACGTGGCCTGCGGGCCCTTCTGGCCCTGGCCGATCTCGAACTGCACGCGAGCGTTCTCCTCGAGGGTACGGAAACCGTTGCCCTGGATCTCGCTGTAGTGCACGAAGACGTCGCCGCCGCCGTTGTCGGGAGTGATGAAGCCGAACCCCTTCTCGGAGTTGAACCACTTCACGGTGCCCTCAGTCATCTAAACAATCTCCATACATAACACCAAAACAGGAAGCCGACCGACGTCCTGGGCCCAGACACGGGCGAGATGCGTTCCCCGAAGAGGAGGATCACGCCCGCTGAGTCTTGCGAGCGTGCTTTACCACGAACACAAAAATCGAGACCAAGCAAAGTAAAGCACAGCGGAGCGGGACCGGACAAGCCGACTCACCCCAGTTCGCGCGGCCGGGTCACTCCCCGCTGGCTTGGCGGAGCGGCGCGCCGAACGGCGAGCGCCACTCGGCACCCTGGTCGGACGCGACCACGGCTACGTCGTGGGCCTCCGCACTGGCGCTGAACAGCACCGGAACCACTCCGGACCGGTTCTGCTCGGGCACCTCGGCGGCGGCGTGCTCCGGCTCTTCGCGCACTACGGACACCAGCGCACCGGCCCGCGCGGACCGGGCCCGGCCGCGAGCCGTCGCCGCGGCGGTACGGGATTTCCCGTCCTTTTCGTCGGCCATGACGAACTCCCCTCGTTCCTTCCTCGCGGCAAGCGAGGCGATGACCGCGATGGTGCCATCCGGCACCGACAAAATCCGGCCGAAACCGGTTGTCCCCACCCCTGAAACGCGCCGAATGGCCGCGAACCGAGCCGGGGAGCGTGTCCACCCGGGAATTTCCCCAACCGAACGCCGGCCGAACTCAGCCGAGCGAACCGGGTCCGGATGCCGAACCCCGGGAACACCGTCAGGTTACCTGAGGCAACCCCGGGCAGCTACCGAACATTCCCGGCGTTTCCCTGTGTTCTCAGGAAGATTTCAGGTCCCTGCGGGGCGCGGGGCTCCGAGAAGCGTGCTGAGCCGCACGTCCGGAGTAACGACGTCCGGGTCCGTGCGCACGTCGATTACGCACGGCCGCTGCCGGACGAGCGCGCTCGCGATGATCGGCTCGAGCCGCTCGCGATCGTCCACCGTGTACCCCGCTGCGCCGAGCCCGCGCGCCCACGACGCGAAGTCAGTCAGCGGGATGGTCACTCCGGACAGCCGTCCGTGCGTACGCGCCTGATGCATCGCGAGAGGGCCGTGCAAGCCGTTCTGGAACACGACCACCATCACTGGCGCGCGGTAACGCACAGCGGTCTCGATCTCTTGCCCTGTCATAAGCGTGCCCGCGTCGCCGACCATCGCGACCACAGTGCGCCGCGGCTCGGCGAGCTTGGCCGCTACCGCCGCAGGGACCGCGTACCCCATCGCAGCGTTGCTCGGACCGAGCTGGCTGCGCGGAGCGGTGAAGCACCAGTAACGGTGCATGAACTGGGCGAAGTTGCCAGCGTCACTCGTGACGATGGTGTCCTCGGGCGCGAGCTTTCGCAGCGCGCGCACGACGTCGACCGGATGTACGCGCGTGTTGTTGCTTGTGTTCGGCGGAGTCATGAAGGTGTGTACGGCGGCGTTCGCGGCCGACGCTCTGCGCGTACGCGGCGAAGCGATCGCGCGCAGCTCCTTCAGGAACGGCTCGACCTCAGTGTCCACACGGAACGTCAGGCCGCGACGGCGTTGTTCGTCGATGCCAGTGCCGACAAGGACAAGCGTCTGCTGTGGAGTCGGATAGCGGAAGCCCTGCGTCGTGACTTCGTCGAGCTGAGTGCCGAGCGCGAGCACGAGGTCGGCCCGTTCGAGCGCGTCGAGCTGGCGCGCCGGGATGCCGAGACCGAGGTGTCCGGCGTAGCGGGCGTGGTTCTCCGGGAACGCGTCCTGGCGGCGGAAAGCGTTGTACACCGGGAGCGCCAGCTCGTCCGCCACCGCGATCAGCTCGTCCCGCGCCGACCGCGCGCGCCCGCCGACGATGACCACCGGGTAACGCGCTTCGTCCACCAGACCGGCGACAGCTTCCGCCGAACGGCCCAGCGTTCCGGTGACCGGCGGGCGAACCTTCGCCACCGGTTTGGCCGAGTCGTACGGCACGCCCCACGCGTCGCTGGGCACGCCGATGACGACCGGACCCGGCCGCCCCTCGCGGCAGCGGGCGAGGGCTTCGGCGAGGAGGTGCGGCACGTCGTCGGGATCGTCGGCGCGGACGACCCATTTGGCGATCTTTTCGAACATCCCGGTCGAATCGGACGCCGGGACCTCGCCGGTGAGCACCGGGTCGAGCGCGGGGGTTTCGAGCAGCACCACCATCGGCGTCTCGTCCTGGTACGCCGTCTGCACGCCCATGACCAGCGCGGCGGCGCTCGGACCGCGGCTCGCGAGCAGCACGGCGGGGCGTTCGGTGAGCTTGCCCTCGGCCTCGGCCATGAAGGCGGCGCCCGAATCGTGGCGGGCCGAAACGAGCGTGACGTCGCGCTCGCGGCGGAGCGCGTCGAGCAATTCCAGGAACGACTCGCCGACGACCGCGTACACCCGGCGAACCCGGGCCTCGTTCAAGACGCGTACGGCCGTTTGCGCGACGGTGGTTCCCACTTGGTATCTAATGAGGAGAGCTTAGGGCGGCACCGTGAACCGGCGTCAAGTGATCTTGAAGAACTCGCCGCGGGATTGTGCCGATTGCCGGATCGCGCTGCCCACCAGTTGGGAGGACGCCGTCGTGACATCCGCCGAACATGAGACTGTTTTCACTTACGGGGCTCCGGCGCTCAAATACGGAACCGGTTCGAGCGACGAGATCGGATACGATCTTGGCCAGTTCGGCGCCCGTCGCGTCCTCGTGGTGACCGACCCGGTCGTCGCGGCGACCGGATGGCCGGAGCGGATCGCCGAGGGCATCCGCGGCTACGGGATCGCGGCCGAGACGTTCGACGGCGTGCACGTCGAGCCCACCGACGTCAGCATGCAGAAGGCCGTGGACTTCGCGCGCGGCACCGGCCCGTACGACGCGTTCGTGGCGGTCGGCGGCGGCTCCAGCATCGACACCGCGAAGGCCGCCAACCTGCTGACCAGCAACGACGGTGAACTGATGGATTACGTCAACGCGCCGGTCGGCGGCGGCCGCGCGCCGGCGAACCCGCTGAAGCCGCTGGTCGCGGTGCCGACGACGACCGGAACCGGGTCCGAGAGCACCACGGTGTGCGTGCTGGACGTGCTGTCGCTGCGGGTGAAGAGCGGGATCAGTCACCTGCGGCTGCGTCCGACGCTGGCCGTCGTGGACCCGCGGCTCACGGTCAGCCAGCCCGCCGGAGTCACCGCGGCGAGCGGGATGGACATCCTCTGTCACGCGGCGGAGAGCTACACCGCCAAGCCCTACACCGAGTTCGGCCGAAAGCGGCCGGAGGAGCGCGTGCCGTACTGCGGGTCGAATCCGCTGGCGGACATGTTCGCGGAGAAGTCGCTGCAGCTGCTGTCGTGGGCGTTGCCCGCCGCGGTGCGCGACGGCGAGGACATGGCCGCGCGCGAGGCGATGGCGCTGGCCGCGACGTTCGCCGGGCTCGGCTTCGGCAACGCCGGCGTGCACATCCCGCACGCCAACGCGTACCCGATCGCCGGGCAGGTCCGGGATTTCCACCCCGACGGCTATCCCGGCGACGAAGCGATGGTGCCGCACGGCATGGCGGTTTCGCTCACCGCGCCCGCCGCGTTCCGGTTCACCTTCGCCGCGAACCCGGAACGCCACCAGCGTGTCGCCCGGCTGCTGGCCCCGGATTTCGAGTGGTCCGGCGACTTCGCCGACCACCTGCCCGCCGTGCTGACCACGCTGATGCGCGACATCGGCCTGCCCGCCGGGATCGGCGCGGTCGGGTACAGCGAGTCCGATGTGGACTCTCTCGTGGAGGGAACGCTGAAACAGCAACGACTGCTGGCCACCGCGCCGCGCACACCGTCCGAAAAGGACCTGGCGGGGATTCTGCGCGATTCGGTGCAGCTGTGGTGAACTATCCGCATTGGCAGACGGTTCCGTTGCGGTGGAAGGACAACGACGTCTATGGGCACGTAAACAACGTCGTGCACTACTCGTTGATGGACACCGTCATCAACACCTGGCTGATCGAACGCGGCGGTCTCGACATCGAGTCCGGGCCGGTGATCGGGCTGTGCGTGGAATCGCGTTGTGCTTACCACGCCTCAGTTTCGTTCCCGGACACGCTGCGGATCGGGCTACGGGTCGCACACCTCGGGCGGTCGAGCGTGCGGTACGAGATCGGGATGTACACGGCTTCGGACACCCTGGTGGCGGAGGGGCATTTCGTGCACGTTTTTGTGGATCGCGAGTCCCGTCGGCCGGTCGAGGTGACTGGGAAGTTGCGGGAATCGTTGGCGGAGCTGGCTGTTTGATCATTTGGCCGCGCGCAGCGCCCGGCCGCCGAGTTCGCGCAGGTGCTCCGCCAGCTCCGGCGGCTCGTGCACCTCGAACTCGCGACCGAGGCTGGTCAGCCGGAACGCCAGCCACTCCAGAGTGTCGGCCGGGCTGACGACGCGGCAGGTGCGACCGTCCACCGCGGTCACTTCGCTTGCCGCGCCCCAAATCCGTGCTACTTCGTCCGCCGGCGCGTGCACGGTGACCACCGCGCGATGCGTCGGGCGGGAGGTGTGCAGCTTCTTGGTCACGTACGCCGCCGGGTCCTCGGCAGGCAGGTCTTTCGCGGTGAACCGGGTCCCGATGGGTTGTGGTCTTTCGATGCGATCGACGCGGAAGACCCGCCAGTCGTCGCGGTCGCTGTCGAACGCGAGCAGATACCAGCGACGGCCGGACGACACCAGATGATGCGGTTCGACCAGCCTTTTCGTCGCCTTGCCGTCGTTGGCGAGATAGCCGAACCGCAGCCGCTCGCGGTTGGCGATCGCCGTCGCGAGGATCGTGAGCGACTCCGGATCCACGCGCGGCCCGTCGTTCACCGGCAGCGGCACTGTCGCCTTGCTCAGCACACTCACCCTGCGCCTTAACCGAGACGGCAAGACCCGCTCCAGCTTGGTGAGCGCCCGCACCGACGCCTCGTCGATCCCGGTCACCGCGTGTCCCGACGCCATCCGCAACCCGACCGCGATCGCGACCGCCTCCTCGTCGTCGAGCAGCAACGGCGGCATCGCACTGCCCGCGACCAGGCGATATCCGCCCTCCGCACCCATCGTCGCCTCGACCGGATACCCGAGCTCGCGCAACCGCTCGATGTCCCGGCGAACCGTCCGCCCCTCGACACCCAGCCGCTCCGCCAGCTCGCTGCCCGGCCATTGCCTCGGCGTCTGCAACAAGGACAGCAACTGCAACAACCGCGCCGCACTCACAATCTAGGACCATATCTGACCTACATGGTCTCTAGCGTTCTCGGCATGACCATTCGCCCGTTCCGCATCGACATCTCCGACGCCGCCCTCGCCGACCTGCGCGCCCGGCTCACGCAAACCCGCTGGCCGGCGCAACTGCCCGGCGAAGGCTGGGACCGCGGGGTGCCGGTCGACTGGCTGCGCGAGGTCGCGTCCTACTGGGCGACTGGCTACGACTGGCGCGCCCACGAGGCCCGGTTGAACGAGTTCCCGCAGTTCCAGACCGAGATCGATGGCGTCGACCTGCACTTCCTGCACGTCCCCTCTTCTGTTTCGGATGCCACGCCCCTGTTGCTGACGCACGGCTGGCCGAACTCCTTCGTCGAGTTCGCCGACCTGATCGAGCACCTGTCGGACTTCCACGTCGTCGTCCCTTCACTGCCCGGTTTCGGTTTCTCCTCCGCGCCCGGCCCCGGCTGGGACGCTTTTCGGGTGGGTCGCGCATGGGCAGACTTGATGCACCGCCTGGGCTACCGCGACTACGTCGTCCAAGGCGGCGACTACGGCGCATACGTCGCCCCCGAAGTCGCGCGGGTCGGTCCGGTGCTGGGCGTCTACATCACCGCTGGCCTGGGGATTCCCACTGAGGCCGACTTGCCTGATCTGGACGCTGCGGAGCGCTTGGCGTTCAACGAGATGATGTCCCAGGACTGGATGAACGGCGTCGACCACCACTCGCTGCTGCGGACCGCACCGCAGACGTTCGCTTACGGTTGGAACGACTCCCCCGTGGCCGCGCTGGCTTGGATGGCGCAAAAGTTCCACGAGTTCGGCGGTGGCGGCCGGGCCCTGGACGAGATGCTGGACGGGTTCCTGACGAACCTGAGCGTGTACTGGTTCACCGAGACGTTCGGGACGTCGTCGTGGTCGTTCTACTCGAGCACCGGTTTCGCCTGGCCGCGGGGCCAGAAGGAGGCTCCGACCGGGGTGTACAGCGGGGTGCCGGGGATCCGGCGGCTGGCTGCGCGGGAATCGGAGATCGTGCACTGGCCGGTCGACAATCCGGCTGGGCACCACTTCATCGCGATGGACCAGCCGGAGGCTTACGCGGCGGATCTTGCCCGGTTCGTGAGGCAGGTGCGGTCTATGCGATGAGGCTGGGTTGCTGGGGTGGGGACCCACCCCAGCGGGCGGCCGGGCGGCGCCCGCTAGACTGAGCGCGCGGGCCGTTAGCTCAATTGGTAGAGCTGCGGACTTTTAATCCGTAGGTTCTGGGTTCGAGCCCCAGGCGGCCCACCACTCTTGCAACGCGTCGACCCGGTGTGCTCAAGCCACTGGTCTGCGAACTCAGCCCGAACTCGTACCTCACCGGCACGAACACCGGCTGCGGATCGTCGCTGGCTCGGTTACGCGACCGGGGAGCGAGTGAGCACCGCCGCGAAGCCGAACGCCACTCCCATCACGGTCAGTTCCAAGGCCGCCCACTGCAGCAGCGCGGTTGGTTTCTGCTGGACGATCGCCGGGAGCAGGCGGAAGCGGATGTTGCCTCCCAGCGCGGCCAGTCCGAGCAGGCACAGCATTTTGCCGACCACCAGCCTGCCGTAGCCGGTGCCGAACAGCCCGCTCATCAGATCCCGTCCCGGCGGAGTGAGCGTGACCTCGGCGATGCCGTTGGCCAATCCGGTGACGGCCACCAGGACCAGGCACACCGTGGCCAGTTTCGAGAATCGCGGCAGTGCGTCGGCGAGCAGCGCGCGGTGGTTCGCGGCCAGGGTGATCACCGCGAACAATCCGCCGGCCCACGCGGTCGCGCCGAGGATGTGCAGTTCCATCGACACCATGGTCAGGTCGTGCCAGCGCCAGTCCATGGCGTGCCCGGTCACCGGCAGCGGGAGCAGCGCTAACAGGGCCACCGCGGCGCGCGCTTCGGCTGGCAGCGACTCGCCGACGAGCACCGCCAGTCCGGCGCACGCCAGCGCGCTGACGATCACCATCAGCAACGCCTTGCCCGCACCGAGTTCACCGATATAACTGCGAATCGCGGCGAACGACACGTCTCGCCCCGGGTGCAGTTCCGCGGTTTGCAGCACGAGCAAGACCAGCGCGCAGGTGGCCCACACCAGCGAACTGGCCGCGGCCCACACCCGGCTGCCGGCCAGCACCGGACCGGCCAGTTCGGGTCGGGCAGGCCCGAGCAGCAGCGGCAGCACGCACAAGCCGACAGTGACCAACGCGGACACGTCCAGCAGCACCCGCGCGATCGGCAGGCCGACCTCGATCACCGCGCCCGGATCCAGCAGGCCGGAAGCCGGCCGGGCGGCGACGATCGCCGTCCCTAGCAGCACGCCCGCGCCGCCCGCCGCGGTGAGCAGCGCGGTCAGCCGGACCCGAGGCGAGGCGATCAGGGTCGACCTGCCAGGGGTCACGACCGTTTGCCGACCCGCAGGGCGACGGTCAGCCCGATGCCGAGCAGCACTGCGGCACCGAGAATCCACACCCAGACCGGGAGGCCCGTGCCGTCCGGTTCGCTGGGGGCGGCGACCGCGGAACGCGGCGCGGCGGCGGCCGTGGCCGGGGCGGCGGGCGGCTTGTTCAGGGTGAAGGTGATCGAGCCGCTGACCGGATGGCCGTCCTCGGACACGATCCGGTAGTCGACGGTGTACTCACCCGCGGCGCCCAGCGTGCGCAGCGGGACGGTCACCGCGCTGCCCTTCACCACGGCGGGACCGGCCTCCCAGTGGTTGTGCCGCGCATCGGTGACCGACACGGTGTTCAGCTCGGTGCCCTGCTGCACCGACTCGTTGAACTTCAGCTCAACGGCGGACGGTGCGGTGTCCACAGTGGACTTGTCTGCCGGAGTGGACCCGACCAGAGTGTCGTGTGCCAAGGCCGGCGTCGCCAGCCCGATCAGGGGCACCCCGGCCAGCAGCAAGGTGATCAGCGCACGTTTCATCCCCGCTCACCCCGGCTCGCCGCGGCGATTCGCCTGACTCGCGGTAACTCTTGGCGGTTTCTCCGAAGCAGGTGAAGTCGACCGCGTGCGACGTGCCGGTCGCCAGGCTGCTGTGTTCCGACAATCTTGCTGTAGCGCATCATCGCCTCCATCTGGTCCGACCGCACCTGGGTGTCAGGAGAGGAAACCGGCGCGAAAGCCGGCGGCGACCGCTTCGGCTCGGTCGTGGACGCCGAGCTTGCGGAAGATCCGTTTGCAATGGGTTTTGACGCTGTCTTCGGACAGTGCGAGATCGGCGGCGATCTGCAGGTTCCGCTCGCCGTTGGCCATGCCCCAGAGGATTTGGAGTTCGCGTTCGGACAGGTGGGGACGACCGGCTTCGGGCAGTGCGCTGCCCTCCGGCTCGGCGACGACGTACGGCTCGGGGTACCAACTGTCGTATTTCTGAAGGAATCCGCCGATGCCGTGCAGCAGCGCGCTGGCCGCTGCGGCGGCCGTGCCGGACGAACCGAACAGGATCACCGAGGCGCCGGGGGCGATCGACAGCAATCTCGCCGCAGCGACGGGGCCGGACCGTTCGCCCGACTGGACCGCGACGAGCACCACGTCGCTGGGCGACCGGATGTACCGGCGGACGAGTTCGTCAGCGGTCGCGGCACATTCGACGCGCCCGATTCCTGGTGCGCCCTGCAGCGATCGCGCGACCCCGTGGCGCGCATTCGGCCGCTCGGCGTAGACCAGTATCTCCACCGCGACCGCGATTTCCGTAGCTCTTTCGCGATCGCGCTCATTTCGGGGATCGACCACGGTATCCATGCCTCCGGAACGCGGGTACGCCCATTCCCTTACGCGAGATTATCAAAACGTTACCCGGATGATCACCTGACGCATTCTCCGCCGCCGAACGGTCCCGATCAGCGCCGGGCGGCACCCGATCTCGCACTCGCCGCCGGCCAGCCGCGGAGCAGCACGCACCCTGCCGGTTCCTCACCCGCCAACGGGGCAGCCTTGCGATCCGACTCCGCTACCAGCAAAAACGACGGCTCGTTACCAAATCGTGACCATGTCCTCACGGCGGCTCCAGGTCCGAATTCCGACCAACGGTTAACCGCCACTATCCCTATTCACCCGATCGCGCACATATTGTTGAGCTCGCGGATTCGGACACCGACGGAGAGTGGTTCGTGCAGCACGGCCAACTACCAGGAGTCACATCGACGGGTCTCGTAAGTGGCGGTTCTCTATTTCCCAGCGGATCTTTACGATCGACGGCCGGGGCGACCTCTTCGAGCAAGCAGGAAATGGTGGAGTGCGATGGCGTGGCTGCGAGCGACCTACGACGAAACGGGCACGAAGCCCGTTTCTCGTGGTCGGCGCGGACCTGCCGAGGCGCTACTTTCAGAGCCATTTGCGCGCCCGTGCCGAACGTCAGCCGGCGAGCAGGACGAGACGGCGAGCGCGAGCCACTCGGCGCGATCGCGGCGGGCGACGTGCCTTGCCGCGATCTGCCGTGCCGTCCTTCTCGGTACGTTCGTCCTCGCGGGCTTCGCCGTGGCGAGCGCCTTGGAAACCTCTACCGCCGCCGCTGATACCGGATGCGATCCGGCCGACACGCCCGCAGCGTGCGGCCTACCGGACGTCGCCGTTCAGCCGACGGGTTTCGTGGGGCAGATCGCGTCCGCTCCGATCGCGGTGCCGACGCACCTCGCGCCGCCAACGCACCTGGCGACGAACTCGGTCACCTCGCTCGTGAACACGACCGTGCGGCAGGCCAACGCAGTGGCCGAGTCCGCCGCGCCGACCTCGGCTCCGGCGATCAAGCAGGTCGGCTCTGCGGTGCAGACGACGACCGCCGCGGTCGCCAAGACTGTCGACAGCGCAGCGCAAAACGTCGATACCGTCGCGCGCGACACCGTCACCACGGCGAGCCGCACGCTCGACAACCCGATCACGAAGAAGCTCACCGGCACGGTGTCCGCGATCGCGCCGGTCGTTTCCGCCACCGGCCTGCAGCCCCACCTCGAAGTACCGGGCGTAGCCACGATCACGGCGACAGTGCCGGTTTCGACGGACTCGGAGACGTCGCCGGCCCCGCTGACCAGCCCGGACGCACCCCGCCACCCGGCCTCATCGGCACCGCAGACCGCACCGGCGGCGGCCCTTCCCGCGCCGACCGCCGCGGCGACCCCGGCCAGCGGAGGCTCCGCGTTCTGCGTGAGCGGGCCGCACGGCCAGACCTCTTTCCAGCGATCGACCGCGACGGCGACGCCAGCCGGCATCGGCTCGCAGCGCCCGGCCGACCCGCTTCCCCTTGATCTCCCGACGGCACCGATCGGCGCCGTCGGGTCCGGCAGTGGCACTTCGTCTGCGGGCTCTGGCAGCGGCGACGCGCAAGGCGCGATCGTGCTGTCCGGAAGGACCGCCCGCGACCAGCGGCTCGCCTGCTGGGGTGTCAACCCGGATGACGTTGCTCCGCTGCGCATGCGCGCACAGCAACCTCCAGTGTCGCCCGACTGACGTGTCGGCCGCCAACGCGAATCAACGCGTAAAGCGATCACCGCAAGATCATTAAACGCTGAGCACAGCGAACAAATGTTGATCACGGTTAATCGCGAAGCTATTCGATTGATCAGTAGCGACAGCAGGACCGTCGAGGTGCAAGCTCGACGGCTGGCTCGCGAACTCATGGGCTGAAATCGCAAGCCAGTAGCTCCCGCTGCCACTACCTCCATCAACGGCTGGTGTCCAGGGCTGTCGGCAAACAAACCCATTTCACAGCAGACACGTCAACCGCCGCGCCGATGTTATCGGCAGGCGCTCATGAACTGGAGCGTTGCAATGAAATTCACACGTTGGACACGGCGCCGTCGCGCCGATGTCCAGGACGGAGAGGCCCCCATCGGCCTTCCCCCAGGAAAGAATTCGTGTTTCCGTCGGCCGAACCGCGCGCTGCGCGGCGCGGCCGCGATGTCGGTCACCGCGACCTTCGCGCTGGCCGGCCTGGTGACAACCGCCGCCGCCGCTCCCCTGCCCGGCCTCGACGGCCTGGCCCTTTCCGGAACGGACACCACCTCGTCCGCGAGCTCTCAGCCCAGCTCGCCGACGAGTGCTTCCGGAATGAGCGGCACCAGCACCGCCACCAGCCAGCCCTCGACCAACCCGTTGTCCCCGGTGAGCTCGTCCACCGGCGACCTTCCGACCGCGCAGATCCCGACCGTGGGCAAGTTCCTCAGCGGCGACGTCCTCAGCGGCGGCGCGTTCGCCGGCGGCCTGTTCGGCGGTGAGACGAAGCAGACGTCGACCGACCCGAACCAGTCCGGCGGCGCGCACTCGACCGGGGACACCAGTCACCACGGCGGCGGCGACGCGTGCGACTTCTTCCTGCAGCACATGTGGAAGAACGAGGACGGGATTCCGCTGATCGGCAGCAGCTCGCACGCCCTGACGTACCACACTGACCCGTCGTACAAGAACCTGATCCTGTCGATGGCCAGCGGCGCGATCGGGAACTCGCAGATGCCGGTCGTCGACATCTACGGCGGGCCGCTGGGCTGGATCCCGATCTTCAACCCGTCGCACGTGCGCGGCCACGGCACCGACTACCTGACCATGGCGACCGGCTGCGGCGGCATGGGCCTGCCCATCAACACCAAGACGATGGCACTCGACATGTCCCGGCTGCCGACGCCGGACAAGGTGGCCAACTTCGTCCAGAAGGGGATGCCGAGCATTCCCGACCCGGCGAAGATCCTCAAACCGGACTACCTCTACAACACCCTCCAGGCCCGCGAAATCATGAGCCGCCTCGGACCCGGCACGGTGTTCACTCCGGACGAGTACTTGTCCTTCGCGGGCAAGAACTTCGACGCGATGCGGCTGCTGTGGCAGACCGCGTTCGACAAGCTGCAAAGCGGCAACCCGGCCGCGGTCCTGGACGTCCTGAAGGTCACTGACAACATCAAGACGCTCCAGTCGCTCGGCATGCCGGGGCTGCCCAGCCTGGGCAGCGACACGCTGGGCACGCCGGGGCAGCCGGGCGCTCCCAACCCGGGCACGCCGGGACAGCCGGGTACGCCCAATCCTGGTACGCCGGGTCAACCGGGCTCGCCGAATCCGGGCACGCCGGGTCAGCCGGGCACGCCAAGTTTGCCGGGTCTGCCGGGTCTCTCCGGCTCTGGCCAACCGGGCATCGGCGGGATCCTCTCGCAGGTGACTGGCGGACTGGGCAACACCGCCCCGAAGCCGCAACCGGCACCGGCACCCACGCCGCAGCCAGCCCCTCAACCGGCACCGCAGCCGCAGCCAGCGCCGCAGCCGCAACCGGGCACGCCGGGCACTCCTGACCCGGGTACGCCGGGTCAGCCGGGCACATCCAATCCCGGCACGCCGGGTCTGCCGGGTCTGCCGGGTCTCCCCGGCTCTGGCCAACCGGGCATCGGCGGGATCCTCTCGCAGGTGACTGGCGGACTGGGCAAAGCAGCTCCGCAGCCGCAACCGGCCCCTGCACCCGCACCGGCCCCGCAGCCGCAGCCAGCACCGGCCCCTGCACCGGCACCGCAACCAGCGCCTCAACCGGCACCGCAGCCGCAGCCCCATCCGCAGGCGAGCATCTCTGTTGGCACGCCCACGGTGAACGGGAAGGCAGCGGGCTCCGCGCCCGGCCCGAACGTCCCGGCGGGCAGCCCGGTCACCATCACGGTTCCGGTGACCAACAACGGCAGTGTCCCGGTGTCCGGGCTGGGTGGTCGCACCTCGCTCGGCACGCTGAACTGCGGCTCGAGCCAACTGGCTCCGGGCAGCACCGCCCGCTGCACGGTCACCACGACCGCGCGGCCGGGCTCGAACGCCGGGCAGTTCAACTTCACGGTGTCGGGTCCGAACGGCACCCAGCAGAGCAAGGCCTGCCGGATCTACTACACCGGCACGCCCACGGGCACCGGCACCTCTACGGGCACCGGCACGCCTACCGGTACCGGCAAGCCCGCGGGAACCGGCAAGCTCGCGATCACCGGCACGCCGACGGTCAACGGCGTCGCGGTCGGGCCGAACTCGACCGCGAACGTGCCGCTCGGCCGGACGTCCACTGCCAAGTTTCAGGTGACCAACACCGGCTCCGCGCCGATCTCCAACCTGCGGGGCTCCTCGCCGAACGGCCAGGCCACCTGCGCCGACACGACGCTCGCCCCGGGTGCCAGCACCTCCTGCACGATGCAGTTCCACGCTGGCCCCGGCACCCAGATGGCGCGGGCGGCTTTCACCGGCAAGGACACCGCCGGCGGCACGTCGACTGTCGGGTTCTCGCAGAACTACACCACCACCGGTGCCTGCACCTGTGACCCGGCCGCCTCGACTGCGACCGCCCCGACCGCGGTGACCTTGCCGCTGCACACGGGCACCCGCTAACCGGCATTAGCCAACGACTGGACACCTTCGAAAGCACTGCTGACAGATCACCGATCATCCCAGCAGACCTTGGAAAGGTTTTCTCATGCATACCTGGGTAAAACGGTCTCTCCAGGCCGGGTTGCTCGCAGGTGGCTTGATGCTCCTAGGCGTGGGCGTGGCCCAAGCCGAGGAAACCACCGAGCCCTCGCGACCAAGCGACCAGGCGACAGTCACCACCGCGGGCACCAGCCCGTCGGACTCCGTGACGTCGCTGGTGTCGGGACTCGTGCAGCCGCAAAAGTCGGCGTCAACCGGCACGACCTCGGCGTCCGCGTCGACACCTACCGGATCGGTCACCACGAACGGCGCCGATTCGAGCAGTTCGGCCACTTCGTCGGGCAGCGGATCGGCGAGCACGCCAGTCTCGTCCGTGGCGCGAGTCCTCGCGCCAGTCAGCTCCGCGCTGACCACGAAATCCGGCTCGTCCAGCCCGGTGACCGCGGCTGCCTCGGCCATTACCGGGGGCGTCGCGCGCAGCGGAGCCACGAGCAACGCCAGGACTTTGCCCGCGGCTGTGCCGTCGGCGACGTCCATGCCGATAGCGGCGACGTCCGCCAGCGGCACCGGCGACAACACGGCTGGTGCGACAACCACCAGTTCGACTACGCCTACCGCGGTGGGCACCACCCGCGACAACGGGTGTTCGTGCCCGCTCAGCGGCTCGACGCATGTTCCGGCTCCCGCTCCGGCACCGGCTGGTGCCAGCGGGGACACCGGGTGTTCGTGCCATCTGACCATGGGCACGCCTACGGTCAACGGCACCAGCGCCGGATCGCCGGAGAGCGCGGTGCCAGTCGCCGCGGGCCAGCCGGCGACGGTGGCTGTCCCGGTGACCAACACGGGGACCAGCCCGATCAGCAACGTCAACGGCACTACCACCGGTGGTGCGATGACGTGCAGCGGCAGCACGTTGGCCGCGGGTGAAAGCACCACGTGCAGCGGGACGCTCACGCCGACCGCGAGCACCGCTTCGGCACCGGTCACGATCAGCGGCACCGCCGCGGACGGCGAGCAGGCCAGCACCACCGGCACTGCGTACCTCGCCCCCGACAGCGGCCCGATGCCCGCTCCGGCACCCGCTCCGGCACCCACCGGTGGCACCACGACCGGCGGGACCACCGGCGGTGGCCTGCCGGGCCTGCCGAGTCTGCCGGGCGGTGGCCTGCAGAGTCTGCTGGGCGGCATCGTGCCGAGCGGCTCCACCGACGGTGCCGGCACCGCCGGCGGAACCGTGACCGGCGGAACCACCGGCGGCACTGACGGCACCACCGTCGGCGGAACCGGAACCGCCGGAACTCCGGACGGGACCGTGACTGGCGGTACCCCTGGCGGCACCGTCGGCACCCCTGGCGGCACCGGCACCGTCGGCACTCCTGGCGGCACTGCGAGCGGTGGCCTGCCGGGTCTGCCGGGCGGTGGCCTGCAGAGTCTGCTGGGCGGCATCGTCCCGAGCGGCTCCACCGGAGGAACCGCCGGCACCGCCGGCGGAACCGTGACCGGCGGAACCACCGGTGGCACTGACGGCACCACCGTCGGCGGCACCGGCACCACCGGAACTCCGGACGGCACCGGCACCGTCGGCACCCCTGGCGGCACCGGCACCGTCGGCACCCCGGATGGCACTGGCACCGTTGGCACGCCGGACGGCGGCCTGCCCGGTGTGCAGGGCGGGCTTCTGCCGGGGCTCCCGGGCGGCATCCTCCCGGGTCTGCCGGGCAGCACCGGAACCGCTGGTACCCCTGGCGGCACTGGCACTGCCGGTACTCCGGACGGCACCGGAACCGTTGACACTCCGGGTGGGACCGCGACCGGTGGCACCGACGGCACCACCGTCGGCGGCACCGGCACCGCCGGAACTCCGGACGGGACCGTGACTGGCGGGACCACCGGCGGAACTGACGGCACCACCGCCGGCGACACCGCTGGCGTCCCGGCCGATGGCAGCACTGACGGAACCGCTGGTACGACCGGGCAGCCGGCTGGCGGCCTGACCGACGGCTCCGGCACTGCCGGCGCCGGCGATGGAGCGGTCATCGCGGCCGGCTACCCGATGGGCAGCGATCGCGGGCTCGCTTCGTGGACGGGCACCGCCGGGACCGCGGCGTACCGCGGTTCGGCAGACGCGTCTGCCACCGGGACCACGGCCGGGCATTTCGATGCCGGGTTCCCGGTGCCGGCCGGCGCGGTCGAGGCCGGCGGTGGCGGCACCGCTGACGATCACCAGGGCGTCGACGGCGGGATCGCCGGTGGCGGACTGGCGCTTCTGGCGATCGCTCTCCTCATGGTGACGGCGGCAGCCGCGCGTCGTCGTCACTTCCGATAGGGGGACGGTGTGGTGTGGCCATGCCCCGGCCACACCACACCACTCCTCCCTGTTTCACCAACTGGAGTGGGTCATGACTGCGGATAAGGACGCGGCACAGTCCGGTCGCATCCAGACCCGGCTCGGCCCGCTCGCGCTGGCCGGCCTGTCCTGGAGCCTGCTGGCGGACGCATTCCTGCCGGCCGATGCCAGCCATGCCGTGGCGGTCGCGTCGCTCGTGATCGTCGGCGGGGTCGGCTGGGAGACGCTCTATCACGCCGGTCAGCGACTGCGCCGGGACGAGGACTGGTCGAGCCGGTCCGGTCTGCTCATCGCGCTCTTCGATGCCACGCTGGCCTGCCTGGTGCTACGCGCACTCGACGTGGCCGACGATTCCGCGCTCCGCTACCTCCTCTATTTCAGCTCCGCCTGGATGCTGATCTGGCTGGTCACCCAGGGCCTGAGGCGAGCAGCCGCGGCAGGCTGGCGCTACTCGGGCGCATGGCTGACCAGGCCGAGGCCGCGCCACGCGCCACGGCCGGTTCGGCACCGTCGTGCGTTCGGTGCGATCACCGCGGCCGTGGGGGTCGCGACGGCCTTGGGGCTGGTATTCGTCCTGGCCACGGACAAGACGCCAGCGCCGGAGATGGCACACACCGCTCCGGCCGCACGGCCAGCCGCACCGCCGAACCGGTCGGTCGTCGCGGTCAACAACCCCACGGTCCGGGTGGTGCCGATCGCGGTGCACCTCCCGAAGCTGGCCGCCGACTCGTCGCTGATCAGGCTCGGCCTCGACGCGAACCAGCGCATGCAAACCCCGTCGGTGACCACGCCGATGCAGGCCGGCTGGTACGAGCCGGGGCCGGCGCCCGGCCAGACCGGGCCCGCGGTGATCGTCGGTCATGTCGACGGCGCGAGCCAGCCCGGGATCTTCTACCGGCTGCACGAACTCGCACCGGGCGACCGCGTCACCGTCGAACGCGCGGACGGCTCCGTGCTCACTTTCGTGGTGCGCCGAACCATCCACGCGTCCAAAGACCGCTTCCCCACCAAGGAGGTCTACGGCCGCACCGCCGGACCGGAACTGCGGCTGATCACCTGCGGCGGCTCCTTCGACCGGGCCGTGCGCTCCTACCGCGACAACATCATCGTTTTCGCTCAACTTGACGGAGAACAACAGCAGTAATCCAGCCTCGCCAATCCGCTCGAACTCTGCATTGACCAGCGCGAGCATGGCTTCGAAGTCGTCGCGCGCGGTCGAGGGTCATGCGGAAATGCCTGAGTCGCCGTTTCTCCACCAGCTCGACATATCCCACCACGGCACCGTTGCGGGCGGTAAGCCGGTACGGAGAGGCAGGCGGTTACCCTCGCTGCCCAGGTGATCCGGCCACGGGCGCAGCGTCACGGGGCGGAAACGCACGAACGGCACGCGACATCGAGGTCGCGTGCCGAGCGAGTCGCGGGGAGATTCAGTCCTTTGCGCGGAGTTCCGCGTTTTGGCGCTGGGCTTCGTGGAGCTGGTCTTCGAGGGTGATGATGCGGCAGGCGGCGGCCACGGCGGTGCCCTGGTCCACCAGTTCCCGCACCCGGGTGGCCAGGCGCAGCTGGTGCCGGGTGTAGCGGCGGTGTCCGCCGGCGGAACGTTGCGGCTTGCTCAACCCTGCCTCGTCGAGGCTGCGCAGGAAGCTTTGACTGGTGCCGAGCATGTCGGCGGCCCGGCCCATGGTGTAGGCGGGGTAGTGCTCGTCGTCGAACTTGTCGGCCCCGCCGGGCGAGGCCGGTCCTTCTTGGCCAGGGATCATTCCACCTCCACGTCAGCAAAGACCCCGGGTGCCATGCACGGCGCCCGGGGTCCTCAAGGGTTGGGTTTCACCATTGTCAACCGGCGCGAACGCCGGCTTCTCGCACCCGCGTGCGGCATACCGCCGGCTTGCGCGGGGATCGCTCATTCGTGACCGAGAACCACCTCCGAACTCGATGGGACTGCGGCACCCGCGCGGCGCTTTCCGGCCGCCGCGGGCGTTCCAATGATGCTCCCGTCCCCTTCCTTCCGGTTTTTTCCACTTGCTGGGTACTGCGTTTTCCTTGCGGGTACTGCGTTTTCCACTGCTGCGAACGTCACCGACGGGGAACCCTTCCACTGATCGGCCCCGGCCACCTGACCGGTCCTGCACTCGCACTTCACAACCGAACTTTCTAGAGCGAAAGACGTCGACGCTGTCCAGACTGCGAGGGAAGGCTTGCTGCCAGGCAACGCCCGAGATCACCGCGCCGCGCTCAGCAGATGGCGGCCCGGTTGCTCAACCGGCCGGAGCCGTGCCTTCCCGGTCGTACGAGGCCGTCTCTTCGGGCAGCGTTGTGCGGTCGCGTCCGCCGGGCACAACCTCCGCGGTCACGTGGCGTCTTCTCGGGCACAGCTTCACCAACTGCCGCGAAAAGGGGACGCCGGACATGGGATTCACCGCGAAGAAGACGATCAAGATGGCGATGATCGGCGGGGCGATCGCCGCCACGGCGCTTCTTTCCGCTTGCAGCGGGAACGGCGGGTCTCCGGTGAACAACGCGGCCGTCCAGCAGTCGCAGGGTGCTGCCACCGGCGGGTCCGGAGGGTCCGACAACACCAAGGGCACCGCGAAAGGCAGCACCGAAGAGAACGGTGACGTCAACTGCAGCAAGCTGGAAGGCAAGCAGGTCACTCCGCCCGGCGGACCGCAGATGGACGTGATCGCCGTGTCCGCGACCAGCGGCACCAACCCGGGCTGCAACGACGCCTTCAAGGTGATTAACGAGTACTACCAGGAGATCCCGACCAAGGGCGAGGGCCCGGGCCACCGCGTGCTCGACATCTTCGGTCGCTGGACTTGCGCCGGATCCGGCGATCAGGCCAACCCTCAGGGCACCGTCTGCGGCAAGGACGGCCGCACCGATTACACGATCGAGACCCGGCCTTCCGGCAGCGGCAAGGGGTCGGCACCGCAGCCGCGCCGGTTCCCGAACACCACCCAGACCGTGCAGTTCACCGGCTTCGACGCCAGCGTCAACATGGCCACCTTCCATCTCGTCCGCGCCCAGGGTCAGGGCGAGTACGTGCCGGTCGCGGGTGACACCAAGACTTACCGGCTCCCGTTGGCCGAGCGGGCCATCGTGTGGAGCGCGGCCACCTTGTGCCAGAACGACAACCAGGCCACCGTCGGCGAGGACGGGCTCGGGACCTTCCGCTGCGACGCCGACCAGTTGCGCCGCACCCTCTCCGGCGGAACTCCGGCTCTCGCCCAGATTCTGGTGAGCGGTGATGACCAGATCGCTCAGGTCAAGGAGATCTACCACCCCTGACCCAGCTGCGGAACACGCCTAGGAATCCGCTGCGGCCGCGGAGAGAAACTCGCCGTGCAGGGTCTGTGAGGGAAGCTCCTCGTACGCAGCCCGATAGTGCGCGGTGAAAGCGCTAGGCCGCGTGTACCCCCACCGCGCCGCGACCCGCGTAACAGTCGTCTCCCCAGGCGCAGCAGCACGCAACTCAGCCCGCGCATGGTCGAGACGGACTCGCCGCAGGTAAGCCATCGGCGTGGTGTCCAGGTGGCGGCGAAAGGCAAGCTGCACAGCCCGCGCGGAGACACCGGCAGCCTGGGCAAGCTCGGTGGCCGTGATGTCGCGGTCCGGGTGAGCTTCGATGAACGCAACAGCTCGGCGCAAGGCTTGGGGATGGGCATCGAGATCGGTGCCAGCGCGTTCGGCCAGAGCTGTCGTGGGAAAAGCCGCGAGTACGGCCGCGGCGAGGTGTTGGGTGGCTGTGCTGAGCAGCAAAGGGTGCTCGGCGATGTCCGGAGCCGAGAGGACCTGATCCCGCACGTAAGTGATGGCCGCGCGCAGATACTGGGCACTGGCAGCCGAAACCGGGTTGTGGTCGAGCAGTTCCACCGGCTTTTCGGCACCGGCGACACGAGTCAGGACAGCGGGATCCAGCATGGTGATGCTGTACCGCGCCCGGCAGATCCGGCCGGAGTACGGACGGTCCGGCGGGGCGAAGGCGAAGAGGTCGCCGGGGGCGAAGGCGGCGGGTTCGGGCCACCCGGCGACCTGGTGGTCTTCGATGGTTCCGGCTTCGATGTCGCAGAGGCAGATCCGGCCAAGCGGCTCGACGTCGTAGCTCATGTCGAAGTGCAGTTCGAGCTTGTCGGCGCTGACGCTCTCGGACGCGACGCGCGTGATGCGGGCGCCAGCGTCCCGGCCGCCGCTGCCGATGCGCATCGGGGCGTAGGAACTGCAGAGGAATTCTTCGGTGCGGACCAGGTCGTCGCTCTCGAACACCACCTGCCCGGAAATCGACATGAGCTCCCGGTTACCCGCGCGGGTCGGGGATCAAACCGCCCAGCTGGGCACAGGCGTCGTCGATGGTGGCGACGAGGTTGAGCATCTCCTCGACCCGCGTGAGGCGCAGTGGGCGCAGCACGGCGCGGTTGCCACCGGTCACCACGATCAGTCTTCGTTGCCTGGCGACGGCGGCGTGGTGCGCGTCGATCATCAGCGACATCCCGATCACGGCCATGAAGTCCAGGCCGGTGCAGTCCAGGACTATGTCGCGGCCGATCCGGAGCTGCCTGTCGAGTTCTTCGGCGAGATCGTCGGCGGTGGCAAGGTCCAGGGCACCGCGAAGCCGCACCAGTACGAGGGCGCCCACGGCTCCGCTCCGGATCGCCAGGTCGCCGGGGCGCAGCGACCGGTCGGTTGCTTCGGACATCAGCGGGTACTCCTGTCGTCTGGGGGCCAACGCCGCGAGGGGGGGAGCGCTTCCCCGAAAGCACCGCTGAATTTCAAGCTGCGTACGTGTAGTTGCCTCCACCGTGCAGGGCTCGGCTGGAACGGTCTAGCGGCATAACCGAACACCGGCTATCCGGAAAACGAACCGTTCCGGCGCAGCCGTGCGGGATCGGTCCGGGTTAGCGCTGTCGGAGCAGGCAGGTGCCAGCCGCTTTCGTACGCCGTCGTGAAGCGTTCCTCGCCGAGGGCCAGTCGGCCGCGGTGCGGGTCAGCGCGCAGCTGCTCGCCGCGGCTTGGCTGCGCCTGGTCGCCTGGCTAGCGCCGGGATCCTTGCTGTGCCTCGAGATTCGCCCGGTACGCCGTCCGTTCCGGGCGGTCCGAGTGCAGCGCGCGATCGTCGCGGACCAGCCGCCGGATGCGGTTGAGGACCGGCTCGGGAGTGACTCCCGCGGCCGCGGCGAGCACGCCGACGTAACCGGGAACGGCGATTTCGGCGCGGCGGTTGCGCACCGAATCGACGACCGCCCTGGCGACGTCTTCCGGCTGCACCTTCGGAATCGGCCGCATGTCCAGGCCCGAGGCGAGCGCGGTGTCGACGGCCGACGGCAGCACGGCGGTGATGCTGACGCCCGCGTCCGCGAACTCCAGGCGCGTCGCGGCGCTCAGCCCGACGACGGCGAACTTGGTGGCGTTGTAGACGGCCAGCCCCTTGACCGGGAACTTGCCCGCCAGCGACGCGACGTTGACGACGTGGCCGAAACCGCGTTCGACCATGCCCGGCAGCGCCAGTTTCAGGCCGTTGAGGACGCCGCCGAGGTTGACGTCGATCTGCAGCCGGTCGGTGGCGTCGGAGAGTTCGAGGAACCCGCCGTTCGGCATGAGACCGGCGTTGTTCACCAGCACGTGCAACGGTCCGTGGGCTTTCTCGGCCGCGGCGACGAAGGACGCGAACGAGTCGCGGTCGGCGACGTCGAGGTGGTGGGCGGTGCCGCCGATCATCTCCGCAGTTTCCTCGGCAGCCGCCTTGTTGAGGTCGCCGATCGCGACGCGCGCGCCCTTGCCGGCGAACAACTTCGCCACTGCACGGCCGATCCCGGCACCGCCGCCGGTGATCGCGACGGACGCGCCGTCGAGGTCGATCTTGGGGTAGGTCATCGGGTCGCTCCTTGCTCGATGGCGGCGCGGACGCGCGCTGGGGTCAGAGTGCGGCAGGCGCGGAGCACGTCGGCGCGGCGGCGCAGGTCCATGAAATTCGGGCCCATGACGTCCAGTTCGGCCTGGCCCGGTTCGATCCGGAGCACCCGAACACCAGCGGCGCGGAGTTGCTTGACCTCGACGTCGACGCGTCTTGTCATCGCGTGCCGGGCGAGCCGTTCGATCCGGGCGAAGCCGCGCCCGGGTGCGCCGCCGGAGGTGGACATCGGCGGAATGAGCACGACCTCCTCGACGCCGGTCGGGAGGACGAGGTCGGCGGACGTCGGCGAGACGGTGCCGCCGTCGACGTACTTGCGGCCGATGACGGCGACCGGCGGGAACCATCCGGGAATCGCCCAGGACGCGGCTATGGCGGTGCCGAGGTCTGTCCGGTGCGAATTCCCGAACGCGACCCGCTCCCCCGTGCGGATGTCGGCTCCGACGAGCCAGGTCCGCGGATGATCGACCCAGCCGTCGGCGTTGGCGAGCGCGGTGCCGAGATCGCGCAGCCATCCGGCGTCGCCACGTCCTCTCGGCAGCACCCCGGCGAGCCCGGCCAGCAGGTCGACCCGACCGCGCAACGCTGCGGCGGTGAGGCCGAGACCAGGCCAAACCGGTGTCGGCAACGGCGGCAGCATGCCCGGATGCTGGGCGAGGTGGTGCACCACGCGCTCGTCGGCAGGCTCCCCGCGCAGCGCGGCCAGGATCTCGCCGACCCCGATGCCCGAGCCGAGCAACGCCGCCATCTCCGCGCCCGCGGACGTGCCGACCAGGACGTCGGCGTCGCGCGCGTCCCAGCCCAGCTGCTCCTCGACCGCGGCGAGGGCGGCAGCGGTCCAGGCGAAGCCGAGCGTGCCGCCACACCCGAGTGCCAGTGCGCGTGGGGTCATCGGCCACCTCTGCGGAATCACGTGTCAGTGGCGGAACCGTATGTCATTTTCGCGGCGAAGGCAATCCGGTCAGACGAGGTCGGCGCTGCTGACGACCTTGTTGCGGCCGGTGTTCTTCGCGTTGTAGAGCGCCTGATCGGCCGCGTGGACGAGGCGATCGATGGCGGACCCGGACTCGGGGTAGGTCGCGATGCCGATCGAGGCCGAAAGCCCGTCGATCGTCTTCGTGCCGTTCAGGTCGGGCACCTCCACGGTGAGCCGCTCGATGGCTTCGCGGACGCGTTCGGCGACGACCCGGACGGCTGGCCGACGGGTGTCGGTCAGCAGAACCACGAACTCCTCGCCGCCGAACCGGCCCACCGAGTCGTAGTCGCGCACCGCGCCGGTGATCGCGGTGGCGACGGCGCGCAGGACGGCGTCGCCGCTGAGGTGCCCGTGCTGGTCGTTGATCCGTTTGAACCGGTCGAGGTCCACCATCAGCACGCCGAAACTGGAGTCCGCCCGCTGCGCCCGGTCGAGCTCACGGGCGGCGAGGGTGTGCCAGCCGGTGGTATTGAAGAGACCGGTCTTCTCGTCGGTGGTCGCGGCGATTTCCAGTTGTTTCACGAGGACCGCACGGTGGATGACGAGCAGCGGAGGCAGGACGCAGAGGGCCAGCTCGGCCATGGTCGTCACGGCGAGCGCGGTCAGGATGCCGAGGCAGAGGGTGGCGGCTTCGAGGAGATTGTCGCCCCAGCCGCCGAAAAGGGTGCGCAGTGAGCGATCCGAGGCGTCGAGCCCGGGGACGGTGATGAGGGCTGCGATGACGAAGTACGCGGCGGCGGTGAGGGCGAGGCTGCCGAAACCGGTCCAGCCGGCGTGCAGGGCGTCGTCGAGGTTGGGGGTGGCGGTCTGGGAGAAGACAGCGGCGGCGGCTTGGCAGGTGACGATTACTAGGGCGGCGTTGAATACCACGCGGAATGCCGGGACGCGGCGGATCCGGTAGAGACTTCGGGTCGCCAGGTGCAGATAAAGGATCGTGACGAGCCCCGTGACGAGCGCCGGAGGCAGCAGAAGCACGCCGGAGAAACTCCACACCGACGTCAGGTTGATGTGCGGGGTGCCCGACATGAGCCGCCGCAGCCGCTCGACTTTGCGGCCTAGTTCGGCTTGCAGCAAACCCAATCCGGCTAGCAGGCCGAAAACGAGAAAGTCCTCGCCGGAGAACCGTCCGGCGAGGACTGCGGCCACGGTCGTGCCCGCCGCGGCTGTCTCGATCACCAGGCAGTAGGCGATCAGGCCGCGTCGCTGAGTCCAGAGTTTCCACTGCCGGAGGGACGCTGCACCGCGGATGCGCCGCGGCGTTCTGTCTTCCGTGCTGATGTCAGCCATAATCAATTCGATGTCCCCCGGCGGGAAAGGAGAAGCTGACGTGCGCAACCGCGAGACGTAGCCATCATCCCGCCAAAGCAGGCCGGGCCGGTTGGGCCCGGTGCCACGCCACAGCAATAGGAATCGCGACGAGCGCTCCGGCCAGACCCGCGAACGCGATGGCGTGGGCCGGGCCGATCGCGTCGGCGAGGACGCCCGACGCGAGCGCGCCCAGCCCCTGAACGGTGGTCAGCCCGGCTGACAACACGCCCGATCCTTGTGCCCGGTGGGCATCCGGGAGCCGCCGGACGAACGAGGCGGTGCCCTGGATGTTGTAGGCGGTCGCGAAAAAACCGGACAGTGCGAACAGGAGCATCGACACGACAAGGCCGGGATTCGCGAACACGGCGACGAGCGGCACTCCGGCGAGAATGCCGAGCACTCCGATGACCCGGATCTGAACGGGTTCGGGAACCTGGCTGAAGGCGATGCCGCCGACGATGCTCCCGACCGGGTCCGCGGCCATCAGAAGCCCGACGCTCGCCGCGCTGGCGCCAAGGCTGTTCGCGAAAGGCGCGGCGAGCGCTTCCGGCACCACGTAAAACCCGGCGAGCCAGCACAACGCCAGCAGCGCCATCAGCGCGGGATCTCGAACGATCACCCTTGCGCCGTCGAGAAGCGACGCACCGAAAGGGCGGCGCTCAGCCCCTTGCGCGGCAGGCCGTCGACGCACTCCCATCCGGACGAACGCCGCGGAAACCACGAACGTCAGCGCGTCCACCACAAGGCCGCCCTGCGCGCTCAGCCCGGCGACCAGGACGCCGCCGCCGGCGAAACCGGCCAATTGCGCGGTCTGGATCGTGATGTTCCGGATCGCCATTCCGGTCGTGTACTTCTCGCCTTCGAGCACGTCCGGAAGCAGCGCTTGCTGTGCCGCTTTGAACGGACCGTGCAACAGCGTCGTCGCGACGACCAGCACGCACAGCAGCCACAACGGCATGCCCGGCAAAGCCATCAGCCCGACCAGCACAGCGCGGGCCACATCGGCGGCCACCATCACCGTGCGGCGCGGGAACCGGTCGCCGAGACCCGCGAGCAGCACTCCGCCGAAGAGCGACGGAACGAAAGTCAGCGCATAGGTCAAACCGGTCAACGCGGCCGATTCGGTCCGCTGATAGACAAGAATCGCCAACGCGACGCGCGCCAGCTGGTCTCCGGCATTGGAGAACAGCTCCGCGGCCCACAGGGCGCGAAACTCCCGGACCCGGAAAACCGATCTGAATGTCGCCCGCTGTCCCATGCCGCCCCCTCTGCCCTGGCTAACAGCGCGTCCCCCGACGAACCACCTACAGTAGTCGCCGCCATCCACACTGTCAGCAGAGTTCGGGGAAATTACGTGCCAGAGCAGGGAGCACTCAGCTTCCGCTACGAAAAACGTTGGCGCGGTCCGGTTTTCTTACTATCTCGCCTGTATTTTTTCTTGTCTTGTCAGCTAATTGGCGAACCGGGTGCGCCGAACGGATCGGCGCACCCGGCACGGATCACTTCGAGGGCAGCGGCTGCGGCTTGCCGCCGTCGAGGAGGCCGTACGGCAGGATGCTGTCCGGGGTTCCGGTGATCGCACCCGCCGGGTTGTTCATCAGGCCGGTGACGAAGTTGGCGCCGGATCCGTTTGGCGAGGGCAGCAGGAAGCCGAGCGTGCCCGCGCCTCCGGCCAGGCCGCCGACCAGGTCTCCGACCCCGCCGAGGCCGCTGTTGGCGCTCGGGCTCGATCCCGGGCTGTCCTGTCCGGGTGCGGCTTGGGCCGTCGCGGTGGACAGGAAGACCAGTGCCAGCCCCAGTCCGAGGCCCCCGAGTACACGCTTCACGAAACTGCTCCTTGTTTGAAGTGTTGTCCGGTAACGCGACTCAGGGTTGTCGGCGGCGAGCAGGGCTGCCACTGGAGACCGGGTAAAGCGCCCGATCGTGCAAGGCTGGTCAGTGATGGAAGGGGGTCAACGGGTCCCAGAGTTCCGCACAATGGTGCTGGCGCGGGATTTCCGTGGTGAGCTGACTGTCTCCGGCGGCGTTGAGCGCCAGCACGACAGGATTGTCCTTTGTGTACGGATCCCATTGCGGAGCGCCGTCCACAGTGGGATTTCCGGTGCGCGCGAAGCCGGACCACTGCGTCAGAAGCTGATCGGCGAGTGCCTGCTGGTTGGGCGTGAGCTGGACGCCGTCCGGGAACATCAGCTGCCATTCGGCGACGTGGTAGGCGCCGTTCGGTTTGGCGGGGTCGACGAAGAATTGCGGCGGTATGTCGGTGTCGTCGACCTGGTAGGCGAAGACCGGGATGTGCTGCGACAGTCGTGCGTCGTTGATCAGTGCGGGGCAGACCGAGTTGGAGTCGGCGACGGCGGTCCGGTAGGCGAGGAACGGGGCTGGCGCGGGGTAACGCTTCAGCGGATAGGTCTTGCGGACCTCGTCGGCGTGCTTTCCGTACTGTTGCTCCATGAATTTGTCGTAATCGGCCGCGGTTTCAGCGAACGGCAGTTGGGTTTCGTCGCGGTCGACGCCGTGCATCAGGCTTACGTGATTGACGTACCCGGTAGCGAAAGCCTCGGCGGGCGACATCGGCAGCGTCTTGCCGTCGACGATCGGTGCGACCGTGCCGTTGTCCGGGTTTCTCCCGTGGTCGGCCTGTTTGAGAACCGCTGCTGCGGGCAACGCACGCAGGCAGGCGGCGGTGGAACAACCCAGTGCAGTGGCGAATCGCGCGCCCTTTTGCTGCGCTTGTTCCTCGGTGGGCAGGTTTGCTTTGCAGTCCTGCGTTTGCCAGATGATGTCGACTCCGAGCAGCGAGTTGTACTCCCCGCTTTGGCTGATGCCGCGCTTGAACAGCCCCGCCGACGCCGGCGAAGCGGTGTGCGCACACACGCTCGAACCACCCGCGGAATCACCGTAGATCGTGACGTTGTGCGGGTCGCCGCCGAACTTCGCGATGTTGCGTTGCACCCAGCGGAGCGCGGCTTGCTGATCCTGAAGTCCGTAGTTGCCCGCGTGCGCGCCGAACGATTCATGCGCCAGGAAGCCGAAAATCCCGAGCCGGTAGTTGAACTCCACGCTGATGACGTGCCCCGCGGTCACGAGACGGCTCGCGTCCGTCGGCTTCCACAACAGGAATCCGCCGCCGTGGATCTGCACCATGACCGGAAGCGGACCGGGACCCGCGTCGGCCGGTACGCGAACGGTCAGGTTGAGGCAATCCTCGTTGGCCGACCCCGGACCGGTTCCGGACGGCTGCGGGCACTCGCTGCCCTCCTCGGTCGCGGCGAACGGCTCGGTCCAGTGCGCGGGCCGCTGCGGCGCCGCCCAGCGCAACTCGCCGACCGGCGGCGCGGCGTAGCGAATTCCTTGCCACGACTTGATCTCCGCGTTCGCGACCCCGCACACTGGGCCGTCGTCGGTGGTCACCGCGGTGCCCGGCGAACACGCGGGCGCGCTCGCCTTGGTGGCCAGCGCCGCGGACCCGGCCAGCGACAGCACCGCCCCCACGACGACCGCCACTGCCGCGGCGGCTGCCTTTCCGTCGAATCTCATCCGTCCTCCTTCGCTCCCGCCTGGCCGGGGAGGCCGAACGAACGACGAGCAGCAACCACGCACCGAACAGGCGGTTTACCGGCATGGGCTCGACCAATGACCAGCTCCGGGCCATTGCCGCGGGCACGAGTCCCGCGTGCCTCCAGTCTGACCGCCGCGCGGGGAGGCACAACCTCCGTTCGGGCGCGCGGAACTGTCAAATTCCCGGGGACGATGGTCTTTGTCAGGGATCAGACCGCGTTTTCCTTGACTGCGTGCACCTCTGCCGCCGCCCGCAATTCGCGTACCAATTCGCGGACCGCGAGGGACTGGGCACCGGCGTAAGTGGCCACGTACCCGATTCGCCGGGTAGGCGGGTCGGCGATGGGGGTGACCGCGACTCCCGGCGGGATGGCGGCGAGGGTCAGCTTCGGCAGGACTGCCATGCCAATCCCTTGTGCCACCATGGAAAGCACTACCCCGTCGTCGGCGACCTCCATTTTCGCCGAAGGCAGCCAGTCCTGCCGAGCCCACCAGGACCGCGTGTAAGAAGAGCAGTTTTCCGGCCAGTCGAGCAGCGGCAGAGCGCGCGAATCGGCCAGGGCGGCGGGGTTCACCAGGAAGTACGGCTCCCGGAACAGTTCTCCGGCGACCAGGCCCGGCGGCGGGATTTCGTCCTCGCCGAGGGTGGCGATGGCGACGTCCGCACGTCCGTCGGCGACCTCGCCCGCGGTGCCGCGGCCTAGTTCGGGGACGATCAGCACCTGCGGGTTCAGACCGGAATGCTTGGCAGTCAAGCGTTCCAGCGCCGCGGGCAGGAGATGTGCGGCCGCGCTGCGGAAAGCGGCGATGCGCAACGGTCCGGTGAGGGTTCCGGCTGCCGCGCCCCGGGCTTCGGCGCGGAGAACGTCGAGTTGGCGCAGGATCAGCCTGGCGTGCACGAGGGCGCGGGCACCGGCCGCGGTCGGGCGGGCACCCGTTCGGCCGCGGTCGAAGAGGATGGCGCCGACCTTGCGTTCGCAGGTCCGGACGGCGTGCGAGACCGCGGACTGGGTGAGACTCAGTTCGGCGGCCGCGGCGGTGAAGCTGCCGGTGCGTTCCACCGCGAGCAGCAGGCGCAACTCGCCCGGCGTGAGGTCGACAGCATCCATGCGGCCAGCTTAGCCGTGGCCATGAGCGAGATTCATGGATTGGCGCGGTCCATCGATGCGGAGGTCTGCTCGCACGGCTTCGACGCGCCTAAATTGCTGGTCAGAGCCATTCATGAAGGAGATCCCGTGTCACTGACCGCCGTTCGCCAGGTCCGCCGTCCCGAGGGCGCGCCCAGTGCCGCCGACTTCGAGTTCGTCACCCAGCCGCTGCCTCGCCTCGCGGACGGCCAGGTGCTCGTGGAGAACCGGTACCTGTCCGTCGATCCGTACATGCGCGAGTTCATGGAATGGGGCGGATGGGAGCTCGGCGCGGGTCTGGAGGGACGCACGATCGGCGAGGTCGTCGAGTCGAAGGAGCCGACGCTGCCGGTCGGCACAACGGTGTTCCACCGGCACGGCTGGGCTACCCACGCCGTCCTCACCACCGCCGACGTCCGCACGATCACCCCGGCGGACGGCGTTCCGCTGAGCGCCTACCTCGGGATTCTCGGCGGGACCGGGCTCACCGCGTACGTCGGCCTGACCCGGATCGCGCAGCTGCGGCCCGGCGACGACGTCTTCATTTCCGCGGCAGCCGGTGCGGTGGGGAGCGCGGCCGGGCAGATCGCCCGGTTGCTCGGCGCGGGTCGGATCGTCGGCAGCGCGGGATCCGCGGCGAAGGTCGAGCACCTCACCCGTGACCTCGGTTTCGACGCCGCCTTCAATTACCACGACGGTCCGGTCGCCGACCTGCTCGCGAAAGCAGCCCCGGACGGGATCGACGTGTACTTCGACAACGTCGGCGGGGACCACTTGGCCGCCGCGATCGACGTCCTGCGCGAACGCGGCCGGGTCGCTTGGTGCGGTTCAGTCGCGCAGTACAACAGCCTGCGCACGCCGCCGAGCGCGCCGCACAATCTGTTCGACGTCGTCGGGAAAAGCCTTCGCATCGAAGGGTTTCTGGTGCGCAATCACCTCGACGCGCGCGAGGAGTTCGAGAAATTCCTGATCCCGCACGTCCGCAGCGGGCAGGTGCTCGTGAATGAGACTGTGACAGAAGGGTTTTCCAGCATCGTGGACGCGTTCATCGGGATGCTGCGCGGAGAAAACGTCGGGAAGATGCTGGTGCGAGCCTGACCGGCGGGAGGGGCCGCGAAGCCCCTCCCGGGTCAGAACCTCAATCGCGCCAACGGTTGTTGAGGAAGGCGTCGTCGTCCTCGTCGTCTTCCACCGGACGCGGGCGGCGCGCCGGACGACGCGGAGCCTCGCTTCGCGGGGCGGGCTGGTTCGGAGTCACCGCGAACGGGGACGCCGAACCGGGCTCGTTGCCGAACTCGTCGGAATCGAACGCCGAGGGCGGCTCAGTGCTCGGCCGGTCCGTGCTCCATCCGGACTTGGTCTTGCGCTTCCCCATCTCCCGCCGGTGCTGGACGTACCGTTCGGCCGCCTGCGCCTGCTTTGTCATGTATTCCTGGGACTGCGCCTTGACTTCCTCGGCTTTCTGCTCGCGCAGCGCGCGGCGGTCAGCCTGCTCGCGGACCAGCGCGTCCAGTTCGGCCTGCATCGCGGCGGTTTCGCTCATGCGTCCTCCTACCTGGTCCGGATGATCGGCGCGTCGTCGTCATCGTCGAGTGAACCAGTGATCCGGCTGGCGGGTTCGACGAGGTTGTCGAAGACCGCGCCCTCCACCCGGTACGCCGCGCGCCGCTCGGTCTCGCCGCCGCCACCGCCGCCGTGTCCGCCGCCCATCGCGCCCATGCCGGGCATCCCGCTGCCGCCGGGCTGACCCTGGCCGCCGGGATGGTCGCCCGCCGGTTGCGAGAACCCACCGCCGGTTTGGGTGCCGGCGATGGGCGTGCTGTCGACCCCGACCATGGGCCCGCCGTGCAGCGGAGCGCTCGGGGCGCCCGCGGGCACGCCCGGACCGCCGCTGTGCGAGATCTCCGGACCGGGGCCGCCCTCGATCGGGTGACCCGGCGCCCCGCTCGTGACGCCGTGGTGCAGCGGCTGGGCCGGACCGCCCGCGGGGTGTCCCGGAACGTCCGCATTCCCCGGGCCGCCGCCCGCCGGATGCGCCGGATCGCCTGCCGGGTGCCCGCCGGTGTGCGAGATTTCCGGACCCGGCCCGCCTTCCAGCGGATGTCCCGGGTGCCCGCCGAGCGGGTCGCCGAAGTGCGAGATTTCCGGGCCCGGTCCGCCTTCCAGCGGACGTCCCGGATGCCCGCCGAGCGGGTCGCCCGTGTGCGACATCTCCGGGCCCGGACCGCCTTCCAGCGGACGCACCGGGTGGCTGCTGCTGGGCGAAGCTCCGCCGTGCCCGTTGCCGTCGGGTCCCTTGTGCTCGCCGCCGTGCTTACCGGGACCGTCGTCGTGCTGGCCGGGGCCGTCGCCAGCGTGGTGCCGCCCGGTCTCGGGGCGGTGGTCGACCTCGTGCACGCCCTGCTGCTTGTCCTCCTCGCCGAGCGTGTAGGTCGTCGGGTTGCCCTTGCCGTCGTCGACCGTGACGACGGTGGGCCCGTTCGGCCCGTCCGGCCGCTCGGCGGTGATCTTCGTGTCGCCGTCGCGGAGGTGGATCTTGCCGTCCGGACCGGGGTGGTGGACCTCGTCGCCGTGCTGCTGGCCGCCCCCGCCGTCGTGCGCGGACTTGTCGTCGGACCAGTCGATCTTGAAGTCCTTGGCGGGACCGGAACCCTCGCCGATCTTGATGTCCATCTTGCCGTCGTGGTCCGGCTCGGACATTTCGAAGGTCTTGTCGCCCTGCTTGACCTTCAGGACATCCCGGCCGTCGTCGTCCGGTTTGCCGTCGTGGTTTTTGTCCTCGCCCGGTTTGCCGTCGTGACCCTTGCCGTCGTCATCGGGCTTGCCGTCGTGGTTCTTGTCCTCGCCCGGTTTGCCGTCATGGCTCTTGCCGTCGTCATCGGGCTTGCCGTCGTGGTTCTTGTCCTCGCCGGGCTTGCCGTCTTCGCCGCCGGGGCCGCCGTCGGCGGGGTCGGTCTTGATCGGCGGACCGTCGACCGGACCGCCGCCGCCGGGGGAACCGCCGCCGCCCTTGTCGCCAGGGCTCTTGTCGTCGCCAGGACCCTTGTCGTCCGGGCCCTTGCCGTCGGGACCCTTGCCGTCGGGGCCGGTCGAACCGGGTTCGCCGCCGCCGGGACCGCCGAGCGGAGCGCCGCCGTGGCTGCCCTGCGAGTCCTTCTTCAGCGCGTCCATCGCGGCCTCGGCCTTTTGCTTGGCCTCGGCCTGGGCCTTCTGCTTGGCCTCTTGTTCGGCCCGCTGCTTGGCCTCTTCGTCGGACTGGGTGTGGTCCTGTCCGCCGTCCGAACCCGACCCACCGGGACCCGAACCACCCGGACCCGAACCACCGGGGCCAGACCCGCCGCCGGAGCCGCCGCCGGAATCGGTCTTGATCGGCGGGCCGTCCACCGGACCGCCCCCGCCGGTCCCGCCGCCGGGACCACCGCCCGAACCGCCGCCGAGCGGACCACCGCCAGGCGAATCGGACGGGACGTCGAGGTCGGGAACCTTCCCGCCGCCCCCGCCGGAGCCAGAACCGCTGCCGGACCCGCCACCCGAGCCGGATCCGCCGCCGGTGCCGCCACCAGTACCGCCGCCGATGCCGCCGGGACCACCGCCAGTACCACCGGTGTGGTCGCCCTGCGGCGTGTCCGAACCGGACCCGCCGCCGTAACCGCCACCGGAACCGCCGCCATGCCCGCCGCCGGGACCGCCCGGGCCGTTGCCGTTGCCGTTGCCCTGACTGCCGCCGTAACCGTTGCCCTTGTTGTTGCCGCCAGGCCCCTGACCGCCACCGCCAGGACCGCCGCCGCCGGGACCCCCGGGACCACCAGAACCGCCCGAGCCGCCGGCACCGCCGTCCTTGGCGCCCTCGAACTTGTTCTTGATCTTGCCCATCTCTTTGTCGAGAGTGTCGTAGGCCTTGTCGACGAGGTCCTTGGCGTCCTTGCAGGCCTTCTCGAAGCCCTTGTAGACGTTGTCCCACATGTCGGGGTTGAACTGGTTCATGATCCACTGCTTGGCGAGGTCCTTGCCGTGGCTCTGGATCTCGTCGTCGTCGCAGCAGCCCTGGTCGTTGAGGGTGTTGACCAGGTTGGTGCCGAAGTTGTAGTCCATCCAGCCGGCGATCTGGGCCAGGTCGTTGACGCTGCCGTGCTCGCCGTTGGCGACCGCGACGACCTTCTGCGCCATCGTGTAGTCGGCCTTGCCGACCTGGTCCCGGTACAGCGCGATGACCTGGTCGGCCTTCCCCTTGCACAGGTCGAACAGCGTCTTCGTGGTCGCCAGCGTCGCTTCGCTGGCGTGGTTGAGGTCGTCGCCGAGCTTCGCGGCCTTCTTCTGGATGCTCTCGTTGTACTTGTCCGACGCCGCGTCGGCGCCAGCTCCGGTCCAGGTCCCGAACAGAGTGCCCAGTTCGGTGCCGGTCTCGGTCAGCGTCGACTTCACGGTTTCCGAGCCGTGCTTGAAATGCATGGCGTCGTTGACGAAACTCTCGAAGCTGATCCCGCGCTGTTCGTCGAACGGACCGCGGATGTCCTTGTCGAGGTCGAGCTTGCGCGTGTTCCCCTTGCAATCGTCGGGGATCTTCTCGAGCAGGCCGCCGAAGGTCTCGAACACCCGCAGCGCGGCCGCGGCGGGGTCGAAGAGTTCGTCGGACGTCTTCGTGCCGGTGGCCGCGGCGTCCTTGCCTTCACCGGGGGCAGGCGGCTTCTTCTTGCCGAGCTCGTCCTTGCCCTGGTCGACGGCCTTTTTCTTCTCGTCCTGGTTGTAGCTGTTCTGCTGGCCCTTCTGCCGGGCCTCTTCGTAGACCTGCTCGAGCGGCGGGGCCCCGCCCGGCGCCGCGAACGGATTCTTCGGGATGGGGATGAACGTCCGTCCGTACGACTTGATGTACTTCGCGACGTCCTGGCCCTCATCGCCTTGGGGATTCGGGTGCTCGTGCACCCACGCCCGGAGCAGGCCGTCCTTCAGCTCCGGCGGCACCGCCGAGTTGTCGAGGAGCTTCTTGACGTCCGGCCACGTCTTCGGCTTGTTTTCGTCCGCCATCAGAGGATCCCGTCGACGCCGTTGCCGGTCTTGGTGATGTTGTCGGACTGGGTGTCCTCGTTCTTGCCGTAGGCCGACCCGGCGGTCTTGATGTTCGTGCCGAACGATTCGAGCGCCTTGCTGTAGCCGGAGAGCGCGCCCCACAGCTGTTTGGCGCCCTCGAGGTACTTGTCGGCGTGCGCCTGGTGCACCCGGCCGAACTTCTCCTTGGTCAGCTCGGAGTGTTCGAGGTCTGGATTGTCGTCAAGCAGCTTCTCCGCCAGGTCGCCGATGTTCTTCGACGCCGTCGACAACGCTTGGGTTGTCGCGGTGTACCCGCCCCCACCGCTCATTTCAGTGCTTCTCCTCAGCTCGGCTTGTTGCCAGGGCCTCCGCGAGCACGTCCGCCACGGATTCCACGTCGGTGAACCGATCGAGCTCGTCCAGATCGATCGACACGTCGTAGTAGATCTCCAGCGCCGCGAGAAGCCGGATCCGGCCCTTCGAGTCGATGCCGAGCTCCTCCAGCGGAGCGTCGGGCACGACGAGGGCCGGGTCGAGCCGGAAGGTGTCGCTGACGACCTTCGTGACCTCGGCGCAGTGATCACCCACGCACGCCACCGTAACGCGCTTTGGCGGCGGACCGGGCGACCTTCCCGCTGGAAGTGCGCGGAAGTCCGCCAGAAGGGACCAGGTGTACCGCACGGAGAGCGAGATCGTGCTCCCGCGACACCGCTCGCAGCACCGCCCGGGTCACGTCTTTGACCTCGGCTTCCGCGCCGCGAGCCCATTCCGCGACCACCATCGCGCCCTCGCCCTGGTCGTCGGCGACGCCGAACGCGGCGACCCGGTCGCGGCGGATCGCCGGATGCGCCTCGCCCGCCGCCGCTTCGAGGTCCTGCGGGTGGAAGTTGCGGCCGTCGACGACGATCAGGTCCTTGAGCCTGCCGGTGACGTAGAGGTCGCCGCGGTGGACGACGCCAAGGTCGCCGGTGCGCAGCCAGCCTTCGAGCCCGTCGAGGACGCCGCTGAACGCCTCCGCGTCGCCGCGTCCCCAGTAGCCGGACGCGACGTTCGGGCCGTGCACCCAGATCTCGCCGACCGCGTCCTCGGGCTGCTCGTGTCCGTCGTGGACGATCCGGACGAGCTGCCCGACCGGCCTTCCGACCGACATGACCGGCTGGCCGTCCAGCGTTTCGACGGCCCGCCCCTGGGCCAGGGCTTCCCGGTCAAGCACGGCGCCACGCGGCCCTTCGTCTCCCGCGCTCGCGACGTACACCGTGGCCTCGGCCAGCCCGTAGGACGGACGGTGCGCCTCGGGACGGAACCCGCGCGGGCCGAAGACCTCGTGGAACCGCTCGACCGTGCGCGGCCGGACGGGCTCGGCGCCGTTGAGCGCGACCCGGACGTCCGAGAGATCGAGGTCCTCCTCCGCGCCGACGTCAGCCGCGAGGTCGTAGGCGAAATTCGGGGCCGCGGTGAAGACGGCCGGGTAATCCGAGAGCTGGCGCAGCCACCGCTGCGGCCGGTGCACGAACTCCGCCGGGGACATGAACACCGACCGGCCGCCGACGTAAACAGGCAGGCACAGCAGCTGGATCAGGCCCATGTCGTGGAAGAACGGGATCCAGCCCGCGCAGGTCGTCTGCTCGTCCGAGGCGTAGGCCTGGCTGGCCTGCCAGCACGCCGCGACGATCGCCCGATGCGGGATCACCGCGCCCGCCGGTTCGCGCGTCGACCCCGACGTGTACTGCAGGTAGGCCGGGCTTTCCGGATCGACGCGGACCGGGTCGATGCCAGGTCCGGACAGCTCGTCCACCACCACGAGGTCGCCAGGATCGCTGAACTCGCGCACCTTCGCCGCCACGGCCGACGACGTCGCCCACACTCGCGCGCCGGAGTCGGCGAGGACGCCGGCGAGCCGGTCGGCCTGCGCGCGGTTCCCTGGCAGCATCAGCGGAACAGCGACCATCCCGGCGGCGAGAGCGCCGAAAAACGCCAGCGGGTAAGCGAGTTCCTGTCCGGCGAGGATCGCGACGCGCTCGCCCGGTTCCGCGACCCGGCGCAATTCCCCGGCCACGATCCGGACTTTCGCGGCGAACTCCGTCCACGTCAGCGTCTGCTCGACGCCTCGGGTGTGCTCTTGGTGGGTGAACAGCGGCCGTACGTCGTCCTCGCGGGCGAACAGCCGGTCCACGATCGAGACGTGCATGACCTCGTCAGGCACGCTCGCAGACGTCCGGGACACGCAGCGCAACCTACTCGAACTCGGGAGCCGCCCGCGAGGCCGGTCGCGGAGAATTCACTCGCGCACCTGGGCGGCCCGGGACTCCAGATAACGCTTCTCCGCGATACTCGCCGTCGCCTTGGCCGCGAGCCGGTAGTTCTCGTACGCGCCAGGCAAATCCCCGGCTTTCTCCAGCAAATGCGCCCGCACCGACAGCAACCGGTGATGCCGCGCCACCCGCTCTTCACCGTCCAATGTGGACAGCAGAGCGAGCCCGGCCTCAGGCCCCTCGGTTTCGGCGAGCGCGATCGCGCGGTTCAACGTGACGACCGGATTGGGCGCGATCCGTTCCAGGATCAGGTAAAGCGCGTGCACCTGCCGCCAGTTGGTCTCCTCCGCCGTCTCCGCGTCGGCGTGCGTCGCGGCGATGGCAGCCTGCAGCTGATACGGGCCGAGCTCCGAACCGGCCAATGACGCTTTCGCCAGTTCAGTGCCCTCGTCGAGCATCGCGCGATCCCAGGTTGAACGGTCCTGATCGGCCAGCGGGACCAGATCACCGGACGCCGTCGTACGGGCGGTGCGGCGGGCGTGAGTCAGCAGCATCAACGCGAGCAGACCGGTCACTTCGCTGTCGTCCGGCAGCCGCGCGTGCACCATCCTGGCCAGGCGAATCGCCTCGTACGCCAGGTCGGCGCGGTGCAGATCGCTGCCGGACGACGCGGTGTAGCCCTCGTTGAAAATCAGGTACAGCACCTGCAGCACGACGTTCAGCCGCTCCGGGCTTTCGGTGCCAGGGAACGAACTGCCCGCCGCCTTGATCCGCTGTTTGGCACGGCTGATCCGGGCAGCCATCGTGCCCTCCGGTACCAAAAACGCGCGGGCGATCTCGGCCGTGGTCAGTCTGCCGACCGCGCGCAGGGTCAACGCGGTCTGCGACGCCGGAGTCAGCGTCGGATGGCAGCACAGGAACAGCAGGAGCAGCGTGTCGTCGGTGTCCGGCACCTCGGGCGCGGCCTCGACGGCGTTCGCCAGCTCCCGCTCGCGGCGCGCCTGGTCGCTGCGCAACTGGTCGACATAGCGCCGGGACGCGACCGTCGACAGCCAGCCGCGCGGATTGTTCGGCACGCCCTCGACCGGCCACTGCTGCGAAGCGGCGAGGACGGCCTCCTGCACCGCGTCTTCGCACCCTTCGAACTGGCCGTACCGGCGCACCAACACGCCAAGAACCTGCGGCACGAGTTCGCGCAGCAGGTCCTCGACGGCGGGCGGGTTCACGCTTCCAATTGTCCTTCCGAGAACATCACCTGGCGAACCTCGACCCCCAGGCCTTCGATCGCGGCGTCCGGGATCTGCGCGGCCAGCTCGATCGCACGCTCCTTGCTCTCGACGTCGATCATGTAGTAGCCGCCGAGGAACTCCTTGGACTCGAGAAACGGCCCGTCGGTGACCACCGGCTGCCCGTTGCGGACCGACACCACCGCGGCCTGCGACGGGTCGGCGAGCGCCTGGGCGGCGATCAGCTCGCCGGACTTCTTCGTCGACTCCATGAACGCGGTGACGCCGTTGCCGAGGGCTTCCTTCTCCTCCTCGGTGAGCGCGTCGAGAACGGACTGATTGATGTGCAGGCTGATCAGGAACTTCATGGTCTTGCTCCTCGTGGTTTCGGGGTCTTACGGGGAGAGGTCGGAGACGCGGGGCGGTTCTGCACATGCCTCCGGAAAAAATTTTCGGCCGGTACCGTCCGCACATGAATTCGACCTCAGCGTGGACGACTCCGCTCATCGCGCTCGGCGGCGTACTGCTGACTCTGCTCGTGACAGTCTGGATGGACTACCGCAAAGCCCGGCGGGAGACCCGGTTCCAGTGGACCGCCCAGCTGCTCGAGCTGTACCGCGATTTCCTCGCCGCCTCCAACGACCTGCGCCAAGCCCCGGTCTGGCCGACCCCGCCCGACAGCCCGCCTCAGCCGGTCGACCCGCTGGTGGAACGGCTCCGCGCGGTGTCCGCGGAAGCCCGGCTGCTGGCACATCGCAACGTGACCGACCGGATGGCCGCGACAGTGACCACAGCCGAAACACTGCGCGACACCGTCACAGCCATCCGCACCTCCACCGAACCGGGACACAGCGGTGCGATCGACCAGCGGCGACGTCCCGAATACGACACCGCCCGCGCCTCGTTCTCCGCCGCCGTCGAGGACTTTCTCACCGCGGCCCGCGCCGACATCGATCTGCGCAGCCCCTTCAGCCGCACCAGCCAGCCGTCGTGAACCGGCCAGCATCCGGGCACATCGGAGGAACTATCGTTGAGCCAAGATCACGCCGTGCGACGAACAGGGGGGACAACACCGGATGTCCAGCGGAAACCCTCCCACGTCGAACACGGAGAGTAGTCACTCTGGTACAATGAACGAGCCGGGAGCCGGGAGCCGGGAGCCGGGAGCCGGGAGCCGGGAGCCGGGAGCCGGGACAACTTTCGTTCCCGAGCGGCGAGTCGTGTTCGTCGGGCACAACCGCAACTCCGTCGCCCGCCTTCTGGACGTCCAGGAACTGCTGCACAACGACCTGCGAATCGAGTACGTCTACGCGATCAGCAGCTCGTCCCAGGCACCCGCGGGCACTCTTGAACTGCTCCGCGACCACGGTGTCGCGGACACCTCCATGACCGCGCTCCCCGCCGTCGGCGACGACTGCCACCTAGTGCTGACCGCGAGCGAGAACATCGACTTCGCGGCCACGAAGGGACCGGTGGTGCTCTTCGCGCATGGCTTCGGGTTCAACAAAGAGTGGCCCGACGGGCATCTGGCAGGCCTGCCTCGTCCGGACGCGCTCGCCACCGGCCGCATCCTCATCCTGTTGTCCACCTCGGAGCAAGACAACCAGCTTCGCGCCGCCTACTCCGGCAAAGGGCTCCGCACACAAGTTGTCGGAGACAGCACGCTCGACCAACTGACCGCCAGCCTGCCGCTGCGGAATCGCTATCGACGCCGACTGGGCGCCGACAACCGCCGGCTGATCGTCTTCGCGTCGTCTTGGGGCCCCGAATCGGGCATCGCCAGGCACCCCGGTTTGCTCCGCACGCTGCTCGCGGGGCTCCCGTACGACAGCTATCGGTTGTGCCTGGTCCTCCACCCGCGAGTGTGGGCCGAGCACGGCACGCGTTTCCTGGAACTCGGGTTCTCCGACGAACTCGACTCCGGAGCGGCGGTACTCCCGCCCGAGGCGGGCTGGCACGCCGCGCTCGTCGCCGCGGACCTCGTGCTCACCGACCACGGCAGCCTCGGCCTCTACTCCGCCGGGATCGGGAGACCGTTGCTGCTTACCGAGCCCGCCACGGAAACCGTCCCGGGCTCGCCGGTCGCCGCGCTCCACGAGCTGGCCCCGCACCTCGACCCCGGCGAAAACCTCCGAGCGCAGGTGGACGCCGCTGTCGAAAATTACGACGCCACCCGGTACCAGCCGGTCACCTCGCGCCTGTTCGAACATCGCGGCGAAGCCGCGGACCGGATCCAGCGCGTTCTGTACGACCTGCTCGCCCTCGAGCCGCAACGATCCGCTCCCTTGCTGCGGGCCCCCGATCCGGTGCCGTGGAAGCATCGCGAACCCGCCGCGTTCCGCGTCCGGCTCACTCCCGCCTCCGCTGGCGGAGTCTCCGTCGATCGTCGTCCGGCGGCCGCGTTCCAGCACGATTCGGACCTGTGGCCGATCCCGCAAAGCGAGGAAGAGTGGCCGCTCGTGGTCGAGGAGAGCGTGCGCGACCTTCGGTGCGCGGAACGCGCCTCCGTACTGTGCCGCGGCGAACCGGCCGGCGCCGAATCCGCGTGGGAATGGACGGCTCAGACCCTCGACGCGTATCCGGCCCAATTCGCCGTCGCGAGCGTGGGCTCCGGCCGGTATGCCGCGCGGACTCGCGACGGCCGCCGGTTGTGGCTGACGACGACCGCGGACGTTCCCGTCACGATCGCGGCGGCCGCCGCCTTCGCCCGGGTACGAACGGAATCCCCGCTTGCCACCGAGTTCCCGGTGGAGTTCGGACCGCACCGATGCCGCATGCGGATCGAGGTCACCGACCGTCCAGTTCCGCCAGCCGCCGGGTGAATTCGGCGACCCGGTCGCTGCCGAGCCGGGCATGGATCTCCGCCATCCTCGCCACCGCGGCCCGCTCCGCCTGACGGTCACCGAGCCTTCCGGCAAGTTCTGCCGCGTCTTCCTGCGTCCACGATTCGTGGAACAGATCGCCGTTGTCCCGCAGCACCCGCACAGACTTGGCGAACCACTCACGTGCCGCGGCATCCTGTCCGCGCGCTGTTTCGAGGCGGCCAAGCGTCCGCATCGCGCGACCGAGCATTTTGGCGTCGTGCTGCTCGAGCAGGCTGAGCGAACGGAGAAGGGTCTTCTCGGCGGTCAGGACGTCGTCGAGTGCCAGTTGTGCGCAGCCGATGAAGTAGGTCAGCGACGCCGCACCCCGGCCGTCTTCGACGCTGTCGAACAGTTCCAGAGAACGCCGAAACGACGCCAGCGCTCGCTCCCAGTCGCCCTGCGTTTCGTGGTAGCGGCCGTCCATTTCCCACACCGATGCCCGAAGGCGGACATCGGTCACCTTGTCCAGCAAGGAAAATGCACTGTCCAATTCGGACCGTGCCCGCTCCGGCCTTCCCAGCTCGACCCACGCGCGCGAAGAAAAACTGCGCAACCGGGCCTCCGCGGCGGCGTTGTCCGCCAAGGCCGCCGCCTGTGCGCCGACGGCGCTCGTCTCAGTCCAGTCCACGAGATAACGCCGGTTCGCGTAAAGCGCGGTCACGGCCTCTGCCAGCTGCGCGGACAGGTCGTACCACTTGTGCCGCAAAGCCGCGCGGATCGCGGCGGCGATCGCCGGCCGCCGGGTGTCCAGCCAGTCCAACGCCGCGGGCCGGTCTTCGCCGAACGGACTCTCGCCGGTCTTGAGCACCTCGGCGTACCGCGGGCTCCGGTACCGGCCGGATCCGGTCACCGTGAGGTCGGCGAACGCGGCACGCCCGCGAAGGAACTCGACCAGCCGCCGTGCCGCCGCGGTCAGTTCCCCCGAGGAGTCCTCGGCCAGCGCTCGGTCCGCGGCATGGCGGCGAACCAGCGTGTGGAAGCGGAAGACCTCGCCCGGCTCGATCTGGAGCAGACCGGCTTCGGCGATGATTCCCAGCGACTGGCCGGTTTCCGCGGCCGTGCCGTCCAGCACGGCGGCAGCGAGGTCGAGGTCGAATCCGCCCGCGGGCGCGGCCACCGCGCCGAGCAGCCGGTACGCCCGGGCCGCCGGAGCGGGAAGCTCCGCATAGCCCATTCTGAAGGTCGCGGTCGTCTTGTCGTCACCGTGTTCGGCGATCGTCTCGGCCAGAGCACCGACGGTGAGGCCGGGACTGCTGAGCAACCGCTGCACCGCGACGCGAAGCGCCACTGGCAGGCCACCGCATTCCTGGACCAGGCGACGCAGTCCGGCCTCGTCGGCGGTCACCGCCGGACCGCACAGTTCCCGGACCAAGTGCATCGCCGACTCGTCGTCCAGCGGGGGCACCGGCAGTACCTCCGCCCCTTCGAACCGGAGGTCGGTCAGCCGGGCGTTGCTCGTCACCAGGACAGCGCTGCCGGGCGAGTTGGGCACGAAAGAGAGCACCTGAGCGGGATCGGTGACGTCGTCGAGCACCACCAGCGTCGGCGCGGCGGCCGTTTTCGTGCGGAACAGCGCGGCCCGGTCGGTCAACCGTGCCGGGATCGCCTCGTTCGCGACGCCGAGCGCGAGCAGGCACGACGTCAACGCGTCGCTCACCGCCTCCGTTCCCTGGCCCGCGGCCCCGTAGTCGATGTAAAGCTCCCCGCCGGGAAACACCCCTCGGTTCTCTTCGACATAGCGCCGGGCGAGCCACGATTTGCCGACGCCCGGCAACCCGCTGAAGACCGCGATCCGGGTACCCGGGCCGTCCCCTCCGCCGAGCAGGGCCTGTGCCTTGGCCAGTTCCCCGGCGCGGTTCACGAACCGTTGCGGGGTCGGCGGGACCTGATGCGGAACCTCGATCCCTCCAGGATGCGCACCCAGCACGCCCATTGCCTTTGCGTCCCCCTCATCCGACGAGCCCGACGTGACCAAAACCATACGGTACGCGAACAGCCGAGCGGACGATCTTGCCGCAGGTCGTGCTGATCGAGCACGTCCGGGCGCAGTATGAACAGCATGGAGACCGACGCCTGGGCCGCGCTGGCGAGTCCGTTCGTGGAAGGCGCGTACGCGACCGTCAAGGGTCGAGTCCGCACGTACGTCCTGCATCAGCAGCTCCTGGCGCACCTGCCTCCGCCGCCGGCCACGGTGCTCGACGTCGGCGGCGGGGCCGGGCATCAGTCGTTTCCGTTGGCACGCCTGGGTTACGACGTCGTCCTGCTGGATTCGTCCGACGCGATGCTGGCGAAAGCGCAGGAGCGGCTCGCTTCGGAGTCAGCCGAGGTTCGCGAGCGCGTCCGGCTGGTGCGCAGCCGCGGCGAGGACGCCGCCGGGGCGGTCGGCGGCCAGAAATTCGACGCGGTGCTGTGCCACGGCGTGCTGATGTATGTGGACGATCCCGTGCCGATGATCGACGCGCTGTGCGCCTGCGCGGCACCGGGCGGGATCGTCTCCGTGATGGCGCTCAACGCCGAGACGCTGGCCGTGCTCCCAGCTTTGGAAGGACGGTGGAGCGACGCGCTGACGGCGTTCGACGCGCGCGGCGAGCGGGGCGTCCTCGGAGTGGACACGCGCGCCGACACCGTGGCGGGGCTGTCGCGGCTGCTCGTCGGGCAGGGGGCCGAACCGCTTGCCTGGTACGGAGTTTGGCTGTTCTCGGACTGGATGGACCTGGACACCGACGAGAGCCGGATCGCCGAAATCGCGGAGGTGGAGCTGGAGGCGGCGCGACGAGATCCGTACCGGCGGATGAGCCGGGTGTTCCATCTCGTCGCGCGCGCCTGAACTGTCCTATTCGGACGCTTCCCAGAACTCCGTGAGGATTCGCGCGCCCTGGACCGGATCCTGCGTCATCCACCAGTGCCCGAGCCCCTCCAGCACCGCGACCTTCGCCCCGGCCCGCTCGGCCGCGCGGCGGCGCTGCTCGTCCGTCCCGACGAAATGGTCCTCGGTCGCCAGCACGACAAGCCCCGGCCGCTCCGCCGCGCGTTCGAGATTCCGGCCGAACTCCGCGATCGCCGGCTGCGCCGCGGACCGGTAAAGCGGGAGCACCGCGCGAGCCATGTCGTCGTTCATCCCCTCGGCGACCTTGGCGGCCACCGACTCGTGCATTCCGCCGCCGACCAGGCGTTCCGCCCGCTTGTCCGCCGGCGCACCGAACATCGCCGCGACAGCTTCCTCGCCGACGCCCGGTTTCTGCCAGCCCTGCGCGAGGTCGTGCCAGACGTAATCCGGGTCGAACGCGCCCGCCGTGTCGCTGGCCCAGGTGCGCACCAGCTCCGGGCGGGCCATGACGGCGTTGAGCACGTGCGCGCCGCCCCAGTCGTGGCCGACGAGGTCGACCGGTTCGGGGAATTTCTCCAGCTCGGCGATCAGCCAGTCGCGATATTCGACGGCCGTCGCGCCAAACCCTTCGGGCCACGGCGCGCCGAATCCAGGCGGCGACAGGCACACGACCGGCCGGTCGCCCAGCTCAGCGAGCAGCCGCTCCCACACGGCGGCGGTTTCCGGATTGCCGTGGACGAAAACTGCGGTCATCGGACTTCCTCCCTCTCGTCGATCCCACTCTACGCATACTTGCTTGTCAGCTGGCAAGTATGTTGTAGAGTTTCTTCCCGTGACCACGCGCCGCACTCAACAGGAACGCCGCGACCAGGCGTCGGCCGCTTTGCTCGAAGCCGCCGCCGAACTGGTCGTCGAGGAAGGCGTGCGCGCCGTGACCCTGGCCCGGGTCGGCTCACGTGCCGGATACAGCCGCGGTCTGGTCACGCACCATTTCGGCGGCAAACAAGCGCTGCTGGAACAACTCGCCCGCACCACGCAGACCGGCTTCGTCCCCGGCCTGGACGCGCTGCCACCCGGCCTGGACCGCCTGCTGCGGCTGATCGACGGCTACCTCGCCCAGCTTGCCGAGCCGGACGTGTTGAGCCGGGCTTTCCTGGTGCTGTGGGCGGAATCGATGACCGCACCGGAACTGGCCCCGATCTTCCGCGAACGCGACCAAGCCTTCCGCGACGACCTGCGGGAGGAGATCTCCGCAGGCATCGCCGAGGGCACCATCCGCGCCGATGCGGACCCGGAGCAACTCGCCGTGGCCATCGTCGGACAGCTGCGCGGCATCGCACTGCAGTGCCTCCTCGACCCGGCCGCGGTGGAGCCCGCCGAACTGTGCCGGTGCGCCGCCGAAGTGTGGAAGCGGGCGCTTTCCTAGCCCACTGTCTGCGAGGCACTTCGGAGCGCCGAACCGCGCATACTGGCGGTTTCGACGGAACATCCCGACTCAACCTGCGCATTCCTGGATTAACATAGAAATTGCGTCTAGAGCATTAATGTCTAGTCGTCTTCCGCATTTCGGAGAACGTCACACAGGCAGTGAGTGATCAGCTACTTTGTTAGCTGTCTGCATTTGCTGACACCGAACATGGGGAGGGCTTCGCGTGTGGGAGGACGTCGAGTTCTCGGTCTTCAACCCTGCCGATGCCAAGCCCGCGGCGAACGGGTTTTCGCTGGACATCGACGTGGCCAAGCAGGTTCTCGAGGAGCTGCTCGGCTATCAGGACAGGTTGGGAGTCATGAAGCGCAAGGTTTCCACCCTGTGCAGCATGAAGCCGCCGTCGAAAGATCCTTCGACGATGGCAATGCACATCGCCATGGTCGGCGACGGCAGCGGAAAGCTGGGCGCGTTCTCCTATGGCGGCGGGCACATCGACTTGCAGCTGGATTACGTCACCGAGCTGATCGACCGGATCAGGAAAGCGCTGGCCGCGATCGGCCAGAGCGACCAGGAGCAGTCGGCGGCGGTCCAGAAATCCAATCCCGGCACCGGCTCTCGAGGAAACTTCGGATGAACCTGCGCACGATCGTCGGAGTACTCGCCCTCGCAGTCCTGGCCGCCGGCTGCTCAACGCCCACCAACGGCACCCCGACGAGTTCGGCGCCGTCGTCCCCGTCGCTGCCTTACGGAGGCGCGCCGAAGGTCGAAAACCCGCTCCCCGACACCGTGTTCGCCGACGGCCCGTGCCAAGCGCTCACCCCCGATCAGCTCACTTTCCAGCTCGGCTCGGCGGTGACCGGGAAACCGGACAACTCGGCGGTCCCGAGCTGCGACTGGATCAGCCCGGACACCCACGCCCGGATCGGTTTGTCGTTCTTCGGCAAGACCAACGACGGCCTCAGCAACGTCTACGCCAACGTCCGACCGCAGATGAAACGCTTCGACGTGCTCCCGCCCATCCAGGGTTTCCCGGCCGTCGCTTACAGCACCCAGCCCGGCCCCATCACGAACTCGTGCGATGTCAACGTCGGCGTCACCGACCAGCTCTCCTTCATGGTCGAAGCCGCGCCCGGCGAGACCAAACTGAACAAGATCGACCCGTGCCCGCTCGCGGTCTCCGTCGCGGGAAACGTCATCACCACGCTGAAGCAGAAAGCCGGCCGGTGACATGAAATTCTGGGAGCCGATCAAGCAATACCTGGACCAGCACCAGGAACTGACGGTGCCGATCGAGGACATCGTCAAGGAAGTGCACGCATCGGACCCCAGCGGCTGGCATACCGGCGCGACCTCCGCACACGAGGTTGCCAGTGAGCTGGAAGCGATCAGCCAGGACATGTCCGGAACGCTGACGAAGCTCGAGTCTTCCTGGACCGGCCAAGGCGCCGACCTGGTCGCCGAACGCCTGCGCCGCGTCCGTGCTTCGGCGATCGACGCACACCAGGCGTTCGCGGCCAACGAAAACACCCACGCCACCGGTATCGCCATGCACGAGAACCTGCGGAATCAGCTGACGTCGATCCCGCCCGCACCCGCGGGAAGCCCGACGCCCGCGGCGGGTCTGATGAACGCGGACGTCATGTCCAAGCTCCTGGAACATGACAGTGCGCAGCAGAAAAACCTTGATACGTATGAGAAGTTCACGTCGGAAAGCCAGGGAAACACCCAGCAGCTGAAGGTCGACTACGGAAAGATCGGCACTTACGACGGCGGGGATGTGACCATCCAGCAGCGCCCCTCCGCCGAGCCCCAGCCCCAGCCCGGCCCGGTTGCCCCCGAGCACCACGCGACCGGCGGTCCTGGCTCGACGTTCACTCCCTCCGCCAGCTCTTCCCCGCACAGCTACTCGGCCGCGAATACCCCGCCTGGCAGGGAAAACGACCACACCAGCACCTCCGGATACACGCCGCCGCCTTCCGGTCCAACAGTGGAAACCCCGTGGCGCGGCGGAACGAGGTCTCCCTCGGCACCCGGCCCGGCGAACGAATTCGGCATCCCACCGATCAGCGTCCCCGGGACCGAACGCCCCGGCGGTATCTCAGAACGCCTAGGCGGCTCCGGCCGCATCGGCAGCGGCTCCGCCCGTGGCGGCGGCAGCTCCGGACGCACTGGCAGCGACCCGAGCAAACTCGGCACCCCAGGACGCCCCGGCAGCGAAGGCAGCTCCGGCCGCCCCGGCGCCAATTCCGGCCGACTGGGCGGCGAAGCAGGCCCCCGCTCCGGAGCCGGTGCGAGCGAAGGCGCAGCCTCCCGACTCAGCGCAGAACGCGTTGCCCCCGGCGGAAAAGGCCTGCCCGGCGCAGCAGCACCCGGCGGCCAACGTGGCAAGAACGAAGAAGACGAAGAGCACGAACGCAAGTACGTTCTTGATGTAGATCTCTTCGCCGATGACGGTACCGCCGTCGACCCGGAAACCGGCATGCGTCCGACTCCGCCGACTCTCGGGGCATAACGGCACAAGACCTGTTGCCTCGACGGATCTCAGTCGACCCTCCGGACCAAATCACGAGGGTCGCCGGAACGCGATAACGGCTGGCCCGCAACAGAAGCAGACTCGAGACCCGGTCCCGCCCCGCCACCCATCAGGCGGCGAGGCGGAACTCCCCCTCGAACGGAACTCTCCTCAAGGGCTGCGCCTCGGGCTGGCTGGCTATCGGACATCGCCCTCCAGCAACGCCCTTCAGGCGGCCGCGCCTGAGGCACCGCTCCCCTCAAGCCCTGCCCGGCGAGACCGACTAGCCCATCGAACGTCACCCCTCCGGCAACGCCCTCCGGGCGATCGGCTCTCAAGCGCCGCCCCCCTCAAGCGCTACCCCTCGAAGCCCGACTAGCCCATCGAACATCGCCCCTCCGGCAACGCCCTCCGGGCGATCGGCCCTCAAGCGCTGTCCCTCGAACGTTGGCTGGTCCCCTCGAACGTCATCCCTCCGCCAACATCCTTCAACCGGCCGCGCTCGGGTGCTGCCCTCGAAGGCCGACTAGCCCGTCGGAACATCGCCCCTCCAGCAACATCCTTCAACCGGCCGCACCTCAGGCACCGTCCCTCAACGACATCTCCCCCGTGCTATCCCTTGAATAGCCGCATCCCTCGAGCGATCGTCCCTCCGGCGGCGCTGTCCCTCTCAGACATCCGTCCCCTCAAACGGATGCGCCTCGAACGCCACCCCTCACGACCGCCCTCTGGCACTGCCTCTCTCAGATAGCCGCACCCTCACGACACACTCCCCGCGAAGCATTCGCCTCCCCGCAATCGCTCCGCGCAATGCTGCCGGTGAAACGGTCACCGCCCTCGGGCACAGTCGCCTCTCTGGCACCGTCCACAAACAGCCCGCTCCGCGCGAAGCACACGCCCCTCCGCGAACGCTCCGCACAACACTGCCGGTGAAGCAGCCACCTCGAGCACTGCCCCAACACTGTTGCCCTCCGGCACCACCCCGGCAGGTCGGCTTCATCGAGCGGCACGACCCCTCAGAACGCGCCGCCCGCGAAAACCGCGGCCCTCAAAGAACCTCAGACCGCGAACGCCGCGGCCTTCCGCGCAATCACCGCGTTCTTCCGCGCCCGCACCGCTCGGTTGGCGCCGGGCAGCCACTGCACCACGAGCACCGCCAGCAGGCTCAGTACCGCGACCGCGTCGAAGGCGTTCAGGAGCGCCGGGTTCAGGTCGATCAGGTCGCGCAGGCCGAGGCCGATGTCGAAGACCGCGAACACCGTCAGCACCACTCGCGCCCAGTTGTGCGCGGCCAGGACCATCACGGCCGACACCAGCGTTACCAGGCCGATGACCAGCCAGATCGCCGCGCGGCTGTTGAACGAAGACATGGCGATTCCGGTCAGGTCGTCGGCCGTCAGCAGACCGCTCGAGGCCAGTTCTCGACCCTCGGCCTGCAGGTATTCCTGCACGGCGGGGCGGATCAACCCTCGCCCTGCACCAGCACCATCGCACCCCACAGCAGCCCGCTGAGCGCGCCGAGCAATCCCAGCCCCCCGCCGATGGTCAGGGTGCGGGATCGTCGCGCGCCGGTGGAACTGTACGAACTCACTTCTGTCGAACTCCTTGGATCAGCAATCGAATCAAGCGTCACGGAGTTTCCCGCCGACTGCTTGCGCCGTCCACTGGTTCGCCGATAAAATCTGCAGATTTTTTGAACTGGCCACGAGATCAGGAAGGCCAGGTTAGGCTCTCCGGCGTCCGCGATGAGAATGAGAAGGCGAGTCCTGCCAGATGTCCGCACCCAGCCCGTTCCGGTCGCCGTCGTTCAACGTGCTCAGCAGGCTCCTGCGCTCGTCACCTGCCCTGCTCGACACGACGTTCGACCAGTTGCGCACGCTGATCACGGTCGCGGAAACCGGAACCGCCCTCGCCGCCGCCCGTACGCTCGGCCGCGACCAGTCCAGTGTGCAAAAACAACTCGACACTCTCAACCGCAATTTCTCCGAATTGTGCGGGGAACCATTGTTGCACCGCCAGGGACGCGGCCGCGACGTTCTTTTTACCGACACCGGGCGCGCCGTCGCACAACAGGCTCGCCGCACTCTTACCGAATGGCTGGACACCATTCACGAATGCCGCCGCGAACTCGGCGGAACGCTCACCGTCGGCGCGACTCGCTACACCCTCGGCAGCCTGGCCCACGCCGGCGATCTCGTGGCCGAGCAGTTCCGCGCCCGCGACATCGAGCTGAACGTGGTGCACGTGCGCACCAAAGACCTGATCGACCGCCTGCTGGCCAAGGACGTGGACTTGGTGTGCGGCAGCGTCGTCACGACCAACGCGCTCGACTCCGTCGACGTGCTCGAATGGCGGCGCAGCGGCCTCGGCATCGTGTCCAATATGGACACTCCGAAGCCCGGCGAGTCCGTGCGCACCAGTGAATTGCCGACACTGCCGCTCGTCGTGCCCAGCGGCGGCGTGATCAACGACTTTATGCGCGGCTGGTTCGGCTCCGACTACCGCAACCGGCTCGACATCGTAGCCGAGATCGACTCCGCGCAATACGGATTCGAACTGCTCCGTTCGGGTCTGATCCGCGGATGCATGCTCGTCACCCAAGGACTCGGCGAAGCCGCGGGCGAAAACCGCCTGCACGCCGCCTCCGGATTGCGCACAATCGGCCTCGTCGACGACATCGAGCCGAAACTCGAACTGCTCGTCGGCGTGTTCGCCCGGCGCGGCGAACGCTCCTCGTACCCGGACAGCCATCCGCTCAACCTGCTGTGGAACGCGCTGCAACAGGCTGGCGAAGCATCCTGGCTCGAAGTCGATCGCTGACCCAGTTCCTGGCCAGGACCAGCAGCCAGCCAAGACCGGCACCGGGCCAAGCAGAACCAAAGCGGCCTCAGCGCCGAACCCGGCGCAACCACCCGGCAGGCTAGGCAAACAGCCAGGGATCGACACCAGACCGGGATCGACCCCCCGCACCAGGCTCAGCAGGGAACCGGGGCCAGCACTGCATCGGCCGCAACGCCGAGCCGAGGTCAGGCCAGCCTCACGCCACGATCAGCCACGGGGCAAGCAGAACTCTCAGCCGAGATAGGCACGGGCCAAGAGTAACTCCGAGCCCGGACGGGTGATCAACCCGAAGTCAGCTCCGGACCACGGTCAGCCACGCACCGGGACAGGCAGTCAGCTGGCGTCGGCTCTGGACCACACGCGGCCGCGAACCGAGATCAGCCCCAGGCCAACCGAATACCCCTCAGCCGACCTCCTCGATCTCCACCCGGTCCGGATAAAACGCGACGTGTCCCTTGATCGGAGCCACCGCGTCGTACGGTGCCTCGTAAACCCACACCGCGTTCTCGCCGTCCGGTACCGCGGCGAGGCTGTAGTACGAAGCGTCGCCCTTGTACGGGCAGTGCGTCTTGTGCTCGGTGGGCGACAGCATCGCCAGGTCGACATCCTCCAGCGGGATGTACTGCACCGGCGGGTAGCTGGCCTCCCGCAGCACCTGCGCGCGGGTGGTGTCGGCGATGGTCTTCTCGCCTGCCTTGACCACCACCCGCGCGGGGTTGGGCTCAACGGTGATCGGGTGGTCCGGCCCCGGGATCAGCTTGTCGGGCATCGTTCTCCTCCTCCGCGCAACGGAAGCGGTGCGCACTCCCAACACTAGGCCGGACCACCGACAAAATCAGACGTCGGAAAACTCAGACGCCCGCGACCTGCGAGATCCAGCTGCGGTACCGCGTGATGTTGGTGTACGCGGTGCTGCTCTGCCGGTCGCTGGTCGACGCGACGCCGACCTGTCGCCCGGACGCGAACATCGGGCCGCCCGAGTCGCCGCCGGCGGTGATGCCGTCGCCGTAGGTCGCGCAGACCGCGACGCCGCCTTCGTAGTCGCTGCACGAAGGCGTCGTCACCCGCACGTTGGCCACCTTCAGGTACCGCGACTGGCAGTTGATCTCCGAACCGCACCGGCTCGTCGCGCCCCAGCCGTAGACCTGCACGGTCTGTCCGGCGCGGACGTCGGTCGACGTGCCGAGCGGCGAGTACGTCGCGTTCACCGAGCTGGACAGCCGGACGATGGCCAGGTCAGCGGCACCGGGGTAGCGCGTGATCGCGGCGCCGGTGGCCATCGTGCCGCCGCTGCTCTGGTCGAGGCTGCCGATGCGGAAGGTGTAGGTCCCGCTGGAGGCGACGCAGTGCTTCGCGGTGAGGATGTACTGCGGGGCGATGATCGTGGCCGTGCAGTTCTGCTGCCCGTTCACGAACAGCCGCGCCGCCCAGGGGGCGTTGGACGCGTAGCCGCCGCCGATGATCGCCGGGCCAGGAGACGGAGCAGTGGCGGCGCCGGCCTGACCGGCGAATCCGGCTAGGCCAAGCGCGGTAGCGAGCACGAGGAAACAGGTGCGCAAACGCATGGTCTCTCGTTTCTGCGGCATCGTCGCCGCGGTTCCGATGGGGACGGGGAACCCTGATCATCAAGGTGCCGCCCAGGAACCAGAACCGGCGAAAGTAGCCGGGGACCACCTGTTCTTCTGCCGCCACCGCCGCTACGGACAGTTCCGCGTACTGTTCCTCAGACCCGCGTCCGGCGCAGCCAGTACAGCCCGATCACCGGAAGCACCAGCGGGATGAACAGATACCCCTGCCCGTACACCGACCACACCGTGGCGTCCGGGAACGCCTGCCGGTCGAAAATGCTCAGCGTCCCGACGGTCAGCACGCCCAGCAGTTCGACCGTGCACGCGGCCAGCGCGATCCGCCACCACGTCCGGCCGCCGCGGGCGAGCGCGATCGTGGCCAGGATGTAGACCACCGCGGCGAAGGCCGACAGCACGTACGCCAGCGGCGCCTCGTGGAATTTCGTGCCGATCTGGACGCCCGCCCGCGACGTCGCGGCGAGCGCGAAGATGGCGTACACCGCGACCAGGATCCGGCCGGGACCGGTGGCCGTCTTACGCGCTTGCTCCACTCCACACCTCGTTCAGTCGCAGCACCATCACCGGAATGGCCAGGCAGGCGATGCCGAGCACGACCGTGCTCGACCGGCTCTGCTCGGCGAGCGCCCACGCCGCGCCGACCGGCAGCACGACGAGGCAGCCGATCAGGTAGGCGAGGTAGGTCGCGAGACTGCCCGGATGGTGGCCGCTGACCAGCAGCACGATCCCGATCACGAGCTGGGCGACCAGCAGCACCTCGATCACGCCGAGCGCGACGAGCAGCGGGGTGTCCGGCAGCTTCTTGCGCGCGGCCTGGACGAAACTCCACAGCGCGACGAGCGCCGCGCATCCAGCGACCGCTATCGCGAACCCGACGATCACCCGTTCCTCCTTTTGCCCGCCGGGCTCAACGTACCCGCCTGGCTGACCGCCCCGGACGGGCGAGGGGCCGACGGCGTGGCCGGGGCCACGTTCACCGGAACGGGTTCCTGGCATTCCGTCAATTCCCGAATGCCACGGAAATCCCGCTCGACCGGGCGACGGGGAATCACGCTCGGTTCGCCAGTGCCGGTTTTATCCGCGCCCCGCTCGGGTCTGCCGAACGCTGAATTGGCGGATTGGCGCGGCGGCGAAGCTGTGCGGGAATGGTTTCCGTCGCCGGAGCACCGGAGAAGCGCACACGCGGAAAGGTCGACTTTTATGAACGTCCGGCACGAGGCATTCTGCCTCGCCGATCCGTGGTTCTTCGACCGCCGACGGGAAATATCCGCCGACGACCTGGCCGCCGCCCCGCCGAGTCCACTGTGGACAGTAGAGGAAACCGAGCACTGGCGCTACCTCCGCCCGCCTGGCGCCGCATTGCCGGAACAGGGCTGGGCCGTAGAGATTTCCGCCGCCCCCGGCAACGCCGAGCGAGTACTGGACCGCGTCCGCGGGTACTGCCGGACCCACGGCCTGCACCACCGGCACCTGCGTTCCCGGTCGATATTCCTCGATCACAATGCCGAATATCCGACAACCGGAGGAACGGGCGCGCTCGCGACTATTTATCCGCCGGACAATAACACACTGGATCGCATCCTCGACGATCTTTCCGAACTCCTCACCGGCGAACCAGGACCGGATATCGACGGCGCCCTCCGCTGCGGAGAATGCCCGATTCACGTACATTACGGCGGATTCACCGAACTGTGGACCGAGTACGGCGGCGCCCGCGTGCCCGCCCTGCGCAGGCCGAGCAGCGCGCTCGAACCCGAGCACCAAGGCCCGGACTTCTCCGTGCCCGGCTGGGTCCGGATTCCCGACTGCGTCGCGGAGTACACCGAAGCGCCGGAGCCGCCGCATCCCGTCGTCGAAGTACTCCGCCAGGCCCACGGAACCGCCGTCTACCTGGCCGGACGCGGCGGCGAGCAGGTGCTCGTCGAGGAGGCCTGGCCATACACCGGGCTGGACGGCAACGGCGTCGACGCGGTCGCCCGGCTGGAGCGCAAGCACGACCTCCTCCAGCGGCTCGCCGGAATCCCCGGCATCCCGAAAACCCACGCGTACCTCGCCGGGCAGCGCCACTACCTGGTGCGGGAGTACCGGCCCGGCGTGGCGCTGGACGCCTGGCTCACCCGGCATTACCCGCTCACTCGCCGCGACTGCCCGGAAAGCGACCTGGCCGCCTACCGCAAACAAGCGCTGTCCGTGCTGGCGCAAGTCGATCGCATCGTCGCCGAAGCCGCCGAACGCGGCGTCGTCCTCGAAAACCCGCACAACATCCTGGTCGACAGCACCGGCACGGTGTCGCTGACCGGCTTCGACCGCGACGAAACGGCTCTGCGGCTGCGCCTTTTCCTTCCGCTGGCCCCGCTCTACCACCTGGTGCCCGAACGCCTCCGCTGGGCCGCTGAGCTCACCGAACGCCGGTTCTCGCTGCCCGCCGGATATGCCGACGGCATCGCGCCGCACACCGAGCCCGCGCACACCGAACTCGACGAGCCCCGTCCCGATTGGACGTTGGTGCGCAAGCAGATCTCCGAAGCGCTGCTCGCGTGCGCGACCCCGAACCGCCTGGACCGCCTGTTCCCCGGCGACATCGAGCAGTTCCGCGTCGGCGGCGCGACCTTCGGCACCGGCGCGGCGGGTGTCCTGCACTCGCTGCACGTCGCGGGTGTCGGCCGCTTCCCCGAACACGAGCAGTGGCTTCTCGACGCGGTCGAAGGACAACAGCCCAGCCGTGCGGGTTTTTACGATGGCAGCCACGGAATCGCTTACGTGCTCGAGGAATTCGGCTACCGGAAGGCCGCGGCCCATCTGCTCGCCGCGTCGCGTGCGCTGGTGGACCAGACCGTCGGCCACGACCTGGCGAGCGGGCTGGCCGGCATCGGCCTGACCCGGCTGCACTTCGCCGCGACCCGCGGGGACAACGAATTCGGCAGGCAGGCGCTGAACATCGGCATCCGGCTGGCCGAGGCGCTCGACACCGCGGAACCTCCGGGCGCGACGGCGCAGGCCGGACTCTTGTACGGCTGGTCCGGCCCAGCGCTGCTGTTCCTGAGGCTCTACGAACGCACCGGCGAACCCGCTTGGCTGTCGTTCGCCGACCAGGCGCTCGAACGCGATCTGGAGGAATGCGTCCCCGCGCTCGACGGCTCGCTGCCAGTCCGCGACGGCAACCGGGGTTCGCGCCGCGGCGCGGGAATCGGCAGCGCCGGCATCCTGATCGTCACCGAACAGCTGGCGCGGTACCGCCTCGACGCGAAGGCCGCGCGCAGCCTGCCCGCGCTGCGCGTCGCGTGCCGCGGGGAATTCGCGCTCCATCCCGGCCTGCTGAACGGCCGCTGCGGGCTCGCCGCCGGGCTGGCGTTCAGCAGCACCCCGGACCGGCGCACCCAGGACGCGATCGACCGGCACCTGACGCGGCTTTCGTGGTACGCGGTCCCGTTCCGCGGCGGCCTTGCCTTCCCCGGCACTCGCCTGCTACGACTGTCCGCCGACGTCGCCACCGGCGGCGCCGGAGTCCTGCGCACCCTCTCCGCGCTTCAGGACGGCACGGAACTGCTCCCGTTCCTCGGACCGACGCCGCGGATCGCCCATTAGTCCACAATGGACAGCTTCTGTCGACATGTCGCCTAGTCGGCAGTTCCACCACGCGGAACCTTGAATGAGTGTCCGGACACTTTTTGAATCACTCATTCAGCCCAGCCCGTTGGTCCGAAACCCGCAGCCGGGGCTAGGGCCTCGGAAAACGCCGGGGGAACTCGGCACTACCGTCGGTAATCGCCGTCAAGACGGCGTTCGGCTGCTCGTTCAGCGGAACCACGAGGCCCCCGTTCGTGATAGAAACCGGGGCTGTTCCGTTCGGTGGGCCTACGAAGGGTGTATCCGAGATTTCCGTGACGAGGACCACTCGCACCCACTGGCGTGTCCGCTTCCCCGGCCGTGTCCGCACTCTCGCCGAGGGTGACCCAGGAGTTCGTGAATCATCGTGGAGACCAAGGACGATCCCGGCAAGGCGTACGACAAGTCGATCCGGAAGAGGCTGACCCGGACGGTCCTGATCCCGAGCATCACCCTGCTCGTGCTGTGGGCGGTGCTGGCGACGGCCTTCTTCATCAACGGCTTGTACGTGCGGCTCGTCGCGGGCTCGGTGCGTGACGTTTCGATCCCCGCGCTCACCGCGCTGTCGTCGCTGCAGCAAGAACGTCAGTTCGCCCTGCAGTACCTCGACAGCCCCAGCTCCGGCCCGCAGCAGCTGCAGCAACAGGAGCAGGACAGCGACGGCAAGCTGAAGGGCCTGCAGGAAGCCTTCGCCGCCACCATTTCCAGCGCGCCGGACGAGATCGCCGGCAAGGTCACCGCGCTGAAGGCGCAGCTCGACCAGCTGCCGGTGCTGCGCTCGCAGGTCAACTTCCGCAGCATCAACCGCTCTCAGGTCAACGCCTATTACAACGGCGTCCTCGACTCGGCGGCGACGCTGTTCGACACGCAGGCGCGCATCGTCCCCGACGCGACCGCGGTGCAGGGCGCGATCTCGGCGACCTCGCTTTTCCGGGCGGGCGACCTGATGTCGCGCGAGACGTCGCTGGTGTCGGCGGCGTTCTCCGGCGGCACCTTCGCGCCGGACGACTTCGTCCAGTTCTCCCAGCTGGTCGGCTACTACCGCACGCAGCTGGCGCAGATCTCGCCGTTCCTCGAACCGGCGGTGCGCCAGCATTACCAGCAGCTTTCGACGAGCGACGCGTGGAAACGGCTCAACGCGGCCGAGGATTCGCTGATCAAGCACGGTCCGTGGAACAGCGGCGACCAGAACACCGTGCCGGTCTCGGCGGGCGATTGGCACGCGCTGACCGCGCAGGTCGCGCAAGGTCTGAACCAGCTCACCATCGAGCAGGCCGACCAGGTTTCCGCCGCCGCGATCGACTCCGGAAACGCGCAGCTGCGCAACGCCATCATCGGCAGCATCGTGGCCCTGCTCGCCTCGCTGGCCGCGATCATCGTCGCGGTGCGGGTGTCGCGTTCGCTCGTCGACCGGACCCTGATGACGCGCCTGGAGCGGCTGCGCAACGACTCGCTCGACCTCGCGCGCAACCGGCTGCCGAACATCGTCGGCAGGCTCAAGAGCGGCGACCCGGTGGACATCGAGGCGGAGCTGCCGAAGCTGGACCACGGCCGGGACGAGATCGGCCAGGTGGCCGAAGCGTTCAACACCGCACAGCTCACCGCGGTCAACGCGGCGGCGAGCGAGGCGAAGGCGCGCAGCGGTGTGCACAACGTGTTCCTCGGCATCGCGCACCGCAACCAGGTCCTCGTGCACCGGCAGCTGCAGATCTTGGACGAAATGGAAAGCCGCGAAGAGAACTCGACTCAGCTGGCGTCGTTGTTCCAGCTCGACCACCTCGCCGCCCGCGCCCGGCGGACCACGGAAAACCTGATCATCCTCGGCGGCAAGCAGCCGGGACGGCGCTGGCGCAAACCGGTTTCGCTGATGGAGGTCCTGCGCGCGGCCGTCTCGGAAACCGAGCAGTACTCCCGGGTGCAGGTCGAGCAGGTGCCGGACGTCGCGATCGTCGGCACCGCGGTCGCGGACACCATTCACCTCGTCGCCGAGCTGGTCGACAACGCGACGTCGTTCTCCCCGCCCGGTTCGCAGGTCGAGGTGACGAGCCGGATGGTCGCGCGCGGCGTCGTGGTCGACGTGTCCGACCAGGGGCTGGGCATGAAGGAAGGCGTGCGCGAGTGGGCCAACGCGATGATGGCCGACGCGCCTGAATTCGACGCGATGGCCCTGCGCGCGGACTCCAGCCTCGGCCTGTTCGTGGTCGCGCGGCTGGCCTCCCGGCTCGGCATCACGGTCACCTTCGACCCGTCGCGCTACGGCGGCACGCGGGCGACCGTGCTGATCCCGTCGAACCACCTGGCCGACGCGAACGCGCCCGAACCCGCGGAGGAGGTCCCGGCGCTCGCTCAGGTCGGCGCGCCAGCACCGGAAGGCGCTCACCGGGCGGCCCCGGAGTCTCCGCAGCCGACCCCGGCGCCGTCGCCGCGCCCGTACCCGGCTCGCCCGCTGCCCACGCCGGCCCCGCGGAATCCGGAGCCGTATCCGCCGTCCGCGGGCCAGATCCCGGACGTCCCGGCCGCGCCGCGCGCGTCCGCCGAGCCGGACCTCAGCGGTCTGCAGGGCGACGACCGGCCCCGGCTCCCGCGCAGGCAGCCGCAGCAGAACCTCGTCGCCCAGCTGCACGACGACCCGGACGCGGCCGCCGAAGCGGACGTCACCAACGCCGGCGAGACCACCGCGCGGACGCTGATGGCGTTCCACAAGGGCACCCGCCGGGCGCGAGGCGGGCAAAATGACTCATAACGACCGAACACCTCACGACACCGAAAGTCAGGGTCTGTCCGCATGAACGAGTACGGGAACTCCACCCCTGATCTCAATTGGCTGCTCGACGACGTCGTCAACCGCGTCGTCGGCGCGCAGAACGCCATCGTGCTGTCCGCCGACGGCCTGCTGCTCGGCAAGTCGTCCGGGATGAGCAAGGACGACTCGGACCAGCTCTCGGCCATCGCGTCGAGCCTGCAGAGCCTCGCCAAAGGGGTGAGCAGGCAGTTCCACCGCGGTCCGGTGCTGCAGAACATGATCGAGATGGAACGCGGGTACCTCTTCGTCTCGGCCGCCGGGCAGGGCGCGTGCCTCGCCGTGCTCGCCGGTGCGGACATCGACGTCGAAATGATCGCCTACGAGATGAACCGGCTGGTCAAGCGCGTCGGCGACTATCTGGCCTCGGCGCCGCGCGAGGCCGCGAACCTGCTGCGGGAGGCGACATGAGCGACGACGGCTGGTACGACGAGGCCGCCGGGCCGCTGGTCCGGCCGTACACGATCACCAGCGGACGGACCCCGTCCGAACATCAGCTCGACCTCTCCACCCAGGTGATGACCCTGCAGCAGGGATCGGACCCGGTCGGGCTCGGCCCGGAACACCTGGCGATCACGCAGCTGTGCCGCAGACCCTTGTCGGTGGCCGAGATCGCGGTGTACGTGAAGCTGCCGCTCGGCGTCGTGCGCGTGCTGTGCGGGGACCTGATCGACCGCGGTCTCGTCATCACCCGCGCCCCGTCCCGTCAGCCGGCCCAGGCGCCGGACCACGAAACTCTCCAGGCGGTTCTCGATGGCCTCATCAAGCTCTGAAGACGCCGCGGCGTCGGTGCCGACCCCGGTCAAGATCATCGTCGCCGGCGGGTTCGGCGCCGGGAAGACGACCATGGTCGCCTCGGTCAGCGAAATCCCGCCGCTGTCCACCGAGGAGGTGCTCACCGAGGCGAGCACCGGCGTCGACGACCTGTCCGGCGTCGAGCAGAAGAAGACCACCACGGTCGCGCTCGACTTCGGCCGGATCACCATCTCGCCGCGGCACGTGCTCTACCTGTTCGGCACCCCGGGCCAGGAACGGTTCTGGTTCATGTGGGACGACCTGGCGCGCGGCGCGATCGGCACCGTCGTGCTGGTCGACACGCGCCGGCTCGAGACCAGCTTCGCGGCGGTCGATTTCTTCGAGCGGCGGAAGATCCCGTTCGTCGTGGCGGTGAACTGCTTCGACAACGCGCCGCGCTACACCCCCGACGAGATCCGCGAGGCGCTCGTGGTGCCCGACGGCGTGCCGATCGTCATGTGCGACGCGCGGCAACGGGATTCCAGCAAGATCGCGCTGATCCGGCTGGTGAAGCACGCGATGACGGTGGTTCCGCAGCCCGCCTGAGCCGGGCTTTCAGACCAGCGAGGGGGTTCCCGGCGCGGGGAGCCCCCTCGTTCGCTTCGTGCGGTCCTTAATGGACTCTCAGTGGACCGGGGCCATCCGGAGATTGAAGTGCCGCAGGATCTTCGGCGCTTCCACGATCCGGTACCCCGGCACCTGCTCCGGGTTTTTCGCGATGTCGCCGAGGATCTCGGCCACGTAGTCGTAGTGGCCCTGGCTGTACACGCGCCGCGGCAGCGCCATCCGGACCAGCTCGAACGGGGCCGGAGCGATCAGCTCGTTCTGCTCGTCGAGCGTGCCGAGGTAGAGCGAACCCAGTTCCACACAACGGATTCCGCCCGCCAGGTACAGCTCGCAGGCCAGCGAGTGGCCCGGGAACCGGGACGCGGACAGATGCGGCAGCAGGCGGCCGGCGTTGAGGTAGAGCGCGTGGATGCCCGGGGGCTGCACGATGTCCACCCCGGCCTCGTTGGCCTGCCTCGCGAGCCGGGCCGCCTCGCCCGCACGCGCGGCGAGATAGTGCGGGTCAACGACTTCCTGCAGGCCCTTGGCGACGCGGTCCAGGTCGTGCGCCGCGAGCCCGCCGTACGTGCGGAAGCCCTCGGTGGCGATCAGGTTGGTTTCGCAGCGCTGCGCGAGTTCCGGGTCGGTCAGGCCGATGAACGCGCCCATCGGCGAGATGCCGTCCTTCTTCAGGCTCGCGACACAGCCGTCGACCAGGCTGAACGCCTCTCGCGCGACCTCGCGCGGCGTCTTGTCCGCGTAGCCCGCCTCGCGCTGGATGACCAGCCACGCGTTCTCCGCGAACCGTGCGGCGTCAAGGAAAACCGGGACGCCGTGTGCCCGCGCGAGCTTCGCCGCCGCGGCCAGGTTGGCCATCGAGACCGGCTGTCCGCCGCCGCCGTTGTTGGTGATGGTGAGCAGCACCTGGCCGACGCGGTTGCCGTCCGGGCCGTTGAGCAGGCGTTCGAGTGCGTCGAGGTCGATGTTGCCCTTGAACGGTTCGAGGCTGTCGAGATCGCCGAACTCCGCGCAGGGCAGGTCGATCGCCTCGGCGCCGAGCAGTTCGACGTTCGCGCGCGTGGTGTCGAAATGCGTGTTGCTGACCGAGATCCGGCCGCTGCACAGCACGCTGGAGAACAGCACGCGCTCGGCCGCGCGGCCTTGGTGCACCGGCAGGAGGTGCGGGTATCCGGTGAGGTCGCTCAGCGCTTCGCGGAAGCGGTAGAACGAATCCGACCCGGCGTACGAACGGTCCGCGGCGGCAGCGGCAGCCTCCTGCGCGGTCGAGACCGCGCCGGTGCCGGAGTCGGTGAGCAGGTCGATGCTGACCTTGTTCGCGGGCAGGTTGAAGGCGTTGTAGCCCGCCGCGGCGAGCGCCTGTTCCCGTTCGGCACGGGTGGTGACCGGGATTTCGGCGACTACTTGGGCGCGGTACGGCGGGAAGGTCCGCATCAGGGTATTTCCTCCAGTTGTGGGTGACGGCCGAAAACTGCTGTGTCAGGTAATCCGGCCGAGCACCGGGCGCTTTCTGGGCGGCGCTACCGCGTAGGCTTCCGACGACAGGTAGACCGTGATTCCGGAACCGAACTCGCCCATTCGCAGCGACACGTGCGCGATCAGTCCGACGCCGTCGCGCAGTGGCCGTTCCGAAACCGCTGCCAGCGCTTTGTCCAGTTGTGTCGGGTCGAAGTCGTATTGCGCGAGAATGGCGTGCACCCGGGCGCGGGCGATCTCGTCGTCCGGCACGTAGCTGCGAATAGGAAGGTAAAGACTGTAGTTTCCCGGTGTACCGCCCATGCCCTCGACAAAGGAATAGCTGGAAACCAGCGGACGGCCTTCGAAGGGGCCTTTTCCGCCGCCGAGCACGGCGAGGAATTCCCGGATCAGCATCGGGTCCGCGCCGGGCACCAGCTCCGCCGCGCGCACCGCGTCCTCGGCCTCGGCGGCGTCGTGCGAGACGTACACCTTGACCCGGGAGAGCGGGTCGTCGTCGAGGTCGAGCGCGAAGAAGGTGAAGTTGTCGCTCTCGCCGCGGCGCAGCGCGTGCTCGACGACCGGGTCGAACGCCTCGCCGAGGTTCAGCCGCCGGAACCCCTCGCTGACCAGCGAATCCGCCATGGTCGGGCCGCTGATCTGCGGGTTCAGGTACACCTTGATTTTCGGCGCGGAGCCGTTGCGGAAGATCAGCGAGTACCACAGCGTGAACGGCCCGCGGCGCTCGTCGTGCGGGAGGAAGAGGTCGGCCACCGCGTCGAGCCGGTCGGTGACCAGGCCGTACTCGCCGGCCACCTGAGTGAGGAACTCGCGCGGGTCGGGAGCCCCGACGGTCTCGCCGAGAACCCTTACCACACATTCGCCATTGGCGTCGAATGCGACCGAGAATTCAACGGGCGTGGTGTCGTCCGCCACATTGCACGGGAACTGCGCCGGAGCGTCGACAGTCAATTCACCGGACTCGCCGAGCAACAACCGGAGAAGATCCAGGTGACGGCGTTCTTCGGGATCGAATCCCACTGCCTGGCACAGCCGGTCGAGTTGACCGCCGGCGTGGGTGTACATCGACAACTCGACCATCGGCACACTCGCTCCGACCATGGCGCTGTATTCACCGTTTCATTCGTGCGTTCGGCCCCGCGAAGCATCCGCTGTTCGGCGGAGCGGGCGCTCCCGGGCCGCCGAGAAGATTAATCCCCGGAATGCCGATCACGATACCTCTGACGGAGCGACAACACCGTGCGGAAACCGTGTCTGAGTGTGCTGATCAACACCGGAATTCACCTGAATTCCGCATCGACAGAACTGGATTCTGCAGCTACCCGGGCCCGCCATGTGGCCTAGCCCACTGCGGTACGCGGCCGGTGTCCCGTGCACCCGGCGCGCGGCGCTGTGCCGAAAATTGTCGGTGGCGGGTGAGACGCTCGTCTCATGACACAGATCCCGCAGCATCTAGCCAAAGTCGCCGAGAGCGACCGCCCGCCGATCCCCCGAGTCGCCGACGAACGCGAAACCCTGCTCGCTTACCTGGAGTGGCACCGGGAAACCCTCGCGCTGAAGTGCTCCGGGCTGAGCCAGGAAGCCGTGTCGGCGCGGGTGGTGCCACCGTCCACAATGTCGCTGCACGGCCTGGTCCGGCACCTGGCGGGCGTCGAACGATGGTGGTTCCGCATCCAGTTCGCGGGCGAGGACGTCCCGCTGCTGCACTATTCGGACGACGATCCGGACCAGGACTTCGACCGACTGGACGGCGATTTCGGCGAGGCACTGGCGTTGTGGCGCGCGGAGTGCGACCGGAGCCGGGAGATCGTGGCCGCGGCGTCTTCTTTGGACGCGCAGGGGGTCGGGAAGACGACGGGCGAGCCGTTCTCGCTGCGGTGGATGCTGATGTCGATGGTCGCGGAGTACGCCCGGCACAACGGACACGCGGACCTGCTCAGGGAGGTGGCGGACGGGGCTACTGGCCGGTGAGGTGGTGGTTGTTTCGGGTCCTGTTAGGAGGTGATGCGCCAAGGTTTGCGCTCAAGTGATCGACAACCGTCGGCGCTGCGTTCTCGCCGATCGCTTCGCCTGTATCGCGCTGTCGGCACCCAGTCGTCCGCGCGCGGCCGTCCACACCCAGCCGTCCGCGCTCAGCCCGTCCGCGTGCTGCCGTCCGTGCGCTGCCGTCCGTGCCCAGCCAGGCCGTGCCCAGCCAGGCCGTGCGCTGCCGTCCGTGTGCTGCCGTCCTCGATGCCAACAGCCGCCAACGGCGCAGCAGCCAGCCAGCGACAGCGTCTCCAGAGCTGGGCGGGAAGCTTGTGCCCAGCCCGATCGCCACCCCTCGTGCCCGAGGTGACCAGCGACCTTCCCGCCCCAAGCGGCCCGGCGTGCGATGCTGGACGGCATGACCGCCGATCCTGACTCCGGCCTGCTCTCCCCGGTGCGCGCCGGAACCCCGGCCGAAGCGGTGACTGGTGACCGTGCGTTCGCGGCTGCCCTGCTGGATGCGGAGGCCGCACTCGCGCGAGCGCAGGCGCGGCTTGGCACGGTGCCGTCCGAGGCAGCTGAGCGGATCAGCACTGCCGCGCGGCTGTTGGGCGAGGGCGAACTCGACGTCGTCCAGCTGGCCCGCGACGCGCGTGCGACCGGGAACCCGGTGGTCAGTTTGGTGCGCACGCTGTCCGCCAAGGTCCCGGACGTCGCCGATTACGTGCACCGCGGCTCCACCAGCCAGGACATCGTCGACACGGCGATGATGCTCGTCGCGCGCGACGCTCTGCGGCTGATCAGCGCGGACCTCACGGCGATCGCGGACGCCCTCGCCACCTTGGCGCGCGCCCATCGCGACACCGTCATGCCCGGACGTACCCTCACCGCGCACGCCGTCCCGACGACTTTCGGTCTGAAGGCAGCGATCTGGCGGCAGGGAGTTCGAGAGTCCGCGCGCCGGATCGCTGCGCTGCGGCTGCCGGTGTCACTCGGCGGCGCGGCGGGAACGTTGGCGGCCTACGTCCAGTACGGCGACGGCACCGATGACTACGCGGAGCGGCTAGTCACTGCCTTCGCAGAGGAAACCGGTTTGAGCGCACCGATTCTGCCGTGGCACGCGGATCGCACCCCGGTGGCCGAACTGGCTTCCGCGTTGGCTGGCGTGACGACGGCGTTGGGCAAGATCGCTGTCGACGTCCAGGTGCTGGCCCGCACCGAAATCGGCGAAGCGACCGAGGCGACCGGCGGTGGATCTTCGGCGATGCCGCACAAGCAAAATCCGGTGCAGTCGGCGCTGGTGCGCTCGGCAGCGCTGCAGGTGCCGGTGCTGGCGGCGGGAGTCACGCAATCCGGGTTGGCAGAGGACGAACGCTCGGCTGGCGTCTGGCAAGCCGAGTGGCAATTGCTGCGCGAATGCCTGCGACTGACCGGCGGCACCACGCATACGGCCGTGGATTTGGTACGAGGCTTGGACATTCACGCGGACCGAATGCAGCATAATCTCGAACTGACCAACGGGTTGATTGTCTCGGAACGACTGTCGGCGGCGCTGGCACCGATCGTGGGCAAGGCACGCGCGAAGGACTTGTTGGGCACCGCTTCCCGCCGGGCGATCGAGGAAGACCGCCCACTGGCAGAGATCCTGGCGGACACGCCGGAGATTACCGCCGCCATCGACGCTGAGACGCTGGCTGATCTCGGAGACCCGGCGCAGTACGTCGGCGCGGCGGGACGGATGGTGGACCGCGCGCTCGAAGATTCCGCCGAGTAAGCACGAACGGGACCGCTGCCGGAGGAAATCCCGTTCCGGCAAGCGATCCCGCTGCGCAATTATTCCACTGTGGACGAACTAGTGGGCCAATCCGTGCCCGCCGGCCTCGGGGCGGCGCGGCTGAGCAGCCGTGTCGACCTCGGCGGGTTCCTCGTCCTCGGGAAGCAGAACTCCGTGGCGCGCCGGGAGTACCGCGGTCAGCAGACCGAGAACCGCGATGCCGAGATGCAGCCAGTTGTCCGCGTCGGCGAGGTTGAGCGGGTTGCCAAGGCCGGATACCGGGTTGACCGTGATCGTCCCGGCGAGCATCAGGCCCCAGACGAACAGCGCGCCGTAGCCGATGAAGAGCAGCCAGCCGAACGTCCGGGCGCGGCCGGAACCCAAGGCCAGCAGCAAGCCGATCACGCCGGTCACCACGTGGACGACGTTGTTCAGCGGATTGGCGGAAAACCGCCACAAAGTGACACCGTGTCCGGTGAAATCCCCGAACCCGGACTTCACGAGCCCGATGATGCCGTAGGCGAGAAACAGGACCCCGAGCAGAATGGCCAGCACCTGAGCGGGCTGCACCCCTTCCACCCGGACGCGGGCTCGATGCGCACGAACCATGACTCCAGTCCTTCCCATACCGAAGGTGACGGTGGGTCAACCCTGAAGGGATCCCCCGCCACACCCGGCCCGAAACCCGAATCCGCCCGTCCCGACGCGCCCACCGGGCAAAATCGGCGACACGGACTGGGCTGCCGGGGCTAATGGGGCTGCTGGGCCGACCTGAGGCCCGAGTGAGGTACCGGACGGACCGGCTCGCGGCCTCGGCGGCGAAGAAGCCGAGGAATTGGCGCGGTGGCTCTTCCGGCCCCGGGAACGGGAGCGTTCGGCAGGACCGGGCGGCTCGGACCAGCCCGGCGACCGGCAGGGCTCGCGCGGAACTCACACCAGCCCCCACGAACCTGCGCCGCACCCGGACCAATGCGGCGACCGGCAAAACCCGGCCGCACCCACACCAGCCCAGCGACCAGCAGAACCCACGCATCCAGACGCGCCCCACCATCGGCAGGATTTGCGCGGCACTAAACCCAGCCAAGCGAACCCGCGCCACACCCAGACCAGCGCGTCGACTGGCAGAACCGGCCGCACCCACACCAGTCCGACGATCGGCAAACCCCGCCCGCACCCAGGCCAACCCAACGAGCAGCAGAACCCCGCCGCTCCCACGCCAGCCCAGCGAGCAGCAGGCCCGTCCGCACCCACACCAGCCCAGCGAGCCGCAGACCCGTCCGCACTCACGCCAGCCCAAACGACCGGCAGGACTCGCGGCACTCGGACCAGCCCAGCGACCAGCAGACCCGGCCGCGCTCAGACCAGCGCGGCGACCAGCACAGCGAACGCACCGATGATCACCGCGACCCGCACATAGTGGTAACGGTCCCAGCGGTTCATCTGCTCTTTCCAGTCCGCGGGCCGGTTCTCCGGGGTCCACGTCTTGCCCTGGTTGTTGATCGGGACGAGCAGCAGAATCGACATCACCACACTCACGATCAGCAGCCCGGCGCCAATCACGACGAGCCCGGTGCCAGGGCGATCCCAAGCAAGAACCGCCCAGATCGCGCTCAGGACAAGCGACCCGATGTACCAGAACGGCATGATCGCGCCGAGCATCCGGCCCCCGTGGGCGCGGCCTAGCTGATTGCTGTCGTCGGGGAGCCCGTTGAGGATCGGGTTGATGACGAAGGCGACGGAGAACTCCACCCCCACCATCACGCCGACGACCACGATGGTGCAGACCTCGAGTGCGCTGAGCATGATGACCTTCCTGAAATCTAGCAGTGCTAGCCGATGAGGCGATGCTAGTACTACTGCCGCTCGGTTGTCTAGCAGTGCTAGACTCCCTTCATGTCGGTACACGAACGCAAGCAGCGCGAACAAGCGGAACGCGAGCGCCTCATCGTGGCGACCGCTCGGGAGCTCGCCGAGCAGCAGGGCTGGGACGCCGTCACCACCCGCAGGCTCGCCGAGCGCATCGAGTACAGCCAGCCCGTCCTCTACAGCCATTTCCGCGGCAAGCGCGAGATCATCGGCGCCGTCGCGCTCGACGGGGCCGCTGAACTGGCCGCAGCGGTGCGGGCCGCAGCCAGCGCCGAAGACGATCCGCGCGCCCGGGTCACGGCCCTCTCCCGCGCGTACCTCGACTTCGCCGAGCAGCACCCGGCGGTCTACGACGCGATTTTCCAGCTCGACGGTGGAATCGCGTTCGCGCAGGAAGACACTCCGGAACCGCTGAAGGACGCCTTTGCCGCACTGATGGAAACCCTCGGCGAAGTCGCCGGCGAAGGCGTCCACCCGGGTCTGTTCACTGAGCTGTTCTGGGCGTCCCTGCACGGAATCGCGACCCTGACCCGCGCGGGACGGCAGCCGCGGGAGTTCGCCGAGCAGCGGGTCGACCTGCTCGTGGAACGGCTCGCCGTGGTCTGAACCACCACTGCTTGCCCGCAGCCCGCCCGGCCGTCACGCGTACTGGCCGGTACCGAGACCCATCCCACAAACCGGCCCCATTCGGCGAACCCTGATCAGGTGATCGGGGAAGTCGGGGCATGCGCAGGGCGAATACGTTCCTCTTGGCCGGCTTGCTCCTCGGCGCGGTCATCGCGTTTCTGGTCACCGAGGCCCAGCCGTACCGGCAGGTGGTCACCGCTGCCGGGCCGGCGGACGGGTCCGGCGTCATCTCCGCGACAACCGGCTCCAGCACGCCTAGTCCCGGTTCGAAAGCGAGCACCGGCAGCGCCGCGCCGCAGCAGGGTCCCGATCTCAAGACCGAACTCCCCGCGCTCGTCCCCCAGGGGCACGTCAGCGTGGTCGTCTACGACCGCGGCAAAGGCACGATCCCGGTTTCCCTCGACGCGCATCGGCACTACACGTCCGCGTCCCTCGTGAAGCTCATGATCGCCTTCGACGCGCTCGACCGCGGCACCAATCCGGCCACCGTGCAGGAAATGCTGTCCCGCAGCGACGACGACACCGCCAGCAAGCTGTGGGTCGCGGGCGGCGAGACGCGCATTGTCCGGGAAGCGGTGCGCGACATGGGCCTCGCCGAAACCACCCCGCCGGACGACCCGGGACGTTGGGGCGACACGGAAATCACCGCCGCTGACATCACGCGCGTCTACCGCTACCTGATGGACCGCGCGCCAGCCGAGCAGCGCGAGACCATTCTTCGAGCGCTCCGCAAAGCCACCGAGAACGGGGCCGACGGATTCCGGCAGTACTTCGGCATCCCGGACGCGCTCGGCGACGCTTCCTGGGCTGTCAAACAAGGTTGGTCCTGCTGCAATCCCAGGCGCATCCTGCACACCTCAGGTCTCGTCAAGGACGACCGGTACATCGTCACGGTCCTCACCGAGAACCCCCGCTCGGTCGGCTACGAAACCGCCGAAGCTCAGGTCACCGAAGTGGTCAAGCACCTTCCCGGGATCCGCTGAACGTCACTGCTCGACCGCGGTCAGCCCGCCCCGTGCGCCCGTGCTCGGCAACGGCCACGGCTTCACGCCACCGGTCACGTCCGCCCGCGGGCCTGGTGCCGACGGTCCCGGAATCCGCTGTCCGATCCACGTCAGGACGTCCGGCAGCTGCGCCTTGAACGTGTTCATGTTGTGCCCCGCGTCCGGAATCCGCCATGACGTGAACTGCACCGGCGCCTGCGCGGCCGCGCGCATCTGGTCGACCGCGCGGCTTTCGTTCTGTTCCTTCTCGCCGGAGATCGCGAGAAGTTCCAGCGGGGCCGGGTGCAGCCGGACGTTGATCTTGACGTTGTTCGCGTCCTCGATGTCCTTGCGGCCGCGGAAGAGATTCTCGGTCTCACCGTCCACTTGGGCCTTTTCGTATCCGCTCACGCTCGCCGCCTGCGCGTACCACTGCGGATGCCGCGTCACGAGATTCAGCGCGCAATAGCCGCCGGACGACCAGCCCGCGATCGTCCACGCCCGCCGGTCCGGATTGACGCCGAGGCGCTGAATCGCCCACTCCCGGACGTCGGCGGACAGGTAGGTGTCATTGGGACTTCCGTTGACCTCGTCGACACATTCGGTGTCATGGCCGATTTTCGGCGTTCCGGTCGGGTCCGGGATCAGCACGATCACCGGCGGCAGCAGATGCTTCGAGATCGCCGCGTCAAGCTGCTCGGGCAAGTGGTACCCGATCGGGGCGGTGGTGACCTCCGGGCCGGACGGGTAGTTCGGGATCCACGTGATCGCCGGGAACCGCATCGACTTGTACGGATGCTGGAAGTATTGCGGCGGAAGGTAAACCGTTACGTCGCGGGTGAGGCCGGTGCGCCGTCCGGTCACCGTCACGTGCGCGATGGTCCCCTTGCCTACCCGAGCGTGCGCCACTCCGAGGTCCCGTGCGCGGGCGAGATCCACACCGTTGTCGCCGCCCTCGACGTCGATGCCCTCCGCGGCGAACGCGCCGGTGCCGAGCAGCGAGCCGAGCGTCGGGAAGAATCCGCCGATCATGTTGCCGGTCAAACCAAGCGTGACGACTACCAGGCACAGCGCGACAAGAACCGTGGCACTGCGGCCGATTTGCTTGCGCTTGCGCCATTTGTCCCAAAACCACGGGACCGAGATGACCGCGAGAAGCGCGAGCACGCCGATCACCGCGAGCATCACGGGCGAATCCAACCTGATTGCGCTCAGGTGCACGGGAACCTCCAGGACCGATCGCGCGCCCGGAAGGCGGGACCCGCTGCTCTAGATACGTTTGAGGGGCCATCCTCGTTGTGATCACGTGACGTCGATCACGCCCAGAATGGCCCCGGCAAACTCAGCAGAACCTCAGGATTGCCCGTTAGTCCCTGATTAGTTGCCGAATGCGCCACGCAAGACCGTGATCGCCTGTGTGATCGCCGCTTCCGCCGCGTGCGTTTCACGAAGCGCGTTCACCATCACGAAGTCGTGGATCACGCCCTGGTATCGCACCGCCGTCACCGGCACGCCCGCCGTACGCAGCTTCGCGGCGTACGCCTCGCCTTCGTCGCGAAGCACGTCCGCCTCGCCGGTGATCACGAGCGCCGGCGGCAGTCCGGCGAGCTGCTCCACAGTGGCGCGAAGCGGCGAAGCCGTGATCTCGGCGCGCTGCGCTTCATCGGTCGTGTACTGGTCCCAGAACCACTTCATTCCTTCGCGGCTGAGGAAGTAGCCGTCGGCGAACTTGGTGTACGACTCGGTGTCGAAGGAAGCGTCGGTGACCGGGTAGAACAGCACCTGCTGAAGGAACTTCACGTCGCCGCGCTCCTTCGCCATGAGCGTCAGCGCCGCGGTCATGTTTCCGCCGACGGAGTCGCCCGCGATCGCGATTCGCGTGGTGTCGAGCCCCTTCTCCGCACCGTTCTGGACAACCCACTTCACGGCGGCGTAGTTCTCTTCGATCGCGACGGGGTAACGAACCTCCGGCGAACGGCTGTATTCCGGGAAAACGACGGCCGCGCCGGTTCCGGCGGCGAGTTCGCGGACCAGCCGCTCGTGGGTGTGGAAATCGCCGAAGACCCAGCCGGCGCCGTGGATGTAGACGAGCACCGGCAGCGGCCCGGTGACGCCCTGCGGCTTCACGATCCGGACCTCGACGTCGCCGTTCGGTCCACCCGGGACGGTCAGCGTCTCGATGTCGGCAGGCGCCAGTGCGACGTCGCCGTCCTGGACGCCGTCGACCGCTTTGCGACCCTCGGCGGGCGGGAGCTGGAAGAGGTACGGCGGCTGGTCGGTGGCCTCGGCGAACGCCAGGGCGGCCGGTTCGAGAGCGAGGTTCTGCGGGTTCGCGGTCATGACTTCCTCCGATAGCTGCGTCGTGCGGACTCCACAGAACATAGCCTCGCAACTTAGTTGTGCACAACTAGATGACACACAATGAGATATAGAGCACTTGAGTTGCCTATCCCGGCCAGCCGAGAGAGGATGGAGAGCTGGGAAGAAGAAAGCCGAGGGAGGCCACCGATGACCAGCCCAGACACCGGAGAAACCGGCTCGCTGCTGCTTGACGACCAGCTGTGCTTCGGCCTGTACTCGGCCTCCCGGGCAGTCACCGCGCTCTACCGCGCACTGCTCGAACCGCTCGACCTGACCTACCCGCAGTACCTGGTGATGCTCGCGCTGTGGCAGCAGGACGAGCAGCAGGTCAAGGAACTCGGCTCCGCGCTGAACCTCGACTCCGGCACGCTGTCGCCGCTGCTGAAGCGGCTGGAGAAGGCCGGGCTCATCAAGCGCGAACGGCAATCCGACGACGAGCGCTCGGTCCGCATCCGGCTCACCGAAGAGGGAACCGCGTTGCGCGCCAAGGCGGAAGGGATTCCGCCGCACGTCGGAGCGGCGATGAATCTGAACAACGCCGAACTCGGCCGGATGCGCGCCGCGATGGATCAGCTGACGGCTTCGGTCAACGCCTACCGGGAGTCCTACCGGCCGAGCTGAACGCGGCGCCATGGTTAGCATGAGCGCCAGGGCGAGCGTGAGGACGGCGATGAGCACACAGGACGAAGCACTGCGCGCGGTGGAAGCCAGTCTGGACCGGCCGTCGGCGGCCCGCGTCTACGACTACTTCATCGGCGGCACCACCAACTACGCGATCGACCGGATCTTCGCCGAGAAGGTGCGCGAACGGCTGCCGCTGATGGGCGAGTACTGCCGCACCAGCAGGCAGTTCCTCGGCCGCGCGGTGCGCCAGAGCGTGCGCGAGGGCATCCGGCAGTTCGTCGACATCGGCTCCGGCCTTCCCACCGCGGGCAACGTGCACGAGGTGGCCGACGACGAACGCCCGGAACACGACACTTCCGTGCTGTACCTGGACAACGAGCCGGTCGCGCTCGCGCATTCGCAGGTGCTGCTCGCCGACACCGCGGACGAGGACCGGCACCAGGCGATGGCCGCCGACCTCCTGCAGCCCGCCGAATTGTGGGACCGGGTCGCCGATTCGCACGTGATCGACATCCGGAAGCCGGTGGCGCTGATCGTCAACGCGGTGCTGCACTTCATCAAGGACGACCAGGACCCGGACGGCATCCTCGACTTCTACCGCAAGCAGCTCGCGCCGGGCTCGTTGCTCATTCTTTCCCAGATGACCAACGAAAACCCGGTCGACGACAACGAACGCCAAGCGCTGGTCGACATCATCAAGTACTACGAGTCGACCACCAACCCGGGCATCCTGCGCACGAAGGCGGAGTTCGAACGGTTCTTCGGCGGCTGGCCGCTGCTCGAACCGGGCCTGGTGTACGCGCCGGCGTGGCATCCCGACGGCGACACGGTGTTCGCGAAGGCGCCGTCGGAGTCGCGCGTGATCGGCGGCGTGGCCCGCAAACCGCAGGCCTGACAGGGGTTTCCGCCCGAGCGCTAGGCTGCGGACATGTCGACGCGCCCGGCGGAGTGGATCAGCAAAGCCGTGCGCGACGCCGCGACAGCCGACCGATGGCTCGCGGGGCTGGTGACCGTTCTGGCTTTCACGCCGCCGCTTTCCTTGATCGGCACCACTTTCGGCGGCCTGCCGTCCCGCGCGCCCGACGCGGGATCGGTGCTGCTCACCTTGGGCATGACCGTGCCCATCGCCGTCCGCACGCGCTGGCCCGCCGTGTGCTTGGCGGTGACCGGCCTGTCGTTCGCCTGCTACGAATCCCTGGGCTACGACGCGACTTTCGGCGGCCTCGCCCTGGTGCTCGCGCTCTACTCGGCGGGCGCGCACCAGCGCCGGTTCCGGATCCCGTTGGCGCTCGGCGCTTCCGCGGCCTACGCGGTGTTCTACCTCGTCCTGCGGCTGCGCGGCTCGCCCGAACGACCGATCGACGCGGTCGTCTTCTACGCCGCGCTGGCCGCGGCGGCCGTCATCGGCGGACTCGTCCGCGGCCGGCGAATCGCGGAAGCCGAGCGACGGCGGCTCGAAGCCGACGCCGCCGCGGCGGCCGAACGCGCCCGGCTCGCCCGGGAACTCCACGACGTGGTGAGCCATCACGTAACCGCCATGGTCGTCCAGTCCGGCGCCGCTCAGGTCCTCGCCGAGTCTCCGGCGCGGGTCGCCGAGGCACTGGGCAGCATCGGCGAGTCCGGCCGGGAAGCACTGCGCGAACTGCGTTCGCTGCTGGGGGTGCTCGAAGCGACCGGCGAGCGGGTTCCGGGCCGGGACTCCCCGTCGCTGCGCTCGGTGTCCGATCTCGTCCGACGGGCCCGGATCGGCGGGCAGCCGATCGAGTTCGCCGAAGAAGGCGAGCGGCCGGAACTGTCCGCGGAGGCCGGCCTCACCGCCTACCGGGTGGTGCAGGAGGCGTTGACCAACGCCGTCAAATACGCCACCGGACGACCGACGACGGTCCGGATCGGCAATCGGCCGGAGGAGGTCGACCTCGAAGTGACGACCGAAGGATCCACGCCGGGAATCGCCGACGGGCTGTCCGGCGGACGCGGACTCGACGGCCTGCGGGACCGGGTCCGGGAGGTCGGCGGCGAACTCACCGCCGGGGCCGGGCCGGACGGCCGTTTCCGGGTGCACGCCCGGATTCCAGCGAGGAGAGAGCCATGACCGAGCGCGTGCGGGTGCTGGTGTGCGAGGACCAAGCGCTGATCCGCGCGGGTTACGTGACGATCTTCGGCGCGCAACCGGACCTGGAGGTGGTCGGGGAGGCCGAGGACGGTCCCGCCGCGCTCGCCGCCGCCGAACGGCTGCGCCCGGACGTCATCGTGATGGACATCCAGATGCCGTTCCTCGACGGCATCGAGGTGACCCGGCGGCTGGTCGGCCCCGGATCGACGAATCCGGCGAAGGTGCTCGTGGTGACCACTTTCAACGTCGACGAGTACGTCTTCACCGCGCTTCGCGCCGGGGCGAGCGGCTTCCTGCTGAAGGACGCGCGACCGGCCGAGCTCGTCAACGCGGTGCGCACGGTCGCCCGCGGCGAAGCGCTGCTCGCGCCGACCGTGACCCGCGCCCTGATCGGTCAGTTCGCCGACCGGATCCGCCCCGCCGCGGCCGCTGGCCCCGGCCCGCTCGAGCACCTCACGCCGCGGGAGCGGGAGGTGCTCGTCCACCTCGCACGAGGACTGTCCAATGCGGAAATCGCGGAGGAACTGGTGCTCAGCATCGAAACCGTGAAGACCTATGTGTCGCGAATCCTGTCCAAACTCGACCTGCGCGACCGCGTGCAGGCGGTGGTGCTGGCCTACCGGACCGGCCTGGTGTCCGATCGCGACTGACGCCCGCGCAGCGGCACGATCCGGCCCCGGCGCGCGGCCGAGCGAAGGAAGAAAACCGTCGGCACGGCGCAGACCAGCACGGCGAACAGGCTCGCCTCCGGACCGAACGCCCCGCCGGTCACCGCATTCGGACCGGACAGCAGAGTGTGCAGCAGGCTGCCGCTCTCGCCGTCCGCACCGGACACCGTGGTGCCGAACACGCCTCCCTCAGCGAGATTCCACGCGAAATGCAAGCCGATCGGCAACCACAGCGTGCGGGTCGCGACGTAGGCCGCGCCGAGCATGAGGCCTGCCTCGACCGCGATGGCGAGCGCGCCCCACAGCGAGGCGCCCGGGTTCACCAGATGCGCGACACCGAAGAGGATCGCGGACAGGGCCAAGGCGCCCCAGGTGCCCAGCCACCGTTCGACGATGCGGAACAGCACTCCGCGGAAAAGCAGTTCCTCCGTGACCGCGACGGACGCCATCAGCCCGGCCGTCGCCGTAAAGCCCCAGAACGAACCGCCGGAAAACCCGTCCACGCCACCGGAGATCAGGACAAGCAGCATGGTGGCGACGAAGGCCGCCGCACCGATCGCCATTCCGCGCAGCGCCCCCGCGCGTGCGTTGGCGGGCGACAGCTCGGCGACGACCGGCCGCTGCTCCACGAACCGGCTCAGCCGGAGATAACCCCACAGCGCCGCCGCCGCGGTGCCGACGCCGATGGCGAACTCCAACACTCCAAGGCCGGTCAATGCGGAGTTCAATGCTCCGGCGGCCACCATGAGTGCTGCCATTGCCACGATCAACAACGGGAAGCGGAACTTCCGCCATCCGACCGCGCGGTTCGCGGACTCGGTCTGGGAATCCATGTCAGTGCGTCCTTTCGCTCGATGCACCGAACGCTAGGCAGCACAGCGGCCGCGGAAATCCCTCGAGAACGGACACCTCGGGTAGCTCTTGCGAGGGACCGGCGGGGTCAGGACGCCTTGCGCAGCACGTCCAACGCCGCGTAAACCGCGTCCCGCCCCAACTCCACCGCACGCCGCAGCACCGCCGGATCCCGTTCCAGCACAGAAACATCCGGCGCACCGAACGGCGGCCGCACACTCGCCAGCCGCGGATCTTCCCGCAGCTGGCGTTCGTCCTCCAGATCCCGCTGGTACTGCGTGCGCCAAGCGTCGATGGTGCCCGGCGCGTGGCGGCGCAGAAACCGCGGCACCACCACGTCCTGCACCCGCGGCGGCCGCATCGGAAGTTCGTCCTCGCGCCGGGTCCGCAGCACCAGCACGTCCGTCGCGCCCTGCTCCAAGGCAGTACGGAACGGCAGCGGCTCGGCGATCCCCGCGTCCACGAACCGCCGCCCGCCCATCGCGATCGGCGGTCCGGCCAGCACCGGCATGCACGACGACGCCGCGAGCGCCGTTTTGATCCCGTCGACATCCTCGATGAACGGGTGCAGATCGGTCGACTCGCCGGTGTCGGCGTCGGTGGCGAGCGGATGGAAGCCGACCGGATTCGCCAGGATCGCCGGGAAATCCATCGGTTCGAGCACCGAATACACCTGGTGCACGAGGTACTCGAGGTCGACCACCGCCCGGCCGCGCAGGGCGTGCAGCGGGTTGATGATCCGCCGCATCACCACCGGATTCCACCAGGTCCGCACGCCGGTCCGCGAACGCCCGCACAACAGCCAAGCCGCGTTGAGCGCCCCGGCGGAAGCGCCGTAGACGTCGTCGAACGCGCTGGCGGCCCCGAGTTCGTCGAGCGCGAGCGCCATTCCGCTCGAATACGTGCCGCGGCTGCTGCCGCCCTCCACCGCGAGCGCGAGCCTGCGGCCGTCCGTCCGCCGCCCCGGCACGCTGCTCTCGGCGATGCGCTCGGCAAGCAGTTCCAGAACCGGATCCACCCCTCCATCTTGGTGCTCTTCGCCGCTGCGATCGACCCGTTTTGCCCCCTCTGCGGGTGACCTGGCTTGCACTCAGTTGCACTGCACCTAGTTGCATATGACACTGTCCGGCATGGCACTGGAGCACGCGATCCTCGTCTCGCTCTCGGAACGCTCCGGCTCGGGCTACGAGCTGGCGCGCCGGTTCGAGAAGTCCATCGGGCTGTTCTGGAGCGCCTCCCACCAGCAGATTTACCGCGTGCTGAAGCGAATGGAGGAGGCCGGTCAGGTCGCGGTCGACGTGGTGGCCCAGGACGGTCGGCCGGACAAGAAGGTCTACACGGTCAGCGAGCCGGGCCGGGTCGAACTGCGCCGCTGGCTCGCCGAACCGTCGCCGTCAGCCGGGCCGCAGGAGCTGGCGGTGAAGCTGCGCGGCGCGTCGTTCGGAGACCCCGAGGCGGTCGCCGCCGAGATCACCCGGCACCGCGACGCGCACGCTGAGCGGCTTGAGCTGTACCGGCAGATCGAGAAGCGCGACTTTCCCGCCCCAGACCGGCTCCGCGGCCGCCCGCTGCACCAATACCTCGTGCTGCGCGGCGGAATCCGGGTCGAAGAAGGCCAGGTCGAGTGGCTGGAAGAAATCCTGACCGCGTTGCAGGCAGACGAGAAGGACGGACGATGACCGAGTACCCGAACCTGCTGTCCCCGCTCGATCTCGGCTTCACGACGCTGCGCAACCGCGTCCTGATGGGCTCGATGCACACCGGTCTCGAAGACCGCGCCTCTCGCTTCCCGGCGCTGGCCGAGTACTACGCCGAACGCGCGCGCGGCGGCGTCGGCCTGATCGTCACCGGCGGATTCGCGCCGAACCGCACCGGCTGGCTGTTGCCGTTGGCCTCCAAGCTGTCCACGCCCGCCGAGGCGAAACAGCACCAGTTGCTCACCAGCGCGGTGCATGCCGAGGGCGGCAAAATCGCGCTGCAGATCCTGCACGCCGGCCGCTACGCCTACCACCCGCTGAGCGTTTCCGCGTCGAGCCGCAAAGCGCCGATCAACCCGTTCCGCCCGCGCGCGCTCACGGCGTACGGAGTGCACCGCACCATTCGCGCGTTCGCCGATTGCGCCGCGCTGGCCCGCGACGCCGGGTACGACGGCGTCGAGATCATGGGTTCCGAGGGCTACCTGATCAACCAGTTCCTCGCCGAACGCACCAACCGGCGCACCGACGCGTGGGGCGGCACCGCGGAGAAGCGTCGCCGGTTCGCGGTCGAGATCGTCCGCCGCACCAGGGAAAAAGTGGGGCCGGACTTCATCATCATCTACCGGCTGTCCATGCTCGACCTCGTCGAAGGCGGACAGAGCTGGGACGACGTGGTCGCGCTGGCCCGCGACGTCGAGGCCGCCGGGGCCACGATCATCAACACCGGCATCGGCTGGCACGAGGCCCGCGTGCCGACGATCGTCACGTCGGTGCCGCGCGGCGCGTTCACCTGGGTCACCGGCAAGCTGAAGCCGCACGTTTCGGTGCCGGTGGTGACCTCCAACCGGATCAACCTGCCGCACGTCGCGGAGCAAGCCCTCGCCGACGGCGACGCGGACCTGGTCTCGATGGCCCGGCCGCTGCTCGCCGACCCGGACTGGATCCGCAAGGCCGAAACCGGCCGCGCGGACGAGATCAACACCTGCATCGCTTGCAACCAGGCCTGCCTCGACCACGCGTTCAGCCGGAAACCGGTGTCCTGCATGGTGAATCCCCGGGCCGGACACGAAACGACCCTGAACCTGCTGCCGACCCGGCGAGTCAAACACGTGGCGGTCGTCGGAGCCGGACCGGCCGGGCTCGCCACCGCGACCGCGCTCGGCGAACGCGGCCACGACGTCGAGCTGTTCGAGGCCGACGACGAAATCGGCGGCCAGTTCGGGATCGCGCAGCGGATTCCGGGCAAGGAGGAATTCGCCGAGACCATCCGGTACTACACGCGCCGCCTGGAGGTCACCGGCGTGAAAGTGCACCTCGGCACCCGGGTGACCGCCGCGGACCTGACCGGCTTCGACGAGGTCGTACTGGCCACCGGCGTCACGCCGCGGGTCCCGTCGCTGCCGGGGATCGATCATCCGAAGGTGCTGTCGTACGTGGACGTCGTGCGGCACGGCAAACCGGTCGGCGAGCGCGTCGCGGTGATCGGGGCGGGCGGCATCGGCGTGGACGTCAGCGAATTCCTCACGCACAGCTCGTCGCCCGCGTTGGATCGCGACGCCTGGATGGCCGAATGGGGCGTCACCGACCCCGCGCTCGCGCCCGGCGGGCTGGCGAAACCGAAGCCGGAACCGTCGCCGCGGCAGGTCTACCTGCTGCAGCGCAAGAAGTCGCCGATCGGGGCCGGGCTCGGCAAGACGTCCGGCTGGGTGCACCGCGCGGCTTTGCGCGCCAAGGGCGTAGAAAAGATCAGCGGCGTTTCCTACGACCGGATCGACGACGCCGGCCTGCACGTCACGGTCGACGGGAAACCGCGGCTGCTGGAAGTCGACACCGTGGTGGTCTGCGCAGGCCAGGAATCCGTGCGGGAGCTCGCCGGCGCGCTCGGCGACGTGCCGGTGCATCTCGTCGGCGGGGCCGACGAAGCACGGGAACTCGACGCCAAACGGGCCATCGACCAGGGCACCCGGCTGGCCGCCGTCCTGTAGCCGCTTGCGCGCACTGGCAGGATGGCCCCGTGCGAGACGTATGCGTAATCGGGCTCGGGCTCATCGGCGGTTCCCTGCTGCGAGCCGCCGCGGCGAGCGGCAGGACCGTCTGGGGAACCACAGTGTCCGAAGTGGACGCTGACGCGGCGAGCCGCGGCGGCTACGACGTCACCACCGACGCCGAGGCCGCGCTACAGCGGGCTGCGGCCGCAGACGCGATCGTGGTCATCGCGGTGCCGCTGCCCGCCGTGGAGAACCTGCTGCGGCAGGTCGCGCAACACGCGTCGCACTGCATCCTCACCGACGTGGTCAGCGTGAAGGGCCCGATGGTCGACGCAGTCCGCCGCCGCGCGCCGTACACGCGCTACGTCGGCGGACACCCGATGGCGGGCACGTCGCGCTCCGGCTGGCTCGCGGGCGACACGATGCTCTTCCGCGACGCGGCCTGGGTCGTCGGCGTCGAAGAGGAAACCGACCTCACGGCGTGGGCCGAGGTCACCCGGCTCGTGCTGGACGTCGGCGCGCACGCCATCCCGCTGCCCGCCGATTCGCACGACGAGACGGTCGCCCGGATCTCGCACCTGCCGCACCTGTTCGCCGCGATCCTCGCCTCGGTCGGCGCACAGGGCGGCCCGCTCGCGATGACACTGGCCGCCGGATCGTTCCGCGACGGCACCCGCGTCGCCGGTTCGTCGCCGGACCTGGTGCGCGCCATGACCGAAGGCAACCGCGACGCTCTGCTCCCGATCGTCGACGACGCACTCGGCCGCCTCGGCGCCGCCCGCGGCTCGCTCGCGTCCACCGGCGGCCTCGCCGCGACCATCAACGCAGGTCACGAAGGCGCTTTGGCATTGGAAGCGGCCCGCGACGCGGCGCTGTCCGGCGTCCGCATCGACCTCACCGCCGCCGACGCCCGCGAAGGACTCGTCGCACTCGGCGAACGCGGCGGCCGGATCACCGGACTGGACGGAGCGGTCGCACTCGGCGAAGTGTCTTGACTTGCCTGGAACGCCTGGTGTGTGACGATTGAATCCTCTCAATCCCAACCCCGGGGAGGCATTCGATGGGCATCAACTTCGACGAGCTCAAGAACAAGGCGACCGAGGCGCTGCGCGAGAACAGCGGCAAGCTCGAGCAGGGTCTCGAGAAGGCGGCTGAATTCGCGAAGTCCAAGGTCAGCGGCCACGACTCGCAGATCGACGGCGGCGTGGACAAGGCGAAGGACCTGCTCGGCAAGGTCACCGGCAAGAACGAAGAAGGCGGCGAGAAGCCCGAAGACGGCCCGAAGCCCGAGGGCGGCCAGCCCGGCGGACAGCAGTAACCCTCCGCCTCCGGGTTGGGCCCGGCTGCGCCCCAATGTGGCATTGGGTGCATCCCACGCACCCAATGCGGCGTTCGGTACATCCGTTGCGCCCCAACGCCACATTCGGTGCATCCCACGCACCCAATGCGGCGTTCGGTGCATCCCACGCACCCAATGCGGCGTTCGGTGCGTCTGACGCACCCAATGCCGCATTGGGGCGCTTCGGCCAGGCTCAGGTGCGCCGGTGATAAGGCAGGAACCGGCGCACCAGCCGCAGCGGCGACCGTTCCACCAGGTCCGGGCCGCGCACCGCGTCGAAGGTCGAGCCGAGCTGGTCCACCACCCCGGCGAGCCGCGGATTGTCCGGCATCGGCACCGAATCCGGGTCCCGCTGCTCGCGGACCGCGGAAGCCAGCTCCGCCAACGCATCCGTGAGCAGCTCGATGTCCGCGGGCGACGGAGCGGGCGCGCCCTCCCCGATCGTCACGCCGACTTCGGTCACCGCGTCGGTCACGCGTTCCAGGCCAGCGATCACCGGCCACCACGCCACCGCCTGCCGTCCCGCCGGCGACGGTTCCACGATCACCTGCTGAAACGCCGTCCGCAGGTCCGCGAGCGCGCGATACGCCCCGCGCCGGGCCCGCGACCGGGCGAGCCGCGATTCGCTGGTCGAGTTCAGCACCATCGCGGTGCGGACGTACTTGGCGACCGTGTCGAAACTGTCCGCCAGCCGCCCGCCGACAGTCGGCCGCCGCGAACCCGGCCACAGCAGATAGCCGACGACAAGCACGATCACACAGCCGATCACGGTGTCGACCAGCCGCGCCAGCACGACCGTCCAGCTGCCGGTGTTGGCGAGGTCCATCTGCAGGATGATCAGCGGCGTCACGAACGTGCCGAGCATCCCGTAATTGCGCACCTTCCCGACCGCTGCCCCGCCGGCGAACACGGCGATCAGCGCCACCAGCACCCAGCCGCGCGCACCGAAGGCGAGCACCACCGCGCCGATCCCGACGCCCGCGACCGTGCCCATCCCGCGCAGCACCGCGCGGCCGAACACCGAGCCGAAGTCCGGTTTCAGCACCACACCGACGGTGAGCGTGATCCAGTACGACCGCTCGAACGGCACCATCAGCGCCACCACTTCGGCCACCGCGACGCACACCGTGAGCCGCAACGTCGCCAGCCAGGTCAGCGGTCCGGAAAGCCCGCTCGCCCACTCGCGCACGCGACGCAGCAGCGAGACCTTCTTGCGGCGCTTGCGGTCGTCGAGCTTCCCGATCCGCGCGAGCCCGGCGTAAAGCGCGCTGACCACCGCGTCGGCGTTCTCGTCCGCCAGCTCGGGTGCGGGCGGCAGCGGCTGGCTCGCCAGCACCGAGGCCGCCACGCGCGTCAGGTAGTCGATCACCTCGTCCGGGGCGCGCTGTCCGGCGTTGACCATCGCGACCGACGCCTCGACCGCGGGTGTCGTCGCGGACAGCCGGTTCAACAGTCGCCGATACGCCGCGTCTCGACCGGACAGCCAGGAACGGGCGACCAGCAACCGGTCGTACGCCGTGCTCATCGCGGTGGTCAACTGGTGGCGCGCGACCCGCGAAGTCGGTTCGTCCTCCGCCGACAGCATCGCCGCGAGTTCGATGTAGACCTGCGCGACAGCCGTGCGTTCGGGGCTCGTCGCGCGGAGCGTCCAGGTGCCGAGCGCGACCAGCAGTCCCCAGCCAGCGCCCGCGCAGAATAGGCCGAAGAGCACTTCGGTGCGTACGCCGGTCGCGTGCTGCGCGGTGCCGAGTACGCAGAAGACGAACATCTGCAGCCCGGCCACCGACGCGTTGCTGCCCGCCGCACTGATGAGCGCGGAAACCGCCGCGACCACCACGATCGCCGGGATCGACCAGGCAGGCATGCCGCCGGTCAGGAGTCCGATGAGGTACCCGACCCCGGCCGCGAACGTCGCCCCGCCCAGCCGGCGCGCGCGGTAGCGGTAGGCCCCGGCGGCCTCGGACAGCACGGTCGGCAGCGCTCCGGTGGAGATCAGCGCGCCCACCGCGATGTCGCCCGCCGCGTACGCGACCGCCAGCGGAGTAGCCAGCGCGACCACCGCGCGAGCGACCATGTTCCACGGAATGGGAACAGGTTTGGAACGCAGAAGCTGCGTCAGCCAGTGCGGCGCGGCGAAGTCGGGGCGGCTCACCGCACCATCTTGACCTACCGGGGCCGCCCGGGATTGATTTGTCGCTCTGCCAACAACGTGTTCGAGGAGCTTTCATGCCGGGTCGCAAGTACTCGTTCGAGGTCAACAAGGTGAGCAGCGCGCCTCCGCCGGTGCTGTTCCGGCTGGAAAGCGACGGGACGCTGTGGTCGACGTGGGCGCGGCCGCTCGTGTGGCAGTCCCGGTGGTCGGCGCTCGGCGACGACGGCAAGGTCGACGCCGTCCGGGAAGTCGGATTGTGGCCGGTTCTGCTGCGCGAGCGGACTCTCGAATACGTACCGGACCGACGCCACGTCTACACAATCGACGGTTTCAGCCCGGTCCACGACTATCGTGCGGAGGTGGTGTTCACGCCGAACGCCAGCGGCGGCACGGACCTCAGGTGGTCCGGGTCGTTCACCGAACGCACCCCCGGAACGGGGCCTGTCGCCCTCGCAACGTTGCGCAGCGTGATCGGATTTTTGGCCACACAGCTGGCCAAAGCGGGCAATCGTGCTGCCTGACGGGGGTGCGTTGCACCACAACGATCAACTCAGACTGGAGTACAGACGTCATCCCCTCGGGTGACCCCGAGGGAAAGGAAGCAGCATGGCGAAGCGGTGGCTGGCGGCAGCATTGGCCGGTTTGCTCGCACTGTCGGCGTGCTCCGGTCCTGATTCGAGTCAACCCCAGGAACAGGCGAACCCCGCTCCGGGGGCCGCGAAGCCGGGCCCGCCGCCCGGGCCGTACCCGTTCGGCACCGTGCAGCAGAAGGCCCCGGCGATCCAGGACGGCAAGGTCGGCGTGGTCCGCCGCATCCAGACCGACAAGCCGTACGTCTTCATCACCATGGACGACGGCGCCGTGAAGGACCCGTCCGCGCAGGGCCTGATCCAGCAGTCCGGCGGGCATCCGGTGCTGTTCCTCAACAATCGGTACGTGAAGGGCCACGAGGCGTACTTCAAGGCCATCCTGGACTCGACCGGCGCGGTGCTCGGCGACCACACGGTCAACCACCCGAACCTCAAGGGCAAGCCGCTGGACTTCCAGAAAAAGGAAATCTGCGACGACGCGGACGACTTCCAGAAGTCGCTCGGCGTGCGCCCGAGCCTGTTCCGCCCGCCGTTCGGCAACTATGACGACAACACCCTGAAGGCCGCCGCGATGTGCGGCATGCGCGCGACGGTCCTGTGGACCGCCTCGGTGAACGACGGCGTGGTCCAGTTCCAGGTCGGCGACAAGCTCCGCCCGGGCGACATCGTGCTGATGCACTTCCGCAAGACCTTCAAGGAAGACTACGAAGCGTTCATCGCCCGGGCCAAGCAGGACGGCCTGACCCCGGTCCCGCTGGCCGACTTCCTGGGCTGAGCGCTGCTCGCGACAACCCTCGTGCGCGGCGACCGGTTCTCACTGGCACCGCTGCGCACGAAACCTCGCCGCGCACTGCGGACTTGCCGCCGCGCTGCTTCCTTCGCCAACCCTCGTGCGAGGCGATCGCGGTTCTCACCGTGACTGCCGCTCACGAGCCCGCCTGCCGCCGCCTTCGGGCGCTCAGCCAGCCCCGAGGCACACGAACGGCCGCCGCATCGGATCCACCGCCACCGCCTCCGCCAGCGCCAGCGCGGGTGAAGTCCCCTCCGCGAGCCGCCGGTGCAGATCCGCCATCGTGTCCGCCGCCGCGCGGTCGCCGACTCGGGCCACCGCGCCGATGACCGTCCGCGAACCGCTCGCCAACAGTGTCCCGGCGAAGCCCAGCGCTTCCTCGCCCGGCCGGATGTGGCTCATCGCCAGCTCGCACGCGGCCAGCACCACGCGCTCCGGCGGGTTCGCGAGCCGGGTCGTCTCGTGGGCGAACAGCGGGCCGTCGACCAGCTCCACGCGGGAGAACAGCGCGTTCGCCGGCTCGTGCGCGCCGTGCGCGACCAGGTGGGCCAAGCGGGTGCCGTCCAGCGCGGTCAGGACCGTGGCGCTCGTCGCCTCATCGCCCTCGACCAGCTGCGCGTCCGGGTAGACCGAGCGCAGCTTGCTCACCTCGCCGACCGCGCCCGGCACCCCGGGACCGCCCGCGAGCAGCACCGGACCGTCCTCGGCGGGGCGTTTCGCGGTGATCCACGCGGTCGCCGACGGCGCGATCGACACCGGATGCCCGCGCAGCGACGGCAACGCGCCCCACGGCATCGCGTACAGCTGCCCGATCGGGACGATCACCAGCTCGCGATCGTCGAGCGTTTTGACCAGCGACGCGGAAATCAGCGCGTCGAGCTTCTCCGCCCGGCGGCGCGCGGACGCGGACACCGTCTCCGCCATGATCGGCGACAGATGGTCCGGCGCGAGCGCGTCGAGATCGGCGTGCAACTGGGTCGCGGTCTCCACGATGTCGTCCAGCGGCCCCAGTTTGAGCAGCCGGAACGTCCCGCGGTCGACGACCACCGAGTACAGCTGATTGTTGTACGGCACCAAACTCACCAGCACGCGGTCGCCGAGCGCGGCGACGACCTCGTCCGGCGTCGCGACCGGACGCGGGCGGCCCCACTGGCTCGTGTACCAGCCGAGCCTGCTCGCCTCGCGCTGCAGCTGGTTGTACCGCTGCTCCAGCGCCTTCACCGGCTCGCCCTCCAGCCGGGCGCGCTGAATGGTGCGCTGGACGTGCCGCATCTCGTTGATGTGCTTGGCCAGCACCGGATCCTCGATCACCGGCAGCGGTTCGTACCGGTAGACCTGCGCCCGGGTGCGTTCCAGCCACGCGAACATCCGCCGCGCGCCCGCCGCGTTCCGCCGCGCGCGCCGCAGCACGAGCCGCATCGCCAGCCTGCCGAGTTCCTCGCCGTGCACGGCCGTGCCGCACAACAGATCGAGCCCGCCCATCCGGTCGCGGATCGTGCCGAGTTCGCGCAGTCCGGCGCGGGCCTGCGCGAGCGCGGCGCGCGGCCGATCCTCGGCGACGGCCAATTCCGCCCGGCACAATCGGAACAGCATCCGATGGTCGACCGGCGACGTCGCGCGCGGGGCGGGAACGTGCGTGAGAACGAGCGAGGCTTCGGCGATTTCCTTGCGGCGGATCAGCAATCGCACCGCGAAGAGCCGCGCGACGGCCGCTTCATCACGCAGCCCGAGCGCGGCCAGCCGTTCGGCGATGGAGACGAGTTCGGCGGGCAACCGCGAGGGAGACCGGCCTTGGCGGTCCGACAGCACCTGTTGTGCTTCCGCGCGAAACCGCGCGAGACCGGCGATCTCGGCCCACGTCCGATTGCCGCGGCGGAGAAATCGGCGGCGCGCGTCGGAGGCAGACTTTCGCGCCAACGCGAAATCGCCCTCCAGCAACGCGGCGGCGGCGCGCGCGACCTCAGCTTCCGCGATGTGCTGGCCGGATCCGTTGGCGCGCAACTCCGGCAGCGCTTCGTCGAGGTGCTTGCCTGCCTCGTCGGCGAGGCCCGCGGTGAGCAGCGCGCGGGCCTGGTCGAGCCGGATCAACGGGATCGAACCGGGCGATTCGGTGACGAGGATCCGCGCGGCTTGTTCGTAGCTGGACAGCGCTTGCGGGACGTCGCCGATGAGCTGCGCGTGGTCGCCGAGGTTCTGCCGGATCTTGCCTTCGAGCCGGGTGTGCCCGTTCTCGCGGGCGAAGCCGAGCGCGCGCTCGAGGTCGGCTTGCGCGGCGTTCGGCTGGTTCAGCGCCATGTGCACGAGGGCCCGGTTCAGGAGCATGACCACCAGCGTCCGGCGGGAGTCGTCGAACTCGGCCTCGATCCCGGGCATGACGGCGTCGTACACCGAAAGCGATTCGCTGAACCGCCCGCCGCGCATCAGCACCACCGCGCGTTGGCCGGTGACCAACAACCCCAGTTCGCGGACGGCCTTGCTTTCCGGCAGCTGGTCGCGAAGCTGCCGCGCGGTCTCTAGATGCGCAAGACCGGCGTCAGTGGAGGCGACCTCGGCCTCGGCCGCGCCGAGGCTCACCAGCACCCGCACCTGCAGTTCCCGGTGCTCGGGCAGCGGTTCGGCGACGCGCGCCAGCCGCGTGAGCGCGCTGCGGAACAACCGCACCGCGATGCCGGGCCGCTGGTCGGACGCGGCGGCCCGGCCGCGCGCGTACAGATCGGACGCCGCCGCGATCGTACGATCATGGACGGGCGCGGACACGGACTCTATGGGAGCACACCTCCGCCACTCTCCATAACGCCCGTCCGGGTTTCTCAGAGAACGACGGTCGGCGTGACGACGGTGCGGCGGTGCGCGCCGGCGCCGAGGTGCACGAGGATCTGCGTGGTTCCGCAGGGGACGCGTTCGAGCACGAACCGTCCGCCCTCGTCGGTGGCCGTCGCGAACGTGCCGTGATCGGCGACCCGTACCTCCACGTCGTACTCGCCCGCGGGCGCGAGCCAGCCGTCGATCCGGTGCGTCTTCCCGATTTTGGTCAGGTTGATCATCACCGTCAGGTCGCTGACGGTGAAGGTGATCGTGCCGGTCGCCGTGCTGCGAACGCCCGCCAGTTCGTCGAGCCGCTCCCAGCGCGCGACCTCGACGTCGAGGTTCTCGAGCTCGAGCGCGAACTGGACCCGCTGCACCAGATCGTCCGGCGGCGGGTCTATTTCGTCGAGAAACCGGCCGATATCAGCCAGAATGGCCTCGTCGTCCGGAATCGCTTGGCCGTGTCCCGGCCTGCCGATGTTGTCGCTCACCGGGCGCCCCCTTCTCCTGCGAGCAGATCGCGCATCGAGTCGAGGCAGCGGCCCCTGGTAGGCCCCACGCTGCCGCGCGGCATCTGCATAGCCTCGGCGACCGCGCGGTATTCGGCGCGGCCGGCGAGGACGGTCAGCCGCAGCAGCTCCTGGCAGCGTGCGGGCAGGCGGAGGAAGGCGCGCCAGACCCGGCGGTCCCGGTCGGCGCGGACGGCTTCCTCCTCAGGCGCGGGATGATCGCTTTCCAGCGTCGCGGCGACCTCGTCGGACAGCGGCACGGGCTGGGTGCGCCTGCCGTAGGGACGGGTCGCCTCGCGGCGAGTCGTGGTGATCAGCCAGGCGGCGAGCGCGCGGGGGTCGCGCAGCTTCGCGAGCTGGCTGAAGAGAGCGAGCCACACGGTCTGGACCACGTCCTCGGCCAGCTGCCGGTCGAGCCCGTTGGCGCGCGCGACGTGCCATACGAGCGGCGTCAGCTCGTCGACAAGTTTCGCCATGGCGCGCCGATCGCCGCCCTGCGCCGCTTTCATGCAAGCGGCGTGCAGGTCGGCGCCGGTCAGGCCTTCCCAGGGCGGGTCTACCTCGGTGGTGTGCACGTCGGTCACCGTAGCTGCCTCACTCCGGAGGTGGGCCGACCCAGGCGAGCAAGCCACCGGTCGTGTCGGCACGGCCGGGCCCGTCGCGGGTCGCCTCTCCGGTCGGGTACCGGATCGATCGTGAATTGTGCGCGCTCTTTCGGTGGGTTCGGTGATGCGGATGGTGTACCGGGGCACGGTGTGTGCCCCGTGGGTGGGCTCTAGGTTGAGGAGCGAACAACTGGCTCTGGGATACATGAATCTCTGACTTTTTTCGGGTGAGTTTTTTCTTGGAGCCGGTTGGGGCGGCTTTGGTGCTGTCTCGGTGCTGCTTGTGGTGCGGATGGCGCTGCGATCTCGGTGCTGCTTCGGCGCGGGCGGTGCTGCGGTGCTGCTCTGGTGTGGGCGGTCCTGCTCTGGTGCGGGCGGTGCTGCGGTTGCGGTGCTGCTTCGGCGCGGTGGTCGTGCGGGTCTTGCCGCGGTTTTCGCGCCGTTCGCCCGGCGGTGTTTGCGCAGGCCCGGCGTGTTCTCCCGGGCCTGGCAGTCCGGCTGGCTTCCGTCGGGACCGGCGGGGTGCCGGGACACGACCGGCCGGGCTCCCCCTCCAGCACGGCCGCGTCCCGACAGCTCCGTCGGACCCGATGAGTCCCCCAACGACCCATCGCGCCCCGCCGACCCGGCTCGTCCGGGTGGATCCCTCCCCTGGATCCGCCCGTCCTCGCCAGCCCGGAAGCTGCCAGCCGATTCACCAGTCCCGCCCGTCGGCCGGATCGATCCCTCCCCCGGATCCACCCGGCCGAGCCAGTCAGGCCAGCTCGCAGGCCTGGTCTGGCTAGGCGGATTCCTCCCCGAACCCGCCCGGCCAGACCAGGCCGCAAGCCAACCGCCGGACCAGCCCGCGAACCCGCCGACCGACGAATCCCTCCCCGAGATCCGCAGCCGGACAGCCCGCGGACCGATCCGCCAGTCCTGCCGAACCTGCCCGCGAAACCCGCCAACCGAACAGACCCCTCCCCGGATCTGTCCAGCCGCGCCTGCCCGCGAGCCGGTTCGTGAGGGCTGGTCTCTTCCGCCGCTCCGGTCTGCTCAGCAAGCCGGGCGGGTCCCCTCCGAAACCCGTCCGGCCGGGCCGGGTCCCCCAGACCCGGGCCGAGCGGAGACCGGACCAGCTCGCACGCCAGTCCTCGTCGTCACGTCCATCTCTCACTGCGCACCGGCCGCCGGCCTGATCGCCCCCCTTGTGCCGATCAGGTCGCCGGTTCAGTGCTCGTGCACGCGGAGCGTGCGGTGTGCGGGTGCGCACCGGCCAGCGCGGGCTGCTCGCGCGCGCTGACCGGTACTCCCCGCCCCCATGAGGGCCCGCTCCCCTGTCGGGCCCCGCCGGAAGGGAATTCCTCCCCGAACTCCCTCCGGCTGACGACGTCCGGCAGCCCCCTCGGCTCCCGGGCGCCGCCCGTCTCGCTACTTGGCAGTACCGGTGTCGTCGAGCGGCTCGTGGTTGCCGTCCGGCTGCACTCCCCGGTTCGCCCCAGGCGCGGGGCTCGTCTTGACGGGCGGAACGGTGGTTCCCGGCTGCCGCTCGTCCTTCTGATCCGCAGGCATGTGGCCCTCCCTTTCCTTGGTTCGCCCTATAGGACGCATCCAGGGTGCGCCTAGATACACGGAGCGCCAAAGTTTTTGGGATTTTTGTGAACCTGCCGGTCAGGAAGGCCGCGTCACCTCCCCCGGATGCCAACCGTCAGTGACGATCGGTAATCCCTCCGAGAGCGCGGCGGCCCATGCGCGGTAACCGTCCGGACCGGGATGGAAACGGTCAGCGGCGAACATTCCCGGACGGAGCAATCCCGGCGCCAACGGGATGTGCGTGACCCCGGGAAGCCGGGTCAGCTCGCGCGCCGCCCGGTCGAGCGCGACGGACCGCGCGCCGAGCACGTCCCGCAGCGGCCGAGGCAAGGACGGGAAACTCGCGAGCGGCGGCACGCCCGCGAGAACGACCGGGACATCGCCGACCCGTCGCCGCACCTCGACGACAATCGCCAGCAGATCCCGCCGGTACCGGGCGGCCGAGTGCAGTTCCAGGGTGTCGTTCACGCCGAGGGCGACGACCAGCACGTCCGCCGCCCGGACGCGCGGAACCAGCTCGTCGAGAACCACCCGCGCCGACGCGCCGGTGATGCCCAGCGCGTGCCACCGCACTTCCCGGTCCGGGTACGCGCGCCCCAGCCCCACCGCGAGCTGGCCGGTGAGTGCGTCGGCGTGGGTGAGCGCGCCGACGCCGTCCACCGTCGACTCGCCGATGACGGTGAGCCGCAGCGGTCGCCCGGAACCGAGGGCGCCCTCGATCGGCCCGTCGGCCCCGGGGAGCCGCGGAGTCGCCCGACGCACCCGGACCGCCTGTGCGACCAGCACGGGTGCCATCAGGAAGAGGAGGAACAGCCGAAGAACTGCCATGCCTCCGACAGTAACGAGGGCCTACGACAAATCCGGGTCCGCGGAGGGAGTTGTCCACAGGGGATGTGAGTTGTGGACAACCCTGGGGATAGTTTGGGGAAAGCCGCCAGCGGCTTGTCTGCAACTGCCGACAGAAACCACCAGCCACGGGCGGCAGGACCCCAGACAATCCAGCCACGCGCGGCGGGCTCCAGGCCTCCAGCCACGGGCGGCGGGGCCCCGGCACACCAGCCACCGGCCGCGGGGCCCCGGCACTCCAGTCACCGGCGGCAGGGCTCCAGGCCTCCAGCCACCGGCCGCGAGGCCCCGGGCAAGCCAGCCCAGGTGTCGGCAATTGCGGACAGCCTCGTCACTGAGCGATCGACACCGTCTTCCCCGTCAGGGAATCGTCCTCGACCGCGTCCAGCAAGAACCGCGCCACGTTCGCCCGCGAAATCTGGTAACTCCCCCGCACATCCGCCCCCACCTGGCTGCGCACCCGAGCCCGCGCGGGCTTGTCGGTCAGCCTCGTCGGGCGGACGATCGTCCACCGCACCTCCGGAGCCTCGTGCAGGATCGTCTCCATCCGCTGCAAGTCGGCATATCCATTGCGCAACACCGCCCCCAGCAACGGCTTCAGCAGCAACCGCGAAAACAACGCGTCCCCCGGAGCAGGCAGACCGGACGCACTCACCACCACAAACCGCGTCTGCGAACCACGCAGCGCGGACACCACGGAGCGAGTGCCGTCGGAGTTGACCGTCGTCGGCTTGAGGTCCGTGGGGCCGAGCGCCAGGACAACGGCGTCACGACCAGTTACCGCATCGGCCAGGCGAGGATCGGTCAGCGTGTGAACCGCGACGTCCAATCGGGGATGCGCGGGCACCGTCAACCGCGCAGGGTCGCGGACTACCGCGGTTACGTGCCATCCGCGAGCCAGCGCTTCCCGCACCGCCAGGCCGCCGATCCGGCCGCTCGCGCCTAGGACGGTGATCTTCATGAGAGACCTCCAAAGAGGGGGTGAGTGAACACTTACCAGCTAGGGTGAGTGAACACTCACCACACTGAGAAGACCCTCAGGGAGCACACATGGGAAGCCGCGAAGACCTCGTCGCCGCAGCAGCGACGGTCATGCGGGAACGCGGGTACGCACATGCCACGACCAAGGCGATCGCGCAGGCCGCGGGCTATTCGGAAGCCTTGCTGTACAAGCATTTCCGCGACAAGACCGCACTCTTCCTGGCAGTGCTGAAAGAGGAGCTGCCCGACCTCGTCGCCACCGTGGCGAGGCTCACCGAAAACCCCGGGAAGGCAGAACTCGGCGACAATCTCGCCGAGCTGACCACCACGGCGCTGGCCTTCTACTGCGCGAGCTTCCCGATCTCCGTCTCGATCTTCTCTTCGCGCGACCTGCTCCGCACCCACCGGGACACCCTCGAAAACGGCCCCGACCTGCCGATCCGGCTCGTCGCCGATTATCTGGCCGCCGAGGTCAAGCTGGGCAGGCTGCGCAGCGATCTCGACGTCGAGGCCGCGGCCCGGCTCCTGCTCGGAGCGTGCTTCCAAGAGGCGTTCCTCGCGTCCTTCGAAGACCGAGAGCCGCGCCCGGACCTCGCACACCGCCTGGCCACGACCCTCGAGAGGCTCGGCTAGTCGCGGTTCTTCCGCAGCTCGTGCCAGCGGTCGTACAGGTTGTTGACCTCGACCAGCATGAACGCCAGGAAGTCCCGCATCTCCGCCAGCCGCTTCCCGGCGGGAGTGTCCGAGCCGAGCGCGTCGATGCCCTCGGTGGCCGCGTCGCGCCACATGATCAGGAAACGGTCGCGCTTGAGGAAAGTCGCGTACCAGAGGTCGTCGTAGAGCTGGTAGTGGTCGCGGCGCTCGCCGGGTTCGCGGACCTTCCGCACCAGGCCGATCTGGTCGAGGTACCGCACCGCGCCGGAGATCGCGGCCGGGCTCACCGACAACTGCTCCGCGAGCTCGGCGGCGGTCAGCTGCCCCGAATCGGTCGTCATCAGCGCCGCGAAAACCCGCGCCGACATGCGCTGCATCCCGATCTGAGCCATCACCAGGCCCAGGCTCTCGACGTATCGGCGGACGGCGTCCTCGTCACGTTCTGTCTCAGGCGTCGTCATCCGTCCATCCTCTCCCACGCCTCCCCGGAAGATCACTCGGTCCAGACGTTTTCTTAACTTCACAACTTCGTGAAAAGAGTGTAGCTTCCGAACCATGGGAAACGCCATTGCGATCTCCGGCCTGCACAAGGCATTCGGCCGGGTGAAGGCCCTCGACGGCCTTGATCTTCAGGTTCCCGCGGGGGAAGTCCACGGATTCCTCGGTCCGAACGGCGCCGGGAAGTCCACCACGATCCGCGTGCTGCTCGGATTGCTGCGCGCCGACGCCGGCGAGGTCCGGCTGCTCGGCGGCGACCCGTGGCGCGACGCCGCGAGCCTGCACCACCGGCTCGCCTACGTGCCCGGCGACGTCAACCTCTGGCCCAACCTGTCCGGCGGCGAGGTCATCGACCTCCTCGGCAGGCTGCGCGGCGGCCTCGACCAGAAGCGCCGCGAGGAACTCGTCGAGCGCTTCGACCTCGACCCGCGCAAGAAGGGCCGCACGTACTCGAAGGGCAACCGGCAGAAGGTCGCCATCGTCGCCGCGCTCGCGTCCACTGTGGACCTGCTGCTGCTCGACGAGCCGACCTCGGGCCTCGACCCGTTGATGGAGGCCACCTTCCAGGAAGTCATCCAGGAGGAACGCGCGCAGGGCCGCACCGTGCTGCTGTCCAGCCACATCCTCGCCGAGGTGGAAGCCTTGTGCGACAAGGTGAGCATCATCCGCAACGGCCGCACGGTCGAGTCCGGGACGCTCGCCGAGCTGCGCCACCTCACTCGCACCTCGATCTCCGCGGAGCTGTGCGGACCGCCGAACGGCCTGGCCAAGCTCTCCGACGTGCACGACCTCAAGGTCGAAGGCAACCGCGTCCGCTTCGACGTGGAAACCCGCTCGCTCGAGGACGCGCTGCGCCAGATGACCCAGATCGGCGTGCGCAGCCTGGAAAGCAGGCCGCCGACGCTCGAAGAACTCTTCCTGCGCCACTACGCGGACGAACTCGAGGCAGGGAAATGACCGGAGCGCTCAACGGCACCGGGCCGCTGATCCGGCTGGCCCTTCGCCGCGACCGGATCATCCTGCCGATCTGGATCGTTCTGCTCAGCCTCATCCCGGTGGCCACGATCAGCAGCTACGACCAGTTCTATCCGACCGCCGCGAGCCGGGCCGGGCTCGTCGCGTCGGCCGCCGCGAACCCGTCGTTCGCGCTGCTTTACGGCCCGGCGTTCAACCTCGGCACGGCGGGCGGGTTCATCGCCTGGCGGATGGGCGGGTTCCTGGCTCTGCTGACCGGCCTGATGGCGATCTTCACCCTCACCCGGCACACCCGCGCGGAGGAGGACACCGGCCGCGCCGAACTGCTTGCGTCCACTGTGGTCGGTCGATACGCGCCGCTCACCGCCGCACTCGCGGTGACCGGCGGGGCGAGCGTGCTGATCGGTGCGCTGCAAGCGAGCACGCTGGCGTCGAAGGTTCCCGCAGCGGGTTCCGTCGCGCTCGGCGCCAGCACTGCGCTCGCCGGCCTGGTCTTCACCGGCGTCGCCGCGGTGGCCGTGCAGCTCGGCGAATACTCGCGCACCGCGAACGGCATCGGCACGGCCGTGCTCGGCGTCGCGTTTCTGTTGCGCGGCGCGGGAGATTCGACCACGGACGCACATTGGCTGTCGTGGATCTCGCCGCTCGGCTGGGCGCAGCAGATCCGGCCGTTCGCCGAAGAACGTTGGTGGGTACTGATTTTGCCCGTCGCGACCACGCTCGTGTTGTTCGTCGTGGCCTACGTGCTGCTGCCGCGCCGGGACGTCGGCGTCGGCCTGCTTCCGCCGCGGCTCGGACCCAGCGAGGCCGCACCGTCGCTGCGGTCGCCATTCTCGCTGGCCTGGCGGCTGCAACGAGGTCCGTTGCTCGGCTGGCTGGTCGGGCTCGCGGTCGGCGGCGCGTTGTTCGGGACGATCGCGCAGGGCATTTCCGGTCTGGTCGGCGGCACCGAGCAGAGCAGGCAGATCTTCGAACGGCTCGGCGGATCGCACGGACTGGTCGACGCATTCCTCGCGACCATGGTGAGCCTGTTCGCGATGCTCGCCTCGCTCTACGGCGTGCAGGCGACGCTGCGGATGCGCACCGAGGAAACGGCGATCCGGCTCGAACCGCTGCTGGCCACACGGGTCGGACGGTTGCGCTGGGCCGCGAGCCACCTCGTGTTCGCGTTCCTCGGCAGCGCGTTGCTCGTGCTCGTCGGGGGCGTGCTGCTCGGGCTGTCGAACGGGCTGCGCAGTGGTGACGTCGGGGGTTCGGTCGGGAACATGGTCGCGGCCGTCGCGGTGCAGGTGCCCGCGGCGTGGGTGATCGTCGCGGTGGCCGCGCTGATCTTCGGGCTGCTGCCGAAGCTGGCGACCGCCGCCTGGGGCGTGGCGGCGCTGGCGTTGCTGATCAGCATGTTCGGGCCGGTCGTCAACGCGCCGCAGGTGCTGCTGGACGTCTCGCCGTTCCAGCATCCGCCGAAGGTGCCCGGCGAGGTGTTCACCGCACTGCCGCTCGTGGTGCTGCTGGCGGTCTCGGCGGTCGTGCTGGCGGCGGGACTGGCCAGCTGGCGGCGGCGCGACGTCGGCTGACCTCAGCGTTCGTCGCGGACGAACCCGGTGGTCGGGGCCAGTGTGGTCGGCGGGGGTGCCGACGGGCTGGAGGCCGTGGGGGTGACCGACACCGTGGCCGTGGTGGTGCGCGGCGGCGGGGCCGGGGGTGCGGGCGGGCGATGGGTCACGGTGATCGGCGGCAGAGGGAGGCCGGTCACCGTGACCGTCACCTGCTGCACGGGCGGCGGGGTGGGCGGCGAAGACTCTCCGGCCGGTCGCGGAGTGCGACCGGCGACCAGCAGCGCGGCGACCAGCAGGCCGCCAGCCAGCCCGGCGAGACCGGTCACGACGACATAACCCCAGGTGGGAGCGGTGTCCGACATCCGGCACCTCCTCGCCGCACGGTCACTCGGCTACGAGGGTTCGTCGCGTTGATCATAGGCTTCGTTACGCAGTGTGCAACTTGATATATACCGGCTCAACTTATGTCACACTGCTCACATGAGGGGGATTCTTCGCTCGCCGGATTTCCGGCGGCTCTGGCTCGCCGACGGCCTCAGCCAGGTCGGCAACCGCATCGATTTCCTGGTCATCCCGCTGCTGGCCACCACGACGCTCGCCGCGTCCGTGGCCGAGGTTTCGCTGCTGCGGACGCTCAGCACGCTCCCGTACCTGGTGCTCGGGCTGCAGGTGGGCGCGTGGTGCGACCGGATGCGCAACCGGCCGGTGCTGATCACCGCCGATCTCGGCCGCGCGGTGCTCATCGGCTCGGTGCCGCTCGCCGCGCTGTTCGGGTCACTGACGCTGGGGCATCTGTACGTCGTCGTCCTGCTGGCCGGCGTGTTCACCGTCTTCTTCAACGTCGCGCACCAGACCTACCTGCCGAACCTCGTCGAGCGCGGCGAACTGCCCGACGCGAACGCCAGGCTGCAGACGAACCTGTCTGTCGCCGCGATCGCCGGGCCCGGTCTCGGCGGGATGATCGTGCAGTTCGTCGGGGGTGCGGGCGCGATGGCGCTCGACGCGTTGACCTACCTGTGGTCCGCCGCGTGGTTGCGCCGCATTCGCACGCCGGATGTCCGGCCGGAGCCCGCGGAACGGAACCTCCGCCGCGAAATCGGCGAAGGCTTGCGGACGGTGCTGCACAATCCGATCCTGCGGGCGATCACCGTCCACAGCGCCGTTTCGAGTCTGTTCCAGTCGATGTTCATGGCGGTCTCGGTGGTGTTCTCGGTCCGCGACCTGCACCTCGAACCGTTCATGATCGGCCTGGTCAGCACGGTCTCGCTGACCGGAGCGCTGCTGGCCAGCCTGGTCGCCCAACGGCTCGGCACCCGCTTCGGCGCGGCGCGGGCGCTCTACATCGGCGGTGCTGTGTACAGCATTTCGTTCCTGCCCAACGCTTTCGCGACGCCGGGGTGGGGTATCGCGTGGTACATCGCGGGCGGGATCGCGTCGAGCTTCGGGATCATCGTGCTCGGAGTGTTCGAGACGAGCTTCCGGCAGGCGATCACCCCGCACGAATTGCTCGGCCGCGTCTCTTCGGTGTCGCAGACAGTCGTTTTCGGCATCGCCCCGCTCGGCAGTCTGCTCGGCGGCTTCATCGCGGAACTCACCACAACCCGGGTCACGCTGTACGTGTGCGGCATCGGAATCCTTGCCGCGTCAGCGATTCTGATCGCTTCGCCGCTTCGCAAGATGCGCGACCTGCCGCTCGCTGAGGGTGCGGTCAAGAACGATTAGCGGGACGGCAAGCGCGGCCAGAACAGCTCCGATGAGGCTGACCCAGGTGAGGGCCTGGGTGAGCGCGGCTGCTGCCAGGACCGGAGTCGCACTGATTCCTAGCTGAAAAGCCGACACCGTGGTCGCGCCGGCGAGCGTGGGAGCGTCGGCCGCGATGGCGAAGACGCGGCCGTAGATCGCGGGGTTCACCACGAAAGCGGCGACCCCGAGCAGAAACACCGTGGGAAGCACCGCCCACGAGCGGTGGATCGCGAAGACCAAGACGACTGAGAGGAGCGCGATCGCGACGGCTCCGCTCAGGAGCGCGGTGTGCGGTCGCTGGTCGGAGACGCGGCCGCCGATGGACAGACCGACGAAAGCGCCAATGCCGAAAAGCGCGAGGATCGCGGGAATCCAGACCGTGGGGACGCGGGTGATCTCGGCGAGCATGGCCGAGAGGTAGTTGAACGTGATCATGTACGCCGCCGTCGTCAGGATCGTGATCCCGAAAATGCCCCAGAGCCGCGGTTTGCGGATCGTCGCGAGTTCCCGCGGCACACTCGGCCGCACCGCCGAGCGGGTCGCCGCGGGGATCCCGAGCGAGCAGGCGACGACGCCGGCGAGCGTCAGTGCGACCACGGCCCAAAATCCGCCGCGCCACTGGGTGAAATGGCTGAGCAGGGTGCCTGCCGGTCCGCCGGCGACCATGGCGACGCTCAGGCCGCTGACCACGACTCCGGAGGCGCGGGCGTTGCGGTCCGGGGTGACCAGGTTGATCGCGGTCACCGAAGCGACGGCGAAGAATCCGGCGTAGGCGACGCCCGAGACAACCCGGCTCACCAGCAAGACCGGATAGTCGCCCAGCAGCCCGGCGGCGACGCTGGCCGCGAACACTCCTTGGGTGGCCATCAGCGCGGTGCGCCGGGGCCAGCGCAGGCTGAGCACGGCGAACGGCGGTCCGCCGATGACGACGCCGAGCGCGAACGCGGTGATGAGAAACCCGGCGGAGGACAGCGAAACCTGGAGATCGTCAGCCACCGCGGGCAGCACGCCGGCCAGAAGAAACTCCGCGCTGCCCATCGCGAAGAGGCTGAAGGCGAGCAGGTACACGCCGATGGGCAGGCGGCCGCTGCTCGCCTCGGCGAGGCGCACGCTGCCGGCGGTGGTGTGGGTTCTCGGATCCATGTGGATCACCTCCGCGACCAGCATCGGAAGCCACGTTCGAAAGCGGCAAGAAACGTTGCCGTTTCCGGGACGCATTGGTTGACTGCGCCGCATGAGCGACCACCCCGCCGTCGACGGCGTGCTCGAGCAGATCGCGCCCCGGCTGCGGCGTGCCCGGGACAACCGGGGCGTCAGCCTCGCCGAACTGTCACGGTCCACCGGCATCTCGACCAGCACGCTCTCCCGGCTGGAATCCGGCCAGCGAAAGCCGAGCCTCGAACTGCTGTTGCCGATCACCGCCGCGCTGGGCGTCCCGTTCGACGAGATCGTCGCCGCGCCCCGGATCGTCGACCCGCGTGTGCCCCAGCAAGCCGCCAAGCGGGACGGGCGCGTACTGATTCCGTTGTCCCGGCATCAGGGAGAACTCCGTGCCTACAAGCAGATCATCCCGGCGCGCGACGAAGAGCCTCATCCGCGTAGCCACGACGGGCACGAATGGCTCTACGTCCTTCGCGGACGCCTACGCGTGCGCCTGAGCGATCACGACTTCATCATGGGGCCTGGCGAAGCAGCCGAGTTCGACTGCCACATCCCGCATTGGTTCGGTGCCGCTGGCAAGGGCGACGTCGAAATCCTCAGCCTCTTCAGCAAATCCGGCGAACGCATCCACCTACGCGTCGGCCGCCGCGACTAGACCTTGCGCAGACCGTCGAGCAGTACGCGCACGAGGTGCCGACTGTCCGGCGTAAACCGCTCCACCGCGAGCGCGCCGACGATGAGTGCGCGCAGGTCTTCGCCGTCGATGTCGGCGCGTACAGCGCCTACGGCTTGCGCGCGTTCCAGCAGCGCGGTGAGGTTCACGCGAAACCGCTCCGCTGCTTCGGCCTTGTACGCGGAGCCGCTTGTCTCACCGAGCGCTTCGCAGATCGCGCGGTTACGCGACGCCTGTTCGATGACGCGCGTGAAGTAGTCGTAGAACGCTTCGCCCGGCGCGTCGGAGTCGATCAACTCCTGCGCCTCGACGCCGTACTGCTCCAGCCGCTCCACTACGACCGCCTGGAACAGCGCTTCCTTGCTGGGGAAGTGCCGGTAAACCGTGCCCGCACCGACGCCGGCCAGCCGCGCGATGTCGTCGAGCGGCACCGAGAGGCCGTCGACGGCGAAGGCTGCTTCGGCGGCAGCCAGCACACGGGCGCGGTTCCTCCGCGCGTCCGCGCGAAGCGCAGGCTTCTCCACCGGCTGTCTCCTCTGCTCTCAAAGTGGTGCGGTCGTCCGATTCTTCCCCGGAACGATCGCCGCCGCTTCTGACCGTGTCTCAGATCTCCAGGCCGCCGTTGACAACCGGAGTGCGAACTCCGTATCGTCGAAAGCGGGTGCCCCGTTCCGATTATCCGCCTGTCTTCCCGAATGAGGTTTCCGATGCCCCGCACCGTGTCCGAAGTGGCCGAGATCGTCGCGAACGCGCTGAGCGCCTTCGACGCCGCGCCGTTCGCTGACGTCCTCGCCGAGGACGCCGTCTACGAAATCCCGTTCACCGGCCACCGCTCGGCGGGCCGGGACGCCGTGCTGGCCACGCTTGGCGCAGGCAGCACCGTCGCCGCCCGGATCGGCCTGGAGAAAGTCGAGGTCACCACTACCGAAACCGCGGACGGATTCGCCGTCGAACTGGTCGCCGAGGGCCGCAATCCGCACACCGGGCACAGCTACCGGATCCCGTCGTCCGCCGGGCTGCTGACCGTGCGGGACGGCGAGATCACCCGGTACCGCGACTACCCGAACAACGGCGCGGCGACCGCGTTGCACGGGACGAAGGAGGTCTTCCAGCGCTTCCTCGACGCGGCCGTCGACAACCGCTGGGACGACCTCGCCGACCTGTACTCCGAGGACGTCGTGATCGAAATCCCGTTCGCGCCGGCCGGCGTGCCGAAGGTGACGCGCGACCGGGAGGAGTTGCGCAAACGCTTTCACGAGGCAGGACAGCGCCGCCGGATCACCAAGTCGGACCGGGTGGTCGTGCACGAGACCGGCGACCCGGAGGTGCTGGTTGCGGAGTACGACCTGCACGGGGAGTTCGAGGGCAAGCCGTACGTGTCGACGTACGCGATGGTGTTGACGGTGCGCGACGGGCGGATCGTGCACTCCCGGGACTACTCGGGCGCGCCGGTGTTCACGGAATCGGCTTAAGCGGCGTCGACGCCCGCCAGCCCGATCGCCATGTCCGCCAATGCCTCGCACCCCTCCCGCGCCCGCGTGTCGACGGGGTCGCAGACGTACTGCAGGATCAGTCCGTCCACTCCGGCGACGATCATGCGCGCGAGGTGATCGAAGGAAACGGCGGCGGTCTCGCCCGCCCGCTCGGCGGCTTCCCGGCACCAGGTAGCAACGACGCCGACGTAGCGCTCGTACTGGAGCCGGGCGAGCTCTTCGTGGCCCGGAGTGCGCAGCGCGTACATCGTCAGCTCGTACTGCAGCAACTGCAGGTCGCGTCCGCCTTCGACGAGCTTGCCCCAGAAGGTGTCGAGTCCTTGCCGGATCGCGTTCTCCAGGCCTTGGTCGGTGGTGGCCGAGGCCTGGAGAACGCCGGCGATCTCGTCGACGACGTCCTCGATCACGGCCCGGAGCAGCTTCTCTTTGGACGGGAAGACGTACTGCATGGTGGCCAGCGGGACGTCCGCCCGCGCGGCGACGACGCGCAGCGAAGTCTTGGCGACGCCGTGGGCGGCCAGTGCGGCGCGGGCGGCCGCGATGAACTGCGTCCGGCGTACCGCGGCCTCGACGTACGGCATGGCCACCCCTTCCGGTCAGTCGACCGAAATCTTGCCACGAACCCTTGCCAGCCGCGGCGGCGCTCCTTAGGCTGCACCAATTCGGTCACCTGACCGAATTTCCGGAACGCGAGGGGAGCAAGCCATGAAGGTCGTGGTCGTCGGCGCGGGACTGGCGGGGCTTTCCGCCGCACGGGAACTCAGCGACGCCGGAGCCGAGACAGTCGTGCTCGAAGCTCGCGACCGGGTCGGCGGGCGAGTCGAGGGCGGCGAGATCGGCGGCCATCCGATCGAACTCGGCGGCACCTGGATCGGCGAGGGCCATTCCCGGATGCGCCGGCTCATCGGCGACCTCGGCCTGGAGACTTTCCGTACCTGGAACGACGAAGGCAAGACGCTTGTCCAGCTCGGCGGCAAGCGGGCCCTCGTCAACGGAGCCAAGGGCGCGGTGCCGCGGCTCAATCCGGTCGCGCTCGCCGACCTCGCGCAGGGTTTGGCCCGCTTCGGCAGGCTCGCCCGCGGTATCGACCCGGCCCAGCCGTGGACGCATCCGAAGGCGCGCCTGCTCGACAGCCAGACCTTCGCGACCTGGGTCCGGCGCAACCTGCGCACCCCGAGCGGGCGGGCCTACTTCCAGGTCGCGACCGAAGCCGTCTTCGCCGCCGATGCCAGCGATCTGTCCCTGCTGCACGCGCTGTTCTACGCAGTCAGCAACGCAAACCTGGAAACCCTCCTCGCCGTCGACCGCGGCGCACAGCAGGACCGCGTCGTCGGCGGCTCCGTCCTGGTGGCACAACGACTCGCCGACGGACTCGACGTCAGGCTTTCGACACCGGTCGCGTCGGTGGCCCACGACCGGACTGGGATCACGGTCACCACCCGTGCTGGTCAGAACTTCACCGGCGACCAGGTCGTCATCGCCCTCCCACCGACGCTCGCCGGGAGGCTGAGGTACGCCCCGGTGCTGCCCGCTTGGCGCGACCAGCTGACGCAAAAGCTGCCAGCCGGCACCGTCACCAAGTCGTTCGCCGCGTACTCGACGCCTTTCTGGCGTGAGCAGGGACTCAACGGGCAGGTCGCTTCCGACACCGGCCCGGTCAAGGTCACCTTCGACGTTTCCCCGCCGGGCGGTGAGATCGGCGTCCTTCTGGGCTTCGTCGAAGGCGGCGAGGCACGGCGCTGGCAGCGTCTTCCTGCCGACCGGCGCCGTCAGGCTGTGCTCGATTCCTTTGTCCGTTACCTAGGGCCGCGGGCCGCCGAACCGACTGCGTACGAGGAGAAGGACTGGAGCGCCGAGGAATTCACCCGAGGCTGTTACGGCGCCCACTTCGCCCCCGGTGTGTGGACCAGTTACGGCGACGTGCTGCGGCCACCGGTCGGCCGAATCCACTGGGCGGGTGCGGAGTACGCGGTGGAGTGGAACGGCTACATGGAGGGCGCAGTGCGATCCGGCAGCGCTGTCGCGGAAGAGATCATGCGCCGTTGAATTGGCTCACCGAGTCGCGGTCTGCGAAGCCCCAGGAGTGAACAAATGCTCCACCGTAGCCACCGTCCAATCCCACACCCCCGGCACCAGCAGCACCCCCACCAGCGCGAATACCGGGAACACCAGCCGCGTCTCCACCTTCTTCCCGGTGTGCAGCCGCAGCGGCTTCGGCGGGCGGAGTTCGTACCAGGTCTCCCCCGCGATCGGCAGCGGGAACAGGAACGGGCAGCCCGACTCGGTCAGCGAATCGCCGAGGCAGTGCACGAAACAGCCAGCCGCCACAGCCACCCCGAGCCAGCCGGAGATGTCCGCCAGTTGGGCCACCCGGTCATCGGGCGCGGTGAAGTACCACCAGGCCACGGCACCGCCGTACGGCAGCAACAGCCAATCGCCTAGCGCGGCGACGGCGAGCAGGAGTCCGAACAACAGCACGCCCAGCACGGCCCAAGCTCCGCCAGCCGAACAGCCAGCGGAGGTAGCCGCGCCGAGGGCGACGGCGAACAGCAGGGTGTGCGAGAGGTGCCGGTGCGTGCCGGTCACCTTTTCGTCGCGCGGGCCCTTCGTCAGGGCGTATACGGCTGCGGACACCCGGCGCAGCAGCCAGGACAGCGCGCCGGTCAGCCAGCCGAACAGGCGGGTCGCGCTGGCGCTGGGATGGTCAAGGTCCGGCAGCAGCGCGAACCCGGCCGTGGTGGCCGCGAAGACCACCGCCTGGTGCACCGTGCCGACGCCGACCGCGGGTGCCAGGGCGAGCCCCGCGCACCAGCCGGTCAGGGCGTGCGTGCGCCCCATCATGATGGTTATCCCCCAGGTCGCGGACCATTTCCGAAGTCCGCGCGACCGTATCGGGAGATCAGGCCGGAGGTTCCTCCGACACGCTCAGGTGTTCGGCCACGCCGGTGAGCTCGATCACCCGGCTCACCGCCGGGCTCGGCACGACCTCGAGTTCGACGTCCTGTTCCCCGGCCTGCCGCTGTGCGTGCAGGACGACGTTCAGCGCCGAAGAGTCGAAGAAGGTCACCCCGGTGAGGTCGGCCACGACGCGACGGGAATTCTTGTCCGCGATCAACCCGGCAAGAGCTTCCTGCAGCTGCGGGCTGGTGAGCAGATCGAGTTCACCCGTGACCACCACCCTCGGCTCGGCGGCCGCGGTGTCCAGCGTGATGCCGAATCCGGGCGGAGTGGCGTTCTGGTCGGCTGCGGGCATGCAGTTTCTCCTCGTCAGGCGCTGCTCCTGCGCCGGTACGCGCCTGTAGTACTCAAGCGGCAACCGTGTCACGGTCCCAAGCATCTGGAGACTCAACCCTAACCCAGTGGGTGACTGAGTCCGCGTCGGCACATGGCTACACCTTGGCGCGCGGGCGACCGGCGGACGCACAGCACCCCGCGCGCCGCAGGTGGGCGCGCGGGTCGTGGGGCAGGACGGGTCAGGCGGACACCGTCTTGCGCTTCGCTCGCCGTTCGCGCATGAACAGCTCACGGCGCTCGATCTCGCCGAGCCCGCCCCAGATTCCGTACGGCTCTTCGACGGTCATCGCGTGCTTGCGGCACTGCGCCAGCACCGGGCAGGTGTGGCAGATCGCCTTCGCGCGGGACTCGCGGCGCTCGCGCGCGGAGCCGCGCTCATTGTCGGTATGGAAGAACAGGCTGCTGTCCGCGCCTCGGCACGAGCCTTGAAGCTGCCACTCCCACTCCTCGGCCACCACGTTGGGCAGTCGGCTCACGTCAGCCATGTCGTCCCCACCTTTCCCGGGATCAGCACTCGACCGCTACATGCCCGCCGGTCGCGGCGGTCAAACCCGGGTTTGGTTTGCTCACCCCCCGGGCATGTGGCAGACCGGGCACGAAAGACTGGCGCGGCACGCCGGAGAGAGGAACAGCACGTGGAGGAGAACGCCCCGCTCGAGCGCGAGGACGCACAGCTCATCGAGGTGCGGACGGCGGCTATCCCGCACGTGGTGCCCACCCTGCGCACCATCGTCGCCGACATCGCCATGCGGCAGGACTTCGACCTGGACGCGGTCGAGGATCTGCGGATGGCCGTGGACGAGGCCTGTTCGATGCTGCTGCCCTCGGCCGCCGACGGCAAGCTGACCTGCGTGTTCTCCTGGCTGGAGGGCCGGATCGAGGTCACTGTGTCGGTGGTCTCCGATCGCGCCGACCACGGCGACGAGACCGGGCTGTCCTGGCAGCTGCTGACCGCGCTCGCGACGTCGGCGCGGCGCACCGTGACCCCGGCCAACGGCCGGTACCTCTCCCGGGTGCAACTGGTCCGGGAGAGTGAGGCGGCCAGCTCGTGACGAACCCCGCCGGCGGCGACAAGCCCACCGACGTGGCGGCACTGTTCCACGAGCTGACGCAGCTGCCCGACCGTTCGCCCCGCCGCGAGGAGATCCGGGACCGGCTGGTGCGCGAGCATCTCGAACTGGCGCGCAACCTCGCCCGGAAGTTCCGCAACCGCGACGAGGCGATGGACGACCTCGTGCAGATCGCGACCGTCGGCCTCATCCACGCGGTGGACCGCTACGACCCCGGGCAGGGCACCGATTTCCTGGCCTTCGCGGTGCCGACGATCTCCGGCGAACTGCGCCACCACTTCCGCGACAACAGCTGGTCGGTCCGGGTGCCGAGACGGCTCAAGGAACTCAACGCGACGATCTCGGCCGCGCGCGAGGAGCTGACCGTGCGGCTGTCCCGCGCGCCGAAGCCCAGTGAGATCGCGCGCCATCTCGGGGTGCCGATCGAGGACGTCTACGAGGGCCTGCGGGCCGGTCAGGGCCGGTACGGGGCCTCGCTGGACAACCTGCTGGAGAACTCCGCGCACACGCGCTTCGGCGCGCCGGACGCGAACCTCGGCCAGGCCGAACTGCGCGAGGCGCTGCGGCCGATGCTGGACAGTTTGCCCGAGCGCGAGCGCAAGATCGTGGCGTTGCGGTTCGGGTCCGGGATGAGCCAGTCGGACATCGCGCGCCGCGTCGGGGTTTCCCAGATGCAGGTGTCCCGATTGCTGGCGGCGACGCTGAAAAAGCTGCGTACCGGACTGGCCGAGACTGACATCACCGAGGGCACCTGATTCGCCTTCGGCCGAGTTGGGTAAACACCACATGCGAGCACAGCGGTCGGGAGGTGCGAAAGCCATGACGACGTCGAGGATGCCAACCAGGAGCACCGGGGCGGCCGCCGCCACCGTGCGCCTGGAGCTCCCGGACGACGTCACCGCGCCCGCTATCGCGCGAGCCCAGGTTCGCGCCGCGCTCGCCCAGCTCGACGTCCCCGCCCAGGTGCGCGACGACGTGCTGCTGGCGACCTCCGAACTCGTCACCAACGCCTTCGAGCACGGCGACCGGCCGGACCGGCTGGAGCTCCGGCTCGAGCACGGCGAACTGATGGTGCGGGTCTTCGACACTTCCGCCTCCATTCCGCAGCTGAAAGAACCGGTCGCCCCGTCCGCGGCGCGCAGCCGGGGACTGATGCTGGTGCGCGCGCTGTCCCGCCGCTGGGGTTACGACCCGGCCGAGGGCGGGAAGTGCGTCTGGGCGGCGTTCGGCCTCGGCTGACGACGCCCGCGCACCACGAGTCCGGCCGCGCCGAGCGCGCCCAATCCGACGCCGAGCCAGCCCGCGATCATTCGCGGCCGTTCGGCCGCCGCGCAGCCGTCCTCGCCGTGTGCCTCGGCGATCAGCCAGCCTTCCGGAGCGCTGAGCGCCGTGCCGCAGCCGATCCGGACGCTCGTGGTGTCCGTCGGCGGATCGCCTTGGCCGAACATATTCGCCGGCAGTCCCAGCATCTGGTCGCTTCGCGTTCCGTAGATCGTCTGGACGCCGGTGGGGTTTCCGTTGCCGTCGAGGTAATAAAGGGCAGTCACCGGCAGCAGGAAGAACACGATCCCGGCGACGAAGGCCGCCGCGCTGGCGAACCCGATCCACAGCGCCGGACGCCGGGCGAGGGCCATCCGCGGTTCGCCGGGGAATGCCTGGTGAGCAGGGCCGAGAGGCGGCGTGGGGCGGGGAGCTTCGGTCATCGTCGTGCCTCCTGATCGGGAGTTGCCGACCCGGTTGTAGTCCGGTCCGCCGGGACGGGTCCCGAGGCGGCGCTGTCCGGTTTTGTCTCGTTCGCTCCCGTTGCCGGTGCCTTACGCTCGCCGGATGCTGGACGCAATCGGGGTGACTGGGGACGAGGAGCGGGTCTACCGGCTCCTCGTCGGGATGTTCGACGCCGGACCGCGTCAGGTGGCCGAGCAACTCGGGCTCAGCCCGGCGCAGGTGTCGGCGATCCTGCGTTCGCTGCACGCCAAGGGGCTGGTCAGCCTGGTCGCCGGGGACGAGCCGAAGTACGCGCCGTCGCCGCCGGACGTCGCGTTCGGGCCGTTGCTGATGCGCGGGCAGGAATCGCTGGAGTGGGCGCGCACCGCGGTGAGCCGGATGGCCGAGGAGTACCGCGGGGGCGCGCGGCGCCGCGACGCGACGCAGCTGGTCGAGGTGATCACCGGGAGCGCGGCGATCCGGCAGCAGCTGACGAACATCCAGGTCGGCGCCCGGCACGAACTGCTGTGGTTCTGCCGGGCCGGGCACATCGCGATGGCGTCCGGCGAGAACGCCGACGAGTACGACGCGCTCGCCCGCGGCGTGCGGTACCGGGTCGTCTACGAACGGGCGATGCTGGAAGAGCCCGGCATGATCGAGAACGTCGCGCACGGGATCCGGCACGGCGAGGAGGCTCGGTCGTCGACCGTCGTGCCGGTGCGGCTGGCGATCGCCGACGGCACCATCGCGTTGTGCCCGCTGGTGCAGAACCTCGACGGCTCCGGCGAACCGACCGCCGCGCTGATCCGCGACAGCAGCCTGCTAGCCGCGCTGATCGCGTTGTTCGAAAGCTATTGGGAACGCGCGTGGCCGTTGCGCGCCGACGGGACTCCGCAGGACGCTCCCGGCGGCGCGGGGCCGGATCGGGACGAGCTGCACCTGTTGTCGTTGCTGGTCGCGGGGGTCACCGACAAGGCGATCGCGACGCGGCTCGCGGTCAGCCAGCGGACTGTGCAACGCCGGATCCACGACCTGATGTCCCGGATGAACGTGCAGACCCGGATGCAGCTGGCGTGGGAGGTCAGCCGGCAGGGCTGGCTCGACGAGCCTGCGGCAGCCGGATAACCGCGAGGGGTTATCCGGCTGCCTCTTTCTCAGGAGAGCCCGTAGGCCCGGATTACCGTCTGCTGCACCGCGTTCCCGTCGGCGTCGGACCCGTGCACGCGCAGGGAGACGAAGCCGTTGGTCCGGTCCAGCCGCGGATGGTCGACCACGGCGCGGAAACGGCCGTCGCCGATGCTGTCCATCCGCTTGACGTTCGTCCACGTGCGACCGTCGTCATAGGACACTTCGACGGTCAGCCGCGGATTCTTCGGCGCTGCCAGGCCGTCCTGGTTGCGGACGGTGAACTCGACCGGAAGCGAACGCCCGGCGCGCGCCTTCTGCGTCAGGTCGGTCTGCACGCCGTAATCCACCTGCAGCAACGGAAGCAGGTCCGTTTTGCCTTCGGCGGGCCGCTTCGACCCGAAGGTCCACGACGTTTCGGTGTGCGTGCCGTACGCCCAGTCCGGAGTGGACTTGGTCAGCGACAAGTCGAGCCGGTACTTCGCCGGGTCCGCCGAAGCGGGGAACTTGCCCCACGCCGCCGGGCCTTCCTTGACGAGCTTTCCGTCCTGGTAGAGCTTCGCGCTCACCTGGTCCGGCTCGTCGTCCCAGCCCGATTCGGAAAACGCGTAGTGCGAGGTTTCCGGATCGGCGAACTCGGGGATGCGGAAGGCGAAAGTGTCGCCGGTACGCGACGTTTCCAGTCCCGCGCCGCGCGGGATCGCCGGGCGGACCACTGGCGCGTACCAGTTTTCCGTCGCCCGCTGCCCGGCCTTGAAGGTGTGCGGCTGTTCGAGCATGCCGACCGCGAGCGGCTGGAAAGTGTCCCAGCTGAGTTTGTTGTTCACGCGGTGCTGCCAGATCGTCTCGTCGATCGAAACGATCTCCTCGCGCGCCGTTCCGGTGTGCGCGTACCGCTGGTACTGGTTGATCGCGGTCTTTTCCCAAGGCCGCCAACCGAACCGCTGCTCGGAAAGCCACTCGTCCTTGCCGGTCGCCCGGTAATTCGCGGTGACCGTCGCGCTGTTGCGATCGCTGACCTGGTAGACGATCTTCTGCGGAATCTGGTCGTGCGTCACCTGCATGATGTCGTACAGGTACGGGCTCACCGGCGTGCCCTGCAGGAACATGCTGGTGAAGCCGTATTTGGCGCGGTCAGCCAGCTTCATGCCCTGTTCGTTCGTGATCAGCACGGCGGGAATCGGCAGGCGATCGCCGCGCGGCTGCCAGTGTCCGTAGGTGTGCTCGTCGGGCAGGCTGACGACCATCACCATCGCGGCACCCGCGGCAGCGGCCTGTTTCGCCGCGGTATCCGGGTTGGTGCCGTCCTTAGCGGGCGTCACCAACGCGATTTTCCCGCGCGCCTTGGCGTATTGCTCCGGCTTGTCGGCAGCGACCGGAACGACGTCCAGCCACTTGAACCCGGAAATCGCCGGGGACGACGCGTAGTAGAACAGTTCGGTTTTGACGCCGAGCCACGGCAACGTGGTCGCGGTCAGCATCGGCGCGGTGAGCTGCCACCGGGTGCCGAATTCGAACGTCCCGTTCTTGACCTTCTCCGTCGGCGTCACGTAGATGTGCCGGACGCCGGGGAATTCCATGACATAGTTCGAGATCTTGCGCGAGCCGAATTCGCGGTGCGCGTAGCTGCTGATGATGTTTTCCAGCGTCGACGGCCGCGGCGTCTTGATCTCGACCGGCACCGCGCTCCGCGCGTCCATCACCAGGTTCAGGTCCCCGGTCAGGGAGAACTCGGGCTTGAGCACGATCGCGATTTCCTCGTCCGGAGCCAGTCCGGTGTGGAACATCGCGCGGGCGTAGTAGGTGCCCTCCGGGAGTTCGGTGACGAACGGATGGCCGCTGAAGACGTCGCCGACGATGTCGTAGCGCATGTCGTCGCCGAAGATCTGGATGTCCATCGGATGCGCCTGACCGTCGCGGCCGATGCCGGTGACGGTCACCTTGTGCTTCGGCGGCTCCTTCACCAAGCCGACCGTCGTGTGCACCGAACCGACGAGAACGCTGCCGGTGTAGTTGCCCGGCACCAGCGCGGCCGAGTCGACGCTGATCGCGACTGTCGCGGTTCCGTTGGCCGGAACCTCCACAGTGGACTTGTCGAGCTTCACCGCGGCACCCGGCGTGGCACCGTCGCCACGACGCAGGTCGAGCTTCGGGCTGATGGTGACCGGAGCGGAAGTCGTGTTGGTGTAAGTGATTTCCTTGCGCACCGGTCCGCTGTCGTTGGTGACCGGGCCGAGGTTCAGCGTGCCGGTCGCGAAGACTCCGGGATGCACTGCCGCAGCTGCGACGTCTACCCGGCCGCCACCCTGCTGAAAGGCATTGAGCCCCGCAGAAGGTTTCGACGTACTGGCCAAGCCATCCTTGAGCTGCTGCGCGGTCCATTGTGGATACCGCTGCGCCAGGATCGCTGCCGCACCAGCAACATGCGGCGTCGCCATCGACGTGCCAGACGCTGCGGTGTAGTACTGATCCACCACCTCACCGAGCGAAGTACCAGCCGCGCGCGCCGCGACGATTCCCACGCCAGGCGCGGTGATGTCCGGCTTCACGGCCTGGTCGCCCTGCCGCGGGCCCATGCTGGAGAACGGAGCCAGCTCGTCCTTGCGGTCCACCGCACCAACGGTCAGCGCGGCATCCGCAGTACCCGGCGTGCCGATGGTCGACGCGCCGTTCTGGCCGTCGTTGCCCGCAGCGACCACGAACAGCGCGCCGGTACGGGCGGTGAGTTCGTTGAGGCCGACGCTGAGATCGTCCGTACCGTCGGTCGCGCCGCCGCCGAGGCTCATGTTGATCACCTTGGCACCGGAGTTCGCGGCCCACTCCATCCCTTGCAGGACTTCGGAAGACGAGGCCGTGCCGTCGTCGCCGAGCACCTTGCCGACGTACAGCTTCGCGCCCGGAGCCGCGCCCTTGCGCGTGCCGCCCGCGGCCGCGCCGCTGCCCGCGATGGTCGCCGCGACGTGCGTGCCGTGGCCGAACCGGTCGACGACGTCCGGGCTGGTCGAGAAGTTCTCCGCCTTCGCGACCTTGCCCGCGAGATCCGGGTGGTTGGGGTCGTAGCCGGTGTCGAGCACGGCCACCGCGACGCCGGAGCCGTCGAACCCGGCCGCCCACGCCTCCGGCGCCCCGATCTGCGGGACACTGCGATCGAGCGACGCGTGCACCTTGCGGTCCAGCGTAATCCGTTCCACCGCACCGGAAGCGGCGCGCGGACCGGTGAAGGACTGCCAAAACTCGCCGGCGCGCTTCTTGTCTTCCCGCAGCGCGCGGCCGTTCACGCTGGGCAGTTCGGCACCCTGCGTGGTGGCGGCGAACGTCGGCGCGGCAGCGATCGAGACGCCCTTGGCGTAGTGCGCGATCATGGGCACCGTCGGGCTCGACTCGTCGGCGTAGCCCTGCGCGATCAGGTCGGTGACGTTGAACAGGGCTTTGTCGAGGCGCTTGGCCGCCACGAGCGACACCGCGTCGGCCGGGATGACCTGCAGCTTCCCGTCCACTTCGGACTGCGTGAAGCGGATGTTCTCCCGCCCCTTGCCCGGCCGGACGGTCGCGATCTGCCGTCCGCCTTGGACGCCTTCGACTTGCACGACGTCACCGGTGAGCAAGGTGACCGTGTGCCGCTCACCGGGACCAGGCGCCGGTGAACCGCTCGCAGGCTCGGCCGCCGCGGGCACCGCCTGGCCGAGTGTCGCGACCAGTGCGCCCGTGCAGCCGAGAGTGATGGCTCGTGATCTCCACGTCATCGCACAAGATTCGGGGCGAGCCGGGGTTCACGTCACTACCTCTCGGTGTCGCGGTTGTGACATGTCGCAACTGGGACAACGCCTGGTTAGCCAGCCACTGTCGCGTAATAGGCCATTAGGCGGTCCGCCAGTTCGTCCGGACGGCTCAGCAGCGCGAGATGGGATCCGGCCATCTCGTCCGCTTCGATCCCCAGCCGCTCGCGCGCGACGCGGCGCAGCAGATCGGCGGAGAAGAACCGGTCGTCGCGAAAGAGCAGGACTTTCGTTGGCACGTCCGGCAACCGCTCGCCCGGCCACGCCGCGCTGTACTCGGCGCTGTTCTGATCCCGGCCGCGCCGCTCGTTCTCCGCCGCCAGGTCGGCCGGGAGGTCCGCCATGAACTGCTCGGTGACGCTCAGCCCCTCGGCCGACTCGAAACCGACGTTGCCCCACCACTCCCCGGGAGCCTCGCCCGGCGCGGGCACCATCCCGGCGACGAACACGAGAAGCCGCGCGCCGACCCGTTCCGCCACGAGCGGCGCGGTGAACCCGCCGTAGGAATGACCGACCACGACGACTTCCCGCGCATCGCCGATCGCCGCCACCACGCTGTCGGTGAAGTCAGCGAACGTGGCCTGCGGGTTCTCGATCGGCAGATCCGGGGCCACGACGTCGTGCCCGGACGCCTTGAGCCGCTCGGCGACCAGGTGCCAGTCCCAGCCGCTGCCGCCGCCCCCGTGGATCAGTGCGAAAGTCGCCATGCCGCCCAGCTTGTCACGCAGGGCAGCGCTTGAGCATGTCCTGCAGCGCGTTCTTCTCCATGTCGGTGATCGTCAGCCCGTAGAAGTGCTTCACGGTGACCCAGTCGGTCGCATAGGTGCACCAGAACGACACCAGCGGCGGCTTCCACTCGTCCGGAGCCTTGTCGCTCTTCTGCCGGTTCACGCTCGCCGTCACCGCGAACAGCTGCGGGCGCGTGAGGTCGTTCGCGAACTGCTCGCGCTTCTCCTGCGTCCAGTCGCGCGCGCCGCTCACCCAGGCCTGGCCGAGCGGGACCATGTGGTCGATGTCGAGCTGAGTCGCCTTGGTCCAGGTCTGGCCGTCGTACACGCTGAGCCAGGTGCCCGCCGTCGGCTTGCAGTCGCTGCCCGCCTTGACGTCCTTGCCCGCGCGCTTGAGGACGACCTCGCGGGTGTCGCAGCTGTCGCCCTGGCTGTCCCAGTGCTTGAACTTGTCCCGCGAATAGCCGGTCATATTGCCGCGGGCGCTGATTTTCAGTTCGGACAGCTGCTTCGTCGCGTCCGCCGCCGACGCCGGTGCGGCCTCGGACTTCGTGTCGCCGACTTCGCGCTGGCCGTACCAAAACCCGACGACAGCGATGAGCAGCACGACCGCGAGCAGCACGGTGCGCTTGGTGGGGAACGGCCGGGCCATGGTGCGCGGGATCCTCTCGGGCGGGGAGTTCGGGGAGCCGGAGTATGCCTGTCGCCGGGCCGGTAATCGCGCAGACACTCTCGGCAGCGCCCGGGGCGTGGCAAGGACCACGTCGGACCAGTTGTTGGCCGCCAACGAAAAAGCCCAGATCAGCGGGGGTGGATAACGCTCCCGAAGGTGTCACGTCCGCGACGGGCGAAACGACTGTATTGATAGGGGGCCGGAAAGGAGCGGGTCCGAGATGCCCGGGCGGCTGCGGAAGTGGAACACACGCGTCGACGACTACCTGCGCCGGAAGGCGGCGGAGGGCGGCAACGTCGTCGCGATGACGCGCGTCGCCGCTGACCTGCGCGAACGTGGCGATTCAGCGGAGGCCGAGGAGTGGTACCGCCGGGCCGCCTCCGGCGGTGACCGGATCGCCATGACCGCGCTGGCGCACCTGCTGGCCGAACGCGGCGCTGAGGACGAAGCCGCCCGCTGGTACCACGAAGCCGCGCAAGCCGGTGAGCCGCACGGAATGCTCGGATACGCACGGACCTGCGAAAACCAGGGTCACCTCAACGACGCCGAGCGCTGGTACGCCGCCGCGTTCCAAGCCGGTGCGACGGAAGCTGCCGGGCTGCTCGGCCACCTGCTTGTCGAAGACGGCCGGTACTCCGACGCCGAAGGCTGGTGCCGCAGTGCCGCGGAAGACGGCGACTCGACGGCGATGCTCGACCTCGGCCTGGTCCTGCGAGAACTCGGCGCGCCCGACGAGATGGCGCACTGGTGGCGGGCCGCGGCGGACGCGGGCGAACTCTCCGCGACCTGCCTGCTGGGCCGGGAAGCCGAACGGGCCAACCGGGAAGGCGACGCCGAGCGGTGGTTCCGTCGCGGCGCGAAGGGCGGCCACGTCGAGGCGAAGGTGCGGCTGGGGTTGCTGCTGCATCGCCGGGGCGACCTCGAAGAGGCGGAGAACTGGTACCTCGAAGCCGCCGAGGCGGGCGACGCGGCGGCGATGACCAACCTCGGCGTCCTCGCCCGCAACCGCCGCGACGACGGCGAGGCCGCGGCCTGGTACCGCAAGGCCGCCGAGCACGGCAGCATCCCCGCGCTCACCAACCTGGGGCATCTCGCCGAATCCCGCAGCGACCTGGCACAGGCCGAACGCTGCTTCCGGGTCGCCGCGGAGACCGGCGACGTGCAGGGAATGCTGAGCCTGACCCGGATGCTGCGCGCCCGCGGCGCGACCGCCGAAGCCGACCACTGGCAGGCCCTCGCCGCTGACCGTCCACAGTAGACACAAGTTTCTCGGGGTCGATCTCCGGGATCTTCCCGGATGTTCCCCGGCACCGGCGCGGCTAGCGTCGATCGAGTGTTCAGACGCGTGCTTCTCGCCATCCTCGCCGGTATCGCGGTGTTCCTGGTGCCGTGGACCGTCTACCTCGGACTGACCCTGCCCGAGCACTTCGACACGAGCCAGTGGCGAGTCGCCTGGGTCGGCTTCGACATCGTGCTGCTGCTGTGTTTCGCCGCGTCCGTACTGCTCGGGATGCGCCGCAGCCGCGCCGCGGTGCCGATGCTGGCCGCGACCGCCGCGCTGCTGTGCTGCGACGCCTGGTTCGACGTCGTCCTCGACTGGGGCGGCTCCGACCAATGGGCCAGCCTCGGCACCGCGCTGCTCGCGGAACTGCCGATCGCGGTGTTCCTGATGCTGCGGGCACGCGCTCTGCTCGCCGGCAACGCACGACCGCGGCCGCTGACCATGAACGACATCACGGTGCGCACGAACCCGAACTACCAGCGGTTGCTTCGCCTGATGCCCGCCACTTCGGCCGAACTGCGCGCGGAGCTCCCCTCGATCGACGTCCCGGCCGCGCTGCTCACCCTGACCCACGCCGGGTACACGCGACGTGCCCGCGACGGTCGCTGGCAGTCCGTCCCGCAGAGCACGAACGAGGCGAAGCTGGAGGACTATCCCGAGGAGGACCGGCCGAAACTGGCCGCCTACCTGGACGCGAAGTACGACCACGAAGTGCGCTTGATGGCCTGGGCCGTCGAACACCGCGACACCTTCGACGACTGGACCGCCGGGAGCCGCGCCGGGATGCGGATGAGCTACAAGGACTTGAAGGACTTCGAGGCGGAGTACCTGGAACTGGTGCACCGCTACGCCGCCCGCAAGCCCGGGCCGTCCGACGAAGCGCGTGATCTGGCCGTGCGGTTCTACGCTTTCCCGGAACCGAAACCCGCTGAGCTGGCGTAGTTTCGAGGCATGATCCATCACGTGCAGGTCGCCTGCCCAGCGGGCGCGGAGGACGACGAACGCGCGTTCTACACCGGGGTGCTCGGCTGGCCGGAGCTGCCGAAGCCGCCACTACTGGCCGCACGCGGCGGTTGCTGGTTCCAGGTTCCGGGCGTCGGCGGCCCGGACGGCGAACTGCACGTCGGCGTCGAGGCGGATTTCCGTCCGGCGCTCAAGGCGCACCCGGCTTTCGTGGTCGACGTGGACGCCACAGCTGCCGCGATCGAAGCCTCCGGACGGCCTGTGACCTGGGCCGATCCGGCGGAAATCCCCGGCAGGCGGCGGTTCCACACCTTCGACCCGGTCGGCAACCGGCTGGAGTTCCTCGCCGGCTGAGCCGCTTACAGTGTGGGGATGAGCCAGGAGGCGGAAGAAGCCGAACAGCGGATCACGCGACGCCTTCGTGAGCTTCGCCTGGAGCGCGGGCTCACGCTGGAGAAGGTCGCCGCCGCCGCGGACATCACCCCTGGCTACCTGTCTCGCGTCGAGAGCGGACAGCGTGTGCCCAGCCTCGGCACGCTCGTGGTGCTCGCGCGGGTGCTGGACGTCAGCGTCGCCGATCTCGCCGCTTCCGAGGAGCGCCGGTCGCCGATCGTCCGGCGCGCGGACGCCGTCACGTACGGCACCAGCGGCGCGTCCATGACCCACCTGTCCCCGCCGTCGTCCGGCGTTGAGGCAACCCTGGTGACCCTGCGCGGCAAATCCGTCCCTCCGCGCCCGACCCAGCACCGCGGCGAGGAGTGGCTGCACGTGGTCAGCGGCCAGCTCGAACTGACCCTGTCCGGCGAAACCCACCTGCTCGCGGCCGGTGATTCGGCGCAGTTCCCCGGCACCACTGAGCACACCCTGCGGGGCGCGCCGGACGCGGAAGTGCTCGTCGTCATCGCTTGACACTCGATGTGCCTCAGGGGCACCCTGATTGCCATACAGGCAACAGTGGGAGATGCTGATGACCGACGCCCCGGTAGCCGAACTCGACCTCGACACCCTGCCCGAGCAGCTGGATTCCGTCGCCGCCGAACGCGCGCAGCGCAAACGTCAGCTCGCCGTCGCCTTCCGCCTGTTCGCCCGGTACGGGTTCGACGAGGGCATCGCCGGGCACCTGACCGCGCGCGATCCCGAGTTCCCGAACCGGTTCTGGGTCAACCCGTACGCGGTGCACTTCTCCCGGATCAAGGTCAGCGACCTGCTTCTCCTTGACGAGAACGGAAAAGTGGTCGAAGGAACGCGGCGCACGAACAAGGCCGCGTTCGCGATCCACTCGACCATCCACGAAGCCCGCGAGGACGTCGTCGCCGTCGCGCACGCACACACGATCCACGGCCGCGCCTGGTCGGCGTTGAACCGGTTGCTGGACCCGATTGTCCAGGAATCCTGCGCCTTCTACGAAAATCACGTGCTTTTCGACGAGTACAAAGGCCTGGTCCTGGAGCGCGACGAAGGCGTCCGCATCGCCGCGCGGCTCGGGTCGAAACGCGCCGCGATCCTTCGCCACCACGGATTGCTGACCGTCGGGCGCAGCGTCGGCGAGGCGGCGTGGTGGTTCATCACGATGGAACGCGCCTGCCAGATGCAACTCCTCGCCGAAGCCGCGGGTACGCCGCGCGTCATGACCGCCGAGGAAGCCACGCTCGCCGCCCGCCAGTTCGGCAGCGCGAACATGGCACGCAACAACTTCCGCTTGCTGGAGGACCTGATCGTCGAACAGGAACCGGACGTGCTGGACTGATCCGGGTTCAGTCGCCGACCGCGTCCCGCCCGCGCTTCACAATCAGCGGATCCGGCTCCCCGACCACGTTCGCGTCCTTGCCCTCATACTCGAACCGCGACAGGAAATAGCGCATCGCGTTGATCCGCGCGCGTTTCTTGTCGTTGCTCTTGATCGTGATCCACGGCGCGAGATCGTTGTCCGTGCGGAGGAACATCGCTTCCTTGGCCGCGGTGTAGTCGTCCCACTTGTCGAGCGACTGCAGGTCCATCGGAGACAGTTTCCACTGCCGCACCGGATCGACCTGGCGGATGATGAACCGCGTGCGCTGTTCGGCCTGGGTCACGGAAAACCAGAACTTCGTGACCGTGATCCCGCTCTCCACCAGCATTTCCTCGAACAGCGGCACTTGGTGCATGAACTGCTCGTACTGCTCCGGCGAGCAAAACCCCATCACCTGCTCGACTCCGGCCCGGTTGTACCAGGACCGGTCGAACAAGACCATCTCCCCCGCGGTCGGCAAATGCTGGACGTAGCGCTGGAAATACCACTGATGCGCTTCCCGGTCACTGGGTTTGGCGAGTGCGACCGTCCGAGCGTGGCGCGGGTTGAGGTGCTCCATGAACCGCTTGATGGTGCCGCCCTTGCCCGCCGCGTCGCGCCCCTCGAAGAGAATGACGTGCTTGCTGCCGGTCTCGCTGATCGAGTTCTGCAGCTTGAGCAGTTCGACCTGCAGCAGGTATTTCGTCTCGTCGTACTCCTCGCGCGGCATGCGCTCGGCGTACGGATAGTTCTCCCGCCAGGTGTCGACCGCCTTGCCGAACGCGTCGATCAACACGGGATCGTCATCGTGATCCTCGCCGACCGAATGCCCGTCGATCTCGAGCCGATCGATGTACTCCCGCACGTCCCGCAACATGCGGCCGACCTTAAGCAGGACAGGTGAACGGGAGGTGTCCCGGCTCCGGCCGGACCCGGTGACGACCAGTGGGAGGAAGGGAAATCTTGGCGGAATGCCAAGAGTGTGACGGTTAACTGTCAGCATGCCCGTCCGCAACTGGCAACGGAAGACACACCACACATCCGAGTGATGTTTCCCTTCGCTTAAGCAAGTTCCGGCGTCTACCCAGCGATGGGTTTGGCCACCGGGCCTGACCCCGGTTCCCCGTGGAAGGAGCCCACCCGGTGTTCTACCTGGTGGTCGCAGCCGCTGCCTCGGCAGCGACGGTTGCCGCACGTCCGATGTGGTGCCTGTTCCGGTTGTCGGCTTGCGTGCTGGTCCGCCTGGTCGAACAGAAACGGGCGGTGCGCCTCGCCGAAGCCGTGCTGGAAAGCGGTCGCGACGACGGCGACTGGCAGGTGCGCGCGGGCGGGCTGGACGTCTCGATCCGCCGCCGCGACCGGGGCGAGGTCGGCGGAGAGTGACCGAGCACGCTCCGCCGGGCGCGATTCAAGATCCTCGCGACGTCGCGGCGTTCACGGAGCTCGTGCGCGAACACCACTCGTCCCTGCTGGGGCTGGCGCGCACGATCTATCCCACCGGCGACTACGAACTCGCGGTCAGCGACGGACTTCTGCGCCTGTGCCGGCACTGGAACTCCATTACCGGTGATCGGGTCGCGTGGACGAAGACCGTCGTCCGGAGGCTGGCCATCGACCTGCGCCGGCGCAGCCGCGAGGAAGCCGCGGAACTTCACGAGCACGATCCGCCGATGTGGGCGGCCGAGACGCCGATCGACGGGCGGCTCGAACTGAACGCAGTACTGGAACTGCTGCCGACCCTGCCCCCGCGAGAACAGGCCGCGCTGCTGTGGAGCGCGTTCGGCTACCAGAACTCGGAAATCGCTGATCGGATGACCATCTCCGAAGCTTCCGTCCGGTCTTATCTCGCTCATGCCCGCAAGCGCATCCGCGAAGGGTGCCGCCGCCCTCCGCGAGCACGCTCGAGCCGCGTCGCCACCGAGAAGGAGGTCTAAAGTGGACAGTCGATCTTCTTCCGGTCCGCTCAGCGAAATCAAGCCCGGGGACCTTGGGCTTGCCGCGCTCGCCAGCGCGCTCTCCGCTCCGGTCAGCGAAGCCGAGCTTGCTTTTGTCCAGGCGGTAAACGACGAACTCGCCGCGGAGGCGCACTGGGGCCTGGTGCTAGTGGTTCGCCTGCCACACCACAGCGAACCGGAGAACGGACTTACCCCGGAGATGACAGTCGAGTTGCATGAAGCCTTCTCCCGGCGAATAACGGGCGTGCTCTACGAATACCCGGAGACAAGCGTGCGCTCAGATGGCGCTGATCTGCTCGTGTATGTTCCCGACGCCGGCGCGGAACTGGACCTGACCAATGCCGCGGAGCAACTGTCTCCTGCCTTGAACGCACCCATGTCGCTCGACGACCAGACTGCCGTTTTCAAGCCACCGCTCGGGATTGCCGTCGCACGTCCTGGATCAGACCTCGGCGAACGGGCCGCCACAGCCAGAACGGGTCTCCCGGACAAAGTGAAGATCCATTGGTCGAACACTCGCGGCACAAAGAACGTCATCCGGCCAGCAACACTTCTCGGCCAAGCCAGGGAAGCCGTTGCCTCCGGCCGGCACACAGTCCGCTTCCAATTCATCGAGGACATCGATTTCTCCGGTGCCATCGGTGTACGCGCGGTCGCGTGCTGGCTCGGCACTGCCAATACCCCGCATCCGCTGAGCGAACTGAGTTCGCTCAGCGACTCGACCCAGCTGGCACCGGCCTTGTTCGGCCTCGTCCTTCCCGAGATCTGCGAGACTCTCCGGACCTGGCGTGCCCAGCGGCGTGCCGCGGACCCGCTGATGTTGCTCGAACTGCCGGTCAGCGTCGTGGCCGACCAGACCTTCGCCGACTCGCTGGCCGAGCATCTGCACCAGGTGCGGGTGCCCGCGCGAATGCTGCACCTCGGCATCCCATGTGACGTGCTCGCTTCTCCGCAGATCGACGAACAGCTGTTCCGTCTGGCGGACACCGGAGTCAACCTGGCCTTGACCAACTACGGCACACCGTCCACACCGCTCTGTCCTCCCGACCGCCACCCGTGGTCGCTCGCGGTCATCCCGCGCTCGGCCGTCCCGACCTCAGTGTTCGGACGGACCTTGGACGAAGCGGATCGCCGTACCTTCAGCTGGCTGGAAAAAGCGGCGGAACACCTCGACACCCGGCTTCTCGTGGAGGGCGTCGAGCTTGCCCACGCACGGAGATTGCTGCCCCGCGGTTGTTTGTACATGCCCTCCCGCGATCTGAAAGTCGCCCAGGAGCAACTCGCGGGCACCGCGTGGAAAGGGCCGGGGCACGCTGAACTGGTCCGGAAGCAGGCGTTGGCGGACCAGCGCGCCGCATCGGATTCGGACCCCGCTACGGTGCCCCGCCCTCGCGGCTGAGCCTTAGTCCAGAAACTTCAGCAAGTCCTGGTGCGCTGTCTCGGGCTGTGGCAATTGCCAGACCCGCAGGCGGTGCAACTGCAGGACCGTGAGCGGCTTGGTGACGTCCACTCCGTACTCTTCGCCGCTGATTCTGTTGAACCGCAGTCCTTCTGGAGAAAACCCGGTCCCGAGCACGACGATCTGCGTATCGGCCACCCGATCGCTCACCGCAAGCCACGCCCCGGCGAAGTGCAGAACAGCCGCCTCGACCGCAGTGTCCCGCACCATCCAGCGCACTCGCGGCCAATCCGCTCTGCGCTCGGCCTCTTCGGTGAGGTGCCGCCACACCGCCGCACCGACGCGACTGCGGTCCGGCATCGTGCCTACCGGCTCGACGATGTTCATCAACTGCCCGAGTGGACCGTCGAGAGCGTCCAGGTGCGGTGTCGTTCCGACGAGCGCCGCCCGGTCGCCCTCGTCCGTCCGGTGTCCCAGCCAGTAGACCCCGCCGGCCGGGGTGTCGTCGACCGTCGCGATCCATCGGCGGTGCTGCTGCGGCCACTCGATATCGAAGACCTCGCCGCTCGCCGGGCCTGCTGCTTGTGCGGATCCGTCGAGCCGTTCTGCCTGCATAGCTGAAGTTTATTCGCCTCGGCGATATAGTCGCGCGGAGCCAGGTCACGGGTGCCTGGTTCGGCGGGCGGAGGGCTGGGATGACCGACAACGAACCGCCGACGAATCCCTTCCCCGCAATTCCGCCTGCGAAGCCTCGGCGAACCGGCTGGATCATCGGCGGGGTCGCCGCGCTGGTGGTAGTGCTGGGAATCGGGATCGCCGTCGGCGTCCTGGCCGGACAGCCCTCGGAGCGCCCGCCGGAACCGGCCGCCGCGCCCGGTTATTCGATGGACCGCGTCGGCAATGCCTGCGATCTCGTCGATCCGGCTCCGCTGCAAAAGTGGTCGCCCACTCTCACCAGCCCGCCCAAGCACGAGGAAGCCCGGCCCAGCAGGACCAGCGCCGGAAGCCTGAGCTGCCAGATGCGGTACTCCAGCGGCAACGTCCTGGACACCGCCGAGGTCATCCTCGACGTCAACTTCACCAACGGAACCGCGCCGTCCTTCTACGACAACTGGAAACGCGGCGACGCCGCCAAGACCGGCGAAGGCAAGGCGTCCGGCCCGATCACCGGAATCGGGACCGAGGGCTTCTGGCACTCCGAGGTCTACGGCGAGCTGGTCGCGAACACGCGCTACGTCCTTTGTGTACTGGACGGCAACGTCTCGGTCCGGGTCCGGCTCAACTTCAGCCGCAGCCGCGACGTCGCCCAGGTGCACCGCACCGAAGTCCAGCCGATCGCCGAAGCACAGGCCCGCAAGGCGTTGAGCGGACTGAAAGGGAACTAGGGTTTTCCATGCAGCAACCCGGATACGGCTACCCGCAGCCGCCGAAACCCGGCCCCAAAACGGGATTGATCGTGGCGGGTGCGCTCGGGCTGGTCGTGATACTCGGCGTCGGAATCGCGATCGGCCTCTCCCTCAGCAGCCCCTCCTCCCCTCCCAAAGCCGAACCGGCCCCGGCGACCCCGACCTCGACCCCGTCCGCCGCGCCGTCGCCCACCGCGCCGCCGGGCAAGTACTCGATGAGCGCGATCTCCAACGCCTGCGACCTGCTGGACCCGAAACCGCTGGCGAAATGGTCCTCCACCCCGATCCCGCCGACGCACCGGGAAAACCAGCCAAGCAGCGGCTACGGCGGCGCCCTGACGTGCAGTCTCCGCTACACCAGCACCTCCGCGACCGACGGCGTCGCCACCAACGAGGTCGGAATCGGCGTCCAGGTGGAGTTCACGTCCGCGGGCGAGCCCCCGGCCTACGACAAGTGGACCACCGGCCCGTCGAAGGGCTGGACCGCCGGGACGACTCCCGGACTCGGCACGCGCAACTACTGGCGCGCGGGCGCTGTCACGGAGCCAGGTCCGGGCGCGAGTTACATCGTCGGGGTGCAGGACAGCAATGTCTCGGTGGAGGTTCAGGTCGCCGTCCACCGCGCCCCGGGCGAGGCCGCGCTGAAGATGGACGATCTGTCGGCGATCGCGCAATCCCAGACTCGCGCGGTGCTGGATCGGCTGAAGAAGGCGTAAATGCACAACGGTCTGGGAGCTAAAAGCTCCCAGACCGTTGTTTACTGTCTCGACCAGACAGTGCGCCCGAAGGGATTCGAACCCCTGACCTTCTGATCTGGTGTCGGTCGCTGGCGCTGCCTGCCGTAGTTAGTCAAAATGCGTCGTGACCTGCAATAACGCTTACCGGGCAGACGTCGTGTTGTGGCGCACCTGTGCGTCATTGCGCGTTGATTACTGGCAAAAAAATGGCAAGCGGACCTGGTCGACTTCGGAGGCCTTAGACCAACAGAGGGCCCGCGGCGAGGTCGTGCACTTTCATTAGGTCACCGACTGTGCTGCTTCGTTTCAGTCCGTTGCCGAGCAAGGGCTCGCCTCGCGAACCAGCACCATCTGATGCCGGACCGATAACCGGTGCCGACCACACGCCAAAGGTAGACACTTCGCAAGCGACGACCAGGGTGTCAGCGTCGTCCAGCTGGTCGAAGATCCATTGAAGCTCGTCGTCGGCCACGCAGGCGACCACTACAACATCACCGGTGGCAGCATGGCTCGACCGCCTGAGATCGTCCGCTTGGTCCCCGTAACTCAACCCCCGCGCCAGCGCGTCGTACACCATGCGCCGATGTTTCTCTTCAAGATCTTGCGCGATCCGGACAAAGACACCGTCGGTCAATGGCAGCTCGAGATGCTCTTCGATGATCAACTGCTCATTGTCATAGTGGAACAGGGCTGCTTCCGTGAATTTCTCACGAACCTCGGACAAGCTGCGACCCGACGTGTACACCGCCTGCGGGTATGAGTACGCACCCCATGGGGCCTCCTCGTTCGGAGCGAAGCGGTAGATGGCCTGGATAGCCTTCATTTGCCCACCGCCTTCCTTGCTTCGTCGATGGTCAGCCCAACGTCTCTCATCAAGATACTGCGTACGAGGCTTCCTGTGACCGTCTCACTGTCATGGAACGCAAAGGTGAAGGGGGCCTTGAGGCCCTGATATCTCCGGTGGGAGCCTCCATTGTGACGCTTGGGTGCGCCGCAGTAGGCCTCGATGAGCCGACGAAGGTCTCTCGCCTTCATAGAGGGCCACCGTGGAGTCATAAGACGAAGGTCGCCCGCCGAACGCTGTCTGTTACATGAGGTTTCAACCTACTAGTGGGGGCCTTTTCGTCCATCCCGGCGACCTGGCTTTAGCCCGATCAAGCCTGTGAGGTCGCCGGGATGGACGTGAGGCACACACGGACGCAACCGATGCGCCCGGCTCGACCATCCTGGTGGCCTGCCCGTCCGGCGAGGACGTCTCTTTTCAGCGCGACTGCTCGCGGCTCCTCCGGCGGGTGGTCGCTGGGCTGGCTTTTCCGCGGACGATCGGCGGGGACCGGGCGCCAGCCCGCACGCCCCGGATCTTGCCCGCGGATCAAACACCGTGCCCAGCGGCCCCGGAGGGGCCGCCTTGAACAAGTAAGGAAACTCTGAACACGAGAGCTTTGCGCTGGTCACGCTCAGCCAGGCTTGGTCATAACCGTCATAACCAAGGTAGTCTCCGTAGGTGGAACGAGTCCTAGGGAGGTGGACCATGACGACCAGCAATGCAGAGCAGCCGGCGCATGAGGGGCTGGATGGTCCTGCCTTGCGTGATGCGCTGTTCGCGGACAAAGACGTCCAGCCGATCAGGTCCGTGGACGACTGGGCGCGCGAGGACATCTTTGAGTCCGCTGATGAGCTGCACGAGTTCTGGGACTGGGTGGCTGCGGAGCGGAAGGCTAACCTGACCTAGTGGCTTTGGAGGTCGTGCTCGACACGGATGTTGCGTCGGGCTTGTTCAAGCGGGATCTCCCGCCGTGGCTTGCGAGCCAGCTTGTTGGTTGTCGTCCGGCAATCACGTTCGTGACGCTGGCTGAGTTGAACAAGTGGATGCATCTGCGCGCGTGGGCGCTTCCTCGCCGGGAACGGCTCGAACAGTGGATGCAACCGTTCCCAGTCCTCCCGGGTACGCCAAAGGTCGCACGCGTGTGGGGCGAGATCTCCGCTTACGCCCAGCGACGCGGGCGTCCCCGTCCGCAGAACGACACGTGGATCGCGGCGTGCTGCCTGGCGTTCGAGATCCCGCTCGCAACTCTGAACGTGAAGGACTTCGCGGACTTCGTGGAGTACGAAGGTCTCGTTCTGCTGGAACCGTAAGGCTCGCAACGGCGCGGCCAGTTGGTCAGCTTAGACGTTTTCGGTGCTCCGAGAGCCTTGCATCCAGGTCGCAAACCATCTTGTGGAACTCAATAACCTCAGTGTGTACGGCGTCGAGATCGACCGCGTTTGCGCATCTCTCGACTTGGCGACTTCGACTTCTGTTGCCCGCACGATTGCTGGCGTACCCCGCCCGCCTTTGGGGCTAGACCCTCATGCTCCAGCACTCCGAGCGCCTTGCGGACCGTCGTGCGCGAGATGCGCTGTTGTTGCTCACGATCGTGACCACTTTCCGCTCCGCGGCGAGTCGTTCCAAGAACTCCGGAGTCCCTGGAGTAGCTGGCGCGCTGTCGACCGCGACCACCTCACACTCCCGGAACCGCTCCTCCAACTGCTCTGCCGTTGACGCATCCTCCTGTACAGCGAATTTCAGGACCTCGAACGGATCACCCGTTTCCGCGACATCGGCAGGAAAGCTGAGTCCTCGGGTCGCGCCCTCGGCTCGGAGTTCGTTGGCGACTGCTCGATCCGTGATCTCGCCGAACACAGCACAGACAGGCCCATCGAAGTCCAGCAAGACGTTAGCCGCACGGGCGACGATCTCCGCCGACGTCACATCCTCGGGCACGCGCACCCGTCGATGACGCAGGACGTCTACATAGGGCGAGGCCAGAAATCCCGCGCCGGCGCGGAAGCGCTCGGGTCGATGGCCCTCGGGAAAACTGGCAATAAACCGGCAACCGGCTGACTTGCCGACTTCCCGGAGACCGGAAGCCAGACAGCAGAAAACCCCCTGTCACCAGGGGGTTTTCTGCTTTACTGTCTCGACCAGACAGTGCGCCCGAAGGGATTCGAACCCCTGACCTTCTGATCCGTAGTCAGATGCTCTATCCAGCTGAGCTACGGGCGCGTGTTCAGTTGTTAATCTAGCACCTGCCGAAACAGGCACCAGCGGAGGCTCCGGGATTTGAACCCGGGAGGGGGGGTTACCCCCAACCGCATTAGCAGTGCGGCGCCATAGACCAGACTAGGCGAAGCCTCCTGGGTCCCAACGACCACTGCTCAGATAGGTTACACACCCCTCCACCACCTCCGGAAGGCACCCCCCTCAACGGTGCAGCACCCTCCGTAACCAGGGCGAACGGCCGCCAAGTCCCTCGGCCTCGAAGGTCGCGATGCCGACCCGCGGCAGGGATCCGACGCCCGGGTACACGAGGTAGCGCGGGACCCACCGGGGCTGGAACTTGGCGTTGAACCGGTAGAGGCTCTCGATCTGGATCCAGCGCGAGAAGAAGTGCAAGACCTTCGCCGACAGCCGCGCGACCGGGCCCGCGCCGATGCGCTGGCCCTGTTCCATCAGGGCGCGGAAGGCGGCGAAGTTCAGCGACACCTGGTCGATGCCGTGCTCGCGCGAGTGCAGCAGCAGCTCCGAGATCATCAGCTCGTTCACGCCGTTGTCGACGGTGCGGTCCCGGCGCATCACGTCCAGCGACAAGCCCCGCTCGCCCCACGGCACGAACTGCAGCACGCCTCGCACGCGGCCGCCCTGTTCCGCGGTGACGATCACCGAACCGGGGTCGCCCATGCGGCCCAGCGCCATCGAGAATCCGCGTTCGGTCTCGGTGCCGCGCCAAGTCGCGGCCAGGTGCACCAGCTCGGGCAGTTCGCCGGGGCGCAAGTCCTCCGCCCGGCGCACCAAGACCTTGTAGCCGGCCCGCTTCGTCCGCGACGCCGCCTGCCGCACGCCGCGCATCACGCGACCTTCCAGCGTGAACGTCTTCGTGTCGACGACGGCCTCGTCGCCGATTTCCAGTACCTCCAGGCCAAACCGGGCCCACACCGTCGCGCCCAGCTCGGACGCGCCCATCGCGGCGGGCACCCAGGCGTTGCGCTGGCAGATGTCCAGGTACTCCTCGATCGCGCCGGGCCAGGCCTCGTGGTCGCCGAGCGGGTCGGCGGACGTCAGCGCGACCCCGGCGATCACGCGGAACGTGACGGCCGCCTTGCCGGTCTTGGAGAAGACCGCGAACTTGTCGCGGCGCAGCGCGAAGTAGCCCAGCGAGTCCCGTTCCCCGTGCTGCTTCAGCAACTCGTGCAGCCGCGCCAGTTCGTCGTCGGACAGTTCCGGCGCGGGTTCGGCCGAGCGCAGCAGGAAGTACGCCGACACCAGCACGCCGGTGATGCTGAAGATCAGCCCGATCGACGCGGACAGATCCTCGAACCACATCTCATGGAACACCGCGGGCCCGCTGACGCCGGTGAGCGCGAGCGCCGACTGGGAAAGCCGGTCGGCGAAGCTCAGCGGATCGAGCATCCGGGCCGGAGCGACTGACAGCAGCGCGAAGTTGAGCACGAACCCGGCCAGGACCAGTTGCAGCAGCACCCGCAAAGCGCGCCACCGGCCGACGGTCGGGTCTGGCCGGGCGATGAAGTACCGCCGAGTGCTGAGAAGTCCGGCGAGCAGCACCATGGACACCACGCCGGCGCCGAACACATGCCGAAGCCCGAGGTGTGACAACGCCAACAGCGCCGCGAAACCGACCGCCAGTTGCCAGGCGCGGCGTTTGCGGCGGCGGAGCCCGGCGGCGAGCATGATCAGCAACACACCGGTGACCAGCGCCACAGCAGCCGCGGCAGTGGTCGCTTCGCTCGGCAGCTCCAGCCATTTGGCCACGTGGCCGCGCACGTCGCGGCCCACCGGAACGACCGTGGACACGATCGCCAGCAGGCCGGCGAGCCTGGTTATCCATGTGATCGCGACGACCGACGTGACGCCGGCCGCCTGCCAAGTGTGCTGCGCGCGTGTCCCCGTCACCACGCGTGCAACACGCACGGCCCTGCCATGCTTCCCCCCCGTTGGCGCGTTCAGTGCGCGGCGAGCTCCACGAAGGGGGCCAGCGCGGCCGGGTTGGCCAGCGCGTCCCTGCTCACCGCCCTCTCCGGCGCGACTCCGGAGAGGATCCGCTTCACTGGTACTTCGCACTTCTTACCGTTCAACGTACGGGGAATCTCGGAAACGACCATGAACCGATCGGGTACGTGTCGGGGCGACAGTGCGTTGCGAAGCTCTTTCCGCAGGTCAGGCTCCACTTCTTCGAGTGTGGCACCGGCGGTGAGTACTAAGAAACACAGCAGTTGCCCGTCGTCGTTGCCCGCCGCCGACGTGTCGATGACCAGCGAGTCGGCGACCTCGGCGAACCCTTCCGCGACCCGGTAGAACTCGGCGGTGCCCATCCGGACGCCGCCGCGGTTGAGCGTCGAATCGCTGCGGCCGTAGACCACCGCCGAACCGCGGCGGGTGATCCTGACCCAGTCGCCATGCCTCCAGATACCCGGATAAGTCTCGAAGTACGCCTCGCGCAGCCGGGAACCGTCCGGGTCGTTCCAGAAGGAGACCGGCATCGAGGGCATCGGCTCGGTGATCACCAGCTCGCCGACCTCCTCGACCACCGGCTCGCCGTCGTCGTCGAACGCCGCCGCGGCCACGCCGAGGGCGCGGCAGGACAGTTCGCCGAGCCACACCGGCACGTCCGGCGCGGCCGCCACGATCGCCGCGCATAGGTCAGTGCCGCCGGAGACCGAGCAGATCTGCACGTCCCGGCCGATCGCGTCGGCGATCCAGCGGAAACCCTCGGAGGACAAGGGCGAACCGGTCGAGCCGACTACGCGCAGCGCGCTGAGGTCGTAGCGCTCGGACGGGGCGAGGCCCGCTTTGAGACAGCTCTGGATGAACGGCGCGGACGTGCCGAAGTAGGTGACGCGGTGCTGTTCGGCCAGATGCCACAACGCGTTCAGGTCCGGATGGCCGGGACTGCCGTCGTACAGCACGATCGTGGCTCCGACGAGAAGCGCGGAGGCGACGAAGTTCCACATCATCCAGCCGGTGGTGGTGAACCAGAAGAACCGGTCGCCCGGTCCGAGCCCGCTTTGCAGGCCGAGCGCTTTGAGGTGCTCGACGACGATGCCGCCGTGGCCCTGCACGATGCCCTTCGGCAGCCCGGTCGTGCCCGAGGAATACAGGATCCACAACGGATGCGCGAACTCCACCGGCTCGTACGCCAGCTCGCCGCCAGCGTGTTCAGCGAGCATCGCGTTCCAGTCGATGACGCCGTCGAGTGTCCCGTCTCCCAGGTATTTCACCAAAACGGTGGCTTCCAGCGACGGAATCTGTTCGCGCAGCTGCTGAACGGTGTCGCGGATATCGAATTTCCGGCCGTTGTAAGCGTATCCGTTCACCGCGACGAGCACCTTCGGCTCGATCTGGGTGAACCGGTCGGCGATCGCGCGGATCCCGAAGTCCGGGGAACACGACGACCAGATCGCGCCGAGGCTGGCGGTGGCGAGGAAAGCGATGAGCGTCTGCGGGCAGTTCGGCGCGAGCGCGACGACGCGATCTCCTTTGCCGACGCCGAAAGCGCGCAACGCGGCGCGTGCGGCGGCGACGTGCGCGCGAAGGTCGCCGTAGGTGAATTGCTCAGCTAAGCCGTCCTCGCGGTGGAAGATCACCGCGAGTTCGTCGTCGGCCTTCGTCGCGCCACCGACGCCGGGGCTCAGCGAGTGTTCGGCGTAGTTGAGCGTGCCGCCGTCGAACCATTTCGCGTCCGGCATCGCGCCGGACAGGATTTCCCGCGGCTGCTCGTGCCAGCGCACGCCGAAGAACTCCGCGACCGCGGTCCAAAACTCCGGGACGTGCTCGACCGAGTAGTGCCACAGGTCGTCGTAATCGGCCAGGTCGACGCCGCGCTGCTCGCGCAGCCATCGGCGGAAGGCCTCGATCTTCGTGTCAGCGACCCGGTTGGGGTCGGGTCGCCAAAGCACCTCGGGAACAGCGGCGTTCTCGGTCACCCGCCGATGCTAACCCCGGGATGCTCGCAAAGTCCTTTTTCGACCGCGCCGACCCCGGCCAGCAGCGCGCGGACGACGTCGAGGACGAACTCGCGCGTCAATGCCCGGTGCCCGAACAGCGCGCGGAACACAACGGGCGCGGCGAAGAGGTCCAGCAGCAGGTCGACGTCCTGGCCAGGGCGGAGGTCCCCGCGCTCCTCGGCCTTGCGCAGGGACACGACGCAAGCCTCCCGGCGCGGGGCCCAGAACGTTGTCAGGAAGTCTTCGCGCAGTTCCGGGTCGTCCGCCAGATCGACGGCCAGCGCCGGGAGCACGCGGCCGAAAACCGGGTCCGCCAGGCCGATCCGGAGGGCGTCGAGGTGGCCGACGAGATCGCAGCAGGTGCAGCCGGTGTCGATCTCCGCGACGCCGGTGCGCGCCTCCGCCAGCGCCGCGACCACCACGTGCTTCTGGCTTTTCCACCGGCGCCGGATGGCGGGTTTGGTGGTGCCCGCGCGCTGGGCGATGGCCTCCATGGTCAGCGCCGAATAGCCGGATTCGCGGACTAGTTCGCACACCGCGACCAGCACGGCGTGGTCGATCCGCTCGTCCCGTTGGCGCGCCATGGATTCTCCCGCTATTCGTTGAGCAGCACGACCTTACCGAACGATTTCCCCTGCTCCACGTGCTGGAGGGCAGCGGCGGCCTCGCCGAGCGGGAACGTCCGGTCGCGCACCGCGGAAAGCTGACCGTCGGCGACGAGGGCGAGGACGCGGTCCCACGACTTCCGGCGTTCTTCCGGCGACACCGAGGTGAGACTGAACGCGAACAGCGTCGGCGACGTCTGGAAGTTGCTCATCAACGGCCCGAAGGATTCCGGCTCCGGAATACCCGCGGTTCCTCCACAAAGGACATAGCGACCGTTGGGGCGCAACAGTTCAAGGTGCTCGCGGACCTGCGGACCGGCCACGGTGTCGATGACGACGTCGTAGGTCTCCTCGGGACGCTCGCGGGTCCGGTCGACGATTTTCGCGGCGCCGAGGGTCCGCAACCGTTCGCCGTACTCCGCCGAGGATGTCACCGCGGCGACCTCGGCCCCGCGGGCGTGGGCGATCTGGGTCGCGAGCACGCCGATCCCGCCGCTCGCGCCCCGGACGAGCACTCGTTCGCCTGGGGCCACCGCGGTCCGATGCACTGCTCCTTCCGCGACCATTGCGTTCACGCCCAAGGCGACCGCGTCGAAGGGGTCGAGGTCCTCCGGTACGGGGTAAAGCTGATCGGTGTCGGCCACGGCCTGCTCGGCGTAGCCGCCGGAAAGGATCAGCGCCAGCACCCGCTGGCCCTGTTTGGTCCGGCCGACGACCTCGACGCCAGGCACCGTTGTGGCGCCGTTCCGCAGGTACATGAGGTCGACGTAGCCCACGCCGATTGCCTCGACCTCGACCACGGCTTGCCCTGGACCAGCGGCCGGGTCGGGCGTTTCGCCCAGGACGAGTCGCTGCTGGGATTCGACGAGCACCGCTTTCACGGATGGTTCCTCTCGCTATAACGTTCCATTCCGGATCGGAACGTTATTCGAGCACGCAGCGACCCGTCAAGGGCACTGCCGGAGATCAGCGGAGGTGCGCGTCGAACCAGTCGAGGGTGCGCTGCCAGGCCTCTTCCGCCGCACTGGGATCGGCGTCGAAGCGGTGGTTCGCGCCCGGATAGCGCACGACGTTCGTCGCGACTTTCGCCGACGCCGCGGCCTCGCGCAGCTGCTCCACCTGAGCCTCGCCCGCCTCGTCGCCGGCGTCGCCGTACATGCCGAGCCACGGGCTGGTCACGCGCCCGGCGATTTCCAGCAGCTTCGGCAGTTCCGCGACCGCCTGGCCGCCGACGCTCACTGCCGCGCCGAACTTGCGGTGCGAGGCGACGACCAGTGCCGCCGTGCCGCCGAGATCGAAGCCGACGACGCCGCGCAGGTCGGCCTCGACGCCGCGATCGGTGAGCCATTCGAGCGTGCGGTCGGTGGCGTCGAGGAGGTCGCGCTGAGTGAGCTGTTCGCCGGTCTCGATGTGCGGCGTGACGGTGAGCCAGCCTTCGCCGGCGAGGCTTTTGACCAGCAGGAGGACTCCGTCGGTGACCCCGTCGCCCTCGTGCAGGACCACCAGGCCGCCGCGGAGCGCGCCGTCGGGTTCGGCGAAGGTGAGGCGAAGCGTGCTGCCGTCGGTACGCTGGTGATCCACGGTGGTCGTCGACGTCATCGCCTCATGCAATCACCTCTGGGTGAACATTGGGAACCTTTCCCGATCCGCCAGGGCGAGATACGGTGACCCCGTCGTCCCGTGAAAACCGAGGAGTTCCGACGATGCCGTCCCTCGCCCCCCGCCCTGACCTCGATTCGTTGCCGAAGTACGTCCCTGGCCGGACGATCGAAGGGGCCGTCAAGCTCGCGAGCAATGAGGTGCCCGGCGGTCCGCTGCCGAGCGTCCAGGCGGCGATCACGGCTGCGGTAACCGGAGTGAACCGGTACCCGGACAACGGATCCCAGGCTTTGCGCGAGCGGCTTTCGCGGCGGCTCGACGTTCCCGCGCAGCGGCTCGCGATCGGTTGCGGTTCGGTTTCGCTGTGCCAGCAGATGATCCAGGCGCTGTGCGGCCCCGGCGACGAGGTGCTGTTCGGCTGGCGGTCGTTCGAGGCCTACCCGATCGTGGTCCAGGTGGCGCTCGCGACGGGCGTGAAGGTGCCGCTGACGCCAGAGCACGGGCTGGACCTCGACGCGATGCTGGCGCGGATCACCGACCGCACCAAGCTGGTGTTCGTCTGCAACCCCAACAACCCGACCGGCACTGTGCTGCACCGCGACGAGATCGAGCGGTTCCTCGAAGCGGTGCCGCCGCACGTGCTCGTGGTGCTGGACGAGGCGTACAAGGAATTCGTCACCGACCCCGAGGTGCCGGACGGCGTCGAATTCACGCGGACGCACAGCAATGTGGCGGTGCTGCGCACGTTCTCGAAGGCGTACGGGCTCGCCGGGCTGCGCGTCGGGTACGCGGTGGCTCCGGAGCCGATCGCGCAGGCGCTGCAGCAGGTGTACGTGGCGTTCTCGGTGAACAGCATCGCGCAGGTGGCCGCGATCGCGTCGCTCGACGCGGAGGACGAACTGCTCGCCCGGTGCCGGGAAATCATCTCCGAGCGCACCCGCGTGCGGGACTCGTTGCTGGAGATGGGTTATGAGATCCCGCCGACGCAGGCGAACTTCGTGTGGTTCCCGCTCGGTGACCGCACTGCGGCTTTCGCGGAGCACATGCTGGACCGGAAGCTGATCGTGCGCCCGTTCCCCGGCGAGGGCGCGCGGGTGACGATCGGGACGCCGGAGGAGAACGACCTGTTCCTGGCCGCGGCCAAGGAATTCCAGGCTATTTGAGGATCAGCTGCACGACCGCGGCAAGCCCGATCACGACGATCACGCCGCGCAACACGGTGGGCGGCAGCTTGCGGCCGATCTTGGCCCCGAGCTGCCCGCCGATCGTGGACCCGAGCGCGAGCAGCCCGATCACCGGCCAGCTCACCGGGGCGACGAACGCGTAAATCGTGCCCGCGACGATGTTCACGACGGCGGACAGCACGTTCTTGACGCCGTTGAGCCGCTGCAACGGTTCGGACAGCAGCATGCCCATGACGGCCATCATCATCACGCCCTGCGCGGCGGTGAAATAGCCGCCGTAGATGCCGATGACGAAGAGCAGCCCGAACAGCAACGGTCCCGCGTGATGCTCGCGCCCGTTGGCCTCGCGGCGCTTCTGCACCCACTTCGAGACCTTGGGCTGAACGATCACGAGCACGACGGCGAGCCCGACGAGCACCGGAACGATCTTCTCGAAGGCGTCCTTGGGCAGCGTCAGGAGCAGAATGGTTCCGCCGATAGCCCCGAAAAACGAGGCGACCGCGAACCGCACCACCTGCGGCCAGTACCCGACCAGCTCGTGCCGATAGCCGTAGGCGCCACTGATCGTGCCCGGCGCGAGCCCGACCGCATTGGACGTCGTAGCGGTCACCGGCGGATACCCGAGCGCGACGAGCACCGGGAACGTCACCAGCGTCCCGGAACCGACGACAGTGTTGATGGTCCCGGCCCACATCCCGGCAATGAAGATGACGACGGCATGCCACCAGGTCATAAAGCGATCACCCGCTGACCCTAAGCAGGAGCCTCGGTGGTCTGCGACGCGATGTGTCCGGTCAGACACTCGAAGGAACCGCCGGAGACGGCGCTCGGGAGTGGATGACGGGCGCGATTCGGCTCAGCGGCTACGCCCTCGCGCACGCGGCGGGTCCCGGACGCAGCGCAATCGCGCATGAGCCGACCCGGCTGCTAGTGCGCAGTCCGGGTGGCCGCCAGCTCGGTGCTTGCTTGGCCACCAGCTATGCGGAACCCGGCCACTAACCCGCGCCGCCACAAGCCACACCTCGCTTGGCCACCAGCTATGCGGAACCCGACCGCCAACCCGCGCCGCCACAAGCCACACCTCGCTTGGCCACCAGCTATGCGGAACCCGGCCACTAACCCGCGCCGCCGCCGCTTGCCCGCGCTTCGCCGAGCCAACGCACCTCGCCACCGGCCCGCTCCCAACCTGGCCGCCCGCCCACGTCACCACCGGCCGGGAACGAACCCGGGAAGCAACCCGCTTCAGCTGCCAGCCCTCATCTGCCTCCTAGCTCCGCGCCTGCCGCACTCACCTCCAGTCCCCTCGCCCCCATCCCCACCGAACCCCGCCTCACCGCTCAAAAACGCAAAACTCATTCCCTTCCGGATCCGCCATCACATGCCACTCCCGGTCCCCTCCCCGCTCCGCCACCATCCGTGCCCCGGCCGCCGCCAGCTCGTCCGGATCTCCCCACACGTCCAGGTGCATCCGGTTCTTCACCGTCTTGCGTTCCGGCACCGGGTTCAGCCAGATCAGCGGCCCCTCGCCACCCGGGTCGACGATCGCGACCGGCCACTCCGGCGAGCGCTCGCCGGGCGGGCTTCGGCGGACGTACCCCATCGCCGAGCACCACCAGTCCGCCAATGCCTGATGATCAAGAGCGTCCAGCGCCAGGTCTTTGAACTTCGCGGTCATGATCCCTCCCCAACCTGTCAACGATGGTGACACCCGCCACCGACAATTTCGCGCGGCTTGGGGCGCCACCTGCCAGGATGGGCGGCGTGGCACACGAAACCGACCAGGTCTGGAGCGCCACGGTCGACCATCTGCGCGCGATGATCGACTCGGGCGAGCTTCCGCCGGGCTCGCGCCTGCCCGCGGAGCGCGCGCTGTGCGAGCAGCTCGGCATCAGCCGCGGGTCGTTGCGGCAGGCGTTGCGCGTCCTGGATTCGATCGGTTACGTCCAGATCCGCGCGGGGTCCGGTACCTACGTCCGCGAGCACGGCACCGAGGAAAGCCCGCTGAGCAGCTGGTTTTCCGAGCACGAACAGCTGGTGGAGAAGCTGTTCGACCTGCGCGCGACCGTCGAGCCGACGCTGGCCGAGCGGCTCGCGCGGCAGCACACGCCGCGCGTCGTGCAGCGGCTCGCGGACAACGTCGCGGAGATGGAGGAGGCCGCGGCGAACGGCGACATGTTGCGCGTCATCGCGACCGACGCCGAATTCCACCGGGTGATCGCCGGCAACGCGGGCAGTGACGACGTCGCTGACTTGCTCCGTTCAGTGCTCGCCCTGGTCGGCGAGGAACGCCGGGCCGCGCTTCGGCTGCCTGGGCAGATCCGCAAGGCGGTGGCCGAGCATCGCGCGATCCTCGACGCCATCAGCCGTTCGGACGCCGCGGCGGCCCGCGAGATCACGCTGAAGCACTTGCTGGACGCGAAAACCTACGCCCGCGACTACGCGTCTTCCTGAATCAGCACACGCAGAACTCATTGCCTTCCGGATCCTGAAGCACGGCGAAGCAGCCGCTCTCGTCTTCGATCGTGCGCAAGTGCACGGCACCGTGCTCGACCAATGTGGCTGCCTCGGCCTCGACCACGGCGCGCTCCGCCGAGGTGCCACGCACGTCCAGGTGCAGCCGGTTCTTGCCGCGTTTCGGCTCCGGCACTCGGTGAAACAGCAGTCGCGGGCCGAGCCCAGCTGGGTCGGCAATCGCGCACCACGCCTCCGCGCCGCCCCCGGCCGAGCGCGAGAACTCGGCCCAGGTCGACGCCCCGGCGGGCGGCTCCTCGACCGCATACCCCAGCGCATCGGCCCAGAAGTCCGCCAGCCGCTCCGGTTCCGCACAGTCGATCGCGATCTGCAAGCGCTTCGCCATGCGTAAGGATGATGCCGCACTCGCCAATCAGCGCTACAGTCTTCATAAGTTTATGAAGACTGTGACACCAAGGGGGCTGACCGTGGAGAAAGTGCACTTCACCGAGGAAAAGGCGACCAACCTCGGCACGCTGTACGCCCGTGCGCTCGACGCTCGCCGAAAAGACCCGATCCTCGGCGACACCGCGGCCGACGAAGCGGTCAAAAAGATCGACTACGACTTCCGCAAGCTCGGCGTCAACGAGAACGCCGCCGTCTCCGTCGCGATCCGGGCGCGCGCGATCGACGAGATGGCGGGCAAATGGCTGGCCGAGCACCCCGACGCGGTCGTCGTGCACCTCGGCTGCGGGATGGACACCCGCGTGTACCGGCTCGATCCGCCGCCGTCGGTCGAGTGGTTCGATGTGGACTATCCCGAGGTCGTCGACGTCCGCGGCCGGATTTACCCGGAACGGCCGGGGTACACGATGATCGGCTCGTCGGTTACCGATTTCGGCTGGCTCGACCAGGTTCCCGGCGACCGCGAGGCGCTGATCGTGGCCGAGGGGCTCACCATGTACCTCACCGCGGAGTCCGGCACCGAACTGATCCGCAGACTCGTCGGCAAATTCCGCTCCGGCCGGATCGTGGCCGATTTCTTCAGTTCGCTCGGCATCAAGGCGCAGACGATCAACCCGGTGGTCCGCCGCGCGGGCGCGACTTTGCATTGGGGCATCGACGATCCGCACGAACTGGAGCGCTACGGCCTCCGCCTGGTGTCCTGTTTGGACGCGACAGACTGGGCGACCGACGACGCGCTGGCGAAAATCCCGGCGGCGTCCCGGCTGGCGCTGCGCGCGTCGGCGCTGTTCCCGATGATCCGCAAGATGGGGCGGATCGCGGAGTGGGATTTCTGAACCGCTAGGAAACCCGGCGCAACACCGCATCGGCGACCTCGGCCACCGGCACAGTGGTCACCACCTCGAACGTCGCCGACGAACGCAGCAACGGCTCTACTTCGTCCAGATACCCCAACGTCTCGGCCAGCTCGGCCGGATTTTTCCCGTACGGATTGCCGGTTCGCGTCGTCAGCCGCTCGATCAGCACCTCGCGCGGCGCGCTGAGCAACACGACGTCCGTGAATCGCGGATAGAACCGCACTTGGTTCGAGACCGTGCCGGACACGAACAGCGGCCCCGGCGTCGACAACAACGCGGCGATCCGCTCTTCGCGCCAGAGCCCGTCTTCGCCGGTGTAGCCGCCGTAATCCGTGTCGACCGTGCGATAGCCGCGCCGGGAAAGTTCGGCGAGCAGGCTGCTTTTGCCCACTCCGGACATCCCGGTCACCAGCACCCGCTGCACAGCGGCTACCGGGTTTCCAGCACCCGCGCCACGAACCGGGCGATTTTCTCGCTCATCCGCTCCACGCGTTCCTCCTCCGAGAGCGACTCCTTCGGCTGCGGAACCGCAGGCCGGAGTTCGCTGCGGAGATACGCGCTGCACGCCAGGTCAGAGCACAAATACGTGCCCACCGTATTGCCGTCGCGGCCAGGTTTTCCGGCCAGCCGGGCGGTGAACAGCGTGATGTCCGCGACCGGATGCGTCGTGGAGCAGAACGCGCACATGTTGCTGCGCAGCCGAGATTTCGGCGGCGGCGCGGCGCGCAGCGACAGGCCGATCACCTCGTCGCCGTGCGGCACGACAAGGTACGCCCGGCCGGGCGCCTTCACGTCGCGCCAGCCAAGGAAGTCTCGCTTCTCCCACGGAATGTCCGCCGGAAGCGTGACGGACTTGGCTTCCCCGCGGGAACAGTTGACGAACGAGGCGCGGATCTCGGCGGGGTCGAGCGGTTGCATGCGGCCACGCTAACCATCGCCGCACCAGGAGAGCGACGGCTTTTTTCGCTCCCGGACCCGCCACCCCATACGATCTGCTGGTGCGCACGATGATCGCGGGGAGGTTCCGGCTGGTTCTGCGCACCAGTCTGGGCTTCGCCGCACTCGGCGTCGGATCGAGTGTCGCCGGTGCCGGAGTCGTCGCGTTGCTGCTGCTCCTGCAGGGGTTGCCGGAGGACGTCGACGACCGCGGCTGGGTCCTCGGCGTCACCGCGGCGGGAGTGGTCGCGCTGGCTCTCGTCGTCGGCACGCTCTGGACCGCTTACCTGCAACGCCGCACCGTGGTGTGGTTCACGATCGGCCGCCCGCCGACCGCGGACGAGGCCAAACGGGCACTGCGGCTGCCCTTCGACATGGCGGTGGTGAGCGGCACGCTCTGGCTGATCGGCGCGCTCGCGCTCGGCATCCTCGCCGGCGTCCTCGGCTCGATCGGCGACGCGGCGGGCATCGCGCTCACCATCGGCCTCGGCGGGCTGACCACGGTCGGGCTCACCTACCTGGCCGCGGAATGGGTCGCGCGGCCGGTGATGACCATGGCGCTCGACGTCCTGCCGCCGCGCGGTTCGCTGCCGGTCACGGTGCTGACGCGGCTGGTCGTCACGTGGGTACTGGCCAGCGGCGTACCGCTGATCGGCGTGCTGCTGGTGACCACGCCGCCCGATCTCGGCCGCCACGGCAATCCGACAGCGAGCCTGATCGTGCTGTCCGTGACCGGCCTGACGACCGGAGCGATCGGCACCGCGCTCCTCTCCCGCGCGGTCGCCGCGCCACTGCACCGGCTGCGGATCGCGCTGGACGGAATCGCGCGCGGACGCAAGGACGTGCACGTCGACGTGGACGATTCCAGCGAGATCGGGATGCTGCAGACGTCGGTCAACGACCTCGCCGCCGGCCTGCGCGAACAGGACCGGATGCGCGACCTCTTCGGCCGCCACGTCGGTACCGACGTCGCCCGGCATGCGCTCGAATACGGTGCTTCGCTCTCCGGTGACGTCCGCGAAGTCACCGCGCTGTTCGTGGACGTCGTGGACTCGACAGCGCTCGCGTCACGCACCCCGCCGCAGGAATTGGTCGAGAAGCTGAACCGGTTTTTCGCGAGCGTGGTGTCCGCAGTGGACGCTCGCGGCGGCCTGGTCAACAAGTTCCAGGGTGACGCCGCGCTGTGCGTTTTCGGCGCGCCGACCCGGCTGTCCGACGGCCCGACGATGGCGCTCGCCGCGGCCCGCGCGATCCGCGACGCGGTGCTGTCGGAAGGCGAGCTTGACCTGGGCATCGGCGTCGCGACCGGGCAGGTGTTCGCCGGGCAGCTTGGCGCGTCGAGCCGCCTGGAGTACACCGTGATCGGCGACGCGGTGAACGAAGCCGCGCGGCTCACCGAACACGCGAAAGCCGTGCCGTCGCGGGTGCTCGCCAGCGAAACGACGGTGAAGTCCGCGCTCGGCGGCGAACGGGAACACTGGCGGTTGCACGGCGAACTCCACCTGCGCGGCCGCCACCGCGAGACCCGAACCTGGACGACTTAGCGCCTCATGAGTGGTGATCCCGGTTCTAACCGGGATCACCACTCACGAGTACTCGCGTCCCTCGTTCATCGCCTCGGTAATCCGGGCCAGAAAGTCCCGCACCACAGCGTTTTCTGACTCGCTGAGCGTGCGCGACACCGCGTCCAGCTTCTCGATCGCCGGCCACCACACCGCCGCCGCGACCGTGCGGGCCTGCTCGGTGACCGTGACCGCCACTCGGCGCCGGTCGGTGTCGCTGCGGACGCGCGCGAGGTAACCGGCCGCTTCCATCCGGTCCACCAGCGTCGTCGCCGACGGGCCGCTGATCCCGAGGCGGCGGCCCAATTCCACCGGACCCAGCGGTCCGTAGTGGTTGAGGAGCGCGATCGCGGTGAGGTCGTTCGCGTTCATCCCGACGCCCTTCGCCATCCGCGCCATCAGGTCGCGGCTGGCTTCGATGACGTCCCGCACAGCGAAGGTCGTCGGGTTCACCTTCTCGAGCGCTGCCTGGTTCTCGTCCACGCGGCCCTCCTTGTCAGTAGATAAACTAATAGATAGATTAACTAGGTACTTGAGCAACAGCAAGGAGGGACATCATGACCCGGCGCAGTCTTCTCATCTCCGGAGCCAGCATCGCCGGCCCCGCACTCGCTTCCCGGCTCGCCCAGTCCGGCTGGGACGTCACCGTCGTCGAACGGTTCGACCAGCTGCGCGAGGAGGGCCAGAACGTCGACATCCGGGGCGTCGGCCGCCAGGTGCTGCGCAAGATGGGACTCGAAGAAGCGGTCCGCGCCGCGCACACCGGCGAGGTCGGCACGCAATTCGTGGACGAAAACGGACGCATCGTCGCCGAGTTCCGCGCCGGTGAAGGCGATTCCGGAGGCGGGACCGCGGAGATCGAAATCCTGCGTGGCCAGCTGTCGAGGCTGCTGTATGAGCAGTCAGCCGGAGAGACGACGTATCGATTCGGCGACCAGATCCAGGCATTGCACGACGACGGCACCGGTGTGGACGTCGACTTCCAGAGCGGCCAAACCCAGCGTTTCGACGCCGTCGTCATCGCCGAGGGCCTGCGTTCCCGCACCCGCGCGATGCTGATGCCGGACGTACGTCCGCACGAACTCGGGCTCTACACCGCACACCTCGCGCTGCCGCGCATCGCCACCGATAACGCTTGGTGGCGCACGATGTTCTGCGGCCGCGGCCGGATGTTGTTCCTGCGCCCGGACAACGTCGGCACGATGCGCGCGGGCCTGTTCTTCCTGTCCGACGTACGCGGCCTGGACCGGCTCACGCCCGAAGACACGGTGTCCGTGCTGCGCAAGACGTACGCCGACGTCGGCTGGGAAGGACCGCGCGTTCTGGCCGAAATGGACAACGGTTCGCTGTACCTGGAGGACGTCGGCCAGGCGAAACTGCCGACGTGGCATCAAGGCCGGGTTGTCCTGCTCGGCGACGCGGCTTACTGCGCTTCGCCGGTCAGCGGCATGGGCACGACACTCGCCCTCACCGGCGCGTACATCCTGGCCGGAGAACTCACGACGAACGAAGACCCCCGTACCGCGTTCGGCGAGTACGAACGCCGGATGCGACCGTTGGTCACCGAGGCACAGCGGCTTTTCCCCGGCGCGCCTCAGGTGACGATGCCGCGGGCGCAGGCGCATCGGACCGCTATCCACGCCGCGCTGCGGATGGCGAGCTCACCGTTGGCGCGACGGCTGGGCAAGGCCGCGGGACGGTTCGGGAAGCCGCGTTCGGAAGCGATCGCGCTGCCCGAGTACGCGTAGCTCAGGGCAGCTCGGGCCAGGTCAGCACCGTCGAACCCCAGGTCAGCCCGGCCCCGAACGCCGTCAGCAGCACTTTGTGGCCCGGTGTCAGCGTCCCGTCGGCGACCGCGTCCGCGAGCGCCAGCGGGATCGACGCCGCGCTGGTGTTGCCGACGCGGTCGATGTTCGACACCACCGCGTCCGCGGGCATGCCGAGCTGTTTCGCGGTCGCCTGCAGGATGCGGATGTTCGCCTGGTGCCCGACGAACCGGTCGACGTCGCCGACCATCCAGCCCGCCTGGTCCAGCACCGCGCGCGAGGATTCCGCCATCCGCGCGCACGCCTGCCGGAACACGGCCGTGCCCTGCATGACCAGGTATCGGTCCTTCGGATCCTCCGGCACGCGCTGCGCCGCTCCGCCCGCTTCGACCCACAGCAGCTTGGCCAGTTCGCCCTCGCTGTGCAGGTCGAACGGGCCCAGCGCGCCGCGTTCGCCGGGGTCGCCCGCGCGCAGCAGGACCGCGCCGCCGCCATCGCCGAAGATCGGCACCGTGGTGCGGTCGTCCGGGTCGACCAGCGAGGTGAAGACGTCCGCGCCGATCACGAGCACCCGCTCGGCGATCCCGCCGGCGATGAACCCGGCGGCGGTGGCGAGCGCGTAGATGAAGCCGCTGCACACCGCGTTGACGTCGAGCGCCAGCACCGTGCCGAGGCCGAGCCGCGCCGCCACCTGCGGCGCGGTGGCCGGGCACAGCTGGTCGGCCGTCGAGGTGGCGAGCACGACGGCGTCCGCGTGCCCGTCCGGACCGAGCGCCGCCCGTCCCGCCTCCTCGGCGAGGTCCACTGTGGACTGGCCGGGGGCGACCCGGCGACGCTCGCTGATCCCGGTGCGGGTGCGGATCCACTCGTCGGTGGTGTCCAGGCGGGCCGCGATCTCGTGGTTCGTCACCACGTGCTCGGGCAGCGCGCCGCCGATTCCGGCGACGACGGCGGCACGGTGGCGCGACCGGACAGCGCTCATGGCGGAACCTCCCAGACCGGCTTGTTGGCGGACGTCGCCGGTTGCCTCCCCTTGTATGGCCTACCCCTGGGTAGACCGGTCAGTTGTGTTCCACGTCACTAAGAGACCTCTTCCACATTCGCTCGATAGGAGGTATTGCGACCGCCGGTTCATCGGCGTGGTAAATGCGAGGCTTTTTGTCGGTGCGCCCGGTTAGCCTGAAGTGTGCGCACTCCCGACCTGGACCAGCTTGACCTCGCCATCCTCTCCTGCCTGCAGAACGACGCCCGCACGATCGCCGAGGTCATCGGGTCCAAAGTCGGCCTGTCCGCCGCGGCCGTGCAGCGGCGGATCAAACGGCTGCGCGAAGCCGGAGTGATCGAGAAGGAGATCGCGGTGCTGTCCCCGGCCGCGCTCGGGCTGGACATGACGTTCGTCGTCATGGTCGAGATGGAGCGCGAGAGCATGGCGGTGCTCGACGGCTTCCGCGCCCAGGTCCTCGCCGACGACTGCGTGCAGCAGTGCTACTACGTCACCGGCACCGCGGACTTCGTCCTCGTGGTCACCTGCCCGGACATGGCGGCGTTCGAGACCTTCGCGCGGCGCACGTTCTTCGACAACCCCAACGTCCGGCACTTCACCACGAGCGTAGCGATGGACCGGGTCAAAGTGGGCCTCACGCTGCCGCTCTCCTGACCTGCGCGGAAACGCAAGGGTTCTGTGTCCGGCGTTACGTGTTCGCGGCCTGATGCAACCGATCGCGTGAACGTCGGCGGAACGCCGTCATGTGCCCCCGAGTCGATCATCTCCCTGCCGACCAGTTCGCGAGGCGCGAACGACCGGAGGACTCCAGGAGCAGCCGTGCACACCACCGACGCCGTACACCAGACCCAGTTCGTACTGCTGAACGAGAGCACTACGCCGGTGCTGTCCCGCCTCTCCTTCCACGTGTCGGAGCCTTACGCGGTCACCGTGGCGTTCCGGACCGAACGCGGCCGGTGGATCGAGTGGACGTTCGCCCGCGAGCTGCTCGTGACCGGGCTGGACGAGCCGACCGGGATCGGCGACGTGCGGATCCGGCCGGACCTGTCCGAGGACGAAGCCTTGCTGACGCTGGAAATCGAGTCGCCGGACGGCTACGCGTCGTTCGAGCTGGAGCGCGCTGACCTCGAGGCGTTCCTGGAATCTTCCTACGAGCTGGTGCCGCTCGGAGCCGAGAGCGAGCACTTCGACATCGACGGGCTGATCGAGGAGATCAGCAACGTGTGACGAAAGACCTGCCGATCCCGCGGCAATGAGGACAAGGGCGGTTCGAGTGCGCTGGAGGCACTCGAGCCGCCTTTGTCGCATTTGGACCGAAGGTAAGCCAGAACACAGTGGCGTCCGGAAAAACGGGCGCATAGTCCTGGTGATCTTGGGCATCAACCGGAGGCCCGCGAAGCACGCGGGCGCGCGGCCACCCTAGGAGAAACCCCGGATGTCCCTCACCAAGCTCACCCGAGCTGCCGTCGGCTCGGCAGTGCTCGCGAGCGCCTTCGCCCTCGCGGCCTGCGGTTCCCCGGCGAATTCCGCCGCGCCGGCGGCTTCCTCGCCCGCCGCCCTCGCCGCGGAGTCCAGCGCTCCGGCGAGCACCGCCAAGGAGAAGAAGCCGACGCCGCGGTGCACCACCGACGACCTGTCCGTGTCGCTGGGCGCGGCGAAACCGGCAGGCAGCCAGCTCGAACTCCCGCTGACGTTCAAGAACACTTCGTCCCGCGCCTGTGACCTGCACGGGACTCCCGGGGTCGACCTGCACGGACCGGAGCACCCTGTCTACGGACCAGTGGACTCGTTGCTGCGACGGGAAAACGGCCCGGCGCACAACATACTGGCCCCGGGCCGCACGGCGACCGCGAAGATCACCGTGCTCCCGTCCGACCCGAACCCGCCTGCCGAATCTCCGGCCTGGACCGCGCAAAGCCTCACCACGATCCCGCCGGGCCAGACCAAGGCGCTGAAGGCCGCGTGGCCGTCAAACGTCGCGATCACCCGCCAGGACGGCGCGACCCATCCGGGCACCTGGGTCGACGGGATCACCGCCGACGCGTCCTGACGCCAAAAGAGTGCCTGCGCCGGGACTGGCGCAGGCACTCCTTCTTAAGACCGCTCAGCCGCGGACGAGCGTCGTGCCGGTCGCGGACAGCGCGACGTTCACCGGGTAGTAGTAGCTGTTGACGGTGTCGCCGCCGGAAACCATGCCCTGCGCCTGGTTTCCGCTGATGAACGAACCGCCGGAGTCGCCGTGGTCGGACCGGGCGTTGGTGAGCACCATGCCGGTCACGGTGCCCTCCTGGTAGCGCACGGTCTGGTTCTTGGCGCGGATCGTTCCGCAGGTCCAGCCGGTGGTGGAACCGGACTTGCAGACCGAAGCGCCGACCGCTGCCTCAGTCGAACCGGCGACGCGGGTGCCGTTGTTGATCTGGCCGACCGGGGTCCAGTTGCTGTTGACCCGCGCGGCCGCGTAGTCCGCGCCGGGGAACCGGTAGGTGGAGAACTGGCCCATCGCGACCCGGTTGTAGCCGGACAGCGCGCCGCCGCCGGTGAGCGCCGCGCAGTGGCCCGCGGTGAGGAAGCCGCCGTTCACCGAGAATCCGACGGAGCAGCGGGACGAACTGCCGATGTAATACGCGTCCCCGCCGAGCACGTTGTAGTGCGCCTTGGGCACCGCCGAGGTTTCCGTCACGCTCACCGCCGAACTGTCCACACCGGACTGGCGGACGAACTGCTCCGCCGCGCCGCGCTGTCCCTTGAGGACAGTCAGGCTGATCCGGTTGCTCGCGGTGTCGATGCCCCAGCCGGTGACCGACTTCGGCGCGGCCTGCTCGTGGGCGTTGAGCTTCTGCACGGTCGAGTCGAGCTGCCGGGCGCTGAACCGGACGACTTGTGCCTCGGCTCCGGCCGCGCGCACCTGGCCGACCAGCGCCGCGTCGGTCACCGCGACCACGGCCTTGCCGGTCGCCGCGTTGAAGCTCGTGCCGCTGAAGCGTTCGCCGAGGGCCTTCTCCAGTGCCGCGCCGACCTTGTTCGCGGCCTCCTCGTTCGCGAGCCGGGCCAGTGCCTGGCCGTGGGTGAGGCCGAGGTCGCGCTGCATCGCCGGGACCATGTCGGGGTTGAGCGGGGCGGCGCTCGCGGCGGGGACACCGGCGAAGATCGCCGTGACCGCCGCGGCAGCGGTTGCGGCACCGAGGAATCTGATGGCTTTCATGCTTCTCCCTCGCGTTCGGTTCCCCCCGGCCTCGAAGCGTGCGGCGGTGGTCCAATCCACTGCAATAAGTGGCCGCGAGAATAGGTAGCGGAGCAATCCTTAAGTAGGGACTTGCGCGACTACCGAGCGTTGGCCGCCGGAGCGGGCGTCCGTGGGTTGTTCCGCTGAACCGGGCAACTCCGCGCGGTTTCGCACTCTTTGTGACCGCACGCCGGGATTTCTTCTGCCATTTGGTGACCGTACGAAGGCAGACGTGTGAGTAGCGTGCCCGCGAACCCGTCGAGAGTCGGTTTACCGCGCCCCGTGCACTGCTTAAGCTCCGGGCGAAACGGACAAGACGCGCACTGGGGAGGTCGTGATGTGGCCGGCCGTTCCGACGTTGGTTTCCGTGCGTCCGCGTCCGGCGGCGTTCGCCGGACGCGACCGCGAACTCGCCGCCGTCGCTGAAGTTCTCCGCCATCGGCCCGCCGCGGTACTGGTCGAGGGCGCGCCGGGAATGGGCAAAACCCGGCTGCTCGCCGAACTCGCCGCGCGGCCGGAATTTTCCCGGATCCGCGTGCTGCGCGGTGCGTGCCCGCAGCTGGCCGAGCCTTTTCCTTACGGTCCGATTCTGGAAGCGTTGCGCTCCGCCGGGGATCGGCTCGGGCCGCTGAGTCCCGTTGCCGGTGCCCTGCAACCGCTTCTGCCGGAGCTGGCCGACGTTCTCCCGCCCGCGCCGGAGCCGTTACCGGACGCTGGCGCGCAACGGCATCGCGTGTTCCGGGCATTCCGGGAATTGTTGATTGCCTGCGGTCCCACCGTTTTGCTCATCGACGACTTGCATCGCGCCGACCCCGGAACCGGTGATCTACTGCGGTTTCTCGCTGTCGACTGGCCGCCGGATCTGGGGGTGGTCGCGACTTGTGGCACCGGGAAGTCCAGCGTTCGCAGCGTTCCTGGAGTGCACAGCGCGCAGGTCACGCTCGGGCCGTTGGACTCCGCGGCGGTCTCCGCGATGGCTTGCGACCTCCTGGATTTGCCTCGGATCAACGCTGACTTCGCGGTGAAACTGCACGAGTACACCGCCGGGATTCCTTTTGTGGCAGAGGAAATTCTCCGTGCGCTGCGTGGTGTTGAGCTTACCGAGTCGGTGTTGGAACGGCTGGAAGTTCCTGTCGCGCTGCAGGAATCGGTGTCCAGACAGCTATCCGCGCTTCCGGAAGCCTCGGTGCAGCTTGCCAAAGCCGCTGCCGTGCTCAACGTTCCCGCCGAGCTGTCGGTGCTGAATGAGCTGGCGGGGTTGCCCGAGGGCGAGATTGCGCCTGGCGGCTTGCTGGACGAGGTCGACGACAATCGCTACGGATTTCGACATCCGTTCGCGCGCAAAGCAGTGTACGATGGTCTTAGCGCGCTTGAACGAAAACTCTTGCACACCAAGGCAATGCACCTGCCCGGTCAACCCCTGTCGCTGCTCGCCGCGCACGCCCACGCCGCCGGACGCGTCGACGAATGGCTGCAGTACGCGGAAGAAGCTGCCGACGAAGCGGTCGCGCGCGGCGATACCGCACGCGCGATCGACTTGCTGCAGGCGATCGTCGCGAAGGCGGATGAGGACGCGGTCGGCCGGTTGGCGAAGAAGCTCAGCGACGTCGCGCTGCGCGTCTTCCGCCCGGATGTCCATCTGACGCTGGAGAAAGTGCTCGAAGACCGGCCGCTGCCGCCGGCCGTGCACGGGACGATCCGGCTCGCGCTGGGCATGCTGCTGGTCCGCGTAGCCGGTCGGCTGGAGCAGGGTCGCGCGGCGGTCGAACGCGCCGTCGCCGAGCTGGCGGACCGGCCGGAACTGGCCGCGCGCGGGATCAACCTGCTCGCGCTGCCGTTCGACGGGCTCACTCCGCTGTCGTGGCACGAGCAGTGGATGCGCCACGCCCGGGAAGTCCACTCCGGACTGACCGATCCCGAGCTGCGGCTCACGCTCACCGGAGACCGGATCGCGACTGCCTCGCACATCGGCGACGGCTCGGCGTGGGCGGAGTTCGAGGCGATGCCGCACACCGCACCGAGCGTTGCCGAACGTGTGCAACTGGCCCGGCTGTGGTGCAACCTCGCCGACGCGCAGTCATGGTCCGGCCACCTCGACCGGACCGAACGCCTGGTCGCCGAGGGGCTGCGCAGGGCTTCCGAAGCCGGCGCGCTGTACCCGAAAGGCCTGATCGAGGGCACCGAGGTGCGGCTCGCCTGGTTCCGCGGCAAATGGGACGGCCTGGCCGAAGCGACCGAAGACGTCCGTACGCGACACCCGGCGCTGGGCGCGATCGTCATGGAGACGTCGCTGGTGCTGGGCGGCCTGGCCGCAGTGCGCGGCGAGTTCGCGGCGGCGCGAAGACACTTGGCCGACGCCTCGGCGCACCGTCCGGGCGAAGGCCCAATCCCCGTTGTTTTATGCGCGGCTTCGGTGTTGATCGGCGTGCACCTGTCGACCGACGACCTCGCCGCAGCCTGTGAAGCAGCCGATGTCGCTGTCGACGCCGCGCGCCGCAAAGGCGTGTGGGTCTGGGCAGCGTCGCTCGTCCCAGCCGCCGCGGAGGCGTACACGCGCGCAGACCGTTGGCACGACGCTGACGCGTTCGTCGAAGAGTTCGCGCGCGGCATCGAAGACCGCGACGCGCCTCTCGCCGTCGCAGCCCTGCACGCTGGCCGAGCCGTCCTGACCAACGCCCGCGCGAAGCACCTAGCCGCAGCGACGCTCTTCGACACCGCTGCCGACGCGTACGCAGAACTGCCAATGCCATACCTCGCCGCAGGCATGCGTGAACGCGCGGCGCGCTGTCGCCTCGAAGCGGGCCAAGCCGGTGCGACCGCTGCCCTCAGCGACGCCGCAGCTGCGTATGTACAGCTAGGTGCCACGCGCGACGCTGGCCGCTGCCATCACGTGCTCCGCGAACACGGCGCTTGGGCACCGTCCCAACGCGGCCGTCGCGGCTACGGTCGCGAACTGTCCCCGCGAGAGCGCGAAGTCGCCGAGATGCTCGCGGAGGGCCGAACGAACCGGCAGATCGCCGACGGTCTGTTCCTGTCACCCCGCACGGTGGAACAACACGTCGCGAAGGTGCTTCGCAAGCTAGGCGCGCGAAGCCGCACTGACGTCGCGAGGAAGCTGCCAAGCGTTCCGTCACCCTGACAACCGCTTCGTCCTTTTCGACCGCACTGCCTGATCGCTGCGACGCGCCAAGCTGCGATTCACGTCCTACCGTGTCCAGGTGGCTGACGAACGAGTGCCTGCCTGGCGGCGGGCGACCAAAGGCGAGACCCGGTGGCCCGCGGCGGCCGTCGTCATCGGGACCCTGGCCCTGCAGCTCGCCCTGCCCGACGAGATGGTGCTGCACCCGTGGTGGCTGCTGCCCTCGCTGACCGCCGTGCTGATCGTCGCGCTGTTGTTGCTCAATCCCGGCCGGCTGACCGAGTTCAACATCGTCGAACGGATGGTGGCGCTGACCGCGCTCGCCGTCGTCAGTGTGCTCAACGGCGCGTCCGCGGTGCAGTTGGTGATCGGAATCGCACAGGGTGCGCAGCGCGGGCACGCGGTGCAGGTGCTGATCAGCGGCGTGGTCATCTACTGGACCAACATCGTCGTCTTCTCGCTCTGGTACTGGGAGTTCGACCGCGGCGGCCCAGCCCGGCGCGCGGCGGGCCGGGCGGACTTCCCCGACCTGCAGTTTCCGCAGATGAGCGACCCGTCGATGGCCAAGGCCGAGTGGGAGCCGCGGTACCTGGACTACCTCTACACCTCGTTCACCAACGCCACCGCGTTCAGCCCGACCGACGTCATGCCGCTGCGGATCTGGGCGAAAATGACCATGATGGTCCAGGCCGGGATCTCGCTGCTGCTCGCGCTGATGGTGTTCGCCTGGGCGGTCAACGGCCTCCAGGGCTGAAACCCACTGGATTCGCCCGCGTCCGCCAGGTATATCTCCGGCCATGGAGCTTCCCGAACCGCCGTACTACGCGGTGATCTTCACGTCCCGGCGCACCGACGGGGACCGCGGCTACGCCGAGCGCGCCGCCTACATGTCCGAACTCGCCGCCAAACAGCCCGGGTACCTCGGCCAGAACTCCGTCCGCGACGAATCCGGGCTCGGCATCACCGTGTCGTACTGGCGGGACGAGGAATCCATCACCGGATGGCGGACCAACCTGGAGCACACCGAAACCCGCGCCCAGGGCCGCGCGGAGTGGTACACGGAGTTCGACGTCCAGGTCTCGCGCGTCGAGCGCGCTTACCGGTTCGAACGTCCGTGAAGGGAACCCTGGAATTCCCAGGGTTCCCTTCACGGCCAAGCCTTACTGCCGGTTCATCGAGAAACTCTGACCGTCCGAGCCGATCGCGCCGGGAACCCAGGTGGCGCTGCCGCCGTCGTCCGCGTTAAGCCCCTGCGGGCTCGTGTCGGCGAGGTTCTTGCCGTCGAACTTGACCCCGTCGAACTTCACGCCGCCGCTGATCGAAGGGTACGAATCGGTCGGCGATTCGATGATCGCCTCCGCCGACGAGTGCTTCGCGGCCAGCGACTGCGTGGTCGTCTTCGTCCAGCCCTGCGTGTCGTTCTTCAGGTCGAGTTTGTAGCTGTTGTTGCTGCGCGTGACAGTCGCGGTGATGTGGTCGCCCGCCTTGACCGGAGCCTCGCTCGCCGAGTAATACACCGGCGCGGCCGGGTACATTTCGTACCACGCCTGGTATTGCGGGCTGCCGCTGGAGCAATCGGTCGCGACGCCGGTTTGCTCCACAGAGGACGATCCGTCGCCGTCGATGCCCACCCACGGCGCGAAGAGGTCGTTGCTGGATTTGCAGGTCGCCGCCGGTTCGGTCCAGCCCGCGGTCGCGGTGGTGAAACTGCCGAAACTGACGTAGCCGCCCCAGTTTCCGCCGGAGTAGTGGTTCCCGTGGAAGTGCTTGCCGAAGGTGACGGGCCCGGCTCCCGCGCCGGCGACGAGGGTCGCGGCCGCGAACGCGCCGACCGCCAGCACACCGAGGGGACGACGGTAAGATCGAGAACTCATGGGCATCCAATCTGGTCACGGGAGTGCCTGCGCGTACCAGTGTTGAATTTCGCTCGCCCGAGTTGGTAGCTACTTTCGAAGGGTATTCACATCTCGGGAAAACTTCACCAAATGTCCCGATTCTCCTTTGTGTACACGGAAGTCCGTGCCGGCCCGCCAGGGGAGGCGGCGGGCCGGCACGGACTCCTTCCGAAGTGGACTACCGCGCCGTACGGGCGTGCGCGGCGTCCACGAACTGGGTGGTGTACGTCTTGGACAAATCGATCTTGTCCTTTCTGGGCTTGACGTTGCTGGACGAAGCGCCGAGCACCTTCAGCACATTCTGCGCGCCGGACGGGTCCATCCGGCCGTCCTTGGTGAACATCGGCAGACTGTCCTTGAGCGACTTGACGTACAACGCCTTGTCCCCGCCCGAGAACGACGGCGGCATCAGATCGGCCACCTGTTCCGCCGTGTGCGTGGAAAGCCACTTCAGCGAATTCACATACGCGTTGGCGAGTTTCTGCACGACGTCCGGATAGCGCTTCACGATTTCGCAGCTCATGTACAGCGAACTCGCCGGATACAGTCCGCCGAGCGCCGCACGCGTGCCTTCCGGCGTACGCATGTCGTAGAGCACCTTGGCCTGTCCGGTGTTGGTCAGCTGCGCGATCGTCGGGTCGGTCGTCATGCCCGCGTCGATCGAACCTTGTTGCATGGCAGAGATAAACGTCTGCCCGGCCCCGACCTTCACCGGCGTGTAATCCTTGCTGCCGACCCCGCCGCGGCTGGCGAGCGCCTTGGTGAGGAAATCCGTCGACGACCCCAGCGACGTGACGCCGAGGTTCTTGCCGCGGAAATCCGCGCCGGATTTGATGTGCCCGGCCTTCGGCGTGGCGACCATTTCCGCTTCGCCAGGCACATTCGCGAACTGCACCACACTGGTAATGCATTGGTCCTTGGCCTGCAGGTCGATCGTGTGGTCGTAGAACCCGACCACGCCCTGCACCTCACCGGCCAGCAACGAGGTTTCCGCGTTGGCCCCGGACGGCTGGTCGAACAGTTCGACGTCCAGTCCCTGCTTCTGGTACTCGCCCAGCTGCTTCGCGAGCTGCCCCGGCAGATAGATCACTTTGGACAGTCCGCCGACCATGATCTTGATGTGCGGCCGCCCGCCGTTGCCGAGGTCGATCTCCCGCGAATCCCGGCAGGCGCTCACCCCGGCCACGGTCACCAGCGCGGCCGCCGCGACCGCGAGTGTCCTTTTTAGCCGCATTAGATGTCCCGCCGTCCGTCGTCGGCCGACATCTGCGGACGCCAGCGCAGCAGCTTGCGCTCCGCCGAACCGATCAGCCATTCCGCGAACAACGCGACGACCATGATCACGAGCATCCCGGCGTAAACCCCGGCGGTGTCGAACGTGCCCTGCGCGTTGGCGATCAGGAAGCCCATGCCTGCCTTGGCACCGGTGTACTCACCGACAACCGCACCGATCAGCGCGAAACCGAACGCGACGTGCAGCGACGAAAGAATCCACGACGTCGCACTGGGCAGCACGATCGACTGCAGCACCTGCCACCGCGTCGCGCCGAGAATGCGGGCGTTGTCGATCAGATTGCGATCCACTTCCCGGGCACCAGTGAACGCGTTGAAGAACACCGCGAAGAACACGAGCACGAACACCGTCGCGACCTTCGAGGACAGCCCGAGGCCGAACCAAATCACGAACAACGCGGCGAGCACGATCCGCGGCATCGCGTTGGCAGCCTTGATAAACGGCGCCAGCACCTCAGCGAGATACGCACTGCGACCAAGAATGACACCGCAAATCACGCCAGCGACCGCACCGAGCACGAAACCGATCACGGCTTCTTCGACGGTCACCAGGATCTGGTACCAAATGGTCCCGAAGTCAGTCCCGGTCGTGAACCATTCGGTGAGCCGTTCCCAGATCTTCGAGGGCATCGAGTAGAAGAACGGGTCGATCCAGAACCGGCCCGCCACCTCCCACAACCCAAGCCAGGCAACGAGAATCGCCAGCCGCAGCAGCCAGACGTTGCGCTTGTGCCGTCCGGCGGAGCGCTTCGCGCGGGAGAGAATGTCTTGTTCGGTTTCGAAGACCGGCGTCGGCGCGGTCTGAGTCTCAAGCGACACCGGTCGCTCCCTTCTGGCGAGCCTTGTCGACCTCGCCGCGCAGCGATTCCCAGATGTCGGAGTAGATCTTGCGGAATTCCTCGGTCAGCCGGAGTTCCTCCACCTTGCGCGGACGCTCCAGCGGGATCTCGAAGACGTCCTTGACCGTCGCCGGGCTCGTGGTCAGCACGACCACCTTGTCCGCCAACGCGATCGCCTCGTCGAGGTCGTGCGTCACGAAAATCACCGCGGCACCAGTGCCAGACCACAGCCGCAGCAGTTCGTCCTGCATCAGCGCGCGCGTCTGGACGTCGAGCGCGGAGAACGGCTCGTCCATCAGCAGGATTTTGGGCTCGGTGACCAGCGTCTGCGCCAATGCGACGCGCTTGCGCATACCGCCGGAAAGCTGGTGCGGGTAGTACTTCTCGAACCCGGCCAGTCCGACGCGGGCGATCCAGTCGGCGGCCTTCTTCCGTGCGTCCTCTTTGGACACGCCGCGAAAGCGCGGTCCGGAAGCGACGTTGTCCAGCACCGAACGCCACGGCATCACCGCGTCGGTCTGGAACATGTAGCCGACGCCGTCCGGAATGGACTTCACGTCGGAGCCGTGCACGACGACCCGGCCCGCCGACGGCGGCTGCAACCCGGAGACCAGGGACAACGTGGTGGATTTGCCGCACCCGGTCGGCCCGACCACGGCGACGAACTCCCCTGGTTCGACGGTCATGGTCAGCTCGCGGACAGCGGTGTGGACAGAACCTGATCCGCTCGGGAACCTTTTGGTGGCGCCGATCAGTTCGATGAGTGGGGCCATCGAGGTGACTCCTTCGTCACGGTGGGGACTCGCTCGAGGCAGGTTAAGAGCGCGTTTCGCGGCGGAGAAGCTTGTCGACGTTCTGCGTGCGCTCTGCGCGTTCTCCACGTTTTGCTCGTTTAGCGCACAGCGCTGAGCTGGGGGTATGTTCCCTGGCATGCCGAAGTGGGCGCTCTTTCCGCGGATGCGGTTCACCCGTCAGGTGCTGCTGTTGCAGATCGGCGTGGTGGTCCTCGTCGTGGGCCTCGGCGTCGCGCTGGTCAGTTCGCTCCTGCGCACGACGCTGTCGAACCAGTACGGCGAACGCGCGCTGGCGATCGCGAAGTCAGTCGCCGCCGACCCGGTGGTGGTCGCGGGTGCGGCGGCCCGGCAGCGGGGCGGCCCGCTCGAGGAACGCGTGCAAGCGGTCACCAAGGCAACCGACGTGTTGTTCGTGGTCATCACCGACGACCACGCGATCCGGCTCGCCCACCCGACCCCGCGCGAGATCGGCCAGCGAGTCAGCACATCCGCGGAGGAAGCGCTCGCGGGCAAGGACGTCGTTAGCGCCGTTCAGCTGGGCACACTGGGGGTGTCAGTGCGCAGCAAGGCCCCGATCTGGCAAGGCTCGCGCGTCGTCGGCGAAGTGAGCGTCGGCTTCGACATCACCGAATTGACTGGCGACTTTTACGACCTTCTGTCCTTGACCCTGGTCTTCGGCGGCGGGGCACTGCTTCTCGGCGCGGGTGCGTCCGCCCTGCTCAACCGCCGCCTGCGCCGCGTAACCCACGGCCTCGAACCCCACGAACTGACCGAACTGCTGTACGAACACGAAGCCGTCCTGCACGGCATCGGCGAAGGCGTCCTGGCCGTCGACGCGGAACACCGGGTGACCGTCCGCAACGACGAAGCCGAACGCCTCCTCGACACCCCGCTCCCGGTCGGCACCCCGCTCGAAGACCTGGACCTGTCCCCGCGAGTCCACAAAGCCGTCGCGGAAGGACGCCCAGTGGACAACCTCCTGGCCGTAGCTGGAAACCGAGTCCTGGTGATCAATTCCCGGGCCGTACAACGGGATGAACGTTCGCTCGGCACCGTGCTGACCTTCCGCGACCGCACCGACCTCGACACTCTCACCCGCGAACTCGACGGCATCCGCTCGCTGTCCGACGGCCTGCGCGCGCAACGGCACGAGTTCGCGAACCGCCTGCACACGCTGTCCGGCCTGCTGCAATTGGGCCACCACACCGAAGCCGAGGAATACCTGCAAACCCTCACCGAATCCACCGCCTCGCGCGCGGAACCGCTCGACGACCGGGTCGCCGATCCGTACCTGCAAGCCTTGCTGGTCGCGAAAACCGAGCAGGCGCAAGAAAAAGGCATGGAGCTGCGGCTGGCCGACGACGCCTGGGTCCCCGCCTCGGTGACCGACCCGATCGCCGCGGGCACCGTCATCGGCAACCTCGTCGACAACGCCCTGCACGCCGCACGGATGGGCCCGCGTCGTCCAGCGTGGGTCGAAGTCGGCCTGCTGGCCGATGGTGCCACTCTGCACGTGTCCGTTGTAGACAGCGGACCAGGAATTGACGAAACCTTGAGGGACAAGCTTTTCGACGAAGGAGTGTCCACAAAGCTCAGTCCGGGTCACGGCCTCGGACTGGCCTTGGCACGCCAAGCCGCGCGGGCCCGCGACGGTGACGTGTGGCTCGCCGACCCCGGCGGCGCGACGACCGGCGCGTTGTTCGTCGCCAAACTTCCCGGCCTGCTGGACCGACCCGAGGAGCCCGACGCATGATCCGCACCCTGATCGTGGACGACGATTTCCGCGTCGCCGGCGTGCACGCGGGATTCGTGTCGGAGGTACCGGGATTCACCGTCGCCGGGGTCGCGCACACCGCCGCCGAGGCCCGCGCCCGCGTCCGGGAACTGGCCCCGGACCTGGTGCTGCTGGACGTTTATCTGCCGGACGAGCCCGGCCTTTCCGTCCTGCCCGACCTGAAAACGGACACCATCGTGCTGTCCGCCGCCACCGACGCCGCGTCCATCGCCGCCGCGATCCGCGCGGGCGCGCTGAACTACCTGATCAAGCCGTTCACGACGCGGCAATTGTCGGAACGGCTCACCTCGTACGCCCGCTATCGCAGCCTGGTCGCGACCGAACGCCCGCTGTCCCAAGACGACGTAGACCGGGCATTCCGCGCTCTGCACGACCAGGACCGCGCGGCGACGCCGAAGGGTCAGTCAAGCGCGACGGCACGCCTGGTGTCGGAGCGGCTGCGCGGTTCGCCGACGCCACTGTCGGCTGCCGAAGTGGCCCGCGAACTGGGCATGGCCCGCGCCACCGCGCAGCGCTACCTCACCGCGCTGGCGGAGTCCGGAGCAGTGGAAATGCGGCTTCGCTACGGCGCGACCGGGCGGCCGGAACACGAATACGGCTGGATCGGCTGACCCGTCGTGAGTGTTTATCCCGGTTAGAACCGGGATAGACGCTCACGAGGCCCGCTCAGTGCCCGCCGGACATCCGCTGAGCCGCGTCGAACCACGGCTTCCAGTCGAGGAACTGGTCGATCCCCAGCCGCGGCGGGGTCTTGCTCGGAGTGGAGGTCTCGAGGTCCGAGCGCGGATCGGCCTGCTCCGGAGCCGCCGGAGCCGCCGTCTCGCGCGGCGTCGTCGGGCGGATCGGGTTGTGCCGCCGCACCGGGGCTTGGCGCGAGGGCACCGGGACGTACACCGTGACCGGCGGCGCGGTTTGCGTCACCGGCGGCGTGATCGTCTGCGGGACCGGGATCTGCTGCTCCGCGATCGGCACCCGCTGCTCTGCCTGCACGACGGCGTCGTCCGAGGACTGCCCGGGAAGCGCGCCGGTGAAGAACCCGCCAGCGAGCCAGCCGAGTCCGACCAGGACCACCGCCAGCCCGGTGCCGACCCACACCCGGGCCCGCCGCCGCGACGCCACCGCGCGCGGACGTTCCTCGGCGGGCGCGCAGCCGGCGATCACCGGGATCTGCTGGGTCGATTCGCAGCTGGTCTCCGGCGCCGCTTCTTCCGGCATTCGCGGCCCGCGCGGCGTGCTCGCGGCGATGATTCCGGTGCGATCGACCAGTTCCCCGGAGGCGCGGTCAGCGGGCGCGGCCAACCGGCGCTCGGCAAGGCGCAGCATCGAGGGCTACCTCCGGGGTGCGGACACACGAGTGGACTGGCAGCATTCTGCGGCATTTTCGTCAGGTTCGGCGAAAATGCAACTCCATCGAGTGATCAAGAATGCGGACAGTCGCGGCGCGTTATCCGTTCCGGTCGACGCGTTTGAGCCCTTGGCGTGCCAAAACCGCGAGCGGACGCTGGTATGCCGAACCGAGCACGCGCGGGATGGCGTCGATCACGTACGCGTCCGGTCCAATGAGGATCCGCGCGGACCGCCTGCGCACGCCGCGCAGGATCGTCTCGGCCGCTTTCTTCGGTGTGGTGAGGGCGATTTTGTCGAATCCGGCCGCCGCCTTGGCCTGATCGCCGCCGGTTCCGCCGCGGGCGTTGCGGGCGATGTTGGTCTTGATCCCGCCCGGGTGCACGCAGCTGACGCCGACCGGATGCCGCGCCGCGAGCATTTCTTCGCGCAGCGACTCGGTGAATCCACGAACGGCGAACTTCGCCGCGTTGTATGCACTCTGCGTAGGCACTCCGACGAATCCGAACACGCTGGAGATATTGACGACGTAGCCGTCGCCGGAGTCGATGAGGTGCGGCAGGAATGCCTTCGTCCCGTTCACGACGCCGCCCAGGTTGACGCCGAGCAGCCAGTCGAAATCCTCGAACGTCATGTCCTCGACGGTCGCCCCTAGCGCCACTCCCGCGTTGTTGACGACGAGGTTGACCCGCCCGTGCTCCTGCTTTACGTCCTCGGCGTGCGCGAGCACCGCCGCCCGGTCGGCGACGTCAAGCGAATGGCCCCGCACCTCGGCGCCGCGTTCGCGGACTTCGCGCACAGTGCCGTCGAGCCCCTCGGCGTCAACATCGGACAGTTCGAGGAGCGCGCCGTGCAACGCGAGTTCAAGCGCGAGCGCCCGGCCGATGCCCGAGCCCGCCCCGGTGATCACTGCGACTTTGTTCGAGAAGTCCTTCATAGTCTCCCCACCCTGGTCTCACCGCTTTCTCTGATACTAGTGACGAGGACCAGTACAGGAGGTGGCATGCGGCGCACGGTGATCGGGCTGTTCGCACTATTGAGTGCGAGCGGGACCATCGTGGCATGCGCTGAGCGCGCGGCAGACGAACCGACGGTCGCCTCGCCGACCCCGGCGAAGCCGATCCACGCGTCGATCGGCGCGTTGTTCGTCGACGGCTCGCATTACTGCACCGCGAGCGTCGTGCACAGCCCGCGCGGAGACGAACTGCTCACCGCAGCACACTGCATCCACGACGGCGAAGGCGGCGGCTACCTGGCCAACGTCACCTTCGCCCCCGGCTTCCACGACGGCGTCGCGCCTTACGGGTATTGGCAAGTCGGCGGCGAACTCGTCGCTCAGGGATGGATCGATTCGTCTGATCCAAACCTGGATGTCGGCTTCGCGACCGCCCGCCAAGAAGGCTCCCCCGAACCCCTCGAAGCGGTAACCGGAGCCAACCAACTAGGCACGAACGGCCCCTTCGCGCGCCCAGTGACCGTGGCCGGCTACCCCGACGGCGTCGACGAGGTCGCGACCTGCGAAACCCACACGCAGCAGCAAGACGAACACCAGATCCGCGTCGACTGCCCCGGCTTCGCAACCGGCACCAGCGGCAGCCCACTGGTAGCGGACCCGTCCCCCGAGACGAAAACGGGCACCGTAGTAGGCGTGATCGGCGGCTACGAAGCAGGCGGGTACACGGACGACGTGTCGTACTCGAGCTATTTCGACGACCAGATCACCGATCTCTACAACCGGGCGACCACCATGCCGTGACATGATTGCGCCCATGAGCACGCGCGACGTCCCGATCACCGGAGAACCGATCCGGCTGGGCCAATTCCTGAAACTGGCCGACCTCGCGGACAACGGCTCGCACGCGAAAGACCTGATCGACGCAGAAGAAGTCACGGTGAACGGCGAGGTAGAAACCCGCCGAGGCCGCCAACTGGCGGACGGCGATGTGATCAGCGTCGGCAACGAGAACGCCCGCGTCTCCCTGGAGCACTGACTCCGGTCCGAGGTACGTGAGGGGAACCCTCACGTACACAGATTCCCTCAGGGTTCCCCTCACGACCATCGCCGGTCCGTGAGGGGCTCCTTCACGGAATCAGATTCCTCAATGAGCCCTTCACAGCCCACCCACTCGCTCGCCCGCTCGCCGCGATGCGCCCCAATGCGGCATTGGGCGCGTCACATGCACCCAATGCGGCGTTCGGTGCATCCCACGCACCCAATGCGGCGTTCGGTGCATCCCACGCACCCAATGCGGCGTTCGGTGCATCCCACGCACCCAATGCGGCGTTCGGTGCATCCCACGCACCCAATGCGGCGTTCGGTGCATCAGATGCACCCAATGTGGCATTGGGGCGCTAGCCCCAGCCACCGCGAAACCGCACCGGTGCACCCAAGGTTCGAGGCACCCAGCCCCTCCCCCGCACCCCGATATGAAGCGTCCCTGCGGTCTGGGGGTGCTTGTCAAGGCATCTTTCCCGCCTTGACAAGCACCCCCAGACCGTCAGCACACTCAAGCTTCGGGGTGCCCCACGCAACCAACGCCTGCAACGTCGCCGCCAGGCGACGAGCAGCTCACCCGACAGTAGTCAACGGCGGCAACCCAACCTTCAACGCCAACGAATCCAACTGCCTCCGCACCGCCCCAGCCAACGGCACCCCCAACGCCCGGCACTGCTCCAAATACTGAGCCTCCCGCCACCCGGGATACCGAACCGGCGCTCCACCCTCCCACCCGAGCATGCTCCCAAACACCGCACTGGCAGCCCGATAAAACCCATCAGCACTACGCAACGTAGTAGGCGCAATAGCAAGCACCAACAACCCAGTGTCATGCTCATGATCAGCAACCCCGGACAACACCCCGGCCAGCACATCAACCATCAACGCAAACCCGGCAAACCGCGGATCACGAGCAGCATCAGCAAGGTCAACGTCAAAAACGAACTCCGGATAAGCCCCAGCCGGAGCAGCCATCCCCAACGGATGCACGGGTTGATCGGCATACCCCCCGGCAGCCATGACAATCCCGATCATCCCGTGCGGCAAAGCCCGCGCCGCATGATGCCCAACCCGCCCAAACGGCCCAACGCCACGCAACGACAGCAGCCCGACCCCAAACCGCCCAGCCCGCTGCACGGCCCGATCCATCGCATCACCAACCGCCCAAAGCCCCGACGCACGCCGATAGTCGACAAGCGCCGCAGCCCCGCGATCCGCGATCAGCAACGGCTGAGCACCAGGACTGACGAATCCGCTCTCGATCGCAGGCAGATGCACCCGGGTCAACTCCCCGACGCCAGTCTCCGGCGCGCCAGTGAGATCACCGTGGCACAACGCCTCCGCGGCAGGACGCGCACGATCCTCGGGAAAGCCTTGTGCCATCAGGACAACGGAAACGAGCGTGACCAGTTCGTCGGCGGGGACGCGCTGCCAGGCCTGCTCGGGAATCGGGGTGTCGGCGGGAACTTCCGGGACGGGGCGGCTGAGCCGGGGGGCACGCGGTCTGAGGGGCACTTCATCAAGGTTGCCGGGCGATCTCGGACCCCGTCAACGAGGTTGGCCCTAGAGTGTGATGCGGTCAGCCGCAGAGACGTACCCTGAAGCACATGTGCCGAAACATCACGACGCTCCGCGGCCTGCAGCCCGCCGCCACCACGGACGAGATCGAAGCCGCGGCACGCCAGTACGTGCGCAAAGTGACCGGGGTGCAGTCCCTTTCGGACGCGACGCGCGAACCGTTCGAAGCGGCGGTCGCCGAAATCGCCGAAATCACCGCGCGGCTGCTGGAAGAACTCCCGCAGCGCCGCCAGCCGCCGGCGACCGTGCCGCCGCTGCGCCGTCCGGAGGTCCAGGCGAGGATCGCCCTGCGCGAGGCCAAGAAAGCCTGACGCCGCAATCACTCCACGGCTTGCCCAGGAAACCTCGGCTTGATCTCCCGGTTGAGGTAGCGCCCCGGGCTGTCGGCGGCCATCAGCGCGCGATGCACCCGCGCGGGCACGAGGTGGTAGCGGTAGACGCTGCCGTTGCGGAACCCGATTTCCAGCACCGACTTCGCGGCGTCGTAGCCGACGTCGCGAATGACAGAAGACTCCACGGGAACCCGGCGCACAGCACGGCCAGGGTACCCGCGCGACCGCCGGATACCCGCAGCCGAATCACGGCGGGCAGAGATCCGGCATCAGGCCCGGCCGACCTTCGGCAGCCGAGACCCACCGAAGAAACAGCCCCGGTCTCCCGCGGGATGCGCGGAATCCGGGGCCGGACACTCGAGGCGTCAAGCGGAAGCGGAGGGATTTGAACCCCCGGTAGGTTTCCCTACGGACGCTTTCAAGGCGTCTGCATTCGGCCGCTCTGCCACGCTTCCTTCTAGGTCAGGGTATCGCGCCGTCCTTCGACGTCGTCCAGGTGTTCGAGGACCCGGGTGAACGCCGTGGCCACCGCGGTCTGCTCGTCCGGCGTCAGCAGGTCGATCAGGTGCTCACGGGCGCCGCGCACGTGCGTCGGCGCGGCGTTGTCCAGTACGCGCTGGCCGGCGTCGGTCAGCTGGGTCAGCACGCCTCGTTTGTCTTCCGGGTCCGGGCGGCGCGCGACCAGCCCGGCCGCCTCCAGTTTGCCGATCTGGTGCGACAGCCTGCTCTTCGTCGAGCCGAGCAGCGCGGCCAGTTCCGTCATCCGCGTGCACCGGTCCGGGGCCAGGTTGAGGCACACCAGTACCTCGTAGTCGGCGAGCGAGATGCCGTGGCTTTCGGTCAGTTCGCGGTGCAGCCGCTGGCGCAGCCGCAGCGACGCGACGATGTAGGCCCGCCAGGCGTGCTGTTCGGCCGGGTCGAGCCAGCGCACGTCCTGGTCATCGCTCATGTCCGGAAGCGTAGAAGGCCCGGTTTCGCCCGTCCGTTTCGGCCCGGCGTGAAATTTCCGGGCGAACTTCCCCCAATGGAGGGTTACGAAAAGGTTGAGACTCGGCGCGAAGAAGCGCATCCTCGGGAGACAGCGGAGGGACGACGAGGATCCGCGGAGCGCGCCGAAGGGCACGCCGGGCCCCGTTTCCCACCGGGAAAGGCCAGGTGGTGGCATGGCAGGTAGTTCCCGCGGTTGACCGCCCGCTGTGTCCCCGCGATCGGCACGGCCCCGTTCCGGTTCGGTCGCGATTGCGAACAGCACGAGCACCCCGTGCGCTCCGGCATCGGCCACGCGCACCCGGCGTCGTCATGTCGCTGCTTCTCTTCGCGGCCTCGGCACCGCGAAGGCAGCGCCGGACGCCAGCCCGGCCGGTGGTTAACCGCTGTCAACGAAACCTCGGTAGTACCTGGGTGCGGCCCCCAGCGCAGGGGCCGCACCCAGCCACGTTCCCGGCTTTGCGGCTACCCTTTCCGCGTGCGATTCGACGACAACGCGGATCTGGACTCCTCCGAAATCCAGGACATGCGCGGCAGCGGCGGAGGCGGCGGTGGCGGCATCGGCGGCCGGGTGGCCATCGGCGGCGGCGGGCTCGGCATCGTCGGCCTGGTCATCTACTTCCTGTTCTCCCAGTTCGGCGGCGGTCCCAGCACCGGCACGTCGCCAGCGGTCGGCGGGGTCGGGCTCGGCGACGTCCAGTCCGGGCAGCAGCTGGACTCCGGCACGCTCGCGAAGAAGTGCAAAACCGGAGCCGACGCGAACCGGGACCACGACTGCGCGATCGTCGCGATCGTCAACTCCATCCAGGACTACTGGACGCAGGAGTTCTCCCGTTCCGGCCAGACCTACCGCAAGGCGACCACCCGCTTCTTCACCGGCGGCGTGCGCACCGGCTGCGGCGGCGCGACGTCGGACACCGGCCCGTTCTACTGCCCGGCCGACTCCTACGTGTACATCGACCTGTCGTTCTTCAACGAGCTGAAGACCCGCTTCGGCGCGCAGGGCGGCCTGTTCACCGAGGCGTACGTGCTGGCCCATGAATACGGCCACCACGTGCAGAACCTCACCGGCACGTCCAAACGCGGCACCGGCACCGGGCCGACGTCCGGCTCGGTGCGGTTGGAACTGCAGGCCGACTGCTACGCGGGCGTCTGGGCCAACCACGCCAGCACGACCCCGACCAGCTCCGGGAAACCGCTGGTCCAGGACGTCACGAAGGACGACATCTCGCGCGCGCTGGACACCGCGTCCCGGATCGGCGACGACTACATCCAGAAGAACCTCGGCAACGGCCACGTCGACAAGTCGAGCTTCTCGCACGGCACGTCGGCACAGCGCGAGAAGTGGTTCACCACTGGCTACCAGACTGGCCAGCCCGCGCGCTGCAACACCTTCAGCACCAACGATCTCGGCTGACCCGGGATACAGTCGGGCGCATGCACGCGATCACTATCCGCGAACCCGGCGCCCCTGACGTGCTCGAATGGACCGAGGTCCCCGATCCGGAGCCCGGTCCCGGCGAGGTACTGCTGGACGTCACGGCCAGTGCGGTCAACCGAGCCGACCTGCTGCAGCGGCAAGGCAACTATCCGCCGCCGCCCGGGGCGAGCGACATCCTCGGCCTGGAATGCTCCGGCACGATCGCCGAACTCGGCGAGGGCGTCGAGGGCTGGCAGGTCGGCGACGAGGTGTGCGCATTGCTCGCCGGCGGCGGGTACGCCGAGCGCGTCGCGGTCCCGGCCGGGCAGCTGCTGCCGGTGCCCGCCGAGGTCGACACGGTCTCCGCGGCCGGGCTGCCCGAGGTGGCCTGCACGGTGTGGGCGAACGTCGTGATGCACGCCGGTCTCGGCGAAGGCCAGGTGCTGCTGGTGCACGGCGGCGCGGGCGGCATCGGCACGCACGCGATCCAGGTGGGCAAGGCACTCGGCGCGACCGTCGCGGTCACCGCGGGTTCGCCGGAGCGGCTCGAACGTTGCCGTCAGCTCGGCGCCGACCTCACGATCAACTACAAGGAACAGGATTTCGTCGAGGTGCTGCGTGCCGAAACGAAGGGGGCCGACGTCATCCTCGACAACATGGGCGCGAAGTACCTGGACCGCAACGTCGACGCGCTCGCCGCCGACGGCCGTCTGGTCATCATCGGCATGCAGGGCGGGATCAAGGGCGAGCTGAACATCGGCAAGCTGCTCGGCAAACGCGCGAGCGTGTACGCGGCCGGGCTGCGGTCGCGGCCGCTGGACCAGAAAGCGGCGATCGTCGCGGATGTCCGGAAACGGTTGTGGCCGTTGGTGGAACAGGGTTCGGTGCAGCCGATCGTCGGCGACGTGGTGCCGATGGCCGAGGCCGCGACCGCGCATCGGCTGCTCGAGGAAGGCAGCATCTTCGGGAAGGTGCTGCTGGCCGCGAAGTCGTGAGCCTCAGCGCAGTTCTTCGAGCACCCGCACCAGCTGGTTGATCTCGAACACGTTGGAGTAGTGCGCGAGCCCGATCCGCACCGCTCCGCCGACCTCGCCGACGCCCAGCGACGCGAAAACGCCGCTGGTGCCGTCGTCGGCGAAAGCGCACAGGCCTTGCGACGCCAGGTATTCGGCGACCTGCGAGGCTTTCGCGCCGGCCACGGCGAAGGCGAGCGCGGGGATCCGGCGCATCGCGTCGCCGATCACCATCACGTGGCGCAGCGAGCGCAGTTCCGTGGACAGCTGCGCGAGCAGGCCCGCGTGGTACGACTTGGCCGAGCCGAGCGACGTCACCAGACGCTCGCGGCGGGAGCCGGTCGCGGCGTCGTCCAGGCCGGCGAGGTAGTCGATCGAGGCGATGAGACCGGCCAGCAGCGGGTACGCGTGCGGCCCGAGTTCGAGCCGCGCGGGACCGGTGGCGGCCGGGTCGAGCGACACCGACGAGATGCGCTCCAGCAGCTCCGGATCGCGGAACACGAGCGCGCCAACAGCCGGTCCGCCCCACGAGGGAGCGGAGACGACCATGACGTCGGCACCGAGTTCCTGCAGGTCAAGCGGCACGAACGGGGCCGCGTAGGTCGCGTCGACCACCACGAGCGCGCCGACGCGCTTGGCGAATTCGATCACCGTCGGCACGTCCGGCCGCGTCCCGACGGACCCGGACGCCAGCGTCACCGACACCGCTTTCGTCCGCGCGGACACGAGGTTCTCGTACTGCCACGCGGGCAGTTCGCAGGTCTCGATGTCGATCTCGCTCCAGCGCAGGACCGCGCCGACGCGTTTCGCGGCACGCCGCCAGGGCGCGATGTTGGCCTCCTCGTCGAGCCGCGAGACGACGACCTCGTCGCCGATCGTCCAGCGTTCGGCGAGCGCGTCCACGAGCCTGCGCAGCAGGACCGGCGCGCTCGGTCCGAGCACGACGGAAGCCGGGTCCGCCCCGACCAGATCGGCCACGGCCCGGCGGGCCGCGGTGACGATGCTTTCCGCCCGCTGGGAGGCCGGAAATGCTCCGCCCGGCCCGGACACCGGCGCCCGCATCGCCGTCGAAACGGCCGAAGCGACCTGTTCGGGCACGAGCATTCCGGCGGTGCCGTCGAAGTGAATCCAGCCGTCGCCAAGCGCGGGGAACAGCCCACGGATACGAGCGACGTCGAACGCCATGGGGACACCGTACGGACGTGCGGTTTCGCGGTTGCCGCGGGGTTGGGCAGAACTGCCCGAACGGCCGCTAGGCTCGGGTCAGGACCGCCAACAGCGACGGGGATGGAGCACATGAGCGAGCCGAACTTCGGGGGAACGGGCGCGACCGGGGACGGAACGGACGCGCCGCACGTGGTGGTCGTCGGACCGGACGGGGTCCCGGTCGGCACCGCGCAGGTAGCCCCCGACGGCGAGGACAACGAGACCGTCGGGGACCTGGTCGAGGAACCGGCCAAGGTGATGCGCATCGGCACCATGATCAAACAGCTGCTGGAAGAGGTCCGCGCCGCGCCGCTGGACGACGCCAGCCGCAACCGGGTCCGCGAGATCCACCAGACGTCGGTGCGCGAACTGGAGCAGGCCCTGGCGCCCGAACTGCGCGAGGAGCTCGAGCGCCTCGTGCGGCCGTTCACCGAGGACCAGACCCCCTCGGACGCCGAACTGCGGATCGCGCAGGCCCAGCTGGTCGGCTGGCTGGAGGGGCTGTTCCACGGCATCCAGACGGCGCTGTTCGCGCAGCAGATGGCCGCGCGGGTGCAGCTTGAGCAGATGCGGCGCGGGCTGCCTGCTGGTTCATCCGGGTCGGTCGGGCAGCAGGGTGAGGGGCACGGGCACGGGATTACCGGGACTGGGCAGTACCTCTAGTTCTCCGATTAGCTTTCCGCGGCGAAGAACGCTCGAAGATCCCCGATCAGCAGGTCGGGTTCTTCGAGCGCCGGAAAGTGCCCGCCGCGCGGCAATTCCGTCCATCGCACGATCCGGTCGGTGCGCTCGGCAAGGGATCGCAGCGGAAGGCCGATGTCGTCCGGGAACACCGCGACCGCGGTCGGCACGGTCGACGACGGCAGCGCCGCGCCCCACTGGACGTCCTGGTCGGCGTAGATCCGCGAGGACGACGCGGCGGTGCGGGTGAACCAGTAGATCGAGACGTTGGCGAGCAGATCGTCGCGGTCGATCAGGTCGTGGTCGGTGTTCGAAAAGGCACGGAACTTCTCGGCGATCCAGGCGAGCTGCCCGGCCGGGGAGTCGGTGAGGCCGTACGCAAGCGTTTGCGGCTTGGTGGACTGGATCATCGCGTAACCGATGCCCGTCTGCTGGAAGGCCCGCGCCTTCTCCAGCGACCGCTGCCCTTTCGCCAGTTCCGCCCCGCTGAGCCCGTCGAGGTCGGACTCGTCGCGCGCCACCGCGGACGGCAGCATCGTCACGTGCGCGCCGATGATCCGGTCGGGGAATTGGAGGCCGAGTTCGCGGGAGATCAACGCGCCCCAGTCGCCGCCGTGCGTGCCGAACCTGTCGTACCCGAGGCGAGTCATCAACTCCGCCCAAGCGCGCGCCGTCCGCGCCGGGCCCCAGCCGCGGTCGGGGGTCGGCCCGGAGAAGGCGAACCCCGGGACGGACGGAACGACGACGTGGAACGCGACGGCCGGGTCGCCGCCGTACGAGCGAGGGTCGGCGAGGGGACCGATGAGGTCGAGGAATTCGACGATCGAGCCCGGCCAGCCGTGGGTGAGGAGAAGCGGAATGGCGTCCGGTTCCGGGGATTTGAGGTGCAGGAAGTGGACGTTGGCACCGTCGATGGTGGTGGTGAACTGGGGGAAGCCGTTGATGCGTTCTTCCTGCGCCCGCCAGTCGAAACCGAGCCGCCAGTAATCGACGAGGTCCTGTACGGCTTCGACGGGGATGCCGAGGTCCCAGGCCGGGTCGGCGAAGGGATCGGGCCAGCGGGTGTCGGTGAGGCGCCGGTTGAGGTCGGCTAGGTCGGGCTGCGGGATGTGGATCCGGAACGGGGTCTCGGTCATGGGGAGGAAGCTATGCGGGATTGAGGACAGATTCGGTCCTCGATCAGAACCCGGCCAGAACGTCCAGCACCCGGTCCACTCCCCGACCGTCCACAGCGGACCGGCCAGCCGTCGAAAGCCGGGACCGCAGCGGAGCGTCCGACAACAACTGTCGCAGCGTCTCCGTCGCCTCCGCCAGCCGCTTGCCCAAGGTATCCGCCGAACCCAAGCCGCACGCCAGGCCTCGTTCCAGCGCCGCCTGGTACCCGGCTGCCTGGTTGTCCACCAGCTGTACCGCGGCCGTCGGCACCCCGAGGCAGCACAGTTCCAGGAACGTCACCCCGGATGCGCTGATCGCGACATCCGTCCCGGCGAGCAGGTCCAACAGCCCGGCATGCGGCGCGGCTACCCGGATCACCTGACCATCCACAGTGGACGGCAACGTCGGCGTGCCACGGACCAAAGCGTCTGCGGCGAACGGCAAGCCCGTGTCGGCAAGCGCCTGGAGCAACAGCGAAACCGTCGAGGCCCACTCGGCACCGCCGCCCAGAACCACCGTCACCTGCAACGGCGACGAAGTGCTCCGGCGAGAACGTGCGCGCAGCACGACGTCTCGAAGCGGCGTGTACTCGACACCCCGCAGCAGCAAGCCCGAACCGTCCTCCGGACGCGGGCCCGGCGTGAAGCCCGAATCCACCACCACATCCGCCGGACGGCGGCCGAACACATCGTCCTCAATGGACACTAGGCGAGCGCCAGCGGCGTTGACCTCGGCCCGGACGTCGCCGATCCCGTAGTGGTCCACGAGTACGGCGTCAAAGCCGGAAACCAAGTCAGCCAAGGGAGATGCCGGCAACCGCGGTACCGACAGCTCGTCGAAGCGGGCGGCCAGCCACTCCGCGTTGGCCGTGGAGCCGGCGAAGTGCACGTCCCAGCCCCGCGCGACCGCGCGCTCAGCGTAGGCGACCACCCGGGAGATGTGCCCGGCCCCGATGGTCGGCGAAGCGTCCGCCCGGAGCAGCAGCTTCACTGGCCGACCTTCTTCTGCTCGACGTGCGCGTTCAACGCCACCAGGTCCGGCCGCGACCGCAGCAGCGACACCACCGAACGCCACGAACCCGGCTGGTCGCCCAGCTCGGCCACGAGCGCCGAGATCAGCTCCCAGTCCTCCGCCGTATCCAAAGTGACGCGCAGGTCGTCGGCCGCCGGGCTCACCACAACGCCGGTGCAGGAGTACCGGTCAGGCTGCCGGTAGATCGCCGACGTCACGTGCTCGCGGTCCGCCCCGGTCGCGGTCGCCACCTGCTCGGCCAGCACCGAGGCGCGCACCAGCTCCGCGTCGAAGCCGCGCGGCAGGGTGCGGACGAGCGTGGTCGAGACGTAATCCAGCGACGGTTCGGCCCGCCACACCGCGACCAGCCGGCCGATCAGGGCCGGATCGAGCAGCGGACAGTCCGCCGTGAGACGGATCACTGCGTCCGCCGGATGCTGCGACAAGGCGAGCCCGAACCGGGCCACGACGTCGTCGAGCGGCCCCCGGACCACCTGCGCGCCACACCGCTCCGCTTCAGCGGCGACCGCGTCGTCGGACCCATCGTCCGAGGTCGCGACTACTACCTGGTCGACGCCAGGGGCAGCCGCCGCGGCACGGACGACCCAGCCCAGCACGCTCCGTCCGGCGAGCGGCCGCAGCACCTTCCCCGGCAGCCGGGTGGACGACGACCGGGCCTGTATCACGGCGTTGACGCCGGGGCCTGCACGCATGGGTGACATGATGGCCTGCGGCGCCCCGCGCCGATCCACGAACCCCAATCGCGGAGGTCATCGATGTCCGAGCTGGATGGCTCCAGCATCCTGCTCACCGGCGGGACCGGCTCCTTCGGCAAGGCGTTCATCGCCTATGCGCTGGCCGAGCTCAACCCCAGCCGGCTCGTGGTGCTTTCCCGCGACGAGCTGAAGCAGTACGAAGCCCGGCAACTGTTCAACGACGACCCGCGGCTGCGCTGGTTCATCGGCGACGTGCGCGACCGCCGCCGCCTCGAACGCGCCATGCACGGCGTCGACTACGTCGTGCACGCCGCGGCGCTCAAGCAGGTCGACACCGGCGAGTACAACCCGTTCGAGTTCGTCCAGACGAACGTCACGGGCTCGCAGAACGTGATCGAAGCGGCGATCGACACCGGCGTGAAGAAGGTCGTCGCGCTGTCGACCGACAAGGCGTCCAGCCCGATCAACCTCTACGGCGCGACGAAGCTGTGCGCGGACCGGATGTTCATCAGCGGCAACCACTACGCGGCCGCGCACCCGACGCGGTTCTCCGTGGTGCGCTACGGCAACGTCATGGGCTCGCGCGGCAGCGTCATCCCGTTCTTCCGCAAGCTCGCCGAGCAGGGCGAGTCGCTGCCGATCACGCACAAGGAGATGACCCGGTTCTGGATCACGCTCCCGCAGGCGGTGCAGTTCGTGGTCGACTCGTTCGACCAGATGTCCGGCGGCGAGCTGTACGTGCCGCGGATCCCGAGCATGCGGCTGGTCGATCTCGCGCAGGCGATCGCGCCGGGTTCGCCGATGCACGAGGTCGGCGTGCGGCCGGGCGAGAAGCTGCACGAGGAGATGATCGCCCCCGACGACGCACGGCGGACTCTCCGGTTGACCGACCGCTACGTCGTGCAGCCGCACCTCGCGGGTTGGGGCTACGAATCGCCCGACGCCGGGGAGCAGGTGCCCGAAGGCTTCGCGTACCGCTCAGACACCAACGACCTCTGGCTCGAGGCCGACGAACTCCGCGAACTGGTCGAGCAATATGCCTGAGTTTCTCCCGTACGGCCGCCAGTCGGTCAGCGAAGAAGACATCGAGGCCGTCGTCTCGGTTCTGCGCGGTGACTGGCTCACGACGGGTCCCGCAGTCGCGAAGTTCGAGGCAGACCTCGCGGAACACACCGGCGGCACGCCAGCCGTGGCTGTCACGTCCGGTACCGCGGCCTTGCACGTCTCGTACGCCGCGGCCGGAATCGGCGCGGGTGACGAGGTCGTGGCTTCGCCGATGACCTTCGTCGCCACCGCGGCGACTGCGGCGCTGCACGGCGCGAAGGTCGTGTTCGCCGACGTCGAGCCGGACACCGGCAACCTGTCCGTCGACGCCGCCGCGGCCGCGATCACCAGCCGTACCAAGGTGGTGGCCGCCGTCGACTACGCCGGACACCCCGCCGAACTGGACACCCTGGCGAAGATCGCGCACGACGCCGACGCTCTGTTGCTGGAAGACGCCGCGCACTCCGTCGGCGGTTCCTGGCAGGGTCGACCGGTCGGGTCGCTTGCCGACCTGACCACGTTTTCCTTCTTCCCTACCAAAAACCTGACCACCGCCGAGGGGGGCGCGGTCGTCACCGGGTCCGAGGAGTTGCTGCAGCGCGCGCAAGCGTTCCGCAACCACGGCTTGGTCCGGGACAAATCCCGCCAGCGGTACCCGGACGAAGGCGCGTGGCACCAGGAAGTGCACGAGTTCGGCCTAAACTACCGGCTGCCGGATGTCCTGTGCGCCTTGGGAAGCAGCCAGCTCACGCGGCTGACGGAATTCAAGCTGCGGCGCGCCGAAATCCACGCGCGATACAACGCGGCGCTCGCAGATGTCGACGGAGTCCTGACGCCGCCACGCCGCGAGGGCGCGGATCCGGTGTGGCATCTGTACCCGCTGCGCGTGTTGGACGGCCGTCGGCGCGCGCTGTTCGACCACTTGCGGGGGCTGGGAATCGGGGTGCAGGTGAACTACATCCCGGCTTACTGGCACCCGGTGTTCGAGGACCTCGGGTACCGGCGGGGGTTGTGCCCGAACGCGGAGGCGTATTACGAGCAGGAGCTTTCGCTGCCGTTGTTCCCGTCGCTGAGTGACGCCGATGTGGACCGGGTGATTGACGGGGTGCGCGGGTTTTTCGGCATCTGACTACGGATCAGATGCCGACCTGCTAGCTCTGCTCCGGGGCAGCGGCCGATTTTTCCGGGCGCTGCCCCCGAATCACCTTCGCGTGCCACAACAACACCCCCGGCACCACAGCCAGCTCCAGCACCGTCGCAGCCCGAAAAACCGGATGCGGCACCCCAGCCCTCCGTGCCGACAGAAGCCGCGGCAGCCCACCGACAGCAGCCGTCCCCAGCACGAGCCGCGTAGTCGCCGCGCGCTTCTCCGGGCGGCGGATCGACCACCACAGCGCCAAGCCGGCCGCCGTCCAGAAGGTGTTCACGAACCGGTACTCGCTGTCCACACTGGGCGTCGTCGCGGCACCGCCCGGCGCGCGTTCCGGGCCGCCGAGGATGCCGGTTAGCCCGGAAGCCACCGGGATCGCGCCGAGCGCACCGAGGGTGGCCAGCAACGCCTTGCGGGACTTCTCGCCTGCCATACGAACGAGCCTAGATCAAATCCCAAGTCAATGCGGTGCCCTTAACCGCGTCCACTCGGAACGTCCGCCCCAGCACGTTCACGATCTCAGCCGGAGCGAGCCCGCCAGCAGGACGGATCGAGCGAACATTCTGCGCCGTAACCGGATCACCGGCCCGAACGTCCTCCACCACGTACAGCGAACGCCGCAGCCGCAGCCCTTCCTTCTCGCTCTCGCGCGGGCCCAGCACCGGCGAACCGAGCGCTTCCCACGCCCGATGAGTCTCCGTCACCAGCGCGGCCAATTCCGCTGGCTCCAGCGAAAACTCCGAGTCGACCCCGCCGTCGCTGCGCGCGAGCGTCACGTGCTTCTCGATCGCCACCGCCCCCAGCGCGACCGCGGCGACCGGTGCGCCCAGGCCCGGCGTGTGGTCCGACAATCCGACCAGCGTCCCAGTGAGCCCGGCCAGCAACGGCAACCCGCGCAGATTGCTTTCCGTCGGCGACGCCGGGTAGCTCGCCGTGCAGCCGAGCACGATCAGCTGGTCGTTGCCTGCCGAACGAGCCGTGCGCACGGCCGCGTCGATCTCCGCGACGTTCGCCATTCCGGTCGAAATCACCAGCGGTTTGCCGGTGCGCGCGCAGAGTTCGATCAGCGGCAGGTCGACGATCTCCGACGAGGCGATCTTGTACGCGGGCGCGTCCAGCGATTCCAGCAGCTCCACCGCGGTCGGGTCGAACGGGCTGGAGAACACTTCCAGGCCGCGTTCGCGGGCGCGAGCGAAGATCGGCTCGTGCCATTCCCAAGGGGTGTGCGCCTTTTCGTACAGTTTGTACAGATTTTCCCCGCCCCACAGGGAATGCCCGTCGCCGATCCGGAACGCCGGGCCGTCGACGTCGACGGTGATCGTGTCCGGACGGTAGGTCTGCAGTTTCACCGCGTGCGCGCCGGAGTCGGCGATCGCGTCCACGATGGCCAGCGCGCGGTCCAGGTCGCCGTTGTGGTTGCCGGACATCTCCGCGATCACGAACGGCGGCCGCGCCGGGCCGAGCAGGTGCTTGCCGATGCGGACTTCGGACATGGGTGGCGTCCTTCCGGTGGGGTTCAGTGCAGAGTCTTGCGCAGCCGGCGGAAGCCGTCGGCAGGGGGCGCGACCTCCAGATAACCAGCCCGCGCGAACAACGCCGCCGACGCCGCGTTGTCCTCGTGCACCGCGGCCAGCACGGCCACCGCGTCCGTCCGGGCCGCCAACGCCTGCTCACCCGCTTCGAGCACCGGACGTGCCAATCCGCGGCCACGGCTTTCCGGCGCGAGCGTGATGCTTACCTCCCACTCGCGGCCGCCCTCGTCGTCGAACCGCACCGTGCCCACCGGCTTCCCGGCCTCCTCCAGCACGAGCAGGATCCGGCCGGACGCCGCGAGCACCCCGCGCAACCAGCGCAGGTGGCTGTCCAGATCGATCACCCCGGTCGACCGCGACGCCTGCCGCGTCGCCGGGTCGTTGCGCCAGGCCAGCAACAGCTCAGCGTCGGCCTCGGTCGCGTCGCGGGCGATGACGGACGTCACTGCGCAGGCGTGAGTTTCGCGTCCTCGAGGCGGCTCAACCGCTCCTCGTACCGGGCCATCCCGGCCAGCCGGACGCGGATCTGCGCGTGCTGCCGCTGGATCTCCTCGACCAGCGAACGCGCTTCGAGAGCCCCGGCGTCGTCCGTGCGCGGCGTCATCGCGAGCTTCTCCCGGAGCGTCTCCAGCTGCTCCTCCTGCGCGGCGACGTGCGGGATCATCCGGTCCAGCTCCCCGCGGATCCAGCGGAGGTCGCCGAGCGCGGTGTCCAGCTTCTCGTCGGTCTCGGCGAGCCGGCGGCGGTGGTCGACCGTACAGTGCTCGAGCTCGTCGATGCGGGTCTCGAAGTCCTGGAACACGCCGCGCGTCCGCTCGTCGAGGCGGTAATCGACGAGGCGCGCGATCCGGGAGCCGAACAGGTTTCTGAACATCTGGAAGGGCATGACGGGAGTTCCTTCGACGAGTGCCAGCGGGCTTCAGCGGAGCAAGGTGGTGGTGCCGGTGCGGGTCCACGACTCCAGCAGCCTGCCCTCGGCGGCGATCTGGTGCTCCGGTCCCACGATGCACGAATCCCCGGCAGCGTGCTCCCACGAGGTCTGCTCCGGGTTGTCGATGAACGAGAACCCGGTCAGCACCAGCTGCGCCTCGGGGAACGAGGTGCGGGCGATCCAGGCCGCGAGCGTACCCGTGGTCGACCAGGTGGGTTCGGTGCGCGTCGGCAGGCCGAGCGCGTCCGACAGGGGCAGCACGACGTCGCGGTTCGACACCGGGACGAACCCGAGGTCGGAGGGCCACCAGCCGGGCAGCGCCTCCGGCTCCCAGTGCAGGCGACCGGGCTCGACCAGCAGATACAGCCGGGAGCGGTAGTCGCGGAAGACGTGCCGGGTAGCGCGCACGGCCCGGTTGAAGACGACCGTGTGCACCTTGCGGCCGGTGATGTCCGGTCCGTCCGGTTCGTCGACAACGAACCCGTTGACCCGAATGACCAGGTCACAGTCGTCAACCGCCTTGGCGCGGGCCGGGTCCGGCTCCAGCGGCTGGTTGCCGACCACGGCGACCGAACGCGGGTCCGGCCGGTCCGCGTACGCCGAGAGGAGGTCGACCATGAGGCTCGCCGCACCGAGAGCAGCAGTCATAAGGGAAGAAACTACCAGGACACCAGGAGACACCCGGCCCGTATCGCCCGTATCCGCACCAGGGCCGCCGTGCGGTGGGGCCGGGGCGAGCCGAGGCCGGTGTGTCCCATCGGTACCCTCGTCCACGTGCATGCCACCAGCACGGTTCACGCAGCCGAACCCGATGTCTCGACTCCGGTTCCACCGTCGTCGGACAGCAAGACGTTCGGGCGTGCGATCGACGACATCAAGACCGGTTTGGCCTCCCGCGAGCTGTGGACCCATCTCGGCTGGCAGGACATCAAGCAGCGGTACCGGCGGTCCATCATCGGGCCGTTCTGGATCACCATCAGCCAGGGTGTCATCGCGCTCGGCCTCGGCCTGCTGTACTCGCAGCTGTTCCGCACGCCGATCGAGGTGTTCCTGCCCTACCTCTCCACCGGCTTCATCATCTGGGGCTTCATCCAGGGCTGCCTCACCGAAGGCATGGAGACGTTCATCGCGAACGAGGGGCTGATCAAACAGGTCCCCGCGCCGATCAGCGTCTACGTGCTGCGCACGATCTGGCGGCAGACGCTGTTGCTGGCGCACAACATGATCGTCTACGTCGTGCTGCTGATCATTTTCTTCTCGGCGCTCGATTCCCCGTATTCGCTCGGGTCGAAAGACGGCGTGTGCGTACCGGACAAGTTCTGTCACCCCGGCCTGAGCTGGAACATTTTCCTCGCCATTCCCGGGTTCGTGCTGCTCGCGCTCACCGCGGGCTGGGCGGCGCTGCTGCTCGGCATCATCTCGACGCGGTTCCGCGACATTCCGCAGCTGATCAACTCGCTGATCCAGCTGATGTTCTACGGCACCCCGATCGTCTGGCCGGTCGACCAGCTGCTGTCCGGCGGCGCGCGGGACGGTGCGTCGTGGGCGCTGCCGATCATCAAGCTCAACCCGCTTTACCACTACATGCAGGTGGTGCGGTCGCCGCTCATCGGACAGGCGGTGAGCTGGACCAGCTGGGTCGTGGTCGGCGGGCTCACCGTGGTCGGGTGGGCGCTCGCCCTCGTCGCCATGCGCAATTACCGGTCTCGCGTCTCGTATTGGGTGTGACAGATGGTCAGCATTGACGTCCACAACGCGTACGTGGACTTCCCGATTTTCGACGCGAAGACGCGTTCGATGAAAAAGCGCGTGCTCGGCAAGGTCGGCGGCAAGATCAGTTCCGACCAGAAGGTGCCGATAATCGAGGCGCTGCACGACGTGTCGATCAGCCTCCGCGAAGGCGACCGGGTCGGCCTGGTCGGGCACAACGGCGCGGGCAAGTCCACGCTGCTGCGGCTGCTCGCCGGGATCTACGAGCCGACCCGCGGCTCGTCGCGGATCGTCGGGCGGATCGCGCCGGTGTTCGACCTCGGCATCGGCATGGACCCGGAGATCTCCGGCGTCGAGAACATCCTGATCCGCGGCCTTTTCCTCGGCATGAGCGCCAAGGAAATGGAGAAGCGGGTCGACGACATCGCGGAGTTCACCGAACTCGGCGACTACCTGCAGATGCCGCTGCGGACGTACTCCACTGGCATGCGAGTGCGGCTCGCGCTCGGCGTGGTGACCTCGATCGACCCGGAGATCCTGATCCTCGACGAGGGCATCGGCGCGGTCGACGCGGCGTTCCTCAACAAGGCCCGCGACCGGCTCAAGGACCTGGTCAAGCGCTCCGGCATCCTGGTGTTCGCGAACCACTCCGACGAGTTCCTGATGGAGCTGTGCGACACCGCGATCTGGATGGACGAGGGCCACGTCAAGAAGCAGGGTTCGCTGCGCGAGGTGCTCACCGAGTACAAGGGCCGCGACCCGTTCGAGAACATGAGCCAGGAAGGTCTCGAGCGCCTCGGCATCGAGCCCGCGACCACGACGAACGGCGGGGAATGATGACCGGCGAGACGCGAGAGCTGCCCGAGGGCGCCGTCGTCGGCGTGGTGGTCACGCGGCACCGGCGCGAGCTGCTCGCGGACTCGCTGAAAATCATCGCCGCACAGACCCGGCCGGTCGACCACCTCGTGGTGGTGGACAACGGACCGGACAAGTCCGCGCGAGACGTGGTCGAGGCCTACCCGCTGCCGTACACGTACCTGCCGTCGCACCGGAACCTCGGCGGCGCGGGCGGTTTCGCGCTCGGCATGCTGCACGCCCTGTCGCTCGGCGCGGACTGGGTCTGGCTCGCCGACGACGACGGCCGCCCCGCGGACGAGCACGTGCTCGAGATCCTGCTCGAGGAAGCCGAAAAGCGCGGCCTCGCCGAGATTTCCCCGGTGGTGGCCAACATCGACGCCCCGGCGAAGCTGGCTTTCCCGCTGCGCCGCGGCCTCACCTGGAAGCGCTCGTCGGCCGAACTGGGCACGGATTTCCTGCCCGGCATCGCGTCTTTGATGAACGGCGCACTGTTCCGTTCGTCCACTTTGGACGTCACCGGCGTGCCCGACCTGCGCCTGTTCTTCCGCGGCGACGAGGTCGAACTGCACCGCCGCCTCGTCCGGTCCGGCCTGCCGTTCGGCACGTCGCTGCGCACGACCTACCTGCACCCCGACGGCTCGGACGAATTCAAGCCGATGCTGGGCGGGAAATTCCACGCACAGGACCCGGAGAACGAGGTCAAGCGGTATTACACGTACCGCAACCGCGGGTATTTGCTGTCGCAGCCGGGAATGCGGAAGATCGGAGCGCTGGAGGTTGTGCGCTTCGGCCTGTATTTCGTGGGCGTGAAGCGGGACCCGAAGGCGTTCCTGCAGTGGCTGAAGCTGGTCCGGCAGGGACGGGCGGAGAAGTTTTACCGGTACTGAACCGGTGAGTCCGTTGTGGACAGTGCGCTAACCCCACCGTCCACAACGGACATCCAAGCTATTCCCCGATGACCGGCGGCGCGGAGCGATGTCCGCTGCCGAACACCTCGTCGTCGTCCTCGATTTCCATCACGAACGCGGGCTGGTTGAGGCTGTCGTCGTACGGGCGGGCTCCGAAGCCCATGCCCGGGCGGGCCGGGGCACCGCCCATGCCGCCGGCCGCGACGTCGGCCGCTCCTGGCTCCATTGCGCCGTCGCCGGGGCCGAAGGAGCCACCGCCTCGGCCGATCTTGCTCTGGTGTTCCTCGTCGGCGCCGAAACCTCCGCCGCCACCGCCCATCATGCCGCCCATGGGCATCGCGCCCATGCCCATTCCGGCCGCTCCGGCGTTGCCGCCGCCCGGGGCCGACTGCGCGGCGGGCGGGGCGTAACCGGCCGCCGTTGTCGCGCTGTCCGGCATCGCCTGGTGCACCGCGCCGGTGAACTGGCTCGGGCCGCTGACCGTCGGGGCGCTCGCGTGCCCAGCCACCGCACCGCCGCCGCCAGCCGCGGAGGCCGAGCCAGCGTCAGCCACAGCAGGAGCAGGGCTGGCCGGAACGGGAGCAGGAGCAGGAGCAGCGTCGTGGTGCTCAGGACCAGTCGGCATCGCCACCGCGGCACCGCCACCGGCCGCGACGCCGAACTTCGGCGGGTGCGCGAAAGCCGGCTGCTTCGAACCGGTCTCGTGCAGCGAAGCGTCGTACTTCGACATCGTCTCCGCGGCCTGTTCGTGCGCGGAACGGCTGTCCTGCTGCTTCTTCAGCGTCGCGTCGATCTCATTGCTCATTTCGAGCGGAGTCGCGTGCGACCACTTGTCGAATTCCTCGGACCAGTCGAACGGGACCGCGTCCGGCATCGAGTGCTTCGCCGCCTGCGCGGCGGACGCCTGCTCCTCAATGATCTGCGCGGCCAGTTTCGCGTTCTGGCCATTCGCCTCGGCCCATTCGGCGAGGCTCACGAAATACGCCTGCGCACCGGCCGCGGCCTCGCCGCTCCAGGCGTGCGCGGCCTTCTTCACGGCCTCGCCCAGCTGCGTCGCGAACTCCTCGAACGCTTTCTGCACCTCGGTGTACGCGTGCGAGACTGAGGAAACCTGCTCCACGTCGAGATTCGTCTCGACGTACGACTTCAACTGCTGATGCGGGTGCCCGAGGTAGTCGGCGTCCGACGGCGCGAGCCCCGGCTGCGGCGTGCTCATTCGGTGCTGCCCTTCACGGTGCGGTGGGAGTCGATGGCCTGGCTCTCGTTCTCGGTGTAGACCCCGCCGGCGCGCGCGAGGGCTTCGTCGGCCTCCTTCAGGATCCGGCCGAACTGGTCCAGCACGTCGAGGGCCGCGCCAGGGGAGTCAGAGCCGCTCTTGCGGTCGTGCTCGGCCACGGTGTGCCCGTACGGGTGGCTGCCGAGCTTCGGCGCGGTTGTCAGCGCCTGGGTCTGCGGCTTGAGCCGTTCGAGGCGCGTGACCATGTCGGTGAGCGCTTTGCGCAGGTCACCGAGTGCGTCGCCGTCGATGCTGAACCCGCCGGCTTTCGCGGTGCCGGCCAGCTTGTGCGTTTCGGCCGCGGCTTCGGCGATGCCCTTGGCGTTCAGCCCGCCTGCCGCCAGCGGATCAGTGCTCATGCGCCGGAGTTTACCGACGCGAGCCGCTCCGGTCAGGCGTTTGCCGAATAGCCTTCAAGCTGGGTGAACAGTTGTTGGGCCAGACGGGCATTGTCCGCCGGGGCGTAGGTGAGCCAGCGGTTGCCGTCGCTGGAATCGCGCGTGCTGAGCAGGTAGCGGCCGAGTTCGGTGTCGAACCACGCCAGCGACGGCAGCGCCCGCTCGTGGCCGTTGCCGTCGCTCACGTACGGCGTGAACTGGCCGACCGCCAGCCGCGGCTTCTCGAAGATCCGCTGGACGGCCCTGAGCTGCGGATTGTGCGTGCGCGGGCCGCTGACCCCGGCGAACGGGTCGTACGCGTCGCCCCGCACCGGCTGCTTCGACGGCCGCGCGACGGTCACCGACTGCCCCGCCGCGGCGGGCGTGAGCGGCAGCAGGTCGACGATCGCCGGGACGATGCCGGTCGGGCGGACCTCCTCGAAGCTGAACATCCCGTCCCGCTGGACGACGAGCACCGCGAACTGGCCGTTGGACGCCACCCGCGCGAACAGCTGCTCGTCGCCGATCTTGGCCGCCGCGGACACCGCGAGGCCGGGCTTGGCGAATGTGGCGAGCGCGATCTCGACGTCGTCGTCGATCGTCCCGCGCCGCAGCAGGCCGCGGCTGTCGAGGTCGCGGAAGACGGCGTCGCGCACGGCGGCGCGTTCCTCGCCGGTGATGCCGATGTGCGGCACCACGAACGGCAGCGGCGCGCGGCCGAGCCCGAGTTCCGCCAGCAGGAGATCCACCGCTGCCGGTGACAGCGTCAACGTGTACGGCACGACCCACCCCTAAATCCGGTCTCTCCCCGGCGAAACCGTAGTCCACTCCGCACCGTCGCGGCCATCGGCGTCATCCGGAGCGCGGTGATCGGATTCCGTTCAAGAAGTAGGCGGTGCGACGGTCGTAGGCATCCCGGGTAGGCCGTTCGCCGTGTTTGAGGGCGAGGGCGGTCTCGACGACGAACGCGTGCAGGTCGCCCGCCGTGAACTCCGGCCGCACCGCACCGAAGGCCCGCGCCGCCGCGACGAGTTCTTCGTTGGCCTCGCCTCCGACCCGGCAGATCTCCATGAGCTGCGGCGAGTTCGGATAGGTCTGCAGCAGGACGTCGTTGACGGAGGGCTGGCGGTACTGGAGATCGCGCAGCGCGGTGACGTAGCCGTCGATCCGCTCGCCGATGTCGTCGACGGTCCGCATGTGGTCGATGACCGCGAACAGCTCCGTCGCGACGACCTCTTCGACGACCGCCTCGATGAGCCCGATCCGGCCGCCGAACCGGTTGAAGATCGTCGCCTTGCTGACTCCCGCCGCCTTGGCGACCTCCTCCAGCGGGACCGTCAGGCCCCGTCCTTGGAAGGCGCCGATGGCAGCGGTTCGGATCTGCTCGGAATTGCGCCTGGCGTCGGCGCGCAGCCGGGATTCCGCGGGCACCGCGACCTCGTCTCTCCACGTAAGTTGACTACCCCGGTCAGCTTACCTAAAGTCGGTGGCAGAAGAAGTTGACTCGCATAGTCAACTTAAGCTCCCGAGGAAGAGACCAGGGGAAATGATCGTTGTCACCGGGGCAACCGGCGGACTGGGCAGTGCCACCGTCGAGCACCTCCTCAAGCGCGTACCCGCAGGCCAGATCGGCGTCAGCGTCCGCGATCCCGCCAAGGCGCGGCACTTCGCCGACCGGGGCGTCCGCGTGCGACAGGGCTCCTACGAGGATCCGGGCGACTCTTTCGCCGGTGCCGATGAGGTCCTGCTGATCTCCGGCAACGACCCCGCCGCCGACCTGGTCAGCCTGCATCGACGCGCCATCGACGCGGCCGTCGCGGCCGGTGCTCGGCGGATCCTCTATACGAGCCAGCACGGCGCCGCCCCCGGCAACCCGTACGGGCCGTCAGACCTCCACCTCGCCACCGAAGCGATCCTCGGCGACTCCGGAGTCGCCTGGACCGCACTGCGCAACGGTGCTTACGGCCCGCTCGACCAGGTGCTCGGCCCGTGGCAGCGGACCGGCGAGATCGCTCAGCCAGCAGATGGACCCGTCCCGTACACCGATCGCTCGGACATCGCCGAGGCCACCGCGGCCCTTCTCGCCGGTGACCGCTCCGTCGACGGCCCCGCCACCCTCGCCGCACCGACCGCCGTCACTTTCGACGATTTCGCCAAAATCGCTTCCGACCTCACTGGTCGCACCATCAATCGCGTGGTCCTGGACGACGAGCAATGGGTTGCCGAACAAATCGCGAACGGTGTCCCGGAGCAGGCGGCCCGGTTCATGCTCACCTGGTACCAGGCCACCCGAGCCGGTTATTTCGCCGAATCGGGCCCGCTGCTGGCCGAGCTTCTCGGCCGCGAACCCCGCACCGTCGCGGACCGGCTTGCCGAAACCGCGTAGCCCGGCTTCCGCTGTGAGCGGATCCGCTGTCGGCGAACCGCTCTTGCCGCCGATGATCACCCACTGCTGCCATGAAGGCATGGCAGATCCCAAACCAGCACTGGTCCTGCACCTCTCGGCAGGCGGAGAGCCGCTGATCTTCCCGCTCACCGCCGACAGTTCCGAGACTGTCCAGGAAAAGCTTCCCGACCTACTCAAACACGGCGGCGTCCACTCGCTCGAAACCCGGGACGGCAACACTGTTTCCGTGAATTTCGTCCACGTGGCAGCCGCCTATGTCGACGATTTGAGCCGAAAGGGCAAATTCGGCCTGTCCGTTTAGCGTCGCGCGAGTTCGAGCAGCCCGGCGCGGATCTCCGGTCTGCTCGCGGCGACAAGCAGGAACGTCGCTTCGCGCACCAGACGGCCGGCGTGCGCCCCGGCCAGCACCGCGCGGCTGCCCGTCGCGGCGGCGAGCGCGCCCGCCGACCGGTACGCCAGGTCGGCTCCGGCCGCGCGGGCGGCCGGGAGCGTGGCCGGGTCGGCGAGACCGGCGTTGAGGCGACGCCGGATTTCGTCCTGTTCGGACCGCAACGCCGTCGCCGTTTCCTCCTCGCCAGCGGCCTCGATCAAGGTGGCGCACCGCTCGGCCAATCCAAGCGGCGCGCACCCGTTGAGCCGGGCCGCGAACGTATTGCCAGCCACGAATTTGTCATAGCTGACCTGGGCGAAAACCGATTCGTCGGGAATGAAGTGATTGTCGAGCTTCAGCCGTACCGTCGCGGTGCCTTGCGCGGCCATGAGCGTCAACGGTTCGGCGACCAGGCTGTGTCCGACTATCGGCGACACCAGGGCATTGACCACCGTGTCACCGTCGCGGCCGGACAGCTGCAGCAGATCGATCGCGTCCCAGCCACTCACGAACGGCGCTTCGCCGTCGAACCGATAACCGCCGTCGACGCGCTCGACCCGCACTCGCGGCGGCGTCGGAATCACCCCCGCGTACGCAACGCCCGCGCGCAGCCGTCCGCTGATCAAGTCCGCCAGGTACCGCTCGCGCAGGTCCTCCCGGTCCGTCGCGGCCAGCCCGGCGACGAGACCGTGGTGCTGCAGCCAGGTGAACGCGGTGCTCAGGCACCCGCCGGCCAGCGCTTCGAGCACGCCGACCAGCTGGTCGAGGTCCACCCCGGAATCGGGCGCGGCGAGACCGTAGAACCCTTCCTCGGCGAGCGCGTCGAAATGCGACCGCGGCACCACGCCGTGGCGGTCCACCTCGGCGGCCGCGGGAAACAACAGGTCGTCGGCGAGAGCGCGCGCACGGGAAACCAGGTCGGCCATGAAACCAAGCTACCCAAAAAGACAAAAAGGGCGTCTCGCCGAACGCGAGACGCCCTTTTCGGACCAGCTCAGCCGATCACAGCTCGTAGAGCCGCTTCCAGTTTTCGCGCGAGGTCAGTTCCGGCATCGCGCGCTTGTACTGCTCCTGCACGCCCGCGCCTTCCTTGCGCAGCCGGTTGATCACCTTCGCGCCGCGCTTGGCGAGGTCGAACATCTTGACCTTGTCGTAGCTGCGCACGCGCACGCCTTCCTGCGACGCGTCGGTGACCACGGCGGTGTCGAACAGCGCGATGTGCCACCAGTGCGCCTCGTCGATCGGCACCGCGCCGAGCCCGAAGCGGCTGCGGCCGAGCGCCTTGTCGAGGATGCGCTTGATCAGCACGAGCCGCTGCATGCTCGGCCGCGGCGCGCTGTTGATGATGCCGATGTCGTTGGACGCGATGCCCGGCACGTCAGTGGCCTTGTGCCGCTTGGTCTCCGGGTACGCGTCGCGGATCCGGCGGATCTCCTTCATCGCCTCGACGCCGCCGTCGCGCAGGACCTCCGGGCCCTCCAGGAAGTCCTCGACCGCCTTGATCAGCGTCGCGGACAGGCCGTACTGCATGCCGAGCAGGTAGCGCACCAGCTGCGCCATCAGCACGCGCGAGAGCAGGTTCAGGTTGAACGGCGAGTGCAGCGCGGCGGTGATGATCGAGTTGCGCAGGTTGAAGTACCGGTGCCACTCGTCCCAGTCCTTCCAGTGGAAGTCCGCGTGCCACACCCCGGCGCCCGGAAGGGTCACCGTGGGGAAGCCGTATTCGCGGGCGCGGTAGGAGTACTCCGCGTCGTCCCACTGGAAGAAGAACGGCAGCGGGTAGCCGATCGCCTTGACGACCTCGTACGGGATCAGGCACGACCACCAGCCGTTGTACCCGGCGTCGAGGCGGCGTTCCTGGCGGTTCGGGTTGCCGTCCTCGTCGACGCCGAGCAGGTCCGCGGTGGACAGCGAGTGCTGCACCGGCTGCCCCGGCTCCAGCGTGTTCAGCCGGGCGTACTCGGCGCCGACGTGCAGCTGGTTCGGGTGCAGCAGGTTGAGCATCTGGCCGCCGACGATGATCGGGTTGGCCGAGCGGTTGGAGAACGCCGTCATGCGCACGACGAGGTCCGGCTCGAGCAGCACGTCGTCGTCCATGAACAGCACGTTCGCGTGCTCGGTGGCGGTGTGCCCGGCCACCTCGTACAGGCCGCGGGTGAAGCCGCCCGCGCCGCCGAGGTTCGGCTGCTTGATGTAGTGCAGCTTCTCGCCGAGATCCTTCGCGACCTGCTCGAAGCCCTCGCGCGATTCGACCAGGTCGGTGCCCTGGTCGGCGACGTAGATGGCGTCGAGGGTGTCCAGCGAGGACACGTCCGCGGCGAGCGCCTGGAGGTTCTTCAGGCAGTCGTCGGCGCGGTTCATCGTGCAGATGGTGACCGCGGTCGGGCGGATCGTCTCCGGCGCGTCGACGGTCCAGCGGACCTGCTCGACCCGCAGCGTCTGGCCGCCCTCGGTCTCGAGGTCGAGCCACAGCGCGCCGCCGTCGTAGAACTTGTCCAGCTTGCCGGTCAGCTCGACCTTGGCGCTCTTCGCGCCGGAGACCTGCTGCGCGTCGACCACGCGCGGGTCGCCGAGCATGTCGGAAGCGCCCAGCGACAGCAGCCCGTCGCCGGTGACGACGGCTTCGAGCTTGACCTCGGTCGCGGTGGTCCAGCGCTGCCAGTAGCTCGCCGGGAAGCGGCCGAAGTAGGTGTTGCCGGTGACCTTCGCGGACGGCTCCAGCGTCACGCTGCCGCGATCGCGCTGGGCGTTGCCCTGCAGGACCTCGGCGTACATGTCCTTGCTGACGATGGGAGCCGGCCCGGCGTACAGCCCGCGCTGGGCCGTGAGCCTGCCTTCGGGGGCGTGTTCGGCGAACCGCGTCTGGCCTGCGGGGGCCGCCTCCGCGACCGGGGCTGCTTTACCGGGCATCGAACTCAGTTCTCCTTTACCGGCCGTACACGGAACACGACCCACTTGAGCATCACGAAATTGATCACGGTGGCCGTCCCCTGGGACACGACCCAGGCGAGCGTGGCCTTCCACGCCATCTCCGGCAGCACGTTCAGCATGAGCCGATTCACGCCGATCGTCACGAAGAAGGTCACCGCGTACAGCAGAACGAACCCGCCGACCTGGGCGTTCCCCTCGCGCTTGCCCGCAGCGAAGGTGAAGCGCCGGTTCAAGAAGAACGCGGTGGTCGTGCCCACGATGAAACTGATCGCGCGCGCGATGTCCACCCACGGCGTGGCGTCCATGCCGACCGCACGCAGCAGCGAGTACGTGCCCAGGTCGAGCAGGGCGCAGAAGCCGCCGATCGCCGCGAAGCGGATCAGCTGGCCCAGCAGCCCGGGGCCCCCGGGCGCCTGCTGCGCTTGGTCACTCTGCGGTTCTGTAGCCACCACTTGGAATACCTTCTCGGCCTATTGCGTCAGTGTCCGTATTACCCACTTCGACGCTCGGACGCTTGTGCCTTGATGCGCAAAGTGTAGAAGCGGGCACTTCAGGGTCACGTTCCGGGCGGTGTTCGGCGTGGCTACCCTGGTCCGCGTGACCCAAGCACCCGAGACACAGCGCCGCACGCTCACCGGCTGGGGCCGCACCGCCGGGACCGTCGCCGACGTGCTGAGCACGCGCGACGTCGAGGCTATCGCCCGAGCCGTCGCCTCCGCAGGCCCGCGCGGGGTCATCGCCCGCGGCCTCGGCCGGTCCTACGGCGACCCGGCGCAGAACGCGGGCGGCCTGGTCGTCGACATGACCGCGCTCGACCGCATCCACTCGATCGACCCGGACTCCGGCCTCGTCGACCTCGACGCGGGCGTCAGCCTCGACAAGCTGATGCGCGAGGCGCTGCCGTACGGCCTGTGGGTCCCGGTCCTGCCGGGCACCCGCCAGGTGACGATCGGCGGCGCGATCGCCAACGACATCCACGGCAAGAACCACCACTCGGCGGGCAGCTTCGGCAACCACGTGGTGTCGATGGACCTGCTCACCGCCGACGGATCCGTGCGCACGCTCACCCCGGAGGGCCCGGATTCGGAGCTGTTCTGGGCGACGGTGGCGGGAATCGGACTTACCGGGATCATCGTCCGCGCGACCGTGCGGATGAAGAAGACGGAATCGGCCTACTTCTACGTGGACGCCGACCGCACCTCGAACCTCGACGAGACCCTCGGGCTCTTCACCGATGGTTCAGACCTCAACTACGACTACTCGATGTCGGTGCCGGACCTGATCTCGTCCGACAGCCGCCTCGGCCGCGCGACGTTCTCCCGCGGTTCGCTCGCGAAGCTCGACCAGCTGCCGCCGAAACTGCGCGCCAACCCGCTGCGCTTCGACGCGCCGCAGCTGCTGACGCTGCCCGACGTGTTCCCCAGCGGTCTGGTCAACAAGCTGACCTCGACCATGATGGGCAACCTGTGGCAGCAGACCGTGCCCAAGAAGGGCGCGCGCGGCAAGATCCAGAACCTGACGCAGTTCTACCACCCCCTCGACATGCTGAGCGAGTGGAACCGCGGCTACGGCAGCAAGGGCTTCCTGCAGTACCAGTTCTCCGTGCCGTTCGGCGCGGAAGAGCAGCTCAAGGGCATCTGCCGGGCGATCTCGCGGTCCGGGCACTACTCGTTCCTGAACGTGTTCAAGCGGATGGGCGACTCGAACCCGTCCCCGATGTCCTGGCCGACGCCGGGCTGGATGCTGAGCGTCGATTTCCCGATCAAGAACGGGCTCAGCCGGTTCTGCGAGGAAATGGACGAGATGGTCCTGGACGCGAACGGCCGCTTGTACACCGCGAAGGACTCGCGCACCTCGCCCGAGACGTTCGCGAAGATGTACCCGCGGCTGGAGGAGTGGCGCAAGGTGCGCGCTTCCGTTGACCCCGAAGGCGTTTTCGCCTCTGACATGAGCCGGAGGCTCGCACTGTGATCGACGCGGTCGGTAACCCCCAGTCCCTGCTGCTGCTCGGCGGCACGTCCGACATCGCGCTGGCGATCGCGGAGAAGTACCTCGCGGAGAAGCCGCTGCGGGTCGTGCTGGCCGCCCGTCCTTCGCCGCGGCTGGAGGAAGCCGCGCAGCGCCTGAAGGATCGCGGTGCCGAAGTGTCCACAGTGGCCTTTGACGCGAAGGACCTGGCGTCGCACCCGAAGGTGCTGGACGAGGCGTTCGCCGGCGGCGACATCGACGTCGCGGTGGTCGCGTTCGGTCTGCTCGGCGAGGCCGAGGAGCTGTGGCAGGACCACGGCAAGGCCGTTGAGCTGGCGACGGTCAACTACACCGCCGCGGTGTCGGTCGGCGTGGCACTCTCGGAGAAGCTGAAGACGCAGGGCCACGGCAAGGTCATCGCGCTGTCGTCGGTGGCGGGCGAGCGGGTTCGCCGGTCCAACTTCGTGTACGGCTCGACCAAGGCCGGTTTCGACGGCTTCTACCTCGGTCTCGGCGAGGCGCTCGCGCCGCACGGCGTGCAGGTGACCGTCGTCCGGTCGGGCCAGGTCAAGACCAAGATGACCGCCGGAATGAAGGACGCTCCGCTGACCCGGACCGCCGAGCAGGTCGCCGACGTGGCGGTCGACGCGGCGCGCAAGGGCAAGGAGCTCGTCTGGTCGCCGTCGGAGTTCCGGCTGGTGATGTCGATCCTGCGGCACGTGCCGCGGAAGATCTTCCGCAAGCTGCCGGTCTGACGTTTTCGCGGCCCGGCCTCCACCATTCGGTGGATGCCGGGCTGACCAGCTCGACGATGTACTGAGGACCCCCGAGCGCCGAAACTCGGGGCATGGGGAAAGAATTCCGCTCGTCGCTGGCCGCGCTGCTGATCGACCTCGGCGCGCCAGTCGGCGGCTATTACCTGCTCCGCGCCTTCGACGTCCCGCCGGTGTGGGCACTGCTGCTCAGCGGCCTGCCGCCCGCGCTGCGCGTGCTGTACACGCTGGTAACCCGGCGTCGCGTGGACGGGATCGGGCTGCTCGTCCTGATGTTCCTGGCCGTCGGTTTGGCCACCACGCTGATGACCGGCGACGCGCGGCTGATGCTCGTGCGCGGTGCCTGGTTCAGCACGCTGGCCGGGGTCTGGCTGCTCGCGAGCCTGGTCGTCGGCCAATATCCGACGACCTATCAAGCGGCCCGCGCCTTGCTGCCCGGCCGTGGCTCCCGGCTGGACGCGGCGTGGGATGAGCGGCCGTCGTTCCGCCGGGCGTGGCGGGCGCTGACGGTGGTGTGGGGCGTCGGCAGTTTGGTCCACAGTGGACTGAGCATCGGGATGGCGTACACGCTGCCGGTCGACGACGTCCCCGCGCTCGATGCCGGGCTGTCGATCGCGTTCTTCGTGGGGCTGCAGGTGATTACGCAGATTCTGCTGATTCGCGAGGGCACGCTTCGTCAGGTGCTGCGGCCGTCCACAGTGGACTGATCACCCGACGGCGGACGCAGCCCGTCCACCAGCCGGGCGGGATTCACGCCGAGACCGTCGGCGAATTTGAGCAAGTTGTGCAGATTGATGTTGCGCAGCCCGCGTTCGACCTGGCTCACGAACGTCCAGTGCACTCCGGCCAGTTCGGCCAACTGTTCCTGACTCAGCCCCGCCTCGTTGCGGAATTCGCGCACGCGTTCGCCAACGGTGCGCGTCGCGGCGGAGATCGGAGGCTTGGCCATCGTCGGTTAATCACACACGTCTACCGCCGCCAAGGCCAGAGCAGGAATAATCAGAGCATGAATGCCTATAGCGTTCACGTCTAGCCGGAGGTGGCTTTCCAGAATTGCTACCTGTCCGCAATTGCTGACACCAACACCACGCGGGTAATCAATCGGCTACCGTGCTTATGGCGATTGCGAGAGGGGGCGCGGGTGCGGGAGGACGTCGGCCAAGCGGTGACCCTGCCCGTCGAAGCGCTCTCGGTCGTCTGGGACATGCTCGATCTCGGCGAACAGCATCCGATGCTGCGCGCGAAGCGAGTCTGGGTCAAAACCGGCGCACACCGCGAACTTCACGCCGCCACCATCAATCTCCTCGCCCGGCTCGGCCTCGCGGACAACGACGCACCGTCCGCGTATTTGCGCACCACCCTGCAAGTCCTCGCCGACGCCGAACGCGAGTACTTCGCCTGGTCGGCATTACGCGGCGGAATCCAGCGGACCGGCATAGTCGCGCAACGAGAACAAGCCGCGATTCTGATTTCCGCGCAGGACGGCCTGGTCGAAATCCAGCCAGCCGCACCGACCCGGCTGGCCACGACGCTTTTCGGCACGCTTCCGCAAATCCCCGGCGCGCCAGTGCGGTCCGTTTCGGTCACACCCGCGACCGACTCCGCCCCGGACCCGTTCGACGAGACCAACAGCCACGAATACCTCGCCTCGACGCTGAATCAACCAGCGGAAGCAACGCACGAGCTCTACGTCGGCCGCCGCGCGAACGGTCGGCACCTCACCGGCGGCCCGATTCTCGCCGCCGACGTGAAATCCGGCCGAATTCTCACCTACCGAACGACCGACGGCCGGACCGAACTCATCCCCGGCACCCCGCGAGCGATCGTGAAGATCCTCAACGACACCTTCGCCGCGCTTTAACCCAGCACGACCGGGCAATGCGGATTCGGCGCCTCCGCCAATTCGATCATCGTCTCCAGCCGCTCCCGCGTGCGTTCGAGACCGGAGATGTACTCGTCCAGCCGGGCTTTCTCCGTGCGCAACCGAGCGCGCGACTCCGGCGTGCTGACGCCCGCGTGCAGGCACGGCATCAACTCGCGGATAGTCGCACTGGACAGCCCGGCCGCGTAAAGCTGCTGGATCAGCCCGACCCAGGACACCGCATCGTCGCCGTACCGCCGCTGCCCGCCGGCCGTGCGCGTCGACTCGAGCAGCCCCTGCTGCTCGTAGTAGCGCAGCGAACGCACGCTGACCCCGGCGCGCTCCGCCACCTCTCCGATCCTCATCCGCAAGCCTCCGCCGTGATCCGCACAACAAACACGAGAACCTGACACCGACGTCAGGATTCAGGATAGCTGTTGTCCCCTTCCGACGGCTTTTCCCAGGAGAACCCCATGCAGATCACAGGCTCAACCGCGCTGGTCACCGGTGCCGGACGCGGACTCGGCACCCACTTCGTCCGCGCCCTGCTGGAGCGCGGCGCGGCGAAGGTCTACGCCACCGCTCGCCGCCCCCTCGACCTCGACGGTGCCGTGTCGCTGCAGCTGGACGTCACCGATCCGGACTCGATCGCAGCCGCCGCGGCCGCCGCCCCGGACGTCAACCTGCTGATCAACAATGCCGGAATCGCTGGCTTCACCGACCTGGTGACTGGCGATCTGGCCGAGATTCGCCGCGAAATGGAGACGAATTTCTTCGGCCCGCTCCAGGTAACCCGCGCATTCGCGCCAGGACTGAAAGATGGCGCGGTTCTGAACGTGCTGTCCGCCCTTTCTTGGGCGACCTACCCGGGCTCGGCGGGATACGCGGCATCGAAATCGGCGGCGTGGAGCCTGACCAACTCGGTGCGGCTGGAGCTGCTGGCCCAGCGCACGCTGGTCAGCGGCCTGGTCATGGCCAGCACCGACACCGACATGATGGCGGGCTTCGACATCCCGAAGAACGACCCGGCCGAGGTCGTCCGGCTCGCGCTGGACGGCCTGGAAGCGGGGGAAATCGAGATCATCGCGGACGCGGACAGCGCGACCGCGAAAGCCGCGCTGTCCGAGCATCCGACGGTTTTGTACCCGGCACTACTGGGCGAATAAGGTCTTGCGGGCAGGGATTCTGCGCGAAAGGCTCGATCAATTCCCAGAGCCGGTGTTGCCGCCATTCCCGTTGCCGAACCCGGGGCCGTTGTTCTCGTTGCCGCCGTTCTGGCCGTCCGGGACGCGGTGGCGCTGGCCGGGACCGCCGTCGTTGAAGCGGTGGCCGCCCTGGTGCTGACTCATGCCGGGGCGGCCGGAGTGGTGCGTCGCGGCCATGACGCCGCCGACGATTCCGCCGCCCACGGCCAGTCCCAGGACGCCCACCGCGACCAGTTGCGTCGCCCGGTGGGCCACGAACCGGCGGAAGCCGCTCTGCTTCGGCGGCGGCAGCGGCATGCCCCACGGACCGGGTTGGGCGTAAGGGCCGGGCTGAGGCGGTTGCTGAGCGGCCTGCTGACCCGCTTGAGACGCCTGCTCGGCAGACGACGCCGGTTGGCCCGCCTGCTCGGCTGACGGCCCGGGCTGGTGCAGCTGGCTGGTCTGCTCGGCGGGCGGTACCGGCTGACTCGGCTGAGTGGCCTCCTCAGCCGACCCCGGCTGACCAGCGGAAGCTGCGGAAGCCCCGCCCAGGTCCCCGGTCCGGCCGAACTGCTCGGTCGGTTCCTGCCCCGCGGGCCCGCCGGTCGCGCCAGTGCCCGCAGGCTCGCTGGGCGAGGGGTTCTCGTTGTAGTTCATCGTCGGTCCTCCGGGCTGAGCGGGTGGGAGGCGGGGTGTCCCGGCTCCCACCCTGAGGGTGACCGTCGATGCTGTGGAGAAGCTGAATCCCAGCTGTCTAAATCCGCGCGCCGTTCACAGGTAGAACGACAGGAACAGGGTCACGACCCAGGTCGCGCCGAGCACCTGCAGCACGCGGTCCTTCAGGGCGATCTCGTCGGGCGCGCCCGCGTTGCCGCCGTCCACGTCGACCGCGTAGCGGAGCACCGCGATCACGAACGGGACCATCGACACGACCGCCCACACCGAGTTGTGCTCGGCCTGGCGGATCTCGAACGCCCACAGGCAGTAGGACATGATCAGGATCGCCGCGGACGTCGCCCACACGAAGCGCAGGTAGCTCGCCGAGTACTTCTTCAGCGAGGACCGGATCTTCGCGCCGGTGCGCTCGAACAGCATGATCTCCGCGTAGCGCTTGCCCGCCACCATGAACAGCGAGCCGAATGCCGTGACCAGCAGGAACCACTGCGACATCGCGATGCCGCCCGCGACACCGCCGGCCACCGAGCGCATCAGGAAGCCCGAGCCGACGATCGCCAGGTCCACCACCGGCTGGTGCTTCAGGCCGAAGCAGTAGCCGAGCTGGACGGCTTCGTAGACCGCCAGCACGATGGCGAGGCGCCAGTCCGCCGCGAACGACACGGCGAGCCCGGCCAGGAAGAACACCACGGCTGACGCGTAGGCCACCGGGACCGGGACGATGCCCGCCGCGATCGGGCGGTTGCGCTTCGTCGGGTGGGCCCGGTCGGCCTCGACGTCGACGGCGTCGTTGATCAGGTAGACCGACGAGGCGGTGAGCGAGAACGCCACGAACGCGATCAGCGCGTCGATGACCAGCTCGGTCCGGTTCGTCGCCTTGGAGAACGCGAAGAACGGCGCCGCGAAGACGAGGACGTTCTTCACCCACTGCTTCGGCCGCGCGGTTTTGATCACCCCGAGCACGAGACCCACGGGGCTCGGGCCGGAAGACGGCGCCGGGGCGGCCGGGGCCGAGGCCGGAGCCTCAGCCTTCTCGGCCTTGTCGGTGGTTTCTTGCGCCACGTCGGTCTTGTCGGCAGCCGGTTCCGTCGCTTGCGCGGATTCGGCCGTACCGGACGCGTTTTCGGTTCGCTCGTCGGTCGTTTCGCTCATCGCTTCTTGGTCAGCTTCCGTCGGATCAGACCGCCGACGACGCCTCCCAGGGCGGCTCCGGCCAGAACGTCTGTCGGATAGTGAACGCCGAGCAGCAGCCTCGAGGCGAGCATCGGCGGTACCAGGGCGGGGACCAGGTTACGCCCGGTCAATCCGGAGTAGAGCACCGCCGCCGCTGTCGTCGACGTCGCGTGCGACGACGGGAAGCTCAGCTTGCTCGGCGTGCCGACCAGAACCTCCACGCTGGGATGGTCCGGACGGCGCCGCCGCACGACGCGCTTCACGGCGATCGACGCGGCGTGCGCGCCCACCACTCCGGCCGACGCGACCAGCCAGTCTTTGCGCCGGTCGCGGTCCACCGCCGCTCCGAGCAAGCCCAGCGCGAACCATCCCGCGCTGTGCTCCCCGAACAGCGACATTCCCCGCGCGACCTGCACCGTGCCGGGCTTCTTCAGCACCTTCTGGGTGCGGGAGAGCACAGCCACTTCACCGCGCGGGGTGTCTTTCTCAAGCATCGATCGACCCGTCCAGCGGCGCACCGTCGGTCAGGTGCGGGGCGATCTTGTTGTCGAACATCGACAGCGCCGACCCGATCGCCATGTGCATGTCGAGGTACTTGTACGTGCCAAGACGCCCGCCGAACAGCACGTTCTTCTCGCGCGCCTCGGTCTTCGCCAGCTCGCGGTAGCTTTCCAGCTTCTCGCGGTTCTCGGCGGTGTTGATCGGGTAGTACGGCTCGTCGTCTTCCTTCGCGAAACGGGAGTACTCGCGGAAGATGACCGTCTTGTCCTTCGGGTAGTCCCGCTCCGGGTGGAAGTGGCGGAACTCGATGATGCGGGTGTAGGGGACCTCTTCGTCGTTGTAGTTGACGACCGAGGTGCCCTGGAAGTCACCCGTCTGCGCGACCTCGGACTCGAAGTCGACGGTGCGCCAGGTGAACCGGCCCGCCGAGTAGTCGAAGTAGCGGTCCAGCGGCCCGGTGTAGACGGTCGGGGTGCCCGCCGGGATGTGCTCGCGGACGTCGAAGTAGTCGACGTTCAGCCGGATCTCGATGTTCTCGTGCTCGGCCATCTTCTCGAGCCACGCGGTGTAGCCGTTGACCGGCAGGCCCTCGTAGGTGTCGTTGAAGTACCGGTTGTCGAAGGTGTAGCGGACCGGCAGCCGGTTGATGATGTTCGTGCCGAGGTTCTTCGGGTCGTTCTCCCACTGCTTCGCGGTGTATCCGCGGATGAACGCCTCGTAAAGCGGGCGGCCGATCAGGGAGATCGCCTTTTCCTCGAGGTTCTGCGCGTCCTCGGTCCGGAACTCGGCGGCCTGCTTCGCGATGAGCTCGCGCGCCTCGTCCGGCGTGTGCGACTTGCCGAAGAACTGGTTGATCAGCCCGAGGTTCATCGGGAACGAATAGACCTGGTCCCGCACCCTGGCGAAGACCCGGTGCTGGTACCCGGTGAACTCGGTGAAGCGGTTGACGTAGTCCCACACCCGCTTGTTGGACGTGTGGAAGAGGTGCGCGCCGTAGCGGTGCACCTCGATGCCCGTTTCGGGCTCGACCTCGGAGTAGGCGTTGCCCCCGAGGTGGTGGCGGCGCTCGAGGACCAGGACCTTCTTGCCCAGCTCGGCCGCGGCCCGTTCGGCGATGGTCAGGCCGAAGAAACCGGACCCGACGACGACGAGGTCGTAACCGCGAAAGTCGTCTTCAGTAATCTTGGCGGAGTTCGTGTGCTCGCTCACGGGCGCTCAGGGTACGCAGTCGTGCGACCGCCTCCCGAACCGACCTCGGCATCCCGCCGGGTTTTACCCGCACTACACAAGTGAGAAGCATGCCTGCACCAGACACCTTCTGGACTTATCTCGGCGCGGTCGCCACTTACCTGGCCGTGCTGGTGGTCCCGGGCGGCATCATCGGGAGGGCCGCGGGAGTGCGCGGCTGGGCCCTGGCCGGACTAGCGCCGCTGCTCAGCTACTCCGTCACCGGCCTTGGCGGGCCGTGGCTGGCAGCCGTCGGCCTTCACTACAACGTCCTGACCGCCTCGGCGTGCACGCTGCTGCTGGCCGGGATCGCGTGGGGGATCCGCAGGCTGTGCCTCGTGCGCGGCTGGATCAAGCCCGGCGCGGAGGAGCCCCCGGTCGTCTGGAGCACGCGTGCGCACTGGTCGGTCGCCGCGTGCGTCGTGGTGGCGACCGCGCTGTCGATCGCCGTGGTGCTGTCCGCGCGCGGCGGGACGACGGCGGTCTTCCAGCGCTGGGACACCGTCTATCACGCGAACGGCATCCGCTACATCGCCGACACCGGCGACGGCTCGCTCATAGGGATGAGCAAGGTCAACTGGTATCCGGACGGCTCGTTCTACCCGAACGGCTATCACCTGGTCGCCGCGCTGGTCTACCAGATCTCCGGGACGAGCATCCCGGTCACGCTGAACGCCGTGACCATGCCGGTCGCGGGCATCTTCGCGCTGTCGATGGTCGCTTTGGTCCGCCAGATGGGCGGCCGTGCGGTCTTCGCGGGCTGCGCGGCTCTCATCGCCGCCGCGGCCACCACGGGCGCGTACGAGTCAGTGTCGAGCGGCTTGCTGCCGTACGCGCTGGGCGTGGTTCTGACGCCGCTCATGGTGGTCTCGCTGCAACGCTTTCTCGTGCGTCCGGGCGTCGACACCGGCATAGTGCTCGCGCTAACCGTGGACGGCCTGCTTGTCGCGCATTCGAGTGCACTATTCGGCGGCACGCTCTTTGCGGCGCCACTGGTGCTGCAGCGCTGGTATCGGTCGCTTCGCGGGCTTCAGGTGGACGGTGTGCCCGAGGGACGCAACGGGCTGCGCGTGATCGGCGGCGACATCGTGCGCACAGTGCCGGTCATGGTGATCGGGCTCGCGCTCGCCGCACTGCAGATCCTGGGCGCGATCGGCTTCACCAACGGCGCGTACCCATACCAGCCGTGGAATTCGGACCTGCCGGTCATGTCGGCGCTGAACATGCTCGCCACGTTCCAGCAGGTGCTGCACAAACCGCAGCTCTGGCTCACCGTGCTGCTCGTGGTCGGCGTGCTGAGCTTCCGCTCGCTCGGCAGGCTGCGCTGGCTGATGGTGTCCGCGATCGGGCTGTCCGGGCTGTTCGTGCTGGTCACGTCCTACGGCGCGTCGCCGCTGGTGATCTCGCTGTCGCGGCCGTGGTGGAACGACCGGTTCCGGCTGATGGCGCTGGCCGCGATCCCGCTGTGCCTGCTCGCCGGGCACGGCATGGCGGAACTGCAGCGCTGGATCGCCCAGCTGATCCGCTCGGTCAGCTGGGCGAAGGCGCGGCCGAAGGTGGTGTCCCGGCTCGGAGTCGCGGCGGCGGCGGTCGTCGTGGCCCTGACCGCGGTGCTGACCGGCGGTTTCTACCGGACCGCGAACGCCACTGCGGTGTCGTTCCTGTACTACAACGGGCCGGAGGGCGAGGTCACGCCGCCGGTCAGCCCGGACGAGATCGCGGCCATGGACTTCCTCGGCCGGATGGGCATCCCGTCGGACCAGAAGGTGCTGAACGACCGCCTCGACGGCACCGCGTGGATGTACGCGCTGACCGGCGTGCACCCGGTGGCGGGCCACTACGACGGCGGCGGCCCGATCTCGCCGGACGCGAAGTACCTGGCGCTGCACTTCCGCGATTACGACCTTGACCTGCGCGTTCGAGAGGCGGTGCGGCGGCTGAAAGTGCACCACGTGCTCGTGGGCAGCGGCTCGATCGCGAGGGACGCGCCGATCTCCCCCGGTCTGCGCGACCTCCGGGGCAGCGATTTCCTGCGCCTCGTGTACGACAATCCCGGCGCGCAGATCTACACGATCATCAAGTAAGTCCTCGGGACCGCGGCCTCCCCGGCCGCGGTCCCGAGTTCTTATTCGGCCTTGAGGCCCGGAAGCACTTCTTCGACGACCTTTTCCAGCACCGACTCGTGCCCCTCGTACGGCCCGCTCGAACGCGGCCAGTGCGCGATAACGTCGGTGAAGCCCAGCTCACGGGCCCTTTCGGTGGCCTCGCGGAACGCCGCGACGCTGCTGAGCGAGAACACCGGAGCCGCGTCGAGGCTCAGGTGCCGCTGGATGCCCGCCGGCTCGCGACCGGCCGCTTCGAGCCGCTGGTCGAACGTGCGGACCAGCTCCTCGATGCCGGTCCACCATTCGTCGAGGGTGGAGCCGCCGCGACCGGTGGTGACCCAGCCCGCCCCGAACCGCGCGGCCAGCGTCATGGTGCGCGGGCCGTTGGCCGCGACCAGGAACGGCAGCCGAGGCCGCTGCACCGTGCCGGGCAGATTCCGCGCGCCGCGTGCGGAGTAGTACTCGCCGGAGAAGTCGAAGTTGTCGGTCATCAGCAGCCCGTCGAGGGCCTCCACGAACTCGGTGAACCGGTCGACCCGCTGCCGCGCGGTCAGCTCCGGCGCGGCGAGCACCTGCGCGTCGTAGCGCGAACTGTCCACGCCCGCGCCGACGCCCAGCACGAAACGCCCGTCGGACACGTCGTCCAGGGTGATCAGCTCGCGCGCGAACGGCACGGGATGCCGCGCGACCGGCGAGGCGACGAAGGTGCCCAGCCGGATCGTGGAGGTGACCATGGCCGCCGCGGTGAGGGTGGGCACGGCGGAGAACCACGGGCCGTCGACCAGCGATCGCCAGCCCAGATGGTCGTAGGTCCACGCGTGGTCGAAGCCGTACTCCTCGGCCGCGCGCCATTTCGGCTCGGCCGCCCACCAGCGGTCTTCAGGAAGAATTACGATGCCTGCTCGCACGAGGCCGACCGTAACGTCCAGCACTGACATTCGCTCGAACGGGCGGCGACCGGGAGAATGGGACGCGTGGAGAAACCCCGGTTGATCGCGTCCGATGTCGACGGCACCCTGCTCGGCCCCAGCGAAAAAGTGACGCCGCGCACGGTGGCGGTCGTCCAGCGGGTCCTGGCCGACGACGTGCCGTTCGTGCTGAGCACCGGACGTCCGCCGCGCTGGATCGCGCCGATCGCCGGGCCGCTCGGGCTGACCGGGTACGCGGTGTGCGCCAACGGCGCCGTGCTGCTGGACATCGGAGCCGATTCGGTGGTCGCGGTGCACGGCGAACTCGAGCCGGTCCTGCTGCACGACCTGGCCTCCGCGCTCGACAAGGCACTGCCCGGCTGCCGGCTGGCCGCGGAACGGGTCGGCACCGGATCGGTGGACCACGAACTGCGCAATTTCGTGATCGAGCCGGAGTACCACAACCCGTGGGGCGACGAGGAGAGCCGGATCGCGCCGCGCGCCGAGGTGCTCGGGAAAACCGCGATCAAGCTGCTGGTCAGCCGTCGGGGGATGACGTCGGAGGAAATGGCCGAGGCGGTGAACGCGGTGCTCGACGGCGCGGTGGACGTCACGTACTCGTCCACCGGCGGGCTGATCGAACTGTCCGCGCACGGCGTGACCAAGGCGACCGGGCTCGCGGACATCGCCGAACGCTTCGACGTGCCCCAGTCGGCGGTGATCGCCTTCGGCGACATGCCCAACGACGTCGAGATGCTGCAGTGGGCCGGGCACGGCGTCGCGATGGCCAACGGACACCCGAAGGTGCTGGCGGTGGCGGACGAGGTGACGGGACCGGCTGCGGAGGACGGGGTGGCGCAGGTGCTGGAGCGCTGGTTCTAAGCGCTCCAATGCCGGTTTCTCAGTAGCGCGCGGGGGTTCTCGGGCCCGGCGTGGCGCCCCGCGAGTCCGAGGTACGTGAGGGGAACCCTGAGGGAATCAGATTCCCTCAGGGTTCCCCTCACGTACCTTCGCAGGAACGCAGCAACAGCCCGCCTCGCCAGGCGACGCCCGCATCCCCCGGGAGCACCGCCACAACAAATCCGTCGCACACCCCGCTGCTGAGAACACCCCAACGTGGCATTGGGTGCATCCGACGCACCCAAAGTGGCATTCGGTGCGTTCAGCGCACCCAAAGTGGCATTGGGGCACGAGCAGCGCTCACGAGCGACGGTCGAGTGCCGCAGCTTCCTCCGGTGTCGGCGCGCTGCCGCCAAGATGCGCGGGCATCCACCAGCGCTCAGCGTCGCTCTCCGGGGCCTCCGGGTACTCCGCCTGCGCTTTCTCCAGCAGCTCCGACATCCGGGCGCGCAGGTCCGTCGTCAGCGCCTCGCACGAGTCGTCCGGGCCGGGGCGCATCGGCTCGCCGATCACCACCGAAATCGGCACGTGCCGGTGGGTCAGGTCCTTCGGGCGGCCCTTCGTCCAGAGCCGCTGCGTGCCCCACAGCGCCATCGGGATCACCGGAACACCAGCCTCGGCGGCCATCCGCACCGCGCCGGTCTTGATGTCCTTCACGGTGAACGACCGGCTGATCGTGGCCTCCGGGAAAACGCCGACGACCTCGCCCGCGCGCAGCCGGGCCACCGCCTCGTCGTAGGACGCCTGCCCGGCGGCGCGGTCCACCGGGATGTGGTGCATGCCGCGCATCAGCGGACCGGCGACCGGGTTGCTGAAGATTTCCTGCTTGGCCATGAACCGCACCAGCCGCTTCGCCGGACGGGCGCCGAGGCCGCAGTAGATGAAGTCCAGGTAGCTGACGTGCGTGCAGGCGAGCACCGCACCGCCGCGGGCGGGCACGTGCTCGGCGCCGGTCACCCGGAGGCGGTTGTCGAGCAGCCGGAACATCAGCCGCGCGGCGACCAGGACGGGCGGGTACACGAAGTCAGCCATGCGCCAAGGCTACGGGACCGTAGGTTTCTCGCCGGTAGGTCGCGCGGGTCGGCTCCGCCACACTTCAGGGGCAGGACACGTAGTGGAAGTCGGGGGCGCGGTCGAGTTCGTCGACGAGCCGGCTCGCGTCGTCGGCGCGCGGGTAGACCGAGATCCAGAACGGCGTCCCGGTGCGCCGGAAGGTCGCGACGCGGTACCAGGCGGGCAGGTCGTCGGCACAATCCTGGCGGCTGGCGTATCCCGAACGGCCGGGCACGGCGAGCGTCGAGCGTTCCGCGTCGAGCCCGACCACCAGCACCCGCGAACCGGCGCGGCTCGCCAGCAGCCCCGGCGATCCGGCGCTCACGACGGACCCCGGCGGCAGGTAGCGAGCGAGCCAGTCCCCGACCTCAGCCAGTTGCGCTCCCTGCGTACTCCACGCCCGCACGCGCTCCAGCACCTCGGGGCTGAGCACGGAGACCGCCACCGCGACCCCGGTCAGCGCCGCGGTGACCGCCGGAACCGCTCGGGAAACCGCCCGCGGCCTCGGCACCGGAGTCAGAACGCCGCATCCGGCCACCGCGGCGACCGCCAGCAACGGCGGTACCGGCACGAGCAGCCGCCACGAGAGGCCCGGATCCTCCTCGAAGAGCACCACGAACGCGGTGTGCCCGACGGCGAGCGCCAGCAGCAGCCACAACGCGGGCCGGGCTTCCGCCGCGCGTCCCCGGTTCGCCACCAATCCCGCCACGACCACGGCCGGGACGAGAAAACCCAAGTGCGCCAAGGCGAAGCCGCCCAGGTACGACCAATCAGGGCCCGGCGGCAGGCTCGGGTCGGGCACGAACCGGTCGTAATAGGTGATCCGCCAAGCCGTCCACGGAGCCAGGAAAACCAGCGCGCCCAGCACAAAACCGACCGGCGCCCACCAGGTGTGCCGCCCGCGGGCCGCCGCGAAAACGAGCCACGCCGTGCCGACGACCGCGAGCACGAGCCCTTCCGGTCGCGTCATCACCGCGCTGGCCACGAGCACTCCGGCGACCAACGGCCGGCCCGCCACCAACGCGTACGAGACACACAGCACGAGCAACGCGAACATCGGCAGCTCAGTGCCGGAAAGCCCGTACACCGCGAGCCCATTCGCGCCCGCGGTCAGCAACGCCGCCGCGACGCCGACCGCTCGCCGGGGCTCGACCCCGTCCGGCAACGCGAGCGCGGCAATGCGGTTGGCGAGGAAATACGCCATAACCACGCACGCCAACGCGGCCGCGCCGCTCAATACGACGGCTGCGGACGGCACTTCCGCACCGAATGCGCCGCGCGGCAAGGCGATCACGACGAGCCAGAGGAAATTCGCGTACGTTTCGCTGCGATCGCCAGTGTTGAAAACAGGCCCAACGCCGTCAGCGATGTTCTGCGCGTACCGGAAACTGACGTACGCGTCCTCGGTGGCAGTGGCGAACAACAGCTGATGCGACAGCGAAAACGCGAGTACGAGAAGGAGAACCCCGACGCGCCACCGCCGGTCGTGTCCGATCCGCCGCCAAGCGGCGACGACCAGCGCGGCCAGCGCCAGCCATCCCCCCACGACCGCGTAAACCACGCGCCCCCAGCCTCCCGCGCCCCTCACCCGTCCGGCCGACCCCTGGCGGACCGCTCCTCACCAGTTCCAGTCAAGCGCGCGGCCGCGCTCCGCCGACATCAGCCGTTCGGGTGTATATGGGTGCCCGCTAGTCTGGGCCTCGATTCCAATCCGCCACGGCGGGGGCCGGCGGATGTCCCGTGACCTGAGGAAGACTGTGCCGAGCGAACCCACCCTGCTCTCCGTGGCAGCCAGCATTGCCTGCTGCCTGCTCGTGCTCGGAATCCCCGGGCTCATCACCGGCGTCGCCGCCGGTCTGCGCGGCTGGCTGCTCGCCGGTCTGACGCCGCTGCTGAGCTACGCCATCGCCGGCCTCGCGGGTCCGTGGACGGCGGCGATCGGGCTGCCCTTCAATGCCTGGACCTTGGCACTGACCACGGTGATCTTCGCGGCTGTCGCGTTCGGACTCCGGCGGCTGACCGTCCGCCGGTGGCCGCACGAGCCGGAACCGCGGGCCTGGGAACCGCGGGCGAACTGGGCGGTCGGCGCGTGTGTCGTCCTCGCCACCGCGATCGGGTTCTACACCGCGGTTCATGGCATGGGTCACCTCGGCGCGATCGCCCAGGGCGGCGACGCGCCGTACGCGGCCAACGGCATCCGCTACATCGCCGAAAGCGGCGACGGCAGCCTCTTCGGCATGAGCAAGCTGAACTGGTACGGCGACGGTTCACCGCCCTTCTACCCCAACGCCTACCACCTGCTCGCCTCCGTGCAGTACACGATCAGCGGCGGCTCGATCCCGCTGACCCTCGACGTGAACACTGCGCTGCTGCCCGGGTTGCTGGCGCTTTCGCTCGCGGTGATGGTGCGGGCGTTCCGCGGCCGCGCCGTGCTGGCCGGGGCCGTCGCGCTCGCGTCAGCCGCGCCGGTGATGGGCCTCTACGAGTCGATGAACCGCGGGCCGCTGTTCCCGTTCCTGGTGGGCATCGCGCTCACCCCGCTGGCCGCCGTGGTGCTGCGCCGCTACCTCGACCGGGTCGCGCTGGACACCGGTTTCGTGCTGATGCTCGGGGCGATCGGCCTGCTGTGCGTCCACTCGTCCGCGTTGTTCGGCGCGATCCTGTTCGCCGGGCCGCTGCTGGTGCAGCGCTGGATCGAGCGGTGGCGTTCGATCGGCAAGGACCTGCTGGCACTGCTGCCGATCGCGGCGGTGTCGGTGCTCGTGGCGTCGATGCAGTTGTTCGGCGCACTGGGACAGGCAAGCAGCTGGGGCTACCTCGGCTGGCCGAGCGAATGGCGGGCGACGACCGCACTCGGCGCGCTGCTCGGATTCCAGCACTTCGAACCGCATCCGCAGATCTGGCTGTCGGCGGCGCTGCTCGTCGGTTTCATCTTCTTCCGCCGACTCGGCGGCTTGCGCTGGATCGGCCTGACCGCGCTGATCACCGGCCTGTTCTACATGGCGGTGGCGTCCTCGGACTCGCCGCTGGTCATGGCCCTGTCGCGGCCGTGGTGGGACGACCCGTACCGGTTCATCACGATGGCGATCGTGCCGCTGTCGTTCATCGCGGGCCACGGCGTCGCCGCGCTGCACGAATGGCTGAAGGAACGGCTGCCCTCACGTGTTCCGCCAGCCGCGCTCGCCGCGGTGGTGCTGCTGGCCTTTGTCGGCGTCACGAAGGGCCTCTACACCCGCACCAACAGCGAAGTGATCGCCGGCGGTTACCACAGCCCGGACCCGCGCAACCAGAACATCACGCCCGGCGAGGAACGCGCGATGGTGGAACTGGGCAAGCTGGCGAAGCCCGGCCAGTGGGCGATGAACGACCGCTACGACGGCACGCCTTGGACCTACGCGCTCGCTGGTGTCCGCACCGTCGCCGCCCACGACGACGGCTCCAACCCGCCTTCGGACGCGGTGCTGCTCGCCGCCCACTTCCGCGACTACGAAACGAACCCGGCGGTCCGCGCCGCGGTTGAGCGGCTCAACGTCCACTGGGTGATCCTCGGCCGCCCGGCCGCACCGCCGAAGCCCGCGTACGCGAATGAAGGGCTGATCGGACTGGACGGGCTTCCGTTCCTCAAGGAGGTCTACCGCAATGAGGACGCGGTGATTTATCAGCTGAATCGCTGAGGTTATTTGATTCCAGCGGCAGGGTTTTTCGGAATCCTGCCGCTGTTTCATGCAGGATAGACAGTCTGGTCAATCGAAAAAGATTGACTCGCGAGGCAGCCGAAATTGCGCCGTTCACCGGCAGCGTGCTCGCCTCGCTCCCGGCAAGTCATGCTCGGACGCACTGATCGATCCGTCGCGAGTCATCACCTCGAAGAGGCGTCTGACTGCCGCCGACGGAAAACGTCGCGCTGGCGAAACTGGAGAAGCCCGCCACTGGAATCACGCCGGATTCGGCCGCACCGCAACCGAATGGGTCCCGTCCGACCGGCCATCGCGTCGTTCTCGGTCTCGTCGGTGAACGCCACCGATATATCGATCACGTCCGCCGACGGCGCGGAAAAAGCAGGAGGCCGCCCGGGTTCGGGCGGCCTCCTCCATTTCAGTACTGCAGGACCACTCAAGTCCGCCCCGAACCCGGTCAGGACGAGGGCGGGGCCTGGCCGGTGTAATCCCGGTTGGCGTACGGGGGATCCCGGTGCCAGCCAGGCTGATCGGCAGTGGTCTTTCGGACGTCGTACCCGTCGACCGGATACCGGTAATCGACCTCGAGCAGCAGACCGGAAAGCTCCGGGTCGTTGATCAGCCGCGACGGCAGTTCACGGTAGGCGGCGACCTTGGTCATCGGGGCGAACGCGCCGCCGTGCGGCTTGGCAATGCGCGTGAGATCGCCGTCGAAGCGGTACGGACCCGGTGCTACGACGACGGTCGCCGGTGGTTCGAGCAGGCCGTCGGCGAGCTGGGGAAGCCGCGCGCACGGGAACCAGAAGGAAATGGGCCAGTCCACCAGTGTCGGTCCATCCTGCTCCGCGAGGACCTGGCTGAGCGGCCGGTCGGCGCCCTCGCCGTCGACCCGGATGGCGTCGGCCGCACCGCACGTCGAACCGGTCACCGAATGGAGATTGGCCGAGACCGTGGACCAGGCTCCCCGGTTGTGCTGGTTCACCGCGGCCTTGGCGAGCAGACCTGCGGTGAGCGGAGGCATCAGCAGGACGGAAAGCCCGGCGATGGCAACCGCGGTCCAGCCGATCCAGCGCACCGGGCTCGGAGCGGCGTCGCGCGCCCGGCCGAAGTACCGGCGGATGATCAGCATGATCACACCCGCTGCCGCCACACCGGCCACCAAAATCAGCGCTGGGTTGGCGAGGAGGCCGTGCAGGAGTTTCTTGTTCAGCTCGGGCATCCCCAGCCGGTCATAGGCCCACCACGAGTTGATGCCGCTGAACGAGACGCTGGTCAGCAGCAGGACGAGGAACAACGCGCTGAGCCGGACGACCCAGCCGACGTGCTCGCGGGCGAACGCGCGGGGAAGCCCGGACAGGCCGAAGGCCAGGACCAGCACGGTGAAGAACGCGAGCGCGAAGAAATGCGAACCGATCTTCGTGGGAGTGAACACCAGCGACGCGAGGCCGAGTCCGTACCAGGCGAACGGCCAGCCGAACGGGCCGGAGAAAGTGCTCCCGCCCCGGTGCCGCAGCCGCAACGCCAGCACGATCACCGTCAGCCCGATGGACAACAGGACGGGAAGCCTGCGCATGGGGTGCTGCTCGAACAGGAACTCGTCGGAGATGCCGCCGCCCAGCAGCATCTGGTACCGGTTGAATTCGTGGTACCAGCTCAGGTCCGCGCCGTACCAATAGCGCGCACCAGCGGAGTCGAGGAAGCCGCCGAGACCCGTGTCCTGGAAAGCGATCGGCACCGCGACGGTCATAGCGGCCAGAGCGAGGACGACCAGGGCGACCCGGTCACGCACGCCGGTCAGCCGGCGGCACGTTTGCACGAGGCCGATCGCGAGCGGGATCACCGCGAGAAAGCCGGTGGACGTGACGGTGAACGCCAGCCCCGCCGCCACCGCGCCGACGAGAAGCCAAGCAGGAGCGTTCGTCAAATGCGCTCGAACGGCGGCATAACCGCTCACCGCTACGCACAACGCCACGAACGGCTCAGGCCGGAGCCCCGCGCCGCCGGGCATCCAGGCGACGAAGAACGCGGCGGCGAGCAGCCAATGCGGCACTCGCGGCCGGTCGGTGTAGCGGCGCACAAGCCGCACGATGCCGAGCACCAGCGCCCAGATCGCGATGCCGGCGAGCATCGCCGGGATCCGAACCCACAGCGGTGCCCAGGAGAAGTGGAAGAGCGGAGCGAACAAGTACTGCAGTCCTACCGCGGGAGTTTCCGCCGCGTTGAAGGACATGTAGTAGTCACCGGCGTACCCGGCGGCATCGAAGTTCCGGTGCATGCCGAGGAACCAGCCGTCGTCCACGCTTTGCGGACCGAGAATTCCCCACGCCGCGACCCCGGCCGCGACCAGCCCGGTCCAGACCAGATCGGCCACGCGCCGCCTGCCCGCGTTGACCTCGCGGGGCCGCTCGCGTGTGCCGAAGAATCGGAATCCGGCGATCAGGCAGGCGAGGATTCCCAGCGCGCAGCCGATCATGAGGATCAGCTTGAGCGGAGTGGGCGAGGTCTGGAATCGCGCGTCAGCCTGCGCGTGCGCCGAGACCGCACCCGCCTGCTCGGGCGGCAGGTCCGTAACGAACGCGACGACCTGCGGCACCAGAGCGTCGATCCTCGTCAGTTCCCGGGTCTGAGAACCGTCGGCCACCGAAACCACTAACTGCTGGTCTTCGGCGTGCACCCGGTAGGAACAGCCCGTGGACGGTGCCTTTCCCAGCGCGTGTTCGCGGTCGGCGACCGAAAGGAACAACTGCTGGTCGCGCACTACGAGCGACATCCCCCACTGGCGCGCACCGTCCGCGTCCGGCGGGAAAGTAGAGAACGCCGTGACGGGGGCCGATCCCGCGGCCGTCGACACCGCCGAACAGGACAGCGAGACATCCAGCTGCAACGGCCGGTAGGGCATGAACATCGCGACCGTGGACGCGGCCGGTTGCCCAGCCTTCGGCCAGCTCACGTCGACCTGGTCGGACCGCACTGGTGCGAGCGGTATGGCCAGCGCGAGCGCGATCGTCACTGCGCCAAGCGTCAGCAAGAATCGCCAGGAAGACATCCACGGTCTTCGCTTCGCATACTTTTTCCGCAAGATTGTCAAGGAAAAACAACCAATCAGTTCATCACGATGTTGAAAACGTATTCCGGTGCCGAACGCGGGCGCAGCTGAGCCCGTGCGATTTACGGTTCGCCCACGGCTTTGAGGGCACCCCGCTGCTCCAGGGCACACCTCAGCCAAAGATTTGCCCCCCACAGAGATCATCCGCGGGATTCCGGATTTCGTTACTCAAACACGAGCAGCTTGCTCACCGTGCATACAAAAAGGGAGGCCGCCCGAGTACGGGCGGCCTCCCTTTCCTTAAGCCTCAATCAGGCAGCGTCAGCAACTTCCGTACGCCGAGCCGCAATCTTCGCCGCCAGCGCAGCAAACCCAGCCGTCAGCAAATCGGCCACCGTGAACATCACTCGTGAAGCCACCGCGAACGCCGTCGCCTGGCCGACCGTCAGGCCGCTCGCCGTCAGCACCGCTACCTGGGCGACCTCGCGGACCCCGACACCGCTGGGCAGGATGAACGCGAACGTGCCGACCGTCATCGCGACTGCCATCGCGCCGATGCACAGGATCAGGCCGTTGAAGCCGGGGGCGCCGACCGAGTTCGCCAGCAGCCACAGGTGCACGCCCTGGAACACCCAGGCGCCCATGGACGCGCCGAATGCCTTCAGCACCACGCCCCAGCCGAGCGGTTCGGCCAGCGGCGGGCGGCGCAGGATCTTCAGGACCAGCGACGTGCCCCAGGTCAGGATGCGCGGGTGCAGCAGCGCGAGGCCGACCGGGATCAGGACGAACAGCCACATCGCGCGCGGGCTGTTGCTGAACAGCGCCGGGGCCGCGAGCAGCGACACGACCAGCGCGGACACCACGCCGAGGCCGAGCTGGATCAGCGAGCCGGTGAAGATCCGGGCGCGCGCCAGACCTGCTTTGCGGCCCAGTTCCATCTGCAGCAGGTACGCCCACACCGAACCGGGCACGTACTTGCCGAGCGAGCCGACCAGGCAGATCTGCGCGCCGCGGGCGTAGCCGACCGGCTTGCCGCCGAGGTGGTCGACCAAGACCTGCCAGCCCCACACGGACACGAGAATCGACACCATCAGCGCCACAAGGCTGAGCACCGACGACTGCCAGGCGACGTCCGCCAGCGTGTGCCAGAACTCGTCCCAGTTGGACGCCAGGCTCTTCGCCGCGAAGCCGATCACCAGGAGAATGGCGACCCAGCGCACGACGTCGAGCACCCGCGCCTTGGTGGACTTGCGGGCTTTTCCGGTGGTCGGGGCGTCCTCAGTGGACGGGGCGTCGTCCCCCGGGCTCTGCGTACGAACGGTCGTCACTGCCTCTCAGCTCCTCAGGCCTGCACCGTGACCAGGCGGCTGAACTCGGACAGCAGATCGTAGCCGTCCCAGACCCCGGCGAACGTGAGGGCCGAGCCGAAGGGCACGACCCGGTCCACCCCGCGTCCGGCGAGCGCCGTCACGAATCCGGTCAGTTCCTCGCGGGTGAACCCGAACTGGCTCACCGTCTGGTCTTTGCGTTGCACAATCGGCACCAGCTCGTCCAGCGACGCCACCGAGGCGTTCGCGAACGTGCCCGCGCCCAGCCATTCGCGCGGCATCACCGCGGCGTCGGCCAGCTCGAGCGTCGCCAGCGCGTTGCCGTCGAAGCGGATCGACGACACGAGACCGTCGACCGCCGCGCCGTACGCCGACACTCGCTTCTGCACGGCCATCGCCGGCTCGGTGACGTGCTGTTTCGCCACCAGCACCTGAGCGAGCAGCTCGCGGAACTCCTGTCCGGCGGCCCGCGCGCCCGAAGAATCGCCGACCCAGAACACCGCGCGCGGCGACGAGCAGGCGGCCTGGTCGAACCAATACGAGTCGTTGTAGAAACCCTCGGCGGCGGCCTTGCGCTGCTCCGGCGCGGCTTCCTGCCAGCCGCGCACCGACGCGATCGCGAACGACGAGCGGTCCGGGAACGTGAGGTCGCGCGCGTGCGGGGCCAGCGGGTATTTCCGCAGCGCGGCCACGGAAGCGTCGCCGCCCCAGATCACCCGCAGGTCCGCGGCCAGCGACAACGCGCCGCTGACCTCGTCGCTGCGGTCGTAGGTGACCATGCGCTGGGTGGCCCGGATGGTGGCCGCGGTTTCCGGCGACACGTCTTCGAGCGCCGCGTTCAGCGCTTCCAGCACGGCCTCGGCGGCACCGGCCGAGCGCGAGGACACGCGCACGACGTTGCTGTTGCCCGCCAGCGCCGACAGCGCCCAGGAATACACGAAAATGGTGTCCACATTGGCCGGTGGCACGTGGAAAACCAGGCCGCGCGGGAACCGCAGCGAGTCACCGCTGGTTTCCAAAGTGGACAGTGACTTGGCGAGTTCTCCCTTGCGCAGGAAGAAACCCAGCGAGGCCAGCTCCGGGAAGCGACGTGCCAACGCGGGCGCGAGCAGCTTGCGCGCGAACTTGGTGACGAACTCGACCACTCGCGGATCGCCGACGGTCAGCCGGCCGCCGGACGGTTCCTCGCGCAGTTCGTCCAGCAGCGCGTCGACCGAAACCGATTCGCCCAGCGGAAAACGCTGCTCCAACGCACTCATGCGGCCGCTCCGGTGAACGTGTCCGAGCATCCGCGAGCCTCGGCCTTCGGCAGCCTGCCCAGCACCGAGAAGTGCTTGCCCGGCCAGTCGCCGTCGTCGATTCCGTTGTAGACGCCCAGATCCTCGGTGAGCAGCACGTGTCCCGGATACGATCGCGGCAGCGTGCTCACCACCTCGATGACGCCCGGCTTGCCGACCGGCTGCTCTTCCCAGGTCTCCGGGTCGCGGATCACGACGTCGGCGAAATCGGGGCAGTACAACGAGTTCCCGGACGGGCCTTCGAGGAACACGGTGCCGATCTGCTCGATCATCCCGTAGTAGTTGTGGATCCGGGTGAGGCCCGTGTCCTCGGCGAACCGGCGGCGGAACTCGCTGTTGTCGACCGCGCGGTCGATCAGCTTCTTCCAGCCGCCGGAGTGGATGAGGATGCCGTTCGACAGGTCGAGCTTGTGCTCGCGAGCGACCTCGTACAGGTACTGCCACACCATGAAGGTGAAGCCGAAGATCAGGAACGGCCGGTCCCCGTACTCGGCGAGGAACTTCCGCACGGCCTCGACGTCCGGCTTGTCGTTCTCGTCCAGCACGTAGGTGTGCTTGCGGCCGAAGTTCGCCATGCCGAGCACGCCCGCGCCGCGCGCGGAGAACGACCGGCGGTTCTTGATGATGCCGATGGTGTCGACCATCAGCATCGGCAGCCGCTCGCCGCCCAGCACCTCCTGCAGGGTGGCGCCGAGCTGCTTCGTCTGCGCGGCCGCCGCTTCCTTGTCGAGGTAAATCCGCGACGCACCGGCCCCGGTGGTTCCTGAAGAGGTGAGGGTTTTGAAGACCTCGGCGTCCGGAATGGACTTCAGGTCGTGCGTCTTGAACATCCGCACCGGCAGCCACGGCAGGTCGGCGATCGAGCCGAACGACGCGTCCGGCGCGAAACCGAGCGAGGACAGGATGCGCTCGTACCCGGGCGAGTTCGCCCGGTGGTGCGCGGTCAGCTCCGCGAGCTCGGGGAGCAGCGCCGCCTCCCGCTCCGCCTGCGAGCGCGTGAACACACTCATACCCGTCCCTCCAGCGACCGGTAGTCGATCTTGCCGCTGGCCAGCAGCGGCACCGTGTCGATCGGACGCACGTCGAACCCGCTGGCGTGCAGGTGCAACCGCTCCGCCAGCGCCCGGGACGCGTCCTTGCAGATCGCCTTCGCGCCGTCGCCCTCGGGCAGTTCGGCGAACAGCACGACCTTGTCGCCCGCCGCCACCGCGGCCACCACGTCGATGCCCACCGCGGCCGTGCGCACGGCCTGCTCCAGGTCGTCCAGGCTGACCCGGTTGCCGAACACCTTGCCGATCCGCTTGAGCCTGCCGGTGATGTACAGGTACCCCTCGTCGTCGAGGTACCCGAGATCCCCGGTGGCCAGCGTTCCGCCGTATTCGTCGCCCGCGCTCAGCCCGGCTTCGTCCTCGGCATAACCCATCATCACGTTGGGTCCACGGTAAAGGACCTCACCGACAATTTTGGGATGCGTGGTTTCCTCGCCGTCGTCGCGGCGGATGGCGAACGCGCCGCCGGGCAGCGCCGGACCGGCCGAGCCGATCTTGTCCGCGAGCCGCTCCGCGGGCACCGTGGTCATCCGCGGCGACGCCTCGGTCTGGCCGTACATGACGTACATCCGGCCGCCGACCGCGAGCATCTTGTCGTTGAATTCGGCGACCAGTTCGTCCCGCAGTTTCCCGCCCGCCTGGGTGAGAGTGCGCAGAGTCGGATACTTGGCCGGATCGAACTTGAGCCGACGCAGCATTTCGTAGTGATAAGGCACGCCGGACAGCGAAGTCACGCCGTGTTCCTTCACCGCGTCCCAGAATCCGCGACCCAAAACGCCAGACTGTTCGATAACCACAGTCGCACCGCGCAAGAGATGCGAATTCAGCACCGAAAGCCCGTAGCTGTAATGCAACGGCAGACAGGTCGGCGCGACCTCGTCCGCGTCGATTTCGAGCACCTGCGCGATGGCCTCGGCGTTGGCCAGCAGCCCTTCGCGAGACAGCCGGACAAGCTTCGGATTGCCGGTGGATCCGCTGGTCGGCAGCAGCACGGCCAGGTCGGGATGCGGCTCGACGCCGTCGGCGGAGTCGCGCACCCAGTCGGAGCCGCGGGTGGTGTACCCGGACGGAGCGTCGCCGGACGCGGCGAGCACGGCGGCCGGGCGGAACCGCTCGACCAGCCCGGTCAGCACGTCGGCGTCCAAAGCCGGGTCGATCAGGGCGATCGCCCGGCCGCCCTCGAACGCGCCCAAGTAGGTCAGCACGCTGTCGAGGTCGACCGACATCCGCGCGAAAACGACACCCACCGGCAGCTTGGCCAGCGCGTCCGTCTTCCGGCTGACCTCGGCCGACAGTTCCGCGTCGTCCAGCGTGCGGCCCCCGGCCACGTCGACCAGCCGGGAACCCGCACCCACCAGAGTCACAGCACCAAGCCTCCGTCGATCCCCAGAACCTGCCCGGTCACGAACGACGCCTCGTCGCTCGCCAGGAACCGGATCACCGCCGCGACCTCCGCGGCCTGGCCGAGACGGCCGAGCGGGGTCTTGGCGACGTTCGAGGCGCGGGCGTCCTCGCTCAGGCTTTCGGTGAGGGCGGTTTCGATCACGCCGGGCGCGACCGCGTTGACCCGGATGCCGGAGCGGCCGAGTTCCTTCGCCGCCGAGCGCGCGATGTTCGCCACTGCCGCCTTCGAGGCCGCGTAGACCGTCTGGCCCGCGCTGCCGCATTCGCCGACCACCGAGGCCAGCACCACGATCGCGCCGGTCTTCTTGCGCATCATGGCTCGCGCGGCCGCCTGCACGGTGTGCAGGGTGCCGGCGACGTTCGTAGACAGCGTGCGGTCTACGTCGTCCGGGCGGATCATGCCGAGCAGGCCGCCCTCCATGATCCCGGCGTTGGCGACCGCGATGTCCAGCTTGCCGTGCTCCTTGGTCACTTCCTTGACCAGCGCGGCGACGGCCTTCGCGTCCGTGATGTCGAGCGCGCGGCCGCTGACCGAGGGCCCGACCGAAGCGGCGGCTTCCTTGGCGGCGGTCTCGTCGCGGCCGGTGAGCACCACGGTGGCCCCGGCCTCGGCGAGCGCGCGGACGGTGGCCAGGCCGATGCCCCTGGTACCACCGGTGACCAGGGCGACCTTGCCCTCGAACGTGCTCACGCCTTCTCCTGCAGCTCCTTGACCATGTCCACGGCCACCTTGAAGCTGCTCATGTCGATGACCTGGTCGGTGTCGAATTCGATCTCGAACTCGTCCTCGATCGCCGCGATGAGCGCCATGTGGCCGACCGAGTCCCACGCCTCGATGTCGCGGTACTTCAGGTTCTCGACGTCGACCCCGTCGTCGAGCTGGAGAGCGTCGATGAAGACTTCCTTCAGCTTGTCCTGCACAGCCATGTCTACCCGGCACTTCCTTCTCGAATGGGGCTGGTGACCACTATCGACGGTACCAACCATGGGGTTTCAGCCCGCGCGTGCGGGCAGCAGTTCACGGAGCGTCCCGAGATAGCGGTCCGCACCTTCGGGACGGAACTTCAGCGAGTCGTTGCGCACGACCACGCTGAGCACGCCCGCGGCGTGCGCGGCCTCCACGTCGTGGAAGGTGTCGCCGACGAGCACCGCTTCCTCCGGGGCCGCGCCGAAATGCCGAAGCACCGCGGTCACGCCTTCGGGATCCGGCTTGAGCCGGCGGACGTCCTCCCGCCCTATGACGTGCAGGCCCCTGGCGAGGTTGCCCAGCGCGTCCTCGACGCACAGCCGTGAGTTCCTCGTCACCACCGCGAGCTGGTAGCTGGAGGGCAGCTCCGCCAGCAGTTCGCGCGCGCCTTCGGTGAATTCGCCCTGCGCCACGGAGGCGCGTTCGAACCGCGTCACGACGTCGAGCCGGGCGGTGTCGCCTTCGTCGAGCCAGCGCTGGAAGAGCTCGCCGAGCTTGTCCTCAGCGGACAGTCCCAGCTCGGCGCGCAGGCCCCCGAAGTCGACCGGCAGCCGGAAGAGCGTGCCGTCGAAGTCGAAGGCCAGCACCTTCCGCCCGGTCAGATCCGCTTCGAGGCCCATTCGCCTTCCTTGACCAGCTTGTAGCCCATGTCGATCATGCGGACCCAATACAGGTCGTCCGGCAGCGGGTTGTAGACCTCGGGGCGCTCGGGCAGCTCGTTGCCGAGGCCGAGCTGGACGTACATGTCGGGCATGTTCAGCCCGGCGTGCGCGAAGAAGTTGCTGGTGGTGAAGAAGCGGCCGACGTTGATCTCGGTGACCATCGGCACCCCGGCGGCGTTCTCCTTCATGTCCACGCAGAACACGCCGTGCGGCTTGTCGGACACCGCGCGCACCGCGGACTCGCCGATCTTGTTCACGTCGTCGCGGTTGACCGTCTTGGCCACCGACGGCGACGAGCTCTGCCCGCTCGGGGTCAGGTTGCCGAAGATGTATTCGATGCGGGAACGCGCCTGCGAGGTGATCAGCTCGCCCTCGTGCCACAGGCTCTGCCACGCGAACTCCTCGCCCGGGAGGTATTCGCTGGCCATGAAGTCGCCGTAGTCGAGGCCGCGGAAACCGCGCCAGTAGTCGATCCAGGCGTCGCCCTGGTAGAAGGAGTTGATCGGGAGGCTGCCCCGGGAGCCGGCACCGCGGATGGCGCGCAGCCAGACCCGCGGGTTGATCTTCAGCAGCTCCTCGAGCCCGCCCTTGAGGTCGTCCGGCGAGTCGATCTTGATGGCCTCCGGCACCGAGACGCCGTTCGCCTTCATGTGCGCGTTGAACGCCATCTTGTCGTGGCACAACGCGATCGCGCGCGCGTCCGGCAGGAACGTCGGCGCGTTCAGCTTGTCGCGGTTCTCCGCGAGGTAGCCGACCTCGACGTCCGGCTGCGGGTGCACGAAATCGATGCGCTCGGCTTCGATGACGCGGTTGATCGCGTCGGCGTACCCGGGGTCGCTGACCGGCGGGACCAGGTATTTGGCCTCGACGTCGAGAAGTTCGAGGTGGAAGGGCTTCACGTCAGTGCCGACGACCTCGTAGTCGTTTCCGGCGACCGCGAGCGCGTCCCGGAAGTTGTAGGCGGCGGATCCGCCGGCGCCGGTGATGAGGATGCGTGCGCTGCTCATTCGCGTGTTCTCAGCCTTACCTGTTCAGTTCCCGCCGGAGCCGGGACGGTAGCCGGAAGCCCACTTGTGGTCGGCGAGTATCGTGACGCCCGCGTCTGTGCTGACTGCACCGAACTCGGGGCTCGTGCCATGCCGAGGCACGACTGTACCGGACGCGCCGAAAGTGCCCGCCGAGAGCGAGAGACTGCAGATGATCCCCATTACCGTGGTCGACGTCCGTGCTGCGGAGGACCTGGTCGTCGAAGTGCTGCGATCCGGCGCTATCGCCCAGGGCCCGATGGTCAAACGTTTCGAGGACGCGTTCGCGCACGTCTCCGGGACCAAACACGCCATCGCCGTGAACAACGGGACGACCGCGCTGGTCGCGTCACTGCAGGCACTCGACCTGCAGCCCGGCGACGAGGTCGTGACCTCGCCGTTCACCTTCGTCGCGACGCTGAACGCGATCCTGGAAGCGGGCGCGACCGTGCGGTTCGCCGACATCCGCCGCGACGATTTCGCGATCGACCCGGACGCCGTCGCGGCCGCCGTCGGCCCGCGCACCAAGGTGCTGATGCCGGTGCACCTGTACGGGCAGACCGCCGACATGGGCAAGCTCGCGCCGCTGGCCGCGGAGCACGGGCTGCACGTGGTCGAGGATTCCGCGCAGGCCGTCGGCGCCTCGTTCGAAGGCCGCAAGGCCGGTTCGTACGGCATCGGCTGCTTCTCGCTGTACGCGACGAAGAACGTGACCACCGCCGAGGGCGGCGTGATCACCACGGACGACGACGCGCTCGCCGACAAGCTGCGCGTGATGCGCAACCAGGGCATGAAGGCCCGCTATCAGTACGAGATGGCCGGCCACAACTACCGGATGACCGACCTGCACGCCGCCGTCGGCATCCCGCAGCTGGAGAAGCTCGACCAGCTCACCGCGGCCCGGCAGGCCAACGCGAAGCGGCTGTCCGAGGGCCTCGCCGGCACGCCGGGCCTCGAGGTGCCGCAGGTGCTGCCCGGCCGCGAACACGTGTGGCACCAGTACACGGTGCTGGTCGGACCGCACGCGATGCTCTCGCGCGAGGAGTTCGCCTCCGCGCTGACCGAACGCGGCATCGGCAACGGGATCTACTACCCGAAGATCGTCTTCGACTACGAGTGCTACCGCGGGCACCCGCTGATCCCGGACGCCCGCGTCGAAGACTTCCCGGTGGCCGGAGCCGTTGCCGCGCAGGCGCTTTCGCTGCCGGTGCATCCGCACCTGACCGAGTCCGAGCTTGACCAGATCATCGAGACTGTTCGCGAGGTACTCGGCGCATGACGCACCGCATCGCACTCGTCGGCACCGGCAACATGGGCTCGCTGCACGCGCGCGTCCTGTCGCAGAACGACCGGGTGGACCTGGCCCGCGTGATCGACCCGCGCGAGGAAGCGGGCCGCGCGGTCGCCGACCGCTACGAAACCCAGTGGACGCCGGAAATCGGCTCACTGTCCGATGTGGACGCTGTGGTGCTCGCCTCGGCCACCGAGGTGCATTACGAGCTGGCACAGGAGATTCTCGGCCAGGGCAAGCCCATGCTGGTCGAGAAGCCGGTGTGCAACAGCCTCGAGTTCTCGCAGGAAATCGTTGCCCTGTCGGCAAAGAAGGACGTCCCGCTGATGTGCGGGCTCCTGGAGCGCTACAACCCGGCCGTGATGACCGCGCGGGCGCTGGTGAACGAACCGGTGCACCTGATGGCGCGCCGGCACGGCCCGTACGCGCCGCGGATCAAGACCGGCGTCGCGTGGGACCTGCTGGTGCACGACGTCGACCTGGCGATCCAGTTCTTCGGCGGGGCGACGCCGGGCCGGGTCACCTCCAGCGCGGGGTATTTCCACCCGCAGTCGGTCACCGGGGCCGAGGACACCATCGAGACGGTGCTGTCGTTCCCCACCGGCCTGGCCACGGTGTCGGCTTCGCGGCTGGCTCAGCGCAAGGTCCGGTCGCTGATGGTGTCCGAGCTGGACCGCATGGTGGAGATCGACCTGCTGCGCCGCGACGTGACGATCTACCGGCACGTCTCGCACGATTCGGTCACTCCCGACGGTCTCGGCTACCGGCAGCAGACCGTGATCGAGATCCCGGAATTGGTCACCGCGCGCGAGCCGCTGGCGACCCAGCTGGACCGGTTCGTGGATCTGCTGGAGGGCAAGGTCGACGCGGACGTCGAGCGCGCGCTGATCCTGCCGTCGCACGAGGTTGTGGCGCAGGTTCTGGCCGAGGCCGCCTGATTATTTGGTGAGGCGTTTGCCGTCCGCGGAGTAGGCGACCAGCGGGGTCGCCCGCTCGGCGGACGGCACGTCGTCCTGGTCGAACCAGAACACGACCACCTCGGGATCCTCGCTCCAGCGCGCCGTGTGCGCCGGGATCGTGCGACCGTCCACTGTGGTCTCGATGCGGGCGGCCGGTCCGCTGAAGTAGCCGTACACCGGCACCCAGATGTCCGCGACGGTCGTGCCGCCTGACGTGGCGTGGAAGCCGAACGAGCGGTCCTTGCCGTCGGATTCGTTGGCGAGGTAGAGCGGACGCAGGTTTCCGTCCGGCTCGTACAGGCTGGCCATCACTCCGAATTGGACAGTCGGCAGGTTGTCCGGGTCGTCGATTTCCGTTGCGTAGAAGACAAGTTCCGCGCCGTCGGTGTAGGTGCCGGTGGAGATCACTTCGCCGAGCGGCCTCTCCGCGGATGTCGGTGCCGGGACCGGTGTCGACGAAGCCACACTCGTCACGATCGGCGGTGATGCCGACGCCGCGTGCACCTGTTCCGGCGCGCTGCCCGGCGAACGGAGCCAAGCCGCACCGAACACCACGGCGACCACAGCCACCGCCGCGCCGGAGGAAGTCAGAAACCGCCGCCTGCGCCGAATCCGGCCGCCCTCTTTGATGATCCGGTCGAGATCGGGCTCGGCAAAGGGTTCCGCGGGCGCTTCCTGAAGCGCGGCGCGCAACCGGTCGAGTTCGTCGGTCACGCGCTCACCTCCCCGACGAGCGCATCGCCATCGACACGCAACTTCGCGAGCGCGCGCGAATTGGTGCTCTTGACCGTGCCGACGGACACGCCCAATTCCTCGGCGACTTGGTGTTCCGGCAAATCAAAGAAATGCCGGAGCACGACGACCGCGCGTTCCCGGGCGGTGAGCCGGGCCAATGCGTCGGAAAGCCATTCCCGATCCGCGACGGCGTGCGAGATGTCGGGAACCTTCGGCGGTTCCGGCATCTCCTCGGTGGCGTATTCGCGGATCGGGCGGCGCCAGATGTCGATGACGTGATTGGCCAGCACGCGGCGGGCGTAGGCGTAGGGATTCTTCCGCCGGACCCGAGGCCAGGCCGCGTATGTGCGAGTGAAGGCGGTCTGCGCGGCGTCCTCGGCTTGGTGACGGTCGCCGGTGAGCAGGTAGGCGGCGTGCGTGAGCCTCGCGGAACAGGACCGCACGAAGTCGGCGAACTCGTCGTCCCCGCGCACGCTCCCACCCCTGATTCCCGGTCTCGGCCTTACTGACCAGGTTACGGGGGCGGGAGACGTGCGTCGATGTAATGGCTGGTCAGTCTTGTCTCAATGGCGACGCATGGTGTTCAGGGAGGTGCTTGGGGTCAGCGTTGGGCTCGCGGGTCAATCAACGAGTTCAGATCGAACTTCACCGGCGGATCCCCATCCGCGATCCATTAGTGCTCGGTCCCGGCATCGGCGTATTCGAACAGCTTCGCGCCCAGGTCGACGTGCTTCGTGCCCGGAGACAGCACCTCGACCACCAACTCGGCGTCGGCCGCCGCGATGCGTGCCGGGTTGGCTTCCGCGACCTCAGCCGAGGTCACGACGACATCCGGGACGCGGATCGTCAGCGGGCTCTCACACAGAAGCAGCTCCGCCTCGGCACCGGCGCTCATCTCCGGGCAGAGCTGCTCGTCGAGGAGGAACGCCAACCGCGTCACTGACCGCAGGTGGAACCACATCGGACGCGGCGACGGGGCGAGAACTCCGTCAACGACCTCAGTCCGGACCTCTGGGTTCTCCGGAAAACGTGCCCAATCAACAAGAGCCGGCAAGACGCGAAGGTCAGCGCTGCGCGCGCGGATCAACCAACGAGTTCAGATCGAACTTCACCGGAACCCCCGCGACCTCGAGCTCCACCGCGCCGGAATACTCGCCGAAATTCTCGTAATCGCCGTCGATCAACCGGTACGCGATCATGCTCACCGGCGGGTCCACAACGACGATCCAGTAATCCTCGATACCCGCATCGGCGTACTCGAACAGCTTCGCGCCCTGGTCGACGTCCTTGGTGGCAGGCGAAAGCACCTCGACCACCAGTGAAACGTCGTCAGCCCCGATCCGCGGGATGTTCGCTTCGATGAGGTCCGACGGCGCGACCACCACGTCCGGCACCCGCACCGTCGGCGGGACGGCGGCCAGCACCGTCTCGAATTCTCCGACCGCGACCAACTCCGGAGGCAGCTGCATCGTCAGCAGATACGGCAATCTGCTGATGATCAGCTGGTGGAGCGACAACGGACGCGGCGACACTGACAGGACCCCTTCGACGACCTCGACCCGCACCTCCGGGTGCGCCGGAAGGTCCGCCCAGTCGTCAAGGGTCAGGAGGTGGTGAGGCCATTCAAGGACACTCATGACTTCTCCTTCACCGACAGTGACCGAGAGCAGTGTCCCATGTTACCCGGAGCATCCGCCAGCGCGTGACGCACCGTGTCCGAATCACTTCCCGCTGAAGTCACCCGACGGAGAGCCCCACCCAGACGGGTCGTCCGACAGCGCGCGGCGGCGGGCGTTTTCCTCGCGGACCCGCTTGACCTCCGACTCGATGTATTCCTCGTCGTAGCGCTGGAACACCCGCGCCGGGTTGCCCGCTACCAGCGAGCGTTCCGGGACGTCCTTCGCTACCACCGAGTTCGGCTGCACCGTCGCGAAGTCACCGATCGTGACGCCCGGCATGATCACCACGAGGCCACCAATGAAGCAACCCTTGCCGATTTTCACCGGCTTGCGTTCGATCAGGTCGCTGCCGGAATGGTTTTCCAGCGCCATGTTCGCGAGCCAGCTCGAATGCGTGAACACGAGCGTATTCAGCCCGATGCTGGTGTGTTCGCCGATTTCCAGCCCACCGCTCGCGTCGAGGACCGCGCCCTCGCCGACCCAGCAGTGTTCGCCCATCGCGAGGTTGTCCGGGCTGACGATCTTGGCCCGTTCCCGCACGCGGCACGATTCCGGCAGACCGAAGAACTTGGCCCGCTCGGCGTCGTTCATGTACTGCGTGACGAGGTCGTTCAGGATCATCGGGCGCAGCCGGTTGCTGCGCTCGTCGTCGAAGAACATCAGTTGTCCGCCACCAGTTTCGTGAGCACCCGCAGGTGTTCCTCGGCCACTACGTCCAGCCCGAAGTTGTCCCGGACCATCGACGCTTCCCGTTCGGCGATCCGCGCGCGTTCCTTCGGGTCGTCCAAAAGGGACAGCACGGTGGTCGCGACCGCCTCGGAATCGTTGGGCCGCACCAGCAGGATGTTCTCGCCGTTGTGCAGTTCGATGCCGGGGTAGTTGTCCTCGGTGACCGACGCGATGGTCGCGGTCCCGGACAGCATCGCCTCGAGCGACGCGGTGCCGCAGCCGCCGTTGAGGTCGTGCGTGACGATGTCCGCGGCCGCGAAGTACGCGGGCACGTCCGCCTTCGGCACCGCGCCGGTGACGATCAGTGCGTCGGAAACGCCCAGTTCCTTGGCGCGCTGCTGGAAAGCGTCGTGGTAGACCCGCCCGACGACCACCACGCGCAGCCCGGGGTGGCGCTCCAGGATCGCGGGCAGCGCCTCGATCAGCGGCAGCCGGTCGCGCAGCGGGATCACGTGCCCGAGCGACACGATCAGCGGCGCGTCCCCGATTTCCAGTTCCGCGCGCACGTCCTTGGTCACCGGCTTCGCGAAATGCCCGGTGTCCACCGCGATCGGGAAGTACTCGGAGTTGTCGTCGCTCGTGCCGTAGCGCTGGACGCAGTAGTCCACACCCTGCTTGTCGAGAATGATGTAGCGCGGGCGCAGGTACTTCAGCACCGGGTTGACCAGCATCGCGTCGAGCGCGCGGAAAACCCGGCCGTACATCTTGTTCTCGCTGATCAGCAGCGTGTGGATGGTCAGCAGAACGGGCAGCTTGTGCCGGCGCGCGTAAATGCCGACCATCCAGGACAGGTCGAAGAACTGTCCGTGCAGGTGCACCGCGTCCGGTTTGAACTCGTTCAGCAGCTTCCACAGCCGCCGCCAGTTGCCCGGCCGCATCGACGCGAACGTCATGTCGAAGTCGATCGACAGGCCGAGCTGCGGCATTTTCACCGCGGGCAGGCGCACGACGCGGTATCCGTCGCGCTCCTCTTCCGCCGGCGCGTCACCGTAGGCAGCGGTGATCGCCAGCACTTCGTTCCCGGCGGCCGCGTACTCCGCGGCCAGCGAAGCCGACATGTGCGCGCTTCCGCCCACTCGCGGCGGGAAGAAGTTGTTCACCACCACGATCCGCATGGGCTTTCCTTCTGCCGGGCCCGCAGTGCTCATTACGCATTCCCCTCGGAAGACGCGCCGACGGAGAGGCTCACTCGGAGTCCCGCACCAAGGCGCGCATGCCCTCTTCGACGGTGATGGTCGGCTCCCAGCCGAGGACCTCGCGGGCGCGGGTGATGTCCGCGGCGCGGCGGGAGACGAGGACGTCGCGCTTGTTGAACACCGGCTCGACGTCGACGCCGACGGCCTCGATCAGGATCTTCGCCAGCGTGGCGATCGAGGTGTCGATGCCGGTGCCGATGTTGATCGGCAGGTTCGACTGCTCCGACTCCAGCGCCGCGACGACACCCTTGGCGAGGTCGGTGACGTGCACGAAGTCCATCGACTGGTCGCCCGCGCCGTCGATGATCGGCGGCTGGCCGGCGCGCAGGCGCTGGATGAAGTGGTTGATGACCGAGGTGTAGTACGCCTCGATCTTCTGGCCCGGGCCGTACACGTTGAAGAAGCGCAGCGCGTTCCAGGACAGGCCCTTGGTGCGCTCGTAGAAGCCCAGCAGGTCCTCGCCGGCGCGCTTCGAGATGCAGTACGGGGTGAGCGGGTTCAGCTTGTCGTCCTCGTGCATCGGCAGCCGCTCCGGCTCGCCGTACACCGAGGCGCTGGAGGCGAACACCAGGCGCTCGACGCCCTCGTCGGCCGCGGCCGCGAAGACGTTGTTGTTGCCGACCATGTTGATGTCGATCGACTCGCCCGGGTCCGCGACCGACTTGTTGATCGACACGGTGGCGAAGTGGATCGCGTGCGTGCAGCCGCGGATGGCCTCGCGGACGCCGACGCCGTAGCGCACGTCCTTCTCGACCAGTTCGACCTTGCCGGTGGCGACGAACTCGTTGACGCGGTCACGGTCGCCGCGGGTCATGTTGTCGAAGATGCGGACCGTGTAGTCCTTCTCCAGCAGCAGCGGGATCACGTGCGAGGCGATGAAACCGCCGGCGCCGGTGAAGAAAACTTTCTTGTCGGACATGGGTTCTCCTCAGGAAGGTCGGCGGGATCAGGAAAGGGCGGACACGGCTTCGCGCACGGTGGCGACCACGCGCTCGACTTCGCTGTCGGTGAGTTCCGCGTGCATCGGGATCGCCAGCTGGCGGCGGAAAGCGTCGGCGGAGACGGGCAGCGGCTGCTGCTCGCCGTACACCGGCTGCAAGTGGGAGGCGTAGGTGCCGAAGTTGCACTGCACGCCCTGCTCGCGGATCCGCAGAGCCAGCGCGTCGCGGCTGATCTCCGGGGCCACCGTCATCAAGTATGCCTGCCACGGGTGCTCGCGGTCGGGCGCCTCGACCGGCACGGTCAGCGCGTCGACGTCCTCGAAGGCCTCGTGGTAGCGCTTGGCGACCGAGCGGCGGGCGGAGAGCAGGTCGGGCAGCCGGTCGAGCTGCACGCCCATGATCGCGGCCTGGATGTCCGAGAGCCGGAAGTTCCAGCCGAGCTCGTGGAACGTCGGGATCGGCAGTTCCTGCGAGCCCTCGCGGGTGAACGCGGGCTCGATGCCGTAGGTGTGGATCTTGCGCGCGTGCGCGATCAGGTCCTCGCGGTTCGAGACCAGCGCGCCGCCCTCGCCCGCGGTGATGCCCTTGCGGCCGTGGAAGGAGAACGCGGCCAGGTCGGCGAGGCTGCCGGCCGGGCGGTTGCGGTAGGTCGCGCCCGCGGAGCAGGCGGCGTCCTCGAACAGCCACAGGCCGTGCTTGTCGGCGATGGCGCGGTACTCGTCGAAGTCGCCGGGCTGGCCCGCGACGTCGACGGCCAGGATGCCGACCGTGCGCGGCGTGATGAGCGCTTCGATCGCGGCCGGGTCGGCGCTGAAGATGTCCGGGCGGATGTCGGCGAAGACCGGCTTCGCGCCGGCCTGCAGCACGGAGTGGCCGGTCGCCGGGAAGGTGTAGTCCCCGACGATCACCTCGTCGCCGGGCTGGACGCCGAGCACCTTCAGGCCCAGGAACAGGGCGGAGCCGCAGTTGCTGGTGGTCAGAGCGTGCGCGGTGCCGGTCAGCTGCGCGAACCGCTCCTCGAAGCGACGGCACGCCGGGCCCGCGCCGGCCAGCCAGCCGGAACGGAACACTTCGGCGACGGCTGCGAGCTCTTCGTCGCCGACGGTCGGCTTCCCGAGCAGGACGGGTTCGCCCACTGTAGATCTCCTGTGCATCGGGGTGTCCCGCATTGCGCGGGGTCGCGCCGAAGTGTATAGAAGTCGCGCTCGACGCCTGTTTCGGGGACAGAACCCACGGGTAAACACCCGATCGGGGCATAGGCTCACGGGATGCGGATCGGGGTACTGGGGGCCGTCGTCGCGTGGGACGGCGCGGGCGGGACGGTCGCTGTCGGCGGCCCGCGAGGCCGAGCGCTGCTCGCCTTGCTCGCGGCGGACGCCGGGCGGTTCGTGTCCGCCGAGCGGCTCATCGACGGGCTCTACGGCGAGGACCCGCCCGACGGCGCGGCCAACGCGCTCCAATCGCAGGTCTCGCGGCTGCGCAGCGCGCTGAAACTGCCGATCGAACTCACCTCGGCGGGGTACCGCCTCCGGATCGAACCGGACGAAGTGGACGCGCACCGGTTCGAACGACTGGCCAGCGAGGGCCGTCGCGAACTGGCCGCGGGCGACCCGACGCGGGCCAGCGATCTGCTCGGCGAAGCGCTGGCGCTGTGGCGCGGACCGGCGTTCGCGGACGTCCCTGCGGCAGAGGTGCAAACCACCCGGCTGAGCGAGCTGCGCGCCGAGGCGGCGGCCGACCGGGTCGACGCGGAAATCTCGCTCGGCCGCGCCTCCGATGTCATCGATGAGCTGCGCACGACCGTCGCCGAGAACCCCCTGCGCGAACGGTCGCAGGCGCAGCTGGTGCGCGCGTTGCACGCGACCGGCCGGACCGCCGAGGCGCTGGCCGCGTTCGAGGACGCCCGCCGCACGCTCGCCGACGAGCTGGGCGCGGACCCTGGTCCAGACCTCACCGAGGCGCATCTGGCCGCCCTGCGCGGCGAGTCCGCGAACGCCGCGACGCCGTTGCCCGCACAGCTCACGAGCTTCGTCGGCCGGGACAACGAGCTGAAGCAGGTCGCCGATCTCCTGCGACAGGCCCGGCTCGTCACGCTGCTCGGTCCGGGTGGGACCGGAAAGACCCGGCTGGCCATCGAAGCCGCGGCGGACGCGGGTCCGTGCGTCTTCGTGGAGCTGGCTCCGCACGTCGCCGACGACGTCCCGCAAGCCGTCCTCACCGCACTCGGTCTACGCGAGGGCGCTCGCGGTCGGCAGGATCCCGTCGAACGGCTTGTGTCGGCATTGCGCGACCAGGCGACGTTGCTGGTGCTGGACAACTGCGAACACGTCATCACCGCCGCCGCACGGTTGGTCGCGCAGTTGCTGCCTGCTTGCCCCGGGCTGCGCGTCCTCGCGACGAGCCGGGAACCGCTTGGCATCACCGGCGAACAACTCGCACCTATCCCCCGTCTAGCCGTCCCGCCGCCCGGCGCATCCACTGTGGAGACCTATCCCGCGGTACGGCTGTTCCTCGACCGCGCGCGAGCGAGCGACCCCGGATTCCGGCTGACCGACGAAACCGCGGCCGACGTCGTGCGGATCTGCACCGCACTCGACGGCCTCCCGCTCGCCCTGGAACTGGCCGCCGCCCGCGTGCGCACGCTGCCCGTCGCCGACATCGCCGCCCGGCTCGACGACCGCTTCCAGCTCCTTGCCCGAGGCAGCCGCACCGCCGACGAACGGCACCGGTCGCTCCGCGGTGTCGTGGAATGGAGCTGGGACCTCCTTGATGACGACGAACGCCGCCTAGCCCGCCGCCTGACCGTCTTCACCGGCGGCGCGACGCTCGCGTACGCCGAGCAGGTGTGCGACGTTCCGGTCGACCTCCTCACCGAACTCGCCGACAAGTCGCTCGTCGAACCTTCCAGCGGGCGCTACCGAATGCTGGAGACGATCCGCGCGTTCTGCGCGGAAAAGCTCGACGCCGCAGGCGAGACCGAACGCTTCCGGCACGCGCACGCACAAGCGTTCCTGCGCCTCGCCGAGGAAGCCGACCCGAAGCTGCGTACCGCGGAACAGCTCGACTGGCTGCGCAAAATCGACGCCGAGTACGACAACATCGTGGCCGCGCTCCGATGGTCGGCCGCAGCGGATCCGTCGACTGCTTTGCGGATCGCCACCGCGCTGTCGATGTATTGGTGGCTGCGCGGACGACGTTACGAAGGCGCGGCGCTGTCGATGGAAATCGTGCGCCACTGCCAAGCGCAACCGCCGGAAGGGCACCGCGAGCAATTCCTCATGTGCCTCCTGACCGCGATGGCCGGTGCTCCCGAAGCCGCCGAGACGGCGAACTATCGGTCCTATGTGGAGCAATACCTGGTGGACAGTTCCTGGACGCCGGAGCATCCGATGATGCTCATGCTGTCCGGCGTCGTGCTCGGGCCGCCGGAGGACGACGACGCGCGGCTTCGGCTGTCCGGGCTCGAAAACCACCCCGACCCGTGGCTCACCGCACTCGTGCCGATGGGCGACGGGCTGCGCTCGATGCTCGCCGGGGAACTCGACGAAGCCGAGCGCGGCCTACGCGAAGGCGAAGCGCGTTACCGAGCACTCGGCGAACGCTGGGGGCTGTCGATGGCGCTCGACCACCTGTCACAGCTGCTGGTTCTCCTCGGAAGACACGAAGAAGCACTCGCCGCGATGACCGAGTCCCTGTCCCTCATGCAGACGCTCGGCGCGACCGACGACTACGCGGACCTGCTGTGCCGCCGCGGCGACAGCCGAGCGCTGCGCGGCGATCTCGACGGCGCGAAGGCCGACTATGAACGAACCGTCGAGCTGGCCCACCGCACCGGCATGCCCGAGACGCGAGGCAGCGGTCACGTCGGCTTGTCCGGCCTCGCCCGCCGCTCCGGCGATCTGGCCGGCGCGCGGGCGCTCGCCGAGCAAGCGCTTGCCGAATGCACGGCGGACTCGTTCTCGGCCGCCATCGTGCGAGCAGCCGCGTCGATCGCGCTCGGCTGGATCGACGTGGCCGAGCACCGCCCGGAGGACGCCCGCTGCCGGATGCGGCTGGGGGTCGAGACCGCGCATCGCTGGCATGACCACGGGTCACTGGCCACCGCGTTCGAGGGCGTCGCCGGGGTCTTCGCCGAGGAGGGCCGGTTCGCCGACGCCGCCGCGTTGCTCGGCGCGGCAGCCGCGGTGCGCGGGGCCGCCGTGCCCGGCCAGCACGATGTCGCGCAGGTCACCGCAACCGCGCAGAAGGCTCTCGGACCTGAGGGGTTCACCGCCGCTTACACCGCCGGTAAGCAGCTCGAACCGCAGCAACGGCTCGGGTTGGCCGGATTGTCCCCGGTTCAGTGAACGGGTACCACGCCGTCGGGGGGTACGCAGCGCCGCACCGGAGCGCGTAGCCTTCCCTGCCGTGCGGAACGTAGTTGTGATCGGTGGGGGAATCGTCGGGCTGTCGGTCGCGTGGGAGCTGTCCCAGCGCGGTCAGGACGTGACGGTGCTCGAAAAGGAAGCTAGCTGGGCTGCGCACCAGACCGGGCACAACTCCAATGTCGTGCACGCCGGGCTGTACTACAAGCCGGGCTCGTTCAAAGCGCGGATGTCGGTCGGCGGCAACCGGTCCATTGTGGATTTCGCCCGGCAGTACGGGGTGCCGGTCGAGGTGTGCGGCAAGCTCGTCGTGGCCACGCGGGAGGAGGAGATCCCCGCGCTGGACACGCTCGCCGCGCGCGCCGAGGCCAACGGCGTGCCCGCCAAGCGGATCACCCCCGCGGAGGCCCGCGAGTACGAGCCGGAGGTGTCCTGCGTCGCCGCGCTGCGCGTCGAGTCGACCGGGATCATCGACTTCCCGGCGGTGTGCGCGGCGCTCGTGCGGCTGCTCGACGAGGCGGACGCGGACCTGCGGCTGAACACGCCCGCGCTGGGCATCCGCCCGGCTCGCGGCGGCGGCGTCGAGGTGGCCACCGGTTCCGAGGTGCTGCACGCGGACGCGCTGGTCAACTGCGCCGGCCTGCACGCGGACCGCGTCGCCGAACTGGCCGGTCTCAAGCCGAGCGCGCGCATCGTGCCGTTCCGCGGCGAGTACTACGAGCTGAAGCCGGAGCGCCGCCACCTCGTGCGCGGCCTGATCTACCCAGTGCCGGACCCGACGCTGCCGTTCCTCGGCGTGCACTTGACCCGCATGCTCGACGGCAGCGTCCACGCGGGCCCGAACGCCGTGCTCGCGCTGCGCCGCGAGGGCTACCGCTGGGCGGACGTGTCGGTGAAGGACCTCGCCGACGTCGCCCGCTTCCCCGGTGCCTGGAAGCTCGCGCGCAAGTACGCGTATCCGACGGGGCTTGAAGAGGTGCTGCGGTCGTTCTCGAAGAAGCGCTTCGCCGCCAGCCTCGCGCAGCTCGTGCCCGCGGTCACCGAGGACGACATCGTGCGCCACGGCTCCGGTGTGCGGGCGCAGGCGCTGCGACCGGACGGTTCACTGGTGGACGACTTCCTCATCGAGTCCACAAAGGACCAGGTGCACGTGCTCAACGCGCCAAGCCCGGCGGCGACCAGCGCGCTGGAGATCGCCAAGTACATCGCCGACCAGGTGACCGACTGAACCGTCCGATGTAGACGGTTCAGCCCGGCAGATTCCCTGACACCATCGGGATTCCGGCCTTGATGACGTCGCACGCCTTGGTCTTGTCCGCCAGCTGCCCGCTGACGATCTGGATCGAAGCGGTGTCCGAAACCGCGAGCCCGGCCGCGCAGATCACGCCGCCGGAATCGTTGAAGTTCGGGAACAGCGACCATTTCCGGCCGTTCGCGTCGATCTGCTCGGTCGGCGCGACGTCCATGCCGGGCCAGCGTTTCATCGGCACGTCCGGACCGACCCAGACCTCGAACGGCTTCTGCCCGCCGTCGCCGTCGGTGTCCTTCCACAGGCAGTAGGTCACGTTCGGCGAGATGACCTTGGAGCTGTCCAGTTCGCCGTTCGGCACCATCTTCAGCTGCTGCGCCTGCTCCGGCTTCAACAGCTGGCACGGATTGACCGACGCGAGCGGCCCGGTCGGCGCGGTGCCCTCCGGCGGGGTGCTCGGCGCGATCGGCGGCGCGGGCTGCCCGCCCGGCAGATGCGCGGCCGCCTGCGGGATCACCTGCTTCGCGCGCTCGCACGCCTGCGCTTCGTCCGAAAAGGACACGCTGACGAAGGCGAACGACTTCGGCCCGAGCGTCGTGTACAGGTCGCAGCTGCCGCCCATGAACCCGGCGTAGCGCGTCCACGGAAAGCCGCCGAGCTGCACCGGATCGGCCTTCTTGATCGCGCCCTGAAGGTAGTCGTCGAGGCTCAGGTCCACCGACCAGCCGACGGACATGACGATCGTGTGCTCGGTGTCCGTCGCGGTCCACAGGCACATCGCGGGCGCGCGCTGCGCCTTGCTGGCCTTCACCGACCGACCCTGCGGCTTGTAACCGAGCACGGCGAGCTGCTTCGCGTCGAGCAGCGCGCACGGGTCGACGACCGGCGTGACCGGCCCCTGCCCGGGCACCGGCGAAGCCACGCCGCTCACCTGCTGCGTGCACCCGGCGAGCAGCATCGCGACCGCCGCCAGGGCGAGCGCCGCTCCCTTGAACCTCATCAGCTGCCTCCTCCGCTCCGCACCCTACTGACCAGTGCGGTTCGGTACCTGCGGAACGGGAAGGATCAACCCGGCAGTTACGGCTTCGGCACCGCGCGCCGCACGACGAACGCGGACACCCCGGACGCCGCCACAGCCACCGCCGCGGCGGCGATCGCGACGGCCATCGTGGTTCCGCTCACCTGCGGCCGGAGAGGATGCGAGTTCGGCACCAGCAGCACGACGCCGGAGCCGATCGCCGCGAGCAGCAGCCCGAACAGCCAGATCCGCAGCGCGCCTTGGCGAAGCGTCTCGAGGAACTTCGCGTCCGCGGACCGGAACATCGGCCGCCGGTCCCTCCCCCGGATCAGCATGACCCCGTTGACGACGAGGCAGAACGCCGCGCCGCCGATCAAGATCAGCCCGAACCGGAACGACGCGTGCGTCCCCTTCTCCGCGGTGAAGAGCAGCCAGCCCGCGGTCGCGAGCACCGCGAAAGCCAGTGCGTAGTCCACTGTGGCCAGTGGACCCGCCTTGCGCAGAGCAGGGACCAGGACTCTGTGGGATTCCATTTGAGGTTGTCTCGTCTTCGCGAAGATCAGCGCTTGACCGGCTCCAGCACCTCGAGTCCGCCGAGGAACGGACGCAGCGCCACCGGCACCCGGACCGAACCGTCGGGCTGCTGGTGGTTCTCCACGATCGCGACGATCCAGCGCGTGGTCGCCAGCGTGCCGTTCAGCGTGGCGGCCGTCTGCGGTTTGCCGTTGTCGTCGCGGTAGCGGACCGACAACCGACGGGCCTGGAACGTGGTGCAGTTGGACGTCGACGTCAGCTCGCGGTAGGTCTCCTGCGTCGGGACCCACGCCTCGCAGTCGTACTTGCGGTAGGCGGACGTGCCGAGGTCACCGGTCGCGGTGTCGATGACCCGGTACGGGACCTCGATCGCGGCCAGCATGTCCTCTTCCCAGCCCAGCAGCCGCTCGTGCTCGGCCTCGGCGTCCTCCGGCTTGGCGAAGACGAACATCTCGACCTTGTCGAACTGGTGCACGCGGATGATGCCGCGGGTGTCCTTGCCGTACGACCCGGCCTCGCGGCGGTAGCACGACGACCAGCCGGCGTAGCGGCGCGGACCGGCGGCGAGGTCGAGGATCTCGTCCGAGTGGTAGCCCGCGAGCGGGACCTCCGAAGTGCCGACGAGGTACAGGTCGTCGTCGCGCAGCCGATACACCTCCGACGAGTGCGCGCCGAGGAAACCGGTGCCGGCCATGATCTCCGGGCGGACCAGCGACGGCGTGATCATCGGCGTGAAGCCGTTCGCCATCGCGCGCGCCACGGCCATGTTCAGCAGTGCCAGCTGCAGCTGCGCGCCGACGCCGGACAGGAAGTAGAACCGCGAGCCCGACACCTTCGCGCCGCGCTCCATGTCGAGCGCGCCGAGGCCTTCCATCAGCTCGAGGTGATCGCGCGGGGCGAAGTCGAACGACGGCACCTCGCCGACGGTCTTCAGCACCGCGAAGTCGTCCTCGCCGCCGATCGGCGCGTCCGGGTGCACCAGGTTCGGCAGGATGCGGAAGAGCTGGTCGAACTCCTCCGAAGCCTCGTTCTGCTCGACCTCGGCGGCCTTGACCTGCGCCGACAGGTCCTTGGCGCGGGCGAGCAGGGCGGGCTTGTCGTCGGCGGAGGCCTTCGGCACCTGCTTGGACACGGACTTCTGCTCGGCCCGCAGCTTGTCGGCGGTGGCGATCGCAGAGCGGCGACGCGTGTCGAGGTCGAGCAGCTTGTCGACCACTCCCTCGTCCTCGCCACGGGCACGCTGCGACGCGCGCACGGCTTCCGGGTCTTCGCGCAGAGTCCTGGGGTCAATCACGCACAGAAGGGTAGTCGCAGGCCAGCCACGACTTCGACGCGGTTTCCCGTACACACTGTGCGGCCGCCTTCCGACCGGGCGACAGTCTGATCGTTGTCGCCCGTTTCCCGCGCTCCCCATACTCGCTAGAACCCGGAGCGGAGGGAACTCACATGACCGACGACCTGCTCTCGCGCCACCGCGCGGTGCTCCCGTCCTGGATGTCCCTGCTATACGACGAGCCGATCGAAATCGTGCACGCGCAGGATCGCCGTCTCACCGATTCCACCGGCCGCACCTACCTCGACTTCTTCGCCGGCGTGCTCACCAACGCCATGGGCTACGACATCTCCGCGATCAGCGACGCGGTCCGCAAGCAGCTGGACACCGGCGTCCTGCACACCTCGACGCTCTACCTGATCCGCTCGCAGGTGGAGCTGGCCGAGCGGATCGCGGAACGTTCCGGCATCCCGGACGCCAAGGTGTTCTTCACCAACTCCGGCAGCGAGGCCAACGACACCGCGCTGATGCTCGCCACCCAGTACCGCCGCAGCAACCAGGTCCTGGCGATGCGGAACTCCTACCACGGCCGCTCGTTCGGCACGGTCGCGATCACCGGCAACCGCGGCTGGTCCGCGTCGTCCCTGAGCCCGATCAAGGTGAACTACGTCCACGGCGGCTACCGCTACCGCAGCCCCTTCCGCGACCTCCCCGACGCGGCCTACATCGACGCCTGCGTCGCCGACCTGGTGGAACTCCTGGAAACCGCCACCGCGGGCGACGTGGCCTGCCTGATCGCCGAGCCCATCCAAGGCGTAGGCGGCTTCAGCTCCCCGCCGGACGGGCTGTTCAAGGCGATGAAAGAAGTCCTGGACGAACACGGCATCCTGTTCGTCTCCGACGAGGTCCAGACCGGCTGGGGCCGCACCGGCGACCATTACTGGGGCATCCAGGCTCACGACGTGGTGCCGGACATGATGACCTTCGCCAAGGGCTTGGGGAACGGCCTGGCTGTCGGCGGGGTGGTCGCCCGGGGCGACGTCATGGACTGTTTCCGCGCGGAGTCTTTCTCCACCTTCGGCGGCAATCCGGTGTCCATGCAGGGCGCGCTGGCCGTCCTGGACTACATCGACGACCACGACCTGCAGGCCAACTGCAAGGCCCGGGGCGACCAGCTGATGCGAGGACTGCGCGCGGCGAACAGCCCGTTCGTCGGAGAGGTGCGCGGCAAGGGCTTGATGATCGGCGTGGAACTCGTCGAACCCGGCACCACGACGCCGAATACTGTTGCCGCGAAACAAATGCTGGAAGAAACGAAAGAGCGCGGGCTGCTCATCGGAAAGGGCGGGCTGCACAAGAATGTATTGCGCATCGGACCGCCGATGACGCTCACCGAAGCCGAGGCCGCCGAGGGTCTGCAGATTCTGCTCGACTCCCTGGCCGCCCTGTCCTGAACCCGCTTGCGTCCCAATGCCACATTGGGTGCGTCACATGCACCCAAAGTGGCATTCGGTGCGCCACACGCACCCAACGCCACATTGGGGTTTCTCAGTAGTGCGGTGCGCGGCGGCGCTGGGCCAGGCATGTGGGTGCACCGGCTGGCGAGGCGGGTTGCGTGGCTCTGTTCCCGCGAAAGGTTCGTGAGGGGAACCCTGAGGGAATCAGATTCCCTCAGGGTTCCCCTCACGAACCTTGGCATCGCACCCCGAGAACCCCCGGCGCGCTACTGCGAAACCTCAGCAGGCGAGCGAGGCGAGGTCAGCGGCGGACGAAGCGGGCCACGTGCTCGGCGAGCGTCTCCCCCGCGTCCTCCTGCAAAAAGTGCCCAGCTCCCGCGATCGTCGGATGGTCCAAACCAGCCGCCCCGCGCATCGACCGCTGCAAAATCGGCCCCATCGCCCCGGTAATCGGATCCCCGTCCGAAAACGCGCACAAGAACGGCACATCCAGCTCAGTCAACGTCGTCCAAGCCGCCCGATTGGCCTCCGACGCAGGATCATCCGGCCGAGTAGGCACCAACCCAGGCATCGCCCGAGGCCCGGCCTTGTACATCTCATTCGGGAACGGCGCGTCGTAAGCCGCCCGAATCTCCTCCGACAGCGGCGTCTTGCAGCCAGCCTGCACACACCGCCCGACGTCCAGGATCTGCGCGCCCTCCACTGCCTCCCGGAACTTGTGCCACACCGGCGGCATGTCCACATCCCCAGTCGGCAGCCCGGTATTGGCCGCGACCACCCCGGCGAACCGCCCGGGGTTCTCGGCCACCAGCCGCAGCCCGATCAACCCGCCCCAGTCCTGCCCCACGACCGTGACGCCGTTCAGGCCCAGGACGTCGAACGAGAACCGGCGCATCCACTCCACGTGCCGCGCATAGGTGTGGTCGACGATCTCCGCGGGCTTGTCCGACCGCCCGAACCCGACGAGGTCCGGCGCGATCGCCCGCAGCCCGGCGTCGGCGAGCACCGGGAGCATCTTCCGGTAGAGGAACGACCAGCTCGGCTCGCCGTGGAGCAGCAGAACCGGCGGCCCGTCGGCGGGTCCCGCCTCGACGTAGCCGACTCTGATCAGGCCGCCGTCCGGGTCGGACAGGTCGGTGTACTGAGGTTCGAACGCGAAGTCGGGCAGATCCGCAAACCGGTCTTCCGGCGTCCTGAGCAATCGCACGGTTCCCACGTTAGTGGGAACGGGACCGCGCGGCAGTGCGCGAACGCTACGAAATCGCTACCGCGACGACCAGCCCGAGCCCGAGGTGCGCCGCCGCGACGACCACGCTCGCCGGCGCGAACTTCTCGCTCTGGATCGTGGATCCGACATCGATCCGGGTCGCCCACTCCAGCAGCCGCACCGCCAGCACCTGCACGATGACCCCGATCAGGCCGTAGACCAGCGACGTGATCAGCCCGGCGGTCAGATCGCTCGCGGAGCTGTAGATCGCCACGACCACGATGAACGCCATCGACAGCAGTCCGGACGCGGTCACGATCACCGCGTTCGGCAGCCCTCGGGTGACCAGCTTCGACAGCTTGCCCGGCGTGGTGAAGTCGATCGCGTAGAAGCCGGCGAACATCAGCAGCAGGCCGACGATCCCGTACAGCAGGATCGCGCCGATGCCGCGCACGAGGTCGGAACCGAACGTTGCGGGCAGCGCGAGCGTCGAGGTCACGGGGTCTCCCTGGATGGCCGAGTCAGCCGATCAAATCGGACATCCAGGGTTTTATCACGACTCCGGAATCCGGTGCGGGACAAACGCCGCACCGTCATCGGTGACGAGTCCGCTGGTCTCGCGGATGCCGAGCCCGGCCGACTGGTCGCCGACGATCCACGCGCCGAGCGCGGGCCGGTACCCGTCGAACTCCGGCAGCGGGTCGAACGCCTGGTAGACGTAACCCTCCGCGCCGTAGACGCCGTCGGTCTGCGTCTCGTACCCGGTGGCCACGATCTGCACGTTCGCGCCCTCGCGGCCGAGCTTCGGCTTGCGCACGTACTCGGTGAGCAGGCCGGGGTCGTCAGCGAACGCGGGCAGCAGGTTCGGGTGCCCGGGGTAGTTCTCCCACAGCACCGCGAGCAGCGTCTTGTTCGACAGCAGCATCTTCCACAGCGGTTCGACCCACAGCGTGCGCGGCATGGTCTCCACCGCGAACTTGCCGAACTCCTCGTCGACCACCCATTCCCACGGGTACAGCTTCACCACCGTGGACATCTGCGCCTCGGCGAGGTCGACGAACCGCTTGAGCACCGGGTCCCAGCCGATCTCCTCGATCGCGAGCCCGACCGTGTCGAGCCCGGCCTCGGCGGCGGTCTCCTGCAGGTACGCCGTGGTCACGTGGTCCTCGCCGCTCGGATCGGCCGCGGACCAGGTGAAGTGCAGTTCGTTCGACGGCAGCTTGCCGCCGAGTTCCTCCCAGCGCTCCACCAGCTTCTCGTGGATGGAGTTCCACTGGTCGTCTTCCGGGAAGACGTCGGTCTTCCAGTGCCACTGCAGCAGCGACGCCTCCAGCAGCGTGGTCGGCGTGTCCGCGTTGTACTCCAGCAGCTTGGCCGGCGATTTGCCGTCGTAGCGCAGGTCGAAGCGGCCGTAGACGTGCGGGTCCTGGCGCTTCCACGACTCCGCGATGTGCGGCCACACCCACTCCGGGATGCCGAAGCGCTGGTACTGCTCGGTGGTCACGACGTTGTCGACGGCCTCGAGGCACATCGAGTGCAGCAATTCGACGTCCGCCTCGAGCGAGAGCACCTCGTCCATGTCGAAGACGTAGTGCACCGACTCGTCCCAGTACGGCCGCGGCTTGCCGGTGCCGTCGCGCGCCGGGGTGCCGTAGACCAGGCCCTGCTCTTCGACGATCCGCTGCCAGTCGCGGCGCGGTTCCCGCCGGTCCCGATACACCTACGAGCCTCCGCTCTTGCCGGTCCCGCCGGTGCCTCCGGAGGTGCCGCTCTTGCCGCTGATGCCGAACCCGCCGCGCTGGACGCTGGTGCCCGACTTGGTCGTGACGTTGGTGTTGCCCGACGGCGCGGTGTAGCTGCCGCCGGAGACGTGCTGGCCGATGTTGCCGGTGCCGCCGTAGTTGTAGCGGTACTGGGTGTATCCGCCGCCAGTGCCGATCGGGATGAACCAGAACCCGCCGCTGTAGTGCCCACCGTGGGTCTGGGCGTAGTTCTCGGTGCAGTACTTGTCGTCCTGGATGACCCCGTCGGACGAGACGCAGGACGCGGTGACCTCGGCGGGCTTCGCGATCGTGTAGAACGTCGCGACCAGCCCGACGAGACCGACAGTGACCCCGCTGCCGATCAGGATCTTGCGTTTGGTGGCCGCTTTCGCGTCCGCCGCTTCCCGCGCCGCGAGGGCTTCCTGCCGTTCGCGTTCCTGGTCGGCGATGGCCTGTTTGCGGGCCCGTTGTTCGGCCACCGAGGGCTGCCGCGGCTGCGTGCTCGCGTCCTGAAAACGCATCGAGCCCGGCTTCTTCTGCTCCTCGGTCGGCTGCGCGCCGCTGTTGTCGTCTTGCGTCATGTGCGCTCCGTAATCCCCCAGCACTGCAAACCCCGCTTACCACCCTAATCGACCCAGCACACGCGCGGTTCATGCGGCGCGGGCATCATAGGTATCGATGTCTCAACGCTCGGAGCGGTTCCCTTCGCGTATGCAGACCCTGACCACCCGCGTGGTGATGGCCGGGGTGTTCTTCGGCGCGGTCATCGCGCTGGCCTTGAGCGTCGCCTTCTCCTGGACCGACACGCTCGCGGGCGGCGCGGGCGGCGGGGAAGGCAAGCTCAGCGAGGCAGCCCAGCAGGCGTTTCACTCGCCGCCGGGCACCTGCCTGACCTGGAACGCCAAGGACGCCTCGGACGCGCACGCGGTGCCGTGCACCCAGTCGCACCTGTTCGAGGTCACCACCGTGGTCGACATCGGCGCGAAGTTCCCGCAGCAGGCTCCGTTCCCGAGTCTCGACCAGTGGCAGGACATCGCGCAGCAGCAGTGCAACAGCGACGTACGGCCGTACCTCGGCCACCCGCTCGACCCGTACGGCAAGCTCACCACCAACCTGCTGCGGCCCACGTCGGCGCAGTGGTCCGGCGGCGACCGCCAGTTGCGCTGCGGCCTGCAGTTCGCCGGTCCGGGCGGCGGCCTGCAGCCCACCACCGGCGCGGCGAAAACCCAGGACCAGTCGATGGTGTGGGCCCCGGGCACCTGCCTCGCGCTGGTCGGCAAGGGCGTCGGCGATCCGGTCGACTGCAGCAAGCCGCACTCCTACGAAATGATCGCGACCCTCGACCTGGCCTCGCACTTCAAGGACGGCTACCCGAAGCTGGACGACCAGAAGTCCTGGCTCGACACCGAGTGCAACAAGGCGGCGAAGGACTACACCGGCAGCTCCGACCTCTCCTCGAAGAAGCTCACGCTGGGCTGGGACTCGCGCGAGCAGGAGAGCTGGGACGCCGGGTCCACCAAGGTCAACTGCAAGGTCGCGGCCACGCTGCAGGACGGCAGCGGATTCCAGGCGGTCACCGGCAGCGTGAAGAGCGGGGCCTCCGGGTCGTCCAGCCAGCAGCAGAGCCCGCCGCCGAGTTCCGGTTCCGGCGGGAACTGAGCAGTGCCCGTCGAGATGAGCCAGGCCCGGTTCGAGGAACTCGTGGCCGACGCGCTCGACCAGGTGCCCGCGGAGTTCGCCGCGGCGATGGACAACGTCGTGGTGCTGGTCGAGGAGTTCAACGAGGAAGCGCCGGACATCCTCGGGCTCTACCACGGCATCGCGCTCACCGAGCGCACCAGCCACTACAGCGGCGCGCTGCCGGACCGGATCTCGATCTACCGGGAGCCGATCCTCGACATCTGCGACACCGAGGACGACGTCGTCGAGGAAGTGCTGATCACCGTCATGCACGAACTCGGCCACCACTTCGGCATCGACGACGAGCGGCTGCACGAACTCGGCTGGGGCTGATTCCGGCGGAACCCCGTCGGCCCGTTGCTCTTCCCTGATCAACAATGCGGCGTCACCACGGAAAACACCGAAGGTCATCAAAGCGTCACAGAACGCGGCTGATCTCTTTAGACTGTCCTGATCAGGCAGTTTCCGGTTTTTCGTGAGGTGTTTCGTGTCGCATCGGACGACGGACGGCCGGCTGCGCTGGCTGCTCGCTTCGAGCGGCACGTCGAACCTCGCCGACGGCATCGCCAAGGTCGCCTTCCCGCTCCTGGCCACCACGCTGACCCGCGATCCGGTCGAGATCGCCGCACTGTCGGCCGTGCAGTTCCTGCCGTGGCTGCTGTTCGCGATCCCGGCGGGCACGCTCGTCGACCGGATCGACCGCAAGAAGGCGATGATCGCCGCGAACGCGATGCGCGCGCTCGTGGTCGCCGCGGTCACCGCGCTGCTCGCGTTCGGCACGATGGAGATCTGGACGATCTACGTCGCGTCGCTGCTCGTGGGCATCGCGGAAACGGTCGCGGAGAGCGCCGCGAACGTGCTGCCGCCCTCGCTGGTCGAGGAGGACCGGCTGGAGAGCGCCAACAGCAAGCTGCAGGCCTGCGAGATCGTCGGCCAGACGTTCCTCGGCGGCCCGGTCGGCAGCGCCACTTTCGCGATGTTCGCGGTCTTCCCGTTCCTGCTCTCGTCCGTCGGGTTCGCGGTCGGTGCCGCGATGCTGCTGGGCATGGCGGGCAGCTACCGGCCGAGGCAGGAGACCAAGTCGCACATCCGGGCGGATTTCGCGGACGGTTTCCGCTGGCTAAGGCGGCATTCGCTGTTGCTGCGGCTGCTCGCGATCGCCGGTCTGCTCAGCCTGATCAGCGAACTGGCCCAGGCGCAGCTGGTGCTGTACGCGCTGGAAGACCTGCATTTGTCCGACGCCACCTTCGGTGCTTTCGCCTTCGTCGGAGGTGCCGGTGGCCTGCTCGGAGCCGGGCTAACGCCGCGACTGGTCCGGCGCATTGGACGGCGGACGGTCCTGGTCGGCGGGGTGTTGTTCTGCGCGCTCGGCTTCGGTGGCATGGGCCTGGTGCGCCAGCCGGTGGTGTCCGCGGTGCTGTTCGGCGTCTTCGCGGCGGCGGTGGTGGCGGTGAACGTGGTGCTCGCGACCGCGCGCCACACGCTCGTGCCGGGCGAACTCCTCGGCCGTGTGCTCGGCGTCTGGCGGACGGTCGTCTGGGGCGCGATTCCGCTCGGCGCGCTGCTCGGCGGATTGCTCACCAAGCTGCTCGGTTCTGCTGGCGACACCTTCACCGCTTCCGGCGTCCTGCTGCTGTTCGTGACCGCTTATGCACTGTTCGCGCTGCGCGGCCGCCCGCTCGATGACAAAACGGCCTCGACCGGGGACGGAGCCCGTTCGCAGCAGTGATCCGGCGCGGTTTTGGTGCTGAAATAGCACCTCACCCCGGCCGCCCGGAGGTACGTGATGACTGCGCTCGACACTCCGCCGCTGCCGGACGACGACCGCGACACCGACGTTGAGCCACCGCCTCCTGCCGCACGCCGTCCGCTCGTCCTCGCCGCCGTCGCCGGGTTCGTGCTCGGCACCTGCGTGGTCGGCCTGTTGTGGGGACTGTCCGGCCAGCGCGCCGGAGCGAATGTCGACGCGGCGGCCGCGTGTGCCGCGTTCGCGCGCGCCGGGCACATCCCGGACACCACCGGGGGTGCCGACGCGGTGCAGTTCACCCGGATGTCCGACGATTCGGTGCACCGCGTGACCGGCGCGATGGAGCTGGCCAAGGCGGCGGCGACCTTCGACGGCAATTACCAGCCGCTGGCCAAAAGCCTCGAAGCGGTGAACAAGATGGTGCTCAGCAGCCGCTTCGACAACCGCGACGGGCAAGCCGCCGTCGTCCAGGCGGAACAACTCTGCGCGCGGGGCTGACCCCCACGCGCAGAGCTTTGGTCAGGCCTTGTGCACGGTTTTCACGCCGAGCTGCTTGCCCGGGATGTTCGTGCCCGCGCAGCCGAGGCCGTCGAGCGGCACGAACTTCGACGCCGTCTCCTGCGGCAGGTACACGCGAAGGCCCTTGACCTGGGTCGGCTTGCAGACAGCCGGGTCGAAGTTGCGCACCTGCGCGAACTGCACATCCGCCGCGGCGGACTGGCCGGGAGCCAGCTTCACCGGCGCGCCCTTGGCACCGTCGCGATCGGCGGCCGGGCCGATCTGCGCCCCGTTTTCGCCGCCGACGTAGGAAACGCCAGGGAAGCCCTGGATGGTGCACGGTTTGCCGCTGGTGTTCTTGATCAGCAGCGACCGGTACTCCGAACCCGCGCCGGCGTCGCCGCCGCCGAGCGACAGGGAAACGTCGCCCGCCTTGCACAGGCCGTTGTCGGCGGGCGGCTTTTCGACCGGCCCCGAGCCGCCGCTGGGCGCGGACGACGCGGAAGAAGGAGCGGACGACGCGGCGGACGAAGCCGACGACATCGGGCTGCTCGACGGGGTGTCCGAACTCGCCGGGCCGCTCGCGGCGGGAGCGCCCTGGCCGCACGCGGAAAGCAGCAGCGCCCCCGACGCGCCCACTGCGGACAGGAAGACCAGGGAAAACCACGGTTTCTTCGTGTTTGCCATCTCACTCGCCTCGCTGTGCTGGTGAACGCCGAACTGGGTGGAACCTTCATCCGGAGGACGTGCCAGGTCCGGACGGGGTTGCTCCGCATCCGGTGAGTTCCCCACCGGCCCCGGCTTCACTCAGCGTTTCCCCGCACGAGTGATCAACCGCTCACGAAAGGCGGGTGTCGACCCAGCGGACGCACTCCCATCCGTGGTCGCGCGCTTCCAGCTCGACGAACTTCGTGTTCGGGATCAGCGCCTCGTTCGCCAGTTCGGCGGGCACGTTGGCGGCCAGCCATTCCCCGGCGAGGCGGATCGCGCCGCCGTGGCTGACCAGCACGACCACTCCGTCCGGCGAAGTTTCCTCGTGCTTGGCCCGCAGCTCGTTGGCCGCGCCGAGCATCCGGTCCCGCACCTGCGTGCCGGTCTCGCCGCCGGGGATCGAGACGTCCAGGTCGCCTTCCGTCCAGGCCTTAACCACGCGCAGGTAGACGCCGATCGAGTCCAGGTCGGTGTTGCCTTCGAGATCACCGGCGTCGACCTCCTTGACGCCCTCGATCACCTGCACGTCGAACCCGAACGCCTCGGCCAGCGGCGCTGCGGTCTGCTGCGCCCGAACCGCTTCCGACGCGTACACCGCCACGATCGGCTCGGATTTCAGCTGCTCAGCGAGCGCCGCGGCCTGCTCGCGGCCGAGTTCGGTGAGCGGCGGACCGGGCAACGCGGTGTCCAGCGCGCGGCGGACGTTGCCCTCGGTCTGTCCGTGCCGGACCAGCAGCAACCTCATGCGCCTTCTCCCTTCAAAACCGCGTCGACCCACGCCTGCGCGTCGAGGAAATCCTGGTTCCCCGCGCCGTCCTCGATCGTGGCCGCGACCTCGTCCGCCCGCGGGTACGAACCGAGAAAGCGCAGGTGAGAGCGGCGGCGCAGGGCGGCCATCGCGTCGATGATCCGGGGTTCGGCGACGTGGCCCTCGAAGTCGATGAAGAACCGGTACTCGCCGAAGTTGTTGCGGGTCGGCCGGGCGTCGATCCGGGTCAGGTTGATCCCGCGGCCGGCCAGTTCGACCAGCAGATCGGAAAGCGTCCCGGTGCGGTTGACCGCGGCCGCGACGATCGACGTGCGGTCGGCTCCGGTCGGCGCGGGCAGTTCGCCGGGACGACGCACCATCAGGAACCGGGTCTGCGCGTCGCGGACGTCGGCCACGCCGGTCGCCAGCTCCTCCAGCGGGTAGTGCTCGATCGCGACCGGCGCGGACACCGCCGCGTCGAAATCGCCCTCGACCACACCGACCGCCGCCGCAGCGGTGGACGACGAGGCGACCGGGGTGGCGTCCGGCAGGTTCGCCTCCAGCCACTCGCGCACCTGGGCCAGCGCGTGCGGATGGCTCGCGACAGTGCGGATTTCGCCGCTGCCAGGCCGTTTGAGCACGCTGAAGTGGATGGGCAGGATCGTCTCGGCCGTGGCGACGAGCGGGTCCCCGTCACTGAGCCCGTCGAGCGTCGCCGGGACCACGCCTTCGACAGAGTTCTCGATCGGCACGCACGCGGCGTCCGCGGCACCGTCGCGGACGGCCTGCAGCGCCAGCCGGACGGTCTCGTAGGGGGTCAGGTCCTCGCCCGGCGCGAGCGCGCGGGCGGCCTGCTCGGTGAACGTGCCCTGAGGGCCGAAATACGCGATCCGCAACACGGGAGTCAGGCTAGCGACCGCGCGCGTGGCGCTTTTCACTCGGACAGCCGGTGGCTAAACCGGTTACGCCGGGTGGCGTTTTTTGCCATGCTTGCACGGTGACCGCCGACTCAGGCACACACGCCGGGCACGGGGAAGCCGTTTCGCCGGGTTCTCCCCGAACGCCGGAATTGGTGCTGTGCGCCGTCGATGAACCGCTGGCCGCGGCGTGGACCTCCGCCGCGGCGGACGTCGTCGGCTCCGTCCGGGTGCACCGCGGTTCGGTGCTCGATATAGCCGCGCAGGCGGTGGTCAGCCCGGCCAATTCCTACGGCTGGATGCGCGGCGGGATCGACGCGGTCTACGCACGGGCGTTCCCCGGCATCGAGCAGAGCGTGCGCAGCGCGGTTTTGGCTTCTTACGGCGGTGAGCTGCCGATCGGCGAGTCCGTGATCGTCCCGACCGGCGAGTCCGAACCGGCTTGGCTGATCAGTGCGCCGACCATGCGCGAGCCCGGCGAACGGCTGCCCGCGGACACTGTCCACCCGTATCTCGCGGCGCGCGCGGTGTTCCTGCAGTGGCAGCGCGGACAGCTGGATTCCGGCTCGGTCGCCTCTGCCGTGCGGACGATCGCGATGCCCGGTCTCGGCACTGGCGTCGGCGGCGTGGCACCGGCCACGTGCGCCCGTCAGGTCGCCGCGGCGTGGCAAGAAGTTTTCGGGACCAACGGTCACCTTCGGTAAGCGAATATCTCTCGGTTCAGGGGTGCGTGCATCACATCACAGCGCGTTCACGCGCGGTAAGCCCTACCGTTGATACGGCGTTACGGAAGTAGCGCAGACGGAGCCAGCGCAGGCGACGGCCGAGGAGTGTGCGATGCCCACACGGGTCCGTGAACTCAGCCCTTATGTAGAGCTGCATCGGGAACAGTGGCGGGAGCTGCGCAGCTCCACTCCGCTGCCGCTGACCGCGGACGAGCTGGTCCGGCTCCGCGGGCTCGGGGAACAAATCGATCTCGCCGAGGTCGCCGACGTGTACCTGCCGCTTTCGCGGCTGATCAACCTCCAGGTGAAGGCCCGGCAACAGCTGTACGAGGCCACCACGACGTTCCTCGGCGAGGACTGTCGCAACACCAAAGCCCCGTTCGTGATCGGCGTCGCGGGCAGTGTCGCGGTCGGCAAGTCGACCACCGCCCGGATCCTGCGCACCCTGCTCGCCCGCTGGCCCGACCACCCGCGCGTCGACCTCGTGACGACCGACGGGTTCCTCTACTCGCGCGACGAGCTGACCCGGCGCGGAATCATGCACCGCAAGGGTTTCCCGGAAAGCTACGACCGGCGCGCGCTGCTGCGGTTCGTCACCGAGGTGAAGTCCGGGGCCGAGCGGGTCTCCGCGCCGGTGTACTCGCACCTCGCCTACGACATCCTCCCGGACCAGGAGCAGGTCGTGGAGCGGCCGGACATCCTGATCATCGAGGGATTGAACGTCCTGCAGCCCGGCCCGAGCCTGACCGTTTCGGATCTGTTCGACTTTTCGATTTACGTCGACGCGCACATCGACGACATCGAGCACTGGTATGTCGAGCGATTCCTGAAGCTGCGGCACACCGCGTTCGCCGACCCGGCGTCGCACTTCCACCACTTCGCCGGCTTGGACGACGACGAGGCCCGCGAAGAAGCGCGGCACCTCTGGCGCACCATCAACGAGCCGAACCTGATGGAGAACATCAAACCGACCCGACCGCGTGCGACGCTCGTCCTCCGCAAGGACGCCGACCACGCCATCAACCGTGTTCGACTGCGGAAACTCTGACTGTCACCCACACGCCTCTCAGTGGTCTCTTTCTTCCCGACAGCCGGGTAATTGACCGATCGGCCAGCGTCTTCGTAACCACTTGGCCGATACCAGCGCCCCCCTCCGCAAGCGACCCTGAAAGCAGCAGGAAGTCGCACTTGACCTGCGAAGGAGGCCACGATGTTGACTATCGTCCTGACCTGGGTCGGCGCGGTATTGGGATTGACGCTGCTGGTCGCGATGGCCGCGGGGGCGTTCGTCGTCGACTTCGACGACGCGCTGCGCGAACGGCGCGTCAAGGCACGCAGCACGGCGGAGCCGACCAGCTGAGGCCTGAGCTTTCGGTCCAGGCAAGATGTGCGGCATGAGTCCGGTGAGCCGCGCGCGCAAGAAGAGTTCCCTACCCACCGCCCCCAGCGTCAACGGTCTGTTCAAGGACGTGCTGCGGGACTTCTCCGCGGTCGCGGCCGAGCCCGGTCCGTTCGACATCGACCTGCTCGGTTCCGAGGTCGTCGGGCAGTGGCGGGACGTCGTCGTGGAGGACGAACCGGAAAGCCAGCTCGGACTCGAGCTGATCGCGTTCGCACAGCGCAAGATCACGCCCGGCGCGGCGGCGCTGCTGGCCGCGCTGAAGGTGCTGGCCGAGTCCGAAGAGGAGCGTGCGGCGGCGGCCGAGGCGCTCGGTGTCGTGCTCGGCCGCGGCATCCCGGAGCCGGAGTGGGCCGCCGAGGTCGGACAGGTCAGCGTCGGCGAATGCTGGCGCACCGGGGACGTTTACGGCGACGAGTCGTCGCTGCTGTGCGTCTTCTCCCGAGGCGACCATTCGCTCGGCCTGCTCGCGCTGCTGGACTTCACCGAGGGCGGCCGGGTGCGCGACCTGGTGGTCATCGAGGAGCCGCACGAGGTGCTCGCCGAAATGCGCTCGCAGGTCGAGGAAGACGGCGAACTGGTCGTACTGGAAAAGATCGAACCCGCCGACGCGCACCGGCTGCTGGTGTCCGGAATCACCGCCACGGACGCCCTGGACGAGCCGGACGTCGGCGAGGACTACACCCGGTTCCACGCCATCGCGCTGACCTGGGCGCGTTCGCTGCCGGAGCCTTCGGAGGTTCCGCCGGTGGCCGAGTGGAGCGCCGAACAGCGCGAGGGCGCCGTCACCCAGTTCCTCGCCGACACGAACCTGCCGGACGCCGACGCCGCCCGCGAAATCGCCGACCTGCTGGTAGACCACGGCTGCCGCACCGAACCGGCGAACCCGCTGCGCGTCGGCCCGGAAAAGCTGGCGCGGTTCCTGGAATCCTTGCTGGACGGCGAATACGAGCTGGAAGACGAGGACGCCGTCGCACCGGTCGTACTGTCCTGGGCCGGCTGGGCCGCCGCTCGCGCCGGGCTGTCCGAGGTCGCCACCGCGGCCTTGTTGGAAGAAGTCACCGAATACCTCGGCGAGTACCTCTCCGACGATGACGAAGACGACTTCAGCGATTACCTAGACGGCACCGAGTCCGCCGAGGAAGCCCTGGAAGTGGTGGCACGCCGCCGTTTCGCCGTGCCTGAACTGTCCACAGTGATCGGTGACGAAGAACTGACCGATTTGGACCCAGGCGACCCGGAACAGCGCCGCCTGCTGGTGATCGGCTCGCACCCGGAGTACCACGAGTCGCTGGCCGCGGAAGAATTCGACGGCGCCGACGGTCTGCGTCTCGCCCTTGAGACGTCCATTGTGGACCAGCTGTGGGACGACGAACCCGCCGAAGTCTGGACCGCGGCGCAGAATCTGCTGCAGCAGGACCTTTCCCGGGGCGAGGTCCTCGACCGCTTGGTAACTGTCCTAGAAGGACAGTTGACCGAAACCGAGGAAGAAGACCAGCTGGACTACGACCTCGACGCCTACCGCGCCGCCCTGGCCGAGATCTAGCCCTTCGGAAGCGCGATCCGGGCCGCCCGGATCTCCGCGAGCAACCGGGTCTTGCGGCGGTGGACGTTCACCAGCTCGGCGACGTAGCCGGTGAACTCCTCCGCCGTGCCCGCTTGTTTGTGCAGGGTGCGCAGTTTTTTGAGGCACTGCGCTGCTTCCCGGTACGCGGCTGCTTCTTTTTGCGCGATCAGGTGCTCGATTCGCTCGCGGTACTCGGGGATGGAGTCCGCTTTTTGCTGCGGTGCGTCTTTCCGCTGCTTCTCCGCCGGTGGCTTCTCTGCCTGTAGCCGCGCCTCCGCCCGCTGCGGCTTCTCGACCTGCTGAGGCTTCTCCGTCCGCTGCGGTTTTTCCGCCGGTGGCTTCTCTGCCCGCAGTCGCGCCTCCGCCCGCTGCGGCTTCTCCGCCAGTCGCCGCGTCCCTGCCCGCTGCGGAGTCAGCACCCGCGCCGCGTAAGCGATCGCCTCGCTGTGCCGCCCAGCCGCCCGCAACACCCGGACAATCTTGAGACTGACGTCCACCCGAGGCGGCTTGGCCGCGAGAATGGCGACCAGCCCGTCCACGTCCCCACTGGCCTCCGCGATCTCCTCCTGCAGCCGCTGCGCGATCTCGACCTTTTCGGGCTGCCTGACGCGCAATACTTCGTCCACAATGGACTTCATCCGCGCGAGCCCGGCGTCCCCGAGCGCCGCGGCGAAATCAGCCACCGCGACCGCCCGCCCGCTGAACGCCGCCTCGAGCACCCAGTCCGCGAGCTGCCCCGGCTCCGGCGGCCGAGCCGCACAAGCCCGCGCGTACAAGGCGACCGCCTGGTCAAGCCGCTCCTCGAGGTCCGCCGCGAGGTCGCCGTGCTGCTCGAGCATGCCCACGATGTCGTCCACCGCCCGCCGAGCGAGCGGCGCGAGATCAGCGCGGCTGCCGGAATCGAGCAGCCGCCGCACAGTATCGAGAACCGCACCGATTTTGGCGGTGTACTCGACCGGGTCGGGGACGCTCACGCGAACAGTCTGCCGTATGGCCCGTAACCGGCGTGTGGGCCAACGGCGTACTCTTTTCGGCCCAACCCGTACACCCCAGGTGAGCACTGCGCGTGATAGTCAGGTCTAGTGACCCTAGAAGACCTGACCCGGCGCCTCCGCGACTTCGCCGCCGCCCGGGACTGGGAACCGTTCCACACCCCGAAAAACCTGACGATGGCCCTGTCCGGCGAAGCAGGCGAGCTGATCGCCCTGTTCCAGTGGCTGACCCCGGAGGAAGCCGCGAACTGGCGCGCGGACCCGACCCGGGAGTTCAACGTCCAAGACGAAATCGCCGACGTAATGCTGTACCTGGTCCGGCTCGCGGATGTGCTGGGAATCGACCTGCTGGAAGCGGCGAACGCGAAGGTGGACCGGAATGAGAAGAGGTTCCCTCCGCTAGCCCGGTGACCCAATCGCGGCCCGTTTCGTCTCGTCGAGGTACCAGCCGCCGACCAACGCACCGACCGCGAGGACGGCCAGCACGATCCCCGGCCCCAGCCCGGAACCGCCGAACATCGCGGCGACAGTGAGGACCATCAGGACGAATCCGATGCCGATCAGCACCCGCCCGACCAGCCGACCACGGCTCGACGGCGCCTTCTGATGCTTCGGCGGCGAGACCGGAACGCTCTCAAAACCCAGCAGTACCGGAGCCTCGTCCAGCCGCGCGACGTGCGCACCGAGTTCGAGCGCCCGGGAAAGCCGCGGTTCGGACTCGCGCACCCCCGCGTCGTACACCAGGTGCGTGACCGAGCCCGTCAGGTTCTTCGCCAGCTGGAACCCCTCCGACAGCACCCGCGCCCGCAACTGGTCCGCGTCCGCCGTCGCGCCGAGCACGAGAACCCTCGTCGGCTTGTGCCCGGTGGCGGTGACCCTGAGGTCCACCACCACTTCCAGCACCCCGAGCGCCTCCGCGACCTGGCGCAGGTCGCGGTACTCGGCGGAAGTCACCACCCCATCGGATTCCGCGACCCGGCGCAGCTCAGCGACGAAACCGGCGTGCACCCGCCGGACCTCCGCCGCGGGCATCCCAGCTTCGGCCGCGATGCCCGTGAGCGCCGAGACCTCTTCATCGGTCAGGAACTGGTCGGCGACCGCTTCGGCGAGCAGATCGAGGTACGCCTGCCCGACCGGTCCGCCGTCTCCTGCGGAAACCCGGTCCACCGCCTCGGCCATCCAGCCCTTCTCCGCACCGTCGACCGACCGGCGCAGGGCGGCCGCCCCAGCCGCATACCGCGGCAAGTCCGGAAAACGTACTGGTCGCACCAGCCGCAACCCATGCGTCCCGACGAGAGCGATCATCGCCTGCGCGCACGCTCGGGCGGCCGGTTCGGCGAGGTAACCGGGGAAGTCCTCGATGCCGAAGGCGCGGGCGATGGTGGCGAGCCGGTAGTTGGGCAACGGCAACGCCGCCTGTGCGGTGTCCTTGAGCGAGATCCCCGGCAACGGCGGGAGCCGGACGCCTAGCTGGCCGATCTCGGTGAGCAGGCCCTCCACTGCGGACAGGTCGTGGGCCACGACAACCGCGCCTCGGCACAGATCGAACAACCGGCTGAGGATGTCGCCGAAAGCTGGTGCGCCAGCCAGTTCCGCCGCGGTGATGCGGTGCGGATCGCGCCGGCCCGGGTCAGCGGCGACGACCGTCGCGAACTCGCCGACGAAGGTTCCGTCCCCGCGAAATCGGATCGCGGCGACCTCCATGACGCGACCAGCGTGCAGCCCGGTCGTCTTCACGTCGATCGCGGTGAATTCCGTGCCGCTCGCGGGCACCTGCCCGGTCGGGGACAGGGACAGTCGTTCGATCAGCTCGGCCATCGTGGATGCGCTTTCTCCTGGACAGTTCCCATAACCATCGCGGGGCAGTCGCAGACCGTCACAGTCGTTGCGGAAAAAGCTTGCTTTGTGACTGATCCGTGACTTCTTCTTTTCCGGGAAGCCTGGTGCGTAACACTGACCGCCGTTTGTGCGAACTCCATTCGGCACCCGCCTCAGGAAGAGGATTTCCGAATGCACTCCACGCCCCCGCCGCCGTCGCGCCCCAAGCTGAAATTCCCGACCTGGCTGACGGTCGTCCTCAGCGTCTTCGCGGTTCTCTTCATTCTGGGCGCGGTGTTCGGAAAGCCCGCGCCGACGCCGGAGCCGGTTGCCGCGCCGGTCGCTCCACCTCCGACGACCTCGGTGACCACCTCAGCCTCTCCGGCACCGGTGACATACACCGTGGACAAAATCACCGACGCCGCCAACGTCGAACTGGCCGGTTCGGACGGAAGTCATCGCACCGTGCGCATCCTCGGCCTCGAAGTGGCGACCGGGAACAACTGCTATGCGTCGGAAACCGTTACTTGGGCCAATAACAAGCTCGCCGGCGCGGCAGTAAAGATCACCACGGACACCACTGACGGCGTCTCGCTCGCTTTGAACGACGGCACCGACTACGCGACCGCGACGCTTTCGGCCGGATACGCCCGGCTGGCCGGAAACGTCATCTCCGGCTCTTTGCGCAACGCGGCGAACGCGGCCCAGCAAGCGGCGACCGGATTGTGGGCGGAACCCTGCAAGGGCGTGATCACCGCGCCGACGCCGGTGCCGCCCCCTGCTCCGCCGAAGGAAACGCCCGCCCCGCCACCGGCACCGCGCACGTCCGAGCAAGCCGCTCCGCCGCCTCCTCCGGTCGAGGACGCGCCGGAACCCGAGCAGCCGAGCGCTGCGTATTACAAGAACTGTGCGGCCGCGAAAGCCGCTGGGGTCGCTCCGCTGCACCGCGGCGACCCGGGCTACCGCCCAGCCCTGGACCGCGACGGCGACGGAATCGCCTGCGAGCGGTAACTCCTGGTGTCGTGCGGCACCACCGGCAGACGAACCGCCCCACGGCCCGTAACCTGGACATATGCCGATTCAGGTGCTGCTGGTAGACGACCACGAACTCGTCCGGCGGGGCCTGCGCGACCTGCTCAGCGACGAGGCCGACCTGGAGGTGGTCGCCGAGGCCGGGAGCGTCGAGGAGGCGCTCGCGGTGGCCATGCACGTCGAGCCGGATGTCGCGGTCGTGGATGTGCGTCTTGGTGACGGCGACGGCATCACGCTCTGCCGCGAACTGCGGTCCAAACCGAATCCGCCGGCCTGTCTCATGCTCACCGCGTTCGACGACGAGGAGGCCATGGTCGGCGCGATCATGGCGGGCGCTTCGGGGTATCTGCTCAAGCAGGTTCGCGGCCAGGACGTGGTGAACGCGGTCCGCGAGGTCGCCGCCGGGCGGTCGCTGCTCGACCCGGTCAGCACCGCCCGCGTGCTCGACAAGCTCCGCCATCCGCCGACCGACGAGCTGGCCGCTCTCACTGATCGCGAGCGCGACGTGCTGGAGCTGATCGGGCAGGGGCTGTCGAACCGCGAGATCGCCGAACGTCTTTTCCTCGCCGAGAAAACGGTGAAGAACTACGTGACGTCCGTGCTTGCGAAGCTCGGCATGCAGCGCCGCACCCAAGCAGCGGCGTGGATTGCCCGGCGCGGCAAGTGAATCAGCTTCCCGCGACGGCGCGGCCGTAGCGTTCGGACAGCAACTGCAGCAACGGGACCAGCTCCGGCGGCGACTCGACGGTGAAGTCCATCATCAGCATTCCGATGTAGACAGCTACGGTGTCCAAACTGTCCGCACCGGTGACGAGCACGCAACGGTTCTCGTCAATGGGTTCGACGACGCCGACCGTCGGGTTGATCCGCGACAGCACCTTCTCCGCAGGAGCGTCGATGCGCAGGCGCGCGTGCACGAGCCAGCCGCTCGCCGCGATCGTGCGCATCGCGAAGGCGGTGTAATCCCCGCCAGGCAAGGGATTCGGCTCGAACCGGCGGCGGGTCGGCATCCGCGGCTCCATCAGGTCGATGCGGTAGGTCGCCCAGCTGCCGTCCTGCGGATCGCGGGCGACCAGGTACCAGCGCCGCTGCCAGCTGAGCAACCGGTACGGCTCGACCAGCCGCAGCTCGTCCGCGTAGTCGAAGCGGAGCCATTCGACGTGCCGGATCGCCCGCGCGACCTCCTGCAGCACGGCACCGTCGACCTCCGGATCGGGCGCGTCGGTGCCCGTGTTCTCCGGACCACGGTCGATCGTCGACCGCAGCGCGTCGACCGTCGGGCGCAGCCGCGCTGGCAGAACCTGCTCAAGCTTCGCGAGCGCCCGCGTGCCAGCCTCGTCGATCCCGGAGATGCCCGCCGCGGCTCTCAGCCCGACCGTGACCGCCACCGCCTCCTCGTCGTCGAGCAGGAGCGGAGGCAGCTTTCCGCCAGAACCGAGCCGGTAGCCACCGACGTTCCCGCGCGTCGCCTCGACGGGATAGCCCAGGTCACGCAGCCGTTCGACGTCGTGCCGGATCGTCCGGGCCGAGACGCCCAGGCGTTCCGACAACTCCCTGCCGCTCCGCCCGGCCGCGCTCTGAAGCAGTGCGAGAAGCGCCAGCAACCGCGCCGTCGGATCGGCCATCGAAACTCCTTATTCTATTAGGAACTGATCCTACCTAATAGCCTCCTAGTGTTCTTCTCATGACGAACGCAACCGCCTCCCTCGCCCTCCGCCCCTTCACCGTCGAGGTCACCGACGCCGAACTCGCGGACCTGCACGACCGCCTCGCCCGCACCCGCCTGCCGCAGCCGTCGCCGACCGACGACTGGGACGCCGGCACCCCGAACGCCTACCTGCGAACGGCGATCGAGGCGTGGCGGAGCTTCGACTGGCGCGCCGCCGAAGCCCGGATCAACTCCTTCCCGCACTTCACCACCGAGATCGACGGCCAGACGTTCCACTTCATCCACGTCCGCTCCGCCCACCCCGGCGCGACGCCGCTGCTGCTCGCGCACACCTATCCCGGCTCGTCGGTCGACTACCTCGACCTGATCGACCGCCTCGTCGACCCGGTCGCTTACGGCGGCCGTGCCGAGGACGCCTTCGACGTCGTCGTCCCCGACGCGCCCGGTTACGGCTTCTCGCAGCCCGTCGCCGAGTCCGGCTGGACAGTCGCCCGCGTCGCCGCCGCGTACGACCGGCTGATGCGCGGCCTCGGGTACGAGAGCTACGGAATCCACGGCTCGGACAACGGCGCGATGGTCGCCCGGGAGCTCGGCTTGGTGAACCCGGACGGTTTCCTCGGCCTGCATGTCCTGCAGTTGTTCTCGTTCCCGTCCGGCGACCCGGCGGAGTTCGAGCGCCTCGACCCGGCCGACCACGCCGGTCTCGCGCACATGCAATGGTTTCAATCAGTTGGTGGCTACAACACGATGAACGCCTCGCGTCCCCAAACGGTTTCCGTCGGCCTCAGTGACTCCCCGATCGGATTACTCGCCTACAGCGAGCTGTTCAACTCCTTCGGCAACGGGACTTCGCTGGTGCCGCTGGAAAAGATCCTGCTCGAGGTGAGCGTGAACTGGTTCGCCAACGCCGCTTCCGGGATGAGCCGCAGTTATCTGGAGAACGCCCGCGCGGAGGCCGAACCGCGAGTGAGCGACGCGCGGACCGGCGTGGCGGTGTTCAAGGACGACTTCCAGACGATCAAGACCTTCGCCGAACGCGACAACACGAACATCGTGCACTGGAGCCGCTTCGAGGAAGGCGGTCACTTCGCGGCGCTGGAACGCCCCGACCTCCTCGCCGGCGACATTCGCGCTTTCTTCGCTGCCCGCGACTGACCTCTGCTGATTCCGCGCCCAAACCCCGTACGCGTTGCTGCGTACGGGGTTCTCGGCGTCCCAGACGAAGCTGAGGGTAGCCGACTTCCGTTGATTGATTCACCCAATTGAGTGCCGAATGGATGTTCGATTTCTCGCTACCATGGGAAACGGCTCGGTGGCAGACGGAGACGTGAGGAAGGAGCGTGCTCGATGACTCGTGAAGGCTGAATCTCTTGGTGCGCGGTGTGTTCACAGCGGTGGGTTCACAGCGGCGCGAGGTTGGGACAGCGTGTTTGCTGCGAGCGATTCAGGACAAACGCGGGACGCAGTGCGTTCGCTGCGATCCGAGTGGCAGGTCCGATGAGGACGGTTGTGAGGCGGCTGGTTTCGGCAGTGGGTTTGAGGTGGCTACCCGAACAGTGCTGAGTCAGTGCCGGGTCGCTGCAATGCTGGGTCGACATAGCATTGCGGCGCGGCACTTGGTCGTCGCGACATCGGGCCGCCGTAGCGTTTCGACGTGACGTTTCGGTGCAAGACTAGGTCGCCGCGACACCGGACTGCCGTGACGTTTCAGCATGGCGTCTCGACACGGCGCATGGTCGCCGCAAATCGGGTCGCCGTAGCGTTTCGGCGTGGCATTTCGGCATGGCATTTCGGCGCGGCACTTAGGTCGCCGCAACGCGGGGTCGACGACACAGTGCCGGGCCGCACAACACGATGCGGCTGGCAGGGCTATGCAACGCCGCCGAGGCGAGTCCGACGCAAGACGGCTCGGTGGATGTGGTTGCCGCGACGCGCTCATCGCGGCGCGGTAACTGCCACCGGCGCTCGACGCGGGGCGGGCTATTGCGTTGCACGCCATGGCGATGCGGTTACCGCGGTCGGTGCAGCGAACCGTCGTGGCGTGACAGCCCTGTCGTGGCGTGACGACCTCGCCGTAGCGTGACGGTCTTGCCTCGATGTAGCGGCCGCGTCTTGCGGCATGGTGGCTTCGTCGTGGTGTGGCCTCGTCGCGGCGCAGCGAACAGTCGCGGCGCGATGGCCTCATCGTGGGGTGGCGGCCTCGTCGCGGACGACGGGGCGCGGCAGCTTCGCTGCGGACGTCGCCTTGGAACTGTCGCAGCAGAACCGCGGCAGAACTGCGGCGAGCACATTCGCGACACGATCACCGAAACCCCTGCGCCACAACGTGATCACCCAAGCGGCAGATCAAACGCGACAAGCGTCCCCAAACTAGGCGAAGAATTGAGGAAAAACCGCCCACCAGCAGCATCAGCACGCTCGGCCAGATGCCGCAGCCCCCTAGTAGCGACCCCTTGCGGCACCCCGGATCCGTTATCCCGCACCCGGAGCTTCACGCCCTCAGCATCACGAGTCAACGTCACGCGGGTCTCGCTAGCACCGGAGTGTCGGACCACATTGGACAGTGCCTCGCGCAGCGCCGCGCGGATGTGGTCGGCTCGTTCGGCCGGGATGTCGGCGAACTCGCCCGACAACTCCAAGGTCGGCGGGTATCCGAGCAGTTCGCCGGCGATGCGGACCTCGCCGCGCGCGGATTCGGCGAGGTCGGTCGGGGTGCCGGGGTCGTGGCGCGGCTCCGGCGAGCGCAAGGCTCGCACGGTGCCGCGGATTTCCTCGATGGTCTGGTCCAGCTGGTCGATCGCGTCGGACAGCCGGGCCCCGTCGGCCTGTGCGAAGCGTTTGCGCATGTTGCGGCGCACCCGGTCCAGCTGCATCCCGGTGCCGTAAAGCCGTTGCACGATCACGTCGTGCAGCTCGCGGGCGATGCGCTCGCGCTCCTGGTACAGAGTCACGCGGTGTCGCGCGTTCGCGCCTTCCGCCAGCGCGAGTACGACTCCAGCTTGCGCCGCGAACGCCGCGAGCATTTCGACCGTGCCTGCGGAAAACGGCTCGCGCCCCTTCCGCCGATACACCGTGAGCGCGCCAAGCACCCGTCCGCCGGATCCGAATGGCGCGGCTGCGAACGGCCCATACCCACGCAGTTCATCCGGCACATACGGTGCCGTGCGCGGATCGACGATGAAGTCCTCCGCCGCGATCGGCTCGCTGCCGCGCGCGACCTGGCCCGCCGCGGAGTCCGTTTCCAGCGTCAGCCCGCGCAACTCCCCGACCGGTCCGCGTTCGGCGTCGCCTGTCGGCACCTCCGCGAGCAAGCCGTCGACGCCGTACGCCGCTTCGACCACGACGCGGCCGTCGTCGGCGCTGACCATCGCCAGTCCGAGGTCGGCATCCGCGAGCTCAACAGCCCTGGCCACGACTGTTTCCAGCACCGCTTCCGGGTCGTCCCCGGACAGCGCGGTGCTGGTGATCTCCGTGGCCGCGGAAAGTGCGCGCGCGGCAAGTGTCGGGTCCATGAGCAACTCCGACCTTAGCGCGGCCCCCTGCCCCAGACCCGAAATCGTGACCGTCACCAACAACCCTCCGTCACGCCGGCACCCGCGGCAACGCCCGCCGCACGACGCGTCCGTCCCGAACCTCGAAAACAATGTCCGCTTGCAGCTCTTCATCCGCATTGTGCGTTACGTGCACGACCGTCCGTCCAGCAAGCTCCGTACGCAGCGTCGCCCGCAACGCCCGCGCGGTCGATTCGTCGAGGTGCGACGTCGGCTCGTCAAGCAACACCAACCCGGCCGACGGAGCCGCCAGCAACGCTCGTGCCAACGCGACCCGCTGCGCCTGCCCGCCCGACAACCCGGCCCCAGCGCTGTCGAGCACCGTCGCCAAATCCAGGTCCGGCAACTCCGCCTGATCCAGCGCCCGACGCAAATCCGACGTCTCAGCCAGCGGATCCGCGAGCCGCAAATTCTCCGCGACAGTCGTCGAAACCAACATCGGCTCCTGCGGCGCCCAAGCCACCTTGCCGGGCGCGACAACCTCGCCCGCCCGAGGCTCAAGGAACCCCAGCAAAGCCGCCACCAGCGTCGACTTCCCGGCCCCGCTCGGCCCGACGACCGCCACGTAAGCCCCGGTCGGCACGCTCAGATCGACGCCCTTCAACACCACCTCGCCGCCAGGCCAGCCCAGCTCGGCACGCCGCAACCGGACTGCGGCTGGGCCGTCCAGGTCCGGTCCTGCAACGACGGACGCTGGCTCGTCCGCCGGTTCAGCACCCGTGTGAGCTGCTTCGCGACCCCTAGCTCCAGCGGTTCCACCAGCGGCCGCGCCGTCCAGCGCAGCACCAGTCTCCGACTCGCCAACCACCGCACCAAGCCGAACCCGAGCCGCCCGCAGCGTGTCCCAATGCGCCGCCGCCTGCGGGAGCAACGCCAGCACCTCCGCCAACGCCAACGGCACCAACGCCAGCAACGGCGCCAGCACGCCCGCCAACTCCCCGCGACCGACCGCCCCCGCGGCCAGCATCGTGCTGACCACGGCAGCCGCCCCGGTCGCCAGCGTGATCAGCGCATCCGCCGCACCAGCGCCGAACGCCTGTCGCCGGGTATCCACAGCCAGTTGGGTATCGGTCGAAGCCAGCTCGCGACGCCGCGACGCCGCTCGGCCATAAGCGAGCAACTCCGCCGCCGACGAGAACAACACCAATACCCGCGCCGCGACGTCACGTCGTCCAGCAGCGAGGGCGGAAGTCGCTCGACGTTCCAAGCGCAGCGCGACTGCCGGTGCTGCCAGACCGATCAGCACCGTTAGGGCCAGCACCAAACCGGCCGACGGCAAGACCATGGTCTGCACCGCGATAGCCCCGGCCGCGACCAGCCCGACCACGATCGGCGGCGATACGACTCGCGGCAGCAAATCCCGCACCGTGTCGACGTCCGTCACCAGCCGACGCTGACTCTCCCCGGCTTCGAGGCTGCGCGCCGGACCCAAGCGCACCAACGCATTCCACAGCCGAACCCGCAACCGGCCAGCGATGCGGAAGGCGGCGTCGTGCGTCACGAGCCGTTCGACGTATCGGAGTCCGGCCCGTCCCAGGCCGAACGCGCGAACCCCGACGACCGCCACGGTCAAGGTCAGAATCGGCGGCTGCAGGGATGCTTTGGCGATCAGCCAACCGGAGGTCGCGGTAAGGGCGATCCCGGCCAAGAGCGCCAAGGCACCCAAGAAAGCCCCGGAGAACAGGCGTCGGTCAAGCAGCATTCGCCACGGGAGCGGCCGCGTGGCGAAAAAGTCCGAAGTGGACTCAACGACCACGGCAGGAGCTGAGTCCGCAACGGCTACTGCGGCAGAACGTTCGTGCGCAGCGATTACCGCCGCCGCACCGTTTTCGACGGCTCGCTCGACAGCGTCCAACACTCGCTGCGCGTTGACGTCGTCCAGGTGCGCGGTCGGCTCGTCCAGCAGCAGCAACCACGCGCCAGACTGAACGCGCAGCAACGCCCGAGCGACGGCGACGCGCTGGCGTTGTCCCAAGGAGAGCCGGTCGACCGGACGGTCGGCGAGACCGTGCAAGCCCAGTTCGCTGAGCACTGTGTCGACGTCGGGACCAGCAAGTTCTTCCCGTACTGTGCCGCCGCTGAACACCGGCGACTGCGGAACCCACGCAATGCCAGCGCGCCACCGTTCGAGATCGGCTTCGGCGAGCGGGACGTCACCGGCCATGACCGACCCGTCATACGACGGCACGAAGCCCAGCAACGTCGCCAGAGTTGTCGATTTGCCGCCACCGCTCGGTGCGCGCAGCCAGACGATCTGGCCGCGCTGAACGGAGAAACTCTCGCCGTCCGGGGCGAATCCGCCGCGCCGGGCGACTTTTAGGTCGGACACAACCAACGATCCACAGGGCGCGGTGCGCGTCCCTTCGGCCGGTACCGGCTCCGCGAGTACCGCAGTCACCCGGCGGACTGCTTCCACCCCGTCCTCGCTCGCGTGGAACGCCGCGCCGACCGCGCGAATCGGCTGGTAGCACTCGGGAGCGAGGATGAGCACGCCGAGCCCGATCGCCAGCGGGAGCGATCCCGAGACGAGCCGGACGCCGATGACGACAGCCACCAGCGCGACCGACAGCGTCGCCGCGAGCTCCAGCACGAACGCCGAGGAGAACGCGACCTTCAACGTCTTGAGCGTCGCGCGACGATGCCGTTCCGACAGTTTCCGCACGGTTTCGGCCTGTGCGTCGGCCCGCCGGAACGCGGTGAGCACCGGCAATGCCCGCACCAGTTCGAGCAGCAGACCGGACAACCGGTGCACCGCGTCCGTCGCGCCGGAAACGCGATCGGCGGTGAATTTTCCGACCAGGACGGCGAACATCGGCAGCAGCGGGACCGTCGCGGCGATGATCACCGCCGAGGGCCAATCTGTCCACAGGATCGCCGCGCCTGCCGCGAGCGGGACGACCGCGGCAGTGACGAGCGCGGGGAGGTACTCGCGGAAGTACGAGTCGAGTGCGTCGAGGCCGCGCGTGACGAGCGTCGTGAGTTCGCCGTGGCCGCGCCGGGCCAGCCATTCCGGGCCGAGGCGCAACGCGTGGTCGACGACGCGGGCGCGCAGATCGCGTTGCGCGGTCGCGGCGGCGCGGGCGGAGACAACCCGCACCGCCCAGCTGGTGCCTGCCCGGCCCACGACGAGCGCGAACAGAACAGCCAACTGGACGGTGCGGCCCCCTTCCCCCAGCCCCCGGGAGACCACGTCCGCGAGGATGTCCGCCAGCAGAAAAGCTTGTCCGACAAGGAAAGCCGCGTTCCCGAACGACAGCACCGCGACCAGGGCCAGCGCTCGGCGCGCGGCCGGCCCCAGGGCCGAGAGCGCGCCGAGCGGACCCTTGCCCAGCCGCACTGGGTCCATGGGGGACCCGGTGGCGGAAAGGGGTGCGCGGCTGGGAAGTTCAGTCATGGTCAGTGCGCCGCCGGGATGTGCTGGACGCCGATGCGCTTGCGGAAAACCCAGTAGGTCCAGCCTTGGTAGATCAGCACCGCCGGCGCTCCGAACGCGCCAACCCACGTCATCACTGTGAGCGTGTAGTGGCTGACCGCGGTGTTCATGATGGTCAGCGAGTGCACGGGGTCCAATGTGGACGGAAGGACGTTCGGGTAGAGCGCGCCGAAGAAGGTCACCGCGGCGCCCGTGATGACGACCGCGAGCGCGGCGAAGGCCTGTCCGTCGCGGTCGGCGTGCAGCCGCAGCCACGCCACCGCCGCGGCGAGGACGACGATCACCAGCGAGATGAGCGTCCACAGTTTGCCTTCGCGGACCTGGACGACCACCAGGAACGCGACCAGCGGCGCCAGCCCGACCGGGAGGATGCGCAGCGCCAGGGTGCGCGCACGTTCGCGCAGGTCACCGGTGGTTTTCAGGGCGAGGAACGCCGCGCCGTGCACGAGCGAGAACCCGACGATGGCGACCGCGCCAAGCAGCGTGTCCCACCGGACCGACTCGAACGGCGACCCGACGCGGTTGCCCTGCGCGTCGAGCGGCAGGCCGAGGACGGTGGTCGCGAGCAGCAGCCCGACGCCCAGCGGCGGGACCCAGGAACCGATGATGATCACGCGGTCCCAGACGCGCCGCCAGCGTTCGGAGTCGACCTTGCCGCGGTACTCGAACGCGACGCCGCGCCCGATGAGCGCGATGAGGACGATCAGCAGCGGGAGGTACGCGCCGGAGAAAAGCGACGCGTACCAGCCGGGGAACGCCGCGAAGGTCGCCCCGGCCGCGACGATCAGCCAGACCTCGTTGCCGTCCCAGACCGGCCCGATCGTGTTGACGAGGACGCGCCGCTCGGTGTTCGTTTTCCCGAGGACCGGCAGCAGCATCCCGACGCCGAAGTCGAATCCTTCGAGGAAGAGGTACCCCAGCCAGAACAGCGCGACGATCGCGAACCACAGCGTTTCGAGTGTCATCCCCACTCACCTCGTCCGGCGACCGCCGGCGTCATCCGGTCGGCCACCGGGTTGTCCCCACGATGGCCCTGAGTTATCCACAACCCAGCGAGTTGTCCACAGATTCGCTGTGGGTAACCCGCGAGAGCCACGACCCGATTACGCTGGGTACGGGGCGTCCCAGGAGCGCCCGGACACTCAGTCCAGGCCAGTGGAGCGAGCCGCGCCCAGACCCGGCCCTCCGGGTCTTCTGGCGGCACCCCGGCCCGCTCCACCGGGTCAGTAGGCGAACGAAAGCGCCTGGTCATCGGAATCATCCGAACCGTCCGAGTCTTTGGAGTCAGAAGAGGCAGCGGGCGGCATCACCGCGTCCACCCCGCCCCGGATGTACTTGCGCATCAGGTACAGCTCCACCACACCCAGCACCGCGTACAGCACCGTCAGTGAGATCAGCGACGTCAAAATCTCGCCGACCGTCAGCTTCGAAACCGCCTGCGCGGTGAACATCCACATGCCCTCGACGCCGGTCGGATTGGGCGCGACCACGAACGGCTGCCGGCCCATCTCCGTGAAGATCCAGCCAGCGCTGTTGCCGATGAACGGCGTCGCGATGCCGCCCAGCACCATCAGCGGGAACCAGCGTCCGCCAGGAATTCGGCCGCGCCGGGTGAGCCACAGGGCCAGCAGGCCGATGCCCGCCGAGATCGCACCGAAGCCGATCATGATCCGGAAGCCCCAATACGTCACCGGCAGACTGGGCACGTAGTCGATCGGCTTGCCGGCCAGCGAGCCGAGCGCCGGGTCGTTCGGGTAGTTCGTGCCGTATTTCGCCTGGTATTCCGAAACCAGGTTCTCCACGCCCTTGACCTCGGTCGAGAAGTCGTTGTGCGCCAGGAAAGACAGCAGCGCGGGCACGTTGAACGTCTTCACGTCCTCGCAGTTGGCGTTAGCCACGTCGCCGATCGCGATGATCGAGAAGCTCGCCGGCTTTTCCGTGTGGCACAACGCTTCCGCCGACGCCATCTTCATCGGCTGCTGCTCGAACATCAGCTTGCCCTGCGCGTCGCCGGTGATCGCCAGCACCGCGAACGCCACGATGCCGACCCAGCTGCCGAGGCGCAGCGACGAGCGCCAGACGTCCCGGTGCTCGTCCGAAGACGAACGCTTCCGCCACAGATGCCATCCGGCCACGCCGACCAGGAACGCCGCCGCCACCGAGAACGCGCCGGCCAGCGTGTGCGGGATCGCGGCGAGCGCGGTGTTGTTCGTGAGCACCGCGCCGATCGAGTTCATCGTCGGCTTACCGTTCACGAACTCGACGCCCACCGGATGCTGCATCCACGAGTTCGCGGCGAGGATGAAATACGCCGAAGCCATCGTGGCCAGCGAGAACGCCCAGGCACAGGCCAGGTGCACACGCTTGGGCAGCCGGTCCCAGCCGAAGATCCACAGCCCGAGGAAGACCGATTCGACGAAGAACGCGAGGAGGCCTTCCATGGCGAGCGGCGCGCCGAACACGTCGCCGACGAACCGGGAGTAGGCGCTCCAGCTCATCCCGAACTGGAACTCCTGCACGATCCCGGTCACGACGCCCATGGCGAAGTTGACGAGCAGCAGCTTGCCCCAGAACTTCGTCATCTTGAGGTGCCGCAGCTTGCCGGTGCGCACCCATGCCGTCTGCATGGCCGCGACCAGCACCGAAAGTCCGATGGTCAGCGGGACCATCAGGAAGTGGTAGACGGTGGTGATGCCGAACTGCCACCGCGCGAGCTCAAGGACATCCACGAGTTCGATCCTCCGCGCGGACACCCTCGCCAGCCAGTTCAACACGTCCTGAACAAGCCGGGACCAACGTCCCGCCGACCTGCCTAAACCCAGCGAAGGGAACGAGCCGAGCTACCCCCGATCAGGTGGCGGCTAGCGCGTCTCCTCCACGAGCCACGACAGGTACCGCGGGCTGCCGCCGACGATCGGCGTGACGACGACCTCGGGCAAGTCGTACGGATGCCGCACGTTCAGGAACTCCTCCAGCGCGCCGGACCGGTCCGCGGCCGTCTTGCACTCGACCCGCCATTCGGCCGCCGTCTGCACCTCGTCCTCCCACCGGAAAACGCTGGTGATCGGCCCCACGATCTGGGCGCACGCGGCGAGCCGGGCCTCGATGGCGCTCGCGGCGATGGTGCGCGCGGCGGCCTCGGAGTCGACGGTGGTGATGACGACGACGTGGTCAGCAGACATGACCCGCACCGTACCGCAGCCGGAAAACAGAATTCGGCGCACCGAAAAAAATTATCCGGCTAACCGGCGGGCAGCATTCTGCCGACCTTATCAGGCAATTCGCGAAACCCATCAGCTTGCGGTTTTCTGAACCTCCCCTTTATCGTTGCAGTGAAAGGGGTGAGCACGAACCCATGTCTCCCGCATTGATCGCTCTGTTCAGCGCGTTCGGCCTGGTACTGGCCGTCGAGCTGCCGGACAAGACGCTCGTCGCGACCCTCGTGCTCACCACCCGTTTCCGCGCCTGGCCGGTATTCGCCGGAGTATGCGTGGCATTCGCCGTGCAATGCGTGATCGCGGTCGCTTTCGGCAGTCTGCTCACGCTCTTGCCGGAAACCCTTGTTTCGGTGCTGGTCGCCGCGATGTTCGGCGTCGGCGCGTTCCTGCTGCTGCGCGAGGGCTTCAGCGAAGGCAGCGAAGCGGGCGAGGACGCCTCCCGCTCCGGCCCCGGGCCGGTTTCGTTCCTGCGCTCCGCGCTCACGTCGTTCGGCGTGCTCTTCGCCGCCGAGTGGGGCGACGCCTCGCAGCTGGCGACCGCCGGTCTCGTCGCCCGCCTCGGCAACCCGTTCGCGGTCGGGGTCGGCGCGTTCGCCGCGCTGGTGTCGGTCGCCGGGCTGGCGGTGTTCATCGGCTCCAAGATCCGCGACCGGATCCGGCCCAAGCTGATCCAGCGGGTCGCCGGGTTCGTGTTCGCCGGTTTCGCCGCGTTCGCGCTGGCCCAGCTGCTCTGGTAACCGCGGTTTCACAGGAACGCCAGGTAACCTCTTCGGAACCCCAGAACGAGGACCAGGTGAACCCCCGGTGACGCCATGGCCTCCGCCATGACCGCCGAGGAGTGCCCGTGCCGACCCCTTCCCGCGCCGCCGTATCGCCGGTTTCGCCGGTGCACGGCAGGCTCGCGCTAGTCGGCATCGGGGCGGCCGTGCTCATCGCGACGGATCTGCACCTGCGGCTCTCCGCGCAAATCAGCCCGATCTGGCAGACGCTGTCGGAGTACGTCTACGGCAGGCTCGGCGACCACTCGGCCGCGCGGCTGTTCGCCTTCATGTGCCTGGCCCTCGCGCTGGGTTCGCTGGCGTTGCTGGCCGGGCTCGTCAAGGCTCGCCGCTCGCCCGCGGTCGTCCTCCTGCTCGGCGTCTGGTGCGCCGGCCTCACGATCTGCGCGACAGTCCCCGTCGACCCGAACGGCGAAGCCCGTTCCTTCGACGGCCAGCTGCACAACGCCGCCGCCCTCACCGCGTTCCTCGCGCTCCCCACGGCCGCCTGGCTGCTGACCCGGCGCGGCGGTCGCGCGTGCCCGTGGGAGCCGCGCCGCACCACGATCCGCTGGCTGGCCGCCGCGAGTTTCGCCAGCGTGGCGGTGGTGCTGGGCGGTTTCGTGTTCACCCTGATCACCGGGCCCGCGCAGCAGGAAGTGACGCTCGGGCTGTTCGAGCGGCTGCTGTTCACGGTGGACCTGGCGCTGCTGCTGACCATGGTCCGGCCGCTCGTCGCCGCGTCCCGCCGCTAGGTCCGCAGCACCTCGGCCAGCTTCACCGCCGCCGCCACCGCCAGCGGCCCGACCTCGTCCGAAGCCAACGGCTCCAGCGAGATCACCCCGACGCTCGCCCGCAGCCCAGGCACCCCGCGCACCGGCGCGGCCACCCCCGAAGCACCAGCCTCGATCTCGCCCGTCGAAACGGCCCACTTGTCAGTGCCCCCGGGCCGCAACGCCATCGCCCGCCCGGCCGCACCGGCAGCGAGCGCGTGCCTGCTGCCGACCCGGTAAGCCACGTGATAACTCGTCCACGACGGCTCGACCACCGCGACCGCCTGCGCGTGATCGCCCTGCGCGACCGTCAGATGCGCCGTAGCGCCGACCTTCTCGGCCAGCTCGCGCAACACCGGCCGCGCGGCCTCGCGCAGCTGTGGCAGCACCTGACCGGCCAGCCGCAGCACTCCGACGCCGAGCCGCACCTTGGTGCCGTCTCGCCAGATCAGGCCGCGTTCGGCCAACGGGACGAGCAGCCGGTACACCGCCGCGCGGCTCGCGCCGATGGTCACCGCGAGTTCGGAGATGGTCGCCGCCTGCTCGCCCGAATCGGCCACTGCCTGCAGCAGCGCCAGACCGCGGTCGAGGGTCAGCGACCCCTCCGTGCTCACAACAGTCCGAGTTCACCCAGGTCGGCCACCGGCTCGGCGAACGAAGCCGCCGCGTACGACCCGAAAAGCTCCCGCACCGCCTTGGCGGCCGGCTCCGGCAACGCGCGCGCCTCGTCGGCGAGGGCCTTGCCGTCGGTCGACTCCAGCGCTTCGCGGACGTCGCCGCCGGAGAGGCAGCGCGCCGACGCGACAAGCAGGTTCAGGAAGCCGTGATGCGTGAAGCCGGTCTCCGCGTCGACGTGCCGGACCGCGCGGTGCAGGCTGTTCGTCGCCTTGAACGACGCCCCCGGCGAGCCGCTGACCACGGACAGGAAGTCGGCGACCTCGTCGACGCTGGGGAAGTTCTCCCCCGCCTTGCCGCCGCAGCGGATCTTCGGCCAGCTGCCGTGCTCGATCACGTTGCGCACGCCGTCCAGCCAGCCGACGCCGCGGCGCGGTTCGACGACCCGGATGACGTCCTCGGGCACGAACTCCGAGACGCGCTCGAGCCACACCTCGTCGACGTCGGACGGGGCGGGCATCTCCACCATCCGCAGCGACAGCAGTTCGCTGCGCGATTCGACGATCGAGATCGCCTTCGGAACGCCGCCGAGCCCCGTGTCGATGATCAGCGACAGCGGCAGCGGCTCCTTGGGTTTGATCTTGATCAGCTCGGTGATCAGCTCCGGCAGCCGCGAGGCCTGGCAGAGGAAAACTCCGAGCACCCCGGCGTGTTCTCCGCCGCGCGATGCGAAGTGCGCGCGAAGCGCCTCCGGCATCGCGACGTCCGCGGGCGGGAAGAGCGCCGAGTCGTCGACGAGCCGCGCGAACAGGGGAGGAATTCCACGGGGGCCGGGGGGCGTGAGTTCCACAGCGCTTGACACGACTGACACGCTAGTAGCGTACGGCAAGAGGACAAAATCGTTCGCTCAGCGGACGCGTTCTGAGGCCGTCTCAACAGAGGATCAAGCGACCCTCTCGGTCGAATCCGCCCGTTCCCGCCGTTCTGCCGATCCTCTGACCAGCAGTTTCCCGCCCCGTGGGTGATCTTCGCTCGCACTCTTCCCTTGGCGTGGCAATTCAGGTTAGGCTCACCTAAGTAGGAGGTGAGCCGTGACCGAGGCACCCGTATCCGTGCGCCGCCCGCCCGCGCCGAACCCCGCCGAACGCGCCAAGACGATCGCGACCCGAGGCGGCCCGGCGACGATCATGCCGACCGTCGAAAGCGCCGGCTGCGAAGCCGAACGCGTCGAGCCCGTCCTGCATCACGTGCACCACAGCGGAAGCGTCAGCATTCTTCTGCCGGACGAGCACCCGATGGTGTGCGCGTCCCGGCAGGCTCAGCGCGGCGAGCTCGCCGTCATGGTCGAGCTCGCCGACCACGCCCCGGTAGCGCTGCGGGAACCGGTCCGCGGCCTGCTGTGGATCACCGGATGGCTCCGGCCGCTGACGGCGGTGTCGGCCCGCGCGCGTGCGGTGTCGATCGCCGAACAGCGGCCGGACCACCGGCTCCTCGACGTCGGTCACGGCCTCACGCTGCTCCGGCTGACCCCGGCGTCGCTGGTACTGGCCGACGCGGAGGGCACGCATTCGCTGCGGCCGCACATGTTCAGCGCGGCCCCGCCGGACCCGTTCCACGACTACGAGGCCGACTGGCTGCGGCACCTGGAAAGCGACCATCCGGACGTGGTGGAACAACTGGCCCGGCACCTGCCCGCGGACCTGCGCGGCGGCCGGATCCGCCCGCTCGGCCTCGACCGGTACGGCCTGCGCCTGCGCGTCGAATCGGCGGCGGGCGACCACGACGTCCGCCTCGCGTTCTCCCGGACAGTCGACAGCCCGCCGCAGCTGGCGGCGGAACTGCGGCGGCTGCTCGGCTGCCCGTTCCTGCGCCACCAGCACGGCGAGGACTGAGGCGTCAGTCGTCCGCCAGCTCCGGAGGGAAGCCGCCCGTGGCGATCGGGCCCCAGCGGTCGATCGTGATCCGGATCAGGCTCTTGCCCTGCTTGCGCATGGCCTCGCGGTACTCGTCCCAGTTGGGGTGCTCGCCGGAGATGCTGCGGAAGTAGTCGACCAGCGGCTCGACCGAATCCGGCAGGTCGATCACCTCCGCGGTCCCGTCGACCTGCACCCACGGGCCGTTCCACTCGTCCGACAGCACGCACACCGACACCTGGGAGTTGCGCCGGAGGTTCACCGCCTTCGCGCGCTTCGGATACGTCGCGATGACGATCCGGCCCTCGTCGTCGACGCCGCACGTGTTCGGGGACAGCTGCGGCCGTCCGTCGGCGCGGGTGGTCACCAGGATCGCGTGGTGCCGCTGCTTGAGGAACGCGACCAGCTCGGCGCGCTCGACCTTCGTGTTGGTGGCGATAGTCCTCGGCATACCCCGACGGTAGCGTGCGTTCATGCGCACCACAGAGCGTTCCGGAGGGCCATCGGGCCTGCGTTCCTGGCTCAATCCGGCACTTCCGGCGTTCCCGGCTCCGATCACCGACGCCCGCGAGCGGCGCGCGGTCAAGATCGAGCTGGTCCTCGTCTTCGGCATCACCCTCGGGCTGTCCGGTGCGCGCAGTCTGCTGTCCCTTGTGGACTCTCTGCTGCGCCCGACCCCGTTGGCGCAGCAGCAAGTCCAGCTCAACGTCCCGCGCGCCGCCGCGAGCCTGCTGGACCTGCTCCAGCAACTGCTGAGCGCCGCGCAGCTGATCGGCTGGGGCGGGCTCGGGCTGTACCTGCTGTGGCGGGCCGGGCTGAAACTGCGGGAAATCGGCCTGAGCCGCCGCATCCGCCCCGACGCGCTCATCACCGTCGGAATCGCCGCGCTGATCGGCATTCCCGGGCTCGCGCTGTACTTCATCTCCTATCACCTCGGCTTCAGCCTCGCGGTGCAACCGTCCACTTTGGGCGATACCTGGTGGCGGCCGATCGCGCTGACGCTTTCCGCGTTCGGCAACGCTTTCGCCGAGGAAGTGCTCGTGATCGGCTATCTGCTCACGCGGCTGCGGCAACTCGGCGTGCGCGAGAACGCGTCGCTGTTCGGCGCGGCGGTACTTCGCGGTTCCTACCACCTGTACCAAGGGTTCGGCGGGTTCGTCGGCAACCTCGTGATGGGCCTGGTGTTCGGCCGCGTGTGGCAGCGGACCAACCGGCTGTGGCCGCTCATCGCCGCGCATACTTTGTTCGATGTGGTGTCCTTCGTCGGCTATTCGTTGCTGAAAGGCCGTCTTTCCTGGCTCCCGTGATGCCCGCTCATTAGGCTCGCACTTCGTGAGCGAGACGAGCGAGATGACCGCACCTCCCAGGGTGGACAGCGAAGTCGGGCCGCTGCGGGCAGTCCTGTTGCACCGGCCGGGAAACGAGCTGAAACGGCTCACTCCCCGCAACAACGACAAGCTTCTTTTCGACTCCATCCCGTGGGTGAGCCGCGCGCAGCAGGAGCACGACGCGTTCGCCGACGTCCTGCGCGGCCGCGGCGTCGAGGTACTGCTGCTGGCCGACGTTCTCCGCACCGCGCTGGAAGATCAGCGTGCGCACGCCGCCGGTGTCCATGCCGCGGTGGACGACCGGCGTCTCGGCAACGACCTCGCGGATTCGCTGAGGTCACACCTGACGAGCGTCGACGCGCCCACGCTCGCCGAGGTCCTGATGGCGGGCATGACGTTCGAGGAGCTGCCGTCCGCCGAGGGCGCGTCGCTGGTGCGGATGATGCACAACCCGCGCGACTTCGCCGTCGATCCGTTGCCCAATCTGCTCTTCACCCGCGATTCGTCGGCGTGGATCGGCGACCGCGTCGCGATCTCGTCGCTGACCATGCCCGCGCGCCGGCGGGAGACAGCGCTGCTCGACCTGATCTACGCCTACCATCCGCGATTCCGCCACGCCGCCCGCGCTTACGGCGCGCATTCCGCGCCGATCGAAGGCGGCGACGTGATGCTGCTGGCCCCCGGTGTCGTCGCGATCGGCGTCGGCGAACGCACCACTCCGGCCGGCGCCGAATCGCTCGCCCGTTCCGTATTCGCCGACGGACTCGCGCATACCGTCGTCGCGGTGCCGATCGAACAATCGCGCGCGACGATGCATCTCGACACCGTATGCACGATGGTCGATGTCGATGCCGTCGTAATGTATCCGCTCGCCCGCGATTCCCTGACCGCGTTCACCATCAAGCCGACTGGCGACGGCGGCGTGAAAGTCGCCGGCCCGACGCCATTCCTCGAAGCCGCCGCGGAGGCGATGGAGATCGACCGGCTGCGGGTGATCGACACCGGCCTCGACCCGGTCACCGCGGAGCGCGAACAGTGGGACGACGGCAACAACACGCTGGCACTGGCCCCGGGCGTGGTCGTGGGGTACGAACGCAACGCGGAGACCAACGAACGGCTCACCGAGGCGGGAATCGAGGTGCTGCCGATCACCGGGTCCGAGCTGGGATCCGGACGCGGCGGCCCGCGCTGCATGTCGTGCCCGGTGCGCCGCGATCCCCCGCCGAAGCGGCACTGAACCCCTGCGCGGGCGAAGTTAGCCTTTCCTTAATAAGGGCAAACACATTAAGGGAAGGCTAACCAAAATAAGTATTTCCTTCTTGAGGAATGGTAACCCTAATAGGGTGGAGATCACCAGCCAAAAGTGGAAAACAATCGGACATTGACGTACCGTGATGGACATGGCCGCTACGAAGAAAGAACCGCGCTCTAAGTTCTACGAACTGCTGCAGGCGCAGATCCACAACGAGTTCAACGCCTCCCAGCAGTACATCGCGCTCGCGGTCTGGTTCGACAACGAGGACCTTCCGCAGCTCGCGAAGCACTTCTACAAGCAGTCCGTCGAGGAGCGCAATCACGCGATGGCGCTCGTCCAGTACATGCTCGACCGGGACCACCACGTCGAGATCCCCGGCACCGGCCAGGTGCGCAACGACTTCTCCTCCCCGCTCGAGCTGATCGAGCTCGCCCTGGAGCAGGAGAAGGAGGTCGCCGCCGACATCTCCGCGCTCGCGAAGGCCGCCCGGGCCGAGGAGGACTACATCAGCGAGCAGTTCACCCAGTGGTTCCTCAAGGAGCAGGTCGAGGAGATCTCCCAGATGTCGACGCTGGTCACGGTCGCGCGCCGCGCGGGTGACAACGTCTACGAGATCGAGAAGTTCCTGCACCGCGAGGCCGTCGGCGACGCCGGCGCGGACGCCGGAATGCCCCCGGTCGCGGGTGGCGCGCTGTAGTAGCTCAAGCACGTCCGGAAGCCCGGTTGTCCCCATTGTGGACAACCGGGCTTCCCCCTGTGGATAACTTCAGTGCCGCGCGTAGTGCGCGATGAGCACGCCGGTGGTGGTCGCGACGCTTCCGACGAGCGTGAACTTGGTCAGCGGCGCGGGTCCTTCGAACAGCCGCGCGCCCTTGCCGAGCGTCAGCGGGTGGATCAGCAACGTGTAGGTGTCGACCAGTCCGGCGGCGTGCAGCGAGCGCACGAGCGAAACGCTGCCGATGATCGCGAGATCCTTGCCGGGCGAGGCTTTCAGCTCAGCCACAGTCTCCACCGCCGAGCCGCGCAGCAGCACCGAGTTCTGCCAGGCGCCGGCGTTGTCGAGGGTGGTGGAGACGACGTACTTCGTCGCAGCGTTCATGTGCGCGGTGAACACGTTCCCGTCCGTGCGCGGCCCCCACGCGGTGGCGAAGTCCTCCCAGGTACGCCGGCCGAACAGCATGTCCCCAGGCCGGTCCATGCCCTTTCCCATCTCGCGCGCCATAACGTCGTCGCCGTAGCCGTTGCCCCAGCCGCCCAGGTCGAATCCGTCCTGGGTGTCCTCATCGCTGCGACCGGGGCCTTGCACGACGCCGTCGAGGGTGGTGCTCAGGATGACGCTGATCGAACGCATCGGGAATGTCCTTCCGCTTCCGCGGACCGCGAGCCGGCCCGTCACCCGCTACACGAGCGGCGCACAGCCAGATCGACATCGGCCCGCGGAATTTTCAGCCGGCGCAGTCCTGCGTCTTCGCCCGGACCTCGATGGCCTGGACAGCCCCGTCCGAATTCAGCGTGAAGTGATACGCCCCCTGGTCGCCGGTCGGCGAAACGAGCGCGCTCCCCGACTCCGACGTACCTGGATAGGTCGACGTGACCTGGTCCTTCGGCGTCCCGTCGCCCACGCCTTCCGGGGTATGCGCGGCACCGTCAGGCTTCACCGCGACCACGCCGTTGTCCGGCGAAACGACCGCTGTCGCGGCGGGAACGCCAGCGCCGCTGACGTCGTAGTACGTGCAGCCAGCCGACTCTTTGACCGCCGTGAGCTTCATACCCTGGTCCGTGAGCTGCTGCTCGGTCATGCCGAGCTTCACCGCGCCCAAGCCGTCCGCGGTCACCAACGCTCCGGAAGCGGCCTTCGTCGGCGTGGTCTTCGGCGGTGCCGGCTTCGTGTGGTGCGGATGCGCGGGCGGCACCGGCGGTTCGGCCGTACCGTGCTCCGACGATTCGACCGGCGCTTGGACCTGCGTCGATTCAGCGCTCGAAGGAGGCTCGGGTACCGAAGAAGGCACCGTGGGCTGGGCCGAGGCGACTTGCTGGGCGGTGAAGTCAGTCGCCGCCGGCGGCGTGCGCAGCTGGATCACCACGAGACCGGCCGACGCGACCGCGAGCACGCACGCCGCTCCGGCCGCGGACGTCAGGACGCGCTGCCTGCGCCGCCGCCGACGTGCGCCCGCCAGGATGACCGACGCGGCGTCCTCGGTTGGTTGGACGGCCAGCCGGTCGTCCGTGAGGAGGGCGCGGAGGCGCTGTTCCAGGTCCTCGGACTCGCTCACCCCGCGTCACCTCCTTCCTGGTTTTTCAGTTTCGCCCGCAAGGACGCGATGGCCTTGCTCGCTTGGCTTTTCACCGTCCCCTGGCTGATGTCCAGCGCCTTGGCGATTTCCACTTCGGACAGTCCTTCGTAGTACCGCAACACCATCACCGTGCGCTGCCGCGGCGGGAGGTCGCGCAGCGCCTGCCACAGCGGCTCGTGCTCGAACGGATCCTTCGGCGCGCTCGGGCTGGTCTCCGGCAGGTCCGCGACGAGGTTCTCCCGCCGCGTCCGGCGCCAGCGGCTGACGTGCGCGTTCGCCATCGAACGCCGCACGTAGGCCAGCGGATCGCCGGTCTTCTGCTGCACGTACGACCAGCGCGCGCCCATCTTTTCGAGCACGGTCTGGACCAGGTCCGCGGCGTCGTGCGGATTTCCGGTGAGCACGTGGCCGTAGCGGAGCAGGCCGGGCAGGGCTTCGCGCACGAAGTCGCCGAAGTCCGCAGTGGTGTTGACGGCTTCCGCCTGGGGCCCGGCCCACGGCGGATCTCCGCTCGCGATGGGCAACGCGGCTGCTGTCACCGTATCGCCCCCTCCCCGGATGACCGCGTCGAGCGACGGTTCCTCGTCATCCCCACCACGCATGAGCGCCCCCCGGGGTTGTCCCGTCTCCGTCGCTACTTTCCGTAGCTGTGGACAACTGAGGTCAGCGCACGGAAAGCGACTCGGGCAGCTTCAAGACGCCGCCGGAGTCAGTGGGGAAATCGTGTACCGAGACCACAGCGTTTCGCGGGATCGGGCCGTAGATGTGCGGAAACTGGATTCCGCGCGGGTCCGGCGGGTCCCCGTCCTCCCAGCGGACGGGCGCGTCGACCAGCTTGGGGTCGATTTCCAGCAGCACCAGACCGTCTTGGCCGCGGAAAAGCGCGTTGGCGGGCAGCGCGACGGTGCCAGGGTCCGAGCAGTGGATGAATCCGGCGTCTTCGAGCGACGGCGCGCGGTATTCGCCGTCTTCGGGCACCGCGGCCCACTCGTCGCGGGTGCAGATGTGGAGGATCACGCTGTGATCGTCCCATCGACTTACCCACATGTGGACAACTCAGGTCGAGTTGTCCACATGTGGATAGGTCAGCGAATGGTGAGCTGCCGCCCGATGAGACCGTCGCGAGCACGCCGCTCGGTGGCGTTGAGCGGCTCGGAGTCGAGGGACTTGAGCGCCTCGTCCAGCCGGGCGCCGAGCTGGTCCTTGGGCTCGGCCCACTCCCGCGCGTGCGCCTCGGGGTCGAGGTCCCACACCGGGACGAGCAGGCCGTGCGCGCGGAAAGAACCGGCGTAGCGGGTGCCCTCGCCGAGGCCGAGCGTGCCGGCCGCGGACAGTCGCGCAAGCGCTTGCAGCAGCAGGTTCTCCGGCTCCGGGCGGACCCAGCGCAGGTGCGCCTTCTCGCCGGCGAGCACCCAGTACGCGCCGGAACCGAGCCGGTCGGTGGGCATGATCGCGGCGTTGGCGCGCTCGAGGGAGACCGCGACGTCGCCGGTCGCGTCCGCGTCCTCGGGCAGCCACCAGGCGAAGTCGGTGTGGAGGTCGACCTGCAGCTCCGCGCTCGGCACGAGCAGGTCCTGGAGCCGGTTGTGCTCGTCCGGGTCGGTGGGCGACGTCGTGTCCGGCACCGACAGCACGTCGCCCGGCCCGGCCTCGAGCAGCCAGCGCAGCGCGCGGCCGAGGTCGCGGCTGATGTCGGAGGAACGCGTCTGCACCTGGAGGCCGAGGAAGCGCTCCCCGTCCGAACGAACGAACGCCGCGGCGGCCATGGGCAGCACCGTGCCGAGCGTGACGTCGCCGCCGTCGGCGAGCGTGAGCTTCGCCGTGGCCGACGGGACGAACTCGCGCAACGCGATCAGCTCCGGCTCCGCCGCCAGACCCTCGAACGGCTGCCCGACGAAGACGTCGCGCACCTTCGGCTTGCGGTCCGGCTTGGGACCCTTCTTACGCGCGCCTTTACCCATTTCAGCCTCCTTGGAACTCGGTGTCAGACGCTATCGAAGCGATTGGGTACGCGGGCTCGCGGGTTAGAGTCTGCTCGTGTTCGACCCTCGCGATCCCGCCTTCCTCGCCGACCCGTATCCCGCGTTCGCCGCGCTGCGCGCCGAAGGCGAGGTGCACCAGCACGACGGCCTCGGCATCGCGATCACGGTTTCGCACGCCGCGTCCGCCGCCGTTCTCCGGCACCGCGGACTAGGCCGAATCTGGACCGACGCGCAGCCGCTGGAACGGTTCGCATCGTTCAACCTGCTGCACCGCAACTCGTTGCTGGAGAACGAACCGCCCGCGCACACCCGCCTGCGCCGCGTCATCGCGGGCGAGTTCGGCCGGGGCCACGTGCAGCGGTTGCGTCCGATGGTCGCGGAACTCGCGGAGTCCATGGTGGACACTCTGGCCGCGAAAATCGCCGCTGACGGCAGCGCGGACCTGCTGGAACATCTGGCACAGCCGTTGCCGGTCGCGGTCATCGCGGAGCTGCTAGGCGTCCCGACCTCGGACGGCTCGCAACTGGTGGCGTGGAGCAACGCCATCGTGAAGATGTACGAATACGGCCTGTCCGAGGACGGCCGCGACGCTGCCGAGCAAGCCGCGGCCGATTTCGTGGCCTACCTGCGCGACGTCGTCGCTGGCTCCCCGCGCGGGATCGTCCGGGACCTGACCGCGAGCGAACTGACCCCGGACGAGGTAGTCGCCACCGCGGTCCTGCTGCTGATGGCGGGCCACGAGGCGACGGTGAACGTGATCGGCAATGGGGTGTCGGCGTTGTTGACCCACCGGACGGAATGGGAGCGGCTTAGGTCCGACCCAACGTTGCTGGACTCGGCTGTGGAAGAACTGATCCGCTTCGATTCGCCGTTGCAGTTGTTCGAGCGCACGGCGACCGAGGAGGTGGAGATCGCCGGTCATCGGGTGGCGAAGGGCTCGAAGATCGGGGCGTTGCTGGGTGCCGCGGCGCGCGATCCGAAGGTGTTCGATGCTCCGGACACCCTGGACGTCGGCCGGTCGCCGAACGCACACCTCGGGTTCGGGATGGGGATCCATTATTGCGTCGGGGCACCGCTGGCCCGGGTGGAGATCGCGGCGGCGTTGACTGCGCTCACGAAGCGACTTCCGGAGTTGCGACTGGCGGCGGTGCCGGAGCGTCGGCCGGAGTTCGTGATCCGGGGGCTGCGGAGTTTGCCAGTGACTGCCTGAATTTCGCGGGTTTGGGGTGGTGAGTGCTGGATAATCGCGCTGGTCTCCGGCGGAGATCCGTCCACAATGGATGCTTCCGCCGAGATCTCCCTCTCCACCGCCGCACCGCCGCACCGCCGCACCGCCGCACCGCCGCACCGCCGCACCGCCGCACCGCCGCACCGCCGCACCGCCGCACCGCCGCACCGCCGCACCGCCGCACCGCCGCACCGCCGCACCGCCGCACCGCCGCACCGCCGCACCGCCGCACCGCCGCACCGCCGCACCGCCGCACCGCCGCACCGCCGCACCGCCGCACCGCCGCACCGCCGCACCGCCGCACCGCCGCACCGCCGCACCGCCGCACCGCCGCACCGAAACGATCACCTGGCAGCGGCCTCAGCGCAACCCCGCGAACGGCCCGGCACACCGCACTCACCATGGCGCACCCGCCGAAACCACCGTCGAGTCCGCGCGGGCAACCGAGAGCCTCTCCCCGAGCAGCGCACTCACCGCAAACCCGCGAACAAGTCGTCCTCCAATCCCGCACCGATCTCGATCGGGCCGTTCGTGCGGGCCAGGTGGTAGTCCTCCCAGGGCCAGACCTCTCGTTCGATCTCGCGGGAGTGCGCGAAAAACGGGTGCGCCGGATCCATCTGCGTGGCGTGCGCGCGCAACGCGGCATCGCGGGTCGCGAAGTGTTCTTCGCAGCGGATTCGGGTGGTCACGGTGAGCACGTCCGTCGGCGGGAGTTCTTCCAGGACGGGGCCCATCATCGACTCTTGACCAGCGGCGAGGGTCGCCTCGTGCATGGCTTCGAACCAGGATCGGCTGAGGGTGGCCAGGTAGTAGAGCTTGCGCGAGGTGCCGTCGTCGGACTCGTCGAACGCGGCGGTCGTGACCTCATGGGTGCGGATGTGGTCGGGGTGTGGATAACCGCCGGTTTCGTCGTAGGTGATCACTACCTGTGGACGGAATTCCCGCATCAGGTCCAGCAGTGGTTTTGTCGCTTCAGCTAAAGGGATTTCGGCAAAGCTTCCACAGGGAGAAGGTTCCGTCATACCCGAGTCCTCGTGGCCCAGGAAAGTTTGCCGGATGCCGAGAATCCTTGCTGCATCAGCCATTTCTCGGCGGCGGATGGCGGGCAGATCCCGTCGGACGTCCTCTCGGTTCAAGGTTGGGTTGAGTACATCGCCGCGCTCGCCGCCGGTACAGGTGGCTACTAGGACGTCGACGCCTTCGCGCGCATAGAGGGCTAGCGTCGCGGCGCCTTTGCTTGATTCGTCATCGGGGTGGGCGTGCACGGCCAGGAGGCGCAGCGTCATGCGCGGGATCCTTTCGGGAAGAAGAGGACGGGGATAAAGCTCAGCAGCGAGAGGCCTAGCGCCCAGGTGAAAGTGGTACCGAAGGCAGCGGCACCAGGCGGTTGCGCGTGCAGGACGGCTACCAGCAACGCCGTGCCCAGCGAGCCGCCGATGCGGTTGACGACGTTGATCGCGCTCGCCGCACGAGGGATTTGGCTGCGTTCCAGCGAGGTGTACAACATCGTCATGCCGGGGGTGGCCGTCGCGCCTAGGCCGAACCCACGGATCAGCAACGAAACTGTCAACAGGGTCGGGCTTGGGGAATCTCCGAGTTGGGTGAAGGCGATGGTGCCTACGAGGGACAGTGCGATGCCGGTGAGCATGACGGTTCGGGAGCCGAAGCGGTCCAACAGCTTCCCGCCTGCGATGAGGACGACGGCGGAGCCTAAGGCCTGGGGCGCTAGGAGGAGTCCGGCGGTTAGGGCGGACGTGTGCTGGATTTGTTGGTAGTAAAGCGGAAGCAGCAACATCGAGCTGTACAGCGACGCGCCCAGCAAGAAGGTGCTCGCGCTCGCGACAGTGAAAGCCTTGTGCGCGAACAACTTCAGGTCCAGCAGCGGCACCGCAACACGACGGGCGTGCCAGGCGTAGGCGATGAGCAGCACGGCACCGGCGATGGCGAACGCGGTGGAGCCTTCGCCTAGGCCGTAGCCGAGTGCGCCGAGTCCTGGCGGGAGCAACAGCAGGCCGCGGACGTCTAGCGGGTCGCGGGTGCCCGTTGGTTTCTCGCGCGGCAGCACGCGGACGGCGAGCAGCAAGGTGGCGACGCCGAACGGGACGATTCCGAAGAACAGCCAGCGCCAGCCCAGATCCTGGACGAGTGCGCCGCCCAGCATCGGGCCCAGCACGGGCGCGACGGTGGCGGGCAGCGTGACGACGCCGATCATCCGGCCCAGCCGAGGGCCGGCCGCCTGCGCGAAAATCGCCTGACCGACTGGTTGCATGAGACCGCCGCCTAGGCCGTGCAGTACGCGGAACGCGATCAACGCCGGCGCTGACCAGGCGAAACCGCACAGCACTGTGCCCAGCGTGAACAAGCCGACGGCCACGATCCACACCTGACGGCCGCCGAATCGGTCGGCGAGCCAGCCGGACAGCGGGATGGTGAGCGAGGCGGCCAGCAGGTACGCGCTCGCCACCCACTGCACGGTCGGCAGCGAACTGTCCAGGTCGCGCGCCATCACGCCGATGCCGACCGACACGATCGTCGCGTCCAGGATCGACAGCACCGCGCCCAGGATCAGCACCCCGCCGAGCCTGCGAAGCCCGGCATCGGAGACCGGAAGCTGCGTGGTCATCGAGTCGAGTCACCCCCTTCATTAGGTCGGACCTGAGATTAGGTCGAACCTAGTTAATGGGTCAAGCACAATTTTAGGTCGGACCTAGTACAGTGACCGGGTGAGCCTCAGGGAGCAGAAGAAACTGGAGACCCGGCAGACGATCTCGGCCGTGGCGACGCGGCTGTTCATCCGGCGCGGGTTCGACCAGGTGACGATCGCCGAGGTCGCGGAGGCGGCACGCGTCGCCAAGATGACCGTGACGAATCACTTCAGCCGGAAGGAAGACCTGGTCTTCGACATCCGGACGGATTTCGTGGACTGGCCCGCGGATCTGGTCCGGGCCGATCCGGAGGCACCGGCACTGGACGCCGTGCGGGACGGGTTCTTCGCCGAACTGGACAAGACGAGCGCGCTGCTCGGGTTCGCCGACGTGTCCTTCGTGCGGATGGTGCGGCAAAGCGAACGTCTCACGTCCGCGCTCCGGGACATGCACGCCGACCGGGAAAACCAGCTCGTCGCCGCGCTGCTCGACCGGCACCTGGACCGCGAAATGCTGTCGCGGACGGCCGGGGCGCACCTCACGTCAGTGCTGCGTCTGCTGTTCGACGACGTCTGGCAGCTGATCTGGCAAGACGTCACAATGGACGACCTGGTGGAGCAGATCCGGAACTCGGCGGCGGTCGCGTTCGGCCAGCTGGAACCGGCGCTCGGCGACCTTTAACGCGCGGCGCCGACCGGCCGCGCGGTCCGCAGTTCCGGCTCCGGCGCGCCCTCGATCTTGAGCACGCGGAGGTCGCGCAGCCGTTCCGGGGCGATCGGCATCAGCAGATGCGAGAACCGGCGGATCACCAGCGCGGTGACGATCGCGAGCGCGGCCGCGGCGAGGTCGGTGAGCGCGACCAGCAGGACGCTGTCCGCCATCGCCTGCACGCCCGGCCGGATGCGCCAGATGATCGTGACGACCAGCAGCACCCAGTTCGCCAGCCACGTGCCCCACCAGCCGAGCACGAGCCGCGAGGGCTTCGGCCGCGCGTCGCGGGGACGGCGGAGCACGGCGTGCTCCAGCTCGCTGACCACGGACAACGCGAGCGGCAGGTTCACGATCGGCACCAGCACGCTCACGAGCACCTGCCAGACCGGCCGCGGCGGCGCTTCACCGGCTTCGTCAGCGGCGGCTTGCCGGGCGACCAGCAGCCACCAAACCGAGAGTCCCGCTGGCAGCAGCGAGAAGATCGTGGTGAGCAGCCCGGCGAGCATCACGAACGCGTCGGAGAACCCGACGACGCTGGTGTTCAGCGCGGAATCGCGGCTTTCGACGAGGAGCGCGTACCGCCAGATCTCCGCCACCGCCGCGATCACCGCGAGGACGGCGAACGTCCAGAGGATCGTCGTGAGGCTCCGCGCGAGCACCGGAATCCGGTCGATCGGCCGGACCTCGCCGGACGCGGTGCCGGGCACGTTCGTCGGGCGGCGCCAGGTGAGATTCGGGAAGCCCCATCGCGGCGGCACCGGATAGGACGGCGGACCGGAGTAGGGCGTCGCGGGCACGGCGCGGCGACGGCGGACGGCACTCGGCGGCGGGGAGGCGACCCAGCGCAGTTTGGCCGCGCGCTTCGGCGGAATCGGCTGCGGCTGTTGCTGAGCCGGTCGGTGGACCGCGCCTTGCGGGGCGGCGGTGAACGGGCGCGGGTACGCCGGATGCGGGTACGCCTGCGCCGGGTACTGCGGATGCGCGGGGTACTGCGGCTGGTACGGATTGGCGAACTGCTGGCCGGGATGCGGCTGCGCCCAGTGGCCGGGGTACGGAGGCATGCCTGGATGGGCAGCACCGCCGGGATACGGCTGCGCACCGGATTGCGGCGGCGGGCCCGGCTGGGCAAAGCCGGTGGGCTGCGCACTCGCGCTGCCGGGCTGAACGGGATACGACTGCGCGGGGCCAGGCTGAGCCGGATACGACTGCACGGCGAACTGCTCGCGCCCAGTCGACTCCGCGTCCGCACCACCAGCCTGGCCAGGCTGAGACTGCGAAGCCCCAGCCGACCCGGCATGGCCCACGCCAGAAGGCTGCCCATAACCCCCCGAAGAACCGCCAGCCTCAACCGGCGACCCAGAACCCGGCCGGGCACCGTCCCCAGTGTCCCCTTCGTCGCGGCCGAAGCCAGGAACGAACGACGCCGGGTCCGCGGACTCCGGCGGCTCGGGAACAGACTGGGCAGGCATCCGTCAGAGAACCTCGGGTTCAGTGTCGGGGTTTTCGCTCACCATGCGACGGCCTTCGCGGGCCCAGGCTCCCATGCCGCCCGCGACGTTGACCGCGTCCCAGCCGCTGGCGTTCAGCCAGGCCGCGGCGCGCGCCGAGCGGCCGCCGGAGCGGCAGATGACGTAGACCGGGTTGTCCTCGGGGAATTCGGCGAGTTCGCCGACGCGCGCGGGCAGTTCGCCGAGCGGGATGTGCACCGCAGCGGGGGCGTGCCCGGCAGCCCACTCGTCGTCCTCGCGGACGTCGAGCAGTGCGACGTCCGCGGGAAGGTCGCGGACTTCAGCGGTCGGAATTTCAGCAGGGCTCACCACAGGTTCCATGCTCCCATGTCATGACGTTGTACGCGTGTGAGGAACGCTAACCGCTATCCCTTGCGGTGTCGTCCCCGGCTGGCGCGCAGCTTCTCGTCGGCCTGGCCGAAGCGGGCGACCGCGCGGTCGCGCATCAGGCCGAGCGGGTCGGGGGCGTGCAGGCGCAGCATGATGTCGTTCACCAGTTCCGGGCGGCCGGACCGGGTCAGCCTGCTCACCACGTAGGTCGCCAGGAACGCCGCGGGCACCGAGATCAGCGCGGGCTGCACGGTGTACCACGGCATCTTGTCTCCGGTGTACTCGCACACGATGTTGTACGCCAGCGCGCCGAGCACCAGCCCGCCGCCGACGACCATCCCGGCCAGCGCGCCCGGCCAGCTGAGCTTGCGCCACCAGATGCCGAGCAGCAGCAGCGGGCTGAACGTCGACGCGGCGAGCGCGAACGTCATCCCGATCGACAGCGAGATGTCCTCGGTGCGGAAGATCAGCGTGAGCACCATCGGGCATATCGCGACCAGCAGGGTCGCGACCCGGAAATCCTTGACCCGGCCCGGCAGCAGGTCCGTCGACACCACCCCGGCCACGCTCACCAGCAGTCCCGAGCAGCTCGACAGGAACGCCGCGAACGCGCCCGCCGCCACCACCGCGGCGAGGATCTGCCCTGGCCAACCCGGCAACACCGCGGTCGGCAGCAGCAGCACGGCGGCGTCGGTGTTGCCGGTGAGCAGCAGTTGCGGCACGTACATCCGCGAGAGCGCGCCCAGCATCGTCGGGAACAGGTAGAACAGCCCGAGCAGCAACAACACGTGCACGGTCGTTCGGCGCGCGGCCTTGCCGTCGGGGTTGGTGTAGAAGCGGACCAGCACGTGCGGCAAGCCCATGGTGCCGAGGAACAGCGCGAAAATCAGCGAGTACGTCTGCAGCAGGTCGGTAATGCCGTTCGACGCCGGATGCAGCCACGCGTCGTTCGACGTGGGCGCGTCGCTCACGATCGGCACCGGCGTGCCCGCGGCGAATTCCAGCGTCGTGCCCGAGGACACCTTGTGCGGCACGAGCGGCGACCAGCGCGCCATGCCGCCCGCGGGACCGCCGTCGATGTGGCCGTGTGCGTAGAAGAACGTCTCGGTGGTGACCTTCACGGTGACGTCGGTTTGCACCGTCACCTTGGTTTCCGACGGAAACACCGGCGGCGCGGGCGCACCGAGCGCACGAAAGCCACCCGGGCCGCCGCCGGAGAAGAAAACCATGCACAGCACGAAAGTCGGCACGGCGATCGCGAACAGCTTGAGCCAGTACTGGAACGCTTGCACCACGGTGATCGCGCGCATCCCGCCGGCCATCACGTTGCCCGCGACCAAGACGATGACCACCAACGCGCCGACCCACGCCGGTACCGGAACGATCTGCGCGAGCGTCAGCCCCGCGCCCTGCAGCTGCGGGACCATGTAAAGAATCCCGATGAACACCGCACCCGCGGTCGCGAACCGGCGCAGCCCGATCGAGCCGAGCCGGGCCTCCACGAAGTCCGGCAGCGTGTACGCGCCGGACCGGCGCAGCGGTGCGGCGACGAAGAGCATCAGCGCGAGATACCCGGCGGTGAAGCCGATCGGGTACCAGGTCGCGTCGGCACCTTGCTTGAGCACCATGCCCGCGACGCCGAGGAACGACGCCGCCGACAGGTATTCGCCGGAAATCGCCGCGGCGTTGCGGCTGGAGCGCACGGTGCGGCGGGCGACGAGGAAATCGTGCGTGCTGGTGGCACCGCGCGACGAACGGAAGCCGAGGTAGAACGTCGCGAAGGCGACCAGCACCAAGCCGGTCAACGTCCACGGGGTCAGCTGCACGGCGTGAATCCTCGCACGACCACACGGTTTGACGACGCGCCGCCACCACGGCGCGCATCCCCCGCGCGGGTCAGTTCTCGATCATGTCGACGAAGTCGCGTTCGTGCCGTTCGGCGAGCCGGTTGTACCAGAGGCCGACGGCGAAGAGGAACGGGAACGGAAGCAGGCCGAGCACGAGCCACGGGATCGGGATGCCGATCACGGTGAACCGCGCGACCGCCGGGAGGAAGTAGAACAACGCGGGCAGCATCCCGAGCACGACCAGCACGAGCACGGCCAGCCACACCGACGTCCGCAACTGCACCTTCACCAGGTCGCGGACCAGCAGTTTTCCCCAGCTGGTCTGCTCCTCCAGCTCGACCCGCCCGCGCATCCGCCCGGACGACTGCCGCGAATCGGCGAGCACCACACGTTCCCGTTTCGGCCGCACGTGCGCGGGTTCGCTGGAGCGCGGAGCGGGTTCGGGAGCCGGCGGCACCGGTTCGACCACCGCGCGGTCCTCCGGCCGCACGCCCAGCGTCGGGTCCGGTTCGCGGACGCCGTTCGAGAGCCGGTGGTAAGGGTCTTCGGGCGAGGACATCGACGGCTAGCCGCCCCGGCCGGAACCGACGATGCGGTCCTTCAAGGCCCGGGTGTGCCGCCTGCTGACCGGCAGGACTTTCTCCTCGTTGCCGATCACGACCTGGTAGCCGCCCTGGCCCATCCGCATTTCGGTGATCAGCGGCAGCGCGACCAGGAACGACCGGTGGATCCGCACGAATCCGGCCTTCTCCCAGCGTTCCTCCAACTGGGCGAGCGGGATCCGGACCAGGTGGCTGCCCTCGGTGGTGAACAGCCGCGCGTAGTCGCCTTGGGCCTCGACCCAGCGGACCGACGAACGCGGGATCAGCTTCGTGGTGCCGGCGAGTTCGACCGGGATGACCTCGTCGTCGTTCTTCACCGGCTCGGCGCCGCCCTGTCCGGCGGGCGGACCCGCGACCGTGGCCAGCTTCTCGCGCACGCGCGCGACGGACCGGTCGAGCCGGTCCTGCTGGAACGGCTTCAGGACGTAGTCGACCGCGCCGAGGTCGAACGCGTTCACCGCTTCCTCGGCGTGCCCGGTGACGAACACCAGCACCGGCGACGGGTTCATCGCCGCGATCACGCGCGACATCTCCATCCCGGACAGGCCGGGCATGTCGATGTCGGCGAACACGGCGTCGACCGTCGGCAGGCCGCTTGCCCGCCGGGCAGCCAGTTCCGGGTCGTCGTGCGAGAACAGCCGCAGCGCGTCGGAGGCGTCCGAGGCCTGGAAAACGCGGTGGATGTGCGGGTTGTTCTGGAGTCCGTGGCTGAGTTCGTCCAGCCCGGCCAGCTCGTCGTCCACGGCAAGGACGATGAGTTTCCGGGTGTCGTCGTGAGCACTCACAGTGAGACGCATCCTGCCGATTGCGAGGTGCATTGTCCAGACCCCAGCCGAGAGAGCCGCTTGTGAGTGGCGTACCGGAGTCGCCGCTCACCAGCTGTCACAGCCCGAAACGCGACCAGGCCGCCTTCGTGGTGACCGCGTCCAGCAATGCGCTCGCCGCCGCCGGAGCCCCGATCCCGAGCCGCGCGAGCAGCGGTTTCTTGGGCTCGGCCACGGAAATCTCCGCGCCGGGGTACCGCTTGGTGACGATCTCGCGCAGCGAACCGAGCCCGTCCACGAGCCCGAGGTCGACGGCTTTCTGCCCGAGCCAGACGTCTCCGGTGAACAGATCGGTGGAATCGGTCAGCCGGTCGCCGCGGCGTTCCTTGACCCATTCGACGAACAGTTCGTGGAGCTGGCTGTGCATGCTCTTCAGCCACTCGACGTCCTCGGGCTTCTCCGGGCTGAACGGGTCGAGCCGCGATTTGTTCGCTCCCGCGGTGTGCAGCCTGCGCTCGATGCCGAAGCGTTCGAGCAGCCCGGTGAACCCGAACCCGCCGCTGATGACGCCGATCGAACCGACCATGGACGTCCGGTGCGCGTAGATCTCGTCGGCCGCGCACGCGAGCCAGTATCCGCCGGACGCGGCGACGTCCTCGGCGAACGCCAGGACCGGCACGCCCTTCTCGTCGGCCAGCTGCCGGATCCGCTCCGCGACCAGGCCGGACTGCGTCGGCGCGCCGCCGGGCGAGTTGATCTGCAGCGCGACGGCCTTGAGCCGGTCGTGCGCGAACGCCCTGGTGAGCGCGGATTCGACGGCACCGAGGTTGATCGCGCCGCGGGCCAGCGGCGACGGCGTCGGCGTGATCACGCCGTGCAGCTTCACGACGGCGACCACGTCCTTGCGGTCGCCCCGGTCGCCGAGCACGGGAAGGCGGGAAGTCAGCTTGTCGGTCACGCTCATCTGCCCAGGCTAACCAGTTCAGTGCGCGGGCAGCATTCCCGAACGCGAGCCGTGCACTCCGTCGGGTTCCGGTTCGGGCTCGACCGGCGCGGGCGGCTGCTGCGGGACGTCGGCGGAGTAGTCCGGCATGTTCGGCCGCACGCCGAGCTTGAACTTCGGCACCCGCAACGCGACCTTCATCCCCGCACCCGGCGCGGTTTCGACGGTGAGCGCGTAATCCTCGCCGAATACCTGCCGCATCCGCTGGTTGATGTTGCCGAGCCCGACGTGCGCGCCAGTGCGGTGCGCGTTGCGCAGGTCGGTGAGCTGCCGCGGATCCATGCCGATGCCGTCGTCCTCGACCGTGATCAACGCTTCGTGCCCATCGTCCCGCGCGATCACCGTGACGCAGCCACCGCTCGGCTTGCTCGCCAGACCGTGTTTGACGGCGTTTTCCACCAGCGGCTGGATGATCAGGAACGGCACCACGACGCTCAGCACCTCGGGCGCGATCTTCATCCGCACCTCGAGCCGACCGCCGAAACGAGCGTTTTCGATGGTCAAGTACCGGTCGATGTTGCGCAGTTCCTCGGCGAGCGTGGTGTACATGCCGGAGGTGCGGAACGAATAGCGCGTGAAGTCCGCGAAGTCCTGAAGCAGTTCGCGCGCTTCCTCCGGGTCGGTGCGGATGAGCGCGGAGATCGTGTTGAGCGCGTTGTAGACGAAGTGCGGCGAGATTTGCGCGCGCAGGGCTTTGATTTCTGCCTGCTGCAACTGATTGCGCGACTCCTCCAGCCGCGCGAGCTCGAACTGCGTGCAGACGAATTGCCCCACGGCTTCAGCCATCTGCACCAGCTTGCCGCGCGTACGCCCGACCACGATCAGCGTCGCCTCAGCCTCGCCCTCAACGAGAATGGGAACGATGGCGGCGGTCTTCATCTTGCAAGTGCCCCGGTGATTGCAGGGCATCTTGTTGTGATCAGCGACGGCGCGCCGATGCTTGCGCAACGCGGTGCCGATGTCCTCGACGACGTCCAGATAGTGATCGGTGGCCTCGCCCGCCCAGGACAGCAGCGTGCCTTCACTGTCCGTGATACCCACGGCGAGACAATCGAGCACCTCGAGCAGCTCCGCCGTCATCCGGTTGGCGGCCTCCTCGTCGAGCCCCGCCCGGAGGTTGGGCGTGGCCTTGGACATCCGGTGGACAGCCTGCAAGACGGCGTCCTGGATGACGCCCTTGGGCCGGCGCGCCCGGAAGGCGAGGACCAGCACCACGATCACCAGGATGCCGACCAGGGCCCACGGGACGACCAGCGCATAGGGGAAGTCGGACACGACGTCCATGCTCTGCGCTCGACCGACCGGGTGCAAGGTCTGCTTCCCACTTTCTGTCCAGTAGCGACGCCGAGAGTGGCCAAACCCTACCGTCACTCCCGGTGAGCGTGAGGATCTTGCGCCATTCGAGTGGTGGCGGTGGCTGTCGGTCGCTGGAGAGTGGGGTGAAGGGACCGTTCATGACTACGGATGGTTAAGGGTGAGGGGTCCCTTCATTGCTTTGCTAGTGCGGATGAGGGTTCTTGGGAGGTTGCCCTGCAGGGGGCCCCGCTTGCGAGCCAACTTGGCTGAAGATCGCCGGGGATCGGAACGCTTCCCGCGAAACCAGCGGGGGACTTCGCGCGAGACCGGCCAGGACTCTTCCCCGCGAACCAGCGGGACCTTTCCGTGAGACAGGTCGGGACTTCCCGCAAGGCCAGCGGTAGGTCGTGAGGGACCCCCTCACGGACTTGGCTTCCTTTAAGGAGCCTTCACGCTCTCCGCCGCACCGCACCCAACGCTCGAGGCACCCAGCCCCTCCCACCAACCAACCGCCACTGGTGCACCCGCTATCGAAGCACCCAGCCCCTCCCCCGCACCCCGATATGAAGCGTCCCTGCGGTCTGGGGGTGCTTGTCAAGGCATCTTTCCCGCCTTGACAAGCACCCCCAGACCGTCAGCACACTCAAGCTTCGGGGTGCCCCACGCAACCACCGTGCGCAATGTCGCCGCCAGGCGACGAGCCGCACGCCAACAAGGACTACTTCAACAACCGAGACATCCGCCGATCAGCCAACGGCTTCCCGCCAGTCTGACAAGTCGCACAATACTGAAACGACTTATCCGCAAACGAAATCTCCCGAATAGTGTCCCCGCAAACCGGACAAGGCAGCCCAGTCCGAGCATGCACCCGCAGCCCAGACCGCTTCTCCCCCTTCAACCGCGCAGCCTTCTGCCCCACAGACCGCGAGACCGCATCAGTCTCCACCTCGCGAATCGCCTCGGCCAAAACCTCTAGAGCGCCCTCGTCCAACTTCCCCACAGTCGCATAAGGCGACAACTTCGCCCGGTGCATGATCTCGTCCGAATAAGCGTTCCCGATCCCCGCGATCAACGACTGGTCAGTCAACGCCCACTTCAGCCGAGTCCCCTTCCCCTGGAACAACTCCCGCAACTGCGAAGCATCAACAGCCAGCGCGTCCGGCCCCAGCCGGGCCACGCTCGCCACCTCGGCAGGATCCGCGACGATCCACACCGCCAGCCCCTTCTTCGTCCCGGCCTCGGTCAGATCAAAGCCAGGCCCGGAAGCCGACTCCAGATGCACCCGCAGCGAGATCGGCCCCTTGCCCGGCTTCAACGGAGCCGGAGCCAGCCCGTCCGACCAGCGCAGCCAGCCAGCGCGCGCCAGGTGCACCACCAGGTGCAGATCGCCAAGGACGACGTCCAGATGCTTCCCGTGCCGCGTCGCGTCGGTGATCTCGCGGCCGTGCAGCTCGGTATACGGCGGCATCGCGGTCTTCAGCACGCTGAGCGACGCGACGTCGAGCCGGAAAACGGTGCTCCCCACGGCGTGTTCGCGCAGGTGATGGGCCAGTGCTTCGACCTCGGGCAACTCGGGCATGGCACCAGTCTCGCGCGCCTGCCCGGTTCCGGCCAGGCCTATTCGACCGGGTGCAGCGGACCGTCGAAGTCCGGCAGGGAATGCCGCTGGATCGTCTTCGAGATCCGCTTCACCTCGCCGGACACGGTGAACATGCCGCGGATCGTGCCGACCCAGCGCTCCGACGGCCGGTCGCCCGCGACGTCGCCCTCAGTCTCGGCGACCACCGTCCACGGGCGGCGCAGGATCCACCGCAGCGGGAAGAACAAGATCACCAGCAGCAACGCGAGCAGCACCCACGCCGGCACCTTGACCACGTCCGGTGTCCAGACCACCAGCGCGATCACCAGGAACCCCATGACCACGATCATCGCGATGCCAGGTCCGTAACTCCCTGCGACGTCGTGCTCGAAATCGTCAGCGGTGGCGGGAGCCCGCCATTCCATCTGGGCACGGACCACCCAGTCGCGGCCGTCTTCGCCGCGCACCAGCCGGTTCATCCTGTTGCCTCCCGGGCGACGTCGAACTCGGTCAACGTTACCGTGACCGTGCCGTCGAGCGCGAGGTGCTCACTGAGAGTTACTGCCGGTTTGCCGGGTTTTGGCTGTTCGGGAGCTTGCGTCCGCTGAGGAATCGGCCGAACCGGTGACATCGTTCCCGGACGTGGAGTCCGTCCTGGACGACTTGACCGGCTCCGCGGACTTGGCAGAACCAGTCTGCTTGACCGGTTTGCCGGGCTTCGGTGTCTTGGCCGACTTCGAGGATTTCGGGCAGCCGGACGACTGCGGAGCGGCCGACGAGACGTGCCGAGACCCGGTCTGCGTCGGCGTCGTCGTTGTCGTGATCGACGGCGGCAGGTACGAATCCGGCGACGGCACGTACGACGAGGGCGGCGGCGCGTACGTCGAACGCGTGTCGTCCGTCGTCGTGCTCAGCACGCCGGGGCTGGACGAGTTGGTGGACGTGTCCAGATCCGACCGCGACTCAGTGCTCGACGACCTGCTCGTCATCGGCGAGCCGGAGTGGCTGCTGTCCTGACCTGGCAGATCGTCGCGCGGTGTCGAACCAGCCGAACCCGATGTCGTCGACTGCTCGTCGGAGACCGGCGGCTGCGCGGCTGGCATACGGGGCACCTCGGCCGCGCCCAAATGCTGCGAAGCACCCGGATGGACCGCCCCGCGCGCCGGCCGCGCGCTTCCGTACAGCTTCCCGGAGATGATCCGCGGACCCTGCTGCACCGGCGGCGGAGGCTGCTCCGGCGGCTGCAACGCCAGCTCCGGCGCGCCCCCGCCCAGCCCCACGTTCTGCATCGGATGCGTCCCGAACACCAGCGGACCGGCGGTCAGGCTCACCGCGCCCGCCGCGGCGGTCGACGCCAACGCCAGCCCGACCTTCACTTTCGAGCCGAACACCACGCTCTTCACCGTCGCGAGCGCGCCGCTGACCTTCCCAGCCCCGGCCAGCGCCGGAACCGCGAGCACCAGCACCCCGGCATGCGCCCGCAGCGAGGAGCACACATCCCGCAGCTCGTCCTGCGTCGCCCGGCACGACGGACACCCCAGCAAATGCGCCTTGATCCGCTCCGCCTCAGCGCCGGTGACACTGCCCGCGGTGAACCCGCCCAGCTTCTCCACCACCGCCCGGCACGTCTCCGGACCGCGATTCACCGACAAATGCGCCTGCAGATACGCCGCCCGCAACCCCTGCCGCGCCCGCCGCGCCAACGCCGCCGTCGCGTTCGCCGACAACCCGAAATGCGGAGCCACCATCGACGGTTGCTCGCCCTCGACCTCGGTCTGCCACAGAACCGTCCGCCAGCGCTCCGGCAAACTCGTGAACGCCGTCGTGATCAACGTGTGCTCGGCCGTCCGGGCAGGCGTGTCCACCCCGGCGCCCGCGCGGAACGTCAGCTCGTCATCAGTCACCGGCACATCGCGCCGCGCCCCGTGCCACTCCCACGACACCCGCCGCGCGACCGTCAGCAGATAAGCCCGGATGTAATCCCGCGGACCCGCACCGCGGCGCAACGCCTGCAGCACGCGGAAGAAGGTCTCGGCGGTGATGTCCTCGGCTTCAGAGCGATCGGAGGCAAGGCTCTGCGCCAATCTGCGCACCGCCGCCGCATGCAGCTCGAACAACTCTCCGAACGCGGCGTCCTCGCCGTCGCGCAGCCGCTTCAAAAGTGCCTGCTCGTCGGATTCCGAGGCCGCTGGTGGCGGCGCCGTGCCCAGCTCGGTCATCCGGCAAGGCACCTCCTCCCCCGAAGGACTCACCACTGAAGTCGATTGGGGACACCATACGGAGCAGAGCGCCCGTCGTCACCCCTTGTGCGCTCGACGTGACGCGCAAGCACCGCATCTCAGCAGGTCCACGCATATGTCGGGGCCCCCGAAAGTGTCACCGAGGCGACGGTATAGAGTGTGTTCAACACCGAGCACCAAGCGGTTAACGCGGATGTAGCGCAGCTGGTAGCGCATCACCTTGCCAAGGTGAGGGTCGCGGGTTCGAATCCCGTCATCCGCTCAGGTTCCGAAGGGCCCGTATCCACAAAAAGCGTGGATACGGGCCTTTCGCCATATCACCCGGGGGCCGAGCCCCCGGACCCCCACGGTGCCACCGGCTGCGGTTGGGTGGGCGGTGCGGTTTGCTTGCTGCGCAAGCAAAACTGCACGGGTGAGTTATCCCGCGAAGTGGACTTCGGGAACCCGCGCTGGCTTTGGTTGGCCTTGGCCCGTTATAGCTCGTAGGTGTCTAGGGCTGTGGGGGCTACTGGGGACAGGTGCGGGTCTTTTTGTTCCGTTATTTGGCCTCTTGCCATTCGGTATACCTGGAAGGCGTTGTCGTGTTCCGGGTGCTGGTCGTCCCAGATGTGCAGGAGGCCGTAGGAGCCGGGAGCCAGTTCGCCGACTCGGGCGAAGGTTTCCAGCAGTTGCGGGGTGATGGCTCCGCCGTGTTTGTCTAGACCACCCAGATGGAGCATGGGCAGGCCCGCGCTCCAGCGGAGGTCGACCAGGTCCAGCATCGTGGTGTTGTGCAGGGAGCGGTGGACTCGCTCGACCATGCGCTCCAGCAGAGCTGCGTCGTCGTCGCCCGTGGTGGTGGCGGCGATGGTCACCCAGCCGTGGTATTCGAACACGTGCCAGACGGTAGCAGCGGCGGTGCTCAGCGAGTCAGCGCAGAGGGCTGGCCGTCCCGGCGCAACTGGTTCGTGAGGATGCCGTCCGCGTGCTTTTCGACCGCGGGGAGCAGTTTGTCGCCGAAAACGCACAGGGTGCGCTCCCACGGGTGGCCGAGCGTGCCGTAACTGAAATCGGCGGCGAGGAACAGGTGGTAGTCGCCGCGCGGGAAGACCGACACCGGCCAGGCCGCGTTCTGCTGCATGCGGTGCGGCCAGAACTTGAACGACTGGTGCTGCCAGTGCAGGACCCACAGCCACTCGTCCTCGGCGGTCGTCTCCTGCAGGGCGGCCAGCACCACGCGGGCCACGTCGTGCTCCTCGACCGCGTACGGGCCGAGGCGGAACTCGGCCGAGGCGCGGTCGTACTCGCCGGTGGAGAGATCCCAGGCCGCCGACGGGCGCGGCTCATGGAAACCCGGCCAGTCGTGCGCGAAGGTGCTCGGCCAGAACCTGAGCTTGTCGTGCACCCAATACCAAGCGGGTTCGTCAGCCACTCGCGAGAGCGGCTCCCAGGCTGCAGCAGCGTTCACTTGTCGACCTCGAAGTCATCGGCCGGGCTCGAAACTGCCGAAAGCTTCGTGTCCGGGGCCGGGATTGTCCAGTCCACCGGAGCCGAGCGCCAAGCTGTCACTCGACCGGGTGGCCTGCGGACCGGGAAACACCGCCCGGTCCGCAGCTACCTCTACCCCACGCCCCCGTCAGTCATGCACGCAGCCGTTATGCGGCGCGCCACAGCGTGACGAAAGCCGACGCCTCGCTGAACGCCCACGGCCGCAGCCGCTCGCGGTCTCGTGCCGACAAAGTGAATTCTTTCGCCCGGCGCACGTCCACGACCAGCGCTTCCCCGCCCGGCAGCAGATCCGGCATGCCCTCGGTGAGCAGCCACAACGCGAGCTGCGCGGCGTCCCGGGTGAGCGGCTCCTCCTTGAAGTAGAGCCAGGTGGCGTACTTGCGGCCGTTCGACTTCCGCAACCCCAGTTGCGGGCTGATGCCGATCTCCAGCTCGCCGAGCTCGAACTTCGCCCGCCCGACCTCCACCAGCTTCGGATCACGCCTGCCGAGATAGCGCAGCCAGCCCTCGGCGATGGCGGCGTAATGCGGCCGGGTGCGCTCGTCGGCGTTGTTGACCAGCGCGCGCATGGCCACCTCGTCCTGCCGGGCCGCCCTTCCCGCCCGGACCGCGTTCGCCGCGCGCCGGTAGTAGTTGAACGCCGCCCGGGCCGGGTCCTCGTACAACCGGCGCTGCCTGCGGACGAACGACGAACGCGACGGGCCCTTGCTGGCGCTGTACCCGACGAACGTGGGCAGCGTGACGTATGCCTGCTTCGAACTAGTCATGGGCGGCCGCCTTCCGGTGGATGGTTTCCCCAGTACACGGCCAATTTTAGAACATATGTACGACAGTTTTCGCCGCTTAACGGGTGACGGGCGGCCATGGACCGGCGAGTACCGCCCGCGCCTGCTGCAGAACCTGTTGCTCGCAGTAGCTGACCGGCGTGACGTCGGTCGGGATCCAGGTCGCGAGCATCGCCAGCCACTGGCGCAGTTCGGAGAGCGCGGCCGGGTGGCCGAGCCGTCCGTCGAAGGCTTTGACGCTCTTCGCCGCTTCGGCGAGCGGAACGTCGCCGCGCACCATCTCGCCGAGGTGCTCGCCGAGCAGCTGCCATTGGGCAGCGGTGGCGTCGGCCGGGAGTTCGATGCCCAGCTCCTCGACCACGTGCGAGAAGGCGGCGGAAACCGCCTGGTGGTCGCGGTAGTCGAGAGCGGCGAGTGCGGGCAGGGAGGGCGCGTCGAGGCCCTCGCCGACGGCCCGCGCCCCGGCCTCGACGAGTTCGGCAGCGGTGATGTCGAGACCGGCGAGCCGATCCACGGCAAGGGCGGCGAGCGCACCGCGCGCGGAGGACATGCCCCGATCGTAGGAGACGCGGCGGTTTCCCCGGCCGGAGCGCGAAGCGGGTGCCTGATCTGGGCAGATCTCGGCTGATCTTGTGCACCTGAGCCCCACGGAGCCGGGGCGCGTGGAACACTGTCGCCCGAACCGGTGACAGGGGGTTGCGTGATGAGCTGGCAGGAAGAGCTCCGGCGCTTGGACGCCGAGTTGGCCGCCGGCCGCCTCGGACACGCCGAACACCGCCGCCAGCGCGACGAACTGCTCGCCGAGGCGTCGGGCGGCGGGACGGCTTCGCCAGTGGCGTCGCCGTTGCGGCAGGACGCGCCGTCGGCCAGCGGGTCACCCACCTGGAGCACACCGGCCGCCCAGGCGACGCCTGCCGGATCGGGCGGCCAGGCATCGGCCGAGCCGAGCACTCCCGCGCCGAGCGCCTCCGCCGAGCGCGACGCGGCCACCACGCAGGTCGTGACGACGATGACGGAGCACGAGCCGACGACCACGCTCCGGCTGGGACCAGACGGCGCTACTCCGCCGGTCACTCCGCCCGGAGGCACCACGGCACCGGCGCAGCCCGCCGCCAACTCGGCAGCCTCGACCAGCCCAGCACCATCGGCTAATCCGGCGGCCACGACCAGCCCGGGCCCCTCGACCACCCCAGCGGCCACGACCAACCCCGCGGCCTCGACCGGCTCGGCGCCCTCGACCAACCCGGCGGCCTCGACCAGCCAGGCAGCGCCGTTCTTCTCCCCGCCGCAGAGCCCGGCCACGCAGCCGCCGAGCCAGGCCAGCCCGCCCCCGCCGCATCAGCCCCAGCAGCAGATGCCCGCTCAGCCGGGAACCTGGCCGGGCGTCGCTCCCGTGCAGTGGCACACCCCCGGACAACCGCAGCAGCCCGGCCAGCAACCGGGCCAGCAGCAACCAGGCCAGCAACAAACGGGCCAGCCGGTCGCCGGATGGGCCAGCACCAACCCGGCCATGCCCGCGCCGGAACCGCCCGCGGTCGAGTCGTTCCTGAACTCCGCGGCGGCGACCCAGACGACCCAGACGACCCCGGCGTCCGAGAAAACCCAGCCCGCCTTCTCGCACACCCCGGGCACCCCGTTCTCCACCGACCGGCCGACCACCGCGCCGAGCCCCGCCGACGACCGGCCCACCGCCGTCTTCGGCGCGATCCCGGCGAACGGCAACCAGCCGGAGCCGCGCCGGCTCTGGGAGGACGACGCCAAACCGCGCCGTTCGAAGCCGACCTGGCTGTTCCTGTCGCTGGCCGTGCTCGTGGTGCTTGCGCTGGTCGTCGGCGGCATCTGGTTCATCGGGAACAAGAACGACTCGAACGACACGACCGCGCAACCGCCCGCCGCGTCGTCCGCGCCGAACACCCAGCCGCCCTCGCTCGAGGACAAGCTGCCCGCGCTGCAGGGAACGCCGAGCCCGGAAAACTCGACCATGGCGCTGGACAAGGCGGTCCAGGCCAAGGCGGTTTCCGACGCCGACGCGAACCTCATGCGCGCGGCGGGCGCGGACCAGCTCGTCTACCACGCCTACGGCAGCCCGGACGGCGGCACGACACTGGTCGCCGTCCCGACGCCGTCGAAGGCGCAGGCCGGGCAGCTCGTCCAGGGGCTGCGGCAGAACCTCGTCACCGGCGGGTTCGACAGCACCCCGCTCGGCCCGGCGGCCACCGACCTGCTCTACACCGGGAGCAGCCCGGCCGGACGCGTGCTGGCCTTCTGGTACACCTCCGGCGGCGTGTCGGTCGGCATCGGCGTGTCGGGGCCGGTCGGCCAGGATCCGGCGGCGCTGCGGTCCCGGATGGAAGAGATCCGCGCGAAGGTCGCGGCCGCGCTGCCCGCGAGCTGAACGCACCCCGGCGCACAAGGCGACCCGCCAGGTCACGTGGGGTCGCACCCGTGCACAATGTCCACGTCGTCACACACAATCGGGTAGCGACGACGCATTGACCGTCGCCATGCCGACAGATAAGGGGGGCCCTGGTGTCCTGGCAGGAGGAGCTGCGCCGGCTGGACGAGGAGCTCGCGTCAGGGCGACTCTCCGCGGACGACTATCGCATCCGGCGTGATCAGGTGCTGTCCTCGGCTGTCGGCCAGCAGGACCAGCCCGCCCCGCCGCCGCAGAGCCAGAGCGCGGACTCGACGCAGGTGATCGCCCCGGTCAGCCCGCCGAGCGGCGTGCCGCAGCAGCAGCCGCAGGCTCCGCAGCAGCCGCCCGCCGACGGCGGCGCCGAGCGCACCCAGGTCGTGCAGTCGTGGCAGACCCAGCAGCCGCCCGCGGACGCCGGTCCCGAGCGCACCCAGGTCGTGCAGCCGCAGCAGCACCAGCCGCAGGCGCACTACTCGCCGCCCGGCGGGTTCCCGCAGGGCGCGCCCGCCTCGCCTCCCGGCGGCTTCCCGCAGCAGCCGTGGAACGCGGCCGAGAGCGACCAGACCCCGCCGTGGGGCGGCGGCGACCTTCCGCCGCTCGGCCCGTCCGGGGGCGACTCCGAATGGGTCCGCCAGGGTCCGGAGTACTTCAGCGACAAGCCGAAAAAGAGCAACGGCAAGAAGATCGGCGCGATCGTCGGCGCCGTCGTCGTGCTGGCCGGCATCGCCTTCGGCGCGTACTGGCTGTGGGGCCGCGACAGCGGAGGCGGCGGCACCGAGCAGACCACCGCGCAGCACTCGCAGAGTTCGGCCGCGCCGAAGCCGCCGGACCCGCTCGGCGTCGCGACCATGCCGGGCAAGGCCGAGACGCACGATGACATCACGTCGTTCTCGCAGGTCGACACCCTGCAGTACCTCAACCCGCAGGAACTGAGCGCCTACCAGGCGGCGGGCGCGTCGAAGGTCAAGTTCGTCGTGTACCACCTCGAAGACGGCAACCTGATCACGCTCTTCCTGGCACAGGCCAGCAGCCCGACCGCGGCGAAGACCGCGGCCGAGAAGCTGATGGAGGTCCAGACGACGAACGGGGCCAAGCGCGACACCACCGCCCCGAACGGCGTGTACGCGACCGCGATCGACGCGAAGGAAGGCCAGTCGGCCCAGTCGCGCGGGCACTACGCGCACGGCAACGTGATCGTCCGCGTCGAGGTGTCCGGCAAGGGCCAGACGAAGACCGACTTCACCACCGCGCTGAACCAGCAGCTCACGGTGCTGACCGCCGATGCCTGAGCCCGGTACCACCGCCTGCACGATCGTCGCCCGCAACTACGTGCCCGCGGCGCGCGTGCTGGCCCGGTCCTACCTCGAGCACCATCCGGGCGGCCGCTTCGTCATCGCGGTCATCGACGCCCCGCGCGAACAGTCGGACCGGGCCGGCGACGGGCTCACCGTCGTCGGCCCGGCCGCGTTCGGCATCGACCAGGACGACTACCTGCGGATGGCGACCGCGTACTCGGTCACCGAACTCGCCACGTCGGTCAAGCCGTACCTGCTGCGCGAGCTGCTGAAAGAGTCCGAGGCCGCGATCTACCTCGACCCGGACATCGAACTGTTCGCGCCGATCCCCGAGGTCGCCGAACTCGCCAAGAAGCACGACATCGTGCTCGCGCCGCACTTCCTGACCCCGTTGCCGCAGGACGGCATGGAGCCGGACGACGCGGTGATCATGGGCACCGGCATGTTCAACCTCGGCTTCATCGGCGTCGGCCGCGGCGCCGGGCCGTTCCTCGACTTCTGGGCGGGCAGGCTGCGCCACGACGCGATCGTCGCGCCCGAGCAGCAGCTGTTCACCGACCAGCGCTGGGTCGACCAGGTGCCGTCGCTGTTCCGGCACCACGTGGTCACCGACCCCGGCTTCGACGTCGCGTACTGGAACCTCCACGAGCGGCCGATCGGCCGCGACAAGGACGGTGCGCTGACCGCGGGCGGCGCGAAGCTGCGGTTCTTCCACTTCAGCGGTTACCGGCCGGAGAAGCCGTGGCTGCTCAGCTTCCACTGCGCGCGCAAGCCGCGCGTGCTGCTGTCGCACAACGACGACCTTCGCGCGATCTGCGATTCGTACGGCACGAAGCTGCGCGAAGCCGGGTACGCCGAGTCGCTCGACTCGATTCCGTACGGCTTCAAGGATTTCCAGGACGGCACGCCGGTGCCGAAGCTCGCGCGGCGCGTTTTCCGCGAGGGCTGGATCAAGGCCGAGCGCAAGAAGAAGCCCGCGCCGCCGCACGCCTACGCCGAGGACGGCGGGCTCGCGCTGCGCGAATGGCTCGCCACGCCGGAGGACCAGGGCCAGGCCGCGGCCGGGCTGAACCGGCTGACGCACGCGATCTGGGCGTCGCGGATCGACCTGCAGATGGCGTTCCCGCATCCCTACGGCGACGACGCCGACGCTTTCCGGCACTGGTGCACCGGATCCGGTGTCTCCGAGGCCGGGCTGCCGGAGTGGGCGCTGCCGTCCGAACCGGTCGCCACCCGCCCGCCGCACGACGAGTTCGGCGTGAACCTGCTCGGCTACCTGACCGCTGAGCTGGGTCTCGGCGAGATGGGCCGGATCGTGCTCGAGGCGATCGAAACCGGCGGCGTGCCGGTGGCCACGGTGCTCGAGGAGAAGGCGGTCTCGAACCGCACCGGCATCGAACGGCCCGCGACGGTCGGCGATCCGCGGTTCCCGGTCAGCGTGTTCGCGGTGAACGCGGACCAGACCCGCACGATCCTGACCAACCACCCCGAGGTCGGCGCCGGCCGCTACCGGATCGGGCTGTGGGCGTGGGAACTCGAAGATTTCCCGCAGTGGCAGCACGAAGCGTTCGGGATGCTGGACGAGGTCTGGACGGTCAGCGACTTCTGCCGTCGCGCGTTCGCCGAGCATTCGCCGATCCCGGTCAAGACGATTCCGGTGCCGGTGCGCGATCCGGGCGAGCCTTCACCGCCCGCGCGCGACAAGGGCGAACCGGTGCGATTCCTGTTCGCCTTCGACTTCAACAGCGTCGCGGAGCGCAAAAACCCTTGGGGCGCAGTCGAAGCGTTCCAGCGGGCGTTCCCGGGCCGGGAAGACGTCCGGCTCACCGTCAAGGCGATCAACTCGAAGCTGCACCCGCAGGCCGCCGAACGGCTGCGCGCGGTGGTCCGCGGCGACGACCGGATCGAACTGATCGAGCGCTACCTCAGCGTCGCCGAATTGCACGAGCTGTACGAGACCAGCACCGCGTACGTTTCGCTGCATCGCAGCGAGGGCTTCGGGCTCACCGTCGCCGAGGCGATGGCGCGCGCGATGCCGGTGCTCTCCACGGATTACTCCAGCACCACCGAATTCCTCGACGCGTCCACCGGCTGGCCGATTCCGTACCGGCTGGTGCCCGTCGGCGACGGCAACTACCCATACCACGCCGACGCGGTCTGGGCGGAGCCCGATCTGGACGCCGCCGCGGCCGCGATGGTGCAGATCGCCGACGACCCGGCCGAGGCGACGGCCCGCGGCAAGCGCGCGAGAGAGGTCATCCTGCGCGAGCGGTCGATGGCGACCGCGGCCGAGTGGATGCGGCGCGAGCTGGAGCAGGCGCACGCGACCTGGCAGGAGCGGCAGCGCACGGCGGCACCGCCGCCCCAGCACCCGCTCAGCCCGCTGGAGCAGGCGACCGAGGCGTTGCGCTGGCGTCCGGAAGCGAGCACGCCGTCGAGGCTGCCGCTCGCGCCCGCGCTGCGCAAGGCCGTGCTGCGCGCGATCGACCACTACGACGTGCACCAGCGCAACGTGCTGGGCGCGCTGCTCGCGGCCACCGAGGAAAGCAACCGGCGGTTGCTGGACCGGATCGAAGGCCTGGAACGCAACGTCGACGAATCCCGCCGGGCCGCGCTGTCCACGCGCGCACTCGGCGAACGGCTCGAAGCGTTGCGCGGCACGGTCGACGAGCTGCGTCGCCAGTCCCCGGAAACCGAGCTGGCACTGCGCAATCTCGAAGCGGACGTGGCGAAGCTGGCCGAGGGCTACGACGGCGTCGGCGCGGAGGTCGAAGCCGCCGCCGGGACCGTGCACAAGATGTTCGCGCGCCGCGACGAACGGCTCGACGCCGACGAGAAGGCCATCCAGCGGGTGACCCTCGACGTCAGCGCGATGCGCGACGCGGCCCGGCTCCGGCACGCTCCCGTGCCGCGCGGGGCGGACGTCGTCCAGTGCGACGTCGGCGCGCTGCTGATGCCGATCGACGAGGTCATGCTCCCGTGGATCCTGTTCCACCGGTCTTGGGAGGACAGCGAGGCCGAGCTCATGGCGTCGCTGGCGGACGGCGCGTTCCTCGACATCGGCGCGCACGTCGGCTACCACACGCTGCGGCTGCTGCGGGCCACTCCGGACGTGACCAGGGTGATCGCGGTGGAGGCCGACCCGGTCAACGCCTCGTACCTGCGCCGCAACGTCGAGGTCAACCTTCCCGCCGCGGCAGGCGAGCTCGTCACCGTGGTCGAGTCGGCCGCGTGGGACGAGCCCGGCACCGTGCACCTGGCGCAGGCGACCCCAGGCAACAGCGGCGACAACCGCGTCACCACGGACGGTTCCGGCGTCGAGGTCCCGGCGGTGCGGCTGGATTCCGTGCCCGAGGTGACCGAGCAGCGGATCAGCCTGGTGAAGGTCGACCTGCAGGGCCGCGACCACCGCGCGCTGGCGGGGCTGGCCGAGGTGCTGCGCCGCGACCGGCCGCACGTCGTGTGCGAGTTCGACCCGGGCGCGATCGCGGAGCTGGGCGACGACCCGGCCGCCGTGCTCGCCGGGTACCGCTCGCTCGGCTACACGCCGAAGGTGGTCACCGACGACGGTCCGGCCGACGAGGTGCTCGAAGACCCGGCGATCATCGCCGCGGCCAAGGCGGACGAGAAGGAATTCGTCACGCTCTGGCTCGCGCCCTGAGCTGATCGCGCACGTGGCGGCTCAAGGCGCCACGTGCGCGATGGTCAGCAAAAACGCGCCGTACCAAGCACTTCCGACGGTGATCACCGGCAGCAGCACGGCCAGCACCCGGTTGGGCAGCTTCGCCAGCACGAGCGCGACCGGCACGGTCAGCACGAACGCCGGCAGCAGGAAACGCGCGCGGGACTGGAAGAAGTTCGACGAGCACAGCGCGATCACCACGGTGAGCGTGCCGTAGATCTGCCACGGCAACGGCAGCCGCGTCGCCCAGGTCCAGAACTGCAGCACCACCGCGGCGAGCACGACGAGCGCGGTCACGGTGATCCAGCTGGCCTCGTCCGAGGTGAGGCCTTCGCGGACCTGGGTCCAGGTGAAGACGCCGAAGTCGAAGTGCATCTGCCACGCGTTCTGCAGCCAGAACCAGCCGTCCGGGCGGCCGGTCTGGATCCATACGTAGCCGAGGTAGCCCAGTAATCCGAGCGGCGCGAGCAGCCCGCCGACCCACGGCCGCCAGCCGTCGCGGCGCTGGAAAACGGCGATGAGCGCGGCGACGGCGACCGCGGCGATCAACGCGCCGGAACTGGCCCGGGTCAGCCCGGCCAGCACCGCGAACCCGCCCGCGACCAGCCATTCGCGCCGCGCGAGCATCACGAACGTCCAGGCCACGAGCGCCATCAGCAGCGATTCCGAGTACGCCAGATGCAGCGCCGTCGACCCCGGCCCGATCGACCACAACACGGCGACCAGCAGGCCCACGCGCGGTCCGGCGAGGTCGCGGCCCAGCACGAACAGACCCCACGCGGCCGCGCATCCGGCCAGCAGCGAGATCGTCATCCCGGCCACGATCGGCGGGATCCCGACCAGCGTCAGCAGCGCCACTGTCGCCGGGTAGAGCGGGAAGAACACCAGGCTGTTCTCGACCGGCAAACCGTCGGTGCCGAGCGTGATCGGCTGGTCGTAGCCGTGCTGCGCGACCGAGAGGAACCAGTTCGCGTCGAAGTTGTCGATGAACCGGCCCGGCGACACGTCGGCCTTCCAGCTCATCATCCACAGCACGCCGAACGCGACGACCTGGAACAGCAGGTAGAGGCTGATCGCCGGGGCGGCTTGGCGGAACGCGGCGCGCAGGGTCGGCGAACGCTCGACGGCTCCGTCGAGACTGGACTGCTGCACGCTCCCCGAACTCCTGAACACCTAGCGCGAAACCGGACGAATTCCTGCCTGATCGTACCTGGCGGCCGCATAATCCGAGGCCAGAACGGGTGTTGTGACTTATCCCCCGCTTACCGCCAATTGCGGGGAGTACCTCCGGGCCGGGGGTGCGAGGCGGTAGCCTTCACGACGTTGCCGGTAGCGGAAGACGGGGGTGATCACGCTGGCCGAGCCGGATTCCGCTGCCTTGGCCGAGCCGTCGTCCGCACCGCCGAAGAAGACCCGGATCGTCTTCATCGACATCGGGCGCGGCCTCGGCGCGCTGCTGGTCTTCTACAGCCACATCGCCCATCCGTGGATCATCGCGAAGAACGACAAAGCCCCGTACGTCGACTTCATCGAGGCGCTCACGAGCGATCCGATGCACATGTCGAAGCAGGGCATCGGGCAGATCGCGGTGCCGTTCTTCTTCCTGGTCAGCGGTTTCGTCGTGACACCGATCGCGCTGCGCCAGGGTACCGGGCGATTCGCGCTCAACCGGTTCATCCGCGTCTACGCGCCGATGCTGTTCGTGGTGCTGCTGACGGTGTTCCTGCTGCTGGTGAAACTGCACCCGCCGTCAACCGGGCAGGCGCAGACGCTGAACCCGCTCACCGTCTTCACCAACACCACGCTGGCCAACTACCTGATCTTCCCGCAGGTCGTGCTGGTGCCGGTGGCCTGGACGATGATCGTCGAGGTCATCTTCTACCTGCTGCTGATGGCGGTGCTGCCGCTGCTGCGCCGGTGGGTGTGGCTCGGGATCGCGGTGGAGCTGACGTTCGTCTTCGTGGTGATGATGAGCCGGTCGCAGTTCGGGCCGTCGTGGTCGCTGTTCGCGGTGAACGTCTCGTACCTGCCCGCGATGCTGATCGGCCAGATCGTCTGGGCGACGACCAAGAAGCAGATCCCGCTGTGGACGGGCGCGCTGTACGGCGGCTGCGCGTGGTCGCTGTACGTGCTGGCGGACGTCATCGACGTCGGCCGCGTGGACAGTTCGTACAACCTCGCGCTGGCCTTCGCCGTCGCCTGCTTCCTGATGGGCATGTTCGCCGAGGACCGGCTGAAGCAGCGCAAGATCTGGACCATGCTGTCCGAGCGCAGCTATTCGATCTACCTGCTGCACATGCTGGTCACGTTCGTGCTGCTGCAGTTGCTGCGCCCGGCGGTGCCGCTGCCGATCGCCCTGCTGATCGTGATCCCGGCGGTGTTCGGGGTGGTGGAGTTCAGCTACCGGTTCGTGGAGCGGCCGAGCCACTCCCTGGCGCGGCGGTTGTCGCACCGGCCGAAGCCGCCTCCGCCCGCGCCGGAAACGCCCGAACCTCCGGTCGAGCCGCCGGTCGAAACGCCGGGGGAAAAGACTCAGCTCGTCGACGACTCCGAAGTGACCCTCGAGATCCCGAGGATTCCCGCCGACCCGACGCCGCCGCGTCGTCCGGCGCCTCGGCCGCGTCCGGTGCCGAACGGGCGGATGCCGAGGAACGGCGCTCCACCGCCCAACGAAGCTCAGCCGCGCACGATGGCCCCTCGGGCGAACGGCGGTGCGCACCGGGCGCGTCCCGTCACCGAATCAGGCGTCGACCGCACCGCGGAACCGCCGGTGCGCCGGCCGATGCCGCCGCGCCGGCGGCCGTCAGCTCCGCCGGAGCTGCGCTACCAGCCGGACCAGGAAAACCAGGGCCAGCGCGGCGACCAAGACGATCTCCCACGCCACCGGGACTCCTTCCGCCACACCCCTCGCTGAGAAGTGATGCTCTTCCTGTAGGGCGTGCGAGGGTGGGAGGGCGTTCACCGACACGGCGTAACTCACACTCCCGGCTTAGCTCATCAGTGCGAGACCTCGTGAGTGTTTATGCCGGTTCTAACCGGGATAAACACTCACGAGCCGCGGCGCGGGGTGACGAGGCCGGATTCGTACGCCAGCACCACCAGCTGTGCCCGGTCCCGAGCGCCGATCTTGGTCATGATGCGGCTGACGTGCGTCCGCGCGGTCGCCGTGGAGATCACCAGGTGGGCGGCGATTTCGTCGTTCGACAACCCGCCTGCGACCAGCGCCAGCACCTCGCGTTCGCGTTCGGTCACCTCCTGCACGGCCGAGGTGTCGATCCGCCGGTGCTCCGGCCGTCCGACGATTTCGGCGATCAACCGGCGCGTGACGGTCGGGGCGAGCAGCGCCTCCCCCGCCGCGACGACGCGCAGCGCGTGCAGGAGCTCGACCGGTTCGGTGTCCTTCAGCAGGAAGCCGCTGGCCCCGGCGCGGAGTGCCTCGTAGACGTACTCGTCGACGTCGAAAGTGGTCAGGACCAGGACTTTCACCCCGGCGAGGTCGGGATGCGAGGTGATCCGGCGGGTCGCTTCGAGACCGTCGGTGCCGGGCATCCGGATGTCCATCACGACGATGTCCGGCCGGTGCTCGACCGCCTGCGCGACGGCCTGCTCGCCGTCGCTCGCCTCGCCGGCCACCTCGAAGCCGTCCTCGGTGTCCAGCAGCAGCCGGAATCCGGCGCGGACCAGGGCCTGGTCGTCGGCCAGTACGACGCGGATGGTCATTTCTCCCCCTCCACGGGCAGTTCCGCCCGCACCTGGAAACCCTGCCCGGTGACGCTCGCCTCGACACCGCCGCCTAGCGCCGTCGCGCGTTCCCGCATGCCGCGCAGCCCGTGCCCGGGCGTCGGCTGGACGGTGCCGCGGCCGTCGTCGCGCACGATCAGGACCAGCGTGCCCGGCTTCCGTTCGAAGCGGACCTCGACGCGCTGAGCCCCGTCGGCATGCCGGACGACATTGGTGAGCGACTCCTGCAGGATCCGGTACGCCGCGCCGTCCACCGGTGCGGGCAAATCGCCGGCTTCGCCGTGCAGTTCGACTGCCAGCCCGGCGGCGCGCGCGTGGTCAAGCAGCTCTTCGACCTGCGCAAGACTCGGCGCGGGCGCGCGATTCTCGCCGGAACGCAGCACCGCGAGCGTCGCGCGGAGGTCATTGAGGGCGGACGCGCTGGCTGCCTTGATGTTAAGCAGCGCTTCCTTCGCCTCCTCCGGTCGCCGATCCGCGACGTGCGCAGCGACGCCCGCCTGGACGTTGATCATGGCGAGGCTGTGTGCGACGACGTCGTGCACCTCGCGTGCGATGCGGAGCCGCTCCTGCTCGGCCATCCGGTGCCGGTGCTCGTCGGCCTGCTCACGCCGGGCCGCGACAGCCGCGAACTGGAACCGGACCGCGGTCGCGATGCCGATCACGGCGGCCATCCACACCACGGCGAACAGCGCCGAGACACTGATGGCAAACGTTTGCGCGACGACGATGTGGGTCACGTACGCCGCCACGAGGACAGCCGCGCCAGTGCTTCCGGCGACCACCGGGCCCTTCCGCCGAGTGAGCACGAAGAGCGCGACCGTGGGGACGATGATCACCGGCCCGCCCGGCTCGGGCGACAGGTAGTACGCATACGCCGAGGCCGCGGTGAGCACGAAGAGCGGCAGCGGGTAGCGGTGGACGAGCAGCAAAGTCAGCACGGTCGCGGCCAGCCACGCAGCACCGAGCGGGCTCAGCGGATGCGGAGCGTGCTGCCAGCGACCGGACGCGCTGGAGCCGCCGAGCACGAAGGCGAGCACCACGAAGGTCCGGAACACCCGCCCGAACCACGGGTTCTGCGCCCGCCACCAGTAGTGCATGGAGCGAAAACTACCGGGGAAGGCGGGCGGGCGCGTCCGTCGTGAAGCGCGGGATTCGGATACGCGTGGCGCGGTATGTCGAGAACTCCCGAGCGGCTCCGTTCACTGGTCAAACGGCGAAAAAGGAGACTGTGATGGGCGAGGTAGTGGCCGGGGCGAGCATGTCGCTGGACGGTTTCGTGGCGGGACCGGGCGAATCGGGGTTCGATCTGCTCTTCGGCTGGACGGGCAACGGCACCGAGGAGGTCCCGACGGCGCAGCCGGGACGCGCGCTGCGCATGTCCCCGGCCAGCGCGAAAGTGATGCGCGCGCAGCTGGAATCGACCGGGGCGCTGCTCGTCGGCAGGCGGCTGTTCGACCTGACCTCGGGCTGGGGCGGCATGCATCCGTTCGGCGGGCCGGTGGTCGTGGTGACGCATCAGCCGCCTGCCGGATGGGAGGACTCGCCGTTCACCTTCGTCACCGAAGGCATCGAGGTCGCGGTGGCGCGCGCGAAAGAACTGGCCGACGGCCGCGACGTCGGCGTGAACGCGGGCGAGATGGCGCGGCAATGCCTGGAGGCCGGACTGCTCGACGCGTTGCACATCGATCTGGTGCCGGTGCTGCTCGGCGGCGGCGTGCCGTTCTTCGGCGAGTTCGGCCTGGGACCGGTGCGCCTCGGCGATCCGGACATCACCCCCGGCGAGGGCGTGACCCACCTGCGCTACCGCGTGGTCGGCACGAACTCCCGCAGCTTCTCCAGCGTCTCGTCATTCGCCGGGGTGTAGACCGACATCCGGATTTCCGAGCGGCGGCCGGCGTAGAGGTAGGTGAAGTCGAACGTCAGCAGACCCGCCTCGGGGTGCAGGTACCGCTTGCTCTTGGCCTGCTCGGTGTTCACGTCGTGCTGGCTCCACAGCTCCTCGAAGCACGGCGACTCCGCCCGGAGCCGTTTGACCAGCGACTTCCAGCCGGGTTCGCCCATGTGCTCGGCCATCGCCGCGCGGAAGGACGAGACCATTCGCGGCACGTTCTGCTCCCAGTCGACCATCCGCTCTTTCCACTGCGGATTGAGCAGGCACTGCACGAGCGTGTTGCGTTCCTCGTACGGGATCTCGTCGACGCCGCCCATCAGCCAGTCGTAGCCGGCGTTGTGACCGAGCACGTCGAAGCGCGCGTTGCGGACCGCGACCGGGAACGGTTCCAGTTGGACCATCATGTCCTGCATCGACGGCGTGATCGCGGAGCAGTGCTTCTTCTCCGTCACCGGCTCCGGCGCGCCGGCGAGGGTGAACAGGTGCACGTGCTCGTGCGGGTCGAGGCGGAGCGTGCGGGAGATCGCGCTGAGCACCTGCTCGGACGCGTTGATGTCGCGGCCCTGTTCGAGCCACGTGTACCAGGTGACGCCCACCCCGGCGAGCTGCGCGACCTCCTCGCGGCGCAGCCCCGGCGTGCGCCTGCGGCCGCTGAGCGGCAGGCCGACCTGCTCGGGCGTGATCCGGCCGCGCCGGTTGCGGAGGAACTCTCCCAGTTCGGTCCGGCGCAGGCGGTCTTCGATGCCAGTGGTCACGAATACCAGGTAAGCACACCGCCGACCCTGTTACCAGGTAGTCGTGGTACCAGGATAAAAGCACACCTGGTACCAGGGTCTCGCGCGGCGGAACGTAGTACTCATGACGACTACCACCCCTGCCCCGGCGACGGCCACCGCTGCTGTCGGGACGCCGGAACGGACGGGACTCACGTCCGCCGGCTTGATCACCGTGCTGCTGGGGGCAGCGCTGCCGATCATCGACTTCTTCATCGTCAACGTCGCCCTGCCCACGATCGATGCCGACCTGCACGCGTCCACCGCGACCCTCGAACTGGTCGTCGCGGGCTACGGCATCGCGTACGCGGTGCTGCTCGTGCTCGGCGGACGGCTTGGCGACACCTTCGGCCGCCGCCGGCTCTTCCTGCTTGGCCTGACGCTCTTCACGCTCACCTCGCTGGCCTGCGGCGTCGCCCCGGACGCCGCCACGCTGGTCATCGCCCGCGTCGCACAGGGAGCGGCTTCGGCGATGCTGCTTCCGCAGGTGCTGTCGATCATCCAGGCCGGGACCACCGGCGAACGGCGCTCGCGGGCGATCGGCATGTACGGCGCGACCGGCGGCATCGCCACCGTGGTCGGGCAGCTGCTCGGCGGCGCGCTGGTGGCGGCCAACGTGTGGGACCTGAGCTGGCGGCCGATCTTCCTGGTCAACGTGCCGATCGGCATCATCGGGCTGCTGCTCGCGCGCCGCACGGTGCCGGACAGCCGGGCGAGCAACCCGCTCGGCGTCGACCGCTGGGGCACCGTGCTGCTGGCCGTTTCGCTGCTGTCGCTGCTGATCCCGATCATGGAAGGCCGCGCGCTCGGCTGGCCGTGGTGGAGCATCGCGCTGCTGGTGATCTTCCCGTTCGCCGCGTTCGGCTTCGCCCGCGTGGAGCGGAAGCTGGAAGCCGCGGGCGGCACTCCGTTGCTCCCGCCGGCTCTGCTGCGCACCGCGAGCGTGCGGCACGGGCTGACTGTCGCGGTGCCGTTCTTCTGCGCGTTCGGTTCGTTCATGTTCGTCTACGCGGTGACCCTGCAGAACGGCCTGCACCTCGGCCCGCTCGGCGCCGGACTGGCGTTGACCCCGATGGCCGTCGCGTACTTCACGACCTCGCTGGTCAGCAGCCACCTGGTCGCCCGGTTCGGCCGCAAGATCGTGCCGATCGGCGGGCTGATCCTCACCGTCGGCCTGCTCGCGCTCGCCGGAACCGCACTGCTGGACTGGCCTGATCTGTCGATCTGGCAGCTGGCCCCGGCGATGGTGCTGATCGGCGTCGGCAACGGGCTCGCGATGAGCACGCTGTTCCGGGTGGTGCTTTCGCGAGTGCCCGCCGACCTGGCGGGTGTCGGCGGCGGCGTGCTGACCACGACCCAGCAGACGTCGCTGGCGCTGGGCGTCGCGGTGCTGGGCAGCCTGTTCGCCAGCTTGAGTGTCCCCGGCGCGATGGGCTACCAAGGCGCGTTTGCGCTGGTCATCGGGATCTTGGCGGCGCTCGCACTGCTGGTGTCCGGACTGGCGCGGAAGCTGCCGGACCCGCGCTGAGAAATTCGTCCGACGGAAAACCCCGCTCCCGGACGACGATGGAGATGTGACGGAACCTCGGGTGCAGCCAGACCCGGCCTTCGCGCTGCTCGGCCTCTACGAGAAGGCCCTGCCGGAGGTCTATGGCTACCTGCTCGCGAGGTGCGGCAACCGCGTGCTGGCGGAGGAACTGACGTCCGAGACGTTCCTGAGCGCGGTCGCCGCTTGCCGCAGGGAGCACGCGCCGCCGGTGAGCACCCCCTGGCTGATCGGGGTGGCCCGGCACAAACTGGCCGATCACTGGCGGCGCGCCGAACGGGAACAGCGCGGGCTGCGGCTCGTGCACGACGCCGGATGCGACGTCGAGGATCCCTGGGACGAACAGCTCGACGCCCTGCGCGCGCGGCAGGTGCTCGAAGCGCTGGCGGTCCCGCATCGGGCGGTGCTCACCCTGCGGTACGTCGACGGCCTTCCGGTGCGCGACGTCGCCGCGCACCTCGGCCGGACCATCCACGCGACGGAGGCGTTGCTGACGCGGGCCAAGACCGCGTTCCGCCGCGGCTACCAGGAGAAGGAGGGACGTGATGGCTGAACCGTTCGACGCGCTCGCGCTGCCCTCGACTCCGGCCGATCCCGATCCGGCCTTCGCCGAGCAGCTGCGGGACGACCTCCGCCGCCTGATCCTGAACGGAGCGGAGATGACCACCACCGAAACCACGCAGGCGCGAGCGGGTGCGCTGACGCCGTACCTGGTCGTGACCGATGCCCGGGCCGCGCTCGACTTCTACGTCGAGGTCTTCGGCGCGCGCCGCCGGTCCGATCCGATCGTGATGGACGACGGCCGGGTCGGGCACGCCGAACTGGACATCGGCGGCAGCGTGCTGATGCTGGCCGAGGAATTCCCCGAACTGGGCAACGTCGTCGCTCCCGAGGGCGGCGCGATGGTGCGCGTCGAGGTGCCCGATCCCCACGGCGCGGCGCAGCGCGCGGTGGAGCTGGGCGCGGAACTGCTGCGTCCGGTCGAGGACCGCGGCTACGGGCTGAACGGCGTGCTCAAGGACCCGTACGGCCAGCGCTGGCTGGTCGGAAAGGCCGCGCCACAAGCGAAAACGCCCGGCGAACGCACGTATCGGCACGGCGAGGCCGGGTACTTCACCTTCCAGGTGCCCGACGAAGTCCGGGCCAAGGCGTTCTACGGCGCGGTGCTCGGCTGGCAGTTCAACCAGGGCAGCCTGCCGACCGCGTGGCGCATCGAGGGCCACGGCCTGCCCGGCGGGCTGTGGGGCGGGTCGGAACTGCAGACCGGATGGAAGCTGATGTTCGCCGTCGACGACCTCGAGGCCGCGCTCGCCCGGGTGCGCGAGCAGGGCGGCCGGGCGGGCGAGGTGGAGAACCCGCCGTACGGCCGAACGGCCGATTGTGCCGACAACCAGGGGATCGAGTTCTGGTTGTGGGAACAGCCACGCACGTGACCTCGGCCAAAACCCCGGCGGCAAACCGGCCGCCGGGGCGCACACTCAAGGGATGGCCGCGCACTGGACGCCCCGCGACGAAGCCGAACTGACCGCCGGTTGGCAGCTGTGGCTCGCGCTGGGCTCGTGTGCCTGGCCGGGACCGGACTGGGACGGCACGCCCGCCGAAGCCGTCCGCGGCCTCGAACGCTGCTTCGCCGCGTGCGACGAGATTCTCGCCGCGCACGACCAGCCGGACTCCGCGGTCGCCGGGCTGGTGCGCTCGATGCTCCTGGCCGCGAACTGGACGCGCGAACTGTGGCGCGACGACTCGGATCCGCTCGATTCCGAACGCGCCGCGCTGCTGCACGCCGACCTGGCCGCTTTCGCCGACCACGCGGAAGGCGTCCGCACCCTGCTGGCGACAGGAGGCGGGTGGGCCTCGCTTCCGCTGTGACCCGCCCGCCTTCTGTCTACAAAGGACTTACCAGCTCGCCGGCCGTTTCCGCTCCGGCTCGTACGGCTGCGTGATGACCTCGATCCCGTTTCCGCCCGGGTCCAGGAAATACACGCCGCGGCCTTCGTGGTTGTGATTGATCTCGCCGGGGCCCTGACCGCCCGGCCCGGCGTGGTACTCGACCCCGGATTCCTTCAGCCGCAGGAAAAACGCGTCGAAGTCGTCTTCCGGAATGAGGAAGCAGTAGTGCTGCAGCTTGCGGTCTTCGTCGGGAACCGTGGCGAAGTCGAGCCGCACGCCGTTGCTGGTTTCGACGGGGATGAACGGGCCCCATTCCTCGCCGATCTCGAACCCGAGTAGGTTCGCGAAGAATTCGGCGGATTCCCGGTTGTTCCGGGACGGGACCATCAGGTGATTCAGTTCAAGAGAGAGGGACACGAAGCAATGCCTCCAGAAGGCATCCCAGCACCTCCATGTCTCACCCAGCCGGTGACCGACACGCGATGCCGCCGACGACTATAGCGCAGCGGAAGCGGATCTCCAATCAGGAAACCGGAACTCGCCGCCGAGCCGCGCGCGGACGGCCGACGCCCTGCCACGACAACCCCGCGTCGAGAATCATCCCGGGGTCGAGCAGATTCCGGGTGTCGACGACGTCGTCGCCCTCCATCGCGTCCGCGATCGCGACCCAGTCGAGATTGCGGAACTCGGCCCATTCGGTAAGCACCACAACGACATCCGCGTCCTTGGCGACCTGGTAGGGATCGTCCACGACGGTCATGCCCGCGATGCCGCCGGACACCGCCGGGTCGTACGCGGTGATCTCCGCACCGAGCGCACCGAGCACCGAAGACACTGCCAGCGCGGGGGAATCGCGCAGATCGTTCGTGCCCGCCTTGAACGCCAAGCCCAGCACGCCGATCCGCGCGCCTGCCAGCGTTCCGCCGCAGGCGCCGGCGATCTTCGCCACAATGCGGTCGCGCTGGGCGATGTTCTCGTCGATCGCCGAGGTCAGCATGCGGAAGTCGTAGTCGACCGACTCGGCGACCTTGACCAGCGCGCTGGTGTCCTTGGGCAGGCACGAGCCGCCCCATCCGGGGCCAGGCTTGAGGAACGTGCGGCCGATCCGCCGGTCGTAGCCCATGCCTTCGGTGACCAGGTCGATGTCCGCGCCGAGCCGTTCGCACAGTTCGGCGATCGAGTTCACATAGGACAGTTTGAGCGCGAGGAAGCAGTTCGCCGCGTACTTGACCAGTTCCGCGCTGGCCGCGTCGGCGACCACGATCGGTGCGGCGAGGTCGCCGTACAGCTGCCCGACCCACGCGGCCGCGGCACGGCAATCCGACCCGACCACGATCCGGTCCGGGTTCAGGAAGTCTTGCACCGCAGTGCCTTCGCGCAGAAACTCCGGGTTGGACACGACCGGCACGTCGTCGCGGCCGACCATCGCGCGGATGCGTTTCGCGGTGCCGACCGGCACCGTCGACTTCGTGATCAGCGCGCAGCCCGGCGGCAGCACGTCGCCGATCTCGGCGGTCACCGCCTCCACCGCACGCAAATCCGCGGACCCGCCCGCGCCCATCGGCGTCGGCACGCAGAGGAAAACGCCTTCCGCGCCGCGAACGGCTTCCCGCGCGCCGACGACGAACGACAGCCGTCCGTTCGCCAGTCCGCGGGAGACCAGTTCGGCCAGTCCTGGTTCGAGGATGTCCACGCGGCCCGCTGAGAGCCGGTTCACTTTCGCCACGTCCACGTCCACGCAGGTGACGCGATGCCCGAGGCTCGCGAGACAAGCCCCCGTGGTCAATCCGACGTATCCCGTCCCTACCACCACGATCCGAGCTGAGCTCATGCTGCTGAAGGTCGCAGCCGGAGTTGACCTCAGCGCTAACAGAAGCGGTCGCGGCCGAATACTCCTCGCGACGACAGCGGGTGAGGCGACACACTCCGGCCCGGGTGCGAACGAGCGTTAACCTGGGCGCGGAGGTGCAACGCGGCACCTGAGAGCAGGAGGAAGGCTGAAGATGCAGATCACCGACACCGCAGCGCTCGTCACGGGTGGCGCGTCCGGTCTCGGCGGCGCTACCGCCAAGGCACTGGCCGCGAAAGGCGCGCGGGTGTTCGCCCTCGACCTCGCGCCCTCGATCGAGAAGGCCGAGCAGGTCGAGCACGTCACCTACGTCGAGGCCGACGTGACCGACCCGGACCAGGTGCAGGCCGCCGTCGACACCGCGGCGAGCTCGGGCGTACCGCTGCGCACGGTGGTCAACTGCGCCGGCATCGGGCCGTCCGCGCGCATCCTGTCCAAGAAGGGCAGGCACGACCTCGGGCTGTACGCGAAGGTCATCCAGATCAACCTGATCGGCACCTTCAACGTGCTCACCGTCGCCTCCGAGGCGATCGCGAAGACCGAGCCGCTGGCCGACGACGCACGCGGCGTCATCATCAACACCGCGTCCGTCGCCGCCTTCGACGGCCAGATCGGGCAGGTGGCGTACGCGTCGTCCAAGGGCGGCGTGGTCGGCCTGACCCTGCCCGCCGCGCGCGACCTCGCCTCGCACGGCATCCGCGTGCTGACGATCGCGCCCGGCATCGTCGACACCCCGATGCTCGCCACCGTCAGCGACGAGTTCCGCGCCGGCCTCGCCGCCGGGGTGCCGTTCCCGAAGCGACTGGCGCGCCCCGACGAGTACGCGCAGCTCGCCCTCTCGCTGATCGACCACGACTACCTCAACGGCGAGGTCGTCCGCATGGACGGCTCGCTGCGGATGGCCCCGCGCTGACCTGCTGGGGGAGGGGGTGTGCTGCCCCCTCGGCGGCACACCCCCTCCCTCAGGTCACTCCTTGCGCAACCGCACCTCGAGGCCGATCCCGTCGGGGGTCACCTCGCAGGTGCGGAACTTGCTCTCCGCGACGGTCGCCCTGAACTGCTCCGGCGTGTACGCCCGCCGCCGCAGCCCGCGGAGCGTGCGGACGGTGGCGAACGTGGCCACCGGACCGAGATTCATCCGCGCGACCTCAGCGTCCAGCTCCGCGTCCGTGGTGCTCTTGCTCAGGTCCTGCACCAGCGCGACGCCGCCGGGCCGCAGCACCCGGTGCATCTCGTCGAGCGCGTCCACCGGGTCGGCGAAGTTCTTGAACGCCGCCTGGCAGACCAGGAAGTCGAACGACCCGTCCGCGAACGGCATCGCCGCGACGTCGCCCCGGCGGAAGTCCACCGGGACGCCCTGCTCTTTCGCGTACTCCCTGGCCAGCTCGACAAACGTGCGGCTGACGTCCAGCCCGGTCACCTTGCACCGCCCGGTACGAGCCATTTCGACGGCGAAGAAACCCGGCCCGGGCGCGACCTCGAGCAGATCAGTGCCCTCGGCCAGGTCCGCGGCCATCATCTCGGCCGTCTCGCGATACTGCACCAGCTGCGGTTCGGTGCGCCGCCCCCGCGCGTATGCCCGGGCGATCGGCCCCTCCATCTCCGGCAGCAGCTTCGTGCGGTGCCGTTTTGCCTGGGTGTTCCCCATGTGCTTCTCCCTGTTTCGGTTGATACCGAACCAGTGCCGTGGGAGGGGCGACCCGTATCCTGTCGACGCAGCCTGAGGACAGGTACCCGCACCCGCGGTTTCCGGTTCGACGGTTCCCGGTCCCGGCGGCGGTGTGCCAGCACCTCCTCCGGGACCTCTTTATTCGCCTTCGTTCTCGACGAAGGCGGCCATGTCGGGCAGCTCCCCGGTTTCCCGGTAGTGCCGCCATTCCCCGACCCCCGGAATCGCGCCGGAGGCCAGCTCCTCGCGCAGCCCGCGGACCCATTCGGCCTCCGCGCGCCACATCGCCAGTTGGTACTCCGCCTCGACGAGGACCAGCCGCGGCAGCTCCGTGCGCATCTTCGCCAGCGCCTCGGCACGTTCGTCGATCAGCTGGCCCAGCTCGTCGACCCGGTGCCGCAACTGCTCGTCAACGACGTCCGGCCCGAGCGCGAGCATCACCGACAGCCCCGTGTGAAACCGCGTCGGCTCAAGATCGGGCACCGCGAGCAGCTCGGCGACCCAATCCTCCAGCTCGGCCCGCCCCGTCTCGGTGATCCGGTACACGGTCCGCTCCGGCCGCGCCCCCTCGCGCACGTTCTCGACCGCCTCGATGAATTCGTGCTTCTCGAGATTGCCGACGACCGTGTAGAGCGAGCCCCACTTGATCTTCAGGTCGCCTTCTTTGCCGCGTTCCCGCAGAAGAGTGGCGACTTCGTACGGATGCATCGGCCGCTCGAACAACGTGGCCAGCACGGCGAGGCCCAGCAAGTTGGACACCTTCCGCCGCTTCACGCCGACCTCCCCTCGTGGACGAGTACTCGCCGACGAGTATAGCGAAAGGAGGGCCGCGCGCCTAGCTCGGAGAAAATCTATGGCGGCGGGGGTAGACATTCGCTGCCGTGGATGGGTAATCTTCTCCTCGTACAGAAGAGACAACGTCAATCAGGCACGGGAGATGACGAACCGCCCGTGAGGTGAGACAAGACGGGCGTTACGCGTGCTGGAGCCGATCAGCGAAAGGGTTCCAGCCGGTGACGTTCGAAGCAGTCGCAGTACCGAAAGTGCACTACCGCAAGAAGAAACACCGGAAAGAAGGGAACGGGCACATCATTGGATCGCCCGCGGCGGCGGAGCAGCAGTGCCGCGCGGGTACCGCAGTCCCATCAGATTGGCAGGTGGTTCTCGGTTACGAATCAGCGATCTCCGCGCGGCATGTCCGGTGAACGGACCCCGCGGATACCACAAGCCGGCTCCACGGCCGGTTGACAATGATGAAACCCAACCCTGGGACCCCGGGTGCCGCGCGGCATCCGGGGTCCCTTGTGATGTGGAGGTGGAATGACCCCTGACCCACGCGATACCCCGTCCCCGAGTTCAGGCGGGGCCGACAAGTTCGACGACGACGAGTACCCCGCTTACACCATGGGCCGGGCCGCCGACATGCTCGGCACCAGCCAGAACTTCCTGCGCAGCCTGGACGAGGCCGGTCTGATCGAGCCGCAGCGCTCGTCCGGCGGGCATCGCCGCTATTCCCGCCAGCAGTTGCGCCTCGCCGCACGCGTGCGCGAACTGGTCGACCAGGGCACGGCCGTCGACGCCGCCTGCCGCATCGTCTCCCTTGAGGACCAGCTCCGCGAGTCGCAGCGGGAAAACGAGGAACTGCGCTCCGCCGAGTAACTCTGCCGGGTCAAGTGTGCTGCCCGGACACCGCAGCACACCCCCGGCGCCTCTCCTCGCGGCGGCCGACCGACTGCCCCTGCCGGGAGGATCCGCGCGAGACCCACTCGAAACCGCGAGCACTCACGTTTCCGCGCTGAAATTCCGGCACGACGGCTTCCGCGCGGGACTCAGATGTCCAGCATGTACGGAACCTCGTCCTGAGCCCGCCCGCTCATCCACTCCCGCAGCGCCTTGGTCGCCAGCACATCATCCTCGTTGTACCGCAACAACCGCTCCCGCTGCTCACTATCGGGAACCCCGCCGTCCATCCCGACCGCGTCCCGGTACCACCGCATCGAAGCCTCGCCGCCGGCTTCCGGATCGCGCCAAGCGAACCCAGCGACCGGAGCGATCACCTTCAACCCCTTGCCCCGCGAGCACAGGAACTGATCCGTCACACTGCGGAACAGATCCACCCACTCCTCAGAGTCCACAAAGGACTGAACAGCCCGCTTCTCCGGCACCCCGGGATACTCCCCGAACCGATCCACCGACCCGAACAGCCACCGGTTCTCCGCGAGTGCGTTGTAGCAATACGCCCGGAAAGTCAGCCCCGCGGCAAGGGTCCGCGCCCGAACATCCGTGAACCAAGCCCAAAACTCCGCGAACGACCGCGCCTCGTCCACCGTCGGCAGCGGTTCCCAGGTCGCGAACGCCCGGTATCCCCGTGGCACCCCGATGTCCACTCCGGACAGCAGCGTCCCCCACAGATAAGCCCCGGCGTCACCGAAGCTCTCCATGTCCACGTCGACCTCGACGTCCGCGCGTGGCACCTCGATCCGCGGCGTCCGGCGCACCACCGTGAGATCCGCCAGCCACGCCCGCGCCAGCATGATCGCGTCGGAGAACGTGCCGCCGGTCCAGTTCATCGGCGGCATCTCGGCGGCCGGATCCAGCGCGGCCAGTTTGTCTACAGTGGACACTCCGACGCGGCGCAGCTCGCCCGCGTCCTCGCCGCGCACCACCAGGCTCACGTCACGCGTCTCGGTGAGCACGACCTCGCAGGTGGCCCAGAACGGACACCGCCGGCACTCCAGCACCCGCGAAGGCGCGGCCAGCGCTTCCGCACCGGTGGCGGCCGCGGTCGCGACCGCGAGCCGGTCTTCGAAACGCGCGTCGTACTCGTCCAGCGCGCTGCGGCCGCCCGGCCAGGTGCCCGCGGTGAGGTCGTGCCACACGACGACATCCGCGTCGAGACCGATCGCCCCGCCGACCGCGCGGCCGCTGGCCGCCAGCTCGCGCGACTCCAGCATCCGCCGCAGGTGCGCGAGCCGCAGCTGGTCTCGCGGCTGCGAGCGCACCTTGCGCAGCTCGTCCGGCGAACGCCGTGCTGGGTCCAGCTCCGTCATCGCGGTGGTGGGCGCGCCCTGGCCCCGGTCGGTGATCCGGTGCCGGACCACCAGCACCGGCACGTATCCGTCGCCGACGCGCACGAGCAGGTCGATGCCGCCGCGCCGGTGCCCGACCGGATCGGCGGGCAGCAACGCGCCCCAGATGTACTGCGCGCCATCGGCGAACGCCTGCTCGGTGAGCCGCACCCGCTCGCCCGCGGACGCGGCACGCGGCACTCGCGCCCAGGTGGCGTCCGGCCCCGAGGCCGCCACCAGCTGCTCGAGGATTTCCTCGCGGTGCGCGGTCGCGTCGTCGATGCGCTGCTGCGCCGTCGGATCCGGCGGCGGCAGCGGCACGTCGCGCATCGCCGGGTCGTGTTCCAGGTGCACCCGGCGGCGGCAACGGCTCACCGCTCCCGCGTCGAGCAACACCTCGTCTCCCATAGCGATCACAATAGATCGTGGGTACGACATTCCCCGCGCGAGCCGACATGCCCGTCACGTCGGGGACCAGTAAGTTCATCCGGAGAAGGCGTGGGAGGTAACGGCCATGGCGCGCAAGGCCAAGCAAGACAAGGCCAAGCAGGACGAGGGTGAAGCCCGGATCACCCCGAAGAAGGCGAAGAACGCGGTCGCGGTGGCCAAGGTGCTCGGACCGGCGGTGCTGCCGGTGCTCGCGCCGTACGCGGTCCGCGCGGCGGGCGCGGCGCGGGAGGCGTACGACCGCTACCAGGCCCGCAAGCTGGGCGTCGCCGTCGACCAGCTCGGCGAGTACACCGGCCGCGGCGCGGCGCTGCACGCCCGGATCGCGGGTCTCGTGCAGGGCCTCGGCGAGCTGAAGAAGTCGGCGAAGGCGACCGAGCAGGACCAGAAGTTCGCCGCCGAGACGCAGTCGACGCTGGAGCAGCTGTCGGCCACGGTGCGCGCCGCCGAGCGCATGCCCGCGGCTCGGCGCAAGGCCGCGCACCGCGCGGTGACCGGCGAACTCGAACGGCTCGAAGACCAGCTGCTGCACCGTTTGGGCATCTGAAAAACGGCGAAGGGCTCCTTGAGCGAACTCAAGGGGCCCGTTCCGCTGCCGGGAAGCGCTACTTGATGAAGCCCTTCTCGAGCATCCAGTCGTGCGCGACGGTGCCGGCGTCCTTGCCGTCCACGTCGACCTTCTTGCACAGCTCGACCATCTGCTTGTTGTCGAGCGCCGCCGCCACCGTCTCCAGCGGCCCGCGGATCTCCGGGTGCTGGTTCAGGAACTCCGTGCGCAGCGTCGCCGCGGCGTTGTACTGCGGGAACGCCTTCTTGTCGTCCTCGAGCACGCGCAGGTTCAGCCCGGAGATCCGGCCGTCGGTGGTGAACACCTCGCCGACCGGGCAGGTGCCGTTGGCCACCGCCGAATAGATGGTGCCGATCCCGAAGTTCTCGATCTTCGGGTTCTTGAACCCGTACGCCTTGACCGCCGCCGGGAACCCGTCCTGGCGGCTGGTGAACTCCGTCTCCAGGCAGAACCGGTTCTGGTCCGGATGCGTGGTGAGGAATTTCGCCAGGTCCGAGGTGGACTTGAGGTTGTTCTTCGCCGCGTACGCCTCGGTGGTGGCGAACGCGTACTGGTCGTTGAGCGGCGAGTAGTTCAGCCAGGTGACGCCGTATTTCTCCGCGTCGGCCTTCTTCGTGGCCTCGTACTGCGCCTTCTCCCCGCCCGGAACCGGCAGCTCGTTGCCCTGGTAGTTGATCCAGCCGGTGCCGGTGTACTCCCAGGTCACGTCGGTCTGCCCGTTGAGCAGCGCCTGCCGGGACGAGTTCGACCCCTTGATGTCGGTGAGGTCGATGACGTCCGCGCCCGCCGCGCTCAGCGCCATTTCGGCCATGTAGCCGAGGATGATGTTCTCGGTGAAGTCCTTCGACCCGACGACCACCCGCTGGCCTTCGAGCGACGGGATCGGCCGGATCGAACCCGGTTCGATCTTGAACGGGATCGAGGTGTTGACGTCGAGCCCGCACGCCGAGAGCGTCCCGGCGAGCAGGGCGGCGCCGACGAGCGCGCCCGCCTTTTTCAGGACGTTCATCAGCGCAGTCCCTTCGGTCCGAAGTACTGCTCGGCGACCGCGCCCAGCCAGTCCACCAGCAGCGCCAGCGCGACGGCCAGCACCGAACCGGTGATCAGCACCTTCGTGAGGTTGAGCTTGTAGCCGGTGTCGATCAGGAGGCCGAACCCGCCGGCATTGACGAACATGCCGAACGTCGCGGTGCCGACCGCCAGCACGAGCGACGTGCGCAGGCCGGCCAGGATCAGCGGGACCGCGAGCGGGAATTCCACCCGCCACAGCACCTTCTGCGCGGACATCCCGATGCCGCGGCCCGCGTCGATGAGCGACGGGTCCACCTGCTGGATGCCGACCATCGTGTTGCGCAGCACCGGGAGCAGCGAATAGAACGCCAGCGGCAGCGCCGCGACCCACAGCCCGCCGACCGCGCCGGTGAAGATGAACCACAGCACCAGCACGCCCAGCGCGGGCGCGGCCTGTCCGATGTTCGCGATGGCCAGGAAGATCGGTGCGAGCCACTTCGCCCACGGCCGGGTCACGATGATGCCGAGCGGCACCGCCACCAGCACCACGATCGCGGTGACCACGACGGTCATCGCCACGTGGTCGCGCAGCGCGGTGAGCAGCGACTCCGCGTTGAGCGTTTCCTTCTCGGTCGCGGTGAGCCCGCTCGCGAAGACCCAGATGAGCGTGACCGCGACGATCAGCACGACCACGGCGGGCTGGGCGAACAGCCGGACGCGTTCCGCGCGGCGGGAGCCTGACTCGGTGCTGAAACCAGTATCGACGGCAGCGGTCATGCTGTGGCCCCGTCCTCGTCGACGTGGTCGTCTGCGTGCTCGTCGCGCAGCTGCTGGATCGTCGCGATGACCGTGTCCAGCTTGATCGTGCCCGCGTATTCGCCGCGCGCGCCGGTGACCGGCACCGAACCGCCTTCGGCGAGCATCGCCTCGAGCGCGTCCTGCAGCGTCGACTGGAGGCTCACGATGTCGCGCAGCGGCTTGCCGACCGAACCCAGCGACGTCGCGTTGGTCAGCTCGCGCACGTGCACCCAGCGGATCGGCCGTCGGCGCTGGTCGAGCACCAGCGCGAACGGCTTGCGCGATTTGCTGAGCTTCTCCCGCACGTCGGCGGGCGATTCGTCGATCGTCGTGGTGAGCGCGTCCTGCTGCAGCTCGACGTCGCGCACGCGCAGCAGAGTCAGCTGCTTGAGCGAAGCGCCGGCGCCCACGAAACCGGCGACGGTGTCGTCCGCCGGGTTCGCCAGGATCGACTCCGGCGTGTCGTACTGCAGGATCTTCGACTGGTTGCCGAGCACCGCGATCCGGTCGCCGAGCTTGACCGCCTCGTCGAAGTCGTGCGTGACGAAGACGATCGTCTTCTTCAGGTCAGTCTGCAGCCGCAGCAGTTCGTCCTGCAGGTTGCCGCGGGTGATCGGGTCGACCGCGCCGAACGGCTCGTCCATCAGCAGCACCGGCGGGTCGGCGGCGAGCGCGCGGGCCACGCCGACGCGCTGCTGCTGCCCGCCGGACAGCTGGCGCGGGTAGCGGTCGCGGAAATCGGCCGGGTCGAGCCCGACCAGGTCCATCATCTCCTCGACCCGCGCGGTCACCTTCTTCTTGTCCCAGCCGAGCAGGCCGGGCACGACGGCGATGTTCTGCGCGACGGTGAAGTGCGGGAACAGCCCGGCCTGCTGGATCGCGTAGCCGATCTGGCGGCGCAGGGTGTCCACGTCGAGCTTCAGCGCGTCCTGCCCGCCGATGGTGATGCGGCCGGACGTCGGCTCGATCAGCCGGTTGATCATCCGCATCGTGGTGGTCTTGCCGCAGCCGGACGGGCCGACGAACACCACGATCTTGCCCGCGGGCACGACCATCGAGAAGTCGTCGACCGCGGGGGCGCGGGTGCCGGAGTAGCGCTTGGTGACGTGGTCGAGTTCGATCTCGACGCCGGAGACGGTTTCTTCTTCGGTCGCAGTGTGCTCAGCCACGGACACCCCTAGAAATGGTGAATCGCTTGATCAGGACGTAGATGCCGTCGAGCACCAGCGCGAGGATGACCACGCCGACGGTGCCGGTGAGGGCCTGGTTGAGGGAGTTCGTGCTCCCGGCGTTGGTGAGGCCGGAGAAGACCTCCGCGCCGAGGCCGGGGCCCTTGGCGTAGGCCGCGATCACCGCGATGCCCATGAGCATCTGCGTGGCGACCCGCATGCCGGTGAGGATCGCCGGCCAGGCCAGCCGCAGTTCGACCCGGGTGAGCACGGACAGCCTGCTCATCCCGATGCCGCGGGCGGCGTCGGTGATCGCCGGGTCGACCGCGTCGAGGCCGACGATCGTGTTGCGGACGATGGGCAGCAGGCCGTACAGCACGAGCGCGATCACCGCGGTGGTCGAGCCGAGGCCCGAGAGCGGGATCAGCAGACCCAGCAGGGCGAACGACGGGACGGTGAGGATCGTGCTGGCCAGTGCCGTGGCGACGGCGGAGCCGATGGGGCTGCGATAGACGGCGATGCCGATCAGCACGCCCAGGATCGCGGCGAGGATCGTGCACTGCACCACCATGCTGGTGTGCAGCCACGCCTGGAGCAGCAGCCTTCCCCACCGGTCCGAGATGTACTCGAAGAGGTTCATCCGTATTCGTTCTCCCGCCAGCTTGCGAGCCCCGGACGTCACCCGTTCGGAGTAGCCCATCAATCGGCAGGGTGACTACCCGGAACGGATACGGTCGAAACCCCCACTTCTCGGTTGTGATTACCCACCGTTTCGCATCCGCCTGGGGTCGGCAACCGAAGCGACGGGCCCCACCGAGCGGTATTTACCGGATCGAGACCCGCCTACCTGTGGGTTTTCCGCAGCTGCTCACCATTCGAGACGCTTCAGTCACCCACCGGAGTGCCGTTAAGCTGCCCGAATGAGCACCCCGGCCCGGCATCGCGGCGCACTCGCCGCTGTCCGCGGCGGATTGCTCGCTCTGAGTTCGGCGTCACTCGCCGTCACCGCGCACGCGGCCGCCGACGGCGGACTGCCCGATCCCGCGCTCACCTTGCTGCTGACCGGCCTGCTCGGCTGGACCGCCACCGCGCTCGCCGGCCGGGCGCGCGGACCGCTCGCCACCATCGCCGTGCTCGGCGGCGGACAGCTCGTGATGCACCTGGTGCTGACGACGCTCGGCGAGCACGACCCGTCCGGCGCGGCCGCCGCGCCGGACGGCTGGGCGATGACCGCGGCGCACGCCGTCGCGACCCTGCTCACCGCGCTGGTGCTGGCGCGGGCGGACGCGATGCTGCTCGCGGTGTTGCGCGTGGTCCGGCTGATTCTTCCGCTGCTGATCCGGCCGCTGCCGGTTCCGGTGGCGGCCGCCGGGATCGCGCGGCCGCGTGCCGCTGGCGCGGTGCCGTTGCTGACTGTTGACCTTCGCCGCGCCCGGGGACGACGCGGGCCGCCTGGGTGCTCCTGAACCCCTCGTGAGCGGCGATCCCGGTTCTAACCGTGATCAGCACTCACGACCACCCCATCCCCTTTCCGGCGCAGGCTCTGCCTCCGTCGGCTCACCCCTGTTCAGGAGCAGTTGTGTCCCACCATGTCTTCCGTCGCGCCGGCGTGCTCGCCGCGACCGTCGCCGCCACCGGTCTGCTCGGCGCGGGCATCGCGTCCGCGCACGTGACCGCCAACGTCTACGGCGACCAGCCCGCCAAGGGCGGCTACGGCACGATCTTCTTCCGCGTCCCGAACGAGGACGCGAAGCTCGGCACGGTCAAGGTCGAGGTCGACGTCAAACCGGAGTACGGCATCGGCAACTTCCGCACCAAGCCGATCCCCGGCTGGACCGCCGAGGTCACCAAGTCGAAGCTGCCGCAGCCGGTGACCACGGCGTCCGGCACGAAGATCACCGAGGCGGTCACGAAGGTCGTCTGGACCGCGCAGCCGGGCACGAAGATCGGCTCGACCGAGTTCCAGGAGTTCGAGGTCAGCGGCGGCCCGCTGCCGTCGAACGTCGACCAGCTCGAGTTCCCCGCCATCCAGACGTACGAGGGTGGCAAAGTGGTGGACTGGAACCAGCCCACCCCGCCCAGCGGCGAGGAGCCGGAGCACCCCGCCCCGACCATCAAGCTCGCCGCCGCCGAATCGTCGGAGCACGGCGGCCACACGCAGACCGCGGCCTCCGGTGACAACGCCGAAGCCGCCTCGTCGTCGGACAACACGGCGCGCTGGCTCGGCGGGGCCGGTCTCGTGGTCGGCGCGCTCGGGCTCGGCGTCGGCGCGGGCGCGGTGCTGCGTTCCCGTCGACCGGCCGCAGGAAAGACCGAAGGAACCAAGTAATGCGTACTGTGCCGATCTTTACTAATCCGGCCACAGCCACGGCCGAATGGCTTCGTAGCAACGGTTACTTCCCGCGCGGGGGGCGGCCTACTTTTGGCCGGATTAGTAAAGGGCTTCTAGCGCTGGCGATTTCCGGGGTGGCCCTGCTCGGCACGGCCACCCCGGCGCTGGCGCACAACGTGCTGATCAACTCCGACCCGGCCAACGGCGCGTCGGTCGCCAAGGGTCCGGCGAAGGTCACGCTCACGTTCGACCAGTACGTGCAGAACGCCGACGTGAATCAGATCGCGGTGACCGGACCGGACGGCAGCCAGTGGGCCGAGGGGCCGGTGACGGTGGAGAACAACGTGCTGAGCGCGCCGCTGCGCCCGCTCGGCCCGGCGGGCAAGTACACCGTCGGCTACCGGGTCCTTTCCGCCGACGGGCACCCGGTGTCCGGCGAAATCCCGTTCACCCTCACCACCGCGGGCAACGGCACGCCGGCCAAGGGCGACGCGGCCAAGGCGGCCGGGGCTCCGGCCCAGTCGGCTCCGGCGGCTTCCTCGTCGTCGAGCGGCGTGCCGATCTGGGTGTGGATCGCCGGTGCGGTGGTGCTGCTCGCGATCGGCCTCACCGTCGCGCTGCGCACCGGCCGCGACCCCGGATCGGACAAGGCGGACCAGTGACGCGAGCCGAGACCACCTCCGCGGTCCGCTGGGCCACGCTCGCCTGCGTGGTCGTCGCGGGACTGCTGGGCGCGCTGATCGGCATCGCGCTCACCGCGTCCTCGCCCATTCCGGGCGTGGTGGAACCCAGCGAGGTGGTCTCGGCGGCCATCCCGGTCGTGCGCGTGCTGCTGGATCTGGCGGCCGTCGCGACGATCGGGCTGGCCCTGTTGTCCGTGCTGGTCGGCTACGACCGGCCGAAGCTCACCGAACCGGTCATGCGCCGGGCTCGTCCCGCCGCCGTCGCCGCCGCGCTGATCTGGGCGGCGACCGCGGTGGTCGCGCTGATCCTGCAGACGGCGGAGTACAAACCGGGCAAGAAGATGCTGACCGGCGGCGACATCGGCAGCTACATCGCCGACGTCGGCGCGGGCAAGGCATTAGTGATCGTGGCGGTGCTCGCGCTGCTGCACGCCGCGCTCGGTTTTGTCGCGCTGCGGAAGGGCGAGAAGGTGCCCGCCGAGGTGCGGGTGGGCCTGGGAATGTTCGCGCTGCTGCCGTTGCCGGTCACCGGCCACGCGTCGAACTGGGCGTATCACGACTACACGATGATCTCGATGGAGCTGCACGTGATGAGCGCGGTCGCCTGGTGCGGCGGCCTCGGCGCGATGATCGTGCTCCTGGCCGCCAACCGGACGCTGCTCGCGCACGCGCTGCCGCGGTTCTCGAAACTGGCGACGCTGTGCCTGGCGCTCTCCGCGGTGACCGGGCTGTTCAACGGCATCGTGGAAATCCTGGCCAACCCGACGATCGGCTTCTGGGCAGGCGTGTTCACCACGCCGTACGGCCAGCTGATGGTGCTGAAGGTGCTGTGCACCGGCGCGATCGCGCTGCTGGCCGCCAACTTGCGGTGGCGGCTGATGCCGCGCATCGTGCGACACCAGCGGACGGCGCTCGCGTCGTGGGCGACGCTGGAACTGACCGTGATGGGTCTGGCTTTCGGCTTCGCGGTGGTGCTTACCCGGGCCCCGGTCGCGGTGTCCTAACCGGCCGATGTGACGGCGGGTAGCCGCAACTTGCACAATGGGACTAGCAGTACGCTAACTGGGGCGATCTGCCGCACCGAATTATCGCTGCGCAGCGATACCTCCTCAGCCATCGGCGGAAAGCGGCGAACGGTCATCTGCAGTCGGCGAATGCACGTGCAGAATCCCGCTTAGCGGTATCTCGTCCACGCGGTGGCCGTCCGGCCGTCGCGCAGGTCCGCCAGCCGCCGGCGCAGTTCAGCCCGTACCGGCGGATGACTGCGCAGAATCGGCAGCACGCTCGTCGTCAGCTTCAGCTCCCGCACCGCCCTGAGCACGGAAAACCCCGGCCAGGCCGTCACGTCGAACCCGTAGGCGGCGGCGAATTCCGCATAACGGGCAGGCGGGTCACCGAATCGTTCGCGGCCGACGGCGAGCGGTGTCAGATCCCATTCCGGCGGTCCGACGCAGGAGGAATCGAAATCGCACAGCACCGGGCCGTCCGGACCGGGCAGCACGTTCCCCGGATGCGCGTCGCCGTGCACGAATCCCCTGGTCAGCGGGAAATCCAGGGTGTCGAGCCGGTCCCGCACCTCGGCGCAGCGCTCCAGCAGGAACCGCTGGTCGGCGTCGGTCAACTCCTCGGCGTCGGCGACCCGGGCCTCGATCGAGCTCAGCGGTTCCCATGCGGGCAGGCCGTCCGGCGGGTGCAGGGCGTGCACCTGGCGCAGCAGTCCGGCCAGGTCGGCAGGCGTCGGCGGCGGCCCGGCGAACGGCACCAAATCCCACACCGTGACCAGATGTCCTTGCACGTCAAGCGGTTGCTCGACCCCGGCCAGCAGCCGGACCGCGGGCACGCCGTGTCGGGCGAAATGCTCGGCCACGCGCACGACCGTGCCGACGCGGTGGCGCAGCCGGGTGGACCCGACGATCCTTACGACGACCGGTGCCCCGTTCAGCGCGAAGACCGCGTTGTTGGTGAACCGCAGCAGACGTGCGCCCGCCGGGTCGAGCCCCAGCCGGGCGCACGTGGCGGCCAGCACCCGGCGCAGTTTCGCAGGGGTGAACCTGCCTTCGGGCAAGGCGAATCCGGTCGGCTCAGGCCGCGTAGAAGATCTTGAGCCGGTCGGCGAGGTCACGGGCGTCAGGGTTGTTGCTCCGCCGCTCAGCCTCCGCGAGCAGCGGCCGCATCCGGTCCTTGACCCGCGCGGACTTGATGCTCTCCGCGCATTCGATGGCCTTGCCGCCGACCTTCACACCGTGGTCGATATCGCCCTCGAGCAGGTGATTCGTGGCGAGCGCGCTGAGCATGAACGCCTTGCTGCGCGCCATGTCGTCGGTGTAGGTGTCGACCGCGCGGCTCAGCGCCGGGATCGCGTACTTCGTGTGCTCGGGGTTCTTCATCGCCAGCACGGTGTGCACGGTGCCGGTCATCGCGTAGACGTCGGTCTCGTTGAAGAACTTGACCCACGATTCGGCCTTGGCCAGGTCGGCGCGGGCGAATTCGTCCTTGCACCGGCCGAGCAGCTTCACCGATTGCTCCTCGTTGCCCATCATCGCGTAGGCCCACGCCTCGTTGGCGCAGAGCACGGCGACGGCCAGCTCGGAACCGGATTCCTGCGCGGCGATCTGGCCGAGCTGGAACAGCTTCAGCGCGTCGTTCGCGGCGTCCTGGTGCAGGTAGACGCGGCCCATCCGGTACAGCACGTTCGCCACCAGGTGGTGATCGCCGCCCTGTTTGGCCAGGTCCAGCGCCTGCGCGAAATGCCCGCGCGCGGAATCCATCAGACCGGTGTCGAACGACGTCCATCCGGCGAGGCTGTGCAGGTCCGCGATCGCGGTGAACAGCCGGGTCTTCACCTGCTCGGCCGCGCTGGAGTCGAGCATCTGCTGGCCCCAGGACAGCTGCGCGACGACCGCGTCGCGGCAGAATCCGCCGCCGTACTGGTAATCGAGCGCGCGCAACGCTCTGGTCGCCGCCTCGACCTGGCGCACGTCGGTCGTCCCGATGCGCCCGGGGGCGGGAGTGCGCGCGGGCGCCTCCGACCACGTGCCGGATTCCGGACCGAACACCGCCGCACCCATCGTGACCTGGGCGGCGTGCGCGAGGAACCTCCGTCGCTTCACGGACTCGTCCTCCTCAGCCTGCCGGCCGTCGGACGCGCCGACGACCCGTATCGCCGTGGTCTCGTCATAGGCGAGACCCATGTATCCACGGGGGACACCCAGGCCGTCGGCGATTCTCGTGAGCACGTCGTAGGCCATGACCTGGCGACCCTTGAGGATCTCCGACACCTCGGACTGCGACTGGCCGGTCATCGCGGCGATCTGGCGCTGCGATACTCCGTGTTTGCGCAACAGCCGGTACACGGCGCTGACCTCGCGGGCGGCGAGCGCCTCCCGCATCTCGGGCTGTTCCCAGGCGTCGGCCGGAACCGGACTGCCTGACCGGGCGTCTGCGTGAGAGACTCCGGAACCACTGCCAGCACTGGCATCCATTGCCATTGCGCCCCCTCACCGTCTCCTGGGCGTCTGATCAGCACCCTAAGCACACGCGAGAACCTTGTGAAACGCGCGGACAGCCGGGTTGATCGGCAGGGCCGAACTCCGCTGACCGCTTACCGTGGAACGCGGTCCGGTCACCGCTATGACGCGGTTTCGACCTTCTCTCGCACCCGGTTTCACTTCACTGTAGTTGCCAGATCTCCGTCACTGCTCGGACACCCGCAGCGATCACGGAGAGCGATGGACCCGACGACACAGATCTGCTGGGACAGGTGCATCTCGCAAGATGCGCAGGCCCGGGACGAGAAAGCGTGGAGGGACAGTGGAGTTCGTGGATTCGATCGGTGGAGGACACGCCGGGACCGCGGTGCGGTCCGTTCGGCCCGCCGCACCGGGAATCGCCACGGCGCGTCCAGTGCCGCCTACTGTCGCTTCCGCTGTCGCCGCTTCGGTGTCCGCTGACCCGCGTACCGCGGGCGTGCGGCATTTCGAGGGCGGCCAGGTCGTGTGGCGCGTGCAATGCGGAGATCTCATCAGCCGCGAGCGCGCCGTGACGGTGTTCGTCGAGGACGACGAGGTGGTCGTGGTGTCTCCGCCCGGGGAGACCGCCCGCCTCACGTCCGGCCAGCTCGGCCAGCTCCGGGCCGCGCTCAACGAAGCCGCCACGATGGCGGAAAGGTGACGGTGAGTTTCCCCATGGATCAGGTTCTCGGTCAGGTTCTCCGCAACGCCGTGTGGGAGCGCCTCGACATGCTGTCCGACCTGGCGGAACGCGCCGACGCCCCGTCGCTGGTCTCGGTCGCCCGCTCGGAACTGCCCCGGCTCGCCGAGGGCTGGCGCGCGATGCTGCAGGCGCACGAGCCCGACGAGCGCGGCGACTGCCCCACCTGCTCGACGCGCTGGCACCGCTGCAAGGCCCCGTGCTCGGTGTGGCAGGTCGCGCACGAGCACCTGGTCGCGGGCGGTCTCGCCCCGCAGGCGCTGTCCGCTGCCGGGCACCGGCCGACCCGCCGCCGCAGCGCGGTTCCCGCCGTCCCCGGCCAGAACCGGCGAGCCGAATCGCCCGCGGAGACCACCGGCAGGCACGCCTTGGTGAAACCGCGCCCGGTCAGCGCCTGACCCCTCGGATGGGTGAGTCCGGGCGGATCACCCATTCGACCTCAACTGGCGAGCGCGCGACGAGCCCGGAAGCCCCAACCGGCTCGGTCGCCCGGCATTCTCGCCCGGCCGAGGGCTGGTCCGTCCGTCCCCCCGAGCGAGACGGACCACCCTCGGCCACCCCTAGCCCGCAAACGCGATTAATCGAAAAATGTCCGGCAGAACACCTAGCGGACGCAGTAATCGGACGCTAGGTTGAAGATCATCGCACCGGCTGCCACGCGCCGGTCGCGACCCAGAACTCCGCGGGCCGGTGCCGTTGCACTCCCCTCCCCCGACCGGCACCGGCCCGCGGTTCCACTTCCGAGACCCGCCGCCGACTCCGAGTTCCGGAGTTCCGCGGCGGGTTTTGTGCGCTTACCGCTGGACCGCTGGCAAACGCGGGCACCACCGGCGTAAATAAGCGCAGCACCGCGGCAACCGCGCGGGAACTCTCGGTAGCCTGCTACGGGGGTCTGTGCGTTCGAATTCGGCTGCGCGCCCAAGTGAATGTGTTGAGCGTGAAGAAGGGCCGGTATGTCGAATCCATTGGTCGCCGAAAAGCAGGACTCGACCTCCGCGATCTCCGGCATCTCGATCCTCGAGGCCGGAAAGGGCCTGAAGGACGGCATCGAGTCCGGCGACTGGGCGGCGACCGTGATGGGCGCGGTCGGGGTCGGCATGGAAGCGCTCGCCGCGGTGATGGACCCGTTCGGCGCGATCCTCGCCGCCGGCGTCGGCTGGCTGATCGAGCACGTCGGCCCGCTCAAGGAAGCGCTGGACAAGCTGGCCGGCGACCCGGACCAGGTGCACGCGTACTCCGAGACCTGGAAGAACGTCGCGAAAGAGGTCTCTTCCGTCTCCCAGGATCTGGCCGCACAGGTCAAAAAGGACATCGAGTCCTGGGAGGGCGCCAGCGCCGACGCCTACCGCAAGCAGGCCGAGGAAGTCGCCAAGACTCTCGAAGGCGCCGCGCAGGCGTGCGAAGGCGCGGGCAGCGGGGTGAAGACCGCGGGCGAGGTCGTCGGCGCGGTGCGGATGCTCGTGCGCGACATCATCGCCCAGGTCGTGGCGCACCTGATCTCGTGGGCGCTGCAGGTGCTGTTCACCCTCGGCATCGGGATGGCCTGGGTGGTGCCGCAGGTGGTCAACCTGGTGGCGAAGACCGCCAAGCAGATCGCCGAACTGGTCAAGAACCTCACCAAGGCGCTCAAGGAACTCGGCAAGCTCCTCACCAAGACCAAGGGCCTGTTCGAGAACGTCGCCAAGTCGATGAAGAGCATCAAGGGCGGCGCCAAGGACGCCACGCACACGCCGAAGGAGATCAAGTCTCCCGGCGGCGGCTCCACCAAGCCTTCCGGAGCGAAGGACACCCCGAACGAGAAAGGCGGTGGCGGCGGCGAGAAACCGCCGCCCGTCAAGGACGAGTCCACCAACACCTCCGGTGCGCACGACGGTCCGCCGCCGGAAAACAAGGGCGGCGGGAACCACGAACCGCCTCCGCGCGAACCCGCGAAGGACGAGGCGCAGGGCAACGGCGGTACCGAGGGCGGCGCGAACAAGAACGAACGCGGCGGGAACGAGCGGACCGACCCGGACAAGGACAAGACCGAGGCGTCCAACGCGAAGCAGGAGGGCGACGCCGATCCGCCGTGCCTGACCGACCCGGTCGTCATCTCCACCGGCGAGGTGCTCGTCGAGGACTACGACCTCGAGCTGCCGGACCTGCTGGTGCGGCGGACGCACCGGTCGTCCTACCGTTCCGGGCACTGGTTCGGCTCGACCTGGGCGTCCACTGTGGACCAGCGGCTGGAGTTCGGCGAGGAGTACATCCGGTACTACGGGCCGGAAGGCGTGATCCTCTACTACCCGATGCCCGCCGGGGACGAACCGGTGCTGCCGACCGAAGGCGCGCGCTGGCCGCTGACCAAGCACGCCGACGGCAGCTGCACCATCGACCAGGTGCGGCCGGACCGGACGATGCGGTTTTCCGGCGAGGGCAAGGCATTCCCGCTGCGCTCGATCGAGGACGCCGACGGCGCGCGGACCGAACTGTCCTACACCGACTCCGGCGCGCCCGCACTGCTCACACATTCCAGCGGGATCCAGGTCGGCTTCCGCACCGATGGGCACCGCATCACCGAACTGCGGATGATCGGCGCCGGCCCGGCTCCGGACGTCGTCGTGCGCAGTTACCGCTACAACTACCGCGGTCACCTCTCGGAGGTCATCAACTCCTCGGGCACCGCGATGCGCTACACCTACGATCCCGACGGCAGGGTCACGAGCTGGGAAGACCGCAATGGGGTCGCCTACCGTTACGTCTACGACGCCGAAGGGCGCTGCGTGCGCACCGAGGGCGATCAAGGCTTCTACAGCGGCGCGTTCGAATTCCTCCCCGAAGCCCGCATCACCCGGTTCACCGATTCCCTCGGCCACGTCTCGGAATACGAGTACAACGCGGAGGGACGCCCGATCCGCGAGACCGATCCGCTGGGCAACGTGACGCTCTCCGAATGGGACCGCTACGGCAATCTGCTCCGCCGGGTCGACCCGCTCGGCCGGATCACCGAGTACACCTACGACGAGGACGGCACGCCGCTCACCATCGCCCGTCCCGACGGCAGCCTCGCCGAACTGGAGCACGACGGCGTCGAACTGGCTTCAATCACGGTGCACGGCAACGGACGGATCTGGCAGCGCCGGTACGACCAGCCCGCCGTGCCTGAGCTGCCGGGTTTCTTGGGCGAAGCCGAAGTCTCCGACGAGGAATTGGACCAGTTCGGCCGGCCGCGCACCGCGCCCGAGGTCGGCGGCGGACGCGTGCAGCTGGGCTGGACGGTCGACGGCAAACCCGCCTCGCGCGTCGGGGTGCGTCGCGAGCGCGCGATGTGGCGGTACGACCGCGAGGGCAACGAGATCGAGCACGTCGACGAACTCGGCCGGGCCACCAAGCGCGAGTACGGGCCGTTCGACATGGTCACCGCGGTCGTCGACCCCTCCGGCGCGCGCACCAGCTACACCTACGACACCGAGCTCCGGCTGACCTCGGTGACCGATCCGCTGAACCGCACCTGGAGCTACACCTACGATCCGCTCGGCAGGCTGGTCGCACAGACCGATTTCGACGGCCGGACCCGGACCTACGCCTACGACGCGGCCGGGCAGACCGTCGCGGTGACCGAGCCGGACGGTTCAGTCACCGAGAACAAGTACGACCTGCTGGGCAACCGGGTGGAGATCCGCGGCCCGCACCGGACCGTGCGCTACACCTACGACCCGGTCGGCAACGTCGTGCGCGCGGAGTCCGCGGATTCGGTGGTGGAGTTCGACCGCGACCTGTACGGCCGGGTCGTCCGCGAGGCGATCGACGGCGTCGAGGTGCACTTCGCCTACGACGAGGAGAGCCAGACCATCCGCCGCCGCACGCCGTCCGGCGCGGAGAGCGTGTGGACGTTCGACGAGGAGGACCGGCCGGTTTCGCTGGCCACCGCGGGACACACCGTGCGCTACCGGCTGGACGACGAGGGCCGCGTGCTCGCCCGGGACACCGACGGGATCAGCACCCTGCAGCAGGCGTTCGGCCCGCGCGGGCTGGTCACCGCGCAGCAGGTTTCCCGTGGAACATCCCCGGTGCGGCGGCGCGGTCTCGAGTACTACGCGGACGGCAGCCTCGCCGCGGTGCAGGACAGCCTTGCCGGGAAGACCGTCTACACGCGGGACCCGGCCGGACGCGTGGTCACGGTGTCCTCCGCGGCGGGCACGGAAGAGCTGCGCTACAACCCGGCCGGCGAACTGACCGCCTGGTCGGGAAGTTCCGGCCTGGCCGCCGACTACGACGCCCTCGGCCGCCGGATCCGGCACCGCGAGGTGCATCCGGGCGGTGTGCGGGTGTGGGAGTACTCGTGGACCGGCGACCTGCTCACCGGCCTGCGCACCCCGGACGGCGCGCAGTGGCGCTACCGGTACGACCCGCTCGGCCGCCGGATCGCCAAGGAGCGCCTGCTGGCCGACGGCTCCGTCGCGGAATCGACCCGGTTCGTGTGGGACGGCTTCGTGCTCATCGAACAGGAGCACACCGATCCGTCCGGAGCGCGCCGGACGACCACTTGGGAGCGCAGGCCGGGCAGCGACGAACCGGTCACCCAGTTCGAACGCGGCCCCGGCGGCGACCGGTTCGCGTCCGTGGTCACCGATGCCATCGGGACGCCGACCGAACTGATCGACGAGCACGGCGGCCTCGCCTGGAGCGCCCGGCGTTCGCTGTGGGGCCGGGTCCAGCCCGGCGGCATCCCGCTGCAGTTCCCCGGCCAGTACGCCGACGCCGAATCCGGCTTGCACTACAACGTTTTCCGCTATTACGACCCGGCCGTCGCGCGCTACATCAGCCAGGACCCGCTCGGGCTGGAGGGCGGGCCGAACCCGAGCAACTACGTTCCCGACCCGTTCGCCGCCACCGATGTGCTCGGCCTCAAATGCAACAAGGGCAAAGGCAAGGACACCGACCCGCCGCCCGCGGACTCGACGGCCAAGCACAACTCCGACAACGGCGGTGGCAGTTCCTCCTCGGCCAACAAGGACAAGGCCGGAGACAAGCGCAAGCGCGACAAGGACGACGACGGTTCCAGCGGCTCCGACGGCAAGTCGAACGCGAAGAAAAAGAAGGACGACGTCTGGGACCGGATGGCGTGGAACTCAGACGCCAAGAACGCGCGCAAGGACCAGATCGGCAATAAAAACGATCCGTTCCACAAGGCCGGAAGCGACGTAGCCCAGCGGCACATCATCTCGTTCCAGAAAATGCGGGACGGCCTGAAAAACTGGGTGCACGAGCAGCCGACCGAGAAACAAAGCGCGCTGACCAAGAAGTACGGCGAGGAAGAGCTGCCGAAGCTGCACAACCAGCCCAAGAACCTGCCGCTCGGCCCGCAGCACACGAACGCCGGGATCGGCGGCGTCTCGACCCGGATCGGCAACATCGAGGACGGGATCGCGGGCAAGCTCAAGGTCGGCAAGAACGACAAGATCACGACCGAGCAGCCGAAGTGGCCGAGCGACTCCATGGACAAGAGCGGCGGCTACAAGCACAAGGACCACCCGGATCTCGACAAGAACTGGCGTCCGATCGGCCAGCAGGCGGACCGCATCACCGATCCCAAGGAGATGAACCGGGCCACCCGGGACATCGGCGACAGCGCGGACTTCGACTGGCCCGGCGGAAACAAGAAAGAATTCGAGCAGTGGCACAAGTCCTTCCTCGAATTCACCGATCTCAAGGAAAACCCGAAGAACTACACGCAGAAAGACGTGGACGACATCATCGACCGCTTCCACAATCTGCCCTCGCCGTCCGGGCGGCATCCCACGATCGACGAGTACAACAAGGCCCCGGACGGCCATCCGTACCGGTTCGACGACAAGGGCAACCCGGTCAAGGACATCAACAAGGACTCGGATCCGGACTGGAAGCGCCCGGACAAACCGGTCGACGGCAACCAGACGCGCACCGAATGGGGCAACCGGAACGAGCAGGGTGTCGGGCCGACCAAAAAGGACTGGAACGACCTCGAAAACGGGAAGTACGACCCGGAGGGGTGGAACGACCCCGCCAAGAAGAAGTACCTGGACGAGGTCGGCGAGCCCAGCACGCAGGACGTCAAGGACGCCGCCGCGGAGGCGAAAGCCAAGTCCGACAAGCTAGCGGAGGACGCGCGGAAGAACCGCGGCTGGTGATCCCGGGAAGCCCGGTGCGGTCCGCACCGGGCTCCGCGAACGTCAGACGGTTTCCTCCGCGTCGCGCGCGGCGAACACCTCGCGCGCGGCGAAGGTGGCGTTCAGCGCGCGCGGGAATCCCGCGTAGACCGCCGAGTGCATGAGCGCTTCGGTGACTTCCTCGCGGCTGAGCCCGACGTTCAGCGCCGCGCCGATGTGCACCTTCAGCTGCGGTTCGCAGCCGCCGAGTGCGGTCAGCACGCCGAGGGTGACCAGCTGGCGGCTGCGCGGGTCGAGGCCGGGCCGGTCGTACATGTCGCCGAAGGCGAACGCGGCCACGTGGTGCCCGAACGCGGGGTTGATGTCGGCGAGGGAATCGATGACGGCTTCGCCCTGGTGACCGTCGATGCGGGACAGCACCTCGAGTCCGTTCTTGCGGCGGGCGAGGTTTTCCGGGCTGTCGATGTCGTGCTGGGTCACGGGAGGGGGCCTTCCTGGTAGGTGGCGATCTTGTATTCGGTGGCGGCGAGGGAAAGCTGCAGCTGAGCGATCTGGGCACGCAGGGTGTCGCGGTGCTCCAGGAGCATTTCGCGTCGTTCGGGCACGGTGTCCGCGCCGGACTCGATCAGCTCGACGTAGCGGCGCAGGTCGCTGATCGGCATGCCCGACACGCGCATCCGTGTCAGGAACACGAGACGGCGCACCGACGCCGCGTCGTAAACGCGGTGCCCGGCGCTGTCGCGGGCTACCTCGACCAATCCGATCCGCTCGTAGTACCGCAGCGTGTGCGGGTTCAGCCCGAGGTGTTCCGCGGTGGTGGCGATGTCCCACTCGTTCGCGTCGTCGTCCCGGGCCAGTTCCCGCAGCGCTTCGACCGACACCGTGCCCGGCGGGTCGACCGCCAGGCGCAGCGCCTCGGTCAGCGCGTCTTCCTTCTCCATGTCCAAGACGCTAAGCCTGTGAGCGCGCTCAAACGCAAGCGCTAACCCACCGACCGGACCCGCGTCACCAAAACCCCGGCCAGCAACGTCGCCACCGCGGACGCCGCGAACAGCCCCGGATACCCGCCGAGCCAGTGCAGGATCAGCGTCGTGAGCAGCGGCGCGACCACCTGCGGCAGCGAGTTCGCGATGTTGACGACGCCGAGGTCCTTGGCCCGGTTCTGCGCCGCGGGCAGCACCTGCGTCAGCATCGCCAGCGCGACCGCCATGTAGACGCCGAACCCGACGCCCAGCAACGGCGACGCCACCAGCGCCACCGGCCACGACTGCCAGATCACCAGCAGCAGCGCGGCCAACGCCATGATCGCTGCCGAGCCGAGGACATACGGCTTCCGCTTGCCGGACTTGTCGGAGAAGTGCCCGGCCAGTACCGCGCCGATCACCAATGCCACGCCGTACAGCCCCATCATGATCAGCAGGCCGCTGTCCGGATCGGGGTAATGCACCGCGTCCTTGAGGAAGAACAGCAGGTAGAGCGTGCCGAACGCGTTGCCGAGGTTGATCATGAAGTGGCAGCCCCACGCCCACGCGAAGTCCGGATGCCGCCGCGGCGAGACCCACAGGTCGGCGAGGATTTCGCGGATCCGGCCGCTCGGGCGGAACTCCACCGGCAGCCGCGTGTCCGGGGTGCGGAGGACGAACGCCGCCGCACCGGCGAGCACGATCGCGGCGCACGCGGCGTAGCCGAGCGGCAGTCCGGCGAGGTCGAGCATCACTACGACCACCACCGCGCCGAGCACGGTGCCGAGCATCTGCGCGATGCCGACCAGCCCGCCGACCTGCGCGCGCTGCCCGACCGGAACCCGGTCAGCGATGCCGGACATCAGCGTCGCGAGCATGCCGTTGAGCCCGGCCTGCACGAGACACCAGCCGATCGTCATCACGACGACGTTCGGGGCCTCGGCCAGCACCAGCAGCCCGGCCGCGCCGATCGCGCCGCCCGCGATCGTCCACGGATGCCGCCTGCCGAACCGCGAGCAGGTGCGGTCCGAGAGCAGGCCGATCGCCGGGTTCGCGACGAGCGCGACGGCCGCGCCGATGCCGGTCACGACGCCGAACACGGTTTCCTTGTGCGCGGCGTCGAGGAGTTCGGCCTGCTGCGGCAGCAGAACCTGAATCGGCGCGTAAACGCCCAGCCAGAGCGCGATGTTCGCGAGGAACAGCAGCGTCATCCACCCGGCGCGGACGCGCTTGACCGGCTCGGCGAAGACATCCGGGACAGCGGCGGCGGTGTCACTCATGGCGGACCAGCTTCCGGTACCAGGCGAAGGAATCCTTGGGCGTACGGCGTTGCGTCTCGTAGTCCACGTGCACGAGCCCGAACCGCGGCGCGTAGCCCTTGGACCATTCGAAGTTGTCCAGCAGCGACCAGACGAAGTATCCGCGCACGTCGACTCCGGCATCCATCGCTTCGCGCAGCGCCTGCAGATGGCTGGCGAGGAATTCGATCCGCTCCGGGTCGGGGACGGTGCCGTCGGCGGCCGGTTCGTCGGCGAAGCTACAGCCGTTTTCGGTGATCTGGATCGGCGGCAGGTGCTCGCGGTAGCGCTCGTGGAAGGACACCAGCAGATCGCGCAACGCCTGCGGGACGATCGGGGAATCGTTGGTGGTCATGGGATAGCCCTCGATCGGGCGGAGTTCGAACGGCAGCGGGTTACCTTCGCCGGGGGCCGTGACGCCTTGGGGTTCGTAGTAGTTGACGCCGTAGAAATCGAGCGGCTGCGCGATCGTGGCCAGGTCGTCGGCGAAGTTCTCCGGCAGGTGCGGGTGGACCTGCTCGGGGTAGCTGCCGAGCAGCATCGGGTCGGCGAAGGTGCGGTTGATCAGCGCGTCGAGCCAGTCGGCGGCCGCGCGGTCGGCGGGCGTGTCGTGGTCGGGCCAGATCGGCGAGTGGTTGTTCGCGGTGCCGATGCCGGTCGCGCCCGCCGCGCGCAGCGCCTGCACGGCCAGCCCGTGCGCGAGGTTCTGGTGATGCGCGGTGGGGAGCGCGTCGAGCAGGAGGAACTCGCCGGGCGCGTACTCGCCGATGCCGTATCCGTAGATCGACATCACCATCGGCTCGTTGAGCGGGATCCAGAGTTTCGCCCGATCGGCGAAATGCTCCCCCACGATCGTGGCGTATTCGGCGAAGCGGAAGGCGGTGTCGCGGGAGCGCCAGCCGCCCGCGTCCTCGATCGCCTGCGGCGTGTCCCAGTGGTACAGCGTGATCGCCGGAGCTATTCCGGCGGCGCATACCTCGTCGATCAGCTTGTCGTAAAAGGCAAGTCCCTCCGCGTTGGGCTTGCCCGTGCCGTCCGGCTGGATGCGCGGCCACGCGATCGACATCCGGTAGGCGCCGACGCCGAGTTCCGCCATCAGGGCGATGTCCTCGGAGTAGCGGTGGTAGTGGTCGGCCGCTACCTTGGCGTCCTCGCCCCGGGCGATCTTGCCTTCGGTGGCGGTGAACGTGTCCCAGATGGACGGTCCCCGGCCGCCCTCGGCCGTCGCCCCCTCGATCTGGAACGCCGAGGTCGAGACACCCCACAGGAAGCCGGGCGGGAAGGTCGGATGGTCCACGCTGAGCACCCCTTGCCTTCGGACACCCTCGCGGGTGAACGTGAAAAGTTCTCATATGTTAGGTCGTCACTCGTCTCGGGGGAAGCCCCGCGGGGCGCTAAAGTCCCAGATCAGATGAGTGAATCGCGAGAGACTCCGAGGAACGACGTGGCCGAGACCCAGGCTGAACCCACACCGCTGCGGCGAAAGCCGGTTCAGCAACGCAGTGCCCGGCGGGTGGAACAGATGCTGGACGCGAGCGCCGTGCTGATCGACGAACTGGGCTACGACGCGCTCACCACCACGCTGATCGCCAAACGCGCGGGCGTCGCGGTCGGATCGCTGTACCAGTTTTTCCCGGACAAACGCGCGGTCGTGCAGGCGCTGACGCAGCGAAACCTGGAACGGTTCGTGGCCGCGGTGAACGAGCGGCTGCAGCAGCTCAGCCCCGAGCACTGGTGGAACATCGTCGACTCGGTGCTCGACATCTACCTGCAGATGCACCGCGAGGTGCCGGGGTTCTCGAAGGTCCACTTCGGAGACGTCATCGACGTCCGGCTGCTGGCTGACGACCGCGACAACAACTCGGTCATCGCGGATTCGCTGGTCGAAATCCTGCGCGGGCACGTCGACCGGCCGGCCGACGAACTCCGGTTCGCCATCGCGATCGCCAACGAGACGGCGGACGCGCTGCTGAAGCTCGCCTTCCGCCGCGACCCGAACGGGGACGAGCGGATCGTCGCCGAGGCCAAGCACGTGGTGAAGGGTTATCTGGCAAGCAAATTCGGCGACTGAGCGCTTAGCCGAAGTTCTGCCCCTCGCCGCGGTAAGTCGGGACGGTTCGCTCCACCTGGCTGCCGCGGACGAGGTGGTAGGCCAGGAAGCGTTCGGCCAATTCCCCGGCTTTCGCGTGCCGCAGCCAAACCCGGTCGCCGAGCCGCAGGGTGCGCGCGGCCTCGCCGGTCACCGGCGTCTGCACCTCGCCGGCACCTTCGAAACCCAGCAGGCGCAAGCCTTCCGGCAGGTACGGCGACGGTTCGCGCGACGGACCGGTCGGGCCGGAGGCGATGTAGCCGCCGGAGTACAGCGTCGCGACGTTCTTCGCCGGACGGCGCACCACCGGCAGCGCGAACAACGCGGCCGGGCGCGGCTGGAAGTGCGAATAGCCGTCGAAGAGCGTCGGCGCGAGGAAGCCGGAACCGGCGGCGATCTCGGTGACTACGTTCTCCGCGCCGGTGGTTTCGATGCTTCCGGTGCCGCCGCCGTTGACGAACTCCAGGTCAGCGACCTCGCGCACGGCACGCACCGCGGCACTCCGGCGGCGGGCCAGTTCCGCGGCGGAACGGCGTTGCATCCAGCCGACCACCCGGTTCTGCAGGCCTTTTCCGGCCGCGTCGCCGAGTCCGGCGATCTGGCCTTCGTACGCCATCATCCCGACCAGCTTGAAGCCCGGCCGCGTCACGATCTTCCGTGCCACCGCGGCGGCTTGCCCCGGTTTGAACACCGGCGAACGCCGGGTGCCGACGTGTACGCCGGGCAGCGGCCGCCAAGACGCGTCGAGTTCGAGGCACACGCGGATGTCCGGGTGCCCGTGGCCGAGCGCGGCGTCGACCAGGTCGAGGTGTTCGGTCGAATCGACCATGATCGTGACTGCCGCGCGGGCGCGTTCGCTCGCGGCCAGCCGACGGAGCGCTTCGTGGTCGGCGGTCGGGTACGCGACCACGATGTCGTCGGAAGTGCCCAGCTCAGCGTGCCAAACGGCCTCGGCGAGCGAGTAGCACATGAGGCCTTCGAAGCCGTCTCGCGCGAGCGCCCGCTCCAGCAGCGCACGGCAGCGCACGGACTTGCTGACCACCCGGATCGGCTTGCCCGCGGCCCGGCGCAGCAGGTCGTCGGCGTTGGCGTCGAAGGCGTCCAGGTCGACGATCGCGAGCGGCGGATCCAGGTCCTTCGTCGCGAGGTCGTACCCGTGCGCTGAGGTGGTCACGCACTTACGGTACGACAACAACGCTTGAAACGCGAATACTATTCACTTACGGTTCCGGCATCTATCGTGGGAACCTTCCAGCGAAGAACAGGTGCCGCAATGACGTGGAGCAACTGGGCCGGAACGGCCAAGGCCACCCCGCAGCGGGTGCACCGGCCGCGCAGCGCGGCCGAGATCGCCGAGGTCGTGGCCGGGGTCGCCGAGGCGGGGCACCGCGTGCGCGCGTGGGGCAGCGGGCATTCGTTCACCGCGATCGCGGCCGCCGATTCCGACGCGCTCGACCTCACCGCGTGGACCGGCATCGAACGCGCCGACCTCGAAACGCAGCAGGTCACCGTCCGTTCCGGCACCACTCTCCGCACTCTCAACGCGGCCCTCGACGCGCTCGGGCTCGCGATGACGAACCTCGGTGACATCGACGCACAGACGATCGCTGGCGCGATTTCCACCGGCACGCACGGCACCGGTGCGCGCTTCGGCGGAATCTCGACGCAGATCGTCGCGCTGGAACTCGTGCTCGCGGACGGTTCCCTAGTCCGCTGTTCGGCCGACGAGCGTCCGGAGTTGTTCCACGCCGCCCGCGTCGGCCTTGGTGCGCTTGGCGTGATCAGCACGGTGACCCTCCAATGTGAACAGTCCTTTGTGCTCTCCGCGCAGGAACGTCCGGAGCCGCTGGAGCAGGTCCTCGAAGGTTTCGACGACAACGCCGCGAACAACGACCACTTCGAGTTCTACTGGTTTCCCTACGGCAGCAAGGCGTTGGTGAAGCGCAACAACCGCCTGCCGGTGCACGCCGAGCGGAAACCGTTGTCCCGCCTCAAGCAGTTCGTCGACTACGAGCTCACCGAGAACATCGCGTTCGGCGGACTCTGCCGACTCGGCCGCGCGGTGCCGAAACTGGTGCGGCCACTCGGTGCGTTCGCCTCGCAAGTGTCGTCGCCGCGCGAGTACAGCGATCTTTCGCACCGCGTTTTCGTTACCCATCGCGGCGTGCGGTTCGTGGAGTCGGAGTACGCGGTCCCGCGCGAATCCGTGCTCGACGTGCTGGCCGAACTGCGCGGAGTGGTGCCGAGGCTGAAAGATCCGGTGGCGTTCCCGGTCGAGGTGCGGGTGGCCGCGGCGGACGACATCTGGCTGTCCACCGCGAACGGCCGCGACTCCGCGTACATCGCGATCCACCAGTTCCTTGGCATGCCCTACCGCGAGTACTTCTCCGCGTTCGAGAACGTCGTGGGCCAGGTCGGCGGACGGCCGCACTGGGGCAAAATGCACGATCTCGACGCGTCCGTGCTGCGCACCCGCTATCCGCATTTCGACGATTTCCTGCGGATCCGCAAGGAATGCGACCCGGCCGGGACGTTCACCAACACGTACCTCGACCGGGTCCTCGGCAGCGTTTGATCAGTTCGGCTCGAACAGCGAGCTGACCGACTCTCCATTGTGGATTCGCCGCATCGCCTCGGCCAGCGCCGGGGCGATGGACAGGATCCGCAGCTTCTCCGTGCGTTCCTCGACCGGAACCGGCACCGTGTTCGTGCAGACGATCTCCAGCACGTCCTCCTGGCCGCCGATCCGCTTGAGCGCACCGTCGGCGAACAGCCCGTGCGTGCAGGCCACCCGGATCGACCGCGCGCCCATCTCCCGCAGCCGGCCGAGCAGTTCCAGGACTGTGCTGCCGCGCGCGATCTCGTCGTCCAGCACGATGATGTCGCGGCCCGCGATCTCGCCGATCACCGACGTGATCTCGACCCGGTCGTCGGCGAACCGCTGCTTGGCACCGGCCGCGACCTTCGCCCCGAGCAGCCGGGCGAAATGCGCGGCTTCCTTGGCGTTGCCCAAATCCGGCGACACGACCGTCGTCTCCGAAAGGTCGTACTGCCGGAAGTACCGCGCCAGCTCGTGCAGCGCGTGCAGATGGTCGACCGGCACGCTGAAGAACCCGTGCACCTGCGGCGAGTGCAGCGTCATGGTGAGCACGCGGTTCGCGCCCGCGGTGACCATCAAATCCGCGACCAGCCTCCCGCCGATGGAGATCCGCGGCGCGTCCTTTTTGTCCGAGCGCGCGTACGAATAGTGCGGCATCACCACGGTGGTGCGCGCGGCCGAGGCACCGCGGGCCGCGTCGAGCATCAGCAGCAGTTCGACCAGGTTCTCCTGCACCGGTTTGACCAGCGGCTGGATCAGGAAGACGTCCCGCTCGCGGCAGTTGGCCTGGAGCTGGACCTGCAGACAGTCGTTGGCGAACCGGTCGATCTCCACCGGAAGCAGCGGAACGCCCAGGTTGGCGCAGATTTCCTCGGCGAGCTCGGGATGCGCGCTGCCGCTGAAAACCGCGATGTCGCGCATCAGATCCGGGACAGCGCGTCGGCGATGGACTCGTCGCCGGAGACCAGCTCCAGCGTGCGCCGGGCCGTCGCCGGAGCGTCGAGCAGCGCCAGCAATACCGCGGCGACGTCCTCGCGCGGGATCTCCCCGCCGTCGACCTTCTCCGCGATCTTCACCTGGCCGGTGCCGGAATCGTTGGTGAGGCGACCGGGGCGCAGGATCGTCCAGTCGAGGTCGCGGGCCTTGAGGTCTTCCTCGGCCGCGCGCTTGGCCCGCAGGTAGGCGGCGAAAACCGGATCGAAGCCGGGGTCGTCCGCCTTGTCCGCGTTGATCGAACCGACCTGGATGAACCGGCGGACACCAGCGCGCTGCGCGGCGTCGGCGAACAGCACGGCCGCGCCGCGGTCCACAGTGTCTTTGCGCCCCTCGCCGCTGCCCGGGCCGGCACCGGCGGAGAACACCGCCGCGTCCGCGCCTTCGAGCACCTTGGCGACAGCGTCCACATCGGACTTCTCGAGGTCGAGCACGACAGTCTCAGCGCCGACGGCGGTGAGGTCGGCTTCGTGCTCGGGGTTGCGCACGATGCCGACCGGCGCGTCGTGCCGCTGCGCGAGCAGCTTTTCCAGGTGCAGGGCGATCTGGCCGTGTCCGCCAGCAATGACGACTCGCATGAGCCCGACTCTATCGCCGCACGCGCACCGTCGCCGGTGCTTCAGTCCGCCTCAGCGGGGACCGGGGCGTCGGCGTCCTCGCGCAGCAACAGGTCGTAGGCCATCTCGTTGACCCAGCGCGAAACCGGGTCCTCCTGCAGCAGCACCCGGTCGTGGTGGGTGTCGAGGTCGAGGTCGGTGGTGGCGTACGGGTCGGCGGTGACGACCGCGAGGCCGTAGGCGCGGGCGCGCGGCAGGCAGTTCGTCACGTAGTCGTCGGTCAGCACGGCAGGCGATGGGAGCACCATCGCGGCCTCGCCGTAGCGCGAAAAGGGCACCGCGGAGGCCATCGCGGTCCGCCAGTGCCGGGCGACCGCGAGGACGCCGATGATCTCGGCGGCCGGCGCGGGTGCGGTCGCGGCCAGCTCTGGCCAGGTCCAGGTGTCGACGAGGGCGCGATCGGCGACGGGACCGACACCCATCGCGATCCGCTCCGCGTGCACGTCGGTCTTGAGCTTCGCGACGATGCTGACCTTGCGGCCGAGCAGGGTCGTCGCGGGCAGCACCACGCCGTTCCAGCCCAGAAGGGCCGCGGCCTTGCGCGCCAGCTCGTCGACGCTCGCGGGGAGCTCGATCGGCGGCAGCACCCGGCTCGCCGTCGTCCGGCTGCGCTTCGCACCGCCGGCGACCGTCGAGCGCTCGGTGTTCTGTGGGGTAGCCGCCACGAGTCCGCCTCCTTCAAGCACCTGTTCCCAAGTACCGGCGAAAACCGGTACATGAACTGAGTACCAGGGCAAAGACGCGAGGTCTCCGGGTTGCCCGGCCGCGTGCGATCGGCGGCGCTCAGCGGTCGGTGACCGGTCGGTAGGCGGTCGTTCGACTTCAGCCCGACCGTGCGGCCAACCGAGTGAGACGGGGGTGAGTGGTGCGCACGGAGCGCTTCCCCTGGGTGGCACGGCACCCCGCGCGGGGCAGGGCAGGCGGCGCAATGCCTTACTCCGATCGGCCTAATCGACCGGGTTCCACAGTGGACTTTCCCTGGTCACGGGCGTCACCCGGATGGCGGGTGAGCTTCGCCGCAGCGGGGGTTCGGGTCTCCGGTTTAGGGTTACCCGTCGGTCAAGTACCCGCCGGGAGGACCAGGATGCGCTCGCCGAAGGACTTCTTCGCCCCGCTCGCCGTCGGAGCGCCGCAGCCGCCGCGGCAGATCCCGGTGCGGCCGTCGCGCATGATCCACTTTTTCGATCCGGGCAACGAAAAGATGGCCGCGAAGGTCCCGGACATCGCGAAGAAGACCGACGTGCTGCTGGGCAACCTGGAGGACGCGGTCCGCGCGGACCGCAAGGAAGCCGCGCGCACCGGGCTGGTGTCGATCGCGAAGGCGACGGACTTCGGCCGCACCCAGCTGTGGACGCGGGTGAACAGCCTCGATTCGCCGTGGGTGCTCGACGACCTGATCACGCTGGTCACCGAGATCGGCGACAAGCTCGACGTGATCATGATCCCGAAGGTCGAAGGCGCACAGGACATTCACTACGTCGACCGGTTGCTGGCGCAGCTGGAAGCGCGCGCCGGGCTGACGAAACCGCTGCTGGTGCACGCGATCCTGGAAACCGCGAGCGGCGTGGCGAACGTCGAGGAGATCGCCGGAGCGTCGCCGCGCATGCAGGGCATCTCGCTGGGCCCGGCCGACCTGGCTGCGAGCCGCCGGATGAAGACGACCCGCGTCGGCGGCGGGCATCCGGGATATCTGGTGCGCACCGATCCGGTCGGCGACGACCTCACCGAGGGCCGGACGACGTATCAGCAGGATCTGTGGCACTACACGGTCGCGCGGATGGTCGACGCGTGCGCGATGAACGGCATCCTTCCGTACTACGGGCCGTTCGGCGACATTCGCGACGTGGTGGCGTGCGAAGACCAGTTCCGCAACGCGTTCCTGCTCGGCTGTGTCGGCGCGTGGAGCCTGCACCCGGTGCAGATCGACATCGCGAAGAAGGTTTTCTCGCCGTCCCCCGCGGATGTGGCGTGGGCCCGGCGCGTGATCGCTGAGATGGGCGACGGCACCGGCGCGGTGATGATCGACGGGAAAATGCAGGACGACGCCTCGGTCAAGCAGTGCCGGGTGGTCGTGGAACTGGCCGACGAACTGGCCGCTGACGACCCCGAACTGGCCGCCGCGTACGACGCCGCGACGAAGGAGATCCAGTCATGACCGAACTCCGCCCGCGGCGGTCCGTGCTGTACATGCCCGGTGCGAACGAACGCGCGCTGGAGAAGGCGAAGACGCTTCCGGCGGATGCGTTGATCCTGGACCTGGAAGACGCCGTCGCGCCGGACGCGAAGGAAGCCGCGCGGGAACGGGTCTGCGCTGCTGTTTCTTCTTATGGCTCGCGCGAAGTGACGATCCGGGTCAACGGCCTGGACACTGAATGGCACGACGCAGACCTGCGCGCCGCGGCTGCCGCCGGTCCCGCCGCCGTGGTGGTGCCGAAGGTGAACTCGGCGGCTGAGGTGCACAACATCGAGCGCGCGCTGGAGCTTGGCGGAGCGCCGGAGCACACGAAGATCTGGGCGATGGTGGAGACGCCGATCGCGATGCTGCACGCTTCGGAGATCGCGGGCGCGTCGGAGCGGTTGACCGTGCTGGTGATGGGCACGAACGACCTGGCGAAGGAACTGCACGCGGAGTTCGTGCCGGGCCGGGGACCGTTGCTGGGCGGGCTTTCGCTGTGCCTGCTGGCCGCGCGCGCGACCGGGAAGGTGATCCTGGACGGGGTCTACAACGACGTCAAGGACGCGGCCGGGTTCGAGGCGGAGTGCTTGCAGGGGCGGCAGTACGGGTTCGACGGGAAGACGTTGATCCATCCTTCGCAGGTGGATCCGTGCAACCGGATCTTCGCTCCCTCGGAGGAGGAGATCGACCGGTCCAAGCGGATCATCGCGGCGTTCGAGGAGGCTTCGGCTGAGGGACGCGGTGTGGTGACTGTGGATGGGCGGATGATCGAGAACCTGCATGTGGAGAACGCGCGGCGGGTGCTGGCGTTGGCGGAGGCCATTGGGGCGAAGTAGCTCCAGCCGGTTGCCGGGGCGCGGCCGTACAGTGTGCGCATGGCTCGGCACTCGCTCAACGCGATCACCATCGAGGGGTTCACCTCGATCCGTTCGGCACGGGTGCCGCTCGGCAGCCTGAACGTGCTGGTCGGCGCCAACGGCGCGGGCAAAAGCAACTTCATTCAGGCGCTAGGTCTGTTGAGCAGCATCGTCGACCGCGATCTCGGGCTGTATGTCGGGCTCAATGGCGGGGCCGCTGAAATGGGCTACAAGGGAAGTGCGCTGTCCAGCATTGAGCTGGCTCTGGACATCTGGCCAGCGAACTACCGCATCCGGCTCGTGCCCGCGGCCAACGACGAGCTGATCTTCGACCTGGAAGAGATCAGCAAGGTCACTCCCGAATCGCCGTACCGACGCGAACTCGGCCAGGGACATCGAGAATCGCGGCTCGAACAAGCTCTCGGCGAGCACGACGAGGCCGCGGAACTCATTCACGCGGTTCTCGACGGCTGCCGGGTCTATCACTTCGACGACATGAGCCGGGACGCCCCCGTCAAACGGCAAGCCCCGACTGCGGGCAACCTCGCTCTGCGGGACGACGCCGCCAACCTCGCGCCGGTTCTGCTGAGGCTGCAGCGGAGCGAACGGCCGGAGGACAAAGCGGCTTACCGTCGCATCACCAGCACAATCCGGCTGGTCGCCCCGTTTTTCAAAGACTTCGTTCTCGACGACGAATACGGAACCGACCGGGTTCGGCTCCGCTGGATCCACAAAGACCTCGACGGGATCTTCTCGGCCGAGCAGATGTCCGACGGAACATTGCGGTTCGTCTGCCTGGCCACCTTGCTGATGCAGCCGCAGCTTCCCGGACTGGTCGTCCTGGACGAACCGGAGCTGGGTCTGCACCCCTACGCGATCGTCGTGCTGGCGGACATGCTCCGGCGGGCAGCGGCACAGAGCCAGGTGCTGATCGCCACCCAATCAGTCACGCTCATGAACCAGTTCACCGTCGACGACCTCATCGTGGTCGAACAACACGACGGCAGTTCTTCCTTCGCGAAGCCAAACCCTGAAGCGCTTCGCACGTGGCTCGAGGACTACTCGCTTGGCGAACTGTGGGAGAAGAACCTCATCGGCGGGCAGCCCGGTTCGAGGGGCAGCGTCCTGAATGACTGACCGCAAACGCCTTCATTTGCTGGTCGAAGGGCAGTCGGAACTGACAGTCGCGCAAGAGCTTCTGGTCGATCACTTAAGCGAGGCTGGCTGGGCAACCGTCACCGTGTCGGTCGTCCGGACGCAGACCTCGTCCGTCACGCACCGCGGCGGTGTTTCTTCCTGGGCGAAGATTCACCGGGAAGTCCAGCACCTGCTCGGGCAGAAGTCGCTCACCGTATTGACCACGATCTTCGACTTCTACGGCTTCCCCGCCGACGCACCGGGAGTTTCCAGCCTTCCGCCGGGCCCGGCCGAGACGCAGGTGCAGCACGTGGAGCACGAGATCGCGGCGGCAGTCTCTGATCGGCGCTTTCTCCCTCACCTGGTCTTGCACGAACTCGAATCCTGGGTGTTCGCGGCCGCTGAGCAGCTGAGCGAGCTGAGAGGCGAACCGGAACTGGCCGAACGCCTGCGCACCGATTGCGATGCTGCCGGAGGCCCGGAACTGGTCAATGGCGGCGCTAAGACGGCACCTTCCAAACGCCTCCTCCGATACTGCGCCGGCTACCAGAAGGTGATCGAAGGCCCGTTGGCTGTCGCCGAGCTTGGTGTGGCCGCGTTGCGAAGCCAGTGCCCGCATTTCGACGCCTGGTTGAGCAAGCTTGAAGAGCAGGCACAGCACTGAGCGGAAACCCGCTCAGCTGACCGGCCAAGGGCGCTGTTCCCCGCGCAGCTTCTCGAACTCCGCCGCGATTCGCAGTACCTCCAGGTCGGCGAACCGGCGACCCGCGATCTGCAGGCCGATCGGCAACCCCTCCTGGGTGTAGCCGCAGTTCACCGACACCGCGGGCTGGCCGGACATGTTGTACGGCACGGTGAAAGCGATGTGCTCGAACGGCCGCGTCGGGTCGTTCGTCGGGGACGGCCATTCCGCGGGCGGTGGCAGCACGGGGCAGGTCGGCGACAGGACCACGTCGTACGGTTCGGTCGCGCTCAGGGTCGCCACGCTGATCGCGTCGATGGCGGCGAACCCGCGGTAAGTGTCCACACCGGACGCACTCGCGCCACCGGCCGCCCAATCCGCGATGTACGGCAGGACTTGGGCGCGCTGCTCTGCGCTCAGGGCGGCCATGTCCGACCAGGCGCGGACTCGCCAGAAGGTGTCCAGGCCGTTCAGGTGGTCGCGGGTCAGGAACGGGGCGACGGGTTCCACGATCGCGCCTGCGGACTCGAACAAATCAGCGGCGGCGGTGACTGCGTCGGCGACCTCCGGAGTCACGGGGAGGCCGACGCCGGGGTCCAATTGCAGGCCGACGCGCAGGCCGTTGAGGGAACCGGTCAGGGAAAGCCAGTCGATCGACGCGGGCGGCAGGCTGAGGTGGTCGCGTGAATCGGGTTGGGCCAGGACGCTCATCAGCAGGGCGGTGTCGGCGACAGTCCTGGTCAAGGGTCCGGCGACGCGGCCGAGGAAGGGCGGATCGACTGGTACGCGGCCGAAGCTGGGTTTCAGGCCGACCAGACCGCACCAACCGGCGGGGAGGCGGATTGAGCCGCCGATGTCGGTGCCGACGTGCAAGGGGCCGTAGCCCGCGGCGGCTGCGGAGGCGGCTCCTGCGCTGGAGCCGCCGGGGGTGCGCGTGACGTCCCACGGGTTGCGCGAAGCGGTGTGGAAGCTTGAGAGGCCTGAGGTGAGCATGCCGTAGTCGGGCATGGTCGTCTTTGCCAGCAGTACTGCGCCTGACTCGCGTACGCGGGCTGCGGCAGGGGCGTCGGCGGTAGCGGGCACTAGAGCGGTAGCGGCGGTGCCTAGTGGCGTGGGGACACCGTAGGAGGCGATGTTTTCCTTCAGCGTCAGGGGGACGCCGTCGATGGCACCGGAGGGTTCGCCAGCGTGCCAACGTGCTTCGGACGCCTTCGCTGCTTCGCGGGCTGAAGCGGCGTCGTACGCGTACAGGGCGTGCAATTCGGGTTCGCGGGCGTCGATGCGCGCGAGGACGGCTTCGGTGACTTCGACCGGCGAGAACGTCTTCGCGCGGTACCCGGCTACCAGCTCGTTAGCGGTCAGGTCGGCCAATTCGGTCATCGCGGAACCTCCGATTCACGAAGCGGGTGGGTCAAAGCGTCCGTCGACTGCGGTCCAGCCGCCGTCGACGGCCAGGACGGAGCCGGTGACGAAGGTCGAAGCGTCCGAAGCGAGGTACACGACGGCACCGGCCAGTTCGTCCGCGCGCGCCCAGCGGCCGAGGGCGCCCTTCTGCGCGTACGCGTCGTACCAGTCGGGGCGCGCTTTGATCTGTGCGGTCAACGGTGTCTCTACAACGCCAGGGGCGATGGCGTTGACGCGTACGCCGGACGGTCCGAACTCAGCAGCCGCAGTGCGGAAGAGCTGCACGAGGCCGCCCTTCGTTGCTGCGTACGGGCCTTGGCCGGGTTCGACGGTGGTGCCGCGGATTGACGAGAAGCCGATGATGCTTCCCCGGCCCTGCTCGACCATCGGTGCGCCGAACGCGCGCAGGACCTCGAAGGCGACGCCCAGGTTCAGCTCCACTACCCGGTCGAACTCTTCGCGCGTGTAGTCCAGCAGGCGTTTCCGGACGTTCGTGGCGGCGGTCAGCACGACGGCGTCCAGCGGTCCCAGATCGGTAGCGGCGGCAGCGATGGCCCCGGGCGCGAGCAGGTCGATCTCGTACGCCTCGCCGACGCCGGTCTCCCTAGCCGCAGCAAGGTCTCGGTCCGCGCAGATCACCGACGCGCCGTGTGCGGCAAGGGCTCGGGCGGCCTCGCGGCCGATCCCGCTGCCCGCGCCGAGAACGACGGCGCGGCGGCCGTCCATGCGGAACAGTCCGGCGTAGTTCACGGGCGCAGCACCGCCATCCTCGTCACGGTCAGCTCTTCGACGGCGAATCGCGGCCCCTCGCGGCCGATCCCGGAGTCCTTGACCCCGCCGTACGGCATCGTGTCGGACCGGAAACCCGGCACCTCGTTCACCACTACCCCGCCGACCTCCAGCTCGTCCAGCGCCCGGAACGCGGTCTTCAGCGAGCGGCTGTACACACTCGCGTGCAAGCCGTACCGCGAGGCGTTGACCGCGGCGAACGCTTCGTCCACATCGGACACTGTGCGCAGGCAGACGACCGGGCCGAAGATCTCTTCGTCCCAGCATTCGACGCCGTCTGGGACGTCCGCGAGCACTGTCGGCTCCAGCACACCGTCACGCACCGAGCCGCCAGCAAGCAGCCGAGCGCCTGCCGCGATCGCTTTGTCGACCCACTCGGCGACCCGGGCAGTCGAGCGTTCGTCGATCAGCGCGGACACCCTCGTGCTAGCAGAACGCGGATCACCAACGGTCACTTCGCCGAGCCGCGCGAGCACCTTGTCGGTGAACTCCGCAGCCACCGACGAAACCGCCAGCACGCGCTGTACGGAAATGCACGCTTGACCGGACGCATAGAACCCGCCGCGCAGCACGGCATCCGCGGCGGCATCGAGGTCAGCGTCCTCGGCGACCACCAGCGCGGCGTTCGAGCCCAGCTCCAGCAGGGTCTTCGTCGGCGCGGCGTCCCGGGCGATCTGGTGACCGACGGCGGCCGAGCCGGTAAACGACACCGCACCGATCCGCCGGTCCGTGACCAGCGCCGATCCGACCGAAGCGTCTCCGGTGACCAACTGAACCATCGCGGGCAAGTCGGTCAGCGAGCGGACCAGGTGCACCAGCCACAGCGTCGCCAACGGGGTTTGCTGCGCGGGCTTCACCACCACCGGACAGCCAGCGGCAATGGCGGGCGCGATCTTGTGCGACGCCAGCAGCAGCGGGTAGTTGAACCCGGCGATCCCGACCGCCACACCGATCGGCTTGCGTTTCCAGAACCCGACCAGCCCGTCCCCCGACGGCAGCAGGTCGAGCGGCACAGTTTCGCCGTGCAGCCGCGACACTTCCTCGGCCGCGGCTTCCCAGGTGACGATCGTCCGGGCGACTTCCACCTGACAATCGACCAGCGGTTTTCCCGTCTCCAGCACGAGAAGCTGCTCGAACTCCGCACGACGCTCGCGCACCGCTGAAGCCACGTCGTTCAATAACGACCGGCGAGCCCGCGAAGGCAGCGAAGCAACTTCGCGAGCCACTGCTACTGCTTCATCGACGGCCCGGGCAGCCAGCGCAGCAGTGCCGACCGGCGCGGTGCCGATCACGCTGCCGTTATACGGAAACACCACGTCCGCGGTATCCACTGTGGACACCCAGTCGGGACCAATCGGCAGGCCGTCCGGGTAGTCAGGCATCCGTTTCTCCCTTCAACCGGGCCAGCTCGGTCCGCAGATTGGGCGCGGCGGCCAGCAGTTCCCGGGTGTACTCGTGCTCCGGTTCGGCGTAAACCTGTTCGACCGCCCCGATTTCCACGATCTCGCCGCGCCGCATCACCGCGACGCGATCGCACACGTGCCGCACCACGCCGAGGTCGTGCGACACGAAAATCAGCGTCAGCGAGAACTCGTCGACCAGCCGGGCCAGCAGGTCCAGGATCTGCGCGCGCACCGAAACGTCCAGCGCGCTCACCGGTTCGTCCGCGATCAGCACGCTCGGGTTCGGCGCGAGCGCGCGGGCGATCGAGATCCGCTGCCGCTGTCCGCCGGAAAACTGGTGCGGATACCGCATCGCCGCGTCCTCGGGCAGTCCGACGGCGGTCAGCAGCTCCGCGACGCGCTCCGGCGACCGGCGGCCGAGCGGTTCGGAGATGATGTCCCGCACGCGCATCCGCGGATCGAGCGAGCCCATCGGGTCCTGGAAAACGATCTGCATTTCCCGGCGCAGGAACCGCAGTTTTCGCTCGGGCAACGAGTCGATCCGCTGTCCTTGGAACGACACCGTGCCCGCCGTCGGCCGGTCCAAGGCGGCGAGCAAGCGCACCAACGTGGACTTCCCGGAGCCGGATTCGCCGACGATCCCAAACCGCTCACCTGCGGAAACGTCGAAACTCAAACCGCGCAACGCATGCACGTCCCGCCGCGTATACCGCCGCTCCAAATCCCGCACCGAGATCATCGCGCGCCCTCCAGATCAGAAGCCGCGAGCAACCGCTGCGTATAGGCGTGCTTCGGCGCGGTCAGCACCTCTCGCGTCGAGCCATGCTCCACAATGGACCCGTCGAGCATCACGAGCACCCGGTCGCACATTTGCGCCACCACCGCCAGATCGTGCGTGATGAACAGCAGCGAGCTCTCCGCCGACAATCGGTCGCGAATCAGGCTGAGGATCTGCGCCTGCACGGTGACGTCCAGCGCGGTGGTCGGCTCGTCGCAGATCAGCAGCGCCGGGTCGTTGGCCAGCGCGATCGCCAGCACCACCCGCTGCCGCTGCCCGCCGGACAACTGATGCGGATACGCCCGCGCGACGCCCGGCAATCCGACCGCGGCCAGCAGTTCCTCCGCCGGACGCCCGCGCCGGCCGTGCACCCGGAACGGTTCGGTGACCTGCCGTCCGATCCGCATCGCCGGATTCAAGGCGGTCATCGGCTCCTGGAACACCATCGCCATCCCGTTGCCGCGCAACCGGGACAGCTCCTTTTCCGACGCACCGAGCAGCTCCCGGCCGTCCAACCGCACCGAGCCGGTGGCCGACAGCTCTTCCGGCAACAGGCCCAGCACGGACAGCGCGGTGAGCGATTTCCCGGACCCGGATTCGCCGATCAACCCGACCCGCTCGCCCGCGCCCAGCTCGAACGAAACCCCGCGCACAAGGTCCGCGACCTGCAGGTTTTCCACCGTCAGCGTCATACCCGCGCCGCCAATCGGGGGTCGAGACGGTCGCGCAGACCGTCGCCGAGAAGGTTGAACCCGAGCACTGCCACCGCGATCGCGACGCCGGGCACGAGCGCCAGCCGCGGATGCGCGGTGAGCAGTTCTTGCGATTCCTGCAGCATCCGGCCCCACGACGGCGTCGGCGGCCGCGTGCCGAAGCCGAGGAACGACAGCGCCGCTTCGGCCAGCACCGCGATCGCGAACGACACCGAGGCCTGCACGATCAGCAACCCGCCGATGTTCGGCAGCACGTGCGACCAGGCGATTCGCGTCCGCGACCGGCCGCCGGCCCGCGCGGCGAGCACGTATTCGCTGCTCATCACCTGCAACGAGCCGGACCGCGCGATCCGGGCGAACGACGGGATGGTCGCGATGCCGATGGCGACCATCGCGGTGAGCGTGTCCGCGCCGAACACCGCACCGAACATGATCGCCAGCAGCAGCGCGGGAAACGCGAGGACCAGGTCGTTCACCCGCATCACGAACTCGCCGAGCCACCGCGGCGCCATCGCCGCCAGCACGCCCAGCGGAGTGCCGATGACCGCTGCGATGCCGACCGCGACGACGCCGACGTACAGCGTGGTCCGCGCGCCGACGAGGATCTGGCTGAAGACGTCGCGACCGAATTTGTCCGTGCCGAACAGGTGCTCGGCCGAGAAGCCCAGCAGCCGGTCCGCCGCGTTGACCTGCACCGGGTCGTACGGCGTCCAGACGAACGACACCAGCGCGGCCAGCACGACGAGCGCGACCAGAATCCCGCCGAGCAGGAGATTTCCGTTGCGGCGCATCAGGACCCCCGCAGTCTCGGGTCGAGCACCGAATACAGCACGTCGACCACGAAGTTCACCAGCAGCACCCCGGCCACCAGCACCAGCACGATCCCTTGCACCGTCAGCAGATCGCGCTGCGCGACCGCGTCCAGCAGCATGCTGCCGAGACCCGGCAGCACGAACACTCGCTCCACCACGACCGCGCCGATCAGCAGAGTCGTCAGCTGCAGGCCGAGCACGGTGACCACTGGGACGGACGCGTTGCGCAGTCCGTGCCGAAACAGCGCCTGACCTGGCAAGAGCCCCTTGGATCGGGCGGTGCGCAGGTAGTCCTGGCCGAGCGTGTCGAGCACGGCCGAGCGGACGTATCGCGTGAGCACCGCGCCCTGGACCAGGCCGAGGGACAACGCCGGGAGGATCAGTCCGCGCAGGAACTCGCCCGCGTCCTGGTCCGGCGGCGTCCATCCGCCGCTCGGGAGCCAGCGCAGTTGTACGGCGAAAATCTGCACCAGGATGATGCCCGCGAGGAATGCCGGGATCGCGACACCGACCTGCGACAGCCCGGAAACCGCTACACCACTGGCCTTCCGGTGCCGCACCGCGGCGAACGCGCCAGCGGGCAAAGCGATCACCAGCGCGACGATCATCCCCGCGCCGACCAGCCACAACGTGACCCCGAGCCGGTCCACCAGCTGCGGGCTGATCGCCTCGCGCGTGACGTACGACCGGCCGAAGTCGCCGTGCAGCACCCCGCCCATCCAGCTCAGGTACTGCTCGACCAGCGGCCGGTCGATGCCGAATTCGGCGCGGGTCTTCGCGAGCAGCTCCGGCGTCGCGTTGACGCCCAAAGCGACCTGCGCTGGATCGCCCGGCAGCACAGCCATGAACAGGAACACCACAATGGACGCCACGAACAGGCTCACCGCGAACACGGCCACCCGCCGCAGCACGCGCGCGGTCATGCCGGCCTCACCGCCGTCAGGTCGAACGACTCGCTGACCTGGTTGCGCGCGAGTCCGGTCACCTTCTTCTTGGCGACCACGACGTTCGGGAACAGGAACAGCCAATCCGCGGCGGCGTCGGTGTTCAGCTGCCGCGCGACCTCCTTCATGTCGCTCACCTGCTCCTGCGGCGTGCCGCTGTCCGCCGCGGCGAGCAGTTGCTGCACGTGTTTGTTGTCGTAACCCCAGTAGTACTTGGGTTTTCCGAACGTGGCGATGTCGCGGGCTTCGACGTGCTGGATGATCGACAGGTCGTAGTCGTGGTCGGTGAAAACCTGCTTGAGCCACACTGCGGGGAAGTCGAGCGGCTCGATCGTCGCGGTGACCCCGACGTCCGCTAGCTGAGACTGCACCACCTGCGCCGCCGAAACCGCGTACGGCAGGTTCGGAATCCGCAGCCGCAGCTTGAGATCGTGCACCCCCGCCTCGGCGAGCAACTGCTTCGCCTTCGCCGGGTCGTAGGAATAGACCTTCGACAGGTCCTCGTACCACGGGTCGGTGGGCGGAACCATGCTGCCGATGAGCGTGCCGCGACCGCTGAAGACCAGGTCCAGCACGGCTTTCCGGTCGATGGCGTAGGTGAGCGCGCGCCGGACGCGCACGTCGTTCAGCGGCGCGCGACGGCCGTTGAACGCCAGCGTGACCTCGCTGTTCGTGGTGCCCTGCTGCACGGTGAACCGGTCGTCGCCCTGGAACTGCGGGATCGAATCGGCCGACGTGAGGTTGGAGATCACGTCGATTCCGTTGGACAGCAAGGCGTTGTTGAGCGCGGTCGGATCGGCGAAGTACTTGAGCACCACCGTGCGATACGCCGGCTTCCGGCCCCAATACCGCGGATTCTCCCGCAGCACAATGGAATCGCCACGGCGGCGTGATGCCACCTCGTACGGTCCGGTGCCGACCGGATGATTCGCCAGATCCGCGACGCCGCTCGGGCTGAACATCGCGCCGAGTCTGCTGGTGAGGCTGAACAGCCAGCCGTTGCTGGGCTTCGACAGCACCACGCGAGCATGATCCGGCGCGACGACCTCGACGTGGTCCACGACGTCCATCGCCGATTTGAGCGAGATCGTCCAGTCGGTCTTCACGCGCATCAGCGAAAACTGGACGTCGGAGGCGGTGAACGGGGCTCCGTTGCTGAACTTGACGCCCTGCTGCAGCTGGAAGTCGTAGGTCTTGCGGTCCGGGCTGATCGTCCAGGACTTCGCGAGCAGCGGCACGATCCGGCCCTGCGGATCGAGCTTCACCAGGCCCTCGTAGACGTTGTAGAGCAGCGCCTGCGGGATGGCCACGCCGTCGGAACGGGTGAAGTCGAAGTTGGCCGGCTCCGCCGTGTATCCGACGGAAAGCGTGTCCGGACCTGGGGAAACACTCGCGCTGGAGCCTGCCGAGCAGCCGGACGTCACGAGCAGCAGCGCCAGTGCCGCCGCAGTGCTCCGGGGTTTCATTCCGCCTCCTGCTCAGTACACTGGTCTGACCAGTAACTCTGACAGGCAGACTCGCATCCGGCAGACACCGAGGTCAAGATGAAGTTCGAACCGGTGGCTCCGGTCCGCGCCTACGAGCGGATCGTCGAGCAGATCGAGGAGGCCGTGGTGAGCGGCCGCCTCAAACCCGGCGAACGGCTGCCCGGCGAACGGGAGCTGATGACGCAGTTCGGCGTCGGCCGCTCGACCGTGCGCGAGGCGCTGCGGGTGCTGCAGGCCGCCGAACTGATCCGGTCCCGGCCGGGAGACCCGCGCGGGCCCGAGGTGCTGGCCGCGTCGCCGGGCGCGCTGCACCGGTCGATGCACCGGCTGGCCCGGGCGGAACACGTCGGACTGGCGGAACTGCTGCAATTCCGGATGGTGCTGGACGGCTCGTCGCACCTGCTGGCCGCGGAACTGCGCACCGCCGAGGATTTGACCGCGCTCGACACCGCGCTGGAAGGAATGGCGACCGCGGACGGATACGCCGAATTCAGTCGTGCGGACGTCGCATTCCATGACGTGATTGCGCAAGTGTCACGGAATCCGCTGCTGGTGGTCAGCGGCGAAGTGGTCCGCGGGGTGGTCCTGGAATTGATCGAGGACAAACTCAGCCACGCCAACGACCGCGGCACGCTGATGCGCTCGTGGCTGCGGCATCACGAAGAGGTGCTGAACGCGATCCGCGCCGCCGACGGGGAGTCGGCGGCGCGGCTGGCGCGTCAAGCGCTGTATGACAACTACGCGGAATACGTGCCGAAGGACCAGCGCACGCTGCTCACTCCGCTGCTGACCTGAGTCAGGACACCAGGTTCGCGTACACCACGATGTTGTCCTTGTAGCTGTGCTCGGCGTGGTCGAACACGCCGCCGCAGGTGATGATGCGCAGCTGCGGCTTGTCCGTGTTGCCGAAGACGGCCTGCGTCGGGAACGTGTCCTTGGGGACCTGTTCCTTGCGGTCCACGACGAACTTCAGCTTCTTGCCGTCGCTGCGTTCGACGTCGACCTCGTCGCCCGGGTTCACGTCCTTGAGCTTGTAGAAGATCCCCGGCTTGTGGTCGCCGTCGACGTGCCCGAGCACGATCGCCGGACCCACTTCGCCCGGCACCGGAGAAAGCCGGTACCACGCGGCCTGCATCGGGTTCTTCACCGACGGAACCGAGATCTGCCCCTCCTTGTTGGGAAGGACGGTGATCAGCGTCGACTTCGCGCCGATCTTCGGGATCTCGACCGACGTCGGCCGCAGCCCGGCGAACGGCTTCGTCACCGGGACCGCCGAACTGGCCGGGGCCTGCGCGGCCGGAGCCGCCGGGGCGTCCGAACCGCACGCGCTCAGCGAGAGGGAGAGGAGCAGGGCGCCCGCGACGGCGGCACCCTGCCCGAACTTCCTGGACATCAGGCGGCCATGCCCCCGAAGCCGGTCTCGACGCCGTGCTTCGGCGCGTACTTCACCTGCGAGTCGCCGTGGCCGCCGGTGGTGCCAGCGGAACCCGCGCCCGCGCCGCCCGCCGGGGGAACGTGCCCGCCGTCAGTCGGCTTGCCCGCACAGGTCCAGCTCGCGTAGACGGTGCCCTTGTCGAAGGACACGCCCTCGTGACGGGTAACCGTCCAGCCCCAGTAACGGCCGTCGTCCTCGAACTGGACCGGGCCCTCGACGAGGTCGAAGTCATTGGAGTGCACGTTGGTCGGCTCGCCGGCGGCGCACGCGATCACGAAGAAGCCTCCGTTGCCGTCGAGGTCGACGCCGTAGGCGACGTTGTCCTCGTACGGGGGCTCTTCCGGCTTGCTGGTCTCGGTCGGCTTGCTCGTCTCGGTCGGCTTGCCGGTTTCGGTCGGCTTGCCGGTCTCGGTCGGCTTGCCCGTCTCCGTCGGCTTACCGGTCTCGGTCGGCTTGCCCGTCTCCGTCGGAGTGCTGGTTTCGGTCGGCTTGCCGGTCTCGGTGGGCTTACCGGTCTCGGTCGGCTTGTCCGGAACGGTCTCCGTCGCGCTGGCCGGGGCCGAGGCGGTCGCCGCCGGGCCCTCCTCAGCGTTCGCGGCAGGCACGACGGCAAGGCTGATCAGGGCGCCCGCGAGCACAGCGCCCGCGAGTCTGCCCAAAGTCTTCTTCAAGATGATTACCCCTCTGAGGAAAAGCGCGATGACCCCCACCGCGCTCGCTGATCCTGCCGAAGATTCAGCCCATAGGGGTAACCCTTTAGCTGGTGATTAATGACACGAGAGAAAGGCGTAACGAACGCCTTCTCGGCGGCGATGATTTCGCCTGATTGCCGGGAATCCGGCTTGTCGTGCCCATACCGTAACAGTTGCGAGGCAACCCGCACAGCCCTCGTTAATAAATGGCGGAAATCAGCCGAGTGCGGTCAGCAAATCCCGCCACAGGTCCTCCGGGTCCTCCAATCCGACGGAAAACCGGATGAGCCCCGGCGGCACGCGTTCCTCGCCGGGAAGCCACGCACGCCGTTCCATCAGGCTTTCTACCCCGCCGAGGCTCGTCGCCGGACGGATCAGCCGGACGCTCCCGCACACCTTGTCGGCCGCGTCGGCGCCGTCGACCTCGAACGCCACCATCATCCCGAAACCGGGGTAACGCACCTTTGTTACCGCCGGGTGTTCCGCCAACCGGGACACCAGCAGCTCGGCGGTACGGGTTTGCTCGGCGAGCCGCACCGGAAGCGTCCGCAAACCGCGTAACGCAAGCCACGTTTCGAGCGCACCCGGTGTCGCGCCGACCCGAGTCCGCGCCGCACGAAGCTCGTCCACAATGTTCTGCTCGGCTGCGACCGCGACGCCGAGCAGAAGATCGCTGTGTCCGCCAATAAGTTTCGTGGCGCTGTGCACGACGATGTCCGCGCCGAGCGATAGTGGTTGCTGATGCAGCGAAGTCGCGAAGGTGTTGTCGACGACTACGCGACCCCTTGTGCCGCGGGCGATGGTCTCGATGTCCATCACGTCGAGCGTCGGGTTAGTCGGCGATTCGAGCCACAACAGATCGGCGTCGCAGTCGAGCCATGCTTGAGTGTCCGTCGGCTCCAATTCGGTGACCGTGAGGCGACCAATTTGCTGCGCGTGCTTCAACGCGCCGCGTGTGACGGCGTAACTGAACGACGGAACCGCGACCGTCGACCCGACCGGCAACGAATCCAGCACCGCGGACAACGTGGCGACGCCCGATGCGTAGGCGACCGCAGTGCCACCCTCAAGCGAGCCGACGACCTCCTCGAAGGCAGCCCAGGTAGCCGTGCCGTCGGAACGCGCGTACACCGCGTCGCCACCGGCCTCGAACGTGCTCGTCGCAACGATCGGCGTGGTCAGCGGCTCACCAGGGCCGTGCGGCCGACCCGCCACGATCGCGCGGGTCCGCGGAGTCCAGTCGTCCATGCGGACACGGTAACTTCGCGACCGGCTGAACGGCAGGCGACGAATATCACCAGGTGGTCAGGCGTTCCACAACATGGGAGACGCCACGCGCGAAAGAACCGCCCCGGCCGATCATGCTGGCCGGAGCGGTCCTCGTCATCACGTCAGTAGCAACAGAGCTCAGTGCGCGTAAACCTCGAACTCATACAGCGAATACCCGTACTTAGTCCCGCGCGAGACCCCTTGCATCCGAACGAACCGTGCGTCCGAAGGCGCGAACGAGATGTTGTCCACCCCGCCGTTCCCGTCCGTCACCGCGGCCGCGTCGTGCCAGTCGGTGCCGTCCGTGGACAGCTGGATCTTGTACCCCTTCCCGTATGCCTTCTCCCACGACAGCACCGCCCGCGAAACCTGCTGCACCGAGCCCAGATCCACGGTGATCGACTGGTTGTCGCTCCAGTCGCTCGCCCAGCGCGTACCGGCGTTGCCGTCGACCGCGTTCGAAGCGGGCGAGTTGTAGAAGCCGGTTTCCGCGCTGGAGGCGTTCACCGGCTTGCCCGCCGCGAGGTTCGAGACGTTGTCGCCGCGGTGCGCGGGGTATTCGACGACCTGCTGGAACGTCGGCCGGTTCTGCGTGCTGATCTTGCCGTGCGCGATGCCGCCCAGCGGACGCTGGATGATCGAGTCCGCGCACCACTGGTCGCCCGCCGAGCAGTCGCCGTCGCCGGGGTACACGGTGTTCGCCGGCTGTCCGGCGGCCGTGGTCAGCGAGTCGACCAGCGTCTGCCGGCACGCGGTCAGGTCGCCGCCGCCGCAGAACTTCGCTCCCAGCGGGCCCGCGACCGGCTGGCCGAGCACCGTGCGGAGATCCTTGCTCGCGTAACCCCACCAGCCGTGCTGGTACGCCGAACCCTGGTGCGGCTGCCCGACGTGCTTGCCCGGCGTCTCGTTCTGGAATCCGGACGGGCTTTCGTTGATCTGCAGCACGTTCGTCATCGCGCCGAACGCGTCGTCGCCCATTGACGGCTTGAACTCGCCGGTGATCAGCAGCGGCCACCACGCGTCCATGATCCGGATCGCGTCGGCGTCGTTGTAGGTCTTGCTGCCCGGGCTGGATTCGACGCGCTGGTGTCCGTGCGCCATCCACGTCTTCAGCTTCGCCTCGGCATCCGCGGCGGCACCGGTGAGCGGGGCCTTGTCGAGCACCTGCAGCAGCAACGGCAGCACCTTCTCCGCCCGCAGGTCGGCCAGCGCCGCGTCCGCCATCGCCTGGGTCAGGTTGACCCGCGTCACCTTGGTACCGCTGGAAAGCAGGCCCTTGACCCGCGCGTCGAGCAGGTCGGCGCGGTGTACGGCGGACTTGTCCGCACCGCCGGACGCGTAGCCGTCGGACTGCGCGTTGTTCCAGCTGATGTAGTAGTCCTGGTTCACCGACTGCGGATGCTGCGCCGCGGGCGTGTAATCAGCCTTGTTGCCCGCCGGGTTCCAGCCCTTCCAGTCGAAGCCGCGATCGCCCCACGCGGGCATCATCGGGTCCACAGTGGAATTGCGCACCGGGTTCGCGCCGGAGTTGAAGTACGCGATGTCCTTCGAATCGGCGTAGAACCAGTTGAAGGTGAAGTTGACGTCGTTCGCTGCGCGCTGGAAGTCCGCGGCCGACTTCACGTAACCCGGGTCGTTGAACTCCTGGAACCCGATCAGCGAATCCACCTCGTGGAAGTACGAGGACCGCAGCGACGAGTACGCCACCGGCTTCCCGTCCACCGTCGCCCGCGAGGTCACCGGGCCGTACTTCGTGCGGTAGCTGCGCAGCGTGTAGGACCCGGCGGCGGTGCCGTCCGCGACCGTCGGCGACCAGGCGTTCTTGCGCTCCACGGTGTCCATCGGGAGGCATTTGCCCTGGTACAGGTAGTAGTTCGAGTCCTTTGTGGCCGGTTTGCCGCTCGGGTCGCACAGCGGCAGCGCGTAGGTGTCGATGATGTCCTGCGCGGCGGTCGTCGCGCTCCACGAGTAGTCCTGGCCGCGCCCGAGCAGCACGTACATGCTGAGCCCGGCGAACGACGCGCCCCGCGCGCTGATGCCGGGACCCTGGATTTCCTGCAGCAGCAACAGCTGCGGCGCGAAATACCCGGTCTGCGGACCGAACACGGCGACCGGATGTCCGCTGGCGGTCTTCGCGCCCGACACCAGCAGCGCGTTGGACATGCCGTGCTTTTCCTTGAGCATGTTGCCCGGCAGCACGCCGTTGTCGAACATGCCGCGCGCGGATTCCTGATCCTTCGGCGCCGAAACCTTGACCTTCGGTTGCGCGGCGGCGGCCGAACCGGTCTGGTCGAACACGAGCTGCTGGTTCGTCACCGAGCCCTTGTCCGGCAGCGCGGCGCCCTGCGGATTCGCCGGGGTGTTGCCGTACGGGAAATTCTGCCCGTCGTGCAGGGTCTTCACGGCCTCGGGATCGTCCTCGGCACGCAGGCTCTGCCACACCTTTTCGCCCTGCTCGACGCCGTACTTCTCCTGCAGCGCCAGCTTCGCGACCGCGTTCTGCACCTCGCCGCCACCGCCGGCGCCGAACTGCGCGCCGACCACCGAGGCGAGCACGACCAGGTCGGTGAGCTTGAACGGTTCGATAGTGCCCGCGTTGGTGATCGCGTCGACGTGCCCGGTGAGCACATACTCGCCCGGGAAGTACCGGCCGTTGTGCGAATCGGTGATGTATTTGTTGATGCCCTCGATGTACGCCTTCGCGTCGGCAAGCCCCTGCTGGCCGCGCGGACCGCTCGCCGCCACCGCGTCGATCTGCTGCTGCAGCTCATCCTCGGTGTAGGGCGCGGAGGCGAAGAAAGACTGCTCCAGCTCGCGGTTCGCTTCCGCGCCGCCGGCGTACGACGTCAGCTGGCCGCGCCCGACCCGGCGCATGATGTCCATGAGCCACAAGCGGTCCTGCGCCGCGGCGTATCCCGCGCCGTACTCGGTGCCGGACCGCGTCGTGCCCTGGATGTGCGGGACGCCGGTGGCCTTATCGCGCGTGATCGTCACGTCGTCGCGCGGTTTCAGCGTGCTTGCGACCTGGTCGGCGGGCACGCCGAAGGACGAGTCGTTGAAGAACTTGCCGATGGTGTCGGTCGTCAGCGTCTTGTACCCGCCCGCCAGGTCGGCGTATTTGCCGAGCTGGTCGTCCGCGTGCCCGGGCTGTGTGCCGAACGCCTTGTTGGCGAGGATTTCGGCGAGCGTCGCGCTGCCGTTCTCGCCCGGCGGCAGGATGTCGTTGCACTGGCCAGCGCAATAGTCGTTGCCGGGCAACGCGGCGGAAGCCGGTGCCGCGGTCCCGATCTGCACTAGCCCGGCCGTGAGCACGGCTACCGCGCCCGCTGCCAGGATTGGGATGCGTCGTCGCATGCCGCACTCCGTCCACGAAGGATTCCCCAGGGTGACCCAGCGCACGCTACCGACGGGTAGGGCACATGTGAAGACTTTTCGCGTTTATCCCCTCGTTGGGAGTAGTCCTCCCTGGTAGGCGTCCATCAGGCGCGGCGTTTGACCGATAGGTACGGTGAGCCCCATGAGCGTGGAAAAGCCCCTAGTCGAGCGCCCGGACGGACCGCCGCCCGCCGAGCTGCAGATCAAAGACATCACGGTCGGCGACGGCCCCGAGGCCAAGGCGGGCAATGCCGTCAGCGTGCATTACGTGGGTGTCTCGCACTCCACCGGCGCGCAATTCGACGCCTCTTACGACCGCGGCGCGCCGCTCGAATTCCAGGTCGGCGCGGGACAGGTCATTCCCGGCTGGGACCAGGGCGTCGCGGGCATGAAGGTCGGCGGCCGCCGCCAGCTGGTGATCCCGCCGCACCTGGCGTACGGCGAGCGAGGCGCGGGCGGCGTGATCGCCCCGAACGAAACTCTGGTTTTCGTCGTCGATCTCGTCGGCGTGAGCTGATTCAAGAAAACGCGGGCAGCCGGGCAAGCCCGATCGGGCAGCCCCGGCTGATCCCCCTTTCGGGGGAAACCGGAGACGCCTACGTTCGCATTGAGTAGTCGTCTTCCGGAGGATATTTCATGCGTTTGCGTGCTGCCCTTTCCGCTGCCTTCCTCGCCGCCGGCGCCGCGCTAGCCGTGGCCGCGCCCGCGTCCGCGGTCGCGAACGGCAACGATGTGGCGCCCGGCGAGTATCCGTTCGCGGCCAAGCTGTCCATGCCCGTCATCCCGAAGGCGGACGGCACCACTTATTCGAGCGGATGCTCGGGTTCCCTCATCGCGCCGCAATGGATCATCACCGCCGGACACTGTTTCCACGACGTCAACCGCAAGCCGGTTTCCGGCCCGGTGCCGTACGGGACTTCCGTGCTTCTCGGCTCGACCACCGACGAACCGGGCAAGGGCGAACGGCGCAACGTCACCGAGGTGCAGCAGGCGGGCATCAACGACGTCGCGATCGCCAAACTCGACTCGCCGGTCACCGACATCAAGCCGCTGACCGTTTCGCCCGCCGCGCCGACCACCGGCCAGAAGGTGCTGCTCGCCGGATGGGGCAGCCTCACCGAGGTTTCGCCGAAGCCGTCGGACAAGCTGCAGCAGGGCGAAATGCAGGTCGTCGGCTCGGACGCCACCACCGCGACCATCGTCGGCGTCGCGCCGAAGAAGGACACCAGCGCGTGCAGCTACGACTCGGGCGCGCCGTACTTCGTCGACGACGGCGACCACACCGGCCGCATCATCTCGGTCGAGTCGACCGGCCCGGACTGCCCGCACGCCACCCCGGAGACGACCGCGCGCGTCGACATCCTCAAGGACTGGATCGCCTCGCACACCCAGTGAGGGCAAGTCGCGAGATCGGTCGGTTTTCGTCGCCCATCAAGGGAATTCCGCATCGCGGACGGTGTCGTTAGCGTGGAAGGCCGAGTTCATCGGCGTCCGCCGGTGGCACCGGACGAAGGGACAGAATGCGCGTCCGCGCCGCGATCTCCGCAGCAGTTCTCCTGCCCATCCTCACCGCGAGCCCGGCTTTGGCCGTCGCCAACGGCTCTGACGTCCCAGCGGGCCAATTCGGCTTCGCCGCGAAACTGAGCATGACCGGAATCCCGCTGCCGAACGGAAGCACGTACTCGAGCTTCTGTTCGGCAGCGCTCGTCGCGCCGCAGTGGATCGTCACCACCGGCCACTGTTTCCACGACGCCAACAAGAACCGGGTGTCCGGCCCGGTGCCGTACCCGACGACGGTGTCGCTGGGCCTGGTGGACGAGACGAAGGAAAAGGGCGTCCAGCGCAAGGTGACGCAGGTTCTGCAAGCGGGACCCAACGACGTCGCGCTGGCAAAGCTCGACAGCCCGGTCTCCGGCGTCACGCCACTCGCCGCGAACCACCTGGTGCCAGGCGTCGGACAGCAGGTCACGCTGGCCGGATGGGGCAGCCGGACGGCGCAGAATCCGGTGCCGTCCAAGCAGTTGCAGCAGGGCACGATGAAGATCTCGTCGGTCGGCGGCACGACGGTCGCCATTCACGGCGTCGCGCCGGAAGCGTCCACCAGCGCCTGCACCTACGACACCGGCGCGCCGTATTTCACCGACGGCAAGCTGATCTCGATCGAGAACAACGGCCCGGACTGCCCGCACACCGGCGCGGAAACGACGTCGCGCATCGATGTGATCGCCGACTGGATCGACGAGCACGCGAAGTGAGTACGGTGGGAGGGCCGTCGACCTGAGGAGAGTCGCATGCCCGAGCCGATCCTGACCGCTGTCGCCACCGCGCTGGCCACGAAGGCCGCGACCGGGCTGTACGACCTGGTCAAGCGCAAGTTCTCCGGCAACAGCAAGGCGACCGCGGAGCTGGAGGCGGCCACCCCCGAGAACCCGGCCACCGTGACCGCGCTGGCCGAGCGCCTCGACGAGGTCAGCCGCCAGGACCCGGAGTTCGGCGCGGCGCTGCGCACCGAGTTCGAGGTGCACCAGGAGGCGCGCAGCGGCGGGGTCACGAACCACGTGGGCACGGTGGCCGAAGGGGCCAAGGTCGTCCAGTTGCGTGACGTACAAGGCAATATCAGCCTCTGAGGCTTTTCGAACGACCGGCACGGAGCGCGATCGGTAGGATCGCTCTCCGTGCCTTCGTCGTCCTTCCCTGTGCCGCGCCGATGGCGCACTGTGCCCACGGAACGGACGCTGCTGGCGGTAGTGCACAACGTCACCGCCGCGACAAGGCTGCTGGACGTGCTGCCGTTGTTCGCCGGGGATCCCCGGGTGCAGGTGGTGTTCACGTGCCCGGATTCGAGCGCGTTCACCCGGGGGACGCGGGAGTACCTCGCCGCGCGCGGGATCCCGCTGGAGCCGTGGGAAGACGTCGTCGCGGAGGACTTCGACTGGGCTTTGGCGGCGAGTTACGGCGGGGAATTGCATCGGATTCGCGCGCCGTTAACGGTTTTGCCGCACGGAATGGGTTATAATAAATTCTTGGAAACCGGAAACCGGAAACCGGAAACCGGAAACCGGAAACCGGAAACCGGAAACCGGAAACCGGAAACCGGAAACCGGTTTTCGGGTTGTCGGAGCAATGGCTGCTGCATAACGGCGAGGTGATCGCCGAACATCACGTCCTGTCCCACCCCGAGCAGCTCACCCGGCTGCGGCAGTACTGCCCGGAAGCCGCCGAACACGCCGTCATCGCCGGAGATTCCTGCCTGGACCGCCTGCGAGACGCCCGCGAGCTGCGCGAATCCTACCGCCAGGCCCTTGGCGTCACCGGCGAACAAACCCTGGTGCTGATCTCGTCCACGTGGGGCCACCTCTCGTCCTACGGATCCGGCCCAGACCTCCCCGCCCGCATCGCGCGGCAATTGCCCCTGGACGAATTCGCCGTCGTCCTAGCCCTGCATCCCAATATCGGCCAAGGTCATTACCCGTGGCAGCTGAAAATGTGGCTGCGAGACTGCGAACGGGCGGGTGTAATCGTCCTGCCGGAAGAAGATCTGTGGCAACCGGCCGCAGTAGCCGCCGACGTCACCATCGGCGACCACGGCTCCGTCACGTACTACTCCGCCTGCCTGGGCACCCCAGTCCTGCTTGCCGCCGCACCACACGAAGCCGTCGATCCGGATTCCCCGGTAGCCGCCCTGCTGCGTGCCACCCCCATGCTGACCAGCGAAAACCTGGCCGGCCAACTGCGCACCGCGACCCAGCCCGCAGACCTGGCCGCCGCGACCGCGCTCGCCACCAGCGTCCCCGGAGAGTCCGCGGCCCTCCTGACCGACCTCGGCTACCGCACCCTCAAACTCCCGCCCCCAGCTCAACCAGCCGGCTTCACCGCGTTCCCGCTGCCGCGCGTCCAACGCCCCGAGCCCGGCGCGCAATGGATCCAGGTCCGCGGCGACGAAGTAACCAGATTCGCCGCCGAAACACCCGATGCTCACCTAGTCGTCCACGTAGACGGCCCCGACCCACGCCTGCTGCGCCGCGCCGACATCGTGCTGGGCGACCAATTCCCCGACCCGGGCCGCTGGATCGCCCTCACTCTCGCCGAATTCCCTGGCTGCGAATGGGCCGCCTGCCCAGCCGGATCAGGTTGGCTGGCCGGCAGCCGCGCCGGCTTGGTCGTGTCCTTCACCGGCACCGACCTGCCGCAAGCCGTGCCGTCGCTGCTGTACGCGCGCGACTCGCTAGGCCTCGGCTTCCCGGAACAGCTGTCGTTCACCGCGGGCGGCCGCAAGCACGAAGTCCGGCTTACTGTCCACTATGGATAGTCAGAGCTGGTCGATCCAGATCAGCAGATCGGTCGCTTCGGCAGTAAAGCCGTGCAGCTGCGCAATGCCCAACGCGTCCTCCGCATGCGCCTTCGCCTGGTCACGGTAGCCGCGGGCAAGCGCGGCCTCCGCCCGAGACCGCAACGCCGCGATACGCTCCCGCTGCAGCTTGGCCTTCTCCGCCGCGGTGGCGAGCTCGGCCAGCGCGGCCGCGCCTTCCTCGTACGCCCCGGCCTCGATCAGCTTCCGCCCCTGCCACAACCGGACCTTCACCAGATTGCCCGGCTCGTTCTTCAGCCCCTGCTCCGCCTGTGCCAGCAGGACAGCCGCCTCCTCCGGCGACACGACCTTGGCCAGATGCATCCGAATCAACGCGAGCCGACGGTCGGCACCGATTTCCTCGGCCAGCGCAAGGCTTTCCCGAAAGCAGATCTCCGCCTGGCGGTACAGCGAAGCTGCGTCCTCCGCCCGTCCCTGCTGCCGCGCGATCAACCCCGGCTCGAAGAACGCGAGCCCACGCGCCTCCAGCGCAGATGCATGCTCCTCCGGCGTAGTGGCCAGCTCGGCCACTACGGCGAACTGCTCCTGTGCCGAAGCCCAATCCCGCCGCTGCATCTGAGCAAACCCGAGCTGAGTCCGGACCAGCCCCTCGGCAAGCGGCATCCCAGCAGCCTGTGCGGCCTGAACCGCGTCCTGACTCACCGCCGCCAACTCGACGGGGTACGCGCCGTCCTTGTAGACCGGCCACAACGCCCTCGCCAGCCGGATGACGTCCGCGAGCGCGCCGACCTGCAACGCGACCTCCGCCGCGGCGAGCAAGTTCGTCTGCTCAGCGAACAACCACTCCCACGCGTCCCCCTCGGACGCCGGCGCGAAACCCGGCCAAATCTTCGCTGGCCATCCAGTGGGCAGCGCGCGTTCCGCGATCCGGAGCCCCTGCTCGGCGTAGTACCCGACGACCGCCGCGGAAAGCTCGCCAGCCAGCGTCGCGGCGTGCAGCCGAGCCAGCTCGGACATCCGATAGCGGCCTCGGATCACCTCGATCAGCCTGGCGGAGACCAGTTTCTGCAAGGAGTCCTCAGCGTCGAACTCGTCGAGACTGAGCACCTCCGCGACGGTTTCCAGCCGGACGTCACCGCTGCCCGGATGCGCGCCGAAGAACCGGTACACCGCTTGTTCCTGCTCGCTCAACAGCTCGTAGGCGACGTCGAACACCGCGCTGGCCAGGGCGCCTTTCGCCCGGATCCGCGCGAGCAGCCGTTGCACCGTCGCGCCCTGACGCGCGAGCATCATGGCCGCGACGTTGAGTTCCGCGGCAGAGCCATCGCAGATCCGGAGCAGTTCTTCCAGCTGCTCCTCCTCAGCGGCGAGCTTTTCCTCGCCCACCAGTTCAGTCAGAATTCCCAGCGCCGCCTCGTCGCCCAACGGCTCCAGCACGACTTCCCGAGCGGAATGCCGGGCGTGCAGCGCATCAAACCCCGACCCGACCACGAGCACGTACGACCCGGGACGCGTCGGCAGCAGCGCCTTAACCTCGGCCGCGCTCAACGCATCGTCGACCAGCAACGCGACCTTGAACCCGGCGGTCTGCGATTGCCACATCGCCGAGCGCCCCTCGAGACTCGCCTGCATCTCGTCCGGGCCGTACCCCAGCTTGGACAGCAGTTCGGCCAGCACGTCCGCGCCCGCCCGATGACCGACGCGCACCTCGTAGAACCGGTCGAACCGGTCCTGATGCTGATGCAGCCAGGTTTCGCACAGAGTCGTCCGCCCACTGCCCGGCGCACCCCGCACGATCGCGATCGCGACCTTGTCCAGCGCTTCGTCATGGATCTCAGTCAGCAGATCAAGCTGCGGCTCGTTGTTCCGGTAATGCTTCGGCGGCGCCTGGACCTGCAACGCCGGCACCGCCGGCTGCTCCGGCCCGTGGAAATGCACGTCTCCGTAGACGTTGTGCGCCTGGAAGACCTTGTCCGCCTCGCCGTCGAAATAGTTGCCGTCGCTCACCGTGTCCCCCGCCCAGCCGGTCCCGGCTCAGGCTACCGGAAACGTCACCGTCCGCGTCCAGCCCTTCACCACGATCAGGGCCAGGTAAGGTTCTGACCAGGAATTCCAGGACGGATTTGGTAGAATTGAATTGAGCAGCAAAGCAGCAAAGCAGCAAAGCAGCAAAGCAGCAAAGCAGCAAAGCAGGTGGCGGACTTTCGACCCGGTCGTCGTGCTCGGAGTCGTGCGCACCTGGACTTCGGCGATCAAGCTGCTCGAGGTCTGCCGCCTCTTCCAGGATGACCAGCGGATTCGCTTCACCTTCACCGTCGACCGCGGGTCCCGCTTCAGCGCGGGTGTCGAGGAGTTGCTCGCCCGAGCGGAAGCGCATTGCACCCCCTGGGAAAATGTCCCAAAGCTCAATTACGCACTCGCGATCACGGCCAGCGAAAACATTGATTTCGACCACGTCTCCGGCCCAGTGCTCGTCCTTCCGCACGGCGTCGGATTCCACAAGTACGTTCCCGACTCCGGTTCCGCCGGCACGCGGCTTTCCGGGCTGATCCCGTCGGCCGCGCTGCGGTCCGGACGGGTGCTGATGGCGCTCTCCCATCCGAACCAGCAAAAGCAACTGCAAGACGCCGAGCCGCTGACCGACGGGCAGACCGTGCTCATCGGCGATCCACAGTTCGAGCAGCTTCTCCGAAGCGAACCGCACCGCGACCACTACCGCGCCGCCCTCGGCGTAACCGGGCGGAAGTTCGTGCTGGTCAGCTCCACCTGGGGGGAGACCTCGCTGATCGGCCGCCGCCCACGACTTCCCGCCGAACTGCTGGCCGCCCTCGACTACGACTCCGCAGCCGTCGGCCTCGTACTGCACCCCAACGTCTGGTCGCGCTACCGGCCCTTCCAGATCCGTTCGTGGTTCGCCGCCGCCGAGGACGCCGGGCTATTGCTCCTCCCGCCAGAACGCGGATGGCAGGCCGCGATCGTCGCCGCGGACGTCGTCATCGGCGACCACGGCTCGGTCTCCCTGCTGGCCGCCGCGACCGGACGCCCGTTGCTGCTCGGTGCGTTCGGCAACGAGGTCGTCCCCGGCACCAGCGCCGAACTACTCGGTCAGCACGCCGCTCGGCTCACCTGGGATCGCCCCCTCCGAGACCAGATCGAAGCGGCGAAAACCCAGCCGTGGCAACAAGATCTCGCCGAGCGCACCTTCGCCAGCCCGCACGGCGCGACCGCGGAACTGCACGCGCTCATCCTCGGCCTGGCGGGCCTGGAACCCCGCCCCCTCGAACTGCTGCGGGCACCGGATCCGGAACCGCGCCCGTCCGTTCCGCGCGCATTCACCGCTTACCCGGAGTTCACCGACTCGAATTCCCTTACCCTGCATCGATTCCCCCGCTCGGTAGAAGAATGGAGACCAGACTTCGCACGAGCCGAGACCAAGCTGAGACACGTGGTAGCCGACGAAAGCGACGACAACCTCGGCCGCATCGGCAACGCCACTGTGCTCACCAGAACCGCACTGCGTTCAGCACCAGAAGCCTGGTGCGCCAACGCATTGCGACTCCACCCCGCCTGCACACTGGCCGCGGCCGCCACCCCGGGCGGATGCGTCGCCCGAACCCGAGACGGCAACACATTCACCGTGACCGGCGCGGCCGACGTCGCCGCACTGGCATCAGCCCTACATGCATGTCTGGCCACCGGCCGGGAAAGCGACCGTCCGCTATCCCTACGACTCGGCTCCGTCGAGACCACCGTCGTTTTCTGACTCCAGCTTGTCGGCCCGCGGACTGCCCAGCTCTCGATACAGCCGAATCGCCCGCTCCAGGTGGCTACGCGCCGCCTCCGGACTCTCCTCTACCAGCGCCGCGTGCAAGGCTTCCCGAGCCTGGGCTTCGTAAAACGTCGCCCCGCTCGCCTCGAACGCCTCCGCCGCAGTGGTCAACGCATCGATCCCGCCCGGCGCACCAGTGCGCACACGCACCTGCCCGGTAATCAGCAAGGCACGCGCAGCCAACCGCCCGTCGCCAAGCTCGTCGAACGTCCGATGCGCGGCTTCCAGTTCGCGCAGCCCCTCCGCGTCGCCGAGCGACTGCCCGAGGAACATCCGGCTCAGCGCCTCACCACGCGCTTCCCCAGCAGCTTGATTGAGCTCGATCGACTCCCGGTACCGCTGCTGCGCCTGTTCCGGCTGGCCAGCCACATCGTGGTACCGGCCAGCGAACTCCCGCACCGACGCACGCAGCACCAGGTGTCCGTCCTGATCCGCCAGCTCGATCGAGCGGGCCACGAACTCCCCGGCTTGCTCGAACTGCTCGAGATCCGTCAGCGGACGCGACGCCAGACTGCGCAACCGCGCCTCCGCCACCCGATTCCCGGCTTCTTCCGCGGCCTTGATGCCGTGCCGGAGACTGCTGAGCGAATCGGCGTACCGCTTGCGATCGAAGTAGTAGGCCGCGAGCGATTCGGCGATCTGCCAAATTTCGTCGACCAGGCCGATTTCCCTGGCCACCGGCAGCAGTTCGTGCAACGCGCGCCGGTTCTCCTCGAACCACGCCAGCCCGCTGGCCCGCCGATCGCCGGTGAAGGGATCCGGAATCTCCGGAACGCCCGCGACCCGGTACCTGGCCCCGATCATCGCCGCGTCCGCGTAGTACGCGACATTGCGGAACCCTCGCACCACCCGGGCGAGCGCCTCGTGCGTCTCCTCGTCGCCCAAAGCGGAAAGGGACGCCGCGTGGTCGTGGACGAGCGGATGCATGGAGTACCGGCCGTGGTCTTCCTGAAACACCTTCAGCAGAACCAACTCTGCGAGGATGTCTCCCGCCGCGGCCTCGTCGAGCCCGAGCAGCAGGTGGAAAACCGGCGCGGTGAACTCGATCGCCGGATACGCGCCAAGCAGCCGATACGCCCGCTGCGCCGGTTCCGTAGCTTCCTGATAGGTCGCTTCAAACACCGACTCCCCCTTCTTCGGCCCCCGGTCGGTCCGCATCAACTCGTCGCGCGAACGCCGCAACCGGGCCGCCAGCTCCGGCAACGAAGGACACCGCCCGACCACGACGAGCGTCGCGGCGTTCCGGAGAGCCAACGGCAATCCGCCGCAGTAGCCCAGGATCTCCGCCAGCAGCGAATCATCGCCGTCCAGCCCGCTCAGCTCACGAAACAATTGGGCGGACTGCGCTTCGTCGAGCGGAGTGACCTCGACCGTCTTGCCGCCGACCTCGTTGACCTCGATCGGCGACTCCACCCGCCCCGCGACGAGCACCAGCCAATCCTGCCCGCCAGGCATCAACTGCAGAAACTGCTCGGCCTCCGTGACGTTCTCCAGCAACATCACCGCGGCCGCCCCGGACGACCGGCTCCGCCACAAACTCGCCAGCCCAGGCTCGGCGGGCATGACCTCGTCACGAACCCCGTCGCGGCGCAGCAACGAGCGCAGTGCCGCCGAAATCACCGTCTCCCCGTCGACCGTGTGCGTCGCGTAGTCCGTGTAATAGGCCCCGCCCGGATAACGGTCTTTCACCTGCTCAGCGACATACCGCGCCAACGCCCGCCGGCCGACCCCGGTCAATCCGTCGAACACCACGAGCGGCGCACGCCGATCTTCGAGACACGCCTTGATCTGGTCGTCCCGCCCGACCAACCGCCGCAACGCCCGCGGCGTTTCGTGCGGCACCACTCGCTCGGGTCCGGGCAGCTGCTGATTGATCGTGCCGATGTACTGCGCCTGCACGAGAGAACCGCCGCCGACCGACCCGACTTCGTTGTGCACCAGTCCACCCCTCACCCCGAGTGACCGCCAGCTTACCGATTCACCGGGGCGTCAGCAGCAACATCGAGCCGTCTTCCCGATACAAACAAGCAGGCGAAGGACTCCACTGCGCGTCCCCCTGCCGCACCACGACCGGCGCGACAGCCCTGACTTCGTACGCCTGCCCGCTGGGCACTGCCACGGTCTTCCTCGTGGGAACCGTCACGAATTCCCAATGCCCCACAACGGGCCGGGCAAGCTGCGCGAAAACCTCAAGAAGAGCCGCCCTCGAAGTACTGCTCGACCCGGGCTTCCAGCTCCTGGCCCATCAGTACCCGCTAAGCCTGCGAGGCGAGGGAAAGAACAGAGAAAACGCAAGGATCAAGTTGACCGAGTTGATGAGCGCCGCGATGACGGGGATGCACAGATAAAGCACGATGGGCACGGTGAAGTGCAACTGCCCCACTCCGGAGTAGCCGCCCGAGGTCGTCACGGAAACGACGTACCAGAGAACGAATCCGATCGTCACCAGCCATCCCGTAACAGCTGTCCCCACCTGGACTCCCAGTACGGTGTACTCCTTCCGGTGCCTGAGGAACCCTCCCGTCAGATAGGAACGCGCGATCATCAGCCCGACCCCGGAAAGCATCAAGCAACCCGCGGCGAGAATCCCCAAGACGACCGTCATCCCGGTGGTCACGTCATAGGAAGTAGGAAGGCGGTACCCGAAAATAGGCACCGCGATAACCATGAGCAAGCCGATTCCCGCACTCGCGGAACCCCAGCGCATGGTGGTGGCACGGATCTTCCCGACCAAGGCCGGAGGAAACCAGCGACCGGGAGACGGCGCGGACATATAAGGGTTCGTCATCGCCACCACGATATCCGGCCGAAGCACAGAATATCGCCGCAGAACTGCGGTCAGTAGCTCGGTTTCGGGGGAAGGTGCCCGAGTTTCTTGGTCGACGCGGTGAGATGGCAGCCGACCGTGATCCCGATGAGGGTCTGTTTGTCAGTGCCGAACTGGATGGAGCTGGCGTCGGCCTGGTTGTGGAAGAACGCGTCGTGAGATCCCGGCGCGTCGTGCATGCGCTGCGGTTGAGAGGTGAAGCCGTACTTCGTCGCGATAGCTCCCACGATGCCGAGCGCACGCTCATAGTCGGCATCAGACAGTTTGACCGGCACCACGCGGTTCTCGAGGCTGAGATCCTCACCCGCCGATCCGATGCCCGGGTAGTCATTGCCGCACCCCGCGCGGATCTGTTCGTTCGTCAGAGTCCAGTGCTTGAGGGCGGGTATCTGATCGCCGAGCGCGGTCTGGAGTTCGTCGGCCATCCGCTGGTACTGCGCGGCCGCCTGATCGATGTCGGGCAGCTTCATGAGTTTGGCGAAGACGGAATTCTGGTCTGTGTTCACGTCCGCTCCTGGAGTGAAGGGGTCGGCAGGCTTGCCGCAACTGCTGAGGAGCAGGGCCGTGAGGCCCGCGATGACAGCGCCCACGCGCCAGGGCACATGACCTCTCTGGCAGCCATCGCGACAAGCCCTGCGTCCGGCACGGAACTCGACGCTCGCGGATACTCCGGAGCGCGGCGATGATGATCGCATCGGCACAGGACTCCTTAACGCGACGGCGGGGGCGGCGTGGGAGTCGCGCCGGGAGGCGACGCGACAGGTGGTGGCGGCGTCGTCTGAGGCGTGGCGGGGACTCCAGGAGGAATGGGACGTACGTCTGGCGGACTATGGTCTTGCGGACCTTGGTAGTTGACCGCGAGGTCGTTGTGGCCAGTGGTGATCGCAGCCATGTTATAGAGACTTGTCGACTTCGAGTCGAGATAGCCGCCGTGGTCATAGCTTGTGCTGAGCGGGCCGAGGTCGCTCGTGCTCGCGTCAGGTGTCGGCCGCCGTGCCCAGCGCCGCGGCGTGCTCGTCGGCGTCTCGGCACCACGACGCCAAGGTGGCCGTCCAGAATTCAACGAATGTCGCCGCCGCGCTGCTGGCCTTGGCCCCAGGCAACGCCGCCGACACTTCGTGGACCGGCGTGCCGCAATCCGCGCCGCGAATCTCCCCAACCGCCGCCCGCCCAGCCCGGTCAGCCGCACGAAGCGCTTCCGGAACGGTCGTAAACCCCATCAAGTCCTCCCCAGGCCCGAGATGTGGTAGCTGTCAGTGATCGCCAAACCACTCCGACGCTACAACACACTGCAACCCGCAACCGGGAATTCCCGCACCAACCACCCAACCCAGGAAACACAAAATGTGTCCTGGACCACCCCCGCACACAGACCAGCAGGCCCGAACTCCACCACCCGAGCCAAGCCGATACCGCACCAACCCACCGACCAACCGCAACCGAAGGCACCGCGGGGGTCCGGGGGCTCGGCCCCCGGGCAAAAGAACGACCGACAAACGGAAAGAGCCCCAGTCGCGCAAGCGGCTGGGGCTCTGACCATGGTGGGCGAGGAGGGAGTTGAACCCTCACGTCCTTTCGGACACACGGACCTGAACCGTGCGCGTCTGCCATTCCGCCACTCGCCCGAGTTGCTTCCTTGAGGCAGCCAGCAAAGCTTAGCAGGGCCTTCTGACGGGTTTCACCGGGGGCATGCCCAACCCTTCCTCCCCCGGATAGGATCGATGCGGAAGCACACGTGTGAGGAGGTTGTCCCCGGTGGGTCGCGTTGAGCGCTTTGACAGGCGTCTCGAGAACCTGGTGGGGAATACTTTCGCGCGCATGTTCGGCGGCAACGTCGTCACGCAGGAAGTGGCGGTTGCGCTCGAGAGGGAAGGCGAGGAGAACGTTCGTGAGCTGGCAGGCGGTCGGCAGCTCGCCCCGAATCACTACATCGTGTCTTTGGGGGCGGCTGACCACGATCGCATGGCCGGCGATGAGCAGCGGGTCACCGGGGTTCTCGCGAGGGCGGTGGCGGAACACCTCGCCGCACAGGGCTGGGACACCTATGGTGACGTCGTCGTATCACTCGAGCGCAACGAGGCGCTGCATACTGGACAGTTCAAGACCCGTTCGTCCGTCGATCCCGACGCCCGCGACACTGCGGGGGAAGGGCCGTCACGGTCGGCACGACCCAGCAACGCAGGAGACCCACCAATGAGCCAGCCCCCCGGCTACGGCCAATACGACCAGGGTGACCCGTACGGCCAGCAGGGCCAGTACGGCTACGGACAGCAGGGTGGCCAGCAGCCCGGGTACGACCAGGGTTATGGCGGTCAGCCGCAGCAGGGCTACGACCAAGGCTACGGCGGCCAGCCCCCCGCGCAGGGCTACGACCAGTACGGCGGCCAGGGCCAGCAGCCCGGTTACGACCAGGGCTACGGCGGGCAGCCGCAGCAGGGTTATGACCAGGGTTACGGCGGCCAGCCTCCGGCGCAGGGCTACGACCAGGGTTACGGCGGCCAGGCTCCGCAGGGCGGGTACGACCAGGGCTACGGGCAGCCGCAGCAGGGGTACGACCAGGGCTACGGCGGCCAGCCCCCCGCGCAGGGCTATGACCAGGGTTACGGCCAGCAGGGCGGGTACGACCAGTACGGCGGCCAGCCGCAGGCGGCTTACGGCCAGGACCCGTACGCGCAGCAGGGCGCCCCGGTGCCCGGACGGCAGCTGCAGGCGAGCCTCCAGCTGGACGACGGCTCCAACCGCACCTACTCGCTGAAGCAGGGCGCGAACGTGGTCGGCCGCGGCCAGGACGCGGACTTCCGGCTCCCGGACACCGGCGTCTCCCGGCGGCACCTGGAGATCACCTGGGACGGCCAGAGCGCGACGCTCGCCGACATCGGTTCGACCAACGGGTCCACGGTCAACGGCACTCCGGTGCAGACCTGGCAGCTGGCCGACGGCGACGTGATCCGGGTGGGCCATTCGTCCCTGGTGTTCCGAACCCAGGGCTGATCGCAGACCGTCCACAGGGTTCCCGCAGAATTGTCGTGCGGGGGGATCCGCGGCGCGCGTGGCGCCGCGGCTTGCAGGCACAGGCGGGAGCGGACACAACAAGTGCCAGAGCTGGTCGTTCAACTCACCAGAGTGGGCTTTCTCGTGCTGCTCTGGCTCTTCGTGTTCGCCGCGCTCCGAGTCGTGCGCTCGGACCTCTACGCCGCTTCGGGCCTGCGGGTCCAGGTGCCGTCCTTCCGCCGCAACAAAGAGAAGAAGCCGCGGGGCAGCAAGGCCCCGCAGCAACTGCTCGTCACACACGGGGCCCTCGCGGGCACCCGCATCGCGCTCGACGGCCGGCCGATCCTCATCGGCCGGGCCGACGACTCGACGCTGGTGCTCGACGACGACTACGCATCGACCCGGCACGCCCGGATCGCGCTGCGCGGGGAGGACTGGTACGTGGAAGATCTGGGCTCGACGAACGGGACCTACCTCGACCGGGCTAAGGTCACTGCACCCCTCCGGGTCCCGCTCGGAGTCCCCATCCGGATCGGCAAGACGGTGATCGAGCTTCGCCCATGACTCTCGTCCTCCGCTACGCGGCCCGCAGCGACCGGGGCCTGGTGCGTTCCAACAACCAGGACTCCGTGTACGCCGGCCCGCGTCTCCTCGCGCTCGCCGACGGCATGGGCGGGCACGCCGCAGGTGAGGTGGCCAGCAAGGTCGTCATCGCCTCGCTCGCCCCGCTCGACGACGACGAGCCGGGAGACGACCTCCTCGCCCAGCTCCGCGAAGCCGTCCAGAACGGCAACGCGGCGATCGCCGAACTGGTGTCCCAGGACCCTGATCTCGACGGCATGGGCACCACGCTCACCGCCGTCTTGTTCGCGGGAAGCAGACTTGGTCTGGTCCACGTGGGCGACTCGCGCGCGTATCTGATGCGCGGCGGTCAGTTCGCCCAGATCACCCGGGACGACAGCTTCGTCAACGAACTGCTCGAACAGGGCCGCATCACGCCGGAAGAGGCGGCGGTGCACCCGCAGCGGTCGCTGCTGCTCAAGGCGCTCACCGGACACGAGGTCGAACCGAGCCTCACCGTGCGCGAGGCGCGTCCCGGTGACCGGTACCTCATTTGCTCCGACGGTTTGTCCGGAATGGTCAGCGACGAGACGCTCGCCGAGGCCGTGCAGATCCCGGATCCGCAGGATTGCGCCGACCGGATGATCGAGCTGGCCCTCAAGGGCGGCGGCACGGACAACGTGACCGTCATCATCGCCGACGTGGTCGACGTCGATTTCGGCGACGACGCCCCGATCGTGGGCGGAGCCGCCGGCGACGGCAGCGACGAGATGCATCAGGGCGACTCCCCCGCGGCCAGGGCGCGCGCGCTGACCCAGCCGCCGCCGCAGCCGCGACCGGAGCAGCAGGCTCCGCAAGAAGACCCGAAGGCGAAACGGCGGAAACGGTTCCGCTGGCTCGTCGGGGCGGTCGTGGTGCTGATCGTGCTGGGCGCCGCCGCGATCGCGACTCGATACTTCGTGCTCAGCCAGTATTACGTCGGAGAGGGCCCCGATCAGGAGGTCGTGATCTATCGCGGCGTCCCGGGCAGCGTCCTCGGCATCGACCTGCACTCGCTCGAGCAGGGCTCGTGCCCGCCGGGCCAGCTGTGCACCGACAAGCTCCGCGTCTCCGCGTTGCAGGAGGACGCGCGGATCGCCGTGCAGAACGGCGTGAAGCGCGAAAGCCTCGACGACGCACGCAAGTACATCGACGATTTCCTGCGTCTCAAGAAGAAGCTGTCGGACTGCAAGCCGACCTCTTCCACGGGCGTCCCGCAGTCGGGTGCGCCCTCGTCCAGCGTGGCGCCGCCCGGCGGCACGCCTTCGTCGGCGAACCAGCCTGCGGGGAGGGACTGCTCGACGGCGGGTACGCCGCCGACGGGGGGCGGTAACTGATGGGCCAGCCGTTGGCCGACCCGACGTCCGCCCAGTTCGCCACCAATCCGCCGCGAGACCTCCCCAAGCGCAGGGGCACGGAGCTCGCGTTGCTGGCGTTCGCGGCGGGCATCGTCACCCTGGCGCTGGTCATCGTCGAAGCCAACCAGGAGCAGGAGCTGACGCTCTCGATCCTGTGGGTGGGACTCGCTTATCTCGGCGTGCTCGCCACGACGCACCTCGCCGTGCGCCGGTGGGCCCCGTACGCCGATCCGGTGCTGCTGCCGTGCGTCGCGCTGCTGAACGGGATCGGGCTGGTGATGATTCACCGGCTCGACCTGGCGAAGGCCGAATCGGCGTTGCAGCGCGGCAAGGAGTACTCGCCGGAGATCACCAAGCAGCTGCTGTTCACCGCGGTTTCGCTGGTGCTGTTCGTGATCGTGCTGGTGGTGGTCAACGACCACCGCACGCTGACCCGCTACAGCTACATCGCCGGACTGGTCGGGCTCGGCGCGCTCGCGCTGCCCGCGGTGCTGCCAGCCAGCCTGTCCGAGGCCGGCGGCGCGAAGGTGTGGCTGAAGCTGCCGTTCTTCTCGATCCAGCCGGGCGAGTTCGCGAAGATCCTGCTGATGATCTTCTTCGCCTCGTTCCTGGTGTCCAAACGCGATTTGTTCATGGTGGCGGGCAAGAAGTTCCTCGGCGTGGAGCTGCCGCGCGCGCGTGACCTCGGCCCGATCCTGATCGCCGCCGCCGCGGCCATCGGCGTGCTGGTGTTCGAGAAGGACCTCGGCACGTCGCTGCTGTACTTCAGCATCATCCTGGTGATGCTCTACGTCGCGACCGAGCGCGCGATCTGGGTCGTCGTCGGGCTCACGTTCTTCGTCGGCGGCTGCATCATCGCCTACAACCTGTTCGGCCACGTCCAGCAGCGCGTGGAGAACTGGCTCAACCCCACCGGCCCGCGCTACGACGTGCTGGGCGGCAGCTACCAGCTCGCGCAGGGCCTGTTCGGGCTCGGCACCGGCGGCGTCGGCGGCACCGGGCTCGGCGCGGGCCGCCCGGACATCCCGCCCGCCGCGAGCACCGACTTCATCACCGCCGCGATCGGCGAGGAGCTCGGCTTCATCGGGCTGGCCGCGGTGCTGATGCTGTACGTGCTGCTCGCGATGCGCGGCATGCGCAGCGCGCTGGCCGTACGCGACACGTTCGGAAAGCTGCTCGGCGGCGGGCTCGCCTTCACCATCGTGATCCAGATCTTCGTGGTCGTCGGCGGCGTCACCGCGCTCATCCCGGAAACCGGCGTCACCGCGCCGTTCCTGTCCTACGGCGGCTCTTCGCTGCTGGCGAACTACATCCTGGTCGCCCTGATGCTGCGCATTTCGGACGCGGCGCGCAGGCCGGCCACCCGGCCGAAGCCGCAGCAGCCGCAGGCTCCGATCGCCGAAGCGCACACCGTGATGGTGCGGCGTCCGCCAGCCGAAGGCGACCCGAACGGGAGGACCGCGTGAACGCCCCCCTGCGCAAGGTCGGCATGGCGATGCTCGCGATGATCGTGCTGCTGCTGGCCAACGACACCTACGTCCAGGTCATCAAGGCCGACACGTACCGCACGGATCCGCGCAACCAGCGGGTGCTCTACGACGAGTACTCCCGCCAGCGCGGCCAGATCGTCACGCCGGACGGCACCGTGCTCGCGGGCGTGAAGCCCTCGACGGACAAGTTCAAGTTCTTCCGCACCTACGCCGACGGCCCGATGTACGCCCCGGTCACCGGCTACTACTCGATCAACTACGGCGCGGGCGGGCTCGAGCGCGCCGAGGACGACGTGCTGAACGGGTCGGACCCGCGGCTGTTCGTGCGCCGCCTGTCGGACATGGTCACCGGCCGCGATCCGCGCGGCGGCAACGTGAAGCTCACCATCGACCCGAAGGTGCAGAAGGCCGCCTACGACCTGATGACGCAGCGCGGCTACACCGGCGCGGTGGTCGCGATGGAGCCGAAGACCGGCCGCATCCTGGCGATGGTGTCGACCCCGTCGTACGACCCGAACCAGCTGGCGACGCACGGCACCGACCAGAACAAGGCGTGGGACGCCTACTCCAAGGACAAGAACAACCCGATGCTGAACCGGGCGATCTCGGAGAACTACCCGCCGGGGTCGACGTTCAAGATCGTCACCGCCAGCGCGGCGCTGGAGAGCGGCATCGGCCCGGACACCCAGGTCAGCACCGCGCCGAACGTCCAGCTGCCGGGCACGAACACGACGCTGGAGAACTACGGCGGCGAGACCTGCCCGGGCAACACGTTCAAGGACGCGCTGGCGCACTCGTGCAACGTGCCGTTCGCGACGTTCGCGGGCCAGCTCGGCGCGGACAAGATGAAGGCGGCCGCGGCCAACTTCGGCATCGGGCAGAACGACCTGACCGTGCCGATGCGGGTCGTCGGCTCGACTGTGGGCCCGCTCGACTCGCCGGGCGCGCTGTATCAGAGCGGCATCGGCCAGCGCGACGTCCGGCTCACCCCGCTGCAGGACTGCCTGCTCTCGGCGACCGTCGCGAACAACGGTTACGCGATGAAGCCGCAGCTGATCCAGTCGATCCTGGCCCCGGACCTGTCGACGGTCGAGAACGTCGACCCGGAGCAGCTCACCGGCAAGCCCGCGCTGTCGCCGGAGAACGACAAGATCCTCACCGACATGATGATCGCGTCGGAGTCCTTCACCAAGGGCGGCGGCAAGAACGACGCGCTGAAGATCGCGTCGAAGACGGGTACCGCCGAGCACGGAGCCGACTCGAAGAACACCGCTCCGCACGCGTGGTACACCGCGTTCGCGCCGTCGGACAACCCGCAGATCGCCGTGTCGGTCATCGTCGAGAACGGCGGCAACCGCGGGCTCGCCGCGACCGGCGGCACGGTGGCCGCCGAGATCGGCCGCGCCGCCATCGCCGCCCGGCTCGGGGGTGGATAGCCGATGCTGTCCTCGGGTCAGCTGCTGGCCGAGCGCTACAAGCTGACGAACCGGATCGCCGTCGGCGGGATGGGCGAGGTCTGGCAGGCGAGCGACACCCGGCTCGACCGGATCGTCGCGGTGAAGGTGCTGAAGGCCGAACTGTCCGGCGACGCCGAATTCCTGCACCGGTTCCGTACCGAAGCGCGGATGACCGCGTCGCTCAACCACGCCGGAATCGCCGCGGTGCACGACTACGGCGAGACGGTCAACGAGGATTTGTCCATCGCGTACCTCGTGATGGAGTACGTGGAGGGCGATCCGCTGGCGGGCATCCTCGCCAAGCACGGGCGGCTCACCGCGGACTACACGCTCGATCTGCTTGAGCAGGCGGGCACCGCGCTGCAGGCCGCGCACGAGCAGGGTTTGGTGCACCGCGACGTGAAGCCGGGCAACATCCTGGTCACCCCCGCGGGCAAGGTGAAGATCACCGACTTCGGCGTGGCCAAGGCCGCCAACGCCGCCCCGGTCACCCGTTCCGGCATGGTCATGGGCACGGCGCACTACATCGCGCCGGAGCAGGCGCTCGGCCAGGACGCGGAACCGGCCAGCGACGTCTATTCGCTCGCCGTGTGCGGGTACGAATGCCTCGCCGGGCACCGGCCGTTCCTGTCCGAGAACGCGGTGACGGTCGCGATGATGCACATCCGCGACGTCCCGCCGCCGCTGCCGCCGGACGTCCCGCCGGGTGCGCGCGCGGTCATCGAGGCGACGCTCGTGAAGGACCCCCGGCAGCGGTACGCGAGCGGCGGCGAGTTCGCCGGCGCGGTCGCCGCGGTCCGGGCCGGCCGCCCGCTGCCCACCCCGCTCGGCCTGGTGAACGCCGCCTACGCGGCGGGGCAACCACCAGTGCCGCCGGTTCCGCCCGCAGTGCCGCAGGCGGGTACCGGCGCGCCGATCGGGCCTAGCTCCAATCCGGCGTTCCGGCCGCTGTCGGCTCCGCCGGGTCCGCCGGTACAGCCGGTTCCGCCGCCGAAGCGGAACCAATGGGGCTGGTGGGTGCTGCTCGCGGTGGTCGTCGTCGTGGTCCTGGTGGCCGTGGCGTTCCTGATCGCGAGAGTGGTGTCGGCCGGCAACGGCGGACCGCCGCGAAGCGTGGACAGCGGGAGCGGACCGACCTCAGCCACCCCGGCCGGAACGAGCGAGGCCCAGGGCCTGCAAGGCATGATGACCACACCTTGGACGGAATGGAACGGCACGAAGCGATGACGACACCCAGACTGCTCTCCAATCGGTACGAGCTGGGCGACACGCTCGGGTACGGCGGTATGTCCGAGGTCCACCACGGGCACGACGTGCGGCTGGGCCGGGAGGTCGCGATCAAGGTCCTGCGCGCGGACCTCGCCCGTGATCCGCAGTTCCAGGAGCGGTTCCGGCGCGAGGCGCAGAACGCCGCCGCGCTGAACCATCCCGCGATCGTCGCCGTGTACGACACCGGCGAGGCGAACACCGACGTCGGGCCGCTGCCGTACATCGTGATGGAGTACGTCGAAGGCCGGACGCTGCGCGACATCGTCAAGACCGAGGGCCCGCTGTCGCAGAAGCGCGCGATGGAGGTCATGGCCGACGTCTGCGCCGCGCTCGACTTCTCGCACCGGCACGGCATCGTGCACCGCGACGTGAAGCCGGCGAACGTGATGATCACGAAGAACGGCGCCGTCAAGGTGATGGACTTCGGCATCGCGCGCGCCATGCACGACGGCCAGTCGGCGATGACGCAGACCGCGGCCGTCATCGGTACCGCCCAGTACCTCTCGCCGGAGCAGGCGCGCGGCGAGTCCGTGGACGCCCGCTCGGACGTCTACGCCGCGGGCTGTGTGCTGTACGAACTGATCACCGGCGAGCCGCCGTTCACCGGCGATTCCCCGGTCGCGGTGGCGTACCAGCACGTGCGGGAGGACCCGAACCCGCCGTCGTCGGTGAACCCGGCGGTGTCGCCGGAACTGGACGCGGTCGTGCTGAAGGCGCTGGCCAAGGGCCCGGCGAACCGGTACCAGTCGGCCGCCGAGATGCGCTCGGACCTGGTCCGGACGCTGTCCGGGCAGCGTCCGTCGGCCCCGATGGTGATGTCGGACGACGAGCGCACCCAGGTGATGAACGCCGACCGGCGCCAGCCGCAGGCCTACGACGAGTACGCCGACGAACCGGAAGAGGACCCGCGGGCCAAGCGCCGGCGCCGGATCATCTTCGGGGTGATCGCCGCGCTGCTCGTGGCGGGCGTGGTGCTGCTGATCTTCTGGCTGAGCGGATCGTTCCGCGCCAAGCCCGAGAACGCGCAGATCCCGCCGGTGGTCAACACGCCGGTGCAGACGGCGAAGTCGCAACTGCAGCAGGCGGGCTTCTCGTCGTTCGGGCCGACCAAGTACGTGGTGTGCGGCCCCGAGGCGAGCAACCCCGGCGGCCAGACCTGCACCGAGGACCAGATCGACAAGGTCATCGCGATCGACCCGCAGGTCGGCGCGTCGGTGCCGACCACGACCACGATCACCCTCACCGTCGGCCAGAAGCCGGGCAGCGCGACGGTGCCGGACCTGCAGGGCAAGTCGCCGGACGACGCGAAGGCGGCGCTCGAGCAGGCCAAGCTGAAGCTGGGCAACACGACGTCGAAGCCCGTCGACAACCCGAACGACGTCGGCAAGGTCGTGTCGCAGAACCCGACCGCGAACTCCTCGGCCACCGAGGGCACGCCGGTGGACATCGTCGTCGGATCGGGCCTGTCGCAGAAGAAGGTGCCGAACACAGTCGGCCAGGACTACGCGACGGCGAAGCAGACGATCGAGAACGCCGGTTTCCAGGTCCAGCGCAGCGACCAGGCCTCGGACAAGCCGAAGGACCAGGTCATCGACCAGCAGCCCAACGGCGGCTACCTGCCCTCGAACAGCACGGTGAAGCTGACCGTGTCGTCCGGCCCGCAGCAGATCCAGATGCCGGACCTGACCGGGATGACCCAGGACCAGGCGACGCAGAAGCTGCAGAGCGTGGGCTGGTCGGGCAGCATCCAGACGCAGACCACGCACAGCGGCAGCGGCCAGCCGAACACCGTGGTGAAGCAGAATCCGCCTGCCGGAACCCAGATCAGCCCGAATCAGACGATCATGCTGACGATCAAGGCCGACGACGGCAGCGGCGGCTCGACGACGGCGACCTCCGGCGGCGGCATTTTCCCGCCGGGCGGAATCCACAACAACGGCTGATCCGCTAGTAGTCCCGCAAAGGAGGGCCCGCACGGTGCGCACCGTGCGGGCCCTTTTTTCGCGCCGGCCGATCAGTCTTGGTCGAGGAAACTCCGCACGCTGGCGAGCACCTCGTCGACGTCGTGCCCGCCGCCGCAATCGACGTCCAGTTCCTCGACGGCCCCGGAACGCTTCACCGTGAGCGACACCTGCCGCCCGTCGCGCTGCCCGCGCAACCAGCCGAAGAGCGACCGGCAGAACGTGCCCGCCGACCGGCTGCTCACCATCACGACGACGTCGCTTCCCGGCCCGGCGAGCCGCACCCGGCCGGCGAGTTCGTCCTCGGCGCCGAGCCAGGAAACCAACTGCTGCAACTCGTCCGCGGAGCCGTCCACGCTGATCGCGGCGATCCCTGCCGTCACGGATGCTCCCCTCCCGGGCCGAACAGACGGCGCGAGGGTAACCGACTCGCTACCTGACCCGGAACCCCCAAATCGGCATTTGCCGAATGCAATTTGCAAACTACAGCGAGTGGTGTCGCCTGAGGTAGTGCTTGACCAGCGCGAATAGGCACATGACCGCTCCGAGCGACAAAGCAGTCGGAATCGCTACATTCGCTGGGCGGGCAGTTGCTTCAGGAGCTGGGACCCACAGATCGAAGAATATTCCGGCCGCGACCACCCCAACGCACCCCGCGAGCAGCACCCGCAGGGACACCAAGCGCACTTTTTCCGGCTGCTTGCCGAGCCAGGAGAACGCCTCGGTGAAGTCGACCCGCCGGCCCTCGCGCCAAACGCGGCGATACAAAAAAGACCCCGAAGTCTGGGCGAGCACCAGCGCCACCAAACCGGCGAAGAGATTTCCGAGTCTGGTGCTGGCTGAAGCGTCGCTGGCCAGAGCAGTCGCCAATCCGCCAACGGTGTATCCGATGCTGAGGTAGAGACCAAGCCACTGCAGCGCAGCAAGCGCGGCCCGCCACAGCCACACTGCGTGCTGGACAAGCGGCTTGTCCAGAGACGGCTCATCGCGCGGGACTGTCCGCGCTGCCGGGACCTCCTCGCCCCGATGGCTGGCGCTTTCCGCTGGTTTCAGCTCGCGTTTCGGCACACCTGGATCGGCAGGCGCGGGCGCTGCCGGAGCCTTGGCCCCCAACGGTTCCCGGCGCAGCAGAAGGCTGCTGCTGGTGTCCGTCGCCTGCATCTTCGGCCGGGGCATTCCGCGACGCGCGAGAGCCGCGTCAAGGGCGCCGTAGAGGTTGGTGACGTCCAGCGGACGCCCGCGGGAACGGCTCAGCAAGCTGAGCAACTCCGCGGTGAACGCGGTATTGCGGTCTCCGGGCGGGGACAGCGACCGCTCGTTCTTCGGCGAGGAAGCGATCACTGTTGTTCCGCGGACCTTGATCTCCCGCGAATCCAGAAGGGAATCCGACATCGCTCCGATCGCCAGGCCGGAGTAGCAGCAGTCGAGGATGAGCAGCTTGACCTGTGCGGGGCTCATCTCCACCGCGTCGCGCAAGGTATCGAAGGCGACCGCCGTCGTCTCCGGTTCTTCGGGGTCCGTCTCGCGCGTCGTCAGATAGAGCCGGTCGCGGAGTTCGTGCCGGATCCCGTGACCGGCGTAGTAGACGAAGAGGAAATCTTCGGCTTCCCGGGAGTAGCGGCGCAAGCGCCTCGTCAGGCTCGTCGGCGACTCCGGATTGTCGACGACATAGCAGTGTTCCCGGCTGAGAATCCCGGCCTGCGGATCGCTGAGCGCCGCACGCAGGTCCGTCAGATTGTTGTGGACTGCCGGAAGATTCGCGAACAGCTCGGACTCGAAGTCGCTCGTGCCGATGAGGATCGCTCGAGACAGCTCCGGATCGGGAAGGACGCTCACTCGGTCAGGACTCCTGGTCGAGGAATTTCTGGAGCGCGGCAAGCACTTCAGCGGAATCGTCGCCCGAGCCGCACTCCAGTTCGAGCTTGTCCTCGCCCATCGTCAGTTTGAGAGACACCTTTCGTGCTTCGCGGCGACGAGCCAGCCAGTCGAAGAGCGAGCGGCACAGCGCGGTCGCGGTGCCGCTGGTGGCGATGACGGTGATCGCTTCCAGTGCACCGCCCATTTCGCCAGGACGCGCCGGTGCGTCTTGGGCTCGGATCCGGCCGCGCAAGTCGTCCTCGTCGCGAAACCATGCCGCGAGCTTCCGGAGCTCGTCGTCCGCCGCCTCCGGCATGGTGATCAGGATGGTGCCAGCCGCCATGTGACCTCCCCCTTGTTCAAGATCGTCGCGCGGAAACCGCGCCCACCACAGTCATGCTCGCCGCCAGCAGCACCAGCGACGTGCCGATCGCCAAGCCGAGCGGACCGCCGTACGGAGTGCCGCTCATCAGCGCCTCCAGCAGCGGATGCACCACCGGGACCCACTTTCCCAGCAGCACCACGCCAAGCACGAGAACCGCGGCGAGCACCGTCCATCCGATGCGCGATACCAGCAGTCGCGAGCATGGCAGGCCGATCGCGATGCCGAGCAGAGCGCACGCCAGATGGGTCGCCAGGCCGGTACTGACAATCTGCCAATGCAGCTGATTCCGATGCGTCGCCGCCCACGCGACAGTCACGACCGTGCACACCAAGGTGCAGCCGAAAACCGTAAGCACCGCGCCGCCAATGGTTTTCCGGTTGCCCCCAGCATGATTGAGGGTGATCAACCGCTGCACCGGGTCTTCGATGTCCAGCAACGCGATCGTGAGCCAGCAACCGAGTACGAGAACCCCTGCCCCGCTAACGCCATACAGCGGAATCACCGGCGAACTCGGGTCTGCGTAAAGGATCGAGCACAACGCTAGGTATGCGAGGCCCGCGGGCAGGTACCGCTGCGAATGTCCCAGCAGCGCCAGGTAATAGCGGCTCACTGCGAGCACGGCGCCACCTCCCGCACCGACCAACCACCGGAAAGCGCACGCAGCAGTACGGCGTCGGCGTGTTCGGCGTCGACCGTCAGGACCACGCCGCCTGCCTGGTCGGCGACCGTGTGCACGCCAGGTTCAGCGGACCAGTTGTCGACGCTCGACGACACCGGCAGCAGCGTGATCCGTTTGCGCTCCGGATGCGTTTCCAGCGGCGCGAGCCGGCCGGATTCGAGCCGGTACACCTCGTCGGCGTGGGCGCGCATGACGTCCGGCCGATGGTCGGTGAACACGACGCTTGCGCCTCGGGCCCGGGTTTCCGCGACCAATTCGCCGAGCACCGCGTGCGTGCCGACGTCGAGACCGGACCAGGGTTCGTCGAGGATCAGCAGGGCCGGCCGCACCAGCACGGCTTGTGCGAGGCCGACCTTCTGCGCGTTGCCTTTCGACAGCGTCCGCAGCTGCGCGTCCGGACTGCCGACCAGCGCGAGCCGCTTCAGCAGCGGATCGATGCCGGACAGGTCGGCCAGTCCGCGGATCCGCGCGAGATGCCGCAGGTATGCCCGCGCGCTCAGCCGCTGGCCGCCGGGGAACCGGTCCGGCAGGTAGCCGACCGCTGGGCTTCCGGCGATGTCGCCGTACGACGCGCGCGATACCCCGGCCAGGATCCGCAGCAGGGTTGATTTGCCCGATCCGTTCGTGCCGAGGATGCCGACGACCCGTCCCGCGGGCACCTCGAAATCGACGTGCGTCAGGACGGGTTCACCGCTGCCGTAACGTTTTCCGACTCCGCTGAGCCGGATCAGCGGAATCGGCGCGGTCACGCAGTCGCGGCCTTCTGCAGCGTGCGGGTGGCCCGCTCCAGGTCGTCTACGACGGTCGGCGCGACCGGGTGTCCGGCCGAGGCCATCCAGTTCGCCAGCATCCGGTGCCCGCATTCGGTGAGCACGGATTCGGGGTGGAACTGCACGCCCTCCAGCGGCAGCTCGCGGTGCCGCATGCCCATCACGATGCCGCTCTCGGTGGTCCCGGTGACCTCGAAAACGGCCGGATCGATGGTGTCCGGCAGCACGGTGAGCGAGTGATAGCGAGTGGCGGTGAACTCCTCCGGCAGCCCGGCGAGGATGCCGACGCCGGTGTGATGCACCTGGCTGGTCTTGCCGTGCAGCAGCTCGTCGGCCCGGTCGACGGTGGCTCCGAAGTGCACGCCCAGCGCCTGGTGGCCGAGGCAGACGCCCAGCATCGGCGTGCGCGTCTCGGCGCATTTCGCGATCACTTCAATGCTCTGACCTGCACGTTCCGGCGTTCCCGGGCCCGGCGAGACGAGCACCGCGTCGAATTCGGGCACGCGGTCGAGGTCGACGACGTCGTTGCGCCACACCGTGCAGTCGGCGCCGAGCTGCGCCAGGTACTGGACGAGGTTGTAGACGAAGCTGTCGTAGTTGTCGACGACGAGAACGCGCATAGCGCCAGCTTAGCGGCTCCCACCTGGTGGACCGTACGCCAGATCACAGTGATTGTTAGGATCACCTAACTTACCGTGGACCGGTGAGCCGAATCCTTCGTGTCGCCGTCGTTGGCGCCGGTCCCGCCGGCATTTACGCCGCCGACCTGCTGGACAAGTCCGACGCGGACGTCGAGATCGACCTGTTCGAGCGCATGCCCGCGCCGTTCGGGCTGATCCGCTACGGCGTCGCGCCCGACCACCCGCGCATCAAGGGCATCGTCAACGCCCTGCACAAGGTGCTCGACCGGCCGAACATCCGGCTGCTCGGCAACGTCGACTACGGCACCGACCTGAAGCTCGACGACCTGCGCGAGTTCTACGACGCGGTCATCTTCGCGACCGGCGCGATGGCCGACCGCGCGCTCGACCTCCCGGGCATCGACCTCGACGGCAGCCACGGCGCCGCCGACTTCGTGTCCTGGTACGACGGCCACCCGGACGTGCCGCGCACCTGGCCGCTCAACGCGTCCTCGGTCGCGGTGCTCGGCGTCGGCAACGTCGCGCTGGACGTGGCGCGCGTGCTCGCCAAGACCGCCGACGAACTGCTGCCGACCGACATCCCGGCGAACGTCTACGAGGGTCTGAAGGCCAGCCCGGTCACCGACGTGCACGTCTTCGGCCGCCGCGGTCCGGCGCAGGCGAAGTTCTCGCCGCTGGAACTGCGCGAACTGGACCATTCGCCGAACGTCGAGGTGATCGTGCACCCCGAGGACATGGAGTTCGACGAGGCGAGCGTCGCCGAACTGCGGTCCTCCAAGCAGACCGACATGGTCGTGAAGACGCTGCAGGAATGGGCGATTCGCGACGAAGGCACCCGTCCGCGGCGGCTGCACCTGCACTTCTTCCACGCCCCGACCGAGGTGCTCGGCGAGGACGGCAAGGTCGTCGGCCTGCGCACCGAACGCACCGAGTACCGCGACGGCAAGGTTGTCGGCACCGGCGAGTTCCACGACTGGGACGTCCAGGCGGTGTACCGCGCGGTCGGGTACCTGTCGTCGCATTTGCCGGAAATCCCGTTCGACCACACCGCGGGCGTGATCCCCAACCAGGGCGGCCGCGTGCTGGACCTGGACGAGAACCAGGTCCCCGGCGTGTACGTGACCGGCTGGATCAAGCGCGGCCCGGTCGGCCTGATCGGCCACACGAAGGGCGACGCGGCCGAGACCGTCGCGAACCTGCTGGCGGACGCGGACACTCTCGCCGCGCCGCGGCATTCGTCGCCGGACGCGATCCTGGAATTCCTCGCCGCGCGCGGGATTTCGTTCACCACCTGGGAAGGGTGGGGCAAGCTCGACGCGCACGAAAAGTCGCTCGGCGAGGCCGAAGGACGCGAGCGGGTGAAGGTCGTGGAACGGGACGAGATGGTGCGGGTTTCACGCGCCTGAGTTCAGGTAGACGATCTTCCCGCGGGCATGCCTGCTCTCGCTCAGTTCATGCGCGGCGGCGGCTTGGCTCAGCGGGAAGGTCGCTGCGACGGGGATCTTTAAGCGCCCTTCCTCGGCAAGCTTTATCGCGGTGGCGAGGCCGTGTACTGCCAGTGGGTCGGCCCCGGGGATCGCGGCGCTGTGCGAGAAATGCACGCCATGCTGTGCCGCGGTGGCGTCGATGATCGTCACGACCCTCGCGGGGTCTCCGGCGATCTTGATCAGATCTGGCAGTGCTCCCCCGGCACAGTCGAACACCGCGTCGACGCTGCCGACCCGGTCGACCAGTCCGGGTCCGTATGTCGTCGGCTCCGCACCGAGTGAGCGCAGGAAATCGTGGTTGTGCGGGCTCGCGGTGCCGATAACGGTGGTACCGCGAGCTACTGCCAACTGAATCGCGACCGTGCCGACCCCGCCCGCCGCGCCGTGCACCAGGAGCGTTTCGCCAGGCAGCTGATCCAGCACTCGGGTGGCGGTTTCGATCGCACCCGCGGCACCGCCCGCCTCGGCCCAGCTCCACGCGACCGGTTTGGCGGCCCAGTGAACGAGAACGGCGTACTCGGCGTTGGCCCCGCGACGATCCGCGGCCGTCATGCCGAAGACGTGTGCGCCGAGCTCTATCCCAGGAACTCCATCGCCCACTTCGTCCACCACGCCAGCAGCGTCGTATCCCGTCCGGAACGGCAGCCTCGCACCTTTGCGCTCGCCGGACCGGATAGCGGTTTCGCCCGCGGAAAAGCCGGACGCGCGCACGGAAATGCGAATCTCGCCAGGTCCGGCGTGCGGTTCGGCGACATCGGCGACGTGCACGACGCTGGGCGGGCCATACTGATCAAACTGGACGGCTTTCATGCGTCCGACGGTATTCCAGCAGGTCAGCGGTCCAGGCGGAACTGAGAGGGGTGACGGCCGAAGTGAGACGGACCGACGCCGCGCACAACCGCGTGCGCATTCTCGCCACTGCCCGAGTGGCCTTCACCGTCCGCGGATACCGCGTGCCGATACGAGAGATCGCGCGGCAAGCCGAGGTGAGCGTCGCGACGGTCTATCGGCATTTTCCGACCAAAGACGCGCTGATCGCCGAAGCGTTCGCCGCGGAGCTGGGGCTGTGCTCGTCGATCGTCGAGGAGGGCCTTGCCGCGGCTGACCCGTGGCTGGGTTTCGTCCTGGCGGTGGAGAAACTCACCGAGGTGCACGCCCGTGAGCAGGGGTTTCGCGCGTTCGTCGCGCAATTGCCGCGACGCCTCGACTTCGCCGCCGACCGCGCCCGGACGCTGCGGCTGCTGCTCGAACTCATCCGCCGAGCCAAGGAAAGCGGCGATCTGCGCGCGGATTTCGTGCTGGAAGACCTTGTGCTGGCGTTGGTCGCGAACGAGGGCATCCAGGTGGAACCGCCTTCCGCCCGAGTCGCGGCGGTGCGACGGTTCACGGCGTTGCTGCTCCAGTCATTTCGGGCCCATCCGGGCGCTGAGCCGCTTCCGCCCGCGGTGCGGGTGCCGCTCAGCTAGAACCGAGGAACTTCAACACGGCCAGCACCCGGCGATTCGTATCGTCAGAAGCGGAAATCCCGAGTTTGGCGAAGATATTCGCGGTGTGTTTGCCGACCGCGCCTTCACTGAAGTGCAACCGGCTGGCGATCGCGGCGTTCGAACAACCCTCCGCCATCAAACCGAGCACTTCGCGTTCCCGTGGCGTCAGGGCCGCCAGCGGATCGGAAGCATTGCCAGCCACCAGTTTCGCGATCACTTCCGGATCCATCGCGGTCCCGCCCGCCGCGACCCGGCGGACCGCGTCAATGAACTGTTCCGCGTTGAATACCCGGTCCTTCAACAGATAGCCGACGGCGCCGGTGCCGTCCGCCAGTAATTCGCGCGCGTACAGCTGCTCGACGTGTTGCGACAGCACGAGAATCGGCAGTCCGGGCGTCTCCCGCCGAGCGGCGAGTGCGACCTGCAAGCCCTCGTCGGTGTTGGTCGGCGGCATTCGTACGTCCACAATGGACACATCAGGCCGGTGTTCCCACAGCGCGGCGGCGAGTTCGGGGCCGGAGCCGACGGCCGCGACGACGTCGAAGCCGTGCGCGACGAGCAGATGGGTCAAACCGTCTCGGAGGAGGTACTGGTCTTCGGCGACGACGGTCCGGGGTCGAGCTGGCACGGCACCTCCACAATCGCCTCCGTCGGGCCGCCCGGCGGGCTGGTCAGCGCCAACCTACCGGCGAATCCGGACAGCCTCCGCTCGATCCCGCGCAAACCCGTGCCGCGCGCGGCGTCGGCACCGCCCTTGCCGTCGTCGGTGACGGTCGCGCGCAGCAGTCCGTCGAGATACTCCAGCACCACGGTCGCGCGCCGTGCCTCGCCGTGTTTTGCCGCGTTGCCAAGCAATTCGCACACCGCGAAGTACGCGCAAGCCTCCGCCGGCTGTTCGAGCCGCCCCGGCACCGAGACCGTGACCTCGACTTTCAGCGGACTGTCCAACGCCGCCGCGCGCACCGCATCAACCAGTCCGCGCTCCGACAACACCGGCGGATGGATGCCCCGCACCAGCGACCGCAGCTCGGTGAGCGCCTCCGACGACGCTTCCCGCAGCTCCGCGGCCAGCTGTTTCGCTTTATCCGGATCATGGTCGATCAATGCTTCCAGCGCGCCGAGCTTCATTCCCATCGCGACCAGCCGCGACTGGATGCCGTCGTGCAGGTCGCGTTCGATCCGCCGCAGCTCAGCAGCCTGCGCGACGTTGACCTCGACCCTCGTCTGGTCCAGCCGGTGCACCCGCTGGGCAAGCCGGGACGCCTCGGTCGGACCGAGCAGCCACCGCCCGAGTTTCGCCTGCCACCTGGCGAGCCACGGCGTCGGCAGCAATCCGACGAACACCGCCGCCAACGCCACCGGCGTCATCGCGAACGCACCGCCGGTGCTGGTCGCCGCGGGCAACCCGACCATCTCGAACCAGCTGTGCGCGCCAGTGATCCACAGCGCGACCAGGCCGTAAATCCCCCAGAAGACCAGCGCCGCCGACGGCACCCACAGCACCGGCGTCAGCACCGGAAGCAGCACCGCGGCGGCCATGTCCCGCCAGGTCGCGCGGTCGTAGAGCACCCAGTGGATCCGGGCGCGCAGCATCGGCCACCACGGTTCCTCGTACAGCTGCTTGCCGAACTGGTACAGCCCGTCGCCGCGCGGCACCGGGAGCGCGGGCGGCGGCACGTACGGCTGAGCGATCCGCACTCCCGTCCAGCGCTCGGCCTCGCGGCGGAAGGTGTCGGCGACCGCGCGACTGGCCCGCGTGACCGTCGGGAACACCGGCACCGCGCCGGTCAGCACGATGATCTGGGCGACCGTCAGGCCCAGCTGCGCCACGGAGATCGCCCACAGCCCGAGCTGATGCCCGAGCGTCTCGAACCGGCGACCGAGCCAGCTCTTCCCCCGCGGTGCGTGCGGGCCGAGCCAGTACCCGGTCCACCGGGCGTACCCGCGCAGCGCGACCGGCCCGGCGACCAGCGAGAACACCGCGAAACCCAGTGCGACCAGCGGGTTCAGCAGCTGCCAGCCGAACTCCCGGCCGGTCGCCGGATCCTCCATGATCCACGTGAAACGTCGATTCCAGCGGATCCACCAGGCGCGCCGGTAGAGCTGAGTGCCGTCGCGATACCAGCCGTCACGCTCGCGTTCCGGCTCCGGCGGCTCGGGCCGGTACGGGCTCGGAATATCCCGGCCGGTCCACTGGCCGACCAGCTCCCGGGTGCGCCGCGACCGGACGCGCGCGATTTCGACCGCCGGGGAGAAGAAGAGCACGAGACCGACGCACAGCAGCGCGAACGCGATCAGCTCAAGCAAGACGTCGACCCAGCTCACCACCGCGAGACCGGCGAGTGCCCACGCGCGCCGCACCGACGTCATGGCACCCCCTTTCGCTCCCCAGTCTCGCTGCTCCGGCCTTCCCGGACCCTGGTCGCAGCTCCCGGATCGGGGTGGCCCCAGCCCCACCCCGGCACCCGCAAAACCCCACCTCAACTGGGGTTTCCGGCTCATTCTGCCGGACCGCGGGCGCTTCTAGCGTCGTTCGCATGCGACTCATCGAAGTTTCCGAACTCCGCAAGGCCTATGCGGGCCGGGTCGTGGTCGACGGCGTCTCGTTCTCCGTCGAACGCGGCGAGATCTTCGGCGTACTCGGCACGAACGGAGCCGGGAAGACCACCACTGTCGAATGCCTGCAGGGCCTGCGCTCGCCGGATTCCGGCACGATTTCCGTGCTAGGCCTGGATCCTGCGCGCGACGCCGCCGAACTGCGCCGCCGCGTCGGCACCCAACTGCAGGACGCGCGCCTGCCGGAGAATCTGCGGGTCCAGGAAGCGCTTTCGCTGTTCGCGTCCTTCTACCCGAACCCGGCCGACATCGAGATGCTGCTGACCCAACTCGGCCTAGCCGCCCACCGCGACGTCGCCTTCGGCAAGCTTTCCGGCGGCCTCCGGCAACGGCTGTCCATCGCGCTCGCACTGGTCGGCCGCCCCGAGCTGGCGATTCTCGACGAACTGACCACCGGCCTCGACCCGCACGCCCGGCAGGAAACGTGGCAACTGGTCGAGGACGTGCGGGCTTCCGGCGTGACGATCGTGCTGGTCACCCACTTCATGGACGAGGCGCAACGGCTCTGCGATCGCCTGGTGCTGCTGGATCAGGGCCGCGTCGTCGCCACCGGGACTCCCGCCGACCTGCTCGCCACCACCGGCCAACCCACCCTGCACGAAGCGTTCGTCGCCCTCACTCGCGGCTGAAGGAGCCCTCCCGATGCGTACTTTGCTAATCACCGAAGCAAAACTCTTCCTGCGCACGCCGCTGTGGGCTCTCCTGGGCGTTTTCCTGCCGACTGCGATCCTGCTGGGCGTCGGCTCGATCCCCGGAATGCGCGAACCGAGCCCCGTCACCGGTGGATATCGATTTATCGACCTGTGGGCGCCTTCGCTGGTCGTCATCGCGCTGGCGATGATGGGCCTGCAGGTGATCCCCGCCGCCGTCGCCACCTACCGCGAGCACGGCATTCTCCGCCGCCTGGCCACCACCCCCGTACCGCCCGCGTATCTCCTGCTCGCCCAAGTGCTGATCCACGCCGCCGTCGCACTGGCTGGGGTTCTGCTGATGCTTCTCACTGCCAGAATCGCCTTCGACGTGCCGATCCCCCGCCATCCCGGGCTGTTTCTGCTGGCCCTGCTGCTAGGCCTGGTCTCGGTGTTCGCACTGGGCCTGATCGCCGCGTCCCTCGCCCGCACCGGCAAAGCCGCCGGCGGACTGGCCATGATCGCGTTCTTCCCCATCATGTTCATCGGCGGCGTCTACCTTCCGCGACCGCTACTGCCAGCATTGATCCAGAAAATCGGCGCTTACGTCCCGCCAGGCACCCAACCACTGCAAGACGCCTGGGTCGGCGACGGCGGGCAGCCACTGCAGTTCGTCGCGTTGGCCGCCTTCGCGCTGGGCGGAACGGCGCTCGCCGTGCGGCTGTTCCGGTGGGAGTGATCCACCAAAGTGGTGATGAAACTCGTTTTCTCTTGTGGCCGGGTCCGGCGGGCCGGTAGCTCTGAGGGGTACCGCTGACCATGGAGGTTGTCTTGTCCTTGGACGTATCGCCCGCGCTGCTGGAAAAAGCCGAACGCGGGGAGGTCTCCGACGCCGAGTTCGTGGCCTGTGTGCGGGAATCGCTGCCGTACGCGTGGGAGGTCATCACCGGAGTGATCGCGGAAGCGGACACCGCCGCGGACGGATTCGCGGACAACGAAACCCCGCCGCCGAGCGAGGCCGCCCGCGGTCAGCTCCTGCGAGCCCTGGCCTCGGACGCGATCCGCGGCGGGCTGGAGCGGCATTTCGGGGTGAAGCTGGCATTCCAGAACTGCCACCGGGTGGCGGTGTTCCGCGAGACGGACGGGGATCGGTACCGGGCGTTTGTCTCGCCTCGGGGGCAGTTGCTGAACCAGAGCCCTGAGCTGCGGGACTGCTGAGTTTCGCTTGAGGATCGGTTTGGTCAGGGGATCTCTCTGACCAAACCGGCCTTTAGCCGGTTCTGCATTCGACTGACGTCACTGATCCGGCGACCTTGGCCTTCGTGGACGGCGTGGTCATCACCGTGTTTCGCACGATCGCCTTCCCTGGGATCGTGCCCGTCGCAGTCTCCGTGATCGGGCCGCTTTGGTCGCACGTGTACCGGTCGAGATCCGGCATTCGTTCGGTTTTCGTTCGCCCCCGGACTGGTCGAGACCGTGGGGCCTGACCAGAGAAGTACCTGACCAGGCACCGAGCGCCCTCGGCAGGACTCGAGCCTGCGATCTAGAGATGAGAAGGCCCGAACTCCTGGCGTCCGGCTAATCCCGCAGCGCGGGCAGCACCTCAGCACCGATCCGCGCGATGTTGGCCAGAGTCCCCTCCGGCGTGCCGGATGCTTCCACGAACATGATCACGTGGGACACCCCGGTGCGCCGGAGGCTTGTTCGCAGGGTCTCGACGCAATGCTCGACCGGACCGACCGGATGGATCGCGCACAGGTTTTCCGTGTACTCCCAAGGATCCCGGGCCGGACCAGGACGATCGTCCACCGGCACGTGGGCGGCTAAGCCATCCGACAGCCAACCAGGCAAAGCACGGCGCACCACCGCAGAAGCATCGTCGCCGACCTGGCATAGCACCGTCGACACGTGGGCCGCGGGCGCGCCATAAGCAGCGACAGTTGCAGCCTTCTCCATGTCATCCGCGTGCAGGCCCAGCAACAACGGCAACTTACGTTCCGCAGCCAGCCGGACGGCGGAGGAAGTCGGGCCGCCGCAGGCCACTACAACGTCCAAAGATCGTTGCGGAGCTGGGCGAAGCGGGACTTCCCGGAAAGCAAAATGAGACCCCTCAGCCGAGACTCGGCCAGTAGCGGCAGTCAGCAACAGATCCAGCGACTCGGCGAAACCCGTTTCATAGCGCGGCAACCCGGTGCCGAACACTTCCAGATCCTGCCAAGGCCCACCCCGGCCAACACCCAATCGCAATCGGCCGTCGGAGATTGCGTCCAGCATTGACCACTGTTCCGCCAACGCGACCGGATGCGTCGTCGACAGCACGCTCACCGCCGTGCCCACGCTGATCCGCGACGTCTGGCCAAGCACGTGTGCGGCGAGCGTGATTGCCGACGGGCACACGCCATAAGGCATGAAGTGGTGCTCGGCCAGCCACACGTCGTCGAAGCCAGCCGCCTCGGCAGCAAGAGCGGCACGGATGGTGCGCCGCAGGACGGCGGCGTCGTCCTGGCCCGGGAAGCGGCCCGAGACCAGGAAGACGCCGAACCTCAGTTGTTCACCGACACGTTGTTGAACCACAGCAGCGGGTCCAGCCACGGGAACACCACGAACATCAGCAGCGCCACAATCCCGAGCACCAGCACGAGCGCGATCACGAACTTCACCGCGAACGGACCGGGCAGATGCCGCCAGAGCCAGCCGTACATCAGGAACCGACTCCGATCTTCTTCAGCAGCGTCGTGTAATCCGGCACCTGCGTCTTCGGCACCTGGCGAGTCAGCACGGAGGTGATGATCAGCCGCTCCTTCGCCGAGAACTGCGGGTGGCACGTGGTGAGCGTGAGCAGCGAAGCCTGCTGCGCCTTGGGCAACGCGTCCGCCGGCTTGTACGGCACCGCGTTCACCGCGTCGCCCTGGCTCGGCTGGACGACCTTGCGGCCGAAGGTTTCGTCGTACGGTCCGCCGCCCGGAATGCTCGCGTTGCGCAGCGTCGAGACGCCCTTGCACTCCGGCTGCGCGCCCTTGCCGCTGCTCCAGCCCTTGATCTCGTCGTCGTAGGGCAGCACCTGGTAGATGAAGAAATCGCTGTGCGTTTCGATGACGATCTGGTCGCAGGAGCTCAGGTTGTCCAGGTCGTTGAACGGCGCGCCCTTGCCGACGCGGTGTCCGGCGATGCCGAAGTTGCCCGGTTCGCCCGGCAGCGCGGTGCCCTTGTAGTGGCCGGGACCGACGGCCAGCGAGTCCTCGCCGGTGCCTTCCTGGATGGTGAAGTTGAAGTCCGCGCCGAACGACGGGATGTGGATCCGCGCGAACGCCTTGCCGTCGATCAGCTCGGGGTGCAGCGTGCGGTCCTTCTGCCAGTCGCCGTCGAGCTGGTCGCTCGCGGTGTGCTGCTTCTCCGCCGAGAACAGGTCGGTGACCCACACCTCGTACACCATGAACAGCAGCACGACGACGCCGAGCGTGATGAAGATTTCGCCCGCGGTGCGGATCGCGATCCCGCCCTTGCCCAGCGGCGGCGGGGTCTTCTTGGCCTTCTTCTTGTCGTCTTCGTCAGCGACGGCCACCGCGGAGAACACCTCGGTCGGCTGCTCGGCGAACTCCGGGCCGGTCATCCGCCGCCGAGAAGGATCCGAGGCCCCGGCACCCACCCGGCGAGGCATCTGACGGCCTTCTTCCAGCTGGCGGCGCGGATCTCCGCCGCGGGGACGCCGGCTGGGGTCCCCGGGTTCGGGACGGCCCGCGCGCGGGTCGGCCGGACGTCGTTCGCCGCGCGGGTCGCCCTCGGCGCGGAACTCGGCGGTACGGCGGGGTGCGGTGCCGCGCGGGCCGCCGAAATCACCGCCGCGGGGGTCACCCTCGCGGGGCCTGCCACCGCCCGCTCGCCCTTGTCCGGGGCGGTTTTCGCCGCCGCCCTGGGCCGGTCCGCCCCGGTCGATCGGCGTGCGCTGTTCGGGTGATCTCCGGCCCGGATCGCCGGCCACTCTTCGCCGCGGCGGCGTCTCCCCGGACTGCCTTCTCGGCGGCGGGGGCTGTCGGCGGACCGGGCGGTCAGGTCCCGTGCCGGGGCGGCGGTCGTCCTCGCCCGGCCAATCTTGCGGCGTCACGCAAGCTCCTCCCGCGCCCGGCCGGAGTCCTCCTCGGCACTCCAGGTGGCGCTATTGTCACAGTCTGAGAAACCCGACCGCTCCCGCCCGGTGCTGCGGAGCCGTCCTTTACGTTAACGTGTGCACGTGGCGCTGGTTGCGCACCCCGACAGCGGGACCTCGTCCAGGATGCCGCCACCAGGAATGCCCGAGAGCACGCGAGGAAACGATGCCGAAGTCGAAGGTCCGCAAGAAGACCGCGTACACCCCGCCTGTCGACCGCCGCACCCCGGTGAAGGTCCAGGCCGCGGGACCGTCGAACCTGTTCTACAAGATCGTCATGTTCGGCCTCATGCTCCTCGGGCTGATCTGGCTGGTCGTGAACTACATCGCCGGCGACAAAGTTTCGTTCCTCAGCCAGCTCGGAAACTGGAACTTCGCGATCGGATTCGCCGCGATGATCGCCGGCCTGCTGATGACGATGCGGTGGCGCTGACCATCCGCCGGATCAGCTTTGCTCCGGACGGCCGATTGACACCGAATCACACCGGTGTGACTCATCCCCAGTGTGGATAACCCCTGTGGATAACCACCCGGCCTCGTGGGCTCCGCGCCGAAACCTCGTGGTAGTGGCGTGGGGCCTGACCGCGTTGTTGCTGGTCGGAACCGTCCTGGACGCCACCTTCGGCGACGGCAAGGGCGCGGTGCTCACCGGCCTCGCCACGCTGGCCGTCGGCGCGTTCGCGGTCCATTGGACGCTCGTCCGGCCGCGCCTGGCCGCCGACGAGGACTGTTTGCGCGCTCGCACGCTCAATGGCACCCACCGGCTCCCCTGGACCGGCACGACGGTCCGGCTGCGCAGCACGCGCCGCCTCGGCCGTGACGGCGTGACGCTTGAACTGGAGCACGACGATCAGCTGTTCATCTTCGGGCAGACCGACCTCGGCGAGGATCCTCGCGACGTGCTGGACGTGCTTACCGAGCTACGGGACCGCTCAGCGGGATAGCTGGCACGTGTACCGGTACTCCCCCTGAACCAGATGGGGAGAGCAATCCAGCGACGGATACTCCGTGGCTCGCCAGCCGATCAGCCCGGCAAGCGCGATCGCGATGACGGCCGTGCCGATCGCCTGCCACCGGACGAGGTTGCGGGCCGGGGCGTACAGCATCGCGGCTGTCACCAGTGCCCCGGTGACGAGGCCGCCAGCGTGCGCCCAGATCGAAATGCCGGGGATCGTGAAGGTGATGTAGGCGTTGATCACCAGGTTGATGAGCAGCGCGGTCGGGTTGAGCCGCAGTTTGAGTGTGATGACCGCGTAGGCGCCGAGAAGCCCGAAGATCGCGCCGGAGGCGCCGACAGTCGGCCTGCCGTCCCCGAAAAGCAGCACCGCGGTGGAGGCTCCGAGCATCGACACGAAGTAGAGCGCCAGGTATCGGACCTTGCCGAAGACCTGCTCCAGTGCACGGCCGATCATCCACAGCGAGAACGCGTTCGCCGCGATGTGAATGGGTCCGTAATGCAGGAAGCCCGACGTGAAAACCCGCCACCACTCGCCCGCGCCGAGGGTGAGCACGGGCTCCAGGGAAAACCACGCATGGGTGAGGGACAGATTGTTGTTGAACAGGCTCTTCGCCTGGATGACGGTGACGAAGAAGATCACCACGTTCACCGCGATCAGAGTCGCCGTGACGGTATAAGAATTGGACAGCCGGGCACCCGCGATAGTGCGAGACCCCATCCCGGCATCGCGATACTGCCGTTGCTGTTGTTTCTGCTGCTGCGCCCCGGTCTGCACGCAGTCGGTGCACTGGAATCCCACCGGGGCTTCGCGCAGGCAGTCCGGGCAGGCCGGACGCCCGCAGCGGGCGCAGCTGAGGCCGGTCGGGCGGTTCGGATGCCACCAGCAACCGGGCATGGACGGCGCGGACGGGTTCGGCGGTTGGCTCACGATGACTCCAACCTACCGAAACCCCGTCCCTGCCTGCGGCGCGTCAGTCTTCGACGGTGATCTTCTCGATGACCACGTCGGACAGCGGGCGGTCCGCCGGGCCGGTCGCGCTGGTCGCGATGGCGTCGACGACGTTCCGGGAATCCTGGTCCGCGACCTCGCCGAAGATCGTGTGCCGGAAGTTCAGGTGCGAGGTCGGCGCGACGGTGATGAAGAACTGCGAGCCGTTGGTGCCCGGCCCGGCGTTCGCCATGGCCAGCAAGTACGGCTTGGAGAACTGCAGCTCGGGGTGGAACTCGTCGCCGAACTTGTAGCCGGGGCCGCCGCGGCCGGTGCCCGTCGGGTCACCGCCCTGGATCATAAAGCCGTCGATGACGCGGTGGAAGATCGAGCCGTCGTAGAACGGACCGGAGTTGCCGCCCTTCGCGTTCGGCTGGGTGTACTCCTTGGAGCCGGTGGCCAGCCCCACGAAGTTCGCCACGGTCTTCGGCGCGTGGTCGGGCAGCAGGTTCACGTGGATGTCACCCTGGTTGGTGTGCAGGGTGGCCTTGCGGGCGCTTTCAGTCACGCCGCCATCGTGCCACCCCTTCGCACAAATGGGGGGTTCAGGGGGCCGTCTCGGCCCGTCGCGCTGGACATCGGCCCAGGAAGAAGGCACTTTCCCGAGGTTTCCGATCCGCCTCGAACGGGAAGCCGCAGCGGTGCGGGCGGAAAAAGGGCAGGATAGATGTCAAGCAACAGATCTGTTTCACAACGATTGATGAGGTGAAGACCATGACCCGGGCCGTGGAATCGGTCGGTGAGTCGGCCAAGTCCGGCTCGGCGGACCTGCGGAAGCTGGTCGTCGAGGCGGGCAAGGCGGGCGCGAAGGCCGCCGAGGCCGGCGCGGAGGAGCTGGGGAAGCGGAGCCGCCGGGCCCGCCGCAAGCTGGCGAAGAAGACGGAGCTGACTCGCAAGGAGCTGAAGAAGAGCTCCGCCGCGGCGCGCAAGGAAGCGCTCGCCCGCATCGCCGAGATGAAGAAGCCGGGCCGCAAGGCGAAGAAGGCCGCGATCAAGGCCGCCGCGTCGGCTGGCGAGTCGAAGCGTCGCGGCAAGAAGGACTTCAAGGCGGCGAAGAAGGAGTTCCGCGTCGCGCTGGAGGAGGCGAAGAGCGCGGCCAAGGGCACTCGCAAGCGTCGCCGCTGGCCGTGGATCCTCGGTCTCGGTGCGGTCGCTGTCGGCACTGCCGTCGCGCTGAAGTCGCGTCAGCAGGAGCCGCCGGTCGCCCCGGCGCCGCCGAAGGCCACCCCGCCGGCTCCGCCCGCGAAGCCGGCTCCGGAAGCCAAGGACGCGAAGGACGCCAAGCCGGGCGAGCCCAAGACGAACGGCAAGGCGCCGAGCACGTCGGCTGCGGAGAAGAAGAACTGAACGCGCGAAAAGGGCCCCGGGAAGTGCGTCCCGGGGCCCTTTTTCGTATGTCGCTCAGCCGGTTCAGGCCGCGGCGGCGTGCTTGTCGATCAGCTGGCCGAGACGCGGCAGCGCCTCCTCGACGTTCTTCTTGCCGTTCGGGCGCAGCTTCGAGTAGACCTTCTTGATGCTGTCGCGGCTGCTGCGGTCGGCACGGCTGTCGGTAACCCCGAGCAGCGCGTCCGAAGCCTCGTCCGAGCGGCTGGTCAGGTAGGCGCCGAAGTCGTTGCCGCCCTGGGCGCGGAAGTCGCCGTAGAACGGCTCGAGCGCGCCGGAGAAGTCGTCCAGCAGGCTGTCGATCGCGGACGGGATGATGCCCGGCTTGATCTTCTTGACGGCGGCGAAGCCGGTCTTCACGACCGCGCCGGAGACCCCGCCCTTGTCGGCGACCTCGGCGTCCACGAGCTCCGCGAAGTCGGAGACCACGGTGGGGCGACGGCTCGAGTCAAGCAGGATTTCCTTGAGGGTGTCAGCCACGAATCTGTCCTTGTCGTCGAAAAGGGGTAACCAAGTATGTGGTGCCGGACGGGCACCCGTCGCGCGAGTGTTGGGGGGACTGCGCGTGCTGCTTAGAGTAATACAAGATCAACTTCACTCACCCGTGCGGAGCCCGTTACTCAGAGCTTCAGGGCAGCGATAGCCTTTTTCGCCACTGTGCGTGCTTTGATGCTCTGCTTCTGGTTACTCGTCACGATGACGGCCGCCTCGCCCTTCGCGACGGCGTAGACCACCCCGTCGCCGGACGGCTGGTAACCGCCCTTCCACCCCGCCGGATCCGAAGCAGGGTTCGAGGTGTCGACCGGCGCGGCCTTGTTGACCAGCGCGGTCGCGACGTCGCTCTTGCCGACGTACACGCGCACGGTCAGCTGGATGCTGCCGTCCGGACGGTAGAAAAAGCACGTCGGATGCGGCTCGTCGTCGGAAATGCTCACCTTGGTGACGTGCTGCCCGTTCGCGTCCTGCACCGTCTCGTTCGACAGGTACGGGCACTCCGCGGTGCGCGCGGGCTGCGGATCGGGCGGCAGCCCCGCGGAAGCCGACGCGGAACTCGCCGGCGCCGAAGACGGAGTCTCCTTCGCCGGGCTCGACGGGTTGCAGCCGGCGAGCAGGACCAGGGCTGGGGCGAGAACGAGAAGTCGGCGCATGGCGCGCACAGTCAACCATGCCCGGTGAAGTCCGTGCGAAGGCGGCGCGTGCGACGATTGCCCAGGATTCCGCTCAGCCCGGGGAGGTCGCGGACGTGCTCACGCCCGAGCAGTACCTGCAGGTGGTCGCCGAACGCGTGGTGCGCAGCGGCGGCAGGCTCAACACCGTCCAGATCGGACCGGTGACCGCCGCGGTCGGCCTGTTCACCGAGTCGATCATGTTGTCCACGATGAACTACTGCGTCGTGGCCGGGGCTTATCCCGAGGTCGACGCGGCGACGCTGCACCAGTTCACCGGGATGGCCACCCAGCACGCCCGCGCCAACGTGCAGGGCACGATCGGCTGGACCGCCGCGTCGGTGGTGATCTGCGGGCTCGTCGGGCGCGTGCACCCGGACGCCGCGCAGCTGGCGAGCGCGAAGACGAGCAACCAGTTCGGCGGCGAAACCCGGATGGTCGCGGTGGATCCGTACGCGGGCGCGACCTACGCGTTCACCGGCGGGAAGCTCTGGGGCGCGGCGATGCACGGCGCGATCAACGCGAAGCTGACGTTCTGTTTCCCGCAGCCCGCCGAAGCTTTCCAGCAGGTGCAGTGGCAGCAGCAACAGGCCGCCTACCAGCAGCCTCCGCAATCGGGTCCCGGCGGTTTCCCCGGGCAGATTCCGCAGGGGCCGATGCCGCAGACTTCTCCCCCGCCCGCCGCGGGCCCGGCCGGGCCGCAGCCGCCGCATTACCCGCCGCCGGGGCAACCGCCGTACGGTCGGTGACATGGTTTCGTTGCGCGGCTGGCAGTCGTTCCCCGAACAGCTCCCGGACTTCGACCCGGACCACACCCCGGAAACACCGGAGGAGCTGTTCCTCGCCTGGCTGACCGAAGCCGGTGAACACGTGCTGGCCCCGCACGCCGTCACTCTGTCCACAGTGGACGCCGATGGCGCGCCGGACGCTCGCGTGGTCATCCTGAAGAACGTCGACGAGGACGGCTGGGCGGTCGCGACCAGTTCGGAAAGCCCGAAGGGCCAGCAGCTGACCGCGAACCCGCGGGCGGCGTTGACGTTCTTCTGGCCCGGTCGCGGACGCCAGGTGCGCGTGCGCGGTCTGGTGGTCCCCGCCGCGGCCGAGGTGTCCGCTGACGACTTCCTCGCTCGACCGCCTGCGTCGCGGGCCGAGGCGTACGTCGGGCATCAGTCGGAGGTGCTGTCCGACCCGGCGAAACTGGTCGAAGCCGCCGAGGCAGCCGCGGACTGGGTCGCGGAAAACCCGGACGTGGCACCGGAAACGTGGACGCGCTACCTGATCCAGCCGGAATCGGTGGAGTTCTGGCAGGCCTCGCACGACCGGCGGCACATCCGGGTCCGCTACCGCCGCGAACCCGCGGGCTGGGCTCGCGAACGTCTCTGGCCCTAGAGCCGGGAGTTGGCGCGCAGCTTGGAGATCGCGCCGACGGTGGCGTAGCCGCGCCACTCCAGCGAGGCCATCGGGGAGAAGCTGGCGAAGTCGACCGTCCAGCCGCCGTCGGGCTGCTGGCCCTGTTCCAGCCGGGTCAGGTCCGCCTCGACCGCTTCCGGGGCGAACAGCCGCCGGGACGGGCCGGGCACCGGGCTGAAGTCCAGCGGACGCAGCACCTCGCCCTCGGAGCCGCCCGGCACCGGGACGATTCCGCTCTCCGGCAGGAACTTCCCCAGCTTCGTCAGGAGTTCGTCGGCCTCCGGATACCGGTCGCAGGAGGCATCGAGCAGGTGGATCGCGAAGCTCAACTCGATGGCGTGCGGCATCTCGTCGAGGTCCCGGATCGCGCGCAGGCAGGTCTCGGTCGCCCGCGCGAGCCACGGATGCGCCGCGACCGCCTCGTCGTGTTCGGCGACCCGCCACGCCGCGGACGTGACGAACGCGGTGCTCTGCAACGAGAACGCCGCCGGATCGGCTCCGGTCCAAAAGGGAGCGCACGCGGTCGGATCGGCGACCGGGAACGCGAACGGCAGCCCGCCGTCGGCGAACGACACCGACTCCAGCCAGTCGCACAATTGCACCGCGTGCGGCGTGGTCACCGGTGCGATGTCGGCGAACATCTCGAACGCGTGCAGCGCGCCGCCCGGCTGGCTTTCCGGCGCGCGCAGATCCGGCTCCAGGCCCCAGCCGTAGCCGCCGTCCGGATTCCGGTAGGCCGCGACCGCCGCGAGCACCTCTTCGGCTCGCCCGTTTCCTTCCAGCAGCTCGAACCGCCGCTGGTCCAGCAACCGGCCGTGCCCGGCGAGGAACGGGGCGACGGCCTCCAATTTCACAGTCACCCGGAAACCGTCGCACGAGCCCGGCGCGAGGGTCTTGAACGAATCGGCCACCAGCCCGAAAGAGCGGATTACTGGGGCTCGAGCGATCGTCGTGGCACGATTCGGAAGTGACCAGCAAACCGGACGACGCGCAGCGATTGGCCGATCTCGCACGGTTGCGCCGGGTGCGCGACCGGATCGACCGCGAGTACGCGCGTCCCCTGGACGTCGAGGCGCTCGCGCGGAGCATCAACGTGTCCGCCGGGCACCTCAGCCGGCAATTCCGCGCCGCTTACGGAGAGTCGCCGTACTCGTATCTGATGACCCGTCGCATCGAGCGCGCCATGGCGTTGCTGCGCCGAGGCGATCTGAGCGTCACCGAGGTGTGTTTCGAGGTCGGCTTTTCGTCGCTGGGGACGTTCAGTACGCGGTTTACCGAGCTGGTCGGGAAGCCGCCAAGCGTTTACCGCCAGGAGGAGACCGGAGCGACCGAAGGCATGGCGCCGTGCGTCGCGAAACAGGTCACGCGACCGATCAGGAATCGAGAAGCACCCCGTTCGGCGCGAACCTAGTGTGATCGGCATGGAGATGACCATTCACGCGAGCTTCCTCCCGCACACCGATCCGGAAGCGACGCTGACCTTCTACCGCGACGTCCTCGGCTTCGAGGTGCGCAACAACGTCAAGTACGGCGACATGGCCTGGATTACCGTCGGCCCGCCCGGACAGCCGGACACCTCGGTCGTGCTCCAGCCGGTCGCCGCGTTCCCCGGCCTCACCGACGACGAACGCCGGATGATCGCCGACATGATGGCCAAGGGCACCTACGCCGCGCTGAACCTGGCCACCAAGGACGTCGACGCGACCTTCAACCGGCTGCAGGCCAGCGACGCCGAGGTCGTGCAGGAGCCGACCGACCAGCCCTACGGCGTCCGCGACTGCTCCTTCCGCGACCCGGCCGGGAACCTGATCCGCATCCAGCAAGCGAGCTGAAGAAGTCCGAGCCGGACCTCTGGGGAAAGAAACAGGAGAGACGATGACGAAGGCCAAGGGGAAGCCCGCGCCGGAGCACGCCGCAGACAGCCATGACCTGATCCGCGTGCAGGGCGCCCGCGTGAACAACCTCAAGGACGTCAGCGTCGAACTCCCGAAGCGCCGGTTGACGGTGTTCACCGGGGTGTCCGGCTCGGGCAAAAGCTCGCTGGTGTTCAGCACGATCGCGGCCGAATCGCAGCGGCTGATCAACGAGACCTACAGCAGTTTCGTGCAGGGCTTCATGCCGACGCTGGCCCGGCCCGAGGTCGACGTGCTCGACGGGCTGACCACCGCGATCATCGTCGACCAGCAGCGGATGGGGGCCGATCCGCGCTCGACGGTCGGCACCGCGACCGACGCCAACGCGATGCTGCGGATCCTGTTCAGCAGGCTCGCCGTGCCGCACATCGGGTCGTCGCAGGCGTTCTCGTTCAACGTGGCGTCGATCAGCGGCGCGGGCGCGGTCACCGTGAAGCGCGCCGGAAAAGAGATCAAGGAGCGGCGCAGCTTCAGCATCACCGGCGGCATGTGCGCCCGCTGCGAGGGTCGCGGTTCGATCAACGACATCGACCTTTCCCAGCTGTACGACGACACCAAGTCGCTCGACGACGGCGCGCTCACCATCCCCGGCTACACCCCGGGCGGCTGGAACTACCGGCTCTACAGCGGTTCCGGGCTGGTCGACCCGACCAAGCCGATCCGCAAGTACACGAAGCGCGAACTGCAGGACTTCCTGTACAAGGAACCGACGCGGATGAAGATCGAAGGCATCAACATGACCTACGAGGGTCTGGTGCCGAGGATCCAGAAGTCGTATCTGTCCAAGGACGTCGAAGCGATGCAGCCGCACATCCGCGCGTTTGTGGACCGGGCAGTCACCTTCGCGACGTGCCCGGAATGCGACGGGACGCGGCTGAGCGAGCTGGCGCGGTCGGCGAAGATCGACGGGATGAGCATCGCCGACGTGTGCGCGATGCAGATCAGCGACCTCGCCGATTGGGTCGGGAAGCTGTCCGAACCGTCGGTCGCGCCGTTGCTGAAGTCGCTGCACGAGACGCTCGAATCGTTCGTGGAGATCGGGCTCGGCTATCTGTCGCTGGACCGGCCGGCGGGCACGCTGTCCGGCGGCGAGGCGCAGCGGGTGAAGATGGTCCGGCATCTCGGATCGTCGCTCACCGACGTCACGTATGTCTTCGACGAGCCCACCATCGGCCTGCACCCGCACGACATCCAGCGGATGAACGACCTGCTGCTCCGGTTGCGGGACAAGGGAAACACCGTCCTCGTGGTGGAGCACAAGCCGGAGGCGATCGCGATCGCCGACCACGTCGTCGACCTCGGGCCGGGCGCGGGCACGAACGGCGGCACGGTGTGTTTCGAGGGCACTGTGGACGGTCTGCGCGCGAGCAAGACGTTGACCGGCAAGCACTTGGACGACCGCGCGTCACTCAAGCCGTCGGTGCGGGAGCGCACGGGCGTGCTGGAAATCCGCGGCGCGAACACGCACAACCTGCAGGACGTCGACGTCGACATCCCGCTTGGCGTGCTGTGCGTGATCACCGGTGTTGCCGGATCGGGCAAGAGCTCGCTGATCCACGGTTCGATCCGGGAGTCCGACGACGTCGTGTCCGTGGACCAGGCCCCGATCCGCGGTTCGCGGCGGAGCAACCCGGCGACGTACACCGGGCTGCTCGAACCGATCCGCAAGGCTTTCGCCAAGGCCAACAACGTGAAGCCCGCGCTGTTCAGCGCCAACTCCGAGGGCGCGTGCCCGAACTGCAATGGCAACGGCGTCATCTACACCGACCTCGGGATGATGGCCGGAGTGGCGACCACCTGCGAGGTCTGCGAGGGCAAGCGGTTCGACGCCTCGGTGCTGGAGTACCACTTCGGCGGACGGGACATCAGCGAGGTGCTCGCGATGTCGGTCGCCCAGGCCACCGCTTTCTTCGCCGAGGGCGACGCGAAAACCCCGGCCGCGCACCGGATTCTCGAACGGATGGAGCAGGTCGGGCTCGGCTACCTGACGCTCGGCCAGCCGCTGACCACGCTGTCCGGCGGCGAGCGGCAGCGGCTGAAGCTGGCGACGCACATGGGGTCGAACGGCGGCGTGTACATCCTCGACGAGCCGACCACCGGCCTGCACCTCGCCGACGTGGAACAGCTGCTCGGACTGCTGGACCACCTCGTCGAATCGGGCAAGTCGGTGATCGTCATCGAGCACCACCAGGCCGTGATGGCGCACGCCGACTGGATCATCGACCTCGGCCCCGGCGCCGGGCACGACGGCGGCCAGGTGGTCTTCGAGGGAACGCCCGCCGAGCTGGTGAAGAAGAAGCGGACGCTGACCGGGAAGCACCTGGCCGCCTACGTCGGCTAGCTGAGATCGAGCGGCGGCCGCCGGTCCGTCCAGGGCAGCGCCTGCTCCAGCGTGCGGGAGACCTGCAGCAACAGGTCTTCCCGCCAGGGCGCGGCGACCAACTGGACGCCGACCGGCAGGCCGCTGGCCTCGTCGTGGTGCAGCGGGAGGGAGATCGCCGGCTGGCCGGTCACGTTGAACAACGACGTGAAGACGCCCATCGGGTACGCGGCCACCACGGGGTGTCCGCTCGCTCGCCACGCGCCGACCTTCGGCGGCAGGCAGGCCATGGTCGGCGTGACCAGCAGGTCGAAGCTGTCGGTGAAGGCCTCGACAATGCGTCGTGACAGCACCTGGGTCTTGTGCACGCTCTCCGCGTAAGTCCAGGAATCGACCGACTTCGCGGCTTCGCGCTGGGCCCGGTTGTACGGTTCGATGCGGTCCGGGTCGACCACCGGTACGCCTGCGCTGGCGACGTTCCAGACCTTCATGAACGTCGAGATCAGCTCCTCGGACGTCGGCAGCGGAAGCGGTTTGTCGACGATCTGGTGTCCGGCTTCTTCGAGCGCACGGAGGGTTTTGTCGACCGCGGTCAGGCACGCCGGGTCGACGGTGATGCCGTCGATCAGCGAGGTAGTGAGGACGCCGATCCGCAGGCCCTCCGGCGGTTCTTCGGTTAGCGCATGCGCAAGGGACCGCGTGGGCGTTGGCTGCGACCACCACGCACCGGGGTCGTGCCGCGCGATGACGTCCAGCACCGCGGCGGTGTCGGCGAGCGTCCGGCTGACGACGCCGCTGGTCGCGAAGCCTTCGACCTCCACCACGGCGTTCGTGATCAGGCCGCGGGTCGATTTCAGCCCGACAAGACCGGTGCACGACGCCGGGATCCGGATCGAGCCGCCGCCGTCCTCCGCGTGCGCGACCGGAGCCATTCCGGCGATGACGGAGATCCCCGCGCCGCTGGACGAACCGCCGGGCGTGCGATCCGGGTCCCACGGATTGCGCGAGATGCCCTGCGCCTCGCTTTCGGTGAACGGCACCGCGCCGAATTCCGACGTCGTGGTCTTGCCAAGCGGGAGGAAACCGGCGTCGACGAACCGCCGCACCAGCGGATCCGACTTCGGCTGCGGGGACCGGTCGGTGGCCAGCGAGCCGTAGGTGGTCGGCCAGCCTTGGACGTTCGCGAGATCCTTGATCGGCAACGGAATCCCGTGGAACGGCGGCAGGTCCTCTGACGGGCACTGGACCACCGCGTCGGCTGCGGCTTTCGCGGCGGCGCGGACCTCGTCGTCGGCGCGGAAGCAGAAGGCGTTGAACTTCGGGTCCAGCGCGGCGATGCGGTCGAGATAGCAGTCGGCGATTTCGACCGGGCTCACCTCCTTCGCGCGGACGGCGGCGGCGAGTTCAACAGCGGAATTCATCATCACGGATCCCCTTTCCGGTACCCGTTCAGCCTGGTCGGGGCAGCGGCCGGCGGTCTTGGAGAAATGTCGCGCCGCCGGTTTTCTTCTACGATGGCGGTATGCGACCAGCCGAATGGGCTCGCGACGGGGCGGCGGTGTGGGGCATCGCCGTGCCGTCCCGGCCGCTCCGGCTGCCCGGGGTGCAGATGGCCGGATTCGTCGGCGACACCGTCGATTTGATCGATTTGACGGTGGTCCCGTACCCAGCGGTCACGATGTTCGTCAATCTCCGCGAAGGGCTGTTCGTCAACGGGGTGGCGCGCGGCAGCGCCGTCACCGGCATCGCACCGCGAGAGATGCGTGTGCGCGGGCAGAACATCGAATGCGTGCAGATCCGGCTGTCCCCCGAGGTCGCGCACGCCGTACTCGGCACGGATCTGACCGGCGAGATCGTCCCGCTCGAGGACGTCTGGCCTGCTGGGCTTCCTGACCGGCTGCGCGCACTCGACTCCTGGAACGACCGGTTCGCGCTGGTGGAAGCCACGCTGGGCAAGCGATACGAGGCCGGTCGCACGGTCGATCCGGAGGTCGCCTTCGCCTGGCAGCGAATGGACGCACACCACGGCCGGGTCCGGATCGAGCAGTTGGCCGACGAGACCGGATGGAGCCGGAAACGCCTGTGGTCCCGGTTCCGCGGCCAGCTCGGACTCAGCCCGAAACGCGCCGCGCAACTGGTCCGGTTCGACCACGCGGTGCACCGGCTCGCCGCCGGGGAAAGCCCCGCGTTGGTGGCCGCCGAGAGCGGATATGTCGACCAGTCGCACCTGCACCACGAGGTGAAAGCTTTCGCCGGAGTCACCCCCGCGGCCGCCGCGAGCGCGCCGTGGCTCGCGGTCGACGAAGTGGCCTGGTCCCGCCCCCGCTGCGCGAACGGGTGATCGCACCGGCATGATCGCGGAGTGACTTCCCTCCGGCCCCCCGCTGTCGCGCTGCGCCGGTGGCTAGACGACGTCGGCGGCCGCCGTCGAACGGTGTTCGCGCTGGTCATCGCCTCGGTGGCGGTGGCGGCGACGATACTGTGGCTCGTCTGCACGATGTGGCCGCTCGACCTCGAGATCTACCGTTCCGGTGCGCGGGCGCTGGCCCAGGGCGAGGACGTCTACGGCCCGCTCCCGCCGACCCGCGCCGGGCTGATCCTGCCGTTCATCTACCCGCCGTTCGCGGCTGTGGTGTTCCTGGTGTTCGCCGCGATGCCGTTGCCACTGGGCGCGATCCTGATGCTCGCCGTCTCGCTCGCGGCGCTCTGCGGAACCGTCTACGTCGTGGTCCGGCCGCATGCCCGGCGGCGCACCGCGTTGCTGGCCGCGCTGGTGGTCGGAGCCGGGTCACTGGCCTTCGAACCGGTCCGCGAAACGTTGTGGTTCGGGCAAATCAACCTGCTCCTGATGGCGCTCGTGGTGATCGACTGCCTCGGCCCGCGGACCCGGCTGCCGCGCGGCGTCCTGCTGGGTCTCGCCGCCGCCATGAAGATCACTCCGGCCGGGTTCCTGCTGTTCTTCCTGTTGAAGAAGGACTTCCGCGCGGTCGTGACCACGGTGGTCACGTTCGTGCTCGCCGGCGTGGCCGGGTTCGTGATCGCGCCGGAAGCGTCGATGAAGTACTGGTTCGGCGGCGGGCTAACCGGCGCGTCCGGGATGAGCGGCTCGATTTTCGCGACAAACCAGACCATCCAGGGCGCGGTGCACCGGTTCGGACTTCCGGACACCCCGACACTGATCCTGGTCGCAGTGCTGACTTTGGCCGCGCTCGCGCTGACCATTCCCGCGATGCTGCGCGCCGACCCGCCGATGGCTTTCTTGCTCAATACAGCGGCGATCCTGGTGTGCTCGCCGATTTCGTGGTCACACCACTGGGTGTGGATCGTGCCCGCGATCGTGCTGTTCGCCGCTCGCGCCCACACGCGGATCGCCGTCGGCGGTTTGGCCGCGGTGGCCGCGATTTTCGTGATCGCACCGCATTCGTGGCTGCCGAAGAACGGTTATCTGGAGCTCTCCTGGGGCCCGCTCGAGCACCTGATCGGCAACAGCTATTTGCTGCTGGCACTGGGATTCCTCGGCTGGCAGTTCTCCGCGACGCGCCGTCAAACCGCCGCGGTCTGAGCCAGCAACGGCTCCGGCAACTGGTCAGCGTGGAGGACGTGCAACGTGCTGACCGCGCGGGTGAGCGCGACGTACAACCGTTGCAGCCCACGCTCTTCCGCCGCCACAATGCGCGCCGGTTCGACCACCAGGACCGTGTCGTACTCCAGCCCCTTCGCCAAACTCACCGGCGCCACCGTGATCCGCGCGGTTCCCTCGGTACCCAACACCGCGTGGTCCAACCCGCGCTCAGCGAGGGCCTGGCTTAGCTCCGGAACATCCGCGTCCGCCGCCAACAACCCGATCGACCCTTCTTGGACCAGCGCCTTCGCACAAGCATCGACCGCGGCGGCAACCGTCTCGTCCGTCTCGGTCAGGTGCAAGGCATCCGCGGAATGCCGGAACGATGTGGGACTGCGCAGCTCCGGCGCGATGTGCGGAAGCAGCCGAGCCGCGAAGTCGAGGACATCCGCCGGAACGCGGTAGCCGTGCGTGAGCTCCTCGATCCGCCCGCCGGGCCGCTCAAGATGAGCCAAAACGCTGGTCCACTCGCGGACCGCGGACGGACTGGTCGCCTGCGCGACGTCGCCGAGAACCGTGCACGCCCCCGCCAACCTGCGCGCGATCGCCCGCAGATGCATCGGGCTGAGGTCTTGCGCCTCGTCCACCACGACGTGCCCGAGTTTCGCCGGACGCTCGACCAGCGCCGAGACCTCGTCCAGCAACGCCAGATCGAGCGTCGACCAGGTCATCGCCTTACGACTGCGCGGCTTTGGCCGGATTAGCGCTTCCTGTTCCTCATCGGTCAGGATCCCTTCGGCCGCTTGAGCAAGCGTTGTTCGGTCCGTAAGCAAGTCGTGCACCAACCTCGCCGGCTCAACCGCAGGCCACATGTCACGGACCGCCTTGTTGATCGTGGCGTTGCGACGAAGCTGATGCAACGTCGCGCTAGTGCCGCCGGACCGCTCCATCTCGCGCAAGACCCGATGCGCGAGCCGCTGGGCCAGCAATTCGCGCCCCGCGCTGTAATCCGCGCCGCGACTGAGGATTTCCCTTAGTTCCTCGGCGATATCCTCGGGATACAACCGCCAAGTCCGGTGCTGATACTTGACTTCAAGCGTCCGATCGACCGGCTGGATCCGCGCCCACAGATGCCTCCGGACGACCTCCGCCATCCGGACGTCCCCCTTGACCCGCGCCGTCCGCGGCTCGTCGACGTGCTCGGCCGGCTGTCCCGCCCCGGTCAATTCGTCAATCGTGGCCTGGGAAACCGCCACCTCGCCCAGCGCCGGAAGCACGCCCGCGATGTAAGCGAGAAACGACCGGTTCGGCCCGATTACCGCGACCCCGCCGGCCTTCTGCAGCCGCACCCGCTCGGTGTAAAGCAGATACGCGAGCCGATGCAGACCCACCGCAGTCTTGCCCGTCCCCGGCGCGCCCTGGATACAGAGCGTCCGATCGACCGGCGCACGAACCAGCCGCATCTGGTCCGGCTGAATCGTGGCGACGATGTCCCGCATCGGCCCCTGCCGAGGCCGCTCGATCTCCGCGGTGAGCAGCCGATTCGCGGAGGAACCGGGCCGATCGAGCGGCTCGTCCTCGAACGCGCTGAGCACTCCGGTCTGGTCGAACCCGTACCGCCGCCGAACCCGCACCCCCATCGGGTGATCGTGATCGGCTTCGTAAAACGCCCTGGCAAGCGGCGCTCGCCAATCGATCACCAGCGGTTCGCCGTCGTCGTCGCGGATTCCTCTGCGCCCCAGGTAAACCAGGTCATGCTGCGGCGACCGAGTATGCGACCCGCGCGCCGCCTCGTAGACCTCGCCCGGTGGGTAATCGAGGCGGCCGAAGAAGAGCGGCGCCTCGTCAATATCCGCTAGCTCCTCGGCAATCTCGGTGCGAAACTGCCTGAGGACGTGGTTGAAGTACTTGTCGTCGACCGCGTCGCCCTCGCCCATCCCCGTCGCGATGGCGGTCTTGATCTCCTCCCGCATGCGGTCCAGTTCTGCGTGACAGGCCTGGAGATACTCGCGCTCCGCCCGGATCTCTGGTTCCACTCCCCGCCCCCCGTTTCTTGACTAGGTTAAATATACAACTGAGTCAAGTTTTTATCCGGGTTCGAGTTCCGGCTAGGCTGACGCCCGTGTCAGGACTGCGCGAGCGCAAACGCCGCCGCACGAGGGAAACCATCGCCTCGGCGGCGCTGCGACTGTTCCGGGAATCCGGCTTCGACGGGGTCTCGGTAGCCGACATCGCGGCGGAGGCCGAGGTCTCGAAGCCGACGCTGTTCGCGTACTTCCCGACGAAGGAAGACCTGGTCATCCACCAGTTCGCCGACGACAACGGCCCCGCGGAAATCGTCCGCACGCGGCTGGACGGGGTGTCGGCCCTGTCCGCTTTGGAACGGTCTTTCCTGGACCGCCTGGCCGAACACGACCCGCTGACCGGCCTGAACGACTCGCCGGACGCGATCACGTGCCACACCCTGCTGTACTCCACGCCAGCGCTGTTGGCTCGGCTGGCCACTTACTTGCTGGCGGAGGAGCAGGAGCTGGTGGAGGAGCTGCAGGCTTCATGCGGCGTCGAAGACGAGTTCACCGCGCGGTTGGTGGCGGCGCAGATTTTCGGGGCGCAGCGGATCTTGGGGTTTCACAACGCCCGGGAGATCCGTGGCGGGCGGAGCGCTGACGAGACTTACCCGGACGCAGTCGAGCGAGCAGAGGAGGCTTACCGGGTGTTGCGGGAGGGGCTGTCTTCGGTGCTGGGTCAGTCCGCGGGCCATTCGTAGGAGAGCTGGTAGCGGTCAGCGGCGAGGACCATGTCGTGACCGGGCGTTGTCGGCGATCCGCGCGTCCCGCTCCACGAAAAGGGCCAGGCCTCGCAAGGCCTGGCCCTCGTTCGCATCCGCCTGCCCACCGCTTTCGCGACGGGGTTGCGGGATCAGCGCCTGTTCATCGGCAGAAAGCGATCACCTTCGCTGAGCTAGCTCAGTTCTGGTCCGGATTGTCGATCGGCGCCCCGTTGTACCCAGTCCCCTGCTCCTGCGCGTTCGGCGGGTCCACCGGCACCCCGTTGTAGCCGGTCCCCTGGTCCTGCGCCGTGGGCGGGTCAATCGGAGTGCCGTGGTACCCCGTCCCCTGCTCCTGCGGGTCCGGCGTGTTCTCGTCCTTCGGCGGAGTCGTGTGCATCTTGAGACCGTCCTTCGCGCAACGGATCTCGTGCGTGCCCTCCGCGCCGGTGTCGGTCAGGCATTGCCAGCCCTGCACCGTCAGCATGTAGTTCGACCCGACAGCCTTGTCGATTTTGTCGAAGTATTCGGTAATAACGTTGAACGCCTCGGTGCATCCGACGGTACCGGCTTTGGTTGCGTCCGCGATCAAATCAACCTTGCGCGGTCCGACAGTTCCGCCGTACGCACTGCAATTGACGTCCTCCGAGCTGGCCCCGCCGCCACCGCTGCCGCCCTTTTTGACTGGCGTGTTCGGCTGCTGGACCTGGCTTTTCGCCGCGACGTTGACCGGGGCGGATTGGTTGCTCGCCGGGGCTGCCGAATTTTGGCCGGAGCACGCGGAAAGCAGCGCGACAGCGCCGAGAGCCGCTCCGACGGTGGCCAATTTGACAGTCTTCATGAGCATTTCAATTCTCCCCTGACCCGCTCTTGGCTTTCCCTTTGCCTATAGAGACGCACACCGCCGGAGGGGGTTGCGAAGAAATTCCGCGGACTTCCGCAACAGCGAAACTCAGCCCCAAAACCGCACTTCAGGGAACCGCGGCGACGGGCCGTCCAGCAGCCGCTGAGGCACTCCGCGCAGGTGCTCGTCGAGGAACGCCGTCAGATACGCCTCGCCGACCCGGATCCCCCGCGACGGATCGATCTCGACCCCCGGCAGCGGCACCCCCGCCTGCTGGAAGAGCAGCAGTTCATCGGTGAACATACTGTGGTCGCCATGGTCGACGGTGATCCACCGCTTCCACCCGGTCATCTCGCGCCAAGCCGCGTCCCACGAAGGATCGACCGTCCCGCCCGGCTGATGCACCGGTGCCCCGAACTGCAGAAACGGCCGATCCAGCCCGGTCACCGGGAAGTAGTACATGCCGTCGAGCATCGCGCCGGCGCGGATCCGCCGGTCGGCCAGCATCGCCGGTGCCGTGCTGGCTCCGCCGATCGAATGCCCGATCATCGCGATCCGCCGCTCGTCGATCAGACGTCCGCCGCCCCACACCGGGTGCGGCCCGACGAGCCGATCGAGCACGAACGACACGTCCGCCGCCCGGGTTTTGACGAGCTTCTTCCAGTCCTTGATCTTATCTGCCACGCATTCCGTCGTGTGTCCGTCCGGGAAGGTGGTCGCGATCGCCTCGTAGTTGTGGCCGATGCCCGCAACGACGTACCCGCGACTGGCCAGCTCCTCCGCCAGCGACGACAGCGTCGCGCGCGGCAACGTGAACCCCGGCGAAAGCACCACCAACGGCATCCGCCGGAACTGCGGCAGAGCGTCCACAGTGGAATGAGTACGAACCTTCGTCAGCAGGTCCTTGGGCAGCGACTTCACACCCGCCGCCGCCACCATCAGCTCCGATTCCCGCTGTGTGAGGTACTGCGTGGCCCGCCATCCCGGAAACTGCGCCGGGTACCACAGCGTGACCATCATTTCCCGCCGCTCCGAAGGAACCCACGGATCCGCGCGGGAAGTATCGGTGAAGTGGAAGGTGGTAGTCCCGACCGGACTTGCCCCGCCCGTCCGCGGCAACGCCAATCTTGGTGCCGCTTGCGCGGTCCCCGCCCCGACCACGACGAGCATCGCCGCGATGATCGCTATTACGCGTAGTCTCATGACTTCAGCTTGGAGCCGCCCGACACCGGGAACATCGGTGATATCCCGGATGAGCCCCCGATCTCGAAGTCATCTTCCTGGACGATGGTCAGCCGACAACGTCCGCCAGCCGAGCGACCTCGGCCACGTCATCCGTCACCGGCACGAAGATCAACTCGTCCACGCCCAGCTCAGCGAAATCCGCAATAGACTTCCGCACCAGCTCCGGAGTCGAGCAAGGCACCACACTGTCCGCGACTTCCTTCGGAGCCAACCGATAGAAGTCCCGCACATTCGCCAGCCCAGCGTCAACGTCGCCCAAAACGAAGTAGGCCAACGAAACCAACCGCGGCACCCCCTCTCGACCGCCCTCGCTCCAGGCACGTTTCGCCGCTTCGAAGCGAGGCGCGCTAGCCGCCACCGAGCCCGAACCGGCGATGTAACCCGTGCCCCACCGCACCATTCGCTGCAACGCCTGCTCGGTATAGCCGCCGAACAACATCGGCATCTGACGCGTCCCGCTCGGTACCGCCGCGTTCTCCCCGACCGGTTTGCCGCCCCACACCTCGCGGTAAATCTCCAAGTCGGCATCGAACCGCGCCCCGCGACCACGCGCCCCAAGCCCCGGCACGGTGAACTCTTCCTCTCGAAGCCCCACCCCGACGCCGAACGTGAGCCGGTGCCCGGAAACGCCGTCGATACTCGCGATTTCCTTGGCCAGCAACGCAGCCGGCCACGTCGGCGCGAGCAACACGCCGCTCAACAGCCCGATCCGCTCCGTCGCCCCAGCCGCGGCCGCCAGCGCAACCGTGTCGCTCACGCCCGGATACGCGTACCGGCCGATCGTCGCCAGCGAAGAAAAGCCCGCCACCTCCGCCCGCGCCGCCCACCGCGGCACGACCGCGGGGTCGACGTCGCGCACTTGATTCGGAAGTCCTATGCCGATCCGCACCAGATGATCCTCTCGAGCAGTTGCATGGCTCAGCGCTGAATGACAGCATGCTGTCATGTCCGACAAGCTAGCGATACGACAGCATGCTGTCAAGAAAGCCTGCGATGCCTACAACGACCTGATGGACGAGGTCATCCGGCTCTCCGACGTCCTGGAAGCAGTCGGCAACGGCATCGCCCGCCCCACCGGCCTGAGCGTCGCGCGGTACCAGGTGCTGGCCGCGGTCGAAGCGGAACCCGCTCCGGTCGGGACCATCGCCACGCAGTTGGGCCACACGAGGCAGAGCGTCCAACGAGTCGCCGATCTGCTGGTCGACGACGACCTGGCCAGCTACCGTCCGAATCCCGCGCACCAACGCGCCAAACTGCTCGAAGTCACCCCGACCGGCCTTGCCGCTTTGCACCGAATGCAAGCGGCGTACGAAGACCTGGCCCTGCGCACCACCGACGGCCTAGACCTGGAACGGCTGGAATTGGCCCGGCAGACGCTGATCGAACTGCAGCACCGATTGAAGTCCGAACTGCCCTCCTGATCACTAAGCTGGCGACTCCGGATGCCAAGGAGAAACCGCCGATGCGCAAGCGAAAGACGCTGCCGAAGAACTTCGACGAGATGCTGACGTCCGCGTCGCTCGCCGAACTCCAGGCGGTGTTCGAACGCACTGCACTGGACGCTCGCGGCGGATACGGCAAGGAAACGGCGATCGGATACCTCGACTGCCCGGACGAACTCATCGTCTGGCTAGTCGAGCAAGGACTCGACGCAGACGCGGCGAACCAGTACGGCGAAACTCCACTGTGGACACGTGCCGCGAGAGGCCACGCAGCGCAGATCCCGCTGCTGCTTTCCCTCGGCGCTGACCTCGAACGGCCACGCCGCTACAGCGGCACCCCGCTGCACGGCGCGGCCAGCCGGCAGCGGCCGGAAACCGTGCGGGCACTGATCGAACACGGCGCGAATGTCCACGCCACGATCGACGGCAAGCCGAATCTCACGCCGCTCCTGTTCGGTCTGCGGCAGACCGAGAACATCGGGATCGCGGGCATGGCTGAAACCGCCGCGCTTCTCCTCGACGCCGGCGCGCCCGTGCCGGACGAGGCGGGAGAGCTGGTCCGCCGGATCGGTGCCAATTTCGAGTTCCACCGCAAGGGCTTCAACCGCGACTTCCTCGACGAGACCGACGCCGGACTGCGGGAGTTGTACCGCCTGTTCGACGTCGAACCGGTCCCGCCGCGGCTGATCCACGACGGAACCTCCCCGATCACGGTGCCCGACGGCTCCTGGCAGAAGCAGCACGAGCAGCTGTGGGAACTGCTCGTGCCGTCCTCGGGCGCGGCGGAAACCGTGCAGGGAGAAGCGATCCGCGTAACCGGAAAAGTCGCTCGCGAGATCCTCGACAACGGCAGCGGGAACTGGGACCGATCCTTCCGCGCGATGGCCGACGCGCTCCCCGGCTACTTCGCGTCGGGCACCCCGCTGCCTGAACTTCAAGAAGCACAGGCGCTCGCCAAGCGCACCCGCTCCGGCAACGGAACCGACGAAGAACTGGCCCGGCTGTCCGAACTCGCCGTCGCGTGGGTCCGGCTCAACCCGACGCCGTTGCCGATGGCTTCGCCCCAGTACCACCGCTAGCCGGACAGCACCGCGACAAACTGGTTGGCCAGCCACCGTTCGAAGGCTGCCGAGGTCCAGCCGCAGCGCCGGACCAGCCGGTCGTACACCTCGGGCGCGGTCAGCGTCCAGACGGCGTCGACCGCCTCGTCGAATCTGTCCGACGACAGGTGTCCGCGTTCGACGAGGCCGCGCAGGCTGTGCGTGTTGCCCTTTCGGCGTTCGGAGTCGATGGTCGCCACGAAGGCCTCCAGCAGCTTGTCGCCACCGGGACCGTGTGCGACCAGCACACCGAGCAGCGGCCCGACCCGGTCGGAGATCGCCCGTACCCAAGCGGCGTAAGCAGCCGCGTAAGACGGCACGTCAGTCGCCTCGGCCACCCGGCGAAACTCGGGTCGCGCGCTCATCGGAGTCTGGTCCTCGTCGCCGGCGAGCATGACGTCGTAGACCGCCTTGATGACCTCGGCCTTGCCGCCGACGGAGTTGTACACCGTCTGTGGACTCACCCCCGCCGTTTCGGCGAGGCCGGTGATCGTCATGCCCGCATAGCCTCCGCCGCCGAGGAGCAAGCCGCGCGCCGTCCGAACGATGTGCGCGCGGGTGGCCTGGGCTTTCTCCTCCCGCTGCGGGGCACTGTACTGCCTTGCCACAGCCCTCCCATTCCGCTAGATTCTCATTCCACTGGATTTTGGTTCCAGCCAAGTTCGAAGAGGAGCATAGCCATGACCAGCCCAGCACGCACCGCCGCCCTTGCCGTGTTCGACGCGATCAACACCGGAGAGCTGTCCGTCCTGGACGACCTGGTCACCCCGGACTTCGTCGACCACGGGTCGCCGTTCCCGCTGCCGCCCGGCCCGGCCGGCTACCGGCAAATCCTCACCTTCGTGCACCACGTCCTGAACATCCGCTACGCCATCGACGACATCTTCGACACGGATGAGCGCGTCGTGGTCCGCGCGACTGCGAGCGGAACCGCCGTCGATGCGGTGCACGGCGCGGGCACCGGGGGAAAGCCGTACCAGATGACGACGGTGCACATTTACCGCACCGAAGGCGCTTTGCTGGCCGAGCACTGGGGCGTCCGCGACGAACTCGGCGCCCGGATCCAGCTTGGCGCGCTTCCCGCTCCCGACCCGGCCGCCTTCGCTCCGCAAAGTGCCTGAGCGAGTCACCAGGATCAGGCTGGCGCCTTCGCGGACAGTCCGCGCACCACCTGATAACGCCGAAACCCGCTGCCGCGAACTCCCGGAAACTCCAGTACCTTCCGCCATTCGTCAGACGCTCCGACCGTCCCCTGTCCGGACCGCGCCAATGCGTCGCGATGCGACTGTTCGTCAGTCCACTCCGCATAGTTGAGGACCCTGGTCCCGTCGGTGCTGACATGGAAATGCCCGGATATCCCGCCCGGTGCGGGCTTGTCCTCGCTGGCCAACGCTCCGAACACCGTGTCGACCCAACGCTTCTGCCGCTGCGCATCGGCACCGGCGAACTCGACGCTCACCACGACAACGCATCCCGGAACCACCGAGTCGTCCCGATTTCCGCTGCGGTACAACCGGTATTCGACGGGATCGCCTCCAGAAATCCGCCGCACGAACCCGGGGTCGGCTCCTCCCTCCGTCCACTGGGTGTAGACCAGCGACGCCTCGCCATCGGTACTGGCCAACGCGTTGAACGAAATCAACCCGGCAGGCCACGAATCTTTTTCCAGCCGCGCAAGCACATCCGCCGCCTCGACGGTCGTTTCGGCAACGAGCACAGCATCGACGTCCGGGCGCGCGAAGTCGGGCCGCGCGACGTGGTTGACAGTCATGGGTGTCCTTCCGAGAGCAGTAATGCCTCTCGAAGGATGGAACTTCAAGGGAGGTTGAAGTCAAGCCAGCAGCCGCGGCCTCGTTGCTCTGACTGGCACGGTCGTGGGCAAAGCACAAGTTCACCAACGACACCGCTTCCGGGCGGGTCGAGGAACAAGCTCCGGTACAGCCGAGCGAGCCGATCCCGGGGACCACGGCAAGGGACCCTGGCATTACGTGTGGAGCAGTTGCTTCCGCACGAACCACGCGACCTGCCACCTGCGCGTCGCCGGTCCCGGCGGGCAGCCAAAACCAGGTATTCGGCGGTGCCGTCCTGAAGATCATCGACCGGTTGAAGCAGATTCCGTAGCGCCCCTGGAACGCACGAATCCCCGCTCGGCGTCGGCCGAACGGGGATCGCGGGTGGACCTGAGGGGAATCGAACCCCTGACCCCCGCCTTGCAAAGGCGGTGCTCTACCAATTGAGCTACAGGCCCGGTGCGGACCGAGGTCCGCGAAGCATGACGTCAGTTGCGCGAGGCGTCCGCGGCCTTGGCCGGCGCACTGCCGTTCGCCGACGGGGCGGCAGGCGTGGTGGCCTCGCGCCACAGGTCAGCCTCGGCCTTGGCGGCCTTGTTCCGCTTGACGACGAACAGGACGCCGCCCGCGACGACCGCGAGTGCCAACAGCTTCTTCACCTGAAGCCCCCTTCTGAGTGCTTGCGCTACCCCTCGATGCTACCGGACCCGCCGCGCGTCCCGTCCAGCGGTTCCGTCTCTCGTTCCACGTGGAACACCGGGAATATCCGGAGTGATCGGTCCGTTGAACCCGACGGCCCCCGTGGCCACGCATCACTCAGCCCTGCCGGTCCTTCTCTTCCCGGCAGGGCTGACTCGTCTCCGCGAGCCGCGCGCGGGTGCCGGCGAGACCCGATTCGACCAGGTCAGGCCGGTCGTTCTCCAGTCCGTACGTCACCTCGTACCACGGGCCCAGCTGATTCCACGCCCACGCGCGCCGACGCAGTTCGGGCGTGACCTCGTACTCCGCGGAGAACGCCGCGACACACTCCGCTGACGTCCAGAACAGCAGCCACGCCAGGTCCCGCGCGGGGTCGCCGATCGACACGTCGGACCAGTCGATCACCCCGCTCAACCGGCCGTCCTGTTTGAGCAGATGCTCCGGTCCGAGATCTCCGTGCACCACGGTGTTTGCTGGATAATCCTCGACCTCCGCCAGCAAAGCACGCGCACGATCAGCGAGCGGACCGAGCAACGGCGGGACGGCATCGAGGGCCAGATCTTCCGGCACCGCACCAAGTTCGCGCGCCTTGGACACGTCTGCGTTGTGCAAGGCGCGGAGGAATCGGCCAAGCGCGCGACCGTCGTCAGCGGTCAGTTCACCTGGTTCGCCTGGCACCAATTCGTGTCGCACGACCAGCGGATCTTCTTGCCACACAACAGGAATCGGCACCGCGAACGGCAGCTGCAGAGCCAGCCACGGCAACACCCTGGTCTCCCGAAGCAGCCAAGCGCGCACCTCGTCCCGCTTGGGCCGCCGCTCGACCCACCGTCCGTCGACAAGCGTCGCGACGCTGTCCCAACCCTCGCCCAACTCCTCGCCGGTCATGTTCACACCGAAACCCCGGCGGCGAAGGCGACTTCCAGAACCTGTTGCCGTTCAACGGAACCCGTCCCCAGCAACGCCGCGATACGTTGCCGCTGCGCAGCACTCGGCTGGACGTACATCGGCAACACCAGCTCCCGGGCCAAAACCGCACCGGCCGCCAAGAACTCCAGGTCGGCGATCACCGACTCCCATCCGCCGAGACCGCGGTGCAGCCACCAACCCCGGCGTCGCAACTCCGGATCCGCGGATTCCTTGAATGCCACCAGATCCGCGAACGACCACAACTCCGGACTGCTGCTAAGCACGTCCGACGCCAGCCGGGCCGCCCGTGAGTGTTCGCTCGTCATTTCGCGCAGCAACCACGGCACGTCCGAAGCGACAGCCTTGCCGCGCAGCAACGACAAGCCAGCCTTCCGCAACGGCAACTCGGCACTCTGCGCAAGACCGACGATCTCCGCACGGTCAAGCTCAGTCCCAGTTTCCGCGAGCCCGGCGTACGCGCGAGCCCGTACCACCGGACTCGCAGCAGAACGCGCGACCGCGGCATAAACCGCGACCGGGTCCCGTCCCATTTCCTGCCAGCGCAGCCGCGCCCACAGCCGCACCATCGTCGACCGGTCGACCAGAAGCCGTTCCACCTCAACGGGGTCGAGCTGCGCCGCGGTCAGCTTCACCAATCCCAGCACCCGGCCCTCCGCGGACCGGTCGCGAAGCAGCGAGGCGATGACGTCCGGAGTCGCCAATTCAGCGATGACACCGATCAACTGCCGCCGGACGATCTGGTCCCGTTCCCCGGGCAGCAACCGCACCGCGTCCGGCAGGCCGAGCACTCCGGACTCGAAGCTGGTCCGGAACGCGAGCCGCCGCACGTCCAAGTCTCCGGAACCGCGCAGGCACGCCCACACCGACGCCTCGTCATGCGCGACGAGCAGCGCACGCAGATAGCGCGGGAAGATTTCCGAACCCCACCAGCGCTGAGAAATCCGCTGCAGCAACGGCACAATCCGCTCTGCCTGCGCCAACGTCGTACGCCGCAACACCTCGCGCACCGCCAGCTCGCGGACCACCTCGACGTGGTCGGTAACGCGGACCGCCAACGCCCGGTCGCTCAACGCGCCGTCCGAAGCGCACAACACGCGAACGGCCCGCTCCCGGAGATACCCGTCGGGGTGCATCGAAGCCAGCGCCCCGACGACCGGCGCGGCGTTCTTCAACTCCCAGTCCGTCGCCCGGCCCAGCGCAGGTGCCTCGAAGCGGAACTGGCGGGAGTAGTAGTCGATCCGCAGCATCTCGCGCGCCGTCGCCGACTCGAGCCAGGCCGACGTTTCGGCCAAGCCAGCTTGGTCATCCCGCTGTGCGGCGACCGCGCCGAGGCTCAGCTCGGCACGGATCTCCCTCGGAGTCTGCATGCGGCTGATTCTGGCGACCGCACCACCCGGCAGTCATCCGAAATACCAGAAAGGCCGGTCCGCAGGAGCTGCGAACCGGCCTTCTGAGAAATGTGGGCCCACCAGGACTTGAACCTGGGACCTCTTCGTTATCAGCGAAGCGCTCTAACCGCCTGAGCTATGGGCCCGTCGAACGAGGAGTACTTTACCGGACCCCCCATCCGCCCGTGCAACCGGGTTACTCACGCTCGGACAAGGTGACTTCCAGCCCGCCCGCGAGGTCCGCCGACACGTTGTAGATGAACGCGCTCACCGTGGCCAGCGCGGACACCAGCACGATGTTGATCGCCCCGAGGATGGCCGCGATGCCGAACACGCGACCGGCGCTGATCAGCGGTTCCGGGGACGCGTTCGCGCCCTCGCCGCCGACCAGGGACGAGTACGTGCCGTTCAGCTTGTCCCACACGCCCATGCCGTCGAGCACCGTGTAGAGCACGCCGACCGCGACCAGCCAGACGAAGAACATCGCGACGCCGAGCACCAGTGCCAGCTTCAGCACCGACCACGGGTCGAACCGCTTGATCTGCAGGCTCGCCCGCCGCGGGCCCCGGCCGGGGCGGCGCAGCGCGCTCGGCGTCGGCCGGGTGCGGCCCGCGGGCGGCACGTCGTCCGCCGGCGGCGGTGCCTCGCCTCCGAAGAGCCGGGGCGCCGCCGAGCCGGTCACCGGGTAGTCGTTCTCGGCCGCGGCCGGTTCGGGAGCCGCGGTGGGCACGTCCTCGGTCGCGATCCGCGCCGTGGCCATGGCCTCGGAGTCGCCGCCGCCGTCCTTGGCGGTGCGCTGCCAGGGCGGGTTGGCCGACGCGTCGTCGGCCTTGTCGGATGGTGCCACGTTGAGTCAGTCCTTACCCGTGCGTGGGGCGCCGATCACTGCTCCGGCGCCGTGCCGTCTTCTGCTGTGGGCTCCTCTGGCGTAGCCTCGGCCGCTTCCTCCGAAACCGTCTCGGAAGCGATAACTTCCGAAACCTCGGAACCGTCCTCGGCGGAGTCCTCGCCACCAGTGGCGACGTCCGAACCCTCGTCCGCGTTGCGTGCGACCGCGAGAAGAGTGGTTCCGTCACCCAGGTTCATCAGCCGAACGCCCTTGGTCTGCCTGCCCGCCTTGCGCACGTCCCGCGCCGGCGTGCGGATGACCCCGCCGCTGGACGTGATGGCGAACAGCTCGTCGTCCTCGTCGACGATGAGTGCCCCCACCAGCCTGCCACGTTTGCTGTCGTGCTGAATGGTGAGCACGCCCTTGCCGCCGCGGCCCTGTACCGGATAGTCCTCGATCGGCGTCCGCTTCGCATACGCGCCGTCCGTGGCGACCAGCAGGAACTTGTCCGGTTTGACCACGCTGATGCCGAGCAGTTCGTCACCCTCGTTGAACCGCATGCCCAGCACGCCCGACGTCGGCCGGCCCATCGGGCGCAGCGCCTCGTCGGTCGCGTGGAAGCGGATCGACTGGCCGCCCGCGGACACCAGGAGCAGGTCGTCCTCGGCCGCCGCCAGCACCGCGCCCATCAGCTCGTCGCCCTCGCGCAGGTTGATCGCGATGAGGCCGCCCGCGCGGTTGGAGTCGAAGTCGGTGAGCTTCGTCTTCTTCACCAGGCCGCGCTGCGTGGCGAGCACCAGGTACGGCGCGACCTCGTAGTTCGGAATCTCGATGACCTGGGCGATCTGCTCGTCCGGCTGGAACGCGAGCAGGTTCGCCACGTGTTGACCGCGCGCGTTGCGGTTGGCCTCGGGCAGGTCGTAGGCCTTCGCCCGGTAGACCCGGCCCTTGTTCGTGAAGAACAGGATCCAGTCGTGTGTGGAGCAGACGAAGAAGTGCTGGACGATGTCGTCCTGCTTCAGCGTCGCGCCCTGCACGCCCTTGCCGCCGCGCTTCTGCGAGCGGTACAGATCGGTTTTCGTCCGCTTGGCGTAGCCCGTGCGGGTGATGGTGACGACGACGTCTTCCTGCGCGATCAGATCCTCGACCGACACGTCGCCGTCGAACGGGATGATCTGCGTGCGCCGGTCGTCGCCGTACTTGTCGACGATCTCCATCAGCTCGTCGCGGATGATCGACCGCTGCCGCTCGGGCTTCGCGAGGATGTCCTTGAGGTCGGCGATCTCCAGCTCGATCTCGGCCAGGGTGTCGATGATCCGCTGGCGCTCCAGTGCGGCCAGCCGGCGCAGCTGCATGTCCAGGATCGCGGTCGCCTGGATCTCGTCGATCTCGAGCAGCGACATCAGGCCCGGCCGGGCCTCGTCAGCCGAGGGCGACCGCCGGATCAGGGCGATCACCTCGTCCAGCATGTCGAGCGCCTTGACCAGGCCGCGCAGGATGTGGGCCCGCTCCTCGGCCTTGCGCAGCCGGTACCGGGTGCGCCGCACGATCACGTCGACCTGGTGCTTCACGTAGTGCCGGATGATCTGGTCGAGCCGCAGCGTGCGCGGCACGCCGTCGACCAGCGCCAGCATGTTGACGCCGAAGTTCTGCTGCAGCTGGGTGTGCTTGAACAGGTTGTTCAGCACCACCTTCGCCACCGCGTCGCGCTTGATCGTGACGACGATCCGCATGCCGGAGCGGCTGTTGGACTCGTCCGCGATGTCCGAGATCCCGGTGATCTTGCCGTCGCGCACCAGGTGCGCGATGTTCTCCACCAGGTTGTCCGGGTTGACCTGGTACGGCAGCTCGGACACGACCAGGATCGTGCGGCCCTTCGCGTCCTCTTCGACCTCGACGACCGCGCGCATCCGGATCGAACCGCGACCGGTGCGGTAGGCGTCCTCGATGCCGGAGGTGCCGAGGATCATCGCCTTGGTCGGGAAGTCCGGGCCCTTGATCCGCACCAGCAGGGCGGCCAGCAGCTCGTCGTCGGTCGCCTCGGGGTTCTCCAGCGCCCAGACGACGCCCGAGGACACCTCGCGCAGGTTGTGCGGCGGGATGTTCGTCGCCATCCCGACCGCGATCCCGGAACCGCCGTTGACCAGCAGGTTCGGGAACCGCGACGGCAGCACGTCGGGTTCCTGCGTACGGCCGTCGTAGTTGTCGGAGAAGTCGACGGTCTCTTCTTCGATGTCCGCCAGCATCTGCATGGCCAGCGGCGCGAGCCGGGACTCGGTGTACCGCATGGCGGCAGCCGGGTCGTTGCCCGCCGAGCCGAAGTTGCCCTGCCCGTCGATCAGCGGGTAGCGCAGCGACCACGGCTGGGCGAGCCGGACCAGCGCGTCGTAGATCGCCGAGTCGCCGTGCGGGTGGTAGTTGCCCATGACGTCGCCGACGACGCGAGAGCACTTGTTGTACCCGCGGTCCGGGCGGAACCCGGAGTCGAACATCGAGTACAGGATCCGGCGCGCCACCGGCTTGAGGCCGTCCCGCACGTCCGGCAGCGCCCGCGACACGATGACGCTCATCGCGTAGTCGATGTAGGAGCGCTGCATCTCCTGCTGGATGTCGACCGGTTCGACCCGGTCGTGTTCCGGCGGCAAGGTTTCCGTCATGAGGTCCTTCTCAGTGAGCAGTCCTGGGGAAGCGAGTTAGCAGGGGACGCCTACACGTCCAGGAAGCGCACGTCCTTGGCGTTGCGCGTGATGAACGAGCGGCGCGCCTCGACGTCCTCGCCCATGAGCACGGAGAACAGCTCGTCCGCCTGTGCCGCGTCATCGAGCGTGACCTGCCCGAGCAGCCGGTTCGCCGGGTCCATCGTGGTCTCCCACAGCTCCTCGGCGTTCATCTCGCCGAGACCCTTGTACCGCTGGATCGCGTCGTCCTTGGGAAGACGACGGCCCGCCTCGACGCCGGCCTGGATGACGACGTCCTTTTCCTTCTCCGAGTACGCGTACTCCGGCTCCGACCGCGGCCACTTGATCTTGTACAGCGGCGGCCGCGACAGGAACACGTGGCCGTGCTCGATCAGCGGCGTCATGAAGCGGAACAGCAGGGTGAGCAGCAGCGTGGTGATGTGCTGGCCGTCGACGTCGGCGTCGGCCATCAGCACGATCTTGTGATAGCGCAGCTTCGAGATGTCGAAGTCGTCGTGGATGCCGGTGCCGAGCGCGGTGATCAGCGACTGGACCTCGGTGTTCTTGAGGACGCGGTCGATGCGGGCCTTCTCGACGTTGATGATCTTGCCGCGGATCGGCAGGATCGCCTGGTACATCGAGTCGCGGCCTTCCTTGGCCGAACCGCCGGCCGAGTCGCCCTCCACGATGTAGAGCTCGCACTCGCCGGGGTCGTTCGAACGGCAGTCCTTGAGCTTGCCGGGAAGACCGCCGATCTCCAGCGCGCCCTTGCGCCGCACCAGGTCGCGCGCCTTGCGGGCGGCGAGCCGGGCCTGCGCCGACGAGATCGACTTGTTGATGATCGTCTTGGCTTCGCTCGGGTTGCGCTCGAACCAGTCGCCGAGCCATTCGTTCGACTGCTGCTGCACGAACGTCTTGGCCTCGCTGTTGCCCAGCTTGGTCTTCGTCTGGCCCTCGAACTGCGGTTCGGACAGCTTGATCGACACGATCGCGGCGAGCCCCTCGCGCACGTCGTCGCCGGTCAGGTTCGCGTCCTTCTCCTTGAGCAGCTTCTTCTCGCGCGCGTACGCGTTGACCACGCGGGTGAGCGCGGCGCGGAAGCCCTCTTCGTGCGTGCCGCCCTCGTGCGTGTTGATCGTGTTGGCGAAGGTGTACACCGACGGCGTGAACCCGGTGTTCCACTGCATCGCGACCTCGACCTCGAGGCCGGCGCCCTTGGCGTCGAAGGAGATGACGCTCTCGTGGATCGGGTCCTTGGGGCCGTTGATGTGCTTGACGAAGTCCTCGAGCCCGCCCGGGTAGCAGTAGACCTTTTCCTTGACCCTGGCCTGCTTGCCCTCGGCGTCCTCTTCGGTCTCCTCGTCGGCGACGCGCTCGTCGCGCAGCGACAGGGTGAGGCCCTTGTTGAGGAACGCCATCTCCTGCAGCCGGCGCGAGATGGTCTCGAAGTTGTAGGTGGTGGTCTCGAAGATGTCGCCGTCGGCCCAGAACGTGATGGTGGTGCCGGTGTCGGTGGCCGGGCCGAGGTCCTCGAGCGGGCCGGGCACCTGGTTCGTGTACTCCTGGCGCCAGCTGCGGCCGCCGACCTTGATCTCCGCGAGCAGCTTCGTGGACAGCGCGTTCACCACGGAGACGCCGACGCCGTGCAGACCGCCGGACACCGCGTAGGAGTCGCTGTCGAACTTGCCGCCCGCGTGCAGGATGGTGAGCACGACCTCGAGCGTCGGCTTCTGCTCCTTGGGGTGGATGTCGACCGGGATGCCGCGGCCGTCGTCGACTACCCGCACCCCGCCGTCGGCGAGCAGGGTAACCTCGACCTTGGTGGCGTACCCCGCCATCGCCTCGTCCACGGAGTTGTCCACCACCTCCTGGACCAGGTGGTGGAGACCGCGCTCACCGGTGGAACCGATGTACATGCCGGGGCGCTTGCGAACTGCTTCGAGGCCTTCGAGCACGGTGATGGACGACGCGTTGTACTCGCTCTTGTTCTCGGTCACCGGCGTTGTTTCTCCTCGTCTCGCCCGAGCGGACGCCCGCTACTACAACAGTGTACTTGGCCGCGCGCGCTCACATGCGGCAAGGACACCTCTCAGTCTGTCGCAGAGGCACGAAATCACCCTCAGGCGAGTCAGGTCGTATCCGAACCGGCGCGACCCGGTTCTCGGGGCAATGACCCGCCCGACCGCAACCCCCGTCAGCCGTACGTGTCACGCGGTCCGCGACCAGGCACGTGCCGGGGTCCTTTCCGCCAGCTCGGAGCGGTCGGACCCTGGATCCGCATCCGCTTCACGACGCCGTTGCCGACGCCCGCGGCGATCTTCGCCAGCAACTTGCCCTGCAGCAACCGCAACTGTGTCGCCCACGCGGTGGAACTCGCCCGGACGGTCAGCTCGCCGTCTTTGAGCGCGATCGGCTGGGCGTGTTCGGCGACGTCCTCGCCCACGAGCCGGGCCCATTGCCCGAACACGCGCGCGTTGGTCATGGTGCCCTGCCAGCCGCTGTCGGAGATCAGCCTCGACACGAGCCGGCCGAGCGGCTGCGGGTCGCGCGGATCCGCGCCGGGACCGGACCAGCGCCGGCGCGCCCGGTTCTGCCCGCCGCCTCCGGTGATCCGGCCGCGGCGGAGGTTCGGCGGGGCGCCGCGCTCGCGGGCTTTCGCCTTCGCCGCTTCGAGCGCGGCGTGCGCGAGGTCGCGCCCGCTCGGAGCATCCCCAGCGGGCGTCTCGTTCGGCCCAGTGGAACTGTCACGCTCAGTCGCGCCACACGCGGGATTCCGGGGGGCGTCGTCCGCTTTCGAGGTGTCAAGACGGCCATCCGGCCGGTTCGTCACGCGCGGCGATAACGCGGCTCCGGGTTTATCCACACTGTCCACAGGTTTGTCCCCAGATCGGTGGGCAACTCGCGTGACCCCGGTCACCCCGCGTGGTCGTTGTGGCTGTTCAGGCACGGTTCACCTCCCCGTCGGCCACCGTGAACCTCGCACCGGCGAGCTCGGCGGGCACGTCCTCGGCCACCGCCGCGGTGATGAGCACCTGCTCGGCGCCCGCGGAGACCTCGGCCAGCCGGGCCCGGCGCTTGCGGTCGAGTTCGGCAAACACATCGTCCAGCAACAACACCGGTTCGCCCGCTTCGGCACGCAGAAGCTCGTAACTTCCGAGCCGCAAAGCGAGCGCGAACGACCACGACTCGCCGTGGCTCGCGTACCCCTTCGCCGGGAGTTCGCCGAGGATCAGCTCCAGTTCGTCCCGATGCGGGCCGACGAGACTGATGCCTCGCTCCAGTTCTTGCCGCCGCGAGTCGGCCAGCGCCTTCAGCAACAGCTCGCGCAGTACCTCTGCGTCCGCACGCTCTCCGCCGGGCACGCCGTACGACGGCGGAAGCGCTTCGCCGAGCGAAGACTTGTACGCGATCTTCGCCGGGCGAGAGTCGGGCGCGACGCCCATATAAGCGTCAGCCGTGTACGGCGCGAGGTCCGCGATGAGGTTCAACCGTGCGGCCAGCAGCTGTGCGCCAGCCACCGAGAGATGGTCGTCCCACACGTCGAGCGTCGACAGTGCGTACGGGTCTTCGCGACCAGTACGGCGTTTGCCCGCAGTCTTAAGAAGCGCGTTGCGCTGCTTAAGCACCTTCTCGTAGTCCCCGCGCACGCCTGCGTACCGAGGAGCGCGAAGCACGAGCAGTTCGTCCATGAACCGACGGCGTTCGCTCGGATCGCCGCGCACGAGTGAGAGGTCCTCGGGAGAGAACAGCACCGTACGCAGAATGCCGAGCACGTCGCGCGGCTTGCCGACCGCTCCGCGATTCACACGGGCACGGTTGGCGCGGCCGGGCGTGATCTCGAGTTCGACTGTCAGCTCGCGGTCTTCGTTGACGACCGCGACCCGGACAAGCGCGCGTTCACAGCCATGGCGGACGAGCGGGGCGTCCGTGGCGACCCGGTGCGAACCGAGGGTCGCCACGTAGCCGATCGCTTCGAGCAGGTTCGTCTTCCCCCGGCCGTTCTGGCCGACGAGCACGACCGGCCCCGGTTCGAGGGCGAGGTCGGCCAGCGGCCAGGACCGGAAGTCGGTGACCTGGAGATGTCGCAGATACACGGGCGGGGACCGCGGGAGCTAGCTCCCGGCCTTCTTCACCGCGTGGCCGCCGAACTGGCTGCGCAGCGCGGCGACGGCGCGCATCGCGGCGGAGTCCTTCTGCCGCGAGGAGAACCGGGCGAACAGCGCGGCCGACAGCACCGGGGCCGGAACCGCGTTGTTGACCGCTTCCTCCAGCGTCCAGCGGCCTTCGCCGGAGTCCTCGACGTAGCCTTCGAGGTCGTCCAGCTCCGGGTCCTCGTCCAGCGCGCGCACGAGCAGGTCGAGCAGCCAGGAGCGGACCACGGTGCCGCGCTGCCAGCCCTTGATCACGGCGGGCACGTCGTCGACGATCTTCGCGGCTTCGAGCAGTTCGAAGCCCTCGGCGTAGGCCTGCATGATGCCGTACTCGATGCCGTTGTGGATCATCTTCGCGTAGTGCCCGGCGCCGACCGAGCCAGCGTGCGAGAAGCCTTCCTCGCGCGGGCCTTCCGGACGCAGCGCGTCGAAGATCGGCATCGCGCGCTGGACGTCGGACGCCGCGCCGCCGACCATCAGGCCGTAGCCGTTGTCCTTGCCCCACACGCCGCCGGAGACGCCGCAGTCGAGGTAGCCGACGCCGTGCGACGCGAGCAGATCAGCGTTCAGTTTGTCGTCGGTGAACTTCGAGTTCCCGCCGTCGATCACCAGATCGCCCTCGGACAGCAGCTGCCCGAGCTCGGTGACGGTCTGCCGGGTCGGCTCCCCGGCCGGGACCATGATCCACACGATCCGGGGACCGGACAGCTTGGACACCAGGTCTTCGAGCGAGGTCGAGTCGCTGACGTCCTGGTTGCGGTCGTAGCCGACCACCTCGTGCCCGGCGGCGCGCAGCCGCTCGCGCATGTTGAAGCCCATCTTGCCCAGGCCGACGAGACCCAGCTGAACCATGAGATCCCCTTTGGATTGGATCGGTTTTCCTCGGTTGGACGCGCCCGCTCAGCCCGGCAGCCGGACCGGCATGAGCAGGTAGAGATATCCGGGGACGACGTTGCCCTCGGCGTCGGCGGGCTTGATCAGCGCCGGCCGGTTGGGCGTGGTGAAGGTCAGCTCGGCCCGGTCGCTGTGCAGCGCGCCGAGCCCGTCGACGAGGTAGCCGGGGTTGAACGCGATGGTGACCGGCTCGCCCTCGTAGTCGACCTGCAGTTCCTCTTCGGCGCTGCCCTCGTCGTCGCCGCCGGCGGACAGCCGCAGGGAGCCGTCGCCGAACTCGAGCCGCACCTGGGTGCCGCGCTCGGCGACCAGCGAAACACGCTTGATCGACTCGGTGAGCGCGCTGACCTCGATGACCGCGCGCGAGGTGTGGTTCGCGGGCAGCAGCTGGCGGTACGGCGGGAACTCGGCGTCGAGCAGCCGGGTGGTCGTGTAGCGACCCGCGCCGGAAAGACCGAGCAGGCCGTCGCCGGAAGCGAGCGCGAGCTGCACCGTGGTGCCCGCGCCGCCGAGCGTCTTGGCGGCCTCGGCGAGCGTGCGCGCCGGGACGAGCACCGCGGCGTCGGACAGGCCCTCGGCCGGCTTCCAGGTGAACTCGCGCATCGCGAGCCGGAACCGGTCGGTGGCGACGAGGGTGAGCGTCTCGCCGGAGATCTCCAGCCGCATGCCGGTGAGCATGGGGAGCGTGTCGTCCTTGCCGGCCGCGGTGGCGACCTGGGTGACCGCCTGGCCGAAGACGTCGCCGGTGAGCTCGCCCGCGTGGGCGGGCTGGGACGGCAGCTGCGGGTAGTCCTCGACCGGCATGGTCGGGAGGCTGAACCGGGCGCTGCCGCACGTGATGGTGGCGCGGGCGCCGTCGACGGAGATCTCCACCGGCTGCGCGGGCAGCGCCTTGGTGATGTCGGCCAGCAGGCGGCCGGAGACGAGCAGCCGTCCGCCGTCGGCGATGGTCGCGGGCACGCCGACCGTGGCCGAGACCTCGTAGTCGAAGCCGGAGACCGTGAGCGCGTCGGACTCTCCGTCCGCGCCCGCGTCGAGGAGAACACCGCCCAGCACCGGCACCGGAGGCCGGGAGGGGAGGCTTCTGGCCACCCACGCGACGGCGTCGGCGAGCCCGTCGCGCTCGACGCGGATCTTCATGCGCGCTTCCTTTCGACAGCCGAGCCCCTCGGCTCGTGAAGGGGTCGCCGGGCACCAGTCGTGAGTACCGCGCGCGACCGGGTCCCCGCTCGGTCCGGTCCGCCCCGCGCGGGAACGGACCAGCTGCAGACATCCACGTTAGGCCGTCGCCGGGGGTGCCGTCACCTCGGCCTCCCCTTGAGTTTGTCGACAAGACGACACGAATCTCGGCTTGTCCCCAGTTTCGTCCTCCGCCTGTTTTTGTTCTGTTCTTTCTTAGAAGAGATGAAAAACCAGTAGCAGTAATAGGGGCTGTGGATTGTGTGGACAGGGCTCGTTCGCGCTGGTCGTGGCGTGCGGCGGCCTGTGGGCAGCCCTGGTGGCGGATCGGTGGATGGTTCGGGCGATCCGTGGATGGTTTCGAGCGGTCCCCGATTCATCCACAGTCGGACCTAGTTGTCCCCAGGGTTGTCCCCAGGTTGAGGCCGAGTTGTACCCAGGCTCTGGGGGTGGTCTGAGCGCCCGGGATCGCCCTGGTGAGTGACGAACCACAGCTGTGGATGACCTGTGGGCAACCTGGGGAATCAGCGTGGACAACCCTGGGGACAACCTGTGGATTCGGTGTGAGCGGGATGTGGATCAAATCCGGGTCGGCGCAGCTCCGGGATCTGTTGGCACTGTGGGCAAACTGCCCACACCCTGGGGAAAACCCCTTGTGTATCAATAAGTTTGAGAAATTCTCTGTACACAGGCTGTGGACGTCTGTGGATGCGTACGCGTGCTTCGCTCCTACGCCGTTCTGTACGCACGCTTCAGCTGCGTACGGGCGAGAAGCCAGTGAGGGCAACAAAAAGGCCGCCACGGGGGTCCGTGGCGGCCTTCGTTGTCGAAACCGGACTGTCTACAAGCGAGTGTCCAAACGCGGCAGTCGGCTACTGACGCGCGCGCTGCTTGATCCGCGACGTCAGCTCTTGCACCTGGTCGTAAATCCGCCTGCGCTCGGCCATCTCCTTGCGGATCTTCTTGTCCGCGTGCATGACGGTCGTGTGGTCGCGGCCGCCGAACGTCTGCCCGATCTTCGGCAGCGACATCTCGGTCAGCTCGCGGCAGAGGTACATCGCGATCTGGCGGGCGGTGGCGAGCGCCTTCGTCTTGCCAGGCCCGCACAGCTCGTCGAGCGTCACGTCGAAGAACTCGGCGGTGACGCCCATGATGGTCGGCGCGGTGATCTCCGGCGTGTGCGAATCCGGGATCAGATCGCGCAGCACGATCTCGGCGAGCCCGGCTTCCACCGGCTGCTGGTTCAGCGACGCGAACGCGGTGACGCGGATCAGCGCGCCCTCCAGTTCGCGGATGTTCGCCTCGACCCGCGACGCGATGAACTCCAGCACGTCGCCGGGCACCGCGAGCCGGTCCTGCGCTGCCTTCTTGCGGAGGATCGCGATCCGGGTTTCCAGCTCAGGCGGCTGGATGTCGGTGATCAAGCCCCATTCGAACCGCGTCCGCAGCCGGTCCTCCAGGGTTTCCAGCCGCTTGGGCGGCCGGTCGGAGCTGACCACGATCTGCTTGTTCTGGTTGTGCAGGGTGTTGAAGGTGTGGAAGAACTCCTCCTGGGTGCCTTCCTTGCCCTCCAGGAACTGGATGTCGTCCACCAGCAGGATGTCGACGTCGCGGTAACGCCGCTGGAAGGCGACCTTGCGGTCGTCTCGCAGCGAGTTGATGAAGTCGTTCGTGAACTCTTCGGTGGAGACGTACCGCACGCGCATGCCGGGGAACAGTCGCTGCGCGTAGTGCCCGACCGCGTGCAGCAGGTGCGTCTTGCCGAGCCCGGACTCGCCCCAGATGAACAACGGGTTGTACGCGCGGGCCGGTGCCTCGGCCACGGCGACCGCGGCGGCGTGCGCGAAGCGGTTGGACGCTCCGATGACGAAGGTGTCGAAGTTGTACTTCTCGTTCAGCTTCGTCTTCGACGTCTGCGGCTGCGCGGGCGCGGTGTAGGGCTGGCCCGCGATCGGCTGCCCGGCGAACCGGGGCCAGATCTCGTTGGCGGTCGCCAGCGCTTCGCCTTCTTCGTCGACTTCCTCGTCCGGGTCCTCGATGTCGTCCAGGCCGGGGTGGGCCGGATGCAACGGCTGCTGCTGAGGCGGGGGCGGCGGCGGGTCGACCCGCGCCGGCGGAAGACCGGCCGCTTCGACTTGCGGCCGGCGCGGCGGCGGTTTCGGCTTCGGACGCTCCGGGCGCACGTGGTCGGCCTGGCCGTTCTCCGTGTGCGGGCTCGCGGGCTGCTGCACCGGCAGCGGCTCCGGATGCGGGACATCGTTTTCCACCCGGGCGGGTGACGCCGCATAACGGGGTACCGGCGCGACCGGTTCAGTGCTGTCGACCTTCACCGCGAGCGACACGGGACGGCCGAGCCGACGGGACAGCGCTTCGGTGATCGAGGTGCGCAGCGCGCGTTCGATGGCTTCCTTCGCGAAATCGCTCGGCGCGGCCAGCAGCGCGGTGCCGTCGAGGAGACCGATCGGGCGGGTCACCCGCATCCAGGCTCGTTGCTGCGGGGAGAGGGTGCCGTCGGACAGCTCCCGCACCACCTGCTCCCAGATGACGCCCAGATTGTGCTGGTGCTCCGACACCGGTCTGACTCCCCTCCCCTCGTCGGCGCGCACGCCTCGGACCCACCCCGAGCACGTCCTGGAAGCTCGCCTCGAAGCACGCGGTCCGGACTCACCCGCGCGACGGCACAGCGATATCCACAAAGTTGTCCACAGCTGTGCACTAATGTACGGCCGTCCGCAGCCACGCCACCTGCGGGCTCGGCGTACTCCCCGGGCGCCTCCACACCCCCCGGCGCCGGCGAAGCGGCATCAGTCCTGCCCGGAGGCCGAGAGAGGCACGCTAACAAGCCCTGCCCGATGCCACAAGGCGTGGTGCTGGGCAAGCATTTCACGGTGTACGGCGTGTTGCCATTCGGTGCCGCGCCGTGCCGGGAGGCAGTCTCGCGGGCCGGTCGCCGAGGGTGGCGGAGGGGCGCCTGCGGCGTTCACGACCGGGGTGCGTACCCTCGTAAGGTCTCCCGTATGCGACGGGTGCGTTTCGCGTGCCTACGTATGTCGTCGCTCGTCGTGACGAGACCACCCGGTGGTAGGAGACAGCACGAACTTCCGTGCGACCCGCACGACACGCCGGGCGCCGGGGAATCCGCCGTCGCCCGACGGCCGAGACACAGGAGAAGCAGTGAGCAAGGGCAAGCGCACCTTCCAGCCGAACAACCGTCGTCGCGCGAAGACCCACGGTTTCCGCCTGCGCATGCGGACCCGCGCGGGTCGCGGCATCCTCGCGGCGCGCCGTCGCAAGGGCCGCGCCGAGCTGTCCGCCTGATCCGGCTCCGCGCAACCGCGTCGTGCTGCCCGCTGGCGCACGTCTGCGGCGGAGCGAGGACTTCCGGGTCGTCCTCCGCCGGGGGTCCCGAGCCGGCAGGCGCCGCCTCGTCGTTCATGCGTTGACCACGGACCCGTCCGTGGCCGCCTCGTTCGCGGCCAGGGCGGGTTTTGTGGTGAGCAAGGCCGTCGGCAACTCGGTGGTGCGCCACCGGGTGACCCGCCGGTTGCGCCACCTTGTTTCCGCGCGTCTCGGAACACTGCCCGCGGGCACTTCGTTGGTGGTACGGGCATTGCCTCCGGCGGCGTCCGCGTCGAGCGCGGAGCTGGGCTCCGACCTCGACGCCGCGCTGCGCCGGCTCGGCCTCGCGCCGTCCGGCCGCCCGGCCGGGGCCGATGCTCCCCGGCAGCCGCGTCAACAGGGCGCGGCACCCGACCACGGATCAGCGGTGTAAACGGCCATGGACGCCACCTCCGAGCACAGCACCACCGAAGCACCCGAGGAAGGAAAGCCGCCCCGGCCGGGACCGGTCGCGTGGGTGCTGCTCCTTCCCGTGCGGTTCTACCGCAAGGCGATCTCGCCCTTTCTTCCCCCGGCCTGCCGGTTCTACCCGAGCTGCAGCGCGTACGCAGTCGAAGCCCTGACCCGCCACGGCGCGGCCAAGGGCTCCTACCTCGCGCTGCGCCGGCTGCTTCGCTGCGGCCCGTGGACCCCGCCCGGCCGCGACCCGGTGCCCGAGAAGTTCTCGTGGCGACACCGCACGCCTGAAACACCGATCGAGGAGTAGCTCAGTGCTCGATTTCATCTACTACCCCGTGTCCTTCATCTTGTGGTGTTGGCACAAGGTCTTCGGGTTCGTCTTCGGGGAAGCGACCGCGATCTCGTGGATCCTCGGCATCATCTTCCTGACGTTCACCGTCCGCGGCATCATGTTCAAGCCGTTCGTGAACCAGGTCCGGTCGATGAAGAAGATGCAAGACTTCGCGCCGGAAATGAAGAAGATCCAGAAGAAGTACGCGAACGACCGGCAGCGCCAGGCGCAGGAGATGCAGAAGCTCCAGCGCGAGCACGGCGTCAACCCGCTCGGCAGCTGCCTTCCGATGATCCTTCAGATCCCGGTCTTCATCGGCCTGAACCACGTGCTGCGTGCGTTCACCATGCCGCCCGCGGGCGGCGGCGCGAAGACCGAGAACTACTTCTTCAACGCCCAGGACGTGTTGTCGTACACGAGCGCGAAGCTCTTCGGCGTCAACATGGGCGAGGCGGTCAACAACGGCGTCGGCGCCGTCGCGGGCCACGTCGCGAACGGCGGGTGGCACTGGGAGGTCCTCCCGGTCGCGCTGCCGCTGATGATCATCGCCTCGATCGCCACGCACCTCACCGCGCGCCACTCGGTCTCCCGGCAGAACGCGTCGGCCGCGGGCACCGCGCAGACCGCGATCATGAACAAGCTCACCATGTACGTCTTCCCGCTCGGCGTGCTCGTGTTCGGTGCGTTCTTCCCGCTCGGCCTTCTCTTCTACTGGCTGGCGAACAACGGCTGGACGCTCATGCAGCAGCGCCTCGTCTACACGAAGATCGACAAGGAAGAGGCGGCCCGCAAGGCGGAGGCGGCCGAGAAGCGCGCGTCGCTCGGCCCGAAGCCGGGCCAGAAGCCGACCGCGCCGAAGGTCGGGCAGAAGCCGGTGCAGCAGAAGAAGAACCAGCAGCAGGGTCAGCAGGGCAAGGTGACCAAGGCGGGTTCGGCGCACGGTTTCGCGCAGACCGCCACCGGCGGCAAGTCCGGCAACGCGAAGTCCGGCAGTGCCGCGTCGTCCGAGACGAAGGCAGCCGAACCGGCGGAGAGCGCGCCGGAGCAGACGTCGAACCAGAACGGATCGAAGGAGAACGGCACCGGAGTGCCCGGGCTCCTCAAGGACTCGAACAGGAAGTCGGGCCGGAAGCGTCGCTGACGCTTCGGGTTCGGAGAGGAGACTGAAGATGTCGGAGACGGTCGACACGATCGACGCCGATCAGGAAGAGACGAGCGCCGCGGCCGAGCCGAAGGCGGGCGGTGACGACGCTCTCGTGCAAGAGGGCGACATCGCCGGCGACTACCTCGAGCGTCTGCTGGACTTGCTCGACTACGACGGCGACATCGATCTGGACGTCGAAGCCGGCCGCGCGATCGTCAGCATCGACGGCGGCGATGACTTGGAGAAGCTGGTCGGCCCCCGCGGCACGGTGCTCGAAGCGCTGCAGGAGCTGACCCGCCTCGCGGTCCAGCAGGAGACCGGCTCGCGCAGCCGGCTGATGCTGGACATCGCCGGCTGGCGCGCGGACCGCCGCGAGGAGCTCCGCGAGCTCGGCCGGTCCACCGCCGAGTCGGTGCTGTCGAGCGGCGAGCGGGTGCGCCTGCAGCCGATGAGCCCGTTCGAACGCAAGGTCGTCCACGACGCGGTCGCGACGGTCAAGGGCGTCACGAGCGAGAGCGAGGGCGAGGACCCCAAGCGGCGCGTGGTGATCTTCCCCGAGGACTGAGCCTCTCGGACACAGAGCACTGAGCCGAAGCGGCCCACCGGAGTGATCCGGTGGGCCGCTTCTTTTGTGCCCGCTTCTTGCTCCGGTACCGGAGGCGAGTCATGCCGAGTTCCTCGGCTACCGCGATCGATCCCTCGAAGCGCACCGGCGCGGTGCCCTCGCCGAGGAGAGTCCTCCCCGCCGCCGGAGGACGAGGGGTGCCGGTTCGACAGCCAACCTTCGCCAGTCGCATGGCTGCGTCGCCGCCGCCTCGATGTCTCCGGCGACGAAGGCGAAGTTCTCGTCCGCATCCGGTTGGCCGCCGGGACGTCGTTTCGCCGGTGTCCCCCACTCCGGCTTGGGCGCTTCGACTCCGCTGATCGTCGGCACGGTTGACGCGCGGAGCGAATTACAAGCGTGGCGTTTCACGTGAAACTCGCCGCCCCCTCACCCGGCTCACCGCGTTTCACGTGAAACGACCTGTGGATCGCTCGGCGACTCGAGTGGAGTTGTCCACAGTTGCGGTCTGTCGGCTCGATTTGGCGTCGGCATCAGGGACAATCAACCGAGCGCGTTTCACGTGAAACGCGCGGAGCGAGGAGTGGGAGTAGTGAGCTTGGACGGCGCCACCGGGACGGTCCGGACCGCGGCGGTGGAGGTGTTCGGGGAGCGCGTCGAGCAAGCCGCCGGGTACGTGGAGCTGCTGGCGACTCATGGGGTCGAGCGAGGGTTGATCGGTCCGCGTGAGGTGGACCGGCTGTGGGAGCGGCACGTGCTGAACTCCGCGGTGATCGGTGAGCAGATCCCGTCCGAGGCGCGTGTGGTCGACGTCGGGTCGGGTGCTGGGCTTCCGGGAGTACCGCTGGCGATCGCTCGACCGGACCTCGATATCGTGCTCTTGGAACCCATGGCTCGCCGGGTTGACTGGTTGGCCGAGGTCGCCGAGAAGCTGGAACTCCCGATCACCATCGTCCGTGGACGCGCCGAGGAGCGGTCCGTACGCGAGCAGCTGAGTGGCGCAGACGTCGTCACCGCTCGCGCGGTCGCTCCCCTCGCTCGGCTCGCGGGCTGGTGCCTTCCCCTGGTTCGTCCCGAAGGTCGACTGGTTGCCCTCAAAGGTGCCAGCGCCGCTGAAGAGATCTCCCGTGACCGCGACGCGGTGCGCAAGGCCGGTGGTGCCGAACCACAGGTCGCTGAATGCGGGAAGGCAGTACTCGAAGTCCCCAGCACGGTGGTCCTGATCCGTCGCCTGCCGCCGAAGCCGAACCGGCCACGCGGCAGACGGAGCTAGCGAACGACAAGAGCCGCGCCGTTCCACGTGAAACATCGCGGTGTGAACGCCCCCGAATCGTCTACCAGGAGGAGGTGTCGAGACCGGTGAATCCCCCGCCGTCCGACTCCGCGGAGGCCAGCCAGGAGATGGGCTGGACGCCGATCGCTGAAGAAGCCGTTCGCGCCGCGAGCGTGCTCCACCCCAAGGAAGGGGTGCTCCCCCGCCCCTCTCGCCGCCGGGTGCTGACCGTCGCCAACCAGAAGGGCGGGGTCGGCAAGACGACGAGCACCGTCAACCTGGCCGCGGCGCTCGCCGTACACGGACTGAAAACGTTGGTGATCGACCTCGACCCGCAGGGCAACGCCAGCACCGCGCTCGACATCGACCACCGCTCCGGGACGCCCTCGATCTACGAGGTGCTCATCGGCGAGGTCTCGATCGCCGAGGCCGCGCAGCAGAGCGAGCAGTCCCCCAACCTCTACTGCGTGCCCGCGACGATCGACCTCGCCGGTGCCGAGATCGAACTTGTCTCCATGGCGAACCGCGAGACGCGGCTCAAGGAGGCGCTGTCGTCCGGGGCGCTCGACGAGATCGGCGTCGACTACGTCTTCATTGACTGCCCGCCGTCGCTCGGTCTCCTCACCGTCAACGCGATGGTGGCGGCGCAGGAAGTGCTCATCCCGATCCAGTGCGAGTACTACGCGCTCGAAGGTCTCGGGCAGCTCCTCAGCAACATCGAACTCGTGCAGCAGCACCTCAACCGCGAACTCAGCGTGTCGACGATTCTGCTCACCATGTACGACGGTCGCACCAAGCTGGCCGATCAGGTGACCAACGAGGTCCGCAACCACTTCGGCGACACGGTGCTGAAGACCGTCATCCCGCGCAGCGTGAAGGTGTCCGAGGCACCCGGCTACGGCCAGACCGTCCTCGCCTACGACCCCGGTTCACGTGGTGCCATGAGCTATCTCGACGCGGCGAAGGAGATCGCCGAGCGGGGTGTGAACGAGAGGAGCAGCACCACATGACTGAGCGCAGAGGAGGGCTCGGCCGCGGGCTGGCGGCCCTGATCCCGACCGGACCGGCGACGCCTCCTCCGGCCGCGACCGAGGCAGCCACGCCCGCGGAGAAAGCGGTGCGCGAGGACAAGGGCTGGTTCGCGGCGAACGGTGCCGCGGGTCAGCCGGTCGCGGGCGGCGAGGTCGCCGGCGCGGTGTACCGCGAGATCCCGGTCAGCTCGGTCAAGCCGAACCCGAAGCAGCCTCGCCAGGTTTTCGACGAGGAAGCACTCGCCGAACTCGAGCATTCGATCCGCGAGTTCGGGCTCATGCAGCCGATCGTCGTCCGCGAACTCGGCGACGACGAGTACGAACTCGTCATGGGCGAACGTCGGCTGCGCGCCTCGCAGCAGGCGGAGCTCGAGGCGATTCCCGCGATCGTGCGGCAGACCGCTGACGAGTCGATGCTGCGGGACGCGTTGCTGGAGAACATCCACCGCGTGCAGCTGAACCCGCTCGAAGAGGCGGCGGCTTACCAGCAGCTGCTGGACGAGTTCGCGGTGACGCACGAGGAGCTGGCGAGCCGCATCGGCCGCAGCCGTCCGGTCATCACGAACACCATCCGGCTGCTCAAACTCCCCCTCGCCGTGCAGCGGCGGGTGGCCGCGGGCGTCCTGTCCGCCGGGCACGCGCGGGCGCTGCTGTCGCTGGAGGATCCGGAAAGCCAGGAAGAACTGGCGGCGCGGATCGTCGCGGAGGGCATGTCGGTGCGCGCCACCGAGGAAGCCGTCACGCTGAAGAAGAGCGAGAAGCCGGCCAAGCCGAAGGCCGCTCCCCGCAAGCCGATTCAGGCACCCGGATTGCAGGAACTCGCGAACCGGCTGTCCGATCGGTTCGACACCCGGGTGAAGGTCGACCTCGGCCGGCGCAAGGGACGCATCGTTCTCGAGTTCGGGTCGGTCGACGACCTCGAGCGGATCGTCGGGATCATCGACGCGAATTCCGGGGAAAAATCGGCGAATCAGACCGACGAAACCGATTAGGGATCACCCAGGGTCGTTTCGTCACGGTGATGATTGCGGATCGAGGCGGCCATGGTCACCCGGAGTGGCCGCCGGAATCGACCGGCGCGGGGAGGGGCGGCAGACCGCCGCCCGCCCCCGTCCGCCAGGTTTTCAGTTCGCGCGGGCGACGGCGCGCGCGACGAGGTCCGCGAAAACCGAACCGAGGGTGGTGCCGGCGGCTTCGACGGCCATCGGCACCGTCGAGGTTTCGGTGAGACCCGGCGAGAGGTTCACTTCGAGGAAGTGGACTCCCCCGTCCGGCGTGATCACCGCGTCGGTGCGCGAGATGTCGCGCAGCCCGAGCCACCGGTGCGCGCCGACGGCGAGTTCACCGACCGCCTTCGCGGCTTCGTCGGAAATCCGCGCCGGGGTGAAGAAGTCGGTGAGACCGGCGGTGTAGCGCGCGGTGTAGTCGTAGACGCCGCTCTCCGGCACGATCTCCACCGCGGGCAGGGCCTCAGCCCCGTTCTCCCCTTCGATGACCGTGACGGCCACTTCAACGCCGTCTACGAACCGTTCCGCGAGCACGGTGTCGCCGTAGGCGAAGCAGCCGACCATCGCCGCGGGCAGCTCGGAAGCCTCCCGGACCACCTGCGTGCCGAGCGCGGACCCGCCCTGATCCGGCTTGAGGATCAGCGGAAGACCGAGCCGCTCGACCATCGCGTCGAGCACCGACTGGGCACCCAGTTCGCGGAAAGTGCTGTGCGGCAACACAATCCAGTCCGGCGTGGAGAACCCGGCCTGCTGCACGAACGCCTTCGCGGTCGGCTTGTCCCAAGCCCGGCGGCAGCCCTGCGAGTGGGTGCCGACGAACGGCACGTCGAGCATCTCCAGCACGGTCTGCACCGAGCCGTTCTCGCCCTCGCCGCCGTGCAAGGCGACGACAACCGCGTCCGGACGCTGCGTGCGCAGCCGTTCCAGCAGCCCGGCGTCGGTGTCCCACTCCTCCACCGTGAGGCCCTCGGCCCGCAGCGCGGCGGACAGCCTGCGCCCGGAGCGAAGCGAAACGTCGCGTTCGTGGGAAAGCCCGCCGGCGAGCACGGCAACGGTACGGTCGACCACCGTGGGAACTCCTTAGTGTTGCAGGGCCGGTCAGACCGTGTCCGGAGACGGGGTCTCGGGCCCCGGGATGGTGCGCGCCTTCACGCTACCGAAGGTGCGGCTGAGGTCCATTTCGGACTCGAGCACCGCGGCGAGGCGGCGCACGCCTTCCCGGATGCGCTCCGGCGTCGGGTAGCAGTACGACAGCCGCATCTGGCGGGAGCCGAAACCGTCGGCGTAGAAACCGGTGCCGGACGCATACGCCACCCGAGCGGTGACCGCGCGCGGCAACATCGCTTTGGTGTCAACGCCTTCCGGCACGGTGACCCACACGTAGAAGCCGCCGTCGGGGTTGGTCCAGGAGCAGCCGGGCGGCAGATACTGTTGCAGCGCCGACAACATCGCGTCGCGGCGTTCGCGGTAGTTCTCCCGGAACTTCTTGATCTGGCCCTTCCAATCGTGCGTCGCGAGATAGCGCGAGACGATCATCTGGTTGAAGGTCGGCGGGCACAGCGTCGCGGATTCCGCTGCCAGCACAAGCTTTTCGCGCACCGCGTGCGGCGCGAGCACCCAGCCGACGCGCAGCCCGGAGGCGAACGTCTTGGAGAAGGAACCGAGGTACACGACGTTGTCCGGGTCGAGCGAGCGCAGCGCCGGGTAGGTCTGGCCATCGAAACCGAGCAGGCCGTACGGGTTGTCCTCGATGATCAGGACGCCGTGCTCGCGGCAGATCTCGACGATCTCCGGACGCCGCTGCACGGAAAGGGTAACGCCGGCCGGGTTGTGGAAATTCGGGATCGTGTAAAGGAATTTGACCCGCTGCCCGGCTTTTTCGGCCTGGCGCAAGGCTTCTCGCAACCCCTCGGGCACGAGACCGTGCTCGTCCATCGCGACGTGCACGACATTCGCCTGGTACGCGGAAAACGACCCGAGCGCGCCGACATACGACGGGCCTTCGGCGATCACGACGTCGCCAGGGTCGCAGAAGAGCCGGGTCACCATGTCGAGGCCCATCTGGGAACCGACGGTGACCACGACGTCGTCGGGGTGCGCCTTGATGCCCTCGAGAGCCATGATTTCGCAGATCTGGTCCCGCAGCGCCGGAACTCCGTGCGCGGACCCGTACTGCAGGGCGACGAGCCCCTCCTCGGCGATGATCTCGCCGACCTGAGCCGAGAGCGTGTCGAGCGGCAGCGCGGCGAGGTTCGGCATGCCACCGGCGAGGGAGACGACCTCCGGCCGGCTTGCCACTGCGAAAAGCGCGCGGATCTCGGATGCGGTCATCCCCGCGGTACGTGCCGCGTACCGGTCGAGATGAGGGTCGAGATTGTGGCGGCCGGTCTGCGGCTTGGCTGGGCGGTTCTCGGTCATCGGACACCTGAGGGCTCGGTGGGTACCTGCTGGTAGATCCATCGAGTGTAACCGCGGCCTCTTCCGGCTCCCCGCTCTTCCGGCGCTTGTCACATCGGCCTATCCTCGGGGAGGTTCTTCCGGTGCTGCCTGCGCTCTTGCGGGCGCTGAGGCCGGAGTTGCGGGGTCCAGGGAGGTTTCAGGTGTCACGTCGCGTGGTGGGCGTCACCCTGGACAATCTCGAGCACCTGCCCAAGAACTGCCGGCAGTGCGTGTACTGGGAGCTCGCGCCGCACCTGAAGGCGCAAGCCGAGGAGTACGGCTCCACCGAGGTCGAAAAGGAAGCCTGGGTGTCCAGCGTGCTGCTGGAATGGGGTTCCTGCGGCCGCATCGTCTACAGCGACACGCTGCCGGTCGGGTTCGTGCTGTACGCCCCGCCGAACGCGGTGCCCCGCTCGCTCGCTTTCCCGACGTCGCCGCCCAGCGCTGACGCCGTCCTGCTCACCGCCTTCCAGGTCCTGCCGGAATTCCGCGGCGGCGGCCTCGGCCGGATGCTGGTGCAGGCCGTGGCGAAAGATCTGACCAAACGGGGCGTCCGCGCGATCGAAGCCTTCGGCGACGCCACCCCCGACGACGAGGACCCGCTCGGCCAGCACTCGTGCGTGCTGCCCGCGGCGTTCCTGCAGAGCGTGGGCTTCAAAACGGTGCGCCCGCACCCGAAGTACCCGCGACTGCGCCTGGAACTGCGCTCGGCGATCACCTGGAAGGAAGACGTCGAAGCGGCCCTGGAACGGCTGCTCGGCCAGGTGACGATCACGACCGCGGAACCGAGCCTCGGCCGCGCCTGACCTTCGTCTCGCTTACGCCGTTTCGGGCCCGTTCAGATCAGCCAGAATGACCTTGCTGGCACCCACCATGAACAACCCGCTTGGCTAGCCCGCCGGGTTGCGTAACTCTCGGCCCCGCCCCGGGTTTGCGGTCACTCTCCGTGCTGATCGCCCGATGCCTCCGGCTTCCCGCCGAGCTTCCCCGGGACTTCCACCCCTCGCTCCGAGTGCCGCGATCGCCCCATCCCGAACCCGTCTGAACAGCATCAACCGAGGTCAGCCCACGCCCGATCCCCCGCCGATTCGCTCCGCTCCCGAACGCGGTCCGCCTCGGCTTGACGCGCCCATACCACCTCGGGATCGCCGCGGAAACACCCACTCCCGGTACCTGTGCACAACTGTGGAAGAACCCCCGAGTTATCCACAGATTGCAGATAGAGGCCGTGGAAAAGCTGTGGATGGATAGAATGGATCTGGGGACGCCCCCCGGTGAGGGTGGGGGCTGCCACCAGGTGTGGTGGCGGCTGCGACGGCTGGGCGCAAGTTCTTGTGGCGCCGGTTAAGTGGTGGGGTGGCTCCGGTTGTTAGGTGTCGGGGACGCGGTTGGTGGTGTGCGGAGCGGGGGCCAAGTGGCGGGGTGGGGCTGGGGAGTGCCGGTCCGGGGGCGAGGCGGCTGGTGGTGACTGTGGGTAGTGGTTGGCTGAGGTGAGGTTGGGTCAGCACGGGTAAACGGGAGAGGGCTGAGACGGGCACGAGCCGGTTGGGGCGTGCTGGATGGGGCCCTGGCGGTATTCGGCGGGGAAAGGCCGGTTCAGGGCGACTCAGGGCGCAAGACGGGGCCGAGGTCCAACTACAGAGAGGGCGCTATTCGGCCTTCGCGAGTTCGTGGGCCAGGACGTCGGCGAAGGTGAAGGTGCCGGTCGGCTGGTCGCCCTCGCCGAGGAGGTAGAGGCGCTTCACAGCGATGAGGATGCCTTCGGCCACGACGTCGCGGAAGGCGGGGTCGCCCAGGCGGGCGGCGTCGTCCGGGTTGGTCAGGTAGCCGATTTCCACTCGGACGGCTGGGCAGCGCGTGCGGGTGAAGATTTCCCACGTCTTGTAGTGCGTGCGGCAGTCCAGCAGGCCAGTGCGGGCGGCGACCTCGCGCTGGATGAAGCCGGCCAGCAGTTCGCCGACGGTGGACGTCGTGCCGTTGCCGGTGCCGAAGTGGAAGCTCGCCACGCCCTGGGCGCGCGGCGACGGGTTGCCGTCGCTGTGCAGCGACAGGAACAGGTCCGCGCCGGCGTCGTTGGCGAAACGGGCTCGTTCGAAGTCCGTCGGGCTGTGGTTCGGGCCTCGGCTGATCAGGGCTTCCATGCCGGTGGCCTGCATCCGGCCTTCGAGCCGGCGCGCCAGATCCCAGGCGATGTCCGCTTCGCGCAGGCCGCCGGCGACGACACCAAGATCCTCGCCGCCGTGGCCCGGGTCGATCACGATGCGCTTGCCGCGCAGGCGCGGGCCTGCCTGGCGCACCTGCTCCTGCTCGCGCAGGAAGACCGGGCGGCCGCCACGGGCGCGCGGCGACGACAGGCGGTGCAGTTCGCGGATGGTGGCCGGGCCGCAAATGCCGTCCGACGTCAGGCGCATGTCGCGCTGGAACGTGCGCAGGGCGCGCTCGGTCTGCGGACCGAAGTAGCCGTCCGGGCGCCCCGCGTCGAAGCCCAGCTCGGTGAGCCGCTCCTGAAGAGTGAAAACGTCGTCGCCGTTCACCGGCGACGACAAAAGGTACTGGAGCGGGCGGCTCCCGAGGTGATAGCTGGCGCCCTTGAGCGCCTGGTACGTCGCCTGGCCCACTACGCCGTCGGTGATGAGCCCGCGGCGCTGCTGGAACGCGCGCACGGCCTGCTCCACCGCGACGTCGAACGTGTTGTACCGCTCGGTCCCCGCCACCGGCGGGAGCAGATCCATCCCGGCAAGGATCGACCTGATCTCGGCGACGTCGGGACCGGCGTCACCGCGGCGGAGTACCCGCATGCACTCCTCGCTCTTCCTCAGGCACCGAAACCGGCTCGATGCGAAACAGAAACCCGGGTAGGGGTGTACCCAGGCACCTATTGTGCCCTGTGAACTCTCGGTAAGGACGCAGGCCCGGTCGGTGCGCCCCGGCAGGGGTGCCCGGTGCCTCTGCGGACACGCCGAGTGCACCTGCGCGCACACCCCCGTGCGGGTGGTTCCCGAACGTGCGAGAACCCGGACCGGCGAGTCGATCGCCGCTGGCCCGGGTTCTCAGCAGGTGGACCGGCTCAGAGCACGTCGGCGAGATCGGACAGCAGCGCGGCCTTCGGCTTCGCGCCCACGATCTGTTTCACCGGCTTGCCGCCCTGGAACAGGATCAGCGTCGGAATCGACATCACCTGGTAGTCACGCGCCGTGTTCGGGTTCTCGTCGATGTCGAGCTTCGCGACGGTGATCTTGTCGCCGTTTTCCTTGGCGATCTCCTCGAGCACCGGGGCGACCATCTTGCACGGCCCGCACCAGGTCGCCCAGAAGTCGACGAGAACGGGCTTCTCGCTGGTGAGGACGTCGTCCACGAACGACTTGTCGGTCACCTTCACGGGTTCGGACATCGCTTGCTCCTTCAACTCGGTGGGAAAGTCAGTGCTCGCCGGCGCCGTAACCGCCGCCGACCAGTTCCGGTGCCTCGTGCGCCTCGGACTCGCCGTGCTCCGCGAGCCATCGTTCCGCGTCGATCGCCGCGCTGCAGCCGGAGCCGGCCGCGGTGATCGCCTGCCGGTAAGTGCGGTCCACCAAGTCTCCGGCGGCGAACACGCCGGGCACGTTCGTGTAGGACGTGCGGCCCTGGGTGAGCACGTAGCCGTCCTCGTCCACGTCCACCTGGCCGCGCACCAGCTCGCTGCGCGGGTCGTGGCCGATCGCGACGAAGAACCCGGTCACGTCGAGCGTCTTCTCCTCGCCGGACTGCGTGTCGCGCACCTTCAGGCCGGACACCGTCCCGTCGCCCTCGACCCCGGTGATCTGCGAGTTCAGCTGCCACTTGATCTTCTCGTTCGCGCGAGCGCGCTCGAGCATGATCTTCGACGCCCGGAACTCGTCGCGGCGGTGCACGATCGTCACGGACTTGGCGAACTTCGTCAGGAAGGTCGCCTCCTCCATCGCCGAGTCGCCGCCGCCGGCCACCGCGATGTCGTGGTCGCGGAAGAAGAAACCGTCGCAGGTCGCACAGGCGGACACGCCGCGGCCGAGCAGCTCCTGCTCGCCCGGCACCTTCAGGTACCGCGCGGCCGCGCCCATGGCCAGCACAACAGCGCGAGCGGCGTAGCGCTTGCCGTTCGCGACGACGTACTTCACGTCGCCGGTCAGCTCAAGCGACTCGACGTCCTCCGCACGCAGTTCGGCGCTGAAACGCTCGGCCTGCTTGCGCATCTCCTCCATCAGGTCCGGACCCTGGATCCCGTCGCGGAAGCCCGGGAAGTTCTCGACCTCGGTGGTCGTCATCAGCGCGCCGCCGAACTGCGTGCCCTCGAACACCAGCGGTTCGAGCTGTGCGCGCGCCGCGTAGACCGCTGCGGTGTAACCGGCAGGACCCGACCCGACGACGATCAGGTTCCTGATTTCCTCGGCAGCCACCCGTCAACCCTCCGCTCGTCATGACCTGTGCTCCAGGCTCAACACGATCGTAGGTGGAGGTGTTCCCGGCGGTGACGCCCGCTACGTCCGGGCCGCTACTTCTTGCCGACCACCTTGTCAAACAGCTTGTCCGCGTTGCCCGGCCCGCAGTCCGCGCCGAACGCGACCAGCCGGAACTGCGCGAGCTTGCCGGTGGTGTAAATCGCCACCACGCCCGGCTTGCCCCCGACGGTCACCGGCCGCACGCCTTCCGGCCGCACGTTCGGGTCCATGCCCGCCGCGGTGACGCACGCGTCGAACCGTTGCGAGTCCTGCAGCGGGCCGTAGTTCCGCACGCCGAGACCGCCGCCAAGCAGCGATTCCGCCCCGCTGCCGTCGCTGCCGACGGACGGGCCGCCCACCGCGGACGGTGCGGGCGCGGCGACGCCGGACGTGTCCGACTTGGTCGCACCGGGAACGGTCAGCGTGATGGCCACCGCGGCGGCCGCGGCGGCGGTCAGGATCCCCGCGCCCCAGCCGAGCTGCCGGTTCCGCCGTTTCCGCGCCGCCGACAGGTCCACCACCGGCGCGACCGGCTGCTCAGCTTGTGGTGCGGGCTGTGGTGCGGCCGCCGGAAACGTGGCCTCCTGCCGGGCCGCCGACTCCGCGGCGAGCGCGGCGTCGAGCCTGGCCGCGAACTCCGCGGGCATCGGCGGGGCCGGTTCCGCGGCGAGCGCGGACAGGTCCGCGGTGGTCGCTTCGAGGGCCTCGATGATCGCGCGCGCCTCCGGATCCGCGTTCACCCGCGGCCAGAGCTGTGCTGCTTCCTGGTCGTCGAGGACCCCGGCGTGGAGGTCGGCGAGCAGGTCGACAGACCAGGGCGGCCCGATGGTTCCGCCTGCCCCCCGGCTCTCGTCCGTCATCGTCCCTCCCCGTTCCCCGGCGAGCGCTGGGCTCGCCCGGCACTCCGGGACCCCTCCGAAGTGGCGTGCTTGCGTTTGCTTTCGTTAGTTGGGACGTCGCCACCCCCGTCCGGGTTCCGCAGATGCCCGAGAACCTTCGCGAGTTTTCCCCGCCCGCGCGCGCATCGGCTCTTGACCGTGCCCTCGGCGATGCCGAGCATTTTCGCCGTCTCGGCCACGGAATAGCCCTCGACGTCGACGAGCAGGATCGGCGCGCGCTGGTCTTCGGGCAGCTCGTCGAGCGCCTTGCGGACCAGCAGGCTCGTTTCCTTCTCCGCCATCGAATCGCCGGGCGCGGCGGGTTCGTTGAACTCCCCGGTCTCGGGAAGCGGAACGGTCGGGCGGGCCTGGCGTCGCCGGATCCGGTCGAGGCACGCGTTCACCACGATCCGGTGCAGCCAGGTCGTGACCTGCGACTCCGCGCGGAACTTGCCCGCCGCGCGGAAAGCCGAGATGAACGCCTCCTGCAGCGCGTCCGCCGCCTCTTCCGGATCGCGCAGCGTGCGCAGCGCTACCGCCCACATGCGGTCTCGATGCCGCCGGACCAGTTCACTGAACGCATGCGGATCGCCCGCGGCGTGTGCCGCGATCAGATCCGCATCCGTGGGAGCTGCAGCCGTCACCCGGCAGAGCCTACTGAGTCGTGCTCGCAGCTCACGCCGCAGGCAGGAAGCTCAGTTCTCCGATCTGGCTCACGAAGCCGTTGCCGCCGTTGTCGCCCAGCTGGGTGATCCAGACGATGAAGTACTGGCTTTGCGTCGGCTGCTGCAGGGTGATCGTGGTGTCCGGCCCGTTCAGGTCGCCGCTTCCGACCACCTTGGTGTCGTCGAGCTGCGGGTTCTTGCTGTCCGCCGACCGGATCTCGACCTTCGTGCCCGGGCTGTCCGCGCTGATCTTCACCTGCGCGAGGTTCACCGGGTCGTCGAACTGGACCGCGATCCCGACGCCGGGCTTCAGCGCGGGCAGCTGCTGCTGGTACTGGTCGGTCTTCCAGATCGTGCCCGGGTCGCCGTCGATCGTGTTCTTCGCCCGGCCCGGGTTGTCGCCGGAGCCCTGCGGGTTGTAGAGCGACGCCGACTTCGGGGCCACCGGGTCGCCGATCTTCGGCGCCGCGGGCGGCTGGTTCCCCGGCGGCGGCGCCTGGTTGCCCGGTTTGGCCGGAGCTGAACTCGGCGGTGCCGCGACGTTGATCGCGGGACCGGTCGGCTTGCCATCGCCCTGGAACAGGTTGATCAGCATCAGCCCGCCCCACGCGAGGATCACCACGGTGGCGACCACCAGCACGGTGACGCCGAAGGCCAGCTTCCGCCGCCGCGCGACGTCCTTCACCGGTTTCTTCGTGGTCCAGATCGTGCCGTCGGTCTCGGCCGCGGCCTCGTCCTTGCCGACCGCGTTGATCAGCTGGGTGCGTTCCTCCTGCTCGGCGACCTGGCCGAGCACGCGCAGGATGGCCGAGCTGGTGCGGATCCCGCCGCTGCCGCCGTCCTCGATCGTGCGCACGGCCAGCGAAGACAGCTCCGGCGGCACCGCGGGCACCAGCGACCGCGGCGGCACGACGTGCCCCTGCGGGGTGAGCGGCGCCGCGGGGATCGCGGGCGGTCCGCCCGGCAGCGCCCAGCGTCCAGTGAGCAGCAGATACAGCACCGCGCCGAGCGCCTTGACGTCGTCGCGGAGAGTGGCTTCGGGCAGCGGGCCGGGGAAAGCGAGCTTCAGCGCGCCGCCCGGCGTGAGCCGCAGCCGCTGCGGGTGGTCGAGGCCGAGGACGAGACCGTTCTGGTGGGCGTGGTCGACCGCTTCGGCGAGCGCCTGCACCATGCGCGCGGCCGCGGCGGGGGCCACCGGGCGCTGCGCGACCAGGTCCACCAGGTCGCTGCCCTTGGTCCACTCCGCCACCACGACGCCGAGCAAACCCTCGCTCGAGGTGACCCCGCTGCCGAGGCTGAGCACGTCCAGCACCCGGGCGACGCCGCCGTGCCCGAACTTCGACGCGTGCGCGGCCCGCTCCAGCGTGCGCCGGGCCTGCCGGGCCGCTTCCGGATCCGCCGGATCGCCGACCAGCAAGGTCAGTGCGACGTCTCGTTTGAGCTGCCCGTCTCGCGCCCGCCACAGGTGCGCGGCGGCTCGTTCGTCCACCCCGAACTGGGCAAGCAGGCGATACCGGCCGTCGCCTACGACGCGTCCGGGCGCGAGCGATCCGCCCCGGGCGCGAATGCCCGCGGCGTCCCCCGCCTGCTCGCTTCGTCTCGTGTCCACGCTCTCTCCCGCTTCGCTCCCGGCACCGAGGGTACCCGGATCATCAGCCGTAGAAGCGTCGTGAGTCGTGAATCAATCGTTACCCGCGCTTGATCAATCGGGTGAACCTCGATGTTACGGGCTTCAACTCCTCGACCTTCAGCGCCATGAGCACCCCGAACGAGACCACGATCCCGACGATTCCCTGCAGGATGAGCTTGATCCAGGCGTGCGGAACCGGGCTCAGCGACGAGGGCACGATCAGGCCCACGACCCAGGCGGCCCCCACTCCGAGGACGCTCGCCACAACGGTGAACAGGATCACCCCGATCACCCGCTTGCTGCGCAGGTTGCCGAGCGTCACCCACAGCCACACCTGGCCTAGCATCGCGCCGATCACATAAGTCAGCGCGTTGACCATCATCACGCCGAGCACGACGTTCTCCGCGTTCAGCAGCACCGGGCACAGGAACAGCAGCGGCACCTTGACCACGGTCATCACGATCATGATCAACGTAGGCGTGCGCGCGTCCTTCATCGCGTAGAACACGCGCATCTGCAGCATGACCAGCGCATACGGCAGCAGCGCGAACGCCGTGATCGCCAGCGCCTGGCCCATCCGCTCGGCGTCCTCGAGCCGTCCCTTGCCCATCGCGAACAGCGCGACGCCCATCGACGTGCCGACGATCGTCATCACCGCGGAGATCGGCACGAGGGTGACCGTCGAGATCCGCGAGGCGTAGGACAGGTCGCTGACCAGCTTCTTCGTGTCGCCGTCGGCGGCCGCGCGGCTCAATCGCGGCATGATCGCGGTGAGCAGCGAGACGCCGAGCACTCCGTAGGGCAGTTGGAACAGCAGCCACGCGTAGTTGTAAGCGGTGACGCCGCCCGAGGTGCCCTTGGTGAGCACGCGGGTGGTGATGGTGAGGCCGACCTGGCTGACCGCGACGTAGCCGACGACCCACAGGGCCAGCCCGCCGAACTCCTTCATCCGGCTGTCCAGGCCCCAGCGCCAGCGCGGGCGGAAGCCCGACCGCAGCAGCGGCGGGATCAGCATGAGCGCCTGCGCGGCGATGCCGCCGGTGACGCCGAGACCCAGCGTGAGCACCTTCGGATCGGTGATCGCCGGGTGGTCGGTGTCGATCGAACCCGGCATCAGCCACACCACGAGGATGGTGAAGATGACCACCAGGTTGTTGATCACCGGGGCCCACGCGGTCGGCCCGAACACGTGCTTGGCGTTCAGCATCGCCGAGACCAGCGCGAACACGCCGTAGAAGAAGATCTCCGGCAGCAGCAGGTAGGCGAACGCAGTAGTCAGGCCCGCGCTCGCGTGGCCGGACGAATCGATGTACAGCGATGTGAACGCCGGTGCCGCGATCACTGCGATCACGGTGCCGATGAACAGCACGGTGACGCCGGTGGTCAGCAGCCGCTGCGCGTAGGCCTGCCCGTGGTCCGGGTCGTCTTGCGAACGCACCAGCAGCGGCACCACCACACTGGTGAGCACGCCGCCGAGCAGCAGTTCGAAGATGATGTTCGGCATCGTGTTCGCGACGTTGAACGAGTCGGTCGCGACCCCGGAGCCGATCGCCGCGACCAGCAGCACCTTCCACAGGAAGCCGGTGATGCGGCTGATCAGCGACGCGATCGCCATCCGGCCGGACGCCTTGGCGACCGAAGGACCCTCGTCCTTCTGCTGCTCGGGAGCCTCGGACGGACGCGCGAGCGGCGCGTCCTTGATCCGCGGCATGACCTGGGTGGCCAGCGCGTCGTACGGGCGCAGCACGTCCGGGTCGGCGGTCGGCCAGCGCGAAGGAGCCGCGAGCGGGACGCCCGCGGTGCGCGGGATGAACCGGGTGGCGTCCGGGTCCCGCATCGCTTCTTCTTGCCACGGCCGGACCGGCGCGCCGGGACGCGGGCCGCGGCCGCGATGCACCGGCGGCTGCGGGCCCGGCGCGTTCGCGGGCGGCGTCGGCTGCGGAAGCTGGCCGCGGTTGGGCGGCTGGTTGCCGGGCGGAAGCGGTTGCGGACCCGACGGCGGGAGTTGCTGCGGGCCCGACGGCGGACCGGACGGCCGCGGCGGGGGCGGCGGTGGCGGCCTGCGCACCGGCGGCATGGCGGCCCTGGTCGGGGCCGGGCGCTGGCCGTTCGGAGGCGGCGGGACGCGGCGCGGCGCGCGGTCCCGTGGGTCGCGGGGCTCCCGGGGGTCGCCGCCGCGCGGGTCGATCCGGCGCGGCTGAGCCCGGTCGGAAGGGGCGGGCGGACGGTCGTCGGGCAGCGGCATCCGACGGGTGCCGTTGGGCGGCGGCTGCCTGCGGTCGGCTGGCGGCGGAGGAGGGGGCGGCTGGCGGCGCGCGTCCCGCACCGCGCGGCGAGGAGGCTGGTCGTCCCGCCGCGGCGGCGCGCCGTCCCGCCGGGGACGACCCGCACGCTCGGGTGGTTGACCCGGCTCTTTGTCCAACGCGTGCCCAATCCTCTGCGGTCGCATGGTCCCTGCCATTGTGGCAGCGCCGACCCAGGGTAATCGGGAACGGGCGGGAGCACCCGGCCCCTTCGGATGTCAGGGCGTGCCGCCTCGGCTTTCCTTGATCCGCCGGTAGATCCGCCGGGACGCCAGCAGCAACAGTGCGCAACCAGCGGCGACGGTGACGATGATGGTGATCGGGCCGTATTCGGTCGAGGTCAGCTCGAACCGGGCGGTCGCGCCGAGATCCGTGCCCGATGGGGTGGTCAACGACACATCGACCGACAGGTGCCCGGCCCGCAGCGCCTCGATCTGCACGTATCGGGTCTGCCCGCCCTTCGCCGGGAAAAGCAGGTCCTTGGCCTTCTCGGGCCGGATGCCCATGGTGTTCTTGAGCGCGATCTGCGCGGTGACGCCGACCGGCAGGTCGTTGTGCACGTACACCGGCAGCGGCGAGGACCCGGACGCGAGCGCAATCGTTTGCTTCGGCTGTTCGACGGTCACCTGATCGCGGATCGCGGCGAGTTCGGCGGTCGCGTTCGCCGAGGCGGACGAGGACGCCCCCGACGGCCCGAACGCGGTCGAACTGCCGCGGACCAGCGCGTCGCGCACCGGTCCGACGATCGCCTTCGGCTCGACCCGGTTCCTGGGGTCCACCTGCATCGCGGACAACAGGCCCGCACCGTCCTGGTCGAGGCCGGACAGCTGGTCGGCGACCGCCGCGCCGCCGTCCGAACGGGTGCCGGAGACCAGCGAAGCGCTGCCTTCGGGGGTGCTGCTCAGCAGGTCGGTGAGCGTCGACCCGGCCGTTACGCCCGCGGTGGTGAGCTTGCCGAGCCCGGACAGGAAGGTGTTGAGCTCCTCGGTGGTGGCGTCCCAGCGCCGCGGCGGCGCGATGAGCATCGGTCCGCCGGTCGAGCCGTCGGTACGGCCGAGCCCGGCTTCGAACGCGATCGCGGCGAGCCCGTTCTGCGTGGAGACCGCGCGCTGAGACGCTCCGCTGAAGGTGGTCGGCGTCTGCGGGCTCGGCGCGAATCCGGTGAGACCGGCGGTGGCCATCGAGTTGGTCGGCTGCGCGCGCAGGCCGGCGGAAAGCGTCGCCGCGCCCGTGACGGTTTCGTCGTCACCGCCAGCCTGCAGCTTCGCGCTGTCGGTGAGGACGGTCTGGAAGCCGCCCGCCGAAATCGCCGCCAGCGCCTTGTCGTCCGGTGTTCCGCCTGGCCACAGCACGCCGGTTTGCGATTCGACGCCGAGCACCTGGCGGATCGTCGCGGTGCCGTTCAGCGCCGTGGTCATGAGGCCGGCGTCGGGATTGCCGTCAGCGCCGCGGATCTTGCCCAGAGTGGTGAGGTCGGCGTCGGCGAACGGCAGCGGGATCACGCAGCGGCCGGTGACCAGTGCGCGCAGCGACGCCAGCCAGTTCGACGCGGCGTCCGCGCCCTTGCCTGTCACTCCGCCGCTGACCCGGTAGCCGCCGCGCATCGCGTCCACGGTGCGCAGCAGGTCGGGATCGAGGGCGAAGCAGAGCGAACCGCCGATCTTCTGGTTGTTCTCCTGCGCCGCCCGCGCTGCCGAGACCAGGGAATACAGCCGTCCGCCCGGGCTCAGCTCGTCGGCGAGCGAATCGTCGGTGAGCGTCATCGGCACGCCGAACGGCGCGGATTGGATGTGCGGAGTGCTGTCGGTGATCGGCCACAGCACGGCCAGCTTCGAATGCCGCTGCGTCGCCTGGTTGTTCGCGTGGCCCGGAGTCGACAGCACCGGCATGAGCAAGCTCACCGCGGCGAGCCGGGCCGGGCCGCCGTACTCCGGCGTGCCGTTCACGTTCACCAGCAGCGGATACACGCCCGGCCGCAGCGCCGCACCGCGCGGCCCGGTGAGCGGCACCGTGATGTCCAGCCGGGCGCTCTGCCCCGGCTCCAGGTCCTCGGCGAGCAGCGCGAAATCGGTCAGCGGGGTGTCCTGGACCGGGTTCCCGGCGAGCACCGAATCCATCGCGCGCGGGCTGGCCAGCCGTTCGCCGATCTGCAGCCGGGCCATCGGCTTGACGATCCGCCGGGACCCGGTGTTGGTCACCGTCCCGGTCACCGTGATCGCCTGGTCCGAGCTGGTGATCAGGCGCGGGGCCAGTTGGCCGAGGTCGAGCCGCAGCCGGGCGGGTTCCGGCGACGGATTCTCCTGCGCGCCCGCCGGCGCACCGAACAACGCGGTGGCGGCGACGATCAGCAAGGACAGCAAGAAGGCGGCGGGCCGCTTCACTCGGGTGCTCCCTCTCAGCCGCGCTCGTCGGGCGCGAAAAGTTCTGCTGCCCCGCGAACCAGCTTGCGCTCGTCCGCGTAGGCGAGGGTGGTCTCCAGCTCGGCCAGCGGGACCCAGGCGACCTCGGTCACCTCGACGTCCTCGTCCGACAGGTCGCCGCCGGTGGCCTCGAGCAGGAAATGGTGCACGGTCTTGTGCACCCGCCGCTGCTGCGCGACGAACCAGTAGTCGATGGTGCCCAGCGGGTGCAGCACGCGCGCGGAGATGCCGGTTTCCTCCTTCACCTCGCGCACCGCGGTCTGCTCCACCGTCTCCCCGTCCTCGATGTGGCCCTTCGGCAACGACCACAGCAGTCTGCCGTGTCGGTCGAGCCGCCCGATCAGCACCGCGCGTTCCCGCTCCGGGTCGACGACCAGTCCGCCCGCCGAGGTCTCGTCGACCGTGGTCAGCCGCCTGCCGCGGTGGCGCCGTCGCCGCCGGCGCGGCGTCGGCGGTCCGGCGCGACCGGCAGATCCAGACATGCTGCGATGCTAGAGCAAACGGCCGCCCGGGTACTCTGGCTCTCCGTGTCCGTGTCCGGCGGCGTCCGCGGTAGCGGCGCCATTTTCGTGGTGGGATTCGAGTGAACAACCTGGTCGCCCAGCAGAACGCGGTGACGGAATTGATGCGAGTGTCCCCGCTTGCCGACGAGCTGGCCGAGCGCTTCGCGCGCGCTGGCCACAGCTTGTACCTGGTCGGCGGCAGCGTGCGAGACGCGCTGCTCGGCAGGCTGTCGAACGATCTCGACTTCACCACGGACGCGCGCCCGGACCGGGTGCTGCAGATCGTGAGCGAATGGGGCGACGCGGTCTGGGACGTCGGCATCGCGTTCGGCACCGTCGGCGTCACCAAAAACGGCACGACGCTCGAGATCACCACGTTCCGCGCGGACAGCTACGACCGCGTCGGCCGCAACCCCGAGGTCACCTTCGGCGACACCATCGAGGGCGATCTGCTGCGCCGCGACTTCACGGTCAACGCGATGGCGATCGACCTGGTCGGGAAGACGTTCATCGACCCGCACGACGGGATGGACGCGCTGCGGCTGAAGGTGCTCGACACCCCGGCGCTGCCGCAGGAGTCGTTCGCCGACGACCCGCTGCGGATGATGCGCGCCGCCCGGTTCTCCGCGCAGCTCGGCTTCGTCGCCGCGCCGCGCGTGGTCGAGGCGATGACGTCGATGTCCGAGGAGATCGACCGGATCACCGCCGAGCGGGTGCAGGCCGAGCTGTCGAAGCTGATGCTCGCCCCGGATCCGCGGCCGGGCCTGGAGCTGCTGGTCGACACCGGGCTGGCCGACCGGGTGCTGCCCGAACTGCCCGGCATGCGGCTGGCGATCGACGAGCACCACCAGCACAAGGACGTCTACCAGCATTCGCTCACCGTGCTCGCGCAGGCGATCGCGCTGGAGAAATCGCACGAGCCGACCAGTGAGCCGGACCTGGTGCTGCGGCTGGCCGCGCTGCTGCACGACATCGGCAAGCCGGCCACCCGCGAGTTCACTCCCGGCGGCGGCGTGAGCTTCCATCACCACGAGGTGGTCGGTGCGCGGATGGCCCGCAAACGTTTGCGGGCGCTGAAGTACTCGAAGGAAATCATCGAGCAGGTTTCCCAGCTCGTGTTCCTCCACCTGCGGTTTCACGGGTACGGCGGCGGCGAGTGGACCGATTCGGCGGTCCGTCGCTACGTCACCGACGCCGGCGACCTGCTGACCCGGCTGCACAAGCTCGTCCGCGCCGATTCGACCACGCGCAACAAGCGCAAGGCGGCCGCGCTGCAGGCGACGTATGACGACCTCGAGGCCCGCATCGAGCGGATCAAGGAGCAGGAGGACCTCGACCGCGTCCGGCCGGACCTCGACGGCAACGAGATCATGCGGCTGCTCGGCCTCCCGCCCGGTCCGCAGGTCGGGCAGGCCTGGAAGTTCCTCAAGGAGCTGCGGCTGGACCGCGGTCCGCTGGAGCACGACGAGGCGGTCGCCGAGCTCAAGAAGTGGGCGAAGGCGGAGGGGCTCGGTTCGGGCGAATAGTCCCAAGAAGTGAATTCGGGATCGCAGGTTCGCCACGATCCCCCTTTGGCCTCTGGATCATCGACCGGGGCAGCCGAGATACTCCCTGTCTCGAACCGAACAGGGGGATCGATGACGCGGCAGCACGACGGGGATCGGCGCGGTGCCAGTTTTCTCGTCATGTTGCTGCGCCGCGGCACGCCCGCGCTGGCCACCGCGACGACCGGGCTGACCGACGAGATCGCCGATCCGACCCCGGTGCGCGCGCTGCAGCGGATCTCGCGGATGGCTGGTCCGGTCGACGAACGCAACCGCGACGGGTTGTTGTTGCGCGCGGCCCGCTACGTGGTGCTGGTTCCGCTCGTCTACCGGCTGCTGGTGGTGCCCGCGACGTTCACCTCGTACGCGGTCAAGCACGGTTCGGCCGGGTTGGCGTCGGTCGCGATCGTCACCGTGTTCTCGGTCGCGCTGAGTGCGTTCGGCCTGTTCTGGATGATGCGCCGGGCCCCGTTCCGCAGCGATCTCGCGGGGCGGTTGCTGCTGGTCGACCTCGTGGCCACGCTCACCTTCGAGCTGTTCATGGGCGCGACGGTGTCGCCCGCGGTGTTCCACGACGCGGTCGGCGTCGCGGACAAACACCTGCTCGGCAGCGTCGCTCTGCTGACGCTCGCCGTCGGCATCCCGTCCGGGATCGGGCTGGCGGTGCTCAGCCTGCCGGTGCGGCTGCTGTCGGATCTGCTCAACCACGGCACGTTCGATTTCGAGCAGGCCGCGTCGCTGTACCCGACGATGTTCGGCGTCCTGTTCACCGCGGTCGGCGCGCTGATCCTGCTCGGGCTCGGGATCCGGCTGGCGCTGGCGTACGGGATCCGCAACGGGCGGCTCGCCGAACGCGCGCGGCAGCACCGGATGCTGCACGACACGGTGTTGCAGACGCTGGAGGCGATCGCGCTCGGCGGTCCGGGCGATTCGGATCAGCGGCTGGTCGAGGTGCAGCGGCTGGCTCGTGCGCAGGCGATCGAGCTGCGGCAGACCATCGAAACCGCCGCCGCGCAGCGGGCTGAGGAGGGCGCGCGGCCGCTCGGCGAGAAGCTCGCGGCGCTGGCCGCGGAGATGGCGCGCGACGGTCTGCGCGCGCAGCTGGTGATCGCTGAGCTGGACAACGACACGCTGTCGGAGGTCCGGCAGATCGCGATCCGCGACGCGGTGCGGGAAGCCATGCGCAACACGATGAAGCACGCGGAGACGGACAAGGTCGTGGTCCGCGTGGAGGAACGCAACGGCGGCATCGCGGTGATCACGCGGGACCACGGCACCGGGTTCAGCCCGCAGGATCGGCCTGCCGGGTTCGGGATCAGCGAGTCGATCACCGCGCGGTTGTCCGAGGTCGGCGGGACTTCGCTGGTCGAATCAAGTCCGGGAAGCGGAACGAGGGTGACGTTGTGGGTGCCGCTGTGAGCGGGGTGGCCGGTGCGCTGGCGGCGTATCGGGACGGCGATGCCGAGCGGGCGGGTGCGCTTGCTGCCGCGGCTAAAACTCCGTTGGGCGCTGAGCTGGCGACATATCTCGCGGGCGGGTCGAGCGGTCCGGTTTACGACCAGCCCGCCGCGTTCACGGCGTTCATTCGCGGAGGCGGGAACGTCGAGTTGTACCGGCGGTTGAGCGAAGAACTGGCTGCGCGGTACGACTCCTGGCGTCCGGCCGCGTTGCTGGATCTCGGGTGCGGCGACGGGTTGGCGATCGAACCGGCGCTGGCGCAGGCCTCCTTCCGGCCGGAGCGGATCGACCTCGTGGAGCCGTCGGAGGCGCTGCTCGCGGATGTCGAAGTCCCTGGTGCGCGCCGGTTTTCGTTGACCGCGCAGGATTTTCTCGCCGCCGATGGTTCCACGTGGAACCTCACGCAGTCGACGTTCGCGCTGCAGTCGATCGAACCTGCCGCCCGGGCCGAGGTACTGAGCGCACTGCGGCCGCGGACGGAACGGTTGGTGCTGGCCGAATTCGACGTGCCAGACACTGCCGACCTGGAGTCGCTCGCGCAGCGGTACGAACGCGGCGTCGCCGAATACGGCGAGCAGGCTTCCCTGGTGGCGCAAGGATTCCTGCTGCCCGTGCTGCTCGGCGTCGCCGCCGGGGAAGCCCGCACGAACTGGGAACATCCGGCCGCGCAGTGGACCCGGCAGCTCGAAGCCGCCGGGTTCGCCGACGTGACCGTGGAACCGCTCGCGGACTACTGGTGGTCGCCCGCCGTGCTGATCACGGCTTCACAGCCGGGATAGCGTTCCCTGCTCCAAGTGCTGCGCGATCGGCCGCGGCAGCAGGTACGCCGTGGCGCCGCCAGGCTGCTGGCCCCACGGCGTGGTGACGCCGGTCAGCACCCGGATCGTGCGCTGCACGCGGTACTCGTGCCGGTCGCGTTCGCGGTCCGGCGTCAGCGAGGTTTCGAGGAACCGCACCGAATTCGCGTGCACCAGGTTCCCGACCTCGGGGCCGAACCGGACCACCGTCGTGCCGGCGGGCAGCGCGACGATCCGCTTGCCGCGGAAGAACGACAACGGCGGTTCGCCGCGCATCGGCAGAATCGGCCAGTCCGCGGGCTGATCGGATTCCTCCGCGGCCTGCGGCGGCAGCATCAGCAGCGTGCCGAGAAGGAACCGGGCCGCGTCGGCGAGGTTGGCGAACGCCACCGGCTCCACCGCGGGCGGACGCGACACCTCCCAGCCGTTTTCCGTGCGGCGCAACGTCCACACGCCCTCGGCGGGCACCTCGTCCGCGCCGATCCGGTACGCCGACGCCGGCACGCCGTGCTCGACGAGCCGTTGCTGCAGCAGCGCCAAAGTCTCGGCCCCGCGCAGGGCATGGGTCTGTTCGCCGCGGATCGCGCGGGCGAGCGAGCTGTCGTCCGGGAGATCGGCCTCGGTACGCCCGGGACGCGGTTTGCCGAGCACGTCGGCCTCGGCGGTCGCGCGGACCAGATCGCGCACGATCGGCGGGCGGAACCCGGCGGCGCGGATGTGCTCGACCAGCTCCGGTTCCGGCGGAACGCCGTATTTGCGCAGGTAGTGCGGCACGGCGGCGGGCCAGATCCAGGTGCCGTCGGTGTGGAAGGCCTGCGGCACGTCCGGCGGCGCGCCGGGCGCGAAGATGTCCGGCTGCGGGACCGGCCGGTGCAGTACGACCGGCGAGCGGAACAGGTAGTCGAGCACGCCGCGGATCTGGTCCGGCGGCACCGGCGGCCGGTTCACCACGGGCCGTTCGCCCTCGTTGTGCGCGTCGACCGGCCGCGCCTGGCGGAATCCGACGGTCAGCGGGAGCCCGGCCTTCGCGCCGAGCCAGTCCGGCAGGTGCTTGTCCGGACGCGGGAAACGGGTCAGCTCGACGAGGTAGGACTCGCGGGCGGGCTCACCGCCGTCGTTGGGCGGCAGCCGCCAGTCCGGCTCCTGGTCGGCGTCGAAGTCGAAATCGAACTGCGAATCGGCGTCGAGCGTGAAAGTGCCTTGGAACCAGGTGCCGCTTTCCGGCTGGTACATCGCCGCGCGCAGCTGGGTGAACAGCGTGCTCAGCTGCGGCGTGCCGGGCAGCGAGACCGAAACCGGGCCGTTCTCGTCGCCGACGGCGCGGACCTCCAGCTCGGAGTAGTCGCCGACCTGCCGGAACTGCGCCGCGACCCGCGTCCATCCGCCGGGCACCTGGCGCAGCGTGCGGCCGATCCCGCGCAGGATCCGCGTCTGGTCGCCGCCCTCGGTCTCGGCCTTCGGCTCGCCGTAGTCGTGCCGGGTCAGCCACAGCCCGGTGAGCTGCTTGCCCGGGACGGTCACCGAGAAATCGGTGAGCCCGAGCTGCGCGGCGCGAGCCGGATCGTGCCGCGTCCAGCGCAGGGTCAGATTCGCCTGGTCCCCCGGCGCGACCTCGAACAGCTCGTCGTCGTATTCGACGTAGGTGCGCAGGTCGAACGTCGCGGGCACCTCGTTCGCGAGTACGACTCTGGCCGGCTTGCCCTCGTGCTCGCGGTCGAAGCCCTCGGGCGCTTCCTCGTCACCGATGACGGTCAGCAGCAGCGTGCCGTCGGTGGTGGAGCGTTGTGCCGCGAAAGTGCGATCGTCGAGCGTCGCGTACAGGCCGTCTGGGCGTTCTCCCGATTCCACCCGGTACCGCACGTCTGGTTCCTCCCCGAAGTCCCCCGTGTAGCCGCAACGAACCTATCTGACCGTGTCACGACCCGACCATCGGTCACCGGAGACGGGAGAATATGCGCCCACAAATACCTGCTCGGGTGACCGATCAGTGCCGTGGGTAGCGCTGAACCCAGGCGTCGCCGAGTGCGTTCCGCGCCGAATGGCGGTCGAAATGCCACAGCGCGTCGGTCGCCACCTGTTCGATCAGGTGGTGCAGTTCAAGCTGCTCGACCCACTTCCGGGGCAGCCCGGGGACACCCACCCGCGCGCCGAGCAGCGCACCGGTCAACGCGCCGGTGAGCGCGCTGCGGCCGGAGTGGTTCACCGCGCGCAGCATCGCCTGTTCCGGGTAGTTCTCGAACCCGGACAGCGCGGCGAACGAGCGGCCGAGGACGGACAGCGTGCTGTGCCCGTCGCCGATCAGCTCCGGCATCCGCAGGTCAGGCAGGCCGTGTTCGCCGAAGAACGGCACCGCCTCGGCGATCAGGTCGCGCACCGGTCCCCACTCCGGACCGTCGTGCTCCTCGAGGACTTCGCGGGAGAGGTTCCACACCGGGTAGCTGAACGAATCTTTCGTAAGCGCCTTTTCGAACACCCACGCCAGGTACGTAGAGGCAGCCACGTCGTCCGGCTGGTGCGTGACGCCGGCCAGATCGCGCACGACCTGGCCGATGCCGCCGCTGAACCCGGTGCCCGGGCCGGCCGCGGTCAGCACCGCCGGCAGCGCACCGACCAGCGCGGCCGGGCCCGACAGCGGCGCTGCTTGCGGATCGCCGGTGACCAGCGCGTGGTACGCGTTGAGCTCGGCGTCGTCGATGGCGCGGCGGGCGTGCAGTTCGGGCACCTTGACCAGGAAACCGTCGGCGTTCTGGATCGCCGCGCCCTGTGTGTGCAGCCAGCGGCCGAGCGCGCCGCGGACCACGCTGGGGAACAGCTTCTCGACGTCGCGCGACTCCGGCTGTTCGCGATGCGGGCTGCGGATCACCGCCTCGGTGAGGAAAAGCAGCCGCTGCGTCATCGAGCCGATCCGGCCCGGCTGGTCGAACGCGAGCGGCAGTTCGCGGACGCCGTCCGGACCGTAGGTCGAGACGATCTCGTCCAGCCGCATCCGGTCGACGGCCGACCCGAGCGCCTCGCCGAGCGCGAATCCGACCCACGCGCCGACGACCCGCTGCCAGCCGTAGCGGAAGTTCTCTAGGCTCGTCTCGGGGTACTTGCCGAAGGTGTCGAGCCTCGGGACGATCCGGCCGTCGTTGTCCCAGGACGGCACGAGACCGTTGGCGCGCAAGTCGTTCGGCCGCGAGCGGCTCGGCTCCGGCTGTTCGAACCGGCGCAGCCACGACCGGCCGAGGACGGTCTTGCGGCATTCGTCGGCGGTCAGCTCGAACCCGTGCCGCCGCGCGCGTTCCGCGGCCGCCTTCGGCACGTCGACCGGCTTCTCCAGCCCGATCCGGGCGGCGGTTTCGACGGCGAACTTCTCCAGGTCTTCTTCGATCTCCGGGCAGCGGCCGTTCTCGTCGACCCGCGGCTCGTGGCGCGGGAACCGCTTCGCGATCGCGGTCAGCTCGGCGCCCGCGACGTCCTCGAACGTCGCCGGACCGCCGTTGATCACCAGGTTCGGCGGGTGCTCGAACTCGGCGAGTGTCGCTAAGTCGACCCGCCACCAGGCGTGCTCGCGGGCGGGCAGATGCCGGGTCGAGCTGAAGACGCGCAGCTCGTTGCGTTCTTCGGAAAAGTAGAAGCGGTCGGTCGCGCCGGTTTTGAGATCGAACGGCACGAAGACTTCGCAGCGCAGCAGGCCGATCAGCAGCTGTTCGCGCGAAAGCCAGCCGACGCTCGCGAAAGCGAGGAGGGTTTCCAGCGGGTTTTCCGGCTTCGGATAGCCGCGGCGGATCGGACCGGCCTTGTACTCCGGGTTCTCGCGCTCGTCACCGGTCTGGTGGCCGTCGTTGTCGACCTTCACCCAGCCCGCGACCGCGGGAAGCGGCACGCCGAGTTCGCCCAGCCCGGCTTTCGCGTACTCCGGGTCGACGACCTCGCGCCAGCTCTCCTGGCCCGGGTACGCGACCGGGGTGCTGAGCCCGCCCGGATGCGGATGCGCCTGGCGCAGCTCGCCGTCCGGCTCGCGCACGAGCACCGACGGGGCGGGGAAGAGTTCCTTGTCCGGACGGCCGTCGTCGAGGAACGCGACGGTGTTGTAGGGGATCGACCAGCCTTCGGGGACCCGCAGCACGCGGTCGTGGTCGACCCGGAGGCCGCCCGGCCCGGAGACCTCGGGGCCGTGCACGGCGCGCAACCACTTCCCGACCTTGTCTACCGCTTCCGCCGCTTCCACCTACTCGATCCTCTCCAGGCTTCCGTCGGACTCGTGCTCCGCGATCGGCTTGGGCAAGACGTACGCCACCGCGCCGCCGGGAAGGTTCGCCCAGGGCACCGTCACCCCGGTGATCACGTGGAGTGATCTTCGGAGGCGAAAAGTGCTGGTCATGCGCTCCCGTTCGAGTGGCAGGGACGTCGTCGCGAACCGTACCGCCTGGTGGTGGACCAGGTTGCCGGGTTCTTCGCCGAATCGCAGAACGACGGTACCTTCCGCCAACCGAGTGAGTCTCTTGTTCCGCAGCAGCGTGAGGGGAGGGTCACCCGGCACGGGCTGGACCGGCCAGTCGGCGACCTCCCGCGCGGTTTCCAGCGGGGTTTCGCGGCCGCCGGTCGCGCGGGCGGGATGCAGCAGCAGCGCGCCGAGCAGCTGCTGTGCGGCGTCTTCGAGGCGGGCGAAGGTCTGTTCGCGGCCGTCCGGCGCGACGACTGTCCAACCGGCTTTGACCTGGTAGAGGCTCCATTTTCCGGCTTCCCGGCCGCCGAGGCAGCGGACGTCGCGCCAGATGCCGAAGGAATCGAGCCGGTGGCCGAGGTGGGCCAGCAGTTCGTCGGCGGACAGGACCGGGTCCGGGTTGGTTTCCCGCTCGGCCGCGATGTCTCCCGCGGTGCGCTGGACGTCGTCCGGAGTCGGGCGCGGACGGGGCTTCCCGGCAAGATCGGCTTCCGCCGTGCGGCGCACCAGATGCTCGACGTACGGCGGGTGAAAGCCCAGGTCACGGATGTGCTGGAGCAGTTCGGGCTCGGGCGCGGCGCCGTGTTCTCTGAGCTGCTCGGCTACCTCGACCGGCCAGATCCAGGTCCCGTCGGTCCGGTGTTTTTCACCGACCTCAGCCTCGCGTTCGAGGTACCGGAGGACGAGCGGCAGTTCTTCCTCCGACAGCGGTTCGCCGGTCCCGGCGGTGGCGTGCCGGAACTCGACGCCGAGCGGGAGGCCGACGTGCAGCCGCCACCAGTCGGGAAGGTGCTCGTCGTCGCGGGGGAAGGTGGTGAGTTCGGCGAGGTAGGCGGACGAATCGGGCGGCGTGGTCCACGGGGGCTCGCCGTCGGTGAAATATTCGAACTCGAACGCGCCGTCCGGGGTGAGTACGTAGCGCGCCTGAATCCAGGTGCCGCGCCCCTCCTGATACATCTCAGCCCGCAATGCGGTGAGCCGCTGGACGACCTCCGTGCTGGCGACGGTATTGCGCGCCTGCACCTCGAAATGGTCGCCGAGCTGGGCGAACCCGATCCCGGCCGCCGCGTCCGGATCGGCCCGGTGCGCCTTGACCAGCCGGCCGATCTCGACGAGCGCCTGCTGACCGGTACTCGTTGGTTCCACGTGAATCATTTCGTCCGGAGCGGACGACATCAGGACCCGCGACGGCGGTTCTGCGGAACGGTTCCGCGCGGACGGACGCGGCGCGGAGTCGGCCGCGGGGCAGGCATCGAGGAGGTGTGCTGCGGTTCGGGTGCGTCGGCCAGGTGCTGCACGAGCGCCTGGACGGTCAACGCGAGCTGCGCGGGCGTCGTCCGCTCGAAGGCGTCCGGGGCAAATTCGAGCCGGCCGAGCGTGCCTGCCGGCCCGGCGGTCGCGCGGACGAGCCCGTCGGGCGAGGTCAGGACAGCTGGAGCGGCGTCGAGACGGGCACGGTCGTCGCCGATGGTGCTCACGGTGGCCCCTCGTGTCGGTTGCGCGTGCCGAGATTAACTCGACCGGGTCACAAGTCACCCTAATGCCAGACGGTGAGTTACTACCCCCGTTTGGCTTCAACGGTTTGCGGCAGCGAATCGCCGCGGCGTCGGCGGGCCAGCAGATATCCGGCCCCGCCCAGCAGATAGAGCACGGTCGCGACGACCATCAGCTCCGGCGAGTACCCGTTGTCCTTGACGAAGGCCGCCGCGATCGAGACTGCCACCACCTGGGTGATGTTGAACAGGGTGTCGTAGAGGGCGAAGACGCGCCCGCGAGCCTCGTCCGCGACATCGAGCTGTACCGAGGAATCGACGGACAGCTTCAGGACCTGCCCGGTCCCCATGATCAGGAACGACGCGACCACCGCCAACGGCAGCAGCATCGGCAACCCGAGCGCGGCCTGCGTGACCGCTGAGATGAGCAGCGACCCGAGAACCGTCCGAAGCCGTCCGAGCGAGCGGATCAGCCTCGCCGTCACCAGGCCCGCGACGAGAATTCCCGCTCCCGCGCACGCGACCAGCTGCCCAAGCCCGGGCAATCCGGCGCGGAAGAGCCCGTCGTCAGTGAAGTAATTGCGCATCAGCAACACGCTGACCAGCAACGAAATCCCGTACGCGGCGCGATGCGCGAACAACGCGACGAACCCAGCCGTGACACTGGGCGCCCGCCACGCGTGCCGGGCGCCGTCCGCGAGCCCCCGCGCCACCGCCACCACGGGATTAGTCGGCTCGTCCACGACCGTCGGCCCCAGGACTCCCTTCGCGAACCGATGCGCGAGAAAGGCCGACAACAACGCCCCGACCGCCGCGAACGCCGTGGTCTCCGCCGACCCGATGTCGCCCGACCCGAACACCGCCCGCAACCCGATCGCACACCCGCCCCCGACGACCGCGATCGCCGACCCGAGCGTCGCCGCCACCGCGTTCGCGGAAACGACCGCCTTGGGCTCCACGATGTGCGGCAACGCAGCAGACAAGCCAGACCCGATGAACCGGCTGACCCCCTCAGCCAGCAACGCAAGCGAAAACAACCCGATCCCGCCGACCCCAGCCCCGACCGCGAGAACGGACGCCAGGATCGCCAGCGCCCGCACGAGATTCGCGAAAACAAGCACCCGCCGCCGGTCCCACCGATCGAGCAACGCCCCCGCGAACGGCCCCACCAGCGAATACGGGAGGAGGAGGGCCGCAAACCCCTCGGCAATGGCCAGCGGATCCGTCGCCCGCTCGGGATTGAACAAAACGGCCCCAGCCAACCCGGCCCGGAAAACGCCGTCCCCCCACTGAGCCGCGAACCGCGTGAACAGCAACCGCCGAAACAACGGATCCCGAACCAGCTGCCAACCCAGCCGCCGCTCCCCCACCTTCACCCCGCAACCCTACCGAGACCCCCTGACAAAACCCGAAAAACGAGACACCCCAACCCCGATCGCCCGAAGTCGCCCAGAACCTGGACTACGCGGCACAGAGAGAACGCAGAGACAGCGCCCTCTCGCGCCGGGAAGGCCCTACGGACCAAGCACCACAAATCTGAGAGAGCCCGGAGCGCGAAGCGCAGGAAGCACGCACCGCAGGACGAAACCGCACTGCAGACCGCGTCCGCAGCCGACTGAAGGGCAGAAGGACACCGCGCAGGCAAGGCCGCGCAGGTAAGTGAAGCGCGGAAAAAGCGCCCCCGCAGGCGAGGCGGCGCGGGGTGCGCGAGGCGCGGAAAGGTTGCCGCGCAGGCAAGGCGGCGCGGGGTGAGCGAGGGGGGAGAAAGGTTGCCGCGCAGGTGAGACCGCGCGGGTGAGTGAAGCGCGGAAAGATTTCCGCGCAGACGAGGCCGTGGGCTGAGCGAGGCGCGAAAGACTGCCGCGCAGGCAAGGCAGCGCGAGGTGCGCGCAGCGCGGAAGGATGGCCGTGCAGGCGAGGCGGCGCGGGGTGAGTGAAGGGCGGAGAGAGCACCCCCGCAGGCGACGTCGCGCGGAGTGAGCGAGGCGCGAAAAGATCGCCACCCAGGCAAGGCCGCGCAGAGCAACCGAAACCCGCCCACCTTGAAACCCAAAGGGGGCTCCGCCCCCGCCCACCCCGAAAACCGCACCGAAGGCACCGCGGGGTCCGGGGGCTCGGCCCCCGGGTACTCGGCGCCGGTGGCAGAGAGGGAAGGTGCGAAGCACCGAACAGGAGGAGAGAACACCGGCGCACTCGTTTCGCCTCTCGGCGGCTTGGCGCAGTGTGGCTCCGGCCGGACCGGTATTCCACAAAGGCGGTTCTTCAGTGAGCCCGGGGGACACGAGTGCGCCGGCTCATTGTTCCCAACGAGGCGCGTGGTGCTGGTGTTCCCGTGCCGGGAGGATTTCCCGCGGCGGGTGATGGGATCATGGGTGGCGTGCCAGCGGACGCCGAGGTTGAACCGGGAACGCTCCTGGTCGCCGCACCCACGATGTTCGACCCGAACTTCAAGCGGACCGTGGTGTTCGTGATCGATCATCGGGCGGAGGGCACGCTCGGGGTGGTCTTGAACCGGCCGTCTGATGTTCCGGTGAACGACGTCCTGCCGGGGTGGGGCGCGCACGTCGCGGAACCTCAGTCGGTCTTCGTCGGCGGGCCGGTCGACAAGAAGACCGCGCTTTGTCTCGCCGCGTTGCGGACTGGGGAGTCCGCTTCCAGCGTTCCGGGGGTGGTCGCGGTGCGGGGGCCGGTCGCGCTCGTCGATCTGGACAGTGATCCTGAAGTGCTCGTGCCCAAGGTGCGGGGCGTGCGCGTGTTCGCGGGTTACGCCGGGTGGGATTCAGGGCAGCTCGCGGGTGAGATCGAGCGCGAGGATTGGGTGATCGTCCCCGCGTTGCCCAGCGACATTCTCGCGCCGCCCAGCCGTGACCTCTGGGGGCAGGTGCTGCGCCGCCAGGGGGTGCCGCTCGCGTTGCTGGCCACTCACCCCGGCGATTTGCAGCGGAATTAGGCCTCGCTGGACTTCTGCAGGACTCCGCAACCGCCCGCGCCGCACGCGCAGCCGCTGCAGCCGGCCGGGGCCTGAACAGGGGCGGGGACGGTCAATGCGGCTCGGGCGCCCATCCGGGCTCCGGCGACCACCATCACCAGCAAACCGAGCAGTCCGACGATCGCGGCGGCCACCAGGCCGGCCGTGGCGGGGATCGCGAGGCCGGCCAGTCCGCAGACGACCGCGGCCGCGCCGCCGGCCAGGGTCGGGATTCCGGCGACCCGGTTGGCGAGCTTGAAGGCCTCTTCGCTGCGCATCGAGGCTTCGGTCCGGACTCCGGCCCCGCTTGCCCTGCTCAGCCGTCCGCGCACGCCGAGGAAACCACCCCAGCCGACGACGACACCAAGGACGATCGGGACGAGCGCGATAGCGAACACCCCTTGAGGATAAGCGTGACCTCGCGGCCATGTCCCGGATACCCTCGTCGGCTGTGCTACGGGCCATGTCTTCGTACGGGTGATGCAGGTCCGTGCCTTGCGCACTCGCCCACGGTTGCCTGTTCGGCGTGGTAGTATCAGATCATCACGACCGGTTCCGCCCCTCGGGGTCCAGGGCCGGTCTTTTCATTTTCAGGGGGAGTAGCGATCCAGCGCATGGAACCCAAGCCGCATTGCACTTACGAGAGGCAACTTGACCTGCTCAAAGAGCGCGGTATGCGCATCGACGACGACGCAGCGGCGCTGGCGCTTCTGGAACGTGCTGGCTACTACACCTTGAGCGGGTACTCCTACCTCTTCCGGGTGCCAGCATCCGACGGCAGCCGTGCGGATCAGTTCTCCCCTGGGACATCGATCTCGCAAGTGCGCGCATTGTGGGAGTTCGATCATCGGCTCCGCTCGACGACCTTCGCCGCCATCCAGCACGTCGAGACATATCTTCGTGCCTTGCTGGCGTACTCGCTGGGTGCGGTGGATCCGATGATCCACCGGAAACGCGAACTGCTGTCGATCGACCAGCCTGGGGCGTATCCGAGGTGGCTTGAGAAGCTTGATCGCAAGATCGCTGACTCGCGCGAGGAGTTCATCGTCCACCACCGAGAGAAGCGAGGTGGTGTCGTTCCGATTTGGGTCGCGACGGACGTTCTCGACTGGGGAAGTCTCTCCTACCTGTACAGCTTTGCCCCGCTCAGCGTGCGAGAACAGGTCGCACAACGATTCCGGATCAGCCCGCCGCAACTGAAGTCGTGGCTGCTCGCTCTGAACATCGTCCGCAATGTCTGTGCGCATCACGGCCGGTTCTACAACCGCTACTACTCGCTCACGCCGAAGCTTCCGCAAGGTGAACGCGATAAGTCGTTCGACGTGATCGCTTCCGCGAAAGGGACCACTTTCGCGATGCTCACGCTCATGCAGCACTTGAGCTCGTGCACAGTGGGCGCGAGCATGCGGGTGCTGCCGGCAGTCGTACGTACCTTCCCGAGCGACTCTGGGCTGAGCCCCGCGGTGATGGGAGTCCCTGACCGCTGGGATTCGTATCCCCTCTGGCGGCGGTAACAAACTGATAAGCGTGACCTCGCGGCCATGTCCCGGATACCCTCGTCGGCTGTGCTACGGGCCATGTCTTCGTCCACGCGACACCGGCTGCTCGCCGCCGCCGGGATCGTCACGCTGTCCTTGCTCATTCCTGGAACGGCCGACGCCGCGCCGCGGCCGGTCCGGCTGCTCGGCGAGCAGCGGGTGCCGCACAACCTGCAGTTCCAGGGCACGACGGTCGGCGGGTTGTCGTCGATCGACTTCGATCCGCGCACCGGCGGTTACGTCTTCATCAGCGACGACCGGTCCGCGATCAACCCGGCCCGCTTTTACACCGCGAAGTTCGACGTCAGCGCCAAGGGTGTGGGACCGGTCACCTTCACCGGCACGCATCCCCTGCTGCGTCCGGACGGCACGCCGTACCCGCCGCTTGCGAAGAACGATCCGGCCGCTCCCCAGAACGAGCAGACGATCGACCCCGAGGAACTGCGCGTCGACCCGTGGACCGGCCATTACGTCTGGTCGCAGGAAGGCGACCGGCTCGCCGACCAGCACCTGATCCAGCCGTCGATCCGCGAAGCCACCCGCGACGGGCATTACCTCCGCGACCTGCCGCTGCCCGCCAACGAGCGGATGACGCCGGACGCCGGTCCGCGCCGCAATTACGTTCTCGAAGGCCTCGCCTACACCGGGTTCGGCACGCTGCTGGCCAGCGAGGTCGAGGCCCCGCTGCTGCAGGACGGTCCGCCGCCCACGCCGACGTCGGGCGCGTTGTCGCGGATCACCCTGCAGAGCCGGTTCGGGCCAGTGCTGGCGCAGTACGCGTACCCGCAGGAGAAGCTTTTCGCCGAGCCGAAGCCCGCCACTGGGTTCGCTGACACCGGCGTCTCCTCGATGCTCGCGGTGAACCAGGCGGATCCGACGAAGTTCCTGATGATGGAGCGGTCCTTCGTTACCGGTGTCGGCAACAAGGTGCGCATCTTCGAGGTCGACACCACCGGCGCGACGAACGTCCTCAACACCCCGTCGCTGACTGCCGCCAAGCACGTCAAGCCGGTGAAGAAGCGGCTGCTGGCCGACCTTTCCGACCTCCCGCTGTCCACTGTGGACAACATCGAGGGGATGACCTGGGGTCCGGCGCTGCCGTCCGGGGAGCGCAGCCTGCTGCTCGTGAGCGACAACAACTTCTCCGCGTCGCAGGTGACCCAGGTCGTCGCTTTGGCGGTCCCGTCGGAACGGCTTTGACCAGCGCGTTACGATGAGTGCATGAACACGGCTCGGCTGCTCCTTGGCCTGCCGCGCTGACCTGGTCCGATGACCGGCTCGGCGCGGCGACCCCTCATGCCTTCTGGCTTGGGGGGTCGAGTTGTTTCTGGGAGTGGCTCGACACGGAGGAAGACGGCGATGACAGGGTCTGACGAGGCCACCGGGGCCGCGGCGAAGAGTGCCGCGGACGCTGAGCACGCCCCGCCGTTCCGCTACACCGCGGAGCTGGCCGGGCAGATCGAGCAGCGCTGGCAGGACCACTGGTCCGACCACGGCACCTACCACGCGCCGAACCCGGTCGGCCCGCTCGCCGACCCGCGCGAGCCGGTGCCCTCGGACAAGCTGTTCGTGCAGGACATGTTCCCGTACCCGTCCGGCTCCGGCCTGCACGTCGGGCACCCGCTGGGCTACATCGGCACCGACGTCTACGCGCGGTATCACCGGATGATCGGCCGGAACGTGCTGCACACGCTGGGTTACGACGCGTTCGGCCTGCCCGCCGAGCAGTACGCGGTGCAGACCGGCACGCACCCGCGCACCACGACCGAGCAGAACATCGCCACCATGCGCCGCCAGCTGAAGCGGCTGGGGCTGGGCCACGACGAACGCCGGTCGATCGAGACGATCGACCCGGACTACTACAAGTGGACCCAGTGGATCTTCCTGCAGATCTTCAACTCCTACTACGACGAGGACGCCCGCAAGGCGCGCCCGATCGAGGAGCTGGAGAAGGCGTACGCCGCGGGCGAGCGCGCGACGCCGGACGGCCGTCCGTGGGTCGAGCTGAGCACCGTCGAGCAGCGCAAGATCATCGACGACCACCGGCTGGTCTACATCTCCGAGGCTCCGGTGAACTGGGCTCCCGGCCTGGGCACCGTCGTCGCGAACGAGGAGGTGACCGCGGACGGCCGCAGCGACCGCGGCAACTTCCCGGTGTTCCGCAAGAGCCTGCGCCAGTGGATGATGCGGATCACCGCGTACGCCGACCGCCTGGTCGACGACCTGGACCTGCTGGACTGGCCGGAGAAGGTCAAGTCCATGCAGCGCAACTGGGTCGGCCGCTCGCAGGGCGCGCGCGTCTCGTTCGCCGCGGGCGACGAGAAGATCGAGGTCTTCACCACCCGTCCGGACACCCTGTTCGGCGCCACCTACATGGTGATCGCGCCGGAGCACCCGCTGGTCGAGAAGCTGACCGCGGCGCAGTGGCCGGGCGAGCACCCGGAGAGCTGGACCGGCGGCGCGAAGACGCCCGCCGAGGCCATCGCCGCCTACCGGGCCGCCGCCTCGCGCAAGTCCGATTTGGACCGGCAGGAGAACAAGGAGAAGACCGGCGTCTTCACCGGCAGCTACGCGGTGAACCCGGTGAACGGCAAGGAAATCCCGGTCTTCGTCGGCGACTACGTGCTGATGGGCTACGGCACCGGCGCGATCATGGCGGTGCCCGCACAGGACCAGCGCGACTACGACTTCGCGAAGAAGTTCGAGCTGGAGATCGTCCGCACGGTCGACCCGGGCGAGGGCTTCGAGGGCGAGGCGTTCACCGGCGACGGCCCGGCGATCAACTCCGCCAACGACACCGTCGACCTGAACGGCATGGGCGTCGCCGACGCCAAGAAGACGATCATCGCCTGGCTGGAGGACCGCGGCGCGGGCGAGGGCACCGTGCAGTACAAGCTGCGCGACTGGCTGTTCGCCCGCCAGCGCTACTGGGGCGAGCCGTTCCCGATCGTCTACGACGAGAACAACCTGCCGATCGCGCTGCCCGAGGACCAGCTGCCGGTCGTGCTGCCAGAGGTCGACGACTACTCGCCGAAGACCTTCGACCCGGACGACGCCGATTCCGAGCCGTCGCCGCCGCTGTCGCGCGCGAAGGACTGGGTCGAGGTCACCCTGGACCTGGGCGACGGGCCGAAGCGCTACCGCCGCGACACCAACGTCATGCCGCAGTGGGCGGGTTCCTGCTGGTACCAGCTGCGCTACGTCGACCCGTCGAGCGAGGACGTGTTCTGCGCGCCGGAGAACGAGGCGTACTGGCTGGGCCCGCGTCCGGCCGAGCACGGCGGGGACGACCCGGGCGGCGTCGACCTGTACGTCGGCGGCGTCGAGCACGCGGTGCTGCACCTGCTGTACTCCCGCTTCTGGCACAAGGTGCTGTACGACTTGGGCCACGTCTCCTCGAAGGAGCCGTACCGCCGCCTGTTCAACCAGGGCTACATCGAGGCGTTCGCCTACACCGACAAGCGCGGTGTGTACGTGCCTGCTGAGGACGTCGTCGAGCGCGACGGCAAGTTCTTCTTCGGCGACGAAGAGGTCAAGCAGGAATACGGCAAGATGGGCAAGAGCCTGAAGAACGCCGTGACGCCGGACGAAATGTCGGACACCTACGGCGCGGACACCTTCCGTGTGTACGAGATGTCGATGGGTCCGCTGGACATGTCGCGGCCGTGGGCGACCAAGGACGTCGTCGGCGCGCACCGGTTCCTGCAGCGGCTGTGGCGGCTGCTGGTCGACGAGCAGACCGGCGAACTGCGGGTCTCGGCGGACGAGGCGACCGAGGCGGACCGGAAACTGGTGCACCGCACCATCGCCGGGGTCCGCGAGGACTACGCGGAGATGCGGTTCAACACCGCCGGCGCGAAGCTGATCGAGCTGAACAACCACCTGACCAAGGTTTACGGCTCGGCTGCCGGAACCCCGCGCGAGGTCGCCGAACCGCTGGTGCTTCTGCTGGCTCCGCTGGCCCCGCATGTGGCCGAGGAGCTGTGGCACCGGATGGGCCACGCGGACTCGCTGGTGCACGGGCCGTTCCCGGTCGTGGACGAGAAGTACCTGGTCGAGGACTCGGTCGAGTACCCGATCCAGGTCAACGGCAAGGTCCGCTCGCGGATCACCGTGCCCGCGGACGCGAAGAACGATGCGGTGCAGGCGACCGCGCTGGCGGACGAGAAGATCGCCGCGCTGGTCGGCGACAAGACGCCGCGCAAGGTGATCGTGGTGCCGGGCCGGCTGGTCAACATCGTGCTCTGAAAAAGCTCGTTCCGGCCCGGGACCCGATCCCGGGCCGGTACTGTGCTTTCCGTGCGTAACCGAGCGATCACCGCGGTAACGGCGAGCATTGTCGCAGTGGCGGCGGTGCTTTCCGGGTGCGCCGTCGCGCCTGCTCCGCCACCGGGGAAGCCTGCGCCGCGGCTGCCGGCGGATTCGATCGCTTACGACACGCTGCCGGTCATCACGAGCCGCCCGAAGCTGTTCCCTGGCGACTGTTCACAGCTCGAAAAGAACCCGCAGTTGCTGGCCTCCCTCGGCGGCAGTTCGCCGATGTACAACCCGTATGCCAAGGCCTGCGTCATGAAACGGTCCGCGGGCACGCAGGTCGAGGTCGGCTCGATGGACCCGGACCAGCGCATCCCGGAGCCGTGGCCCGGCTGGTGGAAGGTCTACGACTACAGCGTCCACCACTTCCGCCGGATGCTGGTGCTGGACCGCTACTACGCGGTTTCCCAGCTCCAGGGATACGGCTGTGTGGTCGCGGTGAACACCGGTTCGCTGCAGGTCCTCACCGTCCGGGTCGGCACCGAAGCGGGCCGCGGACCGGTCCCCGGCGACAATCTCGACGTCGATCGCCAGACCGCTCAGCTGTTCTGCCCGGACGCGCAGAAGGCCGCCGAGGACTACCTGAACACGGTCGACCCGAGCGGCGGTTCGCTGGCGAGCTGACCCGCGGTCACGCCGCTTCTCGCGTGCCCGCCCGCCAGATCGCGACCCCGGCCAGGCCGATCCACACCACCAGCGACGTCGCCAGCGCGACCGGTCCGTGCTTGGCGATCCCCGCGAGCTGCCGCGCGGGTTCGGCCGGATCGACCCATCCCGCGTAGTCGATGCCGCTCTGCAGGAACACGAACAGCAGCGACAGCAGGACGTAAGCGGTGATCGATCCGGCGGTGTTGGGGATCAGCCAGCCGATGGTGACCGCGAGCAGGGTCATGCAGAACCCGCCGAGCAGAATCGTCGCGACCATCGCGCCCGGCCGGGCGTCGAGCAGGAACTGCGTGTCGTATCCGTCGAGCTGGCTTCGGTAGTAGGTGAAGGTCATCAGCAGGTTCAGCCCCGAAGTGACCAGCCAGACCCCGATCGCGATGGTGGCCTGCGCGAGCACGTAGCGCAGCCGCGACGGTTGGGCGAGCAGGGTCGGCTGCGCGCTGCGGTAATGCCATTCCGCGGCGATCAGCTTCACGAGCACGACGTTCATCAGCACCGCGCCGAGCCGGATCGTGAGGAATACCGGCAGCAGCTGCTTGTCGAGCGTGTAGTCGCGCAGTCCGCCCTGTAAGAACAGCAACGACAACGCCACCAACAGGATCGGCGCGGAGATCACCAGTATCTTGTCCGCCACCGTCGCGGTCATCTTCCGCAGTTCGACGCCCACTACGGTGCCGAACGACGCGCGCCGCTGTGCCGGGGCCTGCCACGCGGGCGCCTGCGCCGGGATCATCGGGCTCCTCCGGTGAGCCGGAAGAAAAGCTCTTCCAGGTTCTGCTGTTCCTCGCGCAGCTCCAGCACCTGCACGCGGGCGGCGAACGCGAGGTCGGACACCTGTTTCATCGGGGCGGCGACGGACACCCCGTCCGCGCTGGTCTGGCGCAGTTCGAGCCTGGCGTTGTGCAGCGCGGAGGTCAGCCGGGGCAGGTCGGCGGTGCGGATGAGCGTGCGGGCCGGTCCGGCGAAGCTCTCCAGCGGACCGTCGGCGACGACGCGACCCTGGCCGATCATCACCACGCGGTCCGCGGTCTGGTCCACTTCGGACAGCACGTGGCTGGACAGCAGCACGGTGCCGCCGCGCTGGGCGTAGCCGCGCAGCAACTGCCTGGTGGAGCGGATGCCGTCCGGGTCGAGGCCGTTGATCGGTTCGTCGAGGATCAGCACCGGCGGATCGCACAGCAGCGCCTGCGCGATGCCGAGCCGCTGCCGCATGCCGAGGCTGTACTTGCCGATCCGCCGGTTCGCCGCGTCGGAGAGGCCGACCTGCCCGAGCACCTGGTCCACCCGGGCGGCGGGCAGCCGCATCAGTTTCGCGGCGTTGCGCAGATGATGTCGCCCGGTGCGGCCGGGGTGCACGGCGGACGCGTCGAGCAGCACGCCCGCGACGTGCGCCGGGTTGGGCCACTCGCCGAAGCGGCGGCCGGCGATGGTCGCGGTGCCGGACGTCGGCGTGGTCAGGCCGCAGATCATCCGCAGCGTGGTCGATTTCCCGGCGCCGTTCGGCCCGAGGAACGCGGTCACCGTGCCCGGTCGCAGGCTGAATGACACGGTGTCGACCACCCGGCGTTGGCTGTAGACCTTCACCAGCTCTTGGACGTGCAGCAACCCGTCCCCCTCCCCTTATCCCTGGCCGAAGTTTGTCACACGCTGTGGCCGCCCGGGTGCGGAATCGAACCGCCACGGCCGAAAGACGCCAGCTTCGCCCGCCGTCCGGCGCTTCGATGGTTGAAAGCGAAACAAACGGAAAGGACGGACATGAACCTCGACGGCAAAGTGGCGCTGGTGACTGGTGGGAGCCGCGGAATCGGTGCGGCGACGGCACTGCGGCTCGCCGAGGCTGGGGCGGACGTGGTGCTCACCTACGCGGTGAACGCCGAGCAGGCGGCGGAAGTGGTCGACCGGATCAAGGCGCTCGGCCGCCGTGCGCTCGCGGTCGGTGCGGACAACGCCGATTCGGCGGCGGTCGAAGCCGCGGTGGAAGCGGCGGTCGCCGAGTTCGGGCGGCTGGACGTGCTGGTCAACAACGCGGGCGTCGGTTTCGTCGGACCGCTGGAGCAGACCGGGATGGACGACGTCGACCGCGTGCTCGCGGTGAACGTGCGCGGGGTTTTGGCCGCGACGAAGGCGGCGGCGAAGCACCTCGGCGAGGGCGGCCGGGTGATCACGATCGGCAGCTGCGTGACCGATCGCGTGCCGGGACCGGGAATGGTGCTGTACGCGGTCAGCAAGTCCGCGATGGTCGGGCTGACCAAGGCGCTGGCCCGCGAACTGGCCGCGAACGGCGTGACGGTGAACCTGGTGCACCCGGGGCCGACCGACACGGAAATGAACCCGGCCGACGGCCCGTACGCAGCGGACCAGGCGTCGATGACTGCGGTCGGCCGGTACGGCAAGCCCGCGGAAGTGGCCGACACGGTGGCGTTCCTCGCCTCGCCGGCCAGCGCGTACGTGACCGGCTCGACCATTTCGGTCGACGGCGGCCACGCGGCCTAATCGCTGTAGAGGCCGACGTCGCGGGCGAGGTCGGTGAGCATGGCCTCGAACAGCACGTCCGGCTTGGACACCGGGATCGGGTAGTTGCCGAACACCTCAAGGGTGACGTGGCCGTAGAGCCGCGCCCAGAAGGTGATCATCAGGTAGGTGAGCCCGAGGTCCAGCTTCTCCGACGGGATTTCCCGCCCGGACTCCTTGAGCACCGTCAGCAGGTCCTGCTGGAACGCGGTGAGGTCGTCGCGGAGTTCGGGCGGGACTACGTCGTTCGGCGGCATGACCAGGTCGTGCTGGGCGAGCACGTGGCCGGCCGCGGCGAGGAAGATCTTGCCGAACGGCTCGTCCAGCCTGCGCAGCGCGCTGCCGGTCGCGGTGCCGGTGGCCCCGGTCGGCGACGCGAACACCAGCGTGAATTCCTTGGTGTGGGTCAGCGCCCAGCGGCGGAAGCCTTTGCAGATCTGGAACAGCTGCAGCAGGCCCTCGTCCTTCAGTTCCGCGATGTCCTCGGCGAGTTCGGCGGCGAGGTCGGTGCAGACGTCGAGGCGGAGGTTCTCCAGCAGGTCGTCGCGGGATTCGTAGTAGCGGTACAGGGCCGGTGCGGTGATCCCCAGCTCCCGGGCGATGGCCCGCAGCGTCACGGCTTCCGGACCCTGGCCTACCAGCAGTTTCCGCGCGGTCCGGCGGATGTCCGATTCGGTAGCCGCTCGCGCGCGACCCCTGCGTGTGGGGCTGCTCATTCGGGCAGTCTAGGTGGTCTGGACACCGATTCAGGCGCTGGCGCGCGAATCGGGTCGGTGCCGACGCCGATCACTCGGGGGGCTACGTGATCGGCGCCGGCGACCCGATGCCCTCCCCGGTGCGCTTCCGGTCGGGGCAACGTCATCGGCTCAAGGCCAGTGACGCTCGAAGAAGAGCGAAGGCCGCCGCAGAAGTGACGCCTGGGGGATACGGATCCCCCGATCGAGTGACGGCCAGACGCTGTTCCGCCTGATTGTCGCACTGAGCGCCGAGAAAGTTACAAACGCTTTCACTTTCGGGCACAGATGGCGGAAAGGACGGGCCGTGGCAGAGTAGCGGCATGAGTGCTGCGGTACTGGTAGTCGGGTCCGCGAATGCCGATTTGGTGGTGCCGGTCGACCGGCGCCCCGGCGGCGGCGAGACGGTGCTGGGCGGCGACACCGCGTTGTCTCCGGGCGGCAAGGGCGCGAATACCGCGGTCGCGGCGGGAAAACTCGGCGCGGACGTCGCGTTGCTCGGTGCGGTCGGCGACGATCCGTACGGTCGAATGCTGCGGGATTCGTTGTCGAATGCGGGTGTCGATACGCAATTCGTTCGTACTGTTGATCGGCCTACCGGAATCGCCTACATCACCGTGACTCCGGACGGGGAAAACTCAATCCTCGTCTCCCCCGGCGCGAACTCCGCGCTGGAACCCGGGGACATCACCGACGAAGCGCTGGACGGCACCGGTGTGCTCGTCGCCTCGCTGGAAGTGCCGCTGCCGACGATCGAACGTGCGGTGGTGCGGGCACGCGAAAAAGGCGTGCGAGTGCTGCTGAACCTCTCCCCGGCGGCCGAGGTGTCGCCGGAAACGCTGGCCGCGCTGGACGTCCTGCTGGTCAACGAGCACGAGGCCGCCTACCTGCTCGGCTCCGAGGACGCTGACCCGCGCAAACTGCTCGAACTCGGTCCGCGCGCGGCCGTGGTCACCCTCGGGGCCAAGGGCGCGGCGGTCATTGAGGGCGACAAGTCGACAACGGTCGAGTCGCCCAAGGTCGAGGCGGTCGACACGACGGGCGCGGGCGACGCGTTCGCCGGTGCGCTGGCCGCTGCTCTCGCCGACGGCGCTGACCTGGTCGAAGCCGCTCAGCGGGCGGTGAAGGTGGCTGCGGTGACCGTGACTCGGCATGGTGCTCAGCCGTCCTATCCGACCGCCGCCGAGCTGGACTGACTCACCCCCGGGCCGGGTCGCGGACTCGGCGGAGGGCTGGGGTTTCCGGCAGACTTTGCGGGGCCGGTCGCGCGGAACTGGCCCGCGCGCGGTGGCACGAGGAGGTGCGTCCGGTGGTCGAACGGGTGCGAAATCGGGAAACGGGTGCGGCGCCCCGGCAGATCGCCGCCTGCGTGAGCTATGGTCTAGACCATGTCTGAGAGTGCCGCCGCTCCGGCCGAGTCCGCTGCCGGTTCCTCGCTGACCGGGGTCGCGGTGAGCCCCGGACGCGCGAGCGGACCCGTCGTGCGGGTCGCCGAGCCGCTCGGGGAACCCGCCAGCACGCCCGCGCCGGACGACCCGGCGGCGGAGGCGGCCCGGATCGAGCCCGCCGCGCAGGCGGTCGCCGCGCGGCTGGAGGCGCAGGCCGAGGCCGCGACCGGGGAGGCCGCGACGATCCTGATCACGACCGCCGCGATGGCCGCCGACCCGGCGCTCGCCGCTCAGGCTCAACAGCTGGTGACGGCGCGGAACCTACCCGCGGCCCGCGCCGTCTACCAGGCCGCCGAAGGTTTCGCCGACGCGTTGGCGGCCGCTGGCGGATACATGGCCGAGCGGGTCCGCGACGTCCGGGACGTACGCGACCGGCTCGTCGCCGAACTGCTCGGCGTCGCCCCGCCCGGGGTGCCCGAGCTGGCGTCGCCGAGCGTGCTGGTCGCCCGCGACCTCGCGCCCGCCGACACCGCGGGGCTCGACCCGGCGAAGGTGCTCGCGCTGGTCACCGAGGAGGGCGGGCCGACGAGCCACACCGCGATTCTCGCGCGGGCGCTGGGAATTCCGGCGGTCGTCGCGGTGCGCGGGCTGCTGGCTTCCGACGCGAAGGCGCTGTCGGTTGACGGCGACACCGGCGCGATCGAGGCGGTCGACCCGTCCGCGCCGATCGTCACCGCCGCCGCTTCCGGCCCGCCTGAGTGGAACGGCGTCGGCGAACTGTCCGACGGGCACCGGGTGAAGGTGTACGGCAACGTCGGCTCCCCGGCCGACGCCCAGGCCGCCGCCGACGCGGGTGCCGAGGGCGTCGGGCTGTTCCGCACCGAGTTCTGCTACCTCGACGCGCCGGCCGAGCCGTCGGTCGAAGAGCAGCGAAAAGCTTATGCCGCAGTGCTTTCGCCGTTCCGCGGCAAGCCGGTCATCGTGCGCACGCTGGACGCGGGCGCGGACAAACCGCTCGCGTTCCTGTCGCCGGACGACGAACCCAACCCGGCGCTCGGCGTTCGCGGCCTGCGGATCGCGTTCGACCGGCCGGAGGTGCTCGACCGGCAGCTCGAAGCCATCGCGGGCGCGGCGGAGGATTCCGGCGCGGAAGTTTCAGTGATGGCCCCGATGGTCGGCACCGTCGAGGAAGCCGCGTGGTTCGCCGAGCGCGTGCGCGCCGCCGGGATCGCGCGGGCGGGCGTGATGATCGAGATCCCCGCCGCCGCGCTGCTGGCGCGGGAAATCCTCGGCGTGGTCGATTTCGTGTCCGTCGGCACCAACGATCTGGCCCAGTACACCTTCGCCGCCGACCGGCAGCTCGGCGCGGTCGCGAAGCTGAACGACCCGTGGCAGCCCGGATTGCTGCGCCTGCTGAAGCTGATCGGCGACGCGGCGGAAGCGACCGGCAAACCGGCGGGCGTGTGCGGCGAAGCGGCGGCTGACCCGAGGCTCGCACTGGTGCTGGCCGGGCTCGGCCTGACCAGTCTGTCGATGAACGCCCCGGCGGTCCGCGCGGTCGGCGCGAGCCTGGCGACGGTGTCGCGGGAGCAGGCGCGCGAGATCGCGGCGGCGGCGCTGACCACCGCCGATCCGGCAGCCGCGCGCAAGGCCGTCGCGGAGGCGGTTGCCTAAGCAGGGGACGCCGGATCCGGGTGAGAGATGGGGTACCGGATCCGGCGCCGGACGCTGGTCAGCCGAAGATGCCCCGCCGAGGGTGGCGGATGACCAGCGAGCCTCCGTGGATGCGGCCGGTCAGCACGTAGCGCGGAGTGCCCGCGCGGCCGTTGCTGCCGGTCTTGTCGTCGAGCGAACCGAACTTGATCTCGGTGATCGAGTTGTAGTCCACCGCCGCGTGCGGCGGGATGATCAGCTCGACCGAACCCCACTTCGAGTCGAGTTCGATCTGTACCACCGGGGTGGCGACGCGGGCCTCGGTGAAGTCGAGCTTGGTGCTGCCGTACTTGTTGCGCACCACCATCGCGGCCGGGACCTGCCACGGGCCGCTGCGCTGTAGTGACGAGTACTTGGCGTTGAGCTCGAGCCGCCTGCCGAGCCCGTAGTTCGGGCCGTAGCCGGGCGGCTCGGGGAGCGGCGCGTACTGCGGGGCAGCGCCGGGATGGACCAGCCCGGGCAGGTCGGCGAGGACGGTGTTGAGCTCGCCCCTGGTGCGGGCCGCGAGCGCCTGGTCGGTGCGTTCGGTGAACTCGTCGAGGGTGAGCATCCCCTGCCCGATGGCCTTCTGCAGCACCCCGACCACGTGTTCGCGCTCGTCGTCGGACACCCGGATGTCGCGCTCGGTCAACGGCTTGGTCTCGGTCGCGGGCTGCGCGGCGATCGTCTCTTCCTCGGCCATGGCTTCGATGGTAGAACTCGATTTCCGCTGGCAGATCGGGGAAAAACCCTGAACGGACCCGTACTCCGCGCAACAGTCGCCCTGGTCGCGGCCTGCTGTCTGCTGACGTCCTGCACGAGCGGCGCTCCGGCACCCGCTCCGGTCACCTCGTCGGCGCGCCCGACTCCGACCACACCCCCGCCCACCGGCCTCGACGGCGGCGTCGCCACCGGCGGCATCGGCGTCGAGTTGTTGCTGGCCACGTCGCCGCCGACGGTGTTCGACTCCGACTCCGGTGTGCGCGCCGCGATGCCTGGCGTTCCCGGCGGGCAGCGTGCGGTGTCGGTGCTGCGCGTCGGCCACACCCCGGTCGTGCTGACCGGGCCGATCTGCTCGCAGGCCGCCTGCGATCCGGCCGAGGTGTACGTCTACCTGGGACTTTCGACTCCGCGGTCGCTCGGCAAAGCGGTGAGCGCGGCCCCGGGCGCGGACGGTGCCAGCGTGTGGCTGATCCGCGAGGACGGACCGGACCTCTGCCGGTTGGAACACGTCGCGCTCACCGGCGCCTCGTTCGGCCGGGGCACCGTGGCGTCGTGCCACACGCTCGTCCGGGTGGAAACGTCGCACGGGTTGCTGATCACCGTCGGCGGCGGCACCGCGGAGACGGTCGACGTCCTGATCGACCCGGCCACCGGGCGCACCGTGCAGCAGTCGCCGCGCATCCTCGCCGCGGCCGGCGACCGGCTCCTTCTCGGCGGCCTCACTGATCTGACCGTGCTCGACCTGCGCAGCGGAGCGCGGAAACCGGTGACCCTGCCGGTGCCGCAGCCCAATCCGTCCGTGCTGCCCAGCCGGGACGGCACCGTCGCCGCGGTGGATTTCGGCACCCCGTCGTTCGCCGGAACCGGCACGCAGACCCGCGATCTGTGGCTGCTGAACCTGACCGACGGCACCTGGCAGCAGGCTCCGTCGATGCCGTACTCGACGGAAAACCTGAAGCATTCCGGCCTGGAGTGGACGGAGGCGGGCGACCTGGTCCTCGACGACGGGGTGGTCGCGGCGTGGCATCCGGGCGAACCGGCCTGGCGGCTGGGGAAGGCGAAACTCGCCCCGGCGCAGCAGGCGGCCGGGGTCTCGACCTCGTGACGTTCGAGGTCAGTCCTCGTCGAGCCCGTGTTCGATCGCGTAGCGCGCCAGCTCGACCCGGTTGTGCAGCTGAAGCTTCCGCAATGTCGACTGCACGTGGTTTTCGACGGTCCGGTGCGAGAGAACAAGCCGCTCCGCGATCTGCCGCGCGGTCAGCCCCTTCGCGACCAGGCGGAGTACGTCGGTCTCCCGATCGGTGAGGCGCGGCGGTTCCGGCGCGCCGTCCGGAACATCGGCCATCCGCCGGTACTCGCCGAGCACCAGGCCCGCCAGCCCGGCGGTGAACACCGGATCGCCGTCGGCCGTGCGGCGCACCGCGTCCACCAGCTCCGCCGCGGAAGCGGATTTCACCAGGTAGCCCGAGGCGCCCGCCTTCACCGCTTCCAGCACGTCGCTGTGCTCGCCGCTGGCCGAGAGCACGAGCACGTGCGTGTCCGGCGCCGCCGCGGTGATCTCGCGGGTCGCCTCGACGCCGGACGTGCCGCCGAGGTTCAGGTCCATCAGCACCACGTCCGGGCGCACCGCGCGCGCGATCCGGAGCGCCGCCGGGGCGTCCGGTGCGGTCGCGGCCACCTCGAACCCGTTCTCGCTGAGGTCGCGGGCCACGCCGTCGCGCCACATCGGGTGGTCGTCGACCACCATCACCGAGATCGTCCGTTCCGTCATCGCCCGTCCCTCATCGTGGCTGGCACCCGCACTTCCCACTCCGTGCCCCGGCCGGGAGCGCTGTCCAGCACCGCGGTCCCGCCGAGGTCGGCCACCCGGCCGCGAATCGACTTCACTACCCCGAGCCGGCCCTCGGCCGCCGCTCGCTCCAGCCTGCCGCCCTCGATGCCCGGCCCGTCGTCGCGGACGCTCACCACGACCTCGTCGCCGAGGTCTTCCAGCAGCACCCAGGCGTGCGCGTCCGGACCAGCGTGTTTCTCCACGTTGGCCAGCGCTTCCCGGGTGATCGCGAGGAGCTCCTCGGTGACGTGCGCGGGCAGGTTCACCGTTCCGGCCGGCGTCGAGACCTGCACCGACGTGGTCGACAGCAGCTGCAACGCCGAACGGAGGTCCGCGGTGTCGCCGGAGCGCGTCGGTTCGCTGGTCACCAACGCGCGCAACGCGATCTCCTGCTCCCCCGCGAGCCGCGCCAGCTCCGCTGCTTCGCCGCCTACTTCGAGACCGCGCCGCCGTACGCGCGCGAGAACCTGAAGCACGCTGTCGTGAATCGAGCGCGCGAGCCGTTCACGCTCGGCCGTCGCTGCTTCGGTGCGAAGGGCGCGCGCGAGCGCTTCGGCGGAGCTACGCGCGAGCGTCGCGGCCATGCCGACAAGGAGGCCGCTCGCGCACAACAGCACACCGTCACGGATGACGTCGATGTCGACGTGCCAGCGTGCGACACCAGTACCTACTGCCACGACGAGGCCCGCCGATACGCCGAAGCGCGCGCCGAAGCGCGTTGCCACCGCGATCGGCGCTACCGCTGCCCACACCGTGGTGATCAACGGCGTGGTCGGGTCGGCGAACTGCGCGTCCGACAGGATCCACGGAGAGGTGAGCAAGAGCGCTGTGGTGAGTACGAGGTCGAAGATCACCAGCCAGCGGTGCCGTCCGTTCTCGCGCAAGTACGCCAGACTCGCCACGACAGACCACACGGCCATCACGCCGATGACGAGCCACGCCAGCCACGGCCGCTGGAAGCCCGGGTGGTGCGCGATCGCCACGGCCAGCGCGAACAACCACGTGACGACGCGCAGCACCACGACACCGCGCCACAGCGGTGCCACCGGGTCTCGGACGGATCGAACAGTCACTTCTCGTCTTCGCCGGAGCCGGCGTCCTCGTCTTTCTTGTCCTTGCCGGACTTGCCCGGCTTCTTGCCGTCGTCGCGGTCCGGCGCGTCGTTCGGGTACGCGGCCTTGCTGTGCAGCGCGTCGACGGTCGCCGGATCGGGATCGTGTTCGTGCAGCAGCGACCGGACCCCGGAGTTGAGCACGGCCAGCAGCGGCACCGCGAGCAGCGCGCCCGCGATGCCCGCGGCGACCAGGCCGGTGGCGATCGCGAGCACCACCGCGAGCGGATGCAGCCGCACCGCGCGGCCGAGCAGCAACGGCTGCAGCACATGGCTTTCCAGCTGCATCACGCCGATCACGATGGCCAGCACGACCACCGCGCCGATGATGCCCTTCGACACGAGCGCGATCAGCACCGCGACGCCGCCGGTGATCAGCGCGCCGATGATCGGGATGAACGCGCCGAGGAACACCAGCGTCGCCAGCGGGATCACCAGCGGCACGCCGACGATCCACAGCCCGATGCCGATGCCGACCGCGTCGACCACGGCTACCGCCGCCGTCGCGCGGATGTAGCTGACCAGCGACGCGAACCCGCGCCGTCCCGCCACGTCCACCCGCGAACGCACCCGCGTCGGCACGCCGCGCACCAGGAACGACCAGATGCCGTCGCCGCCGGCGAGGAAGAAGATCGTGACGAAGAGCGTCAGCACGAAGCCGGTGAGGATCTCGCCGACGGTGCCCGCGGTGGTCAGCGCGGTGGTGGTGATCGACGCCTGGTTGTTCTGCAGGAAGCCGATGGCCTGGTTGATGAAGTCCTGGATCTGCTCCTGGCGCAGGTGCAGCGGACCGTTGATGAGCCAGTCCTTGATCTGGTTGAGGCTCGTGGTCAGCTGTTGCTGCAGTTCGGGAAGGCCGCTGGAGAACTGGGTGATCACGAAGGTCAGCAGTCCGCCGAGCACGGCGAGCCCGGCCACGAGCACGATCGCCGTGGCGAGCCCGCGCGGAAAGCGGATCTGCACGAGCCGCGACACCGCGGGGGCCAGCAGCGCCGAAAGCAGCAGCGCGATCGACACCGGCACCACGACCGACGCGAGATAGCCCAGCAGCCACACCACTGCGTACAGCGCGGCGATCACCACGATGAACCGCCACGACAGCGCGGCGGACACGCGCAGTCCGCGCGGGATGAAGCCGGTGACATCGGCGACTGGTTCGGAAAGGGACGGTTGTTCGCGTTGTCCGCGCCCAGGCTGGCTCACGGGGACAACCGTATCGGCCCTGTCGACGAAAACCGGGCGGATCGCCCAGCCGCCGACGCGAATCACCGCTTCGCCGGTGCCGCGCGAACCGACTCGGGAGTAACCGGCCGTCTTCTCCGAGGATGACCCATCGTGAGACCCGGCCACACTCTGTGTTGTTCACACGATGGTGGCATCAAGCCGTGTCAAGGATGCGCGGCGGGCCGGAAATTTGGTTGTCTCGGTTTTGCACCACCGCGGAACTGTGCCGTTCCGCCCGAAAACCGAAATCAATTTTTACCCCTTGAGGAGAAATCACCTGTGACGAACGACGCTGTGCACGAGAGGCGGGGCGCGACGCGCTTCGGCCGTCTCGCGTCGCGTGCGTTGTTCGTCGTCGGCGGCGCGCTCGCGGCGACCGCGGCCGCGTGGACCGTCTCCTCGTCCGCCGCTTCGGCGGACACGGTCGACGCGAGCGTCACGCCGGTCACCGACGCGACGGCCGCCGGAATCGGCGACGTCACCGACGGCGCGGCCCGGTTCGCGGGCGACGTCACCGGTGCGGCACAAGGGCTTTCGTCGTGCGGCCAGGGTGCCACCACGTGGTCTGAACCAGGCACGGCGCGGCCCACCTGCTCGCTCAGCCAGCTCGGCAGTCCGCACCGCGACGATCTCGCCAGTGGCCAGGAGGCCGCCGGAAAGGTCAGCACCGCGGTCAGCGACCTCGGCCAGCACGCGGTCGTCAAGCCGGTGGAGCGCACGCTCGGCTCGCTCGAGCACATCGCGCGCAAGCCGCAGGACGCGCGCCAGGTGATCGCCGACGCGACCACCCCGCCGCCCGCCGCGCAGGATTTCGGCCGGAAGCTGTGGGATCTGCTCGACCCGAGCGCTCCCTCGAACCTGGTCGACCTGCCGAAACTGCCTTCCGCTCCGGCCCCCGGGTCCGAGCAGGTGCCCGCGCCGGGCATTCCCGAGCAGCCCGCCGAGGCGGACCAGAACCTCGGTGCCGCGGCGATGACCACGTCCGACGCACTGCAGTCGGTCTTCCCGTCGATGGACGCGCAATCCGTCGACCCGGTGCAGGGCGTCGAACTGCCCGCGAAGCACCACGGCGGCGACCGCGGCCTGCCCGGCGCGCCGTTCTCCCCGGCGCAGCTTCCCGCCGCGCCGCTTTCCATCCCGAACTCCCCGGCCGGTGGCAGCACCGCGCCCGGCGGACACCTCGACGGACTGAACTTCGGCGTCCCCTCCTGGGTCGTCGCCGCCGTCGACAACGCCGTGGCGGGTTCGACCCGCACCGGCCTCGCGCACACGCCGCGCACCCCGGGCGAGCAGCCCGGCGTCACTCCTGACTGATCCACTTCACCCGCGGGGTCTTTGACGCACCCACGGACACCTTTTGTGTGCCGTTGCCGTCATCGACAGATATCCCGCGGGTTTTTCGCGCGCTGCGCAATTTCCGCGCACGCATTCCCCGGTGCATTCCTGAGACACAGGAGCACCGCCACGAACCCGCAAGGGACCCCGATATGAAGGAGAAAAATCCCATGCAGACCTGGGCAAAGCGCGGACTCCAGACCGCGTTGGTCACGGGTGGGTTGCTGATGCTGGGCACCGGCATCGCCTCGGCCGACGAGAACGTGAACCCGGACACCCCGGCCTCCCCGCTGGATCTCAACGTCACCGTCCCGATCGACGAAGCCAACAACGCGATCGGCACCCCGCTCGGGCAGGTCGACCTGCCGGCGCACCACAACGAGATCAGCACCAAGCCCGTCACCTCCGCCGTCAAGGGAGCGCTCGCCTCGGCGAAGACGCCCGGCGGCTCCGCGGGCAGCCTGACCGACAGCCTCCCGAAGACGGACGCGCCCCGGCAGATCACGCCGACCCACGACGCGTTCAAGGGCAACAAGGTCAACGGCGACGTCGTCGTCCCGATCCAGATCGTGGACAACGCGGTGGGCGTCATCGGCGACGCGCACGTGCAGGGCGGCGACCACAGCCAGACCTACAGCCACAACCAGGACGTCGCGACCGACGGCAAGTACTCGGGCATCGCGGGCAACGTCGTGGCGCTCGACTACGCGCTCCCGGTGCAGATCGCGGGCAACGGCGTCGGCCTGGCCGGCGGCAGCGGCGCGGTGCACGGCGGTTCGGCGCACCAGAGCACCACCGAGACCGGCAACGTCGACACCACCGGCAAGGGCTCCGGCCTGTCCGGCAACGTCGTCGGCGGCCAGTTCGCGACTCCGGTCCAGGTGACCGGCAACGCCGCGTCCTGGATCCTCGGCAACGCCTACAGCGGCGGGTACAACGCCGACACCACCGCCACCTCCGGCGGTTCGATGAAGTCGAACGGCAAGGGCGCCGCGGGCAGCGGCAACGTGGTCGGCGCGCCGATCGCGCTGCCGGTCAAGTTCAACGGCAACGCCGGCGGCGTGTGGGGCTCGGACGCGGACTCCACCTCCAGCTCCTCGGCCGACGCCAAGGCGGGCGACACCCGTCCGGGCAGCCTGAACGGCACCCCGACCTACCTCGAGACCGACGGGGACCAGTCGTTCCTGTCCGGCAACGCCGCCGCCGCGCAGGCCAGCCCGGTCGCGAACGTCGCGTCGGTCGCCGGTTCGTGGATCGGCAACGCCACCACCGGCCAGGCGCTCGACCGCCAGGCCTCGTCCTCCACCCACGAAACCACCGCCACCTCCGGCGGCTTCGTGAAGACGAGCGGCAACGACGCCGCCGGCTCGGCCAACGTGGTCGACCCGGCAGTGGCGCTCCCGGTCGAGGCGTGCGGCGTCGGCGGCACCTACATCGGCCGCGCGGTCGCCAACTGCGACAACACCACCACCGCGACGTCCGGCGACGGCAGCTACACCCGCGGCAACGGCTCCACGCTGACCGGCAACATCGTCAACACCCAGGTGGCGGGCGCCCCCGAGGTGCACGGCATCGGCGGCAGCCACATCGGCAACGCCTCGGGCACCTCGACCGAGACCAAGACCGTCACCGCGGGCAACTACGACGGCAGCCAGGGCAACGACTCGTCGGGCTCGGGCAACATCGTGCAGGTCCCGGTGGCCGCGCCGGCCGAGGTCTTCGGCGTGGGCGGCTCGTTCATCGGGCAGGGCTCGGCCGACGGCTCCGAGACCAAGGTCGTGAAGGCGGGCGGCGGCGGCAACACCGCTGACGACAACGGCTTCCTCAGCTCGAACCTCGCCACCGCGCCGCTGTCCACCCCGGTGCAGCTGTTCGGCATCGGCGGCTCGTTCGTCGGCCAGGGCCACGGCAAGTCCAGCAACGACACCACCTCCACCGCGGGCAACGACGTGCACGCGACCGGAGCGAAGGGCGCGGGCGCGGGCAACCTCGTCGAGGCTCCGGTTTCGCTGCCGGTTCAGGGCCACGGCGTCGGCGGCTCGGTCGCCGGCATCGGCACCGGCATGGCGGACAACCTGACCGACTCGAAGGCGGGCGGCAACGCCAGCGCCGACGGCAAGGACGGCGCGCTCGCCGGCAACATCGTCAAGGCTCCGATCGCCGGTGCGGGCACGATCTTCGGCGACGGGGTCGCCGGGGGCGCGATCGGCCACGGCACCGCCACCAACGACGTCACCTCGACGGCGGGCGGCGACGCCCTCACCGACGGCGACGGCGGCGCGGTCGCGGGCGACATCGTCGGCGCGGACGCGGCTCCGGTCGCGCAGGTCTTCGGCGACGCGGTTTCCGCGGCGGGCGTGTCCTCGGGCGACGCCATGAACAACACCGTCGTCACCGACGCGGGCAAGGACACCACCTCGGGCACCGAGGGTTCGATCTCGGGCGACATCCTGGACCTCCCGGTCCCGGCTGTGGCGCAGGTCTTCGGCGACGGGGTCGCCGTGGGCGGCGTGGCGCACGCGGTGGGCGACAACGTCACCGACGTGACCGACGGCAACGACGCGACCAGCACCGACGGCACCGGCGAAGCCCTCTCCGGCTTCGACTACTACCACCCGCTGGGTGCGCTGGTGCAGGTCTTCGGCGTGCCGCTGGAGGTGCTCGGCGTGGCTACCGCGCAGGCCCCCAACTCGACCGACGTCGAAGAGCCGCCCGCCATCGACGTGCCGATCGGCGGCGAGATGGGCGCCGACCAGCTCCCCGCGCTGCCCGCCATGCCGGGTCTGCCGGGCGGTTCCTCGGCCGCGCCGTCGCTGCCGTCTGCTCCGGCTCTGCCGGGCCTGGGCAGCCTGCCCACCGCCACCACGCTGCCCGCCCCGGCCCTGCCGGGCGCCCAGCGTGCCGACGTGCCGCAGGTCAGCGGACTGTCCGCGCTGAACCAGCTCAACCAGCTGAAGGGCGCTTCGGCGCTGCCTTCGGTTTCCGGGCTGCAGAACGGCATCCACCTGCCGTCGGCTCCGTCGGTTCCGGGTCTGCCCGGCGTTCCGGCTCTGCCGGGTGCGGGCGCCGAGCGCGCGGACGTTCCGGCGGTGCCGGCCGTTCCCGCTCAGCTGCCGGTGAAGACCTCGCTGCCGACGCTGGGCCAGCTGCCCGCCTTCGCCGCGGTGCCCGCCGTTCCGGGCGCCCCGACGACGCTGCCGACCGCCGTGCCGACCGCTCCGGCCGTGCCGGCGATCGGTGACGCGACCGGCCCGCTGGGTGCGTTCCAGAAGCTGGCCGCGAAGGTGACCGGCATCTTCAAGAAGTGAACCGCTTCGCCTGAAGCGAGCCGGGGATAACCTCGGACGGGCCCGGAAGCCGTGTGCTTCCGGGCCCGTTTTTTGTGCTGGGTCAGGAGAATTCGAGCGACCGCTTCGCCAGGCCGTGCCAGAAACCGTCGATCACCGTGCGGCCTTCGCCCTCGGCCGAGCTGGCGCCGAGCGACACGAACAGCGGCGCGAAGTGCTCGATCCGCGGGTGCGCCATCGCGGCGGCGGGTGCCTTGTGCTGGAAGTCGAGCAACGCGTCGAGGTCGCGGTCGCGCAGCACCTCCTCGCCCCAGTGGTCGAATTCCGCGGACCACCCCGGCGGAGTTCCGTTGGCGCCGTTGACTTCCTGCATCGCGCGGAGGTTGTGGGTGAAGAATCCGCTGCCGATGATCAGCACGCCCTCGTCGCGCAGCGGCGCGAGCTTGCGGCCGAGGTCGTAGAGCGCCCGCGGGTCGAGCGAGGGCATGGAAATCTGCAGCACCGGGACGTCGGCGTCGGGGAACATCTCCACCAGCGGGACGTACGCGCCGTGGTCGAGGCCGCGGTCCGGGGCGTCGTGCACCGGGGTTTCGGTCGAATGCAGCAGCTTGCGCACCTGCGCGGCCAGCTCCGGAGCGCCCGGTGCGGCGTATTTGACCTGGTAGTAGCGCTCGGGGAAGCCCCAGAAGTCGTAGACAAGCGGGACCGTCGTGGTCGCCCCGAGTGTCAGCGGAGCTTCTTCCCAGTGCGCCGAAACGACCAGGATCGCGCGAGGTTTGGCCAGGTCAGCGGACCATCCGGCGAGCTGCCGGGTCCATGTCGCGTCGTCGGCGAGCGGCGGCGCACCGTGGCTCAGGTACAGGACCGGCGTGCGGTTCGCCATGACTGCCTCCGGTTGTTTGAAAGTTCAACTACAACCGTACGCCTGGTTCGCGGACTTGGCGAATTCGTCCTCGGCGGCCCGCTGGATGCGGCAGACTCACCCGGTGGAGTTCTTCTGCTATCACCGCGACCGCCCCGGCTCCGCCGCGTTGCGCGCCGAGCTGATCGAAGCGCATTGGTCCTATATGGACGGTTTCGAGTTGATCGCCCGCGGCCCAACGCTAGACGGCGACACTCCGACCGGCAGCGTGCACATCGTCGACCTTTCGGATGCCGCCGCCGTCCGCGAATTCGCTTTCGCCGAACCGAATTACCAGGCCGGTGCCTACCGGGACGTCCTGATTCGCCGCTGGGACAACGCTCTCGGCCGCACTATGTGGGAATTCCCCGGCGATCCGGAGGCGGCTGGCCTGTATTTGGTGCTGGGCTTGGGTTCCGGCCCCGCCGTCGACCTCGAGCCGTCCGCCACGGAGTCCTTGATCGCCTACGGCCCGCTGTGGTCCGACGACGGCGCCGCCTGGCTCGGCACCGCGGCGCTGGTGCAAGCCGCCGACGCCGACGCGGCGCGCGGAATCCTTACCGCGGAACGCTATGCCGCGATCGAGGTGCACGACTGGCAACCAGGCGGCCGTCCCTGATCGTCAGCGGGCAGACCGCAACACGATTCCGGCAGCTGTCAGTGCGGCAAGTACGAGAACCGCGGCGAAAACCGTTGAGCCAGTAGCGATTCCGAGGGCGTCACTGAGGTATCCGGTGCCGACCGGCAGCAGTGCCGCCGGGAGGTAGCCGCCGAAGTTGAGCAGAGCGTTGGCTTCGGCACGCCTTCGCTCGGGCACGTGGGTGCTGATCAGGGTGAGCCCGCCGAGTTGGCCGAGTCCCTGCGCGGCTCCCGCGAGCACCGCGGTCACGACGATGGCCGCGATCCACTGCGCGTGCACGGCGACCAGCAACGCGGCCATGCAGGCGACTCCCGCCACTGCGCCAGTCAGCAGGATGGCATGGACCTCGAGCCGCTTCGCCGCGAACTGAACCGCAGTCGCCGCACCGAACATGACGAACGCGGTCGCGCCGGCGAGCAGGCGATTGCTGGTGCCGAGCACGTTGGCCAGCAGGGCCGGTCCAAGGGAAAGCACAAACGACGTCGACGTGATCCCCGGCGCGAAAACCGCGATCCCGAGCGCGACGTACTTGCGCTGTGCCTTCGGCACCGAAGGAACCCGCACCCAGCCGCCCGCACCGGAATCGACCGGACGCCGCAACGGCAGCCGGATAACCACGACTCCCGCACTGAGCAGCAGCACCGCCGAAACCGCGAAGATCGTCACCGTCGGCCCAGGCAAAGTTTCCGACAGCGCCCCGGCCAGCAGCGGCCCAAGCCCGGCCCCGAACACCATCGCGGTAGACGCCGCGAGCGTCGAGGTCCGCGCGCGTCCAGGCCCGCCGACGTCGACCACCGCCGCCATCCCCGCCGACACCGTGATGCCGACCGCGATCCCGGCCAGCAACCGAGCGATCGCCAACGCGAGCACCGACGTCGCGACGGCGAACAACCCGCAAGCGATCAGCGCGAGCAAAACCCCAGGCAACACAACGGGTTTACGCCCGAGTCGATCCGACGCGCGCCCCGCGACGAGCAGCGCGGCCAGCAATCCGGCGATGTAGGCCGCGAAGATCACCGTCAGCGTGCCAGCGGAGAACCCGAGCCGGTGCTGCCACAGCACGTACAGCGGGGTCGGCGCGTTCGAAAGCACGAACACCGCGGTGACCGGCCAAGCGGCAAGCCAAGGACTACCGACCCGCGAGGGTGCGACGACGGCCATGGATCCTCCAGTACGAGATTAGTCGAACTAGAACCTAGCAGCAGTTCGACTAATCTCGTACTGGAGTGGTTGAATGTGGGCATGCCCTCGGTGACCAATCCGGATGCCCCGCCCGCCGACCTCCCGTCGCCGCTGCCCGAACCGGCTCGGGAAGACCTCCGGCTGGAAACCGTCCTAGGCGCATTGAGCGACCCGTTGCGGCTGACGATCGTGCGAAAACTGCTGCTGGAACGCGAGGCTTACGACCATCCGTGCGGCTGGTTCGGGTTCGACCGCCCGAAATCGTCGCTGACCCACCACTTCAAGGCTTTGCGCGAGGCAGGTGTCCTGCGGCAGCGGCAATACGGGCTGGAACGCCGCAGCCGGGTGCGCATCGAGGACCTCAACGCGCGCTTCCCCGGACTGCTGGACCTGGTCGCGGAGTGGCAGCCCGCTTCTTAGCGCACTTTTGGGGAACGATCGTTCTTGACTGATCGTTCCCCAAAATTCTATAGTCGAGCCATGGGCAGGCGAAGGGCGTTCGACGAGGACGAGGTGGTGCGCGCCGCCGTGGGGTTGTTCGGTGGCCGCGCGTACGACGGAGTTTCTGTCGACGACCTCGTCACCCACCTCGGCGTGCACCGCAACAGCTTGTACAAGACGTTCGGCAGCAAACGCGGCCTCTACCTGGTCGCGCTGCGCCGCCACCTCGCCGATGACGTCCGTCCCTTGGCCCAAGCACTCGCCGCGGCAACAGATTCCGCGACCGTGCTGCGATTGGTTGGTTCGGCCGACCTTGGTCTGCTCCTGCTCGCGGTGGTCGAACGAGCACCGGCCGACGAGGAAGTAGCCGCCGAAGTGGCTGCAGCCTTGGCCTCGCTCGACCAGGCAATCGCCGACGCGCTCGACATCTCCACCGAACTGGCCGCCGCACTCACGGCGGCCGCACTGGGCCTACGCCTGCGCGGCAACCCCGACGGTGCCGCCGCCGCGCTGACTCATCACCTCGATCCCCTTAACTGACAAGGAAACAGCCATGGCACTGGTCTCCATCGACGGCGACGACCTCGTTGTCGTGATCGAAGGTCTCGACAAACTGTGGGCCTTCAAGAGCAGCCTGACCATCCCGCTGGACCACGTCCGCGGCGCGACTGCGGATCCCGGCATCGCCGCTGACCCCAAGGGAATCCGCGCGCCGGGCGCACACGTGCCCGGCGTGATCACGGCGGGTACGTTCCACCTCGACGGCGAAAAGGTCTTCTGGGACGTCAAGGACCCGTCGAAGGCCGTGGTGCTCGAACTAGCCGACGAGCGCTACGCCCGCCTGGTCGTCCAGGTCGACGATCCCCGCGCGACCGTCGCGCTGGTCGAGAACGCCTTGCGGTGAGCCGATGTTCACCCACCTCACGGCTGTCGTGCTGTCGTTGGCCGGCGTGACCGCCGCCCCGGTCAGCCTCGTGCCCGCCGCCGACCGCGAGATCGTCTTCACCGTCGACGGGACGACGACGTACGGCACCCTGCACGTTCCCGCGCATCACACCGGGCAACGGCTGCGCGCCGCATTGCTGTTGCCCGGCAGCGGACCCACCGATCGCGACGGCAACCAATCGCACGCGTCCCCGAATACCTTGGCGCAGGTCGCCGACGCGCTCGACCACGACCGAGTCGCCACGCTGCGGTTCGACAAGTACGGCACCGGCCGCACCGGGCTCGGCGCTTATCGCGACCACCCGGAACAGCTCGACTATCCAGCGTTCGTCCGGCAGGCGAAGGCCGCCTACGAGACGTTGCGCGACCAGCCGGAGACCAACCCGCACGCGCTGACGGTCGTCGGGCACAGCGAAGGCGCGATGACCGCACTGCTGCTCGGCGGCACCGCCCACCCACGCCCGACCGGCCTGGCCCTGCTGCAGCCGCAGGCGATCCGCCTGCTGGACCTGGTCGCGCTGCAACTGCACGCCCAGATCGCCGAGGCTGTCGCGCAGGGCCAGCTCGCCCTGGAACAGCAGCACACAATCGACACGGCGATCGACGCCGCCGTCACCGCCCTGCGCGCACACCGACCGGTCGACCCCACCGGCCTGCCGCCCGCCGTCGCGCAACTCTTCAAGGCCTTCCAAGGACAGAACAGCCGCTTCGTGGACAGCGACGACGCCGTCTACCCGCCGGACACCGCAGCGGCCCTGCGACCGGGGACCCGGGTACTGCTGACCTGCGGCACTGCCGACGCCCAAGTCCCTTGCGCCACAACGGACGCCTTGACCGCCGCGCTACGCCACGCGCACGTCAGCGGACCAGGCCGGATGCCGCTGCCGGGAGTGGACCACCTGCTGCACGACGCCGACCACCCGGACACCCTCGCCCCGGCCGCGCTCGAAGCGCTGCACCGATTCGCGCGATGCTGACGCGAACCGGACAGCGCGTCAGTCGTGGGCCAGATCGGCGAACCGGCTGTAGTGCAGCTGGTGCGCGACCACGATCGTGCTCGTCGGACCCGCACGGTGCTTCGCCAGGATCAGGTCAGCTTCCCCGGCGCGCGGGTCGTCGCGTTCCCAGGCGTCCGGGCGGTTGATCAGGATGACGATGTCCGCGTCCTGCTCCAGCGAGCCGGATTCACGCAGGTCCGACAGCATCGGCTTCTTGTCGGTTCGCTGTTCCGGACCACGGTTCAGCTGGGAGATCGCGATCACCGGCACCTCGATCTCCTTCGCCAGCAGCTTCAGCTGACGGGAGAACTCCGACACTTCCTGCTGCCGCGATTCGACGCGCTTGCCCGACGTCATCAGCTGCAGGTAGTCGACGACCACGAGCTTCAGGTCGTGCCGCTGCTTGAGCCGGCGGGCCTTCGCGCGGATTTCCATCATCGTCATGTTCGGCGAGTCGTCGACGAACAGCGGGGCCTCGGACACCTCGCTCATCCGCCGTGCCAGCCGTGTCCAGTCGTCGTCGGACATCTTGCCGCCTCGCATGTCGGCCAGGCGGATTTTCGCCTCGGCCGACAGCATGCGCATCACGATCTCCGTGCGGCTCATTTCCAGCGAGAAGATGACGCTGGTCAGGCCGTGCTTGATGGACGCGGAACGGACGAAGTCCAGCCCCAAAGTCGACTTGCCGACACCGGGGCGGGCCGCGACGATGATCATCTGGCCGGGGTGCAGGCCGTTGGTCAGCTCGTCGAAGTCGGCGAACCCGGTCGGGATGCCCTGGGACTGCCCGCCGCGCGAGGCGATCGCGTCGATCTCGTCCATGGTCGGCTGGAGCAGGTCTTCCAGCGCGACGTAGTCCTCGCTCGTGCGGCGCTCGGTGACGTCGTAGATGGCGGCCTGTGCGCGGTCGACGACCTCGTCGATGTTCGCGCCGTCGGCCGCGGCCGCGCCGTAGCCGTACTGCACGATGCGCGTGCCCGCTTCCACGAGGCGGCGCAGCACCGCCTTTTCGGAGACGATCTCCGCGTAGTAGCCCGCGTTGGCCGCGGTGGGCACGGTCGCGATGAGCGTGTGCAGGTACGGCGCCCCGCCGACACGGCCGAGTTCGCCGCGCCGTTCCAGCTCGGCCGCCACGGTGATCGGGTCGGCCGGTTCGCCGCGGCCGTAAAGGTCGAGGATGCAGTCGTACACGGCCTGGTGCGCGGGCCGGTAGAAATCGCCGGGGCCGAGCGCTTCGATGACGTCGGCGACCGCGTCCTTCGACAGCAGCATGCCGCCGAGCACGGACTGCTCCGCCGCGATGTCCTGCGGCGGCTGGCGGTCGAACCCGCCGGGGCCGGGGTCGCTCGGACCCGGATCGGACTCCGCGTACGCCGGACCGCGGTCATCGGTCACCGCCACTGCCCGGACACCTCCCCTCGCCCCGCCGTCGTCCCGGCCGGCCCCGTCGTCTCGCGTGCGCCTGTCCTGTGCCGAACCGCGTTCGCCCGCCGCCTCGCGCAAAGGCCAGCCCAGGCGAACACCTGTTCGAGTATGCCGGAGTCGGCCCGGCTTTCCCACCCGCCCGTCCGGTTCACTTCGATGATGGACCGGACGGTTCCCCGCGCCGGTGACCGCCACGCGGAGCCACCGGGAGTACTGGGCGCGAACGCACGCTAGGTCCCCCGGAAGGACGAGCGCAAACCCGGGTGTTGACCGTGTTGTGGATAACCTGTGGATGACTGGGGGCAACGAATCACAGGTTTCCGTGAGCCTGTGGACAAAGTGGGGACAGTGCAGATCGGCTTCACTGAACCCGCAGGTCAAGGCCTGTGCAGAGACTGTGGAGAACTCCGCGAAAACTCGTCCGGCGTGTCGTGTCGAACTGGTTCTTCGGCGTGTCGCACCCGGGTTGGTCCACCGCCCTGTGGATGGTTGCTACGCACGGTAGATCACCGACCCGATGGGCTGAACGAAGGAGAATTCCCCACGTGGCCTACCCGATGGCTGCGCACAGTGAGCGATCAGGCAAAAGCGCAGGTTAACCGCGTGCAAACGCGAAACCGGGTGAGGTTCACCGGCCGGACACCTCGCGGTGCCGTGCCGGGAACCCCACCCGGAGTAACGCTTGAGGCGGTCAGCCCAAGGCGCTCTGGGCTTGCCGCAGCCGTTCGACGATCGCCTGCTGAGTGCCAGGGGTGAACACGATGAGCGATTCCTTCCCTGGCCGCTCCTCCATCAGCCACCGGCCTTCGCTGGTGTCGATGAAGTTGACCGGTTTGGGCACCCGCCGCCGACGTCCGCCCTGCGGCCGGGACGCGACGTACAACGCGCCGCTTCCGGTGCGCGGCAGCTTCAGGATCCGCTGGATCTCCTTGAGCGGTTCCACCTGCGTGGTCCGCTGCCCGGTTTGCATGATCGAGCCCCGGGACACCTCTTCGGACCCGAAGGATCGCCCGCTCTCGTACTCGGCTTTGGTGGTGATCAGCGGCTGCCCGGCCGCCGGCTTGCCAGCCGGGATGAGGTCGAGAAACGTCTGCAGCAGCAGATCCGGACGCTGGCGGAGCACGGTGAGCGTCTGCTCGCCCTGGACACGGATCAAGCCGAAGCCACCGCCGTTGCCGCTGCCGACCAGTGCGCCGAAGTTCGCGGGACTGTCCTCAAACGCTCCGTCGAACCAGCCGTAGTACTCGAGCTGCGGGTGGGAGATGGACTCGACCAGCGCGAGCAGATCGCGATCCATCCCCCGGGGTCCCATGAGCCCCGCCGCGGTCAGCGCGGCGTTGACCTGCTGGTCGAGCTTCCGCTCGGCCGTCGGGTCGTAGAACGCCGCCGTCTCGGCGATGACCTGGTGCGGTTCCCCGCCCCGCCGCTTGATCAGATTGCACAAGGTGAAGACGGTGAACTTCGTCGGTGCGTCAAGAGAGACCACTGTGCTGGGCCTCATTCACCGATGACCGGAGGAACGGTCATCTGGTCCGAACCGAAGAGTTCGTTGGCGTCTTCTTCCACCAGGTACTTCGTCTGGTGCTCCTCGTCTTCCTGGCCCTTGCCGCCCTTGGCTCCGGCGCCCATGCCGCCCATTCCGGCCGCGCCTGCCTTGCCGGCCGCGCCGCCGCGCATTCCGCCCATGCCGCCTGCACCGGCACCAGCGCCAGCCCCGGCACCGCCTGCCGCGGCTCCAGAGCCGGAGCCGCCGGGGCCGAACCCCGCGCCGCCGAACGCGCCGGGACCGAAGGCCGCACCCGCGCCCGTACCGGCGCCTCCGCCCCCGCCACCGCCGGGGCCGAACTGGCCGGCTCCGCCGCCGGGCCCAAAGGTGCTCGGGTTGAACCTCGACGTGTCAGTCGGAGGCGTCCAGCCGGAGGTCGACGTGTTGTCGTTCGGGCCGGTGTAGTGGCCAGGCCCGTTCGGGTCGTTGAACTGGCCAGGACCGGTCGGCACCTTGGTGTGCGGCCCGTTCGGCCCGTTCGGCCCGTTCGGGTCGAACTTGGGCGTGTCCACCTTCGGCGGCGAGAAGCTGCCGCCACCGCCACCGGGCCCGCCGCTGAATCCGCCCGGCCCCCCGCTGGGACCGCCGCCGAACTGGCCGGGGCCGTCAGGGCCGTTGGAAAGGTTGTTGCCCTGCCAGGCGCTGTACTGCGGCAGTTTGCTCGCGTTCTGGCCGCTGGCGTTGAAGTAGTTCGTGTAAGCCTGGACGTTGGCTTTGGAGTTGTCGTTGTACTTGTTGATCTCGTCGTCTTTGTCGCTCATCGGGTTGAGCCCGTCGAGGAACCCCGCGGACGGCGGATCCTTGGGCAGGCTCTGCACCTTGCCCTTGACCGTGTGGAAGCACTGAGCCTGAGTGTCCAGGAAGGTGTGGCTCTTGCCGAGATTGGCGACGGAATCCTCGAGCCAGGTCTTGAGCGGGTGCGCGCCTGCTTGGGCAGCCGTGGCACCGCCGCCCTGCCAGGCAGCGTCCATCTTCTTGTTCAGGTTGTCGATCTCGGTGGCCCGGTCGCTGTGGATCTTCTCGAGATTCTTGGCCGAGCCCACCCCCTCGTCGAGAGACTGGGTGTTGCCAGCATTGATCTTCTCGTAGATCGTGTACGCGTCGATCGAGCGGCCGCCGAGGTCGGCGGACTGTTGCTGGGCTTCGGGTCCTCCGCTGAGGAGCCCGACCAGGCCGCCGACGGCACCGCCGACCACTGCTCCGACCGGTCCTGCGACAGACCCGGCAGCTGCGCCGACAGCAGCGCCTTGCAGCGCCTTTCCCGCAGTGTTGGCGTCATTCCCCATGATGAGCCACTCCTTCCGAAACAGGCGTCGGCCGCGAGTCGGTCACGATGCCCCCTTGAGATGTCCGATCATCGCGGTAGCGGCCTTCTTCGCAAGGCTGCACGGGTCCTTCTTGGCGTCGCCGATGCTGATGTTCGGGATGACTGAGACGGCGAGCTGGTCGGTGACGCCGACCCAAAGGCTGCAGCTGCCAGACGGACGGCTGTCCATGGTGTCGGCGAAGACCGCCGGGTAGCCGTCGATGCTGGTGGGCGTGAAGTAAGCCTGCTTGTCCTTCTGCGCGTAGATGTCGCTGATCCCGTTCTTGTTCTGCGGGAGCGCGCCGATGTCGATGTAGTTCGTGTTGATCGCAGCCGACTTCCAGACGCAGCCGCCCGTGACACCGCTGCTCTTCTCGCCCGGATAACGGACGCCGAGGTTCTCGGCTTCCGCGGCGTTGTACACACTGCAAGGGTCCGCGAGCAGGTCTTTGGTGGGCAGCGGCGAGGGGACCTTGGGCCCCGAGCCGCCGCTGTCGGACGGAGCGCTCGACCCTGCGGTCGCCGAAGGCTGCGGAGTACCGCCGGTTCCGCCCCCGCATGCGGTCAGCAGACCGAATGCGGCAACGGCAGCTGCGGCGAGCTGGACTGTGCGATGCGACATTGAGGTACTCAGTATCCCTTCGACTTCGCGGCCAGTTCGTCACGTTGCTGCTGCTCGGTGACCTTGATCTTGTTCTTGGCGGCTCGCAGTGCGGTGATGAAGTTGCCCACGTAGTCGAACATGCGCTGATGCTGCTCAAGGAGGGTCGCGCCGGACGGATTCGCGCCTTGATCCACGAAATCGTGGCTGGCGAACTCGTCGGCTGGCGGCTTGACCTCTTTGATCTTGTGGGCGTCGGTGAGATCCTGGTGCAAGTGATCATGCAGGTCTTCCCACTGCTTGATCACCGAGTCGATCTCGTCTTCGCTGAACTTGTAGCCGCCGGCCGTTCCGTACCCGCCGACCATGATCGGAGGCGTTGGTGGCACATCGCTGGACATCCTGGTGACCCCCTTTGGCACAGTTCTCGCTCCCCAAGCGGCGAGATCAGCAAGTTGGATGGTAACGCAAGCCAATTGGTTCCCGCTCGGTGTTCGCGAATCGAGGAGAGTGCGGCCGAGCTGGGAACTTAGGACTCTTTCCCGAGTCTCGGAGAGGTTACGAGGTGTGTCGTGGATATCCGATCATCGCGGTGGCGGCTTGCTGCGCGACTCCGCATCCGTCCCTGGTGGCACCGGGGCCGATCGACGGATTGACGGAAACGGCGAGTTGGTTGGCGAGACCCACCTTGAGCACGCAGTTGCTGGACCGATTTGTTCGGCGGCCGCAGCATCGAGTGCGGTGTAGGGGGTCGCAGAGCAAGTCAGCGGCCGGCATCGGGTTCGGGGCCTCGGGTCCGCCGTCGGGGGCGGCGCTTGAACTCGCGGATTCGCAGGCGGGGTGCAGTCGCCGCTGCACGCGGTCAGTGCCGAATGAGATGAGGGCCGCGGCGAGATGGGCGGGCGGTGCCTTGGGAACCCCTCGGCCTGAGCAGGATCGATGGAGAAAGTCCGTAGTGTACCGGCATCGACCGGATGCACGGTTTCGTTGAAACCGGTCGCCACAGCGCGAAACCGCCCCTGGGGAAGAATCCCCGGGGGCGGTTTCGCGGTAAAAGACGCGAGCGTCAGTTCGCGGCCGTGGCCTTGACCTCGAGCCGGAGGTCCACCTTCACGTTCGGGTGCAGGCGGGCGTTGACCGAGTGCTTGCCGACCGTCTTGATGTGGTCGCGCAGGTCCAGGACGCGCTTGTCGAGCAGCGGGCCGCCCTGGGCCTTGATCGCGTCGACGATTTCGCCGGCGGTGATCGAGCCGAACAGCTTCTTCGAGCCCGCCGCGGCCTTGCCGGTCAGCTGGATCGCGCCGAGGGCCTCGAGCGTCGCCTTGATCTCCTTGGCGTGGTCGAGGTCGCGGATGCGGCGGGATTCCTGTGCGCGCTGGATCGTGCGCACGTTCTTCTCCGCGCCCTTGCTGGCCACGATGGCGTAGCCGCGCGGCAGCAGGTAGTTGCGGGCGTATCCGTCCTTGACCTCGACGATGTCGCCGGGGCCGCCGAGGTTCGCCACGTCCGTGGTGAGAATGATCTTCGCCATGACTAGTGCTCCCCTCAGCGCGCGGTGGACGTGTAGGGCAGCAGAGCCATCTCGCGCGAGTTCTTCACCGCGATGGCGATGTCGCGCTGGTGCTGGCTGCAGTTGCCGGTGACGCGACGGGCACGGATCTTGCCGCGGTCGGAGATGTACTTCCGCAGCAGGTTGGTGTCCTTGTAGTCGATCGTCTCCGGGCGGCCCTTCTTCTCGGCCTTGCAGAACACGCAGACCTTCTTCTTGGGCTTGCGAATGGGTGGCTTGGCCACTGGTGTACTCCTGGAATTCTAGAAAGAAATGAGATCAGAACGGGGGTTCGTCGGAGAAGCCTCCGCCGCCACCGCCCGCGGGCGGGGCCGAGCCCCACGGGTCGTCGGCGGGCGCGCTGTTGCCGCCGCCGCGATTTCCGCCGCCGCCGTTGAAGCCGCCGCCTCCGCCGCCGCCGAAGTCACCACCGCCGCCGCCACCGCGGCTGACCTTGTTGACCTTCGCCGTCGCGTAGCGCAGCGAGGGGCCGATCTCGTCGACCTCGAGCTCGACGACGGTGCGCTTCTCGCCTTCCTTGGTCTCGAAAGACCGCTGCTTCAGCCGCCCCTGCACCACCACGCGGGCGCCCCGCGTGAGCGACTCGGCGACGTTTTCCGCCGCCTGCCGCCAGATGTTGCAGCGCAGGAACAGCGCCTCGCCGTCCTTCCACTCGCCGCTCTGGCGGTCGAGGGTGCGCGGGGTGGACGCGACGGTGAAGTTCGCGACCGCCGCACCGGACGGGGTGAAGCGCAGCTCCGGGTCGGACGTCAGGTTCCCGACCACGGTGATGACGGTGTCTCCAGCCACGGATGGCGTCCCTTCGGATCGGGCTCGGATCAGGCCTTGGCGGGCGCGGGCTTGGCCGCGGCCTTGACCTCGCGGCGCATGACCTTGGTGCGCAGCACGGTTTCCTGCAGCGACAGCTGGCGGTCCAGTTCCTTGACGGCCTCGGACGTCGAGTTCAGGTCCAGCAGCGCGTAGATGCCCTCGGCGTTCTTCTTGATCTCGTACGCCAAGCGACGGCGGCCCCACACGTCGACCTTCTCGACGCTTCCGCCCGAAGTGCGGATCACGTTGAGGAAGTTGTCCAGCGTGGGCGCGACCGTACGCTCGTCGAGCGTCGGGTCCAGGATGACCATTACCTCGTAATGGCGTGACATAACCACTCACCTCCTATGGGCTCGCGGTCACGGCGGATCCGTGACAGGAGGGTTTGTCCAGGTAAGCGTACCCGGCGGGTACGACAGTCCCGTCCGGCGGGTCAGCTGACGCGGCGCAGCACCCAGGTGCGGACCAGCCCGGCGGTGACGCCTGCCAGCACGATCACCGCGAGCAGCATCGGCAGCTGGACGTCAGAAGGCCGGCCCTGGCTCGCCAGCGCTTCGGCGTTGCCCGCGTTGCGGATGTCCGGGCCCTGCTGGCCCTGCGGGTCCTGTCCGGCCGAGGGCTGCTGCGGCAGCGCGCCGGAACCGGGCAGCGTGCCGTAGCGCGCGCCGGGGGCGATCGCTGTGCCGAGCGCGCCGGGGTTGCCCGGGGACGCGGTCGGGATGTTGCCGTAGTCGCGCGGCGGGGCGATCCCGGTCGATCCCGGCTGGTAGTTGCCGAGCGGGTTGCCGCCGCCGTTCTGCGCGGGCGCGTTGCCGTTCGACTGGGTGCCGCCGTTGGACGGGGAGCTCGAGGACGACGGCGCCTGGTAGTTGTTCGCCATCGTGGTCAGCCCGCACGCGGACGCGACGCCGCTGCGGATCCCGTTCAGCACCTTGGTCTTGGTGTCCGGCAGGACGCCGAGCCCCCATTCGTTCTTCAGCGCGTCCGAGACGACCTGGCCGATCGCGTCGCCGCTGATCGTGCCGCCAGCGGCGTTAGGGATCGCGCCGACCTGCAGGTTGCCCTTGTTCCCGATGGCGTTCGCCAGCGAATCCGGCCACACGGTGAGCAGCCGCCAGAAGTTGACCTGGTCCTTGGCCGACTGGCGGACGATCTCCTTGACCGCCGAACCGGGCACGGCGACCGAATCGCCCATGCCGCCGGTGACCGTGCCCTTGCACTGGTTCGCGAGCGTGGTCGCCGCGGACGCGGAGCCCGCGCCCAGGAACGTGCCGCCGGTGAAGAGGGCGGCGAGAGCGGTGACGGTGAGTGCTCGACGGGTTCGCTTCCAGGTGGGGATTTTCCGCACGAGCACTATCCTCCGGGGTCCGCGGGCATGGTTCGTCGCATCAGGAACAACGAATGGACTCCGGTAAAGATACTGGTGAGTTGGCCTAACCTGCAGCGGCCATTCGGCGGAGCACCCAGGTGCGGACCAGGCCCGCGCTGACTCCGGAGAGTGCCAAAACTGCCACCAGAACTGGCCAGTCCAACCCGTTCGTGTGGTTGCCGCCGGTGCCGGGCAATGCTTCGGCGTTACCGGCGTTCTGGATCGTGCGGTCGCCGCTCGAGGTGCCGTCCGGGTTGGCGACGCCGTACTGCGGTGCGTAACCCGGGATTTGGCTGCCATAGCGCAGCGAAGGCGACGGGCTGAACAATCCGGCCATGGCCATCGGGATGCCGCTGTAATCGCGCATCGGCGCGTATCCGGTGCTGTAGCCGTACGACAAATTGCTGAAATTCGGCAGGAAAGCCGAGAAAGGCGCTGCTCCGCCGCCGCTGTAGTCACCGAGCACTGGACTGTTCGAGCCCGGCATCTGCGACTGCTGTCCTGGCGAACCGCCCTGCTGCGGATTGCCGCCATTGCTGCCGGACGGTGGTTGCTGCGGGTTCGGGCCCGGGTTCTGCTTGCCCGGCTGGCCGCCGCTGAAGCCCTGGCCGACGGCGGCGACGCCCTGCTGGAGCGTGTTCGTGCCGCCCGCGACCGCGCCGTTGACCGCGCTCGCGGCGGGCGCGCCGATCACCGGGACCGGCGCGACGACGGTGTTGACCACGTTCACGGTGACCTTGCAGACCGTGCCGAGGAGCGAGTCGATGGTGCCGGTGAGCACGCCCGAGACCTGTCCGACGATGCCGAGGTCGATCGGGATGCCGAGCAGCGGAGTAGTCGCCTGGACGTGGTCGCCCGGGTGCGCGTTGATGGTGGAACCGCAGGACGCGGTCAGAGTGCCTGCCGACGCGGTGCCGGGGGCGGCGAGCGCGGCGGAGCCGGCCAGGACGAAAGCGGCGGCGCCCACTGCGGTTGCCCTCCGTGCCCGGTGCTGCTGCATGGCCGTCGACCCTTTCGCCGCGTCCGTTGTACCTGCCTTGCTGAGGACAACGACGGTAACGAAGACGAGTAACGCCCGCCTCCCCTCCGAGGTCAGGCATTCGGGTGGAAGCGGGCGCTACTCAGGGTGAGAGTTCAGGCGGGCTTGCGGCGCAGCCACGCGCGCACCAGCGCGGCGGCCACCATCGCGAGTGCGAGCACGGCGATCAGCAGCGGCAGCCGGGCGGGCGGATTGGCCGCGGGCAGCGCCTCGGCGGTGCCGGACTTCTTCGCGTCGACCGTCGGCACCTGGTCCGGCTGCGGCAGCTGGCCCGGGACGACCTGGGTGACGAGCGGGGCCTGCACGAAGCTCGCCGGGAGCATCGCGGCTCCGGTGAAGATGCCGGACACCGAGTCGAGGCCGGACAGCCCGTCGACCGAGGTCACCGGGCCGAGCGTGTCTCCGCCGGGGACGGGCTGGCCTGGTTCGCCAGGACCGGGAGCCGGTGACGGCGGGTTGGGCGTGGGGTTCGGCGGAGCGGGAGTCGGTCCGGGCGGCTGTGGGAGCGGCGCGTTCTTGAGCAGGCCCTGGGTCGTGTTGCCGACGCCGTTCGCCGCGGCCTGCACAAACGGGCAAGTGTCCTTCGCGGCCGTGTCGCCAACCGCCGGGACTTCGCCGACGCCCAGCGTCCGGACGGTGTCGCCGACCGGGAGCGTGAGCGCCGGGGCGTTGCCGTCGGTCTGCTTGGCCTTCGAATCGAGGCCGACCGTGAGCCGGTTCGGCGCGTTGAGCGGAGCGCCCGCGTCGAGCGCGAGGCCGGTGCCGTTCTTGCCGTTCTGCAGGGTGGATTCGCAGTCGCCGGACACGGTGGGGCTGGGATCCGCGGAAGCGGCGGCGGGAAAGGCGAGAACCGCGGACAGCAGCGGCGCCGCGAGCGCTACCCCGAGTGCGGTCATCCGTCCAGCGCGCTTCCGCATGCCTTCCTCCCCCGACGTGCTCACTCCGAATGGATCACGGAACGCGCTCACGGTACTCCACGAGCGTCACCAACTCGGGCGGAAGGGGGAGATTCGCCCGGTAGTAGCGTCAGGGCATGCAGATTGGCGCCCATGTCCGCGACGACGATCCGCTGGCCGCCGTCGCCGAGCGAGAAGCCGACGTCGTCCAGTTCTTCCTCTCCGACCCGCAGGGGTGGAAGGCACCGAAACCGCATCCGCACGGCGAGGAGATCAAGGCCTCCCCGGTCGAGGTGTTCATCCACGCGCCGTACCTGATCAACGTCGCGTCCAAGAACAACCGGATCCGCATCCCGTCCCGCAAGAACGTCACGCAGCACGCCGACGGGGCCGCCGCGATCGGCGCGAAGGGCCTGATCGTGCACGGCGGGCACGTCGGCGCGGGCGACGACGTCGAGGAGGGCTTGGTCAACTGGCGCAAGCTTTTCGAGCGCGAGGCGGAAAAGGGCGGCTTCGCGGTGCCGATCCTGATCGAGAACACCGCGGGCGGCGACAACGCGATGACCCGCGAGCTCGACGTGATCGCCCGGCTGTGGGACAAGGTCGGCGAGTTCGGCGCGGGCTTCTGCCTCGACACCTGCCACGCCTACGCGGCGGGCTGGGATCTCGCGACCGCGGCGGAGAAGGTCAAGGCCATCACCGGCCGGATCGACCTGGTGCACTGCAACAACTCCCGCGACGAGCACGGTTCCAACCGCGACCGGCACGCGTCGGTGGTCGACGGCGACGGCACGATCGAACCGGAGCTGCTCGCCGAGGTCGTGCGCCAGGCGGGCGCGCCGGTGGTCGTCGAGACGCCGGGCGAGGGCCAGGCCGCCGACATCGCGTACCTGCGCAAACAACTCGCTTGAGAGTTCGTGCGGGAACCCTGAAGCAGGGTTCCCGCACGAATCAACCGACCGGTTGCTCGGTGCGTGAGCGGCGGAAGGCGGCGAAGGTGACCTTGTCGCGGGCTCGCTCCAGCACGCCGCCCGCCGGGTCGTCGTCGCCGGAAAGCCGGACCAGGTCGGTGCGCGGACGGTAGATCTCGCGGAGCACCAGCACGCACAGCCCGACGACGGCGAGGTCGCGGATGACCACCCCGCCGAGGAACCAGCCCGCCGGCAGTCCTTTGTGGTCGACGCCGAGGTAATAGAACATCCGCGGCGCCCACACCGCCGCGTCGATGACCATCCAGCCCAGCAGCAGCCGCCAGCGCGGGATCGCCAGCACCGCCAGCGGGACGAGCCACAGCGAGTATTGCGGGCTCCACACCTTGTTCGTCAGCAGGAACGCCGCCACGACAAGGAAGGCCAGCTGCCCGAACCGCGGCCGCCGCGGCGCGGTGAGCGCGACGTACGCGATTCCGGCGCAGCAGAGCACGAACAGCACGGCGACCACGATGTTCAGCACGGTCGGCGTCTGTCCTTTTTGGAGCACGCCGTCGAAGCCCGCCCAGCCGGTGGCGTAGGAGACGACGTTGTAGAGCGAATCCGGGTCCATCGGGCGCAAGGTGTTGAGCCGGAAGAACTCCCACCAGCCGCGCGGCGCGGCCACGATGAACGGGACGTTCACCACCAGCCAGGCCAGCACGGTGAACGCCGCGGTCCGGCTCCACGCGCGCAGTTTCCCGGCGCGCAGGCACAACAGGAACAGCACGCCGAGCAGTAACAACGGATACAGCTTCGTGGCGACGCCGAGTCCAAACAGGACTCCCGCGACTTCCGGGCGTTTTCGCGACCACGCCAGGATCCCGGCGGCGGTGGCCGCGGTGGCGAGCGCGTCGAAGTTGGTAAAGGTATGGACCAGCACCAGCGGCGAGATGGCGACGAGCACCGCGTCCCACGGCCTGCGTTTCGTCGTCCGCCCGGTGGCCCATACGGTGACCAGCCAGGCGAGCGCGAGCCAGAACGCGGAGATGTTGAAGTAGATCGCCACCGGCAGCGCGCCGGGCAGCCAGCCCGCGTTCGCGACCGAGGTCCAGCCCGCCGCGAGCTTCGCGTTGATCCACTGGAACAGGCCGGTGACCACCGGGTACTCCATGTACCGGGTCTGGTTCTCGGCGGTCTGCGAATCCTCCTGCCACGACGTGACGTAAGGGAAGGTCTTCGCGTCGTCGAGCTTCTCCGAGCTGTAGAGCGGGACGATGTCGGAGTAGCACATCGCGACGAACGGACGGCCGGAGCGCCAGTCGAGCTGGTGCACGCCGTTGGAGTCGCTGTACTGCTGAATGCACGACGCCTTGCCGAACCAGCACACCACGAGCGCGAGCACGGCCATCGCGAGCCCGACGCGCTGCGGCGACCAGAACCACTGCCTGCCCACCGCCGCGTGCGTGCCGATCGGACCGCCGACGGGTCTCGTCGCGGCAGCCACCAGCGGGTCGTGCCGGCTGGGGGCGATTCGCTCCGCCGGGGTGAGCGTGCGGGGAGCCGAATCCGGCTCGTCGGCGGGGTCGGAGACGCGGGACACGTCGGGATGCTATCGGTCCGCGAGTGGGCTGCCGGTCATTTCGGATCCTCGTAAAAACCGGCAAGCACCTCGAATGCGGCGCCGAGGGCCACTGCCTCCTCGTCGAGATCGCTCACTTCGACGTCGATGCGCTGCCAGTACGGCACCGGCAGCAGGTCCCGCAGCTGCTGCGAGACGGTTTCGCGGTAGACCTCGGGCGCGCCGCGGATCGTCCGTCCGAACAGGACGATCCGCTCGAGATCGAGCACCTGCACCAGGTCGGCGAGCCCGATGCCGAGGAGCCGGGCGGCGTCGTGCGGGGTGCCCGCGGCGCGGTGCATGACCTCGACGCAGCCTCGGCGGCCGCAGGCGCAGCGCGGTCCGGCGTACGCGATGGTGGTGTGGCCGAACTCACCCGCGTTGGTGCGCGGGCCTCGGTAAACGCGTCCGTCGATCAGCAGTCCGACGCCGATTCCAGTGCCGACGAGCACCACCGCCGTCGCCGCCGAGGTTTCCTCCGGCCAGGCGTGCGCGAAGGCGGCGGAGTTGGTGTTTTTGTCCAGCGTGACCGGAAGCCCGGTGCGTTCGGCGAGCAGATCGCGCAGCGGGACGTCGTGCCAGCCGGGCATGTTCGTGGCGTCGCGGACGCGGCCCGCGTGGTGGTCGAGCGGTCCCACCGCGCCGACGCCGAGCCCGAGCACGCGCGCCGGATCGAGGTCGGCGAGCAGTTTGCCCGCGCCGTCGGCGATCGCGGTCACCGCGGCCTCCGGGCTGAACCCGATCGGCAGCGGGCCTTCCACGATGTCCTCGACCTCGCCGGTCAGGCCGGTGCGCAGCACGAGGTAGCTGTCCCGGTCGAGCTGCGCGCCGAGGGCGCAGCGGGCTTCCGCGCGCAGCCGCAGCATCGTGCGCGGTTTGCCGACGCCGGCCGCGGGTGCGCGCTCGACGTCCAGCAGCCCTTCCGGCAGCAGATCGGACACGATTTTCGACACGGCCTGCTGGGTCAGCCCGGACCGCTGCGCCAGCTCGACCCGGCTCAGCCCGCCCGCGCGCAGGATGTGCCCGAGCAGCAGCGCGCGGTTGTGGCGTCGCAGCCCGCGCAGGTTGACGCCGGTTTCCGCCATCGGCCGATCATCTCGGACGGGTGGCCTATTACGCAACAGTGTTGTTTAATAGAGGGCATGGCTGATGACGCGCGGGTCGGCATCCTCGGGTACGGGATCGGCGGCCGGATCTTCCACGCGCCGCTGGTCGCGGCGACGCCGGGCCTGGTCCCGGCCGTGCTGGTGACCGCGAACCCGGACCGGGCCGCGCAGGCGCGCGCCGAGCATCCCGGCGCCGAGGTGGTCCCGGACGCGGACGCGCTTTTCGCCCGCGCGGGTGATCTCGACCTGATCGTGGTGACCACGCCGAACCGCACGCACGTGCCGCTCGCCCTCCGCGCGATCGAGGCCGGGATTCCGGTGGTCGTGGACAAGCCGTTCGCGCCGACCGCGGCGCAGGCGCAGCAGGTCGTCGACGCGGCGAAGGCCAAGGGCGTCGGCCTCACGGTGTTCCAGAACCGCCGCTGGGATTCGGATTTCCGCACCGTCGGCAAGGTGCTCGGTTCCGGTCGCCTCGGCGAGGTCTTCCGCTTCGAATCCCGCTACGACCGCTGGGTGCCGAAGATCAAGGACAACTGGCGCGAGTTCGGCGACCCGGCCGAAGCCGGCGGTCTGCTCTACGACCTCGGCGCGCACATCGTCGACCAGGCGCTGCAGCTGTTCGGCCCGGTCACCCAGGTCTACGCGGAGGTCGACCGCCGCCGCCCCGGCGTGCAGGTGGACGACGACGTGTTCGTGGCTCTGCACCACGCGAACGGCGTGCGGTCGCACCTGTGGTCGTCAGCGCTTGCGGGCACTCGCAACCCGCGGTTCCGCGTGCTCGGCGATCAGGCGACCTTCACCAAATACGGCCTCGACGTCCAGGAGCCGCAGATCAAAGCCGGTCTCCGCCCCGGCGACGACGGCTGGGGCGTGGAGCCGGAAAGCGACGCCGGCCGGCTCGGCGTGAACGACGAAACCGAACTGGTGCCGACCGAAACCGGTTGCTACGAAGCGTTTTACGCCCAGGTCCGGGACGCGCTGCGCGGCGAGGCGGACTTCCCGGTCGACCCGGCGAGCGCGGTCGAGGCGTTGCGCGTGATCGAAGCCGCGCACCGCTCGGGCGCCGAAGGCCGCGTGATCACGCTCGGCGGCTGAAGCCGCCCCTGAACGGCCGTGGCCGCGACGGCCTCCCCACCGTCGCGGCCACGGCCTTTTCCTTACTCCTGTGGCGGATCTTCGCCCGTCGACGGACCGCCAGTGGGCGGATTGTGCGTCGACGGCCTGCCGGTCGGCCAGTGCGGGAGCCCGCTCGGCCAATGCGGCTGGGTGGGCCCGCCGGTGATCGGCCCGCCGTGGTCGTTGCCGTCGCCGCCCGGGTCCGGCGGGTTGGTGTTGGTCTGCGGCGGCTCGTCGCCCGCGTTCTGGTCGCCCGACGGCGGCGGGGCCTGAACGCCGATCAGCGGCACTTGGTCGAACTTCTCCGCGGGCTTGCCCTTGAGGTAGCCCTCGAGGAACTTCTGCCACATCGGACCCGCGATCGTCGAACCGTAGATCGGCGACGTGCCCGAACCGTGCAGCGCCTGGTCACCGTCCGCGCCGACCCACGCGGCGACCGAGACCGACGGCGTGTAGCCGACCATCCAGGTCTGCGCGTTCGCGTTCGCCGCCCACGCCGGTTCGCCGGACCGCACCGTGTGCTGCTGCGTACCGGTCTTGCCCGCGCATTCGTGCCCGGACGGGCACTTCAGGTGCGAGAAGTCGACCACCGGGCCCAGCGCCATGGTCACGTTGCCAGCGATCTGCTTGGCTTTGTCCGCGCTGCTGTCGAACGCCGGCTTGCCCGCACTCGGCTGCGCCTCGTAGGCGACTTCCTTCTGCGCGTTGGTCACCTTCAGCACGAAGTGCCGGTCGCGCTGGATGCCGTTGGCGGCGAAGGTCGCGTATGCGCTGGCCATGTCCGCGGGCGTGATCTGGGTGTTCCCGCCGCCGAGCGCGATGTTGGCGTCCGCGGTGGAGATCAGCGACTTGCCGCCGTTGTCCTTGGTCTTCACGCCCGCTTCCTGGGCGGCCTGCCCGACCGGGCCCGGATGCGTCTGGTTCAGCACCATGTCGTAGAACACCGTGTTCGCCGACCGCTTCATCGCCTCAGCGACGGTGCACTGCCCGGAGCAACTGGAACTGGGACCCGCGTTGCGCACCTTGCGGCCGTCGAAGACCCGGTTGTTGCTGCCGTCGAAGGTCTCGTTGATCCCCTTGCCCATCTTGAGGAACGCGGTGAGGTCGAACGCCTTCATCGACGAACCGGGGTTCTGCGGCGTGTTCGCCCAGTCGCGAGCGCCCTGCTTCTTCCCGTTCACGTCGACCAGCGCGGGCCCGCCGTAGTACGCGAGCACCCCGCCGGTCTTCGGATCGACCGCCACCAGCGAATTGAGCAGCCGGTCGTCGGACTGGTCCTTCAGCGCGTCGGTCGCCACCTGGGTCGCGACCTCCTGGGCGTGCTTGTCGATGGTGGTCTGGACCGTGTAGCCGCCCGCGTAGTACTTGTCGTCGTCGATGCCGTGCTGCGCCAGTTCGGCCTTCACCTGCACGTTGATGAACTTGTACGGCGCGTTCGCGTCGTCCTTCGATTCCTCGAGCGGGATGACCGACGGGAACTGCGCCGATTGCCGCTGCTGCGCGGTGATGTACTTGTTCTCGAGCATCCGGTCGAGCGCGGTGTTCCAGCGGCCTTGGGCCACCTTCGGGTTCTCCGAACGGCCCGGCTGCTGGATCAGCCCGGCCAGCAGCGCGGCCTCGGAGTAGTCCAGCTTCGAGACGTCCTTGTGGAAGAAGGCCTGCGACGCCGCGCCGATGCCGTACGCCCCGCGCCCGAAGTAAATGATGTTCAGGTACGCGGTGATGATGTCCTGCTTCTCGTACGTCTGGTTCATCTTGAAGGACTTCGCCAGCTCGGTCCATTTGCGGGTGAGCGTCGGGGCGTCGTTGTCGGTGGCCTTCTTGATGTACTGCTGCGAGATCGTCGACCCGCCGCCCGCCTTGCCGGTGAGCTGGTTGAACGCCGCGCGCAGCAGGCCGGTGACGTCGAAGCCGGAGTTGGTCTCGAACGACGAGTCCTCGGTCGCGATCACCGCGTGCTTCACCACGTCCGGGATCTGCTGCGGGGTGAGGATCTGCCGGTTGCCGCCGGATGGCACGTCCTTGCCCATCGGGCTGCCGTCGGCGTAGAGGTAGGTGACGGCCTGGTTCTGGCCCTGCGCGATGCTCTGCGGCGAGGGCACGTCGACCATGAAATAGGTGATCACGAACGCGATCGCCGGGACCACGATGAAGAGGCCGACGAACGCGTAGGCACAGCGCCGGATGATCTTCCAGCGTCTCTTTTTGCGCTGCGCGGGCGTGCGGCCCTTCTTGTCCAAGTCTTCCGCCGCGTACCCGTCGTCCGGATCGAGCGGGCCCTCGTCCCGGTAGTCGGCGTCGCGATAGCCCGGGTCGCGGTAGTCGTCCTCGACCATCCGGTGGGTCATCAGGTCCGGCTCGCGCTGCGGCGGCGGGACCGGACGGCGGCCGGGAGGCGGCGGACGGCGGCCCGGCGGCGGGGAACCGGCGGGCCCGGCCGGGCGGGTCGGACCCGCGGCGGGGCGCTGCGGACCGCGGGCCCACGGCGGCGGTCCGGGCTGGGAGGGAGGTGGTTGACGCCGCGGGTCGGGATCCCGGTCGGGCCAGGAGCGGCTGCGGTCGTCGTTCACTGCGGATCCTCTTCTCGGACACGGGCAGCCTGCGGACGCAGAAGGCCCTCTGATGACCAGACGCGGCAACCCCGGTCGAGGTTCACTCTCCTGGCCGATCCCCTTCGCGGGGGAGGGAGACCGTCGGTGAACCTACCGCACCCCCAGCCGGGCGGTACCGACGAAAAGAGGCTCCTCTCCGGCGCGGAGAGGAGCCTCTTGACGACGCGCAGTCGCGGATCAGCCGGTGCGTTTAGGCGGTTCGCCGTTCACGATGGGACCGCCTCCGCTGCCCGGGTTCCCGCCGTCGGTGCCGCCGAAGATGCCGCTCGGCCGGGTCGGGGTGGTCGTCGTCGAGGACGGCGGGTGCGACGAACTGGTCGGCGGCGCCGACGAGGACTCCGTGGTCGGCGGCGGCGCCTGCTCGCTGGACGATTCGCGCGTCGGCGGCGGGGCCGCCTTGGTCGACGTGACGACCTGGTCGGCGTCCTTGCCGATCGGGTCGACCTTGTCGAACTTCTCGCCCGGCTTGTCCTTCAGGTAGTTCGTCATGAAGTCCTGCCAGGCCGGACCCGCGATCGTCTTGCCGAAGATCGGCTTGCCGTTCTTGTCGTGCAGCGGCTTGTTTCCGTCGCCGCCGATCCAGATCGCGGCCGACACCGACGGCGTGTACCCGACCATCCAGGTCTGAGCATTACGGTCCTTGTAGGAGGCGGGGTCGCTGTCCTTCGGGTCGTACTGCTGCGTGCCGGTCTTGCCCGCGCATTCGTGGCCGCTCGGACATTTCAGGTGCGATTCGGCGATAACCGGGCCGAGCGCGTCGGTCACGTTCCCGGCGATCTGCTTGCTCTTGTCCGCGTTGTCGTCGAACGCTGGTTTTCCCTGCCCGGCGGAGTCGTCGAAAATGACCTCGTCCTGGGAGTTCGTGAGCTTCGAGACGAAGTGCTGGTCGCGCCGTACGCCGCCGGAGGCGAACGACGCGTACCCGGCGGCCATGTCCTCCGGGGTGACCACGGTGGCGCCACCGCCGAGGGCGATGTTGGCGTCGCTCGTGCCGAGCTTGGCCTTGCCCTTCGGGGCAGCCTGCACGCCCGCTTCCTTCGCGGCCTCCGCGACCCGGGCCGGTTTCGTCCAGTTCAGCACCATGTCGTAGAACACGGTGTTCGCCGAGACCTCCATGGCCTTTTTGACCGTGCACTGCGGACCGCAGCTGGAGCTTTCACCCGCGTTGCGGACCACGCGGCCGCCGAGTTCCCGCCGGTCGGTGCCGTCGAAGGTTTCGCCGAGCCCCTTGCCCATCTTGAGCCAGGCCGTGAGGTCGTAGGCCTTCATCGACGAACCGGGGTTCTGCGGCACATTCGCCCAGTCCGTGGCCAGCGTGTCCTTGCCCGCGTCGTTCTTCACCGTGGTCGGCCCGCCGTAATAGGCGACCACGCCCCCGGTTCTCGGGTCGACGGCGACCAGAGCTCCTCTGAGGTTGTCGTCGGTCTGGCCCTCCATGTTGTCCTGGACGGACTGCGCCGCGATCTTCTGCGCGTTCGGGTCGATCGTCGTGTAGATCTTCGCGCCGGTGGAGGCCAGCTTGTCCTCGCTGTAGCCCTTCGCGTCCAGCTCCTGCAAGATGCGCTGCTGGATGTGGTAGTCCAGCGTTCCGGCGTCCTGCTTCTGCTGCGAGTCGCGCGGGATCAGCGTGGGGAACTGCGCGGCCTTGCGGTCGGCGGGCGAGAGCCAGTGGTTGGCCACCATCTGGTCCATCACGTAGTTCCAGCGCTTCTGGACGTACGCGGTGTCCTGGTCCTTGCCAGGGCCCTGGATCATCCCGGCGAGCAGCGCCGCCTCGGACGCGTTGAGCTGCCCGACGTCCTTGCCGAAGTACGCCTTCGACGCGGCGGCGATGCCGTTCGCGCGGCGGCCGAAGAAGACGATGTTCAGGTAGCCGGTGATGATGTCCGATTTGGACGTCTCGTTGTTCAGCTTGAACGACTTCGCCAGCTCGGTCCACTTGCGGGACAGCGTGGCCTGGTCGTTTTTGGTCGCCTGCTTGATGTACTGCTGCGAAATGGTCGAACCGCCGCCGGTGCCGCCGGTGGCCTGGTTGAAGACCGACCGCAGGATCGCCATCACGTTGAAGCCGGAGTTGGTCTCGAAGGTCGCGTCCTCGGCCGAGTACACGGCGTGCTTGACGACCTCGGGAATCTGGTTGGGCTGCAGCAGTTCGCGGTTGCCGCCCTCCGGGATTATCCGGCCCATCACCGATTTGTCGCCGTAGTAGAAGGTGATCGGCTGGCTCTGCTTCGCGAGCACGTCCTGCGGCGAGGGCACGTCGACCGTGAAATAGGTGATCACGAACGCGATCGCGGGCACCACGACGAACAGGCCGAACATCGCGTACAGCACCCGGCGGATGATCTTCCACCGGCGTTTGCGGCGCTGCCTCGGCGTGAGGTCGGCCTTGCTCTTCTTCTTGCCGTCCCCCTCGCCTTCCGGGTCGTCCTCGAAGTCCGCGTCGTCCGAGTACTGGGCGAGGCGGGTTTCCTCGTCGTACGGATCGTCGTCGTACCGGTCGTCGTAGGGGGCATAGCCGTTGTGCGCGGCGTGCGTGATCAGGTCCGGTTCGCGGTCGGTCTCCGGATAGGACGACGGCGGCGGAGGCGGCGGGACCCGGCGGCCCTGCGGAGGCCGTCCGCCGGGCGGCGGCTGCCGGAAGCCCTGGGTGGCATTCCCGTTAGGACCGCCGTTAGGGCCGCCCTGGGGCCCGGGACGTCCGCCCGGAGGCTGGCGGCGCGGCGGCGGCGCACCCTGTCCGTCGAGGATCCGCGACGCGCGAGTGCCCGAACCGCGGTCCTGCGGTCCGGGGCCTTGCGGAGGACGGCCTTGCGGAGCGCGGTTTTGCCCGGTCCGCTGCGGACGGCGCGGCTCGTCGGCCGCGGGCCACTGCGGACCGCCTTCGTCGCCGCTCGGCCACTCCGGACCGGCTTGGGCGCGCGGCGGCCGCTGGCCGCCCGTAGGAGGACGGCGGGGCGGCGCGGGGCGCCGGGGGGCGTCATCGGCAGGCCAGGCGGGACCGGGGTCCTCCTGGGGTCGCCGGGCACGGCGAGGTGCATCTGGCTCCTGGCTCGGCCAGGGGCGGTTGCGGTCGTCGTTCACTGATGGGCCTCCGAAGGCGGCGCTGTCTGCACTGGAGCCGCCCCGCGTTCTGCAGCGGTTGTGGTACTCGTCACTGCCCGGCAGTCCTTCGCGGCCGGGTCGGCTGGGGTTCTCCCGTGCCGAGGACATAGGACAGGACCAGATGGTTCCAATGGCACGTCCGGCACACCTCTACGTCATAGACGGTGAACTCCCCGAAAACCCCGGACATCCGGGTCAGTTCCGCGGGGGTGCGTGCCGATCCCGAAACGTGCTTGAGCTCGTCGCCGTACACCCATGAAACGAGGTGCAGCGGCGTCCGGCGGCACATCGGACAGGCCCGGTCCTCGGGTCTGCCGTGGAATTTCGCCGCGCGGAGCAGGTACGGGCTCGCGTCGCAGACCTCGTGGTCTCCGACGCGTCCGGAGCGGACGCCGGCCAGCAGCGCACGGCGCTGCAAGGCGTAATCCACAACCTGCCGCTGGTTTCGCACGAGGACAGAGTACGGGCTCTTTCTGTGTCCGCGGTGCCCCCTGCTTTCCCGCACCCTGGGCAACCGTTCGGACACGCCGAAACTTAGATAACGCTCTGATCACGGATCATCGGGCGAGTGCTGGTGGCGGGTTACTTCCGCCACTTCGATGTATCGGCGCGATATACTCGGCGAGTAGGTTGGCTGAGCCGGTTCCGTGTGATCAACGGTGCCGGTCGCGGCGTATTCCCGGAATGGGGTGTGGTGTGCTCGAACTCGCGATCCTCGGATTGCTGCACGAGGCGCCCATGCACGGGTACGTGCTGCGCAAACGTTTGCACGAGACGCTCGGGATGTTCCGGACGTTCTCGTACGGCTCGCTGTATCCGACCTTGCGCCGGCTGCTGCGGGCCGGTTATCTCGTCGAGGAGTTCGACGAGGCGGACGACCGGGCCTGGTCCCGGCGCGGCCGCCGCGTCTACAAGCTCACCGCCGAGGGCAAGGAACGCTTCGCCGAACTGCTCGGCGACGCGGGACCGCAGACGTGGGACGACGAGGGATTCGGCGTCCACCTGGCGTTCTTCTCGCGGACACCGGCCGACGTCAGGATGCGAATCCTGGAAGGACGGCGCCGCCGCGTCGAGGAGCGGCGCGAGGGATTGCGGGACGCGCTGGCCAGGGCCGAGGAGAAGATCGACCGCTACACCCGCGAGCTGCACCGGCTGGGGCTGGAGTCGAGCGAGCGGGAGGTGCGCTGGCTCAACGAGCTGATCGCGCACGAACAAGCCGAGCAGCGCGGCCCGGAGCAGCCGGGACCGAGTTGAGCGGCGGCCGCAACGGGGCGGCAGACCTGCAGATGCAAGTGAATGAGATTGAAGGAGAAACCGGCATGGGCGAGAACCGCCGCGTTCGGGTGGCCATCGTGGGCGTCGGCAACTGCGCCTCGTCGCTGGTCCAGGGTGTGCAGTACTACCGCGACGCGGATCCCGGTACGCGCGTCCCCGGTTTGATGCACGTCCAGTTCGGCGACTACCACGTGCGCGACATCGAGTTCGTCGCCGCGTTCGACGTCGACGCGAAGAAGGTCGGCCGGGACCTCTCGGAGGCGATCTCCGCCAGCGAGAACAACACGATCAAGATCGCCGACGTGCCGCCGCTCGGCGTCACCGTCCAGCGCGGGCACACCTTCGACGGCCTCGGCCGTTTCTACCGCGAGACGATCGAGGAGTCCGACGAGGCTCCGGTCGACGTGGTCGCGGCGCTGCGCGACGCGCAGGTCGACGTGCTCGTCTCCTACCTTCCGGTCGGGTCCGAAGAGGCCGACAAGTTCTACGCCCAAGCCGCGATCGACGCGAATGTCGCGTTCGTCAACGCGCTGCCGGTGTTCATCGCTTCCGACCCGGAGTGGGCGAAGAAGTTCGAGGACGCGGGCGTCCCGATCGTCGGCGACGACATCAAGTCCCAGGTCGGCGCCACCATCACGCACCGCGTGCTGGCGAAGCTGTTCGAGGACCGCGGCGTGCAGCTCGACCGCACGATGCAGCTCAACGTGGGCGGGAACATGGACTTCCTGAACATGAAGGAGCTGGAGCGGCTCGAGTCGAAGAAGATCTCGAAGACCCAGTCGGTCACCTCGCAGGTCGACCGCGAGCTCGGCAAGGGCAACGTCCACATCGGACCGTCGGACTACGTGCAGTGGCTCGACGACCGCAAGTGGGCCTACGTCCGCCTCGAGGGCCGCGCGTTCGGCGACGTGCCGCTGAACCTCGAGTACAAGCTCGAGGTGTGGGACTCCCCCAACTCGGCGGGCATCATCATCGACGCGGTGCGCGCGGCGAAGATCGCCAAGGACCGCGGCATCGGCGGCCCGATCCTGTCCGCGTCGTCCTACTTCATGAAGTCGCCGCCGGAGCAGTACGACGACTCGACCGCGCGTGATTCGGTCGACGCCTTCATCCGCGGCGAACTGGAGCGCTGACCCCAGCTCTGAGTCGTCCGTGAAGGACTCCTTGAGGGAATCTGATTCCCTCAAGGAGTCCTTCACGGCGTTAAAGGCCGGCGGAGACCAGCACCGTTTTCGCCATCTGGCCGGCGAGGACGTCGGGCATCCGTTTCCCGAATCGGACGGCGAGGTCGGCGACGCGTTCCACCCGCACGTCCCAGCCCTGGCCCGCGAGCCACTCGGCCGGGTCCCTGCGCGGCTCGGTGGAGAAGACGTCCTTCACGGCCAAGCCCATCTGCTCGCCCGCCTCGGACGTCTGGAAGGTGCCGGACAGTTCGGCGAGGTCGCCGAGCGGGATGTGCTCGGCCCCGATCCGGCTGCCCGCCGCGCACCGGGCGTGCACGAGGTCGAAGAGCAGTTCCTCGGCCCGCGCGGGCAGATACGGCAGCAGTCCTTCGGCGATCCACACGGACGGCCGGGCCGGGTCGAACCCGGCGGTTTCCAGTGCGGCGGGCCAGTTTTCGCGCAGGTCCGCGCCGACCGGGCACCGCCGGCAGCGCGGAGCCGCGCCGAGCCGATCGAGCACGTCCTGTTTGAACGCGAGCACGCGCGGCTGGTCGACTTCGTAGACGTCGCGGCCGGACAGGTCGAGCCGGAAGGCGCGCGCGTCGAGTCCGGCGGCGAGGAGCACGACCTGCGGCGCGTCGGATCCGGTGATCAGGTCGTCGAAGAATCGGGCGCGCAGCTGGACGTAGTCGGCGATCCCCGTCCAGAGCGCGTCGTCCACCGGTTCGGTCGGCAGCGGTTGCGGCGGATGCGCGGCGCGGACGAACTCCGCCGCGTACGGGTCGCTGACCAGCGGATCCGGCGACGCGGTCGCGATCGCCCGGCCCGCGGTCACCCCGAGCGCGGTGCGCCCGATGCTGCTGACGATGTCCCAGTCCCCTTGCGGCACAGCCATTTCCGCCCCTCTCGCAGATGAAGGCTCAGAATGGCGCCGCGCCTGCTACCCGGCTGTGAGCTGCGTTACTCGCTGAGCGCGGCGGGCAGCGCGGCCAGATTCGGCAGCACCGTGGCGTCCCGCAGCGCCGCCGGATCCGGCGGGAAGTGCGGGTTCGGCACCGCGAACACCGTCATGTCCGCCGCGAACGCCGCGAGCAGGCCGTTTGTCGAGTCCTCCACCGCCGCGCACCGGGAAGCTTCGACGTTCAGGAGCATCGCCGCGCGCAGGTAGACGTCCGGTTCCGGCTTGCCCGCGGCCACTTCCTCGCTCGACACCGCCACCGGGACCAGCGACGTCAAATCGCACGCCGTCAGGAACGAGTGGATCAGCACCGGCGGCGACGAGCTGGCGATCGCGACCGGCCAGTGCCGGGAGATCTCGCGGACGACCTGGTCGGCGCCGTCGATCACCGGCGGGCGGTCGGCGTAGCGGGCGGCCATCTCGTCGATCACGATGCGCGCGATCTCGTCCGGGGTGAGCCGCGCGCCGAGGGTTTCCACCAGGTAGCGCGCCCATTCCGGCGTGCTCATCCCCTGTTGCGCGCGCGTCGCCTCCGGCCGCCAGGTCCCGCCGTGCTCGGCTACTACGGAGCGGCGCACCTCGTCCCACGTCGTCTCAGAGTCCACCAGTACGCCGTCGAGGTCGAAGATCACCGCATCCACCGGACCAGCCTAGGGGGCGCGGCCCGGGCCACCTTGTGAGCCGAATTACTTCGCTACCCTAACTAATTTTTGTTAGCCTAGCTAAGTGACTTCCCCGAGAGGCGATCTGGCGCGGCGGCTGCGGCCGGTGGTGTTCCGGCTGTACTACCTGGTGCGCCGCGAATCCGCGCAGCTGCTGACCCTGACCCAGGGGTCGGTGCTGTCGGAGCTGGTCGGCCGGGGGCCGAGCCGGATGAGCAGGCTGTCGCGCCTCGAGCGCGTGCGGATGCCGTCGATGACCGACGTCGTCCGCAGGCTCGAACGGCTCGGCATGGTGACGCGGCGTCCCGATCCGGAGGACGGGCGCGCCGTGCTCGTGGAAGCCACCCCGGAAGGCGAGCGGTTCTACGCCGAGATGATCGCGGGCCGGGAGGCGGAGCTGCGGGCGCGGCTCGATCGTCTCGACCCGGCCGAGCGCGCCGCCATCGACGCCGCGCTTCCCGCGCTCACCAAGCTGATCGCCGACTTCCACCGTGACGACCCCGCCGCGGAGATCGCCGTAACGTCTGAAGGAGGAACTGATCCGCGATGAGCGCTGAGCACCACTCGAGCCTGCTGGACGCGGTCAAAGGCCAGCCCAAACAGGTGTGGATCACCGCGTTCGCCGCGGTCATCGCGTTCATGGGCATCGGCCTCGTCGACCCGATCCTGCTGTCCATCGCCAAGGGCCTGAACGCTTCGCCGTCCCAGGTCACGCTGCTGTTCACGTCGTATCTCGGCGTGCAGGTGATCGCGATGCTCTTCACCGGCGCGATGTCCGCGCGGTTCGGGGCCAAGCGGACCGTGCTGGTCGGGCTGACGCTGATCGTCGCCGCGACCGCGCTGTGCGCCGCGGCCGGTTCGATCGAACAGCTCGTCGGCCTGCGCGCGGTGTGGGGGCTCGGCAACGCCTTCTTCATCGCCACGGCGCTGTCAGTGATTGTCGGCGCGGCGACCGGTGGCCAATCCGGCGCGATCCTGCTTTACGAGGCCGCGCTGGGGGTTGGGCTCGCCGTCGGTCCGCTGCTCGGCGCACTGCTGGGCACGATCTCGTGGCGCGGTCCGTTCCTGGGCACCGCGGTGCTGATGATCGCCGCGCTGGTGCTGTGCTCGATCTTCCTGCAGAGCGACTCGGCCGAGAAACGCCAGCCGATCAAGCTGCTCGACCCGATCCGCGCGCTCAAGCACCCCGGTCTGCTGCGGACGTCGATCGCCTCGGCGCTCTACACGGCCGCGTTCTTCGCGGTGCTCGCCTGGTCCCCGTTCGTGCTCGGCTGGAACGCCATCGCCGTCGGCCTGATCTTCTGCGGCTGGGGCCTGTGCGTCGCGATCGCCGGCGTGGTGCTCGCGCCGAAGATGGCGGCCCGCTTCGGCGAACGGCACGCGGCCGCGCTGGCGGTGACCGGCTACACCGTGCTGATGCTGGTGCTGGCCATCCCGAGCAAGCCGGTGGTGGTCGTCGGGATCATCGTGTCCGGTCTGGTTTCCGGGCTGCTGAACACGCTGTTCACCGGTACCGCGATGTCGATCAGCGACGCGCCGCGGCCGGTCGCGAGCGCCGGGTACAACTTCTGCCGCTGGTTCGGCGGCGCGGTCGCGGCCACGCTCGTCGGCCACATCGCCGAGTGGATGGGCTGGGAGCAGGGTCCGTTCCTGGTCGCCGCCGTGCTCTGCGTGATCGCCGCCGTCCTGCTGTCGCAGCGGGAGAAGAAGGCCGACCCGCACACCGTGCCGAAGGAGGCCGCGCTCGTCGGCGACGAGGAGTTCTGAGCCGTTCCGCGACACTCGGCGATCGCCCCCGGACTGTCTGTTCGGGGGCGATCGTCGTCTTTCATCGAATACATCCGCCGTTAACCTTTTCGTCCGTTTCAGGGGGTTTTCGCCGCATACGGTCGCCGGGTTCCCACCGAGAAGCGACCCTGGAGGCCCCGTGTCCCTGGAGCCCGGACGACTGCTGCCCTTGTTCACCGCGCATTCCGGCGGCCGGTCACCGATCACCTGCGAATACCGCTGCGGCAATGCCTGCGCGCACGAGGCCCCGAACCCGACCGGCAACGAGTACTTCGGCGACATCGCCAAGGGCGTCTCGCGGCGCGGCGTGTTCAAGGCCGGTGCGGTGATGGCCGCGGCCGCGGGCGGGTTCGCCGCGCTGTCCGGCACCGCCGCGGCAGCCACGCCAGCCCCGCTGGCGAAGGGCCGCGCGGTGCCCGGCACGGACTTCACGCCGGTGCCGCCGAACAAACTCGACGTCGTCAGCATCCCCGACGGCTACGCCCAGCACGTGGTGATCCGCTGGGGCGACCCGGTGGTCCCCGGCGCGCCGAAGTTCGACTTCCGCAAGCAGACCGCGGCGGCGCAGGCCAAGCAGTTCGGCTACAACAACGACTTCGTCGGCCTGATCCCGCAGGATCCGCTCGGCCTGCGCAACCTGCTGGTGGTCAACCACGAGTACACCACCGAGGTGCACCTGTTCCCGGCCGATCAGTACGACCCGGCCAACCCCACCGAGGAGCAGGTGAAGATCGCCTGGGCGGCACACGGATTGTCGGTGCTGCAGACGCTGCGCGACCCGATCGGCGGCGCGCTGCGCACCGTCCCGAGTCCGCTGAACAGGCGGATCACGCTCGACACGATCTTCGAGGTGCGCGGTCCGGCGGCCGGGTCGAAGTACCTCAAGACGTCGGCTGACCCGTCCGGAAAGCGCGTGCGCGGCACGCAGAACAACTGCTCCGGCGGCGTCACGCCGTGGGGCACCGTGCTGTCCGGCGAGGAGAACTTCCACCAGTACTTCGCTCACGCGGACAAGGTTTCCGATCCGACGGAGGCCGCGCGGCTCAAGCGGTACGCGGTCGGCACCGGCGAAAGCACGCGCAAGTGGGAGCGCTTCGACAAGCGCTGGGACGTCTCGCGCGAGCCCAACGAGCCCAACCGGTTCGGCTGGGTCGTGGAAATCGACCCGAACGATCCGCATTCCACGCCGGTGAAGCACACCGCGCTCGGCCGGTTCAAGCACGAGGCGGCGAACGTCAAGATCACCGCGGACGGCCGGGTTGCGGTGTACTCCGGTGACGACGAGCGGTTCGAATACATCTACAAATTCGTCTCAAAGGGCAAGTACAAGAAGGGGAATTCCGCGCTCGCCCGGCGGCACAACTCGGCGCTGCTCGACGACGGAACCCTGTACGTCGCCAAGTTCTCCGGCAACAGCCCGGGCGAGATCGACGGCTCCGGCAAGCTGCCCGCCGACGGCGAGTTCGACGGCACCGGCGAGTGGATTCCCCTTGCCAGCGGCGAAAAGTCCTTTGTGGACGGATTCACCGCAGAGGAGGTCTACGTGTTCACCCGCCAGGCCGCCGACCGCGCCGGGGCGACCAAAATGGACCGTCCGGAGGACATCGAGCCGAACCCGGTCAACGGCCGGATCTACGCCGCGCTCACCAACAACTCCGACCGCGGCGCGGCGGGCAAGGCGGCCCCGGACGAGGCGAACCCGCGCACCCGCAACAAAAACGGGCACATCCTCGAATGGGACGAGGACCGCGGCGACAGTGCCGCGACCCGGTTCTCCTGGCGGCTGCTGCTCGTCTGCGGCGACCCGGCCACGGCCGACACCTACTTCGGCGGTTTCCCGAAGGACCAGGTCAGCCCGATCTCGTGCCCGGACAACGTGGCCTTCGACCCGCACGGCAACCTGTGGATCTCCACCGACGGCAACACCCTCGGCGCGAATGACGGCCTCTTCTCGGTTCCGGTGACCGGCCCCGAGCGCGGGCACGTGAAGCAGTTCCTGTCCGTGCCGGTCGGCGCCGAGACGTGCGGTCCGGTCGTCACCGAAAACCTCGTGCTCGTCGCGGTGCAGCATCCCGGCGAGGACGCGCCGAGTTCGGCGAACCCGACCTCGCACTGGCCGGACGGCGGCAGCTCTCAGCCGAGGCCCGCGATCGTGTCCGTGTGGAAGAAGGGCGCCTTCGGATTGCCGGGCCGGATCGGCCGCAAGTAACACTTTGGAGTGTTTCTTACCGCCGATCAGGCTTCCTGGGTCTAGCTTCACCGCGTGAGGCGGGCAAGGAAAGTCGCGATCGGACGTACGGCGGGCGCGGCGGCGGGCACTGCGATGCTGGTCGGCGCGCTCGCCGTCGTCACTCCCGGGTCGGCTCCCGCCGAGGGGGCTCCGGATTGCGGCGGCATCGCGGCCAACCCCAGCGTGGAGGACGCCGGTTCGCCCGGCGGGCCGCCGCGGGGATACCTGTTCAGCCCCGCCGCACCGGTTCCGCGCAGCACCCCGGCGGATCGCGTACCGAAGCTGGTCACCAGCACCGCGCACGCGGTCGACGGGCACGTCAACGCCCAGATCCAGACGCCGGACGGCCGGGTCAGCTCGGCCGTCCAGCAGGTGAAAGCCGTGCCCGGCGGGCAATACTCGCTGTCGGTGTGGGCGGGTACGGCACAGTCCGGGCTCGGTTCGCGCGCCAGCGCCACCACCGGGCTGCGTTTCGCCGACAGCGCCGGCCGCGTGCTGGTGGAGAAACCGCTCGCGGTGACGCACGACGTCGCGTCCGACGGCAAGCTCGCGCAGCAGGAGGTGCCGCCGGTCACCGCGCCGGACGAGACCGCGGCGGTCTCGTTTTTCGCCAGCACCAACCACAACTGGGTGCTGTGGGACTGCGTGCACGTGGCTCTCGCCGCGTTCGCGGTGAAGATGGAGGTGCGGAATCCGGCGGACGGAACGTGGGGCCCGTCGGCTGCCATCCCGGCCGGCGATGCCGCGCACTTCCGCATCTCCGTCTCCAACACCGGTTCCCAGCCGCTTACCGGATTGCTCGTGAAGGACCCGTGGTGCGCCGGTCTTCCCGGTGCGTTCGATCTCGCTGCCAGCGCGTCTCGCGAGCTCACCTGCGATCACCCGAACCTCACCGAGGACGACAACGGGCACGTCAACACCGCGAAGGTCACCGCCACCGCTCCGGGCGGGCCGCTCGGCGAGCAGAAGGCGACCGCGACGGTCACCGTCACGCCGCAGCCGGCGGTCGGCAAGATCGGCGACCGCGCGTGGAAAGACCTGAACCGCAACGGCATGCAGGACGACGACGAACCCGGCTTCCCGGACCTGCCGGTGACGCTCAAGGACGGCGCGGGCGGCACAGTCGCCACCGCGCGCACGAACGCCGACGGCAGCTATCTGTTCGACCAGCGCAAGGACGGCACCTATCAGGTGTGCTTCGACGTCTCGAAGCTGCCGGACGGCCTCACCGTTACCCAGCGCGGCGCGGGCGCACCCGGTCTCGACTCGGCCGTCGACCCGGCGACCGGCTGCACCTCGCCGTTCACCCTCGGCGGCAAGGACCGCGAACGGATGGACCTGGACATCGGCCTGGCTCCGCCCGTGCCGACCGCCCCGCCGTCGCCCACCGCCTCCGCCGCGCCCGCCCGCTAGCGGTCCGTGAAGGACTCCTTGAGGGAATCTGATTCCCTCAAGGAGTCCTTCACGGACATTCGCGGCGACCACTGAGCGTCACGTCCAGGCGGATGCGAGACTGTGGCTGCACACCACGTCTCGGGGAGGTCTGGACCAATCATGACCGCGGCCGCCGGCGCGCCGCCGGACGACCCGACCCCGTGGTACCGCCGGCCGATGACCTGGACGTGGGCCGCCACCGGGGCGGTCCTCGTGCTGTACACCGTGCTGGCTTGGCAGCGCCGGTGGATGAGCGACGATGGTCTGCTCGTGCTCCGCACCGTCCGCCAGATACTCGCCGGGAACGGTCCGGTCTTCAACGTCGGCGAGCGCGTCGAAGCCAGCACTAGTCCGTTGTGGACCTGGCTCCTCGCCGGAGTCGGCACGATCCCCGGCCCGCCGCTGGAATGGATCGCGGTGATCACCGGCCTGCTGTGCGCGGTCGGCGGGGTTTTCTTCGGACTGGACGGCGCCCGTCGCCTCTACGCCGGACCGGTCGCCCCCGCCGGCGCGCTCGTCGTGTGCGCGCTCCCGCCGTTCCGGGACTTCGCCACCTCCGGACTCGAAACCGGCCTGGTGCTGCTGTGGCTGGGACTGAGCTGGTGGCTGCTGGTGCGCGGCAAGACGCCCATCGCCACCGCGATCGTGCTTGGACTAGGACCGCTCGTGCGGCCGGATCTGGCGCTGTTCAGCGTGATCGGCTTCATCGCACTTGTTCTGCTGCTCCGCCCGCGCTGGCTTGCCGCACTGGGCTGGCTCGGTGCCGGAATCGCGATTCCGTTGGCGTATCAGGTGTTCCGGATGGGCTACTACGGTCTCGTCACGCCGAACACCGCGCTCGCCAAGGAAGCGGCCAACAGCGACTGGCCGCGCGGGTTCGCGTACCTGACTGACTTGATCAGCCCGTACGTACTGTGGATTCCGTTGCTGCTGCTCGTGATCGCCGCGATTCTGACACGCCGGTCACGGATCTTGCTGCTGACTTCGTTGGCGGGCGCGCTTTTGCTCGCCCTGTACGTAGTGCGCGTCGGCGGCGATTTCATGCACGGCCGGATGCTGCTGCCCGCGTTGTTCGTGCTGCTGCTTCCAGTCATGGCGATCCCGTTGACGCAGAAGACAATCGCGCTCGCCGCCGGGGTCGCCGCGTGGGCGGTGGTCGCGGGCGGCTGGCTGCGCGTGCCGTACGAGAACACGCATCAAGCGGTGAGTGTCACCGACGAACGCGGATATTGGTCGTGGGCGACCGGACACGAACACCCAGTGCTGGCAACGGATTACCTAGGCCAGGACGTCACCCGGCACGCGGTCGAAGCGGTGGAGGGGACGACGCAGCCAGCTGTGGTCGTCTACAGCTACGGCGACGTGAAGAAGTGGTTCCGCTTCCCGACCACCCGGCCGTACGTGACCATGGCGGCCGACAGCATGGGCGCGATCAGCAACATCGTGTCCCTGGACGTCCGCATCCACGACGGCTACGGCCTGGCGAGCGACCTCGCCGCGCACTCGTCGACCATCCCGAACGGCCGCCCCGGGCACTCGAAGTGGCTGGTCGGGGCATGGGAGGTCGCCGAGGCCGGATACGGCGACTACGCCACCGACGGCGAGATCCGGATGTTCCAGCCCGTCGTCATCGACGCCGCCCGCCAGGCGCTGCGCTGCCCCGACGTCCGGGAGGTGCTGGCCTCGACCCGCGAGCCGCTCACCTGGAGTCGGTTTATCGACAATTTCACCGGAGCGCTGCACCGCACGGAAATCCGCTTTCCCCGCGACCCGCTGGCCGCGGCCTCCTGCGCCCCGGCGAAGTGATCGACGACTCCCCGAACTGGCGAATCAGCCGCGGACGCCTACCGTGGCCGGTATGACCGACCTCCCGCTCGCCCTGATCACCGGTGCCTCCCGGGGCATCGGCGCGGCCATCGCGCACCAGCTGTCCCCGACGCACCGCCTCCTCCTGGGCGGCCGCGACACCGACGCCCTGGCGAAGGTGGCCGAGGAACTCCCCGGCGCCGAGCCCTGGCAGGTCGACCTCACCGACGCTGAGTCTTTGGCAGCCGCCGCCAGCAAGATCGACCGCCTGGACGTGCTGGTCCACTCCGCGGGAGTCGGCAAGATCGGCACTGTCGCCGACTCGCCGTCCTCGGTCTGGCGTACGAATCTCGAGGTCAACGTCATCGCGGTCGCCGAACTGACCCGCCTGCTGCTGCCCGCCCTCCGCAACGCGAACGGCCACGTGGTCGTGATCAACTCCGGTGCCGGTTACACCGCTCGCCCGGGCTGGGGTCCTTACGCGGCAAGCAAATTCGCCGTCCGCGCGTTCACTGACTCACTTCGTGCCGAAGAACCGGGCCTGCGCGTGACGTCGATCTTCCCCGGCCGCACTGACACCGACATGCAACGCGAAGCCCGCGCCCAAGAAGGCGGCGACTACGAAGCCGACAAGTACCTGCGTCCGGACTCCGTGGCGACGGCCGTGGTCACCGCCGTGACCGCCACCCCGGAAGCCCACTTCACCGAAATCCAGGTCCGTCCCCGCTGAGGTCAGGCGCGCAGCCGGGCGGCGGTGTCGGCCACCGTCGCCTGGATCTCGCGCCGGTCAACCCGAGTCGGCTCGGCCTCGGCGACGACCTGCTCGCCCGCGACCCACACGTCCCGCACCCGGCGCGAACCGGCCGCCCACACGAGGTTCGCCAGCAACTGCTCGTCCGGCACGTCCAGACCGGCGGCGAACGCCGGGTCGTCGAGGTCGACGTGCACCAGGTCGGCCCAGCGGCCCGGCTCCAGCACGCCGAGGTCGTGGCGGCCGAGCGCTTCGGCACCGCCGCGGGTGGCCATCAGGAACACGTCCTTGGCGGTCACCACGGTCGAATCGTCGTTGGCCAACCGCGCCAGCATCGCCGTCAGCTGCAGCTCTTCCCAGAGGTCGATGTCGTCGTTCGAGGCCGGACCGTCGGTGCCGAGCCCGATCGCGACCCCGGCCGCGCGCAAGTCCTTGATCCGCGCGATGCCAGAAGCCAGCTTCGCGTTCGAGCCGGGGCAGTGCGCCATCCCGACCCCGCGAGCGGCGAAGATCGCGATGTCCTCATCCGACAAATGCACCGAATGCGCCGCCAGCGTCCGTCCGTTGAACATTCCCAGCGAATCCAGCAGCTTCGGCACCGACCCGAACTCCTTGCGCTGCTCCAGATCCTCCGCCGCCGCCTCGGCGACGTGAATCTGCACGAGCGCACCCCGCGCCGCCGCGGATTCCGCGGTCGCCCGCAGCCCGTCCGGGTTCAGCATGTACGCCGAATGCGGGCCGTAACCCAGCTCGATCCGTTCCCCTGGGCCGAACCGCAGCCCGTCGGCGTCGATCCAGCGGTCGATCGCCGCCAGCGTCGCGCGCCAGTCCATCCCGGGCAGCTCGATCACCGGCGGCGCGACGAGCACCCGGCCGCCGGTCGTCAGCACCGCGTCGACGAGCTGTTCGCCCTCGAAATACATTTCCGCACTGGTCGTCACGCCGTGCCGGAGCATTTCGACCGACCCGAGCAGCATGCCGGTGCGCACGTCGGCGGGCTTCAGCTTCGCCTCGGTCGGCCAGATGATCTCGCGCAGCCAGCGCAGCAGCGGCAGGTCGCCGCCCATCCCGCGCAGCAGCGTCATCGGGCTGTGCGCGTGCGAGTTCACCAAGCCGGGCAACAGGATTCCGGTCAGCCGGGTCTCCTCGCCGGCGAACTCCGGCGCGGCCGAAGCCGGTCCGACGAACGAAATCCGGCCCTCGTCGTCGACATCCACGACGGCGTCGCGGAGCAGCGAGCAGGACGGGTCGGCGGGCAGAACTACCGGGGCATGGAATCGACGCGACATAACGAGATAGTACGGGCGTGCCAGTAGCGGTTAATCCACTACGCCGCTACGCCAAGCCCAAGCTGCGATTTCCACTCGGTTACGCGCGCCGACTTTGCCCTGCACCGAAGCCAAATGCGTCTTGACCGTCGACAGCGACAGGAACAGCTCCGCGCCGATTTCGGTGTTCGTGAGCCCGCGGGCGGCGGCCTTCACCACGTCCATCTCGCGCGCGGTCAGCGGTTCCGACGGCGCCGGAGCCTCGCGCTTGGCCGTGGCGCCGCCGTCGAAATGCTTCAGCAGCCGCACGGTGATCTGCGGCGACACCAGCGCGTCGCCGCGGTCGGCCGCACGCACCGCCTCGATCAGCAGCGCCGGACCGGCGTCCTTGAGCAGGAAGCCGCTCGCGCCGTTGCGCAGCGCGGTGTGCACGTATTCGTCGAGGTCGAAGGTGGTGACCACGACGACCTTCAGCGGGTCGGCGACCTCTGGTCCGGCCAGTTGGCGGGTGACCTCCAGCCCGTCGAGCCCCGGCATGCGGATGTCCAGCAGGCAGACGTCCGGGCGCAGTTCGCGCGCCTTCGAGACCGCGGAGATCCCGTCTGGCACGTCCGCGACCACCTCGATGTCGTCCTGGGCGTCCAGGATCATGCGGAAGCCCATCCGCACCATTTCCTGGTCGTCCGCGATCAGTACCCGGATCACCCGTCTGTCTCCCCGTTCGCCTCGAGCGGCAGCCACGCTTCGACCCGCCAGCCGCCGTTCGGCTCGCGGCCTGCCGAAAGCCTGCCGTGCAGCAGCGCGACGCGTTCGCGCATGCCGACCAGACCGTATCCGCCCGATCCGCCCGCCGGACGATGAGTCTGCCCGCTGCCGTTGTCGGTCACCCGCAAGTGCAGTTCGCCGCCCACGACCTCGGCCAGCGCGAGCGCCTCGGTGGCGTCCGAGGCGTGCTTGCCGACGTTCGTGAGCGATTCCTGGACCAGCCGCAGCGCTGAGCGGCCGACCTCGTGCGGCAGGTCCGGCGGAAGGTTCAGCTCCAGCTTCGTCGGCACACCGTGGTTGCCCGCTTCGACGAGCCGGTGCAGGTCGGCAGCAAGGTCGGTGGTCGCCTGCTCGTTGAACTCGCCCGAACCGGCCTGTGCGTCGCCGCGCATGCTGCGGACCAGGCGGCGCATCGCGGCGAGCGCCTCGACGCCCGCGTTCTCGATCCGGCCCATCGCCTCCAGCGCGAGCTCCGGATTCTTCTCCCCCATCATCCGCGCGGCCTGCGCCTGCACGACGATCCCGGTCACGTGGTGCGCGACCACGTCGTGCAGCTCCCTGGCCAGCGCCATCCGCTCGGACGTCTGCGCGTCGGTGACCGCCGATTTCACCACCTGCGCGCGCTCGGAATCGCGGGAACGCAGGTAGAGGCCGATCGCGATGGCGATGCCGAGCAGCAGGACCGCGACGGTGGCGAGCATGCCGAGCGTCGCCGGGTCGGTGAGCAGCCGGCCGGTGCGGTACTGGCTGAAGTTCAAGATCGTGCCGACCGCGACCACGCCGGACAGCAACGCGATCCGCGGCCACGCCCGGGCGAGCGGCACCGCGCGCACGACGTTCACGACCACGCCGAAGGCGGCCACGATCTGGGTCGGCGGGATGCCGCCGAGCAGTTGGTAGCTGTGGCTGGGATGCAGGAACGGCGTCGCGAGCGCGGACAGCAGGAGGATCCCGGCCACCACCAGGATCGCGTCGCGCGGGCGGCGCGGCGACAACGCGGTCACCGCGGCGGCGCCGATCGAGCAGGCCAGCAGCGGGAAACCGCGGCTGCCGCTTTCGTAGGTGTAGCCGAATTCGATCAGCACGCCGACGCCGAGCATGCCGATCAACGGCCATTGCCCGCGCACCAATTCGGTGAACCGGTGCATAGTGCGGAGGCGTTCCACCGTCGCCGGGTCGCGTTCGCGGCGCGGGCGGCCGACCGCGCCGGTGACCACCGTCCCGACGAGGAACAGGAACCCGAACAGCAGGGTCTGCGCGATGCTGCTGCTGGACAGGTCGCGGTAGGAGCCGCGGCCGAAAGCCGCGGTGAGCGCGCCCAGCACCAGCGCGCTGATCACCGCGAAGGCGACCCCCGGACGGGCCCGGCGGGCGAGGAAATAGACCATCTCGATCCCGGCGACGAACTCGGTGACGGTCAGATTCGCCAGCACGCTGGAGTACGTCGGGATGCCGAGATAGCGGATGACGAAGGTGCAGAACATCAGCGTCAGCGCGCCGAATACGCCCGCCACCGCCGCGCGTTTGCGGGCCCAGAACGCGCACGCCGCCATCGCGAGAATGCCGGGGAACAGGCCGAGGTCGACGAATCGAGGGCCGACGTTGTCGAGTGCCGCGTCGGTCACGAACACGAGGTCGAACGCCAGTGCGGCGAGCAACACGAGCACGGACATGTCGAGGCGGCGGGCGAGTTCGGTCGCCCGCGCGGCAAGCGTTTTCGACGGCGGGGAGTGCGGCACACCGTGACGGTAGATGATTCGCGCCCGTGCGCACCTTGGCCACGTGGTTCGTCGCCATCGGCCGATCGGCCGATGGCGGCCACGCGGTTACCGGCCGTCTGCCCGAAGTGGACCTTTGCTCGAATCCGCGAAGCTGCCTTCCGTCGCAGTCGAAGACGAATGACGGAAACAGGGAGAGAGCTGGCGGATGACGAATCCACAGTGGAGCGCAGGACCGGTGTTGTCGGGGCGCGGGCTGGTGAAGCGCTACGGGCAGCAGCACGCACTGGCCGGAATCGACATCGACGTCCAGCCGGGAGAAGCGATCGCCATCGTCGGCCCGTCCGGATCAGGCAAAACCTCGCTGCTGCACGTGCTGGCGGGCATCCTGCGCGCCGACAGCGGCGAAATCTGGTTGCAGGGCCAGCGGATCGACCAGTTCGGCGAAAAGCGGCGCAGCGAACTGCGGCGCACCGAATTCGGTTTCGTCTTCCAATCCGGAATGCTCGTCTCCGAACTGACCGCGGAAGAGAATGTCGCACTTCCGTCGCTGCTGGCCGGCGGAACTCGTGGCGAAGCGATTGCGGCGGCGCGGGAATGGCTCGGCAAACTCGGGTTGTCCGGCAAGGAAGCCCGCCGTCCCGGCGAGCTTTCCGGCGGCGAGGCGCAGCGCGTGGCGATCGCCCGCGCGCTCACTCACCGGCCGAAGGTGATCTTCGCCGACGAGCCGACCGGCGCCCTCGACACCCGCACCGGCCGCGAGACGATGGACGCGCTGCTGGCCGCCGCACAGGCGTCCGGCGCCGCCGTGCTCGTGGTGACCCACGACCGGGAACTCGCCGAATCGATGCCGCGCACCGTGGCGATCCGCGACGGCCTGATCGCGACGAGGCTCGCGGCATGAACCCCTTCCAGCTCGCCCTGCGGGTTCTGCGCGGCGACCGGCGGACCCGCACCTCGGCGATCCTCACCGCGGTCGGCGTCGCCGTCGCGACCGGGCTCGTCCTGCTGCTGGCGACCCTGCCGTACGCCACTCAGGCGCGCGAGCAGCGGGCGCTGTGGCAGAGCAGCGGCCGCTACGACTCCGGCCAGCAGAACGCCCTGCTCGTCAACTCCTCCAAGGACTACTTCGACGGCAAGCAGGTCGCCCGCGTCGACATCGCGGTCACCGGCCCGGTCGATTCGCTGCGCCTGCCCCCTGGCATCCCGCAGCTCCCGGGTCCCGGCGAGACGATCGTGTCGCCCGCGCTCGGGAAACTGCTCAACTCCACTCCCGCCGACCAGTTGGGGAACCGCTTCGGCAAGCCAGTCGCGGCGTTCGGCGACGAGGCGCTGCGGTACCCGGAGCAGCTCGTCGCGCTCGTCGGGCACAGCACGCAGGAGATGCGGCCGTACGGGCACAAGGACCTGCCCGGTCAGGACGCGTTCCCGGCCGCGGCCTTCCCCGGGGGACAGGGGCATCCGGACGGTCTGCTGACGGTGTTGTCCTGGGTCGGCATCATCGTGCTGCTCGTGCCGAGCCTGGTGCTCGTCGCGTCGTCGGCCCGGCTGACCGCCGCCCGCCGCGAACAACGGCTCGCCGCGATCCGTCTTGCCGGTGCGACTCCCGGCCAGGTGACCGCGATGGTCGCCGCCGAAACCGGACTGTCCGCCGGCGTCGGCGCGCTGCTCGGCCTGCTGCTGAGCCCGGCGCTGCGCGGCTTGGCCACCTTCGTGCCGTGGGACGGCGGGACCTGGCTGGCGTCGGACTTCGCGCTGCCGGTCGGGCTGACCGTGCTCGCCGTGCTGCTGGTCCCGGTGCTGGTCGTGCTCGCCGGGGTGCTCGGCCTGCGGCGAGTGGTGCGCACGCCGCTGTTCGCGAGCGGCGGGCACACCGTGAAACCGTTGCGCTGGTGGCGGTTGCTCGCGCTGCCCGCTGCCGGATTGTTCTTCTTCTACACCGTTTTCGGCGCGCGGGGCGGCGGCAGCAGCAACCTGGTTCTGTTCGGCCTGTTGCTGGTGGTCGGCTCGGCGATGGTGGTCGGTCCGTGGGTGACCTCAGCGGTCGGCGGCACGTTCGTGCGGGCCTGGCGGCGGCCGTCGTCGCTGCTGGCCGGACGTCGGCTGCGCAACGACCCGAAGGGTTCTTATCGGGCCTCAGCGGGGATCGTGCTCGCGGTGTTCACCGGGTCGATGGCGCTCACCCTGCTGCCGTCGATCGAATCCCTCGCCGGCGGCGGCCGCCAGTACGTGGACTCGGCGCTGTACGTCGACGTCACCGCGAACCGGGCTCCCGAGGCGACCGAGCGGACCAACGCAACGCTCGCGAAGGCCGGACTTTCCGAACGCGTCGTCCCGGTGGCCAGCGTCTACGTGATGCAGGGCGAGGGGAACTACCGGTCGATGCAGCGCGCCTACGTCATGAACTGCGCCGACGCCGCCAAGCTGACCCGGCTCGGGATCACGCAGCAGGACTGCAAGCCCGGGGTCGGGCTGTACACGCCGTACCAGCTGGACACCGGCAATCTGCGGGTCGCGCGGTTCGGCGGCGACGACAGCACCGGCATCCCGCTCGGCGCGGTCAAGACGGGCACCTATCACCCCGAAAAGCACAACAGCTTCGGCGAATACGTGATCGACCCGTCCGCGGTGCCGGCCGGCATCAAACCGAGCCAGGTCACCCTGGTCGTGCCGACCGCTGAGGCGAACCGCGAGGCCGTGCGGACCGCGCTGGTGCCCAACGCGGTCGGTGAGGAGATCGGCAGCCGCGAGCAGTACCTCTACGGACAGCAAGTGCAGCTCAGCGACCTGCGCCGAGTCACCGTGATCGGCCTGATCGCGGCAGGCATCCTCGCCGGCTGCAGCGCCGCCGTCGCGACCGCAGGCTCGGTCATGGACCGCCGCCGGACGTTCGGCGCCCTGATGGCGGCAGGCACACCGGTGCGGGTGCTTTCCCGGGCGCTGCGAATGGAAGCCGCGCTACCGGCTTTGGTGGCGACCATCGGCGCAGGCGTAACCGGTGTCGTGGTGGGCCTAGGACTGTTCATGGCAACGATGGAACGGGGGTCGGTCGTGTTCAGCCCGTGGATCGCCGCACCGGTGGTGCTCGGAATCGGGGTCGCACTGCTCGGCGCGTCGGTCTGCACGCCCGCCCTGAAGCGGGTCCAGGCGGAACCACTGGCCGACGAATAGCTGGCGGCCGCCCCTCGTCGGGGGAGGGGCGGCACCGGGGGTGAAGGAAACGAAGGGCCGTTGCCGGGGATGGGAACCCGGTGACGGCCCTTCGTCAGTTTCGCTCGCTTCACCGACCGCCCAGCCTCGCGCGCCGCCAACCCGCCCCAATGCCACATTGGGTGCGCTCAACGCACCGAATGCCACATTGGGTGCATCTGACGCACCCAATGTGGCATTGGGGCGCTTCAGAGCAGAACCAGTGCATGGTCCCGCCGAGGTCAGGCCCAGCGCGTCAGCGCAAGATTCATCCGAGCCCAGGCTGCGATGGGCCCAAGAGCAAGCCCGAGATCAGCGCTTCTCGAAGATCAAGTCGTGCGAAACCCGCCCCTCCCGGTCCGCCCGCTGTTCGAACTTCGTCACCGGCCGCCACTCCGGCCGAGGCGCCCACCCGCCAGGCTCATCCGCATATCGGTTCCGCAGCGCAGGCTCCGCCGAGCACACCTCGAGCATCTGCTCCGCGTAGTGCTCCCAGTCCGTCGCCATATGGAACGTCCCACCGGGCGCGAGCCGCGACGCGATCAACGCCACGAACTCCGGCTGCACGATCCGCCGCTTGTGGTGGCGCTTCTTCGGCCACGGGTCCGGGAAGAACAACCGCACGCCGGACAGCGTGCCGGGCTCGACATGGGACGTCAGCAGGACCACCGCGTCGCCGTGCATCAGCCGCAGGTTCGTTACGCCGAGCTTCTCCGCGCGCAGCATCAACTGCCCGAGCCCAGGGTCGTACACCTCGGCGGCGACATAGTTCAGCTCCGGCGCTGCGGCGGCCAGCTGCGAGGTCGTCTCGCCCATGCCGGAGCCGATCTCCAGCATGACCGGCGCTTCGCAGCCGAACCACTCGGTGAAGTCGACCGGTCCGGCAGGCAGCTCGGATACCGTCCGGCCGAGTCGCGGCCAGTGTTCTTCCCAGGCTCGCTGCTGGCCGACGGTCATCCGTCCGCCGCGTTTGACGTAGCTGACCACGCTGCGCAGCCGTGGCTGGTCCTCGTTTTCCACGAAGACAACATACGGGCGGGTCAGCGGACCGCTTCGAACTCCCCGAGCCGGGAGCGCAGTCCGGCCAGTCCGGCGACCGCCACCGGCTCCGGGGCGCGGGCGGAATGCGCGGGCAGCACGTCGATCCAGCCGTCGTGCCGGTCGGTGTTCAGCACGGTCGTCGGGATGGAATGGCCGGATTTGCCGCGTTCGGACGGCATGAATTCCCAGTACCCGGATTCGCCGTCGGCCGCCCACGGCACGAACTCCCAGCCCATCCGCTTGCCGAGCAGCTGCGCCACCCGGTCCTCGATGCGGAAGCCGAGTTCGCGCGATTCGAGCCGTCCGCTCGCGACCGCGCGCAACCACCAGGGCGCGGGCAGTGAATCATCGGTTCCGCTCGCCCGTCGGTACAGCCCGAGCACCGCGTCCTCGGGGGCGCGGTGCACCCACGCCTGGCGCAGTTCGGCGGGCCGGGTCGCGGGCAGCGCGAATCGCGGCAGTTCGATCGCCTGGGACCATTCGAGGTCCAGCATCGGCTCGAGCCGGGGGGTTGGTACCGCAGCGTCGCGGGAAAGGAGTTCCTGATCAACGTCCACCGTCACGGTTCACCTCCGGAGAGCTGAGACGGGGCTCTGCTGTGAATATCCGTGGCTTTCCGACAGTATGTCCGCTCCCTGTGAGAGAAGCCACACCGGTTTACGTGAATTTAATCCGATTGCCCGCCACGCAATCGGGAATGTGCACGTGCAGGTCAGGCGTCCCGCCGATTCGCGGTCGCCACGCCCGCGGCGAACAACACCACGCTGATCGCCGCGAAATACGCGAGATAACCCCACGGGCCGAAAGGCGGTGACAGTTTCAGCGTCGTCCTCGTGAAATCGCCACCGGCGAACTGCGAGGCGGCGTAGAACGGCATCCACTGGTAGAGATCGCTGCCGATCTTGGGAATCAGCAGCACCAGGCCCTCGACCAGCTGGGTCCACACGAGCACGATCGCCAGCGTCAGCGCGGAACTGCGCAGCAGCAGGCCGACGCCGACGCCGAGCAGTCCGGCCAGCGCGAACGTCAGGGTCTGGCCGAACACGATCCGCCAGTCCGCTCCGGAGTGCAGGCTGAGGTCCGCGTCCGGCCGCACGAGGTGCGCCATTCCCCACGAGCCGACGCCGGCGAGCAGGCCCAGCACCGCGCAGGCCGCGAACACCACGGCGCCCTTGGCGAGCAGCGCGGGCGTCCGCGTCGGCACTGCTTGAAAAGTCAACCGCAGGGTGCCCCAGCTGAAGTCGGCGGTCGCGGCGAGCACCGCCAGCACCAGCGCGACCGTGCGGCCGGTGCTCGTGGCGAGCTGAGTGTTGCTCACGTCCGCGGTGATTTCCGCTCCGGAAAGCCCGAGGAACAACGCGGTGAACGCGATCGGCGCGGCCACCGCGATCAGCGCGCACCACCACGGCGCGCGAGTGCTGAAAAGCTTGATCCGTTCCGCCCGCAGCAGATTCACCGCGCACCTCCACTGGTGAATTCGGCCGCCTGGCCGGTCAATTCGAGGTAGGCGTGTTCGAGCGAACCGGCCAGCGGGCTCAGCTCGTGCAGCGTGGCGCGCGCGGAGTAAGCCAGTTCGCCGATCGCGTCACTGTCCATTTCGGACACCAGGAACGCACCGGAATCCTCGGTGAAAACCGCGCGTGCTTCGGTGAGCGCTTTTCGCAGCGCGTCGGCGTGCGGCGTGCGCACCCGGACGCCGCGCGAACCGGCGCGGGCCACGAAATCGGCCATGGTGCCTTGATAGATGAGCTGCCCGCGGCCGATCACCACGAGATCCTGCGCGGTCTGCTCCATCTCCGGCAGCAGGTGGCTCGACACGAACACCGTGCGGCCTTCCGCGGCGAGCCCGTGCAGCAGCTGGCGGACCCAGTGCACGCCTTCGGGGTCGAGGCCGTTCACCGGTTCGTCGAACAGCAGCACCCGCGGATCGCCGAGCAGCGCGCTCGCGATCCCGAGCCGCTGCAGCATGCCGAGCGAGAACGTGCCCGCCCGCTTGCGAGCCACCGCGGACAGGCCGACGAGATCCAGCACCTCGTCGGCGCGCCGGTCCGGCAGCCCGTTCGTCGCGGCGAGGAACCGCAGGTGCTGGCGGGCGGTCCGGCCCGGATGCCGCCACGTCGCGTCGAGCAGCGCGCCGACCGTGCGCAGCGGATCGGACAGCTGCCGGTACGGCTTTCCCTCGATGTGCGCGGTGCCCGCGGTGGGCGCGTCGAGCCCGAGCAGCAGCCGCATCGTGGTGGATTTGCCCGCCCCGTTCGGGCCGAGGAATCCGGTGACGCGACCGGCTTCCGCGGTGAACGTCAGGTCCCGCACCGCGACGGTGTCGCCATAGGACTTGGTGAGTCCAGTCGCTTGGAGCACGCCGTCCCCCTTCTCGTGGACCCGAACTCTACCGAAACGAAAAGATCCGGGCCGCCCCCCGAAAGGCGACCCGGATCTTGTTCCCCTTTTCCCCTTTTTCCCCTTGTTCGGCTGGTCCGGCCCCCGCCTGACTCGTCCGAACGCCCCTGTGGGTCTTTACGCGTCGCGCTTCTTCGCGACGCCGATCGCGATGGCCAGCAGCACAACGGCCACCCCGGCGAAGTAGGCCAGCGAGCCCCACTGCGACAGGACCGCGTCCGGCAGGCCCGGTCCCCGCGAGGAAGCCGAACCGCCGAGGAAGCGCTCCGCGACGTTGAACGGCATCCACTGGTGGATTTTCGCGCCGACCGTCGGGATGAGCTGCACGAGGTTTTCCACCGCCAGCACGTAGATCAGCAGCAGCGAGAGCGCGCCGGCGCTGTGCCGGATCAGCGTGCCGACCGCCACCGCGATGACCGCGGCGAAGGCGAACACCACCCCGACGCCGGCGACGTTGATCCAGTCCGCGGAGGTGTGCAGCGCCACCGAGTCCGACGGCCGGATCGCGTAGCCCAGCGCCCACGCGCCGAAGGCGGCGATCTCGCCGATCACGAGCGACAGCAGCCCGACGACGGTGGCCTTGGCGACGAGCACCGAACCCCGGTGCGGCACCGCCTGGAACGTGGTGCGGATCGTGCCGAAGCGGTATTCGGTGGTCACCGACAGCGCCGCCAGCACCATGATCACGGCGATCCCGAACTGGTGCCCGACCTGGGTGCTGGCGACCGAGATCTCCTCCCCGCTCGGCAGGGCGGAGGCCATGAGGCCGGCGAATCCGACGGTGAGGGCCAGCGCGATGAGGGCGCACCACCACGGCGACCGGGTGGTGAAGAGCTTGATACGTTCGACCGCGAGCAAAGTCATGATGTTTCTCTTCCCAACGAGAGTGTGGTCAGCGGATGGCCGCGGCCTGCTGCGCCTCTGCCTCGAGCCCGGTGTGGTACTCGACGGAGTCGCCGGTGATCTGCATGAAGGCCTGCTCGAGCGAGCCGGTCTGCGGGCTCAGCTCGTGCAGCACGAGGTTCGCCGAAGCGGCGATCTCGCCGATCTTCGCACTGTCCATTCCGGACACGATGAGCGCTTCGCCGGCATCGGCGACCTGCGCGCTGGCGGAGATCAGCTGCTGGCGCAGCGCCGGAAGCTGCGGCGAGCGCACCTTCACGGTGTTCTCCGCGGCCCGCGCCACGAATTCCTCAGTGGTGGACTGCGCGATCAGCTGGCCCTTGCCGATGACCACGAGATCGGTCGCGGTGAGCGCCATCTCCGAAAGCAGGTGGCTGGACACGAACACGGTCCGGCCCTCGGCGGCGAGGCGCTGCATGAACTTCCGGATCCAGAGGATGCCTTCCGGGTCGAGGCCGTTCACCGGCTCGTCGAACAGCAGCACCTCCGGGTCGCCGAGCAGCGCGGCGGCGATCCCCAGCCGCTGCGACATGCCGAGCGAGAACCCGCCGGCCCGCTTGCCCGCGACGCTGGTGAGGCCGACGGTGTCGAGCACCTCGTCCACCCGCGCCGCCGGGATCCGGTTGGACCGGGCCATCCACTGCAGGTGCGCGCGGGCCGAGCGGTTGGGGTGCACCCATTTCGCGTCGAGCAGCGCGCCGACCGTGCGCAGCGGTTCCTTCAGGTCGTGATACAGCTTCCCGCCGATCCGGACCTGGCCCCCGGTCGGGTTGTCCAGGCCGAGGATCATGCGCATCGTCGTGGACTTGCCTGCGCCGTTCGGGCCGAGGAATCCGGTGACTTTCCCCGCTGCCACGCTGAACGACAGGTTGTTCACCGCGAGCGTGTTCCCGTAACGCTTGGTGAGACCTGTTGCCTCGATCATCCCCTGCTCCCTCTACGGCGGTGCTGACGGAATTCATCCTGTCTCAGCTCGGCCGTTTTCGCGTCATCCCCTGGGCCGAACCGGCTACCCGACCTGAGTAGTACTCAATCGTGTCGCAGGGTTGAGGGCGATGGGGGATGTCCCTGAGCCGACCCTGAACTTTGCCCGATCCGCCAATACCCCGCTACGAAATCCGTAGCGGGGTCCGGTGTGGACACTGTCCGAATTGGACGCTTCAGCCGATCCCCGGCCGGGCGAGCCCGGTCTCGTACGCGAGGACGACCGCCTGCACCCGGTCGCGCAGGTCGAGTTTCGACAGGATCCGCCCCACGTGTGTTTTCACCGTAGCCTCGGAAAGGAACAACGTCTCGGCGATTTCGATGTTCGACATGCCTTTCGCGATCAGCACGAGCACTTCGCGTTCGCGGTCGGTCAGCACGTCGAGCTCGGCCGGATCGCGCATTTCCGCGCCGCCGGAGCCGACGAACCGGTCGAGCAGCCGGCGCGTGACCGAGGGCGACATCACCGCGTCGCCCTCGGCGACCGAACGCAGCGCGGACACCAGGTAGTCCGGCTGGGTGTCCTTGAGCAGGAAGCCGGACGCGCCGCCCTGCAACGCGGCGTAGACATACTCGTCGAGGTCGAAGGTGGTCATCACGAGCACCCGCGCGGTGCCGGCCGCGACGATCTGTTTCGTCGCCTCGACGCCGTCGAGCACCGGCATCCGCACGTCCATCAGCACGACGTCGGGCCGCAGTTCCGCGGCCATCCGCACGGCTTGCGCGCCGTCGCCCGCCTCCCCGACCACGTCGATGTCGGCCTGCGCGCCCAGCACCATCCGGAACCCGACGCGCATCAGTTCCTGGTCGTCGACGACCACCACTCGGATCACGAGTTCAACCTAACCGGCAGCACCGCTCGCACCTGCCAGCCACCGCCGGCGGCGGGGCCCACCTCCAGAGTTCCGCCGTACACGTTCGCCCGCTCCCGCATCCCGATCAGCCCGTTCCCGCCCGCGACCGACAGTCGCGGCGCCGGTTGCCGAGCCGTCGCCGTCGATCCCGCTGCGGAGGTGCCGCCCGCGCCGACCTGTTCCAGCCGCCGAGCCCGCCCCGCGCCGTCGTCGCGCACGAGCACCTCGACCTGGTCGCCGGTCCGCTGCACCCGCACCGCGGCGCTGGCCCCGGAACCGGCGTGCTTGAGCGTGTTGGTGAGCGATTCCTGGACGATCCGGTAGATCCCGAGCGACACTCCGGCGGGCAGTTCGTCCAGTCCGTCGCCGAGGACGAGGTCCACCGGGACGCCCGCGGCGCGCATCCGTTCGGCGAGGTCGCCCAGCGCGGTCGCGTCCGGCTGCGGCACTCGCGGTTCGTCGTCACCGCGGTCGTTGCGCAGCACGTCGAGCAGCCGGCGCAGTTCGCCGAGCGCGCCGCGGCCGGTCTCGGAGATCGTCCCCAGCGCGCGTCCGGCCAGCTCCGGATTGGACTTCAGGGCGAGCGCCGCGCCGTCGGCCTGCACGACCATCACGCTCACCGAATGCGCCACCACGTCGTGCAGTTCCCTGGCGATCCGGCCGCGCTCCTCGGCCACCGCGATGCGCGCGGCCTGGTCGCGTTCGGTCTCCAGCAGGTGCAGCCGGGCTTCGAGTTCGCGCTGGTAGGCGCGGCGGGCGTACATGAACTCGCCGAGCAGCCAGCAGAAGGCGATGGTGAAGGCGCTGAACAGCAACTGGGCCGCCATCGACGGCTCGGGTTTGACGATCGCGGTGACGACCATGGCCACCACGAACGCGCCGCCGTAGAGCAGGCCTTGTTTGCGCCCGACGTAGACCTGGACCGAGTAGAGGCTGATCGCGAGCGCGGCCAGACCGGAAACTCCGAGGTCCAGCGCGCTGTGCGCGAACGAAATCACGTACACGAGGTACGCGGCGAGCACCGGCCGTTTGCGGCGGAACACGAGCGGCGCGACCACGGCGAGGTCGATCGGGACCGCGACGAACCAGTCCGGCCCGGGCAGTTCCGGGTCGATGCCGCCGGTCGCGAACACCAGGATGTCGAACGCGGCGAGGAACAGCGCGAGCAGCGAGTCGCCCACCATCGGGTGGGCACGCATCCAGAGGCTGAGCCGTCGCACGACTCAACAGTAGGTCGCGCGGCTGGCGGGCGCGTCGGTCGCGGGTAGCACCTTCGGTGCGACCGAAGGATGACCGGCATGCGACGATTCCCGCACGGGGGAGCGAACGAGCCGGAAGGGGGCCGGGGCGGTGACGGCAGCGGCGGAACGGGGACGGCTCGCCGGCCCACTGTCCGCGTCGGTGGCGGAGCTGTGCCACCGGCTGCGGTCCCAGGTGTCGCCGCGCACGGCCGCCGGGTTCGCCGAGGTGCTGCGCCGGCTGGGCGCGCCGCTGCAGGTGGCGGTCGCCGGGCGGATCAAGTCGGGCAAGTCGACGCTGGTCAACGCGCTGATCGGACGGCTGGTCGCGCCCACCGACGTCGGCGAGTGCACGCGGCTGGTCACACGGTTCCAGTACGGCACGGTCGACCGGGTCGAGGTGGTGTTCCTCGACGGCCGCAAGCAGGTGCTGCCGTTCGCCGCGGACGGATCGATCCCGGCCGAGCTGGGTGTCGACATCTCCGAGGTCTCGCACCTCGAGGCGTACTTGACCAACGCGGTGCTGCAGGACATGACGGTGATCGACACTCCGGGTCTCGGGTCGCTCGACGCGGCGTCGGTGTCGCGGACCGAGCAGTTGCTGGGCGCGGCCGAGCAGGACGAGGGCTCCGACGACCTCGACGACACCTCGCGCAACGCTGTCGCGGGCGCCGAGGCCGTGCTGTACGTGGTGACCCAGGGCGTGCGCGCGGACGATCAGCAGGCGCTGGCCGCGTTCACCGCCGCGACCGCGAGCCGCGAAGCGGGGCCGGTCAACGCGATCGCCGTGTTGAACAAGGCGGACACGGTCGTCGCGGAATCTGTCGAAGGCTCCGGCGGAGACGTTTGGAAAGCCGCGCAACTGCTTGCCGAGAAACAGGCCGCGACGCTGAAGCCGCGGGTCGCGGACGTGCTTCCGGTGATCGGCCTGATCGCCGAATCGGCCGAGTCCGGCGGGTTCACCTCCGCGGACGCCGAAGCGCTCGGCCAGCTCGCCGCGCTCGACGACGACATCCTCGAAACGATGCTCATCGCGGCCGACATCTTCACCAGCTGGGAGTGCGACATCCCGACCGGGATCCGGTTGCGACTGCTGGAGAAGCTCGATCTCTTCGGAATCCGTTGTGCGGTGGACGCGATCCGCGCGGAACCGGAGATCACCGCGGGAGCGTTGCGCCGCAAGCTTCTCGACATCTCCGGACTCGACGCGGTCCGCCGCCGCCTGTCGATCGTCTTCGCCGCGCGCGCGGACGGGATCAAGGCGGCGGCCGCGCTGGCGTCGGTGACCGCGTTGGCGCACACGTCCGGCGACCCGGGCGAACGGCAGCGCGTGCACGACGCGATCGAGGTGCTGCTGGCGCGTCCGGAAGCACATCAGTTGCGGCTGCTGGAGGCGTTGACGCTCGTCGCGTCGGGGGCGGTCGAGATGCCGGAAGACCTGGCGGAAGAGGTGCTTCGGGTCGGCAGCAACGCCGACATCGGCGCACAGCTCGGCCTTCCCGGCGCCCCGCGTCCGGAACTGGCGGCGCACGCGCTGGAACGCGCTGGCTGGTGGCGTTCTTTCGCGTCGTTCGGCGCGACTCCGGCGCAAAGCCGCGTGGCCCACGTCGTGCACCGCGCCTATTTCCTGATCTGGCAACAGATTCGCGAACAGTAAACAACTCGGCCGCGACGCGTAGGCTGAATGTCGTGCGGCTGGAGGACACCACCTCGTGGCGGGTGAACTGGGGGAGCGACCACGACGTCGACGTGGCGTTGTTCCTCCGGGACGTGCTCGCGCTCTCGATCGCTGACGGCCAGCTGCTCCCGCCAGTGGAGCCCGCGGTCCCGGTGCACGTCCCGCCCGCCCTCGACCGCGCGGCGGTGCAGGTGCAGTGGGAACCGTGGTGGAACGGCCTGCTGAGCTTCCTGCGCGAGCGCGGTTCGGCCCGCACTCGCCGCAAAAGCCCTGCTCCCGGCGACGGTTCGGCGATCGACCTCGCGGCACAGCACTTCGCCCCGGCCGCCGCTGAACACTTCGCCGCGGCACGCCGCCCGGTCTCGTCCGGCTTCCACCGCCGCCAAATCCTCGCCGGCGAACGGCTGGGCCGGCTCGTCCGCGAAACCGAAGTCGAGCTGGGCCGCCGCGCCCGGCCGTTCCGGCTGTCGGTGCTGGAGATCCCGGTCGCGGGCCGGGTGTGGCTGCGGACGGCGGAGCACCAGGTGCTGGTCTCGTCTCGGCTGGCCGCGGATGTCCCGGCGCTTGATGCGGCCATGCGCTCGCTGATCCACGAACTCGCCTGAACCTGCGGTGCCCCCAATGTGGCATTGGGTGCGTTAGGCGCCCCCAATGTGGCGTTCGGTGCGTCCCCTGCACCCAATGCCACATTGGGGCGTTCGACCAGGCCGGACATTCATAAACCGAGCGCGCGGTCTACTATTGCCCACCATGGAGACAGTGGTCGACGAACCGGCGTGGCTGCGCCGTGGGTCCTGGCTGGCCTGCCCGGTCGGCGGGGCGCTGCTGGGCTGGGGGGTGCAGGCGCTCGCCGACTGGATCGCGTCGTTGCCGTGGTTCCCGGTGCAGGGCCCGTTCCGGCTGCTACACCAAATCCCGCAGCCATGGCGGTTGATCGGCGCGATCGTCGTCGGTCTGCTGCTCGGGGTGGCGTTCGCCTGGATGTGGGCGTGGGACCGGCTGATCGTCACGGTGTCCGCCACCCGCGTCACGCTCGAACGACGGGAGCGGCGCCGGCGCATCGACACTCCCCTCACCGCCGTGTTCGTGGACGACGGCAAGCTCGTGCTGCTCGGCGAAAACGACCGGGAGATCGCCCGCGAGAAGACGGACCTGCCCCGGCGGCAGTTGGCCGAGGCGTTTACGACCCACGGCCGCCCGTGGCTTGACGAACCGCCGCCTGAGCGATGATGTCCCAGTGGTGAGGACGGTCGATCCCGAGAAGCACGCGGCGAAACGGCGCGCGATTCTCGACGCGGCAGCCGGGTGCTTCGCGCGCGACGGGTTCGAAAAGACCTCCACCGCGGACATCTGCCGCGCCGCCGGGATCAGCTCCGGCAGCCTGTTCCACTACTTCCCCAGCAAGCGCGCGGTCTTCATCGGCATTTTCGAGGCGGACACCGCCGAGAACGAGGAATTGCTCGCCGCCGCGGTGGAAATGGCCGACCCGTGGGAAGGCGTGCTCGCCGTGGTCGCGCGGATGACGTCGGCGATCGTCCTGCCCGGCGTCGTGCGGCTGATCCTCGAAGCAGCCGCACAGGCCGCGCGCGATCCGGAGTTCAACGAGCTGATCCGCAGCAACGACGACCTCATGCGCGTCGGCCTCACGGGCTTGGTCGACCGCGGCGTCCGGACCGGCCGCTTCTCCCCCATGCTGTCCCCGGCCGACGCGGGAAACTGGATCGTCGCGCTGGTCGACGCCTTGCTGTCCCGCGCGAGCCTCGATCCCGACCTCGACGTCGAGCACGAGCAGGCGGTGCTGCGGCAGTTGCTGACGCTGATTCTCGGCCCGTCTGAGTGATCCGCCCCCGCCGCACGCCGGGGCGCCGCAAACTGGTGGAATCACGGAGACGGCCAGGGGAGGGTCTTGATGGCGTGGTTCGGCCACGAGGAAGCAGCCGACGCGGCCGAGGCGCCGACCGGCGAGATCAGCGCGGAGGCTCTCGCGCGGATCATCGCCGAAGCGGACGGAACCGCCGCCGCGGCGGATGCGTCGGATCCCGATGTGGACCTCGTAGCTGCCCCGGGTGACCTCGAACGCGCGCTGTCCGACCGGCAGGCGCTCATCCAGCTCTGCCTGTACGCGCTGGACCGCGCCCGCAGCAGCGGCGTCGTGGAACGGCTCGAACACGGGCTCGCCGACATCGGCGTCACCGCGTTGCGCGCCGAAGGCGAACGGTTCGACCCGGCGCGTCACGAGGCGGGCGGTGCCGTGCCCACCGACGATCCGGAGCTGGAAGGCGTCGTCGCGGAGACCGAGGTCGTCGGGTTCGCCGACCAGGAACGGCTGTTGCGCGCGCCGATCGTCACCGTCTACGCGAAGCGGGCGCAGTGACCGCACCGACGCTTCCCGCTCAAGTCCAGGCCGCTCGCGAACAGCTGCTCGGCGTCGTCCGCGAGGCTGATCCGCAGGCGGCCAAGTGGGTCGAGGACCAGCGCAAGGCCCGCTCGGAGAAACCGTCCGTGGTGGTCGTCGGCGAGACGAACCGCGGGAAGAGTTCGCTGGTCAACGCCCTGCTCGCGACCCCGGGACTGTCCCCTGTGGACGCTGACGTGGCCACCGCGACCTACCTCGTTTTCGAGCATTCGCAGCAGTGGGGCGCGCAGGCCTGCTACCCCGGTCAGCTGGCTTCGGTGCCGTTCGACCTGACGCAGCTGGTCGACTGGGTGTCCGCCGCGCACGAGCTGCCGCCGGGACAGCTGCCGCCGCGCTACGTCGAGGTGTCCGGCCCGGTGCCGCTGCTGGAACGGCTCACGCTGGTCGACACCCCGGGCGTCGGCGGCCTCGATTCGCTGCACGGCGAACTGGCCAAGGAGGCCGCCGCTGGCGCGACCGCGCTGGTGTTCGTGGTCGACGCGTCGGCCCCGTTCACCTCCACCGAGCTGCAGTTTTTGCGCGAGGTCGCGGACCGCGTGGAGACGGTTGTCTTCGTACTGGCCAAAACCGACGCGTTCCGCGGCTGGCGCGAGATCCTGGAAGCCGACCGGCAGCTGCTCGCCGAACACGCGCCGCGCTTCGCCGACGCGGTCTTCCACCCGGTGTCGGCACGCGTGTTCGAGACCGCCGCGAAGGCGCCGAACGAGCAGGTCGCCGCCATGCTGCGGGAGAAGTCCGGCATCGCCACGGTGCAGGTCGCACTGCAGGAACTGCTGGTCGGCCGGTCGATGATGTTGAAGGAAGCCAACACGCTCCGCTCGCTTTCGAGCGCGCTGGCCGGGATCAAAGCGAAGCTGCAAGCGGAAAGCCGCGCCCTGTCGGCAGGCGAAGCGGAAGCCGAACAACTCCGCGCCCGCCGCGACGATCTCCAGTCCCAACGCCGCACTTCCACCCGGGGCTGGCAGTTGCGGTTGCGCGGCGAAATCCAGCGCACGCGGGTCGAGGTCGGCCACGAGAGCAGCCGGGAAATGCGCGAGGCACAGGCGCAGTTCCGCCAACGCATCGACGCGGCGAAGCGAGACGAGCTGGCCGCGCTGCCACAAGAAGTGGACATCGCGCTGCAGACCGCGTCGCAGCGAGTGTCGATGCAGCTGTCGCAACGCCTGAACCAAGTCACGAACACCGCGCTGTCGGAGCTGTTCTCCGCCGAGGAACTCGACGTGATCCGCGCCCAGTTCGCCCGCGCCGGAGGCCCGCCGGTCGTGCTGCGCCCGCCGGACAAGAAACCGCCGACGGCCGAAGACAAACTGCTGGTGTTCATGGGCATTTCCGGTGGTGTCGGCGCGGGAAAGATCGCCGCCCTGCCGCTGGCGGGAGTCGCGATCCTCAACCCAGTCGTGCTCCCGGCGACCATCGTGATCGGCCTCGGCGCGGGCTGGTGGATGGCGCGCACTCGCAAGCACGCCTCGGACAAACAGCACCTGAAGCAATGGCTGGTCGAAGCCATCGCCGACGCCCGCTCGACGCTCGACCAGCTGATCGCCGAACAACTCATCGAGGCCGAACAGCAGCTGTCGCTCGCCCTGGACGAGGCGCTGGGCCGCCGCATCGAGGCGATCGAGGCGGAGCTGAAGGAGGTGGACCAGACGATCAAGATGAGCGCGCAGGAGCGGGCGAAGAAGATCGCGATCGTCTCGAAACACCTCAAGGACGTCACCGAAGGTCACGCCCGGGCCGAGACTTTGCTGTCCCGCATCCGCACGGTCCGCGATCGGGCATGATCAGCCGGTGACGTACGGACCTGGATCTCCGCCGCCTGGACCGCAACCGCCGCAATGGGGTGCGCCGCCTGCTGGCCCGCCACAGTGGGGACTGCCGCCAGCCCCGCAATGGGGCGGCCCGCCCCCGGTGAACCCGGGCGGACCCGCACCACAGTGGCAGCCGCCGAAGAAACGCCGTCGCGTCGGGTTGATCATCGGGGTCTGCCTCGGCACCGTGGTGCTGCTCGGCGGCGGCGGTTTCGCGATCTTCGTCGTCGCGACCGACGACAGCGTCGAGGTACACCGCCCGGCAGGCGGCCCCGAGGTCGTTGTCCGGGCCTACGTCGACGCGGTCAACCGGCGCGACCCGATCGGCCTGCAGAACGTCGACTGCCACGCCTCCACCGAGTACCCGGCTGCGCGGTCGGTCGAGCGCTTCGCCAAGGACAACGTCTCGATGCGCGCCGGCAAGCCGACCACCGGCCCCGGCGACGGCGCGTTCTTCGAGGTCGAGGTCAGTCGTGACGCGCATCCGCCGACAACCACCCGGCTCGATCTGAACCGAGAGGAAGCGGGGACCTGGTGCGTCTTCGTCACCGGCTCCGGGCTTCCGGTCAACTTGCCGCCGTGAGCAGGTGATCGGCTTGTGGACGGGAACCGAACCGGCCTAACGTGAGTCATACCGAGCGAAACCAGCGGCAGACCCGGCGTAATAAGGGGGACCAACCCATGTGGGTCGACGAGAGCGGCGGCACTGACGCGACCGGCCACGAGGCCTTGACCGTCCACGTCGACGGCCAGGAGTACCAGGCCGAGGTCAACTACGACACTGACCACGACGGGGTCGCCGACACCGCGGTCGTCGAGCACGACGACGGCACCGCGCAGGCGTTCGCCGACACCGATCACGACGGCGTCGCCGACCACTACGCGGTGCTCGACTCGACCGGGCACGTCGTGGACCAGGCGGTTTACGACGAGAAGACCGGCAGCTGGGTCGAATCCGGCCACGGCCAGTCCGGCTCGGACGGCACCGACACGCACTCCCAGGACACCTCGACCACCGGGCACATCCACGCCGACCTGCCGGACGGCAACGTCGACGCCGGGGTCGCCACCATCGACACCGACCACGACGGGCACAACGACACCGCGGTCGTCGAGACGAAGTCCGGCGGCACGATCGCCTTCACCGACACCAACGGCGACGGGCAGGCCGACGTCGCGGTGCAGGTCGGCGCGGACGGTTCCACCCACACCTTCGAGCACACCGGCCAGGGCCAGTGGACCGAGACCGACGGCGCGAACCACGCGGTGGCGGACCCGGGCAGCGATTCGGCCTGGGGCGGCGAGGGCGCGCAGCTGCTCAGCGGCGTCGCGAAGATCGACAGCGGAACCGGGCAGTGGATCAGCCCCAACTGAGCCTTCGGTAACTGACGTCACACGAACGGGTCCGGCCGCGCGCCGGGCCCGTTTCGCTGTCTCCGGGACGCCAAAGCCCGACCCCCTCCGGGCGCAGGAAGCAAACCGGCGCCCGGCAGCGTCCGGCGAAGATCGGGACTGATCAGCCCAGCTCCGGCATCCGGCACGAATGCGACGCGGGCCACGCGGAAAGATTTTCGGCGCTGGCCCGTTCCGGTGAAACTGAATCGATTCCCTTATCGTTCTTGTGAGAGAACCGACAGGTCAGCTCTCGGTTACCTGCCGTCCATCCGGCTACAGTCGGGGAATCCCAAAACCCGCACACCGGTCTTCCGCCGGTGTGCGAAGCCATTCGGTCGCCGGCAACGAAGCCCGCACCAAGAACACTGTCGTTCGCGGTGTGGGCTCTTTTGTCGTCGGAAGTCAGGAGTAGAGATGACCGCAGTCGCCATCCCCGGACTGGACAACGCGCCGACGACGCACAGTGGCGTGCTGTCCTGGGTCCGGGAGGTCGCCGAGCTGACCACCCCGGACCGCGTGGTGTGGGTCGACGGGTCTGACGAGGAAGCCGCCCGGATCAACCAGGAGCTGGTCGACGCCGGCACCTTCGTGAAGCTGGACGCGAAGCCGAACTCCTACTGGGCCACCTCGGACCCCGGCGACGTCGCGCGGGTCGAGGACCGCACCTTCATCTGTTCGAAGGAAGAGAAGGACGCGGGCCCGACGAACAACTGGGTGGCCCCGGCCGAGATGAAGGCCACCATGACGGAGCTGTACCGCGGCTGCATGGCCGGGCGCACGATGTACGTCATCCCGTTCTGCATGGGCCCCCTCGGCGACGAAAACCCCAAGCTGGGCATCGAAATCACCGACTTCGCCTACGTTGTCGCGTCGATGCGCGTGATGACTCGCGCCGGCAAGGCCGCGCTGGACAAGTTCGTCAAGCCCGACGGCACCGAGGCCGAGTTCGTGCCCGCGCTGCACTCGGTCGGCAAGCCGCTGGCCCCGGGCGAGAAGGACGTCGCCTGGCCGTGCAACGAGACCAAGTACATCTCGCACTTCCCGGAGGAGCGGCTGATCTGGAGCTACGGCTCTGGCTACGGCGGCAACTCGTTGCTGGGCAAGAAGTGCTACTCGCTGCGCATCGGCTCGGTCATCGCCCGTGACGAGGGCTGGCTCGCCGAGCACATGCTGATCCTCAAGCTGATCTCGCCCGAGGACAAGGTCCACTACGTCGCGGCGGCGTTCCCGAGCGCCTGCGGCAAGACCAACCTCGCCATGCTGCAGCCGACCATTCCGGGCTGGCGCGCGGAGACCCTCGGCGACGACATCGCGTGGATGCGCTTCGGCGAGGACGGCCGGCTGTACGCGGTGAACCCGGAGTTCGGGTTCTTCGGCGTCGCGCCGGGCACCGACAACCACACGAACCCGAACGCCATGCGCACGATCGAGAAGGGCAACACGGTCTTCACGAACGTGGCGCTCACCGACGACGGCGACGTGTGGTGGGAGGGCATGGAGAACAAGCCCGCGCACGCGACCTCGTGGAAGCACCAGGACTGGACGCCCGACTCCGAGGAGAAGGCCGCCCACCCGAACTCGCGTTACTGCGTGCCGATGTCGCAGTGCCCGATCCTCGCGCCGGAGTGGGACGACCCGAAGGGCGTGCCGATCTCGGCGATCCTGTTCGGCGGCCGCCGCAAGACGACGGTGCCGCTGGTGAACCAGGCCCGCGACTGGCAGCACGGCGTGTTCATGGGCGCCACCATGTCGTCGGAGACCACCGCCGCGGCGGTCGGCGCGGTCGGCAACGTGCGCCGCGACCCGATGGCGATGCTGCCGTTCCTCGGCTATCACGCCGGTGACTACTTCAACCACTGGCTGAACCTGGGCAAGAACGCCGACGCGAACAAGCTGCCGAAGATCTTCTACGTCAACTGGTTCCGCCGCGGCGACGACGGCCGTTTCCTGTGGCCGGGCTTCAGCGAGAACTCGCGCGTGCTCAAGTGGGTGCTCGAGCGCGTCGAGGGCAAGGGCAACGCGGTCGAGACCCCGGTCGGCTTCGTGCCGAACGCCGAGGACCTCGACCTCGAGGGCCTGTCCGAGCCGGTCGAGGACATCCAGGCCGCGCTCGAGGTGCGCAACGAGGAGTGGCGCGAGGAGCTGCCGCTCATCGAGGAGTGGTTCGCGAAGATCGGCGAGGTGCCGTCCTCGCTGCGCGACGAGCTCGACGCGCTGGCCCAGCGCCTCGGCTGACGCAGCTTGAAGAAGGGGACGTTCGCACCGGGCGGCGGACGTCCCCTTCTTCATGCGCGGAAAACGGTAGCGTGGCCGCATGGTCTCTGATGGGGAGAAGACTTTCCGGTTCGGCGTGAACATGGTGCTGCCGGGCTCGCGCGAGGAGTGGATCGCGAAGTGCCGCCGGGTCGAGGAACTCGGCTACGACGTGCTGAGCGTGGCCGACCATCTCGGCATAGCGCCGCCGTTCCCCGCGCTCGTGCTGGCCGGTGCGGTCACCGAACGGGTGCGGCTCAACACTTTCGTGCTCAACGCGCCGTTCTACAACCCGGCACTGCTCGCCCGCGACGTCGCGGGCACGGACCAATTCGTGTCCGGGCGGCTCGAACTCGGTCTCGGCGCCGGATATGTGAAAGAGGAGTTCGAAACGGCGGGAATGCGGTTTCCGAGCGCGGGCGCGCGGGTCGATCAGCTCGAACTCGCGATCAAGGAACTCCAGCGGCTGTACGCGGATCCGGAATACGCGCCGCGGCCCGCGCAATCCGGCGGTCCCCCGTTGATGATCGGTGGCCGAGGCGACCGGCTGCTTTCGCTCGCCGCCGAACATGCGGCGACGATTGCCTTCAGCGGCACGGCAAAGGTGCGTGACGGTTCGCCGCTGATGCTGGCGACGGCGGACGCGGTGGAAGAACGCACGCGGTTTGTCACCGAGCGGCTGGCTGGCCGTGAAGCGGAATTCAACCTGCTCGTGCAATTCGTCCAGATCACTGACGACCGTGCAGGCGCATTGCGGGAAATCCACGCGCGCCTTAGCGACTCGCTCACGCTCGAAGAATTGGCCGAGGTTCCCACGGTGCTGGTCGGCACCGTCGAGGAAATCGCCGACCAGCTGGTCGCGCACCGCGCCCGGTTCGGCTTCAGCTATTTCACGGTTCTCGAACCCAACCTCGAAGTGCTGGCCCCGGTGGTGGATCTGCTGTGTCGCCGGTAGTCGACGCGCGCGGGCTCGGCGTGAAGGCCGGTGACCTGTGGCTGTTGGAAGATCTCGATTTCTCCGTCGATCCGGGCGAATGCGCGGTGCTCGTCGGGCCTAACGGCGTCGGGAAATCGACCTTGATGCGGTGTCTGTACGGCATGCAGGAACCGCAGCGGGGCCGGGTGCTGATCGACGGCGCGAAACCGGACGAGCGCAGCGTTTCCTTTCGCCGCAAGGTTTCCGTGCTCTTCGACGATTCCGACTTCTTCGCCGAACTCACCCCGATGCAGCACCTCGAGCTGCTCTCCGGCTCGTTCGGCGAGGATCTCGGCGATTTCGAAGAACTGATCGCGGACGCGGGGCTCGCTGAACGCGCCCGCGTCACCGCCGGACATTTCTCGGCCGGGCAGCGTCGCCGATTGCTGCTGTTGGGCGTCACCGCGCGACCGCATCGAGTGCTGTTGCTGGACGAACCCGAACGCGCGCTCGACGCCGCGGGCAAGGAATGGCTGGTCAAGCTGATCGGCCGTTCCACCGCGGCCGGTGCGGCAGTTGTCGTTGCCACGCACCATCAACCGTTGCTGGACACGGCAGACAGCGTGCTCGAACTGTGGTGACCCGGTTGCGCGTCCCCGGCCGCAAGCGGTTCGGCGGCATCTTCAGCGGTGACAGTCCTACGTTCGTGCTGATTTTCGGCGTCGGCTTCCTGTTCACCGCCTTTTTCCGCACCGACGCCTGGCATAAATTCCTCTTCGGACCGTCCGCAGTGGACTACTCGGCGGTGCTCGGCCTGGTCGCGTTGTGTGCCGCGGTGGGCTGGCGGAGCCTGCTGCGGCGCGGTTTCGTCTGGGCCGAACCGGCCGAGCTGACCTGGATGGACTTCGCCGAGGTGGACCGCCGCCGCGTCGTCGCGACCCGGTTCGCCAGCGTGCTCACCGGATTCGTGGTGGTGCTCGGATATCTCGCCGCGCTGATGCTGGCGGTCGGCGGAAGTTCGCTCGACTGGTGGCGTGCAGCGGCAGCCCTCGTCGCGGGCGGCACGATCCTCGCGTTCACCACCGCCCGTCGCACCGCCTTCCTTTTCGAAGCCGCCGGACCGCTGCTCCTCGCAGTGGCCGGCGTGGTCATCGCGGCCGCTCGTCTTGACGCGACGGCGGTGCAATATGTCGGCGCGGCGCTCGCGTTATGCGGTCTGCTGCTGGCTTTCGGCGGCGAAGCAGTCAGCGGTGCCGGGCGCGCGGTGTTGCTCGACGGCTGGAACGCGCGGGTGCTGCGCGCGATGGCGGTGACGTTCCTCGACCCGATGATGATGCTGCCGGAGTCCGCGCCCGCGGGCACGTGGTCGCTGCGTGCGCCCACCGCGTTCCGGCTCGCGTGGGTCGGGATCGTCGGCCGCGCCCGGTACGCGAGCGCGGTTTTGTTAGTGGCTTTCGCGGTAGCCGTCGGCCATGTTGCTGTTCCCACTCTGCCAGGACCGGTGCTTGTCGGGATCGGCGCGTACGTCGCGCTTACTCCGTTCGGGGCCGGTCTTGGCGTGCTGTGGCGGAATCCGGGTCGCCGGAGGTGGCTGGGCTCGTCGTCGCAGGAGCTGGTGATCGCCCACGGCGTCGCGCTCACGGTGGTCGGACTGATCTGGTGCGCTCTGCTCTCAGTGGCGCTTTTGGCTTTGGGCACCGCGTTTTCGGCGCTCTCGTGGGTGACCGTCGTCCTGGCGGTGCTTTCAGTGTTGCGCACTGTCACGCGGCAGCCGGTCGACTACAGCAGCGCGGGTTTCGTCGACACCCCCGCCGGCCCGATGCCGGCAAACCTTATGCGGCAACTGTTCCGCGGTCCGGACCTGCTGGCGGTCGGCATCTTCGTACTGGCACAAGTCGGCTGAACGGGCGCTCCCGGGTTAGGCTCCGTGCCGACGAGAGGAGCCGAACGTGGGCGGTGGACACGCTTCCGGCATCGGCCGCAGGGCGACCTGCGAATTTCCGTCCGGATGGAGCGACGAGCAGATCATCGCGGTGGTCAAGGACGTCGCCAACGATCCGGGCGAACCCCGGCGGCAGCAGTACAACGGCCGCTGGCGCTGCGTCGGTGAACGGTACGGCGTGCGCGTGGTCGTCCTGGTCAACGGCGACGGGCTCGTGCACACCAGCTTCCCGCTGCCGGGCCCCGGCGTGGTCCGGAACCCGGACGCCGCGCGAGACCCGGCGAACCCGACCGTCGCCGACCAGTCCGGCAACCGGATCAGCTACTTCGTCGACAGCGTCCTGCGCCTGCTCGCCGACCGGATGCCGCCGGAAGACCTCGAGCACTACCGCGATCTGCAGTGGTCCGGCGAATGGGAGGAACTGGCCGACACCATGGCCGCGCACTTCGAGGTCACCGGCATCCAGCTCAATCCGGACGAGTACGCCGATTTCGAGAAGCTGCTGAATTCCTTCGACCTGCCCGTCCACGACTGCCGCTACCTCAACGACCGCGAACGGGTGCTCGCTGACCTGCGCGGCTGATGCGTCACCAGGGGATGGCCCCGGCTTCGTCGAAGAACCCGCCGCGTGGCCCGTCGTCCGGCAAGGTCGCGAGCTTGACCGCGATCGCCGCGCCCTGCTCGGGTGTCCGCGTTCCGGCGTAACCGTTGAAATCCGTTGCTACGTAACCGGGGCAGGCGGCGTTGACGATGACGTTCGTGTCGGCGAGCGTGCGGGCGTACTGCACGGTGATGCTGTTGAGCATCGTCTTCGACGGGGCATAGGCAGCGAGGACCGGGCCGGTCCGCAGTTGCAGCGAGCCCATGTTGCTGGACATGTTGACGATGCGCGGCGACTCGGCTTTGCGCAACAGCGGCAGCATCGCGTTCGTGACCCGGACGACGCCGAAGACGTTGGTGTCGAGGACGGCGCGGACGACGTCGAGGTCGAGTGTCGTCGGATCCTGGACGCCGCCGTCGATGTGGCCGCTGATGCCAGCGTTGTTGACCAGGACGTCGAGCCGTTCGATGGCCTTGGCCGCGGCGGCGACGCTGTCTTCGGAGGTGACGTCGAGCGCGACGCCGAACGCGTCGATGCCCGAGGCACGCAGTTCTTCGACAGCCTTCTCGCGGTTGGTTTCATCCCGCGCGCCCACCGCAACGGTGAAGCCGATCGAGCCGAGGCCGTGCGCGATGGCGAGGCCGATTCCCTTGTTCGCGCCGGTGACCAGCGCGGTCTTCGTGTCGTTCACTCCGCCCATGGTCGGCTCGGGCCTGGTTGCTGTCCAAGATCAATGAGGTCCGCTGTGATACCCACCGGGTATTACGCTGGCTTTGTGGACGACCTCGAGACCCGCGAGCTGCGCTACTTCGCCGCGGTGGCGGAAACCCTGCACTTCGGCCGCGCCGCCGAACGACTCGGGATCGCCCAGCCGCCGCTGTCCCGCGCGATCGCCCAGCTGGAACGACGGCTCGGCGTGCGGCTCCTGGACCGAAACCGCCGCGGCGTCGCGCTGACCGAGGCCGGCCGGGTGCTGCTCCGCGAATCCCGCCTGGCTCTTGCCGCAGTCGCGGCCGCCGCCCGCCGTACGCGCCGGGCCGCGGACTCGCAGCTGATATTGGCTACCAAAGCCGGTGCGTCGCACGAACTTCTGCAACGACTGCTCGACGCCCCGGACGCGCCGCCGGTCGAGATTTTGCTGTGCGAGGTCGGCGAACAGGCCGGACTGCTCCGCGACGGTTCCGCCGACCTGGCGATCGTGCACCACCCCTACGACGATCTCGCCGGGTTCGACACCGAGGCGCTGCAGACCGAGGGCCAGGTCGCGATCCTCCCGGCGGCTCACCCGCTCGCTGCCCGGGAGACGCTCACGTTGGCCGAGGTCAGCGACGTGCCGGACCTGCCGATCGCCCGCTGGCCCCTCCTCGACGGCAGCTACCCGGAGGGTCCAGGGCCGGAGGTGCGCAGTCAGTCGAAGCTCGCGCAACTCGTCGCGCTCGGCCGGACGCTGCTGGTGATCCCGGCGTCGAGCCGGGCCTGGCAGTGGCCGGAACACGTCGCGGTCCCGGTCGTCGACGCCCCGGACGTCACGACGATGCTGGCCTGGCCGTCCACCAGCCGCTCCCCGGAGGTGGCCGCGTTCGTCCGGGCCGCGGTCGCGCTTCGCGTCGGGCCTTGAGTTGTCCACAGTGGTCTGCCGACATTGGGCACCATCCGCTCCCCGAAGTCGGCCGCGTTCGCCTGGGCCGCGGTCGCGCTTCGCACCGGGCCTTGAGTTGTCCACAGTGGTCCACAGGGCGCTTGCCCGATCTGCTCGCCGACCCTGCCCCGACCGGCCGAACTCAGCGGCTCTGCCTGATCCGCCCAGGCCAGCTGCCCGATCAACCCGGGAAGCCGCGAAACCTCAGCTGGCCTGCGAAAACGCCGCCGGATCGCCGTCGCAGGCGACACGCAGCCGGTCCAGCGGCATGCCCACCGCGTCGGCGATCGCCGCGACAGTGAAGAACGCGGGCGTCGGAATCCGGCCCGTCTCGATTTTGCGCAGGGTTTCGACCGAAATGCCCGCTTCGGCGGCCACGTCGACCATGCTGCGGCTGGCCCGGGCGGCGCGCAACACCACGCCGAGCCGCTCGCCTCGGGAGCGTTCTTCGTCGGTGAGGGGCACGCGGACCATGCCGCCCAGTTTAGCCACAGAGTTGTCCACTGCCTGTGGATAACTCTGTGCACAAGCTGCCGAACCCCGTGGACAACCGCCGTCCGGCACAAGCTCTTGGGGCATTCGAGGCGGCCCGGTCCCGCCGATAGGGGTAGCGAACAGCTCGCTGAGGCCGCGCGGGAGCGGGTTGTCCCCGAGGTTGTCCACACCCTGGAACGTGTTCGTAGTGCTGATCGAATCGATATCGAAGTCGTATGACGGCGGGATGAGCGCGGTCTAGGGTCAGGCGGTCGCGTGTCACGTGAGTGTTAGGTGAGGTTCGATGTCCACTGCCAAACCGGGCGGTCGGGTGCGCGGGTTCCAGTTCAGTGCCTGGAACCTGCTGTTGCTGATCCCGTTGCTGATCCTGGTCACGCCGCTGTTCAACTTCGACGGGCCGCGGCTGTTCGGCCTTCCGTTCTTCTACTGGTTCCAGCTGGCGTTCGTCGTGCTGGGCGTGCTGTGCACCGGCATCGTCTACCTGGCGACCAAGGACAAGCCGCGCAACCAGGGCCAGGACGAGCTGAGCGTTGACGACTTGGACGAGGGGGACGCCCGATGAACAACATTCAGTGGGTCGAACTGATCGTCTTCGCGTTCCTGTTCGTCGTCGTCACCGTGCTCGGCTTCGTCGCCTCGCGCTGGAAAGCCGGCGGCAGCCTCGACCACCTCGACGAATGGGGCCTCGGCGGCCGCAAGTTCGGTTCGTGGATCACCTGGTTCCTGCTCGGCGGCGACCTCTACACCGCGTACACCTTCGTCGCCGTGCCCGCGCTCGTGTTCAGCGCCGGCGCGCTCGGCCTGTACGCGCTGCCTTACACGATCGTCGTCTACCCGATCGTCCTGCTGCCCGCGCTGCGCATGTGGTCGGTCAGCCGTTCTCGCGGCTACGTGACTCCCGCCGACTTCGTCCGCGGCCGGTTCGGCTCGCCGACCCTGGCGTTGCTGATCGCGATCACCGGCATCGTCGCGACCATGCCGTACATCGCGTTGCAGCTGGTCGGCCTCGAAGCGGTGCTGCGCACGATGGGCATCAACGGTTCCGGCATCGTCGGGCACCTGCCGCTGCTGATCGCGTTCGTGATCCTCGCGCTTTACACGTATCAGTCCGGCCTGCGCGCGCCCGCGCTGATCGCGTTCGTCAAGGACATCCTGATCTACATCGTGATCATCGTGGCGATCATCTACCTGCCCTCGAAGCTCGGCGGCTGGGACCACATTTTCAACACCGCCAAGGAAACGCTGGCCAAGCCGAACCCGAAGACGGGCAAGCCGTCCGGTTCCGTCCTGCTGACCTCGAGCAACCAGCTGCAGTACGCGACGCTGGCGCTCGGTTCGGCACTGGCGCTGTTCCTGTACCCGCACTCGCTCACGAGCGTGCTCGCCTCGCGCGGCCGCAACGTGATCAAGCGGAACATGGTGGCGCTGCCGGCTTACTCGTTCGTGCTGGGCCTGCTGGCGCTGCTGGGCTACGTCGCGATCTCGGCGGGCGTCAAGCCGCTGACGAACGCGGCCACCGGAAAGCCGGACGGCAACACGATCGTCCCGCTGCTGTTCGACTCGGAGTTCACGAACTGGTTCGCGGGCATCGCCTTCGCCGCGATCGGCATCGGCGCGCTGGTGCCCGCCGCGATCATGTCGATCGCCGCGGCGAACCTGTGGACGCGCAACATCTACAAGGAGTACATCCGCAAGGACGCGACGCCGAAGCAGGAGGCGAAGCAGGCCAAGCTGGCGTCGCTGGTGGTCAAGCTGGGCGCGGTGCTGGTGATCATCCTGATCGACCCGCAGTTCTCGATCGACCTGCAGCTCATCGGCGGCGTGCTGATCCTGCAGACCCTCCCCGCGGTCGCCATCGCGCTGTACACGCGCTGGTTCCACAAGGCGGGTCTCATTGCTGGCTGGATCGTCGGCATGGGCTGGGGATTGATCATGCTGTACGGCATCCCCAACCCGGCCAACGGAAAACTCCACTTCGGCGGCTCCGCACTGGCGATGGGCAACCTGTCGATCTTCGGCTGGCACCCGTTCAGCGGCACCGGTCTCGCCGTCGTGCAGATCTACCCCGGTTTCGTGGCCCTGGTCGCGAACATCGTGGTAGCCGCGGTGGTTTCGGTCATCGCACGGGCCCTGAAGTGGAGCCCGGGCAACGACGAAACCGCGCCCGAGGACTACCACGCTGACGAACACGACAAGGACCTGCGCCCCATCGGCGCCCACTGAGTCCTTTTTAGACAGAGGCCCCCGCGTCGTCTTCCGGCGCGGGGGCCTCTTCTGTTTTGCCGATCATCGCCTTCGCGACGAGGTACAGCACGACCGAGTTCAGCACATGCCAGAGGAAATGCGTGCCCGCTGGGAAATCTCCGCAGACCACGTCGTCAATGCTCCGAAACGCCAAGGACAACGCGAACACCGCGGCAGCCATGGCGAAGTCCAGCCAGTACGAGTCGCGCTTGACCCCCAACGCGACGGCGAACCCCACGAGCCCGACGAGCGCCGGCAGATACAGCCCGCCGCCAAGCGCGCTTGACGCGACAGTGAGCGCCAGGAACGCCGGTGCGCCGAGCCAGGCCCACTTGGCTTTGGCTTTGAAGAAGACCCGGGGAAAGAGCGCGGCGTAGAACAACCCGAAAAACAAGATGGCGGCGGAGTCGGCGACCGCGCCCCACCGGGTGGCGACCAGGTGAAACACGCTGCTGGCAACGAAGATCAACCCGATCAGGGCGGCGAGTATTCGCCCGGTGCGCTGCCCGTTGGCATACCACCAGACCATCCCGGCAGCGACGAGAAACGCCAGGTTGGCCAAGTCGTTGAGCGGCTCTCCCCAGAGTCCGGGCGCGGTGCGCTCGCAGTAACCGTCCACGTACGCGGTCCAGTTCACAGGGTAAGCAAACCCCTTCCGGGTGAACGGGGTCCATCCGGGGTCAGCGTAACTGGAGCAGCGGCGCCCAACCGTCCTCGGGATCGCCGAGTATCCACGAACCCGGCCAGCCGTATCTGATGTGATCCTCTGGGCCCAGCCGAGCCCGTGCTCCATTGAAGTCGGGCGGAACGGAGAACACGGTCCGATCGAAATCGACGTTGTCGCCGAACTGCGCGTCTTCGAATACTGCCAGCTCGGAAAAAGGTGCTGAGTGAAAGGTGACAACGCGTTGGAATCTCGCATCTCCGAAAGAGGTGAACCCGGCGAAGTCGACCTTGTTGAATCGGGTGTACTCATCGAAATCGGCGTTGCGGAAGTAAGACTCTCCGTTGAATTTTGCGGCGGTAAAGTATGCGATATCGGTGAAGGTTGATTCGGTGAAATCAACGCTATGGGAAAATATGGCGCCGTTAAATCGAGTGAAACCGTCGAAAGTGGTTCCAGTGAAGATGGTGTCAGCGAATTGGCAATTACGGAAGTCGGCCTGGTCGAGTTGCGCCCAGGAGAAGTCGAGTAGCAGGCCGGGCCAATGCCGCTCCCCGCCTGGGCGGGAATGGTTAGCGATGATCTTCTGCGCGGTGCGCCGAACCTGCGCCTCCTCCGCCGTGTCATCCGACGGCATCCGGAGATAAGCGCACAACACGTCGGCGATCATCTGCCGCAACGGGCCATCCGCGTGGTCCTGCCCAAGCCGCTCCAGTGCGTACAGCCCACCCAACCGCACCGGAGCGCGCTCCGAACCAAGCTGGTCAACAGCCTTCCCATACTGCTCCGTCACCCGCCGAGCCAGCGCATCCTCCCGCGCATCAGCGGCCGTACGAAGCTGATGTTCCCGAGTGTCCGCAGCGACTTGCTCTGCAAGCCGATGCGCCGCCTCCTTCTGCAGCAAATCCAACTCGGTCGACCGCTGCCGTCGCACCGCCAACCACAACGCGACCGCACCACCGAGCCCGACTCCGAGCGTCCCGCCAGTCCGGATCGCATCAAGCTGCGCCGAATCCGGCGCGAAAGCGAGCAGCACCCACACCGCCACCCCGGCCAGCGCCACCATCGCCGGAAGCCCAGCCCAGATCACCCACCGCGGTATCGGTCGCAACGCCGGTCGTTTGTCCACCAAGACACCTTGGCCCATCCAACCCCCTCCCGTACGCAAACCGCGCGGGTTAGCGTGGGCGGTATGACCAACCCCGTGAGCCGGTTCCCCGTGACGGAACTCGAAGACCTTCCCGACGATCTCCGCGAGCGCATCGGTGCCATCGCGGAGAAATCCGGCTTCACGCCGAACATCTTCCGTGCCCTAGGCCACCGGCCCGCAGAACTCCGCGCGTTCCTCGACTACCACGACGCCCTCATGGAGCGCGAAGGCGGACTCACCAAAGCCGAACGCGAACTGGTCGTCGTAGCCACCTCCGGCGCGAACCACTGCACTTACTGCATCGTCGCGCACGGGGCCATCCTGCGGATCCGCGCGAAGGATCCCGAGCTGTCCGACCAGGTCGCGACCAACCCGTGGCAAGTCGAACTCGACGAGCGCGGCCGGGCGATTGTCGATCTGGCCCTCGCACTGTCTCGCGATTCCGCGTTGTTCGGCGAGGGCGATCTCGCGATGGCGCGCGAGGCGGGGTTGACCGAGGACGAGATCTGGGACGTCGGCGCGATCACGGCGTTGTTCGCGATGTCCAACCGGCTCGCGCATTTGACCGCGCTCAAGCCGAATCCGGAGTTTTACTTGATGGGGCGTCAGAAACGATAGAACGGGCCTGGCAGGTCGCGGCTCATTTCGAACCGGGTGCGCAGCCAGCCGCGCAGGCGGTGCATGGGTTTCGTCCACACTCGCGGCGCGGGCCCGAAATACCTCGGGTCCGAGTGCGGGGTGAAGGAGTCGCCGGTCAGGATGACCGCGGCGTGGCCCAGCGGGCAGTGGCCGGACACCGAGATCACGCCGCGCGTCAGGTTCTCGACCCAGTCGACCTCGTCGACGCCCAGCAGCGTCCGGCGGTCGCACACCGGGCAGTACAGAACGAACATCTATAACTCCCGCCGCCAGGTTTCGCCGGTCACGAGGGGGCCGAACGCGTCTGTCTCCTCTTCGCCGACGAGTTCGAATCCGGCGCCGCGGTAGATCCCGCGGGCGGCGGCGAGCAGGGACAGCGTCCACAGCTCCATCGCCCGATACCCCTGCGCGGCGGCGAATTCGACGCATTCGCGCACCAGCCGTTTGCCGACGCCGTGTCCGCGCGCGGCCGGTTCCAGCAGGAGCAGCCGGAGTTTCGCGGTGCCTTCCTCGTCGCTGGGAGTGCAGAAAATACTGCCGACTCGTTCCCCGTCGAGTTCGGCGATCCAGCCGGCTTGGCGAGGGTCTTCGCGGTGTTCGGCGAAATCGGCGACCACGCGCGCGACCATGGCTTCGAAGCGTTCGTTGAGGCCGTACTCCGCGGCGTACAACGCGCCGTGCCGGTGCACCACCCAGCCGAGGTCGCCTGGACGTGGTGCGCGCACGGTGACCGCCGGTTCCGGTGACTGTTCGCCGACGAGCGCGGTGATGGTCCCCATCGCGCCGAGCAGACGGCGCTGGTCAGCGTCCGCGAACTGGTCGAGGAGGCCGCCGATTTGGCTGGCCGACCGGTGGTCGAGATCGGCGAACGCGGCGTGCCCTTCGGCGGTGAGCGTGACGAGCTGGCGGCGTGCGTCGTCCGCGCAGCGTTCGCGGGTGACGAGGCCGCGGGTTTCCAGGCGGCCGAGCAGCCTGCTCGCGTAGCCGCCGTCCAGGGCGAGCCGTTTGCGCAGATCACTGACCTGCAGCTGGTCCTGTTGGGCGAGTTCGAACAGCACTCGCGCTTCGCTCAGCGAGTATTCGGCGTCGGCGGGTCCCTCGTCGAGGACGCCGATCACGCCGGTGTAGAGCCGGTTGAAAGCACGAACCGTGGCAACGCGTTCGGCGAGGACGGAATCCGGCACGGGGACCACCTTGACTCGATCGTTGACTGAGTCAAGCATCTCCCCGTCGCCCGCTCGGGGCAAGGGAATTCCCCCGGTGGTGGAGCCGGAGCGAAAATGGTCCAGACATATGGAAACCCCGTGATGCTGCCAGGTCGGGGGTCCGCCAGCATCACGGGGTCGTAGTGGGTATCGACGCGGCTCTCCGCGGCGTTACACCCAGGGTTCGCTGTGGTCTAGATCACTCACGTGAGTGACCCACCAACAGGTTGGTTGTGCAGGTCAGCGCATGAACGGCTGACGCGCCTGGGCGAGGGCGATGAGCTCCTGCCGGACCGTGGAGGTGGCCGCGGTGTCGATCGCCCGGTTCAGCGCCCGGCGAGTGCGAGCCTCGGCGCGACGGGCACGGAGCTTGGCGGCGATGTTGCTCATGGTCTCTTGCATCCCCTTCAGAGGTCTTCGGTGGCTGTGTCTCTAGTATGCACCTTTTTTCACAAGGAATCCAACGAATCTACGGTGACATGGGGCACTTGCCGAAGAATCATCGGCGGTCTCCTGAAGATCACCGGACAGATCGCGTGTCGGCAGTCACAAGCCGCTAACGCGCTAACGGCTTCTAAGGTTATCTAGCAAAAATGCTAGAAATAGCTAGGCAGCCGCATAGACCGGTAGCGAGGGGAAGATTCGCTCAGTCCCGGCCGAGCAGGTAGTGCCCGAAGTGCGGCACGGTAAAGGCGATCTGGCCGCGTTCGGCGGAGTAGACCAGGCCTTTCTTCATCAGACTGTCGCGCGCCGGCGACAGCGACGAGGGCTTGCGCCCCAGGTAGACGGCCACATCGGCGGTTCCGGCGGCCTCGTCGCGGCCTTGGGTCAGCTCGGCCATCGCGAGCAGGTACTCGCGTTCGGCGGGCGTCGCGCGTTCGTAGCGCGACCCGAAGAACCCGACCGCCAGCTCGGACTCCGCCTCGGGCGCGGCGACCTGCACGTCCTTGACCGTGATCGGGTCCGCGGGCGCGGCGTCCCAGGCGGCTTTGCCGTAGGCCTGGATGAAGTACGGATAGCCGCCGGACGCGTCGAAGAGCGCGTCGAGCGCCTCCGGTTCGATCCCGGCGTCCTCGCGTTCGATCGGGGCCATCACCGCGTAGTCGGCGTCCTCACGGCTGAGCCGGTCGATGCGCGAGTAGCGGAAGAGCCGCTCGGAGTACGACTTAGACGCCGACAGCACCGCGGGCACATGCGGCAGCCCCGCCCCGACCACGACCAGCGGCGCGCCGGACTGCGACAGCTCATGGCAAGCCGCGCACAGCGCCGAGACGTCGTCCGGCTGCAGGTCTTGGATCTCGTCGATCAGCAGCGCGACGCCGGTGCCGACGTCCGCGGCCAGCTCGGCGACGTCGGTGAACAGTTCGACCAGGTCGATCTCGATGTCGCCGGAATCCGCCCGGCCCTGCGCGGCGGGCACGTCGATGCCGGGCTGCCAGCGGTCGCGCAGCTTCGCGTCCGGCTTGTTCGCCTTGAGCGCGAACGCCTTCAGCACCCCGAGCACTTCCTCGACCCGGTCCGGCGCGCGATGCCGCACGGCGAGGTCGCGGATCGCCCGATGCAGGGCCGCGGACAACGGACGGCGCAGTTCCGCGTCCGGTCGCGCCTCGATCTTGCCCGCGCCCCACCGGTGCCGGACGGCCATCGACCGCAACTCCCCCAGCAACACCGTCTTGCCGACGCCGCGCAGGCCAGTGAGCACGAGACTGCGTTCGGGGCGTCCGCGAGCGACGCGTTCGAGCACGACCTCGAACGCCTTCAGCTCCCTTTCCCGGCCTGCCAGCTCCGGCGGCCGCTGCCCGGCACCGGGCGCGAAGGGGTTGCGGATGGGGTCCACTCTGTCACCGTATCGAGGTATCTAGAGCTGGCCCGATATTTCTGCATAGATACCTAGCGCGTGTTGCTTGAAGGATGGCCGGGTCTGCAGCCCCGTCCATCCTTACCTCCAGCGCACCCTCTGACGGAGCGTTAGTCCGTCAGGTTCCGCTCCGCGTAGATCTTCATCGCGTCGCGGATGTACTCGGCCGTGCCGGGGCCGTGCTTCTCGTCGTACGCGCCGTACCGCGGGTCGGCGACATACATGTGCCCGAGACCGGTGAAGTAGCCCTTCGAGATCTCCATCCCGGTGGGCTTCAGCCACTCGTGCAGCCGTGCGGTGACAGCCTGCGTCTCAGCCGAACTGGCGTCGTGACCAGCGTCGCGAGCGGCGCCGAACGCGAAGCCGATGTCGACCTGTTCCTGCTGGTGGGCCTTCTTCTCGGCCGCCGACAGTGAACTCCACCACTGGTCGCCCTTGCGGTAGGCGTCGGCTCCCCAGCGCTGGGTGACCTCTTCCTTGTACTGAGTGTGGTCGAATCCCTCGAACATTTCCTCTGCCATCAGTCGTTCACCTCCCTTCAGTTTTCGAAGCGTGGTCCGCACGGAATCGATCTGCCGCCCGATCCGCTGCTGCTCTCGCTTGAGCAGCGCCAGGTGCGTTTCGAGCGCCGCGACGCCGTCGCGTTGCCCGTCGAGCACCTCGGCGATCGCGGGCAGGCCCAAGCCCAGTTCGCGCAGCAGCAGGATCCGCTGCAACCGGACGAGCGAGTTCTCGTCGTAGTAGCGGTAGCCGTTGCCGCCGATCCGCGTCGGCGGCAGGAGCCCGACGGCGTCGTAATGCCGCAGGGTCCTGCTCGTCGTGCCCGCGGACCGGGCGATGTCCTGGATCGACCATTCCGTCCTGACCACGGCTTCGACGGTAGAGGTTGACGCTGCGTCAAGGTCAAGCCCGAACCCCGATAGAACTGTCTACGGCAATCTAGAACCAGAGCAATATTCGACTAGGTATCGCTAGCTCGGTTCGGCGGGCAGCGGGGCGGGCAATCCCGGTTGTAGGTTCTTCTTCAGGGATTCCAGACCAGAGAGGCGAGACCGTGATACTGCGCCGGGTGGCACGTCCACTGCTCGCGTCGATCTTCGTGCTCGGCGGCATCGGTGCCCTGCGCGACACCCAGGGCCACGCGAAGGCGGCCGAACCGTTCCTCACCGAGACCTTCGACAAGGTCGAGGGACTGGTGCCGGACCAGGTCCCGCGCGATCCGGCCACGCTGGTGCGGATCGACGCGGCGGTCAAGATCGGAGCCGGGCTCGCGCTGGCGAGCGGCAAGGCCCCGCGGCTGGCTGCGGTGGCGCTGCTCGGGTCGCTGGTGCCGACGACGCTGTCCGCGCACCGGTTCTGGCAGCTGAGCGATCCGGGCGAGAAGCAGGCGCAGCAGATCCAGTTCTTCAAGAACGCGTCGCTGGCCGGCGGCCTGCTGCTGGCCGCGAGCGACACGGCGGGCAAGCCGTCGCTGGGCTGGCGGGCCCGGCGCGCGGCGAAGAAGGCGGGCAAGCGCGCCGACAAACTGGCCAAGCGCGCGGAGAAGTCGCTCACCGACTGACTTGGCTCAACGTCCGTGAAGGGCTCCTTGAGGGAATCAGATTCCCTCAAGGAGCCCTTCACGGACCTTGGCTTACTTCTCCAGGATCGCGGTGACGCCCTGGCCGCCAGCCGCGCAAATGGAGATCAGGCCGCGCCCGGAACCCTTCTCGTTCAGCAGTTTCGCGAGCGTCGCGACGATCCGGCCGCCGGTCGCGGCGAACGGGTGCCCGGCCGCCAGCGAGGAGCCGTTCACGTTCAGCTTGGTGCGGTCGATCGAGCCGAGCGGCGCGTCGAGGCCGAGCTTCTCCTTGGCGAACGCCGGGTCCTCCCACGCCTTGAGCGTGGCGAGCACCTGCGACGCGAACGCCTCGTGGATCTCGTAGAAGTCGAAGTCCTGCAACGTCAATCCGGCGCGCTCGAGCATCCGCGGCACCGCGTACGCGGGGGCCATCAGCAGACCCTCGTCGCCGTGCACGTAGTCGACGGCGGCGGTCTGGCTGAACGTCAGGTACGCCAGCACCGGCAGCTTGTGCGCCTTCGCCCACTGTTCGGTCGCGAGCAGGACGGTCGACGCGCCGTCGGTCAGCGGCGTCGAGTTGCCCGCCGTCATGGTTCCGTCCGGGCCGCCGTAGACCGGCTTGAGCTTGGCGAGCTTTTCGACCGAGGAGTCCGGGCGGAGGTTCTGGTCGCGGGCGAGCTTGAGGTACGGCGTGACCAGGTCGTCGAAGAATCCGCGGTCGTAGGCGGCGGCGAGGTTGCGGTGGCTGGTCGCGGCGAGCTCGTCCTGCGCCTCGCGGGTGACGTCCCAGACCTGCGCGGTGAGCGCGGCGTGCTCCCCCATCGACAATCCGGTGCGCGGTTCGGCGTTGCGCGGGATCTCCGGGACGATGTGGCCCGGCCGGAGCTTCGCGACCAGCTTGAGCCGGTCGGCGAGCGTCTTCGCCGCGTTGAGCTGCACGAGGATCTGGCGCAGGTTGGCGTTCACCGCCAGCGGGGCGTCACTCGTGGTGTCCACGCCGCCCGCGATCGCCGAATCGATTTCCCCGAGCGCGATCTTGTGGGCGACGTTGATGACTGCCTGCAATCCGGTGCCGCACGCCATCTGGACGTCCGACGCCGGCGTCGCGGGCGAGAGCTTGCTGCCCAGCACGCTCTCGCGGGCGAGGTTGAAGTCCTTGGAGTGCTTGAGCACCGCACCGGCGGCGACCTCGCCGATCACCTCGCCCTGCAGCGAAAACCGGCTGACGAGACCGTCCAGCGCGGCGGTGAACATGTCCTGGTTCGAGGCCCGGGAGTACGGGCCGTTCGACCGTGCGAACGGGATCCGGTTCCCGCCGACGATCGCGACCTTGCGCACCGCCGGGGTTTTCCTGGTCGCCATGCCGTCCACCTCTCTGAGTCGTCCCTTTCACACTGTAACCTACTAGCGAGTAGGTTAGACTGCGACGTGACGCAGACTGCACGGGAGGCACGTGATGGCGGACAGGTACCAGCAGTTCACGAGGACCCCGCTGGGGAAATTCGTGGTGCCGAAGCTCGGCCTGCCCAACCCCGCGACGTTGCGCCGGTACCGTCCCGGCCAACCCGCACTCGAGGGTCCCGCACTTCTCGGCGCCGCGCCTGGCGGACGGCTGGAGAAGAGCGTTCGGGCACAGCTCACCGAGGCCGGCATCGAGGTGATCAGCGCACCGGCGGACCGGCAGGCGGCGCTGGTTTTCGACGCCACCGGCGTGAAGGATCCAGGACAGCTGCGCGAGGTCTACCGGTTCTTCCACCCGGTGATCCGCAAGGTGGGTTCATCCGGCCGGGTGGTCGTGCTCGGCACGCCGCCGGAGCTGGCCGAGGGCCGCGAGCGGATCGCGCAGCGCGCGCTGGAGGGTTTCGTCCGCTCGGTCGGCAAGGAACTCAAGCGCGGCGCGACGGCGCAGCTGGTGTACGTCGCCGAAGGGGCTGAGGAGGCGGCCGAGTCGACGCTGCGGTTCCTGCTGTCGGCGAAGTCGGCGTTCGTGGACGGCCAGGTCATCCGCGTCGGCACGCACGCGAAGACCGCGCCCACGCCGGAGAACTGGGACAAGCCGCTGGACGGCAAGGTCGCGCTGGTCACCGGTGCGTCGCGCGGCATCGGCGAGGCGATCGCCGAAACGCTCGCCCGCGACGGCGCGCACGTGGTCGCGCTGGACATCCCCGCACAGGGCGGCGATCTGTCCACTGTGGCCAATCGAATCGGCGGTTCGGCGCTGCAGCTGGACATCACTGCCGCCGACGCGCCCGCCAAGCTCGCCGAGTACCTGACTGAGCGCCATGGCGGCGTGGACGTCGTGGTGCACAACGCTGGGATCACCCGCGACAAGACGCTCGGCAACATGACCGAGGGCGGCTGGGATTCGGTGATCGCGGTGAACCTCGCCGCGCAGCTCGCGGTGAACGACAAGCTCCTCGGCGACAAGGTCCTGCGCGAAAACGGCCGGGTCATCGGGGTTTCGTCCATTGCGGGCATCGCGGGCAACGTCGGCCAGACGAACTACGCGACGTCGAAGGCGGGCGTGATCGGGATGGTGAACGTCGGTGCGCCGCAGCTCGCGGAGTACGGCGGCACGATCAACGCGGTCGCGCCCGGGTTCATCGAGACCAAGATGACCGCCGCGGTCCCGCTGTTCATCCGCGAGGCCGGACGGCGGCTGTCCAGCCTCGGCCAGGGCGGGCTGCCGGTGGACGTCGCGGAAACGATTGCCTGGTATGCCAATCCGGCGTCGGCCGCGGTCAACGGAAACCTGGTCCGCGTGTGCGGCCAGGCGCTGCTGGGGGCGTGAGGGATGGCCGTTCGTGAAGTGACGAGCGCGCCAAGCCTGGCGACGCTGTACCCGAAAGCCCTGCTGCGCCGAGGCGGCGGCTCGACCCTGCCGACTACGGAGTTGGTGCGCCCCGAGGTCGTCGTAGACCCGGCACATGTCGCGGCCTACAACGAAGTCTGCGGATTCCGCTTCTCGGACGAGCTGCCCGCGACGTATCCGCACATGCTGGTCTTCGGACTGCAGATGGCGTTGATGACCGAACCGGGTTTCCCGTTCCCGCTGCTGGGTTTGGTGCACGTCGAGAACCGGATTACGCAACACCGCCCGTTGCTGCTCGGCGAGACGTTCCGGGTGAGCGTGCGCGCGGAAAACCTGCGCCCGCACGAAAAAGGCACCCAGTTCGACATGGTGAGCGAGGTTCACTCCGGCGCGGACACCGTGTGGAGCGAGGTATCGACTTATCTCCGCCGCACCGGTTCGGGCTCGGGTCCGTCGGGCCCGCGCACCCAGCTGACGCCCCCGAAGCCGTCCGCGTTGTGGCACGTTCCGGGCGACATCGGCCGCCGCTACGCCGAGGTTTCCGGCGACCGCAACCCAATCCACCTGCACCCGCTGACCGCGCGCCTGTTCGGCTTCCCGAAGGCGATCGCGCACGGCATGTGGACGAAGGCGCACGCGCTGGCGTCCTTCGAGGGTCGGCTGCCGGATGCGTACACCGTCGCGGTGCGGTTCAAGCAGCCGGTGCTGCTGCCGGGCCGCGCGGCCTTCACGACCTGGCAGACGGACGACGGGTGGGCCTTTGAGCTGTGGCACGCCCGGAAGCCGAAGCCCCATTTGGACGGGGTGATCTCAGCCCTCTGAGGGCTTCTCGTTTCGGTACTCGAGGTACTGCTCGGGCTGGATGGCCGCCGATGCGTGAAGCACGAAAGTGACGACGTGGTGCCACCTTGCCCGCCGTCCGAGTTGAGCCTCAACGCGAATCTCGCGATCTAGGTTCTGGAAGCCCGGCGGAGCGGAGTCGAACTCAGCGAATATCTGGGTGACGCTCCGACCGGGAACGGCGAACGTCGCCGGGAGGTCCGCGTCGTTTTCGCCGCGTAGCCGGGGACGCGTTCTCTCCCATCGCAGCGCGCTCATCGCCGGTTCTCCCAGCACAACGACGCGGAGATCTCGAACGACAATCGGCAGTGCGCCGGTGTTGTGGAGAACCAGTGGGATGAGTATCGACTGCCTGCCGTCCCGCTCTGGGCCGGAGGCAAAGGTGTGCGGTGGGAAGGTCTTCAACCGACCAGGTCGCGCGTTGAGCCACCAGAACGAGAAGACCGTGAACACCAACGCGCAGATCGAGACAGTCAGAGCTGCGCCGCTCACTCTGAGGGCTTCCAGACCTGCCCCTCGACAAGGTCGTTGAACCCCAGCCACACCAGGTTCATCAGCCAGGACGCGAGCACGCCGTCGGAGATCTCCGGGTGGTCCAGCGCCCAGTCGGCCAGCGATTCCGCCGCGCCGACCAGCGCGGCGGCCAAGCCTGGCCCGGAGAACTCCGTCTGCTCGCCGAGGCCCTTGCGCGTCCCCGCGGCCACCACGAGCGCCGCGACCAGTTCGATCGCGCGCGTGCGCATCGCGGTGATTTCCGCCGCGAAACCGCCGCCGACCGTCAGCGCCTGGCGGTGCAGCACCGTCCAGGACTCGCGGTATTCGGCGACGAAGCGGTAAAAGGACCGCAGGCCGTGCCACAGCTGCATGTCCGGCGGGAGGTCGGGCTGCACGCCGGCCTGGATGGCTTCCAGCAGGCGGGTCGCCTCGCGCTGGATGCTCTTGCCGAAGAGGTCTTCCTTCGAGCCGAGGTAGGTGTAGATCATCGGCTTGGAGACGCCCGCGACCTCGGAGATCTCGTCCATCGACGCCGAGTGGTAGCCGTGCTGGGAGAACACCTGCACCGCGGCGTCCAGGATCTGGCGTTCACGGACCGCCCTCGGGAGCCGTCTCGCTCGCTCGGGTGGGCGCTGATCTTCGTCGGGCACAGTGCTGTTTCCTCCCTCTCGCTGGCACGGACGGTACCCGTCCCCAGGTCGGCGGCGTTGCTTGCCGCACTACCTACTCACCGGTAGCCTTACGGCGGAAAGTTCCGGAAGGGGTGGAAGATGGCCGACAACCCGGAGGCGACCAGTGCTGACCTGGCCGGCCTGCGCGGAGTCGCGCTGCTGGACGCGCTGGACCGCACCGAAGCCGTCGACGCGAGCGCGCTCGACGTCAACGCGGTCGCGGACGCCATTGACCCCCGTGAGCTGGGCCGTTCCGACATGAACCGCCTGCTGGCGGCGTTGGTCCGGCTGTCTGAGCAAGTGCCGGCGTTCTCGCTGGACAAGGTCGACCCGACGAAGTTCGCCACGCTGGTCGCGCGGGCGTCGCGGGCGCAGTTGGAAGCCGTGGTCGCCGAACGCGCGCTACGGGTGCGGGTGCTGGACGAGATCTTCGCGCGCATGGGAGCGCACATCCGTGCGAAGTCGCTGCACGCGGTCGTGCACTGGCGGCTGTCCGGCGGCACCGGCGAGGGCGGCTACGACCGCTACGAGACGGTGCTTTCCGACGGAACCTGCACTGTGTCCCGCGAAATGCGCGAGAAACCCCGCGTGACGATTACGCTTTCGCCCGTGGACTTTTTCCGCATCATCACCCACCAGGCGACGCCCGCGGTGCTGTTCGTGACCGGAAAACTGAAGGTCAAGGGCGACCTGGCCTTCGCAGCCGGGCTGGTCGGCCACTTCGACCTCCCCCGACCGGCCTGAGCCGCTCCGGTGTCCCGCTGGCGCTCGCGCATGCGTGCCGCGCACTCACCCGGTGAGCACGCGGTGAACGGGTTCGCCCGCACCCTCGAGGTGGGCAAACTGACGCCGGAGCAGTTCGTGCAGGTCCTGGAGACGCTGCACATGCTCGGTACGGCCGGAGCCGGCATCGACATCGGCTCGCTGACCACGCAGGCCCTGGTGGACGTCGTCGCGGCGGCTACCCGGGAACAGCTGAAAGGCATCGCCGACCACGACGAACTGCGCGCGGTCTTCCTGGACGAGATCTTCCGCCGGATGTCGGAACACTTCCGCCCGGAACGAGCCCGGCACGTGGACATCGTGGTCTCCTGGCGCTTCCCCGCCGGGGACGATTTCGACCGCTACCAGACGGTCATCGAGGACGGGTTGTGCGTGTCGAGCACCGACCTGGCCCGCACGCCGGACACGACGATCACCGTGGCGGTGGAGGACTTCATCCGGATGGCGACCGGGAACGCCGCAGTGGCGGCGATGTTCGTGACGGGGAAGGTGAAGGTCAAGGGCGAGTACGCGCCGGCGGTGCGGTTGTCGGGGTATTTCGACATTCCTAAGCCGACTGGAGCGGACTAAACCGCGGTCTCCAGGCTCATTTCCCCGCGTGCCAACGGCATCAGGTAATTCTCCGACAGCCACTGCACCACCGGCACGCACACCGCGTCCCCGAAGCCGAACAGGGCCTGGTTGTTCCGCAGCCCCTCCAGCGCGTACTGCCCCGCGCCCATCAGCCGGGCGTACTCGCGGGGTGTCATCCACCGGACCCGTACGCTTCCCCGCCCTGCTTGCACCACGGCCTGTTTGGACGACCCGCCACGGGCGGTGCGCAGGCAGCCGGAGATGTCGTCCGGCCGGACTTCCCACACTGGCTTTCCGTTTCGGGTGCGGCGGTAAGCCGTGCGGTACACCAGCTTCTTTCCCGCCCGCAACTGCGTCAAGCGCTCCAGTTGGAGCGGCGAAAGGGAGCCGACGAACGCGTCAGCACGCAGGGGCGTCCACCAACGCTCGTCGTCGGCGGACAGGCGTTCGACGGCCGCGGACAGTCCGGTGACCAAAAGCGGCGGAGGTGCGGGCAAGGCAGCGCGATGGGTCCGCAACGAAGGATCAAGCGCAAGCCAAGCCGGGCGCAACGGTGACGGCGCGGGCGAGTCAGCGGGCGGATTCTGCGCACCAACGATGAACAACCGCGGCCGCGACTGCGGGACGAACCGCCGGGCGTCCAGGGTCAGGACATCGGCGGAGTACCCGAGCCGGTTGAGTTCGCGGATCGCGGCACGGAGGTCGTCGCCGCCGTGGCTTGTCGCCAGGCCTACGACGTTTTCCAGCGCGACTACCGGTGGGCGATCCGGGCCCAGTTCGTCCAGGATGCGGGTGAATTCCCAGAACGTCGACGAGTGCGAGCCCGCCAAGCCGCGGCGCCAGCCGGCCAGCGAGAGGTCCGTGCACGGGAAGGACGCCCAGGCCAGGCTGAGGCCCGCGGGCAGGTCGGCACCGCGCAGGGCGGCGACATCGCCCAGGACGTACTCGTGCGCGCCCTGGTCGTTGAAGTGTGCCTCGTACATGGCTTGCTTCGCGGGTTCGATGTCGTTGGACCACGCGACGTCGAAGCCGGCCGGTTCTAGGCCTAGGCGCACGAGACCGATGCCCGCGAAGAACTCCGCGGCGGTGGGCTGACCCGGTAGAGGCATGGCGCCAACATTAATGGGGCCGGCGTTCCTTCACGGTCTCGATCACCCGCGACGCGGCGACATCGGTCGCTTCGTGTTCCCAGATTCGCACCGACAGCCAGCCCGCTTCGAGCAGCAGTGCGTCAGTATTCGCGTCGCGGCGGCGGTTGGTTTCGATCTTGGTCCGCCAATAATCCGCGTTGTTCTTCGGCCACGTGCCGTGTTCCGGGCAGCCGTGCCAGAAGCAGCCGTCCACGAAAACCGCTACCCGGGCCGGGCCGAACACCAGGTCAGCCTCGCGGCGCACACCCTTGACCGGACGGCGGTGCACTCGATAACGGAACCCGGCGGCGTGCAGGATCTTGCGCAGCGCCATTTCGATCCCGGTGTTGCGGGACTTCTGTTTGCTCATGCGGGCGCTCACCGCGGAAGTCGTTACCAGCCGCTCCACGGAGGCCATTGTGGCAAAGACTCAGCCTTCGACGATCCGGCCTTCGATCACCGGGTGGTTCGACGGCCGCGGCTCCTCCGCGACGACCTCGCTGTCCACCACCATCACCGGGCCGCGGCGCTGGTTGGCGTACCGGACGGCGCGCTTCTCCGCGCGGCGCAGCCAAAATCGCCGGGCGATCGAGCGGGTCGGCGGCAGCAGGAAGAGCAGGCCCAGCACGTCGCTGACGAAGCCGGGGACCATGATCAGCACGCCGCCGAGCGCGACGAGCATGCCGTCGGTCAGTTCCTTCTCCGGATTGCGGCCCGACTGCGCGGTCGCCATGAACGCGCGCATCGCCTTGCCGCCCTCGCGGCGCGCCAGCCACGAGCCCACGAACGCGCCCGCGATCAGCAGACCGATCGTGCCGAGCACACCGACGACCGAGCCGACCGCCCAGATGGCGGCGACTTCAGCGATGACGTAGAGCAGGAACACGACAGCCATACCAGGTGAACGAACGAGTGCCGGGATTTGCTCCCGAGGGGAAATAAGCGCAGGTCAGCAGGCTTCCGATCGCGGTCAGGAGAGGGTGGGACGGCCGCAGCATTTCTTGTATTTCGCGCCCGAGCCGCACCAGCAGGGCTCGTTGCGCGCGGGGGGCCAGCTCAGCGCGCCGCCTTCCTCGAAGACCTCGTTCATGCAGGCCAGCCGGGTGTCTTCGGCGGCTGGGTCGCTGCCGGTACGGGTCGCGAACTCCCGGAGTTTCGCGACGGTCAACGGGACCATCATGATCCGGGCGATGCCCGTCTCGGACAGCTCCCGGTTGTCGGCCTCTCGGTCGGCGACGATGGTGTCCGCGTCGGCGTGTTGAACCAGGTGCGGCCAAGCCTCGTGCGCGCGGGGAATCTCGTCGCGGGGCCAGAACAGCACTCGCACTTCCCCCGGAGGCGCCGGCGGGGCGGCAGCACGGACCGGATCCGAAGGGCTCTGGACCGACTCGTCCTGCTCGTCCGGAGGCAATCCGAGCGCGCGGCGCACCCGTCGGCGACCCGTCAAGATGTTGTTCGCGAGGGTGAAGAACCCGAACTCCGTGTTCCGGTCGGCCAGCTCCTCCTCGGACAGCCGGGCCACGGCCAGGTCGAACCAGGCCAGCGCCTGCTGAAGCTCGCCACGGTGTTCCAGCAGCTCAGCGGCCAGGTGATACGGCATCGACGAGGGCAGTTGCTCGCTCCGCAACTCGTCCAGGCAGGCCTGGGCCTCGTCGGTCCGGCCGAGGTCGAACAGCACGTCGGCGAGTTCGACCCGGGCGTTGCCCCCTTCCTCGCCGCCCAGCGCGACAGCCTGGGTCAGCAGCGCGACGGCGCGGTGGTCGTCACCGGCCTGCCGCCATGCTTGCGCCGCCTCGAAAAGGAGCTCTCCCTGCTCCTCGGGATACTTTTCCAGCTCGGCTTCCAGTTGTGCGGCGGTCTCCGCGGCCGTTCCCGTGCCCATGGAAGGCACTTTATTGCTGGCCCGGCAAGCGATCACCGCAGGCTCTGCAGGAACGCGGAGACCTCGCGTGGCGAGCGCAGCAGCACCTGCCGCGAGGTCGGGGCTTCGGTGGCGATCCGCCGCAGCATCAGCGGGCGGCGCGTCGGCCACTTCCAGATCCACTGGACCAGTTCGGCGTCGATCTTCGACACGCATCCGGGAGCCTGCGTCTCCTGGCCCCATTCGCGCAGTTGCCGCCGCACGACGCGGTACAGGCAGGTGTAGCGGGAGGCGTCCAGCAGCACGACGGTGTCGGCGAAGGGCAGGCGCAGGTCGAAGGTCTTGCTGTAATTGCCGTCGATCACCCAGCTGTCCGTGCTGGCCGCCTCGGCGACGGCGGCACGGAACTCTTCTGGCGGGGCCTCGACCCAGCCGGGACGCCAGTAGAGCCGGTCCAGATGTGTGACCGGGAGGTCGAGGGCGGCACCGATGTGCCTGGCCAGAGTGGATTTTCCGGCCCCGGAGCAGCCAGTGACCATGATGCGTCGCCCCATGGCGGTCAAGCCTAGAACTAGACCGGGACGAAACTCGCGGCGATTAATCCGAGCACCAGGAGATCCGGGCCCCGGACGAGTTGCCGCACCAGCCCGGCGGGGATCAGGACGCCCTCGTACAGCACCATCCCCATCGAGCTGAAGTCCAGCGGGCCGCGGGTCACCGAACGAACGGCCGCCAGTGCGGCGATCAGGACAGCTACTAGCGCGCTGATCGAAGCCGGGATGCCCAGCAGCAGGACCACACCCGCCCAGATCAGCGCGAGCAGGCCGAGAAAAGCGCAGGTCACGGTATGCAGGCGCAGGTTTGACGCATCCAGCCAGCGGCGCAGCCCGGGCACTCGATGCAACTGCGCGACCGGCGCGGTGAACGGCAGCAGCGCAAGATAGCCGCCGACGCCGAGGAGCCACACTGACGTCACGGCGGGGAAGGTCGCGTGGGTGGCGACTACGGCGAGTGCGAGGAAGACCGGCAGACCGAGGGTGTGCCGACGCGCGAGAGTCCCCGTGACGACATACCGGGTGACGATGAACCGTCCGGCCAGCGCGTTCCGCCACGGCACCGGGCGTCCGGCCGGGAGCAGCGCCCAGACGTCCAGGAAGGCGGCGGACGTCCGGCGCACCATGCGTTCGGCGTAGTGCCGGATCAACGTGTCGCGAGAAACCGTGTGCGGCAACGAAGAAGACCGGGCCAAGGCGATCGCCGCGAGACCGGCGACGACCACGTATGTCCACAGTGGAACGACAAGCGGCAGTGCGAGAGTCAGCGGCAGCAGGGATTCGCCGGGGAACGAGCGGCGGCGGCCCAGCACCAAGGCCAGCGCGGCGACGACTACGAAAAGCGCGATCGGGCCGACCAATGAGCGGGGAAAGCCGATGAGCATCCCGGAAACGGCGAAGAAATACGCCGCGACCGCGAATCTGGCGGCCCAGTCCAGCACGAGTCGCCGGGTGAGCACGGCGGGACGCTGACCGTCGAAATCGTCCCAGGTCAGCGTGGCCGGATGGGTCCACAGATAGCCGCGGCGCAAGGTCGCGCGCCACGCCAGCGCGAGACCGGTGCACAGCACGAGCACGCTGCCGAGCGCGCCCACCGGAGCGCCGCCGATCAGCTGGCTCCGCACCAATTCGGTGTTGTAGAACGGCGATCCCAGCAGGCCGACCGCGATGACCAGCGCCAAGACCAGATCCGGTCGTTTCACAGGTCCACCACGTAATCCGCGACCTCGTCCGCGAGCGGCGGGTGATGGCTCGCCACGATCACCGCCGCGCCGCGTCCCGTGCTGGTGCGGACCAGGGTGGTCAGCCAGGCCCGGCCGTCGGCGTCCAGCGCGCGCTCCGGTTCGTCCAGCAGCAGCACCTCGTGCGGACGCGCCACCGCGGCGTGCAGCAGGAGCCGACGTCGTTGTCCGGCGGAGAGCTCCGACGCGGGCACATCGGGAGCCGGTACCGGACCGTCGGCCAGTTCGCCGCCGAAGGAATTGCGCAGCAGGTCGAGATGCTGGCGCGGGGTGAGCTCGTCGAAGAGCGCCGAATCGTCGAAAAGCACCGAAACGCGGCGACGGAAAGCGGCGGACCGCTCGTCAGGCGGTCCGCCGCAGACGGACACGGAACCGGACGTCGGCACCTGATTCCCGTAGAGACAGCGCAGCAACGTCGACTTGCCCGCCCCGTTGGCACCGCGGACGACCAGGCATTCGCCGGCGTCGACGGCCAGGTCGAGACCGCTGAACAGCTCAGTCTCGCCCGCGGTGACCCCCAGGTCCTGAGTGGCGATGAGCACGAAACCCCCTCGGCTGATCACCCCAACATAATCACTTCAAGTACGCCTCCGCTTGCAGCGTGAACAATTCCGCGTACCCGGCGTCGGCCGCCATCAGCGCCTCGTGCGTTCCGTACTCCGCGACTTTCCCGTGGTCCAGCAGCAGAATGCGCTCGGCTTGGCGGACCGTCGAGAACCGGTGCGAGATGTACAGCGTCGTCCGCCCGCGCGACAACGTGTGCAGCCGGTCGAACAGGTCGTGCTCGGCTTGGGCGTCCAGCGCCGACGTCGGCTCGTCCAGGATCAGGATCGGGGCCTCGCGCTGGAAAGCCCTGGCCAGCGCGATTTTCTGCCATTCCCCGCCGGACAGCGACACGCCCTGGTCGAACCAGCGGCCGAGCGGGCTGTCGTACCCCGTCGGCAGCCGGGCGATGCGCTCGTCGGCTCCGGCGCGGCGGGCGGACTCCTCGATGTGCTCGCGATCGGTGAGCCGGTTCAGGTCGCCGAGGCCGATGTTCTCCGCCGCGGTGCCTTGGTAGGTCACGTAATCCTGGAACATCGCGCTGATCTTGGTGCGCAGCTGCACTGGGTCGTACTCGCGGATGTCCACGCCGTCCAGCAGGATCCGGCCCGCTGTGGGGTCGTAAAGCCGACACAGCAGTTTGAACAGCGTCGATTTGCCCGCGCCGTTGCGCCCCACCACCGCGACGGTCTCGCCGGGACGGATCTCGAAGCTCACCCCGTGCAATGCCGGTTCGTCCGCACCCGGATAGCTGAAGCTCACCGACTCGAACTGGATGTGTCCATCCACAGTGGACGGAAGTGGTCGCGGCTTCGCCGGTGCGGTGATTTCCGGTTTGGTGTCGAGGAATCGGTACAGCGTATCCAGGTACAGATTGTTCTCGTACATCCCGGAAAACGCGGTGAACAACCCGGTCACCGAACTCTGCACGGACGTCGCGGCGGCGGTGTACAGCGCCAGATCGCCCAGCGTCAGCCGTCCGCCCACCGCCTCCAGCGCGATGTACAACGCGATCCCCGAGCCGACCAGCGTGCTCAGCAACCCCCACGACGTCGAGCTGACATTCCGTTTCACCGTCAGCTTCCGCTGCCGGTCGTAGGCAACCACCCCGAGCTTCCGGAACCGGTCCACGAAGTACGGACCGAGGCCGAACAGCTTGGTCTCCTTGGCATACGTGTCCGTAGTGACCAAAGAGGACAGATAGTCCATCCGCCGTTTGATCGGCGACATCATGAAGGTGAGCCAGAACGCCCGCGAACCGTACTTCGACTGCGAGATGAACGCCGGAATCGGGGCCAGCAAAGCGACCAGTGCGAGCAGCGGGCTGATCGACACCAGCAGCGCGATCATGCTGGCGAAGGTGATCAGTGTCCGGATCAGGCCGAGCGCCGAGGTCATCATCGACAACGGACGCGTCGGCGCCTCCTGCGCCGCCTGGCGCAGCATGTCGTACGACGCCGAACCCTCGAAGTACGCCAGGTGCAGGTCGCTCGCGTGCTGCATGACCTGGTGCCGGATGGTGAGCGTCATCCGTTCCTGCAGCAGGGATTGCGCGATCGTGGTGAGCGAACTGCTGATCGCGGTCGCCGCCAGCACGCCGAACTGGAACAGCGTGATGCGCACGATGTCCGCCGTCGACCCGCGATGCTGGATCGCCGCGACCACCGAGTCGAGCAGGATTTTCGCGATGTACGCGGTGACCGTCGGCAGCAGGCCGGACGCCAGCGTGATCACCGCGAGCACGATCGTCAGTGTCGGGCTGGCCTGCCAGGTCAGCTTCGCGACCTTCGGCAGGCCGCGGACGGTGCCTGCCACCGAAGTACGCATCCGCGACAGCCGCGCCCGCAGGCCTTTCGGCTGTTCCGGCTGCTCCGGTTCCGGGATGTCGACCGGCCCGGTGAGACCGCTGTCCGGCACGGATTGCGCCATCTTGCGGCGACCGCGGCGGCCGAGGGCCATCTCGATCCCGCCCCCACCGCCGGGGATCACGCCAGCACCGAACCGTGCAGGAAGACGTCGATGACCTCGTCAGTGGTCGGGGCGCCCGGCATCGGGCGGGATTGCGTGAACAGCAGCGCCAGGAACAGCGAAGCGGCCTTGTCCACCGGAAGCCGCAGCCGGGCGGCGTCCGGAACGAACAGCTCCCGCACCGCGCGTTGCATCGCCTCGAGCGACTCGCGGCGGCTGTCTCCGGTCACTGACTTGCGGTTGCGCGCTTCTTCCACCGCCGCGCGCGGGCGGCCCTTCATGGTCGCGGCCATCACCGCGCCCATCCGCTGCAGGTGCGCGTTCATCGCCTCGGCAGCCTCGGCAAGCCGCTTCTCCAACGGCAGTTCAGCCGGGATCTCCCCGATCATCTCCAGCGCCTCCGCCGGATTGAGCGCGGCTTCCACACACGCGTCGAACAGTTCGTCCTTGTCCTTGAAGACCCGGAAGATAGTGCCCTCGCCGATCCCCGCGGCCCGGGCGATCTGCGCGGTCGTGACCCCGTGGCCGTGCTCGACGACCAGCGGGAGCACCGCGCGGACGATCATCCGCCGCCGGTCGTCCGGGGCCATCCCCGGTGCTCTTTTCCTCGTTTCCATGCTCGCCACAGTACGGAGTGAGCGCTCACTCCGTCAACTCGATAAACGCAAGGCCGTGCCCGCGAGGACACGGCCTTGTCGTTTAGTACGTGATCGCGACCGCCGGATCGGCGAGCAGCGCGCCGACGTCGGCGAGGAACTCCGACCCCTGCTGCCCGTCGACGACCCGGTGGTCGAAGCTCAGCGACAGCTGCATCACCTTGCGCACCTTGATCTCGCCGTCGACCACCCACGCGGTGTCGCGGATGGCCCCGACCGCCAGGATCGCCGACTCGCCCGGGTTGATGATGGGCGTGCCGGTGTCGACGCCGAAAACGCCGACGTTGGTGATCGTGAACGTCCCGCCCAGCATCGCCGCCGGCGTGGTCTTGCCCTCGCGCGCGACGTCGGTCAGTTCGGTGAGCGCGACCGCGAGTTCCTTGAGCGACAAGGAATCCGCGTCCCGGATCTTCGGCACCACGAGACCGCGCGGGGTCGCCGCCGCGATGCCGAGGTGGACGTAGTCCTTGTAGACGATCTCCTGCGCGGCCTCGTCCCACACCGCGTTGACGTCCGGCGTGCGCTTCGCCGCGAGGCATACGGCCTTCGCTGCGAACGCCAGCGGAGTGAGCTTGACGCCGCTGAAGTCGCGCGACTTCTTGAGCTTTTCGCGCAGTTCCATCATCGGCGTGACGTCGATGGTGAGGAACTCCGTGACGTGCGGAGCGGTGTAAGCGCTCTGCACCATCGCGGCCGCGGTCGCCTTGCGGACGCCCTTGATCGGCACGCGCCGCTCGCGGGTGGCCGGGTCGTAGCCGGAATCCACAGTGGACACTGCGGGAGCGGCGGAACCGTTGGCTGCGGCGTGGACGTCGTCGCGGGTGATCACGCCGCCGTCCGCGCTGCCGGTGAGCGAGTGCAGGTCGACGCCGAGGTCCTTGGCCAGCTTGCGGACCGGCGGTTTGGCCAGCGGGACGTAACCGCCACGCGGGGTTTCGGCCACCGGTGCGGGAGCAGGAGCCGCCGCAACCAGCGCGGGTGCCGGAGCCGCGGTGGCCCCCTTGCGCGCCCGCCGGGTCGTCCCGGCCGCCTTGGAGCCATAGCCGACTAGCGGCTTCATCTCCTCTTCGGCCGGAGCGGCCGGAGCCGCGGCAGCGGGCTCAGCGGCGGGTGCGGCTTTTCCGTCGGGATCCACGTCCATGGTCAGGATCGTCGTCCCGACCTCCACCGTCTGCCCCGGTTCCACGTGCAGCTCAGTGACCACCCCGGCCCACGGAATCGGCAGCTCGACAGCGGCCTTCGCGGTCTCGACCTCGACCACGATCTGGTTGACCGTGACCGTGTCGCCCGGCTTGACGCGCCAGGCGAGGATGTCGGCTTCAGTCAGCCCCTCCGCCGTGTCCGACAGGGGGAATTGTTTGTACTCGGGCATTTCTGATGCAACCCCCTTACCAGGCGAGAGATCGGTCGACAGCGTGCAGGACCCGGTCGAGGTCGGGGAGGTAGTGCTCCTCGAGCTTCGCAGGCGGGTACGGCGTGTCGAATCCGGTCACGCGCAGGACGGGGGACTCAAGGGAGTAGAAGCATTCCTGCTGAACGCGGGCGGCGATTTCCGAGGTCAGCGAGGATTCCGACGGCGCTTCGCTGACCGCGATGAGCCGTCCGGTCTTGCGGACCGATTCGAAGACCGGTCCGAGGTCGAGCGGCGAGAGCGTGCGCAGGTCGATGACCTCCAGCGACTTGCCCTCGGCTTCGGCGGCGGTGGCGGCGTCGAGCGCCACCTTCACCGACGGTCCGTACGCGACGACCGTGGCGTTCGTGCCCTCGCGCACCACCTGCGACGCGAACACTCGCGACGGTGCCGTCGAGGTGTCGACCTCCATCTTCAACGCGCCCGAGTGGTACAGCTTCTTGGGCTCGAAGAAGAGGATCGGGTCGTCCGAGCGGATCGCCTCCTGGATGCCCCAGTAGGCGTCGACCGCGTTCGAAATCGACACCACCTTCAGACCGGCGATGTGCGAGAACAGCGATTCCGGCGATTCCGAGTGGTGCTCCACCGCGCCGATCCCGCCGCCGAACGGCACCCGGATCACGACGGGCATCTTGACCTTGCCCTGCGTGCGGTAGTGCAGTTTCGCCAGCTGCGAGGAGATCTGGTCGAAGCCGGGGAAGATGAAGCCTTCGAACTGGATCTCGCACACCGGCCGGAATCCGCGCACGGCGAGGCCGACCGCGGTGCCGATGATGCCCGATTCGGCGAGCGGCGTGTCCAGCACGCGCTGCTCGCCGAAGTCCTTCTGCAGTCCGTCGGTGATGCGGAAGACGCCGCCGAGCTTGCCGACGTCCTCCCCCATGATCAGGACCTTCGGGTCCTCCTCCATCGCGCGACGGAGACCGAGGTTGAGCGCCTTGCCGATCGTGAGTTTCTGGAGATCAGTCATCAGTGCTCACCCGCCGCGGCGAAACCGTCGAGATAGGACAGATACTCCTCGCGCTGCGCTTCCAGCACCGGCGAAGGTTCTGCGTACACCTGGGAAAACACCCGGTCCGGCGGCGGCTCGGGCATGTTGAACGTGTAGTCGCGCAGTTCGGCGGCGAACTTGTCCGCCTCGGCTTGGACGCTGTCGAAGAACGCCTGGTCGGCGTGCCCGCCGCGAGCCAGGAACGCGCGCACGCGCTCGATCGGGTCCTTGAGCTTCCACTCCTCCAGCTCGTCCGAGAGCCGGTAGCGGGTGGGGTCGTCGGTGGTGGTGTGCGCGTCCATCCGGTAGGTGAACGCCTCGATCAGCACCGGGCCGTTGCCGTGCCGGCATTCCTCCAGCGCCCACCGGGTGACGGCGAGGCAGGCGAGGACGTCGTTGCCGTCCACGCGGATGCCGGGGAAGCCGTAGCCGCGGGCGCGCTGGTACAGCGGCAGCCGCGACTGGCGTTCGGTCGGCTCGGAAATCGCCCACTGGTTGTTCTGGCAGAAGAAGACCAGCGGCGCGTCGTACACCGCGGCCCAGACGAACCCTTCGTGCACGTCGCCCTGCGAAGTCGCGCCGTCACCGAAGTAACAAATGGTGGCCTCGCCACCCTCGTCCCCGACTTTGCCCTCGAACTTCTGGCCCATCGCGTAACCCGCGGCGTTGAGCACCTGGTTGCCGATGACGATGGTGTACGGGTGGAACCGGTGTGCCTGGTAGTCCCAGCCACTGTGGTCGGTGCACCGGAAAATCCCGATCAGCTCGCGCATGTCGACGCCGCGGGTGTAGGCGACGCCGTGCTCGCGATAGCTCGGGAAAGCCATGTCGCGGGGCTGCAGCGCGCGACCGGACCCGACCTGCGCGGCTTCCTGGCCGAGCAACGGCACCCAGATGCCCAGCTGCCCCTGGCGCTGCATCGCGTTGGCCTCGCGGTCCGCGCGGCGCACCAGCACCATGTCGCGGTAGAGGTTCTTCAGCGTTTCGTCGTCGACGTCCTCGACGTAGCGGTCGAACCGCTCGGACGGGACCCGCTGGCCCTCGGGGGTGAGCAGCTGAGTGAGCTCAGCGCCACCTTCGCTTGTCGCTCGCAAACCGGCGATCACCTGTTCGGGGGAAGGCTGAGCCGCTACGGCGGCCGGCCCGTCTCCAGGTTCCGGGTGCGTCCACTGTTCGGACGGCATGAGCTGTTCTCCTCGGTGTCGGCGCCGCGAGCGGCCGCTTGTGGCGGCCACAGCGACTGCACCGGCGGGGACCGGCTCCTCGGGTCCGAGGCTCCCGGCCACCGTCGGCGTTGACGGTTCGTGGCCACATCCTGGCACGAGAATTGGTCCGATGGAGAGCGGCAGTTGCTGATTTGTTGCTGAGAAAACCTCGCTGAACAGGGAAAACGTTTGGAAGCCCGAGTATGGGAGAGGCGATGGTCGGGCGGCCATCCCGCGTCCTACCTGCCCTCGTGAGTGGCGATCACGGTTCTCACCGGGACAGGCACTCACGACGTTCACTCGTGCCGGTGACGTCGGTCACCGTGGCAAGATGGCGCTGTGGAACAAAAATCCGTACGCGAATCCGTGGTCTCGACGTGGATCAACGACGTCACGCCGAGCCTGTCCGGTCTGGTCGCGATCCCCGCGCTGTCCCCGGCGTTCGACGCGGACTGGGCGTCGACCGGGCATCTCGCCGCCGCCGTCCAGCACGTCAAGAGCTATCTCGAAGGGCGCGACCTGCCGGGCGCGCAGATCGAGGTCATCGAGCTGGACGGCCGTTCTCCGCTGTTGTTCGTCGACGTTCCGGCCACCCCGGGCGCAACGGACAAGGGCACCGTCCTCATGTACGGCCACTTGGACAAGCAGCCTCCGGTCGGCGGCTGGTCCGAAGGCCTCGACCCGTGGACGCCGGTCATCCGCGACGGTCGCCTGTACGGCCGCGGTTCGGTGGACGACGGCTACTCCGGGTACGCGGCCAGTGCCGCGGTGGAAGCAGTGCACGCGGCCGGTGGCGAGCACGCACGAATCGCGCTGCTGCTGGAAACCGGCGAGGAATCCGGCAGCCCCGACCTCCCCGCTTACCTTGAACACCTGAGCGCACGGCTCGGCGAAGTCAGCCTCGTCGTCTGCCTCGACGCGGGCGGCATGGACTACGAGCGGCTGTGGCTCACCACCAGCCTGCGCGGCATGGTGCACCTGACGGTCAACGTCCAGCTGCTCGCCACCGCGCAGCACTCCGGCCTGGCCAGCGGCGTCGTCGCGAGTTCGTTCCGCGTGCTGCGGCAGCTGCTGGAGCGGATCGAGAACGCCGAGACCGGCGAGATCAAGCTGTCCGAGCTGAACGTTGAGGTACCGGCCAGTCGCCGCGCCGAGATCGAGGCGGTCGCGGAGGTGGCGCCGGAAGCGCTGCGCACCGCGTTCCCGTTGGTGAGCGGCGGAAAGACGGTGTCCGAGGACGCGCTTGAGCTGCTGCTGAACAACTACTGGCGACCGACGCTGTCGATCATCGGCGGCGAAGGACTTCCGCTGCCCGCCGAAGCTGGCAACGTGCTGCGGCAGAGCACCACGCTCACGCTCAGCTTCCGCCTGCCGCCCACTGCGGTCGCGGACGACGCGCTCGCGGCGATCAAGCGGGCGCTGACCACGGACGTTCCGTACGGCGCGAAGGTCACCATCGCCGAGGACCAGCAGGCGGAGAACGGCTGGAACGCGCCGGAGGAAGCCGCGTGGCTCACCGACGCGCTGCGCCGGGTCGACGACGAGGTCTTCGGCCGTCCGCACCGCGCGGCGGGCATGGGCGGGTCGATCCCGTTCATGGGCCTGCTCGGCGAGAAGTACCCGGAGGCGCAGTTCCTGGTCACCGGCGCGTGCGGGGCGGATTCGAACATCCACGTGCCCGACGAGTGGCTGAACCTGGACTACGCCCAGCAGGTCACCGAAGCGGTCGCGCACCTGCTGGACGCGCACGCCCGCAGCTGACCTGGCGAACGCCCCAATGTGGCATTGGGTGCATCTCACGCACCCAATGCCACATTGGGTGCGTCGCATGCGCCCAATGCCACATTGGGGTGCTTTAGGCCAGCTTGGCGAGGGCGTCGGCGATGCGAGTCTGCTCAGGTGCGAACCGCTGGTACGAGAACGGCGTCTCGTTGTTCCACGGGATCAGCTTGCCCGCCTTCACCGCGGGCAGCTGCTGCCAGGTCGGGACGCCGCCGAGCCCGTCCGGGCCGAGCGAAAGCGACCCGCCGCGCGAGTCGTACATGATCACGTCGGCGGAGTATTTCCCGACGTTCTCCCAGCTCACCTGCTCGTAGTAGCCGCCCTGGCTTTCGTCGGGCTTCTCCGGCAGGACGAACTGCATCCCCTTCTCCTGATAGTGCTTCGAGGTCGCGAACTTCGCCGGGTTGGCCACGTACGTCGTGTCCTTCTGCGCGGACAGCAGCAGCACCTTGAGCCCGGCCGTCTTCTTGACCGCCTCGGCGAACTTGGCGTCCGCGGCCTCGTACTTCTCCTTGGCCTGCTGGATTTCCGGCGTCGCGACGTCCGCGCCGAGCGCCTTCGCCAGCGCCTCGAACTTCGCGATCCCCTGCGGCATCGCGATGTCCTGGAGTCCGATGCCGACACTCGGCGCGGCCTTGTCGACCTTGTCCGCCATCGTGTCCGGCACGTACCACATCTGCTGCTTCAGATAGATCACGCTGACCAGCAGCTGCGGGTTCAGCGAGACGAACTTGTCGAAGTTGAACTCGTTCCACACGTTGCCCAGCGAGGTCACCGACTTCAGGTCGACGCCGCCCGCCTGCGGATCGGTTTTGCCGTCCGGGAGCTTCGACGGGCCGAAAATGCCCACGGATTTCACGCCGAAGTCCCACAACGCGGCCGCGGCGGTCACCTGTGCGACGATCCGTTCCGGCCGCTTTCCGTCGAGCTTGCGGCCGCGGTCGTCGGTGAAGGACCAGGTCGCGCCGTCGCCAGCGGCGGGCTGCTCGTCCTTGTACCCGCAGGCGCTGAGCAGGCCGAGGGTGCCCGCGGCGGCGGTGCCCGCGAGAAAGCCGCGGCGGGACAGCCGCGCCGGTGAGAAGGTCATCGGAACTCCGGAGGATCGGGTGAGGTACTGCCTGAGGTTAGCCTTGCCTTAGGGTGAACGCCATGGTCCTGCTTGGGGAGCGCGTCACATCCCGGCGCTGGGGCGTCCGCGCGACAGTCCTGGTCGCGGCGCTCGTCGCACTCGTCGCGGTGGTGGTGCTGTCCATCGCCTTCGGCTCCAACCGGTTGCCGCTCGGCAGCGTCTGGCACGCGTTGTTCTCCTACAGCGGCACCTTCGAGGACGTCGTGATCCGCGACGACCGGCTGCCGCGGACGTTGCTCGGCCTGGCCGTCGGCGTCGGGCTTGGGTTGGCTGGTGCGCTTCTGCAGGCGATCACCCGCAACCCGGTCGCCGACCCCGGTCTGCTCGGCATCAACCACGGCGCGGCGGTCGCGATCGTCCTGGGCGGCGCGGTGTTCTCGGTGTCTTCGCCGGAGCAGCTGGTGTGGTTCGCCTTCTTCGGTGCGCTCGCCGGAACGGTGCTGGTGACAGTGATCGGCGGCTCGGTGAGCCCGCTGCGGCTGGTGCTCGCGGGCGTCGCGGTGCAGGCCGTGTTCGTCGGGATCAACCAGGGCATGCAGATGATCAACACGCACAGCCTCGACCAGATGCGGTACTGGCTCGTCGGCTCACTGGTGAACCGGAACCTTGACAGTCTCGCCGGGCTGCTGCCGTTTTTCCTGGCGGCGTTGGTGATCGCGGGCGTGCTCGCCCGGCCGCTCAACGCAGTCGCACTCGGCGACGACAGCGCACGCGGCCTCGGCGCGAACCCGGTGCTGACCCGCGCGGTCGGCATGGTCGCGGTCGGCTTGCTCTCCGCGACGGCGACCGCCGCGTGCGGACCGATTGCGTTCGTCGGGCTGATGATCCCGCACGTCGTGCGGGCGCTGGTCGGTCAAGACGAACGGTGGGTGCTGCCGTTGTCCGCGCTGCTCGGGCCGGTGCTGCTGCTCGGCTGCGACGTACTGGGTCGGCTGCTCGGCGGTAACGGCGAAATCCAGGTGGGCGTGATGACGGACGTGATCGGCGGCGTCGCCTTCGTGATCGTGGCGCGGCGGCTGAAGGCGGTGCGGCGATGAGGACGTGGATGGTCGTCGGACTGCTGACCCTGGTGGCGGCGGTGCTGCTGGTGCTCGCCGTGGGCACCGGCGATTACGAGATGACGCCGATAGAAGTCCTGCGGACGCTCGCCGGATCCGGCACGAAGGCGCAGTACCTGGTGGTCACCGGCCGCCTGCCGCGCGCGTTGGTCGCGATCTTCGTCGGCATCGCGCTCGCGCTGGCGGGCTCGGTTTTCCAGACGGTGACCCGGAATCCGCTCGGCAGTCCCGACATCATCGGCTTCACCACCGGCTCGGCGACCGGCGGAATCATGATGATCCTGCTGTTCGGCGCGGGCCCCGGACTGGTCTCCGTCGGCGCGGTCGTGGGCGGTTTGCTGACTGCGTTGCTGGTCACCGCGCTGTGTGCCCCACACGGTCTGCTCAGCTCACGGCTGGTGCTGCTGGGCATCGCGGTGAGCGCGGTGCTGGCCGGGGTGAACGGTTACCTGCTGGTGCAAGCGAAACTCGAAGCCGCGGCACAGGCCGTCGGCTGGCTGACCGGTGACCTCGCGGGCCGCGACTGGAACTACTTCATCCCGTTGTGCCTGGCTGTCTTGGTGCTGTCGCCGTTCATCTTCGTGCACCAGCCCGCGTTGCGAATGCTGGAAATGGGCGATGACGCCGCCGTCGCGGTCGGCGTCGCGGTGCCGCGAGTGCGTGCGGTGGTGCTGCTGGCAGCGGTCGCGCTGGCCGCTTCCGCGACCGCCGCAGCCGGACCGATCCCGTTCGTGGCTCTGGCCGCACCGCAACTCGCCCGCCGACTGACCCGCCACCCGGGCCCGAACCTGGTCGCGTCCGCGGCGATGGGCGCGGTGCTGGTACTCGCGGCGGACTTCGTGGGTCAGCGGGTTCTGGACGCTTCACTGCTGCCGGTGGGTGTCGTCGCGGCAGCGCTGGGCGGCGGGTACCTGCTGTGGCTGCTGGCGGTTTCCCGTCGTCGGCAGACCGCGTGACTAAGCCATCCGAGTCAGCTCCACCGAAACGTCCAAAGTGGACTGACTGGCCCCGGTGAAGATCCCCTTCAACGGAGCCACATCCGCGTAATCCCGGCCGGTCGCGACCCACACGTGGCGCGGCCCGACCGGGATCGCGTTCGTCGGATCGTGCGCCCACCAGCCGCCGGTCCACACGTCGACCCAGGCGTGGCTTTCGCCCTCCACCTTTTCGCCGAGTTTGGCCTCCGGCTTGGTGTGCAGGTACCCCGAGCAGTACCGCGCCGGAATGCCGATCGCCCGCAGCATCACCAGGGTGACGTGCGCGAAATCCTGGCACACACCCTCGCGCGCTCGCCACGAATCGGTCGCCGTGCTGTGTACGCCGGTGGTTCCGGGCTGGTATTTCAACTGTTCGTTGACCCAGCCGCAGATCGCGAGCACCGCGTCCGCCGGGTCCAATCCCTTGCGCAGCGCTCGGGCCTGTTTGGACAGTTCTTGATCATTCGGCGTGTACGGCGTTGGCGTCAGATACTCCGTGCGCTGATCGCGGACGGTCTCGCTCTGCAAGTCCTTCCACGTCGCCGAATGCACCGGTTCCGCTTCGTCCGCAGTCTCCACCACGGACGTCGCGAGCACGGTGAACTCGGTGTGCGGCGCGTGCAAGTCGAACGACGTGACGTCGGTGCCCCAGTAATCGGTGTAGCGATAGGCGCGCGTGGCCGGGGAGGTTTCGATGCGAGTGGCCAACGTGGTCTGCCGCCGGTCCGAACGCGGGGTGAGCCGGGCTTCGTTATACGACTGGGTGGCCGGCGTCGCGTACCGGTAGCCGGTCCGGTGCGTCACCCGCAATTGCCAGGTCACAGGGACACCTCCGCACCGCTCCACGCCACCCACGGCGACGTGTGGAAGTACTGCATGGACACCGCTTCCCCGATTTCCTTGATCGCTTCCTGCAGCCCGCGCAGCCGTCGCGGCAGGTCGTCCAGCAGTGCCGCCGGGTGGAGGAATTCCAGCTCGCTTCGGGCGCGGCCGAGCAGCCGGACGGCCTCGGTTTTTTCGTTGCCCCGCGCATTGATTCCCGGATCCAGCTGGCGTAAACAATCCTCTGCCTGGCGCAAGGCGTGGAAGACCGAACGTGGGAACAAGGTGTCCCTGAGCAGGAATTGCACGACGCGCGCGGCGTCCAGCGCGCCACGATTGGTGCGTAAGTACGTGTCTTGCGCGCCTGCCGAGCGAAGCACCGTCATCCATCCCGGCGACGACGCGCGGTCCGAAACTCGTGAAAGCAGCAGCCGCACCACCATGTCCGCGCGTTCGACCGACCGGCCGAGCACCAGGAACAACCAGCCGTCGTCGCGGCTCATCGTGGAATCGGCGAGCCCGGCGAACATCGCGGCTCGTTCCTCTACAAAGGACAGAAACGCGTGCGGCCCGGCGCGGCGGGCGTACCGCTGTCGGTCCGGGACCGCGTTCCACGTCGCGTTGAGGCATTCCCACAGCTCGGTCGACACCACTTCGCGCGCGCCACGAGTGTTCTCGCGCGCGGAGTTGATCGAGCCGACGATGGACGACGGATTGTCCTTCGCGTAGGCGACCAATTCGGTCAGCTTCCACACGTCGAGCGCGTCGCCCGCGTCGAACGGGATACCGAGCACGGCGAGCAGCTGACGGCTGACGTGGTCCGGGTCGACGCTCGCGTCTTCCAGCAGCTGATGCACCGAGACGTTCAGGATGCGGGAGGTGTCGTCGGCGCGTTCGACGTAACGGCCGATCCAGTACAGCGACTCCGCGTTGCGGGCCAGCATCATGATTTCCCTCCCTCAGCTCTGCTGTTGCTGTTGTTGCTGCTGCGACGTGGAAAGCTCCGGACCCTGCTCCGCGGCGACACCGTCCACAACGGACACATCGCCGAGCGCGGGACGGTCCAGTTCCTGCTCCGACGTCGAGGACCGCGACGCGAGCACCCAGGTGTCCTTCGATCCGCCGCCCTGCGACGAGTTCACCACCAGGCTGCCCTCGGGCAGCGCGACCCGGGTGAGGCCGCCGGGCAGCACGAAGATTTCCTTGCCGTCGTTGACCGCGAACGGCCGCAGGTCGACATGCCGCGGTGCGAGCCGATCGTCCACCTTGGACGGGACCGTGGACAGCTGCACCACCGGCTGCGCGATCCAGCCACGCCGGTTCGCGCGCACCTTGCGGCGCAACGCGTCGAGCTCCTTTTTGGACGCGTCCGGTCCGAAAACGATGCCGTACCCGCCGGAACCCTCGACCGGTTTGATCACCAATTCGTCGGCGTGCTGCATGACGTAGTCGAACTCGTCGGGCAGCCAGCAGCGGAAAGTGTCCACATTGGGCAGAATGGGCTTCTCGTTCAGGTAGTAGCGCACCATTTCCGGCACGTAGGTGTAGACGAGCTTGTCGTCGCCGACGCCGTTGCCGACCGCGTTCGCCACCACCACGTTGCCCGCGCGGGCGGCGTTGAGGATGCCTGCGACGCCGAGCACCGAGTCCGGCCGGTGGTGGACGGGGTCGAGGAATTCGTCGTCGATCCGCCGGTAGATCACGTCGACCTGGCGCTCGCCCTCGGTGGTGCGCAGGTAGACCACGTTGTCGCGGCAGAACATGTCGCGGCCCTCGACCAGCTCCACGCCCATCAGCCGGGCCAGCAGCGAATGCTCGAAGTAGGCCGAGTTGTAGACGCCCGGGGTGAGCACGACGACCATCGGGTCCGCGACGTTCGGCGCGGCCGCCGCTCGCAGTGCGCGAAGCAGATGTGACGCGTAGTCACCGACCGGCCGGACCCGGTGTCGCGCGAACAGGTCCGGGAACACGCGCGCCATCGTGCGCCGGTTCTCCATCACGTAGGACACGCCGGACGGGTTGCGGAGATTGTCCTCCAGGACACGAAGGGTGCCCTCTTCGTCGCGGACGAGGTCCACTCCGGACACGTGGATCCGCACCCCGTTGGGCGGTTTGATCCCGTAGGCCTCGCGGTGGAAGTGCTCGCACGAGGTGATCAGCCGACGCGGCAGCACGCCGTCGCGGAGGATCTGCCGGTCGCCGTAGACGTCGGCGAGGAACGCCTCCAGCGCCCGGACACGCTGTGTCACGCCGCGTTCGAGCCGGGACCATTCGGTCGCCTGGATGACGCGGGGCACGAGGTCGAGCGGAAACGGTCGCTCCTGGCCGGACAGCGAGAACGTGATCCCCTGGTCCACCATCGCCCGATCGAGCGCCTGCGAGCGGTTGGTGAGATCGCCGGCGTCGAGCGCGGCGATCGAGCCGTAGAGCGCTCGGTAAGGGCCGCGGACCATGCCGTCGGGCGCGAACATCTCGTCGTACGCGCCGGCGTGCGGCCGCTCCGGGGCGAGGTATCCGTCGAACTGCGCGCCGGGCCTGGCCGCGCGGCGGCCCTTCACCGTTCGCGCACGTCGTCCGGCCGGAGGCAGCCGGGGACCGGGGTTGGCGTTCATGGAGGACATCCTGACTTACCGTGCGCGGCGGCCGCGACACCCGTCTTCCCGGCAAGTCCTGTGCGAAACTTCCCCGTGACGCAGCAGTGCTGTGCATACCCGCTTACGAGTGGCAATATGCCAGCTCTCAGCCCTTGAGAACTACGAGGAGTGACGAAGTGGCCCGAGGACAGCAAATGAAGGCGCTCGCCCTTCTCCCCGCCTTCGCGCTCGTCGGCATGACGATGGCGTGCGGTGCGGGCGGAAACGGTGCCGGCGGCGATTCGGGAGCCAGCCAGGCTCCCGGTGGCGCCGAGAGCGCGCCGACCGCGCAGAAGGATGCGGCGCTGGCCGGGCTCGTGCCCGCCGACATCAAGGCCGACGGCAAGATCGTGATCGGGCAGGACCAGACCTACCCGCCGAACGAATTCGTCGAGAACGGCAAGGCGACCGGCTTCGACGTCGACCTCGCGACCGCGGTCGGCCAGGTGCTCGGCGTGCAGACAGAGTTCCAGAACTCGGCGTTCGACGGCATCATTCCCGGTATTTCGGCGAAGAAGTACGAAATGGGCATCTCGTCGTTCACGATCAACGCCGAGCGGATGCAGACCGTCGACATGATTTCGTACTACAGCGCGGGCACCTCGCTCGCGGTGCTCAAGGGCAATCCGGACAAAATCTCGGTGGATGACCTGTGCGGTAAGAATGTGGCCGTGCAGAAGGGCACCACGCAGGTCGACGACCTCGGCAAGCGCAACACCGCGTGCACCAAGGCGGGCAAGCAGGCCATCAACATCACCCAGTTCCAGGCGCAGACCGACGTGAACCTGGCGCTGACCGCGAAGCGCGTGCAGGCCGAACTGGCCGACTCGCCGGTCATCGACTACGCGGTGAAGCAGACTGGCGGCCAGCTGGAGTCCGCGGGCGCGCCGTACGACACCGCGCCGTACGGGATCGTGCTGCCGAAGGGCAGCACTGAATTCGGCAAGGCGGTGCAGGGCGCGGTCCAGAAGCTGATCGACAGCGGAATCTACAAGAAGATCCTGGACAAGTGGGGCTTGTCGGGTTCCGGTGCCATCACCAAGTCGGAGATCAACCCGTCCGCTTCCTGACTTCCTGACGAAACTGAGGACTTAGTTACTCGTGTCCACTCCCCCCGGCCCCGCCGATTCCTGGCAGGAGGTCGACACCACCCCGATCAAGGCGGTCCCGGTCCGGCATTACGGACGCTGGATCGCCGGCGTGATCATCGTGTTCGTCGCGTTCATCGTGATCCGCAGCGTGGTCACGAACTCCGCGTTGCAGTGGCCGGTCGTCGGCCAGTACCTCTTCGACGGCCGGATCCTCAACGGCCTGCGGAACACGTTGCTGCTCACGGTGCTCTCGATGCTCATCGGCATTGTCGGCGGCGTACTGCTCGCGGTGATGCGACTGTCGCCGAACCTGCTGATGTCGGGCGCGGCGTCGATCTACATCTGGCTGTTCCGCGGCACGCCGTTGATCGCTCAGCTGGTGATCTGGAACTTCCTGGCGCTGGCGTACCCGAAGATCGGACTCGGTATCCCGTTCGGGCCGACCTTCATCAGCTGGGACACGAACACGCTGATCAACCAGTTCGTCGCCTCGTTGCTGGGCCTCGGCCTGAACGAGGCGGCGTACATGGCGGAAATCGTCCGCGGCGGCCTCCAGTCCGTGGACAGCGGCCAGCTGGAAGCGTCGTCCGCGCTGGGCATGAGCCGGGGTAAGACCTTGCGCCGGATCATCCTGCCGCAGGCGATGCGGGTGATCATCCCGCCTACCGGCAACGAGACCATCTCGATGTTGAAGACCACGTCGCTGGTGGTGGTCATCGGATACTTCGAGCTGTTCGTGTCGGCACAGACGATTTATTCGCAGAACTACAAGACAGTCCCGCTGCTGATCGTCGCGGCGACGTGGTACCTGTTCATGACGTCGGTGCTGACGGTCGTGCAGTATTACATCGAGCGGTATTTCGCCCGCGGCACTTCACGGGCAACCGCGCAGAAGAACAAGTGGGGAGCGCGAATGCTGGGCTTCCGCTTCGGCAGTGGCGGCAGCGGAGGTGTTTCGCGGTGACTCCTGTCGTTTCCGCCCAAAAGGTGTGCAAGAGCTTCGGCTCGCTCGACGTGCTGAAGGGCATCGACCTGGAAGTGCACGACCGAGAGGTGCTCTGCCTGATCGGCCCGTCCGGTTCCGGCAAGTCCACTTTGCTGCGCTGCATCAACCACCTGGAGAAAATCGACGCGGGCAGGCTCTACGTCGACGGAGTACTAGTCGGCTACCGCGAACGCGGCGGTCGCTTGCATGAGTTGCGGGACAAGGAAATCGCGGAACAGCGCAAGAACATCGGCATGGTGTTCCAGCGATTCAACCTGTTCCCGCACATGACAGCGTTGGAAAACGTCATGGAGGCCCCAGTCCAGGTCCGCCGCGAACCGCGGGGCCAGGTCCGGGAACGAGCTCTGGAACTGCTGGACCGCGTCGGCCTGGCCGACAAGGCCCGTTCCTATCCCGGTCAGCTTTCGGGTGGCCAGCAACAGCGCGTCGCCATCGCGCGGGCGCTGGCCATGCAACCGAAGCTGATGCTCTTCGACGAGCCAACGTCCGCTTTGGACCCAGAACTGGTGGGCGACGTGCTGGGCGTCATGCGCCAACTGGCGAAGGACGGCATGACGATGGTCGTGGTGACCCACGAAATGCAGTTCGCCCGCGAGGTAGCCGACAAGGTCTTCTTCATGGACGGCGGGGTTGTCGTCGAGTCCGGTTCTCCGGATGAGGTTATCGGCGACCCGAAGCATGAACGGACGAAGGCGTTTTTGGCTCGGGTTTTGAACCCGAACGCTTGAGTTGGGGAGGCCGCCCGGAGAATCTCCGGGCGGCCTTTTCTTTTATGCGGGGTGTGTGGACTTCATCCTTGATGGCTCCTGCGGCGATGATCAGCGCCCAGAGCGCAACTCATCCTCCAACTGCTGCAACTTCTTCGCCATCTCCTGCGGCCCAGCCCCAGCCAGACTGATCCATCCGGACTTGTCCACCCCGAACAGGATCCGCCCTTCCTCCATATCCGCCCACCCCGGCGGATTCTCGTTACGCCGCCGCTTCCCGCGACTGTCCCGGACCGCGACGTACAACCGTCCGAAATACGTATGCGGCTTATCGAGCCACTGCAACACTTGCTTGGCGTCCCGAATGCTCGGACTCGTCCGTCCAGACGGTTGTCCGCCGCTTTCGACCAGGTTCAGGTCCTCGTCGGAACAGTTAAGCGAGAGCACCCGCGCCGCCGGAGCCTCCGGCAGCAACGCGATGAACTCACGAACCAACGTATCCGCCGAACACGGTGCGATGTACAGCTTCTGGCTCACCGCAACAACAGTCGCCGCGTCCCGGCCGCTCGCCGCCGCGCGTACGGTTCGTTCTCCGCGCTCCGATTTGACCCACGAGTAGTACTCAATGCCCGGCCGCTGCAGCAAATGCATCGTCTCGACGAACTCGTCGCTCAGCCGTCCGCGTTGCATCAGACCGGAATTGTGCAGCTCGCGATCGGTGTCAGCAGCCAGCTGCCGCCGCTCGTCCGGTGAGTACCAGAGCGCACCGCGGACCAGCGTCGGGTGGATGTCGCCGAGATTCAGCCGCTCCAGCAGTACCTCGAAGGTCTGCAGGCTCAGCTCAACGGGCTTGCGCAGCACCGACTTTCCCTCCCCCTAGCCATTCCCGCTAAGCCCCGATAACCGGCGGCGTAGGCCGATTGCCGTCATAACCCCCGAAAATCGAATCCGGGTCCTCTTCGGCGAGCAGAATCTTGCGCTGGTGCTCTTCGTCCTCGGGCCCTTTTCCGCCCTTGCCGCCACCACCCATGCCGCCCATTCCGGCCTGGCCCTTCGCTCCAGCCGCACCCGCACTGCCACCCATGGCGGGTCGACCCGCACTCTCGCCGAGCGCTCCGGCACCGGTGCCACCACCTACACCTCGGGGTCCGGCACCGCCCGCGCTGCCCGCACCACCGGAACCGGATCCCGACCCGCCTGGGCCGAAACCGCCACCACCGCCGCTAGTAGGCCCGAAACCACCGAGCCCGCCGACCGGCCCGAACGCACCGTTCATGCCACCGTTCCCGGTGTTCCCACCCCCAGGCAGGCTGGACGGCGGCTGCCAAGTGGGCGGCGGCGAAGGCGGCGTGGGATCAGCCCAAGCCGCCCGGGTGCTGTCATTCGGCGGCGACACGGGCGGGGCCACGGGCCCGCCATGCCCAGGTGGCGGTGGTACTGGCATGCCCGCCGCCCCAGGAGGCGCGGAGTAAGTGCTCGGCCCGCTGCTGTAGCTATGCGACGGCCCGCCGCCGTAGTTGTGAGACGAACCGCCACCGGACGAGTGGTGTCCAGCACCCGATCCGGCTCGTCCGCTGGAGGTCCCGGTCCCTGAGTCTGTGGGGTTTATTCCGCCAGCTGACACGTTCGGGTCGTGAGCTGACGGATAGTCTGCAGGGAGGAACGAGATCCGCGGATTTGTCGAGACCTCGTAGTTGGTGTACTGCTCGACATTGAACTTCGTGTCAGAATCGAACTTCGCCGCGGCTTTTTCGTCGTCGCTGGCACCGATGGAAACGTAATCGGAGAGCTTCTGGTCGTCTGGGCGCGAGTCAGCGACCTGGCGTACTGAGTTCTTCGTCGTTGTGAACGACGACGACTGGTCTGCCATCGACTGCTGGGTTCGATCGAGGTTTTGCGCCGCGGTCTGAGACGCCTGGATGAGGGGGTTCAGACCCTGCTTGGCACCGTCGGCCGCGGTTCCCTTCCAGAAGGAGTCGAGTGCCTTCTGGCTGTTGGCCAGCATTTTTCCGAGATTCTCGTGCACACCTTTGAGCTCTTCGGCGGCAGCGCGGCTGGAGTCCAGGCTCGACGTGTCTCCCGGATTGTGCATCAGCTTGTAGATATCTGCACCGGTGTACGCCATGTCATTTCGCCTTGAGGCTGGTGATGACTGCGGATGCCAGCTTGGTCGCCAGCGCGCACGGATCGGAGACGTGCGGATTTCCGGGCCGCAACTGCGTGTTGACAGCGTAGGCCAACCGGTCGTTGACGCCGACAGCCAGAGCGCAAGCGCCTTCGCCATTCAGACCGATGTCGTACACGACCGCCGGGTAGCCCTGGATCGCTGGCTGGACCTCGAACTTCTTCAGTCCGCCCACGGCGTTCCTCTGATACAGGCCTTGCAGGCCGTTCGCGCCGCTGGCGAGCCCTCCGTTGAGGGAACCAGTTCCGTCGGCGAAGATCCAGCCACAACTGATGCCGGCTGGCGTAGTGTCGACTGCTGTCGTACGCACCTTGCCGCCGATCTTCTCGACCTCGCTGGTCGGCACTGCGGAACACGGGTCCTTTTCCGCGGCGGAGGTGTTCGTGATGGGATCGGCGATCTTCGGCGGAGCGCTGGCGCTGCTGCCGGTGCCGGGAGAAGAGGGCGACGCGGGAGACGGGGTGCCCTGGTTGCCGTTGCAAGCCGAGAGCAGGAGCGCCGCGGCGGTGCCGACGATGACCGAAATCGTTGCTTTAGCGGTGTTCATCAGGCAGATTCCCAGTCTTCCGTAGATCTTCCATGGCGTTGTGGTCCTGATTTACGTATGCGGTCCGAACCTTTTTCAGCGTGTCGAGGTAGGACGTGACGTAGTCCACTGCTCCCTTGATGAACTCGTTGTGCGCGACCACAGTCTTCACGACCGCTGAAACATAGTTGGTGCTTACGTTCTCGCCGCCTGGAGGCGTCATAAGGGCCATCATCTGACCGTGGTTTTGCGCCTTGCGGAAGTCGCCGTCCAGGCTGTCCTCGAGCTCCTGGATGACCTTGTCCATCGCCTCGGGATTGAAGGTCCAACTGCCGTTGCCTGCCGCGGCCGCGAAGTCTGCTTTCGCCTGGTTGGCCCCCAGCGTTATGTAGTCCGGAGGTTGGCCGGTCGTGACCGTTTGCCCGGTCGCGCCCAGCGGCAGGGGCGGGCTTCCTGGCGGAGGCGGCTGGTTCGGTGCGATGGCGTCCTTGAGGACAGCCTGGGGGTCCCCGTTCGTTCCGTCTGGCATGTCGTGCCTCCCCGCACGGGCCGCGGCTTCCTGGGTGCGGCCTACCCTCTGTTCTTGATCAGCTCCGGGACGTGACCATAGCAGGCACGAACCGCCCACGAGGGGATGTTCGGGCAAGATCGTCCGGGTGCCGTGAATCGATCACGTAGTCGTCCGCGCGCGCAAAGTGACCAACCATCAGCACGAACACGCACTACTCCACCCGGCCCCTTGCTCATCCGCCGTTGATCCGATTCCCTGAGGGCCGACGATCGTGGGGAGAAGGGGCTCGTGCCGACCGATACGACCTTGCCGCCGCTTGATCCGTTTGCCGGGGTTCCCGACAAACGGTACGAGGTGAAGGCCGCGGACCTGCTCAAACCTGGTACCAGTGGCATCCTCCGCTGGAGACGGCAGGCCACGAACGCGCCGATCGTCCAGGTCGAGGACGCCTACATCACCGGCACGCTCGACCTCCGCGCCGCCGACCTCAATTTTCTCTTTCAATTCGAGCGCTGCCGCTTCGAGCATCCGCCGGACGTGCGTGAGGCGACGCTTCTCGGGCTCGTTTTCCGCAAATGCTGGCTTCCCGGACTAAGGGCGCGCAATTTGCGCAGCCGGAATGACGTGCGGCTGGTTCGCAGTGTCGTGGAAATCGCGGCGGATCAATTCGAGCTCGAGACCACGACCGTGCAGCGCGGGGACGATCGTGAGCGCGGGATGCCCAATGCGGCGGTCAATCTCACCGACGCGGTGATCGACGGGTCCGTCGTGCTCACCAGGACGACCATCAGTCATCCGCACGGCAAGGCGATTCAGGGCGACCGCCTGGTGATTACCGGTGCGCTGCTGGCATATCGGATGGTCGCCAAGGGCGAGGTGCGGCTGCCGGGCATGCGGACCGGCGGTAACGTCAACTTCTCGGGGGCCACGTTCGACAATCCGGATGGCTTCGCGTTCAACGGGAACGGGTTGCACATCGGCGGCAGTCTGCTGTGCGAGGTCGACAACTACGGGCCTGCCAGTGAGCGGAAAAGGTTCTCCGCCAAGGGTGTTCTCTATCTTCCCAGCGCCACTGTGGACAGTGACATCGTCATGCGCGAGGCGCGGCTTCAGGTCGATCAGCGCGGGCCGATAGCTGTGGACGCTTGGAAATCCGGGGATCCGTACCTTGATCCGCGACCGGCGTTGGTCGCGGACCGGCTCAAAGTGGACGGAAATCTCGAACTGTCCGACGGGCTAAGGGCATTCGGCACGCTACGCATGGTCAACGCGCGCATCGGCGGGTCGCTCAGGCTCGCGGGCGCGGAGATCACCATGGTGCGCGGCCGCGCGACGCCGTACTACGACCGCGCGCTGCACCTCGACGGGTCCACGATCGGCGGTGACATCGAGGCCACCAATCTCCGGGTGCCGATCGGGCAGTTGCGGCTCGCGGACGTCACGGTCGGTGGCAACTTCCTCGCCTGGAATTCGATGTTCCTCCACCCAGGGCGTGACGTGTTTTCCGCCCGGAGAGCCAAAATCTCCGGCAATTTCCAGCTGACCGACGCCACCTTGCAGGGCACACTCAGACTGCAAGGCGCGGAAATCGGCGGCAGCGTGAACATGTTCGGCACGTTGCTCACCGAGCCAGGGCAACGGAAATCGAGCAGTTTCTCCCTTGACATCCGCACCGCGCGGATCGGCCGCGACGTCGTCCTGACTGAGGACAAGGACCGTCCGTTCCTGGCTGAGGGCGGTGTGAATCTCGACGGGGCGCAGATCGCCCGGCGGCTCGACATGAACGGCGCGAAGCTCGGATCTCTTGCCCCGCACGACATCGCGCTCGACGCCAGTGACGTCACCGCGGACGAGTTCGTCCTGTCCCCCGCCGAGCCGCCGACAGGATCGGTACGTCTCCGCCGGGCGCATTGCGGCGCACTGGCCGACAACGAGGAGATCTGGAAAGCCACCGACGGCCTCGAACTCGAAGACTTCCGTTACGACGCACTGAAACACGGCATCGCCCTCGACGATGACAACGCACTAGATCACCGGATCGACCTGCTCCGCAAGGCAATGCGCGGCTACCGCCCAGGACCGTACGACCAGCTGGCCGCGACCCTGCGCGCAGCCGGAAACGAAGAGCACGCCTCGACGGTCGCCCTGCGGAAGCAGCAGTTCCGCTACGAAGCGCTCGCCAAGGGCTTCAAGTTCTTCGGCCCCGGCGTCCGCCTGTGGAGCTGGCTCCAACGTTCGATGGTCGGCTACGGCTTCCGCCCGGTGCGCGCGCTCGGCTGGCTGCTCACCCTCCTGGTGCTCGGCAGCCTGTGGTTCGGCCTTGGCAAGGACGACTGCGTCAACGACCACACCGGCCGCTACATGACCAGCGGCCCGCGTTGCCTCGTCAACCAGCAAGACTCCGGGCTGCAGTGGAATCCGGTCATCTACACCGCCGACCTGCTGGTGCCGATCGTCGACTTCGGCAACAAGTCGCGCTGGTACATGCACGGCGCCGACAACTGGGTGGCGGCCGGGTTCACCGCGTCCGGCTGGATCCTCGCGACCACGGTCGCGGCGGGTGTCAGCCGAATGCTGCGCCGGGAGTCTTGAGTTTTTGGCTGTGTCTTTGGCGCCGGCTCCGCCGTCGCGTGCGGGATCGCCTTTAAGTCGGCGTCTGGCGGGAACGACGCACCCGGCCCGGGGGGCCGTGCACGCCGCTCCCGCCAGACGCCGACGCGATCCCGCGTTTGGGTCGGGTTGGGTGGTGGTCTTTGGCCGGTTTGGGTCAAACCAGGTTCGACGCCGACTTGACCCGAACGGCGGGGCCGTCGCCATCAAACACTACTCATTCCACGAACCGTGACCAGAATTCCACGGTCCGGACGCCCGCTGGTTCCTCTCCCAGCGGCTCCCCACCGAACTCGTGCCGCAGGTAGCTGCGCAGGTCCCAGCCGTAATAGACCACATCGGTCTGATACACCGACAAGACCGGATACCCGGACTCTCCAGGCGTCGCGGGCAGATACCGATGCCCGCATACCGGCACCAGCTGCGGCACCGTCGCCAGGTGTCGTCGCGCGACTGCCAGCGCGTTGCACATCGACCGCGGCCGGGTGCCCCATTCGGGTAGCCACAGGTCGTTGTTCTCCACGTCGTACAGGACGCCGTCGACTGGCCAGTCGAGGCGTTTGCGCAGCTGGTCCGGGTCGCCGTGGCGCCAATCCGGCCAGCGGTCGCCGATCGGGACGCCCGCGGTGAGGAAAATCCGGTGATCGTCGGAAAAGGCGAAGCCGAACTGGTCCTCGACGTCGCTCAGTTCGGCGGGCGTGAGGCCAGGCCGCAAGGGCTCGCCGAGATTCTGCTGCAGGATGCGGGCCTCCTCCACGGTGAAGGCTTCGGCCGGCTGAACGGGTGCCATGCCCGAAGCGTACGTAGCGCCCGGCCGCGTCCGCGCGCCCTTTTTTGCCCGGAATGGGCTCCCTCGCCGGGGTGAGGTTCTTCTCTCCGGCCGTGGTTGACGGAACACCGAGTGACCGGATGTAGTTCACTCCTCCCGTGACTTCCTCACCGCAAGCCCGGCAAGCTCGCGTACGCGCGCCCGAGCTGACCGGCGACGTCTGGCTCAACACCGGCGGACGCCGGCTCACTCTGGCGGAACTGCGCGGACGCGTGGTGCTGCTGGACTTCTGGACCAGCGGCTGCATCAACTGCCTGCACGTTCTCGACGAACTGCGTCCGCTGGAACAGGAATTCGCGGATGTCCTGGTCACGGTGGGGGTGCACTCGCCGAAGTTCAGCCGCGAGGGCGAGCGCACGTCGATCGAGGCCGCGGTGCGCCGGTACGAGGTGCACCATCCCGTGGTCAACGACCCGAAGATGGAGCTGTGGTCGCAGTACGCCGTGCGGGCGTGGCCGACGCTGGTCGTCGTGGACCCTGAGGGGTACGTCGTGCACGTCGCGGCCGGTGAGGGCCACGGCGAGGCGCTACGCCGCGTGATCGCCGACCTCGTCGCCAAGCACGAGGCGAAGGGCACGCTCCGGCGCGGCGGCAGCCCGTACGTGCCGGTCGAGGAGCAGCGCACCGAACTGCGGTTCCCCAGCAAGGCCGTCGTCACCGCTGGTGGCCGGGTTCTGGTGGCCGACACCGGACATCACTCGATCGTCGAGTTCGCTTCCGACGGCGAAACGGTCATCCGCCGCTTCGGCAGCGGCGTGCGCGGGACGCAGGACGGGCCGTTCGACCTGGCCCAGTTCGCCGAACCGGCCGGGATCGCCTTGCTGCCCAACGAAGTCGCCGAGCGCGCCGGGTACCACGCGATCGTCGCCGACACCGCCGGGCACCGCCTGCGCGGCCTGGACCTCAACACCGGCGAGGTGAAAACCGTTGCCGGAACCGGGAAACAGTGGCGCGACGGCACCGACACCGGCAAAGCGCTGGACATCGACCTCACCAGCCCGTGGGACGTCACGTGGTGGGCCCCCTCGGGCGGTGTCGTCGTCGCGATGGCCGGAAACCACACGCTGAGCGTGTTCGACCCGGCCTCGGGCACCATCCGCCGGTTCGCCGGCACCACCGTCGAGGGCCTGCGCGACGGCGACGTGCACGAGGCGTTCTTCGCCCAGCCGTCCGGATTCGCCGTGGACGGGCAGAAACTGTGGTTCGTCGACGCGGAAACCTCGGCCCTGCGCTGGATCGAACCGGCGGGCGAGTCGTTCGCCGTGCACACCGCGGTCGGCACGGACCTGTTCACCTTCGGCCACGCGGACGGCCCGTCCGACCAGGCGCTGCTGCAGCATCCGCTCGGGCTCGCCGTGCTGTCCGACGGCCGGGTCGCGATCGCCGACACCTACAACGGCGCGATCCGCCGCTATGACCCGTTCACCCGCGACGTCACGACGCTCGCGACCGGGTTCGCCGAACCGCAAGGACTGGTGCGCCACGACGGCGAGCTGTACGTCGTGGAGTCGGCGGGCAACCGGGTTACCCCGCTCGGGGGCAATGGCCAGGCGACCGCCGTCGCAGGCAAGCGCCAAGCCGTACAGCGTCCGCCGACGGTGCTCACGCCCGGCGAGGTCGAGTTTTCCGTCGTCTTCACCCCGCCGCCCGGCGAAAAGCTCGACGAGCGCTACGGGCCGTCGACGCGGCTGGAGATCACCGCGTCGCCGCCGGAACTGCTCGCCGACGGAGCCGGGGTCGGAACTGACCTCGTGCGGCGTATCAAGTTCGCCGAGGGCGCGACCGAAGGTGTGTTGCAGGTAGTGGCGCAGGCCGCGAGCTGCGACGACGGCGGCGAGCACCCGGCGTGCCGGATCACCCGGCAGGACTGGGGCGTCCCGGTGCGTTTCGAGAGCGGAGGAGGGAAGGCGCTGAGCCTGATGATGGCGGGCGAGCCCAAGGCTCCGGCAACCGGTCAGTAGCATGGCCGGCGTGCCGGACACGCCGAAGCTCGAGATCCAGATGCTGCACGACCGCGTCCTCGTGCGGTTGTCGCAGGAGGAAGGCGAGCGTCGCAGCAGCGGCGGCATCGTGATTCCCGCCACCGCGCAAGTCGCGCGCAGGCTGGTTTGGGGTGATGTACTGGGTGTCGGCAACAGCGTGCGGAACGTCAAGCACGGCGACCGGGTGCTCTTCAATCCGGAGGACCAGCTCGAGGTCGAGATCCAGGGCGAAGGCCACCTGGTGATGCGCGAACGCGACATCCACGCGGTGGCCACGGAGCGGACCGAACACGGCACGGGGCTGTACCTGTAGCTCCCGTACCAGGGGAGGCAGGCGTTGCGTGAAGAAGACCGTTCGTCGGCTTTCGCCGACGACCTGCTGAGCGACGAGCTGCTGGACGACCCCGCGCTGGCCAGCGAATCCGATCTGGCCACGGAGATCTTCGCGGTGGCCGACGCGCCCCCGCCGCCGGACACGCCCTTCCGCCGTTTCCGCAAACGTGTCGGCCGCACGTTCATGATCGTCGGCTGTCTGCTCGGGCTGTTCGTGCTGCTCTACACGATCGACCTGATGACCAGCGCCGGCGACGTGCCGCGCGGCGTGCAGGTGGCGGGCATCGACGTCGGCGACCTGTCCTACGCCGAGGCCGAAGCCAAGCTGCACAGCGAACTCCAGCCCCGGCTGACCCGTCCGGTGGCGATCCACGCCGGTGACGTCACCGGGACGCTCGTGCCCGCGGATTCCGGGCTCGGCCTCGATTGGCCGGGCACGCTCGCCCAGGCCGGGCACCAGCCGTGGAGTCCGGTCACGCGGCTGCTGTCGTTCTTCACCACCCGCGAGGTGGGCGTCGTGACGCGCAGCGACCAGCTCGAGGTGACCGATGCGGTACAGCAGCTCGCTGGGAAGCAGCTCAACCATCCGCTGGTCGAGGGCAGCATCGGGTTCACGCCGAAGGAATCGGACGGCGTCACCGCGTACGCGGTCGAGCCGCGGCAAGGTCAGGAGCTGGCCGACGTCCCGGCCGCCGTGCAAACCGTGGTGGCGGACTGGCTTTCGCCGCGCGGGGTCACGCTGAAGATGGCCGTGACGCCGGCCAAGACCACCTCCGCCGACGTGCACCGCTTGCTGGACACCGTGGTCGCGCCCGCCGTCGCCTCGCCGGTCGTACTGCACGGGCAGGGCAAGGACAGCACGTTGCAGCCGTCGGCGATCGCGTCGTCGTTCCAGTTCCAGCCGAACGGAGGCGGCGGTCTCGAACTGCGGATCGATCAGGAGAAACTGCGCAAGGCCGTCCAGCCGGACCTGGTGTCCACCGAGACCAACAGCAAGGACGCGCAGATCAGCCTCGACTCCGGCGTCCCGGCCGTCACGCCGTCGGAAGACGGGCGAAAGATCAACTGGGCCAACACTTTCAAATCCCTCACCGACGTGCTCGCGAAGCCGTCCGGCCGCGATCTGCCGGTCGCCTACGACCAGAAACACCCGACGCTGACCACCGACGGCGCGAACGCGCTGGGCGTCAAGGAGGTCATCGGCGAGTACACCACCGGCGGGCTCAGCGGCCCGGCCGCGGACAACGTCGCCACGCTCGCCGGACGCATCAACGGCGTCATCGTGAAACCGGGAGAATCGTTCAGCCTCAACGACTATCGCGGCGGCGGTTACGCGTCCGCGCCGGTCGACGAGGACGGCACCGGCCCGGCGGTATCCGGCGGCGGCCTGTCGCAGCTTTCGTCCACTTTGTACAACGCGGCTTACCTGGCCGGCCTCGGCGACGGCGGCCACGCGGCGCACGACCACTTCATCAACCGCTACCCGGCGGGCCGCGACGCGGTGGCGGTGGACAGCTCGGGCAACGCCGTGGACCTCAAGCTGGCCAACAACGATCCGACCGGATTCGCGATCCAGGCGAGCGCCAGCGGCGGGTCGGTGACAGTGAAGATCTGGGGTACCAAGCACTTCCGGGTCGAAGGCCGCAGCGGCGCGCCGTCGAATCAGGTGTCGCCGCCGGTGCAGCTCGGGCCTGGTCCGGACGGCCAGTGTCACGCCTCGCCGGGCGCGTCCGGGTTCACGGTCAGCGACACCCGGGTGTTCTACGACCTGGCCAGCGGCGGTGAGGTCCGCGAGGAAAGCCGCAGCACGACGTACTCGCCGCAGCCGATCGTCATTTGCTGAGCCGGGCCGGGGCTTTCGACCGCCACGACTCGGTGAGCAGTTCCCGCAGCTGCTGCGGATCGACGCGGTCGAGGTCCACGAGGATCGAGCCGTGGCCGTCGTAGTGCGGCGTGGTGAAGAACGCCGGATCACCTGAGGCGAGCAGCGCGGCCTTCTCGTCGAGGCCGACGAACAGCACCAGCCCGCCCTCGGCCTCGCTGCGCAGCCGCGCGTAACCCTTGCCCGCCACCTTCAGCGCGGGCGTGCGGTACCAGGTCGCCACCTCGGTCTCGGCCAGCTCCTCCTGCGCCCACGCGGTCACGTCGTCCCAGGTCATCGTCATGCCGACCATCGTGCCCCGCCTCCGCCGCGCTGTCTTGGAGAAACGAGAGGAGCCCCCGCCCTGGGTGGGCGAGGGCTCCTTGCTGAGCTGCTGACTTACTGAGTTACGGAGTCGCGGTGATCCGGTCCGCGGGCGGCGGAGCGATGCCCGGGTGCGCGCCGAGGTAGGCGATGAACGCGTCCAGGTCCACCGGTCCGCCCGCCAGGTCGGTGCCCTTCTTGAACTCGGTGAACCCGTCTCCGCCGGCGGCGAGGAAGTTGTTCACCGACACCCGGTACTTGGCCGCCGGGTCGACCGCCGTGCCGTTGACCGTGATGTTCGAAACCCGCGAACCGACCGGAGCGGCCGCCGAATACGTGTAGTGCAGCGACTTCGAGATCTGCAGGATCTTGGTGCCGCCCGGCTGGCCCCACTGCTGTTCCAGCACGTTCTTCAGGTTCGCGCCGGTGAGCGTGATCGTCTGCATGATGTTCGAGAACGGCTGCACGGTGAACGCCTCGCCGTAGGTCACGACGCCGTCGCCTTCACCGGCCGACGACGACTTGTACGTCAGGTCGGCGCGGATGCCGCCCGGGTTCGTCATCGCGATCACGGCGTTGTTGGACTTGGTCCCTTCGAGCTGAGCGTCGGCGATCACGTCGCCGAGCGGCGATTCGCCGGACGGCCCGCCCGCCGCGGGCAGGTCCGCGGTAATGGTGCCGACCTGCTTGTTCGCGATCGGCGCGGCCTTCGTCTTGGCCTCGTCGACGAGCTTCGTCACGGCCGGGTCCGGCGTGACGTCGCGGGTGACGATCTCGTTGTGCGCCTTGGTCTGCGACCGGACGACGTCGCGTGTGCGGCGGTCGATCTTCAGGTCCACCACCGACAGCAGCCGCCCGAACGACGCGCCCTGGATCACCGGACGCGGCTGGCCGGCCGGGTCGTTGATGACGCAGTTGTACTGCTGGTGGCTGTGCGCGGTGAAGATCGCGTCGACCTTCGGCGTCACGTTCTTCGCGATGGTCGCCGCAGCACCGTCCGGCTGGACCTTGCAGTCGTTCGGACCCGCGCCGGGCAAAGCCTCGTCGCCCTGGTGCAGCAGCACGACCTGGGCCTTCACACCGAGCCGGTCGAGGATGTTCGCGGTGCGGTTGATCGCCTCGACCTCGTCGCCGAACTTGAGGCCCTTGATGGCTTCCGGCGTCACGACCGACGGGAGGTCCTTGAGCGTCGCCCCGATGACCCCGACCGGAACGCCGCCGGAGTACTGGATGCTGAACGGCAGCAGCGCGGGCAGTCCGTTGTCGAAGTACACATTGGACCCGAGCAGCGGGAAGCGCGCGCCGTCGTAGCTCTTGCGGAACTGGCAGCCGTCGGTCTTGTTGCAGCCGCCGAACTGCATGCGCAGCAGTTCCTGGTAGCCCTCGTCGAACTCGTGGTTGCCCACCACGGACGCCTTCACGCCGAGTTCGTTGAGGAAGTCCATGGTCGGTTCGTCGTGGAACAGCGCCGAGATCACCGGCGACGCGCCGATGTTGTCGCCCGAGGACAGCACCATCGAATTGCGCACCTGCGCTTCGAGTTGCTTGACGTGCGTCGCGAGGTAGGCCGCGCCGCCCGCGTCCACCTTGGACCCGTCCGGGAGCGTGATCCGGCCGCTCGACCCCGACGGCGGTTCGAGGTTCCCGTGCAGGTCGTTGAACGCGATGATCCGGACATCAGCGGTCTGTGCGGCCTCGGCGGGCGCGCTCGTGACGGCCACGGTGGCCAATGCGGCCGCGGCGGTGGCCGCGAGCCGGGTGAAGAGCTTCATGTTTCCTCCGGTGTTCGCGCCCGCTTGACCCCTGATGCGGACGCCCGGCGAAGCAGTCTGCCCAAATCGGACGGTCCTGACCAGGGCAGAACGGTCGGTAGCAGAGGAAAGTTTCGGTAACGTTCGCCCCCCGTCCGCCGATCTGTGCGTTGGGTGCCGAGGGGGACAAATGGAACTCAAGCTCGTCGTGCTGGTGCTCGGCGTGGTCGTTTTGCTGATCGCCGGCACCGTCTTCGCGGCCTGGCGCTCGGAGCGGGCGGAACGGGACGACGAACCGCCCTCGCGCGAGCGCTGACCGATCGGTCGGCGAGCACTCGGCCATCTGGCCGACCCGTGGTCCAGACCGTCCGGCTCTTCGACCGAAGTGCGCGCGCGGGAAGATCCATAGCGTTCTGGGTATGACGAACGCACAGGTCACCGCCCTGCAGTACGGGTTCATCGGGTTCCTCGCCGTATGGGCGACGATCCTGATCCCGCAGCTCGTACTCCAGTTCGCGCGCCACGGCCGTTTGCGGCTGCGCAGCCTGGTGACCACGGCGGCGGTCGTGTTCTACGCGTGCATGGCGCTGGCGGTCGTCTTCCTGCCGCTGCCCGGCCCGAACAGCAGGCGGCTCGAGCAGACCGTGCAACTGGAGCCGTTCCAGTGGATCGCGGACATCCACACCGAACTGGTAAAGCACGGCCTCTCGGCGGCGGACTGGTTCACCACACAGACCTTCCAGCAGGCCGCGATGAACGTGCTCCTGTTCGTCCCGCTCGGCTTCTTCGCCCGGGTGCTGTGGCGCCGCGGCCTGGTAGGCGCGGTGGCGATCGGTTTCGCGGCCTCACTGGCCGTCGAGATCACCCAGCTCACCGCGAACTTCGGGACCGCGCCGTTCGTCTACCGGATTTTCGACGTCGACGACCTCATGACCAACACGGTCGGGGCCGGATTCGGCTGGCTGGCCGGTGCGCTGCTGCTCGCCCTCCGGCCGATCTCTTCAACCCTCCGCGTGGAGCCTGCCCGGAGCGAGCGGATCGACCTCGCCAAGACGCGCTAACCGGGCTCGTCTCGCGATCGCGGCTTGGCGCGCCGCGCGGCGGTCTTCCAGGATCACGATCAGCGAGGCTATGGCGATGATCAGTGCTACTAGGCCGAGCACTAGCCATAGTTGCATGTGCTCTCCTCATCGACGCCGTTGTGCGAGAGATCACACAGGCTACCGATCCGGGCGCCGGGTTGGCTACCCCGCGCCGGGAGTTTGTCGCGGCCCAGCGCCTCGGCCCCGCCGCCCAGCGTGCCGGAAACTGAACCTATGCCCGCGAAACCCACCAAGGCCGAACAAGCCGCCGCGCACGGGGTCACCATCCCGGACGTCCTGGCCCCCAACCTGAACGTGCTGTTCTGCGGCATCAACCCCGGCCTCTACTCCGGCGCGCTCGGCCTCCACTTCGCCCGCCCCGGCAACCGCTTCTGGCCAGCGCTGCACGCCAGCGGCTTCACCCCTCGCCAGCTGGACCCGAGCGAACAAGACCAGCTCCTCGCCCTGGGCCTCGGCATCACCAACGTCGTAGCCCGAACCACCGCCCGCGCCGACGAGCTGACCGACGACGAACTCCGCGAAGGCGGCGAGATCCTCGCCAAGAAGGTCCGCGAGTACCGCCCGCGCTGGCTGGCAGTGGTCGGAATCACCGCCTACCGCGTCGCGTTCGGCGATCGCCGCGCCGCCGTCGGGCCGCAGGACCGGACAATTGGGGCAACCAAGGTCTGGCTCCTGCCCAATCCAAGCGGTTTGAACGCCCACTGGACCCCGAAAGCCCTCGCGGAGGAGTTCGGTCGGCTGCGCGCACGGGCGGTCATCGGAGATTCACCCGAGCAGTTAAACCCTCAGTAGAGCTAACCCACTTGGGCGGACCCTCGCTGCGCCGTTCTCCCGCATTTCGAGGCCACTTTTCTACTGAGAGTTTGCTGCGACCAGCCGTTACGGCCATGAGGGGGAAACCGCGTCACAAGCCGCTCTCGGCGGAGTCGAACCAGGGACAAGGTGTCGTTCCCGGCCGGTTCCGGCAGGGGGGACCGGCGGGCACGCCGAGGGGGCGTGCCAGTCACCGGGAGCGACCGAGATGGACGGAGGCCCGAGATGCGTGGCATCGAGCCCCACCGAACGCCCATGTCGGCCGGTCAGCCAGCCGGCGGTCGAAGCCTGGGAGTCGCAGTGGTCGACCCCATCCCGATTTTCCGCGAGGGCATCGCGGCGATGGTGCACCGCACGCTGGGCCTGCACTGGTCCGGTCAGGCGGCGAGCCACCACGCGGCGATGCAGTTGTGCGAGCAGGTCCGCCCGGACGTCGTGATCCTCGACTCCGCGCTCGACCCCAACTGCCATCTCGCGAAGCTGCTCAACGCGGGCGATCCGGCACTCGTGCTGGTCACCCTCGTGCGCGACACCAACCGCACTCAGCAGTACCTCGCCGCGGCCATCGGCGCGGGTGCGCACGCGATCGTGCCGCGTGCGGTCGATTCCCGGCGGCTCGCCGAGGCGGTCCGGCGCGCGCACCACGACCGTCGTTACATCGACCCGGCGTTGTCCGCGCTCACCGCGCGGCCCAAGCGCGAACCGTCGCCAAGAGCCGCTCCGGTCGACGGGCACCTCGTGCAGCCCAAGGGCGCCATGCCGCTTTCCCGGCGCGAGTACCAGGTCTTGCAGCTCGTCGCCGAAGGGCTGGAGAACTCCGGGATCGCGAAGCTGCTTTTCCTGTCCGTGGAAACCGTGCGGACCCACGTGAAGAGCATTCTCCGCAAGCTTTCCGCTCGCGACCGGACACACGCGGTGACCATCGCGTTCCGCAGCGGCATCCTCGTCCCCCAGCTCGACGACAGCGCCGGTCCCCCGGCGGTGCAGGAGGCCGTGGCGCGCAGCACCCGGTGAGGCCGACCCCTGGTCGGCCCGTCATTCCGAGCGAATTGCCACCCCTGGAAGGGCGGATTCGCTTGCTCTGGTTACTGGTAGGTAATATCCTGATGTTACCGGCGAGTAAGGGAACCAGTGCCCGGCCGGAAAGCCGAACACGACACGGAGTGACGACATGGGCCACTACAAGAGCAACGTCCGAGACCTGGAGTTCAACCTCTTCGAGGTACTCGGCGTGCAGGAACGGCTCGGCAAGGGCGTGCTCGCCGAATCGGACGAGGAGACCGCCCGCGGCGTCTTGTCCGAGCTGAACAAGCTCGCCACCGGCCCGCTCGCCGAGTCCTACGCCGACGCGGACCGCAACCCGCCGGTGTACGACCCCAAGACGTTCAGCGTGACGATCCCCGAGTCGTTCAAGAAGAGCTACAAGGCGCTCATGGACGGCGAGTGGTGGCGTCTCGGCCTCACCAACGACCTTGGCGGCTTCGGCCTGCCTCCGACGGTGCAGTGGGCCGCGGCCGAGCTGATCCTCGGCGCGAACGCCCCGCTGTTCATGTACCTGGCGGGCCCGAACTTCGCCATGATCGTGGACAAGAACGGCACTGAAGAGCAGAAGCACTGGGCTCAGCTGATGATCGACCGCGGCTGGGGAGCGACCATGGTGCTCACCGAGCCGGACGCCGGTTCGGACGTGGGCGCGGGCCGCACCAAGGCGGTCAAGCAGGAGGACGGCTCCTGGCACATCGACGGCGTGAAGCGGTTCATCACCTCGGCCGAGAACGACATGGTCGAGAACATCATGCACCTGGTGCTGGCCCGTCCCGAGGGTCCCGGCATCGAGACCAAGCCGGGCACCAAGGGCCTGTCGCTGTTCCTGGTCCCGAAGTTCCACTTCGACTCGAAGACCGGCGAACTCGGCGAGCGCAACGGCGCCTACGTCACCAACATCGAGCACAAGATGGGCATCAAGGTGTCCACCACGTGCGAGCTGACCTTCGGCCAGCACGGCACCCCGGCCAAGGGCTGGCTGCTCGGCGAGGTGCACGACGGCATCGCGCAGATGTTCCAGGTCATCGAGTACGCCCGGATGATGGTTGGTACCAAGGCGATCGCCACGCTGTCCACCGGTTACCTGAACGCGCTGGAGTACGCCAAGGAGCGCGTGCAGGGCGCTGATCTGCCGAACATGCTGAACAAGGCCGCGCCGCGCGTCACGATCACGCACCACCCCGACGTGCGTCGTTCGCTGATGCTGCAGAAGGCGTACGCCGAGGGCCTGCGCGCGATCTACCTGTACACCGCGTCCTTCCAGGACCAGCTGTGGACCGGCGAAGGCGATGAAGCCGCCCTCAAGCTGGCGCACGGCGTCAACGACCTGCTGCTGCCGATCGTCAAGGGTGTCGGCTCCGAGCGCGCCACCGAGCAGCTCGTGCAGTCGCTGCAGACCCTGGGCGGTTCCGGCTTCCTGCAGGACTACCCGATCGAGCAGTACATCCGCGACGCGAAGATCGACTCGCTGTACGAGGGCACCACGGCCATCCAGTCGCTGGACTTCTTCTTCCGGAAGATCGTCCGCGACAAGGGCCAGTCGCTCGCGTTCGTCGCCGGCGAGATCACCAAGTTCATCGAGTCCGAGGCGGGCAACGGCCGGCTCAAGAACGAGCGCGCGCTGCTCAAGCAGGCGCTCGAGGACACCCAGGCCATGCTGGGCTCGCTGATCGGCTACCTGACCTCGTCGCAGGAAGACCCGCAGAACATCAACAAGGTCGGCCAGCACACCGTGCGGCTGCTGATGTCGGTGGGCGACCTGCTGGTCGGCTGGAAGCTGCTGCAGGGAGCCGAGGTCGCGCTGGCCAAGCTCGACGACGGCGCGTCGGCCAAGGACAAGCCGTTCTACGAGGGCAAGCTGGCGGTGGCGTCGTTCTTCGCGAAGAGCGTGCTGCCGGAGCTGACCTCGCGCCGCGCCATCGTGGAGGCCGCGGACAACGCGCTGATGGAGATCGACGAAGCCGCGTTCTGATCGCACTGGCTGGAAAAATGCCCCGGTCCGCACCCGGACCGGGGCATTTTTCGTGCTTCCAGTGGCGGTGGCCCGATGCGGGCGGTAAGCCGGGTTTGGCGCCTCGGGTTCCGGGTTAAACCGGTCGGGCCCGATCCTCTCGGCAGAAGGAGTTCGCCATGGCGGTTTCCGGCATCATCAGCGCGGTCGTGATCGGCCTGATCCTCGGCCTGCTCGGCAAGCTGGTCGCACCTGGCAAGCAATCGATCCCGATCTGGCTGACGATCCTGGTGGGCATCGTCGCCGCGTTCGTCGGTACCGCGATCGCGCGCGGGCTCGGCTACGCGGACACCAAGGGCATCGACTGGCTGGAGATCATCACCCAGGTCGTGCTCGCCGCGATCGGCGTGACGCTTGCCGCGAGCCTGTGGGGCAAGCGGCAGGTCAAGAGCTAGCTCAGTCGTTGAGCTCCGGCTCGAGCAGGCTCATCAGGTACATGTCGTGGTACTGGCCGTCAGGCCCGCGATGGCATTCGCGGTGCCTGCCGTCCTCCACGAACCCGACCTTGCGGTAGACGTGCCGCGCGCGCTCGTTCTCGGCAACCACCCAGAGCGCGATCAGGTGCAGCCGCATCACGTTGAATCCGTACCGGCACATGAGTTTCAGCGCCTCAGTGCCGTATCCGCCGTCCCAGTGGTCGGTCTCGCCGATGTAGATGTCCAGCTCGGCGCGGCCGATCTCTGGGCGCGCGTCCCGCAGGTCGACGACGCCGATCAGCTTGCCCGCCTCGATCGATTCGATGCCGAGCACGACATTCTCGTAGGTGTTCACCGGGCGGTCCTCGCCCCGCTTGCGCAACTGGGCGAGCGAACGCGGGTAATCACCGGTCATGTACTGGCCGACCGCGGGGTCGTGAATCCACCGGTAGATCGATTCGGCGTCCGACGGTTCGACCGCCCGCAGTCGCACTAGCTTCCCCGTGAGCATCGCGCCCCTTATTCTCGTTTAAGCACAAGGAAATCCGTGACGCCGACCAGTCCGAGGAACTGCCGCACCCCGGGCGGCATCGGCCGGCGCGATTCATCATGCACGAGTTCAGGATCACGCACGCGGTATTTATGGCCGCGCGTGATCACCTCCGCCTCGCCCGCGGCACGGACGTTGCGGACCCAATCGGCGTCGGGCCCGTAGGTGAGCGCGACGACGAATCCGTCGTCCGTGCGGAAGATGTTCAGCGGGGTGCGGAACTCGCGGTCGGACTTGCGTCCGCGGTGCACGACCACCCCGAATCCGGGCAGCTTGTCGGCGAAGGGTTTCGTGACCCGGTTGGTGACCACGCGGTTGAACCGGGCGAGACGTTCGGGCAGGACCATGCCGCCGAGCCTAATTCGATAGGTGTGGAATTTCCTGCCGGAGACGCGCTGTGCACCTGGCCGAGCGGGTCTGGTGGGATGGGCCCGCAGCCGAACGCGAGGTGGGGAGCGGGTATGTCGCAGGACTGGCGGATGAGGCAAGAACCGCACACGGAGGTGCTCGTCGCGCGGGGCCTGATCGAGCATCCGGAAAAGCTGGATCACGTGCTTCTCGACGACGAGGAAGGCTGGTTCGTCAGCGACGGTTCGGAGTTCGGCGACGACCCGGAGCTCGACGAAGAACAGTTCGCCACGATGTGTCTCCACGACGTCGTCGAGAAGCTGCCGCAGCTGAAGGCACTGGCCGAGCTGCCCGCCGGGATGGGTGCGGAGTGGGACGCCGGGAATGGGACCTGGGTGCTGATTTCGCCGCTCGTCCCGAGCGACGACGAGGAGGCTCGCGCGTACCGGGAGGCCCGCGAGGCCGCTTGGCCGCACGCCGGGTCGCCGATGGACGAGGTGAACCTCAGCCAGGGGTTGATGGAGATCAGCACCGCGGCGGACGCTCCGGCCCGCAGCGTGCGGTACGTGAGCCGGGAAGAAGACGGCACGTGGATGTTCGTCGGCTTCGAGGTGCCCGACCCGGACGAGCAGACCGAGGTCGAGGTTGACACCCTCGAACTCGGGCACGTGGCGCAGCTGTACCCGGACGTGGTGGAGCTGCTGGACGCGGAGCCGGGCGAAGTGTTCTTCCGCGAGGCGCCGGATGCCGAGTGGTTGCAGGTAATCGACGACGGGGAGTGAACATGTCCGAGGAATGGCCGCTGCGACAGGACCCGGAATCCCCGGTGATCATCGCGCACGAACTGGTGGAGCACCCGGAGAAACTGGCCTTCGTCGTCCTCGACGACGACGGCGACTGGTTCATCAGCGACGGCGCCGAGTTCGAAGAGGACATGGAGGTCAACCGCCAGGTGTTCGGCGCGATGGTCCTGCGCGAGGCGGTGGCGCTGCTGCCGCACCTGGTCGCGCTGGCCGACGTGCCCGCCGGGATGGCCGCGGATTGGGACCCGGAACGCCGCACCTGGCTGCTCAGCTCGGTGTCGGATTCCGACGACCTGGACGAGGACCTCGCCCACCGCGACGCCCGCATCGCCGCCTGGACGCATCCCGGTTCGCCGCTGGAGGAAGTCCAGCTGAGCACCGGCTTGACCGAAATCGGCACGACCGCCGCGGCACCGTCGCGGGCGGTCCGCCAGGTTGTCCGAGAGCAGGACGGCACGTGGCTGTTCGTCGGCTTCGAGGTCCCCGAGGCGGAGGATTTCGAGGTGGAAGGCTTGGAACTGGAACACGTCGTGCAGCTGTACCCGGACGTCGTGCCGGCCTTGCTCGCCGCGCCGGGCCAGGTGTTCGACCGCGCCGAACCCGGTGCGCCGTGGGAATTGGTGGAGGGCTGAGGGTCCTTTGTGGACCGTCTGAAATCGCAGACGCTTTCCGGTAGTCGTTGGTTGGGCGGCCCTGGCCGGATCGGTTCTACTGTGCCGACTCGCTCGCACGCCGCGGGCCGCTTCGGGAGGTACCGTCGATGACGACGAAGTCCGGGGATGGTTTGAGCCGCCGGTTGAACGGCAGGCACATCCGGTTCATTGCCTTGGGCTCGGCGATCGGCACCGGATTGTTCTACGGCTCGTCGGACACGATCGCCAAAGCTGGCCCGTCCGTGTTGATCGCGTATCTCATCGGCGGCGCGGCGATTTTCTTCGTCCTGCGTGCTTTGGGCGAGATGGCCGTCAACGATCCAGCCCCCGGCTCGTTCGGCGAATACGCGCGGAAGCATTTGGGCCCGCTGGCAGGCTTCCTGACCGGCTGGACGTATGCGTTCGAGATGGTGATCGTTTGCGTCGCCGATGTGACGGCTTTGGCTGTGTATATGGGATTCTGGTTCCCGGATGTGCCCCGGTGGATCTGGGTAGTGCTCACGATCCTGGTCATCGCCGCCGCGAACCTGGTCAGCGTACGGGTTTATGGTGAACTGGAATTCTGGTTCACCCTGGTCAAGGTAGTCGCCATCGTCGCCATGATCCTTGGCGGCGCGGCAATCCTGATCTTCGGCCTCGGCAGCACGTCGGGTGGTGTCACCAACCTATGGTCCCACGGCGGCTGGTTCCCCAATGGAATCGGCGGTTTCATCGCGTCGTTCGCCCTGGTGATGTTCGCCTTCGGCGGCACGGAGATTCTGGGCCTCACCGCCGCCGAATCCGAAGACCCACGCACAGCCATGCCGAAGGCGGTTAACACGGTCCCCGTCCGGGTTTTGCTTTTCTACGTGGCGACCTTGGCGATCATCATGATGCTGAACCCGTGGAACACGATCAGCACCTCGGGAAGCCCCTTCGTCCAAATCTTCTCCGGTCTTGGATTGCACTCCGCCGCAACGGTTCTGAACATCGTCGTGGTCACTGCCGCGCTGTCCGCCATCAACAGCGACATCTTCGGCGCCGGCCGAATGATCTACGGTCTGGCTCAGCGCGGCCAAGCCCCCGCGGTCATGGCCAGGGTTACGCGCAATGGCATCCCGTGGATGACCGTCCTGGTGGTCGCTGCGGCTCTGAGCCTGGCTGTGGTGCTGAATTATCTGTTGCCGGACAGCGCTTTCCTGCTGATCGCGTCGGTGGGCACGTTCGCGACGGTGTGGGTTTGGTTCATGATTTTGCTGACGCACTACCGAGCCCGCCGTCGGCTGTCCGCTGGGGAACAGGCTTCGCGGGAGTTCCCGGTGCCGTTCTGGCCGGTGGGTCAGGTTTTGACGATGGCGTTCATGGTGTTCATCTTCGTGGTGATGGCGTTCGCGGAAGACACCCGCCTGGCGCTGATCGTGGGAGTGGTGTGGCTGGCTGTGTTGTGCGGGTTGTTTTGGTTCCACCGCAGGGCGACTTCGTCGGTGGCGAAGGAAGACGCGATGACCGAGGCTGGATAGTCCGGAGCGTTCTTGCTTGAATCGAGCCATGCCGGACCCGAAGCTCAGTCTCGATCAGCCAGTGCTGATCATCGAAGGCGACGAGCGTTATGACGCGAGGCTGCGCTGCTGGACCGATCCGTACAGCAGATCAGACGCTTACCGACTCGAGTTGACGATACGTCCGGGGACCGACCCCGTTGTCGCGACCGGCCCGGACGCTTTCGAAGCCCTCGTCCGGTTACGCCGCCAAGTGGAGCCTCAGGGCCTGCGCATCGCAGTCCAAGGCTCCCGACTGGACACCTACCCCAGCGGCATGGCCCGAGACATGGGCGGTGGCTGGAGAATCTACGTCATGCATCCGGGGAAAGGTGCCGGCCTCTCCGACCTCGTGGACACCTTCGACGAGGCACCAGCCGACCAACTGGCGACGGTCGAGGAGCAGGAGGCTTACTGGGCCGCCTGGCTCGGCGAGCGGGATGCGCGTCACAGCTGATTCACCGAGTGTCCACAGAAGACTTCAGACTTCTCCGCAGGATGAGAGGATCATCCTCAACCAATGGAAACGCCGGGCGCGGCCGCTTCGGTGGTTGCTTCTCTGTCTCGCGTTTGCCTGCGGAGCCCTCGCTGGCTGCGCCGACTCGTCGCCTGCGAGTTCGCGTAACGCTACCCAAACTCGCCCGGAGATAGCGCTGCGTAGTTCGCATTCGTCGGGATCACGCATGGTTGCGGCTAAGTTGGGGGCATGACGACTAGCGAAACCCCGGATCCGGGCGTTCCTCGCGAAGAGGCTCGTCGCCTCCTCGAGGCCGTTCCCGACGAACGGGTGTCCGCTGCGTTGGCGGCCCTTCGTCAACTGGCGGAAGCTCCGCCGGATGCTGAGCCGCCTCGCCGTCAGTTTCGTACTGTGGGCGTGTTCGACGGCGAGCATGACCTAGGTCGGCGTGCCAAGGAAGTGGCCCGCCGCGAACTCGGCAGCGGATCGAGCAAGTCGGCGTGATTCTGGTTGACACCGGGGTCGTGGTGGCGATGGGCAACCGGAGCGAGGACGACCACGGAACTCTTGGCTTCAACGCTAGAACCGCTGGTCTTGCCGGAGCCGCTGCTCGTGGAGATCGGCTACATGCTCGGCTCGCGCGCCGGTGCGTCGGTAGAGGCCGACTTCCTTCGCGACGTCGCTGATGGGCTCTACACCGTCGAGTCGATGATGCTCGCCGACATCGCGCGGGCAGCCGACCTCGTGGAGAAGTACGCCGATCTTCCACTGGGTACTGCCGATGCGTGTGTGGTCGCTCTGGCCGAGCGGCTTGGGATCACGCGGGTGGCAACCCTTGACACGCGCCACTTCTCGATCGTGAAGCCAAGGCATATCTCCGCTTTCACCTTGTTGCCTTGACTGCGGAATTCAGTCCGTAAGAAAAAGCCCCAGGTCCACAGTAGACACCGTGTGACCTGGGGCTTTCGCAAGAGAGCGGATGACGGGAATCGAACCCGCGTATTCAGCTTGGGAAGCTGATGTTCTACCATTGAACTACATCCGCAGTGCCCAGCCAGCATACACAACCTCGGCACCCCCATGTCCAGCGGGGCCATGCCTTGACGCTCGCCCGGCAAAGTGACAACACTTGTTGTCGACCCACGGTGCGGAGGTGCGCGATGGACGACCCCGAGATGTCTCCCGAGATGTTCCGCCAAGGCGGGTTCCGCCTGGCAGCCCGGACCCGAGGTGCCACTGCGGACGAAGCGCAGCTCAATCGGCTCCGGACCTTCGCGCAGCAGGAAGACGCCTTGGCCGACGCCGTCGTCGAGTGGCTGCATCGGGAACCCCACAACCAAAGCCGAGTCGACCAGGCGCTCGCGGGCGAACCAGCGCCGCCGGAGCTAAAGCAGTTCATCGAGCACGTCGAAGCCACTCCGTACTGGGTCGACCAGGAAAGGCTCCTCCGCGGCGCGAAGGCGATCACGAGAGCCGGGCTCCTCGGCCTCTTCCCCCTAGGCGACATGTCGCTCATGGGCGGCTACCTCGCCTCCCGGGCGACGAAATCCCTGGTCGGCACCGGCGAAATCGAGTATCGGGCACCGCGGCGGCTGGTGGAGACCGCGGCGTGGTGGATTGACGTCACGACTCCGGGGGCGCTCCACAAGCACAGCACGGGGTATCAGGCCGCGCTCCGGATCCGGCTGGTGCACGCGCACGTTCGGCGCGCGATGAACAGCCGGCCGGATTGGGATTACGACCGGTGGGACCGGCCGGTCAATCAGGTCCAGACCGCGGGCACGCTCCTGCTCTTCTCGCTCGTCTACGTCTTCGGCACGCAACTCCTCGGCCTCCGCTACACCGCTCGCGAGAAGGCCGACATCCTCCACCTCTGGCGCTACGTCGGCTGGCTGATGGGCGTCACCGACGAGCTGCTGCCCGCCGACGAGGACGACGCTTGGCGGTTGCTCTGGATGCTGGCCGCCACCGAATTCATCCCGGACGACGACTCCAAACGGCTCGCCCGCGCCCTCGTCGACACGCACGCGGCGATCGGCGAGGGGCGCGGGGCCGCCGGCAAAGTGCTCGCGCAGGTGAACGTCGGCGTGCATTCCGCGATCAGCCGGCTCGTGCTCGGGCGGGACAACGCCGACTTTCTCGGGCTGCCGGACAACCCGGTCGCGCAGGCCGCGGTGCTCGCCGCCGCGGGGGTGAATTACGCGGCGGAGACGGTGCGCCAGCTCGTCCCCGGCGCGACTGCGCTGCAGGAAGCGCTCGGGGCGTTCGGGCGCCGGCGGTACCTCAAGCGGATGAACGCGGTGTTCGAGCGGAGGGGTGCCCCAGCCGCGCCTGCCCGCCCGATAGGCTGCATCCGTGCTGCTCAGTGACCGTGACCTCCGCAAAGAGCTCGACGCCGGCCGTCTCGGCATCGACCCCTTCGACCCTGACATGGTCCAGCCGTCCAGCATCGACGTCCGGCTCGACCGTTACTTCCGGGTCTTCGACAACAGCAAATACACCCACATCGACCCGCAGCTGCAGCAGGACGAGCTGACCTCGCTGGTCGAAAAAGAGGGCGACGAGCCGTTCGTGCTGCACCCCGGCGAGTTCGTGCTCGGGTCCACCTTCGAGCAGGTCTCCCTCGCCGACGACCTCGCCGGACGGCTCGAGGGCAAATCCTCGCTCGGCCGCCTCGGGCTGCTCACCCACTCCACCGCGGGTTTCATCGACCCCGGCTTCTCCGGGCACATCACGCTCGAGCTTTCGAACGTCGCGAACCTGCCGATCACGCTGTGGCCCGGCATGAAAATCGGCCAGCTGTGCATTTTCCGGCTGTCCAGCTCGGCGGAATTCCCGTACGGCTCCAGCGAAGCGGGCTCCCGCTACCAGGGGCAGCGCGGGCCGACGCCGAGCCGGGCGTACAAGAACTTCCACCGCGTCGACACCTGGCGCTAAGCCGCCTTCACCGGGGCCGCCCAGTCGATCCGGTGGTCCCACATGAACCGGTTCGGGTCGTCGGCGGCCGGTTTGCGCACGGCGCGCGCGATGAAGAAGTCGCGGAGCACGCGGCCGATCGGGCCAGGGGCTTTGGCGTCGCCGTTGCGTTTTCCTTGGGCCACAACGGCTTCCACTCGCTCGCGGCGCAAGGCCTCGAAGGTGGTCAACGCGGCCGCCGGGTCGGACACGTCGCGCAGGCACATCGCGAGCGTCACCGCGTCCTCGATCGCCATCGCCGCACCCTGACCCGCTGCCGGTGACGTCGCGTGTGCGGCGTCGCCGATGAGGCCGATCCGGCCGCGGTGCCACACCGGGACCGTCGGGAAGTCGTACGTCGCCCACGGTTCGTAGATGTTTTCGCTGGCCTCGATGATCGCGGTGGCCGGAGTGCGGTCCGGGCGCACCAGGTCGAGCAGCCGCTTCCGCCAGCCGGGCCCGCGCATCGCGGCGAGGTCGGATTCCGTCGGCTCGGCAGCGTGCGGCACGTTCGCGAACCACCAGACCGCGCCGTCTGGAGCGAGCACGTGCGCGAAGAACGCCTTGCGGCCGAACACCATGTGCATGATGCCTGGCTCGTCGTCGAGATCGAGGCCGCGCGCGAAGCCGCCGGTGTTGAGCAGCGGCACGTATCGCGGCGACGGCGCGGACGGATCAAGGATTCCGCGGACTGTCGACCGTAGGCCGTCAGCGCCGATCAGCAGGTCACCTTGGGCTTTCGTGCCGTCGGCGAAGGTGGCGGTGACATCGTCCGCCGTTTGTTTGGCGTCGGTCAGCCGCTTGCCGAACTCCGTGCGCACGCCGCGTCTGGCCGCCTCGTCGCGCAGCGCCACGTAGAGGTCGGAGCGCAAAACGGTCTGGCTCACCGTGCCGTCCGGCAGCGGTCCGCCGAGCGGGAACTCGCTGAGCTTGCGACCGTTGCCGAGCCCGAGCGTCATCCGCGGCGTGTCGAAGCCCAGGTCTTGGACCAGCGGTTTCAGGCCTAGCGGCGCCAATGCGTCGAGGCCGTTCACCGCGAGCGTCAGGAACGCGCCGACCCCTTCCGAGCTGCGGTCGTACGCCTCGTACAGCACCGGTTCGTGGCCCACCTCGTGCAGCGCGATCGCGGTGATCGCCCCCGCGATGCCCCCGCCCGCGATCAAAACTCGTGCCATGGTTCGTCCCCTCGAATATCTTGGAAAGTAATTCGTTCTGTCGAACTAAATAGTCCGCTAGACTCCCGGGCATGTCAAGCGAGCGCGAGAACCTGGTCGCTGAGCTGCTGAATCGTTCGCGGGTGCTGTCGACGGAGACGGTCATGTTCCACACCGCCATCGCCGAACAGAGCGGGCTCTCGGCGGTCGAAAGCAAGGTCACCGACTACCTCGCCCGGCTCGGCCCGCTTACGCCGAAGGAGCTGGCCGAGTACGCCGGGCTCGCGCCCGCGTCCGTCACCGCGCTGGTCGACCGGCTCGAGCGCAAGGGCATCGTCAACCGGATGCCGCATCCGGACGACCGGCGGAAAGTCCTCGTCGGCATCAGCCAGGCGAACGTCGAGCGCGCTGCCCCGCTCTGGGACTACACCGTCGCGGCGATGAAGTCGCTCGCGGCCGGTTACTCCGACGAGCAACTCCAAACGGTGATCGGCTTCCTCGATCAGGCAGCGGCGATCACCCACGAGTCAACCGTGCGTCTCAATCATCGCTCAGCGGAGTGAGGTAATCCCACTGCCGGGTAGGAAATCGCCGCGACGTCACCGGATGGTGGAAAACTTGCGCGCATGGTTTCGGCCGGGAAACGTCTGCTCTTAGTCCTCGGCCTGATGGCCACTCCGCTGCCCTCCGCCGCGCACGCGACTCCGGTCCGGGCGCCACAGGATCTGCAGGTCAGCGCGGTCGCTGAACCGCATCGGGTGCACGCTGGCGACCAGGTGACGTTCACGGTGAGCGTGACGAATCCGGCCGCGACCCCGGTGTCCGATGTAGACGTCTCGGACGAACAGAATCCGCAGTGCGGCAAGAAGATCGGTTCCCTGGCTCCGGGTGCCGTCACGCGCTATCAGTGCACTTTCGCCGCGCCGGAGAAGGGTTTCGTCTCGACGGTCAAGGTGACCGGCGCCGGCTCCGGCGGGGAACGGCTGTCGGCTTCGGCGGGCAGCAACGTCGACGTCCTCCGCCCGGCCGTGACGTTGAGCCAGCAGGTCGACAAACCGGCTTACCGTGCTGGCGATCAGGCGACCTTCACGCTCAAGACCGTCAACACCGGCGACGTTCCGCTGCACGACGTGGTCATCAGCGACTCAGGGGTCCCCTCGTGCGCCCGTGCCGTCGGGTCTCTCGCGCCGGGGCAATCCGCGGTGGGCACCTGTACGGCGACGGTTCCGCTGCCGGACGGGGCCAGCGCGACCGTGAAGGGGATCGACCCGCTCGGCAAGGTCGTCACCTCGAGCGCGGACGCGAAAGTCCCCCTCATCACGCCCGCGCTGTCCGTCTCGAAGGCGGCTGTCCCGCCAGTGGTGCACGGCGGGGACCAGGTCACCTGGAATGTCACCGTGCGCAACACCGGCGACAGCCCGCTCAATCCGGTCGACGTCACTGACGACACGAATCCGGCGTGCTCGCGGTCCTTCGGGGTACTCACGCCCGGGACGCAGCAGACCTACTCCTGCACCGCGAAACCCGCTATGACAACCACAAACACCATCACCGCCACGGGTACTGACGGCACCGGTCGACCGGTCACGGCCAAGTCCTCGGCGACCGTCACGGTGATCCACCCGGCCTTGGCAGTCACTGCGGCCGCGTCTCCCGCACAGGTGCGCGAAGGGGACCGCGTCACCTTCACGGTCACGGTGCGCAACCCTGGCGACGTGCCGCTCGATGACGTCGCGGTGGCGGACGACAGCGTGCCGGGTTGTGTGCGCAACTTCGGCACCATGGCTCCCAACGCGGTCGAGACGTACAAGTGCGAGCAGTTAGCTCCGGCGGACGACGTGACCAATACCGTTGTCGCGACTGGCAAAGATCAGCTCGGCACGACACAACGCGCAACCGCGGACGCGCGGGTCGACGTGGTTCACCCGGGGCTGGCGGCCACCGTCGCCGCTGCGCCTTCGCAGGTGCGCGAGGGGGACCCTGTCACGTTCACGGTCACGGTAAGCAACACCGGCGACGCCGAGTTCCATGACGTCGCGGTGGCAGACGACCGTGTCGCGGAATGCGCGCGAACTCTGGGAACTGTTGCTGCACAGGGTAAACAGACCTTCACCTGCTCGACGGTGGCCAGAGCGCAAGGCTTCACTAACGACCTGACCGTGACCGGCACCGACCCGACCGGCCGCTCAGTCACCGCAAAGGGGAGCGCGGCGTTCACCGTGCAGCACCCAGCGGTGACCTTGACCGCGGCTGTCCAAGGTGGACCGTTCCGTGAAAACGACGCCGTCGCAGTGCACGTGATCGTCGCGAACACTGGCGACGTGCCGCTCACCGGACTGGCCGTCAGTTCGATGGCCCGCGCCGAAGGCTGTACGCAGCAACACGATGCACTCGCCCTCGGAGCCAACTGGACGTTCGACTGCACCACCACCGCGCCGAGTGCCGACGTGACCGAAGCACTGCAGGTCACCGCGAAACCGCCGGTCGGAGCACCGGTGACGGCCGCGACCGAAGCGGCGATCGACGTGATCCACCCGCTCGTCACGCTCGCGCAAAGCGCGGCACCGGCCGTCGTGCACCCGGGCGAACCCGCGACATTCACCCTGACCGTGACCAACGCCGGCGACACCGAACTCCACGACACCCAGGTCGCCGACCCGGCTGTCCCAGAATGCGCAAAGCGGCTGGGAACCCTTGCCCCGCAAGCGAAGCAGACCTACACCTGCACGCATCCCGCAACCGACGACCTCACCAGCGACGCGACGGTGACCGGCACCGATCCGTCCAGCCGTCCGGTGACCGCGAACGCGAGCGCGCACGTCGACGTCATCCACCCCGCCGTCCACATCGCGCAGACGGTCGATCCGGCTCAGGTGCGCGAAGGGGACCAAGTCACCTTCACCGTCACCGTGCGCAACAGCGGAGACGTCCCGCTGACCAAGTTGTCCATTGTGGACCAGAACACCCCAGACTGCGTCCGCGACTTCCCCGCACTGGCAACGGGAGAAGAACAGCGCTATACCTGCACCATCAAGGCCGGACATGACGGCTACTCGAACACCACGAAGGTGACTGCCGCCGACCCGCTCGGCGGCACCGTAACCGCCAGCGCGGACGCGGCGTTCACCGTCGTGCACCCGGGTTTGGCGGTGACGAAAACCGTCCACGGCGGCCCGTTCCGCGCAGGCGACCCGGTCACCTTCACCATCACGGTCGCCAACACCGGCGACGCCCCGCTGACCGCCGTCAAGGTCGCCGACCAAGGCCCGTGCGCGAAAACCCTCGACACCCTCGCCCCGAAAGCGAACAAAACCTACGACTGCACCATCCCCGCCCCAGCCGACGATGCCGTCAGCACCGCGCGCGTGACCGGAACCCCGCCGGTAGGCCCGCCGCTCACCGCGTCCGCCGACGCGCACATCGACGTCATCCACCCCGCGCTCACCGTGATGACCTCGGCGAACCCGACCGTCGCGCGGGTTGGCGACAACCTCACCGTGACGGTCGCCGTCACGAACACCGGCGACGTCCCGCTCACCGCGGTGACCAGCAACGATCCCGGCTGTCCGAAGAAGTTCGACCGTCTCGAACCCGGTGCCGCGCAGAGCTACCAGTGCCCGGTGAAGGCCAAGCTGGACGACTTCGCCATCGTCGCCACGCTGACCGGAACCGACCCGACGAACCGCCCGGTCACCGCGTCCGGCTCGGCGAAGATCGACGTCATCCACCCGGAAATCGCGATCATGAAGGACGCCCAGCCGTACGAGGTGCGCCAGGGCGACAAGGTCACGTTCTCGGTGCTGGTCCGCAACGTCGGCGACGTCCCGCTGACCGCGGTGTCCGTTGTGGACGATCGCACCCCGGCCTGCGCGCACCAGATCCCGAGCCTGGCCCCGGACGCCCAAATCGAGTACCAGTGCACGATCACCGCGGGCGCGGCCGGATTCACGAACACCGCGAAGGTGACCGGCACCGACCCGACGCAGCGGACGGTGAGCGCCACCGCGCAGGCGTCGTTCAAGGTGAAGAAGCCCGCGCTGACCGTCGCCAAACACGCCGCCGCCAGCGCGTATCGAGCCGACGACTCGGTGCCGGTCGAGGTCGTGCTCACCAACACCGGCGATCAGCCGCTGCACGACGTCCGCGTGACCGACCCCGCCTGCGGGCGCACCTTCGCCGAGCTGCCGGTCGGCGGAACCCAGCGCTACCAGTGCGCCGCTCCGGCAACCGCTGCCCCGGTGACCGCGACCGCCGCCGCACCGTGGGGCCCGCCGGTCTCCGCGACCGGGAAACCGGACTTCACGGTGCTCCACCCAGCGCTGGACCTGCACCGCGATTACCTGCAGCAGCCGATCCGGCCGGGTGATCCGGTGACGTACGTGAGCACCCTCCGCAACACCGGCGACGCGCCCTTGCACGACGTGACCGTTCGCGCCGCGGACCCGGCCTGCTCGTTCGCCGTCACCCAGCTGGCCCCTGGCGAACAGGTCACTCGCGCCTGCACGCTTTCGGCACGCGCGGACGTGACCACGACAACCACGGCAACCGCGACGGACCAGACCGGCCGTCCGGTGACGAAGGAAGCCGTCACGACGACGAAGGTCAGCTCGTGAAGAGGGCAAAAGAAAAGGCAGAAGAGAACTCATCTCCCTGCCGTATTTAACTTATAACGCATTGGGGGGCTTGCCGCAAGACCCCGGTGGTACCGCAGAATCTCCAGCCGAGAACGACCACAGACGGGGGAAACGAACGAATGGGCAGCTACGTGCTCGGTCTCCAGGAGATCGACCAGGAGCAGGTCGCGATCGTCGGAGGCAAGGGTGCACACCTGGGCGAACTCGCGCGGATCGACGGGGTCCGCGTGCCGCCCGGTTTTTGCGTGACGACGGACGCGTTCGAGCGGATCATGGAGAACGCGCCGGAACTGGCTAAGCCGTTGGAGCGGTTGTCGCACCTGAACTCGGACGACCGGGACGCGATCAGCGAAGGCAGCGCGGAGGTCCGCCAAGCGCTGGAAGCCATCGCCATTCCGGACGATCTGGCAGCCGAGATCACCAATGCGCTCGTGGACGGCCGCTCCTACGCGGTGCGGTCGAGCGCGACGGCGGAAGACCTTCCGGGCGCGTCCTTCGCTGGTCAGCAGGACACCTACCTGAACGTCATCGGTGCGGAGGCGGTCCTGCGGCACGTCAGCCGGTGCTGGGCGTCGCTGTTCACCGAACGCGCGGTGACCTACCGGCTGCGCAACGGCTTTGACCACCGGAAAGTCCACATGGCCGTCGTCGTGCAGCAGATGGTTTTCCCGGAGGTGGCCGGGATCCTCTTCACCGCCGACCCGGTGACGTCCAACCGGAAGATCGCCACCGTCGAGGCCAGCTTCGGCCTCGGCGAGGCACTGGTTTCCGGCCTGGTCAACGCCGACAGCTACCAGGTGCGCGACGGCGCGATCATCGAGAAGGCGATCGCCGCCAAACATCGCGCCATCCTGGCCGTCGAAGGCGGCGGCACCGAAGAGCAGCAGATCGCCGCGGACCAGCAGGAACAGCCCGCGCTGACCGACGAGCAGGTGCTACGGCTCGTCGCGCTCGGCCGCACGATCGAAGCGCATTTCGGCCGTCCGCAGGACATCGAATGGTGCCTTGCCGGCGACGAGTTCCAGATCGTCCAAAGCCGCCCCATCACGACGCTGTTCCCGATCCCGGAGGCCGCCGACGAGGGCAACCGCGTCTACCTCTCCGTCGGGCACCAGCAGATGATGACCGACGCGATGAAGCCGCTCGGCCTGTCGGTCTGGCAGCTGACGACCCCGCGACCGATGGCCGAGGCGGGCGGGCGGCTGTTCGCGGACGCCACCGCATTGCTGTCCGTGCCCAAGAGCCGCGCCAATTTCGTGGCGATGATAGCGAAATCCGACCCGCTGACGGGCGACGCGCTGGAGACCGTCCTTTCCCGCGACGGCTTCATCCCGCTGGCCGAGGACGACGGACCCGGCCAACCGGTCCCCGGTGCCGCACCGGTCACCATCGAGACTGATCCGGCGATCGTCACCGAGCTGATCCAGCACAGCGAGGCCTCCATCGCCGCGCTGCAGCGCGAAATCGCGACGAAGTCCGGCAGCGAGTTGCTCGACTTCGTCTTCGAGGACATCAAGGAAATGCGCCGGATCCTCTTCGATCCGCGCAGCCACGAGGTGTTCACCGCGGCGATGCAGGCGTCCTGGTGGCTGAACGACCACCTGCAGGACTGGCTCGGCGAGAAGAACGTCGCGGACACGCTTACCCAGTCTGTGCCGAACAACATCACCTCGGAGATGGGCCTGGCGCTCCTCGACGTCGCGGACGTGCTGCGGGCGCATCCCGAGGTCGTCGCGTTCCTGCAGGACGTCGAGGACAACGGCTTCCTCGACGAGTTGCCCAAGCTGGCCGGCGGCGAGGAATCGCGCGCGGCGATCCAGGGGTACCTCGACAAGTACGGCATGCGCTGCGTCGGCGAGATCGACATTACCCGGCCGCGGTGGAGCGAGCAGCCGGTCGCGCTGGTGCCGATGTTGTTGTCCAACATCAAAAACTTCGAGCCCGGGGCCGGGCAGCGCCGCTTCGACCAGGGGCGGCGGGAGGCTCTGGACAAGGCGCAGGAAGTGCTGGAACGCTTGCGTGGCTTGGCGGACGGCGAGTCGAAGGTCGAAGAAACCGAGCGGATGATCGAGCGCGTCCGGACCTTCACCGGATACCGCGAATACCCGAAGTACGGCATGGTCAGCCGCTATTTCGTGTACAAGCAAGCTCTGCTGGGCGAGGCGCAGCGGCTGGTGCAGGCGGGGGTGCTCGAAAAGCCGGAGGACCTCTTTTTCCTGCGGCTGCAGGAATTCCAGGAGGTCGTACGGACGAACGAGGTGGACCGCGAGCTGATCCAGCAGCGCAAGGAAGCGTTCCGTACCTACGAATCGCTGACGCCGCCCCGGGTTCTGACCTCGGACGGCGACGCGATGTCCGGAAGCTACCGCCGCGATGATCTGCCCGAAGGCGTACTGGTCGGCCTGCCGGTGTCCGCCGGGACCATCGAAGGACGCGCCCGCGTCATCCTGGATCTCGCCGACGCGGATCTCGAACCGGGCGACATCCTCGTCACGGCGTACACCGACCCGAGCTGGTCGCCGCTGTTCGTCGCGATCACCGGCCTGGTGACCGAGGTCGGCGGCCTGATGACGCACGGCGCGGTGATCGCGCGGGAGTACGGCCTGCCCGCGGTCGTCGGGGTCCAAGGCGCGACGCGGCTGCTCAAGGACGGACAGCGAATCCGGGTCAACGGGACTGACGGCTACATCGAGGTTCTCGACGCTGGTTAGTGGGTCTCCGGCCGCTGCGCCATTTGGAGGTAACCATCGTAATCAGTTCGTGATAGTTTCCGCGGCTGTGTCCTCCATTAGTGTGCGCGTCCGGGTCGTGAGTGTGACTCTCAGTGTTCTCTTTGGGGGGCTCGGGGCAGCTGGCGGAACCTTCGCGCTGCGCTCCGGGCACCTCGACACACTGAGCGTCGCAGTCCCGGAAACGCGTAACGACGGGCTCTCCGCGGGTGCGTTGCGGCCCTTCGCGGTGTCGCCGGCGTCCTCCACGTCGGCGGCCCCGAGTTCCAGCGCTCCCGCGACCACGACGACACCCTCGACGTCGGCCAAGCCTGTGCCGCCTCCGCCGCCCACCGAAGAGTCCAAAGAGGACACTCCGACGAGCAGCAGCGCGAAGCCGTCGCCGAAGCCGCGCAGCTCGCCGACGCTGGCGGGCCAGGTCATCAGCCTGGTCAACGACGAGCGAAGCAAAGCGGGCTGCGACCCGGTGACCGAGGAATCGCACCTCGACAAAGCCGCGCAGGGACACAGCGACGACATGTCCAACCGCGACTACTTTTCCCACGACACCCCGGAAGGCGAAAGCTTCGCCGACCGCATCACCGCCGCCGGATACTCCAAGCCGGGCGCGGAGAACATCGCGAAGGGCGCGACCAGCGCGGACCAGGTGATGCAGATGTGGATGAACTCCAGCGGGCACCGCAAGAACATCCTCAACTGCTCGCTGACGAAACTGGGCGTCGGCGTCGCGACGGACGGCTGGTACTGGACGCAGGACTTCGGCTACTGAGTCGGCCGCGGCGGGAGGCCGTACCGGGCCAGCACCGTCGCGCGCAGCTTTTCGTCCGTCCGCGGCACCGGTTCGATGAAGACCTCCGCGACGTCCGGGAACCGCTCGCTCAGTTCGTCCGCCATCCGGACGCACGCGCGTTCCAGGTCGGCGGCCCCGAGTGCGTCGTCGAAGTCCACGCGGGCGCAGACCAGGACGTGGTCGGTGCCCATCAGCATGGTCTGCAGATCCACCAGCGCGTCGATCTCCGGCGCGGCCCCGAGGTGGTCCCGGATGCCCCGGACCAGGCGCGGATCCGCCTGACGGCCGACCAGCAGACCGCGGTTCGTGCTGCCGAGCAGGTACGCGACGCACGCCAGCAGCACGCCGATGAGGATCGACGCGATGCCGTCCCACACGTCCGAGCCGGTCAGCTGATGCAGCCCGATCCCGGCGAACGCGAGCAGCAGGCCGACCAGCGCGGCCGAGTCCTCGAACAGCACCGTCTTCGGGGCCGGATCGTCGATCATCCGCAGGTAGGCGAAGAACGGCCGCTGCTCGGCCTTCGCGTCGCGCCGGACCTGCCGGACCGCCTGCGTCCACGACACCGATTCGAGCGCGAACGCGATCGCCAGCACGATGTATCCGACGATCGGTTTGGTCTGCTCCGCGCCTTCCCCGAAAACAGTGGCGAATCCTTCGTACAGCGCGAAAACCGCGCCGGACGCGAAGATCGACACCGCGGCCAGCAGCGACCAGAAGTACCGCTCCTTGCCGTACCCGAACGGATGGCGGCGATCCGCCGGCCGCTCGGACCGCTTCAACGCGGTGAGCAGCAGCACCTCGGTGATGGTGTCGGCGACCGAATGCGCGGCCTCCGACAACATCGCGCCGGATCCGGTGATGATGCCCGCGACGAGCTTCAGCACCGCGATGGCCAGGTTCACCCCGCCGGCCAGAACCACGGTGAGAGTGCTTTCGCCGCCGCTCTCGGATTCGTCGCTCACCCGGGGAAGCCTAATGGCCCCAGACGAAAACGGCCCCTCCAGCGCGAGGCTGGAAGGGCCGTCTTCAGTGCTGGCCGAGTCAGTCGTCGCCCTCGGGCAACGGCGTTCCGGTCGGCTTCTCGTCGGTCGGGACGTCCGGCTTGGCCGACAGTTCCGCGTCCGATTCGTCGAGCGACGGCGCGCCCGAGGCGACAAGCGCCGGTTCCGGCTTGCGTTTCACCGCGGTGAGCAGCAGCTGCGCGACGTCCACGACCTCGACCTTCTCGCTCGCCAGGCCGTCGCTCTGGCGCGAGGTGACGCCGTCGGTGAGCATCACGCGGCAGAACGGGCAGCCGGTGGCGATCTTCGACGGTGCGGTGCCGAGCGCCTCGTCCACGCGCTCGACGTTGATCCGCTTGCCGATCTTCTCTTCCATCCACATCCGCGCGCCGCCCGCGCCACAGCACATCGATCGGTCGCCGTGCCGCGGCATTTCGCGCAGCTGCGCACCGGACGCGCCGACGAGCTCGCGGGGAGCGTCGTAGACCTTGTTGTGCCGGCCCAGGTAGCAGGGGTCGTGGTAGGTGACGTCCTCGGCGACCGGCGCGACCGGCGTCAGGTGCTTCTCCCGCACCAGGCGGTTCAGCAGCTGCGTGTGGTGCACGACGTCGAACTGGCCGCCCAGCTCCGGGTACTCGTTGGCGAGGGTGTTGAAGCAGTGCGCACAGGTGACGACTACCTTGCGCGCCTTGCGTTCCCGGCCCTCGAACACCGAGTTCAGCACCTCGACGTTCTGCTGCGCCAGCATCTGGAACAGGAACTCGTTGCCCGCGCGGCGAGCCGGGTCACCGGTGCAGGACTCCTCCGAGCCGAGCACGGTGTACTTGACGCCCGCGATGTGCAGCAGTTCCGCGACGGCGCGGGTGGTCTTCTTCGCGCGGTCCTCGAACGCGCCGGCGCAGCCGACCCAGAACAGGTACTCGGCGTCGCCGAGGTCGCCGTCGAACACCGGGACCTCGAAGTCGAGGTCCTCCGTCCACTGCAGACGGTCCTTGGCGTTCTGGCCCCACGGGTTGCCCTTGTTCTCCAGGTTCTTGAACATGCCGTTCAGCTCCGTGGGGAACGACGACTCGATCATCACCTGGTAGCGGCGCATGTCGACGATGTGGTCGACGTGCTCGATGTCCACCGGGCACTGCTCGACGCACGCACCGCAGGAGGTGCAGGACCACAGGACGTCCGGGTCGATGACGCCGCCGTCGTCGCCGACGAGCGCCTTCTGCGACTCCGCGATCGCGAGGACGTCGATGCCCGCGTACATGTTGTCGCCGGACAAGCCGACCTCGTCGCCAGCCATGTCGCGCTTACCGCCCGCGAGCAGGTACGGCGCCTTCGCGTAGGCGTGGTCGCGAAGCTGCGTGATGAGCAGCTTCGGCGACAGCGGTTTACCGGTGTTCCACGCCGGGCACTGCGACTGGCAACGGCCGCATTCGGTGCAGGTGGAGAAGTCCAGCCAGCCCTTCCAGCTGAAGTCCTCGATCGCGCCGACGCCGAAGGTGTCCTCGTCCGGATCAGCCTCTTCGAGGTCGAGCACCTTGCCCTTGCTCATCATCGGCTTGACCGCGCCGAGCGCGACGCCGCCGTCGGCCTCGCGCTTGAAGTAGATGTTGAAGAACGCGCTGAACCGGTGCCAGGCGATGCCCATCGTCATCGTGCGGGCGACGACGATCAGCCAGACCGTCGCGCTCATCAGCTTGATGAAGGCGAACACCGAAACCAGCGCCGCGCTCGAGGGCAGCAGCTCGCTGAGCGGGTTCGACACGAACGCGGCCCAGGTCGGCGTCTCGTGGACGTGCATCGCGGCCTTGCCCGCGCGCACGCCGATGATGCCGATGCCCTCGACGATCACCACGGCCTCGACGAAGTAGGCCCACTTGAAGTTCGAGCCCGCGAAGCGCGACAGCCGGTCGGCCCGGCGCGGGTGGTTCAGCTGCCGGATGATCGCGAGCGCGACGCCGCCGACGACCGTGCCGACGCCGAGCAGCTCCATCAGGAGGCTCCACAGCGACCAGTCCTCGAGGATCGGCCAGCCCCAGGTCGGGACGAACACCTCGCCGTAGGCCTCGAACAGCGCGAGCGACCCGATCAGGAAGCCCCACATGACCAGCCAGTGCCACGGGGCGACCTGGCGGAACTTCGCCATGCGGGTGTGTGCCGCGAACTCCTTGATCAGGGTCATCAAGCGCGCCATGAACGGGCCGTTGCGGGTCGCGTCCGGCTGGCCGAGCTTGATCACCCGCACGAAGCGGGCAATGGTCGCGATGAACATTCCCCAGGCGACGATGCCAAGGAGGACGGAAATCCCCCCGAGCGTCAGCTGTACAGCGCCCATCGTCGGGTGCCTTTCGTCCGGTGTGGTGGTGCCGCCGCGCGAGCGCGCCGGTGCCGAGCAGGGTAACGCTTCTTACTGATGGGTAACCGGTCCGACGGTCCCAAGTCCCACCGATGTGGTGCACGCCTCGCTAGCAAGTGGGACGATCGTTCAGGTACTTTGTTTTGCTATGGGTGCTTACTTGTACCTCGCTTTGGCCATCGCCGCAGAAGTGACCGCCACTGTTTCGCTCAAGCTTTCCGAGGGCTTTTCGCGCCTGACGCCCTCGATCCTCGTGGTTGTCGGGTACGGCTTGGCGTTCTTCGCGCTGTCGCGGGTGCTGAAGCTCGGGCTGCCGATCGGGGTGGCCTACGCGATCTGGGCCGCCGCAGGCGTGGCGCTGGTCGCGCTGGTCGGCGTGCTGTTCTTGAAGGAACCGATCAACCTCGCGGTGATCTCCGGGCTGGTGCTCGTAGTCGGCGGGGTGGTGCTCATCGAGGTCGGGAGCCAGTCGTGAAAATCCAGACCGACGGCCGCAAGATCCGCGGCGAGAAGCGGCGGACGGAGATCATCGAAGCGACCCTGCGAGTGATCGAACGCGACGGCGTCGCTGGGGTCACGCATCGCACGGTCGCTGTGGAAGCCGGGGTGCCGACGACGTCCACGACGTACCACTTCTCCTCGCTGGACGACCTGCTCGTGGCGACGCTCATCTCGTGCGCGCGAGACATGGCGACCGAGGTGTACTGGATGATCGACCGCGCCCGCTCGCGCGGCAGCCGCGGTGCCGAAGAGGTGGCTGGCCTGCTCGCCGAGGCGTTGGGTCCACGTCGCGGCCGCACGATGGCCGAGTACGAGCTGTACCTGCTGGCTGCGCGGAAGCCGGAGTTGCGCCCGGCCGCGCGCCGCTGGCTGGACGTCCTGACGTCGATGGTCCGGCACGACGACGAGGTCGCGTTCCGGGTATTTCTCGCGGGTATCGACGGCCTGCTGATCCAGGGACTGATCGACGACGAGCCGCCTTCCGCCGAGGAACTGCGGCCGGTGGTGGACTATCTCCTCAAGCCCGCCTGAATTCGGTGGAGTTTCCGGAAGCCGGTCGGATAGCTTGCCGGGCATGAGGGTCGTGGGTGAATACGAGGTCGACGACCGGCGGGAACGGCTCGACCTCGACGTGCTGTGGCAATTCCTTTCCACCGAGGCCTATTGGGGCCGATGGCGGACGCGCGAACAGGTGGAAGCGGCGATCGCCGGATCGTGGCGGGTCGTCGGGGCCTACTCGCGCGCGGACGGACGGCAGGTCGGCTTCGCGCGAGCCTTCTCCGACGGAGTGACCTCGGCGTATCTCGGCGACGTGTTCGTGGTCGAGTCCGCGCGCGGCAGCGGGCTGGGCAAGGAACTCGTGCGCGAGATGATCGACCACGGGCCGGGCGCGCAGTTCCGGTGGATGCTGCACACGGCGGACGCGCACGGGTTGTACCGGCAGTTCGGGTTCGAGGAGCACACGAAGGGCCGGTTCCTCGAACGCGAGGGGGCTAACCGGGAGTCTCTCCGGTAGGTCCATTGTGGACGGAGAGGGCGGCGGCCACGACGTCCCGGATCAACGTGTCGCCGGGTGCGCAGTTCACCAGCAGCTGGTCCAGGTCTTCCTCGCCGAACCAGGCGCAGTGCGGGTGCTTGTCCCATTCCAGGACCGGGCGCGCCAGGTCGCCTTCTACCTCGATGAGGTAGAAATCGCCGACCTCTTCGCCGTCGTCGAGCGGCCACTGGTGGCGGCCGAGGTTCCCGACCACGCGGCGCAGCCGCCAGCCCGTTTCCTCGAAGACCTCGCGGGTGAGCGCTCCCAGCGTCGTCTCGCCCGGTTCGAGGTGGCCGCTCACGACGTCCCACGTGCTCGGAAACCGCGGCCGGTCCGGGCTCCGGAACTGCACGAACGCGCGGCCGTCGGCACCGAGGACCACTCCGCCCGCGGCGTCGGGCAGAGGTTGCGGAAAGACCACGCCGTCCGCAACCTCCACCGTCGGCTCCCCCATCGAACCTTCAGCCCTTGTTCTCGTAAACCGGCACCAACGTCGCCCGTCCCAGCGTGTGCCCGAACATGTTGAACCCCAGGAACGCGGGCGTAGCGTCCTCCGGAACCTCCAACGTCTCCACATCCAGCGCGTGCACCACGAAGAAATACCGGTGCGGCCCGTGCCCAGGAGGCGGCGCGGCCCCCAGGTACTGCTTCACTCCGCCGTCGCCCTTGAGCGAGACCGCGCCCGAAGGCAGTCCCGACCCTGCGGCGTCCCCCGCCCCCGACTCCAGCGAAGTCACCGAGGCCGGGATGTTGAACACCGCCCAGTGCCAGAAACCGCTGGCCGTCGGGGCGTCCGGGTCGTAAACCGTCACCGCGAAGCTGCGGGTGCCTTCCGGGAAGCCTTCCCACGCCAGCTGCGGCGACCGGTCCTCGCCGCCAGCGCCGAAGATGCCCGACAGCTGCGGCTGGGCCAGCGTCTCTCCGTCGGCGATATCCGTGCTGCGCAGGGTGAACGAGGGAACCGACGGCAGGTAGTCGTACGGATTGGGCGGCTGGGGCATGGGTTCCTCCTGATCCACGGGGCTCTCCGGCCGCCAGGTTAGGACCCCGGGTTGAGCACCGCCGCCTCAGGGATGTTTCGGGGGGTTTACCGGATGTCCCCGGGGGTCCGCACCTTCTAACGTCTCTCGAGACAGCCGAGAGTGGTACTGAGGGGAACAGACATGGCACGCCCGCTTCTGGCACTGGCCGGCATCGCGGTGATCGGCGTTGGGGTGGCGATCGGATTCGGCGGGTGGGGGTTCGGGTCCACGGTCTCGCGGGACGCGACGCTGACGCAGGAGATCCGCTCGGTGAAGCTGGAGAACGGCTCCGGCGACGTGACCATCCGCACCGCGCCCGGCGCGGCCCGGGTGCATCAGACCCTTCGCTACCACTTTAGCGGCCAGCCCGGCGACGCTTACCGCGTCGAGGGCGACCAGCTCGTCATCCTCGACTGCGGCCGCAACTGCACCGCCGACATGGAGCTGATCGTCCCGGCGGGCATCCCGGTCACGGGCACCTCCGACTCCGGCACGCTGGACTTCGCGGGCGTCGGCAGCGTCGACGTCACCGCCGATTCCGGGCGGGCGCAGGTACAGGACGTTCCCGGGCTGGTCAAGCTCCAGCTGGACAGCGGCGCCGCCGAACTGCACAACGTCGGCGAGGTGCAGGTGCACAGCCAGTCCGGCCGGATCGAGGGCGACGGACTGCGCGGGCCGGTCGACGTCTCCGCGGGCAGCGGGCGGATCGCGCTCACGCTCAGCCAGCCCAATGCCGTCAAGGCCCGCGCCGACTCCGGCCGGATCGCGCTGACCGTGCCGCGTAACGGGTCCTACCAGGTCACCGGCAACAGCGAGAACGGCAACCGCAGCATCGACATTCCGCAGAACTCCGGCCCGGACACGAAGACGCTCGAGCTGACCACGGACAGCGGCAGCGTCACCGTCAAGGCCGTCTGAAGGGGAGAACAGACACATCATGCGCAAACTCGAAACGCGGCTGCTGGCCGCGGTGCTGGCGGGCGCGGTGGGGGCGTTCGCGATCACCGCGGCGATCGGCCACTCGCCTGAGCCGCAGGCCACGACTCCGGTCGCGGTGGTGGAAGTTCCGGTACAGCAGGGGGTGGTCCGGAACGCCGAAACCGTCGTGCTTCGTACGGCCGCCGAGGACCGCGCCGCGCAGGTGCGCCGGGCATGAACCTTGCCGCAGCTGTGCTGGCCGCGCTTCCACTGGTCAGCGCACCGACACCAGCGTTGGCCTGGACGCCGTGCGGGACGGAGCAGGAACCGACCGCGCAGTGCAGCCAGATCGAGGTGCCGATCGACCGCGCTCATCCGGAGACGGGTGTCGCGCACATCCCGCTCACCCGGCTGCCCGCGGCCGACCCGAAGCACCGGATCGGTTCGCTGCTGGTCAATCCGGGCGGGCCGGGCGGATCCGGGGTCGGCTTCGTGCGCTTCGGCGGACTCGACACCAAGGTGATCGGCTCGGCGCGGAAACCGTTGCGGGACCGCTTCGACATCATCGGCTTCGATCCGCGCGGAGTGTGGTTCAGCGATCCGAAGATCAGCTGCGACCAGTCGAAGCTGTACGACCCGAAGATCGGCCTCTTCCCGGCCACGAACCAGCAGTACGACGCCTTCGTCGCGCACAACCGCGCGGCGGGCGAGGACTGTCTCGCCAAGACCGGCCCGATGCTCGGGCACGTCGACACGCAAAGCGCCGCCGAGGACATCGACGGGATCCGCGGTGCGCTCGGCGAGCAGAAGATCTCCTGGCTCGGCGTCTCCTACGGCACCGAACTCGGCGCGGTGTACGCGTCGAAGCATCCGGACCGGGTGCGCACGATGGTGCTCGACGGCGCGGTCGACCACGCCCGGCCGATGTGGCAGGCGATGATCGAGGAAGCCGCCGCGACCGAGGACTCCTTGCTGCGCTTCGCCTCGTGGTGCGACCGCTCGACCGACTGCGCGCTGCACGGCAAGAGCGCGCTCGCCCGCTACGACGACCTCGTCACCCACGGCGCGTACGCGAAAGCGTTGGGCCGCAAGGCAACCGGCGAGGAACTGGCCTCCGGCGCGTATGGCCACCTCTATCTTCCGGCCGAATGGCCAGCCCTGAGCCGCGCGCTGGCGGACCCGGACGCGAGCGCGCTCGCGACCAACTCGTCGTTCGCGAGCGACACCTACGGCGCGTACCGCTCGATCGGCTGCCAGGACTTCCCGTCGCCGTTCACCGGCCCGGCGGACCTGCGCGCGGCGGCGAGGACGATCCGCGCGGTCGCCCCGCACAGCTGGCGCTACACCGAGTACTGGGATCTCTCCGCGGGCTGCACCGGATGGCCGGTTCCCGCGTTGAACCCGCCGCAGCCGCATCCGGTGCACGGGGCTCCGCCGGTTCTCGTCGTCGGCGGTGCGCACGACCCGGCGACGCCGTTGCCGTGGGCGCACGGGCTCGCCGCGAGCATCGAGGGATCGACGCTGCTCACGTACCTCGGCGACGGCCACACCGGGCTGCTCAACTCCGAGTGCGTGCGGCGTGCCGAGGCCAGGTATCTGGTGAGTGGCGTCACACCACCGCGGGGCGAATTCTGCGGGTGAACCCGGGAACAAGTTCGGGTGGTTGCCCGTTATCCTGAGAGCAAGGTTGAGTGCGGTCGGCTCAAGTCTGATGGGCCGGGCCGAGCGCGAGACCGGCGGAACCTGCTAAGAAGGTACTCAAGAGTGCCTCGAAACCGCAGGTCACGAACATAGCATCAGTACCGGAGAAGAACACGAGAGGAAGCACCATGGCGCGAGCGGTCGGCATCGACCTCGGCACGACCAACTCGGTCGTCGCCGTCCTTGAGGGCGGCGAGCCGACGGTCATCGCCAACTCGGAAGGCTCCCGTACCACCCCGTCCATCGTCGCCTTCGCCAAGAACGGCGAAGTGCTGACGGGCCAGCCGGCGAAGAACCAGGCCGTCACGAACGTCGACCGCACGATCCGGTCCGTGAAGCGGCACATCGGCACCGACTGGAAGACCGAGATCGACGGCAAGGGCTACACGCCGCAGGAGATCAGCGCCCGCGTGCTGATGAAGCTCAAGCGCGACGCCGAGGCCTACCTGGGCGAGGAGATCACCGACGCGGTGATCACCGTCCCGGCCTACTTCGAGGACGCGCAGCGCCAGGCCACCAAGGAGGCCGGCCAGATCGCGGGCCTGAACGTGCTCCGCATCGTGAACGAGCCGACCGCGGCCGCGCTGGCCTACGGCCTGGACAAGGGCGAGAAGGAACAGACCATCCTGGTCTTCGACCTCGGCGGCGGCACGTTCGACGTCTCGCTGCTGGAGATCGGCGAGGGCGTCGTGGAGGTGCGCGCCACCTCCGGTGACAACCACCTCGGCGGTGACGACTGGGACGAGCGCATCGTCACCTGGCTGGTCGACAAGTTCAAGGCCACCAACGGCATTGACCTGACCAAGGACAAGATGGCGCTGCAGCGCATCCGCGAGGCGGCCGAGAAGGCGAAGATCGAGCTGTCCAGCTCCAACTCCGCCAGCATCAACCTGCCCTACATCACGGTGGACGGCGACAAGAACCCGCTGTTCCTCGACGAGACGCTGTCGCGCGCCGAGTTCCAGAAGATCACCTCGGACCTGCTCGAGCGCACCCGCCAGCCGTTCAACAACGTGATCCGGGACGCGGGCATCGCGGTCGGCGACATCGACCACGTGGTCCTCGTCGGCGGTTCCACCCGCATGCCGGCGGTGTCCGAGCTGGTCAAGGAGCTGACCGGCGGCCGCGAGCCGAACAAGGGCGTGAACCCGGACGAGGTCGTCGCCGTGGGCGCCGCGCTGCAGGCCGGCGTGCTCAAGGGCGAGGTCAAGGACGTCCTGCTGCTCGACGTGACCCCGCTGTCGCTGGGCATCGAGACCAAGGGCGGCGTCTTCACCAAGCTGATCGAGCGCAACACCACGATCCCGACCAAGCGGTCCGAGATCTTCTCGACGGCGGACGACAACCAGCCGTCGGTGCAGATCCAGGTGTTCCAGGGCGAGCGCGAAATCGCCGCGGCGAACAAGAAGCTCGGCATGTTCGAGCTGACCGGTCTTCCGCCGGCCCCGCGCGGCGTGCCGCAGATCGAGGTCACCTTCGACATCGACGCCAACGGCATCGTGCACGTGACCGCGAAGGACCTCGGCACGAACAAGGAACAGTCGATGACGATCACCGGCGGCTCCGCGCTGCCGAAGGACGACATCGAGCGCATGGTCAAGGACGCCGAGGCGCACGCCGAAGAGGACAAGAAGCGCCGCGACGAGGCCGAGACCCGCAACCAGGCCGAGACGCTGGTCTACCAGACCGAGAAGTTCGTCAAGGACAACGAGGACAAGCTGCCCGAGGACCTCAAGGGCAAGGTGAAGTCCGCGATCGACGAGGCGAACGAGGCGCTCAAGGGCACCGACTCGGCCAAGATCCGCGAGTCCATCGAGAAGCTGAACACCGCTTCGCAGGAACTGGGCAGCGCGCTGTACGCGAACGCCGGTGCCGAAGGCGCCCCGGGCGCTGAGGGCGCGGCCGGTGCCGCTGGTGCGGCCGGCGACGCTCCGAAGTCGAAGGCGGACGACGTGGTCGACGCCGAGATCGTGGAAGAGGACGAGAAGAAGTGACCCCCCGCCACTCCGAGACCGAGGGTCCTGGCCCCGAGGAACCGGTAGTCGTGCGGGATCGGCGACGGGTGGACCCGCAGACCGGCGAGGTCCGCCCGCCCGCCGCGGAGGAAGCTCCGGCCGGTGAGGAGCCCGTGCAGCACGCGGGCCCCTCGCTGGGCGATTCCGTGGACGAAGCGGTTCCGGCCGCCTCGGACGTCGAAAAGCAACTGTCCGAGCGCACTGCCGACCTGCAGCGTCTGCAGGCGGAGTACGCGAACTACCGCAAGCGAGTCGACCGCGACCGCGAGGCCGTGGTGCAGAGCGCGAAGGCGTCCGTGGTCGGCGATCTGCTGCCGCTGCTGGACGACCTCCAGCGCGCGGAGCAGCACGGCGACCTCACCGGCGCGTTCAAGGCGGTGGCCGACAAGCTGGTCAGCAGCCTGGAGCGGTCCGGTCTGGAGGCGTTCGGCACCGAGGGCGAAGAGTTCGACCCGAGCGTCCACGAGGCCGTGCAACACAGCACGTCCCCGGACGTGAAGGGCCCGACGGTCACCCTCGTCATGCGCCGCGGCTACCGCTTCGGCGAGCGGGTGCTGCGGGCGGCGCTGGTCGGCGTGACCGACCACGAGCCCGGCGAGGCTCCCGCGCAGCAGCCGGTCGATCCGCCGGTGGGCGGCGAACTGCCGCTCGACGGTTCGGTCGATGAGTCCGGCCAGCAGTAACACTCGGTTTGCAGCGAAAGGAGGAGACACCCGATGAGTGCTCGGGAGTGGATCGGCAAGGACTTCTACAAAGAGCTGGGTGTCTCCTCCGACGCGACCGCGGACGAGATCAAGAAGGCCTACCGCAAGCTGGCCAAGGAAAACCACCCGGACGCCAACGCGGGCAACACCGCGGCCGAGAACAAGTTCAAGGCCGTGTCCGAGGCGTACGGCGTGCTGTCCGATCCGGCCAAGCGCAAGGAGTATGACGAGGCGCGCACGCTCTTCGGCTCCGGCGGCGCGGGCGGATTCGGCGGCTTCCCCGGCGGTGGCGGTGCGGGCGGCTTCGACATGAGCGACCTGTTCAACCAGGCCGGCGCACAGGGGCAGCAGGGCGGCTTCGGCGGGCTCGGCGACATCCTCGGCGGCATTTTCGGCCGCGGCCGGGGCGGTGCCGCCGGAGCGACGGCGAACCGGCCGCAGCGCGGCGCGGACGTCGAGACCGACGTGCGGATCGACTTCCTCGAGTCGGTGAAGGGCGCGACGCTGCCGTTGCGGCTGTCAAGCCCCGCCACCTGCAGCACGTGCGGCGGCAACGGCGCGAAGCCGGGCACCTCGCCGCGGGTCTGTCCGACCTGCAGCGGATCCGGGCTGGTCAGCCGCAGCCAGGGCGCGTTCGCGTTCTCCGAGCCGTGCCAGGACTGCCGCGGCCGGGGCAAGATCATCGACGACCCGTGCCCGGAGTGCGCGGGCGAGGGCATCAGCACCCGCACCCGCACGCTCACCGTGCGCATCCCGCCGGGCGTGAAGGACGACCAGCGGATCCGGCTGGCCGGCCAGGGCGAACCCGGTCGCGGCGGCGCGCAGGCGGGCGACCTGTACGTACGCGTGCACGTGGCTCCGCACAAGCTGTTCGGGCGCAAGGACCTCAACCTCACGCTCACCGTGCCGGTGGACTTCACCGAGCTCGCGCTGGGCACCACGGTCACGGTGCCGACGCTCGAAGGCAAGGTGTCGCTGAAGGTGCCCGCGGGTACCGCGAGCGGCCGAGTGTTGCGAGTGCGCGGAAAGGGCATTCAGAAGCGGGACGGCGCGCAGGGCGACCTGCTGGTCACGCTGGAGGCGGCGGTCCCGGCGAAACTCGACGACAAGGCGCGGTCGGCACTCGAGACCTACGCCGAGGCGATGAAGGGCCACGACCCGCGGCCCGAGATCACCGAGTTGCTCGAAGGCAGGTGAGGTCGATGTTCGGCGGCAATCCGGGACTCCCGCACGGCGCGGACGAGGACACCCCGGTATTCGTGATTTCGGTGGCGGCCCAGCTTTCCGGGCTGCACGCGCAGACGCTGCGTTCCTACGACCGGCACGGCCTGGTCTCGCCAGGCCGCACCGCCGGCGGCGGACGGCGTTATTCGATGCGCGACATCGCCTTGCTGCGCGAGGTCCAGCGCCTGTCGCAGGAGGACGGCGTCAACCTGTCCGGCATCAAGCGGATCATCGAACTGGAGAACCAGGTCGACGCGCTGCAGTCCCGGGTGCACGAGCTGACCGAAGAACTCGCCGCCGCCTACGTGGCCGCCGAACGAGCCGCCGCTGCGGTGCACGCGTCCTATCGCAAGGATTTGGTGCCAATGCAGCAGAACACCGCGCTGGTGGTCTGGAAACCCAAGCGCCGCTGACTGTGTCGTGAGTGGCGAGCACGGTGAGAACCGTGCTCGCCACGCGCTAGCCCCAACCCCCTCCCGCCGCAGCCGGAGGGGGTTTTTGCTGCCCTGGCTGGCCCCGCCCCGGAAGGCCGCGCGCCGGGAGTGCCCGCTCCGAAAGGCTCCTGGGGTGTCCGCTCCGGAAGGCCGTCCGCCCCAGAACGCCCCGGTACCCCGCCCCGAAACCCCTCCGCACGGCCAGGTCCGCGAGCCCCGCGTCTTGGGGCTGGGTTTTCACGAGGCCTACGCACCCGCCGCCGCGAGAGGACCTACTGTCCTAACTGGACTCCCGCCCCGAGCGTCCGCAAATCCGCGAACGCCTCATCCAGATAGTCATCCAGCCCTCGCGTGGGATCGCTGATCCAGGCTTGCGTCGCGTGCTGGAACGTCGCCCACCCGGCATGCGCGGCCAGCCGGGCCAGCCGATCCTCGACACCGCGCTTCCGCAACGCTTCCGCGAGCGCTTCGGCGAGCGTCGCGGCCTTGGCCAGGTTGCGTTCCCGCAGCGTCGGCGTCGCCGCGATCAGGTCGCGCCGGGGTTCGGCGAACGGGAGATTGCGCTCCATGATCCGCCCGGTCTTCTTGAAGGCGCGCAGCAGGATTTCCAGCGGTGCCAGGCCTTCCGGGGCTTCGGCGACCGACTGGGTCAGGTCATCGCGCAGGTCGGCTTCGCCGTCGAAGAGCACCTCGCGCTTGTCCGGGAAGTGCCGGAAGAACGTCCGCTCGGTGACGCCTGCCCGGGCCGCGATCTCGGCAGTTGTCGTCTTGTCGAACCCGTTTTCCCGGTACAGCTCCAGCGCCGCCTGCTTGAGGCGGCCGCGCGCTTCCGCTCCGCTCCGTGGCACTTCCTGAGCCTACCCGGAGGTTGTGCCAGTGACTGACACCACATTGCGTCAGTCACTGTCGCTACGCGTAGAGTCAGCGACTGACACTAAGGAGCCTTTCATGCACTTCTTCGTCACCGGCGGATCCGGCCAGACCGGTCCCGCCGTCGTCGCCGAGCTGGTCCGGGCCGGGCACAGGGTCACCGGCTTGGCTCGCTCGGACACGTCCGCCGCGCGGCTGGAGTCGCTCGGCGCGACGCCGCATCCCGGTGCGCTCGACGATCTCGACAGCCTGCGCCGCGGTGCCGAAGCCGCCGACGGCGTCCTGCACATGGCCCAAGGCGGCAGCTACGCCGATCCGGACGACCTCATCCGCCGCGACTGCGAGGCGATCGACGCGCTGGGCCAGGCGCTGGTCGGCACCGGAAAGCCGTTCGTCAGCACCTCCGGCACTTTGGTGCTGAAGGCCGACCAGGTCAGCACCGAACTCGACCCGGCCGATCCCGGCTCGGTGGCCTATTTCCGGATCCCCGGTGAGCAGACCTGCCTCGGTTTCGCCGATCAGGACGTCCGGGCCAGCGTCGTGCGGCTCGCGCCGACCGTGCACGGACCACGCGACCACGGCTTCATCCCGGCGCTCATCGCAGGTGCGCGGCGGGCGGGGGTTTCGGCGTACATCGGCGACGGCACGAACCGGTGGCCAGCCGTCCATCGCGATGACGCTGCGGTGCTTTTCCGCTTGGCACTGGAGAAAGCACCTGCGGGGAGCATGCTGCACGGGGTCGGGGAAACCGTCGAGATCAAGAGCGTCGCGGAGAAGATCGCGCAACTGCTGGAGATCCCCACGGCATCCTTGACGCTCGAAGAAGCCGCCGAACACCTCGGGAACCCGTTCCTGGCAAGATTCTTCTCGCTCGACGTGCCCGCCTCCAGCACGCACACCCAGCAGTTGCTGGCTTGGCAGCCGAACCACCCCACGCTGCTGGAGGACCTGGAGACGGGCGACTACTTCACCCCGGAAGCCAGCGAACGCGCCGAGGCGGTGTGGCGCTAGTTCCGCGTCCGCACCAAGCCGGATTCGTACGCGAAGATCACCAGCTGCGCGCGGTCCCGGGCGTTGAGTTTCGCCAACAGCCGTCCGATGTAGGTCTTCACCGTCGCCATCGACAGCCGCATCCGCTCGGTAATCTCCACATTGGACAGTCCACTCGCGACCAGCGTGAGCACCTCGCGCTCTCGCGGGGCCAAGGCGGCGACGTCCGCGCGCGGCGGGGCGTCCGGGATCCGCGCGAACTGCGCGACCAGTCGCCGGGTGATGGACGGGCCGAGTAACGCGTCGCCGGAAGCCACCACGCGCACCGCGGCGCACAGGTCGGCCGGGCGGGTGTCCCTGAGCAGGAATCCGGTCGCGCCTGCGCGCAGCGCGGCGAACACGTGCTCGTCGAGGTCGAACATGGTCAGCACCAGCACTCGCACGTCCGGGACTCGTTCACCGATCAGCCGAGTGGCCTCGATGCCGTCCATCACCGGCATCCGGACGTCCATCAGCACCACGTCCGGCTTTTCGGCCACGGCTAGCTCGACTGCCTCGGCACCGGTCGCGGCTTCGCCGATCACGGTGAAGTCCGGTTCGCTGTCGAGCAGCACCCGGAAACTCCCGCGCAGCAAGGCTTGATCGTCGGCGACGACGACGCGGATCTGGTCAGGCATCGGCGCACCGGAGCGTGGCGGCGACGCGAAACCCGCCGTCCGGGCCTGGACCGGCGACCAATTCGCCGCCGTAGAGGGCGACGCGTTCGCGCATGCCGGTCAGCCCGTGGCCGAGCCGCAGTTCGCCGATCGGCGCCGCGCCGTCGTCGGTGACCTGGATCCGGATCTCCTCAGCGGCCACCGCAACCACCACCTGACACCGGGCTGGTGCGGCGTGTTTCACCACGTTCGTCACCGCTTCCTGCACGATCCGGTACGCGGCCAGCGCGACCGGTTCCGGCACCCGCGCGGTGCCGAGGACGGACAGTTCGACGTCGACCCCGGTTTGCCGGGCGCGTTCGGCGAGGTGCGGCAACGCGGCCAGCGGATCGGCTGGGGTTTCGTCGGTCTCGTCGCGCAGTACGTGCAGCAACCGCCGCATCTCGCCGAGCGCCGCGCGGCTGGTCGCTTCGATCACCCGCAACGCGTCGCGCGCCTCCTCGGGCCGACTGTCCGCGACGTGGTTGGCGACACCCGCTTTCACCGCGATCAAGCCCATCCCGTGCGTGACGACGTCGTGCAGTTCGCGCGCGATCCGGACGCGCTCGTCGACCAGGATCCGATGTTCGCGTTGCCGTTCCTGCCGCGCCGTCTGCGCGCGCCGGGACCGCAGCGCTTCGGCAAGCCCCCACGTGAGCAACGCCAGCGGGACACCGAACGCGTACCACCACTCCCCAACCACCGCGGTGGCCGCCGACATCGCCGCAACCCCGGCCGCAGCAGGCAAAGCACGCGGCGGCCGCACCAGATACAGCACCAGCGCCGAGCCGACGAACGGATCCCACAGCAGCCCGAAAGCCGCTGCGGACGCGGAAACGACCGTGGTGCCGATCAAGATTGGCACCGGAGCCCGCCGCCGCAGCAGCACCGCGGCGGCGATGAGCGTCGCGACCACCGCGGACACCGGCAGCCGCCAGGGCTCCTCGTCGATCAGCAGGTTCCCGGCAAGCCCGACGTCCGTGACGAGGAGACCTGCCGCCAGCGCGACGTCGCTCACTCGCAGAGGGGACATAACACCAACGTTAGCCAGTGCGGCGGGCGCGCACATCGTGCTGTGGTGGGTCATCCCCTGGTTTAGTTCCGTGGCGTGGAACTGTCCGCCCCGGGCCGATGTGCGCGGGGTGTCCGGACGGGCACGGTGAGCGGCATGTCGACCTTTCCCGGCCCTCGCCTCGGCGGAGCGGCGCTCGTGCTCGGCCCGGTGCTCGTGCTCGCCGGCGTGCTGCTGCGCCTGCCGTACCCGTTCTTCTTTCCGCATCAGCTCGCCGCGACCGTGCAGCATCCGGTACAACTGACCGCCGCCGCCACCTGTTTCCTCGCCGGTCAGGTGGTTCTTCTCTTCGCAGTGTCCACAATGGTCCGCCAGATCGCGGCGACGAAGCCCCGCTGGGCGGCGTGGTCCGGCGCGCTGGTGCTGATCGGTCTGGTCGAGCGGGTCTTCCATGCCGGATTCGACCAAGCCGCAACGGATCTCGCCCGGCATCGCGGAGCGGACTACGCGACCGCGTTCGTCGCGGACGCCTACGGCGATCTCCACCTGTTCAGCTTCTTGTCGTTCACGATCATGTTCGGCTGGCCGCTGCTGGCTTTCGCGGCTTATCGCGCCGGAGTGCTCGGCCCGGTACGCGCAGTGGCCCTTGCCGCCATGACCGCCCTGCCGCTCGGAGTCCTCAAAGGAACGACGATGTGGTCGATCGCCGCCGCGGCCGGGCTCTGCGTGGCGCTCGTACCGTCCGGCATCCGGCTGCTGAAAAGTGCCGAGCGTCCGGACCGACGCACCTTCGGCCTGGCGTGCCTTGGCGCGGCCGCCGTCGGGGCGCTCGGTTACTTGAGCACGCTGGGCTGAAGGTGTTCCTCGAAGAACGCCATGACACGCTGCCAGGCGTCGGAATCCGAGGGCTCGTGATAGCCCATCCCAGTGACCTTCGCGAGCGCGGCCAGCGGCGCGGGCCGGTAGTGATTCGCGAAGCCGTGCCCGGCGTCTGGGTATTCCTTGACGTCGTGCGGGATTCCGCGTTCAGTGAGCGCGGCGTCGAGCTTGGCCGCGGCCCCGCGCAGCGAGTAGTCCTTGCGGCCGAAGCTGCCGACGATCGGGCAGGCACCGTCCAAAGCGGACAGATCCTTCGGCAGCGCGCCGTAATACGGAGCGGAAGCGTCGAACTCCCGCGAGGCGGCCACCAAAGCGAACCCGCCGCCCATGCAGAAACCGACGACGCCGACCTTGCCGGTCGCGTCGTCCCGTCCGGCGACGAGCACGCGCGCCGCCTCGATGTCCGCGAACGCCCGGCCCTCGCGGGCGAACATGTCCTGGAACGTCCGCTTCACGCACCGAAGCATGCCGCCGCGCGAGTACAGATCGGGGCTCAGCGCGAGATAGCCCGCCGCCGCGTACCGGTCGGTGATCTCGCGCGCGTCCTGGTTCAGCCCGAACACGTCGTGGATCAGCACGACCGCCGGGAACAGGCCGTCGCCGGACGGCACCGCGAGGTAGCCGTCGATTTCCCCGTCCGCCACCGGAATCCGGATGTCCATGGGCTCAGTCCGCGGTGAACGGGTCGTACTGGATCTGGTCCAGCGCGCTTCCCGCGACCAGCATCCGGGACACCGTCGCGCGGATCATCGCGGGCGAACCGGACACCAGGATGTCGTGGTCCGGCCACGCGCCGTACCGGGTGACCGCCTCGGCGAGCGTGCCGTGTTCGCATCCGGGCAGGTGGTCGCCGCGTTCGACGACCGGGGTGATGGTGAGCCACGGGTTGGTCGCCGCGAGCGCGCGCAGTTCTTCCAGGTCGTAGAGGTCTTCGCGGGTCGGCCCGCCGTAGAACAGCCGCGTCTTGGGGTTCTCGCCCCACAACGCGAGGTGGTCGAGGATCGACCGCAGCGGCGCGACCCCGGTGCCGCCGGCGACCATCAGCACCCCGCGCGACTGTTCGCGGTTCACGTTCATCCGGCCCAGCGGCGGGCCGAGCCGCCAGACGTCGCCCGCCTGCGTGTGGCTCACGATCGCCCGGGACACCCAGCCGCCGTCGACCGCGCGCACGTGGAATTCGATGCCGCCGTCCTCGCGCGGCGCGTTCGCCGGCGACAGATACCGCCACAACCGCGGCCGCTGCGGCACCTCGACGCTCATGTACTGGCCCGGCGAATACGGCACCGGCTGGTCCGGGATCACCCGCACCAGCGCGAGATCCCAGGTGAGCCGCCGGTGCTCGACCACGGTGGCCGACCACGACGCCGGGTTCTCGTCCGCCGCCGCGGCCTCCTGCATCGCGCGCGCGACGATGGTGAACGCCTCCGCCCACGCACGCTCGACCTCCGGCGTCCACTCCGGGCCGAGGTGGTTCTTCAACGCGGCCAGCAGCGCGGTGCCGACAGCCTCGTAATGCTTGGGGGCGACGCCGAACTTGCGGTGGTCGCGGCCGAGCTGGCGCAGGAACGGCAGCAGGTCGTCCGGCCGGTCCACCATCTGCACCACGCGGGCCAGCGCGCGGATGATCCGACCGCCCTGCACTTCCATGTTGATCGGGAAGAAATCGCGCGTGGCGGGCGCGAGGGTGAAGAGCATCCCGTAGAAGAACTGGGAGATCTCCGGGGCGTACGGCTCCGACTTGGCCCAGGTGTCGCGGATGAGCTGCACCATCGCGACGACGGCCGCCGGCGCCTGTCGGGGCGCGGCCGAGGTCCGCGGGAGCGGGCTGATCGAATCGGCTGTCATCGGGCTGTCGTCGTTCATGGGTCGGGACCGGAGGCCGGGGGGCTGGGAGGGGATGGTCACGAGAGCAGGGCGGTCGCGGTTGTCGGATTCGGCTCGCGCGGTCGCGCGGGGGAATTCGCCACTCCTGCTCCTCGTTGTCCTTGGACGTGCTCGCCGCGTCGGCTCCGCGGGGCGTCTGGTCCGCAGAGTAGCCGCACTGAGGCGGAATGCCCGCATCGTTGCTCCGGTCGGGTTACCGGCCGGTCAGGACGTGGGGCAGCTCACCGATTAGATAGTTGCCCTACGCAACCTTCGGCGACTAAACTTGTAGAATACAAGCAAGTGGGCACCGGCCCTGGAGGAACGATGAGCCCAGCTGACGACGTGCGGCTCGAACTGCTGCGGGAGCTGAAGGCGTCCGCCCAGCTCCAGCACCTGTGGATCATGCAGGCGTGGCAGAACGAGCCCGGGCTCCACCCGGCCTCGGCGATGCTGCTGTCCGACCTCGCCAAGCACGGCGAGGCCCGCCCGTCCGAGGTCGCCAAGCGCAGGTTTGTCGACTTGTCGGTGATCAGCAGGCAGATCGCCCAGTTGCAGGCCGCCGGGCTGATCCAGCGCCGCCCCGCCCCCGAGGACGGCCGCGCGTCGCTGATCAGCGTGTCCGAAGCCGGTCTCGAGCGGCTCGAACTGTGGCGGAAGCAGTATCTCGAATTCTTCGAGACGGCACTGGGCGGCTGGGACGAGGCGCGGATCGAGGGCCTCACCTCTCAGCTCGCCGAACTGAACGAAGGTCTGCGCGCGACGCTCGGCCCGTCCGGGTACTGCGCCGGCCAGGCCCCGCACGCGGGAAAGTGAAGTAGCGAATAGTGGAAACCACCGCTTCCGGGCAGCCGATGACGCACCGGGAAATCCTCAAGGCCTTCACCGGCCTGCTGCTGGCCCTGCTGGTGGCGTTGCTGTCGTCGACCATCGTGTCCAACGCGCTGCCGACGATCCTCGCCGACCTGCACGGTTCCCAGAGCGAGTACACCTGGGTCGTCACCGCGACGCTGCTGACGTCGACCGCGACCACCCCGATCTGGGGCAAGCTGTCGGACCTGTTCAGCAAGAAGCTGCTGTACCAAATCGCGATCGTCGTCTTCACCGTCGGCTCGGCGCTGGGCGGGATCGCGCAGTCGATGCCCGAACTGATCGCCTACCGCGCGCTGCAGGGCATCGGGCTCGGCGGGCTGCAGGCGCTGATCCAGGTCGTGATCGCGGCGATGATCGCGCCGCGCGACCGCGGCAAGTACTCCGGCTACACCGGCGCGGTGTTCGCCGTCGCGACCGTTTCCGGCCCGCTGATCGGCGGCCTGATCGTGGACTCGCCGCTCGGCTGGCGCTGGTGTTTCTGGGTTTGCGTGCCGATCGCGGTGATCGCGTTCATCGTGCTCGGCCGGACGCTGAAGCTGCCGGTGCTCAAGCGGAAGGTGCGGATCGACTGGCTGGGCGCGACCCTGCTGGTCGGCGGCGTCGCGCTGCTGCTGATCTGGGTTTCGCTGGCGGGCGGCAGCTTCGGCTGGGTTTCGTGGTCGAGCGCGGCGTACGTCGGCGGTGCGATTGTCGCGCTGGCGCTGGCGGTTCTCGTCGAATCCCGGGTCGCGGAGCCAGTGGTTCCGCTGCGGCTCTTCCGCAACCGCACCTTCACGCTGGCCGTGCTCGCCTCGCTGGCGGTCGGCACCGCGATGTTCGGCGGTTCGGTGTTCCTCGGGCAGTACTACCAAATCGCGCGCGGTTTCTCGCCGACGCACGCCGGTCTGATGACGCTGCCGATGGTGCTGGGCCTGGCGGTCGCCTCGACTGGAGCTGGGCAGATCATCTCCCGCACCGGGCGCACCAAGCCGTTCATGGTCGCGGGCGGGATTTCGCTGCTGGCCGGGCTGTTCCTGCTCTCGACGGTGGACCACGCGACGAACCTGACGCTGATGGGCGGTTACCTCGCGCTGGTCGGCATCGGGCTGGGCTTCCTGATGCAGAACCTGGTTTTGGTAGTCCAAAACACGGTGGCGATGAAGGACATCGGCTCGTCGTCCTCGGTCGTCACGTTCTTCCGGTCGCTCGGCGGCGCGGCGGGCGTGTCCGCGCTCGGTGCGGTGCTGGCCGCCCGGGTGGCCACGAACATCGCGAACTCCCTGTCGCAGATGGGCATTCACACTGGCGGCGCGGTTTCCGGCGGTGGCGGGACGTTCGCCATCTCGTCGCTTCCGCCGGCGCTGCAGCCGGTGGTGCGCGGGGCCTTCGGCGACGCGACCGGCACGGTGTTCTTTGTCGCGGCCTGCATCGCGGTGGTCACCTTCGTCGCGGTGCTGTTCATCAAGGAGATTCCGCTGCGCCGGACGCTCGACGCGGACTCTCCGGCCCCGTCCGCGGCTGCTGTCTCGGTCGAGGCGGTGTCTGTGGTCGAAGCTCCGGTCGAGATGACCACTGTGCTGCGCGGACGGGTTCTCGACGCGGGCGGTCGTCCAGTGTCCGGTGTCGTGCTTACGCTCACCGACATGGCGGGGCGTCAGGTCGACGTCGGGCGTACGGGACGTACTGGCGCGTACGAGCTGTCGGCGAACACGGTGGGAGAGCACGTGCTTCTCGCGACTGCTGGCTCGACGCGGCCTGCGGTGTCGACCGTGCGGCTTAACGGCAACGCGCGTTGGCACGACTTGCTGTTGGACAGCCAAGGTGCCATCTCGGGTCGCGTACGCGTCGCTGGTCGGCACGCCGCCGTCGCAGGCGCGGTACTGACTCTCACCGACCGCTTGGGCACTGTCACCGCGACGCACATCGCGGGCGGCGATGGCGCGTACCGCTTCACGGGAATCGAACCGGGCGCCTACACGCTCACGGTGTCCGCGCACGGATATACGCCGCACGCCGAGCCGATGACGGTCGGCGATGGTGCGGCCGCACAGCATGACGTCGAGCTGAGCGAAGCTGCCGAGCGAGAGTTCGTTAGGCACCAAGGAACACTCAGCGTCGACTAAAGGGGCTCGTGAGTGTTTGTCCCGGTTCAAGCCCGGGACAGCCACTCACGAGCTTTCTACTGGGAGTGGCATTTGCCGACAAGCGATGCGCCCTCCCGGCCCTGCCTCGTCCCCCTTCCCCAGAGGTAGCGTCGAATATGTGACGCGAAGCAGGGTCGCGATGTTGCTGGCTATGGGGATCGACAACTTCGGTTCCGGACTTTTCCTTCCGCTCGCACTGCTTTACGTGACGCGGGTGATCGGAATCCCGCTCGTCGAAGCGGGCACGGCGGTCACTTTGGGCACCACGGCAGGGCTTCTCATGCCGCCGCTCGCCGGACGGCTGGTGGATCGCGCCGGCCCGAGAACCGGAGTTCTTGCGGCGCAACTGTTGCAGGCTGCCGGAATCAGCGCGTATCTGTTCGCGCACGGCATCAGCGGCGTTGTGGTGGCCGCCATCATGCTTGGTGCCGGGCAACAATTGTTCTACAGCTGCCTGTTCGCGCTCATCTCCGAAGTCGCCGGAGACGTGCCGAAGGACCGGCCGTTCGCCGAAGTCGGGATGGTGCGCGCGGGCGGATTCGGGCTCGGCGGGCTGATGTCGTCGGTACTGCTCACCTGGTTCGGCGACCACGGCTACAGCGTCGCGCTCGTCGTGGACGTCCTGACTTTCCTCGCGGCGGCGGGTCTCATCGCGGTGTTCATCCCTCCTGGCCGCCGGTTCGCGCCGGTGGTCCGCGTGCGAAGCGGAGTGCTGCGCAACCGGCCGTACCTGACGTTGATCCTCTTGAGCGGCCTGTTCGGGCTGTCGCTCGATTTCTTCCTCATCGGCACCCCGGTGTTCGTGCTCGACCGGCTGCACGCGCCGACGTGGCTGCCCGGCGCGATCTTGTTCCTGCTGACCGTGCTCACCAGCGCCGGCGGCACGGTCGCGCTCCGGCTCACGAGAGGCCTCAGCCGGATCAGCGCGATGCGGGCCGGGTCCGCGCTGTTCGCCGCCTGGTGCCTGACGAGCGTCGGCGTGCTGCTGGTGCCGCGAAGCTGGCAAGTGCCGTATCTGCTCGCCGCGACGCTCGTGTTCGCCGCCGGTGACCTGGTGTTCGGGCCGCGCTCCGGCGCGCTCGCCGAGGCCGCCGCGCCGCCCGAAGCGAAGGGCCGTTACCTCGCCGCGTTCCAATACGCGTTCACTGTGGCTCAGGTGCTCGCTCCGGCGATCGTGTCGTTGTTTTCCGTGGCGGCGTGGTTACCCTGGGTCCTGGTCGGGGGTTGCGCTTGCCTCGCGGCGCTCGGGCTCGGCAGGCTGGGACCGAGGCTGCCCGCGGCCGCGGTGGCACCAATTCAGAGTTGAGCGGAACAGACTCAACTTTGCTGACGTTATATCTGTCGACGGGCCTTGGTCGGGCCTGTCACCAGGTATTTCCACGAACGCATGAGGTGAGGGATGGACGCTTTCAACCCGACCACGAAGACCCAGCAGGCGATCTCGTCCGCGGCGCAGGCGGCCACCGTGGCCGGCAACCCGCACGTGTCGGCCGCCCATCTGCTGGGCGCCCTGCTGGCGCAGGGTGACGGGACCACCGCACCGCTGCTGACCGCGGTCGGGGCGGACCCGGAGACGGTGCACAAGGAGCTCGAGCCGATCATCAACGGGCTGCCGTCGGCGACCGGCGCGACCGTGTCGACGCCGCAGTTCGACGCGCCCGCGGTCAAGTCGCTCACGCAGGCGCAGAAGCTCGCCACCGAACTGGGTGACGAGTACGTGTCGACCGAGCACCTGCTCGTCGGCCTCGCCACCGAAGGGGCTCAGGTCGCGGACCTGCTCAAGCGGCACGGTGCCACGCCGGACGCGCTGCGCGAGGCGTTCGCGAAGGTGCGCGGGTCGGCCCGGATCACCAGCGCGGATCCCGAAAGCACGTTCAAGGCGCTGGAGAAGTACGGCGTCGACCTGACCGAGCGCGCGCGTTCGGGCGAACTCGACCCGGTCATCGGCCGCGACACCGAGATCCGCCGCGTCGTGCAGGTGCTTTCCCGGCGTACCAAGAACAACCCGGTGCTGATCGGCGAACCCGGCGTCGGCAAGACGGCGATCGTCGAGGGCCTCGCCCAGCGGATCGTCGCGGGCGACGTGCCGGAATCGTTGCGGGGCAAGCGAGTGGTCGCACTCGACCTCGGGTCGATGGTGGCCGGTGCCAAGTTCCGCGGCGAGTTCGAAGAGCGGTTGAAGGCCGTGCTGAAGGAGATCACCGACTCCGCGGGCCAGGTCATCACGTTCATCGACGAGCTGCACACCATCGTCGGCGCGGGTGCGACCGGCGAAGGCGCGATGGACGCGGGCAACATGATCAAGCCGATGCTGGCTCGTGGCGAGCTGCGGATGGTCGGCGCGACCACGCTCGACGAGTACCGCCAGCACATCGAAAAGGACCCGGCGCTGGAGCGGCGTTTCCAGCAGGTGCTGGTCGGCGAGCCGTCGCCGGAGGACACCATCGCGATCCTGCGCGGGCTGAAGGAGCGCTACGAGGTGCACCACGGGGTCCGGATCACGGACGCCGCGCTGGTCGCCGCCGCGACGCTGTCGGACCGCTACATCACCGCCCGGTTCCTGCCGGACAAGGCGATCGACTTGGTCGACGAGGCCGCTTCGAAGATCCGCATGGAGATCGACTCGCGTCCGGTGGAGATCGACGAGGTCGAGCGGGCCGTGCGGCGCATGGAGATCGAGGAGATGGCACTGTCCAAAGAGGACGATGCGGCTTCTCTTGAACGGCTGACCGCTCTGCGCGCCGAACTCGCCGAGAAGCGCGAGGAACTCACCGCGCTGACCGCGCGTTGGCAGAACGAGAAGGGCTCGATCGAGACCGTCCGTGAGCTGAAGGAGCAACTGGAGCAACTGCGCGGCGAATCGGAACGCGCCGAACGCGACGGCGACTTGGGCAAGGCCGCCGAGCTGCGGTATGGCCGGATCCCGGTGCTGGAGAAGGAGTTCGAGGCCGCGATGGCCGCGAACGAGGCCAGCAAGCAGAACGTCATGCTGAAGGAAGAGGTGGGCGCGGACGACGTCGCCGACGTGGTCAGCGCGTGGACCGGCATTCCCGCCGGGCGCCTGCTGGAAGGCGAAACGGGCAAGCTGCTCCGGATGGAGGAGGAGCTGAACCGCCGCGTCATCGGGCAGGACCAGGCAGTCCAGGTAGTCGCGGACGCCGTGCGCCGGGCGCGGGCGGGCGTTGCCGACCCGGACCGGCCGACCGGCTCGTTCCTGTTCCTCGGCCCGACCGGCGTCGGCAAGACCGAGCTGGCGAAGGCGCTGGCGGAGTTCCTGTTCGACGACGAACGCGCGATGCAGCGCATCGACATGAGCGAGTACTCCGAGAAGCACTCGGTGGCCAGGCTCGTGGGTGCGCCTCCGGGTTACGTCGGCTACGACCAGGGCGGCCAGCTCACCGAGGCCGTCCGGCGCCGCCCGTACACGGTGGTGCTGCTGGACGAGGTCGAAAAGGCGCACCCGGACGTGTTCGACGTGCTCCTGCAGGTCCTCGACGACGGCCGGCTGACCGACGGCCAGGGCCGGACGGTGGACTTCCGCAACACCATCCTGATCCTGACGTCGAACCTCGGCTCGCAAGCGATCGCCGACCCGTCGCTCGACGAACGCCAGCGCCGCGACGCGGTGATGGAGGTCGTGCAACGCCAGTTCAAGCCGGAATTCCTGAACCGGCTGGACGACATCGTGGTGTTCCACGCGCTCGGCACCGAGCAACTGACGTCCATTGTGGACATCCAGGTCGCACGGCTGGCGAAGCGGCTCGCCCAGCGCCGCCTGCACCTCGAGGTGACGGACGGTGCTCGGGAGTGGCTGGCTTTGAACGGCTTCGACCCGATCTACGGGGCGCGTCCGCTGCGCCGGTTGGTGCAGTCGGCGATCGGGGACCAGTTGGCCAAGCAGCTGCTGTCTGGTGAGGTTCGGGACGGGGACACCGTGCGGGTGGACCTGCCTGAGCTGGAGACTGGGGACACGCTGAGCGTCTCGCGAGTCTGACACTCAGACGGTCCGTGAAGGGCTCCTTGAGGGAATCAGATTCCCTCAAGGTTCCCCTCACGTACTTTCATCACAGGCCCCGAACGTAAAACCGCCCGGCCGCAGCAACGCGACCGGGCGGTTCCCGTCTCAAGCTCTCAGCCGTCTTCCCCGCGCTCCGGATCCGCCGGACGCGCCGGTGAAACCGGAGTCGCGCCCCCGCCCGGAGGCGGAGTCCGCGGCGCGGGCGGCGAAGGCTGCCGCTCAGTAGCCCGCGTATCCGCCGGAGAAGGAGCCGTAGTGTCCACCGCGCGAGTATCGACCGGCCGCGTCGCCTGCGTGTCCGCCGGAGAAGGAGCGCTCGTCGGAGTGCCCGCGGAAGGCGTCCAAGTGCGGTTCGAGTCGTAGTCCTCGTCAAACGGGTCCACGATGTCCGCGATCTCGCCCAGATCCCGCAGCAGCCGCTCAAGCCGCGACGGCCCGGCCCCCGGCACGACGCTCGCCAGCACCCACTCGTTCTCCAGCCACGCCACCCCGACGTCTCCGCCCAGCTGGTCAGCGGCGTCGACGAGGTCCTGGGTGATGACCTGGCGGGCACCCTCGGAATCGTCCGCGAAGGCGTAGCGCTGGCCGATCGGGCCGAGCATCTCCGGCATGTTCTCGCGCTGGAACGGAACGCTCGACAGCCACATCTCGACCGGCACCCGGTGCGTCTTGTTGCAGCGCACGGCCACCACCACCGCGGGCACCTGGCCTTGCGACTCGATGTCGAAGATGAACACCGGACGGCGGCCGTCGGAGGTGAAGGTGGAGCCCGCGACGACGTTCACCGCCGCGTCGGCTCCGAAGTAGCCGATCGCGCCCCCCGACCACTGCCGGGGCAGCCGTTCGTCCTCTTCCACGAACTGCCAGCCGCGCAACTGGGCCCAGCGCTGCCGCTCACGGTTGCGCGAGCCTTCCCTGGCCCGGTCCGCGAAGAGCAGGCCGAGCCCCGCCACCAGCGCGACGGCGGCGATGACGAACCAGATCCACGCCGAGATACCCACGCCGGTCAGGGTATCGCTGCCGAGCCCTCCTACCCGGACGGCGGCACCGTGTCGGCGCGCCCCGTTTGGCCGGAACCGTCCAGGTTACGTCGACATATCGGCTAATCGCCCGGCTCAGGTGTCCATTGCGGACAGGTTCCCGCTGACCGGAGGGCCCGCTGCGCCTATCCAGCGATCGCGGCGGACAACCCGGACAGGAACCTTGCCGGACCGCTCCGCGGGCGAGTAGAGGTCGTTCGACACCTCTTTCCCGCCGCCGCCGACAGCAGGAAGGACACTGCATGTCCCTCTCGAGAAGATCGGTACTCGCCGGGACCGCGGCGGCGCTCGGCACGCTCGCGCTGCCCGGGATCGCGGCGGCGGCCACCGCGCGCGATTGGTCCCGCGCCGTCATCGACTCCACCATGAAGCGCTACACCCCGGCGTCCATCGGCGGCTGGAGCTACCCGCTCGGTCTCTACTTCTACGGCCAATACCTCTTCTACCGGCGAACGAAGGAACAAAAGTACCTCGACTACGTCGTCGCCTGGTACGACCGTTTCATCACCGCCGACGGCATCTCCAACAGCTTCAGCAGCCTCGACTCCATGCGCGCCTGTCAGATGCTTCCCTTGCTGTACAACGAAACCGGCGACGCCAAGTACCGCAAAGCCGCCGACCAGCTGCGCAAGCGCTTCGAGACCTACCCGCGCACGAGCGACGGCGGGATGTGGCACGCGGTCAGCCGCCAGCATCAGCTGTGGGGCGACGGGGTGTACATGGCGCAGCCGTTCCTCGCGTTGTACGGCAAGGTTTTCAACGATCCGGCGTACTGCTACGAGGAATCCGCCAAGAACCTCTCCGTCTACTTCGGACACCTCAAGGAGCCCGCGAAGGGCCTGATCTACCACGCCTACGACGAAAGCGGCACCCAGCCGTGGGCGACCGGCCCCGGCAAGCACTCCAGCTTCCACTGGGCCCGCGCGATCGGCTGGTTCGGGATGGCCGCGATCGACATCCTCGAAGTACTGCCCGCTGACCATCCGCGACGGGCGGAGCTGGTCGGCATCGTCAAGTTCCTCGCCGACGGGTACCGCCGCTTCCAGGATCCGCGGACCGGCCGGTGGTATCAGGTGGTCGACCACGGCGGCGACGCCGGGAACTGGCTCGAGACCTCCGCGTCCTCGATGTACGCGTTCACCGTTTCCCGCGCCATCGAACGCGGATATCTGCCCGCCTCCTACGCCTCGGTCGCTCAGCGCGGGTATGCCGGGGTGCTGCAAAAGGTGTCCGTCGGGTCGGACGGGCTGACGAATCTCGCCGACATTTGCGAAGGAACGAACGTCGGGGACCTGAATTTCTACTTCGCGCGCAAACGGCTGACCAATGACTTCCACGGCCTGGGCGCGTTTTTGATCATGAACGAGCAGTTCACCCGGTACCGCTGCTGAAAAGCCGTGAAGGGCTCCTTGAAGCAATCAAGGAGCCCTTCACCGAACGTAAAGCTTACGACTCGCCGGTCGGGTTGGCGGGCTTGGCCAGCGGCCCAGGCGACCAGATCCCGGAATGCGTCACCGACTGCTGATGCAACGCCGCCGAAGCCGGAAGGGCGTTCGAGACCTCGGGAGTCACCTCGTACAAGGTGCCCCAGTCCCGGTCGACGTCGCCTTCCAGATACGTCGGCAGCGCCTGCATCTGGGTGGCCACGTTCATCCACACGAACGTCCCGCCGCCCGCCGGCGAGGACCAGAACTTGCCGACAGTCCGCAGGTCGTCGCCCGCGCTGATCCGGTACTTCGGCACCTCGGCGATCCCGTTGTGGATCGACGACGGGCGCAGGCACGGGTGCTGCGCGGCGGCGGCCCATTCCAGGAACACCGGGTCCTGCCCGACGACGTCGGTCATCTTCGCGATCTTCGGCGCCCGCGGCGCGCTGAACGCGACCCAGCCGTCGCTGCCGAGCCCGCGGCCCTTCGCCACGATCCGCACCTGGTCCGCGCCCTCGGGCACGCTGACCCGCGCGTCGCGCCAGTTGGTGTCCTTCTTCTTCGAGTCGAGCTGTTCGCGGCCGAGCACCTGGAATCCGGCGGGGGTGTTCTTGCCGAATTCGGCGGTCAGCGAGTTCGGGTCGTCGGGCTTGCCCGCGAGGGCGACCACGATCGGCACCGAGCCGTCGCGCGCCCGCTCCGGGACCGAGTACCACTGCGTGCGCAGGTCGCCCGCGTTGTCACCGGACTTGTGGTAGCTGCCCCAGATCGGCGCATTGCCCTTGCCGAACTGGTACGGCGGGTTCCAGCTGTCGGCGTTCTCGGTCGGCAGCCCGCCGTTGGTGACGAAGCCCTTCTGGGTGCTGGCCAGCCAGTCCTTCGGGGTGACGCCGCGGTCGGCGTCGGCGGGCACTGTCCAGCCGGGCGCGGCGTTCCGCGGCTGCTGCGGCGCGGCTTCCAGCAGCCCGGCCTTCGGGTCGCGTTCGACCTTGATGTAGTCGGACAGCCCGCAGCTTTGCCCGGCCAGCTGGCGGATGTTGTCGGCACCCATGTTGTAGGTGTCCCAGCGTTTCTGGATGCCCTTGGCGATGCTGCCGATTTCGAACAGCACCAGAATCGCGCACACCGTCGACAACGGCGCCAGTCCGAGCCGCAGCGCGCGGCCGCGGTTTTCCAGGTCGCCCTTCGCCACCGGCGCGGGCGGTACGAACGGTTCGTGCTCGTTGTGCTTCATGTGCTCGATCGCCGCGATCGCCAGCGCGACCGCCGCCGCCACGAGCGCCATCGTGCTCAGCTTGATGCCGAACACCTGCGGCGGGAGATCGAACCACGGCACGCCCCAGGCCGAGACGTACCACCAGGCGTTCGGCCCGGTGGAGGCCAGCGCGACGATCACCATCAGCCCCGCGAAGAACGCCGCGCGGTTGCGGCGCGAGAGCAACACGGTCGTACTCGTCGACAACGCGGTGAGCGCGGCGAGCGGTCCGCCGACCGCGACCAGCATGCCGAAGTGGTGCGTGTGCTTGGTCGGAGCCAGCGCCAAGACCACAAAGGACAGTGCGCTGATGCCGAGCAGCCGGCGGCTCGGGCCGAGCGCCGCGCCGCGGATGTTGCCGCGCCGCAGCAGCACGACCGCGCAGGTCGCCAGGCACAAGAAGATCAACAGCACCGGGAACCGGCGCGTCATGGAGCCGTCCGGGCCGTTGCTGAACAGCATCGAGTACCGGTCGAGCTCGTCGTACCAGGAACCGGTCGGCCCGAGCGACGACCGCAGCCGCACCGATTCCAGTGCGCCGCGCAGGGTCTGGTCGCAGAAGATCAGCGTGAGAATCACCAGCCCGGCGGCGGCGATCGGCGCGAGCACCGGCACCCAGCCGAACTGGCGCGCGTGCCGGAGCACGATCTTCGCCAGCGGCTTCAGCCCGACCACGAACGGCAGCACGGCCATCAGCCCGTGCGGGTTGACCGCGACGCACAGCGCCGCGACGGTCAGCCCGATCGCCGCCGGACCCAGCCGCCGGGTGGCCACCGCGCGTTCGACACAGCAGATCGAGATCAGCGACAGCAGCGCGACCAGGTTTTCCGGGCGCAGACCGTTGTCATAGGGCAGCCAGAAGGCGAGGAACACCGCGCCCGCCGCCCAGCCGGCCGCACTGCTGATCCGCACCTGCCTGCCAAGCCGAGGAAGCACGCCGCGGCTGATCAGCATCCAGCAGGCGACGCCCATCAACAGCGACGGCAGCCGCATCCACGGCGTGAGCGAACTGACCTTGGCCATCGCCGCGTAGACATCGACGAACCACGCCATCGGCGCGTCCGGCGCGGCGAACCATCGGTAGTACTCGCCGATGTAACCGGCGTCGCCGCGGACGCGAGCCATGGTCGTGAAGTAGCCGTCGTCGGCGGTCATCGCGCCGATCAGCCACCAGACGACGAGCGTGCCGAGCACAGCTATGTCGAGGAATTTCAGCTTCCACCAGCCGCGCGCGGCCAGCCGGGGCGCGCGCCGGCCGGAGAGCCGGTCCAGCCGGTACAGCGCGAGCACCGCGCCGATGAAGCAAAGCACCGACAGCACGATGGCGGCGAGCTTGATGCCGGTCGCGGTGCTGGCCCAGCGGTTGTCGACCTGCGCGGAGACCGAGAGGCCGTGCGTGTCGTCCTGGTTCGTGAGGTCTGAGTAGTAGCCGGTGAGCTGCGGCCGGTGGTCGTCGGTGACGTCAGCGATCCGGGTCCCGCCGACGGACGCGGTGGTCCGCTTCGCGTCGGTGTGCACGGTGATCGTGCAATCGCCGTCGCCGACCGGGGCCGAGCCCAGCTGCTGGCCCTGTGAGGAAAGCGTGAGCTGGCCGTTTCCGACCTGCAGCGCCATCCCGGTGACGACGCCGATGCCGGAGTTCGGCGGGTTGGTGCTGAACAGCACGGCGCTGCCGTCGGTGCGCGCGTCGAGCGCCCGCGCGGTCGTGCACGGGACCTTCGCGTCGAGCGAGATCGGCGCCTGCGCGGTCAGCGGGGCGGTCACGGCTCTGGTGCCCTGGGCGGTCGGCCAGTCGAGGGTGGTTTGCTCGAGCGTGACGGGCAGGAACGGCACCGCGATCGCGAGGATCGCGCCGGCGATTCCGAAAACCGCAGCGAGCAACCGCGCCCGACGACCGGCTTGGCTCTTGCCGATAGCTGTCGCAGACGCCGATTCGGCGGCAACGGATTCGAGGTCGACCACGCCCCGCAGGCTATCCAAGCGGATGCGGGCCTCACGCTGGGGACTCTCCCGGGGGCGGGCCCACCTGGTCGGACCGGGATTCCCCCGATAAATAACCACGGTGGGTGAAGTTAACCCGGCGTCGCTTACGGCGAACGGGTGACACTGAGCAGGTCAGGGCCGCGAGCCAAGCGGACCGTTTCACGATCCGGAAACGGTCCGGACTCGGTTGCCGAAAGCGGACTCGGCAAGTCGATGAACTCAGCCGGGCGAGAAGGTGAACGGCGGTCCGGAAACTGTCCATCCGTTGTCGATGACCGGTTTTCCGAGCACTTCGGCGCCCACGTGCTGGCTCCGGGTAACCGGAACACCCAGGGTAGAAGCGGTACTCGTCCGCGCCGCCGCGATGTCCGCCGCCGACAGTTCGCCGTGGAACCGGTCGGTGCGCTCGGCCGTCGACTGGCTCGTCGCGGCCAGCGCGTGCAGCGGGCCGAGGTCGCCGGACACGCTGTGCCGCTCGGTCGACTCCAGCCGCGTCACGTCGAGCTTGCCGGTGAACTGGCCGAGCACGCTCTCGTCCGAGTTCGCGACCACCGAGCCCGCCGGGCCGAGGTCGACGGCGTCGGCGGAGGTGCGTTCGAAGCGGGTGCCGCTCATCAGGTCGCCGGAGAACCGGCCGGCCAGACCGGTCTCAGTGCCGGTTTTGCTGCTGGAAAGCGCGTCGACGCCGTGCGGCAGCTGGACGCCGTGCCGCATCGACTGGTCCAGACCGGCCACGTGCGCACCGTCGAACGGCTGCGTGTGGTGCACGTCGAGGTCGTTGCCGGTGAACGCGCGGCCCGGCTCGCCGAGCCGCAGGTCGTGCGTCTGAGACTGGCCGGCGGTGTCTGCGCCGAGCGTCTGGCGCAGGTTCGACGCGGCGGACGCGGGCAGGTCGCGCGTGGCGAGCGTCTCGTCGCGGGTGAACTGGAGGTCGGAGGAAGAACCGTGCTGGTGCAGGTCGAGCGGCAGTCCCCCGCGCGGGGTGTCCGCCAGCGCCGCGGCCGGGCCGGCGAGCAACAGAGCGAGGGGCGCCGCACCGGCGGCCATCCGGGGCAGATATCCGGGCGTCCGCTTGGTGTGCTTGCCCATGCGCCGGACCATACTGCGCCACCAGGGCGGACGCAGCTGAAAAACGGGTAGCTTCACCCACATGACCACCACTTCTCTGATCACTGGAGCCACCGCGGGCATCGGCGCGGAATTCGCGCGCCGGCTCGCCGCCGAGAAGCACGACCTCGTCCTGGTCGCCCGCGACGAGGAACGGCTGAACGCGCTGGCCGAGCAGCTGCGCACGCAGCACGGTGTCGAGGTCACCGTGCTGTCCGCCGATCTGTCCGAAGTGGACGGCCGCAAGCAGGTCGCCGAGCTGCTCGAAACCCAGCCGATCGACCTGCTGGTCAACAACGCGGGCTTCGGGCTGAGCGGCGAGTTCTGGGAGATCCCGGCCGAGGACCTGCAGCGTCAGCTCGACGTGAACGTGACCGCCGTGTTGCAGCTGACGCGGGCGGCGCTGCCGGGCATGGTCGAACGCGGCCGCGGCGACGTGATCAACGTCAGCAGTGTCGCCGGCTTCTTCTCGGGCCGCGGCTCGACCTATACCGCCAGCAAGAACTGGGTCACATCGTTCACCGAGGGCATCGCGATGTCGTTGCCGAAGGGGGTGCGGATGATGGCGCTGTGCCCAGGCTTCACCTACACCGAGTTCCACGAGCGGGCCGGTCTGCAGCGGGAGGGCCCGAAGGCGTTCTGGCTCGACGTGGCCCAGGTGGTCGACGAGGCCCTCGCTGACCTGCGTCGCGGCAAGGTGATTTCGGTGCCGAGCCTGCAGTACAAAGCCCTGGTCGGGATCGGCGGGCTGCTGCCGCGGCCGGTGTTGCGCAAGCTCGCGGGCGGGCTCGGCAACCGCCGCCGCACCTGAGAGGTAGGGACAGCCCTACCCCGTCCCGGCGTGTGCGCCCCAGGGTGTTTTCTCCCGTAAACCCATAGCGTTTTCCCCATGGCGACTGGGGAAGCGGTGCGGCTCGAATCCGTCCGCAAGGAATACGGCCGGGTCACGGCACTGGACGGGGTGAGCCGGTCCTTTCCGCGCGGCGGGTTCACCGCGGTGATGGGCCCCTCGGGCTCGGGCAAGAGCACGTTCCTGCACTGCGCGGCCGGGCTCGACCGGCCGACCAGCGGGTCCGTGCTGCTCGACGACCAGGAGCTGGGCAAGCTCTCCGAGACGCAGCTGACGAAGCTGCGCCGGGACAAGATCGGGTTCGTCTTCCAGGCGTTCAACCTGCTGCCCGCGTTGACCGTCGAGCAGAACGTCGTGCTGCCGCTGCGGCTGGCCGGCCGTCGGCCAGACCGCCGCCGCGTCGCCGACATGCTCGGGCACGTCGGACTGAGCGACCGGCGCAAGCACCTGCCGGGCCAGCTGTCCGGCGGCCAGCAGCAGCGGGTGGCGATCGCTCGCGCGCTGGTCAGCCGTCCGGCGGTGCTCTTCGCCGACGAGCCGACCGGCGCACTCGACACGCGTACCGCGGGCGAAATCCTTGGCCTGCTGTCGGAATCGGTGCGCGGCGGGCTGACCGTCGTGATGGTGACGCACGATCCCGTCGCGGCCTCTTATGCCGACCGGGTTGTCTTTCTCGCTGACGGCCGCGTCGCCGGTGAGCTGCTCCGGCCGACCGCGGCGGCGGTCGCGGAACGCATGACGCACCTCGGCGCCTGGGCCGACCGGATGCCGGTGGGCGGCTTCTGATGTTCAGTCTTGCCTTGCGCACCTTGCGTTTCCGCACCGGCGGGTTCATCGCCGCGTTCGTGGCCGCGTTCCTCGGCGCGGTGATCGTGTCCGCGTGTGCCGGTCTGATGGAGACCGGGATCCGGTCCGCGACCCCGCCGCATCGGCTGGCCTGGGCGTCGGCTGTGGTTGCCGGACAACAGGAATTCGAGATGCGGAAGAATTCCGAAAAGCCCAAGACGCAGTCGGTCACGCTGTCAGAGCGGGTCGTGCTGGACCGGTCGCTGGCGGAGAAGATCCGCGCGACGCCTGGTGTGTCCACTGTGGTCGGTGAGGTGAATTTCCCGGTATCCCTGGGCAAGCAGCCTCTCGTTGCGCACGGCTGGGAGTCCGCTCGACTGCCCGGTCCTGCACCGCGTGCCGACGAAGTGGTGCTGCCCGCGGCTAGTGGCGTGGCGGTTGGATCCACTGTGGACCTTGCCGTGCAGGGTTCGATGCGCCACTACCGTGTCGCTCGGGTCAGTGATCGTCCCGACGCGTTCTTCGCCGACAACGTGGCCGATCAGCTCTCCGGCCACCCCGGCAAGGTCGACTATTTCGGGGTCGGCACTGACAATCCCGCCGCTTTGCAGCTGGGTTCCGGCGTTTCCGTGCTGACTGGGGATGAGCGCGGACTCGCCGAATTCCCGGAGGCGCAAGCGAGCGGCGGCAGGCTGATCCCGTTGTCCGGTGTCGCGGGCGGGCTGTCCCTCTCGGTCGCGGTGTTCGTCATCGCGAGCACGCTGATGCTGTCGGTGCGTCAGCGGCAGCGGGAATTGGCTCTGCTGCGCGCGATCGGCACGACTCCGCGGCAGCTGCGTCGCATGGTTCTGGGCGAAGCGCTGGTCATCGGCGTGCTCGCGACCGGAGCCGCGGCCGCGCTGGGCCCGGTGTTCGGCGGGTGGCTGTTCGGGCAGTTCACCTCGGGCGGGTTCATTTCGCCCGCCGTGCAGTTCCACCAGGGCTGGATCCCGATGATCATCGCGGCGGGCGCGACCCTGCTCGCCGTCGGGATTTCCGCGCTGGTGGCCGGATTCCGCGTCGGCCGCATCCGGCCGACCGAGGCGCTCGCCGAAGCCTCCGTGCCGCGCGGCTGGCTGACTCCGGTGCGGCTGATCTTCGCCATCCTGAGCTTCGGCGGCGGGACCGCGCTGGGCATCGTCACGCTCGCGGTGATGACGGGACCCATCGCGGCGAGCACCGCGGGCCCGGCGGTGATGCTGTGGGCGATCGGCGTCGCGATGATCAGCCCTGGCGTCACGAAGCTGACCGCGATCCTGTTGCAGGGCCCGATGCGCCTGTTCAGCGGCGTCACCGGCTGGCTGGCGATCACCAACACGCGCAACGCGGCCACCCGGGTGGCCGGCGCGGTCACGCCGATCATGCTCGCCGTCGGCATCGCGACCGCCAACATCTACCTGCAGACCACGACCACCGCCGCTTCTGCGCAGTCGTTCGCCGAAGACCTCCGCGCCGACGCGATCGTCGCGGGTCCCACCGGGATCTCGCCCGAGGCGATCGACCGGATCCGGCACGCGGACGGCGTCGCGGCGGTCTCGACCTACGTCAGCAGCCGCGCGTTCATCACCGCGCCGTTCGACGAGAACCAGACCAAGAAGGGCTACCCGGCGCTCGGCCTCACCGACGCGACGACCAACGCCGCCGCGGTCGTGAAAGGCAATCTCGCCGACCTGAAAGGTGACACGGTCGCGTTGCCCGATACCGCCGAGGTCTCCCGCTCCGTCGGCGATTCCGTCACGCTCCGTTTCGGCGACGGGACCGACCGGACCCTTCGCATCGTCGCGATCGTGCAGCAGCGGGACGGCACCGAACAGCTCCTGCTGCCCGCCGAACTGCTCGCCGGACACACCACTTCCGGTCTCGCCAAGCAGGTGCTCGTCCGCGCCGCGCCCGGCGTCGACCAGGCCCGGCTGACCCAGAGCCTGACCGCCGCGACCGCCGGTCTCCCGGTGTCCGTCGGCGACCGGAGCACGCTGGCCGCCGCGAACGCCAAGAACGACGAGACCGGTGCCTGGGTGAACTACCTGCTGGTGGGCATGATCGTCGGCTACACGGTGATCTCCGTGGTGAACACCCTGGTCATGGCGACCTCACGACGACGGCGGGAATTCGGCCTGCAGCGGCTCGGCGGTTTCACGCGCGGCCAGGTGCTGCGGATGGCCGCGAGCGAAGGCGGCCTGATCGCCGCGATCGGCATCGTGGCAGGCACCGTCGTGTCGGCGGGCGCGATCGTGCCGTTCTGCCTCGTCGCGACCGGCCGGGTGCTGCCGGACGGGCCGATCTCGATCTACCTGGTGATCATCGCGGCCGCGATCGTGCTCGCCTTGGCCGCCGCGGTCCTCCCGGCTTGGGTGGCGACCCGGACGCGTCCGGTGACGGCCGTCGCGACCGGGGAGTGACGCGCGGAAGTTGTCGGTGGCGTGTGTAAGACTCTCGGCCGTGGCGTACCCCGGGTTGGATCAAACTGCGAAGCTCGAACTGGCCAGGCTGGTCAGCGAACTGGCCGTCGTGCACGGCAAGGTCACCTTGGCCTCGGGCAAGGAAGCCGACTACTACATCGACCTCCGGCGGGCGACTTTGCAGCACGCGGCCGCCCCGCTGATCGGCAAGCTGCTGCGGCAGCTCACCGCTGACTGGGACTACGTCGCGACCGGCGGGCTCACCCTCGGCGCGGACCCGGTGGCGCTGGCGATGCTGCACTCCGCGGCGGCCGAGGGCGTGGTGCTCGACGCGTTCGTCGTCCGCAAGGCGATCAAGGAACACGGGATGCAGCGCCGGATCGAGGGCGTGGAGGTGCGCGGGCAGCGGGTGCTGGCCGTCGAGGACACCTCCACCACCGGAGGCAGCGTGCTCACCGCGGTCGAGGCGCTGCGCGAAGGCGGGGCCACCGTGGTCGGCGTCGCGACGGTCGTCGACCGCGACACCGGGGCGCGCGAAGCCATCGAAAAGGCCGGGCTCGAGTACCGGTACCTGCTGAGCAAGGACGACCTCGGGCTCAATTGAGGACTCAAATCGAGCGGGAGTGAGCACAGTCACTCACAATGCGTGCGTGACGAATGCCCGCCACGCGGTGTCCCCCTGACGGAAGGGGGTGCCGTGACCACGACCAGTGTCCCGCTCGACGACGCCACGCTCGTCGGCCGTGCGCGAGACGGCGACGTGCGCGCGTACGAACAGCTCGTGCAGCGTTATCAGGGCCCGATGTTCCGGCTCGCCCTGAAAATGCTGCACCACCGCGGCGACGCCGAGGACGTAGTGCAGGAAGCGTTCCTCGGCGCGTGGCGGAAGCTGGCGCAGCTGAACGACGACAAGGCGTTCGTCGGCTGGCTGTACCGCGGAACGACCAACCGCTGCCTCAACGTGATCCGGGCGCGCCGCCCGCAGGCCGACGTCGACCTCGACCTGGCCGAGTCGCCGCGCCGCGACACTCAGCCCGAGCACGCCGCGCAGGTCAGCGGCCAGCTCGCGGCGCTCGACAACGCGCTTCAGACGCTGACGCCGCAGCAGCGCGCGTGCTGGCTGTTGCGTGAGGTGCACGGCCGGTCGTACGACGAGATCAGCGAGATCGTCGGCGCGAACCCCACCGCGGTCCGGGGCCGGATCGCCCGGGCCCGTGCGCAGCTGGCGGAGGTGATGAAGCCGTGGAGGTGAACCAGGACTACGAATTGCCGTGCGGCCGGGAACTGGAGACGCTCTGGGAAAACCTGGACGAGGCCGACGAGCACCAGGCGGACTGCGTCCACTGCCGTACCGCGCGGGAAAGCCTGCTGGCCCTGCGCGCGGCGACGCAGGAGCTGATCGACGAACCCGACCCGACCCCGCCTGACCTGGTAGGACGGATCATGTCGGCCGTCCGCGCCGAGGTGCGCCGCGGCCAGATGCTGGACCTGCCCGCCGCCGAACCGGGCTCGGTCGAAGTGAGCGAACAAGCCGTCGCGGTCGTGCTCCGCTATGCGGCCGACTCCGCCGGCAACGTCCGTGCCCGCCGCGTGCGGGTGCGAAAGGTCGGTGTCGATCCCTCTGGCGCGGCGCAGGTCGAGGTCGAACTCACCCTCACGACGCGCCTGGGGAACACCAGCGGCGCTGACACGTTGGCCCGCGTACGAGAACTGGTGTCCGCCGCCGCGAGCTCACGAGTGGGTATTTCGTTGGTAAGCCTGGATCTACTGGTGGAAGACGTGTACGAGGACGGGGAATGACCGCCGAATACGTGATCGCCGCCCCGGTGATCGCGAGCGTCGCCGCCCGGGCGGCCGCCGAAACCGCTGGAGTCGTGCGCCTGGAGCCCGGCCTGCGCGGTTTGGCGACCGCCTGGGCCCGCGAAGCCCGGCAACGGTGGAAGGGCCTGGAACCGGCCCCCGCGGACGGCGTCCGGGTGCGGGTCCATGAGGACCGCCTGACCGTCGAGGTCGACGTGATCATCTCGGGCGCGGACCAAGCCGCCGCCGTGGGCCGCGCGGTGCAGCTCGCGGTGTTCCGGGAAGTCCTGGCGCAGACCGGTCGTTCCGTGGACGCCGTCCGAGTGTCCATTTTGGACATCGAAGTGGGGCGGCAGTGACCGATCCGCGTTCGCTGGCCGGAAGACTCGCCGACGCCCTGTCCGCCATCGACGGTCTCCGCCCCGCGATGAGCGCGGCCGCGGAAATCAGCTGGCTCCCGACCGATCCCGCTGGTGGTTCGGTGGATCTGACCCCGGAGTCAGTGGAGGTTCGCTTGGTGGCTTTGCGATTGCCGCTGCCGCCTTTGCTGTCGGCCGCCGAGACGCGGGTGCGCGAGCTGCTCGAGGGGACGGAGTGGGCGGACGCGCGCATCCGCTTGGTGGTGACGGACATCGACGGGGCGGCGTTCACTGGCTGAACGCTCCCGGCCCGTTTTCGGTACCCTGGCATTCGAGCCAGGGGGGCGCATTGATCCGGATCCAGGTGACCAACAAGGACGACAAGCCCAGGACCTGGAACGTCGAACCCTATGGCGACGAAGTCGTTCTCGGCGTCGATGACGTGCTCTCGATCGAGTTCGTGCAGCTCGTTGACGTGACCTTCGACGTGACTCTTTATCCCGACTCTGAGGTCGTCTGGACGATGGAGGGCTCGAACCGCGATCCCCTGCTGCCCGATGACCTCAAGCTCAACGCGGTCACCCTCTGGCCGGGCGTCGGCGGCGCGGGCTAACTGCGGTCAGCTCCTTCTTCCCGAGTTTGTCAATCGCTTTTCCGCCCGCTTTCTCCGCCGATTCGCACTCCGCCCGCGTGTACGGAACGGAGTCATTTAGACCGCGTTGGGTCCCCTCGTGGCGGGTGCGGCAGTGGGTCTCCTACCCGGAGTGATCCCTCCGTTACCTGCCGGGTGAACACGTTGCTCCGGTGGGTCGAACATCACACGAGGTCCCCCTAATTCCCGCTCCTGGTGCGGGTAATCGGAGTAACGTCGCTGGTGGGTGCACTGGAAGGGGGCGAAGGTGGACACGACGGTCGCGCACGTTCTCGCCGACGTAACCGTGGCGGTGCACATCCTGGCCCTGCTCTTCATCGGCTTCGGCGGATTCCTCGCCTGGCGATGGCCGAAAGTCATTTTCGGGCACATTTTCTTCGCGGTATGGGGCGTGCTCGTCAATGTCACCCCGATTCCGTGCCCGCTCACCGCGCTGGAGGATTTCTTCCGGCATCAGCAGGGTCTCGGCGACCTGCCCGGCGGATTCAACGCCTACTACCTGTACGGGACGGTCATCCCGCGCTCCCTGCTGCCGGTGGTGGTCGTAGTGGCGCTGGCGGTGCTGGTCATCTCGTACCTGGGTGCGTATCTGCGCTGGCGACACCGCCACGACGACAGTCCGGCGCACGGCGTCAGCCTCGGCTGAGCGAGAATCGTCCTTCGTGACGACGGAACCCCCCGAAGCGGGCCCCACCGAGTGGGTGAACCGCGAGGAGGTCGGCGTAGGTCCGTGGCCAGGAACCTGGCCAGACGACCCGCGCTACGACCCCGAACTCCTGACCAACGGCGACCGCCGCAACGTGGTCGACGCCTACCGCTACTGGCGCCGCGAAGCAATCGTGTCCGATGTGGACACCCGACGGCACCCGTTCCACGTCGCGATCGAGAACTTCCAGCACGACCACAACATCGGCACCGTGGTCCGCACCGCGAACGCCTTCGCCGCCGCGGAGGTCCACATAGTCGGCCGCCGCCGCTGGAACCGCCGCGGCGCCATGGTGACGGATCGCTACCAGCACCTACGCCACCACGAGGACGTCGCGGCCTTGCTGGAATTCGCCACCGCCGAGGGTTTGACGGTAGTAGCCGTCGACAACACACCCGGCGCCGAGCCGGTGGAGACTGCCGAGCTGCCGCGCAAGTGCCTCCTGCTGTTCGGCCAGGAAGGCCCCGGCCTGTCCGAAGCCGCCCAGTCGGACTCAGCGAAAGTGGTGTCGATCGCCCAGTTCGGCACGACAAGGTCGATCAATGCCGGGGTTGCGGCGGGAATCGTGATGCACGCGTGGGTTCGGCAGCACGCGGACCTGTCCAAAGCCTGGTGACCCTCGCCGTCCCCGCCGTCCCCGCCGTCCCCGCCGTCCCCGCCGCCTCGCCGTCTCGCCGCCGTCGGGGTGCCTCGTGAGTGGCTGCGCCGGTTAGAACCGGTATAGCCACTCACGAGCACCCAGCCTTGGCTCTGGCCGCGCGATTGACCTGAACCCGGGCCAAGCAGTTCGAGCGCACGCTTGCAGAGCTCTCGAGTGATCGACATGGCAATGGTTGGCCGATGGCAGCAGCGGCGCGGCGGAGACGCGGATCTCCCGAGTTGTTCGTGGGTTGGCATAGGTCGTGGAGAGGCGTGCTTTCCGCGGCGCAGGCAGAATCGGTCTATGACCGGCGATCCATCCGAGCCCGCTAAGCCCGCCGATTCTGCTGCGCGCGGTCGCGCGACCGGCCCTGCCGAGCGCGCTGCCGACTCCGCCAAGGGCGCGACCGACCCTGCCGATGCCGCGGCGGCCGACCGTGTCGAGGGCATGCGCGACCCCGCTGCCAGCGCGAGTGACTCTGCCGAGGGCGGTCCTGCCGAGCGCACGACAGAGCCTGTCGAGGGCACGCGCAATCCTGGCACCGGTGCGACCGACCCTGTCGACGGCACGACCGGCCCCGCGGAGCGAGCCGCGGCGGCTGAGCGGGCTGTGTGTGCCAGGCATGTCCGTCGGCTGTGGGCCCTGCCCGGCACGGCTCTCGGTCGCAGCGGTTGGCCGCCCACCTTGAGTCAGCGGTTTCACTGGCACTGGAACTACTGGTGGCAGGCCCATCTCCTCGACAGCCTCGTCGACGCGCAGCTGCGTGAACCCACCGACGACCGGGCGCGGCTGATCTATCGGTTCATCACGACGGTGCACCGGCGCAACTTCGGCTCTTGGGTCAACGACTACTACGACGACATAGCCTGGCTAGGGCTCGCGTTGCAACGAGTGCGCCAACTCCGACTGTCCACAGTGGACGAAGCGACCGTGAACCAAGCGATCGAGGCCATCGACAAACGGCTGCATGAAGGCTGGACGGAAGACCTTGGCGGGGGAATCTGGTGGCGGCGGGGCGACTCATTCAAGAATACCCCGGCGAACGGTCCGGCTGCCATCTTTCACGCTCGTGTGGGTGATCAAGAACGCGCCCATGCGATGACGCAATGGCTCACCGACACCTTGGTCGACCCGGAAACCGGGCTTGTCTGGGACGGGATAAGGGCGGACACCGGCGAAGTAGTCAAGCATATTTTCTCGTACTGCCAAGGGGTTTACCTCGGCGCATGCCTCGAGCAGGAATGGTGGGAAGATGCGGCTCGCACGATCCGGGCAGTCGAACAACACGGAGCGCCCGGCGGAATCCTCCCCGGTTCGGAGGGCGGCGACGGCGGGCTCTTCTCGGCGATTTTGGCCCGATACCTAGCACTTGCGGCGAAAAAACTCCCCAAGCCGGAAGCGGAGACGGCCAAGAGGCTAGTCCAGAAGTCGGCCGAAGCGTGCTGGAACGGGGCGACGCAAGAGAAAGCCGGACCACTGTTCAGTGCCGAGTGGGCAAGGCCGGCAGAGAATCCGCCAGGGAGAGCAGAGAAAGACTTGTCTGTCCAAATTGGAGGCTGGATGCTGCTGGAAGCGGCCGCGACCCTCTAAGCCTCAGCACCCGCAAGAAGCGCGGTGCAAAAACCGAGGCGCGAGACGGACCGACTCCGGTCGACGCTCTGGCTCCCGGCAGCGCGCCAGCAGCAACTGCACCGCTCGGCGGCCGATCTCCGAGATCGGTTGCGCCATCGTCGTCACGCCAGGCGAAACCGTCCGCGCCCAGTCCATGTCGCCGTAACCGACGACAGCCAGCTCCGACCCGATCCGGATTCCGCGGCGGTGTGCTTCCCACTGCACGCCGATCAGCATGGCCTCGCCAGCGACCACCAGAGCAGTAGGTGAAGGCCAACCGTCCAACAACTTCGCAGCAGCTCGGGCCGCGCCGCCGGCGGTGGATAGGCCGGAGGCGACCAGTTCCGGGTGGTAGCGCAGGCCCGCGCGGCCTAGGCCCAGGCGGTAACCGAGGGCGCGCTCTTCGCTGACGGTGGTCCCCTCGGTCCCGGTGATCAGCGCGATCCGCCGGTGCCGTCGCGCAGCCAGGTGCTCGACCAGCGCGGACATGGCCTGGAAGTTCTCCGACCCGACCTGGTCGACGTCGTTGCGGCCGGCGATCCGGTCCACCAGCACGGTGGGGACGCCCGTCCGCACGAGCCCGTTCACGACGTCCTCGTCACCGGGGGCGGGCACCAAGAGCACACCGTCGACGCGGTCCGCCCGCAGGGCGCGCAGCACTTCGGCTTCCTCGCGCGGGCAGTCGCTGGTGTCGGCCAGCAGCAGGTCGCAACCCGCCCGCGCGGCAGCGCCGCGGATGGCACGCAGCAGCTGGTCGTGGTACGGGCTGGCGTGCCTCCCCAGTGCCACCCCGAACCGATGGGTGACCGGCAGGTCCCAGTGGGAGACCTCCGGCGCCAGAACGGTCATTTCTCATGGCCCTCGTCGTAGATACCTACCCAACAGTAGCCACTGTCGGGCCGCGCAAGAGAGGGTCCGAGACGATCGGGTCCCGAGAATCACTGAGGTGAGTGAACGAAGCGCGTGCTTGGTTACACCGGGCAGTCAAGACTGGCGGCTACGCACACCCGCAGGAAGCCCGGTGCCGCAAAGTCGGCGGCAACCGCACAGTCTCGGCGGGACGCCCGGGATCCGCCAGTCGAGCCAACAACAGCTGCACCGCGCGGCGGCCGATTTCGTCGATCGGCTGGGCCATGGTCGTCAGCGGCGGGTCCACGAGATCGGCCCATTCGACGTCGTCGTACACCACCACGGGCAGGTCCTGGCCGATCCGCAAACCCCGCCGCCGCGCCTCGTGCAGCACGCCGACCATCATGCTGTCGTTCGCGACCACCAGCGCGGTCGGCGGATCCGGCAGCGCCAGCAGCGTGCTCAGCGCCAGGCCGCCACCGTCGCGAGAGGACTGTCCGCAAGCCACCAAATCAGCCGACCAGCTCAAGCCCGAGCGGCCGAGGCCGAGCCGATAGCCGAGGACACGTTCGTCGCTTGTCGTCAGGCCGGGCGCGCCGGAGATCATGCCGATCCGGCGATGGCCCAGCGACGCCAGATGCGCCGTCAGCGCCGAGGTCGCCTGGATGTTCTCCGCGCCGACCTGGTCGATGTCGGTCCGGGTGGTGAGCCGATCCATCAGCACGGTCGGCACGTCCAGCGAAACCAGTTCGCCCAGCACCGACCCGTCGCCGGGCGCGGGCGTGATCAGCAGGCCGTCGACCCGCCGCGACCGCAAGGCGCGCACCACGTCCCGCTCGGTGCCTGCGGTGTCGTGCGTGTCCGCCAGCAGCACGGTGTATCCGTTTGCCGACGCCTCTCGCTCGATCGCGTGCATCAGCGCCGCGAAGTACGGGTTCGCGACCAGCGAGATCGCCATCCCGATCGACCGCGTACCCCCGGTGACCAGCGAACGAGCGATCGCGTCGCCGGTGTACCCGGTGGTCTCGATCGCCCGCAGCACCGCGGCTTTCGTCTCCTCGGCCACCGCCCGCGTGCCGTTGACGACGTGCGACACCGTCGTGATCGACACGCCCGCCATTTCGGCGATGTCGCGCTGGGTCGGGCGGGCGGAGCGGGGTCGCGGCATGTCTGTCCTTCATCAAGAGAGCTCAACCAGAAGCGTTGGCAAGCGTTTGCGCAAACGCTTGCGTCATGGCATGAGTCTGTCTACCTTCCCGTCCATCGGCAAGCTCGCACCTCGATTCGGAGGGCATCCCCATGAGACACCGGAGTCTCACCGCACTCGCCTTGGCGGCCGCTGTCGCGGTCTCCACCGCAGGGTGCACCGTCGAACGCCACTGGGGCGGCAGCTCCAAAACCGGCGGGAGTGGCAAGGCCAAGGTCGGCCTCGTCACGAAGACCGACACCAACCCGTACTTCGTCGAACTGCGCAACGCCGCGTCCGCCGCGGCGAAGGCCAACGGCGCTGACTTCAGTGCGCTCGCCGGGCAGTTCGACGGCGACAACGACGGTCAGGTGCGCGCGATCGAGAACCTGATGCAGCAGGGCGTCAACACCATCCTGATCACCCCGAGTTCGTCGACCGGCGTGCTGAAGGCCATCAAGGACGCTCGCGACGCGGGCATCCTGGTGATCGCCCTCGACACCGCCACCGAACCGCCGGACGCGGTCGACGCCACCTTCGCCACCGACAACTTCGCGGCAGGCGAGCAGCAGGGCGCGTACGTCAAGGCGGCGCTGAAGGGCACCGATCCCAAACTCCTGATGGTCGACGGCACCGCGGGCAGTTCGGTCGACACCCAGCGGCACGGCGGGTTCCTCAAGGGCATCGGGCTCAAGGACGGCGCGCCGGAGATCAAGGGCCACACCGCCGCCAACGGTGACCAGAGCCTCGCCCAGCAGGGCATGGAGAACCTCCTGCAGCGCACTACCGATATCAACGCGGTGTACACGATGAACGAGCCGATGGGCCGCGGCGCGTACGCGGCGTTGAAAGCGCGTGGGCTCAACGGACAGCTCACCGTCGGCTCGATCGACGGCGGTTGCGAGGGCGTGCAGAACGTCAAGAACGGCCAGTTCGCCGTCACCGTGATGCAGTTCCCGCGGAAGATGGCCGAGCAGGGCGTACTGGCGGCGGTCGACTACGCGAAGACCGGGAAGAAGCCGAGCGGGTTCGTGAACACCGGCTCGACCGCGATCACCGACCACCCGATGCCGGGCGTCCCGAGCAAGGACACCGCGTGGGGCCTGCAGAACTGCTGGGGAGGCGGGAAATGACGACCGCGACGGTCAACAACCGCGAGCGCGAAACGCTCGGCGAGTTCTTCCTGCGCGCCCCCGCGGTCGGTCCCGCGTTGGCACTGGTCGTGGCGGTCGTGGTGTTTTCCTTTGCCACGGACACCTTTTTCGACCTGGACAATCTGTCCACAGTGGTCCAGCAGTCGCTGGTGGTCGGCACCCTCGCGCTCGGCCAGACGCTGATCATCCTGATCGCGGGCATCGACCTTTCCAACGCGTCGTCGATGGTCGTGGCGACACTCGTGATGGCGAAACTGGCCGCAGTCACAAACGTTTTCGTAGCACTGCTGGCCGGAGTCGTGCTGACCGTCGTCGTCGGCCTGTTCATCGGCACCCTGGCGACGCGGATCAAGCTGCCCGCCTTCATCATCACGCTCGGCACGTTCACCGGCCTGACCGCGGTGGCGAAGCTGATCGCGGGCGGCCAGGCGGTTCCGGTGTCCGACGGCCTGCTCACCTGGCTCGGCACGAAGCGGTACCTTTTCGGCGGCATCCCGATCACCTACGGCATGACGCTCGCGCTGCTCATGTTCCTCGCCGTCTGGTACGCGCTCACGAAAACCGCGTGGGGCAAGCACGTTTACGCGGTCGGCAACGCGCCGGAGTCCGCGCGGCTGTCCGGGATCAAGGTCAACCGCACCGTCCTGTCGGTCTACCTCGTCGCCGGTCTGTGCTTCGGCATCGCCGCGTGGCAGGCGCTCGGCCGCACGCCGAACGCCGACCCGAACCAGTTCCAGCTCGGCAACCTCGACTCCATCACCGCCGTGGTGCTGGGCGGAACGAGCCTGTTCGGCGGCCGCGGTTCGGTGCTGGGCACATTGTTCGGCGCGCTGGTCGTCGCGGTGCTGCGCTCGGGCCTCACGCAGATGGGCGTGGACGGCAACTACCAGGACCTGGCGACCGGCGCGCTGCTGATCGCCGCGGTGGTCGTGGACCGGATCGCACGGAGGCTGCAGCAGTCATGACCACTACGCAGCAGCAGCCGACTCTTTCCGCGCGCGGCCTGGTGAAGCGCTACGGCCGGGTCACCGCCATCGACGGCGCCGATTTCGACCTCTACCCCGGCGAAGTGCTCGCCGTGGTCGGTGACAACGGGGCCGGAAAGTCCAGTCTCATCAAGGCATTGTCCGGTGCGGTGGTGCCCGACGCCGGGGAGATCAAAGTGGACGGCAAGACGGTCCACTTCAAGTCCCCGTTGGACGCCCGGCATTACGGAATCGAGACGGTGTACCAGGATCTGGCGGTCGCGCCGGCGCTGGACATCGCGTCGAACATGTTCCTGGGCAGGGAAAAGCGGCTGAAGGGACCGTTCGGCATCGGATTGCGCAAGCTCGACAGCGCGACCATGCGCACCGAAGCGCAGCGGATCCTCGACGACCTCGGCATCAAGGTCAAATCCATTACCCAGCTGGTGGAAACGCTTTCCGGCGGGCAGCGGCAAGGCGTCGCGGTGGCGCGGGCGGCGGCGTTCGGCACCAAAGCGGTGATCATGGACGAGCCGACGGCCGCGCTGGGCGTCGCGGAATCCGCGAAGGTGCTGGAGCTGATCGGCCGGATCCGCGACCGCGGTCTGCCGGTGGTGCTGATCAGCCACAACATGCCGCACGTCTTCGAAATCGCCGACCGCATCCACGTGCACCGGCTCGGCAAGCGCGTCGCCGTGGTGACGCCGAAGTCGCACAGCATGAACCAGGTCGTCGGCCTGCTCACCGGTGCGCTGAAGCTCGACGACAACGGCGAAGTCGTCGAGGTCGCGTCCACCACGCACGCCGGGTTGACCTGACGTGCGAGTGCTGCTGGCGGGGTTGTGCACCGTCGATGTCGTGCAACGGGTCGCGGAATTCCCGGAGCCGAGCGAGAAAGTGCAGTCGCTGCAGGTGGATGTCGCGGCCGGTGGGCCCGCGACGAACGCCGCGGTGACTGTCGCGGCGCTCGGTGGCGAAGCGACTCTCGTGACGGCTCTCGGTACACATCCGCTGGCCGCACTCGCGCGGGCTGACCTCGAAGCCTGCGGCGTCGACCTGGTCGATCTCGCTCCAGAACGCACGCAGGCGCCGCCGGTCAGCGCGGTCGTGGTGCGGGACGGTGACGGCGAACGCACCGTCGTCTCCCGCAACGCCGCCGCCGACGAGCCGCTGGAACTGCCTGACCTCGCCCCGATTTTCGACGGCGTGAAGGCCGTCCTCGTCGACGGGCACCACCCCGAGCTAGCGCTTGCTGTCGCCCGGGAAGCCCGCGCCCGCGAAGTGCCGGTCGTCCTCGACGCGGGCAGCTGGAAACCGGTACTGGACCAGTTGCTGCCACTGGTCCGCGTGGCAGCCTGTTCAGCGCGGTTCCGTGCTCCCGCACCGAGTTTGGCCGAACGCGGAGTGTCAGTGACGATCACGACGGCGGGCCCGGAGCCGGTCGCCTGGAGCACTACGGAAGACTCTGGGCAGGTCCCCGTGCCGCTCGTCGAAGCGCGGGACACCCTGGGGGCCGGAGACGTGTGGCACGGCGCGCTCGCGTACGCCGTGGCGAACCGGGACAGCGCTGTCCCCGACTGGATCGGATACGCGAACGCGGTGGCCGCGGAACGCGTCCGGCACGTGGGTCCGCGCTCGTGGACCGGGCCGGTCGGAGAACTGGCGAAGAGCAGAGAAGAGGGAGTGCGATGACGGCGTTCGAGGATCTGCTGGCGCGGGCCGAAAAGCTGGCCAAACCGCGGGAGCGGCACGTGCTCGGCATCATCGGCGCGCCCGCCTCCGGCAAGACCACGCTGGCCTGGGCGATCGCCAACGCGCTCGGCTCGCGCGCCGCGGTCGTCGGCATGGACGGCTTCCACCTGGCCCAGGTCGAACTGCAGCGGCTCGGCCGCACCGACCGCAAAGGCGCGCCGGACACCTTCGACGCGGCCGGCTACGTGCACTTGATCCGCCGGCTCGCCGAGGGCCGCGAGACGGTGTACGCGCCGGAGTTCCGCCGCGAGATCGAGGAGCCGATCGCCGGTGCCGTCCCGGTCGCGCCCGAGGTGCAGCTGGTCATCACCGAGGGCAACTACCTGCTGCTTCCGGACGACCCGTGGAGCGGCGTGCGGCAGTACCTCACCGAAGCCTGGTTCCTGGCCCCGGACGAGCCGGAGCGGATCGAGCGGCTGGTGTCCCGGCATCGGCGCTACGGCCGTTCGCTGGTCGAGGCCCGGCAGCGCGCGCTCGGCTCCGACCAGCGCAACGCGGACCTGATCGCGAACACCCGCGACCGCGCCGACCTGGTGCTCGAGAACCTGCCGCTCACGAATTTCGCCCTCTGAGCAGGTGATGTTCGACGATCCGGCGACGACGGATCCCTACGCCGGCGCGGTCACCTGGGACCGGGCAGGCGACGCCCGGATCGCCGTGCTCTACCCGCCGTACGTCCCGCTCGTGCGCACGCACCTGAACGGGCTGCGGACGCTGGTCGAGCGGCAGCTGGCCGAGCCCGCTTCGGTGCCGGATCCCAGGCTGGCGCTGCTGGTGGAGCGGATGCGCGAGACCAGCGCCGAACCGCAGCTTGAGCCGGAGGTGCTCGCCGACGTCCGGACCCGGCTGGACTGGGCGTTGTCGGTGCTGCCGGAGCACGGCGGGGTCCTCGAATTGCACACGCCGATGCACCAATGGTGGTGGGGACGCGCGCTGCTCGACGTGTGCACGGCGATCACCGCGCTGCTCGGCGCTTGGTTGCGCGGCGAGGCGGTCGACGGGCAGCACTGTCCGGACGACGCGACGTGGTGGATGTGGATGGCGCAGATGCGGTGGCTCGATGCCCAGTTCGTCGAGCCGCTCAAGCCAAGCTGACGAGGGAGTGACCTGTGGGGGTTTTGATCGTCACCGGCGGCAGCCGGGGCATCGGGGCGGCGATCTGCGAACTGGCCGCGACTCGCGGGTACGACGTGGTGGTGAACTACTCCGGCGACCAAGCCGCGGCCGAAGAGGTCGCCGAGCGGGTGCGTTCCCACGGTGCGCAAGCGCTTGCGCACCGCGCCGACGTGTCGGACGAACAGCAGGTCAGCGAGCTTTTTTCGGCGGCGGCCGAGCTGGGGCCGATCGGCGGCCTGGTGAACAACGCGGGCATCACCGGCAACACCCCGGGCCGGCTTGACGAGCAGAGCGTCGAGACCGTGCGGCGAGTGCTGGACATCAACGTCACCGGCGTTTTCCTGTGCTGCCGCGAGGCGGTGCGGCGGCTGTCCACGCGCTACGGCGGCTCTGGCGGCGCGATCGTGAACGTTTCGTCCACGGCGTCGCGGAACGCGTCAGCGGGCGAGTGGGTGCACTACGCGGCGTCCAAAGCGGCGGTCAACACGCTCAGCCTCGGCCTCGCGCGGGAGGTCGCCGACGAAGGAATCCGGGTCAACGTCGTATCCCCCGGCCTGGTCGAGACCGGATTGCACGCCGCCGCAGGAATGCCGGACCGGCTCGAGCGGCTCAGCGCGGGCATCCCGCTTCTGCGCGCCGGCCAGCCGGAAGAGATCGCGACGGCCGTGCTGTGGCTGTTGTCCGAGGAAGCGTCCTACACGGTGGGAGCGGTGCTCGAAGTCGGCGGCGGCCGCTGATCGATCTCGGACAGTGAGACGCCCGGAGACGGGCAGATCACGATTGACCCCGGAACTCGGTGAACTCGCCCGTAGCGGTTGTCCCGGTGTGCGAGTCTGGAACGAGGGGTTGAAAGGACGGCCGCGAAAGTCATGCCCAAGCTCACGTCTGTGCACCATCTGGCGCTCACCGTGACCGATGTGGACCGAAGTGTTCCCTGGTACGTCCGGGTGCTCGACCTCGAGGAAAGCCATCGGCGCGAAGACCCGGAAACCGGGGTGCGCAAAGTAGTTCTGCGTTCGGCGGGAGACGGTTTCTCCGTCGTGCTGGTCCAGCATCCGGACACGGAGAGACCCGTGTTCGACGAAAGACGCACTGGTCTGGACCACGTCGCGTTCTCGGTTTCGTCGCGTGCCGAGGTCGCCGAATGGGAGGACCGCCTGCGGGAGTACGGCGTTTCCTACCTGCCCGCGACGCAGTCGCAGACCTTCGAAGGTTCGGCGGTGATCGTGTTCCGCGATCCGGACGGCATCCAGCTGGAAGTCTGGTCCGACCCGTCCTGAAAATCAGGCGTGCGCGTCGTCGGGTTCGTCGACCGGACGCCGCATTTCCTGGCGGTAGCGCAGCACGCCGTACGCGGTGCCGAACACGAAGAACGCGATGCTCACCCACAGCGCCGCGGTCTTGACCCACGGGATGGCGTCGAGCAGTCCTGCGCCGTAGTAGCCGAGCAGCACCAGCGTCGGCACCCACAGCAGCCCGCCGACGGTGGTGGCGAGCAGGAACCGGCGCGAATCCATCCGCGCGGCGCCGGCGATGAGCGGGGCCAGCGTGCGGATCCACGGGATCCACCTGGCCGCGACGATCGCGAAGAAACCCTTGCGGTCCAGGAACTCCTGCGCGCGTTCGAGGTTGCGCCGGTTGAGCATCCGGCCGCCGCGGCGGGCGATGAGCGTGGTGCCCGCGCCGCGGCCGATGTAATAGCCGATCTGGTTGCCGAACACGGCGGTGAGCAGCGCGGCCCCGGACAGCAGCCACGCGTTGAGGTCGGATCCGTGCTGCGCGAGCACCACGCCCGCGCCGAACAGCAGCGAATCGCCGGGCAGGAAGAGCCCGATGATGAGCGCGCATTCGATGAGCACGAACGACAGCACGATGACCCAGACGAGCACCGGGCCGGCGGTGTCCAGCCAGCTCAGGCCGATTCCCGCGGCGTGCGCGGGCTGGGCGGCGTCGAGGTTCACGCGAAGAGCCTACGTGGCGGGAAGCGGCTGCAGTACGCAACCATCGAATCCTCCGCATTCGGTGACTTTGGGTATTCCTGGGGTAACCAGACTGTTCACCCTTTTCGCCCAGGACAACGAACAGGCCGCCCGGAACAGTTCCCGGGCGGCCTGTCGCGGTTTTCTCTAGAACTGCGGCAGGGACTCGCCCTGCACCGCCTCGATGTCCAGCTCCACCTTGACGGTCGTGCCGATCGCGGCCACGCCGGCCCGCACCATCGCGCTGTAGTTGATCGCGAAATCGTTGCGGTGCAATTGCGTTTCGGCGTGGAACGCGGCCCGCACGCCGCCCCACGGGTCCGGGCCGTGCCCGGTGTAGCGCAGGTCGAGCGTGACGTCGCGGCGTTCGCCGTGCAGCGTGAGCACGCCGCGCAGCGCCCAGTTGTCCGTGCCGAGCTGGGAAAGCCCGGTGCTTTCGAACGTGATCAGCGGATACGCGTCGACGTCGAGGAACTCGGCCGAACGCAGGTGGTCGTCCCGCATCTTGATGCCGCTTTCGATGCTGCCCGCCTTGATCTCGGCGTGCACCGTCGACCGTTCCACCGGGCGGGCGACCTCGATCCGCCCGGCCACGTCCGGGAACCGCACCTTGATGCTCGCGATGCCCATGTGCCGCGCGGTGGCGACCACCGACGAGTGCATCGGGTCGATCGTCCACGGGCCTTCCGGCGGCAGCTCGACCGCGCCGGAAACCGGCACGAGCGCGATGTCGCCGAGCAGCCCGGCCCCGTCCGAGCCGATCTGCACGGTGCGGGCCAGCGGCGTGTACCCCGGCGCGGTGATCACGGCGGTGTAGACGCCCGGGGGCAGCGGGTCAGTGACCACTGCCCCCTTCGCGTCCGTGACCTGCCGCGCGACCTGGCGACCGTTGAGGTCGGTGACCGTGAGCACCGCGTTCTCGACCGGCCATCCGCCGTTCGAGCGCAGCTGTGCGCGCAGGCCCCCGCTCATGACCGGTCGACCAGCTCGTCGAGCGCCTGGTCGTAGCTCAGCCGCACGTCGTGCTGCGCCTCGCCGTCGTTCAGCGTCACCTGGCTGGTGGCGGGCGGGTAGCCGCTCGCCACGACCGTGTACGAGCCGATCGGCAGGTCGCTGACGACGTACCGGCCCTCGCTGTCGGTGCGGGCCACCGCCGCGACGTTGCCGTTCGCGTCGAGCACGGTGATCCGCGCGTCCGGCACGATCCGGTCGCCCTCGGTGCGCGCGACGCCCTGGAGCAGCACCGCGCCGGCGAGTTCGACGTCGTGGCGGAGCACGCCGCTGTCCGGCACCGTCAGGGTGACCGCGACCGGGCGGTAGTGCGGGCCGCTCGCGACCAGCGTGTACTGCCCGGCACCGACGCCGCTGAAGGTGTAGACGCCGTCCTCGGTCGTGATGAACGCGCCGTTGACCTCGCCGCGCGAGTCGGTCAGCGTGACCGTCGCGTTGGCCAGCGGGGTCGAGGTGCCGATCGAACGGACCACGCCGGTCAGCTCGCCGGAACCGGTGAGCGTGACGTCCAGGTTCGCCGGGTGCCCGCCGACCACCACGCTGGAGGCCTGCGGCTGGTGCCCGGGAGCGGACACGATCAGCACGTACGTTCCCGGACCCTGGGTCGGGATCGAGTAGCTGCCGTCGCCGTTGCCGGTCGCCCGCGCCACCTGACGGCCCTGCTGGTCGATCAGGGTCAGCGCGGCCGCGCTCACGTGGCTGCCGTCCTGGCGGCGCACGTGGCCGGTGACCGGGACGCCGCCCGAGCCGGTGGTCGTGCCGAATTCGGCGTCAGCCAGCGAATTGGTGATCGGCATCGGCCGGGCGTCGGCCACCGCCTGCGCGTCGCCGTGACCGTTGGTCAGTGCGTGTTTGCCGCCCGCTCCGACCAGTACCGGCTCCTGCTTCGGGGCCTCCTCGAACAGCGAACCCGTCTTCAGCTCCGCGGTGTCGTCGTTGGCCGGGACCGGAGCGGTCTCGTCCAAGTCCAGCAACGCCTCGCCGCCTTCGACCGCGGCCGCGGCCGGGTTCATGCCCGCCAGCGGGATCTCCTTCATGAACAGCAGCACCAGCGTGGCCAGCAGCGCGACGCCGCCGGCGACCCAGAACACCGTGGTGATGGACTCGGTGAAGCCGATGAGGATCGGCGTGCGCACCGCTTCCGGCAGCGTCTGGATGACGCTCGTGTTGCTCGACAGGTCGCCGAGGTTGGCGCCCCCGCCCGGAGGCAGGTGGCCGCCGAACGCCTTGGTGATGTTGCCCGGCAGCACGTTGAACAGAATCGTCAGGAACACCGCGACACCGGCGGTACCGCCGATCTGGCGGAAGAACGTGGCCGACGCGGTCGACACGCCCATGTCCTTGCGCGGGCCCGCGTTCTGCACCGCGATGATCAGCGTCTGCATGCACTGGCCGAGGCCGAGACCGATGACCAGGGCGGCCACCAGCGGGTGCCAGATCGGGGTGTCGTACTTGACCAGCGCGAAGAAGAACGCGCCCGCGGCGATCAGGATCGTGCCGACGACCGGGAAGATCTTGTAGCGCCCGGTCTTCGAGGTGATCTTGCCGGAGATGATCGAGCTGGACATGATGCCGACCATCAGCGGCAGCATCAGCAGACCCGATTCGGTCGGCGTGTAGCCCTGCACGACCTGCAGGTACTGCGGGATCATCGTGATCGCGCCGAACATCGCCACCCCGACGATCACGCCGCCGATGATGGCCACGGTGAAGGTCGAGTTCTTGAACAGCCGCAACGGAATCAGCGCGGCGTCCTTCATCAGCTTCTCGACGACGATGAACAGCACGATGCCGACGCCGCCGATGATGTACATCCAGATCGACTTCTGGTCGCCCCAGCCCCACTTCTGGCCCTGTTCGGCGACGATCAGGAACGGCACCACGGCGATGACCATGGTGAGCGCGCCCCACCAGTCGATCTTGTGGTCGTGGCGGTTGTGCGGGACGTTCAGCACCTTCGCGACGACGAACAACGCGATAATGCCGATCGGCACGTTGATCAGGAAGACCCAGCGCCAGCCGTGCAGGCCGCCGAGGCTGTCGAAGCCGGCGAAGAAGCCGCCGAGCACCGGGCCGAGCACAGTCGAGATGCCGAACACGGCGAGGAAGTAGCCCTGGTAGCGCGGGCGTTCCCGCGGCGGGACCACGTCGCCGATGATCGTCATGGCCAGCGACATCAGACCGCCGGCGCCGAGACCCTGCACCGCGCGGAACGCGGCCAGTTCGTACATCGTCGTCGAAGCCGACGCCGCCGCCGAACCGACGACGAAGATCGCGATCGCGGCGAGGTAGAACGGCTTGCGGCCGTAGATGTCGGAAAGCTTGCCGTAGATCGGCGTGGCGATCGTCGACGTGATCAGGTACGCCGTGGTCGCCCACGCCTGCAGGTCGAAGCCGTGCAGGTCGTTGGCGATCCGGACGATCGAGGTGCCCACGATCGTCTGGTCGAGCGCGGCGAGGAACATGCCGCACATCAGGCCGCTGATGATCGTGACGATTTGGCGGTGGGTCAGCCGCGGACCGCTCTCGCTGTCGTCAGCGGGCGCTCCCCCTCGCGACTGAGGTTGTTTTTCAACGGTGGACGTCATGCGTTCGAGGCCCCCTTGGCCTGTGCCGGCGCTGTGGTGTCGGACAGCGACGGATTGTTCTTTTCGATACCTGTGTTGAGCCGCGCGAGAAGCTCGTTGAGCGTCTCGCGCTCCTCCTGGCTCCAGTCGCCGAGTACTTCGGCCAGCCACCGGGCGCGGTGCTTGCGGTTTTCGTCGAAGACGCGAAGGCCTTCGGCGGTCGGGGCGAGCAAGCAGGCGCGGCCGTCCTCGGGGTCGGCCTGCCGTTCGACGAGTCCGTGCTGCACGAGCGAGCTGGACTGCCTGCTGATCGTGGAGATCTCCGAGTGCAGGAACTCGGCCAGCTTGCTGGTGCGTTGCGGGCCTTCGTGGACGAGGCAGAAGAGGATCGCGTACGCGGCCCTTTCGATCCCGTCCGGACCGTGTTTGGCGACCTGTGACTTCGCCTTGGTGATCAAGCGCATGAACCGGACCAGCTCGTGTCCGAGCTGGTCGGCGATGTCGAGGTCGGCCTCGGGCCTGACGGCGGAGTTCTGAGGTGCCATGTGGGTCTTCCTTGGGGCGGAGCAAACCATTGGTTGGCGACTGCAACTAGTTGCCTTAAGCAAGAGTGTGCCCGTACGGCGTATTTCGCAAGCGGCCGACCCCTGGTTGTGTCACAGGACACTTTAGTTGCCGCATGCAAGCAGATTTCAACCGGAGGGGTGGCGTCCGGTTTCTCCCGGTATGCGGACGCCGCTGGTCACCCGGGGTTCACTCGGGGTTTCGGGGCGGGAACAGATCCTTCTCGCCGGGCCTTGTAGGGGTATGACTGACGACACAGCGCTCTACGACCTCATCGCGGCGGGCAAGCAGGGGGTCCTGGCGACCCTGAAGCGGGACGGCCGTCCCCAGCTGTCGACGGTGACCCATTACTTCGACCGCGACGCCCGCCAGCTGCAGGTGTCGATCACGGACACGCGCGCGAAGACGAAGAACATGCGGCGGGATCCGCGGGTGAGCTACCACGTGGCGTCGTCGAATGGCTGGTCGTACGCGGTGGCGGAGGGACGGGCGGTGCTGTCGCCGGTCGCCGCGGCGCCGGACGACGAGGCGGTGGAGGCGTTGATCGCGTTGTATCGCAAGGTCGCGGGCGAGCATCCCGACTGGGCGGAGTACCGGGCGGCGATGGTGGCGGATCAGCGGCTGGTGCTGACGGTGGAGATCGAGCGGGTTTACGGGTTGGCTCGCTGAGGTTTCCGGCTGCGTGTGCTTGCGCGCCTTCGGGTCGTGAGGGAATCAGAGTCCCTCAGGGAGGCCCTCACGGACGTGAAGTCGGGTGCGGCTAGGTGCCCGGCCGTGGTTTGTTTCGGAGCTGACCCGGCACAGCAGCCGGGTACGAAGGCCGTCGACCTGCCCACCGTCGAAGCCCTGCGTGAGACCGCGGCCCGGTTCGGGCGCGCTGCTTCTCGCCGTGCGTCGCGACTCAGCTTTTCCGGTGCCCCGCCGCGACTGTCGCCTCGGCCGGTGCCCCGGCCTGGATCCGGTCCGCGATCTCGTCGATCTGCGCCAGCAGGCTTTCCGTCGCCTCTTCGCCCAGTGCCGCGCGCATGTAGAGGCCTTCGCCGACCAGCATCACGAGCTCCGCCGTCAGCGGGTCCTCGATGTGTTCCAGCATCAGCGCGCGGGTGCGCTCGGTGCAGCGCCGCGACACCTCCGCCGCGATCGGGTCGTTGAGCACCAAGCGGATCGCGGCCATCGTCGTGCGGTGCAGCGCGAGGTCGCTCGTGACGTCGGTGATCGCCGAGCGCAGGTAGTAGCGGACCACGCCCTCCGGCGCGCCCCGCGCGCGTTCGAGGTCGTCGTCGGTCAGCCGCTCCAGGCGTTCGAGCAGGCCGTCGCGCAGGGCGTCCTTCGAGCCGAAGTGGTAGAGCAGGCCGCCCTTGGACACCCCGGCGTGCGCCGCGACGGCGTCGAGCGTGATCTCGGCCGGGCCGCGGTCGGCGAGGATGACCTCGTACGAACCGAGGATGCGTTCACGTGCTGAAGGTTTAGCCATCACCTTGACTATACCGTCCAGACGGTTTACCTTCTACCTCAGGAACGAAACTGTACCGTCTGGACGGTATAAGAAAGGAAGAGTGCGCCATGGTGCGGCGCGGAGGCCAGTGGTGGGCTTTGGCAGTGCTGGTGCTGCCGGTCCTCTTGATCAGCGTGGATACGACAGTCCTGGGCTTCGCCCTGCCCTATCTCAGCGAGGATCTCGCGCCCACGGGTGCGGAGCAGCTGTGGATCGTCGACGTCTACTCGTTCGTCCTGGCCGGATTGCTGGTCTTCATGGGCACGCTGGGCGACCGGATCGGCAGGCGGCGGCTGCTGCTCATCGGCGGTGCGGCGTTCGGCGCGGCCTCGGTGCTGGCGGCGTTCGCCACGTCGCCGCTGATGCTGATCGTCGCGCGGGCGTTGCTGGGCGTCGGCGGCGCGACGCTGATGCCGTCCACGCTGTCGCTGATCCGGAGCATCTTCACCGAGGACCGCACGCGGCGCACCGCGGTCGCGATCTGGAGCGCGGCGTTCTCCGGAGGGATGGCGGTCGGCCCGGTCGTCGGCGGCTGGCTGCTCGAGCACTTCTGGTGGGGTTCGGTCTTCCTGATCAACGTCCCGGTGATGGTGCTGCTGCTCGTCGCGGGCCCGTTGCTGCTGCCGGAATTCCGCGATCCGAACCCGGGCCGCTTCGACCCGTGGTCGGCGCTGCTGTCGCTGGGCACGATGCTGCCGGTCGTCTACGGCGTGAAGATCGCCGCGACGGAGGGCATCACCTGGCCAGCCGGTTTCGCGATCGTCGCCGGGCTAGCGCTGGGTGTCGCGTTCGTGCGCCGGCAACGGCGGCTTGACCAGCCGATGCTGGATCTCGGCCTGTTCGCCAACCGCCAGTTCGCCGGTTCGGTGATCACGAACCTGCTGGGTGTGTTCGCTCTGGTCGGGCTGTTGTTCCTGCTGCCGCAGTACCTGCAGCTGGTGCTCGGCCTGAAGCCGCTGGTCGCGGCCCTGTGGATGCTGCCCGCGACGGTCGCCGGAGTCGTCGGTGCCCTGGCGGCCGCGTGGCTCGCCCGCCGAGTCCGGGTGCCGGTCCTGGTCAGCCTGGGCCTGCTGCTCGGCGCGGCCGGCTTCCTGGCCCTGACAACGATCGGAGCCGACGCCGGATTGGCCGCGGTCGTGATCGCGTTCGTCCTGGTCGGCGGCGGGGTGGCGCTGTCGGAAACCCTCACGAACGACCTCGTGATCTCCGCCGCCCCGGTCAACCGCGCCGGTGCCGCGTCGGCGATCTCGGAAACGGGCTACGAACTGGGCGGCGCACTGGGCACGGCTCTGCTGGGCAGTCTCGCCACAGCGGTCTACCAGTCAGGCCTGCCCGCCACCACGCCCGCCGCGGCCCACGACACCCTGGGCGGTGCGGTAGCCACTGCGCATGGCATGCCCGCCGCTGAAGGTGCGGAGTTGCTGAGCACCGCACGCGAGTCCTTCGTGACGGCGTTGCACACGAGTGCGTGGGTGGGTGCCGCGATCCTCGTGTACACGGCAGTGCAGGCGTACTTCCTGTTGGGCCGCCGTCGAAACCGTCCGCAGGCGGAGCAGCCGGAGGAGGCTGCGATGTCGGCGTGACCCAGGCCCGTCGGGCAGGCGAACGAGAGTCGTCTGCCTGACGGGACGCGCAGTTTCGCTTGGCGGGCAAGGAAAAGGGGCCCGGCCGGGCGGCAATGCGTTGACGCGTGACGAGTGCGGGTACCCGTCCGGCTTGAGATGCTCGGAGCTTTGAGGTGAGCGGGAACCGTTGGCGCTGCTCGGATCCTGTCCGGCCCAACGGCGCGGGAGCAGCTGCCGGGGCCCGGTGGGTTCGCTCCCCTCACGGACCACGGCCGGCGTGCGCCGGGCCAGTCCGCGGGAGTGAGCCGGATTGGCTCGGTCGGTCAGCCCGGCGAAGCGCTGGCCGCGCGAAGATTCTCATTCGGTCCCGTCAGGCGGGTGAGCAAGAGTCGCCTGCTTGACGGGACGCGCAGTTTCGCTTAGCGGACAAGGAAAGGCTTCCGGCCGGGCGGCAATGCGTTGCGGCTTGACGAGCGCGGGTACCGTCCGGCTCGACATGCTCGGGGCTCAGAGACGGATCGAGATGCTCGTGGCTCTGAAACGAGTGGAAACCGTTGGCGCTGCGCGGATCCCGCCCGACCCCACGGCGCGGGAGCAGCTGCCGGGGGCCGGTGGGTTCGCTCCTGCGAAAGTCCGTGAGGGGAACCCTCACAGACTTCGGCATTGCGTGCCGGGCAAGTCCGCAGGAGCGAGCAGGATCCGCTCCGCCTCTCAACCCAACGAAGCGCTGGCCGCGCGAAGCTCCTCCAACGCAGCCACCAAATACTCCGCCGGATCAGCGTCATCCCCGCGATCGCTCTCCGACCACTCGAAATAGCCCCGCTTGAAAGCCAGCACCCCCAACTCGCTGGCGAGCGCCGCGGTCGCGTCGGGCAGGCCTCGGGCGGTCAGTGCGGAAGTCATCGCCGCGGCGAGGCCGACGCTCTTCAGTGCGTCCCGCTCCTGCAGTTCCGTGCTGGCCGCAACCGCGGCCTTCAACCGAGGGGCGAGTTCCCGGTTCATCGGGCCCATCGCGGTCGCGGCGCGGCGCAGGCCTCCCGCGACTGCTTCCAGCGGGCTGGCGTCGGCGGGTGCGTCGGCGATTCCCTCCGCGAGCAGCCGGCTCAGCGTTTCCTGTCCGGCCACCAGCAGTTCCCGCTTGTCCGGGAAATGCCGGAAGAACGTGCTCTTGGTGACGCCGGCGCGCTCAGCGATCTGCGCGACCGTCGTGGCGTCGTAGCCCTGTTCGGCGAACAGGTCGACGGCCGCGACGACCAGCCGTTCGCGCGCTCCGGGTTCCCATCGGGCCATGAAAACCATCCTATGTGATGAGACCTTTGTCCCGTCATGCTGGTAGCGTGTGACGGGACAAGTGTCCCATCACTGTGAGGGAGAAATCCATGCGCGTGTTCGTCACCGGAGCGACCGGTTTGATCGGCTCCGCGGTCGTCGCCGAACTGCTGGGCAACGGCCACTCCGTCCTGGCGCTCGCTCGGTCCGAAGCCTCCGCCGCGGCGGCCGAAAAGGCTGGTGCCGAGCCGGTGCGGGGTGCGCTGGCTGATTTGGCCGTCCTCCGCGAGGCCGTGGCCAAGGCCGACGGGGTGGTGCACCTCGCCTTCGCCAATGCGTTCAGCAGCGACGAAGCCCTCGCGAACGCGGTCGCCGAGGAAACGGCGGCGCTCAAGGTGCAGGCTGAGGCGCTCGTCGGCAGCGATCGGCCGCTGGTCACGGTTTCCGGGACGCCGTATGCGCCGGGTCGCGCGTCGACCGAGGCTGATCCGGTTTCGACGGACGGGCCCGTCGGCGGGAGGGGGCGCACGGTCGCCGAGGTGCTGGGGTTCGCGGATCGCGGGGTCCGGACGTCCGCGGTGCGCCTGCCGCGCACGGTGCACAACAACGGCGAGGGCGGGTTTGCCGGTCTGTTGACCAATATCGCCCGGCAAACGGGAGTGTCCGGTTATCCGGGCGACGGCTCACAGCGGTGGCCGGCGGTGCACGCGCTCGACGCGGCGGTGCTTTTCCGGCTCGCTTTGGAGAAGGCGGAGCCCGGTACTGCCTGGCACGCGGTCGCCGACGAAGGCGTTCGGGTCGCGGACATCGCGGCGGTGATCGGACGGCGGCTGGGGCTCCCGGTCGAATCGGTGCCGGAGGCGACTTACGGGCCGCTCGGTCCCATTTTCGCGACCGATCAGCCCTCCTCCAGTGCGCACACCCAGCAAGCGCTCGGCTGGGCGCCGAAGCACCCCGGCCTGCTGGCGGACCTGGAGAACCTTCGGGGCTGATTTTGCGGTTCCAGCAAAGAACCTTGCCGTCCGACGCGGTCAGCGGAATCGTGAACGGCGGAGGTGGTAACGAAAATGGCTCCGTCCGGCGAATCCGAAGCACCACAAGACGGGCAGTTCTGGGAAGACCTCTACCGCAGCCGCGAGCAGGTCTTCAGCGGTGAGCCCAACGGCGTCCTCGTCACCGAGGTCGAAGGGCTTCCGCCGGGGCAGGCGTTGGACGTCGGGTGCGGCGAAGGCGGCGATGCGCGGTGGCTGGCCGCGCACGGCTGGCAGGTGACGGCGCTCGACATCTCGCGCACCGCACTCCAGCGGGCGGCCGCCGCTAACGCCGGGATCGCTTGGGTGTGTTCGGATCTGGCCGCGAGTCCGGTTCCGGCTAGGGCGTTCGACCTGGTCAGCGTCCAGTATTTCCCGCTTCGCCCCGACGACGGGGTCGTGCGGAAGCTGCTCGACGCGGTCGCGCCCGGCGGGACGTTCCTCTTCGCCAGTCACGACCCGCGCGACCTGAGGCCGGAGCACTCCGGCTACTGCCAGCCCGACGACATCGCGCGGGTTCTCGGCGACGAGTGGACCGTCCTCGTCAACGAGAGCCGGCCACGGGTGTCGCCTGCCCCGCCAGGCACCGCGCACACCCGTGACACCGTCCTGCGCGCCCAGCGGACCAGCTAATATCGGAATTAATATTCCGCACTGCGAACTTCCCGGTTTACCATGCGGGAATGAGCAACGACGCCCTCCTCCAGCGGCTTCGGGACGACCTCGGCCCGGCCGCGGTGCTCACCGACGCTGACGTCACCGACGCCTACGCGCGCGACATGATGCCGCTCGCTCCCTCGGGAAAACCGCTGGCGGTAGTGCTTCCGGCGGATACCGCGGGAGTGCAGGCGACTGTCCGGGCTTGTGCCGAAGCGAGAGTCCCCATCGTGCCGCGCGGGGCGGGCAGCGGGCTTTCCGGCGCGGCCAACGCGATCGACGGCTGTGTCGTGCTTTCGCTGACCAAGCTGAACGAGATCGTCGAGGTCGACGCGGGCAACCGGCTCGCCGTCGTGCAGCCGGGCGTAGTCAACCTCGACTTCCGGTCCGCCGTCGAGAAGCACGGCCTGTTCTATCCGCCGGACCCGTCCAGCTACGACTGGTGCACCATCGGCGGAAACCTCTCCACCAACGCCGGCGGCCTCTGCTGCGTGAAATACGGCGTGACCACGGATTCGGTGCTCGGCCTCGAAGTCGTGCTCGCGGACGGATCGCTGCTGAAAACCGGCCGCCGCACGGTGAAGGGCGTCGCGGGGTACGACCTGACCAAGCTGTTCATCGGCAGCGAGGGCACGCTCGGCGTCATCACCCAGGCGACCGTCTCGCTGCGGCCGCTTCCGCAGGCCCCGGCCACTTTTGTCGCCGGGTTCAACACCACCGAGGCGGCGGGCGAAGCGGTCGCGCGGGCGGTGCGCGAGGGGCTCGTGCCGTCGCTGCTGGAGATCATGGACGCGGCGTCGATCAAGGCGTCCGAGACCTACCTCAACACCGACCTCGGGGCGGGCTCGGACTGTCAGGCGCTGCTGCTCGGCCAGTCCGACGCGGGCGGTGAGGCGGCCCGGCGCGAGCTGGCGCTGCTCGAACAGATCTGCACTGACTGCGGCGCGGACCTCGTCTACGCCACGGACGACCTCGAAGAGGGCAAGATGCTGCTGCAGGCCCGCCGCGTCGTGCTGACCGCGCTGGAGACCTACGGCGTCTGGCTCACCGACGACGTCAGCGTGCCCCGCACCCGGATCGCCGAACTGATCCGCGGCTGCGAACGGATCAGCGAGAAGGTCGGGCTCAAGATCGCCGTCGTCGGCCACGCCGGGGACGGGAACATGCACCCGACCATCGTGTACGCGCCCGATTCCGAGGACGAGTTCGCGCGCGCCCAGCAGGCGTTCGACGAGATCCTCGAGGTCGGACTGTCGCTCGGCGGCACGGTGACCGGCGAGCACGGCGTCGGCAAGATCAAGCGCGAATGGCTCGCCCGCGAGATCGGCCCGGTCGGGATCCGCGTGCACCGGCAGATCAAACAAGCCCTTGACCCGGAAAACCTCTTCAACCCGGGCTCGATGTTTTCCATGACTGACTGACCCCAGCAACGACGAAGCGGCGTCCGGAAAAGTCCGGACGCCGCTTCGGTCAGCCAAGAAAAGCTCAGTCGCGCACGCGCGGGATCTGCTGCGTGACGTCGGCGGAATCGTCGGCCGGGCGGGCCTTCTTCTCGCGGCGGCTCTTCAGGTACTCGATGGCGATCGGCACCACCGACACCAGCACGATGAGGACGAAGATCGCGTCGACGTTGTCCCGGATGAAGCCGATGTTGCCCAGCAGCGACCCCAGCACGGTGATGCCCGCGGCCCAGAGGATGCCGCCGATGACCGTGTACGTGAAGTAGCGCTTCGGGTCCATCCGGCCGATGCCGGCGATCCAGGTGATGAACGTCCGCACGAACGGCACGAACCGGGCCAGCACGACGGCCTTCGGACCGTGCTTCTCCAGGAAGCTGTGCGTCTTGTCGACGTACTCCTGCTTGAAGAACTTCGAGTCCGGCCTGCTGAACAGCTTCGGCCCGACGAAGTAGCCGAGGTAGTACCCCACGACGTTGCCCAGCAGCGCCGCGACCGTGACCAGCACGCACACCAGCCACAGCGGCGCCTTCAGCGTGCCGTTCGCGATGAACAGGCCCGCGGTGAAGAGCAGCGAGTCGCCGGGCAACACCGGGAAGATGCTGCTCTCGATGAAGATGATCAAGCACAGCACGGCGATCACGGGCGCCGTCAGCCCGTTCAGCAGATGCTGCGGGTCCAGCCACGACGGCAGCAGGGACATGGTGGTCACTGTGTTCTGGGCGAGAATCACACCGAAAACGGTACAGGGTGACTCACGGTGGCCTCATCGGGCAAGGAATCGCAGGTCATCGGTGTGGGATCGGGGTTAAGAACTCGGCCCGGGAGTGCCCTGCCGGAGTGGCCGTCCGGGCAAGCCAGGCGGATCCGGGCCTCAGATCAGCGTCAGCAGGCCGATGACGGACCCGGCGGCCAGTCCCAGCAGCACGGCCAGCAACAGCACCCAATGTGCGGGTAGCGGGCCGCTCTGGGCTGCCTGCACGGGACGGCGGACCGTCTCGTCGCTGGCCCCGACCGGCGGGATCGAGCCGGTCGTGCCGGGCGAGGTGTGGTCGGCCGCGTCGAGGGCGGCGCGTTCGCGGGCGAGCGAGTCCGCGCCCGCGCCGGACAACAGCCCGTAGTTGGGCGGCAGTTCGGTGGTCGGACCGGTCTGCGACGGCGCGCCGGTCTGAGCGAAGGACCCGGTGCCGGAAGCCGGAGCGGCGTTGAACGAGCCGGTTCCGGGAGCACCGGGGCCGGAAATGCCGGGTCCGCCGGCCGCGCTGAACGAACCCGTGCCGGAAGCGCCAGGCTGCACCGCGCCTTGCGCACCGGTCCCGGACTCGGCCTGCTCTTCGACCGGGTTCGCCACGACGTGCGGAGCGAAGACGGCTTGTGCACGCAGCGCGTCGGCCAGTAACCGTTCCGGGTCTTTCGGCTCGCTCATCCGCTCCGTCCGCCTGTCGAAGTGCTAGCTCGTCACGTACTCAAGGTAGCCCGCCCCGCCTCGGCCACCCATTCGCCCCGGTGCAGTACCCGGGACGGGCGCAGGTCGTCGTCCAGGATCACGGCGTCCGCGGCGAGGCCGGGGCGCAGTGCGCCGGTGCGGTCGGCGATGCCGAGCAGTTCGGCCGGTCGCGCCGACGTCGCCCGGACGGCGTCCAGTACGTCGAGTTTCGCACCCTTCACCAGGTTGCGGAAGGCGTTGTCCATGGTCAGCGTGCTTCCGGCGAGGGAACCGTTGTCCAGGGTGGCGACGCCGTCGTGGACGTCGACCGCCAGCCTGCCGAGGGTGTAGCGGCCGTCGGCGGCGTCGGTGGCCGACATGGCGTCGGTGATCAGCACCGTCCGGCCGCGCCCCGCGTGCTGCGCGGCCAGCCGCACGACCGTCGGGTGCAGGTGGACCAGGTCGCAGATCAGCTCGACGGTCACGCGCTCGTCGTCGAGCAGCACGCCGACCGGGCCCGGCTCGCGGTGGTGCAGCGGGCGCATGCCGTTGAACAGGTGGGTGGCGACCGTCGCGCCGGCGTCGATGGCCGGAACCAGCTGGTCAGCGACCCCGTCGGTGTGGCCGATCGCGGCGATCACGCCCGATTCCGCGAGCTGCCGGACCGCCTTGACGCCGCCGTTCAGCTCCGGCGCGAGCGTGACCATCCGGATGGAGCCGTGCCCGGCGCGCAGCAGCTTCTCGACGGTGCCGGTGTCCGGTTCACGCAGAGTGTCCGGATCGTGGGCGCCGCAGCGGGCGCGCGAGATGAACGGGCCTTCCAGATGGATGCCCGCGAGGTCGCCCTCCTGGACGAGTTCGCGCAGGGCGGCGATCTGCTCGGTGAGCAGGTCGATCGGGTCGGAGACCAGGCTCGCGAGCATGGTCGTGGTGCCGTGCCGCCGGTGGGCGCGGACCGCGGTGCGGATCTCGTCCGGGTCGAGCGTCGAGAACGAGGCACCGCCGCCGCCGTGGCAATGGGTGTCCACGAAACCGGGGACGACCAGCGCGCCGGCGACGTCGACCGTCGCGGCATCCGGGCTGCTCGGGGGCGTGCCGGTGCCTACCGCGGCGATCTGTCCGCCGGACACGGCGAGCCAGCCGTCGTCGAGTACGCGGTCCGGGGCCACGACGCGGCCGCCCGTGATGACGAAGTCTCCGGGGTGCTTCACGCGGTCCAGCATATATTGGTCTGGACCAGAGAGGGCCGACCAGCGCGAGATTGGTCCGCCCAGGTCACTGGGGCGGCTGCATTGCCTTCTGCAACGCCTCCAGCGCCCGGCTGGCGGTTGACTTCACGGTGCCCTTCGAAATGCCCGCGGCTTCCGAAATCTCCGCTTCGCTCAGCCCGCCGTAGTAGCGCAGCACGAGCACCTCGCGCTGGCGCGGCGGAAGCTTCGACAGGGCGTTGACCACGGCCTGGTGCTCGCTGGAGAGCATCGCGAGGCTTTCCGCGGACCGGGCGTTCACCGCGTGCGGGGGCACGTACTCGCGCGCGGTCTTGCGCCGCCGCAGCACGCTGCGCGATCCGTTGACCACCGCGGTGCGCAGGTAGCCGACGGCCGCCGCGGCGTCGCGCAGCCTTCCCCAGTTGCGGTGCAGTCCGGTGAAGGCCTCCTGCACGACGTCCTCGGCCGTGGCGGGCTCGTCGACCAGCAGGATGGCGAGCCGCACGAGCCGCATCCGGTGCTGCCGGTAGAGGTCCTCCAGGTTCAACGGGGCGGTCGGCGGCTGCGCCGGGACCGGCCCGTCCATGGTCCGCAGGTGGCCGAGGGTCGCCTCGACGCTGCGTTCCGCGTTCCCCTCCAGCATGTATCCCCGCCTGTCCTCGACGTGTCCGCTCAGCAGGCCCATTGGCGCGCGATGGGCTCAGCGTGCACACAGGTTCCGCCCGCGCCTAGCCTATCGGGTTGGTCTTCCGCTGCCACCGCTCGCATGGTGCGTCCGCCCGGCGGTCACCGGTAGCGTCTGCGGCGTCACCGTCGTGTTCACCCCGGGAGTAAGCGCATGGCCTGGTACCTCGTCGAAATCCGCTACGTCCAGGAGAAGCTGGCCGACGTCCGGCCGCGGCACCGGGACTACCTGAAAGAGCACGTCGAGGCAGGTCGCGTGGCCGTCGCGGGTCCGCTCGCCGACAACTCCGGCGGGCTGGTGCTCTGGCAGGCCGAGGACGAGGCGGCGCTGAACGAGCTGATCGACAACGACCCGTACGCGCTCGAGGGCGTCGTGGCCGAGCGCACCGTCCGCGAGTTCAAGCCGGTGCTCGGCGACTGGGTCCCCGCCCAGGGTTAAAGCTCCAGGACGGCGGGCCCGCGGTCGACGCAGATCCGCACGCGCCCGCCGTCTTCGGCCGCCACCTCGCAGGTGCCGCAGAAGCCCTGCCGGCACGAGTACGGCACGTCCGGCAGCACCTCGCGCACCACGTCGAGCGTGGAGCGGTCGGCGGGCACGTCGAGGGTGTGTCCGCTGCGGCGCAAGACCACCTGGAACGGCTCGCCGTCCACGATCGGCGGCGGCGAGAACCGTTCGAAATAGACCGAGGCGTTGCCCGTGCGGGCCAGATCGACGCGGACGCCGGTGATCATCGGCACCGGGCCGCAGCAGTACACCGACGCGCCGGCGGGCATTTCCTCCAGCAGTTCCGCGCCGGACGCGGGCATGCCGAATTCTTTGTCCGGCCGGATCCGGACCCGCTCGGCCGGGAGTTCGTCGAGGAACGGCATCGACTCCCGGTCGCGGCCGGTGTAGACCAGCCGCCAATCCGCGCCGATCGCCTCCGCGCGGTGCACCATCGGCAGGATTGGCGTGATCCCGATTCCGCCCGCGATGAAGTGGTACGCGGGCGCGGTGACGAACGGGAAAGCGTTACGCGGACCGCGTACCGTGACGCGAGTTCCGGCGGTGAGCGCGTGGACCTCGGCGGAGGCGGAACCGATGAGTCGCACGGCAATCCGGTAGTGCGACAAGTCGGAAGGCGAGCCGCACAGCGAGTATTGCCGCACTTCCCCTGAAGGCAGCAGCAGATCGATATGCGCGCCTGGACGCCAAGTGGGCAGCGAAGTTCCGTCCGGCCGCACCAGGCGCAGGCTCACCACACCGTCGGCCTCGGTGCGCACGGCGTCGACGACCAGCGGCAGCCGCCGGTCGACCTCCTGCACTGGAGGACGCCGTCGGCCGGAAATCTCCGCCAGCCGCCGGTAGGTCGCGGTGACGGCGACCAAAGTGGACATCAGCCGGTCGCGCTTGCCGCTGCCGTCGAGCCGGGGCGGGAACTGCGGTGCGGTCATCGCGGAGCGTCGGCGGCCTTGGCCGCGGGCGAACTCGCCAGGTACGCCACCGCCTGGTCGGTGTTGCCGGTTTCGGTGGGGTGATAGGACTTCCGGAAGTACGGCCGGATCTCATGCAGCAGTTCGCGCGGTCCCGGCAGCAGCCCCTGGCGGGCGGCGCGCCGGTATGCCCGCCAGCTGGTGCGGCCTGGGCGCGTCGGGTCGTTCTTCATCAGGAACCGCGTCCCGCGAAGGAAAACCCACGCCAGCACCGGCGTCACCACGATCATCGAACGCACTCGCCGACCGTAACGGCCGTCGAGGTGACAGAACAGGTCGTAGGCCACCGACCGGTGTTCGACTTCCTCGGCACCGTGCCACCGAAGGAGATCCAGCATCGTCTCGTCGGCTCCGGCCGCGTCGAGTTCCTTCGCGTCGAGGATCCACTGGCCGAGAAACGCCGTGTAGTGCTCGATCGCGGCGACCAGCGCGAGCCGCTCGATCAGCCACTCCCGGCTCGATCCGGGCCGGTCGCCGAGCAGCCGCCGGAACATCCACTCCATCTGCGCGATGTAGGGCCGCACGGAAACCCCGGCGGACTCAAGATGTTCCGCCGCGCCGTCGTGTGCCTCGGCGTGCATCGCCTCCTGGCCGATGAACCCGAGCACGTCCTCCTTGAGCCGCTCGTCGCGGATCAGCGGGACGGCCTGCTTGAACACCTCGACGAACCAGCGTTCGCCTTCGGGCAGCGCCAAATGCAGCACGTTGATGCTGTGCGTGGCTTGCGGCTGCCCGGGAATCCAGTGCATCGGCAGCTTCGACCAATCGAACTCCACGTCTCGCGCGTGGAGCACGATCTGCTCGTGCTCGGCACTCATGACCGGCCGCTCAGTTCGTAGTCGCTCGGCTCGACGCGGCGGGTCTCCAGCCAGTACCGCCAGGTGAAGCCCGGCCAGATGGTCCGGTTGACGCCCTTCGCGTCGAGGTACCAGCTCTTGCAGCCGCCCTGGGTCCACACGCCCTTGACGAGCTTGTCCTGGATCTGTTCCTGGAATTCGTCCTGCACCGACGGCCGCACGTCGAGCGCCGCGGCACCGCGCGAATCGGCCAGCCGGATCGCGTCGACCACGTAGCGGGACTGCGATTCGATCATGAACACCACGGAGTTGTGGCCGAGCGCGGTGTTCGGGCCGAGCAGGAAGAACAGGTTCGGGAACCCGGACACGGTGATGCCCTTGTGCGTCTGGATTCCTTCGGTGGCCCAGGTTTTCGCGAGATTGCGGCCGTCGACGCCGGTGATGTCGAGGTACTCCAGCGCGTCGGTCACCTTGAAGCCGGTGCCGTAGATGATCGCGTCGACCTCGTGCTCGACGCCGGCGGTGTCGACGATGCTGTGTGCGCGGACCTCCGCGATACCGTCGGTGACGACGTCCACGTTCGGCCGGTCCAGCGCGGGGAAATAGTCGTTCGACAGCAGGACGCGTTTGCAGCCCATCGTGTAGTCGGGCGTGACTTTCCGGCGCAGCGCGGGGTCTTTGATGCCCTTCGCGATGTGCCTGCGCGCGAGAACCTCGGCGGCCTGCATGAGTTTCGGATGGCCGTTGAACCCGATCGCGCGGGATTCGAGCATCCAGTACAACGCGTTGCGGTAGAGCCGCTGCGTGCCTGGCACGCGCTTGAACAACTGCCTGGCCCAGCCTGGCATCGCGTGGTCCGGTTTCGGCATGATCCACGGCGGCGTGCGCTGGAACAGCGTCAGTTCGCCGACCTCGGGCGCGATCTTCGGCACGAACTGCACCGCGCTCGCGCCGGTGCCGACCACCGCGACCCGCTTGCCCTTCAGATCGAACTCGTGGTTCCACTGCGCCGAATGCCAGGTCTGGCCCTTGAACTTGGCGATTCCCGGCAGTTTCGGGATCTGCGGGATGTGCAGCCCGCCGACACCGGCGACGAGGAACTGCGCGGAAAACTCCGTGCCGCCCTTGGTTTCGATCGTCCAGCGGCGTTCGCCCTCGTCCCAGTGCGCCCCGGTGATCTCGACGCCGAAGCGAATCCGGTCGCGGAGTCGGTACTTGTCGGCGACGCCCTTGAGGTAGTCGAAGATCTCCGGCTGCGGCGAGAACGACCGGCTCCAGTCCGGGTTCTGCGCGTAGGAGAACGAGTACATGTGCGACTGCACGTCGCACGCGCAGCCCGGGTACGAGTTGTCCCGCCAGGTGCCGCCGACCTCGTCGGCCTTCTCCAGGATCACGTAGTCCCGGATGCCCGCTTTTTCGAGCTGGATCGCCTGGCCGAGCCCGGAAAACCCGGTGCCCACGATCACGACCTTGAACCGCTCGGTCATCTTGTCGGCCTCCGCTGCGCTGGGGGTCTGGCAGCGTTGATGTTACCTCAGGTAACAGTTACTTGAAAGTACTTCCTACTCGTCAGTACCACTCGGCAGCCGGTAGACCACCAGTGTCTGCTCCGGCCGCTCGGCCACGTGGAACGCGGCGTGCGACGCGGTGACCACGCCGAGCCGAGGGTGTCGAAAGCGCTTGTGACCTGCGTGGCTGAACTGGATTTCGTAGTGCGGCCACCACTCGCGCACCTCGGGACTCGCCTCGGTCAGCTCGGCTACCAGCCGGGTCACGCGCGGGTGATCGGGATGCCGTCCGGCGATCGCTCGCAGCCGGGCCAGGATGTTGCGCGCCTCCTGCTCCCAGTCGACCAGGACCTCGCGCGCGGCGGGCTCGGTGAACATCCAGCGGACGACGTTGGAACCCGGTTCGATGTTCCGGAACAGCTCCGCGGCGGCGTCGTTGTAGGCGAGCAGGTCGTAGCAGATTCCGGTGACGTACGCGGGGTTGTCGCCCAGCATCGCCGGGACGCCCGCGACCTCGGGCGCAGCCTCTTCGGGAGCGTCCTCGGGGGTTTTTCCGCCGTCGGCGAGGCGGCGTAGGTGTTCCTGCTCGGCGCTGGTCAGCCGAAGTGCGCGGGCCAAGGCGTCGAGCACCTGGTCGGACGGGCGGACGTCGCGGCCCTGTTCGAGGTAGGTGAGCCAGGTGGCGCTGATTCCGGCGAGCAGGGCCAATTCCTCGCGGCGCAGCCCGGGCGTGCGGCGGCGTCCGGTGATCGGCAGGCCCGCGTCGGCCGGGGCGATCCGCTCGCGGCGGCTGCGCAGGAAAGTGCCCAGTTCGACGCTCACCCTAGAACCTCCAGTACCAGAATAAAGCGATTCTGGATACCAGCTTAACGGCGCGCGAGGCTTGTCGTATGCGAGCTTGGACTGTTGCTTCACAAGACGACGACCTGCGCCTTTCCGAAGTTCCGGAGCCTTCTCTCCAGGGCGGTGGCGTGGTTGTGGAGGTACTCGCCGCGCACCTCCCGGCGTACACGAAAACGGTCGTGACGGGCGGGCGCGGCGGCCTGCTGACCCCGTTGATTCTTGGCCCTTCCTGCATCGGACGCGTGACCGACGTAGCGCCGGACGTTTTCCATGTCGCGCCCGGCGACGTCGTGCTGGACACGGCGCTGCTCAACGCGGGCGACGGCGACGAGATCCTGGTCGGCTGGGTCGGCCTCGGCGCTTCCGGCAGCACCGAACGCACGGACCGCATGCGGGAGGTGTGGCGTGACGGTGCTTTCGCGGAGAAAGCGTTGTGCGCCAAGGAAACCATGGTCAAACTGCCCGGTGCCGAGAATTACCCCGACCCGGCGCGGCTGGCGTTTCTGCCGTGGCTTTGCGTTGCCGCTGCGGGACTGCGCACGGCAGGTCCGCTGGCCGGGCGCGATGTCGCGGTGCTCGGCGCGACCGGCCAGATGGGCGGCGCGGCGGTGATGCTGGCGCTGGCCGAAGGCGCGGCGACGGTGACGGCGGTGGGCCGCAACAAGGTCGCGCTCGACCGGCTGGCCGAACTCGGTCCGCGCGTGCGTACCCATCAGCTGACCGGCGATCGCGCGACGGACGCGGCGGCGATCGGCCCGGTGGACATCGCCCTCGACGCTCTAGGTGCCACGCCCACGGCCGACGCGACGATGGCCGCCTACGACAGCCTGCGCGTGCGCGGCACGCTGGTGCTCGTCGGTGGCGTACGCCAGGACCTGACCATTCCGTACAGCGACTTCATGCACCGCAGGCTGACCTTGCGCGGCTCGTGGATGAGCGACGACGAGACGGTGACGAGGGTGTGGAACTTGGTCCGCTCAGGCGGGCTGGACCTCTCCGCGGTGGAGCTGCTGAAGGTGGGCCTCGACGACCCGGAAAGCGCGCTTGACCTGGCGGAACGTACTTCTGGGCTGAGCTTTGTCGCCCTGGTGCCTTAGTAGGTGCCGCCGAGTTTCGAGTGGTCCCAGCTCGCGATCTTCGTCGGACGCAGGATCAGCCCGAGCCGCTTCGGGGCCTGCCGTTCGATGAAGGTCCGCAGCTCGTCGGGCACCGGCGCGCCTGGCTCGGCTCCGGAGTAGCGCATCATCAGCGCGATCCCCATCGCCGTGACCTGGTCGGTGTCTTCGACGAACTCGACATCGGCCTCGAACGAAAGCCCGCGCAGCTGGTCGTACGCGTCGCCGCTTTCGATCAGCACGGTCGCCTCGGGCAGCCGTCGCAGGTTTTTCGCCTTCTGCGAGGTGCCATACGTCCACGTCGCGACCCCGCCCTCGTGCGGGTAGTACCAGAGGGCGGTGAGGTGCGGCCTGCCCTTCGGGCCGACCGAGGCCACGTTGATGACCTTCTGCTCGGCCAGGTAGGCCTGCACCTCGTCCGGAGTCATCCGGATCTGGTCGCGACGGGACATGGCGCTCCTCAGTTGCGCTTGGTGGCCGCGCGCCCGCCGTGGCCGTTGACCGACGACTCGAACGCGCCGCGCTCCTCGACGTCCTTCAGCGCGGCCCGGTCTGCCGCCGGCACCCGGGTCCGCGCGCCGAGTTCGACGATCGGCGGCAGGAACGAGCGCAGCAGCTTCAGGCCGCCGACCCAGCGTGGCACGTGGATCGTCCTGGCGCGGCGCAGAATCCCGGCCTCCAGGTCGTCGAGCGCCACGTCCAGCGGGTAGGTCTTGCCGAGCAGGCCGGGCATGCCGGAACGCAGCTTGCCGAACACCGGGTGCGCGTCGGCGCTTTCGACGAGGTCGGTGCGGATCCAGGTCGGGTGCGCGACGCCGACCTTCACGCCGAGGTGCGCGACCTCCGCGCGGAGGCTGTTGCAGAACGCCTCGACGCCCGCCTTCGCCGCGGCGTAGTTCGCCATGCCGGGCGCGTGCGTGATCGCGGCGAGCGAGGAAATGCCGAGCAGGTAGCCGCGGCGTTCGATCACGTGCGGGAGCGTGACGCGGAACGTGCGCCACACGCCGAGCAGGTCGACCTCGATCACCCGCTCGAACGCGGCGCGGTCCACCGAGCGCACGAAACCGGCGGTCGCGATGCCCGCGTTGGCGATGACGATGTCGATGCCGCCGAAGTGCTCGACCACGCCCTCGGTGACGCGTTCGAGGTCGTCCCAGCTGGTCACGTCGGCTTCCCAGGACTTGGCGCTCGGCCCGATCCGCTTGGCGACCGCCTCCTGCTCGGCGGCTTCGAGCCCGACGAGCGCGACCTTGGCTCCGCGCGCGGCGAGCCGCTCGGCCAGGCCGGCTCCGATCCCGCGAGCGGCTCCGGTGATGAGCACGACCTTGCCGTCGACCTGCTTCTGAGCCACGGTGCCCTCCTGAGCCGGTTTTGCCTGTCCGGAGGGCACCGTACAACAACCTACCCGCAGTAAGCTACTGTTCGGTAAGTATCAGTTCGACGCTTCGCCCAAAGCGGTGAGTTCAGCGTCGGTCAGGTCCAGCTCGACCGAAGCGAGCAGGTCAACGAGCTGCTCCGGGGTCCGCGCGCTGGCGATCGGCGCGGCGACGGTCGGCTGCTGACGGAGCCAAGCGAGCGAGACGCTGGCGACCGAGGCGTTGTGCGCGGCGGCCACGTCGTCCAGCGCGGCGAGCACCCGTTCGCCGCGGGCGTCGAGGTATTCCAGCGCCCGCGGAGCACGCGGGGAGTCGCCCGGCTCGTCCTTCGAGCGGTACTTGCCGGTGAGGAATCCCTTGGCCAGCCCGAAATACGGCAGCGTGACCAGGTTTTCGCGGGCGACGAGCGGGGCCAGCTCCCGCTCGTAGTCGCGCTCGACCAGGTTGTAATGCGGTTGCAGGGCCGCGTACCGGGCGAGGCCGTTCTGGTCCGAAATGGACAGTGCGGACGCGAGCCGGTCCGGTTCGTAGTTGGACGCCGCGATGTAGCGGACCTTGCCGTCGCGCACGAGCTGGTCGAACGCGGCGAGGGTTTCTTCTTGCGGAGTGTCGAGATCGTCCACGTGTGCGTAGTACAGATCGATGTGGTCGGTTTGCAGGCGCCGCAACGATTCCTCGACCGACGTGGCGATGTTCTTCGCGGAAAGGCCGGGCCGCTGGTCCCCCATGCCGACCTTGGTGGCGAGGACGATGTCGTCGCGACGGCCGCGCTTGGCGAACCAGTTGCCGATGATCGTTTCGGAACCGCCACCGCCGCCGTAGGTGTTGGCCGTGTCGAGGAAGTTGCCGCCGGCCGCGGTGTACGCGTCGAGAACAGTGAAGGACGCGGGTTCGTCCACGGTGTTGCCGAAGACGTTGCAGCCGAGGTTGAGGCCGTGGATGTCCAGTTCCGTAGTACCGAGCTTGGTCATGCTTTCGAACCTAATCCGGCCGGGGCGGGAGGAAAACCGGGTTCTCGCGCGTTGGGCGGGACATGGCTATCGAACTGGGCAAGCTAGGCGTTTGGCGGATGTCGACCGCGGTGGACGGCACGTTCGCCGCGGAGGTGGAGAAACTGGGCTACGGCACGGTCTGGCTCGGCGGTTCCCCCGGCGGCGACCTGGCGATCGTCGACGAACTGCTGGCCGCGACCGAGCGGATCAAGGTCGCCACCGGCATCGTGAACATCTGGGCCGACGCGCCCGAGGACATCGCACGGGCGTTCCGCCGCATCGAGGACAAGCACCCGGGCCGGTTCGTGCTCGGCGTCGGCGCGGGCCACCGCGAGCACACGCAGGAGTACAAGAAGCCGTACGCGGCGCTGGTCGAATACCTGGACGCGCTCGACGCGGCCGGAGTGCCCAAGGAGTCGCGCGCGCTGGCCGCCCTCGGCCCGAAGGTGCTCGAACTCGCCCGCGACCGCACCGCCGCCGCGCACCCGTACCTGACCACCCCGGAACACACCCGGGCCGCGCGCGAGATCGTCGGCACCGGAGCACTGCTCGCGCCCGAGCAGAAGGTTGTCTTCGACACCGACCCGGAGCGGGCGCGCGAGACCGGCCGCAAGACCGTGCAGTTCTACCTCGGGTTGTCCAACTACACCGCGAACCTGCGCAAGTACGGCTTCTCCGAGGAGGACATCGCCGGGAAGGGCAGCGACCGCCTGATCGACGCGCTCGCGGTCCACGGGGACGGAAAAGCGCTGGCCAAGGGCCTGCAGGCGCACCTCGACGCGGGGGCGGACCACGTCAGCGTGCAGTCGCTGGACGACGATCCGTTCCCCGCCTACCGGGCCATCGCGGCGGAGTTGCTCTGAATCGCTCCAGTCGGTTTCGTCTCGTGTGAGGTAGGACCGGTCGGCGCGGCCGGTCCACCTCGTACGATGCCGCTGTAGAAGCCAGTCGTCTCGAGGAGGAACCGATGCCCATCGCCACCCCCGAGGTGTACGCGGAGATGCTCGACCGGGCGAAGGCGAACGAGTTCGCCTACCCGGCCATCAACGTGACCTCGTCGGAAACCGTGAACGCCGCGATCCGCGGGTTCGCCGAGGCGGAGAGCGACGGGATCATCCAGTTCTCCACCGGCGGCGCGGAGTTCGCGTCCGGGCAGAAGGTGAAGGACATGGTTGTCGGCGCGACCGCGCTGGCCGAGTTCGCTCAGGTGGTCGCGGCGAAGTACGACGTCAACGTCGCGCTGCACACCGACCACTGCCCGAAGGACAAGCTGGACGGCTTCGTCCGCCCGCTGATCGAGATCTCCGCCGAGCGCGTCCGCAATGGCGGGCTGCCGCTGTTCCAGTCCCACATGTGGGACGGTTCGGCCATCGACCTGGACGAGAACCTGGAGATCGCGCAGGAACTGCTCGCCAAGGCCGCGGCGGCGAAGATCATCCTCGAGGTCGAAATCGGCGTGGTCGGCGGCGAGGAAGACGGCGTCGAGGCGGAGATCAACGAGAAGCTGTACACCGCCGAGGGCGACTTCCTGAAGACGATCGACGCGCTCGGCGCCGGGGAGAAGGGCCGCTACCTGCTGGCCGCGACCTTCGGCAACGTGCACGGCGTGTACAAGCCGGGCAACGTGAAGCTCCGCCCGGACGTCCTCAAGGGCGGCCAGGAAGCAGCCGCGAAGAAGCTCGGCCTGGACGCCGGCTCGAAGCCGTTCGATCTCGTCTTCCACGGCGGCTCGGGCTCCCTCCCGGAGGAAATCCGCGAGGCGGTTTCGTATGGCGTGGTGAAGATGAACGTGGACACCGACACGCAGTACGCGTTCACCCGCCCGATCGCGGACCACTTCTTCAAGAACTACGACGGTGTTTTGAAGATTGATGGAGAGGTCGGGAACAAGAAGGTCTACGACCCGCGCAGCTACCTGAAGGCCGCTGAAGCGGGCATGGCTGCCCGGGTGGTCGAGGCTACGCAGGCGCTGGGCTCGGCTGGCCAGAAGCTGGGCTGACGGAGTTTTTTTGGTGGGGAGGCCGTCTTCTTTGCGGAGGCGGCCTTCCTGCTTTTTTATTGGCGGTTGACGGGCTTGCTTGCGGCAGCGGCGCGCATCGCCAGGGCCCGGTTGACGGCACCGCACCACATCGGTTGGCTGGACCGTGACGAGGGAGGAACTCCATGACCTACACCGGAGTGGTGACCACCGGCGGCCCCGCTGATGTGCGGGAGACCAGCGGCCTGACCATCTCGAAAGTCTCAGTCGGCACGATCGACAACAACGCGTACCTGCTCCGTTGCCGTGCCACCGGCGAACAACTGCTGATCGACGCGGCCGCGGACCCGCAAACGCTGCTCGCCCTGGTCGGCGACGGCGGTCTCGCGTCGATCGTGACGACGCACCAGCATTGGGATCACTGGATCGCGCTGGCGGAAGTCGCCGAGGCCACCGGCGCCCGTACCTATGCTGGGCGCGACGACGTCGACGGGATCAAGGCCCGCATCGACGTTCCGGTGGATGACGGCGACACCATCCGCGTCGGCGAGGTCTCGTTGACGGCTCGGCATCTTGTCGGTCATTCGCCTGGGAGCATCGCGCTTGTTTACCGGGACCTGGAGGGTATTCCGCACGTCTTTACTGGGGATTCGCTTTTCCCTGGCGGGATTGGGAACACGGAGAAGGATCCGGCTCGTTTCGCTTCGTTGCTCAAAGATGTGGAGGAGAAGATCTTCGGGGAGCTGCCGGACGAGACGTGGTTCTACCCGGGGCATGGCGGCGATTCCACGCTGGGTGTGGAACGCCCGAAGCTCGCCGAGTGGCGTGAACGCGGCTGGTGAGCGGTCCGCTCACCAATCCGTCACCGAGAGCACCGCCGGGAACTCTTCCCCGAAGTCGTCCGTCCGACGCCGCGGCAACTCGATCACGATCCCCTCCGCCGTGCGGGTCCACGGCAGCGGCCGGGAATGCCCGCCCAGCAAACGGATTCGTGACCGACCACTGATCGGAACATCCCCCGGCACGAGAAGCCGCGCGCCGGGCCAATGCAGTGGGATCAGGTGGAACGCGCCGCGCGTTCGGGTGTAGCAGAGGTCGCCGTCCATCGCTCTAATCCATGGCGTCGAACCGTAGATCGCGCGGCCGTTCAGGCGGAGCCAGCGGCCCATGTCCAGCAGGCGCGAGCTCATCCAGTCCGCGATCGTGCCGTCCTCTCGGGGGCCGATGTTGAGCAGCAGGTTTCCGTTCTTGCTCACCACTTCGGCCAGCAGGCGGATCAGCTGCACGGAGGATTTGATCTTCGCTGGGTCCTCATTTTCGTTGTAACCCCAGGACTTTCCGATGTTCAGGCAAGCTTCCCACGGATCCGGACGCAGGACGTATTTCTTGTTATCTCCTTCCACGGTAGCGAAATCCGCGTGCGAAGCCTCGAAGCGGTCGTTTGCCAGGACGCTCTTCGGGTGCGGTCGGTCGGCGGCATTCCGGTAGTAGTAGGACAGGATTTCGTCACTGCGCCAGTCCCACGTCCTCGGGCGGAAGATCGGGCCGCCGCCGAAGTCGTGGTAGCCCTGGCCGTCTGCCCATAGGAGGTCGGGGTCGTAGTGGTCGATCAGGGTTTTCAGGTGTGCGTGTTCGTATTGGGTTACGTAGTCGGTGACTGGGCGGTAGCCGGTGTAGGCAATTTCCCCGCCGGTGTACGGGTTTTGAGGTGGGGTGCCGAGCGCGGGGTTGTAGAACTCGCCCAGTGAGTAGTAGAGACCGCGTTTGAGGCGGGAGTGGGCGGCTGCTGAGAAGAGTTCGCCGACCAGGTCGCGGCCTGGGCCCATACGGACGGAATTGCGGTCGGAAGCGGTGTTGCGGAACAGCTGGAAACCGTCGTGGTGTTTGGAAGTCAGGACGAAATACCGGGCTCCGGCTTGTTCGAACAGGCGCACCCAGGAGCGCGGGTCGTAGCGGCGGGCGGTGAAGCGCGGGATGAACTGGTCGTACGCGAAGTCCGCGCCGTAGGTTTTCAGGTGGTGGTCACGGGTACCGGTGCCGCGCGCGGGGTCCGTGACGTTCATGGCGTACAGGTACCACTCCGCGGCGTGTTTGGCGTCGCCCCAGGCCGCGGCTGAGTAGGCGCCCCAGTGGATGAAGATGCCGAATTTGGCGGAGGGGTACCACGGCGTGGCGGCGGGGGTGGCGTGCGCCGGGGCCGCGGTGAGCCCGAGCAGTCCGGCGGCGCCTGCCGCGGCGAGCACGCTGCGACGGCTGATTCCTGCCTGGTCCATGACGCATCCACTCCCGTTGCGGCGGCGGTCATCGGATGTATCGGTCCTTCAGGGGTACCAGCTCGCTGAGCGACCGGCAAGCATCCTGTCTAGTCGAGACAGATTTTCACAAGTATGAACACGACGGTTGGCCGATTGACTCGGCTGAAAACCCTTCTTATGGTCGAGTTAATACATCCGATCTATCAAAGGCGGCTGTAATGGGAGAAACCAGTCGGCGGACGGCGTTGCGCGGCGGGGTCGCCCTCGCGGCTCTCGCGGCCACCGCCGGGACAGCCTTCGCGAAACCCGCCGGGCGACGATTGCCGTTCCTGCTCGACATGGTCCAGAACAACCCCGGCGAACCGCTGTTTTCCAGTCGCTTCAACGATCCCGCGACGTTGAAGAGCTACGGCTACGACGGTCAGGTGATCAACGAATTCACCCCGCCGCAGACCGCGATCACCTTCGAAACGTTCGACGAGCGCATTTTCCCCGCGGACTCCCCGGGTCGCGCTTGGGTTGAAGCCACGGCGAAGAAGATCGACGCACACATCGCGCGAGCGCACGCGGCGGGTATCGCGGCGTATTTCTTCACCGACATCATCGTGCTGCCGAAACGGCTGGTCGAACTGTACGGCGACCAAATCCTCGACAGTCAAGGCCGCATCAGCTTCGACCGTCCGCTCACCCAGCAGATCCACCGCCTGATGCTGCGCGAGATCTGCGCTCGCTTCCCCGGTCTGGACGGAATTGTCGTAAGAACCGGCGAGACTTACGTGCAGAACGTCCCGTTCCACACCGGAAACAACCCGATCACCAACGGTGCCACGAGCCACCTGACGCTGCTCGGCATCCTGCGCGACGAGATGTGCTTGCGCGGCAAGCGAGTCTTCTACCGCACCTGGTCCACCGGCAGCGACAAACTTACCAGCGACCCGGACTTCTATCGGCAGGTGACCGACCAGGTCGAAACGCACGAAAACCTGGTCTTCTCGATCAAGCACACCGCGAAAGACTTCTGGCGGACCATCCCGTTCAACCGTACCATCGGCGTCGGGAAACATCGCCAGATTATCGAAGTGGAATGCCAGCGCGAGTACGAGGGCAAGGGCGCGTTCCCGAATTACGTGATCGACGGCGTGGTCAACGGTTTCGAAGAATTCCGCACCCAGCCGCGCACTGGCCCGATCGGGCTCGCCGAGGTAGCCGACAATCCCATCATCGCCGGAATCTGGACCTGGTCTCGCGGCGGCGGTTGGCGCGGACCGTATCTCCACAGCGAACTGTGGTGCGACCTCAACACGTGGGTGATCGCCCGCTGGGCCCGCGACACCGGTCTCGGCGAGGAAGGCGCGTTCACCGAATACGCGACAACGCGGCTCGGCTTGCGCGGCGATCAAGTCCGCCGTTTCCGCCGCCTCGCACTGCTGTCGGCGGCCGCCGTGCTGCGCGGGCATTACAGCGTGGTGCACCCGATGGGCAGGCTGATGTGGACCCGCGACCAGTTCCTCGGCGGCTCAGACAAGGACCTGACCAGCGACTATGACGCAATAATCGCAAAGGGCCGGGTCGAGCCGGTGCTTGCCGAGAAAGCGAACGCGGCCCGGATGTGGGACGAAATCGTCGCGCTGTCCGACACGATCCCGCTGCGCAACCACGCCGACCGGACGTATCTGCGAGTGTCCGCGCGCTACGGCCAATCCTGGCACCGCGTCGTGCATCACGGCTGGGAAGTAATGCTGCGCGGTTACGCCGGTGGGTATGACAAAGCGGTCCTGCGCTACCACCTGGCCCGCTACGACGCGGAATGGCAAGGCTGGCAACGACTTGCCAAGACCGAACCATCTTGCGCGACGCTGTATCAGCCGTACAGTTTCGGTCCGAAGGGGCCGGACGGGCTGTACAACGCCGATCCGAATCACGGCATCAAGCCGGCCACCGACTATTACCGTCGCCTTCTGTCCTCGTGAACGACGGTCGGTCGCCGAATCAAGGTCGCTTAGCGCTCGGGTAGCGGGCATCATGCGTTCATGACGTCTGCGTGGATGTTCGCGATGACAGCACTTGCCGGCGTGGCCGTCGGCAGCCTGCTCAGCTTTCGCGCGACCAGGGCGTCGCCACCGGCGTTGCCCAGCCCGGAACCAGTCGAGGCGCTGGCGGTCGTCGAGCGATGCCTCCAGATGAAGCTGGATGCCGACGAGGCGAGGAGACGGCTCGAAAAGACAGACCACGCGTATGGTCAGCTGACGGGCTGGCTCTATGAGTTGGAAATCGATGTAGACGGGGTTCACGTCGCATTATTTTCGGATAACGAGAAAATTCTCCATGAGCTGCGCAAAAAATTGGACGAGTGGTCGTGGTCAACACTGCGGCCACCGCGTGAAGTATCCGCGTCCCAGCATTATTGGAACAACGATGTACGCGACCTCATGGGTGAATTTTACCGTAAGATGCATGATTTTGTCAGCTGGTCCGTTCGTGATCTCAATAAAGTTCTCGAGAACACTCAAGACTTGACGCCGGATTCGTATCGGGCAAGCTCCGAGTTCTTTGCCGCGAAGCGTGAACTCGACCTGGTTCTTGCGAGAATCCGAGAAGAGGTTCGCGTCGAGATTGGCCGGTAAGCTGGCAGAAAGGCTGTTGCATGAAGAGGGAAACAGGTGTTCGCCGGTATGTCTACTGGGCCAACCGTCGAGTGCTGAGCATCCTGGAGGATCAAGGTGTGAGCTTAGCTGAGCGACGTCAGCGCAAGATCTCGACGCCCAATATCAAAAGCTTCCTTCCGGTCGTCGAGTGGACGGCCGAATCCTCATCGTTGACCAGGCCGCAGTTGGCGGCGAAGATCGAGTCTGTCCTCAGCGAAGAGGTCGTGTCGGATTTGGAGTCTCCTGCGCCGATCTGCTTCGCGAGAGGGGTAGGCCCGGTCGCCTTCGGTGAATTTGTCGGAGCGGAGGAGAGCCGGGCGATGATGTACATTCCGCAAAAGTCCTCGCGGGGCGACCTTGCCGCCGTATGCCTGTTTGGCAGCGTGGAGAATTACGCTGACTTCGTGTCTCCTCCGGGCGGACCGCCCCGCCGCGGGTGGACGTCGTCTGCGGCGGGAAGCATTTACCGGTTTCTCCAGAGCGAATGCCGAGTCACCCCGTCCAGATGGGAGAACCGCGAGAATATGGCCCGAGAGGCGGTCAAGGTCGCCGCCTTCCAAGGCCTTTACGATCAACCTGCGAAAGTGGATAGTCCGGACCGCGGTTACATGTACGGGGACGTGTTGCACGGCGGAGAATGGTTCGCCGAGATATATCAGGACCTCGATCTGGCAGAGACCTCAGGCGGACCGCAGGACGGACACGGCCGGGTCTTGATAGGTGCACCCCTTTGGCTGCGCACCGCGGCGCCTTCCGAAATGAGGCTATACGCCGACCTGGGATGAGGCGGCGCGGCTTCGCCACCACTGCTTCGCCGGACGAGCCCCAGCCCACAACACGAACACCGCCGCCACAGCGACCAAAGCCGTCCAATACGCGACCGGCGGCGCCGACTCCGTCTGCGAGCCCCCGAGCAGCCAAGGCCGCAACTGCGACTGCACCCAGAACGCGCCGTACCCGAACGCCGTCACCAGAACCGCCCCCGCCAGCGCGGGCCGGGGAAGCAGGAAGGCCAAGTCCACCGCGAGCCCGACAGCCAGCAGATAGAACGGAACCGTCGACACCGGGAAGCCCAGCGCGAGCAGCAGCGGCCACATCACGCACCGGTACGCGACATACGCGCCGGCCACGGTCAGCCCGGCCCAGCGCTTTCCGACGGTCTTGCGCGCCAGCACCAGGATCAGCGCCGAAACCCCGATCCCCCACAGCGGATACACCCACTCCGGGATCGGCATCGTGAAGTGCAGCACCGCGGCCCGGTCGACCGGGTGGCCGATCTGGTTGGCGGCGAAGGAAAGCAGCGTCGGCTCCGCCTCGGGCGTGCCGCGTTCCCACGCCCGCAGGCCGAGGATGCCGTACTCCTGCTGTCCGTTCGGGAAGAAGGTGTTCTCCAAAAAGAACGCCCACAGCGCGAGCAGCACCCCGGTGCGGAAGCGGCCCGGCGGGGCCAGCCGCAGCCAGCCGAGCAGGACGCCCGCCTGCATGATGCCGGTGCCGAGGTACAGCATCATGTGCGACGGGCTCCACGCGGTCAGGTCGAGGCCGTTCACGCGGTGGTTGATCACGTCGAGCGGCGCGGCGACCAGGAACACGATCAACCCGGCCTGCATGAGCCGCAGCGAGCGCCGGTCGCAGCCGAGGCCGGTGTAGCTGTGGATCGCGACCAGCACGATGATGATCACCGTGCCGACGGTGTTGATCAGGTGCGGCGGGGCGAGGTCGTCGCGCAGCCACTTGAAGTGCCACGACATGTCCCACGACGACCCGACCAGCTTGAACGCGAACGCGGTCAGCCACATGCCGTAACAGAACCGCAGCACCCACGCCGGAGTCGGTGCTCCCGGTGCGCCGCGGTGCCAGTGCGTCGCGAAGAAATGCCTGGTCTTGCCCACTGGTCCGCGCGGGACCGCGGGGCCGGCGACGTCTTCAACCGCCTTCGTCATAGGCGCCATCATTCCCTGCCGCAAGAGGACGCGGCGGGAGAAGGGGCAAAAACCGGGGTTCACCCCTACGGGTGGCGGACTTGCCCCTGCCCGGCCCGGCACGGCAGGGTGTCGGCCCATGATGCCGAAACGAGCCGTCGCCGCCGTGCTGATCGCCGCACTCGTGCTGGCCGGCGGAGGCGTGCTGACCAGCCTGTTCCTCTGACCGAGGGCATCGTGGGCACAATGGCGGCATGACGCACAACCTGCTGGGCCCCGAGCCCACGCTGCTGCCCGAGCACACCGACGCGCAGGCCGCGCTCGACTCCGGGACGGACCCGTCCGCCGTGGCCGCCGAACACCCCGACTACAGCGAGGCCTGGGCCGCGCTCGCCGAACGCGCGCTCGCCGACGGCGAGACCGTCGCCGCGTACGCCTACGCCCGCACCGGCTACCACCGCGGCCTCGACCAGCTGCGCCGCGCCGGCTGGAAGGGCTTCGGCCCGGTGCCGTGGGCGCACCGGCCGAACCAGGGTTTCCTGCGCGCGCTCGCCGTGCTCGGCACGGCCGCCGGGCGCATCGGCGAATCCGAGGAGTACGAGCGCTGCAAGACGTTCCTCGCCGACTCCGACCCGGCGGCGGCCGAGGCGACCGGTCTGAAGTGACGCGGGCCGCCGGTCGCGCCCCGGAAAACCCGGGCGCGACCGGCCCGTTGCCCACCTTCGGGTGACAGCTAGAGGTGTTCGCATTTGGTGACACCTACAAAGACGGCCATGCGAGGCACGGCCATGCTCACCCCCCGGATCCGCACCCTCGGCACCGCACTGCGCGAGGCCAGGGTCGACGCCCGTTTCGGACTGCGCGAACTCGCCCGGCGAGTCGGCACCAATCCCGCTCTGGTGTCGAACTGGGAGCTGGGACAACGGGTTCCCGCGCTCGAGGACGTCGCGGGCATCCTCGGCGCGCTCGGCGTCGTGGGCGCGGAGAAACAGCGGATCCTGCAACTGGCGCGCGGCACCGCCGAACCGGGCTGGGTCGCCCGAGGCAAACAGTCCGACCCAGACCACCTCGGCGGGCTGCTCGCCTGCGAACGCGCCGCGACGTCGGTCGTCGAATGGCAGCCGCTGCTCCTGCCGGGGCTGCTGCAGATCCCGGATTACGCACGGGCGTTGTTCCTCGCCGACGGATTGCCGGTGCAGGACGCGGAACGCCAGGCGGAGATCCGGATGATGCGCAGGCCGCTGGTGGTCGGCCCCGGCGCGATCCCGTGCGAGGTGCTGCTGGGCGAGGCGGCATTGCGCAATCCGATCGGCGGGCCCTCGACGATGGCCCGGCAGCTGCGTTTTCTCGCCGACCTGATGGCGACGTCGGCGAAGCTGTCGGTCCGCGTCGTGCCCGCCAGCAAGGGCGGGCATTCGGGCCTGGCCGGTCGGTTTTGCGTGTACTACGTGGAGGTCGGCGACCCGATCGTCTACTTCGAGCATCAGCACTCGGGGGCCTTCCTCCTCGACGAGGGGAACGACACCTACTGCGAGGTCGCGGACCGGATCCGCGATTTCTCCCTGGACTCCCGCGCGTCGGCGGCGTTCGTGCAGCGCACCGCGCAGGAGTTCAGGGAGATCGCGCAGGGGAAAAAGCAGGAGGGGCCTAGGAATATGCTCGGTTAGCCGGCACGTCGACCGCGATTCGCAGTTCGCTTTGCAGCAGGTTCTTCGACACCGAAAACCCGTGTCGCAGGTACGCCGGGATCGCGCGATCCGAGGAATGCACGGTCACTCGTTCCAGCCCGAACTCCGCGGCGAGCCGTAGCGTCGCCTCGATCAGAAGCCCGCCGACGCCGCTGTCACGCGCTTCCGGCAGGACGTACACGCATTGCACGTCGCCGCAGACCCGCGAAAAGTCGTGCGGTGTCGGCACTCTGGGGGTCAGGGCGAGGAAGGCCATGCCGAGCACGTGCTCGTCCCGCACCGCGACCAGACAGCGATGCGTTTCGGCGTGCGCGCGGGCCCAGTCGGCGAACTCGCGGACGAAATCGGCCCGAGCACGGTGCAACGGACCGCCTTGGTCGGCAACCCACCGCCAGCGCAACGCGGCGACGGCGGGGAGTTCGTCGTCGCGGGCTGGTCGGATCTCGGCGCGCGGCACAGGTTTCCTCTCCGAATTCCGGAGCTGACGAAGGGATGGACCCGGCCGGCCGGGGGAGGGTGCCGGCCGGGTCCGAGGTCGTCAGGCGACTGCCGCGAGTTCCCGGGTCGGTGCGACCGAGCCGACGACCCGGTTGCGGCCGCTGTTCTTCGCCGCATAGACCGCGGCGTCGGCCGCGGCCATCACTTCCTCGATGCTTGTCCCGTCCAGCGGGAACGCCGCCACCCCGATCGACGCCGTCCGGTTCTCGATCGCGACTGCCACGCCCTCGTTGGTCTGCGTGGGAATCACCAGCTCGCTGATGCGCTGCCGGATGCGTTCCGCCGTGACAATCGCGTCCTCTTTCGACGTCGACGGCAGCAGCGCGACAAACTCCTCACCGCCGAACCGGCCGACGAGGTCGTGCGCCCGCGTCTCCTGTTTCACCACCGCGGCAACGGCTTTGAGCACGTCATCGCCCGCGAGGTGGCCGTAGGTGTCGTTGATCCGTTTGAAGTGGTCGAGGTCGATCATCAGCGCACCGAAGCTGCCGTTCTCGCGCTCGGCACGGGAAATCTCGCGCTGCGCGCCGTCCTGCCAGGTGGTGGCGTTGAGCAGCTGCGTCTTCTGATCCGTGGTCGCGAGTTCCTCGAGCCGCTTGATCAGCATCGAGCGCTGCAGCACGTACAGCGGCAGGATCACCAGCACCGACAGCAGCGGTTCGTGGCTCAGCACCATCACGAGCAGCCCGCCGACGCACAGGGTCGCCAGCTCCAGCAGGTTGTCGTCCATCGTGCCGAGGCAGGATTCGGCGGTCGCCTTCGCCGGGTCGGTCAGGTACAGACCAAGGCCGGTCAGTGCGGTGTTGACCAGGAAATACCCGAGCGCGCCCGCCACCACGGTGGTGACGCTGTGGCCGTCCGCGAGGTGTCCGGCCAGCGCGGCGCCGAAGCCGGACAGGATCATCGTGGTCGCGTTGGCCGCGACGCGGTGCGCCTCACCGGGGCGCGTGCCGTTCCAGCTGCGGAACGCCAGGTAGACGTAGATGATCACGCCCAGCGCGGCCACCAGCTGCGGCGGCACCAGCAGCGCCGCCGGAAGCAGCCACACCGAGGTCACGGTGATGTGCGGGCCCTGGCTCAACATCCGGCGCTGCCGCTCGATCTGCCGCGTGACCTCGGTCTGCGCGATCGCCAGGCCGGCCAGCATGCCGAGGATCCCGATCTGGCCGAGGCTGACCGGGAACACCAGCGTGCTCACCACGGTGAGCACCACCGTGACGGCCATGCTCGTCAGCGTGACCGCGACCCACTGCCGCGGCCGAGTCCAGAGCGACCACCGGGAAACCGCATCGCGCAGCCCCAGACCAGAAAATTCCCCCAATGTGACCATTCTTCCCCCCGGGTCTTGCGCGGATCTCCAGTGACACTCGCCTTACTCACAGTTTCAGACCGTTTGCCGCCTGTCCACAAGGGCCTTAGGTGTGTACATTTTTCCCGAACACGCCGGATGAAGGGTGACCAGCGATGCGCAGCAAGGAACAGTGACCGCGTAGCAGCACCGCAAGGTCGCGCAGGTCAGAGCCTCACGCGCGGGGCATGTCGGGGTAGTCAGGCATGTTCGGCGCGTGTGGCTTCCTTCGCAGACCCGTCTTTGGCCTGCCCGGAAACGGTCCGCTGCCACGCGATCGCGAGCGGAATCGTGATGAGCAGCCCGGCCAATCCGAAGATCCCGACCGTCGTCTGAGCGCTCACGTGGTCGGCGATGACCCCGCCGATCAACGGCGTCACGCCCATCGTCGTGGTCAATCCGGTGTTCGACAGCCCCATCGTCTGCGCCCGGCTCTCGTCCGGCACTGCGACCGTCAGCGACGCCGTCGCCTGCAGCAGCGCGATCGTGCCGAAGCCGCCGGAGATCACGAACAGGATCACCGAAACGACCGGACCCGGCTGCAGGAAGCACAGCAGCAGCGGGATCGCGGCGAGCGCGGTCATCGGGCCGATCAGCTTCGGCCGGATCCCGGCGGGCACCCAGCGCGTGTAGACGAACGTGAAGATCACGCTGCCCACCGGGTCCGCGGCCAGCAGGAAGCCGATCATTTCGGATCCGCCGCCCGAGGAAGCGACGTAGGGCGCGGCAATGCCCTCGTACACCGGCATCAGCCCGGCGAGCCACGTGAAGACCATCAAGGACCGCAACGCACTGGTCGCGAAGGCGACCTTGCCGCCCGCGCTCAGCGAGGAGAGGAACGGCTTGCGCTTTTCCCCGCTGGCCGCCGCGGGGCGCGACTTGAGCCCGAAGCGGAGGAAGAGCGCGGAGAGCACGAACGTGCCCGCGTCGAGCACCAAGGCGAGGCGGGCGTCCATCGCGAGCAGCAGCGCGCCACCGCCGGCGAAACCGAGCAGCTGCGCGGACTGCACGGTCATGCTCCGGATGCCCATGCCGACCACGAATCGGTCGCCTTCGAGCACCTGCGGCAGCAATGCCAGCTGAGACGCCTTGAACGGCGGATTCAGCAGTGAAACACAGCCGACGAGCACGCATAGCGCCCAGAACGGCAGCCCGGGTATGGCAACGCACAGAATCAGTGCCGCGCGCGTGGCGTCGACGGTGACCATGACCGCCCGGCGAGGGAAGCGGTCGGCGAATCCGGTCAGGAAGATGCCGCCCAGCAGCGACGGGAAGAACGTGAGCGCGTAGGTGAGGCCGGTCAGCGTCGCGGAACCGGTGTTGGCGTAGACGAGGACGGACAACGCGACCCGGGCAAGCTGGTCGCCGGCGATCGACAGCAGTTCGCCGAACCACATCGCGCGGAACTCGGCGACTCCGAACACCTCGCGGAACGTGACCCGGTGTGGTGCTGTCGTCATGCGTGTTCTCCCCGCTGCTGTGTGCGGACTGTGCCGCACTAGTGACCAACGGGTGACCCTAGATCCTCCTGGTCACGGGCCGGTCACACGAAGTGAGTTGCCAAGCTCAGTGTCTCGTGACTGTTGGTGATTCTCTAGGTTCTTTCGCCGGTATCCGACAGGTCACGGTCAGTTCGCCACGTGTCCAGACGATAGCGCTCCGCACTCTCTTCCGGGACTGGTTCGATCTTTGTGGTTTGTGCCACATCCGTCCGGGTCGACCGTCCGCAGAGTGGAACGGCCGCCGCTCGGTCAGCCAGCCGCGTAGCTTCACCCGGGTGACCGCTCTCCCGACGTTCACGCTCGCCATCGTGGGCGCCGGACCTCGCGGGGTCGGCGTCCTCGAACGGCTGTCCGCGAACGCCGCCGAACTGCTCGGCGACCGGCAAGCCGAAGTCCATCTCATCGACCCGTTCCCGCCCGGCCCCGGCCGCGTGTGGCGGTACGAGCAGTCGCCGCTGCTGCGGATGAACTCGATGCCCGAGGACGTCACCGTCTTCACCGACGACACCGTCCGGATCGACGGCCCGGTGCGGCCGGGTCCGTCGCTGATCGAGTGGGTGCGGCAGGTGCGCGCGGGCACCCTCGCGTATCCGGTGCCGGACGACGTCCGCGCCGAGTTCGAGGCCCTCGCCTCCACCGACTTCCCGACCCGGCGGCTACAGAGCCGGTACCTGGAGTGGTTCTACCGCAAGGTGGTGGCCGAACTGCCGCCCAGCATCACGGTGATCGAGCACCTCGCCACGGCGGAGAGCATCGATGACGACGAGACTGTGCGGCTTTCCGACGGCACGACCGTGACCGCCGACGCCGTGGTGCTGACGGTCGGCCATCTCGACGCGGTCCCCGATTCCCGGGAACGCGAACTGGAGGCGTTCGCCGAGCAGCACGAGCTGTCCTACTACCCCGCTGGCTACACCGCGGACGTCGACTACTCCGCGGTGCCCGCTGGAGAACCGGTGCTAGTGCGCGGTTTCGGGCTCGCGTTCGTGGACCTGATGCTGTTGCTGACGGAGGGTCGCGGCGGCCGGTTCGAGGAGCTGCCGTGCGGTGGTCTGCGTTATCACCCGAGCGGTGCCGAGCCGGTGCTGCACGTCGGGTCCCGGCGCGGGGTGCCGTATCACGCGAAAACCGGCTATCGGCTGCGCGGGAAACCATTGCAGCTGCCCAGATTCTTTGACAAGCGCGCTATTGACGGTCTGACCGGCCCGCTCGACTTCCGTGCGGACGTGTGGCCGCTCATCGCGAAGGAACTCGCCTGGGCGTATTACACCGAACTGTTCACCGGACATCCGGATCGCGTGCGTACGGATTTCGCGGTCTTCGCGGACAAGTTCGCCGACCTGCCGTGGGGAGCGTCCGAAATGGACGCTCTGATCGCGACCGCGGTGCCTGCGCTGGAGGATCGGCTCGACCTTGAGCGGCTGGATCGCCCGTTCGCTGGCCGCCGCTTTGACTCCGGCGAGGAATTCGGGAAGGCGGTGCGGAAGTACGTCGAGTCCGATCTCGTGCGACGGGCGGACGTGCACCACAGTGCGGACCTCGGCGCGTTCATGGCGCTGCTGTCGGTGATCGGCCAGCTGCCCGCGCTGCTCGCGACCGGACGGCTGACCGCAGCGTCTCAAGTGTCCGATATGGACGGCTGGTTCCACGGGTTTTTCTCTTACTACGCAAGCGGTCCGCCGCCTCGTCGGCTCGACGAGCTGCTCGCGCTGGAGGACGCTGGCGTTGTGTCTTTCCTTGGCGCGGACATCTCGATCGCCGCCGACGAGACGACTGGGGCGTTCGTCGCGTCGAGCACCAGCCATCCGGACACTGTCGCCGCACGCACGTTGATCGAGGCGCGGCTGCCGAGCGCCAGCGTCCCGCGAGTGTCCGACCCGTTGTTGCGCAGCCTGCGGGAAGCCGGTGCGCTGGCCGAGGAAACCGTCCCGGATGTCGACGGCGCGACGTTGCCTTCCGGCCGGATCGCCACGACGCTCAACGACTTCCGACTGGTCACTGTGGACGGTACGGCGCATCCTCGGCGGTTCGCGGTGGGTCCGCACACGAGTGTCCGATCGGCAGGCGCTTTCACCCGGCCGCGCACGAATGCGATCTCGTTCCGGCAGAACGACGCACTGGCAAGGGAAATCCTGCGGCTGGCTAACCCTTGACCGTCGGCGCGATCTGCTGCGCCCACTCCCACGGCGCGGCGGTGTCGCCGGGAAGCGAGTTGAAATACTCCCAGCCGTCGATGCCGCCGAAGTCCGGATACTTCTGGACGAGACTGCCGACGGTGTTCTTCAGCGTCGGCATGTCGACGTAACCGTTGCAGTTAGCGGGATTCGTGACCGTCCCCGCGACGACCTTGCTCGCCGGGACGACTCCGCGGCCGATGATCTGGTCGTAGCCCGAGGTGTCCGCCAGCGAGCCCCAGCCGCAATAGAACTGGGTGTTGAACCAGGAAATCTGGTCGCCGCGCTCGCGGTAGAGGCGGTCGTAATCAAGACCGGAAAGGCCGCCACCGCCGCTGAGCTCGGTCGCGACTGGCGCAAGCGTGATCAGGAAATCCGGGCCGAAGTCGTTGCGCAACGCGTCGATCACGCGGTTCAGCGCGTCGTTCGACATCTGTTCCTCGACGTCGAGGTCGATGCCGGACAGCGAATGGTCGCGAATCAGGTTGCGCAGCAACGGATAGTAGGTGTCGAAGTCCTGCTCCAGACGCTGGAAGCTGCCCTTCGCCGCGCCGCCGACGAAAGCGAGTGCGTGCACGCCTTTGCCTTGCATCGTGGCGAGATCCGCCCACATTTGCGTGAATTTGCCGTCCGACGGCGGATCGTCGTTGAGCGTCATGGTTCCGCCGTCGTTGAGGTGCACGGCTCCGACGATCACGTCGGTGACGCCGGCGTCGTGGTCGGTGAGCCCCAGCGGGGAGATGTACGACCCGTTTTGGTGCGTGGTTTGGTAGTAGACAACGACTCTGCGCCCGGTCGCCGCCGTCGCCGGGACCGCTCCGCAGAGCACCAGGAACACCGCCAGCACCGCCGCCGTGATCTTCCTCATGGTTCGGACCATAGGACGGCGGCGGCGCCCGCGGTAGGGCTGATCGGGTCAGCAGCGCCCCAGCATGTCCGTCAGCGCAGACTTCTCCGCCGAATTCACGGTGAGCTTGAACTTCGACTTGACCGCCACCCACATTTTGGCGTAGGTGCACCAGTATCCGGTGGACGGCGGCTTCCACTGGTCCGGCGACTTGTCGCCCTTTTCCTGGTTGACGTTGTCGGTCACCGCGATCAGCTGCGGGTCGGTCAGGTCGTTGGCGTAGGCCTGCCGCTGCGCGGTGGTCCACGACGAGGCTCCGGTGCGCCACGCGTCGGCGAGCGGCACGACGTGGTCGATGTCCACATCGGACGGAGCGCTCCAGGTCGCGCCGTCGTACGGCGAGGTCCAGGTGCCCGAGGTCGGGGCGCAGTCGGAGCCGACCTTCACGTTCGTGCCGTCGCGCTTGAGCACCATTTCGCGCGTGTTGCAGTTGTTGCCCTGGTCGATCCAGTGCGGGAACTTGTCGCGGCTGTACCCGGTTTGCGAGCCGTCCGGTTTCACCGTGAGCCCGGCGAGCTGGCTCTTCGCGGTGTCCGCCGACGGGATGCCGGGCGGGGTGGCATCGGCGACGCCCACCGTGACCGAGCCGAGCAGCGCGACGCCGGCCAGGACGGTCAAGGAGTTGCGAACTGTACGTGTGGTCGGCATATTGCTGCCTTCCTGGTCAGATGCGGGACTGATTCACCTTTGACCACGAAAGTGGCGTGCGCAACACCGTCAGGTGACAGGAAGCCGACCTTCTGTGAACGGAAGGTCACCGAGGGTTCAAGGCAGCTTGAACGTCGTCGGCACGAACGGGTCAGCCGCGGACCGCGCGAAGATCGGCGGTGTGCCGGTACCAGGTCCGCCGGGTGATCTCGCGTTCCTGCGGGACACCGTCGATGACCAGCGAAGACGTCGGAACGCAGCCAAGTTGAAAGGCACGCCCGCGAAAGGTCGCGGACCGTTTGAGGAGCTTCCCGCGGGTGATTCGGGCGGTGACTCCGGACTCGTCCGGTGCGACCTCGATGCCGGAAACCAATCCGTCGAAAGCCACCTGTTCGTCGCAATACGCCTGGCCCTTGACATCGCGCAGGGTCGCGTGCCCGAGGAGCACGCCGCCGGTGTCGTCGCGCACGAGCGAGGTCTCGGCGTCCTCGCCCTTCCAAGCGAGCGCGAACGCCTCGTCCGGGTCCGAGGGCAGCCGCCAGTGCGCGGCGACACGAGAGCCGGTCTCAGTGGCCACGAAACCCACTGACACGCCCGGGAGGAGTTCGCGGCGCATGAGACGCACCACCACGGCGGCGAGGTCGGCGTCGGAGCCCAGCACGACGAGCCGGTCGTGTTCCCCCAGCAAGGGGTCGATTTCCGCCTTGCCGGGACGGGGGCTGGCGTGCACCAGCGGGACGTCGCCGAGCCGTGCGGGCAGATCCGCCGCGGCCCCGCAGGCCACCACTATTCCGCGCACCCCGGCGTCCTCCGTTAAAGTCATGCACCGGCATTTACCAGCGCCACCCGTGCCCCCGTCCGGGAGCACTATTCCTATTGCCGAACACCTGGAGTGTCACATGCCGGCCATCGTGCTGATCGGTGCCCAGTGGGGGGACGAGGGCAAGGGCAAGGCCACCGACCTGCTCGGCGACCGCGTCCAGTGGGTCGTCCGCTACCAGGGCGGCAACAACGCGGGCCACACGGTCGTGCTGCCCAACGGCGAGAACTTCGCGCTGCACCTCATCCCGTCGGGGATCCTGACGCCGGGCGTGACGAACGTCATCGGCAACGGCGTGGTCATCGACCCTGGCGTGCTGCTGGACGAACTGGCCGGCCTCGAGGAGCGCGACGTCGACACCAGCAAGCTGCTGATCTCGGCCGACGCGCACTTGATCATGCCGTACCACGTGGCGATCGACAAAGTCACCGAGCGCTATCTCGGCAGCCGCAAGATCGGCACCACCGGCCGCGGCATCGGCCCGTGCTACCAGGACAAGATCGCCCGCGTCGGCGTCCGCGTGCAGGACCTGCTCGACGAGAAGATCTTCCGCCAGAAGGTCGAGGCAGCGCTGGAGTTCAAGAACCAGGTGCTGGTCAAGGTCTACAACCGCAAGGCGCTCGACGCCGACCAGGTCGCCGACGAGGTGCTCGCGGCGGGCGAGAAGTTCGCGCACCGCATCGCCGACACCCGGCTGCAGCTGAACCAGGCCCTGGAGCGCGGCGAGACGGTGCTGCTGGAGGGTTCGCAGGGCACGCTGCTCGACGTGGACCACGGCACGTACCCGTTCGTCACGTCGTCGAACCCGACGTCCGGCGGCGCGAGCGCGGGCTCGGGCATCGGCCCCGGCCGCATCACGACCGTGCTGGGCATCCTGAAGGCCTACACGACCCGCGTCGGCTCCGGCCCGTTCCCGACCGAACTCGACGACGAGTCCGGCGAGTACCTGCGCAAGCAGGGCGGCGAGTTCGGCGTCACCACCGGCCGCTCGCGGCGCACCGGCTGGTTCGACGCGGTGATCGCCCGCTACGCGGTGCGGGTCAACGGAATCACCGACTACTTCCTCACCAAGCTGGACGTGCTGTCCGGCCTGGAGAAGGTCCCGGTGTGCGTCGGCTACGAGGTGGACGGCTTCCGGACCTCGGACATGCCGATGACCCAGACCGACGTGCACCACGCGGTCCCGATCTACGAAGAGCTGCCGGGCTGGTTCGAGGACATCTCGAACTGCCGCACGTACGACGAGCTGCCGGCCAACGCGCGGGCTTACGTCGAGCGGATCGAGGAGCTGTCGGGCGCACGGGTTTCGGCGATCGGCGTCGGTCCCGGCCGGGAGCAGACGATCGTGCGGCACGAGTTCGCCTGAGTTTGTTGCGTCTGTCGGCCGCTGTTCGATGAGAGCGGCATGACAGATGGTGCTGCCGGGCGCTCTGGACCGTCTGGCCGGGCGCAGAAGCTGCCGGAGCTGCGGTGGTGGTGGGTTGCCGCTGCCGCCGCAGCGACCGCGGTGCTGATCGCAGCGGCTACTTGGCTGCTCGTGAGCCAGGTCGCGACGGCTCCGACGTCGGACACGGCTCGGGCTGAGCTGGACGCCATCCGCACGGCACTGAGCCTCGCGGTCGGCACGGGCGGTGCTTTCGCGTTGTGGCTCGCGGCGCGTCGGCAGCGGTCGACGGAAATCCAGATCAGAGAGACGATCGCCGCCACCGCCGAGGACCAGCGGCACCGGGAGCGCGTCCAGTTCGCGACCGAGTTCGACCTGACCGAGCGGCGGATCACCGAGTTGTACGCCAAGGCTGTCGAACAGATCGGTTCGGACAAGGCTCCTGTGCGGCTCGGCGGGTTGTATGCGTTGGAGCGGCTGGCCAACGCGAATCCGACGCTTCGGCAGGCCGTCGTCAATGTCATTTGCGCGTATCTCCGGATGCCGTTTCCGAAGCCTTCGTGGGACTACGAAAGCTCGAGAGCGGCCGAGCTGGAAAACAGCATGTCGGAGGCCGAGCGACGGGAACGCGAGGAACTTCCGGTACGGCTCGCCGCGCAGGGAGTGCTGGCGGATCACCTCCGGGAGGCGGACGGCTCCCCGGAGAAATGGGGTGCCCTCGACCTGGACCTGAGCCGCGCGGTCCTGATCGATTTCCGGTTTGAGGGGTGCTCCGTCGGCAAAGCCCGGTTCCGCGGAACCCTGTTCTTGGTGGTGGCCAGGTTCGACAAAACCGTCTTTCACGGAGAGACCTGGTTCTATCAGTCCGACTTCGACCGGCTGGCGAGCTTCTCGGGGGCGAAGTTTCTTGATCGGGCCATCTTCACGGGTGCCCGGTTCGGCTGGAATCTCCTGGCGAGAGGCACGCGATTTCTCGGCGGAGCCTGGTTTACTCCCTCGGAGTTTTGCGGAATATGCGATTTCCGCGGCGGGGAGTTCGATCGATTCATCGAGTTCGACGAGCGGCCGAAGCTCGGTGAGCCGGTCGGCGGTACGTGGTCGTGGGACGAATTTCCCGGCACCCGCTTCAACTTCCGGGGTGCCAGGATCGGGCAGTTGGCGGAGGAGCCGACGCTGCCCGACCGGTGGCATGTTGCCGCTGACGGGACGCTGACCTATCGCGGCGAACTGGACCCGTCGTGATCGGCGTGGTCAGCGAACCTTTGTGGTGACTGGGGTTTGGTTGCGGAACAGGTCGAGCACCGGGCAGTGTTCGTCCACCGCGCGGCGGAGTTGTTCGTAGACCTCGGGCGCGGCCGGGCCGTCGAGTTCCACGGACACTCGCACGTCGCTGAAACCGGGCCGGGTCGATTCGTCGAAGCCGAAGAACCCGTGCAGGTCGAGGTCGCCGTCCACCTTCACGCGCACTGCGTCCAGCGGAATACCGAGGCGCGCGGCCCAGAACTGGTACGTGATCACCTGGCAGGAGCCGAGCGCGGCCAGCGCGTACTCGACCGGGTTCGCCGCCTGATCGGTGCCGCCGAGGGCGGGCGGTTCGTCGACGGTGAACGCGTGGTCGCGCACCCGGACGTCCACCACCGTCGCGGTGTTCGCGGCCAGTGCGTGGTCGACGCTGAACGACACCGCCGCGTTGTGCCGGTCCGTCCGCACGGCTTGGCGGGTGCCGTCGATGACGTCGGTCAGGGACATCGGTCCTCCTAGGGTCGTCGGGCGTCCAGGGTGCGGGTCAGCCGGGCGGCCGGGCAGGGGCTCTCGTCGGATGAGAAGTCGGCTGACACAAAGCTGCGCAATTGTTCCGAATGGTGAGAAACCGGTGGTGTTCCTGAATAGTTTGAAGATATGAGCGTCGGACTGACCTTGCCCGCCCTTCCGCGGGAGCAGATCACGGTGACCGAATTGCTGAACCAGGCACGCGAGGCCGAGGAGGCCGGGGCGGCGTCGATCTGGTTCGCCCAGTTGCCCGAAGGCTTTGACGCGCTGGTGGCGGCCGCGCTGGCCGGACAGGCGACCTCCCGGGTCGAGATCGGCACGTCCGTCGTGCCGATTTACCCGCGGCATCCGCTGGTGCTGGCCTCCGCCGCGCGTACGGCGAGCGAGGCGACTGGCGGGCGGTTCACTCTCGGCATCGGTCTGGGGGCGAAGAACTTTCTCGAACCCGTCTACGGCACCCCGTATCCGCCGCCGGTGCGGCACCTTCGCGAGTACCTGACCGTCTTGCGCGCGTTGTTCGCGGGCGAACAAGTCGACTTCACCGGCTCGACGGTGGAAGTGCATCTGTCGGAGCCCGCGCCGGCGGCTGCGATTTCGGTGCTCGTTGCCGCGATGGGACCGCAGGCGTTGCGCGTCACCGGCGAACTGGCGGACGGCACGCTGCCGTACTTGGCGAGCCCGCGTGCGCTCTCGGACCTGATCGTGCCGGGGATCGGTCCTGGCAAGCGAGTGATCGCCGCCGTTCCGGCCGTGGTGACCAGCGACGTCGAGGCGGTGCGCGAGATCGCGGCGCGGGAACTCGGTTTCTACGGTTCGATTCCGTCGTATCGGCGCGTTCTGGAGGCAGGCGGCGTCGAAAACGCGGCGGAATTGGTGCTGATCGGCGACGAGGAGACGGTCGCCGCCGGCGTGCAGCGCTACCTCGACGCCGGCGCGACCGACGTGCTGCTCACCCAGACCGCCCTGCACACCGACGAGGACCGGCGGCGCACCTGGCGGCTGACGGGCGAGCTCAACTCATCCGGTTCGTAAGGGTTGTCGTCACTGACATTTCCTCCAGATCGAGTTCGCGCAGCACCTTCTGCAGGACGTCGTCGTCAAGGCGCCCGGCGCGGTTCTCCTCGATCATCGCCGCCCGCTGGGTGATGAGGAGTTCCCGCCGCGCCTTGGCGAACTGCGCCTGCGGACTGTCGCGCCGCTCCTCGCCGGACAGCGTGATCGCGGCCTGCGCGAACCGGTACCGGGTGTCCACGACGCGTTCCAGTCGTTGTTCGAGCCGCTTCATCTTCTCCGGCTCTATGTCCAATGTGGATAGTTGATCGCGGGCAAGCTCGCGCAGCCGTTCGTGCGCGGCCTTTTGCGCGACCTTGCGCGCGGCCAGCTCCTCGGCCTGGTCGCGTGCGTCCTCGTCCGGGTCCTGGACTTTGAGCAACCGGATCAGCGGCGGCAGCGTGAGTCCTTGGATCAGCACGGTCCCGACCGCGACGGCGAACGCGAACAGCTGGATCTCGGCGCGACCAGGCGTATCCGCGGGAACACCGGACGCGGCGGCGATGGTGACGACGCCGCGCATGCCGGTCCAGGAGATCACCGCCAGCGAACGCCAGGCAGGCGGATCGTGCTTGGTGCGTCTGAGAAGTTGCAGCGACCGAGGCAGATAGCTGGACAGGAACACGGCCGGAATCCGCACGAACATCGTCGCGAGCAGCACGACGACCGCGGACAGCGCGAGCGTCCCGTTGTCCCGCGCGGCATGCTGCGCCCCGTCGAGCACGAACGGCAGCTGCAACGCCATCAAGGCGAAAACCAGCGCCTCGAGCATGACGTCGATCGACGCCCAGACAGACCGGTCCTGCACCCGGGTCGCCGGTGACGCCCGCAACGACCGGTGCCCGAGGAACAGCCCCGCCGTGACGACCGCCAGCACGCCGGACCCGCTGAACTCGGCCCCGAACGGATGCAGATGCTCCGCGGTCACGTACGCCGCGAACGGCACCACGATCCCGAACGCCGATTCGAGCAGCGGATCGTCCAGCCTCGTGCGGATCAGCTCGACGACCCCGCCCGCGACCAGCCCGACCAGGATGCCGACCACCGTCGCGACGGCGAAGACCGCGAACCCGTGCCCGAGCGACCCAGCCGTCCCGGCCACCGCGGCGAGCGCGACCTTGTACAACGTGAGCGCGGCCGCGTCGTTGACCAGACTCTCGCCGGTGAGCACCGTCATCACGCCCCGCGGCAGCCCCAGCCGCCGCCCGATCGCGACAGCGGTCACGGCATCCGGCGGAGACACGACCGCCCCGAGCACCAGGGCCGACGCCCACGGGAGGTCGGGCAGCAGCAGGTGCACGACGAAGGCGATCACGAACGCGGTGGCCACGACGAGCAGCACGCCGAGCGTGATGATCGGCCGCAGATTCGCACGAAAGTGGGAGATCGAACTCTCCAGCGACGTCGAGTACAGCAGCGGCGGCAGCACGACGGTCAGGATCAGCTCGGGCTCCAGCTCGACCCGCGGAACGCCGGGAATCAGCGCGATCCCCAGCGCGACCACCACGATGAGCAGCGGCGCGGAAAGGTTGAACCGCCGGGCGACCGCGGTCAGCCCAAGCGACCCGGCGAGCACGCCGACCAGCGTCAAGGTCTCCATGCTTCGCATCTTGACTCATGGGTCAGGCGAGCCGCGGACGGTGTGGGTTCGTGTCGGACTCCCTTCGGGGTGAGGTGGACGGGGCGGGTCGAGGGTGGGCAGGGCTCGCGGGTGGTCGGTCCGTGCTCCGGCGCGATGCGGATGCGACGGAGTTGGCGGCGGACGGCGGACGTAGGAGTTGTTGGTGGACCGTGCGGGCGGCGCGGCCACGGGGTCGTCGGTGGACGGTTTGGACGGCGCGGATATCGGGGTGGTTGGCGGCGCGGCCACCGGATCGTTGGCGGGCCGGGTGGACGGCGCGGCCACGGGATCGTTGGCGGGCCGGGTGGGCGGTGCGGGTGTGGGGGCAGTTGGTGGATGGTGCGGATGTGAGGCGGTTGGAGGGGATGGGCGAGGTCGCCCGCCGGTGCTGCGGAAGTCGTCGGCGCACGGCGGTTCGGCGAGCGGGTTGGTCAATCCCCGCTCACCGGCCCCGCCCGATGCTCGTCGGCGGAGCATCGCCGGGCAGGGCGACGCCGAGCGGAGCAACGCAGGGCAGGGCGACGCCGAGCGGAGCGACCCAGGGTGCAGCGATGCCGGGGTAGAGCGGCGCAGGGTGGAGCGAGGCCGGGTAGTGCGATGCGGGGTGGAGCGATGCGGGGTGGAGAACGGTCAGCCGTCTCCGGAATCCGCCGGACTAACCGAGTTCCTTCAGTTCCTTTTCCACCGCGGCCAATTCCTCCGCCGAACCCTGCACCTTCGGGCCGGTGAACCACTTCCGTGCCGACAAAACCCACCACAGGGCGGCCCCGCCCAGGACGACCAGGAAGGCGATCGGCGTGTAGTTGAACGTGTCGACCGTGATGGGGCTTGCCTGGGGAAGCATGAAGAGCACGAAGATCACCACGACCCACCCTGTCGCGACGATGCCGATCGGTTTGCCCCAGCGGCCCAGGTTCCATGGGCCCTTCTCGAAGCTGTCGCCTCGGCGGACGCGGAGGAAGACCGGGATCACGTACGCGACGTACAGGCCCACTGTCGCGATCGAGGTGACTGCTGCGTAAGCCGTCGCGCTCCACAGGTACGGCAGTGCGAGCACCAGTGCGCCGCCGGCCGCCAGCCATACTGCGTTGGTCGGGGTTTGGGTTCGTTTGTTGATGTTGTGCCAGATCTTCGAACCCGGGATCGCGCCGTCGCGAGCGAAGGCGTAGATCATGCGGGAGTTCGCGGTCACTGAGGCCATGCCGCAGAACAGTTGTGCGCCGATGCAGATCAGGAGCAGGAATTTGCCCGTCACCGCACCGGTCGCGTCGATGAAGATCTGCGCGGGCGGGACGCCGGTGGCCGAGTTGACGGCTCCGTCGTAGTCCTGGATGGCGAACGTCAGGCCGATCAACAGGATCCAGCCCGCGACCAGCGACACCAGGATCGAGTTGATGATTCCGCGCGGACCCGCTTTCGCCGCGTTCTTGGTTTCCTCCGTCATGTGCGCCGAGGCGTCGTAACCAGTGAGGGTGTACTGCGCCAGCAGCAATCCCAGTAAGAACACATACGGCGCGGAACCCCAGCCGGTTTGGTTCACGAAGCTGCCGAACACGAACGACGCTTCCTGATGCTTCGCCGGCACGAACACGAGCACGCCCACGATCACCAGCACGCCCACCAGATGCCACCACACGCTGACGCTGTTCAGCACCGCCACCACGCGCACGCCGAAGGTGTTCAGCACCCCGTGCACGACGAGAATGATGGCCAGCAACAGAATCGTGTGTCCCGGCGTCGCGCTGAAGCCCCACTGCAGATCGAGGAACGCGTTGAGGAACAGGGCAGCGCCGAAGTCGATGCCAGCCGTCACCGCGATCTGCCCGATCAGGTTGAACCAGCCGGTGAACCACGACCACGCCGGACCGTTGCGCGTCGCCAGCTTCGCCGCCCAGTAGTAAAGCCCGCCCGCCGTCGGGTAGCTCGAGCACACCTCCGCCATGCCCAGCCCGACCAGCACCACGAACAGCCCGACCAGCGGCCAGCCCCAGATCATCGCCGCCGGGCCGCCGGTTTTCATGCCGAAGCCGTACAGCGTGAGGCAGCCGGACAGGATCGAGATGATCGTGAACGACACGGCGAAGTTCGAGAACGCCGACATCGTGCGTTTGAGTTCCTGCGCGTAGCCCAGCGCGTGCAGGCGAGCGCTGTCTTCGTCGGGTTGGCCGGTCTGCTGGTCGGAGACATCCATCGGGCACCCACCTGAAAGGTATGCGGACAGACCATTGAGAGTGCGCAGAAGTTAGCCCTCCCCGTTCGCGGGTGTCAAGGTTTCGCTGGTCGCTGGGCGGAAGCTCCTCCGAACGGCGCAGGGCGGTCCGGGACTCGGTGATTGACATGAGTCCAGTATCTCGAACAATTGTTCGAGAGCGCATCACTCGAACCGGTCGTCTCCTGATCAGTCGCCCGAGGCGGGCCGGTCAGCGGCAGGCCTGCACTGCCGGGACGCGGATCGCCTGCCGCGCAGTGCCTACGCTTGAGGTCAGGGTCAGCGCGCACGCGATGAGCACGACGCCGAGGTAGATCGTGATCGTGGCGTCGGGCAGGACCGAACCGGTCTTCACCAGGCTGTACGGGACCACAGTCGCGACTGAAGCGATCGAGCCGAACAGCACCCCGGTCGACGCGAGCACGGCCCCCTCCAGCCCGACCATCCCGAGCACCTGCGGTGGGGTCGAACCCGCGAGACGTTGCTGGCCGAACTCCCGCCTGCGGTGAATGGTGGTGGCGATGAGCGTGTTGACCAGCATGATCGCGGCGAACAACGCGACCATGCCGACCACGACGTAGTTCAGTGTTTCGATGCTCCGCGCGATCTCGGTCCGCGCGCCGGTCGCCGCGGAGTTCTCGATGCTCTGCATGTAGAGCGTTCCGGTGGCCATTCCGGTGAACAGGATGTTCGGCACGAGCGCTCCGGCCAGTTGCTGAGTCTGTCCGCGCAGGTTGAGCACGGCCAAGTGACCGCTGGCTCCCGTCCGCCTCAGCGGCTTGGCTACCGCCCTCGTGATCACCGCCAGCAGCGTGGGAGCGAGCAGCGCGAACCCGACCGCGGACAGGATCGCGCCCTGGCCACCGATCGCCATCAGCGCGGGCTCCCGGCCGGTGAATACGGTTGCGGTCAGCACTCCGGCGGAAATGCCCGTGGCGAGCACGAGCAGCCCGGCGATGAGGCGGACCCACCCTGGGCGGCCGTCGCCGATTGAAGCGGTGAGCAGCCCTTCCCGTACCCCGGACCTGGCTCTGCGCCACGCTGTTGCCGCGGCTGCGATCCCGGCCGCGAGCAGCGTGATCCCGAGGCCGATGCTGATCGCGAACGGGCCGAATTCGGCGGGCACGCGTTCAGGCAGTCGCTGGGCGTTCTTGAGCAGGTCGACCACCAGTCTTCCGGTGAACACCGCCGGTGTGATCGCCGCGAGAAACGCGATGATCGCGATGGACAGGGCCTCGCCGACGATCAGCTTGCCAATCTGGGCCGGGGTTGCGCCGATGCTTTTCAGCAAAGCGAGTTCGGTGTCCCGCTGGCGTACCAGCAAGCCGAGTGTGGACATTACGGCGACCACGACGAGCACCAGGCCCCAGCCGCCGACCGCGCTCGCCATGATGGTCAGGATGCGTCCGGTCGATTCGTCAACGTTGGCGCGGGTGTCCAGCAATGAAGCGAACGTCATCAGGATCGTGGCACCGAGGAACAGCGAGACGAAGCTCGCCACGAAGCTGGCGGGGCGATGCCGCAGCGAGCGAAGCGCGAGACGGAAGATGATCATCGGCCTACCGCCGTCCGCTCGTGCTGACCGACTCCCACCGCACGGCCGTTGCCGCGATTCCAGCCACCTGTCTTCTCCCCTCGACAGCCTGCGCAACGAACGCTAGGGCTCACGACGGCACGACGGCGATGGCCTGCGCCCCCCGTTACGGGGTGGGGACCGCCTTACCTCCGTCCGGCTGAACAGCCGCTTCGGGCCAGGATGTCGAGAACGTCGCGGCACCTCCGTCCCCGAGGCGAGAAACCGCCCTCCGCGCCGGAAAGGACTGCCGCCATGGCTGTCGCCGAAGATCTCGACCGCGCAACCGATTCGAAGTGGGACTGGGGCGCTGAGCAGACGCGGGCGCACCTGCCTGATCCCGGACGAGCGCGAGATTCTCTGGCCGCAGATGGCGAAGATGTTCCCGCTGTACGACGAGTACGCGCGGAAAACCGACCGCGTAATCCCGATCGTTGTGCTCGCTCCGCGAAACTGAAAGACCCGCCGGCGACGCGAACGTCACCGGCGGGCCGGGAAGAAACAAAAATCAGCGACCGGTGAAGTCCCGCACCGATTCCAGTGCGGTGTCCGGCTGGTCGGCGAAGAATCCGTCGACGCCGGCCTTCAGGAACGCCGCTTCCTCCGCGAACACGTTGCCGAACGCGCTCGGGCTGGCCGAGGAGCGCAGGTTCGCCGGCAGGAACGGGTTTTCGTTGCGGAAGGTGTAGGGCTGCACCTCGAGCCCGGCGCGGTGCGCGTCGGCGATCAGCGTGGTCGGCTTGCCGAGGTTGTCCTGCGCGTCGCGCGGGATGATCTGCCCCTTCTCCGGGCCGAGGTACTTCGCGTATTTCGCGATCTCGCGCAGGCCGGCGGGCGTGACCAGGTCGGCGTAGGTGCGCTTGTCGCCCTTCGCGATGAAGTCCGCCGGAGCGCCCTTCGCCTCGGTCAGCTGCAGGAGCGGCACCCGGACCTGCTTGTGCAGTTCCTGCAGGTTCGTCACTTCGAACGACTGGATGATCACCGGAGCGTTCGGCCGGTTGAGGCCGTTGCGGTTGAGGATCGAGACCAGCTTCGGTTCGGTCGGGTTGCCGATCGAGGAGAAGTACGTCGAGTGCTTGACCTCCGGGTAGGTGCCCAGCGTCCGGTGCAGCTCGTGGCCGAGCCGCCGGGTCAGGTCGAGCACCTCCTGGTACGTCGCGATCCGGTAGCGGCCGTCGTAGAGCTGGTTGTTCGGCCGGTTCTGCGGGATCCGCTCCTTCGCGTAGAGCGTCTTCAGCTCGGCGAGGGTGAAGTCCTCGGTGAACCAGCCGGTCATCGTGGTTCCGTCGATGACCTTCGTGGTCTTGCGCGAGGCGAACTCCGGGTGGGCCGCGACGTCGGTGGTGCCGCCGATCTCCGGCTCGTGCCGGGCGACGAGCTGGCCGTCCTTGGTCGGCACCAGGTCGACGTCGACGTAGTCCACGCCCATCCGCCAGGCGAGTTCGTACGACGCGAGCGTGTGCTCCGGGCGGTAGCCGGGCGCGCCCCGGTGTCCGACGATCACCGGGCCATCGTGCCGGGCGCCGCTCGCGACCGCACCCGCGGCCGTGTCCTCGCTCGCGGCGGCCGGGCCGATCACGAGGCCGGCGACGCCGAGCAGGGCCAGGCCGGACAGGGCGAGCACGCCGAGGCGTTTGCGCTTCATGGGGGGACCTTTCTCTACCGGGCGATCCGCAGCTCGCCACGACTACCGCGTCACCCTCACCGCCGCAAGCGTCGGGCGCGCGGCACCAGCCGGACGGGCGGTTGACAACCGGGTAAACGGTGGATGGCGGCTGAATCCGGACACTGTTCGCCCTGGACCGGACCAGTCGCGCACCTGGTCCGGGCCGGGGTCGCGGACGGCGCGCTGCCGGGGCGCGAGACCCACCGTTACGCTGTCCGGCGTGCGCGTACTGGTAATCGGCTCCGGCGCTCGGGAGCATGCACTCGTCCTCGCGGTGGCAGGCGACCCCGCGGTCACGGCGCTTGCTTGCGCCCCCGGCAACGCCGGCACGACGGCGGTCGCTGAGCAGCTCGGGGTCGAGCTCGCCGAGCCGGAAGCCGTCGCGGCCCTGGCCAAGGAGTGGAAGGCCGACCTCGTCGTGATCGGGCCGGAGGTGCCGCTCGTCGCGGGCGTCGCCGACGCGGTGCGCGAAGCCGGCATCGCCTGCTTCGGCCCGTCTGCCGCGGCCGCGCGCATCGAGGGGTCGAAGGCGTTCGCGAAGGACGTCATGGCGGCCGCGAAGGTGCCGACGGCGCGCAGTGAGGTCGTCGACACTCCCGCGCGTCTCGACGCCGCGCTTCAGCGCTTCGGGCCCACCTGGGTCGTGAAGGACGACGGTCTCGCCGCGGGGAAGGGCGTCGTCGTGACCCAGGACGTCGAGGTCGCGCGCAAGCACGCGCTGATGCTGCTCGACGGCGGTCACCCGGTCCTCCTGGAGTCCTTTTTGGACGGTCCGGAGGCCTCGCTGTTCTGCTTCGTCGACGGCCGCACTGTGGTGCCGATGCTGCCCGCGCAGGACTTCAAGCGCGTCGGCGACGGCGACACCGGCCCGAACACCGGCGGCATGGGCGCGTACGCACCGCTGCCGTGGGCTCCTGCGGACCTGGTGGACGACGTCGTCGCGCGGGTCGTGCAGCCGGTGGTGGACGAGCTCGCCGACCGGGGCAGCCCGTTCTCCGGCCTGCTCTACGCCGGTCTCGCGCTCACCTCGGAAGGCCCGCAGGTGATCGAGTTCAACTGCCGCTTCGGCGACCCTGAGACCCAGGTTGTGCTCGCGCTGCTGCGTACGTCGCTCGCGACCGTCCTGAACGCGACGGCCACCGGGAAGCTGGCTGAGCTTCCGCCGCTGGAGTGGTCGGGCGGGGCCGCGGTCACCGTCGTGATCGCTGCGGACGGGTACCCGGGCAAGCCGCGCACTGGGGACGTCATCACCGGCGGAGAGATCGAAGGCGTGCTTCACGCGGGTACGCGGCGTCGCGACGACGGTGCGGTGATCTCGGCCGGCGGACGCGTGCTGTCGGTTGTCGGCACTGGTAAGTCGCTTAAGGCGGCGCGTAAGCACGCGTACGAGACTGTCGAGCGCGTACACCTCGCTGGCTCGCACCATCGCACCGATATCGCACTGCGTGCGGCCAACGGGGAAGTAAGCGCTCCCGCCTGAGCAGCTTCTCCACGAAGTTCGCCTCGGGTTCACGCGGCGGTTGGTAGCCTCGAAACGGGTCCGTACGGTCACCGTCCGTATCACGGGAGGGGTTAGCGCATGCCGGGAAGCACACCGCTCACCGACCTGGCTTCGTCCATACCGGCAGCGCCGGGCGTCGCTGACATCGTGGTCGAGCCGGCGAAGCTGCTCGAGGTCGCGCGGGTGGTCGACGAGCAGGTCAGCGCGCTCGAGGACAAGCTCCTCACGCGGCTGGGCGAACTGCGCGTCGACACTCCTTCGTCGGACACGGTGAGCGTGAACGCGATGGCTGCGTGGAACACCGTTGTCGCGGAAGGTGATCAGTCGTACGCGGCGCAGGTGCGCGCGTACGTCGCCAATCTGCACAAGCTCGTCGGACAGTTGCGCGAAGCAGCGAAGACGTACGAAGCCAGCGACGCGGACAAGGCCGCGGCTTTCGGGGACCGCGGTGCGCACGGCATCCACTAAGCCGATCCTCGCGGTTGTCGCGGTACTCGGCGTCGCGGGCTGCTCGTCGGGCGCGCAAGGCACCGCGTACCCCGTACAGCCCGCGATGAGTTCCCTGGCGCAGCAGACGAAAGCGGCCGCACTGCCGCAGCGGCCGTCGGATCTGCCGATCGCCGGGACCGATCCGTGCGACCTGCTCGGCCAGGCGCAGCTCGACCTGCTGAAGGTCACGAGCGTGCCGCGCAAGGCAGCGGAGGCGAAAGACGGGCCCACCTGCGTGTTCGACTCGGACAAGACCGAGCCGTTTCACGCGCTGCACCTGCGGATCGTCGGCGCGGACGTGCAGGAGTGGCTCACCGGCTCGCGGCGCAAGAACAGCATGACCACCGCGGCCACCAGCGTCGAGGGCTATCCGGCGATCACGAACTACCGCGCCGCGGGCACGCCCTCCGACTGTGAGGTGCTCGTCGGCGTCGCTCAGGGACAAACCATGGCGGCACAGGAGTTCGCGGTCACCGCGGGCGCGTTCAGCCAGCCGCAGTTGTGCGATATCGCCACCCAGGCCGCCGGCCTGGCCGTGCAGGGCCTGAAGAACCGGACCTAGGGAGGGCGCGTGGAGATCTCCGAACTCGCGGGCAGGATCCGCGACCACCGTTTCGACGGGTGGACCGACACCGCCATCGCCGACGAGATCGAGAAGTTCGGCACCGGCGACGGAATCACCAGCATCGCCACCGCGGTCGAGGCGCTGCGGGAGGTCGCGACCGCGCTCGCGGGCACCGACCGCACGCTGCGCGACCAGCTGGCGAAGCTCGGCGTCGAATGGCAGAGCCAGGCGGGCGGACAGGCCGGGCAGGTGCTGTCGGATCAGGCCGGTTTCTCGCAGGATGCGATGCAGAAGGTCACGCACACCGCGGAAATGCTTTTCGCGCAAGGGGAAGCGTTCAACCGGACCAAGTACAAGCTGCCCGACCCGGCCGCGGTGCGCAAAGGCGCGGAGAGCCTCACGCTCGTCGATTCGGTGGCGAGTTTCCTCGGCTTCGAGACCGATCACGCGGCTCAGGTGCAGGCCGCGGACAACGCGCGCGGCCAAGCGGTCGAGGCGCTGAACTCTTATGCCCAGCAGAGCGGGGAAAACCTGCTGTCGACCGAACCGTTGAGCCAGCCGCAATCGCTCGCGATGGTCCAGCCCGGCAGCGGGCCGAGTCCGGTCGACCGTGCGGCCGCGGCGGTCGAGGTGACGCCGGATGGCCAGGTGCGGCCTGCTGCGGCTTCGGTTAAGTCGCAGTACGTGCCCCCACCGCCTCCAGTCGCTCCGGCCGCTCCGGTGGTGGAACCGCCGACGCCTGCGTACGGCACAGCTTCGCAGGCACCGGCCGCGCGGCCAGCAGCGCCGGTGGTCGCGGCTAGCTACGTGCCGCCGTCCGCGCCACCGCCGTCGGGCTGGGAGAAAGCACCGGCATCCCGGGGCAGCGAGCCGGGATTGCCTGACGCGCCTCGGTCGGGCGGCTCCACCAACGCGCCGGGAATCCCCAGTGCGCCAAGCACTTCCGGCGGGACACGGGTTCCTGGCGCGGTGCGTCCCGGAGAGTCCGGCACGTTCCTGCCGACCGGTCCGCGCGGGACGAGCAGCGGATCCGACAGCGGCGGTCCGGCTAATCGCGGCACTGTCGGCAGTTCCGAAAGCTCCGGCGGCACAACGGGTCGCGGCGGCTCGGGAGGAAACCCCGGCGGCGGCACGGGTGGCAGCTACCCCGGTGGCGGGCACGAAAACCAAGCGCTGCAACGAGGTCGGCTGGTCGGCAGCGTCCAGCAGCCGCCGCCTGCTCCCGTCGCCGAAACTCCCGGCAACGCTCCGGCCCCGCGCGGCGGAGGAGCGTCGGCTGGCGAAATCGGGGCAGGCGCTGCGGCGTTGGGCGCGGGAGTGGCCGGTGGCGCGCTTTCCGGCGACCGCGAACGGCAAGGCCGCGCGCAAGACGGTCAGCAGAAAGGCTTGGTCCGGCCGTTGCCGGTGGACGAGCTTCCCGAGGAAGAAGCCGTCGCACTGCGGAAAGCCGAGCAGATCGCACCGAAATCAGGCGGCGGCGACGCCAAGTACCTCTCCGAAGCCGCTCCGCAGGAAAGCGACGACGAGCACGTGCGCCGCTTCGGCGTCGACGACAAGGACCTGTTCGCCGACGGCCGGATGGTGACGCGCGACGTCCTCGGCGACGGCACGGGAGACGTGCGCCGGCCGTGAACCTGGTACTGACCGCCCTCGAATTCGACGTGCTGTGGGAATCGCTGGACCTGGGCGGACGCCCGGCCGCGCTCGCGGTTCCGTCGCCAGGGCGCACGCACACGGAACGGGCCGAGCTGATCGAGTCCGTCTGGGATTCGCTGGCACAGCGCAGGCTCGCGCGCGGCCGCCGTCCATCCGGGACGGTGTTGGATCAGCTGCATTTGCTGGCGCGTCCGCGGGAAGCCGTGGACGTCTGGGTGTGGGCGGACCGCGAGATCCGCGGTCGCGCGGTGAGCCGGGGCAGCCAGGCCGTGCTCGCGGTGGTCGACCGGGACGAGGTGTGGCTGATCCCCGCTGACGCCAGCGGGCTCGCCGACGCCGTGGTGTCGGTGGCCGGATCGCTGGACCCGGGCATCGGCCAGTCGATCTCGGTACCGCACAGCACGCTCGTCGCTGCCGATACGGCGGCCGCTGGTGATCCGAAAGCGCTGGTCACGGCGTTGGAAGATCGGGGCGTGGCGTTGTGGGAGGCGCAGGAGCTGGCCGGGATGCTGATGGGACAGGCGGCACGCGGCCAGTTCTGCGCAGAGCGGGTGCTGCGGGACGGGACGGTGCGGCGGTCTCCGCATGTGGCGGCTTTTTACGACACTGATTCCGGGCGGTATCTGTTCCAGCTGACCGACGATTCGGACGGGCACACGTGGGCGACGGTGAGTCCGGCGGACAACGCGGTGTTGGCGGAGCGGGTGCGGGAGTTGCAGGCCGCGATTTGAGGCCTTCGGGCTGACCGTTTTCTCCCTTTTCGCTCGCGCTATAACCCGGTCCGGGGGTTCGCGGCCCGAAGTCGCGGAGAACTGCACACGGCACGCGTCCGAAGTCTTAGAGTAAGCAGGGGAACCGAACCGGTCAGCGCAACGTCCGAACTGGTCGGGAAGAGAGTGTCGCGAAGGGGATGACGAACGGTGCCTGTCTACGACCCGGATTCCATGGCCATTGCCGCCAGGAACGTGGAGAAGCTGAAGGACGAGTTCGAGAAGTCCAAGAAGCACCTCACCGGCGTTGACGAGGAGCACGAAAGCCCGTTCGGCACGATGGGCGGCTCGAAGGACGTGCACGGCGCGGTCGGCACGTTCAAGCAGGGCGTGCACAGCGAGTTCGACGCGGCCGGGAAGCTGATGGAGGCGACCAGCTTCATTATCAAGAAGGCGGCGGGGCTGATCCAGGAGACCGATCAGGTCCACAAGACCGACCTGACCGTCCACGAAGACCGCTGAGCAGGCACGAGGGGGCTAGAGCATGGCGCTGATCGACTATCCGCCGAACTGGAACGGCATTGTCGATAAAGCTAAGAAGGTCGACAAGATCAACCCGGGCGTGATCAGCGACGCCGGGAAGCAGTTCACCGACGCCGCGAAGCAGGCGGGCGACCACAGTGCCGCGCTGAACAATTCCACGAAGTCGTTGTCAGGCGGAGTGTGGGAAGGTCCGGCGGCGGACTCCTTCGTCGAGTACGTCACGCAGATCACCAAGGCGGGCGACAAGGTGCAGGGGCATCTTGACGACGTCGGCAAGGACCTGACGCAGCTGTCGTCTGACCTCGGCGGGATCAAAGGCAAGGTCACCGAGGCCTTCAACACCGCCAAGACGAATATCGACAAGCGGATCAAGGAAGAGTCGGACAAAGCGCAGAAGGCGCAGGCGGCCGAAGCGGCGTACGCCAACGACAAGTCGGACAAGAAGGGCCCGCCGCCCAGCCCGACGTCGCAGTCGATCATCGACGCCGCGAACAAGGCCAACCAAACGGACGCCACGACTGCCGAGCAGACCATCGACCCGCTGCTGAAGCAGGCTGACGACATGGTCAAGAAGTCGCAGGATCTGATGAAGACGCAGATCGAGGGCGGCTACTCGAAGGTTCCGCTGCCCAACTCGGACGGCACCGTCCCGCAGAGCACCGGCGGCCTGCACACCGGCCACGGTGGTGGCGGCGGAGGCGGAGGCGGCGGCCATCACGGCGGCGGTGGCGGGGGTGCCAGCGGTGGCGGCGGCGGTCTCGGCCCGAGTGGCGGTCCGCCCTCTTCGCCTCCTCCCGGCAACGTTCAGCAGTGGATCCAGGAAGCCATCAAGGCCCTGCAGGCCGCGGGCGTGAACGTGACCGACGCGGACATCAAGAACATCTGGGCGATCATCCAGCACGAGTCCGGCGGCAACCCGAACGCGATCAACAACTGGGATTCCAACGCCGCGGCGGGGCACCCGTCCAAAGGCCTGATGCAGTGCATCGACTCGACGTTCAACGCGCACAAGCTGCCCGGCCACGACAACATCTACAACCCGGTCGACAACATCATCGCCGGCGTCCGCTACTCGCTCGACCGGTACGGCTCGATGTCCAACGTTCCGGGTATCGCGGCGATGGCGCACGGCGGCGCGTACCGCGGTTACTGACGACAGACCCGCACAGCACACGCCACACCCCGCTCGCGGTTCCGCCGGTTAGCCTGGCCGCATGGTCGACATTGGTGCTTTCGGCGGGCCCGCGTTGCGGGCAGGCGTGCCTCCTTTTCACGTGATGGACGTGCTGTCCGCGGCGCAAGCCCGGCAGCGCAGCCACGGCGACCTCATCTCGCTGGCCGCCGGGCAGCCGTCCGTGCCAGCTCCGGCGGCGGTGCTCGAGGCCGCTCAGGAAGCGCTCAAAAAGCACACCCTCGGCTACACCGAGCAGCTCGGCATTCCTGAGCTGCGCGAAGCCGTCGCCGGGCATTACCGGCGCACCTACGACATCGACGTGGCCGCGTCCGACGTCGTCATGACCACCGGCTCGTCCGGCGGATTCCTGCTGTCGTTCCTCAGTACGTTCGACCCGGGCGCGCGAGTCGCGATGGCCCGTCCGGGCTATCCGGCGTACCGGAATCTGCTGAACGTTCTCGGCTGCGAGGTCGTCGAGTTCGCCACGACCGCCGAGACGAATTTCCAGCCGACCGTCGAGCAGCTCGACCGGCTCGGGCCGATCGACGGGCTCATCGTCGCGAGTCCCAGCAATCCCACCGGGACCGTGCTGCCGCCGGGTGAGCTGGCCGCGATTTCCGGCTGGTGCGCGTCGCACGGCGTGCAGCTGATCAGCGACGAGATCTACCACGGCATCTCGTACGGCAAGCAGCTCGATTGCGCCTGGCAGTACGGCCGGGAAGCGCTGGTGCTCGGGTCGTTCTCGAAGTACTTCGCGATGACCGGCTGGCGGCTCGGCTGGATGCTGGTGCCGCAGCGGCTGCACCGCGCGGTCGACGTCCTGACCGGCAACTTCACCATCTGCCCGCCCGCGGTTTCGCAGTACGCGGCGGTCGCGGCGTTCACGCCGGAGTCGTACGCCGAGGCGGACGCGCACGTCGAGCATTACCGGCGCAACCGGGACCTGCTCTTCGCCGGCCTGCGCGAGATCGGCCTCGACAAGCTAGCCCCCGCCGACGGCGCGTTCTACGCCTACGCCGACGTTTCCGACCACACCACCGACAGCCTCAGCTGGTGCCAGCGACTGCTCGCCGACACCGGCCTCGCGATTACTCCGGGAATCGACTTCGACCCGGTCGACGGCGGCCGCTACGTGCGGTTTTCCTTCGCGGGCGCGACCGAGGACGTGACCGAAGGGGTGCGCCGGCTCGGCGGCTGGCTCGGGTGAATCCGGTCAGCCGTGCTGCTCGGGCCAGTCCCATTCGAGCCCGTACCTCCCGGCGCGCAGTCCGAGCATGACGGCGTGCGTGTTGGCCGATTCGCCGATGCGCACCGGTCGTTCGGTCGGGGTCGGATCGCTGAACGGGCGGCGGACCTCGCGGCAGCGGACCGGGACGGCGCCGGGGCCGAACCGGGCCTCGATCAGGAATTCCTGGATGGGCAGCCGGAAACTGGCGGTCCAGCCGTTGTCGGACGGCTGTCCAGGCTCGGGGTACAGCTCGATCTCGTATTCGAGGACCACGGTTTCGCCGCGGCGGAGCGCACTGTCGAAGAGCAGTTCGTTGATCATCAGGTGCTTCTCTTCGCTCACCGACTGGCGGCCCAGCCTGCAGTTGTACGTCGGGATGAGCGTGGGCCGCCTGCGGGAGCCCGGGGTGAGCTCCAGCAGGTTGAGGTCCTGGCTGATGCCGTCCTGTTCGGCCAGCAGGACGTGCCGGTAGCTGATCCGGTGCACCGCCCGGTCGGAGTCGAGGTGGCAGCGCAGGTGCAAGCTGATCCGGCGCAGTCCGTTCTGCGGTGCGATGTCGGCGTCGGTCATCAGCGCCGACAGGCCACTGGAGTCCAGCCACTGCTCGTCGGGCGCGGCGGACTCCTCGGCGGCGACTTGCCTTCCCCTCGGCCGGGGCGGTCCCAGCCTGCCGGACAGCCTGCCCATCGGCAGTTCGAGGACGTTCTCGAGTTGGCGCACCGCTTCTATCGACCGGCGTTGTTCGGGCTGGCGGCTGCCGGACTGCCAGTTGCTCAGCGTCGCCAGGCTGACCCGGCTTCCGCGCTCGGTCAGCCTGGCCCGGATGCGTTCCAGGGTGAGGCCGCTGGCATCGATCGCGCCGCGCAGCGTTTCGGCGAAGGAGGGCCCGGCCAGGTCGAGGGAGTCAAAATTGTTCTGCTGATCGGGACTGTGCGCCGCATTCGAATAGTCGTGGAGCGTCAACGCGCGTCACCTCCGCTGCGGCTCCCCGTGCCGGTGGCACCTTCCTTCGTTCGGCACCCTATCGAGTGAAAGGAGATAGACAAAGGTAACGACGAGCGATCGGGAGGAACGTCGTATTTGTTCCGCCCGATCGCTAGTCGCTATTATGCCCGATTAAGGTGAACTATCTGAAATTGTCGATTCTTACTTGGTGAAGGCGGCGGTGCCCTTCGGGGTGCCCAGCCCGGTCGGGCCGTCCCAGCCGGTGCCCGCGTTGCACCACTGCTTGGTGTCGCAGCTGCCGTTGCTGCCCGAGGTGACGTCGGTCAGCTGGTCGGTGTGCGACCACGGGTACTGGGCGGGCCAGTCCTGCGCACCGGGGGTGCCGGCATCGGCGTAGACGCTCGCGATGATCGGCGACGAAGCGCTGGTGCCGCCGACGACCTGCCAACCGCTCTGCTGGAAGGTGTCATACACCGCGACACCGGTGGCCGGGTCGGCGACCGCGGAGACGTCCGCGACGGCCTTCTTGTCGCAGCCGGTCGCGGCGGTTTGGTAAGCGGGCTTCGCCGCGTAGCTGGAGCAACCCGAGCCCGCGCCCTTCCACGCCGTCTCGGTGTACGAGCCGCCGCTGCTCTTCAGGGTCGTGCCGCCGACGCCGACGGCGTAGGGGGAGGACGCCGGCCAGCTCGCGCCGTAGCCGTTGTCACCGCTGGACGCGGTGATCGCCACGCCGGGGTGATTGAAGTGCGTGTCGCCCGCGCCGCCCTCGGACTCGTCGCCGCCCCAGCTGTTGGAGACGAACTTCGCGCCGAGCTTGACCGCGGTGTCCACCGCCTTGCCCAGGTCGTCGGTGCTGGCCTGCTTGGCCTCGACCACGAGGATCTTGGCGTTCGGCGCGGTCGCCGCGATCATGTCGACGTCCAGCGCGGTCTCGACGGCCCAGTCCGGGTCGGCGGCCGGCAGCGGGCTCTCCTGGCCGTCTTCATTCACGATCTGCACGTCGCCCGCGGGCAATCCGAACTGCTTGCGGTAGGCGGCCAAATCTGCTTTGAGAGAGGGATAATCGCCGGACTCGGTGACGGCGATAGTCTGGCCCGCACCGCCGTCGGCCTTCAGCTGATAGGCGGCTTGCAGCTCAGCGGGGCCGTAGCCGGAGGGGGCGGCGCCGGGGGCGCGCCGGGCCTGCTTGATGTCGGTGCGCACCTGTGCGAAGCAGGACATGTGGCCTGCCGCGCGCACCTGCGCACAGGCGTTTTTCACCGTCGGACCACCGGTGGCCGCGGGGGCGGCGGAGAACTGCTGCGCGGTGGCAGTTCCACCGGTGGTAAGGGCGAGCGCGACGGCGAAGGCACCGCCTGCGATCAATTTCTTGCGCATTGATTCTGCTCCCGACTGAGTGGTGAATAATTCACCATTAATAATTGGTCCGGGGCGCTGAGTGAACAACGGGCCGATAGTAGGTGCCTTTCAACGGACAGTCGTAAAGCCGTAAAAACTGCGTTCCGTGATATCTCGGCCGGTCCGGTGACCAAGATGCTCAGGTCGCTCTGCCGCCCGCGCGGGCCGGACCCGCTGGACGAGCCGACCAGGAGAATCCGGTCAGGGGGAACCCGGAGATCCCCCTGAACGTTGGCAGGAGGTAGAGAGTTTCCGTCGCACGGATGGCACGCTGGAGGGCACCGGGCCGACGTGGCGCGGAAACGGCATCGGAGGAGCCATGTTCTGGAAGATCGTCGGAGCGCTCGTCGTGGCCTGGATCGCCTTCATGGTGCTCGGGTCAGTGATCGGCTTCGTGTTCAAGGCCGTGCTGTGGATCGGCATCATCGGCGGGGTGCTGTTCCTGGGCACCGCGGCCTACGGGGCGATCACCGGGAAGAAGCAGTCGAAGCGCATCAGCCGCTGACCGGCGCCGAACCATACTGAGGCACACGAAGGCTCCCGCACCGGGGAAGGTGCGGGAGCCGTTCGCGGTTCAGGCCAATGCCGCGCGGGCGGCTTCGGCGCCGTCCCACAGGTGTGCGCGGAGTCCGACCGCGCGGGCGCCGTCGATGTTGATCTGGCGGTCGTCGAAGAACAGGCACTCGTCCGGCTTCGCACCCAGTTTGTCCAGCAGCAGCTGGAAAATCTCGGCGTCCGGCTTCGCGACCTTCACGTCGCCGGAGAACAGCGTGTGCTTGAACAGTTTCGACCACTCCTGCTCGCGCACCCAGACGCCGAACGCCGACGGCGCGTTCGACAGCAACGCGAGCGAGGCACCGGCGTCGGACAGCGACTGCAGCAGGTCCAGCGATCCCGGCGCGAGCTGTCCCCACCCCGCGACGTCGAGCGCGGTCAGTTCGGCCGACAGCGCGTCGTCCACCTTCGCGCCCACCTGGTCGCCGATCGACGTCCAGTACTCCAGGTCAGGACAGCCGCGGTCGTACGGGTCGCGCACGCTCCAGTACACCGGCTCGAACGCCTCGAGCGAGACGCTCATCGCGGCGGCCAGCTTCGGCACCGCGGCGGTGCGGACGCTGAGCACCTCGCCGTAGTCGAACACGATCCAGTTGGTCACCCGAGTCCCCCAGGGTTCAGGCACCGGCCTTGATCCGGTGCAGTGCTTCGGCGATGTCAGCGGACGACAGGTCGCGGTGCGTCACGAACCGGACCTTGCCCGCCATGGGCAGAGCCTGGATGCCGAGCGAGCCGAGCCAGTTCAGCGCGGTCGGCACGTCCGGCACCCCGGCCAGAACGATATTGGTATCCGGCGTCCGCACGTCCCAGCCGTGCTCGGAAAGGCCGTCGGCCAGCCGCTTCGCGAACTCGTGCGTCTCGGCCAGTTCGTCGACGCGGTCCAGCGCGACCAGGCAAGCCGCGGCGAGCACCCCGCCCTGGCGCACGCCGCCGCCGAGCATCTGCCGCATCCGGCGGGCCTGCTCGACGAACTCGACGCTGCCCGCGACGACCGAACCGACCGGCGCGCCGAGGCCCTTGCTGAAGCACGCCGACACGGAGTCCACGCCCACGGTCAGCGCTGCGGGCGGCACCTGCAGCGCGACGGCCGCGTGCCAGATCCGCGCGCCGTCGAGGTGCACGGTGAGCCCGGCCTGTTTCGCGACGGACAGCAGCTGCGCGTGCTCGTCCGGCGGAGTGACCGCACCGCCGGCCGCGTTGTGGGTGTTCTCCAGGCACAGCAGCGTGGTGCGGAGCGTGAAGTACGGGCCGGGGTTGCCGATCGCGGCTTCGAGCGTTTCCGGCAGGCACCTGCCGGGGCCCGCGTCGTGTTCGAGGATGTCCGGCATGCCGCCGGCGAGCCAGGCGGCCGAGCCGAGTTCGTTGGTGAGTACGTGCGCGCCGCGGGTGGCGAGGAAGCGGTCGCCGCGCCGCAGGTGGACGCTCAGCGCGATCAGGTTCGCCATCGTCCCGCTCGGCGTCCACAGCGCCGCGGGCATGCCGAGCGTCTGCGCGGCCCGGCGTTCGAGTTCGGCGATGGTCGGGTCGGTGCCGATGACGTTGTCGTCGACCTCGGCCTCGGCCATGGCCGCGCGCATGATCGCGTCCGGGCGGGTGACGGTGTCGGAACGGAAGTCGATCAGCTGCCCAGTCATGGTCACAGTCCGATCACATCACACAGGTGGGCGCGGCATCAATGCGACGGGGGGTGGAACGTTTCCGGCCGGACGTGCAACCGTGGACGCCCCCGGATCCGTCCCTTCACCGGACATGGCCAGAGCGGAGCTGCAAAGCGCGTGGACCAGCGCGACGAACAGGAGTTCGCGGAGTACTTCGCCGCGAGGAGGGACGCCGTGCGCCGGACGGCCTATCTGATGTGCGGGGATTGGCACAAAGCCGACGACCTCGCGCAGACGGCGTTCGTCGCGTTGCACCGGAGGTGGAAGAAGATCAGAGACCGCGCGGCGACCGACGCGTACGTGCGCAAGACGCTCGTGCGTGCGGTCATCGACGAGTCCCGGCGGCCGTGGCGGCGGGAGCGGCAGACCGAAGTGCTGCCGGAGCCCGTGGACGACGGCCCGGGGCTCGCCGAACGTGTCGCGACGCGCGAGGACCTGCTCGCCGCGCTGAAGGAAGTGCCGCCGAAGCAGCGGGCGGTACTGGTGCTGCGGTTCTTCGACGGACTGGACGTCGGGGCCGCGGCGACAGCGCTGGGCTGCAGCGAAGGCAACGTCAAGAGCCAGACGGCGCGCGGGCTGGCGAATCTGCGTCAGGTGCTGGAACGGGAGGTGGAGACCAATGGATGAGCGGGAAGCCGAGACGTTGTTCTCCGCCGCTCCCGGCGAGGTGCCGCCTCCGACGTTCTCGGTGGAGGACGTGGTGCGCCGTTCCAAGCGCGAGACGGTGCGCCGGCGCAACCGGATCACCGCCGGCGCGGCGGCCGTGGTGGTGGCCGCCGGGTTCGGTACGTGGGGAATTGTCGGAATTTCGAGCGAGAAGTCCGATTCGATGGCGAATTCCGCGGCCGCACCGGCGCAACCCGGCGGACCGGCGGCGCGTCCTTTCAGCACTGGGGATGACTTCCCGGGTCAGCCGTCTCGGCAGGGAGCCGGCGAAACCGGGAGGACCGGCCCTCGGGTCGAAGGCACCTCCGGGTGCGGACGGGTGGACTGGGAGCTCGCCACAGCCCTCGCTGGCGAGCTCCCAGGCCACTTGAATGCCGCGCAGGCTTCCCCAGGCAGCGTTTGTACGACGTCGTCGCGCGGCGCGGGGTTCCCGCTTCCGGACGGCACGATCGGCGCGGCGGTGTTCGCCCGCGGTGCTGCGGTGAATGTGCCCACGCAACCGGCTGGAGCCGTCACCGTGCGTCAGCAAACTGGCAGCGGCGGGACTCTCGTGCTGGTCAGCGTGCCGGGGACGTCCGGGCATCCAGCACCGTACGCAACCGATCTGGCGCGCTTCGCCGCTTCGCTGGCCACCCGGTTCTGATCGGCGGCCCACAGCGCGGCTGGCAGAATGACCGGACATGACGGCAGCAGCCACCACCCCCAAGGGCGAGCGACGACGGGCAGCGCTCGTCGAAGCCGCCGCTGAGCTGCTGGCCGAGGGCGGCTTCGACGCGGTCCGGCACCGGGCTGTCGCGGAGCGGGCGGGCCTGCCGCTGGCCTCCACGACGTACTACTTCGACTCGCTGGAAGAGCTCGTCACCGCCGCGGTGGAACACCACGGGCAGACCGAACTGGCAAACGGACGACGGCAGCTCGACGACCTGACGACCCGGAACCGGGGCGTGCAGGCGACCGTGGAACTCGTGCTGGACATGCTGCTCGGCCCGCAGAGCGGCGACCCGGAGGCCGACGCCGAGGCGGTCCTGCTGCGCTACGAGCGCCTGGTCGCGACGGGGCGGCGACCGTACCTGCGGCCGTTGATGCGGACGTTGTCCCAGCAGCTCAACGAACTGCTGACGGAGATCTTCGCCCGCTCCGGGACACCGGTGGCCAAGGACGAGCTGGACCGGCTGGTCGCGCTGGTGGACGGGGCCGTGGTCAACGCGCTGATCGCGGTCGACCCGGCCCCGCGCGCCGCGGCCGGGCGGATGCTGCGGACCGCGCTCGCGGAGTCCGCTGGCGTCCATTGAGGACAGTCAGTCCGGGTATGCCGCGGTGGCGCGGATTTCGATCAGCAGTCCCGGGCTGGCCAGCCCGCTGACGCCGATCATCGACCACGCCGGGTAAGGCTTCGCGGTCACGAGGCGCTGCTTGGCTTCCAGGAAACCGGGCAGGTGCTGGTGGATGTCGACGTGGTAGCTCGTGATGTCGACCAGTGCGGAGAGGTCGAGACCTTCCAGGCGAAGGATTTCCTCGATCCGGCGGAGCGCGATCTCGGTTTGCTCCTCGATGGTTTCCGCGATCGCTCCGTCCAGGCGGCGGCCGATCGTCCCCGCGATGAACAGGAGATTTCCCGCGCGGACCGCGGCTGAGTAACCGAAGCGGGCGAAGGCGGATGCCCCGGACGGTCCGAAAACCTCGGAGTCCTCGGGGATTTCGACGGAGTGCATAGGGATCCCTTTCTCAGTTGCCCCAGCGGGAGGCGCTGGCGGCGCGTTCCAGCCGGGTTTCGCCGTCGGCTGCACGCTCGCGCAAGAAATCAGCGGGAACGGACGGCACCGGCGCGTTTTTCGGGTTTTTCGCGGCCTGCGCGACGATCGCGTCGGTGAGCGAGCGGACCATGTTCAGCCGGGGGTAGGCGGCGTGGATCGTTGTGGCCTGCTCGTCGGTGACCGCGGCGAGGTACTCGGAGCTGATCGGGCCGCCGAAGTCGACGGAGACCCCGGCGCGGGCGAGCAGGCACAGTTGGCCGCGGCGTTCCGCGATGCCGGCGGTGGTGTGCAGCGCGATGGCCTGCCAGACCTCGTCGGCGTCCGCGACGGAAATCCCTTGTTTGACAAGGAATTCCGCTGCGCGGTCCGCGCCTTCGACCTCGAAGCGTTCCACGTGCGGCCCGTCCGGTGCCACGCCGATGTCGTGCATGACGCACGCGGCGAACAGCAGGTCGTCGTCGTAGCCGGACAGCTCCAGCCGGTCGGCGACCAGCCGGGCGAACAGGTAGGAACGGACGCTGTGGTTGAACACTGACCGCGATTCCAGCGGGCGGACGACCTCGAGAACGGCGTCCGCCAGCGGAGTCGCTGGCAGTGCGGCAACCGGGTCCGGAAGGAGTTCGGTCATGCCGTCAAGCCTGGCCCGCGACGCCCTGACCTGGTGAGTGGCAAGTTTGCCGTACTTCGATAGAATCTTGCCATGACGGTGCATCGAGTCGCGGTGCTGGCCCTCGACGGGGTTCTCCCGCTCGACCTGGCGATCCCGGCGCAGGTGTTTCACGCGCGGCCGCAAACGCACTACGAGATGACGTTGTGCGCGCTCGGCCCGAAAGTCGCCACCAGCGCCGGGTTCGAACTGGCGGCCGAAGGCGGGATCGAGGAACTGCGCGCGGCGGACACGGTGATCGTGCCGGGCTACGACCCGATCCGGGAGACCCCGGAAGCGGCGGTCGAACTGCTGGCCGAGGCGCGCGACCGAGGACGGCGGGTGGTGTCCATCTGCACCGGCGCGTTCGCGCTGGCCGCAGCCGGAATTCTCGACGGCCTGCGTGCCACGACGCATTGGGAATACATCGACGAATTCGAGCGGGAGTACCCGTCGGTCCAGGTCGACCGGGATGTCCTCTACGTCGATGAAGGCGACGTGCTCACCTCGGCTGGCGTCTGCTGCGGCATCGACCTGTGCCTGCACATCGTGCGCCGCGACCTGGGTGCCGCGGTCGCGAATCGGATCGCGCGCGGGTTGGTCGCCGCTCCGCATCGGGAGGGCAGCCAGGCGCAGTACGTCCCCGCTCCGCTCGCGGACGCTGGCGACGCTTCGCTGTCCGCCACACGGGAATGGGCGTTGCAGCGACTGGACGAATCGCTCAGCATCCGCCTGCTCGCCCGACACGCGGAGATGTCGCAGCGGACTTTTCTGCGCCGCTTCGCCGAGGAAACCGGGACGACTCCGTTGCAGTGGCTGCTCAACGCGCGGCTCGGCAAGGCGCGGGAACTGCTGGAGTCCACGGATCATTCCGTGGACCGGGTGGCGCGGGACTGCGGTCTCGGCACTCCGGCGAACCTGCGGCTGCACTTCCGGCGGGTGCTCGGAACCACGCCGACGGCTTACCGGCGAGCTTTTACTTCCTGACCTGTCCGCTTGGCGTCGGCGGCGGATTTCACCAGCAGCTCCAGCATCGCGGTCTCCGCGCCGACCGGGTCGTGCGCGGCGATGGCGTCCAGCACCCGGCGATGGCTCGGCACCGGATCGTCGGTGGGACCGGCGCTGTGGACGAGTTTGTCCCGCTCCGCCAGGCCGATCGCGATGACGCGTTCGATCTGGAGCAGGAAGTTGTTGTGCGCGGCGGTCAACAGGCCACGGTGAAACGCCAGATCCGCCTCGACACTCGCTTCCAGGTCCGGTGCTTCCACCATCGCGTCGAGCGCGGACGTCAGCGCGGCAAGGTCTTCGGCGGTCGCCCGTTCTGCGGCCATCCGCGCTGCGGCGGGCTCGACCACAGCGCGTACCTCAGCCAATTCGTCCAGCAGACCAGCGTTTCCGCGTGCGGTGGTTTGCCAGCGCATGACGTCGGCGTCGAGAAGCTGCCAGTCCTCGCGCGGTTGCACGAACGTGCCGTGCTTCTGTCGTGCGCCGATCATTCCCTTTGCTGCCAACACCTTCAACGCTTCGCGCAGCGCGGTGAGGCTGATGTCCAGCTCCTCGCGCAGCGCGGGAAGATCCAGCACCATGCCCTCGCGCCATTCGCCGGACAGAATGCGCGCGGCGAGCGTTTCCACGGTCTGTCCGTGCAGGCCGCGAGGGCGATGGTCGGTCACCGGAGCGGAAGCACGCACGTCGGCGAGCCGGTCGGATATTTGCGGACCTCCGCGTTTCCCAAGTCCTTCAACGGAAAGACGGAAATGACGTCGTCCCGGAACGCGGCGGTGTAGCACGTTCCGTCCGCCACGGCGAAATTCCACGGGTACGCGCCGCACGGCTGATCAGCAGTCGCGCGCAGCGGATCCCCGGCGAACGACGTGATGCATTCCGGGCCGCGGTTCGACAGGTAGATCCCGGAATCGAGCACTTCCAGGTGTGCCACCAGGGAGTCGCCGCCGGCCGCGGTCGCCGGAGTCGCCGCGACGAACTCGAACTCTCCCGGCGACGTCTCCCGCACCGTGATCAGCTCGCCGGACAGTTCTCCCGCCACGTAAGCGATTCCGTCCGCGCCGCGCACGAGCTGGCGCGGTCCTGTGCCCGGCGGCAGCGACGAAACGGCCAGCGGAGTCAGCTTTCCTTCCGGAGACAGGGTGTAGCTGCGGATCTCGTCGGTGCCGAGATCGACGGCGCTCACCACGGAACTGTCCGCCGACGACACCGCCATGTGGACGTGCGGGCCTTCCTGCCGGTCGGCGCGCGGACCGCTCCCGGTGTGCTGCACCAGGTCGGTGCGGCCGTCGATCCGGCCGTCCTCGCGCAAGGCGAACACGGCCAGGCTGCCGCCGCCGTAGTTGGCGCACAACAGAAACCGGCCGTTCGGCGTCACCGCGAGGTGACACGGGCTGGCCCCGCCGGATTCCACCACGTCGAGCGCGACCAGGCCGTCGGCGACCGAAACGGAGGTGACCTCGCCGTAGCTCGTCTCGTTGGTCGCGTACACCATCGGCAGCGCGGGATGCTGGGTGAGCCAGGTCGGCGACACCATCGGCAACGTCGATTCCGCCGTCAGCTCGCCGCCGGAGCGTCGGAAAACCGCGATTCCCGTGCCGTTTCCGCCGGTTTCGGCGGTACGGCAGCCGACGAGTACGACGTCGCTCACGAGCTCTCCCTCACCAATGCGGCCACTCTGGCCCGGATGTCCTCAGTCGAACCACGGGTCAGCGCCGACCCGATCCCGCAGGCGACCGCGCCCGCGTCGAGCCAGCGTGGCACGTCCTCGGGAGCGATTCCACCCGTCGGCACCAGCGGGGCCTGCGGAAGCGCCGCGCGCACGTCCTTAATCCACTGCGGACCGAGCGCGGAAGCCGGGAAAACCTTTACGGCGTCAGCACCTTCCTCCATCGCGCGCACGATTTCGGTGACCGAACCGGTGCCCGGCAGCGCCGCGACGCCGTACCGATGAGCGGTACGCAACACCTCGGTGTGCAGTGACGGCGACACGAGAAACTGGGCCCCTGCCCGGATCGCGGCCGTCGCTGACGACTCGTCGAGCACCGTGCCCGCCCCGATCGTGGCGTCCGGATATGCGGCAGCCAGCTCCTCGATCGCGACGAGCGCACCCGCGTTCGTGAGCGGGACCTCGACCGACTTCAACCCGGCGTCGAGCACTGCCCGCGCGGCGGCGACGGCCGAGGCGGCGTCCGCTGTCCGCACGATCCCGACGACGCCCTGGCGCACTGCTTCGCGCGTGATCTCCCACCGGTATCCCATGCCGGCCAGCCTAGCAGGCAAATTATAAATTACTAATTATTCTTGACGGGCTCGCGGGCGTCCGTGCATGCTTCCGAACCATGCGCACTGCCGTGGTGACCGGCGCGGCGTCCGGGATCGGAGCCGCGACCGCCCTCCGTCTCGAAGCTGACGGCTACCGGGTGGTCGGCGTCGACCTCGCCCCGGTGCCCGGCGGCGTGCAAGGCGACGTGACCGAAGATGAGACGTGGCAACGCGTTCTCGAGCTGGCGGGCGAAGTCGACGCCGTGGTCAGCAACGCGTATCTGCCGACTTTGGGCCCACTGCACGAAACCGATCGCGCGCAATGGCAGCGGCAACTGGACGTGAACCTCACGGCGTCGTACCTGGCCGTCCGGACCTGCCTGCCTTCACTGCGCTCTCGGCGTGGCTCCGTGGTGCTCGTTTCCTCCGTACACGCGCGATTCGGCTTGCCCGGCCACCCGGCTTATGCGGCCAGCAAAGGCGCTTTGGTGTCTCTGGCCCGGCAATTGGCCGTGGAGTACGCGCCAGAGGTGCGGGTGAATTCGGTGCTTCCCGGACCGGTCGAGACCGAGGCGTGGGGCCGGGTGAGCGCGGAAGACCGCGCACGCAGCACCCGCGCGACGCCCGCTGGACGGCTCGGCGACCCGGCCGAAATCGCCGCGGTGATCGCGTTTCTGCTCTCGCCCGCGGCGTCGTTCGTCACGGGCGCCGAGCTGACCGTCGACGGCGGCTGGTCGGCCGCGAAAGATTCTGCTTAGGAGACGAAGTGCAGATCACCGGGATCGAGACGTTCCTCGTCGCGCCGCGCTGGTTGTTCCTGAAGGTCAGCACCGACGAGGGCATCAGCGGCTGGGGCGAACCGGTCGTGGAAGGCCGCGCCGGGACTGTCCGCGCGGCCGTGCACGAGTTGGCCGAGCTGGTCATCGGGAAGGACCCGCTCCGCATCGAGGACCACTGGCAGGTCCTGCGCCGCGGCGGTTTCTATCGCGGCGGTCCGGTGCTGTCCAGCGCGCTCGCCGGGTTCGACCAGGCGTTGTGGGACATCGCGGGCAAGGCGCGGAACGCTCCGGTGCACGAACTACTCGGCGGGCCGGTGCGTGATCGCGTTCGGGTGTATTCGTGGGTCGGCGGCGACCGTCCGTCCGGGATCTTCGACGCGGTGTCCGCGCAGGTCGAGCATGGTTTTACCGCCGTGAAGATGAACGTCGCCGGTCCTCTCGGACCGATCGCCACGCCCGCCGAAGCTCAGGCGGCACTGGCCCGTGCACAGGAGGCCAGGGAAGCGCTCGGCCCCGACCGGGACCTGGCGATCGACTTCCACGGCCGCGTCTCGCCCGCGATGGCGCGACGCTTGGTGAAGATGCTCGAAGAAGTACAGCCGATGTTCGTCGAGGAGCCAGTGCTGCCGGAACTGTCCGCCGACGTGGTGAGTTCGGTGGTCGAAGCCTCGACGGTCCCGATCGCGCTCGGGGAACGGCTGTTCTCGCGCTGGGAGTTCAAACCGGTGCTGGACGCGGGCGTCGCCGTGGTGCAGCCGGACCCGTCGCACGCGGGCGGCATCTCGGAGCTGCGCCGGATCGCCGCGCTGGCCGAGGTGTACGGCGCGAACCTCGCCCCGCACTGCCCGCTCGGCCCGATCTCGCTGGCCGCCGCGCTGCAGGTGGCGTTCGCGACGCCGAACTTCCTGATCCAGGAACAAAGCCTGGGCATGCACTATCACGATGGCCGCGAGCCGGTCGCGTATCTCGCCGATGACGCACTGTTCCGCTTCGTCGACGGCTATGCCGCGCGGCCGACTGCGCCTGGTCTCGGTATCGAGGTGGACGAGGAGGCCGTCCGCCGAGCCGACGAGACCGGCCATGCCTGGCGATCCCCAGTGTGGCGCCTCCCCGACGGCAGCCTCACGGAGTGGTGACCGCCCCGCTGACCTGCGCAGGTATCGTGGCCCCGTGACGCTCAAGCCCAGCATTCCGAACGTGCTCGCCGCCCGCTACGCCTCGCCTGAGCTGGTGGCGCTCTGGTCGCCCGAACGCAAGGTCGTGCTCGAGCGGCGGCTGTGGCTCGCCGTGCTGCGGGCACAGGCCGAGCTGGGCGTCGAGGTGCCCGAAGGCGTGGTCGAAGACTACGAGCGGGTGGTCGAGCAGGTCGACCTCGAATCGATCGCCGCCCGCGAACGCGTCACCCGGCACGACGTGAAGGCCCGGATCGAGGAGTTCAACGCCCTCGCCGGGCACGAGCACGTGCACAAGGGCATGACCTCGCGCGACCTCACCGAGAACGTCGAGCAGCTGCAGCAGCTGCGCTCGCTGGAACTAGTCCGCGCGCGCGTCGCCGCGGTGCTGTCGCGGCTGGCCGCGCTCGCCGTCGAGCACTCCGACCTGGTGATGGCCGGCCGCTCGCACAACGTCGCCGCGCAGGCGACCACGCTCGGCAAGCGCTTCGCGACCGCCGCCGACGAGCTGCTCGTCGCGTTCTCCCGGCTGGACAACCTGATCGAGCGCTACCCGCTGCGCGGCATCAAGGGCCCGGTCGGCACCGCGCAGGACATGCTCGACCTGCTCGGCGACGAGTCCACTTTGGACCAGCTGGAATCGCGGATCGCCGAGCACCTCGGCTTCGGCAACCGGTTCGTCAGCGTCGGCCAGGTGTACCCGCGTTCGCTCGACTTCGACGTGCTGTCCGCGGTGATCCAGCTCGCCGCAGCGCCGTCCAGCCTCGCCAAGACGATCCGGCTGATGGCCGGGCACGAGCTGGTCACCGAGGGCTTCAAACCGGGTCAGGTCGGGTCGTCGGCCATGCCGCACAAGATGAACACCCGCTCCTGCGAGCGCGTCAACGGGCTCGCGGTGGTGCTGCGCGGCTACCTGTCGATGATCGGCGAACTGGCCGGTGACCAGTGGAACGAGGGCGACGTCTCGGATTCCGTGGTGCGCCGCGTCGCGCTGCCGGACGCGTTCTTCGCGCTCGACGGCCTGCTCGAGACCTTCCTCACCGTGCTCGGCGAATTCGGCGCGTTCCCGGCCGTGGTCGAGCGTGAGCTTGATCGCTATCTCCCGTTCCTCGCGACCACGAAGGTGCTCATGGCGTCGGTGCGCCGGGGCGTCGGGCGTGAGACGGCTCACGAGGCCATCAAGGAGAACGCCGTCGGCGTCGCGCTCGCGATGCGCGAACGCGGCGCGGAGAACGACCTGCTCGACCGGCTCGCGGCCGACGAACGCCTTCCGCTTGACCGCGCTGACCTGGACGAACTCCTCGCCGACCGGATCTCGTTCACCGGCGTGGCCCCGCGTCAGGTCGAAGAAGTCGCGGCGCGCGTCGAGGACGTGCTCAAGCGATTCCCGGACGCCGCGCAGTACGCGCCGCAGCCGATTCTGTGAGTGCGCGCACGCCGTCCACGTGCTGAGACGGCATTACTCGATCGGGGGAAGCTTTTAGTCTTCGTGCCGAACCCGGAAGCGCCAGGCCGCCACCCCGCGGCCTGGCGCTTCTTGTCTGCGCACCCCGGATATTCAGGAAGAAGTCATGAGAAAGATCCTCAGCACGCTCGCCGTCGTTGTCGCCGCCACCGCGGGCCTTACGGCGTGCGGATCCTCGGACGCTTCCGGGGAAACCCTGCGCGTCGGCACCCTCACCGACGCCCCGCCCAGCATCTACCTCGAGAACGGCCAGTTCACCGGGTACGACAACGAACTCCTCCGGGACATCGCCAAGCGCGAGGGCTTCAAGGTCGACTTCGTCGGCACCGAGTTCTCCGGCCTGCTCGCCAAGGTCGCCGGCGGCCAGCTCGACATCGGCAGCTCGACGATCTCCGCGACCGCCGCGCGCAAGAAGACCGTGGCGTTCAGCAACGGCTACGACACCAGCTACACCACCGTCGTCAGCAAGAAGGGCGCCGCGCTGTCCGCCGCGAACTCGTTCGCGGGCAAGCGGGTCGGCGTCGTGCAGGGTTCGGTTCAGGACGAGTTCGCCGGCAAGCTCGCCGGTGCGCAGGTTGTCCGGTTCCCGGACTACAACGCCGGTTTCGCGCAGCTGAAGACCGGCGGCCTCGACGGCTGGGTCGTGCCGAAGGACATCGGGCAGAAGTACATCGACCAGAACCCGGCGCTGCCGCTCGAATTCGGCTACACCGTCGCGGACAAGGACACCCCGTCCGCCTTCGCCGTCGCCAAGTCGAACCCCGAACTGCTGAAGAAGATCAACGACGGCCTGGCCAAGGCGATCGCCGACGGCACCGCGGCCCGGCTGCACGCGCAGTTCTTCAAGCAGGCTCCGGTCGCGAAGGAGCTGGAGAAGGGCGGCCCGGGCCTCCCGGTGGCGAACTCCTGATGCCGGGGCACACTGGTGGCATGAAAAAACTGATCGTCACCGCCGCCACCGTGGCACTGGTCGCCGGTCTCACCGCGTGCGGTGGCGACGGCGGCGAGACCCTGCGGGTCGGCACGCTGAGCGATTCGCGGCCCAACGCGTATCAGGAGAACGGCCAATTCACCGGCTTCGACAACGAACTGCTGAAGGATGTCGCCGCGAAAGAGGGCCTGAAGCTGGAATTCGTGGCGACCGATTTCTCGGCGCTGCTCGGCAGCGTCTCGAACGGCCGGTTCGACATCGGCAGTTCGGCGATCGCGCAGACCGACGCGCGCAAGAAGACGGTGGCGTTCAGCGATCCGTACAACTACCAGTCGCTCGGCATCGAGGCGAAGGCGACCGCGGGCATCACGGACGAGAACTCGTTGTCCGGCAAGCGGATCGGCGTGGTGCAGGGCACGGTGTCGGACACCTGGCTGGCCTCGAACGCGCCGAAGGCACAGGCGGTCCGGTTCCCGAACGACGCGGCGGCGCTGAGCGCGCTGAAGTCGTCGGCGGTCGACGGCGCGGTGTTCGACCAGGTGTCCGCGGAGGACTACGCGACGAAAAACCCCGAGCTGAAGGTCACCAAGGCGATCACCACCAACATTCCGCACGGGTACGCGGTGCGCAAGGGCAACACCGACCTGCTGGCCAAGCTGAACGACGGCATCAAGAAGGCCGTCGCGGACGGTACTTGGGCCAAGGTGCACCAGCAGTTCGAGCCGAGCATTCCGGTTCCCGCGGACTTCAAGACGAAGTAGCCTGATGGATCAGTTTTTCGACACTTTCCTGAACTGGCAGTACATCTGGGAGGTTTTCCCGGACCTGCTCAAGACCGGCCTGCTGAACACCCTGATCCTGTCGGTGGCGGCGGCTGTCATCGGAACCCTGCTCGGCATGGTGCTCGCGGTGATGGGCCTGTCCACGAAGCGTTGGCTGCGCTGGCCCGCGCGGGTGTACACGGACATTTTCCGTGGCCTGCCCGCGATCCTGACGATCCTGGTGATCGGACAGGGCGTCGGCCTGCTCGCCCGCGGTTTGGTGGGCAACAACCCGTACCCGCTGGGCATCGCCGCGCTGAGCCTGATCGCCGCCGCCTACATCGGCGAGATTTTCCGGGCCGGCATCCAGAGCGTCGACAAGGGGCAGCTGGAGGCGAGCCGCGCGCTCGGCATGAGCTATTCCAAGGCGATGCTGCTGGTGGTGATCCCGCAGGGCGTGCGACGGGTGCTGCCCGCGCTGGTGAACCAGTTCATCGCGCTGGTGAAGGACTCGACCCTGGTGTACTTCCTCGGTTTCCTTACCTCGCAACGGGAACTGTTCCGGATCGGCCAAGACCTCGCGGCGAACACGGGCAACCTGTCGCCGCTGGTGGCCGCCGGTGTGGTTTACCTGGTGATCACGGTTCCGCTGACGCACCTGGTGAACTACATCGACAAGCGGCTGCAGACCGGCCGCAAGGTGACGGCGGAGAGCAACGAAATGCTCGCGGGTGGGACGATATGAGTACAGCGATTCGTTCGTCTTCGGTGGAACTGAAGGACATCCACGTCCGATTCGGGACGCTGGAGGTCCTGCGCGGGGTGAACCTGAAGGTGCCGAGCGGGAGCACCACGTGCGTGATCGGCCCGTCCGGTTCCGGTAAATCGACCTTGCTGCGCTGCGTGAACCGCCTGCAGGAGCCGGATAGCGGCGACCTGCTGCTGGACGGGGAAAGCGTCATCGCCTCGGATCCCGACGCACTGCGCCAGCGCGTCGGGATGGTTTTCCAGCACTTCAACCTTTTCGGGCATCGAAGCGTGCTGGACAACATCGTGCTGCCGCTGCGCAGCGTGCGCGGTCTGTCCAAAGAGGACGCTATCGAGGTCGCCCGGGCGCGCCTGGCGGAAGTCGGGCTAGCGGATAAGGCCCCGTACCGCCCGGCCGCGTTGTCCGGCGGCCAGCAACAGCGGGTGGCGATCGCCCGAGCGCTGGCGATGGAACCGGAAGTGATGCTCTTCGACGAGGCGACGAGCGCGCTCGACCCGGAACTGGTGAAGGGCGTCCTGGACCTGATGGCCGGGCTGGCTTCGCGGGGGCTCACTCTGATCGTGGTGACCCACGAGATGGGCTTCGCGCGGAGTGTGGCGGATGAGGTCGCGTTCATGGACGCGGGCCGGATCGTGGAGCAGGGGACGCCGGAGCAGGTGTTCGAGGCACCGGCTAGTCCTCGGTTGCAGCAGTTCTTGTCGCAGGTGCTGTAAGGGGTTGGCCGTTCTCGCAGAGGATGAACCGCTCGCCGGCCCGCGCGGCTTCGAAGGCAACTCGGAGCCGCCGGGCCAGTGACGGTGCGACTCGCTGAGTTGCCTCGTCGATCGGCAGCAGATGGACGGCCAGGATCTCCGGATCGGTGAGGGGCAGGCGGCCGGTTTCCTCGGCGGAGATGCGCCCGCCGTCGAAGATGAACGCGAGTCCTTCCGGCATCCGGCCGTCGTCCGGCGCGTAGTCGATGACCAGCAGCGGGCCGAGCGGGCGATCGAGCCCGATTTCCTCGGCCTGCTCCCTCCGTGCCGTGCGCCACGGCGGCTCGCCCGCGTCGCACACCCCGCCGGGTATGTCCCAACTGTCCTTATAGGACGGCTCGACAAGCAGGACGCGTCCGGTTTCGTCGCGGAGCAGGATGCCTGCCGACATCCGCTTCCGCGGCAGCGAGCGCACGTACTCGTCGAACGGCAGCAGCTCCACGGGTCCGCAGGATACCGGCGTCGCGGAGGTCCCGTGCGGGATCGTGCACCCCAATCCCCTTCGGACGAACAGGTACCGTGAACCTCATGGGGACGATCTCGCAGCTCACGTATTACCCGGTCAAAGGCTGCGCCGGCACGACAGTCCAGTCCGCCGACGTCACCCCAGCCGGTCTCGCGCACGACCGCGAGTTCATCGTCACCGCCCCCGACGGCGAGTTCCGCAGCCAGCGCCGCTCCCCGATCATGGCCGCCATCCGACCCCGCGTCCTGGACGATGGCACCCGCCTCACCCTGTCCGCGCCGGGGATCGAAGACCTGACCATCGAGGTCCAAAAGGACGGCCAACGACACCCCGCAGCCACCTTCAACTGGACCGGCGAGGGCGTCCACCAGGGTGCCGATGCCGCAGAGTGGTTCTCCACCGTCGTCGGCCAGCCGTCCGTGCTCCTCGGCGTCACACCCGAACACGACCGAGTGACGAGCGGCGAAACTCCCGGAACCGCGAGGTTCGCCGACGGGCACGCGATCCTCGTGATCTCCGAGTCCTCTTTGGACCACCTGAACGAACGAATCGCCGAGCGCGGCGCCGAACCCGTGCCGATGGACCGCTTCCGGCCGAACCTCGTGATCCGCGGCTGGGTGGAACCGCACGCCGAGGACTCGGTCCGGCGGATGGAAGCCGGCGGGGCCGAGTTCGCCTACGCGAAGCTGTGCGTCCGGTGCTCGGTGCCGATGGTCGACCAGGAAACCGGCAAGCGCTCCGGCCCAGAGCCGATTCGCTCGCTCGCCGCGTACCACCGCGATCCGGACGGCGGCGTCCTCTTCGGCATGAAGGCGGCGGTGACCCGGCCCGGTCAGCTGGCGGTCGGCGACGCGGTGATGGTGCATTCCTCGGCCGGCCCGATCCGCAACACCGAGGCCGCCGAGCCGCCGTTGACCGCGACGGCCAGCTTGCCCGCCGAGTCGGCGTAGACGAGGTTCGCGCCGCGGGGCACGTCGGCGAAGGTCCGGCCGATCGCGGCGGACACCGCGACGTGCTCGCTGTGCACCGTCACCTCACCGGTCAACCCGGTTAGGTCGAGGTCAGCGGGGGTGGCGGCGAGCTGGACGTTGCCGAAGTGGTCGACGGTCAGCACGTCCGAGACCAGCTTGCCCGGGAACGCGGCGACCATCGGTTCCGGCAGTCGGACCAGGTCGCGGATAGCGGGCCCGAAGGAACCAGGGTGCGCGCCGAGAGCGAGCTTCGCGGCAACTGGGGCGAAGATGTCTCGGCCGTGAAAGGTCGCGGACGTCGGCGTGCGCACATCGATCACGTACGCCGCGTACACGGCGCCTAGCGCCTCTGCGGCGGGTAGCAGCAGACCGTTGTCCGGGCCGACCAAGATGCCGTGCGTCGCGACCACCACGATGCCGCGACGCTCTGTACCGACGCCTGGGTCGACGACAGCGAGGTGCACGGCCTTAGGCAGCGACGGCACGGTCTGCGCGAGCACTGCCGCGCCTGAGCGTACCTGCTGCGGCGGTACGAGGTGAGTCACGTCGAGAACGCGTACGTCGGGCGCGATGCCGGCGATGACCCCGTGGCAGGCGGCCACGAAGCCGTCGTGCAGCCCGTAGTCGGAAGTGAACGAGATCCAGCGGTAGGCCATGACCTGCATCATCCTCGTAGTGCCGGCCGTCGGGTTAGGGTGCAGCAGTGACGACGCTCGCCGATTACCCGAAGATCGCCGCTGGAAAAGTCCGGGACCTGTACGCGGTGGGAGACGACCACCTGCTGCTGGTCACCTCGGACCGCATCTCCGCCTACGACTTCATCCTGGACACGCCTATCCCCGACAAGGGCCGCGTGCTCACGGCGATGAGCGTGTTCTGGTTCGAGCAGCTGTCGGACCTGGTCCCGAACCACCTTGTCGCGTACGACGACCCGCGCATCCCTGCCGAGGTGCGCGGACGCGCGCTGCTCGTACGCCGTCTCGACATGCTTCCGGTCGAAGCTGTCGCGCGCGGGTACCTCACGGGCTCCGGCTACTCGGACTACCAGCGTACGGGCGCAGTGTGCGGCGTAGAGCTGCCTAAGGGCCTCGTGGAGGCTTCGAAGCTGCCGTCGCCGATCTTCACGCCCGCGACGAAGGCGGCGTTCGGCGAGCACGACGAGAACGTTTCGTTCGACGCAGTGGTCGCGACTATCGGTGCGAAGCGCGCGGAGGAGCTACGCGAGGCGACGCTCGCTGTGTACCGCCGTGGCGCGGAAGTGGCGGCGAAGCGCGGAATCCTGCTGGCGGACACGAAGTTCGAGTTCGGCGTGGACGAGACGGGCGCGCTGGTGCTGGCGGACGAAGTGCTGACGCCGGATTCGTCGCGGTACTGGCCGGCGGAGGGGTACGAGCCGGGAAGGGTGCAGCCGTCGTTCGACAAGCAGTACGTGCGCAATTGGCTGACGGGGCCGGAGTCGGGCTGGGACAGGGCGTCGAACGTGCAGCCGCCGCCGTTGCCGGGTGAAGTGGTGGAGGCGACGAGGGGAAGGTACGTGGAGGCGTACGAGAGGATGACGGGGTTGTCGCTGGAGGAGTGGCTGTAGGACAGGGGAAAGAGCGAAGGGCCAGGGGGGAGAGAACCCCGAAAACTGTCGGCACCCCCTGACACACTGCAACCATGACCACACCGTACGCAACACCGCGCGCGAGGGCATTGGGCCTGGAGTTACGCGCGGCGCGGGAGAGAAGAAGACTGGGCGTAAGAGAGTTGGCCCGGTTGCTGGGGATGACGCCTGGTTTCGTGACGAATTGGGAAAGAGGACTGCGGCTGCCGAAGCCGGAGGACATCGGAGCGGTACTGGCGCACTGCAGGGTGATCGGGCCGGACCGCAGGCGAATAGTGGAGATGGCGCGAGGAGCGCGAGAGCAGGACTGGATAGACGGCGGCGGAGAAGAGCCGTACCTGGAGTGGGAGCGCACGGCGGACGCGGTGTTCGGCTGGGAGCCGGAGGTGGTGCCGCCGTTGTTGCAGACGAGCGGGTACGCGCGAGCGCTGCTGTCGAGTGCTTCGGGCGCTGTCGCGGACGAAGTGGAGGCGCGGGTAGCCGAGAGGCTGTCGCGGCGAGCGGTGCTCGATTCGGGCGCGCGGTGTGTGCTGGTGCTGGGGGAAACGGCGCTGCACAAGAGGATCGGCGGCGCGGACGCGATGGCGGAGCAGCTGCGGTACCTGCGCGAGCGGTTGGCGGAAGGCAAGGCCGAGGTGCGAGTGGTCCCGGCGGACCGGCACCCCGATCTGGGCAGGGGGTTCACGATTTTCGATTTCGCGGACCTGCCGTCGATCGTCCACGAGCGGTTGCTGCGGGAGAGCGCGAGCAGTTCGAGTCCCGCGCGGGTGGCGAAGTACCGCGAGGTGGCGGAAACGTTGCTGGAGCTGGCCTTGCCGATTCCCGAGACGGACGCCCTGCTTGAGTCGGCGCTCCGGAAATTGTCGGTGCCGTAGGGCAGAGTGGGTACCGGTGAAAGGAGCGGCATGAGCCGAGCTTTGGTGTTGGGCGGCGGTGGCGTCGCCGGGATCGCGTGGACGACCGGATTGCTGGCCGGGCTAGCGGAAGCGGGCCAGGACCTCACCGGAGCCGACGTGCTGATCGGCACGTCGGCGGGCGCGGCCGTGGCGGCGCAGCTGGGCAGCGGATTGCCGTTGCCGCAGCTGTACGCGCGGCAGACCGACCCGTCCTTGCAAGCGGCGGAGATCGCGGCCGAGTTCGACCCGGAAAAGTTCGGCGAGGATTTCGCCGCGGTGCTGGCCGACGGCAGCACCGCGGCGGAAATCCGCCGGGAGATGGGAAAGCTCGCCCTGGCCGCGGAAACCGTCCCGGAACCGCGACGACGCGCGGTGATCGAATCCCGCCTGCCGTCCCACGATTGGCCTGAGCGTGCGGTGAAAATCGTTGCGGTGGAAGCGGAAACCGGTGAGCCGATGGTGTTCGACCGCGCGTCCGGCGTCCCGTTGGTCGTCGCGGTAGAGGCAAGCTGCGCGGTGCCCGGCATCTGGCCGGTGGTGCCGATCAACGGCAAGCGCTATGTCGACGGCGGTGTCCGTTCCTCCGCGAATGCCGACTACGCAACAGGTTCTGCTCAGGTGACAGTGGTGGTCCCGATGGGCGCGGCGGAGCCCTTCCCGACGGAACGTCCGCTCGAACAGGTGCTGGCAGACCTCCGCGAGGCAGGCGCGAAGGTGGCGGTTCTGGAACCGGACGAGGCTTCAATCGCGGCGATCGGCCCGAACCCCCTGGACCCAGGAACCCGCGCTGCCGCCGCAGCGGCTGGATTGGCACAGGGGCAGCGGGGAGGGGTGGTGTGGGAGTGAGGTCGATGCGCGTGACAGCTCGCGGCTAATCGTCGCCTCGGCGGGCTGCGTGCCAGTTCCGGCGCGGGATCGCCGTGGTTTTGGTGGGCTGCGGGGTTGCTCTGCCGCAGGACGACCCTGGACTTGGCATGCTGCGCAGCTGCTCCGGCGCGGGATCGCCGTGGTTTTGGTGGACTGCGAGGTCGCTCTGGCACGGGGCGACCGTGGTCTTGGCATGTGCGCCAGTTCCGGCGCGGGGTGACCGTGGTTTTGGTGGGCTGCGTGACTGTTCTGGCCCGGGGCGACCGTGGTCTTGGCATGCTGTGCGGCTGCTCCGGCGCGGGTCCGGTCGCGGTCTGGATCCGGCTGTTTCAGGACCTGCGCTCGGCTGGAATCCGATCCTTCATGCCCGTCCACCGCCAAGCCTCTGCGCAGTTTGGCGCACCTCGAAGCGGGCTCGGCCTGAGGCACCCGCCGCCGGAGCTTGTCGTGCGGCGATTGCGTTCGCGCGGTCGCAGTGGGTGAACGTTCGGCACCTGCCGAAAAAGGCAACCCCGCCGAACCGTCCGCGCTGGCACACTGGGCTTCGTGATTCTGCTCATCAGCGGCAGTCTGCGGGCCGGTTCGGTCAATGCGGCTGTCATCGCGACCGCGGCTGGGTTTGCTCCGTCCACTGTGTACGGTGGGCTCGACGGGCTGCCGCACTTCAATCCTGATCTCGATCGGGATCCGTTGCCGGACGAAGTCGCGGCGTTGCGGGAGGCGATCGGGGCGGCGGATGGCGTCCTGTTCTGCACCCCGGAGTACGCCGGCGGCCTGCCGGGGTCGTTCAAGAATCTGCTCGACTGGACTATCGGCGGCGGTGAGATGTACGGGAAGCCTGTCGCGTGGATCAACGCGTCTTCGGTCGCCGCGCCGACTGGCGGTGCGGACGCGCACGAGTCCCTTCGCAAGACGCTCACCTACGCGGGCACCCGCATCGTCGACGACGCTTGTGCGCGGATTCCCATTCCTCGCCAGGCAGTCGAGAACGGGGCCCTCATCGATCCCGACCTGCGCGGGCGCGTCGCGGTCGCGGTGCGGCGGCTCGTGGAGGCAGCCAAACCGGGCAATCCGTGAGTTGCTGAGCCCAGTCGTGAAAACGGCCCCGGTCGCCACGGCGTGCCTTCCCCAGGGGAACAGCGACAGGTCCGGGCCATGGCAGGGTAGGCGAGCGCGAAAATCGGTGGCCCTGCGGCATTTGCCCGGTTAGCGTCCACAAGGGTGAGCTACGAGCATCCCCTCGCCTACCTCATCGGCATCGAAGGAGCCGCGTTGCTCCGCGCGTTCACAGGCGAGCACGATCGCGAGTTCGTTGAAGCGCGCCTCGCGGAAATCCGCGCGCTCCTAGCCGACGGAGACCTGGATGAAGGTGTCGAGGTAACTCAGCTCGCCCCGCGAGATGGTTACGCTCGTTGGGCCGCTGCGTATGACTCCGGCGAGAACGCTGCGTTCGCCGACGAACCCCATCTCACCAAGATCCTCGACACCATCCGGCCCGGTCGCGCGCTCGACGCTGCTTGCGGCACTGGGCGTCTCACCCGGCTCCTGGTCGAACGTGGTCACCACGTCGTCGCCGTCGATGGGTCCGCCGAGATGCTCAGCCACGCCAAGGCTGACTCGACGCTCGTCGCTGACCTGCACGAACTCCCGGTCGACGACGGTTCGCAGGATCTGGTGCTTTGTGGCCTCGCGTTGTCGCATGTGCCGGACCTAACGCCGGTGATCGCCGAGTTCGCGCGGGTTCTCGCTCCGGGTGGGCACCTCCTCCTGTCCGACGTGCATCCCGAGCAGGTCCAGCGTGGGTCGATTCCGTCCGTACGCGCGGCCGACGGTGCGCCAGCGAGGGTGCGCACGTATCACCATCGCGTCGGTGACTATCTGCGCGCGTTTCTCGCCGCGGGTTTCGCGCCGGTGAGTTGTCAGGAGCCGACGCCCGCGCATACCGAGCCGCGGCAGGTTCCGGGTGGTGGGCCGTGGGATCTCTGGCCGTGGTCGCTCAACGGGCTGATCCCGGAAGCGCTGGCTGCGGCAGCGAAGGACGTACCCTCGATGCTCATTTGGCACTGCCGCAAGACTGCTGCATAAACAGCACGCATACGGGGCGGTGACTGTCCGCCGCGTAAGTCTCACTCGTAGTTCACGGTGTGGTCAGGCAGTCGCCACACGGCTCCGGCGCAATGGTGGCGTGGATGCTCGCCTGCTGGTCTCGCTGTCCGGGGTCACCACGCGCACGCTGCACCGTTGTGCGCATCTGGCGGCCGAACTCGAACGTCGGCACGTCCCGCTGTCGATTCTGCACGTCGCGCGCACGGAGGACGGGCCCGTCACGGCCTGGGTCCGCACGCGCGCGGCGGCGGGCGACTCGGTGCTGCTCAACGGCTACGACCACCGCATTCCGCCGACGCATCGTGCGGTGCACCTGGGGCGCAAGGCCGAGTTCGCCATGCTGCCTGCGCACGAAGCGCGGCTGAGGCTTATCGCAGCGAAGGCGGCTCTCGACGCGACTGGCGTGACTGTCGACGGTTTCGCGCCGCCGCGGTGGCTCGCGTCGCCTGGCACGGTGCAGGCGTTGCGGGAGCACGGCTTCTCGCTGTGCGCCGACCAGAACGCTGTGCGGGACCTGGTGACCGGCGAGATTCGGCGCGCGCGGGTACAGGACTTCGCGAGCCAGTCGCACCGTACGGAGACTGTCCGCTGCTTCGCGCTCGTACTGGCCTCCGCCCGGGCCGCGCGCCGAGGCGGGCTGGTGCGGCTTGGCATTGACGCCGCTGACCTCAGCCGCCCCGGCTTGCGGCAGGCGTTGCTGGACGCGGTGGACGTCGCCCTCGAAAACCGGGCCTTCGGGAGCACCTACGGCTCCCTGCGTCACACCGCGCCCGCGTAGACCTAGACCTCCGTCGCGACGCCTCGTTCCAGCACCTGCACCTCGGTACCCTCCGGGGCGAGGTTTTGGAACAACCCGTAGTGCATCGCCGGGTTGGCCAGCACCGCCTCGTGGATCGGCACCGAGCGGCGCGGCGCGACCGCGCGCAGGAAGTCCACCGCTTCGCCGGCCTTCAGCCATGGTGCCCCGGTGGGCAGGCCGAGCACGTCGACCTTCTGCTCGGGCACGAAGAACGAGTCGCCCGGGTGGTAGAACGCGCCGTGGTCGACGAGGTAGCCGATGTTCGGGATCACCGGGATGTCGGCGTGGATCACCGCGTGCTCGCCGCCGACGACCGACACCGAGGTGCCGCCGAACTCGAACGCGTCGCCGGGGCGCGCGACCTCGAACTCCAGGTGCAGCTTCTCGATCGCCTCGGCCGAACCGGGGTCGACGATCAGCTTCGCGTCCGGGTTCGCCTTGAGCAGGCCGGGCAGCCGTTCGACGTCGAGGTGGTCGAAGTGCTGGTGGGTGATCAGCACCGCGGACAGTTCGCGCTCGGCCTCGAAGCCGGTGGAGAACGTGCCCGGGTCGAGCAGAATCCGCTCCGCGGCGGTCTCGAGCAGCACGCAGGAATGTCCGAAATGGACGATCCGCATCAGGTTTTCTCCTTACCAAGATCGGTCGGTTCAACCCTACGCCGCAGGCCCGGCCACGAGGGCGGCCAGCGAGGACTCCCGGTCGGAGGACTTTCCGCGCCTGCCCTCGGATGACATGCTGGCTGGAAGCCCGGGCAACTGTTGGCAGAGTGTCAGCAACCTCGTAGCCTGGGGGTTCACCGAGACGGGGAGAACGCCGATGACCGCGGTCCAGCCGAAGCCGACGCCCGTCGGCGAGACGTTCGATTCGCTCAGCCCGGCCACCGACGAGGTCGTCGGGACCTACCCGGTGCACACGGCCGAGCAGGTCAGCGCCGCCGTCGAGCGGGCGAGGGCGGCCGCGCGCTGGTGGGACGGCCTCGGCTTCGCCGGTCGCGCGGAGCGGCTGCAGCGCTGGAAGGGCGTGCTCACCCGGCGGCTGCCGCAGCTGTGCCAGGTCGTGCGGGACGAAACCGGCAAGCCGGTCGCGGACGCCCAGCTCGAGAGCGTGCTGGCGATCGAGCACATCGCGTGGGCGGCGAAGAACGCCCGCAAGGTGCTCGGCAAGCACCGCCGCTCGTCCGGCCTGCTGATGGCCAACCAGGCCGCGACCGTGGAGTACCTACCGCTCGGCGTCGTCGGCGTGATCGGGCCCTGGAACTACCCGGTGTTCACGCCGCTCGGTTCCATCGCGTACGCGCTGGCCGCGGGCAACGCCGTCGTGTTCAAGCCCAGCGAGTACACCCCCGGCGTCGGGAAATGGCTGGTCGACGCGTTCGCCGAGATCGTGCCCGAACAGCCGGTGCTGCAGCTGATCACCGGCTTCGGCGAGACCGGGGCCGCGCTGGTCGGCTCCGGCGTGGACAAGATCGCGTTCACCGGCTCGGCGGCCACCGGCAAGAAGATCATGGCCGCCGCCGCGAACACGCTCACCCCGGTCGTGATCGAGGCGGGCGGCAAGGACGCGCTGCTGGTCGACACGGACGCGGACCTCGAAGCGGCGGCTGATGCCACCGTCTGGGGCGCGTTCTCCAACTCCGGCCAGACCTGCATCGGCGTCGAGCGGGTCTACGTGCACGAACGCGTGGCCGACGAGTTCGTGGCGCGGGTCGTCGAGAAGGCGAAGAACGTGCGCGCGGGTTCGGACGAGGACGCGCAGTACGGCCCGATCACCATGCCCTCGCAGCTCTCGGTGATCCGCAGCCACATCGAGGACGCCCTGAAGCGCGGCGGAAAGGCGCTGGTTGGCGGCGTGGAGAGCGTCGGCGACCGCTACGTCCAGCCGACCGTGCTGGTCGACGTCCCGGAGGACTCCGAGGCTGTGCGCGAGGAGACGTTCGGCCCGACCGTCACCATCGCCAGGGTCCGCGACATGGACGAAGCGATCGAAAAGGCCAACGCGACCAAGTACGGCCTCGGCTCGACGGTGTTCTCGCGGGCACGCGGCGCCGAGCTGGCGTCGCGGCTGCGCGCGGGCATGACCTCGGTGAACGCGCCGCTGTCGTTCGCCGGCATCGCGTCGCTGCCCTTCGGCGGCGTCGGCGATTCCGGGTTCGGCCGGATCCACGGCCCGGAGGGGCTGCGCGAGTTCGCCCGTCCGAAGGCAGTGGCCCGGCAGCGGTTCACCGCGCCGCTCACCCTCACTTCCTTCTCCCGCAAGGAATCCACGGACGCACTGGTCGCCAAGCTGGTCACCGTCCTGCACGGCAAGCGCTGAGGAGAACTGTTGCCCGGCTTCGGCGATTTCCAGCACGAGATCTATTTCGCCGGGCTCTCCGGCCGCGTCCCGGACCTGCCGATGGCGTACGCGGAACTGGAAGCGCGTGCGGCACAAGCGCTTCCGCCGTCCGTACTGTCCTATGTGGCCGGTGGGGCGGGCGACGAGCGGACCCAGCGCGGGAATGTCGAGGCATTCGAGCGCTGGGGACTCGTCCCGCGGATGTTCGTCGGCGCGAACGAACGCGACCTGTCGGTGGACCTGTTCGGGATGAAGCTGCCGTCGCCGCTGTTCCTGGCGCCGGTCGGGGTGATCGGCCTGTGTGCGCAGGACGGCCACGGCGATCTCGCGACCGCGCGTGCCAGCGCGCGAACGGGCGTGCCGATGGTCGCTTCGACACTGAGCGTCGACCCGGTGGAAACGCTCGTCCCGGAACTGGGCGACACCCCGGGCTTCTTCCAGCTCTACACGCCGACCGACCGCGACCTCGCCGCCTCGCTCGTGCAACGCGCCGAGGCGGCGGGTTTCCGCGGCATCGTCGTCACGCTCGACACCTGGGTCACCGGATGGCGTCCGCGTGACCTGTCGACCGCGAACTTCCCGCAGCTGCGCGGGCATTGCCTGGCCAACTACTTCACCGACCCGGTGTTCCGGAAGCGGCTCGGCAAGGCCCCGGAGGACGATCCGGCGGCCGCAGTCGGGCTGTGGGCGCAGCTTTTCGGCAACCCGCTCACCTGGGAAGACCTGCCCTGGCTGCGGTCGCTGACGAAGCTTCCCTTGCTGGTCAAAGGCATTCAGCATCCCGACGACGCCCGTCGTGCCATCGACGGCGGCGTCGACGGGATCTACTGCTCGAACCACGGCGGACGGCAGGCCAACGGCGGTCTCCCGGCGCTGGACTGCCTGGCCGAGGTGGTCGACGCCGCGAACGGCACGCCGGTCCTGTTCGACTCCGGCGTGCGCTCCGGAGCCGACGTGGTGAAGGCGCTGGCTTTGGGCGCGACCGCGGTGGGCGTCGGCCGCCCGTATGCGTGGGGCTTGTCGTTGGCTGGTGAGGACGGCGTTGTCCATGTTCTGCGTACCTTGCTCGCTGAAGCTGACTTGATCATGGCTGTCGACGGTTATCCGACGCTTAAGGACCTCACCCGCGAGGCGCTGCGGCGGGTCGGCCAGGCCTGAGACAGCGCCTGGCCGCCCGCGTCACGAGGGGAGGAAGTACCCCTCGCTCTCATCCCACGGCAGATCGAAATCGTCGAGGTGCACGCGCCATTCCGCGTCCGGAAGAGCGCGGCGCAACTCGGTCACCGAGCCCAGCACGTGTTCGAGCACCGCCATCATCCGGTCGGGATCGAACGGGATTTTGGTTGACCCGGCCACAATCTCGTCCGGCTCGCTGCCGCCTTCCTCGTACAGGTAGAGGGATTCCTCGTCTGGGTAAGGGAAAGACGACTGGCGGGCGGTGACGATGCGTTCGATAGCCGCTGTCTCGGTCGGGGTGAGCGCGGTCGCCCGGCTCGCGTCGTAGTAGAGGGAAGTGCTCATGACAGGAACCGTAGCGACGGGGTCCGACAAAAACGGGCAATGTCGACAAACCGTTAGGCGAACAGCTCGCTGAGCAGCTCCGGGTCGAGCACGATCGGCGCGGGCCGGTACGCCGGCGGCTGCTCGCCCATCAGTTCGCGCACCAGGAAATCCCAGCCGCGGGCGCGAACATAGGACAGGCAGTCGATGAACACGTGCTCGGCGCCGGGAACGATGAGCAGCTCGAAGTCCTTGTTCGCCGCGATCAGCCGATCCGCCAGCCGGAGCGTGTTGTCCGGATGCACGCGGTCGTCCATCTCGCCGTGCACGAGCAACAGCTTGCCCGCCAACCGATCCGCGATCTCCACATTGGACGATGCCGCCCACGCCTGCGGATTGTCCGCGCCGTCGTAGGCCTCCACGAAGTCCAGGCTGAAGTGCTGCGCGTCGTGCGAACCGGACAACGCGACGCCGACCCGGTAGACTTCGGGGTAGTCCAACATCGCCCGCACAGTCGCGAATCCGCCGCCGGAATGCCCGAACGCGCCCACACGGTCCAGATCCATCCACGGTCGCGTCTCGGCGAGCTGCCGCATGGCCGCGAGGTGGTCGTCCAGGCTGCCCGCGTCGGCGAGCTTGCCGTAAGACGCGTCGTGGAACGACTTGTTCCGGCCCGGCGTACCGCGTCCGTCCACGGCGAGCACCACAAAGCCAAGCGCGGCAAGGGGTTCCGCGTCCAGGCCCATGCCGCCCGGGTCGAAGGACGGCGAGGTCCGGGTGACCTGCGGGCCGGGGTAGATGTTGTCCACGACCGGGTACTTCTTCGCCGGATCGAAGCCGTGCGGCCGGTACAGTACGCCGTAGATGTCGGTAACCCCGTCGGCCGCCTTGACACAGAACGGTTCCGGCGGCGTCCAGCCGGTCGCGGCGAGCTTCGTGATGTCCGCCCGCTCCAGCTCGACCAGTACGCGGCCGGTCCAATCGCGGACCGTCGCCACCGGCGGGGTGTCCACAGTGGACGCCGAGTCGACGAAGTACGCCATGCTGTCCGGCATCGTGACGGCGTGGTCCAGCGCATCGTCGGTCACCTTGGCGAATCCGGTGCCGTCCAAGCCGATCCGGCACACCGTGCGCCGGTACGGATCCTCCGCGACCAGCCCGGACGCGACGAAGTACACCGTCTCCCCGTCGACGTGCAGGATCTGCCGCACCGCCCAATCCCCGGACGTGACCTGGTTCAGCAGCTCGCCGGTGTGCAGGTCGTAGCGGTACAAGTGGCCCCAGTCGTCGCGCTGCGAGTACCACAGCACCTCGTTCTCCAGCACGCGCACGATTGGCGGCTCGTACAGCCACTGGTTGGGCTCGACGCGGGTCGGCCCGGTTTCGCTGAGCACCGTGGTGACCTCGCCGGTCACCGGGTCCATCCGGTGCAGGCTGAGGGTGTGCCGATCGCGCGGCTGGCGGAGGAAGTACACCGCCGAGCTGTCCGCCGCCCACCACGCCCACTTGGCCATCACCGGCGACATCATCGGCGCGAGCAGCGGTTCAGCCTGCGCGCGGACCACCGTGCCGCTGGCGACGTCCAGCACCACCAGTTCGGCCAGCGCCATGTGCTCGTCGCCGGTGTAAGGGTAGCGCTGGGTGTGCAGCGCCGGTGCGCTGCCGTAGGCGGGCCGGGCTTCGAGCAGATGCGTCTCGCGGACCTCGCGCTCGTCCGTCCGGTGAGTCAGCACCTTCGTCGAATCCGGCGACCACGTCACGGCGGGCGGCAGGTGCGGCAGCCCGAACTTCCGCAGCAGGGTGCTGTTGCCGAGGCTTTCCGGGTTGGTGCCGTACTGGTAGCCGGGCGCGCCGTCGCTGGTCAGCGGCCATTCCCGGGCGCCGGAAACCGCCCAGAGGTCCGCGCCGCGCGGGGACACCGCGACCTTGCCGTCCGGCGAGGGCACGTCCAGCGGGGCGCCAGGAGGCGGCACGGCAGGCAGCGTTGTCGGGTCGAAGCCCGGGGTGCGGGTGCCCGCGGCCGGGTCGACGAGGAAGAACTGCTTGCTGTCGCCGTGGTTCACGGCGTACCAGAAGCGCGCGCCGCCGTCGATCCACTGTGGACGGACGCGGTCGCCGACGACCAGCTCGCCGGGGCGGGCGGGGCGGCGCAGGAGCAGTTCGGCGGTTTGGTAGTTCTCGGTGGCGGGCACGCTCGGGTTCCTTCCCCCAGTTGTTTCTGACCCGAGAAACGCTACGTTGCGTTTCCAGATTCTGCCAACACGCTTGTTGCGTTTTCAAGGGATATACGCAGGTGGAAGGCAGTGCATCGTTGCAACGAGGGCTAAGGTCAACGCAACGGGAGTGTTGCAATGGGGGTAACGTCAACGCTATCGTCCGGCCAGGAACGAAGGAGATCGCGATGCCCGGCGGCAGACTCACCCAGCAGGAACGGCACCAGATCGCGCGCGGGCTAGCCGACGGTCTCGCGTACGCGGAGATCGCGCGCGGGCTCGACCGGCCCACCTCGACGGTCACGCGCGAGGTGCTGCGCAACGGCGGTCCGGCCGGCTACCGTGCCGACCTCGCCCAGCACGCCACCGAGCACCGCGCCCACCGGAGCAGGCAGTCGGCCGTCCGTCGCGCTCGCCCGGTCCCGCCGGAGGGCGGACGCGACACCGATGCGGTGCGCGAGTACGAGGAGTCGTTCGCCGCCGTCTTCACCGACGCCGGGCTTCCGAAGATGACCGCTCGGCTGCTGGTCGCGCTCTACACCACCGATTCCGGCGGGCTCACCGCCGCCGAACTCGTCCGGCGCCTGCGGGTCAGCCCCGCGTCGGTGTCGAAGGCGATCGCGTTCCTCGAACACCAGGGCTTGGTCCGCCGGGAACGCGACGAGGGCCGCCGCGAGCGCTACCTGGTCGACGACGACGTCTTCTACGAATCGATCATGGCCACCGTCCGCGCCAACCTCCGTCTCGCGGAAACCGCGCGGCGCGGCGTCGAGGTGCTGGGTCCGGACACGCAGGCGGCTGTCCGGTTGGAGGGCATCGCACGGTTTGTCGACGTCGTCGCGGACAGCATCCGCCGTTCCGCGGACGAGGCGCGCGAAATTCTGCACGCCTACCGGGAAGAACGCTCGCGATAGCCGCCAGGTTCGATTCCGGGTCAAGATCGTCAGACCGCGTGGTTACAATGGCCGGCGTATGTGGTGGCACGGAAAAGCTGGGCGGATCTCCGCCTTGCTGCTCGCTCTCGGCGCGATCGCGCTCGTCGCAGGAGTAGCGGCCTTCATCAGCAGCGTCAGTCCGGTTGACCTGCAGGTCTACCGTTTCGGCGCGGATGCCGTCCTCCACGGCGGCGACCTCTACGGTGCGCTGCCCACCACCACGGCCGGGTCCATGCTGCCCTTCATCTACCCGCCGTTCGCCGCGTTTCTCTTCTCTGCCTTGGCGTTCCCGAAGTTGTCCGTCGCGTCCGTTCTGCTCGACGTCGTCTCCGCCGCGTCGCTCTGGGCCGTCCTCTACGCCGTGGTCCGCCGTCTGCGGCAGGGCTGGAGTCGCCGCACCTCAGCAGCGACCGCGTCGGCGCTGGCCGTCGCGGCGCTCGCCTTCGAGCCGGTGCGCTCGACGCTCTCTTTTGGACAGATCAACCTCGTCCTGATGGCCTTGGTCGCTGTCGACTGCCTCGCACCCAATCCTCGCTGGCCACGCGGCGTGCTGGTCGGCCTGGCCGCCGCGATCAAGGTCACGCCCGCCGGTTTCCTCCTGTTCTTCTTGCTCACCAAGGATTTCCGCGCCGCCCGAAACGCCCTTTTCACCGGTGCCGCGGCCACCCTCCTCGGTTTCCTGGTCGCCCCGCGCGCGTCCGCGGAGTACTTCTTCGGCGGCGGCCTCACCAACGCCGACGGCTTCAGCGGTTCTCCCTACGCGACCAACCAGACCATCGAAGGCGCACTCAACCGCCTCGCCCTGCTGCCGCCCGCGCACGACCTGCTGTGGCTGACGTTGTCCGCGTTCGTCCTGGTCGCCGCCGTGCTCATCATGCGGCGCGTCGACGGACCGCTCGCATTCGTCGTTAACGCGGCGGCCGTGCTTGTCCTGTCGCCGATTTCCTGGTCGCACCACTGGGTTTGGATCGTGCCGTCAGTGCTCATCCTCGCCGCCCGGGTTCGCACACCTCAAGCCGCCGTCGCGTTGATCGTGGGAGTCGCGGTGTTCATCGCCGCGCCGCACACGCTTGTGCCGTCCAGCGGAATGAAAGAACTCGCGTGGACCCCGTGGCAGCACCTCGTCGGCGACTCCTATCTCATTCTCGCCTTGGTTTTCCTTGCCGGGCACCTGTTCACGCTGCAGCCCGCCCGGGTGCCAGCCCTCGAACGCGTCCGTTAAGCGGACCCGGGCCAAACCAGCGTCACCAGATCCCGGCCGGAAGACCCGAGATCTGGTGGCATTTCCGGGTCCACGCCCGGGCCCAGCAAGGCTCGCTCGACCTCCCCGGCCGCGTCGGCAGGCAAGCACAACCGCCGCCGGACGACGTCCACCGTCGTCGAGAACTCCGCGTACTCCGGCTCCGGCGGCCGTTGCCACGCCACGACTTCCGGTTCGATCCCCACTTCCGCGAGCGCCGCGACACAGTCCTCGGCGGTCGGCCCGGTTGGTCGCTCGATGCCGTGAAACCGTTGCCACAACGGGTTAAGCTCGGTCAACGGATGCCGCGCGGCGGTCTCGACCACGACCCGTCGCCGCGCCGCCGCAGTGAGCGCCGCAGCGAACGGGGCTAGGTCGGGGACGTTATAAACCACGTTCCCGCACACGACGACATCCGCCACCCCAGCGTCCGCGGCAAGCTCAGGCCACCTGCCGGACAGCAGCCGATGCTCGATGCCCGCCGCCCTCTCGGCGAACGCGGCGAGCAACTCGTCGTCGGTGTCCAACGCCGTCACCGCGGTGACGTTCGACCGGCCGACCAGGGGCAGACTCGCCGCCCCGGCCGCCGCGCCGACGTCGAGCACCGTGCCCGGCTCCTGCAACGCCTCGGCGGCCAACCGGTGCGTCGCCCCGATCGGCTCAGCGATCTGCCGATCGGCCCGCCGGAGAAACACCTCCCGCGGAAGGACCCACGGCGATTCCGGAGGGTGCACGGTGTCCGGAATCGCCCAGGAGGCAAGCAGATCTCGCCAGTCCGACAGAGCGGTCATCGAGCCCGGATCAAGTCCGCCGCCTTCTCCGCCACCATGATCGTCGGCGCGTTGGTGTTCCCGCGCGGCACCACCGGCATCACCGAAGCGTCCACCACCCGCAGCCCCGAAACCCCGCGCACCTTCAGATCCGGATCCACCACCGCGTGCTCGCCGCTGCCCATCGCGCACGTGCCGACGGGGTGATACAGCGTTTGCGTGTTCTCCCGGACATGCTCGGTCAGCGCCTCATCCGACAGCTCGTGCGTCGCTGGAAGGAACGGCCGGTCCAGGAACTTCGCCAACGGGCCGGACCGGCCGATCTCGATCAGCGACCGCAGCGCCGACTTGATCGACTCCAGGTCGATCGACTCCGCGTAGTAAGCCGGGTCGATTTCCGGCTTCCACAACGGATTCGCCGACTTCAGCCGGAGCCGGCCGCGGCTCGCGACGTCGACCAGCGTCGCCGCGGACGTGAAGCCAGGGCAGGTCGGTTCGCGCATTCCGTTGTCGTAGAACAACGTCGGGGCCACGTGGATCTGCATGTCCGGCGCGTCGAGGCCGTCGCGGGTCGAGTAGAACGCGCCTGCCTCGCCGATGTTCGACGCGAGCGGGCCGCGTTTGGTCAGCTGGTAGCGCACCAGCCCGGCCGGGGTCGCGGAGTCCGCGATGTCGGTGGTGCCCTTCGTCGACCAGATCACGCCGACGGCCGGGTGGTCGTGCAGGTTGTCGCCGACACCGGGCAGCGCGGCGACCACGTCGATGCCCAGTTCCCGCAGGTGCTCAGCAGGTCCGACGCCGGAAAGCATCAGCAGCTGCGGCGAGTTGATCGCGCCGCCGGACAGCAACACTTCGGCGTCCGCGTGGACGGTCGTCGGCACGCCTTTGTCCAAATAGGACACGCCAACCGCGCGGGTGCCCTCGAAGACCACGCGCGTGACCTGTGCGTTCGTCCGGACCGTGAGATTCGGCCGCTGCAGGGCGGGCCGCAGGTAAGCGTCCGCCGTGGACCAGCGGCGGCCGCGTTTGCAGGTGACCTGGTAGAGCCCGGCCCCTTCCTGCGATTCGCCGTTGAAGTCGTCGGTGTGCTTGAGCCCCCACGAAACGGCGCTGTCCACCCACGCGTGCGACAGCTCGTGCGTGAACCGCCGGTCCTCGACGTTCAGCGGGCCGTCCGTGCCGTGCAGCGGCCCGCCGAGGCGCTGGTTGCCCTCGGCGCGCTTGAAGTAGGGCAGCACGTCGTCCCAGCCCCAGCCGGTGGCTCCGTGCGCATCGCGCCAGCCGTCGTAGTCGGCGCGGTTGCCGCGGATGTAGATCATCGCGTTGATCGACGAGCACCCGCCGAGCATCCGGCCGCGCGGCCAGTACTCCTTCTTGCCGGTGTGCTTCTGCTCGACGGTCTCGTAGTTCCAGTCCCACTTCGTCTTGAACAGCGACGCGAACGCCGCCGGGATCCGGACCTCGTCCGCGGTGTCCTCGCCGCCCGCCTCCAGCAGGAGCACCCGTGCGGACGGGTCCTCGCTCAGCCGGTTCGCCAGCACGCAGCCCGCGCTGCCCGCGCCGACGATCACGTAGTCGAAGGAGTCCTGCTCTGGCACGCTGCCTCCCGGTGGTGTTGACACCCTGTCAACGACACATCATGGCGCAGGTCACGCTACGCGCAAGTCCCCGGAAAACCGATCAGTCAGAAGTGGGGTCGAAGGAGGTGACGCACGCGCCGTCCACCGCCTGGTCGTCGGTCTCCACCCGGCCCTCCTTGGCGGTGCCGTCGACCTTGGCGTCGACGTGCACGATGGTCCGGCCCGCGGTCTTCAGCACGTCCGTCTTGCGCACGGTCAGCTTCGTCTCGCCGTAAATCCACTGCTGGGTGCCGTCGCGGGTAGTGTCCGGCGCGTCCCGGCACATCACCGACAGCGCCGCCGGGATGTCGCGCGCGTTGACCGCGTCGATAAACTTCATCGCGGCGTCCGTGCCGTCCTTCACCTGGGGACGCGGCTTCGGGTCGGTCGACAGGCTGGCCAGCGGGGCCGGTTCGCCGTCGGACTTGGCGTCGCGCACGCACCAGCCGTTGCCGTCCGGGATGATCGCGATGCCGTAGGCGAGGTTGCCCGCGGTGATCGTGGCCGCACGCTCCTGCGGGCCGGTCGGATGCACCGGGTTGCTGATCTTGGCCTCGCCCTTCGCGCTCCGGAAGAACTCGTCGGCGGGGTAGGACCGCTTCGAGCGGATCTTGCACCACAGCTGGTCCAGCCCGGTCTGCTCGGTGATCGAGTTCGCGACCGACTGGGTCACCTGCTCCGGCGTCCCGTGCGACGTCGTGTCCAGCTTCTCCTTGAAGAAGCCGGGGGTCACCCAGCCGGTGAACGCGACCGCGCCGCTGAGCACCACGACCGCCGCGCCGAGCGAGATCCACAACCCGGCCTTCGACTTCTTCTTCGGCGGCTGAGGGTATTGCCCGAAAGGCTGGCCCTGCGGCGGATAAGGCTGCTGATACTGGCCAGGCTGCGGCCCGCGCGGCGGATAAGGACCCTGCTGCGGGTACGGGCCTTGCGGCGGGTGGTTCATGTCTCCCCCTCGATACCGGTCTGTCTGCCGGTCAGGCTAGTGAAGTACGCTTCAACCGCACCCACGACCTGCAGAAATAAGGAGCAGCCAGCCGTGGCTCGAGTCGTTGTCGACGTCATGCCCAAACCCGAGATCCTCGACCCGCAGGGCCAGGCGGTGGCGCGCGCGCTGCCGCGGCTGGGCTTCTCCGGGGTCGCCGACGTGCGCCAGGGGCGGCACTTCGAACTCGAGGTCGACGACGACGTCGATGACGAGACGCTGGCCAAGATGGCCGAGGGCTTCCTCGCCAACCCGGTGATCGAGCAGTGGACGATCCGGCGGGTCGAGGCGTGAGCGCCCGCATCGGCGTCATCACCTTCCCCGGCACGCTCGACGACGGCGACGCCGCCCGCGCGGTCCGCTACGCCGACGCCGAAGCCGTTTCGCTCTGGCACGCCGACGACGACCTGAAGGGCGTCGACGCGGTCGTCGTCCCCGGCGGCTTCTCCTACGGCGACTACCTGCGCGCCGGCGTGATCGCCCGCTACGCGCCGGTGATGACCTCGGTCATCGACGCCGCACACAAGGGCATGCCGGTGCTCGGCATCTGCAACGGCTTCCAGATCCTGTGCGAGGCCGGCCTGCTGCCCGGCGCGATGATCCGCAACGTCGGCCTGCACTTCGTGTGCCGCGACCAGTGGCTGCGCGTGGACAACAACGCCACCGCGTGGACCTCGCGCTACGAGGCGGGCGCGGAAATCCTGATTCCGCTCAAGAACAACGACGGCTGCTACGTCGCCGACCAGTCCACTGTGGACATGCTGGAGGCGGAGGGCCGGGTGGCGTTCCGCTACGTCGGCGGCAACCCGAACGGCTCCCGCAACGACATCGCGGGCGTCACCAGCGAGAACGGCCGCGTGGTCGGTCTCATGCCGCACCCGGAGCACGCGATCGACGCGCTCACCGGCCCGTCCGACGACGGTCTCGGCATGTTCTACAGCGCGGTCGACGCGCTCGTGAAAGCCTGAGCCAAAGGTACGTGAGGGGAACCCTGAGGGAATCAGATTCCCTCAGGGTTCCCCTCACGGCTTTTACTTGCTGTGGTCGCTGGAGAGCCAGCGTTCGGTGCGCACCCGCACCAGCACCGAGGTCTCCTTGAGCGAGCCCTCGACGAACTGCCGCGCCTCGGCCTCGGGCGCGTACCGCGAGGCGATCGCGAGCGCCTGCTCCTCGGTCGGCGCCGAGGACCGGTCCACGACCGGACCGGACACCGTGACGTACTTGTACGGCTGGGTTTCCTGCTGCACCGTGAGGCTCAGCTTGCCCGAGGCCTCGATCGCCCGGTCCTTCGCCGACCCGCGGTCCATCCAGATCAGCAATTCGCCGCCGGGTTCGTAGTCGTACCAAACCGGCACCGCGAGCGGGGCCGCGCCTTCCCGGCCGATCGACAGCACGCCCACCCGCTGTGTTGTCTGCCTCGGCTTCGCCGAGGCGTGCGGGATCGCCTTCAAGCCGGTGTCTGGGTGAGCGACGCACTCGGCCTGGGGGCCGAGCACGTCGCTCACCCAGACACCGGCGCGATCCCGCCGGCATGGTTCCGTCCGGAGCCAACGCCGAATCCCCAGCAGGCATTCCGCTTAGCTCGCCGCGCGGCTGTGTGGAGCCGGTACGCGATCGCGATCACCGTGCGGCCTTCGAGCACCGCGTTCAGCGACCGTGCTCAGCCGAGCCGGAATACCAACGCCGTGGACTGCGCGGTGTAGATCCCGCGGACTCCGAAAACGACCCCGTCTGCCCAGAACAAGCGGCAGAACCACGGTGCCAAGCGGCGATTGCCGGAACCCGGGAGCGAGACCGTGCGCACAGGTGTCACAGCTCCGGTGTCCAGTGCGAACTTGACGATGTGCTGATCAGGATTGTCCTCGCCAGCGGAGACCACGGCGATCACCTGCCCGCCCTCCACCGCGAGCGGTGCCGCGACAATGCCGCCGCCGGGTGCCGGGACTTCCCAGCGTTTGGCACCGGTGCGGAGGTCGAACGCGGCGAGGCGGTTGGGCTTCTGCGGGTTTGTCAGCGCGATCATCGTGGTGCCCGTGACGAGTGCTCGTGAACGTCGATGTGACGTGCCGTTGGAGACCCCGCTCAGGCTGTAGCCGAATCCGTCGTCGCCCATGAAGCCGTTCACCGCGTCTCCGGCCTCGATGCTGGAGACCGGTTCGAGCGAGTCGTCGAGAGTTTCGTACAACCCTTTCGAGGTATCGCTGAGGTAGGCGACCAGCGGCGACGCGCTCACCCACGCCATCGTGAGGTAGGACTTGCTCTTCACGAACTCGTTGTGCTGCTTGATTTTTCCGGTCGCGGGATCGACGGCAACGGCGGCGTACAAGTCGTCGCCGGCGTCCTTGGCGCTGCAGTGGGACAGCAGCACGAAGTCCGCGCTCCGCGGCATCCCGTCCGACGGAATGCAGTTCGAGTACACCTTCTCGTCGGTCGGTGGCGTGACCTCGGACCAGCGGACGGCACCGGTGGCCGCGTCCAGCCCGAGCAACTGCTGGTAGTGCACGACCACGACCGAACCGCCGACGATCGCCAGCACTGCGTGCTCGTCGAGTTTCGCCTCCGATGGGCTTCCCGACGAGGTGATGGGCATCGCCCGCTGCCACAGCAGCTTTCCCGCGTTGACATCCAGCACGGCCGCGCTCGAGCAGAGATCCCCATAGCCGACGGCGATGCGGTTGTCGACGACAGAGGTGCTCGCCCCGCAGAAATGGCCGGACGGGGAGGGGATCCGCCAGCGTTCCTTGCCGTCGCTCCGTGCGTACGCGACCGCATAGGTGTCGTTCACCAGAACCAGATCGTCGCCAACGACCCAGGAATCGATGCCGATGTCGTACGGCGCGATCCGGTCCGATCCCAGCTGCCACGGACCTTGCTGGGACACCGCGATCGCGTGGCCGGACACCTTGCCGCTGTTGAGTGCAAGCGGTATCACGATCGCCGCGATCACCACGGCTGCCAGAAACGCCGAGATTACGAGGAGGGCCCGCCGGCCGCCCATTTTGTCAGTCACTACCCGCTCCCCCTTCCGATGCGGGCAGTGTATTTGGGGAAATCTGATTCTTCCAAAGTTACGCGGCAGCTTTCACCGCGCCGGATTTGTCGTCCGGGAATCGCGCTTCAGCTCGCTGCCTCGACTAGCCGCGAATACGGTCCGCCCGCCGCGATCAGTTCCTGATGCGGACCCAGCTCGGTGATCTGCCCGCCCTCGACGACCGCGACCCGGTCGGCCGCGGCGGCCGTGTGCAGCCGGTGCGCGATCGCGATCACCGTTCGGCCTTCGAGCACCGCGTTCAGCGACCGTTCCAGCTCTCGCGCCGACCCGGTGTCCAGCAGCGACGTCGCCTCGTCCAGCACCAGCGTGTGCGGGTCAGCCAGGACGACGCGGGCCAACGCCAGTTGCTGCGCTAGACCGGCCGGGACCGAGTACGCGCCGGAGCCGAGTTTGGTGTCCAGGCCGTCCGGCAGTCCGGCCGCCCATTCCGCCGCACCGGCGGACGCGAGCGAGGCCATCAGTTCCTCGTCGGTCCAGTCCCCGCCGTCGCGCCGGGCGGGCAGCGCCAGGTTTTCCCGCAGCGTTCCGGAAAACGTGTGGTGCTCCTGCGTCAGCAGCAGAACCTCGCCGCGCAGCACGTCGTCCGCGAGCGTCGACACCTCGGTACCGCCGACCTGGATCGAACCCGCTGTCGGCGCCGAGATCCCGGCCAGCAGCCTGCCCAACGTCGACTTGCCCGCACCCGACGGACCGACGATCGCCAGCCGTTCGCCGCGCGGCACGCTCAGGCTGATGCCGTGCAGCACCTCGCGATCCGCGGTGTAGCCGAACCGGACGTCGCGCACCTCGATGTCGCGCCCGCGCGGCACGTCGGTGACCTTCGCGGCCGTTTCGGTCGGGTGCACGCCGAGGATCCGGCGCGCGGCGGCCAGCGCGACCTGCAGGTCTTCCAGCCAGAACAGCGCCTCGTTGAGCGGCGTGGTCATCGCCTGCGCGTACGCCAGCATCGTGGTGATCGTGCCGAGTCCGGCCCAGCCCTGCTGGTACGCGAACAGCCCGAGCAGCAGCAGCGCCGCGATCGGCAGCACGTAGCTGAACTCCAGCGACGGCAGCCAGCGCAGCTGATACGCCCGCATCCGCCGCTCGCCGAGCACCGCCTGGTCGAGCGCGCGATGTCCGGTGCTCAGCCGCCGCTCGGTGAGGCTCAGCGCCTCCGCGGTCCGCGCGCCCTCCACCGTCTCGTGGGTGACCGACTGCAGGTCGCCCCACCGGTCGAGCATCCACGCGAACGCCTTCGGAATCACCCGCTGGTACCAGATGTTCACCGGCACCAGCAGCGGCAGCGCCACGAGCAGGGTGAGCGCGAGCAGCGGCGACGTCACGATCATCGCGATGGTCGTCAGCAGCACGGTAGCGGTGGCGATCAGGATTTCCGGCGCGGCGAAGCGCACCGCGTGGTCCAGCCTGCTGATGTCGCTGGTCGCGCGGCTGAGCAGGTCGCCGGTCCCGGCCGCCTCGACGGTGCCCAGCGGCAGGTCAAGCGCGTTCTTGACGAACCGTTCGCGGTTCTCCGCCAGCACGCGTTCGCCGAAAACGCGTCCGCGCAGCCGGGCCGCCTTCTTCGCCCACGCCTGCAGCACGAGCACCACCACGAACGCCGCGGCCAGCAGATCGACCCGCAGCGTCGCGCCATGCTCGACCACGCCGTCCACCAGCAGGCCGAGCAGCTGCGGCCCGGCCAGCCCGATCAGCGTGGCGAGGAAGAACAGGCCGAGCATCAAGGAGAACTCGCGCCGGTGCTCGGCGGCCGTACGCCGCACCCATTGCCGGACTTCGCGCCTCGACGCGAGCGGGAGCCGCGTCGTCATACCGCCACTGCCTTTCCGTGCACGACCTCGTCGGCCACGTTCCTCCACAATGGACTCTGGCTGAACACCACCGTCGTCCTTCCGTTCCGCAATTCCTTGGCGCGCTGGGTGATCCGGGCCTCGGTGTGCGCGTCGACGGCCGAGGTCGGCTCGTCCAGCAGCAGTACGTCGGCGTCGGTCGCCAGCGCACGGGCCAGGCTCAGCCGCTGTCGCTGGCCGCCGGACACCTCCCGCCCGCGTTCGCCGATCAGCTCGTCGACCCCGCGCGGCAGCGCTTCGACGATGTCCTCGGCGTCCGCCGCGTGCAGCGCCGCGAAGATGTCGACGCTGCCCGGGCGCGCCGGCTCCAGCTGTTCGCGCAGCACCCCGGAGAACCAGATGTCCTGGTTGTGCGCGTACACCACGCGGGTCCGCAACTCGGCGAGCGCGACGCGATCCGCGGGCACCCCGCCGACCAGCACCTTCTCGTCCTCGCCCGGATCGGCGAACCGGGCCATCCGCTCGGCGATCGCCTCCGCTTCGGCACCGAGGTCGACCACCGTCAGCTTGCCCGGCGCGACCCGGATGCCGCTGGTGGTGTCCACCAGTTCCAGCGGCCCGTCCGGCAGCGGCTGCGGCGACGCCGGGTCGGCCAGCTTCGGCCGCAGGGCGAGCAGACCGCACACCTTGCGCGCCGCGACCAGGCCCGAGCTGAGCGCGCTGACCTGCTCGGTCGCCGTGCTCACCGGCACCACCAGGAACGCCGAAACGCCGTAGAACGCGACGAGCTCGCCGACGCCGATCGTGCCGTCGAGCGCGAGCCGGGCGCCCAGCCAGGTGATCGCCACCGTGACCAGTCCGGGCAGCAGCACTTCCGCCGCGGCGAGCCACGATTCGCTGCGCCCGACCTCGACGCCGGAGCGGCGCACCAGCTGGCTGGCGTCGTGGAACCGGCGCAGGAACCGCCGTTCGCCGCCGACGCCGCGCAGGATCCGCAGCCCGGACACGATGTCCGCGCCGAGCGCGTTCACCTCGCTCAGATTCTCCCGCTGCGTGGTCTTGCGCTTCTGCAGCGGCGCGAGCAGCGGGCCGATGCCGAGAACCGCGAGCGGGACGCCGACGAGCGCGACCGTGCCCAGCAGCGGCGACGTGCTGAGCATCGCGATCCCGATGACCACGAAGGCCACGATCGACCCGATCGTGCGGCCGATGACCTCGAACGCGTTGCCGATCCAGTTCATGTCCGACGAGGTGACCGCGACGACGTTGCCGGTGCTGGCCGCCTCGCGCAGGGTCGCGCCGAGCCGGGTCGTGTGGTCGGTGACCAGGCGTTGCGTGGTGCCCGCGCCGTGGATCCACATGCCGTACGCCGCGAAGTGCAGCCCGGTGCCGAGCAGCGCCTGCACCACGCCGAGCACACCCGCGACCAGCGACCAGCGCCACAGCGCGGAGGTGTCGCCGTCCGCGATCGCGCCGACGCCGCGGCCGATCACCAGCGGCAGCAAGGCGCTCGGCAGCGACCAGCCCGCCCCGGTCACCGCCGCGCCGAGGACGAGCCACGGCCGCGCGCGCAGGACCGCCAGCAGATACCGGACCGGCGTCGGACGCTGCGGGAGTCGGATGGCGGGAAAGCGGTACGTGGCGGAAAGCACGATCACTGACGCTAAGCCGCCGGGACTGTCCAGCGCGACTGATTTATCCCCGCGCGACCAGCCTGGGCGGCTGCGGGTGTGACCCGGCCGACACGTAGTCTTGGAGGTGTGGCGAACCCTGACACGGACACCGTGACCAGCACAGTTGACACCACCGCAGTGGCCGCGGCGACCCCGGAAACGAGCCAGCCGTACGTCGAACTCGGCCTCGCCGAAGACGAGTACGCGCGGATCCGGGAAATCCTCGGCCGCCGGCCCACCGACGCCGAGCTCGCGATGTACTCGGTGATGTGGAGCGAGCACTGCTCCTACAAGTCCTCGAAGAAGCACCTGCGCTACTTCGGCGAGACCGCCACCGACGAGATGAAGGCCAAGATGCTGGCCGGCATCGGCGAGAACGCGGGCGTCGTCGACATCGGCGACGGCTGGGCGGTCACCTTCAAGGTGGAGAGCCACAACCATCCGTCCTATGTGGAGCCGTACCAGGGCGCGGCCACCGGCGTCGGCGGCATCGTCCGCGACATCATGGCGATGGGCGCGCGGCCGCTCGCGGTGCAGGACGCGCTGCGCTTCGGCCCGGCCGACGCGCCGGACACCAAGCGCGTGCTGCCCGGCGTGGTCGCGGGCGTCGGCGGCTACGGCAACTGCCTCGGCCTGCCGAACATCGGTGGCGAGCTGGTCTTCGACCCCTCCTACGCGGGCAACCCGCTGGTCAACGCGCTGTGCGTCGGTGCGATGCGCACCGAGGACCTGCACTTGGCGTTCGCCTCCGGCTCCGGCAACAAGATCATCCTGTTCGGCGCGCGCACCGGCCTCGACGGCATCGGCGGCGTGTCCGTGCTCGCCAGCGACACCTTCTCCGGCGACGAATCCGCAGCGGGCCGGCGCAAGCTGCCCAGCGTGCAGGTCGGCGACCCGTTCACCGAGAAGGTGCTCATCGAGTGCTGTCTCGACCTGTTCCGCGAAAAGCTGGTCGTCGGCATCCAGGACCTCGGCGGCGCCGGGCTGTCGTGCGCGACGTCCGAGCTGGCCGCGGCCGGTGACGGCGGCATGCACATCTACCTCGACCGGGTTCCGTTGCGCGCCACCGGAATGACGCCCGCCGAGGTGCTCTCCAGCGAATCGCAGGAGCGCATGTGCGCTGTCGTTTCGCCGGAGAACGTCGACGCGTTCATGGCGGTCTGCGCCAAGTGGGACGTCATCGCCACCGACATCGGCGAGGTCACCGACGGCGAGCACCTCGTGATCACCTGGAACGACGAGATCGTGGTCGATGTGCCCGCGCACACCGTCGCGCACCAGGGCCCGGTGTACGACCGCCCGATCGAGCGCCCCGCGTTCCAGGACGGCCTCATCGCCGACACCTCCGCGAAGCTGCCGCGTCCGTCGACGCCGGAGGAACTGCGCGCGGACTTCCTGAAGCTCATCGCGTCGCCGAACCAGGCGTCGAAGGAATGGGTGACCGCGCAGTACGACCGCTACGTGCGCGGCAATTCGGTGCTGTCCCAACCGTCCGACTCGGGCATGATCCGGATCGACGAGGAGAGCAACCGCGGAGTCTCGGTGGCCACCGACTGCAACGCGAAGTTCGTCTACCTCGACCCGTACCGCGGCGCGCAGCTCGCGCTGGCCGAGGCCTACCGGAACGTCGCCACCGGCGGCGCGACCCCGGTCGCGGTGTCCGACTGCCTCAACTTCGGCGCCCCGACCGACCCGGGCGTGATGTGGCAGTTCGAGCAGGCCGTGCACGGTCTCGCCGACGCGTGCGTCGAGCTGGGCATCCCGGTGACCGGCGGCAACGTCAGCTTCTTCAACCAGACCGGCGACACGGCGATCCTGCCGACCCCGGTGATCGCCGTGCTCGGCGTGATCGACGACGTCACCCGCCGCATCCCGACCGGCATCGGCGCGGAGGCGGGCGAGACGCTGCTGCTGCTCGGCGACACCCACGACGAGCTGGACGGTTCGGCCTGGGCCCGCGAGCTGCACGGCCACCTCGGCGGCGTTCCGCCCCGCGTCGACCTGGCCCGCGAGAAGCTGCTGGCCGACGTCCTGGTGGCCGGTTCGCGTGACGGCATGATCTCCGCCGCGCACGACCTCGCCGACGGCGGGCTCGCACAGGCCCTCACCGAAACTGTCCTCATTGGGCAGTGCGGGGCCCGGGTCTTCCTCGACCGCGACCAGGACCCGTTCGTGCAGCTGTTCTCCGAGTCGTCCGGCCGCGTGCTCGTGGCGGTCCCGCGCACGGAGGAGCTGCGGTTCACCGAGATGTGCACCGCGCGCGGCCTGCCGTGGCGCAAGACCGGCGTCGTCGACCCGGATTCCGGCACTCTGGAGATCCAGGGTGTCACGGAGTTCAGCCTCGAAGAACTGCGCGAGACCTGGGAAAAGACCCTTCCGGCCCTGTTCGACTGAGGCCTCGTGAGTGCCGGTGCTGACCGGCACCGGCACTCACGACCGGAACGTGACCACCTCCGCCAGCGGTGCCCGAGGGATCGCGGGCCGAGGCTCGTCCGGATCGGCGTACCCGATCGACATGCCGCATCCGAGGACATAACCGGCGGGCGGCTCCGCGATTTCCGTGACGCTCCGGTGGTAACGGCCCCACGCGATTTGCGCGCAACTGTCGAGCCCCTCCGCGCGCAGCAGCACCATCACGGTCTGCAAAAACATCCCCGCGTCCAGCCATTGCGGGGGCAGCATCTGCTCGTTCAGATAGCAGAACAGGCCGACCGGAGCGCCGAATAAGTCCCAATTCCGGACGCGGACTCGCTCCCGGCCCGCGCGGTCTTCCCGCGCGATGCCGACCGCTCCGTAGCGCAGCGCGCCCAGCTCCTCGATCCGCCGCGCGTACTGCTCGGGCAGCGTTTCCGGATAGGGCAGCACCTGCGGCGGATCACCGGTGTCGCCGTCCGTGATCCGCTCTCGGACCAGGTATTTCAGCTCGGCCAGCTTCGCGCCGGTCAGGACGTACACCCGCCACGGCTGCAGATTTCCGCCGGAGGGCGCGCGCAAGGCCGTGGTGAGGACTCGGGTCAGGACTTCGTCGGGCACCGGCTTGCCGAGGAAGCCGCGGACCGACCGCCGGGAGCGCACCGCTTCGTAGACGTCCACGGTTTTTCGATGCTACTCAGCTTGGCGTCGCGACATATCCGCCATTCCGAGGTTCCAGCTTCCAGCCGTCCGGCAGCCGGAGTTCCGCCGAATCCGCGAAAGTCGCCCCGTCGAACAGGACTTCCTTCGCGAAAGTCGCACCCTTGAAGGTGGTCGGGCCCTTGAACGCGGTGTCGGAGAAATTCGTCCGCTCCGAGAACGCGGTGCCGGAGAACCAAGCCCGGTCCTGGAAAGTTGTGTTGCGGCAACGGAAAACGCCCACGAGACGACCGGGTCCGGTGCCCGCGGCGGTGAAGTAAGCCTGGCCGGTGAAGACGCAGCCGCTCAAGTTCGTGCTGCTGTACAGCGAAGCGTGTCGCAGCAGCAATCCGCCGATCCGGCGGTGGGATAGGTCGAAATACTCGAGTACTGCGCCGGTCAGATCGAGGTCCGGACCTGGTCCGTCCACATCGGACAGTGGCAGCAGGTCCCGGATCAGCCGTTGCGCGGTAAGCCGCACCTGCAGCTCGCGTTCTTCTTCGGGCGTAACGTCGACACCCTCATAGCGGCCATGAATGAACGGCCGCCGCAGATAAGAACACAGCACGTCCAGCACAGTCTGCCGATACTCCGGCCGCGTGCGCGCCAGCCCGGCCAGCGCGTGCAACGCCCCCACGCGCACCTGATCGGCCTCGTGCCCCAGCAATTCCACCGACTTCGCGAACCGCTCGTCGGAGATCCGCTCGCGGTCGACGTCGTGCCGCTGCTGCTCGATCACCTGCCGCGCCTCCTCGACGCGGCGACGGCGGTCGTTGAGCCACAACGCGTACAACGCGACGACCGCGCCACCGGCGAGACCGGCGGTCTTGAGCGCTTCACTGCGGCTCGTCGCGGGGTCGGTAAGCAACCAGCCACCGACCCCGCACAGCAGTGCCACGGACGCGATCAACGTCCACAGCAGCGGCGAGCGCACCGGGTCAGAACGCCAGGATCAGGTACAGCCCCACGCAGTAACCGCCGCCGCGGTTCATGATCACCATCGTGCCGCTGGCGTCCTTGCCCGACAGCGTGCCGGTGATCCGGGCGCTCGTCGTGGCGCTGCCCGCGGTGACCTTGCCCAGCGTGAGCTGCGGGTCGCCGCTGGTGGTCTCGTCGATGCTGCGCTTCGACATGCTCTCGGTGCCCTGGCAGGCCAGCGCGGTGGCGCCGGCGGCGTCCTTGGCGTTGAGCTTGGCGAGGAAGTTGTCGATGACCTGCTTCGCCTCGCCCGAGGCTCCGCTGGAGCCGGGGTCCTCGCTCGAATCCGTCGACGGCGACGACGAGTCGCTCGGCAGCGGAGCCTCCGACGACTGGGACGGGGACGGAGCGGGGGCCGGCGGCTGCGCCTGCGAGCTGCCCTTGTCGTCCTTGCTCAGGAAGAACCCCGGCGCGACGAACCCGGTGATGCCCAGCGCGACCACCACGACGACCGCGACGGCGATGCCGATCCACAGCCCGGTCTTGTTGTTCTTCGGCGGCTCGCCGCCCGGTCCGCCCGGGTATTGCTGCTGGTCCCAGCCCTGCTGCGGGAACTGCTGGGTGCCAGGGTACGGCTGCTGCTGGTACCCCGGGTACTGCTGCTGAGCGTTCGGGTCCCAGCCCTGCTGCGGCTGCTGCTGGGCGTTCGGATCCCAGGCGGGCTGCTGCTGGTGCTGGGCGTTCGGGTCCCAGCCCGGCTGCTGGTGAGCCTGGTTGGGGTCCCACCCCGGCTGCTGCGGCACCCCGCCCGAGCCGGGCTGCTGCCAGCCCTGGCCGTAAGGATCCCCGCCCTGTCCGGGCTGCGGTGGGTAAGTCATCTCCGGTTCCGCCTTCCTGCTGCACCGACTCGCGCCGCGGTCTGACGCCCCGCCGGCTCAGGCGGTTCCGTCTCCGCCCCAGGTCTGCATTGTGCAAGGCGGGTAAAGCTCGCACAAAAGCGGCTCCCGGCCGCCCCGCCTGGCAGGAGGCGGGGTGAACCGGGAGCCGCGTCTGTGCGCGCCCTCAGATCAGCCGTTGGCGAGTGCCTGCAGCCGGTCGTAGGCGCCGTTGAACGTGTCCTGGTCCAGCGGGCTCGAGGTGTACTGCCACACGGTGTAGTAGCCCCAGTTGTACGGCAGCGTTCCGGCCGAGGACGCGTACCGCGCGATCCACAGCGGCGCGGTGCTGGAGAAATCGCCGCCGGCGCACTGGTTCCACCAGTTCGTCGACGTGTAGATCACCGGCCAGCGGCCCGTCCTGGCGTGATAGGTGTCGTGGAAGTCCTTGATCCACGCGGTCATCGACGCCTTGCTCAGGCCGTAACAGGTCGCGCCGTAAGGGTTGTACTCGATGTCGAGCACGCCGGGCAGCGTCTTGCCGTCGCGCGACCAGCCGCCGCCGTGCGAGACGAAGTAGTTCGCCTGCGTCGCGCCGCTGGAGGTGTTCGGCGTGGCGAAGTGGTAGGCGCCCCGGATGAATCCCTGGTTGTAGGAACCGTTGTACTGCTGGGCGAAGTACGGGTTCGTGTAAGTGGTGCTTTCGGTGGCCTTGGTCCACACGAACCGCTTGCCCTGGCCCCACCAGTTGCCCCAGTCGACATTGCCCTGGTAACCGGACACGTCGATGCCGGCGACGGCGGCCGCCACCTGGTTCGGCAGCGCGGCGCCCGGTTGCGGTTGCTGCGCGGCGGTTTTCGTCTCGGGGGTGGACTGATCCCCCTCGACGCGCCGGATCTGCGAACCCATGGTGTGGTTGTTCGCCTGGATGTCGGCGTTGACGGCGTTGATCTCCCGCGCCGAAAGCGGGGATTCGGCCGGGGCGGCCGTCGCCTCCGTTGAAGCGCCGAGCAGGAGCGCGACAACCGGGACGGTCAGAGCGGACAGCAGCGCGGTGCGCCGCCCTCTTCGGGAAGTGGACATCGTCGATCCCTTCACAGATACCCTCGCGGAGGGCGGCTATGTGCAGGTAGCCGCCACGGGGGAGATTCTTGAGGACGAATCGTCGTTTGTCATCAAGTTCCGTGAAGATGAATGGGCGAGTGGGTGATTTTCATCGGGCGGTGATGACTAATTCGTGACAACGTCACGAATGTTCACCCGAATGCCAGATTGCGCAGGGCTGTTTGGGCTCCGTTGAGCCAGTTCTGGTCGCCTGGCAGCGTCCCGCTGTTCGAGAACTGCCAGATGGCGTGCTGTCCCCAGCCCGCCGGGAGTTCGCCGATGAAGGAGTTGTAGCGCGCGATCCAGAGCGGATTCCCTCCGAAAGAAGGGTTGTTTCCGGTGCAGCGTTTCCACCAGCTGGTCGACGTATAGATCGTCGGCAGCCGTCCGGTGCGGGCGCGATAGGTGTCGGAGAACGCGCGAACCCACGCGACCATCCCGTTCGCGTCCTTGCCGTAACACGTTTCGCCGTAGGGGTTGTATTCCATGTCGAGTGCGCCCGGAAGCGTCTTGCCATCGGCCGACCAGCCGCCGCCGTGTGCGAGGAAGTAGTTGGCCTGCGCCGCGCCGTCGGACACGTCCGGCCGTGCGAAGTGGTAGGCACCGCGGACCATCCCCACTTGGTAGGAACCGTTGTACTGCTGGGCGAACTGCCCGCTGACGAACCCGGTGCCCTCGGTCGCTTTCACGTACACGAACTTCGCGCCAGCTCCGGCGGCGGCCGGCCAGTCGACCGGGCCCTGGTGTCCGCTGACGTCGTGCCCGAGGTACTGATCCGCCGTCGTGTAGGAGATGTTCGGCGCTCCCAGCACGCCTTCGTGCTTCGCGATTTGCGAACCGGCGTAGTTGTCCGCGGCCCCGGCGTAGCTCGGCGCGGCCTCCGCCGTTTCACACAGGGACGTGCCGGTGATCCCGGCGAAGAGAACCGCGCTCCAGCGCAGCAGCAGATGACGCTTCACCCAGGGCTCCTCACCGGACGCGTGTACTCCTACTGCGTCACGATGCCCGGATGCGGGGACTTCGGCGAATCATGATCACTCGGCAGAGTGGTCTGCCCAGGTCAGCGCCGTTCTTCGGCCAGCGCCTTCATGAGGTGCTCGGCCGGCACGACCGCGGTGATCAGGTCGTGCGGGTTGACCGCGAGCGGATGTCCGGCGAGCAGCCCGACGATGTCGCGGCCGAGCACCGCGCGGGCGTGCGGCCATTCGCGCGGCACCAGCGACTTCGACGTGTACGCCGGGACCATGACCCGGCCGTCGGCGTTGTGGAAGCCGATCACCGTGCGCTGCACCGGGGACAGGGCGTAGACGAGCAGCGTCGAATCGAGGATGACGCGCGGCAGGTCTTCGGCGGGCCGGTGCTCGGTGCGGACCATCTGCAGCAGCCGCTCGAGTTCGTTGCGCGGCTCGGGAAAGCCGAGCGCCTTCGGCGAGGGCCGGTACCGGTCGTTGGGGTGGAAGTCCTCGACGACCTCTCCCGTTCCGTTCACCGGGTACGCGCCGACGACCGCCCACGACGGCACCGGACCGCGAGCGTCGAAGGCCTCGTCGATGACATACAGCCAGCTGTTCGGGTTGGTCCGCGCGTTGGCCCGCATCTCGGGAGTGATCTCGGGTTTTCCTTGCGGCCCGCGGCGCGGATACGCGTTCCGGCGCGCGCGTTTGCCCGCCGGGGTCCGGGAAACCATCCGATCTGCCTCGTCCCGCTGCGCCATCGCCGTCCCTCGGTGCCGGGTGCCTGAAACTCCGTTCGCCGTCACTCTACTGTTGTCGCATGGCCTCTTCGCGTTCGGTCGATCCCGCTCAGTTACGAGCGGCGGTGCTGGCCGTTTCGGACTGGTTGCGCGGCGACGGACCGGATCCGGCGCGCCCCGACCTGGCCGCCGCGGTGCGCGCGACGCTGCGGACCCTCGCCCAGGACGCACCCGGGCACACCGTCGAGGTCCGGGTCCCGCCGTACGCCGCGGTGCAGTGCGTCGAGGGCCCGCGCCACACCCGCGGCACGCCGCCGAACGTGATCGAGACCGACCCGCGGACGTGGCTCGAACTGGCCACCGGCCTCCTGGACTGGGACGACGCGCTGAGCGCCGCACGGGTATCCGCCTCGGGCAGCCGCGCGGACCTTTCGCACTGGCTTCCGGTCGTGCGGATCTGATTTTCCGCCGGAATTGTTCCCGCGGGTGTGTCTTCTGAGGCACACACTCCGTAGAATCCCCTGAACGCGGGCCTGTGCCACGCTGTCCGGGCAGTGCCATGCGTGTACTTTGGGTAGTCGGATTTCGTACGAGCGGCAATGGAAGGGCCCTGGTCATGAACGCGGTAGGCGTGTCCGCCGGCGAGCAGAGCCTCGGCCCGACAGCGCGCCGGATGATCCTCGGCTCGCAGCTTCGCCGGTTGCGCGAGGAAGCCGGGATCACGCGCCAGCAGGCCGGTTACAACATCCGCGGTTCGGAATCCAAGATCTCCCGGCTGGAACTCGGCCGAGTCGGCTTCAAGGAACGCGACGTCGCCGACCTGCTCACCATGTACGGCGTCTCCGACGACGAAGAGCGCAAAGCGTTCCTCGACATGGTCAAGCAGTCGAACGAAGCGGGCTGGTGGCGCAAGTTCGGGGAGACGGTGCCCGGATGGTTCACCGACCTCGTCGGTCTTGAGGAGGCGGCGTCCCGGATCCAGATCTGGGAGCCGCTGTTCGTGTCCGGCCTGCTGCAGATCGAACCGTACGCGCGAGCGATCTTCAGCCACGGCCGCCCGGAAATGGCCGACGAACGCGTGGACCAGCTGGTAGCCCTGCGCATGCGGCGGCAGAAGATGCTGGCCCGCCCCGACGCGCCGCGGATCTGGGCAGTGCTCGACGAATCGGTGCTGTACCGGCCGATCGGCGGCCCGAAGGTGTTCCGGCAGCAGCTGGAATACCTGCTCGAGGTCACCACGCTGCCGCACGTATCCGTGCAGATCCTGCCGTACTGCCGCAGCGGTCTGTCGGCCGAGCACGCGTTCTCGCTGCTGCGCTTCGCCGAGGCGGAGCTGCCGAACATCGTCTACGTCGAGTACCTGACCGGCGCGCACTACCTGGACAAGCGCGACGAGATCGAGAAGTACGGCCGAGCGCTGGACCTGCTGGCTGTCGACGCGGAGACCCCCGAGCGCAGCCGGGCCCGCATCGCCAAGCGCAAGGCCGAGATCTAAGCGCTGCTCTCTCTTCCGCACCGAGGCTCTTGCCCCCGGTTGAAATTCTCCCCACGAAGAATCCCGCCCCCGCCGTCCGGGCGAGCGGTAACCGAATAGCGAACGCCCACCCGCATTCTCATCACCGAGCGTGCATAAGTCCGGAGACTGTTTCCACTGACCCGGTCCGACGCCTTCTTCTCGCCCCTTTAGCCATCACGGTCAGTGTTCTTCATTCACCCGCTGCACCCAGCGGCAGCGAGTCACGAACGCGGTGCGTTATCAGACCGCCAATATCGTTACCCAAGGTGATAATTAGCCCGTTCAGGTAGTGCTCGAATCACCTGTCTGGGAACTTCTACTGAACCGTGTCGTCACGCAGTGAGAAATTTGCAGAAAATTCTGCACGTGCATTTACCGCTGCATGCGCGCGTGCTAGCGTCGAAGTCGCGGGCAGATGCACATGCAGATTCCTGAGCTTTTCATCGTCCTTCCCGGAAGGTGGCATCATGGCTGAGCGGTTCGAGAACGGTATTCCGGCCGACCGTCTGACCGGCGCCCAGTGGCGCAAGGCGAGCTACAGCGGCGCGGTAGGCAACTGTGTTGAAGTAGCCCCGCTGGTCTCGGGCGAGATCGCGATGCGGAACTCGCGTTTCCCGGAGGGCCCCGCGCTCGTCTACACGCGCGCGGAAATGGCGGCCTTCCTCGCCGGCGCGAAGGACGGCGAATTCGACGATGTCCTCGGCTGAGGCCAACGTCGTCGGACCCAGCTTCGACATCGAGCAAGGCCTGCAAGAACTGATTGACCGCGGCTACCAGTTCGTCCACCCGACGGACGGCAGCGGCGAAGTGCAGGCCGTGGTCGGAGTGCGAGTCCACGACAATGTGGTGGACGTCGTCCGGCTCAATGCCGAGGACGACGTCGAGGCCACGCGCCTGCCTGGCGGCGAGCAGAACATCTTCGCCCCCGCGACCACGCTGTGGCGCTCGCGCGGCGAAGCAAGCCAGGTACTGGGCGAAGTGCTGGCCCTCCCCGAGCGCCCACCGGCCCCCGTCGCAGCCTCCGCGAGCGGCTGCTGGGTCCCAGGCCGAGGCGGCCGCTCGAAGTGGCTAGCCGCTCGCTGATTCGCCCCTTCTCCCCGCGCTTTTGTCCCCACCGGTGCCTCCCAGATTTCAGGCCCCGCACGAAGTGGCCCAATCCACTTCGTGCGGGGCCTGGTTCATTTCTGCCCCCCGCCGTCGCGCGTGCCTGAGCTGCTGCCGTGAGGGCCACCCTCAGGAACTCTGATTCCCTCAGGGTTCCCCTCACGACCCGCGCAACCCCGCGCTCACCTCCGCCGCCGATGCGCCCCAATGTGGCATTGGGTGCGTCAGACGCACCGAACGCCACATTGGGTGCGTCGCATGCACCCAACGCCACATTGGGGCGCTAGCCCCCACCCGCGAACCCAACGCGACCATGCGCCCGGTCGCGCGCCCTAAACCGCATCCCGCACCCCCGACGCCACCTGCGGGCGGCCAGCCCCACCCGCGACCCCCAACGCGCCCGCCCACCCCAGCCGCGCGGCCCTAAACCGCATCCCGCCTCCTCAACTCAGCCATGCAGCCACCCCCCGCCCTGCACCCCGATATGAAGCCAAAATGCGGTCTGAGGGTGGTTGTCAAGGCATCTTTCCCGCCTTGACAACCACCCTCAGACCGTCATCACAATCGGCTTCGGGGTGCCTGCCCAGCCAAAGAACGGCAACGTCGCCGCCAGGCGACGAGCCGAACGACCCAAGACCCAACCCAACGAGACCCCCGCTCCAAAACCAGATCACCGCTCCACAACTCACTCCCCCGTAGTGGTCAGAACCACGCCACAACCCGCTTCCCGCCCTCATCCACCCCTTACACTTGGACCTGGCCCGCCCGCGTCTTCCTGGGAGCTCCTCGGTGGTTTCCGACCCCTCCGCCAGTCCTGCTCGACCCGAAGATCAAGATCAACCCGATCCGGAACCTCGTGAGGAGTGCGGCGTCTTCGGCGTCTGGGCTCCCGGGGAAGAAGTCGCCAAGCTCACCTACTACGGCCTCTACGCCCTGCAGCACCGCGGGCAGGAGGCGGCGGGCATCTCCGTCTCGGACGGCTCGCAGATCGTCGTGTTCAAGGACCTCGGGCTCGTCAGCCAGGTCTTCGACGAGCAGGTCCTGCAGTCGCTGCAGGGGCACATCGCCGTCGGGCACTGCCGGTACTCCACGACCGGAGCCACGATCTGGGAGAACGCCCAGCCGATCTTCCGCACCACGGACACCGGCAGCGGCCTGTCCTTCGCGCACAACGGCAACCTGGTCAACACCGCCGAGCTGCGCGACCGCACCGTCGCCGCGGGGCTGAAGCCGCACGCCGGGCTCACCGGGTCCTCCAGCGACTCCGACCTCGTCTGCGGGCTGCTCGCCGCGAACGCCGCCGACAAGGGCATCGAGGCCGCCGCGCTCGAGCTGCTGCCGACGCTCAAGGGCGCGTTCTGCCTGGTCTTCGCCGACGAGAACACCCTGTACGCGGCGCGCGACCCGCACGGCGTGCACCCGCTGGTGCTCGGCCGGCTGGAGCGCGGCTGGGTCGTGGCGAGCGAGACCGCCGCGCTCGACATCTGCGGCGCGTCGTTCGTGCGCGAGGTCGAGCCGGGCGAGCTGATCGCCATCGACGCCGAGGGGCTGCGTTCGTCGCGGTTCGCGAACCCGGAGCCCAAGGGCTGCGTCTTCGAGTACGTCTACCTCGCCCGTCCGGACACGTCGATCGCCGGCCGCAGCGTGCACGCCACGCGCGTCGAGATCGGCCGCAAGCTGGCCGTCGAGCACCCGGTCGACGCCGACCTCGTGATGCCCGTGCCGGAGTCCGGCACCCCGGCCGCGATCGGGTACGCACAGGGCTCCGGCCTGCCGTACGGCACCGGTCTGGTCAAGAACGCCTACGTCGGGCGCACCTTCATCCAGCCGTCGCAGACCATCCGGCAGCTCGGGATCCGGCTGAAGCTGAACCCGCTGCGCGACGTCATCCGCGGCAAGCGCCTGGTCGTGGTGGACGACTCGATCGTCCGCGGCAACACCCAGCGCGCGCTCGTGCGGATGCTGCGCGAGGCAGGCGCGCTCGAGGTGCACGTGCGGATCGCGTCGCCGCCGGTGCGGTGGCCGTGCTTCTACGGCATCGACTTCGCCTCGCGCGCTGAACTCGTCGCCAACGGCGTCGACCTCGACGGCATCCGCCGTTCGATCGGAGCCGATTCGCTCGGCTACATTTCGCTGGACGGCCTGGTAGCGGCGTCGGAGCAGCCGAAGTCGCGGCTGTGCACGGCCTGCTTCTCCGGCGAGTACCCGATTCCGCTGCCCGAGGACGCGCTCATCGGCAAGCACCTGCTCGAAAGCATGGACGCCGCAGGTGGCGCGGCGACTCCGGTCAGCGCCGCCGGGTACGGTGCCGAAGACGCCGTCCGGCGTCCGTGAACCAAGCATGTCCAGTAGGGAGTCCGCTTCCGTGAGCGAGTCCACGAGCGCCACGTACGCAGCCGCCGGGGTCAGCATCGACGCCGGTGACCAGGCCGTCGAGCTGCTCAAGCCACACGCCGAGCGGGCCACGAGGCCCGAGGTGCGCGGCGGGGTCGGCGGCTTCGCCGGGCTCTTCTCCCTCAAGCTCGACAAGTGGAAAGAGCCGATCCTCGCCTCCTCCACCGACGGCGTCGGCACCAAGATCGCGGTCGCGCAGGCGCTCGACAAGCACGACACGGTCGGCATCGACCTGGTCGCGATGGTGGTCGACGACCTCGTCGTCACCGGGGCCGAGCCGCTGTTCCTGCAGGACTACATCGCGGTCGGCAAGGTCGTGCCGGAGAAGATCGCGGCGCTGGTCGGCGGCATCGCCGAGGGCTGCGTCCAGGCTGGCTGCGCGCTGCTCGGCGGCGAGACGGCCGAGCACCCGGGCCTGATGGGCGAGCACGACTACGACCTGTCGGCCACCGGCGTCGGCGCGGTCGAGGCGTCCGCGCTGCTGTCGCCGGAGAAGGTGCGCCCCGGCGACGTCGTGATCGCGATGGGCTCGTCCGGCCTGCACTCCAACGGCTACTCGCTGGCCCGGCACGTGCTGCTGGACATCGCGCGGATGCCGCTGGACGGCCACGTCGAGGAGTTCGGCCGCACGCTGGGCGAGGAACTGCTCGAGCCGACCAAGATTTACGCGAAGGACTGCCTCGCGCTGGTCGCCGAGACCGAGGTGCGCACGTTCGCGCACATCACCGGCGGCGGCCTCGAAGCCAACCTCGCCCGCGTGATGCCGCGCGGCCTCGTCGCCAAGCTCGAACGCGGCACGTGGACGCCGGCTCCGGTGTTCGCCCTGATCGGGCAGCGCGGCAAGGTCGAGCGCGCGGAGTTGGAGAAGACGTTCAACATGGGCGTCGGCATGGTCGCGATCGTGTCCGCCGAGGACGTCGACCGGGCGCTGGCGGTGCTCACCGCACGGCACGTGCCCGCGTGGATTCTCGGCGACGTCCAGCCCGCCGAAGACCCGGACGGTCCGCGCGCGGTGCTGTCCGGCGACCACCCGCGGTTCTGAAAGCCGCTTGCCCCGTCTTGAGACACTGAAGACATGGCGGAGGACGTACGCGTCGGCGCCCGGTTCGTGATCCCGGGCGCCGAACTGCGAGAGCGGTTCTCCCGGTCTTCGGGGCCGGGCGGACAGGGCGTGAACACGACGGACTCGCGTGTCGAGCTGTCGTTCGACGTCGCGAGCTCCGCCGTGATCCCGCCCGCGCTGAAGGAACGCATCACGGCCCGTTTGGGCACGCGTCTGGTCGATGGCGTGCTGACCATCGCGGCCAGCGAGTACCGCTCCCAGCTGATGAACCGCGACGCGGCTCGGGAGCGGTTGGCTGACGTGTTGACGAAGGCTTCCGCGCCGCCGCCTGCCAAACGGCGTCCGACCAAGCCTTCGCGAGGCTCGAAGGAACGCCGTCTGGCGGCGAAGAAGCGCCGCAGCGATGTGAAGCGCGGTCGCGGCGGCCGGTACGACGACTAGCTCAGCGACAGGTGCACGCACTCACCGGCGACCTGGTACCCGGCGCGGCGGTAGACCGTGCCGATGCCGACATCGCCCGGTGTAAGGAAAGCCGTCCGCGCGCCGCGTTCGTGGGCGAGGCGGGTTAGGTGCGCGGTGATTGCCGCCGCGATGCCTTGGCCGCGGTGTTCAGCCGCTACCGCGATGCCGACGATTTCCGTTGCGCCGGACACGATGTCCAACGCGACTCCGCCGCCCACAATGGTTTCGCCGTGTTCGGCTAGAACGGTCAGGTAGTTGCGGTTGCGTTCGACATCAGCATCCGACACCTCCGGAGACTCGCCGAAGGCGACATTCTGCACGGACCGCAGGCGGCGGAATTCGTTGTCGGACAACGGTTCTCGCAGCTGAATGTGGTCCGGTGCACCACAATCGACGCGGTCCTCGGCGGTGCAGGTCATCACCGGCACGCGTCGTTCCAGCGTGAACCCTGAGGTGACAAGGGATTTCTCGACGTCGGGAGCGGCGTCGGTGAAGAACTCCAGCCGTGGCAGGAGATTTCGTTGCTGGTAAGCAGAAATCAGGGCAGCAACCTCAAGTGATGAGGGCGTCGCGCCGTCGTCGGGGATGGCGTAGTTCGCCATCGGATGAGAGCTGTCCTGGGCGAAAGTCGCCAGGAACGGGCCGATTCGCTCGGTGTCGCGGCCGATCGGTGCGGTCGCGCGAACGTATGCCTGAAGGGCGGACATCTCTGGTGGAAGCCTTTCGGGAAAGAAGGAATGCAGCACAAGAACCGGGCAGGGCGAACCCCACAACCGGCGCGCAGGCCGAACAGCTCAGGCCACGCGGCCGGAGTGGGCCGTGGCGGAGCACATAGGCATTCCTTCGTCCGAAACGAACTTCCCGCTCATCGTCTCAGACCGGGCAAGCGAATTAACGGCCTCAGCGAAGGGCGGCGCGCGCCTGGTCCACGATCCGAGCCAGGTGCACGCCCCGCCGGACGTCGCAGGGATGTGTGGTCGTTCCGCACGACACCATCGCGGCGAAATCGTCCAGCAGCGCGGTGTACGCGTCGTTCGCCGTTCCGGTGCGGCCAAGCGTGCGGAAGCCGTGCTCGCCGAAGACCGAGTACTCGACCACCGTCGGCTGCACCGGGAGGCGCAGGCTGAGCGTCGCGGTGCTCGTGATGCCGCTTTCGTGTTCAAGCAGCAGTTGCCACAGGTCTTCGGGGCCGCGGTGTGCGGCAAGGACGTCCGTGATCGGGCCGAGGGCGGCGTCGAGCAGGTCGAACGCGTGCGGGCCGATGTCGGCGAGCGCGCCGGCAGCCGGATCCTGCCGCCAGGCCGAGGTCGCGTACTTCCCGGCGAGCAACGCGCCGGACAGCCACCGCACGCTGCCGCCGCGCCAACCGCCAGCAGCGGTGACGCCCTCCAGCCAGTCGCGCGTCTGCTGAGCGAACCGCAGCGTCAGCATCACCAGCGACGCGACGCCAGCCGATGTCACGGCGTCGGCGAGACGCTGCGCCGAGGCGAGATCGGGGGCGATCGGTTTCTCCAGGATCAGGTGTTTGCCCGCCTCCGCTGCCTTGGTGGCCAGTTCGGCCTGCACGGTCGGCGGCACCGCGAACGCGAGCGCGTCCACCTGCTCGAACAGTTCGTCCAGATCGCTGGTGGGCACGGCGTCGTAGGCCTGCGCGAGCGCGGCGGCGGCTTCCGGCCGGCGGCTCCACACAGCACTGAGCACGGTCCCTGGATGATCCGCGAGCCCGGGGGCGTGCACCGTGGTGGCCCACGGTCCGGTTCCTACGAGGCCGACGCGCAACTGGTCCTGTCCCACGCCCGGAAGTGTAGGTGTGGCCGCGGTCGCTTCCAGCGGGGCCTGCGGTGCGTTAACGTCGACAAGTTCTTCGCCACGAACGGGGGAAGCCGGTGAGAATCCGGCGCTGGCCCGCAACCGTGAGCGGCCCCGCGAGGGACCGCGAGCCGGATCGCCCGTCGTGGTCCGATCGATGCGAGGTACATCTGACATGCGATTCGTGCACGCGCGGCACTGGGGGCGAGTCCTCGCCGGCTGCGCTCTTCTCGTCGCTACCGGTTTAGGCGGAGCCTCTTCCGCCTCCGCTACTACGCCCGGCAAGGGCACCGACGGCTATTGCCAGGACGACAACGGCGTCACGGTAATCGTCGATTTCCAGGGGCTGGGCGGGGAAACTCTCATCCGGTGCGCGCCTGGCAAGCAGGAAAACGGCGTCACCGCCCTGCAAAACGCGGGCTTCGAGCTCACCGGAGCGGGCAAATACGGCCTGGCCGTGATGTGCAAGATCGAGGGCAAACCCGCCGACCAGACCTGCACGGGCATGCCGCCGGAGAAGGCGTCGTGGAGCTTCTGGACCGCCACCAACGGCGGCAAATGGGAGTCGGCGCAGGTCGGCGCGCAGAGCTGGAAGCCGCCCGCCGGGGCGTTCGAGGGCTGGTCATTCGCGATCGGCAAGTCCTACACCGAGTATCCGCCGCCGCGCACCGAGCCGGTGCGCAAGGCCGCCGCGCCTGCCCAGGCCCCGGCGTCCACTTCGGACAGTGGATTCCCGTGGGGCCTGGTGATCGGGGTCGGGATCGTGGTGGTGATCGCGCTGGTCGGGGCGTTCGTCATGACGCGTCGCGACCTTGACGAGAAGTCGCCCTTCCTTCGCCGCAAACGTGGCGGGAAGTAGTCCGCGAGCGCTCCATCCCGGCGCGTGGTGGGTGTGGGCGCTCGCGCTCGCCGTCGCCGCGAGCCGGACCACGAACCCGGTTCTGCTCGCGCTTGTGATCGCAGTGGCCGGGTTCGTCGTGGTGCTCCGTCGCGGCGACGCGCCGTGGGCGCTGGCGTTCCGGATGTACGCCTGGATCGCCGCGGTGATCCTGGCATCGCGCGTGCTGTTCCGGATCCTGATCGGCGGCGAGGACGGTGGGCACATCCTCTTCACGCTGCCGACCATCCCGCTGCCGAGCGTCGCCGCCGGCATTCAGCTCCTCGGCCCCACTTCGGCCGAGGAGCTGCTCGGCGGGCTGTACGACGGGCTCCGGCTGGCGACGATCGTGCTCTGCGTCGGTGCGGCGAACGCGCTGGCGAACCCGAAACGCCTGCTCAAGGCCGTACCCGGGGCGCTGTATGAGGTGGGGACGGCGGTTACCGTCGCGTTGTCCGTGGCTCCGCAGCTGGTCGAAAGCGTGCAGCGGGTGCGCCGTGCGCGTCGGCTGCGTTCCGGGAAGACGCGCGGCCTGCGGTTCGTGAAGGGGATTTTCGTGCCGGTGCTCGCCGATGCCATGGATCGGTCGCTGCAGCTCGCGGCGGCCATGGATTCTCGCGGTTACGGACGGCGCGCGTATCTCTCGCCGCGGGTCCGGATGCTGATCGCGACCTGCGTGCTGGCCGGGCTGGTCGGGGTCGCGGTGGGGGTTTACGGCGTGCTCGACGGGTCCGCGTCGTGGCTCGGCGTGCCGATGCTCGTCACCGGTCTGGTGCTGGCCGCCGCCGGATTCGTGCTGGGCGGACGGCAGATCCGCCGCACGACCTATCGGCCCGATCCGTGGCGGCTGCCGGAGACGCTGGTCTCGCTGTGCGGCGTCGCGACCGCGGTGCTCGTGCTGATCGCCGACCCGGTTTCGCTCACCACCCCGGCCAGCCCGCTGACCTGGCCGGAGCTGCCGCTGCTGCCGACTGTCGCGGTGCTGATCAGCGCGGCGCCCGCTTGGTTCGCGCCGCGTCCGGCGCTGGTGTCGGAGGTCGCCCGATGATCGAGTTTTCGCACGTCAGCGTCACCTACGACGGGGCGGACCGGCCGGTGCTCCGGGACGTCGACCTGACCATCGAGGAAGGCGAACTCTGCCTCGTCGCTGGCCGCACCGGTGTCGGCAAGTCGACATTGCTCGGCGCGATTAACGGCCTCGTCCCGCATTTCACCGGTGGCACGCTGAGCGGCCGCGTCGCGGTCGCCGGGCTCGACACCGCGACGCATCCGCCGCGTGAGCTGGCATCGGTGGTCGGCGTAGTCGGGCAGGATCCGCTGGCCGGATTCGTCACCGACACTGTCGAGGAAGAGCTGGCTTACGCGATGGAGCAACTCGCCATCGCGCCGGACGTGATGCGCAAGCGCGTCGAGGAAACCCTTGACCTGCTGGGCATCGCCGAACTCCGCGACCGTCCACTTCGGACGCTTTCCGGCGGTCAGCAGCAACGCGTCGCGATCGGCGCGGTGCTTACGGCGCACCCGAGCGTGCTGGTGCTGGACGAACCGACGTCGGCGCTCGACCCGACCGCGGCCGAGGAGGTGCTGGCCGCGATCACCCGGCTGGTGCACGACTTGGGCACCACGGTCGTCGTCGCCGAACACCGGATGGAACGCGTCGCGCAGTACGCCGACCGCCTGCTCTACCTGCCCGGCGACGGCACCGTGGTCTCCGGCCCACCGGCGGAGGTGTTCGCCGAGACCGACGTCGCGCCGCCGATCGTGGAACTGGGTCGACTCGCGGGCTGGTCGCCGCTGCCACTCTCGGTCCGCGACGCCCGTCGGCTCGCCCGTCCACTGCGGGAACGCCTAGCCGAACGTCGCCCCGCTGAAGCGGCACAACGCTCTGGCGAAACGGTCCTCACCGCGCGGGGCGTGCGGGTCCGGTATGGGGGCGTGAACGCGGTTCGCGGCGTTGACCTGCGGCTGAACCAAGGCGAGGTCGTCGCGCTGATGGGCCGGAACGGCTCGGGCAAGTCCTCGCTGCTGTGGGCGTTGCAGGGCAGCGGACCCCGCTCCGACGGCACGGTCGACGTCCTTGGTGCGGACCCGAAGACGCTCCGCTCGCGAGCTGCCCGCGCGCGGGTCGGTCTGGTCCCGCAGACGCCGTCTGACCTGCTGTATCTCGACTCAGTCGGCGCGGAATGCCGACAGGCCGACGTCGAATCGGACGTCACGCCAGGCACCGCACGGAAGCTGCTCGACCGTCTCGTACCGGGTATCCAAGACGACACCAACCCGCGCGACCTGTCCGAAGGCCAGCGACTCGCCTTGGTCCTCGCTGTGCAACTAGCCGCCGCCCCGCCGGTCGTGCTGCTCGACGAGCCGACCCGCGGCCTGGACTACCCGGCGAAACGGCACTTCGCGACCATCCTCGCCGACCTGGCCGCCGAGGGACACGCGGTGCTGCTGGCCACCCACGACGTCGAGTTCGTCGCCTCCGCCGCACATCGCGTCGTGGTCCTGGCCGAGGGCGAGGTGGTCGCGGACGGGCCGACCGCGGACGTCGTCGTAGCCTCGCCCGCCTTCGCCCCGCAGGTGGCGAAGATCCTCGCGCCGGAGCCGTGGCTGACCGTGGACGCGGTGGCGAAGGCGCTGGCGTGACCGATTTCCTAGGCTCAGCCGTCCGCATCCGGCACCGCACGGCGCTGGTGCTGACGGCCGCCGTCGTGGTCGGGCTTGCGATGTTCTGCTGGCCGCTGCTCGCCCGCAGCACCGTCGGCACCTCCGCACACGTGACCGACGCGCCGTTCGTTTTCCTCGTGACGCTGCCGGTGCTGATCCTGATCGTGCTGGCCGAGCTGTCCAGCGGCGGACTCGACGCGAAGGCGCTCGCGCTGCTCGGCGTGCTGTCCGCGGTGAACGCCGCGCTGCGTCCGCTCGGCGCGGGCACCGGCGGGATCGAGCTGGTGTTCTTCCTGCTCGTGCTGGCCGGGCGGGTCTTCGGACCGGGCTTCGGGTTCGTCCTCGGCTCGACGTCGCTGTTCGCGTCCGCGCTGCTCACCGGCGGCGTGGGGCCGTGGCTGCCGTTCCAGATGCTGGCGTCTTCGCTGGTCGGCCTTGGCGCGGGGCTGCTGCCGCGCCGGGCGAAGGGCCGGTGGGAGATCGCGATGCTGGCGGCCTACGGAGTGGTCGCCGCCTACTTCTACGGCCTCGCGATGAGCCTGTTCACCTGGCCGTTCCTGGCGGGCCACACCGCGCTGGACTTCGTCCCGGGCGGCCCGCTCGCCGAGAACCTGCACCGGTTCCTGGTCTTCACCGTGCTGACGTCCACTTTGGGCTGGGACACCGGCCGCGCGCTCACGAACCTGGTCGCGATCCTCGTGCTGGGCCCGGCGATCCTGACCGTGCTGCGCCGGGCCGCACGACGAGCGGCGTTCAGCTGACCGACTGGCCGACCTTGTCCAGCACCTCGACGAACTGGGCCATCCCAGCCGCGTTCGGGAAGTGCGACGTGTCGATGTCGTGCACCTCGAACTGCGTGCCGGGCGTGCGCGCGTCGGCCTCGGCGATCATCCGGTCCTGCAGGGCGAGCGGCACCAGACGGTCTTGGAGATGCCGGATGTAGAACCGCGGGACGCGCCCCCACCGCTCCGCCGTGCCGCGCGAGTCGGTCGCGCTGCGGCCGATAATGTCGTCCGGGGCCATCGCGTTGAGCAGGGCGTAGAACTCGCCGTCGGTGGCGTCCGCGCAGAGCGCCGCCTTCGCCGCCGTCAACGCCTCCGCCGACGAAGAACGCCAGTTGAACCGCATCGCGCCGATCACCGCCGGGTCGGCCGCGATGAACCCGAGCATTGCCCCGACCTGCGACGACGCGGCTTCGGGCGTCGCCAGGTATTCCTCCGGCGTCGGCAGTTCGACACAGCAGAACGCGGCGTCGTAGACCAGCGCCGACACCAGCTCCGGGACCTCTTCGGCGACGAGCGTGACCAGCGCGCCGCCGATGCTCGACCCGACCAGCACGACCGGGCCCAGCGCGGCGGCCCGGCGGACGACGTCCACAGTGGACGCGACCTGGTCGGCCATCGTCACGCCGGCCAGCGCCGAGGGTTCCGTGGCGAACGCGCCGAGATCCTGCGGAGCCTGGTACGACAGCCGGAACTGCTGCTCCGGCTGCGGCACCCCCACCCCGCGGTACCCGCGCAGCACGAGTTCAGGCGGGGCGGCGGACACGCCGTTGGCACCGGCGGCGAAGACGAACGTCGAAGTCATGCCGCACAGTCAAGCGACCTGCCCGGCCCCGCACAGCGGGGAGAAGTTGATCAGGTCCGCAACTAAAGTCAGGAGTACGAGTAGAAGCCGCGGCCGGTCTTCTTGCCGAGCAGCCCGGCGTCGACCATGCGCAGCAGCAGCGGCGGCGACGAGTACAGCGGCTCCTTGAACTCGGCGTACATCGAGTCCGCGATCGCCTTGATGGTGTCGAGGCCGATCAGGTCGGACAACCGCAGGGGACCCATCGGATGCGCCGTGCCCAGCTCCATGCCGCGGTCGATGTCCTCGGCCGAGGCGAAGCCCGATTCGATCATCCGGATCGCCGACAGCAGATACGGCACGAGCAGCGAGTTCACGATGAACCCGGCCCGGTCCTGCGACCGGATCACCGTCTTGCCCAGCGCGCCGGTGGCGTGCTCCTCGGCCCGGCGGGCGGTCTCCTCGCTGGTCAGCAGCGACGGGACCAGTTCGACCAGCGGCAGCACCGGCACCGGGTTGAAGAAGTGGATGCCGACGACCTGCTGCGGACGGCCGGTGGCCATGCCGAGCTTCATGATCGGAATCGACGAGGTGTTGGACGCGAACACCGCGTCCTCGCGCTCGACGATCTTGTCCAGTGCCCGGAACACGTCGACCTTGGCCTGCTCCTGTTCCAGGATGGCCTCGACGACGAGATCGCGGTCGGCGAACTCGGCGATGTCCGTGGTGAAGCGCAGCCGCCCGAGCGCCGCTTCGGCGTCCTCGGCGGCCAGCTTGCCGTTGCGGACGCCGCGTTGCAGCGACTTCTCGATGCGCGCCTTGCCCGCGTCGAGGGCGGGCTGGTTCACCTCGGTGACCAGCACGTCCAACCCGGACCTGGCGTGCACCTCGGCAATGCCGGAGCCCATCAGCCCGGCTCCGACCACACCTACTCGTGCGATGTCGCTCACCCGTCCAACTCCTTCGTCACCTCACCGGCAGAGCCGGAGAAAACGGGCAGCACACAACGCACGAGGGCGTCTCGGACCTCGGTCCGATTCCGCCCTCGCGTGTCGTGTGCCTGCGTCAACGGCGGTACTCGTCGTACCCGTCGTCGTACGGGTCCTCGTACCGCTTGTCGTCCTCGTGGTTGTCCGAGGAACTACTCGACAGCTCGCGCTGCAAAGCATCGAAGTCGGTTTCGTGGGAGCTGTATTTGAGCTCGCGCGCCACCTTCGTCTGCTTGGCCTTAGCCCGGCCGCGCCCCATGGCTCGACCCCCTCGCACAGGGGCGGGGCGGCCGGGGGAATCGGCGGCCCCGCATCGTCTCGACAGTTCTTTCCTGCTGACACCGTACCGTGTCCCGGGGGTTGGATGCGACGTGGCACGGTGTGCTCGTCGCGACAGTGTCCGCCGGACGCCGGTTACCGGCACGTCGATGCCGATCGGCCCTGGTCGGCGTGCCACGATGCTCGGGTGCTCCGACCCTTCGTGGCCTATCTGCGGGTGTACGAACCTCTGCGCGCGCTGGGCGATCCTCCCGCGCAACAGCTGGTCCAGGCCGTTTTCGCGGGCGGGCTCAGCCGGGTCGGGATCGGCGAACGCGAACAGTGGATGTGGCTCAAGTCACAGGCGGCCGCGCCGGTGCGGTTGCTGCCCGCGCAGCTGCGCGACGGACGGCCCTCGCCGAGCCTCGTCAACGACGTGCTCGTGCTCGATCCGGCCGACGTCCCCGCCGGCCACCCGGCCGAAGGCCCGTTCGCGTGCCCGCTCGAACTGCGCGCCCGCTCGGCCGCCGCGTTGAGCACCTTCCTCGCCGACGCCGAGCCGGCGTTGCGGATCGCGGTCCTCGACTCCTGCGGCGTCACCGCGGATCGCGCCCGCGCCCAGACCAAAGCCGCGATGACCGACCTCACCGCCACCGCCGCGCACACCCTCACCACCACCTGGACCGTCCCGCTGCCCTGGTTCTCGCTGGTCGACCCGGACGAGCGCAAGCTCGTGCTCGGCAGCGGCCCGGCCGACCCGACACGGGAAGCGTCCTGGCGAACGCCGATGTCCGAGGCGCTGCGGCGGGCGTCCGACGCGGGCGAGCTGATCGAGACGACCTTCGGCGACTCCGGTCCCGGCCGGGTGCTCTCGCAGACCCGGCAGTGGCTGGAGAGCTTCGACCCGGACTCGGTGGTCGAACTGGACTACGGCGGTCTCGTGCAGCTGTTCGCCGACTCGCTGCTGGACGCCGACTCCACCGCGGAGGAGGTCCACGACATCCTCGACGCGCTGCGCACCGGGAACGTCGAGGAACTGGCCGAGCTGTTTTCGCAGCTGCGCGAGTTCTGGGGCGACCTCGCGGCTAAGGAGCACTCCAACTGACCCGCAGCTCGCCCTGGCGTTCGCCGCCGCCGTACACGGGCGGGTGAGCCAGGTCGGCCAGCGCTTCCGGCGTCTCGATGCCCAGGCGGCCGAGGACGGCCATGGCCAGCGGCGCCAAGGCCCGCTTGTTGCCGTCCGCGACCTTGATCGCGCACGCGGTGCCGTCGCCGAGCGTGAACGCCAGGACGCCCTCCGCGCCGCTCTTCGACAGCAGCCCCGGCACGGCCTGCATCAGCCGGGTGTCCTCCCGGCCGGTGCCCGCGACCAGCCACGGATGCGCCCGCATCGCGTCGGCTACCCGGCGTTCGTCAGTGCCCTCGCTGGCCTGCGCTAGCCGTCCGAACGACCTCGCGAGGCCGGTCGGCGAGAACGCGAACAGCGGGGCGCTGCAGCCGTCGACCCCGACCGCGGCGATGGCTTCGCCGGTCAGCTCCTCGACCGTCTTCGCGAGCTGGACCTGCAGCGGATGGTCCGGCAGCTGGTAGCCGTCGGTCTTCCAGCCGTTCGCGGCGCAGGTGGCGAGCATCGCGGCGTGCTTGCCGGAGCAGTTCATCGTGATCTTCCGCGGCTCGTCGGCCGCGCGCCGGGCGTCCTCGCCGATCGGCAGCTCGGCCGGACAGGCCAGCGCCGACGGATCGAGCCCGGCCGCGGACAGCATCGCCGCGACGCGCTCGAGATGTCCGGTTTCGCCGGAATGCGAGGCGCAGCCGAGCGCCAGGTCCGCGCCGTCGTAGCCGAGCCCGGCGCGGAGCATCCCGACGCCTTGCAGCGGCTTGTTCGCCGACCGGGGGAAGAACGGGCTGGTCACGTCGCCCGCGGAGAACTGGACGGAGCCGTCCGGCGCGGTCACGACGAGACATCCGTGATGGACGCTCTCGACGAACCCGTTCCGGACGACCTCCACGAGGATCGGCTGGCCGGTCATTCCTCGACGCGCCCCAGTTCGCTGTCCAGCAGCTGGTCCACAGTGGCCGCTCCGCTGCTGTAGCGCGCGGCGATCTCGGCGTTGAGCGTGTCCATCACGCCTTGGACCTGGCGGCGGAAGGAGGACACGGACGATTCCTCGGCCGCGTACGTGTCCAGCGCGGCGGCGAGCTTGTCGTCGGTGAGCGAGCCGACGTCGGTGAGCCCGGTGTCGCCGATCAATGCCTCAGCGTGCCTGCGGTGCTCGCCCGCGCGGGACGGTTCGAGCTGCTGGTGGCGGCCCGAACCGGCGGCCGGGCCGAGCGCGTTGTCGGCGAGGATCGACGCGAGCCGGTCGACGATGCTGGCTTCCCCGCCGGACGAGCGGCGCTCCTGTTCGGCGCGCACGATGTCGATGCGGGCGTGCAGGAGCCGGCGCAGGTAGGACAGGTCTGTCTCTTCCTGCGCGGCCTCGTCGCGCCGCTCGCGCAGCACCGGGAGCGGCAAGTCGCCTAATCCGGTGAGGTATCCCGGGCCGAGGACGCGGTCGATCCGTCGTCGCCCTCCGGGACGCACTTCGATCACGGGCACATCCTGCTCCACATTCGGCGACGACGCTACCGTCGAGTTCACTTCAGCCCCGCAGTCTCTGCGCCGCTTCCCGTCCGGGCGCCGCGTGCTCGCCCGGCACCGAGTCCGGATCGACAGTGGCCTGGACCACTCGGTCCTCGTCGCCGGCCAGCAGTTCCGCCCCGCCCGGCACCGAGCGCTTGACCAGCGCCAGCGCGATCGGCCCGAGTTCGTGGTGCTGCGCGACCGTGCCGATCCGGCCGACCACCCGCTCGCCGAGCTTCACCGGGTCTCCGGTCTCCGGCGTGATCTCCGGCGAACCGTCGAGGTGCAGCAGCGCGAGATACCGCGGCGGGCGGCCGACGTTGTGCACCTTCGAGACGGTCTCCTGGCCGCGGTAGCAGCCCTTCGCGACGTGCGCCGCCGAGCCGATCCAGCCGACCTCGTGCGGGATCGTCCGCTCGTCGGTGTCGACGCCGAGCCGCGGATGCCGCGATTCCACGCGCAGCGCGTCGAAGGTCCACGAGCCCGCCGGACGCGCGCCGGCGTCGGTGAGCCGTTGCCACCATTGAGTGAGCTGAGCGCGCGGCACCACGAGATCCGCGCCCGCTCGCGTCGGCCACGGCATCCGCCGGGCGAAACCGCCTTCGGGCAGCGCGGCCACCGAGTACGGCTCGGCACCGAGTTCCACGCCGAGCACGCTGTCGGTCTCCGGGCCGAGCACGGTGAGAACGGCCAGCTCTTCCGTCGCGTCGCGAATCTCGACCTTGGACCAGAATTTCATCGCTTCGAGGTACTCGCGCAGGGTTTGCTTGCCGCCCTTGGGCAACGCGCTCGTGACGAGCGGGCCGGGGTCGCTGTCGAGGTACACCGTGTCGCCGGTGTGCGCGAGCACGAAGTGGGTGTCGACGTGGCCTTGGCTGTCGAGGACGAGCGCTTCGGTGCCAGTGTTTCCGGCGAGTTCGGTGACGTGCTGCGAGATCACCAAATGCAGCCAGGACAAGCGTTCCTCGCCGGTGACAGCGAGGATTTCTCGGTGCGAGCGGTCGATCACGACCACTCCTCGGGCGGCGGTGCGCTGCTCGGCGAACGGATCGCCCCAGTGCCACGGAACTCCGGCTTCCGGATGGCCCTCGGGCGCGGCGACCGCGCGGGGGATTTCGAGCAGCGGCGAGCTGTACGGCATAGCCCTAAGGGTAAGTGAGTACCTTGAGGGGATGCGCGTTCTCGCCTTCCTCGACGGTTCACTGGCCGACCCCGAAGCCGCCCACCTCCGGGTGGACGACCTCGGCCTGCTGCGCGGAGACGGGGTGTTCGAAACGATCCTCGTGGCAGTGAAAAAGCCGCGGGAAATGCGTCCGCACCTCGACCGGCTCGCCCGTTCCGCGGCGATGCTGGACCTGCCCGCGCCGGACCTGGACGGCTTCGCCCGAGCCGCGCAGGCGGTCGTCGACGCGTGGGAGGGCGGGCCGGAAATCGCCCTGAAACTCGTGTACACGCGGGGTGTCGACGGTGATCCCGAGGGCAGGCCGACGGCGTTCGCGATGGGCTTGGAGGTCGAGGAGAAGGTGCTGCGGGCGCGCACCGAAGGCGTCTCGGTGGTGACCCTGGAGCGCGGTTTCGGCCCCGAACTCGCCGAGCGCGCCCCGTGGCTTTTGCTCGGCGCGAAAACGGTTTCCTACGCGATGAACATGGCCGCCCTGCGCGAGGCGACCCGTCGCGGAGCCCAAGATGTGATCTTCACCGCTACCGACGATTCGGTCCTCGAAGGACCGACGTCGACGGTCGTCCTGGCGAAGGAACGGACGCTCTACACCCCGCCGGCCACTGTTGGCATCCTGCCAGGAACGACGCAGTACGCGTTGTTCCGCGGCGCGGAGAAGGCCGGTTGGTCGGTGAAGGTGGAGCCGTTGACGGTGGAGGACCTGCTGCGCGGGGACGGCGTTTTTCTTACGTCGTCGGTGCGGAAGGTGACCCGGGTGCACACGCTGAACGGCACGGAACTGCCGGATTCGACGGCGCTGCACGGGGAGCTGGTGGCGGCTTACGAGAGCGAGTACTGAGCGGCGTTCGCTTCGATATGGGCGATGTCGCGCAGGTAGAGGAGGTCGTGGCCGTCTGCGATGTGGCTGGTGAAGCCTTCGTGGCCAGCTGTGGCCTGGGCGCGCATGAGCTGCACGAGGTCGCGCAGCCGGTCGGCGGCTGAGTCGATCACTGCTGCGCGGTCGGTGAATCCGTAGCTGTCGCAGAACAGTTTCGCGCGAGCGGCCTGCTCTTCGATCGACCCGAAACCGTCCTCATTGGCCGGGTCGGTGAGTGGCGCGAAGCGGTAGACGGCGTAGCCGAGGTCGTGCGAGCGCGGGCCGGGATGCGCGGTGTCGAAGTCGATCAGGCCGACGACTTCTTCGCCGCGCAGCACGCAGTTGTACGGAGCGAAGTCGCCATGGCAGATGACCTCGGCCGGTTCTCGGTCAGGCAGCATCCAGCCGCCCGGCAGCACGAGGTCGGCAGTCGCGTCGTGGTACGCGCGCAGCAGCTTCGCGGCGGAAATCAGTGCGGTGGTGCTGCGGGCGGCCGCGGTCAGCGGGTAGTTGCTGACCTCGCCGGGCAGGAACTCCAGCACATCGGTGTTGCCTTCGACGCCGATGAACCGCGGTGCCTGCCGGAATCCGGCGTGTTCGAGATGACGCAGCAACTCGGCGACCCGGTCGCTCCACGGCCCACGCGGGCGCCGAACCGTATTGCCGACCCGCACGACAGTGTTCAGGCCGCCGACGAACTCCTCAGTCACCCACGACCTCCGAAATCAGCACCACCGACGGCGTGATCCCCTCCGCGCGATAGGCGCTGATCTTGTGGTGCCCGTCCACCAGCAACGACCGCGTACCGGACAAAACCACCGCCACTGGGCGGTGTCCGGAGCGGATCGCCGTGCGGTAGTACGCGACGCGGGCATCGTCGTCGTCCGGCCAGTCGCTCGCCGGGACCAGGTCGGGGCCCTCGAAGCGTTGCGGGCCGCTGACCCGGTACTGGCCGTCGACGAGCAGCGCCAGCAATTCGCGCAGGGTTTCCGCCAGCGGCAGGCGTACCTGACCGGTCGCGAGCGCGATGCGCAGCGACTGCGGCAGCTCCGCCCGTCCTCCGGTGTTCAGCTCCAGGAAACCCGCGCCGCCGGTGATCGTTACCCGTTCCACGCTCAGAAGGACGCTTGGAACCGCACCAAGGTTCCGGGGCGTGCTTGAGCGAGTGCTCCGAGTGACTCCCGTCTCACGACCGCGACCACCGGATAACCGCCCGTGGTCGGGTGATCGGCCAGGAACACCAGCGGCAATCCGTTCGGCGGGACTTGGATCGCGCCGGTCAGCACGCCCTCGCTCGGTAGCTCCGAAGTGGACACTCGACGTAGTGGCGGCCCATCAAGGCGGACCCCCACTCGGTTGGATTCCGCGGTCACCGTCCACTGTGTGTTGAGCGCGCTCGCGGGATCGGCGAACCAGTCGTCGCGCGGGCCGAGCAGGACGGGCACTGCCAGCTGCCCCGGCACGGGCGCGGCGGCGACCACGTCGGCACCGGACGGAATACCGGTGACCGGACCGAGGGGGACTCTCGTGCCAGCTTCCAATGGCGAGGGGCCGAGTCCGGACAGGACATCAGTCGACCGGCTCCCCAGCACCGGTGGCATGGCGATGCCGCCGGACACCGTCAGGTAGCAGCGCAGGCCGGAGGAAGGGCGGCCGATCGTCAGTTTTTGGCCTGGCCGCAACGGAATCGGCGTGTGCGAGCCGGTTTCCCGGCCGGCCACGGACACCGCGACCGGCGGTCCGGTCACCGCGGCGGTGCACGAAACCGCAGCCCGGACGGTCAGTCCGCCGAGCACGGTTTCGATCCCGGCGGCGTCCTCGGCATTGCCGACCAGCCGGTTGCCGAGCCGTAGCGCGGCGACGTCAAGAGCACCCGACGGTGGGACGCCCAGATGTGCGTAGCCAGGCCGTCCGAGGTCCTGCACCAAAGCCAGCGATCCGGTCGAGACGATCTCCAACGCGCGCATCAGACGCTCCGGAACCGGACGCGGAGACCAGGCGTGAACAACGCCGGTTGTTCGGCAGCAGGATCGAAGAGCGTCGCCTCGGTGTGGCCGATCAAGCGCCAGCCGCCAGGAGATTCCCGTGGGTACACGCCGGTGTACTCGTCGGCGATGGCTACCGCGCCAGCAGGGACCCGGGTGCGCGGAGAGGCCAGCCGTGGCTGCTGCAACTGCGCGGGAAGCCCGGCGAGATAACCGAATCCGGGCGCGAAACCAGTGAACGCGACCGTGTAGGCCGCGCCAGTGTGGAGAGTGACGACCTCGTCCACGCTGAGCCCAGCATCCTCAGCGACCAGCGAGAGATCTTCGCCGGAGTAGCGCACGTCCAAAACGACTTCGCGGGTATCCCCGGCGGGCGGATGGTCCAGATCGGCCGAAGCCAGCAAGGAACGCGCCGCTTCCAGAGCACCCGTGGACGCGACTACCAGCAGGGTGCGAGCCCCGGGGACGATCTCCTCGACGCCATCGAGCGCGGCTTCGGTGAGCGTCGCCCGGGCCGCGCTCATTTCCGCGAGCGAGGCGCAGTCGAGCAGGGCGGCGTGTTCGCCGTACCGCCGCCAGCGCACGGCGTCTCCCGGAGCCTCAGCCCACCACGCGGCGCAGCAGCGCGGAGGCGTGCGGCTGCATTTCCTGGCCGACCATCGCGCGTTCCTCGACGTACCCGAGGTCGCCGTTCACCAGGCCGTACAGCCGCTGCGCACCGGTGACCTCCTTCGCCGTCGCGGTGCGGATGACCGCGTCGGTGCCGAGTTCCCAGGACGTCTGGCTGCGCGGTTTCCCGTAGTACAGCTCGACGATGCCGGAGCTGTGCGTGAGCAGCAGTTCCAGGGTGTCGTCCTCCTGCGGCCGCCAGAACCCGGTTTCGCGGGCGGCGGGCCGCAGCACGCTGCCGTCCTCGTTCAGCAGCCACGAGCGCGCCTCGTGGTACAGGAACGGGCGGCCGTCGTGGGCGACGGTCAGCTGCTGGGCGAACTTGATCGGCCCGTCGATCGTCGGGTAGTCGATCTCGCCCTCGCCGCGCCAGACGCCGACGAGCGGCAGCAGTGCGAGGCACGCGTCGTTCAGGTTCGGGCCCTCGCGCAGGTTCGCCGTGTCGTTCGGGATCGCCAAGTCGTCCCACAACGGCAGGTTGCGGTCGCGCGTGCTGGCGGCCCGCTCCTCGGCTGCCGCGATGGCCTCGTCGCCACTCGTCATGCTGGTCAGCGCTGGTCGGCGTACAGCCGGTAGACGACAAAGACCGCGAACAGCACGGTGGCGATGCCCGCGATGATCAACAGGGTCGTAAACAAGGTCTCCACAGCGAGGACAATAGTCCGCCCCGGCTCATCCGGCCTTGCGCAGGGTCGTCGCGGTGAGGACGGTCACCGCCAGCAGCGCCGCTCCGGCCACCGCCATCGCGGTCTGCAGCCCGGTCGTGAGCGTGCTGCCGTGATCGAGAAGGGCCCCGAGCGCGGCGACGCCGAGCGCCATCCCGACTTGCCGCGCGGCGTTCACCGTCCCGGCTGCGGTGCCCGTGCGCTGCACCGGAAGCCCGGCGAGAACGACGACGTTGGTCGGGGTGATGCTCAGGCCCAGCCCGATGCCGGACAGCGCCAGCGGGACGCTGAGCAGCCAATACGGGCTCGTGGTGTCGACCAGCAGGAAGGCGAGACTGCCCGCCGCGGTGATGGCCAGGCCGATCGGCAGCACCCGTTCCGCGGTGAAGCGGGCGGCGAGCCGTCCGGAGAAGAACGCGAGAACGGCGTTGGCCACTACGTACGGCAGCATCTGCACGCCTGTCGTCGAGGCGGTGCTGCCCCAAGCCTGCTGCAGGTAGACGGCGATCAACACCGGCAGCGGGTAACACGCGAAGCCGATGACGAACGACGTAAAGATCGAGGTGGCGAAGCGGAGCTTGCCGAACAGCCGGATCGGCAGCATCGGATGCGAGGCGCGCAGTTCCACCACGATGAACGCGGCCAGCCCGAGCGCGCCGAGCACCGCGACCACGGCGTCGGACGCGATCACGGCGTAGGTGAACGATCCGATCCACAACGCGCCGAGCACCTGGCCGGGCAGGTCCAGCGCACCGTGCGCCGGATCGGACGACTCGCCGAGCCCTCGACGGCCAGCGAGCACCGCGAAAACGCCGATCGGCAGGTTGACCAGGAAGATCGCGGGCCAGCCGAACGCGTCGGTGATCGGTCCGCCGATCAGCGGGCCGATGACCAGCGCACCTCCGGCCACCGCGCCCCACGCCCCGAGCATCCGCGCCCGTTCGCGCGGCTCCGGGTACGCGTGTGCGAGGAGCGCGATGCCGCCGGGGATGACCGCGGCGGCTGCGACGCCCTGCACTATGCGCGCGGCGATCAGCAGCCCGAGCGTCGGAGCGAGGCCGCACGCCAGCGAAGCGAGCGTGAACACGGCGAGCCCGCCGAGGTAGATCCGCTTGCGGCCGTAGCGGTCGCCGAGCGTGCCGCCGGTGAGGATCACGGCGGCGAGCGCGACGGTGTATCCGTCGACAATCCATTGCAGGTCAGTGAATGCAGCGCTCAGCTCGTGTTGAATCGTCGGCAGCGCGACGCTCACCACGCTCGCATCGAGCAACGCCATGAAGCTGCCGAGGAACACAGCGATGGCCAGGAGTGGGTTCCGCACAACGGTTTTCGTTTGGGACACCCTCGCGAGCTTGGGTCCTCAAGCCGACTTGAGGTCAAGCGTCCCGACCCGACCGCGGGATTGCGTCGGCGTTTGGAGGGAGCGGTGTGACCGGCCCCCGGGCCGGGTGCGCCGCTCCCTCCAAACGCCGACTTGCAGGCGATCCCGCCGCGACGGCGGAGCCGGCGCAATCAGACGCGAATGGCCAGTTGGTGCAGGCCCGGTCCCTCCGCTGTGACGTTGGCTTCGCCGTTGCCCGTGCGGTGCAGCGCGCGCACCGTCCAGGAACCGGCGGCCGCGTAGAAGCGGAAGTCGCCGTCGGCCGAGGAAACGACCTCGCCCGCGAAGTCGCCGCCGCCGTCGAGCAGCCGGACGAACGCGCCGCCGACCGGACCCTCGGTGCCGGTGACCTTGCCGGCCAGCACGACCTGGCCTCCTGTGTCGAAGTCCGCCGGGGTCGCTTCCTGCACAGGTGCGCTGCAGCCGTCTGCCATTACTTAGCTCCCAACTCGACCGGAACGCCGACCAGCGAACCGTATTCCGTCCACGAACCGTCGTAGTTCTTCACGTCCGCCTGGCCGAGCAGCTCGTGCAGGGCGAACCAGGCGATCGAGGAACGCTCGCCGATGCGGCAGTACGCGATGGTCGCCTTGCCCTCGTCGTAGCCGGCCTCGGCGTAGAGGTCCTTGATCTCCTGCTCGGACTTGAAGGTGCCGTCCTCGTTGGCGACCTTCGCCCACGGCACGTTCAGCGCGCCAGGGATGTGGCCCGGCACCTGCGACTGCTCCTGCGGCAGGTGCGCCGGGGCGAGCAGCTTGCCGGAGAACTCGTCCGGCGAGCGCACGTCGATGTAGTTCTTCGCGCCGATCGACTGGACGACCTCGTCGCGGAACGCGCGCAGCGACAGGTCCTGGTCCTTGGCCTTGTAGGTCGTGGCCTCGCGCTTGACCTCGTCGGAGTTCAGCTCGCGGCCGTCGAGCTCCCACTTCTTGCGGCCGCCGTCGAGCAGCTGCACGTTCTCGTGGCCGTAGAGCTTGAAGTACCAGTACGCGTAGGCGGCGAACCAGTTGTTGTTGCCGCCGTAGAGGATCACGCGGTCGTCGTTCGAGATGCCCTTCTCCGACAGGAGCTTCTCGAAGCCCTCCTTGTTGACGAAGTCGCGGCGGACGCCGTCCTGGAGGTCGTTGCGCCAGTCGAGCTTCACCGCGCCGCGGATGTGCCCGTTGTCGTAGGCGGTCGTGTCCTCGTCGACCTCGGCGAACACCACGCCCGGGGTGTCCAGGTTTTCCTCGGCCCACTGGGTGGTGACCAGGACGTCTTCTCGGCTCATGGAAGCTGGCTCTCTTTCTGGGTTGGGTTTTACGAGGACGCCCGCGCGGGGCTGAAACGCTTGATCAGCAGGTACACCTGGCACCCGAGGCAATAGTTGAACGCCGCGTTGAGGAACGCGGCGAAGAGCGCGAACGCGGTCGCGACGACGCCGAGCGGCGTCACGCCGGTCGCGAAGCCGATCGTGCCGACGAGCGCGAACACGAACCCGACCGCCTGCGCGAACCGCAGCGGAGCGGCGTCCTCGCGTTCGGTCGGCGGCCCGAGCCGCGGCGCGACCACGAGCCGGTACAGCACCGAGTACGGCGCGGGCTTGAGCCCGACGAACGCACCGATCGCGAAGACCACGGTCTGCAGTGCGAGCAACGGCCACCACTGCGTGACGAGCACGACAGCGAGCACCACCGTGGTCACGATCGCGGCGAACCTGGGACCTCGCGGGTCTACGGCCGGTCCGGCGGACATGGGTTCCTCCTGCTCAGTGCGAGGGGAAGGGCGTGCGGGCAGCACGCGGCGAAGACGGATGGAGCTGCGGAACGGCGCGAGACGTGCTTCAGCGCCGGCCGGAAAAAGGCAGACACAAGCTGCTGCGCACGCGGCAGAAATCGACCGCGCGGCGCTGCGTCAGGAGGGTGATGGGCAGCTCGTCCACAGGGGGGAGGGTACCCAGGCTCGCTCGCTCCCGGAACCATGTTCATTCCTTGGGACGAGGTCCGGATCCTGAGAATCAACCCCATGGACGCCCGGCTGAGCACTGCCCCAATGTGGCATTGGGTGCGTGGGACGCACCGAACGCCGCATTGGGTGCGTGGGGCGCACCGAACGCCGCATTGGGTGCGTTGAGGGAGCCAGCGGCGCGCAGCGCCTCCGTTGAGGGTGGCGGCGGGGGCATGGATGGAGCACCCAATGCCACATTGAGGGTTTTTCATCCTGTTGTTGCTGGTGGGGGTGGGTTGCGGGGGTGGGGTGTGGTTGGTGCTGCGGGGATGTTGTGCCGTGTCTGTGCGGGTGGCACCTGAATGCCGGGCGCGGCGGGCCCGGGGATAGGCGAAGCCCCCGGCAGGGTTCGCGGATGTGAGTCAGCAAACGACCGAGGGCTTCGAGTCCCTTGTTTATCAGAGCGTTCTTCCGGTGTCGAAACAGACCGTCGCGATGGCCGGCGACCTCATCCGCAAGCACCGCAGGAGAGTCGGGTCCCGGTGGCGCAAAGCGTCGCCGGGCAGGCAGGCGCTGCTGGCGCTGGCGGTGCTGCGCCACGACCAGCGCCTGCAGGACCTGGCCGGCGGCAACGGGATCTCCGCCTCGACACTGCGCCGGTGGGTGCTGGAACTCGTCTCGCTGCTGGCCGCCCGCGCGCCCCGGCTCGGCCGGGTCCTGGACCGGCTGCGCGCCGCCGGCGCCACCCTGGTCCTGGTCGACGGCACCCTGGTCCGCACCCGCCGGCGCACCGGGAAAGCCAACCGCCGCCACTACAGCGGCAAACACAAACGCCACGGCCTCAACTTCCAGGCCCTCACCGACACCCGCGGCCGGCTGCTCTGGCTCTCCTGCGCGCTGCCCGGCAGCACCGCCGACATCACCGCCGCCCGCCGCCACCGCCTCCTCGACCGCCTCGCCGCCGCGGGCCTCGCCCTCGGCGGCGACAAGGGCTACCACGGACTGCACAAAGACCTCCGCGCCCGCCGCGTCATCGCCGCGGAAAACCCGGACCCGATCGTGATCACGCCCGTCAAAGCCGAGACCAACCGACCCCTCACCGACGCCGAAAAAATCTCCAACTCCGTCTTCAACGGACTGCGCTGCGCCGTCGAACGAGCCTTCGCCGCTCTCAAAACCTGGCGAATCCTCGACAAACTACGCCTCAACCCCCGCCACGCCACCAGACTGCTCCGCGCACTGCTCGTCCTCGTTCAATATCACCAAAAAACACCCCACCCAACACCCTGACCAGCACAAACCAAGATGAAAAAACCTCATTGGGGCGCTTTAACGGGGCCGGGCGGCGAGAGGGTCAGCGCGGCGAGAGGGTCGCTCGGCGAGAGGGTCAGCGCGGCGAGAGGGTCGCGCGGCGAGAGGGTCAGCGCGGCGAGAGGGTCGCTCGGCGAGAGGGCCAGCGCGGCGAGAGGACCGGGCGGCGAGAGGGCCGGGCGGCGAGAGGGTCAGCGCGGCGAGAGGGTCAGCGAGGTGCCGTGGCGAGGTGCGGGCGGAGCGCTTCCAGCAGCTCCGGGCCTTTGGGCACGCCGCCCACGCGCAGCAGTTCCCGGCCTTCCGGGTCCAGCGCGAGCGTGGTCGGCGTGCTGAGCACCGACAATGCCTGCGCGACCTCGGGACGTTCGGTGACGTCCAGGTCGACGTGGTGCAGGCCGTCGGTCTTCTCCGCGAGCGACGACAGAATCGCCCGCGTGTGCCGGCACGGGGTGCAGAACGTGGTGGAGATCTGCACCAGGGTGACGGCGGATTCCGGATCAAGGGCCTCGGCGACCGGAGCGGGGAGCGTGCGGGTCGCGGCGGCCGGTTTGGCCGCGCGGATCCGGCCGTTGCGGGCGCGCAGGACCAGGCCCGCGGCCGTCGCCACGACCAGCGTCGCCAGCAGCACCCACACTCCGGTCACCGGGATCAGCCTCCGTGGTTGGTGGACAGGTCGGAGAAGTTCACGTCGTGCGCTTCGCCCTTGAGCGTCACCGAACCGCTGTCGACGCGGACCGCGGTCGGCGTGACCGACATCGGCAGCCGGGCCGTGTTGATGGTCGCCCGGAAGTTCGGCAACAGAGCTTTCTGCACAGCGTCCGGAACGATCGTGGTGCTCTGGTCATTCCCGAACTGCAACCGGTAAGGCACGATCGAGATCGACTTCTCCTTGAGCTGGATCAGCGCGAAGCAGAAGATCTCGACCTTCTGCCCGGCCACCTGGACGTCGCCGGAGATCCGCAGCCCGGCGCTGGTGCCGTCGGCCGGTTCGCCGTCGGCGTTGGTCGGCGTCGGGTCCGGCTGCTTGCCCTGTTCGGTGTCGCCGTACTTCACATACGCCTGGGTCGACTGCTCGATCTTCAGGTTCTGGATCTTGTTCAGCGGCGAGACGCGCGCGAGGTCGGCCGCCTTGATCGTCACCGCGCCGGTGAGCTTGCCGATCTTCACCGCCTTGGTGTTGCCGGACGTGAGGTCCGACAACGGCGCGATGACGTCCTCGAGTTCGGCGCTCACCCGCAGGTCGCGAAGTTCGCTGCCGACCGGGACGCCGTCCGCGGAAACCGTGATGTGACTGTAGTCACCGGAGAGTGCCTGCACGGTGAACGGGAAGCCGTGGATGGTGACCGACGGATCGTCGCTCAGCCCGAGCTGTGCGCGGGCTTTCTGCGAGATCGTGTGCTCGGCGAAGGCCGCCGCTCCGAAATCCGCACCGACCAGCAGGAGCACCAGCACTCCCAGCACGATGAGCCACCGCCGCACGCGCCTGCCGCGGCGGCCGTTTCCGGGGTTGCTGGCCGGTCGGTCGTCCCGGGTCACGGGCCTGCTCGCCATCGCCTCGGTTCTCCTGTTCGGGTGGATTTCGTCGTGGTGCGGGTCACGCCCGGCGCGTTAGACCAGGTGTGATCGATCCAGCACGAGCTAGGTGCCGGGGTGTTCACCCGCTATTCTCACTTAGCACCGACCGACGCCACGTTTGAGGCGACGAATCTGAAGGCGGTGCGGATCATGAGCTTGGACCTGCTGGTGCTGACGGGGGAACTCGACGCTACCTCCGTACTACCCGCGCTGGACCTGCTGCCGCACACCGTACGCGTACGCGAGCCGGAAGTGACGGCCCTGCTCGACGCGGGCCACCGGGACGTCATCCTGCTCGACGCGCGCAGCGACCTCGCGTCCGCGAAGAGCCTGTGCCGCCTGCTCAAAGGCGCGGAGGACGAATCGGGCACGCCGGTCATCGCGGTCGTCGGCGAAGGCGGTCTGGTCGCGGTCAACGCCGAATGGCGCACAGACGACATCCTTCTGCCCACCGCGGGTCCCGCTGAAGTGGACGCGCGGCTGCGGCTCGCCACCACTCGCGACGGCATCGGCCTGCAGGCAGACGCCGAGCTGCGCGTAGGCGACCTTGTCATTGACGAAGCGACGTACACGGCGAAGCTGCGCCGTCGCACGCTTGAGCTGACGTACAAGGAGTTCGAGCTCCTTAAGTACCTCGCCCAGCACGCTGGCCGGGTGTTCACCCGTGCGCAGCTGCTGCAGGAAGTGTGGGGTTACGACTTCTTCGGCGGCACGCGCACGGTTGACGTCCACGTACGGCGGCTTCGCGCGAAGCTCGGCCCGGAGCACGAGCAGATGATCGGCACTGTGCGAAACGTCGGCTACAAGTTCGAGCGGCCGGCGAAGGGCGCGAAGCCGGTGATCGCCGTTCCGTCCGACGCTTCGGAGCTGACCTCCCGCTGACTTTCGCCGGTAAGGTCGGTCTGTGGCTATCGACCTTGGCGACTGGACGACCGATCCCGACGACGCGGTGCGCGAAGTGCTGCTCGCGGCGAAAGCGACTGACGGGCGTCCCGAGGTCGACGCGACCGGGCCGTTGCCGCGCGACTTCGAGGGCGGGCTGCATCTCCTCGCCCGCCTCGACGGCGCGCCCGCCGGGTACGTCCACCTTGATACCGAAGGCGATTCCCACGGCCATCAGGTCGCGGAGCTTTTCGTGCACCCGGATTTCCGGCGTCGTGGCGTCGGCACCGCGCTCGCGCGGGCAGTGGTCGAACGCGCCGACGCGGGATTCCGCGTGTGGGCGCACGGCGATCACCCTGGTGCGGCAGCTATCGCGGCGAAACTCGGCCTCGGCCGGCAGCGCGAAATGCTGATCCTGCACGTCGATGTCGCCGGTGCGGACTGGCCGGAACCGGTGCTGCACAACGGTTTTCGGTTGCGCACCTTCGTGCCGGGCCAGGACGAGGACGCGATGGTCGCGGTCAACGCGCGCGCGTTCGACTGGCATCCGGAGCAAGGCGCGCTGACCGTTGCCGAGGTGCGCGCCGAGGAACGGCAGGCCTGGTTCGACCCGGCTGGCTTCTTCCTCGCGGAGAACGAGAGCGGCGACGTCGTCGGCTTCCACTGGACGAAAGTCCACGATCCGGTTCCCGGCCGGTTCGACGGAGACCCGGTCGGGGAGGTCTACGTGGTCGGCGTGGATCCTGCTACTCAGGGTAGCGGCCTCGGCAAGGCGCTGACCTTGGCCGGGCTCCGCTACCTGCGCTCCCGGGGGCTACCGAGGGTGATCCTCTACGTCGAGGGCGACAACGCCGCGGCCTTGGCTGTGTACAACAAGCTGGGGTTCCAGCGTTTCGAGACCGACGTCCAGTACGGTGAGTGATCACGGTCGACGCTTGCGGTGACCCGTGTTACTTTCTGCGTACTAGCAGGTCACGACCAGGCCACGGCACCCATTCGGGGTAGTAGTCCTGCTCACAAACGGTGACTTGTTCACCTTCCGTTCATGCAACCAAGGACGACCGTCCACCGAGGCTGCCTAGTGTCCGGTTCCGGTGCGGCTCACCCGCCGCCAATCCCGACCGGATTCAAAAAGGCACATCTCCGAGTGGAGGAAATGCAGTGAAGATCATGCGGCCCCTGGGTGCCGTCGGCATCGTGGCGAGCGCCGCGCTCGTGCTCGCCGCTTGTGGCTCCGACCCTTCGGCGTCGAACAACGCGGGCTCGAACTCCGCCGCTCCCGCCGCCACCGGAACCGCCCAGGTCGACTGCGGTGGCAAGAGCCCGCTTTCCGCCGAGGGGTCGACGGCCCAGAAGAACGCCATCGAGGTGTTCAACCAGGCCTACGGCAAGAAGTGCTCCGGCCAGAAGGTGAACTACAACGGCACCGGTTCCGGCGCCGGCGTCAAGCAGTTCAACGCCAACCAGGTCGACTTCGGCGGTTCGGACTCGCCGATCAAGGACGCCGACCTCGAGGCCGCCACCAAGCGCTGCGCCTCGCCCGCGCTGAACATCCCGCTGGTCGTCGGCCCGATCGCGGTCGGCTACCACCTGTCCGGCGTGGACAAGCTGACGCTGACCCCGCAGGTCATCGCCAAGATCTTCAACGGCGGCATCAAGAACTGGAACGACCCGGCCATCAAGGCGGTCAAGGGCAACGAGAGCCTGAACCTGCCGGACAAGCCGATCCAGGTCGTCTCCCGCTCCGAGGAGTCGGGCACCACCGACAACTTCCAGAAGTACCTCGGCGCGGCCGCGAAGGACGTCTGGACCCAGGGCGCGGGCAAGAAGTTCGCCGGCGGCGTTGGCAACGGCGCGCAGGGCTCGAACGGTGTCGCGAGCACCGTCAAGGGCGCCGACGGCTCGATCACCTACGTGGAGAGCGCGTTCGCCAAGGACGGCGTCACCCCGGCCAAGATCGACAGCGGCTCCGGCGGCGTCGAGCTGAACGCCGAGAACGTGGCCAAGTCGCTGGACGCCGCCAAGTTCGCCCACCCGGGCACCAACGACCTGGCGATGGACCTCAACGGCATCTACTCCAGCAACGTGCCGGGCGCCTACCCGCTGCTGCTGACCACGTACGAGATCGTGTGCTCGAAGTACTCGAACCCGGACGTCGCGAAGGCCGTCAAGGCGTTCCTGTCGGTGGCCGCCACCGACGGCCAGCAGCCGCTGTCGGCCAAGGGCTACGTGCCGATCCCGCAGAGCCTGCAGGACAAGGTGCTGAAGGCCGTCAAGGAAATTTCCTGAACCGCCTAACTGGTACGAAGGCTGACAGAGACTGTCGATGAGCGACCAATCCTCGACGCGAACGCCCACCGGCGACCCCGGTGGGCGTTCGTCGTCCGCCCGAGCGTTCCCGGAGGATCCGATTTCGGACAAGCCACCCGCGCCGGCGCCGGAAGCGCCGCCCGCGCGGAAGAAGCCGACGAAGGTGCGAGCCGGTGACCGCATCTTCCAGAACTTGACCACCGGGGCCGGGATCTTCGTCGTCGCCCTGATCGCCCTGATCGGGATTTTCCTGGTCGTGCAGGCGATTCCGGCGCTGAAGGCGGACAAGGTCAACTTCCTGTTCAACCACGGGTGGTCGACGAACGACCCGGCCAACATGGCGTTCGGGATCGCCGACCTCGCCGAGGTCACCGTGGCGACCTCGCTGGTGGCGCTGATCATCGCGATGCCGATCTCGCTGGGCATCGCGCTGTTTCTCACCCAGTACGCGCCCGCGAAGCTGGCCCGGCCGTTCGCCTACGTCGTGGATCTGCTCGCCGCGGTGCCGTCGATCATTTTCGGCCTGTGGGGCATTCTCGTGTTCGCGCCCGCGATCGAGCCGTTTTCCGAATGGGTCAACAGCACCTTCTCGTGGATTCCGATTTTCGCGCCGGGCAACATCGCGCCGAATGTGCGCGGCACCATTTTCACCGCCGGGATCGTGCTCGCGGTGATGATCCTGCCGATCATCACGTCGCTTACCCGCGAGGTTTTCGAGCGCACGCCGACGGCGCAGGTCGAGGGCGCGCTCGCGCTCGGAGCCACGCGCTGGGAGGTCATTCGCACCACGGTGCTGCCGTTCGGCAAGGCGGGCTTCGTCGGCGCGTCGATGCTGGGCCTCGGCCGCGCACTCGGTGAAACCATTGCGCTGGCAGTGATTCTGCTGATCCCGCAGGGCCGCAACTTCGACTGGAGCCTCTTCGACGGCGGCGCGACGTTCGCCTCGAAGATCGCCCAGAACTACAGCGAGTTCAACAACCCGACCTCGGCCGGCGCCTACATCGCGGCCGGCCTGGTGCTGTTCGTGCTGACGTTCCTGGTCAACTTCGCCGCCCGCTCGATCGTCGGAAAGAAGGTGGGGTGACCATGTCGACCACCCTCGAACGGCCCGCGACGACACCGGCTTTCCAGCAGGTGAGCGCGGCCCGCAAGGTCAAAAACGGCGTCGCCACGGTGCTCGTGTGGCTCTCCTTCCTGATCGCCGTGGTCCCGCTGGTGTGGGTGCTGTACACGGTGATCGCCAACGGGATCAAGCGGATCCCGTACAGCAACTGGTGGGGCCAGGACTTCGGTTCGGTGCTCGGCGACGAGGTCGGCGGCGGCGTGCTGCACGCGATCATCGGCACCCTGTTGCAGGGCCTGGTGTGCGCGGTCATCTCGGTGCCGATCGGCCTGCTGGTCGCGATTTACCTCGTCGAGTACGGCCGCGGCAAGCTGGCCAAGGCGACCACGTTCATGGTGGACATCCTGTCCGGTGTTCCGTCCATTGTGGCCGCGCTGTTCATTTACGCGCTGTGGGTCACCACGCTCGGCCTGCCGCGCAGCGGGTTCGCGGTGTCGCTCGCGTTGGTGCTGCTGATGATTCCGGTGGTCGTCCGCTCGGCGGAGGAAATGCTGCGGATCGTGCCGGACGACCTGCGCGAAGCGTCGTACGCGCTGGGCGTGCCGAAGTGGAAGACGATCATGAAGATCGTGCTTCCGACGGCGCTGTCCGGCATCCTCGGCGGCATCATGATGGCGCTCGCCCGCGTGATGGGCGAAACCGCGCCGCTGCTGGTGCTCGTCGGCTACACGTCGTACGTCAACTGGAACATCTTCAGCGGGGAGCAGGCGTCGCTGCCGTTGGTGATGAACAACGAACGCGCCACCAACTCGATGGACCCCGGCAGCGTCGGCTTCGACCGGATCTGGGGAGCCGCGCTCACCCTGGTGCTCATCATCGCCGTGATCAACCTGCTCGCCACGGTCCTTTCCCGCATCGTCGCCCCGAAGAAGAAGTGAGTCATGGCCAAGCGAATCGACGTCAAAGACCTGGACATCTACTACGGCAAGTTCCACGCCGTGGACAGCGTCACGCTGAACGTCCCGCCGCGGAACGTGACCGCGTTCATCGGGCCGTCGGGTTGTGGCAAGTCGACGGTGCTGCGCACGCTGAACCGCATGCACGAGGTCATTCCCGGCGCGCGGGTCGACGGCCAGGTGCTGCTCGACGGCGAGGACATCTACGCCTCGGCGGTGGACCCGGTGCAGGTGCGCCGCACCATCGGCATGGTGTTCCAGCGGCCGAACCCGTTCCCCACGATGTCCATTAAGGACAATGTGGTGGCCGGGCTTCGCCTTGGCGGCACCAAGAACCGCAAGCAGCTCGACGAGATCGCCGAGCGGGCGCTGCGCGGCGCGAACCTGTGGAACGAGGTCAAGGACCGGTTGAACAAGCCGGGCGGCGGCCTCTCCGGCGGGCAGCAGCAGCGGCTTTGCATCGCGCGGGCGATCGCGGTGCAGCCGGACGTGCTGCTGATGGACGAGCCGTGTTCGGCGCTGGACCCGATCTCGACGCTCGCGATCGAGGACCTGATCGGCGAGCTGAAGAAGGACTACACGATCGTCATCGTGACGCACAACATGCAGCAGGCGGCGCGGGTTTCGGACCAGACCGCGTTCTTCAACCTGGCCGGCGTCGGCCAGCCCGGTCGCCTGATCGAACTGAACGACACGGAGAAGATCTTCTCCAACCCGGACGAGAAGGCCACCGAGGACTACATCTCGGGCCGTTTCGGCTGATTCCACTGTGGACGGCCGCCCTGGTTTTCCTTGCCGGGGCGGCTGTTCTTATTTCTGGGCATGAAAAAACCGCCACCCTCAGGTGGCGGTTTTCGTTGTGGTGTCTCAGATGGTCAGGTCTTCGTCGTCGGTGCCGTAGCCCGGCATCCGGCCGGTGACCACGAAAATCATCCGCTTGGCGACGGACACCGCGTGGTCGGCGTAGCGCTCGTAGAAGCGGCCGAGCAGCGTGACGTCAACGGCGGACGCGACGCCGTGCGGCCATTCGCGGTCCATCAGCACGGTGAACAGGTGCCGGTGCAGGTCGTCGACCTGGTCGTCCTCGGCCTCGAGGTCCTTGGCGGCGGAGACGTCCTTGGTCTTGATGACCGCCTCGACCTGCCGGGCGAGCTTGACCGCGGCCTGGCCCATCTCGGCGAAGTACGGCTTGACCGCTTCCGGCAGCACCGGGTCGGGGTGGCGGCGGCGGGCGGCCTTGGCGACGTGCAGGGCGAGATCTCCCATGCGCTCCAGGCTTTCCGCCGCGTGGATGGCGGCGAGCACGGTGCGCAGATCGGTCGCGACCGGGGCCTGCAGCGCGAGCAGCGCGTACGCCTGCTCCTCGCATTCGGCGCGCGCGTCGTCGACCTTCGCGTCGTCGCTGATCACCTGCTCGGCGAGGCCGAGGTCGACCTCCAGCAGTGCTTTGGTGGCCCGCTCCATGGCGTCGGCTACCTGGACCGACATCGCGGCCAGGTTTTCGGCGAGCTGATCGAGTTCTACATGGTAGGCCTCACGCATGAGCACACCCTACGACGTGGACTGTCCGAATACCGCATCGCTGGGTGAACCGCATGTGAACCCCGCCTAACGAATCCGAATGATCAACCGGTGTTGGTGCTCTTGCGCGAATCGGCGTTCGCGGGCGGCGCGCTGGCCGCGGTTCCGGCGGGCTGGTTGCCCGGAAGCGGCGTGTTGTCGCGCAACGCGTCGAAGAGGCTCTTCGTCTTTTCCTGGATCAGCACTTCGTTGCCGCGCTTGTTCGGCAGGCCGACGGTGGGCACGGTCATGAAGTTGATGTTGGCCGGGTTCAGTCCGCGCATCGACTGCGCGAGCGTCATCATCTGCTGCACGCCCAGGTTGTCGCCGAACGTGGCGTGCGCGAACGCGGTGATGAAGCCGGACAGTTTTCCCGGGTCCAGCACGACATCCGAGGACATGACCTTCTTGAGCAGCGCGCCGATGAACGCCTGCTGCCGCTTGATCCGGCCGTAGTCGGAGGTGGGGTCGCCGATGACGTGCCGGGCGCGCACGTAGCTCAGCGCCTGGTCGCCGGAAATGGTCACGTCGCCGGTTTCGGCGAGCACCTTGCCGAGCGTGGTGTCGTCGATCGGTTTCTCGTTGTGCACCGTCACCCCGTGCACCGCGTCGACCATTTCCTTGAACCCGTTGAAGTCGATGCCGATGAAATGGTTGATCCGCAGGCCGGTGATCTTCTGGATCACTTTCGTCATGCACTGCGGGCCGCCGACCGCGTACGCCGTGTTGAGCTTGGCGATCTTCTGCTCGCGCACGACCTCGTCGGTAGTCTGCGATTTGGCCGGATCCCACCGGTTGCAATCCGGGCGGTCGATTTCGAGGTCCCGGGGGAACGAGACGACGACGACCCGCTTCCGGTCCGCGGGAACGTGCGCCACCATCACCGTGTCCGACCGCGCGCCAGGGATATTCGACGCGTCCCCGACGTTTTCCTCGGACGAGGCCCCGTCCCGGGAATCCGAGCCGACCATGAGGAAGTTCTCGTCGTTGGCCTGCGCGTCGGCGTTCTGAATGTCCGAAGAGTTCTCGTCCAGCGCGGAAACTTCGGTGAACTTGGCGTCGAACCAAGTGACCGCGCCCCAAGCGACCCCCGTGCCGATGAAAATAAGCACGGCGACCACGATCAACGCGATCCGCCCGATCCGGATATTGCGCGCGATATGCCGCTGCTTTTTCTCCTGCAGCCGAGTCTGCTCGGATTGTTCGGCGGGTTTCTCTTCTTCGTCTTCTTTGTCCAGAAGAACGACCCGCTGCAACGCGGTCCGGGTCTGCTCGAACAACGCCATCGACCGGGTAGTGAGCCGCTCCCGCCGTTCCCGGCGCTTCGCCTCTTCAGCCGCCGCGTCGTCGTGCGCGGCCGAGAACCGGGCGAGACTGTGATCGATCTTGCGACGGTATTGCGTCGCCTCGTCGATCGCCTCCATCTCGTCGGTCATGGTGAGCGGATCCATCTCAGCCCGCGCCGCCGCGGCCGGCTTCACCGGAGTACGCCGAGGCCGCTTGCCGTTCGGCCCCTCTACTGCCGGGCTGAGCTGGGTGCGCTCAGCGTCGGCTTTGACGGCCGGGCTGAGCTGGGTGCGCTCCGGATCGACGTCGGCTTTGACCGCTGGGCTGAGCTGGGTGCGCTCTGGATCAACGCCGGGTTTGACCGCCGGGCTGAGCTGAGTCCGCTCGGAGCGTTCCGGCTCTTGGCCGAGACTGAGCCCCTTGACCGGCGTGAACTGCGTCCGGTCGGCTGCCTTGCCGTCGAGCACCGGGCCAAGCTCCTGAGCCGCACCCGGCCCACGCCTCGGTCGCTGGAGCCCGCTCTGCGGACTGCCGCTGTCCGGCTCGGAACCGTCGAGCACCGGGCTGAGCTGAGTCCGCTCAAGCCCCGCAACGGCATCGGGAACTGGCCCCCGAGAACGCGGCCCCGGAGCCGGCCGCCCCGGCTTGCCCCGCACCCGATCCGGCTCGAGCGCCGGACTGAGCTGAGTCCGCTCGAGTTCGTCCCCCGCTTCTGCGGGAACTCCATCGATGCCGCCAGGCCCCATGGGCCGCCGCCCAGGACCGGCTGCCCGTCGCCCGGGCGCGTTCGGCCCAGGCACTCGGTGCCCGCCGGAGTCCTGTCCAGCCGCTCGCTGCCCGTCGGGCATGGGCATCGCCGCTGACTCAGGGCCCATTGGCTGCCCAGCAGGCTCAGGCCCGGTGCCCCGTCGCCGTGCGGGACCGGGCATTCGCTGCTCGTCGGGCGCGCCCGGCATCGCTGCGGATTCGGGCCCACTCGTCGGTAGCCCAGCAGCCTCGGGACCTGTCGCTCGTCGCCTCGGGGGGCCGGGCGTTCGGTCGAGGTCGGGCCCGCCTGGCATCGCCGCCGACTCAGGGCCCATTGGCTGCCCGGCAGGCTCAGGCCCGGTGCCTCGTCGCCGTGCGGGACCGGGCATTCGCTGCTCGTCGGGCGCGCCCGGCATCGCTGCGGATTCGGGGCCACTCGTCGGTTGCCCAGCGGATTCGGAACCGGGCGCTCGTCGCCGCGGGGGCGTTCGCTGTACGTCGGGATCGGGCGCGCCGGGAATCGCTGCCGATGCGGGACCACCCACCGATTGCCCAGCGGGGTCCGGACCCGCTGCCCGCCGCCGCGCCGGACCGGACATGCGCTGCCCGCCCGCTTCCGGGCCAGGCACCCGGTGCCCGCCAGAGTTTTGCCCGGGCGTCGGTTGCCCCATGGAGTCGGGGCTGGCCATCCGATGCTCGTCGGGCAGCGCCGCCGAGTCAGCTGTCCGTTGCTCCGCGGGTCCGCCAGGCATCCGTGGCGTGCCGGAACCGCCGACCCCCGGCCCTGCCGCCCGCGGCCCGTCGAATTCCGGACCCGGGAGCCGATGCCCACCAGAGTCCGGACCGGGCATCCGCTGCCCAGAAGTGTTCTCCGCACCGTGCGGCCGCCGAGGCCCCGGCGGATCCGGCGAAGCCGGGACCCCACCACCCTGCCGAGGCCGCGGCGGAAGCCCATCCGCCCGCCGACGCCGCGTCCCCGCTACCGGAGAACCCAAATCCTGCTCGGCACTTCCGGCCAGTTCGTCATCCGCGGCCCCGGCCGCCCGCCGACGCCGCGGTTCCCCCGTCCGCCCAGCTACCTCGCCAGGTCCAGCCTCGGCGGGACGTTCTCCGGCACCTGCTTCGCCAGCCCCCGGGGACTGCTGGCTCACGTCCCGGCGACGACCGCCAGGTCCGCCTGTTTCACCAGGCTCAGCCCGATAAGCCCCAGTTTCCCGACGTCGAGCGCCGCCACCGTTCCCCGGCGTCTCGGGAGCATCCTGAACACCGTGGCGATTGCCGTCAGGCACCGGACCGCCGAGAAGCGCACGTCCGCCCACCCGCGCAGCATTCCCGCCGTCGACGTCCGAAACGCCACCACGACGCTCCCCATTCGCCCGACGGCCGCCGGAAAGCCCATCGTCATCGCCCGAAGCCCCGCCGCGCCGATTGCCACCACCGTTGACCGGCCCGTTCGCGGGGCTCCCCAGCGTGGGGCGGTCTTCTACGGGCCCGTTCCTGAACTCGGAATCGCCAGCACCCTCTCGACTGTGCCGGCTGCCGGTTCCGTTGACGCGCCCGTTCGCCGATCCACCAGCTAGCGCGGCGTCGGTTGCCGCAGGCCCGCCGTGCCGACTGTCGGCTCCATTGACGTGGCCGTTCGCCCGCCCGCCCGCAGCGTCGTCTGCCGTGGGCTCGCCGTGTCGGCCAACCCCGTTGACGTGGCCGTTCGTCGGAGCGCCATTGGGGGCGAGATCGTCTTCCGCGGGCTCGCTGTGGCGACGACCGCGCCCGTTGGCCCGTCTGCCAGACGTGCCGGTGTTGCCTCCGGCCAGTTCGCCCGCTCCGCTGACGCGCGCGCCCCGTGGTGCAGCGTCGTCTTCTGCCGACCCGCCGTGCCGACCGCCGACCCCGTTGACCTGCCCGTTGGCCCGATCGCCGTTCAGATCCGACGCGTCTCCAGCGTGCCGACTACCAATCCCGTTGGCGTGCCCGTTTGCCCGCCGGCGGCCCGGTTCGGCGGGCAGCCCGGCGAGGCCGTTCGCTCCCGAATAACCAGCGTCCGGCTCAGCCCGACGTCGCCCGGGCTCGGCATCCGCCCGACGGCGGCCTGGTTCGGCTCGGCGAGTGCCCGGTTCCGCCAGTCGGCTCACCGGCTCCGAAAGCTGCGTACCGGGATCGTCGGCGAAGGCGGGGCGCTCCCCGGTGTGCCGCGCGACCACGTCGGACACGCTGATGCCGCCGTGAGTGTCCATCGAACGGCGGCGTCCGCCGCGCGGGCGTGCCGTGGTGTCGGAATGGCGACCGGTGCCGGGGGTGTTGCGCTCGTCGGGCACTCGGTCTCCTCTCGCACGTCAGGCGCCAGGCTGGGGCGGCTTACCTTTGAACACCCGGCGGCTTCGCCGGGTCTCCCAGGACTCGTCGTACCGGGGGAGCTTTTCGTTATCGTACGGATACCCGCCGTTCGTGACGACACCCTCCCGCGAATTTCTTCACCATGCGTCGCCCTAAGGCGCACTGAAGCGGACGAACAGGTGAAGTTCGGGTTCGGTGAATGGAGTAATCGCAGACGCGTGTTACTCAGAGTGCGTAATTACCTGCGCGGTCTCGCGGTCATGGAAAGCGACCTTGTTGCGGCCGGCGCGCTTCGCGGCGTAAAGGAGATTGTCGGCCCGGTGGAGCTGGCGCGGCCCGGATCCGGTGCCGTGCGCGAGGCCGACGCTGATCGTAACCCGCAGGCCCGGCTGCAGTTCTGACCAGGGATGACGGGCGACCCGCAGGCGCGCGGCGTCGGCGACCCGGACGGCCCCCCGGTGATCGATTCCCGGCAGGACGAGAGCGAATTCCTCGCCGCCGTACCGTGCGCAGAACGCATCGGCCGGCAGTCCCTCCTGCAGGAGATCGGCGACCCGGCAGAGGACTCGGTCGCCGAGAAGGTGACCGTACGTGTCGTTCACGGACTTGAACCGGTCCAGGTCGACCAGGGCAACGGCCACCGCGGCCGGCAGTTCGGGCAACCGCTGGTCGAGGTATCGACGGTTGTAGCTCGAGGTGAGCGGGTCGCGCAGGCTGCCCGCTCGCGCGATGTCGAGTGCCGAGCGCAGGTGCCGGTAGGCCCGCCGCCAGTCGCCGCGCGTCGCGAACAGGTCCGCGATGGACTCGTGCAACGTCAACAAGTCTGGTGCGGTATCCCCCGTTCCGAGCTCGTCGTCCGTCGCCACTCTGACCTCCGCCACTCCATCGTTTTCGTCGTAAAGGAGCGGTGGCTTGAGTGATCGGTACGTACGAAGGTGAATTTCGCTCAAGTGGACGACGGACTTCCGCTGTTGTCACGCAGCGGAGTTCCTCGCCTCAGAGCGCGGAGAAGGGCTTTTTGTCCTTGAGCTGCGCGAATTGATCACGGGCCCAGTAGCTCGCGTCAGTCGTCGGATCTGTGATCCACTGTGTGTAACCGGCCCAGGAAATCCATCGCCAGCCGCCCACTTCTTCGGGATTCGGCCGCGGATCGACGTCCGTCCACGCGGCGAATACCGGGCAGAACTCGTTCTCCACGATCCCCTGGAAGGGCGGCGTGCGGTAGCGGTACGTGGGCAGCACGCACTCGAGGTCGTCGAGTTCGGGCAGCCCGAGTTCGTACGCGGCCCGCCGGCGCACGGCGGTCTCCAGCGCTTCGGCGGGCGCGGGATGACCGCACACGCTGTTGGTCCACACCCCCGGCCACACTTTCTTGTGCGGAGCACGCTGGGTGATCAGCAGGGCGTTGTCCGAACGGCGCAGGACGTAGCAGGAGAACGCGAGGTGCAGTCGCGTCTCGGCGTGATGGCTGGCGAGCTTCGGCCCGGTCTCCCCGGTGGGCACGCCGTCCTCGGTCACGAAGACGACGCGTTCGGTTTCGGCTTCAGTGCTGGTGTCCACTCCGGATACTGAACACCACGCACCTGGCGGCCGATACCGCGAGCCGGGTGGCCGTTTCGCCCGATTCGAGTGTCGGGTCTTCACGCAACGCTCGAATCTCCAGTCCGCCGGACACCCGGCCGAACGACGGCGCGGGCGAGCCCGGGTCTCACCGGCTGCCGAGATGCTCGACGATCAACGAGGTCAAGGCCTCGGGCGCTTCCTCCGCTACCCAGTGCGACACCTCCTCGAGCATCTCGAACCGGTACGGCCCGGTGCACCAATTCGCCGTGTCGAGCGCGGCGACGGAACCGAAGGCGACGTCCTCTGTGGACCACACGTACATCGCGGGCACCGAAATCTTGCCGATTTTCCCGCCTGGCCGACCGGCTCGGTACCAGTTCAGCGCGGCGGTGAGCGCGCCTGGCTCGGACAGCCGCTGCACGTACTCGTCGATCTTGCTCGGCGGGATGCGCCGGTCGAAGATGTCGCGCAGCGCCTGGGCGTTGTCGGCCAGCATGCGCCGCTCGGTGGCGGGCGTCTGCCGCCACTCCGTCATATAGGCCGACCGCAGGTGCTGGTCCTCGTCCGTCCGCAGCGCTTCGGCGAGTGCTCCGGGGTGCGGCGTGGACACCACGATGAGGCTGCGCAGCCGGTCGGGGTGCTCGTCGGCCGTCCACCACGCGACCGCGCCGCCCCAGTCGTGGCCGACCAGGTCGAACGTGCTCCAGCCGAGCGTGTCGGCCATCGCCACGACGTCGGACACCAGCGTCGCGATGCCGTATTCGGCCGGGCGCTCGGGCCGCACGCCAGGCGAATAACCGCGCTGGTCCGGCGCGATCGCGCGGTACCCGAGCACGCCGAGCGTCGCCACCTGGTGCTCCCACTCCACGGCGGCCTGGGGAAAGCCGTGCAGCAGCAGTACCGGGCGGCCGTCTTCGGGGCCGGCGGCGATTGCGTCGAAGGATCCCGCGTCGGTCGGGATCGTCAGCTGGTCGATCACGAGACGCACTCTACGGACCGGCACCGACAGTTTCGGGCGGTCTCTCGCTGTCACTGTGATCTTAGCTACAAGGGAACAAATAAGTTGAGTCGTGCGTTGGCAACTTCGCAAGGCTTGGTCAGCGTCGCAGCAGCTGGCCGCAGTTGTCCGAAAGGGGATTCGACATGCTGATCCGCACCGACCCGCTCGCCCAGTTCGACCGCCTGACGCAGCAGTTCTTCGGTGGCCAGGGCACCGCGCCGCGCTCCGTCCCGATGGACGCCTACCGCGCCGGCGACGAGTACGTCATCCAGTTCGACCTCCCGGGGATCGCCCGCGATTCCATCGACGTGAGCGTCGAGCGCAACGTGCTCACCGTCCGCGCCGAGCGCACCCCGGTCGCGGTCGAGGACGCGCAGGTCCAGGTGTCCGAGCGGCCGCGCGGCAAGTTCTCGCGCCAACTGTTCCTCGGCGACACGCTCGACACCACGCGCATCGCCGCGGACTACGTCGACGGCGTGCTGACGCTGCGCATTCCGGTCTCCGAGAAGGCTCAGCCGCGCAAGATCACCGTCGGCGGTGCGCCGCAGGAGATCAACGCCTGAGGCCGTGAATCCAAGCTGTCCCCAGGTTGTCCACAGTGGGTTGTGGATAACCTGGGGACAATTGCTATCTATGCAGGTCAGCCGGTGATATCGGCGCGCTCGGCCGCACCAACGGCGCGATTGTGCGGTTGAGGACGAAGTACTCCGCGACGATCACGCAGACTGCGGCGACAGCGGACACCGCGACCGCGGCCCCGGCGATCCGTCGACGGCTGCGGCGGGGAATGGCGAAGCTCTTGCTCGGACTGGGTCTGTGCAGTGAGCGTCTCGTGGTGGTGGGGATGGCCGCGTCGGCGAGAATTGCGTAGATCGGGCGGTACGCGAGGGATTTGCCGATGCCGAGTTCGCGGCTGTGCTGCGACGTGAGGGGTTCCTGGCTTTCGAACCGCTGCTGCGCAGGGACCGGTGAAGCTGGTCTTTCCGGCGACGCAGCACGCGCGTGACTTCGCCGAGGTTCGGCCCGGCCGGAATCTCCCGGCCTTGGAATGCGGCGGTTAGTTCACCGGCGCCCAGCGTCAGCACATCGGCCCCTGGGAAACCTCGATTTGGCCGCGGCGGGTGTTAGCCGCCGACTACAATTGGCCCGCCGAGCGTTGGCACGGGGAGGTGGACGACGATGGCAGAGCTGAAGTTTCGCATTCTTGGCCCGCTCGAAGTGGTCGTCGCGGGCGAGGCCGTGCCGGTCAACGCGCCGAAGCAGCGGGTCCTGCTGGCCATGCTGCTCATGTCCGCCAACAGCCTGGTCAGTGCGGACGACCTCGTGGATCAGCTGTGGGAGCAAGCTCCGCCGCGCGGTGCGCGCGCGACGCTGCAGACCTATGTGCAGCGATTGCGCCGGGTCATCGGCGACGCCGAACGAATTACTACGCTGTCCAGCGGCTACCAGATTTCCGTCCGGCCGGGAGAATTGGATCTCGAACGATTCCGGGAGCTCCACGACTATGCGCGGCGGACGGAAGAATTAGACGAAGCGGCCCGCGCTTTACGGGAGTGTCTCTCGTGTTGGCGCGGCGCGGCACTCGCGGACATCCCGTCCGATCTCTTGCGCACCATCCATGCTCCTCGTCTGGAGCAGGAACGCCTCACGGCGATGGAAAGCCTGTTTCACGCCGAACTGCAGCTCGGCAAGCATCGTGAACTGGTCCAGGAATTGCGAACCGCCGCCGATGCCGCCCCGCTTCGGGAACGGCTGCACGGCCAGCTCATGCTCGCGCTTTACCGTTCGGGCCAGCAGGCCGAAGCGTTCGCGGTTTACAGCCGGATCAGGCGAGCGCTGGCCCACGAGCTCGGCGTCGATCCCACCGCGGAATTGCAGAAGACCTACGAGCAGATCCTGGCGGGCGATCCGGCCCCCGCCGTGCCGGTGCCGGCGGGCTCGCCCGCCCGCGAGCTGGTGCCGCATCAGCTGCCCACGGCGGTACCGGACTTCGTCGGCCGGGACCAGCTGGTGAACAAGATCGAGAACGTACTGGCCGGGTCGAGCGCGAGCAGCCCGGTGCTCGTGCTCACCGGGCTGCCGGGCGTCGGCAAGACCTCGCTCGCGGTCAGGATCGCGCAGGGCAAGAGCAGCCACTACCCGGACGGCCAGATCTATGTCGACCTGCGCGGGCACGCGGCGGCCCCGACATTGACCCCCACCGAGGTGCTGGCCCGGTTCGTGGCCGCGCTGAATCCGGCGATGACGACCCTTCCCTCAGGCCAGGAAGAACTAGTCGCGCTGTACCGCACTTTGCTGCGCGGCCGGAAAGTCCTCATCGTTCTGGACAACGCGGCCGATCCGGCACAGGTGCGCCCTTTGCTGCCGAACGCTCCCGGCTGTGGCGTGCTGATCACCAGCCGGAACGAGCTGCGGGGCCTCGTCGCTTTGCAGGGTGCGGTGTTGTTCCACGTGGGCGTGCTCACCAGCGAGTGCGCACGCTCCCTGCTGGCCCTGATCGTGGGCCAGGACCGGGTGGCGGCGGAACCTTCGGCGGCGGGGGAGCTCGTCGAGCTGTGCGGCTTCCTGCCGCTGGCGATCCGGATCGCGGCCGCCAATGCGGCCGGCCTGCCGGACTCTCCGCTGGCCGACTACGTCGCGGAGCTGCGGCAAGGGAACCGCCTGGCTTCGCTCAGGATCGTCGGCGACGAGGAAGCCGCGGTCCGCAACGCGTTTCAGCTTTCCTACGTGACGCTGGACGACGCCACCGCGAGAGTGTTCCGGTTCCTGGGACTTGTCGTGGCGCCGAACTTCTCGGCCGATGCCATCGCCGCCTTGACCGGGCTGCCCGGTTCCGAGGTCCGGACGATGCTCGAACGACTGACCGTGGCGAACTTGCTCGTGCGGACCGGCGGTTCCAGATACCAGCTGCATGACCTGCTGCGCGCGTTCGCGGCGGAGCAATGCGCGGAGGCCGACGACGAGGTCACGCTGACGGCGGCTCAGGAAAGACTTCTTACGTTCTACTTGCACCACACTGAGGCAGCGGGATCGTTGCTGTACCCCACTTATGTGCGGCTTCCCCGACCGGAAAGCCTCGCGCGGACCCCGCCTGATCTCTTCGCGAACCAAGCCGAAGCCATGGCCTGGATGGACGCCGAATGCCTGAACGTGCTCGCGGCCGTGGTCGACGCCGCCGACGGTGGACTGGCCTGGTTGTCCTGGCTGCTGGTCGAGACGTTGCGGCCGTACTTGGTGACCAGCGGCCGTTATCGCGAAGAAGGACAGAGCGCTTGTGCTGCCGCGCTTCGTGCGGCGGTGGCCCGCGAGAATCTGCCCGCCATCGCCGCCACCCACTGCTCCATGGGATCGCTGAGCTTTCGGCATGGCGACAACCAAGCCTCCCTGCGGCACTTCACGGAGGCGCGCGTCGCCTATCAGGACGCGCGGCACGTCGAAGGGCAGGCTCATACGCTCATCTCGCTCGGAGCCTTGGACCGGGAGGTGGGGAAAGTCGACGACGGCGCCGCTCGGGTGCGCGCCGGCCTCGCACTGGCGGAGAAAACCACCAACGTGCCCTTGCAGCGGTTCGGCTGGCTCGGACTCTGCTATGCCGAGTTGCTGCGGGGGAACCTGGACGACGCCGAAGCCGCCGCCCGCAGGACTCTCTCGCTCTGCGATCTTTCCGGTGAACAAGCCACCGAGGGGGACGTGCGCGGCATGCTCGGCGAGGTTTTGTTGCTGCGCGGGCATTGTCGCGAGGCCGTCGTCCAATTCACCAAGTCTCTGGAACTGCTTCGGCGCGGCTCGGTCAGGCACTTCGAAGCGGACGTGCTCGGCCATCTCTCGCGTGCGTACCGGGAGGCCGGCGACACGACGTCCGCCGCGCAGAACGCCCGGCTGGCATTGCGGATCGCCCGCAGCAGCGCGACGCGGGAGGACGAAGCGGACGCGTTGACCGCGCTGGCCGCGGTGTACTGCGTTCAGGACGAGCTGGACGAGGCGCGCCGGCACTACCGTGCGGCGCTGGGGGTTTCCCAGGAAATCGGGTACCGCCGCGGAGAGATCGCCGCGTTCGCCGGACATGCTGAAGTCAGCAGGCTGACCGGTGACGCCGCGTCGGCCGTGTCTCAGGCGCGGAAGGCGAAAGAACTCTGCGAAACCTCAGGTCTGCGGATACTGGGCATGCAAGCGGAAATCGTTCTGGCGCGTGCCGAACTCGACAATGGGGACGTCGACTGCGCGATCAGCTGCGCGGAGTCGGCGCTCGCCGCGGCTCGGAAGTTCGGCGCCCAGCTCGATCAGGCCCGCGCGCTGCAGACCCTCGCGCTGTCTCACCAGGCCGCGGGAAATCCGGCCGTCGCGAAAAAGTACTGCGATCTCGTCGACGACTGCTTGGCGGGAACCGAGCTGCCCGATGCGGCCGGGCTTCGCCGGTCATGTGCCGACCTTCGCCGCGACTGATCGAGGTTGCTCGCCGACCCGCCGCCACGCGAGCCCGATCAGGCAGGACACGACCACGCCCAGCAGACCGGCCGCGGCGATCACCGAGGAAGCCGAGAAGACCTCGGACAGGAGGCCGTACGCCAGCACGGCAACTCCCTGGACGACGCGAAGCAGCGCGAAAATCAGCCCGTTCATCTGGCCCCGCATGGCCTCGGGGGAGGCGGTCACCACGCCAGTGGTCACGGGAACCCAGAAGCAGGTCGCGGCGCCGTTGACGAACCAGATCAGCGTGTCGGCCGCCAGCCCCGGATGCCAGGCGCACAGAATGAACGGCGCCGCCGACGCGACCGCCAGCACGCCCAGCAGCTTCATCCGGGTCTCCGGGCGCACCCACCTGGCCACCGCCCACACGCCGACGACCATTCCGGCTGAGCCGACCCCCATCAAGGCTCCGGCGACGGCTTCACCGTTGCCCGACTCGATCGCGTAAGGCGCGGCGAGCGTGGTCGCGACCATGCAGATGCCGGGAACGACCGCGAAGCACATCAGCACTCGCAGCCGGCGGTCGGCACGGATCAGCTGCGAACTCGCGGCCAGCGAGGTCCACCAGCCGCCGGCGCGCGCCGCACTGGTTTCGGCCACGGGACGAGACCGGACGCCACGCCAGATCAGCAGCGCCGAACAGACGAAGGTGCCGGCGTTGATGTAGAGCGCGGTGCTCATGCCGAGTTGCTGCGCGACCGCGCCGGCTCCCGCGAAACCGGCGCCGACCGCGAGATTGGCCAGCATGGTGTTGGCCGAGGTGCCGACCACGTAGCGGTCACCGCTGAGGACGACCGAAAGGGTCGCGGTCTGCGCGCTGCGAAACGGCGAATCCAGCAAGCGGACCGCGATGAACAGCAGCCACAGCACCGCGAGCGGCAGCCCGCTGGAGGCCATCACGGCGACCAGCGCGGCACGGAGCAGATCGGCCGCGATCATGACGGTCTTGCGTTTGAACCGGTCGGCGAGGCCGGAAAGCAATGCCCCGCCGACCAGGTCCGGAAGGAAGGTCAAGGCGTAGGTGACGGCCATGAGCCCGGTCGACTGACTCGACACGTAGACGCCGATCGTCACCGAGCCCCTGGCGAGAAAGTCGCCTGCCGTGGAGAACCCGAAGCCGCAGAAGATGGCACGGAATTCGGAGTTCGCGAAGACTTCCCGAAAAGTCGCCACCTCGTCCTCCCCCAGTTGAGCCTGATTAGTTCCCCGTCTCCGGCCCGGCCTCGGCGGACTGGTAGAGGAAACCAGGTGTCGCGGTGTTGCGCGACACCGTCTGCGAGCCGGCGGTGGGAGCGGAAAGCTCGGTCGGCGTGGTGAATTCGGCGTAAGCCTCGAACAGTTCTTCGGCGTGCATCAAACAACCTTTCTGAGCGCGTGTTCCTGTCGCGATTGCACAGCCTGTAGGTGGTTGGCCGGAATGGCAAGCGAGCAACTTGTGTGAAATGGATCACACGGCAGGGGAAGTAATGTTTCGGTAAATCCTCGTCGGGTCGACGTTGCCCGCCGCGAGGGCGGCGGCGAGCTGGTCGGCTGGAGTCTCCGGGCTCAGCAAGGCGTCCGCGAGAGCGTGCGAACGGTGTTCTCCGAAACTGAGGCCCTGGTAGCCGGGACGAGGATCCGCCGGATCCCAGGCTGCCGCGACGCCTGGGGAGAGCTGGTGAGCGTACGCGGAGACGGCGTGGCCGAGCCCGGGCTGCCGCGCCAGCGAATCGGCGATGTCCGAGGCGGACGGCCACGCCTCGGGCCCCAGATACAGCACCAGCGCGTCGCGCCGCGGAACGCGCAGGCTGATTTTCGCGCGAAAAGGAACACGCTTTTCTTCGAGGAAAACCAGGATCGCCCGCCACGCGGCGGGCGCGGTTTCCGGGTCGAGGAGATGTGCGTAGACGCGCAAGGTGTGGCCGGCCGGGGTCAGGCCGTGCCCCGCCGAACCGTCGACGAGCACAAAGTCGGGCGCCAGATTCGGGCGGACGCATCCCAGGTTGATCGAGACGTATTCTCCCTCGGTGCGGGAGGCGATCTGGCATTCCGTTACGCGCACCCGGACTCCCTCGATTTCGACGATCGTTTCGCTCCCGGAGTCCCGGGAGAGCACGCGCCCGCGAACAGCGGTGAACTCATGGGGAACCGCCGCGATCAGCCGGCTCCGGAGGCCGGGAGGTTCCGGCGTGCTCACGATCTTGCCCACGTGGAAGCGGTCGTACAGCGCCGCCGCGAGTTTCGCCCGCAACTCGGCCCGGTTCGCCGCCCGCATCGCTTGGCCAGCGACGACCGCCCGGTTGCGCTGAACGTCGACCTCGATGTCTCCCAAGGCATCGAGCAACGCCTCGGGCGAGGATCCAGTGGTCGGGAAGAGGGTGGTCACGTCGTCAGTCCCAGTGTCGTGGCGAACCGCTCCGGATTGAGCAGCACGGCCCGGCCGATGCCGGCCGCGGCGCGCTCGACCGGCGCGAGCTTGGTTTGCCCGTGGGCGGCCGCGACGACGCGGTCGAACTGGTGCCAGCCGGCGAACGCGGCCGAACGCCGGGCGAGTTCGGCGTCCTCGCGATGCCGGCGGTGGCTCAGGTACGCCTGCCAGAACGCGGTGATCAGGGGACGCACCGCGGCGAACTCGGCAGTGCCCCTGGCCACGATTTCCCGATGGTCGTGCACGCCGCCGTCCTCGGTGATCCGCAGGGTGCTCCGGTACAGCCATTCCCCGGCGAAAGCGCCGATGTCTCGCGCGGGATCGGCCAGCCGCAGCTCGTCCCAGTCGGCGAGGAGGATGTCGTCGTCGCTGAAAATGAATTGGTCGAGGCGCAAGTCGCAGTGCGTGGGCGCGAGCGGCACCCCCGCCGTGTCGCGCAATCGCCGGATCGCCGCGACAAGGGCCTCGTCCTGCTGGGCCAACCGCCACAGCTCGAGCTCGGCGGCGCACGCGACGCGGAAGGACTCCAGCGGGAGGGCTTCGAGATCGCGCAGCGGGGGCAGCTGGGGAACGGAGGTGTCAAGCCACGAAGGAGGTTCCGCGTCGTGCAGCCCGGCGACCAACCGGCCGAGAGCCGCCGCGGCGGTCTGCTCGAATTCGCCGTCGTCGGCGAGTTTCCTGCCGTCGCGCGCGGGCGTGATCAGCTGGTACACCAGAAAACCGGATTCCCGGTCCCATCCCCAGCAACGCGGCCTCGGCACGGGATTCCAGGACGCGGATTCCAGGGAGATCAACCGGCCGAGCCTGCCGGCGGCGCCCGGCGAATCGGGCTCAATTCGCTTGATGAACACGTCGGCGCCCGATTCGGTGGCGCCCGCCCAATTCCGATGCCGCCCGGCGTATGTTCCGGTGACGGCGCCAAGCGCGCCCAGTCCCATTTTTGTCAACAGCGAATCGACAATCGCCCGTTCTTCGGCGTCCGGACTGATGCTGGTCCCTGTCATCCGGTGCATGTTAACCTGCGGCCTGGGCATCAAGGTAGGGAGTCGGGGTGCGCGAGTTTTGCATCGATGCTGACGGTGTTCCGGTTTTTTCTTATCTTCGGCGAGAGTTTCAAGGGCAACCTTGGGCGGACCGAATCGAAGTACTCGAGGAAGGCGCCGCCGATGTCGCGTTACGCGAAATGTCGGGCTGGCTGGCGACCGGTCCGCGCGTGCTCGCCGACGAACTGGTGGCACGCGGAGCCCGGCTCACCCGGGCGACTCAGCGGATGACCTGTGACCTCTCGGAGCTGCGCCCGCCCGGCGAATGGGCGAGCCGGGAACCGGACTGGCCGCTGCGGCTCCAATCCGCTGACCGGCCCGCCGCCGACCTGGTGTCCGCCTGGCGCGCGGCCTACCCGCCCGGTCATGCCGACTACCGGGCGGAGTACGCGGATCCGGACGTGGTGCTCGACCGTCTCGAAGGGCTGGTGGCCGGGACGTCGTTCGGGCCGCTGTCCCCGTTGAGCGGGCTGATCTGCGATGGCGGCGCGGTGGTCGCGGGCCTTCTGGTCAACGACCTCCCCGGCGAGGCTCCTTGGGGCGGCCTGCTGATCACGGACCTGTTCCGGCACCCCTCGTATCCGAGCACGGGAACGCTCCTGCTTCGGCGGACGCTGGCTCGCGCGGCGCTGGCGGGAGCCAGCGTCCTGGGCCTGGTCGTTACGGACGGCAACCCGGTGCACCGGCTGTACGAGCGGCACGGGTTCACCGTCTTCGAGCGCCCAGCGACCGTCGCGATCCCCTGAAATAGCCGCTGACCTGCGCAGACATCCTGACGTCTGCGAAACGTCTGCGCGGTCGGCGAAGCTGCGGTGGGATCTGGGCGGGGAGTGCGGGCGCCGATCGGCTTCTTTCCGGCGTCGAGCCGGGGTCGGCGGCTGTCGGGCTCCGCCGCGGCTGAGGGAGGAGACGCGACGTGCATGGACTGCTGATCGGAAGACCTGGTTTGTCCACCGCACCGGAAAAGGTGCTGATCGACCGGCTGGTGAGCGGGGATTCGCCCCGTACGGGCGGCGTGCAGGCCGAGCACGTGAAGCTGCTCGCCGAGACGGAGGGCGCGTTGCCCCCGATCGTCGTCCACCGGGCGACCATGCGGGTCATCGACGGGATGCACCGGCTCAAGGCGGCCGTCCTGCGCGGCGACGGCACCATCGACGCGGTGTTTTTCAGCGGCGACGACCTGGATGCCTTCGCGCTGGCCGTCGAGCTCAACCACGCGCACGGCCTGCCGCTGTCGGCGGCCGACCGCAAGGTCGCCGCCGCCCGGATCATCGCTTCTCATCCGGCCTGGTCGGATCGGCGCGTCTCGGCGGTCACCGGCCTGTCGCCGAGCACGGTCGCGACGATCCGGGCGTGTTCGACTGTCCGGATCGGGCAGTCGAACGCCCGGGTCGGCCGGGATGGCAGGCTGCGTCCGCTGGACGGCGCCGAGGCACGCAGACGAGCTGCCGCGGTGATCAGTGCGAACCCGAGGGCTTCCTTGCGCGACATCGCGAAAGAGGCCCGTATATCGCCGTCGACCGCGCGAGACGTGCGGGCAAGGCTCGCTCGCGGCGAGGACCCGCTGACCCCCCGTCAGCAGCAACCGGACACGGCCTGCGGGCCGGCCGTCGAGGCCCGCCGTGCCCCGGCGGAATATCCGCCGGGGGTGAGCCCGATCGAGGAGCAACGGGCTCGGCGCAAGGGCGGCCGGGGAGCCCGCCGGGGCGGGCCCCGGGATGCCTCGTCGGCCGAATTCGTCGCGCTGCTCGCTCGTGATCCGTCTTTGCGGCTCACCGATGCCGGCCGGTCGTTGCTGCGCTACATCGGCTGTGTCGCGGTCGACGACGGGCAATGGGACGAAATGGTGCGCAGGGTGCCCTCGCACCAACGTGAGACGGTGGTTCGGGTCGCGCGTGAATGCGCGGCGGTCTGGCAGGTTTTCGCGGAACGGCTCGAGCGTCAGGTGGCCATGGCGGTCGAGGAAAAGGCCAAATAGGGAACCCGGAAATTTCGCGCGGTGTTCGACTGACTGAATCGGGCAGTCGAACACCGCCGAAACCGGTACCACTGGAAATGGCTTGGCGCCGGTTTCGGTGGAAAAGCTTTTCTGCTCGGCAAAAAGTGGACAGGCGCGCGCGAAGCCGATAATCATGACGTCGCCATCCGTTCTCGTCCGGATGGCGCGCCGGCAAGTGCGCGGGAATCGCCCGCTGTTTGATCGACAGTTCTTTTATCAGCCCAGTTTCGCGATCTCGGAGGATCTTCATGATCGACCTCAACGCCTATCGCCGGGTGCTGTCGATTCCCCGCTTCGCCGCGTTCCTGGTGCTGGGTCTGCTGCTGAATCTCCCGAGCACCGCGGCGCCCGTGGTGCTCACTCTCTATTCCGCTACCGAGGTGCGGAACGGTAACTTCGGCGCCGCCGGTCTCGTCGTCGCGCTGTGGATGGCGGGCATGGCGATCGGCTCGCCGTTGCAGGGCAGGCTCATGGATCGGCGGGGCCTGCGGCCGATCTTCATCGCGGCGACCATGGTCCACGGGGCGTTCTGGGGGTGCCTCGTGGCCATGCCGTTCCCGGTGCTCGCGGTGGCCGCGTTCGGTGCGGGGATGTTCGTGGTGTCCGGCGGCACCATCACGCGGCTGGCGGTCAGCGCTCTCGTTCCGGAGGACCGCAGCCACACCGCGTTCGCCCTCAGCTCGATGCTGACCGCCTTCTCGGTGCTGCTCGCGCCGGCGGCGGCCGTGGTGATCGCCACCCAGGTGAGCAACACGGCCGCGGTTGTGACCGTGGGCGCGGCGTTCGTGCTGTCCGGTGCCCTGCTGGCGGGCCGCAAGCTCCCCGCGGAACACTCGACGTCCGCCACCGCGGGCGGGGGAGCCCGGTCGATCCTGAGCGCCAAGCTGATCCTGGTGTTCGCTTGCGTGGCCGCCGTGGGCGTGATGACCTCGGGCAGCGACGTCGCCCTGCTGGCAACGCTGAAGTCGGCCGGGCAGACTGCGTGGGCAGGCGCGGTGATGGCGGTGTGCGCGGCCAGTTCGCTCCTCGGCGGTCTGGCCTACGGGGGCCGCAAGCGCGGCTGGGCGCCGGCTCCCGTGGTCGTCGCCGTCGGGCTTTTCATGCTCCCCATTGGCATCTGGGCCGACTGGCGCTGGCTGCTCGTCGCGTTCATCCCCGTGGCTTCGCTCATTTCCCCGGCGTTCTCGGCGCTCGCTCAGGTCGCGGGCGCGCTGGCCCCTTCCGGCTCGCGGGCCATGGTCATGAGTCTTTTCGGGACAGCGGTGATGGCGGGCAACGCTTTGGGGCCGCCGCTGGCGGGGCTGGTGTACGACCACAGCTCGCACCAAGTCAGCTTCGTGGTGATCGGCGGCGTCGGCGTCCTCGTCGGGTTGCTCGCCTCGCGCCCGTTGCGCGGGCTGATCAAGGCGAATCGCCCGGAGTCCGAGCAACCCGCCGCACCGGCCGGGGAACCGGTTCCCGCCGAAGCAGAGAAATGAGGATCGAACGATGTCATCAGCACGCCGGGTCGTCGTGGTCGACGCGTACGGTACGACGAAGGCGCTGGCGGACGAGTTCCGCGGCGCGGGCGTCGATCTGGTCAGGGTGCAGAGCAGCCCGGTGGTTCCGGCACTGTTCCAGAGCCGGCCGGTGGACCGCGCGGACTATGTGGACGACATCGTCCATGACGGCGACCTGGCCGCCACCCTGGCGAAGTGCCGGGCGCACGAGCCGATCGCCGTCGTGGCCGGCGAAGAACCGGGCATCGAACTCGCCGACCGGCTCAGTGCCGGTCTGGGATTGCTGACGAACGGCGTCGAGCTGAGCGAGGCCCGCCGGGACAAGTACGCCATGATCGAAGCGGTCCGGCGCGCGGGACTGACCACGATGCGGCAACTCCGCCCGGAGTCGGCCGAAGAAGTCTTCGCCTGGCACCGCTCGATCGGCGGCCGGATCGTCATCAAGCCGCTGCGGTCCACCGGCGGGGACGGGCTGCACTTCTGTGACACGCCGGAGGAATCGGCCGCCGCCTTCGACAAGGTCGTGGGCGCGGTCAATCTCTACTCCGAGCGCAACGCCGGCGTCGTCGCGCAGGAATACCTTCGCGGCACCGAATACTCGGTCAACACCGTCAGCCGCGACGGCAAGCGGCACGTCACCGACATCTGGCGCACCGCGCGGATTTCGGTGAACGGCATCATCGACTTCGCCAACCAGGTGCACCTGATGCGCCGCCGCGGCGAGGTGCAGGACCGGCTCGCCGACTACGCGGGCCGGGTGCTGGACGCGCTGGACATCCGGCACGGCCCGGCGCACCTTGACATCAAGATGACCGAGGACGGCCCGGCTCTGGTCGAGGTGGGCGCGCGGCTGTGCGGCGGACGGGTTCCGTCTTTCGCCAGGGAGGTGCTCGGCGAGTCCCAGATCGACCTGACGGTGGACGCTTACCTGAACCCGCGCCGGTTCCATCAGCGCACCGGCGGCGATTACCCGGTCGGCCGCCATTTCGCGATCGTGCCGATGGCCTCCCCGGTCGAGGGGACGTTGCGCGGTTACCGGCACCTGGACCGGATCCGGGAGCTGGAGAGCTTCCGCGAGGTGCTCGTTTTCGTCAAGCCGGGCGAGCGGATCGTGCGCACCACCACCGATCTGCTGCCGTTGCTGGTGTTGCTGGAACACGATTCCGAGGAAACCGTGCTGCGGGACGCGGGCACGATCAACTATCTCGACGGCGAGAGTTTCTACGAGCTGGAGCCGGAAACCGCGGCACCCCAGCATGATCCGCGCTGAGGCGTCCGCGGACGGAAAGGTCTGACGAACATGGCATTCGGGAACGAGCTGGATTTTTACCGGCAGCAAACGGAAATCACCGATCCGGGCGACCTTGCCGGGTGGTACGCGGACATCCCCGACGACGTGGCGGAGCTGATCAGGCTGATCCAGAACGTCGCGATGCATCGCGACGGCGCGTTGTGGCGCTTCGGCGTCATGCTGTCGGACCAGCGTTATGCGGAAGGGGAGACGCGCGAGGTCAGGGAAATTCTCGCGCTGCTCGGCGGTTTCGCCGAACGGCCGCCGGAGGATCGCTTCGGCGCGACCTGCCGGGATTTCTGCGTGCTGCTGGTTTCGATGCTGCGGCACCGGGGCGTGCCCGCTCGCGTCCGGGGCGGGTTCGGAAACTACAACTGGATTTTCGGCGCGCCTCGGTTGTTTGACGACCACTGGGTGGTCGAGTACTGGACCGCCGAGCACGGCTGGCGGCTGGCCGATGCGCAGGTCGGCGGTTCGGCGATGCACGATTACCGGATCGACTTCGATCCCGTCGACGTGCCGCGCGACCGGTTCGTGGTGGCCGGGCAGGCCTGGCTGGACTGCTGCGCCGGAACGCGCGATCCCGAAACGTTCATCGTGAGCGGATTGCGCCGCCGCGGTCTGCCGGTGATCGGGCCGACCGTGGTGCGCGATCTGGCCGCGTTGAACGGGATCGAGTGTTTTCCCTGGGATGAATGGGGAATCATGAAGGTGCCGTACGAGCGACTCAGCGCGGACGAACTGGCATTGCTGGAAAACGCGGCGAAGATCAGCGCCATCGGAGGTCCGCTCGAGGACGTGCGACGGCTCCGCTCAGCGCATCCGGCGCTCCGGGCCGAGTGAGAACCCCGACCTCGTGAACACATACCCCGCTTCGATTCCTGAGCTGCTCGGCATGCGGGCGGCGGCCCATCCCGACCGGATCGCGCTCAGCGACGACACCCGTTCCTACGATTACCGGACTCTCGCGCGGTTAGCGGCGCACGTCGCGGCACGGCTGAATGAACGAGGCGCCGGGCGGGGGCGACGCGTAGTCCTGCTCGGGCCGCGAGACGCACGTCTTTGCCTGCTGCTGTACGGAGTGTTGTGCTCGGGAGCCGCGGCGGTGGTCGCGAGCGACGAGTGGAGCGAAACCGAACTGCGCCGCAGAATGACCGCGATCTCGGCCGATTGCGTGGTGACCAGCGGACCAGCCGTGCCGGCTCCGGACGGCTGGCCCGCCGAGGTCGTGGACGTCGACCTGCTCGCCGGGACGGCGCCAACGGACCCGGCGACGGTCGAGCTTCCGGTGAGCACCGACCTGGCCTACCTTTCGTTCACCTCGGGCTCGGCTGGCGCGCCCAAGGCAGTCGCCGTCAGCCATGCCAACGTCGTGCATTACGCACACGCGCTGCGGGACCGGCTCGGGCTGACTGCCGCCGAGCCGCCGTGCGTGGCGCATTTGACCACCTTGGCGGCCGATCTCGGCCACACCTCGTGGCTGCTCGCGCTGGTCACTGGCGGACGCGCGCACATCGTGCCGGATTCGCGAACGCGCGATCCGGAGGCGTTCTGGCTGTCCGTGCGCGGAGCCGGAGTGACGATGCTGAAGACCACCCCCACGCACCTGAAAATCTTGCTGGAGGGGCGGCCCGCCGGGGCCTTGCCGCTGAGCACCGTGCTGCTGGGCGGCGAGGCGCTGTCCCGGTCGTTCGCCGCTGAGTTGTTCGACACGGCAGTCGCCGAGCGGGTCGTCAATCACTACGGACCGACGGAGACGACGATCGGCGCGACCTGTTTCGTCGCGACCTCCGCGGCGGAACTGCCTGCCGACGAATCGACGGTGCCCATCGGCACGGCTCTCGGCCAAGGGGTCGTGAAACTGGTCGACGACGGCGGGTGCGAGGTTGCCGACGGCCAAGCCGGTCAGCTGCTGATCGGCGGTCCCGGCGTCAGCACTGGCTACTTCGGCCGGCCCGACGAGACCGCGCGGTCCTTCGTGCGGCACGGCGGCGAACGGATGTACCGCACCGGCGACATTTGCCGGCGGCGCCGCGACGGTGCGCTCGTTTTCCTGGGGCGAGCCGACCGGCAGGTGAAGATCCGCGGCTTCCGGGTCGATCCGGCCGAGGTCGAGCGGGCCATCGACGAGTGGCCGGACGTCACCGGCTCGGTGGTCCTCGCCCGGACGTCCCCCGCGGGCAACCAGTTGCTCGCCGCGGTGCGGCTGGCCGGAGCGGACGCGAAAGTGCCGGACGCACTCCACGCGCACCTGCGCGAAAAGCTCCCCGGCTACGCGGTGCCGATGCCGATCGTGGCGCTGCCGAGCTTTCCCGCGGGACCGAGCGGAAAGCTGGACCGTTCCCGCGTCCTCGCGGTGCTCGACGAGGTCATCGCGGAACGCGCCGCGCTGACCCGGGCCGGAGATCCGGCTGACTCGCTGCTCGCCGACGCCATCGCCGGTCTCTGGGCGGGCGCGCTGGGACTGCCCGAGTTCGCCGCCGACGCCGACGTGCTCGCGCTCGGCGGCGACTCGATCCTCGCGATGCGCACGATCGCGTTCTTGCGCCGGCGGGGATACCGGGTCACCTTCGAGGATTTCTACCTCAATCCGACGCCACGATCGCTCGCCGGCGCGGCGGCCCCGGTCCAGAACGACGCCGGACCGCGGCGGGCAGGGCCGGACCGGCGAGTGCTGGCCCCGGCGCAGCGCTGGTTCTACCAGCAAGGTGTCGAAGAACCGCAGCTGTGGAACCAGGCGGTGCTGCTGCGTTGTGGCCGGCGGGTCGAGGGCGCCGCGCTCGGCGAGGCCGTCGGCGCGGTGCTGGAGCGCCATTCCGCGCTGCGCCGGCCCGTCGGTCCGGATGGCCCCGCGGCACGTGCGCGCGCGGTGGCCGACCTCGATGTCGTGACGTTTTCCCAGCTCCCGGCGGAATCGGACCAGGTCGCCGCTTTCGTGGAAGGGGTCTGCACGCAGGTGCAGCGGAGCATGCTGCCCGCCGCCGGGCGCCTCGTGCGGGTCCATTTGTTCCGCGGCGAAGCAGGGGTGCACGACCGGCTGGCCGTCATCGTTCACCATCTCGCGATCGATAGCGTGTCCTGGCGGATCCTGCTCGACGATCTCGCGGTCGCCTACCGGGCCGCGCTGGCCGGCGAGCGGGCGGATTTGCCGCCCACCGGCGATTTCTACCGCTGGGCCGCGACTCGCGCGCCGCACGGAAACGCGCCCGCGCAACCGGAGACCGGCAGCCGGAACACCGGCACCACACCGGCCGCGTTGAGCTGGGCGCTGGACGAATCAGCCACCGCTGCTCTCACCGCGCGCTTCGGCAGCGCTCAGCGACTGGAGGGGGCACTGCTCGCGGTTTTCACGGGTGCGGCGTCCGACTGGTTCCGCCGGTCCAGCCTGACCGTGGAGGTGGAGACACACGGCCGGGACGTCGAGTCCGTCGAGCACCTGGACACCGTCGGCTGGTTCACCGCGGTGAAGCGGGTCGAACTGGATCGAGCCGATGTCTGCGCGGAACGCCTTGGGGAGCGGGTGGACCAGGTGGAACGGCAGGTGCGGGACACCCCGCCGCTGCCGATGGACGTCGGCGGCACCCGCCCGAAGATCGGCTTCAACTTCCTCGGCGCCTTCCGGCTTCCGGACGAGCCGTCGCTGCGCTGGACCGTCGCCGCCGAGTCGCCCGGTGTCGCGCGGTGCCCGAGCGGCGATCCTCCGCACCGCCTGCACCTCACCGCCCGGATCGTGGAGGGCAGGCTGGTCGCGGATCTCGTCTATGCCGTTCCGGCGTTGTCCCGCCGCGGTGCTGAACACATCATGGCCGCGTTCGGGCACGCGGTGGCCGCTGCGGCGGATGCCGGTGCGGGCCCGGCGGTGACGGCGGTGCCGTCGCCGTCCGGCCAGGTGATGTACCCGGGTCCGGATCGGGCCCCTTCGGTCTGCCGGGTCGTCAACGAGCCCGCGCGGGTACTGCTCACTGGCGCCACCGGTTACCTCGGCAGTCACCTGCTCACCGAACTCACCGCACGCGGCGCGCGGGTCACCTGTCTCGTCCGAGGCGGCGACGACGGCGATGCGGCACGGAGGCTGGCCCCTCGCGACCGTGGCGTCGACGTCGTCGCAGGCGACATCACCCAGGAAGGGCTGGGCCTGTCCGCCGCCGGGCGCGCCGCGGTGCGCGACGTTCGGATCGTGATGCACGCCGCCGCCGACGTACGGCTCGTCGCTGCGCCGGCGGAGCTGGAAAGGACGAACACCGCGGCCGTGCGCCGGCTGCTCGACTGGCTGGACACCGAAACCGAAGGAGTGCGTTTCCACCACGTCTCCACGCTGTCGGTCGCGGGATATCTCGACGGGCCGGCCCGGGGTTTCAGCGAGACCGATCTGAACATCGGGCAGCGGTTCCACAATTCCTACGAGCGGTCGAAGTTCGACGCCGAGAAGATCATCCGGGCGTGGGCGGCGGGCGGTCAGGCATTCGTCCACCGCAGCGGGCACATCGCCGCGCACAGCCGCACGGGAGCGTTCCAGCACAACGTTTCCGACAACCGTGTCTATCAGGTGATCAGGGGCTACCTCCTGGCTCGCGCCGCGCCGCGCCGACCGAGGACGAGGTTCGCCTTTTCCCACGCGGACACCGTCGCGGCCGGTATTTCCGCACTGGCCCTGCATCCGCACACCGCCCCCGGCACCTACCACGTCGAAACCCCGCACGAGCTGCCTCACGACGAACTTGTCGGCTGGCTCAGCGACTGCGGTTACCCGGTGACGCTCGTCGACGACGACGCCTTCGCCGAAGCGATCGGCCGCGTCGAGGAGTGGCACCCGAACGCCGCCCGGCAGGCGGCAGCCTGGTCCCAGTTGCCGGACCGCAACGTCGTCGTCGATTCCTCGTACACGACATCGACGCTGGCTCGGGCGGGGGTGCGTTTCGCGGAGCCGACCCTGCAGTGGTGGGCGGCCGCGCTGTCTTGGGCCGAGCGCGCCGGTTTCCTCGAATCCGCGCTCGCCCCGAGCCGACCCCGTTGACCGCAGCACTTCCCGAGGAGATTCATGTCGCAGCTGTCCCCGATCCTGAAGCAAGCCACGCCCGTCGTCGCGGTACGCGGCGCGGGCGTCCACCTCTTCGACGCCGCCGGCCGCCGCTACCTCGACTTCACCGCGGGAGTCGGGGTGACCAGCACCGGGCACTGCCACCCGCGAGTGGTGGAGGCCACCCAACGGCAGGCCGCGACACTGGTGCACGGGCAATACACGACGGTTCTCCACGAGCCGTTGCTGACCTTGACCGAGCGGCTCGGCGAGGTGCTGCCCGCGGGACTGGACACTTTGTTCTACGTCAGTTCCGGCAGCGAAGCGGTCGAGGCGGCACTGCGGCTGGCGCGGCATGCGACCTCCCGCCAGAACGTCATCGTCTTCGACGGCTCGTTCCACGGACGGACTATGGGGGCCGCCGCGCTGACAACGGCCGGCACGCGATTTCGGGCCGGCATCGGTCCGTTGATGTCCGGCGTCGCCGTCGCGCCGTTCCCGTATGCCTTCCGGCTCGGGATGTCCGAGGACCAGGCGGTCGACCACGCGCTGGCGGGCGTGGACCACGTGCTCGCGACCACGAGCGCTCCCGAAGAGACAGCAGCCATTTTCGTCGAGCCGGTACTCGGAGAGGGCGGCTATGTGCCCGCTCCGCCGGGATTCCTCGACGGGCTGCGCGAGCGAGCCGACCGGCACGGCATGCTGCTGGTCGTCGACGAGGTGCAGAGCGGGTTCGGCCGGACCGGCGAGTTCTGGGCGCACCAGCATGGCTCCCGGAGCGTGCCGGACATCCTGATCACCGCGAAAGGACTCGCCAGCGGATTTCCGTTGTCCGCCATCGCGGCGCCCGCCGCGCTCATGGCCCGTGCCTGGCCGGGTTCCCAAGGGGGCACCTACGGCGGCAATGCCGTGTCGTGCGCCGCCGCGCTGGCGACCCTGGACGTCATCCGGGACGAGGGCCTGGTACGCAACGCCGCGGAGCAGGGCCAGCGGCTGCTGGCCGGATTGCGGGAGGTGGCTGAGGGCACCCCGGGTCTCGCCGACGTGCGCGGGCTCGGCCTGATGGTCGGCAACGAGTTTTGCGGACCGGACGGAGCACCCGATCCTGGTGCCGCGCAACGGGTTCAGCGCGCCGCGGCCGATCTCGGGTTGCTGCTGCTGACCTGTGGCGCCTACGGCAACGTGGTCCGGATGATCCCCGCCCTCGTGGTGACGGCCGAACAGATCGACGAAGCCGTGGCGTTGTGGTCGGCGGCGGTGCGCGCGGCGGCGGCCTGACAGTTCGCCGAATGCCGAAGAAGTGAACCGGTGCGCATTTATCTGCACACCTGGTCGAGCGCGAGGGGAATGTGTTACAAAATGCGAGTGGATCTCATCGAGTTTCCCGAGGATTGGAATTCCGCGTTGGTGGTGGTCGCGCACCCCGATGATGTCGAATATCCGGGTGCCGCCCCGATTGCCCGCTGGACCGCGCAGGGCAAAGAAGTGGTGTATCTGATCGCCAGTCGCGGCGAAGCGGGACTGGGCGGTTTGCCGCCGGAACAGGCCGGGAAAATCCGGGTCGAGGAGCAGATCGCCGCGGCCGCGGTCGTCGGTGTTTCCGTCGTGGAATTCTTGGATTATCCCGACGGAATGATCGAATACGGACTCGGGCTCCGCCGGGACATCGCGCGGGCGATCCGGGAGCACCGGCCCGAATTGGTCGTGATCGGCAGCCATCGGGAATTCAGCGGCAACGGCATGCTCAACATGTCCGACCATCGCGCGGTGGGGCAGGCCGGAATCGACGCGGTCCGGGACGCGGCGAACGGCTGGGTGTTCCGTGATCTGGCCGAGGAGCCGTGGGCGGGCGTGCGTTACCTGGCGCTGCTCGGCTCGCCGGACAACACCCACGCCGTCGACACCGGCGAATGGTTCGAAAGCGGTGTCCAATCCTTGCTTGCCCACCGCGTCTATCTCGATCACCTCGGCACGACGCCGGACGAGGTCGAAGCGATGCTGCGAAAATTTTCGATGGAGGTCGCGCCGCGGTTTTCGGGCCGTCCCGGAGTCGCGTTCGAAATGCTGTGACGTCGTAGTTTCGAGCACAAAGGAAATCATCATGAGCATGACAGACGAGCTGACTGACGCCTTCGCGGCGTCCTGGGAGCTGACCGCCTCGGTCGCCATCGACTGCTCTGCCGAGCGGGTTTACGAAATGGTAAGCGATATCACCAGAATGGGAGAGTGGTCCCCGGAATGCCGCGGCGGCGAGTGGCTGAGCGGCCCGCCCGGGCGGGCCGGCTCCCGTTTCCACGGTTTCAATCGCGAGGACGAGGCGGAATGGACCAGCGAGTGCGAGGTCATCGCGGCCACGCCGGCCCGCGAGTTCGGGTTCACCGTCCTTGCTTTCTGCGCCGGCCGGCCCGGGCCGGACACCCAGTGGGTCGGCGGCTCGCAGCCGGGAGACCAGACCTGGACCTTCACCATCCGGGAGGACGGCTCCGGCTGCGTGCTGACGCAGAGCCACACGATGAAACTGGTCGGTCCCTTCTACCGCATGTTGCTCGAGGAGGTCGCCGAGAACGAGCGACTGGACAACGTGCGGAACCGCAGGAACCACCTGCAGCACTCGATGGAGTCGACGCTGGCCGAGATCAAGAAGGCGTGTGAACAGCACAGCTGACCGGGCCGGCCGCGCAGCGGCGGCAGGAGGGGGTGGACGGTGAAGATCGCGATTGTCGGCGCGGGCGCGTCCTCAGTGTGCATCGTCGACGCGCTCGCGCAGTCCGCTCACCCCGCTGGCGAACTGACTGTGTTCGACCCTTCGCCGCAACTGTGGCGAGGGCGGGCGTACCAGCGGGACGCCGAGGTGATCCGGGTCAATTCGCCGGCCGAGGACATGTCGGTGCGGCACCGGGATCCGGGCCACTACGCGCGGTGGATGGCAGCAGGGGGCCATACCGCCGAGTTCGCGCCGCGCACGGTGTACGGCGAGTATCTCGAGGCCACCGCGCGCGACGGGATCGCACGGCTCCGGGCACGGGGGTGGCGGGTGGCCGTCGTCCGCGACGCTGTGGTGGGCGCGCGGTGTCATGGCGGCCAGATCGTCCTGCGGACCAGGAAAGGCCCGCACGTCCGGTGCGATCACGCGGTGCTCGCGGTCGGCGGCGGCAAGCCGAGGGACACGTACGGATTGGCGGGCAAAGAGAACTTCGTCGGCGAGCCGTATCCAGTCTCGTCGAGCCTGTCCGCGATCGACCCGGACGACAGCGTGGGCGTCATCGGAACGGGCTTGACCGCGGTGGACGTCTTGGCCGCGCTCGAGGCGCGCGGGCACCGAGGGCGGCTCACCCTGCTGTCCCGCCGCGGAGTGCTGCCCGCCGTGCGGCAGAAACCGATCTCCTACGAGTTAAAGCACTTCGTGCCCGCGAAGCTGCACGAACTGGCCGGGCGGCATCAGCGGCTCGAGCTGTCCGCGGCGATCGAGTTGCTCCGGATCGAGCTGGCCGAGGCGGGTGCCGACCTCGACGAGGTCTGGCAGGAGATTTCGGGGATTCGCGAGGAGCTGCCGGCGGTGCGGCTGCGCCGTCAGCTGGCCGATGTCGGCTGCCGCCGGGTCGGGCTGCGGGTGCTGCAGCAGGCAGTGCACGTGTGTGGTCCGGACCTGTGGCCGTTGCTGCCCGAAGGCGTCCGGCAGCATGTGCTCGGGCCGCATTTCCGGACGATGATGAGCCTGTGCTGCCCGATGCCGCCGCGCAGCGCGAAGACCCTCCTGCGGCTGATCGACGCCGGTCAGCTGACGGTGTCCGGCGGGGTCCGGAACGTCGCCGCTTCGGCGGCGGGCGGGTTCGCCATCACCACCGACAGCGCCGAATTCGGGGTCCGCCACGTAGTCAACGGCGTCAACGCACCGGCGCACCGCATCGGGACGGGCGCGCGCCGGCTGATCAACTCGCTGTTCGAGGAACGCCTGGCCATCCCGCATCCCGACGGCGGTCTGTGCGTCGACACCGCTACCAGCAGGCTGGTCGGGACCAGCCTCGCCAACCCCGGCATCTACGCGATCGGCGACCTCGCGGGCGGGACGTTCTTCTTCACTTTCGGAGTCCCGTCACTGGTCGACCGCTGCCACGACATCGTCACCGATGTTCTCGCCGAGCAGTCCCGGCGGAGAGAAGGAAACTGTGCTTGAGCAATACGCGGCTCCGTCGGCGCACCTCGCCGACACCAAGACCGGCCTGCCCATCCCCGCTCCGCCGGTGTTCGGCTCGGCCGACGACGAGCGGCGCTACCGCAAGCAACGGCTGGCCGCGGCGATCCGGCTGTTCGGCAAGCACGGCTTCGGCGAAGGGATCTCCGGGCACATTTCGGTGCGCGACCCGGAAGACCCGGACCTGTTCTGGGTCAACCCGTTCGGCGTTTCGTTCAAGCGGGTCACGGTGGCTGACCTGATCTGCGTGGACGCCAGGGGCGTCGTCGTCGCGGGCAAGCACCGGGTCAACCCGAGTGCGTTCGCCATCCACGCGCAGATCCACCAGCGGTGCCCCGGTGCCGACGGGATCGCGCACGGCCACACCGCGCACAGCCGCGCACTCGGCGCGCTGGGCAGGCTGCTGGAGCCGATCGACCAGGAAGCCGCCGCCTTCCACGACAATCAGGTGCTCTACGACGATTACGACGGGCCGGCGATCAGCGTGGAGCAGGGCCGGGACATCGCCGACCGGATCGCGGGCAAGCGGGCGATGTTGTTGCGCCACCACGGGCTGATCACCGTCGGCGGCTCGCTGGAGGAGGCGATGCACTGGTTCTTCACCTACGACAGCTGTGCCCAGGTGCAACTGCTCGCCAACGCGGCGGGCCCGGTGAAGACGATGACCGAGCGGCAGGCCCGGCTCGCCCGCGACGGGTTCGGCGACCCGCAGCTCGCCTGGTTCAGCTTCCAGCCGATGTGGGACGAAATCGTTCACGAGCAACCGGATCTGCTCGATGAATGAGCTGGCCGCCGGCCGCGCGCACGCGGGCGAGCAGGCAGTGCAGAGGCGGGTCGGCGAGGGCGGGCCCGGGCGCGGCTCGCCGATGTTCGGCCCGGAGATCGGGGACGGGCCCGCCGAGGTCATCGCCGACCGGCGGATGATCGTGCTGGGCGCGGTGGCCGACGACCTGGTCTGGGCCACGATGGTGTCCGGTGCCAAGGGATTCGCGACGCCGGCCGACGAGCGGACGATCCGGATCTCCGGCCTCCCCGCGGACGGCGACCCGTTGCGCGCGGCGTTCGAGGAGCCGCGAGACTGCGGGATGCTCGCCCTCGACCAGTCCCGGTGCCGGCGGGTGCGGGCGAACGGCCGGGTCCACCGCGACGGAGCCGGTTTGGTGATGCGCACCGAGCAGGTATTGCGCAACTGTCCCAAGTACATCCAGAAACGCGAATTCGCCGCCGACGCGGAACCCGCCCTCGCCCGTGCGGTCACCGGGGCGGAACTCACCGCGCGGCAACAGGATTGGATCGCCTCGGCGGACACCTTCTTCGTCGCGAGCCAGGCCGCGGGACACGGGGCCGACACCAGCCATCGGGGCGGGCGACCCGGGTTCGTCACGGTCGACGGGAGCCGGCGGCTCAGCTGGCCGGACTACCGGGGCAACTCGTTCTACATGACGCTGGGCAATCTGGAACTCGATTCCCGGTGCGGATTGCTCTTCCTGGATTGGCAGCGGGGAAATACGCTGCACCTCACCGGGGAAAGCCACGTCGATTGGCACGACCGGTCGAGGCCCGGCGCGAGACGGACCATTCATTTCGCGGTGCGGCGAGTCGTCCAGGTCGACAACGCCACCACCCTGCGCTGGCAGCGCGGGGAGGGCTCTCCGTTCAACCCCTGATTCGCACAACCGAGACCAAGGACGCGATCGATGACCATTCTCGAATCCCCGCAACCGAATACCGCCGTGCCGAACGGCGCGGTGCCGAACACCGCCGAGGAGATCCTCGCCGCGGTGCGGGCGATAGCCCCCGAATTGCGGGACCGTTCGGTGGAGATCGAGCAGAACCGGCGGCTGCCCGCGGATGTCGTGGAGCTGATGCGCGGCGCGGGCGTGTTCCGGATGGGGTTCGGAAGTGAGTTCGGCGGTGCCGGCCTCACTTCCGCCGAGCAGACCAGGGTCATCGAGGCACTGTCCTATGGGGACACCGCCGCGGGCTGGTGCGGCATGATCGGAATGGACAGCGGGCTGTACTCCGCTTATCTTTCGCCGGCCGCGGTCCGCGAAATGTTTCCCTCGCCGGACATGATCACCGGGGGCCTGATCAATCCGAACGGCCGTGCCGAGCGGGTTCCCGGGGGTTACCGGCTCAGCGGGCACTGGAATCTCGGCAGCGGCGTCACGCACGCGGACTGGGTTTCCGCGGGCGCTTTCACTTACACCGAAGGGGAGCAGGACCGCAATGAGCACGGAAACCCGAACTGGCGGGTGATGCTCGTCCGGCCCGAAAACGTCAAGGTGATCGACACCTGGCACGCGACGGGCTTGGCGGGCAGCGGCAGCGTCGACTACGAGATCGACGACGTGTTCGTGCCGGAGGACCACACGTTCAGCTTCGGCAAGCCGTTGAGCCGCGGCGGCCCGCTGTCCGCGCCGGACGCGCTGATGCGCAAGATGCCGGGAGTGCCGCTGGGCGCCGCGCGAGCCGCGCTGGACTATGTGCGAGAACTGGCCGCCGCCAAGGTGAACCGGATGACCGGCCAGCGGTGGGCGGACGACTATCGCGTCCAGTTCGAACTCGGCTCGTGCGAGGCGGACTTCCTCACCATGCGGCACGGGGTGTACGGCAGCATCGAACACAAGTGGGACCGGCTCGAGTCGGGCGTCGCGTACGCCGATCTCACCCCGGAGGAACGGGTAGAGACGGTGCTGCTGGCGCTCAAGGCGTTCCGGGGTGCGCTGGACATCGTCCGCAGGCTGTACGACCTGCTGGCCACCACGTCGATCTACAAGCCGTCGCCGATGGATCGCTGGCTGCGGGACCTGAACACGATGTGCCAGCACGTGATGGCCCAGGACGTGATCGTGCAGTCGGCGGGGGCTTACCTGCTGGGCGGCACGCCGCGGTTCCCGTTCGCCGTGGGCATCACCGAATAACCGGGACGGCCTGCCATGACCACAGTGAACACCGCGGAACCCGTGCCGCACACGGCGGAAGGCATCCTGGCCGCTGTCCGGGCGATCGTGCCGGATCTGCGGGAGCGTTCGGCGAGGATCGAGCAGGACCGGCGGCTTCCCCCGGACGTCGTGGAACTGGTGCGAGGCACGGGTGTTTTCCGGATGGGTTTCACCGCGGAGTTCGGCGGGCCGGAGCTGACCGCGGCCGAGCAGACGAGGGTGCTGGAAGAACTGTCCTATGGGGACACTTCGGCCGGGTGGTGCGCCATGGTCGGCATGGACAGCGGTCTTTTCGCCAACTACCTGTCCGAGTCCGCGGTCCGCGAGATGTTCCCGGTCTTGGACATGAGCACCGCGGGCATGCTGGCCCCGGCCGGTCGCGCGGACCGCGTCCCCGGCGGCTACCGGCTGAGCGGCCGCTGGGGATTCGGCAGCGGGATCGCCCACGCCGACTGGGTGTTCGCCGGGGCGCACACGTACACGAACGGCGAGCGCGACGGCACCGCCGCCGGCGGGCCGGACTGGCGCGTCATGCTGGTGCGGCCCCATGAAGTGACGCTGATCGACAACTGGCGGACCACCGGCCTGGCCGGCACCGGCAGCATGGACTACACCGCGCACGACGTCTTCGTGCCCGCCGCGCACTCGTTCAGTTTCCGGGAACCGCGCGTGCGGACCGGGCCGCTTTCGACCCCCGACCTGCAGATGCGCAAAATGCCAGGGGTGCCGCTCGGCGCGGCTCGGGCCGCCCTCGACCATGTGCGGGAACGGGTCTCCAGCGCGGTGAACCGGGCGACCGGGAAGCCATGGGCGGACGACTACCGCGTCCAGGTCGTGATCGGCGAGTGCGAGATGGAGTTCGCGGCCGCGCGGCGGGCCGTCTACCGCAGCCTCGACCACCGTTGGGCCCGCCTGGCGGACGGGGCGGCCCAGGCCGACCTGGACAGCGGGGAACGGATCGACACGATGCTGGCGAGGGCGAACGCCTTCCGCAGTTGCCGGGCGATCGTGCGAAAGCTCTACGACCTGCTGGCCACCGGATCGATCTACCGGTCGTCGCCGATAGACCGCTGGCTGCGGGACACGGAAACGATGTGCCAGCACTTCATGGCACAGGACCAGATTATCCAGTCCGCCGGCGCGTTTCTGCTCGGCGGCGTCCCGCAGAACCCGCTGGTGCTCGGAATTCTCGACTAGGAGTTGGTGCCCGGATGGCCCCTTTTGATCCGCCGCAAGGTCCGCTGCACTCCCGCTCCGATCCGGACACGTTCTGGAGCACGACCAACGTCGGCGAAGCGTTCCCCGGTGTCGTCACTCCGCTGAGCTGGTCGTTGTGCGCGCCGGGAGTGGAGGTCGGCATCCGCGACTGCTATGCGCGCGTAGGCGCGTTGCCCCGCGCCGAGGTACGCCTGCCCGATCGCGTCGAAGACCGGCTCATTTCGGTGTTCTACGGGCGTGGCGCGCTGAACGTGAACTTCTTTTGCCGGATGGGCGCGAGTCTGCCCGGCAGCGCGCCGGACGCGATCGCCCGCCAGTTCCTCGGCGAGCTGCCCGCGAGCATTCCGGCACGCAGCACCCGGCGCCGCTGGCCGGCGGTCGCGGTGAAGATGCCCTACGCCCAAGCCACGATCCGCAACGATGTGCTCAGCCGTGCCGCGCCGGTCAAGGGCTGGTGGCAGCACTGGACGCGGCGGCTGGACACGCTCGACCTGGCGGCTGCCCAGGCCTCGCTGCTCGACGCGCGGGCCGTTTTCACCGAGATGCTCCGGGTTCAGGCGGCCGGCCTGTTTGTCGGCGTTCAGCCCGTCTACGACCGGCTGAACGCATTGATCGACCGGGCGGAGCTGACCGCGGAACAGGCCAACGCCGTTGTGGGCGGACAGGGCGACCACGCCGAGACGGAGCTGATCCACGACCTGTGGAAGCTGGGGCGAGACCAGATCACGATGCCGGAGTTCCTGGCCTGCCACGGCTACCACGGTCCCGACGAGGGCGAGGTGTCCAGCCGGACGTGGCGGGAGGACCCGGCTCCGGTTCGCCAGCTGGCCGAGCAGTACGCGACCCTCGACGAGCACGCGGATCCGGCGGCGGCCGCCGTGCGGCGTGCCGAGGAGCGGCGGGAAGCCGAACGAGCACTGATCGCCTCGCTGCCGCCGCTGCGGCGCGCTCCGGCGCGGTTCGTGCTCGCGCTGGCAGCGTCCCGGATACCGCTGCGCGGCGTCGCCAAGGCGGCCTTTCTCCAGGCGCTGGACGTCGCGCGCGGCGCGGCCCGCCGGATGGGTTCGCACCTCGCGGACGCCGGGGTGCTGGCGGACCCCGAGGACGTTTTCTACTTCACCGCGGACGAACTGGCCGAGCTGCCGTCGCGTGGAGCCGCCGACATCGTCGACGAGCGGCGTGCACAGCGAGAGGCGTTCCAGGCCGCGGTGCTTCCGGCGTGCTGGCGCGGAAACCCGGCACCGCTCGAGGCGGTCGCGGTGCGGCGGCCCGAGGCCGGACGCGACTCGGTGCGCGGGATCGGAGCCAGCGGGGGCGTCGCCGAAGGCACGGTCCGCGTCCTGGACAGTGCCGCGTTCGCCGAGGTCCGGAAGGGCGAGGTGCTGGTCTGCCGCTCCACGGACCCGAGCTGGGCATCGGTGCTGTTCCTGTCCGGCGCTTTGGTCGTGGATGTCGGCGGGCTGCTCAGCCACGCCGCGGTGGTCGCTCGCGAGGTCGGCGTTCCCTGCGTCGTCGGTACGGGAGACGGGACCACGACGCTGCGCACCGGTGACCGGGTCCGGGTGGACGGCAACACCGGGGCGGTCGAGGTGCTCAACCGGGCCGAGCCGGTCACGGCAGGCGAACGGAAAGGTCCAGGCGAATGACAACGGTCGAAGTGCCGAACACTCCACAAAAGATTTTCGCCGCGGCCAAGGCGGTGGTGCCGCGGTTGCGCGCGTATTCGGCGGAGATCGAAGAACACCGGGGACTGCCGGCGGAGGTGGTGGAACTCCTGCGGGGCACCGGCGTGTTCCGGATGGGCTTCCCGAAGGAATTCGGTGGTCCCGGATTGACGTCCGCTCAGCAGGTCGAAGTGATCGAGGTGCTTTCGTCCGGGGACACGTCCGCCGGCTGGTGCGCGATGATCGGCATGGACGCGGGGCTGTACGCGCTGTCGGACGCGGCGGTCCGGGAGATGTTCCCGGCACTGGACGTGATCGCCGCGGGCATGTTGCCGCCGATGGGCCGGGCGGACCGGGTGCCGGGCGGGTACCGGGTCAGCGGCCGGTGGTCCTTCGCGAGCGGGATCGCGCACGCCGACTGGGTTTCCGCGGGCGCTTTCGTGCACGCCGACGGCGAGCTGGAGCGTTCCGCGAGCGGAAAGCCGTACTGGCGCGTCATGATGGTGCGCCCCGGCGAGGTCGAGCTGATCGACAACTGGCACGCCACCGGACTGGCCGGCAGCGGCAGCGTCGACTACACCATCAGCGATGTGTTCGTGCCGGAGGAACACACCTTCAGCCTCGGCGAGCCGACCCGGACCGGACCGCTGGCCGCGCCGGACGCGCTCATGCGGAAGATGCCCGCGGTGGCGCTGGGCGTGGCCAGGGCCGCGCTGGATTACGCACGGGATGTCGTGCGCGGCAAAGAGAACCGGATGACCGGTGAGCGCTGGGCGGACGACTATCGCGTCCAGTGCGCCATCGCCGAGTGCGAGATGGACCTCGCCGCCGTCCGGCGCGGGGTGTACCGGAGCCTCGCGTACCGCTGGGAGCGCATGGAAGCGGGCGCGACGCTGGACGAGTTCACTCCCGACGAGCGAGTCGAGACGATGCTGACCAGGCTGGCCGCGATGCGGCAGGCCCGCACGGTCGTGCGAAAGCTCTACGACCTGCTGGCCACCGGATCGATCTACCGGTCGTCGCCGATGGATCGCTGGCTGCGGGACCTGGAGACGATGTGCCAGCACGTCATGGCACAGGACCAGATCGTGCAGTCCGCGGGTGCCTTCCTGCTCGGGGGCACGCCGCGGTTCCCGCTCGCGCTCGGGATCGTGAACTGATGGCCGGCGACCTCGCCGTGCTGCACGGCGATCCGCTTCCGGACCTGCCGGCCCGCAACCTGGCGGAGACGCTGATCCGGGCCGCGGGGAGGGCCGACGCGGGCGAAATCGTTTTCCGGCACGGTGCGGTTCCGCATCGTGTTCTGTCCTATGCGGACTTGTTGCTCGACGCCGCGCGGATTTTGCGCGGAATGCGGGACGAGGGCGTCGCGGCGGGAGACCGGGTGCTCGTCCAGCTCAGGGACGAGCCCGACCTGCTTGCGGTGTTCTGGGCCTGTCAGCTCGGCGGATTCGTCCCGGTTCCGCTGGCCGCGGACGCGCCTGCTGGCGGCTCGTCTCCCGCGGCGGCGATGCGGGACGGAATCCGCGTGATCGGCGGCGAACCGTGGCTGGTCTCCGCGGCGGATCCCGGGGCGCCGCGGTGGCTCGGCGGGGCGGCTCGGCTCCGTGCCGATGCTCCGGCGCGCGACTTCCACGCCGCGGGTCCGGCGGACCTGGCCGCGTTGCTGCTCACCTCCGGCAGTACCGGACTGCCCAAGGCGGTCATGCTGACCCAGCGCAATATCCTGAGCAGGTCTTGGGCGACCGCCATCGCGCGGAAACTGTCCCACCGCAACCGGACTTTCAACTGGATGCCTCTCGACCACGTGGGAGGCCTGATCATGTTCCACGCCAGGGACGTCCTGCTCGGGTGTCACCAGGTGCATGCCAGGACTTCCTGGGTGCTCGAGGATCCGCTGCGCTGGCTGGACCTGATCAGCGAGCACCGCTGCGATACGACCTGGGCGCCCAACTACGCCTTCGGCCTGGTCGCCGCTCAGCCGGAACGGATCGCGGGACGGAACTGGGACCTCGGCGGGCTGGACTACCTCATGAACGGCGGCGAGGCGGTGAAGCCGAAGGTGGCGCGGCGTTTTCTCGACCTGCTCGCGCCCTTCGGCCTGCCGTCCACCGCGATGCATCCGGGATGGGGCATGTCGGAGACGTCTTCGGGCGTGGTCGACTGCGTGTTTTCCGCCGGGGAAAGCGGCGACGACGATCGGTTCGTCAGCGTCGGCACACCGCATCCAGGGGTTTCCGTGCGCGTGGTCGACGATGTCGGCAGGCTGAGAAAGACCGGCGAGGTGGGGTGGGTGCAAGTCGCCGGCTCGCCGGTGACGCCGGGGTACCGCGGCAACGAAAGACAAAACCGTCAGTCGTTCACCGAGGACGGCTGGTTCAAGACCGGCGACCTTGGCTTCGTCTCGGCCGGAGCCCTCACGGTGACCGGGCGGGCCGACGACGTCATCGAAATCGCGGGCACCGCCTGCTACGGACATGAGATCGAGGCCGCCGTCGAGGAGCTCGACTTTGTCGAACCATCCTTCACGGTCGCTGGCGCCGACAGTTCCGGCAATGGGCTGGCGGTCTTTTTCCATCCCCGTTCCGGGAATTCTTCGGATCTGGAGAACTGGCGCGTCGTCGACCACGTCGCGAACCGGCTCGGCCTCACGGTGAGTCGGGTTTGCCCAGTGGCCAAGGAAGATGTCGTCAAAACCGGCATCGGCAAAATCAGCCGTTCCCGAATGACGCGAAACCTTGCCGCGATTATCGGATCCTGTTAGCCTTTTCTTTGTCGGCGGGGAGTCATTGAGCCGGCATCTCCCAACTATTAAGGAGTAAAACATGAGCTGCCCTTACTGAAAACTAATTTGTTGCCGATAAGTCGCACGGGCGCGTGGCGTTTTCCCGCACCGCGTTCGTGATGGCTTTGGCTGTTGTGCGGTCCACTCGTCGCCGGCGGGTTCGCGGGCGACGAGTGGACCGCCGCCGACCGCACGACTGTGGAGAACGCCGATGTCAGAGGAAACGGGAGTGCTGCGGGTGCTGCAGCTCAAAGGCCGTCCGGCGGAGCGGGACATAGCCGCGGCGACTGGCGTCCGCGGCGAAGCGCTGCGGCAGATTTTGCGGAGCATGACGGCGGGCGAGTGGTGCGTCGAAGAACAAGGACGGTTCCGCCTGACCCCGGCTGGACGCGACCGGCTGGACCGGCAGCTCGCCGTGGAGCGGGAGCGAGTGGACCGCTCGGGCATCGTCGCGGCCTACGGCCGTTTCGTCGAGCACAATGCCGTCGTCAAGCGGATTTTCACCGACTGGCAGCTGATCGACGACACCACGGTCAACGACCACGGTGACGCGGACTATGACGCACAGGTCATCGAAAGGCTGGCCGGCCTGCACGAGGCCGCCCGCGTTGACCTGGCGGCGATCGTCGGTCTCGCGCCCCGGCTGGCGCCCTATCCGCATCGGCTCGCCCATGCGCTGGCCAAGGTACGAGGCAATGAGCGGGCTTGGCTGACCAGCCCGCTGGTCGACAGTTACCACACGATCTGGTTCGAACTGCACGAAGAACTGCTCGGGCTGACCGGACTGGCCCGCGCGGACGAGGCGCTCGCGGGACGAGCGGAGTGAACGGCCTCCGGTCGCTGAACGGGTCCGCCGGCGGCGACCGCGACGTGCTCGGCGCCAAGGCCGCAGGCATCGACCGGTTCGTCGCCCTCGGCGTGCCGACGCCACCGGCATTCGTGGTCACCACCGAGGTCTGCCGGCGGTACTACCAGGACTCGCGGCGGGTGCCGGCGGGAGTCTGGGAAGGGCTGCCGGAATTTGTGCGCGGGCTGGAACGGGCGACGGGGCGGACGTTCGGCCGCGGACCGCGTCCGTTGCTGGTCTCGGTGCGATCCGGGGCGGCGGTCAGCATGCCCGGGATGATGGACACCGTCCTCAATGTCGGCTTGACCGCGGACGCGGAACGGGCCCTCGGCCGGCACGCCGCGGACACCCGGCGCAGATTCTCCGGACAGTTCGCGGAAGTCGTCGGCGAACGACCGCCGGCCGACCCGTGGGCGCAACTGCGGCTCGCGATCACCTCCGTGCTGGAGTCGTGGATGTCGCCACGTGCGGTCGCCTACCGTGCCCACCACGGACTTGGCGACGACGGCGGCACCGCGGTGACCGTGCAGGCGATGGTGTTCGGCAACCGGGACGACCGTTCGGGAACCGGCGTCGTGTTCAGCCGCGATCCGGTCGCGGGCGATGCCGGCCTCTACGGAGAGTGGCTGCGCGGCGGACAGGGGGAGGATCTCGTGGCGGGCCGGGTCGACGCCCGCCCGCTCAGTGAGCTGCGCGACGAACTGCCCGAGGTGTACCAGGAACTCCGTGCCTGGGCCGGGGTCCTGGAGCGGGACTCCCGCGATGTGCAGGATATCGAGTTCACCGTCGAATCGGGCACGTTGTGGTTGCTGCAGTCGCGGGTGGCCAAACGTTCTCCGGAGGCGGTGGTCCGCCATGCGGTGGCGATGGCGCGGGAGGGGATGATCAGCCGGGCCGAAGCGCTGGAGCGAGTGCGGCCGGAGCAGCTCGACGCGCTGCTGCGGCCGGTCATCAGTGCGGATTCGGCGACTGACGGGAAAGTGCTGGCCCGGGGCAAACCGGCTGGTCCTGGCGTCGGCGTCGGTGTGGTCGTCGCCGATCCCGATGCCGCACAACGGAAATCCCAGGAAGGCGTCAGTGTCGTGCTGGCGCGCCGGACGACGGCGCCGGACGATGTCGCAGCCATGTCCCTCGCGCGCGCGGTGATCACCGAATCCGGCGGCAGCACGTCGCACGCGGCCGTGGTCTGCCGGGAACTAGGCGTGCCGTGCGTGGTCGGCTGCGGATCCGGCACGTTGACCGCGTTGAGCGGCCAGGTGGTGACCGTGGACGGCTCCTCGGGCCTCGTGTATGCGGGAGCGCTTCCGGCCGCGCGGGCGGGCACAATGGTTGAAGCGGATCTTGCCGTCCTCGCGGAATGGGCACAGGGCGCACTGGATCTGCCCAGTGCACGACAGTTCCTGAGCTCGGCTGAGCCGCGGGAGCGGCATTCGAAATGAATTCAGCCCACGGAATGCTGCCGTGATTTTCCACGGTGGCGCCAGTGTCTTCCGAATTCTGTCAAATCACCGTCGAAACACCTGCGTGCCGATCTTCCGAACCTGACCGGCGCATTGTAAAGTTGGACAAATGAATTTGTCCACTGTCGCGGTGCCCCACACGCTCACTCATCTGAAGCCACTGCTGCCGCCGGCTCCGGCGCGGATCCTTGAGGCAGGTTGCGGCCGCGGCGCCTTGGCCGCAGCCTTGGCTGACCTGGGCTACGAGGTCACCGGTGTCGACCGCGATGCCGATGCCGCGGCCGCGGCGAAAGAACTCGGAGTGAACGTCCTCCATTCGGACCTCAGCGACGTCTCCGGTGAATACGACGTCGTGTTGTTCACCCGATCCCTGCACCACGCCGAGAACCTCGACGCCCTGCTGGCACACGCGGGCACATTGCTGGCTCCGGGCGGCCAGATCATCATCGAGGAATTCGCCTGGGAACGGGTGGACACCGCCGCCGCGCACTTCATCTACGACAATCGAGCGATGCTGGTCGCCACCGGCTTGATGGAGGCTGACGTCCCGGCCGACAACCTGCTCGACGCGTGGGTCAGCGGTCACCACCGCCTCCAGCGCGGCTCCGCGATGCTGGAAGCGCTGAGCCGCGTCGGTTCCGACTTGACCGTGGTGGACACGAGCATCCTGTGGCGCCTCGTCGATGGCCGCGGCGGTGTCTGGACCGAGCCGGCCACTCGAGTTCCCGGCGCCCTGAACACCATGCGCGAAGCCGAGGAGCGCCGCATCGCCGGAAACATGCTTCCCGCGGTCGGACTGCTCGCTTCAGTCCGCCGTGACCTTCCGGTGAAATAGCCCTGCCTCCGCGGCGCCCTCTCCGGGTGACCGCGACAAAACGGCCGGTTCCGAACAGATGGGGACCGGCCGTTTTCGTGTGCACGTGTACTCAGCCGTCCTTCCGAGTAAACAATTCGATTGCGAACACCGGTCTCAGCATGGCACGCTTGCACCAGGTCTTCGCGGCGGAGTCGAACTAATGTGCCCGTGACATGCGGAGAATTCCTCACGGTGGCCGCGCTGAAATTATTCACTCGCGCGACGCCTGTTGACTCAATGCTCGCCAAAGCCAACCGTCAAGAATCTTCGTGTCCGCCCATTCTAGCATTGGAGAAAATTTCATGCTGCTCAAGTCGGCGTCCGTCGCCACCATGCTTTCCGGGATCTTGCTTGTGAGCATCTCGGCTGGATCTCCGGCTCTCGCCGACGTCAGCGCGCACTGCCAGCAAGACGGGTACTGCTTGTTTTCCGCCACCGAGTTCGCTGGGGAAAAGGTGAGTGTCCCGACTGGCAGCGGCTGTCGTTCAGTGGCGTATCTCGGAATCACGACCGCGCGGTCCGCGGCGCGCGGGTACGGTGACAGCAAAGTGCTCGAACTCTTCTCCGACAACCAGTGCTCGAATTATGTGGGCACCGTGGTTGGCGAGGTGGCGAATACCTCGGCCGCAGCGTATCGAATCATGTCTATTCCGAGCTAGTGTGTCGCGTCTGAAAATGCGGGTAGGTGTTGCTATGTCGCGTCGTGGCCCGCAGGCTGTTCGAGATCGTGCTGTCCGAGCGGGAACGCATCGGACTGGGCGAATGATCGAACGTCCCCGCTCGGCGAACGAGTGCTTGTTTTTGCGCCCCAGGCTCGTATCTGCTTGGACGCGCTCGCCTTCGCGGCAGGAGACCCCTTTCGCCGGAGCGGTTTGCTGCTCGCCGACTGCGGCCAGATGGAACCTGCCCTCGCCAGCGGAAGCGATCACCCGTGCTGCCTGGGCGGGCTGGTCACGCAACTTCGCGCAGTAGTCGATCTGGGAGTCGCTGGTGTGGTCGCCCCGCTCTGCCCGCGGCTCGTCTGGAGCGGAAACGATCAGGCCCTTGAGGCGGTAGATCGCGGCCGTGCGCGCGCTGACCGCGCCGGCTCGTGTGCTCCGGAGAGCTTCGCGGTCTCGATCGGCTCGTGGCCACGACGCCGTACGCCAGCAGCCACGTCAAACGCACCGCTTTGGCACCGGTGCAAACGGACGGCCTGATCACCAGGCCCGAAGGAACCCTTACCCCAACGGAACCATCGTCGCCGCTGACGCTCTAGCCTAAATCGGCACCTGCGCCAGGCTGACGGCACAATCATCGGTCGCGCGCCGACGGGACCGGTACTCGACGAGCGTCAGCCGCCGGAGTGCATGTCTTCGGCTTCGGGGACGCAGTCGTCGTCGGGGTCGTCGAGCCAGCCGTGCGGCAGCGTGACCTTGCCCGGGGAGCCTTGCCGCCCGCGCGGCCCGGTGGCGGCGGACGGGAACGGGGCGTCGTGGTCCAGCTGCGCGATCAGGTCGTCGAGCTGGTTCATGCTCGTCACCATGGCGAAACTGCGGCGAAGTTCGGAGCCGACCGGGAAGCCCATCAGGTACCAGGCCATGTGCTTGCGGATGTCGCGCATCGCCTTGTCGTGGCCGTCGTGCTCGATGAGCAGTTCGGTATGGCGGCGGAGCACCTTCGCGACCTCGCCGAGGTTCGGCGGAGTCGGCAGCGGCCGCCCGGCGAACGCGGCTTCCAGCTCGCCGAACAGCCATGGCCGGCCCAGACAGCCGCGTCCGACGACGACGCCGTCGCATCCGGTTTCGCTGACCATGCGCAGGGCGTCGTCGGCGGAGAAGATGTCGCCGTTGCCCAGCACCGGAATGCTGGTGACGGCCTCCTTGAGAGCAGCGATCTTGGTCCAGTCGGCCTGGCCGGAGTAGCGCTGCGCGGCCGTGCGAGCGTGCAAGCTGACGGCAGCCGCGCCCTCGGCTTCGGCGATGCGTCCGGCGTCGAGGAACGTCTGGTGGTCGTCATCGATGCCGACGCGGAACTTCACGGTGAACGGAACTCCGCCCTCAGCCGCCGCCTTCGCCGACTCGCGCACGATGTCCGCGAACAGCCGCCGCTTGAACGGCAGCGCCGCGCCGCCGCCCTTCCGCGTAACCTTCGCGACAGGGCACCCGAAGTTGCTGTCCACGTGGTCGGCGAGGCCTTCGCCGACGATGATCCGGACCGCCTCGGCCATCGTCTTCGGGTCGACCCCGTAGAGCTGCATGGACCTCGGCTTTTCGTGCTCGCCGAAGGTCATCATGTGCATCGTGCCGGGGTGCCGCTCGACGACTGCGCGGGCGGTGATCATCTCGCACACGTAGATGCCCGCGCCGTACTCCTGGCAGAGCTGCCGGAACGCCACGTTGGTGATCCCGGCCATCGGAGCGAGCACGACGGGAGGATCGACCTGGTAGGGGCCGATCTTCAACGTGGGCGCGCTCAACGTGGCAGTCACGCTTCCATTGTCGCCGGTGACGTACGGCACACGCATCCGGGCAGCTCCATGGTGACGAGACCATCTCGTGTCCAGCGTTTGAGTAGTGCTACGGATCCGATCATCGCGCCGTTTCGACCACGCTGTCCGGTATGACCATGGAAGCTGAAACGCTCCACCGCCTGGCCGGCGAACTGGACGACCTCGGCCGCCGCCTGACCCACGTAGGCGCCGAACTCCGCACAGTGCACCTCCACCCCGAGCCGGCTACCGACCCGCCCGCCGAGGCACCCGCTCCGGGCGCCGCAGCGGCCCCCCAGCCGACGCCGGGCCAGCCATCCGGCCACGCCGAGCCAGCCGCGTCGACCGGGGAGTCGGCGCAGTCGGCCTACCCGCCCGGCGTCACGCAGCCGGTCAGCTCTGCCTACGCCGCGGAGGGCTCAGCCGCCGCGGCAGGCGCTTCCGCTGCGCCGGATCAGGCCGCTGCGTCGGGCGACCCGTCCGAGTCAGGCCGCACTGCCGCACATGGCCAGGCTGCCAAACAGGGCCGCCCCGCCGGGCAGGGCCGCCCCGCCGGGCAGGGCCGCCCCGCCGGGCAGGGCGAGGTTGCCGCGCCGGGTCAGGCTGCCGCGTCGGGCGACCCGTCCGAGTCAGGCCGCACTGCCGCACATGGCCAGGCTGCCAAACAGGGCCGCCCCGCCGGACAGGGCCAGGCGGCCGGGCAGGGCCAGGAGGCCGCGCTCGATCAGGCTGCCGAGCCAGGCGCGCCGGCCCAGTCAGACCGCCCCGCCGAACAGCGCCAGGCCGCCGAGCCAAGCCGCTCCGCCGGGCCAGCCCAGCCTCCCGCACCTGGTCACCCTGCCGCGCAGGGCTACCCGGCTGCTCCAGGCCACTCGCCCGCCCCGGGCCACCCAGCTGCGCAGGGCGGTCCGTACCTGTACCCGGCCTACTCGGCCGCGCACGGTGTGCCGTACCACCCCCACCCGGGCTACTACCCGCACAACCCTTACGCAGCTCCGTATTCCGCCCAACCCACGGCCGGCGCGCCCTACCCGGCAGCACCGCAACCCGGCACCGAACAGCAGGCCCCGGACGATCTCGCAGCCGGACAGCCAGCCCAAGAGCATCCGCACGCAAGCGCCCAGCAGACGCCGTATGGCCAGACGCTCTTCGCTCAGCCGCCTTTCGGCTACCACCGCTACACCCCATCTCCGACGCTCCGTGAGCGACTCGGCCGCGAAGGTGCCGGTTCGCGACTGCTGGCATGGATCGGCGGTGCGGTGACACTGCTTGGGGTCGTCCTGCTGCTGATCCTGGCCATCCAGCGCGGCTGGCTCGCCCCGTTGCCGCGGGTGGCGGTCGGTGCTGCGTTCGGCGGGATCCTGGTCGGCGCGGGTGCTTGGCTGCACCGCAAGCCGAACGCGCGCACCGGTGCGTTCGCCCTTGTCGCCACTGGGATCGCGACGCTCTACCTAGATACTGTCGCTGCCACCTCCTTGTACGATTTCCTGCCGGTTCCCGCCGGGCTCGCGGTCGGCTTGGCGATCGCGGTGGGCGGGCTTTTGCTTGCGGTCAAATGGGATTCCTCTCTCCTGGCGATTGCCGTGGTGGGAGGGTGCGGAGTGTGTGCGCCCCTGATCACCTGGGGCTTCACCTATGAACTCGTGACGTTCCTTCTCATGATCCAGATCGCGACCGTCCCTGTCCAGCTTCGACGGTCATGGTCGCCCCTTTCGTTTACTGCGGCCATTCCGCCCTTGACAACGGCGCTGATCGGTATCGGGCTGCGCACTTTGCCGGTGTGGGCAGTGATCGCCGCCGGTGTCGTCAGTGCGGCGACGGCGCTGATCACGTTGCGGCGTAACGACAACGAGCCTTACTCGCTGTCCGTGCTCGCTGTTGCTCCGCTGCCTGTCCTCGTCGCCGCGTTGTTGCTGCACAGGCCGGAATCGGTGCTTCTGGCGGGCGGAACGGCGGTCGTGCTCCTCGCGACCTGGCCCATCGTGCGGGGGAATTCCGGTACTGTCGCGGGAATCGCTGGTCTGGTAGCCGCGATGCAAGCGACTGTCACGCAGTTCGATGGCGGAGCCGTCCTGCTTGGCGAATCGATCGTGCTCGCGTTCGCGGCGAAGTTCACTCGAAACCGGTTCGCGCTAGGCGGTTCTCTCGTCTTCGCGGTGATCGGCGCGCTGTCTGTGCTCGGGACGGAGCTGGCGCCGACGCTGCTGATCGTCCCGCATTGGCACCCGCGGGATCTTCTTTTCGCCGCATTGGTCTCGGCCGTGCTTCTCCTCGCTGCCGCGATCGCGTTGCCGTGGGCGGCAATTCGGCTCAACGTGGTGAAATCGGCCAGCCTTGCGCCTTGGCTGCCCGCGGGATGGTTCGCGCTCTACGGCGCTGCTGGGCTGGTGCTCTCCGCGTCCATGCTCGTGGCCCCTGGGCGCGTCGGATTCCTGGTCGGGCACACGCTCGTCACGGTTTCCTGGACCGTTGTGGCGTTCGTCCTTCTCCTGCGCGGGATCGAGGTGGTCGCGCTGCGGATCACCGGGTTGGTGCTGGTGGCCGCTGCGGTGGCCAAGCTCGTGTTGTTCGACCTTTCCGCGCTGGACGGGTTGGCGCGCGTGGGCGCGTTCCTCGGCGCTGGTGTGATCCTGCTCGTGGCGGGGGCGCGGTACGCGCGGGTCGTCGCGTCGCGCTGAACTTGCGAGAAGTCCCCCGATCCGGGGAATCAAGATTGATCTCGGATCGGGGGATTTCCCTTTTGCAGCAAGAAAAATTGGTTTCAGGGGCAGTGGCTGGAAACGGCTCGAGACGTCCTCGGTGCGGGCTGCTGGCACGGAACTGTCGGTGGCTCGTGGTTACCTGGGAAACCTACCGAGGAGGTATCCGACCATGACCTACACCCACGACCCGAAACTCATTGAACGCGCGGGCGAATCCGTCGCATGGCTCACCACCGTGACTCCGAGCGGCCGCCCCGCGCCAAGGCCAGTCTGGTTTGTCCTGGACGGCGAAGACATCGTGGTCTTCAGCCGGCCTGGTACGGCCAAACTCCGGCATCTCGCCGCTAATCCGGAGGTGAGTTTCCACCTGAACAGCGACGACCACGGCGGGAGCATCATCGTCGTCAACGGGCGTGCGCACATCGACGAGGCCAAGGCCTCTGAAGCGCCCGGCTACCTGGCGAAGTACCAGCGGCATTACGCGGGTATCGGCTTCGCCGATCCGGCTGCCTTCGATGCCGACTACTCGGTTCGGATCCGGATCGTGCCCGAGAAGTCCTGGGGATTCTGACGCCGCTCCGGATTCAGAAGCCGACGTCCAGGCAGGCCAGCCGTCCACCCGCGGTTCCGGCGTGCCCGGGGTTGGTGTGGGTGTGGGTTTCGTGGATCACCACGGACTTCGCCCGTCGTCCACCGAATTTCCAGTCCACAATGGAGGTTGCATGACCGATGCCTGAGCGGTCGGTGGTGAAGTCGAGCCAGATCTCGTTGCGCGGGTTGGCGTAGGCCGGATCCACCGAAGGCTTCACCGGGTCCGGCACGTGCTGGAAGTGTCCGCCCGCGGCGTCACCGGTGGCGCCGCAGGAGTTCACGTGCGCGTGTGCACCGTATTCGTGCTGCGGCAGGAGGCCGCTGATCACCAGCACGGTGGTGGTGCCTACGCGACTGCCGGACAGGGCGGAGACGTGCGCCCTGGCCCCGGCGGGCACGAGATCCGGGCGGTAGGTGACGGCTTGGCCGCCCGGTGCGTATGCCGCGAACGTGCCGTGGGCAGCGGTGAAGCGCAGTGGTGAGGCCTCGGCCGGAGCTGCTGCGACGGTCGTGGCCGAGAGACTCGTGACGGTGAGACCGGCGGCGAGGGCCGCGGAAAGGAACTTAGGGAGGAAACGCATGAAACTTCTCTAACCAGTCGGCGCGTGCCGTGCCATGTTCTCCACTCGAACGTGTGGAGGTCGTCCGGATGTCGGGACGGCTTTCCGCGCGGGCGGGAGGTGCGCTGAGGCATCGGATGGCGACGGTGTCGGGATCAGCCAAATTCGGACGTGGCCATTGCCGTGCCGGTAGGCAGGTCAGGCGGCCAGGCTCGGGTGCGCGCGTGGGTCCCTGGCGGGATGCAGGGTGTGGGCCACGCCTGGTGGTACTGGTGCTGGTCGTGGAGCGGTGACGGAGCCCTGGTGCGTTCCGTCGCATGCTCTGCGTACAGGAGCGTGTCGACGGGCCGGATACGGCTCGGGTGGCGGCTGCGGCGGAGGTGAAGGTCGCGCGACTGGCCTGGGCGAGTTTTCGGGCGTTGACGGGTTGGGTACTTGGCAGCGTGGCAGCGTCGGACTTGCCCGGCGATGCTTCGGCCAGCACCGGTGGAGCCTGAAATGCCTGACGACCCGAACAGCGCCATGGGGTTTGACGGCCGTCGTGCGGACCCCGACGGACCAGCAGGTGCCAGCGGACCGGTCGAGTCTGGCGGGCCGTCGGACAGGCACGAACCGGCGGATACCGGCGGGCGGGCCAGCGGCGGTGGATTGCCCGAAGGCGGGCTGGCCGGTGGTGGCGGACCGTCGCGATCCACCGGGTCGGCACAGGCCAGCGGATCGCCTCGATCCGGCGGGTCGCCGCGCGACAACGGGCCGAGGCAGTCAAGTGGACTGGCGGACGCCAGCGGGTCGTCGCAGGTGCCCGGACCGGCGCAATCCGCCGGGAGCGGATCGGCTCAATCCGGCGGGTCGCCGCAGGTCCCCGGACCGGCACAATCCGCCGCACCAGCGCCATCCATAGGGGCGGCGCAACGCACCGGATCGTCGGATGGCGGCGGGTTCGCTGAGCCCGGCGGGCCGGCGCAGGACACTGGATCGACGGAGGTTGGCGACGACGTCGAGCACACTGGCGAGACGCGGAACCAGATGCTGCAGCGGAACGTCGGCGAGCTGTTGCAGGAGCTGCGGGTCGCGCAGGCGGGCGTGCAGATCCTCTTCGGGTTCCTGCTGTCGGTGGTCTTCACGGGCCGGTTCCACGACGCCAGCGGGTTCGAGAAGACGCTGCACCTGCTCGCGGTGCTGCTCACCGTCGCGGCGACGGCGTTGCTGATCGCGCCTGCGGCGTGGCATCGCATGCTGTTCCGGACTGGGCGGCGGGAGGAGATCCTGCGGGTCGGCAACCGGGTCGTGCTTGTTGGCTTCGGGTGTCTTGCCGCGGCGATCACGGTGACCGTGGCGTTGATCGCGAAGGTCTCCTTCGGACCGGTTGCGATGGGGCTCGTCGGCGGGATGGCGGTGTTGCTGTTCGGGCTGCTGTGGTTTGCGGTGCCGGGCATGCTCGTCGGCGACCAAAGGCGACGGGACGGTCACTGAGCGGCGTCAAGGCGCGCCGGGTTTGTCCTGCACTGGACGGAAACGGAGCTGTTCATCGAGCCGTCGGCAATTGTTGCCGTAGCGGTTGGGGCTGGCCCGTAGCTTCCTGCTCGTGACTGACTCTTCACGGCGGAACTTCCTGCGCGGTGCCGGAATCCTCGGTGCCGGCGCGGCGGTGTCCGCGCTTCCTGGTCTGAACGGGATCGCCGCGGCTGATCCCAGCGTCGCTCGTCGGCCGGACGGTGATAGTCCGCGGTTCACGATCGCGGTCATGCCGGACACCCAGTACCTGTTCGACGAGGACCGGGGCGACTCGACGCCGGTGGACGCGTCGTTGTCGTACGTGCTGCGTCACGCGCACGACGACAACGTTGTCTTCCTCGCGCACCTCGGCGACCTGACGCAGAACGGGCAGGTGCGGGAGTTCGCTGGCATCAGCCGGTCGTTCCAGGCGCTCGACCGGTTCCGCTTCCCGTACAGCACACTCGCGGGCAACCACGACATCAACGGCTCCACCGACGACCAGCGCGGCCGCACGCCGTACCTCGACGCGTTCGGGCCGCAGCGGCAGCGCAACTCGCCGACGTTCCGCGGTGCCTCGAAGGACGGCTACAACACCTACCACGTGTTCCGCGCCGCCGGTCGGGAATGGCTGGTGCTCGCGATGGATTGGCGTCCGTCAGCGGGCGGTTTCGCGTGGGCGAAGCAGGTTCTCGCGCAGCACCCGCGGATGCCCGCCATCCTCACGATCCACGAGCTGGTCAACTCCGACGAGCAGGGCAAGGCGTTCCTGTCGGACTTCGGCCAGCAGGTTTGGGACGAGTTCGTCAACGAAAGCGACCAGATCTTCCTGACCCTCAACGGCCACTACTGGCCGCCGAGCCGGCTGGTGAAGCGCAACGCCGCCGGCCACGACGTGCACCTGCACCTCACGAACTACCAGGATCGCTACTACGGCGGCAGCGGCATGATCCGGCTGTACCAGTTCGACGTCGCCCGCGGGGTGATCGACGTCCGCACCTTCTCGCCGTGGCTCGACGGCAAGCGCGACCTCACCGAACTCGAGCGCATCGAGGCCGAGCGCAGCACCGATGTCGACTACTTCAGCATCGACATCGACTTCGACAAGCGGTTCGCCGGTTTCGCGCCCGTTCCGGTGCCGCCGGCCCGTCCGGTGAAGCCGCAGCTCGTGCCGGGAACCGTCGCGTACTGGCGATTCGAGGGAGGTCGCGCGGGCGCTCCGGTGCCGGACAACGCGGTGATCAAGGACCTCACCGGCCGCGGCAACGATCTGCGCCGCATGACCGTGCCGGGCAGCGGGCCGACGGCGTTGACTTACTCGGCGGATTTCGCGCCTCGCCAACCGTCGCGGGCGAGCCTTCGCTTCGACGGTGCGCGCAATCCCGGTCGCGGCGCGTACCTCCAGACCGTCGACAACGCACCGATGAACACCCTGACCTTCCAGCGCGGCTATACCGTCGAAGCGTTCGTCCGCCTGCCCGACGACTTCCGCGACGGCACCCACGGCTGGTGCGGCATCTTCGCGCGCCTCGGCAACGGCGGCGCGGCCGGAAAGTCCGGCGACGACCCGAACGAATCGGCCGCGACGTTCAGCGTCTCGGACGGCGCGGAGCTGCAGTGGGCGGTGTTCCCGTTGAACCAGAACGGGATCTCGACCAACTGGGGGCACGAGCTGCCGCTGGCGAAGTGGTGGCACGTCGCGGTCGTCAACGACGGGTGGCGCAGCACGCTGTACGTCGATGGCTGCCCGCTGCTGCGCAACCCCAAGACGCCGGCGATCGGCCTGGCCAACCCGGGCGGCGGCTGGCTGGTCGGCGCGTCGTCGTACCGGGGCAAGGTGGAACGCAGCTTCTACGGCGAGATCGGCGAGGCGCGGGTGGTCGACCGGGCGCTGGCTCCGCGCGAATTTCTGCTGGGCGGATAGGCCGCGCCGGTTGGCTGCTCGGCAATTGCGGCTGGCGACCGCGGTTCGCGGAAGGCTGGCACGGCGGCTGAGCGATGCGGGAGGTGGTCGCGGCGACTCACGGATTGCGAAAGGCGGCCGCGGCGGCTCGGGGTTGCGGAAGGCGAATGCGGTCGCTGAGGGGGTTGCGGGCGGCGGACGCCGTGGCTGGAGGTGACGGGAGGCGGACGCCGTGACTTGGAGTTGTGGAAGGCGGGCTGCGGTGGCTGTGGGATTGCGGAAGGCGGACCTGTGGCTCGGGTTCGCGGAAGGTCGCCGCGGCTCGGGGATTGCGGAAGACAGGCGTGGCGACTGGAGATTGCGGAACCGACTTGTTGGCCGAAGGCCGATACGGAATCCAGGGCGCGTTATTCCGATTGCGCAGTAGGCAAATTCGACTCGTGCGGCCGTTCGGGGGCATTAGCGAAACGGATGGCTTCGGCCAGTCGGTCTAATCGGGGAAGAGGGTGTAATAGGCATCGGCTCGGAGCTTCGCAGTGGGTGGTACCGAATTCGGTCGGGGGTGAGCGCCGGTCTCGGGTCCATTTCTTCGAGGCCAGTGCCGTCCCGGTGAGTGGGACAAGGCTGCCGTGCGGAATTGGCGAGCGTTCCCGTGCCGGGGACTGGGGCCGGGAACGTCGGTGTGCGACCGGAGGCGGGCCAGCGTCGATGCTGGGCGGGATTCCGGGGCCGTTGCTGGAACCGGTGCTTGGGCCAGAGTCCCGTGCCTGGTCGGCACGGATGCCGGTGGCTCGGGCTGACGCCCGTTGCCGGGGTCGACGTCTCCGTTTTCGACGGGCGACGTCGGGTGGTGCCGGGGTCGACGTCTTCGACGGGCGACGTCGGGTGATGCCGGGACCGGCGTCGTTGCCGGAAATGGGGCTGAACCTGCTTCGTCGACGGTTTGGCCTCGTTACTGGAACTGGCGGCTGAGCCTGCGGCCACTGGCCAGGCCGGGTGCCGCGCCAGCGTCGTTGCTGGAAACGGTCGTCGGGGTGGGGGGAACCCGTGCTGGCCAGCGTCGTTGCTGGACCAGCAGTGGGGCTGGGATCCGTGCTGGAACTCGCGGGTGGGCCGGAGCCCGTTGCCGGGGCCAGCACTCATGTCCGACTCTCGAAGCCGCAACCAGCGCTGATGCTGGAACCGGAGTTCCGAAGCCAGTGCCGGAGCCCCGAAGCCCGGACCCGCGCTTGGACCGATCCCCGCCCGGTCCGAACCCGAACTCGGCTGATCCAGCTCGTGGACACCAGCTGGGATCGGCGGTCCGAGGACCGTGCCTTGGTCCGGCCCATTGGGCCAGTCAAGGCACGTCAGTAGCGCCAGCCGGGGCGGCAGTCCGGGGACCGTGCCCGGTGGTCCAGTCCAGTTCAGGAACCAGACGGAGCCAGCTCCGGGGACCGGCCCGATCCAGTCCGCGAAGCCAAGCCGACGCAGCCGGGGCATCAGTCCTGTCCGGACCGACACCGTCAGCCTGAGGGCATGTCCCAAGCCGAGTGCTTCAGTCCGGGGACCAGGGACCGAAAGCCCAGCCAAACCGAGTGCTCCAACCCATGGACCAAGACCACAAGCCCAGCTCAGGAACCCGGCCAGGCCCTCGCCCAGCCGAAGAAACCCGGCCAAACCACAGTCCGTCCGCGCCAGGTGGAAGAACCCGGGCCGCCGCGCATCTCAGACCGAGAACCCCACCGAGAACCCAGCCTGAGCACGCCAGCCATGCACTCAGCCGCAACCCAGCCGCGAAGCCAGCCATGGGCCCGGCCGCGAAACCGGCCCGCGGGTCAGGCAGTCAGCCTTCCCCACGAGTAGTCCTGTTTCGCGAGCTTCAGGTACACGAACAGCTCCGTCGCGACGACTCCCGCGATTGGCCGTACCTCGTCGCCGAGTACGGACAGCAGGTGGTCGTCGTCGCGGCACAGCAGTTCCGCCAGCAGGTCGAAGCGGCCCGAGCAGAGTGCCACCTGGTGTACGTCGGCGACCTTGGCCAGTTGCTGGGCCACTTCGCGGGCGTCTCCGTCCACCGTGATGCCGACCATGGCCCTTCGGGTCAGGTCGACGTGTTCTGGCGAGGTCACGGCGACTATCTGCACCATTTCCTCTCGCAGCAGCCGCTGTACTCGCTGCCGCACCGCGCCTTCCGAAAGACCCACCGCCTTGGCCAGCGCGGTGAACGACGCCCTGCCGTCTTCCTGTAACAGCGTGATGAGCGTCCGGTCGGTCGCGTCTAGCGCTCTCGGAGCACGCGGTTCCTCGATTTTCGTACGGTTTTCGTCACCCATGCCGTCCCTCCCTGTGTTTCGGCATGTGATTCGTCAGACGCGCAGCGTATCGGCAGGAGCCGGAGAGCAGGAGACCCTTTCCCGTTTTCTTCTCCAGATGGCGGACATGCGCGCTCCGCACGCCGCCGTTCTGGCTCGGGCAAACGCCGGGTACGGTCGCGGACCGCCGATCTTGAGGAGGAATATTCCAATGACTGAAGCCGTCGCCGCGCCTGTGGTGCCGGCCAAGGGGCTCCGCTCGAACGCGCTGGGCATGGTGTCTTCGACGGTGATCGGTTTGTCGTCGACCGCCCCGGCTTATTCGATCGCGGCGACGCTCGGGTTCATCGTGCTCGCCGGAACGGGGTTCAAGGCCGCCGCGTTCGTGCTGCTGTCGTTCGTCCCGGTGCTGTTCGTCGCCTTTGCCTTCCGGGAACTCAATGCGGCCGAACCCGATTGCGGCACCAACTTCACGTGGGCCACCCGCGCGTTCGGCAGTCGCGTCGGCTGGATGACCGGCTGGGTCGTCCTCGTGGAACAGCTGCTGGTGATGAGCAGTCAGTCGGCGCTGACCGGCCGGTACACGCTGCTGCTGTTTGGTCTAGACGACCTCGCGAACAACCGCGCGGTGACGACGGCGATCGGCTGCGCGTGGCTGCTCGCGTTGTGCTGGCTGTGCTACCGCGGCATCGAGGTGTCCGCGCGGGCGCAGTGGGTCCTCCTCGGCATCGAACTCGCCGTCCTGGTGATCTTCTCCGTCGTAGCGCTTACGCGCGTCTACAGCGGCACTGCGGGCCCGCAGGCGACGACGCCGCAGTGGGACTGGCTGTGGCCGAGCGGGGTCAGTGTCGGGACGGCGGTGTCGGCGGTGCTGCTCGCGGTCTTCATCTACTGGGGCTGGGAGAGTTCGCTTTCGGTGAACGAGGAATCGGCGGATCCGCGGCACGCTCCGGGCCGGGCGGCGATTCTGTCGACCGTGCTGCTGGTGCTCAACTACCTGCTGGTGACCGTCGCCGCGCTGGCTTTCGCGGGCGTCGGCGAGCACGGGATCGGGCTGGCCAACGAGGCGAACGCCGAGGACGTGCTCGCCGGGTTGGGCGGAGCGGTGTTCGGAACGTCCGGTTTCGGGAAGGTCATGGGGGTGCTGCTGATCGTGTCGGTGCTGACCAGCGGTGCCGCCACGAGTCAGGCGACGATCATGCCCGCCGCGCGCACGACGTTGTCGATGGCGAGCCACGGCGCGTTGCCGAAGGTGTTCGGCCGCGTGCATCCGAAGTATCAGACGCCGTCGGTGACGACTTGGGCGTTTGGGTTGGTGTCGCTCGCTTTGTATGTGCTGCTGGCGTTGTGGAGCCGCAACGTGCTCGCGGATTCGGTCGACGCGGTCGGGCTCACGATCGCGATCGAGTTCACGGTGACGGCGCTTGCGTGCGTGTGGGTGTTTCGCCGGACGCTGTGGTCGAGCGTGCGCAACTTCCTGCTTCGCGGCTTACTGCCGTTCGTTGGCGGCGTGTTCTTCCTGGCGGTACTCGTGCTCGCGGCGATCGCGTACGCGAAGCCTGACGCTGGAGAGACCACTGTGTTCGGCATCGGCGGTGTCGCGGTGATTGGCGTCGTAGCGATCCTCGTGGGTTTCCCGTTGATGTTTGCCGTGCAACGTGCCTGCCGTGACTTCTTCGCCGGGCGACGTCTGACGCGCGGCGCCGTTGCCCGCGACGGTCAGACCATCGAGAGCTAGCAGCGGCGAAGCAGGTCTTCTTCGGTTTCGCGGCGTACGAGGAGCGTCGCGTGTCCGTCGCGTACGCCGACGAGCGGTGGACGGCCGACGAGGTTGTAGTTCGACGCCAGCGAGTGGTGGTACGCGCCGGTGCACGGTACGGCCAGCAGATCGCCGACGTGGATGTCGTCGGGCAGGCAGACGTCCGCCAATACGTCACCGGACTCGCAGTGTCGTCCGACAACCGTCATCGGCGTACGCGCTGCCTTCGTGCGACGGCCGACGAGACGCGCGGTGTAGCGCGCGCCGTACAGCGCGGGGCGCGGGTTGTCGCTCATGCCGCCGTCGACTGCGACGAAGGTGCGCGCGCCGCGTTTCACGGCGCACACGCGGTACACGGTGATCCCCGCCGGTCCGACAATCGCGCGTCCGGGCTCGATTGTCAGGCGTGGCAGCGGGAAGTCGCGTGACGAGCACTCGTAGCCCAGGGCGACGCGGAGGCGGCGTGCGTACCCGTCGAGGTCGAAGGACGCTTCGCGGTCGGCGTACGGCACCGCGTGTCCGCCGCCGAGATCCAAGTCGCGCAAGGTGATTCCGTATTGGTCGCGAATGCGGACGAGCACTTCGACCATCTTTCGCGCGGCTTCTTCGTAACGGTCCACGCGGGACACTTGCGAGCCGATGTGGCAGTGCAGTCCGGTCAGTTGCAGGCTCGGCTGCGAAAGTACTGCTGCGACAGCGCGATCGACGTTGTCTCGTACGTCGGGGCGTAGCGAGAAGCCGAACTTCTGTCCTTCAGTGCCGGTCGTGATCGCAGCGTGTGTGTCGCCGCTGACGCCGGGCGTAACGCGGATGAGGACGCGTTGCGCGCCGTGTGCGAGGGCGCCGAGTTGTTCTACTTCGTCGAGAGAGTCGAGAACGATGCGGCCGACCCCGTACTGCAGCGCGGCTTTCAGGTCTTCGGGCGTTTTGGCGTTGCCGTGCAACAGAATGCGCTCTGCAGGAAAGCCGACAGCGCGCGCGACAGCGATCTCACCGGCGGAGCACGTGTCGAGCGACAGTCCTTCTTCGGCGACCCAACGCAACACTGCTCGCGTACAGAGTGCCTTGCTCGCGAAGGCGACGTCGGCCTCCGGCAGCGCACGGCGGTACGCGCGGGCTGTGTCGCGCACCTGTTCCTCGTCGAGCAGGTAAGCGGGCGTACCGAAGCGCGCGGCCAGGTGACTGACCGGCGCGCCGGCGAAGAGCAGCTCACCGCCTTCGCCGAGCCTCGTGCCTTGCGGCCAGAGCCCTGGTTCTAGGTGGTCGGCGGCCTCGCAGCCGAGACTCGGGAGCAGCTCGCTGAGCGTCACGGTTACCTCCGGTCGATGTCGATCGCGGCGAACATCGCCAGCACACTGCGCCGACCCCGGTCCGGAACGTCCCGGAAACGGGCCCCTGACGGTCCGGCCGGTCGTGCTGACGCGCTTTTAACGCGCGAGTAACCTCCGCCACACCCTGGTTGAGCTGGGGTTTGCTGAGTTTTCCGGTGCCCGGCCGTCTTATCGGACATGGTTGAACAGATGACCGACTTCGCGAGCGAGACCGAGCCGTACCGGCACGAGCTGCGGGTGCACTGCTACCGGATGCTGGGCTCGTTCGACGAGGCGGAAGACCTGGTCCAGGAGACTCTGCTGCGCGCGTGGCGCGGCCGTTCGACGTACGCGGGCCGCGCGAGCCTGCGGGCGTGGTTGTACCGGATCGCGACTAACGCGTGTCTCGACCACCTCGACGCACACCCGCGCGAGCTGCCGACACTCGATCTTCCGGTCACGCACGACTCCGACCTCGCGCCGCGTCCCGACGTCGCGGTGCCGTGGTTGCAGCCCGCGCCGGACAGTGCGCTTCAGCCGGACGCTGTCGTCGTCGCACTCGAGACGGTGGAGTTGGCGTTCCTCGCAGCCATCCAGCATCTTTCGCCGCGACAGCGGGCTGCGTTGGTGCTTCGCGACGTACTCGGCTGGTCTGCGCGCGAAACGGCTTCAGCGCTCGGTACGACGCCTGCGTCGGTGAACAGCAACGTGTTGCGCGCGCGGGCCGAATTGCAGGAGCACTTGCCTACGCGACGTACGGAGTGGGCATCGGCGTCCGCGAGCGACGAGGAACGCGCTGTCGTCGCGAAGTACGTGAAGGCGCTCGTAGAGCACGACGAAGCGGCCTTCGCTGAACTGTTGCGCGAAGACGTGCGTTGCAGCCACGCGCCTGGCGCTGGCGGGCATATGGGACCGGAGCCGACGTGGTACGCGGGACGCGCCGCAGTGCTCGAAGGCTGGGCACCGGCGTTGCATGGCGGCGACGCTGCCGAGTTCCGCGTTGTCGAGACGCGCGCGAACGGTCTGCCCGCGCTCGCCACGTACGCGCGCACAGTCGGAGAGTTCCGGGCCTTCGGACTGGTGACGCTGCGTCTGGACGGCGGCCGCGTCGCGGAGGTGACCACCTTCGGTCCGGAAGTCTTCCCGGCTTTCGACCTCCCGCCGGTGTTTGCCTGACGCGTTACGAAAGCCCCCACGAGGACAGGATTTCGAACAGCTGGTCCCGTTCCGCGGCCGTCAGCAGCCTGCTCGGCGGCCGCACGTCGGGGCGGCACAGGCCGAGCTGGGAGAGGGCGTCCTTGACCACGCTGACGTTGTTGGCGTTGCCCTCCGCGGCGCGCATCTGCTCGAACGGGCGGATGCGGTCCCAGATCTCCATCGCTCCGGCGAAGTCGTGGTTGCGCAGGTGGCGGAACAGGTCGAGCGAGATTTGCGGCGCGACGTTCACCAGGCCGGAGGTGAAGCCCGTCGCGCCGACTGCGAAGTACCCAGGGGCGGACAGTTCGGCGAGGCCCGCGATCCACACGAAGCGCTCGTACCCCGCGTCGCGCGCGACGGTGCGGAAGCGCACTGGGTCCGGCACTGCGTACTTCACGCCGAGCACGTTCGGCGCGGCGTCGGCGAGCTGTGCCAGGTCTGAACCTTCGATGGCGGGGTTGCGCACGTACAGGACAACCCCGAGCTCGGGCACTTCGTTCGCGATGGCGCGGTGGTAGTCGATCCAGCCCGCGCGCGAGACGTACGGATGCACGGGCTGATGGATCATCACCATGTCCGCTCCGGAAGCGCGCGCGTGCTTCGCGGCCTTCACGGCTGTACGCACGTCATGGCCAACGCCAGCGAGGACGCTCGCCTCGCGCGCGGCCTTCGTGGTGACTTCGAGGCACTGTCGCGTTTCTTGCTCGTCGAGCGCGTAGAACTCGCCGGTGTTGCCGTTCGGCGTGACGACCTCGACGCCGCTCAGCACGAGCCGTTCGACTAACCGCTCGTACGTCTCGGCGTCCACATCTCCGGCCGCGGTGAACGGGGTCACCGGGATCGCCACCACACCAGCGAGTCGCTGTCGCTGTTTCTCGAACGCCACGAGCAGATCCGATCTGATATATGATGTCTCGACAGTCGGAGGGTAACACGAGGGTAGCCAGGACAATCGTCCTGATCTTTGGGATGTGCGTCCTGGATCCGCGCTGAAGGGCGATCCGACCTGGCAGAACTAGGTGCCGCGGGCGGATGGCCGACGCGTTGCGCGCAAGCCGGGCGAGTTGGCACGCCCCGGCGGAAGGGGCGTGCCGGAACCCTCAGCGCAGGGCGTCCAACGCGAACGCGGTGTACATAGCGACCCCAGCGGCCATCGCTGGTTCGTGGAACTTCACCCGGTTCGAGTGGTTGTCCTCCGTGGTCGCCGGATCCGCCCCCGGCTCCCGCGCCCCGATGAACGCGAACGTGCCCGGAACCCGTTGCAGCACATACGAGAAGTCCTCCGCGCCCATGATCGGCGTGGTCAGCTCCTCGACGTTCTCCGCGCCCAGCACGTCGGCACCCAGCGACAACACCTCAGCCGCGACCTCCGGGTCGTTGACCGTCGTCGGGTAGCCCGGGTCCACTCCGGCCGACACGCGACATCCGTGGGCCGCTCCGACCGCCTCGCACACCTTCGGCAGTTCCTCGCGGACGAAGGACCGTGTCGTCTCCGACAGGGTGCGAATGGTCCCCTCGAGCACCGCCGTCTCGGGGATGATGTTCGTCGTCGTTCCGGCCACGATGCGGGTCACCGAGACCACTGCCGGGTCGAAGACGCTGATCCGGCGCGTGACCATCGTCTGCAGCGCGCTGACCATCGCCGCCGCGGCCGGGACTGGGTCGATGGCGTCGTGCGGGGCCGAACCGTGGCCGCCGCGGCCGGTGACCTCGACGCTGAACGTGTCGGCTGAGGCCATCATCGGCCCGCCGCGCACCTGCAAGACGCCGCTCGGGCTGTTGGCGATCGTGTGCAGGCCGAAGGCTCGCGTGACGCGCGTGCCGGCCGCGTCCAGCACGCCCTCGTGGATCATGTGCCGCGCGCCGTGCAGGCCCTCCTCGCCCGGCTGGAACATGAACACCACCGAGCCCGCCAGGTCGTCGACGCGCTCCGACAACAGCCGCGCCGCGGAGGCGAGCATCGCGACGTGCGTGTCGTGTCCGCAGGCGTGCATCGAACCGTCGATCTCGGACGAGAACTCCAGGCCGGTGTCCTCGGTCAGCGGCAACGCGTCCATGTCGGCCCGCAGCAGGATGGCCGGTCCGGGACGGGCCCCGCGCAGCACGCCGGTGAGCGACGTCGTGGAGCGGCCGTCGGTGAGTTCGATCGGCAGGTCGGCCAGCGCGGCGCGGATCGCCGCCTGGGTGCGCGGCAGCTGCAAGCCCTGTTCAGGGTGCCGGTGCACAGCGCGGCGGAGCTCGACAGTGCGGTCCTGCAGCTGCCGTGCGGCGTCGAGCAGCCCGGCGTGCCGGTTGCCGGGCAGGGTGGGGAGGTCGGTGGGTCCGGTCATGGCTCGATAGTGGCACCTCGCACGCTTCGGGCGCACCGTGCGTGCGTTCGCCAGCGAGGCGGAATACGGTGTGCGCATGGCGGTGCAAGAGCCGGTCACGGGCTTCGCGATAGCTGTGGTCCGTGAAGACGGTCGGTGGCGGTGCAGTGCGCTCGATTCCTCGGCGCTCACAGAGTTGGACGCGGCGATCACCGAGCTGGGCAAGCTCCGGTCGACCGGGGCGGCGTTCGGCCTGCTGGCCGTCGACGACGAGTTCTTCGTGATCGTCCGGCCGAGCCCGAGGGGACCGTCGCTGCTGCTGTCGGACGCCGCCGCGGCGCTCGACTACGACATCGCGGCGGACGTCCTCGACGTGCTGCGCGTCGACCCGCCCGACGAGGACGACGACGCCGTCTGGCCCGAGGGCGATCTCGACATCCTGGCCGACCTCGGCCTTCCCGGCGGCGAGCTGGAGGTGATCGTCGGCGAGGTCGACCTCTACCCGGACGAGCAGCTCCAGATGATCGCCCAGCGGTGCGGCTTCGAGGCCGAGTTCTCGAAACTGCTGGACCAGCTCTGAGACGGCCGGACGACATCGAGGCCGTGCGGGCCGCGCTGGACGCGGCCCGCGCTCCTGGTGCCGACGTGCCGATCGGCGCGGTCGTGTTCGATCCGGACGGACGTCCGCTGGCCGCGGCCCGCAACGCGCGCGTCGAACTGGCTGACCCCACCGCGCACGCGGAGGTCCTCGCCCTGCGCGCGGCGGCCCGCGAATTCGGCGACGGCTGGCGGCTCGAGGGCTGCACGCTCGCGGTCACCCTGGAGCCCTGCACGATGTGCGCCGGCGCGCTCGTGCTCGCCCGCGTCGCCCGGCTGGTGTTCGGGGCCTGGGAGCCCAAGACGGGCGCGGTGTCGTCGCTGTGGGACGTCGTGCGCGACCGCCGCCTCAACCACCGGCCGGAAGTCCTCGGCGGAGTGCTCGAAAACGACTGCGCCGCCCTGCTCGAGGCGTACTTCGCGGACCGCCGGCCCGGGGCCGAGTAACCCCCGCCGCACCCCGCGAAGGGGGTCCGGTATTGTTCTTGGCGGTGGCGTGTCCGAGCGGCCGAAGGAGCACGACTCGAAATCGTGTGACGGTTAATCCCGTCCGTGGGTTCAAATCCCACCGCCACCGCTCTTCACGAACGAACCCCGACCGGGCACTCCGGCCGGGGTTCGTTCGTTTGACCTTCCGGTAGCTGGTCCCCGTACCGGAGGTGGCGCGTTGTACATCTATGCCCGGCGTCGGTCGCTCACGTTCAGCGGCAAGCAGGTGACGATCAAGGCCGCGATCAAGGACGGGCTGTTCGGAGCGGACAAGAGACACAGCTTCGCGGTCAGCAAGATCAGCGACGTCAGCAACACCGAACCGGGGGCGTTCAGTCCGGGGTGTCTCAAGTTCAAGGTGACCGGGGCATCGACCGCGGTCATCGAGAACCCGGCCTCTGGCGGCGACAAGGCCGATCTGTGCACCTTTTACTACAGTTCGTCCGACAAAAAGAAGGTGCGGCAGCTGGTCGAGGAGATCCAAGCGCTGATGCCGAAGTAGCGTGGGCTCATGAGCGAAGAGCTTCCGCCGGTCGGCAAGACCGCGGTTGGGGTGGCTGGGCTTCGTGCGTTGGAGAGCGGGCGGCCGGACCGGCTGTTCGAGGATCCTTACGCGGGTGCGTTCTTCCATGCCGGGCGCGCGATCTTCGAAGGCAAAGAGCGGGATTCCCGGCTCGGGATGGTGTTCGCGCAACAGGTCGCGATCCGCACCCGGTTCTTCGACGACTTCGTTTCCGGCGGGACGCAGACGGTCCTTCTGGCGGCCGGTCTCGACGCTCGTGCGTTCCGGCTCGACTGGCCGGACGGCGCGCGGGTGTTCGAGGTCGACCTGCCGGACGTGCTCGCGTTCAAGGAAGCCGTGCTGGCCGAACAAGGTGCGCGGCCCCAGTGCGAGCGCACGGCCGTCCCGGTGGATCTGCGGGACAACTGGGCCGCTGCCTTGAAAAACGAGGGATTCGACCCGGAACAGCCGACGGTCTGGCTCGCCGAGGGCCTGCTCATTTACCTCAGCCGGGACGAGGCGGAGCGGTTGCTGACGACCGTCACCGAGTTGTCCGCGCCAGGCAGCCGGATCTCCTTCGAGCACCGGCCGGACGGCGAACGGGACGGGTTGCTGGATCAGGCGCGCAACGTCGGCGGCGAGGTCACGGAGCTCTGGCTCGGCGGTCTTGCCGGAGACGCTCCGGAGTGGCTCGCCGAGCACGGCTGGCGGCCGGAAACCGTTACTGTCGCGGAACTTGCCGTTCAGTACGGACGCGAGCCGCTGGACAGCACGCGCGGCGGATTCGTGACCGCGACTCGCTAGTTTTCTTCCTGCAGCACCGGTGTTCCGAAGGCGTCGAGGAAAGTCGTTGCCTCTCCTATGGTCGCGACGCCGCGAGCGACCGCTTCGGCGATCGTTCCGCACGCCTCTCGGACCGCCGGTTCCGCGGATCGGTCTCCGGCCAGCAGCGCGACAGTTGCCGGAGACACGCCTTCCGCGATCAGCATGACGCGCGCCGCAGTCTGATCCGCCAGCCGGTCAAGGAGATCCGCCAGATCCAAGCCGACGGACGCGGTGCGCGCGGCGGCTTCGGCGGCCTGGCGGTAGTGCGCGTCCAGTTCGTCGGCGCTGCCCCGGAATTGCGCGGCCGGTTCGCCGCCCCATTTGCGTTCCGCGCTGTGCGCCCCGCGTTCGAACTCCAGGCGGGCCATGACCAGAACGTCGCGGCCGCCCGACAGCGTGCGTGCCGATTCGCGGATCGTCTGCGGGGAACAGTCGATCTGTCGCAGCGCGGTGACCGGGTCCGGTGCGCCGATCACGGCGGCCGCGGCGCCCAATGAAGCAAGCCCGGCGGCCGCGTTGTCCAGCGCCGGGTGGAGGAACGGCATCAACTCAGCAGCGCCGTCGCGATCGTCGGGCGGTGGTGGCCGCGGGCGGCCATCCGCAGCTGGCCGGCGAGGTCGGACGTCGCGTCGCCAAGGATGCGCGCGTCGACGTCCCGCGCGGCGAGCGCGGCCTCCCACCGGGCGGCGATTTCCCGTGCGGGCGCGGAAATCCCCCACGGCGTCGATTCGAGGCGGGCTTCGGCGAACCGGCCCGCCGCGCGGTCCGCGTCGGCAGCCGCTCGATCGAGCGCGTCCGCGGCGGCGTTGAGCCGCTCGCTCGTCGAACCTGCCATCGGGACCTCCGCTTCCGGGAGAGCGCGAACCGCGGCCCGCCACCCTCTGGACAGATCTAACCCCATCGAGGCGGCCCGGGTCACTCGGCCGGGCGTGCGACGATTCCACATCGTGGGGATCCTTGACCGGGCGTTCCCCGCACCGCCAGAATTGGAGTCATGCCAGAGAACCGGGAAGTGCCGCTAGCCGGCCGTGCCCCGGCACGGACGGACGGCGAGGGCGTGGCCGCTCTCCTCAAGCGTCGCGGTCGTCTCGGCTCTCCTCCCGCGTAGGCGATTTTCCGCTGCCACAGCCGAATTCACCTATTCTTCCGGGAGTACCGCCATGTCTGTAGACCTGCCTGCCCGCCTGCGCTCGTCCGTTACGCCGGACGACGGAATCCTCGAAGGCCCGCGCGTGCTGCACCGGCTTTCCGGTGCCGAAGCTCCGTACGAGCTGTTCACCTTGCGCCCCCTCGGACGGGTGATCGGCGCTGAAATATCCGGAGTGGACCTCGGCGCGCCGGTTTCGCCGCAGCTGCGCGCCGAGCTGAACCGCGCCTTGCTGGAGTGGAAGGTGCTGTTCTTCCGCGACCAGCACATCACGTCCGAGCAGCAGCGCGCGTTCGCCGCGAACTGGGGCGAACTGGAAACGAACCCGTTCATCCCGCGGGGAGATTCCGACCAGGTCGTGCGGTTCACCCGCACCGCCGGAATGCCCGGGTACGAGAACATCTGGCACACCGACGTCACCTGGCGCCCGAATCCGGCGCTCGGCTCGGTGCTGCGCCTGGTCGAGGTCCCGCCGATCGGCGGCGACACGATGTGGGCCGACATGGCCGCCGCCTACGACAACCTGCCCGCCGACGTGCGCGAGCGGATCGACGGCCTCACCGCGGTGCACGACTTCATCCCCGGCTTCGACCGGTTCACCGACCCGGATCTGCTGGCCCAGTGGCAGGACGCGTACCCGCCGGTCGAGCACCCGGTGGTGCGGACCCATCCGGAGACCGGACGGCGGACGTTGTTCGTGAACCAGGCCTTCACCACGCACATCGTCGGCCTGGACCGCGCCGAAAGCGACCGGCTGCTGCGGTTTTTGTTCCTGCAGGCGCACACGCCGGAGTTCCAGGTGCGGTTCCGGTGGGAGCCGGATTCGGTGGCGTTCTGGGACAACCGCGCGACCCAGCATTACGCGGTCAACGACTACCACCCGCACGTCCGGATCGCGGAGCGCGTCGCGATCGTCGGGGATCGGCCGTACTGATCAGCGGGTGACGCCGGTGAGGACGGTGTCGACAAGTCGTTCGAGGTAGGCGTCGTCGGCGGATTTCGCGCGGATCAGGGTGTGGAACCACAGGTTCCCGCCCAGTAGATCCATGACCATCTCGGAATCCGCTGTGTCGGCTAGTTCGCCTCGGTCGTGGGCCCGGTCGAAGACGGCCTGCTCGCGGCCGAGGCGGTCGGCGAAGAAGCGTCCGGCTGCCGCGGCGGTGGCGGGACGGTCCGGCAGCGCGGAGACGACGGCCGTGATGATGCGCCGGTTCGCGGGATCGGACAGCAGCCGGTGGATCTGCTTCGCCAGTTCGAGGAGATCCCCGCGCAGGGAGCCGGTGTCGGGGATCGCGAAGGTCAATTCCGGGGCCTGGACCAGGGCGTCGGCGAGGACTTCGTCTTTGGTCGCCCACGTGCGGTAGATCGTCGTTTTGTGCACTCCGGCCTGCGCCGCTACCGCTTCGATCGTCAGTGCGTCGTAACCGCGGTCGGCCAGCAGCGCGAGGGTCGCGGAGAAGATGGCGTCCGCCTTGCGCGGGCGGGAGGCGGTCCGGTCCATGGCCTGATCCTAGCCAGGTTTGCAACGGTGCGTTGCATTTGGTCTCGACCTCGTGGTACACCTGCGAATGCAACGGTCCGTTGCATTCGGCGGGAAGGTGGAGACATGAGCGACGTTCTGCCGGTGGTTTTCGTGCACGGCATCCGGCTGTCCGGGGCGTGTTGGCAGCAGCAGAAACGCCTGGCCCGCGGCCGAATCGCCACGCCCGACCTGCCTGGACACGGGACGCGACGCGGGGAGCGGTTCACCCTCGACGGCGCGGTGGACGCGGTCGTCGAGGCCGTCGACGAGGTCGGCGGCCAGGCGGTTCTGGTCGGGCATTCCCTCGGCGGTTACGTCTCGATCGCGACCGCGGCGCGCCATCCGGATCGGGTCGCTTCCCTGGTGGGAGCCGGATGTTCGCTCGTGCCGAGTTCGGTGCTGCGCGGCGGTTTCCGCTTCGCACGCCGCGGGTTGGCGACGGCAGCGGACGACGGTGCGTCCTTCAGCGCGTGGCTGCTCCGCCGGGTTCTTCCGGCGGAAGTCGCCGAGCCGGTCATCGCCGCGGGGATCGCGTCCGAGGTCATTCCCGACGTGATGGAAGCGGCCGCCGGGATGGATCCGCTCGCCGACCTCGCGCGGTACCCGGGGCGGGTACTTCTGCTCAACGGCCGCCACGACCACTTCCGCCTCGGCGAACGCCGGTTTTTGGCTGCCTGCCAGGACGGAGCGCTGCAGATTGTGCCGGGGGCCGGGCACTACCTGCCGCTTACCCACGGCGAGATGTGCGCGCGGGTGGTGGACCGGTCTCGTGAGTGGCGGGACCGGTTAGCACCGGCGTAACCACTCACGAGACCGGACGGCTAGTGCTCACGAGTGGCGAGGCAGGCCGCCTTCCTCCCCTTCCGCGCTCCCCCGCGCGGTCAAGGCGGCGCCTCGCCACTCGCGAGGCTTCCCCGGGGCAAATCCGTGGAGCCGCGGTCGCGGGCGAAGCGGAAAGTCCCGCGCCCGCGGCTGTTTTCCTCCGGTGGTGGCACCCGCGCACTCGACGACGGTCAACCCCCACGTGACCGTGTCGCCTCCCCCGCGGGGTGCTACCCGTAAGCTCGGAGTGCGGCCTGAAAGTGGTCTGGGCCACAGTTTCCGTGCTCATCGGTAAGGTACTCCCGCCCGGTACCGGTCGACCCCGGGCTTGAGCTGCATTTAAGGCAGATGCGCCGTCCGGGTGACGGCGGGACCAGCGGTCTAGCCGCGAAGTCCTTCGACGGTCGCGAAGCCATCACTGACCGTCACGTTCGTGCCGCGCCGCGCGGACAGTTCGACAAACCGCCGCAGCGCGTCGTCGGCGTCCGCTCCCGTCAACGGTACGCATTCGTTGTCTTCGTCGCGGCGGATCGGCACTAATTCGACCCGCATCTGCTCGCCGACTACGCAGCCGGCGAGCAGTCCGTCGCGGTGCCGGTCGCGCATGGCGGGCCAGTCGAAGACGAGGTTGCCGAGGCTGTAGAGGATCGGGCAGCCGCGGTAGACCTCGACCGGTTGCACGGTGTGCGGTCCGTGTCCGACGACCAGGTCGGCGCCGGCGTCGATGATCGCGTGCGCGTAGGTCACCTGGTATTCGGTCAGTTCTTCGCCGGGGATGCCCCAATGCATCGACACCACGACGTGGTCGGCCTCGGCGCGGGCGCGGCGGATGTCGGCGAGCAGCAGTTCCAGGTCGCGGCGGACCGGCGTGGTGTGCACGATCGGCGGGCGGCCGGGGACGTCCAGGACGCGCGGATCCGGTTGGTACGACGTGTAAGCGCCCGCCGCGGCGACGCCAGGCGAGTCTTCCGTCGCTTCCTGCCCGACCGGCCAGCACAACGAGGTGTAGGCGAGAAACGCGATCCGGCCGCCGGGTCGTTCGAGGATCGCCGGCGCGTGCGCTTCGGCGAGGTTCGCGCCCGCGCCGCAGTGCGCGATTCCGGCACGGTCCAGCACGGCGAGGCTCGCCATCGCCGCGGCTGGCGGGTAAGTGACGTTGTTGGCCACCGACACTACGTCGATTTCGGCGGCGGTCAGCGCGGCGACCATCTCCGGCGGCGAGTGCCGCCAGTTCGGCTTGTGCGGGATGTCCATGCCGGTCGAGCCGGACAGCGGTCCTTCGAGATTCACGAACCGCACATCGGCGCCGGTGAGCAGCGAGGTCAACGGGGCCAGCGCCGTTTCCGGGTTCGCGCGGCCCTGCAGGTTGACGTCTCCGCCGAGTACGAGCGTGATCATTGCGTCAACCCGTCCAAAGGAGGAAATCCCTCCAGCTCGTTACGAATCGTTGCCCTTTCGTCTTCCTCTGCTTCGCTTGTTCGGGGGACGATGCCTCGACCGTTGACATGCAGAGGGGACTCAGGGTGACCATATCCCGTCGTCCCGCCGGGGGCCGCAGCGCCGGTGGGGCAAGACTGACCAGAGGCGCGGTTGCCGTCTCCGCCGCTGCTCTCGTGCTCGGCGGACTGGCCGCGCCCGCTTCGGCGGCCCCCAGCGCGGACGCCCTGATCGCCGAGGTCTACGGCGGTGGCGGCAATTCCGGTGCCACGCTGACCAACGACTTCATCGAGCTGGCCAACCACGGCGGCGCGCCCGTCTCGCTCGACGGCTACAGCGTCCAGTACCTGCCAGGTTCGGCGAGCGCGTCGAGCAAGTGGCAGGTCACGCCGCTCGCCGGAGCTGTCGCGCCGAAGGGCCGTTACCTCGTCGCGGAGGGGAAGGGGAACGGCGGCACGGTCGCGCTGCCGACGCCTGACGCGACCGGGGCCATCGCGATGTCCGCGACCGCCGGGACGGTCGCACTCGTGTCCGACAGCGCGCCGCTGACCTGCAAGACCGCTGCCGATTGCGCGGCGGACAGCCGGGTCAAGGACCTCGTTGGCTTCGGCGATGCCGTTGTCCGCGAAGGAGAACCGGCCGCCGCGCCGTCCAACACGACCTCGGTCGCTCGGGCGGCGACGCTCGCCGACACCGACAACAACAGCGCGGACTTCGCCGTCGGCGACCCGACGCCCACCAACACCAAGGGCGAGACCACCGGCACTCAGCCGGGCGAGCCGGGTGTTCCGGCGAAGATCCACGACATCCAGGGCACCACGCGGATTTCGCCGTTCAAGGACAAGCAGGTCGAGGACGTCACCGGCATCGTCACCGCGGTGCGCGGCTTCGGCTCGGCGCGCGGGTTCTGGATCACCGACCCGCATCCGGACAGCGACCCGCGCACCAGCGAGGGCCTGTTCGTGTTCACCGGATCGACCACTCCCGCGGTGGCGGTCGGCGACGCGATCACCGCGCAGGGCAAGGTCAAGGAGTACTACCCGGACGCGCCCGCGACCTCGAACTACCAGTCGCTCACCGAGCTGACCAGTGCACAGTGGACGGTCGACTCTTCGGGCAACCCGCTGCCCGCCCCGACGGTGCTGACTCCGGACCAGGTGCCGGATGTGCTGGCTCCCAACGCGGGCGGCAACATCGAGCCATTGCCGCTCGAGCCGTCGAAGTACGCACTGGATTTCTGGGAATCGCACGAAAGCGAGATCGTCCAGGTTTCTGACGCGCGGGTGGTCGGCCCGAGCAACAAGTACGGCGAGCTTTACGTGACCACGAAGCCGCAGCAGAACCCGACGCCGCGCGGCGGGACTGTGTACCTTGGGTACGACAAGATCAACACCGGGGTGCTGAAGGTCCAGTCGATCATCCCGTCCTCGCAGCAGGCGGCACCGAAGGTCAACACTGGTGACGTGCTCACCGGCGTCACCTCCGGCCCGGTGGAGTACAGCAACTTCGGCGGGTACACGCTGTTCGCGTCGAAGCTGGGTGCGGCCAAGGACAACAAGCTGCAGCGGGAAACCACGCGCAAGCAGCGTCCGGGTGAGCTTTCGGTGGCGACGTACAACGTCGAGAACCTCGCACCGTCCGATTCGGACACCAAGTACGCGCAGCTCGCACACGGCATCGTCGACAACCTCGCGACGCCGGATATCGTTACCCTGGAAGAAATCCAGGACAATAGCGGTGCGACCGACGACGGCACTGTCGATGCGGACGAGACGCTGAAGAAGTTCACCGACGCGATCGTCGCCGCCGGTGGCCCGCAGTACCAGTGGCGGCAGATCAACCCGGTGAACGACGAGGACGGCGGACAACCGGGCGGCAACATCCGGGTCGGCTTCCTGTTCAACCCGTCGCGAGTCTCCTTTGTGGATCGTCCCGGTGGCAGCCCGACTTCTTCGGTGGGCGTGGTTTCCGACCACGGCAAGGCGCATCTGACGCAGTCGCCGGGCCGGGTCGACCCGGGCAATGAAGCGTGGGAGGACAGCCGCAAGCCGCTGGCCGGCGAGTTCGTGTTCCGCGGCCGGACAGTTTTCGTGCTGGCCAACCACTTCAACTCCAAGGGCGGCGACCAGCCGACGCATGGCCGCTACCAGCCGCCGACGCGGAGCTCGGAGGTGCAGCGGCAGAAGCAGGCGACGGTTCTGCAGGGCTTCGTGGCGCAACTGCTCGGCGCGGACCCGCGAGCGAACGTCGTGGTGGCTGGTGACCTGAACGACTACCAGTTCTCGCCTGCGTTGGCGAAGCTGACGTCGGGTGGGTTGTTGAAGGACCTGATCGCGACGCTGCCTCCGGCTGAGCGGTACAGCTATGTGTTCGAGGGACAGTCGCAGGTGTTGGACCACATCCTCGCTTCTGCTGCTCCGCGCGGTGTGGATTATGACGTGGTGCATGTGAATGCTGAGTTCGCGGATCAGGCCAGTGACCATGATCCGCAGGTGGTCCGGTTCCGGCCTTCGGCGGGGAATCCGTTCGCGGACTTCGCCAACGACGTGCTCGACCAGCTGGATCGGTTGCTGCACCGCACGGCGTAGTTAGTTGTACGTGAGGGGAACCCTGAGGGAATCTGATTCCCTCAGGGTTCCCCTCACGGCTGCTGGTTCCTTGGCCGACCGATCTGTGCGCGCTTGCCTGGCTGGATGGAGGGCTTCAGCGATCTTGGGAAGATCTTGAGGCAGAGCCTTCGCTGTGAAGGTCCTCGCGGTCAGCCATTTAAAGAGTGGCCGGGCAATGCTTCCTATCAGCGTGCCGGACGCGGCAACAATTGCCGCGACTTCCGCCACTGTTGCCGTCACGACGTACGCCTCTCCACGCGTAGATCGCCCCGAGCCATGACCGCAGGTGTGATGTCACCGGCTAGAACTGGGCTATATCTAGATCGAGTAGATCTGTATGCATTTGATTATAAAAGTCACACGAACGCGTGAACCGTGATGACGCGGGGCGGATGCTCTCTGGGGTTGGCGTGGCTTACGCCTTCGGGCAGGTTGAGGCGTCTCCGGTCCTGGCATGGAAGATAGGACTGGGCGACTGAGCTTCAGTTGTCCAGTTCACTTCCTGACGCGTTCTCGCCAGCTAGCTTCCGGGGAGAACGCTTTCACAACTTAACGTTTCGCCCGCCAGCCAAGCCCCAACACAGCCTGGACCAGCTCCTGATAACTAGGCTTAACCTCTTCCAAATACCGATCCAAATACTGCGGCCGAGCCGTAGTAATCGGCTGCGGATCGTCCAGTGCCTCAACGAAATTCAGCCGCGAAACATTGTGCAGCGCCATTTTCCACCACCGGCTAGCGCGCTCCCGGGTCTTCTCCTCGCGATCCTGCGCAGCAGCAACCGCGGCATGCGCATCCGCCAGCTGGCGTTCGATCTCGTCCGCCCGCGCCAGTTCCCACGCGCGCAGGCTGTCCGCCGAACCCCTGGCCAGACCGACGATTTCCTTGTACCGCATGGCGGGGCTGGGGGTTCCCTCGGTCACGGCGTGCCTCCCGCGGTCGGCTCGGTTTCTGGGCGCTGGAACGGGATGATGACTTCCGGCGCCCCGTGCGTGGTGCGGTCGAAGAACAATGCCCGGCCCGGCCGCGGCGACCAGTGCACGACCTGACCCGCGGCGAACGGCGACAGCTCGTTGCCCTGGACGTCCAGTGCGGCCCAGGTTCCGATGTCGTCCGTGCCCCCGAAGCCGAGCGTGTCTTTGAGTCGCGCGATGCTGCGCCACCAGCCGATGGTGTGCACACCGTGCGCGGGGCCGTTTTTCAGCAACGTACGCAGGTGGTCGAGGCCGCTCTTCAGCTGTCCGACCGCCTTCGCCTCCAGCGAGGGCAAAGCGGCGTCGACTCCGTACAGCAGCAGGATGCGCGGCGTCGTCGTGGAGAGCGATTCGACGATCGACCCCAGCTCGGTGGAAAGGTCTTCAGTGAGCGTCGCGAGGTGGCCTTCAGCTTCCAGGCGGCTCTTCAAATCCAGGACCGCCGGGGAGCTGGCCACAATGGGGCAGTGGAGCAGGAATTCGACCTGCCCGAGTTCGAGTTGCCGGGAAAGCGATCGCGCGGCGGAGTCCATAATGGACAAGGCCTCCGCGGTCGCCCCGCCGAGTACCGCGATGTTCCGGCCCGGTACCCGAGGCAGTTCGACGCCGCAAGCGGCCTCGGTGACGTCGATCGACTGACCCAGGATCGCCCTCGGCTGAGGGCTCGGCTTGAGTTCCAGGAACGCCGGGAACTGTTCCAGCACCGGCGAATGCGCACCGTCGAACAGGCGCGGCCGAGAGAATCGGCCAGCGTAGAGTTCCCACAGTTTTTGCTGCAGGTTCACGAAAACGTTGCGAGTGCTCGCATCCGGCACGTGCGCGAGCTGGTTCCCGTGTGCGACACCGGAATCGTGGTTGATCACCGCGTGCCACTTGGGTGCGGAGACCGCCGCGTTGTTCGTTTCCGCGAGAACGCGGCGTGCCTTCGGCATGGCGATGCGAAGCGTGCACTGTTCGAACACCGCAGGTTTGCCCCAGAAGGCTTCGATGCCTGCGACGTCTTGGCTGGCCAGGACGAGGTGGATGCCTTGCGAACGGCCACGGCGCGCGATGTCTTCCAGCAGCTGCGTCGCCTGCGCGGTGACTTGGTCACGTCCGGCGAAGAGGTACTGGAATTCGTCGATCACCGCGACGATCCGCGGCCAGTGTCCGCTCGGATCCTGTTCGCGCAGGTCAGCCAGGTTCGTGACCTCGTGCTCCTTCGCCGCGGCGGAGCGGCGGCGCAATTCGTCGGCGAGGAAGCGCAGCAGCGCCAACCCGAATTCGCGGTCGGTGTTGACGTTGACGCCGACCAGTTTCGCGTGCGGCAGCCAGCTGGAGTCTTTGCGACCGGGAGCGAGACCGGCGAACGAGACGCCTTCCTTGAAGTCCAGCAGGTACAACGCCAGCTCGTCGGGCGTGTATCGCGCGGCGAGACTTCCCAGCAGCGCGTACAGGAAGTTCGTTTTCCCCGAACCGCTCGGGCCGCCGATGAGCGCGTGCGGGCTGGCGTCGCCGATCACCACTTCGACGGCTTCGCCCTCGTGGAACCCGATCGGCGCGCGCAGTTCCCGCGCGGAACTCTCCTGGCCGATCTCGGTCGGCATCAGATCGGCGAACGACCGTGGGCCGCCCTGTTTCGAAATGAGCGCTTCGGCGATGCGGTTCGCCGCGCGGATCACCTGACCGGACGGCATCGGCGGATCCAGGTCCACGACCAGGTCGCTGCCGGTCATGCTGCTGACCGCACGGCGTTCGTCCAGCAGGCTGAGCGTTTCGATCGACGCGCTCACCGCGGTGGGCACGTCCACCAGGATCAGGCAGATCCCGGCCGCGAGCGCGCCGCTGGCCACGCGTTTGAGGTCGCGCGCGCGTTCTGCGTCGAGAGTTTCGCCGTTGCCGTACAGCACGGCGATCCGGTACGGCTCCAAGCGCTGGCCGGTGGCTTTTCGCAGTTCCCGCAACGAGGTGTGGCCCGCCTGCATGCCGGTGGCGTGGATCCGGCGGATGTGCCCGGCGAGCTCGTCGAGCAGATCCTCCAGTCGCGTCGGGTCGTACAGCGACAGCGCGCTCGTGCGGCTGAGCGGGTACAGGTCCGGCAGGATCGCGGTGAGCTGGCCGACGTCCCACAGGTGGATTTTCACCGCGCCGGGCTCGAACGCCGACAGCACGCGCATCAGCAGGCCCTGCACGATCCCGTCCACCACCGGCCGGGTTTTCGGCGCGGACGTGATGGCCAGGTGCGATTCGTCCAGCAGCGGCACGGCGACGTCGAACGTGCGCGAGATGTCGCGTCCGGCCGCGGTGGCCGAACCGACCCGCCACAACCCGGGAGCGGTGACGCCGGAATTCGTGCCGACGCGCCCGAGCCATTCGCTCGGCGGCCGCCCGGCCGGGCCCGGCGCGTGCGCGGCGACGAGGTCGCGCAGTTCGCCGGGACCGGCGCTCCAGTCGGTGTAGAAGGCGGTGCGGGTGCCGCCGAGCGCGGCGAACACCTCGTGCGCGGCCGGATGCCGCGCCCACTCCGTCTGCTGGGCCGGATCGGCGTGGTCCATGCCGACCCGGACGATCTCCTGTTCCAGCGTCAGCCGCGCCACCTCGGCCTCGGCCATTTCGCGCGCGCCGGCCGCGGCCCCGAGCACGAGCCCGATCTGGTGCCGGACCCGGTCGAGAGCGGTTTGCACACGGTTGCGTTGCTCGGCTGACTTGCTGGCCATCTCATCCCTACAGGCGTGACTGGTATCCGCCCACTAAATCGTCGGCGGCGGCTAAACGGGTGAGGAGGTGTTCGAGCGCCTCGTCGGCCTGCGCGAACTGGCCCGGCAGCCACGGATCTGCCTTGGCCTGCGCGTCGACGAGTGCGCGCCGGGCGTCGCCGAGCAGAGCCATCGCCCGCTCGGCGTGCGCCCGCCCGTCGCCGACCCCCGCTCGCGCGGCGGTGAGCAACTGGTGGATTTCGGCGAGCCCCGACATCGGCGTTAAAGCCGCGCCGAGTAGGAATCGGCCGACGAGATGCCGGCCTGGATGGTGCTCTGCATGCCGGTGATCCCTTGCAGCGCTTCGGCGAGCAGGCCGTGCGCCTGGTTCACCTCGTGCTGGCTGCTGCCCTGGGTGGCTTGGGACAGCGACAGCTGTGCTTCTTCGAGTGCCTGCGCTGCCTGCTGCAGCGCGGCGATGCTCGCGGACGCCTTCTCGTTCGCGAGCGCGATACCAGCGCGGATCTCTTCCACTCCGGCCATGGGGGCGGGCTCCTCGGTGCGTCATGGGCTGAAACGACCACATACAAACTTAGCGTGATCAGGTGTCTTCGGTAAGTAAGTGGGAACGGGAGAATCGACAAAGCCCCGGACGCGGTCGGGCATCCGGGGCCAGTCGGGCGTCGGCTTCTCGGGTTCGCACGCGGGGCCCGAAACCCGCGTTTCAGCCTTCTGACCTGCGGGTTCTCGGTGTGTGTGCGACGGCCAACGCCCAGGTCAAAACGGTATTCGTGACACCGGGAAACCTCTCCGGACGGCTGCGATGAAGTCTGCGGCGAAGCCTAGCGGGTAGGACCGTTCGGCCGATCCCAGCCCCTGTCCCGGTTGCGGACAGCGACGGCCCGCCGCCCGGTTCAGCGAGCGCCGGCCGGATTCGGGTCGTCGCCGAGGTAGGTGCCGTAACCCTCGACGACGAGATCGCCGTCGAAGACCAGGACCTCGTTGACCAGTCCGCCCTTCTGGTTGCGGTAGTTGACGACGAGCGCGCCGAGTCCGACGTAGACGCCGATGACCTCGAAGCGGAGATCGGGAATCCGGCGCAGCCCCTCGGCCCAGTACGCGCGCAGCGCCGCCTTGCCGCGGAGCACGCCGTCGCCGCCGATCACCTGGACCGCGACCGGGGATCGGAAGGTGACGTCGTCGGCGAAGTGGGCCAGCAGTGCGTCGAGATCGTGGGCGTTCCAAGCCTTGGCCCAGCGGTCGGCGAACTCTTGAGCTGCGCTGTGGTTCATGAACGAATTCTGCCAGCGGAATATCGTTGCCAGGCAAGGGATTTACGGGGAAACGACGAAGGTCCCAGCCTCTGCGAAGCTGGGACCTTCGTGGTGTTGCAGCGGAGGATACAGGATTCGAACCTGCGAGGGCGTGAACCCAACACGCTTTCCAAGCGTGCGCCTTAGGCCGCTCGGCCAATCCTCCGTGGGGAAGAATACCGGATGGCCCTTTCGCCTTCCGCAGGTGGTCCGACCTGCGCTAACCGGTTCAGGCCGGGACGACGTCGGCGACCACGATGGTGATGTTGTCCGGGCCGCCGCCCTCGTTGGCGAGGGCGATGAGGCGCGGGACGATTTCCTCCGGGGTGCCGTCGGCGAGGACGTCCTGGATGGCCGGTTCGCTGGCGCCCGCGGTGAGGCCGTCGGAGCAGAGCAGGTAGCGGTCGCCGGCCCGCGGCGTGAATTCCCAGACGTCCGGTTCGGCCGAGCCGGTGCTCAGGAGTGCTTTCATCAGCATCGAGCCGCGCGGGTGGTGGTCGGCGTCGGCGGCGCTGATGGTGCCGTCTTCGACCAGGGCCTGTGCCAGGGTGTGGTCGCGCGTGATGCGCTGCAGTTCGCCGTCGCGCAGGAGGTAGCCGCGCGAGTCGCCGACGTGGGCCGCGGCGAAGTGGGTGCCGTCGAACAGCAGGGTGGTGAGGGTGGTGCCCATGCCTTGCGTGGCGGGGGTTTCCTCGGCCACCTGGGCGAGCTGGCCGGCGATCCGGTGGACGCCGTCGGAGAGCAGGTTCGACAGGTTGTGCGCGGTGAGGTCCAGCGTGCGCAGTTCCGCGTCGAGCGAGGCCAGCACGCTGACCGCGGTCGAGCTGGCCACTTCGCCGTGCGGCTGGCCGCCGATGCCGTCGGCCACCACGAGCATCCGCCCGCTGGCGTACACGGAGTCCTCGTTGTTGGTGCGTCGTCGCCCTTGATCCGATCCCGCGGAGTAGCGCAGGGTGAACCGGGTCTGCTCGGTGGCCATGTCCCCATGAAACCATTGGTTGACTGAGTTAACAAGCAAAACGATGGAAACCGCTGTCGTCGGCTATCGTGCTCGTCATGGCAGACGACGCGGCGGTGAGTGCGGCCGACATCGCGCGCCTGGCGGGCGTGCGCCGGGCGGCGGTGAGCAACTGGCGGCGGCGCCACGACGATTTTCCCAAACCCGTAGGCGGCACGGCGTCCAGCCCGTTGTTTTCGCTGCCGGAGGTGCAGGCGTGGCTGCGCGGACGCGGTCGTCCGTTCGAACTCGCGCCGATCGACGAGGCGTGGCAACGGCTGCGTGCCCTTGGCGACGACCTCGACCTCGGCGCGCGGCTGGCGGCGGTCGGCGAGTACCTCGCGGACGATGCCGAGGGGCCTGACGATCCGGAGGTGCTGGGGCTGATCTCCCAGCTCGCCTCGAGCGAAGGCGCGGCGGAGACGTTCGAGCAGCTCTGCGACCGCTTCTTCGAAGCCCACGCCCGCCGGCTCTCCACCACGCCGACCGCGTACGCCGATCTGATGGTGCGGCTGACCGGCGCGAAGGGGGCCACGGTGCTCGACCCGGCGTGCGGGTTCGGGTCGTTGCTGCTGGCCGCCGCGGCGACCCGGGCGCGGGGGCAGGACGTCGACCCGGACACCGCGCGGATCGCTGGCATCCGGTTGCGGCTGCACGGCGCGGACACCGAGGTGCACGCCGCGGATGCGTTGCGCGCGGACGCTTTCGCCGATCGGTTGGCGGACGTCGTCCTGTGCGACCCGCCGTTCAACGAGCGCGGCTGGGGGCACGAGGAACTCGTCGGCGACGCGCGCTGGGAGTACGGCTTGCCACCGCGCGGCGAGTCGGAGCTGGCATGGGTGCAGCACTGCCTGGCGCACGTGAAGCCCGGCGGAGCAGTCGCGGTGCTGATGCCGGGGGCGGCGGCCGGGCGGCGGAGCGGGAAACGCATCCGGGCGAATCTGCTGCGCGCTGGCGCGTTGCGTGCGGTGTGCACGCTCGCGGCCGGCACCGATCTTTGGCTGCTCACGCGACCGGAGCCGGAGCAGCGCGCGCCGGCGACCGTGCTGATCGCCGACACCACCGCGGAGCACGTCGAGCAGGTGTGGCTGGACTTTCTGGCCGATCCGGATACCGGCGAACGCATCATCGACGTGCTCGACGACGACGTCGACCTCACGCCGTCGGGCCGCCCCGGCGAGAGTGACTCGGGCGAGGCTTTCCTTGCCGCGCAACGGCTTTTCGGACAGATCGGGATCGAGCTGCCGAAGCTGGAACCGGCTTCCGGCGAACCGGCGCACACGACCGTCGGCGAGCTGGTCAAGGCGGGCGCGCTGCGGATCACGCACGCGCCGCCGCGGACCGCCGACGGCGACGAACCCATGCTGACCACCGACGACGTCCTCCTCGGCGGTCCGCCGACCGGGCACGCCGCGCCCGATCCGGCGGCGGTTTTCGCCCACGAGGGCGACGTGGTCGCGTCGGTCACCGGCGCGGTGATCGTCCACAGTGGAGCGCCGGTGCGGCTCGGGCCCGCGCTTTCCCGTTATCGCGTGGATCCGGAGCTGCTCGACGCGCAGTTCCTCGCCGGCTGCCTGCGCGCCGCGGACTTCCCGGTGCACAGCGCGTCGACCCGGATCGACGCGCGCCGGTTGAAGGTGCCTCGGCATCCGCTCGAAACGCAGCGTGCGTACGGCGTCGCTTTCCGCGCGCTCGCGGACTTCGACCGGGCGCTGCGGCAAACCGCGGAAATCGGCCGCGACCTGGTGCGGCTAGGCTTTGCCGCACTCGCCGAAGGACGGCTGAAGCCCGGTGGCGGGTGAGCGCTGTGAGGGGGCCCATGCTGATCGCGGACCGCTACGAGGTCGACGATCTGCCGCTCGGACGGGGCGGCATGGGTTCGGTGCACCGCGGACTCGACCGGCGGCTGGGCCGGCACGTCGCGATCAAGCTGCTGCGGCTGCCCGGCGGCGACGAAGAGCTCGAGGAACGCTTCGCCCGCGAAGCGCGGATTCTCGCGACGCTCGACCATCCCGGCGCGCCCACCCTGTACGACTTCGGCGCGCATGACGACCGGCTGTTCCAGGTCATGCAGTTCGTCGAAGGCGTGACGCTGGACGATCTGCTCGCCGAACACGGTCCGCTGCCGGTGTCGTGGGCTGCGGCGATCGCGGCGCAAGCAGCCGCGGTGCTGTCGGCGGCGCACGCTCGCGCGGTCTGTCACCGTGACCTCAAACCAGCCAACCTGATGCTCTGCCCGGACGGCAGCGTGAAGGTGATGGACTTCGGGCTCGCTGTGTTGCGCGAAGCCGATACTGCTCGCTTCACGCGCGCGGGACAGCTGCTGGGAACGCCGTCGTACATGGCTCCGGAGCAGATCCAGCGTGGGCACGCGGAGCCGCGAAGCGACCTGTACGCGCTCGGTTGCGTACTGCACGAGATGCTGACTGGCCGTCCGGTCTTCACCGGGCCTACGGCGTACGCGGTGTTCGACAAGCAGGTTAAGGAAACCGCGCCGGTCGTTCCCGGCGTACCGCGGGAGTTGAACGCGCTTCTCGCCGCGACGCTCGCGAAGGATCCTTCGGCGCGACCGTCCGGGGCAGAAGTGCTGTACGCGCATCTCGTGCCTTTCGCGCGGGACTTGCCACCGTTGCCGGGATTCCTGCACCCGGCAACGGTGCTGAGCCCTTCGCGGATGTACGCGCGCATGGTGGGGCTTAGCGGCGAGCGTTGATGCTCGTCGGCGTCTGCTCCGACAGCGGCAGGCCGCGCTGCTGGATGCGGTAGTAAGTGAAGGCGTTCTGTACGCCGATGCTGATACCGATGGTGAGCATGATCGTCGAGGACGTCACGGTGTTGCTGACGCCGAGCGCGGCTCCGATGAAGGAGAACCCGACGCGTACGCCGATGGTGGCGAACCACAGCACCAGCGTGAGCGGAGTGCCCTTCACGAACGTCGTGCCTTCGCGGGCGCTGAGGACCGAAGTGGAGCTGCGCAGGACGCCCAGCAGGCCGAGGACTACGACGTCGCCAGCCAGCAGCGCGTATTCCGTCGCGGTCGCGCTTTGCAGTGTGGTGGCGGCGGAGAACACGCCGATCGCGGTCAGGATGAACGGCAGCGTCAGCAACCGCTTGCGGCTGAGCAGCGTGCCGCGCCACTGCCGGTAGACAACCCGGTAGAGGACGAGCGCCGCGATCGCGACGTAGAGAACGATGGTGAGCGGGCCGAGGTTCACGGTGCTCCTTCGCGGAGGTGGTCGGCTACGCCCGGCCGGCGGCGGGTGCCGGGAGGCTGCCCGGCGTGCTTCCAGCCTCGTCGGGATCGGTGCGGTTTTCGTCGGCGTACGGGCTGGCGCCGGGTGGATCCGCGGCTCAACCCGGAGGTGGAGAGGCCGGATCGTGACCATTGCCGAGCAACCACGTGGGGGTGATGGTCGTCTATTCGGGTGATACGGGTCCTACCGAATGTGACCCGACCGAACGCGGGGGTACCGGATCGTGAAAAGGGTTCTGGTGGGGATGGCGGCGCTGGCCGCGGCTTTCGGGCTCGTGGCGTGCTCCGGCGGCACGGCCGGGTCGGCTTCCGGCGGCGGGGCGGTTCCCGCGGCGGCGAGCGTGCCCACCTCGTCCAGTGCGCCGGCCAGCAGTTCCGCCCCGGTGACCAGCAGCAGCCCGGCGAGCACCAGCGCGACTCCGACGCCGAAGCCGACTCCGAAACCCGCGCCCAAGCCGCAGCCGAAGGCCGACCCGGAGCCGAGCGCCGACGTTCCGTGCGCGGCGGCCGCCGCCGCTTCCGGCACCAGCGCCTGTGTCGACATTTCCGGACACCGCGCGTGGCTGCTGCAGGACGGCAAGGTGATCTACGGCCCCGTCTCGATGCTGCCCGGGCGCAAGGGGCACGCGACCCCGACCGGCACGTTCCACGTGCTGTCCAAGGAAAAGCTGCACCTGAGCAAGCAGTTCGACAACGCGCCGATGCCGAACTCGGTCTTCTTCTACCCGGGCGACGCGTTCCACACCGGCAGCCTGAAGGTGTACTCGCACGGCTGCATCCACCTGTCGGCGGCGTCGTCGCTGCGGTTCTTCAACACCCTGCACGTCGGCGACGTGGTCCAGGTCGTGCCCTGACCCAGAGCGTCACGTTCAGATAAATATCACCCGATAGAGGCAACTTCGTCCCCCTTTTGAGCGATTACCGAACGCTCAGAAAGGGGGCCTTGGATGGCCTGGCGCAAGCTCCGTTCCCTGCTCGTGGCCGCACTCGCGGCGGTCGCGGTTCCCATCGCGGTCGCCCCGGCGGCAGCTGCCGACACTCCGGCGCTGCCGCCGGGGTTCGTCTTGCGGGACCTGCCGACCGGGCTCGGGCAGTACGAGTTCACCGACTTCGCCTGGCTGCCCGACGACAGCGTGCTTGCCCTCGGCAAGTCCGGCGTCGTCAACTGGGTCCCGGCCGCGGGCGCCGGCGCGCCGCAGCGGATCGCGACCTTCCCGGTCGAGACGCAGGGCGACATGGGCCTCACGAGCATCGCGCTCGCGCCGGACTACGCCACCTCGCACCAGATCTACCTGAACCGCTCGGTGTCGCTGGGCAATGGCCAGTACACGCTGCGCGCCGCCAAGTTCACCGTGCAGCTCGACGGCCAGGGCCATCCGTCCGGACTGACCGGCGAGCAGGTGATTTTCGACCTGCCCGGCAGCCCGTATTACATCCACGGCCTCGACACGGTTTACCCCGCGCCGGACGGCACCCTCTGGTACTCCGTCGGCGACAACGGCGACGCGGGCAAGACCAATCCGGTCGCCTTCGTCGCGCAGGACCTCGATTCGCCGTTCGGCAAGATCCTGCATATCACCGCGGATGGCAAGGGTGTGCCGAGCAACCCGTACTACACCGCTTCCGCGCCGGATTCCGCTCGCAGCAAGGTGTTCGCGAGCGGTTTCCGCAACCCGTTCCGGTTCAGTCTCGACCCGAAGAGCGGCCTTCCGGTGGTCGGCGACGTCGGCTGGTACACCTGGGAAGAGCTGGACGTCGTGCAGCCTGGCGCGAATCTCGCGTGGCCTTGTTACGAGGGGAACCATCCCACGCCGGGTTATTCGACGGACGCGCGTTGTGCTTCGGTGGTGAACACTCCGCCGTTGTGGGATTACCAGCACGGGACTGGTCCCGCGCAGGGCAACAGCGTGACCGGTGGGATTGTGTATGGGGGCACTACTTATCCGGCTGCTTACCAGGGCGCGTATTTCTTCGGCGACTACGCGGGGCAGAAGATCTGGACGTTGCGGTATGACGCGCAGGGCAAGCTCACGCAGGCACCGACGAGTCCGCCGCCGTTCCAGAATATCGGTGGGGTTACTCGGATTTCCGCCGCGCCTAACGGGGACATCGTCTTCAGCGACCTCAACTCCGGGGTGCTTCGGCGGTTGAGTTACTCGACGAACAACGCTCCGCCGGTGGCCAAGGCCACGTCTTCGACAGATCCGGATACTCGCACCGTTTCCTTTGACGCCAGTGGTTCTACTGATGCTGACGGGGACCCGCTCACATACGCCTGGGACTTCGGCGATGGCAGTACCGGTACCGGGATTCAGGCCAGCCATCAGTACGGGGACGGTGCTTCGTTCACCGCGACTTTGACGGTGACGGATCCGCTTGGCGGGGTTGGGACGGCGAAGATCGCTGTCGCGCCGGGTAACCACTCGCCGGTGTTGACTTTGACCGCGCCGGACAAGAATTTCGCGGTGGGTGAGCCGGTTTCGTTGTCCGCCACGGCCACGGACGTTGAGGATGGAGCGCTTCCCGTTACGTGGACGTCGTTGATTCGGCATTGTCCGGATCTTGGGGCTTGTCATGTGCATCCTGGGGACGGGGCTACTGGGCCTACCTTGACGGTTCCGTTTACTGATCACACTGACTCGCGGATGGAGTTCACCGCGACTGTCACCGATAGTGCGGGAGTGCAGGCCAGTAAGACCTATGTTGCTTACCCGCGCCAGCATCGGTTGACGTTGGTGGGGACGCAGCCCGCCGCGTTGAGCATCCCGAGCGAGGGTGGCGTCAGCAGTGCGATGGTCACGGAGGGTGCGACGTTTGACGTGACCGCGGCGTTGGTTGGCACCGACGGGGTCTCCAAGTTCACCGGTTGGCAGGACGGTCCGGCTACCTCTTCGTGGTCGATCACCGTGGGGGCTGGTGATATGACGCTCACTGCCAACTACGTGACGGCGATTGACCAGCGGTATGCGGCTGAGCCGGGATTGCGGAGTTTGCTTGGTGCGCCAACGGGTCCTGAGGTGGTGGACGGCCCGGTGCGGTACCGCGTTTACGCGAACGGCCGGTTGTACTGGTCGGCGGCTACCGGGGTGCGGGAGATCGGCGGGCAGATCCTGGCCCGCTATCTCGCGATCGGCGGGCATCAGATTTATGGGCCGCCGGTGACCGACGAGACTCGGACTCCGGACGGAGTGGGCCGGTATAACCATTTGCTGGGTACGCCCGGCAGCCAGGCTGCTTCTATTTACTGGACCGCGTCCACGGGGGCGCATTCGGTGCAGGGGCAGATCCGGGCCAAGTGGGCTGCTCTCGGCTGGGAACGCGGGGTGGGGTATCCGACCACTGACGAGTCCGGTACTCCCGACGGGGTCGGGCGGTATAACCATTTCACTGGTGGATCGGTTTATTGGACGCCTGCCGGTGGGGCGCATCAGATCGGCGGGGCTATTCGGGACAAGTGGGCTTCGCTGGGCTGGGAGCGGGGTCTTGGCTACCCGGCTACAGACGAGTCCGGGACGCCGGACGGAGTGGGGCGGTACAACCACTTCACGGTCGGCGGCTCGATCTATTGGACCCCTTCTACTGGGGCGCACCAGATTGGCGGGGCGATCCGGGACAAGTGGGCCTCGCTGGGTTGGGAGCGCGGGATGGGGTATCCGACCACCGACGAAACCGGGACTCCTAACGGGACCGCGCGGTACAACCACTTCACCGGCGGTGGCTCGATTTACTGGAGTGCGGGCACCGGGGCGCACATGGTGCAAGGGGAGATTCGCAAGCGGTGGGCCGCGCTCGGTTGGGAGAACGGGTATTTGAGGTTGCCGACCTCGGATGAGTACCCGATCAGCGGGGGCGCTCGCAGCGATTTCCAGGGTGGCTACATTATTTACCGGAATGGGGCCGCGACGGATTATCGTTGGTGAGTTCCAGCTGCTTTCTCACTGCGGAGTCCGTGGGGCTCCGTTGAGAAAATCCGTTGCCGTGAGGGGAACCCTGAGGGAATCAGATTCCCTCAGGGTTCCCCTCACAGACCGTTCTTCCGGGACTGTGCACCCGCCACCGGCAAAAACTCAGGCCAGATCAGCGGGCCGGGTGCCGGTGGAGGCGAGCGGCAGACCCAGCGCGACCCGTTCAGTCAGCCACCCGCTGGGACGGTAACGAGGATCCCCGGTGGCTCGCAGCAGGCCATTCAGAATCCGCAGGACCTTCTCCGGACCGACCAGATCGCCCCATTCCAGCGGACCTCGGGGATAGCCAAGGCCCAGCCGTACGGCGGTGTCGATATCCGCGGGAGCTGCCAGACCCTGGTCGGCGATGTAGCAGGCCGTGTTGATGATCGAAGCCAGAAGGCGTTGTGCGATGGGCGCGGCACCGTCGCGGACGACCGTTACGGGAGTCCCGGTGGCGGCCAGGGCGCCCCAGGCGGCGCGGCCGTACTGCGGGTCCAGTCCAGGGTGGACAGACAGCGTGAATCGCGATTCGTAGCCCAGGGCGTCGATTCCGCAGACCCGTGAGGCGGGCAGCTCCAACTGCCGGGCAGCCTCCACAGTGGACTCTCCGCGCAGGGTCACCAGGAGAACCGTGTCGGGGTAGGCGTCGGGGACGACGTCGACGCCTGCTGCGGACAGGAGGCGGCCAAGGCGTTCGTCGGCGGCGTAGACCGGCATCGAGGGAGCGGGCGGGGCCGGAACCTCGGCGGGGAGTTCTTGTTTTCCGTCGGTGTAGCGGTAGAAGCCTTCGCCGGTTTTGCGGCCGAAGAGTCCGGCGGCGACGCGCGGGCGGGTGAGCCACGACGGGCGCAGGCGTGGTTCGGCGTGGAAGCCGCTCCAGATGCTTTCCAGCACCGCGTGCGAGACGTCCAGCCCGGTGAGGTCCAGCAGCTCGAACGGGCCCAGCTTGAGACCGAGGACGTCGCGCGCGATGCGGTCGATTTCGGCGGGAGAAGCGAGAGACTCCGAAAGAATCTGCAGGGCTTCGGTGTTCAGGCCGCGGCCTGCGTGGTTGACGAGGAAGCCGGGGGCGTCCTTCGCCAGCACGGGTTCGTGGCCCCAGCTGCGGACCAGTTCGAGCGCTTCGCCCGGCAGCCAGTCGGCGGTGCGAGCGCCGGGGATGACCTCGACCAGGCGCATCAGCGGGACCGGGTTGAAGAAGTGCAGGCCGATCATGCGTGCGGGGTCAGTGATCCCGGCGGCGATTTCGGTGACGGACAGCGAGCTGGTGTTGGTCGCGAAGATGGTGTCTGGGCCACAGACCTTCTCCAGGCCGGCGAAGAGGGTTTGCTTCGTTTCCAGGTCTTCGCGGACGGCTTCGATCACCAGATCCACGCCCTCGGCGGGCGCGAGCGGGCCGTCGACCGGGACCAGTCGCTCCTTCGCCGCGCGGCCGGCGTCTTCGGCCAGTTTGCCCTTGGCGACCAGCCGGTCGACCATCGCGCCGACGTGCTCGATCGCCGCGTTGACCGCGTCCGGTGCTGCGTCCGCGAGTTCCACGGTGGCTCCGCCGGTCGCGGCGAGCTGGACGATGCCTCGTCCCATCACGCCGGTGCCGATCACCCGGATCCTGCCGACCCGTCCGGCCCATCCCGTCACGTCGAACCCACCTTTCGCTTTGGCGCCACGGCGAACTTACCCCGGACTACAGGCCGACGAAGTCCGCCATCTGCCCGATGAGGTGCTCGAAGTACGCGTCGGTGGGGTCGACACTGCCGACGTACTGGCCGAACAGCTCGAAGTTGAGCGCGCCGAACAGCTGCGTCCAGGCCCCGATGGCACGCATGACGACCTCGGCGGGCGCGTCGATCTCCAGGATCCGGGTGAGCTGATCGGCCTGCGCGCGCAGCTCCTCCGACATCGGCGCGGTGACCGCTGGCTCGTGCGGATGGGCGTCGCGCAGCACCGCGACCAGCGCGAACGCCACTCGCCCGGCGGGCCCGACGGTGTCCTGCGGAGCCTGGTAACCGGGGATCGGCGAGCCGTAGATGAGCGCGTACTCGTGCGGGTTCGCGCGCGCCCACTCGCGGGTCGCGCGCCAGATGGCTCGCCAGCGCGTCCGCGGGTCGCCGGTGCGCGGATCGGCCTGCTCGGCGGCCTCTCCGACGGCGTTGTACGCGTCGACGATCAGTGCGGTGAGCAGGTGATCTCGGCTCGGGAAGTACCGGTACAGCGCCGACGAGACCATCCCGAGTTCACGGGCGACCGCGCGCAGGGAAAGTCCGAGCGCGCCGACCTCGGCCAGCTGGCGGCGGGCCTCGTCCTTGATCTCGCGGGTCAGCTCGGCGCGGACGCGTTCGCGGGCGGTCCGGGGTGCGGCAGTCATGCGATCAGTGTGCCTCGATCGAGAGCGCTGTGCAAAACCGAGAGCACTGCTCTTGACAGACTACAACCCGCCGGTGTTCACTGTTCACAACAGAGAGCACCGCTCTCGCAAACCGAGGAGGACCCCATGACCAGCACTCGTTACGTCGAACCGGGCAAGGCGACCGCGGCGTTCAACGGCGTCGTCCGCTGGCTCACCAAGCGCGGCGTCAGTGTGTGGGGCAGCCGGGTGCTGGGCGTTCGCGGTCGCAAGTCCGGCGAGCTGCGCGAGATCCCGGTGAACCTGCTGCCGTTCGAGGGCAAGCAGTACCTGGTGGCCGCGCGCGGCGAAACCCAGTGGGTGCGGAATCTCCGCGCCGCGGGCGAGGGCCAGCTGACCGTCGGGCGGCGCACCGAGGCGTTCACCTACCGCGAGCTGGCGAACGAGGAGAAGCCCGCCATCCTGCGCTCGTACCTCAAGCGCTGGGCGTTCGAGGTCGGCGTGTTCTTCGACGGGGTGGACGCGAAGGCTCCGGAGGAGAAGCTGCTGGAGATCGCGCCGGGCTACCCGGTGTTCGAGGTCTTCACCAAGTGAGTCAGTGCGTGCGTTTCCGGAACGTGGTGGCCGCGACGAGCACCACGCCGACCAGGAACGCGACCAGCCCGATCAGGAACCACAGCTTCTGGCCGGTCATAAAACTTCCGGTCAGCACGCCGACGCCCTGCAGCACCCACACCGCGCCGACGAGCACCAGCACCACACCGCACGCCAGCGTGATCCACCGCTTCACGACAGCCTCCTCGCTCGGAAGGGAACCTTGAGGAAGTCTCTCAAGGTTCCCTTCAGGCGACTAACCGCGGCGGCGAGGCTGTCCGTTGCCGAACTGCTGGGCTTCGCCGAGCGAGGTCGCGGTGGCCGTGGTGCCCTGGACCTTCGCGATCACGGTGACGTTGTCGCCGGACTTGGGCGAACCGGTCTTGGCGGTCGACGAATCCAGCGTGTAGCTCTGCTTGTAGCCGTCCTTGCTCGTCAGGGTCACCGAGGTGGCGCTGAGTTCGGTGATCGTCCCGGTCTGCAGGCGTTCGGTCACATACCCGCCGGCCGGATCGGCCACCACGAAGTCGCCGTGCAGCGCGTCCCGCAGCGCGGCCATTCCGCCCATTCCTCCGCGACCGGCGAAACCGCCTTGCCCGCCGGGACCGCCCGGACCGCCGAAACCGCCAGGCCCCTGACCTTGCTGCGCGGTCGCGTTGCTGCCGCTGGTGCCCGCCCAGATCGCCAGTCCGCCGCCCACCGCGATCACGACCGCGACGCCCGCCGCGATCGCGGTCTTCCGGCCGGACCACGTCTTCCCGGGACCGCTGCCGCCGGATGCGGGAGCAGGCTGCTCTCCCCAGGTCGCGCCCTGTGCTGGATCGGTCGTCATGGTCTCCTCCGGAACGTTCGAGCTGGTTGTTCCCGAGCGTCGGGGCGCGCGCTGTGCGGAAGCTGTGCCGGACGTGGGGGACACCTGTGCACCCAGGCGGGGGAACCGCACAGGAAACGCACAGCCGGGGCACAGCTCGACCTGAAGGCGGGCCCTGAAGATGGCACCATGAGCAGTGTGAACGCCGCATCTGCCGGCCGGGGCAAGGCCGAACTGCGCCGCGCGGACGGCAGCCCGGTCCGCGTGCTGGTCGTCGACGACGAATCGACGCTGGCCGAACTCGTGTCGATGGCCCTGCGGATGGAGGGCTGGGAGGTGCGCAGCGCGGGCACCGGAGCCGAGGCGGTGCGCGTCGGCCGCGATTTCCGGCCGGACGCCGTGGTGCTCGACGTGATGCTGCCCGATTTCGACGGGCTCGAGGTGCTGCGCCGGATGCGCGCCGAAACGCCTTATCTGCCCGTTCTTTTCCTGACCGCGAAAGACGCGGTGGAAGACCGGATCGCCGGGCTCACCGCGGGCGGCGACGATTACGTGACCAAGCCGTTCAGCCTCGAAGAGGTGGCGTTGCGGCTGCGCGCGCTGCTGCGCCGGGCGGGCGGCGTTTCCGGTTCGACCGGATCGCAGCTGGTGGTCGGCGATTTGACGCTGGACGAGGACAGCCGCGAGGTGCACCGCGGCGGCGATCTGGTGCCGCTCACCGCGACCGAGTTCGAATTGCTGCGCTACCTGATGCGCAATCCGCGCCGGGTGCTGTCGAAGGCGCAGATCCTCGACCGCGTGTGGAGCTACGATTTCGGCGGCCAGGCCAATATCGTCGAGCTGTACATTTCCTATCTCCGCAAGAAAATCGACGCCGATCGGGAACCGATGATCCACACCATGCGCGGCGCCGGGTATGTCCTCAAACCTGCCGCAGGCTGAGCGCCGCCGTCCGTGGTCGTTGCGCCGCCGGCTGATCATGCAGCTGGCGGCGCTGCTCGCACTGGTCTGCGTCGTGGTCGGCGTGGTCACCGAACTCGCGTTGAACAGCTTTCTCGTCGGGCAGCTCGATCAGCAGCTGGCGGCGGCGAGCGACCGCGGGTTCCGGCACGGTGTGCCGCGGCCGCCCATCAACGGCACCGGCAAGGTGCCGCCGGATCCGTTGCGCGTGCTGGGCCAGCCCGAGGGGACGCTCAGCCTGGTCGTCCACAATGGAGCGGTCAACGGGCAGGTGATCGGTCCGTTCGGTCTCGTCCCGCTGTCGTCGGAGCAGGAACGGGTCCTGCTCGTGCTCGCGCCGAACGGCCAGCGTCGCACGGTCGAGATGCCCGGGAACCTCGGAAAATACCGGGTGGTGTCGACGTATTCGCCGCGCGGCGAGTTCACCGTGATCGGGTTGCCGATGAGCCGGGTCGCGGAAACGTTGTGGCGGCTGGGATTCATCTTCGGCGGCGTCGCGCTCGGCGGCATTCTCGTGGCCGGATTCGCCGGTGCGGTCACGATCCGGCGCACGATGGCTCCGCTGGACCGGCTCGCCGCAACCGCTTCCCGGGTTTCCGAACTGCCGCTGGACCGCGGCGAGGTCGCGCTGTCCGAGCGAGTGCCCGAAGTGGACACTGATCCGCGAACCGAGGTCGGCAAGGTCGGCTCGGCGATCAACCGGATGCTGGGCCACATCGCTGAGGCGCTCGCCGCCCGCCAAGCCAGCGAAAGCCGGGTGCGGCGGTTCGTCGCGGACGCGAGCCACGAATTGCGCACGCCGCTCGCCGCGATTCGCGGGTACGCGGAATTGACCCGGCGCAGCGGCGAGCAGGTGCCGCCGGACATCGCGTTCGCGATGAGCCGGGTGGAATCCGAATCGGCGCGGATGACGACGCTCGTGGAAGATCTCCTGTTGCTCGCCCGGCTCGACTCCGGACGTCCGGTGGTGCACCAGCCGGTGGATTTGTCCCGGCTGGTCGCGGACGCGGTCGCCGATTCGCACGTCGCCGGACCGGAACACAAGTGGCTGCTGGAACTTCCCGGCGAACCGATCGCGGTGCTGGGCGATTCCGGGCAACTGCACCAGGTGGTGCTGAACCTCCTCGGCAATGCCCGCACGCACACGCCCGCCGGAACCACGGTGACGACGGCACTGTCCACTCGGGACGGATGGGTCACTTTGTCCGTTGTGGACGATGGGCCGGGAATTCCGCCGGAAATCCTGCCCGAGGTATTCGAGCGGTTCGCCCGTGGCGACAATTCCCGTTCGCGCGCTGCTGGGAGCACTGGGCTGGGGTTGGCGATTGTCGCCGCGGTCGTAGCCGCGCATTCCGGACGGGTGATGGTCACCAGCGGGCCGGGGCGGACCGAATTCGTTGCCGCGTTCCCGCAATTGCGTGACGGTGGCAACACTCCTTCGTGAGTGATTCACAGCCCGCGCACAGCACGGGCCGTGAGAATTGCGGGCATGACGACTGTCGACGCGCCCGTCCTGGTGGGCACGCCACGCTGGGTCCGGCCCGCGGTCGCGGTGTTGCTCCTCGGCACTGCCGCGCTGTACCTCACCAATGTCGCGATTTCCGGTTGGGGCAACGATTTCTACGCGATGGCCGTGCAGGCGGGCACGTGGGACTGGAAAGCGTGGTTCTTCGGCTCGCTCGATCCGGGCAACGTGGTCACCGTCGACAAACCGCCGCTTTCCCTGTGGATGATGGGATTGTCCGGGCGGATCTTCGGATTCTCCAGCTGGAGCATGCTGGTGCCGGACGCGCTGGCGGGCGTGGGTTCGGTCGGCCTGCTGTACCTGGCGGTGCGGCGGCTTTCCGGTCCCGTGGCCGCGCTGCTGGCCGGGGCGTTGCTCGCGCTCACTCCGGTGGCCGCGTTGATGTTCCGGTTCAACAATCCGGACGCGTTCCTCGTGCTGCTCCTGGTGGCTGGCGGGTATTTCCTGGTGCGAGCGCTGGAAAACGCGAGCACGAAGTGGTTGCTGCTGACGGGCGTCGCGATCGGCTTCGGATTCCTCGACAAGATGTTGCAGGCGTTCCTCGTGTTGCCCGCCTTCGTCCTCGCGTACGCGGTGGCTGCGCCGACTTCGCTGGGACGGCGGGTGTGGCAACTGCTCGCCGCTGCCGGTGCGGTGGTGGTTTCCGCGGGCTGGTGGGTGCTCGCGGTGGCGTTGTGGCCGGTGGCCGACCGGCCGTACATCAGCGGGTCGACGAACAACAGCGTGCTGGAATTGGCCTTCGGGTACAACGGACTCGGCCGGATTTTCGGCCAGTCGCACGGTGGGGACGCGCGACCCAAACTGCCGGAGTTTCCCGGCGCTGAGCATGGCTTTGGCGGCCAAGCTGGCTTGACTCGGTTGTTCACTCAGCAATTCGGCGGCGAGGCGTCCTGGCTGTTGCCCGCCGCCTTGATCGGGCTCGTGGCCGGGCTGTGGTTCAGCCGCCGAGCGCCGCGCACTGATCGCACGCGGGCGGCCTTGCTGCTGTGGGGTGCCTGGACGGTGGTCAGCGCTCTTGTGTTCAGCTACATGAGCGGGATCATCCACCCATACTACACGGTTGCGCTCGCGCCGGGAATCGCCGCCACAGTAGCGATTTCCGCGACCGAACTGTGGCGCGGCCGCGCTTACCTGGCCCCGCGAGTGGTGCTTGCGGTGATGCTGGCGGCGACCGTCGCGTGGACTTTCGTGCTGCTGCACCGGACGCCGAACTGGCAGCCGTGGGTGCGGTACACCGTGCTGGTGCTCGGCGTCCTAGGCGTGGTCGCGTTGCTGATCGGGACTGCGCGCCGAGTCGTCGCGGGGCTGGCGATCGTGGCCGCGTTGCTGGGGATGGCGTCTTTCACCGTGGCTACCGCTGCGACGGCGCATACCGGCGGAAGTCCGGCATCCGGGCCGCAAAGTGAGCGCAAGGGCCGCGTCAGTTTCGGCGGGCCGCAACAGTCCAATGTGGAGCTTAACCGGCTGCTGGAGACCACGACAACGAAGTGGGCCGCCGCCGAAACCGGTGCGATGCAGGCCGCCGGACTGGCGTTGAACAGCGGCAAACCGGTGCTCGCGGTCGGCGGCTTCAGCGGCAGCGATCCCGCGCCGACGCTCGCGCAATTCCAGCAGTACGTGGCAAGCGGCGACATCCACTACTTCGTCGTGGCCGCGCGCAACGGCCGTGGCGGCCCTGGCGGCTTTGGCGGCAGCCGCGGCACCTCGGGGAAGATCACGAGCTGGGTCGAGCAGCACTTCCCCGCCACCACGGTCGGCGGCGCGAAGGTGTACGACCTCACGCAAAGCTGACCGAGATATTGGCTCCGCACAAGACAAAACACGGCAGCTCGGCCGGGATGCGCCCGGCGAGCCAGGCGGCCAGCGGTGCCGCGGCGGCGGGTTCGACGGCGAGCCGGAAGTCGCGCCACAGCAGGTCGCGCGCGGCGAGGATCTCGGCGTCGGAGACCAGCACGGAGGTGACCGACGGCGAGTTGAGGATGCCGAACGCCAGCTCGCTGACGCGGGTCGCGCCGAGCGCGGAAGCGGCGACCGAGTCGACCGTGACGTCCACCGGCTCGCCTGCGGCGAGGGCGGCATGCAGCGCTTGGCAGTGCTCCGGCTCCACCGCGAACACCTGACGGCCGCCGGACGCCAGCGTCGCACCGGACGCCAGCCCGCCGCCGCCCACCGCGACGGCGACGGCGTCGACGTCCGGTGCGTCGGCCACGATCTCCGCGGTCGCGGTTCCTTGGCCGGCGATCACGTCGGCGTCGTCGTACGCGTGCAGATAGCGGGTGCCAGGTTCTGCGGCGACCGCCAGCGCGGCTGCCGCGGCTTCGGCGTAGGCCGTGCCATGCCGGATGAGCTTCGCGCCCGCCGCTTCGATGCCCGCGGCCTTCGCTTCGGGCACGGACTCCGGCACGTAGACGACGGCGGGAATGCCCAGCGCCTGCGCGGCGGTGGCGACGCCGAGGCCGTGATTGCCACCCGACGCCGTGACCACTCGCTTCGGCTTAGGGCCGGTGAGCAGGGCGTTTACCGCGCCGCGGAGCTTGAACGAACCGGACCGCTGGAGGTGCTCCAGCTTGAGGACGAGCGGACGGCCGTCGATTTCGGTGCGTAACAGCGGCGTCCACCGGACGTGTGGTCGGAGGTGGAGATGGGCAGCGGCGACGTCGGCGGCGACAGGCGGGGTGCGCATATCGGCCATTCTCCTCCCTGGCGTACTCGCGTGCGTGCCGCTCGCCGGGAAAACCCCAGCGTGTCAGGGCGCGACACGGTACAAGAGGGCATTGTCTAGATCTTGCGGATCTCGCTAAGCTCTGCGCAGACGTGGGGTGTCCGACCATGTGCGTACCGCGACGAGTACTACTGAGAGTAGTAGCTTTCTGCGGGTGTCCCCGTTCGGTGCACTCCACGCCTCGGTCTCGTCGGGATTCCTCGGGAACGGAAGGTGACGTGGATGCGCGACGGCTCGGCCCGGTCGCCTGAATCCGCTGCGCGGCTGCTCGACCGCCTCGGACTCCGCACTGTGCAAGCGCGAGTGACCGTGTTGGTCGTAGCTCCGCTGGTCCTGGTCGTAGCGGCGGCGGTTCCGCTCGTCTTTGCCCAGGTCGCCGCCGTGTCGTCGGCCGCGACCGCTTCGGACGCCGCGGCCCGGGCACAGCGAGCGGGCGGACTGATCGGACAGTTGCAGCAGGAAAGCCTGCTCACGGCCGCTTTTGTCACCGACCCGTCGGCCACCACTACGGCGCTCGTCCGGCAGCGGCAGGCGGTGGACGGCGCTGCGCACGGCGTCGCGGACAGCCTGATCAGCCCGGGCGGGGCGCTGTCGAAACTGCGGCAGAACGTGCTCAATCGTCAGGTTTCCGTAGCTGACGTGGCGTCTGGCTACGATTCCCTGTCCATCGGGGTGATCGACGCACTGGGACTGGCCACTTCGGACGGTACTGGTGCCCGGCAGCTCAACGCCCTCGACGCCCTGCTGCGCGCGGACGAACAGCGAGCGGCCCGGGCGACCGCGCTGATCGCGTCCGCCGGAGCGGATCGCGCAGGTCAGCGCGCTGCCGTCTACGGAGAACAGTTCGTCCGGCTGGCCGGGAGCCAGGACGCGGCGCAGCTCGCGGCGGTCGAGACTGGTGCGACGGCTCAACAGTTCGACCGGCTGGCCGCCGCGCCGAGGCAAGATCGGCAGTTTGTGTCCGATGTGGTCACTGCCGGTACTCAACTCGCCGATCAGCGCGGTGCGGTCGAAGCCCGGCTTTCCGGGGCGATCGCCGACGCTGTCTCCGCGCAGTCGTCCAGCGCGACCCGGACGGCGTTCATCATCGGTGGTGCCGCGATTGTCCTTTTCGGACTCGTTGCCGCTTTGTCCGTGCTGGCCGCACGATCCGTCGCCCGGCCGCTGCGGCGGCTGAGCACGCAAGCGCGCTCGACCGCCGACCTCGCTGCCGCTGAATTGGTTCAGGTCGCCGAGCCGGGATCGGGTCCGCCGCAACCGTCGCTGCCCGCTCTCGAAGCCGGAACCGGCGGTGAACTGGCCGAGCTGGCCGCCGCGTTCAACCGGCTCCGCAGCGCTGGCGTTGATGCGGTGACCGAGCAGGCGAACGCGCGCCGCGCCGGAGTCCAGTTGCTCGTCGGAGCGGCCAAGCGCACGCAGAACCTGGTCGCGGGCCAGCGCACGGTGGTCGAGGAATTGACGCGCAGCGCGGACGATCCGGTGTTGCTCGCCGGGCTGCACCGCGTGGAGCACGCCGCGCTCCGGCTGCGCCGCACTGCCGACGATCTGCTTGTGGTGACCGGAAATCGGGACGAAACCCGGGTCGGCGGTCCGATCGAACTGGCTACCGCGTTGCGCTCGGCCGCCGCGGAAATCGACGACGAATCCCGGATCCGGCTCGACGAACCGGCGGAGGCGCTGCTCGCGCCGTCGCTGGGGATCGACCTGGTGCTGCTGTTCGCCGAACTGCTGGAAAACGCCGCCGCCTTCTCGCCGCCGGAATCCGCGGTGGAGATTTCGACGGAGTTCCAGCCGTCCGGCGATCTGCTGGTGCGCATCGCCGATCACGGCGTCGGGCTGTCCGCGGACCGGCTGGCGCAGGAGAACCGGCGGCTCGCCGAACCGGTCGACGCGGCGTCCGGGCAGCAGCTCGGACTGGCCGTGGTCGGACGGCTCGCCCAGCGGCATTCGCTGCGCGTCGAGCTGGAGTCCACTCCGGACGGTGGCGTGACGGCCCGGGTTTCGGTGCCGCAGGCGCTGTTCACCCGCGACGTCGATTTCCGTCGCGGGCCAGGGCTTTTCGAACCGGGACAGGTGCCGGACCCACGCCCGGTGCTGCTGCCCGCGCCCGCGATCGCCGCGCTGTCCGCGCCGACTCCGGCCGGGTTCCGATGGTTCATCGACCCGCCGGAACTCGAAACCGAAGAGCCGGAGCAGGCCGAGACGCCGGAATGGCCGGAGGCGGAACCGGAATTCGCCTCGCGCGCCGGAACGCTGGAACTCCCCGAAGAAACCGAAGAAGCTGAAGAGTCCGAAAAGGACACTTCGGAAGCGCAGGACGTCACGGACCCGTCCCCGACGCACCAGTTCACCGTGGTGCCACCGGAATCCCGAGACGGCGTCTACCGCCGCGTTCCCGGTGCCCAGCTGGCTCCCGGGCTCAAACTGCCGCAGATCGTCCGCACCCCGTTGCCGCGCCGCGAATTGCGCGATCCGGCCGCCGAGCGGGCCACCTTCGACTCGTTTTCCGACGGCGTCGCCAAAGCACAGCAAGTCACCGCTCAGCAGGCCGATCAAGGAGGATCATGACCGTTCCCGCCGCCGCGCAGAACTTCAACTGGCTGGTCAACCGCTTCGCGCTGCACACCGCGGGCGCGATCGCCGCACTCGCCGTATCCGCGGACGGGCTGCTGATCGCCGCGTCGCAGGACCTCGACCGCGCGGACGCCGACCGGCTCGCGGCGACCTGCTCGGCGATGCTCGCGCTGGCCCAGAGCGTGTCCGAAAGCCATCCGCTCGGCGATCCGGACAAGGTCGTGGTCGAGCTGGAACGCGGCTACCTGGTGGTCTGCACCATCAGCATCGGCTGCTCGCTCGGCGTGCTGGCCAACAAACAGGCCAGCCTCGGCACGATCGCCTACGAGATGGCGATGTTCGCCAACCGCGCGTCCGAAGTCCTTACCCCCGCGCTGGTCGAGGAGTTGAAGAACACCGCGTTCGCCTGACCCGTGAAGATTCTCGTGCTTGGCCCGGCCGGAGCCGGGAAAACGACGGCGGTGCACGCCGTTTCGGAGATCGCGCCGGTGCGCACCGACGCCGGCGACACCACCGCCGCGCTCGACTTCGGCAGGCTCGGCGAGGGCGAGCGGCGGCGGTACCTGTTCGGCGCGCCCGGGCAGGCCCGGTTCTGGTTCCGCTGGCCGGACCTCGTGCGGGGCGCGGACGCCGTGCTCGTGGTGGTCGACCCGCGCCGGATCGCCGACGCCTACCCGGTGCTCGACGCGGTCGAAGGCATGCGGCTGCCGTTCGTGGTCGGGGTGAACTGCTTCGACGGCCTGCTCACCCGGCCGCTGCACGACGTGCGCTGGGCGCTGACCGTGCGCGACGGCGTCCCGGTGCATCCGTTCGACGCCCGCGACCCGGCGTCCGTGCGGGAGGTGCTCGACCTCGTCGGGGCCGGGGTGGCGCCGGGGTCGGAGGTGCCGCAACCGAGTCCGCTATAGTCGTCTGCGGGGACCCCCCGTGGCGTCCACCCTGTGAACTTCCCCAGGGCCGGAAGGCAGCAAGGATAAGCGGGCTCTGGCGGGTACGGGGGGAACCCGCTTTTTTTATGCCTAGAACAGGCCGAGGACGTCATCCGGCGGCACCGGCGAGGGCAGTTCCTCCGCGTCGGACACCGATGCGGCCTTCCCTCGAAGCTGACGCAGCTCATCCCCGTGCACCACCCGCGCCGGATACGGCGAAGAAGCCGCGCGCCGGGTCAGCTCCGCCGTCGGCAGTTCGAGCCGCGAGGCGGCCAGCACGAGATTGCCGAACCGCCGGCCGCGCAGCACGCTCGGTTCGGCCAGCAGGACGACGTGCGGAAACACCTCCGCCAGCGTCGCGAGGAACCGGCGCGCGAACCGCAACCCCGGCCCGTCGGAGATGTTCGCGAGCATCGTCGCGCCCGGCCGCAGCACACGCGCGACATCCGTCACGAATTCGACGGTCGCCAGGCCTCCAGCCAGCGTCGCGCGTTCGAAGGCGTCGATCACGATCAAGTCCGCAGTCGCGTCGTGCCTGCTGCGCACGCCCGCGCGGCCGTCCTCGATCCGTACTCGCAGCTTCGGGACGCTGCGCAGGTCGAGTTGTTCGCGGACCAGGTTGATCAGGGGCTCGTCAGCGTCGAACACCAGCTGTCGCGAACCCGGTCGCGTCGCGGCGACGTAGCGCGGAAGGGAACAGCCCGCGCCGCCGACGTGCAGCGCGTCGAGCGGTCCGGGCGGAAGGAAGTCGACCAGATCGCCGAGCCGGCGTACATAGTCGAACTCCAGATTCGTCGGGTCGTCCAGATCGACGTAAGACTGCGCCACCCCGTCCACCGAAAGCATCCACGCGTTGGGCCGATCGGCGTCGCGCAGCAGCTCGGCGGTCCCGAACCGCACCGGGTAACTGCCCGGTCGCGGGCCGCTCGGCGCACGGCCGCGACCGGAACGGGAGGGGCTCACCGTGCTCACTGTAGTCTCGGGCACGTGGCTCTCGCGCTGTACCGGAAGTACCGTCCGGCGACCTTCGCCGAGGTCGTCGGCCAGGAGCATGTGACCGAACCGCTGCGCACGGCGCTGGCCGCCGGGCGCATCAACCACGCGTACCTGTTCTCCGGGCCGCGCGGCTGCGGCAAGACGTCGAGCGCGCGGATCATGGCCCGCTCGCTCAACTGCGCCCAAGGCCCGACCCCGGATCCGTGCGGCGAGTGCAACTCGTGCCGCGCGCTCGCGCCGGAAGGCCCCGGCAGCGTCGACGTCACCGAACTCGACGCGGCCAGCCACGGCGGCGTGGACGACGCCCGCGAACTGCGGGACAAGGCGTTCTACGCGCCCGCCGAATCGCGCTACCGCGTGTTCATCATCGACGAGGCGCACATGGTCACCACGCAGGGCTTCAACGCCCTGCTGAAGATCGTCGAGGAACCGCCAGAGCACCTCATCTTCATCTTCGCGACCACCGAGCCGGACAAGGTGCTCACCACCATCCGCTCGCGGACGCACCACTACCCGTTCCGGCTGATCCCGCCGAGCTCGATGCGGGAACTGCTGGAGCGCAACGTCGCTGCCGAGGGCGCGACGGTCGAACCGGCGGTGTACCCGCTGGTGATCCGCGCCGGCGGCGGTTCCGCGCGCGACACCCAGTCGGTGCTGGACCAGCTGCTCGCCGGTGCCGGTCCGGAAGGCGTCACGTACCCGCGGGCGGTGTCGCTGCTCGGCGTCACGGACACCGCGCTGATCGACGCGGTGGTCGACGGGCTCGCGAACGACAACCCCGCCGAAGTGTTCGGCACCGTCGAGAAACTCGCCGACGCCGGACACGACCCGCGCCGCTTCGCCACCGACCTCCTCGACCGGCTGCGCGACCTGCTGCTGATGCGCGCGGTCCCGGAAGCGGCCGACCGCGGCTTGGTCGCCGCGCCGGACGACGAGCTGAAGCGGATGACCGAGCAGGCCGAGAAGCTCGGCCCGGCCACGCTGTCCCGCTACGCCGACATTGTCCACAGTGGACTTCTCGAGATGCGCGGCGCGACGTCGCCGCGGCTCGTGCTCGAACTGCTCTGCGCGCGGATGCTGCTGCCGTCGGTCACCGAGGCGGAGAAAGCCTTGCTGGCGCGGATCGAACGGCTGGAGCGACGTCCGGCTGGTGCGCCTGCTCCGGCCGTTGCTCCGGGTCCGGCTCCCGCGCCCGCGCCGAATGCCGGTCCCGCGTCCGCTCCGGCCGCTTCCGCTGCTCCGGCGGAGGCTCCGGCACGGTTCCAGCGGCCTTCGCAGCGTCCGGCTCAGGAAGCTCCCGCCGCCCCGACCCCGGCACCGGCCGCACCGGCTCGTGCTGCTGCGGAGGAACCCGCGCGTCCGGCTCGGCCGGAGGGCAGCCGTCCGGCTCCCGTGGAAACGTCTGCTCCGGCTGCTGCCGCGCCTCCTCCCGAGCCGGAGGCCCCGACCGCTCCGGCTGCTCCTGAGGAAGCCCCGGCGGCGGGCGGGATCGACGCGGCCAAGGTGCGCGAGAAGTGGCCGCAACTGCTGGCGTCGCTGCGGAAGTTCACCGGCGGTCGTGCGCTCGAAGCCATGCTCACGCAGGCCGCGGTCGCCGAGGTCGACGGTTCCGCGGTCACGCTGACGCACAAGTCCGAACCGCTCGCCCGGCGGCTGAGCGACCAGGGCAACGCGAGCAAGATCGCGGCCGGGCTGAGCGAGGTGCTCGGCGGCGAATGGCAGGTCCGCTGCGTGCACGGCGCGGCACCGGCCGCCGCTCCGGCACGGCAGGCTCCCCGGCAGCAACCGGCGGCACCGGCTCCGGAACGGTCGTTCACGCGTCCGTCCGCGGCTGCCCAGCCCCCGGCGGCCGCCGCTGCGCCTCCGGCCCCGCCGAAGCCCGCGGCGGAAGCGCCGAGCCGTCCCCGCGTCACGACGAGCGAGCCGGACATCCCGCTCCCGCCCGAACCCTCGGACGAGGACGACGACATCTACTCCGAGGACTCCAGCCCGGTCCCGCCGCCTCCGCCGCCGCCCGCGGAGGAGGACCCGGAGCAGATCGCGCGCAAGCTCCTCTCCGACCACCTCGGCGCGCGTCCGCTGGACTAAAGCTCTCGTGAGTGTTGATCACGGTTAGAACCGTGATCAACACTCACGAGGCCGCCTACCGCACGAGCCGCACGTTGAGCGGATGCTGCGTCGGCGGCGTCTGCACGGTTACCGTCCGGGTCGCGGCGTCCCAGGTCCAGGCACCGCTGCGGCGACCGTCCACGTACACCGCGGCCGGTGCGGTCGCGTTGGTGAACCGGACGGTCCAGGCGCGCTGCGTGCTGCCGATCGAGAGCATCGATGAGTGGGCGTTTTCGGTGTAGCGCAAGGAAGTCGTGCTGCCCTGCTCGGAGAGAGTGAAGGCACCGTTGTGGCCGCCCGCCACCGTGGCCGTCGCGGCGGTAAGCGGATCATGCGCATCACCGGCGACGTTTCCGCTGCGGGTGACCATGATTCCGCCGGAGCGCAGGAACACCGGCATCGTGTCCAGACCGGTGGTGATCTGCGCGGTGGTGCCGCCCCGGTAGGTCTTGCCGGTGAAGTAGTCGGTCCAGTCGTTGCCCGGCGGGAACCAGACGCTCGTGGTCGCCGTGGTGCCCGGGTTGGTCGCGGGAGCCACGAGGACATCCGGGCCGTACAGGTATTCGCCGCCAGCTTGGGCGTAAGCCTCTTGCTGATCCGGATATTGCAGGTACAGCGGCCGCACGATCGGCATCCCGGTCGCGGTGGCCTGCTGGGCGAGCGTGTACGTGTACGGCACGAGGTTTTCGCGCAGGTTAAGGAACTTCGTCGCTGACGCGTCCGCAGCGGCTCCGTACTGCCAGGGCAACCGGTCGCTGTGGTTGGAGTGCAGCCGGTCGATCGGCTGGAACGTGCCGAGTTGCACCCAGCGTGCGTACAGGTCGTCCGGCAGCTTCGTGCTGCCCGGTTCCGTGCCTGGCTGCTGCAATCCGCCGGTGTGGCCGCCGATGTCGTGGCTGATCGAAGCCAGACCCGTCGCCGCGGATTCGCCGGGTGTGTAGCCGACCTCGAAAGCCAGCGTGGCCCAGTCGGAAATGGTGTCACCGGTGAAGTGCAGCGTGGTGCGCTTGTCGGCCCACGGCCCGGTCGGCACGGCTGTCGGCGAGCTGTATCCACCGGCTTGCAGCGAGCCGTACGCGCGGGAGAACGCGAAGCCGTTGCGCTGTGCGTACTGCTGGTTGATCCACGCGTCCGGAGTGACACCGGCGAGGCTGGATTTCGAGGCGTCGCAACACCAATCGAGCCACCAGACGTCGTTGCCCTGCTGCTCCATCGGCCGGTGCAGGTCGAAGTAGGCTCGCAGCTGGTCGGGGTCGCCGAAATCGAAGACGTAGCAGTCTTTTCCGCAGCTGGGCTGGAGTTTGCCCTTCGCGGTTGCCTGAGCGGCCGGGAACTGCGGGTCGTCGCCGCGGATGCTCGGGTGGATGTTCAGCGACGTGTGCAGGCCCTGGTCGTGTGCCCACTGGAAGAACGCCTTGGGGTCGGGGAAGCGGGTCGGGTCGATTTCCCAGCCATTCCACCGGTCCGGCGATTTGAAGTCGGTGTCGACGACGAGCATGTCGAGCGGCACGTGCTGTTCGCGGAACTTGGGCACGATCGTCTGCTGGAAGTCGGCGGCCGTGCGGTCGTAGTACTCGGAGTACCAGACGCCGTAGGCCCAGCGGGGAAGCAGCAGCGACGGTCCGGTCAGCTGGGCCAGTTCCTGCAGTGCGCGGCCGTAGTCCTGGCCGTAGGCGAAGACGTATCCGTCCTGGTAGCTCTCGCTGCTCGGCCGCTGGGTGACGACTTTGGTGCGCGGGTCGTACAGCGCCGAGGCGGTGTCGTCGAGGAGGGACCAACCGTCCTGGTACAGGATTCCTGGTGCGGAGACTGCACTGCCGTCCACGCCGTCGAGGCCGCGACGGTAACCGCCGAGCGGCGCGTGCGGGGCTAGTAGTGCCGAATGCGCTCCGGTGATGGCGACGGTGTCGAGGTTGACGTGGCAGTTCGCGTCCGGGCAGGACAGCGTGACCGTGTTGGTGCCAGCCTTGAGGTTGACCGGGATTGTGTTGGTACGCCACGAATTCCAGCTGCTGGTCGACGGCAGGGTCAGGTTGGTCGACGCGCCGTTAGCTTGGAGCGTCAACGAGGTCGGCTGGGTTTGGCCGGAAACGGCGGTCGCGTCGGCGTAGCGGAGTTGCAGATCGTAGGAGCCGTCGGCGGGGACGCCGGTGATCGTCAGCGCGTCGGACGCCCCGGCGCGTTCCATGCCTGCCAGGAAGGCTTTGCCGGAGTGCCCGTCGTGGTCGCTGGCCGGGTGCGCGCCGCCGAAAAGTGCGCCTTGTTCGGCTTCGCACAGAACGCCGAAAGCGCACGGCGTCGGGGCGGGCGGCACGGGCTGTGGGTACGCGGCACCGGGGTTGACCACGGCGAGGCTGTCGATGTTGACGTTGCCCGAGTCGGCGGTGCCGCGTTTGACGGTCACCTGGTGCTGCCCGGCGGGCATGGTGACCGGCACGGTCGCGAGGGCCCAGGTGTCCCAGTCAGCGGTGGCCGGGAGTGTGACGGTGCGGGCGTTGGTGCCGTCCACCAGGACGCTGAGGGTGCGGGTGGTGTGCTGGCCGTCGCCGCCGGTTCCGTTGGCGTAGCGAAGATCCAGCTGCTGATCACCAGCAGCGGTGACGCGGAAGGCCATGCTGTCGCCGGGATTGATGAAGCCCGCCGCGAAACCGTCGCCGGTGTAGCCGCGGTGGTCGCTGGCCGTGCCTGGTCCGTTGAGCTGCAGTTGTTCGGCCTCACAGAGCGTGCCGAACGCGCAGACCGGAGTCGCCTTGCCCGCCCACGGCTGTGCGGTGACGTCCTGGCCGCCGGTCCTTAGCTGGACGGTGAGGTTGTCGTCGGAAAACGCGCCCGAGTCGAGCTTGTAGCGCAGCTTGACCGCACTGGTCTGGATGGTGAGCCAGCCGTCGCGTTTGGTTGCGGTGTAAGGGGTCTTGGGGAAACTGCCGCGACCGATCGCGTTGAACGTACCGGCGTCGACGAACTTGGCGTCGCCCGCGTATTCGGTCCGGATGAGCGTCGGCGACAGGACTTCGAACCGCGCTGGCCCGGCGGTCACCGCCTGTGGAGCGGCCTCGGCGACTCCCGTCGACACGAGAGTGCCCGCCATGGCTGTCACGGCCAGCAGCCGCACCAGTCGTCCTCGGAGTGATGTTGCCACCGGCGCCTCCTCGAGAAGTCCCCAGCGACGGTAAGTCGGGACCGATCAAGAAAGAAGACGGTGTCCGGTGTTCTGTCCGTTCAGTAGCCCTTTCGGCTCTCTGCGTCAGGCGCTGGCCAGGTACGCCTCGATCGCCTTCGCGATGGCCTGTGCGTAGTGCGCCCGGCCCGCCGCGGACGACATCTGCCCGGCCTCGTCGGCGTTGCGCATGTTGCCGCACTCGACGAGCACGGACGGGCGGGTCGACAGGTTGAGCCCGGCCAGATCGTTTCGTGGCGAAAGGCCTGCCGAACCGATGTAAGTGGACGTGGCGAAGCCGTCGTCGCGGATTCCGTCGCGCATGGTGCGCGCCAGCTTCAGCGACGGTTCGCCCTGCGCCGCGTTCAACGGCGGCGCCGAGTACGCGACGTGGAAGCCGTGCGCGGTCGGCGAAGTGGAGCCGTCAGCGTGGATCGAGACCACCGCGTCGGCGTTCGCGTTGTTGCCGATCTGCGCGCGCTCGTCGACGCACGGGCCGACGCCGGAGTCGTTCTGCCGCGTATAGACGACCTTGATTCCCTTGGCCGCCAACGCATTCCCGACTTCCTGCGCGACGGCGAAGGTGAAGGCGTGCTCGGGGTACCCGGCGTTGGTCGACGTGCCGGTGGTGTTGCACGGCTTCGTCTGCCCGCGCCCGGCGGGCACCTGCCGGTTGATCTCACCGGGGTGCGAGGCATTGCCGCCGTTGTGGCCCGGATCGAGCACCACGACCTTGCCTGAGCCGACCGGCGGAACCGCGGACGTCGAAGGCGGGCTCGAAGACGACGACGGCGGGCTCGACGACGGACTGGGGCTCGGGCTCGGGGCCGCCGAGCTGGCGTTCGACGTCGGCGCGGCGGCCGGTGAAGCAGGCGTCTCGCCGCCGCCGGAACACGCTGTGAGCAGCATCAGGCCGGTCAGCAGCGGGAGTGTCTTCGCTCGCACGCGACCACGGTGCCACAGCACACGCGTGCCGCCAGGACGGACGCGCCGGGCGCGCGGCTAGGCTGGGGAGGAACACCCAAACGCGGAAGGACCGAGTGCGATCATGGTGCAACCCGGCGGCGGCGGCTTCGACCTGTCGCAGATCATGCAGCAGGCCCAGCAGATGCAGCAGAAGCTGGTGGAGGCCCAGGAGGAACTCGCCAACACCGAGGTCACCGGCACCGCGGGCGGCGGTCTGGTCACCGCGACGGTGTCCGGCGACAGCCAGCTGAAGAGCCTCGTCATCGACCCGAAGGTGGTCGACCCGGAAGACGTCGAAACCCTGGCCGACCTGGTGGTCGCCGCGGTGCGCGACGCGTCGGCGAGCGCGCAGAAGCTCACCGAGCAGAAACTGGGCCCGCTGGCCGGCGGCCTCGGCGGCGGCATGCCGGACCTCGGCAGCCTCGGCTTCGGCGGCTGACACTTGTACGAAGGTGTCGTCCAAGACCTGATCGACGAACTGGGCCGCCTGCCCGGCGTCGGTCCGAAGAGTGCCCAGCGCATCGCGTTCCACCTGCTGGCCGCCGACCCCGCGGACATCGCGCGGCTGCAGGACGTGCTGGGCAAGGTCAAGGAGGGCGTCCAGTTCTGCGAGATCTGCGGCAACGTCTCGGAACAGGAAACGTGCCGGATCTGCCGCGACGAACGCCGCGACCTCACGGTGATCTGCGTGGTCGAGGAACCGAAGGACGTGCTGGCGGTCGAGCGGACCCGCGAGTTCAAGGGGCGCTACCACGTTCTTGGCGGCGCGTTGGATCCGTTGTCGGGGATCGGGCCGGAGCAGTTGCGGATGCGGCAGTTGCTGCAGCGCATCGGTGAGGCTGATGTCAAAGAGATCATCATCGCGACGGACCCCAATACTGAGGGCGAAGCGACGGCGACCTACCTGGTGCGGATGCTGCGCGATTTCCCTGGGTTGTCGGTGACCCGGTTGGCGTCGGGGTTGCCGATGGGCGGGGATCTTGAGTTCGCGGACGAGCTGACTTTGGGACGCGCGCTGTCTGGGCGACGCGCGTTGTAAAAGCTTTCGGCAGGGAAGGACACGGCCGTAGTGCCGTGTCCTTTTTTGTGCGCTGGGATACTCGGTCGATGAAGCCGGTGGGGAAGGTCAGGTCGTTCTTCTTTGTGGGACGAGAGGAGCCGCCGAGGTCCTCGGACCGAGGGGTTTGGTGACTGGCCTCGAACGACTGTGGGCCGGAATGGCCTGGTTGGTCGTGAGCTTTCGTGCCGAGGGCTGGCGTTGTTCGGGCGGCGCGTGCTCTGGTTTTGATGTTAGGTCGCCAACTGTGTTTTTGGCGCCGACTCCGTCGTCGCGGGCGGGATCGCCTTTAAGTCGGCGTCTGACGGAGCTGCGTGCCCGGCCCGGGGGGCCGTGCACGCAGCTCCGTCAGACGCCGACGCGATCCCGCGTTGTGGGCGCGTTGGTTAGGGGTGGCTGGTTGTGGCTGGGTTAGCAGTAGCCTAGTTGTGCGAGTGAGTTCACTACGATGTCGGACGGGTGGTATTTGTCCATCCAGGAATCGCTGCGGCGGTGTTCGTAGGTGTCTAGGAATTCCTGCAGTTTGTCGCCGCGCATTTCGGTCAGGATTACGTTTTCGCCGATTCCTACGTGGCGTTCGGTGCGGGCTCGGTGGACGGCGCACGGCAGGCCCAGGTAGCCGCATTCTTCTTGCAGGCCGCCGGAGTCCGTGACTACGTATTCGGCTCGGGCGACCAGCGGCAGGAACTTCAGGTACCGCATCTTCGGCTGGGCGATGAACTTGTCGTCGAACAGGTTGTCCAAGCCCAGGGCCCGGATCTTCTCCCGTTCTGGGGCGCCTGCCATGTAGAGGATCGGCATCTTGCGGCTTTGCGCGCGCAGGATTTCCAAGACCTCGCGGTACTTATCCGCGCGGGAGACCAGTTCGAACCGATGCAGGGTTGCCAGGCCGAACTTTTCCGGCAAACCAGGGACATCCAGCGGCTGGTCTACGACTTGGCGCATCGAGTCGATCGCCGTGTTCGCTTCGGTGTTCACCACGACGCCGCGGGCGTTGCGCAGGTTCTGCACTTCGCGCTCGCTGGGGGAGAAGTGGATGTCCACCAGCTTCCCGGCGATTTTGCGGTTCAGTTCTTCCGGCAGCGGCGACAGAATGCTGCCCGACCGAGTACCCGCCTCGATGTGGCCCACGCGGGCCTTCAGGACCTTCTTGCCGATCAACGCCCCGTACGGCGTCGTGAACGTGTCGCCGTGCACGAGCACCAGCGGCGGGCGGCCGTCCGACGACAACCGGGCGCGCAGTTCGGCGCGGCGGCTCCACGCGGTGCGCATGACCTGCGCCGCCCAGCCGGGGACCTGTGCCGGGGATTCGAGATTGTGCGCCTGCGCACGCGGCACGAACCACAGCGCGGGTTCTGGCAGCTTCAAATCCGAGAGCACGTCCGCGACCTCGTCCACGTGCTGTGCGGTGAACCAGATCTCCGGTTTCGCTCCGCGTTCGGCGACGCGATGGAAGACCGGCGCGATTTTGATCAGTTCCGCGGTGGTGCCGACAATGAACGAAATCACCGTGGATCACCCAATCTCCGGGCCGGCCACAGCCGGGTGAACAGCAGGTCAACGGCGCGGGCCAGGATGCTGTGCGCTCCGCCCCGCCCGGTACAGGGTAGCCTCGCCGGGGTGAGTGCGAATCCGCCCCTCCCGTCGCTCAGCGTCGTCATTCCGGTCTACAACGAACAAGACTGGATCGACCGCAGCGTCGGCGCGCTGATCGCCTCGGCCGAGGCGGCGCGGTGGCCGGTGGAAATCCTTGTCGTGGACGACGGGAGCACCGACGGCACGCCCGCCCGGCTCGCCCGGCTGCGCGACCAGCACGGCATCACCGTGCTGAGCCAGTCCAACAGCGGCCGGTTCGAGGCTCGCCGGGCCGGAATGGCGAAGGCGTCCGGCGAATGGCTGCTGTTGCTGGACAGTCGCGTGCTCGTGGACACCGGCAGCCTCGGTTTTCTGCGCGACCAGCTGACCGGCCACCCGGAACGCACGGCTTGGAACGGCCACATCAACGTCGCGTCCGAACACAATCCTTACGCCGGTTTCATGGCCGGGCTGGTCGCATTCTCGTGGCGCAAGTACTTCGCGGATCCGAAGCTGACGTCGTTCGGCATCGAGGAATTCGACCTCTACCCGAAGGGCACCGGATTTTTCTGCGCCCGCCGCGATCTGCTCGAGGGATCCGCCGCCGCTTTCGAATCGCTGTTCGACGACGTCCGGCTGGCCAGCGACGACACCCGCATGCTGCGCTGGATCGCCGAACGCGCGCGCATTCACCTTGCCCCGCAGTTCTCCGGGACCTACCACGGCCGCGATTCGCTCAAGAAGTTCTGGGCGCAGTCATTCTTCCGGGGGACCACGTACGTGGATTCCTATCTCGGTTCGCCCGGGCCGGCGCGCACCGCGCTGTTCGGCGCGCTCGCGGTCGGCGCGGTCGGAGCCGGACTGGCGGTGAAGAAGCCGAAAACGACTGCCGCGCTTGGGATCGCCGGGTCGGCGGCGGCTGCGGCCGCGGTCAAGAAGTGCGGGGCCAGCACCGCCGAGGCGCGTGCGGTCGGCACCTTGCTGCCGGTGTTCGCGGCCGGGTTCGGTTCGGGTGTGTTCCGCGGGTTGTTCCTCGCCTTGCGCGCTCGGCTGCGGCGCCGATGAGCGTGGCGGACACCGGCGAGGCGGCCAACGGGGTCGTCCGGGACACCCATCGCACCGCGGGCAAGCTCGGCGGTTCGCTGATCGTGGCGATCATCCTCGGCTACGTCCTCACCGTCGCCTGCGCGCGGCTGCTGCCGCCGGACCAGTACGCGACCTTCCTCACCTTCTGGGGCCTCCTGATGGGCCTCGGCAGCGCGTTGTCCCCGCTGGAGCAGGAGCTCTCCCGGCAGTCCGCGACGGCGGCGCTGACCGGCGGCGTCGCGGGTCGCGGAGCGCTGCGCGCGGTGGCCGTCTCGGCGGCGGCCGCGGGGGCGTTCGGGCTGGCGCTGCTCATCCCGCCGATCAACGACCGGCTGTTCCACGGCACCTGGGAACTCGCTCTCGTGGTGGTGGCCGGCGGGGTCGCGTTCGCCTGCCAGTTCGGCGTGCGCGGCCTGCTGATCGGCCAGCACCAGGTCAAGCACTTCGCCGGGCTGATCGTCGCCGAACCCGCGGTCCGCGCGCTGGTGCTGGGCCTGCTGGTGATCGCCACCGCGTACCGGCTGGTGCCGCTGGCCTTGGCGGTCGCGGCCGGATCGTTCGCCTGGCTGCTGTTCATCCGCAAGGCGTGGCGGCTGCTGGACGTCCGCGCGGACGGCGACGGCTGGGGCGTCACCAGCCGCCGGATGCTCATGCTGCTGCTCGGCGCGGCGCTCACCGCGACGGTCATCACCGGGTACCCCGCGCTGGTCGGCCTGCTCGCCCCCGGCGGCGACCGGGACCGGATCGGCGCGGTGTTCGCCGCGCTGGTCATCGCAAGGCTGCCGCTGACGCTGGTCGCGCCGGTGCAGTCGCTCGCCGTGCCGTTCGTGGTGCGGCTTTCCGCCACCGAGGACGGCCGGAGCAGGCTGCGCCGGGTGCTGCTGCTGGGCACCTTCGCCGCGCTCGCGCTCGCCGCGCTCGGCGCGTTGGTCGGCATGCTGATCGGGCCGTGGGCGGTGCAGTTCGTCAACGGCCCCAAGTACCAGGTGGACGGCTGGGCGGTCGCCGGGCTCGTGTGGTCCTCGGTGCTGCTGGTGCCGATGCAGTTGCTCACCGCCGTGCTGGTGGCGCGCGCCCAGGCCAACCGCGTGTTGATCACCTGGGCAGTGGTCGCCGTCACCGCGTCGGCGTTGCTGCTCGCGGTTCCGGGCGACACCGTGCTGCGCGCCGTCGTTTCGCTCGCCGTCGCGCCGATGGCCGGGCTCGTCGTCGTACTGGTGTTCGTACTCGCCAATTCGTCCGCGGAAGCAACGTCTGACACGGGTGAAGCGTGTTCTTAGCGTCGCAGTAGTGTGAGTTCCGAGCCGCCGGTTCCCGGCGCGCGTCGGATGGCGAAAGCCAATCAGGGTTGGATTCGAATTCGATGAACGTTCTTTTGGTGCTGCTTGCATTCTGGGTGCCTGGGCTCGTCTTCGGAGCGGCCATCCGGTTGCGCGGGTGGACGCTCGCGGCGGCGGCGCCGCTGCTGACGTTCGGGATCATCGCGCTCGGCGTCCCGGTGCTGGGCGGCCTCGGCATCCGCTGGTCGCTCCTCGACGTCGTGCTGTGGACACTGGTGCTCGCCGCCGTCGGCTTCGGCCTGGCGTTCGCGGCACAACGGCTGCGTGCCCGCAGGCACCCGGACTGGGCGGGCGAGGAACCGGAGAAGCTGCCGCTGCGCGACCACCTCGTGATGGCGGCGGGCGTCGTCGTCGCACTGGGCGTGGGCACGGTCACTTTCTTGCGCGGCGCCAACGGGATCAACACCGTCCAGCAGGGCTGGGACGCGCCGTTCCACGGCAACCTGATCCGCTGGATCGCCGAACACGGCGACGCCCGGCCGTCCACTGTGGGCACTATCGCCAACCTGCCGAACCAGGGCAACTACTTCTATCCCGACACGTATCACGCCTTGCTCGCGCTGGTTTTCGGCAAGGGCGGGCTGACCATGATGCCCACGCTGAACCTTGCCGCGCTGGCGGTGATTTTCACCGTGCCGTTCGGGGTCGCCGCGCTGTGCCGGGTCTGGGGAATGCCCGCGCTCGGCGCCGCCGCGGCCGCCGCGGTCAGCACGTGGTTCAGCGCCTTCCCGTACGACTCGTTGTGGCGCGGTCCGTTGTGGCCCTACGTCGCCGGGGTCGCATTGGTTCCGGCGATGCTGGCGCTCGGCCGCTATTTGCTGAAGCCGAACGGCATCGCCGGTCCGGTCGCGATCGGGGTCGGCGTGGCCGGGTTGTGCGGTCTGCACACCAGTGTCGTGTTCGTGGTCGTTGTTTATTTCCTGCTCATTCTTGTCGCCGTTCTCTGCCGTTTCGAGAAGATCGAATGGCGGCGCAGCCTGCCTTCGCTGATCGCGACCGGAGTGCTGGCGATCGTGCTCGGCGTGCCGCTGGTGCTGCCCTCGCTGTACAACGCCGGCGGGGTCACGAGCGCGTACTGGGCGCCGGAGACCACGCTCGCCGGCGGCTTCGGCCAGACGATCACGTTTTCCCCGATGTCGGACTTCCCGCAGTGGTGGATCGGCGTGCCCGCGTTCGTCGGGCTCGTCCTGCTGGTGCGGCACCGGCGGATGCTGTGGCTGGTCGCCGCGTACGTCGTGTTCGGCGGCCTCTTCATGCTGACGGTGTCGATCAACTCGCCGATCATGCAGAAGATGACCAGCCTCTTCTACAACGACCACTGGCGGATCGCCGCGCTGGTGCCGCTGGCGGGCGCGGTCGCGTTCGGAGAGTTCGCGCACACCGCCGCCGCCTGGTTCGCGCGGAAGGTGCAGCCGCGGGTCAACCTCAAGCCGGCCATGCTCGGCGTGGTCGGGGTCGCACTGCTGCTGGTGGTGTGCGGCGGCCTGAGCAAGGGCGGTTACGCCGGCCGCAACGCGAGCCGGCTGGCCGTCACCTACCAGGACGGGCCGACCGTGTCCAAGGCGGAGGAAGCCGCCTTCGCCTGGCTGGGCCAGCACACCGTGCCGGGCGAGCGGGTGATGAACAACCGGTCCGACGGGTCCGCGTGGATGTACGCGCTGGCCGGAGTTCAGCCGGTCGAGTGGACCTTCTACGGCGCCGAGGCGAACACCAAGGCCGCGTACCTGAGCGCGTGGGTCAACGACATCGACAAGTACCAGCAGGTCCGCGCCGACCTCACCGACCTGCGGGTGCGTTATCTGATCCAGGCCAGGGGGAAGGCCGCGGAAAACGCGATCGAGTCCGTCGGCGTGGCGCGGGTCCGGCCCGGACCGCAGTTCCGCGTGGTGTTCCACAACGAGGGCGCGACGATCTACGAAATCGCCGGACAGTCCGGCGTGACCGCCCCTACCACGGCGAACGGTCAGTAAGCGGTTATGGTGACTGCCGTGTCCAGCACATCCGTGAGCACTCGACGCGTGCTCATCGTGATGCCCGCGCTCAATGAGCAAGACAGCGTTGCTTCGGTGCTCACCCAGGTCAAGCAGTCGCTGCCGGCTGCGGACGTGCTGGTGGTCGACGACGGTTCGACCGACCGCACCGCCGAACTCGCCCGCGCCTGCGGCGTCCGGGTGGCCCGGCTGTCGGTGAACCTCGGCGTGGGCGGCGCGATGCGCACCGGTTTCCGTTACGCCGCGGCACGCGGCTACGACGCTGTCGTCCAGGTCGACGCGGACGGCCAGCATGACCCGGACGAGGTCGGTGCCTTGCTGCGGCTCCTCGACGAGGGCGCCGACATCGCGATCGGCTCCCGGTTCGCCGGCAAGGGCGCCTACCGCGCGGTCGGGCCGCGCAAGTACGCGATGGTCGCGCTGTCGCTGGTGTTCAGCAGGCTGTCCGGCAGCAAGCTCACCGACGTCACCTCCGGGTTCAAGGCGATGGGCCCGCGCGCGATCCGCCTGTTCGCCGGCTACTACCCGGCCGAGTACCTCGGCGACACGGTCGAGGCGCTGGTCATGGCGATCCGGGCGCAGCTGTCCATTCGGGAGACTCCGGTGGTCATGCGCGAACGGGCGGGCGGCAAGCCGAGCCATTCGCCGGTGAAGTCCGCGGTGTACCTGGGCCGCGCGGGGCTCGCCCTGCTGCTCGCGCTCGTGCGCCGTCGTCCGTCCGTCGACTCGTCCGCAGCGGCGTAGGGAGGCTGCCATGGCAGGCTGGCAGGTACTGAGCATCGTCATCGCGGCGCTGGTGCTGCTCGTCGTCGTCGAGATGATGCGGCGGCGCAAGCTGCGCGAGAAGTACGCCGGCATCTGGCTCGTGGTCGCGCTCGGCGTCGTGGTGCTCGCGGTGGTCCCGCCAGTCGCGGAGTTCCTGGCGCATCTCACCGGGGTCGCCACCCCGTCGAACTTCGTGTTTTTCCTGGCCGGCGTGGTGCTGGCGCTGGTCGCGTTGCAGCTTTCGACCGAGGTCGGGCACCTGGAGGAAGAGGTGCGGACCGCGGTCGAGGAGACCGCGTTGCTGCGCTGCGAACTCGAAGACACCCAGCGCGACCTGGAAGCGCGCATCGCCGAGCTGGAGAAGCGCACGTCCGCGCCTGACAATGTGGACGGCCTGCCCGAAGCGAGCCCGGCACGCGTGCTCTGATCTCCGCACTGCTCGCCGCTCCGCCCCGGCTCGGCGGCGTCCGGGTGCTCGCCATCGACGGTCCGTCCGGGGCCGGGAAGTCCACTCTCGCCGCTGAGACGGTCGACGCTCTCGGCTCGCGCGCGGCGCTGGTCAGTACTGATGCCTTCGCCACTTGGGACGATCCCGTCGCGTGGTGGCCGCAGCTGGAAGACGGCGTGCTGACGCCGCTGGCGCAAGGCAGGCCCGGCGAGTACCGCAAGGTGGACTGGACCTCCGGCACGCCGCGGCCCGGTGTGCTGGTGCGCGTCGAGGTGCCCGAGGTGCTGGTGCTGGAAGGCGTCTCGAGTGGACGTCAGGCGGTCCGGTCCCGGCTTTCGCGGCTGTGCTGGATCGAGGGCGGCACCGAGGCTGAACGGTTGTCCAGGGCAGTCGCCCGGGACGGCGAAGCGGCCCGCGGCGAACTGCGGCGCTGGCAGTTGTTCGAACGCGGCTGGTTCGCTGTCGACGGCACTCGCGAGGCTGCGGACCAGCTGGTCTGAACAACCGGAATGCCTGCTCGACATCGGTTTGCGGCCAGCGAAAACGGCTATTGCGCGGAATGCGCGAGCACTGGAAACTCGAGTGCATTCGGGCTGTTTCAGTGCCCTTCGCGGGCAACTCCGAAGGCCCGTCGCAGGGGTTCCGGAACATCCACGGCACCCGGAACGGACAACCCGCTCCGCTAGGCCAACCGGGTGAGCAAACCGCCACTCAACGTACCAAACCGGCGGTTTTCGCTACGCAGAGCGCACAATTGCCGACACGTTGCGGTCAATTTGGGGTTTACGTAGCGCGATCGTAACCTCACGTGCTTAAGCGGGGGCCGAGTTCCCGCTAGTGTCACCGAACACACCGATCGCACTGGTCTTCCCGAACTGACCGCCGACGGTGAATTTCGATACACCGAACATTCCCAAGGGGTGCCAGATGCAGCAATTGCGGCTGACCCGAACACGCCGGGCAGCTCTGATCGGACTCGCGGGCGCGCTCGCGGTCTCGCTGTCCGCGTGCGCGGAATCGAAGCGCGACGAGTCCGGAGGCGGTGGTTCCGGGGGCACCATGGTCTTCGGCAACACCGGCAACCCGAAGATGTTCGACCCGATCTTCAACGACGAGGGCGAGACGTTCCGGATCACCCGGCAGATGCTGGACACGCTGATCCAGAACAAGCCGGGCACCGCTGACCTGGCCCCGTCGCTCGCCACGAAGTGGACGCCGAGCAACGACGGCAAGACCTGGACGTTCGATCTCAAGCAGGGCGTGAAGTTCAGCGACGGCACCGCGTTCGACGCGAAGGCCGTCTGCTTCAACTTCGATCGCTGGTACAACATGAAGGGCGCCACCGCCCAGAGCCAGATGATCTACTACGGCGACGTCTTCGAGGGCTTCAAGAACAACGAGGGCACCACGACCGGCAAGCCGGTCTACCAGAGCTGCGAGGCGAAGGACGACCACACCGCGGTCCTGAACCTGACCCGCGCGAAGGGCGCCTTCCCGGCCGCGTTCACGCTGCCGTCGTTCGCGATCCAGAGCCCCACCGCGCTGCAGAAGTACAACGCGGACAAGGTCACCGGCTCCGGCACGTCGATCACGTACCCGGAGTACGGCTACAAGCACCCGACCGGCACCGGCCCGTTCAAGTTCGAGAGCTGGGACCAGGGCAACGGCCAGATCACCTTGGTGCGCAACGACACCAGCACGATGCCGCAGCCTGCCAAGCTGGACAAGCTCGTGTTCAAGGTGATCCCGGACGAGAACGCCCGCAAGCAGGCCCTCAAGGCCGGCGACATCAACGGGTATGACTTCCCGGCCCCCGCCGACTACGGGCTGCTGCGCAACGACGGCGAGCAGGTGCTGATCCGCCCGTCGTTCAACGTGCTCTACCTCGGCATCAACCAGAGCGGCCCCAACGGCGCGAAGCTGCAGAACCCGAAGGTCCGCCAGGCGCTGGCCTACGGCATCAACCGCGAGCAGTTCGTGCGCTCCAAGCTGGCCGAGGGTTCCGAGGTCGCGACCGAGTTCGTGCCGAAGGCGATCTCCGGCTACACCGACGACGTGACCAAGTACCCGTACGACAAGGACCGCGCCAAGCAGCTCCTGAAGGAAGCCGGCGCCGAGGGCATGACCATCAAGTTCTACTACCCGACCGAGGTCACCCGGCCTTACATGCCGAACCCGGCCGACACCTACACCGCGATTTCCGAGGACCTGAAGGCCATCGGCATCAACGTGCAGCCGGTCGCCGAGTCGTGGAACGGCGGGTACAAGGACGACGTGCAGCAGAACGGCAAGCAGGACATCCACCTGCTCGGCTGGACCGGTGACTACAACGACGCGGGCAACTTCGTCGGCACCTTCTTCGGTCGCAAGAAGCCGGAATTCGGCTTCGACAACCCGGATCTGTTCAAGGCGCTCGCCGACGCGGACGCCGCGCCGGCCGGCGACGCGCACACCAAGGCGTACCAGGACGCCAACAAGAAGATCATGGACTACCTGCCCGCCATCCCGATCGCCTACCCGACGCCGGCGATCGTGGTCGGCCCGAAGATCAAGGGCGTGGTGGCCAGCCCGCTCACCGACGAACGCTTCGACACCGTCACGATCGGCTGACGTGCACCACTGAGCAGCCAGGCCAAGGGCAGGTGCTACCGCGCCTGCCCTTGGCCTCGTTCCCGGGCTGTACACAAAGGACTACTCGTGCTCCGTTTTCTCGTGCGTCGGCTGCTACAAGCGATCCCGACGCTCCTCATCCTGTCCATCCTGGTGTTCGCCTGGTTGCGCTCACTCCCTGGCGGGCCCGCGTCCGCTCTGCTCGGGGACAAGGCGACGCCGGAAAAACTGGCGAACCTGAACCACGTGCTCGGCCTCGACCAGCCGATTTTCGTGCAGTACTTCAAATTCCTCGGCCGCGCGGTCACCGGGGATTTCGGCAATTCGCTCGTGTCGTCCCGGCCGGTGATGTCGGAGATCGGCACGTTCCTTCCCGCCACCATTGAACTGGGCATCACCGCGATGATCATCGCCGTGGTGGCCGGCATTTCGTTCGGCTATCTCGCCGCCCGGTTCCGCGGCCAGATCGTCGACAACGTCATCATCGTGCTGACCCTGGTCGGCGTCGCGGTGCCGATCTTCTTCCTCGGCTACATGATGCAGGACCTGCTTTCCACGCCGCTCGGCTTGCCGTCGCAAGGCAGGCAGGCTCCGGGCATCGACGCCACCGTCGTCACGCATTTCGCCATTCTCGACGGAATGATGACCGGCGAATGGGACGCGGTCTGGGACGCGATCAAGCACCTCATTCTTCCCGCTCTGGCACTTGCCACCATTCCGCTCGCGGTGATCACCCGGATCACCCGCGCGTCGGTGCTCGACGTGTTCAACGAGGACTTCATCCGCACCGCGAACTCCAAGGGCCTCACGCAGCCCGTGGTCCGCCAGCGGCACGTGCTGCGCAACGCCCTGCTGCCGGTGATCACCACGATCGGCCTGCAGACCGGCGCGCTGCTCGGCGGCGCCGTGCTGACCGAGCGGGTCTTCAACTTCCGCGGCCTCGGATTCCTTCTGGCGGAAGGGATCGACAAGCGGGACTACCCGCGGCTGCAGGCGCTGCTGCTTCTCGGGGCACTGGTCTACGTGCTCGTGAACATGCTCGTGGATATTTCCTACGGGCTCATCGACCCGAGGGTGCGTGTGCGGTGAACACTCTGCTGAACAAGAAGAAAGAACCGATCGACAAGCTCGCCGCGGCGTCGGCGGGCGGGCGCAGCCTCGGCGCCGAGGCGCTGCGCCGGATGCTGCGCAGCCCGGTGGCGATCGTCGGCGGCGTGATCACCGTGCTGTTCCTGCTGCTGGCGATTTTCGCGCCGCTGCTCGCGCCGAAGGACCCGCAGGTCCGGTATCTGCAGGACAAGGTCATCCTCGGCCGGGGCATCATCCCGGGCGCACAGCCCGGATTCCCGCTCGGCGTCGACGACTTCGGCCGCGACTTCCTGTCCCGGCTGCTGATCGGCGCGCAGCAGACGCTGTTGGTCGGCGTGCTCGCCACGGTGATCGGCGTGCTGCTCGGCGCACTCATCGGCGGGCTCGCGGGCGCGTTCGGCGGCTGGGTCGACACCGTCCTCATGCGCATCGTCGACGTGCTGCTGGCGTTTCCCTCGCTGCTGCTGGCGATTTCGATCGCGGCGCTGTTCGCGAAGCCGAGCCAGTGGACGGTGATCATCGCGGTGTCGATCATCGGCGTGCCGATTTTCGCCCGGCTGCTGCGCGGTTCGATGCTCGCCCAGCGCGAGGCGGACCACGTGCTGGCGGCGACGTCGCTCGGCGTGAAGCGGACGACGATCGTGTTCCGGCACATGCTGCCGAACTCGCTCGGCCCGGTGATCGTGCAGGCGACGCTGACCCTGGCGACCGCCATCCTGGAGGCCGCGGCGCTGTCGTTCCTCGGTCTCGGCGACCCGGACCCGACCCGCGCGGAGTGGGGATTGATGCTGGGCAACGCTTCCCAGCACTTCCTCGACATCCGGCCCGAGCTGGCTTACTACCCGGCGATCGCGATCATCATCGTGGCGCTCGGGTTCACGCTGCTCGGCGAGTCCCTCCGCGAAGCCCTCGACCCGAAGAACCGGCGGTGACCCCGTGGCACTTCTCGAAGTCCGCGACCTGAAGGTCGTGTTCCAGCGCCGCGGCGAAAGCCCGTTCACCGCGGTCGACGGCGTGAGTTTCGACGTCGAACCCGGCCAGACGGTCGGTCTGGTCGGCGAGTCCGGCTGCGGCAAGTCGGTGACCTCGCTCGCGATCATGCGGCTGCTCGCCAAGCGCGGCAACACCGTCAGCGGTTCGGTGCGGTTCGAGGGCACCGACCTGCTGACCCTGTCCGACCGCGAAATGCGCGACCGGCGCGGCCGCGATCTCGGCATGGTGTTCCAGGACCCGCTGTCCTCGCTGAACCCGGTCATCCCGATCGGGCTGCAGATCACCGAGGTGCTGGAGCGCCACCGCGACATGCCGCGCAAGAAGGCGCGGATCGAAGCGGCGGAACTGCTCGACAAGGTCGGCATTCCCGACCCGACGCGGCGGCTTTCCGAGTACCCGCACCAGCTTTCCGGCGGGATGCGCCAGCGCGCGCTGATCGCGATCGCGCTGGCGTGCCGTCCCCGGCTGCTCATCGCGGACGAGCCGACCACCGCGCTCGACGTGACGATCCAGGCGCAGATCCTCGCCCTGCTGCGGGAACTGGTGCAGGACACCGGAACCGCGCTGGTGATGATCACGCACGACCTCGGCGTCGTCGCCGGGCTCTGCGACGAGGTCAACGTGCTTTACGGCGGCCGGATCGTGGAGCGCCAGGAACGGCATTCGCTGTTCGCGCAGCCGAGGCATCCGTACACGCACGGCCTGCTGGCCTCGATCCCGCGGCTCGACGAGGGCCGCGGCGAGAAGCTGGTGCCGATCCGCGGTTCGGTCGCCGACAACATCCCGTGGGACGGCGGGTGCGCGTTCGCGCCGCGCTGCCCGAACGCGGTCGCGGCCTGCCTGGAGCATTCGCCGGAGCTCGTTCCCGACCGGAACGGCTTGCTGCGCTGCCACAACCCGGTGCAACCCGCCGTGGCGGCAGGAGGAGGAACCCGATGACGGTGGCGAACACCGACGAGGTGCTGCTCGAGGTCACCGGCCTCAAGGTGCACTTCCCGATCAAGCGCGGCATCGTCGTGGACCGCACGGTGGGCCACGTGTTCGCGGTCGACGGGGTCGACCTGTCGATCCGCCGCGGCGAAACCTACGGCCTGGTCGGCGAATCCGGCTGCGGCAAGTCGACGCTGGGCCGCGCGATCCTGCGGCTCAACGAGCCGACCGACGGCAAGGTCGTCTTCGACGGCACCGACGTCGCGAAGCTCAAGGGCGAGCAGTTGCGCAAGGCGCGGCGGCGGATGCAGATGGTGTTCCAGGACCCGATGTCGAGCCTGGACCCGCGCCAGTCGGTCGAGTCGATTCTCGTCGAGGGCATGCGCGCGCACGGGCTCGACAAGGACAAGGAATCCACCGCGAAACGGCTGCGCGAGCTGCTGAACGCGGTCGGCCTTCCGGAGACCGCGCTGCGGAAGTATCCGCACGAGTTCTCCGGCGGCCAGCGCCAGCGCATCGGCATCGCGCGGGCGCTGTCGGTGGAGCCGGACCTGATCGTCGCCGACGAACCGGTGTCCGCGCTGGACGTTTCGGTGCAGGCGCAGGTGGTGAACCTGCTGGAGGATCTGCAGGAAGAGCTCGGTCTCACCTACGTGGTGATCGCGCACGACCTCGCGGTGGTCCGGCACATCTCCGACCGGATCGGCGTGATGTACCTCGGCGCGCTGGTCGAGGAGACGACGTCGGAGGAGCTGTACCAGAACCCGCTGCATCCGTACACGCGCGCGCTGCTGTCGGCGATTCCGGTGCCGGACCCGGTGGTGGAGGACAGCCGCGAGCAGATTCTGCTCGCCGGCGACCTTCCTTCGCCGGCCAATCCGCCGTCGGGCTGCCGCTTCCACACGCGCTGCCCGTGGAAGCAGGAAAGCCTGTGCGACACCGATCGTCCGCAGCTGCGCGAGATCGGGGCCGGGCACCGGGTGGCGTGCCACTACGCGGAGGACATCCGCGACGGGCGGATCCAGCCGCACAAGGTCGAGGTGGAGCTGGTCGACGCCGGGGCGCTGAACCCCGACCTCGGACCGCCGGACGTCGGTTCGGCCGCCGAAATCCTCTGAACCGTCTGTGAGGGGAACCCTGAGGGAATCTGATTCCCTCAGGGTTCCCCTCACGGCTTTTCAGGGCTGGAGATCGACGGCGGCGCGGAACGAACCGTCCATGTGGAACGGCGTCGAGCTGTGCTCGTGCGAGATCAGCCAGCCGTTTTCGCGACGCTGCAAGGCAAACGTGCTGCGGAACCAGAGAGTGAACGATTCGCTCTGGCCTTGCGGGGTCGCGGTCAATTTGGTCAGCGCCGTCACCACCGCCAGGTCGCCGGACACGGTGATCTCCTCGTCGTGGTAGGTGCGGGAAATCGGACCATCGAAGGTGCTGAACCACTGCGTGACGTACTCCGCGGAAGCGCCGGTCGTGCGCAACGGCGGGGCGAGGTCGAACCGGACCGCCTTGTCCGTGTAGCAGGCGACGAGCCGCTGCGGGTCCTTCGCGTGCGTCGCGGCGGTGTGCTCGGCCAGCAGGTCGCGGATCTCGTTCTCGGACATTTTGTGTTCTCCTTTTCCCGGATGCGGGTTACGTCCGGGACGTCGAAGCTGTCCGCGCGGCTTCGACATCAGGGGTAGAAAACTTTTCGAGGAGGCTTCCGGTGAAGTATCTGGTCCTGATCTACGGCAACCCGGCGTCGCGTGCGGCCTGGGCGGGGATGACCGACGAGCAGAAGGCCGAGGGCCTGCGCGCCTACCAGCGGTTCCACGAGGAGCTGGAAGGCGAGCGGATTGTCTCCGAGCGGCTGGCCGCGCCGGAACTGACGAAGCAGGTCCACGTGCGCACCGACGGCGTGAGCACCACCGACGGCCCGTTCGCCGAGATCAAGGAACAGCTCGCCGGGTTCTACCTGCTTGAATGCGATTCGGAGGCCCGCGCGCTGGAGATCGCCGCGCGGATCCCGGAGGCCCCGTTCGCGACGATCGAGGTGCGGCCGGTGATGGGCCTGACCGGCGACGTGGACTTCGAGCTGTGATCGATAGCCTCCTGCGCGATCTCATCCCGCAGGTGCTGACCGCGCTCGTGCGCCGCTACGGCGATTTCGGCAAATGCGAGGACGCCGTGCAGGAGGCGCTGCTCGCCGCCGCCGTGCAATGGCCGAAGGACGGTGTTCCGGACAATCCGAAGGCCTGGCTCATCACGACGGCCTCCCGGCGGCGGATCGAGATGTGGCGCAACGAAGCCGCGCGCATCCGTCGTGAGGAGACGGTGGCCGCGCTGGAACCGCCGTCCTTCGAACTCGTGCCGCAGCAGGACGACACCCTCACCCTGCTGTTGCTCTGCTGCCATCCGGCGTTGACCCGACCGTCGCAAGTGGCCCTCACTTTGCGCGCCGTCGGCGGCCTGACCACCGCCGAGATCGCGCGGGCGTACCTCGTCCCGGAGCCGACGATCGGCCAACGGATCAGCCGGGCGAAACACAAACTGCGCGGTGCGGAGTTCGCTCTGCCGCCGCAGGACGAGCTGCCGGAACGCGTCGCCGCGGTCTTGCAGGTGCTGTACCTGGTGTTCACCGAAGGCCACACCGCCAGTTCCGGCGACGCGGTGAACCGGGTCGAACTGACCGCCGAGGCCATCCGGCTCGCCCGGCAACTGCGCGCCTTGCTGCCTGCCGACGGCGAGGTCGCCGGACTGCTCGCCCTCATGCTGCTCACCGACGCCCGCCGCCCCGCCCGCACCGGCGCGGACGGAATCCCCGTGCCGCTGGCCGAACAAGACCGCGCGCTCTGGGACGCGTCCGCGATCGCCGAAGGCAGCGCGCTCATCGAACACGCGCTGGCCACCACTCCGGTCGGCCCGTACCAACTGCAGGCCGCCATCGCCGCGGTGCACGACGAAGCCCCGACCGCCGACGCCACGGACTGGCCGCAGATCTTGGTGCTGTACGACCTTCTCCAGCAGATCGCCCCCGGCCCGATGGTCACGCTCAACCGCTTAGTCGCGCTCGCCAGCGTCGAAGGCCCGGCGCTCGCGCTGAGCGAACTGGACGGCACCGACGTGGACCACTACCGCGCCGACGTCGTCCGCGCCCATCTCCTGGAACTGTCCGGCGACCCGCGAGGCGCGCACGACTGCTACGTCCGCGCCGCCCAGCGCACCTTGAGCCTGCCGGAACGGGAGTACTTCGAATCGCGCGCTTTGCGTGTTATGTCGGAAAAACCCTGATAAACCCCTGCCGGAAGGCGGACCCCACCCCCGACTCCAGGTGGACGCGAGGATCGCCGCGAGCTGGGTACCCTGCGGAGACCAGGCACGAATCACAAGGGGGTTGGCAGTGAACATCGACCACGTGCTGGAGGCGATCCCTCCGCTCTCGGTCTACCTGTTGGTGGGCTTGGTGGTGATGGTCGAAAGCCTGGGCATCCCGCTGCCGGGGGAGATCGTGCTGGTGAGCGCGGCGCTGCTGGCGTCGTCGCACAGCGGGCTGAACCCGGTGTGGATCGGCGCGCTGGCCACCGCGGGCGCGATCATCGGCGACAGCATCGGATACCTGATCGGCCGCAAGGGCGGCAAACGGCTGTTCGCGTGGGCGGGCCGGAAGTTCCCCAAGCATTTCGGCCCCGATCACATCGCGAGCGCCGAACGGATGTTCCACAAACGCGGCATGTGGGCGGTGTTCTTCGGCCGGTTCGTCGCGGTGCTGCGCATCCTGGCCGGCCCGCTCGCGGGGTCGCTCAACATGCACTACCCGCGCTTCCTGATCGCGAACGCCCTCGGCGGCATCGTGTGGGCGGGCGGAACGACGGCGCTCATCTACTACCTGGGCGTGGTCGCCGACAAGTGGCTGAAGGGCTTCCAGTGGGCAGGCCTGGGAGCGGCGCTGGTGATCGGCGTGGTGGTGACGCTGGTGCTGAAGAAGCGCATGGCCCGCCACGCGGCGGACTCGGCGTCGTCCTCGTCCTCTTCGTCGGACGAGAAGAACGACGCGGTGGCCTGAGATTTTCGCCCCTGAAATCCCCCGGTGAGTCTGCGGACTCGCCGGGGGATTTCTGTTCCCGGGCAACCGAACAGAGAGCGAACGATGACCAGTGACAACGGCACGAGCCGCACAATCGGCGAGGTCCGCGACTATCTGCTTCGTCAGCTGAACTCCGCCCTTCGCAGGCCGGGCATGTACGGCGGGGAAAGCGCGCTCCGGCTGTTTCTCGATGCTGTCGCGTTCGTCGACGGATGTGAGCGGCTCTTGGCCGATGACCTGACCGAACTCCGGGCACGGGGAGCGTTCGTCTCCACCGGGGTGAGCGGCGCGGTCGAACTCGTAATGGGCGAGAGGGACTCGCACATCATGGCGTCGGTTTACGCCGAGATCGCGCACCTCCGCGGCTGGCTCACCCTGGACAACACGCTGTCCCGAGCGGATTACGACCGCCTCCGAAACCGGATGGGGTCGTGGTGTGCCCGCGACCGGAGCCACAGCGAAGTCCTCGCCGAGGCTGGGCCACCGTCGGTACTTTTCGGCGGGCCCAACCCGGCTTTCTCGAAGACGTTCGCTTACGGCACCGTGCACCTCGACGACCCGCTTGTCTTTTTCCATCTCGGGAGCGGAACCGAGCCAGGAACAAGCGTCACCGGGACGCCTGACGAGCCGGAGTCAGTGCTGCTGGCGACTCGCTATGGCGGGGCGAAGTTCATCGACAGGTTCGTATTCACGCCCCAAGGCGCGGCCCGCTGCCGGTGACCCTCACACCGGCAGCAATTCCTCCGGCGTGACCGCGGGCTTCCGCCGCAGCGACCCCAGCAGCACCCCGCCGATCACCACTGCCGCCGCCACCAGCGTCAGGACCGTCGGCACCTCGCCGAGGATGAAGAACGACGCCGTCAGCCCCACCACCGGCACCAGCAGCGAGAACGGCGCGACCACGCCCGCCGGGTTGCGGCGCATCAGGGTGGTCCAGATGCCGGACCCGATGACTGTCCCGAAGATGACCACGTACGCCAGCCCCGCGACGCCGATCAGGCCCGTCTTGGTCCCGAGCGTCGTCAGCGAGTGCCAGGCGGCACCGGGGCCCTCGAAGATGCTCGACAGCGCCAGCATCGGCAGCGGCGGCACCACCGACATCCACAGCGTCAGGTGCAGCGGGTTGTCCGGCTCCGCGCGGCGCATGCTCAGGTTGCCGATCGCCCAGCTCAGCGCGGCCAGCAAGGTCAGCACCACCGGCACCAGCGCCGCTTGCCCGGACTGCTGCCACGCGATCGCGGTCATCCCCGCCACCGCGAGCAGGATCCCGGCCAGCTGCCGTCCGGAGACGCGTTCCCGCAGCAGCACCGCGCCCAGCAGCACGGTGAACGGCGCCGACGCCTGCAGCACCAGCGACGCCAGCCCGGTCGGCATCCCGAGGTGCATCGCGACGAACAGGAACGCGAACTGCCCGGTGCCGAACCCGAGCCCGTACCCGAGGAGGTACCGCAGCTTCACCCGCGGCCACGGCACGAGGAACACCGTCGGGATCGCGATCAGCAGGAACCGCAGCGCGCCCGCGAACATCGGCGGGAATTGGCCGAGTGTGGCGTGGATCGCAATGAAGTTGAGGCCCCACAGGACGGCGACGAACACGGCGAGCAAACGGTCCCGGATGGCCATGCTTCTTACTCTGCCTAGGCAAACTTTGAAGCACTAGCGAGAATAACTGCACTGACTGTGTAGCGTTGCTTCACATACACTGCCCGGATGGACTTGGGCAGGCTCCGGACGCTGCGCGAATTCGCCGATCGGGGCAGCGTCACCGCCGCTGCTCAGGCGTTGCATTGCACGCCGTCGGCGATCTCGCAGCAGCTGCGTGCGTTGCAGACGGAGGTCGGCATCGCGCTCACCGAACCGGCTGGTCGCGGCCTTCGGCTCACCGACGCGGGCCGCGCGCTCGTCGCCCGCGCAGACGACGTCCTGGCCGCGCTGGACCGCGCCGAAGCGGAGTTGGACACCTACCGCAGCGCCCCGCGCGGACGCGTGCGGATCGCGATCTTCCAGTCCGCCGGCCTGATGCTCCTGCCCGGCCTGCTGCGTCGCATCGACCAGCACGAGAACCTCGAGGTCGACGTCCGCGACGTCGACATGGTCCCGCCGCAGGTGCCCGGCCTGGTCGCCGATTACGACGTCGTCGTCGCCCACCGCGACGAGCACGCGGCCGAGTTCGACACCGAACGTCTCGACGTGGTCCCGCTGCTGCGCGAACCGCTGGACGTCGCCCTCCCGGTCGGCCACCGCCTCGCCCGCAACCGTCGCGTCGGCCTGGCCGATCTCGCGGACGAACGCTGGATCTCGGTCGACCACGGTTTCCCGGTCGACGACGTCCTTCGCTCGCTGACCGTGCGCACCGGCGTGCGGCCGCAGATCGTCCAGCGCATCAACGATTTCCGCATCACCGAACGGCTTATCGCGGCCGGGCACGGAATCGCGCTGATGCCTCGGTACACAATGGACACTCGGCGCGGCAGCGGATTGGTCGGCCGCCCGCTGGCCGGAATCCGCGCGGCACGGCTGGTGGAAGTGGTGTGCCGCACCGGTGCGGCGAATCGCCCAGCGGTCGCGACCGTGATCGACGAAATGCGCGCCGAAGTAGCCGCCCTCACGACCTAGCTGGGTTCCCGGGCGGGCAACCCCCGCAGCAGCGTGTCGAGGAAAAGCTCAAACCGCGGTGCGTCCGGCCCAAGGTCGAGCGGGTTTTCCCGGACGGCGAGCCAGCTGACCGTGCAGGTGATGAAGATGTACCAGCTCTGCTCGGCCAGTTCCGGTGACACACCGGCATTCGTGAACGCGGTGACGACCTCGGTGCGGAGCCGGCCGAACGAATCCGCGTTGTGCCGATGCGGCCGGGACAATCGGGTCGCGTAACCGGGTACCGCGAGAAACTGGTCGTGCATCGCCCACGCGACTCTCGCGAGCCACGGCCGCCAAGATCGGCGCGGCGGCCCCTCCTCGGGAAGCACCCGGTCCAGCACCACCTCGCTGACCAGATCGAACAGCGCGTCCCGATTGGCGACCCAGCGGTAGAGCGCGCCATGCGTCACGCCGAGCCGCGCGGCCAGCTCGCGCATGGTCAGCGTGTCGAGATTCCCGGCGGACAACGCCGCGTCGACGATCCGCTCGCGATCGAGCTGTGCGGGACGGCCGGGCCGCGGTCGGGTCATAGCCGGGGACTCTACCGAGAAGAATTAGTGACCATTGGTTACAAACAGGTGTAGCGTGGCGGTATGGCAGACATCAAGGGCACCGTGCGGCCCGGCTTCGAGCAGGTGCGGGACGAGTTCGCGGCAGTAGCCGACGGATCCGCGCAACTGGCGGCATACCACCGCGGCGAGCAAGTGGTCGATCTCTGGACCGGCGAGGACATCGACGGAGATTCCCTCCTCGGCGCGTACTCCGCGTCGAAGGGGGCAGCGCATCTGACCGTCGCGCTGCTGGTCCAGGACGGCGTGCTGGATCTGGACCAGCGAGTGCGCCACTACTGGCCGGAGTTCGCCGTCGAAGGAAAACAAGACGTCACCCTGCGAGACCTCCTGGCGCACCGAGCCGGGCTGGTCGGCTCCGACGAAGGCTTCAGCCGCGCGGAACTCGCGGACGACCGCATTGTCGCCGAACGCCTGGCTCGGCAACGCCCGTTCTGGCGGCCTGGCACCGCATTCGGTTATCACGCGCTGGTAATCGGTGCGCTCAGCGGCGAAGTCGTCCGCCGCGCGACCGGCCGCACCCTCCAGGAAAACTTCGCCGACCGCGTCCGCGATCCGTACACAGTGGACTTCCACCTCGGCCTGCCCGCCGAACTGGAGCCGCGATTCGTTGCCACCCAACCGATGGTGCTGACTCCCGAACGGCAGCTCCCGCTGCCAGCCGCGAACAGCCTCCAGGGCATCGCGTTCAACCGGCACCACCCGGACGGCCCGGAAGTGTGGGAACTGCCGAACCTGCCCGAAGTCCGACGGCTCGGCTCGGCGTCGTTCGGCGGGGTCGCCTCAGCCCGCGGCCTGGCCCGGATGTACGCGGCGGCGATCAGCCCGCTGGACGGCCAATCGCCTTTGCTGAAGCCGGAAATCGCCGCCGAGTTCGCGCAGATCCATTCCATCGGACGCGACGTGGTGCTGGGCGAGCAGAAGGCGTTCGGCATCGGATTCCACGCCACCGGCGAGCGCTACCCGGAGCTGGGCCAGGGCAGTTTCGGCCACAGCGGCGCAGGCGGCCAGCAGGCGTTCGCCGACCCGCGCAACGGCATCGCGTACGGCTACACCCGCCGTCGCATCCCGTTCCCCGCCGCGGCCGCTCCGGAGAACGAACCGCTGATCAGGGCGCTGTACTCGGCGCTGCGTGCCGTCGAATCCCGACCGTGATCGCCGAGCCCAGCAGCACCGCGATGGTCAGCGACAACGCCAGGCTCACTCCTGGCTCGGCAACGAGCTGGCCACCGGCGTAGCCGAGAAACGCGACGTACGACGTCCAGAGCAGCACGCCCACCGCGGACGCGGTCAGAAACTCGGCGAACCGCCACCGCAACGAGCCGGCCAGCAGCGCTCCGACCGTCCCGCCGGAAGGCAACCACCGCGCGACCACCAGGACCGGCCGCGGGTGCCGCTGCAGGCGTCCGTCGAGCCAGGTCAGCCCGGCGGCCAGCTTGCGCCGACGGCCCAGCCGGGTCAGCATCCGTGCCCCGCCGAACCGCCCGAGCGCGTACAACGCCTGGTCAGACAGCAGGCAGCCGAGGCTCGCGACCGCGATCACGACAGCCAGCGACGCCCCGTGCTGCGCGGCGGCCACGCCCATGCCGAGCAGCGTCACCTCGGTGGGCAACAGGGGCACCAGCGAGACGACGAACAGCACCACCAGCCCAGCCGTCGTAGCGTCCATGTCTCTATTAACCGCTCCGCCAGCGCCGATGAGTCCCAATCATCGGCACTTCACAGCAAGGCACAGCCGGGACACAGATTTCCAGAACCCGGACAGGGGATGTCAGGGTTCGCACGCACGCTAGTGGTTCACCGAGAGAAAGAGGACGAACGGAATGAGCGGGGAACTGGCGGGCAAGGTCGCGCTCGTGGCGGGCGGCACGCGCGGGGCGAGCCGGGCGATCGCGGTCGAACTGGGCCGGGCCGGGGCGTACGTGTACGTCACCGGTCGCACGACGCGTGCCGGACGGTCCGAAGTGGACCGTCCGGAGACCATTGAGGACACTCTGGAGCAGATCGAGGCCGCCGGCGGCAAGGGAAGCGCGCTGCGGGTCGACCATCTGGTGAGCGACGAGGTCGCCGCGCTCGCCCAGCGGATCGACGCCGAGCACGGCGGGCTCGACATCCTGGTCGACGGCATCTGGGGCGGCGACCGCTACCTGGAGTGGGGCAAACCGGTCTGGGAGCATTCGCTGGACGCCAGCCTGCGGATGATGCGGTTGTCCCTCGACGCCCACCTGATCACCAGCCACCATCTGTTTCCGCTGGTCATCCGGCGTCCGGGCGGGCTGGTGATCGAGCTGACCGACGGCACCGCCGAGTACAACCGGAAGTACCGCGAGGGCACTTCGCTGCCGTACTACCTGGCCAAGGCGGCGATCAACGTCCTGGCGGTCGGCGAGGCGGCCGAGCTCAAGGCGCACGACTGCACGGCGATCGCGTTCACGCCGGGTTGGCTGCGTTCGGAGGCGATGCTGGAGATTTTCGAGGTCACCGAGGAAAACTGGCGGGACGCGGCCGTCCGTGAGCCGCATTTCGTGATCTCGGAGTCGCCGGTCTTCTCCGGCCGCACGGTCGTCGCGCTCGCCGCCGACGCGGACCGGCACCGCTGGACCGGCCAGACCGTTTCCAGCGGACAGCTGGCGAAGGTCTACGAGATCGACGACGTGGACGGCAGCCGTCCGGACGCGTGGCGATACATCGAGGAGGTCCAGGAACCCGGAAAGCCCGCCGACGCCAGCGGCTACCGCTGACGGTTGCGGTCGGCGAGCGCCTGACCGAATTCCGCGACCGCGGCGCGGATCTCCGGCGGGGTCAGCACCTCGACGCCGGGGCCGAGTGAAACCAGCTGTCCGACGGCGACTTCCTTGCCCTCCATGGCGAACTCGGCCTCGGCCCACCCGTCGTCGTCCCTCGGGCCGAGCGACACCAGCACCTCGTTCACGTGCTCCGGCCCGAAAACCCGCCGCAACGCCCCCGCCGCGGACCGGTCGAGCCGAGCCGTCACCTTCAACGGCAGCGGCATCTTCTCGAACTCCGCCGACGACGCACGCCACCAGTCAGCGAGCGAGAATTCTTCCGGCCGCGCAAAGGTTTCGCCGGTTTCGGCGACTGCCTCCAGCCGGGAAACGCGATACGTCCGCAGGTCTCCTCCGACCCGCGCCACCAGATACCAAACCCCGGCTTTCAGCACGAGCCCGAGCGGATCGAGCGTCCGCCGAGTGATCTTGTCGCGCCGCCGATAGCGCACGTCGAGCTGCCGCTGAGTCCACACCGCCTTGGCGACCGCGGGCAGCGCGGCGGCGTCGTCCGGCGAGCTGAACCAGGCCGAGGCGTCGAGATGAAACCGCCCGGCGACCGTCCGCGCCTGTTCCTGCAGCTGAGCGGGCATGCTCGCGGACACTTTCGCGTGTGCGGCAGCCACCGCGGTGCCGAGACCGAGCCCCGCCAGCGCGTCCGGCACGTCGAGGGCCAGCAGCGCGACGGCCTCCCGAGAGGTGAGGCCGTCGAGCTTCGAACGCCAGCCGTCGACGAGCCGGATGCCGCCGTGCCGCCCTGGTTCACTCCAGAGCGGCACGCCGGCTTCCCGCAACGCGGCGAGATCGCGCCGCAGCGTCCGTTCGGTCACGCCGAGCTCGTCGGCCAGCTCCCCGACGGTGCCCGCGCGTTTGCGGTGCAGCGTGAAGAGAAGCGCGACCAGACGCTCAGCCCGCACACCTACCTCCCGCCTAACCGCCCCAATGTGGCATTGGGTGCATGCGATGCACCGAACGCCACATTGGGTGCGTGTGACGCACCCAATGCCACATTGGGGCGCATCAGGCTCGGGTCAACGGTTCGCCCGGTTGACCGCGCTCACCACGGCCCGCAGCGAAGCGGTGACGATCGACGGGTCGACGCCGATGCCCCAGAACACGCGGTCGGAGATCGCGCATTCGATGTAGGACGCGGCGCGCGAGTCGTCGCCGGGGCTCAGCGTGTGCTCGCTGTAGTCCAGGAGCCGCAGGTCGTAGCCCACAGTGGACAGTGCGTCGAAGAACGCGGCGATCGGCCCGTTGCCGCGGCCGGTGATCTCGTGCTCGTCGCCCTCGACCTTCACCGTGGCCTCGAGGTCGTACTCGCCGCCGCCGTTGTCGGTGACCCGTTGCTTGATCAGCTCCAGCGGGGTCTTCGACTCCAGGTACTCGGCCGAGAACGCGCGCCACATGGTGGCCGGGTCGACCTCGCCGCCCTCGGTGTCGGTGTAGGCCTGGATGACCTTCGAGAACTCCATCTGCAGCCGGCGCGGCAGGTCCAGCTGGTGCTCGGCCTTCATGATGTAGGCGACGCCGCCCTTGCCGGACTGCGAGTTCACCCGGATCACGGCCTCGTAGGTGCGGCCGACGTCCTTCGGGTCGATCGGCAGGTACGGGACCTCCCACGGGTGCTCGTCGACCGGGACGCCTTTCTTGTCCGCGGCGTCCTTCATCGCGTCGAGGCCCTTGTTGATCGCGTCCTGGTGGCTGCCGGAGAAAGCGGTGAACACCAGGTCGCCGCCCCACGGCGAGCGTTCCGGGACGGGCAGCTGGTTGCAGTACTCGACGGTCCGCTTGATCTCGTCCATGTCGGAGAAGTCGATCTGCGGGTCGATGCCCTGGCTGTAGAGGTTCATGCCCAGCGCGACCAGGTCGACGTTGCCGGTGCGCTCGCCGTTGCCGAACAGACAGCCCTCGATCCGGTCCGCGCCGGCCTGGTAGCCCAGTTCGGCGGCGGCGATGCCGGTGCCGCGGTCGTTGTGCGGGTGCAGCGACAGGACCACCGAATCGCGGCGTTCCAGGTTGCGGCTCATCCACTCGATCGAGTCGGCGTAGACGTTCGGCGTCGCCATCTCGACGGTCGCCGGCAGGTTCAGGATCACCGGCTTCTGCGGCGTCGGCTGCCAGATTTCGGTGACCGCGTTGCACACCTCGAGCGCGTACGACAGCTCGGTGCCGGTGTAGGACTCGGGCGAGTACTGGAAGCGGAAGTCGGTGTCCGGCTGCTTCGCCGCCAGCTCGACGACCATTTCCGCGGCCGAGGTGGCGATCTTCTTGATGCCCTCGCGCTCCTCGCGGAACACCACGCGGCGCTGCAGGATCGACGTCGAGTTGTAAATGTGGACGATCGCCCTCGGCGCGCCTTCGAGCGACTTGAAGGTGCGCTCGATCAGCTCGGGGCGGCACTGGGTCAGCACCTGGATGTGCACGTCGTCCGGGATCGCGCCCTCTTCGATGATCTCGCGCACGAAGTCGAAATCGGTCTGCGACGCGGCCGGGAAGCCGACCTCGATCTCCTTGTAGCCCATGCGGACCAGCAGGTCGAAGAACTTGCGCTTGCGCGCGGGCGACATCGGGTCGATCAACGCCTGGTTGCCGTCGCGCAGGTCGACCGCACACCACAGCGGCGCGCGCTCGATGCGCTTGTCCGGCCAGGTGCGGTCGGGTACGTCGATGTTCTCGACTACGTCGTACCAGGGGCGGTACCGGTGCACCGGCATGGACGTGCCGCGCTGCGGATTCCACGAGGGCTGTCCGGCGGGCGCGGGACGAGAGGGCGTGCGCAGACGGGAGTTAGTGGTGCGGGGGTCGGTGCTCATCGCGGGAAAATCTCCTGACGGGTTCGGTGCGGACGACCGGCACCACAAAGCCCCGCGACGAGGAGCCGGTCAGATCAGGCCCCGTCGCGGCAGCGAAGCAGGAGTTCACGCGCCACGGGGTCACTGTAACCACCCGACGCGCCGAAAGGAAAGCCGCCCGCCGCGATCGAACTGTTACGTCGGGTGGCTGATACCTGTTACTAGCGGGTAGCGGGCCGCGAGGCGACGTGCCAGACTGCCCGGCATGGGCGAGCACGCGGAACAAGCGCAGGAAACCGAGGCGAAGGCGCGACCCCAGCGCACCCCGGTGGACTGGCGGCGCACTCGTGAGCGCGCGGTGTCGTTCATCGCGTCACTCGTGCGCTGGGTCGGTCTGCTGTTCGCCGCGGTCTTGGTGCTGCACGTGATTTTCGTCATCGGCGAGGCCAACCAGGGCAACGGCATCGTCTCGTTCGTCCGCAGCTGGGCCGACGGCTTGTCGCTCGGCTTCAGGGACCTGTTCACGCCGAGCGACGCGAAGCTGCGGGTGCTGGTGAACTACGGCATCGCGGCGGTGTTCTGGCTGGTCGTGTCGGGGATTCTGGCGAAGATCATTCGTCGCGTCGGGGGCGCTGGCGCCTGACTGGCCGCCGCCCGCGACAGTTCAAGGTTCTTGAACTGCGGGGTGAGCGAATTCAAGGAAACAGCTGCTTCCTTGAATTCGCCCGTTGACCAGCCGCCTGGCCGTCGAGCTGCCCCACCTGGGTCTCAGGACTGCCAGGTCACCGCGTCCTTGCCGTAATCCGTGTTCGGAGCCAGGTCCCGATAAGTGCTAGCCCCGTAGCTAGCCCCCTTGACCTCCGCGCCAGCCGGGGCCAGCGCCAGCACGCAGCTGGTGTACGAAGCGCCCTTCGTAGTGAAGGCCTTGCCGGAGTTCCCGCTGTCGCACTTCTCGAACTTGCCGATCACCGTCACGTGCGGGCCGCTGGTGCCGTCCGCGAGCAAGCCGTTCATCAGGCCCAGCGAGCTGTACGCGAAGTCCGATCCGGTCTCGTTCGTGACCTTGACCTGGATGTAGTACGGCGTCATGCCCTTCGCCCGGTCGCCGAGCTTCAGCGGGGCGAGGTCAGCCTCGACGCCCTTGTCGATGCCGGTCACCGTCACGCCGATCGCGCCGGTGTTCTTCTGGGACTTGAACGGCACCACGGCCTTCTCGCCGATCTTCAGCTTCGTGCCCTGCTTCGTGTACTCGGCCGAGGCGGAGTCGCCAGCGGGCGCGGCGGCCGAGGAAGACGCAGGCGCGGCCGAGGACGAAGCGGGCGGCGTGGCGATCGCCGGAGTGGGAGCCTTGTCGTCCGAGCTGGAACATCCGGACAGCGCGAACGCCATCGCAGTTGCGGAAACCGCCATCAAAACCGGCACCCCAGTACGCATCTCGTCACTCCTTGAGGAATCTCCCACCGATTCAGTGGCCTGACCGGTTTGGTGCCTATCTGACCTCGGAAGCGGGGCGCCGGTTCCCTCGAATGCTCACGGATCGGTCACAGTGCCGGTGAGCCCCATCGGTCGCCGAATGCGAACTCCTCGAGCGGCAGCCGTCGGCGGGGCGCGAGCTCCCGTTCGATGCGGCGCGGGTCCTCCAGCACCGAGGGATCGGCGGCGTATCCGACGGCGATCGCCACCCGGGCCACCGCGTCGGAAGGCAGGCCGAACTCCTCGCGGACCGCGTCCGGGGAGAACCCCGCCATCTGGTGCGCGATCAGCCCGAGTTCGACCGCCTGCAGGACGAGGTTCTCGGTCGCCAAGCCCAGCCCGTAGTCGGTGTAGGGCACCTCGCCCTTCTCGTTCGTGGTGACCATCACGCCGATCAGCAGCGCGCTCGCCCGGAACGCCCACGCCTGGTTCCCGGAGTTCAGGGTCGCGAGCAGTCGCGGGAAGACCGGATCGCCCCGTCGGCCGACGAGGTAGCGCGCCGGTTGGGTGTTGCCGAAAGACGGCGCCCACCTGGCGGCTTCGAGCAATGCGGTCAGCTGGACGGTGGTGATCTCGGCGGTCTCGTCGTAGGCCCGCGGGCTCCAGCGCTCGGCGATGGCCGGCGCGACGGGGACGCTCGTCTCGGCTGGTTTGCGCATGCGGCGAACCGTAGTACGACCGGGAGTGCTCTCCGTCACTCCGGAGGAAGGGCTTCGAGCTTTCCCCTGGCGTCAAGGAAAATTTACTTCCAAATGCTCCGAGGAGGCGGTGGCGGACCACTCGATGGGGTGGCGGGCGCCGTTCGCGCCGGTAGGCTCTTCTCCAAATGAAGGGCCGTGGGCGCTCCTCGGTGCCCTCCAAGGAGTACGCCCCGGCCCGTCAAGGAGGTTCGGGCGTGGCCCTCGTGGTCCAGAAGTACGGCGGATCGTCGCTGGAAAGTGCCGACCGGATCAAGCGCGTGGCAGAACGGATCGTCGCGACCAAGAAGGCGGGCAACGACGTGGTCGTCGTGTGCTCGGCGATGGGCGACACCACTGATGAGCTGCTCGATCTGGCGCAGCAAGTGAACCCGGCGCCGCCGGAGCGGGAAATGGACATGCTGCTCACCGCCGGTGAGCGCATTTCGAATTCGCTGGTCGCGATGGCGATTTCCGCCCAAGGCGCGCAGGCATGGTCGTTCACCGGTTCGCAAGCGGGCGTGGTCACCACGTCGGTGCACGGCAACGCGCGCATCATCGACGTCACTCCGAGCCGCGTCACCGAGGCGCTGGAGCAGGGTTACGTCGCGCTGGTGGCCGGTTTCCAAGGCGTGGCACAGGACACCAAGGACATCACGACGCTCGGCCGCGGCGGTTCCGACACCACCGCGGTGGCGCTCGCTGCCGCGCTGAACGCGGATGTCTGCGAGATCTATTCCGATGTGGACGGTGTGTATTCGGCCGACCCCCGGATCGTGCCGGACGCCAAAAAGCTCGACACCATCCCGTACGAGGAGATGCTGGAGCTCGCGGCGAGCGGATCGAAGATCCTGCACCTGCGTTCGGTCGAGTACGCGCGCCGCTACGGCGTGCCGATCCGAGTCCGTTCTTCTTACAGCGACAAGCCGGGCACCACGGTGGCCGGATCGATCGAGGAGATCCCCGTGGAACAAGCGCTGATCACCGGTGTGGCACACGACCGCTCGGAAGCGAAGATCACCGTGACCGGCGTGCCGGACCACGCCGGCGCCGCGGGCAAGATCTTCCGGGTCGTCGCCGACGCCGAGATCGACATCGACATGGTGCTGCAGAACGTGTCCAGCACGTCGTCCGGCCGCACCGACATCACCTTCACGCTGTCGAAGGCCAACGGGGCCAAGGCGGTCAAGGAACTCGAGAAGATCAAGGCGGAGATCGGCTTCGAGTCGGTCCTGTACGACGACCACGTCGGCAAGGTGTCGCTCGTCGGCGCCGGGATGCGTTCGCACCCGGGCGTCACGGCGACGTTCTGCGAGGCGCTGGCCAACGCGGGCGTGAACATCGAAATCATCAACACCTCGGAGATCCGCATTTCGGTGCTGATCCGCGACGCGCAGCTGGACGAGGCGGTGCGCGCGATCCACGAGGCGTTCGAACTGGGCGGCGACGAGGAAGCCGTCGTCTACGCGGGGAGTGGTCGCTGATGGCACAGGGTCTTCGCGTCGGCGTGGTCGGGGCGACCGGCCAGGTCGGCGCCGTGATGCGCAAGCTGCTCGACGAGCGCAACTTCCCGGTCGAGCAGATCCGGTACTTCGCCTCGGCCCGCTCAGCGGGACGCACCTTGCCGTGGCGCGGCGAGGAAATCACCGTCGAGGACACCGCGACCGCTGATCTGTCCGGTTTGGACATCGCGCTGTTCTCCGCGGGCGGCGCGACCTCGCGCGAACAGGCACCGCGATTCGCCGAGGCGGGCGCGATCGTGGTCGACAACTCGTCGGCCTACCGCCGCGACCCGGACGTGCCGCTGGTCGTCAGCGAGGTCAACCCGGAAGCGATCAAGGACGCGCGCAAGGGGATCATCGCGAACCCCAACTGCACCACGATGGCCGCGATGCCGGTCCTCAAGCCGCTGCACGACGAAGCCGGCCTGGTCCGGATCATCGCGAGCACCTACCAGGCAGTCTCCGGAAGCGGCCTGGCCGGCGTCGACGAGCTGGCCGCGCAGGTGAACGCCGTCGCCTCGCGCGCGGCCTCGCTCACCCACGACGGTTCGGCGGTCGAATTCCCGGCCCCGGCCAAGTACGTCGCGCCGATCGCGTTCAACGTCCTGCCGATGGCCGGGTCCATTGTGGACGACGGCACGTTCGAGACGGACGAGGAACAGAAGCTGCGCAACGAAAGCCGGAAGATCCTGGGCATCCCGGATCTGCTGGTTTCGGGAACGTGCGTGCGGGTCCCGGTGTTCACCGGGCACTCGCTGTCGGTGAACGTCGAATTCGAACGGCCGCTGTCGGTCGAGCGGGCGACGGAACTGTTGTCGACCGCGCCGGGCGTGCAGCTCGCGGACGTGCCGACGCCGCTGCAGGCCGCGGGTATTGACCCGAGCTTGGTCGGCCGCATTCGTACTGACCCGGGTGTGCCGGATGGCCGTGGGCTGGTGCTGTTCGTTTCCGCCGACAACCTTCGCAAGGGGGCGGCGCTCAACACCGTGCAGATCGCGGAGCTGGTGGCGCAGAACCGCTGAGTTTCCCAGTAAAACTGCCCGGTCCCTGGTTCAGGAGCCGGGCAGTTTTCACTTTCGCGGTTCCGGTCTCGCTACTTGGCCAGCCGGCAGGCCTTGCTCCGGAACTTCCGGAACTCGTGCACCGAACCGAACGCGTGGTACGACCACACGAAACCGTCCGCATGCGCGCCGAGGTGGCGGAACTGCTCGATCGCCTCCTCGCCCCGCTTCAGCTCCACCAGCGCGCGGGCGGCGAACGCCCGGCTGTCCCGGGCATCCGGCGTATCGCGGCCGTCCCCGTCGAGCCAGGGCAGCAAAACCTCGAGCGCCTGCGTGACCCGCTTGTCCTGCCACGGGTCCTTGACGTCCGCGGCCCACATTTCGAAAGCAGCCGCCAGCGGGAGCCACGCCAGCTTCGGGTGCTTCGCCGCGCCTTCCTCGGCGAACTCCCACATCAGCTCGTGCGAGCCGAACCACTTCGCGCACCAGTACTGCATCGCGCGGCCGTGTGCGGCGACGTGCAACGGGTCCCGTTCCAGCACGCCAGCCCATACCTCGCGGAAATCGTCGTGCGAGTACTGGCGGCCCATCGCGATCGAGCACCGCTTTTCCCACGGCGTCGGGTCTTCCGGGGCGAGTTCCGCGGCGATCTGGCAAGCCTCGTCGGCCTGTTCGAGGACGCGCAGGAAACCGGCGAATTGCTCCGCGCTGACTTTGCTCGCCCGGTGCGAACTCCGGATCTGCCAGGCGACCTTCGTGAGCGAGTCCGCGTGGACGATGGCGGCGTCCGCGTCGTCGGGACGGGCGGTGCGCCAGGCTTTCAACGCGGTGTCGTCGTCGGCCGCGGCCTCGGAAAGGACGCCCACCGCGGTGCTGCGGCGGTCCCAGTCCGTGCCGATTTCCGCCAGCAAGTCCGCGCCCGGCCGCCATTCTCCGGCTCGGTGGGCGTCTCGGGCGGCGCGAACCGGTTCGGGCAGCAGCCGGTCTTCGGTGATTTCGTCGTCCGCGGGAAGTCCGAAGCGGGCGGTGTCGGTCTGCTTGATCGGCGGAGTGAGGTAGCGGGCCATGTCCTCCTGGCTGAGGGTGTCCATGAATTCGAAAGTGCTCATTCCGCGCTTCTTCGCGTCTTTCGCGACCGCCTTCATCATTCGGCGATACCTCGGAACGGTGTACAGCTTGATAAAGCCGAGCAAGGGGGTTCCTCTCAGGAATGAAGCGGGGCGAGCAACGCACGGAGCGGAGCGGTGTCCCCGTCGATGGCCGCGCCGACGGCGGGATCAAGTTCGGTGGCATACGGTTCGGCCAGCACTAGCTTCGCCGGTCCGGACCAGGACAGTTCCCAGTGCGCCGCATCGGCTTTGGCGAGTTCCGCGTGCACCACAATGGACAGTCGACTGTGGACTTGCGGCCGGTAGAGCTCGCGCTTCGCCCGTGCTCCGGCCGTCACCGGGGCGTTGGGGCCGGCGATGTCCTCAAGGCGTCCGGTGTCGAGCAGGTCGAGCAGTTCGTCGAGGCTGCGGCTGCGGCGAATCCGCAACGCTTCGACTTGATTGGAGTTGCGCATCCCAATGTCGACCAGGCTGGCCCAGTCGACCTTCTTCTTCGAGGACGCTCCCGCCGTGAAACCGGTCGCCAGCACCGCTTCCAGCAGTGCCGGCCCGTTGCGGAGAAGATCCGTCGCCGGCCGTTCGCCGCCGGGCGGCACGGGGACGTCCGGCGCGGCCTCCAGCAGCGCGATCCGTTCGGAAGTCGGCGGGTGGCTGTCGTACTGCGAGGTCGGCTCGGAGGGCGGATTCTCCCGCACGGAAGCCAATTTCTTCGCGCGTTTCTCGTCGGTGAGCAGAAGTTGGTAGCCCTCGGCCATCCGTTGCGGCAGGTAGCCGGCGGACCAGGCGATGGTCGCGTACTTGCTCAGGAAGAGCCGCCAAGCCGTGTCGAGCACCTCGACCTCGCGCAACGCGGTCGCCGCGGCGGTGGAGCCCGCTACCCGCGCGGACGCGGCGTCCGCGGCGAGTTCCTGTTGCCGGTTCACGCTCATCGAGACCCGGAAGTACAGGGCGGCGTACGTGCTGAAGACCGGCCGCAGCATCCGGGCCGACCAGGTCGAATGGAGTCCATTCAGGACTCGGCCGATCGTCTGCCGTCCGCGGTAAGTCGCGCCGGCGAACCGGGTGTGGCGATTGCTGTAGTGGCCAAGCTCGTGCCCGAGAATGGCGCGGAGCTGACTGACCCGCATCCCGGCGAAAAGCTGCGCGCCGATGAACATCCGGCGCCTCCGCACGCGCAGCCCCAGCCAGTGCGTCTGCTCGTACACCGACGCGTTGACCTGGGGAATCAGGTAAATCTCATCCGGCGGCCGAGTGCCGATTTCCTGGGCGAGTTCGCGAACGGCCGCCCACAGTTCCGGCTGCTCCTCAGGAGTGACGGGCAGGCCGGGCACGTCGTCGTCGCGGGTCCGCTCGAACGTCAGCAGGGCGGTGAACAGCACGTACAGCACCGGAACGACAAGGATGCCAAGCCGTCCCGCGGTGAACGGACTGTGCTGGTACGCGGCGATCTCCAGCCAGATCATCGACGCGGCGACGGCGAGCACCAGCACCGGAAAACCGGCCAGCAGCAAGACAGCGAGCAACGCCCGCGACGAGTTCTTCATCGAAAAACGGAATCCTCCCCAAGACCGGCACCCTGGGCGAACCGGTCGTCCGAGCGCGTTATCGACGCGGGGGCCGATTTCGTTTCACTCGTGCCCCGATGACAGAAAACCCGTTGTCGCGAGCGCCGGGGTGCCGGATGCTGAGCGGGCAAACTTCGTTCTGGGAAAGGAAAGTCATGTACACGGCAGTGGACGGCGAGCGGGTTCCGATCCGGATGTGGGCAGACCCCGCGTCGGTCGAAGACCAAGCGATGCGTCAGCTGCGCAACGTCGCCAACCTTCCGTGGGTGCACGGCGTCGCGGTGATGCCCGACGTCCACTACGGCAAGGGCGCGACGGTGGGCAGTGTCATCGCCATGCGCGACGCCGTCTCGCCTGCCGCGGTCGGCGTCGACATCGGCTGCGGGATGAGCGCGGTGCGGACGTCGCTCACCGCGAGCGACCTGCCGGACGACCTCGGCAAGCTGCGCAAGCGGATCGAATCGGCGGTGCCGGTCGGGTTCGGGCTGCACAAGACGCCGGTCAACACCGCGAAGGTGCACGGCGTCGGCGGTTGGGACACGTTCTGGAAGTCGTTCGGCGATCTGCACGAGGGCGTCCAGGACCTGGCCGACCGGGCGGCGCGGCAGATCGGCAGCCTCGGCGGCGGCAACCATTTCATCGAGGTCTGCCTCGAACAGGGCGGAGCCGACGAGGGCCGCGTGTGGCTGATGCTGCATTCGGGTTCGCGCAACATCGGCAAGGAACTCGCTGAGCGGCACATGGCGATCGCGCGGAAACTGCCGCACAACCGGGATCTGCCGGATCCCGATCTGTCGGTGTTCGTCGCGAACACACCGGAAATGCGGGCGTACCGGCGCGATCTGTTCTGGGCGCAGGACTACGCGGCACGGAACCGGGCGACGATGATCGCGCTGGTGAAGCTCGCGGTCGCGGAGGTCATCCCGGGCACCAGTTTCGACGACGCGGTTTCGTGCCATCACAACTATGTCGCCGAGGAAACCTACGACGGCGTCGACCTGCTCGTCACCCGCAAGGGCGCGATCCGCGCCGGCTCCGGCGATCTCGGGATCATCCCGGGCAGCATGGGAACCGGCTCGTACATCGTGCGCGGACTCGGCAACACCGCGTCGTTCGAATCCGCGTCCCACGGCGCCGGGCGGCGGATGTCGCGGACGAAGGCCCGCAAGACGTTCACCGCCGCCGACCTCGTCGCGCAGACCGAGGGCGTGGAATGCCGGAAGGACACCGGGGTCGTCGACGAGATCCCGTCCGCGTACAAGGACATCGAGACGGTGATCAAGGCACAGACCGACCTGGTCGAGGTGGTCGCGCACCTCAAGCAGGTCGTGTGCGTGAAGGGTTGAGGGATTCCCCGCGGGCGAACCGCACTGGTCCGCTCGCGGGACCCGCTACCCTGAAGTGCATGAAGCACTGGGGGGTGGCTGTCGCGGTAGTGGCGGCCGGAACGCTGCTGGCCGGATGCGACCAGGTCGATTCGGCGGTCAATCAGACGAATTCCGCGGTGGACAAGGTCTCCACGTGCACCGAAGCGCTGGGGCTGGCGGACCTGAACCCGTTGGTGGACGGCGACAAGCTCAAGGCCCGCGCGCAGGACAAGGAACGGCGACTGCGCGAACTGGCGGCCAACGTCAAGGAAGAGAACGTCAAGAACGCCCTCCTCGGCATGGCCGACTCGTACGTCCAGGTGCAGAAGGAACACCTCGAGGACGCCGGCGTGATCGCTCGGTGGACCAAGCGGAACCTGGAGAAGCTCGACGGGCTGCGCAAAGCCTGCACCTGACTGGTGCCTTGCCCTGCGCTGCCCCAATCTGGCCCGCCCGACCGGCTTCGGCTTGCCTGCCCGGCCCGGCTTGCCCGGCCCGGCCCCGCTTGGCCCGGCCGGACTTGTCTGCCCGCCTGCCCGGCCCGGCCCCGCTTGCCCCGGCCCGATCCGGCGGCCCTGGCGTGCCCCGAGGTGGAACTAGGTCAGCCCAGGTCAGCGGCGAGCGCGGACCGCGGCCGCCAGCGAAGGTGTCCGCACCGAACTCCGGCGCAGCGACCACACCAGTCCCAGCGCCGCCAGCGCCAGGCCGCCGAGCCCGGCCGCCGCGAAACCCCACGCCGGGCTCGAATGGTCGATCGCGAACCCGACCACGGGGCTCCCCGCGGCCAGCCCTAGCCGGGTCGACGCGTCCTGCAGGCCCATCGCCTCGCCGCGAACGGCGGGCGGCGCGAGTTCGCTGACCGCCTCCGTGGTGGCCGCGAGCGTCGGGGCGCAGACCAGGTTCGTCGGGATCAGCAGGAGCATCAGCAGCCACCACGGCTGCGTCGCGAGCCCGACCGGGATCACCAGCAGCGCGAGCAGCAGCATCAGCAATCCCTGCGGCAGCGATTTCCGCACCGCGCCGTGCACGATGCCGCCGATCATCGACGCCGCGCACATCACCGCGATGACCAGGCCGGTCCAGCCGACGTCGCCGTGCGAGCGCAGCGCGGCCAGCGTCGCGACCTCCGTGCCGACCAGGCAGAACAGCGTCCCGGCGGCGATCAGCAGGGTCGCCAGCAGCCGTCCGGTCAGCCAGGACCGCAGCGGCGGGCGCACGGCGCCGATCGGGGCGAGTTCGTCCTCGTTCCGGATCGGCGGGTTGAGCAGGAAGATCAGCAGCGCGGTGATGCCGAAGATGGTGCCGATGCCGCTCAGGGTCAGCGTCGCCGACAGCCCCGAGATCGCCGCGATCCCGGCCGCCGGGCCGATCATGAACGACGCCTCGACCAGGATCGTGTCCAGCGAGTACGCCGCGCGCCGCTGGTCAGCGGGCACGAGCGCGGCCAGGATCTGCCGCGCCAGCGAACCCGCGGGCACCGACAGCACGCCGGCCGGCAGCGCGCACACCACCAGCGCGCCGTAAGAAAGATGCGGAGCCGCGAACCAGAACGCAGTGGACGACAGCCCGCACACCGCGACCACTGGACGCAGGCCGTACCGGTCGATGGTGCGCCCGATCAACGGCGCGCCGAGTGCCATGCCCAGCGTGACGGCCGCGCCGACGACGCCCGCCGCGCCGTAGCCCCGGCCGAGACCGCTGACGACGTACAGCGTCAGCGTCACGCCGGTCATCGTCATGGGTACGCGTGCGAAGAACATCAGCGCCATCGACGGGCGGACCCCAGGGACGCTCAGGACGCGGCGATACGGCTGAAAAGGCACGTACCCCATGAGAGCAAGAGTTGGTACGAGCGTGCAACTTCTTTTCGTCACACCCCCTACGCGCCGCCCCGGCACCCGGTCGGGTGTCGCGCAGGCGTTCGGCGGGGCCGGAAAATGCGGTGGCGACCTGGGTGATAACTTCATCGGCGACGCGAAAAAGCATTCTCGCCGCCCATTCGCGAACAGTTTTTCAGATTTACGCGCCGACCTTGGAGTTTTCCGGTCGAACCGGCGGCGAGCCCCGGAAAAAGGGGTGCGGACCCGAATGCGGGCGGCGGTGCGTGCGTGGGGGACCCACCACGGTCGGACGAGCGAGATCGCGCGTCCCGACGGGGTGATGAAGGTAATCGATCACGAACTACGCCTGTGTGAGTGAGCAGTGCCGCCATTCGGGCAATCCGGCTACTATGAGTCAGATTCAGGTCCGCGGTCCGTGATCGTCGGGGGACGCGCAAGCCGTCCACGTTAATCAATTGCGGGCCGGTTCCCCGTTCTTGGATTCGGCACGTAAGTGTTAGAAAAACTCCCTATCCGGTGATCGGCTGGTGTTCGTCCGACACGGCGGGTATCGATTTACCCGGCAGGTCCCAAAGGCCAGGGAGGTAAAGAATGAAAGGCAAGATCGGGCGGATCATCGCCGTGGTCGCCGCGGGCAGTCTGCTGGCCGTCGGCACTTCGGGGATGGCCTCCGCGAGCCCGGCGGGAGGCAAGGGCTCTTCGGCCACTCAAGCCGTCGCCGCGCAGGTACTGCAGATGCGGGACGACCTGACCAAGGTGGCGTACGCGGGCGATGTCGCGAAGACGAGGGCGGACCTGGGCAAGCTCAGCCCGGTGCTCGCCGACATCGCGGCCGGCAAGCGCTACCAGGTCCAATCCGAAACCCAGCAGCTCTCGTCGGCGGCGAAGGTCCGCGCGGACGAGTCCAACCGGCTCCTCGCCGACCCGACGGCCACGCCGCGGCAGATCCCGCCGTTGCCGATCCCGCCGCTGCCCGACCTTCCCGGACCGCTGAAGGCGGTGAGCGACCTGGTCAAGGGCCTGCTCGCCGCGGTGACCAGCCTGCTGGGCGGGCTGCTCGGCGGGGTGCCGGTGCCGCCGCTGCCGGTACCGACGCCGCCGCTTCCGGCTCCGCCGGTGCCCGCACCGGTGCCAGTGCCTGGCACCTGAGCAGCCTGAAACAGGAGGGGAAAAGGCCCGGAGCCTGGTGCGGTTCGCCGCGCCAGGCTCCGTTCCATGTCAAGCCTCGTGAGTGGCTACGCCGGTTCTAACCGGCATCGCCGCTCACGAGCGCTTCGCGAGTCCCACCCGCAACGCACCGGCCATCTCCGCGATCGCCTCCCGGAACCGCGTCCCGACCCCGGCGAAGTTGAGGAATCCGTGGATCAGGTCGGCCTGCCGGCTGAGCGCCACCGGAACCCCTGCGGCACGCAGTTTTTCCGCGTACGCCTCGCCTTCGTCGCGCAGCGGGTCGAAGCCCGCGGTCACGATGTAGGCGGGCGGGAGTCCACTGTGGTCAGACGCGAGCAGCGGCGACATCCGCGGATCGGCCTTGTCGACGCCCTCGGGCGCGTAATGCCCTTCGAACCACACCATCGCCTCGTCGGTGAGGAAGAGGTCTTCGCCGAACAGTTCGCGAGAGCGGCGTCGCGTGGTGAAGTCGACGGCCGGGTAGATCAACAGCTGGAACGCGGGCGCCGGGCCGCCGCGTCGAGTCGCCTCCAGCGCGACGACGGCGGACAGGTTGCCGCCCGCGCTGTCGCCGCCCACCGCGATCCGGTCCGGGTCCGCGCCGAGGTCAGCTGCCTTGGCGTGTGCGTAGTCGAACGCGGCCAGCGCGTCCTCGACCGGCCCGGGGAACGGGCTCTCCGGCGCGAGCCGGTACTCCACGGACAGCACTCGGACCCCGGCGTGCTTCGCGAGGTAGCGCGCGGCGTTGTCGTGCGTGGCCCGGCTGCCGATGACCCAGCCGCCGCCGTGGAAGAACACCAGAAGCGGCGACGGTTCGGGCAGCCCGGCCGGGGTGTAGAGAGTGGCGTCCAGTGACGCGTCGCCGGACGGGATGGCGACGTCACGGGTCGCGACGGGGTTGACTCGCTTGCCGTTCACCAGGTGCTGGCTCGCCTCCAGCAGCGCGCGCGACCGCTCGACCGACCCGTTGACCAGCGAAGCTCCGGAGAGCTTCTGCAACCGCAGCAGCAACTGGGCGTCGAGGGCGAGTTCCTGGCCGTCCAGCCGCAGCGGCGCTCCGGCGATCAGCCTCCGCACCGGACGGGGCAGCCAGAACAACAACTGCGCGGCGGCAGTCTGGACGCGGATCTGCGGCGGAATCGCCATCGTTCCTCCTCGAACGCCGGATGAGCCGAGGCTACTTGCCAGTAGGTACGTTGGTCCAGTCGGTGTGTGACTCAAGCCTCCGTCTCAGATCCTGGTCCTCTACTTAGGTCGAGGGGTTAGCCTCGACCTGTGACTTCAGCAAAAAAGGTCAAGGTGCTGGGCATTGGCGGCTCGCTGCGAGAGGGCTCGCAATCCGAGCGCGCGTTGCGCATCGCGCTCGCCGCCGCTGAGGAACGCGGCGTCGTGACCGAGCTGATCCCGGGTCCCGAGCTGGTCCTGCCGTTCTACGACACCGCCATCCCGGAGCGGGACGAACGCGCGAGGAAGCTCATCGAGGGCATCCGCCAGGCGGACGGCCTCATCGTCGTCTCGCCCGGCTATCACGGCGGGCTGTCCGGGCTGGTCAAGAACGCCCTGGACTACGTCGAAGACCTCCGTGAAGACACCCGTCCCTACCTCGACGGCCGCGCGGTCGGTCTCGCCGCGGTCGCGTACGGCTGGCAGGCCGCGGTCACCACGCTCGAACAGCTCCGCACGATCACGCACGCGCTGCGCGGCTGGTCCACTCCCTTGGGTGGTTCGATCAACTCCGCCGAGACGAAGTTCGACGAGGGCGGCGGCGCTTCCGACGAGAAGAGCGTCCGCACGTTGCGGCTCATCGGCGAGCAGGTCGCGGAGCACGCGCTGCTTCGCGCGCGCTGACGTTTGGCCTCTTCATATCCCGGTTATTCCTGGGGTGATGACTGCCATGCCGGGGCACTGTTCCGCGGATGCGGAGCGTTGGACTCATTGAGACGCTGACTCCGGAGGCGTCCCCAATGAGGAGGTAACACGCATGGCCGAGCCGATCTACACCGCCGTCGCGACCGCGCGAGGAGAAGGCCGCAACGGCGACGTGACGTCCTCGGACGGCGTGATCGACGAGTCGCTGGCGATCCCCAAGGAGATGGGCGGTCCCGGCGGCGACAAAACCAACCCGGAGCAGCTGTTCGCCGCGGGGTACTCCGCGTGTTTCCTGAGCGCGCTGCAAGCCGTGGCCCGGCAGGCGAAGGTCGCGCTGCCGGCGGCGACGGTGACCGGTTCGGTGAGCGTGTTCAAGAAGGACGCCGGGTTCCAGCTCGGCGTGCGGCTCGACGTCTCGCTGCCCGGCTTGGCGAAGGCCGACGCCGACCAGCTGGTCGAGCAAGCACACCAGGTCTGCCCGTACTCCAACGCGACCCGCGGCAACATCGAGGTGGAGCTGACTACCACCGTCTGAAACAGGACCGAGGAGGGACACCCGAGATGACCACTTCCCCCATCAAGAGCCCGCTTTCCGACGCGGACAAGGAGATCACCGGCAACGCGCTGCAGGCGACGCTGACCGATCTGATCGACCTCTCGCTCATCGCGAAGCAGGCGCACTGGAACGTGGTGGGCCAGAACTTCCGCAGCGCGCACCTGCAGCTCGACGAGCTGGTGTCGACCGCGCGGCAGTACGTCGACGAGGTGGCCGAGCGCGCCGCCGCGATCGGGGTTTCGCCCAACGGCAAGGCGAAAACCGTCGTGGCGACCTCCGGGGCTCCGGAGTACCCGGACAACTGGCAGTCCGTCGGCTCGACCATCTCCGCGATCGTCGACACGCTCGCGACGCTGATCGAACGGCTCCGCAAGCGCATCGACGAGACCGACAAGAGCGACCTCGTGACGCAGGATCTGCTCATCGAGATCACTCGCGCGCTGGAAGAGGCGCACTGGATGTGGCAGGCGCAGCAAGCCTGACCCGCTCCGTCTGAAGAAAAGCCGTCCGCCTTCGCCGCGGGCGGCTTTTCCGCATCCGGTGGTCGGCACCGGCGCCCCGCAGTAGGTTCGCTGCCATGGTGCTGCATCAGGGGAAACAAGATCGGGCAGACCGGAAGACGGGCACGAATCCGTTGTACGCCGGGAGCAATCCGGCGCTCGCCGCGGACTTCACGATGCCGCGCGACCGGCTGCGGGACGATTCGCTGCCGCCGGACACCGCGCTGCAGCTGGTGCGCGACGAGCTGATGCTCGACGGCAACGCGCGGCTCAACCTCGCCACGTTCGTCACGACGTGGATGGAACCGCAGGCGCGCGAGCTGATGGCCGAGTGTGTCGACAAGAACATGATCGACAAGGACGAGTACCCGCAGACCGCCGAACTCGAGCGCCGCTGCGTCAACATCCTCGCCGATCTGTGGCACGCGCCCGATCCCACCGACATCATGGGCTGTTCGACGACCGGGTCGTCCGAGGCCTGCATGCTCGCCGGAATGGCGTTGAAGCGGCGCTGGTCGAAGCTGGGCCGGACCGGAAAGCCGAACCTGGTGATGGGCATCAACGTCCAGGTGTGCTGGGAAAAGTTCTGCGAGTACTGGGAAGTCGAGCCGCGCCTGGTGCCGATGGAGGGCGACCGGTACCACCTGTCCGCCGAAGAAGCGGTGAAACTCTGCGACGAGAACACCATCGGCGTCGTCGCGATCCTCGGCTCGACCTTCGACGGCAGCTACGAGCCGGTCGCCGAGGTCGCGGCCGCTCTCGACGCGCTGCAGGAGCGGACCGGCTGGGACATTCCCGTGCACGTCGACGGCGCGTCCGGCGCGATGATCGCCCCGTTCCTCGACGAGGACCTGGAATGGGATTTCCGGCTGCCGCGCGTCGCGTCGATCAACACCTCCGGGCACAAATACGGCCTCGTGTACCCCGGCGTCGGCTGGGTGGTGTGGCGGGACAAAGCCGCGCTGCCTGAGGAACTAGTGTTCAACGTCAACTACCTGGGCGGCGACATGCCGACCTTCGCACTCAATTTTTCGCGCCCTGGCTCGGAAGTCGCCGCGCAGTACTACACCTTCGTCCGGCTGGGTCGCGAAGGTTTCCGTGCGGTGCAACAAGCTTCGCGTGACGTGGCGACGTATCTGGCCGATGAGATCGCCAAGCTGGAACCCTTCGAGCTCCTCACCCGCGGCGACCAGTTGCCAGTGTTCGCCTTCACCACGCGCTCGGACATCACTGCGTTTGATGTCTTCGACGTTTCCCGCCGCCTCCGCGAACGCGGCTGGCTCGTGCCCGCGTACACATTCCCGGACAACCGCACCGACCTGGCTGTGTTGAGGGTCGTCGTCCGCAACGGCTTCACGCACGACCTGGCCGACCTGCTGCTCGCCGACCTGAAGCGCGTGCTGCCGGAACTGAACCGCCAGCCGTCCCCGCAGCACGATCCCGCCACATCGACCGGCTTCCACCACTAACTGGCGAGTAACCTGGCTGGCATGGGCCTTGCCAAGGATGAACGCCAAGCGCTGAGCGACCTCTTCGAGCAGCTCGGCCCGGACGCCCCGACCCTGTGCGAGGGCTGGCAGACGCGGGATCTGGCCGCGCATCTGGTCGTGCGAGAGCATCGGCCGGACGCGATGCCCGGAATCGTGGTGCCCGCCCTCGCCGGTCACACGCAGAAGGTGCAAGACGGCGTCGCGGCGCGCCCGTGGGACGACCTGGTCAGCCAGGTCCGCCGAGGCCCGTCCCGCTTCTGGCCGACGTCCATCGGCCCGGTGGACGAGGCGACGAACAGCGCCGAGTTTTTGGTGCACCACGAGGATGTCCGCCGCGCGCAGCCGGATTGGTCCCCGCGCCCGGCTGACCCTTCGCGGGACGGTGCGGCCTGGCGGCTGGCTACGCGGACGGCGAAGCTGAACCTGCGCAAGTCGCCGGTCGGGGTGGTGCTGCGGACTCCGGATGGTCAGTCGGCTTCGGTGAAGTCGGGCGCGCCGGTGGTCACGGTGGTGGGCGAGCCGGTGGAACTGCTGCTGTTCGTCTTCGGGAGGGACGCGGTGCAGGTGTCTTACGAGGGTGACGATGCTGCTGTGGAGCGGTTGAAGGGCGCTAAGCGCGGGCTGTGAGCCGGGCCGTCCAGGAGAACCTGGACGGCCCAACCCATCAGCGCATTCCCAACGCCCGCAAGGCGAAGTAAACCTCAATCGAAGTCTGCTTAATCGTCTCAGCGATCACCAACGACCCGTGCCCAGCGTCATACCGGTAGAACTCATGCGGCGCGTCGCGCTTGGCGAGGCGGTCCAGGTAGTTCTCGATCTGCCTGATCGGGCAGCGCGGGTCGTTGTCCCCGGCCAGGATCAGCACCGGGGCGGCGACCGCGTCCACGTACGTCAGCGGCGAGCATTCGCGGTACACCGCGGGCACGTCGTCCGGGGCGCCGCCGAACAGGGCACGGTCGAACGAGCGGAGCTGTTCCATCTCGTCCTCGTAAGCGGCGACATAATCGGCCACCGGAACGCCCGCGACGCCGGCGGCCCATCGGGTCGGCTGGGTGCCCATTGCCAGCAGGGTCAAGTATCCGCCCCACGAAGCGCCGTTCACGACGCACTTGTCCTTATCGGACAGTCCACTTTCGACAGCCCAGTCGTGCACCGCCGCGACGTCTTCCAGTTCGGTCAGTCCCGGGCGGCCTTCGATGGCGTCGCGCCATGCCGAGCCGTACCCGGTGGAGCCGCGGTAGTTGACCTCGACCACGGCGAATCCGGCGTCCAGCCAGGTCGCGCGGTAGGCGGAGAACCGGTCCTCGTCGGCCGCGTGCGGGCCGCCGTGCAGGGAGAACACCGTCGGCAGCGGGCCGTCGGGAGCGTCTGCCGGCCGGGAAACCAGCGCGTGGATCCGGCCGCCGACACCCTCGACGAACGCGTCGGTGACCGGCGACGAACCCGGTGCGCGTTCGCCGGGCGGCGTCAGCAGGACGGAATCGGTGCCGTCGGCCGCGCGGGCACGGACCGCGGCGGGCTCCGCGGCGCTGGACCACGAGTACTCGATGGTTCCGTCCGGGCGCACGCCCGCGCCGCCGATCCGGCCGGCCGGAGTGTCCACAGCGGACAGTTCGCCGGTGTCGAGGTCGTAGCGGTACAACGAACTGCGCGCCTCGTGGAAGTGCACGACCAGCAACGCGCGCGCGTCCGGATACCAATCCGCGACGACCTCGCCGGGCAAATCAATCAGCAGTTCGGTTTCGGTGTCCGCCTGCACATCCCACACCAGCAGCTCTTCGCGACCGCGGCGTTCGTGCAGGACCAGCACGCGCTGGTCGCCCGGCAGCGGCGAGAACTCCAGCGCCTGCAAGCCTTTTCCTTCGCCGTCCCATTTCTCCGCGACGGTGGCGAACCCGTCGGTGGACAGCACCCGCAACGCCGGATGCCGCGAATCCCCGTGCTCGGAATGGGAAATAGCGAGCAGGCTTTCGTCACGCGACATCGACGCGATCCCGGCGTCATCCGAGTGCTGGTAGAAACGCTCGGTCACGCCGTCGATTTTCGCGAACAGTTCGCTGCCGTCGTCGGTCGAAACGCCGGCCGCGATCACTCGCCGGCCGATCTCCAGACCGGCGGGATAGCCGTCGTGAATATCGGGCAATGCTTTGACGGCCGCGGAACTGTCGCCGTCGAAGGGCTGGCTGCGCCACGATCCGAACTCGTCGCCGTCGGTGTCGTCGAACCACCAGATGGCCGCTCCGTCGGGCGCGGGCGTCGCGTGCAGGGTGCCGTTGGGCCGGCTGGTGACGCGCCGGTGACTGTCGGTGGCCCGGTCCCACGCGTAAACCTCCCAAACGCCACTGGCGTTGGAGACGTACACGTTGGCATCGGGTGCGTCGCGAGCCCATTCGGGCACCGAGATGCGCGGCGCGTGGAACCGCGCCAGCCAGCGCTTTTCGGCTTCGGCGTCGTCGAACAGGCGGTCCGGGACCACCGCGGGCGGATTTTGGTTGCCTGACTGCGTGCTCACCCCTCGATCCTGCCACCTTCCACCCGTACTCTGTGCGGGGTGCTGGAGGGTTACGCGCCGGGCTGTGCCCAAGACGCGCTGTCGATGATGAACACGCGCACAGCGAGTGACCGCGCCGCGTTCGCCCGATCACTCTTCACTCCAGGCTCCCGAGTCCTGGACCTTGGCTGCGGCCAAAGCTCGATCCTCAGCTCCCTGGCCCCGGACGTGCGGGTGATCTGCGTCAGCGTCTGCCCAACGGCACCCGCTTCGCCGTCCACAACGGACTACGTGGCCGGAGCGGTCTACGCACTTCCCTTTGCCGCTTCATCGATCGACGTGGTGTTCTCTCATTCTCTCTTCGAGCATCTGTCCGACCCGCGCGCGGCGCTGACCGAAATCCGCCGCATCCTGCGCCCCGGCGGCAGGCTGGCGTTGGCCGCGCCGGACTGGAGCCGGGCGAAAATCCGTCCCAGAACAGCAAACGTGGACGCCGCACTGCGCGGTTATTACCTGGTGCGCCGCCGCGCGGGCGGCGACCCTTTCGCGGGTCGCGCTATCGCCGCCCACGTCGCCGACGCCGGATTCACCGACATCGTCGAGCGCGCTCGCTTCCGTGAAGAGCTGTCTTACCGGTCACTGGCCGCCTACATGGAATCCCGGCTGGCCGTCGCCTTGTCGGAAGCCGGGGCGAACGATCGCGACCAGGTGACCTCCGCGGCTCGGTCCGCTTGGTCCTGGGCGAGAACCGCCGCTGTCGGAGACTTCCAGCAGTGCTGGCAAGAGCTGACCGCTACCTGCTAGTCCGCGGGCGGCATTACCGGGCGTGGCCGGAAAAAGACCCGCACCCGCCGCGAACGTGGTGAACGCCGCGTCCGGATTGACCCAGCCTTGACCGCCGCGGCTTAACGCGAGAAGGCCAGCCCGAGAACCAGGATTACCGTTCTCGCCGTCCGGATGCCCTTGCCGCGGGAAACCATCGCGGCAGAATAGCCGCGGTCCCTGAAAGGCCATTGCTTTCCGATTTCGCAGCGAGGGCGCGGAACCACCTGGATCAAGATCGCGGCTGCCTGTCCCCATGCGCATCGCGAACGCGATCGGCACGCGGAGCAGTGGAACCGGGGAAACGTGAAGGCCGGGCAGTCGCGATCTCGTGACTGCCCGGCCTTCATACGTCGGGGTGGCGGGATTTGAACCCACGACCTCCTCGACCCGAACGAGGCACGCTACCAAGCTGCGCCACACCCCGAGGTACTGCTTAGCGGGTCGGGAGTAAGTCTAGCGGACGGGTTTCGCGGCTTTACGCGGGGCTGGTTTGCGGGGGGTCGGCGGCCCCGGATCCGCGCGGGACCAGCGTCAACAGGCTCGCTTCCGGCGGGCAGGCGAAGCGGGCGGGGGCATAGGGGGAGGTGCCGAGTCCGGCGGAGACGTGGAGCCACATGCGGGCTCCCCAGCGGGAGGCGCCGCGGGCGCGGCTGCGGTCGAGTTCGCAGTTGGTGATGATCGCGCCGTAGCCGGGGATGCGGAGCTGGCCGCCGTGGGTGTGGCCGGCGAGGACGAGGTCGTAACCGTCGGTGGCGAAGGTGTCCAGAACGCGCGGTTCCGGGGAGTGGGTGACGCCGAGGCGGACGACCGCGGTGGTGTCGGCGGGTCCGGCGATGTCGGAGTAGCGGTCGCGGTGCAGGTGCGGGTCGTCGACTCCGGCGGCGAAGACGGCGCGGCCGCCGACGTCGACAGTGCGGCGGACGTGCGTGAGGTCGATCCAGCCGTGTTCGACGAAGGCCGCGCGGAGGTCGCGCCAGGGCAGCTGGGTGCCGTGGATGCGCTTCTTTTTGCCGCGGGGCATGAGGTAGCGCGCGGGGTTTTTGGGTTTGGGCGCGTAGTAGTCGTTGCTGCCGAACACGAACACCCCTGGCCGGTCCAGCAGCGGGCCGAGCGCGCGGAGTACGGACGGGACCGCCGTGCGGTGGGAGAGGTTGTCGCCGGTGTTGACGACGAGGTCCGGGTCGAGTTCGTCGAGCGCGGCGACCCAGCGTTGTTTGGCCTGGTGGCCGGGAAGCATGTGCAGGTCGGAGACGTGCAGGATGGTGAACGGCGGCGTGCCGGGCGCGAGTACGGGCAGTTCCGCGGTCCGCAGGGTGAAGCGGCGGCGTTCGATGCCGACGGCGTAACCGAGGGTGGCGGCCCCGAGGGCGATGGTCCCTGCGGCCAACCGCTTCGCGGTGCCCCCGGGCGGACTGGCGTTACCGAGCGTGCTCACAAGGTCGAGGATACGTGTTCGATCGGGTCGTCCGCCGTGGCCGGTGCCGGATGGCGTAGGGCGAAGGTCTCAGCGGTGCTCTCTCGACATCCGGCTCCTGGCGTCGTTGGATCGAATTGGATTGGACCAGTCCGACGGAGATGCGGAGCCTCGCGATGGCGATCACGTTTCTCTTTTTGCTGGCGGTGCTCATTTTGCTGGTGGTGCTGGCGGCGTTCCCGTGGCGCCGGCGAACAGAACCCTGGGCGCTGACCGCGGTTGTGCTGTTTTCGCTGGGGTGGCCCGCCTACGAGTACTGGGACCGCGGCATCCCCAGCCACTGGGCGCCGCAGGTGTGGCTGATCACGCTGGGACCCGGCTTTCTGATCGCGATCGTGCGGCTTTTCCGGATCGCGCTCAAAGGCTGAGCCCGGACAAGCGAAACGGGGCGGGAGATCGCGTCTCCCGCCCCGTTTTCACCGGATTCAGTTGGTATAAGCCGGATCCTCCGGTGGCAACGGAACGACCGGCTGGTCCTTCATGATGTTCGTCATCGCGCCGAACCACGTCTGCGCGGGCGTCTTGCCGCCGAACATGTTGCCGGTGCCGCACGTCGACACGTCGCCGACGCCGTTGTAGCAAAGACCGCCGCTGCCGCCTTCCGGACGGAAAACCATGGCCGCACCGGCCATCTGCGGCGTGCCGGCCACGAAGGTCGCCGAACCGTTGTTCTGGGTCGTTCCCGTCTTGCCGACGAGCGGCCGGTTCCAGCCGACTGCTTCAGCGGCCTTGGCGGACGTGCCGCCGGGCTGGTCGTCCTTGCTCATGCCGACCGCCATGGTGTTCGCGAGGCCTTCCGGCACGACCTGCTCGCACGCCGCTTCCTTGATCGGCACCGGCTTTCCGTCGCGGTCGGTCACCGACGCCAGCGGGGTCGGCGGGCACCATTTGCCGCCGCTCAGGATGGTCGCCGCGACGTTCGCCATTTCCAGGCCGCTCGTCGGGCTGAAGCCCAGCGTGAACGCACCCGTGCCCGGGTAATTGCCCTTGGGCCCGTAAGCCTGGGCCTGGGACTGGTTCTTGCCCGTGTCGGTCGACTTCGGGTCGACCTTGCCGCCGCCGGGGTTGCTCGCCATCGTCTCGCGCATGCCCAGCTTCGTCGCCATGTCGATGGCGGGCCCGGTGCTGCCGAGCTTGTCCTCCAGCGCCACGAACGCGGTGTTCGGCGAGGTCGCCAGTGCTTGCTGCAGCGAACCCGAATCGGGATAGCCGTTGCCGGCGTTGCCCACGCAATACCAGCGAGTGTTCGGTGCGCCGGTCGCCGGACAGTGCGGCTGGCTGCCGGTGAAGACGTGCGAGACGTAGCTGTTGCCGATCGGGATGTTGCTGTAGATCCCGGCGATGTGCTGGTTCAGCACCGCCGCGGTGGTGAAGATCTTGTAGCTCGACCCCGCGCCGCCGGTGTTGAACACGCCGGACGGGAGCGCGTACGTCGTCTGCCCTTGATCCGCGTCGATGCCGTAGTCGCGGTTCGCCGCGAGCGCCACCACTTCGTGCCGGTCCTTGCCCGGCCGGATCAGCGAAAGCGTGTTCGCGACGTTCTTCTGGGTTTTGCTCACCTGTTGCTCGGCCGAGACCTTCGCCTCGTGGTTGGCCTTCTCGTCCAGCGTGGTCTTGATCGTGTACCCGCCGGTGTAGAGCTGGTCCTCCGACATCCCGGCCTTGATCAGATAGTCCTGGACGTACTGGCAGAAGAAGCCGTTCTCGGTACCGGCCCCGGTGCAGTTCGACGCGGGCTTCTGCGGGGTGTCCGGCACCACGCCGAGCGGTTCCGCCTTGAACTTGTCCGCGTCCGCCTTCGCCAGCTTCTGGTTGCTGACCATCCGGTCGAGCACCAGGTTGCGCCGTTTCGTCGCTTTGTCCGGATGATTCCACGGGTCGAGGACGATCGGGTTGTTCACGATGCCCGCGAGCAGCGCGGCCTGCGGCACGGTCAGGTTCTCCGGCGTGGTGTTGAAGTAGGCGTGCGCGGCCGCTCCGACCCCGTAGATCTGCCGGGAGAACTCGACGATGTTGAGGTAGCCGGCGAGGATCTGGTCCTTCGAGAGCTTGGTCTCGAGGTTGATCGCGATCCGGGCTTCCTTGAGCTTGCGCGAGAGCGACTGCTCCTGCGCCTTGGCCTGGCCGTTCTTGTCGCCCCGGTAGACGACGTTGATCAGGTAGTTCTTCACGTACTGCTGCGTGATCGTCGAGGCGCCCTGCGTGTCCCCGCCCGCGGTGTTGGAGACGGCGGCGCGCAGCGTCCGGCCCCAGTTCACCCCGTGGTGCTCGTAGAACGCCTTGTCCTCGGCCGAGAGCAGCGCCCACTTCAGCGCCGGGTTGATCTGGTCCGGCCGGACCGGGATCCGGTACTGCTTGTACAGCGTCGCGATCGGCTTGCCGCCGGAGTCGGTGATGGTCGTCACCAGCGGCGGCGGGATGTCGGCGAGGTCGGAAGACGTCTTGTCGACCGTCTCGCTCGCCTGGTTGGACACGACCCCCGCGGCGCCTACCACCGGGAACATGATCCCGGCGACCAGCACCCCTGCCAGCAGGCACAGGCCGATGAGCTTGAAAAGACCATCCGTTTTGCGCACGAAAGCCAGGGTACTGAAGCCTCGTGTCGCCTTCGTGACCTCACGCCCGCGCGCCCCCGCGAGCGATCAATAACGGGACCCCGTGACGTGACCTCAGGTAACGGAATGCATGCTAGGTCTCGACGGAGGGAACCGAGGGACCCTACAGTCCGTCAACGTCTCACGTAGATGCCGACAGACGGAGCAGCCCGGGTGGGAGCCTGGCTGGTCCGGACAGCGGCAGCGGCACCGGGGAGGTGCCGTCACCGACGTGCGGCGCAGTGGGAAACGCTCGCGGGGGTGGGAGCGGGAGCTTCGCCTTCGCTGGTGCCATACACCAGATGAGGGAGCTGGGGGTATGCAAACCAATCAGGTTGGCTGGCGGGTCGATGCCTCGTGCCGGGACGCTGATCCCGACGGGTTGTTCGTGCGAGGCGCCGAACAGAACAGGGCGAAAGCCGTGTGCATGGGGTGCCCGGTCCGCACCGAATGCCTCTCCGAGGCGCTCGACGGCCGGATCAATTTCGGGGTCTGGGGCGGGATGACGGAACGGGAGCGGCGCGCCCTGCTGCGCCGTCGCCCGGACGTGACCAGCTGGACTGACCTGCTCGAAGCGGCCAAGCGGGACGCGCTGGCCGCCGCGGCGGGCTGAAAACCTGCTCGTGAGCGGCTGTGCTCAGGCGCAGCCGCTCACGACGTCAGCTTTGCTCCGATGTCGCGCAGGCCCTCGAGGTCGTGCACGTCACCGGCGAGCGCGGGCACCCGGGTCAGCGGCACTTCCGGATGCGCGCGGGTGAAGCGCGCCAGCAGGCGGTTTTCCCGTTCGGCCAGCGCCACGCGGTCGGCGTGCAGCCGCAGCACGGCCTCGGCGAGCGGCGCGTTCTGCACCGACTCGGCGGCGGTCAGCGCTTCGGTCGCGGACAGCGGCGCGAGCACCGGGTGCGTGCGGTTGGCGACCAGACCGGCCAGCGGCATCGACTCTCCGGCCAGCCGCTCGACGAAGTAGGACGCCTCGCGCAGCGCGTCCGGCTCCGGCGCGGCCACCACGAGGAACGACGTGCCCGACGACCGCAGCAGCTCAGCGGTCTTGCGCGCGCGTTCGCGGAATCCGCCGAACATGCTGTCGAAGGCCTGCATGAACGCCGACGCGTCGGCCAGCAGCTGGCCGCCGATGATCGTCGACACGGCCTTCGCGAACATCGAGAACCCGGCGCTGACCACCTTGCGCAGACCCCAGCCGCCCGCCTTCGCCGGGCCGGTGAGCAGCCGGATCATCCGGCCGTCGAGCGCGGTGGACAGCCGGGTCGGCGCGTCGAGGAAGTCGAGCGCGGACCGGCTCGGCGGCGTGTCGACGATGATCAGATCCCATTCGTCGGTCGCCGCGAGCTGGCCCAGCTTCTCCATCGCCATGTACTCCTGCGTGCCGGAGAACGACGTGGAAATGGTCTGGTAGAAGGGGTTCTGCAGCAGCTGCTCGGCCCGCTCCGGGCCCGCGTGCACCCGCACCATGTCGTCGAACGTGCGACGCATGTCGAGCATCATCGCCCACAGTTCGCCCTTGGGCTCGAAGCCCTCGACCTGCACCTGCTTCGGGTGATTGCCCAGTTCGCGCAGCCCGAGCGCCTGCGCGAGCCTGCGCGCCGGGTCGATCGTCAGCACCACGGTCTGCCTGCCGCGTTCGGCGGCCCGCAGCGCGAGCGCCGCGGCGGTGGTGGTCTTGCCGACGCCGCCGGAACCGCAGCACACGATCACGCGGCTGGCCGGGTCGTCGAGGAGGGCGTCCACGTCGAGCACCGTGTCGGCGGGCATCAGCGCACCCCCTGTTCCTGCAGCGTTTCGGCGAGTTCGTAGAGCGCGGCGACGTCCACGCCGTCGGTGAGATCCGGCAGCTCCAGCGTCGGCAGATCAGCCTCGGTGAGCTGTTCCCGGGCTCGTTGCTCGGCGGCGACGCGGACGGCGTGCTCCACGGTTTCCTCCACGAGCGCGTCGAGCGTCGCCTCCGGCAGGTTCAGCCCGGCGGAGGCGAGGCCGGAGCGCACCCGGTCGGCGTCCACCCGGCCGTCGGCGGCCGCGGTCACCGAGCGCGCGGGCAGCCGCGGCGGGCGGACCCGGTTCACCAGCACCGCGCCCGGCCGCAGGTCAGCGCCGTCGAGTTCGGCGACCGCCTCGACGGTCTCGCGCACCGGCATCTCCTCCAGCAGCGTGGTGAGGTGCACGGCGGTCTCGCCGGAGTGCAGCAGCCGGACGACGCCGTCGGCCTGGCCGCGGATCGGGCCGGTCTTGGCGAGGTCGGTGAGCGCCTTGGTGACGTCGAGGAACTTCACCACGCGTCCGGTCGGCGGCGCGTCGACGACGACCGCGTCATAGGTGTGGCGGCCGTCGGATTCCGTGCGGCCGACGCATTCCTTGATCTTCCCGGTCAGCAGGACGTCGCGAAGGCCCGGCGCGAGCGTGGTGGCGAATTCGATCGCCCCCATCCGGCGCAGCGTCCGCCCGGCGAAACCGAGGTTGTAGAACATCTCGAAGTATTCGAGCAGCGCCGCTTCGACGTCGATGTGCAGCGCGCGCAGTTCGCCGCCGCCGGGGACCGACGCGATCCGCTGTTCCGCGTACGGCAGCGGTTCGGTGTCGAAAAGCTGTGCGATGCCCTGGCGGCCCTCGACCTCGATCAAGAGCACCCGGCGCCCGCGCGAGGCGAGTGCGAGACCCAGCGCCGCGGCGAGCGTGGTCTTGCCGGTTCCGCCCTTGCCGGTGACGAAATGCAGCCGGGCCCTGGCGAGCTCGTCGGTCCAGCCGGCGGAGGGTGTGGTCACATCCTCAACACTAAACCGGTGCTCAGCTGGCCAGCATCATGACGCTGACCGCAGCCGCGACCGCCGCGACGACGATCCAGGTCACCAGGGCGGGCAGCACCGTCAGCGTGAGCACTGCCACCACGATCAGCCCGGTGAGGGTGACCGCGCCGGACACGGCCACGTGCCCGGAGTCGTTCTTCCGGTCCCTGGCTTTGGCCATCACGGCCAGCACGAGCGGCAGTCCGGCAACGGCGAGCAGCACGGTCGCGACGATCCGCCAGGTCTCCACGTGCCCACGCTAGCGAGCGACGATCGGATGTGAACTGACCCACACTCGCCCGGCCTAGCCAGGCGTTGCCCTGGACGGGTGACGGGCTTTCGGCGGCGGCGGTCCGGAGGGGCCTTGCCCGCTTGGTTACGCTCCCGAGTCATGAGTGCGACCAAATGGGAGTACGCCACCGTCCCGCTGCTGATCCACGCTACGAAGCAGATTCTCGACCAGTGGGGCGAGGACGGCTGGGAGCTGGTGACCGTGCTGCCCAACCCGAGCGGCGAGCAGCACGTCGCGTACCTGAAGCGGCCGAAGAGCTGAGGGGGCGGCGTTGACCTGGAGCGACCGGCTCGCCGAACTCGGAATCGAACTGCCCGGAGTCGCCGCACCACTGGCCGCGTATGTGCCGGCCGTGCGCACCGGCTCGCACGTCTACACCTCCGGCCAGCTGCCTTTCGTTGACGGCGCGCTCGCCGCGACCGGCAAGGTCGGCGGCGAGGTCAGCCCGGAGGAAGCCAAGGGCCACGCCCGCACGGCGACGCTGAACGCGCTCGCCGCGGTGCACGCCCTCGTCGGCATTGACTCTGTTGTCCGGATTGTCAAGGTGGTCGGTTTCGTCGCCTCCGCGGAGGGCTTCACCGGCCAGCCCGCGGTCGTGAACGGGGCGTCCGAGCTGCTCGGCGAGATCTTCGGCGACGCCGGGGTGCACGCCCGGTCGGCCGTCGGCGTCGCGGAGCTTCCGATCGCTTCGCCGGTGGAAGTCGAACTGATCGTGGAGGTGGAGTGATGGACCCCGACATCGAACAGTCCCTGCACGAACTGCTGCTGCGGCTCGCCGGCCGCACGCCGGACCAGCTGTTGTGGCGGTTCCGCGACTGGCTCGGCGAAGGCGCGATGGGGACGCTCGCGCGGACCCTGCCGAGGTCTTTGCTCAAGCACAGGATCGATTTGGACCAGGCGGAGTACCGCCTGCTCGTGGCCGGTCTGATCCCGCACGGCGCCGACTGGCACCAGGTGAGTTCCACCCTGGGGGTAGACGACGTCACCGAGACCAGGTACACATTCACGCAGAGTGCGCCCGAATGGGTGAACTCCGTCGACTCTGTGTCCGTCTTGCTCCACGCGACGTTGCGTGGACGCGCGGATGTGGGGGAAGTACGGCAGAGCTGGCGGCGCCTCGGCGCTTCCGGCGAGGGCGGGGCGAAGCGTGTCCTGCTGGTGACGGCGACTGCGGGACAGCCCCGGCTCACCGGTGAACTGCAGCGGGTGCTGCGGGTCATGGGGGACGAGGAACCCAGCGTCGAGGTCATCCCGCCGCGCTTCGACCTTCCCGGGTACCACCGGGCCGCGCTCGCCGAGTCCGAGCTGGTCTGCGTAGGCGCCGCGGGCGCCGGTCATCGACTTGTCGCCGCTTAACGCTCGTTGCCGCCAGGCGAGCTGGGAGGAGCAGAGCCATGGTGGAGGTTCACGACGGCCCGATGGACGGGTTCTCGGTGCCCCTGCGCCTGCATAACTTGTTGCTGGCCCTGGCGGGCCGCATCGACGACAGCGCGCTTACCGAAGCGCGGGAACTGATCGCCCGGGCCCACATCGACGAGGCGGTGGAACTCACCACCGGCACGTTGATCGCGGGCCGGATCGGGGTGAGCGAGGCCGAACAGCGCGAGCTGGCGCTGGTCCTCGAGATGAGCCGGTCGGACGCGACGCTCGCGAACGATCTGCTGGTCACCGACCACGAGCCGATGCACACGCACCGGTTCACGGGCGACAACCAGCCCGAGTTCGGTCTCGCCGAAGCGCTCGACCGCACCCTGCAGGTGCTGCCCGACGTGCGTTCCGTGCACGCGGTGTGGCGCAACACCCCGGCGGGCAGCGTGCCGGGCGCGTTGCCGCAGCGGGTCGTGCTGGTCGAGCTGGGTCCGGAGGGCAATCCGCCCGCGGTCGCGTTCCGCGTCGACACCGCGTTGCGCCGGGCGGGCATCCGTTCGGTCGTCGAGGTGAGCGGCCCGGGGATCCCGCAGTCGGATTACCACCAGGCCGCGGGTGCTGTCGCGAGCCCGGTGTGGGTCACCGGCAGCACGCATTCGGCCCCGGACTACCGGCCGGAACCGACGCCGCAGCGCAGTGCCCCGGCACCCGCTTCGGCCCCGGTTCCCGAACCGGTCTCGGAAGCCCCGAGCCGCCACGGGCACCGGCAGCCCGAGCCGGAGCCGGTAGCCGCCGCGGAGCCGGTGGTACCGGTCGCGCCGGTGGTGCCGATCGTGCAGGCCGTGCCCGCACAACCGGTCGCGATGCCGGAGCCGGCGGCTGAGCCCGCCGCGTCTTCGGAGCGTCCGCGGACTGCCGGGTCGGAGACGCGCGCCGAGCGCACGTCGGACCTGACGCCGTCCGAGGTGGCGCAGCTGCGGCGCGCGCTGGCCGAGGATCCGGAGAAGGGCCGCGAGATCGCCGCGGGCAAGCCGAGCATGCACGAGGTGGTCGAGCTGCCCGCGCTGGATCTGGACGACCCGAGCCTGTCCGAACGCGACCGTGCCCTGTTGCGCGAGCTGCACGAGGAACTGGCCGAGCGCGAACGCGCCGAGGCCGCCCGGTTGCGGCTCAACGGCGCGTCTCGTTCCGGCGGGGACCAGCACTGGTCCTGACTTTTTGTTCGGTGAAGGGTCCCTCGCGATTCCGGCGAGGGGCCCTTCGCTGTTTCGGTCCGTTGAGGGCCGCTGGGTCCTTCACGGCTTTCGGCGACCGTGAGACGGCGGCTTTGGGCTGGCTCGGGACTGTCGTGAGGTGACACAAGTAATCCGCGACGCGTACGGATTGCGAGGTATGTTGCCCGGGTGGAACGGCCGCGTGAATTCGTTTTCGACATCCCCGCCCGTCCCGGCATCGCGATCCGGGACAACGCGGATGGCCCGCCGGCGACCCCGAAGGACGCCGCCACGGTGATCCTGCTGCGAGACACTTCGCCCGGCGTGGAGGTCTTTCTCCAGCACCGCGTGATGGGCATGGCGTTCGCTGGCGGGATGACTGTGTTCCCGGGTGGTGGCGTGGACCCGCGCGACGCCGACGCGTCCGTGGCGTGGGCCGGGCCGCCGCCGTCGTGGTGGGCCGAGCAGTTCACCTGCGACGAAAGCCTCGCCCGCGCGCTCGTGTGCGCCGCGGTGCGGGAGACGTTCGAGGAGTCCGGCGTGCTGCTGGCCGGGACCGAGGACGCGGTGGTCGCCGACGTCGCGCCGTATCACGAAGCGCGAAAAGCCTTGGAATCACGGGAAATCTCGCTCGCCGGCTTCCTCGCCGACGCCGGGCTCACCTTGCGCGCGGACCTGCTGCACCCGTACGCGCACTGGGTCACGCCGCCGCAGGAGCAGCGTCGATACGACACCCGCTTCTTCGTCGCGAAGCTGCCTGAAGGTCAGCGCGCGGACGGCGCGACCTCCGAAGCCGCTGCCGCCGGTTGGCAACCGCCCGCGGAGGCGGTCGCGGACGCACGCGAAGGCCGTCGCACACTCATGCCGCCGACCTGGCTGACCCTTGTCGAACTCGCCGAGTTTTCCGAGGCCGACGCGGTGCTCGCCGAGCCGCGCGAGATCGTGAAGACCGTGCCGACCCTGGTCCGGGACGGCGAGAACATCCGCGTTGTCCTCGATACTTCGGAGTCCTGAGTGACCGCTCCTGCTTATGGCGTGCTGCGCCGTGTTTCCGAGACCGCGTCGGTGCTGTTGGAGAACAACCCGTCGACGATGACGTTGGAGGGAACCAACACCTGGATCCTGCGCGGTGGCGACGCTGCCGCTTCCGTAGTCGTCGACCCCGGCTACCACGACCTGGACCACCTGGAAAAACTCGCGGGGGTTGGCCCCGTCGAGCTGATCCTGCTGACGCACCACCACCCGGATCACGCCGAGGGCGCACCGTGGTTCGCCTCGAAAACGGGCGCGCCCGTCCGAGCCTTCGACCCTTCCCTCTGCATCGACGCACCCCCCTTCGCCGACGGTGATGTCATCACGGCGGGCGGCCTGGACTTCACCGTCCTGCACACCCCCGGCCACACCGACGATTCGGTGTCGCTGCTGGTAGCAGGCCAGATCCTGACCGGAGACACCATCCTCGGCCGAGGCACGACGGTCCTGCACGACCTTGGCGACTACCTGCGCTCGCTGCGCAAACTGATCGCCCTGCCCGCCGGCACGCCAGGCCTGCCCGGCCACGGTCCGGAGCTGCCGGATCTGCCCGAGACCGCACGGGAGTATTTGGCGCACCGGGAACAGCGCCTGGATCAGGTGCGTTCCGCCTTGCGAACGCTCGGCGAAGACGCGACGCCGCGGCAAGTGGTGGAGGTCGTCTACGCCGACGTCGACCGCGCGCTGTGGGCTCCGGCCGAGGCGAGCGTGCGCGCACAACTGGACTACCTACGGGCTTCTTCGGAGGACGGACAATGAGCAACGTCGAGGTCGAGTTCTACTGGCGCCCAGGCTGCGGCTTCTGCTCGGCCCTGCGCCGCCCCCTGCTGGAGAGCGGCCTGCCGGTGCGGGAAATCAACATCTGGGAAGAGCCTGGTGCGGCCGAGCGAGTGCGCGAGGTGGCGAACGGGAACGAGACGGTGCCCACGGTGATCGTCGGGTCGACCGCGCTGGTGAACCCGACTTTCGACGAGGTCAAGGCCGCGGTGGCCGCGGAAACGGCTGCCTGAGGGCGGTTCCAGGCGCGCTGGGGCGGCTTCCTTGCGCTCCGCGAGCGAGCGGGGCTGGCTCGTGGGGCTCTCGTGGGCTTGCCTCGGGCGCACCGGGAAGGCCGGGTTGCTCCCGGCTTGCTCGGGATGCCATGGCAGAGGCGCGGCTCGCTCGGGTGCCATGGCGCAGGCGCGGCTTGCTCGGGACGCCGTGGCGCAGGCCTGGCTTGCTCGGGATGCCATGGCGCAGACTCGGCTGGCTTGGGCGCGCTGCGGCGCAGGCGCGGCTCCTCGGGGTTTGCTGCAGCCTGCACCGGCCTGGGTGCCTCCGCAGGCGGGAGCAGCAAGCTCTTCGCCGCGCACCCGTCCTCGCGGTGCCGTCGGCCGCAGGAGAGACTGCCGCAAACCGGTACCGGCGTGACCCCGCCCAGCCCGGTCCCGCTCCGCGCGGCGCAGCCAACTCAGGCCGATTCGGCTCAGCCTCGCTCCCGGCACAAGCGCATCCCAGCCCAATCCGGCTTGGCTCCCGCTCGCTCCGGCAGTGCCCCGCAGCGGGCCCGTCACCGTGCGGCCGGACCGCGGCGACCCTGGATCGCATCTCGCCCGTCTGCCCGAACCAGCCTCAGCGAGCGCAGGTCACCGAGGCAGCAATGGCATCAGGTAGTACTTCAATCTCACCTCCCGTCCGTCCTCATCAGCCGGGGTCAGGACGCAGGCTCGCATTCCCGGTTGGATCGCCAGTCGTATTCGTTCTCCGGTGAACGGGGCTAGTGCGTCCAGGAGGTAGCGGGCTTGGAAGGACGGTGACGTCCGGCCGCCGCAAACGTTTGCCTTCAGGTGTTCTTCTGCTTCGCCGGTGTCTTGGCGCGTGCTGGCCAGGCGGAGGTGTGCGTCGCCGACTTCCAGGGTCAGGACGCGGCGGTCTTCGGAGTAGACGCCGACTCGGCGGATGGCGGCGGCTAGTTCGTCGGCACCCACCTCGACTTCCGTGTCGACCGCGTCCGATGGGATTGCGTCTGCGGACAGGAAGCCTGCGTCCAGGACTGCCGTCGTCACGGTGCCGCCGGGCCAGCTCAGGGCGAAGTGGCCGGTGTCGGCGTGCAGTCCCATCGCGCCGGAGCTGTGGCGGGCCGCTTCGGTCAACAGAGTGGCTGGGACCAACACGTCGATGGGCTCCAGGACCTCCCGAAGTGGCAGGCGGGCTACAGCCATTCGGTAGCGGTCTGAAGCTGTCAGGCATAACTCGTCGCCAACCGACTGCACGCGTACACCGGTGAAGACCGGGAGCGGGTCGTCTTTTGCGGCGGTGCCTGCGACGGTGCGTAAAGCTGCGGCGAGAGCAGTGCCGTCCACTTTGGACAGCAGAGGGGGCGGTGCCGGATCGTGCAGCAGGTCGCGGTCCAGCAGGGGCAGGGCGAAGCGGGCATTGTCTGTTCGGATCGCGAGGCGGGTCCCTTCGACACACAGCCGGACTTGGTCGACGTCCAGCATGCGGACCGTTTCGGCGAACGGTGCGGCTGGCACTACGACTTCGCCGTCGAGATGCGTCGTCGCTGGGCAGGACAGCTGGACGGCCAGGTCGCGGTCGTTGCCGGACACGACGAGACCGGCAGCGTTCGCCCGCAAGCGCAGACGGGCTTGTCTCGAGAGGAGTCGGCTGGCGGCAGTTACGACCGCCGCTAGCGGCCGTACGAAAGAAGTGAGATCCATGCCACGCAACGTAACGGCGACCACCGACAAAAACGCGAGCCAAGGCAGTTGAGCTGCGGAAAGGCCAGCGTGGGCGCGAGACGCCTAGCCTGCAGCCCCAACGAGAGCGGGGTCAGCAACCGCGGGCGAACCAGCCCGCACGGTCCCGCGCAGCAGCCACACCACGCCAGCCAACGCGACACCAGCAACACCGGCGGCCAAGAATGCCGAAGCGGTCCCGGAATGCTCGACCAGGTAACCACTCACCGACTGCCCGGCCGCGAGACCCAGCGTGACCGCCGTGAGGACCCACCCGAACGCCTCGGCCGCGGTGCCGCGCGGGGCGACGACCTCGATCGCCGCGGAATGGGTCGTCGATTGGGGCGTGATCATCGCGCCGGCCAGCAGCATCAGCAGCGCCAAGGCCCACAGGCTCGACGGAAGGGCAAGCAGCGCAACGAAAGCGCCGAATCCGCCCAGCAATACCGGCAACCGCAGGCCGAGGCGGCGCGGCCACGGGTGCAGGCTGTAGGCCACGCCGAACGCCACCGAGCTCAGCGACCACGCCGACAGCAGCAAACCGCTCAACGAGGGGTGGCCGGATTCCGTTGCGGCGGCCGGAACGGCGACCTCCACGAACCCGATCACCATGCCGAAACCGAGCGCTGCCAAGGCAAGCGTCCGCATCCCGGGGCTGGCCAGCGCGCCGAGCAGCGGCGTCTTGGCCTTCGGGGCCGGACCCCACGCGCGCACGGTCGGGTTCAGCGCGAACAGCACCGCGCCGGTGACCATGGTGATCGAGCCGACGACCATGCCGGTGCCCGCCCACGGCGCGGTGATCAGCAGGCCCGCGATGCCGGGGCCGAGAATGAAGAAGACCTCCATGCTGATCGCCTCGTACGACAGCGCGGCGTTGCGGGCAGGCCCTTCCGGCAGGATTTTCGTCCACAGCGCCCGCGACGCCGAGCCGACCATCGGTTCCGAAAGCCCGGTCGCGGCGGCCAGCGGGATCAGCGCGAACGTCGGCAGATGCGCCTCGATCGCGACCGCCAGCGACGCCATCGACAGCGCGAACACGGCGGCGACGATCAGCAGCGGGCGGCTCGGCCCGAACCGGTCGATCAGCCTGCCCTGCACGACCGCGCCCACCGAGACCCCGGCGAGCGAACTCGCCGAGACCAGCCCGGCCGCGGCGAACGAACCGGTTTCGCGCTGCACGTACAGCAGCGCGGAAATGCCGATCATCGCGATCGGGAGCCGGGCAAGGATCGACGCGATCACCGGGCCGCGAGAGCCAGGAGCGGTCAGCGCGGCACGGTAGTCGGCGAGCGTGGTGCGGCCTTCGGAATGGGCAGACTGGGACACGCGTACTAGTATGGCGAAATTGGTACGGAGGTACCAGTAATTTTCTGGTCGTCTTGGTCACGCCCGATCGGGTCAGTCGCTACGCTCGCGCGATGCGGCTGATGTTCTCCTCCGGAGCTGGGTACAGCCATATCGCGCCGATGCTGCCGCTCGCCCAGGCAGCACGGAAAGCCGGGGACGAGGTCGCGTTCGTGACCGGTCCGGAAGCCGTGCGGTATCTAGAAAACACCGGGCTGCAGGCCGTCTCCGTAGGACGGCCGAGCGATCCTGCCGCCGCGTCCGCGATGTGGCAACGGGCCCGCGAGGAGATGGCCGGGATGACCGCCGACGAGCGGCTCTCCCACCTGGTCGCCGAGTACCTGGTCGGCCTCGGCGCGGCCGCACGGCTCGACGACATGGTCGAGTTCGTCCGCGACTGGCGGCCCGATTTCATCATCGCGAACCTCGCCGAACGCGCGGCTGTGATGGCTGCGTGCCTGGCCGGCGTCCCGTACGCGATGCACGCGATCGGCCCGCCGAAGTCCGCCGCGACGATGGAGCGGGCCTGGGAAGTCGCGAACGGTCTGGTCCGCCAGCGAGGTCTCGACAGCTTGCCGCCGCGCGACGCCGTGCCCTACCTGGACTTCTGGCCCGAGGGACTGAGCCCGGCCGACGTCCCGTGGGAGTACCCGACGCGCTGGCCGCTCCTGCCCGCTGACGTGGTCCCGACGCCTGGTCCGCGTCCGTCGGTGCTCGACGGGCTGCCGTACGACCGGACCGTCTACGTCACCCTCGGCACCACCCACAACTCGCGACCAGGCGTGCTGGAAGGAATGGTCGCCGCCCTGCGCGACGAGCCGGTGAACGTCGTGGTGACGATCGGCCGGGACGGTGATGCCAGCCGCTTCGGCGAGCCGCCGGACCACGTGCGGATCGAGCAGTTCGTGCCGCAGACCCAGCTGCTGCCCGCGGTCGACGCGGTGGTCTGCCACGGCGGTTCGGCGACCGTTCTCGGCGCGCTCGCGCACGGGGTGCCGCTCGTGGTTTCGCCGCTGGCGTCTGATCATTTCGAAGTCGCCGCGCAGGTGCGGGCGGCGGAAGCCGGAATCGTGGCCGACTCCGGCGACGGAATTCTCGACGCGGTCCAGACGGTGCTCGGCGATCGAAGGTACCGGGCGTCCGCCGAGTCCCTCGCCGCCCAGATCGCCGGGCAGCCCGCTCCGGCGGCGGTGGTGGCGCGGTTGCGCGAACTAGAGGTCTCGATCCGGTAACAGCAGCTGGATTCTTCGTGAACTAGTGCAACGAAGACGCGGTCTTGGCGTCCTTGAGGGTGAATGGCCTTGAATTCGTGAGTTTTGGCCGTGATGGTTGAACGACAGCCCGCCTGCGGGCTGACAGCACTGCAGCACCCAGCTCCCTCCGGCATATGGGTCGGGGCCTGGTCCGGAGGGCGGGGAGCGCGGGTCGTCGGGGGATGATCCGTGCGCAGGCGAGGAGCCGGTGCGCCACGTCGGGGGTGGCGCCCGGCTCCTTGTCATTTTCCTGGCCGGACGCGCGGAAACCGGCGGCGACACGGGGCGCGAGCGGAATGCCGCTCTTGTGGGGGATAGCTGCACGAAGGCCACCCCCAGTAGGAGGTGGCCTTCGAAAAACCCGTGCGGATTAACCCACTCGGGGGAAGATCAGCGGGCGCGACGAGCGAGCCGCTCCGGGTCCAGGATCAGGACGCTCTTGCCCTCGAGCCGCAGCCAGCCGCGGTGGGCGAAGTCGGCCAGCGCCTTGTTGACGGTCTCGCGGGACGCGCCGACGTACTGGGCGATCTCTTCCTGCGTCAGGTCGTGCGTGACCCGCAGCAGGCCCGCCTCCTGGCTGCCGAAGCGCTGCGCCAGCTGCAGCAGCGCACGCGCCACGCGGCCGGGGACGTCGGTGAAGATCAGTTCCGCGACCATGTTGTTCGTGCGGCGCAGCCGGCGCGCGACCACTCGCAGCAGCTGCTCGGCGATCTCCGGGCGGGTGGCGATCCACTGCCGCAGCGCCGGGCGGTCCATGGTGACCGCGCGGACCTCGGTGACCGTCGTGGCGCCGGACGTGCGCGGGCCGGGGTCGAAGATGGACAGTTCGCCGAACATGTCGGACGGACCGGCGATCCACAGCAGGTTCTCGCGGCCGTCCGGGGACTTGCGGCCGATCTTCACCTTGCCGGACTGGATGATGTACAGCCGGTCGCCCGGCTCGCCCTCGTTGAAGATGACATGGCCGCGGGGGAACTCCACGGATTCCAAGGTCTGGGCCAGCGCCTCCGCCGCTGCCGGCTCCACACCCTGGAAAATGCCCGCACGGGCCAGGGTTTCGTCCACCTCGGGTGCCTCCTCGTCGAGAAACGATCACTTCCTTCGCAGGCCGAAGGCAGTGTCGCCGATCACTTTCGCGTCAGTCTAGGGCGTGTCGGGCAGATCGCTCGTCGGCTCGCCGCGCCGGGCGCGGCTGCCTGGAACGATCACGTCCGACTGAGCAGCCTAACTCCGCACCTTGCGCGCGCGTAGCCTGGCTGCCCGTCCGCCGAGCCGGCGAAGCCGGAACAGCTCGAGCGCGCGGCCGATCCCGTGCCCGTAAAGGGCCCTGACCTCGTTGGGCTGAGCCTGCTCCAGGAACTCCTCGACCTCGTTCTCCTGGACCGCGACGTGCTTGAGCCTGCTCTCGACCCGCTCCATGAACAACGCGAAGAACATGATCACCAGCGGGACCAAGATCACGAACCACACGGTCATGCCACAGCTCCGCTGTTGTCGGTGACGCACTCGGTCATGGATCTCCAGATCCTCGCTCAGGGCGGGCGCGCGGCCCGCAGAGGTGGTGCTCTGGCGGTTCGGCCGTCCACCGGCGGATGCTCCCGACCGGCTCGTCCGACTCGCCCGTAGGCTATCGGGGTGCCCCCTGTTGTCCCGAACGGGCCCCGCGCGGACCGCGAAGAAAGCCGGCTCGCCCTCGTGAGACGCGCCCGGCGGATGAAACGTTGCCTCGACGAGGTTTATCCGGACGCGAAGGCCGAGCTGGACTTCACGAATCCGCTGGAACTGCTGGTCGCGGTGGTGTTGTCGGCGCAGACCACGGACGTGCGGGTGAACCTGGTCACGCCCGCGTTGTTCGCGAAGTACCGCACCGCGGCCGATTACGCCGGAGCCGAGCGTTCCGAACTCGAGGAATACCTGCGCACGACCGGGTTTTTCCGGGCGAAAGCGAATTCGCTGATGGGGCTCGGCGCGGCGCTCGTGGAGCGCTACGACGGCGAGGTGCCGAAGAAACTGGACGACCTCGTCACGCTGCCCGGCGTCGGCCGCAAGACCGCGAATGTCGTGCTCGGCAACGCTTTCGACGTGCCTGGAATCACAGTGGACACTCACTTCGGCCGTCTCGTGCGGCGCTGGGGTTGGACCGCTGAAGAGGATCCGGTCAAGGTCGAACACGCGGTCGGCGAGCTGATCCCGCGGAAAGAGTGGACGATGCTGTCCCACCGCGTGATTTTCCACGGCCGCCGCGTGTGCCACGCGCGGAAACCGGCCTGCGGCGCGTGTCCGCTGCGCAAGGACTGCCCCTCGTTCGGCGCTGGGCCCACTGAGTTCGAAGTGGCCGCGAAGCTCGTCAAAGGCCCGGAGAAGGACCACATCCTCGAGCTGGCGGCGCGCGGGTGACTGCAGTCACCAAATGGGCGCTCGGGGTCGCGGTGCTGGCGGTGGCCGCGCTGGTCGCGGTCCTGACGCTGCGCGGCGGCGACGCGACTTCCGCGCCACCCGCTTCCGGCGACCTCACTGCCGCGCGCGGGGCGGCGAAGCTCCAGGCTTGCCCGCCCGCCGCGGCGAAGGAGGTCGGCCAGCTCTCCGGGATCGAGGCGGACTGCCTCGGCGACGGTTCCCGGGTGGACGTCGGCAAGGTCCTCGGCGGCGGTCCGGTGCTGGTCAACGTGTGGGCGTCCTGGTGCCAGCCGTGCCGCACGGAATTGCCGGTGCTGCAGCGGTACGCCGCCGAGCCGGGCGCGGTGCGCGTGGTCGGCGTGCAGGTCGCGAGCCCGGCCGCCGACGGGCTGGGCTTGTTCACGCGACTCGGTGTGCATCTTCCGTCGCTTTATGACGGCGACGGCCAGACCGGTCCCATCCGCACCGCGCTCAAGGCGCCCTCGTCGTTGCCCGCGTCGTACCTGGTCACCGCGGACGGCCAGGTCCGGTTCATCGCGAACCCGCGGTTGTTCGACAACACTGACCAGGTGCGCGCTGCTGTGAAGGACTACTCATGACCGGACCGCTCGTCGAACCCGAAGCCGTGCCGGAATGGCTTCGGCCGCTGGTGAAGGTGTCCGCCGAGGTCGACAGCCGCACGTTCACCCGGTTCAGCCCGCCGGAAGACCTGCTCACCCGTGCCGCCGCGGTGCTGATCCTGTTCGGCGAACGGCCTGGTGGCGACGGTCCGGACGTCCTGTTGCAGCGCCGCGCGGACACCCTGGGCTCGCACGCCGGTCAGGTCTCGTTCCCTGGTGGCGGCGCGGAGGACGGCGACGACGGCCCGGTCGGCACGGCCTTGCGCGAGGCCGAGGAGGAGACCGGCGTCGATCCGTCGGGGATCCTGCCGGTCGCGGTGCTGCCGGAGCTGTTCGTGCCGGTGTCGAGGTTCGCGGTCACGCCGGTGCTGGCGCATTGGCACACCCCGTCGCCGGTGCGCGCGGTCGATCCGGCCGAGACAGCGGCGGTCGCGCGGGTCTCGCTGGCCGATCTCGCGGACCCGGCGAATCGGTTCACCGTGCGCCGCGGCGACGCGTCGTGGCGGGGGCCCGCGTTCACCGTTGACGGCCTGTTCGTGTGGGGTTTCACCGCTGGTCTGCTGTCCGTGCTGCTGTCGCTCGGCGGCTGGGAACGGGCGTGGGACACCGGCGATGTGCGCGAGCTTGACGTAGCGTGGGCCGAACATCAGGGCCGGTCGGCGGTCCGGGACGGCAGTATCGAGGAGTGACGGCGCGGTGAACTGGGTCGATGTCGTCGTCCTGCTGCTCGCGGTCATGGCGGCGGTTTCCGGCGCGTTCCAGGGCGTGATCGTCGCGCTGCCCGCGCTCGTAGGCGTCGCGCTGGGCGCGGTGGCCGGGGTGAAGCTGGCACCGTTCGTGATCAGCCTCTTCGACAGTCCCGTGGCGAAGGTGGCGTTCGCGTTCGCGGTGGTTGTGTTTCTGATCGTGCTTGGCGAGACGCTCGGGGTGTGGGTTGGGCGGAAGCTGCGGCAGAAGATCAAACCGGACAAGCTTTCCGGTATCGACAAGACTCTTGGCGCGATCTTGCAGGCCGCTGCGGTGTTCGTGGTTGCTTGGTTGGTGGCGAATCCGCTGACGACCGTGTCGGCGATTCCTGGGTTGGCTAAGTCGATCAATTCGTCGGTGGTGCTGGGCGAGGTCAATGACCTGATGCCTGCTGAGGCGCAGGGACTTCCCAGTGATTTGCGGAAGTTGCTGGATGCGTCTGGGTTTCCGTCTGCGTTGTCGCCGTTCGAGAAGGCTCCTTCCGCGGATACGCCGCCGCCGGATACTTCGTTGAATGTGTCCGCGGTGGCTAAGCGGGTGCATCCCAGTGTGGTGAAGATTCGGGGGAATGCGCCGTCTTGTTCACGGGCGCTTGAAGGCAGTGGGTTTGTGGTTGCGCCGCAGCGGGTTATGACTAACGCGCATGTGGTGGCGGGGACTGATGAGGTCGGGATTGAGTCGACTTCGGGGGATTATCGGGCTCGGGTTGTTTATTTCAATCCTGAGGTTGATGTTGCCGTGTTGGCGGTGCCTGGGTTGAAGGCTCCGGTGTTGCCGTTCGCGTCGCAGACCGCGAAGGCTGGGGATAATGCGGTGGTGCTTGGGTATCCGCTGGATGGGCCTTATACCGCTACACCTGCTCGGGTTCGGACGCGGATTAACTTGCGGGGGCCGGATATTTACGACGCTAATACTGTGCAGCGGGATGTGTTCACCGTTCGCGGGACTGTGCGGAGCGGGAACTCTGGGGGGCCGATGATTACTCCTGACGGGGATGTCATCGGCGTGGTTTTCGGGGCTGCGGTTGAGGATCCGGATACTGGGTTTACGTTGACTGCGGATCAGGTGCGTAGTGAGGTTGATGCTGCTCCGTCGCAGACTGCTCGGGTTGCTACTGGGGCTTGTGCGAATTGAGAGGTCGTGAGGGGAACCCTGAGGGAATCAGAGTTCCTCAGGGTGGCCCTCACGTACTGATGAAGTCCACTACGGATTTCGTTACCCGGGTTGGGTCTTCCAGGTGGGGGAAGTGGCCGATGCCCGGCCAGATTTTGGGTTCGCTGTGCGGGCCTGCCCAGTGGACTGACGCCAGTGCGGTTTCCGGGAGGATGCAGGTGTCGTCCGCGCCGTGCAACTGCAGTACTGGGGCGGCGATGCGGCCCTCGACGGCGTCGGTGAAGCGCCTGCCTTCGCCGCGGAACTGGGCGCGGAAGGCCCAGCGGTAGTACTCCAGGGCGGAGTGGGCGACGCCTGGGACCAGCATCGCTTGGCGGAAGGCGGGCATCGTCTCGGTGAAGTCCGAAGAGGACCGCCAAGGCTCGCCGGACCATTTGGCGAAGAGTTCTTCCACGGCCGCCGCGTTGTCGCGGACCAGCCATTTCTCTGGGGCCATCGGGACCTGGAAGCGGAAAAGGTGGCCGACTGCGCGGATTTGGCTGCTGGTGCGCTTCACCGCTGACTTGAACGCCAGGGGATGCGCAGCGCCGATGGCGGTTACTGAGGACACGAGACGCGGGTGCAGGGCGGCGACAGTCCAGGCGAGCATGCCGCCCCAGGCGTGGCCGACCAGGTGTGCCCGGCGGGCGCCCAGGGCCTTGATCAGGCCGCCGACGTCACCCGCCAGGGTCCAGGCGTCGTAGCCGCGGGGAGGCTTATCTGAGTCGCCGTAGCCGCGCAGATCTACCGCTACCGCGCGGAAACCGGCGTCGGCCAGTGCGGGCAGTTGGTGCTGCCAGCTCCACCAGAAGCCGGCGAAGCCGTGCAGGAGCAGCACTAACGGGCCCTCGCCGCATTCGGCTACGTGCAGGCGGATGCCGTTGGCCGAGACGTCGCGATGCGTCCATGGGCCGTCGACCCGCACGCTCGACGGGTCCGGCGTCAGCTCCACCACTGCGCGAGGGCTGGCGTCAGCCCTGCGTCGAGGGCAGGTCGTCGTCTTCGGCGGGCTTGCGCTTGAACGCCTCAGCCGTCTCCTTGACGCTGCTGATGGTGCGCTCCGGCGCGCGCAGCTTCTTCACCTTGCGCCAGCCGAGGAACGCGGTCGCGCCCACGGTGACCAGCATCAGGCCGAACACCGTCGCGAACGCGGGCCAGCGGATGCCCCACCAGTCCGACAGACCCTCGGCGATCAGCAGGAACAGGAAGAAGGTGCTGTACAGAAAGACGGTGAGGGCGATCAGGAAGAAGACCGTCCCCTTGAGCGCCTTCTTCGCTTCCTGCGCCAGCTCGGCTTTCGCCAGCTCGATTTCGGCGCGGACCAGCGTCGACAGGTGCTGGGTGGCGTCGCCGACGAGCTTGCCGATGGACTGCTCGCTCGCCGCGGCTTCCTCGTCGCTGGACAGGGGCAGGTACGGCACGGCCCCCACGCCGTCGGGGCTGGTGCGCTCGTGTTTGGGGCTGCTCACTGGGTCATCGTGCCACGTGACCGTATGCGAGGCGCGACGGACCGGCGGGAGTGTCGGGATCAAGCCGCCTTCGCGTGTACTCGGCTGCGCCGCAAGAGCAGTACGGCGGCCGTCAGCGAGGCGATCGCCGAGGCGATCAAGACCGCAGCCTTGGCCACTTCGGCCGCTTCCGCGGGCAGGGCGAGCTCGGCGATCAGCAGGCTGACGGTGAACCCGACGCCGCCGAGAACGGACAGCGCCGCGACGTCTCGCCAGCTCATTCCGCTGGGCTTTTCCGCCACGTGCAGCTTCACCGCCAGCAGGCTCGCCCCGAAGATGCCGACGAACTTGCCGACGACCAGTCCGATGAGGACAGCCAGCGGCAACGCGGTGGTGAAGACCGTCGACAGCGCCTCGCCGTTCACCGAGATTCCCGCGGCGAACAAGGCGAACACCGGCACCGCGACGGCCGCTGACCACGGCTGCAGGCGGTGTTCGAGCCGGACCGCGGGCGCTTCCTCCTCGCCCTCGTCCTCGCGGACGCGAGTGAGCAGCCCGAGCGCGACGCCGGCGATCGTCGCGTGGATGCCCGCCGAGTGCACCGCGACCCACGTGATCAGCGCGAGCGGCACGTACAGCCACGGCGAGCGGACGCGTTTGTGCTGCAGGAAGGCGTAAAGCCCGAGCGCGGCCACCGCGACCGCCGCCGCGAGCAGGTTGAAACTGCTGGTGAAGAGGATCGCGATGACGAGAATCGCGCCGAGGTCGTCCACCACGGCAAGGGAAAGCAGGAACACCCGCGCGCTGCTGGGCAGGTTCGACGCGGTCAGCGCGAGCACGCCGAGCGCGAACGCGATGTCCGTGGCCACCGGAATCGCCCACGCCCGGTCGGCCTCCGGCGTGTTCCAGGCGATCGAGAGCGCGAGCACCGCGGGCACGACCATCCCGCCGACCGCGGCGATCACCGGCAGCACGGCTTGCCGCCACCGCGACAGCTCGCCGACCACCAGTTCTCGTTTGAGTTCAAGCCCGGCGACGAAGAAGAACAGCGCGAGCAGGCCGTCCTTCGCCCAGTCTCCGACGGTGAGATTCAGGTGCAGGAATTCCGGGCCAATCCGGAAATCGCGCAGCGCCTCGTAAGCCGGTGCGAGCGGGGAGTTGGCCCAGACCAGCGCGACCGCGGTGGCTCCGAGCAGGATGAGTCCGCCAGTGGTCTCCGTGCGGAGGAAACGGGCGAATTCGGCGACGGCGCGGGCTGGGGTCACGAAAAACTCCTTGTGGGGACGGCGGCTCTCCCGCCGACCAGACTTCCCGGCACACCGATGTCCAGTTTACCGTCCGCAGTCGCCGATTACCGGCCGTTGTGACGAACGGCAACCCATGGCTGCCCGATGACGCTCGCATCGCGCCGCCCTGAGCGCAAACGCAGGTCAGCCGGTCGCGTCGGCCAAGTTGTCTAGTCCATACTGACGCCGGTTTTTCGTTCACCTGTTCGCCTTCTAGCATGCGAGGAGAGAACGACAATGATGTTGAATACAGGGACGAGGCAGTAGTGAGCACCCCTATCGACGCCCAGGCCGATACCAGATTTTTCGGGCACCCGCGGGGGTTGGCGAACCTCTTCGGCGTGGAGATGTGGGAGCGCTTCTCCTTCTACGGGATGCAGGGCATCCTCGCCATTTACCTCTATTACCAGGCTGACAAGGGCGGCCTGGGGATCGACCAGAGCGCCGCGCTCGGCATCGTCGGCGCGTACGGCGGCACGGTCTACCTCGCCACGGTCGTCGGCGCGTGGATCGCCGACCGGCTGCTCGGCTCCGAACGCACGCTGTTCTACAGCGCCATCGTGGTGATGCTCGGACACATCGCACTGGCCGTGCTGCCCGGGCTGACCGGCGTCGGCGTGGGTCTCGCGTGCGTCGCGCTCGGGTCCGGCGGGCTCAAGGGCAACGCGACCTCCGTGGTCGGCACGCTGTACGCCGAGGGCGACGAGCGGCGCGACGCCGGGTTCACGATCTTCTACATGGGCGTCAACATCGGCGGGTTCATCGGCCCGCTGCTGACCGGGCTCGCCCAGCAGAACGGCGGATTCCACCTCGGCTTCGGGCTCGCCGCGGTCGGCATGGCGCTCGGCCTGATCCAGTACACGATCGGGCGGAAGAACCTCGGCGCGAAAGCGTCCGAGGTGCCGAACCCGCTGCCGTCGACGCAGCGCGCGCTCGTGATCGGCGTCGCCGTGGTGATCATCGCCGCGGTAGTCGCGCTGATCATGTCCGGCGTCGTCACCCCGGACAACCTCGCCGACGTCGTGGTCTACGTGGTCGTCGCGATCTCGGTGGTGTACTTCGTCGCGATTCTGACCAGCAAGAAGATCACCTCGGACGAGCGCAGCCGGGTGCTGTCGTTCATCCCGATGTACATCGCGAGCGCCGCGTTCTTCTCGCTGTACCAGCAGCAGGCGACGGTCGTTTCGGTCTACAGCGACCAGCGGCTCGACCGCGACCTGTTCGGCTGGACGATGCCGGTGTCGTGGGTGAACTCGATCAACCCGGTCTTCATCATCGTGTTCGCCCCGGTGATCGCGGCGATCTGGACGAAGCTCGGGCCGAAGCAGCCGTCGACGCCGATGAAGTTCGTGCTCGGCACGGTCCTGATGGGCGCGGCGTTCCTGCTGTTTCTCCCGATGGCGCACACCGGCACGAACGGCAGCCCGCTGATCGCGCTGGCCGGCATCCTGCTGGTGTTCACCATCGCCGAGCTGATGCTGTCGCCGGTCGGGCTGTCGCTGTCGACGAAGCTCGCGCCGAAAGCGTTCCGCACGCAGATGGTGGCGCTGAACTTCCTCTCGGTGTCACTGGGCACGGCGATGTCGGGCAAGCTCGCGCAGTCCTACGACCCGAAGGACGAGGTGCCGTACTTCAGCATCATCGGCGGCACCGCGATCGTGGTCGGCGTGGTGCTGCTCGCGCTGATTCCGCTGATTCGCAAGTTGATGCGCGGCGTGCACTAACCCACGGTGGTGCCGAAAAGCACCCCGACAAAGTAAGTGACGAGCATGGTGAGGGCGCCGACGCCGACGTTGCGCGCGATCGCGCGCCCCACCTGCGCGTTGCCGAGCCTCGCGCTCACGAAACCGGTGAGCGTGAGGCCGACGACCACCGCCAGCGCGCACGCCCAGACGCGGACGCTGACCGACGTCCAGGCGATCGCCAGCAACGGCAGCAGCGCGCCGACGGAGAACGCCAGCAGCGACGCCCACGCGGCCTGCCACGGGCTGGTCAGGTTGTCCGGGTCGATGCCGAGTTCGGCCTCCGCGTGCGCCTGCAGCGGGTCCTTGTCGGTCAGCTCGCGCGCGACCTGTTTCGCCAGCTCCGGCGAGAGGCCCTTGTCCTCGTAGATCTGCGCGAGTTCGCGTTCCTCGGCCTCCGGCATCGTTTTCAGTTCGTGCTTCTCGAGCCGCAGCAGCGCGCGTTCGGTGTCGCGCTGGGTGCTCACGCTCACGTATTCCCCGCCCGCCATGGAAAACGCGCCGGCGACGAGCCCGGCAATTCCGGCGGTGAGGATCGTGGTGCTGTCCGCGGTGGCTCCGGCCACGCCCACGACGATGCCCGCGACGGACACGATCCCGTCGTTCGCGCCGAGAACCCCGGCGCGCAGCCAGTTCAGCTTGCCGCCGAGGTCCTCGTGCGGCTCGTGCGCGTGCACCGCGTCGCCCATCGTTTCGGTCACCGCTTCAGTGAATCACGGAAATTGTTTCCGCGCGACATTTTCCCATACTGCTGGAATGCGGTTAAGAAAGGCAATCCTCAATGAATTGTGCCTTGCCTGACCCGGCGAATAGCCGGGGCCGGGCGGGCGATGCGGAAGTCCGTGAGGGGAACCCTGAGGGAGTCAGATTCCCTCAGGGTTCCCCTCCCGGACCGCACACCGTGCTCCGGCTCGACCGGCCTGTCGGGCGACGGTCAGCCCGGCCTTCTCGACCTGGGCAGACGCGCTCCCAATGCACCCGCAGGGCCGCCTGAAGTCCCAGACAAGGGAATCAGGGTCCGTGAAGGGGCCCCCTCACGGACCTCTGGAGAGCGGAGCCTGAAACGACGAACGCCCGGGCCCGGCGCCACAGTGGACACCGGACCCGGGCGAACCGGGTCTAGCTCAGTTGTCGAGTTCGGCCAGCGCCGCCTTCGCGGCTTCGAGCTCGGCCTCCAGCTGCGCGACCTTCGCGGCCTGCGCCTCGCGGGCGGCGTTGATGACCTCGTCGATCGGACCGGACAGCTCTTCGTGCAGCTCCTTGGCCGCACGCGAAACCGCCGCGGCCGGGACGGCCAGGCCCTTCGCGACCCACTTGGCGCCGTTCTTCAGCTCGGCCTGCCACTCGCCGTCCGCCGTGCCGGTGACGGTCAGCGTCAGCTCCACGGTGCGGGTCTTCTTCGCCGTCGACGCCGCGGCCTTCGGGCGGCCGCGCTTCGGCTTCGGCGAGTCGACGGCCGCGGTCTCCTCAGTGGACTCCGGCTTCGCGGCGTCCGCCGGGGCGGAGTCCGAAGCCGCCGGGGCGGCAGCGGGCTCGGCGACTTCCGGGGCCTCCGGGGTGCCGGCGGCCTGCGGCGATGACGCCGCTGCCGTCTCGGCCGCAGTGTCCTCGTCGTGCGTCAAGGCTTCCACGGACATTCGTGTCGTCTCCTTGCCCGGATCTGGGTTGGGTACGCGGGCATCTTAGAACATGCGTTCGATGCCCGCACTTTCAGGGGATCAATGCAGGAAGGGACCCTCCCAGCCGGGAGAGTCCCTTCCTGACGGTGAAGAACTTACTCCTCCTTGCCGGAGTTCAGTCCGGAGGAGATGAGGTCCATGACCGACGAGTCGGCGAGCGTGGTGACGTCGCCGATCTGCCGGTTCTCCGCGACGTCGCGCAGCAGCCGGCGCATGATCTTGCCGGAGCGGGTCTTCGGCAGCTCGGCCACGACCATGATCTGCCGCGGCTTCGCGATCGGCCCGATCTCCTTCGCGACGTGGTTGCGCAGCTCCTGCACCGCGTCATCGCCACCGTCGACGGCGTTGCCGCGCAGGATCACGAACGCGACGATGCCCTGTCCGGTGGTCGGGTCGGTCGCGCCGACGACCGCGGCCTCGGCGACCGTCGGGTGCGACACGAGCGCGGACTCGACCTCGGTGGTCGAGATCCGGTGCCCGGACACGTTCATCACGTCGTCCACGCGGCCGAGCAGCCAGATGTCGCCGTCGCCGTCGTACTTCGCGCCGTCGCCGGCGAAGTAGTAGCCCTGCTCGGAGAAGCGGGACCAGTAGGTGTCGCGGAAGCGCTCGTCGTCGCCCCACACGCCGCGCAGCATCGACGGCCACGGCTTGTCCAGCACCAGGTATCCACCGCCGCCGTGCGGGACCTCGGCGCCGGTGTCGTCCACGACCTTCGCCGAGATGCCCGGCAGCGCGCGCTGCGCCGAACCCGGCTTGGCGGCGGTGACGCCGGGCAGCGGCGAGATCATGATCGCGCCGGTTTCGGTCTGCCACCAGGTGTCCACGACCGGCGTCTTGTTCGCGCCGATCTTTTCGCGGTACCAGATCCAGGCCTCGGGGTTGATCGGCTCGCCGACGCTTCCCAGCACCCGCAGAGAAGACAGGTCGTACTTCGCCGGGATGTCCTCGCCCCACTTCATGAAGGTGCGGATCAGCGTCGGCGCGGTGTAGTAGATCGAGACCTTGTACTTCTGGATGATTTCCCAGTGCCGGCCCTCGTGCGGCGTGTTCGGCGTGCCCTCGTAGACGACCTGGGTCACGCGGTTCGCCAGCGGCCCGTACACGATGTAGGAATGCCCGGTGATCCAGCCGATGTCGGCGGTGCACCAATAGACGTCTTCGCCCGGCTTGTGGTCGAACACGACGTTGTGCGTGTACGCGGTCTGGGTCAGGTAGCCGCCGGAGGTGTGCAGAATGCCCTTCGGCTTACCCGTGGTTCCCGAGGTGTACAGGATGAACAGCGGGTGCTCGGAATCGAACGCTTCCGGCTTGTGCTCGGGGGACTGCTCGTCGACCAGTTCGTGCCACCACAGGTCGCGGCCCTCGGTCCACGGCGTCTCGCCCTCGAGGTCGCTGCCGGTGCGCTTGACGACGATGACCTTCTGCACGGTTTCCGCGCCCTGCAAGGCTTCGTCGACGTTCGCCTTCATCGGCGCGGCCTTGCCCCGGCGGTACTGACCGTCCGAAGTGATCACGATCTTCGCCGCCGCGTCGTCCACCCGCGCGCGCAGCGCCGTCGGCGAGAAGCCGCCGAATACCACGCTGTGCAGGGCGCCGATCCGCGCGCACGCCAGCATTGCGAAAATCGCCTCGGGCACCATCTGCAGCTGGATCGCCACGACGTCCCCGGCCACGACACCCAGCGACGCCAGCGCGTTCGCGGCCTTCGAGACCTCGTCCTTCAGTTGCGCGTAGGTGATGTCGCGCGTGTCGCCCGGCTCGCCGACCCAGTGGATCGCGACCTGGTCCCCGTGCCCGGACTCGACGTGCCGGTCCACGCAGTTGTACGCGACGTTCAGTTTCCCGCCCACGAACCACTTCGCGAACGGCGCATTGGTCCAGTCCAATACCTGGGACCACTTGGTGTCCCACGACAGCCGCTCCGCCTGCCCGGCCCAGAACTGCTCCCGGTCAGCGTCCGCCGTCGCATACAAATCGGCCTTCGCGTTCGCCTGACCAGCGAACTCGTCGCTGGGGGGAAACGTGCGGCTCTCCGTGAGCAGGTTGTCCAACGCTGGGGACTGCTCGGTCATGGTGCAAAGCCTCCTGTAGTGCGGACCCGCGGCTCAGGGAACGCTAGCGACGTTAGTCCGCCTACGACAAGGTTGCAGCCACGTTGCGCGCACAGCGCCAAGCGGAGTGCGGCGACGGCTCAGCCGAGGCGGGCGAGCAGCCGGGCACGGGCGCCCGGCCACTCGGCGTCCGTCATCGAGTAGAGCACCGTGTCGCGGGTCGTGCCGTCCGGACGGATCCGGTGCGCCCGCAGCACCCCTTCGCGCAGCGCGCCGAGCCGTTCGATGGCGCGTTGCGAACGGAGGTTGCGGTTGTCGGTTTCCCACGCGACGCGCTGGGCTCCCCAGTCCTCGAAGGCGTTGCGCAGCAGGAGGAATTTGGCCTCGGTGTTGAGCGCGGTGCGCTGGAAATCCGCGCCGATCCAGGTGTGCCCGATCGACAGGATCCGGTGTTTCGCTACTACCTGGTAATAAGAAGTGGTGCCCGCGACGCGGCCGGACGCGACGTCGATCTGCGCCCACGGACGGCGGTCAGGGTCGGCGAGCGCGTCCTTCACCATCGTCTCGGCTTCGCCGAGGTCGGCGGGCTGGCGGACGCTCAGCCAGGCCCAGATGCCCGGGTCGCCTCCGGCCTCGAGCAGGCCGGGCGCGTGGTCGGGCGTGAGGGGTTCGAGCCGTACGTGGCGGCCGGACAGAATGGGGTGCTCGCTCCAGGTCACGCGATCACGCTACGGCGGCAAGTGGCAGTGTCGAAGTGCCATTTAACGGCCATTTCAGCAGTCCACTATTCGGCCGCTTATGCTCCCTGGACCACCCGGAGAAAGAGAGCGCGCATGGCCGAGGAGCGAGAAAACCTCACCTGGGAGTTGTTCGGTTCGGCGAGCCGGGAGCTGGCCCAGGAGGTGGCCGCGGACGGCTTCGTCCCCGACCTCATCCTGTCCATCGCGCGCGGCGGGCTGTTCGTCGCCGGCGCGCTCGGGTACGCGCTCGACGTGAAGAACCTGCACGTGATGAACGTCGAGTTCTACACCGGGGTCGACCAGCGGCTGGACCTGCCGGTCATGCTGCCGCCGGTGCCCAACGTGGTGGATCTCACACACAAGAAGGTGCTGGTGGCCGACGACGTCGCGGACACCGGCGCGACGCTCAAGCTGGTCCGCGACTTCTGCGCCGACCACGTCGCGGACGTGCGCTGCGCGGTGGTTTACGAGAAGCCCGCTTCGACGGTGAAGTGCGAGTACGTGTGGAAGCGGACTGACCGGTGGATCAACTTCCCGTGGTCGGTGCTGCCTCCGGTGGTCGAGCGGGCTGGGCAGGTGCTGGACGCATGAGCGATCCGCTGAAGCCGCTGCTGGAGCTGGACGGCGTTGCCGCGGCGGCCAAGGCAGCGCAGGACGCGATCTTCGCCGTGCACCGGCTGCCCGCGAACCTGCGCGGCGGGGCGGAGACCGCGGCTGAGGCTTCGGTCCGGGCCGCGCGGGCTTCGGCGGGGATCGACGGGGCTAATCCCGAGCTGCCAGAAGACGGTTCGGTGACCGATCCGCTGCTCGCCGGATCGTTGCGGGTGGCGGAAAAACTGGAGTCGTTGCTGCCGACGTGGCGGCGGGCTCCGTTGCAAACGCTGGCCCGGCTGCATTTGCTGGCCGCGTCCGATGTGGTCTCCGATCCGGATCAGCTCGGCCGTCCGCAGCGCGGCGGCGAACGGCTGGAGCTGCTGGCTCAGCTCGTCACCGGCGCGACTTCGGTGCCGGGGCCGGTGCTGACCGCGGTCGTGCACGGTGAACTTCTCGCGTTGGCCCCGTTCGGTTCGGCGGACGGCGTGGTCGCCCGGGCGGCGGCGCGGCTGTCGATGGTCGCGACCGGGCTTGACCCGAAGGCGTTGACGGTGCCGGAGGTCGCGTACTTCCGGCGCGTTCCGCGGTATGTCGAACTGGCGCAGGGGTTCGCCAGCGGGACGTCGGACGGCGTGCGCGAGTGGCTGCTCTTCTGCTGCGAGGCCTTCGAAACTGGGGCAAGCGAGGCGCGGAGCATCTCCTCGGCCGCTGGCTGACCAGTGTGGCCTGACCACATCGCCGAACGACATTCTATGGTGGTTTGACCCATGGTCGCCCTGGTCGGAGCGACTTACTGTTTCCGGCCATGACCAGTGACAGTTCCCTCGCCGGCCGCACCGTGCTGGTGACTGGCGGCGGCAGCGGCATCGGGCTGGCCTGCGTGCGGGCGTTCGGCGCGGCCGGGGCGAAGGTGCACGTGGTGGACGTCGCCGGGGCGGAGGCGGCGGCTGCCGAGGTCGGCGGGCAGGCGCACGCGGTGGACCTGACCGATTCGGCGGCGCTGGCGACCCTGCCCGCGGATGTCGATGTGCTTGTCAACAACGCGGGCGTGCAGCACGTCGCGCCGTTGCCGGAATTCCCGCCGGAGCGGTTCGCCTTCATTCAGTCGTTGATGGTGACTGCGCCGTTTCTGCTGATCCGCCAGTGCTTGCCCGCGATGTACGCGCGTGGCTGGGGACGGATCGTGAACATGTCCAGCGTTCATGGCGTGCGGGCGAGTCCGTACAAAGCCGCTTACGTCACGGCGAAACACGCGCTCGAGGGACTGTCCAAAGTGGCCGCTCTCGAAGGCGCTGAGCACGGCGTGACCAGCAATTGCGTGAATCCTGGCTACGTCCGTACGCCGCTTGTCACCGGGCAGATCGAAGCACAGGCGGCCGAGCATGGGGTGCCGCCGGAAGAAGTCCTCGAACAGGTTTTGCTGCGCCGGGCCGCGATCAAGCGGTTGATCGAACCCTCCGACGTCGCCGATCTCGTGGTGTGGCTGTGCGGCGAGTCCGCCGGGCACGTGACCGGCGCGTCGCTTCCCGTTGACGGCGGCTGGACCGCTGGCTGAAATCCCCTTTCCCCACAACGGAGTGGAGTCCATTATGGACAAAAAGCTGCTGCGCGTCGTCGGAGCCGGGCTGATCGGAACCACCATCGAGTGGTACGACTTCTTCCTGTACACCTCGGCCGCCGCGCTGGTCTTCAACAAGCTGTTCTTCCCGACCGCCGACCCGCTCACCGGCACCTTGCTGGCGTTGCTCACCTACGCGGTCGGATTCCTCGCGCGGCCGATCGGCGGGCTCGTGTTCGGTCACTTCGGCGACCGGATCGGCCGCAAGAAACTGCTGGTCGTGAGCCTGCTGATGATGGGCGGCTCGACGTTCGCGATGGGGCTGCTGCCCACGTACAGCGCGGTCGGCGTGCTCGCGCCGGTCCTGCTGACGCTGCTGCGGCTGATCCAGGGCTTCGCCCTCGGCGGCGAATGGGGCGGCGCGGTGCTGCTGGTGTCCGAGCACGGCGACGACCGGCGGCGCGGGTTCTGGGCGTCCTGGCCGCAGACCGGCGTTCCGGCGGGAAACTTGCTGGCCACCGCGGTGCTCGCGATCCTGGCGTCCGCGCAGTCGGACGCGACTTTCCAGGCTTGGGGCTGGCGGGTTCCGTTCCTGCTGTCCGGGGTGCTGGTCGTGCTCGGCCTGTGGATCCGGCTGGCGGTTTCGGAATCGCCGGTGTTCATCGCGGCGAAGGCGGCCGCGGACGAACGTGAGCAGGCACCGATTGTCGACGTGTTCCGCGGGCATTTCCGTGCGCTGGCAGTGACGTTTGGCGCACGCATCGCGGAAAACGTGTCCTACTACGTGATCACCGCGTTCATTCTCGTATACGTGACGACTGGGCTCGGGCTGCCGAAAGCGACTGGCCTGACCGCGGTGCTCGTCGCGTCGGCCGTGCATTTCGTGACGATTCCCTTGTGGGGCTTGCTGTCCGACAGGATCGGCCGGAAGCCGGTGTACCTGTTCGGCGTCGTCGGAATGGCCGCGTGGTCGTTCGGCTTCTTTTGGCTGCTCGACCTGCGCACGACGTGGTCGGTGATCGGCGCGGCCGTGGTCGGGCTCGTTGTGCACGGTGCGATGTACGGGCCGCAGGCGGCGTTCTTCGCCGAACAATTCCCGACGCGGGTGCGCTACACCGGGCTTTCCGTCGGCGGCCAGCTGTCGTCCATCGCTGCCGGGGCGGTCGCGCCGTTGATCGCGGTGGCGTTGTTCGAGGCGTACCACTCCACGGTGCCGGTTTCGGTCTACGTGGTCGCGATGTGCGTGTTGTCGCTGGTCGCGCTGCTCGCCGCCCGCGAGACGCGCGGCGCGTCGCTGCACGAGACGGCCGCCGAACGGCAGGCTTCAATGACAGCATGACGGGTGTGGATCCCACCGCCGAGGCGTATCGCCGGCTGCTCGAACTGCTCGCCGCCGGAGCGAGCAGCGAGCAGTTGGCGCACGTCGCTGCCCGGGGGTTGTCCGCGGAGCAGTCCGCCGCGATCGGTTCGGCGACCGAACTGGCGTTGCGGATCCGCGAGACGCTCAGCGAGCACCGGCGGCGGGAAGCCGAGCTGACCGCGTTGTTCGACACCGCGAGCGACCTCGCCCGGCTGCGCGACCCGGACGCGGTGCTGCGGTCGATCGTCCGCCGCGCGCGGACGCTGCTGGGCGTCGACGTCTCGTACCTCAGCCTGAACGACGAGGCGAACGGCGAGACGTACATCCGGGTCACGGATGGGTCAGTTTCCGCGCTGTTTCAACAAATTGTCCTCGGAATGGGCGAAGGCCTTGGCGGGCTCGTGGCGCAGACCGCGCGTCCCTACGCGACTGCGGACTACTTTGAGGACGAGCGGTTCCGGCACACGAACCCGATCGACTCGGGCGTCCGCGAGGAGGGGTTGAAGGCGATCCTCGGCGTGCCGCTGGCGATCGGCGGCAAGGTGCTGGGCGTGCTGTATGCGTCCGACCGGTCGTCGCGGGCGTTCTCGACGGCGGAGGTCGCGTTGTTGTCGTCGTTGGCCGCGCACGCAGCGATCGCGTTGGACACCGCACATCTGCTGGAAGAAACTCGCTCGGCGGCCGCGGAGCTGAACGCAGCCAACGCGACGATGCGCCGCGCCGACGACGCGCACGACCGGCTGATGGACCTCGTGCTCGGCGGTGCGGATCTGCCTGCGGTCGCGGCGGAAGTGGCCGGAGTGTTGCGTGGTTCGATCGCCGTGCACGACGAGGAAGGCGGGCTGCTGGCCGGTACATCGGTCGCTTTTGACGCTGCCGCGGTGGCTTCGTCGCACGCTAATGGCCGCGCGGTGTCTACAAAGGACTTTTGGGTCTGCGCCGTGCGCGCGGGTCGGGAATTGCTAGGCAGTCTGACGCTTTCCGGACGACCGGAGCTGGCCGGAGACGACCGTCGGCTCTTTGAACGCGCGGCTGTGGTTACGGCGTTGTTGTTGCTGCTGCGCCGTTCCGTGGCGCAAGCCGAGGACCAAGTGCGCGGCGAGCTGCTGACCGATCTGCTCACCGCGCCAACCCGCAACCCGGGTTCTTTGATGGCTCGCGCCCGCCGGTTGGGCGTCGATTTGTCTTCGCCGCACACGGTTTTGGTCGCGCACGCTTCTGGCATTTCTCGACGCGGACTCGCTGCCGCCTGTGCACGGTACGGCGATTTGGTCGGTGTCCACGCGGAACAAGTCGTCGCGCTCGCACCGGATCAGCCTGCTGCCGCACGGATCGCGACTGAGCTGAAGTCTGTTGTGGACTGTCCGGTGACCGTCGGCGCAGCCGGTCCGGCGAATGGCCCGGAAGCGTTGGCGCAGGCGTACACTGAAGCTGTTCGATGCGTTAATGCACTGCTGGCTCTCGGCCGCGAAGGCGACGGCGCGGCGATGGCTGACCTCGGGTTCCTCGGCGTCCTGCTCGGCAGGCATTCCGACCTGTCCGGCTACGTCCAGGCAACGCTCGGCCCGGTCTTGGGCTACGACGCCCGCCGCGGTACCGACCTCATCGGCACGCTGCGCGCGTACTACGCGGCAGGCGGGAATTTGGCGCGAGCAAAGGAAACTCTGCACGTCCATGTCAACACGGTCGCGCAGCGGATGGAACGCCTGGCCGCACTGCTGGGCGAGGACTGGCGTGAACCGGAGCGTTCGCTGGAGATCCAGCTCGCGCTACGGGTGCATCAGCTCGGCGGCTGACGGACCCCGGCGAGGATCAGGTCGAGCATCCGGTCCAGTTGCTCCGGCCCGCCCGGCAACGTCCGCATGCTGCACGCGCCGACCACAGTCACGACGACGTCTTGCGCGCGAACGTCAGCCCGAAGCGTTCCGTCTTCAACGCCCGCGTCCAGGATCAGTTGCACAGCCTCGGTCAACTCCGCGCGGACCTGCGTCATGTCGACAGTGCCCGCCTCGATGATCGCGCGCAGCGTGTCGGCCATGTCGTGCTTCGTGCTCGCGTACTCGGCGAAGCGGTCCATCCACCGACGCAGCGCGCGAAGCGGCTTCTCGGTCTCAAGCAGCTTCGGAGCACTCGCGACGACCCGCGCCAGCTCATCCCGGTACAGCGCCTCGACGAGCGCTTCGCGGGTAGGGAAGTGACGGTAGAGCGTGCCAATGCCGACACCCGCTTCGCGTGCGACGCGCTCCAACGTGACGGGCTCGTCGCCTTCGCCGAACGCCTTGCGGGCAGCAGCGAGCAAGCGCAGACGGTTGCGTTCAGCGTCCGCGCGCGGCTTCTTCGGGCTCGACAAAGCGGAGGGTCCTCCGGTTCTGCTACGGTGGTGATACGGAGGCGCCTCCGCATCAACTTCCACTATGCCACGGCAGGAGTCTTTCCTCATGACGGCAACCACCTCTCCAGGCGGCACCGCGAAGCTCGCCGGCCGCGAGGTCGCGCGAATCGGCTACGGCGTGATGCAACTCGGCCGCCCCGGCACCGACCGCGCTGACCAGGTAAAACTGCTCCGCGACGCGGCCCAAGCGGGCGTGAACCACCTCGACACCGCCCAGTTCTACAGCGACGGCCGCTGCAACGACCTGATCCGCGAAGCGTTCTCGCCCTACGCGGACGACCTGGTCGTGGTGACGAAGGTCGGTGCCGAGGAATCCCCGCAAGGGCTCCGGCTCGCGCAACAACCGGAGCAGTTGCGGGCGCAGGTCGAGGCCAACCTGGCGTCGCTCGGGGTCGAACAACTCGACGTGGTCAACCTGCGCCGCGCCGACGCCGGACCCGGCCTGATCGCGGAAGGCGACCAGATCGTCGACATCGACGACCAGCTGGCCGAGCTGATTTCCCTGCGCGACGCCGGAAAGATCGGCTCGCTCGGGCTCAGCAACGTGTCCGCCGACCAGCTCCGGCACGCGCTGCCGGTTGGGATCGTCTGCGTGCAGAACTCCTACAACGTGCTCGCCCGCGCCACCGAGCCGGTCCTGGAGCTGTGCCGGGAACACCAGATCGCCTGGGTGCCGTACTTCCCGCTGGGCTCCGCGTTCGAGCTGGGCCAGGACGTCACCGGAAACCCGGTCGTCACCGGCATCGCGGCCGAACTCGGCGCTACCCCCGCGCAGGTCGCATTGGCCTGGCTCCTGCAGCGCTACGCGGGCACCTTGCTGATCGCAGGCACGGCGACTCCGGCGCACCTCGCCGAGAACCTCGCCGCCGGCCAGGTGCAGCTGCCCGCCGAAGCGGTAGCTGCCCTGGACCGGCTCGGCTGACCTCAGAAGTTCAGCGCCGCGATCCGCTCGACGTCGGCAAGGATGTTGATCTCGGTGATCAACCCGTCGGCCACGGTGAACGACAGCACCGAAACCGCCTTGCCGTCGCGCCGGGCGACGATGCCGGGGCCGCCGTTGACGGTCGCGTACTGCGACACCAACCCGACCGGACGGAACTGCGACGCGCTGCCCGCGACCTCGGCCGCGCCGCGCACGACCTTCGAGCCGAGCCCGCCAGTGTCGACGCGCAGCAGAGCGTCCGGGTGCAGGAGCGCGACCAACCCCTCGAAGTTGCCACCACGAGCGGCGGTGAGCCAGGCGTCCGCGATCTTGCGCTGCTGGGCGCGATCCGCCGGACCGGCCGGCGTCACGCCCTGCACCCGGCGGCGCGCCCGACTCGCCAGCTGCCGGACCGCGGCGGTGTTCTTGTCGAGCATGGTCGCGATCTCGTCGAACGGCACGGCGAACATGTCGTGCAGGACGAAGGCGAGCCGCTCCGCCGGGTCGAGCGCCTCCAGCACCACCAGCAGCGCGAGCCCCACCGAGTCCGCGAGGACCTCCTGCTCCGCCGGATCGACGCCGTCCCCGGTCTCCACGACCGGGTCCGGCACCCGGATGTCCAGCGGGTCCTCGCGGCGGGTCGCGCGCGAGCGCAGCATGTTGAGGCATTGGCGCGACACGATCGTCGTCAGCCAGCTGCCGGTGTTGCGGATGTCCTCTCCCGACGACCGCGTGACCCGCAGCCAGGTCTCCTGGATGGCGTCGTCGGCCTCGGCGAACGAACCGAGCATCCGGTACGCCACCGCCCGCAACCTGGGCCGATGCTCCTCGAACTGAGCCGCCCAAAAATTCTCGTCCTGTTTTTCGTCCCGCACTGTCACATCTTCTCCTCGGGCCGGGTCATACCAGCAAGACCCGCCGAACGCGGCGGACGTGACAGGAGGAGATCACCATGCAGGCTCGGATGACCCACCCGATCCAGGTGCAGCCGGACGCGATGAAGGCGCTGATGGCGCTGAGCAAGGCCACGAACGACAGCACCGTGCCCGCGACCACGCACCACCTGATCCACCTGCGGGTGAGCCAGATCAACGGCTGCAGCATGTGCGTCGACATGCACGCGCGGGAGATGAAGCAGGCGGGCGAGAAGGACGAGCGGATCTGGGGCGTCGGCGCGTGGCGCGAATCGACCTACTTCACCGACGCCGAGCGCGCCGCGCTGGACCTGGCCGAACACGTGACCCGGCTGGCCGACCGGACGGACCCGGTCCCGGACGAGGTCTGGGACGCCGCCGCGGACATCTACGACGAGAAAGAGCTTTCGTCGCTGCTGCTGTCCATCGCCGGGATCAACGTGTGGAACCGGCTCAACGCCGCGATCCGCCAGCCGGTCGGCTCGTTCTGAACCGCACTGGGGGTGTTGCCGGGCGCGGCGGCGAGGGGATCCGTCGCCGCTTCCGGCAGCTTCACACGTTCGCGGGCAACTGGTCCCGGATCGCCGCGACGGCGGCTCGTGGATCATCGGCCCAGAGGTCGAGCTGAGTGATTTCGACGGTGCCCTTGCGGCCGAGATCGACCAGTCGCGGTTCGCGAAGGGTGACCGAGAGGTTGGTCGCCTGGTTGATTCCTACTGCCAGCACCCCGTCTTCGGGCACGCTGACGCCGCCACGGGCCTTCAGCGACCGGCTCACCTGCCGGACGGAATCGATGCTGGACAACGGGATCCGATGGTCGAAGAAGGACAGATACCGCACCCGCAGCCCGTCCCGGCTGACCGAGTGCGGGTATTTGTAGAGGGTCGCGACGATCGCCAAGAACGCGAGCGCGCCCAGGATTTCCAGCACCAGCAACGCGATCCGCACCGGCACCGACTTCACCACGACCTCGACCATCACGATGTCGACCGGGTTCACCGCCAGCATCACCCAGAACATCGGGCGGATGGTGCGGCTGTAGTGGATCGCGACGCCGTCCGGCGGCACGTCGGTCTGGCGGCGGAGCACGAGCGCCAACGCCCTCGCCAGTATCAGCACTTGTCTCTTCACGGTGCCCCCTCCAGCGTCAGTCGGCGGTACCCAGCCGCGCGGCCCACTTCTCCTCTATTCTCCCGAATTTCCAGATCGCGAACGCGGCCAACCAGGTGACGATGAACAGCCCGACGATCGCGAAGCCCACGTAGTCCAGGTCCACCGAGGCGATCGCGGCGAGCGGGCCGGACGTGATGTCGAGCTTCTCGGCGAGCAGCGTCACCAGCTCGATGGTCCCGATGCCGAGCGCGACTGCCACGGAAAGCGCGGTGACCGTGAGGTTGTAATAAATCCTCCGGATCGGCCGGGAAAACGCCCAGCCGTATGCGTAATTCATGAGCACACCGTCGGCGGCGTCGAACAGGCTCATCCCGGCCGCGAACAGGATCGGCAGCACGAGAATCGCGTACCAGGGCAAGGCGAACGCGGCCGCGCCCGCCGCGAGCACGAGCAATCCGATTTCCGTCGCGGTGTCGAAACCGAGTCCGAAAAGGACTCCCACCGGATAGATGTGCCACGGCTTCCGCACCGCTTTGGTGGCCCCGCGCAACAACCGGTTCATCAGGCCGCGATTGTCGAGATGGCGTTCCAGCTCGGCTTCGTCCAGCTCGCCGCGGCGCATCCGGGCGAACACGCGCGCGATCCCGACGAGTACGACGAGGTTCATGATCGCGATCAGGTACAGGAAAATCCCGGACACCGACGTGCCGATCAGGCCGGTCGTCTCGTGCAGCGCGGAACCGCCGTCCTCCAGCTGCCCGGCGATCGCGCGCACGCCCATCGACAGCAGCAGGCACAGCGCGAAGACGATCGTCGAATGCCCGAGGGAGAACCAGAATCCGACCGACAGCGGACGCTGCCCGTCGGACATCAGCTTGCGCGTGGTGTTGTCGATGGCGGCGATGTGGTCGGCGTCGAAGGCGTGCCGCATGCCGAGCGTGAACGCGGTGACCCCGAGGCCGATCCCGAACGTGCCGCCCGCGCCGAGCGCGTAGTGCTGCGGCGCGACGACCAGCACCAGCAGTCCCCAGCCGACGAGGTTGAGCAGCAGGATCACGGCCGCCATGCCGCCGATCGACCATCGGTCGCCGCGAGTGAGCCGCTGCGTCATCGCCGTCCTCTCGCTTGCCGGAAAGCCGTGAAGGGCTCCTTGCGGGAATTAGATTCCCTCAAGGAGCCCTTCACGGACAATCGGGTAAAGCTCAGCCGGCGCGCAGGTGCAACGTGTCGAGCGCCTTGCGCACGTGCCCGCCTGCCGCGGTCAGCGCCTCGGCGGAACGGGTGACGTCGCTGCCGGACAGCAGGTGCACGAGCGCGACCTTGAGGTCGCCGCTGGCTTCGGTGAGCGCGTCCGAGCAGTCGGCCATCGTCATGCCGGTGGCTTCCTGCAGGATCCGGATGTTGCGGCCACGCAGCTTCGCGTTCGTCGCGCGCATGCTCACCATCAGGTTCGAGTACGTCTTGCCCAGCTTGATCATCGTCGCGCTGGAGAACGCGGTGAGGATCAGCTTCTGCGCCGTGCCCGCCTTCATCCGGGTCGAGCCCGCGATGGCCTCGGGTCCGGTGGCGACGGCGATCAGCACGTCCACGCCCGCCGGTTGCGCGGCGCGCGGGTTGGCCGAGACGAGCCCGGTGCGCGCGCCGATCCGGCTCGCCTCGGCGAGCGCGCCCAGGACGTACGGGGTGCGCCCGGAGGCGGCGAGACCGAGCACGAAGTCGCCAGGCCGCACCGAGTGCGCGATTTCCGCCGCGCCGGCGTCCGCGTCGTCCTCGGCGTTCTCGACGGCCTGCCGCAGCGCCTTCTCACCGCCCGCGTGGTGCGCGATGAACAAGTCGCCGGGCACATTGAACGTCGGCACGAGTTCCGCCGCGTCCAGCGTCGCCAGGCGGCCCGAGGTGCCCGCGCCGACGTAATGCACGCGCCCCCCGCCGCGCAGCGCCTCGACGGCGTAGTCGACCGCGCGGGCCAGCTGCGGCAGCACCGCGGCCACCGCGTCCGGCACCCGGCGGTCCTCGGCGTTGATCGCGCCGAGGATCCCCATGGTGGACATCAGATCGATGTCCACCGTGCGCGGGTTTCGTTGTTCGGTGGGCGAATCGACGTGCACCGTCTGGCAGGGGACGGACATCAGATCCTCGCTTCTTGGTTCATTTGCCGGTTTCCCGCGGACGACGACGACCGTCGGGTCTGACCCCGAGCCGGTGCGAGCCGACCGCGTCCCTCGTGGCGTCCAACGCGCTGACCGACGCCTCCATGTGGCGCTGTGCGACGCCGATGAAGAGGCAGTCGATCACGGTCAGCTGGGCGATCCGGCTCGCGGTGGCCCCGGAGCGGAAGGTGGTTTCGCGGGCCGCCGTGGTGAGCACGTGGTCGGCGACCTCGGTGATCGGCGAGCGCGGGAAGTTCGTGACCGCGACGGTCACCGCGCCGTGCTCGCGCGCGACCCGCAGCGCCTCGACGGTGTCCGTGGTCGCGCCGGTGTGCGAGACGCCGATCGCGACGTCGCCCGGCTTCAGCACGGCGGCCGAGGTCAGCATGATGTGCGTGTCCGACCAGGAGAAGCTCACGCGGCCGATCCGGTGCAGCTTCTGCTGCAGGTCAGCGGCGACGAAAGCGCTTGCGCCCACGCCGTACACGTCGACCCGGCCGGCTTCGGCGACGAGGTCGATGACGCTCTGCAGCGAGGCGACGTCGAGCTGGTCGGCGGTCTCTTCGACCGCGCGCGCGTCGGCGAAGCTGACCTTGCCGATGACGGACGCCAGGTCGTCGCCGGGGCCGATCTCGCCGCCGAGGTTGCGCGAGGTGCGCGCTTCGGTGCGGGCGGTGTCCGCGGCCAGCGCGATGCGCAGCTGCGGGTAGCCGCCGACGCCGACGGCCTTGCAGAACCGCGTAACGGTGGTCTCGGAGGTGTTCGCGGCCAGCGCGACCTCGGTGATGCTGCGGCGCGCGACGGCGGCCGGGTCCTCGAGGACAACCTTCGCGACGCGCTGCTCGGCGCGGGCGAGTCCGGGCAGCAGGGAGCGGATGCGAACCAACGGGCTCGCATCCGCGTCGCGCACCGCGGTCTGACCTGCGAAGTGCTCAGAGGGTGCGCTGCTGACTACGGAATCGGTATCATCCGCCGTCGGAAAGTTACTAACCGTTGGCATTTGCGACAAGGCTACCCACATCCTTCGGCAGAACCACAACCCGTCCGTGTCTGCGGACTTCGGTTTGCGATTAATCGTTGTCAAGAAAGTCGCCAACCGAGTCCACGGTGTTAACGACCTCAAGCTAACGACTTGGCAACTAAGTGTGTCTAGCGAAGGAGTCTTGTTCCACTGAGTGGGGACACGAAGGTGGCAATGCGCGGCGGAGTGCCTACCGAGTGCTCAATTTCCACCCCGAAGAGGCCAGCTCCGAGGGGTTTCGCTCACCATCGAGAACGACCTGGCCGCGTTGGGTGACTTTCACACTATCGAGGGAAACTCCCCGACCCGTGTAATTCGGATCGGTGCTGTAACGCCACCGAAGCGAGGTAGCGGCGGACGCGGGCACCTCCGCGGACACCTGCCACCAGGAGCGGTGCCCGTGCCCGCCGAGCGCGAGCGTCTCCTCGCCGGGCGCTCCCGGGCCACAGGCCCGCAGCGGAACAGGTTGCCAATTAACCCCGTCGGTGCTCGATTCCAGCTGTAACGGGTCGCTCGGGCCCTCTGTGTCGACGAAAGCGGCGAAGGACACGCTAAGTGGCGCACCCGCTGGAAGCGGTTGTGTGCTGAGCGTAGCGACGCCGTTGTTTCCCAGGCTCGCGTACCAAGCGTCGGGACCTTCGACCGGCCGTACGGCCATCGCTTTCGCGAGCGAGGTCGCCCAGACCTGGCGGGCGGGGTTGATGGAACCCCAGGTGCGCGTGGGGTGCACGCGGTTGGTGAGCAGCAACGCGAACGACCGCGATTCCGGGTCGATGACCAGCGTGGTGCCGGTGAAGCCGGTGTGGCCCGCGCTGATCGGCGACGCCAGCGCGCCCATGTACCAGGGCTGGTCCAGCTCGAAGCCGAGCCCGTGCTCGTCGCCGGGGAAGCGCTGGTTGTAGTTCGTGAGCATCTTCATGACGGTGTCCGGGCGCAGGATCCGGTGCCCGCGGTAACTGCCGCCGTTGAGGATGGTCTGGGCGAGCACGGCCATGTCGCCTGCCGTCGAGAACACGCCCGCGTGCCCGGCGACGCCGCCGAGCGACCAGGCGTTCTCGTCGTGCACCTGTCCGCGCACGAGGCCGCGCGGCGGGGTCGTCTCGTACTCGGTCGCGGCGACCCGGTTCAGCTTCGACGCGGGCGGGTTGTAGCCGGTGTCGACCATTCCGAGCGGCGCGGTGATCCGGTCGTGCACGACCTGGTCCAGCGGCTTGCCGGACAGCTTCTCGATCAGCAGGCCGAGGGTGAGCATGTTCAGGTCGGAGTACAGGTACGTGCTTCCCGGCGCGTTCTTGAGCGGGCTGTCGAGGATCGCCTTGCGCCGCGACGGGATGTCCGGATAGCCCTGCCAGAGCGACGGTGACGGGTCGGCGTCGAAGCCGGAGGTGTGCGTGAGCAGCTGCAGCACGGTGACGTCCTGCTTGCCGTTGACGCCGAACTCCGGCAGATAGCGCACGACCGGCGCGTTGACGTCCAGCTTGCGCTGCTCGATCAGCTGCAGCGCGGCGATCGACGTGAAGAGCTTCGAGATCGACGCCATGTCGAAAATGGTGTCGTTGCGCATCGGAACCTGCTGCTCCGGCGGCAGTTCGGTGCCCTTGGCGTCCGCGTACCGGAGCGCGCCGCCGACGGCGTAGCGGTCCACGACCACGCCGTCGTGCGCGAGCAGGCCGACCGCGCCGGAGAAGTGCGGATGCCCGCTGGCGTCCGGCTGCGTCCAGCTCTTCAGGAACTGTTCGGCGTCGCGGATCGGCTGCGGGTCGAGGTTGACCTCGCCCGGGCTGCCGTCGCGCAGCTTCGTGCTCGCCGGAGCGAACCCGTGCTGCGGACGGTCGAAGCGCCCGGCGAAGCCGCCGTGTCGGTTGTCGATCGTCGCTGCTCCCGCGGTCGTCGTGGCCGCGACCAATACGGCCAACGTCGCGACGAGCACTTTCCTAGCACGCATGGCCGCTCTCCTCAGCGATAGATCAGGTGGGGACGGCGTCTGCGGGCGAAGTCGGCGAGCTCGGCGCGCCACGCGCCAGTGATCTCGTCCACCCCGGCACCGGCGTCGACCATGGTGCGCAGCCGCGCGGATCCGGACAGCTTGTCGATCATGAGGTCCGGCCGCCAGCCGAATTTGTCGGGCGCGACGCGTTTGGCCGTCACGAACATCGAGACGGTGGTGCTGATCGCGTCGAAGGCCCGTGGATCGGTGACGGTGACCTGTACGCCGCCGCAAGGCTGGTTCACGAACTTGCCGAAGGTGGGCACGAAGTAGATCTCGCGGAACGCAGCGCCCGGCAGACGGAGCTTTTCGAGTTCCTCGCGCCAATGCCAGTCGAGGCCAGGCGCGCCAATGATTTCGAACGGCCTTGTCGTGCCGCGTCCTTCGGAGAACACAGTGCCCTCGAACATGCCTGTGCCCGGGTACACCAGCGCTGTGTCCGGTGTCGGCATGTTCGGGCTTGGCATGATCCAACGGAGACCGCTGTCGGCGAAGAAGCTGTCGCGTCGCCAGCCGCGCACCTGGACGACTTCGAGCTTCGCCAGCTGCACGCCTTCGCCGGGCAGGAACTCCGCGGCGAAGAAGCGGGCCAGTTCGCCGACAGTCATGCCGTGTTGCTGTGCGATCGGCTTCAGCCCGACGCCGGACGAGAACTTCGGGTCGAGCACTGGGCCGGACAGTCGTCCGCCGATGGGGTTTGGCCGGTCTAGGACGACGAAGGCCGCGTTGACCTTCGCTGCCGCGACCATCGCCGTGTACAGCGACCAGATGTAGGTGTAGAAGCGCGCGCCGACGTCAGCGATGTCGAAGACGACAGTGTCGAGTCCGGCCTTCTGGAACAGCGAAGCGAGCTTCGTCGCGTTGGCGCCGTACGCGTCGTACACGGGGATGCCGGTGCGCGGATCGGTGTAGTCGCCTTCGGAACCACCGGCTTGCGCGCTGCCGCGAAAGCCGTGTTCGGGCCCGAAGGCCGCGACGGGACGTACGCCCGCCGCGACCATCGAGTCGACAATGTGGTCCCCATTGGCGAGCACGCCCGTCGGGTTGGACAGCACGCCGAGCTGGCGTCCGGCGAGCGGACGCCAGCCCTGCGCGGCGAGCTGTTCGGCACCGGTGCGGACCCGGCCGGTTTGCGTTGCTTCGGGTGCCGCCTGTGCCGCCGCCGAGCCGCTCGCCAGTAGTGGGACGGCGAGCGCCGGAACGGCCAGGAAATTCCTGCGGTTGAGAGTCACCAGGTCAGCCCGTGTCCGAAGGGGTATTTGACGGTGTGCACGTCCGCCCCGGCCGGGACGTCGACCGGCAGCTTCCCGCTGGGCTTCGTCTCGCCGAGCACGACCTTGGCCAGCGCTTCGAGCGACGGCGTGATGTAGCCGTAGGTGGCGAGCCAGGTCGGCACCGGATTCGCGTACCCGGCGTCATACGGGATCTGCGCGGCGACCGCGACCACCGGCTTGCCGGTGTCCATCAGCGCCTGAAGAAGCTTGCCCTGCAAGGGGAATCCGCCGAGGTTGTTGGTCAGCACCACGACGACGTCGTTCTGCTTCGCGGCGTTTGCGGCCTCGGCGATCTGCGCGTCGGTCGGCGTCTGCCCGGTGGCCAGCGCGGTTGCCTTCGTGCCGTGCGCGGTGAAGCGGGCGGCAAGCGTTTGCGTCGTGGTCGCGCCCCAGCCGGTGACCAGTACGGTCGACGGCTTCTGCTTGAGCGGCAGCACTCCGGCGTCGTTGGCGATCGCGGTGACCGACCGGTCGGCGATGCCCTGCGCGGTCGCCAGGTGTTCTGGTGTGCCGACCTTCTTCATGACCTGCGAAGGGTTGTTGAACGGCGAGTACAGGATGCCGCGCTTGAGCTTGAGCTTCAGCACCCGCAGCACGCTCTGGTCGATCCGCTGCATCGGCAGGTCGCCGGACTTCACGGCGGCGAGCACGGCGTTGATCGCGACGTCCAGGTGCACCGGCATGAGCAGCTGGTCCACGCCCGCTTTCAGGGCCAGGACCGGGATTTCGGCGTCGCTGTGCATCTCCCGCACGCCCTGCATCTCGAGCGAATCGGTGATCACGACGCCGTTGTAGCCGAGTTCGCCGCGCAGCTTGCCGGTGATGATCGGCTTCGACAGCGTCGCCGGCTCGCCGGACGGGTCGAGGCTCGGGAACTGGATGTGCGCGCTCATGATCGAGTCGATGCCCGCGGCGATCGCGGCCTTGAACGGCGGCACGTCGATCGCCCGCCACTCTGCTTCGGTGCGATTGATCTTCGGCAACCCGGTGTGACTGTCGGTCGCCGCGTCGCCATGACCGGGGAAGTGCTTCGCGGTGGACGAGACGGTCTGGCTCGCCGGCCCGGATTCCTGGTAGCCCTTGACCTCCGCGGTCACGAAACTGCTGGCCAGGTCCGGTCGTCCGGAGAACGACCGGACGCCGATCACCGGGTTGGCCGGGTTGGAGTTGACGTCCGCGTCCGGCGCGTAGTCCTGGTTGATGCCGACCGCGCGCAGCTCGTGGCCGAGGATCGTGGCGGCCTTGGTCGCGGCATCGGTGTCGCGACCGGCGGCGATGGCCATCGAATTGGGGAATTCGGTGGCCGGCGCGCCCATCCGCGTGACCGTGCCGCCCTCCTGGTCGGTGCCGATCTGCAGCGGGATGTGCGCGCCGCTGGAGATCGCGGCGCGCTGCAGGCCGTTGGACAGCTTCGCGACCTGCGTGGGGCTCTCGAAGTTGTCGCGGCTGGTGTTGTGGAAGTAGATGACGCCGCCGAGGTGGTACTTCTGCACGGCCTGCGCGGCGGTGTCGACGCCGAAGTCGGTCTGGTTCTTCGGGTTGACCTCGTCCGCGGACTTGCCGTTCACCCACGTGACGAACAGCTGCCCCACTTTTTCTTCCAGGCTCATGCCGCGCAACGCCTGTGCCGCGGCGGCGTCGAGCTGCGCCGCCTGCTGCTGGGGTGTCTGCTGCTGTTTCGGCGCCGCGAACGCCGAGGAACTCAACCCCCCGACGGCGAGCACCCCCGCAAGGGGAACGGCGAACACCTGCATCCTCCGCGTGCGCGCGAGTCGGTTCGTCACGAATTGCCTCCCAGTGTCGCGTGCCGCCGCGGGTGCGGACGCGAGTCGTGAAGCGTCCACCGGGCAGCACCGGTATCGGGAAGCTACTCACCGCGATACGGGGTTGTCCATCGGCCGAGCGCAGGAACGGGAGGGTTCACCTGGGAGGACGGCGCCTGGCGCGGGTCCCGGGTGCGCGCGGATTTCTTCGAGCGTGGCTCGGTCCGCTGCGCTTGCTCCGGAAGTACCTGCGCCTGCCGTGGACATAACACTGGCGGCGCCCGTCAGCCGAGGCCAACGGGCGCCGCCAGTCAGCGCGAACATCTCGGGCGACCAAGCGTGCAACTCTGGTCGTACCTTCATGGACTCGGCGTCCGGCGTCCCGGTACGCAGTCCCTAGACGACGAGCCTCCCGCGGCGTGCTGCGCGTGGGTACCCGGAGTCCGCGCACGGAGGTTGCCCGGGGTGACAGAGGCTTCTCTTCTACCTCTGTCCTGGCCGAATCAACGTCCGCACCTACTTTCTACGCCGTGAGCGCGGTCACTTCAAGTGCGCGTACGGGTGCACCGGTACAGAGGCTCGATCCGGTGACAACACCACCCTCAGCAACGGACCTAGCTGCGGAAACCGGAGTTTTGGTACCGCCACGCGGGTACTCAGCCGTCCGCGCCGCGAGACCGGCGGCGCCGGCTCAGGCTGTACCAGGTCGCGCCCGCCGCGACCGCGCCCACGCCGAGCGCGACCATCCCCGCGGACTTGGCCGGGATGCGCGTGCGCAGCGACATCGGCCGTTCGAACGCGAGGACCGGCCACTCGTGCTCGTCCGCGGTGCGGCGCAGCAGCTTGTCCGGGTTCACCGCGTGCGGGTGACCCACCACCTCCAGCAGGGGGATGTCGGTGCTGGAATCGGTGTAGGCGAAGCAGTCGGCGAGGTCGTAGCCGTAGGCGGCGGCTTGCTGTTTCGCGGCGACGGCTTTGTTCTCGCCGTAGCAATAGAAATCGACCTCGCCGGAGTAGCGGCCGCCGACGATCTCCATGCGGGTGGCGACGCACCGGGTCGCGCCGAGCATCTCGGCGACCGGCGCGGCGACCTCCTCGCCGGTCGCGGAAAGCACGATCACGTCGTGGCCGTCGGCGAGGTGCTGCGCGATGAGGTCGGTCGCCTCTACGTAGACGAGCGGATCGACTACGTCGTGCAATGTTTCGCGCACGATGGCGGAAACCTGCGCGACATCCCAGCCCGCGCACAGCGCGGAAACCTCGGCGCGCATCCGCTCGGTCTTGTCCGCGTCCGCGCCGGCGAGCGAGAAAACCAGTTGCGCGTAAGCACTTCGCAGCGCCGCGCGACGGTTGATCAGTCCCTCGCGCAGCAGCGGCTTGCTGAACGCGAGCGCACTGGACGACGCGATGATCGTCTTGTCGAGATCGAAGAAGGCGGCTACGCGCCGGGGTGCTTCGTCGCTGCGGGGTTCGGCCACGTGATCAGGATAGGCGTACCGCGCCGTGTTGTTGGCAGCACACCGGTCGTGGCGGCGGCCGGAAAATCGATGACATCGGCTCGCTTACGGCCTCGGGTGCCGTTATCGAATCGTATGTGTCACTCACACAGCCAACTCATAGCTAACGGAGTTACAGTGAACGGACCCGGTCGTGAACCGGGCTGGTTCAGTCCGACCCCCCGGGGCTGAACCCCTGGCGGCCCTCGTCCCTCCCCCCTGGCGAGGGCCGCCTTCTATTCTCCCCCTTTCCGCATCGGCGAACAATTTTCAGGTCTGTCCCGAAACCGTTGCGCAGCCTGCACTTCTGGCCCTGACCTGGGCTGTCACGGTCGTTCACTGCGCGCCTCGCGAGCAAGATCAATTAACCGCGCGCTTACCTATTCTGCGTTTCCTCCTGTCGTTGTGCCTGTTACTCGTCTCAGTACGGCAAATTTCTTCTTTTCACTTGATTTTCCGGAGGTTCTCCGCGGCAATCGTTTTCTCGTCCGAATGTGCGGGCTCGCGCATTGTCCAGAGCGGGCCGACACTCCGGCGGTTCTGGATCGATTTCGCCCGTCCGGTTGTCCACAACCCCCCGGTTATCCACAGGACGGAAAAACGGGCATTGCCGGCCGCTCCGGTGGCGAGCGACGGTGGAAGTCCGGCCCGCGAACCCAGGGGAGGGGCACATGGCCACCGCACAACCGCTCGTCGTCTCCGGCGAGGGAACCGTCTTCGAAGAGATCCGCCGCGTCGCCGCCGTAGTCGGCTGCGAGTTCGACCACGCACCAGACCTAGCCACCGCACGCGGACGATGGACGCGCGCCCCGCTTGTAGTGCTGGACGAGGACATCGCCGCTGACAGCCCGCCAATGCCACCACGCGACAGCGTCGTCCTCGTCTGCAAAGGCACACCCAGCCTGGAAACCTGGCGCCGCGCCGCCGCACTAGGCGCACGCCGCGTCTTCAGCCTGCCCGACGACGAAGCGGGCCTGACCGGCGCGTTCGCCGATGTCACCGACGCCCCAGCTGAATCCCCAGGCCCAGTAGTGGCTTTCGTAGGCGGCCGAGGCGGTTCCGGCACCTCCGTACTGGCCGCCGCGGTTGCCGTCGAAGCCGCCCGCACCGGCCCCGCGCTGCTAGTCGACTGCGATCCTTTAGGCGGCGGACTAGATCTCCCGCTAGGCCTAGAACACACGAAAGGCCTGCGCTGGCCGGAAGTTCGCCTGTCCGGCCGGGTCTCCGTCCCGTCCCTGCTCGCTTCACTCCCGAGCCGCGGCAAGCTGCCCGTGCTCTCCTGCGGCCGCTCCGGCGATGGCCCGACCCCAAGAGCCTTGTCCGCCGTGGTCGCCGCAGGAAGCCGCGCCGGCCGTACCGTCGTCTGCGATCTACCGCGCCATTTCGACGACGGCACAATCACTGTCGCTTCCACGGCCGACCTAGTCGTGCTGGTGGTCCCCGTCGAATTCCGCGCTTGCATGGCAGCGAAACAGGTCCTGAACCACCTCCGCCCGCACACTGAACGTTTCGCGATAGTCGCAAGTGGACACCCCATCGACGGCGTTACGGCTTCACAAACCGCAGGCATGCTAGGCCCGCCCGTGCTCGCTGCCGTACCCCCAGAACGCCGAGTAGCCACCACCTTGGAATCCGGCGAGTTCGACCTGCCCCCGAAGGGCGCACTGGCCACCGCCGCCCGCGCGGTACTGGCCGACCTGCGTCCCCTTCCCCTTGCACAGGCGGCATAAATGACAACCGACCTAGTAGAACGCGTCCGCCACCGCCTGGCAGGCGAAAGCCGAGGCACCGACCCCATCGCCCTAGCCGAAGCCGTCCGCGCAGAAGCTGGCGGCGCCTTGAGTCACGACGCAGTGCTAGCCGCCGTCCGCCAAGCCAGAGACGAGTTCGTAGGCGCAGGCCCCCTGGCGCCTTTGTTGGAAGACGACACCATCACCGACGTCCTAGTAACGGCCCCCGACGAGGTATGGACCGACGGCCCCCTTGGCCTCTCTCGCGCAACAATCCGCTTCCTGAACGAGGACGCCGTCCGCCGCCTAGCGCAACGCCTGGCCCTAGCCGCAGGCCGCCGCCTAGACGACGCCCAGCCCTACGTAGACGGCTGGCTCCCCGCCCGCCAAGGCCGAATCCGCGTCCATGCCGTACTGCCGCCCATCGCCGCCAACGGCACCTGCCTGTCGCTGCGCGTCCTGCGCCCGGTGACCCACGACCTGGCCGCACTCCAAGCACACGGTTCCATCGACACAACCGCCCTGAGCATCCTCCGCGCAATCCTGAAGCACCGCCTAGCCTTCCTCATCACCGGAGGCACCGGTGCCGGAAAAACGACCCTCCTGAGCGCCCTGCTAAGCGCGGTAGCCCCGACCGAACGAATCGTCTGCGTAGAAGACGCCGGCGAACTACGCCCGACCCATCCCCAGTTCGTAAGCCTTGTCGCCCGCCCCGCCAACGTCGAAGGTGCGGGCGCGGTGGAACTCCCAGAGCTGGTCCGCCAAGCCCTGCGAATGCGCCCAGACCGCCTGATCGTCGGAGAAGTCCGAGGCGCAGAAGTGTGCTCCCTGCTGAACGCCATGAACACCGGCCACGACGGCGGTGCCTGCACCCTGCACGCGAACTCCCCCGCAGAAGCCCCCGCCCGTTTAGAAGCACTAGCCGCCCTAGGCGGTCTCCCACGAGATGCCCTGCACAGCCAACTGGCCGCAGCAGTCCGCGTAATCCTCCACATGCGCCGAACACCCACGGGTCGCCGCCTGACGGAAGTCGCAGTACTCCAGCGCTACCACGGAGAAGTCAAAACCCGTCCCGTCTGGCGCGACGGCCACTGGACGAGCCGACGCTCCCTCTTCACCGCCCTGACCACTCCCGAATCCGCCAGCGACTAACCCTTTCGCTATCTGACCGCCCCAGCATCGAGGTGCCCCCGTTGATCTCCGCATGGCCGTTCCTCTGCGCAGGCACCGGAATCCTGTGCTGGCCAACCACCCCCAACCGCCTCCTCGCGGCACCCCGCATCCACCTACGCCTCCCCATCCCGCCCCGCCAATCCCTCTGGCTCGCCCCAGCCGTCATCGCCCTGCCACTGGGCGGAATCGGAGCCGCGATAGCCACCGCTCTGCTCACCCTCGCCGTCCGCCAGGAATGGCGCAGCAGAAAGGAAACCGCCGAAACCCTGACCCGCGCCGAACGCACCTCGACCGTCCTCCGCACGATGGTCTCCGAACTCCGCGCCGGTGCTCACCCCGTAACCGCCGCCGAAGCGGCCGCCGACGCCGTCCCCGAACTAGCCGCGGAACTGCACAACCTCTCCACCGCCGCCCGCCTGGACGGAACCCTCGACTCGCCCGCGCTCCCCGCGCTCGCCCAATCCTGGAACCTCGCCCGCCGCCACGGCCTGCCCATCGCCGACGCCCTAGACGCCACCCGCCGAGACGTCGACGCCGAAGCCGCCTTCGCCCGCCGCCTGCACGCGAAAATGGCCGGACCGCGGATGAGTGCGGTAGTCCTGACCGTGTTACCCGTCGGCTGCCTGGCCATGGGCCAGTTAATCGGAGCCAACCCACTGGCCGTCCTCACCGAAACCCTTATCGGACAAGCATTCCTGGTCGCCGGAGCAGCATTGCTATGGGCAGGCACTGCCTGGTCCAGAGCCCTAACGAACCGCAAGGCCGTCCCATGACCACCTTGAGCCTCGCCCTCGCCGCCACCGCACTACTGCTCTGGCCCAGTTCCGCCCCACCCCGACACCTGGCCAAGCCCAGCCACCGCATCCGCGCCCCACGACCAGAGCTATGGCACCCCGCCGCCGCAATCGTCATAGGCCTGTCCGCAACCGTCGTCGCCGGAATCCCAATAGGACTAGCCGCCGGAGCAGGCACCTGGTGGCTCCTACGCCGATCCCGCCACCCCAAAAAACCAGACGACACCACGGAACGACTCCGCTCAGCATCCGTCCTAGACATGCTCGCCGCCTGCCTACGCGCCGGAATGCCAGTCCCCACCGCCCTGGAAGCCGTCGCACCCGGCGCGCCGTCAGACACCGAAAACGCCCTGCACGCAACAGCAAACCTGCTAGCCCTAGGCGCGGACCCAATCCCTTCGTGGGTGCCGACCCGAACCAGGCCAGGCTTCGCCGAGTTGGCAGTCGCAGCCACCCGTACCGCGCGGTCCGGGGCAGCACTCGCCTCGACCGCGGCCGACCTGGCCCACCGCATCCGCGACGGACTGGGCGTCGAAGCCGAAGAACGCGCCGAACGAGCCGGAGTCGCCCTGGCCCTGCCAGTCGGTTTGTGCTTCCTGCCAGCGTTCTTCGCCCTCGGCGTGCTGCCGGTCGTACTCGGCCTCGCCGGACGAATCGGCGGCCTGCTGTGACCCATCCCCGACAGAAAGGAAATCGGACCATGTGGTTCCTGCCCGGAGACGAAGGCACCACCACCGCCGAATACACGATAGCATTGGTTTAGCACCGTCCAAGGAGACACCCGTTGAGAGTCCTCGGCCGCATCCGCCTATCCCGCGTCACCGACGCGACCACCAGCCCCGAGCGCCAGCGCGCTGACATCGAACGATGGGCCGCCGCTCACGGTCACGAAATCGTCGGGTGGGCCGTAGATCTTGACGTCGGCCGGTCGGTGAACCCGCTGGAAGCCCCCGAGTTGTCGACGTGGCTCAACGACCCGGAAAAGGCGTCGTCGTGGGACATCATTGTGTGCTGGAAACTCGACCGGTTGGCCGTCGGCTCGATCTACCTCGCCGACGTGATGAAGTGGTGCCAGAAGAACGGCAAGACCATCGTGAGCACGTCGGAATCCTTCGACCTGTCCACGTGGGTCGGCCGGATGCTCGCGGCGCTGCTGGCCGGAGTGGCCGAAGGCGAGCTAGAAGCGATCCGCGACCGCAACACCTCGGCCGCGCGCCACAACATCCGCAGCGGCAAATACCGAGGCGGCGTGGCTCCGGCCGGGTACCGGGGCGAGAAAATCGACGGCGAGTGGCGCTTGGTGCAAGACGAAATCATTGCCCCGGCCATCAAGGAAATCGTCAGGCGCGTGCTCGACGGCGAGCCGATCCGTCGGATTCTCCGCGACTTCGACACGCGCGGCGTGCCCTCTCCGAAGGCGCGTGCGGACACGCAGGCCGGACGAGGCGACAAGGGCCGGAAGTGGTCCGTTACGGCCACCATTCGACTGCTGCGCTCGCCCACCATGCTCGGGCAGATCGTCTACCGGGAGGCCCTGGTTGGCGCGGACGGACAAGTTCAGCGTGACGACAAGGGACGCAAGGTGTACGGCCCGGAGATCGTCCTTCGGGACGAGTCCGGCGCTCCGGTGGTCAGGTGCGAACCGCTGGTGACTCGGGACGAGTTCGACCGGGTCGGCCGGATGCTCGATGACCTGTCCGGCAAGTACGGCCCCAAGCGGCGCAAGAACCCGGTCTCGCCGCTGTTGAGGGTCATCTACTGCGGTGTGTGCGGGAAGCCGGGATACAGGCAGCGGGGCCGGTATTTCGACTACTGGCGGTGCGCCTCGCAGCAATCCCACCAGGGCCCGTGCGCTAATCGCGGCTGGCGGTACGACGAGGCTGAGACGTTCGCAGAAACGTTGCTGCTAAGCGATTTCGGCGACAAGCCGATGCGACGCCGGGAGTTCGTCCCGGGCAACTCGAACGCGGCAGAGTTGGCCGAGATCGAGGCCGAGCTAGCCGACGTGGCCGCCCTGGTCGGAACACCCGCGTTCCGAGGGGAGGCCGGGGCCATTCTGGTCCGGCGGTCGGAAGCGCTGGCGGCCAGGCGGGACACCCTTGAGGCCCTACCTTCGGTTGAACCCGGCTACCGGCTGGTGGAGACCGGGCAGACGCTGCGGGAGGCGTGGGACGCCTGGACCACGGACGAGCGAAACCAATTCCTCCGGAAGTCCGGCGTCCGCGTGATCTGGTCCAAGCTGGCAGAGTCCGGCCTCGCGGTCGACTTCGAGACCTTGCACCTTGAGAAGCTGCTAGCGGGGATCGATCCCGGCCTAGACGCGGCGGAGGAGTACGAACGCCTCACGCCACCAGACCCGGAAGAGGCCGCCAGCATTCCGGCTAGCGGCGGTCCTGAAGCTGACGTTTGAGCGCGTCAACGTCCCACCGGGCATGTCCGCCCGGCGTCACCACCTCGGGCGTGACATCGCCTGCTTTCCACCACCGCTGAAGCGTCCGGCGGTCGACACCGATGGCCTTGGCGGCCTCGGCGGTGGGAAGCAGGCGATCAGTCACTTGCCTACTTTCACCCGCAGATGTCGCACTCGTCCATCCAGGTGACGCAGTCCACCGCGTTAATACGCGAACACAGTCGTTCACGTACGATTGTCGCGTTTCGCCGCGTTCGGGAGGGCTGCTATGGGCGGGTACTCGGCCGTGACGCCGGTCTGGACGATGACCACGGACGGGTGGCGGCACCTGGTGGTGATCGTGCTCCGGCACTCCGACGGCACGATCGTGAAGGCGATGTGTCGTCGGTGGCTGGCACCCGCGCCGCCAATCGGCGATCCCGAGAGATGCCCCGAGTGCGCCGAGCACGACAACCCCGGCGAATGAACGAAGACCCGGCGCGGCAGCTCGGCGAGGCACTCCGCGAAGCGCGCGAGCAACGGCGCTTCGGCGTGCGCGAGCTAGCCCGGCGTATCGGCGTTTCGCCGGGGCGGATTGCTTTGTGGGAGCAAGGCAAGCGTGTGCCCAGCCCTATACAGGTCGGGCTCATCCTCGGTGCGCTCGGCATCGTGGGCACCGAGCAGAAGCGAATTCTGGAACTGGCGTTGTTCCTCCGTCTCTACCGGGCAGGCGAACGCGCCTAGTCCCAGGAGGCGTGACTTAGTTTCTCTGGCGGTTTGAGCCCCCGCACCAGCTCGGCCGGGTCAGCCCCCAGTCCGGCGGCGAACTTGAGCAGGCTGTGCAGGTTGACGTTCCGCAAGCCGCGTTCCACTTGACTGACGAACGTCCAGTGCACCCCGGCTCGTCGGGCTAGTTCCTCCTGACTGATGCCCTGCTGCTCCCGCAGGTTCCTCACGCGTACGCCCAGCTCACGCGTGGCTTCCGACTGCGGTTCCTTCGCCATGCGGGCAACCTACCTCCCTGATTCCGCCCCTCGCTCAGTCGGCGATCCGCTACCATCCGTGTCTGTCTGCAAATGCAGACAGACACCGGGTGGGGAGGGCTCGTGTGGGAAGACGTCAACTTCTCGATCTACCACCCGTGGGAGAGCCAGCCGCGGCAGGACGGTTTCGCCCTGGAGCCGGACCACGCAAAGAAGATCCTTGATGAGCTCAAGGACTACGAGGCCCGACTGCTGGCGATGAAGCGCAAGGTTGCCCGGCTGCTTCAGATGAAGCCCCCGTCGCAGGACCCGTCAACCGTGGCCGCGCACGTGGCGATGGTCGGCGACGGCAAGGGCAAGCTCGGCGCGTACTCCTACGGAGCTGACGCGCTCGACGCCCAGTTGGCCTACGTCACCGAGCTGGCAGACCGGATTAAGAAGGCGCTGGCCGCGATCGGCGAGAACGAGCAAGACCAGACCAAGACCATTCAGAACGTCGACCCCGACAAGCCCACAGGAAATCTCTGATGAACCTGCGCGCCACCGCAGCGGTGCTCGGCCTCGCCCTCCTCGCCGCCGCCTGCTCCTCGCCGACGGACGGCACAGCGACTCCGCCAGCCTCGGCCACAGCGCCGTCGAGCCAAGCGTTGCCTTACGGCGGCGCGCCGAAGGTCGAGAACCCATTGCCGGACAACGTGTTTTCCGGCGATCCGTGCCATGGACTCACCCCGCAGCAGATCACCAAACAGCTTGGCTCCGCGCTGCCCGGAAAGCCCACCAACCAGCCGGTCCCAAGCTGCGACTGGACCAACCCGGACACCAACGCCTCCATCGGCTTGTCCTACTACCCCGCGAGCAACGACGGCCTCAGCAACACCTACGTGAACGTCAAGCCGCAGATGAAGCGCTGGGACGTGCTGCCGCCGATCCAGGGCTTCCCGGCCGTCGCCTACGCCACCCAGGCAAGCCAGACGCCCAACACCTGCGACGTGGTCGTAGGTGTCACGGACCGACTGGCCTTCATGGTCGACGTCGCGCCCCGCATGGAAAGGCTCGGCAAGGTCGACAGTTGTGCGGGCGCGGCGGACGTGGCCAACGACGTTGTCACCACGCTGAAGCAGAAGGCCGGTCGCTGACGCTACGCGGCCCGCACGGCTGGCCGCTGCTCCCGCGACGCTAACGCGCCGGATTGGTCCAGTGGCGCACATCCCCGCGCCCGAGGTAATCCCTGGTCAGAGACCTGAACCCAAACGCCGGCCGTGGGCTGCGGTTCCGGATTGGTTCGCCCCCAACTGAACCCCTTTTCTTGTCTGTGCCCGCTGTTACGCTTGAGGCATGAGAAGCACCACCCCTCGTTAGGCGCTCCCATTGCGTCGAGGGGAGGCGCTCCGTCCGGCCGCTCGCAAGGCAGCCCCCAGAGGGACGGAGGGCCTGGCCGACCCGCACTGGAGAACTGCGCCGAACTGAACACCGATTAGCCCCCGGCGGGAGCTCTGGGTTCCACCGGATCATGGCCCGGTGAAAGGTGTACGCGCGTGTTCGGTGTTTCGATACCTGTGGCGGTGCTCGTTGTCGTTCTGGCGTTGATCGGCGTCGGGGCTTACTGGGTGCACTTGGCGAAGGCTCAACCCGGCGACGCTTTCGAACTGAAGATCGCCCGTTTCATCCAAGTGAAGATCAGCCGTCGAGCCGACTCGGACGACGACCCCGAGCCGCCGCGCAAGATCGATCGAGGCGCACGCTGAAAGCCGCGCTGGCGCGTATCAACAGCTCCACGACATCGGAATGATCGTGCTTGAATCTCGCCATGGCTTCCGAATGGATCACGGGCGCGTTTGGCGCAGGCGGAGCGGCGATCGGTGCGTCGGCGACACTAGCGGCGAACTGGCTCACGGGTCGCACTCAGGAAAAGCTGGAGCGGGCGAAGCGCGGCGGCGCAAACATCGACCTCCGTCGAACGGTGTGCGCTGAGTTCCTTGCATCTGTGTACAGCTACATCGATAAGACACGAGAGCTGATAGACGCGGCATACACGCGACGTGACGACTCAGCGGCCGACGCCGCACGTGAGGCGTACATGATCGAATGGGAAAGGTCAACCAGAAGGTTGGGCCAGTTGTAATCGTGGGACCCGATTCGGTGCGCGAGGCAGCCAACACGCTCAGGGACCTCCTTGAGGGAGCTGGCGCGATAGCCGACCAGCATTACGAGCACCTCAAGACTGGCAAGCGTCGGTACAACACTGCTGACTTCTCCAGCTTTCGTGACGAGTTGGAGAAGGAACTGGCGAGCTTCGTCAAAGAGGTCGCCAGACACACTCAGGATCCCGAGGCGTGACCCCCGACCCGTAACGGAGGGTCAGCGGCAGCACCTCCCAACGGAGCCCGCCCACTCTTCGACTGCTCTAGTCGGCCTCGGTCGCAAGACGTTCCCTTGTGCCGCAACGCTTCGCCTTTGATAGCCCGCACCCTGCAAGAGCTTCGTTATACGAGGTTTCCGCAGGTAGAACCACCATTCGCCGACTTACGATGTGGCCGACCGTTACCTAATGAGCACCTTTTGAACCTGACGGACCGGACAGAGACCTCCCCAGCGGTCCGGGAAAGATCCACATCAGGGGTCTACCCCCTGGGGGTATCAGTGATCAAGTCGACATGCACATGATCATGACCTTGTCAACCCCTGTGTTCGAGATCACCCGAACCCTTGGTTGGCGATGGTCTCCCGCGAGTGGCACGAGTGACACAAGCCTCGACCGTGCTTGGGATCGTTGGGGTCCAGGCCCTTGAGCACGAGCTGATCCCTGCTCAGTGGCCAGTGGTCCGCGTGCGCCGAGCGTCTGCGTCGACACAGCACGCACACCGGATCACGAGCGAGCACCGCGCGCCTGAAGCCTTGGTGCCCACGCCCGCCGTAGCCGCGGCTGGCACTGGTGCCCCGTGCCCTGTCTGCCTGTGCTCGGTGGTCTGGACATCGGCCGCCGCCTTCGGTCAGCTCTGGGCACCCGGCCACCGTGCATACCCGGTAGCCCGGTCTCACGGGAGGGCGAAGCCGTACGAGGTCTCGTCGTCCCCGTCGTCATCCTCGGCCAGTTCGGTAGCCGACCCGAGTGCGAGCGTCACCGAGTTGTCTTCGCGGGCAATGCTGAGAGAGAAGACCTCCCGACCGAACAGGTAGAGGACACAGGACCACGGTGGCATCCCTTCGGGGGAGTAGGTGGGGCGGCAGGGCGTGAGCCCTGCCGTGCACCTACGGCCCGGCTGGCTATTCGGCTCGGCCGTCGGTCCCGTCGAGGCTCCCGTCCGTCTCGGCGTTGATTCGCAACCGGGCGAGTTTGGCAGCTTCAGGGGGCGAATCAATGAGACGCCGATTCCGGATGAGGTCGCCGAGAGGGTTGCTCTTCAGGACGGTCCCCCGGTTGACGACGTTCGTCTCCCAAGCACCGAGAACCGCCCACTGCCCGATCACGTCGGCGGCCTGCGAGACGCGAGACTCAGCAGCTTTGAACGTCGACCACGCGGCGAGGTATGCCTGTTCGGCTTCCTGGTAAGCGGCGACCGCCTGCGCCCCGCACGCGGGAGCATCCTCCCTGATGGCCTTCCTTACGGCGTTGCGGGACGAATACGCGGCTTGCGTGTGCTGGGCAGCGAGCGCCAACGCGCGGGCTCGCTGCTCCCGCAGCTTGTCCAGCTCGTATGGAATCTCGCCGGTATCCCTGCCCTCGGCCAGCGCGGCGGTGACGGCCGCTCGATATCGCTCGTCGGCGAGGGCTTCCGGTGTAGTTTGCAGGACGTCGTACGCGTCAGTGAGCGCGTCGTCGGCGGCCCCGGTATGGCGGGCCATCTCCTCGACGGCTTCGGCGATCTTGTCGGTGACGTAGCCGCCGGGGGTATCCGGAACGTCGGGGATGCGTTCCGTCGCGTGGTCGAATTCGGACCAGGCCGAGCGGTCTTCGAGAGTCATTGTTTTCTCCTTGTTAAACGAAAAGAAGCGCCTTTGGTAGGCGCTTCGGGGGTTTGCTATTCGGCCGCTGAGCGGGGGCCGTACTTGGGTTTCCGTGTCTGACGCTGAACGGTGACGGGTCGGCACCACGTCCGGACTACGCGCACTTCGGCCGACCCGTCTTCGAGATCTACGATTTCGTACAGGCCGCGGACGCTGCCATGAGCGACCACGAGCGTGCAGCATCCGTCTGCTGCCAGCGCATCGACCATGCCGGGCGAGAGATAGCGGGAGACATCAGCTATCGGAACGGGCTGACCGTATTTGGCGGCGGCGCGAAGGTACGAGCGTTTACCGGTCGCTGGAGTCGGTTTCTTCGGCGGTGGTGTCGGAACTGGGGTTGTCACGTAGTCGCCTTCCGGAGCTGGGAGTTGGCGGCGAGGTACGTGGGCGCGTCGGGGTAGACGGCGTGACCACCAGCCACGTGAACCGCGCTTCGCTCGATCAACGACCAGCCGCCCTCGGCCTCGCACCAGGCGGGCAGCACTCGGGCCCTCACCAGGCGGCAGACGTCGCAGACAACGACGCGGGCCCTGGTGCGCCGGACGGCCGGGTTCTCCGCTTGGCGGGCGAATGCGCCCGCTGTCTCGTCGTCGGTCACGAGGTCACCTCGGCGACCATGCGGAGCAGTCGTTGCGTCGAGTCGTAGGACGGCCGGTTGTCCTCCCGAAGCCAGCAACGGACGGCTTGCTCGGTTACCCCGAGCTTCCCGGCCAGCGCGCGGACGCGTTCGCCGTGGGTGTCCCCGCGCTGCCGGTTGATAGCGGCGGAAACCAGTTCGGATGCAGACTGAAACACTTCTTTCTCCTTTCAGGAAACGAAAAAAGCCCCGCTGGGGCGGGGCTACTGGGGTAACGCGAAAACTAAATCCGATACGGGAGCGGGAACAATCGGGAAGGAAGGGCCATTCGATCATTGTCGGAAGACTTGTTGTCCGAACGGCCCTTAAAGCCCGCCCCTGGGTCCGATCTATAGAGACTGCCACATCGGGCGATTCCGTGTGCAGAGTGACTTAGTTCACCTGTAGGCACTGCCGCTCGGACCGTTTGCGGCACACCGCGTGTCTGGGTTCACCCTATAGACACTGCCGCATCGGCGGATTTTGTGCGCGGCGTGACGTCGTTCACCCTTTAGACACTGTTCCATCGGCGAATCCGGAACACGACGTGACCGGGTTCACTGCGGCAGTCCTGCCAGCAAGGCACCAGAGCTAGCCGCATAGCGATGAGTAGAACGCCCCGGCGGTGCCTTCTTCCTCGGGGACCTGCCAGTCATGCGGACTCTTGCACGTTCCACCAGTCGGCATGACGGCCGCCGCGTTTGCATATGCAGTCGGTGAACCGATTCCAACCGGGCTCGTCCACCTCAACCGGGCAGACGTCGTTGTCCGGCTCGGTCGACTCGTCGTCTGCGGTCAACGCGTACTCCCCATTGTCGGCGGCTATCGCAGGTTGAGCGCGCGAAGCGGCGCTCTTCTCGTTGACTCCGGCTGTCTCCACACCGGCTGTCTCCACACCCCCGGAGGGTGTGGTGGCGTTAGCGTCGGTGCCCTGGCGCATGACAGAGCTTTGTTTACTAGAGAATCGGGCGGATGATCCGCCCATTGCGTCCCCAGCATCCTGGGCTTTCGGGGAAGCAGCCGAAACGTATCGGGCGGATGATGCAGCCGAAACGTCTGCCGCCTCGGCCGGGCGTATCGGGCGGATGGTCCGCCCACTACGCTGCCCCCGGTGTTCCCGATAGTCGGCTGGCCAGGCAAGCCGCCAGACCGTCGCCCTGTTCTTTTTCATGCCGGTATCCACGATCCAGCCAGTAGCGGCCAGCGTGTCCAGGTGCTCACGCTCGACTCGCTCGGATCGGCCGGTGATCTTTGCCAGAGTCCGGCGGGATGCGTGGAAGGTGCGCTGCCCGTGCCAAGCGCGCTCAGCGAGCACCAGTGCCGTAACCCACGTGGCCGCTCCCATCCGGTCATCTCGCATTACGGCAGACGACCAGTCGCGACGCCATTTGCGGGGGCCTTGTTCGTTGCTGTCCTCGAATTCGAGCGCCTCGGTGTGGTCAGCGCTGGCGCTGGTGGTCATCGTTGCGGTTCTCCTCGTTGAAGGGTTCGCGCCGGGTGGCGCGGAGTTCGTAGTAGTGGCGGGCGGCGCGCTTGCGCCGTTTTTCTTGCTGTGCCGCGGAATACCGGCGTTTCTCGGGCATCACTTCTCCTGGCAGGTGCAGTCGGTGCACAGGTCCCACTCCAGCGAGCTGGTGTTCACGGTTGCGGGGCCAGCACAGGCACCGAGCGGCCGACGCACGGCCCGCAGCCCGGGTCCGGCGTGCCGCCGTGGCCGCTGTCGGCGTGGGCAGCCGCAGGGTGCGGGGACCCGGCGCTTGCCGCGCCGGGTCCGTCGTCAGCTCATTTCGCCATCTCCCTGGTAATGGCGATTTCACTCGACCCAGCAGCGGGCCGACGCCGACACGGTCGGCCCGTCGCACAGCAATTCCGGCGCTCGCCGTTCTCCGGCAAGCGTCACCAGCGACACCACGGCGGCGAACGAGGACAGGAACAGCGCGACCATGACGCCGAAGTCCCGGGCGGTCACGCGGCCCGCCGTTCCTGCTCACGCAGCAGCGCGATAAGCCGGTCGGAGACTTCGGCGTGAAGCTCGGATTCATCCTTGGTCCAGGAATCCAGCGCGTCTAGTGCAGCCAGAGTCTCGTCCGCCGAGCCGATTCGCTCGGCCAGCCAGTAGTCAGTGAGCCGCGAAAAAAAGTCGGCACGCAGTGCCTCGGCCGCCTCGCGATTCAGGAACACCAGCGCCATCCGGTAGGCCGTCGACTCCCCCAACCCGAACGCGAATTCGGTGTACTGGTCGTACTGGTCGCGAGTGATCTCTCGCATTGGTGGTACCTCTCGTCTCCTGTGCCGAGGGCCACCCCGATACTCCCGTTGCTCCCGGCGTCCGGCCGGGCGGGCCTCCTGGAGCGAAAGCCGTGTCACCTCGGTGTCGGTGGTGCTAACCTCGTCCGACGGAGTACGCCATCGGCACGGTAGCCGCCGCAGCGTTCGCCGTGGCGCTCTACGTGCTTCTCAGCGGAGACTCGGTCTCCGCCGCGTTGGCCGGACTGGTGCAAAAAGCCCTGACGGTGGCCACCTGATGGCCAGCCGTCGCCGGGACGGCGGATTCGTCACGGTAGAAGCCGCTCTGTCCTTGGGCGCGCTGACCGCCGTGCTGGCGCTGCTGCTCGCGGGCACCAGCGCAATCGCCGGACACCTCCGATGCCTGGACGCCGCCCGCGAAGCCGCCCGCCTCACCGCGTCCGGGCAACCAGGAGCCGCCGACGCAGTGGTCCAAACCATTGCCCCGCACGGCGCGCACCTCACCATCCACCGCACCGGCGACGGCCTCACCGCCGAAGTAACCACTGACGCATTGGCGGCCCTCCACCTAAGCGCCACCGCCTACGCCATCCTCGAACCAGGCCCGGCCTCATGACCCAAGAAAGCCCGCCCGACGCTGGCGTCGCCACAATCTGGACCGCCCTAGCCGCAGCAACCCTGATCACCCTGACAGTCCTGGTGTGGTGGCTAGCCGCGGCCATCACCGCCCGCCACCGCACCGAAGCCGCCGCCGACCTGGGCGCACTGGCCGCGGCCGCCCACGCCGCCGCCGGACCGACCACCGCCTGCGCCCGCGCCCAGGAAGTCGCGGACCACGAACGCGCCGTGATGACCAGCTGCCGCTGGCACAACCGCGACGCTTACATCGAAGTCCGCGCCACCACCGCCCCAATCCCCGGTCTGCCCGCTCCAACCGCCAAAGCCCGCGCTGGGCCCGTAGACGAACCTCCTTGACCGGCCAACTGCTCCGGGTCGGCCAGGCTGGACATCCGCTGGTCCAGTGGGCACGTCTCCGTAGTCGAGCAACCGCTTGAGGCCTGCTCGAAGTAGGCCGGTGGTCGCTTGGCCTCGGGGCCGCCATCCTCGGCTGGCGGCCCCGAGGTCCTCGGCGCAGGGTCGGCAGGCTCATGCGTGCGCCTCCGGACTGGCGGCGAAACACGCGGCCAGTCCGGCACCTGGCCTGCCAATGCCGTGGCTGGCCGCAGCTATCAGCCGCCGCAGCCTCGAACAAACCCTGGTGCTCAGCCGGGCAGCAAATCCGCCCGAACTCGCCCGATTTGCCGACACCATCCCGCTTGCGCGGCTGCCTCAGCGACCAACCACCAGCCCGCCGACCAGCCGCGCGAACCACCACCGCACCGCCCTCACTCACCCCAGCCGAGAGGAGTTGCAACCTGCCACCCGCCCCCGCGTGCCCCTGTCGCCCTGCCCCGCGCACCGCGGCCAGCGGCGCTCCGGCCACCCGCCGGAACCGCTCATCGGCGGCGAGTCCGGACCGGTGACCAGTCCCCGGATCACCCCGCCCGTCCGGACTTTTCCGGCACTGGCGACGAGTGGCGTACGCCACGAGCAGCGGTCGCTGGCGGACGCCGAACGGTTAAATCCCCAGGTCAGCGCACTGCTAGACCGGATGCATCAGCACGCGTGCGGAATGGCGAGAAAGTGTCGAATCCCGTGGTGGGCCCGTTCTCGCGGGGCCGGCGGCGGGGTCAGCGGCCGGTGATCGGCTCGTTGTTATCGGCCGGACAGTGGGCTACTGGGCGTTCATCGCTCGGTAACGGCCGGTTGTCGCGCGGAGTCTTCCCCGCAATGTGCAACTTGCCGTTTAGTGAGACATGCGCCACCACGGCCCCGACCCGGACGGCGCGAAAACCGGACCTCGAAGGCAGGAAAGCAATGTTGGACGCGAATTGGCCGGACAGCTGGCGGAACGCCTTCCGCATCGAACTGCGTGCGGAGGCGATCGGCCTCGCTTGGCGCGGCTGGCCGGTGCTTCCGGGGGCGACCCCGGAGGAGATCACCGCGGAGGGGGACGACCTGACCTGGCGCCGGCCGGTGCCGGTGCGCGACGACTGGCGTGAGCTGGTCGGCTCGCACGCCCACGAGGTCGCCAGCTGGTTCAGCGACCGCACGCACAGCCTGCTCGTGGCGACCGGCACCGTGCTCGACGCGGTCGAGGTCGACCAGGAGCTGGGCAAGCGCGCCGCGCGGCTGCTGCGGTCGATCGGGCACCCGGCCCCGATCGTCGCGATGCCGAACGGCCGGTGGCTGTTCCTCACCACGCCCGCCGAGCACCTGCCGGCCGAACTCGCCGACGAGATTTCCGTGCAGTGGCACGGCAAGGACAGCTACATCCCGCTGCCGCCGTCGCCGTTCCAGCACGGTGTCGTGCACTGGCGCGTGAAGCCGGAGGTGTGCGGCTGGCAGCTGCCGCCCGCCGCCGAGGTGCAGGACGTGCTGGTCCGCGCCCTCGCCGACGAGCACGCCCCCATGCTGGTCGAGAGCACCGCCGCCTGATCCGGTTCGACCCCGGCAGGCAGCACGCGACAACCGAAGACAGTCTTCACGTTCCACCGTGGCCGCACTGTTCCCCGTGCTGACGCAACGCCCCGAGCACGGCTCCCAGTACGGCCACCGCCCCTGCCTTGTCCAGCGGATCGTTGCCGTTCCCGCACTTCGGCGACTGGACGCAGGACGGGCAGCCCGTCGGGCACTCGCAGGAGACGATCGCCTCCCGCGTAGCGGCCAGCCACGGGACAATCGCGGCATAACCGCGGTCGGCAAACCCCGCACCCCCGGGATGCCCATCGTGCACGAACACCGTCGCCTCCCCGGTGTCCTCGTGCCACGCGGTAGACACCCCGCCGATGTCCCAGCGGTCGCACGTAGCGAACAGCGGTAGCAGGCCGATCGCCGCGTGCTCGGCGGCATGCAGGGCACCGGGGACGCGCGCCGGAAGCAAACCGGCGCCCCCCGGTGCTCTGCCAGCACCCCCGGTCCCCACCGGTCCCACCGCAACACCGATCTCGACCCCGGCACCGGGCCCCCGCCCAGCCGCCGGATCGCCCGAAACTTCGCCGGTTACCCCGACAACCGACGAGGCGCCCCCGGTCCCCACCGGTTCTCCAGCCGCCCGGCTGGCCGCTGCCCCCGCAGCGGACTCGCCGATTCCCGCGGCGGCTGGCTCCGCGTTTCCGGTCCCCACCGGACCGCTGGCCGTTGCCTCCGCAGCGGGCTCGTCGATTCCCGCGGCGGTTGGCTTCGCGTTTCCGGTCCCCACCGGACCGCTGGTCGCCGACGCCGCAGCGGCCCCGGTGATCTTCGCGGCGGTTGGCGACACGCTTCCGGTCCCCACTGGTTCGCCAACCGCACCGCTGATCGATGGTGCCGCAGCGGTCCCGCCGATTCCCGCGGAGTCAGGCGAACTCCCGGTCCTCGCTCGCTCTCCAACTCCCTCGCCGCTCGTTGACCCCGCACCGATTCGGCCGCGCTTCCCGGTGACCGGTGACGTGTCCTCGGGCCCGGCCGATCCGCCACCCGCCGCATCAGCCGCTGACCGGGCAGCGGCTCCGCCGAGATCTCCACCGCTCCGCGAGTCCGCCGCCGAATCCCGGCGAACCCCAGCCGGAGACTCCAGCAGTTCACCCGAAACCGTGTACCAAACCGCTCTCGTGTGGAGGCTCTGTTCCGGCAGGTCGAGCGGCGTGTGGTCCAGCACCTCACCCGACGGTCGCCTCCGCAGATACCCCACCACCTGCGATGTCACCGCCACCTCGCCCAGGCACACGGTCACCCCGCCGTGGCGGCATTGTTCTTCCGTCGACAGCACCGAAATGTCCACGATCTCGCGCGGCGAAGTCGTCCAGTCCGGATCCTCCGCGTGCACCAACGCGAGACCCGTCTCCAAATCCAGCTCATCGACGACATACGACGACCCCTGATGCAAATACACCGCACCGGGGTGCACCGAGTAACAAGCCGAGCCGGGGTCGACGGTGCCCAGCATTCGGCCCGAGTCTGCTTCCACTACCGCGATCTGGTCGCCGCCTGAACCGCGGATGCCGACGTCCGTGTGTGGGCGGTCGCGCGAAGTCCAGTACCAACCGCTGGAACGACGGCGCAGCAGCTTCTCCGCGGCTAGATCCGCCAGCACTGCCCGGGCCGCGTCGCCGCCGAAGGTTTCGAGTTCTGGTTCGGTGAGCGGCAACTCCGCGACCGCACACGCGAGCTGCGGGCCCAGCACGTAAGGGTTCGTCGGGTCCAGCACCGCCGTCTCCACCGGGCGTTCCAGCAACGCGGCCGGATGGTGCACCAGGTAGGTGTCGAGCGGATCGTCTCGCGCGACGAACACCACCAGCGCCTCATCGCCCGAACGGCCAGCGCGGCCGGATTGCTGCCAGAAAGACGCGAGGGTGCCGGGATAGCCCGCCAAAACCACCGCGTCCAGGCCTGCGATGTCGACGCCCAGCTCCAAGGCATTCGTGGTCGCGACGCCTAGCAGGCGACCAGAAAGCAGGGCTTGTTCCAGGGCTCGACGCTCTTCAGGGAGATAGCCGGACCGGTAAGCGGCAACGGTATCCGCCAGCCGAGGGTCCACTTCGGACAGAAGGCGGCGCGCACCGAGCGCGGTCAGCTCGGCACCGCGACGGGAGCGGACGAAAGCCAGCGATCGCGCGCCTTCGACGACCAACTCAGTGAGAATCCGCGCGGTTTCGACGCCAGCCGGGCGGCGGACGGGCGCGCCGTTCTCGCCAGTCAGTTCGTCGAGCAGCGGCGGCTCCCACAGCGCGACCGTGCGCGCCCCGCGCGGAGACGCGTCGTCGGTGACCGCGGAGCACACCACTCCGGTGAGGCGCGTGGCGAAAGAGGCAGGCGAAGCGGTGGTCGCCGAAGCCAGTACGAACACCGGTGAAGCGCCGTAATGCTCCGCTACCCGGCGCAGGCGGCGTAGCAACAGCGCGACGTGCGAGCCGAAGACGCCGCGATAGCTGTGGCATTCGTCGACCACGACGTACCGCAGCCGGCGGAAGAACTGTGTCCATCGGGAGTGCGCCGAGAGGATGCCGCGGTGCAGCATGTCGGGGTTGCTGAATACCCAGTTGGCGTGCGCGCGGACCCAGTCGCGCTCTGTCATCGGGGTGTCGCCGTCGAACGCCGCCGCGCGTACCCCGGCGACGTCCAAAGAGGACACCGCACGCAGCTGATCAGCACCGAGCGCCTTCGTCGGCGAGAGGTACAGCGCGGTCGCCCGGGTGTCCGCGGTCAGCGCGCTGAGCACCGGCAGCTGATACGCCAGCGACTTCCCGGACGCGGTGCCGGTGGACACCACGACGTGCGCGCCCGAATGCGCCAGCGAAGCCGCCTCGGCCTGGTGCCGCCACGGTTTTTCCACTCCGGCCGCGCGGAACGCGGTCACCACCGCCGGCTCCGCCCACTCCGGCCACGGCTCGTGCCGGGCCGCGCGTTCCGGCAGCCGGGACACGTGCGTCACCGGATTCTCGTGCGCCGGGATCCCCGCTGTGACCCGGTCCAGCAGCCTCCGTCCTCGCTCTCCCACCACGTGCCGAAGCTTCGCACAGGGCACCGACAAAACTTGGCCGAGATCGATCCAGTGACCAATCACACAAGGTTACCGAACGTGCTGTGACCGGGACGCATTGCGGACGCGCAGATCACTACCAATACACTCCCTCGATCCACACCCACTGTGGCGAGCGTCATGTGAGACGTGCATTGCTTGCACGGCTAGCGTGTCCTTCGGCACAGATCCCCGCCAGTGCAGGCGCGCCGGGTACGACGGGCCCGCGCTGGCCAGACGGCGTTCCCAGGAGGACGAATGTCCCGGCAGTTCCTCGCGGAGGGCGGCATCACGCTCACCGGGGGTGGCTACACCATCGTCGGTGTGGTCGCCGTGGTCGCCCTTGTCGCACTGGCTATCGGTTACGTGCTGCTCAAGGAGGTGCTGGCCGCGGGCCAGGGCACCGCCAAGATGCAGGACATCGCGAAGGCAGTGCAGGAAGGTGCGGCCGCATACCTGAAGCGGCAGCGCAACACCCTCGCCATCTTCGGCGTGATCGTGTTCCTGCTCCTGTTCGCGCTCCCCGCGGACGACTGGAGCGAACGGATCGGCCGCTCGATCTTCTTCCTCGTCGGGGCGGTGTTCTCGTTCACCATCGGCTACCTCGGCATGTGGCTGGCCACGCAGGCGAACCTGCGGGTGGCGGCCGCGTCGCGCGAGGAAGGCGGCCGCGAGAAGGCGATGCGCGTGGCGTTCCGCACCGGCGGCGTGGTCGGCATGATCACCGTCGGGCTCGGCCTTTTCGGCGCGGCGATCGTGGTGCTCGTCTACACCGGCCAGGCACCGAAGGTGTTGGAGGGCTTCGGTTTCGGCGCGGCGCTGATCGCCATGTTCATGCGTGTCGGCGGCGGCATCTTCACGAAGGCCGCTGACGTCGGCGCCGACCTGGTCGGCAAGGTCGAGCAGGGTATCCCCGAGGACGACCCGCGCAACGCCGCGACGATCGCGGATAACGTCGGCGACAACGTGGGCGACTGCGCGGGCATGGCAGCGGACCTCTTCGAGTCCTACGCGGTGATGCTCGTGGCCGCGCTGATCCTGGGCAGCTCCGCGTTCGGCGCGCACGGCCTGATCTTCCCGCTGATCGTGCCCGCCATCGGCGTGATCACCGCGGTGATCGGCGTCTACATCACGAAGGCGCGCGCGGGCGAGGGCGGCCTGGTCACGATCAACCGCTCGTTCTACATCTCCGCGGTCATTTCCGCGGTGCTGTCGGCGGTCGCCGCGTTCATCTACCTGCCGAGCAGCTTCGCCGACTTCGGCGAGGGCTTCGCGCACAACACCGGCAACCCGGCGGTGATCGCGACGGTCGCGGTGATCATCGGCATCGTGCTCGCCGCGCTGATCCTGCGCATCACCGGCTACTACACCGGCACCGAGCACAAGCCGGTGAAGGACGTCGGCAAGACGTCGGAAACCGGTGCGGCGACGGTGATCCTGTCCGGCATCTCAGTCGGGTTCGAGTCCGCCGTGTACACCGCGCTGGTGATCGCCGCCGCGGTGTTCGGCGCGTTCCTGCTCGGCGGCGGCGTCGCGCTGTTCGCGGTGGCGCTGGCCGGCACCGGCCTGCTGACCACCGTCGGCGTCATCGTCGCGATGGACACCTTCGGCCCGGTTTCGGACAACGCGCAGGGCATCGCCGAGATGTCCGGCGACGTGGACGAGAAGGCCGCGCAGATCCTCACCGAGCTGGACGCGGTCGGCAACACCACCAAGGCCATCACCAAGGGCATCGCGATCGCCACCGCGGTGCTCGCGGCGACCGCGCTGTTCGGGTCCTACTCGGACGCGATCTCGAAGGCTGTCGGCAGCACGGGTTCGTTCGTCGCGAACATCGTCAGCCCGGAGACTCTGGTCGGCGTGATCGTCGGCGCGGCCGTGGTGTTCCTCTTCTCCGGTCTCGCGGTCAACGCGGTTTCGCGTGCCGCGGGTGCGGTGGTGTACGAGGTGCGCCGCCAGTTCCGCGAGATCCCCGGGATCATGGAGGGCACCACGCGGCCCGAGTACGGCAAGGTCGTCGACATCGTCACCCGCGATTCGCTGCGGGAGCTGGCGACGCCGGGTCTGCTGGCCGTTTTCGCGCCGATCGCGGTCGGTTTCGGCCTCGGCACCGGTGCGCTCGCCGGGTATCTGGCCGGCGCGATCGCGACCGGCACGCTGATGGCGATCTTCCTCGCCAACTCCGGTGGCGCGTGGGACAACGCCAAGAAGCTCGTCGAGGACGGCAACCACGGCGGCAAGGGTTCCGACGCGCACGAGGCGACGATCATCGGCGACACCGTCGGCGACCCGTTCAAGGACACCGCCGGTCCCGCGATCAACCCGCTGATCAAGGTCATGAACCTGGTCTCGGTGCTGATCGCGCCCGCGGTGGTCACGCTGACGCTCGGCGGCGGCGCGGACACCACGTGGCGGATCGTGATCGCGGTGGTCGCGGTCGCGGTGATCGTCGCGGCGATCGTCGTGTCCAAGCGGCGCGGCAGTGTCATGGCGGAGACTCCGGCGGAGGCGAAAGCCTGACGCGTTGCTCCATTCGGGCCCGGTACGCCTTGTGCGTGCCGGGCCCGTTCGCGTCCACCACCCGGGGCGAGTTGCGGACTACTGGCGGGTCGGTACCGTGCGGAGGACACGGATTTCGAGGGACAGGAGTGGTGCGAGTGCGGCCGCGGTGGACCGGTTTAGCCGCGCTGGCAACAGGAATCGGCATCGGGCTGACGGGATGCGGGCAACCGCCGCCTGCCGAGCAGGTCTCCTCCGGCGGGCACGCGGAGTCGGCGAGCCAAGCCGATCCGGCCGCGAAATGGGCCGACGGATACTGCGGCGCGGTCACGCATCTGGTTCGGGCGCTGGCGAATCTGCCCTCGATCGACCCGAGTTCCTCGGCCCAGGCGACCCGCACGTCCAGTGATCTCCTGGCTTCGGTCGCCACCGGCATCGACCAGACCATCTCCGGACTGCACCGGGTCGGCCCCGCGCCGCTGCCCGGCGGCGAACCAGCGCGCACGGCTTTGCTCGGCCAGTTCACTTCGGTGCGGCAACAGGCCGACGAGGTGCGCGGGAAACTCGACGCGGCCGCCAATCCCGACGCGGTGAAAGCCGCGCTGGACGACGCGAAGTCGGCTATCGACCAGATTTCCCGGCTCGACGTCCTCAAGGGCTTGGACGCGACGCCAGCCCTGTCCGCGGCGGGCAAGCGCGCGGCGGGCTGTCAGCAATTGGTGGTGCCGCCCGCGCCGCGCTGATCGGGATCGAGCGCCCGCCGCAGGGCGACGGCCCGCTCCGCATCATGATGTTCGACGGCCGCCAGATAGTGCTGAAGCAGCACCTGCCGAGACCGTTCGAGCTCGGTCAAGCTGACCGACGTCGCCCGGCCGTCCCGCAATGTCGCCAGCACCGGCAGCTGGTCGACTTCGCGTCCGTGCCAAGGATTCAAGCCGTGCCGCAGGCATTCCAACGTGATGATCTGGGCGCGAAGGTCGTCGAGCATCAGGACGGCCTGCCACGCTCGCCCGCGGGCGATGGCCGAGCGGGCATGGAGCGCGTACAGCCACGCCATGCCGATCACCTGCTCGCTGCCCGGTTTCGGGGCGCTGGTCGGCTCGTTGGCCTGACCGAAAACAAGCTGGAAGCCGTCCTCGGTGGCGCGGAAGAGATCGTGCGGCCAGAACGACACATCGACCTGGAGCGAGGAGTCGAGGAGGAAGACCCGGTAGCGGACTCCCTCGCGCGAGGTCACGTCGAGAGTGTCGGCGACTCCGAATTTCTCGGCGAGCGATTGAGTCCAGCGTGCGACTACCGCGGCTTCGTTCGCGTTCTCCGCGAGCTGGAGGACGAGATCGATGTCCGACCATCGGTCCTCGGTTCCGCGCGCGGCTGATCCGACCAGCGCCGCACCCGCGATGTCCGCATCTTGCCGAGCCGCGGCGATCAGCTTGTCGCGCACTCGGACGCGTTCGGCGACTTCGAACAATTCCCGCCTCCTCGGTATTTATATACCGGTATTACTGTACCGGCAACACTGTGTGCCCAAGAAAAACCTCGGCGTGACGCTCGCGTTCAATCGAACTTGTGTTCTATCATCGGCGGCGTGGATCGGACGATCTCGCTGTTCTCGGCGGAGGCGACCGGCCCGGGCCTGCCAGACCTGGCCGGGCTGTTGTGCTGCCAAGGGCAGATCACCGGGTTCGGCCGCACGGCGGCGCGGCTGTCGGTGCTGGTCGAGGAGCCGTGGCGGGCTCGGGTGCTGGCGCGGGAATGCCGCAGCCGGGGCGCGGACGCGCAGGTCGCGGTAGCCGAATGCGGCAGTCCGCAGGTGCGCACGTCGTTCCGGGTCGATCTGCTCGGGTTCGCCGAAGAATGGCTGCGGCCGGGGCGCACCGGTCCGGCGGAGGACGATTCGGGCAAGGCGGTACCCGGCGGATTCCGGCTGAGCGGAGCGATGCTGCGGATGTGGGCGCTGGCGGCAGGCCGTCCCGAACCCGGCGGCTACCTGCTGGGTGTCGATCCGCTGGCCCCAGGGACGCACGAGGAGCTGCTGACCGTGCTCGCGTCGCTGGGCGTCCAGGCGCGGCTGCTCGGGCCCAAGGCGGAGCAGCCCGCGGTGCGGGTCACCGGGCGGCGCAAGCTGGCCGGTCTGCTGGAGCTGATCGGCGAACCGCCCGCTGGAGCGGAGTCGGTCTGGCCGGAGCTGCCGCCTGCCGGGGAACGCCGCGAACGGACGTCGGGGGAGCCGCGTCGCGGGGCTCCGGCGGAGAGTCCTTCACAGTATTTACTGGAGGCTGTCGGGTAGCTGCGCAAAAGAAAAAGGTCCCCCATCGCCCAGCGAGGCGACGAGGAACCTTTCCGGTGGGGAAGTCTTACGGTTTCGGCAGAGTGCAGCCCTGCTGGTTGAGGTCGATCTCGTTGGCCGGGGTCAGGCAGGCCGGGATGCCGTAGGTTTCCTGGCCGTACTTGTAGTTCGGCCGCACGGTCGTGTTGCCGGCTTCGTCGACCTCGCACGGGTTGTTCAGCGTGCAGCTCTCGCCGTTGTCGTTGGACGTGTTGTTCACGCCGATGACCTTGCCCGTGTTGCGGTCGACGACCGGCGAACCCGACGTGCCGCCGATGGTCGCGCAGCCCGGCACGTAGCGGATTGAGTCCTTCCAGACCCAGTTGTTCTCGTGCAGTTCGTGCACGAACCCGTCGATCGAGCAGGAGTAGATCTGCTTCCAGTACCCGGACACCACGTCGATCGGCGTGCCCGCCTGCGGATGGCTGTTGACCAGTTCGAGCGGCGGCACGTTGTACTTCTGCTGGATGTCGGCGTAGGTGTCGGACAGCTGGTACAGCGAGATGTCGGTGTCGGTCATCGTCGCGTAGACGACCTTGGTCGCGGTCACGGTGCCCACCGAGCTCTGCCCGTCCGGCGACAGCAGATCGAACGAGCGGTTCGAGGCCTGGCCGACGATCACCTGACCCGGATCGGGCATGCCTTCCTCGAGGCAGTGCCCGTTCGACAGCACCATCGCGGGCGCGTCCATCGGCGTGGCGGCCGGTTTCACGACCGAACCAGAGCAGTTGGACAGCGCCACGGCACCGGTGAACGTGGTGGTCGCCGCGCTTGCTTCGGGGGCGGTGACCAGCGCGAATGTCGCCACGACGGCGGTCGCGGTGCCAACCAGTCGGCGGATCATGGTGGGTTCCTTTCGGCTGGGGGGAGGAATAAGTGAACCGTCGCCGTACTTGGACCCGCCACCGTCTAACGGAGGGTATCGGTGCTATGACCGGTTACCCTGCACGGCACGTGTCCGACATCACGTGCTAGGTGTGGAGGAGAAACATCGCCGAGGTCAGCGGCGATCCGACGGGCAGGGGCCCAGCGGCTCGTCAGGGCACCTCGGCGCTGCGCGGACACCGGGGACGTGCACACTGACAGGTCGAGACGCGGGCGCAGTACCCCTCTGGTGCAGGGGTGAGAGCGCCGCCGCGGCGGCGCGGAGATGAGTGGAGAGCAGGGCAGCGTGGCAGGAACACGGACCAAGAAGAGCGGTACCGGGGGCAACGGTGCCGATCGACGGCGGCTGGTGATCGTCGAGTCGCCAACCAAGGCCCGCAAGATCGCCCCCTATCTCGGCGGCAACTACGTCGTCGAGTCCTCCGTCGGGCACATCCGGGACCTGCCCCGCGGCGCCGCCGACGTCCCCGCGCAGTACAAGGGCGAGTCGTGGGCGCGGCTCGGGGTCGACATCGACAACGACTTCAAGCCGCTGTACATCGTCACCCCGGACAAGAAGTCCAAGGTCACCGAGCTGAAGGGGCTGCTGAAGGACGTCGACGAGCTCTACCTCGCGACGGACCCCGACCGCGAGGGCGAGGCCATCGCGTGGCACCTGCTGGAGACCTTGAAGCCCAAGGTCCCGGTGCGCCGGATGGTCTTCCACGAGGTGACCGAGCAGGCCATCCAGGCGGCCGCCGCGGCCACCCGTGAGCTGGACGCCGACCTCGTCGACGCGCAGGAAACCCGCCGCATCCTCGACCGGCTGTACGGCTACGAGGTCTCGCCGGTGCTGTGGAAGAAGGTCATGCCGAAGCTCTCGGCGGGCCGCGTGCAGTCCGTGGCGACGCGGATCGTCGTGGAGCGCGAGCGCGAGCGGATGCGCTTCACCTCGGCGTCGTACTGGGACATCTCGGCGACCATGGACGCCGGTGCGGACGCTTCGCCGCGTACGTTCCCCTCGCGGCTCGTCGCGGTGGACGGTTCGCGCCTCGCGACGGGTCGCGACTTCGACTCCAACGGTCAGCTCAAGGGCAACGCCGCGGACATCCGCGTGCTCGGCGAGTCCGACGCGCGGGCGCTGGCTCAGGCGTTGAACGAGCGCGACTTCAAGGTCGCGAGCGTCGAAGAGAAGCCGTACACGCGCAAGCCGTACGCGCCGTTCATGACGTCGACGCTGCAGCAGGAGGCGGGCCGCAAGCTGCGCTTCACCTCCGAGCGCACGATGCGCGTCGCGCAGAAGCTGTACGAGAACGGTTACATCACCTATATGCGTACCGACTCCACGACGCTGTCGGAGTCGGCGATCACGGCCGCGCGCAGTCAGGCAACGCAGCTGTACGGCAAGGAGTACGTCTCGCCGTCGCCGCGCCAGTACACGCGCAAGGTGAAGAACGCGCAGGAAGCACACGAGGCGATCCGGCCGTCGGGCGAGGTCTTCCGTACGCCGGGTCAGGTCGCGAAAGAGCTGGACACCGACGAGTTCCGGCTCTACGAGATGATCTGGCAGCGCACCATCGCGTCGCAGATGGCGGACGCGAAGGGCACCACGATGTCGGTGCGCATCGTCGGCACCGCCGCGACCGGCGAGGAGTGCACCTTCGCCTCTTCGGGCCGCACGATCACCTTCGCGGGCTTCCTGAAGGCGTACGTCGAGGCAGTCGACAGCGAGGCCGGCGGCGAGGCCGACGACAAGCAGAGCCGGCTTCCGGTGCTGGTCAAGGACCAGGGCCTGACCGCGCCCGAGCTGTCCGCGGACGGCCACTCCACGTCGCCGCCCGCGCGCTACTCCGAGCCGAGCCTGGTCAGCAAGCTGGAAGAACTGGGCATCGGCCGCCCGTCGACGTACGCGTCGATCATCAAGACCATCCAGGACCGCGGCTACGTCTGGAAGAAGGGCTCCGCGCTCGTCCCGTCGTGGGTCGCGTTCGCGGTGATCGGCTTGCTGGAGCGGCACTTCGAACGGCTGGTGGACTACAACTTCACCGCCGGTCTCGAGGACGAGCTGGACCGCATCGCCAGCGGTGACGAGCACCGCGTCGAATGGCTGTCGAAGTTCTACTTCGGCGGCGACTTCGGCGTCGAGGGTTCGGTCGGCCGCCTCGGCGGGCTGAAGAAGCTGGTCGACGGCAGTGTCGAGGGCATCGACGCGCGCGAGATCAACTCGATTCCGATGTTCAGTGACGCCGAGGGCCACCAGGTCGTGGTGCGCGTCGGCCGGTACGGGCCGTATCTGGAGCGCGAGGTCAACGGCGAGTCGCAGCGCGCGAACCTGCCTGAAGACCTGCCGCCGGACGAGCTGACCGCGGAGATCGCGGAAAAGCTCTTCGCGACGCCGCAGGAAGGCCGCGTGCTGGGCACCGACCCGGTCAGCGGGCACGAGATCGTGGCGAAGGAAGGCCGCTTCGGCCCGTACGTCACCGAGCTGCTGCCTGAGCCGGAGCTGCCCGAGGACGCCACCGCGGCGCAGAAGAAGGCCGCGAAGGCGAAGCTGCCGAAGCCGCGTACGGGCTCGCTGTTCAAGTCGATGTCGATCGAGACGATCACGCTCGACGACGCGCTGAAGCTGCTGTCGCTGCCGCGCGTCGTGGGCAAGGACCCGGAGTCGGGCGACGAGATCACCGCGCAGAACGGGCGTTACGGGCCGTACCTGAAGAAAGGCACGGACTCGCGGTCGATCCAGACCGAGGACCAGCTGTTCTCGATCACGCTGGAAGAGGCGCTGAAGATCTATTCGGAGCCGAAGCAGCGCGGCCGGTCGGCCACCGCGCGTCCGCCGCTGAAGGAACTCGGCGACGACCCGGTGTCAGGCAAGCCGATGGTGGTCAAGGACGGCCGCTTCGGTCCGTACGTGACCGACGGCGAGTACAACGCGACGCTGCGAAAGTCCGACAGCATCGAGGAGCTCACCGCCGAGCGCGGGGCTGAACTGCTGGCGGAGAAGCGCGCGAAGGGTCCGGCTCCGAAGAAGCGGACCACGACGCGCAAGGCGCCGGCGAAGTCCGCCACGGCCAAGTCGACCACGACCAAGTCCGCGGCGGCGAAGTCGACGACTGCGAAGAAGGCTCCGGCCAAGCGGAGCAGTACGGCGACGAAGTCGAAGTAACGAGGATCCGAAGGGCCACCTGGAAAACTCCGGGTGGCCCTTTCTCGTGTCAGGGGGACGGATGGGGGAGACACAGCGCGCTCGCGCCGCGGTTTCCGTGGTTTTCGCGGTGTGTGGTGCGGCATTCGCTTCGTGGGCGGCTCGAGTGCCCGCGGTGCAAGCGAAACTCGGCCTCAGTGCCGGAGAACTCGGGATCGGGCTGTTCGGACTCGCCGCCGGTTCGGTCGTCGCGTTGCTTGCCGCAGGACCGTTGATCACGAAAATCGGCAGCCGGCGCGGGGTGCTGTGCGGGGCCGCGGTGTTGTGCGGAGGACTGCCGCTCGTCGCCTTCGCGCCGGACCTGCCGTTGTTCGTCGCGGCGCTCGTGGTGCTCGGGGTCGGCAACAGCCTGCTGGACGTCTCGATGAACGCGCACGCCGCACGCGTCGAAGAGGCTTACGATCGGCCGATTTTCGCTGGATTCCACGCTTTCTGGAACATCGGCGGGCTGGCTGGCTCGGGCGTCGCGGCGCTGATGGAGATCTGGCGGGTGCCGATCGAAGTGCACTTCACCGCTGCTGGCGTGGTGCTGCTGGTGCTCGCGATTTTCGCTGCTTCGCAGTTCTTGCCGGGTGCTGATCGCGGACAGGGCGAGGCGGCGTTTGCCTTGCCCAGCAAGGCATTGATCCCGTTAGGCGTGATCGCGTTCTGCGGTTTTGTCGCGGAAGGCACGGTGAACGACTGGAGCGCGGTCTACCTCCGGGAGGTCACCACAGCGAGCGCGGCTGTCGCGTCGCTGGGCTACTTCGCGTTCTCGATCACGATGATCGCGGTGCGCACGGTGGCGGACCGGGTCGTCGAGCGCGTTGGCGGGGTGCTGTTCATGCGAGTCGCGACGGCCGTGACGGTCGCCGGATTCGTGCTGGTGGTCGCGATTCCGGTGCCAATGGTCGCGGTGGTCGGATTCGCCGTGGTCGGGCTCGGGGTGTCCGGGATCGTGCCGCTCGCGTGGAGCGCGGCCGGACGCAAACAGCCGGACGCGCCTGGCCGGGCGATCGCGGCCGTCGCGGCGTGCGGGTATCTCGGGTTCCTGGCCGGTCCGGTGCTGGTCAGCGGCCTGAGCGGCGGGATCGGCCTGCACTGGGCGCTCGCCGTGGTCGGCGCTCTCGTGGTGACGGTCGGGTTCCTCGCCCCGACGATGCGGGTCGGCGATCCGGTTTCGCGACGTTGACCGACCGCTCGGCGCACGGATGGGTTGACTCGAACAAAAGTTCGAGAAATTGTCGGTACCAGGGTGTTCAATGACGGGGTGAGCAGTTCAGCACCCGTCGTCTTCGACGTCATCGACGAGGTCATCGGACCGCTGCGGGCCGAGATGCCGCAGCGGCCTTCGGTGATGGAGTTCTACGACCCGCATTTCGAGGTGCCGCCCGTGCTGGCAGAGGAGGAGCCCGCCGGAGCGGCTTCGGGACTGAGCCTCGCCGAGGAGGTCCGGCAGTCGTTCGGGCCGATGCTCGGCGCCGGGCTGGCCGAGGAGGTGGAGCAGTACACGCGGTTCGTCGCGGGGATGGCCGCGCTCGGGCTCGCCACCGACGGCGAGGTGACCGCCGAGGCGGTCGAGTTGTACCGAGTGCTGCGCGGAGGGTTCATCCGGGGAGTGGTCACCGGAGTGTTCCCGGCGAGCGAGGAGCCGTGGGAGGTGCGGTTCTTCGGCGACGAGGACTTCACCACCGTGATGAGCAAACTGGGCCGCCGGGCGCGGCTGCGGTCCGGAATGCTGAGCGCACTGCCGGGGTGGGTGTTCGACGGCCTGCCGGACCGGCCGCCTGGTCCTGGCCCTGCGGTGCGGATTGAGACGGATGACAGCGGTCTGATTCCGCGGGCGGCTTGGGGGGACTTGGACGTCATCCGGGCCGCCGTTGCCCGGCCTCGGCAGGGGACGGTGCTGGTGGATTTGGCTGTGCGGGATGCGGTGCTGGCGGAGTATCCGCACGGGGCGTTCGGGCTGGTGGACAACGACCAGGGGAGGTATCAGTTCCGCGCCGCGCCCAAGGGGGGTGGTGGATGGGTGGTGACGTGGTCACCGGCTACTCGGGGGACTGCGGAGGCTTGGATCGTGGAGGCGGTGCGGAGTTGTATTTGACGGGGGTGGGTTAGCCGGGGCTGGGGGTGGCCGGGTTGGGGTTGGTGTGGCTGGGTTGGCCGTGGCCGTGGCCGTGGCCGTGGCCGTGGCCGTGGCCGTGGCCTTGGCGTGGCTGGGGTGGGTGTGGTTGGCCGTGGCTGGGTTAGCGGGGGTTGGGTTGGCCGGGGCTGGGTAAGCGGGGGTTGGGTTGGCCTGGGTTAGGTTGGCCTGGGTTGGGGTTGGCGTGGCTGAGTTGGCCGAGGTTGGGGTTGACGTGGCTGGGTTAGTCGGGGCTGGGTTTGCGGGTCTGCTCGGCAAACTGTGTTTTTGGCGTCGGCTCCGCCGCCGCGGCGGGATCGCCTTTAAGTCGGCGTGTGGAGGGGCAGTGCGCACGGCCCCCAGGCCGTGCGCACTGCCCCTCCACACGCCGACGCGATCCCGCGGTTGGGTCGCCAAAGGGGTGGCTGGCTGGGCGAGGTGCGGGCGTTGGCCAGGGCGGGCGTCCCGCCGCCCGGATCCCGGCGCCGTCCGGTCTGGTGCCCTTGAACTTGCGCGCGGCCTCCCCGCAAAACCGGCCACGCCGCCGTCTATCGGCGGTCGCTGGCCTGGGTGGACGGGCCTCCGCTCGGGCGCGGGCAGTAGTGGTTCTGCGGCCATTGGGTGGATGCGGGGGACGGTACTCTCGCCGACACTGGACGCGGCGGACATTCCGTAGTGAGGTGGTCACCATGAGCACGAGCGACGGGACTCCGTTTTTTCCCGCCTCCGGGCCCGACCGGGACGGGACGTTGGCCGGTGACGCTGGAGGCGAGCGGTTCTCCGATCCGTTGTCCGGGTTCGAGATGTCTTCCCGCGCGCCGCGGCCGTTGCCCACTGCCAAGCCGGTCGAGCATGACCCTGAGGCGGTCAAGCGGATGGTCGAGGCCGCGCTGAAAGAGGAAGCCAAGAAGAAGGAAGTCGTCAAGACGCCGAATCCGATCCCGCCGTCCGAGCGGCCGGATCTGGTTCCGCTCGGGCTGTTGCCCCGGCAGCGGACCTGGCCGACCAAGGCTCCTCAGCTGCTGAAGAAGGTGCCCCGGCCGCGGCCGAAGCGGGTGACCGAGATCGCCGACGACGACATCGAGGAGGAGCTCGCCGAGCGGCAGAGCCGACGTGGGATGCCCTCGCTCAGCATGCCCAGCTTCGGCCGTCCCTCCAGCAGCACGGCGGGCGTCGTGCTCGCTGTGGTGTTGCTCATCGTGTTCGGAATTGTCGCGATCGAGCTCATCGCTAGCCTGGTGAGCAGTGTGAAGGGGCTGTTTGGCTGACCCCGGCTGACCTCGTATATCACGGGGCGTGCCCTGCTCGCCTCCGCGGCGGGACTACCCTGGCTGCTACACGGTCGGGGGATCCGCCGGGGTCGCCTGACTCCGCCGTGACAAGTGGGGTGGGCGTATCAGCGAGGGCGTACGGTCGGTGCCGGGCACCGGCCCGGGCGGATCGGGCGGCACGTCCACGATCCACCGGGCCCGCCGAGTGCTGGCGATCAAGCCATTCCGTCGGCTGTGGGGCGTCACGTATCTGTGCAGTGTCGCCGACTGGCTGAACCTGCTGAACCTGACCAGCCTGAGCACCAAGCTCCTCGACAACTACTCCGCGCAGAACTACGCGTTCGTCGGCGTCATCGTCACCGCGCTGCTGCCCGGCCTGCTCTTCGCACCGCTCGGCGGCCTGCTCGCGGACCGGTTCGACCGGCGCAAGATCATGGTCATCTGCGACCTGCTGCGCTGCGGATTCCTGCTCTCGATCGCCGTGGTCGGCGCGCCGTGGTGGCTGTTCGTCGCGAACTTCCTGGTCGGCAGCTGCTCGATCATGTGGATCCCGTCGAAGGACGCGGCGGTACCGAACCTGCTGCGCCGCCCCGAGCAGGTCGAGACCGCCAACCAGCTCGGCATGGTGATGACCTACGGTCTCGCCGTCATCACCGCCGCCGGTGCCAACGCGCTGATCCTCGGCGCGAACTCGACGTTCCACCTGTTCCAAGGCCCCGGCGTCGACCTGTACATCGCCAAGGTCGTCGTCGTCATCACCGGCCTGCTGTACCTGACCAGCGGCATCATCGTCGCCACCCGCATCCCCGAACTGTCCCTGCGCGACGTCCACTCGACGCCGCAGCAGAAGGTCAAGCGGGCCGACGAGGAGAAGTTCGGCTTCGGCGCGATGATGCGCGACGGGCTGAAGTTCGTCCGCAGCACGCCGATCGTCCGCGGCCTGTTGATCGGTGCCTTCGGCGCCTTCGCCGCGGGTGGCGCGGTCATCGGCGCGGCCAAGCCGTACTCGTCCTCGCTGCTCGGCGGCGATGCGGCGTTCAACCTGCTGATGCTGGCCGTCTTCATCGGTCTGGCCACCGGCATGGCGCTGGCCCCGAAGCTCGCGCACCGGCTCCCGCACGACCGGCTGTTCGGCATCTCGATCGTTCTCGCCGGGCTCGCGCTCGGCGTCGTGGCGTTGTCGCCGCACCTGTCGATTTCGGTCGCTGCGGTCGCCTTCGTCGGCGTCTGCGCCGGCACCGCGTTCCTCACTGGCGTCACGATCATCGGCTCCCGCGTCGAGGACGCGATCCGCGGCCGGATCAACGCGATCTACCAGGCGATGCTCAAGATCGTGCTGTTCGGCGCGACGGTGGTCACGCCGGTGCTGATCGGCCTGGTCCGGCAGCGCCAGGTCGACCTGTTCGGTACCCCGATCATCGTCGACGGCACCCGTCCGGTCATCCTCGGCGGCGGCCTGCTCGCCGTGCTGCTCGGGATCATCGCCTACCGGCAGATGGACGAGCGCCGCACCGAGAAGATCTTCAGCGACCTGCGCAACGCGCTGCGCCGCAACCCGCGCCGCGTCAACGGCTTCCTGATCGCCATCGAGGGCACCACCGCGGTCAACACCGCCGAGCAGGCCGCCCGCCTCGCGCGCTGGCTCGGCACCGGCACCCGGCCGGTCGTCCTCACCGCCGACCCGGCGCTCGGCGAGCAGCGCTTCCGCACGCTAGTTTCGGACGCCGCCCTCACCGGCGTGCGGGCGCAGGCGCTCGTCGCCGCGGCTGTGCGCGCCGAGCTGGTGGAACGCCAGATCCAGCCCGCGCTCGACGCCGGGTCCGTCGTCGTCATGGAGCGTTTTGTCGACTCCCCGCTCGCGTCGTTGTCCGCGGCCGGCGAGCTGGACCGCGGCGAGCTGGAAGGGCTGGTCGACTGGGCCACCGGACGGCTTCGCCCGGATCTCACCGTGCTTCTCGACTCCGAACACGCGGAGGATCCGCAGCCGTCGCTGAAAGACGACCAGCTGTGGGTGCAGAAGCTGCTCGCCGAGATGGCCGCCGCCGACCCGGACCGGTACGTGGTGGTCGACGCCGAGGGTTCTGACGGCGACGTCGCGGGCCGGGTCCGCAACGCCGTCCAGTCGGTCTTCGTCGGTTCGCTCGCCGCGCTCGCCCCCGCGGAACCGGCGGAGGAGGAACCCGAGCTGCCGGAAGACGCCGCCGCGGCGGATGTCGTCGAGGCGGCCGAAGCGGAAGCGGCGCAGAACGGCGCGGACGCGCTGCCCGTAGTGTCCAAAGTGGAGGATCGGTGACGACTCCGATCGGCGTCTGGACCGAACTCGTCGGCCAGGAGCCTGCCGTCGAAACGTTGTCCTCGGCGGCGTCGGCGGCGGCCAAAATCGTTGCCGGAGAAGCGGTCGCGCCAGCGGCGATGACGCACGCCTGGCTCATCACCGGACCGCCGGGCTCCGGCCGTTCGGTCGCCGCGCGCACGTTCGCCGCGGCTTTGCAGTGCAGCACCGGAACCGGTTGCGGCGCGTGCCCCGGCTGCCGCACGACGATGGCCGGTACCCACGCGGACGTGCGGCTGGTCGTCCCGGAAGGACTGTCCATTTCGGTCGCCGAGATGCGCGCGCTCGTGCAAGCGGCGGCGCGCCGGCCGACGACCGGCGAATGGCAGGTCGTGATCATCGAGGACGCCGACCGGCTCACCGAGGGCGCGTCGAACGCGCTGCTCAAGGCCGTGGAAGAGCCGCCGGCGCGCACGGTGTTCCTGCTCTGCGCACCGTCGGACCACCCGGAGGACGTCTCCGTCACCATCCGCTCGCGGTGCCGGCTGGTTCCGCTGCGCACGCCGCCCGCCGAGGCCATCGCGCAGGTGCTGATCTCCCGCGACGGCGTCGATCCTGAGCGCGCCAACTGGGCCGCGGCAGTGTGCAACGGCCACGTCGGCCGCGCGCGCCGGCTCGCCACCGACGAAGCCGCTCGGCAGCGTCGCGCCACCGTGCTGCGGATTCCGCTCGGGCTGCGCCGTCCGGACGACGTTTTCACCAGCGCTGACCAGCTGATCAGCGCTGCGGAGGCGGACGCGGGCGAGGAGAGCAAGGGTCGCGACGAGCAGGAACGTTCCGAACTGCGCACCGCGATGGGCGGCGATGGCACCGGCAAGGGCGTCGCCGGAGCGAAACGTGCCGCCGAGGCCGCGGTGAAGCAGCTGGAGAAGCGCCAGAAGTCCCGTGCGACGCGAACCCAGCGCGACACGCTCGACATTGCTTTGGTGGACCTGGCGGGGTTCTACCGCGACGTGCTCGTGACGACTTCGCGTTCCGGCGCGACGCTGACGCATCCCGACCATGCCGAGCAGATCAACTCGGCCGCGGCGGCTTGGTCGCCGGAATCGACGATGCGCCGGTTGGAAGCGGTGCTGGAGTGCCGTGAGGCGATCGGGCTGAACGTGAAGCCGCGGATCGCGGTGGAGGCCATGGTCACCACGCTTCGCCAAGGCTGACTCAAACACCAACGAAAACGGCCCCCTCGCCAGCAGCGAGAGGGCCGTTTCCGTGACTAGCGAGAGTCAGTCGCGCGGATGCGGCGACGGCTTGAACGGTGCGTCAGGACCGCTGGACGGCCGCTTCAGCACCAGCGCGGGACGCCGCCGGTTCGGGAACGCCGCGACCATGACGACGCCCATCAGCAGCATCGCCGTGCCCGTCCAGAACAGCGGCACCGTGTCGTACGCGCCGTTCGTGTAGGCCAGGTGCTTGACCGGACCAGCCGGTGCGGCACCGCCCTGCGGCGGGGCGGGCGGAGTCGTCGTCGAACCGCACACGACGCCGCCAGTCGGGGCGTACGCGCGGGCGATCTGCTCGCCCAGCGACAGCTGCGCCAGCGACGACGGCAGGTTGTCGCCTGCCTGCTTCGGGAGCAGCTCCTTCAGCTTCTGCGTCGGCAGCACCTGAACGTCGAGCAGCCGTGCGGCCGCGCCCAGCTGGTAGCCCTTGAACGGCGTGGTCGCCTCGGACTGCTTCTGGTCGAGGTTCGCGATGCTCAGCCGCAGCACGCCGAGGTCGAGCACCTTCCCGGTGGTGTCGCCGAGCTGCTGCAGGCCCTTCGTCGCGGTGGCGACGAGACCGCCGACCACCGGCACGTTGTCCAGCGCACCGAACTGCTGGCTCAGTGGCGCGAGTGGCAGGCCGATCGGGATGTCCTTGGTCGGGTGCGCCGCGTCGAGCGTGTACAGCGTCTTGCCGCCGGCCCCGATGGTGATCACCGGCGCCTGGTAGTCCACTTTGGACGTCTTCGCGTCGCCGGTTGAGATGACGGTCAGCGTCGGCTGGCTGGCGACCTTGAGGTTCAGCTCGAGCGGCGTGCCCTTGAGGATGTTGATGTCCGCCGCCTGCAGCGTGGACCTCGACTGCACGGCCTTGTTCTTCGAGCCCGGGATGTCGACGAGCTTGACCTGCGACCGCGACGACAGCGTGTTCGGCAGGCTCAGCAGCGAACCGGTGCCCGCGGCGGGCGTCTGTCCGCTACCCGGCAGCAGGCCGCCGAGGCTCTGCAGCCCGCTCTTCGGGTCGAAACCCTGCGCGAGCTGGGTGCCTTGGGGCAGGTTCAGCCCGCCGCCGCCGATCAGTGGGACCTGCGGCAGCGTCGGGAGGCCGTTGAGCAGCGACAGGCTCGCGACGGACGTGCTGGCGTCGGCGATCGTGTCCACGCACGGGCCGAGCGATTCGCTCCAGCGGGCGTGCGCGGTGCCGTTGAGCAGCCCGACGTTCAGCAGCGGGTTCGACGGCGCGTTCAGGCCCCCGCTGATCTCCTTCGGGTTGTCCGGCAGCGCGGTCTGCACGAGGCTGCCCGGCGTCTGCGGAGCCTGGCCCCCGACGGCCAGCCCGAACGGCGACGACTGCGCGATCGACTTCTCGTAGGCCAGGTAGGCCTCCGAGTTCGCCGACGCGCTGGACAGGCCCATGCCCGCCTCGAGCGCGGACTGCTTCGGCAGCGTCTGGCCGAAGCCGGGAAGGATCGTGCTCGTGGTGACCGAGTTCGGCAGCAGCCGCAGGACGCCGAGCGCCGTCCCCGCGTCGCCGACCGCGTGCCCGAGCGGCTGCGGCCCGATGGGCGCGGACGCGGGCGGCTGCGAGGGGTTGTTCGGCTGCGGGATCGGCGTCGTCGGAATCTCCTGCGCACCAGCCGGCGCGGCCAGGAGCAGCAGCAACGCGGCAGTGGCGGGCAGCGCCAGCGCACGGGGCAGTCTTCGCTGCATGTGCCGGGTCCTCCAGATGATCGCCGGGTCGGGGAGTGAGACCGAAGTCATAGGAGCCTAACGACGCGGCCCCCGCAAGGTGACGCACCACGCCTCCGCTACACTGATGACCGTCGCACAGCGGCATGCCGCCTTAGCTCAGTCGGCCAGAGCGATTCACTCGTAATGAATAGGTCGGGGGTTCGATTCCCCCAGGCGGCTCCGCAGGTCAGGCCCCATCCGAGACACCTCGGATGGGGCCTGACTCGTTTCCGGACGGTCCGCAGGCTTGCGCCGAATTCACCCGTTAGGGGAACGCGCCTAGCCGGTCCGTTCGGCGAGCAGTTCCAGCCCGCCGGGCCCGAGCCGCAGGACTGACGGGACCAGTTCCGTCGTCTCGTACGGCGAGCTGAGTGCCTGCTGCCGGACAGTGTCCGCCAGGCCAGAGCCCTCTCTGGTCACGTACATCTCGTCCGGGCAGGGCAGGCCGACGATCAGGTCTCCCGCGCCGAGGTGGGGCGACAGCTGGGCGAACAGATCGGGCAGCGCGAGCGCGGACGCCGCCAGCTGGTTCTCCCTCGTGAGCGAGACCAGCACGTCCTCGCCGGAGGTGCGGACCTCGAGCTTCAGCCCGCGGGCCAGGCAGCCGAACCCGACGTCGAACATCTTCTCGAGCGGTGCGCCCATCTGCTCCTGCTCGTGAAGGGTGATGTGCTGCATCCCGATCTTGCCCTCGGGAGTCCGCGACACCACCGCGAGCGCGACCGACAGCTTGCCGGGCACGAGCGGTTGGTGCGGCAGGGCTTCGAGCAGCCCAGCGCGCGGTGAGGACGCGCTCCAGAGGATCGGCAGTATCTCCTCGGCGCTCTGCTCTTTCCGAGCCATCACCTCGCGGGCTTCGGCGAACGCGCGCTCCCAATCACCGGGAGCGGGCCGGGCGAAGCTGTAGGTGCACTCGGCCTTCCGGAAATTCTTGGCCATGAATTTCTGGTCGGCGGCGGAAGGCTGCCATTCGCTGTACACCGCCGAAACCGCGGACCCGCGCACCTTGTGCTGCTGGCGGACGCTCGCCCACGCCTGCTCGACAGCGTTCTCGGACTGGGTGGGCGCGCTGGCCAGCACGGGTTCGGGGAGACCGTTGATTCGGAAGACGACGAGGTTCTGGGAAACGTCATCGTTCATGGGATTTCCAGAAAGGAAAAGGATCTTCGCATGCTTTCTAGCTACCACAACCGGCGCGCAGTCCGGCGAGGCTGAACGACAGCGTGCGCCGCCACGCGTTCGGGGTTGCCTCAACGGTCTCGCGCACGATCAGCGCGTTCGTGAAGATCAGCAGCATCAGGTCGTCGGACGTGACGTCCGGGCGCAGCGTCCCGGACCGTTGCGCGCGTTCGAGCAGCCGGACCGACTTCGCGAGTTCGGCTGTGCAGCGCGCGGTCAGTTCAGGCGCGTCCTGGAGTTGCCGGCTGATCGCGTCCCGGAACGCCGGGTCGTCGGCTTGCTGTTCGCACAGCGCTGTCACGTAGGTGACGAACGATTCCCACGGGTCGTTGACTGCTTCCGCCCGGCGCATCGCCTCGTTCATCCGCTCGGCGACCAGTTCGGGCATCACCGCGTCGATCAGCGCTTCCCGTCCGCCGAAGCGGTTGTAGAGAGTCCCGGCGCTGACGCCCGCCCGCTGCGCGATCTCCTCCAGCGGCACCGTCAAACCCTTCTCCCGGAAGGCTTCCGCCGCCGCGGTGAGAAGCCGTTCCTGGTTGCGGCGGGCGTCTCGGCGCAGCGTGGGCTTCCCCTCCGTTTTCACCAGGTCATCGTAGGTCCGGGCGAGAAAGTTGACAACGGTCTCAACTTGGCGCCAAAGTTGAGACCGTCATCAACTTATGGAGTCCCGTGTCGAAAACCCTGGTCTTGCTTGGTGCGGGCACCGGCCTTGGGCCCGCGGTCGCCCGGCGCTTCGGCCGCGAGGGATTCCGGATCGCGCTCGTCGCGCGCAACCGTGAACGGCTCGCTGCGTTGGCTGATCAACTGGCCGCGGAGGGCGTCGAGGCCGCGGCGTTTCCCGCGGACCTCGCGCGTCCGGTGGAGATTCCGGCGCTGGTCGACGCGATCCGGAGCCGCTTCGCGCGGATCGACGTCGTGTCGTACGCGCCCTTGGACCTGAACGGGTTCACGCCCGCCGCCGAGCTGACGCCCGCGACCGCGCAGCGGCTCCTCGACCTGTATTTCCTCACTCCGATCGCCTTGGTTCAGGCCGTTTTGGGCGAGCTGCGCGACCGCGGTGAGGGCAGCATTTTGATCAGCCAGAGCGTCTCGGCCACCCGGCCCGCGCCCGTCCTCAGCGGCATCGGTCCGGCGATGGCCGCGACCCGTAACTACATCCAGAGTCTGGCGGCCGAAATCTCGTCCGACGGTGTGCACGCGGCGACGCTCCAAATCGGAGCGATGATCCGGGGAAGCGCCGTCGACGCCGCACTGCGATCCGGGGTTGTCGAGCCCAATTCCGAGTTTCCGGAGATCGATCCCGCCGACATCGCGGAGACGCTGTGGGAGATGCACGTCAAGCGTGACACCTCCGATCTCCAGCTCCCGTAAGGGAATTACTCGGCCAGGTGTCCTTCCGGGGCCTCGGATTTCGGGATCGGCTGCCCGACGCCGGTGGTCAGCAGCGCGTACAGGCTCGTGTTGACGCAGCTCGTCCAGCCTCGGGAGCAATCGGTGAAGCAGGCGCTCTCCGGAGTGAGGCCGTGATGGGTGAAGCGCAGCGTCGTACCGGCCGGGCCCGGCGTGAGGTCGAAGGTCATCCGGGTGTCGGTCCACTCGTCGTGCTGGTCGATGAAGGCGATGTACGCGTCTTCGACGTGCCAGGCGATCCGGCGGCCGGGCGTGAGTTCGGTGACCCGGATCCGGCTCGTCGGGATGCTCTTGTCGATGAACGAGAACTCGTCGCCGACCGCGGTCGCGGTGCCGGTGATCGACTCGCTGAACCAGGCTCGGACGTCGGTGACCGCGGCGAAGACTTCCTCGGGGGTGCGGTCGACGGTCAGTTCGGTGGTGAAGGAGTTCATCGGGCTTCCTTTCGCGAGGTAATGCAACTGAGCGGTTGCGACACTATGGCAACCGAATGGTTGCGTCAATGGGGTGTGGTTGCCTAGGCTCGGCCCGGAAGGAGCACGGCATGGGGTTTCCCGACCGCATCGAGCGGACGGTCGAGCTGGCGCAGCCGCCTGCGACGGTCTGGACGGCGCTGACCACGGCCGACGGCCTGCGCGCCTGGTTCGGCGACGAGGCCGAGATCGACCTGCGTCCGGGCGGTCTCGGCCGGGTTGCGTGGATCGGTGAGCGCAGTGCCGAGATCCGGGTCGAGCGCGTTGAAGAACCTGCGGTGTTCGGCTTCACCTGGCAGGTCGACGGGATGCCGGAGGACGACCCGCGGCGCACGTATGTCGAGTTCACCCTGCAGGCGCGCGACGGCGGAACCCAGCTCACCGTGGTCGAATCCGGGTTCGCGCAGCTGCCGGACAGCCAGTACCCGGCCACCTATCGCTCGCACCTCGACGGCTGGGCGCGCGAACTCGACGAGCTGGCGGCCAGTCTCGATGCCGGCTGATTCCGAAGCGGTCGCCGAGCAGGTTTTCGCCGCGCTCGCCGATCCGACCCGCCGCTCGATCCTCGCCGAGCTGGCCGCACGCGGGCCGGCGACGGCGACGGATCTCGCGGCCCGGCTTCCGATCACGCGGCAGGCGATCGCCAAGCACCTCGGCCTGCTGTCCGACGCCGGGCTGGTCGCCGCGGAACCCGGCGAGCGGCGCCGGGTGCGGTACCGGCTCGATTCCGCGCCGATGCGGGTCGCGCAGCAGTTCCTCGCCGCGCTCGCCCGGGACTGGGACGGTCCGCTCGCCGCGCTGCGGGCTCATCTCGACGGCGAAGAATGACCCGCGATTTCACTCATCTGAGGGACAGAGTCGGCCGACTGGCCAAGCAGTGCGGGCCGGAAGAACGAGGGCAGGGCGGACCAGTCTCGGTTGACTGGAAGCCATGAACAGCGTGCGGAACAAGGCGGTACTGGCCGCGACCGGGATCGCGGCTTTGGCCACGGTCGCGTCGTGCGGCCTCGGCTCCTCGATCGAGGAGAAGTCGAACGGCCACGTGAAGGCGGTTTCCTACGACACCGGAAAACAGGGCAAGGCCAATCCGGACGTCCGGCTTCCGTCGTGGGTGCCCGACGACGCGAAGTCGGTCACCGAGCTGATCCGCACCACCGGTTCGGAACGGATCCTGCGCTACCAACCAGGTCCGTCCAATCTTCCCGCAATCTGCAAGCCGGGGAAGGCCGAAGCGAAATCCCCGACGCTGAACGCGGATTGGTGGCCTGCGGGCGAGCACAAGCGGATGGACAAGGACTGCGGCGGCTGGCACGTCGCGGTCGAGAGCGACGGCGTGTACGGGTATCAGGCCGAAACGGTGGCCAACGCGGACAAATAACAGTGGCCGCCCCGGAAAACCGGGGCGGCCACTGTCTGTCCTCTGTGGTCAGTTGGCGGGCGGGGTCAGCTTCAGCACCGTCGCGGTGGCCTGCCCGCGCGGGGTGCGGTAGCTGATTTCCTCGCCTGCCTTGGCCTTCGACAGCGCGATGCCGAGCGGGCTGTCCGAGGTGATCGCGTCCGCGTCCTCGCCGGGAAGGGTCACCACAGTGAACTCTTCCTCGTCACCGTCGGAAAAACGCAGCGAAACGCGCGTGCCGTCCGGAAGCAGCGAGCTGTCGTACGCGCCGTGCTCCAGCTTCGCGGTGACGTCGGCGATCTGCCGGTCCAGTCGCGCCGCTGCCTCGGCGCGGTCGATCACGTCCGCCTGGTCGGCGGCGTCCCCCGTGCGTTCCTGCTCGCCCGGCTGCGGCGATAGCGCCTCCCGTTGCGCACGCAGGTCCGCGATTTCCTTTTCCAGCTGACGGCGCGCCGCCTCGCTGAGCCCCTTGTCCCCTGAGATCACCATGCCGGGCATTGTCCGCTGCGCGGACCGGGGTGGCCAATCCGGTTTTTCACCCGCCGGAAGACGTTGGGACGACTGGCCTAGGATTCAGGGCTGCCGTCCTGACAAACGTAACGAGGATCACCGTGAGCGCCGTGCCAGCCCGCAACCCCACGCTGTCGCCCAACCAATTGCAGAAGCAGGAACAGATCGTCGAAGCGGCTCGCAAGGTCCTCGCCCGCGAAGGACTCGGCGGCTGCACGGTACGCGCGATCGCGGAGGCCGGACCGCTCACCAAGAGCGCGATCCACTACTACTTCGCCGACATCGACGTGCTCATCGACCGGGCGATGGCCGCGCACATCAACGCTTTCGCGGCGAATTTGCGCACGGTCGCGGACAAGCACTCCGACCCGCGCAAACGGCTTTTCGCGGTGACCGAGGCCTATCTTGCCGAGTTCGCCGACCATCCGCGCGGCGCGTTCCTCTGGTTCGAGTACTGGATCGCCGCCGGCCGCGCGCAGCATCCGCAGGCGATCGACGCCATGCTCACCTCGATCACCGAGTTGCTCGTCGAACTCCTCGCCCCGCTCGACGTCGACGACCCGCGCGCCCGCGCCCGCTCTCTGCTGAGCTACCTGCTCGGCGCGGTGGTGCAGCAACGCGTCCGGCCGCGGTCGTCCGCGAGCCTGCGCGGCGACATCGAGGCGCTCTGCTTCGCCGGGTACCGCTGACGCCGCTTAGGCTCCCGGCATGCCTTTGTTCTCCTTGGACGGCGTCAGCCCGCAGGTTCACCCGGACGCCTGGATCGCCCCCACCGCTACCCTGATCGGCAACGTGACCGTCGAGAAGGACGCTTCGGTCTGGTACGGCGCGGTGATCCGCGCGGACTTCGGCCCGATCATCATCCGCGAGGGCGCGAACATCCAGGACAACTCGGTGATCCACTCCGGACCCGAGACGACCGAGGTCGGCCGCAACGTCACCGTCGGGCACCAGTGCCTCGTGCACGACTGCACAGTCGGCGAACAGGCCTTGATCGGCAACGGTTCCACGGTCCTCGACCGCGCGGTGATCGGACCGCGCGCGTTCGTCGCCGCGGGGTCGACGGTCACGCCGGGCACCGAGGTCCCGGCGGAGATGATCGCGATGGGCAGCCCGGCGAAGAAGTTCGTGGAACTCACCGATTCCGCGCGGGTGTGGGTCGAGCACAACGCGGCGGTCTACCAGGAACTCGCGCGGCGGCACCGAGGCGGTCTCGAGCAGGTCTGAGCCGCTTTCCGCCATTTCACGCTGTCCGGACGCCCCTGGCGCGGTGCACTAAACTTCGTCCCGCAGCAGCGACTGGCGCCATTCAAGAGGTGGAGCACCACCGGGGAGCGACGACGAGGCCGGCACCGCGCGCCTGGGTGAGGGCCACTGCAGAGCCGGAGTACGCCATGACACACCAGCCCGCCTTGTCCGCACTGTCCGCGGCGGATCCGCAGATCGCCGGTCTCGTCGAGGACGAGGCGAAGCGGCAGCACGACAAGATCCGCCTGATCGCGTCCGAGAACTACGTTTCGCAGGCGGTGCTCGAAGCCACCGGCAGCGTGCTCACCAACAAGTACTCCGAGGGCTACGCCGGCAAGCGGTACTACGAGGGCCAGCAGTTCATCGACCAGGTCGAGCAGGTGGCGATCGAGCGCGCGAAGGCCGTCTTCGGCGTCGACCACGCGAACGTCCAGCCCTACTCCGGCTCCCCGGCCAACCTCGCGGTGTACCTGGCGTTCGCCAAGCCGGGCGACAACGTGCTCGGCATGGCGCTGCCCGACGGCGGCCACCTCACGCACGGCTGGAGCGTGTCCGCCACCGGCAAGTGGTTCACGCCGGTCCGCTACGGCGTCCGCAAGGAAACCGGCCGCGTCGACCTCGACCAGGTCCGCGACCTCGCCCGCCAGCACCGGCCGAAGCTGATCTTCGCGGGCGGCACGGCCATCCCGCGCACCATCGACTTCCCGGCGTTCGCGGAGATCGCCCGCGAGGTCGACGCCGTGCTGGTCGCCGACATCGCGCACATCGCCGGCCTGATCGCGGGCGGCGCGCACCCGTCGCCGGTCGGCCACGCGCAGGTCATCACCACGACCACGCACAAGACGCTGCGCGGCCCGCGCGGCGCGATGATCCTTTCCGACGCCGACCACGCGAAGGCCGTCGACAAGGCGGTGTTCCCCGGCCTGCAGGGCGGTCCGCACAACCACACGACGGCCGCCATCGCGGTCGCGCTGGGGGAGGCGCAGCAGCCGTCGTTCTCCGACTACGCGCACACGATCGTCGCGAACGCCAAGGCACTGGCCGAAGCGCTGGTCGAGCGCGGCTACGACCTGGTTTCCGGCGGCACGGACAACCACCTGCTCCTGATCGACCTGACCAACAAGGCGGTGCCCGGCAAGCCAGCCGCGCAGGCGCTGGACCGCGCGGGCATCGAGCTGAACTACAACACCGTGCCGTTCGACCCGCGCAAGCCGTTCGACCCGTCCGGCATCCGGCTGGGCACGTCGGCGATCACCACGCGCGGGCTCAAGCCCGAGCACCAGGTGCAGGTCGCGGACTGGATCGACCGGACGGTGACCGCCGCGGCGGCGCAGCAGGACGGCGCGCTCGACGCGATCGCGGCGGAGATCCGCGAGTTCCTGCAGCCGTTCCCGATTCCGGGCTACGCCGAGTGACGTCGTGAGTGGCGATCGCGGTTCTAACCGTGATCGCCACTCACGAGCTTTTCAGCTGGGTGTTGAGGCGGGCGGCTTGGCGCGTCAGGTGCTCGCTCTCGGCGAGGTTCGGTGCCTTCCCCGCCGCTTCGCGGTACAGCCGGGCGGCCGTGACCAGGTCGCCGTCGCGTTCGTGCAGGTAGGCCGCCACCGCGAGGTACCGCGGCAGCTTGTCGTCCAGCTCCGCCAACGCCTTCAACCCAGCACGAGGCCCGTCCGCCTCGCCGACCGCGACCGCCCGGTTCAGCCGGACGATCGGACTGTCGGTCAGCGCGAGAAGCTCGTCGTACCACTCGACGATCTGCACCCAGTCGGTTTCCTCCGCCGCGAGAGCGTCGGCGTGGAGCGCGGCGATGGCGGCTTGGGCCTGGTACTCGCCGAGTTGGTCGCGGGCCAGCGCCGCCTGCAGGATGTCGACGCCCTCCGCGATCAGCCGGGTGTCCCAAGCACTGCGGTCCTGTTCGGCGAGCGGAACGAGGCTGCCTTCCGGCGTCGTCCGCGCGGCCCGGCGCGCGTGGTGCAGCAGCATCAACGCGAGCAGACCGGCCACTTCCGGATGATCGAAACCGGCCGCGAGCTGCCGGGTCAGCCGGATGGCTTCGGCGGCGAGGTCGAGTTCTCCGGAGTAGCCTTCGTTGAACACCAGATACAGCACGCGCAGCACGGTCGCGACGTCTCCGGGCGCGTCGAACCGCACGTCGGACACCGTCTTCTTGGCCCGGCTGATCCGTTGCGCCATAGTCGCTTCCGGCACCAGATACGCCTGCGCGATCTGCTTCGTGGTCAACCCGCCGACCGCGCGCAAGGTGAGCGCGACGGCCGACGACGGCGTCAAAGACGGGTGTGCACAAAGGAAATACAGCTGCAGAGAATCGTCCACTGCGGACGCCGGACCGGGCTGCGGCTCGGCGTCGATCGCCACTTCCCGGCCCCGCCGCGAAGATTCCGATCGCGTGGCGTCGAGGAACCGGCGCCACGCGGCAGCGATGAGCCACGCCTTCGGGTCGCGCGGCGGATCTTCCCGCCACGCGTCCAGCGCGCGGATCAACGCTTCCTGCACGGCATCCTCGGCCGACGCGAAGTCCGCTCCGCGCCGGACGAGGATGCCGATCACCGCGGGCACGAGTTCCCGCAGCAACTCCTCGTTCATTCGGTCACCGAGGGCGTGACGCCGTAGAACGGACGCAGTTCGAGCCATTCGTGGATCGGCTTGCCGTCCGCGCCGGGAGCCGCGGACAGTTCGCCGGCCAGTTCGATCGCGCGCTCGTAGCTGTCGACGTCGATGATCATCCAGCCCGCGATGACGTCTTTGGTCTCGGCGAACGGACCGTCGGTGACCGGCGGGCGGCCCTCGCCGTCGAAGCGGACCCAGGTTCCTTCCGGCGACAGCGCCTGCTCGCTGACGAACTCGCCGGTCTCCACGAGCCGGTCCGCGAAGTCGCGCATGTACTGGATGTGGGCGGTGACCTCCTCGGGCGTCCACTGGTCCATGGGGACGTTGTTCACCGAAGCCGGCGCGCCGCGGTAGTGCTTGAGCAGCAGGTACTTGGCCATTGTGGTTCTCCTCCGTGCTGGTGGCGGCTCCTTGCCGTCACGTTCGCGCCAGGGACGGAGCCGGTCGCTCGTTCTCGACATCGCCCGGCGAGAGATTAGCGTCACACGATATTTGGTTGATGAATGCAAGCTTTTCGGGAACAGTTGTGACGAGCAAGTAGTTGAGGGATACAAGCAAGTACCCCGGCACTGAGGGAGACCACCATGAGCGACACCGCCACTGCGGAAGGGGGCGCCACCACGAACGGACGGCTTTCACACCGGCAGATCCTCACGGTTCTGTCCGGGCTGATGCTCGGCATGTTCCTGGCGGCCCTCGACCAGACCATCGTGTCGTCGGCGATGAAGACCATCGCCGACGAACTGCACGGACAGAGCCTGCAGGCCTGGGCCACCACCGCCTACCTGATCACCGCGACGCTTTCCACACCGCTGTACGGCAAGCTGTCCGACCTCTTCGGCCGCAAGCCGATGTACCTGACCGCGATCTCGCTGTTCCTCGCCGGCTCGCTGGCGAGCGCGATGGCCGGATCGATGTACGAACTGGCCGCGTTCCGCGCGTTCCAGGGCCTCGGCGCCGGCGGTCTGATGTCGCTCGCGCTGGCGATCATCACCGACATCACGTCGCCGCGGGAACGCAGCCGCTACCAGGGCTACTTCATGGCCGTCTTCGGCGTCTCGAGCGTCGCTGGCCCGGTCGTCGGCGGATTCTTCGCCGGACTCGACTCGTTCGCCGGCCTCACCGGCTGGCGCTGGGTGTTCATGGTGAACGTCCCGATCGCGCTCGCCGCGCTGGTCGTCGTGAGCAAGGTGCTGAACCTCCCGCACACCCGGGTTGACCAGAAGGTCGACTTCCTCGGCGCCGGCGCGCTGACGCTGGGCCTCGTGCCGCTGCTGCTCGTCGCCGAGCAGGGCCGCGAATGGGGCTGGGGATCGCCCGCGTCGCTGGCGATGTACCTGGTCGGCGCGCTCGGCGTGGTGCTGTTCATCCTGCAGGAACGCCGGATGGGCGACGCCGCCCTGCTGCCGCTGCGGCTGTTCCGCAACGGGGTGTTCCGGGTGTCGACGCTGGTCACGGTGATCCAAGGGATCGGGATGTTCGGCGCGATGATGTCGCTGCCGCTGTACCTGCAGATCGTGAAGGGCGCGACGCCGACCCAGGCCGGGCTGCAGATGCTGCCGCTCACCCTCGGGATCATGGTCGCGAGCCTCGGCAGCGGGCGGATCATCGCCCGCACCGGCCGGTACAAGGGCTTCGCGGTCGCCGGACTCGGCCTGATGGCCGCGGCGGTGTACTCGTTCTCGATGATCGGCGTGGACACCGCGCTCGGCGTGGTCATGGCCATCGCGTTCGTGCTCGGACTGGGCCTCGGCTCGACCATGCAGACGCTGACCCTGGCCGCCACGAACGACGTCTCGCCCCGGGACATCGGCGTCGCGACCTCGTCGGTCACGTTCTTCCGGCAGATCGGCGGCACGGCGGGCACCGCGGTGTTCCTGTCGATCCTGTTCAGCACGGTCGGCGACCGGATCGCGGCGGCGGTCCGCTCGGCGATGGCCTCCCCGGCCTACACCGCGGCGCTGGCGCAGCACCCGGAGTTCGCCCGGCAGCTGGCAGGCGGCGGCCTCGACGTGAACGACACCTCGTTCCTGTCGAAGCTCGACCCGGTGCTCGCCCGGCCGATCCTGGAAGGGTTCTCCAGCTCGATGAGCACGGTGTTCCTGATCGGCGGCGCGGTGCTGACTGTTGGGTTCGCGCTGGTCTGGCTGCTGCGGGAGAAGCCGCTCTCGGACAAGTCGGCGATGGAGCAGCGCGCCGAGCAGGAAGCGGGCGAACTGGCCCTCGCGGGCTGACCGGGAAGTAAAAAAGGGCCGTCCACCAGGCAGGTGGACGGCCCTTTTTTACGTGGCTCAGTGGTGCTCTTCGCCGTTGATCTCTTCCTTGGCGAGACGGTCCTTCTCGCGCTCGTACGAGCGGGCGATCTCGGACTCGGCCTCGGCGCGGCTCACCCAGGACGAACCCTCGACGCTCTTGCCCGGCTCGAGGTCCTTGTAGACCTCGAAGAAGTGCTGGATCTCGAGCTTGTGGAACTCGTTCAGGTGGTGGATGTCGCGCAGGTGCTCGAGGCGCGGGTCGTTCGTCGGGACGGCGAGGACCTTGTCGTCCGGGCCCTTCTCGTCGGTCATCCGGAACATGCCGATCGCGCGGCAGCGGATCAGGCAGCCGGGGAACGTCGGCTCCTGGACCAGCACGAGCACGTCCAGCGGGTCGCCGTCCTGGCCGAGCGTGTCGTCGATGAAGCCGTAGTCGGCCGGGTACTGGGTCGCGGTGAACAGGGTCCGGTCGAGCTTGATCCGACCGGTCTTGTGGTCGACCTCGTACTTGTTGCGCTCCCCCTTGGGGATTTCGATCGTGACGTCGAATTCCACGGCCGTCCTCGCTGCTTCTTGACTCTCGGTGTCCCACGCGCTCGTGGGCGGCAACCTAATGACCTCGTTGACGTCACTAGTGTGGACTACGCCCCGTCGGCGGGTCGCGCCGATGTCGGCCAGACGGCATGTGACCTTGGCCCCTCCGGGGGCGGGTGAGAAGGAGTGGTGGGTGCCGGAAAACGACCAGCCGAGGTGGCCCACGGGCGACGAGGACACCTCGTCCCAGGCGGACCGGGCGACCTCCCGCCTCCCCCTGCCCAAGCGCGACGCGGGAGCCACCGCGCAGCTTTCCGTGCCGAACGTCACACCGGGAGACGGGCCGGGATCGTGGTTCCGGCCGAACGTCCCGCCCGAGGAGGTGCCCGGCCTCAACGCGCCCTCGGACGCTCCCGTCGCGCCGCCGGAACCGCCCCGGTCGAACCTCGCCGATCGGATGAGCGGCACGTCGGTGCCCACGCCGTCCGGCCGCGCTGAGGAGCCGAAACCGCAGGCGCCGTGGGTGCCGGTGGAAGGGCCGACCAGGTTCGTGGCCGGGGTGCCTCGGCCGGGGGACAACGCTGGTCGTCCGGACGCTGAGGCGACGGTGCAGTCGTCGACGGTCGAATCCGCGGAGGGGGCGGCGGAGAAGACCTTCCAGGTTTCGCAGCAGCAGCGGAAGCCGTCCGCGGAGGGGGCTGCGGAGCAAACGGTCCGTGCGCAGCCGAATGCTTCGCCTGGTCAGCAGCAGGATTCCTCGCCCGCTTGGCAGGCCGCGCGGAAGCCGGGGAACTCGCTGTTCGAGCCCGCTGGGTCTGGTTCTTCGGGCGACGGGCAGGGGTGGAATCCGTTCCAGTCCGGCCAGCCTGGTCAGTCCGATCAGCCTGCTTCCGGCGAGCCCGCGGGCAAGCCGGGGCAGTTCGCCGCGTTCCGGGACGAAACGCCGGGAACGGGCGACAACAGCCAGGGCTGGGCGGCGTTCCGGCCGATCGTCGCGCGGGACGAGCAGGGGGAGGAACCGCCCAAGGAGGGCTGGGGCGCCTTCCGCAACGACTCCGGCTCCGGCGAATCCGGCACCGCTGGTCAGGCTCAGTCCAGTCGGGGCGACATCGCTGCTCAGCAGGGTCGCGGCGGGGACGACCGGACTGGTTACCGGGGTGAAGCCGGTGGCTCCGGCCAGGCGCAGTCCGGCCGAACCGGCGAGGAATCGCAAGCGAACCGGACCGGCTTCCGTGGCGACTCCGGCCCGGTCCCGGGATCCGCCGCCGCCCGGCTCAACCCGGGCCAGTCCGGCCGAGCCGAATCCCAGGAAAACTGGGCCAACCAGGGGCAGCCTGGCCGAGCCGGGAACGAATCGCGGGAAAACTGGGCTGCCGACCAGGGGCAGCCCGGCCGTGCCGGGAACGAGTCGCGGGAAAACTGGGCTGCCGACCAGGGGCAGCCCAGCCGTGCCGGGAACGAGTCGCGGGAAAACTGGGCCGCCAGCTCCAACCAGGGGCAGCCCGGCCGCACCGCAGACGAGTCGCGGGCAGGCCGCAACGAATCCGGCTCCGAACCGTGGTCGCAGCAGATCGAAATCCCGGTCCGTCCCGGGCTGCCCGAACCGCAGCCCGGCACTGTCCCGCCCGCGGGCGCGGGGCACGTGCGGCCGATGCGGATCGATCCGGCCGGTGGCCAGTTCCCGGCTGAGGCGACCGTCGGGATCCCCCGGCCGCCCGAGGGCTTCGCGAACCAGGGGCCGTCGGAGGCGACCGTCGGCATTCCCGCGCAGGCCGAAGGCTTCGCGGAACGCCCAGGTCCGGAGCAGATTCCGCCGCGCGATGCCGCGGAACCCCCGGAGCCTCCCGCCGGGGCCGGGCCGATCCCGCCGCAGGACGACGCGCCTCGTCCCGAAGGGAAGAAGCCACGCCGGAAGGCGTTGATCCTGGCGCTCGTCGTGCTGCTTCTGCTGGCCGCCGCGGGTGGCGCGTCGGCCGTGCCCGCCGTGTCCAACCGGCTCGGGTTGCCGTGGGCGCCGAACGCGCCGAAGGGCAGCGAACCGGACCCGTCCGACGCCAGCCTCGCGCTGCACGGCCCGGACACCTCGGCGCAGGGACCGTCCGCGAACGGCGTCGCCTCGAAGCTGTCCGGTCCGGCCGGTGCGGCGGCGCTTTCCCAGCTCAGCGGCAGTGTGATCGATCCGGCCAACGGCACGGTGCTGTGGGACCACGCGTCGAACACGCCGCTGACCCCGGCGTCGACCACGAAGATCCTCACCGTCTCCGCCGCACTGCTCGCGATGGAGCCGACGAAGCGGATCTCCACCAAGATCGTCCAGGGCGCGCAGCCGGGCACGGTCGTCATCGTCGGCGGCGGCGACCCGTCGCTCACCGCGCTGCCGGTCGGCACCGATTCGCCGCTCTACCCGGGCGCGGCGCACGTCGACGACCTCGTCAACCAGGTCAAGAAGGCCGGCGGCAACGTCACGAAGGTCCAGCTCGACGCGAGCGCCTTCAGCGGCCCGAACACCGCGCCGGGCTGGGAGCCGGGCGACGCGCCGTCGCTGTACGGCGCTCCGATCGTCCCGGCCATGACCGACGGCGGACGCGGCAACCCGAAGGTCGACGAGACCATGCGCTCGGGCAACCCGGGGACCGCGCTCACCCAGCTCGTCGCGGACAAGCTCGGCGCGAGCCCGGCCGGTGCCGCCAAGGCTCCGGACGGTGCGAAGGTGCTCGGCGAAGTCCAGTCGGCTCCGCTGCCCGACCTCGCGTACGCGCTGCTGCAGATCTCCGACAACGTGCTCGCCGACTCGCTCGGCCGCCAGGTCGCGATGGCCACCGGCGGGGAAGCGTCGTTCGCCGGTGCCGCCGCCGCGGTGAAGAAGGTGTTGGCGGACCACGGTTTCGACGTCAACGGCCTTCAGCTGTTCGACACGAGCGGACTGTCCAATCAGAACAAGGTGCCCGCCAGGCTGCTGGCGCAGGTGCTCGCGGCGGCGGCCGGTCCGGACGGCAAGGACCCGAACACGCCGAAGCTGCGTCCGCTGCTGGCCGGTCTTCCGGTCGCGGGCAGCCCGGAAGGCACGCTGCACGGCCGGTATCACTCGGACCAGACCCAAGGGGGCAGGGGCTGGGTGCGGGCCAAGACCGGCACGCTCACCGGCGTCAACACCCTGGCGGGGTATGTGCTCGACAGCGACAACCGCGTGCTCGCCTTCGCGTTCATGTCCAACGGCTCGGAGAAGAACTCGGGACAGGCGGCGCTCGACGTGCTGGCGACGGCGTTGCGGGGCTGCGGCTGCAAGTAACCGGCACTGAGCCGACTCGCTGAACCCGCTCGGCTGAGCTGCCCACAATTCCGGGCCGGAAGGTAGCGTCGGAGGGGTGAGCCAGGAAACCGAGACCCGACGGCGGCCCATGGTCGACTGGGACCGGGCAGCCGCCACCGGCGCGCTGCTGGTGCGCGGCGGCCCGCAGGTCGCGCGCGGCGAGGCCGATCGCGCGGTGGTCGACCTGCGGGAGCTGACCGCCGAGGCGGAGGGGCACGTCCGCGAGCTGACCGGCCTCGGCCTCGACCTGCCGCTGCTGCCCGGCACCGTGGTGGACCGGCCCGGCTGGGTCCGGTCCGCGGCGTCCGGTCTCGGCGTGCTCACCGGGCGCGCGCTGCCCGCGGCGCAAGGCGGTCCGCTCGGGCCGATCCTGGCGTCCGGCGCCGGCGTGCAGACCGGGTTGCTGCTCGCGTTCCTGGCGTCTCGCGTGCTCGGCCAGTACGACCCGTTCGGCGGCGAGGAGAACAAGGGCGAGCTGCTGCTCGTCGCGCCGAACGTGGTGGCCGCCGAACGCGCGCTGAAGGTGCCCGCGCGCGATTTCCGGCTGTGGGTCTGCCTGCACGAGTGCACGCACCGGCTGCAGTTCACCGCGGTGCCGTGGCTGCGCGACTACTTCGCCGACGAGGTCGAACGGCTCGTGTCCGGGCTCGCGGAGAGTTCCACCGACGGCCTGGCCGAACTGGTCGGCAGGCTGCCCGACGCGCTGCGCAACCGCGGCAAGGGCGGCGGCATCGCGGAGTTGCTGCAGTCGCCGAAGGAGCGTTCGGTTTTCGACCGGCTGCTGGCGTTGTCCACGCTGCTGGAAGGCCACGCGGACTACGTGATGGACGCGGTCGGTCCGCAGGTCGTGCCCAGCGTCGAACAGATCCGGGCGCGGTTCACCGCGCGTCGCCAGGGCGGCGGGCTTTTCGACCGGTTGCTGCGGGCGGTCCTCGGGCTCGACGCGAAGATCCGCCAGTACGAGGAAGGCGCGAAGTTCACGCGGCACGTGGTCGACGCGGTCGGGATGGACGGGTTCAACAAGGTTTGGCGCTCGCCGAACACGTTGCCGACCCGCGCCGAGATCGCCGACCCCGCGGCCTGGGTGCGGCGACTGCACGGGTGAGTGCGCTCGCCGCGGTCCGGACAGCGGTTCGCGATTTCCTCGCGACGGTCGCTGTTCCCGGCGAAGTGTGCGTCGCGGTGTCGGGCGGCGCGGACTCCCTAGCGCTCGCTGAAGCGACGGCGTACGTCCTTCGGCATCGAGACGTCCGTACGCGGGCTCTCGTCGTCGACCATGGCCTTCAGGCCGATTCAGCCGTCGTAGCCGCCGAAGCGGCGACTGTCGTGAAGGGCGTCGGCATCGACGTCGTCGAGGTGCACGCTGTGCACGTCGTAGGCAAAGGCGGTCCCGAAGCAGCCGCGCGCGCTGCGAGGTACCACGCGCTTCGCGAAGCGTTGCCAAACGGCGAAGGGCTCGTATTGCTCGGTCACACTCAAGACGACCAAGCCGAGACGGTGCTGCTCGGTCTAGGCCGTGGCTCCGGACCGCGGTCGCTGGCCGGAATGCGTCCGCACGATCCGCCGTGGGGCCGTCCGCTGCTTGGCATCACTCGCGCGCAAACCGTTGCGGCGTGTGCAGAACTCGGCCTAGAGCCGTGGCAAGACCCGCACAACGCCGATCCCCGCTTCACTCGTGTACGGCTGCGTACGGAAGCACTGCCACTCCTGGAGGACGTGCTGTCGGGTGGAGTCGCTCCAGCTTTAGCCCGTACGGCCGCACAGTTGCGCGAAGACACCGAGGCGTTGGACACACTCGCCGCGCGCGTCCACGAGCGCGCGGCCCGCGAAGACGACCTCGACGTAGCCGTGCTCGCGGCCGAGCCCGCTGCGCTGCGCAGACGGGTTCTCCGCAGGTGGCTGCTGGACTCCGGGGTCCGCGAGCTGACCGACGCGCACCTGCGGTCGGTCGACGCGCTCGTGGCCCGCTGGCGGGGGCAGGGCGGGGTCTGGCTGCCGGGCAACTTGGAGGCTCGACGGCGGCGTGGCAGGCTTTCGCTTGCCGGACCCGAACCCACCACCCGAGGGGAATGACCCGTGTACGAGGGCGAGATCGCCTCCGTGCTCATCACCGAGCAGCAGATCAAAGACAAGATCGCGGAGCTGGCGGCGAAGATCGCCGCGGACCACCCGGAAAACGGCCAGGGCGACCTCCTCCTGGTCGGCGTCCTCAAGGGCGCCGTCATGTTCATGACCGACTTCGCGCGGGCGCTTCCGGTGCCGACGCAGCTGGAGTTCATGGCCGTGTCGTCCTACGGGTCGTCGACCTCGTCGTCGGGGGTGGTGCGGATCTTGAAGGACCTCGACCGCGACATCGCCGGCCGCGACGTCCTGATCGTCGAGGACATCGTCGACTCCGGGCTCACCCTGTCCTGGCTGCTGAAGAACCTGGCGAGCCGCAACCCGGCCTCGCTCGAGGTCGTCTCGCTGCTGCGCAAGCCGGAAGCCGTGAAGGTCGAGGTGCCGGTGAAGTACATCGGCTTCGACATCCCCAACGAGTTCGTCGTCGGCTACGGCCTCGACTACGCCGAGCGCTACCGCGACCTGCCCTACATCGGCACGCTCGATCCGCACGTCTACACGTCCGGTTAGTCCGGTTCGCGGTAATCCTTTCAGGTACGGAACCCGGAAGCCCGAAATCGCGTCATAGGGCTCGACCAGGTGCGTTAACCTATGCGAAGACCTATTGCCATGCGGACGAGTGACACCAGCCGACGGGCTGGTCCTCGCGCGGGGGAACGGAGAGAGGGCAGATGGGCAACAACAGCTCGGCGGATGCCGCGGCGTTCAAGAACGCCGCTGTCAACGGCCAGGTCGGCATCGACCCGGACGCCGCGCAGACCGTGCTGAAGAAGATCCGGACCGGGCGGGACGCGATCGAAGCCCTCCTGAACAGCGCGGGCACGCTCGCGCAGCCGCCGAAGCTCGGCGCGAACCCGGTCGGCAAGGCGATGGCGACCAAGTTCGTGCAGCGCGCCGACGGCGGCGGCGACTCCTACTCGTCCGCGCTGCAGAACCTGCTCGGCCAGTACCAGGCGGCGGAGGAAGGCATCGTCGCGGCGATGGCCCGCTACCACGAGATCGACCAGTCCGCCGGCGACCCGTTCCGCAACAAGGCCTGACGTCCTAGGGGGATCACGCAGTCATGGCACCGAACACCAACACCTCGGGCCCGGACGGCTCGGGCTACAACACCTCCGGCTACGGCACCTCGTCCTCGGCTCCCGCGCCCGGCTCCGTCGTCGCGATGGGCCCGAACTCGGCGACCAACGACATCGTGTCGTCCGCGCGCAGCAGCTCCGGCGGCTTCGAGATCGGCGGCGACCGCGCCATCGGCAACCCGCCGAACTGGCAGTCGCAGGAAAGCCACCAGCTCTACGTCGGCGCGACCACCGACAACGACCCGGGCACCGCCGAGTCCGCCGGGCAGCACTGGACCAAGCACGGCACCGAGCTGAAGCAGGCGTCCGACGACCTGTACAACGCGATCACCGAACTGGGCCACGCCTGGGTCGGCCAGGGCGCGGCGGGTGCGCAGGGCGCGCTCGTGGCGATCGCCAACTCGGGCACGCAGGCCTCTGACGCCGCGCACACGATGGCCGACAAGCTCGCCCGGCAGGCCGCCGCGGCCGCCGAGGTCAAGAAGATGCCGGCCCCGCGCGACTACGACCCGAAGCAGGCCATGACGGCCGCGCTCGCGGGCGGCCCGGCCGCGCTGGCCGCGGACCAGAAGGCGCAGGCGGACGCCGCGAACGACGTCAAGGCGCAGCAGGTCGCGTTCTTCAACGCCTACACCCAGGCGATGACCGAGGTCGACGGCTCGACCCCGAGCTTCGGCCCGGACTCGCTCGGCATGAAGCCGACCGCGAACCACTTCAACGGCAACTCGTTCACCAACGTCAACAACATCGGCCACACGGACGGTCCGGGCGCGCTCGGCTCCCCGGGCAGCTTCGGCACGGTCGGCGCGCACGGCGCGGTCGGCGGCGCGGGTGTCGCCGGGCACGGCGCTCCGGCGCACGTCTCGGCCGACTCGGGCAAGTACGGCACCTCCGGTCTCGAGGGCGGCGCGCTCGCCGGCGGCACCGGCGTGGGCACGGGTGTCGGCGTCGGTTCCGGCGTCGGCGCGGCCCCAGCCCCGGCCGCTCCCGCGAGCACGGGCGGCAGCGGCCTCGGTTCCGCGCTCGGCCTCGGCGCCATCGGCGCGGGCGCCGGTCTCGCCGGCGGCAAGCTCGGCGAGGGCAACCGCAGCGGTTCGCGCAAGGAGGAGGAAGGCAAGACCTCCGCGGCGTCCGAGCACCAGAGCGGGCAGAGCGCCGCGTCGGCGGCTCCGCAGCAGCAGGGCGTGGTCCCGGCGGGCGGCACCATCGGCCAGTCCCAGGGCGGCATGAGCCCGATGGGCGGCATGGGCGGTGCGGGCGCGCACGGCGGCGCGGGCCAGGAGGACGAGGAGCACACGCACGCCTCGTTCCTCATCGAGCCGGACCCGGACGACGCGTTCGGGGCCAACGAAGCCACCCCGCCGCCGGTCATCGGCGCGTGGTCGGACGACGACAACTGACGCAGTGCTCGCGGGCGCGTGACCGGACCGGTCACGCGCCCGCGAGCGTTCGCAAACACTCGGGGTAGGGGGTTGGTCGATGCCGAACGCGGAGCTGCTCGCGCCGATCGAGGTGGACTTCCTGTGGGAGTCGGCCGGGATGGGCGAGCTGCCGTATCCGCTGCGGATCCGTTCGCACGGCGCGACGATGGACGAGCGCTCGGCGCTGCGCACGCGCACGCTCGGCGCGCTCGCTGACCGGGGGCTCGCCGACGATCGCGGCAGGCCCGCCCCGCACGTCGAGGACTACTTCGGCATCCTCGCCTCGCCGGACGTCAGCCTCGACACCGTCCAGCTGCTCGACCCGAACGGCGAACCGCTGCTCGCGGTCGCGGGCAGCGCGAACGGCGACGGCCTGTTCGCCGTCCAGGACCAGCGCGGGCTGCACCTGCACCCGTGCGCGCCGGACGGACTGGCCACGGCGATCATTTCGCTTCTGCCGGGCGCTCCGCGCGGAACGGAAAAGTCGATCACCGTGCCGCTGGAGCAGCTGGTCGGCGCGTCCGGAGTGGATTTCATGCAGCGGCGCGGCAACCAGGTCGACGCCTCCGGCCGCGCGAGCGTCGACGAGGACCGCAAGGCACTCGCCCGGCTGCACGCCCAGCAGCGCCTGCGCGGCGGCCAGATCGGCGCGAACGCCCGCAACCGGCTCGGCGGGCGCAGCCGGTCGACGGTGCTGAGCTGGTTCGACACCGAAACCGGCCGGTACTTCACACAGGCCAGCCAGGGCCACGACGGACGCGACTGGATCACCATCGCCCCCGCCGACCCGGCGACGTTGCGGCACCGGCTCGGCGAAATGCTCGCCGGGGTGGCCGACCAGGCCAGCGCGGGCGCGTTCTGACCCGCACCGCCTGACTCGCTTTGACTGACCCGCGCTGACCAGCCCCGGCTCCCGCTCGGCTGAAACCGCCCCAATGCGGCATTGGGTGCATCCGACGCAACCAACGCCGCTTTCGGTGCGCGGGACGCACCGAACGCCGCTTTCGGTGCGCGGGATGCACCCAAAGCGGCATTGGGGCGCTTGAACACTGCCGATCCGGCGCTACGCTGGGCCGGGGAAATCGTTGACCGGAGGGTGAGCAGCACCGGATGCACCAAGAGTTCTTCTCGCCGCTGGCATTCGACTTCCTGTGGGAGTCGGCCGAGCTGGGCGAGCTGCCCTACCCGCTGCGCGTGCGCTCGCACGGCGCGACCGAGAACGAGCGCGTGTCGCTGCGGCACCGGGTCGACACCGAGCTGAAAGCCCGCGGCGTCCGCGATTCCCGCGGCAGGCTCGAGCCGGACGTCGAAGACTGGCTGACGCTGCTCGCGCGCGCCCCGCACTCCATCGACGCGCTGCACATCCCGCAGTTCGAGGCGCATCCGGTCGCGCTGCTCGCCGCGGGCGACGAGCGCACCGGCGTGGTCGCGATCCAGGACGCGGACGGCATCTGGCTGCGCGAGACTCAGCCGGACGCGCTGGTGTCCACGATCGTCGAACTGCTGCCGGGTGGCCCGCGCGGCAGTGAGGCGTCGGTCACGCTTCCGCTGGACGAGGCGTTGCACACTCAGCCGATCCGGGTGCCGGTGGCCGCGGGCGGCGGTCAGCCCGAGGAAAAGGGCGGACGGCGGGCGAAACGCCAGTCGCTCAGCGAGCGCGCCACTGTCGACCCGCGCGAAACGTACGGGCTCATCGCGGGCCAGCCGCGGCTGCGCGGCGGTCAGCTCGCAGCGAACAGCCGATCCCAGCTGGGACACCGGCAGCGGTCCCGGGTTCTCGGCTGGTTCGACACCGCCACCGGACGGTATTTGAGCTTGTCGAGGGCGGGTTCGGACGGCCGCGAATGGGTCACCGTGGCCCCGGCGGACCCGGCGACGCTGCGGAGCAGGCTGGGTGAAATGGTGGCTTCAGTGGCGGTCGAGGGCCGATAGCCGGGTGACGTGTCGTCCCGGAACGGGAACCCTCGCGCGGGATTGGCCGTTGACCTGCGAGAGGCTCGCCAGGCTTCCCCGCCCGACCGGACGGTACCCTGGTGGGACGGGTGCCCTGCGGCGCCCGCGGGTTGTCAAGATCGCGATGGCGGGTATCACAAGAGCCGCCCAACCAGGGAGGGTCGAGGCCGCAAGGGCCGAGTCGTATGAACCGGAAGAGCGTGCTCAGGAACCCACTGCTGTGGATCGTCGCGGGGTTGCTGGCGTTGTTCGCCTACAACACGATCTTCGACAGCGATCGTGGCTACACCCAGGCTCCTATCTCCACGGCGATGCAGCAGGTCAAGGCCGGCCACGTCAAGGAAGCGAGCCTCGAGGACAAGGAGCAGCAGCTCAAACTGCTGCTCACGCAGCCGATCGACATCGACGGCCAGCAGGCCGACAAGGTCGTCGCGCAGTTCCCCGGCGGCGCGACCGACGACATCTACAAAGAGCTCCTCGGTGCGAACGTCGACAACCAGGCGAACCATCCGATCAAGTTCTCCACCAAGGTCACCCAGCAGAGCCTGCTGACCCAGATCCTGATCTTCGCGATCCCGCTGGCGCTGGTGCTCGGCCTGCTGATGTGGATGATGAACAACGCCCAGGGCGGCGGGAACCGCGTCCTGAACTTCGGCAAGTCGAAGGCGAAGCAGCTCAACAAGGACATGCCGAAGACGACCTTCGGCGACGTCGCGGGCGCTGACGAAGCGGTCGAAGAGCTGTACGAGATCAAGGACTTCCTGCAGAACCCGGCGCGCTACCAGGCGCTCGGCGCGAAGATCCCGAAGGGCGTCCTGCTCTACGGGCCGCCGGGTACCGGCAAGACGCTGCTCGCGCGTGCTGTCGCGGGCGAGGCGGGCGTGCCGTTCTACACGATCTCCGGTTCGGACTTCGTCGAGATGTTCGTCGGCGTCGGCGCGTCGCGCGTCCGCGACCTGTTCGAGCAGGCGAAGCAGAACGCGCCGTGCATCATCTTCGTGGACGAGATCGACGCGGTCGGCCGCCAGCGCGGCGCCGGCCTCGGCGGCGGCCACGACGAGCGCGAGCAGACGCTGAACCAGCTGCTGGTCGAGATGGACGGCTTTGACGCCCGCGGCGGCATCATCCTGATCGCGGCCACCAACCGTCCGGACATCCTCGACCCGGCGCTGCTGCGCCCTGGCCGGTTCGACCGGCAGATCCCGGTGTCCGCGCCGGACCTGCTCGGCCGCAAGGCGATCCTCGAGGTGCACGCCAAGGGCAAGCCGATCGCGCAGGGCACCGACCTGACCGGGCTGGCCAAGCGCACCGTCGGCATGTCCGGTGCGGACCTGGCCAACGTGCTGAACGAGGCCGCGCTGCTCACCGCCCGCGAGAACGGGCACGTGATCACCGACGTCGCGCTCGAGGAATCGGTCGACCGGGTGGTCGGCGGTCCTGCGCGCAAGAGCCGGATCATCTCCGAGAAGGAGAAGAAGATCACGGCCTACCACGAGGGCGGGCACGCGCTCGCCGCGTGGGCGATGCCGGACATCGAGCCGGTGTACAAGCTGACGATCCTGCCTCGCGGCCGTACCGGCGGGCACGCGCTGCTGGTGCCCGAGGACGACAAGCAGCTGATGACCCGGTCGGAGATGATCGGCCGGCTGGTCTTCGCGATGGGCGGCCGCACGGCCGAGGAGCTCGTCTTCCACGAGCCCACCACCGGTGCGTCTTCGGACATCGAGCAGGCGACGAAGATCGCCCGCGCGATGGTCACCGAATACGGCATGAGCGCGCGGCTGGGCGCGGTGAAGTACGGCCAGGAGCAGGGCGACCCGTTCCTCGGCCGGTCCGCCGGACGGCAGGCCGACTACTCGCTCGAGGTGGCGCACGAGATCGACGAGGAGGTGCGCAAGCTCATCGAGACCGCGCACACCGAGGCGTGGCACGTGCTCAACACCTACCGCGACGTGCTCGACAACCTGGTCATGGAGCTGCTGGAGAAGGAAACGCTGCAGCGCAAGGACCTCGAGCGGATCTTCGCGACCGTCGAGAAGCGCCCGCACATCACCGTCTTCAACGAGTTCGGCGAGCGCACGCCGTCGGACAAGCCGCCGATCAAGACCCCGGGCGAGCTGGCGATGGAGCGCGGCGAGCCGTGGCCCCCGCCCGCTCCGGAGAAGGAAAAGCCCGCTCTGCAGCCCGCCCCGACCCCGGTCGGCACGGCTCCGGGTGCCGGCGAGCTTCCCGGCGGCCCGCCGTACCAGGCTCCGGACCCGAACGCGAACCCGTACGCCCCGCCCGCCAACGGCGGCCGTCCGACCGGCGGGCCGAACGGTGCCGGCCGCTGGGGCCAGCCGTATGGTGGTCAGCAGCAGCCGGGCGGTCCGGCAGGCGGCGGCTACCAGCCCGGTGGCCCTGGCGGTGCGCAGAGCGGACCGCCGAACTACGGGGCGCCTCCGGGCTGGACCCCGGCGACGTCCCCGGGCGGCCAGCAGCCGTGGCGCCCCGCCGAAGACCGTCCGCGTGAGCAGGGCTGGTTCGCCGACGGCGCGAACGGCCAGCAGCCGGACGAGGGGCAGCATCGGCGTGACGTCGACGACGGAACAGACAAGCGGTAAAGACGGCATCCGCCCGGTCTTCGATCAGGACCGGGCGGAGCGCGCCGTTCGCGAGCTGCTGCTCGCCTGCGGCGAAGACCCGGATCGGGACGGTCTCCAGGACACCCCGGCCCGGGTCGCTCGTGCTTACCGGGAGATGTTCGCCGGCCTCTACACCGATCCGGACGAGGTGCTGGCGAAGACGTTCGACGAATCGCACGAGGAGCTCGTGCTCGTCACGGACATCCCGATGTATTCGACCTGTGAACATCATCTGCTGGCCTTCCACGGCGTAGCCCACGTCGGCTACATCCCGAACGGCGAGGGCAAGGTCACCGGCCTGTCGAAGCTGGCTCGGCTCGTCGACCTGTATGCCAAGCGTCCGCAGGTGCAGGAGCGGCTCACCTCGCAGATCGCCGACGCGCTCGTGCGGAGGCTGGAGCCGCGCGGGGTGATCGTGGTCGTCGAGGCGGAGCATCTGTGCATGTCGGTGCGCGGGATCCGCAAGCCCGGTTCGCGCACCACCACGTCGGCGGTGCGCGGGATGCTGCGGTCGTCGGCGACGTCGCGCGCCGAGGCGATCGAGCTGATCCGGGGGCGCCGGTGATTCCCCGGCCGGGGCGGTGCGCCGTGATGGGCGTGCTGAACGTGACGCCGGATTCGTTCTCCGACGGCGGCCGGTATCTCGACCTCGACCAGGCGCTGGAGCACGCGCGCGAGATGTGGGCGCGCGGCGCGGACCTGATCGACGTCGGCGGCGAGTCGACGCGGCCGGGCGCCTCGCGGGTCGACGCGGAGACCGAGGCCGCGCGCATCCTGCCGGTGATCCGGCAGCTGTCTTCCGAAGGCGTCGTGCTGTCGGTCGACACCACGCGGGCCGCGGTCGCCGAAGCCGCGGTGGCGGCGGGTGCGAAGGTGATCAACGACGTGTCCGGCGGGCTCGCCGATCCGGCGATGGGACGGGTCGCGGCGGAGACCAAGGTGCCGTGGGTGTTGATGCACTGGCGCGGGCACAGCAAGGACATGAACGCGTTGGCCACGTACGCCGACGTCGTCGCCGAGGTGCGCGGCGAGCTGCTGGAGCGGGTCGACGAGGCGATCGCGGCCGGGGTTGCCGAGAGCGAGATCGTGCTTGACCCGGGCCTGGGGTTCGCGAAGCACGCCGAGCACGACTGGGCGTTGCTGCACGGGCTGAATTCGTTGCTGGACTTGGGTTTCCCGGTTTTGGTGGGTGCTTCGCGCAAACGTTTCCTCGGCCGGCTGCTGTCCGGAAAGGACGGAGTGCCGAGGCCGCCGGACGGCCGCGAGGTCGCCACCGCGTCGATCTCGGCGCTGGCCGCCGCGGCGGGTGCTTGGGGTGTGCGGGTGCACGAGGTGGGGGCTTCACTGGACGCCGTGGCGGTGGCCGCGGCCTGGCAGCAAGGACGGGCCGATGGCTGACCGCATCACGCTCACGGGGTTGCGCGTGTTCGGCCGACATGGCGTCTTCGACCACGAGAAGCGCGACGGGCAGGAATTCGGCATCGACATCGTCGCGTGGCTCGACCTCGGGCCCGCCGCGGCGTCGGACGACCTGACCAAGACGCTGCACTACGGCGAGTTGGCCGAGCTGGCGGCGGGGATCGTCGCCGGGGAGCCGTACGACCTGATCGAGAGCGTCGCCGGGAAGATCGCCGACGAGGTCATGCGCGACGACCGGCTGACCGCCGTCGAGGTCACCGTGCACAAGCCGGCCGCGCCAATTCCGCTGACCTTCGACGACGTCGCGGTCACGATCCGGCGGGAGCGGTGAGCCGCGCGGTCCTGTCGCTGGGCTCTAACCTCGGCGACCGGCTCGGCTACCTGCGTAGCGCGGTCGATGCGGTGCGCCCGGCGCTCGTCGCGGTGTCCGGGGTGTACGAGACGAAAGCCTGGGGCGTCGAGGACCAGCCGGATTTCCTGAACGCGCTGTGCATCGTCGACGACCCGGCGCGCGACCACTGGGCGTGGCTGCGCGCCGGGCAGGCTGCCGAACAGGCGGCGGGCCGGGTGCGCGAACTGCGCTGGGGCCCGCGGACGCTGGATGTCGACATAGTGACAGTGCAGGGCGTGCTCTCCGACGATCCGGAGCTGCTCCTGCCGCACCCCGGGACCCCGGACCGGGCGAGCGTGCTGATCCCGTGGCTCGAGATCGACCCGGACGCCGAGGTTCCCGGGCACGGCCGGGCCGCCGACCTGCTCGCCCAGCTGCCGGAAGCAGACCGGGCGGGCGTCGTCCTGCGGCCCGACCTCACCCTGTCGTGAGTGGCTAGGCCGGTTCTCACCGGAATTGCCATTCACGAGGCGTCAGCTTGGCCACGAGGCGTGCTGAGCGCGTGGGCCTGGTGAGTGGCTAGGCCGGTTCTCACCGGCTTGGGCACTCACGAGGCCCGCAGCGCCGCCAGCAGGAACTGGATCTCGTCCTGCCTGCTCGGGATGGCGGGCCAGCCGTTGATCGTCGCGAGCAGCTGCCAGTACCGCTCGGCGCGCGGATCCGCGCCCACGGCGATTCCGTCGGCCATCTTGTAACGGACCGCCGGGTCGGCCGGGTCCTGGTCCGGCCTAGCCGAGGCGGTCGCGATCGCGTCCGCCAGCGTCCGTCCGGCCGGGGAGTCCGGTGCGTGGCCCGCGTCGAGCGCGGACCGGGCATCGGCCATCCAGGCCTCCCAGTTTTCCTGCTGGGCCTTCGTCGGCTGCTCGTACTCGCCCGCTTCCCGCGTGGCCGAATGCCGCTCGCTCATCGTGCGGATGGACTGCCGGAACTCGGGGTCCCGCACGAGTTCGGCGAACTCGATCCAGGCCTCCAGTTGTTCCGGAGCCGGATCATCCGGAAGATCCGGTTTCGCCGACTGCATTCGCGCGTAGAACTCGGGATCGACATCGAGCCCCTCCATCATTTCGGACCAGAACTCGTCCACCAAACGGCGGCGTTCCTCGTCCGGCATTTGGGCGATGCGATTCATCAGTTTCACTTCCTCCAGCTCGGAATCCCGTTTCAGCACCGCGCGCAATACCGCGCGGCGCAGCCGCAACCGCCGGATCTGCTCGTCCAGAGCGTCGACGTGGCTCGTCGCCAGGTCGCGCACCGTCGTCTCGCGCGCCAGGGCGCGGGACACGTCAGGCAGGCCGATGCCCAGCTCGCGCAGCGTCCGGACCAGCTCCAGCCGGGCGAGCGCGTGCGCGTCGTACAGCCGGTAGCCGGCTCCGGTCCGCTGCGTGGGCGGCAGCAGGCCCTCGTCGGAGTAGAACCGGATGGTCTTCACCGGCAGCCCGGTGCGCCGGGACAGTTCGCCGATCGTGAAGACCGTGGTGGCAGGCATGTCAGGCATCGTGGAGTCTCCAGTCGCTGGAGAGTCAAGCCTGCCAGAACGGGCTCGGTACGGTGGAGTCATGCACTTCACGCGGTCCCGGGACCTGGTCGTGGCCGCGGTCCTCGGCCTCGCCGCGGTCTACGTGCTGTTCCAGGCCGCTTACGGCGATCTGCCGCAGCTGCCCTTGCTCGCCGGGGTGACCTTCGCGGTGCTCGCGATCGCCGAGGCCGGACTGGCGCTGTCGATCCGGTCGCGGATCAAGTCGGGCCGGGTCCACGGCGACGCGGTCGGGATCGCGCGGGCGGTCGCGCTGGCGAAGGCGTCTTCGTTGGCCGGGGCGTTTCTCGGCGGCGGCTGGATCGCCGCGTTCCTCTATGTTTTCCCGCGACGTGACGAACTCGTCGCCGCGGTCTCGGACAGCAAGTCGGCGGTCGTCGGGGCGGTGTCGTCGGCGCTGCTCGTAGCTGCCGCTTTGTGGCTCGAGCACTGCTGCCGGACGCCGCCGGAGGACCGTCGGTCCCCGACCGGTTAACGCGTCGATGGCGCCGCTCGAAGTACCGACTAGGTCTCATTCGGATCACCGGAAGGTACGGTGTCAGGCATGACTGGCGTGGGTGACGACTCGCACGGCCGCCGCGCTGGCAGGCCGTGGCTTGTCGCCGGACTGCTCCTCGCCGTCGGCGCCACCGTGGTTTTGGTGCTGAGCGACGACCTCCGGTACCTCCGGCTCGGGATCGTCGCGGCGCTCTGGGCTGCCCTGATCGGTGCCTTCCTGGCTGTTCGCGCCCGCAAGAACGCGGCGCACAGCGAGGACGCGGCCGCCGAGGCGCAGGCGGTGTACGAACTGGAGCTGGAACGCGAAATCGCGGCCCGGCGGGAGTACGAACTCGAGCTCGAAACGGAAACGCGCGAGGCCGCGCAGGCACAGTCACGCGAAGAATTGGATGCGCTGCGTGCCGAAGTGGCTGCGCTGCGCGAAAGCCTGCATTCGCTGTTCGGCGGAGAGGTGCTGCTGGAACGCGTCGCGCTCACCGCGCAGGCGACCCGGATGCGCTCGCTGAACGACGAGCAGCGGCTCGTTTCCGCCGGTTCCGAGACCAAGAACGGCAATGGCAAGAAACCGGCTCAGCTGCTCGCTCCGAAGAAGCAGGTGGTCGATGTTCCGGAGCGGCCGACCGAATTCATGGACCGGGTGCTCGACGCGAAGCCGGCGGAGCGGCGCCGTCCGCCGGTGAACGGCGGTGCCAACGGTGCCGCGAAGACCAATGGCGCCAATGGGACTTCCGGCGCGAATGGCTCGATCGCCGCTGGATTGAACGGTTCCGGTCCGAACGGCGACCGGTCGACGCAGCTGCGTACCCAGCAGATGCCGCGGTTGAAGCCGAAGCGCCCGGAACCGCCTGCCGAGCCGGAGCCGTTCGAGGACGACGTCGAATCGGAGAGCCCGGCTCCGCGCGGTGGCCGCGATCCTCGGGCCAACTTGGCGGAGGCGTTCGTGCCTCGTGCCGACGCGGGCCCGCATCCGGGGCGTGCCAGTGTGGCGGACGCGTTCGCTTCGCGTGAGCCGCGGAATGGCGCGCCGGAAGCGCATGCTGAGCGGCCTGGTCGCGGTGGTGCGCCGGAGGCCGGTCCTCGTGGGAGTGCGCCGAAGCCGCGTGGCGATCGTGCGCCGGAGCCGTATGAAGCCGAGCGTCGTTCGGCTGGTGATTCCGGTTCGCATGTGATTCCGGAAGCGTTTGAGCAGGACGTTGCTGAGCGTGGGCAGCGGAATGTGACTGAGCCGTTGCCGCGGGAGGCTGAGCGGGCTCGTGGTTCGTTCAGCCAGGGGCCGCGGGCCGCTCGGCCGCAGAACGACGCGCCGGAGCCGCCTCGCCGGCCCGCTGCCGAGGCGCAGCCGACTCGGACCGTCGCGCCGGTGAGCAAGCCGGAGCCGCCGGTCAAGGAAGAGCGGCCGGTGCCTCGGTTGGCGGCTCGGCCTGCTCCGCAGCGGGCTGAGGAGCGGCCGGAAGCTGCTGAGCAGACTGCGATTTCCCGGCCTGCTGAGCCGGTCGCGCATCGGCGTGCTGAGCCTGCCCCGAAGAAGGTGGAGAAACCGGTGGTGGAGAAGGAGCCCGCGGCTGAGCCGCAGACTCGTGCGCCGTCTCGGCTGGAGCAGTTCTCCCGATCGGATTTGTCGCCGTTGGCTGAGGACACGCCTACTGGGCGGCATGGGGCTCCGGGGGCGGATGCGGTCAATCCGACGTTGCCGGAGTCGGTTCGGAGTTCGGTCGGGAGTGGGTCTGGAGGGCGGCGTCGTCGTCCGGAGGCTGAGGCTGCTTCGGCTCCTGCTCCTGCTCCGGTTTCGGGCGGGCGTCGGCGGCGGCCTGAGGGGGAGCCTCCTGCTTGGGAGGCTGCTGCTGCGGAGGAGAGCGAAGAGGGTTCGCATGGGCGGCGGGCTGCGGATACCGGGCACCATGCGTCTGGGCGGTCTGTGACGGAATTGCTTGCGGCTAATGGGAAGACCGAGGGGAGTCCTCGGCGGAGGCGTCGGGCTGAGGATTGATTCTCGTCCGGGGTTTCGGCTCGTCGCCTGGCGGCGACATTGCCGTGAGTGGTTGCGTGGGGCACCCCGAAGCTGAGTGTGACTACGGCGCGGGGGTGCTTGTCAAGGCGGGAAAGATGCCTTGACAAGCACCCCCGCGCCGTGTTTTTGGCTTCGTATCGGGGTGCGGGGGGTGTGGGCGCCTTGGGTGGGTGCATCGGTTGCGGTTGGTGAGGGGGCTGGTTAGCGCCCCAATGTGGCATTGGGTGCGTCAGATGCACCCAATGCCACATTGGGGCCCCTCACGGACTGCGGCACGGACGACTGGTGGGGTGGCGACGAGAGTCACAGGTGCGTCCCGCATAGGGCTGAACCCGGTACGTCCAACCAGCGTCCCCGGTACCTCCTGCGTATGGTGACCGCTCGTGAACGGCACTCTCCCTGCCACGTCGTCGGGTTCTGCGCCTGCGGCATCTCGTTCGCGGCATGTCACCGTGCTCCTTCCGGTGCTCGGGTTGATCGTCGTGGCGTTGTGCGGGCTTTTTCTTTTCGGGCTCGCTACTGCGCGCGTGGGGTGGCTGGCGGTCGCGATCGGCGTGGTCGCCGCGTTGCTCCCGGTGGGGGTGGTGGTCGCCGGGTTGCTTTGGGTTGATCGGTGGGAGCCTGAGCCGGCGAAGCTGCTTCTGATCGCTTTTGCTTGGGGCGCTTGCATTGCCACGGTTACCGCCCTGCTGATCAATACCGGGGCCGAGGCGTTCGGTGATCTGCTTCTGGGCGGCGGCAATGGCAGCAAGGTCAGTGCGCTCGTCTCCGCGCCGCTGGTCGAGGAGGCCGCGAAAGGCGTCTTCGTCCTGTTGATCTTCTGGCGGCGCAACGAGGAATTCGACGGGATCGTCGACGGAGTCGTCTACGCGGGGTTCGCGGCCGCTGGGTTTGCCTTCACCGAGAACATCTATTACTTCGGCCGCGCCTTCGCTGACCACGGCTTCGGCAACGGCACCAGCTCCGGAGTGCTCGCCGCTTTCCTCGTGCGGGGCGTGCTTTCGCCGTTCACGCATCCGTTGTTCACCGCTATGACCGGCATCGGGTTCGGGATCGCCGCGCGGTATGCGCAGCGGTGGGTTCGGATTCTTGCTCCGCTGGCCGGGTACCTCGCTGGGGTCTTCTTGCACGCGCTGTGGAACGCCGCGGCCACGCTCAACGGCGGGAAGTCGTTCCTCACGCTGTATTTCCTGGTGATTTTGCCGCTGTTGATCGCCGCGATCTACGTGATCGTGTTGCAGCGGCGGAGAGAACAGCGGATCGTCGCCGCCGCGTTGCCGAAGATGGCGGCGGCGCGGTGGATCGCTCCGTCGGAGATCGATTTGCTTGCCAGCCTGTCTGGGCGGCGCGAATGGCGTAAGCAGGCGCGCAAGCAGTCCGGGCGGGCGGCGGCGCGGGCTGTGGGGCGATATCAGGCGAGCGTGACTGAGCTCGCATTCCTTCGGCGTACCCGGTTGCGCAGTGAGCAGGACCGGCAGCGGCAGGAAGAGTTGTTGCAGGCACTGCGGGACGCCCGCGCGGATGCCGTGCGATTGGCGAACAATCGCGACAGTCGGTGAACATTCCCCGTTCGGGGTAGCTCTACCGTGCCAAAAGTGGCGTTCCACCGGGGGATTCGGGCTCTCGCCGACCGCCAGAAGCCGACTGCCAATAAGGTACGGGCGCGATTGGCCGCCCCGGGTGAAGCTGGTCACCCGGGCACCTTGATCCGGCCGGGGCGGGGCTACTCTCGCGCCGTCGTCCGGTACCCGCGACGAAAGAGCGGGACTGGAACGAACATGAGGAGTTTCGAGCCATGAGCGTCCACAGGCGCACGCCATGAACCGGCCGGCCCGCCTTGCCGTGGGCGTCGTTTCCGCCGGCCGCGTGGGCAGTGTCCTCGGTGCGGCATTGGCCAGGGCGGGCCACACCGTCGTCGCCGCGTCGGGGCTGTCCGCCGCTTCGCTGAACCGCGCGGAGCGGCTGCTGCCCGATGTCCCGTTGCTGCCGCCCGACGAGGTCGTGCGGAGAGCCGATCTCGTCCTGCTCGCGTTGCCGGACGACGCGCTCGCGGGCACCGTCCGTGGTCTGGTCGCTACGAATTCCGTTCGCGCGGGCCAGATCGTGGTGCACACCTCGGGCGCGCACGGCATCGACGTGCTGGCCCCGGTCGCGGAAGCCGGTGCGCTGCCGCTCGCGCTGCATCCGGTGCTCACCTTCACCGGCCGCGAGGAAGACCTCGAACGTCTTGTCGCGGCGAGCATCGGCGTCACCGCGGCGCCGGACGACGACGCGGCGTGGAACGTCGGCGAGGCGCTCGCCGTCGAGATGGGCGCCGAACCGGTACGGGTCCCCGAATCCGCGCGGGCGCTGTATCACGCGGCGCTGGCGCACGGCGCGAATCACCTGATGACGCTGGTCGCCGACTGCACCGAAACCCTGCGCGACGCCGGAATCGGGCATCCGGAACGACTCGTCGCACCGCTGCTTTCGGCGGCGTTGGACAATGTCCTTCGCCACGGGGACCGCGCCCTCACCGGACCGGTCCCGCGTGGTGATCTCGGCACCGTCCGCAAGCACCTCGACGTGCTCGCGGACCGGGCGCCGCAGATCGCCCCGGCCTACCGGGCGCTGGCCCGGCGCACGGCCGAACGGTCCCGCGCCGCGGGACTGCTCGATCCCGCGGCCGCGGGCGAACTGACCGAGCTTCTCGCCGACCCCGCTGAAGGACAGACCCCGTGACGACACCGAAATTCCAGCGCGGAACGCTCAACACGTTCCAGCCGCCCGAGCACATCAGCAAGGTGAGCTGGGGTCTGCGCAGCGTCGGCCGGAAGGTCGCGCTCGTGCCCACCATGGGCGCGCTGCACGACGGCCACCGGGAACTGCTGCGCCGCGCGAAGCGGCTGCCGAACACCGTTGTCGCCGCGTCGATCTTCGTGAACCCGTTGCAGTTCGGCGAGGGCGAGGACTTCGACGCTTACCCGCGTCAGCTCGAAGCCGACTTGGCGACCTTGTCCGAAGCGGGCGTCGAGCTGGCTTTCACACCGAAAGCCGCGGACCTGTACGCGGACAACGCGATGGTCACCCTGAACCCCGGCCCGCTCGGCGACGAACTCGAGGGGGCCGTCCGGCCTGGGCATTTCGCCGGGGTGCTGACGGTGGTCGCGAAGCTGTTCAACCTGCTGCGCCCGGATTACGCGTTCTTCGGGGAGAAGGACTACCAGCAGCTGGTGCTGATCAAGCGGATGGTGGCGGACCTGAACATCGACACCCGCGTCATCGGGGTGCCGACCGTCCGGGAACGGGACGGCCTCGCGCTGTCCTCGCGCAACGTCTACCTGACGCCGGAACAGAGGGAAGACGCCGTGGTGCTGTCGTCCGCGTTGTCGGCGGGAGCGCACGTCGGGCGGGACGGAGCGGAGGCCGTGCTGGAAATGGCGCGGAAGACGCTCGCGGCCCGTCCCCAGGTGGAAGTGGATTACCTGGAATTGAGGGGAACCGATTTGGGGCCGGCGCCCGTCGACGGAGAGGCGCGGTTGCTGGTCGCGGCCCGGGTGGGGAGTACCCGGCTGATCGACAACGCGGGAGTGCTGCTCGGAAAAGCCGTGGAACATCCGAGCGGGGATCCGGACGCAGGGGAATAGGGAGAGTCCACGATGTATCGCACGATGCTGAAATCGAAGATCCACCGGGCCACGGTGACCCAGGCCGACCTGCACTACGTGGGTTCGGTCACGGTCGACGAGGACCTCATGGAGGCCGCCGATCTGCTCGAGGGCGAGCAGGTGTCCATTGTGGACGTCACCAACGGCGCGCGGCTGGAAACCTACGTCATCACCGGCGAGCGCGGCAGCGGCGTGCTCGGCATCAACGGAGCCGCCGCGCATCTGGTGCACCCGGGCGACCTCGTGATCCTGATCGCCTACGGGCAGATGGACGACGCCGAGGCGCGCGCCTACCGGCCGCGAGTGATCTTTGTGGACGATTACAACCGGATCGTCGAGCGCGGGCACGACCCCGCGCACGCACCGGACGGATCGGGTCTGCTGAGCGGCACGGTCACCCTGCCCGAAGAGGACACGATGACCTTCCCGGTGGCCGAAACCGCGGACGCGCGCCGGCTCGACGCGTTGCTGCACGCCGAAAACTGACCTTTCCCGGCGGCGGTCGCGAGCCGCAGTAAGGAAGACCTCGTTGCTGCTCACTGTCGACGTCGGCAACACCAACATCGTGCTCGGCCTCTACCAAGGCGCCGAGCTGGTCGGTGATTGGCGGATGCGCACCGACGCGCGGATGACCGCGGACGAACTCGCGCTCACGGTGCGCGGGCTGCTCGGCCCGCACGCCGACGCGGTCACCGGGATCAGCGCACTGTCCACAGTGCCCGCGGTGCTGCGCGAATTGCGGGTGATGCTCGGCCGCTATTACGCGCGGGTGCCGAAGATCGTGGTCGAGCCCGGCGTGCGCACCGGGGTCGCGCTGCTGGTGGACAATCCGAAGGAAGTCGGCGCGGACCGGCTCGTGAACACCCTTGCCGCGCACCATTTGCACGCCACGGCGTGCGTGGTGGTCGATTTCGGCACGTCTACAAATGTCGACGCGATCTCGGCCCGGGGCGAATTCCTCGGCGGGGCGTTCGCCCCGGGCATCGAGATCTCGGTGGACGCGCTCGCCGCCCGCGCGGCCGCGCTGCGGAAGGTGGAACTCGTCCCGCCGCGTTCGGTGATCGGCAAGAACACCGTGGAATGCCTGCAGTCCGGTATTCTGTACGGCTTCGCGGGCCAGGTCGACGGGCTCGTCCGGCGGATCGTGCGGGAATTGCAGGCCGACAGCTCGGATCCGGTGACGGTGATCGCCACCGGCGGGCTCGCCCCGTTGGTGCTGGGCGAATCCGAGACGATCAAGGAGCACGTGCCGGACCTGACGCTGCTCGGCCTGCGGCTGGTGTACGAACGGAATGTGCGTTAGCCGACCTGCTCGGCGAGGTAATCCTCGAAAGTGCGGACGCCGGTGTCCGCGTCGAGGTTGAGATTGCCGTCCGCGCGATAGACCTTTCCCGCCGCACCGGGAACGCGCATGGGCATTTTCATCCGCCGCCGTCCGCGAGCCTGCAAGTACTTGTCGACCAGCTCGCCCATGGCGTACACCTTGGGGCCAGCCAAATCCCGTACCCGACCGGCCGGTTCGCCGAGCGCCAGCCGCGCGATCCGCTCGGCCACGTCGCGGGCGTCGACCGGCTGGAAATTGACCCCGGGCACCGGCACGATCGGCAGTTTCGCCACGGCCTGCACGGCATTGAGGCAGAAGCCGTGGAACTGGGCCGCGCGCAGGATGGTCGAGGGCACTTCCGCCGCGGCGACGAGGTTTTCGGCTTCGTGCTTGCGGCGGAAATAGCCGAGCGGCACCGCGTCCGCGGCGATCACCGAAATGAAAACCAGATGGCCGACTCCGGCGCGCTCGGCGGCCCGGACAAGATTCGCCGTCGCCACGTCGTCGCCCTTCGGGCCGCCTGCCAGGTGCACGACCACGTCAGCGCCGTCGACTGCCGGGGCCAGGCCTTCGCCGGTCATCAGGTCGCAGGCGAACCGGTCGGGGCCGTTCGCGTTCCGGCTGAGGACACGCACCTTGGCATCGCCGAGAGCGGGAACGACCAGCTTGCCGAGGGTTCCGGTGCCGCCGGTGACCAAGATCGTCGTCATGACAATTCCTTCCGGGTAAAGTGCCGCGAGGTCGGGCACTGGGGGTGTCCTACTGGGATGAACCCGCCCGTGGCAGGAATGTGACAGCGCGGCCTCCGGCCGCTCCGTTGAGGGCGGCGGTGGGGCGGGGAGGGGTGACAAGTGGATGACCGAGACCTGCTCGCGGTCCGATTCGAGGAAGAGCGTCCACGACTTCGCGGGGTCGCTTACCGCATGCTCGGCTCGCTCGCCGAGGCCGACGACGCGGTGCAGGAAGCCTGGTTGCGCGCGGACGGCGCGGACATTTCCGAAGTGCGGAATCTGCCCGCGTGGCTCACCACTGTGGTGGCGCGGGTGTGCCTGAACCTGTTGCGCACGCGCGAACGCCGCCGCGAGGATTCGCTGGACGCGTTCCCGCTCGACCGCGGAGACGACGGCGCGGATCTCGCCGAAGAAGCCCAGCTGGCCGATTCCGTCGGGCTGGCGATGCTGGTAGTGCTCGACGTCCTGGGCCCGGCCGAGCGGATCGCGTTCGTGCTGCACGACATGTTCGCCGTGCCTTTCGAGGACGTCGCGCAGATCCTCGACCGCAGCCCGGCTGCGGTCCGGCAGCTGGCCAGCCGGGCCCGTCGCCGGGTGCGTGGCGGAGAAGCCGGGCCGGCCGATGCGAGCAAACGGCGCGGGGTTGTCGAGGCTTATTTGGCCGCTGCTCGCGAGGGAGACTTCGCGGGACTGTTGAAAGTGCTGGATCCAGACGTCGTGCTGCACTCGGACACCGGCGCGGCACCGGTGGTGCTGCGCGGTGTCCGAGCCGTCAGCAAGGGCGCGCTGCTCGCTTCGGAAGTCGCGCGCAGTACGCAGGTCGCGTTGGTCGACGGCGGCCCCGGCCTGGTGCTCGCCCCGCGCGGCCGGCTCGCCGTGGTCCTCAAGTTCGTTTTCGACGGCGACCTGATCACCGGGATCGACGTGATTTCCGCGCCGGAGCGGCTGCGCGGGCTGGAGATCGCGCTCGGATGAAGATCAGTGGAACAATTTCAGCCCGACGACCCCGGCGACAATCAGCACGAGACAGGTGATCCGGCCGACGGTGAGCGGATCGTTCATCGCGACGATCCCGTATACCGCGGTCCCCACCGCGCCGATGCCGACCCACACCGCGTATCCGGTGCCGAGCGGAATTTCGCGCAAGGAATACGCGAGACCGGACATGCTGAGCAGCAGCGCGCCGCCGAACAGCACGCTCGGCCAGAGCTTGCTGAAGCCTTTCGAGGCGCCGAGCGCCGCGGCCCACACGGTTTCGAGAAATCCGGAAACGACAAGAACGAGCCAGGCCATGATCAAGAACCTTTCGCAGTGACGGATGCGTGCACTGCGCCGTCTTGTCGTGACCGGGTACGACGCGCTCGTCCGGGGCGGAACACCGCCACTTCCGAAATTAGCACCGAACGGACCCGCCGAGGTGGTGATTTCGGTCGCCGCTTCAGCTCCGCCGAGCCCGCAGAACCGTGGTGACCAGCGGGTAATCGAATTCGCCGGTTCCGGCCTCCGGAACAGTTTCCAGGTACGCCCTGGCTTGCGCGAGCAGCCGGTCGCGCTCGTCGGGGGAGGCGATCAGCAGATGCGAATGCGTGGCCACGGTCGCCAGCAGCGAGTCGATCGAGCGCCGGTGCGCGTGGGCGAACCGGTCCCGTTCGAACGGGCCGAAGCCGTCCACGCACAGCGGTTGCTCGGAGCCGGCGAACCCGCGGCTGACGTCGGTCCGGATCAGCCGGGCGAATTCGCGCGCCCACGGCACGGATTCGTCGTCGTGATTCCACAGCGCCACCACGGCACCGCCCGGCCGCAGGACCCGGCGGATCTGCGCGAACGCCGCCGCTAAATCGAACCAGTGCATGGCCTGGCCGACGAACACCGCGTCGGCCGATTCGTCCGGCAGCGGGATGTCCTCGGCCTTGCCCAGCAGCGCGGGAACGTCCGGAAGCCGCCTGGACAGTTCGGCGAGCATGCCTGGATCGGGTTCCACCGCGGTCACCGAACGGCCGAGATCGACGAGTCCCTCGGTGAGTTTTCCGGTGCCCGCCGCGAGGTCCAGCACGTCGCGGACCGGCCGGTTCGCTCCGGACATACCCCATTCGAGTGCCGCTCGAGGATAGTCCGGCCGGTGCCGGGCGTAGGCGCTCGCCTGGTCCCCGAACGAAGAAGCCCGCCGGGCGTGCAGTTCCGCATCAGTGCCGGGATCGCTCACGAGTAACCACCCTAATACCGTGAGTGCCCCGGAAGGGGAATCCGGTTGACGCGGTTCACCAGCGGCTTCGTACGCTATGGCCATGACCGAATTCCCCGCGTCCGACGCACTGCCCGATGACGACCTGCCCGAACAGATGCGGGTGCGCCGGGACAAGCGCGACCGGATAATCGCGGAGGGCGCCGATCCTTACCCGGTAGAGGTTCCGCGTACGCACACTCTCGCGCAGATCCGTGCCGAACATTCCGGTCTCGAAGCCGACACCAGCACCGGTCAGTCGGTCGGCGTCACCGGTCGCGTCATGTTTCTCCGCAATACGGGCAAACTGTGTTTCGCCACTCTTCGTGAGGGCGACGGCACGGAACTGCAGGCGATGCTGAGTCTCGCGCAGGTCGGGCCCGAGTCTCTCGCCTCGTGGAAGTCCGATGTCGATCTCGGCGACCACGTATTCGTGCACGGCGAGGTGATCACCTCGAAGCGCGGCGAGCTTTCCGTGCTGGCCGACAGCTGGCAGATGGCGGCGAAGTCGCTGCGCCCGCTGCCGGTGGCGTTCAAGGAGCTGGCGGAGGAAACGCGAATCCGCCAGCGTTATGTCGATCTGATTATGCGACCGAAGGCGCGCGACGTGGTGCGCACGCGCGCCGGCGTGATGCGTTCGCTGCGGGAGTCGTTCCACCGCCGGGGATTCACCGAGGTCGAGACGCCGATGCTGCAGACGCTGCACGGCGGCGCCGCGGCCCGGCCGTTCGTCACGCATTCCAATGCCTTCGACCTCGAGCTGTTCCTGCGCATCGCGCCGGAGCTGTACCTCAAGCGCTGTGTGGTCGGCGGGATCGAGAAGGTTTTCGAGATCAACCGGAACTTCCGCAACGAGGGCAGCGACTCCTCGCACTCGCCGGAGTTCGCGATGCTCGAGTACTACGAGGCGTACGCCACTTACGACACGAATGCCGTGATGACCCGCGAACTCATCCAGGAGGCCGCGGAGAACGTGCTCGGCACCCAGGTGGTCACTCTCGCCGACGGAACCGAGTACGACCTTTCCGGCGAATGGACGACACTCGGCATGTACGAGTCGCTCTCGGAAGCGCTCGGCGAGGAAGTGACGCCGGATACTCCCGCCGAAGCACTGCACAAGATCGCCGCGGCGCGCGAGATCGAGGTGGATCCCAAGCTAGCGCACGGCAAACTCGTCGAAGAACTGTGGGAACATCTCGTCGGCGACGGACTGCACGCGCCCACATTTGTCCGGGATTTCCCGCTCGAGACCTCTCCGCTCACGCGGCAGCACCGCAGCCGCGAGGGCGTGGCCGAGAAGTGGGACCTGTACGTGCGCGGTTTCGAACTCGCGACCGGATACTCCGAGCTGGTGGATCCGGTGGTGGAACGGCAGCGGCTCACCGAACAGGCGCGGCTCGGGGCCGCCGGGGATAGCGAGGCGATGCGTCTCGACGAGGATTTCCTCCGCGCGCTCGAGTACGGAATGCCGCCGAGCGGCGGGGTCGGAATGGGGATCGACCGGCTGCTCATGGCTCTGACCGGGCTCGGTATCCGGGAGACGATCCTCTTCCCGCTCGTGCGACCTGAATAGGACACCGTTCGCCGCACCGGTCGAGATTTTCTCAATGCGGATTTGCCTACGGCCGGACAAGCGGGTATTAATATGGGTGTCAAAGACTTCTGTAGCTCGGGGCTTGCCCCGAAACCAGATCATGTAGCCAGATCATTCGGGTAAGCCCCGCAGGAGGAATCAGATGGCACAGAAGGTGCTTGTCTCTCTGGTCGACGACCTCGACGGCAGTGAGGCGGAAGAGACCGTTGAGTTCGGTTTGGACGGTGTGAGCTACCAGATCGACCTGTCGGGCGAAAACGCCGAGGAGTTGCGGGACGCGCTGGCGCAGTATGTCGAGCACGCCCGCCGGGCCGGCGGCCGCAAGCGCGCGCCGCTGCGTCCGGTCGCCGGCGGCAAGTCCCCGGCCCGCCCGGCCGCGGTCGACCGCGAGCAGAACCAGGCGATTCGCGCCTGGGCCCGCAAGAACGGTTTCCAGGTTTCCGACCGCGGGCGCATCCCGTCGGAGGTCGTCGAGGCTTACCACAAGAAGAACTGACCGGGCATTTCCGGAACTCGCGGATGCGGTCCTCCGGTTAGCGAACCGGGAGAACGCACCGCGGCGGAGACGGGGGTGTCTTCGCACTCTGCACGCCAAACGGCCGTCGGGAACATTCCCGGCGGCCGTTTGGCGTTCGGTATTAGTTTCCCGGCTTTGCGCCGTCCGGCGTGCACGAGATCAGCCGGCGGGCGGAACGGGCGTACTCCGCGGGAGGGGCTCCGGTCACCGCGCGGAAATCGCGGATGAAGTGAGGTTGGTCGCTATAGCCCAGCCGAGTCGCCAGATCCGCGTAATCCGGAGCGGCCGGTGCGGCCAGTAACCGGGCGGCTTCGTTCAGGCGGTAAATCCGGATCGCCCACTTCGGCGTTGTTCCGACGTGTTCGGCGAACAACCGCTGCACGGCCCGGACCGACAGCCCGAGTGCCGCCGCCAGTTCCGCGACCCTGGTGATCTCGGGATCCGCGGCGATTGTTTCCACCGCCGCGGCGGCCACCCGGGCGCCCGGGAGAATGGGACGACGGCGTGCGATCAGCAAGTTGTCGATTGCAGTGATCATTTCCGCGTCCGTTTCCGCATTCCGGACGGCTTTTTCAGCGACCGCGGCTTCGCGCCCGAAGATCGCGGCGACGTCCTCGGCGCGATCGGCGAGGGTGCGCACCGGGGCGTCGAGGAACGGGCGGAAACATCCGGGCCGGATCCTGGCCCCGATCCCGTGCACGCGTCCGCTGAGCCGATGCGTGAAAAGCTGGTGCGCCGGACCGTAAACGCCGCACGCGCCGGGGAAGAACGTCACGTGCACCGACAGATTCGGAAGCACGTGCTGTTCATGCGGTTCGGTCAGGTCCCAGCGCAGTATCCAGTGGTGTTCCACGAAATCGCGCAGTTCCGGGGCGGGCGGATGCCGGGTGATGGTGAACTTGGTGCGAGCCGTCGCCTCGTTCAGGATGCCGCTCGGGATCCGCCGCATGGTTGAAACGCTAGTGCGTCGCGTAATTTCAAGACGGCCGCCGCGCCAGCGTGGTTGGCTCGGGCGCATGTCGAATCACTCCGGACTGCTCGCCCCGGCCGCCGCCGAACTGCGGCGCGTCGCGGCCGCCGCCCCGTCGCTGACCGCGCCCACCGCATGTGCGGACTACGACGTTCGCGGCCTTCTCAACCACCTTTTCTACTGGGGCCCGTGGCTCGCTGCCGCTATCCGGCACGAGCCTTACGAACCGCCCGCGCCGAGCGAAGCCGAAGCGTCGCTCGTCGGCGACGATTGGCCGAAGGCGCTCGAAGCGTTGACCGACGACGTGGTCGCGGCGCTCACTCCGCCGGAGGCGTGGACCGGCACCATCGCCTTCGGCGGATCCGAACTGCCCGCCGCGGTCGTCGGGGACATGGTGCTCGGCGAATTCGTCGTGCACGCCTGGGATCTCACGCGGGCGAGCGGCGTGGAGCTGAACTGTCCGGACGAAGCCGCTGAAGTGATTCTCGCGTTCGCGGCCGGAATGGGCGAGGAGGCCCGCAAGGGCGGCGTTTTCGGACCCGAAGTCGCGGTGCCGGAAACCGCGCCGGTGCTGCACCGGGCGCTGGGCGCGACGGGCCGGGACCCGTACGCCTGATATTTCACTCGATGGAGATCAACGAGGGCAGATTCGCGGACAGCTTTCGCACTCCGCTTCTCCGGGCAGGAGATAGGAGAAGCAGCAGCTCTCCCGCCGGCGTTCCCAAGCCCGGCGACCGTCCTCGTTGATCCCCATGCGCAAGGTGGACGCCGAGGTCAGCGGGCGGTACTGCGCGTCGAGCACCAATGCCGCGTCCGCGACGCCAGCGCCTTCGGCCTCGGCTGTCCCGCCTTGTTTGCCAACCCGCCACAGCGCGCCGTCCAGGGCGTCTGTGGCGGCCGCCCAGAGCATGCGGCGGCCGAGCCGGGTGCCGGGGGCGTAGGCGCGGACGAAGCGGGCAGCGTGGCCGACGAACTGCGCGCGCAGCACCGCGGCCAACGCGCGTTCGTCGCGCACGACAGTGGCCTCAGGGCGGACGCTGCCCGGGTCTGTCGGCAGGCAGTAGAAGGTGTCGCTGAGGATGGCCATGCCCTCCGGATGCGGCCGGTCGGGGCCGAGGCCGAACGCGAGCTGCTCCGGCTTCAGCGACGGCACGCGACGCTCGTGGTGCAGCAGCAGCGCGCCCACGTACGCGGGGACGTACAGGTACCAAGACATCACGTAGCTGGCTGCTGTCCGCGCTGGTGCGGTGCCGTGCTGGTCGAGGAGCCAGTCGGTCAGCCGGGAGCGCCATTCGGCGAACAGCGCGGGCTGTTCCAGGAGGTCAGCGCAGCGAAACCAGCCCTCGGGGACGTCGCGGCGCAGGTCGTGCCGGGCGCTGGCGCGCAGCAGGGAGGACGCGAGCCCGTCGCCGATCTCGCGGGCGTCGTCGCGCGAGCGCTGCGGGTTCACCCGGCTCACCCCCGTCCTGATCTTGATTAGGCGTGCCTAACCTTACATACGGAGCGGGATTGCGCCAATCGGGTGGCCACAGGGTGAGACCACCCGGACGCGCGGGGGTGTTCGCGCTGAGCGGACAGGGGTGCCCGGGCGGAATCCTGATCCGGTCCCGTACGTTCGAGAGGGAGTAAAGGTGCAGCGCAACCGGATGAACAGCGGTGACCGACCGGGTCGCCGTCCGGGTGCGAACGGGCCGCTGGAAGCCGTAGTGGTACGCAAGCGCGACCGCTTGGCTACTAGAGTGGTCTCACGGTGCTGTCCGCCGTGGACGCGATCCACGGAGGTTACGGGCCGCCGACGCAGCAGTCGAGGGAGTGCGCATGTTTGAGAGGTTCACCGACCGCGCGAGGCGGGTGGTCGTCCTGGCCCAAGAAGAGGCCCGGATGCTCAACCACAACTACATCGGCACCGAGCACATCCTCCTGGGTCTGATCCACGAGGGTGAGGGTGTCGCCGCCAAGGCGCTGGAGTCGCTGGGCATCGCCCTCGAGGGCGTGCGCCAGCAGGTCGAGGAGATCATCGGCCAGGGCCAGCAGGCGCCGAGCGGGCACATCCCGTTCACGCCGCGGGCGAAGAAGGTGCTGGAGCTGTCGCTGCGCGAGGCGCTGCAGCTCGGCCACAACTACATCGGCACGGAGCACATCCTGCTCGGCCTGATCCGCGAGGGCGAGGGCGTCGCCGCCCAGGTGCTCGTGAAGCTGGGCGCGGACCTCAACCGGGTCCGCCAGCAGGTGCTGCAGCTCCTGTCGGGCTACCAGACCGGCGAGAAGTCCACCGAGAGCGGCTCCGGCCGCGGCGAGGGCACGCCGTCCTCCTCGCTGGTGCTCGACCAGTTCGGCCGCAACATGACCGTGCTCGCCCGCGAGGGCAAGCTCGACCCGGTCATCGGGCGCGGCAAGGAGATCGAGCGGGTCATGCAGGTGCTGTCCCGCCGGACCAAGAACAACCCGGTGCTCATCGGCGAGCCGGGCGTCGGCAAGACCGCCGTCGTCGAGGGCCTTGCCCAGAGCATCGTCAAGGGCGAGGTGCCCGAGACGCTCAAGGACAAGCAGCTCTACACCCTCGACCTGGGCTCGCTGGTCGCGGGCTCGCGCTACCGCGGTGACTTCGAAGAGCGCCTGAAGAAGGTGCTCAAGGAGATCAAGACCCGCGGCGACATCATCCTGTTCATCGACGAGCTGCACACGCTCGTCGGCGCGGGCGCGGCCGAGGGCGCGATCGACGCGGCGTCGATCCTGAAGCCGATGCTGGCCCGCGGCGAGCTGCAGACGATCGGCGCGACCACGCTCGAGGAGTACCGCAAGTACATCGAGAAGGACGCCGCGCTGGAGCGCCGCTTCCAGCCGATCCAGGTGGGCGAGCCGTCGCTCGAGCACACGATCGAGATCCTCAAGGGCCTGCGCGACCGGTACGAGGCGCACCACCGCGTCTCGATCACCGACTCGGCGCTGGTCGCGGCCGCCACGCTGGCCGACCGCTACATCAACGACCGGTTCCTGCCGGACAAGGCGATCGACCTGATCGACGAGGCCGGTGCCCGGATGCGCATCCGCCGGATGACCGCTCCGCCGGACCTGCGCGAGTTCGACGAGAAGATCGCCGACGTCCGCCGGGACAAGGAGTCCGCGATCGACGCGCAGGACTTCGAGCGGGCCGCGCGCCTTCGCGACGAGGAGAAGCAGCTCCTCGGCCAGAAGGGCGAGCGCGAGAAGCAGTGGAAGGACGGCGACCTCGACGTCGTCGCCGAGGTGGACGACGAGCAGATCGCGGAGGTGCTGGCCAACTGGACCGGCATCCCGGTGTTCAAGCTCACCGAGGAGGAGACCACCCGGCTGCTGCGCATGGAGGACGAGCTCCACAAGCGCATCATCGGCCAGGAGGACGCGGTCAAGGCCGTCTCCCAGGCGATCCGCCGTACGCGTGCGGGTCTGAAGGATCCGAAGCGCCCGTCCGGTTCGTTCATCTTCGCCGGCCCGTCCGGTGTCGGTAAGACCGAGCTGTCGAAGGCGCTGGCGTCCTTCCTGTTCGGCGAGGACGACGCGCTCATCCAGATCGACATGGGCGAGTTCCACGACCGCTACACCGCTTCGCGGCTCTTCGGTGCCCCTCCGGGCTACGTCGGCTACGAAGAGGGCGGGCAGCTGACCGAGAAGGTGCGGCGCAAGCCGTTCTCGGTGGTGCTTTTCGACGAGATCGAAAAGGCGCACCAGGAGATCTACAACACCCTCCTGCAGGTGCTCGAAGACGGCCGCCTCACCGACGGCCAGGGCCGTACGGTCGACTTCAAGAACACCGTGCTGATCTTCACCTCGAACCTGGGCACCTCGGACATCTCGAAGTCCGTGAGCCTCGGCTTCTCCTCCGGAGCGGATTCGACGAACCGCTACGAGAAGATGAAGCAGAAGGTCAACGAGGAAATGAAGAAGCATTTCCGCCCGGAGTTCCTGAACCGGATCGACGACATCATCGTCTTCCACCAGCTCAACCAGGAACAGATCATCCAGATGGTGGACCTGATGATCGGCCGGGTCGAGACGCAGCTCAAGGCCAAGGACATGGAGATCGAGCTCACCGAAAAGGCGAAGGCGCTGCTGGCCAAGCGCGGCTTCGACCCGGTGCTCGGCGCCCGGCCGCTGCGTCGCACGATCCAGCGCGAGATCGAGGACCAGCTGTCGGAGAAGATCCTCTTCGGCGAGGTCGAAGCGGGTCAGATCATCGTGGTCGACGTCGAAGGCTGGAGCGGCAACCCCGAGGACCGCGACGACGAGGCGCACTTCACCTTCCGCGGTGAGAAGCGTCCGTCCTCGGTCCCCGACGCCCCGCCGGTGAGCATCGGCGCCGCGGAAAACGGCGAGTCCGAGAACGAGTGAAGTAGCTAGAGAAAAAGGGCGGCTCCCAGCTTTGGGGGCCGCCCTTTTCTCTATTGTCGGGTGATGGGGTCTTCTAGGATTTCGCAGCACGCCGCGGCGAGCACCGCGCTTTTGCTCCTGAGCGACCGCCAGCTCACCGAGCGGCTGGAGGCAGCTGAAGTCCTGTCCGAGGGAATCGGCGGCACTGGCGCCCGGCTGGACGTAGACGGGGTCCCGGTGTTCGCGAAGCGGGTGCCGCTTACCGCGCTGGAGCGGCAGCATCCGCATTCCACCGCCAATCTGTATGGCCTGCCTGCCTTTTGCCATTACGGCCTTGGTTCGCCGGAGGGCTCGGCTTGGCGGGAGCTGGCGCTGCACGTGATGGCCAACGGGTGGGTCCTGAGCGGTCAGTGCGAGAACTTCCCTTTGCTGCACCACTGGCGAGTGCTGCCGGTCCTCTCGGGACGGGTGCCGGATCGCCCGATGGAAGAGGATGTGGAGTACTGGGGCGGTTCTTCCGCGGTCCGGCGTCGGCTCACGGAGCTGCGGGATGCTTCGTCGAGCGTTGTGCTGTTCTGCGAGTATTTCCCGACTAATGTGCATCGATGGTTGCCGGGGCATCTGGATCAGGCTGAACGTGTTGCGGCACAGGTCAGTGAGACGCTCTCGTTCCTTCGTGCGCAGGGAGTTCTGCACTTCGACAACCACTTCGAGAACTTCCTGACCGATGGCGATCGGTTTGTGCTGACTGATTTTGGTCTGGCATTCGCGCGTCGGTTCGACCTGAGTGAGGCGGAGTTGGCGTTCGCGGATCTGAATGCGGAGCATGACCGGGCTTATGGGTCGATGTATTTGGTGAACTGGCTGGTGACCGAGGTTCACGGGACCTGGGACCGAGCCAGCCGCCTCGCTGCGGTGCGTCGGGCGGCTGCTGGGGAGTTGGCGTTGCCTTCGCCGATCGCCGAGGTGGTGGCGCGACATGCTTCGGTGGCGGTGGAGATGAACGACTTTTACACGCGGCTTCAGGAGGACCGGAAGACGCGTTTTCCGGCGGAGCTTTTCGCTGGGTAGATCGCGGTTACTGGTCGAAGGCGATCTCGCGGCAGCGTTCGGCGATTCGCTCAGCGAAGGCGGGACAGTCGGATTTCACCAGTGCACCAGCGAAGTCCAGGTGTGTGCGACCAATCCCGGAGAAGTACCGGATCTGCCTGCGCAGTGTGGCGCGGACGAGCCGCGGCGACGAATCGTCGATGAGCAGGAAGAACTCGTCCGGGGTGTAGATCTCGTAATCGAGCGTGTCCCGTACTGCCGTCGGCAGGTCGGTGAACCCGTGGTCAAGGCTGACGACACAATCTATCGATCCGGCGATCGCGGCCGCGTGGATGTGCCGGTCGAACGGGTCAGTCAGCACGACGGCGTCCTGTCCGGATGGGTAATCGTCGATGCGGCCGTCCATCGTCTCGGCGATCGCGTCGCGGATTTTGGTGATTTCGGTTCCGGTGAGGCCGGGATTGCGGCGTCGGATGCTCTGGATGGTCTCGGCAAGAATGTCTTCCGTGTAGAAAACGTGGAACATGCTTGCGTTTCCCGTGTCCTTCAGCAGAAGCAGCCAGTCCCGGAGTGTTCTGGCGTGCAGGACGTTGGCATCGGGAAGCACGCGAGTTGGCATCGCACCACGATACGAGGACGGAAGTTCCGCGGTGCGGCCTCCTGTTCGATTCTGACTATTCGATGCCGAGCCGGTCTTCGATCGCGAGCAATTCGTTCAACGCGTCTCGTTGTTTGCGCAGTCGTTCCCGGCGGAAGGCGAGGACGTCGTCGCGGCGGAGTTTGGTGTGGCTGCCGGTTCGGGTGCTGGGCAGGTCGCCGGCGCGGACGTGTTTCATCAGCGTGGTCCGGGAGATTCCGAGCAACTCCGCGGCCACCGTCGTGGTGATGATTTCCGGCATCGCGCCGACGGTCACCGTTCCGCCTTCGGCGACGACGGCGATGATCTGGCGCAGCAGGTCGCGGATCTCGCCGCCCAGTTCGACGCCGTCCAGCGTGACCTGGCTGCCTGCTTCGGCGATCAGTTCCGCGGCGGCGTGGGCCTCTTGCTGTGCGCGCGGGGTCGCGAACAGCGACTCTCGTGCGGTGGTGGTCGGCGTCATGGTCTCTCCGCTTCACGGCTGTTGACGTACTCAAGTGTGCCCCAGTGTCACTTGCCCTGGCAAGTAGGTTTCAGTTATATCTGTCACCTAGGTCCGTGAGACGATGCCGTGGGGTTTTGGGGAGGGGAACTGCGTGGACGTCCTGTCGATCGACTTCGGTACTTCCAGCACGGTTGGCGTCTTGGCTGCCTTCGGCCGCGGTCCGCGGGCCATTGAGGTCGACGGGTCGGTCACCATGTCTTCCGCGGTGTACGCGGAGGAGGACGGGCGGCTCGTCGTCGGGCAGGATGCGGAGCGGCGGGCTCGGCTGGATCCCAGCCGGTTCGAGCCGTATCCCAAGCGGCGGATTGACGACGGCGAGTTGTTGCTCGGCGATCGCGTGGTGCCAGTCGTCGATGCCTTCGCGGCGGTGTTGCGCAGGATGGGCGAGGAGGCCGAGCGGCAGCTTTCCGGGGTTCCGGACGAGGTGCGGTTGTCGCATCCGGCGGGATGGGGCGCGCAGCGGCAGCAGACTTTGCGGGCGGCGGCGGGGAAGGCCGGGTTCGTTCAGGTGCGGCTAGTTCCGGAACCGGTCGCGGCGGCGGCGCATTACGCGACTCTGCGCGAAACAGGCGCTCCTAACGGGCCGATCGCGGTGTACGACCTCGGCGCGGGCACCTTCGACTGTGCGGTCGTCGGTGCGGGTACCGCGGTGCTGGCGGAGGACGGGTTGCCGGATCTCGGCAGTCTCGACATCGACCAAGCACTGTTGGTACACATTGGACGGTCGGTGTCGCACGCGGATCCGGCGCAGTGGCAGCGGCTTCTCCGGCCGCAGACGACCAGCGACCGCCGGATGCGGCGCGTGTTGCTCCAGGACGTCCGCGACGCCAAGGAAAGTCTTTCCCGGCACGCGCACACCGAGGTGCCGATGCCGGATCCGTTCGGCGACGTTCTCGTCACCCGGGCCGAATTGGAAGCGTTGGTGCGGCCGAATCTGTTGCGCAGCGCCGAAATGCTCGCGGCGACGATCGCGCGGGCCGGGCTTTCTCCGGATCGGCTCGGCGGCGTGTATCTCGTCGGCGGGCCCAGCCGGATGCCGTTGCTGGCTTCGTTGGTCGGGTCGACGCTCGGGGTGGTGCCTACTACTGAGGACCAGCCGGAGACGGCGGTCGCTTTCGGGTTGCATCATGTGCCGGTGGACGAGCGTCCGGCAGCCCCAATGCCAGCCCCGGCACCGGCATCCTGGCCACCCGTCCAGCAACAGCCCCGCCCAATGCAGCCCGCCTTGAACCAGCGGCCACCCATGCCCCCGCCCGGCTGGCAGCAACCACAAAAGAAATCCCGCAAACCCCTCGTCATCGGCGCGATCGCCCTGGCGGTCCTCGTAGTCGCGGGAATCGTGACCGCTGTCCTCGCCAACCGGGACGACAAACCCGTGGCGAATCAACCGTCGAACACAGCAACCTGCGCCGGTTCACAGCCAGCGCTCCCGGGCGAAAACGGCCTCACCAAGTGCATGCGCCGTCTGTCCGGTCCGACCATTCAAACCCGCGCCACCTGCTCGGACGACCCGGAACTGGCGAAAGCCCTCGGCGCACTTCGCACCGCGCTGTGCCGTTTCCCGGACAAGACCACGGTGGCGTTCCACGAAGGACTCACCCTCGCCCAGGTCGAGCCGGGAGCGCGCAAGGACATGACCGGTCGCGTCGAGACCGACACTTGGCGCACCCGCACCGGGCTGAGCGGCCGGTACGTCGCGGGCGTCGGACCGAAGCTGGGCCTGCTGATCTATCAGGCCGACGGCATCCCCGTGGTCGGCACGGTGATGGACACCAGCGTGTCGCACACGAGCCGCAGGCCGCAGGACCTGGTGCAGTACTTCCAGCAGACCGTGCAGCCCGGCGAGTAAGGCTCAGTGCAGCGTGCCTGCTGAAGTCGTGACGTCCTCGCGAACGGTCAGCGCGGTGTCCACCACGATCTCGAGCGCACGCGCGATCGACTCCAGCGGCATCCGGGCTTCCTCCGGCACGTGCACGAAACCGCCGCGCAGTGCGGGAAACTCCGTCGCGATCAGGTGCATCAGGCCGTAGAAGACTTGATTGCACACATAAGTCCCGGCGGTGTACGACACGGCAGCGGGCAGCCCCGCCGACTCGATCGCCGCGACCGCGGCTTTCACCGGCAGCGTGGTGAAGTACGCGGAGGGCCCGCCCGCAACGACCGGCACGTCGACCGGCTGCGCGCCGGCGTTGTCCGGGATCCGGGCGTCGATCAGGTTGATCGCCACTCGTTCCACCGTGACGTGCTTGCGTCCGCCGGCGAGCCCGGCGCACACGACCAGTTCCGGCCGGTGCGCCAGGATCGCGGCGCGCAGCGCCGGCAGCGACGCGTCGAACTCGCACGGCAGCTCTACCGCCACCGTGTCCGTCCGCCGCGTCGCTGCCAGCGAAGCTGCCTGCCAAGAAGGATTCGACGCCGCTCCGGCAAAGGGCGCGAACCCGGTCAGCAGAACCGTCACTTCGCGGCCGGTTTGAGGTCGCCTGGGTAAAGGAACTCATCGGACGGCTTGCCGTTGCCGTAGATCCACGCGTCGAAGAAGCCCTGCAGGTCCATGCCGGACACCTTCTCACAGTACTGCTGGAACTCCTGCATGCTCGCGTTCCCGTTGTGGTGCACGGTGTTCCAGGTCTTGAGCACCTGGTCGAACGCGTCCTGTCCCATGTACTTGCTCAGCGCGTGCAGCATGACCGGGCCCTTGGAGTACACGTAGGTGAACTCGTGGCCGGGTCCCATGTCGTACAGCTTGCCCGCCCAGAACGAATCGCCTGCCGACGCGACCGCGTCGAGGTAGCGGGCGTCGAGGTCCTGGCCGTTCTTCTGCGCCCACAGCCAGGTCGCGTAGGACGCGAAGCATTCGTTGAGGCAGACGTCCTTCCAGTGGTCCACGGCGACGGTGTCGCCCCACCACTGGTGCGCGTTCTCGTGCACGATCGTGCCGATGTTGCCCGCGCGGCCGGAGTAGATCGGCCGGCTCATCGTCTCGAGCGAGAACCCGATCGGCTCAGTCAGGTAGATGCCGCCGGCGGCGTCCACCGGGTACTTGCCGAACTTCGATTCGAGGAAGTCGATGACCTCCGGGAGCTGGGCGTCGGCCTGCTTGGTGGCGTCCGAGGTGCCCGGCGCGTACGCGCTGACGATCGGGGTGCCGTCGTCGCGCTTGCGCTTGTTGAAGGTCCACTTGTCGATCGCGACCGTGGTCATGTACGACGCGGTCGGGGTGTCCTCCGCCCAGACGTGCGTGGTGCCCGCGCGCGTCCGGTACGAGCCGACCTCGCGGCCGTTGGCGATCACGCCCCATTCGCTCGGGACGGTGATCGACAGCCGGAACCGGGCCTTGTTGCGCGGGGTGTCGTTGACCGGGTACCAGGTGGTGGCCGACCTCGGCTCGCCCGCCGCGAACGCGCCGCCGGACTTGGTGAACTGCCAGCCGTTCTTGCCGAGGTTCGGGTCGTCGATCGCCACCGGAACGCCGTGGTAGGCGACCTCGGTGGTGAACGGCAGGCCTTTCCACAGCGGCATCTTCGGTGTGATCACGAGTTCGTGGTCGCCGGTGCGGGTGAACTTCGCGGGCGCGCCGTTGACGCGGACCGCGTCGACGGTGAGGCCGCGCAGGTCCAGGTCGAACGAGCTGAGCGACTGGGTCGCCTTCGCGTGGACCGTCTGGACACCGGCGAGCTGATGGGTGTCCGGGGCGTAGTTGACCCGGAGGTCGTAGTCGGAGACCTCGTACCCGCCGTTGCCGTCTTGGGGGTAGTAGCTGTCTCCGGCGCCGTCTGAACCGGGCGTGGGCGTGTCCCAGCCGCCCTGTCCGGCCGACGCGATTCCAGTGCCGAGCGTCAATGCGGTGAGGGTGGCTGCGACGGTCACTGCCGGGCGACGCCAGCGGTGCAGTGCTCTCATGGGCGCTCCTGTGTCTGCGTGTGAATCCTCCGCAACGTAGCGCCGGGAAGGCATGGAGTAACCGCAAGGTGGGCAGATTGTCTCGAAAGTCCACACTTACGTCGGGCCCCGGCACGGCGGGGCCGTCGTCTGGAAAGCTGGACCTCATGCGCGTCGCGCTGCTGGGCCCGCTGCGAGCGGAGGGGGAGGACGGCACGCCGATCGACATCGGCGGAGCCCGCCTTCGCATGCTCCTTTCGCGGCTCGCGCTCGACGCCGGTCGCGCGGTGCCCGCCGAGGCGTTGATCGACGGTCTGTGGGGCGCTGAACCCCCGGCTGACGCCGCCAACGCGCTCCAGTCGCTCGTCTCGCGGCTGCGTCGCGCGCTGCGGCAGGCGGAGGTCGAAGTGGAGTCCGTCAACGGCGGTTACCGGCTCGCGGTGCCGCCGGAGGCGGTGGATCTCCACCGGTTCGAGCAGCTGTCCGCCGAAGGGCGCCGGGAACTTGCCGCTGGCCGGGACGGTACCGCCGCCGAATCGCTCGCTGCCGCGCTCGCCTTGTGGCGCGGGGCGGCGCTCGCGGACGTGCTGGACGCGCCGTTCGCCGCCGCGCCCGCGACCCTGCTGGAGGAGCGGCGAACGGAGACCGCTGAGGACTGGTTCGAAGCCGAGCTGAGGCTGGGCCGGCACGCGGACGTGCTCGCGGAACTCACCGCGGCCGCGCAGGCGCATCCGTTGCGGGAACGGTTGGCTGGCTTGCGAATCCGTGCGCTTTCCGCTGCCGGGCGACAGGCCGACGCGCTCGCCGCGTACTCCGCGATCCGCACCACGCTGGCCGACGAGCTGGGCGTCGACCCGTCGGCGGAACTTCAGGAAGTGCATCTGCGTGCGCTGCGCGGCGAATACACGCCAGTCGCCACGGTGGCGGACCGGTTGCCGCAGCGGTTCACCAGCTTCATCGGCCGCACCGACGAGCTGAAACTGCTGGCTGAACTGCTCGAAGGAGCCCGGCTGGTCACGCTCGTCGGCCCGGGCGGTGCGGGCAAGACACGGCTGGCGACGGAAGCGGCTTCGCGGCATCCGGCGCACTCGCGCGGCCTGGTGTGGTTCGTGCCGCTGGCTGGCGTGCGGGCCGCCGAGGACGTGTTGGCCGCGCTGCTCAACGCGTTGGAAGTCCGCGATCTCCGGACGGCGGAGACCGACGCGCGGCGCCGGCAGGTCGATCCGTTCGAACACGCGGTGGAAGCGCTCAGCGGCGCGGAAGCGTTGCTGGTGCTGGACAACTGCGAACACGTCATCGACACCGCCGCGGAGCTGGCCGAGAATCTGCTGCGGCGGCTGCCAGCGTTGCGGGTGCTCGCGACGAGCCGCGAACCGCTGGCGATCACCGGGGAAGCGTTGTGCCCGCTCGGTCCGCTGCCGGTGCCGGACGAGGCCGCGCCGCCCGCGGACGTCGGCACGCTCGATTCCGTCCGGCTGTTCCTCGATCGCGCGATGGCGGTACGGCCCGGGTTCCGGCTCGACGAGTCCACAGTGGACGCGGTGCGGCAGATCTGCCGCCGGCTCGACGGAATGCCGCTGGCGCTCGAACTGGCCGCCGCGCGGTTGCGGTCGATGACCGCCGAGCAGATCGCCGAACGCCTCGACGACCGGTTCCGGCTGCTCACCTCCGGCAGCCGGACGGCGTTGCCGCGCCAGCGCACCCTGCGCGCCGTGGTGGAGTGGAGCTGGGATCTGCTGAGCGAGGCGGAGGTCCGGCTCGCGCGCAGGCTCGCGGTGTTCGCGGCGAGTTTCTCCGAGGAGGCAGTGGAAAACGTCTGCGCGGACGAAGAACTGCCCGCGGACGACATCGTGTACGTGCTGGGATCGCTGGTGGAGAAGTCCATTGTGGACGTCGTGGGCATGCGGTACCGCCTGCTGGAAACCCTGCGCGCGTACGCGACCGAGCGGCTCGCCGAATCCGGCGAGCAGGAGCGGATGCGCGCGGCGATGGTCGCGTACTACGCGGAACTGGCCCACCGCAACGAACCGTTGCTGCGCGGACGGGATCAGCTGCGGGCGATCGACGTCTACGAGCACGACAGCGACAACTTCACCTCCGCGCTGCGTGCGGCGATCGAGTCGGGTTCCGCGGAATCGGCGGCCCGGCTGTTGTTCGGGTTGTTCTGGTATCTCAACATCGTCGGCCTGAACGAGCGGGCCGCGCTGTTCGTCGACGAGGTGCTCGAACTGGGCGACAAACTGCCGCCGGACGTGGCGGCGAGCCTGCGGCTGAGCCAGGTGCTGATGCTGGCCATGGCCGGTCCGCACGAGAAGGTGAACGTTCCCGAACTGATCGAGGAATGCGTGCGGACCGGTGCGGCGGAACGGAATCCGTGGCTCTGGGTCGGGTTGCCGATCGTGGCCTACCTCAACGGCGAACGCGACCTGGCGAGGCGCGAGATCCGCCGGGCCGTCGAGCGGGACGACGTCTGGAGCCGCGCCGCCGGGTACTGGGCGGAGAGCTTCGTCCTCGGCGACACCGGCGATCTCGCGAGCGCGGACCGGGCGCGAGAGCTTGCCCACCAGGGCTTCGCCGAGGTCGGCGACCGCTGGGGCCTCGGCATGACGCACGGGTTCCGGGCCGCGGCGCGGTCGCAGTCCGGTGATCACGAGGGCGCGATCGCCGGGTACACCGAGGGCCTGCGGCTGGTGATGGAACTGCGGTCGCGGGACGACATCGTGCAGCAGTGGTGGCGGCTGGCGATCGAACGTTCCCGCGCCGGTGACCAAGAAGGCGCGTGGCGGGACATGGAAGCCGCGGAACGCTACGCGGCTTCCGGCGGGAACAACGGATTGCGGCTGATCGTGTTGCTTGGCCGCGCTGAGTTGCTGATCCGCGAGAACAACGTCGCCGAGGCGCGCGCGGTCTTCCAGGAAATGAAGTCGGCGCGCGCGGATTGGCCGACTCCGGAGGGTTTCGAGGCGGAATGGCTCGGCACCATCGAGGCCGGTTTGCTGCTCGCCGAAGGCCGCCCGGACGAAGCGGAGCCAGCGGTGTTCGACGTGGTCGAGCAGACGGCAAGGCGCTTCGACATGCCGGACCTGGCTGCCATGGTCGAACTGCTGGCGCGGATCCGGTACCGGCAGGGCCGGCTGGAGTCGTCCGCCCGGATGCTGGCGCTGAGCGCCGTGGTGCGCGGCCGATTCGACCTGGGGAGCCCGGAGGTCCGCGAGCTGATCGCCAGCCTGACCCGGGAGCTGGGCGCGGAACGGTACGAGGCGATCGTCGCCGAGACCTCGCGGATGGAACGGGCCGCGGCGATCGAAGCGGTCCGGACGGAGCGCGCACGCGAGTAGGCCGGTATCGGTGATAACCGATCCTTGCTTCCACTGATGTTTCCAGTGATACTCTGCGATGGGTATCACTGGAAACGTCGAGGAGCTGTCATGCGCATCGTCGCCCTGGAAGAACACGTGGTCCTGCCCGTCCTGCGCGACGCGTGGGCGAAGGCGGGGGTCCAGCCGCACGGCTATCCCGAGAACCACCCGGTCACCAGACGCCTGTGCGACGTCGGCGACGGACGTCTCGCCGACATGGACGAGCAGGGCATCGACGTAGCGGTGTTATCCCTGTCCACCCCCGGCGTGCAGAACCTTCCGGCCGCTGACGCCGTGCCCGTCGCGCGGGAGGCCAACGACGCACTCGCCGAGATCGTCGCCGCGAACCCCACGCGCTTCCAGGCTTTCGCCACCCTCCCGACATCCTCGCCCGAAGCCGCCGCCGAGGAGCTGGAACGCGCGGTCGCCCTGGGCTTTCGCGGCGCGATGCTGTACGGCCGCACCGGCGGCAAACTGGCCGACGCACCGGAATTCGACGACCTCTACGCGACCGCCGAACGGCTGCGCGTCCCGCTGCACTTCCACCCGCAGGCTCCCGTGCGGGCGGTGCGGGAGGCGTACTACTCGGGGCTGCCCAACGGCGTCGGTCCGGCGTTGGCGACCGCCGGGCTCGGCTGGTACTACGACCTCGGCGTGCAGTACCTGCGGATGATCTTCTCCGGAGTCTTCGACCGGCACCCCGGACTGCAGGTGATCGCCGGGCACTGGGGCGAGGTCGTGCTGTTCTACCTCGACCACGTCGGCTTCCTTCAGGAAATGGCCGGGCTACGGCAGCCGCTGGCCGACTACTTCCGCCAGAACTTCTGGATCGCGGGCAGCGGCACGGTCAGCGAACGCTACCTGCGCTGGGCGGCCGAGGTGGTCGGGACGGAGCGGATGCTTTATTCGACCGACTATCCCTACACCTTCGGCACCCGGCCCGGCGGTTTTCCTTACCTGGACACGAGCGGCGGGGTCGCGCGGTCGTTTCTGGAGAAGGCGCCGTTCAGCGAGGAAGAGAAGGCGGCCATCGGCTCCGGGAACTGGGAGCGGCTGACCGGCCATCTCATTCGGGTGAGCCCGGCTGAAGGTGATCGAGAGTCCGCTTGATCACCTCCAGGCCGGCCGACATCGCTTTGGTCATCGGCGCGGCCAGTTCGTCGGGGAGCACGTCGCGGGTCCACACCAGCCGGCACCGCTGTTCGCCGTCGGCGAGAACCTGCATGGCGGCGTTGTCGTGTTCGGGCTGGACGTCGCCGCCGACCACCGAGTAGACGATCCGGCGCGCGCCGTGGTCAACGCCAACCCGGCGTTCCCGGACGACCGTGCCGTCGGCGAAGGCAACGACTCGGCAGTCCTCCTCGGGCACGCTGTCCAGTACGAATCCTGGTGCCATCCGCCGGGGGCCTGCGGCGAAGTCGCCGATCACCTCCCACACGTCGTCGGCACTGGACTCGAGCACTGCTTCTTCGCGAATGGTCGCCATGTCTCCTGCTTTGGTTTTCGGGCTGTGACAACGGATCCTGCCCGGCCCCGCCCCGTGAGTCTTGAAGATTCTTGCGGGAATTGTCAGACCCTCGCCGTAGCCTTCGGGCGTGCTCTCCTTCGCCGATCTCGCCACTCGCCCGGAGTTTGCCGTCGGGACGGTGGACTGCCGGGACGATCACCGCGGCTGGTCGGCCGAGCGGCCGCGCGAGGACGTGCGGCTTGTGCTCGTGCGCAGCGGCGGGTTCCGTCGCCGCGTCCGCGGGGTCTGCACGGATCTCGACCGCACCGTCGGTTACCTCGGGCTGCCCGGCGAGGAGGAGCACTTCGCCCATCCCGTCGGCGGTGACCGGTGCACCTCGATCACCCTGACGCCCGCGTTCTGGCGCACCTTGGCTGGCGACGCGCCGCTGCTGGAGCGCTCAACGCTGTACGTGGACGGCCCGCTCGACCTCGCCCACCGTCGGCTCCTCGCCGCCACTCGCGCCGCCGACACCGGCTACGCGGCGACGGAAGGACTCATCGGCCTGGTAGCCGCGGTCGTCCAGCAGGTCGTGGCCACGGCCGTCCCAGACAGCGACCGGACAGGCGACCGGGCGCTGGTAGCCCAAGCCCGTCGCGCGATCGTCGACGACCATCCCGCGGCGGCTGGCCTGATTCCGCTGGCAGCCCTGCTGGGCGTCTCGCCTTACCGGCTCAGCCGGGCCTTCACCCGCGAACTGGGAGTGTCGCTGACCCGGTACCGCAACGGCGTGCGCGTAGTCCGTGCGCTGGATCGACTGGAGGAAGGCGAACCCAGCTTGGCCGCCCTCGCCGCCGACCTCGGGTTCGCCGATCAGGCCCACCTGTGCCGAACCGTGCGGGAGCACCTCGGACACACTCCGACCGCGTTGCGCCGGCTGCTCGCGACAAAAAAGTGAGTGTCTGTGCCCGGCTGTGGAACCCGGACACAGACACTCACTCACAGCGTCCACACCCCCGTGCAGGACGCCCTCAGACCCGCTTGCGGTAAGCCCACGTCGCGAGCGGGAAGAACACCACGACCGCACCGGCCATCCAGGCCAGCGAGCCGAGCAGGGATCCGCCGTACGCGCCGCCGTTGAGCAGGCCGCGCATCACGTCGGACATCAGGCTCACCGGGCTGATGTCCGCCCAGGCCTTCAGCCAGCCCGGCATCGTGGCCGTCGAGACGAACACGTTGCTGCCGAACGTCAGCGGCATGATGAAGACGAACATCAGGCCCTGCGCCGCGCCGGGGGACTTCATCAGCATCCCGACGAACACCGAACCCCAGCAGAAGCACAGGCCGAACGCGAGCGCCAGCAGGATCGCGAGGACGAACTCCCCAGGACCGGTCTGCACGCGGAAGCCCATCACGGTCGCCACGACCAGCAGGACCGCCAGGCACACCAAGTACCGCACGAGGTCCGCCAGCACCGCGCCCACCAGTGGGGCCGAACGCGCGATCGGCATGGCGCGGAAGCGGTCGAAGACGCCCTTCGTGATGTCGGTGTTGAGCTGCGTGCCGACCGACAGCGAGGCCTGCAGGATGTTCATCACGATCAGGCCCGGCACGAGCGACTGCAGGTAATTCTCGATCGAACCGCTCAGCGCGTTGCCGAACAGATAGGTGAACATCAGCAGGAAGATGATCGGAGCCAGCGTGACGTCGGCCAGCTGCTCCGGGTTCTTGCGGATCTTCAGAATGCCGCGCCAGGCAAGGGAAAACGCGTGCTTCGCGCCCTGGGCGGGACTGATGTGCCGGGGCGGGGCCACGGCGGTCGCGGTGGTCATGACCGGCTCCCTTCGAGTTCGCGGTCCGGCTTCGGCTCCTCGGCCGCGTGCCCGGTCAGCGCGAGGAACACCTCGTCGAGGCTGGGCAGCCGCAGCGCCAGCTCGTCGGAGGTGATGCCCGCCGAGTCGAGGCGGCGCACCAGCGTGGACAGCAGCACCGGGTCGGACACCGGCGCGGTCAGCAGCCCGGTCGCGTTGTCGCGGACCGGCCGGACGCCGGTGAGTTCGGCCAGGATCCGATCGACCTCGTCGAGATCGCTCAGCGACGTCGGCCGCACCTGCAGCGTCTGCCCGCCGACCCGCCGCTTCAGCTCGTCGGCGCGGCCGTCGGCGACCACGTGGCCGTGGTCGAACACGGTGATCCGGTCGGCGAGCTGGTCGGCCTCCTCCAGATACTGCGTGGTGAGCAGCACCGTCGCGCCGTCGGCGACGAGGTTGCGGACCACCTGCCACACCTCGTTGCGCGCGTGCGGGTCGAGCCCGGTGGTCGGCTCGTCCAGGTACAGCACGGCGGGACGGCCGACGAGGCTCGCCGCCAGGTCGAGCCTGCGCCGCATGCCGCCGGAATACGTCCGGATCGGCCGCTTGGCCGCGTCGGTCAGCTCGAACCGCTCCAGCAGTTCGGCCGCCCGCGCCCGGGCGTCGGCCCGGGAAAGGTTCAGCAGCTTCCCGATCAGCACCAGGTTCTCGGTGCCGCTCAGGTCCTCGTCCACCGACGCGTACTGCCCGGTGAGCCCGATCAGACCGCGCACCCGGACCGGGTCGCGGACCACGTCGTAGCCCCCGACCGTGGCGTGTCCCGCGTCCGGTCTCAGCAGGGTGGCCAGGATGCGGACCGCGGTCGTCTTGCCCGCGCCGTTCGGCCCGAGCACCCCGACCACCTTCCCGAACGGGACCTCGAGGTCCACCCCGTCCAGCGCCTTCGTCTCCCCGAAATGCTTGACCAGGCCCTCGGCCTGGATCGCGTGCGACATGTCGCCTCCTCCTGTGTCGCTCCAGCACACAGTGGACGGCGGCGCTGGCAAGCCGCGCACACGGCGCTGACACGGACCTGTCAGCGGGCGCCCGGCATACTCGGGATCATGGTGAAGGAGGCGCGGAAGCGAACCCGGCTGGTCACGGGCCTGCTCGTGCTGGTCGGACTGCCGCTGCTGGCGGTCGCCGTGCTGCGCGCGATCGGCTGGGACGGCAGCGGCTGGTACCTGACCGCGTTGCTGGCGCTGACCCCGTACTTCGTCGTCTACGGCGTCCTGCTCGCCGCGCTCGCGCTGATGCTGCGGCGGTGGTGGATCGGCGGCGTCGCGCTGGCGTTGTCCGTGCTGCTGGCGGTGTACGTCGCGCCGCGGGTGATCTCCGACGCCCAGCCCGCGGTGAACGGGAAGACGGTGCGCGTGCTGGCCGCTAATCTCTACCTGGGCCAGGCCGATCCGGCGGCGCTCGTGCGGCTGGTCCGGGAGCATCGGATCGACGTGCTGAACCTGGTGGAGATGACGCCCGCCGCGATGTCCGGGCTGGAGAAGGCCGGGCTGTTCCAGACGCTGCCTTACCGGGTCATGCATCCGGCGTCCGGTGTGGACGGTTCCGGCATCGTGTCGCGGTATCCGCTGACCGAAGAGGACTTCACCGGCGATTCCGTCCAGAAACAGCCTGGTGCGGAGGCGGATCTCGGAGGCGGGACGACGTTGGAGATCGTGGCGGCGCATCCGCGTTCGCCGGACTCCGGGTATTACCAGTGGGAACAGGAGATGCGGGACCTGTCGCGCGCGATCGGCGAGCACGGCCTGCGCGTGGTGGCGGGCGATTTCAACGCGACTCTCGACCATGCCGCGCTGCGAACGGTGCTGTCCCGCGGCTATGTCGACGCGGCGGAGGCACGCGGCGACGGTATGGTCCCGACGTGGTCGACGTCGTCGGTCCCGCTCGTGCCGCTGGATCACGTGCTGGTGGACCGCCGGGTGGCGATCCGGGATTACCAAGTTTTCGATGTGCCCGGGAGCGATCACCGGGCGGTTTACGCGGAGGTGCAGCTGCCGTGACGACCTTGCGGCCAAGCCGTGGGGAATACCCGCGGCTGCTGGAGATCTGGCGAAGCGCCGTCGAGGCGACGCACGACTTTCTGACTCCGGCGGACGTCGAGTACTACGCCACGCGCGTCCCGCTGTACTTCCCGGAAGTGGACCTGACCGTGGCGGACGTCGACGGAATCGCGGCAGGTTTCTCGGGAATCGCCGAGGGAAAGCTGGAAATGCTGTTCGTGCACGACGATTTCCGCGGCCGTGGCGTGGGAACGGCTTTGTTGCGTGCTGCGCTGGACCGCTTCCCGGACCTCACGCTGGACGTGAACGAGCAGAACCCGCAGGCAGTCGGTTTCTATCTGCACCACGGGTTCGAGGTCGTCGGCAGGCAGGAGACCGATTCGGACGGCCGCCCGTTCCCGTTGCTGGAACTCAAACGAGCTTGACCAACGTCTCCAGCGCGCCCGCGGCGATCGAAACCCCGCGCCCGTGCCGGATCCGCGGTTCGCGCGGATTGATCCGGATCAGCGCACCCGTCGCCGCGCTGGCGAGCTCGGAATACCGCCGGACCGTCGGAACCGCTTGCCCCGCACCGATTTCGACCACCACCGTGTCGCGATGCGCACGACGCCAGGTGGTGAGCTCGTCCAGCTGTTCCTGACTCCGATCGGGAACCCAGTCAAAATCCCCGAACATCAGGATATTCGGCCGGGCCAAACTGCCGCACCGCGGACAGGATGGCAACGGCGGCCGGGCACGCATCGTCTCCTCGTCGATTTCGACCGTGATGTCGGCCGCCGGCCAGATCTCCCGCGAACACCCGGCGAGACACTGCAGATGATGGATCGACCCGTGCGCCTCGGCGACCTGCGGAAACCCCGCCGCCTGAAACTGTCCGTCCACATTGGATGTGAACACGCGCACGCCGCCCTCTTTCGCCAGCCCCCATTCGAGCAGCAACCCGAACCCGCGATGCGGCACCGTCTTCCGGTACAGCTCGAGCCGGTGCCCGTAAAAACCCCAAGCCAGCTCGGGGTCCGAGGCGAAATGCCGCGGGTCGGCCAACTCCTCGAACCGCAGCCCAAGCCCGGCGTACGGCGGATACGCGCGCCAAAACCCTTCCCCGCCACGGAAATCAGGCAGCCCGGAGTCGACGCCCATCCCGGCGCCGGCGCACACGAGCAGCGCGCCGGCACCCGAAATCAGCTCGGCGGCGCGGGCGAGTTCGTCACTCACCCGGCTTCGATGCCTGCACGACCTCGAACTCCAGCAAATTCGCGCCAGTCGACACCGGGTTCTTGCGCTCGCCCGCGTGCGCCTCACGCGCCGGACCGCCCGCCCAGGCCTGGTAGTGCTCCTCGGTTTCCCACTTCGTGTACACGAAGTAGCGCTTCTCGCCGGCGACCGGGCGGAGCAGCTCGAAGCCGAGGAACCCCTCCTGGTTGTCGACCGAGTGCAGCCGCGCGGCGAACCGCTTCTCCAGCTCGGGGCCGGCACCTTCGGGAACTTCGATTGCGTTGATCTTGACTACAGCCATAGTCCCCAGCGTACTAACGGCTGGCCGGGTTTCGCGGTTCGCGCCGCTGTGTTTGATTGCGCCGACTCCGTCGTCGCGGCGGGATCGCCTTTAAGTCGGCGTGCGGAGGGGCAGTGCGCCCGGCCCGGGGGGCCGTGCACGCTGCCCCTCCGCACGCCGACGCGATCCCGCGTTTGGGTTACGTTGGGTGGGCGCGGGACTGGTTCGGCATCGTCGGAGGACTGCGCGGCCACGAGGACCTGGTCGGCATGCTGGTCACGGCCAAACAGCACGGCCACTACGAGCTGGGCGCGGTGGACTACGCGACGGTCGCGATCGGCCCGGACGAGGCGGCGGACGTCGTCCAGCTCGGGCTGGTCGGCACGACAGCGCCGGACGGTTCCCCTGTGCTGGTCGGCATGCGCGGCGCCGCCCCGCAGTACGGGCAGGCGAACTGTCGGCTCGAAGTGATCGCCGAAGACCGACGGGCGGCCACCGAGACCCGCGACCGCATCGAAGCGCTGATGACCGAACATGACGTGCTGCGCGGCCAGGTGATCGCGTTCGGCCTGAGCGAGCACCGTAACAACGAGCTTGTCACCTTCCTGCCGCGGCCGGGGCTAAGCAGCGAAGACGTGGTGCTGCCGGACGGCATCCTGGAAGCGATCGAGCGGCACACCATGGGCATCGCCGAACACGGCGCGCGTCTGGCTGCGGCGGGTCAGCACCTGAAGCGCGGCCTCCTTCTGCACGGCGCGCCCGGCACTGGAAAAACGCACACCGTGCGATATCTGATGGGTCAGCTCCCGGACTGCACGGTCGTGATCCTGACCGGCGCCGCGATGCGGTTCATCTCGCAAGCCGCTTCCCTGGCGCGTCGGCTGCAGCCGAGCGTCATGGTGCTGGAGGACGTCGACCTGATTGCCGAGGACCGCGACCTCGCACACGGCCCGACACCGCTGCTGTTCAGCCTGCTCGACGCGATGGACGGCGTCGGCGGCGACGCGGACGTCACCTTCCTGCTCACCACCAACCGGGCGAGCAGTCTGGAGAAAGCGCTGGCAGACCGTCCCGGACGGGTCGACTTGGCGGTCGAGGTGCCGCTGCCGGACGCGGCTGGCCGGGAAGCGTTGCTGCGCTTGTACTCCCGCGGCCTGGAGTTGACGGCTGATCTCGCCCCGGTGGTCGACGCGACGGACGGCGTCACGGCGTCCTTCATGAAGGAACTGCTTCGCCGGGCGTCGCTCCACGCGTTGGCGCTCAGGCCCGAAGAGCCAGTGCGGGTCAGCGACACCGAACTCGGCAATGCCTTAGCCGAGATGAACGACGCGCGCAGCAGCCTGACCAGGTCGTTGCTCGGCAGTCAAGGCCGCAACGCGCCCGGGTAAAGATCAGCATCCGACGGCACCTTAGTCCCGTGGAACCAGTCGTTGAGAAACCCGCTCAAATCGCGCCCAGCGACTTTCGACACCAGCTTCTCGAAGTCCGCCCAAGTCGCGTTCCCGTTGCGATGCTGCCCCACCCACTCGTGCAGCACCTTCTCGAATCCTGGCTCTCCCAGTTCCCGGCGCAGCGCGTGCACGGCCAGGATGCCCTTGTCGTACGCGCCCTCGAACAGGTGCTCCGGCCCCATGTCGACCAGCTTCTGTCCCCAGAAATCCGTGCTGCCCTTGGTGATTTCGACGGCCGCGCGATAACGGTCGTCGAGGTTCTGGCCCTCGCGTTCGCCCCACATCCACTGCGCGTACGACGCGAAGCATTCGTTCAGGCAGATGTCCGCCCACGAGTTGAGCGACACCGAATCGCCGAACCACTGGTGCGCGTTCTCGTGCACCATGGTCAGGATTTCCGCCCATTTCGCATAAGTGGGACGGGTTTGCGTTTCCAGGGAGAAGTGGATGTTCTCGTCGAGGTAGATCCCGCCGGCCGCGCTTTGCGGGTATTTGCCGAACTTGCTTTCCAGGAACGAGAGCACCTCCGGCAGTCGGTCGCCGGTGGCCTCGCGGGGTTCGGCGCCGGGTGCGTAGCCGGAAACGACCGGCGTGCCGTCCGGGAGCGTGGAGCGCTGCACGGTGAACTTGTCGATCGCGATCGTCGTCAGGTAGCTGGCCACCGGATTCGGATCGGCCCACGTCGTGGTGGTCTTGCCGTCCTTGGCGCTGGTGCCCTGCTCGCGGCCGTTGGACAGCACCGTCCAGCCGGTGGGCACGTGCGCGGTCAGCGTGAAGGTCGCCTTGTCGCGCGGGGTTTCGTTGACCGGGTACCAGAACGAAGCGGAATGCGGCTCGCCGACCAAATACGCGCCGCCGTCCTCGGAGCGGGCCCAGCCGTTTTCCGATCCGCCGTCGTGCGGGGTTTTCGCCGGAATACCCGAATAGTGCACGCGCGTCCGGAAGGTCGAACCCGACCGCAGCGGTTCGGCCGGAGTTACGACCAGTTTGTTCTTTTCCCGGCCGTATTTCGCCGGTTTTCCGTCGATCTCCACCGCGGCGACGTCCAGTCCGCGCAGATCGAGGCCGAAGCGGCTGAGGTCTTGGGTGGCTTTCGCGGAGACCGTGGTGTCGCCGTCGAGGCGGCCGCTCGGCGGGTCGTAGCTGACGTCGACGTGGTAGTCGAGGGCGTCGTATCCGCCGTTGCCGTCGTCGGGGAAGTACGGATCGCCCGCGCTGTTCGCGCCCGGTGCCGGATGCATCGGCGGCGGTGGAGCGGCGGCGGGTTCGGCAGGGCTGCACGCGGACAGCGCAAGCACGCCGATGAGGGCGAGGACGGCGGTCGGGCGGCTGCGCATTCCTTCACCCTAGGGGCAGGTTTGTGATGAAGTAGCGGTGAAAACCCAGGAGGAGTAATGCGACCAGGCCTGATCGACTTCGGCGGCGACGAACGCCACGGCGTGTCGATCCTGCTGCTGCACGGGCTGATGGGCCGCGCCCGCACCTGGTGGCCGGTCGCGCAATGGCTCAAGCGATACGGCCGCGTGCATGCTCTCGACGCCCGTGGTCACGGCCGTGCGCCGCACACCGGGCCGTGGACGACCGAGCGGTTCGCCGAGGATGTCGCGGACGTGCTGGCCGACCTCGGACCGTCGGTGCTGATCGGGCATTCGATGGGCGGGCTGCACGCGTGGGCCACCGCGGCGAAATACCCGGAGCTGGTGCGCGCGGTGGTCAGCGAGGATTTCGCCCCGGACCAGCGCGGACGCACCGTCGAGACCTGGCGGGGCTACTTCGAGAGCTGGCCGGTGCCGTTCGAATCGCTGGCCCATGTGCGCGAGTTCTTCGGCACCGCGGGCGACTACTTCACCGAATGCGTCGAGGAACGCGAAGACGGCTATCACCTGATCGCCGACCTGGAGAACCTGTACGAGATCGCCGCCGAATGGGGCCGCCGGGACTACTGGTCCATTGTGGACGGTATCCGCTGTCCGCTGCTGCTGGTCGAGGGCGAGCACACCGCGATGCCCGCCGGTCAGCAAGCCGAGGTCGCAGCGCGGGTGCCCGGCGCGAAGCACCTGATCGTGTCCGGTTCGGCGCATCTGCCGCACGCCGAGGCTCCCGAGACGTATCGCGGCGCGGTGGAGGCGTTCCTGTCCGGCCTGTGACGCCCCACGTGTGCCGCCCTCGCTGGCACACGTGAGGCGTCCCCGGTCAGCGGGCCAGCTCGGTGCGCCACGCGGCGGTCGAGCGGTCTGCCGGCACGATCAACGGCCAGACGTCCGAGCCGAGGTAGGCGGACTCGTCGCTGGCCCGGGCCGCGGTGCAGCTGTCGCGGGAAAGTCCGTGCTCAGCGGCCAACGAGGACACCGCGTCGGCGGTCGCCTTGCCGAACACGCCGTCGGTCGGCACGCCGAACCCGGCCGCGCGCAGGAACCGTTGCGCGGTCATCACCCGCGGTCCGGTGTCGCCCGGCTTGAGCAGCGGCCATTCCGGCGCGTCGAGCCGAACGACGGACAGGCCGAGCTGCTGTCCGACCGCCTTGCGCAGCTCCGGAAGCCGGTCGTAAAGCACCTGGCCGCAGCACTCGGTCGAGTTGAAATCGCGGTGGCCCTTGATGAACTCGGGGGTGATGCCGTACTGGTGCGCGATGTAGGCGATCAGCTGCACGAGCGAGTTCCACAGCGCGACCGGCACGTCGACCGTGCTGTAAAGGCCCTCGTTCTCGATGCCGAGGCATTCGCTGTTGTGGTTGGCGACGTTCGCGCCCTGCACGTGCTGCGTCCCGCCGCGCAGGATTTCGAGGCTGCGGTGCCGTCCCTCGGTGACGAAGCCGCCGCGGCTGTTCGTGAACTGCTGGCCGGTGTCGATCCAGCCGCGGGTGTCCATGTGGAAGTTCTGGATGTCCCGCGAGATCTGCAGGGCGTGCGCCAGCGAGTAGTCGGTGTTGTTGCCGGGGTCGACGGTGTGGTGCACCACGATGTACGTCGGCTTGTGGTTCTCCACCACGATCGCGCCCGACGGCGGCCGGGCGTTCCACTCGGCCGTCGAATGGATGGTCGGCGTGGTGACGGCGGCCGCGGATCTCGCCGTGGCGAACCCCAAAGCGCCCACGGCGGTGACGGTGAGGCCGCCCTTCAAGACGGCACGACGCGTTGCTTCCCCCATGCGGAACTCCTCAGCCCGGAAGTGCGACGGGGGAAAGCTAACCCGGCACCCCGGAGGGGACAACTTTTTGCCGACTTTCGTCGTAGTGCGTCAGTGTTCCCCGGGAAGCGCGAAGAGCCCGTCGGGGGTTTGCTCCAGCAGACCGTCCACAAGCAGCGAATCCAGGCACCGGTCGCGCTGGCCGGATTCGTGCCACACGAGGTCCAGCCGAGCCTTCTCGACCGGTCCCTCGCTGCCGCGCAGGACGTCCAGCAGCAGCCCGCGCACCTGCCGGTCGGTTCCGGCGAACTTCTGCACCGGCTTGGCCGGACCGGCGTATTCGGGACGGCCGTTGTGCTGCCAGGCGCATTCGGCGTAAATCGGGCAGTCCGCGCACTTCGGCGACCGGGCGGTGCAGATCAGCGCGCCCAGCTCCATCAACGCCGCGGACAGCTTGGCCGCGGGCGCGTCTTCAGCGGGCAACAACGCCTCGACGTCCGCCATGTCGCGCGTGTTCGACGCCGGGCCAGCGTCACCGGCGCCATGCACAGCGCGCGCGACCACCCGTCGAACGTTCGTGTCCACGACCGGCGCACGCTTGCCGTACGCGAACGCTGCCACCGCGCGCGCCGTGTACGCGCCGATGCCGGGCAGCGCGAGCAGAGTGTCCACATCGGACGGAACGACGTCGCCGTGCTCCTGCGCGATGACCGTGGCGGCGGCATGCAGCCGAAGCGCGCGACGCGGGTAGCCGAGCTTGCCCCACGCGCGCACGACCTCGCCGGTGGTCTCGGCGGCCAGCGCTGAGGGCACCGGCCAGCGGGCCATCCACTCCAGCCAAATCGGCTGGACGCGCGAGACCGGCGTCTGCTGCAGCATGATTTCGCTGACCAGCACGCCCCACGCCGAGCAGTCCGGCTCCCGCCACGGCAGGTCGCGGCCCACCTCGGCGAACCAATCGATCAGAACGTCGGTGTCTACTGCCACCCCGCCATTGAATACGACGGCTCTTACTTGACCTCGGTCAGGCTCCCGGCCTTCACGTCGTAGACGAATCCGCGCACGTTGTCGTTGTGCAGGAGGAAGTCGCTGCGCCGGGCGCGCTCCACCGAGGTGCGCACGCTGTCCTCGACCTTGTGGAACGCCTCGACCGCCCAGGTCGGCCGCAGCCCGGTCGCGGACTCCAGCTCGTCCTTGAACTCGTCCTCGGTGACCGTGGAGAGGCCGCAGTCGGTGTGCTGGACGATCAGCACCTCGCGGGTGCCGAGCTTGCGCTGGCTGAGCGCGAGCGAGCGGATCATGTCGTCGGTGACCACACCGCCCGCGTTGCGCAGCACGTGCGCCTCGCCCTGCAGCAGGCCGAAGATCTCGAACACCCGGATCCGCGCGTCCATGCAGGTCAGGATCGACACCTGCAGCGACGGCTTGGGGGAGGACCGGTCGCCGGGGACGATGTTCCCGATCTCCTGATTACGCTTGAGCAGCACGTCGATGGAGGTCATGGGGCACCTTTCGGCCTGCGCTTCCCCGCGGACGCGGGCGGTTCTTTCCATGGAACCGGCCCGAGGGCGCGCACACAATGCGGTGGGCCCGAAATCACGGCAAAGGCTGGGGGTGCTCGTGAGTGCTGATCACGGTTCTAACCGCGATTGCCACTCACGACTCACCCGCCGAACCAGGGCTCCTCGACCGTCCGCGGCGGCGCCGACGTGCGTCCGACCCGCAGCTCCGTCGGCAGCGTGATGACCTTGGGCCCGACCCGCTCGGCCGAGCTGAGCAGCAGCCGTCCGGCCACCTTGCCCTTCTCCAGCACCGGCTGATGCACCGTGGTGAGCCCGGAGCGCTCTGCCTCGGCGATGCCGTCGAAACCGGTCACCGTGAGGTCGAGCGGCACTCGCAGCCCGCGTCGCGCGGCCTCGGCCAGCGCACCGAGCGCGAGAATGTCTGAGGTGCACACCAGGGCGGTGACCTGCGGATACGCGTCCAGCAGCTGACGTGCGGCAGAGGCGCCGTCGTCCACCGTGTGGTCGAAGCGCTCGACCACCGGCACGGTCGCCCAGTCGACGCCCGCCGAGGAAAACGCCGTCGCCAGCGCCTCCAGCCGGGTGCGCTGCACGTGGAAGTGCGCGCCGCTCTGGCGTTCGGAGGTCACGAAGTCGTCGTTGCGCTCGCGGCCGAGCCGCATGCAGAGGACGCCGATCTGCCGGTGGCCGAGCGCCACCAGATGGTCGGCGAGCTGCGTGACGGCGGCCGCGTCGTCCGGGCCGACGCGATCCACGCCCTCGATGCGGGGCTGGTCGATGATCACCGTCGGCACCGGCCGTTCCAGGACGGCCGCGAGATGCGGGTCGTCGTCCGGCACCGAGTACACGACGAACCCGTCCACGCCCGCGCGGTGCACCGCGGCGAGGTCCTCGCGACCGGGGCTGGCCGGCACGAGATGCAGGCCGACGCCCGCGTCCTCGCAGGCCAGCGCGAGCCCTTCGAGCACGCCGACGGCGGCCGGGTCGCGGAAGGCGTAGGAGAGGTTCTCGGTCAGCAGCAGTCCGACCGCGCCCGCCTTGCGGGTGCGCAGCGAGCGCGCGACCGGGTCCGGGCCGGGGTAGCCGAGCCGTCGTGCGGTCTCGAGCACCCTGCGGCGCAGTTCCGGGGAGAGCTGATCCGGGCGGTTGTAGGCGTTGGACACGGTGGTCCTGGACACCCCGAGTTCCGCCGCGAGCGACGCCAATGTCGCCTGCCTCCGGGTGCGAATAGGACGGCCCATCCGCAAACCGTAACGGTTCAGATCGTTTTCCAGAAGCGACACCCCTGTGGTGAGCGTCTCGATCCTCTCGGTGATCAAGAGCGGGTACGGCCACCCGGTGGAGTGAGGCTCGCCGTTCGGATGGGGTAAAGTGAATCTGACAACGGTTTCCATTAGCAGTTCGACCCAGGAGTGCCCGATGACTTCCCGTCGCACCACGAGCGTTCTCGCCGCCGCGTCGGCTCTGGCTGTGTTCGCGCTCGGCGCGTGCTCCAGCACGTCCTCGACCGGTTCCGGGGCGGGAGGGGGAACGGGCGACCAGGTGAAGGTCGTCGCCTCCACCGATGTCTGGGGCAGCGTCGCGTCCGCCATCGGCGGCGACAAAGTGCAGGTCACGTCGATCATTCACGATCCCTCCGCCGACCCGCACTCGTACGAATCCACTGCCGACGACGCGCTCGCCGCCAAGAAGGCGCAGCTCACTCTGGCCAACGGCGGCGGCTACGACGAGTTCTTCACCAAGCTGTCCGGAGAGGCGGCTTCGGCGAAGAAACTGGTCGCCTACGACATCGCCAAGCCGGGCGAGGAGAACGAGCACGTCTGGTACGACCTGCCGGGCGTCGAGAAGGTCGCCGACCAGGTCGCGGCCGCGCTCGGCGAGATCCAGCCCGCGTCGAAGCAGGCGTTCGAGGACAACGCCAAGACCTTCAAGGGCCAGCTCGACGGCCTGATCAAGAAGGCGGGCGCGCTCGGCACCGCGCACCCGAACACGAAGGTCGTCGTCACCGAACCGGTCGCGCACTACCTGCTCAAGACCGCGAACATCGGCGACGCCACCCCGAAGGCGTTTTCCGACGCGATCGAGAACGAGACCGACGTGCCCGCCGCGGCGGTCTCCGAGTTCACCAAGCTGATCAAGGAAAAGCAGGTGAAGGCGCTGGTCAACAACGTGCAGACGGTCACCCCGCTGACCAAGCAGGCCGTCGCCGACGCGAAGGCGGCCGGGGTCGCGGTGGTCGACGTATCCGAGACGCTCCCGGCGAACGTCACGGGCTACATTGACTGGATGACCAAGGATGTGGACGCGCTGTCGGGGGCTCTGAACAGCTGATGTCCGTCCAGCTTCCCGATGCCGGCCCCGCGGTCCGCGTGCGCGGGGCCGGGCTCGCCTTCGGCGACCGCACCCTCTGGTCCGGTTTGGACCTGGACGTCGAGCCGGGCGAATTCCTGGCCGTCCTCGGCCCGAACGGTTCCGGCAAAAGCAGCTTCCTCAAGGCGTTGCTGGGCATGCAGTCGCTGTCGGCGGGCACGGTGGAAATCGCGGGCGGCCGTCCGGGAGGCGCGAACCGCAAGGTCGGCTACATCCCGCAGCAACGAGCGATCGACGATTCGCTCACGCTGCGCGGCGTCGACCTCGTCGGCCTGGGCCTGGACGGTCACCGCTGGGGCCCCGGCCTGGCCGGAATGCGCGCACGGAAACGCCGCGTCGCGTCGGTGATCGAATCGGTCGGCGGCACGCGCTACGCGAAACAGCCGGTCGGCCGCTTGTCCGGAGGCGAGCAGCAACGCCTTCGGGTAGCGCAAGCGCTGGTCGGCGACCCGACGGTGCTGCTGTGCGACGAACCGCTGCTGTCGCTGGACCTGGCACACCAGCGCGCGGTCAGCGAACTGATCGACGCGCGACGCCGCGAAGCCGGGTCCGCCGTGCTGTTCGTGACGCACGAGATCAACCCGGTCCTGCAGTTCGTCGACCGCGTGCTGTACCTGGTGAACGGCCAGTTCCGGATCGGCAAGCCGGACGAGGTGATGACCTCGGAGACGCTGTCGGATCTGTACGGGACGAAGATCGAGGTGCTGCGCGTCGGCGGGCAGATTCACATCGCGGGTGCGCAAAGCGCGCTGTGCGAGGACGAACCGCATCACCACGAGCAGGAAGCAGTGGGCTGAGCCTTGGACGGCATGTTCGACTTCGCCAAGACGTGGGAGCTGATCGCGGAACTGGACAGCGTCCGGATCGCGCTGATCGCCGCCGCGGTGCTCGGCTTGCTGGCCGGGGTGCTCGGCCCGCTGATCGTGATGCGCCGCATGTCCTTCGCGGTACACGGCACGTCCGAACTGGCCTTCACCGGTGCCGCTGGCGCGCTGCTGCTGGGCGTCGGAGTGGAATACGGCGCGCTCGCCGGTGCGGTGGCTGCCGCGTTGTTGCTGGGAATCCTGGGAATCCGCGACTCGGATCGCGATTCGGTCATCGGCGTGATCCTGTCCTTCGGGCTGGGCATGGGCGTTCTGCTGCTGTCGTTCTACAAAGGACGGTCAGCGAACAAATTCGGGATCCTGACTGGCCAGATCATCACCGTGGACAGCACGAACCTGACCGCGTTGGCGATCGCCGCCGCCGCGGTCTTGGCGGTGCTCGCGCTGATCTACCGTCCGCTGCTGTTCGCCAGCGTCGACCGCGCGGTAGCCGAGGCACGCGGGGTTCCGGTCAAGACTTTGACGGTGCTGTTTTCCCTGCTGGTCGGCGTCGCGACGGCGCTGAGCGTGCAGGTGGTCGGGTCGCTCTTGGTGGTCGCCCTGATGGTGACCCCCGCCGCGGCCGCTGCCCGGGTGACGGCGAGCCCGTTGCGCGCGACGGTGCTGTCCGTGGTGTTCGCCGAGATCGCCGCACTGGGCGGGATCGTGCTGTCGCTCGCGCCGGGGTTGCCGGTGAGCGCTTTCGTGACTTCGATTTCGTTCTTGATTTATCTGGTGTGCCGGGTGATCGCGTGGGTCCGCGACCGTCGGCGCGGGGTGCGGACTAGCCCGGTGGAAGCGGCTCCGGTTCCGGTCGGTTAGCGGTAGACGGTCACCTGCTGGCGAGACATCGTCGGCTGGTCGATCTGGTCGAGGACGGCTGTCGCGAGGTCCGCGTAGGACAACGGGATTGCCGCTGCCTGGGAGTCGAGCACGTCGCCCGCAATCCGGTACTCGCCGGTCGTCGGTGCTTCAAGCGACAACCCGGGTGGCGGCGTGACGACCAGCCAGTCCATTGCTGCTTGTTCCTGCCAGGCGGCGAGGCCGATTTCGATCACCCTGGATCCGCGCGCGGCCTTAGCGAGGTTCTCGACCAAGCGCACGTAGTAGTCGGGGTCGAAGTTTTCGAACGATTCCGGCGGGGCGGTAAACGGCGTCACCGCATTCACCAACGCCGCGACCTCGTCAGGCAACACCGCCGTGACGCTGTCCGAATCGGTCAGATCGCCCGCGACGACAGTGACGCCCTCCCCGAGGGCGGCCAATGCGGAGTGCCGGGCCGGGTCGCGAACGACTCCGAGCACTGGACGTCCGCGTCGCAGAGCCTTGGCGACGATGGCGAGCCCGGCGCGGCCGCCTGCCCGAAAACCACGACCGGGCTGTTTCGCTGTTCGGACGCCATGCGCGCGACGGTATCTACGGGAACCCTGGACACCAGCAGTGCCAAACCGTGGACGAAACCCGGCGCGATGCGCTGGCGGCTCAGGCCGATCTCCTGCCCGCTCGCTACCGGATCGGATGCTTCGCCAGCGCGTCCTTCACCGCCGAAATGAACCCCTCGTCAGTAAACGGCACCAACCCGCCAGCGACATTCCGCTCCACCGCCTGCAGCACCACCACGTGCGAGTTCACGAACTGGTCCACCGCCTGTGACTGCGGCGTCTTGTCCGTCGAATACGCCAGATACGTGAGATTCGTGAACGCCGCCTCCAGGTACCGCGACGACGCGAGGCTGAACGAGTCGCCGTAGACGAGGGTCGGCTGGTCGATCGTGCCGACGATCGGCGGGGCCGAGCGGTGCACCGGCTGGTCGATGCTTCCGACGAATTCTCCCGCGCGGTCGGTGACGCCGTCCGGGCGCAGGTTGTACCGGGTGTTCGTCTTGACGCCGGTTTGGCCGAGCAGCAGCGGCAGGTCCGCGACCGCGTCGTACTGGCCGTCCGGGGCGCTCAGCCAGCTGTTCGTGGTGCCCGGCTTGAGCGTCTCGGCGAGCGCGCGGGTCAGGACGAGGCCGCCTTCGTCGCGCCAGTGCGTGTCGTTCGGGGCGTAGATCGGGTGCCCGACCTTGGCCGCTTCGGCGGCGAGTTGCGGGCGCAGGTCGAGCGAGTGGCCTTCGGTGGTGATCTTGTACCAGTCGTTCGGCGAGGCGGCCTGCGAGCATTCCTTGCCCGGATAGCTCGCGGGCAGGAACTGCGGCACCATCGTCGTCTTGTCCGGCGTCACCACGAACACGAACTTCCGGCCGGACGCTTCGACGGCCGAGCGCAGTTCGTCGATCCGCTTCATCGTGGTGTCGATGTCCTGGGTCGGCGTGCACTTCGCCTCGGAGTCGTAGCCGTAGTACAGCCAGCCGTCCGCGCCCTGAACCACCTTGCGGTATCCGGCCTGGCTGGAACCCGGCCCGCTCGGCACCGTCGGACCGGTGTTCGGCGCGCCCGGTTGCTGCAGCGGCGGTGCCGGGATCGGGCCGTTGCTCGACGCCGAACCCTGGTCGAGCGGTGCGGCCTCGCCGAAGACGCCCTCGCTGATCCCGTTCGCCGCGTTGATCGCGCCCGCGCGGAACGACAGCTGGTCCGTCGCCCATTTGGGGAGGTCGGTGAAGAACTTGAACCCCTCGCCAAGGTTGGGGAATCCGGCGAGCTTGTGGTTCTCGATCTCGCTCGGCCGGACCCCGACGACCCACAGCATGGTCGGCGTCACGAAGAACAACAGGGCGCTGACCAGCGCGGTCAGCTGCCGCTTGCCGTGCCGCGGGCGATGCAGCGCGTGCTCGCGGGGCAGGTAGGCCTCGTGGACTGCGGGCAGCTGCGGTGGCTCGGACACGGCACTGAGGTTAGTCAATTCGAGTGAGCCCGGCGCGAACAACCGCCGAAAGTCAGCCGAGCATGAGGAGGACTTGCAGCTCGCCGACGAGGAACCCGATCACGCCGCCGACCGCGATCAGCTTCCACTCGTCCTGCCGGAACGCCGGCCGCAGCAGGCCTTCGAACTCCAGCGGCGTCAGCGCGAGCATCCGCTGCTCGACCATTTTCGCGACGTCCATCGCCTCGGTCAGGTACCCCTCGGCGTACCGCGCGGTCAGCGGCATCTCCGCCAGCGCCCGCTGCGCCGCGGCGTGCTTCATCTCCTGCAGCCGCTGTGCTCCGACAGCGAGCGCGACCACCGGTTTCGCGGCGCTGACCTGCGCGTCCACCGCGTGCCCGACGGCGCGTTCGACCATCGCTACGAGCCGGTCCGACTTCGGGCCGCGCAGCAGGGCGTCGAGCAGATTCGGGACGGTCAGCACCTCGTTGGCGACCAGTTCGCCGTACTGCCGGGCGACCTCGGCCCGCCGCCGCTGGAACTTGCCCTGCAGGATGACCCGGCCCAGCCGCACCGGCTCGCGCGGCAGGAAGATCATCTTGATCGCCAGCCAGTCGGTGAACAGCCCGATCGCGCCGCCGAAGATCGGCAGCACCAGCGGCTGCCGGGTGAAAGCCCACACCAGAGCCTGAACGAGACCGAGCACGAAGCCGAAGACGATCCCGGCGCGCGCGATGAACGTCATCTCCGGCCGGGACGTCTCCCGGATCAGCCGGACCAGCAGCGCGCGGTCGCGGGTGAGCCGTTCGACCGTCATGTGCCGGACGTCGAGGACCTCGTCCAGGTTGTCGCGGACCTCGTCCAGGAATTCCCGCACCAGCTGCGGCGTGCTGGCCTGCACCTGTTTGATCAGCAGTTCCTGCGCGATCGTGGGCATGACCTCCCACAGCCGCGGATGATGCTGTTCGAGCACGTCGCGGGCGATCCCGTCGACCGCGCGCAGCAGGGGCTGTTCGAGTTCGCGGGTGATGATCACCGGGTCGACGCGGGCGAAGACCTCTTCGATGTCGAGCAGGTTCGCGGTGAGCAGGTCGGTCGCGATCGCGGCCATCCGCCCGCCGTGCTTCGGCACCACGCCCTGCCAGCCGAGGAACGGCCGGATGCCGACGAATTCGAGCGGGCGGAACATCATCTCGATCGCAACGCGCTTGGTGACGTAGCCGATCAGCGCGGCGACGAACGGCATCGAGACGTACACCGGCCAGTGCCGCGCGAAGTCGTCCAGCACCGCGTCCACCGGGTCTCCCTCCCCGCTCCGGAAGGAAACCGTATCGCGTGCGCGTCCTAACCGAGGAGCAGCAACGCCTGCAGCTCGCCGACCAGCCCGCCGATCACCGCGCCGACCGCGATCAGCTTCCATTCGTCCTGCCGGAACGCGGGCCGCAGCAGCTGCTCGAACTCGAGCGGGCTGAGCCGGCGCATCCGGTCCACGATCGTGTTGCGGACGTCGAGCGCGTTGATCGCGTACGACTCCGCGTGCCGGATGGTGTCCGGCACCCGCTCGGCGGCCTTCGCGGCGGCGACCTGCTTCATTTCCTGGAACCGTTTCGTGCCCACCGCGATCGCGACGAACGGCTTCACGACGCTCGCCTGCGCGTCGATCGTCTTCTGCACCTCGCGGCTGATCAGCGAGAACAACCGGTCCGATTTCGGCCCGCGCAGCACGGCTTCCAGCAGATTCGGCACGGTGATGATCTCGCGCGCGATCATGTCGCCGTAGTCGGCGGCCACCTCGTCGCGGCGCTTCTGGAACACGCCCTGCCAGCTGTAAAAGCCGAAGAACCGCTTCGGCTCGCGCGGCAGGAAGATCATTTTGAGCGCGAGCCAGTCGGTCAGCCAGCCGATCGCGAGCCCGAACAGCGGCAGCACGATCGGCGAGCGCGTCAGCGACCACACGAGCAGCTGCACGCAGCCGAGAATGAACCCGAACCAGATGCCCGACCGCGCGATGAACCGCATTTCCGGGCGCGAGATGTCGCGGATCAGCCGGTTGAGCAAAGCCTTGTCGCGCACCAGGTTCGTGACGACCATGTGCTTGAGGTCGAGCACGTCCTCGATGTTCTGGGAAATCTCGCGCATGATCTTCGTGATCGCCCGCGGCGCCTCTGCCTGCACGCGTTTCAGCAGCAGTTGCTGCGCGCCGGACGGCAGCATTTCCCACAGCCGCGGCTGGTAGGTCTCCATCACCTCGCGGGTGACGTCCTCGACCACGCGCAGCAGCGGCTGTTCGATCTCTTTGGCGACCTGCGCCGGGTCGAGCCGGGCGAAGATCTCCTGCGGGTCGACGAGGTTGGTGGTGAGCATTTCGGTCGCGGTCGTCGCCATCCGCTCGGCGTTCGCGGGCAGCACGCCCTGCCAGCCGAGGAAGGGCCGGATGCCGACGAATTCGAGCGGCTGGAACATCATCTCGATGGCGACGCGCTTGGTGACGTAGCCGATGAGCGCCGCGATGAACGGCATGGAGACGTACACCGGCCAGTGCTCGGCGAAAGTGTGCACGCGCGTCCCCTCCGTGTTGCCTACGGAACGGTAACCCGCGCGTTCAGTGGAGGAGGAGCAGGACCTGCAGTTCGCCAACCAGCCCGCCGATCACCGCGCCGACCGCGATCAGCTTCCATTCGTCCTGTTTGAACGCAGGACGGAGAATGCCCTCGAACTCCAGTGGCGTCAGCTGCTGCATCTTCTCGACGATCGTGTTGCGGACGTCGAGCGCGTCGGTCGCGTAACTCTCGACGTGCTTGACGGTCTCCGGCAGATACGCGATGGCCTTCTCCGCGGCGGCCTGCTTCATCTGCTGGTACTCGCGCCCGCCGACAGCCAGCGCGACCAGCGGCTTCGCCAGCCCAGCCTGCGCGTCGACGGTCCGCTGGACTTCCCGCGTGACAAGCGCGAACAACTTGTCCGCCCGCGGCCCGGTCAGCACGGCCTCCAGCACATTGCCCGCGGTGAGGACTTCTTCCGCGATCAACGCACCGTAATCCGCGGCGACCTGCGCCCGGCGTTTCTGGAACATTCCCTGCCAGGTGAAGAACAAGAACCGCCGCGGCTGCCGCGGGTAGAAGATCATTTTGAGCGCGAGCCAGTCCGTGACGAAGCCCGTGACGAAACCGAAGATCGGCATGATCACCGGTTGTTTCGTGAGCGCCCACGCGATGAGCTGGACGAGCCCGATGACGAATCCGAACCCGATCCCGCTGCGTGCGATGAACCGGAACTCGGGCGCCGCGACCTCGCGGATCAACCGGCAGGTGAGCGATTTGTCCCGGACCATCGCGTTGATCAGCATGTCGTTGACGTCGAGAACTTCGTCCACATTGGCCGACACTTCCCGCATCAGCCGCTTCACGACCACGGGTGCCTGCGCGCGGACGCGGTCCACCAGCAGTTGCTGAGCGCGGGCGGGCAGCATTTCCCACAGCCGCGGCTGATAGGTCTCGAAGACTTCGCGGGTGACCTCGTCGACCGCCTTCAGCAGCGGTTCTTCCAGCTGCGCGACCATTTCTTCCGGATCGAGCCGAGCGAAGACCTCACGCGGGTCGAGGAGATTCTTGGTGAGCAGATCGACCGCGGTGGTCGCCATCCGCCGCGAGTTGGCCGGGATGACGCCCTGCCAGCCGAGGAAGGGCCGGATGCCGCGGAACTCGAGCGGCCGGAACATCATCTCGATCGCGACGCGCTTGGTCAGGTAGCCGATGAGCGCCGCGATGAACGGCATGGTCGCGTACACGTGCCAGTGCGCGGCCAGGTCGGCGGCGATGGCTGAAAGGTCCATGCGTCTGCCCCGTTCGCCCGCGCAGTAGGTCGAGGGGACAGGATGCCATGCGTGACGTCGGGTTTCGCGCTTCGTAATACAGCCGTTTGGCGGTACGTGCCGCGGGTGCCCCGATCACTAAGGTAGCCCGATGGTCGCGCCCGAAAAGCCGCAGCACCCCGCCTTTGCTGTTACCCGCAAGGGTTACGACCCCCACCAGGTCGACGCCCGCATCGCCCAGCTGACCAGCGAACTGAACACGACCTCCCACGGCCGCGACGAGGCGGTGGCCACGGCGGGCGAGCTCACGAAGGCGCTGACGACAGCCCAGTCAGAACTGTCCGAGGCGAAGGCGGCGCTAGTCCGGGTCACCTCGAGCCCGGCGGGTGCCGGCGCGATCTCCGAGCGCGTGCGGATGATGGTGCAACTGGCCGAGGAGGAAATCGCCGACCTCCGCCGCTCAGCGGAAGCAGACGCGACCTCAACGCGCGGCGAAGCGGACCGCTACGCACACGAAACCCAACGGGCAACGGACAAAGCGGCTAAAGAAGCGGAAGCGGAACGCCAGCGCTTGCTGACGGAGACCCACGCCGACCTCGCCGCGCGCTCTGAGGCTCTGGACGCCCGAGTCGCGGCCGCGGAGAAGGATTTGGCCGCGCGACAGGCCGACCTTGAGTCCCGGATCGCTGCCGCGGAAGCGGATATCGCCACTCGCACCGCCGCCGCGGATGAGGAGATCGCGGCTCGCCTGGCGGATCTGGAGGCGCGGCTTAAGGCGGGCAACGAAGACATCGCCACCCGCACTGCGGCGGCCAATGAAGACATCGCCACGCGGACCGCCGCGGCCGATGCGGAGATCGCGTCCCGCACCGAAGCCGCCGACCGCGCTCGCGCCGAAGCCGACGAACTCGCCGCAACCGCCCGCGCCGAGGCAGACCAGTCCTCCGCAACGGCCCGCGCCGAAGCAGACCAAGCGGCGTTGGCAGCCCGCACCCAGGCCGACGAAGCCGCGGCCGAAGCCCGTGCCAAGGCAGACGCCGAATCCCAACACGCCCGCCTGGCCGCGGACGCCGAAGCCCGCCGAATCCGCGACGAGAAGGATGCGGAAGCCCTCCGCGTCCGCACCGAAGCCGACGAAGCAGCCGCCCGGGCCCGCGCCGAGGCCGACGCTGCCGCCGAAGCCGCCCGCCTCGACGCCGACGAAGAATCGGCCCGCGTCCGCGCCGAAACCGACGCCGCCACCGAAGCTGAGGCCGCCAAAGTCCGAGCCGAAGCCGACCGTCGAGCGTCGGAAGAGATCGCGGTCAAGAAGGCGCAGGCCGAGACCGCTCTCGCCGACGCCCTCCAGAAGCAAACCGAAGCCACCGAATCGCGCACCCTGGCGCTGGACCTGCGGACCAAGGTCGCCGACCGGATCGCTGCCACTAATGAGGCCGTCCAGGAGGCGTTGCGCTTTCTCGGTACGCAGGAAGAGGAAGCCGCCGCTGCGGAGCCTCCGCAGGCTGTGGTTGACGCGCCTTCGTCGACTGGCTCGCCCGCACCCGCTCTGCCCCAGCCGACTCCGCGCCCAGCCGCATCCGCCACTCCAGACGCCCCGGCGGCCGCGGACTCGCAAGCTGCCAAGCCCGGAGACCCGCCCGCCCCTCGGACCGGCAACGGCAATGGCCGCCGCCCCGGTCGCCCTCGTGCGGGCCGTTCCTGACCCGCCCCAGCCGACTCCGCGCCCCGTCGCATCCATTGCTCCGGACGCACCGGCGGCTGCTCCGGACACACCGACGGCCGTAGGCCCGCAGCAACTGCCAAACTCGCTGAATCGCTGGCCTTTCGCATCGGCAATGGCAACGGCCGTCGCCCAGGTTGCCCACGCGCGGGCTGTTCCTGACCTGCTGTCCTGATTCCTGTGACACTCCGGGCGACCTAGCGCTACATGGCCAGAGTTTGTCCTGAGACGGTGCCAGAGTTGATGGCGTCGTCCGCCGAAGTGACGTCGACGCCGGACGCAGGGCCGGTAATTCCCCGCGCGCGAACTCCTTCGGCCGTTCCATGCTGGTGCTGCCCAGTGGATTCCGTGGCCGGAACAGGACAACAGGCTGAATCGCGCCAAGGGGAATGAGACGCTCGCGCCTACCCGAGATCGTCAGGAGTTCCGGATGTCCGTGCCACCGGGTTTCCCCGCACCGACCCCCGCGTTGGTCCGCCGCCGGGCGAACTTTCCGGCTGGGACGGTCGCGGCTGCCCTCGCTGGTTGCACAGCGATCGCGTTGGTGTGGTTCGTCTTCGCGAACGTGCTGATCGGCGGCCCGGTCGGCGAGTGGTCGGGCATGGTGTGGACGAACGTCGTGTGCGGCCTGCTCTCCGCGTTCGCCGTGGTCGTGCCTGCCGGTTTCCTGCTCGCGCGGCACGTCTGGGCGGCATGGACCCTGTTCGGGCTGTGCCTGCTGTACGTGGTCGTGATTGTGTCCGTGCCGCTGCCGGCGGGTACGAGTTTCGGCGCGCACCTCGACTTCGTGCTCGGTTTCCACAAGAGCAACGGGGTGCCAATCGGTCTGGCCGCCATCTTCGCGTTCCTTGCCGCGATCGCCGCGCTCGTCTCCGCGACGGTGCGGTCGCCGCGCCGCTGACCCGCTAGCGGAAAGCCAACCCCCGCGCACACCTTCCTCCGGCCGCCGCCCATCCCGCAAAGGCCGACCAAGCACCGAAGCTAAGTCTCGCAACTACCCCAGCCGCATCACCCCGCCGCCACCGTGAACAGTTCCTCGTCAATCCAGCCGCGGTCCCGCAACTCCCGGCAAAACCGTTGGTACGAAGCCAACAACGCCGCGCTCTCACGGGGATCCGGCTCGACGAGCGACCCCACCGGCATCTCCTTGCACACCACGCTCAGGCCGCCCGGCGTGCATCCGGCCGCCGCAAGGAGTGCCGCGCCGTAGCCCGTTTCTGCCTGCGGTGCCACTTGCAGTCCAAGCCCGCTCACCGTAGCCCGGATCTGAGTCCACAAAGGACTCTTGCTGCCGCCGCCCGCCGCGAGGAGCGGTTCGCGGACCGGGACACCCAGTCGTCGCAGGTGATCCAGTGCTAGTCGTTCCAGGAAAGCGACTCCTTCCAGCCGAGCCCGGTGCAGCTCGACCTCGTCGGTCGGAGTTCCTAGGACGAAGCCTTCCGCGTCGCCGTGTGCGAAGGGGAAACGTTCTCCCTTGCGTCGCAGCGGGAACGTCACCACCTCGGCCGGTCCGCGAGCCGCGGCGGCGGCATCCAGCTCGGCTAGCCGGGTACTGTCCGAAACGGACTCACCGCCGGTGTTCGACGCGCCGCCTGGCAACCACCATCCGTCTGGATGCCGATGGCTGTACATGACTCCGGTGGGGTCCGGCACCAATGATTCTGTGACACCCTTCAGGACATAAGTGGTTCCAAGAATTCCTACGAACCGTCCCGGCTCGACCGCGCCTGCGGCCAGCTGCCCCGCGCATCCGTCCGTCATGCCTGCCACCACGAGACATCCGGCGGGCAACCCGGCCGTCGGCGCCGAGACCTCGCCGAGCACGGTGGTCGGCGCGACCACCGGCGGCAGCATTCCGTCCGGCACGCCTAATCCGGCGAAAACCTCGGACGGCCATTCCTCAGCCAGCGGGTCGTAGCCGCTTTTGAGCGCGTGCGACCAATCCGCCGCGACCGGATGTCCGGTCAGTTTCGCCGCGATCATCTCCGGCGTGTGCCGGACGGCCACCGCCTCGGTATGTTCGGCCAGCCACGCGATCCGGCCGAGTGCCGCGGTCGGCGAGACTCCTGAACCCAGTTTCCGCCACCGGCTGGCACCGAGTTCCACGGCTTTCGCGTTGTAGTCCGCGCCGCGCCGGTCGTCGTACATCAACGCGGGCGTCACCGGTTCGCCTGAGGCATCGACTCCGACGATCGTCCCGGACGTCGCCGCGATCGCCACCGCCGAGACTTCCGCGCCGCGTCCGGGCAAAGCGGCAGTGACCTCGTTCAGCACCGAACAGACCGCGGGCCACCACGCCGACGGATCCTGTTCGCTGCGGCCCCCGCCCGCGCGCACCGGCGCCGGCAGCGACGCCGATACGGTGGCGAGGACCGAGCCGCCGCGCACCGCGAAGGCGCGAACCCCCGCGGTGGCGACGTCGATGCCGACCGAGACCTGCTCGTTCACGCCGTGCTGACCCTTTCTTCGACGTCCTGCAGGCTGCCGTCGGTCGCGAGCGCTTTCTCGGTTTCCTCAGGCAGTTTCAGGAATCGCACCAGCACCGCAGCCACCAGGTACAGCGCGGCGAAGATGATGACCACCCCGGCGGCACCGGCCGGCCCGAGGAACAGCGACACGATCGCCGGCCCGACGAACGCCGCCGCACCCGCGCCGAGGTTCAGCAGAGCCATCGCGCCCCCCTTGTGCTCCGGGGCCAGCGACGGCAGCAGTGCGGAGATCGGCACGAACCCGGCGAGCGTCGCGCCGTAGAGCGCGCCGACGATCAGCGCGAGCCAGTAATACTGCGCGCCCATCGCGACCGGCACGAAGTACAGCAACAGGATCGAGATCGCGCAGCCGATCGCGCCGAACCAGAAAATTGTGGTGCGCCAGCCGATCCGGTCGCTCAGCACGCCGAAGATCAGGTTGAAGAAGATGTTCGTCCCGTAGATCACCGACACCAGCAGCAGCCAGCGGCTCTCCCCGAACCCGATCTGGGAGATGAAGATCGTCGGGAAGAACACCAGCATGCCGAATTCGGGCGCGGTGTTGATGACCCGCACGATCATGCCGACTCCGACCCGCGGTTTCTTCCACGCGATCGACACACTGGAAACCAGGCTCTGCACCGGTTTCACGTCAGGCGGCGCGAGCCTGCGGTATCCGGTGCGCTGCCGGACTCCGAGCACCGCCACGAGTCCGCCGATGCCGAGCAGCACGACCGCCACCCACAGCGTGCCGTAGTGGCCGAACAGCGGGTTGGTGAAGCTCGCGACGAGCGCGCCGAGCGTGGGGAGGCCGCCGGTGAAGGCGAAGTAGAACCAGCCGACTGCCGCGCCGAGCCGCGCGACCGGAGCCACCGCGGTGATCCACACCAGGAAGCCGAACGCGAACATCGGATAGCCGAATCCGCGGATCCCGTAGCAGATCAGCATCGCCGCGTAGTTTCCGCCGGCGAGGCCGAGCGTCAGGAACAGCGCGTCGAATACCAGCCAGATGACCAGGCCGATGATCATCACCCGCCGCGGCCCCCACAGTTCGGACAGCGCGCCCGAAAGCCACGACGCCAGCATCACGGCGATGCCGTACACGGTGATCACGTACGACGCTTTGATTTCCGTGCCCGCGCCGTTGTCCGCCATGTACGGCGCGATGAAGCCGGACTCCACTCCGTCGCCGATCATGAACAGGAGCAGACCGACATACCCGAGGAACAGGGGCGCGGGCAGCCCCCATTTCGTGAGCAAGCGCCCGAAGCCCGACTTGGGCAACTCCGCTGTTGCCGACTCGTTCATACACGCCTCCATGACGTCGAGATCAAACGTATCATGGACTGTGTGAACTTCGCACGCAAGAGTGTTATGAAGTCGATCAGTTGTCGGGATGTTCGGCGACCTGCACCTCGACCCGGCTGCGCAGCTCGTCGACGTAGTGCGGATCGGCCTCCTCGTCCACGATCAGCAGGTCGTAGTCGTCCAGCGGGGCGAGCCGGTGCAGGGCCGTGCGCTTCATCTTGCTGTGGTCCATCAGCAGCACCTTGTGCCGGGCGCTGGCCAGCATGGCCCGCTTGATCATCACGATCTCGGGCTCCTGGTGGAAGCTCATCGACGTGCTCATCGCCGAGGTCGACACGAACGCGATGTCGACCGAGAGCCGCTCGATCGACTCGATGCTCTGCATGCCGAGGAACGAGTCGTGGGTGGGCGAGTAGTCGCCGCCGATGCAGATCAGCCGCAGCTCGTGCACGTTCTTGAGGACGTCGATCGCCGCGAGGTAGTTCGTGGCCACGGTCAGCGGCGTCACGTCGACCAGCAGCCTGGCCAGCGCGAGCGCGCTCGTGGAATCGTCGAGCAGCACCGACATGCCGGGCTCGACCTGCTCCACCGCGTGCATCGCGATCAGCCGTTTCGCGTCGACGTGCGCGTTCATCCGGTATTCGGCGTTGCTCTCGAACACCGTCGACGGCATCGCCGAGACCCCGCCGCGGTACTTCCGGACCAGGCCGCGCCGCGACAGCTCGTCGATGTCCCGGTGCACCGTCATCATGCTGACGCCCAGCAGGTCGACGAGCTCGCCGATGGTCGCCGAACCCTGCTGGAACACGTGCTCGGTCAGCCTCTGCTGACGGTTCTCGCGGGGGTGCGCGGCAGGCTTTTCGCTCGACATGCCGTGATTATCGCGGTTCCACTGGGAGGTTGAAGCGCACCAGGGCAGTTCGGTCACCGCTCACCTCCAGTTCGGTGACGGCCGCGTTGTCCAGGCGCGGAAACACGCTGCGGTAGCGGGACAACGGGATGCCGAGCAGCTGGCAGAGCGTGAGCCGCAGCAGCGTGTTGTGCGCGACGACCAGTGCGGTTCCGCTGGTCGCGGCGGCAATCGCGCGGATCGCGCGCGCGCCGCGCTCGGCCGCTTCGGCCGGATCGTCGGCACCGGGGAACGCCCCGGCGATCGGGTCGGCGAGAAAGCGTTCGACCGCCTCCGGGTCAGTCTGGCGCACCTCGTCGCGGGTGCGGCCCTCGGCGATTCCGAAGTAGGTTTCCCGCAGGCCGGGGACGATTTCCGGGACCAGTTCAAGCGCCTCGGCCGCCGGTTCGATCGTGCGCCGGGCGCGTCGTTGCGGCGAGCAGAACAACCCGTCCGGTTTCACCCGGCGGGCGTACGCGGCCAGCGCGTCGGCCTGGCGGATCCCCTCCTCGGTCAGCGCCACCTCGCTGGTGCCCGCGTAGCGGTTCTCCGCGTGCCATTCGGTCTGCCCGTGCCTGGCCAGCAGCAGCCGTGCGCCCACTCGTGCCCTCCTTGTGTGTGAACACCCTTGCGAACTTCTCAATCTCGCTGTTAACTTAACATTGCTCGTGTGAAACGGGCTCGCTCTCTGAAGGGATCTGGTGGATGACGCTCGACGCGGTGGTGTTCGACCTCGACGGTGTCCTGGTGGAAAGTGAACACCTCTGGGAGGAGAACTGGGTCGCTTTCGCCGCTCGCCACCAGGTCGAGTGGACGGCGGAAGACACGGCCCAGGTACAAGGCATGAGCGCGCCCGAATGGGCCGGCTATCTCGCGCGCCGGTGCGGGGTGCCGGACCAGGCGGACGAGGTGGAACGCGCGGTGGTCGACGGCATGATCGCCTCGATCGACGCGGGCGAAGCGCCGTTGCTGCCCGGCGCGGGCGCGATGGTCCGAGAGGTCAGCGAGCGGGTCCCGGTCGCGCTCGCGTCCTCGGCCGCCCGCCGGGTGATCGACGCGGTGCTGGAAAAGCACCAGCTCACCGGCGAGTTCACCGCCACGGTGTCCAGCGCCGAGGTCGCGCGGGGCAAGCCGAATCCGGACGTGTACCTGGAGGCGGCGGCCCGGCTCGGCAAATCGGGAAGCGAATGCCTCGGGGTCGAGGACTCCAGCAACGGCATCCGGGCGGCGGCCGCGGCCGGGCTCACCGTGATCGCGCTGCCCAACCCGACGTACCCGCCGAAGCCGGACGCGCTGGAGCTGGCCAGCGCGGTGGCCGCGAGCAATGACGACGTCCGACTGAAGCTCCTGGCCTATCTGGCTGGCGAGCCGGTGGCTGCGAAGGACTGAACGATGACCACCTTGGGTTCCCCGGACACGTTCAAGCGGCAGTGGCTGGACGGGTTCGTCACCGCGTACGGCCGCACGGTGCAGAAGGTGCCGGATGCCTACGGCGTCGTTCGCCGCGAGGCTCCGGCGAGCCCGAAGGTCGCGGTCGTGATCGGCGGCGGTTGCGGGCACTACCCGGCGTTCGCCGGTCTCGTCGGCCCTGGCCTTGCGGACGGCGCGGTGGTCGGAGACGTGTTCACGAGCCCGAGCGCCGAGCAGGTCTACCGCACGGCGCGGGCGGCGGACAACGGCGCTGGCGTCCTCTTCGGGTTCGGCAATTACCAAGGCGACGTGCTCCACTTCGGACTCGCCGCCCGCAGGCTGGCGGCGGAGGGCATCCCGAGCCGCACCATCCTGGTCACCGACGACATCGCGAGCGGCCCGGCGACCGAACCGGAGCGCCGCCGGGGCGTGGCAGGCGATTTCCTCGTCTTCAAGATCGCGGGCGCGGCAGCGGAGCGCGGTTACAGTCTTGAGGCAGTGCACGAGGTCGCGGCGAAGGCGAACGCTCGCACGCGGACGTTCGGCGTCGCGTTCGGCGGCTGCACGCTGCCCGGTGCGGACGCGCCCCTGTTCACCGTCGCGGACCAGGAAATGGAGCTGGGCCTCGGAATTCACGGCGAACCGGGTGTGCGCACGGTGGGCCGGTTGTCCGCGGCGGAGCTGGCGGACGAACTGGTCGACGGCCTCCTGCCCGAGCTTCCCGAGGGTGACGGCCGGGTGGTCGTGCTGGTGAACGGGCTCGGCCGCACCAAATACGAGGAAATGTTCGTCACCTACACCCGCGTGCACGAACGGCTCGCCCAGGCCGGGCTCAGCCCCGTGCACTCCGAGGTCGGGGAGTTCGTCACGTCGCTCGACATGGCCGGGGTTTCGCTGTCGATCCTGGTGCTGGACGACGAATTGGCCGAGCTGTACGCCGCGCCGTGCGACACCCCGGGCTATCGCACCAGCGGTGCCGAACTGGCCACGGTCGAGCTTGAGTCCACAGTGGACGAATTGCTGACCGAGGAGGCTCCGGGGGCCAGCGTGGTCGACCGGGTTCTCACCGCGGCTTTGCGCAGCATCGAGGAGAACGAAGCCGAACTGGGCAGGCTCGACGCGGTGGCCGCGGACGGAGACCACGGGCTCGGCATGACTCGCGGAATGCGTGCCGCTGTCGCAGCCGCTCGGCGTGAACCGGACACGGTTTCCGGTGCGCTGCTGGCCGCCGGGACAGCGTTCGCCGATGCGGCTGGCGGTGCCTCGGGTGCGTTGTACGGCGTGCTGCTGGCGGAAACCGGAGCCGGTCTGAGCGGCGTGGCCGCCGAGGACATCACCACGGCGATGCTCGCCGACGCGGTCGACGGTGCGGTTCGGGCGTTCTGCGAGCTGGGTAAGGCCGAACCGGGCGACAAGACGATGCTCGACGCGATCGAGCCGTTCCGGGCCACGCTGCGAGAGCAGACGGGCTCGGAAGTAGTTCAGGCATGGCGGAAAGCCGCTGGAGCGGCTGTCGTAGCCGCGCGGGAGACCGCGCACTTGCGTCCGACAAAGGGACGCGCCGCGCGGCTCGCGCAACGGAGCGAGGGTCATTCGGACCCGGGTGCGGTGTCGTTCTCGCTGCTGGTCACGGCTGTCGGCGAGGAGCTGGAAAGGAGCGCTGACTGATGCGCATCGTGGTGGCGGCGGACAACGCCGGGGTCGAACTGAAGAATCAGCTGCGCGACCTGCTGCAGGCCGACGAACGGGTCACCGAGGTGACCGACCTCGGCGTGCCGGACGCGGCGGACGACCGGGCGTACCCGTTGCTGGGGCTGGCCGCGGCGGAAGCGATCGCCCGCGGCGAAGCAGACCGCGGCGTCCTCGTGTGCGGCACCGGCATCGGCATGGCGATCTCGGCGAACAAGGTTCCCGGCGTGCGGGCGACGGTCGCGCACGATTCGTACTCCGCCGAGCGGTCGATCAAATCGAACGACTGCCAGGTGATCACCTTCGGGGCCCGCGCGATCGGCCCTGAGGTGGCGAAGAAGATCGTGGCCGAATGGGTCGGATACCGCTTCGACCCTGCGTCGGCCAGCGCGACCAAGGTCGCGCACATCACCGAATACGAGAACGCCCACTGACCAAGGCGTCCGTCGTGGCGCACAATCGGCACAGAGCGAGTGAGGGAGCAGAGTTGCACATTCTCGCTGCGGGAGACCACTTCGTCAGCCCCGGCCTGCTGGCCGGAGCCGTCCGCGCGGAACTCGGCGGCGGTGACCACGAGGTCGCCGAGCTGACGCTGCCGTGGCCGGTCGAGCCGTTCGGGCCGGTCGGCAACGTGCTGGAGGCCAGCGGTACCGAAGACCAGGTGATCGAGGCACTCGCCGGTGCCGAGGCCGTCGTCACGCAGATGGCTCCGTTCACCAAAAAGGTCTTCGCCGCCGCACCGGAGCTCAAGCTCGTGTCGGTGTGCCGAGGCGGGCCGGTGAACGTCGACCTCACCGCCGCCACCGAGGCGGGCGTCGCCGTCACCTACGCGCCGGGTCGCAACGCGGGCGCGGCGGCCGAGTTCGCCGTCGGCATGATCCTCGCCGCGATGCGGCGGATCTCGACGTCCTCGGCGGAACTGCTCGCCGGTACCTGGCGCGGCGACTACTACGCCTACGACCAGGCCGGGCTCGAGCTGGGCGGCACCACCGTCGGCCTCGTCGGATACGGCGCGATCGGGTCCCGGGTCACCAAGGTGCTCGTCGCGTTCGGGGCGAACGTCCTGGTGACTGACCCGTACGCCGACCGTGCCGCGGTCGAGGCCGATGGCGCACAGCTTGTCGAGCTGGACGAGCTGCTCCGGCAGAGTCGCGTCGTGAGCCTGCACGCACGGCTCACCGAGGAGACCCGGCACCTCATCAACGCGAGCAAACTCGACCTTCTGCCGGAGGGCGCGGTCCTCGTGAACACCGCCCGCGGCGGCCTGCTCGACTACGCGCCGCTGCCCGAGGCTCTGCGTTCCGGTCGGCTCGGCGCGCTCGCGCTGGACGTCTACGACGTCGAGCCGCCGCCGGCGGACTGGGCGCTGCGCGATGCGCCCAACGTGATCGCGACCCCGCACCTCGCCGGCGCGAGCAGGCAGACCGCTGAGCGGGCGGCCGCGATCGTCGCCGCGGAGGTCGGCCGGTACGCGCGCGGCGAGCAGCTCGCCAACCTCGCGAATCCTGAGGTGCTGGAGCGACGGCCGTGATAGTCGGGGTCGACATCGGGACGTCGCTCACCAAGGCCGTGGTGTTCGACGAGGACGGCAGCTCCATCGCGAGCGCGTGCACGCCGTCCGAGGTGCACCACCTTCCGGGCGGCCGGGTCGAGCAGGATCTCGACCAGGTTGTCGGCACGGTCGCGACGGTGGTGCGCGAGGTCGCGGCCGCGCTGCCCGAACCGGTGTCCGCGTTGGCGTTGACCGGACAGGGCGACGGGCTCTGGCTCCGCGACGAGACGGGTGCCGCGGTGCACCCGGCCATCTCATGGCTCGATGGCCGGGCGAACACTGTGCTCGCGAAATGGCAGGCTGACGGCGTGACCGCGGAAGTCTTCCGCCGCACCGGTTCCGGCATGTTCCCCGGCTGCACCGCGGCCATCATGTCCTATTTGGACACTCATGAGCCCGAGGTGCTCGACCGCGCCGCGGTGGCCGGATACTGCGTCGACGCGGTGTTGCAGCGGCTCACCGGCGAGATCACGGTCGACGTTTCGGATGCCTCGCTGCCATTCTTGAACCCGGCCACCCGCAGCTACGACGATGGTGCGATCGAGGCCTGCGGTCTGGGCCATCGTCGTTCCCTGTTCGCGAAACCGGCCCCGGCGAAGTCGGTCTTCCGCCTCGACCGGCGCGGTGCCGATTTGCTCGGGCTGCCAGTAGGACTGCCGGTCACCGCAGGGCCTTTCGACCTGCCGGCCAGCGCAATCGGTGCTGGCGTACGGAAACCGGGCGACGGAATCCTCACCGCAGGCACTACGCTCGCCTGCCAGGTGCTCACTGCTGATCCCGCTTTCGACCCTGAAGCGGAACCGGCGGGCATGTTCCTGTGCACGCCCGACGAGCACGAATACCTGCACGCGATGCCAGCGATGGTCGGTACGGCAGGCATCGATTGGGCCTGCGAATTGCTGGGCATCAGCGTCGAGGAAATCGACCCGCTGCTGGCGAGCAGCAAGCCAGGCGCTCGCGGGGTACGTGCCCTGCCGTTCCTTTCGGTATCCGGCGAACGCGCGCCGTTCGTCGACGCCGGAGCGCGCGCACAATTCTCCGGGCTGAGCCTGGAAACCGGCCGGGCCGATCTGGTGCGGGCGCTCTGCGAGTCGATCGCTTACGCCGCACGGCATTGCTTTGAAGCCGCCGGCCTGTCGGGGCAGCTCTATGCCTGCGGCGGAGGAGTCCGCTCGCCCGAATGGCTGCAGATTTTCGCCGATGTACTCGGCCGTCCGGTCGTGATCCCGAGCGACCCCGGCGTCGGCGCCCGCGGTGCCGTGCTCACTGCCGCGGACGCGCTGGGAAGGCCGTACGATCGGGACCGCTGGGCCGCGAACTCGCGAACGGTCGAGGCCCGGGCCGAAAATGTGGCTGATTACGAGCGCGGTTACGCCGACTACCAGGCTTCCCTGTCTGCCGCGCGCGGACTGTGGAGGCTGTGAATGATCCTGGAGAACGAGCGTGCCGCAGTGTGCGAGTACGCCCGCCGCCTGACCGCGGACGGCTTGGTCGTCGGCACGTCGGGCAACGTGTCCGCGCGGGCAGGCGACCTGGTCGCAGTCACCCCGACCGGCGTCGACTACGCCGCCCTCACGCCCGCCGACATCCCCGTGGTGGACCTCAACGGCAACCCCGCGGACGGTTCCCTGAAGCCGACGAGCGAACTCCCGATGCACTTGGCCGTGTACACCCGGGCCGTCGATCCGGAGTCCGCCCCGGTGAACGCGGTGGTGCACACGCATTCAGTGCACGCCACCGCAGTGTCCACTTTGGTCACCGAAGTCCCGCCGATCCACTACATGCTCGCGGCCATCGGCCCCACGGCCCGTGTGGCCCCGTACTCGACCTACGGCACCACCGAGCTTGCCGACGCCATGCTGGTGGCCTTGGCCGATCGCCGAGGCTGCCTCCTGGCGAACCACGGCACGATCACTTACGGCGACTCGTTGTCGAGTGCGTATAGCCGTGCTCAGCAATTGGAATGGGTGTGCCAGGTGTGGCTGGTGGCCCGTTCCGCCGGTAGCCCGGGTTTGTTGCCGCCAGCGGAAATCGAGCATGTGGTGGAGAAGCTGAAGGGATACGGCCAACGCTGACTGATCATTGCGAGGGCGGCGGTCCGCCTTGGCCGCCTTGGCCCGGCGGATACCCGGGCTGGGGCGGATACCCGGGCTGGGGCGGGTATCCAGGCGGTGGAGTGGCTGGTGCCGCCGGGTAACCGTTCTGCGGCAAGGGATTCCCCGGCGCGGGCGGCGGCATCGGGTACCCAGTCTGAGCAGGAGTCCAGGGCTGCGGTGAAGATCCGGGTTGCATAGGAAACCCGGGCTGTGCCGGAACTCCAGGCTGTGCCTGAGCCCCGGGCTGACCCGGAGCCCCGGGCTGACCCGGATACGCGGCTCCCGGCTGAGGTGCGTACCCGGCTGGTGGGACCTGCCCGGCGTATCCCTGCGGCGTGAACTGCGGTGCCGTCCAAGCCGCCGGACCGTAGCCCGTTCCGGCAGGTTGCGCGCCCGGAAGAACCTTGGCGACCGGAGGCAGCAGCATCGCGATCGCCGTCAGCCCGGCGACGACAGCCGCGATGCCCGTCTGAAGTTCCACGACGGCAAGCACGTGCCGCGAGAGCAAACGCGACAGCGAAACAATGGCCACCACCGCCTGCAGAACCGCGGGCACCACGAGAAAACGCGCCGGGCGGAGACCTCGCGTCGCGAGCAATGCCGCTCCAGGCAGCACCGCGATACTCAGCACAGCCAGCAGCGGATGCACGTAGCTGCCGCTGTCCCAACCATGATTGATCATGGTCGCGGCTTCGGCCCACAGCACGACTATCTCGCTGAGCCCGAGCACTCCGGCGAGCACCAGAGCAAGGTTTCGCGCTTGTTTGGTTGGTCCGGGCATACCGGGATAACCCATACTTCCCCCTCCGTGGTCCTCTTACGGTAGCGGGACGAGCGCCCCCATGCCCGCCCGTGCGAACTGCGTAGCCAGCCGTTGCGGCAACGGATTCGGGTACAAAATGATCGACGCGAACGGCGAAGGCGTGTAACCGGCCCCGCCGTTGCTCTGCAGGTGCACGCTGACGTGCACGTTGCGGTCAGCGGGAATCTCGAACGACACCGCGCCCCAGGAAACGACGTACTGCCGGCCGTCGATCCCCACGAACGGGATGTACGCGCCGACGTGGAAAATATGCGTGGAAATATCGATCGTGAGCAACCGCCGAGGCCCATTGTGCGGGTCGACGTACGGGATCACGTTCGGAGTGGAAGCCAAATCTGGCGGCTCGGTCTGGTCGGTCATCGTTCCGGGCCTCCCGGTAGGCAACGGGCGAAGTTTACCCTCGGCGTACGGGCTGCCTCAGCGTTCTCGCCAGGGTCTGCGCCACCACGGCTCGTCGGGATCCGCGCCGGGATCCGGGAGCGTCCTCCGGCGGCACTCGTCGTCAAGCCGCGCGCGTCCGTAACCCAGCGCGCACTGCGCCCGGCGGCTTACGCGGCATTTCCCCTTGAGATCGGAAGCATGTCCGCCATTCTGCCGCAGCGCAGTAAGGCGAGATCAGAACTGGTAGTACAGGAACGGGCTGAAAGTCCCGGTAGCCACCAGGATCGCCGCGTAAACCAGCCCCACCGTCATGACCCCGATCCGCAGCGCTGTCGCTCCGCGGCTTCGGGACGATTCCAGCAGCGGGCCGGTCACCGGGTGCGCCGGGAGGATGAACACGATCAGCGCCAGCAGCAGGATCACCAGCCGTTGGTTCGTGAGCGCGCTTTCCACGACGTCGCCGAGGCCGCCGAAGTCGGGGATCAGCATGTGGCCGATCATCGACAGTGCGTGGCCGAGGTCGGCTGAGCGGAAGAAAACCCAGCCGAACACCACGAGGATCAGCGTCAGCACTCGGCGGGCGATGCGGGCTGCCGGACCGGCCGGGGAGTCGCCGAGGTTGAAGCGGCGTTCGATGACCAGGAGCGCGCCGTGGTAGCAGCCCCAGATCAGGAACGTCCATTGCGCGCCGTGCCAGAAACCCGTCAGCACGAAGACGATCGACAGGTTCCGGTACGTTTTCCCGGCACCGGAACGGTTCCCGCCCAGCGGGATGTAGACGTAGTCGCGGAACCAGCGCGACAGCGACATGTGCCAGCGGCGCCAGAACTCCGTGATCGTCACCGACGAGTACGGGCGGGCGAAGTTCTCCGGCAGCCGGAAGCCGAGCATGCGGCCCAGGCCGATCGCCATGTCCGAGTAGCCGGAGAAGTCGAAGAACAACTGCAGGGTGTAGCCGATCGCGCCGAGCCAGGCCGTCGTGAACGTCATCTGGTTGGCCGGGGTCGAGAAGCAGGCTTCGACCATCGGGCTGAGCGAATCGGCGATGATCGACTTCTTGCACAGGCCCAGCGCGAACCTCGGGAAACCCGCGGCGATGTCGTCCAAGCGGTGCGAACGCCGTTGCGGAAGCTGGTCGGCGATCTCCCGGTACCGCACGATGGGACCCGCCACGAGCTGCGGGAACATCGCGATGTACGCGGCGAACGACACCGGGTTGCGCAGCGCGTGCCGCTCGCCGCGGTAGATGTCCACCACGTACGAGATGTGGTGGAAGGTGTAGAAGGAAATGCCGATCGGCACCACGATGTTCGCGACGCCCATGTCGCCGCCGAACCAGTGCGCGACGGCCGCGATCTGCTGCGTCGCGAAACCTGCGTACTTCCAGATGACGAGCACGAGCACGTCGAGCGTGATGACGCCGATCAGGATCCGCTTCCGGCGCTTGCCGCGGACGTCCCACGGGCTGGGCTCGAGCGCCGGGCCGGCCAGGAAGTTCACCGCCATGCAGAGCAGCAGCAGGAACAGGTAGGGGCCGGCGCCGATCGTGTAGAACAGCAGGCTCGCGACCGCGACGATGCCGTTGCGCCAGCTGCGCGGGCACGCCAGGACCGCGATCAGCACCGCGGGCATGAAGTACCACAAGAACAGCGGCGAAACGAACGACATCGGTGACGGACCCCCTCGGTTCCGGAGGAGACCTTAGCCCGAGCGGGTGGCTCCGCGGGGCGATGCCCGACGGATCACAGCACGAATCACCGAGGGTGACGGATTTGGGAGGATTTCGCCCCTCGCGACGGGAAGCGGCGGGCGGTGGAGCTGTGCCGCGGTCGGGAGCCGAGGAATCCCATGGGGCGCGGGCGGCTAGGGGCGGCTGAGCGGAAGGACCGTGCCTCGCGACAGTGCGAGGGGCGGCGGTTGGTGCGGAGGAATGGGGAAGTGGGCGGGCGTGCGATGCGGCGGCGCGAGGGGCGGTGGTTGGGCGGCCGCCTGGAAGGAGGCTGGGCACGCGATGCGGCAGTGCGAGGCGCATGAGCGGGGCGGCCGGTTGGTGCGGAGAAACGGGGAAGTGGGCGGGCGTGCGATGCGGCAGCGCGAGGGGCGGTGGTGGGGCGGCCGCGTGAAGGGAGGCTGGGCGCGCGGTGCGGCAGTGCGAGGCGGTTGAGCGGGGCGGCCGGTTGGTGCGGGGGAGCGAGGAAGTGGCAGAAGTGCGGCGCGGGCGTGCGGGGTGCGGCGGAGCGGGAAGGTGATGGGTGTGCGGCGCGGGCGTGCGAGGTGCGGTGGAACGGCAAGGTAATGGCCGCACGATGCGGGAGTGCGGGGTGGTGGTTGGCGCGGCTGAGCGGAAGGGCTGCGGCCGTGCAGATACGGCGGCAGTTGATGCCGCGAAGCGGTAGCCACGCGAGAATGGCAGCGCGCGAGAATGGCAGCGCGCGAGAGCTGCTCAGCCAGAAGACCAGACGAGCAGCGAGCGTGCTGGCAGCCTCAGTCGGTGATCCGCCCCAACCACTCGCCCATCAACGTCTTCTCCGCCTCGCTCAACCCCGACACCTGCGGCAACACCGCCCGCAACGCCATCGCCGCCGCAGCGGGGCCAGGAGTTCGGGACACCGGGCGATCCGTGCTGATCGCCGCGATCACCGCTTCCCGGGCCGCGACGGAGACCGCAAGGTCGCGGGAATCCGGGGGCGTCGAGATCAGGCTCAACGTCGCCCCGGAACCGGCGGCGTGGATCAAAGCGGCGGCGAGCGGTTCGGGCACTCGGAGCCGTCCGGCTGAAGCGATGCGGCTGACTCGCGCCTCGAGGATCTCCAGCGACTTCTTCAGGGCCGGAGAAGGACCAGGACGGGTGGTCATCAGCAGGTACAAAGCCGGATTAGCCAGGCCGAACTCCAGGTGCTGGTCCCAGCCCCGCCGCAAGTCCTCCAGTGGGTCCTCCGCGGGGGGCTGGGCTGTTTTCGCCTCTAGGTAGTCGGCGTAGCCCTGGACGGTGATGGCGTCCAGCAGGCCGTCCTTGTCGCCGAACAACCGATAGATCGTTGGCGGCTGGACGCCTGCCGCTGAGCTCACCGCGCGGGTCGACACCGCGTCCGGGCCGCCGGTGGACAGGAGGTCCAGGGCGGCCTTGATGATGCGGGCGCGGGCGTCGTCGGGCATGTTATCGACGATAACAGGCCAGTGATTCCAGTGAAATCAGATGCGTCCGGCGATCCGGCGGCGGCGAGCGACCTCGGCCAGCAGCACGCCAGCGGCGACTGAGGCGTTCAACGACTCGACGCCTGCGGCCATCGGGATCGAGACCGTCGCGTCGCAGGTCTCGCGGACCAGGCGGGAAAGGCCGCGGCCTTCCGAGCCGAGCACGATGACCAGCGGGTCCGCTGCCAGGTCGAGCGCGTCGATGTCGACCGTGCCGTCCGCGTCGAGGCCGACGATCATCAGGCCCTTCGAAGCCCACGCGCGCAGCTGGCGCGTGAGGTTCGTCGCGACCGCGATCGGCAGCTTCGCCGCGGTACCAGCGCTCGTGCGCCATGCGACCGCGGTCATTCCGGCGCTGCGGCGTTCCGGCAGCAGGACACCCTGCGCACCGAAAGCCGCGGCGGACCGGATCACCGCGCCGAGGTTGCGCGGGTCGGTGACGCCGTCGAGCGCGACGAACAGCGGGGTGTTGCCCGAGTCGCGCGCGGCCTGCATCAGGTCGTCGGGATGCGCGTACTCGAACGGCGGCACCTGCAGGCCGAGGCCCTGGTGCATCGCGCGGTTGGTCTTGCGGTCCAGCTCCTCGCGCGGGATCTCCAGGATCGAGATGCCCTTGTCGCCCGCGAGCCGGACGGCCTCGTTGACCCGGTCGTCGATGTCGATGTTGAGCGCGACGTACAGCGCGGTGCCCGGCACGTCCGCGCGCAGCGCCTCGACGACCGGGTTGCGGCCGGCGATCAGTTCCGGCCGGTCGGCCTTCTTCTGCCGGGCCTGGTCACGCTTATTGGCGGCGTTGGCAGCGCGGTACGCCTTGTGCCCGGGCCGGTCCTCGGCCTTCGGGGTCGGGCCCTTGCCCTCGAGCGCCTTGCGCCGCTGCCCGCCCGAACCGACGACGGCGCCCTTCTTGGTGCCGGTCTTGCGGATGGCACCTTTGCGCTGTGAGTTGCCTGCCATGAATCCTCAATCTCTGCTGCCGCGAAGGAAGTCAGGAGTTCCTGACTGTCCATTGCGGACCGTTCGGGGTGTCTTCCACCGCGATCCCCGCCGCCACGAGACGGTCGCGGGCGGCGTCCGCGCGGGCGAAGTCCTTCGCCGCACGGGCCTCCTGGCGTTCGGCCAGAAGGGCTTCCACGAGCGTGCCCAGCGCGTCGCGGACGGGAGTGTCCGAGCCGCCGTCCGCCCAGTCCGGCGACAGCGGGTCGATGCCGAGCACGCCGGTCATCCCGCGGACCGTGCCGGCCAATTCGAGTGCCTTCGTGGTGTCGCCGCCGTCGAGGGCGGCGTTACCGTCGCGGACCGTGTTGTGCACCACGGCGAACGCGGCCGGGGTGGCCAGGTCGTCGTCCATCGCCGCGGCGAATTCCGCCGGAACCTCGCCTACCGAAACCGCACCGGCCGACTCCGCCCGGCGCAGGAACGCCTCGATCCGCCGGTAGCCCTGCGCGGCTTCGGAAACCGCGCCCTCGGAGTACTCGACCGTGGACCGGTAGTGCGGCTGCACCAGGTAGTAGCGCAGTTCGGGCGCACGGTAGCGCTCCAGCATCGCCGGGATCGCGACCGTGTTGCCCAGCGACTTCGACATCTTCTCGCCGGACATGGTCACCCACGCGTTGTGCAGCCAGTAGCGGGCGAACCCGTCGCCGGCCGCGTTCGACTGCGCGCGCTCGTTCTCGTGGTGCGGGAACACCAGGTCGACGCCGCCGCCGTGGATGTCGAACTCGGCGCCGAGGTAGTTGGTCGCCATCGCCGAGCACTCCAGGTGCCAGCCAGGGCGTCCGTCGCCCCACGGCGTCGGCCACGACGGCTCGCCCGGCTTCGCGCTCTTCCACAGCGTGAAGTCGCGCGAATCACGCTTGCCGCGGGTGGGCGTCTCGCCCTGCTGGACCTCGTCGAGCTGCTGGCCCGACAGCGCGCCGTACTCCGGGAACGACTTCACCGAGAAGTAGACGTCGCCGTCGACGGCGTACGCGTGCCCGGCTTCGATCAGCCGCTCCATCAGCTGGACCATCTGCGTGACGTGCCCGGTCGCGCGCGGCGTGACCGACGGCGGAAGGCAGCCGAGATCCTCGTACGCCTTCTCGAACGCACGCTCGTGCGTCGCCGCCCATTCCCACCACGGCCGTCCGGCGTCGGCGGCCTTGGTGAGGATCTTGTCGTCGATGTCGGTGACGTTGCGGACCAGCAGCACGTCCAGTCCACTGTGGAGCAGCCAGCGGCGGAGCACGTCGTAATTCAGCATGCCGCGGACGTGCCCGATATGCGGTACTCCCTGCACGGTGGCACCACACACGTAGATCGACGCCGTTCCGCTGCGGACGGGAGAGAACTCCCGGGGGGCACGGGTCGCGGTGTCGTACAGGTGCAAAGCCACGAGGTAAAGGGTACCGGGAGCACTGTGGGAGACGTCGCAGGACGTCAGAGCACGCCGTGCTCCCGCAGCACGCCTAGCAGCGCGTCCGGCCGCTGCGCGGTGGGCAGCGGGTCGACCAGGGCGAACTGGCAGCCCAGCGCGCGGGCGCCGCCGTCGGCCTCCTCGCTGTCGCCGACCATCAGCGTCTCCTCGGCTCGCACGCCGAGCCGCTCGATCGCCGCCTGGAAGATCTCCGGCTCCGGTTTCACCGCTCCGACCTCGAAGGACAGGGTGAACTCGGCGACGTGCGCGTCCCAGCCGCGCTGGCCGAACGCGGGCCGGATGTCGAACGCGATGTTGCTCAGCACGCCCGCCTTGCGCCCGCTGCTCGCGACTGCCTTCAGTGCGGCTTCGGTGTCCGGGTACGGCGTCCACTGGTCAGGCGCGATGAGCTGCGCGTACAGCGCCTCGGCCTGGTCGCGCCGGGGCACGCCGGACAGCCGCAGGACCTCCAGGTACACCTTCCGGTGCAGCTCCGGGTCGCGGTCGCGGTTGTGCCAGGCGTGCAGGTGCTCCTCGTCCAGTTCGACGGACTGCTCGACCGGCGCGGTCATCCGCCGCATCAGCTCGGTCTGTGCTTCGACGTCCAGCGCCGAACCGTCGTCGTCGCGTACGTCGTCGAGCCAGCCGTCCTGCTGCTCAAGGCGGAAAAGAGTGCCGGAGAAATCGAACAACACCGCGTTGATGGCCACGCGCCAACCCTATCGGGCATTCCGGGTGCGATGCCGCCCGTTTGTGGTGCCCGGCTCACCTTCGCGCCTTTCTGTGCGAGCGTGGTCTGATGACCGAGGTGCGTCTGAACAATCTGGCGGGCGCGACCGAGACGGCGGTGATCGTGCCGGTGCCGGCCGCGGACGCGGTCGTGGGCGCCTATCGAGAAGTCCTGGACCGCTCGGCCGGGTGGGGTGTTCCGGCGCACGTCACGGTCGTTTACCCGTTCGTCCCGCCGGACCTGATCACCGAGGCTGTGGTCGAAGACTTGCGCGAGGTGCCGACGACGGTCAGCTCATTCGAGTGCACGTTCTCGCGGGTTTCCTGGTTCGGGAAGGACGTTGCGTGGCTGGCTCCTGACCCGGCCGAGCCCTTCCGGGCGTTGATCGAGCTGGTATGGCGCAGGTTCCCCGAGTACCCGCCGTATGGCGGCGCCCATACCGAGCTGATCCCACATCTCACTGTCGGGAGCACGCGACTGGGCGATCGTCGCGCGCTGAGGCGGGCAGCCGTCGATGTTCAGTCGAAGCTGCCGATCCGGGATGAGATCCGCCGAGTGCGCCTCATCGCTGGCAATGCGGGGGCGAGGTCGTGGCGAACAGTGGTTGAGTTCGCGTTGGCGGATGCGTAGCCGGTCCGAGGCCGGCGGTCATCCAGCCGGGACGTACAGCTCCACGAACTCCGGCGTCGCGTCGAGCCGGACCTTCAGGATCGGCACCGCCTTGTTCACCGGGTCGCCGCGGTCGTCGAACGAGATCATGCCGCTCGCTCCCGGTACCGCGGACTGGCCGTGCAACCGGTTCCTGGCCTGCAGCACATCTTGCGCGGTGACCTGCTCCGGAGACACCCGCGGGATCCCCCGGATGGCCCAGACCACGGTCAGCACCGCGTCGTGCGCCAGGATCGCGATGCCGTCGTCCAGCCGCTCCCGGGGGAAGACCGCGGTGAAACAGCCGTCGCACCCTGGTTCTTCGAAGCTCGCGACGGCCGCCTTGTTGAACGACTCCGGATGGTCGCGCCAGGCCTGCGGGTGCGCGAGCCCGGGCGCGAGCACGGTGACGTTCGCCTGGAGGCCGCGGCGCATTTCCGGACCGGGCGGGCCGACCTGGGCGAGATCGCCGGTCAGCACGGTCAGGTGCTTCTCGAGGCAGGGCCGCTGGGCGAGCTGCGCGACGAACGACTTCAGGTGGTCCTCGCGGCCGGCGAAGTAGACGACGTCCGGGTTGTCGCCGCAGATGTTGGGCATCATCTGCAGGAACGTGTTCTCGATCCCGGGCAGGCTGGAATCGTAGGACTCGGTGCGCCCGACGATCCGGTGCGTGGCGTCGGCGAACGTCTTGGTGAACGCCGTGGCCAGCGTCTTCGGGTACAGGTCGCCGGGGTTCTGGTCCTGCACGACGGTGGCGGTGTGCGCGGTCGGCTTCACGTAGCCGGCCATCGAACTGCCGTAGGTCGAACTGGTCGGGGACACCCGCAGGAACCCGGGGATCTGCGAGAACTCGTCGGCGGCCAGATGCGACGCGACGACCGGGACGCGGTGGTCGGACAGCTTCTGGATGGCGCTGCGCGCGGTGTCGAGGCTCAGCCCGATCCCGGTCACGCCCACGATCCGGTCCGCTCCGGTGCGCCCGATCAGGTCGTCGACCACCGGCTCCCACTGTTTGAGCTGGCTGCCGGGGTTCGCGAGCAGCAGCCGGATGAGCGGCACGCTGCCCCACGACTGCGTTTTGTTGGCCCGGTGCTGTGCGACATACGCCCCTTCGAGCTGATGCCGCACCCATTCGGGGGAGAGAATGTCGTGGTCGGTGAGCGTCATCGGCAGCAGCACCGCGATGGTCACGTACGGTTTGCCGGAGCCGACGGTTTCGGTATTTTCCTGATGAATTCTGTTTTCCACATCCGCGAGGTCGGGAGAGAACACGAATTCGCCGTCAGTCGTGCCGATGCATTCGGAATTCTCACCCCGCTCCTCGACGCCGGTGCCGCACGTGCGATTCGCCTCGCTGATCGCCGGGACCACGACGAACGCCGCGACGACGATGACCACGACCAGCAGCACCGCGCCGCCGCCCCACAGCCATTTCGCCCACGTCGGCCGCGGCGGTTTGATCCGTTGCGTCATCGGTAGCGCTCCGCTCGCTCGTGCAGCAGCATCGATCCTCGTCCCCGGCCTTGGGCCAGATGGTGGAATCCGCTCTCGATCGTGGCGTTGAGGGTGCCGCCCGGATCACCGAGCGGATCGCGCGCCAGCCACAGCGAAGCGACCAGCCACGCCACCGTCGTCTCCAGTTCGCCTTCCCATTCCCCGACGTGCTGCTGCACCTGTGTGTACGGATCGGCGTTCTCCACCAGGCGGTTGGGTGCGGCGGTGATCGTGTCCAGTTCGGCGAGCCACGCTTCCGCGGTCGGCACGTCGAACTCGGCGTGCGCCGCGGCGAGCGGCTTGCACAGGTGCGTGACCACCGCGTCGACGTTTTCGAGCGCCAGATCGTGGTAGCGCGCGGCGGCGACGCGGCCGTTCTTCTCGTAGAAATCGCGGCAGCGCGTGTGCACCTTCTCCCAGCTCAACGGGTGATCGTCGGCGCGCGTGGCCAGCTTCCGCAGCAGCAGCCGGCGCAGCCACGGGTGCAGGACGTAGCGCGACGGATCGTCCGGATCCGCCTGCAGCCACAGCTGATCGGCGAGCTGCTTGAACAGCGGACCCTCGCCCATCGGATTGCGCAGATCGAGAATTTCCTTGTGGAACAGCATTTCCACGTCGACCGCGGCGCTCGCGGTGACGAGCTCCTGGCGGCTCGCGGCCGAAAAGTCCTGCAGCAGGTAGTCGCACATCTCGGCGAGCAAAGTGGAATCACTGCCGTCTTCCGCGGTTACCTTGGTGTACAAGGCTTCCCGCAACGTGTTCGGGTTGGCCGGCTCGTAGCGCGCGGCGAGAGTGTGCAGCAGTTCCCGCACCGCGCCGGGATGCCCGTCGGTGAGCCGGGACAGAAACCGCGGCAGCCGCGACGTCGGGTGCACGTCGTGCGCGGCGGCGACATCGACGACGTCGCCGCTGGACAGCGTGCCGAGTTCCAGCAGGTACCACGGGGACCAGCGGTTGTCCGGCTGGCCGGGGATCCAATCGGTCTCCACGTGCGCGGGCAACCGCGGCACCGGCCATTCGAGACCGCTCGTCCGATGCTCGGGGTTGCGGCGGATTTCCCGGTCGCTGCCAGGATGCGCGGTGACCATCGACCAGCTTTCGCCCCAGTCCGGATTCCATGTCCGGCTCGTCGCGATCACCACGAGCGGATCGGCCTCGTCCGGCGTGTGCCTGCGCGACTCGGCGAGCGTGCGCAGGAAGTCCTGCCCGCCCTTCGTGTGCGCGTTGTCCAGCAATACCAGGCAATTCATCGTCCGGCGGGTGCCGGAGAGGCCGGAGTACGCGCGGCGCAGGTCGGCGAGGAACGCGTCGCAGATGATCGCGTCGACCGCCGCCCGGTCGTCCTCGTCGCCGTGCGCGTGCTTGGCGATCTCGATCAGGAAGTCCTGGTGATTGCCGTGCCCGGTCGGCATGGCCTTGACCTTGCCCATCAGCCGCCGCCGGTCGTACCAGCTGAGCCCGCGCAGCAGCAGTTCGGTCGCCTCGTTCCAGCCGGGGAGGCTGTTGCCGGACGTGACGCCGCCGACGAGCTTGACGACGTCCACGATCGTGTCGCGATTGCGTTCCAGCGGCTGGTTTTTCGCGATCAGGTCCCGGAGCTTGCGCAGCGCGGCCCTGCGGTCGCCGAGTTCCACCGGCGCGCTGAGCACGAGCATGCACAGCCACAGCCGGGGAAACGCGATACGGCCGAATTGCCGCCATTGCCGGCCGAGATCAAACGCCAAGTGGCCTAACAGTTCCCGCGGCTGAATCTGCTCCCAGTCGCGCCGCTCGAAATCGACGAGCGCGTGCGGGATGTCCTCGCACCGGGTGCGCAATTCCTCCAGCAGCGCCGACTTCCCGGAGCCGCGCACGCCCAGCGCCACCGCGATCGGCAACGGTCTGCTCTGTCCTCCCGGACGGCTCAGCAGTTCTTCGACCAGCCTTCCGGTGATCGAACGTACTCCGGACAATCGATGCGCATCGACGGGCATCGTCCCCCTTTGGCCCGGGCGGCCCCGCTCCATGCCGCCGCAAACGTCGCGGAATAACTATAATGAGCCGCGAGTACCCGCGCAGAAGTTAGCGGAGATCTTTGCCCGATCGGCGAAGATCGTTTTACTCAGGCCGTGTTGTTCCAGCTGGTCAAGTATCCGGGAAAATGGAATATCACGATTTCCCGCGCGAGCGCATTTCGCTCAGCCGCGCACCAGCAGCGCGGTCGCGACCGCCGCGATGCCCTCGCCGCGTCCGGTGAGGCCGAGTCCGTCCGACGTCGTTCCCGAGACGCTCACCGGCCCGCCGATCGCGTCGCTCAGCACCTGCTGCGCCTCGTCGCGCCGCTTCCCGATCCGCGGGTGGTTGCCGATGACCTGCACGGTCGCGTTGGCTACCTGCCAGCCCTCCGCCTGCAGCAGCGCGCGCACCTCGACGAGCATGTCGGTGCCGTGCGCACCGTCCATGCGCGGATCGCCGGTCCCGAACACCGCCCCGAGATCGCCGAGACCGGCCGCGGACAGCAGGGCGTCGCACAGGGCGTGCGCCGCGACGTCGCCGTCCGAGTGGCCCGCACAGCCGTCGACTCCGGGCCACCGCAAGCCGGCCATCCAGCATTCCCGGCCCGGCTCGACCGGATGGACGTCGACGCCGTTGCCTACCCGCAGATCGGTCACAGAGGATCCTCTCGGTCCCCGCCCGCGACGAGCGCTTCGGCGAGGGTCAGTTCGAAGGCGCTCGCGACGCGCATCGCGTCCGGATCGCCGGGGACGGTGGCCGCGCCCGCGGTGTCGGCGAGGCCGGGATCGGCGGAATCGGCGAGCGCGGAACGGAATGCGGAAAGGGAAAAACCAACCGGGGTTTGTGCGCTGCGGAGACCGTCGCGATCCACCGTGGCCGTGACAATTCCGCTCTCGTCAGTGGTTTTCACCGTGTCGGACATCGGCAGCACCGGAACCGCGACGGGCGCGCCTTCCCGGACCGCGGCCAGCACGTGGCGGACCGTCCGTTGTGGAGTGAACGCCCGCAGCGCGTCGTGCACCAGCACGACGGCACCGGGGGAAAGAAGCGGCTCGACGGCGGCGAATGCCTGCCGGAGCGATGCGCCGGGAACGACCCGGCACTCGAGGCCGCCAAGAGCCTCGGAAAACGACTTCGCACACCGCTCGGGGGCTGCGGCGACCACCAGATCGATTTCCGGTGTGCCGAGCAGCCCCCGCACGGTGTGCGTGAGTAGTGCTGCACCACCGACCGACGTGAGCGCGAACTCGGGATCGGCCGGACGGTGCGCGACAGTCACGAACGCGACACTGAGCACCTGTGGGTTCATCAGGTCGTGATCGTAGGGAACCGGTTGCCTCGGCGGCGAACCGGAGGACCCGGGGTCAGACCGTCGCGGTCTCTAGAACCTCGTCGAGGAGCGTTTCCGCCTTGCCCTCGTCGGTGCCCTCCGCGAGCGCGAGCTCGCTGACCAGGATTTGCCGTGCCTTCGCCAGCATGCGTTTCTCGCCGGCTGAAAGTCCGCGGTCCTTTTCTCGCCGCCAGAGGTCGCGCACCACTTCGGCCACCTTGTTCACATCGCCCGAGGCGAGCTTCTCCAGGTTGGCCTTGTACCGACGAGACCAGTTCGTGGGCTCTTCGGTGTGCGGAGCACGCAGAACATCGAAGACCTTGTCCAGTCCTTCTTGCCCGACGACATCGCGTACGCCGACGATCTCGGCGTTGTCAGCGGGCACGCGAACCGTAAGATCCCCTTGCGCGACTTTGAGGACGAGGTACTTCTTTTCCTCGCCCTTGATCACGCGGGTCTCGATCGCTTCGATGAGTGCGGCACCGTGGTGCGGGTAGACGACGGTCTCTCCGACCTTGAAAACCATGTGTCCTCTGCCCCTTTCGCTGACTCCATCCTATCACGGCCCGTCGGCGGCCACCTAGCGACCCGGGATCGTCGTCGCAGGTCAGCGGCCTGGGCAGGGCTTGACAAACCGGTTTTCGCCGTGCTCATGCAGGTGAGCCACGAGCACCTCGACCAGTGCCGTGGGATCCTTTGTGGACAGTCGATCGGCCGGGAACGCACACCGGTTCCGCGCGCGGAGAAGCGCCCGGCTAGTCTTCGGGAAGGACGAGGCCGTGAAAGGGAAGGACTCTGACGTGAGGCTGCAGAATCGCCGCGTGCTCGGCGCAGGCGTGTCGGCGCTCGGCGCCGCACTCGTGCTCGCCGGTTGCGGAGCCGGTCAGATCACTCAGACCGACACCCAGCAGCCCGCCGTCAACGGCACCTACGCCCAGGTGAAGACGATCGTGCTGCGCAACGTCGCGGTGCAGTACCCGGCGCAGGGCCCCGGCTACGCGGCCGGTTCGCCCGCCCCGCTCACGCTCACCGTGATCAACCAGGGCCAGAAGGACGACAAGCTCGTCTCGGTGACGTCGGAAGGCGCAACCGGGCCCGCGCAGATCTCCGGCGACTCGGCGATCGTCGCCGGCCACTCGCTCGTGATCGGCCCGGCCGACGCGGTCGAGCAGGGCGCCCCGGCGCAGCCGGAATCGGCGAACAGCACGCCGGCGTCGGAGACCAACTCGGCCGCCAACGGCGCGCCCAGCTCGGCTCCGGGCTCCGCCTCGAACAGCGCGTCGAACTCGGCCCCCAACTCGGCGTCGAACACGCCGCAGGCGGGCGAGAACGGCGGCGCGGCGAGCCAGCTCGGCACCGGCAAGGTCGTGCTGCAGGGCCTCAAGCAGCCGCTGTGGCCGGGCGCGACGATCAAGGTCACCTTCACCTTCCAGAACGCCGGCCCGATCGTGGTCGAGCTGCCGGTCGCCGCGCCGGCGCACCCGCGCTCCTGATCGCCGCCGCGATTTCTGTCGGTGCCCGCCGATAGCCTGCCGGCGTGGTGAAGAAGACCAACACCGTCCACCGGTGCGCGGAATGCGGGTACGAAACGGCGAAGTGGCTCGGCCGCTGCCCGGAATGCCAGGCGTGGGGCACGCTCGAGGAGCGCGGCTCCGCGAAACCGGCGATCGCGCGGGTGGCCGCCGGAGCGCCGAGCGCGCCCGCGCGGCCGATCGCCGAGGTCGACGTCGAGGCGGCCCGGGCGAAGGCCACCGGCGTGCCGGAGCTGGACCGCGTGCTCGGCGGCGGGCTGGTGCCCGGCGCGGTCGCGCTGCTGGCGGGCGAACCCGGGGTCGGCAAATCCACGCTGCTGCTCGAAGTCGCCTACCAATGGGCGGTCACGGCCGGGCGTTCGCTGTACGTCACGGGCGAGGAATCGGCGGGGCAGGTCCGGCTGCGCGCCGAGCGCACCGGCAACGTGCACGGTGAGATGTACCTCGCCGCGGAGAGCGATCTGTCCGCGATCCTCGGGCACGTCGACGCGGTGAAGCCGGGCGTGCTGATCGTCGATTCGGTCCAGACCATGGCGTCGCCGCAGGTCGAGGGCTCGCCGGGCGGGGTCACGCAGGTCCGCGCGGTCACCTCCGGGCTCGTCGCGCTCGCCAAGGAACGCGGGCTGCCGGTCGTGCTCGTGGGACATGTCACGAAGGACGGTTCGGTCGCCGGTCCGCGCGTGCTGGAGCACCTGGTGGACGTGGTGCTGCAATTCGAGGGCGACAAGCATTCGACGCTGCGGATGGTGCGCGGCATCAAGAACCGGTTCGGCGCGGCGGACGAGATCGGCTGTTTCGAGCTCACCGAGGAAGGCATCGTCGGCGTGCCCGACCCGTCCGGGCTGTTCCTGAGCCGGACGGCGGAACCGGTGCCGGGCACGGCGGTCACCGTCGCGGTCGAAGGAAAACGGCCGCTCCTGGGCGAAGTGCAGGCCCTGGTGTCGAGCAGCGGCATGCCGCAGCCGCGCCGCGCGGTGAGCGGCCTCGACGCGGCAAGGATCGCCATGGTGCTCGCCGTGATGGAAAAACGCGGCCGGATGAAGCTGGGCGACAAGGACGTCTACGTCGCCACGGTCGGCGGCATGAAGATCACCGAGCCCGCCATCGACCTGGCGCTGGTGCTCGCGCTGACCTCGTCGCTGCACGACGTGGCCCTGTCACCGCGATTGGTAGCGGTGGGCGAGGTCGGGCTGGCGGGCGAGATCCGGCGGGTGCCGAACGTCGCCCGCCGACTGGCCGAGGCGGCGCGGCTGGGTTTCACGCACGCGTTGGTGCCGCCGGATTCCGGCAAGCTCCCGGACGGCATCCGGGTGCTGGAGGTGCCCGACGTGGCGAGCGCGCTCAACGCGGCGAACCACGCGAAATGATCAGTCTCCCGCCCGGTCGGTCGTCTCGGAGGAGAACTGGGCGGAGCTGACCAAGGTGCCGGGCGCGAAGCCGGTGACGGTGCTCGTGGAGAGCACCTGGATGTCGGTGAGCTGAAGCCGCGTCGCGTCGACTGAGGCGAGCATTTTGTACGGGCCGGTGGGCACCGCGTACTGCGTGAAGTCCGGACCGGTCTGCACCCGCTGGAAGCCGAGCGCCGGGTCGTCCATCGCTTTCATGAAGGCGAGCCGCAGCTCGCGCGACGCGTACCCGGAAGCGAGCACGTTCAGGATCATCCCGGTCGCCGACGGATAGCTGATGCGGCTAGGGACCTTCGGAGTGCCGTAAGCCAACGGCTGTGGCAGTGGCCCGTCGCCGATGGGCGACAGCGCCGGAGGGATTCGGTCCTTCAGGAGGCGATTGGCCAGGCTGTTGGGGTCGGTCGGCAGGCTCGCGACGAATTCCGGGGTCGGCAGGGACCAGCCCACAGTGCCGGCGGGTGAATCTCCGCTGGGAATGCGGAAGTCGGGCGTGAACCGCCCGCCGGGCGCGGACTGCTCGGCCTGGGACGGCCCGGGCAATTTCGCGCTGTCCCGGGGCTCCCCGCCGAGCAGCGTCGGCGGTTCGGCCCGGGTCCAGCGGCGTTTCCAGATTCCGGTCGGGTCGGCCGGGATCCACAGGTCCACCTGGTCCCGAACCCTGAACACACTGGTCCCGTTCACCAACGCGGTGCGGCTGTACTTGGTCACGAGGTGGGTGAACGGCGCGCCCGCTTCGCGGCGGTCCGCCGGGGAACCTGGGCCCGCGGGAGCCAGCGTCGACGGCGCGCTGGCGAGTTCCCGGACCACGACCACGCCGCCGGTGACGAGCGCGACCGCCGCGGCGACCGCGATCCATCGCCACGCGCCGGAGCGCTGTTTCCGTTGCGGGACAACGGGTTCGTCGGATTCACTCACGGCCGCGGCGGCCCGCATCATGCTCGCGCGGGCCCGGTCGAGTTCGTCGCGGTCGGTGGCGGCCTCGTGCGGATGCAGCGCGGCGAGGGCCTCGTCGAGTTCGGCATCGGACCACAGATGCCGCACGGTGTCGTCGTTCACTGTTCCTTCGCCTCCTCGCGGCTCGATGCGCCTGGATTGGTGCGCAGCCATCTGCGGATCCGGTGCAATCGCGAGCGCACGGTGCCCGGCGGGATGCCGAGCGCCTCGGCGACTTCGACCGGTTCCAGCCCGGCCCACGAGACCAGCAGGAGCGTGTCGCGGTCGGCGACGCTCAGCTTCGCGAGCGCACCGGCCAGCTGTGCCGCGCGGGCCTGGGCGTCCACCTGCTCGGCGACCCGGGTGTCGTGTCCGCCGTGGCCGCGGTCGCCGGAATTCGCGAGCCGCGCGGTGGCTCGCAGCGCCCGGGTTTCGCTGCGGACATGGTGGCGCAGCAGGTTCGTCGCGATCCCGTACAGCCACGAGCGCGCCGTGCCCAGCTCCGGCTGATAAGACTCCCGGCGGCGCAGCGCGACGAGGAACGTCTCGGCGACGAGGTCGTGCGCCGTGTCCGGGCCGACGCGGCGCGCGAGGTAGCGGTGCATGGTCGCCGCGTGCGCGTCGAACAGCCGCCCGAACGCCGGGGCGGGATCGGGGCCGCCCAGGTCGGGGCGGTCCTGCGGGCCGGTCGACACCGGCTCGGGACCGTCATGGGTCACCTGCATACCTGTTCTTGCCCGCACGGCCGGCGAGCGTTCACGGCGTTACCAGATGGGGTGGTCGCTGAACTTCTCCAGCGTGCTCACCGACGGCCGGACGAACCAGAGCCCGGCGCTGTAGCCGATCAGGCCGATGGCGAAATTCGAGAACGTCGCGAGCAGCTCGGTGAAGCCGAGCTTGCCGTGGTTTCCCCAGAGATCCACCAGCGCGGACACCCCGAGCGCGATCAGGCAGCTGACCGACAGCAGCGTGAAGCAGGTGGTGAGCGCCGCGCGCGTGCTGCGAGCCCGGGCGATCACCAGATAGTCGCCTTGCAAGCAGCGGCGTGCGGACAGCACCACGACGGCGATGGCGAGCACGGACAGCAGCGGCAGCAGCAGGGCGGCGAGACCGAGCAGGCCGCTCGGCAGGCTGTGCCCGTGCAGCGGACGGTTCACGAGCGCGGTGATGCCGAAAACGAGCAGCGTGCCGATCGCCAGCGCGACCCCGACGACCACGGAAGCGACGCGCACCCGGGCGGCGAACAGCGGCGGCAGCGGGGCGTACTCCGCGGACTGCTGCCCGTAGTACTGCTTCACCGCATCACCTCCGCGCCGGCAACCCGAACGAACGTGCAAATGCTCGTGAAGACCACCTTAACGGAATGCGATTCCGGCAAGGCGGCCTTCACGGCACTTGTCACCGAGGCGTGCTAACGAGCTTGCCTGATCAAGCCTTCTCGGCCAGCAGATTCGCGCACCGGATCAGGCCGATGTGCGAGTACGCCTGCGGGTGGTTGCCGAGCGAACGCTCCGCGACCGGGTCGAACTGCTCGGGCAGCAGCCCGGTCGGGCCCGCCGCGCCGACGATCTGCGCGAACAGCTCCTCGGCCTCGTTGCGCCGCCCGGTGCACAGATACGCCTCGATCAGCCAGGCCGCGCAGATGTGGAAGCCGCCCTCGCCGCCGGGAAGACCGTCGTCGCGCCGGTAGCGGTACACCGTGGAACCGCTGCGCAGCTCGGCCTCGATCGCCGTCACGGTCTTCTGGAACCGCTCGTCCGCCGGGTCGATGAGGCCGGTCAGGCCCACGAACAGGGACGCCGCGTCGAGGTCGGTGCCGTCGTAGGCGGTGGTGAACGCCTGCACCTCTTCGTTCCAGCCGTGCTCCAGCACGTCGGCCTTGATCTGGTCGCGCAGCTTGGGCCAGGCTCCCGGGACGTCGCGGCCGTACTCGTCGCCGAGGCGCACCGCGCGGTCGATGGTCACCCAGCACATCACCCGCGAGTACACCCGGTGCCGCGGCACGTGCCGCTCTTCCCAGATGCCGTGGTCCGGCTCGTTCCAGCGCCGCGTGACGGCCTCGGCCATCGCGCGCACCATCTGCCAGTCCTCGTCGCGCAGTTCGCCCCGGACCTGCGCCAGCGTCGCGACCAGCTCCACGACCGGGCCGAACACGTCGAGCTGCACCTGGTGGTTGGCCAGGTTGCCGACGCGCACCGGCCGGGAACCGGCGTACCCGGGCAGCGATTCGATGACCGCCTCCGCGCCGATGACGCTTCCGGCCAGCGTGTACAGCGGGTGCAGCCGCTCCGGGCCGGCCAGCGTGGCGAGCACGCCGTGCAGCCACTTCAGGTAGCCCTCGGCCTCCTCGTGCGAACCGAGGTGCACCAGTTCGCGCACGGTCATCGCGGCGTCGCGGATCCAGCAATAGCGGTAGTCCCAGTTGCGGACCCCGCCGATCTCCTCCGGAAGCGACGACGTCGCGGCGGCCAGCACGCCGCCGGTGTCGGTGTTGACCAGCCCGCGCAGGGTCAGCGCGGAACGGCGCACCAGTTCGGTCTGGACGGTCGGCAGCTTGAGCTTCGCCGCCCAGTCGCTCCAGTACCGGCCCGCCCGGTCGCGACGGTCCACTTCGGACAGTTCGTGGGCGGTGAAATCCGTGGTGCCGCAACGCAATTCCAGTACCACCGGTTGCTCCGGCGTCGGCTGGACGAGCGCGGTCGCGGTGTCCTGGAGGCCGTCGGAGGCGATCGACCATTCGACGCCGGGCGAGCGCAGCACGAACGGCTCCGACGTGCCCAGCACGCGCAGGCCCTCGGCCTCGGCGACCAGCCGCACCGGCACGCCGCCGAATTCCGGCCGCGGCGCGAACACGACCTGCGCCACCGCTTCGCCGGAGATCACGCGCACGAGGTCGGTGCGGTGCCCGGGGCTTTCCGGCTCGAGATAGTCCGTGACGAGCAGTCGCGACCAGCGTGTCTCGACCGTCATCGTGTTCGGCAGGTACCGCTGGCCGAGCGGGAGTCCGTTGCGGTGCGGTTTGATCGAGAAGTGGCCCGCCCCGGGACCGCCGAGCAGGTCGGCGAACACCGCGGGGGCGTCCGGGCCGGGGTGGCACAGCCAGGTCAGCTTCGCGTCCGGCGTCACCAGCGCGACCGAGCGCTCGTTGGCAAGCAGCGACAGCCGCTCGATCGGCGTCGCGGACTCGCCGTAGAGCCAGTTGCGCCGCTCTTCCAGCAGGAACGCGAGCACCATCGCGACGTCGACGGTGTCGGGCACGTGGTACTCGGCGAGCGATTCGCCGTCGCCGACCTTGATGCCGAGGTCCGGTCCGGCCAGCCGGGCGAACGCCTTCTCGTCGGTGACGTCGTCGCCGAGGAACACCGCGGCGGTGGCCCCGACCTGGTGGCGAAGGGTGTCGAGGGCGTTGCCCTTGTCGGTCTTCACGACCGCCAGTTCGACGACCTCCTTGCCGTCAGTGGTCGTGACGCCTTCCCACTTCGCCGGGCCTTCGTGCACGTCCGCGAGGACGCGCCGGCCGGCGTTGTGCTCGGCGCGGCGCACGTGCACCGCGATGCTCGCCGGCTTGACCTCGAGCGACACCCCCGGCACGTCGAGCACCAGCTGTTCCAGCTCGTGTTCGAGCCGCCGGTGCAGCGCCTTCGCGTCCTCGTCGAGGGCGTGGATGAAGCCGATGTCGAACTCGGATCCGTGGCTGCCGACCAGGTTCACCTCGGACGGGAGCCGCGACAGCGTCGCGAGGTCGCGCAGGGCCCGGCCGGAAATCACGGCGGTGGTCGTTTCGTGCAGGCCGGCGAGAGATCTCAACGCGCCCACGGACTCAGGCAGCGGCCGCGCCTCGTCCGGGTTCGCCGTGATGGGGGCCAATGTGCCGTCGTAGTCGCAGGCGACCAGCAGGCGCGGGGTACGGGCGATCTGCACGATCGCGCGCCGTAGTTCCGCGGGCAACGCCTCGGCGGTCAACACTCCTCCTCAGGAGGTCCAGCGCGGTACGGGGGAGGGGGTCAGTCGGCCGGTTCGGCACCCAGCGCCTGGAGGAACGAACGCGCCCACCGGTCGACGTCGTGGGTGAGGACCTGGCGACGCATGGCGCGCATCCTGCGTCGGCCCTCGGCGGGGTCGAGCGTAATGGCAGCCTCCAACGCGTTCTTCACCCCGTCCAGATCGTGCGGGTTGACGAGGAAAGCGCTGGTCAGCTCGGCCGCCGCGCCGGCGAACTCGCTCAGCACCAGCGCGCCGCCCAAATCCGGCCGGCACGCGACGTACTCCTTGCAGACGAGATTCATCCCGTCGCGCAGCGGAGTCACCACCATGACGTCGGCCGCGGAGAAGAAGGCGGCCAGCTCGGTGCGGTTCACGGATTGGTGCAAATAGTGCACGACCGGGTGGCCCACGCGAGCGAACTCGCCGTTGATCCGGCCGACCATCTGCTCGATCTCGCCGCGCATCCGCTGGTAGTGCTCGACGCGTTCGCGGCTCGGCGTGGCCAGCTGCACGAACGTGACGTCGCCGGGTTCGAGCCGGCCCTCGTGCAGCAGTTCGTGCAGCGCTTGCAGCCGCAGGTCGATGCCCTTGGTGTAGTCGAGCCGGTCGACGCCGAGCAGCACCGCCTTCGGGTTGCCGAGGTCCCGGCGGATCTGCTTGGCGCGCTCGGCGACGCCCTTGCTGCGGGCGAGCGAATCGAGGCCCGCCGCGTCGATGGAGATCGGGAACGCGCCGACGCGCACCGTGCGGTCGCCGACCTGCACCATGCCCGGCCGGGACCGGACGCCGACCGCGCCGCGGGTGGGTTCGAGGCCGACCAGCTGCCGGGCCAGCCACAGGAAGTTCTGCGCGCCGCCGGGCCGGTGGAAGCCGATCAGGTCCGCGCCGATCAGGCCGCGCACGATCTCCGCGCGCCACGGGAGCTGCATGAAGAGCTCGACCGGCGGGAACGGGATGTGCAGGAAGAAGCCGATGCGCAGGTCGGGCCGCAGTTCGCGGAGCATCCGGGGCACGAGCTGCAGCTGGTAGTCCTGGATCCACACGGTCGCGCCCGGTGCGGCGACGGTGGCGCTGGCCTCGGCGAACCGCTGGTTGACCTTCACGTAGCTGTCCCACCACGCCCGGTCGAAAACCGGCCGGGCGACGACGTCGTGGTAGAGCGGCCAGAGCGTGGCGTTGGAGAAGCCCTCGTAGTAGTCGCGGACCTCGGCCGAGGTGAGCGTCACCGGATGCAGGACGAGCCCGTCGTCGTCGAACTCGTCCACCTCGACGTCCGGCACGCCCGGCCAGCCGACCCACGCGCCCTTGCGGGAGCGCAGGAACGGTTCGAGCGCGGACACCAGTCCGCCGGGACTGGCGGTCCAGCGCTGTTCCCCGTCCGCGGTCCGTTCGAGGTCGACGGGCAGCCGGTTGGCCACCACGACGAAATCCGCGGACGGTGCGCTGTTCTGCTCGGCGATCGCGTCAGTCACTCCAGCTGCTCCCTCGTCATCGGCGGGTCGCGGCCCCACTGGAAACCCTAGCGCGCGCGGAGTGACCGGCCGGTGACCAACTGGTTACTCCAAACGCCGTTCGGTCGGTTCCATCGGCCCGGCCAGGCGCGGCCCGGAGAGCTTGCGCTCGAGCCTGCCGAGCCCGGTGCGGACCGGCTGGGCGAGGTATTCGCCCAGTACAACGCCCGCCGCGAGGGCGAGCCCGATGGCGACCGCGGTCATCAGGGTGGAGATGTTGCCGCCTGGCGACACCGCTAATTGGTATAGACCACGATAGGTGGAGAGGCCGGGGAGCAGCGGAGTGATCCCGGACACGGCCACCACGAGCGGAGTAACTTTCAGCCGCCGCGCCATGACGCCGCCGCAGAACCCGACGAGCGTCGCCGCGATCGCCGAGGCACTCACCGCGTCGAGCGTCGCGAGGATCAGTGCGCCGTAAACGATCGCGCCGATCCCGCCCGCTGCCGCGGCGACGAGCATCGCGCGCAGTTTCGAGTACGAGGCGAGCGCGAAGCAGGCAGCCGCGCCGGCTCCGCCGATGACGATGATCGGCAGATGCTGTGCGGTCGACACCGGGACGTCGGGCAACGGGGTGCGCGGCAGTTCGAGCATCACCGCGATGCGCAGCGCGAGCACGACCCCAGCGATCAGCCCGGCACTCATCAACGCGGTTTCCATCGTGCGGCCGGACGCGGTGACGTAGTACCCGGTGATCCCGTCCTGCACCGCGGAAACCGTCGACAGCCCCGACAGCAGCACGGTGACCGCCGCCGCGACCACGAGCGTCGGCCGGTCCGTGGTCAGGATATTGCTGCTGACTATCACCATCGCCGACAGCGTCGCGAACAGCCCGCCGACGACCTGCTGGAAGAAGAACGGCAGGTTGAACTTGTTGAGCAGCCTGCCGATCCGGTCCACCGCGGCGGAGATGACCATGGCGACGAGCGCGATGTCGAGGCCGCCGCCGAGCAGCAACGTGATGAACCCGGCCAGCCCGCCCCAGGCGGCGGTCGCGGTCCAGCGCGCGTACGGGTGCGGCGCGGAGGTGATCCGGTCCAGTTCGGTGACGGCTTCCTCAGCTCCGGTGCGCCCGCGGACGATCTGGCGCACGAGCGCCTCGGTCTCGGTCAGCCGCGTGTAGTCGAGACTGCGCGAACGGACCACTCGCAACGCGGTCACCGGCGCGAGATCCGTCCCGCGGTGACAGGTGACGGTGATCGACGTGAAGATGACATCGACCTCGCAGTGCGGCAGCCCGAGCGCGGAGGTGAGCGCGAGAATGGTCGCGGTGACGTCGGAAGCCCCGGCGCCGCTGGCCATCTGCACTTCGCCGATCCGCAAAGTGAGATCCAGAACGAAGTTGACGGTCGCGTCGTCGGGCGGCTTCGGTCCGAGCGCCTCCTCGGACTCGACCGCGGGCTGTTCCGCCGTCGGAGCCTCGAGAATGTGCCAAGCGCGCCGGCGCAGCAAATTCGGCCGATGCCGCTGGCTGGACCGCGGATGCGGAGGCTCGAGAATCGGCCACCGTCTACGGGCGGCCCCCTGGCCGGCACGCTCGTTGATCTTCATGATCGATCCCCACCTCCTCGTTCCTCCCGGGGACCATCGGCCGTACCGTCCCAGCTGTTGCAGTGGCGTCCGCCACACCTGTCATCGATCGTGCCGCATGGGGTTGGATCTTGTCGATTTCGGGGGCTGACCTGGGGGTTGGGGCGGGTTGCCCGGGTGCGACGGGAGCGGCCCGATATACTTCGGACGCGCCCGGTGCCGGGTGCGCGCCGGTATAGCTCAGTTGGTAGAGCATCTGTCTTGTAAACAGAAGGTCAGGGGTTCGAACCCCCTTGCCGGCTCCGTTTCGATCATGGGCCCGTGATAACCGCGCCGGCTGGCACTCGAAACACGTTTCGGTCACCGCGATCGGTGACCCCGTGCGCCAGTTCGACAACCGCCACCGCGCCGTTGTCTTCGGTCTTCACCACGCGGCAAGGGATGCGAACCGGACCTCGACCCAGCCGGGGAACTCGTCGTCCACTACTCGCGTGGCTGTGCCGTTGAGGTATGCCATCACGCGAGAATGCCGTATCCGCAACGACAGCGCGGTGGTTCAGGCAGCGGACCGCGGGAGGTCAGCGGCAGGCAAATCGATCGCGGCTCGACCGGCGTCGGTGAGGAGCGCCGGGACGCGCTCGCCGCGCCGGCCGGCGCGTAGCGGGACCACCAAGGCGAACCGGGCGAGGCGGTGGGCGGTGAATTGGTCGCAGCACGGGACGCCGTCGATGTAGAGGTCGGGTTCGCAGCTGCAGGTCATTTCGGCGCGGCCGAGGCCGACGGCGGTGAGAGTGGCTCGCTCGCGGTGGTTCAGCGGGAGGATCTGGGCCGACATGACTGCCTCGCTGGTGGGTTCGCTCAGTGCTTCCTCTCACTGTCCGAGATCCATCTGGTGCCAGCCAGAGCCAGTTTCGAGCCTATTTCGCGGTACCAGTTGAGACCGCTCGCGGCGGCACCGTCCGGTGGACGGGGCCGCCGCGAGCGGATGGTCTCGGAATCAGAAACCGTTGCAGGACGCGGTCGCGAAGTTGCCCGACGCCTTCGCCGTCTTGGCTTCCTTGCCGTCCACGACGACCTTGCAGGTCACTTCTCCGCCGTCGGCGCCGGTGGTCACCGACAGGCTGCCGCCCTTGAACAGGCCCTTCGTGGTGATGTCTTTCGACCACGGCAGGGTCTGCGGCTGGTCCTGGTTGGAGGACGCGTTGCCGTCGCCGATGGTGGTGTAGCTGATCGAGGCTTCCTTCGCGGTGCCGGTGACCTCGTAGTGGATGGTCACCGTGCGGTTTGCTTCGGTGTTGATCTCGTTGACGGCCTTGGCGGTCGTCACGGTCCACACGATGCACATCGCCAGGCCGATCACCGAGAGCACCAGACCGGCGATCGAGAGGCCCTTGTTCGTGGCCTTTCCGGACCGCGTCCGGACGAAGCCGAGTGCGGAGAAGATGATCCCGAGGATCACCAGCGGCCACGCGATGAGCCCGATGACCGGGATGAACGAGAAAATCAGGCCGACCAGCCCGAGCACGAACCCGGCGGTGCCGAGCCCGTTCTTCGGCGGGAGCTGGTGGGCCGGCGGGGCCGCCTGGGGTGCGGGCGGCGGAGGATAGTCAGGGGCGGACATTGAGAGCCTTTCGTGATCGACCGTGCACAAACAGGTCGCACTAGTCGCCACGGGTGTTACGTCATTTTTGGTATCAGTTCGGGCGCGGCTCCACATGCACTCGTTCGCCCTGCAGTCCGAAGAGGATCAGCAGCTCAACCGCGCCTCCGTCGGCGGAGCCGAGCCAATGGGGTTCCGTCGTGTCGAACTCCGCTGCCTCGCCGGGTGGGACCGTCAGATCCTTCGCTCCTACGATTAACCGCAGGTGTCCATTGAGGACGTATAGCCATTCGTAGCCGCTGTGCGTTTTCAATGCGGGTTCCGCGGAACGGCCGGGGATCAGCATTTTGTACGCGTGCACGCCGCCCGGTCGCCGGGTGAGCGGCACGTAGGTCATCCCGTGCTGGTGGATCGGGCGGAGGTGGACGCGCGGGTCGCCGGCTCGGGGTGCGCCGACCAGGTCGTCGATCGGGACGTCGTAGGCGCGCGACAGCGGCAGCAGCAGTTCCAGGTTCGCCCGGCGCTGGCCGTTTTCCAGGCGGGACAGGGTGCTTTCCGAGATGCCGGTCTCGGCCGACAGGTCGGCCAGGGTGATGCCGCGCCGGTTGCGCAGGGTTCGCAGCCTCGGGCCGACCGCGTCCAGTACTTCGTCGATCTCACGCATAACACCCCAGTCTCGCCCAAACGGGAGACTGGGGTGCGGGCCGCGTCAGCTGACCAGTTCGGGAGCCGGTTTCGCGGCGCGGCGCGCGGGAGCGGTTTCCGGGAGGATCAGCAGGCAGACCAGGCTCAGCACGAGGAGCGCGGCCAGGTAGTAGCCGACCGCGAGGGCGTCGCCGGTCGCGGCCACGATCCGGTTGGCGATCATCGGCGACAGGCCGCCGCCCAGCACCGCGCCGACGTGGTAGCCCACGCCGAGACCGGACTGGCGCTGCTCTCGCGGGAACAGTTCGGCGAACCAGGTGTACATCGGTCCAAAGAGGATTCCGGTGGCGGTGAAGCCCAAGAGCAACGCGACGAAGACCGCACTGACGGTGCCGGCCGAGGCGATCGGGAACATCACGAGCGCGGCGGCGATCGACAGGACTGAGCCGGTCAGCATCACCGGTTTGCGGCCGATCCGGTCGGACAGCCAGGCGGCTCCGACGTTCGCGGCGGCGTGGCACAGCAGGGTGATCGTCGAAATGGTGACGATCGGCGCGCGCGGGAGGCCGAGCCCTTCCGGAGCGGCGGCGGTCGCGTAGGACAGCATGAAGGTGACCAGTGCGAAAGTGCAGGCGGTGAGGCCGAGGTTCGCGCCGGCGATCAGCAGCAGCCGTCGCCAATTCGAGCGGAGGACGTCGGCGAGCGGCTTTTTCGCGCGCGTTTCGGCGGCGGCCATTTTCTCGAATTCCGGGCTTTCCGAAACGCCGCGGCGGACCCAGATGCCGATCGCCAGCACGATGCCGCCGGCGAGGAACGGAAGCCGCCAGCCCCAGCTCATGATGTCGTCGTTGGGCAGCAGGAGGACCAGCGCGAAAGCCAGGTTCGCCAGCACGACGCCGATCGGCGAGCCGAGCGCGACGAAGGAACCGTAGAGGCCACGCCGTTTCTCCGGCGCGTGCTCAACGGCGAAGACGGCCGCGCCAGCGCTTTCCCCGCCGCGGGCAGCGCCGTGCAGCAGACGCAATCCGACGAGCAGCAGCGGCGCGGCGATGCCGATCACCCCGTACGGCGGGAGAACGCCCATGCCCAGCGTCGCGAAACCCATCAGCAGGAACGCGGCGTACAGCGCGGTGCGGCGGCCGCGACGGTCGCCGAGCCAGCCGAAAAGCGCCGCGCCCAGCGGGGCCATCACGAATCCGATGGCGAAGGTCGCGAGGCTCATGAAGGTGCCGAACCAGGCGTTGCCGGTTTTGAAGAACACCGACCCGAACACCAATGCCGCCGCGGTGCCGTAGATCGAGAAATCGTACATTTCCAGGGAAGTGCCGACGCCGGCGGCGAATCCGAGCCGCAGCACGCCGGGAGAGTGCGCTTCGTCGCGCTTGGCCATAGCAGGCCTTTCGTCGTCTCGCGCGAGAATGCGCGGGGTGTCCGGTGGTGGGGAAACGGTGGACACAGCTTAGGGAAAGCGTGACGAAGGAGGCAAAGTCCGATTTGCGGCGGATTGATAAATAAAATCGATCAATTAATCGACAAGACGGCCGGAATCCCGAGGATTCCGGCCGCCGCGATCAGTACAGTTCGATCACCAGTTTTTCCGAGCGGGCGCGCGACACGCACAGCGCCATCTGGTCGCCGGAAGCCTTGTCGCTGGCCGAAAGACACTGGTCGCGATGCTCCGGCGTGCCTTCCAGAACCCCGGAGACGCACGAGCCGCAGATGCCTTCCTCGCACGATTTGAACACCTCGATCCCGTTGTCGGTCAGCACCGACAGGATCGACCGGTCCGCCGGGATCTCGAACACCTCGCCGGTGTCGAGTTCGACGGTGAACGGCTGATCGCCGCTCGTGTCGACCTCGGCCGCGGTGAAATGCTCGACGTGCACCTGCGATTCGCCGACCACCGGCGCGAACACGCCGGTGACCTGCTCCATGAAACCTTCCGGGCCGCAGGTGTAGACGTGCCCGGCGGAACCGAGCCCGGCCGCCACTTCCTTCAATACAGCGGGCTGTTCGCCGCGTGGTACGCCGAAATACAGCAGCACTCGATCCCGGAATTCAGCCTGTTCTTCAAGCAGGGAAACAAAAGCAGCCGATTCCCGGTCGCGGGCGAAGTAGTGCAGTTCGAATTCGGCACCGTCGGCGTGCAGCTGATAAGCCAGGCTCAGCAACGGAGTGATGCCGATGCCGCCCGCGATCAGCACGTGCCGGTCCGCGTCCGGAGCCAGCGAGAGCAGGTTCCGGGACTCGCCGACCTCGAGCTTGTCGTTCTCCGCGACGGCGTGCAGCGCCTCGGAACCACCGCGCGAATCCGGCTCCCGTTTCACCGCGATCAGCAGCGACGACGTGTCGTCCGGCCGCCCGCAGAGCGAATACTGGCGCAGGATCCCGGTCGGGCCGGTGACGTCGACGTGCGCACCGGCTGGGTGCGGGTCGAACGGCAGGCCGTCGGCGCGCACGAGGCGAAGCGCCCGGATCCCGGGCGCTTCCTCGACGACCTCGGCCACGCGGACCACGGTGTTCGGCATCGGCTCTCCGTTTCAGGGCAAGGGAGTTCAGCGCAGGTAAAGGCCGCCGTTGGCGTCCCAGCAGGCCCCGGTGACCGAGGCCGCGCCGGGCGAGGCGAGCAGCGACACCATCCGCGCGATGAACGCCGGGTCGCCGAGCCGTCCGACGGGGATGTTCTTCGTGAAGGCCTCGAGGTTGTCCTCGCCGACGATCGAATGCACCATCGGGCTGTCCAGCGGCCCGGGGGACACCGAGTTCACCGTGACCCCGCGCGCGGCGAGTTCGCGCGCGAACACCTTCGTCGCGGACATGATCGCGCCCTTGGACGACGCGTAATGCCCGCCGGTCGCCGTGCCGCCGTTCTGGCCGGCCAGCGACGCCATGTTCACGATCCGCCCGTAGCCCTTTTCAGCGAAGTACGCGCCGAAGATCTGGCAGGCGGTGAACGTGCCGGTGAAGTTGACCGCGAGAACCGCGTCGAGGTCTTCCGGCGTGATCTCCATCAGCGGGGCCGCCTGCGTGCGGGCCGCGTTGTTGACCAGCACCTGGACGCTGCCGAAATCGCGGACGACGTCGTCCTTCAGCTGCGCGAGCGCCGCTCGATCCCGCACGTCGACCGCGTAGCCGCGGCAGTTGCCAAGGGACGCGGCCAGTTTCTCGGCCGCTTCGCCGTTGACGTCCGCGATCGCGACGCGGTAACCCTCGGCGTGCAACTGCCGCACGATCGCTTCCCCGAGACCACTCGCGCCGCCGGTGACAACGGCGACGTGCGGCTCCGTCGGCGCGCTCACAGCAGGAATCCCGCGGCCGGAACGGCTTCGTCGCTGTTGACCAACCGGACGACCTTCAACGCGATCCGGTCACCTTCCGGGCCTTCCGGCGACAACTGGATGCGGTGCACCAGATCCGCTGCCCACAGATCGTGATTGCCTCGCTTGTAGGCGACCAGAATCTGCGCCGAACGCAGCACGACTTCGTCGTCTGAAACGGATTCCGGCACGAATCGCGACACCGTGCGCACGGTGCGGGCGGAATCGACAGCCGCGAGTGCGTAGCCCTCGGTCATCCGCGCGATGCGCATCTGCCGCATCCGCGCGTCGTCGTAGACCATGTTCAGCGAGCCGGCGAAATCGTCGGTTTCCCGGTCGATCGGGATGACGTAAATGCCGTCCTCGGTGAACAGCTTTTCCCAAACGTGGTATTCCGTGCGGTCCAGCAGCTCCGCCTCGCGGTTGACGAGGTCGACGGCGCGCGCGACCCGCAGGTCAGTGACGGGGATGGTCTCAGTCATCGCCCATCATCTCCTTCCACTGGGCGTACGCGGCGCGCATGCCGGTTTCGTCGGTGACGTGCGAGGTCGGCCAGCCCTCGGGGCTCGCCTTTTCCCGCGCGAGCCCGCGGTTGACCAGGATCGGCAGGTCCGGGCCGCCGTGCGCACCGCGCTGCACGCGGTCCCAGCCCTCGGCGTCGTCGGGCGTGCCGAACCCGAACGGGCCCTGGAAGTGCTCGTGGATGCGCAGCCGTTCGCGGTTCACGATGTCCAGCTCCGGCGGTCCGTCCGGCCCGATCGCGACGTGCTCGATCAGCGTCTCGTTGACCGAAATCGGCCGCAGCACGCGGAAAAACGCCGCGGACATCGAGACGTTCGGGAACAGGTTGAGGTTGAACCCGGTGCCGTGCATGGCCCGGACCACCTTGCGCACCTGCGCCTCGTCCAGCGTCTTCGACAGCTCGGCTACCACGTGGTCGAAGCGGCCCTGCAGCGGTTCGGAGCCGTCGTCGACGTCCAGGTCGGAGTGTTCCGGCACCATCTGCATGACGCTGTGGCCGTTGCCGAGCGAATGCGTGATCGCCGACGGATCGGTCATGAACGACATCATGTCAGCGGTTTCCGCGTCCACCGAAGCCATCCACGAGCGGTGCACGATCGGGAAGTGATAGCCGTCGGTGGTGTTCTCCAGCTGGATTTTCCAGTTGCCGCGGAATGTGAACTGGTGTTTGCCCAGCACCTTGATCGGGTAACCGCCGCCCTGCTTCATGAAGCGGTCGATCCACAGTTTCGCGTCGCCGAGGAAGTCCTCAAGGGACTCGCCTTCTTCGGCGAAGGTCGCGAAAACCATGCCACCGTACGACTCGGTGCGCAGCTTCTTCAGCGACAGCTCGCCCTTTTCCAGCACGCCTTCGTAGCCGTCGGGGTAAGGGATGCCGCGCAGCTTGCCGTCGAGGCCGTAGCTCCAGGCGTGGTACGGACAGGTGAAGCCGTTGGCCTTGCCGCTCGGCTTCTCGCACAGGCTCGCGCCGCGGTGGCGACAGCGGTTGAGCATCGTGTGCAGCGTGCCCTTGCGGTCGCGGGTCACGATCACTGGCTGGCGGCCGACGTAAGTGGATTTGAAGTTGCCCGGCTGCGCCAATTCGCTTTCGTGCGCGACCCAAACCCACGAGCGCTCGAAGATCTGCGTCATCTCGCGTTCGAAGATTTCCGGGTCCGTGTAAAGCCGCGCGGCTACCCGGTCGCTTTCGGCGAAATCGGCGGGAACAACGGTGTTCTCAGTCATGAGGTCTCCGGTTCAGTCGGGCAGGTCGACGTCTTCGCGGACGGTCAGCGGACGCCCGATGCGGGCTTCGATCTTGGCGAAGCGCCACAGCTTGACGCCATTGCTGCCGACCTCGGTCGTGCGCAGCAGGTTGCAGCCGGCCTTGACGGTTTCCTGGCTGTCGGCGTCGGCGAGGATGTAGCAGGTCCACGGCCAGCCGTCGGACGGGCCGACCATGTGCGCGTCATCGTCGATGTCGCCGATGAAAGTGATGCCCGGCAACGCTTTCAGCTGGTCCATCATGGACACGAACGACTGCCAGACGTCGCCGATGGTGATGCCGTCGGCGGGCAGGTCGAAGAAGTTCTGGTTGATGCCGATGCAGAAAAGCACCCGCAGGGGCTGCGTGCTCACAGTCGGAGACTCCTCGTCGTGGTGGTGGCTGGTCAGCGGAAGCCGGGGCTGGTCGGCGGCTGTCCCATGAGAACCGCGCCGGCGGCGTCGTGGATGGCCGGGCCCAGGAACGCATGCTGCTTGGGTACCAGTGCGTCGCCCTGAAGTCCACGCAGCGGGTGCGTCGAGTAGATCGGCGCGGTGCCGGAAATCTCGACGAGCTTCGAGACGACCTCGGACGACGTCTTCGCCAGGTGCGCGGACGAAAGCCGCAGCTGGGCGTTCTGCTCGTCGCTGGCCTCGTCGCCGGAGACGACGGTGTCCCAGACCTCGTGGCTGACCTCGTAGAACCAGGCGCGGGCGGACCGCAGCGCGGCCTCGGCGTCGGCGTACCCGGTGCGGTAGTAGCCGCGGTCGGCGAGCTTCGGCGCACCGGTGACGCCGGTGTAGCCAGCGCCGACCTCACGGGCGTGGTCGAGCGCGGCACGTGCGACGCCCGCGCCGACGATGGCGAGAACCTGTGCGGCGTAAGCGATTGTGGGGTAGCGGTAGAGCGGTTCGTCCACCATGGGCGCGCCGCCGCGGATGAACGTCCACTCGCGCGGGACCTCGACGTCACGTACGACGAGGTCGAACGAACCGGTGCCGCGCATGCCGACGACGTCCCATTCCCGCACGATCTCGACCTGCTCGGGCCGCAGCAGCGCGGTGCGCGGTTTCCCGCCGGTCGATTCGTCGCCGGGGATGCCGACGCCGAGGATGTCCGCGCCCATGCAGCCGCTGGCGAACTTCCAGCGACCGTCCACGCGGAAGCCGGTTTCGGTCGCCGGGGCGGGCTGGACCGGGAAGAGGCCGCCGGCGAACGCGACGTCCGGGCCGTTCTTGTACAGCTCGGCCTGCGTTTCCAGCGGGAGCGCGGCGAGGTAGATCAGCGACGAGCCGAAGCTGGCGACCCAGCCGGTCGAACCGTCCACTGTGGAAATCCGCTCGATCAGGCGGAGGAACTCGGCGGGCGGGAGCGGGTTGCCGCCGAACTTCGCGGGCGTGCTGGCCCGGTAGATGCCGAGCTGCTTGAGCCGGTCGATGAAGTCCCGCGGTACGTAGCGCTGCTGCTGGAACTCGTCCTTGCGCTTGGCGAGCTCGGCGAGCACCTCCTCCATGGTGACTTCGCTCATCGCTGCTCCTCAGAATGCCGGTGCGGTCGTTCCGACGGTACGAACCACGGCGGCGCGCGGGAATTGGTAGTGCCTGAGCGGGCGTAGGGGATTTCTTCAGTGCGAGCCGCCAGCCAGGGGCTTTACGCTGAGCCGATGGAGGCAGACCCGCGCGCGCCAGAGCTGACGACGCACGATTTCGTCGCGATGCTCAACGCCAGCCGCACGTGCGTGCTCGTGCACGACGGCGCGACGAAGAACATCCTGTGGGCCAACCCGGCCGCGTGCGAGATGCTCGAATGGAGCGTCACGGAGCTGCGGCCGTTGAAGGCGAACCACATGAGCAGCTCCGCGCAGCAGTACGACCGGGTGATCGGGCGGGCGTGGCTGCAGGAGGCCGTCGACAAGGGCGTCAGCCGGATCGAATGGCACTACCGCACGAAATCCGGCCGGGTGATTCCGACGGATGCGGTGGCGACTCGAGTTGAACTGGCGCAGGGCCCGGCGGTGATGGTGCAGTTCCGCGACATCGAACGCGAGCAGGAAATCGAGCGTGAGCTGCGGTTGACCACGTCCTGGGTGGACGCGCTGGCCCGGCAGACGTCGGCGGTCGCGTTGATGCTCGACGGCTCGGGCGAGCTGCGGTTCGCGACGGACTCCGCGGTCGAGCTGTTCGGGGCGACGCCAGACGAGCCGCTCGGCCGCCTGACCGACTACGCGGGCCTGCGCCTCGACGACCGTCCGGCCACATGGGACGAGGTCCGCGAACGCGCGGTGCCAGCCACACAGGTACGGCTGGAGATCCAGGGCCGGGTGTGGCTGGAAGGGAGCGTCGAACGGCTTCGCGAGCCTGGTGGAGACGCCTTTCTGATGCTGCTTTACGACGTGTCCGAACGCGTGCGCGGCGAGGTCCGACGCGAGCGGGAATTGCACCGGGAGAACTACCTGGCGCGCTACACGGCGATGGGCGACATGGCGATGGCGATCGCGCACGAACTGAGCCAGCCGCTCGCCGCCGCGGGCAACTTCCTGGCCGGGGTCCGGTCGCGGACGCTCGATGCCGCTCCCGTCGTGTACGGCATCGACAGTGCCGTCCGGCAGATCGAGCGGGCGAGCCAGATCGTGTCGTCCGTGCGGGCGTTCGTCGGGCATTTGGAGCACGTGGAGCAGGTGGCCGACCTCAACGAGATCGTCGAGGAATGCCTGTATTTCGTGCGATTGCGGGCTGAACCGGCTGCGATCGAGGTGACCTTCGACCGGTCCGCCGAAGCGGTGCCCGTGCACTGTGAACGCGTGCTGACCGGCCAGGTCGTGCTGAACCTGTGCTTCAACGCGATCGAGGAAATGGCCCAGTGCCCGCAGCAGCGGCGCAGCCTGGTGCTCACCACGCGCCGCGACGGCGACACCGGCGTGGTCACCGTGGACGATCGCGGCCGCGGCTTCCCGCGCAACCCGTTCGACGAGTCGTTCACCGCGAAGGAGCGCGGCAGCGGCATCGGACTGGCGCTGAGCCACCGCATCATCACCCGCCAGCACGGGACGATCTGGGCCGAACACCGCGCCGGCGGCGGTTCGCGCTTCGGCTTCGCACTGCCCGCGACCGGCCCGGGTTAGGAATTCTTCAGCTGTGCCGGGGAAGTTCTCGATATCCCGCGACCGGTGCGGCTTTGTACGGTCGAGGCAGTCCCGGCCCCAGTCCTAGGAGGCACCGTGTCCGAGCTGACCCGGACCCAGCGCGAATTCCGCACCGCGATGGCCAACCTCTCCGCGGCCGTCAACGTCGTCACCACCGCCGGCCCGCACGGCCTCGCCGGGATGACGGTGAGCGCCGCTTGCTCGGTCACCGACAGCCCGCCGACCGTGCTCGTGTGCGTCAACCGGTCGAGCCGGTCGCACGCGATCCTGGTCGGCAACGGCCAGGTGTGCGTCAACGTCCTCGGCCCCGGCCAGGAGGACCTGGCCATGCACTTCGCCGGCGCGACGAAGGTGCCGACCGCCGAACGGTTCGGAGAGGACTGCTGGGACCTCGACAGCGAGGACGCCCCGGTCCTGCGCGGTGCCGCGGCCTCGCTGGTCGGCCGGATCGTCGCCGAGCAGGAGCACGGGTCGCATTCGGTGCTGTTCGTCGAGATCGAGAAAGTGCTGACCGCGCCGGACAGCGGAGCTTTGGTGTACTTCCAGCGCCGCTTCCACCGGCTTGCCGCGCTCAGCGCCTGATCGAGGAGAACCCGTGGACCGGATGACCCTGACCTGCTACAACGACACGCACGGCTACGGCTGGCGGCACGTCGACCTCTTCGTGCACGACGAGCACGGCCGCGAATTGGACTGGGTGCACTGGCAGGTCCCGGCCGACGGCCCGGACGCCGCCGACGAGGCCACCGCCCGCGTCGAACCGCTGCTGCGCCGGACGTCCGACTGGCGGCATTCGGTCAGCGCGAGCGGCATGGATTACTGGACCGCCGACGCCGCCTGGACCCAGCCGTGACCGCCCCGTGGTCGCTGCGCGCCTTGGTCGCCGATCTGACCGCTGGCCGGACGACGCCGGAAGCGGCTGTCGCTGAGGCCCGTGCACGGATTGCTGCAGCTTCTTTTGACGCCTGGGTCTCGTCGGCTTTTGTGCCTGTGTCTGTGGGTCCGCTGGGCGGAGTTCCGTTGGGCGTCAAGGACATCATCGACTTGGCCGGACTCCCGACCCGCTGCGGCTCCGTCCTGCGCGAGGATTCCCCACCGGCCACTGTGGACGCTGCGATCGTCCGGGAATGGCGTCGTGCCGGTGCAGTGCCGATCGGCAAAACAGTTACCACGGAATTCGCGTTCTTCGCTCCCGGCCCCACGGATAATCCCGCCGCGCCCGGCCACACACCCGGCGGTTCCTCCAGCGGTTCCGCCGCCGCCGTTGTCGCTGGCCACGTCCCGTTGGCCCTCGGTTCCCAAACCGCTGGCTCAGTCACGCGCCCAGCCGCGTTCTGCGGAGTTGCCTCGCTGGTCATGAGCCGGGGCCGGTTCCCGGTCGACGGTGTCACCGGCCTGAGCCCGAGCCTGGACAGCCACGGCATGTTCACCGCGACGGTCTCCGACCTGTCCTTGGCCTGGTCAGCGTTGTCGGGGGAACCGGAGGCTGCGGTTTCTTCTCCTCCGCGATTGCTGGTTTGGTCGTCCGAGGACGCGACTCCGGCGATGCGGACTGCGCTTGGTTCCGCGGTCGCTGGGCTGCGCTCCGCCGGTGCCGTGGTCGACGAATTCCCAGACCCGGCTCTGGTTCCTGCGTTGACCGCCGCGCACCCCGTGGTGATGGCTTACGAGGCGGCACGGGAACGTCCCGTCGAGCTTGCTTCCGCGGACCGGCTCAGCGCCCCGCTGGCGCAACTGCTGCGTACCGGCGCGGAGATGCCGCTCGCGGAATACGAAGCCGCGCTGGACGTCGTCGCTTCCGGTGCTTCGCGGCTCGCCGAGATCGTGGCCGGTTATGACGCCATCCTCGCCCCTGCCGCACTCGGTTCGGCCCCTGCCGGGCTGGCCGCGACCGGCGATCCCGTGCTCAGCCGCCCTTGGCAGGCGCTGGGCCTGCCGGTCATCGCCGTACCGGGTCTGCGCGACGAGGCCGGATTGCCGCTGGGATTGCAGCTAGTCGGCCGTTCTTCGGAGGAGACAGCTTTGCTCGCCACCGGCCGCTGGACGGAGACCGCGCTTAAACGGTGACGCGATGGGTGAGGATGTCGCGGACCAGCGTCCCGAGGCTGTCCGCCGACGTCTTCGCTTTGATCCGCGCCCGATGCACGTCGACAGTCTTGACGCTGGTGCCCAGCCGGTGCGCGATCGCCTGGCTGGGCATCCCGTCGACCACCAGTCGCAACACCTCGCGCTCGCGCTGAGTCAACGTGTCGAGCCGAGCCCGGACCGCCTGCCGCTCCGCGTGCTCCGCGAACCGGCGGCGGGCCTCGATGAGCTGGGTCTGGACCACCTCGACCATGCGCTGGGCCTGGTAAGGCTTCTCCAGGAAATCGACCGCCCCCGCGGTGAGCGCACGGACCGACATCGGAATGTCGCCGTGCGCGGAACAGAAGATCAGCGGAGCCGGGCAGTCGATTTCCGCGAGCTTTTCCTGCAGCTGAAAACCGCTGATCGCGGGCATGCGCACGTCGACGATCACGACCGCCGGTTCGGCCGGATCGAACTCGTCGAGGAAGGTCTGGGCATCCGGATAGGTCAACGCCTGCACGCCGACGCTCTCCAGCAGGAAAACCAGGGACTGCCGGAGGTCTTCGTCGTCGTCCACCACGTGCACGACCGGGTCGTCGCTCATGGCTTCATCAGCACTGAGGCCGAGGGATAGTCGCTGGCCCAGCCTTCCGGCAGGGGCGCGATGAAGACGTTTTCGGTGCGGGTGCGGGTGATTCGCCAGGTGTCGCCCACACGCCGGAACGCATTGTTCAACCGGCTGGACCGCAGGAGCGCCTTCCCGTCGGAAAACAGCCACGGCTGCATGTGGATCCATTGCCCGGTGGCCTCGTCGCCATTCACGTGAATCTGCTCAGAGGTGAGATAATGCGCGTTCAGCAGAAGCTCGGGGTCTTTCTTCTCGCCCCAGAACCGCTGAAAATGCGCCCGGATCGCGTCCGCGCCTTCGGCTCGCCCGAACTGCCCGTCGTAGTACTCGCCGACGCCCTCCCAGACGGCATCGTCGGTGTAGAGCGCCATGATGAGGTCGATCCGCTCGTCGTCGCTGGTGACGCCGAACTCCGGGCAGGGCGTGTCGCAAAGGAACATGTAGCGGGCCTGCACCCGGCGAATCTCCGCCTCGGCCTCCAGCGTCCCGACCCGCCGCACCAGCCCCGCGACAGTCTCCTCCAGCGCGGCGATCCGCCGGTCCGTGGCCGGGTCGGCGGGTGCGGGGTGGTCGAGAGACATCGTTTTCCTCACCAGAAGTCGTGACGGATGGCGCTTCAGTGCCGGGGGTTGGCCTTTCGGTGCGGTTTTCGGCTAGGTGACAGGGTAACCGGACCGGACCGCTCCGGGCGTTGGCAGCTTGTGACCAGCCTCTGCCCCGTTCGGAAGGGTTGTCAATCGGATCGGTGAGTTATGCGGGGCGTGTTTCAAACCGGGGGTGGCGGTTATCAATGGGCTGGGGGTGGTTGGTGGCCCAGAGGTGGCTGGGGGCGGCTCTTTGGGGAGACGCTTCTGGTCCCGCCGCTGCGGGTACCCGTCTGGGGGCGGGGTGTTTGGGGTGATGCTTCTGGTCCGGCCGCTGCGGGCACCCGCCTGGGGGCGCGGTGTTTGCTGGATAACCCTGGCGCAGGCCCGCCCGTGCGGGGTGGTTGTGGCGAAGATGCGGGGCGAATCGGCCTGGCCGGGCAAGAGCATTGCCGTGGCGTGTGGTGCCGTGTTCACGCTGGGCTCGGAACGTCGTGGCCGCGTCGTGGCCGTTCGTTGCGGTCGGGATCGTTGGCGGTGGAAGCGGCTGCGCATGGATCCCGAACGCTGCGTTTGGCTGCGGGGCGCTGGTCGGCCACCCGCCCGCCAGCGCTGTGCCGCACGCGGATTATGCGGCACTCGGCCGGTCCGCGATAACGTTGCGGCATGTGCGTTTCCACTGGTGCCGGACGTCGGCGATGAGTGCGGCTCAGCGGGCCGACGCCCGGGAGAACCGGGAGCGGATCGTCGAGATCGCTCGCGAGGCGATCGCCGGTTCGGGGGAGTTGCGGCTGAACGCGGTGGCCAAGTCGGCTGGCGTCGGGCAGGGGACGCTCTATCGGCACTTTCCCACGCGTGAGGACCTGCTTGCCGAGGTGTATCGGCAAGAGGTGGAGGACCTGGTCGCGCTGGCCCCGGAACTGCTGTCCGCGCACGGGCCGGTCGAGGCGTTGTCTCGCTGGTTCGACCGGATCGCCGAGTATGCGCGAGTCAAGCGGGGTGTCTTCGCGGCGTTGGAAACCGCGGTGTGGAAAGGCTTGTCGGAAGAAAGCCACGGTCCGCTCGGGGACGCCATTACTCTCCTGCTCGATGCCGGAAAGGCCGAAGGAACCATCCGTCCCGACATCGACGCTCGCGACTTTTTCATCTTGTCGGGCTACCTGACTCGCCTGGACGAGGACGAGTGGGATTCCCGTGCTCGGCATCTCCTGGACGTGCTGTTGCAGGGAGTTCTTTCCCGCTGACCGGTCGGCGGAGAGATGCGAGGCAGAACCGGAGGATCGGCGTGGATGAGATCTGCTTGCCGGACAACGGATTCACGCGCGACCGGAAATGATCACGCCATCGCTATTGAGGCGCGATGCGCAACCCCTGCGCCGCAATGCACTGCGCAGTCGGGTGCCGCGGTGCGCGGCGCAGTTGTGTGAGGCAGCGAGTGCGGAGCGGCAAGAGTCGCTTAGCAGCTACCGAAATTCAGTGCCCGATCCGGCCGACGGCCGCGGGCCGGGATGTGGTGTCCATATTGGACGGGCCGCTCGCGGGTGCGGCCGGCCCGGTCCCCCAGAGTTCCCCAGTGGTGGTGCTGTTGGTGGTGCGGTTCAGGAGGCGACGGCCAGGCGGACCCGGCGGTCGCGGGCGTACGAGACCAGTTCCCGGACCTCGTCGGTGGTGATGATGCGGACTGCGTCTTCCAGGATCTCGGCCGTGGCGACCTGCAGCGGCCAGGAACGCAAGCCGGGAGCGGGTTCGTGCCAGAACCACTGGCCTTGGGAGAGATCTTCGGCGGCGACGGTGGGTGCCTCGGTGTTCATGCCTGCAGCCTAACTTGCACCACCGACAGAAAATCGCTCTACCGGACATCCCGGGACAACCTCGTAGGAAGCGCAAGAAGTGAATGCCGGTTCGGCGATGGTTCGTGCTGGTCGGGAGGATGCGAGCGAGCTGGTGGGTGGTGTGGGTCACGTGGTCTTCGCCCGTCGGCGGCGGAATTCGGAGGCGGGGCGCGAAAGCAAGGGCCAGGTTAACCGGTCTCTCGCCCGGGCGGGTTCAAGTGGATTTTGCACGGCCGGGCGGCCTGCCCTAGGCTTCGCCGGTCACCGCGCACACACCGGGGGTTTCCGGGACGAGAGGAACGGTGCGAATGGCTTTGCGCGACCCCGACGCGTACCGCGACATCGACCTGCCGGCGATTCTTCGCATGGAGCGCCGGCTTCCCTGGTACGGCTGGCCGCACCTGCCGTTGGGGCTGCTGGTCTGCGTGGCCGCGATCCTCGCCGCCTACCGGGTTCCGGTTTCGTATCACCTGACTACCGCGCTGGTCGCGGGCGGCGGGGTCGTCGGCGGTTTTTCCGGTTACGGCTGCGGGCTGGTCATGGTCAGCACGCCGGGTCTGGTCCAGACCGGGTACCTGAACTGGCGGCGCACCCGAGTGTTGCGGGCGCTGCTGATCGCTCTCGGCGGGCTGTCCGCGGTGTCGATGGCGGTCGTTGTCGCATGCCATATTTCGTTGCTGGCCGGTTCTTCCGACCAGCATCCGTTCCGGCTTTCGGTGCAGGCCGGGTTGTATTTGCTGCTGGTGGTCGCCAACACCGTGCTTGCCGGGCTTGAAGCGTGGCAGTTGTCGAAGATCCTGCGCGCGCCCGTCGCCGAGGCTGCCGCGGAGCCGGCGGAGCCGGCGGGGCCGGTGCGGGTCCGGCTCGGCTGACTGTCTACATCGGACTGGCTCAGCGCCTGCGCAGCAGTACTTCTTGGGTCACTGAGGCAACCAGCCGCCCGTCGGTGGTGAAGAATTCGCCGTGGGTCAGGCCTCGGGTGTTCGCGTAGCTGGGGCTTTCCATGTCGAACAGCAGCCATTCGTCCGCGCGGAACGGACGGTGGAACCACACGGCGTGGTCCAGCGAAGTCAGCTGCGGTTCGCCCGGGTCGTCTCGGTGGGGCAGCAGGGCGGTGCCAGCGAGGCGGATGTCGGAGATGTAGGTGAGCGCGCAGACGTGCGCCAGCGGAGCGTCCGGAAGCGCGTCTTTCGCTCGGACCCAGATCTGCTGACGCGGGCCGCGGCCGGTGTCGGGCAGGCCGGTTTCCGGGTTGCTGACGAAGCGGACTTCGATGGCGGACAGGACGATCGGCGAACGGTCCTGCTCGACGACGCCCGCCTCGTCCGGGGCCGGGACGTCCGGCATCCGCGCCTGGTGCGCGCTGCTTTCCGCCTCGGTCTGGAACGACGCCGACAGACTGAAGATGCTCTCGCCGTTCTGGATCGCGACGACCCGGCGCGTGGTGAACGAACCGCCGTCGCGGGTGCGTTCGACCTCGTAGATGATCGGCATGTCGGTGCGCCCGCCACGGATGAAATAGCCGTGCAGCGAGTGCACATGCCGCGCAGTGGGCACGGTCGCGCCGGCCGCGGTGAGCGCCTGCGCCGCGACCTGACCGCCGAACGCCCGCTGCGGCGAACCCTGGTGGCACCAGCCGCGGAACAAGTTCAGCTCGAGGGGTTCGAGCTTCAGCAGCTGGTCTAGCCCGGTCCGGGCGGGATCGATCGTCGTCACCCGGCCAGTCTAAGCGCTTGCTCAGCTGCTCCGCGGGGTGAGCAGCGCCGCCACCGCAGCTGGATCCTCGACGTGCGCGTTGTGCCCGAGCCCGGACAGGACCACTGCCTCGGGAACGAGGGCGCGGAGCTGCTCAGGGCGGCAGATCGGATCGTTTTCGCCGGTGGCGAGCACCACAGGGCAGCGTGCGGCAGCCAGCAGGCTCGGCATCTCCGGGCGGCCGACTCCGAAGGCGGGAGGGTCCAGGACCAGCCGCCAGCCGTCCGCGGTTTCGGTGACGCCGTCCGGGTCTGCCGGAGCCAGGCCGGTCAGCCCGGCGACCTTCAGATAGGCGGTTTCGGCCTCCTCTCGGGTTTCGAACAGCCGGGGCGGGCGGGCTGCCATCGCGGCGGCGCGGGCCAGGTCGTCTTCGCTCCACTCGACCTTGATGCCTACCGCCTGCACGCTGCTGACCTCGACGCCGTAGCGGCCGCTCGCCAGTTCCAGCGCGACGACACCGCCGAGCGAATGACCGACGACGGCGACCGGGCCGGGCTCGTCGAGAGCATCGGCGACTGCTGCCGCGAGCGACTTGAACGTGTACTCGGGCAGCTGCGGCGAGCCGCCGTGTCCGGGCAGGTCCGGCGCGAGCAGCCGCCGGTCGAGGTGACCGGTCAAGCCGTCCCAGACCGCGCCGGTGGCGCCGAGTCCGTGCAGGAGCAGGACCGGCGGTTCGCCTTGTCCGGTGACGCGCAGCTTCAGCTTTTCCACCGGACGGATCTTTCCGCAGGCGGCGGTCTCGGGGCTAGGGTCGGAACGTGTCGAGTGCTGTCATCGCCGACCCGGACACCTACGTCACGGGCGTGCCTTACGACCTGCTTGCCCGGCTGCGCCGCGAAACGCCGGTGACGCGGATCGGCGACTTCTGGGCGGTGCTGCGCCACTCCGACGTGCGGCACGTGCTCCGCACCCCGGCGGTGTTTTCGTCGCAGCTCGGCGGCACCCAGATCCGTGATCCGGCCACTGCCGAGGACCTGCGGTACGTGCGCCGGATGATGCTCAACATGGACCCGCCCGAGCACGGCAGGCTGCGCGGGCTGCTCACGAAAGCGTTCACTCCGCGCGCGGTCGGCCGGATCACGGAGCGGATCGAAGGCTGGGCACATGATCTCGTCGCGGCGGTGGCCGATCGCGGCGAATGCGATTTCGCCAAGGACATCGCCGCCGATCTGCCGTTGCTCACGCTCGCCGAGGTGTTCGGCGTTCCCGAGCAGGACCGCCGGCTGATGTTCGACTGGAGCAACCGCGTGATCGGCTTCCAGGACGCCGAATACGCGGTGAGCGCGACCGTCAAAGCCGACGACGTCACCGACCTCGCCCGTGCCGCGCTGGCCGTGCGCCCGGAACCCGGACCGGACGGCCGGATGCCGGATCCGCGCAGCCGCGCCGGAATGCCGGATCTCTACGCCTACGCGCACGCGCTCGGCGAGCACAAACGCGCGCACCCCGGCGACGACGTGATGAGCAACCTGATGCAGCACGTGGACGACGACGGCGGCCGCGTGTCGATTGAGGAGTTCGAGAACCTTTTCTGGTTGTTTTCCGTAGCTGGCAACGAAACCCTGCGCAACGGCCTGCCCGGCGGGATGGCCGCGTTGCTCGCGCACCCCGAGCAGTACCGCAAGCTGCTCGACGACCGGAGCCTGCTGCCGGGCGCGGTCGAAGAGATGCTGCGCTGGCACACGCCGGTGATGCACTTCCGCCGCACGGCGACGCAGGACACCCGACTGTCCGATGTGGACATCAAGGCCGGGGACAAGGTGGTGGTGTGGTTCTCCTCGGCCAATCGCGACGAGACGGTCTTTCCCGATCCTGATGTCTTCGACGTGACGCGCGCGCCGAGCGAACATCTGACGTTTGGCCACGGCCCGCACTTCTGCCTCGGTTCGCACCTCGCGCGGATGCAGATGCGCGCGTTGTTCGCGGCGGTGTTCGACCAGCTCGGCGAGGTCCGGCTCGCGGGCGAACCCCGCCGGCTGCGGTCGAACTTCCAGAACGGGCTCAAAAGCCTCCCGATCCGCTGGGACTGACCGGATCAGCCGAAGCCGACGAGCGAAAGCCAGCGGTCCAGGTACACCGTGTCGCCGCTGCGGTGCGCGGTCTCCGACGGCAGCCTGCCGTAGACCATCAGCAGCAGATCGCCCAGCGGCGCGGCCGCGGTGACCGCCGCGTCCGCCGGCGGGCCCGGGTGCCAGGCCAGCTGCTCGCCGGTGAGATCGACCGTCCACGACGCCGCGTGGTCCGTCGGCGCGAGGTGGATCGTGCGGTCCGGGCCGAGCAGTTCGCGGCGTTCGGGAACGTACTCCAGCAACTGCGGCAGTGAGCCGAGTTCCAGCCATTCCTCCATCGCGTCGTGCGCGACTTCCGGCGTGACGGCGAATTCCCCGCCCGCGGCCAGCGTCGCGTCGGCGCGGTGGATCAACGTCTCGTTCATGAACCGGCGTGCGTAGAAGGCTGCTCGCGGCGGCCCGTTCGGGACCGGCGTGAACACTTCCGCGTCCGGCCCAGCTTCGCGCAACGTCGCGGCCAACGTCTTCGCCCCGTCCACGAGCCACGACGCCGGACGCGGGGTGTCCACGGGATTCCGCAGTTCGTCGTCCGGCAGCCAATGGTCGGCCCGCGTGCGCACGGTTTCCTCCGCCCACCGATGCCCCGTGCTGACGTGATCGAGCAGTTGCCCGAGGTTCCACTCTGGGCACGCCGCGACCCGCGCCGTCCGGTCCGCGCCCTCCACGGCCGCGGCGAGCAGTTCCGTCTGCCGCACGATTTCCGCACAACGCTCGTGAAAGTCCATCGGGTGTCCTCTCCGGTTTGGATCCGCTGACACCCGACAGTCGGAGCCGACGCCGCCAACCAGACACCGCAGGGGGAGAAACCGCGCTACTCGATGCTCCAGGCGTCTCCCCATTCCGCGTCGCGAGCGGCGCGGTAGCGCACGCCGTGCCGCTTCGACGCGACAGCGCCGGGCGCGAGCCCGTCGACTGTGCAGAGGTCGAGTTGCACGAACCCCTTGTGCTTGCGCGGATGCCGGATAATCCGGGCCGACGGACGGTCGACCGGTGCCGACGTGGCCGCCACGTACGAATACTTTTCGTCCTCGAAGCCCAGTGTGCCGGACTTGATCCGCCGGTGCACCCCGCTTCGGGGCAGCCGGGCGGAGAAGTGGCACCAGTCTTTTCCTGGCTTGATCGGGCAGGCGTCGTCGTGCGGGCACGGCGCCACCACGCTGCGGCCCGTCTCGCGCAGCACCTCGCGAGCCGCGCGGATCCGCTCGAATCCGGCCGGCGTTCCGGGCTCGATGAGCACGACGGTTCCGGCTTTCGCGGCGAGCCATCGGACGACGTCGGCACGGCCGCGTTCGGGCAGTTCGCCGAGGACGTACGAGAGAGTGACCAGGTCGGCTTCCGGTGCGGCCGACGCGGAATCGACCAGCCCGCGCTGCCAGACCGCGGTGCGTACGGCCGGCTCGTCGGACTTGGCCGCCAGCTTGCGTCCCAGCGCCAGCGCGGCCGCCACCTGCTCCAGGACAGTGCACTTCTCCAGCGACGGCCAGACGTCGGCCGCTGCCCACGCTGCCGCTCCGGTGCCGCCGCCGATGTCGACGTGCGTCTTCGGAGCGAACCCGGGCGCGGCGGCAGCCACCTCGCCCAGCACCGCGCTGACTGCCGCGTACGTCGCTGGCATCCGGTACCCGGCGTACGCGGCGACATCCAGCTCCGAAGAGAGGATCGGCGAGCTTGCCGAGTCGCCTTGTCGATAACGCTTGCTGAGCCGGTCCACGGCCTGCGCGAGCCGGGATTCGGGGAACCGGCCGAGCTCTTCGTCGAGGGCGGCGCGGAGAGGTTCGGGGAGTACTGCCACGGACGACGATTCTCCCATGCCTGTTTTGTCCGCCGAAGCTCGCCTGACCTGCTAGTTTCGCGGCGGGGAAAAAAGTTTGAGGACCTTGTCGATCCGGCCGCGGCCCGTTCGACGCAGGGGTGAAGGCAAGCCGAGAGCGAAGGGGTACCGAAGATGCGATTCATGGTGATCATGAAGGCCAGCGAAGAGAGCGAAGCGGGCCAGATGCCGAGCACCGAACTGCTCGCCGAGATGGGCAAGTTCAACGAGGAACTCGTGCGGGCCGGCGTGATGCTCGCGGGCGAGGGACTGGCCCCCAGCTCCCAGGGCGCGCGGGTGAAGTTTTCCGGCGACAGCGAGCCCAGTGTGGTCGACGGTCCGTTCGCCGAGACCAAGGAGCTGATCGCCGGGTTCTGGATCCTCCAGGTGCGTTCGCTCGAGGAAGCCGTGGAGTGGATCAAGCGCGTGCCCAACACCGACGGCGCGCACCACGAGATCGAGATCCGGCGGATCTTCGAGGCCGACGACTTCGGCGACAACCTCACCCCGGAACTGCGGGACGCCGAGGCGAAGGTGCGCGAGCAGGCTGCGCAGAACTGATGCGGTTCATGGTGCTGGTGAAAGCCAGCAAGGAATCCGAAGCGGGAGCCGCGCCCAGCGCCGAATTGATCGAGCAGATGGGCCAGTTCAACGCCGAACTCGCCGAATCCGGCCACCTCGTGCAGGCCGCCGGGCTGACGCCGAGCTCGGATGGCACCCGGCTGCTGTGGTTCGACGGGGAGGCCGAGCCCAGCGTGGTCGACGGCCCGTTCGCCGAGACCAAGGAACTGGTCGCGGGCGTGTGGATTCTGGAGGGGGAGTCGCTCGCCGAGATCGTCGAGCTGATGAAGCGGGCGCCCAACCCGGACCGGCAGGCGGGCACCGTCGAGATCCGGCCGATGGCGGCCGAGCTCTGACGCCGCGCCCGCCCGAGGGTTGCCTCGGGCGGGCGGGCCCGGTCTGATGGGCCGGTGGACACGCGAAGTGCGGTAGAGGCCGTTTGGCGGATCGAGTCGGCGCGGGTGATCGCCGGTCTCGCGCGGATGACCCGCGACGTGGGCCTCGCCGAGGAGCTGGCCCAGGACGCGCTGGTCGCCGCGCTCGAACAATGGCCGGAGACCGGCGTGCCGCGCAACCCGGGCGCCTGGCTGATGACCATCGCCAAGCGGCGGGCCATCGACCTGTTCCGGCGCAACGAAACCTTCGGCCGCAAACTCGACGAGATCGGCCGGGAGGCCGAACAGCTCGGCGAGGGCGTGCTGCCCGACTTCGACGCGGTGCTCGACGACGAGCAGATCGAGGACGACCTGCTCCGGCTGGTGTTCACCGCGTGCCACCCGGTGCTGTCCACCCAAGCGCGGGTGGCGCTCACGCTGCGCATGCTCGGCGGGCTCAGCACCGACGAGATCGCCCGCGCTTTCCTGGTGAAGGAATCCGCTGTCGCGCAACGCATCGTGCGGGCGAAGAAGACGCTCGCCGAGGCCAAGGTGCCGTTCGAGACGCCGGTCGGCGACGAGCGCGTCGCGCGGGTGCCCGCCGTGCTCGAAGTGATCTACCTGATCTTCAACGAGGGCTACTCCGCCACGCGCGGCGACGACTGGATGCGGCCCGCCCTGTGCGAGGACGCGTTGCGGCTCGGGCGGGTGCTGGCCGGTCTGATGCCGGGTGAACCGGAGGTGCACGGCCTGGTGGCGCTGATGGAGATCCAGGCGTCGCGCTCGGCGGCGCGCACCGGGCCGAACGGCGAACCGGTGCTGCTGATGGACCAGGACCGCAGCCGCTGGGACCGCCTGCTGATCCAGCGCGGCCTCACCGCGCTGGCCCGGTCCGAACGGCTGGCGGACGGCACGTACGGGCCGTATTCCGCGCAGGCCGCGATCGCCGCCTGCCACGCCGTGGCGGTGACGCCGGACGAGACCGACTGGGCCCGCATCGCGGCGTTGTACGCGGGACTGGCGCAGCTCACGCCGTCTCCGGTGATCGAGCTGAACCGGGCCGTCGCGGTCTCGATGGCCGAGGGGCCGGAAGCCGGGCTGGTGCTGGTGGACAAATTGCTGACGGAGCCCGCGCTGAAGAACTACCACCTGCTGCCGAGCGTGCGCGGCGACTTTCTGTACAAGCTCGGCCGCCGGGACGAGGCGCGCGCCGAGTTCGAGCGCGCGGCGAAGATGACCGGCAACGAGCGGGAGCGCGCGTTGCTTCTGGCGCGGGCCGAGTCGTGCAGCAAGCTGGAAGCGGGAACGAGGTAACTGAGCACCGTGCGGTGCGGGAGCGATCTTCATGCCGGGAACGGTCCACCACCGCCCCGACAATTCCCGCGCCCGCAGGCAGCCATCCCCAGGGTTGTCCACAAGTCGACACGCCTGTGGATAACCTGTTTCCGCTGGTAGCAGCACCGGAAGCAGGTCACCCAACCCGATCCGGTGAAAGGCTGGAAAGACTCAGCGGTTGCGCACGTATCCCAGCCGCATCGACAACGCCGCCGCCGTCCCGGCCACCGTCGCGCCCAGTTCGTCCGCCCGGCGCATCACCCGGGGAGCCGGTCCGGCGACGCTGATCGCCGCGATCGGACGGCCCGAGTGGTCCCGCACGGCCGCCGCGACACAGCCGACGTCCGGCTCGTTTTCCAGGTCGTCGACGGCCCAGCCGCGACGCCGGGTGCGCGCCAGTTCGTCCAGCAGCCGGACCGGGTCGTTGATGGTCTTGAGGGTGAGGCTGTCCAGCTTCATCCGGCGCACTCGCTCCACCCGATCGGCCTCCGGCAACGCCGCCAACCAGGCCTTGCCCAGCGACGTCGCGTGCTGCGGCCGCCGAGTGCCGAGACGGCAGGAGAGCGTGACCGCGCTGGCGCTGCGTTCGGTCGCGACGTAGACCATCGCGTCGTTGTCCGGCACGGCGAGGTACGTCGTCTCCCCGGAACGTTCGGCCAGTGCGGTGAGATACCGCGGCGCGCAGCGGTGCAGGTCGGTCGCCGCCATCGCGCGGGCGCCCAGTTCGACCAGCCGGGTGCCGAGCCGCACGCGTCCGGTGACGGTGTCCGCCTCCAGGTACTCCAGCCGCTTCAGGGTGCCGACGATCCGGTAAGCGGCGCTGCGCGAAAGGCCCAGTTGCCGGGCGAGCGCGTTCGTGGAGATTTCCTGGTGCTGCCCGACGTGTTCGAGCACCGCCAGCCCGCGCTCCAGGGTGCCGCTTTGGTCCAGCCCGCGTACTGCTGCGTCCACGTTCGCCCTCCGCCTGTCGCTCTGCGTTCCCGGTCACCGGTGCGTGGTGCCATCAAGCGGGGTTGGACGCTAACACCTCCGATGTATGGACGGAAGATCTTGACCGAACTCTGTCATTCGGCAAGGTCAAGGTTGCGCCGAATGGTTCAACCTCCGATCGGTAAGACTGCTTACAAAGGGTAACGGAGACTGGAGTCACCCTCTCAGGAAAATCACAGCGCCCGTGCCGCACGGTTTGGGTGATGTCCACACGTCTGCGCACCCGGGCGTCGGTCGCCGCCGGGCGGCTGACCGCGTGGTTTTCCCGTACCGCCCGGCTGGGCCGCGGCGGGGTGATCGGCGGCCGCGTCACGCTGCGGCTCGACCCCAAGGCGCTGCGCAGGCTCGGCCGCGATCGCACGGTCGTGATCGTCACCGGCACGAACGGCAAAACCACCACGTCGCTGATGCTCACCCGCGCGCTCGAAGCGCTCGCCGAAGTCGCGCACAACGGCGACGGCGCGAACATGCCCGACGGTCTGGTGGCCGCGCTCGCCGCAGCCCCTGAAGCGCCGTACGCGGTGCTGGAGGTGGACGAAACCTACGTTCCGTGGGTGGCCGAGCAGGTGCAGCCCGCGGCGCTCGTGCTGCTCAACCTCAGCCGGGACCAGCTCGACCGCGTCGGCGAGGTCCGGATGATGGAGCGCGACCTCCGCGCCGCGTTCGCCGGGCTGTCGCGCACGGTCGTGGTCGCGAACTGCGACGACGTCCTGGTCACTTCCGCGGCCTCGGCGGCGGCCCGCCCGGTGTGGGTCGGCACCGGACGGCGCTGGTCGGGCGATTCCGTCTCCTGCCCCCGCTGCGGCGGCGCGATCACCCACACCGATCGCGAATGGCGCTGCGCGGTCTGTGCTTTCGCCCGCCCGGAGCCGACCTGGACCCTCGACGGCGACCTGGTCCACACGCCCGGGGGACGGCAGGTGGACCTCGACCTGCGGCTGCCCGGCGAGGCCAACCGCGCCAACGCCGCTCTCGCGCTCGCCGCCGCGCATTGTGTCGGCGTGCCGCCGCACACCGCCGCGGCCCGGCTGCGCACGATCACCGATATCGGCGGGCGGTACCGCACGATTCGCCGCACCCGGCACTCGGTGCGGCTCATGCTTGCGAAAAATCCGGCTGGATGGGCCGAAACGTTGCGCGTGCTCGACGAGGACACCCCGGTCGTCGTCGCGGTCAACGCGCACGAGGCGGACGGCCGCGACCTGTCGTGGCTCTGGGACGTGCACTTCGAGCGCTTGCGCGGCCGTCAGGTCGTCGTCGCCGGCGAGCGGTGCGCGGACCTCGCGGTGCGGCTTTGCTACGCCGAGGTGCCGCATTGGTCGGCCCCGGACCCGGTCAGCGCGATCGACACGCTGCCGCCGGGCGGGGTCGAGCTCGTCGCGAACTACACCGCCTTCCGCGACCTGGTCGACCGGTTGCCTGATGTCTGATTCGACCGTCGGCATCGGCCTGCTGCTGCCCGAGGTACTGGGAACGTACGGCGATTCCGGCAACGCACAGGTGCTCTGCAAACGCTTGCAGTGGCGGGGTTACGACGCCGAGGTGGTGCCGGTCTCGCTCGACTCCGCGGTACCGTCCACTTTGGACCTCTACCTGCTCGGCGGCGGCGAGGACATGGCGCAGGTGCTGGCCGCGGACTTCCTGCGCGACTCGGCGGGGCTGCGGAGCGCGGCGAACGCGGGCCGTCCGGTCTTCGGGGTGTGTGCAGGCCTGCAGATCCTTGGCACGCGCTTCCGCGGCGTCGACGGCATCGAACACGCCGGGCTGGGGCTGCTCGACCTCGTCACCGAGCCGGCGCAGCAGCGCGCGGTGGCCGAGTTGATCGTCGAACCGAACCTGCTCGAGACGCCGCTGACCGGCTTCGAAAACCATCAGGGCGCGAGCGTGCTCGGTCCGGGCAGCGTGCCGCTGGGCCGCGTCGTCCGGGGCACTGGCAACGGCGACAGCACCGAGGGCGCGGTCACCGACCACGTCGTGGGGACTTACCTTCACGGCCCGGCGCTGGCGCGCAACCCCGAGCTGGCTGACCTGCTGTTGTCGTGGGTGCTGGGCCACGCGCTGAAGCCGTTGGACCTGACTGAGGTGGACACTCTCCGCTCGGAACGGCTGGCAGCCCGCCGCGCCCGATGACGTCACTCCGCGCTCGTTACGCTGCGTGCGTGAGAATTCTCGCTGCAGCAGGCGTCCGGATGCGGACAACCGGGGTTGCCGTGCTCGCGCTCGCGCTTGCCATCGCGACCGCGTGCGTCGTCGTGGTACTCCTGCTGCAGCAGTCGCTCGACCGAAGCGTCACCGAAAGCGCGCGCAGTACCGCGCGGCAGGTTGCTGTCCAACTCGTGCGCGCGGGCGCGCGAGACCTGTCGCCAAGCGACGTCGCGAGCACTGGTGACACTGAAGCAGTTACGCAGGTTCTCGGGCCGCGAAGCACGCCGATCGCGAGTGACCCGGCGATTGTCGGCCGTCCGGCCATCACCGCCGCGCGCCCGGCCCCAGGACAAGAAACCGTCGAAACGCTGCCGCTCGGCTTAGACGGCGACGGCAGTGACTATCGCTTGGTCTCGGAAGGCGTCAACGGACCGGGTGGACCGTTCACCGTCATCTCGGCACGGTCGCTTGAGCCAGTCACCGAAGCGTCTGCGCGGCTTACGTTGCTGCTGGGGCTGATTTCGCTGCCACTGCTCGGTATCGCCGGCTTCGCGGTGTACCGCTCTGTCGGGTCCGCACTGCGACCGGTTGAGCGGATGCGACGCACTGTCGCCGAGATCTCGACCCGCGACCTCGCCTTGCGCGTACCGCTGCCTCCTGGCGGCGACGAGGTGCACCGGCTCGCTGTCACGCTCAACGAGATGCTCGAACGGCTTGGGTCGGCGCAGGCCGCGCAACGCCGCTTCGTCGCCGACGCGAGTCACGAGCTGCGCTCGCCGCTGTCGACCATCAGCACCGCCCTCGACGTTTCTAGCCAGCACCCGGAGACCACCGACGAACTGGTACCCGTGATCACTCGCGAGACCGCGCGCCTGCGAGAGCTGGTGGACGACCTTCTGATGCTCGCACGCACCGACGACGCCACAGACCGGCCCGCGCGCACTGAAGTCGATCTAGACGACATCGTCCGCGCCGAAGCCGAACGCGTACGCGGCGAAGCGGCTGTCGAGATCGAAGTGCGCGCGGGACCGGCGAAGGTGCGCGGCAGCGAGGCGCAGCTGCGTCGCGCCGTACGCAACCTCGTCGACAACGCTTGCGGGCACGCGCGTGAGCGGATCCGGATTGCGAGTTCGGTGCAAGATGAGATGGTCGTGGTGGAGGTGAGCGACGACGGCCCGGGCGTCGCCGAGGAGGACCGGGAGCGAGTGTTCGAGCGGTTTGTGCGGCTGGACGCGTCACGACGGCGCGGCGGCACCGGGCTCGGCCTGTCGATCGTGGCCGGCATCGCGGCCCGGCACGGCGGCCGCGCGCGGTACGTCGACGTCGCCGACCCGAGCTACCCGGGCGCGCACTTCGTGATCGAACTGCCGAGCATCGAACTGCCCCGGATCGAGGAGGACTGAGCATGCGGTTGCTGATCGTGGAGGACGAACTGGAGTTCGCCGAAACCCTTCGCCGCGGCCTGGTCGCCGAGGGATTCACGGTGAATGTCGCGCACACCGGGCGGGACGGGCTCTGGTCGGCGATGGAGCACGATTACGACGCCGTGGTGCTCGACATCATGCTTCCCGAGCTTTCCGGCTACGAAGTGCTGAAACGCTTGCGGGCAGCGGAGAATTGGACGCCGGTGCTGATGCTCACGGCGAAGGACGGCGAGTACGACGAGGCCGACGCATTCGACCTCGGCGCGGACGATTATCTGTCGAAACCGTTCTCGTTCGTCGTTTTGCTGGCTCGGTTGCGTGCGCTGCTTCGGCGGGGTGCGCCCGCCCGTCCGGCGGTGTTGACCGCCGGGGATCTGCAGCTCGACCCGGCCGCGCGCACTGTCCACAGAGGAGAGACGCGGATCGAGCTGACCGCGCGCGAGTTCGGGTTGCTCGAGTTCTTGTTGCGTCGGCAGGGGGCGGCGTTGACCAAGAACGAGATTCTCGGTCATGTTTGGGACGCGCATTACGAGGGCGACGAGAATGTGGTCGAGGTTTACGTCGGGTATTTGCGGCGGAAGATCGACGCGCCGTTCGGAACGCGGACAATCGAGACCGTGCGCGGGGTGGGGTACCGGCTCGTCGGATGAGCGGGCACGTCGTTTTCCTCAATGGCACGTCCAGTTCCGGCAGGCCCGCTGAGCGGGACCGGGCGCGGCCGCGCAGCCGTTCGTTCCTTAGCGTGCAGCGGTAAATCGGCAGGAGGAGTGCAATGGCTGCGACGAAGGTCAGCGATCGCGACGCGATCGTCGAGGTCGTCAACCGTTACAGCTACAGCTTGGACGAACGGGACTGGGATTCGCTCGGCCAGGTCTTCACCGCCGACGCCGTCGGCCGCTACGGCGGGCCGGCGCTGAACGGCAGGGCCGCGATCGTGGCCTCCATCCGGTCCTTCCTCGATGGCTGCGGTCCCTCGCAACACTTGCTGGGCAACCATATCGTGGAACTCGACGGCGATCAGGCGACTGCCCGGTGCAAGGCGAGGGTGTACCACTACGGCGCGGGCGAGCGAGCCGCGCTGGCACCCTATGAGTGCTTCGGGGTCTACCGGGACCGGCTGCGGCGAACCGCCGAAGGCTGGCGGATCACCGAACGATTCTTCGACGTGCGGCACACAGTCGGCGACATCGCGATCTTGCGGCCATCTTCCTAATCCAGCCGTGTTCATAGAACGACCAGAAATTAAGCCACTGAAATCCCCGCCACTGCTCGCACAACAGCAGTGCACCGATCCTCGACATACTCCAGCCCGGCATCAGAAGCGATCTGCCGCGCCTCCGCCGACACAATCCCCTGCTGCAACCACAACGCCTTAGCCCCGATCGCGACCGCGGAACGCGCGATGTCCGGTGCTTCCCCGGCCGGACGGAAGACGTCCACCAGATCCACTGGCTCCGGAATGTCCTCCAGCGACCGGTACACCTTCTCTCCGAGCAGTTCGGTCGCCGACGGATGTACCGGGATGATCCGGAACCCGTGCGCCTGCAGGGAAGCCGGTACGCCGTGCGCTGCCTTGCCTGGGTCGCGACTCAGACCGACGACCGCGATCGTGCGCGCGCTGGCAAGGATTTCTTCGGGCTTCATACTCTCCTCAACATCCCAGCACAGCCAGGGATTCCACGACGGTCACAGCCGCCACAACCGCAGGCCGCGCACGCGATAGACCGGCCACAGCACCTGCCACGGCGACCGTCGCAGGAACGCGGAACTGCACACCAGAACGTTGCGCGCGACAGTGGACGCGACCTCGTGCCGATCTGGCCAAGCCTCGCCGCGGGCACCAAGCGCGAGGCGGAAAACCGTCAGCAGACCGCGTCCCTGCACGTCATACCGGGCGCCGGTGTCGCCCGGGTCGGGAAGGAGGCGGGCGATTTCGACTCGGAAAGCCTGAACAACAGGCGCGCCCGCTGGTACATCGAAAACGCTGCCCACGATCGCACGGCCATGCAGCCGACGCGCGAATCGCATCAGCAGCCGTCGCTCCCACCAAGGCAGCAAACGGCGGTGAGCCAGCAACGCGGCGCACTCGCCGTGGCCGAGGGCGAAAACCTCGGCGAGGTCGTCGTACCGGCTCACCGCGGTCGGTTCCGCCAGGTGCAGCCGCACCTCGAAGCGGACCTGCGCGATCAGTTCGTCGATCGCTTCCCGCCGGTCGAGCCGTGCCTTCTGCCGCGAAGCTGCCCAGTCGCCCATGGGCCCACACTCTGAACCCGGCGACGCACCGAGTCCAGTGGTTCAGCCGATCTTCGACCCGTACATCTCGCCGAGGTCGTCCGCGATCAGTTCGATCCGGGCACCGTCCGGGTCGGCGAAGTAGATCGACGTGCCGCTCTCTTCCTGGTACTTCACGCCAGCGGCGTCGAGCCGGGAGCGCGCGCCCGCCCAGGCTTCCGGGGTGAGCGACAGGGCCAGGTGGTGCAGTCCGCCGAGCACCTCCGCGTACGGGCCGAGGTCGAGGCCGGGCAGGTCGAAGAACGCGACCGCGTTGCCGTTGCCGACGTCGAAGAAGAAGTGGCTCGACCCCGGGTAGTCGCGGTTTTCGATCAGTTCGGTGAGCGGGAAGCCGAGAATGTCCTGGTAGAAGGTGATCGTCCGCTCGACGTCGCTGGACAGCAGCGCGGTGTGGTGGATGCCGCGGCCCACGGTCGCGGGGCGCTCCGACGCGGGGTGCAGGTGCTGGTCCCGCAGCCGGTCGCGGGCCTGCGCGAGCTGGGCGACTTCGGTCTCGGTGGGTGCCATTTCGGGTCACGTCCTCTCTGGGAGCCAACACGGAGAACGATACGCCGACAAACTCTCGCGCGCAAGAGGTTAGCGAGCGAGAGAAGTAGCTCGTACCGGTGAATGGAACGAGCGGGTTGGCTCAAGCCGCGCGGTCAGGCAAAGTTCGGCCCGTGGAACCCGCTGAGCTGCAGGACGCCGTCGCGCTGCTGACGAGCGCGTACGAGCGCCACGAGCCGATCGATCCGCTCGTGAAGACCTTCCCCGACGGCACCATCGAAGACGCCTATCGCGTGCAGCAGGAGCAAGTGCGCGCGTGGGTGGCGGCGGGCGACGTGGTGCGCGGCCACAAGGTCGGCCTCGCCTCCGCCGCGATGCAGCGCCAGATGGGTGTGAACCAGCCCGACTTCGGGCACCTCACCAGCTCGATGTTCCTGCTCGAACACCAGCCGATCCCGACGACGCGGTTCCTGCAGCCGCGCATCGAACCGGAGATCGCGTTCGTGCTCGGCGCGCCGCTGCGCGGTCCGGGCGTGACCGTCGCCGACGCCGTCCGCGCGGTCGACTTCGTGCTTCCGTCCCTGGAGATCGTCGATTCGCGGGTCCGCGACTGGAAAATCTCGATCTTCGACACCGTCGCGGACAACGCGTCGTCCGGCGGCGTCATTCTCGGCAGCAGCCCGACCAACCTGCGCGACGTCGACCTGCGGCTCGCCGGCTGCACGCTGCACGTCAACGGCCAGCTCGCGGCCACCGGCGCGGGCGGCGCGGTGCTGGGTTCGCCGATCAACGCACTCGTGTGGCTGGCCAACACCGTCGGCCCGCTCGGCGTGACGCTGGAGCCGGGCCACGTCGTACTGCCCGGTTCGATGACCGCCGCGCAGACCGTCCGCCCCGGCGACACCGTCGTGGCGACCATGGCCGGCCTGGGCAGCGTGACCGCGGTGTTCGCTCCGGAGGAGGAAAAGTGACCGCCGATATCGCTGCCGCAGCGCAGGAATTGCTCAACCGGACGGAAGAGAGCGCGCAGCTTACGGACACCTGGCCGGACCTGGATCTCGCCACCGCGTACGCGATCCAGGACGAAGCCCTGCGGCTGCGTCAGGAACGCGGTGAGACGCTGATCGGGGTGAAGCTCGGGCTGACGTCGCGGGCGAAACAGCAGCGGATGGGCGTCGCGGAACCCCTGCTCGCATGGCTGACCGACGCGATGGTGCTGCCCGCAGGCGCGCCGACGCCGCAGCTCATCCACCCGCGCGCGGAACCGGAACTGGTGTTCGTGCTCGGCGAGCGGCTCGCCGGCCCGGGCGTCACCGCGGCTACCGCTCTTGGCGCGGTTTCCCAGGTATACGGCGGAATTGAGATCATCGACAGCCGTTACCGCGACTACCGTTTCACGTTGCCGGACGTCGTCGCGGACAACGGCTCGTCAGCGCTGTTCGGGCTCGGCTCGGTCGGCCGTCCACCGTCCTCTTTGGACCTTTCGCTGGAAGCCGCGCTGCTCGAAGTGGACGGTCAGATCGTCGACACCGCGACCGGTGCCGCCGTGCAAGGGCACCCGGCCGAGGCGCTGGCGTTGGCGGCGAATTCCTTGGCCGCGCGCGGATTGGCGCTGGAACCGGGCTGGCTCGTGCTGACCGGCGGGATGACCGACGCCGTCGAACTGCGTCCCGGGTCCCGCGTCGCCGCGCACTTCTCGAACCTGGGTTCGGTGACGATCAGCGGGTAGCGAGCCGTTTGATCCCGGCGATCACGCGCGGCCACACTTCGCGCGGCAGGTCGTGTCCCATGCCGGGCACGAGGTCGAGGTCCGCACCGAGCGCGCGGGCGGTCGCGCGGCCGCCGGACACGTGCACCAGCGGGTCGGCCGTACCGTGGATCACCAAGGACGGCAAGGAAAGGCGGCGCAGATCGGCGGTCCGGTCGCGGGAGGACAGGATCGCGGCGAGCTGCCGGAACACACCCGCCGGGTTGAGGCCGCGGTCGTACGTGCGTTCCGCGCGCTCGCGGAAATGGTCCTCGTCGAACACGTAACCGGGCGAGCCGATCAGCCTCGACGTGCGCACCAGTTGCGTCACGTAGTCCTCGCGCGTGCGCGGTCCCGGGGCCAGCATCGCGAGCGCGGCCTTCGGTCTGGGCAGGCCGACGGTGCGCGCGCCGGTGGTCGACATGATCGAGGTCAGCGTCCGCACCCGCTCCGGGTGCCGGATCGCGAACTCCTGCGCGATCATCCCGCCCATCGACGTGCCGACCACGTGCGCGCTTTCGATGCCGAGCGCGTCGAGCAGCTTGCCCGCGTCGTCGGCCAGGTCGCCGAGCGAGTACGGCGCGGAGCGCAGGAAGTACGCGAGCGGAAGGCTGGCCCGGCCGGTCCACCACTGCGAACGCCCGACGTCGCGATTGTCGAACCGGTGCACGTGGAAGCCGGCCTCGGCGAGCCGTGCGCAGAACTCGTCGTCCCACCAGATCATCGGCGCGGCGAGGCCCATCACCAGCAGCAACGGCGGCGCGGACGGATCGCCGAACGATTCGTGGCACAGGGTGATGCCGTCTGCTTCGAGGGTCTGCTCGGTCATGGGGTCAGTCTCGCGCACTCCGGAGGTAGCGGGCACGAAGGAACGGGCGGAAATCGTCGTCGGACCCGAGGCGGACGTCGATTTCGTGGGTGAGGACGTCCCCTTCCGGGGTGATCCGGTGGATCGCGACACCGCGTTCGGTCTGCTTTTCGAGGTGCAGCGTGCCGTCGCGCCAGCCGCCGCGTGCGGGAGACGCGGGCGGGAAGCCGTAGCTGTCGAAGCCGAACCACAGGGTGTCGCCAGTCGCCGGGTCGACGGTGAAGACGTGGTGGCCCAGCATTCGCGAGCCGTCTTCGCGGGTCTGGACGTAGTCCTCCAGCACGGCGAATCCGTCGAGCGCGCGGCGATAACTGCAGGTCGCGGTGGCCGTCGAGGCGGGAGCCCAGGGCGCGGCGGCGAGTTCTTCGGTGCCGGACCAGTCTCCGACGAGTGCGGCAAGGGCTTCGTGCGCGGCTCCGACGACGGGCATGTCCATGTGTGTCCCCCTTGGTTTCGACAGGTGCCTGTCGAAATGGAACACTAGCACGCATGACCTCGAGGACGTCCCGCGCGGAAACCCTTACGCAGCTTGTCAACGAGGTCTTCGTGGCCAATGGCGCGCTGCTGGCCGCAGGCGACGCACTCACCGCGGAAGCGGGATTGACCGCTGCGCAATGGCAGGTCGTCGGCTTCCTCGAAGACGGTCCCGCGACCGCGGCGGAGCTGGCTCGGCGGCGCGGGCTGAGGCGGCAAAGCGTGCAGGAGACGGTGAATCGCCTGCTGCGAGACGGAATGCTCTCCCGTGCCGACAACCCGGCGGACGCTCGTGCGCCGCTGCTGCGGTTGACCGCCAAAGCGCGGGCCGCGCTGCGAATCCTGGGCTCTCGGCAGGCCGAATGGGCGGATGCCGTCGCTTCGGGCCTGTCTGAGAAAGACGTCGAGACGACCCTGCGCACGCTTCGCGCGTTGCGCGATCTGGTCTGAGCGGAGCGCGGGTAGTACTCTCCCGCTAGAGCGCTCTATCAAATCGCAAGGGGGCGAGCAGCATGGACGTTCTGCGCGAGAAGGGACTCGGCCCGCTGCGGGTGATTCTGGCGTTCACCCTGGTCAGCACAGTCCTGCACTACACCCACAACGTCGTGCGCGCCGCCGACTACCCGCAGGTGCCGGGCATCAGCGTGCCGGTCACGCAGATCGTGGTGGCCTTGAGCTGGGTCGTTTTCACCGCGTTCGGCGCGCTCGGCTATCGCGCCTACGTGCGCGGCCAGTACTGGCGATCGCTGGCATTCCTGCTGGTCTACTCGCTGTCCGGGCTGGCCAGCGCGGGGCACTTCCTGGTCGGCGTGCCCCAGATCCCGGCGTTCTGGTTCGCGACGATCTTCACCGACACGTTCGCGGCGATCGCGCTGTGGGTATTCGTCTGCTGGGCGGCGACGCGGCTCAACCGGGTGAGCGTCGCCGGACAAATGTCTACACAACATTGACGTTCGTAGAAACCATGTAGACAATCGAGGACGTGACCACCACCACACCTGTCACGTTCGAGCGGCATCCGGACACGTACCGGCACTGGCGGCTGACTGTCGACGGCGAGGTCGCCTGGCTGGAGATGGACGTCGACGAGCAGGGCGGCCTCGTGCCTGGGTACGAGCTGAAGCTGAACTCGTACGACCTCGGCGTGGACATCGAGTTTTACGACGCCACGCAGCGGCTGCGGTTCGAACATCCGCAGGTGCGCGCGGTGATCGTGACGAGCGCCAAGGACAAGGTGTTCTGCGCCGGGGCCAACATCCGGATGCTCGCCGCGTCTCCGCACGAGTGGAAGGTGAACTTCTGCAAGTTCACCAACGAGACCCGCAACGGCATCGAGGACGCCACCGAGTTCTCCGGCCAGACCTACGTCGCGGCGGTGAACGGCAGCTGCGCCGGCGGTGGCTACGAGATCGCGCTGGCCTGCGAAAAGATCTTGTTGGTGGACGACAACTCGTCGACCGTCGCGCTGCCCGAGGTACCGCTGCTCGGCGTGCTGCCCGGCACCGGCGGACTGACCCGGGTGGTCGACAAACGGCGGGTCCGCCGGGATCTCGCGGACGTGTTCGCCACGCGGCCGGACGGGGTCAAAGGCCGGACCGCGGTGGACTGGCGGCTGGTGGACGAGCTGGTGCCGCGCGTCGGATTCCGGGAGAAGGTGCTGTCGCGGGCGCACGAACTGGCCGCCGAATCCGACCGGCTGCCCGCCGAGCAGGGGATCGAACTCGCGCCGCTGGAGCCGTCGATCACCGACGACGGGATCGAGTACCGGCACATTCGCGTCGGCTATGACCGGCCGAACTCGCTGGTCACGCTCACCGTGCTCGGTCCCTCCGGGGAACCGGAGCTGGACGGCTGGCTGCTGCGGCTGACCCGCGAGCTGGACGACGCGATCCTGCGGCTGCGCACGAACGAACCGGACCTCGGCACCTGGGTGCTGCGCACCGAAGGCGATCCGGAGGCGGTGCTCGCGCACGAGGAGGTCGTGCTCAGCGGGAAAGACTGGCTGAGCAACGAAATCCTGCACTACTACAAGCGCACGCTGAAGCGGCTGGACGTCACCAGCCGCACCTTGATCGCGTTGATCGAACCGGGCAGTTGCTTCGCGGGCAGTCTGCTGGAGCTGGCCTTCGCGGCAGACCGGCAGTACCTGCTGGACGGTCCGCCGATTGACGATGAAGACTCGCCGGAACGGGCGTCGATCACCTTGTCCGAAGCCAATTTCGGCGTCTTCCCGATGGGCAACGGGCTGTCCCGGCTCGAATCGCGGTTCTACGGCGACGACGACCACCTGACGTGGCTGGCCCGCGAACGCGACCGTCCGCTGAGCGCCGCCGAAGCCGTCGAACTCGGCCTGGTCACCGACGCTCCGGACGATCTCGACTGGGAGGACGAGATCCGGATCGCGCTGGAGGGCCGGGCTTCGCTGTCGCCGGACGCGCTCACCGGGATGGAGGCGAACCACCGGTTCGTCGGCCCGGAAACGCTCGAAACCAAGATCTTCGGGCGGCTGACCGCCTGGCAGAACTGGATCTTCACCCGACCGAACGCCTCCGGGCCTGAGGGCGCACTGCGGCGCTACGGCACCGGGCAGAAGGCGGTCTTCGACAGGAAGCGGGTCTGAACCGATGCCCGAAAAGATCGACTACGACGCCAAAATCCCGAACAACGTGCACCTCGCCGACGACCGGAGGCTGCAGCGCGCGTTGGAGGGCTGGCAGCCGAAATTCATGAACTGGTGGGGCGAAATGGGCCCCACGCTGGAAACCGAGGGCGTGTACCTGCGCACCGCGGTGAGCGTCGGCCGCGACGGCTGGGCGCACTTCGACCACGTCAACGTGCCGGATTACCGCTGGGGCATCTTCCTCGCCGAGCGGGAGCCGGACCGGCGGATCGCGTTCGGCGAGCACGCGGGCGAACCGGTGTGGCAGCAGGTGCCCGGCGAGTACCGCGCCGACTTGCAGCGGCTGATCGTGATCCAGGGCGACACCGAACCGGCGTCGGTCGAGCAGCAGCGGTTGCTCGGGCTCACCGCGCCGTCGCTGTACGACCTGCGCAATCTCTTCCAGGTGAATGTGGAGGAGGGGCGGCACCTGTGGGCGATGGTGTATCTGCTGCACGCGTACTTCGGCCGCGAAGGCCGGGACGAGGCCGAAGGCCTGCTGCTGCGCAACTCCGGCAGCCCGGACGCGCCGCGCATCCTCGGCGCGTTCAACGAGGAAACGGCCGACTGGCTCGCGTTCTACATGTTCACGTACTTCACCGACCGCGATGGGAAATACCAGCTTGGCACGTTGAAGGAAAGCTCGTTCGACCCGCTGTCGCGCACCTGCGAGTTCATGCTCAAGGAGGAGGCGCACCACATGATGGTGGGCACCACCGGCGTCGACCGGGTGGTGCAGCGCAGTGCGGAGCTGATCCGCGAGCACGACACGTACGACATCGCGTCGCACGGCGGGATTCCGCTCGACCTGATCCAGCGATACCTGAACTTCCACTACACGGTGTCGCTCGACCTGTTCGGCAGCGAGACGTCGACGAACGCGGCGAACTACTACACCGCCGGGCTCAAAGGCCGCTGGCAGGAGACGCGACGCAAGGACGACCACAAACTCACCGACGACAGCCGTCTGCTCGACCGGCCGCGCGAGGACGGGACCTGGACGTCCGAGGAATTGCAGGCCATCCTGCTGCTGAACCTCGACCTGCGCGGCGAGTACACGGCGGACTGCCAGACCGGGGTCAACCGGTGGAACAAGATCCTCGCCGACGCCGGGATCGACTTCCGGTTCGCGTTGCCGCACCCTGGTTTCAACCGCGAGGTGGGCATAAACTCCGGCCACCACGTCACTCCGGACGGCAGCATCGTCGACGAGGCGACGTGGGAGGCAGCGCGGCACAAATGGCTGCCGACAGCCGAGGACCTGACGTTCGTCCGGTCGCTCATGCACCCGGTGTACGAGCGCGGGAAGATCGCCAGCTGGGTCGCGCCGCCGCGGCAGGGCATCAACGGAAAACCTTTCGACTACGAGTACGTGTACCTCACCTGAGGGGGCACCGATGACGGTTCCCGCGAACTTCAACGCCGCGGAGTACCTGCTCGGCCGAGGCCGTCCGGACGCGCTCGCGGTCGTCTCGCCGCGGCGCACGCTCAGCTACGGCGAACTCGCCGCCGAGACCCACCGGGTCGCGTCCGGACTGCGCGCGCTGGGCGTGCGGCCGGAGGAGCGGGTGATGTTCTGCATGGTCGACGACGTCGAACTGCTGAGCGGGATTCTCGGCGCGATGCTCGTCGGCGCGGTCGCGGTGCCAGTGTCCACTATGGTCACCGGGCTGGAACTGGGCCAGGTGCTCGCCGATTCGCGGGCGCGGGTGCTGTGCGTGTCCGGGGAGTTTTCCGCGCAGGCGGCCGGTGCGCTGACCAGTGCGCCCGAGGTGACCGACGTCGTGCTCGATCGCGCGGATCCGGCGGAATTCCCCGCCGGGGTGCGGACGCATCGGTGGCCGCTGACCCCGAGCGACGATGTCGTGGCCGCGCCGACCTGGGAGGATTCGCCCGCGCTGTGGCTCTACACCTCGGGCACGACCGGGCAGCCGAAGGGCGCGATGCACCGGCACGGGAGCATTCGCGCGGTCTGCTCGACTTATGCGTCGCAGGTGCTGGGAGTGTCCTCTTCGGACCGATTCCTGTCCGTGCCGAAATTGTTCTTCGCTTATGGGCTGGGGAATTCGGCGTTCTTCCCGCTCTCTTGTGGAGGGACGACGCTGCTGGAACCGGCCCGTCCGACGCCGGGCCTCATCGCCGCGCGGGCACGGGCGGATCGGCCGACGTTGTTCTTCGGAGTGCCGACGTTCTACGCGGCGCTGCTGGCCAGCGACGTACCGGACGATTCGTTTTCCTCGGTGCGGTACGCGGTTTCGGCCGGAGAGCCGTTGCCGTCGGCGTTGTTCACGCGGTTCCGGGAACGGTTCGGGGTGGAGATCCTGGACGGGATCGGGTCGACCGAGGCGTTGCACATCTTCTTGTCCAACCAGCCGGGTGCGGTGCGGCCGGGCAGCACCGGGGTGGCGGTGCCGGGGTACTCCGTCGAGCTCCGGGACGAGCAGGGCGCGGTCATTTCGGAAGCGGACCGGGCGGGCGAGCTGTTCGTGTCCGGCCCGTCTATCGCGACCGGGTACTGGGCGCGATACGAGACTACGAAACAGGTTTTCCAGGGTTCGTGGCTGCGGACCGGGGACAGCTACGTGCGTAACTCGGACGGCACCTATACGTGTCTCGGCCGGTTCGGCGACATGCTGAAGGCGGGCGGGATCTGGGTGTCTCCGTCCGAAGTGGAGGAACGGCTGCTGCAGCATCCGGCCGTGGCCGAGGTCGCCGTGGTCGCCGCGCCGGACGAGGACGGATTGGACAAACCGGTGGCGTGCGTGGTCGCCGCGCCTTCGGCCATTGTGGACGCTGGCGAGCTGATCGAACTTTGCCGGGAGGGCTTGGCGGCGTTCAAACGACCGCGTGGCGTGGTGGAGATGGCCGAGCTGCCGAAGACCGCGACCGGGAAGATCCGGCGGAACGTGATCCGCGAAATGGTGCGCGAGTCGCTGCTCGTGCCGCAGCCGCAATCGTGATCGACTGGCCGGCATGATCGACGAGCACTTCGTGGTGGACGCCCACGTGCACACTCCGCGGTTGCCCACGCTCAAGCCCGCCTGGCTGGATTGGGCCCGCGACTTCGCGCGCGAGTATCCGTGGCGCACGGTGTACGACGCGGACGGCACGGTGATCCCCTCAGCGATGGACGATCTCATGGCGAGCGAGGGCGTCGACCGGGTGCTGTTGTTTTGCGAATACAGTCCGCGGGCTACCGGTATTCAGGCGATTGAAGACAATCTGCCGTTGGTTGCCTACAACCCGGAGCGGTTCCGTCTGGTGGCCAACGTGAATCCGCATCTGCACCACCCGCTGGTCGACGAGGTGGAACGGCAGCTCGCGCTGGGCGCGGTGGCGTTGAAGATCCATCCGGTGCACGGCGCGTTTTCCCCGGCGGACAAGGAGTTGTACCCGGTGTACGCCTTGTGTGCCGAACGCGGGGTTCCGGTGATCCTCCACTCCGGACTGTCGGTTTTCCCCGGTTCCCGTGCCAGCTACGGTGATCCGGAGCTGCTGTCCGATGTGGTCGAAGACTTCCCGTCGGTGAATTTCGTGTTCGCGCACGGCGGGCGAGGCTGGTGGTACGACGTCGCGGCGTTCATGGCCCAGGCGAGGCCGAACGTATGGCTCGACCTCGCCGGGCTGCCGCCGAAGAAACTGCCGGAGTACTACGCGCGCTTCGACCTCGTGCGGCTGGCGCGGAAATGGATCTTCGGCACCGACTGGCCGGGAGTGCCGGGAACCGCGGTGAATGTCCGCGCGGTCGCCGATTTGGGTTTGCCCCCTGACGTTCTGGGCGGCGTGCTGTCCGGCAACGCGTTACGGCTGATGCCCGGCCTGCGCTGAGTTACTTGCGCCAGAACAGATGATGCACGACCCCGCTGGAGCTGGGAATTTTCTCCAGGTGGTAGCGATCGGTCAGCTCGTCGGGGCTCTCCCAAAGCCGTTCCCCGGCGCCGAGTTCGACCGGCGCGACGGCGATGTGCAGCGTGTCGATGAGACCGGCGTCGAGGAATTGGCGCACCGTGTTGACGCCGCCGCCGATCCGGACGTCCTTGTCGCCAGCGGCTTTCTTCGCCTGCGCGAGCGCTTCCTCCGGGGTGGTGTCGAGGAAGTGGAAAGTGGTCTGGCCCAAGGTGATCGAGGGCCGTTCGTGGTGGGTGAGGACGAAGACCGGCGTGCGGAACGGCGGTTCGTCGCCCCACCAGCCCTGCCAGTCGTGGTTGTCCCACGGACCGCGCTGCGGGCCGAACTTGTTGCGTCCCATGATTTCCGCGCCGACGTGGCCGCTGCGGTGCATGTCGCGGGTGAAGTAGTCGTCGAGCCCGCGCGTGCCGCCTGGTTCGCCGCGCATGGGCCAGCTGGCGGTGGCCCCGGCCCAGGCGAAGAGCGGCCCCGGGTCGGGGTGGCCGAACGGCTGCTCGAGAGTTTGGTCCGGACCCGCGCCGTAGCCGTCGGCGGAAAGGTTGAAACACTGGACGCGTGCCAGCATCGAGACTCCCTGCTTGTCTTTTGCAAGCACTATGCCGGAGGTGATGGTAAAGTGCAAGTGGTTACAGGAGGTGTGCGATGCCGGACGGTCCGCGCTCGGGGTGCCCGATCAACGCCGCGATCGAGGTGATCGGCGACCGGTGGAGCCTGCTGGTCCTGCGCGACATCATGTTCGGCGACCGGCGGCATTTCCGGCAATTGCAGTCGCGGTCCGAGGAAGGAATCGCGTCGAATATCCTCGCCGACCGATTGCGCACGCTGACCGAAGAAGGATTGCTCACGCGCGACTCGGCCGGCCGCGGCCAGCGCGCGACTTACAGTTTGACGGAAGCGGCGATTCAGCTGGTGCCGGTTTTGGTGCAGCTCGGAAGCTGGGGTTTGCGGCATCGGCCGACGACGCCGGAATTGCGCGTGCGAGCGGAACTGCTGGAAGAGGGCGGGCCGCCGCTGTGGGAGGAATTCATGGCGGAACTCCGGGAACGGCACCTCGGAATTCCCCGGCCCGGCGGAGACGGACCAACGGCGACGGAACGACTGGCGGCGGCTTACGCGGAGGCTGTCGCCCGAGGATGACTGCGAGCCCCGTGGCGCTCGCCCGGCGCCAGATACCTCGCCCGGAAGTTGATCACTCGATTCGGCATTCGCCCTGATAAAGCGGATCCTCCGAGATGCCCGGTTCGTCAGCCTTCCCGAGTGAGGAAGGGAGCCGGGAATGCCGGACCAGGACGAGGTGCGCCGGTTGTCGGCGAAAGTGATCCGGATCGTCGCCGCGAATCCGGGACTTCGCGCGGACGCGGACGACGCTTGCCAAACGGCATGGCTGGAATTCCTGCGCCGCCCGCCGAAACTGCAGGATTCGACCCGCCTGGCCGGTTGGCTGACGACCGTCGCGCGCAGGCACGCACTCCGCGCGGCGGAAAAGCGTTCGCGGGTGACGCTCGCCGATAATGCGCGATTGGAGGCGCGCAAGCCAGCGGATTCCCCCGAGAAGCACGCGTTGGCCGGTGAACTGACAGCCGCGTTGTGGCGGGCGGTCGAGCAGTTCCCGGAGCGTCATCGGCGGATGATGCTTCTGCTGGCGCATTGTCCGGAGCTGCGGCATGACCAGCTGGCGGCGGAGCTGGGGATCGCCAAGTCGAGCGTGAGCAAGATCCGGAAACGCTGTTTGACGGCACTTCGGCGGCGGCTGGAGTCGGAGGGGTTCAGCTATCCATGACAAACCGCTGGTCGGAGCCGCGAATCACGGTACGATCCGGACCGTTGTCCGGACGGCGACCAGGGGGCGCGCGGTGAGCGGTACCAGAGTGTTGGTGGCGGGGGCGAGCATCGCGGGACCCGCGCTGGCCCATTGGTTGCGTCGGCGGGGAGCCGAGGTGACCGTCGTGGAGCGGGCTCCCGAATTGCGGCCCGGCGGGCAGGCGGTGGACGCGCGCGGGGTGGCCAAGGACGTCATCGCGCGCATGGGGCTGGACGCGGCGGTGCGCGCGGCGTGCACCGACACCGCGGGCGCGCACACCGTCGACGCGAATGGCAAAGTGCTGGAGACCTTCCGCGCCGACGACGACGGCGGTGACGGATTCATCGCGGACATCGAGATCCTGCGCGGAGATCTGTCCCGGGTGCTCTACGAAGACACCCGCGACGGCGTCGAATATCTCTTCGGAGACCGGATCGCTGAACTCGCCCAGGACGCGGACGGGGTCGACGTGGTCTTCGCGGGCGGCGACCGGCGGCGCTTCGACCTGGTGATCGGGGCCGACGGGCTGCACTCGTCGTTGCGGGCGATGGTTTTCGGGCCGCACGAGCGGTATCTCCGCCATCTCGGGCATGTGCTGGCCTTCTACAGCGTGCCCAACGAATTCGGCCTGGACCGCTGGCTGCTCGAATACCAGGAGTCCGGCCGCACCGCACTCCTGCGCCCCATCCAGGACGCCACCCGCGCGATGGCGATGTTCTACTTCGCCGCGCCGGATTTCGACGTCGACTACCGGGACATCGCGGCCCAGAAAGTGCTGCTGCGGGAGCGGATGGCCGGCCTCGGCTTGCGGACCCCGGAGATCCTCGCGCACCTCGACGACACCCCGGACTTCTACCTCGACCAGGTCGCGCAGGTGGTGATGGACCGCTGGTCGAGCGGACGGGTGGGGCTGCTCGGGGACGCGGCGTTCAGCTCGTCGCCGATGTCCGGGCAGGGCACCGGGCTGGCCCTGGTCGGCGCCTACCTGCTGGCCGGCGAACTGGCCGCCGCCGGATGGGACGCCGACGCCGGGTTCTCCCGCTACGAGGCGCGAATGCGTTCGTTCGTCGAAGCCAACCAGGAGATCGGCCGGTTGAACGCGCGCAGCCGTGACGTTCCCGGCCCCGACGCCGAACCGAGTCCCGATTTCGCCAGCGAAGAGTTCATGGAGCTGGTCGGGCGCGCGATCAACGGCGTCGAATTGCCCGACTACGCAGGGGTTCCGGACTCTCGGTCAGACAGCAGGGGCTCAGCCGTTCACTGAACGAAGCGTCCGCATCGCCTCCGCCAACCCGGCGGCGTCCGGGCCCAGCGGCGTAAGCACGATCCGCCGCAAGATCTCCGCACAAGCAGCCCTCGCCTTCACCGCCACCTCCAGCCCGTGTTCCGTCAGTGCGGCGAACGTGACGCGACGGTCCTCGGGGCTCGGGACCCGGCAGATCAGGTCCGCGGCGACCAGCCGGTCCGCCACCTTCGTGAAACCCCCGCTCGACAGGGCGGCTTCGGTGGCGAGGCGCGTCATCGGCATCCGGTGTTCCGGGGAGCGCACCAGGCGCAGCAGGATGTCGAACGACGCGGGGGCCAGGCCGAAGCGCTCGGCGATCTCGCCCATCAACGCGTTCTGCGTGGCCAGGTAGCCCTCGATCACGAGGCCCCACCACGTCACGATCTCGTCGTCGTCCGTCTGCGGATCCGGGGTCATCCGCCGGAGTCTACCCGGAATACATCTTGCGTGCGAGAAGTTACCTGGACAAACGAAGGGAGTGCATACTCCTGGAAGCGAAGCCGCCGGACGAGGAGCGACGATGATCCACCAGTACACCGAGGGCGATCCCGATCTCCCGGTGCTTCTTCTCCTGCACGGAACCGGCGGCGGCCCGGACGATCTGCTCGGGTTGGCGAACGAGCTGAGCCCGGGTTCGGGGACGCTCGCACCGACCGGGCCGGTGTCGGAAAACGGTGCGGCGCGGTGGTTCCGGCGGTTGTCCGAGGGCGTATTCGATCACCAGGACGTCCTCGCGCGGGCAGACGAGCTGGCGGATTTTCTCGGCACCGCACGGGAAAAGTACGGGTTCAGCCGGGTAGTCGCGGTGGGCTTTTCGAACGGGGCCAACATCGCTGCCGCGGTAACGCTTACGCGGCCGGATGCGCTCAAGGAAGCCATTCTGTTCTCGTCGATGTCGCCGCTGCCGGAACCGCCGCGGCACGATCTCACCGGCACTCGCGTGTTCCTTTCCAACGGCGAGCAAGACCCGATGGCTCCGCTGCCCGCCAACGACGAACTCGTGCGACAGCTTCGCGAACGGCACGCCGAAGCGGCGACGCACCGCTGGCCGGGAGGGCATCAGGTGACCGTCGAAGGAGTAAGCGCGGCCAGGGCCTGGCTCGCTAGGGTCGAGGCATGACCGAGCTGACTCGCGCGCAAGACCTGCTCGCCTCCACGATCCTCGCCGACGGACACAACGACCTGCCCTGGGCGCTCCGCGACAAGGCCGGTCCGAACCCGGTCGAAGCAGTAGCGGGCGTGGACCTCACGGTGGGGCAGCCGACCCTGCACACCGACTTCCCCAAACTCGCCGAAGGCAAGCTGGGCCTGCAGTTCTGGTCGGTCTACGTGCCGTGCGAGTTCAAGGGCGACAGCGCGGTCACCGCGGTACTGGAACAGATCGAGGTGGTTTACCAGCTCGCCGAGCGCTACCCCGAGCGGCTGCGGCTGGTGACCACGGCCGACGAGGCCGAGGCGGCGTTCGCGGAAGGCCGGATCGCGTCGCTGCTCGGCGCCGAGGGCGGGCACAGCATCGCCGAATCCCTCGGCGTGCTGCGGATTCTGCGCCGGCTCGGCGTCCGGTACATGACGCTGACGCACAACTTCAACACCACCTGGGCGGACTCCGGAACGGACAAGCCCGAGCACCACGGGCTCACCGAGTTCGGCCGCGAGGTCGTGCGCGAGATGAACCGGATCGGCATGCTCGTGGATCTTTCGCACGTCGCGCCGAGCACCATGCGCGCCGCGATTGAGGTGTCCAGCGCGCCGGTGATCTTCAGCCACTCGTCGTGCCGCGCGGTCAACGATCACCCGCGCAACATCCCCGACGACGTGCTCGCCCAGCTGCCCGGCAACGGCGGCGTCGCGATGATCACCTTCGTGCCCGCTTTCATCTCCGCCGCGGTCACCGAGTGGGACAACCAGCTCCGGGACGCGATGACGGCCGCCGGACAGGAGTTCCTCGACCTCGGCCAGCGCGGCCGGTTCGCCGAGACCTGGGACGCGCCGCCCAAGCCGAAGTCGACGATCGAGGACGTCGTCGCGCACATCGAGCACGCGCGCGAGGTCGCCGGGATCGACCACATCGGGCTCGGCGGCGACTACGACGGCGTCGGCGAACTGCCGGTGGGCCTCGAGGACGTGTCGAAGTACCCGGCGCTCATCGCCGCGCTGATGGAACGCGGGTGGAGCGACGAGGACTGCGCGAAACTCGCCGGCCGCAACACGCTGCGGGTGCTGCGCGAGGTCGACGCGAAGCTCTGAATTAGCGCATCACGGCGAGTGGGCGGACAATCACGGTATGTCCCACGCGCGAAACGACGGTCCCGACGGGACCGCTAAATCGGAAATTCCCGAAGCGCCGGGCACCGAGGTGCCCGGCGCGCTCGACCCCGCCGCCCCGGGCACCGCACCGGGAGCCGAACCCGGACCGCGACCACCCGCCGCGAAGCCAGCAGGCCGCCGGGGCAAGGTCAAGTCCACCCGCATCAGCGGCACTTGGATCGCCGTGATCGTGGCGATCGTCGTGCTGGCGTTCCTGCTGGTGTTCATCCTGCAGAACCTGGACACGGCGACCGTCCACTTCCTGGGCGCGTCCGGCAGCATGCCGCTCGCGGTGGCGATGCTCTTCGCTGCCATCGCGGGTGCCGCGTTGGTCGCACTGATCGGCGGGGCTCGTATCTTGCAGCTGCGGAAGCAGGCTCGCCGACGGCGTTAGGCGCATTCCTGCGCGCGGAGGCCCAGCAGGATCTCGCACACCGCGGGGTCCCCGCTGAGCTGTACCCGCGTGCGCACTTCCGCCGCGGGCAAGGTCCCGCTGCACAACCGCCAGAACGAGTCCGCGTCAGTTGTCAGAGACGCGAGCGGAGACCGTGACGTAGCCCCGCCGCGGTCGATCGTCCAGCCAACCGCGGTGGCGCGCACGGTCCACCGCCCAGCCCCTTCCACCGAACACGCCACCTGGCGTCCGGCCCGAGCGGTCACCGCACGCAACGTCTGCGGCAGCGAGCGCAGGAACGTGTCCACCACCGGCGTCCGGAACTCCGGCTCGTCCAGCAGCGGAGCCTCCACAGCCTCCCGGATCTGCTGCTGATGCACCCACTGCTCCGCGTAATCACGAGCAACCGTCAGCCACAACGGCGCAGCGGCCGGTTCGTCCAGATCCCGGTGCTTCCACAGCTCGGTCAGCTGCGTCGTGCTGTCCACGAACATCGCGAACAACACCTCCGGCGACAGCTGACGGCAGGCAGCAACCCAAGAAGCCCCCTCGCCGAAGTGGCCGTCCCGGTCGCGGGAAAGCCGCCGAAGCTTCAGGCCGAGGATGTGTGCGGTGAGGTCGTGCACCGTCCATTCGCCCAGCGCGGGCGACGCCCACTCCGGCGTCCGGAGGTCGGAGAGCACTCCGATCAGCGCCTGTTCTTCGCGGACGAGCAGCGGCAGCACGTCGATCGGCGGTCCCCACGGCGCGGTCATGCGCGTCATCCAACACCCACCGGCCAGGCATCACAGGGCCATTCGGCCTACTCGCAGGTAGCATCAGCGCGAACAGTGAGGGGAGCAGCCCGTGGACTACCAGCGACCGAACGGCCGGGGCACCGCCGAGGACGTGGCCAACCTGGCCCGCCGGGCCGGCCAGCTCGCCGGATGGGCGGCGCGCACCGGCTTCGACCTGACCCGCAAACTTCCCGGGATCGACACCGCCGAACGCGGCCTCAAGCAGGTCGAACGCGGGCTGCTGAGCGAGCTGCGCCGCCGCCTCGACGAGGTGGACGATCCCTATCACGCGGCGCTGACCGCGGCGTCCGCGATGAACCGGGCCGATCTCGGCAGCCGCGCCGTCGAAACGACCGTGACACTGGTGCCCGCGCGCGACCACGTCGAACCGCTGCGCGCGGCGATGGCCGAACTGCTCAACCACTCCATCGGCTTCGGCCGCGAGCGCGCCCGCGAGTACCTGTACGCGATCATCCTCCGCCAGCTCACCCCCGACGAGGCGCGCATCCTCTCCGCGCTGTCCGACGGCTCCCCGTTCCCCGCGATCGACGTCGCCGAGCGCAGCGCCATCGGCGGCACCGGCCGGATCGTGCTGCGCAACGCCTCGACGGTCGGCAAGGCCGCCGGGGTATCGCTGCCGGACCAGGTGCCCGGCTACGTGACCCGGCTGATCGGTCTCGGACTGGTCGAGCTGGACGAGGAGGTGCCCTCGCTCGAGACGCAGTACGAGATCCTGCTGACCGACGAGTCGGTCCGCGAGGTGGAGAAGCAGGTGAAGCGGATCAAGATCATCCGCCGCACCATCCACGTCTCGCGGCTCGGCGCGCAGTTCTGGCAGGCCTGCGACCCGAGCCTGGGCTGACCCCGATGGGCGAGTTCGTCTCGAAGATCCTCGACGACTTCGTCCGGCACTGGCCGCTGTATGTCTCCATCCCGATCGTCGCCGCGCTGATCGGGTACGGCACGAAGCTGGTCGCGATCCGGATGATGTTCCAGCCGGTCGAGTTCATCGGCGTCAAACCCTTCCTCGGCTGGCAGGGCATCGTGCCCAAGCGGGCCGCGCGGATGGCGAGCATCGCCTGCGACACGATGACCGAGCAGCTGATCAAACCGGCCGAGGTCGTCGCCCGCCTCGACGCGGACCGGATCGCCAAGGAAATCGAGAAACCGCTGCTCGCGGCCGTCGAGGACATCGTGCGCGAGGTGGCCGGGCACTACCAGCCTGGTCTGTGGGAGTCGCTGCCGGTCGGCGTGCAGCGGCTGGTGATCCAGCGCGTGCAGGCGGAATCGCCGCACATGGTCAAGGCCGTGCTCGAACTCATCCAGTCCGATGTGGACAGTGTGTTCGACCTCAAGGGCATGGTGGTCACCAGCCTCGTCAAGGACAAACGGCTGCTGAACCGGATCTTCCAGGAAGCCGGCGCGGAGGAGTTCAAGTTCATCGCCCGCTCCGGGCTGGTGTTCGGCGGCCTGATCGGCGTGATCCAGATGGTCGCGTGGGTGCTGTTCAAATTCCCGCCGATCATGCCGTTGTTCGGTCTCTTCACCGGCTGGTTCACCGACTGGCTCGCGCTGCGGATGATTTTCTACCCGCTGGAGCCCAAGAAATACTTCGGCGTCACTTGGCAGGGCCTGTTCCTCAAACGGCGCGCGGAGGTCGCCGAGGCCTACGGCGAGCTGATCGCGAAAGAAATCATCACGCCGCACAACGTCATCGAGGCGGTGCTGCAGGGCCCGCTGTCCGACCGCGTGCTCGCGCTCATCCAGCGGCAGCTCGACCGCGAGCTGGGCCGGGCGGCGAACGTCGCGAAACCGTTGCTGGTCTTCGCTATCGGCAGCCGCCGCTACCAGGACATGAAGCTGGCCATCTCGGAGCAGATCATGACCCGGCTGCCGGACACCATGCGCTACATCGAGGATTACGCCACCGACGCGATGGACATCCGGAATGTCCTGGTCGGAAAGATGAAAGAATTGTCGCCCGAGGAGTTCGAGCAGCTGCTGCGCCCGGCTTTCCAGCAGGACGAATGGATTCTCATCGCGACCGGCGCGGTGCTCGGCTTCGCGGTCGGCGAGGCGCAGGTACTGGTGCTGGAGCATCTCGCCGTGTGACGCCTCCCCCTTGTGGAGGAGCGGCTTCGGCCGGGAGACTGACCCTCATGGGTGAGACGGCGGTGCCGTGGCCGCAGGAAATCCGGATCGCGATGGCCATGGTGGGGGGATCCAGCCTGGCAGTGTGGATGGGGGGAGTCGCTACCGAGACCTCGGCGTTGCTGCACGCTTCGCGCACGCCGGACGAGAGTAACGGCTACCGGAAACTTCTCGACCTTTTGCACGCTTCGGTGCGCCTCGACGTGCTCACCGGCACGAGCGCGGGCGGCATCAACGCCGCGTGTCTCGGTTTGGCGGAGGCGTACCGGTCGACGCCGGCGATCTTGCGCGATACCTGGTTCTCCGCCGGGTCGCTGGAAAACCTGATCCGCGACCCGGGCGAGACGCAGCCGCGTTCGGTGCTGAACGGCGACAAGGTGCTGCTGGGCGGCCTGGTCCAGGCGATGCACGACATCACCGGATCCGGCGTCGTGCCCACCGAGCCGCCGGACGTGACCGTGCTGCTCACCGGGACCATGATCGACGGCGAGACCACGCAGTACGACGACGCGCTCGGAAACCGGGTGCGGGACACCGAACATCGCATGCTGTTCCGCTTCGACGGTCCATTGTGGAATAACCAGGTGCACGGCCCGCTCGCTCTCGCCGCCCGGTCGAGCGCGTCCTTTCCCGGTGCCTTCGAGCTGTCGCGCATGCCGATCGGCCCCGAGGCGGCGGACCGGCTGCATCCGGACATGACCGACTACACCGAGCTGTGCCGTTCGCATTGGCTCGCCGACGGCGGCGTGCTGGTGAACAAGCCCTTGCGACCGGCGTTGCGAGAGATTTTCGAACGCTCGTCCTCGACGGATGTGCGGCGGCTGCTGCTGTACGTCGTCCCGAAGATCGACGGGGAAGTCAAGCCGATGGCTTGTGATCCGGCCGATCCGCCAATGCTCGGCACCGCGCTGGCGAAGGTCGCCTCGACGATCATGAGCCAGACCATCAGCGTCGAACTGGAGGACCTGAGCCGCCACAACTCCGCTGTCACGCGCACCCGGGACACTCGGGTAGCGCTCGCCTCGCTCGGCCTGCGCGGCGGACAGCTGGTGGACGACCGCGTGCACCGGGCGTACCTCGACCGCCGGGTCGCCCTCGACGCGGCCGATCTGGTGCGAGCGGCCACCCGCCGCTACGAACTGTCCGATGAGGACAGTGGGTGGGCGGCCGGGAATTCGGCGCTGCTGCAGGACATCGCCGCCGACGGACTGCGTCGCGGGATCCCGGACACCTTGCCCGGCGAATCGGTCACGGTCGGCGAGATGGTCGGCTACCGCACCTCGACGCTGGAGGACGCGGTCGCCACCGGCATCCAGCTGATCAACGCCGGCTTCCGGATGGGCCCGGATCTCGAACAGGCGACGCAGCTCAACGAGGCACGCGCGAAGATGCACGCCGCCCGCCGGAGTGCGGCTCGCGAGGCCCGGCTGTCCGCGTGGGTGGCCCGGCACGAACCCCCGCCTGCGGGCACGTCGATGCCGGACTGGATCGGCCAGCTCGCCGTCGAATGGGCGGATCTCGGCGCGTCGGACGCGGTACGAGAGGCGTGGCCGGAGCTGACCGGCGCGCTGCGGTCGGCGGCCCCGGTGCTGCAAGCGTTGTCGGGCAAGGAAAACCAGTGGTCCGCGGACGCCGCCGACACGGTGACGACGCTGCTGGACTGGTTCGGCCTGGACAACGCGGACGTCGCGGATGGCTTTGTCATGGCGCGGTTCCTGTTGCTGCACATGGCAACGCGTGGGCTCCTGGCCGAAGCGCCGGCGGTGGACCAGCGTGTCGACCTGGTGCAGATGAGCGCGGACAGCCGCACCCTGCTGGATCTGGCGCGGCCGCGCGGCCAGGACAAACTGACCGGGACGCAGGCGAACAACTTCGGCGGGTTCTACAAAGCGTCCTGGCGCGCGAACGACTGGATGTGGGGCCGGATCGACGGCGCGGGCTGGCTGATGCAGTGCCTGCTCGACCCGAAACGCCTGCGGGTGCTGCGCGACATCGTGGGCCCGGAGGAATTCCGGAAGCAGGTAAGGACGACGTTCCGCGAGATTGGCTGGGAGCCGCCTTCCCCGGCGGACAACGGGATGCCCGCGGACCTGCCCGTGCTGCTCGCGCAGCTGGGCGACGAGCTGGCTTTCCTTGGCCTGGACGCGAATCTGTCGCCGGTCGGCTTCGGGAAAGAGGTGCCGACCAGCCTTCCGGTGACGTCGATGGTGCTGGCCAAGTCGCGGCAGCTGACCATCGCGCGGGAGGAATTGCCGGTGCTCGCGCAGCAAGCCGAGCAGGATGCGAAGGAGGGCAACGGAAAAGCGTCGGAGAGTTTCCGGAAGCTGATGGTTTCCCGGCCGCTCGAACAAGAATCCAAGAAAGCCGCCGCCCCGCCGGAAAATTCCGGTCAGCAGGACGCGGCTCAGCGCGCTTTCCAAGCCTGCCAAGTCTCCGCTGAACGCTTCGAAGGCGAACTCGGCAGTACTTTGCTCACCAAAACCATTGTCAAAGCCGGAGCCGCCGGGCTCAACGCCGCGTCGACCGCGACGCGGGTCCCGAAAACCCTCCAGCCGCTGGCGAAATTCGCGCAGCTCAGCAGCCGTAGTTCGTGGTGGGTCACGCAGGGCGCGACGAGGCTGGGCCGTCCCTGGAACCTGCTCGCCGCCGCCATCACCGCGATCGCCGGATTCGTGCTCAGCGGCGAAGGCGGATCCGTCCTGCAGTGGCTCGGCCTGCCGGTCGCCGGCGGTGCGCTCGTGTTCCTCGTGGTGAGTCTGCTGACGTTGAGGCGCACGTGGCGAATGGTGCTGACCGTGCTGGGTGTGCTGGTGATAGCCGCGTTGCTGTTCGCGGCTTTCCTGCCGCCGATCGCGCAGCCGTTGTTCGGCTGGCTCGGCACGGTGGTGGACGGTTGGCGGCGCGGGCAGGCTCCACTGTGGTGGCTCGCCGTCGTCGCGCTGCTCCTGCTGCCCGCGGTCTGGACCCCGCTGTCCGGGCTGGGGCGGAAGAAGCGGCGACGGTCCCGTCCGGACAGTCCACGCTCCAGCCCCAGGTAGACCGCGATTTCCGGCGCTGGAGTTGCGGCAGCGCCGACGAAGGCCCATCGTCTGGGGTCACAGGTGGCATACCGAAGGTGTGCGGCCCAGGCGCACCTGTGCCCAGAACTCGGCTCCGCTAAACATGTTTGTGGTCCTCCTCACCGGGGTATCCACGTCATCCCTGGTGAGGGCGGTGGACGTGGCATGGATCGCTGGCGGCGCGAAAATTCTCTGTTACGTTTCCAAAGTATGTCCGGAAAGCACTTGATCGAATCCCCGACCAAGGCCGATGGTGCCGCTCTCTGGCGAATCGCACGCGATTCGCAGAAGCTTGATCTCAACTCGCCGTATGCCTACCTGTTGTGGTGCAAGGATTTCGCGGAGACCTCGGTCGTCGCCCGCGTCGACGGTGAGCCAGTCGGATTCGTGATCGCTTACCGAAGGCCGTCCGCACCGGACGCCGCGCTCGTGTGGCAGGTCGCCGTCGACGCGTCGCAACGCGGAAAAGGCCTGGCCGGACAGTTGCTGGACAGCCTGTACACGCGTCTGGTCGGCGAGGGCGTGCGGTACCTGGAAACCACGATCACTCCGGACAACCAGGCGTCGATCCGGCTCTTCGAGTCGTTCGCGAAGCGCTGGAACGCGGATCTGGAACACCGCCGGTTGTTCGAAGTCGCTGATTTTCCGCAGGGGGAGGCGCACGAACCCGAGGATCTTTACCGCATCGGGCCGTTGCGCCGCTAATAACCCGTCAATTTCGCCGAGTAGGAGCGAAAGAAATCGTTATGAGCATCTTCGAAGAGCTCGAATCAGAAGTCCGCAGTTACAGCAGGGGATGGCCGGTCGTCTTCGACCGGGCGCAGGGCAGCCGGATCTACAGCGAGGACGGCAAGCCGTACCTCGACTTCTTCGCCGGCGCCGGCGCGCTGAACTACGGGCACAACAACCCGTACCTCAAGAAGGCGCTCGTCGACTACATCCAGCGCGACGGCGTCACGCACGCGCTGGACATGTTCACCGTCGCGAAGCGGGACTTCCTGGAAACCTTCCAGGAGAAGATCCTCGCCCCGCGCGAACTGGACTACAAGATCGTCTTCCCCGGCCCCGGCGGCGCGAACGCCGTGGAGGCCGCGCTCAAGCTGGCGCGCAAGGTGACCGGCAAGGAATCGGTCATCAACTTCACCAACGCGTTCCACGGCATGACGCTCGGCGCGCTGTCGGTCACCGGCAACTCGATGAAGCGCGGCGGCGCGGGCGTCCCGCTGGTGCACGCCACGCCGATGCCGTACGACAAGTACTTCGACGGCGCGATGCCGGACTTCCTGTACTTCGAGAAGCTGCTCGAAGACTCCGGCAGCGGCCTGAACGAGCCCGCCGCCGTGATCGTGGAGGGCGTGCAGGGCGAGGGCGGCATCAACGCCGCGCGCCTGGAATGGCTCCGCGGCCTCGACGACCTGTGCAAGCGGCACAACATCCTGCTCATCCTCGACGACGTGCAGATGGGCTGCGGCCGCACCGGCCCGTTCTTCAGCTTCGAGGACGCCGGCATCTCGCCGGACATCGTCTGCCTGTCGAAGTCGATCGGCGGCTACGGCCTCCCGATGGCGCTCACGCTGATCAAGCCGGAGCTGGACGTGTGGGAGCCGGGCGAGCACAACGGCACCTTCCGCGGCATCAGCCCGGCGTTCGTCACCGCGACCGAGGCGCTGCGCGTCTACTGGAGCGACGACGAGCTGGAGAAGTCCACCAAGGCCAAGGGCGAGCGCATCGCGAGCACCTTCAAGGACCTCGTGGAGCGCTACCCGGAGGCGAACCTCGTCGCGAAGGGCCGCGGTCTGGCGCGCGGTCTCGAGTTCGGCAGCGGCGACCTCGCGGGCGCGGTCTGCAAGGAGGCCTTCGACCGCGGGCTGCTGATGGAGACCTCCGGTCCGGACGGCGAAGTGATGAAACTGCTGCCGCCGCTTACCCTCACCGACGAAGAACTGAGCGAAGGCCTCGCGATCATCGAGGAATCCATCGCCGCCGTTCTGAAGTAACTGCCCGAAGAACAAGAAGGAGCTCTTCACTTGCTGGTCCGCACGCTCGACGAGATCACCGACACCGACGCTGACATCAAGACCCCGAATTGGCGCAGCAAGCGCATCATCCTCGCGAAGGAGGGCGTCGGCTTCTCGGTGCACGAGACGACCCTGTACGCGGGCACGGTGAACGACTTCTGGTACGCCAACCACATCGAGGCCGTTTTCATCACTTCCGGTGAAGGCGAAATCGAGGACCTCGCCACTGGCGAGGTGCACCCGCTCAAGCCGGGGACGCTGTACCTGCTGAACGACCACGACAAGCACCAGGTCCGGCCGAAGACCGAGATCAAGTGCGTGTGCGTGTTCAACCCGCCGGTCACCGGCCGCGAGGTGCACGACGAGAACGGGGTCTACCCGCTCGTCACCGAAGACTCCTGACACTGAGCCGCTCCCACCACCACCCCGAGAAAGAAGAAACGCCAGAAGAACTGGAGGCGAGCCACTGTGACGATCATGGACACCCGGGTCGACGACGGTTACCCGACCCGGATCACCGGTACGCCGGAGCACCTTCCGCGCGTGCACCCCACTGTGTGGGGTACCGAGGCTGACGGCCCGATCGACGCCGCGACCCTGGCGAATCACGACGCCAAGGGCTACACGGTCGTGGACGGACTGCTCTCGCCCGGTGAGGTCCAGACGTACTGGCAGGAGGTCGTCCGGCTGTCGTCAGACGAGCAGCTGCGCGACGACGAACGCGTCATCACCGAGGCGCGGACCGGCGAGGTCCGGTCGATCTTCGACGTGCACGAGATCTCCGGCCTGATCGCCGAGCTGATCCGAGATCCGCGCGTGCTCGACCGGGCCCGGCAGATTCTCGGCTCGGATGTCTACATCCACCAGAGCCGGATCAACTACATGCCCGGCTTCAAGGGCACCGGCTTCTACTGGCATTCCGATTTCGAGACCTGGCACGCGGAGGACGGCATGCCGTCGCCGCGTGCGGTGAGCTGCTCGATCGCGCTCACCGACAACTACCCGTACAACGGCGGGCTCATGGTCATGCCGGGCTCCCAGCGCACGTTCGTGCAGTGCGTCGGCGAGACCCCGGACGCCAACTACAAGAGCTCGCTCAAGGACCAGCGGGTGGGCGTGCCGTCCCCGGACGACATCACGAAGCTCGCTGCCGACTACGGCATCGACCAGTTCACCGGGTCGGCCGGTTCGGCGCTGTGGTTCGACTCGAACATCATGCACGGATCGTCGAACAACATCACGCCGTATCCGCGCTCGAACATCTTCCTGGTGTTCAACAGCGTGGAGAACGCGCTGCAGGAGCCGTTCGCCGCGGGCGAGCGCCGGCCGTCCTTCATCGCCGGCCGCAACCCCGCGCCGATCACGCGGTGACCAGCGTTACTTTCGCCAACCGGCGGGTCGCTCGTAACGAAGAATGTGCGCCCTGTTACGTTGTCGCCACCTCGCAGCTCGTCTGCGGAGGCAAGGTTGTCCGCGGCGGTCCGGGTTCTTGCTCGGGGTGAGCCCCCCGAACCGCGGGCGGACGGCCGCGATGCACGGGTGGACCGCGCCCCCTGGCGGCCCGGCCGACGATCATTGAGTCCGGCCCCCGCACCATCAGATCGGGACTGATGGTGCGGGGGCCGGACTCGTCTGTTCAGGGGCTGAATTCACGAAAGAGCGGTTTCTGCGGGCTGCCGCTGACGGTAAGTTGACCTGTCTGGCTGGGGGAGAGCCTGGGAGGTGCGCGCGAGCATGGCCGATGCCGGCGCGCGGGTCGAACTGCTCGGCCCGGTGCGGCTGCTCGACGGCAGCCGTGCGGTTCCCGTCGGCGGCCCCGGGGTGCGGGGGCTGCTGGCGCTGCTCGCGCTGCGCGTGGGCAAGGTGGTGCCGCTCGAGGAGATCATCGACGCGCTGTGGGGCCACGATCCGCCCGCCACCGCCCGCACCATCGTGCACGGCAACGTGTCGCAGCTGCGCCGGCTGCTGCGGGAGATGTCCGAACCGGTCGCGGTGATCAACACCCGCCCGCCCGGCTACCAGCTTTCCCTGGCCCCGGAGCGGATCGACGCGCACCGCGCGCGGGCACTGCTCGACCAGGCCGCGCTGGAACCGCCGGAGAGCGCCTCGAAGCTGCTCGCCGAAGCGCTCTCGCTGTGGCAGGGCCCGACGCTGTCCGGCGTGCCCGATTCGGTACGGGCGCCCGAATTGGACGAGCTGCGGCGCGCGATCCGCTACGCCCGGGTCAACGCCGATCTCGACCTCGGCCGCTACGACGAGCTGATCGTGGAGCTGAGCCCGCTCGTCCGCGCCGACCCGCTCGCCGAACGCATCGCCGGGCAGCTGATGCGCGCGCTCTACCACGCCGGGCGGCGCGGGGAAGCGCTCGAGCTGTACCGCACCGTCTCGCGGGCCACGCTCGGCTCGCTCGGTGTCGAACCCGGAGCCGATCTGCGTTCGCTGCACGAGCGGGTGCTCAACGACGATCTCGCCGCGCACGAGAGCGCGGTGCCGGAGCAGGCCGTCGCGCCGTCTCAGCTGCCGCCTGCGCTGCCGACGCTGGCCGGGCGCGCGGCGGAGGTGGAGTGGCTTGACGGGCTCGCTGAACGCGGCGACAGCACCGTGATCGTGTCCGGCACCGCCGGGGTCGGCAAGAGCGCGCTGGTCATCTGGTGGGCGCATCGCGCGGCCCGGCTGTTCCCGGACGGCGTGCTGTACGCGGCGCTGCAAGGGTTTGACCCGCATCAGCCGCCGTTGGAACCGGGCGATGTGCTGTCGCAGTTCCTGCTCGGTCTCGGCGTGCCCGCCGACGAGGTGCCGGAGCGCATGCACGAACGCGTCGCGCTGTACCGCTCGCTGATCGCCGGACGGCGGATGCTCGTGCTCCTCGACGACGCGCGTTCGGCCGAACAGGTGCGTCCGCTGCTGCCGCCGGGCGCGCGGTCGATGACGGTGGTGACCAGCCGGTCGCGGCTGGAGGCGCTGGCGGTGTCGCACGCGGCGAAGCTGCGCGTGCTCGGCACGCTCGCGCCGGAAGCCGCGGTGAGCGTGATCGAGGAACTGGCCGGGCCCGCGGACTTCGACCTCAACCACGCGCTGGCCCGGCTGTGCGGTTACCTGCCGCTCGCGCTGCGGATCGCCGGGGCCCGGCTCGCCGCCAGTCCACAATGGACACTCAAGGACCTCGTCGGCGAACTGGGGAACGAGCGCACCCGGCTGGCCGGCCTGGACGTGACCGGAGCCGACGACGGCGTGCGGGCCGCGTTCGACGTCTCGTTCCGCGGCCTGCCCGACAGCCTCGCCCGGACCCTGCTGCGGCTCGGCGCGGTGCCCGCCCGGCACACCGGACCGCACCTGACGGCGGCCATCGCCGAGATCCCGATGGCGCAGGCCCGCCGCGAACTTCGCACGCTCGCCGCGCACAACCTGATCGCCGAGACCTCGCGCGACGCCTTCGCCCCGCACGACCTGGTCCGGCTCTACCTGCGCGAGCTGGCGGAAACCGAACTGGACCCGGCGGAGCGCGCGGCGGTGCTCGACCGGGCGATCCGCTACCACCAGGCCGCCTCGGACACCGCGCGCCGGAAGATGCTGCGCATCGTCGACCCGCTGGACCTGACCGGCCTCGTGCCGCCGGACGCGCTGCCACCGCTGGAAACCTTCGCCCAGGCCCAGGACTGGTTCGCCGCGGAATGGCCGAACCTGCTGGCCGTACTGGACGCCGCCCACGCCGACGGCCGCTACGCCGACGTCTGGCGGCTCGCCCGCGTCGCGCACACCTACCGGGTCGTCTGCCCGCTGTACGAGGAATGGATCCGGCTGGTCGACCTCGGCCTGGCTGCCGCCGAGGCCGCCGACGAGCCGCTCGGCCAGTGCTGGATGTTGATCTCCCGCTGCGCGATCGCGCTCACCTTCGAGCTGTCGCAGGGCAGCATCGCCGACGCCGAACGCGCGGTTGGCCTGGCCACCCGGCTCGACGGACGTTCGCTCATCGTCGCCAAGATCCACCTCGGCAGCGTGCTGACCCTGCTCGGCCGCTACGAGGAGGCCATCGAACGGCTGCTGGAGGCCGTCGCGGAGACTGAACGCACTGGTGATCTCGAACTGCGTGGGCAGGCACTCAACAACTGCGCCGAGACGGAGAAGCGCGCTGGTCGTCCGACGGAAGCGATCACCCATCAGTTGGCGTCGTTGAAGATCGACCGCGAACTCGGCGATGACAGTTATGCCGTGGTGTCGCTGAACAACCTCGCTGAGCTGCACCTGGACATCGGCGAGCTGGACGCGGCCGAAGGCTACGCGCGGGAGGCCGTGTCGCTGGCGGTCGCGCGGCAGTTCGAACTGCAGGAGGGCATCCTGCGGGTAACTTTGGCCCGGATCCTGCGCGCCCAGAAGCGGCTGGAGCCGGCGAAGGAGCAGTACTGGCGGGCTGTCGCGCTGTACGAGCGGATGAACCCTCGGCAGGTCGAGGACTTGCGGAAGGAAGCGGCCGACCTGGGGTGAGCGGAGCGCTTGCCCGGAACTCAGGCGGGCGCGGTGCCGCGTCCCCAGGTCCGTGAGGGGAACCCTGACGGAATCAGATTCCCTCAGGGTTCCCCTCACGGACCAGCTCGGGAGCGCGCAGGGAGTGAGCGGGCAGTCGGCGCGCTGTGCTCTTGTACAACGTTCAGCTGTGTTTTCGCAGGTCTGCGTGGTAATAATCGCGCCCGCTTAGCGGATTCTTAGCCATCGGGCGGTCAGCGCGCGTAGGGTCGGCCGCGACGCTGGCGGAGCCCTAGGGGAGGGGCAGGCTGTGAAGCCGGCGACGCGGGACCGCGGCAAGCACCGCGCGGACCTGGAAGAGCCGCCAGGAGCGGCTCGGTGGCGGTTGGCCGGCCGAGATGGGGGTAGGCCGGCCGGCCGCCAGGCTCTATTCGACGTTCGACGTGCAGAGCGCGATCGAACTGCCGCTGCTCTCGGCGACCTTTTTCCCGTCGACGAGGATCTGGCAGCTGATCTGGTTGGTCACGCCCGCGTTCGCGGTGTCCGCGGTCAGCGAAAGGATCGGCGCGCCGCCGCTGTAGGAGGCGTGGCCGTGCCAGTCGTCGGTGCTCGGCGGGGTGGACGCGGTGCGCTGGTCGTTCAGCGTGCCGTAGCGAACCGTCGCGCCGCCCGCCGAGGTCACCACGAAGTCGACCGAATGCTTCTCGCCCGGCTGCGGCGGGATGTGCAGGTCGCCCGCCCGCGCGGTGCCGAACATCGAGGGGTACAGCGCCATCGCACCGCACAACAGGACAGCGAGTGCGGAAAGCGTGGTTCCGGTGAGGGCGACACCCAATCCGCGCATTGTGCCCTTGGAGGAAAGTACGATTCCCGCAATTCCGCCGACGAGTCCGACGCCGGCGAGCGGCCAGGCGAGGAAACCCCAATCCGGCAGGAACGCGACACCGGCCGCGGCGAGGCCGAGCGTGACTCCGAGTCCGCCGGGCCAGTTCGCCTTCCTCCGGGCCGGGGCCTGCTGGGGCGGCCGCGGCGGCGCTTGCGGGGCCGGACGGTGCGGACCAGGGCGAGTAGTGGTCCGGCTGTGTCGTGCGGGTGCGGCCGGATACGGCTGCTCGGTCGTCATGCGTGCCTCTTCCGCTGTGTTGGCGAAGACGCTAACGCAGATGCCCGCGTAGTTGGAATAATCGTTATCGAGAGATAATGTCATTCATTTACCGCGTCCGGCCAATCGGGGTCATTTCCCGCCGGATTGCGCGAAGCGGCGCCATTTGCTGGCCGAAAAGGACTCGCCGATGATTCCGAAGAGCGACCGCGCGCTTACCCGACGGCCCTGACCTGGCGACGCGGTCGTCCCCGCGCGCCATTCACTGATCGAAAAGGCTGACTTCCGGAGTGATCTCGAGAAGTTCGTGCACCGGCCTGCCGCGCCGCCCGTCGATGGTCGTCGTGCGCACCACGCGCAACCGCGCGGTCACCGGGCGATCGAGATTTTCCTTGATCTGGTCGAGCAGATCCGGGGCGACCGCGCCCTGAATGGTTCCGCCGGATTCGCGCTCCAGATAGAAAATCCGCCGCCGGGTGCGCACGCCGTCGAGGCGTCCGGTCACCGTCTCGTAGCCGACAGCCTCGCGCGATTCGCGCAGGCTGCCCTGCAGCACCCGGGCCTGTTCGGTGGTCATGCTCCGGGTCACCTGCTCGCCCGCGGTTGGCGTGAGCGCCATCCCGATGCCCGCGTGCTTGCTGACCGCGTTGACGACGTCGCTGACGGCGTTGCGCACCGTGTCGCGCTGCAGCAGCACCGCGTCGAGCGCACCGTCGTCGGAACCGTTGGCGGGCAGGAAATCGCAGAGTTCCTTCACCGCGCGCTCGGACAGCGTTTCGATGCCGTCGTGGATCAGCGCGTCGTCGACCGCCGGTTCCGGGAAACCGAAGAAGATCGCGTTGCCCGCCTGTCCTTTTTGGATCAACGGGGCCTTGTCGCGGTCCGCCTGCTGAACGAAGGTGACCTCATTCGACGGATTGCGGATGATGTGCCCGATCTTCGCCGTCGCGTCCTGCAGCGCGCGGCTGATGTCGGAAAAGGTGTACGCGTCGATGTGCGTTTCGCCGATCACCGACACGTGCAGCAGCGGCGCGCGGCAGGTGCGCTCGAACTTCGCGTTCGCCGCCATCGCCGAGGCACGCGCGAGGTCGTCGAGCCACGTGCCGCCGGGAATCTCGTCGGCGATCCGCCGGAACTCGTTCCTCACCACACCATCTCCGGGATGCCTCTGCCGCCGTCGGCCCACACCGATTCCCACACGTCCTCGTCGCCGGGACGGCACAGGAAGCCGTCGAGCATGCCGCCGACCGGCTGGATCTGGTCCAGGTACATCGCGGGCTGGCCGACGATGATGCCGCGCAGGGTCAGCAGGCCGTACAGCGCGGTGCGGCCGCTGTCGTCGAGCCGCTTCAGCGCGCCCCATTCGTCCGGCAGCAGCACCACGTCGAGCCCGCGCGGCGGATGCGCCGTGCGGGTGACGAACGCGCCGCCGAGCCAGGCACGCCCGGACGTGATCACCCGCTGGGCGACCCCGAGGTAGCTGTTGAGCGCGCTGAAGAGGATCTCGCGCTCGTTCTGGTGCGGCGCGTCGTAGACCAGCCGCTCGTAGACGTCGGCGAGGTCGGCGTGGTGGCGGCCGGGCGGCAGCAGGTTCTGTGGCGTCCAGTGCGGAAGCGCCATCGGACCTCCTGACGTCGTCCGGGGCCCTCGGCGCCCGCTTACCGTGCGTAGCCGAATCTACCAGGTGGGTGTCAGCCACTGCGTCCAGGTCGGCGGGGCGCGGGTTCGTCATGCGGCCAGTGCGGACTCCGCTGGTCGTCCTCGGGCCAGCTCAGTTCGCCCGACAGCCTCGGCTCGGGGTCGGGCAGCGGATGCCCGGCCGCGTCGTGCGTCGCGTGCTGCCCGTTGTACGGCTCGTCCGGGTCGACGTCCGGATAGTCGTTGTAGACGCGCTCAGGCTGGTCCTCGTAGTGCGGGTACGCCGGTTCCTCGTAGTCCTCGTACGGGTTCGCCGGCGGGATGTGCCGGGTCTCCTCGGCCGGCTCCTCCGCCGGCGCGACAGCGGGCCGGTACGGCGCTGCCTCAGCGTCGGCCTTCGGCCGGGACGCGCGCGTGAACAGCCACATGACCGCCGCCCCGAGCAGGAACGAGACGAGCAGCCACAGCCAGATCTGCCCGAAGAGCCAGAGCATCCGCCATCACCTCTGTTCCACTGTGATCTCGACCCGCCGGTCGCTGTCGTTCCCGCTGTCCGAGCTGTTCGAGCCGCTCGTGCCCGCGCTGCTCACCGCGAGCAACCGGTCGGGCGGCACGTCCTCGCGGATCAGCAACCGGATCACGGCCAGCGCCCGGTTGCGGGAAAGCTTCAAAGCGGCGCTGCGCCCGCCCGGACCGTCGGCGACCCGGCCGACGAGGCGGTAGCGGAAGTTGTCCGGTGCGTCGCGCAGCAACGGCGCGAGGTCGCGCGCGGCCTGCTCGCCTTGGTCGGTGAGCTGCGCGGTGTCCGGATCGAAGGTGATCGGCGCGGCGGCGAGTTTGCGGTCCAATTCGGCCTGGATTCCGTCGCGGTCGGTCGGCGGCGCGGACGGCGGGGCGGACGAACTCGGCGGCGGGCTGGCGGGCGGCGTCGTCGGCTCGGGCGACGGCGACGGCGCGGATTGCACCGGCCCGGCACCACCGGAGGCCTGCGCCGACTCGACCCCGTCGACTCCCTGGACGATGCCCAGCGCGCGGCCCGCTTCTTCGGCCGGGAACCCTTCGAGGGTCGCCTGCCGTCCGGAGAATTTCACGTCGCCGCCGCGGAGACCGGCCGCGTCGAGCGCGGAGCGTGATCGCGCGGCGAGGTCGTCCTGGATTCCGCTGCCCTGCAGCCAAGTGACGATGCCCGCGAGCAGCGCCGTCACCACCACTGCCACGGGGATCAAGCGAAGCCACCCTCGTGCACCGGACATAAAGGGACCCTATGCCGGGCCGCTCCGCTTGGCGACCTGGTAAAGGCCGCCGTTCGGGTGGCTCTCGCGAGCGTGCCGGTACCGGTGGTTACCGGTACCGGCACGGTCGAGGGAACGGCGGTCAGGAGGCGGTCGCGTTGCCCCGCACGTCGCCCCGCATGTCGAGGTCGATGCTCGCCGGGTTGTCCGGCACGAGCGGGACGAGCGGAGCCAGCTCCGGCCGCTTCGGCGACAGGCCGTCGCCCATGGACTCGCCGCGCAGCTGGCGGCGGATCCACGGCAGCAGGTGCATCTTGGTCCACGCGAGGTCGGACCGCCGCGACGTCATCCAGGTGGCCGGCTCGCTGCTCGGCGGGTACGGCTCCCGCCAGTCCTCGTCGACCGGGACGCCGAGCACCTCGGCGGTCAGCAGCGCGATCCGGCGGTGCGCGTCCGGCGTGAAGTGCAGCCGGTCGTCGCTCCAGGCGCGGCGGTCGTGCAGCGGCTCCATGTGCCACATGTCGACCATCTTCGCGTCGTGCCGGGCCGCGATCGCCCACAGATGCGTGTTGTAGATCGCGACCTTGCCGCGCAGCACGCTCATCACAGACAGCTGCTTGGTGTCCGGCCCGTTGAAGATCACCACCGGGATCCCGGCCGCGCGCAGCTTCGCCACCCCCGCCTCGAAGCGCGCCGCGATGGCGTCGACGTCCGCGCCCGGCACGATCACGTCGTTGCCGCCCGCGCACAGCGTGACCAGGTCGGGCTTCAGCTCGAGGGCGATCGGGAGCTGCTCGTCCATGATCTCGTCGAGCATCTTGCCGCGCAGCGACAGGTTCGCGTACTGGAAGCCGGGCTCGTCGCCCGCCAGCATCTCGGCGAGCCGGTCGGCCCAGCCCCGGAACGTCCCGTCGCCCCGATGGTCGTTGAGGCCCTCGGTGAAGCTGTCCCCGATGGCTACGTAGCTGTTGATCCCGTACACGCTGGGTTCCCCTTTCCCGCTGGTGCGCGCCTGTTCCCCGTGAAGTCCCGGATGTAGTTGTACACCCCAACTAACAGTCGGATATCCCCATATCCTTCCCGCCGGACACGACCGGTTCCCGCCGATGTCACAGTCTCTTACCTTGTCGGGGGTTGCCGCCTCCCTATTACGGCATTTTCACCGGGATGAAGCTCACGATCCGGCAGGTACCGGGCGCCGTGTGGGGTAGGTCTCCCGACCTGGGGGTCCGCGGCGAGTTGCGGCAGGCTGGAAGCTGTGACAGACGAGACTGCGAAGGGGCCGGCGCGGGAGTCGCTCACGCAGATCCTCGGCGGGCGGCGCGGCGCGATCGACGCCAGCATCCCGCCCGCCGCGTTCGTCGTCGGCTGGCTGGTTTCCGGCCAGTCGATCGCCTGGGGAGCCGGCGTCGCGATCGGCGTCGCCGTGCTGCTGGGCGCTTACCGGCTGATCCGCGGCGACAAGGCGCGCGCGGTGGTGGTGAGCCTCGCCGCGGTGGTGATCGCCGCGCTGATCGCGATGCACACCGGCCGGGCCGAGGACTTCTTCCTGCTGCAGCTGTTCTCGAACGCGGCGAGCGCGCTGCTGTTCGCGGCGAGCATCGCGGTGCGCTGGCCGCTGCTCGGCGTGATCGTGGGATTGCTCCTCGGGCAGAAGACCCGCTGGCGGCGCGATCCGGCCCTGCTGCGCGCGTACTCGTGGGCGAGCAGTGTGTGGGTGCTGCAGTACTTGCTGCGCGTGGTCGTTTACGGCTTGTTGTGGTGGACCGGGCAGGTCGTAGCGCTCGGAGTGGCGCGCACGATGCTCTCCTGGCCGCTCGTGGCGGCGACGGTGGCGGTGAGCGGCTGGGTCCTTTACCGGAGCCTTCCAGCAGAACACCCGGGCCTTCGCCTGGCGAAAGACCCGGGTGCGGGCGAGTCCGAAAACGGACCCGGAAGTTAAGGCGGCCCCCGGCGAGGGGGGAGGGTCCGGGGGCCGGTTCCTACGGTACCCGGACCGGAGGGGTTGAGTCGACGGTTTCGACTCTTCCGCTCAAGTTTTGGTGGCATTCACCCGTCGGGATGGTCGCGGGGTGTCCTCGCCCCACGCCTCCACCGCCGCGAGCCACGCCGCGCCGAGCACGCCATCGGAGCTGGTCAGAACGGTGAGCCCGGCGAATTCGGCCCGCACGCGAGCCCCGGCCGGGCTGTTTTCGGCCAGCACGCTGCCCACGAGCACGATCGGAGTTTTTTCTCCCGGCTCGCGCGTGGCGCGAGCCACGCGCACGAGATGCCCGGCTCCGCGCGCCACGATTTCCTCCGCGACGGGCTCGCCGGCGGCGGCCGCGGCACTCACCAGCGGCGCGTACCGGGCGAGCCGGACCGGGGGTTCCGCGTTGGCATGGGTCACCAGCGCCCACATGACTGTGGCGCGGTCCGACAAGTCCACTGCGGACGGTCCGAACGCTTCGGCGAGGACCGCCTCGGCCAATCCGCCGAGCGGGCCGTCGCCTTCGAGCGCGGCGAGCGTGGCGCGCACGGCTTCGCGGCCGAGCCAGAACCCGGAGCCCTCGTCGCCGAGCAGCCAGCCGTGGCCGCCCGCGGTGCGCACCATCCGCCTGCCGCGGATGCGCCCGGCGATCGAGCCGGTGCCCGCGACGAGCACGGTCCCGTCCGGTTCGGCGGTCGCGGAGGCGTAAGCCACCTCGGCGTCGCCGGTGACGCGGACCAGGCCGCCGAGACCGATCCGCTCCCACGCCGCGGTGAATTCCGCGGCGACCGCCGGATCGGACAGCTTGCTCTCGCCCGCCATGCCGACCACGACGCCGAGCACGTCGGTCCGTCCGTCCACAGCGGATTCGATGGCGCCGGCGATCCGGGCCGCCGCCTCCGCGGGCGGATGCGAGTTGGGGTTCGCGCCGCCCGCGGCTCCGGTGCCGTGCACGACGCCGGCGGCGTCGATCGCGATCGCTCGCGTCGAGGTGCCGCCGGCGTCCACGCCTACTACGAGACTCACCGGGTCTTGGTCACCTTCAGCAGACCGCGCGGGTTGTCCGGGTTGCCGCCGCGAGCGAGCGACAGCCCGAGCGCGATCCGCTGGATCGGCAGGATTTCCAGTACTGGAGCCAATTCCTCGACGGTCGGGGCGACCGGGATGCGCAGCGCGGCGGGCACGTCGTGGGCCGCCGAGCCGACCGCGAGCACGTCCGCGCCGCGCTCGCCGACCGCTTCGAGAACCTCGCGCATGGCTTCGCCGCCGCGGCCGAGGCTGGTGGCGGCGAGCACGGCGGTCTCGCCGTCGACCGCCGCGACCGGGCCGTGCAGCAGGTCCGCGCCGCTGTATGCACGGGCCGCGAGGTAGCTCGTCTCGGCGAGCTTCAGCGAAGCTTCGAGCGCGCTGGCGTAGGAATAGCCGCGGCCGGTGGTGAGAACGCGGTCGACAAAGCGATACCGGTCCACCGCGCGCTGCACGCCTTCGGCCGCACCGTCGAGCGTCTGCTGGGCCAGTTCGCCGATCTTCTCGGCGTCCTCTCCCTTGCCGCCGCGGATCGCGTCGATGAAGAGATACAGCGCCATGAGCGTCGCGGAGTACGTCTTGGTCGCCGCCACTGCCTTTTCGACGCCGGCACCGATGTCGACACCCAGTTCCGAAGCCGCGCGCAGCGGCGAATCCGGGGTGTTGGTGACGGACACGGTCAGCGCGCCCTGACGGCGGGCGGCCTCGGTGACCTCGATCAAGTCGGGCGAACCGCCGCTCTGGCTGACCGTGATGAAGAGCACGTCGCGCAGGTCCGGGCGAGCGCCGTAGAGCGTCGCGGTGGAGGGCGACACGAGCCCGGCCGGCAGGCCCAGGAGTACCTCGATCAGGTACTTCGCGTACAGCGCGCCGTGGTCGCTCGAACCGCGAGCGGCGAGCAGGGCGAACCGCGGCGGGTTCTGTGAAATCTTTTTCGCCACTTCCGCGATGCCGGACCGCCGCTCGACCAGCCCGGCGAGAACGCTGGGCTGCTCCGAGATTTCCGCGGCCATGTGCTCGCCGGGACGTAGTTGGGTCATCACTTTCCTCTCCGCCGGGACGGGTGTCCCGGTGTGCTGAGCGGCGTCCGGTCAGGTCTAGACCAATGCTAGCCGGGCGGAGCGGGTCGGGAGAAGGGTACGTTTCCTCACGGGGCAGTGGCGCGTTTAATGTGGGAAGACTGAGGGAGCCGGGCATGCTGGAGACACCCCCCGCGAGCGAGGCGGGGACTGCTGCGCGAGGGCAGCGCGAACCCAAGTACTGGGCGCTGAAGCAGCATCTGCTGGACCTGCTCGACGCACTGCCGCCGGGATCGCCGATCCCGACCGAGCGGGCGCTGGCGGGAGAATTCACCGTTTCGCGCACCACCGTGCGCCAGGCACTGGCGGATCTCACCGCCGAGGGCAGACTGCACCGCGTCCAGGGCAAGGGCACGTTCGCCGCCGAGCCGAAGCTCGCGCAGCGGCTGCAGCTGTCCTCTTATACCGAGGACATGCGCAAGCAGGGCCTGAAGCCGTCGTCCCAGCTGCTGGAGCTCGAAGAGCTGCCGGTCGAGGGCGAGATGACGAAGCTCCTGCAGCTGCGCAACGGTGCGAAGATCCTCCGGCTGCGCCGGCTCCGGCTCGCCGACGGCCAGCCGATGGCGCTCGAGACCACGCATCTTCCGCTCGGCCGGTTCCGCGGGCTGCGCAAGCACATCACCGCGGGCGGTTCGCTGTACGCGGTGCTGCGCGAGCATTACGGCGTCGAGCTGGAGCGCGCGGAGGAGACGATCGAGACGTCGCTGGCCGGGCCGCAGGAAGCGGAGATCCTCGGCGCGGACGTCGGCATGCCGGTGATGATGCTGACCCGGCATTCGTTCGCCACCGACGGCAAGCCGGTCGAGTTCGCCCGCGCGGTTTATCGCGGCGACCGGTACAAGTTCGTCACCACGCTGCTGCCCTGACCGCGTGACCACCGCGGGGGAGACCGGCATCCGCTGGGGCACGCCCGCGGCTCGCGGCGTGCTCTGGACGACCATTCTCGGTTCGGGGATGGCCATGCTCGACGGCACGATCGTGAACGTCGCGCTGCCCCGGATCGGCGAGGAGCTCGGCGCGTCGGTCGCCGGTCTGCAGTGGATTCTCGACGGCTACCTGCTCGCGCTCGCCGCGCTGATCCTGGTCGCCGGGTCGCTCGGCGACCGCTACGGCAGGCGGCGCGTGTACCTCGTCGGCGTGGTGTGGTTCGGCCTCGCGTCCGGGCTGTGCGCGGCGGCGACGTCGACCGAGCTGCTCGTGCTGTTCCGCGTGCTGCAAGGAATCGGCGGAGCGTTGCTGACGCCGGGTTCGCTGGCGATCCTGCAGTCGTCGTTCTCGCACGACGACCGGGCCCGCGCGATCGGCTCGTGGTCCGGGCTCGGCGGGATCGCGGCGGCCGTCGGGCCGTTGCTCGGCGGACTGCTGGTGCAGGCGTGGTCATGGCGGCTGGCGTTCCTGATCAACCTGCCGCTCGCGGTGGTCGTCGTGCTGATGGCGCGGCGGTTCGTCCCGGAGTCGCGCGATACCGCGGCGACCGGGCATCCGGACTACGTCGCCGCGGCGGTCGGCGCGCTCGGGCTGGCCGGGGTCACCGGTGCGCTGGTCGAGGCTCCGGTGCGCGGGATCGGCGATCCGGTTGTACTGGTCGCGTTGGTGGTCGGCGTTGCCGGGCTGGGGCTGTTTCTTTGGCTCCAGCACCATGCTGCCGAACCGCTGGTGCCGCCTTCGCTGTTCCGCGACCGGACGTTCACGCTGTCGAACGCGCTGACGTTCGTGGTTTACGCGGCGCTCGGCGGCGTGATGATGCTGCTGGTTCTGCAGCTTCAGGTGTCGCTGGGTTATTCGCCGACACTCGCCGGGCTGGCCGGATTGCCGATCACGGTGATCATGCTGTTGCTGTCCGGCCGGTCGGGGGCGCTCGCGCAGCGCATCGGGCCGCGGCTGCAGCTGGTGGTCGGGCCGATCGTGGTCGGCGTCGGGATGTTGCTGCTGACGCGGGTCGGGCCGGGGTCGTCGTACCTCGGATCGGTGCTGCCCGCAGTGGTCGTGTTCGGGCTGGGGCTGGCCACTGTGGTCGCTCCGGTGACCGCGACCGTGCTGGCCGCCGCGCCGGATCGGTACGCCGGAGTCGCCTCCGGAGTCAACAATGCGATCGCCCGATCGGGTGGACTTCTGGCGGTGGCGGTACTGCCCGCCGCGGCTGGTTTGACGGGTTCTGCTTACCGCGACCCGACCGCGCTGACTGCTGGCTGGCAGACCGCGCTGGTCATTTGTGCGGTGCTGGCGATCGTCGGCGGGCTTATCGCGTTAGGAATTCACAACGGGGTGCTCGGCGCCGCTGAGCCGGACGACTCGCCGCATCCCGGGGATTGTCTGCACTGCGGGGTGGAAGGGCCGCCCACGCACGTCCATCCGGGCGGGCGTCGCTGATCTTTCGGTGGGGGAATTGTGCTGGGGTTTGTCGGCGCCGGTGAGCTGACCGCTGCCATCGTGACCGGGCTCGACGGGAGCCTGCCGGTCGTGCTGTCGCCACGCTCGCGAGAGATCAGCGCCGGGCTGGCCGCGCGGTATCCGGACGTGCGGGTGTGCGCGAACAACCAGGAAGTGCTTGATCAGGCGGACACGGTGGTGCTGGCCGTGCGGCCGCCGGTGCTGCGGGAAGTGGTGGCTGAGCTGGCGTTCCGGCCGGAACACGTGGTGATCAGTGCGGTGGCCGGGGTGCGGGTGGAGCAGTTGCGGGAGTTGGTCGCGCCGGCTTCGCGGGTGGTGCGGTCGATTCCGTTGCCGCAGGCGGCACAGCGGCAGAGTCTGACTGCGATGTACCCGGACGACGGCGTCGCGCGGGAGCTGTTCGAGCGCGTCGGCGGCGTGGTGGTGCCTCGCGACGAGCCGGGTTTGGAAGCGTTCAGCGCGGCTACGTCGACCTTCGCCGCGCACCTGGACTATCTGGCGACCATCGCCGGGTGGATGGCCGAGCAGGGCGTCGAAGCGGACGTGGCTTCGGCGTACGTGACGCACATATTCGCGCAGGTCGGGAAGTCACTGGCCGGTGGCGGGCCGTTGGAGGAGCTGACTGCCCGGCACATGACTCCGGGCGGGATCAACGAGCAACTGCTGGCTCATCTTCGGGCTGAAGGGATGCCGGAGACGGTGCGGCAGGGGCTGGACGCGGTGCTGGCCCGGATCAGCCGCGGGATTGGGTGACTAGCCGGTTCTCGATGCTCTGCAGCGCCGTGATCAAGGTGCTGACCTCTTTGGCGTCCGTGAACGTCCCGTCGAGCAGCGCGGACCACGTGTCGCGCAGCCGCTGCAGGTTCTCCGCCGCCTTTTCGGTGGGGTAGAGGCGTACCCGGCGGGCGTCGTCGGGGTCGGATTCCCGGCGCAGCAGGCCCTTGGTTTCCAGGCCCCGGACGGCCCGGCTGACGTTGCTGGAGATCATCTGGGTCGCCTCGGCCGCGGCGTTGACGGTGGTTCCCGGGTGCCGGTCGACGAACCGCATCACCGCGCCTTCCAGCGGCGTCCCCGACTCGGCGTTGGCTTCCTTGGCGGCGTTGATGTGCCGGGCCACCGCGAGGATCAGGTCGGCGAGCTCGAAAAGCTGGTCGTCTTTCACCCGGCCAGCATAGCTATCTTTTGACAGGTATCTCCTCGGCGGCGTAGGTTAGCTATCAATTGATAGCTAAGGAGGCGGTCATGACCGAAGGCAAGAGCGCGCTGATCATCGGGGCGTCGCGCGGGCTGGGCTACGCACTGGCCGCCGAATTCCTCGGCCGCGGCTGGCAGGTCACCGCGACCGAGCGGACGCCCTCCGCGCTGCACGAGCTGGCCGAGGACGGCCTGACGGTGGAGACCGTCGACATCGCGGTGCCCGAACAGGTCGCGGCGCTGCGCGAACGGCTGGCCGGATCGATGTTCGACCTGCTGTTCGTCAACGCCGGAACCAACTACACGACCGACCCTTCGGCGACGTTCGCCGATGTGTCCACCGAGGACTTCGCCAAGGTGATGGTGACCAACGCGCTGAGCCCGATGCGCGTCGTCGAGGCTCTGCAGGATCTGGTCCCCGCGACCGGAACCATCGGCGTGATGTCGTCGGGCCAGGGCAGCGTCGCCGACAACACGAAGGGCGGCTTCGAGGTTTACCGGGCGAGCAAGTCCGCGCTGAACCAGCTCATGCGCAGCTTCGCCGCCCGGCACGCCGACGACCCGCGCACGCTGCTGCTCATGGCGCCCGGCTGGGTAAAAACGGACCTGGGCGGGCCGGGTGCCCGGCTGACTGTCGAGGAGAGCATTCCCGGCGTCGCCGACACGATCGAAGCTTGGGCGGGCAAGGGCGGGCTGCACTATCTGGACCGCCAGGGTCAGACCGTCAACTGGTGACCCCGGCGTGAGGCCACCTCAGCGGCGCGCGGGGGTTCTCGCGCCGCGCGGCTGGCCTGGCGCGCGATGCCGAGGTACGTGAGGGGAACCCTGAGGGAATCAGATTCCCTCAGGGTTCCCCTCACGTACTTTCGCCGGAGCGGAGCCACGCAGCCCGTGGGGTGCTAGGCGAGCAGTTCGGCCAGCATCGCCGGATCGATGTTGCCGCCCGAGACGATCGCCACCGTGCGACCGCCGGGCAGTTCGTCCGCGTGGTGCAGGTAAGCGGCCGGGGCAGTGGCCCCGCTGGGTTCCGTCACGAGGCGACCTTGTCGGGCCAGCGCACGGACGGTGTCGCGGATTTCGTCCTCAGTCACGGTGATCACGCCGTCCAGGACCTGCTGCAGGTGCGCGAACGTGAGCTCGGACGGCTGCGCGCGCAGGCCGTCCGCGATGGTGCGAGCGCGTTGGGCGATGGGCCACTCCACGATCTCGCCCGCGGCGAGGCTGGCCGCGGTGTCGGCGGCGAGTTCCGGTTCGACGCCGTAGACCTTCGCGTTCGGGCACTTCGCCTTGATCGCGGTGCCGACGCCGGAGGCGAAACCGCCGCCGCTGACCGGGACCAGCACGGTCTCGACGTCTGGAAGGTCCTCGGCGATCTCCAGCCCGACCGTGCCCTGCCCGGCGATGATGTCCGGGTGGTCGAACGGCGGGATCAGCGTGAGGCCGCGTTCCTCCGCGAGCGCGAGCGCCGCCGATTCCCGTTCCGCGATCGGCACTTCGCGGACTTCCGCACCCCAGCGGAGAGTGGCTTCGACCTTCAGTCGCGGAGTGACGTCCGGCACCACGATCACCGCGGGAATCCCGAATTCGCGCGCGGCGTAGGCGACCGCTTGCGCATGGTTGCCGCTTGAATACGCGACCACGCCGCGTTTCCGTTCGGCGTCGGTGAGTGCGGCGATCGCGTTGTACGCGCCGCGGATCTTGAACGCGCCGATCGGTTGCAGGCTCTCGGGTTTCACCCAGAATTCGCCGGGAACCCAGAGCTGGCGCAGCAGCGGAGTGTGCACCGCGGTGCCCTTTACCCGCCCGGCCGCGGTTTCGATGTCGGAGATCGTCACGAGGTGCATGAGGCGAGTATGTCAGGAAAGTGTGAGCTTTAGTCTATCCATTGTGGACAGTCAACGTGGCGTCCCTCACGCCCGGGCAACGAAGGGAGCGTCTCAGGCGACTTAACCGTTGAAGAAACAGGACACGAACGGGAACGATCAGATCGGAATCATGAGCGAGGAGCAGAAGGAAACCGCGGAGGACAAGAAAAAACTCCGGATGACCTCGGTGCTCGCCGCGGCGCTGGCGGCGGTCACCGCCGCGTTGCTGGGTTCGACGCTGGGAGTCGCCGGAACAGTCATCGGCGCCGGAGTGGCCAGTGTGGTCAGCACGGTCGGCGGCGAGCTGTATCTGCGTTCCCTGCAGCGGACTCGTGATGCCGCGCGGAAGGCGATGGAGACAGCCGGGCGACGCAGCCGGGCCGGGCTTGCTCCGGTGCATGTGCCGCTTGAGAAGGCGAAGCCTGCTGCTCCGGGTGAGGCGCCGACGGTGTATCTCCCGGCTGACCTGGCGAACATGCCTACGGTTCGCTTGTCACAGCTGAAGCCGACTGAGCCGGAGAAGTCCGACAGTTTGGGCGAGAAGCTGCGGAAGATGCGGTGGCCGTTGATCATCGCGTCGAGCGTCGCTGCGTTCGTTGTCGCGTTGCTTGTTCTGTTCGGCCTGGATTGGACTACTCAGGGGAGTGTGTCCACCGGGTTGATTCCTCGGCAGCCGGATACCAGCCAGCAGCGGGATGATCACCCGGACAACACGCCGAGCACCGCACCGCAGACGCCCCCGCCCGGCGAGTCGAAGCAGAACAACCCGACGTCTACTCCGACCACAACGCCGAGTGCTCCGCCCTCCTCGCAGCAGCCGACGCAGCAGACGCGCCCGCCGTCCACGTCCTCGAACCCGCCCACGAGTTCGCAGGCCCCCGCCACCAGCCAGACGCCGACCGCTCCCGCGGTTCCGTCAAACGGGGCCGAGTAGCTCCCCGCGGCGATTCGTGAGGGGAACCTTGACCGTCAGGGTTCCCCTCACGGCTTACGAAAGCCGCGCCTTCAGCCCCTCCGCGGCAGCCTTCGGGTCATCCGCCTCGGTAATCGCTCGAACCACCACTACCCGAGACGCCCCGGCCTCCAGCACCTCCGGCAACCGGGCCTCGTCGATCCCGCCGATCGCGAACCAAGGCCGCTCCGTCCCGAGAGCCGCGGTGGACCGGACCAAGCCCAGCCCCGGCGCGAACCGGCCGGGTTTCGTCGGGGTGGGCCAGCACGGGCCGGTGCAGAAGTAGTCCACCCCGGTCTCCGCCGCGGCCGCGGCGGCCTGCTGCTCCGAATGGGTGGAACGGCCGATCACCACGTCGTCGCCCAGGACGCGGCGCGCCAGCGAGACCGGGATGTCGTCCTGCCCCAGGTGCAAGACGTCCGCCCCCACGGCCAACGCCACATCCGCCCGGTCATTCACCGACAGCAACGCCCCGTGCCGCGCACAAGCCTCCGCCAGCACCTCCAGCGCGGCGATCTCCTGCCGAGCCTCCAACGGCGCACCGTCGGTCTTGTCCCGCAGCTGCACGATGTCAACGCCACCGGCCAACGCGGCGTCAGCGAACTCGGCAAGGTCTCCACGAGAAGCGCGCGCATCCGTGCACAAGTACAGCCGGGCGTCGGCGAGACGGGTGCGAATTTGGTCTCCGGTCAAGGCAGGCATGGCGGTGACGTTACCCGCGCGCTACGGTGTGGGAGTCCGCACGGGAGCCCGAGGCACGGGCTGAGAGGGAGCTGCCGCTCCGACCGTGGAACCTGATCCGGGTCATGCCGGCGCAGGGAGCGTGATTCCACTGTGAACACCAGCACCACAACCGTCACTGTCGTCGGCGGCGGCGTCATCGGGCTGTCCGCGGCCTGGCGCGCGGCCGCCCAAGGATGGCGCGTCACCGTTGTCGACCCGGATCCCGTGCACGGCGGCGCGTCCTGGCTGGCTGGCGGGATGCTCGCCCCGGTCACCGAGGCGTGGCCGGGCGAGGAAGCCGTGCTCAGCCTGGGGGAAGCGTCGCTGCGACGCTGGCCCAGCTTCGCGCGGGAGCTCGCCGAGGAAGGGACCGATCCCGGGCTGGCCGAGCACGGCACGATCGTCGTCGGGTTCGACAGCGCCGACGCCGGGCACCTTGACATCCTCGCCGGGTACCTGCGTTCGCTCGGCCGCGACGTCGAGACCCTCACCGGGCGCGAGGCGAAGCGGCTAGCGCCAGGCCTCGGCTCGGTGCGCAGCGGCCTGCATGTGCCGGGCGATTTAGCCGTGGACAACCGGAAACTGCTTACAGCGCTGAGCGAAGCGGCTACGAAGCGTGGGGTCGAGTTCCGCCGCGAGCGGCTCGAGAGCCTCTCCGAAGTGTCTGGTCCGGTGATCCTCGCCGCAGGCGCGTGGACCGGTCAGCTGCATCCGTTGCTGGAGCACGCCGTACGCCCGCTGAAGGGCGAGATTCTGCGACTGCGCCCGCGTCGGGGCTGTCTGCCGCCTCCGCCGTACACGGTGCGCGCGATGGTCGAGGGACGGCCGATCTATCTGGTACCGCGAGAAGACGGCGAACTGGTCCTTGGCGCGACGCAGTACGAAGCGGGTTTCGACCAAGCCGTCACCGCGCGCGGTGTACGCGAGCTGTTGGAAGGCGCGGAACGTATTCTGCCTGGCATCACGGAGTACGAGCTGGTGGAAGTCGCCGCCGGACTGCGTGCCGCGAGCCGCGACGCTTTGCCGTACATCGGCGAAGTGAGCGAAGGCGTGTACGCGGCGACAGGGCATCACCGCAACGGTTTGCTGATGGCGCCCGCGACGGCGGACGCCGTGGTCGCGTGGCTGGCCGGCGAAGCCCCGCCGCCGGAGGTCGCCGCGGCGACGCCCGCCCGTCTGGTCGAGAAGGAGCGAGTCTGATGGAGATCAAGGTCAACGGCGAGTTGCGGGAATTTCCCGACGACAGCACCGTTTCCGCGGTCCTCGACGCGCTGGGAGCGGAACGCCGGGGCGTGGCCGTCGCGGTCAACGGCGAGGTCGTGCGGCGTGGCGAATGGGAAGAAGCGGTCGTGCCGAAGGGCGCGAACCTCGAAGTGCTGACCGCGGTTCAAGGAGGTTGAGCATGGACGACCTGATCATCGGCGAACACAAGCTGTCGTCGCGATTGATCATCGGCACCGGTGGCGCGGCGAATCTCGAAGTGCTGGAACGCGCGCTGGTCGCGTCGGGCACCCAGCTGACCACCGTGGCGATGCGCCGAGCCGACGCCGAGGGCGGCTCCGGAGTGCTGGAGTTGTTGCGGCGCTTGGACATCGAGCTGCTGCCCAACACCGCGGGCTGCCGGACGGCGGCCGAAGCCGTGCTCACCGCCCAGTTGGCCCGCGAGGCGCTGGAAACGAACCTGATCAAACTCGAGGTGCACGCCGACGACCGGACGCTGCTGCCCGACCCTTTGGAGACCCTCGACGCCGCCGAACGCCTGGTGGCGGACGGATTCACGGTCTTCGCGTACACGAACGACGACCCGGTGCTCGCCCTCCGCCTGGAGGAGGCGGGCTGCGCCGCGGTGATGCCGCTCGGCGCCCCGATCGGCACCGGTTTGGGTATCCGGAACCCGCACAACATCGAACTGATCGTCTCGCGCGCGTCGGTGCCGATCGTGCTGGACGCGGGGATCGGCACCGCTTCGGACGCGACGCTGGCGATGGAACTCGGCTGCTCGGCGGTGCTTTTGTCGACCGCGGTGACTCGGGCGGCGGACCCGGAACGGATGGCACTGGCGATGCGGAGTGCGGTGGAGGCTGGGTATTTGGCGCGGGGTGCTGGGCGGGTTCCGCAGCGGTTTTGGGCGCAGGCGTCCAGTCCGCCTCGCTAGGGTTCTCGTGGGTGTTTATGCCGGTTCTAACCGGCATAAAATCTCACGAGAGCTCGACTACCACCTTGCCGCGCACCCCGCCTCCCTCGAGCGCCCGATGCGCCCCCGCGATATCCGCCAGCGGAAACACCCGGTCCACCAACGGCCGCACCAGCCCGGCATCGACCCACCGGCTCAGGTCAGCGAGCAGATCCGCCTTCGGATTCCCGCTGAAACCGCGCACCCAGCGGTTCGGGCGCAGCGAGTTCGCCGCGACATAGCCGAGCGTGCGGACCGGACGGTCGAGGTCGAACGCGATCGCGACCATCCGTCCGCGCGGGGTCAGCAGTCGCCGGAATGTCTCGAGGTCGCGACCGACCGTGTCGAGAATGACGTCGAACTTCCCCAGGTCACCAGGATCGCGGTAGTCGAGCGCGACATCCGCCCCGAGTTCCCTTGCCAGTTCTAGGTTCTTGGCGCTCGTCAGCCCGGTCACGTGCGCGCCCATAGCGCGGCCGAGCTGCGTCGCCACAAAACCGACCCCGCCCGTCGCGCCGCGGATCAGCAGGCGTTCGCCGGGCTTCAGATGGGCTTTGTCGCGCAGCGCGGTAATCGCGGTGACGCCCACCGCCAGCGACGCGGCCTGCGCGGGATCCAGCCCGGCAGGCACGTGGTCCAGCCGATCCGCGGCCATCACGTAGTACTCCGCAGCAGTGCCCATTCGCCGCCCGCCGCCCCAGACGAGGTCGCCGACGGCGAACCGGCTCGTGCCCGGTTCCACCACCTCGCCGACCAGGTCCACGCCGATCCGTTTGGGGAAACGCTTGCCGCTGAACGGAAGCAGCTTTCCGGACCGCATCGCGAGTTCGCCGCCGTTGACCGTCAGCGCGCGCACCTGGACGAGGACTTCGCCAGGGTCGGGCACCGGCGTCGGGACAGTGGTCTCGCGCAGGACTTCCGGTGGTCCGTAGCGGTCGTAGGTGATGGCTCGCATCGAAGTGGAAGGCATGTTCCACTTCTAGCACGGAAAGTGGAAAGGGTCTTCCGATTCGCGTAAAGTGAGAGAGTGCCGGAAAAACCGACTCGGTTGCGCACCGACGCCGCCCACAATCGCGCGCAGATCCTCGACGTCGCGAAGCGCACCTTCGAGACCGAGGGCCTGGACGTGTCGATGAGCGAGCTGGCGCGCCGCGCGGGCCTCGGCGTGGCCACCGTGTACCGACATTTCCCGACCAAGGCCGACCTGGTCGCCGAAGCCTTCGCCGAGCCCATGGCCGAATGCGCGGGGATGCTCGACGAGGCGCTCGCCGACCCCGATCCGTGGCGCGGGTTCTGCCGGGTGATCGAGGAAATGTGCGCGATGCAGGCGCGCAACCACGGGTTCTCCGCCGCGATCGTGACCGCGCTGCCGGAGCAGGCGCGGTTCGCGGAGTTGCGGGACCAGGCGATGCAGGGGTTCACCGAGTTGATCCGCCGGGCGCAAGACGCCGGTGCGCTGCGGGCAGACTTCGCGGTTTCCGACCTGTCGCTGGTCTTGCTGGCGAACGGCGGGCTGCGGTCGGGCGCGGGAGCCGCGGCACCAGCGGCGTCGCTGAGGCTCGCGGGCTATCTGCTGCAGTCGTTCCGCGCGGAGACGGCCGCGCCGCTGCCACCGCCCGCGGAGCTTCCGCTCGACGTGTCGGTGCTCTAAATGGGCGGCCAAGCTGCACAAATGGCTGGGTAATGGTGATTTCGCCCGCGCTTGACGCGGATTGTGCACGGGCACGCCGTATGGTTGACGGCACCCTTTCCGGCGCACCCAGCGGCGGGCACCAGCGTCAGAAGGAGCCGATCGTGACTCTTTCCTCGGTCCAGGACGTAACGGGCCGGTTGTATCTAGCGGTGGGACGGCTTTCCCGCTCGCTGCGCCAGGCCGGCGCGCCCGGGCCTGGACACGGGTCCATCTCGGCGCTGGCCACGCTCGTGCACTTCGGCGAGCTGCGCCTCGGCGACCTCGCCGCGAAGGAAGGCGTCGCGGCGGCCACGATGTCGCGGATCGTGGCCACGCTGGTAGAGGCCGGTTACGTCACGCGCGAGTCCGACCCGGTCGACCGCCGCGCCTGGCTCGCCCGTGCCACCGAGGAAGGCGAACGCCTCGTCTCTGGCGTGCGCTCCACTCGCGTGCAGGAGCTCAACCGCCGCCTCGACCGCCTCACGCCCGAGGCCCGCGAGTCGATCATCGCCGCGCTGCCCGCGCTGGAAGCCCTGATCTCCGACGAGAGCTAGCGCTCTTCCGGAGCCAGCCGCCAGAACGCCGACACCGGGCCGACTTTGGCGCCCATCGGGTACGAGTGTTCGACGGCCTGCGAGACGAACCACTTGCCGTAGCGCGCCGCTTCGACCACCGGCATGCCCTTCGCCAGCCCGGCCGTGAGCGCGGACGCCATGGTGTCGCCGGCACCGTGCGTGTGCGGGGTCTTCCAGCGCGGTCCGGGCAGCTCCACGAACGTCGAACCGTCGAAGAGCAGGTCGACGCACTCCGGGTCGGACTGCAGGTGGCCGCTCTTCACCAGCACGTACTTCGGGCCGAGCTGGTGCAGCACGACGGCCGCGGTGTGCATGCCTTCGCGGTCGGTCACGGTCATGCCGGTGAGCAGCCGCACCTCGTCCAGGTTCGGCGTGAGCACGGTGGCGCGCGGCAGGAGTTCGTCGCGCAGCGCGGCGAGGCCGTTGTCGTCGAACAGCGACTGGCCGGTCATCGCCGCGGCCACCGGGTCGACCACGAACGGGATCGCGCCGTCGCGTCCGATCCCGGCCTTGTCGCAGGCCGCCGCGACCGCGTGGATGATCTCCGCGGACGCGAGCATGCCGGTCTTCGCCGCGCCGACGCCCATGTCCGCCGCGACCGCCTCGATCTGCCCGGCCACGATGTGCGGCGGCAGATCGGCGCGGTCGTGCACGCCGAGTGTGTTCTGGACGGTGACCGCGGTGACCGCGACCAAGCCGTGCACCCCGCAGGTGAGGAAGGTCCGCAGGTCCGCCTGCAGCCCGGCGGCCCCGCCGGAATCGGATCCGGCGATGGTGAGCGCGGAGGGCGGGCTCGGGTTCTCAGTCATGTGCGCGTTCCGACTTCTGGTCTGGTCCATTGAGGCAACTGTGCTTCATTCACAGTCCACCACGATGGCACAGTAAGTGTTCGTGCTGGTCCCCGTGACGAAGGAGACATCAGTGAAGCTCGCCGCGGCCGGTCTCCTGCTCCTGTCCACGCTGGCGGTACCGGGGGTCGCCAGCGCGGACAGCCCCCAGCTCTCGCACGTGACCACCGTCGGCGTGCACAACACCTACGATCCCGCCGCGTACCCGTATCTCGCGCAGGCGCTGGACAACGGCTCGTCCCTGCTCGAACTCGACGTCTGGCCGGACTTCTTCACCCACGAGTGGAAGGTCAGCCACTCCAATCCGCTGGGCAACAGCAACAATTGCGTCGACGCGCGTTCGGCGGCCGACCTGTACTCCGGCGGGACGAACAAGGACCTCGAATCGTGCCTGGACGACATCCGGATCTGGCTCGGCGCACATCCTGGCCGCCCGCCGCTCACGCTGAAGATCGAAATGAAGACCGGTTTCTCGGCGAATACCGGCCTCGGTCCGGCCCAGCTGGACACCGCCTTCCGAGACCACCTCGGCGATGCCGTGTTCAAGCCCGCCGATTTGCTCGGCAGCCACGCGACGCTCGATGAAGCGTCCAAAGCGGACAATTGGCCGACGCTGGACGCGTTGCGGGGCAAGGTGCTCACCGAGATCATCCCCGGCACCGTCGAAGAGGGAAACCCGACCGACACGCTGCACACGGATGTCGAGTACGCCGGTTACCTGCTGGACCAGAAGGCTGCTGGAAAGCTGAATTCAGTGCAGATCTTCCCGACCGTGCACGGTGCCGCGGGAGGCGACCCGCGCGACAAATACTCCGCGGAGCAGAAACCGTGGTTTGTCGTGTTCGACGGGGACGCGAGCGAATGGCTCGCCAAGGCTGGCATGTCTTGGTACGACGAAAACCACTACTACGTGGTGATGACGGACGGGCAGAACGTCGCGCCCGCTATCGACGACCACAACCCGACCGTCGACCAGGCGACTCAGCGCGTGGCTGAACTGGCCAAGCAGCACGCTTCCGTGGTGACGTCCGATTGGACCGGCCTCACGACCGTGCTGCCGACGGTGGATTCGCGCGGCTAGAACCGCGGCGGCGGTTTCAGCACTGACATCCGATATTGGTACACCGCTTGCGCTTCGGCGATCCCAGGCCGCGGCGTGATGCCCGATTTGCGAATCGTTTTGACCGCCGAAGCGGTGCGGTGCTCGGTGACCAGGCCGTCGACCTCGTGCTGCACCTCAAGCGGCAGCCTCGCCCACAACGCTTCCGGTGTCTCGCTCATCCGGTCAGTGTCGCATTCACGAGCACCGGAAGGGGACGAGATCCCTGCTATGGTGTTTTGTCCGCTCGAAGCGAGCCGGGGGTGCGGGGTTCATGGCAATGGCGCCGGTCGAGGTTCTCGTGGGCAATTTCGCGCTGGACGAGACAACCGTGACAGACGTCGTCCGCCTCTCGATCACTATCCTGCTCGGTGCCAGCGGCATTGTCGCGTGGATCTTTTCGAAACGTGCGCGGGCGCGCTCCTCGCTGGGCCGAATGGGTGTCGACATTTCCGACGCTTCGCTGGCCCGGTGCATCGCGGACGGCGACCTCAAAGCCATCGAACTGCTGCTGCGCACGGGAATCCGCGCGGACGCACCGCTCAACGGCCGCACCCCGTTGCAGGCCGCGATCAAAGCCGGTGACGAGCGCGTGCTCGGTTTGCTGGTCCGCCGCGCACCGCCGGAAGCGGTTGTCCGGGAATTGCTCCGGGACAGCGTCCCGGAAGCCGCGCCGTCCGGTTCGCCCGCGTTCACGGTGCTGCCCGGGGTGCAGGGCGTGCTCGAGCACATTCAGCACCAGATCATCTCGGCGCTGGATTCCGGGGAACGGACCGAGATGCTCAACCTCGGACTGGACCTCGAGGTCGTGCAGACTTTCCTGCTCTACAAACTGATCTTCCAGAAGAATCTTCGCAATCTCGAATACCACGGCATGCTGATCGAAAGCAGTGCGGAACGGATCAAACCGGTCATCGACGGGGGCAGTTCCATCCACTCGGGGACCGCGACCGCGGTGATCGAGAAGATCGGCAACCAGATCGCGGAGAACGCGGCCTTCCTCGACAGCAGCAACATCTCCATCGAGATCCGGTCCTACGACCTGCCGCCGGTGCTCCACGGTTTCCTGGTGGACAACCGGCATCTGTACCTCGGCTTCACCGAATTCGTCCAGGGAAAGCTCCACGGCGGCGAGTTCGGCTACCTGTATCTCGACCGGTTGGCGGCGGATCCCATGACCGCCCATCTCTTCCGGGTGTACCGCTCCTGGTTCGAATTCCAGTGGAATCACGGCACAAAGCTTTGTGCCTCCTGAAAGGTCGGGCATGCTGGTCATCGGACATCGCGGCGCCGCAGGGCACGCGCCGGAGAACACTCTCGCGTCGATCCGGAAAGCGATCGGCTTCGGCGTGGATCTGGTCGAAATCGACGTGCAGGCCACCCGCGACGGTCAACTCGTCGTGTTCCACGACAAGCTGCTCGACCGCGTGACCGGCGCGACGGGGTACCTCTGGGACTTCGACCTGGCGCGCTTGCGGGCCGAAGTGCGCGTCGCCGGCGAGCAGATCCCGTTGCTCAGCGAGGTGTGCGAACTCGTCCGGGACAGTTCTGTGCGGCTGATGGTCGAAATTCTCGACCCCGCGACGGCCAAGGCTGTTCTCGCGACCGTGTCGGAAATCCTGCCCGCCGATCAGTTCCTGGTGGCGTCATTCCATCACGACACAGTGCGCGAACTGGTTGCGCAGCACCCGGGCCTCGAGGCGATCGCGCTGGTCGAAGGCGCGCCGGTGGATCCGGTCCGGATGGCGCGCGACTGCGGCGCGCACTGCGTGGGGCTCGGATTCGAGTCGATCCAGCCGGAGAAGGTCGCCGCGCTGCAGGAGGCGTCGATCTCGGTTTTCGCTTGGACGGTCAACGATCCACGGGAAATCGAGCGCGCTCGCCGGTTGGGAGTCGACGGAATCATCTCCGACTATCCCGACCGGGTCGCGCGCTGATCGCCCGTTACGACGGGTTCGCGAGCCGCCAGAACGGGGAAACCGGGCCGACACCCGCACCCAGCGGATAAGCCTCCAGAACGCAGCGTTCGATGAACCGCTTCGCCTCCGCGACCGCGGTGGGCACGTCCGCGCCCTTCGCGAGCGACGAGGTGATCGCCGACGCCATGGTGTCGCCGCCGCCGTGGGTGTTTTCCGTATCGATGCGCGGGCCGCTCAACTCGATCACCGCTGAGCCGTCGGTGAGCAGATCGACGCAATCGGCGGCGTCGTAGAGGTGGCCGCCCTTCACCAGGACCCACTGGGAACCGAACTCCAGCAAGGCTTCCGCGGCTGTGTGCTGGCTCTTCGCGTCGGTAACGCTGACGCCGGTCAGCAGCCGGACCTCGTCGAGGTTCGGCGTGATGAGCGTGGCGCGCGGGAACAATTCCGTCCGGATCGCTTCCAGTGCTTCTTCGCGAAGCAGCGCGTGGCCGGTCATCGACGCGGCGACCGGGTCGACCACGAACGGCGTGTCCGTGGTTCGTCCAATGTGGACTTCGTCCAGCGTTTTCGCCACCGCCTGAATGATTTCCGCGGTGGCGAGCATGCCGGTCTTCGCCGCGTTGACGCCCATGTCCTCGGCGACCGCTTTGATCTGCGAGGTGACGACGTCGACCGGAATCTCGGAGAACCCTTGCACGCCAAGTGAATTCTGCACGGTGACCGCGGTGAGCGCGACCAATCCGTGCACTCCGTTGGCGAAGAACGTGCGCAGGTCCGCCTGCACGCCCGCACCACCGCCGGAATCGGATCCGGCGATGGTGAGGGCGGTGCGAGGCGTGACTGTCACTGGTTGACCACGGGCAGGTAGACCTTGTTGCCCTGTTCGGAAAACTCCGCGGACTTCTCGGCCATGCCCGCCTCGATCGCCTCCACAGAGGACAGACCGTGCTCCTCGGCGTACTTGCGCACGTCCTGAGTGATCCGCATCGAGCAGAACTTCGGCCCGCACATCGAGCAGAAGTGCGCGGTCTTGGCCGGTTCCGCGGGCAGCGTCTCGTCGTGGAAGGACCGCGCGGTGTCCGGGTCGAGCGACAGGTTGAACTGGTCGTTCCACCGGAATTCGAAGCGGGCCTTGGACAATTCGTCGTCCCAGTCCTGCGCGTACTGGTGGCCCTTGGCGAGGTCGGCGGCGTGCGCGGCGATCTTGTAGGTGATCACGCCGGTCTTCACGTCGTCGCGGTTGGGCAGGCCGAGATGCTCCTTCGGCGTGACGTAGCACAACATCGCCGTGCCGTACCAGCCGATCTGCGCCGCACCGATCGCCGAGGTGATGTGGTCGTACGCCGGGGCGATGTCCGTGGCGAGCGGGCCGAGCGTGTAGAACGGCGCCTCGCCGGTGAGCTTTTCCTCCAGCTCCACGTTTTCCTTGATCTTGTGCATCGGCACGTGGCCGGGGCCCTCGATCATCACCTGCACGTCGTGCTCGCGGGCGATGTGCGTCAGTTCGCCGAGGGTTTCCAGTTCGGCGAACTGCGCGCGGTCGTTGGCGTCCGCGATCGAGCCGGGACGGAGGCCGTCGCCGAGCGAGAACGTGACGTCGTACTCGCGCAGGATCTCGCACAGCTCGGAGAAATGCGTGTACAGGAAGGATTCCTGGTGGTGCGCGAGGCACCAGGCGGCCATGATCGACCCGCCGCGGCTGACGATGCCGGTGACCCGGCGCGCGGTCAGCGGGATGTAGCGCAGCAGCACTCCGGCGTGCACCGTGACGTAGTCGACGCCCTGCTCGCACTGCTCGATGATGGTGTCGCGGTAGATCTCCCAGGTGAGCTTTTCCGGCTCCCCGTTGACCTTTTCCAGCGCCTGGTAGATCGGCACGGTGCCGACCGGGACCGGCGAGTTGCGCACGATCCACTCGCGCGTCTCGTGAATCCGCTTGCCGGTGGAGAGGTCCATGATCGTGTCGGCGCCCCAGCGGGTGGCCCACACCATCTTGTCGACCTCTTCCTCCACAGAGGACCAGACGGCCGAATTTCCCATGTTGGCGTTGATCTTCACCAGGAAGTTCTTGCCGATGATCATCGGCTCGGTCTCCGGGTGCTTGCGGTTGGCCGGAATCACCGCGCGACCGCGGGCGACCTCGTCCCGCACGAACTCCGGAGTACAGCGTTCGCGCGCGGCGATGAACTCCATTTCCCGGGTGATCACCCCGGCTTTCGCCCAGCCAAGCTGGGTGTTGTGCTCCCGCCCGTCAGCCCAGCCGGACCTGAGCGGGTGCAGTCCTTTGTGGACATCGATGTTCGCGTCCGGATCGGTGTAGGGCCCCGACGTGTCGTACACGTCGAAATGCTCCCCGTTCGACAGGTCGATCCGCCGCGCCGGAACCCGCAGCCCGGATTCGGTGCGGTGATAGACCTTCCGCGAGCCGGTGATCGGCCCGGTGGTGACGGACGGGGCGATGGCACCCTGGTTTTCCAGCGTCGTCAACGACGTTCACTCCCTACGCCGGCATTACCCGGTCAGGTTCATGCGGTCGGTGACGCCGGGTGTCCGCGAGATGGACACCAGCCACCCTCTCAGCCCGCCAAGGCGCGAGCTCCCGCGTTGCATTCGGTTGAGGTTGCTCTTGCGACGATGCCATGGCGCCTCGGGTCGGCACAAGGGTTTGAGGGCAGGCCGTGGCTGACTGTGTTTGATTGCCCAGCGCTGTGTTTGATTGCCCCGGCTCCGCCGTGGCGCCGAGATCGCCGGGAAGCTGGTTTCTTCCCTCCCGATTTCGCCGGCCCGGGGGGCCGTCGAAATCGCTCAGTCCAGAAACCAGCGCGATCTCGGGTTGTGGTCCAGTTGCCGGGTGCGGTCTCGGGTTGTGGTCCGGGAAGCTCCGGCGTGCTGGTCAGGCGTCTGCCGGTTCCTTTGGCGGCAGCCAGGTCAGGCCGGGCACGCCCCACTTGTTTTTCTTGAGCATCTTCTTCGCCGCGCGCGCGTGGCGGCCGACGAGCCGGTCCAGGTAAATGAACCCGTCGAGGTGATCGGTCTCATGCTGGAGGCAGCGCGCGAAGTAGCCGGTGCCCTCGACCTCGATCGGGTTGCCCTCGATGTCGAAGCCGGTCACCTTCGCCCACGTGGCGCGTCCGGTCGGGTACGACTCGCCGGGGGCGGACAGGCAGCCCTCCCAGTCGTCGTCCGGGTCCGGCATGGTCTCCGGGATCTCCGACGTCTCGAGTTTCGGGTTGACCACCACGCCGCGGTGCCGGGTGCCCTCGTCGTCGAGGCAGTCGTATACGAATACCCGTAGGTCGAGCCCGATCTGGTTGGCCGCGAGGCCGACGCCCTCGGCCGCGTACATGGTCTCGAACATGTCCTCGACGAGGGTGGCGAGCTTGGCGTCGAACTCGGTGATCTCGCGCGTGGGCTGGTGCAGCACGGGTTCGCCGGCGATGCAGATGGGGTGGACGGTCACGGACGCCGAGTTTAGTCGGACCCTTCTGGTACACCTGGATCGGACCGTGACGCGCCGTGTCGGATGCCCATGTCGAGCATGGGTTCCGTGGTTCAATGACGCCCGCGGAAGGACTGCCGACACCGATTGCGAGGACCGCATGGACGCCGCGGAGTCGATGGCTGGAAACCAGCCGTCGCCGCCGGAAAATGTCGGTGGCCTGACCGAGCGCGAACTGGACATTCTCGCGTTCGAGCGGCAGTGGTGGCGCCACGCCGGGGCGAAGGAGAACGCCATCCGGGAGCGCTTCGGACTGTCTTCCACCCGTTACTACCAGTTGCTGAACACGCTGCTGGCCAAGCCGGAGGCCGTCGCGGCCGATCCGATGCTGGTCAAGCGGCTGCGCAAAACGCGCGCCGCCCGTCAGCGCAAACGCGGGGCCCGGCGGTTGGGGATCGAGCTGTCATGAGCGTCTTCTCGGGACTGTCCCGGCCGTTGAAGGCCGCGGGAGTCGCGCTGATCGGGATCGCGGTGGTCGCGGCCGTCATCGGCGGGGTCACCGTGCTCAACACGAGCGGCGACCAGAACGCCGGACCGAGCACGTCCGGCGAACCCACCGCACCCGGCGGCTCGTCGTCCGCGCCGGAACAGTCGTCCTCGGCGGCGCCCAGCTCCGCGCCTTCGTCACCTGCTTCATCGGCCCCGGCCTCGTCGTCCGCGGCGTCGTCGGCTCCGGCCTCGGGCCAGCCCGGACAGCCCGGCGGCCAGCCGGGTCAGCAGCCCGGACAGCCGGGCCAGGCGGGTCCGGACCAGCAGGCCTCGAACAAGTGGGTCACGCTGCGCGTCTACAACAACTCGCTGGTCAAGCACCTCGCCGAACAGGCCGCCGCCGACTTCCGCAATTCAGGCTGGAACGTCGCCGAGGTCGGCAACTACTCGCAGGGCAACATCCCGGCGACCACGGCCTACTTCCGGCCGGGCACCGACGAGGAAGCCGCAGCGAAGCAGCTGGCCAAGGAGTTCGGCTTCCAGGCCCAGCCGCGATTCGACGGCATCCAGAACTCGAGCCCTGGCGTGATAGTGATCATCACGAAGGACTACCAGCCCGGTGGGCACAAGGGCAGCTGACCTGCCCCGATGCCGCTGAAAGCCCGCGCTACGGCGCGGGCTTTGTCATGTCCGCCAGGCCGCGCTTCGGGCGTTGTCCGGTGTGCTGCCTCGGCTGGCGGTGAGCCGCGTGGCTTCGCTCCTGCGGAGGTCCGTGAGGGCCACCCTGAGGGAATCAGCGTCCGTCAGGGTGGCCCTCACGGACCTCGACATCGCGCGGTCGGTGCCGAGCGAGCGAGATTGGCGGCTGCGGAGGGCGTGCGGTTCGGCACGGCGGGCGGCGTAGCAGGTCGTGAGTGCTGGTGCCGGTTCTAACCGGCGCCAGCATTCACGAGCAGCTCAACGCTCCTGCTGCGCCTGCGCGTAAGCCTCCAGAGTTGCCAACTGCGCCGCGTCCAGCGAAGGCCGCACCGCCTCGCGAGCCTTGTCCAGATGCGCCGCGGTCACCTCGCGCGCCTCCAGCGACTCGCGCATCGCCGTCAGCGCCGCCTCCCGGATCAGCGCTGCGCAGTCGGCGGCCGAGTAGCCCTCCAGCGCCTCGGCGGTGGCCGCGAGGTCCACATCGGACGCCAGCGGGGTGTGCTTGGCCGTCGCGGCGAGGATCGCGGCGCGGGATTCGGCGTCCGGCGGCGGCACGTAGATCCGCCGCTCCAAGCGTCCGGGGCGCAGCAAAGCCGGGTCGACCAGCTCGGGCCGGTTCGTCGCGCCCAGCACGACGACCTCGCGCATCGGCTCCACGCCGTCCAGTTCGGTGAGCAGCGCGGCGACCACGCGGTCGGCCACGCCGGAGTCGGACGACTGGCCGCGGCGCGGGGCGAGCGCGTCGATCTCGTCGAGGAAGATCAGCGACGGGGCGGCGTCGGCCGCGCGGCGGAACAGGTCGCGGACCGCGCGTTCCGATTCGCCGACCCATTTGTCCAGCAGCTCCGCGCCCTTGATCGCGAACACGTTCAGCGCGCCGGTGCCCGCGAGCGCCCGGACGAGGAACGTCTTGCCGCCGCCGGGCGGTCCGTACAGCAGCACGCCGCGCGGCGGTTCGATGCCGAGCCGGGCGAACGAATCCGGGTAGCGCAGCGGCCACAGCACCGTTTCGGTGAGCGCTTCCTTGACCGACGTCATGTTGCCGACGTCGTCCAGGGTCAGCCCGCCGGTGGCCAGATTGTCCGAAGTGGACAGCGAGATCGGCCGGACGGTGGCCAGCGCGTCGAGCAAATCCTGCTGGGAGATCTTGGGTTCCTCGACGTCCCGCTGGCGCAGCGCGGCCCGCAACGCCGCGTCCCGGCGCAGCGCGAGCAGGTCGGCGGCGACGAAACCGGGCGTCCGTTCGGCGAGCACGCCCAGGTCGGCCCCGGATTCGACCGGCACGTCGCGGAGCAGGATCCGCAGCAGTTCGACGCGCGTTTTCGCCTCCGGCAGCGGCAGCCCCAGCTCGCGGTCGAGCAGGTCGGCACCGCGCAGCCGCGGGTCCACCGACTCGGCCCGCGCGGTCGTCGCCACCACAGCCAGCCCGTCTTGGCGCAGCGCGGCGCGCAGTTCTTCCAGCACCACCGTGGCCACCGGCGGCGGTTGCGTGGCCGGGAGGAGCGCGTCGATGTCGTTGATCAACAGCACGCCCGGACCGTCGCCGCCCGCAGCCCGGTCGATGGCCTCGCGCAGCGACCGGTGCGCCGCATTCGGTTCCAGCACAGCGATATTCGGCGCGGTCACCGACACCACGCGCACCTTCTCCGCCGCGGCGACCGACCGCACCAGCGTCGCCTTGCCGACGCCTTCCGGCCCGGACAGCAGCACGCCCAGGTGCGCCGAGGTGCCCAGCTTCGCCAGCAGCTCCGGCCGGTGGAACGCCAGGTCGAACCACTCGGCCAGCTTGCGCGCCGCGCTCTCGGCCCCGACCAGATCAGCGACCGGCACCGGCTCGTCCAGCTCTTCCTCGCGAGCCTCGGTGACGACCTCCTCGACGATCTCCGCGTCGAGATAGTCCTCGGCCGCGGTGACAGCGGTGGTGCGAACGAGCGCGGTCGCGGTGCGCACTGACGGTTCGCCAGTCGGCGCGCCAGTGCGCGCGCCGTCCCGCCAGCTGACCACAGTGGACGGTCCAACCACGACAACGCCAGCCGGTTCGGTAGCCGTGACGGTCAGCAGTTCGTTGGTCCAGGTCGCCCCGATCACGCGGGACAACTGTCCGCGGACAGCGGCGACGTCCGAGCCCGGCGCGGGCGAGAGGTCTTGCGGCAACAGGGAAACCGCGTCGCCACGGGTCAAAACCTTGCCAGTGAGCGCGAGCCGCAACGTCTGCGGCGACACCGAAACCGACGCCAGCCGAGACCCGGACACCGTGACCGTGCGGGCAGCGGTGACCTCTGCCGGCGAGACCACGACCTCGCCGCCCTCAGCGACGCCGAGGTTCGACATGGTGACGTCATCGGTCAACACGACACCCGGCGTCGCCTCCTCCGCGGCAGGCGCGGCCAGCGCGGCAGTGCGCCGCGCGCCAGTGAGGTGCACGGCGTCCCAGGCCCGCAGGCCGAGCGCGTCGAGCACTTCCGGGTGCAGCCGGACAACCCCCCGCCGCGCGTCGAGCGCGGACGGCGTGTGCCGGACGGTCAGGGTGATCTGCGGATCGCTCACGCTGCTCACCCTAATGAACCGGCGGGCGGTTGTGGGCGAACGAAAGGCCGCTCAGGGCGTCGCTGACCAGTCGCGGATCGCGGCGACGAATTCGTCGGGCGCGTCGGACTCCACGTAAAGCCCTACGCCGTCGAGACTCACGGTCTTGTGGTTCGGGAAGGACGCCTCCAGACGTTCGCGCTCGCGGGGCCGGAAACCGATCTGAGCGTTGCCCCACACGATCAGCGTCGGCAGGTCGGGAAGGCCAGCTTCGACCTCGGCGAAGAAAGCCCGGCTGGCGAGAATCCGGCCGGGGAGCACGCCGGAGGCCTGGCGTCGCTCGGGCGTGTCCATCGCGCGGCGGTAATGGGTGATCTCGGCGTCGGTCAGCTTCCGCTTTCGGTGGCCCATCGGGAGAAACGCTTTGACGACGAGGTTGAGCCTGCGTGCCAGGAAGCGCATCGGAGGTCCGCCGGCGATGCGCCCGAACGCCTCGAAGTACGGATCGCCGTTGACCGGCCAGGCCCAGGCGTTGACGAGCACGAGCCGTTCGAAGACTTCCGGCAGGCGCTGTGCGGCGGCCAAGCCGATCGGGCCGCCCCAGTCCTGCCCGACCAGCGTGACCCCGCTGAGGCCGAGCGCGTCGACGAACCCGGTGACCACGTCGGCGTGCTCCTCGGGCAGGTAGCGATAGCCGGGCTTTGCCGTCGAGAGCCCGAAGCCCGGGTAGTCGAGGGCGACGCAGCGGAAGTCGTCGCGCAGGGCCCGGATCACGTCGCGCCAGAGGAACGACCAGGTCGGATTTCCGTGCAGAAGCAGCAGGGTGGGGCCGGATCCCTCGTCGACGTAATGCACGGTGTGCCCGTCAATGTCGATGAAGCGGCTCTGGAACGGGAACAGGTCGTCATCGACCCAGTCGGGCCGTGCGGTCTCAGCCATGTCGGCCCCCTCGACGCTATGCTTGAGTAAGTCAAGCGTACTTGAGATTGTCAAGCAAGGGGACCTGATGCGCGGCTACGGTCAGTACTGCGGGCTCGCCCGGTCGCTCGAAATCGTCGGCGACCGGTGGAATCTGCTGATCGTCCGCCAGCTTCTGCTCGGGCCCGCGCGCTACCGGGACCTGACCGACGGCCTCCCGGGCATCGCGACCAACTTGCTCGCCGACCGGCTCCGCGATCTGGAGGCGGCGGGCGTCCTCGAACGGCGGCTGGCAGGCAAGGGCAGCGCGGTCGAATACGCCCTCACGCCGTGGGGTGCCGAGTTGCGGGAGCCGATCGAGAGCCTGATCCGCTGGTCGACCCCGTTGATGGTCCGCGGCCCCGAGGGCGACGCGTTCCGTCCGGAATGGCTCGCGCTCGCCCTTCCCGCACTGCTCGGCGCACGGGTCAAGATCCGGGCCGCGGCGACCGTCGGCTTCGAGGTCGGCGGCCCGCCCTTCCAACTCCGCGCGAGCCGGTCCGGCGTCGAGATCGGCCCGAGGGACGGCCGCGAACTCGACGCCACCGTCCGCGCTGATCCAGCCTGCGTCCTCGGGCTTGCCGCGGGCGCTCTCGCGCTCGACGACGCCAAGGCCCTCGGGATGATCGAAATCGACGGTGCCGAGTCTGTGGTTCGTGCCGTGTTTGCTGCTCGATAGGGCAGAACTAACGGCGGCGAATGCCGATCCGACGCCAGCTGCGCCGCCGCTGGGTCGGTCCGGAAGTGGCCGAGCTGTGGTCCCGCTCCCGCAGGTTCCGGCTCCGCACCACGTCCGAGTTCGTGCGCCGCACCGCGCGCATCGCCGCACCGGCGACGCGGCCCGAGGCCGGACGCAGCCGCAGCCGTCGGTGGCTGCGGGCTCGGCGGATCGCGCGACGCTCTCGCGGCGGCACTTCCCACGCCTCCGGGTGCGCGGCGAGCCAGCGGTGCCGGTAGACCGAATACGGGATGTGCAGCAGGTACAGCACCAGCGCGACCGCCAGTGCCGCCAGCGGGAACACGATGATCGCGGCGGCCAGCAGGCCAACGCCTACCAGCAGCGGCGCGATCGCCTTCGCAGGTGCCTTCACGGTCTTGAGCGACAGAGTCGGGATGCGGCTGATCAGCAGCGCGGCGACCGCGATGGTCCACACCAGCACCACGTACTGCTCCGACCACCAGCCCTCGCCCCACTGCAGCGTGGCGATCAGCGGCAGCATCGCGACCAGCCCGCCGGCCGGCGCGGGCACGCCGACGAAGAACTCGGCGGCGTACGGCGGCTGGTCGGTGTCGTCGAGCAGCGTGTTGAAGCGGGCGAGCCGCAGGATCATGCAGACCGCGAAGATCAGCGACGCGACCCAGCCGATGCGGTCGCCGTGCGCCTGCCAGATGTAGAGCACCAGCGCGGGCGCGACGCCGAACGAAATGCCGTCCGACAGCGAGTCGAGTTCGGCGCCCATCTTGGACGTCGCGTCGAGCAGGCGGGCGATGCGGCCGTCGAGGCTGTCGAGGACGGCGGCGATGCCGATCGAGCCGATCGCCATCGCGTAGTTGCCGGTGAGGGCGAACTGCACCGAGGAGAGACCGGCGCAGAGCGCGAGCACGGTGATCGCGTTCGGCAGCAGCCGGACGCCAGGGGTGGTCACGCGGACCATGGTCAGCTTTCTCCCAGCGCAGGAAGTTCGGCGAGCACGGTTTCGCCGCCGACGGTCCGCTGGCCCTTGGCCACCACGACCCGGCTGCCCGGCGGCAGGTAGGTGTCGACGCGCGAGCCGAAGCGGATGATGCCGTAGGTCTCGCCGGCGGCCACCTTGTCGCCCTCGCGGACGTCGCACCGGATGCGGCGCGCGACCAGCCCGGCGATCTGCACGACGACGAGCTCGTGGCCGTCGACCGTGTGCAGCACCAGCGAATTGCGCTCGTTGACCTCGCTCGCCTTGTCGAGGTCCGCGGAAAGGAATTTGCCCGGCTTGTACGCGACCTTCGAGATCACGCCCGCCGCCGGCGTGCGCTGGACGTGCACGTCGTAGACGGAGAGGAACACGCTCACCCGCATCCGCGGCTCGGCGGGCAGGCCGAGCTCGGCGGGCGGAACCGCTTCTTCGATGAGCGAGACGGTGCCGTCGGCGGCCGAGATCGCGACGTTGTCCCGCAGCGGGGGCACGCGCTTCGGCTCGCGGAAGAACGCCGTCATGCCCGCCGTGGCGAGCGCGCCGGCCACGCCGAGGCGCTTGGAGAACCGGCGCGCCACGATGGTCGCGGCCAGACCGCCGAGGAGGAACGGCCGTCCTGCCGGGTGCATCGGCGGGAACGTCTCGCGGGCCAGCTGGACAGCGTGCGCGAGGGGGTTACCGGTGGGCTGGCCGCTCATGGGTCGAGTTCCCCGCTGTTCGTCTCGGTCGGTGAAAGGGTCCGATTTGGGCTTCCCCACGCTACCGCCCGCCTGCGGCGGACCCGTTGGCCCCTGGTCGTAAGGGTTGCCCCGGCGCGGGTGGGCGCGACCACAAACCGGTAACGACGCGTCGAACAATCCGATAACACCGGGTAGTTGACGCCGCTCGGGACCGGTGCCCGGGCCGACCTGGCGAGGGAGACGATGGCCGTACCCGATCTGCTCGCGCAACTGTTGCGCGCCTGGCGCCGGGATGTCCTCTCGGCACCCGTTCCCCAGCTCGTCGACCCGGTGCACGCCGCCCGGCTCGTGCGGGACGCGGCCCGGGTGCATGCGTCCCCCGACGAAGCACGCACCCGGGCGCGGAACGGATCAGTTTAGTCCGCGACCGGGGTGTTCTGACAGATCGTCGGGAAACCGTTACCAACGGTCACGATCGCGGCGGCTCGCAGTCGCGGCGCTGACCAGCCGCAACACGAGCAGCAGCACGATCGCGCCGAGGATCGCGACGCCGAAGCTCGGGAAATCGAACTCGAAGTGTTGCTGCTCACCGGTCGCGAGCCGGTAGATGAAGCCGCCGAGGGCCGCCCCGACCACGCCGACCAGCACGCTGACGAGACAGCCCTGCCGCTGCCGCTCCCGGCCGCCGACCACGAGGTTCGCGATCCAGCCGACCAGCGCGCCGAAGACGATCCACAGGATGATGCCCATGCTCGCGAGGATACCTTCGGGCTAATGCACAAGAGTTGTTGTACAACGACGTTTGTGCATCATGGAGGTCCGCGATTCCCAGGTGCTGGCCGCGATGTCGCATCCGCTGCGCCGCCGCCTGCTGGACATGCTGAAGCCCGACGGCCCGGCCAACGCGTCGGAGAAAACCGGGCAGGCGGTGGGCAATGTGAGCCATCACCTGAAGGTGCTTTCCGGGGCCGGGCTGGTGATCGAAGCGCCGGAACTGGCCCGGGACCGATGCGGCTGACGCCTTCGGAATTGGCTGAGCTGAATGAACGGACGACTGCGCTTTTCTCTGAATTCGGTGCCAAGTCGGCTGCTGATCCTTCTGCGGAACGGAAGCCGGTGTTCGTGTTCGGGCGTGGTTTCAGAGCTGAGCCGCGTGCGGGGTGCCGCGCTCCGTCTCTTGTGGACTGGACGGGACTGCGGGGCTGGGTCTGCCGGGCTAGTGCTGCGGCAGGCGGTGCGGTGTTCGCGGAAATCCGGGTTTGTTCGGTGCCCGCGCCGAATGCCGGGATCGAGTTCGCTCCGGACGGACAGGTGATCGTCGGGCCGGAATTCCGAACGCGGGTGTTGTGGGTCGGCGTCCGATGCGACAGTGCGATTGCCGCGGGCCGTGAGGTCGCACGAGATGATCGGGTCGCCGCGCATGTCGGCTGATCGGCGGCCCGGTTGCCCGCCGCTAAAGCAGCAGCACCTCGACCTCATCCCCCTCCGCAGCCGCCGAAACCTCCTCCGGCAAGACGATCAAACAATTGGCCTGCGTAAACGCCGCCAGCAAATGCGACCCCGGCCCGCCCCGAGGCCCGACAATCCCAGTCACCTCACCAAGAACCGGCGTATAAAACCCCCGCCGGTACTGCCGTCGCCCAGCCGGTGAAGTCATGTCCTCCGTCAACCGAGCCCGCACCCGCCGCCGGTCCACGTCCGAATGGCCCATCGCTGACAGCACTGCCGGTCGCAAAAACGCCTCGAACGACACCAGCACACTCACCGGATTCCCCGGCAGCGTCACCACCGGCACGCCATTCCACCGCCCGCACCCCTGCGGCCCGCCCGGCTGCATCGCGATCTTCTGGAATTCCACGCCCTGCCCGGTCAGCGCGTCCTTCACCACCTCATACGCACCGGCCGACACCCCGCCAGACGTGATCAGCAGATCCACCGACTCCAGCCGCGGCTCGATGATCTTGCGGAATTCCTCCACGTCGTCGACCACGCTGCGCACGACCTCGACCCGGCAACCGAGCCCCTGCAAAGCCGCCGCCAGCATCACGCTGTTCGATTCGTAGATTTGCCCGTGCTGCAACGGGTTCGGGGCTTCCACCAGCTCCGTGCCGGTCGACACCACCAGCACCGACAGCGGCCGGTACACCTCGAGCTCCGCCAACCCGACCGCGGCGGCGAGGCCCAGGTGCGCATGGCTCAGCACGGTGCCCGCGTGCAGCGCGACGGTCCCCTTCGTGACGTCCTCGCCGATCCGGCGGATGTGGTTGCCGGCAGCGGCCGCGCGGGAGATCCGGACTTCCGCGGTCCCGCGGTCGGTGTCCTCGACCATCACGATCGCGTCCGCGCCCGGCGGCAGCGGCGCGCCGGTCATGATCCGCTGAGCGGTACCCGATTCGAGCGGCTTGACGTCGACCCGTCCGGCCGGGATGTCGTCGGCGACCGGAAGCGTCACCGGGACCTCGGCGACGTCCGCGGCGCGCACGGCGTACCCGTCCATCGCGGAGTTGTCGAAGGGCGGCAGCGCCACGTCGGCGAGCACGTCGCGGGCCAGGACGAGCCCGGCGGCTTCGGCCACCGGAACAGTGCGGACAGGCGCGCGGCCGAGCAGTTCGGTCACGGTCTCGCGGTAGGCGTCGACGGAGATCACGCGGACCATCCTCCCTCTTGCTGCCCGTCGTGCAACACTCTCCCGGCACAAGCCGGGGAGTACGGGGAGAGTTCTGATGCAGTTTCGGGTCCGCAACCAGCCCGGGCGCGCCGCGCTCGCGAACCCCCGCTGACATGCGCGTCCACACCAGGCACACGCCGGGATTCGGCGTCGCCCGCGTGCTGCTCGCCCCCGGCGAAGCCGTGCAGGCGGCCTCGGAATCGTTGCTGGCCAGCAGCTTCAACGTGGCCGAGACGAACCAGAACCGCGGCCGCAAGGGCGGTCCTTCGGTGTTCACCGCGCCGCAGGAAGGCGGCTGGGTCGACCTGGCCCCGCTCGGGCCCGGCGACGTCTATCCGCTCGAATTGACCGGTTCCACCGGCTGGTCGGTGCACCGCGAAGGCGTCCTCGCGCGGCCGAGCACGGTCCGCGTCGACCAGAACTGGGCCCCACTGCAGCAGTTGTTCGGCGCCGATTCGGGGTTCCTCGAGCACTACAGCGGCCGCGGCCCGCTCCTGCTCACCGCGCCCGGCCCGGTGGACTCGTTCGACCTCGGCCGCGGCGAGATCGTGACCGTGCGCCCGGACTATCTCCTCGCCTATCCCGACACCGTGCAATGCCGGTTGCGCGCGCTTGATCCGAGCGGTCCGCAGTCGCTGCGAACCGGCGAAGGACTCGTCCTCGATTTCGCCGGACCGGGCACCGTGCTCGTCCAATCGCGCAACCGGCGAGTGTCGCAGGCGTAAGGGGAATCTGCCGATTACCCCATTGCCGGGAGCGCTGATTCCGGTAGCGTGAACTCCACTTCGCACGCTGATGGACAGCGATTTCTTGTCCCGAGGGAGGCGCCGTGGCACTCGGCACCGTCAAGTGGTTCAACTCGGAAAAGGGCTACGGGTTCATCGAATCCCCCGAGGGTCCGGACGTCTTCGTCCACTATTCGGCCATCCAGGCCGACGGATTCCGCACTCTCGACGAGGGCGATCGGGTGGAGTTCGAAGTCCAGTCCGGCCGCGACGGCCGAAGCCAGGCCGCGGACGTCCGCAAGGTCTAGCGAGGCAGCTGTCCTGACCGGTTGGGCGAACCGGCAGTGGCAGCGGATACCGGCGCGTTAAGCTGCGCTGCGTGACAGGCGACGTGTCGGGGGACCTCACCGGTCGCCAGCTGGGCCACTACCGCATCGACTCGGTGCTCGGCAAGGGCGGCATGAGCGTGACCTACCAGGCCACGGACACGCGGCTCGGCCGCAAGGTGGCGCTGAAGGTCATCGGTGACCACCTCGGCGCGGACGCCGAGTTCCGCGAACGGTTCGTCGACGAGGCACGCAACACCTCCGCGATCGACCACGCCAACGTCGTGCCTCTGTATGACTTCGGCGAACTCGACGGCATGCTCTACATCGCCATGCGGATGGTCGACGGCGGCGACCTCGCCGGCCTCATGTCCGCGGGCCCGATCAGCCCGTCGCGCGCGCTCAGCCTGCTCGACCAGGTCGCCGACGCCCTCGACACGCTGCACAACCACGGCCTCGTGCACCTCGACGTCAAACCGGCCAACGTCCTCGTCACCAGCCGCGAGACCTCCCGCGAGCACGTCTACGTCGCCGACTTCGGCCTCACCCGCCGCGGCGCCACCGGCCACCGCACCCGCGGCGGCGACTTCCTCGGCTCGCCCACCTACGCCGCCCCGGAACACCTGCGCGGCGAACCGCTCGACGGCCGCACCGACCAGTACGCCCTCACCTGCGTGCTGTTCGCCTGCCTGACCGGCAACCCGCCGTTCCGCGGCGACGTCCCCGCCGTCATCAAGGGCCACCTCGGCGGCGAGCCGCCGTCGGTGGCGAGCGTGGTCGCGCTCCCGGCCGCCGTGGACGAGGTCATCCGCAAGGGCATGGCGAAAAGCCCGAACGACCGCTACCCCAACTGCGTCGCGATGATCGCCGCGGCCCGGGTGGCGCTCGGCCCGCTCGCGACCTCGGACACCCCGCCGGGCCCCGCCCGGCCGAACGGACTTCCGGAGGCGGGCATGCAGCAAGGACCTGGTGGCGCGGGCGGACCCGGTGGGCCCAGTGGTCCCGGCGCTGGCGGTCCCGCCGGGCCTGGTGCCGGTGGACCGGCTGGTCCTGGCGGACCGGGCGCGCAGCCGGGAGGCCCCGGGGCTGCGGGACCGGGTCCTGGCGCTCCCGGCGTCGGTGCCCCGGGTGCGCCCGGCGGCCAGGCCGTTCCCGGCTCCTGGGCACAACCCGGCCAGCCCGGATACGCCACCCAAGGCGGCTACGGCGGCCCCGCCGGTTACGGCAACCAGCCCCCGCCCGGTTATCCAGCACAGCCCGGCCAGCCCCAGCCGGGTCAGCCGCAGCCCGGGCAACTCGGCCAACCGCAGCCCGGTCAGCCGCAGCCAGGTCAGCAGGGCTACCCCGGCCAAGCACCGGCAGGCCCCCCGCCCGGCTACGGCTACCCGGGCCAGCCAGGCCAACCGGGTCAGCAGCCTCAGCAAGGCCCCCCGCCGGGCTACGGCGGCTACCCGAACCAACCCGGCTACCCCGGTCAGCCGAACCAGCAGAACCACCCGACCCAAGCCTTCGGCGACCCGATGCGGCTGCGCCCGCCGTCCCCGGCGGGCGGCGCGGGCGCGTTCGAGAAGCAGGCCAAGAGCGGCGGCCTGAAGTGGCTGTGGATCGCGCTGGGCGTGCTCGTCGTGGCCGGACTGGTCGTCGGCGCGATCTTCCTCTTCGGCGGGGACGACAACGGCAACGGCGGCACCGCGCCGACGTCGTCCGCGCCCAACATCCCGGTCGGCCCCGGCGGCTCGAAGTCCGCCGGTCCGTCGTCGCTGCGCCCGCCGCCGTCGTCGATCCACATCCAGCCGAGCCACTGACGCGGCCGACCTGCTGCGGAAGCGCACCGACGCTGACCTGCGCTCCTTGCACTCGACCCCGGAGAGTGCTAAACACGGCATTGGCACTCGACGCCGTCGAGTGCTAGGCGAGCGGTCACCGACCGCCTGCCTGAAGGTCGGGACGGTGAGGCTGACCCACCGGTCAGTCGTCCGTCGCGGGCACCGAGCCTGGCCGAGGACGTGTCCTGCTGCCGCCGCTGGAGACAGCGCGGCGGTGGCGCCCAATACCGGAGGACCACACCGCAATGGCCAAACTGATCGCGTTCGACGAGGACGCCCGCCGCGGTCTTGAGCGCGGCTTGAACACCCTCGCCGAAGCCGTCAAGGTGACCCTCGGCCCGCGGGGCCGGAACGTCGTGCTCGAAAAGAAGTGGGGCGCGCCGACGATCACCAACGACGGTGTCTCCATCGCCAAGGAGATCGAGCTCGAGGACCCGTGGGAGAAGATCGGGGCCGAGCTCGTCAAGGAAGTTGCCAAGAAGACCGACGACGTCGCGGGCGACGGCACCACCACCGCCACCGTGCTCGCCCAGGCGCTCGTGCGCGAGGGCCTGCGCAACGTCGCGGCCGGCGCCGACCCGATCTCGCTGAAGCGCGGCATCGAGGCGGCCGTCGAGGCCATCACCGAGCAGCTGCACAAGGCCGCCGTCCAGATCGAGACCAAGGAGCAGATCGCTGCTACCGCCTCGATCTCGGCCGCTGACCGCACCATCGGCGAGCTGATCGCCGAGGCGCTGGACAAGGTCGGCAAGGAAGGCGTCGTCACCGTCGAGGAGAGCAACACCTTCGGGCTCGAGCTGGAGCTCACCGAGGGCATGCGCTTTGACAAGGGCTACGTGTCCGGTTACTTCGTGACCGACCCGGAGCGCCAGGAAGCCGAGCTGGAGGACCCGTACGTCCTGCTCTTCGGTTCCAAGATCTCCAACGTCAAGGACGTCCTGCCGCTGCTGGAGAAGGTCATCCAGTCCGGCAAGCCGCTCCTGATCATCGCCGAGGACGTCGAGGGCGAAGCCCTGGCGACCCTGGTCGTCAACAAGATCCGCGGCACCTTCAAGTCCGTCGCCGTCAAGGCCCCGGGCTTCGGCGACCGCCGCAAGGCGATCCTGCAGGACATCGCGATCCTGACCGGCGGCCAGGTCATCTCCGAGGACGTCGGCCTCAAGCTGGAGAACGCGGACCTGTCGCTGCTGGGCCGTGCCCGCAAGGCCGTCATCACCCGGGACGAGACCACCATCGTCGAGGGTGCGGGCGACGCCGACCAGATCCAGGGTCGCGTCAACCAGATCCGCGCGGAGATCGAGAACTCCGACTCGGACTACGACCGCGAGAAGCTGCAGGAGCGGCTCGCGAAGCTGGCCGGCGGCGTGGCCGTCATCAAGGCCGGCGCCGCGACCGAGGTCGAGCTGAAGGAGCGCAAGCACCGCATCGAGGACGCGGTGCGCAACGCCAAGGCCGCCGTGGAAGAGGGCATCGTCGCCGGCGGCGGCGTGGCCCTGATCCAGGCTGCCGAGGCCGCTTTCGCGGGCCTGAAGCTGACCGGTGACGAGGCCACTGGCGCGAACATCGTCAAGGTCGCCGTCGAGGCTCCGCTCAAGCAGATCGCGATCAACGCCGGTCTCGAGGGCGGCGTCGTGGCGGAGAAGGTCAAGTCCCTCCCGCAGGGCCACGGCCTGAACGCCGCCACCGGCGAGTACGAGGACCTGCTCGCGGCCGGCGTGCCGGACCCGACGAAGGTCACCCGCTCCGCGCTGCAGAACGCCGCTTCCATCGCGGCGCTGTTCCTGACCACCGAGGCTGTCGTCGCGGACAAGCCGGAGAAGGCTGCTGCCGCTCCGGCCGACCCGTCCGGCGGCATGGGTGGCATGGACTTCTGAGTTCGGCTGCTTTCCGGCGAAGCCCGGTTCACCCTCGAGGTGGGCCGGGCTTCGCCCGTTTCTGTGCCAGCAGCTCCCGGGGCACGGTGCCGGGCGATCAGTCTTCGGGCGTCAGCACGGCCGCGGCGGCGTAGACCGGGAGAATGACCCCGGCGGAGAGCACGGCCCCGGCGACCGCGGCGATGCGCACCATCGAGGGGTCGACGTTGAGGTAGTTCGCCCATCCGCCGCACACGCCGGTGAGCATGCGGTCGGAGCGGCTGCGGAAGATCTTCTTGGCCGGTGCGGCCTGCACGTTGTCCGTCATGACAGCAATACTCCGCGACCGGGGCGGGCGGCACATCCGGGATCGCCCCGGAGATAGCCCCGGGGCCGCGACCCTGAAGTCTCCCTTACCCGTTGATCCGGCGGACCCGCTCGAACCGGTCCAGCCACGCCGCTGCCACCTCGGGCGACGCGGCGAACCCGGCGTACGCGTCGGGTTCCGGGGCCTGTCGCAGCACCGGCAGATAACCGTCCACAGGGGACAGTGTTTCGGAGCAGACATCCCCGCGCAGCAACGACATCGTGCCGAGTCCGCAGGCGAAGTCCAGCTCCGGCAACGCCCCGGCGAGCGCGAGCCCGGCGGCCAGCCCGACGCTGGTCTCCACTGCCGACGACACCACGCACGGCAGCCCGCAAGCCTCCGCGACCTCCAGCGCCCGGCGGACTCCGCCGAGCGGCGCGACCTTGAGCACGGCGATGTCGGCGGCCCCGGCGACGGCGACCTTCAGCGGATCTTCCGCGCGGCGGATCGATTCGTCGGCCGCGATCCGCACCGACACGCGACGCCGGACGGCGGCCAGGTCGTCGATCGTGGGGCAGGGCTGTTCGGCGTACTCCAGTCCACCGGCCGCGCGATCCAGTTCGCCGAGCGCGTGCACGGCGGTGTCGACATCCCACGCGGTGTTGGCGTCGACCCGGATCGCGCCGGAGGGACCCAGGGCGTCGCGCACCGCTTCGATGCGCGCGCAGTCCTCGGCGAGCGTCGCGCGTTTGTCGGCGACCTTGACCTTCGCCGTGCGGCAGCCAGAGGTACGGACCAGTTCGTGCGCGCGTTCCGGCGACACAATCGGGACTGTCGTGTTCACCTCAATACGGTCGCGGACCGGCGCGGGCCAGCCTTCTTCGCTCGCTTCGAGCGCGGCGGCGAGCCAGGGCGCGCTCTCGGTGTCCGAATAGTCAGCGAACGGGCAGAACTCTCCCCAGCCGGCGGGGCCGCGGAGCAACAGTCCTTCACGGACGGTGATGTCCCGGAACCGGGTGTGCAGCGGGAGCGCGTAAACCTGCATGACTGCCGATCATGCCATCGCCGCGGTGACGGGAACCGAGGTGCCGCAGGGGCCGTCTCAACGCCACAATGGAACGTGTGGACGGCCTCGACTTCCGGGTGCTCGGCCCGGCCGAGGTGCTGGCCGGGGACCAGGTGGTGCCGCTGGGCGGCAGCCGCCCGCTGATCGTGCTCGCCGGACTCCTGCTGCGGGCGAATCGGCTGGTGTCGGTCGACGTGCTCAGCCACTGGCTGTGGGGCGACGACCAGCGGCGGTCGAAAGGCGCGCTGCAGACGTATGTCCTGCGGCTGCGCCGAGCGCTCGGCGACGGCGCGGCGATCCGCACCGAACGCGGCGGCTACCTGTTGGAAGTCGACGAAAACGCGGTGGACCTCGGCAGGTTCCGGCAGTTCGCGGCGCGCGGCCGCAGTGCCGCGGAGCGAGGCGAGCACCGGCGCGCGGCGGGGTACTTCGAGGACGCACTGGGACAGTGGCGGGGCTCGGCGCTGCAGAACGTGGAGTCGGACGCGCTGCACCGGGACGAGGTCGGACAGCTCGCGGAGGAACGCACGCGGGTGCGCGAGCTGTGGGCCGAGACGCTGGTGACCGTCGGCGAGTACGACACCGTTGTGCCTGAGCTGGAGCGTCTGACGCGCGAACATCCGCTGCGCGAACGGCCGCACGAGCAGCTGATGTACGCGCTGCTCCGCTCCGGACGGCAGGCTGAGGCGCTGGACGTCTACCGGCGCATCAGCGGACTGCTCGCCGAAGAACTGGGCCTGGACCCTGGTGCCGGACTGCAGCGCGCACACCGGTTAGTACTGGGCGGCGACGAGGGCGCGCGATTCCGGACTCCTCTGGAACCCCATGTGCCGCACCAGCTTCCGGCCGACCTCGGCGCTTTCGCCGGTCGAGCGGCAGACTTGAAAGCCCTCCGCGCGTTATTGCCGGAAGCTCTAGACGACGGAACCTCCACGCCGATCGCATCAGTGGAAGGCATGGGCGGACAAGGGAAAACGACCCTGTCTGTCCACTTCGCACACCAGATCGCCGATCGTTTCACCGGCGGCCAGGTGTTTCTGGACCTGCGCGGTTACGGCCCGGGCGCACCGGTGTCGCCGATCGCCGCGCTGGAAACGATGCTCATCGCGCTGGGCGTCCCCGCCGACCGGATCCCGTCCGGTTTGGACGAACGCGCGGCCACTTGGCGCACTTACACCACCGGCCGCCGGCTATTGGTAGTGCTGGACAACGCGAACAGCACCGAACAAGTACGTTCCCTGCTGCCTGGCCCCGGATGCCTAGTCGTAGTGACGAGCCGCTGGCAACTGCGCGGCTTGGTCGCGACACACGGCGCCCGCCGGATCGCTCTGTCCGAATTGGACAGCGAAGAGGCGGTGGAGCTTCTCGCGTCCGCCATCGGAGTCGAACGGGTGCATGAGGACCCGGTCGCAGCTGGTCGATTCGTGCAGTATTGCGGCGGGCTTCCGCTGGCGATCCGAATCCTCGCCGTCCGCGCGGCCCAGTTCCCTCGGCTGCCGCTGGACGAGTTCGCAGCAGCTTTGCCCTCGGACGCAGGCCGCTTAAGCACCTTCGACCTGGGCGACGGCGACGAGACCAACATCCGCACAGTTTTCTCTTACTCCTACCGGGTTCTGTGCCCGGCCGCGGCCCGGCTGCTGCGATTGCTGGCGCTGTCAGCCGGTCCGGATTTGTCGCTGGGCATGGCAGTCGCACTCAGCGGACGGTCCGAAAAGGAAACTCGCGGCGCTCTCGACACCCTCGTCTCGACTCACCTGCTCATCCAGCCGAAACCGGGCCGGTACCAGTTCCACGACTTGATTCGGGCCTATGCGAACGAATTGTCGGAGCAGGAGGACACCGCCGACGAGCGCGCGGAGGCCAGTTCGCGGTTGCTCGACTGGTTCATCGCGTCGGCACGGAACGCGGGTTTGGCGATGCGCCCGAACCAGCTGATGGATGAAATCGGACCGGTTGCCGAGGCTGGCGCACAGGAGTTCTCGGACTTCCACCGTGCTTTGGCCTGGTTCAGCGAAGAACACGGGAACCTGATCTCGGTGATCCAGTGGTCGTTCCGGATCGGCCGATACGCGCAATGCTGGCGGCTGGCCTGGTCGCTGTTCACCTATTTCGCCGGCCGCGCCCGGGTGGACGAATGGCGCTACGTCTTCGAGATCGGCCTGCGGGCAGCGCGAAATTCCGGCGAACGCCCCGGCGAAGCGGCGATCCTTAATGGACTAGGCGTGATCGAAGGCGTCGCCCGGAACTACGTACTGGCGCGCGAATATCTGGAGCAGGCGCTGGCCGTGCAGTTGGAACTGGGCTCACTGCCAGGGGAGGCGCGGGCGCGTTACAACCTGGCGATGACCGCGCAGAGCATCGAGGATTTCCCAGAGGCTTACCGGCATGGCCTGCGTTCGCTGGAAATCACGCGGGAACTGGGTTTCACCTCGGTGGAGGCGAACGTTCTGCGCGCTTTGGGCGACCTGTGCGCGATTATGGGCGACTACCCGCAAGCGCTGTCGCTCGCGGACGAGGCGCTGGCCTTGGTCCCGCCGGACGACCTGCCACAGGGCCGTTTCTCGCTGGCCGCCCGCGCCCGCGCACTGCTGGGCCTGGGCCGGCACGTGGAGGGCATCGAGTGCCTGTCGGAAGCGGTCGACATGTTCTTCGCGATGGACGAGGAATATGAGGCCGCGGACGTCCTGTCGGAACTGGGGGCGGCGCATCTGCGCTACGGCCGAACCGCTGCCGCACGGGACTGCTGGCTGCGTGCGGTTCGGTTGTTGACGAGGCTGGATCACCCGGACGCGGACCAGGTACGGGCGCAGTTGGCCGGGTTGGTGCGGAGGTAATTTCGGCCGCATCACCGGAGCGCGGGACGGCTAATTGCTTGCGGTGCGGCTGGGTCATGCGGATGTGGTTCGGGGTTTGCTGCGGCAGGGCGTGGCGACGTCGTGGTTTGGGCTGCTGGTTGTTTACGGTGCGGCTGGGTCATCCGGGTGCGGTTCGGGGTTTGCTGCGGCAGGGCGTGGCGACGTCGTGGTTTGGGCTGCTGGTTGCTTGCGGTGCGGCTGGACCAATGCGGATGTGGTTCGCGGTTGCCGCGGCAGGAGGCGCGGCGACATCGTGGCGGGCTGGGCTGCTGGTTGCTTGCGGTGCGGCTGGATCATCCGGGTGCGGTTGGGGGTTTGCTGCGGCAGAGGGCGCAGCGAGACCGCGGTGGCTTGGGTCGCTGATGGCGAGCGGTTCAGCTGGATAATACGGATGCGGTTTGTCGCGGCGGAAGGTGCGGCGACATCGTGGTGGCTTGGGCCGCTGGTTGCGAGCAGTTCGGCTGGATCATTCCGGCGCGGGCCGGGTCCAGGTGCAGTGGCGGCCTCAGCAAGGTGTTGACGCGGCTGTGCTGCTGCGGAGCGGGATTGGTTGGACCATCCCGACACGGGCAAGCGAGCCTGGTCGGCTTGGTGCGCGGACAGCTTCGGCCGTTCGGCGGAACGGTTCCTCTGCTGGGCACCGGAAAGCAGCGGGGCGCGGTGGTCCGCGTGCCGACCCCCAGCGGCAGCACGTAGACCACCGGCGGCCCGTATCACCACCCAATCGAAGTGCGCTCACTGTCCGCTCACTGTGCCGGGTCGGTTTCGGCGGGGAGGCCGAGCAGGCGGGTCAGCGCGACGGCATTGTGCGGGGCGGCGACTTTGCTGTCGTTGTCGAAGTAAACGTGCACGTCCCGGCGGCCGCCGTCGTGCCATTCGGTGATCTTCGCTGCCCAGGCGCGCAGGGCCGAGTCGGAGTAATTGCTGGTGTAGAGGTCTTCCGAGCCGTGCAACCGAACATAACTGAAGTCAGTGGTCTGGTCCTCCCGGTACGGCCACGGCGCGGCGGCGTCGGCGGTCACCAGTGCGACTCGGTGTTTCTTGAGCACGTCCATCGCTTCGGTTGTGGTGAAGCTCGGGTGGCGCACTTCGAGCGCGTGCCGGACTGGTCGATCGGGTTCTGATTCCAGGAAGGCTTCGGACTTGAGCTTGTCGTCGTGCTTCACCCCGAGCGCGGCGGCTTCGCTGGTGGTGCGCGGGAGCTGGCCGAGGAACGCGGAGACTCGATCGGGGTCGAAGGCCAGCCGTGGCGGGAGTTGCCAGAGGAACGGGCCCAGTTTGCCGGCGAGCGCGAGGACGCCCGAGGCGTAGAAGTTGGCGAGCGCGGTTTCGACGTCGCGCAGCTGCTTGAGATGGGTGATGAACCGGCCGCCCTTGACCGCGAACAGGAATCCGGCCGGGGTTTCGGCGTGCCAGCCGCGGTATCGCTCGGGACGCTGCAGTGAGTAGAAGGATCCGTTGATCTCGACGGCGTTCGTCCGGCGGGAGAGGTACTCGAGCTCGCGCCGCTGCGGCAGGCCGGAGGGGTAGAACGCGCCACGCCACGGCGGGTATCGCCAACCGGACGTGCCCACTCGGATCTGGCCGATCTCGCTCACCGCCTTTCGCCGCCGAGGGTTCCCGTGCGGACGGTTGCGGTAAACCCGTCCGCGCGGCCGTTTTCCGGACAGGTGGGCTAAGGATTGGGACATGCGTCCTGAGCGAAGGGACGTGGGTCTCATGGGGTTGACTCCGTTGCCTGGCCGTCGGGACGGGACGCGGAGGGGACGGTGAGAAGGCGAATGGGCGGGATGGTGACCGTTTGCCGTGGCAGGGAAGTGAGAACGAGGGTTGCCTCGGCGCGATGAGCGGAGTCCGAGGAGTGGTGCGGAGATGGGGCGCGAACGGGCGGTGCGAGGCGAGAATGCGAATGGCGGCGCTGGGGTAGGGCGGAGTGGCGGGGGTGGGGCGGCATGGTGGGCGGCAGGAGCGCGACGGGCATCGCTTCTCCTGCTCGGCGAGCTGAGTCTTGCCTGTTGCGGTGGCTCGTCGAATCTGCCGGGCTCCTGAGGCAAGTGCACGCTCGTCCCAGTCGCCCAGTCGCCCAGTCGCCCAGTCGCCCGGCCAGAGGCGATCGCGTTCTTCCCGGCTGGTCCGACCGGTTCGGACAGGCCAGTCATGGTTCGGCGATCCCCGCCCCGATGCTCCAGGGCGCCCGCCCGGCCACCCCGATCGCTCACTTCCTCAAGCCCACGAGAACCTCCACCGGCGGCTCTGCACCAGAGAACTCGCGTACTCCCGCAGGTTCCCCGGCTGCGCGAGATACGTCGGGAGGCTGAACGCCCGGTGCTCGGCGGCCACCGTCAGTGCCCGGGCGAGGGTGCGCGGTGGGGCGGACACCGACAGTTCCAGCGTGTCGAAGCCGAGCGTCACCAAGGTCGCGCCGAAGCGGTCTTCCCAGCTGCGCAGGACTGCCGACAGTTCCGCGACCTGATCTGTCGACTTGATCATTCCCGTCCAGCCGATGAGAGCGGGAACGTCGGCCGGACGGTCGGCTTGCACCAGACCCAGCCGGTGGGGCGTGCGGGCGGCCAGGATCGAGCCGGTGTTGCCTGCTTCGGCCAGCGGGTCTGAGCGGCGGTGCGAGCGTTTCGCCAACCCGGGGAAGCGGGTGCCGAACGGGCGAAGGCAGGCTCCGTCGCAGCAAGAGCCGTCCCACCAGCGGGCCAGGACCTCCGCTGGGTCGGCGTTGCCGACGCGGTGGCCGGCGGGGGCGAGGCGGCCGCGGTCGTCCAGCCAGTCTTCGCCGCGGGCGGTGAAGCGCTGGTCGGGCGGGATCAGCACGGGCCACAGCCCGGAGCGCTCGAACTCGGCGACACAGCTCAAGTACCGCTGCGGCCGCGCGAGCGGCTCCTCCGACACCCAGATGCGCCCGTGCCAGCGCCCTGGCGGCAAGGTCTGGACCGGCGGTGCCCCGACGCCGGGGCGGAACGGTGCGATCGTCATGAGCTTCCCCTCGAACTGGTGTTCGGTGCCTGCACATCGAACAGTAGTTCGAATCACTGACAATTTCCAGGACCCGGTCGCTCATCCGTTCGAGTGCTGTGACAGGCGGAGGCTGGCATCGGGCGGCAGCTGGCATCCGATGCCGAACGCCGAGTCAGCTGGGTGTGCCTGGGGGTTTCGGCTGGTCGGACGGGCCGGTTCGCGGTCGGGCGATGTCGTGCTGGACGACGAGAAGCTGAGGGGTGCCGAGTGTGCGGCGGGGAGAAGAAGGGCGCCACACGGCCGGAAGGTCTGTTCGGCGCGAAGACCGGAGGGTTTCTGGTCCTTGCTGGGTGCCGAGGCGGCAGGCGCCGGTGGCCGACCAGCGTGGTCGGCCACCGGCTTGCGGGCGGCGCTCCGCCGGGATCAGCTCACTGTGCGAGCGTCCGGCTGGACACCGTCAGTCCATTTTCGTGGATGCGACGTCATCCTTGTTCTTCCCGACGACGACGTGGACGTCGCCGCTCAGGGCGACGACCTTCGCCGGTTCCTTCGGATCGTCCTCGGGTGTGGCCTGCTTGGCGAGCTCGTCTCGCATGTTCCTGAGCGCTTGCTCCAGACTCTGCTGGCCGGACAGATCGGCCGGCTTCGCGACGACGCCGGCTTTCATCCACATGGTGAGGTTGTGCTTCACCATGGTGACCTTGAAGAGCACGTCGGTTCCCGACTTGTCGTCGCGCGGCACGAGCTGAATGCTGGGCAGGTCGATGGTGATGCCCGGTGGTACGGCGTCGCCGCCCAGGCCGAGTTTGCCCTGGTCCAGGCCGAACGGGGGCTGCATGCCGCTGCCGGCCGCCCTGGCGAGGACGATCGCGGCGTATGCGACGTCAGCCTTGGCCTCGAGCCAGTCCTGGTTGATGACGGGCGGCGGCTTGTGCCTGCCGTCGATGAAGGACCCGAGGCCGCCGGCTGGGTCGACGGATTTGCCGGCGGCCTTGCGGTGAAGGGCATCCATGGTGATGGCACCGCTGTTGGCATTCGTCGACAGCGACGCCGGCGACACCGCCGCGTAGGACATGTTCTTGCCGCGGAAGAAATTCGTGACTTCGCCGGTGTGGGCCGCGCCGACGTCCATGGCGATCGGCGCGCACTCGCCCACGCTGTCGGCGGCGAATTTCATTGTGTTCTCGGCCATCGCGTTGCTGCGCTGTACCGTGATGCCGAAGAACTTCCGGGCCTCCTGGAGGTCGGCGCGATAGTTCGTGACGTCGGCGTTCACCTCGGTTGCCTTCTGCTCCAGCTCGTCGGTGAGGCGCTGCATTTCCTCATTGGTCGCGACCGGCGTGAGGCGGTTGAGCATCTGGTACCGCTCATTGGTCCACGGGTTGGTGCCGACGATGAACTTGATGGCTTCGTCGTCCTTTTTCTGCTCGAGCAGTTCGTTCGCCCTGATGTTCTGGACGGACGTCATGGTCGTCGCGGCAATGGCGACGAGGTATCCGGTGAACGACTGGTTGCCCTTGTCCGACAGGTCGACGCCGTACTGGTCGGCCTTCTCGATCGGCTGCTCGGTGAACCCGGGCAGCACCATCGCCGCGAAGTCGGCCGCGCTCACCTCGCCCTCCCGGAGCAGTTGCAAGGCGACGGCCGTCCGGACCCCGGCGTCCGGTTTGGACGTGAACCACCTGGCGTCCGGCGCCTTCTTCTCCACGATCGTGCCCTCGAGCGCGAGACGGCGCAGGTGGTCCTGCTGGTAGAGGCGGTTGAGCATCATGGCGATCTCGACTTGCCCGACTCGCGACGCGTGTTGTTCGTCGAGAACAATGACGAAAGGTCGGCTGGTGCCGTTGGAACTGGTGAGTTTTCCGACGCTCGCGTACCTGTCGGAATTCACCGAGTACGGCGTCTTGTCGCGAACGCAAGCGGCTTCACCGGCACTCGGATCCGCGGCCGGGGAGCTGCATCCGGCACAAGCTGTCGTCAGTACGACTGTTGCCAGCCCTAGCGGCCACTGTCGTCGTCCCACGGGAATTCGTCTCCTTCTGATTGTTCCCCCGGCATGCCGAGAGCGTCCACGATCAAGAGTCGTTCGATGGCGTAGCGGGGATTCAGCTGTAATAGAGCGGTTTTGGCGGGCGCGGTTCCCGATTCGCCCAGCGCGCGGATGATGTGGCAGCTCACCTCGTGATCCGAAGTTGCGTAGAAACCCTCCACGAGCAATGGGACTACGTTCGGATTGCCGCGGCCGTGCAGTTGCCGGACTGCCGCGATTCGCTCCTCGGCAGTCCCGTGCAGCAGCTGGTCGCGCAGTGAGCGCCCGCGCGGATTGAGTGCGGCGAGCAGCGCCACGGCGAATGCCGCCGCGTTGCGTGCGGCCCGCTGCTGCCCGCCGGCCTGGTCGGCATGTTCCTTGCGGCCGTCGGCGTGGTCGCTGATGCCTCGCACGACGACGACCGGCACCGATGCGTTGAGGTGGCTGGCGAGCGCGACTCCGGCACCCTCCATTTCCACTGCGGCGGCGTCGCTGTAGTGCGTCTTGATTTGTTGCGCGTACGGCGAATCGAGCGAGTCCAGCACGACTTCGCCCGACGCGATCGGCCGGACGAAAGCCTTCGCCTCGGGCCGGTCAGGGAGCGTGTTCTGCCAGGTGTTCTCGCTGGCGACAAGTTCTGCTCGCTGGGCGAGACCGTGGCCCGGGGCCCATGACCACGGACGGGCCCGGAATCCCGTGGGATCCACCTTGCCGCCGTGCACGGCATAGACCTTTTCGGCCACCACGACATCGCCGAGCGAGAGGTCTGTGTGCAGCCCGCCTGCCACCCCGACCATCATCACCAGGTCTGGCCGGTAGTGCGAAATCGCGCGTTCGGCGATGACCGCGGCCATCTGGTTCCCCTGACCGGTGCGGGCCAGCACCACCCGCCACGGACTGTCCAGCAGGCGGCCGAGGCGGAAGATCGTTCCGGCGGAATGGATCTCCTGCCGGACCGCGACCATGGTTTCGAGCATCGATTTTTGCTCGACTGGAATAGCGGTCAGGACAACGACGGTAGGCGTCGAATGGGTCACTGTGTTTACTCACCAAGATCGGGAATTGGCGGAGTCGGGAGAGCGCCGGACACGGTGCCGAGGCGTGTTTCGCGCCGGCGACGCGTATCTGCTCTGACAGCCGGTTGTCTGACGGCTGACCTGGGGTCCGGGAATGCGCGTTGTGCGCGCAGTCGCTTCGCGAACGTGCTGGCCGAGAAGCGGGCTCGGAGGAGACCCCTTTCCGTCAGGTTGACGATATCGGACGAGAGTAGAGGTCCGGGCATTTGTCGTCAAGCTGACGAGAAGTTAAGGTTCGACCATGTCCTGGCAGATTCCCCGGGTGGCGGTGGCCGTTGACCTGGCCGTCCTCACCGTTCGCGACGGCAAGCTGCAGATCCTGCTGGTCGAACGCGCGATCAAGCCTTTCCGGGGCATGCTTGCCCTGCCTGGCGGATTCCTCGCGTCGCGGGAAGAGGATCTCGACGTCGCCGCCGCGCGTGAACTCGCCGAGGAAACCGGGCTCGAGTCGCATTCGCTGCACCTGGAGCAGATGCGCACGTACGGCGCGCCTGACCGGGATCCACGCGGCCGCGTCTTGACTGTCTGTTATCTCGCCGTGGTGCCGAATCTCCCGTTGCCCGTGCCAGGCGGAGACGCGCGCGCCGCGAGCTGGACACCGGTTGCCGCCGTGCTCGACAACGAGGTGGCCACGGCGTTCGACCATCGGGAGATTATCGCCGACGCCGTCGAACGCGCTCGCGGCAAGCTGGAATACACCACGATCGGCGCCGCGTTCTGCGCATCCCCATTCACCATCAGCGAGCTGCGCCACGTGTACGAAACGGTTTGGGGACACAAGCTCGACCCGCGCAACTTCCACCGCAAGGTCACCGGTGTCGACGGCTTCCTGGTGGCGACAGGCGAGCAGACCAAGCGTGACGGCGGGCGGCCCGCCGCGCTCTACCGGCCTGGTGGTGCACGGCTCATGCATCCGCCGATACTGCGCGGTTCCGGCAGCTCGCCCTGGCCGGGATAGCCGTGTTCGGCTCCCGTCCCGGGTCGCCTCAAGCGGGCACGAGCTGGCTGACGACGAGGCCGAGGGTGAAGCCGATCCCGGCCGACCAGAGCATGAGCGAGGCAAGAGTTCGTACGGTGCACAAGATCTTCATGGATCCGTCCTCCCGCGGGATGGTCACGCCCATCGCTGGCACATCGCACGGACTGGCGGCCGCGTCCCATTAAGGTCACCATGACAAGTACTGTCCGCTGCTAGCACGGTAGCGGAGCGCCGCACTTTTGGTCAAGGTGACTGGAAGGTATCGTGGGTTCGTGAGCACGAAGAACAGGTTCGGGTCAGCGGTAGCGGTCGACATGATCGTGCTGACGGTGCGCGAGCAGGCTTTGCAGGTGCTGGTGGTCGAGCGCGCCAAGCCGCCGTTCCTCGGCCGCCTCGCGTTGCCGGGCGGGTTTCTGGAGGACGGCGAGAACCTCGACGAGGCCGCGCAGCGGGAACTGGCGGAGGAGACCGGGCTGGACGCCGAGCGCTTGCACGTCCGGCAATTCCGCAGTTACGGCGGTCCTGATCGGGACCCGCGCGGCCGGGTCGTCTCCGTCGCCTATGTGGCACTGATGCCGGATCTGCCGATCCCGACCGCCGGCGGTGACGCCCGCGCTGCCCGCTGGGAACCGGTCGAGGGCCTGCTGGGGGATCCGGCGGTGCTCGCGTTCGACCACCACCGGATCTTGTCCGACGCGGTCGAGCACGCCAGGGACATGCTGTCCCACACCACCCTCGCGACGACGTTCTGCCCGCCGGAGTTCACCGTCACGCAGCTGCGGGAGGTCTACGAGACGGTGTGGGGCGCCGAACTGGACTCGTCGAATTTTCACCGGAAGGTCACCCGCGCCGACGGGTTTCTCGTCCCGACCGGCGGCAAGGCGGCCAGCGAAGGGGGCCGCCGCGCCACTCTTTACCGCGCGGGAGCGGCGACCCGGTTGCATCCCGCGCTATTGCGCGAACATCACTCGAAACTCGCGCACCTGCCCGGCGAGCGCCAGGAGCCGTGACGGTTGGTGCCGCCTCCTGGCTCGCCCGGTGCCAGGGGAAGAAAGAGTCAGCTCCGGGAGACGCGGCGCACCCGGACCGCCACGAACAGGCCGATCGCGATCGCCACCGCGGCCAGCACGACGTACTGGAACACCGACGCATAGCGGTCCACCAGCGACCAGCTCTCCCCGAGCAGGTAGCCGGCCACGACGAACGCTGTGTTCCACAGCAGGCTGCCCGCCGTCGTGAGCAGCAGGAAGCGGCCGAACGGCATGCGTTCGACGCCTGCGGGCAGCGAGATCAGGCTGCGGAAGATCGGCACCATCCGGCCTAGGAACACCGCCTTGCCGCCGTGGCGGGTGAACCACGCTTCGGTCCGGTCGAAGTCGGTCGCGTTCATCAGCGGCAGGCGGCTGAGCAGGGCCCGGCAGCGGTCGCGGCCGAGCAGAGCGCCTAGCCAGTAGACGATCACGGCTCCGGCGAGCGAGCCCAAGGTCGTCCAGAAGAGGGCTCCGGCGAGGCTGAAGGTGCCGCGGCTCGCGGAGAAGCCGGCTAGCGGGAGGACGAGTTCGCTGGGGATCGGCGGGAAGAGGTTGTCCAGGCCGACGACGATCGCGGCGCCGATGCCGCCGAGGGAGTCCATGAGGCCGACGGCCCAGCCCGCGAGTCCGGTGAGGGGTTCGGCGGGGGCGGCGAGCAAGAGGTTCACGGGAGTCCTTTCACTTCGAATGTGACGTTGTCGAAGGTAGAAAGGCAAGGGGCGCAACACATTGCTGTCGGCCACCCGGAGAAATGCGGAAAACCGCAGTACTCCGCTCCCATCGGCCTGGCTAGCCTGATCAACGTGAACAGACCGCGAATGCTGCGCCGGACGGCGGGCGTCGGCCTAGGTGCCCTGACGGCGCTCATCGAGGTGCCGTACGTGGTCCTCTCCGCACCGCTCCTCGCCATCCCCGCGGCACGGCCGAAGGTGCTTCGCGGCGCTCGCAGGCTCGCCGAAGTCGAGCGCGCCCGTCTGCAGCGATTCTTCGACGCCAGCAACGGCGACGACTACGACGGCCGCCGAGCCCTGCAGTACCTCGTTCCGCGCAGTCTCACCGGGCTTCTCGCGCTGGGCGTGTGGGTGTGCATCGGCGCGGGCGCAGTGGCTGGCGCGCTCTATTTCGCCCAACTGGTCACCGGCCGGGCGCCTGGCGGAACCCCGGACGGGACGTTGCTGGACTGGCTTCCGATTCTGGCACTCGGCGCGATCGCGGTATTCCTTTGTGGACAAGGGTTGATCGGGGCAGCCGCACTCGATCGGAGGCTGGCGAGGCGGTTCTTCGGGCCCAGCAGTCAGGAACTGTTGCGACGCCGGGTGTCCGAGCTGGCGACGACCCGGAGCGAAGTGGTCGAGGCGGTCAACGGCGAACGTCGGCGTATCGAGCGGGATTTGCACGACGGGGTCCAGCAACGGCTGGTGGCGCTCGGAGTGCTGCTCGGCCGCGCGCGGCGGGCTGGCGACGCGGAGAGGGCGGCTGAGCTGGTCCGGCAGGCGCACGAGGAATCGCAGGAAGCGTTGCGCGAACTCCGAGAGGTGAGCTGGCGCGTGTACCCGATCGCGCTCGACGAAAGCGGTCTTGAGGCCGCGCTGGAGTCCCTGGCCGAACGCGCCACGATCCCGGTCGACCTTCGTTACGCGCTCGACGAGCCCTCGCCGGAGATGGCGACAGTGGTCTACTTCGTGGCGTCCGAATCGGTCACCAATGCGGCCAAACATGCCAGCGCAAATAAGGTCACTATCGACGTCCATAGGGAAGAAACCAGGATCGTCGCTGAGATAACTGACGACGGTTGTGGCGGCGCAAAAATGAGCGAGAGTGGCGGATTGTCCGGGCTGGCAAGGCGAGTGGCGGCGATGGACGGCGAATTTTCCTTGCAGAGCCCGGAAAGTGGGACCACGGTGCGGGTGACGTTGCCGTGCGAGTGATCCTGGCTGAGGACGCGACGTTGCTCAGAGAAGGCCTCGTAAGGCTGCTGGCGGAGGAAGGACACGAGGTAGTCGCCGCAGTCGGCGATGGCGAGAAGCTCCTCGAAGCGACTGCGGAACACCAGCCCGACGTGGTCGTCACGGATGTCCGCATGCCGCCGACCCACACCGACGAAGGGCTGCGTGCCGCCCTCGAAATCCGTGAACGTTGGCCGGAAACCGGTGTGCTGGTGCTGTCCCAGTATGTCGAGAAACGTTACGCGGCCAAGCTCATAGGCGGCGACGGCGGCAGTGTCGGCTACCTCCTCAAAGACCGCGTAGCGCAGGTCGGCGACTTCCTCGACGCACTGGACCGGGTCGGCGCCGGTGGTGCGGCCTTCGACCCGGAGGTGGTGCGCAGGCTGGTCGCCCGCACCTCGCACGAGGACGCGCTCGCCCGGCTGACCCCGCGCGAGCGCGACGTGCTGGAGAAAATGGCGCAGGGCCACACGAACGCGAGCATCGCCATGCTGCTGTACGTCTCGCAGAGCGCCGTGGAGAAGCACGTGAACGCGATTTTCGACAAGCTCGACCTCCCGCAAGCGAAGGGTTACAGCCGACGCGTGCTGGCCGTTCTCCGTTACCTCGGTTCGTAAATCACAGCGGTCGGCGCAAATCCTCCGCGTCGACGATGTGGTACGCGTACCCCTGCTCGGCGAGGAACCGCTGCCGGTGTGCGGCGTACTCAGTGTCCACTGTGTCCCGCGAGACGATCGAATAGAAGTGCGCCTGCCGTCCGTCGCCCTTGGGACGCAACAGCCGGCCGAGGCGTTGCGCCTCCTCCTGCCGCGAGCCGAACGTGCCCGACACCTGGATCGCCACCGACGCTTCCGGCAGGTCGATCGAGAAGTTCGCCACCTTCGACACCACCAGCGTGCGCAGTTCGCCGCGGCGGAACTTGTCGAACAGCTCCTCCCGCTCCTTGTTCCGCGTCGCGCCCTGGATCACCGGGGCCTCCAGTTCCGCGCCCAGCATCTCGAGCTGGTCGAGGTAGGCGCCGATCACCAGCGTCGGCTCGCCGGCATGTTTGTCCACAATGGACCGGATCACCGGGATCTTCGTCATCGCCGTCGCCGCGAGCTTGTACCGCTCGTCGGCGTCCGCGGTGGCGTACTGCAGACGTTCGTTCTCGGTCAGCGTCACCCGCACCTCGGTGCATTCCGCTGGCGCGATCCAGCCCTGCGCCTCGATGTCGCGCCACGGCACGTCGTACCGCTTCGGGCCGATCAGCGAGAACACGTCGCCCTCGCGGCCGTCCTCGCGCACCAGCGTGGCGGTGAGCCCGAGGCGGCGCCGCGACTGCAGGTCCGCCGTCATCCGGAACACCGGCGCGGGCAGCAGGTGCACCTCGTCGTAGACGACCAGGCCCCAGTCACGCGAATCGAACAGGTCGAGGTGCTTGTACTCGCCCTTGGTCTTGCGCGTGACCACCTGGTACGTCGCGATGGTGACCGGGCGGATCTCCTTCTTCTCCCCGGAGTACTCGCCGATCTCGTCCTCGGTGAGCGACGTGCGCGCGACCAGTTCGCGCTTCCACTGCCGCCCGGCGACGGTGTTGGTGACCAGGATCAGCGTGGTCGCCTTGGCGTGCGCCATCGCGGCCGCGCCGACCAGCGTCTTGCCCGCGCCGCACGGCAGCACGACGACGCCGGAACCGCCCGCCCAGAACGCCTCCGCCGCCTGCCGCTGGTAGTCGCGCAGGTGCCAGTCGTCCTCGGCGAGGTCGATCGGGTGCGCTTCGCCGTCCACGTACCCGGCGAGGTCCTCGGCGGGCCAGCCGACCTTCAGCAGCGCCTGCTTGAGCCGCCCGCGTTCGGACGGGTGCACGATCACCGTGTCGTCGTCGATCCGCGAGCCCAGCATCGGGCTGATCTTCTTGTTGCGCGAGACCTCTTCCAGCACCGCGCGGTCGGTCGTGGTCATGACGAGGCCGTGCGCGGGGTGGTTGGCAATCTGCAGCCGCCCGAACCGGCCCATCACGTCCACGACGTCGATCAGGAGCGGCTGCGGCACCGGGAAGCGCGAATACGTGGTGAGCGCGTCCACCACCTGTTCCGCGTCGTGCCCGGCGGCGCGCGCGTTCCACAACGCGAGCGGCGTGATCCGGTAGGTGTGCACGTGCTCGGGCGCTCGTTCCAGTTCGGCGAACGGCGCGATGGCGATCCGCGCGTCGCCGGCACGCGGATTGTCGACCTCGAGCAGCACGGTTTTGTCGGACTGGACGATCAGGGGGCCATCAGTCACCTCTCCTTTATACGTTCCCTCCCGGACCGCGGCCCGGGGATGCCAAGATGACGGGACGAAGCCGCGGGAGGGGACCCAGTGACCACACCACCGTTCGGCGTGCCGCCGGCCGCGAACCCGTACCAGGCGCCCCCGCCGCAAGCGGTCCAGGGCGGCCCGAAACGGGTGTCGGGCAAGCAGAAAGCGCTGTTCGCCGGGCTCGTCGTCGTTGCGCTCGGGCTCGGGACGCTCGGCGCGTTCGGGTTCGCCGCGATCGCGCGTTCGGCGGGACCGCCGGTCGCGGGCAGCTGCCTGTACCTCTCGTCGTTCGGCTCGGAGACGCAGACCTACACCGGCGCGGACTGCTCCGAGCAGGCCGCCACCTATCGCGTCGACACTGTCGTCAAGGGCCGCGCCTCGTGCAGCGGCGAGGACTACGTGCGGTTCGAGCTGTACTCGTCGTCGTCCCGCACCAGCGGCAGGCCGACCCAGACGCTGTGCCTCGCGCTGAACGTCGCGTCCGGCGAATGCGTGCGCGACGTTTCGGACGAATCGAAGGTCGGCAAGGTCGCCTGCGACGACCCCAAGGCGGAAGCGCGCGCGGTCGTGCACGACGGCGAGCGGAAGGCGTCCAGCTGCGGCGACAAGGACCTGTCGCTGGTCTACGCGGGGCCGCCGGTGCGCACGATCTGCCTGCAGCCGACCGGCGCGAGCATCTGACGCCCTCGTGCGCGGCAATCGCGGTTAGAACCGTGATCAACACTCACAAGGCGTTGGGCAGCATCGCCGCCACGTCCAGCCGGTTGGCCAGCTGCCCGGAGCTGTGCATGAGGTCGGCCACGCGCTGCAGCCGGGTCGCCGACAGCGTGGTCGGGTAGCTGCCGAGCGAGATCAGCGCGGCGGTCGTCTGGTCGATGTCGGAGAACGTCGGCAGCGCGTCGCGCACCTTCGCCGAATCGGACGCGGCGAGCTGGGCCTGGGTGAGGACGTTCCGGAACGCGGTCAGCGTGCGCGGGTTCGCCGCGGCGAACTGGCCGGTCGCGGCGTAGCCCGACGCCGGGAAGTCCAGCGTCGCGCCGGTCGAGCCGTCGGCGAGGACCTGCGCGCCCAGCTCCTTCTCCGCGCGGGTGATGTACGGCTCGACCATCAGCGCCGCGTCCGCGTCCCCGGACTGCAGCGCGGCGGGCATCTGCGCGAACGGCCGGGTCGTGAATTGGATCTTCGATTTGTCGACGCCCGCCGTGCCGAGGACGGCCCGCGCGGTGAGCGCGCCGATGTCGTCGGGGGAGTCCACGGCGATCGTCGGCGACTTCTTCGCGGTCGGTTCGGTGTAGTCGGAACCGGGCAGCGTGACGAGCGCGATGGTCGTGCGGCCGAAGGTGTACGCCTCGCCTTGCAGTTGCAGCGCGGTGCCTGATCCCGCGGCGCGGAACAGGGACACGTCGCTGCCGAACGTCACATCGACCTGTCCGGCTTTCAGTTTTTCCACGCCGTCGCTGTCGCCGAGTTCCACCAGTTGGACATTCAACCCGGCCTGGCGGAACTTTCCGGCCGCGACGGCGATGCGCAGCGGGGCGGTGTCGATCGGGCTCGCGACGCCGACCCGCAGCGTCGCGCGTTCCGGCGGTTGCGCTTGCCCGGAGTCACTGGATCCGAACATGGAGCAGCCGCTGAGTGCGAACAACGTCGCCACCAGCGCAAACCTCAGACCGGTCGCTTTCACTCGCCATCCCCTGCCGGGAGAATCTCTGCCTCGTGCTGGATCGTATGGGCCGCTGCCCATACGATCGCCCGCAGGGCTGTGCCCCCGCCAGGGTGGCTTCCCGATCTTTTCGCCGGAAGCTACCGCTTGGTAGTTTCCGGCCGTAGCCCGAGGAGGTCCGTGGGCAGAGGTTCCCGCGGCGGAAAAGGAAGCACAGGTGACCCGTCGCGACGACCGTCCCCGTTCGGGTGACGCGACGGATCCGGCTGCCTCGCGCCCGGTCGGCGGCGGCTGGCGGCTGCGGAACTGGCGGCTGCGCACCAAGCTCTTCGCCGTCCTGCTGATCCCCGCGCTCGCCGTGGTCGTGCTGGTCGGCCTGCGAGTCAACAGCGACCTGCGCGACGCCCGCCAGCTCGCCGAGTTCGCCGCCCGCTGCCGGGTCGACACGACGGTCGCCGAGGTCGTGCACCAGCTCCAGCGGGAACGCGACGTCACCGTCCGGTTCGTCGCGGGCGACCGGAAGGGGGCCACCGACGTCCTCGTCGGCCAGCGCACCAGGGTCGACCTGGCGATCGGGGCGTTCGAACGGTCGCTCGCCGACAGCAAATCGCGGCTCGACGATGCCGCGGCGGGCGATCTGCAGCAGAGCGACGACCGGCTCCGAGTGCTGGGCGGCCTTCGGTACTCGGCCGAACACTCGGCGTATCCGGCCGACGCGGTGCTGCGCTCCTACAGCGAGCTGATCTCCGGTCTGCTCGACATCAGCGACACCGCGGCGGCCGACGTCACCGAACCCGACCTGGCGCGGCTGCGGCTGGCCGGGAACGCGCTCGCGCGGATCAAGGACCAGATGTCGGTCAAGCGCGCGGTCATGTCCGAGGCGATCGCGCAGGGCACGCTCAACCGGGACCGGACGCGCGCGTTGCTCGGCGCGGAAGCCGAGCTGGCCGCCGCGCGCAGCGACTACCGCACCTTCGCCACTCCGGACGAGCAGCGGATGTACTCGGACACGGTGATCGGCATCGTCGTCGACATCGGCAACGACATGGTCGAGTCGGCGCTCACGCGCACGGAGAACAACCAGCCGCTGTCCGGCCTGGACGCGGACCGGTGGGACACCGCGTCGACGTACACGGTCAATCTCGCCCACCAGGTCCAGCAGGCGCTGCTCGTCCAGCTCCAGGAGAAAACGGACGCGCGTGCCGCCAGCGCCCGCGCCTCGACGATCTGGGACGGCGGAATCGTCATCGGCGTCCTGTTGGTCGCCGGTGTCCTGTCGGTGGTGATCGCGCGCTCGCTGCTGCGGCCGTTGCGGATCCTGCGCCGCACCGCGCTGGAGGTCGCCGACCACCGGCTGCCCGAGGCCGTGCAGCGGCTGCTCACCGAGCCCGATCCGGCACCGGAAAACCTGCGGCACCGGGCGGCGGTCGCGCCGGTGCCGATCTTCACCCGCGAGGAAGTCGGCCAGGTCGCGCGCGCGTTCGACGCGGTGCACGGCGAGGCGGTCCGGCTGGCCGCCGAGCAGGCGATGCTGCGCGAGAACGTGAACGCGATGTTCGTCAACCTGTCGCAGCGCAGCCAGGACCTGGTGGAGCGGCAGCTGTCCGTGCTCGACCGGATGGAGGCGGGCGAACAGGACCCGGACACCCTCGGCGGGCTGTTCGAACTGGACCACCTCGCCACCCGGATGCGGCGCAACAGCGAGAACCTGCTGGTGCTGTCCGGCACCGACCTGGTGCGCGAGGACACCGGACCGGTGGTCGCCGACGAGATCATCGGGGCCGCACTGTCCGAAGTGGAGGATTACCAGCGGATCGAGGTCGGCCCGGCCCCGGCGCTCGCGGTGCGCGGCGACGCGGTGAACGACCTGGTGCACGTGGTGTCCGAGCTGCTGGAGAACGCCACCCGGTACTCCGGGCCGCAGGCGGCGGTCACCGTCGAGAGCGCGCGAACGCCGGACGGGGCGTGGCGGATCGAGATCACCGACCGCGGCGCGGGCATGCCGCAGGCGGAGATCGACCGCACCAACGCGCGGCTGGCTCATCCGCCGGAGGTCGACGTCGAGGTGTCGCGCCGGATGGGGCTGTTCGTGGTCGCGACGCTGGCCGAACGGCACGCCATCGGGGTGAAGCTGAGCCCGGCGGAAGGCCGCGGTCTCACCGCGACGGTCGTCGTCCCGGCGGCGTTGATCACCGAGGCCCCGCCGCTGCCGCAGCCGCCCGCGCCGGTCGAACCGGAACCCGCCCCGGAGCCGGAGCTGCTGGCCCCGCTCGCGCCGTTGACGCCGGTCGAAGAGCCGGAGGAGCCCGCCGAGCTGGTCGCGCCGACCCTCGACGACGCCGGTCCGCTGCGCCGCGCGCCGGTGGTCGAGGAAGCGCCGTCGTGGCCGGTCGAGTCGGCGCGGTCGCATCTGGAGATCGACGCGCCGACGGACCGGATGCCGGCTTATCGCGACGTGCTGTCGCGCTGGTTCGACCTCTCGGCACCAGTGGAGGAGCCGGTGGCGCCGGAGCCGCGCGTGGTCGCGCCGATGCCTGAGGTGCCCGCGTTCGAGCCGGACTACCAGGCAGCGAAGCACGCCTACGAAGCACCGCCGGAGTTCCCGACCGACGACCCGGACGAGGCCGCCCCGGAATGGCCGTCGCCCGCGGAACAGCCGGAGTGGCCGTCGCCCGAGCAGCTGGAACAAGAGGACGGGGCCGAGGACACCTGGCCGTTCCTGCGGGTCGCCGACGTGGCGGGCGGCCCCGCCGCGACCGGCGAGCAGCGGCCGATACTCTCGCTTTCCCCCGACGCGGTGCGCGCCCGGATGACGAGCCTGCAAGGCGGCTTCCGGCGCGGCAGGCACGCCAGGGGGGAAGACACCCCGCCACTGGATCGAAACGGATGAGGCATGAGTTCGAACACCGCCCTGCTGGAAGTGATCGCGCTGGGCGCGCCGGACGCGGAGCGGGCGCAGGAGGGCGGAGCGGACCGGCTCGAACTGGTCGCCGACATGGCCAGCGACGGGCTCACCCCGAGCGAGGCGACGGTGCGCGAGGTGCTCGCGGCCACTGATTTGCCGGTGCGCGTGATGCTGCGCGCGGAGAACACTTTCGACGCCCGCGCGATCGACGAGGTGCGCGCTTCGGCGGCCCGGCTGGTGTCCGCGGGGGCGCGGGAGTTCGTGTTCGGCTTCTTGACCGAGGACGGCGAAGTCGACGCCGAGGCGTGCCGCGTGCTGCTGAAGGAGATCGACGGGCGGCCGTGGACGTTCCACCGCGCCATCGACCGTTCGCGCAACCCCATCGCCGCGTACGACGTGCTGGCCGAGCTCGGCTGCGACACCGTGCTGGCGGCCGGCCACGCGAACGGTGTCGCGAGTGGACTGTCGGTACTGCAGCAGCTCGCGCGGCGCACCGACGGCCCGGCCCTGTTGGTCGGCGGCGGTTTGCGGGCGCAGCAGGTGCATTTGCTGCGAGCGGGCGGCGTGCGCGGATTCCACGTGGGCGGCGCGGTGCGTCCGTCCGGTTGGGACGCTCCGGTGGACCCGGCGGCCGTGCGGGAGTGGGCCGAACTCGTCAAAGGCTGACGCTCTAGTCCATTCGAGAAGGGAACCTCGCCGGGAATTGCGATTCCGGCAAGGTTCCCTTCTTCGCTTGACGACCACAGTGCGCGTGTGCGCGCAACCGGTCCGGATTGTCCGGGGCTTCCGCCTCGCGCCTTACGATGGTTTCCGGATTCGGCGGGACATCGCGGCGTGAATCAGGCATAAATCGTGCAAGTGGAAAACAAACCAACCCAGATAAGGTCAGCCAAAAGTAGGTTTCTTTGTTTCGAGGGGTTTTTTAGGGTCGTGATACGGGTCGGTACCGCGATTTAGCCGGCTCGGTCCCCGCCTCTCGAGAGGAATTCTCATGCGCTTGCGCAAGCTCGTCGCCGCCGCGGTTCCGTTGCCGGCGTTGCTGTGCCTGTCCGTGGCCGGCGTCGCGAACGCCGATCCACTGGTCGCCCTTTCCGGCAACGCCGCACCGCTCGCCGCCAGCGCGCGGTCCGGCGACGTCGCCGCTGAGCAGCAGATTCCCGCCGCACTGTCCCTTAAGCTGCACAACCAGCAGGCGCTCGCCCGCTTCCTTTCCGACGTGCAGGACCCGGCTTCGCCGCAGTATCACCGATTCCTCTCTCCGGAGCAGTTCACTGCTGCATTCGGCCCAACACAGGCCGAAGCCGATCAGGCGGTCAATTTCCTCAAGCGCAGCGGCGCGCAGGGTATTCAGGTTTCCGGAAACCGGCAGGCGATCACCTTCTCGGCAACTGCCGGACAGCTGGAATCCGCCTTCCATACGCGTCTCGGCAATTACACCGACACCGTCACCGGCCGGAAGTTCTACGCGAACGACTCCGCGCCGGAATTGCCCGCTTCGGTGTCCTCGGTGGTCGATTCGGTCGTCGGCCTCGACAACCACGCGGTGAAGCACCACGCCAAGCCGGCGGCGGCGCCGCGCACGGTCAAGCCGGTGACGCCGACCATCCTCAAGACCGCGTACGGCACGAGCGGCATGACCGCCACCGGCGCGGGCGTGAACGTCGGTTTCGTGGAGTTCGACGGCTACAAGAAGTCCGACATCACCGCGTACGACACGAAGTACGGCCTCAAGGGCGGTTCGGTCAACACGGTTTCGGTCAGCGGAGCCAACTACGACTCCAGCCCCGGCGACGGCCAGACCGAGGTCGACCTGGACATCGAGGTCGTGCACGCGCTCGCCGCCCCGGCGAACGACTACGTGTACGAGGCCCCGAACTCCAACGCGGGCGAACTGGCGATGTACCAGCAGATCGCGTCGGACAAGAAGGTCAGCGTCGTCTCGATCTCGTGGGGCTCCTGCGAGGCGGCGGAAGGCTCGGCCGCGGCCAAGAGCGTAGACAAGGCGCTCGCGACCGGCACCGCGGAGGGCATCAGCTACTTCGCCGCCGCGGGCGACGACGGCACCACCGACTGTGCCCGCCAGACCGGCAGCAAGGCACAGGCCGTGGACTTCCCGGCGTCCAGCCCGAACGTCTCCGGCGTCGGCGGCACGCAGCTGACGGTGAACTCGTCGAACGGCTACAGCAGCGAGACGACGTGGAACGACGGCGCCTCGGGCGGGGCCGGCGGCGGTGGCATCTCGACGATCTTCGCCGCGCCGTCGTGGCAGTCCAAGCAGAGCACGACCAAGCGCAAGGTCCCGGACGTCGCCGGTGACGCCGCACAGGGTTCGGCGTACACGATCATCTCCGGCGGACAGACCGGCAACGTGTGGGGCACCTCGGGCGCGGCCCCGCTGTGGGCGGGCTTCGCGGCGCTGCAGAACGAGGTCCACAAGGGCGGCCTCGGCAACCTGAACCCGAAGTTCTACGGCATCGGCAACGGCACGTCCTACGGTTCCGGTTTCCACGACGTGACCACCGGCAACAACACCACCGGCTTCTCCGCCGGCAAGGGCTACGACCAGACGACCGGCTGGGGTTCGTTCAACGGCTCCGGACTGTCCAAACTGATCGGCTGACCACGGCTGTCGCGAGCGCCTGTCCCGGTTGCCGGGGCAGGCGCTCGCGCGTGTCTTGTGGACTGCAGCGGCTACGGACAATGGCTGATTGACCAAGATCCGGGACGCTGTTTTGATGGCCGGGTGCAGCCTCTCCTGACGCCCAAGCAGCAGGCCCTCGTCGACCGAGCCGCCAAGCTCGCGGACATTTTCGCCGAGCGCGCGGCCGAGCACGACCGGGACAACACCTTCCCGCACCAGAACTACGACGACCTGCGGGAGGCGGGCTTCCTCCGGCTGTCGGTCCCGGAAGAACTGGGCGGCTCCGGAGCCGGGCTGCCGGAAATCCTGCCGGTGCTGGAACGGCTCGCGATGGGCGACGGCGCGACCGCGCTGGCGTTCACGATGCACCTGTCGCCGCTGGGACAGTGGGCGAGCGTGTGGCGGCGCACGAAGGCGCCCCGGCTGGAGCAACTGCTGCGCAAAGCGGTGGACGGCGAGCTGGTGTGGGCGTCGATCACCAGCGAAACGGGCCTGCGCAACGACATGACGGACGCGAAAACCCGCGCTGTCCGCGTCGAAGGCGGCTTCGAACTGACCGGCCGCAAGAGCTTCGCGACCAACTCGGCCGTCGCCACGCACTGCTCGACCACCGCCCGCTACGAGGACGCCGACGGCGGCCCGCGGCTGCTGCTGTGCCAGATCGCGCTGGACGCGCCGGGCGTCACGATCCACCAGACGTGGAACACCATGGGCATGCGCGGCACCCAGAGCAACGACGTCGAACTGGACAAGGTGTTCGTCGAGGACGCCGCGGTCGTGCACTCGCTGCCGGTGAAACACCTCGACTCGCGGGTGCTGGAAACCGTGTGGGCGTGGGCGATGCCGGCGTTCTCGGCGGTCTACACGGGAATCGCGGCGGGCGCGCTGGACTGGGCCGTGCAGACGCTGATCCAGCGCGGCAAGGCGGAAGACCCGGTGCTGCAGGACGTGATCGGCGAATGCCAGATCCTGCTGGAGAGTTCGCGCGCGCTGATCTACCGCCAGGCCGACGAGGTGACGAGCCGACGGTTGTTCACCGGAGACATCCAGGACGGCGTGGCCCGCAGCGCGGTGGTGAAGTACACGGCGGCGAACAACGCGGTCAAGGTGATGCAGCGGCTGGTCGACGCGCTGGGCGGCATGTCTTACTCGAAGGCGCTGCCGTTCGAGCGCATGTGGCGGGACGTGCAGGCGAGCACGTTCATGCCGATGGGGAACCTGGCGGCCCGGAAGCTGGTGGGGGCCAACGTGCTCGGCGTGCGGACGCTGCCGGAGATCGGGCCGGACGAGACCGGGCCGGATTCCCGCGCTAAGGGCTGAACGGGTGAACCCGGCCGGAACCGGGTGAGTTTTCGCTGCTCAGGGGCTATCTTGACCGCTTCGGTCTTGGTGTCCAGGGGAGGGACAGCGAGTGGCGAAGCAGAAATTCCGGACGCTTGAGGACGGGACAGTAATCCCGATCAACGACGGCGGCGGGGCGAAGGTCTTCGTGGCTGGGGTCGCGGTCGTCGCTGCCGTCGGCGGCGGAACTGCGGCCGGAATCGGCGGTGCGGCGAGTGTGGGATCCGGGGCAGCCGAGGCTCTACCCGGAAATCTCGCCGGTGACGTCGCGGACTCCTTGCCCGGCCGCAGTCTTGAGACCCGCAAAGCCGAGGGCAAGAAGTCCGCGAAACGCGGCCGCAAAGACGAGACCTTCAGCCGCTTCAAGCTCAAACAGCTCAAGCAGGCGGCCAAACACGAGATCGACTGCCTGCTGAACTCCACCGACCGCGTCCGCGACTACCTCGCGGAGCACCGCTGCACCTCATTGGACCGAAACCTCTTCGCCGTCGGTGACGGACACGGCAACGCCGCGGTGATTTCCGTTGCCCGCGTGGGATTTCCGAAGAAGAGCGACGCCGAGGGGTGCGAGAAGGTCGAAGAGGTGCAGGGCAGCGGGGACATCAAACCCCTAGGCGCTGCCCTGCTCGGCCTCGACGGCGTGAAATTCTCCGGCCGCCACTTCCAGTCCAGAGTGGACGGTCGAGCAATGGTGGTCGCCGAAACGGAAACCGTTGCCGGACAAGTAGATTCCGGCACCCTCGACGCGCTCGCCGACGTCTCGGTCTGGTTCCCGAAGCTGTGACTACTTCTTCTCCGAAACGACAGTCTCCGAAGCCTCGGAAGCAGCAGCCTCCGCCGCCTCCTGCTCCGCCAAATCCGCAGCCGCCTGGACCGCCGGACCATGCAGCAACCGCGCCACTTCACCGCGCAGCGAAACGAATTCCGCCGATTCCCGCGTAGTGATCTGGTCCCGCTGCGCGGGCAGGTCCACCTTCAGATCGGCCACGATCCGCGCCGGCGACTTCGACAGCACCAGCACCCGGTCGCCCAGGTACACGCTCTCGTCGATGTCGTGCGTCACCAGCAAAACCGTCGTGCCCTGTTCGACCTGGACCCGGCGCAGCAGGTCCTCCAGCTCGAACCGGGTCTGCGCGTCCACCGAAGCGAACGGCTCGTCCATCAGCAGCAGCGCCGGACGGCTCGCCAGCGCGCGGGCGATGGACACCCGCTGCTGCATGCCGCCCGAGAGCTGCCACGGGTACTTGTTCACCGCGGCGGACAGCCCGACCGCCTCGAGCGCTTCGGCGGCCCGGGCACGCCGGGTCGCCTTGTCGAGTTTGCTCCAGCGCAGCGGGAATTCCACGTTCTTCGCGACCGACAGCCACGGGAATAGGGAACGGCTGTAGTCCTGGAAGACCACGGCGAGATCGTCCGGCACCGACGTGACGCGGTCGCCGTGCAGGCTCACCGTGCCGCCGGACGGCGGGATCAGGCCGGCGATCGCGCGCAGCAGCGTGGACTTGCCGCAGCCGGACGGGCCGACGATGCACGCCAGCTGCCCGGTCTCGACCGTGAACGACAGTTCGTTGACCGCGACGTGCGCGGATTCGCCGCTGCCGTAGCGGTGGCTGAGGCCGGAGACCTCGAGCATGGTCGACATAACGGGAAACCTTCCTAGTTCCGGCCGGGCTGCCAGCCGAGCACCCGGCGTTCGATGCCGAGCAGCGCGGCGTTGAACCCGTACCCGAGGATGCCCAGCAGCACGATCCACGCCCACATCTGGTCGAAGTCGTACGAACGCTGGGCGGCGAGCAGCGCGTAGCCGATGCCGTTGAGCGCCCCCACCAGTTCGGAGATCGCCATCAGGATCAGCGCGATGGAGAGCGACAGCCGCAGCCCGGCGAAGATCTTCGGCAGCGCCGCGGGCAGCACGACCAGCCCGATCCAGTACCGCTTCGGCGTGCGGAACGCGCGCGCCGTCTCCGCCTTGACCTTGTCGACCGAGCGGACTCCGTCCACTGTGTTCATCAGGACCGGCCACAGCGAACCGAAAATGATCGTCGCGGTCTGCATGCCGGGGCCGATGCCGAACAGGATGATGAACACCGGCACCAGCGCGGGCGGCGGGATGGCGCGGAAGAACGCGAACAGCGGCCCCACGTAGTCCATTCCGGTGCGCGAGCGGCCCAGCGCGGTGCCGAGCGCGACGCCGATCACGACCGCCAGCAGCCAGCCGCCGAGGACCCGGCCGAGGCTCGGCAGGATGTGGTCGAAGACCGGATCGCCGAGGAACAGCTGCGAAGCCGGCCCGGAGAACCACAGTTTCGCCGCCGCGGCGGCGATCTTCGACGGCGGCGGGAAGAACACGCTCTCGCTCAGCTGGGTCGCGATCTCCCACAGCACCACGAGAATCGCGAACAGCAGCCACTTGCGGGCGAACCCGCTGATGCCGCGGCTCATCCGGCGCGTCACGGTGGACGGCTTCTCGACCACACTCACGCGGCGGCTCCTTCGACGGCGCTGCTCCAGCGGAACAGCCGGTGCCCCAGCCGTTCCAGGCCCTCGTTGACGAGGAAGCCGAGGATTCCGGCGATGACCGTTCCGGCGAGCACCAGGTCCATCCGGCCCGGCCCGGAACTGGCCTCGAGCACGAACTGCCCGATGCCGAGTTTCGCGCCGGCCAGGAATTCCGTGCTGATCACCAGGATCAGCGAAATCGCGGCGGACAACCGGATCCCGGTGAACACGAACGGCGCGGCGTGCGGCAGCGCGACCGAGGTCAGCACCCGCGAACGCGGAGTTCCGTACGTGCGCGCGGTTTCCAGCAGCAGCGGATCGATCTCAGCCAGCGCGTAGATGGTGTTGAAGAGGATCGGCCACACCGCCGCGTACACCGCGAGCGTGATCTTCGCTTCCGGGCCGCCGCCGACGACGATCAGCACCAGCGGAATCAGCGCCACGGAAGGGATCGGGCGCAGGAATTCGACGATCGCCTTGGTCGCGTCGCGCAGCCAGGGGATGCTGCCGAGCAGCAGACCGGCGGGGACCGCGATGGCGATCGAAATGAGCAGCGCGATCATCCACGCGAGCACCGAGGCGACCACGTCGCGCACGAATTCGACGTCGCCGAGCAGTTCGCCGATCCGGGCGAACACGACGGTCGGCGGGGGCAGGTCGTTCTGGTCGATCAGACCGGCCCGCACGACGGCCTCCCAGATCAGGAGGAAGCCGAGCAGGCCGGTCAGGTTCCGGACGAGGCGCACGTCAGGACGCGTTCGCCTGCGGGACGATCATCGACTGCACATCGATCTTCGACTGGATGGAACCGAACTGCTGCAGCAGGTCCGGCACGCGCTGGATGCGCCGTGCGTCCAAAGTGGACTGGAAGGTCAGCAGGTTCGTGATCTTCGCGGTCGCCTCGTCCACCTTCGAGAACTGGATCATCAGCGGCTCGATCTTGGAGCGGTCGGACGCTTCCTTGGTGGCGCGGAGCATCGCGCGCTGGAACGCGGCGACGGTCTTCGGGTTGGCGTCGGTGAACTTGCCGAGCGAGCCGTAGCCCGCGGTCGGGAAGTCCTTGGTGCCGCCGGAAGCGGTGTCGATGACCTCGACCGTCCCGTTGACCTTCGCCGACTGCGTGATGAACGGCTCGGTCAGGAAGCCCGCGTCGATGTCGCCGCGCTTGACCGCGGGGCCGATGTCCGGGAACCGCAGCGAGACCCACTTGACGTCGTTGAAGTTCACGCCGTTGTCGCGCATGACCGACTTGGTCAGGGTGTCGCAAATCGTGTTGGTGGCGGTGATCCCGATCTTCTTGCCCGCCAGGTCGTGCACGTTCTTGATGTTGCTGTTCGGCATCGCCACGACCTCGGTGCTCTTCGGGCCCGCCGAGGAGGCGTCGGCGACGAGCTTGATGTCCGCGGCGCCCTTGCTCTTGGCGATGAAGAACGGCGTGTAGCTCGCGTAGGCGATGTCGACCTCGCCCGACTGGAGCTTCTGCAGCGAGGCGTCACCGCTGGCGGCATCGACGGCTTCGACTTCGAGTCCCTCGTTCTTGAAGTAGCCGTTCTGGACCGCGAGGTGGAAAGGCACCACGTCGATCGTCGGCATGATCGAGACCTTGATCTTGGCCTTCTCGACCCCGGAGCCGCCCTTCGAGCTGCCCGAATCGTCCGATCCGCCCAGCAGGCCGCATCCGCTGGCAGTCAAGGCCACGCCGCCCGCCATCGCGAGCGACAGGAACCCGCGCCTGCCGTAATCGCGCCGGCTGCTCACCGCTTCTTCAAACAAGGTCGCTCCTAGCAAATGGGCCCGCGTCTGGCATGGACGCGGGGGGAAGGTGGCTCATTGTCCGGAGTCACGCGGCTACTGTAGAGAACCAGGACGATCACTCACAATGGGTGTTCATATACGATTCAGAAGTGTTGCTGGTCACTCGATCAGGTGATCGAATCCCCTGGTATGCCGGGGTATGTGAACGACCCGTGGGTGCCCGAAGGGCCTTGATCCGCTGCCTGGGTGCTCTCCGGGCAACTTCTGGAGGGTTACAAATCGGCCAGGCGTTCGCTACCCTCTGCTCCTGCAGTGTGAGGTGTGGACCACCGATGTAGTGAGAGCAGGACATGCGAAAAGGCTCTCCGCACACGTCGGCTACTAGCCGGCGGAGGGTGGCCTCGGCCGAACGGACCAAGAGATCGACCACGTGCGGGGACCGAACGTCATGCCAGACCTGAACCGATTCCGCGCCCGAGGCGACGGGCAGCCGCACCGGGAAGTCGATCTTTTCACTCGAAAGGGTGTAACAGTCCGGGGCGCGGTCCAGACCACTCAGGTGGCGGATTACCTGCCGGGAGCGTGCGCGTAGTGGCCACGAGCACGGCAGGTTCGGAATCAACGGGCCCCTCGGGCCCGGACGGTGGTGCGGCGGTGCCGAACGAAGACACCGCGGGGGCAGGGGAGGCCTCCGCTCAGGAGAACGCGGGGACCGCGCAGCAGCGGTCCTGGCTGGCGCTCGGCAACTGGCGGCTGAGGTCCAAGCTCGCGCTCATTCTCCTCATTCCCACGATCACCGCGCTGGTCCTCGGCGTCCTGCGCGTGGTCGACGACGTGCGGTCGGCGGTCGACCTCAACCACACCGCCAACCAAGTCGCCTTCGCCGAGAAGGTCACCGCGGTGGTGCACGACCTGCAGCGCGAGCGCGCGCTGGCCGTGGTCCGGATCTCCTCGGGCGACCCGCTGCGCCAGACCGGCCTCGACGCGCAGATGGCGAAGGTCGACCGCGACGTCGACGACCTGCGCAACGCCGCGGTCAACCTCGACAACCAAGACCAGGCGGCCAGCGACCGCTACGCGCACGGCCTCCAGCGCCTCGACGCGCTGCGCCCGCTGCGCGCGGCGATGACCACGTCGGCCTACTCCGACCGCGCGGTGCTCGACACCTACTCCTCGGTGCTCGACTCGCTGATCCAGCTCGGCCGCGAGGTCTCCACCGCGACGACCGACCGCGACCTGCTCCGCCTCGGCACGAGCACGCAGTCGATCAGCGAGGCGAAGGAGTTCATCCTCCGCGGCGACTCCGCGCTGCAGATCGCCGCGTTCCGCGACAACTTCCCCGGCAACCTGATCGACGAGACCCGGGCCGCCGAGGCCAGCGGCGACGCGTCGATCACCGCCTTCCTGGCCAACGCCACCGGCGACCAGGTCCAGCTCTACAACGACACTTACTCCGGACCCGAGGTCGACGAGCGTCGGCGGTTGCAGACGCAGGCCTTCTCCTTCGCCCAGCAGAGCCAGCCGCTCAACCTCGACGGCACCAAGCTCGGCCAGGACTCCACCGTCGCCGCCGACAAGCTGCGCGCGGTCGAGGTCAACCTGCTGACCCAGCTGCGCGCGCAGGCCGACGAACTGGCCAGCAACGCGGTCCGCTCGGCGTGGGTCGGCGGGGTCATCGTCCTCGCCGCGCTGGTCGCCGCGCTGATGCTGATGCTCGTCATCGCCCGCCTGATGCTGCGCCCGCTGCGGGTGCTGCGGAAGACCGCGCTGGACGTCGCCTACACCCGGCTGCCGGAAACCGTGCAGGCCATCCTGGACGACCCGGACCCGGTCAACGCCTCGAAGAAGGCGGTCGACCCGGTTCCGGTCCTCACCCGCGACGAGATCGGCGAAGTGGCGCGCTCGTTCGACGTGGTGCACGAGCAGGCGGTCAAGATGGCCGCCGAACAGGCACTGCTGCGCGAGAACGTCAACGGCATCTTCGTGAACCTCTCCCGGCGGTCGCAGCGGCTGGTGGAACGCCAGCTCGGCGTGATCGACCGGCTCGAGGCCGACGAGCAGGACCCGGACCATCTCGCGAGCCTGTTCGAACTCGACCACCTGGCGACCCGGTTGCGCCGGAACGGCGAATCGCTGCTGGTGCTTTCGGGCGCGGGCCTCGCGAAGTCGGTGCCGAAGCCGGTGCCGGCGGCCGACGTGATCGGCGCGGCGGTGTCGGAGATCGAGCAGTACGCCCGCATCGAGATCGGCATCGTGCCCGAGGTGGCGGTGCAGGGCCTCGCGATCCACGACCTCGTGCACGTGCTCGCGGAACTGCTCGACAACGCGACGTACTTCTCCGAACCGGAAACCAAGATCACCGTCCGCGCGGTCATCACGCGCAAGAAGGCGCTGGCGATCCAGGTCACCGACCACGGCGTCGGGATGACCGAGGAACGCCTCGCCGAGGTCAACGAGCGCCTCGCCGACCCGCCGGACCTGGACGTGTCGGTGACCCGGCGAATGGGTCTGTACGTGGTCGCCCGGCTGGCCCAGCGCCACGGCATCGAGGTGCGGCTGCGCGAGAACGAGGACATCGAGGGCGGCGTGATCGCCCGCGTCGTGGTCCCGGTCGAGCTGCTCACCCAGGTCCGGACCGTTTCGCCGACGATGCGGAACACCCCGCCGCCGCCGAACCGCAACGAGGTTTCGCACCCGAGCCTGCCGCCGCTGAACCGCGAGCCGGAGCCGCCGAACCCGCTTCCGCTCGCGCCGCCGCCCGCGGCCGCCGAATTGACCGAGGCGATGGGTTCGAACGGCGGAGCGTCGGAGAACGGCGGTCTGGTTCCGCTCGACCAGCCGATCAGCCTCGACGACCTCGTCGCGGGCAACCGCGCGGCCGGTCCGTTCCTCAGCCCGGCGACGCCTGCCTCGGAAACGCCGGCGTGGCCGACCGCGGAAGACCTCGCGCCGCTCACGCGCGAGTCCTACGGCGAGGGCGCGAGCCTGGCGCAGACCGAGTTCCCGCCGCTGGTGCTGCCGAAGCGGGAGCCGAAGTACGTCGCGCCGGAAGCTCCGAAGGAGCAGCCGCCCGCCGAGCCGGACGGTTCCGCCGCGCTCGAGGACGACGTGCCCACCCGGCGGCTGCCGATCTACCAGTCGGTGCTGTCGCGCTGGTTCAGCGAGGGCGAGGACGGCGAGAACGGCGCGGCAACGCCCCAGTCCGCCGCACCGGAACCGGAAACCGCCGCGGCTCCCGAGGCCCCCGCGGCTCCGGCCGAACCGGAGGAGACCCGAGCCGCCGAGCCCGAGCGGCGACCCGAGCCGGCGGCCCTCGAATCGACGCCGCTCTACCCCGGTTCCGACGAGCCGGAGGACGACAGCTGGCACAGCGTCTCCGACGAGGGCTGGCACGCGGCGCAGTCGCTGCTCGAATCCAAGAACGAGGAGATCACGTCCGCCGGGCTGCCCAAGCGCGTGCCCAACGCGTACCTGGTCCCCGGCTCGATCGGCAACGCGCCGGAACCGGCGCAGCAGAACTCGTTCACCGACGCGACCACCGGAATGCCCGGAACGGGTGCGATCACCCGCTCGGCGACGGCTGCCCGCAGCCGGATGGCAAGCTTCCAGCGTGGGTACAAGTCCGGAAGGCACGCACTGAAGGAGCGGCCGCCGGACGCCCGGCTCGACGACGACGGGGTTCGCGTCACCGGGGCCGGGTATGTGAGCGACAGCAGTGAGGAGCGAGAGTGACACGGGCGGGAGTGCAGCCGGGAGGCGGCTCGGTGCAGCCGAACGGCAGGCAGGCCGGCGGCAGCGCGGCGAGCAGCTTCGCGTGGCTGATCACGGACTTCGTCCACCGGGTGCCCGGTGCGGCGCACGCGGTGGTCGTCTCGGCCGACGGTCTGCTGCTCGCGTCTTCGCGCGGGCTGCCGAAGGACCGGGCGGACCAGTTGGCGGCCGTCGCCTCGGGGCTGACCAGCCTCGCGCGCGGGGCGGCGAAGGTGTTCGAGGGCGGCCCGGTCGCGCAGACCGTGGTCGAGATGGCGAACGGATTTCTCTTCCTGATGTCGGTGTCCGACGGCTCGTGCCTCGCGGTGCTTGGCTCGCCGGAGAGCGACATCGGCTTGGTGGTGTACGAAATGACGCTGCTGGTCGAACGGGTCGGCCAGCAGCTGACACCGGAGATGCGGGCACAACTGCAGGGCGCTGCGGTCCGTCGCTAGGCGGACCTAGGACTACAGGAGTAAACCGTGGACGACGGGCGCTTGCGCGGCGACGGCCGGCTCGGTGACGAGCACACCGGGGGCTGGGGCGATCGGGACCAGAGCCGGGAGGACTGGAAGTCCTTCCGGGACCGGGTCGACCGCGAATGGCGTTCGAGGGACGTCCAAGCCGCGGATTCCGAACCGGTGCGCGAACCGCCGAACTGGCTGACCGATTCCAACGCCGGGCAGCAGCCGGGCATCACCGCGGTGCCCGGGTACCGCGAGCGGCTGCTCGGCGGGCCCGGTTCGGAGCTGTTCGGCGGGGCGAGCGGACCGCTGTACGACTCGGCCGAGTTCGCCGCCTTCAGCGCCGAACGCGACGGGTCTCCCGGACCGTCGTCGAACGAGCTGGCCGCCGCGCTGCCGATGCAGGCGGCGGGCGAGTACGTGGACGAGCCCGCCGAGGTGGAGACCTCCGGGCTGGTCCGGCCTTACTTCCGCACCCGCGGGCGCACGAAACCGACCTACGACCTCGCGATCGAGGCCCTGGTGTCGACGAGCGAGCAGGGCCGGGTGCTTGACCGCGTCCGCGTGCCGGAGCACCGGTCCATCTGCGACCTGTGCCTCGACACCCGGTCGGTCGCCGAGGTGGCCGCGCTGCTGCGGCTGCCGCTCGGCGTGGTGCGAGTGCTGATTGGTGACGTGGCGGGCCTCGGCCTGGTGCTCGTGCACACGAGCAGCAGCACGAATTCGGGCGACCGCCCCAGTATCGAGTTCATGGAAAGGGTGCTCAGTGGGCTTCGGAGAATTTGACTCCGACGCGAACACACCGCAGACGGGTCCGACCTCGTCGGCCAAGATCGTGGTCGCGGGTGGGTTCGGTTCGGGCAAGACGACTATGGTCGGGGCGATCTCCGAGATCGACCCGCTGACCACCGAGGCCATGATGACCGAGGCCAGCGTGGGCCACGACGACGTGTCGGCGACGCCGAACAAGTCGACGACCACGGTGGCGATGGACTTCGGCCGGATCTCGCTCGACTCCGACCTGGTGCTGTACGTGTTCGGCACGCCGGGCCAGCACCGGTTCTGGTTCATGTGGGACGACCTCGCCGTCGGCGCGATCGGTGCGGTCGTGCTCGTGGACACGCGCCGGCTCGCGGACGCGTTCCCGTCCATCGACTTCTTCGAGAACCGGAAGCTGCCTTACGTCGTGGCGATCAACTGCTTCGACCGGCTGCTGCACCACCAGATCGAAGACGTGCGGCACGCGCTCACCATCTCGCCGTCGGTGCCGATCATGGCGTGCGACGCGCGGGAGCGGGAATCGGCGAAGCAGGTGCTGATCTCCGTCGTGCAGCACGCGATCGCGCACGACACGGCTTTGCGGGCGGGCTAGTCCCGTCCGCGGTCCCCGCCGCCGTCTGCGAAGGAGGCATACGCCGACTCCCAGATTCCCGTTACACCCCGGCTCGGGTGCGGCCGTTGGAGTGAACTCCGCGCGCTTCACCCGCTTCGGGGAGTGGTGCCTCCGAGCGGGGCAGGCTGAGTAGTCCTGTCCCCTCGCACCCGAGGCCGGCAGCCCCTGATCGGGGCGTCGGACCGGCGGTGACCTGCACGGACATCCCGCTGCGCACGGTGGCCGCCGCCACCACCGAGTGACCCGCGAATGCGTGGTTGTGCATGCGTTCGCGCGACGTTACATCCGGCAGACACGTACCGTGCCCGGGCACACGCTCGACACGACCGGGTGCGTGAATACGCTGGAACGACGACTTCACCGCGGCCGGGCGAGGATGGCCGGCAGACGGCGAACGGGCGTCCGGCAGCGTTCGAGGAGCTTGGAGGGGCAGTGACCGATTCCGACCGGCCAGCGGACCAGGGCACGTTCAGCTGGCTGATCTCGGATTTCGTGCGCCGGGTCCCGGGTGCGGCGCACGCGGTGCTGGTGTCGGCGGACGGACTGATGCTCGCGCCTTCGGAAGGCTTGCCGCAGGAGCGCGCCGAACAGCTCTCGGCGGTGGCGTCCGGGCTGATCAGCCTGACCCAGGGCGCCGCGCGATGCTTCGAGGCGGGCGGCGTGAACCAGACCGTGGTCGAGATGGAACGCGGATACCTGTTCCTGATGTCGGTCTCGGACGGGTCCTGCCTCGCCGTGCTCGCCGCGCCGACGTGCGACATCGGGACGGTGGCGTACGAGATGACCCTGCTGGTCGAGCGGGTCGGCGAGCAGATCACGCCGGAGCTGCGCGCGCAGCTGCAAGGCGGCGGGGTGCTGGGGTAGCCGATGAAGATCTCGGGTTTCGGAGACCAGGACACGGGCGCCTGGGACGCCCTCCACAAAGGCACGGAACGGGAGTCGTTCGACTCGCCGAGCCGGTACGACATGAGTTCGCTGAGCCTGCGGTTGCCGCATCGGCAGCCGCGGCCCACGCCGCCTCCGCCTACCCCGCCGCCTGCCGCTCGGCGTCCGGAGCCCGCACCTCGGCCCGCGCCGGTTGCGCCGCGGCCGGTGCAGCAGGCTGTCGCCCCGCGTCCGGTGGCCCCGCCGCCTCCTGCTCCTGCTCCGGTTGAGGAGGAGAACTGGGACGACGGCTACGAATGGGTCGAAGACGGCGAGTCCGGTTATTGGGAAGAGCCCCAGCAGACTCAGCGCTGGGAAGAGCCGCCGCCCCCGCCGCGGCCGGCAGTGCACGACCCGTACTCGTTCGACGAGTACGCCGGTTCGCCCGGCGCGGATGACCGCGTGGTGCCGGAAGGCTCGGCGTACCAGCGTCAGCACGTCGAACAAGCCACCCGCAGCAGGCACGCGCTGGTCGAAGAACCCGAGGATCGGTACCTCGACCCTGGTCCCGCCTCCGGAGTGTCCGAATTGGACCGGTTCTGGTCCGGCGAGGAGCCCGCGCAGCCGGAACCGCCCGCGCAGCCGACGAAATCGCGCGTGCGGCCGTATGCGCGAACCCGCGGCCGGACCCGCTCGGACCACAACCTCGCGCTCGAAGCCCTGGTCTCCACCAGCGACGAGGGCCGCCGGTACCGCGGAGTGCGCTCGATCGAGCACCGGCGGATCTGCGACCTGTGCCTGGACACCCGGTCGGTCGCCGAGATCGCCGCGCACCTGCACCTGCCGCTCGGAGTGGTGAAGGTGCTGGTGGGCGACATGGCCGACATCGGTCTCGTGATGCTGCACCAGACCGATCTGGTGCTGGGGGACCGGTCGTCGAGGGAGTTCATGGAACGGGTGCTGCAGGGGCTTCGCAACCTCTGACCGCGGGCATTTCGCCTCGCCGATTTACCTCGCTCGTTCCATCCTGCTCAGTTTCGCGTCGCGCCCGCCCGTTCCCCGGCCGCTCGGCCTCGCGTCGCTTCGCCCGCGCCATTCCAGTCCCCCCCACCGAAAGCGCCCCAATGCGGCATTGGGTGCGCTCAACGCACCGAACGCCACATTGGGTGCGTCAGATGCACCCAATGCCGCATTGGGGCGACGTCAGTCCTCGACCAATGCGGCGGAAGTGATGCGGTGCAACGGATACCGCTCATGATTGGCACCCTCCAGCACCCCGCCGCCGACCCGCAAGGGCCGCACCACTCGCTGGCTCGCGGTGCCGCGCGAGTCGACGAAACCGATCCACACCTCGCGCTGCTCAAGCGTCGCGCGGGAAAGCAGGTCCAACGTCGCCGTCGTGTCCGCGCCGCCGCCACCGGGTGCGCGCACCGTGGAACCCCGGCGGCGGGCCGAGGCCTGGTCTCCCGCGCGGAGATTCGAGACGATCCGCGTTGCCTGCTCGTCGGTCAGCACCGCCTGCTCACCGGGCCGGGAGCGAGCCGCGCGGGCGCGGGCGGGCAGCCGGCGTCCGGTGGGCCGCAGGTCGACCACTCGGCCGTCCGGACCCTCCGCCGCAGGGGCGAAACCCGCGCCCCGCAAGGCTTCCAGCACCTCAGCGAGAGGCGCGGAGCTGATCAGCACAGTCGGCGCGATCAGCCGCAGGTCGTACTCCGCGGCTACCGGATGAGCGAGCACCTCGGCGAGCAAAGCCTCGTCGTCGCAGCGCAGGAACGATCCCGCGGTGCCGCCGCGCAAACGGCCGTGGCGGCGGGCGACGTCGTCGATCAGGTATGTGAGGCCTTGCGGCACCGGCGTCGCCGACTTGTTGCGGAACATCGCGTGCAGCTCGTCCGCGGTCCGCCCGGTGTCGAGCGCGCGCCGCACGGACGGCTCGGTGATGCGGTAAACCGTTGCGTGCCCAGCGGATTCGACGTCCGCGACCGCGGCCATGTCCGCCGCCAGCTCCGGCTCCAGCGGGCCCGGCGCGACGACCGTCAGATCCGCCTGCACCAACACGTGGTCGACCGGCGCGGGCAGCGCGTCGTGCATGGCTTCGACAGCGCCGGAGCGGTCATCTTCCAGCAACAGCCGGGTGGCGGTGGTGAGGGCGCCGAGTCCGACGAGACCCAGCGCGGTCGCCTCGGCCATCGTCCAGCGCACGGTTTCGTCGCGTAACCGGCCACCCCGCCGAGGCGCGCGCCAAGCCAGTACGGCAACCAGTTCGTCGATGCTTTTCACACCTGCGCCAGGATTCAGCGCGGCCAAAGCACTGAGCACGCGATGCCGCGAAACCGGCGCGAGCGGTCGTCGCAGCTCTTCGGACAATGGCGCGATCGGCTTGTCTTTCGCGTCCCGGCCACCGGCGAGACCGGGCAGCCGCGGCAGCTCCAGCCACGCTTGCGCGAGCGTCATCCACCGCTGCACCGACGGCGACGCGAGCCAGCTGTCGGTGAGCATGGTGGGCACGTACTCGGGGGCGGTGTTTTCGCTGTCCGCAACGAGTCCCGCGCCGACGACCAGCTCTACGAGCAGCGTCGCGCGGGTCTCGTCGACTTCGAGGTCCTTGGCGACCTTCTTCAGCTCGCGCACTCCGAGCCCGCCCGCTTTGAGCACCGGCGGCGGCGCATCCGACCACATTCGCAGCAGGGATTCCGTCTGCCGCAACAACTCCATGGCTTCACCGGCGGCCGTTTGGTCCACAGTGTCCGTCCGATGTGGATGGACGGGCAGCTCCGGCTCGACCAGTGTGTCCGGTTCGAACGCCCGGCCGCCGCGCAGCAGCAGGCCGAGTTCGCGGGGAAGTTCGACGGTCTGGTCGTCACGGCGCAGCAGCAGGCCGCGCGCGAGGAGCTTCTGCACCGGCGTGGCTGCGTCGGAGAGGCCGACGTCGAAGCTCGCGTCGCGGGTGCGGCCGATCGGCGGCCCGGCGGCGAGCGCGGTGAGCACCGCCCGCTCGTCCTCGCCGACCTCCGCGAGCCGCGCGTCGATGTCGGTGGCGGCCAGCGCGGGAGACGGTGCGCCGAGCCCGGCCGGGAACGGACCGAGCGCGTCGCGCGCGGCGGGCGGCACCCGCAGCTCGTCGTCGGCGCCCCAGACGAGCGCCCGGGCGCGCAGCCGGGCGAGCGGTTCGCTGACGTCGCGGCCGATCAGCGCCGTCACCGCGGACACCGGCGTCGGCTCGATGTCGGCACCGGCGACCAGCAGCGCGTCGATCACCGCGAGGGTGAACGTGTCGAGGTCTTCGCAGGCGCGAGCGACCGACCCCGGCGTGCCCGCGCGCGTGGCGAGCACGGTGGTGTCGGACGGAGGAGGGGTGGACAGATCGCGACGCGTGCGCAGCAGTTCGGCGAGTGCGTCGTCGGACTCCGCACGCAGCCAGTCCGCCAGAGAGGTCGCGGGCATAGACACCCAGGATACCGGGCGGGTGCGCGCGCACGAGACGTGTTCGGGCAGACTGTGGTCGAGTTTGCCGGACGAGGGCCTCGGAGGAAGCAGTGGCGAAGGGCGACAAACAGAGCAAGGGCATCGACCCGACGTGGCCGGGCGAGCCGGGCGAGCACCCGGTCACCGAGCTGTCCTCGGACCGGCAGGGAGCGCTTTCGCCGTTCGGCGACCTGGCCTTCCCGCTCGAGCAGGTGCCTTACGTGCACCCGGAGACCGAGATCAACCGCTGACCTGCGGGCCCTCGTGAGTGGCTATGCCGGTTCTAACCGGGATGAACACTCACGAGGCTGAAGTTACTGGTCAGTCACCCGGTTGGGGTGTGGTGGCGCGGGTCACCGGACTAGATTCGAGCCGTCCTAACCCACTCCACCAGCGGGGAGTACGTGTCATGCCGGTTCCCGGTCCCGGGTATTCGATCACCGTCCGGGTCGAGGCCCCGGCCTCGTCCACGGCCGCGGGCGATCTCACCACCGCGGTCGGCCGCGTCGGCGGCGTGCTGACGGCGTTCGACGTCGTCGAATCGCACGCGGACACGATCGTGATCGACATCAGCGCCAACGCGCTGTCGGAAAACCACGCGCAGGACATCACCGCGGCGCTCGATTCGCTGCCGGGCGTGCGCGTGCGCAAGGTCTCGGACCGGACCTTCCTGATCCACCTCGGCGGCAAGATCGAGGTCAGCCCCAAGGTCGCGCTCCGCAACCGTGACGACCTCTCCCGCGCGTACACGCCGGGCGTCGCCCGGGTGTGCCAGGCGATCGCCGCGAACCCCGAGGACGCGCGCCGGCTGACCATCAAGCGCAACACCGTCGCGGTGCTCACCGACGGCTCCGCCGTGCTCGGCCTCGGCAACATCGGCCCGGCCGCCGCGCTGCCGGTGATGGAGGGCAAGGCGGCGCTGTTCAAGAAGTTCGCCGACGTCGACGCGTGGCCGGTCTGCCTGGACACCCAGGACACCGAAGAGATCATCATGATCGCCAAGGCGCTCGCGCCGGTGTACGCGGGCATCAACCTCGAGGACATCGCCGCGCCGCGCTGCTTCGAGATCGAGAAGCGGCTGCGCGAGCAGCTGGACATCCCGGTCTTCCACGACGACCAGCACGGCACCGCGATCGTCGTGGTCGCCGCGCTGCGCAACGCGCTGCGCGTGGTCGGGAAGAACATCGAGGACTGCAAGATCGTGGTCAGCGGGGTCGGCGCGGCCGGTTCGGCGATCATCCGCCTGCTGCTGCGCAAGAACCCGGGCGACATCGTGGCCGCCGACATCGACGGCATCGTCTACCCCGAGCGCGGCAACCTCGACGACAACCTCACGTGGATCGCCGAGCACACCAACAAGGACCGCAAGTCCGGCACCTTGCACGACGCGCTGGTCGGCGCGGACGTCTTCGTCGGCGTCTCGGCCCCGAACCTCTTCGGCGCGGAGCAGGTCGCCACGATGAACGACGACGCCGTCGTCTTCGCGCTGGCCAACCCGGACCCGGAAATCGACCCGCTGGAGGCGCAGAAGCACGCCGCGGTCGTCGCCACCGGCCGCAGCGACTTCCCGAACCAGATCAACAACGTCCTGGCGTTCCCGGGAGTCTTCCGCGGCCTGCTCGACGCCGCCGCGCACAACATCGACGACAACATGCTGCTGGCCGCCTCCGACGCGATCGCCGACGTGGTGGACAACGGCAAGCTCAACGCGTCGTTCATCGTGCCGAGCGTGTTCGACAGCGCGGTGGCTCCGGCGGTGGCGGAAGCGGTGCGCAACGCCGTCCGCGCCGAACGCGCCAGCTGACCGTACGTGAGGGGAACCCTGAGGGAATCTGATTCCCCCAGGGTTCCCCTCACGTACTTTGGGCGGAGTTGCGCAGTAGCCTCGCGGGCGTGAGTGAACTCAGCCATGTCGACGAGTCCGGCGCTGCCCGGATGGTCGACGTTTCCGGCAAGACGGCGTCCGCGCGCACCGCGCTCGCCGGCGGGACCGTCCACACCACGGCGGAGGTCGTCGGCCTGCTTTCGGCAGGCGGCCTTCCCAAGGGCGACGCGCTGGCGACCGCGCGGATCGCCGGGATCATGGGCGCCAAGCGGGTGCCCGAGCTGATCCCGTTGTGCCACCAGATCGCGCTGTCCGGGGTCAAGGTGGAGTTCGAATTGGACGGTGCCGCGGTCCACATCAGCGCGACGGCCAAGACCAAGGACGTCACCGGCGTCGAGATGGAGGCGCTCACCGCCGTCGCGGTCGCCGGGCTGACGCTGCACGACATGATCAAGGCTGTCGACCCGGCCGCGACGCTCGACAACGTGCGGTTGCTGCGCAAGGACGGCGGCAAGACCGGAACCTGGGAGCGGCCATGAACACCGCGCGCGTCATCGTCGCGTCCAATCGCGCCGCCCGAGGCGTCTACGAGGACAAGACCGGCCCGGTGCTCGTCGGCTGGCTGGTCGGCCGCGGCTACGACGTTCCGCCGCCGGTGGTCGTCGAGGACGGCGATCCGGTAGGCGTCGCACTGCGGGCCGCGGTGGCCGACGGCGTCCAGGTGATCCTCACGACCGGCGGCACCGGCATCTCGCCGACCGACCGGACCCCGGACGTCACCCGCGCGGTGCTGGATTACGAGCTGCCAGGCGTCGCGGACGCGATCCGCGCGGCCGGGCTGCCGAAGGTGCCCACCGCGGTGCTCTCGCGCGGCGTGGCCGGCGTGGCGGGCCGGGCCCTCGTCGTGAACCTTCCCGGGTCGAGCGGCGGCGTGAAGGACGGTCTGCGGGTCCTGGAGGACATCCTCGACCACGCGGTGGACCAGCTCGCCGGTGGCGACCATCCGCGCGAGCCGGTGCAGGCCGGTCCCGCGGTCCGGATCCTGCGGGCGGCCGTGAGCGACCAGCCGCTGTCGGTCGAGGAGCACGCGCAGCTGGTGGAGGACGACGCGGCGGGTGCCGTGGTCACGTTCTCCGGCGTGGTCCGCGACCACGACGGCGGCAAGGGCGTGCGCGATCTGACCTACGAGGGCCACCCGACGGCGGGCGACGTGCTCGCCGAGGTGGTCAACGACCTCGCGGCGCGCTGGAAGGGCGTGCGGGCGGTGGCGGTGAGCCATCGCGTGGGCGCGCTGACGATCGGCGACGTCGCGCTCGCCTGCGCGGTCGCCGCCGAGCACCGCGGCCAGGCGTTCACCGCGTGCGCGGAACTGGTGGACGAGGTGAAGGCGCGGCTTCCGGTGTGGAAGCACCAGCACTTCACCGACGGCACCGACGAATGGGTCAACTCGCCCTGACCCCCTCGTGAGTGGCTACGCCGGTTCTCACCGGCATGAACACTCACGAGCCCGGACACGACGAAGGGCCCCACCGCCAGGGGATTTGACGCGGTGGGGCCCTTCGGACGTTCTGTCACAGCAGTCGCTGCGCCGGAACCAGCCTCACGAAGAGGCTCGGATTCACTTGGTGGCGAGCTTCTGGCCGACCACGATGAAGTTCGCGTTCGACACGTACTGCTTGTTCAGGTCCTGCAGCTTCTGGTAGCCGCCCTGGATGCCGTGCTCCTTGGCGATCTTCGAGAGCGTGTCGCCAGCCTTGACGGTGTAGTCACCGTTCGGGTTGGAGTTCGCCACCAGCGCGGCCACCGGCTGGGTGACCTTCTTCGGGGCAACGCTCTTCGGGGTCGCCTTCTTGGTGGCGGTGCTCTTCTTCGGGGTCGCCTTGTGCGCGGAGGCCGAGCTGCCGGCCTTCTTGCTGCACACCGGCCACGCGCCGGGGCCCTGGCCCTGCATGACGCGCTCGGCGACAGCGATCTGCTGCTCACGCGACGCGCCCTGCGGGCTGCCGGTGCCGCCGTAGGCCTTCCAGGTGCTCTGGGTGAACTGGAGACCACCGTAGTAGCCGTTGCCGGTGTTGGTGTTCCAGTTGCCGCCGCTCTCGCACTGCGCGATGGCGTCCCAGTTGGTCGCCGACGCGGGGGTCGCGGCGATCGCGAGAGGAGCGCCGACCGCGATACCCGCGACTGCGACACGGGCGATGGTGCGGGTGGCAGCGGACATCTTGCGGTGCTTGCCTCGGTACGACATGTGAAAACTTCTCGATTCCTGCGCCTACGAGCTCGATGCTGCGGGTCGGGTTGGGAGCCCGTCCGCCCGTTGCCGGGCGGCTGACGCGGACGTCGCACGACGCGCCGTCTTCGTCCCCTCGTCTCTGTCCGGAAATGCTTTCGCTCGGGGTATGGGTCCGGGGATCCGTTGGACAGAGCTGGGCGCTACGGATTCCCGGTGTTGCTTGGTCGGTCGGGGCCAACCGAAAAGCGACGGTACGTAATTCCGAGCGTGATCGGAAATCATTCGAGGTGTGACCTACGTCACAGTAACGGCACGCAACCTCCCTCGATCCGCCTGTTTGCACTGGTCAGAGCGCCGTTATCTGGCCGTTTTCTAGCCGAGATATTTCACGGATCGTGAGGCTTGGGTCACGTCGATAACGCGTCAAGGGGCCATTCGCAGCAGATAAGAGCGGGCACTCTAAACCACTGGTCAACCGTCGGCCACTGTCCGCCGAGTGGTTCTTTGAAGTGCCCCAATACGCCGTGAGCGAAACACTTCGGAGAGTAGGGATAAAGAGTGCCGACCGCTCAGCGCGCCAGTGCCGCCATTCGCCGTGGTCCGGACCAATCGGCCGGGAACGGCGGCTCCGCCGGTCAGTGCGGCGCTCAGCCGGGAGAACGGGGGCTTTCCGGGAGCTCACCCGCCGGCGAACGGCGGAAGGACGTCCAGGTGGGAGCCGTCACTGAGCGCGCGGCCCCGATCGCGGACCGCCACCTCGTTGACCAGGAAGCTCGCCGCGTCGAGAACGCGGGAAAGTTGCCCGGGGTGCAGCTCGCGCAGCGCCTGGACGGCGTCCGCCACCGTCGCGCCCGCCGTCAGCTCCACCTTCTCCTCTTCAGTGCCCGCCGCGGCCCGTGCCGAGGCGAAGTACCGGACGACGACTGTCACCGGAGAAGAAGAGGACAAGGAGGGAGAGGTCATCGCTCAGCCGCCGATCGCGCTCATCGGCCGGATCGGCTGTGCGAAGCCGGCCTCGTTGATCTCGTGGCCCGCGAGCTTGCGCCACATCGTGTCGCGCCACGCGTCCGCCACCTCTTCATCGCGCGCGCCCGCGCGCACGAGGGAACGCAGGTCCGTCTCGTCGTTCGAGAACAGGCAGGAGCGGACGGCTCCGTCGGCGGTCAGCCGGGTGCGCTCGCAGGCGGAGCAGAACGGCCTGGTCACCGAGGCGATCACGCCCACGTCGCCGGGGCCGCCGTCAACCAGCCAGCGCTCAGCGGGCGCTCCGCCGCGCGGAGCGGGGAACGGGCTGAGGGTGAAGGCCTCGCCGAGCATCGCGAGGATCTCCTCGGCGGTGATCATGTCGCGGCGGTTCCAGCCGTGCTGCGCGTCGAGCGGCATCTGCTCGATGAACCGCAGGTGGTAGCCCTCTTCGAGGCAGAACTTCAGCAGCGGGACCGCCTCGTGCTCGTTGTACCCGCGCATCAGCACCGAGTTGATCTTCACTGGCGACAGCCCGGCGTCGCGGGCGGCGGCGAGGCCGGCCAGCACGTGCGGCAGCCGGTCGCGGCGGGTCAGTTCGGCGAAGCGCTCGCGGTCGATGGTGTCCAGCGACACGTTGATCCGGTCGAGCCCGGCCGAGACGAGGCCGGGGGCGCGCTTGGCCAGCCCGATCCCGTTGGTGGTCATGGAGACCCGTGGCCGCGGTTCGAGGGCGGTGATCCGCTCGACGATCTGTTCCAGGCCAGGGCGCAGCAGCGGTTCGCCGCCGGTGAGCCGGATGTCGGTGACGCCGAGCATCTCCACCGCGATCCGCATGAGCCGGACCAGCTCGTCGTCGGAGAGGACCTGGTCGCTGGGCATCCAGTCGAGACCCTCGGCGGGCATGCAGTACGTGCAGCGGAGATTGCACCGGTCGGTGAGGGAGACCCGCAGGTCCGTCGCGACGCGGCCGAAGGAATCGACGAGACCGGGGTGCTCGGGCCGGGGCGTGCCGGACGGGCCTCGGTTGCCGGGGACGCGAGGAAACCCGAGATGTACTGCTGTCATTACGCTCAGGATAGCTTGCACGGTCGGAAAAGGCAGTCTTGCGAAAATCCTGGAAACCACCCTCGGTTCCGATGTGGAGGCACTCGGTGAGCACCGCTGAGACGAATAGTGAGCTGACTCACTTCGCGGCGCTGGCGGCTCAGCTGCGCACGCACCTCGTCCTCCGGCACGCTCGCGACGCCGCCCGCGAAGGGCTCTCGGCGACCGAGTTGCAAGCTCTCGAACTCGCCGGGCAAACCGCGGATTCCCTTACCCCAGGCCGAATCGGGCAGCTCACCGGCTTGTCGACGGGCGCGGTGACCGGCGTGCTCGACCGGCTCGCGAAGGCCGGCCTGGTGCTCCGCGAACGCGACCGGACCGACCGGCGGAAGGTGCTCGTGACGATCACCGAGGCGGGCCGCGAACGGCTCGACGCGATCTCGCGGAGGGAGCTGCGACGGCTTGCCGAGGTGCTCGCGGAGTTCACTTCCGCAGAACGGAAAGTCCTCGGGCGTTATCAGTTCGCAATGCTCGAAGCGTTACGCGAAAATGCGCATCCCGCATAGCTTTTCCGCATCTGCGGCGATAATGTTCCGGCCATGCCGCAATTTCGGTTGTCCGAGGCCGCTCGGCTGCTCGGCGTAAGCGACGACACCGTCCGCCGGTGGGTTCGCGCGGGTCAGTTGACCGCGACGGACGACGCCGCCGGCCGCAAGGTCGTCGACGGCGCTCAGCTCGCCGGGTTCGCCAGGGCGCAAGCGTCCGAACCGGACGACCCGTCGGGGGTCGGCCGTTCCGCCCGCAACCGCTTCGTCGGGCTCGTCACCGAGGTCGTCGCCGACAAGGTGATGGCGCAGGTCGAACTGCAGTGCGGGGCGCACCGAGTGGTGTCACTGATGAGCACCGAGGCGGTCCGCGAACTCGGGCTGCGCCCGGGCGTGCTCGCGGTCGCCGTGGTCAAGGCGACCACCGTCGTGGTGGAAACCCCGGAAGGATCCAGATGAAGAAGCTCGCCCTCGCCGTCGCCGGAACCGCGGCGATCGCCTTGTTCGCCGGCGCCTGCAGTTCCAGCGACCAGCCCAGCTCCAGCCAGGGTGCGGGTTCCGCGTCCGCCCCCGCTCCGGGAGGCGGCACGCTGACCGTGTTCGCCGCGGCCTCGCTCACCGAATCCTTCAACGCGCTCGGCAAGCAGTTCGAGGCCGCGCATCCGGGCGTCAAGGTCACCTTCGACTACGAGGGTTCCTCCGCGCTCGTGCAGAAGCTGGACAACGGGGCCAAGGCCGACGTGTTCGCCTCGGCCGACCAGAAGAACATGGACAAGGCCGTGCAGGACGGCGTGATCGACGGCCAGCCGACGGTGTTCGCCACCAACAAGCTCGCGATCGCCGTGGCCAAGGGGAATCCGAAGGGCATCAAGACCTTCGCCGACCTGACCAAGCCGGGCCTGAACGTGGTCGTGTGCGCGCAGCAGGTGCCGTGCGGTGCGGCCACGCAGAAGGTCGAGCAGAGCACCGGCAAGGCGCTCAAGCCGGTGAGCGAGGAGACGAACGTCAAGCAGGTGCTGGCCAAGGTCCAGTCGGGCGACGCCGATGCCGGGCTGGTGTACGTCACCGACGCGACGTCGGCCGCGGGCAAAGTGGACAAGGTCGACTTCCCGGAGTCCTCGGGCGCGGTGAACCAGTACCCGATCGCGGTGGTGAAGAACGCCCCGCAGGCGGCGCTGGCGAAGCAGTTCAACGACTTCATCCTTGGCGCCGAGGGCAAGGCCGAACTGGCCAAGATCGGGTTTGGCCCTGGCAAGTAAGGCGGGCGCGGCGGCCGAGACCCGGCCGCCGCACGCCCGGGTTCCCCTGATCCTCTGGTTCCCCGCCGTCGCCGCGCTCGCGCTCGTGGTGCTGCCGGTCGTCGGCCTCCTGGTGCGGTCCGACCTCACCCGGCTGCCGTCGCTGCTGGTCACGTCCTCGTCGCTGAACGCGCTCCGGCTGTCGCTGGTGACCGCCGCACTGTCCACAGTGGCCTGTGTGGTGCTCGGCGTCCCGCTCGCGATCGTGCTGGCCCGCTCGCGGGTGCCGGGCGTGCGGATGCTGCGGTCGATCGTCCTGCTGCCACTGGTGCTGCCTCCCGTGGTTGGCGGCCTGGCCCTGCTGTACCTGCTGGGCCGCAAGGGTTTCCTCGGCATCTTGATCAACTGGCTGACCGGCGAGCAGGTGCCGTTCACGACGGCCGCGGTGGTGATCGCGCAGACGTTCGTCGCGATGCCGTTCCTGGTCGTGAGCCTGGAAGGCGCGCTGCGCGGCTCCGGTGACCGCTACGAGCAGGTCGCCTCGACGCTCGGCGCGCGTCCGTGGACGGTGTTCCGCCGGGTGACACTGCCGTTGCTGCTTCCGGCGCTGGGTTCCGGTGTGGTGCTGAGCTTCGCCCGCGCGCTGGGGGAGTTCGGCGCGACCATCACGTTCGCGGGCAGTCTGGAAGGCGTCACCCGGACGCTGCCGCTCGAGGTCTACACGCAGGCCGAAGTGGACATCGACAGCGCGGTGGCGCTCGCGTTGCTGCTCATCGCGGTCGCCGTCCTGGTCATCGCGGTCGCGCGGCCGCGGTCGTGGGAAGGCGGGCTGCGGTGACGCTTTCCGCGAAGCTGGCGCTTACCCGCGGCGAGTTCTCCCTCGACGTCGAGTTCACCGTGCCCGGCGGATCGGTGCTCGCGCTGCTCGGGCCCAACGGCTCCGGGAAGTCCACCGTGCTCGGCAGCCTCGCTGGTTTGCTGCCGGTGACCTCCGCCGACTTCACGCTCGCCGACCGTCGGCTGGCCGGGAACGGCGTCGACCTGCCGCCGCACGAACGGCGGGTCGGTCTGCTGTCCCAGGACGCGTTGCTTTTCCCGCATCTGTCCGCAATGGACAACGTCGCGTTCTCGCCGCGCTCGACCGGCACCAGCCGGGCGGAGGCGCGGGAGATCGCCTCGCGGTGGCTGGCCGAAGTGGACGCGGCGGAATTCGCGAACAGGCGGCCGAGCCAGCTGTCCGGCGGGCAGCAGCAGCGGGTGGCGATCGCGCGAGCGCTGGCGTCCACGCCGGATCTGCTGTTGCTGGACGAGCCGTTCGCCGCGCTCGACGTGGACTCGGCACCGGCGATCCGCGGCCTGCTGCGCCGGGTGCTGCGCGACGGCCCGACCACCGTGCTGGTCACGCACGATCCGCTGGACGCGCTGGCCTTGGCCGACCATGTGGCGGTGATGAACGGCGGCCGGATCGTGGAACGCGGCCCGACGCGGGAGGTGCTCGCGGCGCCGCGGACCGCTTTCACCGCGCGGATCGCCGGGCTGAACCTGGTGTCCGGCGTGGCGGTGGCGGGCGGCTTGCGCACGCCTTCGGGCGAGGTGGTGACGGGTTTGCTGACGCCGGACACGGTGGTCGGCGAGGCGGCGGTCGCGGTGTTCGAGCCGAACGCCGTCGCGGTTTACCCGCACGACGGCGAGCATCACGGCAGCCCACGCAACACGACCGACGCCGTCGTCGCGGCGCTGGAACCGCACGGTCCGGTGATCCGCGTCCGAACCGAGGGCGGCGGCTGGGCACACGGCCTGACCGCCGACCTCACCCCGGCCGCAGTCGCCGAACTCGCCCTGGAGCCGGGCTCGGCGGTGGCGCTGTCGGTGAAGGCCGCGACCGTGGCGGTGCACCCGGCCGCGGCCTCCTGAGCCACGCCGTCCTGGGAGGTTTTCTCCGCAGCCGCTGTGTGCGGCCCTGCTCCGGCAGAGGTACGTGAGGGGAACCCTGAGGGACTCAGAGTCCCTCAGGGTTCCCTTCACGGACAGCGCACTCCCAGCCGCAGCGGCGGCGGACTGCGTTGAGCGGCTGGGGAAAACGCCGCGTTCTGGCGGCACTGCGCTCGCTGCGGAGACACGCCGAGGTGGAGTTGTGGTCCCGGGACGCGCCGAACGCCGCATCGAGTGCGCGCGGCGCCTCCGTTGAAGGCGGCACAGTCGGTGGAGGCCGCGACCGTGGCGGTGCGCCCGGCCGCGGCCTCCTGAGCCGAGCGCCCCCCACGTGCGCTCGGCTCCCGGGTCAGCCGCCGTGGTGGTGGCCGCCGCCCGGGTGGACGTGGAACTTCGCCACCTCGGGCGGGTGCACGACGAACGGCCGCATCATTCCCTCGTCCTCGTGGTCGAGGATGTGGCAGTGGTACATGAACTCGCCGGTGCCGCCGCCGAACTGGCCGGCGACGCTCACCCACTGGCCGGGGTTCACGATGATCGTGTCCTTCCAGCCCTCCTCGTACTTTTCCAGCGGGACGTCGGCGAACCCGTCGATCGGCTTGGTGGTGCGCTCGGAAGCCGGGTCGAACGTCGTGGTGAAGCCGCGCCGGAAGAGCGCCTGGAATTCGGTCAGGTGAATGTGGAACGGATGCGCCGGCCCGCCGTTCGCGACGTGCACGATGTTCCACACCGCCCACTTGTCGTGGTTGATGAAGATGCCGGTGGTGTCGTCGAAGAGCCGCCCGATCATCCGGAACGTCTTGAGCCCGCCCGCCGGGTCCTTGATCTGGATGATCCCCTTGCCGCCCGGATCGGCGTCGACCTGTTCGAGGTCCCACATCTCCGGATGCCCGCTCGCGTTGAGCAGCAGCGCGACCCAGACGTGGTCGTGGTCCTCCGGCAGCGTCGAACCGTGCTTGATCCGGACGTAGGACGTCGAGAGCTTTTCGGGCAGTTCGAACGAATCGTGCTTCGGGCGGCTGTCCACCCGGAACTCCATCACGTCCGGCTCGACCCCGCCCGGTTTGGCGTTGCGCAGCTTGACTTTCCGCCCCTTGAACCGGCTGAAGTCGATCAGCACGTCGAACCGCTCGGCGGGCGCGACGGTCAAGCCGCCGGACGGCAGCGGCGCGGGCGCGGGCAGCAACCCGCCGTCGGTGCCGATCAGGCGGACGGCGTCGTTCTGCGGCACGTTGTTCTCGTCGACCAGGTTGAGCGTGAAGAACCGGTCGTTGGCCGCGTTCAGCACCCGGAAGCGGTACCACCGCGCGCTGACCTCGAGATGCGGCCAGATCACGCCGTTGACCAGAGTGAACGGGCCGGAGAACGGGATCATCGGCCCGTTCGGCACGTACGGGAACTTGTACAGCAGCTGCCCGGTGAGCTGGCCGGTCGCCGGATCGACGTCGAGGTTGCGGTCGGCGAGGATCAGCGGGAGCTCCCGATCGCCGCGCGGCAGGTCGAGTTCGTCCTCCTCGTCGTCGCGGATCAGGTACATCCCGGCCAGGCCCGTGTGGACGTTGAAGCGCGTGATCGCCATGGCGTGGTCGTGGTACCAGAGCGGCATCGCCTGCTGCCGGTTCTGGTACTCGACGAGCTGCGAAGTGCCCTGGAGACCGGCGTTGTGCGCCCAGCCGTCGTTGCCCGCGTTGGTGCGGGCTCCGTGCAGGTGGACGACGGTCCAGGCGGGCAGGTCCGCGACGCCGTCGACGATCGAGTAGCCGGGCCGGTCGAGTTCGCGGCCGGGGCGGGTGGTCGGCCCGTCGGTCACCGGGCCCTGCACGGCGACCAGCGGGATCTTGCCTTCTATTTCGTTCGACCACGATATCCGCAACTGTTTGCCGCTGCGCACTTCGATTGTCGGACCCGGGAAATGTCCCGCATAAGTCCACAATGTCGTCGGCGGCAATTGCGAGTGCAGCTGCTGCTGCTTCGCCGTCATCGGAATGGTGATCATGTCCTGTCCCCACCACGGCGGCCGCAGTACCGGCGGAACCGGAAGCGGGTCGAGGAACTTGGTCAACCCCCAGGTGGGCCCGGTGATCGGACCCACGGTTGCCGGACGTTCGGCAATTTCTGTCATGAGCTTTCTCCCCTTCAAAGCAAGGGGCAGGAAGAATTGCGCAACGACCATTAAGCCGGTGCTTACGGAAAAGATTCCCCCGAACCCCCTCGGTGACCGGGAGCGCGACTCCCCTCGCGTTGCCCGGCAATTTCCACTGTAGCCGCTTTCCTCGTATGCCGCAGACGTCTCGCGCGCGTGATAGATTTTCGCGCATGAGCGAAGGCCGGTGGACGTATCTCTCCGACATGGACGGTGTGCTGGTCAGGGAGGAACACCTCGTCCCGGGGGCGGACGAGTTCCTCGCCGAACTGCGGGACAACGATATCGACTTTTTAGTGCTCACCAATAACTCGATCTACACCCCGCGCGACTTGCGCGCGCGGTTGTTGCGCACCGGATTGGACATTCCGGAGGAGTCCATCTGGACCTCGGCGCTGGCCACCTCGAAGTTCCTCGCCTCGCAGCGGCCGAACGGCTCGGCGTTCGTGATCGGCGAGGCCGGGCTCACCACCGCGCTGCACGAGGTCGGCTACGTGCTGACCGAACGCGACCCGGACTACGTCGTGCTCGGCGAGACCCGCACGTACAGCTTCAGCGCGATCACCCGCGCGATCCGGCTGATCGAGGGCGGCGCGAAGTTCATCGCGACCAACCCGGACGCGACCGGCCCGAGCGTCGAGGGCTCGATGCCCGCCACCGGTTCGGTCGCGGCGCTGATCGAGCGGGCCACCGGCCGCTCGCCGTATTACGTCGGCAAGCCGAACCCGCTGATGATGCGCTCGGCGCTGCGCAGGCTGGGCGCGCATTCGGAGTCGACGCTCATGATCGGCGACCGGATGGACACCGACGTGCACTCCGGGATCGAGGCCGGGCTGCAGACCATCCTGGTGCTCACCGGCATCTCGAACGAGGAATCGGTGGAGAATTACCCGTACCGGCCGACGAAGGTGATCGGCTCGGTCGCCGACCTGATCGGGCGAACGCTCGACCCGTTCGGCGAAGGCTGACCGCCCACCGCCCGGGATCAGGGCATATCGTCGAGCGATGAGCGTCTATGTGGTGGGCGACGTCCACGGGCACCGGGACGCCCTGGTTGACGCACTGCGCGCCGAGGGCCTTGTCGACAGCGACGGCAAGTGGGCCGGCGTCGACGACCGGTTGTGGTTCCTCGGCGACTTCACCGACCGCGGCCCGGACGGCGTCGGGGTGATCGATCTCGTGCGCGAACTCCAGGAGCAGGCGGAGGAGTCGGGCGGCTCGGTGCAGATGCTGCTCGGCAACCACGAGATCCTGCTGCTCGGGATGTACCACTTCGGCGACCGCCCGGTGCCGTCCGACTTCGGGCCGCGCAGTTTCGCGCGCAGCTGGGAGATCAACGGCGGCCTGCTGTCGGATCAGGACCGGCTCACCCCCGAGCACATCGAATGGCTCACCGAACGGCCGCTGGTCGCGGTCGACGAGGACCATCTGCTGCTGCACTCGGACACCCTCGAGTACCTCGACTGGGGTGGGGACCTCGACGCGATCAACGCCACCGCGCGCGACATCCTCTCCGGCAGCAACATCGAGGCCTGGTGGGACGTGTGGCGCCGGATGACCACCCGGTACGCCTTCCGCGGCCCGGACGGCGAGGAGAACGCGGACCGGCTCCTCGACGCGCTGGGCGGTTCGCGGATCGTCCACGGGCACAGCGTGATCGCCGACCAGCTGGGCATCCACCCGACCCAGATCGAGGGCCCGTACCTCTACGCCGGCGGGAAAGCGCTGGGCATCGACGGCGGCCTGTTCGTCGGCGGGCCGTGCCTCGTGGTGAAGCTGCCCTTCGAGCCGGAGGATTAGTCCGCCGGGGCGTACCGCAGTTCGAGGATTCCGGACGGGAAGGCCGTGCTTTTCACCAGCCGCAGCCGCCGGGCCTCGTCCAGTTCCGGGAAGAGGGCCGCGCCCTTGCCGGTGACGGCCGGGAGCACCCACAGCCGGTACTCGTTGACCACGCCGAGCTTGATCAGCGAGTGCAGGAATTCGGTGCCGCCCGCGGCGACGAGATCCTTGCCGGGCTCGGCCTTGAGCTTGGCGATCTCCTCCGCGAGGTCACCGCTGGCGATCCGGGTCTCCGGCCAGTCGGCGGTGGTCAGGGTTCTGGAGAAGACGACCTTGGGGATCGTGTTCATGGCCTTGGCCGACGGATGGTCCGAGGTGGGCCAGAAGGCCGCCATGGCCTCGTAAGTGTTGCGGCCCATGAGGAAAGCCCCGGCGTCCCAGAGCTGGTCGACGAAGTATTCCTCCTGTTCGGGGTCGTCGGTGGCCGTCATGACGTCGCGGATGCCGTTGTCGGCGTCGGCGCTCTTGCCGTCGAGCGAGACGTAGAAACCCAGGACCAGCTTGCGTGTCGTTGTCATGCGGCTCAGCCTGCTGCCGATTATTTGAGTTGTCAAGACAAAATTATTTTTCGGTTGGAAGTGCTGATCCGCCGCGAGGCGAACCGGGTGTCCGGTTGACCTCGGGCGGATCAGGACCTCACGCGTCCACGATCTCCTTGCCCAGCGGCATCAGCGAGATCGGGATCATCTTGAAGTTGGCCAGTCCCAGCGGGATGCCGATGATCGTGACGCACTGCAGCACCCCGGTGACCAGGTGGCCGATGCTGAGCCACAGCCCGGCGACCAGGAACCAGATCACGTTGCCGACGAACGAGCCGACCCCGGCCTCGCGCCGGTCGACCACCGTCCGGCCGAACGGCCACAGCGCGTAGTTCGCGATCCGGAACGACGCGATGCCGAACGGGATCGTGACGATCAGGACGCAGCAGATGACCCCGGCCAGCAGGTAGCCCAGCGCCATCCAGAAACCGGCGAGGACCAGCCAGATCACGTTGAGAATCAGTCGCATCAGACGTACAACTCCCCGCTCGCTACGGTGACGGCCTGTCCGCGCAGCAGTACGCGGTCGCCTCGGACTTCGGTGCGCACGGTTCCGCCCCGCGCGGAGATCTGCTGTCCGACGAGAGTGGTCTTGCCCAGCTGCCCGGCCCAGTACGGGGCCAGCGAGCAGTGCGCGGAGCCGGTGACGGGGTCCTCGTCGACGCCTACGCCGGGGCCGAAGAACCGGCTGACGAAGTCGTCGCCCTGCGCGGTGATGATGAGCCGTCCGGTCCAGGTGGCGCGGAGGGCGTCGAGGTCTGGCTGCGCGGTTCGGACCGCTTCGGCGCTTTCGAGCACCACGAAGAGGTTCTCGCGCGCTCGCCCGGTGAATTTCGCGGGCAGGTCGAGGATGTGGGTGAGGTCTTCGCCGGTCTCGACGGGCGGGTCGGCGGGGAAGTCCAGCTCGATCCATCCGTCGACCTTGGTGCAGGTCAGCTGGCCGCTGAGAGTGTCGTAAACCTGGTGTCCGCCAAGGACATGCGTGACCGCGATGGTGGCGTGCCCGCAGAGCGAGACCTCGTCGGTCGGCGTGAACCAGCGGAGCGATTTCGCTCCTTCGCCGGTGTTGACGACGAAGGCGGTCTCGGAGTGCTTCATCTCCGCCGCGACCTGCTGCATCCACCTGGCGTCCGCGGGCTGTTCGAGCACGACGACGCCCGCCGGATTGCCGGCGAAGGCTTGGTCGGTGAAGGCGTCGACGAGGTGGAATTCGTTCTGGGCACTCGGGTCCATGGCACCGATCCTGCTCCGCTGAGCGGGCGAAGGCATCGGGGATTAGCCCTGAATTCTCAGCGCACGCCCTCTTCGATGGTCTCCAGCAGCCATTTCCGCAGGTGTGTGCCCGTAGAAGGCGTGAAGTGCAGCCGGAAGCCGCCGCCGGCCAATGGTTCCGAAAACGTCAGGTACCGCCCGCCGTCGGTGTCCACGAACGTCGCCGTCGAGATCGGGCGCAGCGTGCCTTGTCCTGGCCGCAGCGAAAGTTCCACGGTTCCGTGCCGGTGCAGCGGCCACTGCGAGTACCCCGCCAGCGCGTCGCGGTCCTGGCGCGAGGGGGCCGGAGCCGGGGCGTTGCGTTTCGGCGCCGGGGCTTGGGTGATCGCGACCGGGGGAACGGGCAGCGCCGGATACGGCGGGAACATGCTCAGCACCAGATCCACCAGCCGCTCCGGCCGGACCTGCCGGAAGCGGAGGCCGTCGTCGACCTGCTCCGAGAACACGCCGAGACCCTCGCCGATGCACGCGCGGTACAACACCGTCTCGGACGGCAGTTCGGCCGCGCGCACGATGATCAGCACGTCCGGCCTCGTCCAGGCGCGCAGGGTCGCTTCGACGTCCCGGTCGAGTTTCTCCGCGTCGGCGAGGCCCCGGCCGCGCAGCGCGGTCCACGCCTCCTCGGCCAGCCGGTTGTGCTCGGTCATCGTCGCGCCCGCGCTGCGGATCTCGAACGGATGCCACGACGCGGGCAGCCCGGTGCGCCGCACCGCCACGTCGGTCTCGGTCCAGCCCAGGGAAAATTCCTCTGGCAACGTCCCAGTCCCCTCGTGCACGAAACAACCCGCACCGAGGGTAGCGGAACGCGCACGGCGATCGGCCGCTCGTGCGAGCGCACCCCATAACGAGGGTGGCGGAAAGGTCCGAAATCAAGCTTAGACTCAGGCTCGTCGACGAAGACCGCCATCGGGAGGCACCCATGCCTGACGCGCCTGCACTGCCGAGTTACGCCTCCGGGACCTCCAGCGTCCCCCTGCTCGGCGACACGATCGGGGACAATTTCGACCGCACCGTGGCCGCGTTCGGCGACCGGGACGCACTCGTCGACCGTGAGGCAGGCGCCCGCTGGACCTACCGCGAACTCGCCGCCGAGGTCGACACTCTCGCGCACGGGCTGCTCGCGTCCGGCATCGGCAAGGGCGACCGGGTCGGCATCTGGTCGCCGAACCGGGCGGAATGGACGTTCCTCCAATACGCGACGGCGAAAATCGGCGCGATCCTGGTCAACATCAACCCGGCCTACCGTTCGCACGAATTGCAGTACGTGCTCAACCAGGCGGGCATCCGGATGCTCGTGGCGGCGGACAAGTTCAAGACGTCCGACTACGCCGCGATGATCGAGGAGGTGCGGCCGAACTGCCCCGGCGTCGAGGCCGTGGTGCTGCTGGGCACTTCCTCGTGGACCGCACTGATGGATTCCGGCCGCGGCGGCGACCCGGCGAGGCTCGCGCAACTGCAGGCCGGGCTGTCCGCGGACGATCCGATCAACATCCAGTACACGAGCGGCACCACCGGATTCCCCAAGGGCGCGACGCTCAGCCACCACAACATCCTCAACAACGGCTATTTCGTCGGCGAGCTGTGCAATTACACCGAGCAGGACCGGGTCTGCATTCCGGTGCCCTTCTATCACTGCTTCGGCATGGTGATGGGCAATCTCGCGTGCACCAGCCACGGTTCGTGCATGGTCATCCCGGCCCCGGCGTTCGACCCGAAGGCGACGCTCGCCGCGGTCGCCGCCGAACGCTGCACGTCGCTCTACGGCGTGCCGACGATGTTCATCGCCGAGCTGAACCATCCGGAGTTCGAGACGTTCGACCTCGGCTCGCTGCGCACCGGCATCATGGCCGGATCGCCTTGTCCGGTCGAGGTGATGAAGCAGGTCATCGACCGGATGGGGATGACTGAAGTGTCCATTTGCTACGGCATGACCGAGACGTCGCCGGTGTCCACGCAGACCCGCGCCGACGATTCGGTGGAGCGCCGGGTGTCCACTGTGGGCCGCGTGGGCCCGCATCTGGAGTCCAAAGTGGTCGATCCGGAAACCGGGCTGACCGTGCCGCGCGGCACTCCGGGCGAACTGTGCACCCGCGGCTATTCGGTGATGCTCGGCTATTGGGAGGAACCGGAAAAGACCGCCGAGGCGATCGACGAGGCGCGCTGGATGCACACCGGCGACCTCGCGATCATGGACGACGAGGGCTACCTCAATATCACCGGCCGGATCAAGGACATGGTGATCCGCGGCGGCGAGAACATTTACCCGCGCGAGATCGAGGAATTCCTCTACACGCACCCGGATGTGCTGGACGCACAGGTGATCGGCGTGCCGGACGTCAAGTACGGCGAGGAATTGATGGCCTGGATCCGGATGCGCGAGGGCGCGGAAGCGCTGACCGCGGAAGCGGTGCGCGAGTTCTGCCAGGGCAAGCTGGCGCATTACAAGATCCCGCGTTATATCCACGTGGTGGAGGAATTCCCGATGACGGTGACCGGGAAGGTGCGGAAGGTGGAAATGCGCCAGCAGTCGGTGACTTTGCTCGGGCTGGAGCAGGCGGCGTCGCAGAAGCACGCGTGAGCCTGGTGAGTGTTTATGGCGGTTAGAGCGAGCGCCCCAATGAGGTTTTCTCAGTGGTGAGGTGTGCGGCGGGTTCGTTGTAGCACCGCCTGGGGCCAGCCGCGCGACGCGAGAACTCCGCTCTCCGCGCCCGCAGACGTCCTTCACGGACCTCCCCAAGGCCCGCTGCTGAGAAAACCCCAATGTGGCATTGGGTGCGTCAGACGCACCCAATGTGGCGTTCGGTGCGTCCAGCGCACCCAATGCCACATTGGGGCGCAAGACCGCGCACCACCCGAACCCGCAGGGCACCGCGGCCTCGTGAGTGTTTATGCCGGTTAGAACCGGCATAAACACTCACGAGAGGGTCAGGCGGAAGCGGCCGCGGCGGCCTCAGCGAGGGCCTTTTCGTCTTCCTCGCCGAAGGTGTCCTCGAGTTGCTCAGGCGAGTAGTCGAGGTCGATCTGCTCGACCGGCGTGCCCCGCGCGGATTCGATCGCGCCGAGGCGGCGCTGGGCGCGGTCGGCGGCGTACTGGATCAGTTCCTCGGGGTCGTTGTCGAACGGGACTTCCTCGAACTGGTCCTGCACCCACTGGATCATGCCGAGCGCGTGCGGCAGCAACTCGCCCATGCGTTCCTGCACGGCGTCCCACATCGCGTCGTCCGCGGCGACGTGCCGGCGGCAGGTGAACGTGCCCCACGCCATGTGCCTGCGTTCGTCGTCGCCGATGCGGCGCACCAATTCCTGCATTCCCGGCAGGATCTGGTTCTGCGTGCAGATCAGCTGCCACGAGTAGTACCCGGTGAGCGCGAGGCTGCCTTCGATCACGTGGTTGTACGTCACGCTCGCGCGGATCTGGTTGAGCGGGCTGGGATCGGCCTCCAGCGCGCGCAGCGACTGCGGCAGCTCCTCGTAGAAAAGCTTGCGGTAGTGCGGGTTTTCCGCGACGTAGGGGTGCAGGTCGTCGTCCAGCCCGACGGCGTCCATCCAGCGCCGGAAGACCTCGACGTGCTTGGCCTCCTCGAAGCAGAACTGCGTCAGGTACATCTCGTCGCCGAACCGGCCGGTGGACGACATCGCGCGCATGAACGGCTGGATGTCCTCGGTCACCGCCTCCTCGCCCGCGATGAACTGCGCCACGAGGTAGGTGGTGGAGCGCTGCTGTTCGGGCGTCAGGCTTTCCCAGCCCGCGCGTTCCTGGCTGAAGTCGAGGTCCGCCGGGTTCCAGAACTTCTTGTTGCCCTTGACGAACAGCCGCAACGGGAACGAGTCCCAGTTCAGCCCGCCCTTGCGCAGGGACGAGAATCCGCTGCGCAGCTCCGGAAGCGTCTCGGTCATGACTGGCCCTCTCGTTTCACTCCATTGTGGACGAATTGGTCGATGGCGGGGGCGAGCACCGCGAGGACCGACTCGGCGGCCTCGGACGCGGTGTGCGTCGGCAGCACCAGGTGGCTCAGCGACAGCCGGACCACCGTTTCGGCGAGCAGTGCGGCGGCGTCGGCCGTGAGCCGGGGTTCGAGCGCGAGGTACTGCTGCGTCGCGAGTTCGGCCGACGCGGCGAGGATCGGTTCGCCGCGCGAAGTCAGCAGGGGCAGCAGATCCTCGCCGGCCTCGGTGCCGAGTGCCGCGGCGATCAGCCGGTTCTCCCTGGCGTGTTCGATCGTGTAGACGACTGCGCCGCGGATGCCCGTGAGCAAACTCTCGGCGTCCTCGAACCGGCAGCGGATGCCGTCGAGGAATTCCGCCGCGACGCGCAGCGCGACGGCCTGCGTGAGCGCCGCCTTGCTGCCGAACTCGTTGTAGACCGTCTGCCTGCTGACCCCGGCTTTCGCGGCCACGTCGGCCATTCGCAGGCCCTGGTGGCCGCGGTCGGGAAGCAGATCCGCGGCCGCGTCCAGCAGCGTCTCGCGAAGCGTCGCCTTGGTCCGCTCGGTGAAGCTGGTCACACCGTCAGCTTGACACAGACTGAATCTGTGTCAAGAACCTTTACCTGGATGGTGCACGTGTACAAATGCCCGCCGGAATTGTCGGTGCGGACGGCTACCGTGTGGGACGTGGGCATCACGGTGGGGTTCGACCTCGACATGACATTGATCGACCCGCGGCCGGGCATGGTCGCGGCGATGAACGCGCTGGGAAAGAAGTCCGGGCTGCCGTTCGACGGAGAGGCGTTCGCCGCGAACCTCGGGCCGCCGCTCGATCAGGCGCTGCGCGAGTTCGGCGCGCCGGAGGAGCGGATCCCCGAGCTGATCTGGCAGTTCCGCGAGCTGTACCCGGAGACGGTCGTGCCGAGCACGGTCGCGCTGCCGGGCGCGGCCGAGGCGCTGGAGGCGGTCCGCGCGGCGGGCGGGCGGACTGTCGTGGTCACCGGCAAGTACGGGCCCAACGCGCAGATGCACCTCGACGCGCTGGGGATGAAGGTCGACGACCTGGTGGGCGAGCTGTGGTCCACGCAGAAGGCGGCGGCCCTGCTGGAACACGGAGCACGGGCGTACGTCGGCGATCACCTCGGCGACGTACGGGGCGCGCGAGCGGCCAACGCGGTGTCGGTGGGCGTGGCGACCGGGCCGTGCACCCGGGAGGAACTGGCCGCCGAGGGCGCGGACGTGGTGTTCGACTCGCTGGTCGAATTCCCGGAGTGGTTCGCCAGGACGTTCGTGGAGACCGCGGTGTAAGCGCTGGTCAGCCGTGCTTCCCGGCGCGGGCTTCCTGGATCAGGGCGATCAGCCCGAGCAGCAGGCCGAGCGGGGTGATCACCCCGGCGGCCGCGCTGAGCCACACCGGCAGGTTTTCGAGTCCGGCGGCGAACAGCACGAACACCGTCGCCACGGCGAGCATGCCGATGGCGAACAGGCCGATGCCGAGCCGCATGAGGATCGGTTTGCCGGTCTGCTTGGGTGCGTTCTCCATGGGGTGAGAGTAACGGGACTATCCGCTTCTCCCCAGCGCCTGTGGCGAGATACGCTTGCCGGACGCGCGCCTCGAGATCGCTCGGGGCGCGTTCGTCGTGACCTGCACAGCAGAAGGACTGGTGAGGGAAGTGCCGACCGGCAAGGTCAAGTGGTACGACGCGGAGAAGGGGTTCGGCTTCGTCACGCAAGACGGCGGTGCCGACGTCTACATCCGCAAGGCCGCGCTGCCGCAGGGCGTCGAGGGCCTGAAGGCCGGACAGCGGCTCGAGTTCGGCGTGGCCGACGGCAGGCGCGGGCCGCAGGCGCTCTCCGTCCGGCTGCTGGACCCGCCGCCGTCGGTCGCCGAGGCGCGCCGCCGTCCCGCGGAGGAGCTGCACGGCCTCGTCGAGGACATGATCAAGCTGCTGGAACTCAAGGTCCAGCCGGATCTGCGGCGCAATCGGTACCCGGATCGCAAGAACACGAAGCAGATCGCGGAGATCATGCGCGCGGTCGCGCGCGACCTCGACCCGTGATCGGCCGCGCCATTGCTTGAAGACAGTGAAGGGCTCCGCGCGGGAATCCCGGCGCGGAGCCCTTCACTGCTGTGCCAAGAAAATCAGGCAGGCTGTACCTGCAGCGACCACAGCGCCGTCGTGACCGCTTCGGCGTCGTTCGGGTCGCCGGTGCGGCTGATCACCGAGGCCTGCGCGATCTCGACCACCACGATCTGGTCGTCCTTCGCCGGCGGGGTCGCGGTGTAGGCGTAGCGGTCGCGGGAGGTGATGATGTCCTCCTTGAGCGGCTGCGGCTCGCCCTTGCCGTTCACGTACTGCACGGTGACTTTCCAGGGCGTCTCGGCGATTTCCTTCGGCACCGAGATCTGGACCGACCGGCCGGGGCGCACCTTGAGCTTGCCCGTCGCGCCGGGATTGGCCGCGCAGACGCCGGATTTGATGTCGCAGTTGCCGATCGGGGCGGCGGTGATCGTGTGCCCGTCGCCGTAGAAAGTCACCTCGACTGGGCCCGGCGCGGAACAGCCGGCCACCGCGAAACCACCGGCCGCGAGCACGGCCACCACCCGGGAACGTCGCATGGCCCGAGATTACCGGCGGCCTCGCGCGGGCCCCGGAGCGGGGAAGCTGCCGGTCGGCTCTGGGCGCAATGGGCGATTGCCGCCGAGGCCGGGCAGGAGCGAACCGCCGCGCTGCACCAGGAACGTCTGTGCCAGGCCGACTGCCAGCAACAGCGTCACGGTCAGGAAGCCGATCCAGTACGTCGGCGGCAGCAGCAGCCCCACCGCGCCGCCGAAGCACCACGACAGCTGCAGCACCGTCTCCGAACGCCCGAACGCCGACGCGCGCGACTGTTCCGGCAGATCCTCCTGGATCACCGCGTCGAGGCTGATCTTCGCCAGCGCACTGGCCGTCGCGCCGATGAGGCCGACGATCGCCGCTGTGGCGAGGCCGGGCAGCAGCGTCGCGATCAACGTCGTCACGACACACGCCGCCACACAGGCCACGATCACCTGGTCCGCCGAACCGAAGTGCAGCCGCGACCCCAGCGCGTTGCCGACGAATCCGCCGACGCCCGCCGCGGCGCCGATGATGCCCAGCAACAGCAGCTGCACGAACGGGCTGTGCCCGGCGTGCTCGGTCTGCGCCTTCACCGCGAAGGCGGCGAACATCATCAGGAACCCGGTCAGCACGCGGACAGAACCGTTGCCCCACAAGGCAACGACGATGTGCCGTCCCATCGGCTGGCGCTGCCGCTTCTGTTTCGGCTCCGGCCGCGCGGACAGCGACGTCGGGACCTCGCCCTCGGTCACCTCGACCCACGACGGGATCCGCATCGACTGCACGGCCGCGGCCACGCAGATCGCGGCGGTGAACCACAGCGCGCCGGAAGAGTTGGTGAGGCCGCTCACGCCGCTGGCCAGCGCGCCGAACGCGCCGCCCGCGATCAGGCCGAACACGGTGATCCGCGCGTTGGTCTTCGACAGCGTGATCTCCGGCGGCACCACGCGCGGCGTGACCGCGGCCTTCAGCACGGTGAACGACTTCGACAGCACCATCATCCCGAGCGCCGCCGGGTACAGCAGCCAGTCGTCGAAGTGCAGCGCCATCACCACGGCCATCAGGCCCTGCCCGAGCGACGACACGCACATCGCCAGCCGGCGGCCGCGCTGGATCCGGTCCAGCGCCGGGCCGATCACCGGCGCGACGAGCGCGAACGGCGCGATCGTGATCAGCAGATACAGCGCGACCTTGCCCTTGCTCTCGCCGCTGGTCGCGGCGAAGAACAGCGTGTTGGCCAGCGCGATCGCCATCGCGGCGTCGCTGGCGTAGTTCAGCATCACCGCGTACATCAGCGAGGTGAGACCGGACTTGTCCGCGCCGTCCGCCTTGGTGGCGCGCTGGAACGCGCCGACCGCCCGTCCGCTCAGCTGACGGCTGCGCAGCGCGGCGACCCGCGTGACGGTGAGCTTCTTCGGCAGTTTCGGAACCGACCCCGCACCGGCGACCGCGCTGGTGTTGAAGGCCTCGTCCTGCTCGTCCTCGACCCGGGGTTCGCCCGCGTAACCGCCGGTGTCGTAGTGCTCGTAACCGGCGCTCCCGGGACGGTCGTCGTACGGCCGCGGGTGGCCGGGCTCGGTGCGGTGCTCGCGCGGCGGATACGGCCGGGCGCCGCGCGGGGGCGGTGGCGGACGGTGTCCCATCGGGACCGCGCCGGTGGGCGCTTCTTCGGCGTTCGGGTGGAACGGCGGCGCGTCGTCGTAGAACGCGCTGCGCGGCTCCGGCCGTCCGGGATAGCCGCGGGGAGGACGTTGATCGACGTGCTCGGTCCGCGGTTCGGCCGGGCGGCCGCGCGGCGGTTCGGGCGGGATGCGCTCCGGCCGGGCCCTCGGCGGCTCCGGCGCGTACTGCGGCGGAGCCTGGCGAACGCGCTGGTCAACGGACTGATCGACCCGGGTCGGCGGGGAGTCGCGCCATGACCGGGCCTGCGCCGCGCCGGGCTCGGGAGTCCAGCGGCGCTTCTTCTTCCCACGGCCTTTGCCCGACTGCCCGCCGAGGGGGCTGTCGGAACCGGAGCGCGAGCTGAAGAGTGCCACGGTTCAATCCTGCCTCATCGGGGTCCCGCCCCGCCCGCTCACGTGCCGGTTCGCTGATTTTCCGGGACGAACTTCACGCGGAACGACGACGGCCACAGCTTCCCGGTGAGGAGGAATTCGTCCGTGCCGGGGATCGCGGCGATGCCGTTCAGCACGTCCTCGCCGGGCCGGGTCGGCGTGCGGAGCCTGCCCGCGTCGATCTTCGCGGTGATCCGTCCGGTATTCGCGTCGATGCGCAGAATGGTGCCGGTCTGCCAAACGTTTGCGTAGACGGAGTCGCCGACGCACTCCAGTTCGTTCAGCTGGTCCTGGCCGACCTCGACGGAACCGGTGACCGCAAACGTTTGCGGATCACGGAACGTGAGCTGCGACGACCCATTGCTCATCACCAGCCGCCCGTTGGGCTGGTGGCAGAGACCCCAGCCCTCGCCGTCGTAATGGACGCGCCGCAGTTCGGCGAGCGTCTGGGAGTCGCGCTCGATGGCGATTCCGTCGCGCCAGGTCAGCTGCCACAGCTTCGGCCCGAGCACGGTGATGCCCTCGGCGAACAACGGCGAGGGAACTGTCACCTGTTTGGCTGGAGTTCCGCCGGCCGGGCCAGCGGTGAGTGAGGACTGCCCTTCGAGGCCGCGGCTCTCGTAGAGCGTGCTGCCGGAGTACTCGAGCCCTTCGGTGAAGGCGGTCGAGTCGTGCGGCAGCGTCCCGAGCACCTGGACGGTGAGCCGTTCGGGCTGGGCGGGCGTGGCTTGAGTGCCCGCGCATCCGCCGAGCAGGGCAGCGGCCACCAGGGGCCAGACGATCCGGGTTCGCACGAGGAACAGCCTGGCACGGGCGGCGCGGATGCGTGCGGCACAATTGGGGGTATGACGCTGCTGTTGACCCTGGACGACGGCTCTCTCCACCGGAAGCTCGCGGACGCCGTGGCGGTCGCGCGGGAGGCCGTGCTGGCGGAAGCCCCCGCTGAACAGGTCGGCGAGCACGTCGGGGTGGAGCGCGAGGACGCGGTTTCCGCGAGCCACCTTTTCGAGGCGTCGGTGCCCGGGTACCGGGGCTGGCGCTGGTCGGTCACCGTCGCGGTGGCCGGACCGGACGAGCCGGTCACGGTGAGCGAACTGGTGCTGCAGCCAGGCCCGGAGGCCTTGGTCGCGCCCGCTTGGGTGCCGTGGGAGCAGCGGGTGCGGGCGGGCGACCTCGGCGTCGGCGACCTGTTCCCCGCGGACAAAGACGACCCGCGCCTCTCGCCCGCGTACCTCCAGTCGGACGACCCGGCCGTCGAGGAAGCGGCCCACGAGGTCGGCCTCGGCCGGGTGCAGGTCCTCTCGCGCTACGGCCGGGCGGACGCGGCCGCCCGCTGGCACAGCGGCGAGTTCGGCCCGCGCTCGGACATGGCCCGGAGCGCGCCCGCGACCTGCGGGACCTGTGGTTTCTTCGTGCCGCTGGCGGGTTCGCTGCGCGGTGCGTTCGGTGCGTGCACGAACGACATCGCGCCCGCGGACGGGCATGTCGTGGACGTGGCGTACGGGTGCGGGGCGCACTCGGAGGTGCGGGTCGAGGTGACCTCCTCGGTCCCGGTCGCGGAACTGGTTTACGACGATTCGCTGATCGACTTCACGCCGGTTCCGGAGGCGGCTCCGGAGCCGGAGGTTGTGGCGGACCCGGTCGTGGTGGAGGAAGCGGCGGCTGCTGCGGCTGAGGAGACGGCCACGGTGGCGGCGGTGGAGCCCGAGGCGGCTGCGGAAGTGGCTGTCGAGGAGGCTGCGGCTTCGGAGGCAGCTTCGGACGAGGTCGAGACTTCGGACGCGACTGAAACTTCGGACGCGGTTGAGCCGGTTGCGGCGGAAGCCGGGACTGAGGTTGCGGCCGAGGAGTCGGCTGCCGCTGAGCCGGTCGCCGCGGAGACCGTGACGACGGATGCAGCCGCAGAGGCAGCGGCTGACGTGCCCGCCGAGCAGGTTGCCCCCGAGGTTGCGGCCGAGGAGCCGGTGGAGAACACGGTGGCCGAGCCGGTTGCGGAGTCGGCGGCGGACACCGCCGCCGAGCCGGCTGCGGCGGAGACCGCGACGACGGATGCAGCTGCGGACACCACGGCTGACGTGCCCGCCGAGACCGTTCCTGAGGCTGCGGGCGAGGCACCGGTCGAGGGTTCGGCGGCGGGTACTGCTGCTGAGGTTGTCGTCGAGTCGGTCACGCCGGACGCTGCTCCGGCCGACGGCGAAGAGAACTCCGAGCAGCAGCACGGCGACTCCGACGGGAGCGATGTCCTCCGGTGAGCGAAGTCGCTGGGGGAGCGGCTGATCCGTTCGGGACAGTCCGTCTGCGGGAAGCGGTCCTGAGCGCCTGGCGCGATTCGCCCACCCGCTTCATCGAGGACACCAACTCCGAGCGCGACCTTCGCGTCGGCGCGTATCGCGATCGGCTGTTCGTCGAGCTTGCACAGAATGCCGCCGACGCCGCGCAGATCGCGGGTGAACCGGGGCGGATCCGGGTGTCCGTTGTGGACGGTGAGTTGCGGTTCGCGAACACCGGTGCGCCGTTGGACGTCCGCGGGGTCGAATCGCTGGCTTCGTTGCGGGCGTCGGCCAAGGAAGGGACCGTCGGGCGGTTCGGCGTCGGGTTCGCGGCCGTTCTCACCGTCACTGACGAGCCTCGAGTCGTCTCTACTTCCGGTGGGGTTGCGTTTTCGGCGCAGCGCACGCGGGAGGAATCCGGGCGGGACGGCGACGTTCCAGTCTTGCGGCTGCCGTTTCCCATCGCGGAGCAGCCGAGCGACGGGTTTGTCACCGAGGTGCGGTTGCCGCTCAAGGAATCCGGGGCCGAGCTGCTCGACGGGCTGGCGAACGAGATCGAGGATCTCTTGCTCGCTCTGCCGTGGCTCGCTGAGGCCGAAGTGGACGGTCGCAAGTGGACTCGGAGCGGCGAGGAGATCGTCGAGATCACTTCGCCGAGCGGGCACCAGCGCTGGCTGAAGCACGGCGTCTGGGCGGTTCCGGTTGATGCCGAAGGGGTTCCGCGGCCGCTTGAGGAAGATTTGCTGCACGCGCCGACGCCGACCGACGAGGGGCTTTCGCTTCCGGCTCGGTTGATCGCGGAAGTGCCGTTGGAACCATCTCGGCGGCGGGTGCTTCCCGGAGAAGAGCTCACTCGCGCGTTGGAGAAGGCGGCGAGCGAGTATGTCGAGCTGGTCAGGGCGGTAAAGGCAGAGCATCGGCCAGCTTTGGTTCCTGCGGCGGGATTTCCGCAGTCCACTGTGGACGCGAAGCTGAAAGAGCTGGTGTACGCCGAGCTCGCGCGGAAGCCGTGGCTGGCCACAGTGGACGGTCAGGAAGTTTCCGGCCAGCAGGCTCGGGTGCTCGATGTCGACGGGCTGGCTCCGTTGCTGGCGGACGTCATCCCCGGGCTGGTCGAGGCGAATCCTCGACTGCTCAAGCCGGTGTCCGCGAACATCCTCGGCATCGGCGACGTTCTTGAAGTCCTGACTGGCATCGACCGCGAGCCCGAATGGTGGCAGCAGCTGTACGCCGCGCTGGCGGTCGCGGTCGAAAGCCACGCGCTCAGCGCGAATCAGCTGGACGGGCTGCCGGTTCCGTTGTCGGACGGGCGGACGTTGCCGGGCGTCAAGGGTGCACTGCTCGTCGACGGCAGCAGCGAGCTTCGCGAACTGCTGTCCGATGTGGACGTTCCGGGACTTCGGCTGGTGCATCCGGGTGCGGTGCATCAATTGCTGGAACTGTTGGGGGCCAAGCACGCTGACGCACAGCAGCTGCTCGAAGCGGAACAACTGCAGTACGCGGTAGAGCACAGTGTCACCGACGTTCAGTCCGGTTTGGACGGAATGAACCTCGCCGGTGCGGTGCTTCGGCTGGTCGCGGATTGCGGCAACCAGGCACCGGAGTGGATCGGGGCGCTCGCGCTTCCCTCGGAGGACGGCTGGCGACGCGCGGACGATCTGATGCTGCCGACGTCGCCGTTGCTGGAAGTGATCGACCCCGAGGTGTTCGAGCCCGGTGGCGCGCTTTCCGTGCTGGACGAGGAATTCGCGGAGGACTGGCCGACCGAAACGCTCGTCGCGGCGAAGGTGCTCGACTCGTTCGCGGTCGTACTGGACGAGGAGCCGCACGAACCCGATCATCACCTGCCGGACGAAGAGCAGTGGTGGGATTCGTTCGAGCAGCCGCCGACGACGGTGGTGTCCATTCGGGACCTTGACCTCGTCGCGGACGACGCTTGGCCCGACGCGCTCCGGCTGATCGCGGCGCGTCCGGAAACGTGGCAGGCGCTGCACAGCCCGGACGGCCACGCGGGGTGGTGGCTCGCGCGCTACGCCCTGCTGGCCGGGGAAGCGCCCGGCGCGTGGCGGCTCGCTTCGGCGACCGCGCTGGCGGGGCTCTATGACGCGGTGCCGGATCTTGAGCTGAGCGACGATCTGCTCCGCGCGGTAGGTGTCCGGACCGGGCTGGATTTGGAGACCGCGGAAGACGTCACCGATCTGCTCGAAAGGCTCGGCGATCCGCAACGCACGCCGACGCCGGGTCTGGTCGCCCGTGCGCACGCGGCGTTGGTGGCCGCGCCGATAGCCGTGTCCGACGTCGACGCGCCAGCGCGAGTCCGTGCGGCGGACGGGAGCGTCGTCGAGGAAGCCGTAGTCCTGGACGTGCCGTGGGTCGCGGCGGCGCTCGAACCGGCGAGGATCATCGTCGCGCCGGTCGAGCCGGAGCGGTTGGCGGAGCTCCTCGACGTCCCGGTCGCGAGCAGCCTCAAGGCCGAGGTCGAGAGCACCGGCGAGTACGTCGCGTGGGCGGATCTGCCTGCCCTCGCGCTGGCGGCGGATCAGCTCGGCATCCCGCTGCCGGACGGCGGCGTGCTGCTGCACGATCCGCTCACCGTGTCGGTCGACGGCGAAACGGCCGAGGTGCCGTGGTGGTCCGACGACCGGCTGCACGCGGCCGACACGTCCGAGGGGCTGGCGCGCGCCTTCGCCTGGGCGAGCGAGCACTGGGGCGAGCGCTACCGCATCACCGCGCTGCTGGAAGACCCCGCACCGCGCACGATGCTGAACTGACGTCGTGAGTGACAAGGCCGGTTAGAACCGGCCTAAACACGCACGACCGTCAGAGCCGCTGCGCCGACTTGGACCCGCGCCGAGCCGCCGCGCGCTGCCAGAAAATGATCCCGAATCCGATGAACCCGAGCGCGATCCCGGCGATACACGTCTGTAACCACACGCCCCCGCTGGTGAAGAAGAGCACCACGAGCGCGACAAGCCAGAGCGCAGTACCTACGATCACCACCGGCGTCAGGTCGGTGAGCCGCTTCGGCAGGTCCGGCGTGTGCCGCAAGGCGGCCGGAGCGTCCGGGGCACTGGTCGGTTCGTCCACGGACCAGAGTTTACCCGGACGGAAACAGCGAGACAGGCGGGGAAATGGCGGAGCAGCGCGAACGGGCCGGGTCCACTCTGGACCGCTTCTTCCGGATCAGCGAACGCGGGTCGAGCACCGGACGGGAGATCCGCGGCGGCGTGGTCACGTTCGTGACGATGGCCTACATCGTGGTCCTCAACCCGCTGATCATCGGCAGTTTCGCGGCGGACACCCCGTCCGCGCACAAGGACGTCCTCGGCCACATCCTCCCGGTGCCGCAGGTCGCGGCGGTGACCGCGCTGGTCGCCGGCGTGCTGACGATCCTGATGGGCCTCGTCGCGAACTATCCGTTCGGCATCGCCACCGGGCTCGGCATCAACAGCCTGCTCGCGGTCACCATCGCGCCGCAGATGAGCTGGCCGGAGGCGATGGGCCTGGTGGTCATCGAGGGCGTGATCATCGTCCTGCTCGTGCTCACCGGCTTCCGCACCGCGGTGTTCCGCGCCGTGCCGCCCGCGCTCAAATCGGCGATCGCGGTCGGCATCGGGCTGTTCATCTGCCTGATCGGACTGGTCGACGCCGGGTTCGTGCGCCGGCTGCCGGACGACGCGCACACCACGGTTCCGGTCGGGCTCGGCATCGGCGGTTCCATCGCCTCGTGGCCGACCGCGGTGTTCGTCGTCGGTCTGCTGCTCACCGCGGTGCTCGTGGCCAAGCGCGTCAAGGGCGCGATCCTGATCGGGGTGCTCGGCTCGACGGTGCTGGCGATCGTGGTCGAGGCGATCGTGAAGGCCGGACCGTCGAACGGCACTGACCCGAAGGGCTGGAACCTCGGCTACCCGGCGCTGCCGAGCAAGGTTGTCGGCCTCCCGGACCTGTCGCTGGTCGGCGACGTGTCGTTCGGCGCGTGGACCCGGCTGCCGATCATCACCGTGGTGCTGCTGGTCTTCACACTTGTCCTCGCCGACTTCTTCGACGCCATGGGCACGATGACCGGCCTCGGCAAGGAAGCGGGTCTGGTCGGCAAGGACGGCCAGTTGCCGAACGTCGGCAAGGCGCTGTTCGTCGAAGGCCTCGCGGGCGCGGCCGGCGGCTTCGGCTCGGCCAGCTCGAACACGGTCTTCGTGGAATCCGCGTCCGGCATCGCGGAGGGCGCGCGGACCGGCCTGGCGAACGTCGTCACCGGCCTGCTGTTCATCGCTGCGATGTTCCTGACCCCGCTCTACCAGGTGGTTCCGGTCGAGGCGGCCGCTCCGGCGCTGGTCGTGGTCGGCGCGCTGATGATGGCGCAGGTCCGCGACATCGACTTCACCGATTTCAAGATCGCGCTGCCCGCGTTCCTGACGATCGTGGTCATGCCGTTCACCTACTCGATCGCCAACGGCATCGGCGCCGGATTCGTCAGCTACGTCGTGATCCAGGCGGTCACCGGCAAGGCGAAGAAGGTGCACCCGCTCATGTGGGTGATCGCGGTCGCGTTCATCGCGTACTTCGCAGTCGGTCCGATCGAGGCCGCACTCAGCTGACCGGCGTAAACACCGGGCGCAGGTCGTGAGGTATGCTAACTATATGTCCGGCGACCCGCACGAGCGTTCCTTGGCGAGCCGCTTGCGTCTCGCGGTGGTGCGGCTCAACCGCAGGCTCCGGGCACAGCGGGTGGCTGACGACGTGTCGCTCACGCAGATCGCGGCGTTGTCCACCCTGCACAAGTGCGGTCCGCTGACCCCAGGTCAGCTCGCCGCGAAGGAAGGCGTCCAGCCGCCCTCGATGACGAGGGTCATCGCCGCGCTCGAGGAGATGGGGTTCGTCGAGCGCAGGCCGCACCCGACTGACGGCCGCCAAGCCATCGTCGAGCTGTCCGACGACGGGCTCGCGTTCGTGCGCAAGGCCATCTCGGTGCGGGAGGCGTGGCTGGACCGGCAACTGGCCGAACTCGGCGAGGAGGAGCTCGAAGTGCTCTCCCGAGCCGCGGAGATCATCGACAGGATGGCGGGGAACTAGCACAGGTGACCACCACGGGTAGCGAAACAGGATGTCCGGCCCAATCCACTGCTACCCGGGACACGGCACCGCCGCCGTCCGGTTCCGCTCCACCCGGCCCCCGTTCCGCAGCGGCCGGGAAATCGTCTTCCGCCGCTGAGACCACCACGGAATCTCCGGAGACCAAGTCCCGCCGCACGATGTTTTCGTCGCTGCGCGTGCGGAACTACCGGCTGTTCTTCAGCGGCCAGGTGATCTCGAACATCGGCACCTGGATGCAGCGCATCGCCCAGGACTGGCTGGTGTTCACGCTGTCGGGCAACGATCCGGTGGCGCTCGGCGTCGCGGTCGCGCTGCAGTTCATCCCGACGCTGCTGCTGTCGCTGTGGGCGGGCGTGCTCGCCGACCGCGTCGACAAGCGCAAGCTGCTGATGCTCATCCAGGCAGTGAACTGCCTGCAGGCGGTGCTGCTCGGCGTGCTCGACCTGACCGGCGTGGCCCAGCTGTGGCACGTCTACCTGCTCTGCGTGATGCTCGGGACGACCTCGGCGATCGAGGTGCCGACGAGGCAGTCGTTCGTCGCCGAGATGGTCGGCCGCGACCAGGTGGCGAACGCGGTCGCGCTGAACTCGTCGATCTTCAACATGGCGCGCATCGTCGGACCGGCCATCGCCGGCTTCGCGATCACCTGGGTCGGCACCGGCTGGCTGTTCATCGCGAACGCGGCGAGCACGCTCGCGGTGATCACCGGGGTCGCGCTGATGAACCCGGCGAAGCTGTTCCGCGGCCCGGCGATCCCGCGCGCCAAGGGCCAGCTGCTGGAAGGCCTGCGCTACGTGCGCGGACGGCCGGATCTGGTGACCGTCATGGTGCTGATGTTCTTCGTCAGCACGTTCGGCATCACCTACTTCACGTCGCTGCCGATCGTCGCCGCGAACGTCTTCCACACCCAAGCCGACGGCTACGGCCTGCTGTCGACGCTCGTCGCGGTCGGCACTTTCACCGGCGCGCTGGCATCGGCGAGGCGTGGGGTGAAGAGCCAGCCGAGGGTGCGGTTGATGCTGGTGTCGGCGGCGCTGCTCGGGGTGTTCGAGTTCGCGACCGCGTTCATGCCGACGTACCTGGCGTTCGGGATCGGGCTGATCCCGCTCGGCTTCGCCACGATCACCTTCCTGAACACGGCGAACGCGCTGGTGCAGACGTCGGTGTCGCCGGAGATGCGCGGCCGCGTGATGGGCATTTACGTGCTGGTGCTGATCGGCGGAAACCCGATCGGCGGGCCGATGACCGGCTGGATGGCCGACGCGTTCGGCGGCCGGTCGCCGTTCTACATCGGCGGCGCGATTTCGGCGATCGCGGCGGTGGTGTGCGCGGTGGTCCTGATCCGGCGCGGCGGCGTCCGGCTGCCCCGGCGGCTCGGCAACGGCCTGCGGATTCTGCCTCGGGAACGGGTCTGACCTGCGGTAATGGCTGTCAGAGGCAGCGGAGGCCGCCGAAAGTTGTCACTCGGGCGGGTGAGACTGAGGTCTCCGCTGGGACGGTCTTGCTTCCGTTGATGAGGTTAGGCTAACCTCATACATGTCCGCTTCGTGGTGGGAGCGGCAGTCAGTTCGGGAACGGACAGAGCCCCGCAACCTGGGAACCCCGGGATGCGGGGCTCTGTTCATGGTCAGGGGGCAGGGCGGATTGGGCAAGAGGGTCCAGCGGGTGGGTCGTGAGTGTTCATCACGGTTCTAACCGCGACAAACACTCACGACGTCGCCAGCGCGTCGCCGGAGGCCCCGAGCGGATGCTCGCCCGGCCGCACCGGCAACCGGCGCAGCCGCAGGCCGAAGTACACGTGATACGCCAATCGCACGGCCTCGTCGTTCGGCAGCAGCACCTCGTGACGCACGCCGTCCACCGTCTCGATCAGCCGGTCGCCGGACAGCGTCACCCGGCCTTGGGCGGTCGGGCGGGAACAGGTCAGGGTCTGCGTGAAGTGCGACTGCGGCGACGTCGACTGCCACCACGCCATCGGTCCGAAGTCCGACAGCTGCCGCGGGCGGCGCTCAAGGCGGTACTCGGGCTTGCCGTCGCGCAGGACGTCCACGTCGCCGTACGGGGCGTCCAGGAGGAGGAAGTCGCCCTCTGGGTCGCTCTGCGGCTCGACCGCGGACAGCGCCAGCGGCTGCCGGCTGAACTTGCCGAAGCCGACGTCGACCAGGTACTGCTCGTCGTCGAGCTGGACGAGGATGGCGGCGTGGTCCAGCGGCGGGCCGGGCACGCCGGCGTCGTTGAAGACGCGAGCCGCGTGCAGCGTCGCGGCGAAGCCCAGCTCTCGCAGCAGGGCGACGAAAAGACCGTTCAGCTCGTAGCAAAATCCGCCGCGCCGGCGGCGCACGAGCTTGTCGAAGAGTGCTTCTTCAGTGAGTTCGACGGGTTCCCCGAGGTGCACGCTCAGGTTCTCGAACGGGACGTGCATCAGGTGACGTTCCTGCAGTTGGCGCAGCGCGGCCAGGTCTGCCGCCGGAGGCACCGGCAGGTCCAGGCGAGCGAGATAGGCGTCGACGTCCATGGGTTCCACTCTCACACCTCCAGTGCACTCCAGGTCAAGCGAAATAACAGGGGCCCGGCCATGGCGAGGCCGGGCCCCTGTGGCGCCGCAGGCCTCAGCCGAGCAGGAGGCCGTTGCCGCCGGCGACGGCGTTGTCGAAGCGCTTGCTGATCTCGGCCCAGTTGAAGATGTTCCACAGGGCGTTGACGTAGTCCGGCTTCACGTTCTTGTAGTCCAGGTAGAACGCGTGCTCCCACACGTCGACCAGCAGGATCGGCGTGGTCGGCAGGATCAGGTTGTTGTGGTGGTCGCGCAGCTGCTGGGTGATCAGCGTCTTGCCGATCGGGTCCCACGACAGCGCGCCCCAGCCGTTGCCCTGGATCGTGGTCGACACCGCGGTGAACTGGGCCTTGAACTTGTCGAAGGACCCGAACGCCTCGTCGATCGCCGCCGCCAGCTCGCCGGTCGGCTTGTCCCCGCCCTCCGGCGACAGGATCTTCCACCACACCACGTGGTTGGCGTGCCCGGCCAGGTTGAACGCCAGCGTCGTCTCCAGGCCCACGATCGAGCCGAAATCGCCCGCCTCGCGCGCGGCGGCGAGCTTGTCCAGCGTGTCGTTCGCGCCCTTGACGTAGGTCGCGTGGTGCTTGCTGTGGTGCAGCTCGTTGATCTCGCCCGAAATGTAGGGCGCGAGAGCGCCGTAGTCGTAATCGAGTTCGGGCAGCTCGTACCGGGCCATGGGCCCTCCTTCTGGTCGACGCGCGGTTTTGCTTGGCGGCTTCCCGTGCGGGAGCCTTCTGAAACCGAGCGTCGTACTTCAAGTTAGGTGGAGGTCAACCCGCTGTGACCCGGGTCATGCGGAGGGATCGCGGTACCGTTCGAGGTCGCGGGCCAGTTCGTCGAACACCGCCACGTTGTGCTCGAACGCGACCACGGATTCGTCGATCACCCGGGCGCGGTCGTGCTCGCTCCACGGCGCCTCGTCGAGCTTCGCGCGGTAGCGGTCGCGGAACGCGGGGGCGCTGCCGATCTCGTCGAAGCGGTAGAAGAGCGTGCCCGCCTCGGCGACGTCGAACTTCTTCTCCAGCAGCCGCCGGATGATCTGGCCACCGGCGATGTCGCCGAGGTAACGCGTGTAGTGGTGCGCCACGAAGCCGCCGGACCAGCGCGACGCCTCGGCGATCCGCGCGGTGTAGGCCTCGGTGGCGGCGAGCGGGGCGATCTCGGTGCGCCAGCCGGGGCCGACCAATCGGGCGAGGTCGCGTTCCAGCGCGGGCAACCGGCGCAGCTCCTCGAACACGAACTCGCCGCCGACCGGGTCGCCTGCCATCGCGTCGCCGGCGCGCTCGATGGCCTGGTAGATGAAGTAGTACTGGGTGGCGAGCGCCGCGTAGCCCGCCAGCGTCAGCTCGCCGCCGAGCAGCGCGTTCATGTACGTGGAGTGGTTGGCCTTGTCGTGCACTGTCCTCGTGGACGCGCGCAGCTGTCCGGAGAACGGGCTGGCTTCGAGGTCCGCGGTCACCGTCATCAAAGGCCTCCGACGTTCTTTATGACAAGCTGTCAGAAAGAACTGTAGGCCACAACCCGCACTTAGGCTACCCTAAAATCAGCCGTTTTCACTCGAACCGACCGCCCGGCGGACGAACCGCACGGCGGCTTCAATGGCGTCTTCCAGCTGGTCAGCGGGCACATCGATGACCTGGCGGCTGCCGAGCGCGGCGGTGATCATCGGGACCACCACGTCGAGGTCCTGCGCGGGCCAGCTGCCCGCGTCGACTCCGGCGAGCAGTACCGAGCGCAGTTGTTCGATGATCGGGTCGGCGTGCGCGCTGATCCGCTGATACGCCGCGGGCGCGAGCGCGGACTCCAGCGCGGTGCCCGGCGGGAGATGGTGTTCGGCGAGCACGCGCAGCTGCAGCCGGACGAACGTGGCCAGCTGGGCGACCGGGTCGCCTTCGGCGTCCACCGCCGCGCGCAACCGCTCGACGTACCGCGCGGCCTCGTCCTCCACGAAGGCGACGAGCAGGCTTTCCTTGTCCGGGAAGTGGTTGTACATCGCGGTGCGGCCAAGCCCGGCCTCCGCGGCGACGCCGGCGAGCGTGATCGCGTCGAACCCGCGCTCGTACAGCTGCGCGCGGACGACGTCGAACACTCGTGACCGCACTTCGCGGCGGTGCGCTTCGAGCGAACCGCCCAGCACCTTCGGCACGCGCGCCACCCCCTTCCGGTGCGAAACACTCTAGGGGACCGCGCGAAACGGCTCAGTCGTCGAGCGTCCAGGTGTGCACCGGCTCGCCTTCCGCGGAGAGTTCGAGGTATCGCCGCAGCATCCAGTTCAGCGCGGTTTCGCGGTCGGCTCCGCGTTCGTGCGCGCGCAGCACGTAGTCCCGCTGCCAGGTCGCGCCGCTGCGGCGGGCGAGGCATCGGCGTTCGATGATGCCGAGGTAGCGCACCCGAGCCTCGTCGGAGACGTCCGACCGGCGCAGGCCCTCGTGGGCCAGCGGCAGCAGCACGCGCAACGCCAGCTCGTCCGGCGGAATCCAGCCGATGCCGGGCCAGTACAGCTGCGCGTCGAAACCCTTGCGCGCGCCTTCGTACAGGTTTTCTTCCGCTGCCTGGAACGACATTTGCGACCAGACCGGCCGCTCCTGCTCGGCCAGTGCGCGTTGTGCGCCGTAGAAAAACGCCGCGTTGGCCACCATGTCGGCGACCGTCGGGCCGGCGGGCAGCACGCGGTTTTCGATGCGAAGGTGGGGCAGGCCGTCGACGACGTCGTACACCGGCCGGTTCCATCGCCAAATCGTTCCGTTGTGCAGCCGCAGTTCGGAAAGTTTCGGCGCCTGCCCGGATTCCAGCGCCTCGATCGGGTCCTCGAGATCAGTCTCCGGCAGCAGTCCGGGGAAATAGCGGACGTTTTCCTCGAACAGGTCGAAGATCGACGTGATCCATCGTTCGCCGAACCACACGCGCGGCCGGACGCCCTGGTTTTTCAGCTCCTCCGGCCGGGTGTCGGTGGCCTGCTGGAACAACGGGATCCGGGTTTCGTGCCACAGCGCCTTGCCCAGCAGGAAAGGAGAGTTCGCGGCGATCGCGATCTGCACGCCGGCCAGGCATTGCGCGGCATTCCAGTGCGCCGCGAATTCCTCGGGGGCCACCTGCAGATGTAATTGGACCGAAGTACAGGCGGCCTCCGGGAGAATGGACTCCGCGTAGTGCCGCAGTCGTTCCGGCTGGGTCCCGGGCAGCGCGGGCCCGTCCATCGCGAGCGCGATCCGCTCGCCGCGCGCGGCGAAAATCTCGTCATTCAGCGACGAATAGCGCGTTTTGTGGGAAAGCCACTTTTGGTCGAAGTGTTCCGGCCGCAGCGTCGGAAGAACGCCGATCATGGCCACCGTCGAGCCGGTGTGGGCCGCGCTTTCCCCGGCTTTCGCGAGGTAGGCGTGCAGGTCTTCTTCCAGCTGCAGCGCGGAATCCCCGGCGAGCGGGCGCGGGGGAACGTTGAGTTCCAGGTTGTGCTGGCCGAGTTCGGTGGTGAACGCGTCGTCGTCGAGCGCCTCCAGCACGACCGAGTTCGTCATCGACGGACGCAGCTGCCCGTCCACCAGATTCAGCTCGACTTCGAGGCCGATGTTCTTGCGGGGAAAGGAAAAACTGCCGTCGGTGAGCATCCGCGCCAGGGTGTCCAGGCATCGCTGGACCTTCCGGCGGTACCGTCCGCGGTCAAGCCGGCCGGGGTGTGCCGAGAGATCCGTACCCATTGTTCGACGCGCTCCTTGGCTGCTGTCCGCAGTGGTCTGGGCGGCTAGTACGCCAGGCAGACCACCGTCGCACAGCGGGTGGCGATGGGCTAGCGGCCAAACTGGTGCTCTCCGTCACCGGAGGTTGACCCTGCGCGTAACTACGCCGTTTGCCCTAAAGCTCCTCGCGCGTTCGGACCAATGGGCACGGGTTCGGGCGGGTGCGAGACTGTCCGATGTGGCTCAACTGATCTTCACCGAGGACCGGGCGCATCCGGGGCTCGACGACTTCCGCGACCTGTCCACAGCGGACCGTCGCCCGGACCGCCCCGGCGGGCGCGGGCTGGTGATCGCCGAAGGAACCGTCGTGGTCGGACGGCTGCTTGCTTCGCGCTATCCGGTGCGAGCGCTGCTCGGCGTGGAGAGACGGCTGCGGGAACTGGAAAACGAACTCGCGGCCGTCGACGTGCCCGCGTACGTGACGTCGGCGGAGACGATGGCCGACGTGGTCGGGTTCCACCTCAATCGCGGCGTGCTCGCGGTCGCGGACCGCCCGGAACCGCCGACGGTCTCCCAAATCGTGGACAGCGCACAGGTTTTGGCGGTGCTCGAAGGCGTCGGCGACCACGAAAACCTCGGCGCGCTGTTCCGCAACGCGGCCGCGCTCGGCGTCGGCGGGATCTTGCTGGGTCCAGGGTGTTCGGATCCTCTTTACCGGCGCAGTGTGCGGGTTTCGATGGGACACGTGCTGCGCGTCCCGTTCGCGACTTTCGACAGCTGGCCCGGCGGGCTGGATGTGCTGCGGGCACGGGGTTTCACGGTGGCCGCGCTCACGCCGCGGGCGGATTCCGTGCCGCTGCGCGGATTGCGCGAGAAGGTGCCGGGCCCGGTCGCGCTGCTGCTCGGCGCGGAGGGACCGGGTCTGACCGACGAGGCGATCGAGGCCGCGGACGTCGCGGTCCGCGTGGAGATGGTGCCCGGCGTCGACTCGCTGAATGTCGCCACGGCCGCGGCGATCGCGTTCCACGAAGTCTCGGCGGGGGCCGCCCCACTAGAGTGACCCCCGGCACGTTTCTTGCGGGGAGGGGCACCATGGAGCTGCGGATCCGCGGCGAGCAGGCGGTGCTGGCCGGGCCGGGCGGCGAACACGCGCGCGAGGTCGACCCGCGCCGGCTCGCGATCGGCGCCGACCTGGCGCAGGACCTGCACGAGTGGGCGCGCGTCGCGTCGGCGGTGACGCGTTCCGAGGCAGACGCCGACGCCGCCGGCTCGGTCGTGTCGCAGCGCGGCCGCCAGCTTGCTGCGCGCTTGGCCGCGGTGATGGGCACCGAGGTGCGCTTTGTCGACCCGGTGACCGGGACGGAGACGGTGGTCGAGCCGCCGCCGCGGCCGGATCAGCCCGCGCGGGCCGCGACTCCGGAGGAGCCGACGCCTTGGTCCACCGGGCTGACGGTCTCGGCTTTCGCGGCTGTTGTGGTGATCGTGGCGATGCTCGCCCTGGCCGGGACGCTCGCGCGGGAGACGAGTACGTGGCTCGCGTTGATCGCGTCCCTGGTGGTGACCGGCGGGGTTGCGCCGTCGTTGTGGCTGGGCCGGAAGGTGCCGATCCTGCGCTGGGCGGTGTACGGCGCGGGTGGCGGGTTGGTGCTCGCGTGGATTGGCGTGCTGGCCACGGTGTTCTGACTCGCGGATACTGACCCGATGGCTCCGCTCGACAAGCTGCGCGCCCTCTGCCTCGCCCTGCCCGAAACCACCGAACGGCTCAGCCACGGCGAACCGACGTGGTTCATTCGCGGGCGCAAGACGTTCGTGATGTTCGCCGACCGGCACCACGACGACAAGGTCGCGTTCTGGTGCCCCGCGCCGCCCGGGGTGCAGGAGGAATTGGTGCGTACCGAGCCGGAGCGGTTTTTCCGGCCGCCCTACGTCGGGGTGCACGGGTGGCTCGGGGTGCGGCTCGACGTGGATGTTGATTGGGCGGAGATCGACCAGATCGTGCGTGAGGCTTATCGGCACGTGGCCCCTAAGAAACTGGCCGCCCTGCTGGACGCGTGATCCCAGCTCGCGCCCGAGGTCCGTGAGGGGAACCCTGAGGGAATCAGATTCCCTCAGGGTTCCCCTCACGGGCTTCTGCGGAAGCGACGCCATCGCGGCCCGGCTCGTCAGCGGGTGCTCCGCATCGCCCCGGCGAGCATCGCGACCGCGAACCCGTCGCACGCCCGCGCTACGACGAAAGCCCCAATGCCGCATTGGGTGCGTGGGATGCGCCGAATGCGGCATTGGGTGCGTGGGATGCGCCGAATGCGGCATTGGGTGCGTGGGATGCGCCGAATGCGGCATTGGGTGCGTGGGATGCACCGAATGCCGCATTGGGTGCGTGGGACGCGCCGAATGCCGCATTGGGTGCGTGGGACGCGCCGAATGCCGCATTGGGTGCGTGGGATGCGCCGAATGCCGCATTGGGTGCGTGGGATGCGCCGAATGCCGCATTGGGTGCGTGGGATGCGCCGAATGCCGCATTGGGTGCGTGGGATGCGCCGAATGCCGCATTGGGTGCGTGGGATGCGCCGAATGCCGCATTGGGTGCGTGGGATGCACCGAATGCCGCATTGGGTGCGTCGGACGCACCGAACGCCACATTGGGGCGCTTGAAGCGGTCCAGGCGGTCAGCCGCGCTGGGTGCGGACTCCGAGCAGCACGTCCTCCCAGGACGGCACGATCGGATGGTTCTTCTTCGCCTTCGTGCGCGGCTGCTCGGCTTCGTCGCCGTCGGACTCGCCCGGGACGCGCGGGATCTCGCGGGTCTCGTCGTCGCCCTCGTCCGGGCCCTCGATGGCGCGCGGTTCCTCGACGGCGTCGAGGGTCGGCTGCACCACCGAATCGCGAGCGGGAGCCAGCGCGCGCACGGTGCGCGGGGCCACGTACGAGTTCGGGTTCAGCAGGACTTCCGCGTTCTCGTCGAGCGCGTGCACCGTTCCGCCGTGTGCGCCGGGCGAGAACGACCAGTGCGCGCGGTTGTCGGAGCGGCCGGCTTTCCAGCGCAGCACGACGACCCACTTGCCGTCGTCGCCGCGCCAGGCGTCCCAGCTTGCCTGGTTGTAGTCGTGCCCGCGGACGCCGAAGGCGTAGGCGATGACCTCGCCGAGCGTCTGGACGTCGGGCCCGTCCTCGCGGACCGGGTGCGCCGACTGCGCGAGCTCCGCCGTGCGGGACCGTTCGAGCAGCACCGGATAAGCGAATCGCTCCACCCGCTGCGTCGAGACGCCCGCGCTGCTCGCGACCTGCTCGACGGACTCGCCCGCGCGGATTCGCGCCTGGATCTCGCGTGGCCGCATCTGGCTCTCCAACTCGATCTCGATCTGGCCCAGCCGGGCTATGTCCCCCCTTGCCGCCGCACGCAGTCGCTCGTCGGCCGGGAGCAGGAAGCGGGTACGGCTCGCCGGGTCCTCCAGCACGAGGGACTTCCCGTCCTCGTGCAGCCCGACCACCCGCAACGCCCGCATTTCTCGCCTCCCCGGTGTTCACCTTTGTGGGTGCCCACGTTAGAACGGCGCGTCGGCTTGACGTGCGAGGCGCGCCGACACCTCACCCATCCGAACTCAATCCGACGACACTTTCCCGGCCATTTTCGTGGTCCCGCTGATCGGTTACCGCCGTGACACGCCGACCACGGTGTGTCACGAACGAGTGGTCGTCAACGCGAACCGCCCCGCGAGCCGGGCGGCAGGCGGGGCGGTTTGGGCGGTTTTCGTTCAGCCCAGGCGTTCCACGACGTATTCGATGCTCTGGGTGAGCTTCGTGACATCGTCCGGGTCGATCGCCGGGAACAGGCCGACGCGCAGCTGGTTGCGGCCCAGCTTCCGGTACGGCTCGGTGTCGACGATCCCGTTGGCGCGCAACGCCTTCGCGACAGCGGCCGCGTCGACCTCGTCGGCGAAGTCGACCGTGCCGACCACCTGCGAGCGCAGCTCCGGGTTCGCCACGAACGGCGTGGTGTACGAGGTCTTCTCGGCCCATTCGTACAGCCGGGTCGAGGATTCCTTAGTGCGCGAGGTGGTCCAGTCGAGGCCGCCCTGGCCGTTCATCCACTCGATCTGCTCGGCGAGCAGGAAAAGCGTGGAGACGGCGGGGGTGTTGTAGGTCTGGTCCTTGCGCGAGTTGTCGAGCGCCGTGGTGAGCGACAGGAATTCGGGGATCCAGCGGTCGCCGCCGCCGATCTCGCCGATCCGCTCGATCGCGGCGGGCGAGGCGAGCGCGATCCACAGCCCGCCGTCGGACGCGAACGACTTCTGCGGCGCGAAGTAGTAGACGTCGAAGTCCTCGGCCTTGACCGGAAGGCCGCCGGCGCCGGACGTCGCGTCGATCGCGACCAGCGCGCCGTCACTGCCCTCGGGACGCCGCACCGGCACCGCGACACCGGTGGAGGTTTCGTTGTGCGCCCAGCCGACGAGGTCCGCGCCCTGCTGATAGGCGATTTCCGGCGCGCTGCCCGGGTCGGCCTTCACCACGATCGACTCGCCGAGGAACGGGGCCTTGTTCGTGACGGTCGCGAACTTCGAAGAGAACTCGCCGTAGGTGAAGTGCTGGGCGCGCTCGCGCACGAGGCCGAACGCGGCGGCGTCCCAGAACGCGGTCGTCCCGCCGTTGCCGAGGATGACCTCGTAGCCGTCCGGGAGCGAGAACAGCTCGGACAGCCCGGCGCGCACGCGGCCGACGAGCGACTTGACCGGCTTCTGCCGGTGCGAGGTGCCGAGGTAGGTGGAACCGGACCGGGCGAGGGCGGCGAGCTGCTCTTCGCGGACCTTCGAGGGTCCGCAGCCGAAGCGGCCGTCGGCCGGCTTGAGGTCTGCTGGGATCGTCAACTCAGCGTCGGTCATGAGCTAAGTCTCTCAGGTCGGGACAACGCAGGTAACGGCGGTTGGCGGGTGTCCGACATGTGGAATCGTGACGGAAACGCACGGTTACCGGCCGCGCTGGGGGTGGGTTGCGCTCTTCGCCTTGACGGCGTTGGTGCACCCGTGGGACTCGACTGCGCTGATCGGCCTTCCGGTCGGGCTGGCCGCGACGCTGGTGCTGGTTTTCGTGCCGCGTTGGCCGCGGTGGTCGCTCCCGCGGCGGCTGGCCGCGCCCGCGGTGTTCGGGCTTTCGGTCGCTCTCGCTGGGCTGTTCGCCGGAGCCTTGGTCGTGGAGCCGCCGGACTCGGGCGAGATCGGCTCGGCGGTTTTCGTGCTGGCCGCCGCGTTCGTCATCGGCTCGTTGTGGTGGTGGCGGCCGTGGAGCCGACCGGCGCGGGTGCGGCCGAAGGGACCACTGCGCGAGGTCCGCGCGAGACTCGACGGGGACACCACTCAGTGGGATTACGGCCAGGAGCCGCCGAGCCTGCTGCGGGTCACGGTTCGTCCGCGCGGTTACCTGACGCTGCTCGCCTGCCCGCCGGAGCAGGCGCGCGAACTCCGCCGGACCGGACGGCTGCGGCTGGACGAGCCGGACGCGCGAGGCCGGGTCGCGGTGGAGATCGGCGGGATGCGAACGCCGGGGAGCCGTTGCCGGAGCCGCATACGGGAGACTCAGGAGGCGGTGCCTGCTGCTTCTAGAGCGCGGTTCTCGGCGGCTGCTTCTCGGGGCATCGCGCTGGAAGCCGCGCGGCCCTCACGCGTGGGAGACGGCGCAGCCCCGCCCAGGTTTCTGGACGGGGCTGCGTTGTTTTTGGACGGGGTTGCGTTCTTGCGTCCCGGAGCAGGTTGTCCACACCCGTCACCGGTTGTGGAGTAGCCGGCCTCCGCACGCTCTACGCGCCGGTTTCGTCGGGTCGCGCCGGTAGAATGGGCATGGGCAGCCCCCCAGAGGAGGGCGGGGGTGGGCTCGGCCCAGCCAGGCCGCGGACAGAGCAAAACTGGGGTGGGCTTGGCCCAGGCCTTGGAAGCGCGGGCTGGTGGGGATGGCGTCGAGCACCAGCGGTTGTGGAACGTCGTGGCCGGGCGAGGTGCCGGTGGGCCTGCCCGGTCAGGGTTTCTACGCGAAGGCGTGGTTGTCCCCGGCCGGGCGAGCGCCTGACCTGGACGCCGAAGAACCCGACGTCCAGGCCGAAGCGGGGTGACTCAGCGCCACCCGTCCTCGTCCAGCCCGCCGGGAATGGGCGCGGCCGGGTCGTACGGGGTGCGGCTGAAGATGAACGTCGCGAGGTTCAGGTGGTTCGCGGTCCCGTCCGCGGCGCGGCCGACGGTGAGGGTTTCGCCCGCGTAGTAGCCGTCCAGGCCGATCCAGGTGTCCGGACCTTCGGGGCGGAAGCGCGACGCCCGTCCGGCTCCGACGGCCGGGTTCAGCGAGATCAGGCCGTCGCCCTGCACGCGCAGGAAGTACGGCGACGGGCCCCAGTGCCACAGGCCGGTCAGCGCGAGCAGTTCCGGGTCCACAGTGGACGGAAGCCACTCGTCGGGGAGCGCGGGTTCGAGGTCGTCGGCGGTGGTGAGCAGGTCAAGGCACAGCTGCGTGATGCCGACGCCGCCGGTGGAGTTCGCGAGGCACAGCGCGCCGGTGCCGCTGCGCGGGTCGACCAGGGTCGCGGCCAGGAAGCCGGGCATCGAGCCGGTGTGCCCGGCCAGGTGCCTGCCCTGGTAGCGCACGACCATCAGGCCGAGGCCGAACCCGGTCGACCACACCTCGGTGTCGTCGACGGTGTTCATCGTCCGCATTTCGTCGACCGTGGCCTCCGACAGCACGCCGCCGGTGTGGCCGCCGAGGAACGACGTCCAGCGGCCGAGGTCGGTGATCGTGGACCAGAGCTGGCCCGCCGGGGCCATCGCGCCGGCGTCCGGCCACTTCTCGGGCATCAGCACGTCGGCGAACGGGTGCACGGCGAATCCCTCGGCGTGCGCGCCTTCGGGGTGCGGGGTCGTGCGGTTCATGCCCAGCGGGGTAAGGATTTCGTCGCGCACGACGTCGTACCAGGGCCGCTCGCGGTGCCGGGCGACCAGTTCGCCGAGGACGCCGTAGCCGACGTTCGAGTAGTGGAACTTGGAGCCGGGACGCAGCTTCGTCGCGCCCTTTTCCAGGCTCGCGACGAGCGCCGCCCAGTCCGCGCCGGGCGCGCGTTCCCACCACTGGCCAGGCGATTCCGACGTGAGGCCGGAGGTGTGCGACAGCAGTTGCGCGATGGTGACCGAGCCGAACGCGGTGCCCGGCAGGTGCCGTTCCAGCGGGTCGGTGAGGTCGAGTTTGCCCTCGTCGCGCAGCCGCATGACCGCGGTCGCGATCATCGTTTTCGTGATCGACCCCAGCCGGTACTGCGTGTCGTCGTCCGGGCGCTGGTCGCCGACGCGGCCGCGGGCTCCGGACCAGACGACCTCGCCGCCCCGCACGACAGCGGCGAGCAGGGACGGGGCGCGGCTGACGGACTGCTCCTGCGCGAGCCGTCGGTACAGGGCGAGTTCGGTGGAGTCGAGCATGAGCGTCATTCTGCCCGGGCGGCTCAGCCGAGGAGTTGCCGGTCCAGGGCCGTCGTCACCGCCGCGGTGCGGTCGGAAACGCCGAGCTTCGAGAACACCCGCAGCAGGTGCGTTTTCACCGTCGCCTCGCCGATGTGCAGCTCGCGGCCGATTTCGGCGTTGGTGTGGCCCTTCGCGACCAGTCGCAGCACCTCCACCTCGCGCGCGGACAGCGGCGACGCCGGCTCCGGGTTCCGCATCCGGTGCACGAGCTTGCCCGCGACCGACGGCGCCAGCACGGTCTCGCCGCGATGCGCGGCCCGGATCGCACCGGCCAATTCGGTGCGCGACGCGTCCTTCAGCAGGTATCCCGACGCGCCCGCCTCGACTGCGCGCAGAATGTCCGCGTCGGTCTCGTAGGTGGTGAGAACGACGATCCGGCGCGTGGACGTTTCCTTGAGGATCGCGTGGATCGCGCCGACGCCGTCGAGGCCCGGCATGCGCAGGTCCATCAGGATGACGTCGGGCTGTTTCACGCGGTCGAGCGCCACCGCTTCGTCGCCGGAACCGGCTTCGCCGACCACCGTGAGGTCTTCCTCGGCTTCGAGCATGCCGCGCAGCCCTTCGCGCACCACGGGATGGTCGTCGACGAGCATGATCGTGATCACGCGGGCACCTCCAGTTCCAGTTCGGTGCCGCCGTTCGCGCCGGTCCGCACTTCCAGCGCGCCGCCCACCTGCTCGGCCCGCGAACGCATGCCGCGCAACCCGAATCCGCTTCCGTCGGCATCCGGGGTGAAGCCGCACCCGTTGTCCGCTACTCGCAACCGTATCGCTCCGTCCACAGCGGACAGCCGCACGCGGACGAGCGTCGCACCCGAGTGCTTGCGCACGTTCGACAGCGCTTCTTGCGCCGCGCGCAGCAGCACCACTTCGACCGCAGTGGACAGTGGCGGCAAAGCATCGTCCACTTCGCACTCAACCGGAATGCTTAGTTCCTCGGCGAGCCGATCTGCTTGACGCTGCACCGCTTCCGGCAGCGAGCCAGTGGCCAAATCGGACGGTGCGAGTGCGGCGACCATCGCGCGGGCTTCGGCGAGATTCTCGCGGGCGGTGCGATGGGCGAGCGCGAGATGTTTGCGCACTGTGGACAGATCAGTGTCCAGTTCGGACTCGATCGCCTGGGTCAGCGTGATGATGCTGGTGAACCCCTGGGCGAGCGTGTCGTGGATTTCCCGCGCCAGCCGTTCTCGTTCGGCCGCGGTGCCCGCTTCGCGCGACAGCCGGGCGACTTCGGCCTGGCTCGATTCCAGTTCGCGGATCAGTTCGGCGCGGGCGCGGCTTTGCCGCAGTACATCGCTGGTGAACTTCCCGGCCAGCACGCTGAAGACGATGAGGATCGCGGTCATCGGCAGCAGGACCGACAGCAACCCGTTGTCCCAGCCGCCGCTCAGCACCGCGGAGACGGGTTCGAGCAGGATCAGCAGCGTCGTCGCGACGATCCCGGGGCGCAGCTCCAGCAGCATGAACACCAGCGGGCAGGCGACGAACAGCACGAAACTCGCCGTGGTGGTCGCGAGAATGGCGGTGGCGCTCAACGCGATCAGCGCCACCGCCGCGACGACGCGAATGGTCTCGTTGTCCTCGCCGTGCACGACGCGCCGGCCCACGGCCAGATACCCGACGGCGATCGTGCCCAGCGCGGCTTCGGCCACGATCTTCGCGGTGGCCGAACCGTCGTTGACGAGCACCAGGACCGCGGTCGCCACGTAGGCGACCGCGAACAGCACTTCCCAGGACCAGAACGACCGCTGCCACGCGTCGTCCTGGGTCACTTCGCTTCGTTCGTCCACCGGAACGTCACCCTCGCGAGCACCAGGCCCACCACGCACCACACCGCCAGCACCAGCGCCACCTTCGGAAGCTCCCATGTCCCCGCCATTTCCTGGGTCGCGGCCTCCGGCGGCAGGAACACCGAGCGGAAGCCCTGGCAGATCCATTTCAGCGGGAAGAACGACGCGACGTCGACCATGATCCTCGGCAGATGCGTGATCGGCGTGACGAACACCCCGGAGATGAACTGCAGCACCAAGTACACCAGCTGCACCAGCGCCACGGTTCCGGCCGCGGACCGGGCGACCGAGCTGATCGAGATGCCGAGCAGCGTCGAGGACACGATCCCGAGCAGCAGCACCCAGAGCAGGGTCAGCCACTTCGCCGGGTCGGACGGCAGTTCGAGGTGGAACATCAGCATCGCCACCGCGGCCATCAGGACGGTCTGCGCCACGCTGGTCACCGCGACCATCACCATCTTGCCGACGAAGTAGGCCGCCGCCGGCATCGGCGTGCCGCGCAATCGTTTGAGCGCACCGATTTCCCGGTCCGCGGCGATGCCGATGCCGACGCTGTTGAACGAAGTCGACACGATGCCCGCGCCGATCATCCCGGCGGCGAGCAGCTGCCCGGACGACACCCCGGTCTGCGCGGTCGGGCCGTCGAGGATGGAGCCGAGCAGGATCATCAGCACCGCGGGCAGCGAGAAGGTGAACACCACCTGCTCGCGGTTGCGGAAGAACTGCCGCAGTTCGAGCGCGCCGCGGGCGAGGCCGAGGCTGAACGTGCCCGGCACGGCCATGGTCGTGGTCACGGTTTTTCCCCGATCAGGTCGAGATAGACGTCTTCCAGGCTGGGACGCGTCACGGTGAGGCCGGCGAGTTCCCCTTGCGCGCCAGCGAGTTGCGAGACGAGCTTCGTCGGGAACTGCGTGCGTTCCTCGTGACTGCCGCGGTCGTCCTGCCACCGTACGACGGCCTCGGCGCGTTCGCGGCCGCCGAGCGTCGCCGGCGTCCCCTCCGCGACGACCGAACCGCGGGCGAGCACGGCGAGCCGGTCGGCCAGCGCCTCGACCTCGTCCAGGTAATGCGTCGTCAGCAGGATTGTGGTGCCCTCGTGGGCGAGCCCGTCGATGAGTCCCCAGAACTGCCGCCGCGCTTCGGGGTCGAATCCGGTGGTGGGCTCGTCGAGGAACAGCAGTTCCGGACGGCCGACGATGCCGAGTGCGACGTCCACGCGGCGGCGTTGCCCGCCGGACAGCGACTTCACCCGCGCGCCCGCCTTCGCGGTGAGGCCGACCTGGTCGATCACCTCTTCCGGATCCCGCGGGTTCGGGTAGTACTTCGCGAAGTGCCGCACGGTTTCCGCGACGGTCAGTTCCGCAGCGTCGGTCGCCGTTTGCAACACGATGCCGAGGCGGGCGCGCCACGCGCGTCCCGCGGTACCCGGGTCCTCGCCGAGGACCGCGGCTTCCCCCGCCGTCCGCTGCCGGTGCCCCTCCAGGATCTCGACGGTGGTCGTTTTGCCCGCGCCGTTGGGCCCGAGCAGGGCGAACACCTCGCCGTCGTGGATGTCGAGATCGATCCCGGCCACGGCGAGGTGGCCCGGGTACTCCTTGCGCAGTCCGCGCACTCGCACTGCTGTGCTCATGTCGTCAAGAGTGCGCCGCGAAGGCCGGTCAGCGGGACGTCCGGGCAGTGGAATCCGGTTGTCCACCGAACGGTGGACACGCTGGTTTCCCGTGGAACCACGCGACCCGCTGTTGACAAGTTGTCTAACATGACAAGATGTCTCACAAGCAGGTGACTGCCAGCGACGGAGTCCGCCTTTCGGTCCGGGTGAGCGGCAACCCGGACGGGCCCACGGTCGTGCTCGTGCACGGATACCCGGACAACAGCTCGATGTGGGACGGCGTCGCTGAGGAGCTGCGCCGCGAGCACCGCGTGGTCGTCTACGACGTGCGCGGCGCGGGCGAATCCGACAAACCGCGAGCGCGCCGGGCGTACCGGCTGGACCAGCTCGCCGACGACCTCGCCGCGGTGGTCGACGAGGTGCAACCGTTCGGCACGGTCCACCTCGTCGCGCACGACTGGGGTTCGATCCAGGCCTGGCACGCGGTCACCGGCGACCGGCTGCGCGGCCGGATCGCCTCGTACACCTCGCTTTCCGGGCCTAGCCTCGATCACGCGGGCGCGTGGTTCCGCGACCAGCTGACCCGGCCGACGCCGCGTCGTCTCGGGCACGCGCTGCGGCAGTTCCTGCACTCGTACTACATCGTCGCGTTCCAGGTGCCGTTGATTCCGGAACTGTTGTGGCGCACCGGAATCATGCGCACGATGATCCGGAAGCTGGAGCCCGCCGAAACGTCGCCGAAGACGTCCGACGGCGTGCACGGCCTGAAGCTGTACCGGGCGAACATGGGCCCGCGGCTGTCCCGGCCGCAGCCGCGTCCGGCGGACATCCCGGTGCAGGTGCTCGCGCCGACCGGCGATTCGTACGTCACCGCGCCGCTGCAGACCGAGGTCGAGCGCTGGGTGCCGGATCTGCATGTCCGGCGCGTGATCGGGTCGCACTGGATCACCCGGACTAAACCCGCAGTGGTCGCTTCTGCGGCTGCTGAACTGATTGCTTCGGTGGAAACCGGCGAGGAAACCCGCGCGCTGCGGCGTGCTCGGGTTGGCGGCTCCAGCGGTCGCTTTGCGCACCGTCTCGTGGTCATTACTGGTGCGGGCAGCGGGATCGGCCGGGAGACCGCGCTGGCGTTCGCGGCCGAGGGCGCGGACGTGGTCGTCAGCGACATCAACGGCGATTCGGCCGCGGAGACCGCGAAACTGGTGCGGGAACGCGGAGTCGACGCCGGTGAGTACACAGTGGATTCTTCGGACGGCGAGGCAGTCGCCCGGTTCGCCGAGCAGGTGCGTGACGAGTTCGGCGTGCCGGACATCGTGGTGAACAACGCCGGGATCGGCATGTCCGGCCCGTTCCTCGACACGACGATCGAGGACTGGGAGAAGGTCGTGGACGTCAACCTGTGGGGCGTGATCCACGGGTGCCGCGCGTTCGCGCCGATGATGAAGGAACGCGCCGAGGGCGGGCAGATCGTCAACCTCGCTTCTGCGGCGGCCTATCTGCCGTCGAGGATCCTCACCGCTTACGGCACCACGAAGGCGGCTGTTCTCGCGCTGAGCAACGGTTTGCGTGCGGAGCTGGCGGCCGAGGGAATCGGTGTCACGGCAGTGTGTCCGGGACTGGTGAATACCAACATCACCAGCACCACCAAGTTCGTCGGTGTGGACGAGGTCGAGGAGAAGCGGCGGCAGAAGGAATCGTCGAAGCTCTACGCTCGGCGCAATTTCGGTCCGGAACGGGTGGCGCGCGACATTTTGCGTGCGGTGGAGAAGAACGTCGCGATCCAACCGTCCACTCCGGAAGCGAAGGTCGCGCTGGTCCTTTCGCGACTGACTCCGGGTTTGCTGCGGGCGGCTGCGAAACTGGACGTCACGCCGTGAGCCGTCCGCGCCGGATGACCGCGCAGGCCCGGCGGGACGACCTCATCGCGGCGGCGCTGGACCTGTTCGGCACCAGGGCCCCGGAATTGGTCACGGTGGACGACATCGTGGCACGCGCCGAGGTGTCGCGGCCGTTGTTCTACCGGTATTTCCCGAGCCTGCGGGAATTGCAAATGCAGGCGTTGCGGACGGTCACCGACGGCCTTGTCGATCGGCTCGCGACGCTTGAAGAAGGCCCACCGGAAGAACGGCTGCGCGCGGCCGTACGCGGTCTCGTCGATGTCGCCGCGCACTACCGCGAAGGCTACGTTGCGTTGCTGCGCAGCGGTTCAGTCATCGCGACTTCAGAGACGGACGCGGCGATCGACGAGGTCCGCAACCGCGCCGTCGAGCTGATCCTGGAAGCGCTGCCGATCCCCGAACCGTCGCCGTTGGTGCTGCTGACGCTGCGCTGCTGGACCGCCGTGGTCGAAGGCGCGTTGCTGTCGTGGCTGCAGGAAGGCACCGTCCCGCGCGAAACGCTGGACGGCTGGCTCGTCGATCAGCTCACCGCGATGCTCGCCGCCACCGACGCGCACCTGGCCAAAACGCCGTGAAGGACTCCTTGAGGGAATCAGATTCCCTCAAGGAGCCCTTCACGGACAAACGGCTCAGGCCTGGGAGATGAGGTTCCAGCCCTCGACCTCGGAAGGCGTGCGCGGGCCGGGGCCGACGTACTTCGCCGACGGACGGACCAGGCGGCCGGTCTGCTTCTGCTCCAGGATGTGCGCCGCCCAGCCGGCGGTGCGCGCGGAGGAGAACATCGCCGGCATCATGTGCGGCGGCACCTTCGCGAAGTCCAGGATCACCGCGGCCCAGAACTCGACGTTCGTTTCGATCGGGTGGTCCGGACGGCGTTCGCGCAGCTCGGCCAGCGCGGCCTGCTCCAGCGCGGCGGCGACCTCGTAGCGTTCGGCGCCCAGTTCCTTGCAGGTGCGGCGCAGCACGCGGGCACGCGGGTCCTCCGCGCGGTACACGCGGTGGCCGAAGCCCATCAGCCGCTCCTTGCGGTCGAGGATGCCCTTGACCAGCGCGCGGGCGTCGCCCGAACGCTCGACCTCCTCGATCATCGGCAGCACGCGCGCCGGGGCGCCGCCGTGCAGCGGGCCGGACATCGCGCCGATCGCGCCGGACAGAGCCGCCGCGACGTCCGCCCCGGTGGAGGCGATGACGCGCGCGGTGAAGGTGGAGGCGTTGAGGCCGTGCTCGGCGGCGGAAACCCAGTACGCGTCGACCGCCTTGACGTGCGCCGGGTCCGGTTCGCCGCGCCAGCGGATCATGAACCGCTCGGTGATCGACTTCGCCTCGTCGACCCGCGACTGCGGCACCGCGGGCTGGCCGATGCCGCGCGCGGACTGCGCGACGTAGGACAGCGCCATCACCGAAGCGCGGGCGAGCTGGTCGCGCGCTTCCTCGTCGGTGATGTCGAGCAGCGGACGGTAGCCCCAGATCGGGGCGAGCATGGCGAGCGCGGCCTGGACGTCGACCCGCACGTCGCCGGTGTGCACCGGAAGCGGGAACGGCTCGGCGGGCGGAAGCCCGTGCCCGAACCGGCCGTCGACCAGGAGGCCCCATACGTCGCCGAAGGTCACCTTCCCGGCGAGGTCCTCGATGTCGACGCCGCGGTAGCGCAGTGCACCGCCGTCCCGGTCGGGTTCGGCGATTTCGGTCCGAAACGCGACGATGCCCTCGAGCCCGGGCCGGAACCCGTCGTCGGCTTCGTTGGTTGTGCTGATCGTGGAGGTAGTCACTCTTCGCGAACCCTTTCGATGCGCATTCCCCGGCTGTGTTGTGCACGCGCGGACGGGATACACGCTGGCTCCTTGCGCGCCTCATCGCACGGTGGGACAAACCATGCTCCCTTTGCCCGGCCGGGGCAACGGAAGAAGTCGTGGTTTCGGTCACGATTACGAGAACGATTCAGTCCAGGTGAGCCGGGGACGAGACTTTCTCCCGTCCAGTGAGGTGGCCGCAGACTGGTACCCCGGTGGCCGGGAGGTGAATCCCGGCTTGCCGGGGCGGCCGGAGGTCACGCTCGGTGAGCGCGGCGGGCACCACGCGTGCTCCGGGGAGTGGCAGGCCGCTTCCGGGTGGAATTGCGGAATCCTTGCTGGCGCGTTCCGGCTTGTCCGAATTCTTTTCGAGTTCGGCGGACTGGCGTTGTCGGCGCTACGTAAACACTGCGTTTCCGAAGCAGGCGGAGCGCGCCCTCCGGTGGTAGACCTTGGCCATGCACCTGAGCCCGCAGGAACGCGACAAACTGCTGGTCCACGTCGCGGCGGACGTTGCTCGCAAACGGCTCGAACGCGGTGTCCGGCTCAATCACCCCGAAGCCGTCGCGCTCATTACCGACTACGTCATCGAAGGCGCCCGCGACGGGCGCACGGTCAGTGAATTGGCGGCGGGCGGGCGCACCGTGCTCACGCGGGCGCAAGTGCTCGACGGGGTGCCGGAAATGGTGGATTCCGTCCAGGTGGAAGCCACCTTTCCGGACGGCACGAAGCTCGTCACGGTGCACGAACCGATCGGTTGAGGAGGAATTCTTGCGGCCAGGCGAGATCATTCCCGGCGAGGAGCCGGTGCCGCTGAATCCGGGTCGCGCCCGGGTCCGGCTGCGCGTGCGCAACCTCGGCGACCGGCCGGTGCAGGTCGGGTCGCACTATCACTTCGCCGCGGTCAACCCCGGCCTGGAGTTCGACCGCGAAGCGGCTCGCGGGCATCGGCTCGACGTGCCTGCCGGGACCTCCGTGCGCTTCGAGCCGGGCATCGACCGGGAGGTCGATCTGGTGCCGCTCAGCGGAAACCGGCGGGTGCCGGGGCTGCGCGCCGAATATGCCGGGGAGTTCTGATGCCGGAGATCGACCGTGCCCGTTATGCCGAATTGTTCGGCCCGACCGCTGGCGACCGGATCCGGCTCGCGGACACCGACCTGCTGATCGAGGTGACCGAGGACCGGTCGATGGGTCCCGGCGGCAGCGGCGACGAGGTGCTTTTCGGCGGCGGCAAGGTGATCCGCGAGTCGATGGGCCAGGGCATGGCCACCCGTGCCGAAGGCGCGCCCGATCTGGTGATCACCGGCGCGGTGATTCTCGACCACTGGGGTGTCGTCAAGGCGGACGTCGGTGTTCGCGACGGCCGGATCGTCGGCATCGGGAAGGCGGGTAATCCGGATACAATGGACGGTGTCGACCCGGCGCTGGTGATCGGTCCGTCCACGGAAGTGCTGGCGGGCAACGGGAAGATCCTCACCGCGGGCGGCATCGACTGTCACGTCCATTTCGTCTGCCCGCAACTAGTGGACACCGCGCTCGCGGCCGGACTGACCACTTTGGTCGGTGGCGGCACCGGGCCGAACGAGGGCACCAAGGCGACCACGGTGACTCCCGGTGCCTGGAATCTCGGCCGGATGCTGTCCGCAATGGACGGTCTGCCGGTGAATGTGTTGCTGCTGGGAAAGGGAAATACTGTCCGGCACGAGGCGTTGCGGGAGCAACTGGCTGCCGGGGCGGGCGGGTTCAAGCTGCACGAGGATTGGGGATCGACGCCCGCCGCGATCGACGCTTGTCTCACTGTCGCGGACGAATCCGGTGTGCAGGTCGCGATCCACACCGACACCCTCAACGAGGCTGGGTTTCTGGAGTCCACTGTGGAGGCGATCGGCGGACGGTCGATCAACGCCTATCACACCGAGGGGGCTGGCGGCGGCCACGCGCCGGACATCATCGAGGTGTCCGGGATGGCGAACTTCCTTCCGTCCTCGACGAACCCGACCCGGCCGCACACCGTCAACACCCTCGACGAGCACCTCGACATGCTGATGGTGTGCCATCACCTGAACCCGTCGGTGCCTGAGGACCTCGCGTTCGCGGAAAGCCGGATCCGGCCGAGCACGATCGCCGCTGAGGACGTGCTGCACGACCTCGGTGCGATTTCGATGATGAGCTCCGATTCGCAGGCGATGGGGCGGATCGGCGAGGTGATCATTCGGACCTGGCAGACCGCGCACGTGATGAAGGGCCGCCGTGGCGCGCTTCCCGGCGACGGTGCGGCCGACAATCTGCGCGCCCGGCGTTACGTCGCGAAGTACACGATCAACCCGGCGATCGCGCACGGAATGGATGCGCATATCGGCTCGGTGGAGGTTGGCAAACTCGCCGATCTGGTGCTGTGGGAACCGAAATTCTTCGGCGTGCGTCCGCATGTGGTGCTGAAGGGCGGATTCCCGGCGTACGCGGCGATGGGAGACGCGAACGCTTCGATCCCCACGCCGCAGCCGGTGCTCGCGCGGCCGATGTTCGGTGCCGCGCCAGCCGTAGCGGCCGCGTCCAGTCTGCATTTCGTTGCCCCGGAAGCGTTGGAATCCGGGTTGTCGGAACGATTCCGCATCGCCCGGCCCTTGGTGCCGGTCGCGAATACCCGCCGCCGGACGAAGGCGGACATGGTGCTGAACGACGCGACCCCAGCGGTGCGAGTGGATCCGGACAGCTTCGCGGTGCGCGTGGACGGCGAGCTGATCGAACCGCATCCGGTGGCTGAATTGCCCATGGCGCAAAGGTATTTCTTGTTCTGATGGACCCAGTCGCACTCATCCTCGCCGACTCTCGGTTCCCGGGCGGCGGGCACGTGCATTCCGGCGGCCTCGAAGAGGTGGCGGCACGCGGCCTGGTCCGGTCCGAACGCGACTTGCCGGGATTCCTCTTTGGACGGTTGCGTACCGCGGGACTGCTCGCCGCCGCGTTCGCCGCTGCCTCAGCGCATGCCGCCGCTCGAACCGTCGAGAGTGTCCATTGGCGACGGCTCGATCATGAACTCGACGCACGCACGCCCTCGCTCGCGCAACGGGAAGCGTCGCGAGCGCAGGGCAGGGGCAGCGCACGATCCGGCCGTGTCGCGTGGCCGTCACCAGTGCTGTCACAGCTGCTGGCAGAAACCCCGCGCCCGCACCATCCGATCATCAGCGGCGCGCTCGTCGGCATTGGCGGCGGCAGTCCGTTCGACGCGGCTATGGCGGTCGCCTATCTCGCCGTGAGCGGACCGGCGAGCGCGGCCGTACGTCTGCTCGGGCTGGACCCGTTCGCCGTGAACGCGGTGGTCGCGCGGCTTGCCGGGCCATTGCGCGAAGTGAGCGAGCAGGCCGCCGAGACCGCCGGTGCGGATCCGGCCGATTTGCCAGCTCCAGCGTCGCCGGCGCTGGACTTGTTCGCCGAGGAACACGCTCGGCATCACCAGGAAGAGGTGCGTCTCTTTGCCAGCTGAACACGGTCACGGGCACTTCCACGCCGTCAACTTCGACCCGACCGCCGCCGAACCGGACCATTACGACGCGGCGCCGACCGCCGGGCGGGCGTACCGGATCGGCATCGGCGGCCCGGTCGGCAGCGGCAAGACCGCGCTCACCGCGGCGTTGTGCCGCGCGCTGGGCGCCGAATACAACCTGGCCGTGGTCACCAACGACATCTACACGACCGAGGACGCGGACTTCCTGCGCCGAGCAGGCGTCCTCGATCCGGAGCGGATCGAAGCGGTGCAAACCGGAGCCTGCCCGCACACCGCCATCCGCGACGACATCACCGCGAATCTCGACGCGGTGGAAAAGCTGGAGGAAAAGTTCCCCGGCCTGGAATTGGTCATCGTGGAAAGCGGCGGCGACAACCTGACCGCGGTGTTCAGTCGAGGACTCGCCGACAGCCAGATCTTCGTGGTCGACGTCGCGGGCGGCGACAAGGTGCCGCGCAAGGGCGGGCCCGGCGTGACGACGGCTGACCTGCTGGTGATCAACAAAACGGACCTCGCCCCGCTGGTCGGCGCCGACCTGACCGTGATGACCTCGGACGCCCATCACATGCGCGGCGACCTGCCGGTGTTCGCCCAGTCCCTAGTGGACACTCCGGACGCTCCCGCCGTCGCGGACTGGGTGCGCTCGCTGGTGCCGGTCCGGCAGGGGTGAAGGCGCACGCACGCCTGGTCGCGGCCCTCGACGACGGGCGGACGGTGCTGCGAGAGCTGAAGTCGATGGCACCGCTGACGCTCGTCCCGCGTCGGCAGCGCGGCCCTGGCGCGGTGGTGCACCTGGTCAACTCAGCTACCGCACCTCTCGGCGGCGATGAGCTACGGCTCGAGATCCAGGTCGGGCCTGGTGCGGAGCTGATGCTTTCCGGCGTCGCGGCGACCCTCGCGCTGCCCGGTCTGCGCGAGGTGCCGAGTTTGTCCACTGTGGAGATCGTCGTCGAGGACGGTGGCTCGTTCGAGTACCTGCCAGAGCCGACCGTCGTCACCGCCCGCGCCGACCACGCCGCCGTGCTGCGCGCCGGCCTGGCTGCTGATGCGTGGTTCCACACCCGGGAAGTCCTCGTGCTCGGCCGCGAAGGCGAACGTCCGGGCCGGTTGTCGTCGACAGTGCATGTGACCTGCGGCGACGTCCCGGCGCTCCGGCAGACGCAGACCGTCGGCGACCCTGCCTTGGACGCGAGCCTCGCGGTGCTGGCCGGGCACCGGGTGCTGGTGACGGAGATCGAGTTCGGCGGCCCGCCGCGGCGAGCGGAGTCCGGACCGTGGTGGTCGCGGACGCCGCTCGCCGCGGGCGGCACGTTGACGACCGCGGTCGGTCCGGACGTGGTGACCGCGTCGAGACTCGGTTTATCCGGCGGTGCGGAAGGTCGGCTCGGGCAATGAGACCGGGCCAGCTGTGCGGCACATGTCGTGGCAGCTGCTGTCGAGTGTGCAGCACAGCGAGCAGATCGCGCCGCCCTGGTTGGCGCAGTCGGCGATGTCCGGCAGTTCGTAGGCGTCGCCGCAGACCGAGCAGTTGTGCGTCGCGGTGAGGTCCTGGTCGACCTCAGGGCCGGAAACGAGGTTGGGCCGCACCAGGTAATACCGACCGCGGGTGGCCGCCGCGAGCGCTGGCACCAGCACGACGGCGATCACCAGTGCCAGCAGCGGGCTGAAGGCCGCCAGGTATTCGCCGAACGCGCCGAAGTACGCCGCGATCGACACCGCGGAAGCGAGCACCATGGAACCGAACCCGACCGGGTTGATCTTGTGCAGGTAAGCCCGCTTGAATTCGATGTAGCGCGGGGAAAGGCCGAGCGGTTTCGCGATCACGAGGTCCGCGCACACCGCGCCGATCCAGGCGATCGCGACGTTCGAATAGAAGCCGAGGATCTTGTTCAGGAAACCGAACGCGCCGAACTCCATCAGCGCGAGCGCGATCCCGCAGTTGACCAGCACATACCAGGCGCGGCCCGGGTGGCGGTGCACTACGCGGGAGAAGAAGTTCGCGAACGACAGCGAGCCGGAGTACGCGTTCGTCGTGTTGATCTTGATCTGCGAAACCACCACGAACAACGCGGCGAAGGTGAGCGCGGCCGGTCCGAGCGCGGGCCGCACCGCCTCGAGATAAGGCGCGATCGGCTCCAGCGCCGCGGTCTTGCCGACCGCCCCGAGCGCGAGGAAGGCCAGCAGGGCGCCGCCGATCTGCTTGGCCGCGCCGAGCACCACCCAGCCTGGCCCGGCGGCGAGCACCGCGGCCCACCAGGAGCGCTTGTTCTCCGCCGTCTTCGCCGGCATGAAGCGCAAGTAGTCGGCCTGCTCGCCGATCTGCCCGATCAGCGACAGCGCGATGCCCATCCCGAAACCGAAGCCGACCGCGGAGAATCCGGAACCCGCTCCCTCGATGCCGCCGAACGTCGCGAAATCGGCGAATCGGCCGGGTTCCCGCACGAGCACCACGACGAACGGCAGGACCAGTCCGGCGATCCAGATCGGCTGCGTCCAGGTCTGCATCTTCGCGACCGCGCCCATCCCGTAGAGCGCGAACGGCAGCACGATCAGCGTCGCCAGCAAGTAGCCGATCGGCAGCGGAATGCCCAGTGCCAGTTGGAACGCCTGACCCATGATCGAGCCTTCGAGGGAGAAGAAGATCACGGTGAAACTGGCGTAGACGAGCGAGGTGAGGGTGGACCCGAAGTAGCCGAATCCGGCGCCGCGGGTGAGCAGGTCCATGTCCACGCCGTAGGTCGCGCAGGCGCGCGCGATCGGCACACCAGTCACGAAGATCACTACCGCGGCGGCCAGGATGGCGAGGACTCCTGAGGTGAAGCCGTAGGACAGCACGATGCTGGCACCGATGGCGAAGTCGGCGAGGTAGGCGATCCCGCCCAGCGCGGTCGTCGCGACGACCAACGGCGACCAGCGCCGGAACGATTGCGCGGCGAAGCGCAGGGAGTAGTCCTCGCGGTTTTCATTGGCGGCGAGCGCGGCGTAGGTGCGTTGCGGTTTTTGCGTGTCGTCGCGTTCGGACAGAGTTTCGGTCATCTGACCTGCCTCCGTAACTGGGGACGGGTGCCGGAGCAGGTCGAAAGGTAGGTGCGGGCTGTATCGATCAGGGACCGGCCCGTGAACGCCGAGTTACAACTCGGCGTCCTGCGGTTAAGGGCCGGTGGCGGGCCGGGCGTGGCAGGAGTCACCGTTCGGTGGGTTTCGCCGGGACCGGCGACCCAATACCGTCGCTGGATAGCCGTGATTCGACACCCTCACCAGGGGTAACGGAGGTTGGGCCGGATGACACCGGAGATCGACGAGGCGGTCGTGCGGCTGCCTGGCATGCGGGTGGCTTACGACAGCGCGCCGTTTGACGAGTCAGCGCTCGCGGCCACGTGGCATGACCAGCTGGAAAGCTGGCTGAGCCAAGCCGTTTCCGAGGCGCTCGCGGAACCCAACGCGATGGTGCTCGCGACCGCCGACGCCGAAGGGCGGCCCTCTTCGCGCACGGTGCTGTGCAAGGGCCTCGACGAGCGCGGGGTGGTTTTCTACACGAACTACACGTCGTCGAAGAGCCACGACCTCACGGCCACGCGCTACGCGTCGGCCACCTTCCCTTGGTACCCGCTGCACCGCCAGGTGACGGTCCGCGGCGAGGTCGAGAAGGTCAGTGCGGACGAGACTGCCGCTTACTGGGCCCAGCGGCCGCGTGGGTCGCAGCTTGGGGCGTGGGCGTCGCCGCAGTCGCGGGTGGTCGAGGGGCGGCGTGCGCTCGATAACGCGCTGCGGAATATTGAGCGCCGGTTTGGTGATGTTGAGCAGATTCCGGCTCCGCCGCATTGGGGTGGGTGGCGGATTCGGCCGGACTTTGTCGAGTTCTGGCAGGGGCGGGAGGACCGGATGCACGATCGGCTTCGGTTCCATCGGACTCATGACGGGTGGCAGGTGGAGCGGTTGGCTCCCTGAGTTTTGCTTGCTTTGGACGCCGTCCCCGGGCTTTGGGTCTGGGGGCGGCGTTTTTGTTTCGGCTCGTCGCCTGGCGGCGACATTGCGCCCGGCGGTGAGGCGGGCACCCCGATTTTTTAGTGTGACTACGGCGCTGGGGTGCTTGTCAAGGCGGGAAAGATGCCTTGACAAGCACCCCAGCGCCGTGTTTTTGGCTTTGTATCGGGGGTGGGGAGGTGTGGGTGCCTCGATGGTTGGGTGCAGCGGCTGCGGTTCCGTGGGGGGTGGGGGCTTGCGCCCCAATGTGGCATTGGGTGCGTCGGATGCACCCAATGTGGCGTTCGGTGCGTCGGATGCACCCGATGCCACATTGGGGCGCGTCGCGGCGGGTGGTGAGCGAGCGGGCGGGCTGTGAAGGGCTCCTTGAGGGAATCTAAGTCCTGCAAGGAGCCCTTCACGGACCGTCGAGGGTCGTGAGGGGAACCCTCAGGGAATCTGATTCCCTCAGGGTGGCCCTCACGGACGTTCCCCGAGTAGTGAGGGCTCATCCCGGCAGGGGTGTGTGCCCAGCAGCGTGCGGGGAAAATCACCTGCGCCCGCTTCGTTAGCGCAACTAAGCTGATAGCTCGTGACTTCAGAACCGGGGATACGCCCGCCCCGTACCGGGGCTCGCAAGCTCCTCGGCCGGATCGTCGTCGATACTCGTCCGCTCAAGATTCCGGCGTTCAGGCGGCTGTGGATGTCCACCGCGGTCACCGCGGTCGGGTCGCAGCTCACCGCGGTCGCGGTGCCGAAGCAAGTCTTCGATATCACCGGATCGTCCGGTTACGTGGGGCTCACCGGCGCGGTCGCGCTCGTGCCGTTGCTCGTGTTCGGGCTGTGGGGCGGGGCGATCGCCGACGCCGTCGATCGGCGGAAGTTGCTGCTTGTTACCAACGTCGGCGTCGCGGTTACCTCCGCGCTGCTTTGGCTTCAGGCGTTCGCCGGGATGCATTCGGTGTGGCTCGTGCTCGGGCTGCTCGCCGCGAATCAGGCATTTTTCGCGATCAACATGCCTACTCGCGGCGCGGTCGTCGCGCGGTTGGTGCCTGCCTCGCTGCTGCCCTCGGCGAACGCGCTCAACACCACGATGTCCACGTTCGGCGCGGTGTTCGGGCCGCTCTTCGGCGGGGCGTTGATCCCGGTGATCGGTCTGTCCACTTTGTACTTGGTGGACGTTTGCGCCCTGGCGATCACGTTGATCGCGGTGTGGCGGCTGCCTTCGATCCCCCCGCTGGGGGAGGGGTCGCGCAAGGCGGGAATCGGGTCGGTCATCGACGGATTCCGTTATCTGGCCAACCAAAAGGTGCTGCTGGCGTCGTTCGTCGTCGACATTATCGCGATGGTCGCTGGCATGCCGCGCGCGTTGATTCCGGAGATGGCCGAGCGGACGTTCGGCGACCCGGCCGGCGGCGGTCCGGCGCTCGGCATGCTTTACGCCGCGCTGCCCGCGGGCGCGATGCTGATCGGGTTGTTCTCCGGCTGGCTGCACCGGGTGCAGCGGCAGGGGGCCGCGGTCGTCATCGCGATCTGCTGCTGGGGCGCGGCGATGGCGGCGTTCGGGCTCGCGCATTCGCTGTGGCTGGCCGTGGTGTTCATGGCGCTCGGCGGTGCGGCGGACATGGTCAGCTCGGTGTACCGGCAGGCGATCCTGCAGACCGCCACCACCGACGAGATGCGCGGACGGCTCCAGGGCGTGTTCACTGTGGTCGTCGCGGGCGGGCCGCGGATCGCCGACCTCACGCACGGCTGGTCCGCGGCGGCGTGGGGGACCAAGGTCGCGGCGACCGGCGGCGGGCTGCTGGTGATCGTCTTGACGGTGGCCTCGCTGGCCGTCCTGCCTGGGTTCTGGCGGTACCGGGCGCCGGTGGAAGAGGGCCACTGACACTCGCGTTACTCCGTTCGGAATAGCATGCCCGATATGCGTGCATATCCGATCGCTCTGCTGATCTCCGCCGCCGCTGTCCTCACCGCCTGCTCTTCTGGCGAGCAGAAAGCAGCCGCGCCGCCGCCCGCAACCAAGGCTCCGTCTTCTCAGCCCTCCTCGTCCGCGCCCGCCGGCAAGGCGTCGGACACCTGCGCTCTGCTGCCGGCCGACGACGTCAGCAAGGCGATCAAGATCCCCGGCATCTCGTCGAAGGCCGGCCCCGCGCACGACAATCCGAGCAACGGCGGCAAGGCCACGAGCTGCGAATACGTCGTCGAGGGCAAGACCGCGGGCGCGCTCGCGGTGACCCGCTACGAGGGTCGCAAGGCCAAGGCCGCCGACATGATCGCCGCGATCAAGAAGGCCAAGCCGGGCGCGGTCGACGTGCCGGGCTTCCCGGACGGCGCCGTTTTCTACACCGACGAGCAGAAGACCGCCACGCTCGCCGCGGCCAAGGTGTCCAATGGCGTTCCGGTGCTGGTCAACTACACCGGACCGGTCAAGATGACCAAGGAAATGATGACCCCGCTCGTGCACACGGCGGTCGCCAAGGCCTGATCGGCCGACTTTCCCTCGAAGTCCGGACAAGGCACACTAACCGCCCATGACGGACGTGAGCGAGGGCACATCCAAGGTCGCCGAGCCGGCGCTGCTGCGGGTCATGGGCCCGAAACTGCTGCTGTTCTTCGTGGTCGGCGACATCATCGGCACCGGCGTGTACGCGCTGACCGGGCAGGTCGCCGGACGCGTCGGCGGCGCGTTGTGGCTGCCGTTCCTGCTGGCGTTCGTGGTCGCGTTCATGACCGCGTTCAGCTATCTCGAACTGGTCGGCAAATACCCGCGCGCGGCCGGCGCGGCGCTGTACACGAACAAGGCGTTCGGGGTGCCGTTCCTGACCTTCATGGTCGCGTTCGCGGTGATGTGCTCCGGGATCACCTCGGCGTCGTCGGCGGCTGTCGCGTTCGGCGCGACCTATCTCGCGGCGTTCGTGAAGCTGCCGACGGTGCTGGTCGGCATCGCGTTCGTGGTGCTGCTGGCGCTGATCAATTTCCGCGGCATCGGCGAATCGGTGAAAGCCAACGTCGTCCTCACCTGCATCGAACTGTCCGGCTTGCTGATCATCATCGGCGTCGGCGTGTGGGCGGTGCTGAACGGCGACGGCGAACCGTCCCGGCTGGTCGAGATCGACACCGCGGACAAGACGTGGCTGGTCGCCATCTCCTCGGCGACGTCGCTGGCGTTCTTCGCGATGGTGGGCTTCGAGGACTCGGTGAACATGGCCGAGGAATGCCATGACCCGGTACGGATTTTCCCGCGCGCGATGCTGTGGGGCATGGTCATCGCCGCGACGATCTACGTGCTGGTCTCGGTGACGTCCTCGCTGCTGGTCCCGGCCGCCGAGTTGGCCGGCGCGAAAAGCGACGCGCTGCTGAAGGTACTCGACGTTGGCGCGCCGGGATTCCCGCGGGAAATCTTCTCCGCTATCGGCCTGTTCGCGGTGATCAATTCCGCCTTGATCAACATGCTGATGGCCAGCCGGTTGCTGTACGGCCTCTCGAACGAACGCGTCCTGCCGCCGGTTTTCGGCCGCGTGCACCCGACTCGCCGGACTCCGTGGGTGTCGATCATTTTCACCAGCGTCATCGCCATCGGGCTGGTGTCCTTTGTGGATATCAGTGCGCTCGGCGGCACGACCGCGTTGCTGCTGCTCGTGGTGTTCGCCATCGTCAACATAGCGCTTCTGGTGCTGCGCAAGGACAAAGTCCCGCACAAGCATTTCCGCGCGCCGACGGTGCTGCCGGTGCTCGCCGCGATCTTCTGCCTGTACCTGGTCAGCCCGCTGTCCGGCCGCCCGGCGCAGGACTACCAGGTGGCTGGCATCCTGCTCGCCGTGGGCGTCCTGTTGTGGGTGGTGAACCTCCTGGTGAAGCGCGCGCTCAGTGGTGCGTCATCGCGGCCTGGAGCCACCAGGCGCTGAATCCGGCGATTTTCGCGTCGACCACCAGCGGGCGACCTAGCCCGGCGGCGACTCGGGTCGCCACTTCTTCGAGGTCTTCCTTGGCGCGGACGGTGACCGCATCGCAGCCGTAGCCGCGGGCGATGGCCGCGATATCGGTGTCCGGGAAGGTGACTGTGTCGGCTGGATGTCCGCCGGGCTCGAAGAAATACACCTCGGCGCCGTAGGCATGGTCGTTGTAGACGACGATCAGCATCGGCAGCTTCAGGCGTACGACGGTTTCCAGCTCGGCGATGCTCATCAGAAACCCGCCGTCGCCGCACGCCGCGACGGGGAAACGGTCCGGCTGGGCGAGTGCCGCGCCGATTGCGGTGGCCAGTCCGAGGCCGATCGACTGGAACGCCTGGGTGAAGCAGAAACCGTTCTCGTCGGGGACGTCGAGGTACATCGTGGGGTAGCCCATGAAGTTCCCGGAATCGACGCCGACGACGCGGTTGGCTGGGATGAGGTCGTCGAGCGCAACGGACAATGTTCGCGGGTCGATCACGTCGGCGGTCCCGGCATCGTCGTGTTCGTTGTCCCGCCAACGGATTTCCCGGGCAATGCGGGTTTTGAGCTCGTCGCTTCGGTATCCATTGTGGACTTCGACCTGTTCAGCCACCGCTGCGGCGGTACCGGCGACATCGCCGACGATGCCGAGGTCGACCGGCCGATTACGGCCCAGCGCGGCGGATTCCAGATCGACCTGTACGAGCGTGGTGTCCGGCGAGAGCAACCGGCCGTGTGCGGTGGTCCAGTCGTTGAGCGCGGACCCCCATCCGACGACGACGTCCGCGCCCTGAATCAGCTCGGTCGTCAGCGGTGACGAAAACCCGCCGGACACCCCGATCGCCCATGGCTCACCAGTGAACAGTCCTTTCGCGACCGCACCCTCCGCGAGCAGCGCACCGCAGCGGTCAGCCAACGCGACCAGTTCCGCCCGAGCTGTCCGGGAACCGCGTCCACAAAGGAACACTGGACGTTCGGCGCGTTGCAGAATCGAAGCGAGCGTCTTCACCTCCGCTTCAGCAGCGCGCGGCTGAGGCAACGGCTCGATGGGGGCCAGATCATCGAGAAGACTCTCCTCGAACGGCTCAGCCTGCACGTCCAGCGGAAGTCGCAAAAGGACAGTCCGCCGATCCCGCCGCGCCTGCGTGAACGCACGCCGCACGTCAGCCAACGCGGTTTCCGCAGACCGCACCAGGATGCTGCTCGCTCCCACCGACCGGGCGAGCCCGTCCTGGTCGATGTGGAAGTTCGACAGCGGATCCGTCGCCTCCCCGGTGACGATGATCAGCGGCGTCCGGCTCTTCGCCGCCTCCCCGATCCCGGTGGTCGCGTTGCCGAGCCCACAGCCCTGGTGCACCGACACCGCCGCGACCTCGCCGCTGCACCGGGCGTAGGCGTCGGCCATCGTGGTCGCGCCGCCCTCGTGCCGGGCCGCGACGAACTCGGCCCCGCCTTGGATCAGGCCGTTGGTGAAGTGGAAATTCCCGCTGCCGACAACGCCGAACGCCTTGCGGACGCCGAACCGGGCCAACGCGATCCCGACGGCCTGTGCGACGTTCACGCCGGCACCACCGCGAGCACCCGCGCCGGGCTGCCGGTCCCGCCGACGATCGGCAGCGGGCAGACCACGACAAGCGCACCGGTCGGCGGCAGCGAGCCGAGATTCTGCAGTGAGGTGATGCCGTATTTGTCCGCGCCGAGCAGGTGGTGGTGCGCGGGCATCGGCGGGTCGAGCGCGAAGCCGTTCCCGGCGTCGATGCCGACGGTTTCCACGCCGTAGCCAGCGATCGGCGTTTCCTCGGCGAGCCACTTCGCCGCTGCCGCCGAAATGCCGGGGGTGTGGCTGGCGCCGTCGGAGAAGTTGAGGAACGCGTCGCGGTCTTGTGCGTACCGATCCCAGCCGGAGTGCACGAGCAGCCAGCCGCCCGCGCGCAACGGACCGTGCTCGGCTTCCCACGCCTGGATGTCGGCGATCTCCAGCAGGAAGTCCGGATTGTCGGCGACGCGCGCGGAGATGTCGAGGACGTGCGCGGGCCCGATCAGCCTGCCGACCGGCAGCTCCGAAACGTCCGCGCCGTCGCGGTTCGAGATCCAATGCCGCGGCGCGTCGAGGTGGGTGCCGATGTGCTCGCCGGTGTGAATGTTGTTGTGCCGCCACAACGGTCCGGAATCGTCGAACTCGCTGACCGATTCGAGGCTGAAGTCGATCAGGTTCGCGAACGGCTCGGGCAGCCGCAGGGTCGGGGTGGCGGCGCTGAGCTTGTTGGTGAGGTCGACGACCTCCAGCCGGCCCTCGGCCAGCTGGGTCAGGAGCTGGTCGACCGCGGTTTCGGCGGGGATGCTCATCGGTGCGTCCTCTCGGTCGCGGGGCGCGCTATTGCGGATCCTTGACGGTCGTTGACAGCGCGGAAGGCCATATCTACAGTACCGGTTTCAGCAGCACTGACGGAATAGCTGTGGAAGATCAGTCAGGGTGAACACGGAGCCTCGACCAGGGCCTCCGGAGCCGCAAGGCCGCCGGGACGGAGCATCGACGCACGGTGCTCGTGCCGTTACGGTGGCGAACGGACCGGTCTCGCCCGCCAGTGACGGAACGGAGTGTCGTGACCGACCAGCCCAGCCCAGCAGCTTTCCGGGCGCATTTCCCTGCCTTCGCCGACTCGGTGCACCTCGCGAGCTGCAGTCAGGGCGCGCTTTCGGACGCGCTGACCGCGGAGCTTTTCGAGTTCCAGCACACGATCCGCGAATACGGGGCGCCGTGGGACAAGTGGATGGTGAAGGTCGCCGAGGCACGGGAACTCTTCGCTCGGCTGATCGGCGCGGACGCGGACGACATCGCCGTCGTGCCGTCCGCGTCCGAAGGGGCGTATCAGGTCGCGTCCACCCAGGCATGGTCGCCGCGAGCGGGAATCGTCACGACTGACCTGGAATTCCCGTCACTGGGCCATGTTTGGCTGGCGCAGCAGGGTCGCGGCGCGGACGTGCAGTTCGTCGCGCAGCATGACGGGCTGATCGACACCGAGGATTACGCCGAGCTCATCACCGAACAAACGCAGCTGGTGTCCGTCCCGTTGGTCAGTTATGCCAACGGTTTGCGGTTCCCGGTGCGCGAAGTTGCCGCGCTGGCCAGGGAAAAGGGTGCGCGAAGCTTTGTCGACGCCTATCAGGGTCTCGGCGTCGAGCCGGTCGACGTCAACGAACTCGGCTGCGACTATCTCGTCAGCGGAAGCCTGAAGTACCTGCTCGGCATCTCCGGGATCGCCTTCCTTTACGTGCGGCCAGGCGTACGCGACGAGGTTTCCCCGCCGCTGACCGGCTGGTTCGGCCGCACGAACCCGTTCGAGTTCGACCCGCGGCACCTCGACTATCCCGAGCATGCCCGCCGGTTCGAGACCGGTACCCCGTCGATCCCGTCCGCGTACGGTGCGGTCGCCGGGCTGAAGTTGTTGCACCAATTGGACGCGCACCGGGTGCGTGACCACATTGGCGGGTTGGCCGGGCAGTTGCAGCAGCGGTTGCTCGACGCTGGGGAGCAGCTCCGGTCCCCGCTGGACGACGCGCGGCGCGGTCCGCTCGTCGCCTTGGCCGACCGGGATCCCGACGCGCTGGCGGCGTTCCTCGCCGGGCGGCGGATCGTGTGCAGTGCCCGCGGCGACGTGCTGCGGATGTCCTTGCACTACTACAACGTCGAGTCCGATCTCGACGCCGTCGTCGCGGCGATCGCCGAGTACCGGGCGAGCCAGTAGGGAGCAGACATGGCCGAGTCCCCGTCCCCGAACCGGTTGCAGCGGAGGCTGCGCAGCAGGCAGTTGACGATGATCGGAATCGGCGGGGCCATCGGCACCGGCCTTTTCCTCGGATCGAGCCTGGCGATCTCGCACGCGGGGCCGGCCGTGGTGCTCGCTTACGTCCTTTGTGGACTGGTTGCGCTGGCGATTTCCTGGGCGCTGGCCGAAATGGTGGTGGTGCATCCGGCCGCGGGCGCGTTCGGCAGCATCGCGCACAAGTATCTCGGCGCGGGCAGCGGATTCGTGGTGCGCTGGGCGTATTGGGCGATGCAAGTGATCGCGATCGGCGGCGAGACGATCGCGGCCGGCGTGTACGTCCAGTTCTGGTGGCCGCAGATTCCGTTGTGGGTGCCGGTCGCGGTGTTCTCGCTGCTGGTGATTGTCGTCAACGGCGCGGCGGTGCACATTTTCGGCGAGTTCGAGTACTGGTTCGCGATGATCAAGGTATGCGCGATTCTGGTGTTCGTCGCGCTCGGCCTGATTCTCGTGTTCTTCGGTCTGCCGAAGGCACCCGCGCCCGGTCTCACAAATCTCAGTGCGGGCGGCGGATTCCTGCCGAACGGAGTGTCCGGGCTGTTGCTGGCCATGGTGTTCGTGCTGTTCAGCTACATCGGCACCGAGGTGGTTTCGGTGACCGCGGCCGAATCCGAGAACCCGACTCGCGACATCCCGCGGGCGGCCCGGGCGATGGTGGTGCGGCTGGCGATCTTCTACGTCGCCGCAATGCTTATCGTCGTATTGGTAGTGCCGTGGACGGTCACCGGCGAGGGCGGATCTATCACCGCTAGCCCGTTCGTCCGCGTCTTCCAAGCCGCTGGAGTTCCCGCAGCGGCAACGATTATGAACTTCGTGGTCCTGACCGCCGCGTTGTCCAGCGCGAACACCAACCTCTACCTCACTACGCGCATGCTGCATTCCCTTGCCGAGCACCGATTCGCCCCGTCCTGGGCGGGACGGCTGACCAGGTCCGGAGTGCCGCGCAACGCACTCGTGCTGTCCACCGCGGGCCTCGTGATCGCGACCATCCTGTCCAAGAATTCCGATTCCAGCGCGTATCTCGTGCTGTTCGGCATTTCGATCTTCGCCGCGCTCGTGGTCTGGATGATCATTCTGGTGACGCACCTGGCGTTCCGGATCCGCCGTCGCCGCGCCGGGCTGCCGCCGTCGCCAGTGCGGTTGTGGGGCGCGCCGGTGGTGAACGTCGTGGTGATCGCTTTCCTTGCCACCGTCCTGATTTCGACGTTCTGGATCGAAGGTCTCGACCCGGCGTGGAAGTTCGGGATTCCGTTCTTCGTCCTGCTGGTGGTGGCTTACCTGGTGCTGCGGGCGACCGGGCGCACGAAGCAGGCCGCGGAAGCGGAATTGGAGGATTCGACGCTGGTACGCGAGAAGGCCTGATCACGGGGTCAGGTGGGCGGTGAGTTCGGCTGCCGCCTCCTCTACCTGAGCCGCGAAATCCGTGTCCTCGGGCTGATCGGACCATCGCTCGAACGCAGTCTGAAAGACCGCGATGCCGACCTGCGCCAGCATCTTCGCGCTCGATTCGGTCGCGCCTCGTTCCCTTAACGCTCCAACGACAGCTTCGGTGACAGCCGCCAGCTTCGTCCGCTCACGTTCCTGCAGTTCCGGGCTAGACGCGATGACCGCACGTCGTTGGGCGGCCTGCGGAACCAGGCCAGCGAACAAATGGCCAGCCGCGACCAATGCGGCAAGCAGTGCTGGAAACGGCGGCAGCGCGGGGTCGGCGCGCCGGACAGCGTCGGCCATCGCGTCCGGGAGCTGCTCCGACCCGGCGAACAACACGTCGCGTTTGTCGGCGAAGTAGCGCGAGAACGTGCGGCGGGTGAGCCCGGCGCGCTCGGTGATCTGCGTGACCGTGGCGTTCTCGTAGCCGTGTTCGGCGAACAGCTCCAGCGCGGCCGCGCGGAGCCGCTCCTTGGCTTCCGGATCCCAGCGCGGCATGCAGCCATCTTAGCAGTGATGACACAGTGGGACATCAGTGCTACGGTTGATGTCTCACTGAGTCATCAACTTCGGGAAGGACTGCTCATGTCTTTGCTTGACCAGCGGGTTGTCGTCATCGGCGGCAGCTCGGGCATGGGATTGGCGACCGCGCGGGCTGCGGCGGAGGCGGGTGCGGCCGTCACGATCGCGGCGAGCGGCAAGGAACGGCTGGACGCGGCGCTTGCCGAATTGCCGGACACCTGCGAAGGATTCGTCACCAACGTACGTGACGACGCGAACGTCGCGGCGCTGTTCGAGCAGGTCGGCACGTTCGACCACCTCGTCTACACCGCCGGCGACGCGCTACATCAGCAGCCGCTCGCCGACCTGTCGCTCGACGACGCGCAGAGCGGGTTCTATGTCCGTTATTGGGGCGTCGTAAGTGCGGTGAAGCACGCCGCGCCGCGGATCCGGCCGGGCGGTTCGATCGTGCTGACGTCCGGGATCGTCGGCGTCCGCCCGATGCCCGGCGCGGCGCTCGCTGCCGGTTCCATCGGCGCGATCGAGGGGTTGGCGCGCGGGCTGGCTGTGGACCTGGCCCCGGTGCGGGTCAACACAGTCCGCCCGGGGCCAGTCCACACGCCGATGTGGGACGCGCTCCCGCAACCGCAACTGGACGCGATGGTCGCAGCGTTCACGGAACGAACGCTGACCAAATCGGTCGGTCAGCCGGACCAAGTCGCGGCGACCAACCTTTACTTGATGGAGAACAGTTTCGTCACCGGTGCCGTGATCACCGTCGACGGAGGGCTCGTGCTTACTGGAAGCTGACCTGCTCGCCGGGCTTGAGCAGGTGCAGCCGGTCTTCGAGGCCAGCCTGGGCGAAAGCCGGGCGGAGGGTGTCCGGGCCCTGGGTGAAATGCGCCCAGTGCTCGAAGTGGAGCGGGACGACCTGGCGCGCGTTCAGGATCCGGGCCGCCTCGGCCGCGCCGTCGCTGGGCAGCGTGAGGTACGCCTCGCCGACCAGCGGAGTTCGCGCCCCTCCCGCGAACAGGACGGCGATGTCGATCCGGTCGAAGCGCTCGGCGATCTGCCGCACGACGTCGAGGGAAGCGTTGTCGCCGCTGACGTAAACGGTCGGCTGGCCTTCGCTTTCGAGCACGAAACCGGTGACTTCGCCGACGAGATGCTCGCTGCCGTCAGGCCCGTGCTGCGCGGGCACTCCGGTGATGCGGACGCCGCCGAGGTCGTAGGACTCCCAGTTGGCCAGCGCCCGAACGGGGTCGCCGATCCGTTCCCTCGCCGAGGCAGTGGACAGGACGAGCGGGGCGGCGAGGGCGTACTTTCGCCCCGCCGCGTCCAGGTTGTCCGGGTGCTGGTCGTGGGAGAGCAGCACCGCGTCCACCTCGCCGACCTCCGCCGCGGTGACCGCGGGACCAGCGGTTTTCGCCAGTGTGCGGCTGCCGATCGGGTAGTCGCCGGGGGCGTCGAAGGTCGGGTCGGTGAGCAGGCGGGTCTCGCCGTACTCGATGAGGGCGGTCGGGCCGCCGACGTACCGGATGCGCGTCATGCGGGTACTCAACTCGCGGAGGGCTGCGCGGTATTCCGGCGCAGCGCCTGGAATTCGACCGGGCTGTGCGCGCTGAACACCGAGACCTCGTCCTGCTTCTCGCGGGCGAGGGTCTGCAACCGGGCGAGGTTGGCGCGGCGAGCGGATCCGTCCATCTGGTTCATCACCTCGAAAGCGCGCATGCCCGGCGGGCAATGCGGGCTCACCGGGGCGACTTCGCCGTGGAAGAAGTACGCGTCACCAGCGTGCAGGAGCCAGCCGTCGCCAGTGTCGACTGCGACGCCGGAATGGCCGTGCGTGTGGCCGGGCAGCGGGACGAGCAGGATTTCCGGCGGCAGGCCACGCAACGGTTGCACCGCGTCGAAGCCGAACCACTTTTCGCCGACCTCGTCGTACGTGCTCCACAGTGGACTGTGCGCGAATTGTTCGGCGCGGTACCGCGTTTTCTCCGGGAAGCTCTTCGGGTTGTCCGCGGCGCGGCGTTCGGTGGTGCGGACATGCACTGTGGCGTCAGGGAAATCGGCGAGACCACCGGCGTGGTCGACGTCGAGGTGAGTCATCACGATGTGCCGGACGTCGGCGGGGTCGTGGCCCAGCGCGCGGATTTGCGCCACGGCGGTCTCTTCCATGGTCGGCTTCGCGCCGACCATCGCCATGAACGGACCGCCGAGCCAGCGCCGCGATTCGGTGACGCCGCGGGTGCCGAAGCCGGTGTCGACCAGCACGAGCGAATCGGCGGTCTCCACGAGCAGGCAGTGCGCCACGATCGTGCTGCGCCGCAGCATCCCGGGGCGGCCGTCGAGCGCCTTGCCGCCGAGCGGGCGCATCGTGCCGCAGTTGAGGTGGTGCACCTTCATACCGTGCTCCTCTCGCTGAGCCGGACGAAATCGGTCAGGTCGTGCGAGGCGAACACGGTCACCTCGTCGGCGTGGTCCCGGCGCAGTTCGCGCAACCGACGCTGGTTCTCGCGCCGCGGCCCGGGCAGCGTCTGGACCCGCCGTTCGAACATAGCCAATCCGGGCGGGCAATAGGAATCGGTGTCGATCTCCTGGTGGAAGAAATACGCGTCACCCGCGTTGAGCACCCAGCCGGACCCGGTGTCGACAGCCACCCCGGCGTGGCCGACGGTGTGCCCGGCGAGCGGCACGAGCGCGACGCCCTCGACCCCGTCCAGCTCGCGGACCGCGTCGAGACCGAACCAGCTGTCGCCAGCGTCCGAATAGGACTTCCACTGTGGACCGTGACGGAACTGGACGTCGCGGTACCGCGGGTTTCCGGAGCGGTAAGCGTCGAGTTCCTTGCCGTAGACGTGCACGCGGGCCTGCGGGAAGTCGACGAGCCCGCCGGCGTGGTCGAGATCGAGGTGGGTGAGGACGATGTCGCGGACGTCGGCCGGATCGAAGCCCAGCGCACGGATGCGGCTCAGCGCGGTTTCGCTTTCGTCGGTCATCGGGTTCGACGTCCGCAAGAATCGCGGGCCGAGCCAGCGCGCGGCATCGGTGACGGTGGGCGAACCCATTCCGGTCTCGATGAGGGTCAATCCGGTGCCGGTTTCGACCAGCATGCAGTGGCACACAAGGGTGGCGCGGCGCAGTAGGCCGGGCTTTCCATCGACGAGCCTGCCGCCGATCGGACGCATGGTGCCGCAGTTGAAGTGGTGTACGCGCATTAGGCGAACTCCCGTTCGACAGTGGTGTGCAGGTGGGCGGCGACGGCATGCAGCGGCGCGGTGTCCCGCCGAGTGCGTGCGAGCAGCAACGCGCCTTCGATCGCGGAAAGCACGATGGTCGCCAGCGAAGCAGCGCGTTTCTCGGGAAGACCGCGCTCGGTGAAGTAAGCGGAAATGCCGCGCAGCCAGCCTTCGTAACCCTGGTCGCAGGCGGCGCGGATTGGCTCGCTGTCGGCGGCTTCCAATGCGACTGTCGCGATTGGACAGCCGCAGCGAAAGTCTGATTCGGACAGTGAGGCGGCCAGGGCGGCCACGATGAGGTCGATGGCGGTAGCCGGATCCGGTGCGGCAGCGGTGATTTCGCGGAACTGCCCGGCCAATCGCTCCCCGGAAAGCTGTACCGCCTCGGCAGCCAGCTGTTCCTTGCCGCCAGGGAAGTGGAAGTACAGCGAACCCTTCGGGGCCCGGCTTTCGGACACGAGCTGCGTCATCCCGGTGGCGTGGTAGCCCTGGGTGCGAAACAGCTCAGCCGCCGATTCGAGCATCCGGCGGCGCGTGTCGGTGCGGTTGACCATGCGCCCACCGTAGCTCAAACTATGACGACCGGTCTAGTTATTTTCGAGCCCGGTTGGTTTCGAGCGCTGCCCGCCTGGCGCGGCCGATCGGTAACCTCAGCGCCATGGCGAACCCCACCGGAGAGCAGTTCGAGATCACCCGCGGCAACGCGCGCGCCGTCATCACCGAGATCGGTGCCGGCCTGCGCGCGTTCGAGATCAGCGGAGTGCCGTACGTCGAGACGTTCGCCGAGGACGAGAAGCCGCCGAAGGGGCTCGGGCAGGTGCTGCTGCCGTGGCCGAACCGGACCAAGGGCGGCAAGTGGGAGTTCGAGGGCGAAGAGCAGCAGCTGGAGATCACCGAGGAAGCGCGCGGCAACGCCATCCACGGCCTGACCCGGCACCTGGAGTGGGAGCTGCTGGAGCACGCCGAAACGTCGATCACGCTCGCCGTCGACGTCGAGGTGCAGCCCGGCTGGCCGGTCCCGCTGCGCGCGACGATCACCTACGACCTGCAGCCGCGCGAGCTCGTCATCACGCACGAGATCCGCAACGAGGGGGAGAAGCCGATCGGCGTCGGCCTCGGGACCCACCCGTACTTCCGGATCGGCGACGCGCCCACCGACGAGCTGACCCTCACGCTGCCCGCCACGCGCGTGCGGCCGTACGAGGGCGATCAGCAGATGCCGTACGCGGACGAGCAAGACGTCGAGGGCACCGAATACGACTTCCGCCAGGGCCGCGTGCTGGAAGGCGTTGACCTGGACACCGCGTTCGGCGGGCTGGAGCTGGCCGCGGACGGCACCCACCACCACGTGTTGTCCCACGGCGACCGCCAGCTGGTGGTCTGGACCGGCCCGGACTTCCGCTGGGTGCAGGTGTTCACGCCAGACGACCTGACCGGCCGCGGCCGCGCGGTGGCGATCGAGCCGATGACCTGCCCGGCGGACGCGCTCAACACCCGCACCGACCTGATCGAACTGGAACCGGCCACGTCGTGGACGGGCAGCTGGGGGATCCGGGTCCCGTGAAACTCGAGCTGCTGACCGACGCCGATGCGGGCGAACTACTGACCCTGCAGCAGGCCGCATACATCACCGAGGCGCGGGCGCACCAGAACTTCGACCTGCCGCCGTTGCTGGACACCCTCGACCACGTGCGCGCGGCCATCGCCGACCCGTCGATCACGGTCTGGGGTTTCCGCGACGGCGGCAGGCTGGTGGCGAGCGTGCGGATGCGAGTGGACGGTCGCGTCGGCGAGATCGGCAGGCTCGTGGTGGCACCGGATCGGCAAGGCGAGGGACTCGGTACCGCGCTGCTGGCGGCCGCGGAGGAGGCGACCCCGGCGGAGGTGACGGTGTTCCGGCTGTTCACCGGCGAGCGTTCGGCCGGGCCGCTCTATTTGTACCGAAAGCTCGGTTACCGCGAGACGCATCGCTCGCCGGAAGCGGACTATCAGTTGGTGCACCTGGAAAAACCCCGGATGCGCGAACCCGGGTGAGTTCGTTAGCGTGTCAAACTATGGCTTACAAGGCGATTGTCGGGGGCTATGTGGTCCCCGTCGGCGCCGCTCCGATCGAGGGCGGCACTGTGCTCATCGAAGACGGCCGGATCACCCAAGTCGGGACTGAGGCCGACGTCGAGGTGCCGGAGGACGCGGAGCTGGTGGACGCGTCCGGCAGCTGGGTCCTGCCGGGATTCATCGACGCGCACGCGCACCTCGGCGTCCACGAGGACGGCGAAGGCTGGGCGGGCAACGACACCAACGAAATGACCGACCCGAACGGCGCGCGCTTCCGCGCGGTCGACGGGATCGACCCGTACGAACCGGGTTTCGACGACGCGCTGGCCGGCGGCGTCACGAGCGTGGTGATCAAGCCGGGGTCGGGCAACCCGATCGGCGGGCAGACCATTGGTGTGAAGACGTGGGGCCGGTCCATTCTGGACATGACGTTCGCCGAGCAGGTGAGCGTGAAGAGCGCGCTGGGCGAGAACCCGAAACGGGTGTACGGCGAGAAAAAGGTCACGCCGTCCACCAGGCTCGGCGTGGCCGCGATCCTGCGCGAAGCGTTCACGAAGGCGCGCAACTACCAGGCGAAGCGCGACCACACGCTGGCCGAGGGCAAGCCGTTCGAAACGGACCTGACCAACGAAACGCTGGCGAAGGTCCTGGACGGCGAGCTGTACTGGGACCAGCACGTGCACCGCGCCGACGACATGGTGACCGCGATCCGGCTCGCCGACGAATTCGGCTACAAACTGGTGATCAACCACGGCACCGAAGGCCACCTGATCGCGGACCTGCTGGCCGAACGCGACGTCCCGGTGATCCTCGGCCCGCTGTTCACCACGAAGTCCAAGGTGGAACTGCGCAACCGCACGCTGCGCTCGGCGGGGATCCTCGCGCGGGCCGGGGTGAAGATCGCGATCACCACGGACCACCCGGTGATCCCGATCAATTTCCTGGTGTACCAGGCGGCTTTGGCGGTGAAGGACGGCCTGGACCCGGAGACCGCTTTGAAGGCCCTGACGCTGCACCCGGCGCAGATGCTCGGCCTGGACGACCGGATCGGCACCCTGACGCCCGGTTTGGACGCGGACGTGGTCGTGTGGTCGGGCGACCCGCTGGACGTGATGAACCGCGCGATGCGCGTGTTCGTGCGGGGCCAGGAGGTGTACCACTTCGACGAGACGACCGGCGAGGGCGTGTCGAAGGATCGGCGGTACCGGGAAACTCGCTGATGCCTTGGTTGAGGCGGCCCGGGCGGCCGCCTCAATCGAGCAGCGCGGCGAGGTCGATTTCCGCGGGGAATGGCTCTGTGGTGCGGAATTTCCCGGTGACGGCGGGGGCGTCCTGGTAGCCGAGGTCTCCGGCTTGGTGGCAGGCGACGAGGGAGATCGGGTCGTCGAGGTCGAGGATCCAGTAGAACGGGATTCCGGCGTCGGAGTACTCCCTGTGCTTCGTGACATAGTCGGTGCGCTTCGAATCCGGCGTCGCGACCTCGACCACTAGGACGAGATCTTCGGCCCGCAGGATGTCTTCTTCGGGAGTCCGGGCGATCACGTCGGACGTGGTGACCAGGAGATCGGGACACCGGGAGAAGCCCGGTGCCCCGTCCGGGGCGAGACCGAGATCGATATCGACGCGGGGCACCAAGCAGAACTCGTCTGAAAGCTGATCGTGCAGTTGAAAGGCAAGCTCGTACGTCGCGCGGTTGTGGCATGCGCCCGGTGACGGCGAGAAGACCAGGCGGCCTTCGACGAGTTCGGTAAAACCCGGCTCGACCTCGCCGAGCGCGAGGTAGTCCTTGATCGAGAGCAGTTGCCGCGGCAGTGTCCTGGTGTCCATGCCGCTCACGGTAAGCGAGGGGTACGACACTTTCCGCCAACACAGCCCGCCAAGAACGCCCGCAACCCCCGCGGCAGGCGACCAGTGACCGCCGCGAAATCCTCGCTCAGCCAAGCCCCGTCCCCCTGCGCGAGCAGTTCGAAAACCTGCGCGTTCGACCCCGCCTCAGGCACCCCGTTCGACTCCATCGCCGCGCGGTGCTCCTCGGTCGAGATCCGCCGGTACTTCACCGGGCGGCCGGTCACCGAAGCCCATTCCCGCGCCACATCGGCGAACGTGACCAGCTCCGGTCCGGTCAGCAGATACGTCCGCCCAGCGTGTGCCGCCGGATCAGTCGCGATCGCCGCAGCCGCCGCGGCGACGTCGCGGGCGTCGATCATCCCGATCCGGCCGTCGCCCGCGGAGCTCGAAAAGCCGCCGGTCGCAGCGATCTCCGGCGCGAGAGTCAGCAGATTCTGCATGAAGAAGTTCGGTGCGAGCAGCGTGTACGCCATCCCCGACGCCTTGAGGTGCGCGTCGATCCGCGCATGCGTTCGCCGCCGCGCGACGGGTGAATCGGCGACAGCTTTGTGGTTGGTGACCCGCACGACGTATCGCACCCCGTTCGCGACCGCGCGATCGAGCAACGTGATCTGCGAAGCCACCGCAGGCCCGATCAACAACACAGTGTCGACCCCGCGCAGGGCCGCGTCGAGGGTGTCCGGGCGGTCGAAGTCTCCGACCACCTCGTCGGCGCCGCCCGACGGGGTGCGGACGAGCGTCCGGACCTCTCCGAGCAGCCGAACCGCCTCACCGCCGATTTTGCCAGTAGCACCAGTCACCAAGATCATGCGAAAGAGACTGCTCGCCACCGGTATCGTTTGTGAAGAAGGCACCTCGACGATCTATAGGTACCCAATGGATACCAAGTATGCGAAAGACTGCCCCTCGCGCACGGTGATGGACGTGCTGGCCAACAAGTGGACGCTCTACGCCCTCGGCCTGCTCCGCCAGCACGAACGCCCGCTGCGGTTCACCGAGCTGCGCCGAGGCGTCGAGGGCGTGACACAGAAATCGCTCACCCAGGTGCTGCGCAACCTCGAACGCGACGGGCTGGTCAGCCGCACGATCTACCCGACGATTCCGCCGCGCGTGGAGTACGCGCTCACCGACCTCGGCAGGGACGTCGGCGCGTTGACCGGCGCGATCGCCGACTGGTCGAAAGCCAACGCGGGCCGCGTCCAAGCGGCCCGCGCGGCTTACGACGGCAGAAAAGACTAGGCGTTCTTCAGCGAACGCGCGATCACCATCCGCTGAATCTGGTTCGTCCCCTCGAAGATCTGCGGCACCTTCGCCTCCCGCATGTACCGCTCCACCGGGAAGTCCTTCGTGTACCCGGCACCGCCGAGCACCTGGACGGCGTCCGTCGTCACCTTCATCGCGCCGTCCGTCGCCACCAGCTTCGCGATCGACGACTGCCGCTGGAAGTCCAGGCCGCGGTCGCGGCGGCGAGCGGCGTCCAAGTAGGTCGCACGGGCCGATTCGACTGTCGCCGCCATGTCCGCCAGCAGGAACTCCAAGCCCTGGAAGTCCGCGATCGGGCGTCCGAACTGCGTGCGCCCCTTCGCGTACTCCACGGCCTCGTCCAGCGCCGCCTGCGCCAGGCCCACCGCGCACGCGGCGATCCCGAGCCGACCCGAGCTGAGCGACGACAAAGCGATCTTCAAACCCGCACCCTCGCCGCCGATCAGACGGTCAGCGGGAATCCGGGCGTCCTCGAACAGCATCTGCGCGGTGGGGGACCCGGTGAGGCCCATCTTCCGTTCGCGTGGAGCTGCCGAGAGGCCGGGGGTCGACGAGTCGACCAGGAGACACGAGATGCCGTGTCCGCCGTCGTCGCTCGTGCGGACCATCGTCGTGTAGAAGTCCGCGACTCCGGCGTGGGTGATCCACGCTTTCGTGCCATTGACGACGTACTCGTCCTCGGAAAGCCGTGCGCGGGTGGACAGCGCGGCCGCGTCCGAGCCGGCCTGCGTTTCCGACAGGGCGTACGCGCCGAGCAGCGAGCCGCCCAGCATGTCCGGCAGCCAGCGGTCCTGCTGCTCCTCCGTGCCGTAATGCGCGAGCGCGTAGCAGGACATCGTGTGCACCGACAGCCCGACGCCGACGCTCATCCACGCGCCGGCGATCTCCTCCAGCGCCTGCAGGTAGACCTCGTACGGCTGCTCAGCCCCGCCCCAGCGCTCCGAGTACGGCAGGCCCAGCAGGCCGGATTTGCCCATCAGGGTGAACAGGTCGCGCGGGAACTTCTCGGCCTCCTCGTCGGCCGAAGCGCGCGGTTTCAGCTCGTCACGGGCGATTTCCGTGACGAGCGCGAGCAGGTCTTCGGACTCCGGCGTCGGCAGCAGACGGTCGACCGGCATGGCTTCCTCCCAGAACGCGGCGGTACTGAAAACAGTACTAACGGCTGATTGAGAGTACCGTATGCGGAGCGGGACTGTCCCTGATCGGTAGGAGATAGTGACGTGATGTCCACCCCTGAAGCCCGTCGCCGTCCCACCGCGCGGCAGCAAGCCCTGCTGCGCGAGCTCGAGGCGTTGTTCCTGGCGGAGGGCTTCGCCGGCTTCACGCTCGACGATCTGGCCGCCCGGCTCCGCTGCTCGAAGTCGACGCTGTACGCGCTCGCGCCGAGCAAGGAGCAGCTCGCGGTCAAGGTCGTCGCGCACTTTTTCCGCGACGCCGCCGAACGCCTGGAGAAGCGGATCGCGGGCATCGACGACGCGCGCGAGCTGATCGGCGAGTACCTCTCCGGCGTCTCCGAGCACCTCAACCGGGCGTCGCCGGAGTTCATGGCCGACATCGCCGCGTTCGCGCCCGCCCGCGACACCTATCAGCTCAACAGCCGCGCCGCCGCGCGCCGGATCCGCGCGTTCATCGACAAGGGCGTCGCCGACGGAGTGTTCCGCGACGTGCACGCGCGGCTCGTGGCCGAAATGACCGGACTGATCATCGAGGGCATTCAGACCGGCGTGCTCGGCCGTCGCACCGACGTGTCCGACGCGGAAGCGTTCACCGCGCTCGGCGAACTTCTGCTGGGCGGTCTCGACAAGAACTGATTTGTCCGCATCGGGACAGGAATTGTCAGCACCGGTTCCTCTACACTCGCCGCTTGTGATCGTGGTGGGTGGAGAGGCGCTGGTCGACCTCGTTCCGGGTGAACCGCTGGATTCCACTGTGGACGGTGGGCTGCGCGCGCTGCTGCCGAGACTCGGCGGCGGGCCGTACAACGTCGCGCTGGCCGCGGCCCGGCTCGGCGTGCCCGCGTCGTTCCTGTCTCGGGTTTCCACTGACCGGTTCGGCGTCGCGTTGGTGGATCGCCTTTCCGCGTCGAACGTCGACACTTCGTTGCTGCAGCGCGGCAACGAGCCGACGACGCTCGCCGTCGTCGCGCTCGACGAACGCGGTGCCGCGCAATACACGTTCTACGTCGAGGGAACCGCCGATCGGCTGGTCTCCGATCCTGGTGCGCTGCCGGAAGAAACCACCGCGCTGTCGCTCGGAACGCTCGGCATGGTGCTGGAACCCGGCGCGAGCGCATACGAGCGAATTCTGCGCCGCGAATCCGCGCGTGGGACGCTGACCGCGCTCGACCCGAACATCCGGGAGGCGCTCATCGCCGACCCGGCGGCTTATCGCGCGCGCTTCGCGTCGTGGCTGCCCGACGTCCGCCTGCTGAAAATCTCCGACGACGACGCCGCGTGGCTCACCGACGGAGCCGATCCGGTGGCCGCGGCGAAATCGTGGGTGGAGTCCGGTGTGGACGCCGTCGTGCTCACCCGGGGCGCGGACGGCTTGTCTGTGATCACTTCGGCTGGTGAGCTGGCCCACGTCGCGTCCCGCAAGGTCGCGGTGGCGGACACGATCGGCGCCGGAGACACCGTGCAAGGCGCGTTGCTGGCCTGGCTGCATCAGCGCACCGTGCGCGACCTGGCCGCACTCGACGCCGGCGCGTGGAACGAAGCGCTTGCTTATGCGGCGAAAGCGGCCTCGATCACGGTTTCCCGCAGCGGAGCGGAGCCGCCGACCGCGGCGGATATGGCGGCCACCGTGTGAACCTGGTCCCAATGGGGCCTTTTGGGGCAACGCAGCGAGTGCGGACTGACCCACCCTTCGACTAGCGTAGTGGTGAATTCATACCCAGCGGGTCGGTGTGCAGCGAGGCGCGTGTTTCCTCGCGTGAACACGTGGCTACTGCGGAACCCGCAGACGCCGCCGTCCCGTGCCCAACGTGAGAGGGACCTGCATGTCCGACGCGACGAATGCGGGGCAGTCCGGCGGCGAAACCGCGACGCTGCGCCTGCCGAACGGCGAGCACGAGTTCAAGGTCGTCAATCCGGTCGAGGGCGCGCCGGGTATCGAGCTGGGAAAGCTGCTGGCGCAGACCGGGTACATCACTTACGACCCCGGGTTCGTCAACACCGGCGCCGCGTCGTCGGCCATCACCTACATCGACGGTGATGCGGGCATCCTGCGCTACCGCGGCTACCCGATCGAGCAGCTGGCGGAGAAGTCCACCTTCATCGAGGTGTCCTACCTGCTCATCTACGGCGAGCTGCCGACCGAGGCCCAGCTGGCCGACTTCACCGAGAAGATCCAGCGGCACACCCTGCTGCACGAGGACCTCAAGGCGTTCTTCTCCGGCTTCCCGCGCGACGCGCACCCGATGCCGGTGCTGTCCAGCGCCGTGTCCGCGCTGTCGACCTTCTACCAGGACTCGCTGAACCCGTTCGACGAGCCCAACGTCGAGCTGTCCACCATCCGCCTGCTGGCGAAGGTGCCGACGCTCGCGGCGTACGCGTACAAGAAGTCCGTCGGCCAGCCGCTGCTGTACCCGGACAACTCGCTGGGCCTGGTCGAGAACTTCCTGCGGATGACCTTCGGCTTCCCGGCCGAGCCGTACGAGGTCGACCCGGACGTCGCGAAGGCGCTCGACCTGCTGTTCATCCTGCACGCCGACCACGAGCAGAACTGCTCGACCTCGACCGTGCGGCTCGTCGGCTCGTCCGAGGCGAACCTGTTCGCCAGCATCTCGGCGGGCATCAACGCGCTGTTCGGCCCGCTGCACGGCGGCGCGAACGCGGCGGTGCTGGAGATGCTCGAGGGCATCCGCGACGACGGCGGCGATGTCGCGACGTTCGTCAACCGCGTGAAGAACAAGGAAAAAGGTGTCAAGCTCATGGGCTTCGGGCACCGGGTCTACAAGAACTACGACCCGCGCGCGAAGATCATCAAGAACACCGCGGACGAGATCCTCGGCAAGCTCAAGGGCGGCGACCAGCTGCTCGACATCGCCAAGAAGCTCGAGGAAACCGCGCTTTCCGACGACTACTTCGTCGAGCGCAAGCTGTACCCGAACGTGGACTTCTACACCGGTCTGATCTACCGCGCGCTCGGGTTCCCGACGAAGTTCTTCACCGTGCTGTTCGCGCTCGGCCGGCTCCCCGGCTGGATCGCGCACTGGCGCGAGATGATCAACGACCCGCAGACGAAGATCGGCCGCCCGCGCCAGATCTACACCGGCTACGAGTCCCGGGACTACACCCCGATGTCGGAGCGCTGAGTCTCTGCTTGGTGAAACGCCCCGCCGTGCCTTCGCGCGGCGGGGCGTTTATCGTTGTGCGGCATGACGATGGAAGCGCCGGTCGTGCTGTGGTTCCGCCGGGATCTGCGGTTGGCCGACCATGCCGCGCTCTTTGAGGCGGCCAAGCACAGCAAACACATCCTGGCGCTTTACGTGCTGGACGACCGGCTGCTCAAACCCGCCGGTTCGCCGCGGGTCGCGTTTCTGCTGAATTCCTTGCGGGAGCTGGACAAAGCGTTGTCCGGCCGATTGCTGGTGCGGTACGGCGATCCGGTGCGCGAGGTGGTCGCCGCCGCACGGGAGATCCGGGCGGCCGCGGTACATGTTTCCGCGGATACCGCACCATATGGGCGTGAGCGCGACGAAGCTGTGGCTGCCGCGTTGGCAGAGCATCGGATTCAGTGGGTTGAGACGGGCTCTCCGTACGCCGTGACGCCAGGGCGGGTCACGAAGCCGGACGGTACCCCGTATCGGGTCTTCACTCCGTTCTATCGCGCTTGGGCACAGCACGGCTGGCCTCGTCCAGCGGACACCAATGTGTCTATTGTGGACTGGGTTAAGCCTTCTTCTTCGGCCTCGTTGCCGGAAACTCCTGAGGTGGGCTGCTCGCTGCCGCCAGCCGGCGAGGAAGCCGCGCTGTCCGTGTGGCGTGACTTCCTCGCCGACGGTCTCACTGATTATGCAGCTGAACGCGATCGGCCGGATCATGCTGGCACCACAAGGCTTTCTCCCTATCTGCGCTGGGGCGCGATCCATCCGCGGACGATGCTGGCCGACCTGGCGGGGAAGCGGTCCGAGGGAGCGCAGGCGTTGCGGTCCGAGCTGTGCTGGCGCGAGTTTCACGCTGACGTCCTGTGGAATCGACCGGAAACCGCGCGGCAGAACTACGACCGCCGGTTTGACGGAATGCGTTACGACACCGGGAAAACCGCGAAGGAAATGTTCGCGCAGTGGCGCGAGGGGCGGACCGGTTACCCGATCGTCGACGCCGGAATGCGGCAGTTGCTGGCCGAGGGCTGGATGCACAACCGGGTCCGGATGATCGTGGCGAGTTTCCTGGTGAAGGACCTGCATTTGCCGTGGTGGTGGGGCGCGCGGCACTTCATGCGGCATCTGGTGGACGGCGATCTGGCGTCGAATCAGCTGAACTGGCAATGGGTCGCCGGCTCCGGGACTGATGCCGCGCCGTACTTCCGGATCTTCAACCCGACCACGCAGGGGCAGAAGTTCGACCCGGCTGGCGATTACGTGCGCCGGTATGTGCCGGAATTGCGTGGAGTGGAAGGGAAAGCGGTGCATGTGCTGAAGGAGCGTCCGGAGGAGTATCCGGAGCCGATCGTCGACCACGCGGAGGAACGGCAGATCGCGTTGCAGCGGTACGGGGCGATCACGGGGTCTTAGGGTGGTGCGCCCGTTCGTGGCTTTCGGCGAGCGATAGGCCGCGTTGCCGTTCCTCGATGATGGACCAGAATCGGGGGCACTTCAAGGGATCGCTGGCCGGGCACTGCCGCCCGTGTTCGAGTGCTTCGCGGGCTATCTCGATGCGGCGCTGTTGCTCGGTCAGTTCGGCGAGTTTGGCGTCGATCATTCCCTGGCGACCGGTTTGTTCGCCGGTCAGGAAACGGCCGATTTCGGACAGCGTGAAGCCGATTTCTTGGAAGAAGAGGAGCACGCCGACGTCTTTGACCGCGGACTCGGCGTAGCGCCGTCGGCCCGCTTCCCGTTCCGCCGGACGGACGAGACCGAGTTCGTCATAGTAGCGGAGCGCACTCGTCGGCACGCCAGTGCGCTCGGCGAGTTCGCCAATGGACAACGTGGCAGTCATTTGACTTCAAGCGTACTCGAAGTGGTTCGCTCGCCCCATGAACGTTATGGAACGGGCACTGCGATGGTGGGGCCCGCGGGGCGGGATCGCGCAGTTTCACCGGCCGGCCGGGGTTCCGGGACACCTTGCCGGGTTGATCATGGGACGGCGTTCGTCGAACGTGACCCGCAATCGGTGGGCGGTGCGGGTGCTCGATATCCAGCCGTCCGAACGGGTCCTCGAACTCGGCTGCGGGCCGGGCGTGGCCGTCGCGGCGCTGGCTGACCGGGCGGCGCTCGTGGTCGGCGTCGACCACTCGTCGGTGGTGATTCGCCAAGCACAGCACCGAAATCGGGCAGCTATCCGGGCCGGGCGAGTGCGGCTGGTGTGCTCGTCGGTCGAGAATCTTTCGCTCGATGGGCCATTCGACGCCGCGCTGGCTGTCAACACGGTGGGCATGTGGCCGGAACCGGTTGCCCGGCTGCGGGAAGTCATCCAGTTGCTGCGGCCTGGCGGGCGGATTGCAGTGGTATCTCAACCACGGCAGCCTGGTGTCACTTCGGCTGCGGTGGTCAAGGAGTTGACCGGATTGCTTACGGAGGCTGGCTTTTCTCGGCCCCGCACTGAAATGCTCGACTTGGATCCGCCAGTCGTGTGTGTCCTGGCGTTCTCCGGCGATGACTGACTGCCCTCACAGTACGGTGCGCACATACCGGCGTGCCTCGGGGATCGAGGTGAACAGGTACCGTGCCCTAACGACGTAACGCGTCCACCAGGCGCACCCGGCTGCCGACCCGCAGCACGCCATTCCGGTAGACCCGCGCGCCCACCCAGGTGACCACTGCGATCAGCGCGACTGTCAGCACCACCGACAAAGCCACTTCCCAAGGTTCCACGGCACCCAGCGCGATCCGTGCGGGCATCAGGATCGGCGACAGCAATGGAATCAGCGAAACAACCCGCGTAGCCGTCCCATGCGGTGCTTGCGTCAGCAGGTTGATCCCCGCGACGAACCCGATCACCAGCGCGATATTCACCGGCCCGACGACCGCCTGCGTGTCCTCCTGTCGCGACACCAGCGCGCCAGCCGCGCCGTACAGCATGGCGTACAGGAGGAACCCCAGCAGGTACCAGACGAGACCCCAGCCCAGGGTCCCCAAAGCGACGCTAGAGATCGAGAAGACGCCCGACACGCCACCGGCGATCAAACCCGCTACGGCGAGGATCGCGAGCTGCGCCAACCCGACCAAGCCGAGCCCGATGACCTTGCCCAGCAGCAAGTGCACCGGCCGGACAGTGGCGAGCAGGATCTCCACCACGCGGCTGGATTTCTCCTCGACCACGCCCTGCGCGACGAACATCCCATAGGTCATGATGCTGATATACAACAGAATCGCGACCACAATCCCGGTCACCAGCTTTGTCCCGGCTTGCGGATCTACCGGTTCGAGAGCTTGTACGTCGGCGTGGGTGGCGGATACTGCCTGGTGGACAGCGGCGGGGTCGAGATTGGCCGAGTACAGTTGAGCGTCCAAAACCTGTTGCTGCGCGATGTTATCCAGCACGGTCCGCAGCTGCGTGTCTAAAGTGGACTTAACGATCACCCGAGGCCGGGAAGCGCTGCCGGACACGAATGCGTCGACATCGCCGTCGCGGACCTGCGTCAGTCCGTCCGATTCGGACTGTACGAGGACGATCTTGAGGTGCCGATCGTTGTTCTCCAGCTGCGTGGCGATGCCCTGCGCTTGCCCGGCCAGCGCGACGCGCGTCGTCTCCCGGTCTCCGGCGAGGAAAGCCTGCAGGGCGACGTAACCCAGCAGCAGCAACAGCATCACCGCGGTGCTGACCACAAAGGACCGGGTGCGCAGCCGTGCGTTGATCTCCCGTTTGGCCACCAATCGCACGGCGCGGGTGGCGCGGATCCGGCTCATCGAGGTGCTCCCGGGGTGGCGACCGAATCGCGGAACAGGTCGGCGAGCGTACGGCGGCGGTGGCTGAATTCCGTCACCGGGCCAGTGGCCAAGGCAGCGGCGAGTACGGCCTGGTCGTCGGCGCCCGGCGACAGTTCCAGGACTGTGGTGGGGCCGTGGTCTTCGAGCACCCGCGCGCCGGGAACCGTTGCTGCCCAACCGGGATTCGCGCTGGGGGCGGTGACGACCAGGCGGCGTCCGGCGTCGCGGGTCAGCTCGTCGACGGTGCCGACGGCGACCATCCGTCCGTCGCGGATGATGCCGACTCGGTCGCACAGCCGCTCCACGAGGTCGAGCTGGTGGCTGGAAAACACCACCGGCACGCCCGTCGCCGCCTTCTCGCGCAGGACGCCGCTCAGCACGTCCACCGCGAGCGGGTCGAGGCCGGAGAACGGTTCGTCGAGCACCAGCAACGCCGGATCGTGCACGAGCGCGGCGGCGAGTTGGACGCGTTGCTGGTTGCCGAGGCTGAGTTTCTGGATGTCGTCCTTGCGCCTCGGCCCGAGGCCGAGCCGCGCGATCCACAATTCGGCGGCGCGATGTGCGTCGTTGGTGCTGAGGCCGTGCAGTTCGGCGAGGTAAACCAGCTGGTCGATGACCCGCATTTTCGGATACAGCCCGCGTTCCTCGGGCAGGTACCCGATCTGCTCGCGCGTGTCGTGCGTGACCGGTTGCCCGGCGAATCGCACCTCGCCGGAGTCCGCGGCCAGCACGCCCAGCGCGATCCGCATCGTGGTGGTCTTGCCCGCCCCGTTGCTGCCGACGAACCCGAACAGCTCGCCCGGCGCCGCGGTGAAACTCACGCCGTCGAGCGCGGTTTTCGTGCCGAACCGCTTGCTGATCCGGTCGATCTCCAGCGTCACGCGTCCCCCTCCAGCGGCGCACGGCTGAACACGGCCTCCACCGGAAGCTCGAACACCGCGCAAATGCGCAACGCCAGGTCGAGGCTCGGGTAATGATCCCCGCGCTCCAGTGCCCCGATCGTCTGCGGATTGACCTCGACCGCCTCGGCGAGCTCCGCGCGGCTCATCCCGCGCTCCGCGCGCAGCACCGGCAGCCGGTTGTGGATCGGCAGCTCCTTGCCACGCCGCACCGGGCTCATGGACCGCACTGTTGCAAAAACCCAACGAAGCGTCAAGCTGCCTTGCCGGGATCTACCCGCCCCAATGCGACATTGGGCGCATGCGACGCACCCAATGTGGCGTTCGGTGTATCTGACGCACCCAATGCCGCATTGGGGCGGTCGTTGATCAGGCCGCGCGATGGCGGATTACGGATGGACGAGGTCGGCGTGCCGCGGCTTCGTGCGCGGCGCGAAGCTCCGCCGCTACCTGGCCTGACTCGGTACGCAACCTGATCGGAAGCGTCTGGAGAACGACGATGCCCGCTGCTGCGTAGCGAGCGTTCCGCTGGAGTGTGGCTGAGTAGCCGTCCCACTTCTCGTGCCAGGCTCGTGAGTCGATCTCCCAGGCTAAAGCGACATCGTCCCACCATGCATCGGGTCTGGCCACGAACTCGCCCGTGCCTGTAGTGACTACGACGTTCCACTCGGCTTCAGGCAGACCTGTTGTTTTCCAGACTTCCCAAGCATCGGCCTCCGCGACAGACTGCGTACCGGCCAGAAGCGCGGTCAGTGCACGGCGCGGCAGCGCAGACCCACGCTGGCTTCCGCGGCTTAGTTCGCGAGTCAGCTGTTCCAAAGTGCAACGCCGTCGTTGGACAGACTCGGCCAAGGGCGCCCGGACCGCATCGAAATCGCGGATTCGCCTTACTGCGTCCAGTACCGCGCGGTAGGCGGGTGCTACCGGAATCCCGTTCCTGACGACAGGCTGGGGAAGCCGAGTCGTGCGTTCCACGAGCGTGAAGCCCACGCTGCTTACTCCCCGTCGGTCCCGAACCAGTAGGTGAATCTGGTCGGGTTCCGGGACCTGGCTGAGCCCGTGCAGTCGCGCCGCCCAAAGACCGGTCACCATCGAGTCAGGGCCGCCTCGCAACAACGCTGCTTCGATCTGCTGTGCCGGATCTGGCTCGCATGGGAGAAGCAGCACGACGCCAGGCAAGAGCCGTCGCCACGGGCCGCCGGGAAGGCAGCGGCGGTAAATGCTGCTCCTGGACATGCCCAGTTCTTCGAGTTCGGCGGTTCTGACAACCTTCCCGGCGGCTTCGTGCAGCACCGGGCGCCGCTCCCAGTTTCCTTTACGCATCTGTCCAGGTTGTGCGGTCACTGAGAAATACGCGAGTAAAACGTGCGCGAGCGGTCCCGTCGTGCGCGGATCAGGCGATAACCACCCGTTCGTGGTGCCGCCCCCAATGTGGCATTGGGTGCGTGCGACGTCCCCAATGTGGCGTTCGGTGCATCTGACGCACCCAATGCCACATTGGGGCTGCGCGGGCCGGGCCGGGGCAAGTTTCAGGACAGTCCGGCCAGCGTTTTCTCCACCAGTTCGGCCACCCGGTCCCGGGCGGCTTCGGCGTCGGCGGGCACCAGGGCCAGCCGGGTGCGGCGTTCGAGGACGTCTTCGGCAGTCGTCGCGCCCTCGTGCCGGACCGCCCACACCACCTCGGCCGCGGTGATTTCCGTCGCCGCGCACAGCGGGGCTGCGAATTCCGGTTCCAGTTCGCCGAGCGCCGCCACGCGGGGTGCTTCGGTGCCGTACTTGGCCACCAATCGCGCCGGAGCGTCCACAAGAGACAGTCGGGAGCGTGGCGCGGCACCGATCAGCGGCAGCTTCGCCGTACGCGAAGGGCCAGCGGGCAATCCGGCGTGCGTCAACGCGGCGTCGACGGCGTCCTCGGCCATCCGCCGGTACGTCGTCAGCTTTCCGCCGACCACAGTCAGTACGCCATCGGAACCGGTGACCACGGCGTGTTTCCGAGACAGATCGGCACTGCGTCCAGCGGAACCGGAGACCAGCGGTCGCAATCCGGCGTAGGAGCCGATCACGTCCGCGGCGGTCAATGGGCGGTTCAGGACCGAGGAAGCCGTCGAAAGCAGGAAGTCCACATCGGACTCGGGCACCGAAGGAACGTCAGGTACGTCGCCGGAGATCGGCTCATCGGTGAGTCCTAAGTAGACTCGACCGTCGAGCTGCGGCAGCAGGAACACGAACCGGTTGGTCTCGCCGGGAACCGGAATGTTGACCGACGTGGCTCCGACCCGCACGGAGTCCGGCGCGAGCACCAGATGGGATCCGCGCGAAGGACGCAGCTGGACAGAGTCAGTCAGAGTGTCCGCCCAGACGCCGGTCGCATTGATGACCTGACGCGCGCGAAGCGTGTACGAAGAAGTCCCATCACTCACCTGAGCTTCGTTGCCGGACAAGGAAACCGCCGACAACCGCGGGAGGATCCGAGCCCCGAGCAAGGCCGCGGTACGGGCGATGCTGACCACCAAACGCGCATCGTCAACCAAGGCACCGTCGTACGCCAGCAGTGCGCCACGGAGCCCAGCAGGAGCGAGCCCGGGGGATAAGGCCAGCGCCTCGGCGGCGGGAATCCGGCGCGGCCCAGGAAGCACCGACGACGGTGTCCGCGCGGCCCGGCGCAACCCGTCACCAGCCCGCAGGCCAGTGGCGATTAACGCCTGCTGCGCGGCGGAAGTGCCGGGATAGAGCGGAAAAAGCTGCGGCATCGCGCGCGTGAGGTGCGGCGCAGTGCGGGTCATGAGAATCCCGCGCTCCACCGCACTCTCATGCGCGAGCCCGAGTTCGCCCTTGGCGAGGTACCGCAATCCGCCGTGCACGAGCTTGCTGGACCAGCGCGACGTGCCGAACGCGAGGTCGTGCGCCTCCACCAACGCGACGGAAAGCCCCCGCGCGGCCGCGTCGAGCGCGATGCCCGCGCCGGTGACCCCGCCGCCGACCACGAGCACGTCGACCTGTTCGCCGTCGACCAGCCGGGACAGTTCGCGTTCGCGGCGGCGCGCGTTGAGGGATCCGGTGCTCATGGTTTCAACCCCGCTTCGACCAGGTGCCGGAATTCGGCGAGCAGCGCGGCCTCGTCGACATCCGCGGTCGCCGGGCGCAGCGAGAACGCGAACGACTGCACGACCAGCAGCACCGAGCGTGCCTGCGCGGCCTCCTCGGCGGTGCGCACCGAACCGTCTCGGTGCCCCTCTTCGAGGAGGCTTCGGAGCACATGCTCGGCGAAGTGCTGCGTCGCACCGAGCCGTTCCACGATGTACGGCAGCACCAGTTCGGCATCGACGTCCAGCAACGTCCGGAACAGCGGATCGGCCGACAACGCGCCGACGCTGGCCGCCGCCAAGTGCACGATGCGGTCGCGCGCGTGCGCCGCGTGGTCGCCGGACTCGTTCACCCGCTGCAGCAGGCCGCTGAACTCGCGCGTCATCAGCGCGGCGAGGACACTGCGCACATCGGGGAACCGCCGGTACACCGTCATGCGGCTGACCTGCGCGGTTCGGGCGATCTCGGCGAGTGTCGTCCGCCGGACGCCGACCGCGAGCACGCACTGGCGCGCGGCGTCGAGGAGCTCGTCGTCGGCGACGCGAGCCGAGGTCGGGCGGCTGCGAGCGTCCGCGAGCGCGGAGGGGGCCGCTCCCGGGCGGGAGTGACGTTTGACGTCCATGTGTCACACTGTAGTCGTGAGCGATCTCATCAACCACCGCATCCGGCGTTCGTGGACCGAAGAGGGCGCGGCCTCGGCCGGTCTGCCCGATCGCGCGGTCCGGTGGCTTGGCCAGCGTATCGGCCAGGTCGGCCCGGATCGAGGCGGGAAAACCGGCGCGGCCAGCCCGGTCTCCGAGTCCGCGCTGACTGTGCCCGTCCGTACCGAATTCGAGGAACTTCTCGGCGCGGACCACGTGCTTCTCGATCCTCCGGAGCGGCTCGGCCGCGCCGGTGGTCTGTCCTATCTGGACCTCCTGCACGCCCGGGCGGGCGACGAGGTGCCGGTGCCGGACGCGGTGCTGTTGCCCGCGGACCCGGACCAGGTGCAGGCCGTGCTGGACATCTGCGTGCGGCACGACATCGGCGTGGTCCCGTTCGGCGGTGGCACGTCGGTGGTCGGCGGGGTCGCGGCGCTGCGCGGCGACAAGACCGCGGTGATCGTGCTGGACCTGGTGCGGCTCGACGAGCTGGTGTCGGTGGACCCGATTTCGCGGATCGCGGTGCTGCAGGCCGGCGTGCGCGGTCCGGAAGCGGAACGGCTGCTCGCGGCGCACGGGTACACGCTCGGTCACGTGCCGCAGTCGTTCGAGCGCGCCACCATCGGCGGGTTCGCGGCCACGCGTTCGGCCGGGCAGGCGTCGTCCGGTTACGGCCGGTTCGAGGACATGGTCGCCGGGGTCCGGCTGGCCACGCCCAAGGGCGAATGGCGGCTGGGGGTCGCGCCGGCGTCCGCGGCCGGGCCGGATCTGCGGCAGCTCGCGGTCGGCAGCGAAGGCACCCTCGGCGTGATCACCGAGGTCGCGCTGCGGGTGCGGCCGTTGCCGGAACAGCGGCATTACGAAGGCTGGATCGTCGACGGCTGGGAGGCCGGCGCGGCGGCGGTGCGGAAGCTCGCGCAGGACCACGGTCTGGCCGACGTCACCCGGCTGTCTGATGTGGACGAGACGAATGTGTCGTTCTCGCTCAACGCCGGGTTGAAGACGACTGCGTTGAAGGCTTATCTCAAGGCGCGCGGGGTAAAGAACCCGTGCCTGCTGATCGTCGGCTGGGAAGGCGACGTGGTCCGGCGCAGGCGGACGTCGGCGATGCTGCGTTGTTCAGGCGCATTGCGGATTGGCAAGGTGCTCGGCGAATCTTGGCGGCACGGCCGGTTCAACGGACCGCGGCAGCGCGACGCGTTGCTGGATCTGGGCGTGTGCGTGGAAACCCTGGAGACCGCGGCCTATTGGTCCAATTTGGACGAACTGCACGACGCGGTGCGCGCGGCTTTGGTGGCCTCGCTGGGCCGCGCGATCGTGATGTGCCACGTTTCGCACGCCTACGAAACCGGTGCGTCGCTGTACTTCACGGTGCTGACTTCGCGGGACGACACCGATCCCGTCGGACAGTGGCAGCGTGCGAAAGCGGCGGCGTGCGAGGCGATCACCGGCATCGGGACGATCAGCCATCATCACGCGGTCGGCGTCGACCACGCGCCGTACCTGGAGGCGGAGATCGGCCGGATCGGGCTGGACGTGCTGCGCGCGGCCAAGTCCGCGGTGGACCCGACCGGGATCCTGAACCCCGGAAAACTGCTCGGCTGAACGCGCCCGCGCGGGCAGACTGGCGCGGGTGAGCGATGCAGTGGGTTCCTTTCCGCAATACGAAGTGTTCGCCGACGAATTCCTCGACCACGCGCAAAACGGGTTCTACAACGCGCACTACGACCGCCCGGCCTGCCTGGAATTACTGGGCGACGTCGCCGGGCAGCACATCCTCGACGCCGCGTGCGGCCCCGGCCTCTACGCCGAAGAACTGACCGCACGCGGTGCGCGGGTGACCGGGTTCGACCTCAGCCCGCGCATGGTCGAACTGAGCCGCGAGCGAGTACCGGCGGGCGAGTTCCGCGTCCAGGACCTGGCCGAACCGCTGGCCTGGCTGCCGGACGCGTCGGTGGATCAGGTGCTGTTCGCCCTCGCGCTGGAGTACGTGGACGACCGGGTCGGCGCGCTGCGCGAGTTCCGCCGGGTGCTGCGGCCAGGCGGTGCGCTGGTGTTGTCGCGGCAGCATCCGACCGGCGATTGGCTCCGGCACGGCGGCAGCTACTTCGACGTCCGGGTGATCGAGGAGGTCTGGAGCCGCGGCTGGAAGGTGCGGTACTGGCTCGCCCCGCTGGAACGCACCTGCGAAGAGTTGCGCGAGGCCGGGTTCCTGATCGAGCAGCTGCGCGAGGGACGCCCTCCTGAGGCCTCAGCTGCCGTTGATCCCGAACGCCACGCGCGGCTGGCCCAGGAACCGCTGGGCTTCCTGACCGTGCGCGCGATTCCGGACCCGCGGGTCAGTTGAAGGCCTGCTCCGGCGGCAGGACGGTGCAGGCGAGGCCGTGCCCTGCCGCCGGTTCACCGATGAGCGACGCCGCGTCCGCCTGTGCCACGTCAGCGACGCGGACCGGGGAACCGTTGACCAGCAACGGAAACCGGACCGGCGCGGCCCCGACATAAGCGTGCACGCCGGAAAGCAGCACGCCGTCCAGCCGGATGTCGGCGTGGTCCAGCATCGCCAGGTCGTACCGATTCCCGCGGCCCTCGCAGACGTCCAGCACGGCCAACTGTTCCGGCGTCGCGAACCAGACGAAGTGGTCCTCCGTCACGCCCGGCAGCGCGGTGAGCGTCGCCGGACGCTGGCCGTCGCGTTCGCGCAGCCCGGCGGCCCACACCGCGGCGAGCCCGGTGCACTGGACACGAGCCGCGACGACCGGCCCGGCCAGGCCGAGTTCGGTGCGCAGCCAGGTGATCTTCGACGGGCACGCGTTCGACCCGTACGCGAGCACCGGCGTGCGCGAACGCCACCCCGACGGCGCGGTGTCCAAGGCATGGCCCGCGCCGTCGAGGTGCACGTACGAGCAGTTCGGCCGCGTGCCCGGGTACGGGTCGGCCGGATAGTCCGCGTCGGCGAAGAGAATCAGAACTCCACCACGCTGCGCAGCACGTCGCCGTGGTGCATTCGCTCGAAAGCCTGCTCCACGCCGTCGACGCCGATCCGCTCCGTGACGAACTTGTCCAGCGGCAGCCTGCCCTGCAGGTACAGGTCGACGAGCATCGGGAAGTCCCGCGACGGCAGGCAATCGCCGTACCACGACGACTTCAGCGAACCGCCGCGTGCGAAGAAGTCGATCAGCGGCAGGTCGTTCAGCTTCATCTCCGGCGTCGGCACGCCGACGAGCACGACGGTGCCGGCGAGGTCGCGTCCGTAGAACGCTTGCCGCCAGGTCTCCGGACGGCCGACCGCGTCGATCACGACGTCCGGGCCGAACGAGTTCGTCGCGTCCTGCATCGCGGCGACCACGTCGTCCTCGCTCAAGCCGCGGCTGTTGACCGTGTGCGTGGCCCCGAAGTCCTTGGCCCACCGGAGTTTCCGGTCGTCGGTGTCGATCGCGACGATCGTGGTGGCCCCGGCCAGCTGCGCGCCCGCGATGGCCGCGTCGCCGACGCCGCCGCAGCCGATCACCGCGACCGAATCGCCGCGCCCGACCGCGCCGGTGTTGATCGCCGCGCCGAGCCCGGCCATCACGCCACAGCCCAGCAACCCGGCGACGGCGGGTTCCGCGCGCTCGTCGACCTTGGTGCACTGTCCACTGTGGACGAGCGTCTTCTCCAGGAAAGCCCCGACGCCCAGCGCGGGCGACAACTTCGTGCCGTCGGTGAGCGTCATCGGCTGCTCGGCGTTGAAAGTCGAGAAGCAGTACCAGGGCTTGCCGCGCTTGCACGCCCGGCAGGTGCCGCAGACCGCGCGCCAGTTGAGGATCACGTAGTCGCCGGGCGCGAGATCGGTGACGCCCGCGCCGACCTTGTCCACCCGACCCGCGGCTTCGTGCCCGAGCAGGAACGGGAACTCGTTGTTGATCCCGCCCTCGCGATAGTGCAGGTCGGTGTGGCAGACCCCGCAAGCCTGCACCGACACGACGGCCTCGCCCGGTCCGGGATCCGGCACCACCACCGTCTCGAGCGTGACCGGCTCACCCTTGGCCCGTGACACGACTCCCTGGACCTCGTACGGCATATGCACAACCCTTCGACGGCGTTCAGGGGCAGCTAATCACGGATCATGCGCATGTGGCCATAGCCCGGTCTCGTGAGTGTTTATCGCGGTTAGAACCGGGATTGCCGCGCACGAGCCACCTACTCACCAGTCACCCCGTCGACCAACTCACGCACCACATCCAGCTGCCCCACATGCCGCGCGTACTCCTGAAGCAGGTGAAACAGGATCCAGCTCAACGCGGGAGGCCGCTCCGGAGAATCGAAGCGGCCGCCGCCGCTTGCGATGTCCTGCAGCTGAGCGCCAGCCACGATCTCGCGGGAGGCCGCGCATTCGGCTTGGAAGAGCGCCCGGATCTCATCCGCCGATTCCTCCGCCCCCACGGACCACTTCCCGGTCTCGGGGTCGTTCTCGCCCCAGACCGGATCCATGTCCTCGCCAAGGAATCCCCAGCGCAGCCACCGCCGTTCCACGAACGCGAGGTGCTTGAGCAGCTCGAGCGGGGTCCAGCCCGACGGGAGCCTGCTGGTGCGCAGCTCGGCCTCGGCCAAGCCGTCCAGCTTGCGCAGCAGCGTGTCGCGGTAGTAGTCGAGGTAAGCGAGCAGCAGCTCGCGGGGATCCGACAGGCTGTCCGGAGGCTCGGTCACGAACGGCACTGTAGTGCCGTGGCGGCAGGGCGAACCAGCCAATAATTACGGCGTGATCAGGTAAACGACCCCGCCCGGCCCGCCGGCCACCGCGCCGCTCTCGGTGTGCCGCTTCGTGCGCTGCCAGATCTTCTCGAACTGGTCCCGCTTGTACACCGTGCGCACGCGGCCGTCGGAGCTGGACGCCGGGTCATTCGCGATCACATCGCCCGCCTGGGTGAAACCGACGACGACCATCAGGTGCCCGGCCGTGCCGTAGCCCGCGCCGTCGAGTTCGCTGGCCAGGAACGACTGCGAGGTGATCACCGGGATGCCGCGCGCGATGTAGCCCTCGAGTTCGTTGAGGTCGTGCAGCCGCGTGATGTGCCCGCGCAACCCGAGCGAAGCGGCGTACGCGGTGTTGAACGGCCAGTTGCCGGTGCCGTCGTAGGCGTAGTCGAAGGTGTTGCGTGCGGCGTAGACGACCGAACGGTCCTGGTAGTCCGCCGGGATCCAGTCCATCTGCTGCGCGGACGGCTTGCGGCCCCAGTATTCGGCGACCATCTCGGTCGACGTCGGGCTGCACCAGGCTTCGCCGCCACCGCCGTACTGCGGGAACTGTCCTTTGTGGATGTTCTGGGCGAACGGCGGCACCTTCAGCTCGATCCCGCGCGCCCGGCCGGGTTTGGTGGCCTGGACGTCGAACCGGTCCGGCACGTTCGAGGTCATCGCGCCGAGCGAGGACAGCGTCGGCGTAGTCGGCGAACCCTGCTCGCGGTACAGCGTCACGCGCAGCTGGTACGAGCGCAGCGTGACGCCCGCCTTCGTGGCGAGCGTGTCGACGTCGACCGAGGCGTTGGCGTCGCTCTGCCCGTCCACGCTGGTGCGGTGGATGTCGGCGTCCCCGCTGGCCCAGCGGCCCATGGTGTACCAAGTGGTTTCGGCTCCAGCCGAAGTCCGGCCGCGCGCCTGCACCTCCAGCCACGTCTTCGCCGGGGTGCGCGCGTTCCACGACGCGATCAGCTGCGTCGCGTCGAAGCCCTGCCGGTACTTCGGCGACGTCCAGGTGCCGTAGTCGTAGGTGCGCGTGGTGCCGAGCCCCGGTTCGGTGTGCGCGACGCTGCCCGCCGGATGCGTGATCCGCAGGCCGCCGTAGCCGAAGCCGAGCCCGTCGAGCCGGCCCGCGAAGAACGAGCCGGACGACCATTCGTGGTAGTCGATGGCCTCGTCGTTCCGCGCGTGCTGCGGTTCAGCAGCGGCCTGTGTCGCGCCAGCCGTGAGCATGACGATGGACAGTAACGTGCACAATCCGCGAACCCGCATTCCGGCTCCGTCCCCAGACCCCAGTGGTAGCCAAAGATTTTCGCCTTCCGGAGCGGGTAAGTAAAGAGCCGCCGCTACAACACTGCTTGCGTCTGGGTGATTTTCGCGGCCAGCTTGCCGTCGTCGTCATGGATTTCGGTCTCGACGACCACGACCCGTCGCCCGGCGTGCAGTGGTCTGGACGACGCGGTGGCGTACCCCGAACGGACGCCGCGCAGGAAGTTGGTCTTCGACTCCAGCGTCATCGTGCCCTGCGCGCCCTCGGGAAGATTGAGGAACGCGCAGACGGCTCCGGTCGAATCGGCCAGTGCCATCAGCGCGCCGCCGTGCAGCACGCCGCCGAGCGTGCACAGCGATTCGTCCCACGCGATCCGGCTGCGGACCAGGTCCGGGCCGTGCTCCAGCACCTCGATGCCGAGCCGTTCGCTGAACGGCATCGTCTTGTGGAATAGCTGCGTGCCTTCGACGTCGGTCATGCCGAGCAGTCAACCGCAGCCGGATGCATGGCGTCGATTACCTCGCGGGTAATCAGCTGAGCGGGTTAGTGAGCAGCAGCTCGGTGTTGCGATCGCCCGCCTCGCCGACGTGGCTGAGGTTCGCGTGGATGTCGTTGTAGGAGAACTCGCGGTACATCGAGGCGAGCGCGTCGGGCGTGCGGGCGGAGTAATCCACGGCGTACGGGGCGTCGGCCTCGATGAGCGTGGTGAACACCGACAGCGTGCCGTCGTGGTTGTCCGCCAGTTCGATCACGCGGGCGTGCTGCGGGAAGTCGATGTGGCTGGCGGTGTTGATCTCCCAGAAGCTCTGCGCCGGGGTTTTGCCGACGTGCGGGGTGATCTTGTTGAGGTGCGTGTGCCCGTTGACCCACGCCACGACGTTCGGGAAGCGCTGCAGCAGCGCGACGAACGTGTCGCCGTTGAGCCGTGGGTCCAGCAGGTGGCGCGCGTCGGGCAGGAGATTGCCCATGGTGCCGCTGGTGTGGTGGCTGAAGAGGACGAACAGCTCGTCGGTGACGGAGTGCGTGACCTTGCGGCCGAAGAAGTCGTAGTACGTCGAGCTGTTGCGCTTGAGCGTCGACTCCACCCAGTTGAATTGCGCGAGCCCGATCGACCCGTCCGCAAACCCGCCCTGGGTAGTGGTGTCGAGGCTGATGCCGGTGACGCCGGGCGCGATCCGGAACGTGTAGTAGACGTTGCGCCCGTCGGAGTTGGCGTCGGTGAAGCCATGTCCGACCGGCCCCGGCCCGGTGTTCTTCGCGGCGAGATGTGCCTTGACGAACTCCGAAGTGCTGAACGGCCGCCGCCGCGGATCCGGCGTGACCTCGCGAACGGTGCCGCCGCCGAACAGTTCGCCAAGCGGCACACTCTGGCCCTGTTGGATGGCGGTGCCGAGCTTGCGCGCGCTGCTCTCGTCCTTGCCGATGACCTTGTATTTGCCGGTGTACCAGGCCTCGATGCCCGGAATGCCCTCCGGCAGCGTGCCGACGACGCTGTCGTCGTGATTGCCGAACGTGCAGTACCACGGCAGGTTCAACCCAGGCGCGGTGAACGACGAGATCCCGGCCTCGAGCAGTCCGGGGATCTGCGGAAAGCCCTTCTTGGTGTAGTCGTCGGCGAGCCGGGTGCCGGGGTTCCAGAACTCCGGGTTGCCGGAGGCCTGAACACCCTCGTAGCGATTCGGGTCGCCGGAGTTGGGCGTGATCGCGCCGCCGTTGAGCGTTGTGAGGAACCAGTCGAGTTCGAGCAGTTCGTGGTTGTCGGTGTTGTCGCCGGTGGTCATGACGAAGTCGAACTGCCGCCCGGTGAACGGCCCCGCGCGCAGGCTGTTGACCCGCTTGACGAGCGCGCTGGTCGCGACCGTGCCCAGCGTTTCCTGCGGCCGATGCGCGGATCCGATGAACGGATGCAGATACTCGAACCGGGCAGGCGATTCGGTGTCGGTGATGTGCAGGTCGGTGAACTGCACGAACGCCCCGAGCGCGGTCCGCCGGTCGTCGCGCCCGGCCTTGGCCTCGACGAGATCCGCCCGCACCGCGACCGGCCAGCCGGGTCCGGCGGAAAGCCGCGAGTACCCAGTCGGCGCACCGGAAGCAGCCTGTTCCAGTGTCGTGCCGCCGGTCCGGACAGCCCGCTGGCTGGTCCGCCGCAACGCCCGGTCCAGTGCGTTGGCCGTCGGAGTGCAGAGCAGCAATCCCACGCCCGCCGCACCCGCGGTGGTGAACGCCCGCCTGGTCAGTTCCGCCATGTTCCCGCTCCCCGCCTCTCGCCCGTGCTGCAGCACGCTCCCGGATGTCCATGACCGGCCGGTGAACGAGACCAGAGCAGAATGCGAAGGTCTCTCACATTTGCCGTGACAATGCGGGTGACTTTGTCACATGAGGGAGAGGGGTGCTACCGCCGAACGGAGGGGGTGACTTCGCGGGCCAGCGCGATCCGGGCCGGAGCACGCTGGCCCGCCGCGGGCTCGCGAAAGCTGGTCAGTCGATGCCTTCGACGATGCGGAAGTCGCGCTCGACGCCGTCGGAGAGGACGGCCAGCGCTTCCTGGTAAGCCTCGCTCTCGTAGGCGGCGACGGCTTGTTCGAAGCTGTCGAACTCGATCAGAACGGCGCGTTCGGCGATTCCGGACTCGCGGGTGGCTACCCGGCCGTCACGAGACAGGAGCCGCCCGCCCCCGGCTCGCACGGCCGGACCGGCCAGCTTGTTGTAGGCGGCCAGCTTCTCGGGGTCGGAAATGACGCGGTAGATGCTGGCCCAGTAGCCCTTGGCCATGGAAACCTCCGGATGCATAGATCATTTATATAAATACTCTATGCTTCACGGATGAGCCGTCAAGACGACGACACTCGGGGCGCTTCCGCGGCGATCGGGTCGGTCCTCTACGGGCTGGCCACCAGGGCCGCGAGACGGCTGCCGCGCGGAATCAGCATGACCTCCGCCGCCACCCTGGCGACCCTGCACCGGTGCGGCCCGCGCCGCATTACCGAACTGGCCGCGATCGAGGGCGTCACCCAGCCCGCGATGACCGCCCTGGTCCGGTCGATGGAGGAATCCGGCCTGGTCGAGCGGAAGGGCGACGCGGCCGACAAGCGGGTCACGCTGGTGTGGCTCACCGAAGCCGGCGCGTCGTACGTGAAGAAGCGGCACCAGGCGGGCATCGACGCGTTCGCGCGGCTGATCGGCGAACTCGCCGCCGACGAGGTCGGGGCTCTCGTGGCGGCGCTTCCGGCGTTGACGCACCTGGCGGAGCTCGAATGCCAGGACCGCGAAGGGCCTCAGCAGTAGAACGCGCAGGTAGCCCCCACCGCGGACAGCGACACGAAGAACCAGATCAAGAAAATCACCGCCGGGATCGCGGCCAGGATCCCGCACACCAGTCCGGCGATGCCCATGCCCTGCCCGGTCCACCCGGGCTTGCCCGCCTGCACCATGCCCGCCCAGGAGAGGCCGATCGCCGTGATCGCCGCGACCACGTCGAAGAACGGAACCCAGAAGAAGATCAACGCCACGATCCCGACGACCATCCCGGCCACCGCGAGCCCGCTGGTCTTCAACGGCACGCCACCCGGATACGGAGCCCCATACGGCGCCCCGTACATCGGTGCCCCATAAGGCACCGGCGGCTGGCCGTATCCCGGCGCGGGCGTCGGCCCGGACGGATACCCGGGTGCCGGGACGGGCCCGGACGGATGGCCCTGCGCCGGGTCTTGGCCGGGGTAGGGCTGCTGCTGATAAGGGTCCGTCATGGGTGCACTCCTGCTACGACTGTGGCGACGGTGAGTCGTCGGCGGCTAACGGCGAAACGTTACGCGCGGTTGCCGGTCGATGTGACGGTTTTCAGCCTTTCAACCCGGATTCGGTGACCCCGCGTACCAGATACCGCTGGAGAAACGCGAAGAGCAGCACGATCGGCACGATCGACAGCACCGCGGCCAGGAACAGCAGGTTCAGCTGCGGGTTCTGCGCGGTGAGCAGCCCGGAGAGCGCGACCTGCACCGTCCACGAGTCCGGCGACTGCGCGATGATCAGCGGCCACAGGAACGCGTTCCAGCTGCCGATCACGGTGATCACCGCGATCGCGGCGAAAAACCCGCGCGAGTTGGGCACCACGATCTTGCGGAAGACGCCCCAGCGGGACAGGCCGTCGACGCGGCCGGCGTCTTCCAGCTCCTTCGGGAAGTCGAGGAAGTACTGCCGGAACAGGAAAACGCTGAACGCGCTGAACAGGCCCGGGATCACCAGCCCGCGGAAATCCGAGAGCCAGCCGAGCGTCGACACCACCACGAAACTCGGCACGAACGTCACGGACGTCGGGATCATCAGCGTCGCCAGCACCGCGTAGAAAACCGGCTTCGAGTAGCGGTACGGCACCCGCGCCAGCCCGTAGCCGGCGAGCGAGCACACCACCAGCAGGCCGACGGTTTGCAGGACCGCGACGACGACCGAGTTCAGGATGCTGCGCGCGAACGGCACGTCCTGCTGGTCGAACAGCTTGGTGAAATTCTCCCAGTGGATCTGCTTCGGCCACAGCGTCCAGCCCGGCGCGGTGAGCTCCGCGCGCGAGGCGAGACCGTTGCGCAGCAACAGATAGAACGGCAGCAGGAACAGGATCGCGGACACGCCGAGCGCCGTCCAGCGAAGCACCGCGCGGATCATGACGCGCTCCGATCGAACCGGAAAAGCTTGCCCTGCAGCAGAGTGACCACGGCGATCAGCAGCGCCAGGATGATCGCGCCCGCGCTGCCGCGGCCCAGATCCTGGCCGCCGGAGCCGAGGGAGGTGTAGTAGAGGTACACCAGCGGCGGCCGCGCGAACGGCGGATAACCCCGGGAATCGCCCATGATGTTGTAGAACTCGTCGAACGCCTGATACGCGTTGATCAGGTTCAGCAGCAGGACGGCCACCGACGTCGCGCGCAGTTGCGGCAGCGTGATGTGCCGGAACACCTGCCAGCCTGGTTTCGCGCCGTCGAGCCACGCCGCCTCGTACAGATGCTGCGGAATCCGTTGCAGCGCAGCGAGGAACAGGATCATGTAGAAGCCGAGCTGCAGCCACAGCCGGGCGGTCACCAGCACGATCCAGTACAGCGGCGGGTGCACGGTGCCGGTCCACGCCACCGGGTCGATGCCGAAGACGCCGAGCACGGTGTTCGCGAGGCCGTAGCGGACGCCGGAGAACAGCGACGTCTTCCAGATCAGCGACGCCACCACGTACGAACACGCGAACGGCAGGAAGAACACCGAACGGAAGAACGCCTTCGCGAACCGCAGCTGGTTCACGCCGACCGCCAACGCCAGCGACAGCACGAACGTCAGCGGAACGATGAACACGGCGAACACGCTGAACGTGCCGAGGCTCGCGACGAACGGGCCGTCGGAGAGCATGTGCGCGTAGTTGTCCAGGCCGACGAAGACGCTCGGGGTGACCGTGTTGCGCGCGTCGAAGAACGACAGGTACAGGCTCCACCCGATCGGCACGTAGGCGAAGATCGCCAGTCCGAGCAGGAACGGGCCGACAAACCCCCAGAACGCCAGCGTATCCCGGGTTTTCCGGGACAGCTTCATCCGAAAAGGCGTTTCAGCTCGGACTGCGCGACGGTGACCGCGGCCTTCGTCTGCGCCACCGGGTCCGCGCCCTCCTTGGCGATCTTCGCGACCGCGTCCGACAGCGCGGTGTTCGAGGTCTGTGTCCACACTGGACCGCCGATGAGGTGGCTGTTCTCCTTGACGAACTTCACCACGTCCGCGGCCGGACCGGTTTGCAGCGTCTGCGCTTTGTCGATCAGGCTCTGCCGGGCGGGCACGTGGAAGCCGTACCGGGTGGCGAATTCGAGCTGGCTGTCGGTCTGGTCGATCCACAGCCACTTCACGAACGCCTTGGCCTCGTTGACGTGCGCGCTCTTCGCGTTGACCATCGCGCCGTACGCGCCCACCGGAACCGACGGCTTGCCGCTGTCGTCCAGCTTCGGGAACGGCAGGACGCCGAAGTCGTCGTTGAGCGCGTCGCGGACCTTCGGGACGTTCCACAGCCCGGTCCACTGCATCGCGCAGAGCCCGTCGACGAACGCTCCCGGATCCGACCAGTCGGCGGGCGCGCCGAGCAGCAGGGAACCGTTGGTGTTCAGCGTGTGCAGCTTGCTGAAGGCGGCGGCCGAGCGCGGATCGTCGAAGCCGACCTCGCGGTTGTTGTTCTTCAGGTAGTCGAGCCCGGCCGACCACAGCAGCGGCCCGGTGAGCGTGCCGACGCCGCCGTCATTGCCCGCGAACAGGCCCTTCACGCCGTCCTTCGACAGCTTGCTCGCGGCGTCGATCAGCTCGTCGACGGTCTGCGGCGGCTGCACGCCCGCGGCCTGCAGCATGCTCTTGCGGTAGAAGAGCACCTGTGTGTCGGTGGCCTGCGGAATGCCGTAGACCTTGCCCTCCACGGTCTGCGCGGCGAGCACGGCGGGACTGAAGTCGTTCTTGACCGGCCCGATGATGTCGTCCAGCGACACCACCTGGTTCTGCCGGACCCAGTCGATCTTCACCTGCGCCTCGAAGACGTCCGGCACTGGACTGTTCTGCAGCGCGGTGACGATCTTCGAGTCGTAGTCGCCCGGGTTCCACACGACGTTGACCTTCGCGCCCGGGTAGCTGGCCGCGTAGTTCTTGACGGCTTCCTGCACGCCGTCCTCGCCATAGGCGTGGTACCACTGCTGCAGCGTGACCTTCGGGGCCTGCGACGTGGTCGGCGCACCCGCCGACATCGCCGTGGACGGCGGCGGATCCCCCGGCCGCCCGGTATTCGACCCGCACGCCGCCGCGACCGCTCCCACCGCCGCCGTTCCCGCCAACGACAGGAACGCCCTCCTGCTTCGCTGCTGCATCCCCAGTTCTCCTCCGACGTGCTGGGAAGGACTCCTTGCGTGCAACAGATTCCCGCACGAAGTCCTTCCCAGGCCGACAACTCGCCGGAGATTTACCGCTCAGAGGTGTGAGATGTCGAGCTTTCCCTCGGAGTAGGACGCGCGCAGCCGCTTCTTGTCGAACTTGCCGACGCTCGTCTTGGGCACCTCCTCCACGAAGGTCCAGTTCTCCGGCAGCTGCCACTTCGCGACCTTGTCCGACAGGTATTCGCGCAGTTCTTCGGCGGTGGCCTGCTGGCCTTCCTTCACCACGACGGCGACCAGCGGGCGTTCGTCCCACTTCTCGTCCGGGATGCCGACGACTGCCGCCTCGGCTACCGCCGGATGGCCCATCACCGCGTTCTCCAGGTCCACCGACGAGATCCACTCGCCGCCGGACTTGATCACGTCCTTCGCGCGGTCGGTCAGGGTCAGGAAGCCGTCCGGGCTGATCTTGCCGACGTCGCCGGTGCGCAGCCAGCCGTCGTGGAACTTCTCCGGATCGATGTCGCTTCCGCCGTGGTAGGCGCCCGCGATCCACGGACCCGAGACCTCCAGTTCGCCGACCGCCTCGTTGTCCCACGGCAGTTCCTCGCCGTCGTCGCCGATCAGCCGGGCCGCCACGGACGCCGGGAACCGGCCCTGGGTGTAGCGGTAGGCCCAGCGCTCCTCGCCGGTCGCGCTGGCGGGCGGACGCGCGACGCTGCCCAGCGGCGACGTCTCGGTCATGCCCCACGCGTGCAGGATCGGCACGTCGTAGCGCTCCTCGAAGGCGTGCATGAGCGACGGCGGCGCGGCCGATCCGCCGACGACCACCTCGCGCACGTGGCTGATGTCCTGCGGGTTCGCGTCCAGGTGCGCGAGCAGGCCCTGCCAGATCGTCGGCACCGCGGCGGCGAAGGTGGGCTTCTCCGCGGCCAGCAGCGCCGCGATCGGGGCCGGCTGCAGGAACCGGTCCGGCATCAGCAGCGAGGCGCCGACCATCATCGCCGCGTACGGCAGGCCCCACGACATCGCGTGGAACATCGGCACGATCGCCAGCGCGAGGTCTTCCTGGGCAAGCCGCATGCTGTCGGTCATGCAGACCTGCATCGAGTGCAGCCAGATCGACCGGTGCGAGTAGACGACGCCCTTCGGGTCGCCGGTGGTGCCGGACGTGTAACACATCGCGGCCGCGGCCCGCTCGTCGATCTCCGGCCAGTCGAACTCGTCGGACTGCCCGGCCAGCAGCTCGTCGTAGGAGTGCACGGTGACGCCCTCGGGCGCGGTGAGCGCGGACGCGTCGCCGTTGGCCACGATCACGTGCTTGACCGTCTTCATCCCCGGCAGGTTGCTCGCCAGCAGCGGGACGAGCGTGCCGTCGACGATGACGACGTGGTCCTCGGCGTGGTTCGCGACGAAAACCAGCTGTTCGGGGAACAGCCGGATGTTCAGCGTGTGCAGCACCGCGCCCATGGCGGGCACTGCCAGGTAGGCGGCGAGGTGCTCGGCGTTGTTCCACATGAACGTGCCGACCCGCTGGTCGCCGGTGACGCCGAGACCGCGCAGCGCGTTCGCCAGCCGGGCGGCGTGCTTGCCGAGCTCCGCGTACGTCTCCCGGCGGGCTTCTGAACCGGTCCAGGTGACGACTTCGCTCTTCGCGTGCACCTTCGTGCCGTGGCGCAGCAGCTTCGCGAGCGACAGCTGTCCGTCCTGCATCGTGCTCAACATGGGTGACTCCCGTGGTGCTGGTTCGCCGGTGAACTGGGGGTGCGCCCGACTCTAATGCGCATCCGCCGGATCAGGCACGAACAAGTTCGGTAACGGCTTGTCGGGCCGCTCCCGCCATCGGGTGGCGGCCCCGGCCGTTCATGATCCACTTCTGTCGCGCTTTCTGTTGCGGGACAAGAAAATGCGTTGTGTTAACTGCGGCGAAATACACTCCCGTTCGGGTGAGGTAATGGGGGTGGAAATGAGCCCTTCGGGGCCGTTTTCACAGGTCGCGAGGGGTCCCCTCGCGCAGGTCCGCCGTGCCCGTCGACGGGTGATAAGTGCGTGTCGGTTGCGCGTACTGCGGGCACGTGGCGTTTACTGGGGCCGTGGTAAGTGACGGCTGGCCAGCGCTTGCAGCTGCAAGCATCGGCTGAGACCGTCGGCCGCGAAAGCGGAGACCTGAGAGGAAAGGACATTACGTTGGCTCTGCCCACGTTGACTCCGGAGCAGCGCGCCGAGGCCCTCGCCAAGGCGGCAGAGGCTCGTAAGGCGCGTTCGGAGCTGCTCGCTTCGATCAAGTCCGGCAAGGAGAGCATCGAGTCGGTGCTCAAGCGGGCCAAGGAGAACAAGACCGTCGGCAAGACGAAGGTCACGCAGCTTCTCAAGGCGGTGCCCGGCCTGGGCGCGGTCAAGGTCGCCGCGCTGCTCGAGCAGGCGGGGATCGACCCCGACCGCCGGGCCGCTGGCCTGGGCGAACGGCAGCGCGAAGCGCTGATCGACGCGCTCAAGTAACGCTGATCCGGCGGCCGCGGGGAAGGTGTGCGCGAAGGTGTTGCACCGGCGACACTTTCCCCGCGGCGCTCCCGGATCCTGAGACGCTGGTGGAGTGACGACCAGTACCGCGCCGGCGACCCCGGCGCAGACCACCGTCCGCTACCAGCGTGGCGACTTCTTGTTCGCGACCGCCCGGCGAGCCCTGCTCGCCCGCGGTGCGCTCGGCACCGTCACCGACGCCGACCCACGCCGCCTCGCCCGCTCGGCAGCCGCTGAGCTGGAGCGATCCGGCGTGCCGCTCGCCGTCGGAGTGCTGCCGTTCGACACCGGACCCGGCGCTTCGTCGCCGGGGCACCTCGTGCTGCCCCGGACGGTGCACCGCGCCCAGTCCGAGGCCGAGACCCCGGCCGCTCCGCCCGCCGCCGACCTGCCCGCTCCCGCGGCCACCCGGCGGCTTCCGTCCGCGGACGGCCACCGCGAGAACGTGCGGGCAGCCGTCGCCGCCCTGCACGACCGTGACCTGCGCAAAGCCGTGCTCGCCCGTGCGCTCGAGCTGGAATTCGACGCCCCGATCCCGGTCGAGGGGATCGTGCGCAACCTCGCGCGCGGCAACCCGCGCCACTTCACTTACGCCGCCGAACTGCCTGGCGGCCGCACCCTCGTCGGGGCCACGCCTGAGCTGCTGCTTTCCCGGGCGGGCGACTCCGTGTTCACGACCCCGCACGCCGGGTCGATGCCGCGTTCGGCCGACCCGGAGACCGACCGGGCCAACGGCGAAGCCCTCCTCGCGTCCGCGAAGGACCGGGAAGAGCACGACCTGGTGATCGACTACGTCGTCGAGTCGCTGCGGCCGTTCTGCCGGAAGCTCGACGTCCCCGCCGGTCCTGAGCTGGTCTCCACGCCCGCGATCTGGCACCTGCGGACGTCCATCACCGGCGAGCTGGCGGACCGCTCGGTGACCGCGCTCGACCTCGCCGCCGCGATGCACCCGACGCCTGCCGTCTGCGGCACCCCGACCGTCGCCGCGCGCGACCTGGTGCAGGAGCTGGAGCCGTTCGACCGCGGGTACTACGCGGGCGCGGTCGGCTGGGTCGACGCGGCGGGCGACGGCGAGTGGGCCGTCGCGATCCGGTGCGCCGAGGTGGCCGAGACGTCGATGCGGCTCTACGCGGGCGGCGGCATCGTGCCCGCGTCGGATCCGGACACCGAGTACCGGGAGACGATCGCGAAGTTCCGCACGCTGCTCGGCGCGATGGGGCTGGACGACAGCGCCTCGTGAGTGCCGGTCACGGTTCTAACCGGGATAAACGCTCACGACCTTTACGGCAGCCAGTGCTCCTCGGTGACGCTCAGGCTGTCCGCGGTCAACGCCGCCACCGCGGCCCGATGCCCGTCGGCCGCCTTGAGGTCGGCGAGCCGGGTCCGCGCCGGGTCGAGCGCGTCGTCGCCGGAGGCCACCAGCTCGGCGGGCGCGTCGTAGCGGGAGAACGTGATGCTCTGCAGCGGGATCTTCAGCCCCTTGCCGGTGGCCTTCATCACCGCTTCCTTGCGCGTCCAGTAGATGAAGAACGCCGCCGAACGCTCCTCGTCCGACAGGCCCGCGACGGCTTCCCGCTCGGCCGGGCTCAGCGCGTACTCCACGAGCGAGGCGTCCGCCTTGCGGCTGGCGGTTTCGACGTCGAGGCCGACTGGCACCCCGTCAGTGACCGCGAGGCCGATCAGGTTGCCCGAATGCGAGATCGACAGCACGAGATCCGAACCCGGCACACGCGGACGGCCGTGCGGTTTGCCGCAGTCGTCGCAGGTCGCGTCGAAGCGCACGGACCCCGCCGCGCCGCCGAGGCGTTCCGCGACGAGCGTCTTCGCGAGCACCCGGCCGGTCAGGAAGCGGCGCTGGTCGATTTCGAGCCGGTACGCGTCGTAGCGGCCGCGCTCCAGTTCGTCCAGCAGCTTCAGGTAGCGGTCCTCCGCGGGCAGCGGTTCGGACCAGCGCACCACGATTTCGGTCACCGGCAATACCCTCCCTCGTCCGCCTCCGATCTTGCCCGGATGCGCCGAGGTTTGTCATGCCCCTACCGGCGAACGCGGCGAAGGCCCCCTCGGAGTCCGAGAGGGCCTTCGCGGCGGGATGATCGAGTGCTACGACTTCTCTTTGTTGCGCATCGCGATGGGGACCCCGGCTAGGTCCTCCTCGTTGCACAGCAGCTTCACGTCGTAGTAGGGCGAACCCTGTCGCTCGTCGTAGTCTAGGTGGATCGCGAGGACGTCGAGCGGTTCTCCCAGCCACTCCTGCGCTTGGCGCAGCCATACTGCACAGCGCTCGAGCGCGCTGGGCAGGTCGTCGTCACGAAACTCGACTGGCCGATACGGGACGTCCTGGACCTGATCGCGCGGGTTTGCGGGTGCGGGCAGGCCAGGCGAGAGACCCGAGTCGTCCAGTTCGAGTTGGATCGTTTGCTCAGTCACCCTTCGAGCGTCCCCCACGTTCGCCGTCTGAGCAAGGCGTATGGCGCTAAAAGCCCTCTTGGACAGGCAAGTCCCACACCTGGGCGACCACTTCGAGGCATTGCCGGAGGTCGCGGGCACGCACCGCGACCGGGTGCCCGAGCACCCGCAATGCCAGTTCCGCGTAGTGCGTGGCCAGGTCTTCGAGCTTCAGCGGGCCTTTCGGCGAATACCACCGGGCCACTCCGCTGCACATTTCCAGCAATGCGAGCCGGGTCACGGCCGGTTGTGCGGTGTGGAACACGTTTGCCGCGGTGCCGTCTTCGATCGCGTTCGCCCAGTACTGCTCGTATTCGTCCCGCAGCGCGACGACTCGGGCACGCGCCGGAGCCGAAAGCGCGTCGACTTCGTTGTCCACCACCCGGGTTTCGCCGGGCTGGGCGGCGTGCGCGAGGACGTGCAGTGCGACCAGCGTGCGCATCCGGACCACCGGATCGTCACTGCCCGCGGTGGCCTTCGCGACCGCGTCGATCAGGCGGCGCAGCGAGGTCGTCATGATCTCGACAAGAAGATCTTCCTTGGTGCCCATGTAGTGATAGAGCGTCGCCGAAGAAAGTTCGGCTTCCTGGGCCAGATCCCGAATGCCTGTGCCGTGGAAACCCTTGGTGGCGAACAGTTTCACGGCCGCCGCCCGCACTCGCTCGGCGCTGCTCACTGCCACTCCCCGGTGCTGCGGTCCCAGGATCCGGCGCGGAGGTCGGCGACCTTGCGCAGCTCTCCCTTCGCGACCCGTTCCGACGGCGTGCGCGGCAGGTCGTCCGCGAACGTCCAGAACCTCGGCACCTTGAAGTACGCCAGTTGCCGCGCGCAGAACTTCGACAGCTCCTCAGGCGACGGACGGTCCTCGCCGCACACGACGTACGCCTTCACTTCCTCGCCGCGCAGCTCGTCCGGCACCGCGAGCACGGCCGCGAGCTGCACTTTCGGATGTTGCAGCAGCGCGCGCTCGACCTCGTCGGCGGAGATGTTCTCGCCGCTGCGGCGGATCATGTCCTTGGTGCGGCCGAGGTAGTAGACGCGGCCCTCGGCGTCCATCCGTGCGAGGTCGCCGGTGTGGAACCAGCCGCCGGCGAAGGCGCGCGCGGTCGCTTCAGGATCCTCGTGGTAGCCGTGCATCAGCCCGATGCCGCGGATCAGCAGCTCGCCGGTTTCCCCGCGCGGCAACGGTTTCCCATTCTCGTCGGCGATCATCGCCTCGCGGTCGCGGGTCGGCCGCCCGATGCAGCCGGTGCCGACCGCGGCGTCGTGATCGGCCTCGGACACGCGGATGTCGCCGCCGGTCTCGGTCATCCCGAAGGCCTCGTACCACGGCACGCCCCAGCGCTGCTCCAGCTGGGCGTGCAGGTCGGGCGGGATCGCCGACGCGCTGATCGCGCGGACGCGGTGGTTCCGGTCGTCCGGGTGCGGCGGCTGGCGCAGCAGGAGCGTCGGCATCAGGCCGAGGCAGTAGAACCAGGTGACCTCGTGCTCGCGGACCTTCGCCCAGAACGTGGAGGGATGGAAGCGGTCCAGCACGACGAGCGTCGCTCCGGCGGCCAGCGCGAGTGCGACGTTCCACTGTGGATCAATGTAGTGGAATGGTTGCGCGGTAAGCAGAACGTCGTCTTCGCTGACGGTGGGGAAGCCGGTGGCGAGGCCGATCGCGAGTGTGGTCCAGTACCGGTGCGGCAGCACGCAGCCCTTCGGCGCGCCGGTGGTGCCGGACGTGTACTGGATGTTCACCGGCTGTTCGGCGACCACCGATTCGGGTTCATAACGCGTTTCCGACTGGAGCGCGTCCGGGGTGAGGACGCGTTCCACGGCCGTTTCCGGCGCGATTTTCTCCAGCAGTTCCACGAACTCTTCAGCGGCCACCGCGAGCCGTGCGCCGGAGTGGCGCAGGACGTGCGCGCCGTCGAATTCGCGGTAGTTGATGTTCACCGGGACCAGAACGGCGCCGAGTTTGGCGAGCGCGAGCCACATGAGCGGGAATTCCGGCTCATTGCGGAGCATCACCGCGACGCGATCGCCTGCCTTGATGCCTTGGTCTTGGAGTGCTTTCGCGAGGCGTCCGCTGCGGTCGTCGACCTCGGCGAAGGTGAACCGGGTGTCGGTGCTGTCGAAGATCCACGCGGTGCGCTCCGGCCAGAGCTGCGCGGCGCGCGTGACCAGCGCGACCAGGGTGTCGACGTGCTGCAGCGGCGTCACGCCCGGCTCCGGAACGCTTCGGTCGACTCGCGGACGGCGGCCGAGTGCTCGGTGATCAGGGCGTGGGTGACCTCGAGTTCCAGCGCGGAGTCGAAGGCGTGGTCGATCCCGGCGTCCAGCGCCCGCTTCGCCATCGTGGCGGCCTCCGGCGGGTGATGCGCGATCTTCTCTGCCCAGCCGAGCGCCAGCGGCATCAGCTCGTCCGCCGGTACGGCGGCGTTGACGAGGCCGAGGTCGTGCGCGCGACGGCCGTCGAACCGGTCGCCGAGCAGCAGCAGTTCCTTGGCCTTGATCGGCCCGACCAGCAGCGGGAGCAGCTTCGACGCGGCACCGGTGACGCTCAGGCCCAGCGACACCTCGGGGAACGCGAACACGGCATCCTCGGCGGCCAGGATCAGGTCGCAGCCCAGTGCGAACTCCGCTCCCGCGCCGATCGCGTACCCGTGCACGGCGGCGATCACCGGCTGACGCAGCGCGCGCAGCCGCCGCGTGACGTCCTGGAGCCGCTCCAGCCGCGCCCGGGAATCACCCTCGGGGGTGGGTTCCTTCAGGTCGTGCCCGGCGCAGAAGGCGCGGCCGTTGCCGGAGAGCAGGACGACGCGGGCGTCACTGTGCGCGACTTCCTCCAGCGCGGTCAGGAAGTCGTCCACCAGCACGGGCGCGACGGCGTTGAGCCGCTCGGGCCGGTTCAGCCGGATCTGCGCGATGCCGCCCTCGACGGCCAGGTCAACGGTGCTCATGGGAGGGAGCCTAGACGTTCGATCGATCGATCGATAGTGTCGAAGGCATGCAGGTTGACGCGGTGTACGAGAACGCCAGGCTGGTCACCGGCGACACCGCGCTGGCGGTGCTGCACGGCCGGATCGTGGCGCTGGGCGACGACGCGCGCGAGCTGTCCGCCCGTCGCCGGGTGGATCTCGGCGGGGGCTTCGTCGCGCCCGGGTTCCACGACGCGCACAACCACATGGCGTGGTTCGGCATGGGCCTGGACGACGTGCCGCTGAGCGACTGCCGCAGCGTCGACGAGGTGTATGCCGCCGTGGCGCGGCGCGCGGCCGAGCTGCCCGCCGGGAGCTGGGTCGTCGGCAGCGGCTACGACCAGAACAAACTCGCCGGCGGCGAACACCCCGACCGGCATGGTCTTGATCGAGCCGCCCCCGGCATGCTCGTGCGGCTCAAGCACACGTCCGGCCACATGACCCTGGTCAACTCCGCCGTGCTGGACCAGCTGGACCTCGCGAACGTCCCCGTCGGCGGCGACGTGGTGCAGTCGTCCGACGGCTCGCCGACCGGGTTGTTGCGCGAGCAGGCGCAGTTGCTGCTGCGTCCGCTGACGTACCCGACGCCGCTCGAATCGGTGGTCCGCGGCCTCGACCGGGCGAGCCAGCAGTACCTGTCCGAGGGCATCACGAGCGTCCAGGAAGCCGGAATCGGCGGCGGCCTGGTCGGCGAGACACCGGCCGAGCTGGCCGCGTACCAGCTCGCGCGCGAACGCGGTGTCCTGCGAGTGCGGAGCACGGTGATGGTCGCCGCGAGCGTCCTGCACGACCTGCCCGACGGCGCCGGCTTCGGCCTGGACCTGGGCCTGCGCACCGGCCTAGGCGACGAGTGGCTGCGCATCGGCCCGATGAAGCTCTTCGCCGACGGCTCGCTGATCGGCCGCACCTGCGCGATGCACGAACCGTTCGACGGCGAACCGGACAACCGCGGCTACTTCCAGGTGCCCGAGGACGAGCTCACGCGCACCATCCGCCAAGCCCACGACGCCGGCTGGCAAATCGCGACCCACGCCATCGGCGACCGAGCCGTCACGGTGGTGTTGGACGCCTACGAAGCCGCCCTCGCCGCCACCCCGCGCGCCGACCACCGGCACCGCATCGAACACTGCGCCGTGCTCCCGCCAGCGGAGCTGACCCGCCTGGCGTCGCTAGGCCTGATCGCGTCCCCGCAAGGCCGGTTCGTGAACGAACTGGGCGACGGCATGCGCGCAGCCCTGGGCGAATCGCGGGTGGCGTGGTGCTACCGCCTCCGCAGCGTCCTCGATGCCGGCTGCGTGCTGCCCGCCAGCTCAGACCGCCCCGTCGTCGACGGCGCCCCGCTGCTGGGCCTCGCCGACATGGTCCACCGCCGGACCTCCACCGGCGAACCGTTCTCGGTGGAGGAAGCGCTGACCCCGGCGGAGGCCCTGCGCGCCTACACGTACGGCTCGGCCTATGCGACCTTCGCGGAGAGCTACCTCGGCACGCTTGAGCCGGGGAAACTCGCGGATTTTGTGGTGTTGTCCGCGGATCCACTGTCCACTGTGGAGGACGCAAGGGTGCTCGGCACCGCGGTGGGCGGCGAGCTTCTTTACGAGGCCTCGTGATGCTGTTTCACTTGCCGACGAACGCCATCGCCTCCCGGGCTATCGCGCTCCACTCCAGCGGAGCCTCCGGATCCATCGAAAACCACTCCTTCATCGGGATGCCTTTGTTCGCGTCGAACCGCACGCCGTGGCCGCTGTCCACCAGTTCGTCCACCCGGGGCTTCGGCAGCTTCACCACGAGGCGGCCGCGGACGAACATCGCGAAAATCCGTCCGTGCACCTTGAGCGCGTGCGACCCGAAGCCGCGGCCGATCCGGGGCGGCGTGACGCCCGGGCAGTGCTGCAGCTCGTCGACCAGGTCTTCGAACCGCTCCTCTGTCATTCCCGCACGGTAACCGAGACCACCGACAAAACCGCCAGAACCAGAAAGGGGCGCCCGATGCCCGTACGCGACGCTGTCTTCGAGGACGTCGAGGAGATCTGCAGCCTTATCGAGGAACACGCGGTCTACGAGGACAAGCACGACCTCAAACTCGACCGCGCCGAGATGAGCGGTCACCTGTTCGGGCCGGAGCCGAAGGCGTGGGTGCTGATCTGCACTCCGCCGGGACGGCCGGACCTGGTGGCCGGGTTCGCCTTCTGCAGCTGGAATTTCTCCACGTGGGAGGGCCGCCCGGGGATCTGGCTCGACGATCTGTTCATCCGTCCGGAGCACCGTAGGCACGGGCTGGGCCGGGAGCTGCTCGACGCGTTGCGCGCCCGCACGACGGGGCGGGTCGAGTGGGACATGCAGGCGGGCAACGCCAAGGCGGAGGCGTTCTACGCGCAGCTCGGCGCGGAGCCGGTGCCGGGGTGGGTTCGTTACCGCTGGCGGCCGTGACTCCGCGTCGGCGCGGCTAGCCCGCTGGCGGCCGTGACCGACAACGAGGTCCTTGAGCGGGGCGGCGGCTGCGGCACGGTCCTGGCCGGGCTGCCCAGACGGGGTGACCGCGCCGGATCGGCGCGACAGACCAGACCGGCGGCCTCTGGCGGCCCTGACCGGCAGACCACACCAGACCGGGCCCCGTATCGTATGCGGCATGGGAGATGGTTCCGTCCGGAGGTCGTCGTCGGTCGAGGACTACGTGCGGGTGATCTACGGGCTGGTCGAACGGGGCGAGGCGGTCACCAACGCGTCGCTGGCCGGGCGGCTTGAGGTGAGCCCGTCGTCGGCGTCGGGCATGGTCACGAAGCTTTCGCAGCTCGGCCTGGTCGCGCACGTGCCCTACCGCGGCATCGAGCTGACCTCCGAGGGGCGCCAGCTCGCCCGGTCGGTGCTGCGCAGGCACCGGCTGATCGAGACGTACCTGGTCTCCGAACTCGGCTTCACCTGGGACGAGGTCCACGCCGAGGCCGACGCGCTGGAGCACGCCGTCTCCGATCGGCTCGTCGAGCGCATCGCGGCCAAACTCGGCAACCCCGTTCGCGATCCGCACGGCGATCCGATTCCGGCTCCGGACGGCAGCGTCGAGGAACTCCCGATGCGCATTCTGGACGACCTGCCGCCCGGTGCGGTCGGCGAGATCGTCCGGGTGTGGGACACCGATCCGGACCTGCTGCGCTACCTCACCGAGCACGCGATCGGCCTCGGCGAGCGCATCGAGGTGGTCGAGCGGCAGCCGTTCGGCGGGCCGATGGTGGTGAAGGTCGGGCAGCCGCCGGACGCCGCCACGCACGCTATCGGCAAGGAGATCGCGCAGGCGTTGTCGGTGACCTTGCGCTGACACACCGTGCGCTCCGGAGCGTACGCGCGAGTGTCGCTGTCGAGCGGATGTGCCGTGAAGGGCCTAAGCCGACGATAAGCGGCATGACTACTGCCAAACCCTTCCGCTTCGGGATCGTCACCGGGTATGCACCGGATCTGCCGTCCTGGACCGCGCAGGCTCGCCGGATCGAGGACCTCGGCTTCGACGTCATGTTCGCGACCGATCCGGTCGGCGGGCTCGATCCGTTGACGCTCGTTCCGGCCGCCGCCGCGGTCACCAGCAAGCTCACCCTCGGCACCTTCGTGCTCGCCGATCCGTTCCGTGCCGCGCGGAACCTCGCGTGGCAGGCCGATTCACTGCATCAGGCGACCGGCGGCCGCTTCCTGCTGGGGCTGGGCGTCGGCCATCCCGGCGCGGGGAAGCACGCGGAAACGCTCGGGCGTGAGTTCGGTTCGCCGGGCGAACGCGTCGCCCGGTTGGCGGACACTATCGAAGTGCTTTCGCAGCGCCCCGACCGGCCGCCGCTATTGCTCGCGGGTTCCGGCCCCAAAATGCTCGCGCTCGCCGCGCGCACCGCCGACGTCGTGACGTTTTCCTGGGGACCGCGCACGACCGAGGAACAGGCTGACTCCATTGTGGACACTTTTCGCTCGTTCGCGGGAGACCGGGAGGTGGAATTGGCGGTGAACCTGAGCGCGATCGGGGACAAGCCTTCGCCGTGGCTCGCCCGCTACACCGGGGTTGACGTACCGCAACTGGTCGAGGAGAAAGCTGTCACCGTGCTGCCGGAAAACCCCGACGCCGCTGGGGAAATGCTTCTCCGCTGGCGAGAGCGGTGGGGGATTTCCTGTGTCACGGTCAATTCCGGCTACGCGGAACCGTTCGCCGCGATTGCCAAGGCACTCTCCGCACAAGGGTGACAGCTCTTCCGATCATGCGTTATCCGGCCTACGCTCCGAGGTTTCCCAGCGACGTGGTTCGGAGCGTGTGCGATGACCGGTCAGCGAACACCGACGATCGACCGGGGGAGTACAACAGGGCGGGATCTCGGGCAATTGCTCGAAACCGGCCCGTTCGCCGAAGCGCTGCGCGCGGCCATCCGGGCCCGCGGGCTCGGACTCGAACGCATCAGATATCGGCTGCGGGGAAGGGGAACCACGGTCAGTCTCGCGACATTGAGCCATTGGCAATCCGGACGCTGCCGCCCGGAACGCCCGGAATCGTTGCGGGCATTGCGAAATCTCGAGCAGATCCTCGGCGTCCCGGACGGGTCGCTGCGCAGGCTGCTCGGCCCGCCGCGTCCGCGCGGCCAGTTCCATCAGCCGGGCCAGCAGCTCTCCTGAGCGCGCCCGGCCGCGGCGGACGGCGAGTGCGTCGGCGTATCCCGACGCCTGCGCGCCGTCGTCCGCCGCGTTCGCCCGGACTGCGGTGCACGGCGGAGCGCCGGACCGCGCGCTTACCAGCCAGGAGAACCCCAATGTGGCGTTGGGTGCGTGGGGTGCACCCAATGTGGCGTTCGGTGCGTGGGATGCACCCAATGTGGCGTTCGGTGCGTGGGGTGCACCCAATGCCGCATTGGGGGCGCGCAAGCCCGGTGAGCTGAAGCCAGCGGCCCGTCAGGCGGCTTCTACGATCAGGCCTATGCGTGCGGTCGTGATCGAAGAGTTCGGCGTGCTTCCGGAAGTGCGGGAAGTACCGGATCCGGTGACCCCGGACGGCGGGGTCGTCATCGCCGTCGAAGCGACCGGGGTGTGCCGCAGCGACTGGCACACCTGGCAGGGCCACGACGAGGCCGTCCGGTTGCCGCACGTGGCCGGGCACGAACTCGCCGGGCGGATCGTTGAGATCGGCAAGGGAATCAAGGGCTGGGCGAAGGGCGACCGGGTGACGGTCCCGTTCGTGTGCGCGTGCGGCGTTTGCGCGCAGTGTGCCAAGGGCGACCAGCAGATCTGCGACGACGAGTTCCAGCCCGGCGCGACCCACTGGGGTTCGTTCGCCGAGCTTGTCGCCATCGAGCATGCCCAGACGAACCTGGTCGCGTTGCCGGACTCGATGTCGTCGGCGGAAGCTGCTGCGCTTGGTTGCCGCTTCGGGACGGCTTTCCGCGCAGTGTTGCGCCAGGGCGGCGTACGCGCGGGGCAGTGGGTGTCTGTGTACGGCTGCGGCGGCGTCGGCATCTCCGCGGTTCTCCTGGCAGCCGCTGCGGGCGCGAAGGTGGTGGCGGTGGACGTCTCGCCGCAGGCGCGCGCGTTGGCGGAGCGTTCTGGCGCCGTGTTAAGCGTCGATGCCAGCGCGTTCGACGGGCCGGACGCGCTGGCTGCGTACGTCCGTGAGCGCACCGAAGGCGGTACGCACGTGTCGCTGGACTGTCTGGGCTCCCCGGTCACCTGTGCGGCTTCGGTGGGCAGCTTGCGCAAGCGCGGACGGCACGTCCAGGCCGGGCTGATGCCGCCCAGTCAGGGGGTGCCGCCGATTCCGATGCATCGGGTGGTCGGCGGAGAGCTGGAGATTGTCGGGATCCACGGGCTGCAGGCCTATGAGTACCCCGAGTTGCTCGGCGTGGTGGAGCGGTCCGGGATTGATCTGGACGGGTTGATCGGCACGCGGATCGGGCTCGACGGAGTGCCAGGCGCGCTCGCTGCGATGAGTAATCCGGTGCCTGCCCGGGCCGGGGTGACTGTCGTCGAGTTCGGGTGACGAATGGTGACCGGCGAACACCCTGGGTGGCGAGTCCGAGTTGTAGCTGACGAAAACCTGGCGGGTCCCCCGGCGGTGTGCAATTCTCCGAAGCTTGGCGGCAAGTGGCGAGGGGAACCCGCCGCAGGAGCGCCCGGCAGGGTGACTCCTGCGGCCACCGGCCACGGAGCGGCGTGATGGAGCTGCTGCCGCGTCCCCGCCGGGAAATCGCACCGGGAGCGGTGCACGTCCCGGATTGGCTTTCCGGGCAAGAACAACGCGACCTCGTCACGGCCTGTCGCGGCTGGCGCGGTTACCGGTCGACCCGGCTGCCCAGCGGCGGGGTGATGTCGGTGCGCACGGTCTGTCTCGGCTGGCAGTGGCTGCCGTACCGCTACGACCGGCTGCGCGAGGACGGTTCGCCGGTGGAGCCGTTCCCGGACTGGCTGGCCGACCTCGGCCGCCGCGCGCTCGCCGACGCTTATGACCAGCCCGCCGACGATTACCAGCCCGACGTCGCGCTCGTGAACTACTACGACGCGACCGCGAAAATGGGTATGCACCAGGACAAAGACGAGCGTTCGACGGAGCCGGTGGTCTCGCTGAGCCTCGGCGACACGTGCGTGTTCCGCTTCGGCAACACCGAGAATCGGAACCGGCCGTACACCGATGTCGAACTGCGCTCAGGCGACCTGTTCGTCTTCGGCGGCCCGGCGCGGCTGGCGTTCCACGGAGTGCCGAAAACCTTGCCTGGCACGGCAGATCCGGATCTTGGCCTGACCGGGCGGCTCAACCTGACGTTGCGGGTGTCGGGGATGTGAACCGGACCCGCTGCCCGGGCCGGAGTTGGGCGGCGAGGTCTAGGTCGTTCTCGTCCACCACAGCAGCGACGGGGTAACCACCGGTCACCGGATGGTCGGCGAGGAACAGGATCGGCACTCCGGACGGCGGTACCTGAAGCGCGCCGGGGACAGCGGCTTCCGGGGCCAGTTCGCCGACGCGGGCTCGGGTGAGCGCGGGGCCGTCCAGGCGGACGCCGACGCGGTCGAGGTCGTTGGTCACGGTGTAGGCGCCAGTGAGCAAAGTGGACAGTGCGGACGCGGTGAACCAGTCCAGTCGCGGGCCGGGTTCCAGGCGCAGTACGGGTTCTTCCGCCAGCCGGGGCAACGGGGCGAGGTCGACACAAGGGTCGCCCTGCACTGCCGAACCGATCGGCAGCGACATTCCCGCCGCGAGGACGGGCGGGCCGAGTTTGCCCAGCGTGTCGGTGGCTCGCGCGCCGAGCACCGGCGGTACGTCCAGGCCGCCGCGTACCGCGAGGTAGCTGCGCAGGCCGAGCGAAGGGACGCCGAGTTCGAGTTCGTCGCCAGGGCGCAGGACGATCGGCGCACCGACGGCAGCGGCCCGCCCACCAGCGCGGATCGGTACCTGAGCGCCGGTGACCGCGACGGTGGTGTGTTCGGAGACCCGCACCCGCAGGCCGCCTAGGGTGACTTCCAGCGCCGCATGCGTTTCGGGGTTGCCGACGAGCCGGTTCGCCAGCTTCAGCGAGCCCCGGTCAGCCGCGCCGGAGCGGCCGACGCCGACTGCCGCGTAGCCAGGCCGTCCGAGGTCTTGCACGGTCGCGAACGGGCCCGGCGCGAGGATCTCGATTTTGCCGGTCACCGAATCTCCTCGAACCGCACGACAGTGCCTGGGACCAGCAGATTCGGTTGCTGACGGTCGACGTTCCACACCTGCGCGTCGCTGTGGCCGAGCAGGTGCCAGCCGCCGGGCGACGGATGCGGGTAGATCGCGCTGTACTCACCGGCGATCGCCACCGCACCCGCGGGCACGCGCGTGCGCGGCGTGCTCCGGCGCGGCAGGTGCAACGCTGGGTCGAGGCCGGTCAGGTAGGCGAAACCGGGAGCGAAACCGCAGAAAGCCGCGACGTAGGTGCCCGCCGAATGCCGTTGCACGACTTCGGAAACGGACAGCCCGGTGGCTTCGGCGACGTCCGCCAGGTCAGCGCCGTCGTAGCGCACCGGCAGGGTGACAGCCTCCGTCGCGCGCGCAGAGACATCCACTGTGGACAGTGAAGCGAGCGAACGAGACAGGGCAGCGGAATCGGTGCGGGCAGGGTCGAAACGGACCAGCAGGGTGCGTGCGGCGGGGACAAGCTCGACGACGCCCTCGGGTTCGGCGGCTTCGCAGGCCGCCTGGAACCCGAGCACGTCGTCGACCTCCACCAGCAACGCGGAACGGCCGTAGCGCAACACAGTGTTCAAACCGGTCACACGAACGACCTCAACACCACGCCGGATTCGGTGAGCAGTTCACGAATCCGGCGAGCCAACTCAACCGCACCGGGCGTATCCCCGTGCACGCAAAGGGAATCCGCCCGCAGCATGAGCTTGCCGCCGTCAACGTCGACGACCTCGCCGGTGGTCGCCATGGTGAGCGCCCGCGCGGCGACTTCGTCAGTGTCGTGCAGTACCGCGCCTGGCAGCTTGCGCGACACCAGACGTCCTTCAGGCGTGTACGCGCGGTCGGCGAACGCTTCTGCGTACGCAGGCACGCCCGCTGCTTGAGCCGCGCGCAGCATTTCGGAGTCTGGAGGACACAGCAGCGCCAAATCGGTGTGATAGCGCCGCACGCCTTCGACAAGCGCAGCTGCCTGCTCCGGATCGACAGCTGCCGTGTTGTACAGCGCGCCGTGCGCCTTCACGTAACGCACGCAGCTGTGCGCCGCGCGCGCGAAGGCGTCGAGAGCGCCGATTTGGTACAGCACTTCGTCCGCGAGGTCTTCCGGCGCGATGTCGAGCGCGCGACGGCCGAAGCCGGCCAGGTCGCGGTAGCCGACGTGCGCGCCGATGGTGACGCCGCGTTCGGCCGCGCGTTCGCACACACGGCGCATCACGCTCGCGTCGCCCGCGTGAAAGCCGCACGCGACGTTCGCGCTGGTCACGATGTCGAGCATGGCTTCGTCGTCGCCCATGGTCCAGGCGCCGAAGCCTTCGCCGAGGTCGCTGTTGAGGTCCATGTCATCCCACCTGGTAGTCGCGATCGGGCCGGTCGGTCAAGAACATGTACCCGGGGGCGTGCGTGATGGCGAACGGCGGCCGGGACGCCATCAGCGCCGCCTGCGGGGTGACGCCACACGCCCAGAACACCGGCACGTCACCGGGCGCGGCGTCGACCGGATCGCCGAAATCCGGCCGGGCGAGATCGGCGATGCCCAGCTCAGCCGGGTCGCCGACGTGCACTGGAGCACCGTGCACCGCGGGCATCGCGGCGGTGATCCGCACAGCGTCCTCGACCTGGGTTTCCGGAATCTGGCGCATTGACACCACCATCGGGCCGCTCAGCCGTCCGGCCGGTTCGCACTGCCGGTTCGTCACGTACATCGAGACGTTGCGGCCCTGCTCCGCGTGCCGCAGCGGAATGCCCGCGGCGCGCAGCAGCGTCTCGAAGCTGAAGCTGCACCCGATGGAGAACGCGACCATGTCGCTGCGCCACACCCCGCTGGCGTCGGTGATTTCGCTGGTCAGCGCGCCGTTGTGCCACACACGGTAACGCGGCAGATCGGTGCGCAGGTCCGCGCCGGGCGCGAGCCGGGTGGTCGGGTCGCCGGGTTCGCTGACGTCGAGCACCGGGCACGGCCGCGGGTTGCGGGCGCAGAACTCGCGGACGTCGTCGGCCCAGTCCGCCGGTACGGCGATCAGGTTGGTCTGTGCGAAACCGTCGGCCCAGCCGGTGGTCGGGCGTTCGGTGCCGGCGCGGAAGAGCGCGCGAGCTTCGGCCGGAGTGAGCGTCGACGGATCGTAGGAAGTGGTCATACCTCCACCAGTTCCTTGCCTCGCGTTTCCGGCAGCCCGAGCAGCGCTACCGCGGCGATCGCGTAACCGACCGCGCCGAGCACGATCGCGCCGCCCGCGCCGAGAAAGCCCACCACCGCAGGGAAAGCAGCACCGACCGCGCGGCCGAAGTTGTAGGTGAAGCCCTGTCCGGTGGCGCGCAGCTCGGTCGGGTACAGCTCGGCGAGATACGCGCCGAAGCCGCTGAAGATCGCCGAAGTCGAGAAGCCGAGCGGGAAACTGATCAGCAGCATCAGGCCGTTCGCGCCGTAGGGCAGCTGCACGAAAAGCACGATCAGCAGCGCGGAAACGACCGAGAACAGCAGGAACGTCTTCTTCCGGCCGAGCAGGTCGGTGAGGTAGCCGCCGCAGACGTAGCCGATGAACGCGCCCGGGATCAGCAGCGCAAAGTAGCCGCCGGTGTTGACCACGGACAGGCCGCGGCTGCTCTGCAGGTACTTCGGCATCCAGGTGAACAGCGTGTAGTAACCGCCCTGGACGCCGGTCGCGAGGAGCGCGGCGAACACCGTGGTACGCAAGAGATTCGGCTTGAAAATCCCGGCGAGCGAGCCTTTGACCTTGGCCGAAACCCGCCGTGCGGCTGCCTCCGGCGCATCCTCCACACTGCGTCGGACCCACAGCACGAGCAGCGCCGGAATGACGCCGACCCAGAACAGCACGCGCCACGCGATGTCCTGGTCGAGGACGCTGAACAGCACCGTGTAGACGATGACCAGCAGGCCCCAGCCGACCGCCCACGCGCTCTGCACGAACGCGACCGTGCGGCCGCGGTACTTGGCCGAGCAGTACTCGGCGACCAGCGCGGCGCCGACCGCCCACTCGCCGCCGAACCCGAGCCCCTGCAGGCCGCGGAAGATCAGCAGCGTTTCGAAGTTGGGCGCGAATCCGCACAGCACCGTGAAGATCGTGTACATCGCGATGGTGAGCTGCAGCGTGCGGACGCGGCCGATGCGGTCGGCGAGCACGCCGGCCCCGACGCCGCCGATCGCGGACACGACCAGCGTGACGGTGCTGAGCAGGCCCGCTTCGCCGGACGTGATGCCGAAGTAGGCGGTGATCGCGGCCAGGCCGAAGGGCAGGGTCTGGTAGTCGAACGAATCGAGGCCGTAGCCGCCGAACGCACCGAGAAAGGCGCGGCGGCCCTTGTGGCCGAGCGAGCGATACCAGCCGAACGGGCGGGCCGCGTTCGCGGTGCCGTCGGCGACGTTGACGTTCATAGGGCACCTCACAAGGGGGACGAACTCATGGTGGCACGAGTCACATGGCCGCTACCGTACGGATCGTTCAACAATTCCACAAGTCCCTCATTTTATTGTTCACCGCCCGCTGGCTACGCTGGGCGACGTGGTCACCGACGGAGAGCCCATGGGCCTGGAAGCGGATCGCGGCCTGCTCGGCCGGACGAGCACCGCGGAGCGGGTCGCCGGCGTGCTGCGCACGCGTGTTTCCGAGGGGTACTTCCTGCCCGGGGTACGGCTTTCGGAGCAGGACATCGGCAGCGCGCTCGGGGTCTCGCGCAACACGCTCCGTGAGGCATTCCGGTTGCTGACCCACGAACGGCTTCTGGTGCACGAGCTGAACCGCGGGGTGTTCGTGCGGGTGCCGAGCGTCGAAGACGTGCGCGACATCTACCGCGTTCGCAAGCTCATCGAGTGCGCGGCCGTCCGCGACGTGACCGAGAAGCCGGCGGCGTACGAGAAGATCGCCAGCACGGTCGCGGACGGCGATCGCGCGGCGAAGCAGGCGCAGTGGCAGGACCTGGGCACCGCGAACATCCGTTTCCACGCGGAGCTGGTGGCGCTCACCGGCAGCGAGCGCATTGTCGAGCTGATGCAGGCGCTCACCGCGGAGCTGCGGCTGGTGTTCCACGTGATGGCCGACCCGCGCCGCTTCCATGAGCGGTATCTGCCGCGGAACCACGAAATCCTGGACGTGCTCGCGACCGGCGACGGGATCCGTACGGCGGAGATGCTCGCCGGCTACCTCGACGACGCGGAAGCGCAGTTGGTCGAGGCCTATGCGGAGCTCGCCGGAGCCCGCTGAGCCGTTCGACCGAAACCGGCCGGTTTGCCCGGGAAGGCAGCGAGAATGGCCGTTCGGCCCCTCCTGTCAGCCGGGAGGCACCACGGCACCTGCGGGCTGGCTACCGTCGGCAGTGGGCCGCGCGAGAGCGCCGCCCCGGGCGTCGGGACCCCCAGCCGACGCGCGGAGGACGGCCCACGGCCGGGCGGTCGACCTTGGTTCCCGCCCGGCCCGCGCGGTTTCCGCGGCGGACCGTGGCCACCGGGGGGAGGTCACGGCCCGCCGTCCTTATTCGTCCACAGTGGACGGCTACTGGTTCACCGACCATTTCTGGTTGACGTTCCCGGTGCACGTCCACAGCTGCAGTTTCGTGCCGTTGGCCGAACTGACCCCCGCCGCGTCGAGGCATTTGTTCGCATGCGGGTTGACGATGTCGTGCGCCGCGGTCACGACCCACTGCTGCGCGTTGCTGTTGTTGCAGTCGTACATCTGGACCGGAGTGCCGTCGTCGGTGCCGGAGTACTTGACGTCCATGCACTTGCCGAGCGCGCGAATGGTCCCGTCGCCGCCGATGGTCCAGTTCTGCGCGGCGTTTCCGTTGCAGTCGGTGATCTGCAGCTGGGTGAAGTTCGCCGGATTGGCCCAGGGCACGTCGACGCACTTGCCGCCGATGCCGATGATCCGGCCGCTGGACCCGCCGTCGCTGCTCGTGTTCACGTGCACGTAGTCGACGACCAGCTGCTGCGGGAATTGCGTGTTCCCGTCCGGGTCTCCTGGCCAGTCGCCGCCGACGGCGAGGTTCAGGATCAGGTAGAAGGGATGGTCGAAGACCCAGCGGTTGCCGTTCAGATCGGCCGGGGTGCGGGTCTGGTAGGCGTTGCCGTCGACCGACCAGACGATCTTGTTCGGCGACCAGTCGACCGCGTAGGTGTGGAAATCGTCGGCGAAGACGGGGCCGTTGTACGCCGCGCCGATGCCGCCCGCGCCGGAGTAGCCGGGGCCGTGAATGGTGCCGTGCACGGTGTTCGGTTCGCGGCCGATGTTCTCCATGACGTCGATTTCGCCGTCGTTCGGCCAGTTTCCGCCGCCGAGCATCCAGAACGCGGGCCACATGCCTTGGCCGCGCGGGATCTTCATCCGGGTTTCGACGTGCCCGTACGCCTGGCTGAATTTGCCGGCGGTGTTGAGCCGGGCGGAGGTGTACTGGCAGGTGCCGTACCAGCAGGTGTGGCCGGAGTTTTCGCGTTTGGCGGTGATGACCAGGTGGCCTTGGCCGTCGAGGGCGCCGTTGGCCGCACCGGCGGTGTACCACTGGCGTTCGTGGTTGTTTCCGTTGTTGTCGCCGGTTTCGTAGGTCCATTTCGACGCGTCGGCGGCGGCGCCGGCGGGGCCGTTGAAATCGTCGGTGAAGCTTTCGGCGGCGGCCGCGGTGGGAGGGGCGAGCACCGCCGGGGCGGTCTGCAGGCCGAGCGCCAGGAGCGCGGCTGCGGCCAAGGCGGTGGGGACGCGTCTGAGGAATCTGGGCATGCGTGGTCACCTCGGTTTCGGGGAGGAACCTTGAACGAGGGAGTGCTTTGTTGTGGCGGGCAACAAAGTAGGAAGAGTATGCCTGGTCTGGACCTCTGCGGCAATGGTCAACGTACGTGAGGGCCACCCTGAGGGAATCTGATTCCCTCAGGGTTCCCCTCACGTACTCGCGGCAGCGGCCCGCGGGGTCACCTGACCGAGGGTAAGGCTGCCCCTACCGCGCTGACGCCAGTCGGCACCATGGTTCGCCCGGGGTACCCGTCCTACGTTCGGAAGTGCGAGAACGGACGAGAAGAGAGAGGCCGACATGACGGCGGGGACGGATCTTCGACCACCGCGGGCCACGCCCGCAGCGGAGCGAACGGTACGGGTCGAGCCGGGAAAGCACTGGTGGCGGAGACCGTGGGTGGGGCCGCTGGGGCTGGTGGTGGTCGCGTTCCTGGCTTATTCGCTGCCGCCGTATCTGGCGTTCGACCCGGCGCAGTCGCGGGTGCCGTCGACGTTCCCCGCGCACTACTTGTTCCTCGTGGGGCACGTGGTGTTCGGGTCGATCGCGATGGTGACCGCGCTGCTGCAGATCTGGCCGCTGATCCGGCGGAAGTACCCGGTGCTGCACCGCTACTCCGGCCGCGCGTACGTGTTCGCGGGAGTGCTGCCGTCGGGGTTGCTGGCGCTGACGATCGGCGCGGCGACTCCGTTCGGGCCGGTGACGCGGGCCAGCGACGTGCTGCTCGCGGTGCTGTGGCTCGGTACGACGTGGGCGGGCTACCGCGCCGCTCGCGAACGCCGCTTCGGCGATCACCGGCGCTGGATGATCCGCAGCTTCGCGTTGACGATGTCGATCATTCTCAACCGGCTGATCGGCCCGATCGCGGCGATTTTCCTGGAACCGCAGATCGCCACGACGTTCGGCGGCAGCGAGATCGCGTTCGGGCAGTCGATCGCGGCGCTCGGGGCGTGGGTGAGCTGGACGGTCGCGCTGATCGCGGCGCAGCTGTGGCTCGACCGGAAACCGAAGCGCCGTGCGAGTGTTTAGCCGTGGCTGAATAGTTTGGCATCCGCGTCGCCCGCTTGTTAGAACACCAGCGGGCGGCGCGGATGCATTCGGTGCGAGGGGTACACCGAATGACGGCTCATCCGCGCCGCTGCAGAGACCGCGCGATGATCGTCCGCTGGATCTCCGACGCGCCTTCGTAAATACGCGGCGCTCGGACCTCTCGGTACAAATGCTCCAGCAAATGCCCTCGCCGCAACGCTCGTGCGCCGTGCAATTGCACCGCTTGATCCACGACGTATTGCGCGGTCTCAGTCGCGAACAATTTCGCCATTGCCGCGCGACCGGCCAGGTTCTGCTCGCCCGCGTCGTAAGCCGCCGCGGCGGCGTAGACCAGCAGACGGCCGGCTTCCGTTCGCGTCGCCATTTCGGCCAGCGTGTGCGCGACTGTCTGCTGCTTCACCAACGGGCCGCCGAATGCTTCGCGCGAAGCGGTGTACTCCACGGTGGCGTCGAGGGCGGCTTGCGCCATGCCGACGGCGAAGGCGCCGACGCTCGGGCGGAACAGGTCCAAAGTGCGCATTGCTACGGCGAAACCGTGGTTTTCCTCGCCGAGCAGTTCGTCGCGGTTTACCCGGACGCCGTCGAACACCACGGTGCCAATCGGGTGTGGGCTCACCAGATCCAGGTGTTCGCCGCTGAGCCCGGCGCGGTCGCCGGGGACGACGAAGGCACTGACCCCGCGTGAACCGGCGTCGGGAGTGGTGCGGGCGAAGACCGTGTAGAAGTCGGCTTCGGGCGCGTTCGAGATCCACATTTTCGTGCCGGTCAGTCGCCAGCCGTCACCGTCGGGTTCGGCGGCCAGTTGCAGGGCGGCGGCGTCGGAGCCAGCGTCCGGTTCGGTCAGTGCGAAGGCGGCGACAGCGTCACCGGCGGCGACGGCGGGGAGCCAGCGCTGGACCTGTTCGTCCAAACCGGACTGGAGTACCGGGTAGCTGCCCAATCCCTGCAATGCCAGCGCGGTCTCGGCTTCGGTGCTATGCGTGGCGAGGGCTTCCCGCAGCAGGCACAGATCGGTCGCGGCGGCCTGCCGAGTCGGCTGTCCACTTTCGACACCGGGGAACAACCGGGCGAGCAGGCCGTGCGAGCCCATTGCCTTCAGCAGTGGTCGGTTTACCGCGCCTTCGGCACCGGCGGCGGCCAGTTCGACCAGCTGTTCGGCGGCGATCTTCCGGACGGACGCGGCGTAGGCGGTCTGTTCCGGAGTGAATGCGAAAGCGTTCATCGGGCGTCCTCCGGTCGCCAGCGGGCATGGGCGGTTTGGTGGCCGCCGGTGCGGACCAGGTCGAGTCGTGGCTCTGGCCCGTCGGTGCGGCCGGTCTGCGGTGGGCGTTTGCCCGCTGCCCACTGTTTCGGCCACGCCACTGGATACTCCTGCGCGGCGGCCGCGTGCAGAGTCCATTGTGGATTGAACAGGTGGGTGCGGCCGAGTGCGCACAGATCGGCGCGGCCCGCGAGAATGAGCGAGTTCACGTCGTCGTAAGAGGAAATCGCGCCGACTGCGATCACCGCGGTGCCATAACGACGGCCGACCTCGTTGCGGATCCGGTCGGCGTAGGGCGTTTGGTAGCTGCGCCCGAACTTCGGCTGCTCTTCGCTGACCACCTGGCCGGTCGACACGTCGATCGCGGCCGCGCCGTGCTCGGCGAACGCCTGCGCGATGGCCACGGCTTCGTCGGCGTCGTTGCCGCCCTCGAACCAGTCGGTGGCCGATATCCGGACGGTCAGCGGACGGTCGGCCGGCCACGCGGCGCGGACGGCGTCGAAGACCTCCAGCGGGAAGCGCAGCCGGTTTTCCGGGGAACCGCCGTAGGAATCGGTGCGCTGGTTGGTCAGCGGGGACAGGAAGGACGACAGCAGATAGCCGTGCGCACAGTGCAGTTCCAACAGATCGAACCCAGCGCGCGCGGCGGCTTCGGCGGCTGAGGCGAACTGGTCCCGGATCTCGCCCAGTTCGGCGACAGTCAACTCGCGCGGCGTCTGGTTGTTCGGCGAATACGGCAGCGCGGACGGCGCACAGACCTCCCAGTTGCCTTCCGGCAGCGGGTCGTCAATGCCTTCCCACATCAGTTTCGTCGAGCCCTTGCGACCGGAGTGCCCCAGCTGCAACCCGATCTTCGCCGGGGTTTCGCGGTGCACGAACTCGACGATCCGCTTCCACGCGGCTTCCTGTTCGGAGGCGTAAAGCCCGGGGCAACCCGGCGTGATCCGGCCTTCGGCGGACACGCAGATCATCTCGGTCATCACCAGTCCGGCTCCGCCGAGCGCCTTGCTTCCCAAGTGCACCAGGTGGAATTCGCCAGGCACGCCGTCGACCGCGGAGTACATGTCCATCGGCGACACGATGATCCGGTTCGGCAATTCCAGCGAACCGATCCGCACCGGCTGGAACATCGGCGGCGCGACGGAAGTGCCAAGTGAATCGGCGAACCACTGATCCAGCGAGGAGGCGAATTCCTTGTCCCGCAGCTTCAAGTTGTCATAGGTGACGCGACGGCTGCGGGTAAGCAGGTTGAACGCGAACTGCTCCGGTTCCTGATGCGTGTACTGCGCCAGATTCTCGAACCACTCCAGGCTAGCCTGCGCCGCCCGCTGCGTGGAATTGACGACCGGACGACGCTCTTCTTCATACGCCGCAAGGGCTTCCGGAACGCTCGGCTGTTCGTGCAAACACGCGGCGAGCGCGAGTGCGTCCTCCATGGCGAGCTTCGTGCCGGAACCGATCGAGAAATGCGCGGTGTGCGCCGCATCGCCGAGCAGCACGACATTGTCGTGGACCCAGCTTTCGCAGCGGACCGTGCCGAAGGTGGCCCACTTGGAGTTGTTGGCCAGCAACTGATGTCCGTCGAAAATATCGCCGCACAGTTCGCGGATCAGCTCGATCGACTTCTCGTCGCTCTCGCCCGGGCCGAGTCCGGTGGCGGCGATCGGGCCGAATGCCCGCTGCCACACGTCTTCGTGCATCTCCAGGATGAACGTGCTGCCGTCGCGGCCGTACGGATAACCGTGGACCTGCATGATGCCGTGAGGCGTTTCGAGCACGTAGAACTTGAACGCGTCGAAGACCAGGTCGGTGCCGAGCCAGATGTACCGGCACTGCCGGGTCTCGACGGAAGGCCGGAACGAATCGGCGAACGCCGTGCGCACCGCGGAATTCACGCCGTCCGCGGCGACCACGAGATCGGAGGAAGCGGCCAGCTCGGCTGGATCCGGCGCGACACTGCGGAATCGGACATCAATTCCCATTTCGCGGCACCGCTGCTGCAGGATCGCGAGCAGCCGTTTGCGGCTCATCGCGGCGAATCCGTGCCCGCCCGAAGTGGACACGGTGTCGCGGTAGTGCACGTCGATGTCGTCCCAGCGCGCGAACTCCCGGCGCATCGCCTCGTGTACGGCCGGGTCGGCGTGCTCGATGCCGCCGAGCGTCTCGTCGGAGAAGACGACGCCGAAGCCGAACGTGTCGTCGGGCGCGTTGCGCTCCCAGACCGTGATCTCGTGGTCCGGGCCGAGTTGTTTCGCGAGCACGGCGAAGTAGAGGCCCGCTGGCCCGCCGCCGACTACTGAAATCCGCACGCCGTTCAGGGTATGTCGTCTGAAGTACGGTCGTCAAGAAGACGATAGATGGGTTACGCTCCCCGGCATGGAGCGGATCAATCCCCCCGAGCTGGGCAAGCCGTCGGGGTTCTCGCACGCGGTCGCGGCACAGGGCCGGTTGGTGTTCCTCGCCGGGCAGACCGCGCTGGACGCGGAGAACCGGATCGTCGGCGACGGCGTGGTCGAGCAGTTCGAGCGCGCACTCGGCAACCTGCTCACCGCGTTGCGCTCGGCCGGCGGCGAACCCGCGGACCTGTGCAGCCTGACCGTCTACATCGTCGACATGGACGACTACAAGGCCAACGCGCGCGAGATCGGCCGCGTGTGGAAGCGGCTGGTGGGCGCGGATTACCCGGCGATGGCGGGCATCGGCGTGAACCGGCTGTGGGACGTCGAGGCGCTGGTGGAAGTGCAGGGCTACGCGGTGGTCAACCGCTGAGCACCTGCTGCAGGTGCGTGCGCGCGGCTTCCTCGAGCCGGTCATGCAGGGTGAAGAACACCTCCGCGGCGCGGATGCCGGACCAGTCCTCGGGCAGCAATTCCGCGGGCAGGCACGGGTCGAGGTACGGCATCCGCCGCCAGCCGGTGAGCACGCGCAAGTAATCGGCGAACGCCTCGTCCGCGGGCGTGGTGCGGCGGCGCTGCCACCGGCGCAGCGCTGGCTCGTGCTCTTCGAGGAACGCCGTGTACAGCTCGTCCAACTGGTCCAGGTCCCACCACTCGCGCACCTTCTCGCGCGGATCGCCGAAGGCGAGGTGCTCGGCGCGGAACACGTCGGCGTACTCGGCGAGGCCAAGGCGCTCGAGCGCGCCGACGGTGGCCTCGTACAGATGCGCCGGCGCGATCCAGACGCCTGAGGAAGCGGTGCCGAAACCCAGCCGGGACAGTTGAGTGCGCAGCACGTGCCGCTTGTGCCGTTCGGCTTCCGGCACCGAGAACACCGCGAGCAGCCAGCCGTCGGCGAGCTTCGCGCGGTCGCGGCGGAAGATCCGTTCGTCGCCTTCGCGCAGCAAATCCAGTGCCGTACCGGACAATTCGTACCCGGCGGATCCGTCGCAGCGCACGGCTTCGAGCACCCCGCGCCGTTTGAGTCGGGAAATCGACGACCGCACCGCGGGCTCGTCGACTCCGACCGCGGCGAGCAGATCGATCAGCGAGGCGACCGAAAGCCATTCGCCGCCGGTCAGATGGTGCACGCCGTAGACCGACACGATGAGGTGCCGGGGCTGGGCCGCGCGCCCGCCGTCGGCGTCGGCTGCTTCCGGTACGGCCGTCACCCGGTCACCATACAGTGCCGATCGCCGCCCGGGTTTCCGCGAGCGGACCGGCTCCGCCTCCTTCCGAGCGGATCGGCAAGAGGCGAGGGGTAGCATTTCCGGCGCGATGGCGTTTGTGAGCAATGCACCTTTGGTGAGCCGGCTGACCCGCCGCGGACGGCTGATGGCGAAGCGCACCTGCGACCGCCGGGGACACGCCTTCGCGTTCGGCCGGTTCCTTTTCCGTACTCCCACCGCGTGGGAGTACGCGGCGGCGGTCGCGGGCGGCAGCGATCCGGCCGCGCAGCGCTGGCTCGGCTGGCTGGCCGACTCCGTGGTGGCCGAACCGATGCGCGGCGAGGCGCTGCGCGTCGTCCCCGGCACCGGTCCGGACTGGACCACGCCGGATCCGCATTCGGTGGACGTCGTCGCGATCGATCTCGTGGCCGGCCGCTGCGCCGGGCTCGTGAGCGTGCACGCGGGCGAGGACGGCGGCCCGGAAACCGGCGGCTATCTCGCGCCGGAGTATCGCGGACAGGGGTTCGGCCGCGACCTGTTCGCCGCCGGTCTCGTGCTGGCGCACGAACATCTCGGCCTTTCGCGGGTGCGCGCGGGCGCGGAGGTCGGCAACGTCGCGAGCGGCCGCTCGCTGGAAGCCGCCGGATTGCGCCGGGTGCCGGGGCCGCCGCGGTACACGCTGCCCGACGGGCGGTCTTGCGAGGCTTGGTGGTACCAGCACGACGCGGCTTGGCCGAAGAAATGCGCGGGACCGCAGGCGCAGTGGCTAGTCGCCTCGTGAGTGGCGATCGCGGTTCTAACCGGGATTGCCACTCACGACGCATACTCCTCGTACGCCTTCAACGTCTTGATCACTAGCGCGCGTTCGCTCGGACTCAACGGGGACAACGCTTCCTGCCACGCCTTCGCGCCGCGTGCGAGCCACGCGTCGACCGCCGGGCGCTTGTCCTCGTGGATGCTCACGATGGTGCGCCGCCGGTCGTCCGGATCCTCGGTGCGCTCCAGGACGCCTTGCCGGGAGAGGTCGCCGATCATCAGACTCGCTGTGGTGGGCGCGATTTCGAGCCGTCCGGCGAGTTCGTTGACCGTCATCGGGCCGTCGAACAGCAGATAGGCCAGGAGCGACAGATGCCGCGGCGCGAGCGTGACGTCGTCGAGTTCCGGAGGCGGCGGCGTCCGCTTCGCGCGCCCGACGATGCGGGGCATGAGAAGCAGCAGTTCGCGGACCCCGTCTTCGACGGTCGGGCCGGGCTCGGTGACCATGTCGCGACAGTACCTGCGCGTGTGTTGACAGCCCGATTCGCGCGATCCTAGGTTTGTTGTTACATCATCAACCTGGGAGTCTTCCGATGTCGGACTGGAATCAGCAGATCATCGACGAGTTCCGCGCGAACGCGGGCAAGGTCGGCGGCATGTTCGAGGGCAAGAACATGGTGCTGGTCACGCACACCGGTGCGAAAAGCGGCAAACAGCGGGTGAGTCCGCTGGTGTACACCACCGACGGCGACCGGATCGTGATCGTCGCGTCCAAGGGCGGCGCGGACACCAACCCGGACTGGTACCACAACCTCGTCGCCAACCCGTCCGTCACGGTCGAGATCGGCACCGACGAGTTCCCGGCGACCGCGAAGCTCGTGGAAGATCGCGCCGAGCGCGACCGGCTGTACGCCAAGATGGTCGAGCACGCGGAGGGCTTCGCGGAGTACGAGAAGAAGACCGAGCGCCTGATCCCGGTCTTCGTTCTCGAACGCTGACTCAGCCCAGCGGCTGTCCGTAGACGAAGCTCCGCAGCCGCCCGGTCGACATCGGGTCCAGCGGGGCGAACAGCTTGGCGTGCGCGGCCTGAACGGTCGCCGCGTCGGGCTCGATCATCGACAGCGCGCGCACGGTGTAGCGCGAATCGGCGGTGAAGTCCGGCGCGGTGGAGTGCTGGTACGCGCCGCCGAGCAGGTCGATGATCAGCACGGTCGGTACGGGTGCGCCCGGGCCGGCGTGGTCGAGCACGGTGCTCAGCACGTCGTCCCGGAGCGTCGGCAGCACCCGGTTGTCGCCGAGGTACGAGTGCGGGTTCGGCGGCTCCGCGGCGATCTTGCCGGAATCGGTGAACGGCATCGTGGTGAGCGTTTCCTGGAGCGGGCCGAGCGCGCGCAGCGGTGCGACGAGCTCGTCGCCGTCGGTGCCGAGGTAGGCCACGCGGATGTGCGCGATGTGCTTGCCCCGCAACGGTTCCGGCACCATCGGCAGATCCGGGTAGGGCAGCATCGCGACCGAGGTGCCGACGGTGTCCGGCAGGTCGGCGGTCCAGTCGCGCCAGGTGCGCAGGACGTCCGGGATCTTGGCGGTGTCGAAGTACAGCCCGCCGCCGTACAGCGTGGTCACCGGCACCAGGTCGAACTCCAGCGCGGTCACGATCCCGGCGTCGATCGGGCCGGTCGTGCGGCTGCCGTCAGGCCGGACGATCTCGGCGGAGCGAACCCGGTCCGCGGCCAGGCCGAAGTGCCGGCCGAGGAGACCGAAGCCGCCGCCGAGGGTGTAGCCCACCACGCCGACGCCCGGAGCCGAACCGCTCAGCGGCGCGAGGCCCTGTTCCGCGGCGGCGGTGATGACGCTGCCCCAGGTGGTTCCGGCTTCGACACGCGCCACGGCGCGGTACGGGTCGACGGTCACGCCGGTCATCCGACGCGTCGAGACCAGCACGCCCTCGGCCGGCGCGCGCAGGCCGTGTCCGGTCGCCTGCACGGAAACCGGCAGGTCGCGCTCGGCCGCGAGCCGGACCGCGGCGGCGACGTCGTCCGCGCTGGTGGCGGCGACGACAAGCTGCGGGGTGGAGGCGATGCCGGTCTGGAATCCGGCGATCTCTTCGCGGTAACCGGCCTGGTCAGGAGTGAACGTCTGCATGTCTTCAGCGTGCTGGCTGTCTAGCGATAAGTCCAAGAGATACTAGTTCCGGCAGCTAGAATGATTGGTTATGGAACTGCATCAGCTGGAGTACTTCGTCGCGGTCGCTGAGGAAGCGAACTTCACCCGTGCGGCGGCGCGGATGCACGTCGCGCAGCCCGGGGTCAGCGCGCAGATCCGGCGGCTGGAACGCGAGTTGGGGCAGCCGTTGTTCGACCGGTCCGGCCGCACGGTACGGCTCACCGGGGTCGGCGAGGCCGCGCTGCCGCACGCCCGGGCCGCGCTGGCGGCGGTCGCGGCGGTGCGCGAGACGGTCGCGGAGCACGAGGGGTTGGTGCGCGGCCAGGTGGCGATGGGGATGGTGACTTCCCTCGGGCCGGTGGAGCTGCCGGAGTTCCTGGCCGAATTCGCTGAGCGGTACCCCGGGGTGGAAATCACGCTCAGCGAAGCGAATTCCGACCTGATGGTCGACGCGCTGCGCGAAGGACGGCTGGACGCCGCGGTGATCGGCCTGGCCGACGGCGTGCCCGCTGGGCTGACCACGCAGATCGTGCTCGACGAGGAACTGGTCGCCGTCACCTCGCTGCGGGACGAGTTCGTCGACCGGGCCTCGATCACCCTGGCTGAGCTGGCCGAACGGTCGTTGATCTGCCTGCCGAAGGGGACCGGGATGCGCGGAGTGCTGGATCGCGGATTCGCGGCGGCTGGGTTGCATTCGCGGGTGACGATCGAGGCAAGCGACCCGAACGTGCTGGCCAAGCTCGGGATGCGCGGTCTCGGGGTGGCACTGGTGCCGTTGTCGCTGGCGCGCTACTACGCCGAGGAACTGCACACGCTGCGGTTGCAGCCGGAGTTGCGGGGGCAGTTGGCGTTGGCGTGGCGGTCCGATGGTCCGGCGGGGCCCGCGGCTCGGGCACTCATCGAGTTCGCCCAGTCGGTGCTTTAGCGGGTCGCGAAGGATACCGACGCCGCCGCGGATTCGCCAAGGAATTCGGGCCGGAATTCCCGAACCGTCGACCTGACGCTCCCGAACAGAACCAGCCGAGTGGGCCGTTCAGGTTGTCTTGCCGCGAATTCCCGGGAATTCGTCGTACTGTCGGAATCGGCCGCGAGTGCGGTCGAACTTCCCGAGAAGACGGAGGCATTTCCGTGAAGCTTGTTCGTCTCGTGCGCAAGGCCCTCCCGAGCAAGAGCCTGAAGTCTTACGCCTGGTACGGCTGGATCTGACGGTCTCATCAGGGCGGCACCGGCCGGTTCCGGAATTCTCGGTACCGGCCGGTACCGCCGCTCAAGAGGAGTTGTTCGGTGACTATTCCCGCTGAACGGAACAAAGTGCGGCAGGTGGTATTCGCGCCGCGGATTCAAGAACTGTTCGACCGTTATCGGGGGAAATCCTTCTTTCGGCTGGAACCGGACACGGTCGGCGTCGCCGGGGCGTCGTTGATGGACGCGCTGCTGCGGAGCCGTCCGGCGAATGCCGAGGAGCGGCCGACGTTCAAGCCGGTGCGCGGACGGGTCGTCACACGGCCGGAATCGTCGGCGCTGATGCGGGCGGTCGGCGCGGACGTGCGGGCCGCGCTCAAGAAACCGCTCGGTGCCGCCAGCCTCGCCGGAACCTGGCCCGCCGTGCCGCACAACTACCTGCGTGACCTGGTGTTCGGCCGCGAACAGCGCCGGTTCCGGGTCCTCGTCGACCGTCGGCTGGAGCTCACGCCGAAGATCACCTGGGCCGCGGTCGCCACCGGTGCCGCGCTGTGGGGACGGCCCGCGCCCGAGGTCGCGCTGTCCGCCTTGGCGCGGATGGTGCTCGAAGCGGACAGCTTCGAGGAGCGCCGCTTCGCGATGTACCTCTACCGGCGCGTGGCCGGGCCGATCTGCTTCACCGTCGCCGCGCTGGTCACGAATGCTTTGTGGCTCAGTTCGCCGCTCGACGACGACGTGCCGACCGAGTACGTGCTCAACGAGGCGCTGCGCCTCCTGCCGCCGTCGTGGAACATCCTGCGCGTGCGTTCGCCGGAGTTCGCCGAGGTGGACGCCCGGATCGGCCCGGGCGACGACGTCCTGCTCCTGCCGCTGCTCAGCCACCGCGACCCCGAACTGTGGGACGCGCCCGACGAGTTCCGGCCTAGCCGCTGGGCCTCGCTGGACCCGGACAACCATCCCGGTTACCTGCCCTTCGGGCACAGCAACGAACGTTGCTGGGGACGGCACCTGGTGCTTCCGCTGGCGGCGCACATTCTCGACTTGGTCCGGCGCGACGGGCTCGTCGTCGATCCGGCGCAAACGCGGGCTCGGGTGCACCTGGACGGGCTGCTGGAGGTGGCGGACGTGCGGGTCGTGCGCGCCTGAGGGCTCTTGACAACATGTCAACGGAGGCGTTCCCCTGGACGGATGCTCCAGGACGGCATGCTCGGCGTCAGCCTGCTCGCGGGCGGCGCGAACGTGATCATGCAGCTGGGCCGGCCCGCGGTCGGATACGGCGTGCTGGAAAGCCGCGTCGATTCGGGAAATCTCTTCAAGCATCCGCTGAAGCGCACGCGTACCACCGTCACCTACCTCGCGGTCGCCGTGCTGGGCACGGACGCTGACCGGGCGGCGTACCGGCGAGCGGTGAATGCGGTGCACGCGCAGGTGGTCTCGACCGAGGCGAGCCCGGTGCAGTACCGCGCTTTCGACCGGGAACTGCAGCTGTGGGTCGCCGCCTGTCTGTGTCACGGCGTGGACGACGTGCACCGCGCGTTTCTCGGTCGGCCCGCGCCGGAATCGTGGTATGCCGAGGCCGCGGTGCTGGGCACGACGCTGCAGGTGCGTCCCGAAGACTGGCCAGACGACTTCGCCGCGTACTGGGCGGACGGACTGGCCCAAGTGGACATCGACGATCGGCTCCGCGAATACCTCACGGCCATCGCGAATCTGGAATTCCTGCCGCGGCCGTTGTCGTTCCTCTTCGGACGGTTCCACCGCTTCGTGACGACCGGGTTCCTGCCGGAGGTCTTCCGCGAGCAGATGCGGCTGCCGTGGTCGGCCGCGGACCAGCGCCGGTTCGATCGGCTGACGCGCGGGATCGGCCGAATGGTCGAACGGCTTCCGTTGCGGGTGCGGCGGTTCCCCTACGACGCTTGTCTCGCGGACTTCCGGCGGCGGTTGCGGAAGGGAAAACCGCTCGTCTAAGCGGTTGACCGGATTGCGGTGGTCGGCAAGGGTTGGCGTATGGCCAAAGCGGATGAGGTGCGCGAAGGGGTTTCCCTGACCAACCTCGACCAGGAGCTGTTCGTCGACGCTGGGGTGAGCAAGCGCGACCTCGTCGACTATTTCGACGCCGTGTCGGACCGGTTGCTGCCGGTGCTGCGCGACCGTCCGCTGTCGGTGATGCGGGTGCTGCGCGGGCAGGACGCGTTCATGCAGAAGAACCTGCCGAAGTACACGCCGGAGTGGGTGCCGCGGGCGAAACTGTGGGCGGAGAGTTCACAACGGACAGTCACCTACGGCCTGTGCAACGACCGCCGGACCCTGCTGTGGTTCGGCAATCAGCGTGCGGTCGAACTGCATCCCGCGCTGACGCGAGTGGAGCCGGTCGGCCAGACCGATCTGATCATGGACCTCGACCCGCCGGAGGGTGCGGATTTCAGCGTCGCGGTGGCGGCGGCTCGGTTGGTGCGGCAGGCCTTGGCCGACGTCGGGCTCGCCGGTGCGTTGAAGACCAGCGGATCCAAGGGCGTGCACGTGTTCGTGCCGCTGGTTCCCGGCCTGTCCTTTGAGGACGTCGCGGCGGCGACCCGGGCGGTCGGTGCGCGGGCGGAACGGATCGATCCGGAGTTGGCGACCACGGCGTTCATCCGGGAAGACCGGCACGGCAAGGTGTTTCTCGACTCGACCCGCGCGGGCGGGGCTACGGTGGCGGCCGCTTACAGTCCGCGAATCCGGCCGGGTGCGCCGGTGTCGTTCCCGGTTCGCTGGGCGGACGCGGACAACGTCAAACCGGCGGATTTCACCGTGAAGACCGCGATGGGGCTGCTGGGCAACGCTGATCCGTGGGCGGAGGAATTGCCGGAGCCACAGGAACTTCCGGCGGATCTCGTGGCCGAGGGGCATACGATCCCGGTCGCCCGGGTCGCGGCGATGCACGAGGGCAAACGCCGGGCCCGGGCGCGACGGGAGTCAGGGGAGAGCGAGTAGATCCTGGTGGTCCACGGTGACCTCGGTGATCTGCCGATCCTCGGGCACTGCCAGCGTCGGGTCTTGTTCTCGTGCTGCGGCAACGAATCCGCGGTACCAGGTGTCGATGAGTTCGCGGTGTTCCGGCCCGAGCCGCCACGGTGACGGTCTGGTGTGGACAGTCCAACCGTGCCGCTGGAACTCCGCCGCGGTGAAGGCGACGGATTCCGGGCCTAGCTTCCCGTCGCGGCGTTGGTGGTTGTTGAATGCGTCGTTGAGCGCTTCGTCTGCCGCGTCCAAGGGGGTGAGGCGAGCTGATCCGGTCACGGACAACGTGAGCAAAGCCGGACATCGGGCGTCTACACAGGACTTAACTAGCCGTTGAATCTCCTCCTTGGTAAGGAGGTCCAACAATGCGGAAGCCGTGACCAAAGAAGTGCCGCTGATGTCCAGCCGGGTCACGTCAGCTTGTTCCGTCTCGACGCTGATCCCTGAGGGAAGGCTGCGAGCCGCGATCTCCAGCAACCGCGGGTCCTGATCGTGCAGGATCCACCGCTGCGGCTTCGGCAGACGACCGCTCAACCAGCGTCCCATCGCTCCGGTGCCGCAGCCGAGATCCCGGATGACTGCCGGACTGGGCGGCAGCAAGGCGACCAGATCGGCCGCCCGGGCCGCGGTGTCGGCGGGCTCTCTGAGTGCCAGCCATTCCGGAGCGTAACCGGAGGAGTCCACTGTGGTCACAACGAACGCTCGTATCCGGCCGAAGCGGCGTGGGATTCGTGCAGGGTCACCGAAATCTGCGCCAGCCCGCGCGCGTTCTCGCCGAGTTCGCCGGCGTGGATCCGGTCCGCGAGCCGGTCGGCGATCACCTTGGCGAGGTATTCCGTCGACGTGTTGATGCCCGCGAAATCGGGTTCGTCGTCGAGGTTCCGGTAGTTCAGGTCGGCGAGCACCGCGCCCAGCTGCTGCGTGGCGAGCCCGATGTCGACGACGATGTTGTCCGAGTCCAATTCGGACCGCCGGAACGTCGCGTCGACCACGAACGTCGCGCCGTGCAAGCGTTGTGCCGGGCCGAAAACCTCGCCGCGGAAACTGTGGGCGACCATGATGTGATCGCGCACGGTGACACTGAACAACGCGTTCTCCTTTACGGGTAGGTGATCCGGTGAGCCAGTCCGCGCAGAGTTCCGTCCGCCAGTCGTGCCGCGACGTCCGGCAGTTCGGCGAAGGCGGATTCGCCGGTGACGAGGACGTCGAACGCCGGGTCCGCGAGCAGCCGCAGCGCCAGCGCCATCCGATCGCCGTACCCGCGCCGCGCCGAGCGAGCGGGGGAAACGGTGCCGACCTGGCTGCCGCGCACGGTGAGCCGCCGCGAATGGAAGTTCTCGCCGAGCGGCACCGACACCTGACGGTCGCCGTACCAGCTCAGCTCGACCACGGTGCCCTCGTGGCCGAGGAGCTCCAGCGAACGCGCGAGCCCGGCGTCAGTCGCGCTCGCGTGCACCACGAGGTCGAGGTCGCCGGTCGCGGTTTCCGGGGTGGCGTAACGGATGCCGAACGCGTCCGCCACCTCCGCGCGGTCCGGGTCGGGGTCGACGAGCTGGACGTCCACGCCGGGAAACCGGGACAGCAGCCGCGCGACACTGCAGCCGACCATCCCCGCCCCGACCACCGCGATCCGGTCGCCGACCAGCGGTGCCGCGTCCCAGAGGGCGTTGACCGCGGTCTCGACAGTCCCGGCGAGCACCGCCCGCGCCGCGGGAACGTCGTCCGGCACCACCGTGACCGCCGACGCGGGCACGACGTACTCGGTCTGATGCGGGTAGAGGCAGAACACCGTGCGGCCGGTCAGCTCAGGCGGTCCGGACAGGACCTCGCCGACGTTCAGGTAGCCGTACTTGACCGGCCACGGAAAGTCGCCCTCCTGATACGGCGCGCGCATGATGTCCTGCTGGCTCGCGGGCACGCCGCCACGCAATACGAGACTTTCCGTACCTCGGCTCAACGCCGAGAATCGCGTTCGGACCAGCACTTCGTCGGCTTGTGGAGCAGCCACCTCCGCCGATCGGACCTCCCCGCCCGCGGCCGAAGTGAACCAGAAAGCCCGCACCGCCCGTGTCAAGGTTGTCCTCCGTTGCTGCCGGATCGAGGCGAAATGGCTGTCTCCACCTGTACACGAACCCCGGCCGAGCTGGGTTCAACTGTCGTCCAGCAGGCCCCCGCGCTGCTGGCGCAACTCGCGCTGCTGACTTTGCTGACCGTCACGACCGGTCTCGGCCTCGCCGGCTGGGCAGTCGGCGTCGCCTACCTCCTCGGCCTGTTGGTGCTGCTCACCCAGGGCGCCTGGCGGATCCGCGTCTACCGGCTGGGCCCAGCCGACCAGGTGACCCTCGCCCGAGCGGCCCTGATCGGCACCGTGACCGCTTTGGTAGCTGACCGCCTGGGCGGACACCCGCCGCTGGCTTTGATCGTCCCCATCGCGGCGGTCGCCCTGGCCCTGGACGCCCTAGACGGCTACGTCGCCCGCCGCACCGGCACCGTCTCCGCACTGGGCGCCCGCTTCGACATGGAGGCAGACGCGTTCCTGATCCTGGTGCTGAGCGTCCTGGTCGCCACGACGGTCGGCCCGTGGGTCCTGGCGATCGGCCTGATGCGCTACGCCTTCGTCGGGGCGGCCCGGCTGTGGCCGTGGCTCCGGGCCCCGCTGCGCCCTAGTTGGGCACGAAAGGCGGTCGCAGCCTTGCAAGGAATCGCCCTGACAGCTGCGGTGGCCGGGCTCGCGCCGGTGGTTTGGGCGGGGATCGCGGTGGCGACGTTGAGCTGGTCCTTTGGGCGAGATGTGTGGTGGCTGTACCGGAACCGTGCCGCCTGAATTCCGCGACCGCGATTCTCCACGGCCGGGGTTTACGTATCGAAACCGTGCTTCCCGCACTGTCGTGGGCTCTTGTTTTCGCGGTACCGCGAAAAGGGCCAGCCGTTCGCCCCGCAGTTCCGCTTGAGCGGACTACCGCAGGTAGAACGACTGGCCCCGGGATGCGGTATCGGCCCCCCTCCGGCTGATCGCCAACCTCCCAATGCCCACCTTAGCGGTGCCCGAATGTCGCCGCTTAACCCGTCCGTGGGTAACTCGTCGGTATTCCTTTTCGGGGTATCTGTCAGTGGGTCAATAGTGTGGGGAATTGCGTTCGAGCTGCGGATCCGTTGTGATTAGCGATCGCAAAAAGAAACCGTACGGGGATCTTGCTGGCCATAGCTTGCCGTCGTGAATGCGGTCAGGGACGGCGGGGGTCGGTGACCTGGTATCCATCCCGCAGCGGTCCTCCTGTCTGGTCCAGCACCGCACGGGCGACCGCGCCGAGCCGTGACGCATCGGGCGCGGCGGTGGCCAGCTGCTCGGCCAGCCGGGGGTCGTGGTCGTGGAGTTCGCGCCACAGCCATTTGCCGGTGCCCTGCCAGTGCTGTCCGGCCAGCAGGGCCAGTTGCGCGGTCTTGGTCAGCACCCGAGCGGCGATGAAGGCGATCTCGGCCGGGTCGCTGGCTCCGGCCAGGTCGTCGAGCAGGTCGGTGAGGTCGTAACGCTGGGCGTCGAGTTCGCCCGACGTCGCGGCGGCCGGGCCCGCGGCCAGCCGTTGCCGCATCTCGGCCTGCAGCCGGGTGCCGAGGCCGTCGTCGGCCACGAGTGCTCCCTCAGCGATGAGCCGGGGGATCCCTGGCCAGCGGCGGACCAGATTGTCGGCGCAATAGGCGCGCAAGGTTGCTTCGTCGTGCACCAGTGCTTCCACCGGCCAGTTTTCCCAGGTGAACGACTGTCGGCACGGGGCGTCGCGGGGTCCGGTGACCACCACGAGGTCGAGGTCGGACGTCGGCGTGCGCCGGTCGGTCAGCACGCTGCCGCCGACGATCACCACCCGCGCGTCCGCGAACAACTGGCGGGCAAGTTCACCGGCGGCGGCAACCGGTTCGCTTCTCAACCCTTGGCGCTCAACTGCCACGAAACACCCCACCGGTCATTGACCCACGCGAACGGCCCGAAGCCGTAATCATCGAGCGGCATCAGGGTTCCGCCGCCTTCGCCGAGGGCCTCGTAGACCCGCTTGAGTTCGTCGGCCGAATCGACGGTGACGAACAGCGAGGTCGACGGCGTGAAGTCGAAGCCGTGCTGGACGAAGCTGTCGCTGCACCGCACGCGCTGCCCGGCGACGGTGAACTCGGCCATCACGATCGTTCCCTCCGGGCCGGGGCCGCCGGCGCCGTAACGCTCCTCGGACAGCACGGAGTCGCCGGGGAACAACGAGGTGTAGAAGGCCATCGCCTCGGCGGCGTCGCGCTTCTGGAACATCAGGAACGGCACCAGGTCGGTCATCGGACTGCCTTTCGCGGGTTGGGGTCAGGTTCGAACGTCGCATTGACAAGAAGTTTTGTCAATCGCGCAGCACGACGCAGGCGAAGCCGAACGAGTGCCGGTAATCCCGGAGCCATTCGTCCCGATGAGTGGCCGCCGCGGCGAGGGCTTCGGCCTGGTCGGGGTCTTCCGGGTGGTCCAGGGCCCATTCGGTGAGGCTGCCGGTCCACGACCATTCGTAGGCGTCCAGTTCGCCGCGCGTGCTGGTGTGGCCGTGGGTCGGCGTCCATCCGGCGGAAATCACCTGGTCGAGGAGTTCGGGCAGGTCGGGCAGGTCGCCGAAGATTTCGACGGCGGCGGGGGTTGGCTCGGATTCCCAGTAGGCGTCGCCGAGCAGAGCGCGGCCGCCGGGGCGGACGTGGGTTCGCAAGGTGGCGAGGGTGTCCGTCAAGCCGTCGAAGGCGTGGGTGGAGCCGATGCACAGGACGGTGTCGAATTCGGCGGTGGCGGGGAATTCGGCGGCGGGCTGCTGGTGGAGGGTCAAGCGGTCGGCGACGCCTTGAGCAGCGGCGGCCTCTCGGGCGCGCGAGAGGGCGAATTCCGAGGTGTCGACGCCGACCGCGCGGAGTTTCGGGTATGCGGCGAGAGCGCGGATCAGCCATTCGGCACTCCCGCAGCCTAGGTCCAAAAGAACCGCGTCCTCGCGCGGGATGCTGCGGTCTAGCAGGCGCTGGACCTCGTCGTCGCTGATCGGGGCCGCGATGGGATGCCGGGTGTGGGCGAGTGCGGAAAGTCGTTCACGGTTCACGCGCGGCAGGCTGACACGCGCGCCCCGAAACGCGCACCTCGTTTACGAGCGGGTGCGCATCGACGCCGACGGGGCGGTGCCGAGGACGCGCGTGGCGACCCACGCCAGGCCGTCGGCGGTTTCGGCGGGCGTGCCCGACGGTTGCATCACGTGGCTCAGCACGGTGCGCACGACCAGGTCCATGACGACGGTGAGCTGGCCGTCGTCGAGTGGCGGCGCGTAGCTGCGGACGCGGCCGCGCAGGACGGCTTTCGCTTCGGTGAGCAGGGTGCCGGCGCGGGTGGTCAGCAGCGGCAGGAATTCGTTGTCGGTGCCGTGCGTCGCGGAGGCGATGGCGCGCAGGAGGATGTTGTCGTCGGCCAGTTCGAGCACCGCGCGGACGGCGTCGTAGATCGCCTCGACGAGGTCGTCCGGATGCCGGTCGAACGCGGTGCTCACGACGGCGAGGAACCGGCGCAGTTCGTGCGAGATCATCGACTCGGCGAGCGCGGTTTTCGAGCCGATCTCGTTGTAGACGGTCTGCCTGCTCACCCCGACCAGATCGGCCAGCCGCGCCATGGTGACCGCTGACCAGCCGGATTTCGCGGTGAGTTCGATGGCGGCGGTGATGATGGGCTGCCGGTACTGGCCGCCCTCGGGCACCGGAAGCACGCTCATGGCAGTCATCTTATGCGGCCGTTTCCAACGCGAAGGCGACTGCCTCGGACCACGGCGCCCGCGCGGCGATCCGCTTGCGGTACTTCATGATGTCGCGCGGCCGATCGACGGTGAACGCGCCGACGAGCCGGTCGCCGCGCCGGTACAGCGCGGTGAAGCCGTGCTCGGCGGGAACCGCGACGACGACCTCGTCCGCCCGCGGCGTCCCGACGAACTGGATGCGGTGCGAGTACCAGTCGGACCAGAAGTACGGCACGGCGCTGAACACCCGCGCGCTCGCGGGGTCCAGCGCGTGCCGAGCCGCGGCCGCACCCTGCTCGGCCGCGTTCGTCCAGTGCTCCAGCCGCATCAGCTCGCCGTCGAACAACGCGTTCGCCACGTGCGCGACGTCTCCGGCTGCGTAGACGCCGTGCGCGGCGGCGAGGGTGCCGTCGCAGATGACGCCGCCGTCGCGGTCGTGCAGGAGGAGTCCGCTGTCGCGCAGCCAGCCGGTGGCCGGTTCCGCGCCGATTCCCGCGACGACGAGGTCGGCTGGGAGAGTTTCGCCGGTTGACAGCCGCACGCCGGTCACCGCGCCATCTTGCGACGTAAAGCCGGTGACCCTGGTGCCGAGGCGGAGATCAGTGCCCGCCGCGCGATGCAGCTCAGCGCAGACCTCGCCGACTTCGGGGCCGATCGCGCGCACCAAAGGCGTTTCCAGGGTTTCCACAATGGACACTGGTAGACCGCGTTTACGCGCAGCTGAAGCGACTTCCGAACCGATGAAACCGGCACCGATCACGACTGTCCTAGCGCCACTGTCCAATGCGGACCTGATGGCAACCGCGTCGTCCGCGGTGCGCAGCGAGTAAATGCCGGAGATCCCTGCCGTGTCAGGAAGAACTCGGGCGGCGGCTCCGGTAGCGATCACCGCTGCGTCGTACGGGACCGTCGTGTCGCCGGTGTGGATCTCCCGGGCGATCGGGTCGAGTCCGGTCGCGGGAGTGCCCAGCTGAAGTTCGACGCCGAGGTCGCGCAGGTCGTCCGCGCTGAGAAAAGGTTCCACCGCAACGGGTCCGTCCGCCGCGAGGAAAGCCTTCGACAGCGGCGGCCGGTCGTACGGCAGGCGGTCCTCCGCTCCGATGAGCACGATCCGGCCGTCGTATCCGGTCCGCCGCGCCGATTCGACCGCTCGCAATCCCGCCAGCGACGCGCCGACCACCGCGAGCGTCATGACACCAGTTTCAGTGCGAGAACCGGGCAGGCGTCGACCGCCGCGGCGAGGTCGGTCCGGTGCTCCTCGCCGGGGTTGCCGTCGAGCACGACGACCGTGCCCTCGTCGCCCACCTCGAAGAAGTCCGGAGCCATCGCCTCGCACATGCCGAGGCCGTCGCACTTGTTCAAATCCGCTTCGATCCGCATCACACACTCATCCTTCCGGGAGCAACGAAGTCGACCTTTTCCCTTACGCCGCAGTCGGGACAGCACCAACTGTCCGGAATGGACGACCACGGCGTACCGGCCGGGAAGCCTTCGCGCGGGTCGCCGCGCTGCTCGTCGTAGACGTATCCGCAACCGGGGCACATCCCGCCTTCGCTGGCGTCACCGTGCACGTCCTCCGGCACGGCCAGCGTCTCGTGTGCAGAAGAGCCATGCCTGGCAAGGACTTTCTCCCGCTTCGACGGCTGGATGTTCGCCCGGCTGATATCGCCCTCGAAGTGGTTGAGCACCCGCTGGTCCATCACGCGCCGCCACAGCGGCGGGAACAGCGCGAGCACGATCATCCCGGCGTACCCGGTCGGCAGCACCGGAGATTCGGCGAAGTCGCGCAGGGTCTGGTAGCGGCGCGTCGGGTTGGCGTGGTGATCGCTGTGCCGCTGCAGGTGGTACAGCAGGACGTTGGTCGCGATGTTGTTGGAATTCCAGCTGTGGCTGGGATCCACGCGCTCGTAGCGGCGGCGCTCCGGCGGCCCGACCTTCTGCCGCAGCATCCCGTAGTGCTCCATGTAGTTCACGACTTCCAGCAGCGAGAACCCGATCACCGCCTGGATCACCAGGTACGGCAGGATCCCGACGCCGAGCCACGCCACCATCGCCACCCACAGCACCGCGGACATCAGCCACGCGTTGAGCACGTCGTTGCCGATCCGGAACGGATGCTTGTCGCGGCGGGCGTAACGCTTGCGCTCCAGGCCCCACGCGGACTTCAGCGAGCCGAACACCGTGCGCGGCCAGAACCGGTAGAAGCTTTCGCCGACGCGGCTCGACGCCGGGTCCTCCGGAGTCGCGACGCGCACGTGATGCCCGCGGTTGTGCTCGATGTAGAAGTGCCCGTAAAAGCTTTGCGCCAGCGCGATTTTCGACAGCCAGCGCTCGTGGCTTTCCTTCTTGTGGCCCAGTTCGTGCGCGGTGTTGATGCCGATCCCGCCGATGCAGCCGATCGAGATCGCCAGGCCGATTTTGTCCACAACGGACAGCTCGCCGCGCGCGATCAGCCAGAACGCGAAGACGAACCCGACGTACTGGATCGGCAGGAACAGGTAGGTGATCCACCGGTAGTACCGGTCCTGTTCGAGCCGCTCGATCACGTCGTCCGGCGGATTGCTCCGGTCGAGGCCGGCGACCAGGTCGATCGCGGGCACGATCGCCAGGATCACGATCGGCCCGATCCAGAACCAGACGCCCCAGCCGGTCGCGGCGTGCAGGCCGATCGCGAGGAACGCGAGCGACGGCACGACCAGCCCGATCAGCCACAGGTAGCGCTTCTTGTCGGTCCAGCGTTCGGTCGACCCCAGCGGCACCGTGCCGGTCATCTCGCTCATCGCGCCCTCCTCCGTTGGCTGGCTTTACACGACGGTAAGACATGTACACCGCGATTGACAAGAGGCATCGAAATGTAAAGTTGCCCCGGCTGGGTGAATCCCCAGGTCGGGCATCAGTCGAGGTCAGTCGGGTACGCGGGCGTGCCGCAGCACCTCGACCACCGGGTCCAGCCGCGTGTCGGCGGTGCGCCGGATCAGGAACGTGGTGAGCGTGGCGACCAGATCGTCGATCGGCAGGACCGCGCATTCGTTCGGGTCCAGTGCCAGCGCCGTCGCGGATTCGACCGGCGCGAGGGTGAAGCTTTTGGTGCTGCGCAAGAAGATCAACAGCCCGCTGACGTCGGAGAACTGTGCCTCCGGATCGACCAGCACGCCCTGTGCGGCGAGTTGCTCCGCGCGCCGGGAGCCGAGATCCCAGTGCCGCGGGCCCTGCAGATACTGGAATCCCCGCAGGTCAGCGAGGGTGAGCGAGGTGCGGTCGGGGAACCGCGACGCGTCCACCACGGCACCGAGCGGCTCGCGGTAAAGGACGATGGTGGACAGCCGGTCGTCGGAAGTGCCCAGGTGCGAGACGGCGAGGTCGAGCGAGCTGCTGAGCAGTGCCGACTCCATCCCGAGCGACGGCATCTGCCGCAGCGTGAACCGGTAGGAGCCGTCCAGCGCCCGGATCGATTCGCTGAGCTGGCGGCGGTGCGCGGGGTTGAGCACGTCGGGGATGGCGAGGCGGACGTCGGCGCGCTGGTCGCGGGTGCGCATCCGGGCCGGAATCGCGTCGAAGCCCGAAACGACCGATTCGGCGAGCGGCAGCAGCGCTTCTCCCGCCTCGGACAGTCGCGTGTGGTGGGTGGAGCGGTCGAACAGCGGCTCGCCCAGCTCGCGTTCGAGGTCGCGAATGCGCTGGCTGAGCGGCGGCACGGACATGTTCAACGCCCGCGCCGCACGGGTGAAGTTCAGCTCGCGCGCGACCGCGAGGAAGTACCGCAGGTGGTGGATCTCCACGCTGAGCAGCGTACCCACGGTGTTATCACCGTGGTCATACCGATCTGATGCACTCGGTCATTCCCTTCTGGTGAGCAAGCGCTTAGCGTCAGTGGCGAAGCAAAGATCGTCAACGGGAGGACCGCGAAGATGGATGCCACCGGACCGCTTTCCGGGGTTAAGGTGCTCGACCTGTCGTCCGCGGTGATGGGCCCGTACGCCACGCAGATCCTCGGCGACTTCGGCGCCGACGTGATCCGGGTCGAACCGCTGCGCGACGTCGCCCGGCACTCGCCGGCCAACACCGGCCGCACGCCCGGGATGGCCCCGCTGTACATGCAGGTCAACCAGAACAAACGCAGCATCGAACTCGACCTCAAGGACCCCGCCGGCCGCGAAGACCTCTTCGCCCTGCTCGCCGACGCCGACGTCCTCGTCACCAACATGCGCGCCGCCGCGCTCGACCGGCTCGGCCTCGGCTACGAGCAGCTGCGCGAACGCTTCCCCCGCCTCGTCTACGCCCACGCGCAGGGTTTCGCGCCCGGCTCGTCGCGCGCCAACCGGCCCGCCTACGACGAGGTCATCCAGGCCACGTCCGGCCTGGTCAGCCTGCAGGACCGGGCAGGCGGCACGCTGCAGTTCGTCCCGACCTTCATCGCCGACAAGACCGCCGCGCTGTACCTGCTCAACGGCGTGCTCGCCGCGCTCTTCGACCAGCAGCGCACCGGCAAGGGCCAGCAGGTCGAACTGGCGATGGCCGACGCGATGATCGCGGTCAATCTGGTCGAGCACCTGGCCGGCGACGTCTTCGTCCCGGCCGCGGGCGACGTCGGCAACCCGCTTTCGCTCAGCGATACGCACGCCGCGATGCGCACGGCCGACGGCGGCGCGATCGCCGCGGTGCCCTACACCAACGACGCCGTGCGGACGCTGCTGATCGGCGCCGGCCTTGACGACGCCGCGGCCGATCCGGCTTGGGACTCCCCGGTGATCGACCGGGAGATTTTCACCGCGGGGGTGGAGAAGGTCTTGGCCAACTCCGCCAGCCGCACCACTGCGGAGTGGGAGGAGTACCTGACCGCCCACGACGTTCCGTACGCGGTCGTCGTCGACATCGCCGACCTGCCGACCGACCCGTACGTTCAGGAAGTCGGGCTGATCACCGAGCGGGAACACCCGACCGAGGGCACGATCCGCGTCGTGGAGAGCCCGCTGCATTTCTCGCGGACCCCGGCCGGGTTCCGCAGGCACGCCGAACGCGCCGGAGCGAGCACCGCCGAAGTCGTCGGAGCCGTACGCACCACTGAAGGGGTTTGATCGATGGATCTCGAACTGTCTCAAGAGGACCTCGCGTTCCGCGACGGATTGCGGGAGGTGTTCCTCGGCGCGATTCCGGAGGAAATCCGCAAGCGTTCAGCGCTCGGCCTGATCACGCGCGACGACATCGTCACGAGCCAGCGGATTCTGAACGAGCACGGTCTCGCGGTGCCGCACTGGCCGACGCAATGGGGCGGCCAGGACTGGACTCCGACGCAGTCCCACATCTACGCCTCCGAACTGCAGCGCAACGCGGTGCCGCAGCCGCTCGCCTTCAACGCGAGCATGGTCGGCCCGATCATCGCCGAGTTCGGCAGCGAGGAGCAGAAGCAGAAGTTCCTCCCGGCCACCGCGAATCTCGACATCTGGTGGTCGCAGGGCTTCTCCGAGCCGGAGGCCGGTTCGGACCTCGCCGGGTTGCGCACCACCGCTCGTCTTGAGGGCGATCACTACGTCCTCAATGGACAGAAGACCTGGACCACGCTCGGCCAGTACGGCGACTGGATGTTCGTGCTCGCCCGGACCAACCCGGACGCGCCGCGCAAGCAGCAGGGCCTGTCCTTCCTGCTGCTGGACCTCAACACGCCGGGCATCGAGCGCCGTCCGATCAAGCTGGTCGACGGTTCCGCCGAGGTCAACGAGTTCTTCTTCGACAACGTGGTGATCCCGGCGGAGAACCTGGTCGGCGAGGAGAACAAGGGCTGGACGTACGCGAAGTTCCTGCTCGGCAACGAGCGCAACGGCATCGCCCAGGTCGGCACCGGACAGCGGATCTTCGCCGATCTCGCCGCCGCGGCCGCCGATCTGCCCACAGAGGACGGTCCGCTCGCGGACGACGCGGAGTTCCGCGCGGCCATGCACACCGCGAAGACCACGCTGCTCGCGCTCGAAGCAACCCAGATGCGGGTCACCGCCGCGTCGGAAAACGGGCAGCCGAGCCCGGTGTCGTCGCTGCTGAAGATGGAGGGCACGCAGGCTCTGCAGGCGCTCACGAAGCTGCGCATGCGCGCGGCCGGTTCCGACGGCATGCTGCTGGACACCGAATCGCCGGTGAAGGCCGACGAGGCCGCCGTGGTGGCCGCGGCGCAGTACCTGAACCAGCGGAAGCTGTCGATTTTCGGCGGCTCCAACGAAATCCAGCGCGGCGTCATCGCGAAGACGATCCTCGGTCTGTAAGGGACGGCGACTCATGAACCTCGAATTCAACGAAGACCAGAAGCTGCTGTTCGAGACCGTCGACACGGCGGTCGGCCGCGGCTACCCGGCAGGCGGCCGCGCGGCCGCGACGAGCAGCGAACTCGGCTGGAACGACCAGGTCTGGAACACCCTCGGCGAGCTGGGTCTCGCCGGTCTCCCGATCTCCGGCGACCACGACGGCGCCGACGCCGGCCCGGTCGAGGTCTACGCGACGCTGGAGGCGATGGGCAAGCACGCGGCGGCGGAACCGCTGCTCGACGGTGTGTTCCTGCCGTCGTGGATCATCACCGAACTGGGCACCGACGACCAGGTCAAGGCGCTGCTGCCGGTGCTCGCCGCCGGTGGCACCACGATCGCGGTCGCGCACGCCGAGCCGGGACGTCCGTGGGGCGTCGCGCCGTCGGTGTCAGCGGCCGGTTCCGCGCTTACTGGCGTGAAATCGCCGGTGCGCAACGCTGATCAGGCCGACAAGTTCCTGGTCACCGCGGTCGACGAGAACGGCCGTACCGGGGTGTACCTGGTCGAGGCGACTGCTGAGGGCATCACTCGGGTCGACGGCCGGGCCGCCGACTGGGGTCACACGTCGCAGGTCGAATTCGCTGGTACGCCAGCGGTTCTGCTCGGCACCGCGGACTCCGACGCCCTGGCTGCGTTGCGTCGCGCGTTCTCGCGGGCGCGGATCGCGGTCACCGGCGAGGCGATCGGCCTCATGGAGACCGGGCTCGCGATGACCGTCGAATACCTCAAGACCCGCAAGCAGTTCGGTGTTCCGCTGGCGGCGTTCCAGGCGCTCGTGCACCGTGCCGCCGATCTGTACGCGAAGGTCGAGCTGGCTCGTTCGCTGGCGCTGTGGGCCACCGCGACGGTCGAGGCGTACGACAAGGGTGCGTCCACAGTGGACCTCGACGCCGTGGCTGACGACGCGTTCGTGTTCGTGTCCGACGCCGCGACCGCTACCGCCGAGGAGATTGTCCAGCTGCACGGCGGCATCGGGATGACTTACGAATCAGAGGTCGCGCATCACGCGGCGCGGCTGATTGCCATTACGGAGAGTTACGGCGGAGTGAGCGCGGCCCGGCGCCGCGCGCTAGCGTCGGACGCGTTGCTGACGCCGCCGAGCGCGCTGCTCAACAACGCGGACGCGGTCACCGCCTGAGAAAGGAGTGCGCCATGCCGGTCGTCGCGATCGTCGGCGCTGGGGTCATCGGAGTGTCGTGGGCTCGGCTCTTCGCCGAGGCGGGCTGGACGGTGCGAGTCACCGATCCGCGCCCTGACCTGCGGGAGATCGTCGCTCGAGACCTCGCCGGGCTGCCCGCCACGGCAGTCGCGGACCTCGCGGAAGCCGCTGAAGGGGCCGACTTCGTCCAGGAGTCAGGCCCGGAGCGGATCGAGCTGAAGCGGGAAATGTTCGCGACGCTCGCCGCCGCCACGCGCGACGACGTAGTACTGGCGTCCTCCTCCTCGTCGCTGTTGCCCTCGGTGATCGCCGAGGGCAACAGCGCGGCCTCGCGGATCGTGATCGGGCACCCGTTCAACCCGCCCGAACTGATGCCGCTGGTCGAGGTGGTGCCCGGGGTTTCGACCTCTTCGGAGACCGTGGCGAAGGCCGTCGAGGTCTACCGGGGATTGGGCAAGAAGCCGATCACGCTGAAGAAGGAAGTGCCCGGCTTCGTCGGGAACCGGCTGCAGAAGGTCTTCAACGACCAGGCGATGTACCTCGTGCAGCAGGGCGTGATTTCCGCGGCGGATCTGGACGAGCTGGTCAAGGCCTCGCTCGGGCCGCGGTGGGCGACCATCGGGCCGTTCGAGAGCATGCATCTCGGCGGCGGTCCGGACGGAATCCGGCACCTGGTGACCCACGTCGGCTCGCAGATGAAGTTCGAGATCGGCCGCCCGGACCGGGAACACCTCGACGCGGTGATCGACGAGGTCGAACAGACTTACGGCACCGCGGACACTTACTCGGCGCGGGTCGAAGCGCGAGACAGTCGGACTCGCGCGCTGCTGGACGCGCTGGAGAAGGAATGACTCTCACCGAGCATCTCGAAGCCGCGCTCGCCAAACCAGCCACCACCGACGAGTACGACCTGCACCAGCCGCTGGCTGATCTGCTCGGCTCGGTCGGCCTGCAAGAATCCGACGCCGGCGGCCGGATCGAATTCACCGGAGCCGACCCGATCCTGCCGGGCGCACTGCGCCTGGCCGGGGCGACGTCCATCGCGCTGGCGGCGAAATCCGTTGCGGTGGCGAAGATCTGGCAACTGCGCGGCGGACGCGGTCAGGACATCTCGATGGACCTGCGGACCGCGCCGCACCGCTTGTGCCCGTTCTACGACAAGAAATGGGAACTGCTCGACGGCTACCCGCAAGGCGACCCGGCGCGCGTCGATCCGGCCTTCGGAACGGATCGCTTCTACTCCACTTCGGACGGACGCTGGGTGCACCCGATCAGCCCGTACCCGAAACTGCGCAACGACGCGGCCGCCCTGCTCGGCGTTCCGGAGCGGGATGCCTTGGTGCAGCAGGCGATCTCGCAGTGGAACTCGTTCGAGCTGGAGGACGCCGCCGAGGCTGCGGGCGTCATCATGCCGGTGGTGCGCACGACCGAAGAGCTGATGGCCACCGAGCAGTACCAGTCGGTGCTGTCGACGATGCCGCCGGTGATCGTCGAGCGGATCGGCGACAGCCCGCCGGAACCGTTGCACCCCAACCCTTCTACGCCGCTCGAAGGAATCCGTGCACTGGGCCGGGCACACATCATCGCGGGCGCTGGCTGCGGCCGTGCACTGGCGTTGCACGGCGCGGACGTGCTGAACGTATGGGATCCGGGCGAATACGAACTGCCGCTGCTTTATGCGACGTCCAATGTGGGCGTTCGCTCCACCCGCCTCGACTTCCGCCGCGCCGCCGACCAGGAGCGAATGCACTGGTTGCTCACCGGTGCCGACATCTTCTACGCCAACCGCCGCCCGGGATACCTCGCGCGCCACGGCCTCGACGCGGAAACCGCCGCCGAAATCCGTCCTGGGATCATCCACGCCGAAGTGACACTCAACGGCAGCACCGGCCCGTGGTCCGGCCGAGTCGGCTTCGACCAGACCGCCGGTTGCCTGTCCGGCGTCATGCTGCTGGAAGGCGAGGGCGGAGTCCCGTCGCTGCCCGGGGTACCGGTGGTGAACGACTACATCACTTCATGGTTCCTGCAGTTGGGAATCCTGCGCGCCCTCATGCTCCGCGCGGAATGGGGCGGTTCTTATCGAGTGCAGGTTTCGCTGACTCGCGTCGCCTTGTGGTTGCTGAGCCTGGGAATCTTCGACAAGGGCTACGCGGCGGAGGTCGCCGGTGTCGCTCCCGGACACGAGTACTTCGACCCCGAGACCTTCACCGCGGACACCCCGCTCGGTCGGTATCGCGGCGTCACCGAACAGATCCGGATGTCAGAAACTCCGGGCTATTACACGAATCCGTTGATCCCGAGGGGATCGCACCGTCCAGAGTGGAGGTGACATGTTCAGCGAACTGGTAGTGCTGGGCATTCGCACCGGGACGATTTACCGCGTCGGACTTCCCGACGGGCAGGTTACCCCGCTGTACAAAGATGCTGGTGTCTCGCCGGATGGCGTTGTGGTCGCCGACGGGACTGTTTACTGGACCACCATGGGCATGCCTACGCGCGACCCTTCCGTGCCGGGCGAAGCTGGCCTGGACTACTCGGCTCGCAACGGTGGCCTGCACGCGGTGTCTTCCGACGGCACCGGTGCGCGCGATGTGGTCCCGAATGGAACTCTGACTACCGGGAAACAGTTGGCGTACAACGGTTCCCTGTACTGGGGCGATCGGGAGGGTTATCGAATCACCCGTGTGCGTCCGGATGGGACCGGCCTCACGGATCTGATCGTGAACGAGCCGGACGATAGCGGGATGCAGGAATGCGTCGGCGTCACTGTGGACTCGACACACCTTTACTGGACGCAAAAGGGTCCGGCCAAGGGCGGTGTCGGCCGGATTTTCCGTGCTGGGCTGGAGATTCCTTCCGGGGAGACCGCCCGCGACCGGTCCGATGTGGAGACCCTGTGGGACCACCTGCCGGAACCGATCGACCTGGAAATCCATGGCGGGTACCTGTATTGGACCGACCGTGGCGCGGCTCCGAAGGGCAACACGCTGAACCGCGCCCCGCTTCCCGGGCCGGGGGAGAAGGGCGCTGAGCCGGAGATTTTGGCAAGCGGATTCACTGAGGCGATTGGGCTGGCGGTGGATGACGAAGTCGCTTACGTATCCGACCTCGGCGGCCGGATCACGGCGGTGCCACTGGACGGCGGCGCATCGCGGGTGGTGGTCGATATGGGCGAGTTGTTGTCCGGGATCGCGGGGATTCGGCGCTAGTATTTCGGCTTAATGGACCAGCACCTGATCACGCAGGCGCAGCAGCACTTCGAAGCAGCCTGGCGCGAGCCGGTGCAGGTCTCCGGAATGGGCCGGGTCACGGTCGGTTCACGACGGGACCGTCGAGGCAAACGGGAGCGCGACGCACGAGCGGACGGTCCTGGTGGGTGCCTAGCCGAGATCGGGGAGATGCTCGTCGAAGTGTTCTCCGCCATCACCTGGCCCTTTGTCGCGATCTGGGGCCTGACCCGGCTTTTCAAACGGCAAGGCCCGAAACGACATGCCGCGATACCGAGCGGCCCGGCGACCGGACAGGCCTACCGGGTAGCTGAAGCGCTGAAACCGCACTCCGGTGAAATCGCCGTAGTCCGAGGACAAACCCAGCTGGCGATCGCCGAACTGACTGGCCCCAACGCGGAACCGACCGTCGTATGGAGCGGCCGAGGTTCGGATCGCCCGCAGTGGAGCCCCTCTCCGGCGAGCTTGTACTGGGAAGACGGCTCGATGCTGATGCTCCCCGCGACCTGACTCACGAGCAGCTACCGAACCGCGATCCCCCGCAAGATCATTTCCACCATGTTCAGCAAATGCTCCTGCAAATCAAACGGAGCATCCTCGCTCTCGATCCACGAGCTCAGCGTCCCGAAATAAGACGTAGCCAGCAGCAACCCGGCCTGCGCCGGATCGATGTCCGCGCGGATCTCCCCGGCTTCCTGCGCCCGTGCGACGAACGTGCCGAATTCACGGGCCAGTCGCGGATTGCCGAACACGTTGGTGGAGTGGATCGCCGCGCCCATGCAGGCGATCGTCTCGGCTCGGGAGTCGAGGCTGTTGCGCGCCAGTTCGATCAGGTACCGGCTGAGCACCTCGCGCAGCGGCCGGTCCTCCAGGTTTTCGGCGCGTACCGCGGTCATCGCGCGTTCCCGTCGCCGCAGGCTCCACTCGTCGAGGAACGCGGTCTTGCGCTGGAAGTGGTTGAACACGGTGGCGCGCGCGGTGTCGGCGCGTTCGGCGATGTCCTCCATCGTCGTGTTGTCGTAGCCGCGTTCCACGAACAGCTCCACGGCCGCCTGGAACAGCCGGTCCCGGCGTTCGTGTCGCTGCCTGGTCCGCCGATCGCCCGTCGCTTCTGCTGTCATGTCTCGCAGTCAACCATCATTTCCTCCCGGTGCCTGCTGAACGACGCCCTTGACGCTACTAACGTCGCGGCCTAAGTTAGACGCAAGTCCAAACTTATACTCCAGTTCAAGGAGGCGGCGATGCGGCTGGTCACCTACGAATCCGCGGGCGCGGCCCGGCTTGGGGTGCTGCATGGCGACGTCGTGGTGGATCCGGCGCGGGTCTTGCGGGCGGCGAAGGCCGGAACCGAAGTCCCGACCGAGATGGTCGCCTTCTTCGAGGGTGGGGCGGAGGCGCGCGGCAGGGCTGAACAGGCGCTTCAGCTCGCCGACGCAGCGGCCGAAAAAGGCGACTCGTTGATCGACGAAGGTCATCCGGCAGTGCTTCCGCAAGAGGAAGTCCGGCTGCTCGCCCCGGTGCCGAGGCCGCGCCGGATTCGCGACTACCTGACCTACACCCAGCACGCCTCGGGATCCGGCCTCGCCGTTCCGCCTGCCTTCGAGGCGATGCCGATCTGCTACAAGGGCAACGTCGAGACGGTGATCGGGCCGGAGGAGCCGTTGCTCTGGCCGTCTTACACCGCGCAGCTCGACTTTGAACTCGAGCTTGGTTTCTTCACTTCCGGCGGCGGCAAAAACCTCACCCCGGCTGAGGCAGCCGGACGCATCGCCGGGGTCACGATTTTCAACGACGTCAGCGCACGCGACATCCAGATGTTCGAGATGAGCCTGACAATCGGTCCGTCCAAAGGGAAAGACTTCTGTACCGCGATGGGCCCGTGCGTGCTCACGATGGACGAGGTCGACGAATGGGCGGTGCAAATGTCGGCGACGGTCAACGGCGAGGTCTGGGCCACTGGATCCACAAAGGACCGGCAGTTCTCGTTCGCCGAGGTGCTTGCGTGGGCGTCGCTGGACGAGGACATTTACCCCGGGGAGTTCTTCGGGCTCGGCACCGTCGGCGGCGGATGCGGATGGGAATTGGACCGCTGGATCCAGCCGGGAGACGTAGTGGAACTTGCCGCGTCTGGCGTCGGGGTGCTGCGAAACCCGGTGGGGCAACGGCAGATCGCGCCGGAAGGTGCGGGATTGGCTTCATATCAAGGTGCACCCGAGGTGCACGTCCCTAGGAGGTAACCGTGCCCAAAGACATTCCCTACACCAAAGGACATCATCGGCTCACTGAACACTGCTCGGCATGGCTGGTCCCGGACGGAACGTGGGGCTGGAGCAATGCCGGTCTGATCGCCGGGGCCGGAGAATCCCTTCTCGTCGACACCCTCTTCGACGTGCCGATGACCCGGGAAATGCTGACCGGCCTCCAAGGCGCCACAGTGGACAGTCCAATCAAGACAGTCGTGAACACGCACGCGAACGGAGACCACTGGTTCGGCAACGAACTGGTCGCGGACGCCTCGATTATCGCCTCCGTTGCCACGGCGGAAGAAATGCGCACCAACGGCCCCGACCTCATGCGCGGCCTGGTGCATCAGGAAGGTCCGCTGGGCCGTTTCGCCCAGCACATCCTCCACCCGTTCGACTTCGACTCGATCACCGCGACCCCGGCGACCCGGACGTTCGCCGAACAGCTGAAGCTCGACATCGGCGGCGTAGCAGTGGAAATCCGCTGCCTCGGCCCCGCGCACACCGAGGGCGACAGCGTCGTGCTGGTCCCCGACGAGGGCGTGCTGTACGCCGGGGACCTGTTGTTCATCGGCGGCACCCCGATCACGTGGGCGGGACCGGTGTCGAACTGGATCGCCGCCTGCGACGCGATGCTGGCGATGGACGCCGAGTTCGTCGTCCCCGGCCACGGCCCGGTCACCGACGCCGACGGCATCCGCTCGGTCCTCGACTACCTGCAATGGGTACAAGCCGAGGCCGCCGACCGCCATCGCCGGGGGATGACCGCGGAGGAGGCGATGCGCGACATCTCGCTGGGCCGGTTCGCGGACCTCGACGAGCACGGCCGGCTCGCGCAGAATGTGCTCGCGGTGTACTACGAACTCGATCCGGAGATGGAGCGGGTGGACACCCGTGAGGTGTTCCGCCGCATCGCCGAGCTGGAAGGGTTCGCGTGAGCCGCTAACCGGCCACGGTCAGGATCCCGAGCGCCAGCAACACAAGCACTTTCACGGTTTCCGTTGCGATGTAGACGAAATGCGCCCGAGATCGCGGCAGCTCCGTACCCTCCGGGGCGGCGAGGACGCGGTCCGTCCGCCGGTTCAACGCCGGACGGACCGCTCCCAGTTGCCCGATCAGCACCACCACAGCCACCGCCGCCAGCACGGTCACGGCGGTCCCGGGCTGCCCGACCACAACCGTGACCACCACTCCCAACGCGAGCAGAATCTCGGCGATGTTCAAGGCCCGGAACACCAACCGGCCGATGCCGAGGCCGATCGGGATGGTGACCTCCGGTGCGCGGAACTTCAGCGGAGCTTCCAGGAACGAGATGGCGAGCACCATCCCGAACCAGACGAACGTGAAGGCGTCAATCAGGGCAATCGCATGCACAGCGCGGAAAACCTCGATTCCAGTGTTCGATCCGCCGCTGCCAGGCTACTCCCGCTACCAGGTCACCGGCAGCCGCACCGGGCCGTAGATCGACGCGTCGTGCGGCAGGTCCACCTCGGCGAACGGCACCGCGAGCCGCAGGTCCGGGAAGCGCGCGAACAGCCGGAACAAGGCGGTCCGCATCTCGACCCTGGCCAGCTGCTGCCCGAGGCACTGGTGCACGCCGTGGCCGAAAGCCAGCTGCCCGGCCGCGCGCCGGGTGACGTCCAGCTCGTCCGGGTTCGGGAACTTCTCCGGATTCCGGTTGGCGACCGGCAGCGACAGGACGATCGGGTCGCCCGCCTTGATCGGCACGCCGCCGAGTTCGACGTCTTCGAGCGCGGTGCGGATCGGGCCGATGTGGATCACGCTGAGGTAGCGCAGCAGTTCCTCGACCGCGCCCGCGGTGAGATCCGGATCGGCCTTGAACCGAGCCAGCTGCTCCGGATTCTCCAGCAGCGCCAGCGTTCCGAGCGCGATCATGTTGCGGGTCGTCTCGAATCCGGCGACCAGCAGCATCATGCCGATGTTGGCGAGTTCCTCGTCGGTCAGCCCGCCGCCGCGGACCAGGTCGGACAGCAGGTCGTCGCTCGGCTGCGCCCGTTTCTCCTCGATCTGCCCGGCGATGAACGCGACGACGCCCTGGGTGGCGTCCATCCGCTCGGCGATCGGGACATCCTTGGAGAACATCGTGGTGGTGAACCTGTCGAATTCGGCGCGGCGTTCATAAGGCGCGCCGAGCAGTTCGCAGATCACCAGTGACGGCACCGGCCGCGCAAACGCTTCCACCAGGTCGACCGGACCGTCCGCGGCGGCCATCGCGTCGAGATGATCGTCGACGATCTCGGCGACGCGGTCCTCCAGCTTCCGCATCCGGTGCACGGTGAACGCCCCGGTCAGCAGCTTGCGATAACGGTGGTGGTCCGGGTCGTCCATCCCGCTGAACACCCCCGGATCCGCCGGTTTCGGCGGCGGCAGCGGGCCGAAGTCGATCGGGACTTTGGTCAGCTCTACTCGCGCGGACATCCGCTTGTCCGAGAGGACTGCCCGCACCTCCTGGTAGCCAGTGACGAGCCAGCCCTCGGTGCCGTCCGGATACGTCAGCGGCTCGACCGGAGCCTGCGTGCGCTGGGCCGGCGCCGGATCGAACGGACACGCGCCCCTTTCGAGCGGGAGTCCTGCCTGACGGGTCATCGTCGCTCCTTCCCCTCTGAATAGTTCAGAAGGTACACAGCTTTCACAAAGTTGTGAAGAGATTGTCTGAGCTGAACGCCGAGCGGGCGGGGATTCACCGGCTTGGCCTATTTCTAGCGTTGCTAGACAACCGAGCGGCAGCAGTGCTAGCGTTGCCTCAACATCTAGCAACGCTAGATTCAGTCAACCGCAAGGAGAATCGCCGAAATGGCCAAGTTGCAGAGCCTTGACCCGCGCACGCCGATGTTCGCTCAGTTCAAGGAGAAGACCGGACCGATCGTCCTCGCCAACACCTTCGTCGTCCCGGAGGGGAAGACCGAAGAATTCCTGGCCGTCTTCAAGAAGCAGGCCGAGTACATGAAGGCCCAGCCCGGATTCGTCTCGCTGCAGATGCACCGGGGAACGGCGGGCAGCCGGCTGCTGATGAACGTCGCGGTCTGGGAGTCGACCGAGGCGCTCGCCGCCGCGTTCGGCAATCCGGAGTTCCAGCGACTGGCGGCGGAGACTTCCGACGAGGTCGAGTCGTACCCGCACATCTTCGAGAAGATCGACGTCTGAGCCCTCAGGCCTCCGCGGCGTCGAGTGCCGGAACGAGCGGTTCGAGCATGCGCCGCAACAGATCCGGCAGCGACCCGGACACCACGACCAGACCGTTGCCTGCTGGCTGCGTCCACTGCTCCAACGCGACCCGCACCGCCGCTGCGACGGACGCGGCCAGCACGCGCGCGGTCTGCGGGTCGCCGACGCGGGTCTCGATCACTTCCCGCAGCGGGTTCTCCAGCGCGGCCGGAGCGTCGAGAAAAGCCGTGCGCAGCCCGGGATTCGTGGTGATCAGCAGCAGTGCGTCGCGACCCTGCTCGCCGGGATCGGTGTACTGCTCAGCGATCGCGTCGACGATCGCCTCCGCCAGCCGGGTCTCCGGCAGGCGCTCGGTGACGGCGGCGGCGATCCGGCTTTCGCGATCCGCGGTGACCGCGGCGACGATCGCTTCCTCGCGGCTGGAGAAGTAGTTGTTGTAGGTCCGCGGCGAGACCCCGGCCGCCTCGGCGATGTCGTCGACGCGGACGTTCGCCGGCCCGTGTTCGAGCGCCAGCCGCAGCGCTGCTTCGCGCAGTGCGACGCGGGTGGCCTCCTTCTTCCGTTCGCGCAATCCGGTCACGTACCCAGTCTCGCAGCCTTTGTGCGTCTACGCAAACTTGCGTGCGCGCAAGTTTTGTGCGTAGAGTGAGCGGCGTCCCCGAACGAGAGGAAACCGCCATGCGCGGCAAGGGAATGACGTACGAGACCGGGTTCGTCCGCAATGGACGGTCGTCGCGGGAGAGCTTCGAACCGGAGGTGGTGAAACGCGAACTGGCGATCATTCGCGACGACCTGCACTGCACCGCGGTGCATCTCGTCGGCGGCGATCCGGAGCGGCTGGAGCGGGCCGCGCGGTGGGCGGCCGACCTGGGGCTGGAGGTCTGGTTCTCGCCGTATCCGCTGGAGCAGACCCACGAAGAGATGCTCGACCTCTTCGCCGACTGCGCGACCAGGGCGGAACGGCTGCGCGCCACCGGGGCGGACGTCGTGTTCGTGACCGGCGTCGAGTTGAGCGTGATGAACCACGGCTTCCTGCCCGGCGAGGACGTCGCGGAACGGGTCAGTCTGCTGCTCGACGAACCCGAGGGCCGCGCCGAGCGGCTGGCCGCGGTGGGCAAGGCGCTCGACCCGTTCCTCGACGCCGCCGTCAAGCTCGTGCGGGAGCGGTTCCACGGCCCGGTCACCTACGCGTGCATCCAGTTCGAGCAGGTGGACTGGAGCCGGTTCGACTTCGTCACGGTGGAACTCATCCGCTCCGCCGAGGTCGCGCCCATCTTCCGGGACGGTGTGCGAACCCTGGTGGCACAAGGGAAACCGGTCGCGATCACCGGATTCGGGACGGCGACCTGGCGCGGCTCCGGCGACGTCGCGCCGCGGAGCATGGAAATCGTCGAGTACGACAAGGAAACCGGCGACCCGCTCCGCATCGACGGCGAGTACGAGCGCGACGAAACCGGGCAGGCGGTGTATCTGCGCGAGCTGCTGGAAATCTTCGACGAGGAGGGAGTGGACAGTGCGTTCGTGTTCCTGTTCGCGCTCTACAACTACCCCGGCGATCTTGACCTCGCCAGCTTCGGCCTGGTGAAGGTCCTGGAAGACCGCTCGGGCACGGCGTACCCGGGCCTGAACTGGGAACCGAAGGAGGCGTTCGCCGCGGTCGCGAAGCATTACGCAAAACCTTGACTCAGCGGGGTCCGGGCGGGTGAGATCCGGACATGTCGACGAAGACGAGCGCACTGGGCAACCGGGTCATGGCCAAGGCGGCGGTGCGGATCATGCCGCTGCTGATGCTGCTGTACTTCGTCAACTACCTGGACCGGGTCAACATCGGGTTCGCCGGTCCGAACGGGATGAACAAAGAACTCGGCCTCACCGCGACCGCCTTCGGGCTCGCGTCGGGGATCTTCTTCATCGGCTACCTCATCCTCGAGGTGCCGAGCAATCTCGCGCTGCACCGGTTCGGCGCGCGCCGATGGATCGCGCGGATCATGATCACCTGGGGCGCGGTGGCCGTCGCGATGGCGTTCGTGCCGAACACCACGACGCTGGTGGTGCTGCGGTTCGTGCTCGGTGTCGCCGAAGCGGGGTTCTTTCCCGGCATCATTTTGTATCTGACGTACTGGTTCCCGGCGGCGCAGCGGGCGAAGGCGGTCGCGCTGTTCATGTGCGCGGTGCCGGTGTCGAGCGCGATCGGCTCGACCGTCTCCAGCCTGTTGATCAGCGGCGGCCACGGCATCTTCGGCCTTTCCGGCTGGCGGTTCATGTTCCTGGTCGAGGGCGTTCCGGCGATCCTGCTCGCGGTCGTCACGTGGTTCTGCCTGAGCGACCGGCCGGAAACCGCGAAGTGGCTGTCGGCGGAGGAACGCGACTGGCTCACCAATGAACTCGACGGCGAACGCCGCGCCACCGAAGCCGAACACCACTGGCCGCTGCGGAAAGCGCTCACCCACCCGCGGATCCTCGGGCTGGCGTTCGTGTATTTCGCGGTCGTCTACGGCCTGTACGCGCTGGGCTTCTTCCTGCCGACGATCATCGCCGGGTTCGGCGAGGAGTTCGGCACGAAACTGACCGTGCTGCAGGCGGGTTTGGTGAACGCGATCCCGTATGTCGCAGGTGCGCTGGTGATGGTCCCGTGGGCGCGCCACGGCGACCGCACCGGGGAACGGACATGGCACGTCGCGCTGCCGATGCTCGTCGGCGGCGCGGCGATCCCGGTCGCGCTGTATCTCGGAAACCCTTACGCCACAATGACTGCGGTGACCATCTGCGCGATGGGCGTGTGTGCGGCGCTGCCGACGTTCTGGGCCCTGCCGTCGAACTTCCTGTCCGGCGCGGCGGCGGCAGGCGGGATCGCGTTGATCAACGCGCTGGGCAACCTGAGCGGGTTCGTCGCGCCGTACGTGACGGGCTGGCTGCGCGACCTGACCGGCACGCAGCGGACCGGTTTGTGGGTCGTCGGCGCGTGCATGGTGGCCGGGGCCGTGCTGGCGGTGGCGTTGGGGGCGAAGCCGCGCGCGTCTCGCCGGTGATCAGGAGGCGCGGCGGACCCGGTCGGTCAGCACTCGTACTTCGGTCTCGAACAACGCGTCGGCGTCGAGGCCCATCGCGGTGAAGCCGCCGCCGATTTCCAGGCTGACGAAGCCGTGCAGCCGCGACCACAACGCGACGGCCAGTTGGTGGTTCTCGCTGTTGGCGCGCCGCTCGTCGAGCACTTCCTCGTTCTCGTACGCGGTCGGCTTTTCCGCGGTGGCGGAATCGAGGTGGTGCAACACCCCGAGCAGCACGCCCATCAGCGACCGGGCCGCTTCGGCGAGCGGCTTGGCGTGCGCGTCGTATCCGGGGAACGGTGCCTTGAAGAGCAGTTCGTACCGGTGCGGTTCTTCCCGCGCCCAGGCCCGGTATGCGGCGGCCAGCAGCCGGACCTGCGCTTCCGCGTCGAGTGCGTCGGTGTCGAGGGCTTTCGCCATCGCCTCGCGGAGATCGTGGTACGCGTCGATGACCAGGACGGTCAGCAGCTCGTCGCGGCTGGAGAAGTAGCGGTACAGCGCCGGCCCGGAGACGCCCAGCTGCTTGGCGATGGCGTTGATGGAGATCGCCTGCGCGCCCCCGGCCGCGAGCTGGTCGAGCGCGACGACCTTGACCTCCTCGCGCACCTGCTCGCGGAACCGTTCGCGCATCGGCTTGCGGGTGCCTGCTGCGGGCATCCCCACCTCCTTGACGACGCCCGACGGTAACATGGCCGATCGTTCGGAAGACCTTCTAACTGTCGGTCCTGGCCGCGAAGGCTCGCTCGACGTCCTCGCGTTCGACGGCGGGACCAGGCACTTCCCTCGGCCCTTCGGTCGCGATGCCGTTGAGGAAGTGCGCGATCTGCCGTCTCGCCAGGTGGGTCCAGTCGAGGACAGAGGCTTTCGGCTGGGTGAGCAGGGTGCTGAACGCGATCAGGTCGGTGGCGTTGACCTGGCCGCGGATGCTGCCGTCTTCGCGGCCGGTCGCGAGGAAGAAACCGAGCCGTCGGTAAATCGACTTTCGCGCCGCTACGGCCTCCGGCGTGCCGAGCGGCGGCCCGCCGTGCAGCGGGAGCACGAGCTGGTCGGCGAGGTCCACGGTGCCTTCGAGATAGCGGGCGACCGCGTCGAGGCCGGTGCTGTCGTCGTTTTCGATCTGGTCGAGCAGGCTGTTGAGCAGGCCGTACGCGCGGTGCTCGAGCGCTTGCAGCAACGCGTCGCGGTCAGGGTAGCTGCGGTAGAGCGTGCCGATCCCGAGACCGGCCTCGGCGGCGATGGTGGCCAGCGGAACGTGCCGGCCTTCGCGGAGCACCGCTGCGGCAGCCGAGACAAGCAGCCGTTCGCGGTTGGCCTCGGCGTCCTTGCGAACCTTGCGCGGGCGGGACATCGGGTCTCCTTGCGGGGCCTGGACACTGCTCGCCAGTTTAGGCCAATGCCGGGAAGCGGACGGAATGTTCCGGATTTCCGCAGGGTTAGATTCCATTGCCTCGCAGGGAAAATCCGGTTGACCCGGCTGGCAAAGTGGAGTCACGTGAGTGATGACGCGAACCACCTCCTCCGTGCCGCCAGCCTGGCCACCCCGATGGCATTGCGCGTCGCGGTAACGCTGGGCCTGCCCGATCGGCTGCGCGCCCCCGGCACTGTCGACGACGTCGCCGCCGAGTTGGACTTGTCGCCGATCGCGCTCGACGTCCTGCTCGGCCACCTGGTCACGCTCGGGGTTGTCGAACGCACCGACGATGGCTACCTGACCACCTCTTATGGCGAGAATTTATGTGCTGACAAGGAAAACGGCGTCGCCAACCTCCTGCACCTCGACCGCGCCGCCGGTCGCGCCGAACTCGCTTTCGTCGAACTGGCACACAGCGTCCGTACCGGCGAGGCCGCTTACTCCCGCCGGTACGGCAAGGATTTCTGGACCGATCTCTCCGAACAACCGCACCTGCGGCAATCCTTCGACCGGCAGATGACCAACCGATTCCGCACCGAGATCCCGCAAGTAGTCGCCGGAATCGACTGGTCCGCATTCGACACGGTAGTCGACGTCGGCGGCGGTCGAGGAGATTTGCTCGCCGCGATTCTCGAAGCCCATCCGAAACTGCGCGCCCAGCTGATCGACCTCGAACCCACCGCGAGCGAGACCCGCGCCGCCTTCGCCGCACGCGGCTTCGCCAACCGCGTCGAGGTCCTGGGCGGCAGCTTCTTCGACCCGCTCCCGGCTGGAGCAGATGTCTATGTGCTGGTGGACATCCTGCACAACTGGGACGACGACAACGCCCGCCTCGTCCTGAAGCGGTGCGCGGAAGCGGCGGGCCCGTCCGGTCGGATTCTGGCCATCGAAGCGGTCAGCGGAATTCACGCGCGCACCGAAATGGACCTGGTCATGCTGGTTCATTTCGGCGGTCGCGAACGGCGCGTGGAAGAATTCCGCACCCTCGCCGATTCCGCTGGCTTAGTGCTGGAATCAGCGGCCCCGTTGACCGATCAACGAGGCTTGCTGACATTCCGCGTCGCTTAATTCGGCGACCGGCCAAGCAGCCCGACCAGGCGATCCAACGGCGGCGCTTCCTCCGCGACCGGCACCGGCGGCGCGAACGGGCTCCGATCCGCCGGGAGGTCGGCGAGCCGAGCCGCGCTGAACGCGATTTCCCGCTCCACCAAGGCGTCCTCGAACTTCGGCTGCTGTCCGGTGGCGCGAGCGAGGTCCCAGCCGTGCACGAGTTCCTCCACGATCCGCAGATGCACCGCGGCGATCCCCGGAACCGTCCCGGCTGGGACCTCGAAAACCTGCTCCAGCACCCTGGGCTGCCGGAACGCCGCGAGCAGACCGGCCACCGCGTCCCGGTAGGCCGCCACCGGATCGTCGCCGAGCGCGTCGGAAGTGCGCGGGTCCAGCGAGCCGCCCGCCTCGCCGCGCAGCACGGCCGTGAACAGCCGGTGCCCGAGGACCAGGTGGTTCACCAGTTCGCGGACTGTCCATTCCGGGCACGGCGTCGGCGCGTCCCAGCGAGACACGCCAGCGACCAGTTCGCTGGCGGAATCGAGGACGGCGGCCAGATCGTCGACAGGGTTCATCGTTTCGCCTTTCGCAGGGGTCGCCAGTAGAGACACCGCCCGCCCCGGAAACGGAACGGTGGCAGGATGCGAAGGGTGGGTCAGGACATTCTCGATCGCGCACGCGCCGGAGACGCGTACGCCTTCCGCGAGCTGATCGAGCCCTATCGGCACGAGCTGCAGGTGCACTGTTACCGCCTCCTCGGCTCGCTCACCGACGCCGAAGACCTGCTGCAAGAGACGCTCCTCGCCGCCTGGCGCGGCCTGGACGGGTATGCCGGCCGAGCCTCGATGCGCGCCTGGCTGTACCGCATCGCCACCAACCGCTGCCTCAACGCCCTCCGCGACGCCGGCCGCCGCGTCCCAGCCGAACCGTCGCCGCCGTTCACCCCTACCGAACCCACCCGCCGCACCGAGGTGACGTGGCTGCAGCCCGCACCAGACCCCGCCGCGCACTACAGCGCCAAGGAAACCTTCGAGCTGGCGTTCGTCGCGGCCCTGCAGAAACTCCCGCCGCGCCAGGCCGCCGTCCTCGTGCTCCGGGACGTACTCGACTACTCGACCGCCGAGGTCGCGGAGCTGCTGGACACCAGCCCGAACGCGGTCAAAGGCGCGCTGCAACGCGCGCGGGCCCAGCTGCGCCAATCCGTCGAACCCGCCCCACCGGCACCACGGGAAAGGGAGATCGCGCAACGCTTCGCGGACGCCTTCAGCGAGGGTGACGTCGAAGGCGTAGTCGCGCTCCTGACCGACGACGGCTGGCTCGCCATGCCGCCCGCACCGCACGAGTACGTCGGCCGGGAAGCCGTCGCCGCGTTCCTCACCAGGTTCGGCGAATGGCGCGGTACCCGAGAGTTCTGTTTGCTTCCGACGCGCGCCAACACCCATCCAGCCTTCGCCTGCTACCTCACGGAACCCGGTGGAACGGTCGGACGTCCCGCCGGAATCCTCGTCCTGGCACCGTGGGGCGACCGAATCCGCACCGTCACCTGGTTCCTCGAACCCGAGTTGTTCGCCCGCTTCGGCCTGCCCGATGAGGTGTCGGCGTGCTGACCACCCTCGCGATCCAGAATTACCGCTCGCTGCGCGACCTGGTGCTGCCGTTGTCGCAGCTCACCGTGATCGTCGGCGCGAACGGCACCGGAAAATCCAGCCTGTACCGCGCGCTGCGGCTGCTCGCCGACGCCGGCCGCAACGGCGCAGTCGCCGCCCTCGCCGGTGAAGGCGGCCTGCCGTCGACGCTGTGGGCCGGTCCGGAGACGATCAGCCGATCCGTGCGCGAAGGCCGGACGTCGATACAACCGTTGCAGCGCACCAAACCGATCGGCCTGCGCCTGGGCTACTCCGGCGACGAATTCGGCTACGCCCTGGACTTCGGCCTCCCCGTGCCTGCCGAGACAGCCTTCAACCTGGACCCGGAGTACAAACGCGAATGCGTCTGGCACGGCCCAGTCCTGCGCCCGTCGGCGTTGCTGGCCGACCGCTCCGGCACGAGAGTCCGCATCCGAGACGAGGCCGGTAAGTGGGCCGAAAGCGGCCACTCGATCGCCCTGACCGACAGCATGCTGAGCGAATTCGCCGACCCGCGCCTGTGCCCGGAACTCCTGATAGTGCGCGACCGAGTCCGCGCGTGGCGCTTCTACGACCACTTCCGCACCGACACCGACGCACCCGCCAGGCAAAGCCGCATCGGCACCCGCACCTGGGCCCTGGACCACGACGGCGGCGACCTGGCTGCGGCCTTGCGCACCATCCAAGAATCCCTAGACGCCGACGCCCTGGCCACCGCGATCGACGACGCCTTCCCCGGCTCGTCCGTCGAAGTAGTCGCGACCGACGGCAGATTCGACCTCCGCTTCCACCAACACGGCCTGCTCCGTCCGCTGAGCGCCGCCGAACTCTCCGACGGAACCCTGCGTTACCTGCTGTGGGCCGCGGCTTTGCTGAGCCCGCGCCCGCCGGAGCTGCTGGTGCTGAACGAGCCGGAGACCAGCCTGCATACGGACTTGTTGCCCGCGTTGGCCGCGTTGATCACCGCCGCGGCGAAGAAGACGCAGCTGCTGGTGGTGTCGCATTCTCAGCTGCTGGTGCGGTTTCTGGAGGATGCTTCGGTACTGGAACTGGAGAAGGAATTCGGCGCGACGGTGGTGGCCGGGCAGGGGCGGCTCGACCAACCGGCTTGGCATTGGCCGAAACGGTGAAACCTGGCAGGATAGCCGGTATGAAGATCAGAAAGGGTCATGCCGCGTAGGCCCCCGGCACGGCTGCGTGTCCGCGAGCCGGAATACGTCCAGCCCGCCCCGCCCCACGCGCAAGTTCCGCGGGTTTCCGCGTCGGCACTGCGAGCAATCGCGCATTACGAACGCGTCGATCTCTATCCCGGCGGGATCGCCGAAGCGCTCGCCGCATGGAGCCGCTTCGTCCATGCTCCCTACCGGCAGCTGGACCGGCACACGGAGCACGGCGACGATTACGGTCCGTCGGACGATCCGGAAGTGGCGCGGATCCGGTTGGGCTGGGCATTGAAGCGGTTGCCGCGCAAGGCCTCCCGCGAGTTGTACGCGCGGGTCCGGCCGCTTGACGAGCTATACCTGGCCCGGTCGATTCCCTCGCCGGACGTCGCGCACCTTCGGGCGCTGCTCTAACGTTTCGCCCGCTGCCCTTCCGCCAACTGCTCGGTGATCGCCTCCGCGCCAAGACGGCGTTGCACGGCCGCCGCCAACCCCGGTGCAATCCCGCCGAGCAATGCCGTCAGCCGCAACCCGAACGGTGCCACGTCGATCTCCGCGAGGTTGCGTTCGATCGCCCACACCGTCGCCCGTGCTGCGCGCCGTCGTCCACGAGGAGTTTGCCGTCGCCGAACTCCAGCACCACCGTGATCGCCGGATGCGGCACCACTCGAAGATCGACCGACCCGCCGGCCCGGTGGCGGAATCCGCCCAGGGAGAACGGACCCGCGCGACCGGGCCGCGCGACCTTCCAGACGCCGCTCTCCACTACCGCAGTGTAAGAGTCAGCGAGGCCGCACGGGTCGTCGCGCGCGAGTCGTCTTCGCCGAAGCCCGGACCGGCCGATACGGCTCCGGCACCGGCAGCCGCAGGATCCGGCCGATCTTGCCCGGCCCCAGGTGGTTCAGGTCGGCCACCGCGGCGGGCTCGTGCCGCGCGCAGCTGGCGAGCACGCCGAACAGGAACATCGTCACGATCAGCGACGTCCCGCCGTACGACACCAGCGGCAGCGTCACCCCGGTCACCGGCAGCGCGTTCACGACGTACCCGATGTTGACCGCCGCCTGCGCCACCAGCAGCACGGTGATCGTCGCGGCGACGATGCGGATCCACGGGTCGAGGTTGCGCGTCGCGATCCGCAGGCCGACCAGCGCGAGCCCGCCGAACAGCAGCAGCACCACCGCGCAGCCGAGGAACCCGAGTTCTTCGCCGATCAGCGCGAAAATGAAGTCGTTCTGCACGTTCGGCAGGTACTTCCACTTCGACGCGCCCTGTCCGAGCCCGACGCCGAACAGCCCGCCCTCGGCGAGCGCGTACTGCGCCTGCACCGCCTGGTATCCGGCGCCGGAGGTGTCCGCGTCAGGGGAGAGGAACGACAGCACGCGCGCGAGCCGGTAGTCCGCGACCAGCGCGAGCACCACGAACCCGCCGACGCCGCCGGCCAGCAGGGCGGCGAACAACCGTCCCGGCGCGCCGGAGAACCACAGCAGCGACAGCAGCACGATGCCGAGCGAGATCGTTCCGCTGAGGTTCGGCTGCGCCATCACCAGGGCGAACATCAGCAGCGCGACCGGAACCAACGGCACCAGCAAATGCCGCCAGTGATGCAGCAGCCGGGCCTTCACCACGAGAATGTGCGCGCCCCACAAGGTCAACGCGACCTTCGCCAGTTCGACCGGTTGCAGCGTCAGCGGACCGAGCGTGAACCACCGCTGCGCGCCGTTCACCTTCGCGCCGAGCGGGGTGAGCACCAGCGCGAGCATCGCCAGCGTGACGAGCATCAGCATCGGCGAGAGGGACCTGATCCGCCGCAACGGAATCCGCAGCCCGGCCCACAGCGCGACCAGGCCGATGAGGACGAAAATGACGTGCTTCTGGAAGGTGCTGTACACCCCGCCCGGCTGCGCGGACGACGCCGACAGCACCATGATGACGCCGAGCAGCGTGAGCAGGCCGCACAGCGCGAGCACGAGGTGGAACGACGCCAGCGGCCGAGACAGCCAGCCGACGATCGCGACCGGAACCCGGCTTCGTCTGTTCCGTGTCGTAGCCACCCGAGCACCGCCGTCCGCCGATTTTTCGGCGCGGGAAAGAACGCGCCGGACCGATTATGCCTGCTCTGTCCTGAAAGGACATTGAGGCGCGCGGAGTGTCCGCGGTCTCATTCGCGGTGCTGAAGCTATTTCACGAGCTATTTCACGCAAGGGATTCCGCCTCCGCTCAACGCCGGCGGGGGAGCGGGGGTGGTGTTTCCGTGCGCCAGCGGGGTCACGTACGCGGCCGGGCTCGGCACCGGTGCGCCGCTCAGCAGTTGCGCGACCAGTGACTGGATTTGCGCGGTATTGACGAAGTTGACGTCTTCCCCGGACGGGCTCTTGCCGAAATGGTCGACCGGAAGGGTCACGAAACTGACATTCCCGCCGGTCAGGCTGGACGCTTGTTTCGCGAGCGCGAGCAGGTCCAGCGAACTGTCGACCGCGGTGTTCTGCTTCGCGACATCCAGAATTCCCTGGAGTTTCGCCGGATTCGTGAAGGTCCCGCCCTGTTTGAGCTGATACGCGAGCGAGGAGATGAACGCCTGCTGCCTGCGTTCGCGGTCGAGGTCGGTGAAATGGAGCGACGGATGCACGTAGTCGCGGCGCTGCCGGACGAACTCGACGGCCTGCTCCGCGCTGATCTCCTGCTGGCCGGCGTGGAAGTTCGCGCCCGAGTAGCTGTCCTGGGTGTCTTCGTTGAGGCACACCGTGATCGGCTGGACGACCTGGGCGATCTCGAAGAACGCCACCAGGGTGACCTCGACGAAATGGTCGATCGGGACGTCGCCGAGGAATTTCTTGACGGTGTCGATTTCCGCGCGGCGGCCCGCGTCCCGCGCCTGCTGCTCGCGCTGGGATTTGTCGGTGACGTTCTGCTGGACGAGTTGCTTGGCTTTTTCGTCGAACGCCAGCCCGTAAGCCTGTTTGATCTTGCCCTTGCACACGTTGTCCGGACAGCCCGCCAGCGGGACGTAATCGTCGCGCGGAATCGAGATCGACGTCGCCTTGCCGCCGTTGCCGGGGACGTGCAGCAGCATCAGCACATTGGCGTTGTAGCCGCCGTCCTGCTGATCCCCGGCGTGCAGCGAGTTGTAGATGTCCTTCGGCAGCGGGTTGCCGTTCTCGTCGAGCCGGGAGTCGAGGCCCATGATGAGGATGTTGGTGTCGCCGCCGCTGGAGGTCGACTGCCCGTCGAGCACGTCGGAAACCTGCAGCCCCGACACGATGCCGTTGTAGGCCGCCCAGCCGTACCCGGTCAGCGAAAGCGTCAGCGCGGCCGCGAGGGCCAGCGCGACCCGGCCGGTGATCCGCCGTCGCCGGGCCGCGGCACGGGCGGCGACACCGCGCGCCGCCGCACTGCGGGATGCGGCGGCGCGTCTGTCGTTGGGGTCGGTCATCAGGCCTTCCGGTGCCGGGGCGTCACGGTTACCCACTGTTGTGCACACTCGCTGTGTACACGCTGAGAAGTAGTCTCACGCAGAGTTAACCCAGATCCAGTTGGACGAGCTTCACGATGACGAGCGCCATCGCCAGGAGCAGATACGTGCGCAGCGCGGTCAGCCCGATCTTGCGTCCGGTCGACATCTCCGGCGGCGGCAAGTACTGCAGCGGCGGCATCCGCCACTCCGCGCGTCCGGTGCGATCGATCGGTGCGGCGTTCCGGCGGCGGCGAAGCAGCGCGTACCCGGCCGTCAGCAGGCCGATCCCGCCGCTGACCGACATGATCAGGAAGATCTGGTCCGCGTTGATGTCCGGGAACAGCACCGCCGCGGTGAGGATCACCGACAGCACCACCAGCACCCCGACCACCACGGAGGTGAACAGGTTGGTGAGCCGTCCGTTGACCCACGGACCGAGCACCGCCTTGTCGTTGCACAGCAGCAACAGGAACACCGTCGCGGACGGCAGCAGCACTCCGGCGAGCGTCTGCACCCCGGTGGTGAGCAGGCCGAGCGGCGAGCCTGGAATGAGCACGATGGTGGCCGACAGCGCGACGAGACCGGCGTACACCGCGTAGAAGCCCTTTGCGTGTCGCGCCCCGCGATGCAGCGAGTGCTTCATCCCGAAGACGTCACCGATCGCGTACGCGCTCGAGAGCGACACAGCGAATGCCCCGACGATCGAAGCGTCCAGCAGCGCGACGGCGAACAACGCGCCCGCCGTACGTCCCGCGTAAGCCTCGATGCCGTCCGTAACGCCAGTTGTGTCCGTGAAGGGCGTGCTGCCACCGGCGAAGGCCGCCGACGCGATGCCCATGATCGCGGCCGCGCCGACCATCACCACGACCAGGCCGATCCACAGATCCGCCTTCTCGTACCGCATGAACCGCGGCGTGATGCGCTTGTCGATCACGTAGGACTGCTGGAAGAACAGCTGCCACGGCGCGACCGTGGTGCCGACGATCGCGATGATCAGCAACATCAGCTCAGCCATCCCGCCAGGTCCGGCGGGCATCGTGGGCACCAGCCCGCCGAGCATTTCCGCCGGTGCCGGATGCGCGACCACGTACACCGGGATCAGCGTCAGCGAACCGAGGCAGAAGAAAATCGCGATCCGCTCGAACCGCCGGAAACTGCCGGTGAACGCGGCTCCGATGATGACGGCCGCGGCCAGCACCACGGACGGAACCGTCGGCAGGCCGAGGTAGCGCGTCGCCATCGTGATGCCGATGAACTCGGTGACCAGCGTCAGCGCGTTGAGCAGGAACAGGTCGATCACCGAGAACGCGCCCCAGAACTTGCCGAAGCGTTCGAGGATCAGCCGTGCGTGTCCGACGCCGGTGACCGCGCCGAGGCGCAGCACCATTTCCTGGTTCACGTACAGCGCCGGGACGAGCAGCAGGAGGGTCCACAGCAGCTTCGGGCCGTAGTTCTGCCCGGCTTGGCCGTAGGTCGCGAACGCGCCGGCGTCGTTGTCGCCGACCAGCACGATCAACCCCGGCCCGACGATCGCGAGCAGGGTTTTGAGCTTGGCGGACAGGCCGGTCCGGGGCGCGCAGTCGCCCGCTTTGATGGTGCCGAGCGCGCCGCGGATGTCGCCGACGTGCTGCTCGTCGAGGACGGCGGTGGTGCGCCGGTCGATGCGGATGGTGGAGTCGGTGGTCACGGCGAGCACTCCCTTCGGCCCTCTTTCAGGCCGATCAGGGCACCCGCGACCGCCGGTTTCCGCGCACATGTGGCGACCCGGCCGGACGGGCGGGGGAAACCGGGATCAGCCGAGGATGCCGGAAGGTGGGGACAATCCGGGGTCCGGGGGCGTACTTCGCCCCGGGCTCGTACCGCTCATCGCCCTCACCTCCCCGCGGCTCGTTTCCGGCTTCCGGTTTCCGGGCAGGGAAACCCCGCCCGGGAACCACTCAACGCCATCCGCCGGATAACTGTCAAGCAGTTGTACAAGTGTTGTAGTCATCAGTGTGACTCAGGTCACTGTCGAGGTAATGTCGAGAACTCCGCCGCGGCTCCGTCCCCGCAGCACCTGACCGTACGACGTTGAGGAGACCGACATGGAACCGCAGGAAGTCGCCGAGGTCCTGAACCGCCCGCTCAGCCGTGAACTGCTCGCCCGCGACCTGACCCGGCTGGCGTACGTCGCGAAGGACGGCACGCCGCGCAGCATCCCGATCTCGTTCAGCTGGAACGGCACCGAGGTCGTCATGTGCACCACCAAGAACTCCCCGAAACTGCACGCGCTGAAGGAGAACCCGATGGTCGCGCTGACCGTCGACACCGAGGTGCACCCGCCGAAGATCCTGCTGCTGCGGGGCCGTGCCGAACTGGACTACACCGACGGGATCCCGGACGAGTTCCTGGAAATGAACGGTTCCTACGAGATCACGCCCGAGCAGCGCGTCGAATGGGAGGCGGAAATCCGTTCCCTCTACGCGGAGGGCATGGTCCGCATCGTCGTCACCCCGACCTGGGCGAAGCTCATCGACTTCGAAACCACGCTGCCGTCCGCGGTCGAGGAACTGGTGCAGCGCCGGGCTGCCGGCTCGGAGAACCCCGCCGTCACCGGCTGATCCACTACACTGAATCGCCTACACGCGAACGTGATTCCCTCCACGCGCGAAGGCGGAGCGCATGATCCTGGTGACAGGTGCGAGCGGCAATGTGGGATCAGCGCTGGTCGCGCACCTGCGCGCGGCCGGGGTGCCGTTCCGCGCCGCCTATCATTCCCCGGAGAAGGCAAGGAAAGCCGCCGCCGACGGAATTGACGCAGTCACCGTCGAAATGTCCGATCCGGCCACCGTGCAACCGGCGCTGGCCGGAGTGTCGAAGGTGTTTCTGCTCGGCGCGATGAGCCCCGGACAGACCGGCAACGAGTCCAATGTGGTCGAAGCCGCGGTGTCCGCCGGGGTCACGCACGTGGTCAAGCAATCGCTGTGGCGAGCAGACGAGGAACTCACGCCGATCGCCCGGCTGCACCGCCCGGTCGAACGGATGCTGGAAACGTCGCCGCTGTCCTGGACCTTCCTCCGCGCGAACTTCTACCTGCAAGCGTTTTCGGGAAACTGGTCCGGAACCATCCGGTCCGGAAATTTCTTCGCCAGCCCGCTGATCCGCGGCCCGATCGCATTCGTGGACGCCGAAGACATTGCCCGCGTCGCGTTTCGCGCCCTGACCGAGGACGGCCACGCAGGCAAGGCGTACGCACTCAGCGGCCCTGAGGCACTGATGTACAACGAGGCCGCGGCGGTGCTGTCCGACGTGCTGGGCCGTCCGATCGCGTACCGCGGAATGTCGAACGAGCAAGCGTTTTCGGCGTTGGCGGAAGCGGGAATGTCGTCGTTCCACGCCAAAGCGCTGGTCGAAGTGTGCAACACGTACCTGGACGGCGGCGCGGAAACCGTGACGTCCACGGTCGAGGACGTCACCGGCCAGCGGCCGCGGAGTTTCCGCGAGTTCGTGACGGCGCATCGGCGGTGTTTCGAGCCAGCCTGATCCGTCTATTGTGGACGATATGTTCCCGCTCTAGGCAGCAGGCTTCCCGCTGTAAGCATTGAGAATCTCGGACAACGAACCCTGCTGTCGCACCTGCCCCTCGTCCATCCACAACGCGGTGTCGCAAAACTCCTTGAGCGTTTCCTCGGAGTGATTCGCGAACACCAGAATCCCGGATCGTTTCACCAGATCCCGGAGCCGATCGCGCGCCTTGCCGAGAAACGCCGCGTCGACCGCGCCAAGTCCCTCGTCGAGCAGGAGGATCTCCGGGTCGATCGTGGTCACGACCCCGAGCGCGAGCCGCACCCGCATGCCGGCCGAGTAGGTGCGTAACGGCAACTCGAGATAGTCGCCAAGTTCGGTGAACTCCGCGATGTCCTCGACCCGCTTCAGCATCTGCCTGCGGCTCATGCCCAGAAACAGCCCCTGGACCAGGATGTTCTCCCGCCCGGACTCGCCCGGATCCAGCCCGACCCCGAGATCGAACACCGGCGCGACCCGCCCCGCGACCCTCCGGACGCCGCGCGTCGGCTCGTAAATCCCGGACAGCAGCCGCAACAACGTGGACTTCCCGGCCCCGTTATGCCCTACCAACCCGACCCGGTCGCCCTCGCCGAGCCGGAACGACACGTCCCGCAACGCCTCGATCACCGGCACCTTCGCCTCGGTGCCGATCTTCCCGCCGACCTTCCCGAGCACGCGCTTCTTCAGCGACCGCGTCTTGGCGTCGAAGATCGGGAAATCGACGTAGGCGTTGCGTATCTCGATGCTGACCAAGATCCCTCCCCGGATGCGAATGGAAACTACCATTCGCATTTGGTCCGCCGCCAGGTAAGGTTCCTCGGGTGAGTCAGACCAGCGAGGGCTTCCGCCCGCCGCAACAAGCGCGCAGCTGGGCTTCGCTGCAGAAAGTCCTGGCCGCAGCCGAACACGTGCTGGCCGAGCAGGGCTTGGAGTCGTTCACTGTCGCCGAGGTCGCCGCGCAGGCCGGGATGTCGGTGGGCGCGATCTACCGCCGCTTCGAGGGCAAGGAACAGCTGCTGTACGCCGTCAAGGACCAGCTGCTGACCGAGCTGGAAACCACCGTCCGAGACGCCCTCCAGACAGCCGCCCCCGGCCTCCGTCCGATCTTCGACGCCTTCGTGGCCGCCCTGGCGAAGACGTTCCAGGAACACGACCGAATCTTCCCCGAACTCCTGGACGCCCAACGCTCCGACGGCCGAGACCGCGGCCTCGCCGCCCTGTCCGCGATCCAAGACGCCCTGCTGGAAGCTCTGGCACCCTTCCTGGCGGAGACCGACGGCGTGGAAATGGCAGCCCGGACGATCATCGGTGCGTGCATCCACCGCGCCGCGACCTGCAGATTCTGGCCGGACGACCGGTCTTGGGCGACGTGGGCGGAGGAGGTAGCGGAAATGGCACTGGCGTACCTGTCTTCACCAGCCGCAGCGCCGCACTCGGGCCCCGCTAGGATGTAGGCAGCAGTACGCGAATGCCCTCGTAGCTCAGGGGATAGAGCACGGCTCTCCTAAAGCCGGTGTCGCAGGTTCGAATCCTGCCGGGGGCACATCTTCACTGGTCAGGGCCCTTTTCAACCAACAAGGTTCAAACGTCGAAGGCCCGAGAGTCAGAAAACTGTCAGAATTCACCGCGTGACGGTTCGGACGTTCGCGCTAGCTCAGCGCGACGTTCCGGAGCGCTGCATCTCCTCGTACGCGTCGCGCAGGTCGCGCGCTTCGCGCATCTTCCGGGCCTCGACAGACTCCACCACCTCGGCAGCCCGCCAGTAGTTCGAGGGGACCACGCGCCCCGACGCCAGCGCGGAATGCGTTGCGCTGACCGCTTCGTCTAGCCGGTCCGTCGCGATGAGCGCCAGCGCCAGGTCGAGGTTCGCCGAGGCAACGCGCCGCGGCCACTTCCCGTCGGGGGCCTGGCGCTCAAGCCGTCTGATGATCTCCCGGGCGAAGGTCTCGGCGGCCGGGTCGCCAGCCCACGCCAGCGTCGTGGCCATGTAGGCGACGGATTTGTTCGGGTCGTATCGGTAGTGGTGCTCCGGACGGTGCGGCACTTTCAGTGGGGACACGAGGGCGGCGACCCGGCTCAGCACGGTGTACATCTCGCGCCGGTCGCCGAGCCGGGCCAGCGCGCGGCCTTCCTGCGCCGACGCTTGAATCTCGATCGAGCTACCTCGGGGCGCGAAAGCCTGCGCCCGGCGCGACAGGTCAAGTGCGCCGACGTAGTCCTTGTTCGTGAGGAGTTGCCACGCCTCCGTTTCGTATCCCCACGCGTGAATCTCGTCGTGGGTCGCATCGTTGGCGAAATTGTGCGCATTGCGGAGCCTCGCCTGCGCCGCCGAGGTGTTGTCGAGGTCGATGTGCACCGTTGCGGAAAGCAGCGAGAACCAACCGCCGACGACGAGCAACCGCCGGTGTTCGGACAGCGTCATCCGGGCGTCCATCAACCGGGTCACGTAGTCGATGTAGCCACGGATCCGGGGCGCGAGCGTCGACGGCGACGTAGTCGTGTAGGCGATCGCCAAGTCGTCGACGATGGCCTCCAGTTGGCACAGCGTCGCGTGGCCGACATCGCTCGCCGCCACCCGCCGCGATAGCTCAAGCGCCGCCGCTTCGTCGTCCTCGGCGGAACTGCCCACCGGCCGCAGGCCGGAAGCGCTCGGCAACAGCTCATGCGAAAAGGGTTCGCTGTCGCCGTTGATGTGCGACTCAAGCTCGGCACGGGAAATCTCCAGCTCCCGCGCGAGCCGCGGCCGCATGTATGCCGTCGGAGCCGACTGCCCGCTTTCCCAGTAGCGCACGGTCCGCTCGGAGACCCTTACGCGCTCCGCTAGCTGCTCTTGGGTGATGCCTTTCGCCTCGCGAGCCCGCCGCAGCCCCGGCCGCCCCACCGTCATGCGTAGTCCAATCGTGCGATATCCGCTCACAACCGCTCGCAACAAAACCGCTGGTCGAGCGTAGCAACTTCCGGTCATTGCCGGTCTCTGCCGGTGCGCGCTTCCTGGTCAAGCTGTCGAGTGCGTCGCAAGGTCATCCGAGGTGTTCGGGCAAGCCACGGCACCGCTGAACTGGGGAGAAGGTGACAAACGTGGACTTCGGGATGCTCGGCGTGGCGCTGGCCGCGGAGGTCGCCGCCATCGTCGTTGCCGCGGTCGTGATCGGAGTGTCTATCCAATGGGTGTCGAAGTGGAAGCGCGCGCGGCAGCAGCGGAAACAACGCCGACGGGAACGCGTTGCCTTCCGATTGGTGGAGAAGGCTCGGCACCGGTGACCGGGCTAATGCTCGATGATCTTTTCCGCGAACTGCGCTACGACAAGTGGACGCTGTGGCTGTTCGGCCAGCGGGACGCGCCGAAACTGTACGCCGCGACATTGCAGTGGAACACCTGCACGGACGCTGATCATCCGCAGCGAGGAACGCGCGACCGCGTACCGGACACCGCGGTTCCCCAACGCCGACCCCTTCCGGCCCGCAGTGGTCTCCTGGCAGTACGGAGCGGATGCCCTCTGGACGCTGCGCGCCGTCCTCACCATCGGTGCACCCGGCCGAGCGGACGCGCCGCTCCAGGTTCTCGTTCCAGCGCCGTACGCGCAGGTCCCCCTCGAACTCGGCCGGCCGGTCACGATCCGACCGACCGGTCTCGTCCAAGACCCCATGCCGAAAACGGTGTGGTGATAGGGAAAAGGAGAAGATCATGACGACCCGGATGTCACTCACCGACGCGGAGGAACGTTTCGGGCTCGGTCTCCGCCGGGGGTTCGTTCCGACGTCTGAACCGGTCTCTGACACGGAAAACACTCCGTTCGGTCTGACGCTGCGGACCGCGCCCGCTCCTCGCAACGTCGTCCTGCGCACCGGAACCGGTGCCACGATGGCGACCGAAAGCGTGACCGAGCAGTCCACCGACGGCCAGGACGAGGGCGACACCCGCTTCGACGTCGCCAACGACATCTGACGGCACCGACGACCAAAGGACTCGCTGACGCCATGAAACTCGAATCAGACCTCGCCGCCAGCACTGTGCTGGTGTTGACGGAGCCGAGCGATAAGTCAGCCGATCTCGTCGTCCGCGAGCTGGAGCGCCGGAACACGCGAGTGTTTCGGGCGGACACCGGCGACTTCCCGCTCTCAGTGAGTGTGAGTGCCTGGTTCGATGGCTCTTGGGACGGCGAGATCCGCAGTCCGGACGGAGCGGTCGGCCTGCGCGACATTCGCAGCGTGTATGTCCGCCGGCCGACCGCGTTCACGTTCCCGCCGGGGATGAACGACGCCGAACAACGGTTCGCCGCGCGCGAAGCTCGCCGAGCGTTCGGCGGGTTGCTCATGAGCTTGCCCGGGTGTTCGTGGGTGAACGACCCGTCGAAGGCGGCGGACGCGGAGTACAAGCCGCTCCAGCTCGCCACCGCCGCGGCGTGCGGTCTGCGCGTGCCGCGCACCGCCATCACCAACGCCCCCGGCGACGCCGTCGGCCTCCGCGATCGTCTGGGCGGCTCGGTGGTCTACAAGACGCTCTCGGGTGCCTCGGTCCCCGACGGGCAGCGGGTGTCGCTCGTCTACACGACTCCGGTCACGGGGGCGGACATGGCCGATGATCGGGTTGCCCTTACAGCCCACCAGTTTCAGGAGCGGATGCCGAAAACTCGGGACGTGCGGGCAACCGTCGTCGGCAAGCGCGTGTTCGCAGCGAACATTCTCGTAGCCGACGAGGACGCCGGAGAACTGCTCGACTGGCGCGCGGACTACACGACATTGCGCTACGAGCCCGTAAGCCTCCCGGAGAGCGTCGAGTTGGCGCTCCTCAAGATGACCGACCACCTCGGCCTGGCCTTCGCCGCGGCCGATTTCGTCGTCACCGCTGACAACACCCACTACTTCGTGGACTTGAACCCGAGCGGGCAATGGGGCTGGATAGAAGACGCGACAGCGCTGCCCATCGCGGACGCGATTGCCGCCCTACTCGCAGGAGAAGATCAGTGACCGACGCGATCGAGCAGGACAGCAGGCTCGGCCAGTTGGCCGTCGACCTCAACAAGGACCTCGTCAAGAGCTTGGAGGACGCCGGAAACCTGACCACCCGCGCCTGGAGAGCTGCGTTCGAGGACATTCCTCGCCACCTTTTCGCGCCGCGCTTCACCCTTCCGGACAACCTCGGCGGTCTCGTCCTGGGCGTCGAGGACAGCGGTCGTCGGGAGGAATGGCTCAAGGCGGTCTACCAGGACGAAGCGCTCCTGACGATTTTCGACGAGCGCGAAATGGTCACGACCTCGTGTTCCGCGCCGTCGGTGGTAGCGATCATGTTGGAGTCTAGCCAGACGGCCGACGGGGACTCCGTGCTGGAGATCGGCACCGGAACGGGATGGACGGCAGGCCTGCTTTCCCTCCGCCTCGGACCGGATGCCGTCACCTCCGTGGACATCGACCCGCGTTGCGTTGCCGAGGCGCGGGAACGTCTGGACCGCCTCGGCCTGGACCCGACTCTCGCCGTCGCGGACGGCTATCTCGGTTACCCGGCGAGTGCGGAGTACGACCGGATCATCGCCACGGCATCTCTGCGTAAGGTGCCGCCGGCCTGGCTGGCCCAAGTACGGCCAGGCGGCACGATCCTGGCCGACTTGCGCGGCGACTTCGCCGGCAACCTCGCGCGCCTCACCGTGAACAAGGACGGGTCCGCGAACGGTCGCTTCCTGCCCAAGCGGGTGAACTTCATGCCCTTGCGCAGCAAAGAGGAACACCTTCGCGAGTTGCCCGAACTGGCGTCTCGCGCCGTCAGCGCTACCGGCTCGCATCGGAAGACCGGCCTCGCTCCCTCCGCACTGCGCACGTGGGATTTTGCCTTCCTCGCACAACTGTCGATGCCGGGAACGCGAGCTGGACGCGTCAGAGTCCAGGGCGGCCCGATGTACTACTGCCTCACGGACCCGCAAACCGAGTCGTGGGCGCGAGTCGACGCAGACACCGACGGCACCGAACGCGAAGTCACACAAGGCGGAGACCGGCGACTGTGGGACGAACTGGAGACCGCCCACGAACTGTGGACTCGCCTGGACCAGCCGTCACCCGCAGACTTCGCGATCACAGTTTCAGCGGGCGGCGAGCAGTTCGTCAGCCTCGCTGACACCGGCACGCAGTGGGCTTTGTCGTTCTAGTGCATCGGGCTCGGAACCCGCCCCAGTTCCGGGGCTCGCCGAGGCCGTCTTTTGGCCGCGGTCACTGGACCAGTTCGGCTTGGCGGATGTGGCGATCGGAGTAGCCCTCGCATATCGGCTACGGCGAACCGACGGCTCGGCGAACTCGGCCTTGGCGGCTTCACTTGGACCATCGCCGAACCACACGTGGGCAACCCGGGGCACGCGCGAAATCGCCCACGCCCGACTTTCGGGCCTACAACCCGATGCACCACAACACCTACCGTAAGCATGGTCTAGACCTCTCATGAGAGGAAACCCGCGATGAAGTTTTCCCGCTCCGCCGTCAAAGTCGGGATACTGACCGCCGTGCTCGGGACGGTTTCGGTGTTCACCGCCGTCCCGGCGCTCGCGCACGGCTCGATGGGCAACCCGATCAGCCGGATCATGCAATGTTTCCAGGAGGGTCCGGAGAATCCGCAGTCCGCGGCGTGCAAGGCCGCCGTCGCGGTTGGGGACAGCTGGCCGCTTTACGACTGGGACGAGGTCAACATCGGCGACGCCAGCGGCCGCAGCCGTGAGATCATTCCGGACGGCAAGTTGTGCAGCGCAGGCCGGGACAAGTACAAGGGGCTCGACCTCGCTCGCGACGACTGGCCGGCCACCACGATGCCCAGCAGCGGCCCGTACACCTTCCAGTATCAGCTGACTGCCGCGCACGAGGGCACCTTCGAGCTGTACGTCACCAAACCGGGCTACGACCCGACGAAACCGCTCAAGTGGTCCGATCTGGAAGACACCCCGTTCTACAAGCAGGACAACCCGCCGATCGCCGGCAACGCCTACCAGCTCCAGGCGAACCTGCCCGGCGGCCGCACCGGCAGGCACCTGATCTACTCGATCTGGCAACGCCATTGGCCCGACTCCGGCGAGGCCTTCTACTCCTGCTCGGACGTGATCTTCAACTGAGCGATCCGCCCGGTGGCGGTAGCGAAGGCCGCTGCCGGGCGATCAGCTCAACGAACCAACGCACCCTTGTCCTGCAGAAACCGCCAGCACAGATACGCGCACACGCCCACCGCGGGCGCCCCGCCCAGCAATGTCGCGGCAATCCCAAGCGCCGTAACCAGTCCGGCAAGATACAACGGCACCAAAACCGCCGTAGCAAGAACGTATTTCGCCAAGAAGATCCCGGTGCACAGCTGATAACGCCGTCGCCGCGGAGGATCCCGCCGCCAGCCAAGCCGTTCGCCTCGTCCCAGCACCACCCCGATCACCGGCATCCGCACCAGGATCGACAGCAGGAACACCGCACCTCCGGCCGCCTGCATGAGCACCGCCGGCAGGTAGAAGTCGACCGCTCGCCCGGTGCTCCCGGCCAGCAACGCAGACGCCCCCACGATCACCAGCCCGATCGCCGCCTGCCAGTACTTTCGGTCGGTGAACGCGTGAATCCCGGCGAACACCGCCACCCCGCCGACCGCGATCAGCGAAGCGGTCGACACCTGATCGGTCACCAGATAGGCGACCAGGAACACCACCCGCGACGCGACCCCTTCGGCGACAGTGCGCCAGCCGCCCATCGCGGCGAACAACGACAACGACTTCTCGGTCAGCAGCGCGAGTCTCATGCGCTCGCCTTGACCGGCACGGAGTTCCGCATTGTCTCTTCGTACGAGCCGATCGCGTCGAGCAGCTCGCACTGCCCGCGGTTCGCCTCGATCAACGCCGTGCAGAGACGGTGCGCGTCCTGCATCGCGAGGTTGCCGCCGAAACCCGGGGCTAGACGGACGGCATCGCCGAGAACGGTCACCGGGCTGGCGGGCCAGGCGGGGATCGGCGGGATTATCCCGATGCGCAGCGTGGCCGTCATTTCTGGCCACGCCTCGTCGACGATCCGCTGAAAGGCGCGAGGAAGATTCTCGGCTGGGCCAGGCAAAGCCCACATCAGGTAGTCCTCGATCCCGGTGGCCGCACCATCGCGCAGGTCGGGCAGAAATCGTTGCCGCGCCACGGTCGGCGGCGAGGTGAAACGCAGCGCGCTCACCACCATCGTTGAGTCGCGGATCCTGGCGACAGCGGGATTGTTGCCGATCAAGCCGGGTAATCCAGTCACTGCGGACAAGGCAGTCGCGCCCATCAGCATGCGTCGCCCGGTATCGACCACCTGCGCCTGCGGCAGGTACTGCCGACGGACCGCGGAACCGATCCCGTCCGCGCCGACCAGGACGTCAGCCGTATCCGTGCTGCCGTCGGCAAACCACGCGCGGACCGTGCCGTCGGCTTGTCGCTCGAACCGCGTGAACTCCGCATCGAAGCGAACCACGTCTTCCACGCCGGTCAGCAATACCGCCCGCAGCAACGGACGATGTGCCTGCCGTCCAGGTCGTGCGCCGGACGGCTCGGTATCAACGACCGCGAACGCTCCGTCCACTTCGGACACTGAAAGGGTCTGGTCACGCAGCCCGCCCATCGTGGCGTCGATCATCGCGGCGTGCGCTGAAGGCAAGCACCCTCGCAATGCCGTGCTGCCTCGGTCGTCGATATGCAAGCTGACGCCTTGCGCCCGTCCCCGAGTGCCGTCTCGCTCGTACACGGCGACGTCGAGCCCCGCCCGGCGCAGCCCCTGGGCGAGCGTCAACCCGCCCAGACCTGCGCCGATCACGATCACTTTCATCGCAACCCCCTGTTTCTTCATCACTGATGAAGTTCAGGCTAGCGCGGGTCGACAGGAAACTCCACCAACGATGAAGAAAGCTCGGTTAGACTCACCGGCGTCATGGCAGAACAGAACGCTCGCCCCGGACGCTGGCGAACCGGGGCGGAGAGCAAGCAGCGGATCCTGGACGCGGCACGCGCGCTGTTCCGGCAGCACGGCTACGGCGGCACCACCGTGCGCGCGGTCGCGGGCGAGGCGGGCGTCGACCCGGGGATGGTGTTCTACTTTTTCGGCAACAAGCAGGGCCTCTTCGCCGCGGCGATCGAGATGTCCGCCCAGGCCCCGCCCGCCATCGAGGCGGTCTTCGCCGGCGGACTCGACGGCCTGGGGGAGCGCATCGTCCGGACGCTCGTGGAGAACCTGGACGCCTCGGGCCGGACCCCGCTCGCGATGCTCACCCGCGCCGACGACCAAGCCGATGCCCTGCTTCGCGAGTACATCGACCGCGAAATCACCGGACGGCTGGCGAAGCTGATCGACACCCCGGACGCCGCGTTCCGGGCCGGAATGGTCAACGTCCAGCTCTTGGGGCTCACCGTGGCGAGGTATGTCGTGCGGATCGAGCCGATCGCGTCAGCGCCGGTCGACGAGCTGGTCGCCTGGTTCGGGCCGCTCGTGCAGCGCTGCTTGACCGAGGACGGCTAAGCGAAAAGCCGGTCGAGATACTGGTCGATAGCCACCAGCGCGGCCCGGGGTTCGATCACGTCCAGCTCAAGCAGCGGCGTCAAACCCGTCAACGCGAGGACGAGGTTCGTCTCGACGGCCGGGTCGCGATCGACGGCGATGTGCCCGTCGGCAATGGCTTGCCGGATCAGGTGCTCGACTAGCGCTCGCTTTTCGCGCAGGTCGTCACGCAGCTTCGTGTGCAACTCCGGATGGTGCAGTGCTTCGAGGACGTACGCGGCGCTCATCCGGCTCGTGGCGCGAGCGTCGGGATGCAGCGGCAGCATCTCGGTGAGCGTCACTCGCAGCACCTCTCGAGGGTGCGTGGCGCCGGCGAGGCTCTCCGCGACCCGGTGCGAGGTCTGCTCCGCGGCGAACTCCATCGCGAAAGCGAGCATCGCGGTCCGGGTCGGAAAGTAGTGCTGCACCTGACCGAGAGACGCTCCCGCCTCGTGGGCGACCTCGCGCATGGTCGCCCGGTCCCAGCCTTGCTGCGCCACCACTCGCCACAACGCGCGCGCGATCGCTTCCCGGCGCTCGCGGTGGTCGACCTTCTTCGGCACGTCAGGCCTTTCCCTCGTTCCAATACAAATGACATAATACACTTGACTTGAAACCTGAGGGGGTTGAAAGATGGACGGCAAGACGCAGCCGGCGGTCCGGACGGTCGAGGGGGCCGTGGCGGGCCGCTGGCGGGCGGGGATGGCGGAGTTCCGCGGAATCCCGTACGCCCAGCCGCCAGTGGGCGCTCTCCGGTTCGCCGCGCCGGTCCCGGTTTCGCCATGGGACGGCACGCGGCAGGCGACCGAATTCGGTCCGCTGCCTCCGCAATCCGGGCCGGTCCAGAGGGAATCGGCGCACGAGACGGACTGGCTGACCCTCAACGTCTCGACGCCGGACCCGGGCGCGGCGGGACTGCCGGTGCTGGTGTGGCTGCCAGGCGGCGGATACGTGATCTCGGTGAGCAGCGACCCGACTTATGACCCGGCCCTGTTGTGCGAGGCGGGACTGGTCGTAGTGAGCGTCAACTACCGGGTCGGCGTCGAGGGATTCGCGCTCGTCGACGGCGCGCCGGCCAACCGCGGGTTCCTGGACCAGATCGCCGCGCTGGAATGGGTGCGGCGCAACATCTCCCGCTTCGGCGGCGACCCCAACCGAGTGTGTGTCGCCGGGCAATCGGCGGGAGCCGGGTCGATCTCGTCCTTGCTCGTGACGGCACGGGGCTTGTTCCAGCGTGCCATCACCCATTCCGTGCCCGGCGTTTTCGTTCTTCCCGCGCTCGCGAAGCAGGTCACCGCGGTGCTCGCGAACGGGGAAGACCTCCGGAACGTTGACCCGTGGCAGTTGGCCGACCGGCTCACCGCGTTCAACGCCAGCCTGCCCGGCCAGCGCGACCGCTGGGGTCCAATGGCCCAGGTCGGTGCTGGGGTCTGCCCTGTTCTGGACGAGACTTCCCTTCCCCGGACACCCTGGTCCGCACTCGAGGACGGCGTCGAGCTGCTCGTCGGCCACACCCGTGACGAGTTCCGGCTGTTCTCCGTCATGGCCGGGCGGGTCGGCACGTTCACCGCCGCGGACGCCCAAAAGGCACTCGATCTCTTCGCCCCGGACCCGGATGGCTACCGCGTCGCCTACGCGGAAGCAAGCCCGGAGGAGCTGATGGAGACGGTCTATTCAGACGCGCTCTTCCGGATGCCGAGCCAGCAGCTGGCCGAGGCGAACGCCTTGGCCGGTGGCCGGTCGTATCTGTTCGAGCTCTGCCTGTCCGCGCCTGGTCTGGGCGCGTGTCACAGCCTCGATGTGCCTCTCGCGTTCGGAACCTTGGACAGTCCGACCGGTCGCCAGGTGTTCGGCGAGATGCCTGATGCCGCAACGATTCGGGTGTCTGAGGAGCTTCGACAAGCGTGGGTCGGCTTCGCGGCCAATGGCGATCCTGGATGGGCTGCCTATCGTCCCGATGAGCGACTGACCCGCGTTCTGGACGTCGAGTCGAAGACTGTTCCGTATCCGGAAGAAGCTTCGCGGAAGATCTGGGAGCACCACACGCCGGTCCCGTTCAACCTTCCCGCGTAGGCGGCCTGATCTGCCGGTACCAGTCGAGAAGAGCGGGCTGGTCGACGCTGCCGGGGTCGATCTCCGGATCCTCCCCGCGCAGCAGCCGTTTCACCGGGACTTCCAGTTTCTTCCCGGTGCGAGTATGCGGAATCCCCGGTGCTGCAATGATTTCGTCGGGAACATGCCGTGCTGAAGCACCTTGGCGGATTGCGGCGACGATCCGCTGTCGCAGCGCATCGTCGAGGCTCGTCCCATCGATCAAGGTGACGAACAACGGCATCCAGTACCCGCCGTCGGCCTGTTCAACACCGACGACAAGAGCCTCCGCGATCTCCGGAAGTTCCTCTACCGGACCGTAAATATCGCTGCTGCCCATCCGCACGCCATGCCGGTTCAGCGTCGCGTCTGACCGGCCATGGATGACGACCGAGCCGCGGTCGGTGATGGTCGTCCAATCGCCGTGCCGCCACATGCCCGGGAACGTGTCGAAATACGCGGCCCGGTAGCGGATGTCGTCGGGGTCGTCCCAGAATCGCAGCGGCATGGACGGCATCGGCCGTCGCACGACCAGTTCGCCGACCGCGCCGCGGACAGAGTCCCCGTTGGGCCCCAACGAATCGAGCGCGACACCGAGGCATGGAGCCGACAACTCGCCCGCCCACACCGGAGTGGTAGGAGCCGCGCTCGCGAAAGCCGTGACGACGTCCGTTCCGCCGCTGCTCGAAACGACCTGGACTCGCGGTCCTAATTCGTGCTCGACCCAGCGGTGCAGGTCGGCCGGGAACGTCGATCCGGTGACGCCGAGCCGCGCCAACGCGCTCAGGTCGTGTTCATCGAGCCGGACATCGGCCTTGCGGCAGGACGCCAGGTAGCCAGGGCTGGTTCCCAGCGTGTTGACCCGCAAGCGGGCGACCAACTCCCACAACGCATCCGGACGGCCGAACGCGGGGCTGCCGTCGTAACAAACCGCGGTCGCTCCGACCAGCAGAGCGCCGACGAGGGAGTTCCACAGCATCCAGCTCGGCGTCGTGTACCAGAGGATCCGATCGCCAGCCCGCAGGTTCTGGTGGAACGCGGCATGCTTCAGCTGTTCAACGACCACGCCACCGTGCCCGTGCACTATCCCTTTAGGACGCCCCGTGGTTCCCGAAGAGAACAGAATCCACAGTGGATGATCGAAAGGAACTGGTACGGGAGGCAGCGAAGCACCGCTCGTGATCGACGACCAGGGAAGCGCTCCAGGCACCGAGTCCGGGTCGTCGATGACCACCGTGGCGGCCAAAGAGGACAGTCCGGCCCGCAGGGCAGCCACGTCGGCACTGCGTTCGACCACCCGGCCGCCGTGCCGCGACCGGGTCGCGGCGATCAGCACAACCGGCGAGAGCTGCGCGAATCGCGCTTCCGCGGCCGATCCGACATAGTCCAAACCGCATCCGGCCCACATCGCCCCGAGGCTCGCGGTGGCCAGAAACGCCACAATCGCCTCCGCCGAATTCGGCAGATACCCCACGACTCGATCGCCGGACGACACGCCCAACGCGGCTAACGAAGCGGCGACGCAACCAACCTGACGGCGCAACTCACCCCAGCTCAGCTCCACCGGAGCGCCGTCCTCGGCCACCGCGATCACGGCCGTGGCGGCATCGTCACGGCCCCGGAACACCTCGGCCGCGTAGTTCAGCGTGCTCCCCGGGAACCAGACGCTGCCCGGCATCGCCTCGGTCGCCAGCGCCGGTTGTCCCGTCGGACGGGCGGGCAGCCCGAAGTAGTCCCACACCGCGGACCAGAAGCCGTCGAGATCCTGCACCGACCACTCCCACAGCGTCCGGTAGCCGCCGGTCAGGTCGCGTCCAACGCGGGCCGAGGCGTACTGCGCGAAATCGGTGATCTGCGCTTCCGCTACGGGAACCCAGCCGGTCATTCGCGCTCCCATTCCGCGACCGTCGTCTGCACGGCCCGGTCCGCGAGGGCCTCGAACAGCGGCCGTCCGCCGGTGTCCGCCAGGGTGACGAACAGCCGTTTCCCACCGTCGCTACAGCACGCGATGGGGAAGGCGGTGCCGGTATCGATCGTCTCGCGCACCGTGTCGTCCCGGACCAGCACGACCGCGTGCCCGGTGGTGGTCGCCACCCAGATTCCTTCCGGCGTTGGCCAGATTCCGTCCGGACGAGCGTTGGGACCGACCAGGCTGGCGAGGTCGGCGTAGCGACGTCGGTCGGTCAGCGTGCCGTCCGCGCCGATGGTGAAGGCGGTCAACCGTTGCGCAGCGGTTTCGGCGACGAGCAGAGTGCGCCCGTCGTCGATGAAGGCGAGACCGTTGGGGAAGTCGAGGTTCTCGGCGACGACGGTGGCTGAGCCGTCGACGGCGATCCGCACCAGACGGCCTGGCCGCGGTGGTTCACCAACGTTGAAGCCGACATCGTCAACATAGAGATTGCCCTGCTCATCACCGACAAGATCGCCGAGCGAACCGATCGCCACGGCACTGAGATCCGCGTAGGTGGCGAACTGCCCGCCATCCCAGACACCGATGCGCTTCTCGTGCATCATCGCCGCGACGAGCTTGCCGTCGGGCAAGAACCACAGCCCGTTGGACGGAGAGTCCAGCTTCGCAGCGCTCCAGGTTCCGCCGTGATCCGTCCACAGTAGACTGCCCTGGGTATCAGACAGCCACAGCGCGCCCTGATGCCAGCGCGGTCCCTCGCCCCAGATCATCCCGGTGCCGTACGGCTTCACGCGCGCACCTCCATGCGTCGCGCGAGTTCCTTCGTCGCCGTCTCCAGTTCCGCCGTGTCAGCGGCAAGGGCGAACGCGTACCGGTCCGGACGAATAATGGCTGCGGTAGCCGAATTCGCGGCTAGCCACTCTTCGACCGCCTGACCGGCGTCGGTGACCACCACGACGTCCAGGCGTCGCCACAGCTCCGCGATTTCCGCTGACACAGCCTGCTTGCCCACGACGACGAAGTTGTATCCAGTGACATCGTCGAGCCGGATACCGTCAGCGCGCGGTTGTGGGCTGAGCCAGCCGGGCTCATTGCTCAAGCCAGGACCGAGCGGCGGCCTGAGCGGTTCGAGGGTCTGCGGCTCGCCCAGTTCCGGGTGGGCGTCGCCGATGCCGAAGGACTCAATGAGGTTGGCCTGCCGGGCGGACTCGGCGATGTACGGGCGAACGTGCGGGGCGCGCTCGGTCTCGTAGGTGTCGAGCAGGCTGTCGGAGCAGGTGCCATGGACGACGGCGGCGAGTTTCCATGCGAGGTTCGCCGCGTCGCGGAGCCCGGAACACATGCCCTGCCCGAGCATCGGCGGCATCTCGTGCGCGGCGTCACCGGCGAGGAGCAGCCTGCCCGAACGCCAGCCGTGGACGAGCCGCGCGTGCCATTCGTAAGTGTCGGCTCGCATGATCCGGTAGCTGCCCGGTTCGATCCAGCGGCTGAGCGCGTCGTACACCGCCTGCGGCCGTTCGAGCGCGGCGGCGTCGTCCGCATCGAGGAGCATGAATTCGAACCGCAGCATCGGGGGAAAGATCGGCACGTAGGTAATCGGCCGTTGTCCTTGGCACAGAATGAATCCGGATTCCGCTGGTAGCGCTGGAGGATGCTCGAACGGATGGATGTCGATGATGAGCGAGCGTTGCGTCCCCTCCAGATCTTCGACTTCGGAGCCCATCAATTGCCGGACGAACGAATTCGCACCGTCTGACCCGACGGCGTAGGCCGCTTTGAGCGTCTTGACCTGATCCCGATCGGTCACGGTGAGGTACACCGCGTCGGCGTCCTGGGCGATCTCGGTGACGGACCAGCCGAACCACAGGTCGACGTTCGGATCGCTCGCGAGCAAACCGCGCAGCCGGGATTCGAAATCCGGTTGGTGGAATTGGTAATCCGTCCGCCAGCCCTGTCCGGATTCCCCTCGTGCGTGAGCGAATTCGAGGAAAGGCGTCCCGTCCGGCAGTTGCAGCATCCAGCCGGTCTGCCGCAGGAACCGCTGCTCCAGATCGGCCGCGCCCAGCGTTTGCAGGGTGCGCATCGATTCGTCGTCGAGATGGGTCGCCCGCGGATGGTGGCAGACGATCCGGTTCGGATCGATCGCCGCGACCCGGAGTCCTTTCGCGCTGAGCAGCCGTGCAAGGGCCAAGCCGACCGGACCGCAGCCCACGACAGCGATGTCGTAAGTGTCCATAACTGTTCCTCCGCTCAAGCCGGTTCTTCGACCGGCTGCGACGTGGGGGTGCTCCGGAGACTGCCCAGGGCGACGGTGAGAAGTGCCCCAAAGACCGCCGGTACCGCGAAAATCAGGAAATTCCACTGTGGAGCGAACCCGGCGGCAAGAACCCAGCCGCCGAGCACCGGCCCGGCGATCGCGCCGATCCGGCCGATTCCCAGCGCGACCCCGATCGCACTCGCCCTGGCATGCGCCGGATAGGTACGGGCGATGTAGACGTTGATCAATCCCTGTACGCCGAACGCGCCCGCGCCGCCGATCAGCACGATTACGGAGAGCACGATCAACGGCGACCGAATGCTCAAGGCAGTCATGGCACCCGCGGCGACGACGAAGCAAGCAATAATGGGGATTCTCGACCCCGCCCGGTCGGCGAGCACCGCGATCGCGAGGCCGCCGACGGTCGCGCCGACATTGAGCAGGGTAAGGAACATCAGTGACGAATCCAGTGGATACCGGGCAGCTTGCATCAATTGCGGCAGCCACGTGTTGATCCCGAAGATGAGCAAGAACGAACAGATCACCATCACGCAGAACAGCGTTGTCGGTCCCATATACGGCGGCCGCAGCACAACGCGCAAGCCGCCTGCTCCCGTCGGCTCTCGCCGATACACCGGAGATTCGGGCAACCAGCGGTAAGTCATCGGCAACAGCAGCAGCCCGACCGCGCCGCCGACCACGTACTCCGGCCGGAAGTTGTCTCCCCGCAGGAAAGCCGCGGCCACGACGGCGGCCAGCGATCCGCCGACCGTGACTCCACATTGGACGATCGCCGAACTGAGGTTCTTCCGTTTCGGCGGCGCGAGCTCGAAGATCAGCGGCCCCATCGCGGGATAGACCGCGCCGACGCCCAACCCGACAACGAGTCTGCTGGCGCCGAAAAGTTCCGGACTGGGCGCGAACGCGCAGGCGAACATGCCCAGCGAGACGACGGCGATGCTGAGCAAGGTCGTCCGGCGGCGTCCGTATCGGTCGGTGAGCGGACCGACCAGCAGCGCGCCGAAGAGCATGCCCACCGGAGTGAGACTGCCCAACGTGCCCAGTTCGGGAAGGGAAAGGTGCCACGGCTGGTGCCGGAGCAACAATGGTGTCGTCGCGCCGAAAGCGACGAGGTCGTACCCTTCCAACGTCATGACGGCCAGCCCGATCGCGATGGCCCGCCACGGCATCGTCCTCACGTGCTTGCCTTTGCTGTCGGCAGACGCAGCACTCGCTCGGCGTTGCCGTGGCTGATTTTCTCCCGGTCGCGGTTGCTGATCGGCGCTTGTTCGAGGAACCGGACGGCCTCGCCGGTGTCCTCGAAGGGGTAGTCGACGGCGAACAGGATCGCGTCCGCGCCGACGGCCAGGATCGCCCCGGCGAGCGCGGCCGGGGAACACACGCCGCTGGTAGTGATCAGGATGTTGTCGCCGAAGTATTCCGACGGTTTCCGCGCGAGCGTCCGGTGCTCCTGCCGGTCGTAGCGCGAATCAAGGCGCGCGAGCTGGAACGGCAGGAACTCGCCGAGGTGGCCGAGAATGAGTGTGGCACCCGGATGCCGATCGAAGACGCCGCCGAAAACCAGCCTAAGCGCGTGTCCGCTTGTCTCCGCCGCCCAGCTCCACAATGGACCCCTCAGCTCAGGTCGCCCCTCGAGCACCCGCCACGGCTCAGCCGGGGGAGCGCCCGGGTGCAGGTAAAGCGGCACCTGCAACTCCTCGAGCGCCGACCACACTGGTTCGTAGCGCGGGTCGTCGAGGTAGAGGCCATTGGTGTGGTCGTTGACGAGGGCCCCGTTGAGCCCGAGCGTGCCGACGGCGCGATGGAGTTCCGCCACCGCTGCCTCGGGATCCTGGAGCGGCAACGCGGCCAGTCCGCGGAACCGATCCGGGTGCTCGGCGATCACCTCGGCTAGCCGATCATTGGCGATCCGGGCGTCTTTTACCGCCTGGCCAGCGTCGGCGAGGCCCTGAATGCCGGGTGCGGTAAGGGAAAGCACCTGGACGTCGATGCCATGCTGGTCCATTTCTGGCAGCCGGTAAGTCGTGTAATCGCAGAGCCGTTTACCCCAGTCTTCAACCCACCGCGCGGCGGTTTCCGTCTTGGGCACTGAGTAACCGGCCTGCAGTTCGGGAAGCGCGAACGCTTCCTCCATGGCGATGAAACGCAAGGTCTTCGCCTTTCCTCGGCGGTGTGCTCAACTGCCTTCCGCGTGCGCGCCGGTCATGTGCGCCGCGAGGTCTTCCGGATTGATGAACGACGGCGGAGGCGGCGGACCCCATTCGTAGAGCGACTGGATGCCCTCGAACGACCGCGGCGTCCAGAGCTGGTCGTCGACGATGGCGTCCATGTCGGAGTAGTACTCGGCGAAGTTCCCGGCCGGATCCTTGAGATACCAGAAGAAATTCGACCCGATGTGGTGGCGGCCCAGTCCCCAGACGTGGCGTTCCGGATTCTCGGCGAGCATGCTCATCGCTCCTCGTCCGACATCGTCCACATCGGACACTTGCCAAGAGGTGTGGTGCAGGAAATTGAGCGGAGCCTGCTGAACCAGCAGATTGTGGTGATCGGTAGAACACCGCAGGAACGCCGCGCGGCCCGGGACCACGTCGCTGACCTTGAACCCGATGCCGTCGGTGAAGAACCGCTGGGTCGATTCCTGCTCGACCGTCCCGATCACCGCGTGCCCCAACGCAAGCGGCCGCACCGGTTCGGTCCGGGACAGCACTGGAGCCCGGGTGTTGGCGCGGTCCAGCCGGCCAGGCCCGTTGTACGGGGTCGCGGGTACGGTCGCGCGTACCAACCGAGGCGCGACGACCGCTTCGACCGCGATGTCCGCGATCGGTTCCCTGGCGCGCAGGGTCTCGGCGTCGCGCTGCATCGGAACGCCCAACCGATCGAGGTTCGCGGCGATGCGTCCGAGGTCGTCGGCGTCATCGACCGCGACGGTCATCCCCAGCAGCCGACGGACTCGCGAGTGCTGAAGGACGAACTGCTCACCACCCTCGACCGTGGCGAACCGGCCCGGCGCGAGCTGCGTAAGCCCGAAGTCGGCGTAGTAGCCAGCGGTGCCCGCGACGTCCGGTACACCGACGGTCAGTGATTTCAATCTGTGCAGTGCCATGGAATTGCCCCTTTCACCCGGCGACGCAGGTCTGCCGGAGCTGTCCGATGCCCTCGATCCGCGTGACCACTTCGTCGCCCGGACGCAGGTAGCGCTGCGGAGACCGCGAATGCCCGACGCCCGAAGGCGTGCCGGTGAAGATCAGGTCTCCAGGAAGCAGCGGGCACACCGCCGACAACCGGGCGATCAGCTCGGCGACCGAGAAGACCATCGACGACGTACGCGCCTTCTGCACGCTCTCGCCATTGACGAGGCATTCGATCGCGAGGTCATCGGGGTCGGCGAATTCGTCGGCGGTCACCAGCACCGGCCCGGCCGGCGCGAACCCCGGGAACGACTTGCCGAGCGAAAACTGCGGGACCGGCCCCGCGGCCTGCACGACCCGTTCGGAAAAGTCCTGCCCCACAGTCAATCCCGCCACATGCAGCCAGGCGTCCTCGGCCGCGGTCTTCTCCGCCCGGCGGCCGATCACGACCACGAGCTCCGCTTCCCAATCGACGAACTCGCTGGGCAGCCTGAGCTGAGTGTCCGGCCCGGTGAGGGAAGTGGCGAACTTCGTGAACGTCGCCGGTGACTCCGGCAGCGCCAGCCCCGCTTCCTGCGCGTGCTCCCGGTAGTTCAACCCAATCGCGAAGATCTGTCGCGGCCTCGGCGAAGGGCTCCCGGCTTGACTCTCGGGCGCGGCCGGCCCGCCGATCGCCGCCCGCCCCCACTCCGCGAACTCAGTCCAGCGCTCGAAAACCGCGAGCGGATCGGCCGGAAACCGTCCGCCGCTCGCGCCCTCGACGTCGATCACCTTGTCGTTGAGCACCAGGCACATCCGGCCCGCCCGTGTCGTCGTCTTCATTTCTCCGCGTCCTTCCGCTGCTTCCCGGCCAGTGAACACCTCAGAATCTCGATAAGTCAACTAAATCTCGAGATTCTGAGGTGAATGCGGAACCGGCTACGATCTGCGACATGACTGGCGCACGCAGCACAACCCGCGTCGAGGACGTCTACCTGCGTCTTCGCGCCGACATCCTCAACGGCCGGCATGAGCCCGGATCGCGACTGCGGGTGGAAGCGCTCAAGGGCGACTACGACGCCAGCAGCGGCGTCCTGCGCGAAGCACTTCCCCGTCTCGTCGGACAGGGACTCGCTACTTTCGCGCCGCAGCAAGGCTTCCGAGTCATCGATGTCTCCCCGGAGACCCTGCAAGACCTCACCGAGGCGCGCGTGGTCGTCGAGACGCACGTGGTCCGCGAATCCCTCGCGCACGGCAGCATCGAATGGGAATCGGACCTGCTCGCGGCGCACCACAATCTCGCCCGCACGGCGTTCGCCGACGAGTCAGACGCGATCAACGAGCGATGGCTGGCCGCACACGCCCGATTCCACCAGGTCCTGCTGGAGGGCTGCCCCAACCAGCACCTGCGCGCGGTGGCGACGCAACTGCGGGAATCCGCCGAGGTCTACCGATGCTGGGCCCGCACCTCAAGCGAGGACAGCCACCGGGATGTCGCCGCGGAACACCGCCTGATCTGCGAACGCGCGATCGAACGAGACGTCCCGGGCACCGTCGAAGCGCTGCGGGACCACATCGAGCTGACTACGAAGCTGCTGCTCGACGGGTATCGGAACCGGGGAGGCGAATAGGTGGTGTGACCATGCGTCAAGTTTTGCCGCGTCGCGCCGCTGGCGTCCAAGACTGGCTCGCTATCCGGCGATAACCTGACGGCATGGTTGAGGCCTACTGGCCGCCGCGTTCGATCAGGTACTGCTGTTCGAGCTCCGGATAGCTGAGATCGGCCGGGAACTCGTCCTCGGACAGCAGCCCGATCGCCCAGGGAACGGGACAAGGCGAACTGTGCTCGGGTTCGGGGCACAGCAGGAGCTTTATCTGCTCGACCAGGTCCCGCGCCTCGTGCTCGGTCGCGTAGATGCCGACCCTGATCTCATGGGTCTTGCGTTCGTCCGTCATCGGATGGCCTTCCCGGATGCTCGTCATGACCAGCAATAGCGAGCGGAATGGCTTGAGGGCAAACGTTTTTCCTCAGCCCCGGTGCCATGGTTCTCACTCAGCTCGGGACGATCAGCGCGACGATTGCGGCGAAAATGATCCCGCCGCAGCCGCCGAGCAGCGCGGCGCCGACCACTCGAGGCGTCCCGTTTCTAGTGAGCACAAGGAAAAGCCCCGCGGCCCCGAGCACGAGCGCGACCGCGCCAAGAATGAGCAATGCCGACGGAAACGCCATCGCTGGCCCGGCGGGCTGCGGATCGGTGAACGACGGGCTCTCGGGAAGCGTGCCAGTCGCTGGAACAGGTTGAGCTACCGTTTTGCTGGGCTGCGGTTGCGTGCCGGAACAGCCTGCCAGCAGCGCCAGCACCGTTGAACACGTAAGAATCTGACGTGGACGGCGCATGCGAACTCCCTCTGGGGCAAGCGCGGCGACGGGCGCTGGCGAGCAGCGCATCTGGACGCTACTCGTTGGGCGTATTCGTCACGCTGGGCGCAATTTTCTTCGCCACGGCGGCACTCTCCGCAACCGTCGAGGCGATCGCCTCATGGCCTTCCGACGGTCGTGCGGCCTGAGGCACGAACCAGGCTCCACCGCCCCGGCAGCCGACCTTCTCGACCGCGATGGACCGGCCACCGGTGTGCGGCCGATGAACATCCGCTTCTTCTGGATCGGTTACGCAACTCGGCGGTGCCCACCCGAAGAAGTCACTCAAGTGGGTGACCAGCAACGGGGTCGACTGCTGTTCTCGGCCGCTCCGGTGGACCAGTCGCGTCACCTGGTCGTGTCTGGTTTCGAAACCGTGAACAACAGTAGGTAATCTTCCGTAACGGGTGCGGGGAGCCGCCTCCAACCCACGGTTTGCCGGAGGGCTTCGTTGATCAAGCTCATGTTCGCCGACGACGAGGAACTAGTTCGGTCGGGACTGCGCGCCATGATGTCCGGGGCGTCGGACATCGAAATCGTGGGCGAGGCAAGCGACGGCAGATCGGCGGTCGAGGTCGCCCGTCGCTATCACCCTGACGTCGCGCTGCTCGACATCAAGATGCGCGCCCCTGACGACGGCATTCGCGCGCTTCGGGCCATTCTCGCGCTGCCCGATCCGCCGACCGTCGCCATGCTCACCACCTTCGACATCGACGAGTACGTCAGCCTCGCGCTGCGGCTCGGCGCCAACGGCTTCCTGCTGAAGGACATCGACCCGGCGGCATTGCTGCGGGCCGTGCGCGACCTGGCCAAGGGCGGGGCCGTCCTCGACCCGGGCGTGGCCGTGCGCATGGTGCAGAGCCACCGCGACGAGCAGCGGGCCGCGCAGCCGGCGCGCAAGCTTCTGGCCTCGCTGTCCGAGCGCGAACGCGAGGTCGTCGCGCTGATCGGGCAGGGGCTGTCGAACGCCGAGATCGGCGGGCGGCTGCACCTGTCCGAGGCGACGGTGAAGGGGTACGTGTCGGCGGTCCTGTCGAAGATCGGCGCGGCCAACCGGGTGCAGGCCGCGCTCCTGGCCTACCGCGGCGGGCTCCTCGACCAGTAGAACCAGCACATGCTGCTGACCGCGCTCGAGTTCCTCGGGCTGGTGGCGTTCGCGGCGTCCGGGGCGCTGGCCGCGGTCCGGGCGCGGCTGGACGTGTTCGGCGTCGTCGTGGTCGGGCTGACCACGGCACTCGGCGGCGGCATCATCCGTGACGTGCTGCTGGGCATCCATCCGCCGACGTCCCTGCGCAACTGGCCGTACCTGGCCGTTTGCGCGGCGACGGCCCTGATCGTGTTCGCCTTCCATCCGCAGGTCGCCCGCCTGCGGCACGCGGTGCTGCTCGCGGACGCGGTCGGGCTCGGCGTGTTCGCCACGGCCGGGACGACGCTCGCGCTCAACGCGGGGGCGACCGGGTACGCCGCCTGCCTGATCGGCATGACCAGCGGCATCGGCGGCGGTGCGCTGCGCGACCTGCTGCTGCGGGAGATCCCGCTCGTGCTCCGCAAGGAGATCTACGCGATGGCGGCGCTGACCGGCGCGGTGTGCGTCTGGGCGGGGCACGCGTTGAACCTGCCGGCCGGTGCGGTCACGACCGGCTCCGCGGTGGTCGTGGTCGCGATCCGCGTGCTCACGCTCTGGCGACACTGGAACGCTCCGGTCGCGCGGCCGCCGGAAGAGCGCTCGTTGTGATTTCCGCGTCCGCGACCCCTAGCGCGGCCAGTGCGAATGTGCCCCCTGCCCGCGGTTGTCCGGGAATGCTCTTTGTGTGTTCTGCGTGTGTTCTTAGGCGGGTCTCAGCACTCTGCGTAAGACTGACGCCATGCGCATCCTCGTAGTGGACGACGACCGTGCCGTCCGTGAATCGCTCAGGCGGTCTTTGGAGTTCAACGGCTACACCGTGGAGCTCGCGAGCGATGGTGCGCAGGCATTGGAGACGATCCTCGCCAACCGTCCGGACGCGATGGTTCTCGACGTCATGATGCCGCGCCTCGACGGGCTCGAAGTGGCCCGCCGGCTCCGCAGCACCGGCGATGACCTGCCGATTCTCGTCCTGACCGCGCGCGACACCGTCTCCGACCGGGTCTCCGGCCTCGACGCCGGCGCCGACGACTACCTGCCCAAGCCGTTCGCCTTGGAGGAGCTGCTCGCCCGGTTGCGCGCCCTGCTGCGCCGCGCCGCGCCGGACGGGCAGCAGGGCGAGACGTCGGAGGTGCTGTCGTTCGCCGACCTCACGCTGGACCCCGGCACTCGCGAGGTCCGCCGCGGCGGCCGCGAGATCAGTCTCACCCGCACCGAGTTCGCGCTGCTCGAGCTGTTCCTCTCGTACCCCAAGCACGTGCTGACCCGCGGAAGGATCCTGGAGGAAGTATGGGGTTACGACTTCCCGACGTCGGGCAACGCGCTGGAGGTCTACGTCGGCTATTTGCGCCGCAAGACGGAGGCGGACAACGAACCGAGGCTGATCCACACGGTGCGTGGAGTGGGGTACGTCCTGCGCGAGACGCCGCCGTGACCGACGACCCGGCGGGCGCGTACGCCGCGCCGGCGGCGGAGGTCCCCGATCCGCGGGGCACCCGGTGGAGCACCCGCCGGTTCTCGCTGCGCGGCCGCGTCACACTGCTGGCCGCCGCGTGCGTGGCGGGTGCGGTGGCGCTCGTTTCCCTGTGCGCGTACCTCGTGGTGCGCAACAACCTCCTCACCCAGCTCGACGACAACCTGCTCGCCCGCGCCCAAGCCGCGGCGAACTCGCCGCAGGTGCCGACCGATCAGCTCCGCGAGGTGCCGGGTGCGCTGCTGGCCAGCGCGGACCTGCAGATCGGCCAGCTCAACGGCGTCACCGGCGACCTGATCTATCCGCAGCCCGGCACCCGGCCACCGGTGGGTCCGGCCGAGATGCGCGTCGCGACCGGCGTGCTGCCCCAGTCGCTGCGCACGGACGCGACCACCGGCATGCGAGTGGTCGCGGTGCCGCTCGGGCACGGCCAGGCGATCGTGCTGGCGCAGTCGATGGCTCCGACCATGCGCGCGCTGAACCAGCTGTCCGTGGTGCTGTTCCTGGTCGGCGGCGCCGGAATCGTGGTGGCCGCGGGCGCGGGCACGGCGGTCGCGCGCGCTGGCTTGCGCCCGGTCGACCGGCTGACGTCGGCCGCCGAGCGGGTGGCCGCGACCGGCGACCTGCGTCCGATCCCGGTGAGCGGCGACGACGAACTCGCCCGGCTCACGCACAGCTTCAACATCATGCTCGGCACGGTCGCGGACTCGCAGGAACGGCAACGGCAGCTGGTCGCCGACGCCGGGCACGAGCTGCGCACCCCGCTCACTTCCATGCGCACCAACCTGGAATTGCTGCTGTCGGCCAGCCGTCCGGGCGCACCGTCGCTGCCGGACGAGGACCGCACCGACATCGAGGCCGACATCCGCGGCCAGCTCGACGAGCTCACCCAGCTCATCGGCGACCTCGTGGAGCTGGCGCGGCAGGACGAACCGCGCGAGCAGGCCGAGCGCGTCGACCTGATGGACGTCGTCGAGCGCGCGCTCGACCGGGCGCGCCGACGGGCGGGCGAGATCGAGTTCGAGGTCGCGCTGCAGCCGTGGGTGCTCACCGGCGACAACAGCTCGCTCGAACGGGCGGTGCTGAACCTGCTGGACAACGCGGTGAAGTTCTCGCCGCAGGGTTCGCGCGTACGGGTCACGCTGCGTCCGCTCGGCGACGGCACCGCGGTGGTCGAGGTCGCGGACTCCGGACCCGGCATCGCCGAGGAAGACCTGCCCAAGGTGTTCGACCGGTTCTACCGCTCGTCGGAGGCGCGCACCCTGCCCGGATCCGGGCTGGGCCTGGCGATCGTGAAGCACGCGGCCGAACGGCACGGCGGAACGGTTTACGCCAACCGGGCGCCGGAAGGCGGGGCTCTGCTCACGATCCGGCTACCAGGGGCGCCGGTCGCCTGAAATGTCTGCCACGCTTGGCGGTCGCCCGGCAGGGGACGCTCGATCTGCATGTCGCGCACACCTGATGTTGAATCGTGTAGGATTTTGTGTAGTTGATGGTGTGCTTGGGGAGTGGCGGTGCTCGCGCGGCAGCGACAGGCGGTGATCCTCGAGGAAGCACGCCGGACCGGTGCGGTCCGGGTCAGTGACCTCGTCGCGAGGCTGGGCGTCTCCGATATGACGGTCCGCCGGGATCTTGACGTGCTCGCGGGCCGCGGCCTGGTCGAGAAGGTCTACGGCGGCGCGACGTCGCTGGTCGGCAAGAGCACCGACGAACCCGGGTTCGAGGCGAAGTCGGTACGTCAGCGCGCGCAGAAGGAAGCCATCGCCGAACTGGCCGCCACGCTCGTCAAGCCGGGCACCGCGATCGGCCTGTCCGCGGGCACCACCACCTGGACGCTCGCGCACGCGCTCGACGGCATCGAGGGCCTCACCATCGTCACCAACTCGATCCAGGTCGCCGACGTGCTGCGCAGTGCCGCCCAGCCGGACCGCACGGTGGTCCTGACCGGCGGGGTGCGCACTCCGTCGGACGCGCTGGTCGGCCCGGTCGCCGTGCAGAGCCTGCGCACGCTGCACCTCGACCTGGTGTTCCTCGGCGTGCACGGGATGGCGGTGGGGCCCGGGTTCACCACCCCGAACCTCACCGAAAGCGAGACCGACCGCGCGCTGGTGGAGGCCGGACGGCGGCTGGTGGTGCTCGCCGACCACACGAAGTGGGGCACCGTCGGCATTTCCACGATCGCGGACCTGGAAGAAGCGCAGGTCGTGGTGACTGACGACGGCCTGGACGACCGCGCGCGAGAAGACCTCGCGGAGCGGGTCGGAGAACTCATGATCGCCGAAACGGCGGAGAACCTCGAGGCAGAAGAAGCGTGAAACGCACTGCGGCGCACCTGGCCGACGGCCGGGAGATCATCTATTTCGACCACACCGACGCCCACGAGCGGCTCGCCGCGGACACCCGCGACCTGCCGCCGGTCGCGGCCGCCTCGGAGATCCGCCGCGACCCGCTGACCGGCGAGTGGGTCGCGATGGCGGCACACCGCCAGACGCGCACGTACAAGCCGCCCGCCGACCTCTGCCCGCTTTGCCCGACCCGGCCGGGCAAGCCGAGCGAAATCCCCGAAGCCGACTACGACGTCGTCGTGTTCGAGAACCGGTTCCCGTCGTTCTCTCAGCAGGCGACCGGCGATCCGTCCACTGTGGACGGCTTGGGTCTGGTGCCGACCGCGCCGGGCCTCGGCCGCTGCGAGGTCGTGTGCTTCACCAGCGACCACGACGGCGCGTTCTCGCGGCTGACTCCGGAACAGGTGCGTCTCGTGGTGGACGCCTGGGCCGACCGCACGGCCGCGCTCGCGCAGACGCCCGGCGTCGAACAGGTCTTCCCGTTCGAGAACCGCGGCGAGGAAATCGGCGTCACGCTCTCGCATCCGCACGGCCAGATCTACGGCTATCCGTTCGTCACGCCGAAGACCGAGCGGATGCTGGCGGTCGCGCGCGAACACGGCGGATCGGTGCTCGGCGACGTGCTGGCGGCGGAACAGAAATCCGGCGAGCGCGTGATCGCCGCGGGCGAGCACTGGACGGCTTTCGTGCCGCCAGCCGCACGCTGGCCGGTGCACATCCAGATCGTGCCGCACCGGCAGGTGCCGGACCTCCCCGCGCTCACCGACGCCGAGCGCGACGACTTTTCCCGCGTATACCTGGACGTGCTGCGCCGCTGCGACGCGCTGTACGACCGGCCGCTGCCTTACATCGCGGGCTGGCACCAGGCGCCGGTGCGGCGGGACCGGGAACTGTCGTGGCTCCATTTGGAGCTGTTCTCCGTGCTGCGGGCCAAGGACAAGCTGAAGTACCTGGCCGGATCCGAGTCGGGCATGGCGGTCTGGATCAACGACGCCACGCCCGAACAGATCGCGAAACGGCTTCGCGCGGCAGGCTGACCGGAACTCGCGGCATACTCATCTACGAAACACAGGTTCGACTCAGGAACCTCTCAGGCCCAGCCGCTTAGGTGAGGACATGACCGAGAACGACCCCCACGCGCCCGACTCCGCGGCGGGTCGCCAGGACCCGGGTGCCCAGCCGGGCGCCGAAGGCCAGGCGGCCTGGCAGCAGACCCCCGCTCAGCCAGCGAGCCAATCCCCGTCAGCAGATCCGGCGGGCGGCGACGGGGGTCAGCAAGCCTCCGGCACGACTGCCGCGTACGGTTCGGCGGCTGAGGGCTCGGCGGGGACGTCCGGCACCGGCACGGCGAGCGGTGACACTTCCGGCGCGTACGGAGCACCTGCGGGTCAGTACGGCACCGCCCCGGCCGGCGGCACGGCGTACGGGGCCGGTGCTGCTCCGGCTGGAGGCATGCCGAACCCGTGGTCGGCCCAAGGCGCGGCATCGCCCGCCGGTGCGCCCCAGAGCGGACAGTTCCCCGGCGCGCAGCAGCAGCCCGCGGCGGGTCAGCCGTACGGCAGCCAGTACCCCGGCGGGACGCAGACTCCGCCCGCCGGATCCCCGGCCAACCCTTACGGCGCACCGGGAACCGCGGTGTACGGCGTCCCCGCGCAGCGCGAGAAGAAGGGTTCGGCGGGCAAGCTCCTCGCGAGCGTCGCCGCCATCTCGCTCGTGATCGGCGGCGTGGCGGGCGGGACCGTCGGCTACCTCACCGGCGGATCCGGTTCGTCGGTGAGCGCGCTCGACGCGCCGAAACCCGCGCAGCAGACCGGCAATGTGCCCGCCGGCTCGGTCGAATCGGTGGCGCAGAAGCTGTCGCCGAGCGTTGTCGAGCTGCAGGTGTCCGGCCGGACCGCGGCGGGCGAGGGCTCCGGCTTCGTGCTCAGCAGCGACGGCTACATCCTCACCAACAACCACGTCGTCCAGGTCGCCGCGAACGGCGGCCAGATCCAGGCCGTGTTCCAGGACGGCAAGAAAGCTGCGGCGAAGGTCGTCGGCCGGGACCCGACCACGGACATCGCCGTGGTCAAGGTGTCCGGCGTCGGCAACCTGACGCCGGTCGAGCTGGGCCGGTCCGACGACCTGCGGGTCGGGCAGCAGGTGGTCGCCATCGGTTCGCCGTACGAGCTGACCGGCACGGTCACCTCGGGCATCGTCAGCTCGCTGCACCGCCCGGTGCAGGCCGGCGGCGACGAGACCGACCAGACCACGGTGATGGACGCGATCCAGACCGACGCCGCGATCAACCCCGGCAACTCGGGCGGTCCGCTGTCGAACATGAGCGGCCAGGTCATCGGCATCAACTCGGCCATCTACAGCCCGAACTCGGGCCGCGGCCAGGGCAGCGGCGGCGAGGGCGGCAACGTCGGCATCGGCTTCGCCATCCCGATCGACCAGGCGCGCCGCACCGCGCAGGACATCATCAAGACCGGGCACGCGACCCAGACGTTCATCGGCGCGAAGGTCACCGACGCGCCCCAGGGCGGCGCCCAGCTCGGCGACATCACACCGGGCAGCCCGGCGGAGAAAGCCGGCCTGAAGTCCGGCGACGTGGTGACCAAGATCGACGACCGCGTCATCGACAGCGCCAACACGCTCGTCGCCGCGATCCGCACGCGCGCTCCGAACGACCAGACGACCTTCACCCTCGCCGGCGGGCGCACGGTGCAGGTCACCTTGGGCGGGCAGGCGGTACCGGCCAACTAGAACGCTCGGCCGCCGTGGCGCGGCCGAGACCAGCCACGGCTCGACCCCCTATCCGCGCTTGGGGCCGAACCTTTGCAGGCCGCGCGCGACCGGAGCATCCGAGCCGGTCGCGCGTGGCCGTTTTTTGTGCCCAGCGCCCGAAAACCGGCTCCCGCACGAAAACACGGAGAGGCTCTCCGTGCCGCCTCCGACTCGGCACGGAGAGCCTCTCCGCGTGCGGTGAGGTGCCCACGCGCCAGACGTCCCAAACGCCGAATCCGCGGGAAAATTCCGGTACCGGAAGAAAACCCAGGTCAACTATGTTCGCGGACCCGAATTTTCCGTGCCGCGCGATACCGGACCCGGACAATTCGGACGACTACTGCCGCCACGACGGCGGTCCACACCACCACGAGCGTCGCCACCAGCCCCAGCCATGCGTTGCCGTCGTGCAGCCCAGGTTTCGGCGGCACGCCATACGTGCGCCACAGCAGCGGGAACGCCACGAAGCCCAGCACCGCCGTCAGCGCCGCGCCGACCTGCACCGGCCCCCGCCACGGCTTTGGCAGGATTCGCGCCAGCAGCAGGCCAACCACGCCCGCGATCGGGGCGAACACCGCGTCGTTGACGATCGGACCGCCGCCGAGCCACAGCAGCGTCGTGAAGCTGTCCGGCCACGCCGGTGCCGCGTAGTCGAGGAACAGCACGATCCCGTACGCCAGCGCCGCTAATCCGGGCAGCGCCAGCACAATCCGCGCGGTCTTCACTGCACCTCCAGCTTCGAGACCCACTTCGTCTGCAGCACGCCTGGCCTGCTGGGCGCGATCACGCGGCACGGATAGCCGTGGTCAAGGTTCAGCACCTCGCCGTTGAGTTCCAGCGCCAGCAACGTGAGTGGGTCGGCCGTGTGCTCGCCAGGCAGCACGCTGACGCCGTACAGCCCGGCCTTCTCCAGCGACGACACCCGCACGTCGACCCCCGGCGAACTGCCGCTCGCGCGCAGCAGGTCCGGGAACGAGATGCCGCGCCACGTCGCCATCTGGCTCCATCCCTCGACGCACGCGATCGGCAAGTCCACAGTGGTCTGCGGCAACGCCCGCAACTCGGCCAGCGTGAACTGCCGCGTTCCCGCCGGCGTCACCACGGACAGCCGCCACCCGGGATCCTGTGCGGCCCGCGTTACTTGCGCCGCTACGGCCGTGCGGTTGACCGGCAACCTCTGCGAGCCCTTGTCCGAGCGCCACGACAGCCCGGAGACGTTCCGAAGGGCGGGAACCGTCGCTCCCGCGGTGGCCAGCACGGCGACTCCGGTCGCGATCCCCGTGGTGGTCAGGAATCCTCGCCGCGACAACCCCGGGCCAGGCGGTTCGACCGGCGCACGCTCCCGCGTCAGCGCCCGCCGGATCACCGGGAGCTTCACCGCGACGTGCACGAGGATCGACCCGATCGCCACCCACGCCACCGCGTAGTGCACCTGCGGAAAGTAGAAGTTCCACGGGTAGTTCTGCGCGACGTTCAGCAATCCCGAACTCAGCTCGAAGAACGCCGCCCCGGAGAGGACAAGGATCGACAGCCGCTCCACCGCGTGCGGCACCGAGCGCACCAGCGGACGTTCGAACAGCTTCGGGTAGACGCTCCACAGTTTGGCCAGCAGCAACGGAATCGCCGCGATCCCGGACAACACGTGCGCGCCCTGCGTCACCCGATACAGCCAGACCGGTCGGCTGGGCCAGAAGAACCACTCCGGCGGATGCTGGATCAAATGGCTCAACAGCCCGGTGACGAAGCAGATCAGGAACGCGAGTCCGAGCAGGCTGCCGACCCTCGCCGTGACGCGCTCACCGTGCGCGCCGCCCTTGAACTGCTCCGACTTCGGGACCCGGCGATCGACGGCGCGAGCCCGTTCGCCGATCTTGGCCTGCGCCGCGGTGACCCGCGTGTCGAACCCGCGCCAGGCGGCCGCCAGCCGTCCGCGTTTCACGCGCGTGCCAGCTTCGCGAACCAGCGGTGCCCGCGACTGGTCGTCCACACGACCCGGAACCCAGTCCGTACCGCGATTTCCGCGATGGCGTCGACGCCGACCCACGCCCACGTGAACCATCGGCCATCCGCGGGATCCGGCCGCAGCCGGACGTGATCCCGGCGTACGCCGTGCCCGGGCTCCTCCAACTCGACGAGCACGTCACCGTCGGACGTGAGCAACTCGCGTACTCGCCGCAGCAGGGCATCGGGATCGCCACCGATCCCGATGTTGCCGTCGGCCAGCAACACGTGATTCCACCGTCCCTCGCCGGGCAAGCGAGTGAAAACGTTGCGCTGCAACGCACTTGCCCCACGCCGTCGAGTCAGCCGCACCGCGACCGGCGAGCTGTCCACACCAAGGGTCACTACGCCTCGGCGCGTCAACGCGGCAGTGAGACGGCCAGGTCCGCAACCGACATCGAGCGTCGGACCCTCGCATGCGTCGAGCAGCACGGCGTCGCCCGCGTCGCAACCGTCGGCCCAACGACCGACCGGAAGCTCGATGCGGCCTCCATTCGCCAGCTCCAGCCAGCAGTGATGGCCCAGCAGCCCGCGGTCGAATTCCTGGCCAGTTGCGAGTTTCATGCCATCGCTCCCACTGCGTCGACCGCAGCCGCGAACCTGCCGTCGGGCCGGATCGCGGCCACTCGCGCCGCGTCCTCCATGGTGTCCACATCGGACAACGTCGGCAGCTTGCCAACGCGCAGACCCGCACCCGTCAGCGCCGCACGAGTGCGAAACCCGGTGTCCGGACGCGACATCGGAACTCCGGCGAGCACTTGCGCCTGCCGCGGATCAGCGAGCCCAAGCCCCCACCAGCCGCCGTCTTCAGCGTCGCCCAGCACCGCGCTGCTGGCTCCGGTGACGACCGGCTCGATCGCCGACGCGAACAACCCGGGCGAGACCTGCGGCGTGTCCATGCCGATCTGCAGCACGGGCAAACCGGCATGCACCGCAGCGGTGTCGGAGTGCGCGTTGGCCAGCCGGGTGCCGAAATCCCAGCCTCGCTGCGCAATCACAGTCGCCTTGCGCAATGCGCGACCGATTTCGGTACCCCGCGCCGCTGCTGCGAGGTCGCCCGTCATCGCCACGACGGTGATCGCGCCGTCAGTGGCGAACGCAGCGTCCAACGTGTCCAGCAGCGCAGACGCGGCGATCTCCGCTGCCTGGTCTGGCGTCGCGGGTGGGCACAACCGCGTCTTCGCGAACCCTGGCACGGGGGCTTTCGCGACTACAAGCAGGCAGAACGTCATCGGACCAACACCCGCCCGAAGTCCCGCACCGCTCGCAACGTGCCGCGCACCGAACCGGACACCTTCGATTTCGTGCCCCGCGCCCGTTCCCGGTAAGTGACGTCGAACTCCCGGACCACCCAGCCCGCGCGCTGAGCCTTCACCAGCAGCTCAAGCGGATAGCCGAACGCCCGGTCGGCAACGCCGAGAGCCAGCAACTCCCGGCGGCGTACGGCCCGCAGCGGCGCGATGTCCCGCACGGGCAGTCCACGGGACCGCAAGAGCAGTGAGAGGACGGCATTGCCCGCTCTTGCGTGCCACGGCCAAGCCGCCCGGGACACCGGCACTCGGCGTCCGACCGCGAGGTCAGCGCCATCCACGACCGCGGCGACCAGACGGGGCAGTTCGGCCAGATCGAGCGATCCGTCAGCATCCGCGAAACAGACGATGTCAGCGGTTGCGTTCTCCAGCCCGGTGTGGACGGCGGCACCATAACCGCGCCGCGGCTCGTCGACGACCTTCGCGCCGTGCGCGGCCGCGACGCCGGGAGAACCGTCGCTCGATCCGTTGTCGACGAGGATCGCGCGATACCCCGGCGGGAGGCTCGCGAGCACACCGGGCAGTGCGGCCGCCTCGTCGAGGCAGGGGAGGACGACGTCCACTCCGAATTCGTTCACGAGGCGTACGGTAGGTCTGGAAAGGACAGTGCAGAACCCTTGCGGTGCTTACCAAATCCTGACGTCAGTCAAGATCTTACCGACTTCTCACGGATTCGCGGGAAACCTGCCAGGCCGCCGCCAACGGGGTTATCGTGACCGGCGATGAGCGAGTCGACGAAGGCTGCCCGGCTCGCCGAGCCGCCGCCCCCGGTTCCCGTCCGTCCCCGGTTCCGCGCTGATCTCGTGACGGTCGGCGGCACCCTCGCGGTGATCGCCGCCGCGACCGCCGTTGGCGTGTACTACAACCGGCCAGGCTCGGGCGTGGTGATCTATGCGTTCGCGCCGCCGCTGTTCGCGCATTGGCTGCCGCACGTCGGCCCCGGCTCGGTGTTCGCGGTCCTGATCGCCGCTGGCGTCGTCCTGTACGGCCCGGCCTTGGCCGCCCGGCTGCGATGGCGGCGCGCCCTGGCTGCTGGCTATCTGGCGTCCCTCGCCTGGATCTTCTCGCTCGCGATGGTGGACGGCTGGACCCGCGGCTTCACCGGCCGGCTCACCACGCCGCAGGAGTACCTGCACGAAGTCCCCGGCATCACGGACATCCCGCGTTTTCTCCGCGAATTCTCCTCGCGCATCCTCGATTTCCAGCCGAACTCGTGGACCACCCACGTGTCCGGTCATCCGCCAGGCGCGACGCTCGTCTTCGTCTGGCTCGACCGGCTCGGCCTCCACGGCGGTGCGTGGGCGTCGACCGCCGTCGTGCTGGTGGCCGCATCAGTCGCGGTCGCGGTACCAGCGACGATCGCCCTGCTCGGCCGTCCCGACGCGGCCCGCGCGGCCCTGCCGTTCGCCGTGCTCAGCCCAGGCGCGGTCTGGCTGGGCGTGTCCGCGGACGGTCTCTTCGCTGGTGTAACCGCTACCGGTATCGCGCTGCTCGCCCTCGCGTCCGTGGGCTTCCGCGAACGCCGTGGCTACGCCTGGCCCACCGGGCTGGCAGCCGGGATTCTCATCGGATTCGGCATCTTCCTCTCCTACGGCCTTGTCCTGCTCGGCTTGGTCGCGCTGGCCGTCGCCCTGCTCGGCCGACAATGGCGGGCCGCGGCAGCCGCTGTTCTCGGCGCGTTGGCAGTGGTCGCCGTGTTCGCCCTAGCCGGATTCTGGTGGTTCGACGGCTACCACCTCGTCGTCGAGCGCTACTACCAAGGCGTCGCGGTGGTGCGGCCGTATTCGTACTGGGTGTGGGCCGACCTGGCCGCGGTGGCGGTCGCGTGCGGGCCAGCGGTGGTCGCGGCGGCCCGCCGGGGAGTGGCTTCGGCGGTCTTCTTGCCGTCTCGCAAGACGCTCCTGCGCGATCCGGTGCTGCTGATCGTGATCGCGGCCGTGCTCACGATCGTGTTCGCCGATTCGTCCGGCCTGTCGAAGGCTGAGGTAGAACGGATCTGGCTACCGTTCGGCGCGTGGCTGATCCCGGCCACGGCGCTGCTTCCGGCGGGCCACCGCCGCTGGTGGCTGGCCGGACAGGCGGTGGTCGCGCTCGCGGTCAACCACCTGCTGCTGACGAACTGGTGAGGTGAGGCATGGAAGACCAAGCGGGTCGCGTGCTCGTGGTCGACGACGACGAGACCGTGCGCGACGTCGTGCGCCGTTACCTCGAAACCGCCGGTTTCACCGTCGACCTGGCCGGCGACGGCACGGCGGCGCTCGCCCAGTTCGCCGAGCGCGTGCCGGACCTGGTGGTGCTCGACGTGATGATGCCTGGCCTCAACGGCCTGGAGGTGTGCCGGCGGCTGCGGCAGACGAGCCAGGTGCCGATCGTCATGCTCACCGCGTTGGGCGAGGAGGAAAACCGCATCGCCGGGCTGCAGTTGGGGGCCGACGATTACGTCACCAAACCGTTCAGCCCCAAGGAACTCACGCTGCGCGTGGCGTCCGTGCTGCGCCGGGCCCGGATGCCACGACCCGAGCCGCCCACCGCTGAGCTGGTAGACGGCAACCTCCGGCTCCAGATGACCGCCCGCCAGGCGACGCTCGACGGCGCGGTGCTGCCGCTGACCACGCGCGAGTTCGACCTCCTCGCGTTCTTCCTCTCCCACCCCGGCGTCGCGTTCAGCCGGGCTGACCTGCTGGGGAAGGTGTGGGGTTGGGACTTTGGCGACCAGTCCACGGTGACTGTCCACGTGCGACGGCTGCGCGAGAAAATCGAGCGTGACCCGGCCAAACCGATCCGTGTAGCGACGGTGTGGGGCGTCGGCTACCGCTACGACCGGACACAGCCATGATCGGCTCGGGCGAGTCGGCGTGGGACATGTTCGTCCACGTCCTGCACATTCTTCCGCTCGCCTTGCTGTTCGCCCTGCCGGTGGCAGCCTTGGGCGGGCTCGCGCTTTACCTGCTGCGGCACCGATCGCTGGCCACCACGATGACCACCCTCGTGCTGACCCCGATCGCGGCGATGCTGGTCGGCATCCTCGGCGTGAGCGGCTTCATGTTCACCGAGGCGCTGACCACCGAACTGCTCGTGTGCCTGCTCGTGGCACTGGTCGCGGTGCCCGCGGCGATGGTGCTGGGCCGGGTCATCGCGCGGCGCAGTGTGTGGGAACGAGAGGCGCGGGAACGCGAACGCGCGGCGGAGAAGTCGCGTCGCGAATTGGTCGCGTGGATCAGCCACGACCTTCGCAGTCCGCTGGCCGGGATCCAGGCGATGGCGGAGGCACTGGCCGATGGCGTGGTTTCGGAACGCGCTGAGGTGGCCGACTACGCCCAGCGCATCAGCGGCGAGACCACCCGGCTGTCCGGCATGGTCGGCGACCTGTTCGAGCTGTCCCGGATCACCGCGGGAGCACTCGAACTGAGCATGTCGGCGGTCCCGCTGCGCGACGTGGTGAGCGACGCGGTCGCCGCGCAGGCACCGGTGGCGGACCGCAAACGCGTGCGGGTGCTGGAAAACGCGTCGGCGTGGCCGGTGGTGTCCGGCAGCGATCCGGAGCTGGCGCGGATCGTGCGGAACCTCGTGTCCAACGCCATCCGGCACACTCCGCCGGACGGCACGGTCGCCGTGCAACTCGGCATCGACGGCGACCAGGCGCTGCTGGCCGTGGACGACGGCTGCGGCGGGATCCCGGACGACGAGATCAGCCGGGTCTTCGACGTCGCCTTCCGCGGCACGCAAGCCCGCACCCCCGACCGCAGCGGCACCACCAGCGGCGGCGGGCTGGGCCTGGCGATCGCGAAGGGCCTGGTGGAAGCACACCGAGGCCGGATCGGCGTGCAGAACCACGGCCCAGGATGCCGCTTCGAGGTGCGGTTGCCGCTGGCGGCGTCCTGATCCGTCTATTGTGGACAGTCAGGGCGCGGCAACGGCCGAGATCGGCTCCACGGTGTGGTCGGTCGCGATCCGGAAGAATGGCTCGTCCGGGAAATGCGCGGCCGCGACGATGGTCCCGGTACCGGCCACCTCGCCGAGCCAGCGACGGCGGGTCAGCTCCGCCTGCCCCGGATCGACGTCGGATGCGGCCCCGATCGTCGGATCGGCCATCTGCTCCGGAATCTGGAAGACGTCACCGATCAGGACGGCGCGACGGTCCTGATCCGCGACCTCCAGCACGTAATGCCCCGGCGTGTGCCCGGGAGCATGCCGAACGGTGACGCCGGGCGCGACCGTTTCGCCGTCCAGCATCGGACGCAGTTTGCCCTGGGCGCGAAGGGCTTCCAGCGCTACGCGGCCGCGGTCGTGCCGCCCCGCCGGTTCGACGAACGCCGCCCAGTCGGGCGCGCCGTACCGCACTTCGGCGTTCGGGAAGTACGGCTCGCCGCTCGGCGCGACCCAGCCGATGTGGTCGGCGTGCAGGTGAGTCAGCACCACGGTGTCGACGTCTTCGCGGGCAACCCCGGCTTCGGCGAGCGCGGCGGGCAAGCCTCCGGTGTGCTCAGTTTCAGCGGCGCTGACCACCGGGTGCAGTTGCTCTTTGGAATGCTGCGGCAGATGCGGCTCGCCGGTCGGACGCGGACCGAAACCGGCGTCGACCAGCACTGTGCGGACGCCCGTCCGGATCAGGAATGCGCCAAGAACCACGGGCACGGCGGTCGGTGCCGAGCGCTTGCCCAGGAGTCCTGGAAAGAACGACGACGGCAGCTGCAGCCGTCCGTCGGTCAATGCGTGGATTTCGATGTCCCCCACCACGATGGAACGCATGCCCAGCATCAAGATCCGGTACGGCCGATTCATTCCGGAAAGTGATCTTCACCTCATCGGGTGACGGGCGCGCGCAGCTCCGCGGTGGCGAACGCGGCGATGCCGTCCGCGAAGGAGGTTTCCGCCTGGAATCCGAGCAGCTCCCGTGCTCGGGCCGGGTCGGCGACCACGTGCCGGACATCAGCCGGCCGCGCGCCGCCGACGATCCGCGGCTCCCGTCCGCCGCAGGCACGGGCCAGCTCCCGGGCCAGGTCGCCGACACTGTGCGGCTGCCCGGAACAGATGTTCAGCGGCGTCAGGTCTGCCTCCGGACCGTCGCTCCGGAGCGCGAGGACGTTCGCTCGGGCCACGTCGTCCACGTGCACGAAATCCCGCTGCTGCCGTCCGTCCTCCAGCACGGTCGGCGCTTCTCCGCGCTCCAGCGCCGAGCGGAACAGGGACGCCACTCCGGCGTACGGCGTGTTCTGCGGCATCCGCGGGCCGTAGACGTTGTGGTAGCGCAACGCCCAGACCGTGCCGCCGGTCTGCCGCGCCCAGGCACCCGCGAGGTGTTCTTGCGCCAATTTGGTTGCCGCGTACGTGCTTCGAGGCAACAGCGGCGCGTTTTCGGGCACGAGTTGCCAGCCCAACTCGGCACCGCAGTGCGGGCAGGTGGGTTCGAATCGTCCGGCGTCCACATCGGACTGCCGGCGAGCTGACGGTGGAACGACGCCGTGTTCCGCACACGCGTAGCGACCCTCGCCGTAGACCACCATCGACGAGGCCAGCACGAGCTTGCGCACCTTCGCCGCGTGCATCGCGGCCAGCAGCACGGCGGTACCGTAGTCGTTGTTCAGCGCGTACGAGGGTGCGTCGGAGGGATCCACTCCGTGCCCGACCACCGCGGCCTGGTGGCAGACCGCGTCGACGCCGTCGAGCAGCTCGGCGACGATCTCGGTGTCGGTGACGTCACCGCGCAGGAAGCGGTGCCGCCGGGTGTATTCGGGTGGCGTGGTCGAGCCGTGCGCGGTGGACAGCAGGTTGTCCAGCACGACCACCTCGTCGCCGTCGTCGGCCAGCTGGTCGGCGATCCGGGACCCGATGAACCCGGCGCCGCCGGTGAGGAGCACTCGCACCTCGCCGACGTTAGGCCGCCTGCCCTGGGGCGCGCGCGGCCTGCGCGGACCACGTCACCGAATCGTCAGAAATCACCGGGCCCGCGGCGGCGAAGGGGGCCCGGAACCGGATACGGTGTCGGCATGGAACGGAGCGCACAGCGGCTGGGCCGGGCACTCGTGGTGATTGTGGACGACCGGGTCGCGCACGGGGAGCACGAGGACACCTCCGGGCCGCTCGTCACCGAGCTGCTCGAGGAGGCCGGGTTCATCGTCGACGGCGTCGTCGTGGTCGAAGCCGAGACCGCGGGCATCCGCAACGCGCTCAACACGGCGGTGATCGGCGGTGCGGACCTGGTGATCACGGTCGGCGGCACCGGAGTGTCGCCGCGCGACCGCACACCGGACGCGACCGCCGGTGTCCTCGACCGCCCGATCCCGGGCATCGGCGAGGCCCTGCGCGCCTCGGGGCTGGCCGCTGGCGCGGTCGACGCCGGGATCTCCCGCGGCCTGGCCGGCGTTTCGGGCAGCACGCTGGTGGTCAACCTGGCCGGTTCGCGCGCGGCTGTGCGCGACGGTATGGCGACCCTTTCGTCGCTGGTCCCGCACGTGATCGACGAGCTCTCCGGCCTCGAAGAGGTCTGAGCCCGGCCGGTTCGCGGCGGATGTCTCTCTGCACTTGTCAAACAACAGGTGGGACGATGGACCCATGCCGCACGAAGAACGACGTCCCCGCGTGACCGAGGCCCAGCGCCGCCGCCGGGTCGACGAGATCTTCGGCGACGTGCTGCCGGAGACTACGTCCGATGAGCGGGGCCGGGGCCCGGAGACCACTCCTGATTCGTGGTACCTCGAGAACCGGCCCCCGCATCACGATCGCTGACCCCTCAGTTGCCGCTCGAGGAGCCGTTGCCCCGCTGCGCGCGCAGCAGGTCGCGGATTTCGGTGAGCAGCTCGACGTCCGTCGGCTCGGCCGGGCCCTTCTCCTCGCCGCGCTTGCGCCGCTCCTGGACGTGCTTCATCGGCAGCACGATCAGGAAGTACACGATCGCGGCGACGATCACGAAGTTGATCGCCGCGTTGATCACGCCGCCGAAGTCCATGAACGTCGAGTCGTTGCCGTGCAGGACGTTGAAGCCGAGGCCTTTCGCCGCGTCCGAGCCGCCGAGCGCGTTGATCAACGGCTTGATCAGGCCGTTGGTGAACGCCGTGACGATCGCGGTGAACGCGGCGCCGATCACGACGGCGACCGCGAGGTCGACGACGTTGCCGCGCATCAGAAAGTCCTTGAAACCTTTCAGCACTGCTGCTCCCAGGGGATTCGGGACAGGCGTCTGGCCGTCGTAAGACAGCCGTCGCCCGTCGGAACAGGGTCGGGTTAGCGGAGAGTAACCGTTACCGGTCGTTCGAGCGAGGAAGCAGCGACCTGCGTGGCAACCTGCGCCGGCAGCGCGAGCAGTACCAGCGGACCCTTCTGCGGCGGGCCCAGCGTGCGGTTCCCGGCGTCGTCGGAACGCCGGACGGTGACCACCGTGGCCCCTCTGGCCAGCACAGATGCGGAATTTGTGGTATCCGCGCCCGCGACGACGTCGACGCGCTGACCCGGCTGAAGCAGCTCGGCGACGGCCGCGTCCGCGAGCCGAACGGCGACCGTGACCGCGCCGGGTTCACCCGTTACGGGGAGGTTGTTGCCGAGGAGCCGGACGTCGGTGATGGGCTCGCCAGCCCGCGCCGCGCCGGACAGAAGCCGCCCCACCGCCGCGTCTGACGCCGACAGCGCGCCGGACGGGCGGAGGTCGTCGGGCAGCGCGACAGTCCGCACGTCGGCAGCGCGCAGGACGGAGCCCGCGGGCAGGTCGCGTGCGGAGACCACCGTTGCGGTGGCGGGTGCGCCCCGTGCGGAGGGCGGGAGGAACAGGACGAGCAGGCCGGCCAAGAGCAAGGCCGCCGCGAGACACCGGCGGAGCATCCGGGCTCGCCGACCGCGCGGCAGACGGACGTCAGGCAGCGCGGGAAGGCGGCTGAGCAAGGTGTTCACGGTTGTCCCCTCGTCGGTTCCGATGCGACGGGATGCCGCACGAAACCGACGTTAAGGACGTCGTGAACCGGCCGAAAGGGCCGATTCGCGAACCTGTGGACAACTGGCCCCTTGTGGATAACTCGGGGTCAGGAGGGCGTGGAAGCCGTTTTTGTCGTGCTCGTCGTGGAGGATGTGTTCGAGGACGAAGAAGACGTCGACGAAGAGGAGGTGGTGGACGACGAGTCGGACTTGGCGCTCTCGGTCTTGGCCGGAGTCGCGGAGGTGCTCGACTTGCTCGAATCACGCGAATCCGTGCGGTAGAACCCGCTGCCCTTGAAGACCACGCCGACCGAGCTGAAGACCTTGCGCAGTGGACCGGAGCACTGCGGGCAGACGGTCAGGCTGGGGTCGGAGAAGGACTGCACCGCCTCGAAGCGGTGGTCGCATTCCTTGCAGGCGTACTGGTACGTGGGCACTGAAGCTCCTTCATGCACTGGCACTCGACCTACAAGAGTGCTAACCCAATTGTGCTGGACGACATTCCCTCAGCGCAATTACCCCTTGCTCACAGTGCTGCGGCGGAAGGGGTGGCGGCGGGTTGGCGCTGGTCAGGACGTCCAAAGCGGGTGCGGCTCGGTGGCTGGACTGCGGCTGGTCCGGTCAGTGAGGCCGTTGCTGGGCCGGTTGGCGGGGTCTGGGCGGTGCTTGTGGGCGGCTCGAAGGGCGCCGATTCGGGCGGCTGTGGGTGTGTTGCTGGTGTGGGTTGTGGGCGGATGCGTGGTTTCGGTGATTTGGGAGGTTGGGTGCTTCGTGGGTGAACGCTGAGGCGAGTGAGGTGGGCGGAGCTGGCGACTTGTCCGGTTGAGCGTGCGCAGCGCGAGCGACCCGGGTGGAGCTGGTGGCTCGGTGCTGGGCGGTGGCGGATGCCGGGTGTCGATTGAGGCTGGCGGTGTGGTCCTTGCCGGGCGTCCGCAGACGGTCTCTTCGGTTCGGCGCTGGTCGGCGGCCATTCGGTTCGGGCGGCGGCACCGAACCCGACGGGCCGATCGGGCGGCCGTGGCCACTCGCCTCGTCGAGCGGCGGCATTGAACCCGGCATGCCGGTCGAGTGGTCAAGACCACTCGCCTCACTCAAGCGGCAGCACCGAACCGACGGCCCGATCGAGTGGTCTTGACCACTCGCCTCACCGAGCGGCAGCGGCTGTCGGCAGCTGGATGAGGCCGGAGGGCGTCAGGACGGCCGTCATGGGCACGTCGTGGGGTTCGGCCGGGAGGCGGTCGACGACCTCCTCTGCGCGCACCACAGCCACGCGGGCGGTGTCAGGCGCGGCGGTCAGGGTGCGGTCGTAGTAGCCGGCTCCGCGGCCGAGACGGGTGCCGTGGCGGTCGACGGCCAGGGCTGGGATCAGCAGCACCTGTGCCGAGGCCACCGCGCTGGTGCCCAGGCGTGGGCCTGACGGTTCCAGGACGCCGCGGAGGCGTCCGGGGATCAGGGTGTCCGGGCCGGTGTACTCGGCCCAGTCGAGCGGGCCGGGAGTGTCCGGGATTACGGGCAGCAGGACGCGCGCGGCCAGGGCGTTCACCAGGGAAATTTGGCCGGGCTCGGTGCCGAAAGGGAGGTACGCGCACACCGTTTCCGCGTGGATTGACGATGCCGCGGTCGCCAGGGCGGCTGCCTCGCGAGCATGGGCTTCGGGGGGCAGTTCGGCGCGGGCGCGAAGGATTCGTGTCCGCCACTCCGCCTTGCTCGGGGTCTCATTGCCCGGCTCGTGCATGAGACCAGGTTAGGCTTTGCGCCCATGACGGGCGCCTCAACCACCCAGACCTTCAGAACCGCCATCGTGCCTGCCGCAGGCCTCGGCACGCGATTCCTGCCGACCACGAAAGCGGTGCCCAAAGAGCTGCTGCCGGTGGTCGACACGCCGGGGATCGAGATCGTCGCGACCGAGGCGGCGAGTGCGGGGGCGAAGCGGCTGGTGATCGTCACCTCGCCGGGCAAGGAAGCTGTCGTCCGGTACTTCGAGGCGAAGCCGGACCTGGAGAAGACGCTCGAGGAAAAGGGTAAGACCGAGCTGCTGGCGAAGGTCCGCCGCGGGCCGGAGCTGCTGGACGTCGAGGTCGCGATCCAGGAACAGGCCCTCGGGCTCGGGCACGCGGTCGCGCAGGCCGAGCCGAACCTGACCGACGAGGACACCGCCGTCGCCGTGCTCCTGCCCGACGACCTCGTGTTGCCCGCCGGGGTCCTCGACCGGATGTCGGCCGTCCGCGCCCAGCACGGCGGAAGCGTGCTCTGCGCCTTCGACATCCCGAAGGAGCAGATCTCCCCGTACGGCGTCTTCGACGTCACCGACACCGACGACCCGGACGTCAAGCAGGTCCACGGCATGGTCGAGAAGCCCAAGCCGGAGGACGCGCCGTCGACCTACGCCGCGGCCGGGCGGTACCTGCTCGACCGGGCGATTTTCGACGCGCTGCGCCGGATCGAACCCGGCGCGGGCGGTGAGCTGCAGCTCACCGACGCCGTCGCGCTCCTGATCCAGGAGGGGCACCCCGTGCACATCGTCGTCCACCGCGGCGGGCGGCACGACCTGGGCAACCCGGGCGGATTCCTGCGCGCCGCTGTCGATTTCGCGCTCGAGGACCCGGATTACGGGCCGTCGCTGCGCGCCTGGCTGACCGAACGGATCGGAAACGATCGCCCATGACGGACTCCCTCGATTCCACCCCCGCCACCCCGGCCGAAGAAGTCGAGACGCCCGAACCGGCGGTTCAGGCCGTCGCCGCGGCGGAAACGGCGGAAGCCATTGTCCCGACGGAAGAATCCGCTGAATCCGGAGACTTCCGCTCAGTCGACGAGCAGATCGCGCTGACCCTCGACGCCGCCGTGCGCCCGCGGCCGGTTCGCGTCGCGATCTCCGAAGCGCAGGGCCTGCTCTGCGCGGAGGAAGTGGTCGCCGAGCACGCGCTGCCCGGGTTCGACCAGGCCGCAGTGGACGGATACGCGGTCCGGAGCGTCGACGTGCGCACGGCCGGGCAGGAACCGGTCCAGCTGCCGGTCGTCGGCGAAATCCCGGCTGGCTCGCGTCAGCCGCGCCGATTGCAGCCGGGCCAGGCGGTGCGCGTCGACACCGGCGCGCCGCTGCCCACGCTCGCCGACGCCGTGGTCCCGACCGCGTACACCGACGGCCACCAGGCCAAGGTCACCGTGACCCGGTCCGTGCCGTCGGCGGGTTACGTGCGCCGGGCCGGTGAGGACGTGCAGATCGGCGACGTCGCGGTGCGCAAGGGCGACACCATCGGCTCCGCGCAGGTCGGTCTGCTGGCCGCGGTCGGCCGCGCGAAAGTGCTGGTCTACCCGCGGCCTCGGGTGTCGATCGTGTCGGTCGGCGACGAGCTGGTGGACATCGACCGCACGCCGTCGGTCGGCCAGGTCTACGACGTCAACTCGTACGCGCTGGCCGCGGCCGCGCGCGACGCCGGCGCCGAGGTGAGCCGGGTCGGCATCGTGCCGGGCGACCCGAAGCGGCTGCGCGAGGTCGTCGAGGGACGGCTGCTGATGTCCGAGATCGTGGTCGTCGCGGGCGGGGCCGGCGGGTCTTCCGGCGACGAGGTGCACGCCGCGCTGTCCGACCTCGGGCACATCGACTTGACCAGGGTCGCCATGCACCCCGGTTCGGTGCAGGGCTTCGGCAGGCTCGGGCCGGATTCGGTGCCGACGTTCCTCATCCCGGGCAATCCGATGAGCGCGCTCGTGGTGTTCGAGGTGCTGGTGCGGCCGCTGATCCGCACCGCGCGCGGCACCCGCAACCCGCACCGCCGGGTGGTCGGGGCTCGGCTGCTGTCGTCGATCACGTCCACGAAGGGCCGTCGCGGTTACCTGCGCGGGCAGCTGCTGCGCGACGAAGCGAACGGCGAGTACCTGGTGCAGCCGCTCGGGACGTCGGGCGCGCACCTGCTCGCGTCGCTGGCCGAGGCCAACTGCCTCATCACCGTCGAAGAGGATCTCACCGAGGTGGCCGCGGGCGACCAGGTCAAGGTCACCTTCCTCGCCCAGCGCGCCTGATCCGTGGCCGCACTCGCCGACTCGGTCGAAAACCGGCACCCGGGCTGGCCCGCCACGCTCGGCCCGCTGCGGATCCCGGCAGGCGTGCTCGCCGTGCGCCCGGTGCGGCTGCGCGACGCGGGCGAGTGGAGCCGCGTCCGGCTGCGCGACCGCGAGCACCTCGAGGAGTGGGAGCCGACCGGGATCGGGCCGTGGGCCGACCGCAACGCGTTCTGGTCGTGGCCGTCGCAGTGGGCGGCGCTGCGCGGGCTGGCGCGGCGGGGCCAGTGCCTGCCGTTCACGATCACGGTGGACGGAAAGTTCGCCGGGCAGATCACTGTCGGTAATGTGATCCGCGCCGCACTCCGGTCGGCCTGGATCGGGTACTGGGTGTCGTCCGAGATCGTCCGGGGAGGCGTGGCCACCGCGGCCGTCGCGCTCGTGACAGATCACGCTTTCGATGTCGCGGGCCTGCACCGGCTGGAAGCGACCGTGCGGCCGGAGAACAACGCCAGCATCCGCGTGCTCACGAAGGCCGGATATCGGCAGGAAGGGCTGTTCGAGCGGTACCTCGACGTGGCCGGCGCATGGCGTGACCACCTGTGTTTCGCCGTGACGAAAGAAGAGACCGGCGACGGCCTGGTGTCCCGCCTGGTGGCCTCCGGGCGCGCCGACCTGGCCTGATGGTGACTACGCGTTCTAAACCGATCACGCGTTACCACATCCTGTGAGATTCACCTAATGCGGTGATGCATTTTCGTGATCGAACCCGGCGAGTCTGCGCCTCCTGTGTGACTGTTGTGGCTAGCGTGACTACAGCAGAGGATCGGGGGAGGTGACGGGAGATGCCCAGTTCGGTGATCATCGTCGCGCTCGCCGCGGCATGGCTCGTCGTTCTCGTGCCCATGGTGGCTCGCAAACGCCAGCAAGTCGCGCGGACGCCAACCTCCGCGCTGGCCGCCCGGGTAGTGCGAAGGGGCAGTGCTCGCAACGAGGGACAGGAGGACGACGCCGTGTCCGACAATGCGAATCCTTCGGTGGAGGATGATCTCGCCGAACTCGAGGCGGAACTCGACGCTGACCTGGACGAAGAGCCCGAACCCGAGCCGGAGCCGCTCCCGCAGCCCGCGCGCGCCGAACGTGCCGCCGCGCCGCGCCGCGAACGCCGCAGCTACCGCCCGGGCCGAGGCGGCTTCGACCCGGAAGCGGCGGAGATCGCGGCCAAGGCCAAGTACGCGTTCCGTCAGCGAGTGGTCGTCATCCTGCTGATCGCCGCCGTCGTCACGGCCGCGATCGCCGGATTCGCGCTGTCGCTCGCCTGGTGGGCACACGCCGCGGTCGACCTCGCCCTCGTCGGCTACCTCGTGTACCTCCGCCGTCAGGTCCGCATCGAGAACGAAATCCGGCAGCGCCGGATGGCCCGCTACTCGACGACGGCTCCTGCTCCTGTTCACGAGGCGTACGACTCTTTCGAGGAGGAAGAGGAAGACGTCGAGGTCGTCGCACCCGAGGTGCCGCGCGACATCGTGGAGCGCAAACCGTCCCCGATGTCCCGCATCCGCCGCCAGGCCGTCGTGGTCGACCTGGACGACGAGGACCCCGCATTCGAGGAACTCGCCGAGCCCACCGCGGGCCCGTACCGCCGGGCCGTCGGAGAGTGACCCCCGCTGTTCGGTGCCTGGAAGGCGCTGCTAAGCTTTCCAAGCACTGAACAACAGGGGCTCACGCTCCTAGGGGCTGTAGCGCAGTTGGTAGCGCGTCTCGTTCGCATCGAGAAGGTCAGGGGTTCGATTCCCCTCAGCTCCACAGTGGATTAAAGGCCCTTTCCGGGATCCGGGAAGGGCCTTTTTCGTGTTGTACAGCAGCGAAGTACCGCAACGGCTCAGGCGACGACGTCGACCAGGCCGCGGCAGGCGATAGAACGCCCCGGGTTCCAGAATGTCGTGCGTGCCTTCTGCCCGCCCGGCTCAGGTCATGCGGAGCCGGGCGGGCAATGCTCGACAGAATGCGTTACTGGCCGATCATGTCGTTCATCCAGCCGGTCACCGCGTCGTGCAGCAGGGGCGCGTTGGGGGCGTAGTTGATCGAGTGTCCGTAGCCTGCCACCACGAACGTCCGTAGTTGGGCCTCGGGCGAGTAGTAGGTGGCTTCGCCCTGCCGCAGGCTTTCCGCGCTGGAGCAGTCGCTGGCCAGCGGGCCGCAGAAGACGTTGTCCTCCTGGCCCATCGCCAGGAATACCGGCACGGTGATCTGCCTGCTGTAGGGCAGCACCAAACCGATCAGGACGGCGTCCACGATCTCGCCGGGCGCGATCAGGTCTTTGTTCGCTTCGTCCTCGTCGATGACCTGCTGGTTGTACGGCGCGGGGTTGTGGAAAGCGTCGTATCGCATGCCTGGCAGCGTGGTCAGGTATCCCGGGTCCAGCCCGGCGACCTTGGACATCCGCGCGTCCAGCACCGCCGGGCTCAGCGCGGCCACCGTGGGCGTCACGGTCAGCGCGGCGACCCGGTGAGTGAATCCGGTGATCACCACGCCGTCGACGTCGTGGAAGGTGCCTGCCTCGATGATCGTGGTGGCCGATCCGAGCGAGTGCCCGACGAGGACGATCTTGTCGAACCTGGGCCCCACCGCGCCGGTCCGCATCGCTTGGATGGCGTGGTGCACCGCGTTGGCTTGGCTGCTCGCGGTCAGCAGGGAGCTCGGCGGTTTGGAGCTGCGTCCGGAGCCGACCCGGTCTATCGCCAGGGTGGCGTATCCCGCGCTGTTCACCGCTTTGCGGAACGACTGGGTGTCTGGCAGGCCGGGCGGGTCGTAGTAGGTCGAGTTGTACGTGCCGCCGGGCACCAGCACCTGCAGGGTGCGGCTGCCGCCGGGCGGGACGCACAGCCTGCCGTACATGGTCTGATCGTTAAGCCCGAGCAGGGGCAGATCCACCAGCGACACGGGGATGTTTAGGTCCTGGCAGGACGCCTCGTCAGCGGACGCCTGCGGTGGGGTGAGCACCGTGCTGACGCACAGCAGAGCCATCGCCGCGGCGACGGCCCGGCGCAAGAGCAAATGCACAAAAACTCCATATTCCGTTGTGTGAACTGCTAATCCCGCGGACGCACCGTCATCGGCATGCCGCGCGGGTAGGCGATGGTCGTGTAGCGCACCCGGACCGGGCCGGCCGGTTCGAGGCGCCACCGCGCGAGGATCGTGGCCAGCCCGATGACCACCTCGGCTCGCGCGAACAGGTGGCCGATGCACTGCCGGATCCCGTTGCCGAACGGGATGAACACCCCGGGCGGCAACGAGCGCACCCGGTCGGTGGACCATCGGTCCGGGTCGAATGCTGCCGGGTGATCCCAGTACCGGGGGTCGGTGTGCATGGCGAGCGGGCTGAACATCACCTCGTCGCCGGGGCGCAGCCGCACCGGGCCGAGGTCGATTTCCTGCTCGGTGCGGCGCATCAGGATCCACAGCGCGTACATCCGCAGCACCTCGCTGACCACCTGCCCGGTGTAGGCCAGCGCGGGCAAGTCGTCGAAGGCGACCGGGCGTCCGCCGAGGACCTGGTCCACCTCGGCTCGCACTCGTTCCGCCATATCGGGATTGCGGCCCAGCTCGTGGCAGGCCCAGGCCAGGATCAGCGCGGTGGCCTCGGTGCCCGCGGTGAGCAGGGTCATCACCTCGTCGTGCACCTGCTCCCGGGTCATCCGCTCGCCGGTCTCGGCGTCCCTTGCCAGCAGCAGCGTGGACAACAGGTCGCCGTGGTCGGTGTCGGGGTCGCGGCCCGCCATCAGTTCCCGCACCACGGCTTTCATGCGCGCGATGGCCTCGTCGAAGCGGCGGTTGAACGGCAGCGGCAGCTTCTCCGCGAAGCCAGGGGAGAGCACCCGGTACATGCCCAGCTGAATGATCAGCGGGATCGAGCGGCGGGCCTCGCGGATGGCTTCCTCGCCCAGTTCGGTGCCGAACAGCGCCTCGCCCACGTTGGTCATGGCAAGGGCTTGCATGTCCGTGTCGATCTGCCGCACCTCGCCTGGCTGCCAGGACCCGGCCATGGCGGCGGTCGCCCGGACCCAGCCCTCGGCGTAGCGGCGCAGGTGCGGCTGGCTGAAGGCGGGCAGCATCAGCTTGCGCTGCCTGCGGTGGAAGGGCCCGTCGGAAAGGGCCAGACCGTTGCCCGCGTACGGGCGGAATTTGCGGAACATGATTCCGCTGCCGAAGCTGGATCCATTTGTCACGAGCACGCGGTGAATAATTTCCGGATTCGTGAGGAAATAGGTGTGCAATGGTCCCAGGAACAGTGTGACCACGTCACCGTGTTCCCGAAGTCCGGCGGTGAATGGGACGGGACGGCGGACCAGCTCGACTGTGTGTCCCAGCAAAGGCCACCGTCCAGGTGCCACCCGGACGGGCACGCGAACTCCTTGACATTGGGGAGAATCGGGAGGCCCGCTATTTTACGATCCATTCAGCGGCACTGGCAGCGCCCGATTGGGTAGTACCTTAACCACGATTGACGGATTAAGTCATCGTGACCAGGGTGAGTATGCTGTTCCGGCTCCCGAACCTATGAGGTGCGCGATGGCGGGTACACGGGACTGGGTCCCGGCCGGAGTAGACACGAGTTCACCGAATGTCGCCCGGATCTACGACTACTGGCTCGGCGGCAGCCACAACTTCGAGACGGACCGCACCACCGCGGACCACCTCGAGGGGACGCTGCCGTGGATCCGGCAGTCGGTCCGGCTCAACCGCGCCTTTCTCGGCCGCGCGGTGCGCTTCATGATCTCCCAAGGCATCCGGCAGTTCCTCGACTTGGGCGCGGGCATCCCCACCGTGGGCAACGTGCACGAGATCGCCCAGCGGGAAGTCCCCGAGACCCGGGTGGTCTACGTCGACAAGGAGGCGGTGGCGGTCGCGCACGGCCAGCTGCTGCTGGCGGGCGACGACCGCACCGCGGTCCTGCACGCGGACGTGCGCGACGTGGCCGGGGTGCTGGACAGCTCGGAGGTCCGGCGGCTGATCGACTTCTCCGAGCCGGTCGGCCTGCTGTGCATGCTGCTGCTGCACTGGATCCCGGACGAGGACGACCCGGCCGGGCTGGTGCGCGCTTACCAGGAACCGCTGGCCCCGGGCAGCCTGGTCGCCTTCACCCACATCAATTCCGACGCGCACCGGGAGTCGTTCGCCGCGGCCAGCGACCAGATGGCACAGCGGCGCGGCGAGGTGCCGCACACCCGGTCCCACGACCAGATTCTGGGCCTGCTGGGCGATTTGGCGCTGGTCGAGCCGGGCCTGGTGGGCTGTGGCAGCTGGCGGCCGGCCGGGCCTACCGACATCGCCGAGGACCCGTCGTGGAACGAACTGATCTATGCAGGTGTGGCGCGGAAGTCGTGAGCCCATGACCGAACCGGACAGACACTCGACCCCGGAACCGTCCGAAGACGGGCGTCGCCAGCGCGGCTTGCTCGCGCGCAAGTGGGCCTACTTGCTGGGCGGGACCGGCTACGTGCCGCTGACGCACGCCAGTTTCGAGACCGAACTGGTCGCGCTTCTGGACGACCTGTGCACCGAGGTGCACGAGAGCGGGCGGAGGCATCCGCCGGGCCGTATCGGTTCGCTGGGGGCCGCGGGCACCCGGCTGGTCGAGCTGAACTGCGCGGGCGGGCAGCCGATCACCGTCACGATGGGCGTGCTGAGCAAGGGAATGCTCGCGCTGCCCGAGTTCCAGCCCGTCGAAGAGTTCGCCGAACGCGTCGTGGGCGTGCTCGGCGCGCTGGCCGCGAGCGTGGTGGCGGCCGCGCAGGACGCCACTCTCGCGCAGCAGGAGAGCCTGAAGATGTCCCTGCTCAAGGCAGTGCGGGACGCCAAGTACGAGTTGCGGACCGCGCAGGCACGGTTCGACGAGGTCGCCACGTCGTCGGCGAGCGGCATCCTGGTCTCCGACCTGGACGGCAAGCTGGTCACCGTGAACGCCGCGGCGGGCGTGATGCTCGGGCACGCGCCGGACGAGCTGACCGGGTCCGACCTGTTCGACCTGGTTCATCCCGATTACGCGCCGGTTCTGCGCGAGGACTACCGCGCGCTGCTGGCCGGCAAGGTCGAGCGGATCAAGCAGTCGCAGCGGTTGCTGCATCACGACGGCGAGGCCGTTTCGGTGTCGTTGACCGCCTCGCTGCTGCACGGCACCGGGGACGAGCCCAGTCACTTCGTCACCGTGGTCGAGGACGGCACCGAGTTGTTCCTGCTGCAGAAGGAACTCAGCCGCCAAGCCCTGCACGACGTGCTCACCGGCCTGCCCAACCGGCAGTGCTTCAACACGCGGATGGAGACCGTGCTGGGCGAGGCCGACCCGGAGCTTGGCGTGACGCTCCTGCGGCTGGAGCTGGACGCTTTCGCAGTGGTGCGCAATGGCCTCGGCGAGCGCGCGGCCGAACAGCTGCTGATCACTGTGTCGCGACGGCTGAAGTCCGTGCTGGCAAAGGAGAAAGCCCTTGTCTCCCGGTTCGGCGACGCGGAGTTCGCGGTGCTGGTGGAGAACGCGCCGGACACCCCGCCGCCAGTGCGCCTGGTGCACGAGCTGCGTCAGGAGCTGGCCGAACCGACCTATGTGGACGGTCACGGGCTGGCCCTGTCGATCAGTGTCGGAGCGGTCAGCCGGACCGCCGACGGCCGCGACGCCGCCGATCTGCTGCGCGAGTCCCATCAGGCACTGCGCCGGGCCAAGGCCAACGGGCACGGGCAGTGGGAGCTGTCGCATCCCGAGCAGAACCGGATGGACCGCAAGACCGACGAGCTGGCCGCGGTCATGCCGGGCGCCTTCGAGCACGGGGATGTGCGGGAGCGGTACCGGCCGCTGATGCGCTTGGCCGACGGCGCGGTGCACGGTGTGGAGGTGCTGCTCAGCTGGGATCCGCCCGGCGCTGGCGCGCTGTCCGACGAGCGTTGCCGCAGCCTGGCCGAGACCACCGGGCTGATGCTGCCGATGGGCGAGTGGTTGCTGAACACCGCCTGCAAACAGGTCGGGTGGTGGCGGCAACGACTTGATCGCGACCTGCGGCTGCTGGTCAGCCTGAGCTCGCACCAAGCGGCGGACACGGATCTGCTCACCCGGGTGGTCGGCGTGCTGGAGGAGACGCGCTTCCCGGCCGAGCGGTTGCTGGTCGAGCTTCCCATGCTGGCTTTGGCCGCCGATCTCGGCGAGTCCAGGGACAATCTGGCGGAACTGTCCGGACTGGGCGTGCGGCCGGTGATCAGTGTCAGCGGACTGGGCGACGGCGCGCTGGCCGCGCTGGTCGACCTGCCGGTGTACGGCGTGCGGCTGGACTGCGGGCTGCTGGACGGGGTCGCGCCGGACTCGCCGGTGGTGGATCTGTTTCGGGAGCTGCCGGGCTTGGCGCATCGGGTCGGGGCGGAGGTGATCGTGGACGGGTTGAGCACTGCGGAGCGGGAGAGATTCTGGCGGGATGCTGGGGCTGAGCTGGCGCTGGGTGCGCATTGCGGGGAGTCTTGCCGTCCGGAGGAGCTGGCGGCTGCTTTCGGGGACTCTGGTTGGCGGAAAGGCTAGACAGTTGGCTAAGCGTGCTTTTCCGCCCGATCAGCCGCAGAGCGAACCGAGGGTGTTTTCGAGCGCGCTGGTGAGGTAATCGGCGGTACCGGGGCCGCAGGCGATGGCCACGTCGCCGTGCGGTCCGTCCAGCAGATAGGTGAGGACTCTGCCGTGGTCGAGGCTGTCCACGGCGGTCAACGGCATGCTGGCGCTACGGGTACCGGCGGACCGGGCGGCGACGAACAACTGGTGGCTGGCGGCCCTTCGCGACTCCATCAAGGTGCGGAGCCGGTCCTCGGGCGAGGTGATGGTGTAGTCGCTGCTGGTGTCCAATGTGTACGAATCGCTGACCCTGCCCCGGTCGTATTCGGCTTTCGGGACGGTGAATTCGGTGATCGTGGCGGCCGGGAAATCGGGCAATTGTTCGATGACCGCGCGGATCAACTGGTTCGCGCCGATTGTCGTCAAGGTGAGCAGATCGTCCTCAACAGCGGCGAGGACGGCGTTGCGGCCGGTGCGGACCGCGAGCAGCGCGCGGTCCCGGTCTCCGCTGCTGGACCAGCCGTAGCATTCGGCTTCGGCGTTGGCGACCGCCAGCATCAGGTCGCGGAACTCCGCGGTGACTCTGTCGGTACGCAAGTCGAAGAAGCCGGGCTCGGCCAGAACCTGACGGGTCAAGGTGTCCAAGCGCATGGCGGCATCTTTTTCGACCCACACATCCACGACGCCCAGAACCGGATGTGCCGGGCCGATCTGTTCCCATTCCCAGGCTTTCGCGACCGCCAGGCGCGGGACGGTCACCGGGGCGTCGAGCAGCATCACGTTGTTGTTCCCCCCACTGCCGTTCGATGCTCGCTATTCGCCGATGACCGGCGGCGTCGCTCTGCCGTCGTAGCCGAACAACGAGTTCGGGTCGGCCTCCTGCAAGTAGGACGCGGCTTTCTTCTCTTCGTCCGCTTCGCCTTTGCCGCCTTTTCCCGCGCCGCCGGCCATGGGCATGCCGTTGGTTCCTTTGGCACCGGGCGCACCCGCGCTAGGCCCGCCGCGCATCCCGCGCTCCGGCTCGCCGAACCGGTTGGTCCCGGTCGACTTCCCCGCCTCGCCGGGGCCGCCAGGTCCGCCGCCGCGCGCGGAGGCGCCGGGACGGCTGACGCCAGCGCTGGGTGTTCCCGTTCCGCCGACGGGTCCGAAGGACCCGGGCATGCCGGTGAGCTGGCCGGGATTGGGGTAGCCGCTGGAACCGCCGGGAGCGTAGCCGGAACTGGAGCCGCTGGGCCCGAACTGCACCGGGGTGCGGTCCATGCCGGGGGAACCGGGCGGGACGTAGCCGGAAGTGCCGGTGCTGTCGTCGCCGTGCGAGACCGGGGGCGCATAGGCCGGAGGCTGGCTGTCACCGGGAAGGGTGCTGTGCCAAAGAGGCATGGTGCTCAGTCCGGGCGGAGCCGCTGCTGCTGGGCCGGGCTGATCGGTCGGACGGTAGGCGTCGGGTCGGTGGACAGGCGGCGTGGTGACCTGCGGCCGGTGCTGCTCCGGTGTGCCGCTCTGGCCGGGGTCTTCGGCCGGTGCCAGGTGGTAGGTGCCGTCCGCGGAATCGGGGACCTGTCCGTAGTCGATGGGCATTTTCCGGGCGTGGCCGTCGCTGGTTCCGGTGAACCCCTGATACACGGCGTTATTCTGCTCGACGGCCGCGTTGCGCGCGTTGATCTGCTTCTCGTTGTCGGTGTCCCAGGGGGTGAGCACGTCCCACGCTGAACGGCTTGGCGGGTCGTCGGAGACGTCCTGCAGCGAATCTCGAGCCGAGGTGAACGCGTGCGACTGGTCGGCGAGAGTGGACTGGCTGTCGTGCAGCGCCACCGACGCGGACGCCGCGACATCCGCCAGCGGGCGCAGCGATCCCCTTGCCGCGTCTCCGCTCTGTCCTGACCAGGCGCTTTCCAGCCGGCCCACGGTTGTCAGAGTGTCGGATTCGATGCCGTGCTGCTCGGCGGACTGGAGTGCCGCGGCGTGCTGCGCCCGTCCGAGACTGTCCGGCCCTGGGCCCGCTTTCACCCGTCGCACGAGTTCGCCGGGCAGGATGATGAGGCCTTCGGCCTGCATGTGCTTCAGGACCGCCAGATACCCGTCGGTCAACGACGACATGCTCACGCGCCGCCCTTCAGCGTGGTGACGGCCAGGTCGGCGACGTGCTGGGCGTCCTGGCAGGGATCGGCGCCTTTCCCCGCTTGAGAATCGGCCAGTTTCACATCCACCTCGAAAGCGGCGTCGTCGGCGATGCCGATCGCGACGCTGCATCGGCCGGTCGGCCGGTCGTCGGTCGGCCCGTAAGCCACCGCGGGGTAGCCCTGCACAGGCGCGAGTTCTTCGAAGAAGCCTTCGTTCTTCTTCGCGTAGACGTGGCCGAGACCGTCTTTCCACGCGTACACGAGTTGCACGCCGATGCCTGAGCCGCGGCTCGGATTCGACCACCGGCATTGTTTGGCGACCCCGGTGTCCTGCGCCGGCTGTACATCGGGCGATACACCGGAGAACAACGTCTTGACCTGTGCATCGGTCAGCACCTTGCAGGGGTCGCCTTGGACGAGAGACGCCGGCAACGGACTCGCGACCCTGGGAACCTCTGAAGAGGGCTGCTGTACGTCGCTGCTCGGCGATCCGGTGCTGGGCAAGGGATCGGGTTTCCCCCCGTTGCCGCCGCAGGCAGCCAGTCCGGCGGCCAGCAGCAGCGCGAGCAAGGGAGCGCGGAAACGGATCGAACGCATCAGAAGCGTCCCTCGCCCTGCTGGCCGATGTCCCGGCCGGCCTGCTGGTCGTGTGCGTCGTGGATGCCCAGCGCGTCTTTCATCTTCTGGATGATCGAGCCGAGGTATGCGCTTTGCCGCATCAGGTGGCCGCGATAGTAGTTCCCGGAGTTGTTGCTGGCGTCGGTGTTCCGCAGCGAGGCCGGGTCCTTTCCCGGCGGGGTGATGGTCCACATCGGGACGGCCTTTTCGATCTGGGAATCGATGCGCGTCCGCAAGTTCTGAAGGTTCTTGAGCTCGGCGGCCATCGCGTCCTTGCTCAGGTAAAAGCCGGGTGCGCCGCCGCCGGAGGAACCACCGCCGGTTCTGGACGTGCCGTCGGCGAGGAAAAACCGCGCTCCCGCGAGTGCCCCGGCGAGCGTCCCGAGGGCACCGGTACCGCCGGACGGCGTCATTTGCTCAGCCATCTGCATCCTCCCCTTGCGTGGCTGCTCGAACCATAGCTTCGCCAGGCGGGACCGGTGGTATTCAGCCGGAAATCGGAATATGCCGTCGTGCTTGAGGGCTAATCGGGTTAACGGGCTCCGGCGTCGATTATTGGCATCCGGCTAAATCTTCGGGAGAACCCCGCGTCTGTGCTCAGCCGAGGCCGTCCAGGAATGGGCGGTGTGCGTTCTGGAACGCCCACCCGTAATACCGATCCCAGTTAACCGACCAAGTCATCAACCCTCGCAACGCAGGCGACGGCCCACCCCGCAAGGTGTACGAGCCGCAGCCGGTTCCGTGGGCTAGGCAGGTTACTGCGGTGTGGACCTCATCAGGGGAGACGTAGCCGTTTCCTGCGCTGACAGCCGCGGGGAGGCCGACGGCGATCTGGTCTTCTCGGAGCCCTGGGAAGGTCTGGCCGGTGTTCGCGACCTTGAACCCGGACTTCAGCATATCCGTCATCGCGATCAGGAAATCCGCGCCGCCCATGGTGTGGTACTGGTTGTCCAGGCCCATGACCGGGCCGGAGTTGTAGTCCTGGACGTGCAGCACCGTCAGCGAGTCGCGCAAGGCGTAGATGACCGGCAGGTACGCGCCAGTGCGGCTGTCGCCCCCGCCAGCACCGCCGTAGAACTGGTAGCCCACCTGGACGAAGAAGGTTTCGGGGGCCATCGTCAGGACGAATTTGGCTCCGTAGCGGGCTTTCAGGGTCTTCAAAGCCGAGATCAGGTTGACGATCACCGGTGTGGTCGGGTTGTGGAAGTCGGTGTCGCCCGAGTTCAGGGACAGGGACTGGCTTTCGAAGTCGACGTCCAGACCGTCCAAGCCGTATTTGTCGATGATCGCCGCGACGGAGTTGACGAAGTTGTCGCGGGCGGCGGTGCTCGTCAGTTGGACTTCGCCGTTTTGGCCGCCGATCGAGATCAGGACCTTCTTGCCTTGCGCCTGCTTCGCGCGGATGGCCGCGATGAAGTCCGCGTCGCTTTCCACGCCTGGGCATTCGGTGGTCGAGCAGCGGTTGAAGCGGACGTCGCCGGAGGTCACCGACGTTGGTTCGGCGAAGGCTAGGTCGATGATGTCCCACGCGTTCGGGACGTCGGCGAGCTTCAGGTACCCGGAGCCGTTCGCGAAGCTTGCGTGGACGTAGCCGATCAGTGCGTGTTTTGGCAGGCCGGCGCTGGTGCAGCCGCTGGTGGTCGCGGAAGCTGCGGGGGTGTGCGCGGATTCGGCCTTGTCGTTGTAGGCGGTCACCGAGTAGCTGTGCGAGGTGCAGGCGGTGAGGCTGGAGAGCGTCGTGGACGTTCCGGTCACCGTGGCACGCAGGGTGTTGTCTTCGTAGACGCGGTAGCCGGTGACCGTGCCTGCGGCCGCGCCCCAGCTCAGGGCGATCGACGTGTCGGTGACGGTGCCGACGGTGGGGGTTCCCGGGACGCCTGGTGCGCCGGGGGTGTCGCCGCCGGGGCCGTCTAGGACTACGTCGTCTGCGTAGTACGTGCTGGCGCCGTACCAGCCGTGCAGGTACAGCTCGGCGGACGTCTGGCTCGCGGTGGTGGTGAAGGACAGCGAGAGCTGGCTGTACGTGGAAGCGTTCGTCCAAGTGGAGGAGCCGCCGGTGACGCCCAGGTACACCGGTGCGCCTTGGACCCAGGCGGAGACCGAGTAGGTCGTGCTCGGGCGCACGGACACTGTTTGGGTGCATTGGCCCTGGTCGGAAGCGCCGGGGGTGACGGCCAGGGCGTAACTCCCCGAGTGCACCGGCGTCTTCACGGCCGCGCCTGCCGGGCACGTCCAGCCGGAGGTCGAACCGGCTTCGAAACCGGGGTTGGCGAGCAGGTTCGCTGCCTGCGCGGGGCCGCCGACGACAAGTCCGGCGGCGGCTAGCAGGAGCACGACGAGGAAACGAGCACGCTTCATTGCGGTTCCTCCGGTCCGACGTGACCCCCGATCGATATTGTCTAGACCACTTGCCGAGTTGTCCAGACCTATTCGACCGACGAAAGTCGGCTTTCCGGGGAAGGGTCGCCTCGGGCCGTGCTGTCCGGAGTCAGGGCGCGGAGCAGTTCGCGCAGGGATTCCTGTTGCGCGGGGCTGAGCGGTGCAAGTGGGGAGCGCGCGTCCAGGTGGCGCAGTGCTTCGGTGCGACGGCGTTTGCCCGCGGGGGTCAGCACGATCTGCTTGGCCCGGCGGTCCGCGGGGTGCGGCTGACGCTGGATCAGGTCCTGCTCTTCGAGCCGATCCAGGACGAAGGTGGCGTTCGAGGCCTCGCACACCATCCGGGCGGCCAGTTCGCGGGCGGTGATCGGCTCGGACAGTTCGCGCAACGCGATCACCTGGCTGGGCGTCAGGCCCATCTGCTCGGCCACGCGGCGCACGTGGACGTCCAGCGTGTGCGCGAGGTGGTGGACCAGCTTGCATACGTCGCGGTCCACGCCCGGAGTCCCTGCCATGCCCCGCAGTCTAGCGGAACTGATTCGAGCTGTGATAGTTCTAGTTCGAATCATTCGAACTAGAACTACTGTGGGATGCCGTGCCGCTCTCGGTTTTTTCCTTGCTGCTCGTAGTTTTCAGTCTCACCACCGGCGAGTTCGTGATCGCCGGGATCCTGCCCGACGTCGCCGCCGGGCTGTCGGTCTCCGTGGGCTCGGCTGGACTGCTCGTCACCGCCTACGCGATCGGGATGATCGTCGGCGGCCCGCTGGTCACGCTCGCTACCGCGCGGGTCCCGCGCAAGCCGCTCATCGCCGGGTTGATCGTGGTGTCCATGGTGGGCAACCTGGGATCGGCGTTCGCTCCTGGCTACGCGCTCGCGGTGGTGTCGCGGTTCGTCGCCGGGCTGGTGGTGGCGACGTTCTTCGCGGTCGCGATCGCGACTGTGGTGTCGATGGCGCCGCCGGGAAAGGCGGTTTCGACCATCGCGAAGGTGACCATGGGGTTGAACCTGGGCATCGTCGCGGGCAGTCCGCTCGGCACCGTTCTCGGCCACCATCTCGGCTGGCGGGCGACTTTCGAGGCGGTCGCGGTGGTCAGCGGGATCGCGCTGCTGCTGGTGCTGCGGTTCGTTCCCGCGCAGGCCGCGGCCGGTTCGGTGCGCGGGGAGTTGCGGGTGCTGGCCGATCGAAACGTCTGGCAGGCGATCGGCCTGACCGTGCTCGGCAACGTGGGCGTGGTGACCGTTTTTACGTATATCGCGCCGTTGCTCACGGACGTCAGTGGATTCAGCAGCGATCTACTCCCCGTGCTGCTGGTTCTTTACGGGGTCGGCGCGGTCGCGGGCAACTACCTCGGCGGTCGTTGGGCGGACAAGGCGCTGCTGCCGTCGCTGGCCTGGATGCTGGCAGCGCTGGTCGTGGCACTGGCGGCGGCTTGGCTGGGCAGTCCGGTCAAACCGGTGATGATCGGGTTGGTTTTCGTGCTCGGGATGCTGGCCTTCGGGATCGTTCCGGGAATGCAAGCGCGGGTGATCGCGGCGGGGAGCAGTGCTCCGACGTTGGCGGTGGCGGTCAACGCGTCCGGGTTCCAGCTGGCCACCGCGGTCGCCGGGCTGCTGGGCGGACAGGTGATCACCCGTGCGCCACAGTCGATTTATCTGCTGGCCGCGGTCCTTACCGCGGCTGGCCTGGGCATCGCGTTGTACTCGCTTCGCCGGGAGCGACTGAGTACCGACTCGCGTCGGTAATTCCTCACGATCTTCGGCGTTACAGTGACCAGGCGAGGGGTTGCGGCCGGAGGAGTCATGGAGCTGGAACTGCGCCACCTGCGCGCACTCGTGGCCATCGCTGACGCGCACAGTCTCGTTCGCGCGGCCAAGGCGCTGCACGTTTCGCAGCCGGCGTTGTCCGGGTTGCTGCGGCGGGTCGAACGGTCGGTCGGCGGGAGTCTGTTCGCCCGGTCGCCGACGGGGTGTGTGCCGACGGCGCTCGGGGAGGACGTTGTCGCGGACGCGCGTGCGGTGCTGGCTGGGATGTCCGCGCTGACTGAGCGGGCCGGTGCGCGGCGGGAGTCGGCTGGGGCGGTGCGGATCGGCGGGTACAGCGGGTTTCTGCATCTCTCGTTGGCGAGGTGGTTGCGGGATCAGCCGTGGTGTCCGGCGGTTCGGGTGCATGAGGAGCAGGACGAGGCCCGTACGGTGGCGGCGCTCGCGGACGGCGAACTTGACCTCGCGCTCGTTTACCTTGCGCCGCTTCCGGATCGGATCGTTCCGGACGACGTCGAGAGTGTCGTGATCCAGGCGCGGGAGCCAGTTTTCGTGATTCTGGCTGAAGATCATCCGCTGGCCTCGGGCGAGGACATCTCGCTGGAGGAGCTTGCCGCGTATCCCTGGGCGGACGATCCGCCGTGGACGACTCGGTGGTCGGCGTATCTGCAGGAAGTCTGCCGGCAGCGAGGGGTCGTGCTCGATCAGCCGCATCGGCCGCAGTGTCTGGCCACCTTGTTGGACCTGGTGCGCGAGGGGATGGCGGTCGCGCCGGCGTTGGCGACTCGGGAGGATCGGCAGGGCGGGATCGTGGTGCGGGCGATCGAGGACGCGCCGCTGTGGCAGGAGCTGCGGTTGTGTTACCGGCAGGGTACGGCGGTCGCGGACCGGATCGGCGAGATATCTCAGAAGGTGGCCGGTGACTACGCCAACCGGCAGGGGTGCAGTGCCGCGTTCGACCGCTGGTGGCACGCACTCCTGCCGGCCGGGGCCTAGACGGTGACGCGCCAGTTGCTGTTCGGCGTCGGCACCTCGAACTGCAGTGACGAGCAGCTGTAATCGCTGGGGTTCGGGTTGGCGGTCGGCTGCAACGGCGAGTTCGACTCCGTCGCGGGCGTCCACTGGCCGCCGATGCGCAGCTGCAGCTGGCTGGATTCGAAGACCTTGCCCTTCGCGTCCGAGCAGTAGTACGCCTGGCCGGTCGACGGGTCGACGGTCGAGTACAGCTCGAAGATGTCCCAGCCCTCGTTGAGCGTGCTCTGGTCGCTGCCGCTTTGGCTGAACAGGTCGTCCCACTTGCCGGTCTTCACGTTGTAGAGCGAAGCCGTCCAGCTGTTGGCGCCCGCGTCGGTCTGGACTTCCTGGACAGTGAACGCCGGATGTCCGTCCACTGTGGACGTGTAATTGGACAGGAACGAGCTGTCCAGCGGGACGACCTTCGCGGGTCCGACTGTCCCGCACCAGTCCCAAGCCCAGACCTGGCCGCCCTGGTCGAGCCCGTACGCGGTGACGACTTCGATGCAGGAATGGCCGGTGGGCTTGACGGTCGGGGCGTAAACGACGTCCGCGCTGTTCGAGAGGCGGAGGTCTGGGACGACACTGTGCGTGACGAGAATTCCGTCCGCGCCGGTGGACAGCTGCGGTTCGGGGCCCCAGAAGGTGTGCGCTTGTGCGTCGAGCCGCGGCTTGACGCTGCGGCCGGATTTTTCGCGGCGCAGCTTGAGGAACTTGTCCGCCGCGGTTCCGGCGGCGGCTTTCGCGGCGGCACCGGTCAGCCCGGGCACTACCCCGCTGTCCGGCGCCGCGGAGACCGGCGGGCTGCCGGCGACGACAGCCGCGGCCGTCAGGGCGGAAGTGAGCAGGGCAAAGAGTTTCCGCATCGATGCATCTCCTCGTCGTAGGCGAAGGAAACGCGCGGAGGGAAAAAGGTGTCCGTCCGCGGGACACGGATGTTAAGTCGGAATTTTTGGTGCCAGGCACCGACTTTCGACGGTGTGTTCCGATCAGTGCAGCTCAGCGAGGGCATAGGTTTTCCCGGGCGCCGCGGGTTATGCCGCCAACTGGAGTAATCAGCGCGGCTTGGCCCGGACGCGGATGCGTTCGCCCTGCTTGCCGAACAGGCTGAGGATTTCGACCGGACCGTCGCCGGTGCTGCCGAACCAATGCGGAATCCGGGTGTCGAATTCGGCGACCTCGCCTGCCTTGAGGACGACGTCGTGCTCGCCGAGCACGAGCCTGCCCTTGCCGCTGAGCACGCAGAACCACTCGTGGCCGGGGTGTGTGCGAGGAGCGGGTTCGCATGGGGTGGCGTCGAAGATCATTTTGAGCGACTGCAGCTGGCCGGGTTGCCGGGTGAGCGGCACGACGGTCCGGTCGCCGCGGGTGACCGGTTGCAGCGGGGAGGTGCCGATGAGTTCGTCGATCGGGATCCGGTGGGCGCGGGAAATAGGGAGAAGGAGTTCGAGGGTGGCCTTGCGCCGGCCGGATTCGAGGCGGGAGAGGGTGCTGATGGAGATGCCGGTGGCGGTCGACAGCTCGTCCAAGGTGCAGTTCCGCTGCCGCCGGAAGAGCCGGAGCCGGGGGCCGATCTCGGCGATGATGTCCTCCACGCGAACCAGCATGACACTCCTAGCCGCAGGACTGAACGCAATTAGCCCGACGGCTATCCGCGATCGACCGCGGACAGATGTTTTGCCCGCGCGACCGCCCTAGCGTGGGTCGCATGGTCCCGGCTGTCGCCCTCTTCTTTCTCGCTCCGCTGGTCGGCGAGTACCTGCTGGGCAACACTCCGGTGACCGATGTCGGCTCGCTTTTCTTGTTCGCGCCGATGTACGGCGGCGGCGCGCTGCTGATCCGCGAGGTCGCGCGCCGCACCGGGCGCGGCTGGGCGGCGATCGTCCCGTTCGCGGCGGCGTACGCGCTGCTGGAGGAGGGGCCGATCGACATGATGCTGTGGAATCCGGCTTACGGCGGGTTCGACATCGCTGCCGCTTACGCCGAAACGTACGTCCCGGCGCTGGGCACGAGCGTTCAGATGCTTCAGGACGTGCTGACCATGCACACCGTCTGGAGCATCTGCGTGCCGATCGCCATCGTGGAAGCCTTCTGCCGGTATCGCGCTCAGCCGTGGCTGGGCAAGGTCGGGCTGTCCGTGGTCGCGGTGGTGTTCGTTTCGGGGTCGGCGGCGTTGTGCGCGATGCAGATCGGGTCGACGGGGTTTGTCGCCTCGGCCGGTCAGCTGGGTTGGGCGTTCGCGGCCGTCGCCGGGTTGGTCGTGCTGGGATTCTGGCTGGGCAGGAGGTCGGTGCCGCCTCGGGACGGCGTCGCTCCCGCACCCGCGGTCGTGGGGGTCGCGGCGTTCGGGGTGACGAGTCTGGTGTGGTGCCGGGAATTTCTGCCGGAGGAGGTTTCGCAACGGGTGGTCGCGGCCGGGTGGTGCTTGCTGGTCGCGGCGGCGGTCGCGCTGGTGTACCGGTGGTGCCGGTCTGCCGGGTGGGGCGCGCGGCATCGGCTCGCGCTCGCCGCGGGTGCCCTGGTCACCTATGTCTGGGTCGGCTGGCAGCATGCTCGTGACATGGACATTCCGCGAACGACGGCGCTGCTCAGCACCATCGGGTTCGCGATCGCGGTGGCGGTGCTGTTGCTGGCGGCGTTCAACCGAGCTTCAGCGGACCGAATCTAGCGCCGCGTTCACGAACGAAGCCACCTGCGGCCGCCGGTCCTGTTCGTTCCAGGCGAGCACCAGCTGGCTGGGCGGAGCGTCCTCGATCGGCACGCAGACGACACCCGGCGGGACCTGGTCGACCAGCGACCGCGGCAGCACGCCGACCATTCGTTCCAGCGAGATGAGGTGCAGCAGCTGGACCACGTCGGCGACCTCCGGCCCGGTCCCCTCGACCCCGGGCACGCCTTTCCACGACGGCATCGTTTCTCCGTCCAAATCGGACAGTCGAACTGATTCGCGTCCGGCCAGCCGGTGCGCGGCGGGGACGATGGCGACGCGGTCCTCGGCGTGCAGGTTTTCGTAGTCGAGCCCGGTCAGGTCGTCGAACGGGATGAACAGGAGGCCGACGTCCGCGCGTCCGCTGAGCAGGAAATCAGTGCGGTCGGCGGGGCCGCTGAAGAGGATGTCGACCTGGTGGGCGTCGGGATGGCGGGAGTACTCGGCGAGGATTCCGGACAGCAGTCCGGCGTCGCCGCCCGGTTTGAGCACCAGGCGCAGGTGGCTTTCCCCGGCGCGGCGGGCGTTGCGGGCGGCGGCGCTGACCGCGTTGAGCGCGTGCCGTCCGTGTTCCTGCAGGGCTTCGCCGGCCGCGGTCAGTTCGACGTGCCGGCTCGAGCGGGCGAACAATTGCACACCGAGCCGGGTTTCGATGCGCTGGATCGCCTTCGACAACGCCGGCTGGGCGATCGACAGCCGCACGGCGGCGCGGCCGAAGTGCAGCTCGCTGGCGACGGCCAGGAAGTACTCGAGTTCGCGCGTCTCTAGCTCAGCCATGCCTCCAGGTTATCGTCGAATAGCGAATCGGTCTTGGACGTCCGGCCGAAATGCGGGCAAAACTTGAAGCATGATCACGCACACGATGATTGTTTCATTCGACCAGCCGGTGCCTGACGCCGAGCTGGATCAGTACCTCGGAGATATCAAAGAGGCGATGCTGGCGACCGGGTTCGCCGAGTCGGTCGAGACCCGCCGCCACCTGCCGATCCCTGGCGAGGACGCCATCCCGGCGCTCATCGCGACGGCGATCGTCCAGGTCACCGTCGCCGACCTCGACACGCTGGCCAAGAGCTTCACCGCGCCCGAACTGCACGCGGTGATCGACCGGTGGCAGGCGCGGCATTCCTACCGCGTGGCCTGGGCGAACCACGAGTCGCTCTCGTGAGCGGGCGGCGTGGGCTCGTCACCGGGGCGGGCAGCGGGATCGGCCGGGCGGCGGCGATCGAGTTCGCCCGAAGCGGGGCGGCGGTGGCCGTGCTGGACATCGACGAGGCCGCGGCGGCGGAGACCGTCGAGCTGATCAAGAAGGACGGCGGCGATGCGCTTGTCGTCCGGGTTGACATCGGCGATGAGGCTTCGGTGCAGGCGGCGGTCAAGCAGACCGTCGAGGCGTACGGCGGGCTCGACTTCGCGGTGAACAACGCCGGTTTGTCGTCGCACAAACGCGTCGACCAGCTGACCCTCGCCGAGTTCGAGCGGGTCGTGCAGGTGAACCTGTCCGGGACCTTCCTGTGCATGAAGTACGAACTGCCGCACCTGAAGGGCGGCGCGATCGTGAATGTCGCGTCCAACGGCGGGCTGTACGCGATCCCGAACGCTCCCGCTTACGTCGCGGCGAAGCACGGGATCGTCGGCCTGACCAAGGTGGCGGCGGTGGACTATGCGGCGGAAGGCATCCGCGTCAACGCGGTGTGCCCGGGGCCGACGCGGACGCCGGGGTTCGACAAATGGGCCGGCGACCCCGACCTGATCGCCCGGCAGGAGGCGATCACTCCGCTCGGCAGGCTGGCCACGCCGGAGGAAGCCGCCGCGGCCGTGGTCTGGCTGTGCTCGGACGCCGCGTCGTACGTCACCGGGACCACGCTGTCGGTCGATGGCGGACGGCGGGCGTAATTCCTAGAGCGCGCCCGCCAGGAGCTGGGCGGTCTCGGCGGGCGATTCGACGGGGAAGTGGTGGCTGCCGAGGTCGACCAGCTCGATCCGGATCCGGTCGCCGTAACGGTCGATCGCCTCCTGAGTGATGATCGAGCGCACGGCGAACAGCACGACCGGCTGGGCGACTTCGCGCAGCGCCGCGTCCATGTCCCAGCGCGCCAAGCCTTCGAGCGAGTGCAGGCCGGCGGGCTGGCGTACGGAGCCCATCTTCTTGGTATACGAGTCCACTAAGGACGGATCGGTGCCTTCGGGCGAGCCGGCCTCGACCATGCCGCGCATCGCACCGGCGAAGTCCTCCCGGAACGGCTGCAGCAACGCCTGGACGTCTGTCTCGCTCTGCGCGGGGAACAAGTTCAAGTAGTGCAACGCTTCCAGCGCGATGACCTGGGTGACCGTGTGAGGAAGCTGGCGGGCGGTCTCGACCGCGACCGCTCCGCCGAGCGAATGCCCTGCTACGACGGCGGAATCAACCGACTCGGCGGCCAGTACGGCGGCGACGTCGCGAGCGAATTCCTCAATCGTCCAAGTGTCGCGCTCCGACCGTGAGTCGCCGTGCTCGGCGAGATCGACGGCCAGCACCCGGACCTCGGACGGGAGGTGCTCGATGATCGTGTCGAAGTCCCCGCGGTCGCAGCCCCAGCCGTGGATGAGCGTCAGCGCGGGCCCGTCGGCGGGACCGGTTGCGGTGTAATGGATTCTCGTGCCGTCCGGACGGACGGTTTCGCGGTTCATGGTGATGTTCCTCGTCAGAAAGCGCGCTGGTAGCGGACGGGCCAGGTCTCTTTGGGCTGGTTTCGCAAGGCGAGGTACGGATCGCGCAGCAGCGGGCGTCCCAGCAGGACAGCGTCGGCCTTGCCCTCGCGGATGACCTGGCCCGCCGTGGCGAGGTCGGTGATCTGGCCGACTGGCGCGACAGCCAGCCCGGACGCTTCCTTGAGTGCGGCGGCGAAATCGACGTTCAAGCCCTTCCGATCCGGTGGCCGGGCACCCCGATCGCGCACGAGCACGCCAGAGGTGACGTCGAGAAGGTCGATCCCAATGGCCGCCAGTTCCTTGGCGAACTCGGCCGCGTCGTCGATCGTGATGCTCTCCTCGACCCAGTCGGTGGCGGTGATGCGGACGAACACCGGCTTGTCCTCGGGGAACGCCTCCCGCACGGCGCGGGCCACGCGCAGCGGGAAGCGCATCCGGTTCCGCGAACTCCCGCCGTACTCGTCGGTGCGCTGATTGGACAGCGGGGACAGGAACTGGTGCAGCAGATACCCGTGCCCGGCATGGATTTCGACGGCCTGGTAACCGGCCAGCTCGGCCATCCGGGTCGCGTGCGCGAACTCCTCGACGACCCGGTCCAAGTCCGCCGAGGCGGCCGGGCGGGGCATCGCCAGATTGCCGAACGGGATCGCCGACGGTGCGATCAGTTCCCAGCCGCCGTCGGCGACCGGCACCGGTTCGTTCTGGCCGTCGCCGACCCACGGGACCTGGTGCGATCCCTTGCGACCCACGGCGTTCAGCTGCACCGCGGGCACCGCGCCGTGGCCGGAGACGAACGACGTGAGCTTCCGGTGCGCCAGCGCCTGTTCTTCGTTCCAGAGCCCGAGATCGGCCAAGGTGCATCGGTTGTCCGGGCTGATCGCGGTGGCCTCGACCATGACCAGCCCGACGCCGCCGATCGCGCGGGAGCCGTAATGCGCCAGATGCCATTCGGTCGGCAGACCGTCCGGGTCGGCCGCGTACTGCGCCATCGGGGACATCCAGACGCGGTTGCGGAAGGTGACGTCGCGCAAGCGCAACGGCGTGCTTTCCGGGAACTCCGCGCTGGACGCGCTGAACTCGCTCATGCCACTACACGGTACGCCTCATTCCGCATCGCGGCACACGTGCTGGTCAGCCAGCGGCAAGCAGACGGCTGACCTCGGCCGCGGCGGCCACGACCAGCGGCGCGAAAGTCTTCTCCTGCACGCGGGTGTACCTGGTATCGGGCACGGCGAGTGTGATCGCCGCCACCGGCTGTCCGGCCGGATTCGTGATGGCCGCGCCGATCGACGACACCTGCGGGCGGAACCACGACGAGGACCCGTTGAGCGCGTACCCGCGCTTTGCGGCCTGCGCGATGTCACGACGGAGCGCGGCGAAATCCGGTGCCGGGGTCTGGGCGAACTCGGGAAGTTCGTGCGTGAACAGCTCATCGACCTCGGATTCGTCGAGCAGCGCCATGATCGCCGTGCCGCCGGACGTGGCGAGCAGCGGCACCCGCGTGCCGACATCCAGCACGACTCGCACGATCTGGTCGGTGTCCTGGCTGGCGACGACGACGAGACTGTCGCCGTCGCGTTCGGCCAGCATGACGGTTTCGTTCGTCCCGGCCGCGAGCCGCTTGATGACCGGGTCTGCGATCTCCTTGAGGTCCGGCTTCCCGCAGTCGCGCAACCCGAGCGCCAGCACCCTCGGCGCGACACCCCAGCGCGCGCGTTCCTCGTCCACGACCTTCAGCCATCCCGCCTGCTGAAGTGTGATCAGGCCGCGCTGGACGGTGCTCTTCGGGATCTCCGTGGAGCGCGCCAGTTCGGAGACGCCGACCGGCTGTCGCTGGGCGACTTCTTCGAAGACTCGCAGCGTGCTGAGGACGCTGTTCATCGACCGGACACCCGGCTTGTCGGCCTCTTCGTCGCGCATGTGCCTCATCGTGGCACAGCGATACGATGAGGGCGCGCGTCGTCTTGGGGAGGAAGCATGACCGAACCGTGGCAGTGGAGCGAGCAGACCTGGCGGGACCACGTCGGCCGCGTGCGTGCTGGGCGGCCGTTGCGGCCGGAATCCTGGCCGGGCGGCGCGAAGGTAGCGGTGGCGTTGTCGTTTGATTCGGACCACGAGACGCTCGCGCTGCGCGACGGTCACGTGCTGCCGGGCAAGCTGTCGCAGGGGGAGTACGGCTCGCGGGTCGGCGTGCCGCGAGTGTTGAAGCTGCTTGAGCGGTTCGGGGCGCCTTCGACGTTCTTCGTGCCCGCGGTGTCGGCGTTGCTGCACGATGGCGAGGCGCAGTCCTATGTGGACGCCGGACACGAGGTCGCGCTGCACGGCTGGATCCACGAAATCAATGCTCAACTGCCGCCCTCAGCCGAACGCGAGCTCACCTTCCGGGCCGCGGACACCTTGGAACGGCTCACTGACACGCGTCCAGTCGGCATCCGCACCCCGTCCTGGGACTTTTCCGCAACCACCCTCCCGATCATCCGGGAACTGGGCCTGGCCTACGACTCGTCGCTGATGGCGGACGACGACTGCTACGAGATCCTCGCTGACGGTGAGCCGACCGGCGTCGTCGAGCTTCCGGTGGAGTGGATCCGTGACGACGCCCCGTATTTCACGATGAATCGCTTCGGCTCGCAGCGCCCGTACACCCCGCCACAGGGAGTGTTGTCGATCTGGCGCGACGAGTTCGACCTCGCTCTGGCTGACGGTGGACTTTTCCAGCTCACCATGCATCCGCACGTCATCGGACATCGTTCCCGCATCGCGGTTCTCACCGAACTGCTGGAGCACATCGCTTCGCACGACGGGGTCTGGTTCGCTACGCACGCTCAGGTCGCGGACTACGTTTCGGAACCCGCCGCCAGTGAATAGCCGCCACGACAACGCCGACGACCGCGGCTAACACTCCGGAAAGGACGAACGTCGTCCCCATTCCGACGGCGTCGATCACCGGCTGCGCGATCAGCGGCGACGAGAACTGCCCGAGGAACAACGCGGACGTCAGCAATCCCAGCGACCTCGTCCGCACGCCGGGTGCGGCCGTCGAGACCAGCCAGCCGTTGACGGTCGGGTTCTGCAGCCCGATGCCAAGTCCGACCACGACCATGCCGAGTGCGGCGGTCCACAACGCACCAGCGGTGCCGAGCACGACCAGCCCGACGGCGAACGCGGCGAACATCGTGATCGCCAGCGTCGGGAAGGACCAGCGGGCGCGCAGCCGGCGGAAGTTCAAGCCCACCAAGGTCATCACCAGGTTGACCGCGGCGATCAACGCTCCCGCGACGGCCGGTCCCGCGCCGCCGACTTCCGCCAGCCAGAACGGGGCTTGCGTCGGAACGGTGTAGAAGACGACAACGCCGATGAAGATCAGCGCGTACAACCCGAGCAGCCGTGGCTGCCAGGGTGACGCGGCTGTGGTGGGGTCCGTCGGATCGGCCGGCTGGACGGGTGCGTCCGGCACGAAGCGCAGCACGAGGGCCAACATCGGAACCGCCAGCAGGTAGATGGCGAACGGTCCTCGCCAGTCCACCGCGGCCAGCAAGCCGCCGAGCAGCAGTGCGACGACGCCGCCGAAACCCATTGCCGCGCCTTGCAATCCGAGAACCCGGCCGTGCTCGTCAGCGTGGTGGTGATCGGCGATCAACGCGGTCGACGTGGTCATGATCCCGGCGATGCCGATCCCGAGCACGGCCCGTCCGACGAGCAGCGCGGGGAGAGAATCCAGTAGCAGACCGGATCCGCCGCCGACGGTGTAGAGCGCGAGGCAGGCGACCAGCAGCGGCACGCGTCCGGTCCGGCCGCTCAGCTTGGCCAGCAACGGTGCGGACACCATGATCGCCAGCCCGGGCAGCGTGAGCACCAGCCGGACGAGAAGTTCCGCGTGCGGTTCGGCGGCGAAGTGCTGTTGCATGCCGGGCAGCGCGGGAGTGATGGTGGCGCTGGCCATGATGGTCATGGTGCTGACGCCGAGCAGCGTCGCCAGCAAGGACTTTGGTGGGCGCCGCACTCCGGCGTCAGTCGTTTCGGTCACGACGCCGAAGGTAGAACCTCAACTTAACTCGAAGTCAATGCCGCGACCGCGTGCTGGTAGTGCTCGGCGGTTGGCGCGGAGTCCGGTGCGGCGAGCCAGATCAGGGACGCGCCGTTGATCGCGACGTGGTACAGCTGCGCCAGTCCGTCCAGTTCGGACGGCGGAAGCTGCGGATGGACGGCACCGAGGATCTTCGTGAGCGCGTCGGTGCTTTGCCGCATCGCCGGAGCCATCGTCGTCGGCGAATCGCCCGTGCGGACGAGGCGGGTGAGGTGTTCCAGGGACGTCAGCAGGTGGGTCTGCACTGAGGCGAACGCCTCGGGCAGTCGTCCGCAGAACTCGGCGAAGGTTGTGCCGGGGTCGGCTCCGGCTGGGGTCTCGCCGAGAGTTTTCTCGATCCAGGCACCCAGCGCGTCGCCGATGGCTTCGTTGGCGGCTTGCGCGAGCAGCGCGTCTTTCGTGCCGAAGTGGTAGCCGATCGCGGCCAGGCTGACGCCTGCTTCGGACGCGATGTCGCGTGCCGTCGTGCTCAGGCCGCGCTCGCGCAAGCAGGCGCGTGCGGCCTCCAGGAGATCCTCTCGGTTACCCACGGCGAACACCTTACCCGGCTGTCTCAGACGATGTTTTGCACAACGTCTTGCACAATGTACTAATCCGCCGCTACCGTCGGACCAGTGAAAATCGTGATCAGTGGGGGCGGGATCGCCGGGAACGCGTTGGGGGTGGCGCTGGGCCGTCGCGGGATCAGCGCCACCGTGCTCGAACGGGCGGACGGTCCGCGGATCGGCGGGCACACGGTGGATCTGCGCGGGCACAGTCAGGACGTGCTCCGCGAGTGGGGGCTGCTCGAGGATGTGCGCGCGGTGCGGGTGGCAGAGGAGCGGATGGTCGCGGTCGGTCGGGACGGGGGCGAGTTGTGGCGGATGCCCGCGCAGGTCGGCGGGATCGTGGCCGACGTCGAGGTCGGCCGTGAGGACCTGAACGCGGTGCTGGCGAAGGCGTCCCCTGCGGAAGTTCACTATGGAGAACACCTGGTGGACGCGGACTTCACCGCCAGCGGAGTGCGGGTGGAGACCAGCCGCGGTCGCCGGATCGACGCGGATCTCCTGGTGATCGCCGAGGGCACGCGATCTTCTTCGCGGACACGATGGTTTCCGGCTGCGGAGGCGCGGTACTTGGGCGGCTATCTCGCCTTCGTCGCGGTGCCGTATCCCCGCGAATTCGGTGTGGACATGCGGATGTTCGCTGCGGGAGGCGGTGTGATGGTCGCCATCCGGCCGGGCCGCGTCGGTGGCCAAGCCTTGATCGCCGTACGGGCGCCTCGACGCGAAGACCTTGCCAGAGACGTTGGGGCACAACGGAAATTCATCACGGACAGCATTAAGCAGGCCGGGATCGCGGGCGATTGGCACCTGCCGTCGGTGCTCGACGCGATCGCGCACGACCCTGGTTTCCACTGTGACGAGCTGGTGAAAGTCACCGCACCGTCGTGGTCGGCCAGGCGGATGGTGCTGCTCGGCGATACGGCGTGGGCGGGCTCGCCGATGACCGGGCTCGGCACCGCGATGGCGATCATGGGCGCGGAGGCGTTGGCCGCCGCTGCCGAAGCAGGCGACCTCGGCAGTTACGAAACCCGGATGCGCCGGTTCGTCCACTGGGGACACCGGGACGCGACCCCAGCGATGTTGAAACGGTGGGCTCCCGGCACCGCTCGGCAGGTGCGGCTGAACGCGATGGTGATGCGGATGTTCACGCGTACGCCGTTGCGCCGCTTGCTCGCCAGGGCCGACAATCCGCCGCCGTGGTATGCCTAGCCCTACCTGCGAGACTACGGGCAAACCGATCGAAGCCGGGCGCCGCGCTGGCTAATCTGGATCACGTGCCTACCGTCTCTCCCACCGCGAAACCGCGCACCGTACTGGATGCCTTGGCGCGGCGGACATTCCTGATTTCCTCTTGGCCGTGGCGGGCGTTGCTGTACGGGCTGAGCACCGGCCCGATGACGTTGCTGTTCGGGCTTCCGTTCGGGTTCTGCCTGCTGCCGCTCGCGGTTCTGGTCAGCCGGGTCGTGCAGGGGCAGACCTCGAACCTGGCGCTGGTCGCGGTGTTCTCAGTGTTCGGCATGCTGCTGTTCCTGAGCGCGGGTCCGGCGTGGGCGGCGGTGGTGGCCGGGGTCGAACGGCAGCGGTTGCGCATGGTCGACCTCAACCCGGTGACTGTCCCCTTTGGACCCGTCAGCGAACCGGGCTGGTGGCCCCGAATGCGGGCGCGCTACACCGAACCGGCGTCGTGGCGCGAACTCGGCTACGCGGTTCTGTTGTGCACCGCGATTCCCGCGGTGTACGCGGTCGCCGGGATGGTGGCGCTGTTCGCGGTGGTTTTGGTGGCCAGTCCGCTGCTGGTGAACGCGAACGACACGATTTCGATTGGCTTCACTGAAGTTTCCACTCCGGGAGGGGCCGTTCCGTACGCGCTGGGCGGAGTGGTGCTGCTCGTGCTGTCGGGCTATCTGTTGTCCGGATGTGCTGGCCTGCACGCGATGCTGGCCCGTTCGCTGCTCACCGACGGTGCGGCCGAGAAGCTGCGTGGCGAGCTGACCGAGGTGTCGCAATCCCGTACGCGGCTGTTGTCGGCCTTCGACGCGGAACGCAAGCGCATCGAACGCGATCTGCACGACGGGGCGCAGCAACGCCTGGTCGGGCTGAGCTTGCAACTGGGGCTCGCGAAGGTCGACCTGCCGCCGGATTCGGCGGCGGCGAAGGCGGTGTCGGACGCGCACGATCAGGCCAAGAAGCTGATGGTCGAGCTGCGTGAGCTGATCAACGGAATCCACCCGCGGGCGCTCGCCGAACTCGGCTTGCCCGCCGCGTTGGAGGAACTCGCCGACGGTTGCGCGGTGCCGGTCACCGTTGATGTGGCGGTGCCTTCGCGGTTGCCGGAGCCGGTGGAATCCACCGCGTACTTCGTGGTGGCCGAGTCGCTGACCAATGTCGCCAAGCATTCCGCGGCCAGCTGCGCCTCGGTGACCGCCAAAATTGTCGGTCGGGTCCTTACCCTTGAGGTATGGGACAACGGGGCAGGAGGTGCTGATCCGGCACGAGGGACCGGGATCACCGGGTTGAGCGACCGGGTCGCCGTGCTGGGCGGGCGGATGTGGGTGCGCAGTCCGGTCGGCGGGCCGACCGTCGTGCGAGCGGAGCTGCCGTGCTGAGGGGAGAGCCGATGCGGGTCGTCCTCGCCGAAGACGAGGTGCTGCTGCGCGAGGGATTGTGCGGGTTGCTGGAGCGGTTCGGCTTCGAGGTCGTCGCCGCGGTGGGCGATGCCGAGGGGCTGCACGCCGCCGTGCGCGAGCACGATCCGGACCTGGTGCTCACCGACATCCGGATGCCGCCCGGGCATTCGGACGAGGGCTTGCGCGCCGCGGTCGAGCTGCGGCGCACGCGGCCGGAGCTGGCCGTAGTGGTGCTGAGCCAGTACGTCGAACACCATCACGCGGCCGAGTTGCTCGATTCCGCCGAGGGGCGCGGCGTCGGCTACCTGCTCAAGGACCGGGTGGTCGACGTCGAGGAATTCGTCGGGACGCTGCGCCAGGTCGTCGACGGCGGGACGGCGGTGGATCCGCAGGTGGTGCGCCAGTTGCTGCGCCGCCGAGCCGACCCGATCGCCCGGCTGTCGGCGCGGGAGCGGGAGGTCCTGTCGCTGATCGCCGAGGGCCATTCCAACGCGTCGATCGCCCGGCGGCTGGTGGTGTCCGACGCGGCGGTGGGCAAGCACGTGGGGAGCATCCTGTTGAAACTCGACCTTCCGCCGACGGACGACGGAAACCGGCGCGTGCTGGCAGTGCTGGCGTTTCTGCGCGGGGGCGGCTGAAAGCGGTGCGAGCGCAGTGTCCGTCTGCGCTCGCACCGCTGGGGTCAGGCGGCGTTGACCACTGCGGTCAGGCTGGCCGCGAGTACGGAACGGTCCCGTCCAGCTGTCCACTGTGTACCGCTGTCGGTGCGGTATTCCAGCAGTGTCAACGCTTCGCTGTCATTGCCGGAGCCGATGCTCGTTTGGTGCAGCGCCACGATGTCGACCTTCCGCCCGTGCGCGCCGAGCGCCGCGGTGAGCGCTTCGACCGGCCCGGTTCCGGTGTGCGTGGTGGTGTGCTCGGTTCCGTCGACGCGCAGGGTGATGCTGGTGTGCTCGTCGGCCGAGTTTTCGAAGCGGGACAACGCGATCGCCGGGTTCGGCTGCAGGTAGGCGGCTTCGAAGAGCTGCCACAGTTCGGTCGCGGTCACCTCATGACCGGAGTCGTCGGTGTGCTCCTGGACGCGGCGCGCGAACTCGATCTGCAGCCGGCGCGGCAGCGTGATCCCGTACTCGCTTTCCAGCAGGTAGGCGATTCCGCCCTTGCCGGACTGCGAGTTCACCCGGATCACGGCGGCGTAGTCGCGACCGAGGTCGGCCGGGTCGATCGGCAGGTACGGGACGCGCCAGTCCAGTTCCCGCGCGGGCACGCCGGTTTCCGCGGCGCGCGCGTGATGTTCGGCGAAACCCTTCTTGATCGCGTCCTGATGGGTGCCGCTGAACGCGGTGTGCACCAGGTCGCCGACGTACGGATGCCGTGCGTGGACCTCGATCCGGTTGCAGTATTCGACGGTGCGGCGGATCTCGTCGATGTCCGAGAAGTCGATCATCGGGTCGACGCCCTGCGCGTGCAGGTTCAGCGCCAGTGTCGCCAGGTCGACATTGCCGGTGCGCTCGCCGTTGCCGAAAATGCAGCCCTCGACGCGTTCGGCCCCGGCCAGCACGGCGAGTTCGGCGCAGGCGACGCCGGTGCCTCGGTCGTTGTGCGGGTGCACGGACAGGATCACCGAATCGCGGCGGGCGAGGTTGCGGTGCATGTACTCGATCTGGTCGGCGTACACATTGGGCGTCGCGATCTCGACGGTCGCCGGCAGGTTCAGGATCACCGGACGGTCCGGGCTCGCCTGCCACGTCTCGGTGACCGCGTCGCAGACCTCCAGCACGTAGTCCGGTTCGGTCAGGTTGAAGACCTCGGGGGAGAACTCGAAACGGACGTTCGGCAGGTCGCCGGCCGCGCGCAGAACGTCGCGGGCACCGTCGAGGATCAGTTCTTTCAGCGCCGCCTGATCGTGGCCGAGCACCACCGTGCGCCAGGTCGGCGCGGTGGCGGTGTACAGGTGGATGACGACGTCGTTGCGGATGCCGCGGACGGACTCCACGGTCCGCTCGATCAGATCGCGCCGCGCCGGGGTGAACACGACGATGGTGACGTCGTCCGGGGCGAGATCGGTGTCCGCCAGCAGCCGGACGAAGTCGTAGTCGGTCTGCGAGGCGGACGGATAGCCGACCTCGATTTCCTTGTACCCCATGCTGATCATCAGCTCGAAGAACCGGCGTTTGCGCGCCGGGTCCATCGGCTCGGCCAGCGCCTGGTTGCCGTCGCGCAGGTCGACCGGCACCCAGAGGGGAGCGTGCGTGATGCGGTTGCCGGGCCAGGCGCGGCCGGTGTTGGGGACGTCGACGCGCTGGTAGACGTCGCGGTAGCGGTGCGACGGCATGCGGGAGGGTCGCTGCCGGTTCCAAACGGTGTTCATCTGCGGTCCTTCATGTAGTCGGAAGCCGACCGGCGCGCGTGCTTGCCCCACGGCGGGGGGCCGGTCCGGTCAGGCCCCGCCGTGGCGGCGAAGGAGAAGGAAGCGCGTGAACATCGAGGCGGAGCGTAGCACAACTCCTCAGACAAGTAGCGGGGTTGGGGCAAGTGGCCGCGGCGGGCGGCGCGAGCGCTTAGGATTGGCCCGTGGAGCTGGAATTCGTGCGGACCTTCGTCGCCGTCGTGGACGGAGGGCAGTTCCAGGAAGCGGCCGCGGAGCTGGGGATCACGCAGCAAGCGGTGTCCAAACGCGTCGGTGCGCTGGAGCGCGAGCTGGGGGTGCAGTTGTTCACCCGCACCGCGCGCGGTGCCCGGTTGAGCAGCGACGGCGAGGCCTTTCTGCCGCACGCGCGGGTGCTGTTGGACGCGGAGAAGCGCGCGCTCGCGGCGGTACGTCCGGAGATGCGCCCGCTGCGGGTGGACGTTCTGAATCGACGGACCAAGTCGGCGCAACTGGCGCTGAGTTTCCACCGGGCGTTCCCGGAGGTGGAGCTGCAGGTGGTGACCACCGGTGCCGAGCTGAGCTTCGACGCCGCCGTCGCCGCGGTCGCGGCCGGCTCGGTCGATGCGGCATTCCGTGGGGTGCCGAAGCGCGACCTCCCGGGCGGCGTGACGAGCGGCGTGGTGGACTACGACGCGCACGAGCTGCTGGTCGGCCCGCGCCACCCGTTCGCCGACCTGCCGTCGGTGCCGATCGCGAAACTGGTCGGCCACCGGATCTGGATGCCCGGGCTGTCGGCGAGCACGGAATGGGGCGCGTACTACGCGGAGCTGTCCGAGGCGTTCGACCTGACCATCGACGTGTCCGGTCCGGTCTTCGGCAACGAGACGATGCTGGACGAACTGGCGACGTCGCCGGACCTGTCGACCTTCGTGGGCGCGGGCTCGCGCTACTTCTGGCCGGACGAGTACGACCTCCGCCGCGTACTGGTGGTCGACCCGACGCCGGTGTATCCGATGTCGCTGCTGTGGCGGCGGGAGCCAGCGCATCCGGACGTGCTGAAGCTGCGGGATTATCTGGTGGCGGGGCAGGAACCTGGGGACGGGGTTTGGCTGCCTGGCTGGGAGCAGTAGATCAGAGCGGGTGTTCGTACCAGACGTTCGGCTCGACGTACACGCCCAGATCCTGCTCCGTTGACGCCAGTACCGGTGCGATTCCGCCAGGTACGACGGTGTGTCCGTCTTCGAGGCGGACGCCGGTCCACTGCTCCCACTGCGCGAGCGTGCCGGTGACGGTCATCGCGAACGGCGCGATCTTCCGGAACTCCGCACCGAGCCGCTCGTGACTGCGCAGCCAAGGATCGGTGCCCCGGTCTAGATAGTCCACAATGGACTCCAGCGGTGGTTTGCCGGTCGGCCGCACCGGCACGACCAGCCGGGAAAGCCTGGCCCGGCGCGCCCGGTTCTTCAGCTCGACGAGCGCCTGCGCGGCAATCCCTTGCCCGCGCGCGGATTCCGCGACGTACACCTCCAGCGCGACGAGCGTGGTCGGCTCGCGGCCGTCGAGGTGGTCTTCGGCGGCCCAGACGAGCGCACCGTCCCAGCCGTGGTCGGGCAGCTCGGTTCGTTCCGCGGTCGGGAAGGCGACCGGGATCGCCGCCGCTCGCGCGACGGGAACCTCGCCATCGAGGAGGACCAGGAAGAACTCGGGCCAGTGCGCGGCGATCCGCTTCGAGCTGGCCAACCCGGCGGTGAGGCCTTGGCCGAGGAACTCCCCGCCGACGAATCCCAACTGGAGCGCGGGACCGCGCAGTTCGGGCCGAGTGGCAAGGTCTTCGATGCGAATCATGCGGTCTCCCGTCACTGCCCGGCGCGCTTGTCCGTGAGGGACTTCTTCACGGAATCAGCGGCCGTAAGGTTCCCTCGCAAACCGCGGCTCAGGAAAGCGGCACCGACCTCACCGCACCGGAAGTGCCGACCTCCGCCTCCCCAGCGCGGCCGGGTCGAGATTCGCCCGGGTCCCGGCCCGGTGCCCCTCCCGATACCCCGATCCCGACAACCGTCGTGGCGCAGCCGAGCGCAGGTCTCCGTACTCGCGATCAAAAGCCTGCTGCACCAACGCCGTCCGGTCCCGCACCACCAGTTCCGCCGACTTCCCGCCGGCGACATCGGAGTATGTCCGGGCGGCGTTCTCCTCCGCGACGCTCAGCCGCTCGTGCACCGCACGCGCGAACCCGTGCAGCCACGTCCGCCGATAAGCCGCCAGCGATTCGCGGAACACCCGTTCCTCGGGACGTACCCGCGTGAGCTGCGTGCTCGCCTGCAGCAAAAGACTGGTGTACAGCAACTCGACCCGCGCGAGATCGGTGCGGAAGCCGAACACGGTGACCTCTTCGACCCCTTGGCCGACTCGGTGCAGCAGGGTTCGGCAGCGCAACGGGTAGGCGATGCTGGTGAGCAGGCTGGCCTTGTCCCGGCTGTACGGATTGGCGATCGGCAGCCTCAGCACGGTGATGTCGTCGCCGCTTTGGCCGGACGCGGCCAGCATCGCGTTGTCGATCCCGTGCCGCGCGATCAGTTGCGCCGCTTTGGTGTTGTACAGCTCGGCTTCGGCGGGCGTGACGGCCGGGTCCTCGGCCTTGGCCAGCAGCTTCCGCACGCGCTCCAGCAACGTGTCGTGGTCGGGCATGACCCCCCCTCTCCAGCAGGCGCGGCCCGTGCGGACCGGCATGGGGTGCACGGTAGGCGTGGGGTACGACAATATTCGATCAGATGTTCGGGAGTGACACTGGGCGCCCGGTTCGTCGCAGCCGTAGGCTCGGGACGTGTCTCCGCCCGTCACGCTGGACGTCGCGGTCGTCGGCTCGGGGCCGAACGGCCTGGCCGCGGCCGTAGTGCTCGCGCGGACTGGGCTGTCGGTCGAGGTCTACGAGGCGGCGGGCGAGCCGGGCGGCGGGGCGCGGTCGAAGCACCTGTTCGACTCCGATGTTGTCCATGACATCTGCTCGGCGGTCCATCCGATGGCCGCGGCTTCGCCGTTTCTCCGGCAGTTCGATCTCGACCTCTGTCATCCCGAAATCCCGTACGCGCAGCCGATCGACGAGAAGACCACAGCGATCGCGTACGCGGACCTCGACCGCACCTGCGCGCGGCTAGGAAGCGACGGTGCGAGGTGGCGGCGCTTCATGACGCCGTTGGTCGAGCACAGCGCTGAGATCACCGAAGTGCTCCTCGGCGACCTTCGCCGCCCGCCGTGTCCGCGTACGGCGGCGTACATCGCGACGCGCGCTCTCGCGGCGACAGTGAACCCGTTCAAGGGCAAGGAAGCAGCAGCGCTGATAGCGGGTATCGAGGCGCATGCGCTCGGAAAGCTGCCGTCACTCATCGGCGGCGGTATCGCGGTACTGCTGAGTCATCTCGCGCACACCACTGGCTGGCCGATTCCCCGAGGCGGTTCGCAACGCATCACTGACGCTCTTATCGCCGATATCGAGGCACACGGTGGTCGCGTACGCACCAACGCGCGCGTCAACGACGTACGCGAGTTAGCGCACGCGCGCGCCGTACTGCTGGACCTAGCGCCCAAAGGCGTACTAGACCTGGCAGGGCCGCTCCTGCCGGGGCAGTACCGCAAGTCGCTGGAGAAAGTCCGTTACGGGCCTGCGGCAGCGAAGGTCGACTTCCTGGTCTCCGAAGAAATCCCCTGGCGCGAAAGGGAACTCGCTCAAGCTGGGACTGTCCACATCGGAGGGACACGAGCCGAGGTGCACGCGGCGGAAAACGCGGTAGCGTCCGGGAAACGGGCGAGGGACCCGTTCGTCCTCCTGTCCCAGCCGATGGCCGCCGACCCGACCCGCGGTCTCCCCGGCAAGCAGCCGATCTGGGCCTATGCTCATGTGCCGCAAGGAGATCCGCTCGATCCGACCGCGGCGATCATCCGGCGCATCGAACGCTTCGCTCCGGGTTTCCGCGACACGATCCTCGCGTCGCGCGCGATCCCGGCGAGCGAGTTCGAGGCCTATAACCCCAATTACGTCGGCGGCGACATCGCGGCCGCCGCGGTCACGATGCGCCAGGTGCTCGGGCGGCCGGTCCCGCGCTGGGATCCGTATCGGACTCCGTTGCGCGGCGTCTACCTGTGCTCGGCCGCGACGCCGCCCGGGCCGGGCGTGCACGGAATGGCCGGTCAACACGCCGCGGAACGGGTGCTGCGCAACGAATTCGGCTACCGTCCGGGCCGCACCAGGCCGGTTTCGTAAGCGATCACGACCGCTTGCGCCCGGCTGGAGATCCCGAGTTTGGGCATCAACCGGTTGAGGTGGGTCTTCACCGTGGCCTCGCTGACCAGCAGCTGAGCCGCGATCTCCCCGTTCGGCTTCCCGGTGCCGACCAGCCGGAGCACCTCGCGTTCGCGCTCGGTCAGCCTGCTCAGCTCCGGCGCGGGCTCGGCGGGCGGAGCGCTCGTGTACGACTCGACCAGCCGCCGCGTGATCGTCGGGCCGAACAGCATGTCCCCGCGCGCGACCGCTTGGATGCCGGAGATCAGCGTCTCCGGCGGACTGTCCTTGAGCAGGAATCCGGCCGCGCCGGCTCGCAGCGCGCGGTACACGTATTCGTCGAGGTCGAAGACGGTCAGGATCAGCACACGCGGGTTCTCCGGACCGGCGAGGATGCGGGCGGTGGCGGACACGCCGTCGAGGCCGGGCAGCCGGATGTCCATCAGGATCACCTCGGGCCGCAGCCGCGCCGCCTCGTGCACGGCTTCCAGCCCGTCGCGCGCTTCGCCGACCACCTCGACGCCCGGCGCGGCGTTGAGCAGCGCGACGAGGCCGGCGCGGACAAGGTCCTGATCGTCCACCACGAGCACACTGGTCACTGGGGTTCTCCGGAGGTCCGGCCTGGGTACGGGAGGGTCAGCACTACCTCGAACCCCGCCGGTTCGCGAGGCCCGATTTCGATTTCGCCACCGTACATACGCGCCCGCTCGCGCATGCCGACGAGGCCGTGACCGGCGGGATTGCCGTCGGCGCGCGGTCCGCCGCCGGAGTCGGCCACGCGCAGCCGCAGCGCGTCGGCCAGGTACTCGACGTCCAGCGAGGCGAACGAATCCGGCGCGTGCTTCAGCACGTTCGTCAAAGCTTCCTGCGCGACCCGGTACGCGCACAGCTGCTGGCCCGACGGCAACGTCCGCGGCGTTCCGGTGACCCGCAGCCGTACCGTGAGACCGGCCTCGCGAACCCGGCTGACCAGTGCGGGAAGCTCTTCGAGACCGGGCTGCGGACGGTATTCGCCCGGTTCGTGATGCGGCGGCCGCAGGACGCTGAGCAGGCGGCGGAGCTCGTCCAGCGCCTCGGTGGTCGTGCCGGTGATCGTGTCGAGCGCGCCGCGCGCGGTGTCCGGCGCGGACTCGAAGACGTACCGCGCGAGGTTGGCCTGCACGGAGATCACCGACAGATGGTGCGAGACGACGTCGTGCAGCTCGCGGGCGATGCGCAGCCGTTCTTCCACGACCGCCAGCTCGGCGCGGTCGGCACGTTCCGCGGTCGCGTGCAGGGCGAGCCCGCGGAGGTAGACCGAGTGTCCAATGAGGACAGTCGCGGACGCCTGCAAGACGGCGATCACGGTGTCGCCGATCGGGTTCGCGCTGTCGCTGACGAGCAGCGTCACCTCGAAACCGGCCATCGCGAACAGCGACGGCGGCCAGGCTTGCCGCACCGGATAGCGCGCCCAGACTGTGTAGGCGGCGATCAGCACGTCGGGACGGCCGAGCGTCGCGCGATACCCGGCCAGCGCGAACGCGCCGACGAGCACGGTGACCGCGATCAGCACGCCGATCGGGTAGCGGCGCCGGACCGCCAGCGGCGCCGCGCCCGCCACCGCGAGCAGCAATCCGGGCAGCCCCGGACGGTCGCCGAGGGAGCCGTGGTGGACCGCCGCCCCGGCGAAAAGGAATAGTCCGACCGCAGCCGCCAGCAGCGAATCCGCGAGGAGCGGCCGCGCCCGCCAGATCCGCATCACGCGCCCGAAACTACCTTCCTGACCGGCGGTTTCCCAATTTCCTACCGCGATCGCGGCAGTCCGCCTACCGCCAGGGTTTACGCGCGGATGCGGCGAGAGGTGGATTCCCGGGGGCGGATCGAGCGGTTACGGTCGGTGCTGAATGGTCATCCATTCCCGCTGCTCGGCGGAGAGCCAGGGGTGGGGAGGATTCCGGGCTCTCCGCTGAGCTTCACCCCAGATACGCGTCCAGCGTCACCGCCAACGCCGATTCCGGCGAAGGCGCGAAGCTCGCTCCCGCCAGTCCACCCCACAACCACAGTTGTGCGAGACCGTGCAACGCGCCCCACAGCGACGCCGCGACGAGCCGAGGATCTGTACCCGGACGAAGTCGGTCGTCGTCCGCTTCAGCGCGGTCGAGGCGCACTAACTCGGCGAAGGTGTCGAAGACGGCACTGCTGGCCGCGACCAGCCCAGGCTCTTCAGGGTCGATGAGGTCGCGACGGAACATCAGCTCGAACATGGCGGGGTTCGTAACCGCGAAGTCGACGTACGCGTGACAGGCAGCCGTGACACGTTCGCGCGGGGTGCCGTCGGGCAACTGTGCGCCCCTCTGGAGCAGCTGTGTGAAGCCAAGCGTCGCTACGGCCGACAGCAGCTCCGCGCGTCCCGAGAAGTGGCGAAGCGGTGCACCGTGCGAAACGCCAGCCGCCTTCGCGATACCGCGCAACGTCACGGCCTCGACGCCGGAGCCGACGAGCAAATCCGCAGCCGTGCGGATCAACCGCTGGCGCGCGCTCATACCTGAGCTTCGGAGAAGGCTACGGGCAGCAGCTCCGGGCGCTTCGGCAGGAAGCCGTCGCCAGGAGACCGGCCGATGAGCCGGTTGCGCAGCCGCGTGATCCCCACCGGCAGTACTTCTTGCCACAGCCAGCGCAGGTCGGCGATCGCGGTGCTCTGGGCCGGAACGCCGGGCAACGGCTGCAGCCAGCTGCCGTCGTGCGCCACGCCGAGCCGGTCGAGCACATGACCGGCGACGCGGAGATGCCCGGCCTGCGACAGATGCAGCCGATCCGGCCCGAAGTAGCGCGAATCGTGCGCGGCCTGGTCCGGCCACAGGTCGACGAGCTTCGCGCCGTAGCTGACCGAAGCCTCGCGGATGGCGTCATTGAGCGCAGTAACCCGCGGCCGCATCCGCCCGCCGAGCGGCATGCGATGCGCGATGTCGCTCAAGGTAAAGGTGACGACGGTCGGCGCGATCTGCGTGCACTGCCGGATCGCGGTGTCCACGCGCCGCGCGACCGTGCGAGCGTCCCAGCCGCGGCTCATCACGTCATTGCCGCCGCCGAACAACGCGATCAGATCCGGCTCATGCCGCTCGGCGGTGGGCAACTGCTCCGCGGTGATCTGGTCGAGCCGCCGCCCGCGAACGGCGAGATTGGCGTACCGGAACGAGGTCTCGTCGCGCGCGAGCCGCCCAGCGACGTAATCCGCCCAGCCGCGGTACTGGCTGTGATCCGGGTAAGGATCGTCCAGCCCCTCAGCGCAGCTGTCGCCGACGGCGACGAACGTGTGGAAACCCATTCCGCTCTCCGTAACCCCTGGTTCATCTTGTAGACACTGTCTATCAAAGTATGTAGACGGTGTCTACCCGAGGTAGGTCACGTGGGTTGTGCGTGGTGCGTGGCAGGCTCGCCGCATGCTCGATGATGTCGCGAAGGAGCACCTGCACAGCGATCTGCGCGAACTCCGCGAGGTGCTGCTCTGGAAGCTCGACGGGCTGGGCGAGTATGAGATCCGCCGTCCGCTGACTCGGACCGGCACCAACCTTCTCGGGTTGGTCAAGCACTTGGCGCTCTGGGAATCCCGGTACCTCGGCGAGGTTTTCGACCGGCCGTTCCCCGAACCTCTGCCCCGATGGGACGACGTCGCGCACCGCGGCGCGGATCTTTGGGTCGCCGAGGACGAGACGCGCGAGGACGTCATCGGCCGCTACCGGCGCGTCTGGGCGCACTCCGACGCGACAATCGCGGCTCTGGCCCTTGATGCGCCCGGTCACGTGCCTTGGTGGCCGCGACCTCGGGTGACGCTGTTCGCCGTCCTGGTCCATCTGCTCACCGAGACCAGTCGGCACGCCGGGCATGCCGACATCCTGCGCGAGCAACTGGACGGCTCGACCGGCACGGCCGCCGGTTACGTCGCCCAGGAGCGCGACGCGGAATTCTGGGCAGCCCGGCGCAGTCAAATCGAGGAAGCCGCAGCCAACGCCAAGTCCCGCCGTGACCGCCAGCCATAGCGGCGAGCACGGTCGGGGAACGTTCGGCGACTGGCCAGGGCACCGGACCGCGGGGGCGGCACCTCGACAGCCGTCAAGTTCGTCCGGACTGGACAGTGTTGACTGAAGCTTCAGTCATGGAGGTGCGGATGGCAGGCAAACGGGATCGCATCCTGCGGGCCGCGGTGGGCATGATCGCCCGAAGCGGCGTCCGGGGGCTGCGGGTCGAGGAGGTCGCCGCGGAGGCCGGCGCGTCGACCGGGTTGATTTATTACCACTTCAAGGACCGCGCCGGGTTGCTGCGCGCCACTCTCGATCACGTCAACGACCGTGCCGAGCGTTACACCGCGCAGGAGGTGCCGGATTCGGCGGACGCGCGGGCCGTGCTGGAGCAGACGCTGCTGCTGGAACTGCAGGACACCGCCGAGGTCCGGGAGAACAGCACGGCATGGGGAGAGTTGCGGGCCAGCGCCGTCTTCGAGGACGACCTTCGGGAGCGTCTCGCCGAAGCGACCCGGCTGTGGGTCGCCGAGATCGCTGAACTGGTCGAGGCAGTGCGCTCGGCTGACGTCGTGGCGCCGGGCGTTCTCACTGATCCCGCTGACATCGCCGAGCGGCTGACGGCGCTGGTCGAAGGGCTGTCCGACCGCTGGCTGTCCGGGACCCTCGACCTCCAGCGGGCGCGCGCCCTCGTTCGGGGGGCGATCGCCGCCGAGCTGGGCTGATCAAATTGACTAAATTTTCAGTCAGTGTCAGAGTGAGGCTCCGCCGACCCGCTTGGAGCTCACTCGATGACGCACGAATTCGTTTCCCGCCGCACCGCGCTCACCGCCGCGCTAGGGCTCGGCACCGCGCTGGGCGTGGCCGCGTGCGGCACCGAAACCCCGGCTCCGGCCCCGGTCGCACCACCGTCGCCGGGAAGCAGCGGCGCGGCGTCCGCCGGCCGGGTGTTCGGGGCCGAATGGGAGAAGCACGCCCGCACCCTCATGGCCTGGCCTGCTTCGGACGGCGTCTGGGGTCCTGACCTGCCCGCGGTCCAGGCCGCCATCGCCGGGCTCGCCCGGGCTGTCGCCGGTTTCGAAAAGGTCGTCCTGCTGGCCGGTCCCGAACACCGTGCCGCCGCCCAGAGCGCGGTCGGCTCCGACGTCGAGGTGGCCGAGATCCCGGTGGACGACCTCTGGGCCCGCGACACGGCCCCGGTCTTCGTCCGGGACGCAGGAAAGCTGACCGGCGTCGATTTCGGGTTCAACGGCTGGGGCGGCAAACAGCAGCACCCCCGGGACGGCGCGGTGGCCAAGGCCGTACTGGAGAAGTATCAACTGCCTCGCATCGCGGCTCCGCTCGTCGCCGAGGGCGGCGCGCTGGAAACCGACGGCCGGGGCACGCTCCTGGTCACCGAAAGCTCGTTGGTCAACGACAATCGCAACCCGGGCAAGGACCGCGCGCGCGTCGAGGACGAGCTGAAACGGACATTGGGCGTCACCACCGTGATCTGGCTGGCCGGAGTGAAAGGCGAGGACATCACCGACGCGCATGTCGACTGTCTCGTCCGCTACGTCGCGCCCGGTGTCGTCTTGCTGGACAAGCCGTTTCCCGGTGCCCCGGCGGACGTCTGGTCGCGTGCCGCCGAACAGGCGCGCGGAGTGCTGGCCGGTGCCGCCGACGCGGCTGGCCGGAAGCTCGAAGTCGTCGACTTGCCCCAGCCCGACCCGGACCGGATCACCGGCCGGGGCGAGGCGTTCGTGTCGTCCTACGCCAATTTCTACGTCGCCAATGGCGCGGTGTTCCTGCCGAAATTCGGCGACGAGGCCGCCGACGACCGGGCGCGCGGCATCCTGGCCGAGCACTTCCCCGGCCGGGAGGCCGTCCTGGTCCCGATCGACGCGATCGCCGCTGGGGGCGGCGGGATTCACTGCTCGACCCACGACATGCCCGGCTAGTGTCGCGGAGATCGCGGGCGCGCGAAGGAGTCGGCCGGACGCTCGGCGCTCAAGCGTTTTTGTCGGTGCCTTGCGCCACTATGGCGGAGTGACCGCATGGAGAGATCGACTCAGCACCCTCGCTCAAGACCGGCTGCCCGCTGAGGTGGCGGCTACATGGATCGAGCTGTTCCAACCCGGGATCCGGCTTACCGCCAAGGGCACCGGGCCGCGCGTGGGGCAGCTTGGCGGAAATCCGGCGCTGCCGGATGCGGTGGAATGGCCGATCTGGGAGGAGAAGGGGCCGCTTACGTTCGTCGCCGCGGTGGATTGTGCGGCGCTGCCGCGGGAGTTCTTGACTATTCCGCTGCCGGAGACGGGGACGCTGCTGTTCTTCGCGTTCGACGGACGCTACGAACCCGATAACTACCGCCACATTCTGCCCACCGATGCCGACGGCTATCGAGTGATCTTCGTGCCCGCGGGCACCCCGGTCGCCGAGCGAACGCCTCCGGCCGACCTCGAGCCCTACCCGCAGCGTGACGTTTTCGCGGAGATCGTGGCCACTGCCCCGGAAAGCGAGCACATCCTGCTGGACCAGACCACGACCGCGAGCGGGGTGTCCCTGGCTGAAGCTGTCCAGACAGGCCCCGAACCTGAGCGGATCGGTGCCCTGGTGTTCGGAAACCTCACCTGGGAGGTCAACGAAGGCACGCCGCAACATCAGATCGGTGGCTTCGCCACACCGGTCCAGGACGCCGTGGAGAACGAGATCGCGGCGGAGGTGCTGGAAGGCGGGTGGCAAGATCCGCGGCTCAAGGAAGAAGCGGCCCGCTGGGTGCTGCTCGCGCAGTTCGACAGTGACAACGAAACCGACATGATGTGGGGCGACGTCGGGATGGTGTACTGGCTCATCCGAGCCGACGATCTCAAAGAAGGCCGGTTCGAGGCCGCCCGCTGCTTGATGCAGTGCGGCTGACGATCAGCCCGAACGGAAGCGGACCATGAAGATCTTGGTGGTGGGCGGCAGCGGCCTGCTAGGGCAGCACGTCCTCGACGAACTGCGGAAACGCGGGCACGAAACGACCGCCGTCGCGCGTACGGCACGTGATGGAGTCGACCGGACGCTCGACGTCTCGAAGGCTTCGCACGAGGAGTTGTGCGAAGCGCTCGACGGACACGACGGTGTCGTCTTCGCTGGCGGCATGGACGACCGCGCGGTTGGACGCGGGCCGGTCGAGCCTCGGCTGCGCGCGGGCAACGTCGCACCTGTAGCCGCGTTGTTGCGCGCGGCGCGCGAAGCAGGCTGTACGCGGGCTGCGGTGCTGGGGTCGTATTACACGTACTTCGACCGCGTACGCCCGGAGTGGGGGTTGGCCGCGAAGCATCCGTACGTGCGCAGTCGCCTGGAGCAGGCCCGTGTCGCACGCGAGACAGCGGGGCCGGAGTTGCCGGTGGCGGTGATCGAAGTGCCGTTTGTCTTTGGTGTCGCGGAGGATCGGGTGCCGCAGTGGTCGGTGCCGATCGTGAAGTGGGTCCACTCCACCTCGCCGCTTTTCGCGCCTCCCGGCGGGACTGCGGCGACGAGTGCGCGTGGAGTCGGGGTCGCGACGGTGGATGCGCTGGAGGCGGCGTCCGGCGCGGATGTCCCGGTGGCGGAGGAAAATCTGCAGTGGACGGACATGTTCGCCCGGCTGGCCGCGGCGGCGGGACGGCCACGCCGGGTGCGGTCGATGCCGTCCTGGCCGGTGCGCGGTGCGTTCAAGCTCGGCGGATTCCTCAACGGGCTGAGCGGGAAGCAGCCGGGGTTGACGGTGCAGCACATGGACGGATTGTTGTTGCGGGAGTTGTATTTGGAGCTGAACTACCCGGCTCCGGTGGACGACGCGATCCGGGAGACTGCTGCTGCGCGGTAAGAATCAGCCCAGCCGGGCGCGGTGAGTCCGCACTGCGGCCAACCGCGGATCCGACGGCGAGAGCACGGCGGACAACGCGTCCAGAATAGCCAGATCGTCAGCGCCACAGGAGGTTTCCCAGAACGACCACAACGTATCCGCATCCCCGCTGTTCAACGCCAGCTGCCGGACCTGCGCGCTGATCGACTCGCGTTCTTCCAGGATCGCGGGCGATTCCGACTCCGCGAGCAGCGGGCCTTGGAACGACCGGACCGCCGAGGCGGCGTCTCCGGCGCGCAGGGCGGCTTTGGTGCGCAGGAAGTCCGCGTCCACGGTGGCCGCGAGGCGGTACGGGCGCGTCTGCAACACCCCGGTGCCGAGCTGGGTGCGCAACCGGTGGATCTCGGCACGCACGGTCACCGGATTGCCAGCCTCACCGTACAGTTGCAGCGCCAGCTTTTCCGCTGACAAGCCGCGCGGCTGAAGCGCGAGCAAGGTGAGCAATTCGGCGTGCCGCAAGGTGAACGGGATGTCTCGACCGTCCACAGTGGTCGATCCGGGACCGTCGGTGAGGTATTCGAGCGACAACCGGCGGCGGGTCGCGGAGCCGGACGTGGCGATCCGCAGCAGGTAGCCCTCGTCCAGCGGGTCGACGGTGGCGATCCGGCCGTCCGGCAGCGTCACTGTGCCGCCGCCTTTTCGTACCTCCACAGTGGACGGAAGGGTGCACGATTCCGCCGCCAGCACCCGTCCGCCTGCCGAAAGAAGCGCGCCGGGGCGGCCGCGCAGTGACGCCAGGTGTGGCATGTTCGCCCGCCGCACCTTCTCGTCGCGGACCGCCAAATCCGCCCGCAGCCGTCCCTCGGCCAGCTGAGCCGTGGCCGTGACCAGCGACAACATCGCCGGATGCACGGTGCGGAGCGGACCGCTGACGTCGATCGAACCGAGCAGCGCGCCGGTGTCCGGGTCGCGTACGGGGGCCGCGGCGCAGGTCCACGTGTGATAGCGGCGGACGAGGTGCTCGGCCGAATAGATCTGCACCGGCTGGCCGGTCGCGAGCGTCGTGCCCATCGCGTTCGTGCCGATCGCCTCTTCGCTCCACCGCGTGCCCTCGGTGAGCGCGACCTGGTCCGCGCGCAGCAGCACGCCGGTCGCGCCCTCGCGCCACAGGATCAAGCCGTTCGCGTCGGTCACGATCATCATGTGCTCGGCGTCATCGGCGATGCTCACCAGCATCTCGCGCAACAGCGGCAGCACCGGGGCCAGCGGATGCTCCGCGCGCAGGTCGGTGAGTTCGTCCGCCTCGAAGATCAGCGGGGCCTCGCCCGCGTCCGGGTCGACGTGCGCGGCCAGCGAGCGCTCCCACGACGCCGACACCACCGAGCGGGGCGAACGTGGCGCGGTGGATCCGGACAGGACCGCCTCACGGACATGCCGCAGGAGCCGCGCGTACGACTCCGGATCGCGCAGCAGGTCGGGTTCGGGCAGCTCCGCCACGTGGTTGAGAGTAGAGACCCTGGTCACAAGGCTGCAACGTTGGCGCAACGTTGCCCGGCCTACGGTCGCCGCCGACCGTCACCGACCAGCAACGAGGCAGGGCAAGATGGCCGTATACGCCGCACCGAACACCGACGGCGCCGTCGTCGACTACGAGACCCGCTACGACCACTACATCGGCGGCGAATACGTCGCGCCGGCGGGCGGGCAGTACTTCGAGAACCCGACGCCGGTGACCGGGAAGACCTTCACCGAGATCGCCCGCGGCACGGCGGCCGACATCGACCGGGCGCTCGACGCGGCCGAGGGCGCCGCACCCGCGTGGGGCCGGACCTCGACCGAGGAACGCGCGAACATCCTGCTCAAGATCGCCGACCGGATGGAGCAGAACCTCGAGCGGATCGCGGTCGCCGAGGCCTGGGAGAACGGCAAGCCGGTCCGCGAAACCCTCGCCGCCGACATCCCGCTCGCCATCGACCACTTCCGCTACTTCGCCGGCGCGCTGCGAGCCCAGGAAGGCGGCATCTCGCAGATCGACGACAACACCGTCGCCTACCACTTCCACGAGCCGCTCGGCGTCGTCGGCCAGATCATCCCGTGGAACTTCCCGCTGCTGATGGCGGTCTGGAAGCTCGCCCCGGCGCTGGCCGCGGGCAACGCGATCGTGCTCAAGCCCGCCGAGCAGACCCCGGCGTCGATCCACCTGCTGATGTCGATCATCGGCGACCTGATCCCGCCGGGCGTGCTGAACATCGTCAACGGATTCGGCGTCGAGGCCGGCAAACCGCTCGCGTCGAGCAACCGCGTGCGCAAGGTCGCGTTCACCGGCGAGACGACGACCGGGCGGCTGATCCTGCAGTACGCCAGCGAAAACATCATCCCGGTGACCGTCGAACTGGGCGGCAAGAGCCCGAACATCTTCTTCGACGACGTCGCCGCGGCCAACGACGCGTTCTACGACAAGGCACAGGAGGGCTTCGCGCTCTTCGCGCTGAACCAGGGCGAGGTCTGCACCTGCCCGTCGCGCGCGCTGATCCAGTCCGGCATCTACGACCGGTTCCTCGGCGACGCGGTCGAGCGCGTGAAGAAGATCAAGCAGGGCAACCCGCTCGACACCGAGACGATGATCGGCGCGCAGGCCTCGAACGACCAGCTCGAGAAAATCCTGTCCTACATCGACATCGGCAAGCAGGAGGGCGCGAAGGTCCTCACCGGCGGCGAGCAGTCCGACCTCGGCGGCGACCTCTCCGGCGGCTACTACGTGCAGCCGACGGTGTTCGAGGGCGACAACAAGATGCGCATCTTCCAGGAGGAGATCTTCGGCCCGGTGGTGTCCGTGGCGAAGTTCGACGACTACGACGACGCGCTCAAGATCGCCAACGACACCCTGTACGGCCTCGGCGCCGGCGTCTGGTCGCGCGACGGGAACACCGCCTACCGCGCGGGCCGCGACATCCAGGCCGGTCGCGTGTGGGTGAACAACTACCACGCCTACCCCGCTCACGCGGCCTTCGGCGGCTACAAGGCGTCCGGCATCGGCCGCGAGAACCACAAGATGATGCTGGACCACTACCAGCAGACGAAGAACCTCCTGGTCTCCTACTCCGACCAGGCGCTGGGCTTCTTCTGATGCCGCAACGGGTGGACCTGACCCCGGCCGCCGCCGACCTGCTGCGGCGGCTGGTGCCAGTCCACGGACCGGTGATGTTCCACCAGTCCGGCGGATGCTGCGACGGCAGCGCCCCGATGTGCTACCCGGCGGGCGAATTCCGGGTCGGCTCGCACGATGTGCACCTGGGCGACCTGACGGTGGACGGCATCGCCGCGGTGCCGGTGTGGATGTCCGGGCCGCAGTTCGAGTACTGGCGGCATACGCATCTGACCATCGATGTGGTGCCCGGGCGGGGAAGCGGATTCTCGCTGGAGGCGCCGGAAGGGGTGCGGTTTCTGATCCGGTCCCGACTGCTCAGTGACGAGGAGTCGGCGGAGCTGAACGGTTGATCGCGGTGCCCGGTGCGTGTTTCCCGCGCGCCGGGCACCGCTTCGCTGACCGCTGCACAGCCGAAAACCCTTGGTGCGCCTGGTCATTGCCTTGCTAGGTTCTTCTTATGTTTTCGCGGATGTTCGCGGTGCTTGCCGCACTCGGTGCCGCGGTCACGGTGGCCGGATGCAGCGGCCCGCCGGATCCGCGGGCGTACCCGGGCAGCGAGGACGGCGTCAGCTGGGAAGAAGCCTCGGCCAGGTTCCAGATCACGCTGCCGTCCTGTCCGGTCAAGGATTTTCATTTCGACGTCCAGCCCAGGCTCACTGAACGGCTCGCCTTCGCCTTCGTCGCGCCGAAGTCGTGTGTGGACGATTACCTTCGGAAGTACGGTGCGGACCCGGCCGAACCGAGTCTCCGTTGGCCGATCGACAAGTTCGGCCCGCCGTTCGACGCCGCCGAGATGCGGCAGTTCGGCTGGACCTACGATCCCAAGGCGAAGGCCGACCTTTACACCCACCTCGAGACGCCGTACCACGCGACGTTCGATGCGTTCGTCAAGCCCGGCACTGAGGAGACGGTCTACGTGCGGAGCGTTACCCCTGGTTTCCCCGACCCGTCCAAGTAACCCGGCCCGCTTGCTAGGTTCATCCCATGCTGTCGCTGAAAGACGTCTACGTGGGCGAGCCGACCGTACTCGGCCACCAGCGGGACCAGCCCGTGCTGAGCGCCATCCGGAAAACCCGGGTCGCGGACGCAGAGCTTGCGCTGTCCGAGCTGAACCTGACCGGCGACCGCCAAGCCGACCTTTCGGTGCACGGCGGTCCCGACAAGGCCGTCTACGTCTACCCGGTCGAGCACTATCCGGTGTGGACCGACGAGGGGTACTCCGTGGCGCACGGCGACTTCGGCGAGAACCTCTCCGTACAAGGCGCGCTCGAGAGCGACGTGCGGATCGGCGACATCTGGGCCTGGGGCGACGCGCTCGTGCAGATCGCCCAGCCGCGGCATCCGTGTTTCAAGCTCGCCATGCGGACCGGGCGCAAGGACGTCGTGCCCGCGATGATCGACACCCGTCGCTGCGGCTGGTATCTGCGCGTGCTGCGACCGGGCACGGTCCCGACGGCCGGACCGCTCGAGGTCGTGGAGCGGGCCGAGGGGCCGACCGTCGGGGAGACGTTCCTGGCGGCGGCGGCGAATTACGCGCGGCTGCCTGAGCCGGGACCGATGCTGGAGCTGGCGGACCGGGTGCTGTCGACGGATGCGTTGCCGGAGGGCTATCGCAAGGGTATCCAGTCCAAAGTGGACCGGGCTAGGGAATCACTTCCAGCCGACCTGGGGTGAACGGTAGAAGTCGATTCCCTGGGCTTCCCAGCGCGGCGCTTGCTTGGCGATGCGGTCCCGGTAGCCGTCCCAGGTTCGGGATGCTCGCGGCGACCAGCCGATTTCCGCGACGCCGGGCAGGCGCGGGAAGGCCATGTACTCGATGTCGTCGTTGGTCCGGATGGTTTCCGTCCACAGCGGAGCCTCGACCCCGGCGACGGACTTCTCCGCGACGCCGGGAACGAGCGTCGCCGGGTCCCATTCGTAGGCGTCGCGGACTTCGACCAAACCGGCCCAATCCTGGCCCAGCTTCGTCGATTCCGTGTACTTCATGTCGAGATAGGCGTGGTTGGCGGGCGACATGATGAACTTGTTCCCGCGCGCCGCCGCGGCGGCCACGTCCGCGTTCGGGCCGCCCTGGTCCCAGTACTGCGGCACGGCGGACGTCGGCAGCGGCGCCTTCGCCATCTCGTGCCAGCCGGTGATCAGCTTGCCGTACTTGGCGACCATCGGGGTTACCTTCTCGTAGAAGGCTTTGTAGTCCTCGGCGGACGTCGAATGAGCTTCGTCGCCGCCGATGCCGATGTATTTTCCTGGCGTGATCGCGGCGAGTTCGCGGATCACGTCTTCCACGAATCGGTACGTGGTAGGCGACTTGATGCACAACGAGCTGTAGCCGACTTCGATGTCGGTACGCGGCGGGACCGCGACCCCGTCGCAGTTGAGTTCGGCGTACACCGACTGTGCGGCATTGGTGTGCCCAGGCATGTCGATTTCCGGGACGACCGTGATGTGTCGGCTCGCGGCGTACGCGACGATGTCGCTGTACTGCTCCTGCGTGTAGTAACCGCCGGGGTCGCCGTACGCAGCCGTCTTGCCGCCTTCGGTCGCCAGCTTCGGCCAGCTCTTGATTTCGATGCGCCAGCCCTGGTCGTCGCTGAGGTGCAGGTGCAAGGTGTTGATCTTGTACTGGACGATCTGGTCGATGTACTTCTTCACCTGCGTAGGCGTGAAGAAATGCCGTGCGACGTCGAGCATCGCGCCGCGGTGGGCGAAGCGCGGGTAGTCGAGCACGCTGCCACCGGCGATCGTCCACGTCCGGTGCTGCACGGACTTCGCCTCGATCGCCGACGGCAGCAGCTGCCGCAGCGACTGGACGCCGGTGAACAGCCCGGCGGAAGTGTTGGCGCGCAGCCGGACGCCGTTCTTCGTGACGTCGAGCTGGTATCCCTCGTCGCCGACGCGCGGGTCGGCGTGGCCGAGGTCGAGCGAGATCGCGGACAGTCCCGGGCTCACCGGGACGACCGGCAGCGGGTAGCCGGTCGCGGGTCGCAGCAGGCCGCGCAGGTACGCCGCGACGTCGCCAGTGCCGTGTCCGGCGCGGATCACCGTCAGCGGCGTGAGCCGGAAGGTGGCGTCCGCCTTCGCCACGGCGTGCACCGGCACCGGTACGAGGTCGGTGACCTGCCGTTCGCTGGGCGCGGGACTCGCCGCGGCCGGCCCGGGCACTCCCACCGCGGCGAGCCCGAGCACGGTCACCCCAAGCACGGCCCTGGACAGGGTCTTCCTCACGGCATACCTCCGGTCGCGTCGCGGAGAAGGCGGACTCCAAGAGGTATAGACCACTACCGGGGAGGCTGACAACGCCCGAAAGGGTCGGCTGACGACTGATGTCCCGTTCGCCGGGATGCCCGCCACGCCCCAATGCCACATTGGGTGCGCTCAGCGCACCGAACGCCACATTGGGTGCGTCGCATGCACCCAATGCCACATTGGGGCAATGCTCAGGGCCGCAAGATCGCCCGCAACGCGTCGAGCACCGTCGGGTCCTCGATGGTCGACGGAACCGCCTCGTCGCGACCGTCGGCGATCCCGCGCATCGTCTTGCGGAGAATCTTCCCCGAGCGCGTCTTCGGCAGCGCGTTGACCACCGAGACGTCCCGGAACGCCGCCACCGGCCCGATATCGTGGCGGACCAGCGCGACCAGTTCGTCCCGCAACTGCTCCTCGGGCACCTCCACGCCGGACTTCAGCACCACGAACCCGCGCGGCACTTGCCCCTTCAGTTGGTCGGCGACCCCGATCACCGCACACTCCGCGACCGCCGGATGCGACGCCAGCACGGCCTCCATCGAGCCGGTCGACAGCCGGTGTCCGGCCACGTTGATCACGTCGTCGGTGCGGCCCATGACGAACAGGTAGCCGTCCTCGTCGAGGTAGCCCGAGTCGCCGGTCAGGTAGTAGCCGGGATAGCGCGACAGGTACGCCTCGCGATAGCGCTCGTCGTCGCCCCACAACGTCGGCAGCGAACCCGGCGGCAGCGGCAGTTTCAGCGTGATCGCGCCCTCGCGGCCCGCTGGCAGTTCCTCGCCCGCCTGGTCGAGAATGCGGACATCCCAGCCGGGCACCGGTTTCGTCGCCGACCCGGGCTTGACCGGCATCGGTTCGAGACCGCGCGGATTGGCCGCGATGGGCCAGCCGGTTTCGGTCTGCCACCAGTGGTCGACGACCGGCGTGCCGAGGATGTCGTGTGCCCAGTGGTAGGTCTCCGGATCGAGCCGCTCGCCCGCCATGAACAGGGTGCGGAACCGGGACAGGTCGTACTTTTTGAGCTCGTCCGCGTCCGGATCCACCTTCTTCACCGCGCGCAACGCCGTCGGCGCGGTGAAGAGCGCCTGCACACCGTGCTCGGAAATGACCCGCCAGAACGCGCCAGCGTCAGGAGTTCCTACCGGTTTCCCCTCGTACAGCACCGTTGTCGCGCCCACCAGCAGCGGTGCGTAGACGATGTACGAATGTCCGACGACCCAGCCGACGTCGGAAGCCGTCCACCACACATCCCCGGCATGGACGTCGTAGAGCGCGCCCATCGACCACGCCAGCGCGACCGCGTGCCCGCCCGCGTCGCGCACGACGCCCTTCGGCCGGCCGGTGGTGCCGGACGTGTAGAGGATGTACAGCGGGTCGGTCGCCTTCACCGGAACCGGATCCACCGGGTCGGCATCGGCGACAAGCTCGGTCCAGTCGAGGTCAGTGCCGGACAGCTCCGCGCGCGCCTGCTCTCGCTGGAACACCACGACATGGTCCGGCTGGTGCTCGGTGGTTTCGAGAGCCGCGTCGATGATCGGCTTGTACTCGACGACCCGGGTCGGCTCGATCCCGCACGACGCGGCGAGGATCAGCTTCGGCTTCGCGTCCTCGATCCGCGCGGCCAGCTCCTTCGGCGCGAAGCCGCCGAACACCACGGAGTGCACCGCGCCGATCCGCGCGCAGGCGAGCATCGCGATGACGGCCTGCGGAATCATCGGCAGGTAAAGGATCACGCGATCGCCGCGGGTCACCCCGAGCGACGCGAGCGCGCCGGCGAAGATCGCGACCTCGTCCCGCAGTTCGGCGTAGGTGTAGCGGCGTTTGCGGCCGCTGACCGGCGAATCCCAGATCAGCGCGTCCTGCGCGCCGCGGCCGCCGTCGGCGTGCCGATCGAGTGCGTTGTAGGAGGTGTTCAGCTCGCCGTCGGGATACCAGCGGTAAAACGGCGCGGCGGACGAATCGAGCGCGCGGGTGGGCCGCTGCGTCCAGTCGATCGCCCGGGCGGCTTCGAGCCAGAACTGCTCCGGCTCGTCCAGACTGCGCCGATACGTCTCGGTGTACGCGCCCACGAGGTCTCCTTTGACTTCCGACGGCCGAATCTGCCCTCATGATGGCCTTTCCCCCGGCGGGTCGCAGGTCAGCCCGGTCCGGGGAGATCGATGCAGTGGATCACGTTCCCCGCTCGACCCGGCAACCCCGCGGAGGCCGTGTGCGTCCTAAGCTGGACCGTGGGGAACGGCCGCGCAGCGGCATGAAGACAACACTGACAGTGAGGGGAACCAGCCGGTGAGCGGAATCGCGAGCGCGCTGCTCTCGCTCGCGCACACCTTGTTCGGCCCGGACTTCTGCCCGGGCGACTGGGTGTGGGCGACGACCACAGCGGGTGCGCTCGTCGCGCTCTTCCCGGCGGCCGGTGCGCTGATCGTGGCGATCGTCCGCAAGGGGACCGGCAACCGGTACGACGCGACCACGCTCACCGTGTTCGGGCTCATCGGCGTGGTCAGCGTGCTGGTGCTGCCGTGGCTGATCTCCTCGGGCATCTCGGAAACGTTCCGCGCGGCCAACGCGGGCCAGTCGACCGGACTGTCCGGGGCGGCCTCGCTCAGCAAGGACTACTGCTCGTTCGTCGGCACGCAGAAGGCCTACCTCGGCGGCGGGTCGAACGTCTTCGAGACGCTCTTCTACCCGCGCGGCCTCAAGCTCTCCTACGCGCTGTACCTGCTCGCGTTCACCGCGCTGCCGGTCGGCTCGCTGCTGTTCGTGATGCTGCAGGCGCGCACCGCTTTCCGGCGCGGGCCGAAGTGGCCGTCGCGGTTCTTCTGGATTCCGTTCGTGGTCATGGCGGTCGCGTCGGCGGGCATGTCGGCCAACACCGCGGTGCACTTCTGGCTCGGGTTCCTGCCGTTCAGCGTCCTGGGGCTGATCCCGGTCGCACTGGTCGGGCCGCCGCCGTGGTCGGTGATCAACCGGCCGGAGCCGCGCCGCGACGAACCGCCCGCCGCGCAGCCTCCGCCGCGCCGGGAGCAGCTGCCGCCGCCTCCGCCGCCGCAGAACAAGCCGTACCCGGCCACCGCGCTGGCGTCCGCTCCGGAGCCGCCGCCGGCCGGGGCGCTGGCCGCCGCGCCCGGCATGATTCCGCCGCCGCCCGGCTCGCGCAACGCGGGCAGCAGCCGGTACCGGCGCGTCCGCCAGCTCGGGACCGGCGGGTTCGGCACGGTCTGGGAAGCCGTCGACACGCAGCTCAACCGCACTGTCGCGCTGAAGATCGCGCACGCGCCCGACCGCGACACCGAGGAGCGCATGCAGCGCGAGGCGCGTGCGCTGGCCGTGGTGAACCACCCCAACTGCGTCCGCGTGTACGACCTGGCCGAGGAACCGGACGGGCTCGCGCTCGTCATGGAGTACCTGCAGGGCCGCCCGCTCGCCGAGGTGGTCGACGGCCAGGGCCCGATCGACGACGTCGCCGCCGGACGGCTGTGGTCGACGATGGCCGGCGCGCTGGTCGCGGCGCACGAGCGGGGCGTGCTGCACCGCGACGTGAAGCCGTCCAACGTCATCCTCGACCCGGCGGGCATCGCGCACCTCATCGACTTCGGCATCGCCCGCAGCCAGGGCGATTCCAAGATGACCGCCACCGGGATGATGATCGGCACGCCCGACTTCGTCGCGCCGGAACAGGCGATGGGCTCCCCGGCGAGCCCGGCGTCCGACGCTTGGCAGCTCGCCGCCACGGTCAGCTACGCGCTGACCGGCCAGCCGCCGCGCGGCACCCGCGAGACGCCGATGGCCGCGCTGATGGCCGCGGCGCGCGCCGATCCGGTCACGCACATGCCGCAGCGTTCGGTGCACGCGCGGATCCTGGCCGCGTCGCTGGATCCGGAACCGCGCCGTCGCCCGACGCTGAACTCGGTGCGCCGCGAGGTCGACGGCTGGCTGAGCCGGCAGGGCAAGGCGCTGGACGGGCCGGTCACGCAGATCGTTCCGCGCCGCTCACCGCGCTGAGCCTCGTGAGTGTTGATCACGGTTCTAACCGCGATTAGCACTCACGACGCCTTCACCGCCGCGAACTCCAGCCGCTTCCGCTCGACCCCCACGCGCACCTGCTCGAACCCGGCCGCCCTCAGTCGGGCGGGCAGGGTGTCCGCGTCGAGGACGTTCATCGTGTCCCCGAGGTGCAGCAGCCGGAATCCGAAGCTGAGCTGGCTGTCCACGCCGCAGTAAGTGCCGCCCGGGCGCAACACCCGGAACGCCTCCGCGAAGATCCGGTCCTGCAGCGCGTCGGTCGGCACGTGGTGCAGCATCGTGAAGCACACGACTCCGGAAAACCGGCTGTCCGCGAACGGCATTTCCGCGCCGCTGCCCTCGACGACGTCGACCCGGTCGCCGTATTTCTCCCGCAGCAGCCGGGTCGACGCCGGATCGATTTCCAGCGCGGTCAGCCGCGGCAGAGCGTCGACCAGCACCCGGGTGGTGGCCCCGAAACCCGGTCCGATTTCCAGGACGTCGTCGCCCAGTTCGAAACGGGCGAGCCAGTCCGGCAGCACGTCGGCCACCGCGGCGGCCCACCTTTCCGAGCTGCAGAGCTTGCGGTGCATCAGGTTCATCGGCATGGTCCCGACGCTAGGGACGAGCCATGCTGACCGGAAGGCGATAGGCTGTCACGTCATGTCGCAGTACGGTCAAACCGGCGCGATGCTGCTCGGCGACCTCCCGATCGCGGCCGGTGCCTGGTTCCCCTGGCACGACCATCCGGCGCACCAGCTCGTCTGGGCCGCGCGCGGGGTCGCCGCGGTGATGGTCGGCGACGCGCAATGGGTGCTGCCGTCGACGCGCGCGCTCTGGATCCCGGTCGGCGTCTGGCATCGCACGGGCGCGGTCGGGAACGCCGAGCTGCGCGGAATCTACGCCGATCCGGAGCAGTGCCCGGTCGACTGGCCGTCGCCGCGGATCGTCATCGTCCGGCCGTTGCTGCGGGAACTGCTGGAGCACCTGTCCGCGGACGGCATCAGCGAGGATGCCCGCCGCCGCGCCGAAGCGGTCGCGTTCGATCTGCTGGAGCCGATGGACGTCGCGCCGATCGTCGTCCCCGCGCCCGCAGACCCACGAGCGCGGGATGTCGCCGACGCGGTGCTCGCCGACCCCGCGGACTCGCGCGGCCTGGCCGAGCTGGGCCGGGAAGTCGGCGCGAGCGAGCGGACGCTGGCCCGCGCGTTCGTCCGAGACTGCCGGATGACGTTCGGCACCTGGCGCACGCAAGCACGGCTGCGCGCGGCATTGCCGTTGCTGGCACAGGGTTTGCCGATGACGACCGTCGCGCACCGGGTCGGGTACGCGACGGCCAGCGCTTTCGTAGCCGCCTTCCGCCGGGCGGTCGGGGTGCCGCCGGGCGCTTACTTCAGCGCCACGAAGGCAGCCACATTTCCGCCTGCCAATGGTCGTTCGTAATCGGGATTCCGTTGAGAATCGGCCACAGCCAGGCGAAGTTCGCCACCACCAGCCCGACATAAAGCGACACGACGAGCAGACCGGTGCCTCTGCGTTCGAACCCGCGTTTGGCGCTGCCGAGGATCTGCCCGAGCGCCAGCACCAGCCCGAGCACCAGGAACGGGGCCATCGGCGTGGCGTAGAAGAAGTACATCTGCCGGTCGATGTTGGTGAACCAGGGCAGGTAGCCGGCGAAGTAGCCGGTGAGCACGGCGGCGTAGCGCCAGTCCGCGCGGAAGAACCAGCGCCACAGGCCCCAGCCGAGCACCGGGACGGCCAGCCACCACATCGCGGGCGTGCCGATCAGCATCGTCGCGCCGAGGCAGCGCGATTCGCCGCAGCCGGTGACGTTGCCGTCGTAGTAGTAGAGCATCGGCCGCAGGCCCATCGGCCACGTCCACGGCTTCGACTCCCACGGATGCGGATTGTCCTTGGGCGTCACCAGGGTTTCGTGGAAATGCAGCACGTTGGCGGTGTAGCTGCCGAGCGAGCGCAGCGCGGGCGGGATCCAGCCGAACATGCCCGGGTCGAGGTTCTTGATCTCGGTGTAGTGCCGGTCGGTCGCGGTTTCGCTGGCGAACCACGCCCAGTACGCCGCCAGGTACATCAGCACCGGCACGACGAGGATGGCCCACAGCGCGGGCGCGACGTCGCGCCGGATCGTGCCGACCCACGGCCGTTGGACACCCGCCGCGCGCCGGGCGGCGACGTCGAAGAACACGGTGAGCAGGCCGAACGCCGCGATGTAGTAGAGCGCGGACCATTTGACGCCGAACGTCAGGCCGATCATCAGCCCGGCCGCGAACCGCCACCAGCGGAAGCCGAGTTTCGGACCCCACTGCGATTCGCCGATCCAGCCCTCGCGCACCGCGACCGCCAGCCGCTGCCGCACCTGGTCGCGGTCGCAGAGCACGCAGCCGAACGCGGCGAGCACGAAGAACGCGATGAAGATGTCGAGCATCCCCATCCGCGACTGCAGGTGCAGCACGCCGTCGCAGATCACCAGCACGCCCGCGATGCCGCCGAGCAGCGTCGAGCGGGTCAGCCGGCGCGCGATGCGCACGGTGAGCAGCACGATCAGCGTGCCGGCCACCGCCGACATGAACCGCCAGCCCCAGCCGTTGTAGCCGAAGAGCCACTCGCCGAACGCGATGAAGTCCTTGGCCAGCGGCGGGTGCACGATCAGCTCGTACCCGGCGTTGTCCTCGTACCCGCCGTTGCGCAGCATCTGCGCGGCCTGGGGCACGTAGTGCTTCTCGTCGAAGACAGGACTGTTGTGGTCAGTGGGAAGGCCCAGATTCTGCAGCCGGACGACGCCGCCGATCACGGTCAGGACGAACGTGACGATCCAGCCGCGCAGCCGGTCGGCGGGCATGGCCCGGCCGAGCAGGGTGGCTTCGCGGTCGGTCGGAGGACGGCGCGCGTCGACCGGGTCCGGCCGCACGCTCTCGTCGTCGGCACGGGTCAGCAGCGCGGTCACGGGGCCCGATAGTACGGCCTGATCCACCGGTGGCGTCTGGTTAGGCTGACTGCCATGACTTCTGCGTCCGGACGGCTCGTGCTCGCCGCCACCCCGCTGGGCGATCCCGGCGACGCGTCCGCCCGGCTGATCGAGGCGCTGGGCTCGGCGGACGTGATCGCCGCCGAGGACACTCGACGCCTGCGCGGCCTCGCTTCCGCGCTCGGCGTGTCGCCTTCCGGCCGGGTGGTCAGCTTCTACGAGGACGTCGAGACTGCCCGGCTGCCGAAGCTGCTGGAGGCACTGCACGGCGGCGAGACGGTGCTGGTGGTGACCGACGCCGGGATGCCGAGCGTGTCCGATCCCGGCTTCCGCCTCGTGGCCGCTTGTGTCGAGGAGGACCTACCGATCACCTGCCTTCCCGGCCCGTCGGCGGTGACGACGGCGCTCGCGTTGTCCGGGCTGCCCTGCGACCGGTTCTGCTTCGAGGGCTTCGCCCCGCGCAAGCCTGGTGAGCGATCGAAGTGGTTCGCGGAGCTGGTGAGCGAGCGCCGGACTGTCGTGTTCTTCGAATCGCCGCACCGGATCGCGTCCCTGCTTTCCGACGCCGCCGCCGCGCTGGGCGGTTCTCGGCGGGCCGCGGTGTGCCGGGAACTGACGAAGACGTACGAAGAGGTCAAACGCGGCACCCTCGCGGAACTTGCCGAGTGGGCAGCGGACGGGGTTCGCGGCGAAATCTCGGTGGTGCTGGAGGGGGCGGCTCCTCGGCAGGCGTCGGTGGCGGATCTGGTGCCGGAGGTGGCGGAACGGGTCGCTTCGGGGGAACGACTGAAGACCGTCGCGGCTGAGGTAGCGGGTGCGGCCGGGGTGTCTACAAAGGAGCTTTACGCGGCGGTGCTCGCGGCCCGGAAGTGAGTTAGTACCGGCGGGCGTTGTCTTCGGCTAGGAATTGCAGCCACTTCGGGTCGCTAGGTGCGGTTTTGGTGATCGTGGCCAGTTCCTCCGGCCGCCAAGTGCGGATGCCGTCGGTGTGCACGACGTGTTCTTCCGTCAGGCCCTCATCGGGAATCTCCTTGGTACTGGAGAGGAACTCCGTGACGGTGGCCGGATCCGCGACGGTGCGGGGGCCGGGAACCGGCACCAGCGCGAGTTCGTCGTCTCCGGCGACCACGAGGTCACTGCCGAGCGGACCAGGAGGCATTCCGCTTGAGCCGCTTCGGCTCGCTGAGCGAGATCTTCCTGACCCGGCGCAGCGAAGGGAACTCGAACACCAAGACCTGGTGTTCGTAGGTGTTGCCGCGAATCGCCAGGTACCGCCCGTCGGAGCTGAAGACCGGAAGGCCCCAGCCGTTGGAGTCCAGAATCAGGGCCCGGTCAAGGAACCGCAGCCGGTCGCCTGGGCGGGAGAAGAGCACAAAGCTCGCTCCCTGGTCGCTCCGCTTGGTGGCGATCAGCCCTCCCGCCGGATGCGCGACGATGCCGCCGTCCCACGCCCGGGCGGGAGAGATGGCCCCAGTGCTGAGGTCGATGGCGTCTGAACGGTCAAAGACGCCGGGCGGGGTCGGCGACGTCCACAGTGACTGGCCGTCCGGGCTGAAGGCCACGTGGTCAGAGACGGCGATGTCCAGCGCGGAGGTGCCGGTCCGGGACCAGCGCACCGTTTCCCCTCCGACGGACCAGACCAGTTCCGGCAGTTCCGGATGCCAGGCGAGGGCGGGCCAGTCCGGGAACTTCCCGTACTCCGCGGAATCCGCGCCCACCGCGCCGATTTTGCGCAGCACTCGCTCGGCGTAGTAGACGTGCACTGCGGGCCGGTTCAGTTCGATCCCGGCGACGAGGGGCCGTTTCGGATGGCGCACCAACTGCCTGATCGAAGCGGTCGGGATCCGGGCGATGGCCTGGACAGCGGTCACTAAGAGATTTTACCGACTGCGCAACAGCATTTTCGCCGCTACCAAAGCCTTTTCCGCATCCGGCTCCTCGCCGGTGATCGCATCGGTGTAGATGAACGACTCGCCGACCCGCACGAGCAGATACGCCAGATCCGCCACCGGCAACGGCGTCTCCAACCGCCCGGCCGCGACCTCGTCCGACAGCAGCGCCTGCACCTTCTCGATGGTCCGCGACTGCACCAGGCTCGCCTTGGTCGTCAGCAACCGCAGCGCACGCTCCGGCTCCCGGCGCAAGAACGCACGGAACGGCGAGGACGCGTTGACCGTCCGCACGAATGCCCCGATCGCCTCCGCGACGCCGTCCCCGCCGCGGCCCGCATAACTCACGTTATCCAGCACCGCGGACGTCTCCGCCCACAGGATTTCGCTCAGCAGGTGATCGCGGCTGCCGACCCACCGGTGCAGGGTCGCGCGGCTGACGCCGAGGTCGCCGGCCAGGTCGCGCATGTCCACGCGGTCCCCGGCGAGGAACCGGGCGCGGGCGAGGCGGAAGGCCGCGACGGCGTCGGGTCGCGAGGTGCGGGTGGACAGTGGCGTGTCGATGGGTGAGACGTTAGCAGAGAGTGTCCCATGGATGAGACATGTGGCAGAATGTCTCACGACGAGAGGAGCCGCGAAGATGCGTGCTGTGCAGGTGACCGAATTCGGCGGTCCCGAGGTGCTGAAGCCGGTCGAGCTGCCCGATCCGGTGGCCGGGCCGGGGCAGGTGCTGATCGAGGTCGACCGTGTCGGGCTGAACTATGCGGACACGCACCAGGCGGAAAACTCGTATCTCGCCCCGAGCAAGCTGCCGCTCGTGCCCGGCGGCGAGGTCGTCGGTCGTACGGCGGACGGCAAGCGGGTGGTCGCGCTGCTCAGCGACGGCGGCGGTTACGCCGAGCGCGTCGTGGCCGACGAGGCCATGACCTTCCCGGTTCCGGACGGCGTCGACGACCTCAACGCACTGTCGATGCTGGTCCAGGGCGCGACCGCGTGGATCATGCTGCGCAAGAACGCTCATCTCGAACCCGGCGAGTCCGTCGTCGTGCACGCCGCGGCGGGCGGCGTCGGGTCGATCGCGGTGCAGCTGGCGAACGCGTGGGGCGCGGGCCGCGTCATCGCGACCGCGAGCAGCGAGGAAAAGCGCGCGCTGGCGATCGAACTCGGCGCGGACGTCGCGGTCGATTCCCGCGCGGAGAACATGACCGAAGTCCTCCGGGAAGCCAACGGCGGCAAGCGAGTCGACGTCGTCCTCGACATGGTCGGCGGCACCACCACCGACCAGAGCATCGTCGCGCTGGCCCCGTTCGGCCGTCTGGTCTTCTACGGGATGGCCGGCCGCCGCTCGCCGAAGCCGATCGAATTGCGCAACCTGCTCGGCCACAGCACGACCGTGGCCGGGATGTGGCTGCCGCACGTGTTCCGCTTGCCGGGCAACGTTTTCGGCACCGCGCTCAGCGACCTGTTCACGATGGTGCTGGACGGAAAACTCCGCGCGATCGCGGGCGGCGAGTACGCGCTGGAGGACGCCCGGAAGGCGCACGAAGCGCTGCGTTCCAGGGGCACCACCGGGAAACTGCTGCTCGACCCGCGTAGGTAAGTCTCGTGAGTGCTGATCACGGTTCTAACCGCGATCGGCACTCACGAGGCCTGGCCAGCAGATCCTCCAACGGCGCCGCTTTGTGCAGGCACTCCTGCCATTCCGCGGCGCTGTCCGAGTCCGCCGTGATCCCGCCGCCGACGCCGAGCGCGATCCGGTCCCCGGCGATCTCGAACGTCCGGATCGCCACGTTCAGCTCCAGCCCCGCCAGCGGCGACACCATGCCGACCGCGCCGGTGTACACCCCGCGCGCGGCCGGTTCCAGTTCGGTGATCAGGTCCAGTGCCCGGATCTTCGGCGCACCGGTGACCGAGCCGGGCGGGAACGTCGCGGCCAGCAGCCCGGAGTCGGTCACCCCGTCCGCCAGCACACCCTCCACAGTGGACGCCAGATGCCACACCCCCGGCGCGGGATGCACCGCGAGCAGCTCCGGCACCACGACGCTGCCGACCTCGCACACCCGGCCGAGATCGTTGCGCACCAGGTCGGTGATCATCACGTTCTCCGCGACGTCCTTCGCCGACTGCCGCAGCAGGAGCGCGTTGCCGTCGTCCGCCGGACCGCGCCGGGGCAGCGTCCCCTTGATCGGCGACGACCGCACGCGACGGTCGTGCCGGGCCAAAAACAGTTCCGGCGACAGCGAAACCACCGAACCCCATTCACCGGCGACGTAAGCCGCCCGCCGCGGAGCCAGCCGCCGCACCCCCTCGGCGAACAACGCGGCCGGTGATCCCTCGAACGTCCCGGTGAACCGCGAGCAGATGTTCGCCTGGAACAGCTCGCCCGCCTCGATCTCGTGCACGCACGCCTTCACCGCCTGCTCGTGCCCGGACGGCCGTCGCAAAGCACTAGCCGACCATGACAGCTCCGCGGATCCAGCCAAAGCCCGCTCCACCACGGCAAGCTGCGCGTCGGCGTCACCGTCAAGGGACTCGAACCAACACTCGCCAGCCGCGTCCCAGCGCAGCACGTGATCCGCCCAGCCCCAGGCCGACGCCGGAACCCCGGTCGAACGTCCAGATGGATCCGCCTGGTCATAAGCCAGAAACCCGAACCAACCGCCGCCGATGCGCCCCGAAGGACCCGAAACGGGAGAGACCGATGGGAACGGCTGCGGAGTCACCGCCAGGAACGGTGCCACCACTGCCCGCGACCCGAACCAGTTCCCGCAGACCGCGGCCGGTTCTGGCAGGCCGTGCGCCCGGGCGTACGCGGACAGCAGAACGAGCACCCGCGAAGGTGACAGGTCGGTCCGCAGCCGCTGGAAACGCATCGCGCCATTGTGCCGGAAACCGGCGGTGACCAGCGGAAAAGGTGATCAGAGCAGCACATCGGACAGTGCGAACGGATACACCACCGCGTCCTGCGCCACCGGCCCGTCGACTCCGGGCACGTCCGGCGCGAAGGCGTGCTGGTGCAGCCCGAGCCGCGAATGGAACCAGCCGGGCCGTCCGGGAATGCCGTTGTGCCGCACGAGCCACAGCACGACCTCGGAATCAGCCCAGCGGTCGGGGTGCAAGCGGTGCGCCCAGCAGTCGTGTCCGGCGTACACGAGCACCCGGCGGATCTTCGCGGCGTGCCGCACGTGCTTGATCCACGCCTTCACGAACCGGTCGTCGACGCTTTGCGCGTCCACCTCGAGCGCCGGGGCGAGCGAACCGGGCGCGAACGCTCCGAGCTTGCTCGCCGTCCGGACGAAATGGTCGGCCTGGTCGTGCACCGCGCCAGGCCGCGCGTAGTGCCGGGCGCCGGTATGGATGCCCGCGTGCTGGGCCGCGGCCAGCATCCGCTCCGCGCCCGGATCGCTCCAGTTGACGTTCTCGCTGATCGTCACCGAAGCGAATCGCACGTCGGCGCCACGCACCGCCGCCCAATCGAGCACTTGCTCGCGATGAGTGAGCGTGAGTCCGCGCCCACTCTCCGGTTCCGCCACCACGCACCCCTGACAAGCCCCACGACGGGTGAAAGGCCACCCTACGTCCGGAAATCCGGAGCGGGGTGACCTTTCCCGGCGTGTCGATACGCTTTGATCAGGCGTTTTCCTTCTTGAAGGTGCGCGTTCCCCACCACACCGCCAAAACGGCCATGACCAGCACGACCACGCCCCCGGTGAAGAGCGCGTCCATCGAGAAGTCGCCGCGGAAGCTGTTGCGCTCCACGTCGACCACGTGCCGGAACGGGTTGATCTGCGAGATCGTGTACAGCCACTTCGGCGCCAGCCCGGACGTGATCGGGATGAGGATCCCGGACAACAGCAGCAACGGCATGAGCACCGCGTTGAGCAGCGCCGGGAACGCCTCCTCGCTCTTGAGCGTGAGCGCCAGCGCGTAGGAGCACGACGCCAGCGTGAGCGCGAGCAGGAACACGATCGCCAGGCTCAGCAGCACGCCGCCGAACGGCGCGTTCAGGTCGAACACCAGGTAGGCGAGCAGGATGATCAGCACCGCCTGCACGGCCGCCTGCAACGCGTTCGCCAGCACCTTCCCGAGCAGCAGCGCGGCCCGGTGCACTGGGGTGACACGCAGCCGCTCGACCACGCCGGACCGGAATTCGGCCAGCAGCCCGAAGCCCACGAACGAACTGCCGAACAATGCCAGCTGCGCGATCAGCGCGGGCGTGAGCACCATCCAGCCGTCGACCTCGGACATCCCCTGCGCGCTGAGCGATTTCACCAGCAGCGGGCCGAAGAAGAACAGGTACAGCAGCGGCTGGGCGAGCCCGATCAGCAGCCACGCCGGATTCCGCAGCGCGCCCGCCATGTCGCGGCGGAAGATCAGCCAGGTGTCACGCAGCATCGGACGCCTCCGGTTCCGTCGCCGCGGGCTGCTCCGCTTCGCGCAGCGACCGGCCGGTGAGAGTAAGGAATACGTCGTCCAAGGTCGGCCGCGTGACCTGCATGGCGGTCGTCGCGATTTCCTTGGCGTCGAGCGCGCGCAGCAGCTCCGGCATCGCGGTGTCGCCGCGCGGCACCCGGAACCGGATCGACCCCCCGCGCACGGCGAACTCGTGCGCGCCGGGCAGCTGCCGGGCCAGGTCGGCGGCGGCCGGGGCGGATTCGGGATCCACCTCAATCGCCACGCTGTCGCCGGAGACCTGCGCTTTCAGCGCGTCCGGATGCCCCTCGGCGACGATCCGGCCGTCGTCGATCACGATCAGCCGGTCGGCCAGCGCGTCCGCCTCGTCGAGGTAATGGGTGGTCAGGAAGATCGTGACGCCCTGTTCCGCCCGCAGCCGCCGGATGTGTTCCCACAGGTTCGCCCGGCTCTGCGGGTCGAGCCCGGTGGACGGCTCGTCGAGAAAGACCAGCCCCGGCGAATGAATCAGCCCCATCGCGATGTCGAGCCTGCGCCGCTGACCCCCGGACAGCGTCTTCGTGGCCCGCTGTTCGAGCCCGGCCAGGTCGAGCTGCTCGGTGAGCACTTTGCCGCGCGCGATCGCGTCGGCCTTGCTCATCCGGTACAGCCTGCCCTGCAGCTCAAGCTCTTCGCCGACGCGCGATTCGGGCGCGGTCCCGCCGCCCTGTGCGACGTACCCGATGTTGCGGCGCACCCCCGCCGCGTCGGTGAGCAGGTCGTGCCCGCCGACGGTCGCCGTGCCCGCGGTCGGTCTCAACAGGGTGGTGAGCATGCGCAGCGTCGTGGTCTTGCCCGCCCCGTTCGGGCCGAGGAACCCGACCAGCTCGCCCGCCTCGACGTCGAGATCGACCCCCTTCACCGCGTGCACTTCGCCACCGGCTCGGCCCTTGCGGCGGAACCGCCGCTCGAGTCCGCGTGCCGTGATCATGGATTGCCCCTCTCCTCCCAAGAAGATCAGCTAGTCAATCTTGACTAGCTGACGCGCACACTGTGCCCGAGAGAAGCGGCTTAGTCAAATTTGATTACTCAGGAGCCGACGGCGTGAACGGCGAACCGGGGTCGTCGGCCATCACGTACTCGCCAGCCTCGAGCCTGCCGATCAGCCCGCTGAGCCATTCCCGGCTCGCGCTGGCGATCCCGCCCCACAGGCGGAACAGTTCGGTCACGTGCGCCGGTTTGCCCCAGGTGTCGTCCTCGAGGCTCAATCGCGACCGGCGCTCTTCCGCCTCGAAGTGGATCAGGTTCTGCTGGAGGAGGCTGATCGTGTACTTCCGCGGGAGCGCGGGCATCAAGCTCACCGCCGCGCACAACTCCGCGTTGCTCGCGCTCGGATCGGACAACCCCTTCGCGATGAGGACCTGGAACTCCTGCTCGCCCGCGTGCGAAAGCCGGTAAGCGACCCGGTCCGGGCCGCCGTCGCCCGGCTCGACGTCGATCTTCTCCAGCAGGTCCTCGGCGGCCATTTTCTTGAGCGCGTGGTAGATCGAGCCGGGCTGGACGTTCGCCCACTTGTCCGCCGACCACGACAGCAGTTCGCGGCGCACCTGGTAGCCGTGCGCGCGGCCGAACATCCGCACGACCCCGAGCACCAGCAGACGCGTCGCCGACACCGGCTCTCCCTTCCCCGACCACCACGAAACGCCCTGGAGCGCATCCGTAGGCTAAACAGGTATGAGCACCCCTGTGTTGACCGCGGTGGCCTGGCCCTACGCCAACGGCCCCCGCCACATCGGCCACGTGTCCGGATTCGGCGTCCCGTCCGACGTCTTCTCCCGCTACCAGCGAATGGCCGGCAACCGGGTGCTCATGGTGTCCGGGACCGACGAACACGGCACGCCGATCACCGTCCAGGCGGACAAAGAGGGGATGACCCCGCAGCAGACCGCGGACAAGTACACCCGCCAGATCGACGAGGACCTGCGCGGCCTCGGCCTCTCCTACGACCTGTTCACCCGCACCACCACCGGCAACCACGCCGCGGTGACGCAGGAAATCTTCCTCGCGCTCAACCGCAACGGCTACGTCGTCCCGAAGACCACCCGCGGCGCGATCAGCCCGTCCACCGGACGCACGCTGCCCGACCGCTACATCGAGGGCACCTGCCCGATCTGCGGCTACGACGGCGCGCGCGGCGACCAGTGCGACAACTGCGGCAACCAGCTCGACGCGGCCGAGCTGATCAACCCGAAGTCGCGGATCAACGGCGAGACGCCGAAGTTCGTCGAGACCGAGCACTACTTCCTGGACCTGCCGGCGTTCACCCAGACCCTCGGCGACTGGCTGGGCACCAAGAACGACTGGCGCCCGAACGTCCTCAACTTCACCAAGAACCTGATCGACGACATGCGGCCGCGGCCGATCACCCGCGACCTCGACTGGGGCGTCAAGATCCCGCTCGACGGCTGGCGCGACCAGCCGCTCAAGCGGTTTTACGTCTGGTTCGACGCGGTCATCGGCTACTTCTCCGCGAGCGTCGAATGGGCGCGCCGCAACGGCACCCCGGACGCGTGGCAGGAGTGGTGGGCCAACGACGCCGCGCGCGCCTACTACTTCATGGGCAAGGACAACATCACCTTCCACGCCCAGATCTGGCCCGCGCTGCTGCTCGGCCAGAACGGCGACGGCGATCGCGGCGGCGAGCCGGGCAAGTACGGCAAGCTCCACCTGCCGGACGAGATCGTGTCCAGCGAGTTCCTCACCATGAGCGGGTCGAAGTTCTCTACGTCCCGGGGGACCGTCATTTACGTGCACGACTTCCTGCGGGAGTTCGGGCCGGACGCGCTGCGGTACTTCATTTCGGTGGCCGGTCCGGAGACTCAGGACACGGACTTCACGTGGGACGAGTTCGTTCGGCGGACGAACTTCGAGCTGGCCAACGAGTGGGGCAACCTGGTTAACCGGTCGATTTCTATGGCGCACAAGAACAATGGAGCGATTCCGGCTCCTACTGCGCCTGCTCCGGCGGATGAGGAGCTGAAGGCGTTGTCTCGGCAGGCGTTCGAGACTGCTGGCGGGCATCTTGCGCGGTCGCGGTTCAAGTTGGCCGCGGCTGAGGCGATGCGGGTGGTTACGGCGGCTAACCGGTATCTGTCGGATCAGGAGCCTTGGAAGCTCAAGGAGGATCCGGACCGCCGGGATGCTGTGTTGCACACGGCGTTGCAGGTGGTCAGTGATGCGAACACGTTGCTGACGCCGTTCCTGCCGCATTCGGCGCAGAAGGTGCATGAGGCGCTGGGTGGGACTGGGGTTTGGGCTGCTCAGCCTGAGCTGCAGGAGGTTGAGGATCTTGACCTGCCTGGGCGGGTTAATCCGATCCTGACCGGGGATTACGCCGGGGAGCAGGCTAAGTGGGAGTCTCGGCCGATTGAGGTTGGGCGGCCGTTGGAGAAGCCGACTCCGTTGTTTACGAAGCTCGATCCGAAGTTGGGCGAGACTGGGCCGGAGTGGGCTCCGATCGTGACTGACTGAGGTCTCGGGGGCGGCTCGTCGCCTGGCGGCGACATTGCCGCTTTGGGCGGCCCCCACCCCCGATGCCCGATTGTGCTGACGGTTCGGGGGTGCTTGTCAAGGCGGGAAAGATGCCTTGACAAGCACCCCCGAACCGCAGGGCGGCTTTGGATCGGGGTTGGGGGCGGGGTGGGTGCTTCGATCGTTGGGTGCGTCGGTGCGGTTGGGGGCGGGGCTAGCGCCCCAATGAGGGTTTTTCATCCTGTTGTTGCTGGTGGGGGTGGGTTGCGGGGGTGGGGTGTGGTTGGTGCTGCGGGGATGTTGTGCCGTGTCTGTGCGGGTGGCACCTGAATGCCGGGCGCGGCGGGCCCGGGGATAGGCGAAGCCCCCGGCAGGGTTCGCGGATGTGAGTCAGCAAACGACCGAGGGCTTCGAGTCCCTTGTTTATCAGAGCGTTCTTCCGGTGTCGAAACAGACCGTCGCGATGGCCGGCGACCTCATCCGCAAGCACCGCAGGAGAGTCGGGTCCCGGTGGCGCAAAGCGTCGCCGGGCAGGCAGGCGCTGCTGGCGCTGGCGGTGCTGCGCCACGACCAGCGCCTGCAGGACCTGGCCGGCGGCAACGGGATCTCCGCCTCGACACTGCGCCGGTGGGTGCTGGAACTCGTCTCGCTGCTGGCCGCCCGCGCGCCCCGGCTCGGCCGGGTCCTGGACCGGCTGCGCGCCGCCGGCGCCACCCTGGTCCTGGTCGACGGCACCCTGGTCCGCACCCGCCGGCGCACCGGGAAAGCCAACCGCCGCCACTACAGCGGCAAACACAAACGCCACGGCCTCAACTTCCAGGCCCTCACCGACACCCGCGGCCGGCTGCTCTGGCTCTCCTGCGCGCTGCCCGGCAGCACCGCCGACATCACCGCCGCCCGCCGCCACCGCCTCCTCGACCGCCTCGCCGCCGCGGGCCTCGCCCTCGGCGGCGACAAGGGCTACCACGGACTGCACAAAGACCTCCGCGCCCGCCGCGTCATCGCCGCGGAAAACCCGGACCCGATCGTGATCACGCCCGTCAAAGCCGAGACCAACCGACCCCTCACCGACGCCGAAAAAATCTCCAACTCCGTCTTCAACGGACTGCGCTGCGCCGTCGAACGAGCCTTCGCCGCTCTCAAAACCTGGCGAATCCTCGACAAACTACGCCTCAACCCCCGCCACGCCACCAGACTGCTCCGCGCACTGCTCGTCCTCGTTCAATATCACCAAAAAACACCCCACCCAACACCCTGACCAGCACAAACCAAGATGAAAAAACCTCAATGTGGCATTGGGTGCGTCAGACGCACCCAATGTGGCGTTCGGTGCGTGGCATGCACCCAATGCCACATTGGGGGCACCGCGCAGTAGCTTGGGGGCCATGGGTGACGAGAAGCGCGAACTTCCCCCGATTCCTGATCGGCTGCCGGTGACGGTGGTGGACGCGCACACTCATCTCGACGCGTGCGGGGCGGAGACTGCGGCTGACGTTGCCGAGATGGTCGACCGTGCCGAGCGGGCTGGGGTCGCGCGGGTTGTCACGGTTGCCGACGATCTTGCGGCTGCGCGTTGGGCCTCTGAAGCGTCCACGTGGGACTCGCGGGTGTTTGCTGCGGTGGCTATTCATCCCACGCGTACCAAGGAATTCGGCACCGCTGAACAGTCCGAAGTGGAGCAGTTGGCGCGCGGGGAGCGCGTGGTCGCGGTCGGCGAGACGGGGCTCGATTACTACTGGGACTACTCGCCGCACGATGCGCAGCAGGCTGCGTTTCGCTGGCACATCGATCTCGCGAAGCGGCTCGGCAAGGCGCTGATGATCCACGATCGCGACGCGCACGAAGACGTGCTTCGCATCCTCGACGAGGAAGGCGCGCCTGAGACGGTCGTCTTCCACTGCTTCTCCGGCGACGAGCACATCGCGCGCCGCTGTATCGACAAGGGCTACATCTTGTCCTTCGCGGGCACGGTCACCTTTAAGAACGCGCGCGGGCTGCACGAGGCCGCGCGGATCGTGCCGCGTGGGCAGTTCCTCGCTGAGACAGACGCGCCGTTTCTGACGCCTCATCCCTACCGTGGGCGGCCGAACGAGCCGTACTGCACCGCCTACACCGTTCGCTTCCTCGCTCAGCTGCGCGGCGAAGCGGTCCACGAAGTGGCCGAAGCGGTCCGGACCACTGCCGAACGCGCATATCAGCTGCCTGCCTGATTCCTCAGTGTCACAACGGGTTGCACGGATTGCGACATTCGAGACCGTGCATTCGTCCACCTGATGAGTGACGCAAGTCACGACACTCCGGGGGGTGTTTGCGCAACCTGCCAACACCCGTTACTGTCCCGTGATCGTGCCGGTCGGTTCCGCGCAGCGGAGCCGGCTGATACGCCCACCAGTCACGTCAGTGCACGTCGGGGAAGCGGAACCGGGGTTGGTACGACCTGGGACCGTGACGATGGCGCTGGCTGGGGGTGTCGGACTTGAGAGGCGCGCCCGAGGGTGCGTCGCGAACGAAGGACGACGCGCGAAACACGCGCGATGTCTTGGGAAAGGGAACGACCCGGTGACTGGTAGTCGGCAGGATGACTCGCGTCTTGACGCGGGTACGGCGTATTTCTCCTCCGCCCCGTCCTCGGTGGCCGTGCTCGACCGCGAGCTCGAGGACACCGCGTACGGGCAGCTTGACTTCTCCGACGAGCTCCGCGTGACCGAGCAGGACGTGCTCGCCGCGCTCGGCCCGGACGCCGACATGCTGATGTCGGAAATCGACGTCGACGTCGACGAGCTGATCCGCCTCATCAACGCGGAAACCACGATGCTTCCCCCGCTCGTCCTCCCGGACGAGGTCGAGGAAGACCGCACCGCCTCCCCGCAGGCCAAGAAGGCCGCGGTCGAGGAAGGGCTGCGCGAGGCGACCAAGACCTGGAAGCGCCGCTTCCTCAAGGGCGCGGTGCTTTCGCTGCTGGTCACCGTCGGCGGTGGCGGCGCGGCGGCGCTCGCGATGAACAAGAGCATCACCGTCGACGTCGACGGCCACCAGCAGACCGTGCACAGCTTCGGCGGCACCGTCGGCGACGTCCTCAAGGACGCGGGCCTGTCCGTCGGCGAGCACGACGCGCTTTCGCCCTCGCCGCAGGCGGCGGTCGGCGACGGCGGCGTCATCAAGCTCGAGCGCGGCCGTCAGCTGAACCTCGTCGTGGACGGCGTGTCGCGGCCCTCCTGGGTCCGGGCGACCACGCTCGGCGAGGCCATGAACCAGCTCGGCATGGGCAGCATGCTTTCCCAGGGCGCGTGGACGTCGATGCCGTCGTCCGGCGACCTCCCGCTCGAGGGGTCGACCGTCCAGGTCAAGACCCTCAAGCACATCACGCTTTTCGACGGCACCAACGCGCCCCGCCAGGTGAGCACCAACGCGGTGACCACCAAGGAGCTCGTCTCCGACCTGAAGCTGAACCTCGGCCCGGACGACGCGATCGACGGCGGCCTCGACGTCAGCCTCAAGAACGGCGCCGAGGTCCACGTCAGCCGCATGGGCGTGTCGATGGTCAACCAGGAAGAGACCATCGACCCCGAGGTGCAGAAGGTCGACGACCCGACGCAGCTGCAGGGCCAGCAGAGCGTCGAGGACCCGGGCACGCCGGGCAAGAAGCTGGTGACCTACAAGGTCACGAAGAAGAACGGCGAAGAGGTCTCGCGCGAGCAGATCTCGGAGAAGACCCTGGTCGAGGCCAAGGCCAAGATCATCAAGGTCGGCACCAAGAAGCCGCCGGCCCCGGCCATCGGCGACACCGGCGTGTGGGACCGCATCGCGCAGTGCGAGTCGGGCGGCAACTGGTCGATCAACACCGGCAACGGCTACTACGGCGGCCTCCAGTTCGACAAGCAGACCTGGGCGGCCTACGGCGGCACGCAGTACGCCCCGACGGCCGACAAGGCCACCCGCGAGCAGCAGATCGCGACCGCCGAGAAGGTGCGCGACGCGCGCGGCGGCTACAGCGCCTGGGGCTGCGGCTACAAGGCCTGAGCACCCTCGGTTTTTCCGGCAGGCGGCCGTGAGCTTCGCGCTCACGGCCGCCTGCTTTTGTCCGCCGCGTTGTCGTCGCCGCGACGGCGCTGGGTAGGCTCGTCCGGTGGTGGAACTGCTGGGGCCTGCCGAAATCCGCGGGCTGGCCGACGAACTCGACGTCCGGCCCACGAAGAAGCTCGGGCAGAACTTCGTGCACGACCCCAACACGGTCCGCCGTATCGTCGAACTCGGCGGTGTGCGGCCGGGGGACGTCGTGCTGGAGGTCGGACCCGGTCTCGGGTCGCTGACGCTGGGCTTGCTCGCCGCTGGCGCTCAGGTCGTCGCCGTGGAGATCGATCCGGTGCTGGCCGCCCGGCTGCCGCAGACAGTCGCCGAGCGCGCCCCGGAGGCGGCGGAGCGGCTGACCGTCGTCGGCGCCGACGCGCTGCGCGTGCGGGCAGCTGATCTGCCCGCTGAGCCGGTGTCGATCGTGGCGAACCTGCCGTACAACGTCGCGGTGCCGGTGGTGCTGCATCTGCTGGCCGAGCTGCCGTCGCTGCGCAGCGGGCTCGTGATGGTCCAGACCGAGGTCGCCGATCGGATGGCGGCCGGGCCGGGCAGCCGGACTTACGGCGTGCCGAGCGTGAAGCTCGCTTGGTACGGACCGGCGCGCAAGGTCGCCGCGGTGCCGCGCGCGGTGTTCTGGCCGGTGCCGAACGTCGACTCCGCGCTGGTTTCGTTCACCCGGACTGACCCGGTGTCCGGGGTGGATCGCGCGCGGTTGTTCGCGGTGGTCGACGCGGCGTTTTCGCAGCGGCGCAAGACTTTGCGGGCCGCGCTGGCGGGGTGGGCTGGTTCCGCCGAGCGGGCTGGCGAGTTGCTAGCCGAAGCGGGGATCGACCCGAAGACGCGCGGGGAGCAGCTGGACGTGCACGCGTTCGCGCGGATCGCGGCAGCCGGAAACTGACCCCCTCCCACGGCGCTCGCTTGTGACGTCCAACTGCGGCGGCGCGGCGGGTATTCCGGGTGCGCGGCTTTGATTTCGGCGTGTGGCCTGATGATCTTGCGTCGTCGCTGATCGTGGGTCATTCCGGGCCTCGCAGCTACTCTCGGTGATCGCTCGAGCGCGGCCGAAATGGCCCGCTACCTGTGACGGGCGGCTCGTCAAGGCCGTGGCATTCGGGGGAGCCTGATTGCTCCCCGGCCCGGATTGTTCAGCGTCGCCGGTTCGAGGTGCTTCGCTTCGGTGACCTATCTCGACCCGATCGCGGACCCGGCACCCCGGGCGTCGAGGCCTGGGAGTGCGCATCACTTGACAACGGGAAAACTCTTGTTCCACAAAGATTCTTGATCGTCCACAGTGGAACGAACTCGTTCGCGGCCGGGGGCCGTCGCGAGGGTTCCGCAGGTCGAGGCAATGTTCGGGAACCGAGGTTCCGGGTTTCCGGGTCCTGGACGGGCTGTTCCGGTATGCGGGCACCACCAGACGTGTGATCTGCACCAACGCGCTTGCGTTCAGCCAATGGGATCGGCTTTACTCGAAAGCGTCCATCCCGAGCGACTGAGAGACCTGGCTCGCCGAAGTCGCAGCAACCACCCTCCGCAGGGCAGGTGCTACCGCCAGGACCGATGGAGGCTGTTTTCGATGAAGAGGGTCACCCGCCCGCTCCTGCTGACCCGCCGGCGCGTAGTCGACGAAGGTCGCCGCACGGTATCCGCGTGTCAACGCTCCATGGTCATCGCCTGATCGTTTTTTCCGCAGTTTCTTGCGCCGTCCACTGTGGACGGTAATTCGATGACGCCTTGGCGCGCCCGGATCCGGCGCCGCGCCTCGTTTGCCTGGAGCCCTTTCGTGATCACTGTCGAAAACGTGTCCAAGTCCTTTCCCTTCCACGGAAATCGTGTCGCCGCACTGCGCGACGTGAGCGTTGACGTGCAAGCCGGCTCGCTGTTCGGAATCGTGGGTCCGTCCGGCTCCGGCAAGTCCACCCTCGCCCGCTGCATCGCGCTGCAGGAGCGCCCCGACCGCGGCGTCGTGCGGCTCGACGGCCTCAACACCGCGACCCTCGACGGCAAGCGGCTGCGGGAGATCCGCCGCCAGCTCGGGGTCGTCGGGACCAAGCCGGAGCTGCTCGCCGAGCGCACCATCGCGGGCAACATCGCCAGCCCGCTGGAGCAACTCGGCGTCGACGGCCCACAGCGGCGCAGCCGGGTCGGCTCGCTGCTCGACCTGGTCGGCCTCACCCCGCGCGCCGCGCAGAAGCCGGAAGAACTCACCGACGGCCAGCTCCGCCGGGTCGCGGTCGCCAAGGCGCTCGCCGCCGGACCGGCCGTGCTGCTCGCCGACGACCCGACCGCCGGAGTTTCAGCGGAAGACGCCGGCGCGGTGCTCGCCGTGCTCGACCGGGCGCGCGCCGAGCTTGGCGTGACGGTCGTCGTCACCACGCCGGACGCCGACGTCGTCCGCCGAGTCTGCGACGACGTCGCGGTGCTCGACAACGGCGCGATCGTCGAACGCGGCACGGTGCTCGACCTCATCTCGACGCCGGACAGCTGGACCGCGCAGGCAGTGCTGCCGTCGATCGAGACCTCGCGCGCCCAGTCCGCGAAGTACGACCGCGCGGTCGACGTCGTGCTGATCGGGTTCGCGTCGGTGGGTGCGTTGCTGCCTGAGGCGGCTAGTCGCTTCGATGTGGAGCTCGCCACTATTGGTGGTGGGCTCACCCGTATTGGGGATACGCCGATTGCTCGGTTCCGGTTGGGGGTGCGTGGGGAGCGGGCTGAGGCTGCGCTGTCTTGGATTTCTGATCGGGGGGCGTTTGTCAGTCAGGTGGTTCGTGGGCCGCAGAGTGTGGTTGCTGCCTGATTTACCTTCTGCTGCAAGACGTTTCACGGGCCGCTCCGTACGGGGCGGCCCGTGGTGTTTGAGTTGGCAGGGTAGCTCACCAGCTGTGTTTTTTGGCGTCGGCTCCGCCGCCGCGTGCGGGATCGCTTTTATGCCGGCGTTTGGGGGCTGACCGGCGTGACGGGCCTTCGGCCTATCACGCCGGTCAGCCCCCAAACGCCGGCGCGATCCCGCGTTGTGGTCCCGATCCGCATTGCGGTTTTCGTGAGGTTGGTTGATTTTTTCGCCATCGCCATCGCCATCGCCATCGCCATCGCCATCGCCATCGCCATCGCCATCGCCATCGCCACTGCCACTGCCACTGCCACTGCCACTGCCACTGCCACTGCCACTGCCACTGCCACTGCCACTGCCACTGCCACTGCCACTGCCACTGCCACTGCCACTGCCACTGCCACTGCCACTGCCACTGCCACTGCCACTGCCACTGCCGCCATCGCCACCATCGCCACCGCTGCCACCAACGCCACCGCCGCTGCTGCCAACGCGATTAGCGGCGGTGGCGATGAATCTGCGCGGTCGCGGTCGGAGGTTGTGGGGGAGGCGCGCGGGAAGGGTGTCGCGCTCGGCGGGCGGGGCATTCGCCGTCGTGGATTGTCCCCGGGGTCAGCTTCTTGGGGCGCGTGTCCGGACTGTTAGGACAGGTGTCCTGAACTTTGCCCGGGATTCCGGGCGGGTTTTTCTCCTGGTGAGCCCCGGCGGGGCGGTGCCACGTAGGCTGGACGGGTGCTCGCAGTCGTTCCGCCACCAGTCACCGTCCGGGTCCCGGCCAAGGTCAACCTGCACCTGGCCGTGGGGGACCTGCGGGCGGACGGGTTCCATGAGCTGGTCACTGTCTTCCAGGCGCTTTCGCTCACCGACGAGGTGACCGTCGCGGCCGCCGACGAGCCTGGGCTCGAGGTGTACGGCGAGGGGGAGCGCACGGTGCCCACCGACGGCACCAATCTCGCCTGGCGCGCGGCGTGCGAGCTGGCCTCTTACGCCGGACGGCCGGACGCGGATGCGCCGAAGGTGCGAATCGTGCTGCGCAAGGGCATTCCGGTCGCCGGCGGCATGGCGGGCGGGAGTGCGGACGCGGCGGCGGCGCTCGTCGGGCTCTCGTCGCTGTGGAAGCTCGACGTCACGCGCGACGAGCTGGCCACCATCGCCGGGAGCCTGGGCAGCGACGTGCCCTTCGCGCTGTACGGCGGCACTGCGCTCGGCACCGGTCGCGGCGAACAGCTCGTGCCGGTGCTCGCGCGCCACACGTTCCACTGGGTGCTGGCCTTCGACGAGGAAGGCCTGTCCACCCCCAAAGTGTTCGGCGAACTCGACCGGCTGCGTGCCGACGGGAAGCCGCCGCGGATCGGGTCGCACACGCCGGTCGTGGAGGCGCTCGCGTCGGGGGATCCTCGCCAGCTCGCGCTGCTGCTCGGCAATGATTTGCAGGCGGCCGCGGTGTCGCTGCGGCCCGGCCTGCGCCGCACGCTGCGCGCCGGGGTGAACGCGGGCGCACTGGCCGGATGCGTGTCCGGCTCCGGGCCCACGTGCGCGTTCCTGTGCTCCGACGCGGAAACCGCGGTCGAGGTGGCTGCGGAGCTGTCCGGCGCGGGAGTGTGCCGGACGGTCCGGGTCGCGCACGGGCCGGTGCCCGGGGCCCGGGTGGTCGGCGGCGACGACGCGCCGCGCAACGCGCCCCCGCGCGTGCACGCCTGAACCACCGCCTGAAACCAAGCTTGAATCAACAGTCCACAGTGGAAAGGATCCGGATGGCCAACCTGGTCAACCTGGAATCGGTGAGCAAGTCCTACGGCGTGAAGCCGTTGCTGGACAACGTTTCCCTCGGTGTCGCCGAGGGGCAGCGCATCGGCGTCGTCGGACTGAACGGCGGCGGCAAGACGACGCTGCTCGAAGTCCTTTCCGGACTGAGCGAGCCCGATTCCGGCCGGGTGAGCCAGGTGCGCGACCTGCGGATGGCCGTCGTCACCCAGCGCACGGAGCTGCCCGCGGGCAGCACGGTCGGCGACGTGGTGCTGCAGCGTTACGGCGCCGAGCACGAATGGGCCGCCGACGCGCGCGTCCGGTCTATTGTGGACGGTCTGGGCATCACCGCGATCGGCCTCGACACCCCGACCGCGAACCTGTCCGGTGGCGAACGCCGTCGCGTCGCGCTGGCCGCCGCGCTGACCGGCGAACTGGACCTCGTGGTGCTCGACGAGCCCACTAACCACCTTGACGTCGAAGGCGTGCGCTGGCTCGCCGATCACCTGCTGGGCCGCCGGATCGCGGTCGTGGTCGTGACGCACGACCGGTGGTTCCTCGACACCGTCGCGAGCCTCACCTGGGAAGTCGCGAACGGCCGGGTCGAGCAGTACGAAGGCGGTTACGCCGACTGGATTTTCGCGCGCGCCGAACGTGCCCGCCTCGCCGCGACCGCGGAGGAGAAGCGGCAGAACCTGGCGCGTAAGGAATTGGCGTGGCTGCGGCGTGGTCCGCAGGCGCGTTCGTCGAAGCCGCGCTACCGCGTCGAGGCCGCCGAGGCGTTGATCGCCGATGTGCCGCCGCTGCGCGATTCCGTGGAGCTGATGGCGTTCGCGAAGCGCCGGCTCGGCAAGACCGTGCTGGAGCTGGAAGACGCATCGCTGCGGGTCGGCGACCGGACGCTGCTCGACTACGTGACGTGGCGGATCGGCCCCGGCGACCGGATCGGCCTCGTCGGCGTGAACGGTTCCGGCAAGACCACGCTGCTGAAACTGCTGGGCGGCGACGTCGAATCGCCGACCGGACGCCGGGTGCAAGGCAAGACGGTCGCGCTCGCGCACCTGCGCCAGGAACTCGACGACCTGCCCGCCGATCTCCGCGTGCTGCAAGCGATCGAGCAGATCGCGGGCCGCGTCGTGTTCGGCAAGCAGGAGATGACCGCGTCGCAGCTCGGCGAGAAGCTCGGTTTCCCGGCCGCCCGCCAGTGGACACCAGTCGGCGACCTCTCCGGTGGCGAGCGTCGCCGGTTGCAGCTGTGCCGCTTGCTGATGGCCGAGCCGAACGTGCTGCTGCTGGACGAGCCGACGAACGACCTGGACATCGACACCCTGCAGCAGCTCGAAGACCTCCTCGACGGCTGGCCGGGCACGATGGTGGTGGTCTCGCACGACCGGTACCTGGTCGAGCGGGTTTGCGACGCCACGTACGCGCTTCTCGGCGACGGCAAGGTCACGCACCTGCCGGGTGGCATCGAGGAGTACCTGCAGCGCCGCGCCCGCGCGAAGGAAGCAGCGCCGCGTCGCGAGGCACCGGCCGCGGAGAAGACCGAGGCCAAGCGCAGTGCGGCGGAAACCCGTGCGGCGCAGAAGGAATTGAGTCGGCTGGAACGGAAGCTGGACCAGCTCGCGAAGCGGGAAGAGAAGCTGCACGCCGCGCTGGCGGAGGCGGCCACCGACCCGGAGAAGCTGATCGAGTTGAACACCGACCTGAAGGCCGTCCTGGCGGAGAAGGACGACGTCGAGGCGCGGTGGCTGGAGACGTCCGAACTCGCCGAGTGACAATCGGCGGATGGACGACGACGTTCCGCGGCTGTCGATGCTGCGCGCCGACACCACGTCGGTACTGCGGCTGATCGCGCATTTCGACGCGCTGACCGGCCTCGCGCCCGACGCGGTGGTCCGGTCGGCGGCGCTCGTCGCGGGTTGCCCGGTCGGCGCCGTCCTCGGCGGGGAATCCGTCTGGTTCGACGGCGCGGGCTCGCCGATTTCCGGACCGCCGCTGGACGACGTCCAGATCGACCGGCCCGCACCGCATCCGCTCGACGTCGTCCTGCTCGACCAGCTTCGCCGCGCCCTGCGCACCACCCGGCCCAGTCCGTCGCTCCGGCTCGGCGAACCCGGCCTGCTGGAGATCGCCGTCTCGTCCCGCGAACAACGCCGGGATCGCTTGCGCGCCCTGCACTTGCTTGGCTACGACCTAGACCAGCCGGTCACCGCTTTGGTGCTAGCCGGTGCTCCGGAAGACGGCCTCGACGCGCTCGCCCGCGCCGGAGCCGGTCGGCTGCACCACCACCGCTTGGGCCGCCTGACCCTCGCGCTGACCCAAGGCGGCCCAGCGCCGCGCGAGTTAGCCGGGCGCTTGCACAACGACCTCGCCGCCCGCCATCCGGCTTCAACGGGACTTGACCGAGCCGTGGACATCTGGATCGGCATCGGCGAGCCAGCCGCGGCAGCTGACGCGCCCGTGTCCTGGCAGCAAGCCCGCACCGCGCTGCGCTTCGCATCGTCCACTGTGTTCGGTCGCCGAGCCGTACCGTACGGACCGCTCGGAGTCCTTGTCCTGCTTGCGGAATTGCCGCCGTCCCAACTCGCGGCGACCCCCGGCGTAGCGGCGCTCGAAACCCATGCCCGGACGCCCGGCGGAGCACTCGACGTGGAAGCGCTTGAGTCGTACTGCGTCTTCGGCGCGCTCCGGCGGACGGCAACCGAATTGAACCTCCACCACAGCACCGTCGCGGCTCGCCTGGGCCGGATCGAAGCGGCGACCGGCTGGCGGCTCGAAGACGCGATGGACCGCTTCCAAGCGACGTTCGCGCTGCTGGCCCGGCGATTGGTGACGTCGGATCGCACGCTGGGCGACGTCGGGTAGGCGACGCCCGTCGCGCCGACCGGCCGGATCCGGCGACGCGCGTCGGCTGACCCGCCGGGGCTCGCCAGCGACGATCGAGCACGCGCAACGACGCGCGTTTCCCGGAGGGACGCCCATGATCGACCCCACCCGCACCTGGCAGATGCTCGAACAGCGGCTCGAGACGACCACGAATCCCCGGCACCGGCAGGTGCTCGAGATCGTCCTGGAACACATGAAGGCCGAAGCCGAGCCGGACCTCGATCGCCTGATGGCGACGGTCAGCAAGGACGCCGCGTATCACTTCTGGGGCGCGAGCGGCGACAGCGGACCGAAGGGCCACGACGGCGTCCGCGAGTACTACGCGGCTTTCGTGGCGAGCAAGGCGAACCACCTCGAATACCGGATGGACCGCCTCATTGTTGACGATCATGCTCTGGTCACCGAGGGAGATCTGCACATGCTCCTGCCAGGCGCGACCGCGCAGCAGATGGGTTTCCCGGCGGACGACGCCGACGCGGACTACCTGTATGTCAGCAGGCAGCTGATCGTGTGGCCGGTCGACGAGGACGGCCTGATCACCGCAGAGGATTCGTACACGTCCGGGCCGCTGGAATTCCGGAAACTGACCCGCGACGAGCTGCCGCAGGCGTACTTGGACCGGGTGCGTCCGCAACCCGTCTGACGCCGGACATCCGCTGTTCACGCCGCCGCGGGCGGGGCGGGAAAAACCGGACAGTAATCTGACGCACATGAGTCGGTTTGTGGACACACTCGTCGGGACTGCGGCGGACCGGGGGCAACGGCGCGGCATGGTGACCGGCGAGCCCAAGGAGCCGGTGCGCCGGACCTGGGCCCAGGTGCACGACGAAGCGCGCCGGATCGCGGGCGGGCTGGTCAGCGGCGGTTTGAAGCCGGGAAGCGCGGTGGCGGTGCTGGCCGCCGCGCCGGTGCTCATCGCGCCGACCGTGCAGGCGGTGTGGCTCACCGGCGGCAGCGTGACGATGCTGCACCAGCCGACGCCGCGCACCGACCTCGCCGAATGGGCCGAGGACACGGTGAAGGTGCTCGAGATGATCGGGGCCGAGCTGGTCGTGCTGGGCGAACCGTTCGACCAGCTCGCCCCGGTGCTCGAGGGCAAGGGCATCAGCTACCGGCTGATCTCCGAACTGGCCGCTGCCGAACCGCTGGCCGAGATCGTGAAGACCGCAGAGGGCGACACCGCGCTGCTGCAGCTGACCAGCGGATCCACCGCGGAACCGAAGGCCGTCCGGATCACCTACGGCAACCTGTACACCAACGTCAAGGCGATGGTCGACCGCGCGGAGTTCGAGTTCGACACCGACGTGATGGTGTCGTGGCTGCCGACCTTCCACGACATGGGCATGGTCGGCTTCCTGACCGTGCCGATGACCTTCGGCGTCGAACTGGTCAAGATCACCCCGGTCGAATTCCTGACCGGTCCGCTGATCTGGCCGGAACTCATCAGCAAATACGGCGGCACCACGACGGCCGCGCCGAACTTCGCGTACGCCATCGTCGGCAAGCGCATGGCCCGGGTCGAGGACGACAATGCCTACGACCTGTCGAAGCTGCGCATCGCCCTCAACGGCGCGGAGCCGATCGACGAAACGGCCGTGCAGACCTTTGTGGACGCCGGGAAGCGCTTCAAGATGCCGCCCGAGTGCGTGTTCCCCGCTTACGGCATGGCCGAGGCGACGCTGGCGGTCTCGTTCGCGCCGCTGTTCACCGGCCTCACCCTGGACGTCGTCGAAGCGGATGCCCTGGAGGCCGACAACCGCGCAGTGCCGGTCCCGGAAGGCGACCCTCGGCGCGGCACGGACGAGGTGCGCTCATTCGCCCTGCTGGGCCGCCCCTTGGACGGACTTGAAGCGGACATCGTCGACGAATCCGGTGCGGTTCTGGGCGAACGCCAGGTCGGCGAGATCCGCCTGCGCGGCGAGGCCGTGACCCCGGGCTACCTGACCGTCAACGGCCCGCTGAACACCCAGGACCCGGACGGCTGGATGAAGACCGGCGACCTGGGTTACCTGGCCGGCGGCCAGATCGTGATCTGCGGCCGGCGCAAGGACGTCATCATCATGGGCGGCCGCAACCTGTACCCGACGGACATCGAACGCGCCGCGGGCTCGGTGGACGGCGTCCGGGCGGGCAACGCGGTCGCGGTCCGCCTGGACGCGGGCAGCCGCCGCGAACGCTTCGCCGTGGTCGTGGAATCCAAACTGGCCGGTGACGCCGCCGAGGAAACCCGCCTGTCCAAGGAAATCGCCGCAAGGGTCCGAGACGCGGTCGACATGCGCCCCTTCGCGGTGGTGGTGCTTCCGGCGGGGAGCTTGCCCAAGACCCCTTCCGGCAAGGTGAAGCGGGCGGCTACCGCGGTGCAGTACGCGGAGAAGATCGCTAAGAACGCCGATAGTTGATCTTTTCCGCGCCGGAACGCGACGAAGGCCGCTGCGAGGGATCGCAGCGGCCTTCGCGTCTAGGTCTTTACCGGCCGGGCAGCCGTTCGGCCGGTGCCTCGGCGACAACAGGCCAGGAGGCGCGTCCCGCGGTGGCCTCGGTGTGGTCGCGGCTTCCCGGGATCATCGGGGCCCGCCTTCCGGACAGTTCGGCCAGCTGCGCCTCCACCTCGTCGAGGAACTGGTCGACCTCGCGCTCGTCGTACCCGCGCTTGCCGATCAACGGCTTGGAGAACAGCACGTGGTGGACCTCGGCCGCGGTGAGGTCGTCCTCGTCGGCGATCGTCTTGGCGATCCGCCGCACGAAGTCGTCGACCTCCTGCTTGGCGTAGCCGCGCCGGCCGATCGGGGCGTTACCGAAAGCGACCTCAGCGAGATCCTCGGCGGTAAACGACATGGATCATTCTCCGATTCAGGGGTCGGGGTGATGCGTTCTCCTGAATCCGTCCTAACCGGTCCCGGCCACCCCGGGAAGCCCGCAGCCGCCCGGACGACTCGATCAGGGCCCCAGAAGCCGCCCATCGAGTGAGAATTCCATCACGCACGGCCACAGCCGCTCACCCACACGCACAACGTGCGGAGGGGCCTGAACTCCCCAATGTGGCATTGGGTGCGTAGGACGCACCGAACGCCACATTGGGTGCGTCAGATGCACCCAATGCCACATTGGGGCGGAACCGGGCAAAAAATCAGGCGGCGTGGAAAGCGTTCTGCGCCGCCGCCAGCCCCCGCGAAATCAACGCCTCGGTCGCGTCCGCGCACCGGTCGACCTCGAACGGGAGCTCCTTGCGCTCGACCGTCGAGAAATCCTTCAGCACGAAATCCGCCGGATCCTGCCTGCCCGGCGGACGCCCGATGCCGAAGCGCACGCGGTAGTAGTCACGCGTGCCGAGCGATTTGGTGATGGACCGCAGTCCGTTGTGGCCGTTGTCGCCGCCGCCGAGCTTGAGCTTCAGCGCGCCGAAATCGACGTCCAGCTCGTCGTGCACCACCACGACGCCGGACGGCGGGACCTTGAAGAACCGGGCCGCGCCGACCACCGGACCGCCGGAGAGGTTCATGAACGACCGCGGCTTCACCAGCACGACGCGGGCGCCCGCGAGCCTGCCCTCGAGCACCTCGGCCCCGCTGCGGTGCGCCTTGAACTTCCCGCCGATCCGGCCGGCCAGTTCGTCGAGCACCATGAACCCGACGTTGTGCCGGTTCCCGGCGTACTGCGGCCCGGGATTGCCAAGGCCGGCGAGCAGAATCTGCTCGCCGGCCCCTGGCACGTCTTCGCTCACGAAAGAGAGCTTATTCGGCAGCTTCGGCGGAGGCTTCCTCGGCTTCGGCGTCCTCGTCAGCGGCACCGCGCGGGGCCTCGTTGACGGCGACGACGAGCGCCTCGGCGTCGGTGACCAGCTCGGCGCCGGCGGGCAGGGTGACCTCGCCCGCGGTGATCTGGGTGCCGGCCTCGATGCCCTCGACGGAGACCTCGAACTGCTCGGGGATGTGCAGCGCCTCGACCTCGACCTGGATCGTGTCGAGGTCCTGGGCGACCAGGGTGCCCGGGCCCGCGGTGCCGGTGACGACGACCGGGACGTCGACGGTGACCTTCTCGCCGCGCTTGACGACCAGCAGGTCGACGTGCTCGATGTAGTTCTTGAGCGGGTGGACCACGATGGTCTTGGTCAGCGCCAGCTCGCTGGAGCCCTCGAGGTCGAGCGTGATGACGGCGTTGGTGCCGTTCTCGCGGACGACGCGGGCGAACTCGATGGCCGGCAGCGCGAAGTGCCGCGGGTCCGAGCCGTGCCCGTAGAGCACCGCGGGGATTTTGCCGGCGCGACGGGTGCGGCGGGCGGCACCCTTTCCGAACTCGGTGCGCGGTTCGACGGAAAGACGTACCTCGGACACGGTGTAGCACTCCTTCAATCACACGACGTGCGGCAGGGGGCGGCGGGGATCGTCGATCTCTGCTCGGGGGCGGTTGTGCACGGCGGCGAGATTGCGGGCGCGAAATGACCACGGGGCTTCTCGAGCCGCCGCGTCGATCACGCCGGGCACCTACAGGCGCACCCGCCTCGCCGAGACAACCCGAGAAGTGTAAACCAGCCGGTCCGCGCGGGCACCCACCGGGTCGGCCCACGCTCCCCCTCGCGGGTGGGTGACGACACAATTCCCGTGCCGCCCGTCGATCTCTTGGGGGTGGCATGATTCCCGCGAAAGAGGGGCGGCCGACATGCGGGCTAGATGGACTGCGACAGCACTGGTGCTGCTGGGTGGGCTTCTCGCGGGCTGCCAGGTCGCGGTGACCGGCACGGCGGGACTGTCCGACGCTGACCGGCAGCTGGCCGAGCAGCGCGCGCAGCAGCAGACGGCGGTCGACGCCGCGCTTCAGGCGTTGGAGCAGGCACCGGCGCTGCAGTACGACGCGACGCTGAAGGACGGCGCCGGCAACCCGGCGACGCTGACGTACCGCGTCGCGCGCGACGGCAACGGCTTCGGCGCGCTGCCGCTGGAAGGCAAGTCGGTGCGGATCACCGAACCGGACGGGCAGCTGTACCTCGCGGCCGACGCGGACTACTGGAAGTCGCACGGGCTGGAGGAGAACAGCACCCAGTTCGGCGGCGGATGGGTGCACACCGTCGGGAGCGAACTGCCGGTCGACCCGGCTGCGCGGCTGGCCCCGCCGAAGCTCGCCGGCGAACTGCGCAAGGCGCTCGGCGGACTCGGCTCTGGCGCTCCGCAGAAGCAGAAGCTGCCGGACGGCACCGAGGTGTACGACCTCGGCGGCGCGCTCCAGGTGACCACCGCCGAACCGCACCGGGTCGCCGGGTTCGCGCCGGCACTGCTCGACCCGCGCGGCGGCCCGAAGCTGGGCGCGGCGTTCCGGGTCCGGCCGCTCAGCGTCGCGGAGATCAAGCAGTTCCACACCGATTTCAACGCCGCGGTCGACGCGATCGGGCAGCCGTTCGACGGGCTCGCGCAGGCGAGCGTCACGGTGCTCAACGACAAACTCGACTGCCAGGATTACGTCGGTTCCTGCAAGACCACTGTGGACGTTTCGAACAGCGTCGTCGGCAATCAGCCGGGCTCCAAACCGAATGTGCACATCAAGCTCTCGGTGGAGATCAGCGCGGACTCGCTCGGCTCGCAAACCTGCGCCACGGAAGGCGACGCCGCCGCGGACGCGACCATCACGATGTCCTGCTCGGTCAAGTTCACCCTGCCCAACCGCACCGCGAGCTACCAGGTGCTGGCGAAGCCGACGGCGGTCGCCGAGGTGCGGTCGGCGGTCGACGCGAACGCGGTGAAGGCGAAACTGGCCACCGCGTTCGCCGCGCTCGGCGGCTGACCTGCACGCTCACCTCGGGGTGCGTTTCTTCCGTTGAAGTAGCCGAAGGCCCGTCCTTACCATCGGCTGCGACGAGACGGACTTTCTTTTCGAGGAGCGGCAATGAGCAAGCTGGTGGTGTTCGGCGCAACGGGATTCGCCGGCGGCCGGATCACCGACGAGGCGCTGCGGCGCGGGCACTCCGTGACCGGGGTCGCGCGCAAGGCCGAGGGCTTGCCCTCCGGTGTCGAGGCGCGGTCGGGGTCGATGCACGACGCGGACTTCGTCGCTTCGGTGGCCAAGGGCGCGGACGTGCTCGTGATCGCGACGCCGGGCCGCGCGGACGACGAGGGCCGTCGCCTGGTGGACGCTCTGCCGACGCTGGTGGAAGCGGCCCGGGCGAACGGCGCGCGGCTGGCGATTGTCGGCGGCGCCGGTTCGTTGCGGGTCAGCGAAGACGGGCCGCGCGTGATCGACACCCCGGAGTTCCCGGAGGAGTACAAGCCGGAGGCGGGCAGCCATGTCCTCGTCCTGGAGGCGCTGCGCGAGCTTCCCGCGGATGTCGACTGGTTCTACGTCAGCCCGGCGGCCGAGTTCGGTTCCTGGATCCCTGGTGAGCGCACGGGCAAGTTCCGTCTCGGCGGCGACGTGCTGGTCAGCGACGCCGAGGGGCGGTCGCACATCAGCGGTGCGGACTTGGCGATCGCGTTCTTGGACGAGATTGAGGAGCCGAAGCACTCGCGGGCGCGGTTCACGTTGGCTTACTGATGGTGGAACCCGGTGGTGCTTGTTGGCACCACCGGGTTTTTGCTGTGTGTCAGCCGGGGGATCCGGCGGTGCAAAGGAATTTCTCGGCGTGCGCCGGGTCGAGCGCGTTGGTGACCAGGTTCCAGACGTTGAGGTCGTAGGCCTCGCCGATGTGTCCGACGGGGTCGAACGGGCAGGTGTCCTGGACGTATTCGTTCGTGACGCCCGGCTCGCGCACGAAGGACGTTTCGGTGGGCGTGACCAGTTCGTCGAACCGCGATGTGAGCACGGTGTAGCGCACGCCGGGCTGCGCGATGGGACCGTTCGTGAGCGTCTGGACCGCGCTGCCGTCGGTGATCAGGTTGTCGCAAGCCGGGCAGCCGAACGCGGTGAGCGCCTTGCCGACCTCGTCGCGCGCGCCCAGCAGATACGCCAGCTTCGTCAGCCCGGCGAACGTGGTGCCGTGCGTGGGCGGCGCGATCGACACCACGGAGCCGATGCGGTCCGCGATGCCTTGCGTCTTCGTGACGTACAGGGATTGGAAGCCGCCCTCGGAGTGGCCGACCAGATCCACTTGCGCCGCACCGGTTTCGGTCAGTACTTCGCCGATGAACTGCTTGATTTCCGTTGCGGAGTCGGCGATCGGGCGGAGTCCGCCGACGACCGGGAACTGCGGGTACGCGCCGTAGGTTCGGCTGAAGGTGCAGTATCCCTTGGCCGCGACGTGATCCTGCAGATAGTTCAAGTCCTCATAGGACGTCGCGCCGAGTCCGTGCAGGAACACCACCGGACGCGGATGCGCCGCGCTCGGCCGGCACGCGGGATCGTTGACGCCGCCTGCCGTGGCGGCGGTGGCTGGGGAGGCGAACGCGGCGGTCAGCAATGCCGCGGCGGCCAGGACGATGCGCAACCTCATCGGAGCGGTCCTTCCCTGTCGTCCTTGACAGAGTCCTTGACACTGGATACCCGTGGGTATTGGATACCTGAAGGTATTGAGCGGGCTGAGCCAGTGTCAACCCCCGGATGAGGGAGAAGCCGATGACCGGCCGGACGCGGCCGACGCGGGCGGAGACCCGGCGGCGCATCCTCGACGCGGCCTTCGCCGTGTTCGGGGAACAAGGCATCGCCGCGACGAAACTGACCGAGGTCGCCGCGGCGGCCGGGCTGACGAAGGGCGCGGTCTACTCGAGTTTCGCGTCTAAAGACGAGCTGGTGCTGGCGTTGATGGAAGAGCACGCCGCGCACCGCCTCGAGGCGAGCCTGGCGAGTTTCGCCGAAGCGGACGACGGCGGCGCGGGGCTCGCGAACGTCGCCGCGGTGCTGATGTACGAAATGCGCGCCGACGCGGTGTGGCACCGGTTGCTGGCCGAGTTTTTCGCGATGGCGCACCAAGACGACCGGCGGCGCGACGCATTGCGCCGGCGCCGCCGGGAGGTTCGCGACACGATCGCGCGTGCGTTGAACCGGCTCGCCGAGGGGTTGGACCTCGAACTTCCTTTGCCTGCCGAGGAATTCGCCGTCGTGCTGCTCGCGTTGAGCAACGGTTTGGCTGTGGAAGCCGACATCGACGACGAAGCTGTGCCAGACGGTCTACTCGGCAAGGTGCTGACACTCATCGCTGGCGACGCCGTCGCGAAGGTGCAGGCGGCTAGCGACCTCGCAGCTCAGCCACCACCGGAGCGAAAGTCTCCAGCATCGCCTCGAAAACGGTGAAGTAGGAGAAGCCGTACCGTTCGCGGTGGGCGATCAGCTGCTGCACCATTTCGTCCACTGTGCCGAAGAGCAGCTGCGGCGCTTTGAGCAACTCGTCGACGTCCGCAGCGCTGCGTTCCTCGGTCTCGGCGTGCCATTCCGCGGCGGCCTGGCGGCGATCATCGGTGACCACGACGCGCTGGATCAGCATGTTGTAGTCGATCTCGCGATCCCCTGCGAGGGAACGGAAATACGCGACCCGTTCGTCCATCGTCACGTCGTTGTCGAGCACGAACGTGCCCGGCGGACGCCCGCGATCCTGGCGGAGACCGGCGAACCCGGCGATGTCCGCCTGTTCCGCCGCGAGCTTCAGCACGCCGTCGCTGTTGCCCGCGATCAGCAGCTTCGGCATACCGCCCTCGTCCTCGACGCGCGTGCGCAGTTCGGCGAGACCTTCGGTGAGGTACGTGATCCGGTCGGCGGCTTTGCGCCACGGAAGCCCGGCGTCGTCGAACTCGTGTTTCATGTGGCCCGAGCCGAGCCCGAGTTCGAAGCGGCCTTGGGTGAGTTTGTTGGTGGTGGCGACATCGCGGGCGAAGAGCGCCAGGTTGTAGAAGGGCACATTGGACACCAAGGTGCCGACCCGCACCCGCTCGGTCACCGCGGCGGCGGCCGTGAGCGCGGGGAACGGAGACAACCGCCCCGGCCCGAGATGGTCGGGCACGGTCAGGTGGTCGTAACCGAGTTCCTCGGCGCGCCGGCATTTTTCGGTCCACTCAGCGCCGTCGGCCGTGAGCCGCAGGCTGACGCCGAATTCGAATTTCCCCATGGCAGTGACGCTAGCCAGTCCCGGACGGGTGACGCATCGGTTTTCGCCGCCGGCGGAACCCGGTTTTTGTCGTACCCCGTCGCTAGCTTCGGAGGCATGGTGTTGTCGATTGAAGAACGGGAACAGTTTCTGGCCGAACCGCACATCGGCGCGCTCGCCGTGGTCGAGCGCCCCGACCGCGCGCCGCTGACGGTGCCCATCTGGTACCAGTACACCCCGGGCGGCGAGCTGTGGGTGATCACGGAACCGAACTCGCGCAAGGCAAAGGCGATCGAGGCGGCGGGCCGGTTCAGCCTGATGGTGCAACGTCTCGAACCGACGGTGCGGTACGTCTCGGTGGAGGGCCCGGTGGTGCGGACGCGGCCGGGCAGCTACGAGCTGACGTGGGAGATGGCTTCGCGGTACCTGCCAGCGGACAAGGTGGCCGGGTATGTGGAGTACGAGCGGACGCAGCTGGGGGAGCACATGGCGATCCATATGCGGCCGGAGAGGTGGTTGTCTTCGGACATGGGCGCGGTGTGACGGCACCCCGGTGAGGGGCTAGCGATGAGGAGGGAAGAGGGAGGGGTGTCTTTGGCCTGGCGGTAGTGGTGCGGCTGCTCCGAGGTGACGCGACTTGGAGCCGCCGAGGTCGCCTGCGCTCGGCATGCCTGTGCTCGGCGTGCCTGTGCTCGGCGTGCCTGTGCTCGGCGTGCCTGTGCTCGGCGTGCCGTGGTTGGTGTCCCCGCGCCCGGCGTACCTCGGTTGGCGGGCCTGGGCTCGGCGGTGCCGCATGCCTCGCCGCGCGCCACCTGGCACCGGCCGCATCGCTCAGGCAAGCATCCCCGGCACCCGGCCGCAGTCACCAAACAACGCGACCCGAGTCAACCGATGCGACCTGTCTCAGGCCGCACCCGCCAACTCGGGCCGCGTCGTTCAAAGCCGTTCAGAAAAGCGTCAGGCGTTGCCGTCGAACAGCGAGGTGACCGAGCCGTCCTCGAAGACCTGCTGGATGGCCTCCGCGAGCATCGGCGCGATGGACAGCACCGTCAGTCCCGGGAAGCGCTTCTCTTCCGGGATCGGCAGCGAGTTCGTCACGATGACCTCGCGCGCCTTGCACTGCGACAGCCGCTCAGTCGCCGGGTCGGAGAGGATGCCGTGCGTGGTCGCGATGACCACGTCCGCCGCTCCCTCTTCCAACAACGCCTCAGTGGCCTTCACGATCGTGCCGCCGGTGTCGATCATGTCGTCGATCAGCACGCAAAGCTTGCCCTCGACCTTGCCGACCACGCGGTTCGCCACCGCCTGGTTCGGCTTGTCCGGGTCGCGCGTCTTGTGGATGAACGCGATCGGCCGGTCGCCGAGCTGCTGCGCCCACTTCTCCGCCAGGCGCACGCGGCCCGAGTCCGGCGAAACAACGGTGATGTCCGCGTTGCCGTACGTCGACTTGATGTGGTCGGCGAGGACCGACTGCGCCATCAGGTGGTCGACCGGGCCGTCGAAGAAGCCCTGGATCTGCGCGGTGTGCAGGTCGACCGTCATGATCCGGTCCGCGCCCGCGGTCTTGAACAGGTCCGCGATGAGCCGCGCCGAGATCGGCTCGCGGCCCTTGTGCTTCTTGTCCTGGCGGGCGTACGGATAGAACGGCATGACCACGGTGATCCGCTTGGCGCTCGCGCGCTTCAGCGCGTCCACCATGATCAGCTGCTCCATCACGTACTCGTTGATGGGCGTGGTGTGCGCCTGGATCACAAACGCGTCGGTACCGCGCACCGACTCCTCGAACCGCACGAACAGCTCGCCGTTGGCGAACGTGTGCGCGGTCTGCGGGGTGATCGTCACGTTGAGGTGCTTGGCGACCTCTTCCGCGAGCTCGTGGTGCGCACGGCCGGAGAAGAGCATCAGATTCTTCTTCGGCGTACCTGACTTCGGACTCATGCTGGCGACTCCCCGTCGGTTCCTGCTGCTGACTCGGACACAACGGTGTCCTGCTGCTGGGCGGCGAGAGCAGCTTCCGCTGCCTCCGCCGCGGGCGTGCCCGGCCTGCGCCGGACCGCCCAGCCTTCGATGGTGCGCTGCGGACCGGCCGACAGCGCCAGTGAGCCAGGCGGGACGTCGTCGCGGATCACCGCACCGGCTCCACTGTAAGCGCCGTCCCCGATCCGCACCGGCGCGACCAGCGTGTTGTCCGCCCCAAGCCGGACATGCGAACCGACAACGGTCTGGTGCTTGGCCACCCCGTCGTAGTTCACGAACACACTGGAACAGCCGATGTTGCTGTGCTCGCCGACGATCGCGTCGCCTACATAAGTGAGATGCGGCACCTTGGTTCCGGTGCCGATTTGCGCGTTCTTCGTCTCGACGAACGCGCCCAGCTTGCCCTTCGCGCCGAGCTTCGTGCCCGGCCGCAGGAACGTGTACGGACCGACATTCACGCCGTCGCCCAGCTCAGAGCCGGAACCGTGTACGCGGACCACCGAAGCGCCCGCGCCGATCTGTACGTCGGTGAGCGTGGTGTCGGGGCCCACAACGGAGCCCTCGCCGACCGAGCAACGGCCCTTGAGCTGCGTGTTCGGCTCGATCAGCACGTCACGGGAGAGCGTGACGTCCGCCTCGATCCAGGTGGTGTTCGGGTCGGTGACCGTGACGCCTTCGCGCTGCCAGCGGCGCACGATGCGGCGGTTGTACTCGGCCCCGAGCACCGAAAGCTGCACGCGGTCGTTGACGCCCTCGGTGACCCACGGGTCGTCGACCACCAGCGCGCCGACGCCCTTGCCGTCCTCGCGCGCGATGCCGAGGACGTCGGTGAGGTAAAGCTCACCCTGCGCGTTGTCGGTGGACAGCCGCGACAGGCCGTCGATCAGCACGGCCGCGTCGAAGGCGTACACCCCGGAGTTGATTTCGGTGATCGCCCGCTGGTCCGGCGTCGCGTCCTTGTGCTCGACGATCGCGCTGACCGAGCCGTCGGCGCCGCGGACGATGCGGCCGTATCCGGTCGGGTCGGCGACCTCGGCGGTGAGCACGGTGACCGCGTTGCCCGCCTTGGTGTGCTCGGCGCGGAGCGACTCCAGGGTTTCGGTGTCCAGCAGCGGGACGTCGCCGTAGCTGACGACCACGGTGCCGGTGAGTCCGTCCGGCAGTTCGGCCAGCGCGCACGAAACGGCGTGCCCGGTGCCCTTCTGCTCTTCCTGCACGGCGGTGGCGACCTCGCGGCCGAGCGCCTGCCCGACCCGGTCGAGTTCGGCGCGCACGGCGTCGCGGCCGTGTCCGATCACGACCACCAGATGCTGCGGCGCGAGGCCGGCGGCGGCGCGCACTGCGTGTTCCACCAGCGGCCTTCCGGCGATCGGGTGCAACACCTTAGGAGTGGAGGAACGCATGCGGGTGCCCTCACCCGCAGCGAGGATCAGCGTGCTCAGCGGGCCGCTCACGAGTCTCCCAACGATTCACCGGTGCGTTGACGAGCACCAACGATCCTACGTGGGGTCCTCAGCGCTCCACGCGGGGTCGGTCGGAGCCGTTTCCCCAGGCCAGCCGCCCATGCCGTCGCCCGCCATCGAATTGGCCGACGCTACCTGGTTGCCACCGCCGCGTTTCGCTTCGTACATCGCCGCATCCGCGCGCGCGAGCACCTGCTCGGCCCGCTCCTGCGGACGCAGCGACACGAGACCAATGGACAAAGTCACACCGTGCGAGAGGTGATGCGGCAGTGTCGCGACGGATTTGGCCGCGCGGCCGAGCGCCATCTTCGCCGCCGACGCCGGTGCGCCGGGCAGCAGCACGATGAATTCGTCGCCGCCGTAGCGGGCCACGACGTCGTCGCCGCGCAAAGCGTCGCGGAGAGTGCTTGCGACAACACGCAAAACGTTGTCGCCTTCGGCGTGCGACTGCTTGTCGTTGACGCCCTTGAACCCGTCGAGGTCGACCAGTGCGACCGCGAGCGGCTGCGCGTCTGCCGACGACGCCAGCGAGCGCAGCCGTTCGTCGAGCGCGCGCCGGTTCGGCAGGCCGGTGAGCGGATCCTGCAGCGCCTGCTGGGTGATCGCGCCGTGCTCGGCGGACAGCCGTTCATGCTCGCGGCGCGCGTTCAGGGTGGCGATCTGCGATTCGCGCAGCGCCCACATTTCGGTTTCCAGCGCGGTCGCGTAGTCGATCAGCGACTGGCTCGCGGCTTCCGGGTCGAGCCGGGCGAGTTCGCGGGAGAGGGTGAGCCGCATCGACGGCTGCGAGACGTCCTCGGCCAGCACGTCGCGGGCCTCGCGCAGCACCTGCAGCGCGTCGCTGCGACGGCCGGCCTGGTCGAGGCAGCGGGCCAGCGCGATGGCGACCAGCTCCTGCTCGTGCGGATAGTGGTGGCCGAGATGCATGCCCTGCAGCCGTTCGACGTGCTCGGCGGCCGGGTCGTGCAGCGCGAGCGCCGCGGCCAGCACGCCGACCTGGTCGACCGCCGACACCCCGATCTTGCGCGGGAACAGCGATTCGGCGAACGGGCCTTCCGCGGCCACCGCCATCGACGCGGCGGTGCGGAACTTCTCCGCCGATTCGTCGTACTGCTCGATCCGCTCGAGCCGCAGGCCCCAGCCGAGCAGCATCTTGACCCGGTTCATCAGCTGCAGGGTGATCTCGTGCGGGCTCGCGCTTTCCCGGATCGCCTGGTGCGCGCGGCCGATCACCTCTTCGGCGGCCTCGTAGACGCCGAGCTGGTTGAGCACTATCCAGCAGTCGATGAGCGCCATCGACTGCATGCGGTTCCAGTTGCGGACGCCGACCTGGCGGTCCGGGATCGTGGAGTCGTCGAGGATCGCGAGCGCGCGGGCGATCTCGGTGAGCGCGGCGTCCTCTTGCGCGGCGAGCACGAGCCGTCGTCCGCGCAGCGCGTGCGCGTCCGCGCGAAGCAGCGAAAGACCGTGCCGGCGGGTGTGCGCGAGCATCTCGTCGAGCCGGGGTTCGGCCTCGGCGGCGAGGCCGCGGGTGACGAGCCGGGAGAAGGCGGAGGCGCGCAGCAGCTGGGCGACGAGCGTGGGTTCTCCCCGGCGCAGAGTCTCCTCGAGCAGCTCGTCCATGATCTTGACGATCTCGAGCTGGTTTTCGTGCTCCTGGCGCTGAACGGCCGCGATGAGTTCCCGCGCGCGCCCGACCAGCCACGCGTCCGACATCTCGACCAGGGTCGGGCGACGGGCGCCCGCGGGGTCGCTCGGTTCCTCGCTCAGCCGCCCCCACTCCCATCGCCCTCGCCGGATGTGCAGCTCCGCCGCCAGGATTCGAACCTGAACTGTCAGAACCAAAATCTGAAGTGCTGCCGATTACACTACGGCGGATCGGTCCTGGTCAGGATAGCGATGATCGAGGACGGGGGCGCCAGGAGGGGGAGGCGTGCGCCACAGGGCCGTCCCGGGCACCGGGCAATCGGACTTTTCGGGCCTCCACAGCGCCGGAAACCTCCTGTACCGTAACTTACGACACCGTAGGTAAGGGCACCCTTCGCAAGGGGTTGTGAGAGGAAAGAAGTGAGCGCATGACGGCCACCCTCGATCGTTCTCAGTCAGCGGGCGACCCGCCGAAGGGCCCCAAGCCGATCATCGACGGACAGCGCGGGATCGGCGTTCAGCTGTCGGTGTACTTCGGGGTGCTGCTGCCGATCGTGGCGCTGCTGGTCGCGGTTCCGTTCGCCTGGGGCTGGGGCCTGACCTGGCTGGACGTCGCGCTGTTCGTCGTGTTCTACGGGATCAGCGGGCTGGGCATCACCGTCGCCTACCACCGCTACTTCACCCACGGTTCGTTCAAGGCCAAGCCGTGGCTGCGCGTCGTGATGGCGATCGCGGGCAGCATCGCCTTGCAGGGGCCGGTGATCACCTGGGTGGCCGACCACCGGCGCCACCACGCGTTCTCCGACCGCGACGGCGACCCGCACTCGCCGTGGGCGTACGGCACCTCGCCGCTGGCCATCGCCAAGGGTTTCTGGCACGCGCACATGGGCTGGCTGTTCGACCGCGACCAGAGCAACCAGGCGCGGTTCGCGCCGGATCTGGTGAAGGACCCGGCCATCCGCAAGGTCGACGACCTGTTCTGGCTGTGGTCGCTGGTGAGCCTTTTCGGACCGGCGCTGCTGGGCGGGCTGATCTCGTGGTCGCTGTGGGGCGCGGTGACCGCGTTCTTCTGGGCTGGTCTGGTCCGCGTGTGCGTGCTGCACCACGTGACCTGGTCGGTCAACTCGATCTGCCACATGATCGGCGAGCGCCCGTTCGCCGCCCGCGACCGTTCGGCGAACTTCTGGCCGCTGGCGATCTTCTCCTTCGGCGAGTCGTGGCACAACCTGCACCACGCGGACCCGACCTCGGCCCGGCACGGCGTGAAGCGCGGCCAGATCGACATGTCGGCGCGGCTGATCTGGATGTTCGAGAAGTTCGGCTGGGTGCACGACGTCCGCTGGCCGACCCCGCAGCGGCTGGCCCGGATCGCGGCCGAGGCCAAGTAGGTTTCCCTTTGCCGGGCTGAGTTTCCCGGCGCGCGCTCGTGAATGAACCCCGTCACTCGGCGGGGTTTATTCCTGTTTAAGCCCGCGACGACGAGCGGCTCGCTGCAGCCCGCCTGGCCCAAGCCCGCTACCCTGCTGCGAATGGCGGGGAGACGACGGGCGAAGCGAGAAGTAGCGGTCACCGGCGCGCGGCCGGCCGCACCGGTCGCCCGGGTGCGCATGACGGGCAGCGAGCGCAGGCAGCAGCTGCTCAACGTGGCACGCGCTCTGTTCGCCGAAAAGGGTTTCGACGGCACGTCGGTCGAGGAGATCGCCGCGCGGGCGAACGTGTCCAAACCGGTCGTCTACGAGCACTTCGGTGGCAAGGAAGGCATTTACGCCGTCGTCGTCGACCGGGAGACGCAGCTGCTGCTCGACCGGATGATCTCGACGCTCCACGGCGGACATCCGCGGGTGATGCTGGAGCAGGCCGCCGTCGCGTTGCTGAGCTACGTCGAGGATTCCCACGACGGGTTCCGCATTCTCGTGCGCGATTCCCCGGTCGCCAGTTCCACCGGCACGTTTTCGACTGTCCTCAACGACATCGCCAGCCAGGTCGAGCACATCCTCGCGCAGCAGTTCGCCGCGCGAGGGTACGAGGAGAAGCTGTCCGCGCTTTACGCGCAGGCGCTCGTCGGCATGGTCGCGCTGACCGGGCAGTGGTGGCTGGACGCACGCAAACCGAAGCGCGACGAGGTCGCCGCGCATCTGGTGAATCTCGCCTGGAATGGCTTGTCGCACCTGGAAAACAAGCCCCGGCTGCTCGGCTGAGTCTCTATCCGCCGGACGGCGCGTTGCTCAGATCCACTACGCAGAACAGATTGCCGTCCGGGTCGGCGAGGACGACGAAGTCCGGCTCGGGCGGGTAATGGTCCCAGTCGACCCGTTGCGCGCCCAGTCCGATGAGTCGTTCCACTTCGGCGCGTTGCTCGTCCGCGGTGTCGGTGTAGAGGTCCAGGTGCAGCCGCGGCTTCGGTTCGGCGGGTGATTCGCTGCGCATCAGTCCCAGCGCGTGCGCGCCGCCGGGGTGGGCCAGGGTTCGCCACGACTCAGTCGCCCATTCCGGATCCTCGACGAGCCCGAGCGCCGCGGACCAGAACCGCATCGCGCGGTCGACGTCGGCGACTCCGAGCACTGTTGTCCCGAGTCGCAGCATTAGGCGAGTTTTCCTTGTGCGTGCAGGTCGTCGAGGATCAGCTGGACCGTCGCCGACACCCGGTCGCGGTCGGCGTGGGCGAGCCAGCCGAACGACTCGATCTCGCTGCTCGGCTTCAGTTCGCCGGCGTACTCCGCGGTGTAGCAAGTCATCCGCACCACGACGCCGTCCGCTTTGCCGTGCGCCTGCGCTTCCCAGGCTCCGGCCAGTTGCGCGGACGCCGGATCCAGCGTGACGCTCAGCTCCTCGGCGATCTCCCGGACCAGCGTTTCGACGTCCGACTCGCCCTCTTCGCGTTTCCCGCCGGGCAGGTACCAGGTGTCCTTGCCAGCGGAACGCGCGGCGAGCAGCTTGCCGTCGACCACGTGCAGCCAGGCGACTTTGTCGATGGTGGGCATGTCCGCCACCTTACCTTCGCGCCCGCCGGTCGAGGTCCGCGAGCAGGATGCGCAGGAGATCGGCCAGCTGATCGCGCTGCGCCGGGGACAGCGCGGACACCAGGGTTTCCTCGTGTTCCAGCAGATCTCCGACGGTTCGCTCGATCAGCTCGTGACCGGCCTCGGTCAGTTCGACGTACACCCCGCGACGGTCCGAAGTGGACTTCACCCGGCGGACATGGCCGTCGCGTTCGGCGCGGGCGGTCTGCTGGGAGATCGCGCCCGGGCTGACCCGGCAGTGTTTCGCGAGTTCGCCCGCGCTGAGCCGGTACGGCGGCCCGGCGCGGCGCAGCGTGCTGAGCAGGGTGCGGGTGGAGGCGTCCATCCCGAGCTCCAGCATCGTCGCGCGCCGGTCTTCCTCCAGCAGCTTCGCGATGTGCCAGATCCGCGTGATCACGCCGATGGACGACACCGGCGTGCCCGGCCGCTCTCGCAGCCACGCCCGCTGAATCTCGTCCACCTCGTCGCTTGACGGGTTTTCCCCGCCGCCGGTACCGTCGTCCACAAGAGGTACTTTAGCAATAAAGGACGTGGGGATGAATCGGGACGTAGTAGTGACCGGGGGCAGCACCGGAATCGGATACGCGACCGCCGCGGCGTTTGTCCGGGACGGCGACCGGGTCACGATCACCGGACGGCGCGAGGACGTGCTCACCGAGGCGGCGACGCTGCTCGGCGCGCGTGCGGTGAGCTTCGACGCGAGCGATCCCGAGGCGGTCGAGGCGGCGTGCGAGCAGTTGCCCGAACGGGTCGACGTACTGGTGAACAACGCTGGCGGCAACACGGATTTCCTGCGCTCCGACGGTCGGGGGCTAACGGCGCTCGACGCCGCCTGGACGGCCAACATCCGGGCGAATCTGTTCTCCGCCGCCTTCGTGACGTCGGCGCTGGGGGAGCGATTGGCCGACCACGGGCGCATCGTCACCATCGGCTCGATCGCCGGGCACACCGGTGCTGAGTCGTATGGCTGGGCGAAAGCCGCGGTGGAAGTGTGGAATACCGAAACCGCTCGCCAATTCGGTCAGCGGGGGATCACCGCGAATATTGTCGCGCCGGGGCTGATCGTGGACACGGAATTCTTCCGCGGCAAGCTCTCAGCCGAACGCCAGGAGCGGCTGGTCGAGAACACGATGACGAAACGCGCGGGCAAACCGGAGGATGTCGCCGAGGTGGTGCGTTTCCTTGCTTCCCCGGAGGCCGGACACGTCACCGGCCAGGTCGTGCACGTGAACGGCGGCGCGTACGTCGGCTGAGCTCAGCTTGGCGTCACGCGCAGCACTTTGTCGTTGCTGCCATTGGAAGTCGTCACGTACAGCGCGCCGTCCGGGCCGCTTCGGGCTGCTCGCAACCGGCCGAATTTGTCGTTGAATTCCGCGGGCAGCGTCACTCCGGTGACCTTCGCGGCCGCGTCCAGATGCAGCAGCAAAAGCTTCTGTCCCTTCAATGCCACCACGACCAGCGCGCCTTCGTTCGCGCCCCACTGCTTGCCGGTAAGGAACGCGTCGCCGCTGGTCGCTTCGGTGATCTGCCCACTGGTCCACAGTGGACGAACCGCGTCCGGGAACCGGGTGGTGTCGGTCATCGGCACGCTCTCGTCGTAGCTGGTATCGGTGCCGCCCTTCGACGGATCCCAGCCGTAATTCCCGCCTGGCCGCAGGAGATTCACCTCGTCGTCGAACGCCGGTCCGTGTTCGGAGGTGACCACCTGCCCGGTGCCCGGCCGGATCGCGACGCCTTGCACGTTCCGGTGGCCGTAGGTGTAGATCCGGCGTTCATTCGGGTCCGTGGACGACAGGAAGGGGTTGCCGGGCAACGGTTCCCCGGTCTTCGCGTCGATCCGCAGCACCTTGCCGCCAAGGCTGTGCCGGTCCTGCGCCACCGTGGACCGCGCGGTGTCGCCGGTGCCGACGAGCAGCGCGCCGTCGGGAGCGAGCGTCGGACGGCAGCCGGAATGCCGTCCGCTCGGGTTCACCGGCAGCCCGGTCAGCAGGTCGCGCACCTTGGCCGCGCTGGCGCCGTCGTCGGCGAGCCGCCAGGTGACGAGCCGGACGTCCACCGCGCGTCCGTTTTCCTGGTGGGTCTGGCAGGTGGTGAACTCGCGCGACGTCGCGAAATCCGCAGCCAGGACCAGGCCCATCAGACCGCCTTCGCCACGCACGAGGACGTCGGAGAAATCGGCGTGCACGTCGGTCTTCCGGCCGTCGCGGATCAGCGCGAGCTTGCCGGGGCGCTGCGGCACGAGCAGCGAACCGTCGGGAAGGAAGGCGACGTCCCAGCCGTGTTCGAGGCCGTCCGCGACCTCCTGGACGGCGAACTTCCCGGGCTCAGCCGGAGCCGGGACACTCGCTGGCGCGGGCGAGCAGGCGGCGAGCAGCAGAACGGAGGCGAGCAACGCGACGACACGCATGTGTCCAGCATGCCCCGATTCAGCCGCCTGGACGTACCAATCCGGATTCATACGCGAACACGACCGCGTGCACCCGATCCCGCAGCCCGAGCTTGTTCAGCAACCGCCCGACGTGCGTCTTCACCGTCGTCTCGCCGATGAACAGCGTCCCGGCGATCTCGGTGTTCGACAGTCCGCGGGCGATCAGGCCGAGCACGTCCTTCTCGCGTTCGGTCAGCGTCTCCAGTTTCTGCTCGTCGAGCGGCGTCCGGTGCGCGCTGAGATAGCGGTCTAGCAGGCGTTTCGTCACCGACGGCGACACCATCGCGTCGCCGCGCAGCACGCCCCGGATGGCCACCAGCATCTCGTCCGACGGCGCGTCCTTGACCAGGAATCCGCTGGCCCCGGCACGAAGCGCGGAGTAGGCGTACTCGTCGAGGTCGAAGGTCGTGATCACCAGCACCGAGGTGTCCGGCAGTTCGGCGCAGATCTGCGCGGTGGCCGCGACGCCGTCGAGCACCGGCATCCGGACGTCCATCAGCACGAGATCCGGCCGTCGCGCGCGGGCGAGTTCGACGGCTTCCGCACCGTCGCCCGCCTCGGCGACCACCTCCAGGTCGGGCTGGCTGTCGACGATCATCCGCAGCCCGACGCGCACCAGCTCCTGGTCGTCGCAGATCAGCACGGACGTCATGCGGCGTCCGTCCGCAGAGTCGCCGATACGCGGTAGCCGCCGTCCGGCAGCGCGCCGGTTTCGAGCTTGCCGTGGTACATCGCGACGCGCTGGGCCATGCCGGTGAGGCCGCGCCCGGACCCGGGCAGTCCCGCCGCGACTGGCTGGCGTCCGCCGGAGTTGGTGACTTCGACGTGGATTTCCGGACCGGCGAACGTGACCCGGACCCGGCCGGTCGCGTCGGGCGGCGCGTGTTTGAGCATGTTGGTCAAGGCCTCCTGGACGATGCGGTACGCCTGAAGCGCGACGCCGGCGGGCAGGTCGGCGATGTCGCCGTTGACTTCGAGGGTGACATCGCGGCCGGACTGCGCGACGAGCGTGCGCAACTGATCGAGCGTCGGCTGCGGAGCGCGCGCGGGTTCGCCGGCGTGCATCACTTCCAACAGCCGCCGAAGCTCGGCGAGCGCGGAACGGCCGGTTTTGCTGATGGTGTCGAGCGTACGGTCGACAGCGTCCGGGTCGTGATGGCGTGCGAGCTTCGCTCCTTCGGCGTTCAGGACGATCACGCTCATGCTGTGTGCGAGTACGTCGTGAAGCTCTCTCGCGATCCTTGTGCGCTCTTCGGCGACTGAAGCGCGACTGCGGGCCTGTTCCTCGGATACCGCCAGTTCCGTTCTCAGTCGTTCTTCTTCGGCGAGCTGTTCCTTCGTGCGGAAGAACGCGCCGAGCGCCCAAGCCGCCAGGTACAGCGGCAGTGTGCCGAAGATGGTGAGCGTCGGGTTCAGAGTGTTGGTGCCCCAGGTGAATCCCCAGAAGGTGTCCAGGCCGGCGACAGCTACCGCGAAGCCGATGAACCATCTGTCGCCGGCTTTGACGAGCGTGTACAGGACCACCGCCATTGCGAGGTCGCTACGGCCGCGGTCATACGCCCACACCTCGTTCGTATAGACGACAGCTACTCCGATGAGGATCAGGAGCGCGACTGTGCGCGGGTAGCGGCGACGGAGCAACAGAGGGAGCAGGAACAGCATCGAAACCATGCGCAGCAGCCAGGTTTGCTGATCCGCGATGTTCGGTCCGAAGGCGATGAAGACGGCGTACAGCGGCAAGTCCAGCAGCCAGCGCTGCTTGCGCCCCCACATGACCAGTCTCCGCACGAAACGAACGTAACGCGAGACCGTCGTCGCGCGCGTCGTTCCGGAGGATGGCCGGGGTCCTCCGAGCGAACGACTTTTCCCGCCGACCGAGCCGATCCGCGACGACCGAAGCGCCTCCTACCGTCGAAAACATGTCGATTACCAGGGAGTTCTTCCGGCACCCGATGCGAACCGGCGCGATTGCCGCCAGCTCGGCACGGCTGGCCGGAGTGATGACGGCAGGGCTGGGCATCGAGAGCGCGCACAGTGTCGTGGAGCTGGGGCCGGGGACGGGCGTGTTCACCGAAGTGCTGCTTCGCATGCTTCAGCGCGACGCGCACTTCACCGCGGTGGAAATCAACACGCACCTCGTACAGGAGCTACGCGAACGCTTCCCGTCGATACACATTGCGGAGGGCTCTGCGGAACACGTCGCGGCGTACGTGACGATGCCGGTCGACGTGGTCGTCTCCGGTCTGCCGTGGACAGCTATGCACGCCGCACCCCAGGCCGCGGTACTGAACTCCGTCTGCGAGGTGCTTTCCCCGCAAGGCCGCTTCACCACCTTCGCGTACGCGCACACCTCTTGGACACCGCCAGCGCGTCGATTCGCACGGTTGCTGCGAAGCCGCTTCGCGGTTGTCGAACGCACCAGCGTGGTTTGGCGGAACCTGCCGCCTGCGTACGTCTACCGCGCGGCCTTGCCGGTGCGGTCGGGACTGGACCGGTATGGACAGCCTGCTTCAGCCGCTTCTTGACGCTCCCGCGCCGCTCGTCTACCTGATCTGCGCGCTGGTGATCATGGCTGAGACCGCGCTGCTGCCTGGCATTGTGCTGCCGACGCTGTCCACCTTGCTGCTCATGGGTTTCCTGGTGCAGCGCGGGACTTTACAGCTGTGGCCAGCGCTCGCGGTCTGCGTCGCGTCGGCGCTTGCGGGGGACCAGCTCGCGTACTGGGAGGGACGACTGTGGGGCCCGAGGCTGCGTCGGTCTCGCGTAGGGCAGCGGATCGGCGAAGCGAAGTGGGACAAGGCCGAAGCGACCGTCGCGCGTTATGGCGTACCAGCCGTTGTCCTAGGGCGGTGCCTCGCTGGCGTACGCACTCTCGTGCCGCGCGTCGCGGGTTCTGCCGGACTGTCATACCGACGCTTCTTCATCGGAAGCTTGTGCGCGGCGGTGCTGTGGGCGGGTGTGGAGTTGACGATGGGTCAGGTCACCGGTTGGGTCGTGCCTTGAGCAGCTCCGCCGTCGAAGCGTCGGCGGGCAGGAACGTTTCAAGACTCAGCTCAGCGACCGTCACGTCGACCGCAGTAGCGAACTGCGTGATCGCGGTAAGCAGCCGAAGCTCGCCAGCCGAACTGGACAGCTGCAGCGGCACCGCGAACCCGAGGTGGTCACCGGTCGGTTCGCCAGGCGACGGCAGATAACCGGTGAGCTCATCCAACAATGCCTGATGCCGCGGATCAGGCCCGTGCGCCAGACCACGCCGAGGACGTTCAAGCACATGCTGCGCCCAATCCGCGAAGTTCTGGATCCGCGGAGCCATCCCACGCGGGTGCAAGGCCAGCCGCAGCACGTTGATCGGCGGCTCGAGCAGTTCCGCCGCGACGCCCTCGGTGAGCAGAGCGAAGCCGTCATTAGCCGCGACGAGATCGCCGTAGCGATTCACGACCAGCGCCGGGTACGGCTCGTGCCCGGCGAGCAGCGCGCGCAGCGACTCCAGTACCGGCGTCAGCGCGGGGTCGTCCAGCCGCGTTTCGGGGTAGACCGGCGCGTATCCGGCGGTCAGCAGCAGGGCGTTGCGCTCGCGCAGCGGCAGGCCGAGCGCCTCGGCGACGCGCACCACCATGCCGCGGCCGGGCAGCGAACGGCCGCGTTCCATGAAGCTGACGTGGCGTTGCGTCGTCCCGGCTTTCAGCGCGAGGTCGAGCTGGCTGAGCCTGCGGCGGGAACGGGCGTCGCGCAAGGCGTCGGCGAACGTGGTGGGCACCTGCGCGATTCTGGCTGAGGGTTCGGATGCTGGGCCATTCCCCGCAGGGAATTGCCGGGACGCCAGGCCGCGCTGGATCGTCGACGGCGTGGAATTCGGACTACTTCTTCCCGCCGGACAGGCACAGCTCGAAGCAGGCGGCACCCCGCGTGCCCTCGTCGCAGTGGCCCGCGAAGCCGAACGGCTCGGGTTCGCGTCGATCTGGGCCGGTGACTCGCTTTCCCGGCCGCGGATCGAACCGCTCACCCTGCTCACCGCGGTCGCGCAGGCGACCGAACGCGTCACCGTCGGAACCGCCGTGCTGCTGCCCGCGCACCGCAACCCGGTGCAGACGGCGATGACGCTCGCCTCGGTCGACCTGATCTCCGAAGGACGCCTCGCAGTGGGCGTCGGCGCGGGTTTCCCCGGCTTCAGCGAGCGAGAGTTCGAGCTGGCCGGGGTCGATTTCCGGACGCGGTTCTCGCACCTGGACGACGTCGTCACGCTCTGGCGCGAACTGTGGACCGGCGAGCCGAGCTCGTTCCACGGCAAGGTCCTGAACTACGACTGGCTGCCACCGGCGATCCGCCCCGCGCGCCCCGGTGGCCCGCCGATCTGGCTGGGCGGCGCGACGCCAGCCGCGCTTCGCCGCACCGCGCTGCGTTACGACGGCTGGCTCCCGTACCCGCCTGATCCCGCGGATTACGCCTCCGGCCTCGCGACGATCCGCGCCACCACTGATCGCAAGGTCACCCCGTCACTGTTCCTGACGGTTTACGTCGACTCTGACCCGCGCCGCGGCCGTAGCGTCCTGGAGGACTACGCGCAGGCGACGTATCAACGGCCGCTGGCGCAGATCAGCACCATCCAGGCGACCGTGACCGGCCCGATCGAGGAAGTCTCGGCGACCGTGCGCCGCTACGCCGAGGCCGGAGCGGAGCACGTGCTGCTGCGCGTCGGCTCGCTGGAACCCGGTGCGGTCGAGCGGCAGCTGCCCCTGTTGGCGGAGGTGATCGCCGGGGAGCGGAAACCTGTCGGTGCCACGACGTAGGCTGGGATGGTGACCGACGCTGTAGCTTCCTCGTCGTTGCTCAGCGTGCGGTTGTCGCTTCGGCCAGGAATCGCTGACTGTCCGAGGCCCAACCCCGCTCTCGCGGGGTTGGGCCGGAACAACTAGGGCAGCCCGCTTTGCCCGCGGTTGCAGATCGATGAGCACGCCTTCCCTGTCCCGCCGCCATAGCCATTGTCCCGTTGGCCGGGATTCGCCGTACCCAGGGCCTGCCTGACGGCGTCGCAGGCTTCTGACCCGATAAGTGTGCCGACCCGAATAGCCGGCCACACGAATGGCCGATGCCGGATTGATCATGGTCCGGATACGCTGGCGTGGCCAAGGGAGGTGGCTTGATAGTCATGCATTCGAACTACTCTTCAGTTTTCCGTCGAAGGCGATCGCGCATTTTCTTGCATTCCTTTATGTTGACGGTAAATGCCGCGTGAGCTGATTTCCGGCAGGGAGACCAGAGGATTCCTTGATCGATGTTGTCGTTGCGGAAACCTGTGAAGTTGTGCGCTTGGGCCTGCGAGCATTGCTGGGCGGATGGTCGATATTTCGACTGCTGAGCGACCATGCGGACGCGGAAGGCTTGCTTGCGGGGTTGCGTGCCGCTGAGCCTCAGGTCGTCCTGCTGGACGGGCTTATCGTGCTCAGACGGGGCCCGGAGTTCATAGGCGAGCTGTTGGCTCGCGCGCGACCGCCCGGGCCGAAAGTCCTTGTGACGGTCGAAGGTGGGGACAGTGAATTCGTGCTCGGCGCAGTGTGCGCCGGGGCTTCGGGTTCGGTGCCTAAACAACGGTCGGCCAGGCTGATTGTGGAGGGAATCCGTCAGGTCGCCGCCGGGCAGCTGGTGCTGCCGCAGGAAGTGCTGCGAATGCTGGTCGAGAGGCACCGGCGGGGCGGGTTGCCGGGGTATTCCGGCGAAGCCGGATCCACGGACGCGTTGACGGCGAGGGAAACCGAGATCGTCCGGCTGGTGTCGGCGGGAATGGACAACGGTACGATAGCCAGTCGCCTGGTGCTGAGCGAATCCACGGTCAAGACCCACGTGCACCGCGCCATGCGAAAGCTGTCTCTGACGAGCCGGGCGCAGGTCGTGGCTTTTGCGTATCGAAATGGCTTGACGTGAGGATCACGCAGGTGTGTTGCGGCGCATCGATGCTGCCGCAACACACCTGTCACCGCGGCGGCTTACCCGAACAGCCTGGTCGTCCTCACAGCTTCGCGGGGATGCACGGGCCCTGCACCGGGTAGGCCGAGATGTTCTCGGACGCGGGGCCGACGGTGATCACTTGGCCTGCCCCGACGCACCGGATCTCGTCCCACGAAGTCCCCTGGAGCTGCTGGTGGTGGAACTGCACGAGTTGTGCGACCGACCCGCAGTTCGTATAGGCCCAGTGGAGGAGTCCTTGGCTCAATCCGCAGTTCAGCGTGCTCGCCGGCTCCGCGTTCGCGACTCCGGCCCCGAAAAGGCTGACCCCGCCAGCGATCGCGACCCCGATGGCCGCGGCGGTGCCTGCGACTTTGATTTTCGACAACACGGTAATTCCCCTCTTCGCGGGTTTGGCCGTCTTCGCGGCCGGTCAGGAAAAATTTAAAAAAACCCAGGGGAAAGCGAATCCGTCCAGGGTGGGCGGAAAACGGTCAACTTGAGTGGTGGTTCTGTTGACTTTCCCGGTTATCTGCGCGGTCGGCTCGCGAGGATTGGCACGATGGACGGCCGCGGTGTGAAGTGGTATCGGCCGATCAATTACGATCGACGTGACCGGGCGGGCATGACCGGCATCGGATGGAGGTTCCTTGGTGCGGCAACGGGCCGGTATCGCGCGGAGCGGCGGAGAAACGCCATCCGCGAAGTCGGTTCGGACGTCAGCGGGTGCGCTTGGGCTGACCATTGTCGCTGCTTCGATTCTCGGGTATCTCGTCCTGCTTATCGCGGGCAAATACCTCAGCCCAGCCGAAAATGCCGTGTTCCTTGGGTTCTGGGGCCTCGTCATGGGAGTCGGCAGCGCGTTGTCGCCCCTGGAACAGGAGCTGTCCCGGCAGACCGCGGTGGCCGAGGTGGCCGGTGCCAGGCCAGATGCGACCGTGTTCCGGGCCTGCGCCGTGTCCCAGTCGGTGGCCTTCGTCGCCGCCGGGCTGACGCTGGTTCCGTCCGTGAACGCGCAGTTCTTCGGTCCCCGGTCGTCCCTGGGATTGGTCGCCTTCTTCGGTATCGCCGCTTTTCCCGCTCTGTACGCAACCCGCGGTGTGCTGATCGGAGCTGGGCGAAGCCGTGCTTACTCCGCGATCTTGCTGGCCGAGGCTGGGCTCCGGATGGCGGCGTTCCTGGCCTGTGTCGCGGCGGGGATCGTCGGACTGACGTGGCTGGCGGTGTCTGTCGCGGCGGGGTCGTTCGCCTGGCTCTTCTTCATCCCGGCCGCTCGGGGCACGGTCGATCGGAGCGTCCCCGGCGAGGCATGGGATGCGGTGCTCCGGCGGATGCTCGGCCTGACCGTGAGCGCGGCGCTGACCGCGAGCGTGCTGACCGGCTACCCGGCTGTGGTGAAACTGCTCGCCCCGTCCGGGAGCGACGACCAGCTGGGCGGGTTGTTCCTGGCCGTCTCGCTGGTGCGCTCGCCGCTGTTGCTCGTCCTCGCCCCGGTGCAAACACTCGCTGTGCCGATGGTCGTGCGCATCACGAACCGTCCGGACGGCGCTGGTCGTCTGCGCCGCATCGTCGCATGGGGCGGAGTTGGCGCGCTTGTGGCAGGCGTGGTGGCAGCGGTGGGCGCGTATGTCGCGGGCCCGTGGCTGTTCGGGCTCCTCTACCAGGACAAGTACCGCATCTCCGGGTGGACGATGGCGGCGCTCGGCTGGTCGGGGATCATGATGGCGGCGACCCTGCTGGCAGCCGCGACGCTGGTCGCCCGCAAGAAGACCGGCTCTGTCGTGCTGGTGTGGGCGGTGGTCGCCGCGGCGAGCTTCCTCGTACTGGTCAGTGCCCCCGGCGGGATATTCTTCCGCGCCGTCGCCGGTGCTACGGCAGCTCCGACGATCGGCTTGCTGACCGCGGTCGCGTGCAGCCTCGGCAACGGTGATCGAAAGTAATGTCGGTGCCACGACGTAGGCTGGAACGGTGACCGACGCTGTACTGTCCGGACTCCTCCAAGCCATCCTTCCCGACCCAGCGCTGCGCGGCGTTGTCGAGCGCGCCGGCGCCCCGCTGCTCGAACTGCAAGGCGCTGTCGCCGTACGGCAGCTCGTGGCCGCCGCGCTGGCCGAAGACCCCGAGCGCGGCGGCGCGGGCCGTCCGGTGCTGGCCGTCACCGCCACCGGGCGCGAAGCCGACGAGCTGACCGCGTCGCTCAGCGCGCTGCTGGGCCCCGGCCGGGTGGCCGATTTCCCGTCCTGGGAGACGCTGCCGCACGAGCGCCTTTCGCCGCGCGCGGACACGGTCGGGCGGCGGCTGGAGGTGCTGCATCGGCTGCACGTCGGCGACGAGGAGCTGCGCGTCGTGGTCGCGACCGTGCGCAGCCTCATCCAGCCGATGGCTCCCGGGCTCGGGTCGCTCGCGCCGGTCGACCTGGTCGTCGGCGAGGAACAAAGCTTCGAGGACCTGCTCGAACGGCTTGTCGAGCTGGCGTACACGCGCGTGGACATGGTCGAGAAGCGCGGCGAGTTCGCGGTCCGCGGCGGCATCCTCGACCTGTTCGGGCCCACCGCGCAGCATCCGGTCCGCGTCGAGTTCTGGGGCGACGAGGTCAGCGAGATCCGCGCGTTCGCGGTGGCCGACCAGCGGTCGCTGCCCGGCGAGATCCAGCGGGTCACCGCGCCGCCGTGCCGCGAGCTGCTGCTCACGCCGGACGTCAAGACGCGCGCGGCGGAGCTGGCCACCACGTACGAGGCCGACGCGCACCTGGCCGAAATGCTCACCAAGCTGTCCGGCGGCATCCCGGTCGAGGGCATGGAGGCGCTCATCCCGGTGCTCTGCGAGGGCGAGCTGGCCCTGCTCACCGATTCGATGCCGCAAGGCAGCCACGTGCTGCTGGCCGATCCGGAGAAGATCCGCGCCCGCGCGGCCGACCTCGTCCGCACCGGCCAGGAGTTCCTCGAAGCCTCCTGGACCACCGCCGCGGCGGGCGGGCAAGCCCCGATCGACCTCGGCGCGTCGGCGTACCGCGAGCTGTCCGAGATCGCCGCGCACGCGCAGGACACCAAGCGCCCGTGGTGGACGCTCACCCAGCTGACCAGCGAAGACCCGGACGTCTACCGCGTCGGCATCGAGCCCGCGCCCGCCTACCGGGGCGAGCTGGAACGCGCGATGACCGACCTGCGCGCGCACCTCGCGTCCGGCGGCACCGGCGTGCTCGTCGTCGCCGGACAGGGCACCGCCAGCCGCGCGGTCGAGCAGCTGATGGCGGCCGAGGTCCCGGCGAAGCACGCCGAGGTGCTCGCCGACGTGCCGCCCGCCGGGGTCGTCACGGTCACCTGCGGCGGGCTCGCGGAGGGCTTCGTCTCGCCGGAACGGGCGCTCGTGGTGCTGTCCGAGGCGGACCTGACCGGCCGCGGCGCCACCGCTGGATCGTCCACAAAGGACTTGAACACGAAGATGCCGTCGCGCCGTCGCGGCGCGGTCGACCCGCTGGCGCTCAAGGCGGGCGACTACGTGGTGCACGACCAGCACGGCATCGGCCGGTTCGTGGAAATGGTGCAGCGCACGGTCGCCGGCGCGACCCGGGAGTACCTGCTGCTGGAGTACGCCTCGTCCAAGCGCGGCCAGCCCGGCGACCGGTTGTTCGTGCCCACCGACCAGCTCGACGAGGTGTCCCGCTACGTCGGCGGCGAGCTGCCCACGCTCAACAAGCTCGGCGGCTCGGACTGGAAGAACACCAAGGCACGCGCCAAAAAAGCGGTCAAGGAGATCGCCGCCGAACTGGTGCAGCTCTACGCCGCCCGCCAGGCCGCGCCCGGGCACGCGTTCGGCCAGGACACGCCGTGGCAGTCCGAGCTGGAAGACGCGTTCCCGTTCACCGAGACCAACGACCAGCTCGCGGCCATCGACGAGGTCAAGTCGGACATGGAGCGCGGCGTCCCGATGGACCGGGTGATCTGCGGCGACGTCGGCTACGGCAAGACCGAGATCGCGGTGCGCGCGGCGTTCAAGGCGGTGCAGGACGGCAAACAGGTGGCCGTGCTCGTGCCGACCACGCTGCTCGCGCAGCAGCACCTGAACACGTTCACCGAGCGCATGCGGTCGTTCCCGGTCACCATCAAGGGCCTTTCACGGTTCACGCACAAGGCCGAATCGGACCGGATCCTCGAACAGCTCGCCGACGGCGAGGTCGACATCGTGATCGGCACGCACCGGCTGCTGCAGACCGGCATCCGCTACAAGGACCTCGGCCTCGTGATCGTCGACGAGGAACAGCGGTTCGGCGTGGAGCACAAGGAACACATCAAGGCGCTGCGCACGCACGTCGACGTGCTCACCATGTCGGCGACGCCGATCCCGCGCACGCTGGAGATGTCGCTGGCGGGCATCCGCGAGATGTCGACCATCCTCACCCCGCCGGAAGACCGGCACCCGATCCTGACCTACGTCGGCGCGTATGACGACAAGCAGGTCGGCGCCGCGGTCCGGCGCGAGCTGCTGCGCGACGGCCAGGTCTTCTACGTGCACAACCGGGTGTCGTCGATCGAGAAAGCGGCGAAACGGATCCGCGAGCTGGTGCCGGAGGCGCGCGTCGTCACCGCGCACGGGCAGATGAACGAGGACAAGCTCGAAAAGATCATCCAGGGCTTCTGGGAGAACGAGTACGACGTCCTCGTCTGCACCACGATCGTCGAGACCGGCCTGGACATCTCCAACGCCAACACGCTGATCGTGGAACGCGGCGACATGCTCGGCCTCGCTCAGCTGCACCAGTTGCGCGGCCGCGTCGGGCGCGGCCGCGAGCGCGGATACGCGTACTTCCTGTACCCGCCGGAAGCGCCGCTCACCGAGACCGCGCACGACCGGCTCGCCACCATCGCGCAGAACACCGAACTCGGCGCGGGCATGGCGGTCGCGATGAAGGACCTGGAGATCCGCGGCGCGGGCAACATCCTCGGCGCGGAACAGTCCGGGCACATCGCGGGCGTCGGATTCGACCTGTACGTCCGGCTCGTCGGCGAAGCGGTCGAAGCGTTCCGGCGGCACGCGGGCGCGGAGCCGGCGGAGGACGAGGAACTGGCCGAAGTCCGCGTCGACCTGCCGGTGGACGCGCACATCCCGCACGACTACGTCCCCGGCGAACGCCTGCGGCTGGAGGCGTACCGCAAGATCGCGTCGGCCCCGGACACCGCGGCGCTCGACGCGGTGCGCGAGGAACTGGTCGACCGCTACGGCCAGCCGCCCGCGCCGGTCACGCGGCTGCTCGCGGTCGCCGCGTTCCGGCACACCTGCCGGGCCGCAGGCGTCACCGAGGTCGCGGTGCAGGGCAACACGATCCGGTTCGCGCCGCTTCCGTTGATGGACTCGCAGCTGGTGCGGCTGAAACGCTTGTACCCCAAGGCGTTGTACAAGGCGGTCACCAACACGGTGTCGGTGCCGAAGCCGACCGAAGGCCCCGCAGGCGGCCGGATGGGCGCGCCGGTGCTGCGGGACCAGGAACTGCTCGACTGGTGCACGAAGCTGTTGGGCCAGCTGACGAAAACCCCGGCGGCGGTGTGAGTGCCGCGGCGGGCCTCGCCTGATCCGTCGCCGTTGCCGCACGAAATCGCTGCTCGCGGCGGTCCCCGCAGCGAGGCATCGCCGCGGCTCTCGAACGGACCTGTCCCTTGGCTGCCGTGCGAAATCGGTTCCCGCGGCGGTTTCCCCGGCGAGGTTCTGTCGCTTGATGCTTGGCCACGGCGTGCTTTCCGTGGCCAAGCAGCGGTTCAGCTAGCCGAACAGACCTCGAGTCCCGGCGGCTGCGCCGTAGCGAGCCGCAACGACACTTCCTCCTCCGGTGTCGGCAACGCACCGCAGCCGGACATCGGCAACGGCCGGGGTCGTCGCGGCACCCGCGCTCCCGAACCGCCGCCGCGGCCCGGGTACACGAGCAGCCCGCGCTCGGGGTCCGGCACCGCGTCGAGAGCGGCGGTCACAGCGGGCAGGCTCCGGAAGCGATCCCGTTTCTCTTCCGAGGAAAACTCGATCTCCAGCGTCACGCCCCAGTGGTGGACGTGCCACGTCCACTGCTCGGCGCCGTTGGTCAGCGCGGCCTCGGTCAGCCGGTCGCCGTGAGCGCGTTGCCACGCGCTCGCCGCGAAGGCCCCGTCGAGGACTTCGATCGACAACCAAGAGTCCATATGTCGACAATAGCCCGCTGAATGCCTCGATGGTGTTGCGTTTCGAGGGCATGTGAGAGGGTAGGGCCTGTGATGCGGATCATGGGGCGCCGCCGTGCGCTGGGCGCCGTTCTCGCCGGAGCTTTCCTTCTCGCCGGATGCGGTACCGGCCCCAGTCAGGTGGGCACCGCCGCGGTGGTCGACGGTCAGGTCACCACCATCGACCAGGTTCAGGCGCTGCTCGACCGCGCCGTGCAGGAGCAGCCGTACGCCCGGCAGCTCGCCACGCGGCACCAGCTCGACCTCGTCGGGCGCGAGATCGTCCGGCAGACGCTGCTGCACGAGGTCGTCGTGAAGGCCGCGCAGAAGGAAGGCATTTCGGTCGACGAGGCCACCGTCACCGAAGCCATGCAACAAGATCCGCTCGCGTCGCCGGTGCCCGAGGCCGTCACGCAGGACCAGTCCGCGGCCGTCACCCAGCTCGTCTGGCGGCTGCGCGACCACCGCGAGGCCGTCACCGATCAGTATCTGCAGCAGCGGATCGCGCTGAAGTACCTGCCGACGCTCGCGGTGAACTTCGACTACACCAGCATCGGCGCGCCGACCTCGGAGAGCCAGGCCCCGTCGATCGACCCGAAGACCGCGCGCAGCCAGGCCATCGCCAAGGCCGAGGAGTACGCGGCCAACCCGGGCGCGATCCAGTCCGACATCCGCGGCGGCGCGCAGGGCAACGTCGGCCAGCAGGCGCCCGCGCTGTCGTCGCCGCAGGACGCCGCGACCGTGCTGTTCGGCGTCCCCGCGAACACCGCGATCGCGTTCCAGCCGAATCCGGCGAGCGCGCCGACCTGGTGGGTCACCGCCGTGGTGCGGAAGCGGTCGACCGATGCGAAGGTCGCCACCGACCAGGTCCAGCAGCCGACTGCGGCCCAGCTGGGCGCGATCGGCGTGCGGATGCTTCAGCCGTATGTTGGCAACGTGGACTTCAAAATCAACCCGCGCTACGGCGTGTGGGACGCAGTCGGCATGAACCTCGCCCCGAGCGCGGCCGAGCTCACCGGCGTGGCTGTGCCGCTGCACGGCGGCGGTGCCCCGGCTCAGCAGTGACCGGCACCGTAGTCCTGGTCCACGGCGCGACCCTGCCCGCGGCCGCATTGCCCCTGCTTCGCACCCGTGCGGTGTACGCCGCGACCGACGTCGATGCCGCGCAGCTCGGCGTCCCGCCAGTAGGCCAATCCTTCGCGGACATCGTCCTGCTCGCCGCGTCCCGCACGGAACCGACCGCCGCCGCGATGCTCGCCGCCGGCGCGCAACTGATCGAAACCCCCGTGCCCCCGCTCGTGGAAGCGGTCGAGGTCATGGACCGCCTGCGCTCCCCGGGCGGCTGCCCCTGGGACGCCCGGCAGACGCACGAATCCCTGCGGCAGTACCTAGTCGAGGAAACGTACGAACTGCTGGAAGCCATCGAGGACAACGACCGCGCGGCCTTGCGCGAGGAGCTGGGCGACGTCCTCCTGCAAGTCCTGTTCCACGCCCGGGTCGCGGCGGAACACGGCCGGGCCCCCTTCACCATCGACGACGTCGCGGGCGACCTGGTGGACAAACTGGTAGGCCGTCACCCCAACGTCTTCGCCGACGCGGCCCGCATCGCGACGGCCGAGCACCAGGAACTGAAGTGGGAAGAGCTGAAGCAGGCGGAGAAGCAGCGTAAGTCCATTGTGGACGGTGTGGCGCTGGGTCAGCCCGCTGTCGCGTTGGCCGGAAAACTGGGCCAGCGCAGCGGCCGGGCCGGAATTCCGCTGGACCTCTTCCCGCAGGACTCCTCGGCCCCCGCCCACCTGTTCCGCACCGCGGCGACCGCGCGTCGAGGCGGGTTGGATCCGGAGGGCGAGCTTCGTGCGGTAGCCAAGCAGTTCGCCCGCGACATCCGAGCGGCGGAGACAGCGGCTCGGAAGGCCGGGGTGGAACCAGCGACGCTGGAGGCTGAGGGCTGGCGGAAGTTCTGGCCGTCGGCTTGAGCTGGTTTCGCTGCTCGGGTTTCTGTCGCGTATTGGGTTGAAGTTCTGGCGTGCTGCTTGCCTTCTCGGCCGACGCCGAGTCCGCGCTCGCCATCGTTCCTGGCGCTGACGGGCCCTCGCGCACGTTTCGCATCGCCCGGCGTGTGCACCGAACCAGTGCTCTGCGCTCGCACTCTTGCTCATCGCCCGTGCCGGTGCTTGGCGTTCTCGCGACCCGCTCACGCTCGCGCTTTCGTCCGTCGACTCTCGATGCCCGCCGCCCTCACTCGATGGACGGAGCCCCTCCCATTCCCTCACGCCCCCGCCGCCCGCCGGGCACGATGGCGCCCGGAACCCCGACTCCGAATATGTGACCCACATCACTCGATTATGAGAACCAGAAGCGCGGAGGTGGCGTCTTGCCTGGTGTGAGACACAAGCCACCCAGGGAGCCGGACGAGGAGCACCTCCTCCGGCGCACCGCCCGCGGTGACCGTGCGGCGTTCGAAGAGCTCTATCGCCGCACGTCGCCGTGGCTCGCGATTCGCCTGCGGCACCGCTGTTCCGACGACGAGATCGTCTTGGAAGTGATGCAGGAGACCTACCTCGCCGTGTGGCGCGCCGCGGGTTCGTTCGCGGGCGTCGTCGCCGGCGGCTCCGCCGTGGGCTGGGTGTGGACGATCGCGGTGCGGCGGCTCATCGACGCCTACCGGCGGCGTGCGCACCACGCGCATCCGCCTCCCGCGGTGCAGGAAGCGCTGTCCGCGCCGGCTGCCGAGGACGAGGCGCTGGCCGGCACGGTCGGCGATTCGGTGGGCGACGCCTTGCGCAGTCTCGCGCCGGAGCTGCGCGAGGTGCTGCAAGCCATGGTGCTCGACGGATTGTCGGTCCGGGAGACCGCGATCCTGCTGGACCTGCCGGAGGGCACGGTCAAAACCCGGGCCCGCCGTGCCCGGATCGCGATGCGGGAGGCGTTGTCGTGAAACCAGGACTGGCCGGAGGAGGTCAAGCCATGAACCACGTATCCGACCGGATGCTCGCCGGTTACGTCGCCGGTCGCGCACTGCCGGGGGACGAGGCATGGGCGATCGAAGGGCACCTGGAGAAGTGCGCGCAATGCCGGGCGCGGCTCGCCGGTGCGTCGACCACTGAGGTGGCCGGTCTGCTCGACGCCGTCTGGGCCGGGCTGGAGCCGGACCTCGCGCACGCACCGCAGCCGATGCCGCGCCGGGCCGCGAGATTGCTGAATTGCTGGGCGACCCCGGTGATGGTGCCGTGGCTGCTGATGGTCCTCGTAGTCGGCGCGCTGTCGGTCTACCTCGACCGGTCACTGCACGACGGGCTGTCGTTCGTGCAGCTGCTTTCCCCGGTGCTGCCGGTCTTCGGGGTCGCGGCGGCATGGACTCGCGGGCTCGATCCGTCATACGAACTCACTGCGGCCACCCCGCGAGCCGGGTTGGAGCTGATCCTGCGGCGGACCACTGCGGTCGTGGTGCCGGTGCTGGCGGTGCTGTTCGCCGCCGGCTGGCTGGTCGGCGCGCGCATGGGGCTCGGGTTGCTGCCGAGTCTCGCGTTCACCACGGGGACCCTCGCGCTCGGCACGTTCATCGGCGTCGCCTGGGCGGCGTCGATCCTGATCGGACTGTGGCTCGGCGCGCTGGTGGTGCCAAGCGTCGCGTTCGGGAGCTCGGCGCTGCTGGAGGCCGCAGCCTGGCCGGGCTGGCTGGCGGCCGCCGTCGTCGCGGCCGTGTTCGTAGTGCTTCGCCGGAACAGCTTCACGCAGCTTGCTGCGCATCACTGACGGAAAACGAGAGGGGAAACCGATGCGGGCTGTGGAAGCCGCCGAGGTCGCTCCGGCGACCTACGCCTGGGAAATCCAAGCACAGGCACTCAAAGTACGGGTCGGCCGCAAGAAGATGGCGGTCGACGGTCTCGACCTCACGCTCGGCACGGGGGTGCACGGGCTGCTCGGGCCGAACGGCGCGGGCAAGACCACCTTGATCCGCACGTTGGCCACGGTGCTGCGGCCGACGGACGGCGAGCTGTCGCTGCTCGGAGAGCCGATCGGGGGGCACTTCGAGCAGCGCGGCCTGCGCCGGCGGATCGGATATCTGCCGCAGACCTTCGGGTACTACAAGCGGTTCACCGTCCGCGAGTTCGTCGAATATATGGCGTGGCTCAAGGAAATGCCCAAGCGTGAGGTGCCGGGCGCGGTCCAGCGCGCGATCGAGCGGGTCGGTCTCGCCGAGCGTGCCGAGGACAAAATGAAGACCCTGTCCGGCGGCATGGTCCGCCGGGTCGGCATCGCGCAGGCGATCGTGAACGACCCGGTGCTTCTGCTGCTCGACGAACCCACCGCCGGTCTCGATCCGGCGCAGCGACTGCGTTTCCGGGAGCTGCTGCAGGAAATCGGCCGGGACGCGTGCGTCGTCGTGTCCACCCACCTGGTCGAAGACGTCGCCGCGGCGTGCTCGGACGTCGTCCTGTTCGCCGACGGGAAGCTGGTTTTCCAAGGCACGCCAGCCGATCTGGCCTCGGCGGGCGATGCGGCGGACGTCGGCGACAGCCCGATCGAGCGCGGTTATTCGGCGCTGCTCGGCCACGCGCAGGGGAAGGGGTCTTGGTGATGAGCGTGTTCCGAATCGAACTTCGGCGCACCATCGCTCCCTGGGTGCCAGTCGCGATCCTGGCGGTGAGCCTCGGCCTGCTCCTGTTCTCGCGCGGCCCGTGGAGCTCCAATTCCGCGGCCTGGAACGCGACGTGGCTGACCGCGGTGCGGTGGCCGCGCTACCTGCTGGTGCTGATGTGGCCGATCATCGTCGGCGCCGCGGCGATCCAAGGCATGCGGGACGCCCGCGCCGGGGTCGGCGAACTGTTCGGCTCCACTCCCCGGCCTGCCGGGCAGCGAGCCGCCAAGCTCGGTCTCGCCCTCGGGCTCAGCGCGGTGGCGGGCTATCTGGTGCTCGTCGCCGCCGGGGTCGGGCAGGTCATCGCGAAAGACGGCCTGTTCACCACGGCGTGGGTGATGCAACTGGTGCTCGGCGTGCTGTCCGTGCTCGCCGGCGTGGCGCTGGGGCTCGGCCTCGGACGGCTCCTGCCGCATCCGATCACCGCTCCGGTGCTCGCCGTGCTCGCGCTGGCGGGCGGGCTCTTCGCGCAGGTGTCGGGCATGAACGGCACCGGGCCGAACGCGATGGTGCTGCTGGGGATCGGGCAAGTGCAGCCGCACGGTCCGTTCGATCTGCCGAGCCCTGCGGTGGAACTCGGGCAGCTGAGCTGGCTGCTCGGGCTCACCGCCGCGGGAATCCTGTTGCTGCTGGCCGGTTCGGCGCGCGCCAAGGTGCTCGCGCTGCTCCCGGTGGCGGCCGGGCTGGCGGTGGCTTTGCCGCTCTTCCCCGCTTGGTCGACGGACAACTACGTCCCGGACAAGACGGCATCCGCTCTCGTCTGCGACGGCCCGGTGTGTGTCACGCGATTGCACGAGGATTGGCTGTCCACTGTGGCCGGTCCGGGCAAAGAAGCCTTGCGGAATCTGGAAAAACTGCCGAACCATCCGACCCGGATCGAGGAGTCGGCAGAGTCGTTCCGGACCACCAAGGTCGGCCCGCGAGATCCGTCCCGGCTGCTGATTCAGAAGGACTCCTATGCGCTGTGGCACGAAAGCGGCCCAAGTCTGACCATGGTGCTGCTGAGCGGTGCGGGGACGATGCCCTGCCACGCCGCGTCCTACGGCGGCGAGCAGAACGACCGGGAGGACGCTGCGCGCTGGGTGATGGCGCAGTGGCTGGTCGGCTCGTACGCGCCGCCGTCTTCGCAGCGGCTGCCTCCGCTGAAGCCCAGGACGGACTCAGCGTGGGCGGCCTTGAAGGCGGTGCCGGAGGCGGAGCAGACCGCCCGGATCGGCGCGGCTCGCCAGGCGGAGCTGACCTGCGTCGGTGACCCGTTGAAGATTCTCACCGGCGGTGCGCGCTAATGCGGTGGACAGCGCTGTACGTTCGTTCGCGTCACCTCGCGGTGGCACTGGTGGCGGTGTTGCTCTGTGCCGCAGTTCTCCCGCCGCTGCTGGGCGACAACTGGTCGAACTTCTTCGCGACAATCAGCCTCGGCGCCGCGGTCGCGGTGGCGGGCGTGGGCCTCAGCGGGCAAGACCTCGACCTGGACCGCACGGCCTCCTTTCGCTGGCCGCCTCGGCGGCTGGTGCACCTCCTGCTGATCGGTGCGGTGGCCGGTGGAGTAATGCTTGCGGCACAAGGCTTTGTCGACCATCCGATGGAATCCGGCTGGATCCTCCGCAACGCGGCCGGGCTGCTCGGCCTGACCGGGCTGGCGGCCACGCTGTTCGGCGGTCAGTTCGGCTGGACGCTGCCGTTGGCCTGGGCGATGACGGCGGTGTTCGTTCCGGGAGCCGGCCCGGCGCACGACATCGTGGCCTGGCCGGTGGCGACAGCAGACTCCACCGCGGCGTGGTGGACGGCCGGGCTGCTGTTCGTGGCGGGAACAGCGGCGTACACGGTGGCGGGTGCTCGTCGTTGAGAGTCAACGGATCGGTGAAGCCAGGCGCAGCCCCGTCCCTCCCCCGGGCAGGGGCGGGGCTGCGGACTGGCGCGCCTTCACACATTCCGGTTGTTCGGCTTCACCTCGAGCGGTTCACGGTCGGGGTCCTCGATGCCCATGCTGATGATGCGTTGGGGGTAGATGCGGATGACAGCGCCGTCGAGGTGGCCGTCCGGTTCGAAGGCGTTCGGCACGGCTTCCGCCCGGCCGCGGATCTCCAAGCAGCGGATGCGCATGGGCTTCGTCGAGGGCTGGTCGTCGATCACGATGGCGACCTGGCCGTTGGCCTCGACGTTGCGGTACTTCCGGCTCTTCGTCAGGTTGTAGCCGGACACGTCGATGGTCTGCGTGTCCGGATTCCAGGAAAACGCGACCGGGCTGACCTGCAGGGTTCCATTCGGCTGCTGCGTGGCGACCCGGGCGAGCGGCTGGTCGGCCAGGTAGCTGAGTTCTGCGTCGGTGAACATGCACCTACCGTGCAAGTTCAAGCTTGCTTGAAGTCAAGCGCACGCGGGGGATCACGTGCTCGGCGAACCGGCGCATCTCCGCTTCGAAGGGCTGAAATTGCAGCATAAACGTCTCGATTCCCAGGTCAGCCCACTCGCGGATCCGCTGTGCGACAGTGTCGTAACTGCCCACCAGCCCGGCCGCGGTGCCGCCGTTCGTGCCTATGTGCGGGTACTTCGCGAACGTCTGAAACATCACCGCCTTCGGATCGGCGTCCGCGACAAGCGCCTCCCAGCGCGCCTTGCCCGCCTCGGCCAGTTCCCACAACGCCGCCAGTTCCGCTTCCGCCTCGGCGTCGGTTTCGCGGGCGACCACGAACGCGGACAGTCCAAATCGGACTGGCGGGCCGACGCGCGGGCGGGTGGCGACGTCCTCGATCAGCCGGGCGACGTTCTCCTGAGGCTGCCCGTTGATGAACCACACGTCGGCCTTGTCCGCCACCAGCGCTCGCGCCGGGTCCGACTCGCCGCCCACGTACACGGTCGGAGACGAACCAGCGGGCCGCAACTGGTAGCCGTCGACGTGAAAGTGCTTGCCCTCGAACGAAACCCGCTCGCCGGCCAGCAGGCCGCGCACGACGCTGATCCACTCGCGGCCGTACTCGTACCGTTCGTCGTGCTCGGCGAACGGAATGCCCGCTCGCGCCAATTCCGGCTTGAACCAGGCGTTGACCAGGTTCAGCCCGAACCGGCCGCCGCTGATCTCCTGGATCTGCAGCGCCTGCTTGGCCAGCACCACCGGGTGCACGAGATACGGCTTGATCGCCGCGATGATCTCGATCCGCTCGGTGAGCGCGGCGAGCGCCGCCGCGGACGTCCACGTCTCCAGTTGGTCCAGTTCGTCGCCGAAGGGATTCACCACGTGCTGGGCGATGAGCGTCGAATCGAAACCGAGCCGGTCGGCCTCGACGATCAGCCGCCGGTTGCGTTCCCAGCTCGCGTCCACCGGATCGGCCGGATGATCGAACGGGCCCCACGACCCGTAGACGACCGCCCATACCCCGAACCGCGGCTGTGCCACAGCGACCACGACGGAACTCCTCACCTCGCGCGGATGAACGCGGTCACCGTCGCTTGCCCGGAAGGCACCGGCAACCGGTCCCACGCAGTGGCGGGGAGGGGAGGTTTGTACTGGTCAGGCGAAGAGCCCGTCACCCCAGTTGCTGGTCGGGGTGAGACCCGGCGGGATCGCGAAGTGCGCGGAACCGGTGTGCTGCAGGTACTCCATCATCGCGTCCTTCGACGAAAGCACCTGCTGCATCGGGACATACTGCGTGCGCGTGTCCCGGTTGAACGCCAGGAAGAACAGCCCCGCCTCGAGGTGGCCGACGCCGTCGGAGCCGTCGACGAAGTTGTAGCCGCGGCGCAGGATCTGCACGCCCTTGCGCGTCTGGCGCGAGGCCAGCCGGATGTGCGCGTCTTCGGCGATCAGCGGCGTTCCGCCCGCGCCGCCGACCTGCAGGTCGACCTGGTCGAACTCGCCGGTTTGCCCGAGCGGCGCACCGCTTCCCTTGGTGCGCCCGACAATCTGCTCCTGTCCGGCAAGCGTCTCGCGGTCCCAGGTTTCGATGTGCATCCGGATCCGGCGCGCCACCAGGTAGGTGCCGCCGGCCATCCACGCCTGTCCGTCGCCGGCCTGCGCCCACACCTGGTCGCGGAGCACGTCGGTGTCCTCGGCCTTGACGTTGTTGGTGCCGTCCTTGAAACCGAACAGGTTGCGCGGCGTCTGCTGCGAGCGCGACGTCGACGAACTGCGGCCGAACCCGAGCTGCGACCAGCGCACCTCGGTGACGCCGAAGCCCAGCCGCACCAGGTTGCGGACCGCGTGCACCGCCACCTGCGGATCGTTCGCGCAGGCCTGGATGCACAGGTCGCCGCCGCTGCGGGCCGGGTCGAGTTTGTCCTTCGGGAACGCGGGCAGGTCGATCAGCTGCGGCGGACGTTTCGCGGCGAGTCCGAACCGGTCGTCGAAGAGCGAGGGACCGAAGCCGATCGTCAGCGTCAGATCGGAGGCGGGCAGGTCGAGCGCCTCGCCGGTGTCGTCGGGCGGGGCTTGCGCGGACCCGGCGAGCGCGCCGTTCGGGCCGACCTCCTCGCCCGCGGTCATCCGCCGTGCCGCGGCAGTCCAGGTGCGCAGCAGTTCGCGGAGCTTCTTGGCGTCCTTCGTGGTCACGTCGAGCGCGGCGAAATGCAGGTTCGGCTGGGCCGGGGTGACGATGCCGGCCTGGTGCTCGCCGTGGAAGTCGACCTTGGACGTCGCGGCCGCGGCAGGGGTGTCGCCGCCGAGCCGGTCGAAGCCGACTCCAGCCGCCGCGCCCGCGCCGGCCAACGCGACCCCCGCACCGGCCAGCCCGAACAGCTTCCGGCGGGAAACCTGGGTTCCCTCCTCGGTCCCTGCTTGAGATGTCACCGCGCCACGACCTCCGCGACCTTGCTGAGCGGCTCGCTCAGCGCGTCGACCGCCGACGCGAACGCCTTGATCTGATCCTGGGAGAGCTCGTTGTAGTACTTGAAACCGTCCCCGGAGCGGGTCTTGTCGAGCAGCCCCTGCACGTTCGCGAACTCCTTGTCCAAAGTGGACACCAGGGTCGCGTCGCGCTCCTGCAGGATCGGCCGCAGCGCCGCGATCGCGCCCTTGGAACCGTCGAGGTTGGCCTGGAAGTCCCACAGGTCGGTGTGCGAGAAGGTCTCCTCCTCGCCGGTGATCTTCTTCGTCGCGACCTCGTCGAGCAGGCCCTTCGCGCCGTTGGCCAGGTCCAGCACGCTCAGCTGCAGCGTCTTGGTCTTGGCGACGAGTGCCTTGACGTCGGTGAGCAGCTTGTCGGCGATCTGCGGGCTGTCCGGCTTGAGGCCGGTGGTCCACAGGTCCTTCTCCAGCCGGTGGAAGCCGGTGAACTGCTGGCCCGGCTCGACATCGGCCTCGCGGGCGTCGATCGACGGGTCGAGGTCGCCGAACTTCTCCGCGACCGGCTCGATCCGCTCGTAGAACACGCGAGTGCGTGCGTACTCGGCCTTCGCCTCGTCGACCTTGCCCGCCTTGACCGCGGCGACGAACTTCGCGGTTTCGGTCTCCAGCGCCGAGCTGTTGTTCTCGACGTAGGTCGCGTAGCTCTTGGTGGCAGCGGTCTTCTGCGCGCTGGCGTTGCTCTGGCCCTGCGCGCCGCCGGTGACGGTGAAGTCGCCGCGGATGCCGTTGCCCGCCATGCCCGGCTTGCACGCGGTCTGGTACTTGCCCGGGTCCGGGACCTCGACGATGAGCCGCCGGTTCAGTCCCGGCGCGATGTTCTCGACCTCGCCCATGATCCGGTCGCCCTCGGCGTAGAGGTAGAACTCGGTGACCTTGGTGCCCTTGTTGGCGATCTCGAAGGTCAGGTTGCCCGCGGCCGCGGTCGTCGCCGACACCGAGCACGCGGTGTCGGACGCCTCGACCTTGATCGGCCCGCCCGCGGCCGCGCCGGAAGGACCGGACGCGGAGTTCGTGCTGTCGCAGGCGGTCAGCGCGACGAGCGCGCCGAGACTGGTGAGCACAGCCGTCGAGGTTTTGCGGAACTGGGGCACGGTCACTCCTTGGCGGCGGCCGGGGCGGCGGGTGCCGCTTCGGTCTTGTTCTTGCGGGCGGGCTTGAGGAACAGCGGCAGCACGATCGCCACGTAGACGACCCACGCGATCGCTTGCAGCACAGTGGTTTGCTGCGAATAGTTGAAGATTCCCTTGAGCAGCGCGCCGTACCAGGAGGTTTCCGGCAGCGTGCTCGACGCGTCGAAGGCCAGCGTCGTCAGACCGGGAATGAACCCGGCTTCCTGCAGGTCGTGCAGGCCGTAGCCGAGGACGCCGGCGGCGACGAACACCAGCAGCACGCCGGTGATCGTGAAGAACTTCGCCAGGTTGAACCGCACCGCGCCGCGGTAGAGCAGGTAAGCGAGCACGATCGCGGCGGCGATCCCGATCACGAACCCGATCAGCGGCTGCAGGGTGTCGGACTGCGCGGTCTGCACGGCCGAGTAGAAGAAGACAGCGGTTTCGAGCCCTTCGCGGCCGACCGCGAGGAACGACAGCAGCAACACCGCCGCTGGCCCGACCTTCAGCGCGTCCTCCATCTTGCCGCGCAGTTCGGCCGCGATGTGCCGGGAAGCCTTGCGCATCCAGAAGATCATCGCGGTGACGAAGACGACCGCGACAATGGAAAGCGTGCCGCCGAGCAGTTCCTGATGCTCGAAACTCAACTGTGCGGTGCTGTAGGTGAGGATCGCGCCGACGCCGACCGACAGCAGTACAGCCGCGCCGACGCCGGGCCACACGAACCGCAGCGCGTGCCGTCGCTCGGTTTTGACCAGGAAGGCGACCAGGATGCTCACCACAAGCGCGGCTTCGAGGCCTTCGCGCAGCCCGATGAGCGCGCTCGAAAACACCACTGTTCAGCCCTCCTTCGACTACCTGACCTGATGTTTTTAGGTAAGGCTTGCCTGTAAGTCCAGAGGGAGTTTCGCTGAACGGGCCCGGCAAAGCGGGCAAAACGACGTTCTCCGGGGAGTTAGGTTAGGGTAACCGCAGGTCAGAGCGTCGCCGGGTGGTCACGTAACGAATTGTGTGACCTGGGCGGCTCAGGCGTCGAGTTAACCATCCGCTTGCCATTCGCCCAGTCCAGCGTCCCTCAGCCGGGTTCATCAGTAACCTGTCCGGGTGGCCGATACCACTCAGCCGACGATCGCCCCGTCCCCGACGGGCCCTCCGCGCCGCTACCCGAGCCGCATCGCGTTCGCGCTGGGTCTGGTGCTGACCGGGGTCGTGCTGGTGGTGACCATCGGAATCCAGAATCCGAACCCGCCCGCCCCTCCGGCCGCGGCCGCTCCGCCGCCGGTTTCGCCGAAGCCGGAACCGCGCCCGCAACCCGGCACCGAAGCCCCGCGGGTCGGTTTGGCCGCTCCGCCGGACCGCCCGCTGGTGTCCGACCAAGCGGAACTGGACGCGTGGGCGACCCGAGTCGCCGACAAGACGCGGCTGGACGCGCGCGTGGTCGCCGCGTACGGACGCGCGGAAATGTGGATGCAGCGGCAAAAACCGTCGTGCCACCTCTCGTGGGCGACGCTCGCCGCGATCGGAAACCTGGCGTTTGGAACGGAAAAACCCGGCCCCGACGGCACCATGGCGGTCAACCCCGATCGGGCGGAAGGCCCGGACACCGACGGAGGAAAGCTCGACGGCGACCGCACCGCCGACCACCGCGTCGGCCCGCTGCGGATCATGCCCGCCGCCTGGCACAAACACGCCCAACGCGCGAACGGCGACGGCAAACCGGCAGACCCCCGCAACCTCGACGACGCGGCCTTCACCGCCGCCCGCTACCTCTGCTCGGGCGACGACGACCTGGGCGCTCCGGCGGGCTGGTGGAAAGCGATGCTGTTCTACAACCCGGCGGTGAACTACGTGCAAGACGTTTTCACCGCAGCCGATTCTTATGCGGCGGAGAGCGTGGCTCCCTGAGCCGGGCCGGGCCAGGCCGGGTCGGCGGGGTTGGTGGGGTTGGCCGGGTTGGTCAGCGGCTCGTTGGCCGGGTGGCCTGGCTGACGGGGCGGCCTGAGTTGGCTGACGGGGTGGCCTGAGCTGGTCGGTGGGGTGGCTTGAGCTGGTCGTCTAGCGACGGCGGCTTGGCTCGGTGTTCGGCCGGGGCCGGTTTTTTGTTGCTGCGCTTGGCTTTCAGTGATGGGCAGCCAGCGATTCACCGTTCCAGTTCGCCCAGCGACTTGCCGGCGCGGCGCGTGACCGGTGCGGTGGTTTGGGCCGATTCGGCTCGGCGTGGCGCGCTGTTGTGGTTCGGCAGTGTCCCGCCAGTGCGTGGCGCGTGGCCGGTGCGCGTCCGCCTCGTAGCTGCTCGGCGTGGCTCGTCGGTGCGGCGGCGCGTGGTGCGGTTCGCAGTCAGTGGGTCGTCAGCGCGGCGCTCACTCGCACCGGCTTCTGCGCCACGCCCTCGGCGCGCACCGGCTGCTTACGCGGCTGGACCGGGTGGCGTTCGTTCAGTTCGACGAGCGTCGGCGCCAGCGCCATCAGCACCAGCACGATCAGCCCGGCGGTCGCTCCGATCACGGTCAGCGCGGTCATGTCGGCCTCCTCTAATCGCTCTCTGTGATGACACCAAGGATCGCGCTTCGCCCGGTCTGCCCGGATCGGCCGACCGGCCGAGCCGCGGCGCCGGATGGCCAGGCTTCCCCGCTGCCCTGTTCACTTCAGAAGACGCGCCGGGGCCGTGCTGGATCCGGCGGTTGCACGTGAGTGCCTCCGCGGGTGCACATTCGGGACATGCGGGTTCAGCGGTCGCTGAGCGTGATCCTCGCCCTGACCTCGCTGATCGCCTCGAGATACTCCGGCACCGGGTTCATCGCCGACGCCATCCGCAGTTGTGCGAGCGCCTCGGCCAAACGGCCGAGGCGCTGGAGGGTGCGGCCGAGCACGAACCGGGCGTAGTGGTCGGTGGGGTCGAGTTCCAGTACGCGGGTGAACGCGCGTTCGGCGCGGCGCAGCTGGGCGGAGTGGAAGTACGCGCGCCCGGCGAGCAGTTGCACGCTCGGCTTGTCCTGCTCGTCGGCCAGCAGGGGTTCGAGCTCCTTGAGCGCGTCGAGCGGACGTCGCCGCGCGACCAGATGTTCGGCGTTGCGGAACCTGCGGAAGCGCGATTCGCCGTCGGGTTCGGGGGCTGCTGCGGCGTCCGTCATGGTCGCCTCACGATACCGGCGCGGAGGGCGTTGCACGACCGTCAGACGAGTCGTGATGGACTGTTCCGCCATGAGCAGCGATCAGGAACCCGACTACGTGGGACTGGCGCCGTACCTCTACTACAGCGATGCGACCGCCGCGCTCGCGTGGCTGACCAGGGTGTTCGGCTTCACCGAGGAAGTCCGCTTCGAGGACGGGGCGGGCGAGGTCTTCCAGGCCACGCTCCGCGCGGGCGGCGCGCGGCTGCAGCTGGCCGGGGTCGGTCCCGAATACTGGGAGGCCAAGGGGGTCGAGGGGCCGGTCGGGCAGTTGAACGTCGTGTACGTGACCGACGTCGACGCGCAGCACGAGCGCGTCTCCGCGGCGCTCGGCGAGGACGCCGCACCGGAACCGCCCCAGGACCAGCCTTACGGCGCGCGGATCTTCACCGTGGCCGATCCCGGCGGCAACAGCTGGACGTTCTGGCAGCAGGTGACCGATCAGGTCGAGCTGCCGTCGGGGTGGCGTGAAGTCCGGCCGGAGGACCAGGCCGCCGACGAGACCGGCGAAGTGCCCGGCTGAGCTGGAGAACACGCAGCGGAACGGCCCCGCACCGGCCTGGCCTCCAACGGGTGAACCCGCTGGGCGGTTACTCTGGGCGGCGTCACCGCAGGCACGACCCACCAAGGAGCAGAGCGTGGCTCTCATCGAGCAGGTAGGCGCGCGCGAGATTCTCGATTCGCGCGGGAACCCGACCGTCGAGGTGGAGGTGGCGCTCGACGACGGCACCCTGGCCAGGGCCGCGGTCCCGTCCGGCGCGTCGACCGGCGAGCACGAAGCGGTCGAGCTGCGCGACGGGGACACCGGCCGCTACAACGGCAAGGGCGTGGAGCGCGCGGTCGCCGCGGTGCTCGACGAGATCGGGCCGGACCTGGTCGGCGTCGAAGCGGTCGACCAGCGGATCGTCGACCAGAAGCTGGTGGACCTCGACGGCACGCCGGCGAAGTCGCGGCTGGGCGCGAACGCCATTCTCGGTGTCTCGCTCGCCGTCGCGAAGGCCGCCGCGGAATCGGCCGAGCTGGAGCTGTTCCGCTACCTGGGCGGGCCGAACGCGCACGTGCTGCCGGTGCCGATGCTGAACATCCTCAACGGCGGCGCGCACGCCGACACCGACGTCGACATCCAGGAATTCATGATCGCGCCGATCGGCGCGGAGTCGTTCCGCGAGGCGCTGCGCTGGGGCACCGAGGTGTACCACGCGCTGAAGTCCGTGCTGAAGGGTCGCGGCCTGTCCACCGGCCTCGGCGACGAGGGCGGTTTCGCGCCGAGCCTCGCCAACAACCGCGAGGCGCTCGACCTGATCCTCGCCGCGATCGAGAAGGCCGGCTACGCGCCGGGCCGCGACGTCGCGCTCGCGCTGGACGTCGCCGCGACCGAGTTCTACTCCGACGGCGCCTACACCTTCGAGGGCTCGAAGCGCAGCGCGGAGCAGATGTCCGCGTACTACGGCGAACTGCTGCGCGACTACCCGCTGGTCTCCATCGAGGACCCGCTGAGCGAGGACGACTGGGACGGCTGGGTCCAGCTGACCTCCGAGATCGGCGACAAGGTCCAGCTCGTCGGCGACGACCTGTTCGTCACCAACCCGGACCGGCTCGAGGAGGGCATCACTCGCCGCGCGGCGAACGCGCTGCTGGTGAAGGTCAACCAGATCGGCACCCTGTCCGAGACGCTGGACGCGGTGTCGCTGGCCACGTCGTACGGCTACAAGTCGATGATGAGCCACCGGTCCGGCGAGACCGAGGACACCTTCATCGCCGACCTCGCGGTCGCCACCGGCGTCGGCCAGATCAAGACCGGAGCCCCGGCGCGCGGCGAGCGGATCGCGAAGTACAACCAGCTCCTGCGCATCGAGGAAACCCTCGCGGACGCCGCGCGCTACGCCGGCGACCTCGCCTTCCCGCGGTTCAGCGCGGAGGCCTGAGGGGCACATGGCCGACCGGGGGAGGGCGCGCGGCCGTCGCGGCGGCCGGGCCGCGGGAAGCGGGTCCAGCAGGGCCCGCCGTCCCGCATCGGCCCGGCGCCGCACCGGCGCGGGCACGACGGAGACGACCAGGGCCCGGCTTCGCCGCGGCCTCGCGGCGAAACGCGCCTCCGGTGCGGCCAAGGTGCTCGGCATGTCGACCACCCGGCGCGCCGCCGTGGTGGCGATCGTGGTGTGCGCGCTGGCGTTCACCGTCGCGGTCCCGTTGCGCACCTACCTCTCCCAGCGTTCCGAGGTCCGCGACCAGGAAGCGCAGCTGGCCCAGCTCCAGCACGAGGTCGCCCAGCTGCGCGACCGCAAGGCCCAGCTGAGCGACCCGGCCCAGATCGAGGCGGAAGCCCGTCGTCGGCTCCGGTACGTGAAGCCTGGCGAGACCCCGTGGATGGTCCAGCTGCCCGAGGACCAGCCCGGTTCGCCGACGGCTGCTCAGCCTGGGCAGCAACCTGCTCCGCAGGCGCCTTGGTACGAGAACCTTTGGGCGCAGGTTTCCGGGGGTTGAGGTTTCCTGGGTGGCGGGGTTGTTCGCTGGGTTGTCGGGCGGGCGAGGTTCCTCGTTGGGCAAGCTTGCTGGTCGGCTGTGAGGTTGCTGGCTGAGCGAGTTCCTGGTCCGGCGGGATTGCAGATCGGGTCCGGTTGGCGGCGGCGGGGACCGGTGGCTCTTGGCGGTTAGTCCTTAGGTGTCTCCTCGAAGTCGCGAGTCGGTAGTTCTCGGCTTGACGGCTGAGGTTTTGCGCTGCGGTCCTTGGGTTTCTTTCATTTCGGTGCCTTGATTTCGCGGCGAATCTTCGGCTGCCATCCACGTTAACCACAGCGCAAGGGCCCCGGAGGCGGCTGCGGCCAGTTGTCCACACGGTGTGCGGGTTGTGGACAACTCGGCCGTTTCGGCGGAGGTCGCGAGGGGTCGGACGGGCGGCGGCATTAGCCTGGAGAGCGTGAACAGCAGCACGGAGACACCCCGATTCGAGCCCGTCACCGATGCCGACCGGGAGGTCATCGCGCAGCAGCTCGGACGGCCGCCGCGGGCGTTGCGGGCGGTGGCCGCGCGGTGTCCTAGCGGGCATCCTTCGGTGGTCCAGACCAGTCCGCGGTTGGAGAACGGGACGCCGTTCCCGACGTTGTATTACTTGACCTGCCCGCGGCTGACGTCGATGGTGGGCACGCTGGAAGCGTCCGGCGTGATGAAGGAGATGACGGAACGGCTCACCACCGATCCCGAACTCGCGGCGACTTACCAGCGCACGCACGAGACGTACCTCGCCGAGCGGGACGCCATCGAGTCGCTCGGGACTCAGGTGACCGCGGGCGGGATGCCCGGGCGGGTGAAATGCCTGCACGTCCACCTCGCGCACACGCTCGCGGCCGGCCCGGGGGTGAACCCGTTCGGCGACGAGACCCTCGCCTGGGTCCGCGAACAGGGCTGGCCGACGGGCGACTGCGCCGGGTAACGCTCCGGTCTCGGGCGCGGATAGGCACAGCAGAGGCCGGTGCCCGCCTGGGTGGGAATGCTTCGCGGCGCGCACCGGAGCTGCACACCGAGCAGGCGAGCCTGGGTGCACCGCCGGGCGCGCCGGGGAGGGGCGGAAAGTGCGGGTGCCACGGAGATTTCGGCGATCGGTGCGCGCTGATGCGTCTCCTGATGCGGAGGCTCGGGCCGAAGCGGCGGCGGATGGTGCGGGTGCGGGAGTTGCCGGTGGTGAGTCGGGTGCTGGCGACGAGGTAGTCGGTGACGCGGCGGTCGGTGAGTCCAGTGCGGGCCGTGGGGCGGTTGGTGACGGTGAGGTTGTCGATGCGGCCGGTGACCGGGCCGCGGATGGGATCGCTGCTGTCGGCGGGGAGGTCGGCGAGCGCGGGGTTGCTGCGGTAGCTGATGGCAGGACCGCTGGTGGTGATCCAGCGCGCGGCGACGAGATCGGTGAAGGTGGCACCGATGGCGAAACCGTCAGCGCGACAGTCAATAGAGACCGCGTCGATGAGGCGGCGGCTGAAGTAGCGGGCGAAGACGGCGAAACCGCCTCTGGTTCGGCTGAAACCAAGAAGAGAACCGCCGTGTTGGTCGGGCCGCCGCTGGATCGGTCTCGGTGGGTGCGGGTTCGGGTGCGGCGGGGGCGTTATCGGGCTCGGAAGGTGGCGTCGCGGCATCGGACGGCGGTCGCCGTGCTCGCGGGGGTTCTCGGGGTGCTTCCGGCGGTCGTCGGTGCGGGGGTGGTCGTCGGGTGGGCCGGGCGGATGCCGGTGGTGCATACGGCGGACGTTATGCCTGATCAGGGGTATGACCCGGGGATTCGCGGCGTCTCGGTCGACGGGCGGTTGCCTGATGCGCCGGCACCGGTTCCGCTGCCTGCGTATGACCTTCCGGACGGGCCGCTCGGGATTCCGGCTACCGCGCTGGCCGCGTATCGGCATGCGGCTGACGTCCTCGGGAAAGAGCAGCCGGGGTGTCATATCGACTGGGCGCTCGTCGCGAGCATCGGGCGGATCGAGTCGGATCACGCGCGGGGCGGGTACGTTGACGCTGCTGGGACGACGCTTCAACCGATACTCGGGCCTCAGCTCAACGGGACTGGGCCGTACGCGGCGATTCCGGACACTGATCACGGCGTGCTCGACCACGACCCGGTTTGGGATCGTGCGGTTGGGCCGTTTCAGTTCATTCCGGCGACCTGGCGGAGCTACGCGGCGGACGGCAACGGTGACGGCAAGGCCGACCCCGGCAATCTCTTCGATGCCTCGCTCGCGGCGGCTCGTTATCTGTGCTCCGGCGGGCTTGATCTGGCCAATCCGGACCAGTTGAGGACTGCGATCTACCGCTACAACAACTCCGACGCGTACGTCACCACGGTCATTCTTTGGGCGGAGGCATACCGGAAAGGAGTCGCGCAGGTGCCGGACAGTCCGGTTCCGGTTGGGGTGCCCGGGCCGACGACGTCCAGTGTCGCGCCGACGGCGAATGGGCCGCGGCCGCCGCAAGTGGGGACCTCGTTGCCGCCGGTTTCTACGGGGGCGCCGTCGGTGACGCCTACCGGGACGACGCTGCCGGGCAGTTCGTCCGGGTCTCCGTCGGGCAGTCCGACTGAAACGCCGACCAGTTCGACGTGCGGATCCACCACCACGACTACGACCACTACGGCACCGACGGAGACCTGCACCTCGTCGAGCAGCAGCCAGGCGAGCAGCGGGACGTCGGCTGCTGGCTAACCCGCGAAACCAGTGAAACCAGCGAAACCGGGCGACGCGGCCTCCTCCGGTAGCGTCGCTTACATCATTACAAAGCAGGGGAGCCGATGAGTCTTCGTCAGTTCGAGTACGCCTTGGCGGTCGCCGAGGCGGGGTCGGTGACTGCCGCGGCCGAGCTGCTTCACGTCGCTCAGCCGTCCGTTTCGCAGCAGATCCGGGGGCTTGAGCGGGAACTCGGCGTGCAACTTTTCTCCCGCACGCCCAGCGGGCTGGTGCCGACCGTCGTGGGGCGGGCGTTTCTCAAGGACGCTGAAGTCGCCGTAAGGGCGGCGCGGCGGGCGCAGGCGACCGCGCGTGCGGGCGCGGACGAGTTGGCCGGCGAGTTGCTCGTCGCGGCGCAGATGGGGTTGGGGACTCGGCAGTTGCCGGGTGCGTTGGCTGCCTTGCGAAAAAAGTTTCCGCGGTTGGCGGTGACCGTTTTCGAGGAGCCGAATCCCGCGGAGCTGGAGCAGCTGGCGAGGCATGGGGTGCTGGATCTCGCGTTGCTCGGGTCGGCGTGTGATGAAGGGCTGTACGAGGGGCATCACCTCGGCGACGAGGAGTTCGTGGTCGTCCTCGGAACCGGGCATCGGTTGCTCAAGAAAGACCGGATTGAGTTGCGGGAGTTGGCAGAAGAGCAGTGGATCCGGTTCGATCCGGATAGCGCGCTCGACGGTCACTTGACAGAAGTGTTGCGCGACAACGGGTTGGCGCCGACGGCGGTCGCACGGGTGTCGCAGACGTCGACGGCGGTGCGGTGGGCCGCGCACGGGCTGGGCGTGACGCTTGTTCCGGCGTCGGCGGTGCCGGAGGGGCATGAGCACCTCGTGCGGCCGGTGTTTCCGGTCGTGGCCCAGCCCGTCGTCGCGGCGGTGCGGCCCGGGGCTGGGCCCGCGGAGATGGCGTTGCTCGAGTTTCTGCGGCAGGAAGCCTGGTCCGAAGCCCCGGCCGCCTGAAGCGTCAGAGTTGCGTGTCGCCTCCGTCTACGACCAGTTCGATGCCGGTGGTGAAGGTGGCGTCGAAGGCCAGGAAGGCGACGGCACGGGCGATTTCGACAGGGGTGCCCAGCCGTTTCATCGGGTTCGCCGCGGCGCGGGCGGCCTTGAACTGTGCGGCCTCCTCGGCCGACATTCCGGCTTCCAGGATCTCGGTGTCGATGGGGCCGGGGCTGAGCGCGTTCACCCGGATGCCGCGCGGGAGCAGTTCGGCGGCGAGGGTTCGGGCCATCGATCGCAGGGCGGCTTTGCCCGCGGAGTAGACGCTGGTTTCGGCAAGGCCCATGACGTTCGCGGTCGAGGTGGTCAGGACGACGCCTGCCCCGGAGCGCAGCAGGGGTGCGAGCTTCTGCACGGTGAAGTACGCGCCCTTGACGTTCACCGCGAACTGTTCGTCGAACTGCTCCTCGGTGACTGACTCGAACGGTGCCGTCCGAGCGATCCCGGCGTTGACGAACAGGGCGTCGACCGGGCCGGGGACCTGGGCCGCCAGCGCGTCCAGATCGGAGAGCGACGCCACATCGCCGCGGACGGCTGTCGCGCGGTCACCGAGTTGGGTCAAAGCGGCGTCGAGGCGGGGCTGCGAACGGCCGGTGATGATTACGCGGGCGCCGCCGTCGGCGAATAGTTTCGCGGTGGCGAAACCCATTCCGGTGCTGCCGCCGGTGACGACGACAGTTTTGTCCTGATAAGCATTCATCGCGGGTATTCGCCTCCGTCGACGGCCAGACCGCTTCCGGTCAGCCAGTTCGCTTGGTCGGACAACAGGAAGAGCACGGCGTTGGCGATGTCGTCAGGGGCGCCGTCCCGGCCCAGCGGGACGCCGGGGAGAGCAAAGCCGGGCATCAGGGTCGCCCACTGCTCGCGCGTGGCGACGCCGCCGGGGGTGGCGGTCCGGCCAGGGGACACGGTGTTGACGCGGACGCCGGCGGGGGCCAGTTCGGCGGCCAGGCCTTGGCTGTACGCCTCCAGCGCGGTTTTCGCGGCGACGTAGTGCAGGAAAGGCGGGAACGGCGGACGGATCGCGGCGGTGGAGATGTGCACGATCGAGCCCGATCCCCGCTCTCGCATGCCAGGGGCCAGCAGTGCGTCCAGGCGGACGGCGGCCAGGAGGTTCACCGACAACGCGTCCTGCCATTCGTCGTCGGGGATCTCCAGCGCGCTGGGGTGCGGACGCGCGCCGCCCGCGTTGTGGACCAGCAGGTCGACGCCGCCGAGGACCTCCTGTGCGGCGGAGGCGACCGTCTGGGCGCCGGCCTGGGTGCGGACGTCGGCCTCGACGAAGGACGCGCCTTCCGGCACCGGGCCGGCCGACCGGGCGGTGGTGAGCACCGTCGCGCCCGCGGCCAGCAATTGCGCCACGATCGCCGCACCGATTCCGCGGGAACCGCCGGTGACCACTGCGCGCTTTCCCGCTATCCCGTAATCGGGCATGCCAATAAACCTCTCGATAAAAGAAGGAGAAAACCGCCGCGAAACGAAATGCGGCGAACACGTCGACCGTACGGCCGGAAAAGCGGAAAAGGCAAAGACCAAATGTCGGTGAGGGGGCATAGGACCCGCCTATGCCCGCCTCGCCTGCGAAGCGCCGCGGACCAAGTAAAGTCGGAGGCATGCCTCGGGTAGCTGCGATCGACTGTGGGACCAACTCCATCCGTCTGCTCGTCGCCGAGTTGACGCCGCGCCACGACGGCACGGTCGACCTGCGCGACCTGCACCGCGAGATGCGCATCGTGCGGCTCGGCCAGGGCGTCGACGCCACGGGCCGGCTCGCGCCGGAAGCGCTCGAGCGCACCCGCGCGGCGCTCGCGGACTACACCGTCGCCGCGCGGCGCAAGGGCGTTGAGAAGGTGCGCATGGTCGCCACCTCGGCGACGCGCGACGCGAGCAACCGCGACGAGTTCTTCGCGATGACCCGCGAGACGCTCGGCGTCGAGGCCGAGGTGATCAGCGGCGACGAGGAAGCCCGGCTGTCCTTCACTGGTGCGGTCGGCGAGCAGGACCCCGACGACGGGCCGTTCGTGGTCGTCGACGTCGGCGGCGGTTCCACCGAACTCGTGCTGGGCACCTGGAACGGTCGCGAGGCCGAGGTGATCGCCGCGAAATCCGTCGACATCGGCTGCGTCCGGATCACCGAGCGCGCGCTGAAGGGCGACCCGCCGACCGCCGACGAGGTCTCCGCCGCCCGCGAACTGGCCCGCGGCATCCTCGCCGAGGCCTTCGACGTCGTGGACGTCGCGAAGGCCCGCACCTGGATCGGCGTGGCAGGCACCGTGACCACGTTGTCAGGAGTTTCGCTGGGGCTGCCCGAGTACGACTCCGAGCGCATTCACCTGTCGAAACTGAGCCACGGCGAGATCGACCGGGTCGCGCAGGAGCTCCTCGCGGCCGACCGCGAGACCCGCGCCGCGAACCCGGTGATCCACCCCGGCCGGGTCGACGTGATCGGCGGCGGCGCGGTCGTCGTGCAGGTGCTCGCCGAGGAACTCGCCGCGCGCGGTGGTCCGGACCAGCTGGTCGTCAGCGAGCACGACATCCTGGACGGGATCGCTTTGGCGCTCGCCTGAACGCTCCGCGATGCCCCGGTGACCACGCGCTCATCCCGCGTCCGAACCCGTACCAAAATGACCGAACGTCATCTACCTCACTTCGTTGTGGGCTGACTGGGTGACGGTCGTCGTTGTTATTCATGTGCAACCCGGTGATCCGGTTACGAAGGGCCGATCACGCTAGCCTCCATCTCGCTATTCGGACGCTAGAAACGGAGGGGACATGCGGGGTTCATCCAGGCTCTGGAGCGCGGCCGCTGTCGTGACAACCTTGTCACTGCTCCTGACTGCCTGTGGGGGCGGCGGATCCAGCAGTGGCTCGTCAGGCGAAGCCGACCCGAACGGGACATTCACCGTCTACGGCACGGAACCGCAGAACACGCTGATCCCCACGAACACCAACGAACTCGGCGGTTCCAAGGCCGTCGACCCGATGTTCTCCGGACTCGTGGCGTACAAGGGCGAAAACGGCGAGCCGTACAACTTGATGGCGGAGTCGATCACCACGACCGATTCCAAGGTCTTCGACATCAAGATCAAGCACGGCTGGAAGTTCCACGACGGCACCGAGGTCAAGGCGAAGAACTTCGTCGACGCCTGGAACTACGGGGCCAACTCCGCGAACGGCCAGATCAACAGCACGTTCTTCGAGAACATCCAGGGCTACTCCGACGTCCACCCCGCCGACAAGGCGGCGAAGCCGACCACGGACAAGATGTCCGGCCTGGTCGTGAAGGGCGACTACGAGTTCCAGGTGACCCTGGAAGCGCCGTTCTCCGTTTTCACCACCAAGATCGGCTACACCGCGTTCGCGCCGCTGCCGGACTCCTTCTTCAAGGATCCCGCGGCGTTCGCGAAGCACCCGATCGGCAACGGCCCGATGAAGTTCGTCAGCCGCACGCCGAACGTCGAGATCAAGCTGACCCGGTTCGACGACTACCAGGGCCCGGACAAGGTCAAGTTCAAGGACCTCGACGACAAGATCTACGCCAGCCAGGAAACCGCGTACCAGGACCTGCTGAGCAACAAGCTCGACTTCATCGAGACGCTGCCGCCGTCCGCGCTCACCGCGGACAAGTACAAGACCGACCTCAAGGACAACCTGGTCACCGGGCACCTGCTGGGGATCAGCACGATCGCGGTCCCGTACTACGTGCAGGGCTACAACAACCTCGACCTGCGCCGGGCCATCTCGATGGCGATCGACCGCGCGCAGATCACCAAGACGGTCATGCACGACACCTACGTGCCGGCCGACGGCTATGTCTCGCAGGGCATTCCGGGCTACCGGCCGGGCGTGTGCGGCGAGTACTGCAAGTTCGACCCGGCGAAGGCGAAGGAACTCTTCGCGAAGTCCGGGTTCAAGGGCAAGCTCACCATCGCCTCGAACGCCGACGGCGGCCGCAAGGAGCCGCTGGTGGCCGCGTGCAACAGCATCAAGAACACCCTCGGCGTCGAATGCGATTTCGTTCCGGCGACCGACTTCGGCCAGTGGCGCAGCATCGTGACCGGGCACAAGCTGACCGGCATGGGCCGTTCCGACTGGGCCGCGGACTATCCGTCCATTGAGGACTTCCTCAACCCGCTCTACCGGACCGGGGCGTCGTCGAACGACTCGACGTACTCCAACCCGCAGGTCGACGCTCTGCTGAAGCAGGCGGACTCGACGGCGGACAAGGACGCCGCGGTGAAGCTGTACCAGCAGGCCGAGGACCTGATCGCGAAGGACCTGCCCTCGATCCCGGTGTGGGACGAGAAGGGCGTCGCGGCCAAGTCGAAGCACACCAAGACCGTGGTCCTCGACTTCCGCCGCCGCGCGGACTACTCCTCGGTCGAGGTCCTCAAGAAGTGATGCGCTGACTCGTCCGTTCCCACCACGCGGCTCGTGAGTGTCCGCGCAGGCCACAAGCCGGCGCGGGCACTCGCGGGCCCGGCGCGCACTCCTAGGAACCACGCATGATTCGTTACATCCTGCGTCGTCTGCTGCAGTTGATCCCGGTGTTCTTCGGCACCACGTTCCTGATCTACGCACTGGTGTGGGCCGTGCCAGGAGACCCGTTCTCCGGCAAATGCGGTCAGCAAGCCTGCCCGCAGGCCTACATCGACCTGATGACCGAGAAGTTCCACCTGAACGACAATCTGTTTGTCCAGTACTTCAAATACCTCGGGAGCCTGTTCGGCGGCGACTGGGGCGAGACGTTCAACGGCTCCTCGGTCGGCGAACTGATCTCCACCTCCTACCCGATCACGTTGCGCCTCGCGCTCGTCGCGGTGCTCATCGAAGCCATCATCGGCCTCACCGCCGGCGTGCTGACCGGCTTGCGCGGCAAGGGTTTCCTCGACAATCTGGTGCTGGTCTCGACCACGTTCCTGATCTCGCTGCCGGTGTTCGTTACCGCGATCGTGCTGCAGATCGTGCTCGGCGTGAACCTCGGCATCATCGATGCCAGCGTTTCCGACGATCCGAGTTTCGGCGAGCTGATCGTGCCGGGCATCGCGCTCGGCAGCCTCTCGATGGCTTATGTCGCACGGTTGACGAGAACGTCGATCGCGGAGAACCGGCACGCCGACTACATTCGCACCGCCATCGCCAAGGGACAGCCCAACAGCCGCGTCATCGGCATTCATTTGCTGCGCAACTCGGTGATTCCGGTGCTGACGTTTCTCGGCACCGACCTTGGCTCGCTCATGGGCGGTGCGATCGTGACCGAGGGCGTGTTCAACATCAACGGTCTCGGCGGGCTGATCTTCCGCGGCCTCCAGAACCGGGAAAGCGCGACCGTCGTCGGCGTCGTCGTGCTGCTGGTGCTGGTGTATCTGCTGATGAGCCTGATCGTGGATCTGCTCTACGCCGTTCTCGACCCGAGGATCCGTTATGACTGACCCGAATCTCGTCGGCGGCGGAGGAGTCGACGCGGCACAGCTGTCGCATGTGGACAGCTCGGCCGACGCCGGACCGAAGAAGCCGCGCAGTCTGTGGGGCGACGCGTGGCGGCAGCTGCGCCGCAAGCCGACGTTCGTCATCTCCGCATTGATCATCCTGCTGATCGTGCTGATCGCGATCGCGCCGGGACTGTTCTCGCACCGCGACGCCGGCTACAGCGATTTGACGCACGCCAACGAAGGCCCGTCCGCGGACGCCTGGTTCGGCTACGACAACCAGGGTTACGACGTCTACGCGCGGACCATTTACGGGGCCAGGGCTTCGCTGCTGGTCGGGGTTTTCGCGACGCTGCTGACTGTCCTTTTCGGATCGTTGATCGGCATCGTCGCGGGCTACTACGGGCGCCTCATCGACAGCCTGTTGTCCCGGCTCGGCGACGTTTTCGCCGGACTTCCGTTCGTGCTCGGCGCGATTGTCATCCTCACCACGTTCAACGCGCCGGGCACGAATCCCGGGCAGGTCACCATCATCGTGCAGGTGGTGTGCTCGATCGCGGTGCTGACCTGGCCGGTGGCGATGCGCATCATGCGGTCCGCGACGCTGGTGGCCAAACAGTTGGACTACGTGAAGGCGGCCCGCGCGCTCGGGGCCAGCACGCCGCGGATCGTGTTCCGGCACCTGCTGCCGAATACGCTCGCGCCGGTGCTCGTGTACGCCACGATCGCGCTCGGCGCGGCCATCGGCGCCGAGGCGACGCTGGCGTACCTCGGCATCGGAGTGCGGCCGCCGGTGGTGTCGTGGGGCGTCATGATCAGCGACGCCCGCGACTATTTCCGCGCGGTCCCGCACATGCTCCTGTTCCCCGGTGCGTTCGTGACCATCACCGTGCTCGCGTTCGTGATGCTCGGTGACGGTATCCGCGACGCGCTCGACCCGAAGTCGAGGTAGCCGCGATGTCCACAGTGTCCAATGCTCCTGGTCCGGCGGCCGAGAACGAGCTGCTGCTCGAAGTCGAAGACCTGCACGTGGAATTCCGCACTTCCGACGGCGTGGCCAACGTGCTCAACGGCGTCGGTTATTCGGTGCACGCCGGGGAAACCCTTGCCGTGCTTGGCGAATCGGGTTCCGGCAAGAGCGTCACGGCGCAGACCATCATGGGAATTCTCGACACTCCGCCGGGCGTGATCACCGGCGGGTCGATCCGTTATCGCGGCGAGGATCTGCTCACCGCGTCGGACGACCGGCGGCGGCAGGTGCGCGGTGCGGAGATCGCGATGATCTTCCAGGACGCGCTTTCGGCGCTGAACCCGGTGTTCACCGTCGGGTTCCAGATCGAGGAACAGCTGCGGGTCCGGCTGGGAATGTCCAAAAGGGACGCGCGCAAACGGGCGATCGAACTGCTCGACCTGGTGCGGATCCCGGCGGCGGCACGGCGGGTGAAGGACTATCCGCACCAGTTCTCCGGCGGGATGCGGCAGCGCGCGATGATCGCGATGTCCCTTGCCCTCGACCCGGATCTGCTCATCGCGGACGAGCCGACGACCGCGCTGGACGTGACCGTGCAGGCGCAGATCATGGACCTGCTCGCGGACATCCAGCGAGAACGGCGGATGGGGCTCGTCCTCATCACGCACGACCTCGGCGTGGTCGCGGAGGTCGCGGACCGGATCGCGGTGATGTACGCCGGGCGGATCGTGGAACAGGCCGACGTACGGGAATTGTTCAGCTCGCCGGGGCATCCCTACACCGCCGCGCTGATGGATTCGCTTCCCAGACTGGACCTCAAAGGACAGACCCTGGAGACGATCAAGGGCCTGCCGCCGAGTCTGCTCGACATCCCGGCCGGATGCCCGTTCCACCCGCGGTGCAAGCGGGCCGAGCAACGGTGCCGCGACGAGCGGCCGTCCTCGCACGCGCTCGGGTTCGGCCGGGTCAGTGCGTGTCACTTCGCCGAGGAGGTGGTGGAGAGCCGTGGGTGAGCCGATTCTCAGCGTCCGGGATCTGGTCAAGCACTTCCCGGTGCGTGACGGCGTGTTGTTCAAGCGGACGATCGCACACGTGAAGGCCGTCGACGGCGTGTCCTTCGACCTGCAGCCCGGTGAAACCCTTGGCGTGGTCGGCGAATCCGGCTGCGGCAAGTCGACGCTCGCCCAGGTGCTGATGCGCCTGGAGGAGCCGACCAGCGGGGCGGCGACGTTCGAGGGCCGCGATCTGTTCAAGCTGCGCGGTGCGGAACTGCGGCGCATGCGCCGGGAGATCCAGATCGTGCTGCAGGACCCGTACACGTCGCTGAATCCGCGGATGACCGTCGGCGACATCGTCGGCGAGCCGTTCGAGATCCACACCGACGTCGCGCCGAAGGGTTCGCGGGCGAAGAAGGTGCAGGAGTTGCTGGAGGTGGTCGGGCTCAATCCCGAGCACGTGAACCGGTATCCGCACCAGTTCTCCGGCGGGCAGCGCCAGCGCATCGGGATCGCGCGGGCGCTGGCGTTGCGGCCCAAGGTGATCATCTGCGACGAGCCGGTGTCCGCTTTGGACGTTTCGATCCAGGCGCAGGTGATGAACCTGCTCGGGGAACTGCAGGGCGAGTTCGGACTGTCCTATGTGTTCATCGCGCACGACCTTTCGGTGGTGCGGCATCTGTCCACCCGGGTCGCGGTGATGTACCTGGGCAAGATCGTCGAGATCGGGACCGAGGACGAGATTTACGAGCGACCGTCCCATCCGTACACCCAGGCGCTGCTGTCGGCGGTGCCGGTCGCGGACCCGGCGGTGCGCGGGCAGCGGCAGGTGATCCGGCTGGAAGGCGATGTGCCGAGCCCGATCGATCCGCCGTCCGGCTGTCGTTTTCGCACGCGGTGCTGGAAGGCCGCGGACATTTGCGCGACCGAGGTTCCGAAGCTGGAACCCCGGACGGACGGGCATCTGTCGGCTTGTCACTTCGCCGAGGTGAAGTCGGTGGTTCCGTAACAAGGCGATTCCTCCGGTTTGCCGATTGCCGCACGCAGTGTCCGCTATGTACGTTGCATTGTCGGTTTTCGTGAGGAGGACTCGTGAAAAGACCCAGATTGCTCGCTGTGGCACTCGCGGTGCCATTGTTCGGTGCGGTGTCCGTCGTCGCCCTTCCGGCGGCGACGGCCCAACCGGCCGGACCGTTGACGGAATTCAGCGTCCTGGCGCGGGACGGCCAGAGTGTCGCCGCCGCGCAGCAGGCGGTGCGCGACGCCGGCGGCACGATCGTCGCCACCAACACCGCCGTCGGGCTCATCACCGCCACCGCGCCCGCTACTGGCTTCACTGAGCGGGTTTCGGCCAACCGCGCGGTATTCGGTGCGGCGACGGCAAAAGCGATTGGCAGCGCGCCGAAGGCGGGCAAGAAGGAGAAGCCGGACGCGGTCGAGAAGGAAGGCCGCGGCAGTGTGTCGCGCAAAGCCGCGGCCAACAAGGCGGTCGGCACCGATCCGCTGGACGACCAGCTCTGGGGCCTCAAATCGACCCGCTCCGACCTCGCGCGCACCAAGCAGGCGGGCGACAAACGGGTGAAGGTCGGCATCATCGACACCGGCGTCGACGGCAGTCATCCGGACATCGCGCCGAACTTCGACAAGGCCGATTCGCGCAACTTCACCAAGGACATCGTCGCGGACGTCAACGGCACCGTGGTCGACGGACCGTGCGAGTTCCGCGGCTGCGTCGACCCGGTGGACCACGACGACAACGGCCACGGCACGCACGTCGCGGGCACGATCGCCGCGGCTGCCAACGGATTCGGCGTTTCCGGCGTGGCGCCGAACGTGACGCTGGTGAACGTCCGCGCCGGTCAGGATTCCGGGTACTTCTTCCTGCAGCCGACGGTCGACGCGCTGACGTATTCCGGCGACGCGGGCATCGACGTCGTCAACATGAGCTTCTACGTCGACCCGTGGCTGTACAACTGCCGCTCGAACCCGGCGGATTCCGCGGCGGAACAAGCGGAACAGCGCACGATCATCGAAGCGACCACGCGGGCGTTGAACTACGCGCACCGCAAGGGCGTGACGATGGTGGTCGCGCTCGGCAACCAGCACGACGAGCTGGCCGCGCCGCACGATGACGTCACGAGCCCGGACTACCCGGCGAACGGGCCGCATCCTCGCAAGATCGACAATGCTTCGTGCTTCTCGCTGCCGGTCGAAGGCCCGCACACCATCGGTGTCGGCTCATTCGGTCCGACGCAGGCGAAGGCGGACTACTCGAACTACGGCACTGAGCAGATTTCCGTTTCCGCGCCTGGCGGCTACTTCCGCGACGGATACGGCACGCCTTGGTATCGGACGGTCGAGAACGAAATCCTTTCTACGTACCCGCGCAATGTGGGGGTGGCGGCCGGAAACATCGACGCGGCAGGCAATGTGACCCCGGCTGGAGTCGCGCTCGGAGTGCAGAAGGCTACGGCGGCGGACGGCCGCGTCGGCTATTACCAATGGCTGCAAGGGACTTCGATGGCCACTCCACATGCGACTGGTGTCGTGGCGCTGATCATTTCCCAGTACGGCAAGAAGATCGGGCATTCGGTCTCGATGGATCCGGACGCCGTGCAGCGAGTGCTGGAAGGCACGGCGGCACCGATCGCGTGCCCGGTGCCGCGGACGGTCGACTATCTCAAGGAGGGCCGGGACGCTTCGTTCACGGCGACCTGCTTGGGTGACGCGTCGTTCAACGGGTTCTACGGACATGGTTCGGTGGACGCTTATGCCGCGGTGACGCGGGGTTCGGCGTTCCTGCGCTGAACGAGCGGCGGTGGGGCGGGTGTTCCGCCCCACCGCCTGTTTCAGTACTGCCGCAGCCGGTCCACGATCTTGTCGGCTGCCTGTTGTTGTTGCGGGGTAAGCGATCGACTTGCTTCCGCGCCGCAGAATTTGTCGGTCGCCGGACGGACGCCGTGCACGAGATAGTCGACGACGGCGTTGAAGCCGCAGCTGTTCAGATACGGGAGACCGACGCCGTGTCCGCCTTGGTCCACAGTGACCATTCGCGCCCGCTTGCCGAATGCTTCGCGGGTGTCCTGCGCGCCGGAGAGCGGCGTTGCCGGGTCACGCAAGTTCTGGACCAGCAGCAGGTTGGACGGTCCCTGGTCGCTGAACTGCACTGCCGGTTCGCTTGGCTGGTACGGCCAGGCGGCACACGGCCAGACGTTCGCTGTCGCGCCGCCGAGCATCGGGTACGTGACCCGGTCGTGCGCGACGTTGCGCTGGTAAGTCGAAATCTGCCGGGGCCACGCGTGATCCCCGCACACGACCGAAAGCATCGTGGTCACCTGGCTCTGGATCGGGCCGGTCGTGCTCGGCAGTGAATCGTCTGGCGGTGCTTGGTCGGTGAGGAATGCCTGCCAGAGTTGCGCCAGTCGGGGGAACGCCGAGGTCTGGTAGATCAGGCTGTGCGTCGCCGAGCGGAAGAGCGAACCGTCGAATCCTCCGGTGGGATGCCGGTCGAGTTTGTCCGCGAGCTTGAAGAAATTCGCGGTGACTTCGGCGGGAGTGGCTCCGAGCCCGTAGCTCGAATCGCGTGCGGCGGCCCATTTGGCGAAGTCCGGGAAGCGGTCCTGCATTCCTTCGGCGAAACGACGGGACGCGGTGATGTCGTAGCCGTCCGGCCCGAGAATGCTGTCGAGCACGACGCGGTCAGTCCGGTCTGGGAACAGCGAGGCGTAGACCCCGCCGAGGTAAGTGCCGTAGGACAGACCGAAATAGGAGATCTTGGCCTCGCCGAGTGCGGTGCGGATCTGGTCCATGTCACGCGCGGTGTTCGCGGTGGTGATGTACGGCAGGATAGCCGCTGACGTCGAAGTGGCGCATTGCCGCGAAATCTGCTTGGCGGATACGGCGGCCGCCGTGACTTCGGCTGGGTTGTGCGCGTAGTTCGGCACGATGGTGAGGAGTTGTTCCGGTTTCAGGTCGCAGCTCACCGGGCTGCTGTGGACGACTCCTCGCGGGTCGAAGCCGATCAGATCGTATTCGGCGAGCAGGTTCGCCGGCAGTCCGAGCTGGGCCATTTCCAGCGGGAACGTGAGGCCGGTGCCGCCCGGGCCGCCAGGGTTGAACAGTAGGACTCCGCGCCGTTTCGCCGGGTGGCTGCTGGGCAGCCGGGAGATTTCGACGGTGATCTTCTTGCCGTCCGGCTTCCGGTAGTCGAGCGGTACTACGATGGACGCGCACTGCAGTTGCGGTGGCGCTGCGACGTCGGCTGGGCATGCGCCCCAGTTCACCGCGGGTCTAGCGGATGCGGCGGACGCCGGAACCGCCGTCGCGGTCAACGCGACGGCGGCTAGTACGACGAGCAATTGCTTTCGCACGGTGTTCCTTCCTGTTTCGAGAGCGGACTCGGGAAACCAGAGGGAACGCACAAACGACGGTGGGGCGGGAAGCCCGCCCCACCGCCGATCATCGTCCCACCCATCGTCCGTTTCAGAATTGCCGCAGCTGGTCGATCACCTTGCTGGCGGCCTGTTGCTGCTGCGTGTTCAGCGATCGCGTGGCGTTCGCTTCGGCGCCGCAGTACTTGTCGGCGTCCGGCCGGGTTCCGTTCACCAGGTAGCTGGTGACAGCACCGAAACCGCAGCTGTTCAGGTACGGGAGGCCTACGCCGTGTCCGCCCTGGTCCACAGTGACCAGACGAGCCCGGTCGCCGAACGCCTCGCGGGTCTCCAGCGCACCGGACAGCGGCGTCGCCGGGTCGCGCAGGTTCTGCACCAGCAACAGGTTCGACGGACCCTGGTCGCTGAACTGCACTGGCGGTTCGAGCGGCTGGGTGGCCCAGTGCGCACACGGCCAGACGTTCGCCGTCGAGCCGCCGATCATCGGGTAAGCGGCCCGGTCCTCCGCGACGTTGCGCTGATACGTCGAAATCGTCCGGGGCCAAGCGTTGTCGCCGCACAGCACCGAAATCATGGTGGCCCGCTGGCTCTGCTCCGGACCCGTGGCCGGCAGCCGCATCGAGCCCGCCGGAGGCGCCTGGTTGTTGAGCAGGGCCTGCCACGCCTGTGCCAGCACGGGGAAGGCCAGCGTCTGATAGGTCAGGCTGTGCGTGCCCAGCCGGAAGGTGGAGCCGTCGACTCCCCAGGCGGGCTGCTCGTCGAGCCGGTCCGCGAGCTTCGAGAAAGTCGCGGTGACTTCGGCGGGAGTGGCGCCGAGACCGTAGATCGAATTGCGTACGGCCGCCCATTTCGCGAAGTCGGGGAAGCGGTCTTGCATTCCCTCGCCGAAACGCCGTGCCGTGGTGACATCGACGCCGGTCGGTCCGACGACGCTGTCGAGCACGACGCGGTCGGTCTGGTCGGGGAACAGCGAGGCGTACACCGCGCCGAGGTAGGTGCCGTACGACAGGCCGAAGTAGGAGATCTTGGACTCGCCGAGCGCTGCCCGGATCTGGTCCATGTCCCGAGCGGTGTTCGCGGTCGTAATGTACGGCAGGATCGCCGCCGAGGCCGAAGCCGCGCACTGCTGTGCGATTTGCTTCGCGGCCTCCGAAGCCTGGACGACTTCTTGGTGATCGTGCGCGTACTTCGGGACGAGAGAAAGCTGTTCTGGCTTCAGGTCGCAGCTCACCGGGCTGCTGTGGTCGACCCCGCGGGGGTCGAAGCCGATCAGGTCGTATTCGGCGAGCACGCTCGACGGGACTCCGAGCCGCGCCCACGTCAGCGGGAAGGCGAGCCCGAGGCCGCCGGGGCCGCCCGGGTTGAACAGCAGCACCCCGCGCCGTTTGGCGGCGTCGGTGCTGGGCAGGCGGGAGACTTCGATGCTGATCTTCTTCCCGTCCGGTGCCCGGTAGTCGAGCGGCACTTCGAGCGACGCGCACTGGAGCATCGGGGAAGCGACGTCGGCCGGGCACGCGCCCCAGTTCATCGAGGGCTTCGACGGGGTCGCGTGCGCCGGAACGGCGGTCGTCGTCAGGGCGACGGCCGCCAGTACGACGAGCAATTGTTTTCGCACTGTTTTCCATCCTTAGCCGAGATCACGCGAACTCAGGAAACTGAAGGGAAAGTGCACGAAACAGAGCTGTTCGCGGACATCGCGGCCCAGCCGCCGGTCGGGGCCGACTTCCGGCCGCGCTGCCGCGGACACGTCGACGATCGAGAGCGCCGTCGACGTTACCGCAGTTCCCTCGGCATCGGAAGGGGTTTCAGCGGCGCGGTTCCCAGCGGAATAGTCGGGTCGCCAGGGTGATGCTGAGAATCAGCCACGCCGCGATCGGGCCGAGCAGGACAAGCGAGTCGGTGACCGAGGCTCCGCCATTCCAGGAATTCAGCACGAGTTCGGTGGCCGCCCCGCCGGGGAGAAGGCTTTTCAGGAGGGAAAGCTGTTCCGTTCCGGTGATTCCGATCCAACTCGCGACCGCGAGGACGACGAGGGTGATCGGCAGCGTGGTGACCTGGGCGTGCTCCGGGGAGTTGGTGAGACCGGCGGTGGCCAGGCCGAGGGCGAGCATCATGGCGACGGTCGCGACGACCGCGACCACCAGCAGCAGCGGGTTTTTCGGCAGGCCGGTGACCGCGCCGAGCACGGCGAGGATGACGGCGACCTGGATCGTGGTGATCACCGTGATCGGCAGGAGCAGGCCGACGAGAATGCCGGAGTCGCTCGCCGCGGTGGAACGCAATCGCTTGAGGAACAGGTTCTGCCGCCGGGCCGCGAGCGTGGTGACGGTGGTCGTGTAGAGGCCGATCGCGGTGATGAAGGAAAGCGTCAGCGCCGCGATATAGCCGAGGCTGCCGAGTTTCGCGAAGGTTTCGTGCCGGGAGATGAAGAAAGCGCTGAAGGCGACGGGCAGGATCAGCGAGGTGACCAGTACTAGCCGATTTCGGAAAAGCTGGATCAGTTCGCCGCGGGCGATTGAGAACATAGCAAAGCCTTTCGGTGATTACGCGGTGCCGATGGCGCGGAAGACGTCGTCGAGGCGGGTCGGGCCAGCCTCCAATTCGGCCAGTTCCAGTGCGCTGTCTTGTGCCCAGCCGAGCAACGTGTGCAGGTCTTTCTGCAGGCCGAAAGTTTCGATGAGGAACCGGCCGTCCTCCTCGCGGGTCGCTTGCAGCGGCGGCGTAGGCGCGTGCGGCGGCAGTCCGAAGCGGATGGTCGCGGGCAGTGTCCGGGTCAGTTCGGCGACGGTGCCTTCACGGTTGAGCGTGCCCTGGTGCATCAGGCCGATGCGGTCGGCGCGCTGCTGTGCTTCCTCGAGGTAATGCGTGGTGAGGACGATGGTGGTGCCGTCCTCGCGGAGCCGGTCCACCGCCGTCCAAAGCGCGTCGCGCGATTGGATGTCCAGACCGGTGGTCGGCTCGTCGAGGAAGACCAGGTCCGGCGTTCCGTACACGGCGGTCGCGAAGTCCAGCCGGCGCTTTTCGCCGCCGGAGAGCTGCGAGACCCTTGTCGTGGCTTTGCGCGTGAGGCCGGTGATGCCGAGCAGCCGTTCGACGTTGTCGCCGCGCTGGGTCAGGCTGCCGATCAGCCGGATCGACTCGCGCACGGTCAGGTCCGGCGAGAAGCCGCTTTCCTGCAGCATGATCCCCATCCTCGGCCGGACGGCGGCGCGGTCGCGCGGGTCCTTCCCGAACACCCGCACGGTCCCTGAGCTGGGCGGCCGGTGGCCCTCGACGGTCTCCAGCGTCGAGGTCTTCCCCGCGCCGTTCGTGCCGAGCAGCGCGTACAGTTCGCCGCGGGCGACCTGGAACGACAGGTCGCGCACGGCCTGGAAATCGCCGTAGGTGAGGTTCAGCCGGTCGACGTCGATGACTGGGGTCGTGGACATGCTCCGATTCCAGCCGGTTCTCCCTGGTCCGGAGTAGTGCGGCCACGTCAGCCGAAAACATGACGCTGCGTCACTGGTGGGCCGTCGGCGGCTGCGGCATGCTGGGCCGAACCGCCCGGCCGAACCTGGAGCACCATGACCGAGATCCGCCTGCCGCGGCCCCGCCGGATGTCCTGGTCCGGCGACGCGGTCCAGTACCGGCTGCGGCGGCTCAACCTCGTCACGGTGATGCCGCCGCTGCTGGTGGTCGGGGTGCTGCTGCTGGTCCTCTCGTCGAAGACCTGGTGGCACGTCGTCATCCAGGTGATCGGGCTGCTGGCCGCGACCGCCACCGCCGAACGCTGGACCGCGGGCGACTTCGTCCGCACCGCGCGCCCGAGCCTGGTGCTGACCGCGTTCGTCTGGTTCGCCGGTGCGCTGAGCAACAGCCCGATGGCGTTCTACGGGCTGAGCATGGTCGGGTCGTTCCTCATCCCGCCGCTGCCGCGGCACCGGTTGGCCGCGCTGGTCGGCCTCGCCGTGCTGACCAGCGCGATCGGCTCGACCAATTTGCTGCTGCACCACGACCGTCTCGGAACGCGGGTGCTGGCCTACGTGGTGGCTCCGGCGATCGGCTCGGCGCTGTCGACGCTGCTGATGTTCGCCAGCCAGCGGCTCTACGACCTCGTCGCGGAGCTCGAAGAGTCGCGCGAGAAGGAGGCGGAGCTGGCGGTGGTCCGGGAACGCGTGCGGTTCGCCAGCGAGCTGCACGACATCCAGGGCCACACGCTGCACGTGGTGAAACTGAAGGTCGCGCTCGCGGAGAAGCTGCTGCACCGGGATCTCGAACGGGCGCAGGAGGAATTGCGCGAGGTGCACACCCTGGTTGGCGACACCATCGTGCAGACCAAGGAACTCGCTTACGCCCAGCGTCGGCTCAATCTGTCCGCGGAACTGGAGAACGCGAAGAACCTCTTCGAGGCAGCGGGAATCCACGTCCGGATCGATCGGCAGGGGGTCGTCCACGCGGGAGTGGACGAGTTGCTCGGCCAGGTGCTGCGCGAGACCACCACGAACATCCTCCGGCACGCACAAGCCCGGCAGGTGCGGATCACCTTGACCGAAGCGGGGATCAGCGTCGTCAACGACGGCGTCGCGGACGATGCCGTGTTGGTGCTGAGCGGACTGTCCACTTTGGCGGACCGGCTGGCGGATCAGGGCGGAGAATTGACGGTGGAGCAGAAGGACGGCCGGTTCGTGACGGCCGCGGCCTTCCCGGAGAAGGTGTCGCGATGACGACGGTGGTGCTTGCCGACGACGAAGCCCTGCTCCGCAAGGCGATGGCCGCGCTGCTGCCGATGGAAGGCGAGATCACCGTGGTCGCCGAGGCGGAAGACGGCGAGGCGGCGGTGCGGGCCACTGTGGAGCATCGGCCGGACGTGCTGGTGATCGACCTTGAGATGCCCACTGTGGACGGACTGGGCGCGGTCGCGCGGATCCGGCGGGAACGGCCGGAGCAGGTGATCCTGATGCTGACCCGGCACGCGCGACCGGGCGTGCTGCGCAAGGCGTTGAAGCTCGGCGTGCAGGGATTCGTGAGCAAATCGGCGGAACCGGCGCACATCGCGTCGGTGATCGCGACGCTGGACGAGGGCAAACGCTGGATCGACCCGGACGTCTCGGCGCTAGCGGTAGTGGACGATTGTCCGTTGACCGTGCGGGAAATCGACGTGCTGCGGGCGACGCGGGAGGGGTATTCGGTCGCCGATATCGCCGCGCAGTTGCATTTGGCGGAGGGGACTGTGCGCAATTACCTGTCGAACGCGATGCAGAAGACGCAAACGCGGACACGGCACGAGGCGGCGCGGTACGCGCGGGAGCACGACTGGCTGTGAGCACCGGTCTGGCGCTCACAGCCAGGTCGGCTCAGCGGTTGGACGCCTTCTTCACGAACTTGCCCAGGTCCTTCGACTGCTGCACCCGCGACGGTTCGTTCACGTACATCATGTGCCCGGCCGGGTAGTAAGCGGTGTCGATGTTCTCCCGCAGTTCTTCGGGAATCTTGAGCTGCGAGAGCACGTACTCGGACGCGTAGTACGCCGTCGCGCCGTCGTAATGCCCGAACGCGACGTGGACCTGCAGATGCGGGTTCGACCGCATCGCCGCGCTCAAGGTGTCCACAACGGACACTGAACGGCCCTCGAACTCCTTGTACGACCAAGCCTTGAACACGTCGGTGGACAGAATCTCGTACGGCAGGTCGTTCTCGTAGCCCAGTTCGGCGCGCACGTAGTGGTTGAACCCGGCCGAGTAAGCGCCGATGACCCGCGACACCGACGGGTCGTCGCTCATGTGCTCGACGCCGCCGTCCGGCTCCCAGGTGGTGAACCGGCCGTCCATCCGGCCGACGGTCTTTCCCTGGTCGCGCAGCAGTTCGGTGAAGAACCGGACGTGCTCGATCCGCAGGTTCACCCGGTCCACATAGGACTCGCTGAGTCCGGTGAGCGAAGCGAGCGTCTGCACCGCCTCGGTCCGGTCCTGAGTGGACAGCCGCGCGCCGCGGGAAAGCGCCCACGGCAGTTCCTTGGAAGCGAAGTCCTCGGCGTCGGCGAGCACGTCGTCGAGCGGACGTTCGCCGTGGCGGCCGTGGTAGTGCGCGATCGCCGCGTACGTCGGCAGGTACAGCGAGTACGGCAGGTCGTTGCCTTCGTCGAAGCGCAGCGTGCCGAGGTCCAAAACGGACGAGATGAGCATCAAGCCGTTGAGGTACAGGCCGTAGCGATCCTGCAGGTGCCCGGCGAGCGCGGCGGCGCGCAGCGTGCCGTACGACTCTCCGGCCAGGAACTTCGGCGACAGCCAGCGCTCGTTGCGCGAAACCCACAGCCGGATGATCTCCGCGATCGATTCGACGTCGCCCTGGAATCCGGTGTACGGCTGGGATTCGCCGCCCTCGGTCACCCGCGAGTAGCCGGTCTGGACCGGGTCGATGAACACCAGGTCGCTGTGCGCGAGCAGGCTTTCCGGGTTGTCCTCGAGCCCGTACGGCGGCGGCACCGGGTCGTCGACGTCGCCCGACAGCACCCGGCGCGGTCCGAGCAGGCCCATGTGGAGCCAGATGCTGGAGGAACCGGGGCCGCCGTTGAAGGCGAAGGTGACCGGCCGCGAGCCGGGGTCGGCGTCGTCGAGGGTGTAGGCGGTGAGGAAGACCTCGGCCTTGGCCTGGTGGCCCTCGGACTTGCCGTCCTTCTTGACCTCTTGGCGGAGCACGATCCGGCCGGTCTGGGCGGTGTAGGCGAGCTTGCGCCGCTTGACGGTGAGGGTGTGCTGCGTCGTGACGAGGTCGTCGACGGGCTCGGCCGCCTTCGTCTCCTCATTCTTGGTCTTCTCGGCGGTCTCGTCCGCGGTGGTGTCGGCCATGGCCCCAACCTATCCCGCGTTACCGTGGCAGCACACCGACGCGGAGGAGATCGATGCGCACGTTCGCCGGCCTCGACGCGCAGCTGGTGCGGTGCCGGGCCTGCCCGCGGCTGGTCGAATGGCGCGAGGGCGTGGCCGGGACGAAGGCCGCCTTCGCGGGCGAGGAGTACTGGGCGCGGCCGGTTCCCGGTTTCGGCGCGGAAGACGCCGCGCTGGCCGTGGTCGGGCTCGCCCCGTCCGCGCACGGGGCCAACCGCACCGGGCGGATGTTCACCGGCGATCCGTCGGGCGACTTTCTCTTTCGCGTGCTGTACGAGGTCGGTCTCGCGTCGCAGCCGATGTCGACGGCCATCGGCGACGGGCTCACGCTGCGCGGCACCCGGCTCGTCTCGCCGGTCCGCTGCGCGCCGCCGGAGAACCGGCCGACCCCCGCCGAACGGGACGCCTGCCGGCACTGGCTGGCCGGCGAACTGGACCTGCTCCGGCCGACCCTGCGGGCGATCGTCGTGCTCGGGGCGTTCGGCTGGCAGGCGTTGCTGCCGGTGCTGTCCGCCGCGGGCTGGCCGGTGCCGAAACCGCGTCCGGCCTTCGCGCACGGCGCCCGTTTGCAGCTCGGCGACCTAGCGGTGTTCGGCTGCTACCACGTGTCACCGCGCAATGTCCAGACCGGTCGTGTGACACAGCCCATGGTGGTGACCGCGTTCACCGCCGCGGCCTCGGCGGCCGGGCTCATCTGAATCGTGACAACCAGCGTGGCGATGCTGGTCACAGCGGGGTGGGGTACCCGAGCGGAGCTGCTTCGGAAGTGCGACTATAGGTACATGGCTGCTGCGAAGTCGGAACCGACTCGGATCCTCGTCCTCGGTGGTGGATACGTCGGCCTGTACACCGCGTACGGGCTTCAGAAGATGCTGCGTGCCAACGAGGCCTCCGTGACCGTCGTTGACCCGCAGCCGCACATGACCTATGCCCCGTTCCTGCCCGAGGCGGCGGCCGGCGCGATCGAGCCGCGGCACGTGGTCGTGCCGCTGCGCCGCGTGCTGAAGCGCTGCCACGTGCTGACCGCGCGGGTCACGAAGATCGAGAACGAGCGCAAGGCCGTCACGGTCGAGGCGGCCGACGGCCACATCGAGACGCTGAACTACGACGTGCTCGTGGTCGCGCTCGGCGCCGTCGCGCGGATCCTGCCGATCCCCGGCCTCGCCGAGGAGGGCATCGCCTTCAAGACCATCGGCGAAGCGATCTACCTGCGCAACCACATCATGACCAAGCTGGACGAGGCCGCCAGCACGCTCGACCCCGAGCTGCGCAAGCGCCTGCTCACGTTCACCGTGGTCGGCGGCGGGTTCGCGGGCATCGAGGCGCTGGCCGAACTCGAGGACATGACCCGCTTCGCGGTCGAGAACTACTACCCGAACATCAAGCCGGCGGACATCCGCTGGGTGATGGTCGAGGCGGCCGGGCGGATCCTGCCCGAGGTGCGCGAGACGCTCGGCGTGTACACGGTGCAGCAGCTGGAGAAGCGCGGCATCGAGGTCTACCTGTCGACCGCGGCGAAGTCGTTCGAAAACGGCCACGTCGTGCTCTCGGACGGCACCGAGTTCGACACCGACACGATCATCTGGACCGCGGGCGTGAAGGCCAACCCGGTCCTCGCGGGCTCGGACCTGCCGCTCGACAAGCGCGGCCGCGTCGAGGCCACCGCGGCGATGCAGGTGGTCGGCCACCCGGACGTCTGGACCGCGGGCGACAACGCGGCCATCCCGGACCTGTCGCGCACCGAACAGGACCCGACGGCGACCTGCCCGCCGAACGCCCAGCACGCGGTCCGCCAGGCCCGCCTGCTGGCGAAGAACATCATCAAGGTGATCCGCGGCGGACAGCCGAAGGACTACTTCCACAAGAACCTGGGCGCGGTCGCGAGCCTCGGCCTGCACAAGGGCGTGGCGGACGCGCTGAACCTGAAGATCAAGGGCTTCCCCGCGTGGCTGTTCCACCGCGCGTACCACCTCAAGGCGATGCCGACGTGGAACCGCAAGATCCGCATCCTGTTCGACTGGATGCTGGGCGGGCTGTTCCGCCGGGAGGTCATCTCGCTGGGGCAGATCAACAACCCGAAGGAAGAGTTCAACCGGGCCAGCAAGGGCTGAGTGGTTTTCTGGTGAGGCCGGGTCGTCTTTGGGCGGCCCGGCTTTGTCGTGTCTTGGGGCGGGTTCGCTAGGGTGGGTGGGCCCCCGTAGCCCAATTGGCAGAGGCAGTCGACTTAAAATCGACCCAGTGCGGGTTCGAACCCCGTCGGGGGCACCGTTTTCACTGGTCAGGACGCCTCTTCCGAGGCCCGGTCAAGATCAACCCCCGGTTTATCCCCGGAATTGCCGGAGTCCGGTTCGAGCCACATGCTTTCCAGCGCGACGGCGTTCTCCGGCGAGACCGTCGTGCGGTCCATGTACACGTCCTGTGTCATTGACGGCTTGCTGTGCCCAAGCTGATCCGCGATCTGCCGGGAACTGGCCTTCGCATCGTCCAGCACGGTAGCAGTGGTCTTCCGGAACGCGTGCGACTTGACCCAGGCGAACTCGTCCGTGCCCCGGGCGTTGCGAATGTCCCGCCGGGTGTTCGACGGATCGCGGAGTCCGCCCAGCGAGTCCGGGAACACCGCGCTGGCACGTTCGCGCCCGTCCTCCTGCGCGATCCGCCACCGCTCCCGCAGCATCGACACTGCCCAGCCGGGCAGAGGCAGCTTACGATCCCCGTCGTCCGTCTTGAGCTGCTGCACACGCCGCAGGCCGACTCCCCGGATGCGGACGACCTTCCAGTCAACCAAGACGGTGCCCCGCTCCAAGTCGATGTCCTCCCAGAAGACCGCGAGAGCTTCGCCGATCCGCACACCCGTGGCCAGCATGAAGCGCATCAGGTCCGGCAAGTCCTTCGCTGCCGCCTTCTTGTCCGCCTCGAACTTCTCCAGCAGAGCCTTTCGCTCGGCCGGGGCAAGCCCGCGCGGTTTCTTCCGCTTTCCGCCTTCAATCCGGCCAGCATCGCGGATCGGGTTGGCACCGATAGCGCCCTCCTGAGCCGCGTACGCCAGGACTCCACCCACCACCGCGCGTGCCGTCCGAGCGTGCGCCGCGCTTGATTTGGCCTGAACCGCAGGCAGAAACGCACTCAGCCGCGGCACCGTCACCTCGTAAAGGCGAAGCTCGCCGAACGCGGGCAACACGTGGTTCTTGAGCATGCTCCGGTAGTTGTCGAGCGTCCCGGGTGCCCGTTCACCTGCGTCCACGCGCTGTTCCTGGCGAACGAGCCACTTCTCCGCCGCTACGGAGAACTTGGTGTTGCGGTCGATGTCGCCGCCACCCGGTGCCTTCAGCGCCTCGTTAACCGCCTTCTTGAGCGCCCGTTCTGCTTTCGGACGGGACGGCCCAGTGCGCTCGATATCGCGCACCTTCCCGTCGTAGCCCCGGTAGCTGGTGCGGGCACGCACACCCTTGGCAGTGTCCTCGAATCGGATCTTGCCGTGAGTCCCGATCTCCAGCGGTGGCCGGGCCATCAGGCGCTCGCCTGTTCTGCGATCCAGGCGTCGACTTCGTCGGCGCGGAAGCGGACGTATTTGCCGATGCGGTAGCCGTTCGGGCCTTTGCCGGTCTTGCGCCATTGGTAGACGGTGTTGACGGGGACGCTGAGGTAGTCGGCGAGGTCAGTGACGGTGAGCAGTTTGTTGTCCATGGTCGTTTTCCTTGCTGTATTTGTGTTTGCGGTCGTCGCGGATGCGGTGGGCGATGGCGGCGGCGAGTTCGCGTTCTGCGTCGTCGCTGTAGCCCGCGCCGTCGAAGGTCCAGTTGTTGACCACAGCGACGGTGTCGGCGCGGTCGGCGAGGCCGAGGCGTTCCAGGGTTTCCTCGAGCCGGAAGCGGCGGCGGTCGCCTCGGATGTCCTTGAAGGTGGTGGAGTAGGCGCGGGACTTGGTGAGGAAGTGGCCCCGGAAGGCGAGCATGTGCGCCCAGCGGCGCAGGTTCAGGTCTTCGTAGGGTTCGAGGCCGCCGAGGTCCCAGGCGGTCTGGATGATGCGGCGGTGGTGGTCGGAGACCCGCAGGTGCGCGATGTCGCGTTCGGAGCGGATCGGCCGGTCCGCGGCTTCGTTTTTGCCGGTGCCTTTGGTGGCGTACTTGGCGATGTAGGCGGCGAGGCGGGCTTCGCTGATTCGGCCGGCATCGTCCTCCAGCTCCGCGGAGCCCATCGGTTCGATGCGGCGGACGTCGACCTGGTCGCCCCAGGTCAGCACGAACGGGGTGCCGTCGGGGAGGTGGCTGGTGGCGTAGGCGGCCCCGGCGGCGGCGTAGACGGCGTCTTCCAGGAGGTCCGGGTGCGCCCAGCCCGGGGCGGGGTCGGCTGCGCCGTCGGGGCCGTCGAGGCGGACTACGGCGTGGAAGTGGACGAGCCCGCGCCGCTGGTATTCCGCGACTTTCCCGTAGGAGAGCCGCGCTTGTTCGGCGAACTCGCGGACCTTGAGCCCGGCGCGTTTGGCGATCTCGCGGCGCAGCCGGGTCGTGAACCGCTGCCACAGCACCCCGGCGTGCGCCTGCCAGAGCACGGAGCCGGTGTAGTCGTAGGTGTCGGGGTCGAGCGGGGTGCCGACGCGCGGGTCGGCGTCGAGGTGGTATTCCCCGCAGCCGCACGGGATGCGCTTGCCGCGCGCGCTGGTGCGGGCGTGGTGCACCGGCCCGAACGAGGGCGCGGTGAGGGTGACGAACGCGCGGGGCCGGTCGGTGACGTGCTCGGGAACGCCTTTGTGGCCGCCGATCAGTCCGGCGCGGACGAGGTGGAAGGCGTCGGCGGCGTAGCGGTCGGAGCAGGACGGGCAGACCGATTCGCGGCGGTTGCCGCACGGGACGAAGATGTCGCCGCCGTGGTGGTGCAGGACTTGTCCGCTGGCGGCGTCCTGGAGCTGGTGCGCGCCGCCGAGGCGGATGGGGCGGGCGCAGCCGTTGACGGCGTGCACTTTGGCGCGCCATTCGTCGTAGTCGCGCATCCGGACCCGGTAGGCGATGCGCTCGTCCAACGTGTGCATGTCGGTTGGCCCTTTCCGTGGGCGGGCATGGAAAACGGCGCGGGAACCAGCCGGTGAGGGCCAGCTCCCGCGCCGTCGGTCGGTGCGGGGTGTGAGGCGGGCTACTTCGTGGTGGCCAGGTCGTAGGCGGACGCGGCCACGCGGCGCATTTCCGCGGCTTCCTCTTCGTGGATCTCGGCCATCTGGCCAGCCACTTCGGACAGCCGCATCAGGGCGTCGCGGTCACGGCCTCCGGTCTCTCGTATCGAAGACCTGTCCAGCGCTTCGAATTCCTCGCGCCTGCGGACGAGCTTGTCCAGGTTGGACGACGTAGTCATGGGCATGTCCTTCCGGTGTGATCAGACGGTGGTCAGGTCGCGCAAAATCTGGGCTGCCATCGGTTCGGGGACGCGAGCAGCGCGGCGGATGTCGTCGGCGGTGAGGTCGCGGCCTTCGTCGCGGGCGGCGTCGGCGGCGGCGTGGACGCGGCTGGCGATCTCCGGCGGAAGTTTCAGCCGGGCAGCCGGTCGCACGGGCGGTGCGGCTGGCGCCGGTGGTGCGGGCGCGGTTTCCGATTCGGCCGGCATTGCCGCCGGGGCGGGTTCGGCCGATACCCGAGCGGGAGGTGCGGCCGGGGCGGGTTCGGCGGGGGCGCGGCGCATGAGGAGCTTGACGACCACGAGGAACCCGAGGGCGGGCATCGCGGCGACGAGCCATCCGGCCGGGGTGGGTTCGGCGAGGGCGACTTGTGCGGTCATCTGCACGCCGAACCCGGCGACCAGGACCCCGAGGGGGAAGCTGAACCGGCGGTGTCGGCCGGTGCGGTGGTCGCGCTGGACCTCGAACCCGGCCACGATCACGATGCCCTCGATCACGACGGCGTCGGCCCAGGCGATCCAGCCGGTCTGTCCGTGGTGGACGGCCCAGTCGTGGGTGTGGGTGAACCCGGCCGCCGCGCCGATCAATCCCAGCGTGGCGGCGACCAGGAGACGGATCACGTCCACCAGCCGACGAGTCGCGTTCGCACTGTCCGCAGTGGACATGAGGTTTCCTCCTTCTACTCGTGGCCGGTGCGGAAGCGTTCCGCGGAGCGGCGGAACACCCCGGCGTAGGTGTCGAGCCAGCGGGCCAGCTCGTCGGACAGTTCGGCCAGGCGGGGCTGGACGAACCACGGTTCGCCGTCGTGCACGGCGAGTTCGAGCGTGTACAGCTCTTGGAACTCGTCGACGGCTGCCTGTATCTGGCGGAACGCGTCGGCGACGTTCTCGCCGAAGTGGTGTTCCATAGGTCGGATTCCTTCCGCGAGGGGTCAGGACGGGCCCGGCAGGCGCAGGGTGTCCTCGTTGTCTGCGAGATCGGCGCGGAAGTCGTCGATGAGGCGTTCGCACTCGCGGATGATCCGCACGTCCAGGTCGATCAGCTCCAGCACGGTCGACGAGGTGTCGTCGTCGGTGCGGTGTTCGAGGCCGCGGGCGACGGCGTCCTCGTATTCGTCGGCGAGCGCGACCAGCGGCGAGACGATGATGCTCACGTCGTCGTTCACGGCCGTGCACCCCCCCGGGCAGTCGGAGAGGTTGCTCCAGCGCTGGAGCATGGTGCGGCCGCGCGCGGTGAGCCTGAGCGGCGTGACCGGCCGCCGGATCGCGCCGTGCATCGCCGACACCGTGTCGCGCCAGCCGCCCCGGGCGACGTAGCCGACGGAGATCAGGTGCAGCACGACGTCCTCGTCCAGGGCGGCGCGGACGCGGTCGGTGTCCTCGAACACCAGCACCCGGTCCGTGTCGTCCAGCAACGCGAACCGCCCGTCGCGGACTTCGGCCAGCACGTCCTTGGCCACCAGCGGGTTCCCGCCCCCGCCGGTGTTCTTGCGGCGGGAGACCCGGGGCGGCGGGCACTGGCGGCCGGACTGCGGAGCCGGGGCCGGGTCGACGGTGCCGAAGAGGCCGAGCTGTGCCGGGTCGCGGCGGGTCACCGGACACGCTCCCGGCCGACCGGCCCGAACTCCCGGTTGCGGAAGTCCGCGACCGCGATCCCGACCCCGAGCCCGATGCACCCGAACACCACCAGCGTGCTCCAGAACAGCGCCGACGGGCCCTGTGCCGCGTAGATGACGATCAGGACCAGCAGGGCGGGCGCGCCGAGCTTGAGCCACAGCCACGCCCGCCACACGTAAAAACCGATGCGCCACATGGGTTTACTCCTCTGCGTCGTCGGGTCGGTGCCGTGGGCAGAACACGAGCTGTTCGGACGTGGCGGTCCAGGCGGGTTCGAAATAGATCACCTGGAGCACCGCGTCCCAGGACAGTTCAGGCCGGGTCGCGGAGGCTCCGTACGGGCGCTCGCCGCACATCCCGCAGCGCGGGAAGAACACCTCGTCGTAGCGGCTCAGATCCGGAGTCAGGCCCTCGTCTGCGAGACGGTCGAACGCGGCGCGCGCCTCGCCCTCGTCGGTGGTACGCGCCGCGATCTGCGTGTAATTCTGCCGCCGGAGGCCGGAGCCGCCGGAGCGTTGGTAGCTGACCACCCAGTACGTTTCGCGCACCAGGCTCGGGAAGTAGACGAACTGCTGCATCGCTTCTCCTTGTCCAAGGGGGACTGTCATGCGCCGACTCGCCGGGCGAGGCTCAGCACGTCGGAGAGGGCGCCGAACACGTCCAGCGCGGCGGAGTACTGCGGGTCGTCGATGAGCGTGTCGGTGTCGACAGCCCCGAGGTGGCGTTCGCGTTCCTGGCGCACGGCGTCGCACCACGTCCCGGCACGGTCCGACGCGACCGACAGGCAGGCCAGGAAGTCCTGGTGCCGGTCTTCGCGGTAGCTCATGCGACCACCGACAGGGCCGGACCGGCGTGGTAGCCGCGGAGGATGAACGCGACCAGTTCGTCCAGCTCCCGGTCCGACACGTACGCCGCGCGCACCCGTTGCGGGACTCGCGAACGCGGCCGGATGACGAACCCGATTCCGGCGGTGTCCTCGCTTTCGGGGATCTCGTCGGCGAGCGCGCCGCGCAGCCGGGCACCGTCGCCGAGCACCATGTCCACATGCGACTGCGAGGTGACCCGCAGGCAGATCCGGACCGGGAACAGGTCCCGCACCGGGACGGTGTCCTTGGTCGGTTCCTGCACCAGCGCCATCGTCGCGTGCCCGGTCGCGCGGCCCTGGGACACCGCGATCGCGAGGTCCTTGCGCAGCGTGCGGGCGATCGTGCCGTCGCCGTAGGCCAGCAGCGCGCCGATCTCGTCGACGATCAGGAGGTTCAGCGGCGTTTCCCGCGACATCGTGATCTTGCGCTTGCCGGTCGCGGCGAAGTCGCGCTGCACCCGGCGCAGGTCCTCGATGAACTCCCGCACCAGTTCCGCGCAGGCGGCCTCGTCGTGCTCGTAGCGGTGCGCGACCCCTTCGAGTTTGCGGAACTCCATCTGTTTCGGGTCGCAGATCCACAGCCGGACCAGCCCGTCCCGGATCAGCGGAGCCAGCCCGCGCAGCAGCGACAGCGGGATCGAGTTCTTGCCCGCACCGGTCGCCCCGGCGATGAAGGTGTGCTTGCCCAGGACCGACAGCCGCCAGTCGGTGCCGTACTCGGTGTCGCCGACGTAGATGTCGCCCGGGTCGACCGCGCCGGATTCCTCGGGCATGTCCGGGGCCGGGATGGTCTCGGTGAACGGCTCCCGGCGTTCGATGATCAGCGACACCTGGCCGGGCTTGACCCGCTCCAGCGCGATCCGCTCCACCCGCAGCGTGTCCGCGAGGTCTTCGAGCTTGTCGTTGAACGCGCGCCGTCCCATGCCGAAGGGAAGCAGCAGCGTCACCGTGTCCACCGACGGCGAGTACGACGCCACCTTCACCACCCGGGGGAACTCGGCCTTGCCGGTGCGGCGGTTGGTGACGTACAGGTCGCACGCCTGCAAAGCCTTGTTCAGCTTCGGCCCGCAGTAGGTCGCCCAGCGACGGCGCCACGCGCGGATCCGCGGGGCGGCGTAGTGGTCGAACGTGTCCGGGTGCGCCCGGTACCAGGTGCACAGCCCCAGCGTCGCCCCGCCCACGACACCGCCGGTCGTGGTCCACCCCAGCTCCAGCCCCGACGCGGCCAGTCCGGCCGGCATGAGCACCGAGCCGGGGTGGCGGGCGGTCCACTTGAGACCCCGGAACTCCATCCCCGCCCGCCGGTCCGACTTCGGAATACGGTTCTTCATCGCAGAAACTCCCTCCTTACAGCACGAAAACGGCCCCGCTGCCTCGTCCGGCAATGGACGGAGGGCGGGGCCGGTAACGTGCGAAATCGCGTGTTCGGTCAGTTCGCCAGCGCGGGGCGTGCGTCCAGCAGTTCCGTGGACAGCGTCCCCATCGCGCGAGCGGCCTTGTCGTGCGCGGCCTTGAAACCGTGCTGATGCACCGGCATGCCGCGCATCGCGTCCTTGAGCGTGCTCATCGCCGAATGCAGATCGTCCACAACCCGGTCAACCTGATGCGCCATGACTCAGAGCCTCCAATCCCGCGAGACGAGTTCCGCCTCGTGCTTCTTGCCCAGCGTCCGCAACCGGTCCAGCTCGTCAAAAGCCTTGGTGCGGAACGCTTTCAGCTCGTCCCGCGTCGAGATCGTCCACGACTCCGAACCGTGCCCGTCGTCGTAGGCGTCGATCAGCTTGTCCACCTCGGCCAGCACCTCGGCCACCAGGTCCAAAGCCGCGGTGAATGTGCCGTAGCGCTGCTGCGCCCGGCGATTCAGGTAACCCACCTGCATAGCCCGTCACCCTTCCCGTGTTGCGGCGGTCAGTTCGGCCGCCGTGGTGAGATCCGCAGTCAGGAACCCGACCGCGTTGCCGACCGCGACCCGGATGTCCCGGTCGGGATTCGCCGCGACGAACCGCCGGTAGGCGTCGTGCGCGGCCTCGATGATGGCGACGATCTCCGGCATGTCAGGAGTCCTTCCGGATCACGTGCTGCGCGTCCCGCAGCCCCTCGCAGTAGCCCGCCTGCCACGCCAGGTCTTCCGCCGGTTCGGCCAGCGCCTGCAGCCGCTGCGCTTCCAGCCGGGCCGCGAGCATCCGGATCACCACCCCGACGCGCACCGGGCGGCTCATCGCTTGACCTCCCGCACCAGCACCACGATGCCCGCGAACACCGCGAGCCCCGCCATGAGCGGCGACGCGAAACCCAGGCACACCACCAGCGCCAGCCAAAACAGCATCGGACTGAAATTCGCCACCATCACCAAACCTCCTAGTCTCCGAAGTAATCCCACTGCCGGGAACAGACCACACAGGTCGCGATTCCCGTTGCCGACAAGAAAAAGTTCGCCGTGCACGCGTGCGCGGCCATCAGAAGCCCCGCTCGCTGATCCGTTCGCAGTCCTCGCAGCGGGGCACGCCCCACGCGTGGAACCACACCCGCTCGTGCTGCCCCGGCCCGAACTCCAGCCCGCACAAGCTCGTCCGAACACCCTTCAACCACTGGTGTTCCGCTTGGATGTGCACCATGTCCTCGGACATCACAAGCCCCGTTTCGGGCCGTACGGGTCGAACGTCGACAGCCCGTCCCGTGCCGCGAAAACCGTGCGCATGCCGTTCTCCCTTCCGCAATGCGAATCCGTGGTGAAACCCCAGGACCCCCGGACGAAAACCGCCCGGGAATCGAGGCGCGCCACCACAAAAGGCGCGTTTTCAGGCATGGATCGGCCCACTCTGTATTTGTCAATCAACGGAAAGCGCCCTCGCCCGACTCGAAAACGGGCAGCCAACCGACTTGGGAAGGGCTCCAGGGTGGTGTTATCCGCGCACGGCCGGGGAGGCAGCCGCCGAGGGACCGGACACCCGCCGGTCGCGAAACCGGTCAGGCAGCGTCGCGGACCGCGCCAGCACCGGCAGGCTTCAACCCCTCAGCCTTGAACCACAAGCCCGACCCCGTGATCCGCCCCTCGTCGTTCGTCGTCTGCCACGTGTTCAGCACCGGGTCGACCAGCTCCACATAGGTGCCCTCGTCGAACCCCTCGCCCGGGTCCGTCGCCAGCGTCACCTTGATTTCCTCACCCTTGCCGATCCGGCCGTTCTTCCCCGGCTGACGCGGCTTCGCGAACAGCATCACCACGAACGACGCCTCCCCGCTCTGCTTGTCCACCGCAGGGACCATCTCGCCCTTGACCTCCCGCATCTTCATCACGGGCGCTTCGGTGACCATGAACTTGTAACCGCCGCTGTAGAACGGGATGTCCTGCATAGCGAACCTCCTGGTCAGAGCCTCCGGTGTAGACCCCCTAAACACCGGAAGCGAGCTGTTGTCGGTCGTCGTTGAGGGGGTCTAAACACGAAGGTACGCCGTCCTCGCTTCCGGTGTCAAGGGGGACTAAACTTCGATTGCATGGAGGACGAGAGCGAGTTCGAGAGCGTCCGCAGCGACCCCGATCCGATCCGGCGGGGGCAGCGTGCGTCCTCGCTGCTAGTCGTCTACCAGCAGCGGGCCACCGAGCTTGCACGGCTCCGCAAAGAGGCCATCGAGGAAGCGCACCGGCTCCGCGGGATGAGCTACACCGAGATCGCGGCGGCCCTGGGGATCACCAAGGGGCGTGTCACGCAGATCCGATCGACTGCTCCGCGGCCTGAACGAGCGTTCTTCGGGGTTGGCCCGGTCGCCATCGGGGTGCCGTGGCGGTACCAGACGACGGATCGCGAGCGGCCACTCATCGCGGCTGAAGACGCGCAGACCGCTGATCAGCTTGAAGCGCTGGTCGACGGGTTGTCGTTGGCCGTAACCCGTTTCCAGATCGAGCCAGACCGCGAAACCCTGCCCGATGGGGATGCGGTTGTCGTCTGTGGGCCGAAGTCGGCACCGGTCGCCGCATACCTCATGGAACGCGATCCAGTCCTCGGGATCGTCGAGGACGAAGGTCGCTGGTGGATTCAGCACGAGCAGACCGGCGAGCGGTTCGGATCACCCACCGACGACGACCCGAAAGAACCGGCCGACATCGCTTATGTTGCACGCCACCAGGTCGGCGGACGGGCCGTGCTGCACATCGCCGGTATTCACGGAATCGGCTCGCTCGGCGCAACGCACTACCTCACCAGCCACCTTGCTGAGTTGTTCGGCGAGATGCGCACGCACGAGTGCTCGCTCATCGTTCGAGCAAGCTACGACGGCCTGACAATCACCGGCAGCGAACTTGCGGCCGGACCATTTCGGTGGTGATCCCATGCACGTGACCACAGCCCAACTTCCGCCCGTCCATGCCAGCGACGACAAGATCTTTCTTACCGAGGATGCGGTGATCGTCCTCGATGGCGCGTCGGCATTCCGTCCGGTCCCCGTGCCTGCCTCTGACTACGCCGCCACACTCGGACGCCACGTAGCTGTCGGCTTGGAGCGCGAGCCGTACGCCGACCTTCGCGCCGTGGTAAGGACCGCCATCGAGAAGACCGCAGATGACCTAAGCCTCACCCCGGGCGACTCGCCGTCCAGCACAGTGACAATTCTACGGCGCAACGGGCTACGCATCGACGTGTTCGCGCTCGGCGACAGCGTCATCGTTCTTCCGGGCGACATCGTGACTGACGACCGCATCGACGCCCTCAACCTCGAACCGCGACGCCAGTACCGAGAGCGGCTTGCTTCGGGTACCGGATACGACGAAACCCATCGTCGGTTACTGCGCGAGCTCCAGGAGCAGCAAGCGGCACGGAGAAACGCCGAAGGCGGCTATTGGATTGCCGAAGCCGACCCGGATGCGGCGGATCACGCTGTGACGGCCTCATTCCCTGCGGAGGCGGTCCCATGGGCAGTACTTGCGACGGACGGTGCCTACGACGTAATGACCCACATCGGTCTCAGCGACTGGCCAGCGTTGTCCAAAGCGGACGATGCCCAACTATCCGCGATCCTTGAGCAGTGCCAGTCCTGGGAAGATAGCGTCGATCCGGATGCCGTCGCACTCCCGCGCGCCAAGCGGCACGACGACAAGGCCATTGCGGTGGTTGACCTCCGCGCCTAGCACCGGCGAACCCTGTGTTCAGAGTTTCTTTTCTTGTTCAAGGCGGCCCCTGCGGGGCCGCGCCGCTATAGGGCCGGGCACGCGGGGCCCGCCTCCGGCACCCACGCACCCGGCCCGGCGGCTGCACCTAGGGCCGCGTCCAAGAAGAAAAGAAGTGTCCTCGCCGGACGGGCAGGTCTCCGAGATGGCCGGGACCGCGCGCACGTTGCGTCCGTGAGTGACCTGCCGCCATCTCGCCGACCTCCCCGAGGGCTATCACGCCGCGTCAAGGGGGCAGTTCGGCCGGCATGCTGCGGACCGCGGGAAGGTGCCCCCTTGACCCGACGTGATCGGGCTGCGCCAGGTCGACGAGATGGCGGAGAGGCCACCCACTTGTAGGTGCGAAAGAGAAAGCACATCATGGTGATTGCTGAGAGGAGAACACCTATGGGATCACAGCAGGCCGCTATCCCGTTCTGGCTTCAGTTGTTAAGTGTTGCGCTTGCTCCAGTCATGGGCTTCATAGGCGTCACGATTGGCGCGGCGACGCAGTCTCGAAACGCCAGGTATCTGGCCATTCGAGATCACCGAAGAGAGGTTTACACTAATTTTATTGAACTTTTAGATTCGATTGACTGGACTTTTTCCGGCCCTGCGGAGATTGCATTTGAGGACGGCAATCGAGATGAAATCCTAAGAATCTGCAGCTTGATCGACAACTACGCCGACCAGGTGTCACCCATGCTGGTTCAGATCGAGTTCGTTGGATCTAAGGCTACAGTGGCCGCTTCTCGTGAGTTCCTCAAGTTCTTCTCGTTAGCGCATGTTGCCATTGGTAAGGGTTTAGAGGGGCACTATAGCGAAGAGATGTGGGAGTCGGTAAAGAAGAAAGCACATTCTGCCCGACGCGCATTTCGAATATCTGCAGCCAAGGATCTCGGTGCACCAAAAAACGGGGTGTCAGAGTCGGAAATAACCGACGATCCTGATTATGTGGCCCTCAGGGACAGGCTGCGGGACTCCTAGCGGCTGTCGTGCTGCGACCGGGAGGGCACCTGCAGCAGGCTGCCATGTTCGGCCGGGCGCGCCATCCTTCAAGATCAATCCACGGTTTACCCCCGGATTTTGATGCCACGCAACGACCGGCAACACCCATCAGCCAGTAGTTGCGTTTGCTAATATTGCAGGTAGTAGACAAGGACGGCAGTGGACAGCCAACACCGCCCACTGCCGTCCGAAAATCGACCCAGTGCGGGTTCGAACCCCGTCGGGGGCACCGTTATCGCTGGTCGAGGCGAGTCTCGAGCTAGATTGCCCCGGGTAAATCCCTGGAATTGCCGAGGCCCGGGAGTCCGTCGTCGGCCAGCCACCGCTCGGTCGGAAGCGGGACCGGTCCCGCGCCGGTCGTCGAGACTGGCCGGCATGGCGATTCCAGCACCGTTACGGCAGGCTGTCTCTCGGGTTGTACCGCGAATTCTGCTCGCGGCGGCGCTCTTGCCCGGCTTTGGATGCCTGATCACCGGGATCGGCCAGCGGAGCGATGTCGACAATGCCTACCGGATCGAGTTCGGGCATGAGGGCGACACCTGTACCGAGTCCGGTCCCCTGTACTTGAGCGTGGACACCGGCGAAGCGATGGCCTGCACGGCTTACCCGCAGTTCCCGTCCGGCGGCACGACGACGCTGCCCGGGTTCACCCCCGCGCAGAACGGCGAGATCGGGGACCTGGTCAAGCAACTCGCCGGGGGCGGGTTGAGCGAGGTTGAGCAGCGGCGGATCCAGGACCGGGTCGACGAGATCGCGGCTACGGTGCCCGAGTCGGAGCGGCCTTATCACTACACGGGGTTGTGGGGGACCGGGCTGGCGTTGCTTGGCGGCGCGATTGTGGTCGTGAGCCTGCTGCTTTTCGGCTTTGTGCGCAGGCCGCTGCGGTCGTGGCTCTTGGGCCGCTAAGGGACAAGACCCACATCAGTGCTGATCCGCCCGTGCTCCAACGCGATCACCCTCTGCGCCCGCCGCACCGTCGCCGGACGGTGCGCGATGACCAGCAATGCGCACTCCCCGGCGACCTGGTCCAGCGTCCGCGCGAAAGCGGCTTCGTTCGCCGCGTCCAGTTGGGAGGTTGGCTCATCGAGCAATAGCAGCTCAGGTCGGGCCAGGAGGGCTCGGGCGATGGCCAGTCGTTGGCGTTGACCGCCCGAAAGCATGCCGCCGTGTTCGCCTGCGGGGGTTTCCAAGCCGGCGGGGAGGCGGTCGACGAACTCGGTCAGGTTGGTTTTCGCCAGGACGTCGCGGATTTGCTCGTCGGTCGCGTCGGGAGCGGCGTAGGTGAGATTGTCGCGCAGGGTGCCGTGCAGGATTGGGGTTGTTTGTTCTACCAGGCCGATTCGCTGGCGGCATTCCGCGATGGACGGCTGGTGTCCGTTGAACAGAATGGTTCCGCGATCCGGTTCGTAGAAACGCTCGATCAGCGCGAGGATGGTGGATTTTCCGGCTCCAGAGGGGCCGACCAGTGCGACGTGGCCTTGGCGCGGCACGGTGAAGGAGACACCGCGCAGCACGGGGCGGTCGGGGTGGTAGCTGAACCAGACGTCGCGCAATTCCAGTACTGGGGCGGAAGCCACGGAGACACGAGAGAGGGGCGTAGCGTCGGTTTCGGTGGGGAGCTGGGTCATGTCGTGGACTCGCTGGAATGCGGCCAGTCCTTTTTGGATGGTGGCGGCTACCTCGAACAAACCCGCGCTCGGGACGGCGATGTAGCTGACGTAGAGCAGGAAAGCCACGAGTTCGGCGAGGGTGAGACTGCCGTTCGCGACCTGGATTCCGCCGGCGACCAGTACTGCGATGAGGGCACCGTGGGCGGAGAGGGTCACGGCAGGCGCGGCGATGGAATTCAACCGCGCGGCGCGGACGTTGTCCTGATAGGTCGTGCGGGCATAGTGGCCGATGCGGTCGGTTTCCCGGTCTTCCGCGCGCGTGGCGCGGATCGTGCGGATGGCGCTGAGCGCTCGTTCCAGTTCCGCGGCCATCAGGCCCAGGCTGTCCTGTGCGTTCTCCGTGGCGTTTCTGATGCGCGCCAACACAAACAGCGTGACGCCGCCCACGCCGCCGACGATGACTGCCACGATGCCGAACAGCAGTGGGCTCAGCCAGAGCATGGCGATGGCGCCGCCGACGACTACGAAGCTGCCGGTCAGCATTTCGACCAGGTCGTAGGCGAGGGTGTCGCGCAGCAGGGTCGTGTCGGCGGTGGTTCGGGACAGCAGGTCGCCGATTCGGTGTTGGTCGTAGAGGCGCATGGGAAGCCGCAAAAGGTGGCTGACCAGGCGGACTCGCAGGCCCAGCACGACGCCTTCGCCGGAGCGTTCCAGCCAGTAGCGGCCGACGGTGTCCGCGACGGCCTCGGCGGCGAAGACGGCGATGAGGGCGACCAGCAGCCAGCCGATCGCGCGGTCTGTTCCGACGGCGTCGATGGTCTGCATGGCCAGCATTGGTTGCAGCAGGCCAAGTCCGGCGCCGATGAGGGTGAACAGCAGGGCGACGGCGATGTTTCTCCGGTGCCCGCGGGTGGCGGCGAACAGGTGGCGCAGACCGACCCGGGTACGGACCGGCTCTTCGGTCGCCGAAGGAGTGGACTTAGCGGCGGTGACGGTCATGCGGGCGGTCCTCGGCCGTGAGGGGAGCAACGGTCAGCAGCGGAGCGAAATGGCCCGGCGGATGGATTTCGTCGACTGCCCGGCCGTCGGCTTCGACCCACGCGTGGGCGCTGAAAGGCTGCGTGCGTACGCCGGTGCACCACGTCGGCCAAGTACCGTGCGCGCGGCACAGCAGCGCGGTGGCGACGGAACGGAGCAGGCAGCCGTCGCCCGCGCAGCGCAGGCTGATCGCGACGACTGATCGACGCGCGGTGCGGGCCTCTTCGAAGGTGGCGGGCCGGGCGCCCCGGCGGACGAAGGTCAGGATCGCGCAGAGGTGCTTGGGGGAGAGCGCGTTCAGCAGCGTCGAGAGGCCGACCGCCAGCAGCGGAAGGATTTTCCGGTGCAGCGGCAGGCGAATGCGATGGGGTACCACGGACGGCTGGCTCACGACGCCTCGACCAGTCCGGCGGCGAGCAGGCTGTCGGTCATCGCGCTGATGTCAGCTCGCACCTTGGCGGCGTCGATGTCGTATCTGGCGGCTAGGTCGGCGGCGATCCGGTCGGCGGATTCGCCCGCCAGCAGGCGGTCGAGGGTGTGCGCGCCGGTGCGGTTGACCTGCCAGTAGCTTCCGGTGCGTTTGTTGAGCAGGACCGAGCCGTCCGGGGTGTCGGTGAGCGCGGTGTCAGGGTGCAGGTGCATGGGTCCTCCGGGCGGTCGCTGGCCGGGCGTCGGCGATCGCGCGCAGCCACATCTCGCAGCCGAGCGCGGTTTCCAGGTGCGCTTCCCATTCGTCGTCCATCCGGGGTTCGAGCAGGCACGACCGGAGCACGTCGAGGTCGAGCAGGCCGCGCGCGGCCAAGGCGGAGTCGGCGAAGTAGTCGAGCAGGTCGGGTACGTGCCGGTGCGCCTCGGCATCGTCGTCGTCCTGGTAGTTGCCCTTGGTGGTGCGGTCGAGGATGACGTCCGGGACGAGCCCGCGCATCGCGGTGGCGAGCAGCGGTTTGTACCGCCATGGCGTGAAGCGGTCGGAAGTCCGGACCGCGAGCGCGGCTTCGACGACCCGGTCGTCCAGGTACGGGAGGTCGAGCGGCACGCCGCAATCGAGGTACTCGCGCTGGATTTGCTGGCACAGCGGGCCTGCGGCGCGCAGGCTGGTGAGCGCTTCGTGCTGACCGCGGTCGTCGGCGAGGGGCTCGGCCTCGTCGGCGATCGCGTACAGGACCCGGCGGGTCGTCGCGAGCGCGTCCGCGGTGGCCCACGGCGAGGCCCGGACCGCGTCGGCCCAGCCCAGTTCCGGGGTCCCCGGGCGGGGCAGCGGGTCGGTGAGGTGGTCAGCCGACTCCCGCCACCAGTCGCCCCAGCTCTGCCTGCTGGCGAGATCGGCGAGGGTGCGCCGCCACGACCATCGGCCGAGACTGCGGTAGACCCGGAGCTGGCGCAGGCCGGTGAGCGGGCGACGGCGGATCAGGGTGTGCAGATAGCTGGCCGAGGCGGTGAAGACCTCGTCCCCGCCGTGCCCGGCCAGGTGCAGGCCGGAACCGTGCTCGGCGAGCATGCGGACGCAGTGGGCGGAGCCGTTCAGCCCCCGGGTCATCGTCCACGGCGCTTCGAGATCGGACGTCGCATAGGGCGGTGCGAACAACGCGGGCGCGCTGCCTTCGGACATTTCCAGGTGCTCTACACCGGGGAGCAGCCGGGCCGCCTCGGCGGCGAAGATCGGATCGTCGTTGGCGACGCTGCCTCCGGTCCACCGGAAGGTGAACAGGTCGGGATTCTGCTCGACGGCGAGGAAACACAGCGTCGTCGAGTCCATTCCGCCGGAGAGGTCCAGCGACAACCGGCCCGTGGCGGGCCGCCGCTCCGCGACCGATTCGCGCAACGCGGCGCGGACGGCGGGAGCGCCCTTCTGGATCGGCAGGACCGGGTCCGGCGGGCGCCACCAGCGCACCGTGCGGGCGGTTCCGTCGTCGGCCAGCACGATCGAGGAATCCGGCGGCACCGAATGCACTGTGCGCCACCAGCTTTTCTCGATCAGCGGGGGAAGCAGCTGCATTTCCGTCAGGTGCGCGGCGAGGAGATCCTCGTCCAGGTCCGCTCCGGTCATCTCGGCCAGCAGGTCGGCGCGGGTGCTCGCGACCGGGGTGGCGTCGATCCGGGTGTGGAAGGCGCGGCGCAGGTTCGTGAGCGTGCCCTGCAGCCGGACCTGCCCGTTCACCGACGCGATGAGATGCGCGCTGCCAGGCAGGACGCGGGCGAGCGTGTCCGCGTCGGCCACGGTCCGCAGGCGGGCGGTGTAGGCGGTCAGCCGCTCGACCGGCATCGGGCAGAACCCGAACACGGCGACGCGCGCCCGGCCCGCGATGGCCACCCGGATTTCTCCCGGGGCCCAGCGGCCGGCCAGCCAAGGCCGCCCGGAGGAATGGAACAGGACACTCGGCCGCTGGTAAGGAACTCGCGGCAGCAGCGCGGCGCCGCCCGGCGAGTCGGGGAGGACGACAAGGCTGCTCGGCTCTGCGTTCATCGGACCACCGACCGGGATCGATTCGAACGACGGGAGGACGAACGTGGCCGAAGGCCCGTTGGCTCGGCCTTTGGCGACGTCAGGGTCAGTGCAGCTGTCCGCGAGACGACCGGGTGCTCAGTGGCGGCGGCGACGTCCGCGGTGGCGGTGGTCGCGCCAGATGCCGTCAATGCGGCGGGTGTCGGTCGCGAAGCGGCCAGCGGAGGATGCGGCTGGGGCTCGGTAGCGTTCGGGAAGGGTTTTCACGGTGACCAGTCCTCTGCTCAACTTTTGGTGCCGCGTGAGCGGGCTGACGAAACGACCGGCTAACCCGGCCACGTCAGGCCAGTCGGTGACAGGTGCTGTCTGAATGCCCGCGTCTGCGGGAGAGAAGGCGCCCGAAGAAGATGCTGTCGAGCGCGCCCCGGCCGAAGCGGCGGGTGTCGGTCGCGAAACGGCCGGCGGGGGACGCGTTGGGGGCTTGGTAGCGTTCGGGGAGGGTTTTCACGGGAACCAGTCCTCTGCTCAACTCTTCGGATGCCGAGCGACGGGCTGACGAACGTGGCTGAAGACCGGCTGACTCGATCCCCAGCCACGTCAGGTCAGCTCAGCGGGTGGTGAAACCCCGCGTGTTCAGTGCGTTCAGCGGCGACGACGACGTGCGCGGTGGTGATGGTCGCGCGGGCCGCGGCGGAGCCGCCGGGTGTCGGTCGCGAAGCAGCCGACGGAGGAGGCCTCAGGGGCCTGATAGCGCTCGGGAAGGGTCTTCACGGAAACCAGTCCTCCTCTGTGCTCTCTTTCTGCTGTCATTTCTTATGGGTTCGATAGCGATCGCTGATGAACTGTTCCGATGCGCGAAGTTCTCCGCCTGGAACACGCTAGCAGGGCCGCCGGGTGCTGACACTCGGGCGTTCAGTCGAATCAGTTGGGCCGACGGCGAAGTTCGCTTTGTTTTTGATGAAGAATATGCGGAACAGTGCAGCTAACCTGGTTGTAAGGTTTCCGGAGAAATACTTCTGGGTGCGTACTGAATTCCCGGAAGGAGATTTCGCCGGTGCCGCGGTGCGTTCAGGGAATGGCGAGCGCGCCGGGAGCGTCGGCCGGGACCGCGGGATGCCGCGGGGGCACGGGATCGATGCGTTCGTAGCGCGCGCCGAGCGGAGGGCGCCGGTCTTCCTCGCCGCGGTTGGGCCAGAAGGACATCGCGCGTTCGGCTTGGGCGGTGATCGTCAGGGACGGGTTGACGCCCAGGTTCGCCGAGATCGCCGAACCGTCGACGACGTGCAGCCCGGGGTGGCCGTGGACGCGCTGGTACGGGTCGAGGACGCCGCCCGTCGGATCGTCGGAAATCGCGCAGCCGCCGATGAAATGCGCGGTCATCGGGATGTTCAGGATCTCGCCGGTGGTGCCGCCCGCGATGCCGTCGATTTTGTCCGCGACGCGGCGGGCGGCGTCGTTTCCGGCGGGGATCCACGTGGGATTCGGTTCGCCGTGGCCGGGCGCGGACGTCAGTTTGTGCCGTCCGGTGCGGGTTCGTTTGCCGGAGACGGTGATGGAATTGTCCAGCGTTTGCATCACCAGCAGGATGATGGTGCGTTCGGACCATCGGCGCGGCGAGAACCAGGTGAAGTTGCGCGGATTCCGGGCGAACGCGCCGAGCCAGGTCAGCCAGCGCGGGGCGGACTTCCCGCCGTCGGTGAGCGCGGTTTGCAGCAGCGACATCGCATTGCTGCCCTTGCCGTAGCGGCACGGTTCGATGTGCGTGTGCGCGTCGGGGTGGATCGACGAGGTGATCGCGACGCCGTGGGTGAAGTCGACGTCCTTGCGTTTCGATTTCGCGCCGAGGATGGATTCCGAGTTGGTCCGGGTCAATCGGCCGAGGCTGGCGGAAATTCGGGGCAGTGCACCGGTTTCGCGGGCTCGGTGGAGCAGTTTTTGCGTGTTGTAGGTGCCCGCGCTGAAGATGACGTCGCGGGCGAAGAAGGTGCGCACGTTTTTGCCGCGGCGAGGCGACTTTCCGGTGCGGACCGCGGTGACGGTGTAGCCGCCGTCTGCTGGGCGGACGTCGAGCACTGTGGTCATCGGGATGACGTTCGCGCCGCGTTGTTCGGCCAGGTAGAGATAGTTGCGGTCCAAGGTGTTTTTGGCTCCGACGCGGCAACCGGTCATACAGGAACCGCATTCGGTGCAGGTTCGGCGGGCTGGTCCGGCGCCGCCGAAGAACGGGTCTGGCACGACAGTTCCGGCGGGAGTGTCCTTGTCGCCGAAGAAAACGCCGACTGGGGTGAGTTGGAAGGACGAGCCGACGCCCAGGTCGTCGGCGACTTCCCGGAGCACCTCGTCCGCGGTGGTGACGGTGGGGTTCTGGGTGACGCCGAGCATCCGGCGGGCCTGGTCGTAGTGCGGTTTCAACTCCGCTTGCCAGTCGGTGACGTGCGCCCACTGCGGGTCCGCGAAAAACGGCGCGGGCGGTTCGTAGAGAGTGTTGGCGTAATTGAGGGAACCGCCGCCGACGCCCGCGCCGCCGAGGATGACGACGTCGCGGAGCAGGTGGATGCGCTGGATGCCGTAGCAGCCGAGACGCGGTGCCCAGAGGAAATTCCGGACGTCCCAAGAGGTTTTGGGCAGCGTCTCTTCGGTACGGCGCGGCCCGGCTTCCAGCACGGTGACGCGGTAGCCCTTTTCGGACAGTCGCAGTGCGCTCACGGAACCGCCGAAACCGGAGCCGATCACGAGGACGTCGGTCTCTTCGCGGGGTGGAGTCATCGGGTCCTCGCCTCGGGTCTGGGGACGCCGCCGGACGGCGATTGGGCACCGTCCGGCGACGTTCCCCGCAGTCTTCGCCTCAGGTCAGGCGCGCGCATCGGTCTGTGGACCGGGAGGTCGGGACCCGACTGGTCCCGCAGCACAAATTCAGTCGACCGGCCGGAGGACGGCGGGACCCAGCAGGCGGCATGCCAGCAGCGCCACCTCGACGTCGATCCGCCCCTCGGACAGCGGACGGCCGCGCTCCTGCTCGGCCTTGCGGAGCCGGTACTGGATGGTGTTCTTGTGCAGGTGCAGCTCCTGCGCGGCGACCATCAGGCTGCTCCCGCTGGACAGATACGCCCAGACCGTCTCGCGCATCCGGTGGTGTCCCTCGTCGTCGTCGGCCAGCGCGCCGAGCACCGACTGGACCCAGCCCGCGACCGCCGACGGATCGGCCGCGACCAGCGCCAACGGCCCGAGCTGCGCCGCCGCGGTGACCGGTCGCGGTTGGGAGCGCTCGGTCATCTGCGCGACGGCTTCGGCTTGCCGGGCTTGCTGGTGGGTGGTGCGGAAGCCGGCCAGTCCGCTCGCCGGGTCGCCCAGTGCGACGCGGACCGGATCGGGTGAGCTGGCGAGCGCGGCGGACACCGAGTCGAGGTCGAGCGTCGAGACAGGGAACCAGGCCCAGACGGTCGAGGCGTCCGGGGCCACGACCAGCGGAGTGGTGCCGAGGGCGGTCGCGAGCAGGGCCGCGTGGCGTTCGAGGGTGGTCAGCCGCGCGCTTTCGTCCAGCTCAGGACCGCACCACAGCACCGCGCCGACGTGCCGGTCCGACAGCGCGTAGCCGAGGGTTTTCTCGACGTCGGCGGTGTCGACGGGCTTGCCGGACAACGCGGCTTGCACTTTCGCGAGCCGGGCCGCGTTGCGGTGGCGCAGCCAGGTGTCGCGTTCCGCCTGGTAAGCCTCGACGACCTCCTCGGAGATCTTGTCGATGTAGGTGAAGGCGACCTGGGACAGCTCGGTGGCGGCGACCGCGACGTCCGCGGCCTCCACCGGCTCGGCGGCTATCCGGGCGATCATCTCCTGCTGGAAGGCCGCCTGGCCGAGGCGGTACGCACGCAGCATCGCGGTGATCGGCACCCGGCGCTGGGCCAGCCGCCGCGCGAACTCCAGCGCGACCGGCGGCGCCCCGACGTCCACCGGCTCCGCCGCGCCGCCCAGCACGCCCAGCGCGGCGACCACGTTCTCCCGCACCGTGCTTTCCAGCAATTCAGCGGCCTGCGCGTCGGGCGCGAGCGTAGGCAGTTCGGTGGTGACCTCCTCCACGATGCGCGCGCAGAGCAGCGCGAGCTCGGCCAGGACCGAGTCCGCGACCTTGGCCAGCGTGGCGGCAGCCGTCGACGTCACAGGCAGCACCGTACGCCCGGTTCGTGCCCGGGACCCAACGCAGCCGGGCGTTTCGGTTTCGCGCACAGTGTCCCGCCGCCCGCGGATTTCTACCTTCGGGAAAACGACAGACCGCGTGGAGGCCGCCATGAAGAAGTACCGCCTCGCCGGAGCTCACGGCGAGACCGCCTGGCACGACCGGAAGCGGCACCTGTGGCTGCTTGGGCTGGTGGTGCCGCTGCTGCCGTTCGCCGCGATCGGGCTGCACGCCGCGACCGGATCCGACGCCGTGCTGTGGCTGGGACCGCTCGTCGTGCTCGTCCTCGTGCCGCTGATCGACCTCGTCGCCGGCTACGACCACACCAATCCGCCGGACGAGGTGATGGAGGCGCTGGAGGAGGACCGCTACTACCGCTGGATCACCTACCTGTTCCTGCCGTTGCAATACGCCGGTTTCATCGCGGGCGCGTGGATGCTGGCGCGCGGTGATTTGTCCGTCGGCGGCAAGATCGGCCTCGCGATCACGTTGGGCACGGTCGCCGGTATCGCGATCAACACCGCGCACGAACTCGGCCACAAACGGGAAGACACCGAACGCTGGGCGGCGAAAATCGCGCTGGCGCAGTGTTTCTACGGGCATTTCTACATCGAGCACAACCGCGGGCACCACGTCCGCGTCGCCACTCCGGAGGACCCGGCGTCGAGCCGGATGGGTGAGAGCTTTTACCGGTTCTGGCCGCGTACGGTCATCGGCTCGCTGCGCAGTGCCTGGGGTGTCGAGCGGAAACGGTACGCCCGCAAGCAAAGCCATCCGTTCCACCTCGGCAATGACGTGCTCAACGCGTGGCTGATGAGCGTCGTGCTGTGGGGCGGGCTGATCGCCTGGCTGGGCGTCGGGATCCTGCCGTATCTGGTGGTGCAGGCGGTGTTCGGGTTCTCGCTGCTGGAAATCGTGAATTACATGGAGCACTACGGGATGCTGCGCAAGCAGGTCACGCATGGCGCCAAGACGCGGTACGAACGGGTCACTCCGGCGCATTCCTGGAATTCCAACAATGTCGCGACGAATGTCCTGCTGTACCACTTGCAGCGGCACAGCGATCACCACGCGAACCCCACGCGCCGGTTCCAGACTTTGCGCGACTTCAAGGAAAGCCCCGTTCTGCCGACCGGCTACACCGGAATGATGGTCGTCGCTTTGGTTCCGGCGTGGTTCCGCAAGGTGATGGATCCGCGGGTCTACCGGCATTTCGATGGCGACATCCGGCAGGCGAACGTGCAGCCGGGCAAACTGCCGTCGCTGCTGAAGAAATACCCGGTGCTCGCTGCTGCGGTGGAACAACCCGCCGCGGACACCCGGCCGAAGCTGGCCGACGACGTGGACGCCGCACGGTGCCCCGGCTGCGGCTACGTCTACCGCGTCGCGGAAGGCAACGAGCTGGAGGGCTTCGCCGCCGGGACGCCGTGGTCGGAGATCCCGGACGACTGGACGTGCCCCGATTGCGGCGTGCGCGACAAGGTCGACTTCGTGCCCGTGGTTCGGGAGGCAGCGTAATGAAGATCGTCGCGGATCACGGCAAATGCGAAGGCCTCGGGATGTGCGAGGCGATGGCCGACCAGTTCTTCGAGGTCGGGGACGACGGGTTGGTGCAAGTCCTCGACGAGACTCCGTCCGAGGCGGACCGGCAGTTCGTCGACGCGGCGGTGCAGGCGTGCCCGGTCGCCGCGTTGCGGTTGCAGGATTGAGGCCCGGTGGAGACGGAGCTGCTCGGGCGGGCGCGGTCTGGCGACCAGGCCGCGTTCGCCGTCATCTACCAGGAACACGCGCCGCCGGTCTTCCGCTACCTGCGGATGCGGGTGCCGACGGCGACCGTCGCCGAAGACCTGACGAGCGAGGCGTTCCTGCGCGCGTGGCGGAAACTGCCGGACTTCCGCCCGGACATCGGTTCGTTCACCGGGTGGCTGTACACGATCGCCGACAACCTCCTGCGCGACCACCGGAAATCGGCCCGCTACCGGCGTGAACTCCTCGACGGGAAAGACCACGACGGACCGGATATCCGGGGCGGAGCCGACCGGCTCGCGCTGGCCCGGATCGAAGCCGCCGCGCTCCGGCGGTGCCTGGCCGGCCTCAGCGAACCGCAGCGCGAGTGCGTGCGGTTGCGGTTTTTCGCCGGGCTTTCCGTCGCCGAGGTCGCCGAAACGATGAACAAGAACCCCAACAGCGTCCGGGCGCTGCAGCACCGCGCGGTGCGCACGCTCGCGACGCTGCTGGCCGAGACCGAGAAGGCGTGACGCTGTTATGCATGGATTCCTGGAGATTTTCAAGATCATGGGACCGCTGCTGGTCCTGATGCTGTGCCCGATCTGGCTTCCGCTGCTGGGGATGGCGATCGGGAAGCTCTCGGATCTGTTCTCCGGAGGCGGCAAGCGGACCGAGCCCGTGCGTGCGCCTCGGCAGGTGCGCGCTGAACCGGCGGAGGCGGGGAGCCGCGTTTCGCAGTGAGATATAGCCGGGCAAGCATGTCTCGGGCGGCAAAGAGCATTGGTCAGGCATTCCGGACTTTCTTAGCCTGACTGCGGGTCGAAGGTGCCGGACACCCGCTCAAAGGAGAGCCGCGATGACCGAATGCCAGCCTGTCACTGCTCAGCCGCCGTCCGGTCCGGTCATCGGCATCGACGACGGCGTCCTGCGGTTCCGCGGCGTGCGGTACGGCACCGCCGAGCGGTTCCAGCCGCCGCGACCGGTCCAGCCCCACCTAGAGGCGGTCGACGCTACGCTGCCGGGCCCGATCTGCCCGCAGCTCGGCTCTCGGCTGGAGGCCGCGATGGGGCCGCCGCGGGATGAGCCGCCCCAGTCGGAGGACTGTCTTCACCTCGCCGTCGCGACACCGGCGCTGACCGGATCGCGGCCGGTGCTCGTGTGGCTGCACGGCGGCGGCTTCCTGAGCGGCGGCGGCACGCTTCCCTGGTACGACGGCGGGCGGCTCGCCGCGGACGGCGACGTGGTCGTGGTGTCGGTCAACTACCGGCTGGGCGCGTTCGGCTACCTGGTCCACGACGGCGTCAGCGAGGGCAATCTCGGTCTGGCAGACCAGACTCTCGCGCTCGAATGGGTGCGCGACAACATCGCGGCGCTCGGCGGCGATCCGGGCAATATCACTCTCTTCGGACAGTCCGCGGGCGCGCTTTCGACGCTCGCCTTGCTGTCCAAGCCCGACAGTCGTCCGCTCGTCCGGCGGGCGATCGTCCAGAGTTCTCCGGATCCCGCGATCATCCAGGATCGCGCGAAAGCACTGGAGATCAGCCGGTATTTCGTCGACGCGGTCGGCGGAGATCCGCTGACCGCTTCCGTCGAGCAGTTGCTTGCCGCGCAACTGCGGACTCTCCGGTGGAACGCGGCGAAGGATCCGACGTCGACCCGGCCGCCGTTCGGGATCGTCGACCTCGACGTGCGGCTGTCCGATCCGTTGCCGGACTTGATGATCGGGCATACCGCGCAGGAGTGCGAGGCGTTCGCGATCGGAGTTCAGGACGACGAGATCCGGCGGGCGATCGCGGACCAGACCGAGCCGCTTTTCGGTCGCCCGGCGCGTGACTTGGCGCAGCGGTACGGCGCGTCCTCTTACGAGTTCGCCTGGACTCCGGCAACCGGCGGCTACGGCGCGATCCATTGCCTGGAACTGCCTTTCCTGCTGGGCACCCCGGAATCCTGGCGGGGGAGCCCGATGCTGGGCGACACGAGCTGGGCCGAGGTCGAACGTCTCGGTGCGCAGATGCGCTTGTGGTGGACCGAATTCGCGCGGTCGGGTTCGCCTGGCGCGCGGACCGGCTTCCGGATCGGGAATTCCCCTCAGACACTGGAGAACACGCCATGAGCAAGAGCATCCATTGGCCCGTAGTCATTCTCTGCTTCCTCGCTGTTCTCCTCGACGGCTTCGACACCGCAGCCCTGTCGTTCACCATCCCGACGCTGTCGCACGAATGGGGTTCCGCTCCCGCCGCCTTCACCTTGCCGTTGGTACTGACCAACATCGGCGTCGTCATGGGATATCTGGCGGCGGGTTACGTCGGCGCCCGGATGAAGGCACGGTCGGTGGTGCTCACCGGCGTCCTGATCTTCGCGGGCGCGACGGTGCTGACCGCCGCGATCCTGCACCTGAAATCCATGCCGGTCTTCGCCGCGACCCGCCTGGTGACCGGACTCGGTCTCGGGCTGGTGCTGCCCGCCGGGGTCTCGCTCGCTACGAAACACAGCGCGGAGGGCCGCCGGGAGCTGGTCTCCGTGGCGGTGACCCTCGGCCTCGCTTCCGGGAGCAGCCTCGGCGGGTTCTTCGGCGGCAAGCTGCTGCACAGCGTCGGGTCCGCCGGGGTCTTCTACGTCGCCGGGCTGGCTCCGTTGGTGCTGGCCGCCGTCATGGCGATGGTGTTGCCGACCAGTGAGCCCGCGGTCGCGAGCACGGCGAAGCAGGAAGCCAAGGTGAGCAGGTTGTTCGGCCAGGGACTGCGCCTGCCGACCTCGCTCATCTGGGCGTTCTCGTTCCTGATCTTCATCACCGCGTACGTCCTGATCTCCTGGGTTCCGACGCTCCTCACCGGCTACGGTTTCGCCGCCGGGAAAGCCCCGCTGGGACTCGCGTTCCTCACCCTCGGCGGCATCGCGGGCGGTCTGGTGCTCATCCCGCTCGCCGCGCGGATCGGAATCGCGCGTGCGCTGATTCTGCTGCCCGCCATCGGGGCGGTGTGCATGGTTCTCGTCGCGACGGTGCCGGTCGGCGAGACTGTGCTGTTCCTGCTGCTGGCCGGGGCCGGTTTCGGGGTTACGGCGGGGCAGATCGGCCAGCTGACCCTCGCGGTCTCGATCTACCCGGCGAGCACTCGCACCACCGGCGTCGGCTGGGCCGCGGCGCTCGGGCGGATCGGGTCGATCGTCGGACCGGGCGTCGCGGGTTTGCTTCTTGCGCTGGCGTTGTCGGCGCAGACGATCGTCCTCGCTACGGCCGTTCCCGTGCTGGTGGCAATCGCTTGCGCGGTCGGGTTGAGCCGGGTGCGGTCGCAGGCTAGGAGGGAGCGCGATGGCGCACTGGTTCGATCTCGGTGACGTCGCGGTCGTTCCGCTGATCGAGGACGATCGGCTGCTGATCGAGCCCGGGGAGTTCTTCCCGGGACTCGAGCCCGACCTCGGCGACTGGTACACGCGGGAGCCGTGGTTCGACCGTTCCTCGGGGAAGCTGGTCTTCGTCATCCAGTCGTTCCTCGTCTGTTCGGCCGACGAGGTGCTGGTGGTGGACGCGTGTGTCGGGGCGGGGAAGGACCGTCGGCGCGCGGAGTTCGACCAGCTGCCGGATCGATGGATGCAGCAGTTCCTCGCGACCGGGCTGCGGCCTTCGGACGTCGATGCGGTGGTGTTCACGCATCTGCACACCGATCACGTGGGCGCGGCGACTGCCCAGCTGGAACCGGTTTTCCCGGATGCCCCGCATTTCGTGGTCGAGGAGGAGTTCCGGTATTGGTCGAGCGAGGCTGGCGGGGAGGCCATGCGCCGGACTGGTGACTACCTGGCCGACAGCGTGCTGCCGATCGAGCGGGCCGGCCAGTTGAGCTTCGTCGCTCCGGATGCGGTGGTGGGCAAGCATGCTTCGCTGGTTCCCGCAGCCGGGCATACGCCGGGGAATGTGTGCGTGCGGGTCCGCGGCAGTGCGGGGACTGTCCTGCTGGCCGGGGACACGATGCATCACGGGGTGCAGGTTCGGCATCCGGAGTTGAGCACCCGGTATTGCGTTGATCCGCAAGCGGCGGCGCGGGTGCGGAGCCGTCTGCTGGAGGACGAGCTGGGCTCGGTTCTGCTTCCGACGCACTTTCCGGCGCCGTCGGCGGGCCGGGTGCGGCGTGGTCAGGACGGGTATGTGTTCGAGTTCGCTGACGACCTGCTCCGGGCCGGGCAGTTCCGCTACCGGGAGTGATTGGCGTAGCTGGCCAAAAGCCGTGAGGGGAACCCTGAGGGAATCAGATTCCCTCAGGGTTCCCCTCACGGCAGGTCACCCAGGCACGGGGTCGACTCGGCGGCGGAGCAGGCAAAATACGTTCCCCTCCGGGTCGGCGAGCACGTGCCACGACTCCTCCCCGGTCTGCCCGATGTCGGCGGGCCGCGCCCCGGCCGCCAGCAGGCGTTCCAGTTCCGCGTCCTGGTCCCGGTCGGTCGGGTTCACGTCCAGGTGCAGCGGCAGTTTCGCCGGTTTTGGGTCGCTGCTGCGGCTGAGGATCAACGTCGGCCGCGGGCCGCCGAAACCAGCCTCGGGAGGGCCGATCTCGAGGTCTTCGCCGTCCCAGCCGAGTTCGACGTAGCCGAGGACTTCGCACCAGAAATCACCCATCCGTTGCGGGTCGGCGCAGTCGAGGACGAGTTCGGTGATCCGGCAGGCCATGCGCGCGAGCTTAGGGCCCGCGCGCACCCCAGCCCAGCGGATTCCGGTTTGTGCGCGCGGATAGATCTGCCGCCCCGGATTCGTCCGCGCGCACGAACGTCGTGCCCGGGAAACCTCCTAGGGTCGCCAGCAGCGAGGCGAGGAGGCAAGCATGCGGACACTGCTGCGTGGCGGTCGCGTCATCGACCCGGCTACGGGCTTCGACGGCACAGCTGACGTGCTGGTATCCGACGGCGAGGTGATCGCGGTCGGACCGGGACTGCCGAGCGCGGACGACCAGGTCGAGATCGACGTCGCCGGGTACATCGTCGGGCCGGGGTTCATCGATCTGCACAGTCACGTGCACACGATCGCGGGACAGCGGCTGCAGGCGATGGACGGCGTCACCACGGCGCTCGACCTGGAGGCCGGGCTGATGCCGGTCGAACGGGCTTACGCCGAGGCCGCCGCGGCGGGGCGTCCGCTGCACTACGGGTTTTCGGCCTCGTGGGGGTCCGCGCGGGCGAAGGTGCTCGCCGGCATCGAGCCGGACGCGAACATCAACACCGGGCTCTCCGTGCTGGGCAATCCGGCCTGGCAGCGGTCCTCGTCGAAGACCGAGCTGGCCGCGTGGCTGTCGCTGGTCGAGGGCGAGCTGGCGGCGGGAGCGCTCGGCGTCGGCGTGCTGCTCGGGTACGCGCCGGCCAGCGATCCCGCCGAGTTCCTGGCGCTGGCGAAGCTCGCCAAGCAGGCTGAAGCGCCGACGTACACCCACGTCCGCGAGCTGGTCGAGGTCGATCCGGGCACGCCGGCCGACGGGTCCGAGGAGATCGCGATCGTCGCGGCCGAGACCGGCGCGGCGATGCACCACTGCCACGTCAACAGCACCTCCGGACGGCACATCGACCGCGTGCTCGCCGCGCTGGAATCGGGCCGTTCCGCCGGGTCGCGGGTGACGGTCGAGGCCTATCCGTACGGCGCGGGCAGCACCGCGGTCGGCGCGGCTTTCATCTCGCCGGAGCGGCTGAAGATGAAGGGCCTCAACCCGTCGCGGGTCATCCTGCTGGAGACCGGCGAGCGGATCGCGGACGAGGGACGGTTGCTGCAGGTTCGCGCCGAGACGCCGGGTGCGCCGTGCATCCTCGAGTTCCTCGACGAGGATGACCCGACCGACCGCACCCTGCTGCATCAGGCGCTTGCCTTCCCTGACTCGATCGTCGCGAGCGACGCGATGCCGGTGTACTGGCAAAACGGGGCCAACGAATCCACCGAGTGGCCGCTGCCGCCGGGCGGCGCGACACATCCGCGTACGGCGGGGACGTTCTCGAAGTCTCTGCGGTTGATGGTGCGCGAAGCCGGGGTCTGGACCTGGCTGGAGGCGTTCCGACGCTGTTCTTACCTCCCGGCGCGCGTGCTGGACGAGGTCGCGCCTGGCGCGCGGACCAAGGGCCGGTTGAACGTTGGCGCGGACGCGGACATCGTCGTCCTCGATCCGGCCACGATCACTGACACCGCAACGTATTTCGACGCTACCCGGCCCGCGGTCGGCGTCCGGCACCTGTTCGTCGCGGGCACTCCGGTAGTGCGCGACGGCCAACTGCTGACCGACGCGTTCCCGGGCCAGCCGCTGCGAGGGGAACCGCGATGACCGAGTTCACTGTGGACGCTTTGCTCGCCGACATCGAAACGTTGGTGCGCTGCGAATCCCCGTCGTCCGACCTCGACGCGGTGGCGCACAGCGCGGACGTGCTGACTGGGGTCGGCAAGGCGTTGCTTGGCGTGGAGCCGGAGCGGATTGTCCTGGATGGACGGACGCATCTGCGCTGGCGGTTCGGCGACGGTCCGGCGCGCGTGCTGCTGCTCGGCCACCACGACACGGTCTGGCCGATGGGCTCGCTGGAGACGCATCCGTTTTCCGTGCAGGACGGGGTTTTGCGCGGGCCGGGCTGCTTTGACATGAAGACCGGCGTCGTGATGGCGCTGCACGTCGCAGCTTCGCTGACCGACCGGAGTGGACTGTCCATTTTGGTCACTGGTGACGAAGAGCTGGGCTCGCCGTCGTCGCGGGGGCTGATCGAGGAAGAAGCGCAGGGCTGCGCGGCGGCGTTCGTGCTGGAAGCTTCGGCGGACGGCGGCGCGATCAAAACTCGGCGCAAAGGCGTTTCCCATTACCGGATCGAGGTGACCGGACGCGCGTCGCACGCCGGACTCGAGCCGGAGAAGGGGGTCAATGCCGGGATCGAGATCGCGCATCAGGTGCTTGCCGTCGCCGCACTCGCCAGTCCGGAGCGCGGGACCAGCGTGGTGCCGACGGTGCTTTCTGCTGGTACCACGGTGAATACCGTGCCCGCCGCGGCTGCGGTCGAGGTCGACGTGCGCGTATGGGACGAGGAAGAACAGCTCCGCGTCGACCGTGAAGTCCGTGCGTTGCAACCGGTCCTCGACGAGGCGCAGGTGCGGGTCACCGGCGGGATCAATCGTCCGCCGCTGGACGCGGTTTCGTCGGCTGCGTTGTACGGGCTGGCAAAGGAACTCGCTGCGGAACTGGGCTTGCCGGAATTGACCGAGGCGGCCGTCGGCGGGGCTTCGGACGGCAATTACACGGCAGGCCTCGGTGTCCCGACGCTCGACGGTCTTGGCGCGGTCGGCGGCGGCGCGCACGCGGATCACGAACATGTCCTGGTCGAGGAATTGCCGAAGCGGACCGCGTTGCTGGCCGCGCTGGTGGAGAACGTACTGACGAAGGGGAGTCCGTCGATTCCGACGAATCCGACCGGCGATTCTGGTCGAGCACGACGGTGACGTCAGTGGGGAAGTCGGGAAAGGATCATCCCGTGACGAATCTTGCGATGAACACGGAAAGACCCGTCGCGGCGGAAGTGTGCGACGAGGCGGTCGCGGCCGCTCGGGCGGCGGCCGCCGCCTCGGGCGTCGAGGTCCGGGAAATCACCGAGATCGCGGAAATGACCGCGGTCGGAGTGCTGTTCGAGACGATCTGGCGGTCCGCGCCGGGAACCCGTCCGGTGACCACGGAACTGCTGCGCGCGCTGTCGTCGGCGGGGAATTACGTGGTAGGCGCGTTCGCCGACGGAGAAATGCTCGGTGCGTGCGTCGGCTTTTTCGGAAATCCCGGAAAAGGCAGTCTGCACAGTCACATCGCCGGAGTCGCGAAGGCCGGTGCCGGTCGCGGAATCGGGTACGCGCTGAAACTGCATCAACGCGGCTGGGCGCTCGGACAGGACGTCTCGACGATCAAATGGACCTTCGACCCGCTGGTGCGCCGCAACGGCTATTTCAACCTCGGCAAACTCGGCGCGCTCCCGGCGCGTTATCTGCGGGATTTCTACGGCCCGATGGCGGACGGCATCAACGGTTCGGGCGACACCGACCGGCTGATGGTGTCCTGGGACCTGGCCAGTCCGACCGTGCGGACCGCCGCGTTCGGCGAGCCGATCCGCATCGACGCGAAGACGTTGCTCGACCAGGGCGCGAAGGTGGCCCTTGAAGTGGCCGATGACGGTGGTCCGGCGGCCGGTGCCGCGGACGCCCAGACGGTGCTAGTCGCGGTCCCGTCCGACATCGAAGGCTTGCGCACGACCGATCTCGGCAAGGCGGACGCGTGGCGGGTCGCGCTGCGCGAATCGCTCGGCGGGCTGATGGCCGCCGGGGGCCGGGTGACCGGTTTCGACCGAGCCGGCTTTTACGTGATCTCCAAGGAGGAGCAGTGAAACTCAGCGGTGTGGAACTGCGCCGGGTGCAGATGCCGCTCGTCGCCCCGTTCCGGACTTCGTTCGGCACCCAGTCCGTCCGCGAGCTCTTGCTGCTGCGCGCGGTCACGCTGGCCGGCGAGGGCTGGGGCGAATGCGTGACGATGGCCGGGCCGCTGTACTCGTCGGAGTACAACGACGGCGCGGAACACGTGCTGCAGCACCACTTGATCCCGGCGCTGCTGGCCGCGGAAGACGTCACCGCGGCGAAGGTGATGCCACTGCTGGCCAAGTTCAAGGGCCATCGGATGGCCAAGGGCGCGCTGGAGATGGCGGTGCTCGACGCCGAACTCCGCGCGCACGAGCGGTCGTTCGCCGCCGAACTCGGATCGGTGCGCGATTCCGTGCCGTGCGGGGTTTCGGTCGGGATCATGGACACGATTCCGCAGTTGCTCGACGTCGTCGGCGGGTACATCGACGAGGGCTACGTCCGGATCAAGCTGAAGATCGAACCCGGCTGGGACGTCGAGCCGGTGCGCGCGGTCCGCGAACGCTTCGGCGACGACGTGCTGCTGCAGGTCGACGCGAACACCGCCTACACCCTCGGCGACGCGCCGCAGCTGGCCCGGCTCGACCCGTTCGGCCTGCTGCTGATCGAGCAGCCGCTGGAAGAGGAGGACGTGCTCGGCCACGCCGAACTGGCCCGCCGGATCCAGACGCCGATCTGCCTCGACGAGTCGATCGTGTCGGCGCGCGCGGCGGCGGACGCCATCAAGCTGGGCGCGGTCCAGATCGTGAACATCAAACCGGGCCGCGTCGGCGGTTACCTGGAAGCGCGGCGGGTGCACGACGTGTGCGCGGCGCACGGGATCCCGGTGTGGTGCGGCGGGATGATCGAAACCGGCCTCGGCCGGGCCGCGAACGTCGCGCTGGCCTCGCTGCCGAACTTCACCCTGCCCGGCGACACGTCGGCGTCGGACCGGTTCTACAAAACCGACATCACCGAGCCCTTCGTGCTCTCCGACGGCCACCTCCCGGTGCCGACCGGACCAGGTCTCGGCGTGGTGCCGATTCCGGAGCTGCTGGATGAGGTGACCACGGCAAAGGTCTGGATCGGTTCGTAGCCCGCTACGAATTCCGGAGGTAGATTTGGTCGGATCGGACCAGCCGGTCCGCGCGAGGCCGGATCTACCTTCGGGGGGTGCTGACACCGGTGCCGAGCAAACCGCACACGAGTCTGGGACGCGTCCTCGAAGCTCTCGGGGACGTGCTCCTCGAACCGGTCGCCGTCGGCCGCGACACGCGGCGGCAGCTCGGCGGGGTGGTGATTCACGACCCGCACGACGACGCGGAATTCCCGGCACAGGCGGTAGTCCTCGGCGTCGGCGTGCGCGAATCCGACGAGATCGTGCAGCTCCTGCACGCCGTCGCCGCGCGCGGAGCGACCGCGCTGGTCGTACGAGCGCCGGTCGCCGCCTCGACGGAACTGGTACGAGCGGCCAATTCCTCCGGGGTCGCCCTGCTCGGCCTCGCCAGCGGTGCGTCGTGGGCGCAATTGGCCGCCATGCTCCGCACGCTGCTCGCGGAGGGCGACGTCGGCGATGTCTCCCCACAGACGCTCGGCGGGATGCCGTCCGGCGATCTTTTCGCGCTCGCTAACGCCATCGCCGCGCTGCTCGACGCGCCGGTCACCATCGAGGACCGCAACTCGCGCGTGCTCGCTTTCTCCGGCCGTCAGGACGAGGCCGACCCTTCGCGGGTCGAGACGATTCTCGGCCGTCAGGTGCCTGAACGGTTCACTCGCGAGCTGGAGAAGGACGGCGTTTTCGAGCGGCTCTATCGCGATCAGGGCCCGGTTTACGTCTATCCGGGCGATGGCTACGACAAGAAGATCGTCATGATTCGGGCCGCCCTCGCGGTCCGGGCCGGTGACGAGGTTCTTGGGTCGATTTGGGCCGCTGTCGACAAAGAGCTAAGCGAAGAACGTACTGCTGCGTTGATTGACGCTTCGAAAATCGTTGCGCTGCATATGCTTCGGCTGCGCGCGGGTGCCGACGTCGAACGCCGGCTGCGGGCCGACCTGGTCAGCACCGCCCTCGAAGGCGGCTCCGGCGCGCAGGAAGCGATCGCGCGCCTCGGGTTGCTGGGCCAGCCGACGATCGTGCTCGCCATGGGTCTGATCGAAGCGCCCGACGACGACCTCCGGCTGGTCGCGGAACGCCAGCGGGTCGCCGACGCGTTCGCCATGCACCTGAGCGCCGTGCAGCCCCGATCGGCGGTCGCGCTGGTCGGCGATGTCGCGTACGGGATCGTCCCGATGCCCGGGAACCACGGCGATTGCCGCGAACGCTCGGTGCGTGTCGCGTCGACCTTCCTGGAACGCACCGGCCGCCGGGTCGCTGCGGCGATCGGCATCGGCCCGCTCGCGCTCGACGGATCGGGCTTGCGTGCTTCTCGGGACGGTGCCGACCGCGCGTTGCGGGTGCTGCTCACGAACGGCGGCTCGAAGCGGGTGATCGCTGCCGAGGACGCGCACATCGAGGCGCTGATGCTGGAACTGGCCGACCTGTCCGCAGCCCGCGGCGACGTCGCGACCGGGCCGATCGCGCGGCTGCTGGAGTACGACACCAAGCACCAGTCGCAACTGGTGCACACGCTGCGATGCTGGCTCGATTCGTTCGGGGACATCAGCGCGGCTTCAGCGGCGGCGTACGTGCATCCGAGCACGTTCCGCTACCGCTTGCGCCGGTTGGCCGAGGTGGGCGGCATCGATCTGGACGATCCGGGTGACCGGTTCGCGGCGATGGTGCAGTTGCACTTGCTGCCGAGGGTGGAGAGGGCTGAGGAGGGGTCGTGAGTGTTCATCACGGTTAGAACCGCGATGAAGACTCACGAGAACCCAGCCCCGCCCTGCTCCACCAACGGGAAACCTCCTCGCCACCTTCCTGCGATCGCACCAACCGCCCCCCTCCTGCCTCCCGCACAATGGGGAATCGGCAGGCCGGACCAGCGCGGTTTCCGGGCGCACCAAGAACTCCCTGCCTGCTGCCGGAGAAGTCCACAGTAGACAGGAGGGCCATGGCCACCGCATCCGAAACGATCGTCCGCCGCGCCGAGGAGGTCGGCGTCGAGGTCCGGTTGCACGCCGCCGAGGTCGACGGCTCGCGCAGTCTCGGCATCGGGGAGGACGTCCCGGTCGTTCCCGCGTCGGTGTTCAAGGTTCCGATCGCGCTGGAGCTCGCCCGCCAGGCCGCCGAAGGAAAGCTCGATCTCGGCACCCGGATCACCGTCAAGCCCGGGCATCCGACGCCGAGTCCGTACGGCCTCGCCACCTTCCGGCACGAAGTCTCGATGTCCTGGCACGATTTGGCGATTCTGATGATCGGAATCAGTGACAACGTTGCCACCGACCTGATTCTCGCCGAAGTCAGCAAAGACGCGGTGAATAGCACCTTGCGGCACCTCGGATTCACGCACACCGTCGTGCCGCAGGACTGCGGTGAACTGCTGGCGACCATCGGCGAGGATCTCGGAGTTTCTTACGAGGACGACGAACGCGCGCTCGCCGAACTGACCTACGAACAGGTTTCCGGGTTGCGCGCGCTGCAACCGGAGAAATCGTGCAGCACCACCGCCGCCGAAATGACCCGCCTGCTGGGACTGATCTGGCGGGACGAAGCGGCCGCCCCGGAGGCGTGCGCGGACGTCCGGCGCTGGATGGAACTGCAGGTCTGGCCGCACCGGCTGCGTTCCGGGTTCCCGGACGACGGGATCCGCACCAGCGGCAAAACCGGGACGTTGCCCGCCGTGCGCAACGAGGTCGGCGTGGTCGAGTACCCGGACGGCGGCCGCTACTCCGTCGCCGTGTTCACCCGCGCCGCGGATTCCCAGTCGAGGGTGCCCGAGCGCGACGCGTTCATCGGTTTCGCCGCGGCGACGGCAGTGGAGTCCCTGCGCACGGCTTGATTCGTCGGAGCGGAGGAACTTTCCCCCGGCTCTCCTCGGTCCGGACGAACAAGTGACGTCCGCCACCGACCTAGCATTTCCGAAACGCCGGTCCACCATCCCCCGGACAGAAGGTGCACATGTCGAAAATTTCCGAGATCGAGACCTGGCTTCAGGAGAATTTCGCCGCTCTGCTCGCCAAGCATCAGGTCCCCGGAGCCGCGATCGCGGTGCTCGCCGACGGCGAGGTGATCGACCACGCGGCGGGCGTCGTGAACAAGGGCACCGGCGTGGAGTCCACTGTGGACTCGGTGTTCCAGATCGGGTCGATCACCAAGGTGTGGACGACCACGCTGGCGATGCAGCTCGTCGACGAGGGCAAGCTGGACCTCGACCGGCCGGTGCGCGACTACCTTCCCGAGTTCGTGCTCGGCGACGACGAGGCCGCGGCGGCGATCACCGTCCGTCAGCTGACCTGTCACACCGCCGGCTTCGAGGGCGACATCTTCACCGACACCGGACCCGGCGACGACTGCGTCGAGAAGCTCGTCGCGACGCTGTCCGACGTGCAGCAGCTCTTCCCGCCGGGCGAGCGGTTCTCCTACAACAACGCCGGCTACTGCGTGCTCGGCCGCGTCATCGAGGTGCTGCGCGGCAAGTGCTGGGACGACTGCGTGCGCGAGCACCTCTTCGCGCCGCTCGGCCTGACCCACGCGGCGTCCGGCCCGTACGACGCGATCCGTTACCGCGCCGCCATCGGCCACGTCTCCCCGAAGCCGGGCGAGGACCCGGTGCCCGCGCCGATCTGGGCGCTCACCCGTTCGAACTCGCCCGCTGGTTCGACGCTCGCCATGCGCCCGCGCGACCTGCTGACGTTCGTCCGGATGCACCTGAACGAGGGCAAGGCCGACGACGGCACCCAGGTGGTCCTGCCGGAATCGCTGCTCGCGATGCGCGAACCGCAGGTGGACGTGCCGAACCTCGGCATGGCCGAGCACTGGGGCCTCGGCTGGATGCTCTTCGACTGGGACGGCGGCAAGGTGATCGGCCACGACGGCGGCACCATCGGCCAGTCGGCCTTCCTGCGCGTGGTTCCGGAGAAGGGCGTCGCGGTCGCGCTGCTGACCAACGGCGGCCAGCCGATGAACCTGTACCAGGAGATCTTCGCGAAGCTGCTGGACGAACTCGCGGGCGTCACCGTCGCGGCGCGGCCCGAGCCGAATCCCGCCGCCGCTCCGGCCGACTTTTCCCGGTACGTGGGCGAGTACTCGTCGATGGTCGCCGACACCGTCGTCAGCGAGGAGGACGGCAAGCTCTGGCTGGAACGCACCCCGAAGGGAATCTTCGCCGAAATCGGCGCGCCCTCGGGGAAGGAAGAACTGTTCCCGAGCCAGGGTGACACCTTTGTCGCCAAAACCGAGCAGCTGCCGGGTGTCTACATGGCACACGCGTTCGTCGGCGACGACGGCAACGGCCGCGCGCAGTTCCTCCACACTGGACGCGCGGACCGACGGGTCTCCCAGTGAGCGGGATCCGCGAACAGATCGAGGCCGTCTTCGCCGACGCTGGCGCGGAAGGGTTCCTGCACGCCCGGGAGATCGGCGTGGAAGGCCCGGAAGTGTCGGCGGGCGGAGACGACCCGGTCGTCCTGGCGTCGGTCTTCAAGATCCCGGTCGCGCTCGCCTATGCCCGCGAGGTCGCCGCCGGACGGCTTGACAACACCGAACGGACCAAGGTGACCGCGCGGTACCGGATCGGCGGCATCGGCACCGCGGGCTGCGCCGACGACGTCGAGATGAGCTGGCGCGACCTCGCGCATTTCATGCTCACGATGAGCGACAACGCCGCGACCGACGTCCTCTACCACCGGCTCGGCCAGGAAACGGTGGACCGCGTGCTGGCCGATCTGGGGCTCGCCCGCACTCGGCTGATCGGCTGCTGCGAGGACCTGTTCGCGTCTGTCATCGCGGATCTCGGCGGCACTCCGGATTCCGACCTCGAAGCGCTGTTCAGCCAAGCGACACCGGAGCAGATGGACAAGCTGTCGGTCCGCGATCCGGAGCGCACTACGTCGTCCACGCCGCGCGAGATCACGACGCTGCTCAACGCGATCTGGACCGACCAAGCAGGCGAACCCGAAGCGTGCGAACGGGTTCGCACGATCATGGCGCAGCAGATCTGGCCGCACCGGCTGTCGTCGGGCTTCCCGTCCGGCGTGGCGGTCGCGGCGAAAACCGGGACGTTGCCCGGAATCCGCAACGAAGCAGGCGTGGTGACCCTGGGGGACGGCCGCCGGTTCGCGGTCGCGGTGTTCACTCGCGCGCATTCTCTCGAAGACCGCCTTCCCGCGGTCGACGCGTCTATCGGCGCCGCCGCCCGGCTGGCGCTCGACCACCTCCAGAGCGCGACCCCGTAGGAGAAATCCCATGAAAACTGCCCGGCTCACCGCCGCGATGGCGGGCGTGGTGGCCTTGACCGTGAGCGCGTGCGGGGGATCAGCGCAATCCGGGACGGACCGGACCGCGAACCAGAAACTGGTCGACGGCAAGACGTTCACCTATGCCATCCCGACCGATCCGGGAACGCTCGACCCGGCGATCACCGTGCTCTCGGTCGCCCGCAACCTCGACCAGTTCCTCTACGACGCGCTGATCAATCTCGATTCCAAGGGGCAGCCGGAGGCGGCCCTCGCGGAGAAGTGGGAAGCGAATACGACCACCGCGTCCTTCACTCTGCGCAAGGGAGTCACCTGTTCCGACGGAAGTCCGCTGACCGCGGCCGACGTCGCGGCGAACATCAACTTCGTCGGCGACCCGGCGAACAAGTCCCCGCTCGCCGGTGTCACGGTGAAGAGCGGCACGAAAGCGGTCGCCGGCGACGGCACGGTCACGATCACCAGCGGCGCGCCGGACGCGTTCCTGCTCCGCAACATCGCCGGTCTGCCGATCGTGTGCGCCAAGGGGCTTGCCGACCGGAAGACGCTCGCCAAGGGCGAGAACGGCACCGGCATGTTCGCCATGTCCGAGATCGTCCCGAACGACCACTACACGCTGACCCGGCGCAAGGACTACACGTGGGGTCCCGGCCAGTTCGACCCGAAGCAGCAGGGGGTGCCGGACAAGGTCAACATCCGGATCGTCCCGAACATGACCACCATGTCGAACCTGCTGTTGTCCGGCGAGGTCAACGCCGCCTCGGTGATCGGACAGGACCAGCAGCGGCTCAAGGCGCAGCGGCTGTACCACGCCGACATCGTCTCCCCGTTCGGCGAGTTGTTCTTCAACCAGGCTCCCGGCCGGTTCGGCGCGGACCAGGCGATGCGCCGGGCGCTGACCCAGGCGATCGACCTTCCGCAGGTCGCGAAGGTGCTGACTCGCGACGGCAGTGCGCCGGTCAAGGGCATGGTCACCATCGAACCGCGGCCGTGCGAGGGCGATTCGGTCACCGGCAAGATCCCCGGCTTCGATGTCGCCGCGGCCAAGGCGGCGCTCGATCAGGCGGGCTGGAAACCGGGTCCGGACGGCATCCGCGTGAAGGACGGGAAGCGGCTCGCGCTGACCGCGATCTACGGCACGCAGGCCGGTCCGACGATGCCGCCGGGCGCGGAGCTGATGCAGCAGGGCTGGAAGAGCGTCGGTGTTGACGTGACGCTGAAGGGCGTCGACAGCCCGGGCCTCAGCCAGTTGCTGTTCGCCACCGGCGAGTGGGACATCTCGATGGCGCCGTTGGGCCTCACCCTGCCCAGCCAGCTCGTGCCGTTCATCTCCGGCGGGGAACCGCCGCAGGGCACGAACTTCGCGCACATCAAGAACCCGCAGTACGAGGCGCTGGTCGCCAAGGCGGCCTCGCAGGCCGGGCAAGCGGGCTGCGAGGACTGGATGGCCGCCGAGTCGGCGCTGTTCGAGAAGCAGGACGTCGTGCAGTTCGCGAACTCGGTGGTCCCGACCTTCGGCAGCAACGCGAAGTTCGACATCGTGAACGGCTACATCAAGCCGACCACCATCCGGATGTACGCCTGATGACCGGCGCGATCGCCGTCGCGGGCCCGAAGGTCAGCCCCTGGCTGGCCTTCGGCGCCCGCCGCCTCGGGCGGTTCGTGGTGTCGCTGTGGGTGCTGGTCACCATGGCGTTCCTGATGATCCAGCTGATCCCGGGCGACCCGGTGCGCGCGGCGCTCGGCCTGACCGCGCCGATCGAGCTGATCAACGCCCGCCGCGCCGCGCTCGGGCTTGACCATCCGTTGTGGCAGCAGTACCTCGACTATTTCGGCGGGCTGTTCCGCGGCGATTTCGGCACGTCGATGCTGACTGGGCAGCCGGTCGGCGACGTCATCTCCGACCGGCTCCCGGCGACGCTGCAGCTGGCGCTCCCCGCGTTCGTGGTGGTCATCGGGCTGGCGATCCCGCTCGGCCTGACCTTCGCCGTGCTGACTCGCGGCGGCCGGCATCGCGGCGCCGAACTCGGCTTCACCTCGACCACCGTGCTGTTCGCCGCGATCCCCGAGTTCCTCGTCGCGGTGGCCCTGGTGGCGTTTTTCGCGGTGCAGCTCGGCTGGTTCCCGGTGGCCGGCCACGAGGGTGCGGGTTCGCTCGTGCTGCCGATCATCGCGCTGGCACTCGGCCCGGCCTCGACGCTGTCCCGGATCGTCCGGGTGGAGACGCTTTCCGTGCTGGGCAACGATTTCGTCCGCACCGCGCGCGCGAAACGGCTGCCCGCGCGGATGGTCTACCTGCGGCACGCGCTGCCGAACGCGCTGACCGCGACGCTGACGCTCGGCGGGATGATGCTCACCACCCTGGTCGCGGGCACCGTGCTGGTGGAGAACGTGTTCGCGTGGCCGGGCCTCGGTTCGACGATCTCGCAATCCATTCTGCAGAAGGATTATCCGCTGGTGCAGGGGATTGTGCTCGTGTACGGCATCGGCGTGCTGCTGGTGAACCTCATCGTGGACCTGCTGCTGGCGGTCCTCGATCCGCGTTCGACGATCCGGGAGAACTGAGATGGCGAAACGGCGCGGACAACAGTGGCTGGCCGCCGTGCGCACCCCGCTCGGCGCGTTCTCCGCCGGTCTGCTCGTGCTGGTGATCGCGGTGGCGGTGCTGGGCCCGATCCTGTGGCAGGACTCGGCTTCGGCGATCGACACCAACGCGATCGGCCAGGGTCCCTCGGGCGACCACCTGGTCGGCACCGACGAACTGGGCCGCGACATTTTCTACCGCGTGCTGGTGGCGACCCGGCTTTCGGTGCTGCTGGCGCTGATCGCCGCGGCGCTCGGCGTCGCGACCGGCCTGGTGCTCGGCATGCTGCCCGCGGTGCTGCCGCGTCCGCTCGGCAGACTGCTGACAGCGGCGATCAACATCGCGGTCGCGTTCCCCGGGCTGCTGCTGGTGCTGTTTTTCGCGGTGATTTTCGGCGTGGGCACGCAAGGCGCGGTGATGGCGATCGGGTTCGCGCTGGCTCCGCAGTTCGCCCGGCTGACGCAGACGTTGGCGGCGTCGGTGGCCGGACGGGACTTCGTGTCCGCCGCCCGGGTGGCCGGGGTGGGCCGGATCCGGTTGCTGTTCCGGCACATTCTGCCGAACATCGGCGAGCCGCTGGCGGTCAACGCCACCATGGGCGCGGGCGGTTCCCTGCTGGCGTTCTCCGGGCTGTCGTTCCTCGGGATCGGCGTGCAGGCCCCGGATTACGACTGGGGACGGTTGCTCAACGAAGGCCTCAACGGCATTTACGTCAACCCGGCGGCGGCACTTGCGCCCGGTGTCGCGGTGGTTCTCGCGGGGCTCGCGTTCAACCTCTTCGGCGAGACCGTCGCCGGAGTGATCGGCGTGCGGACACGGTTGCCCCGGCTGACCCCTCGCGTGCTGCGAAAGTCCAAAATGGACACGCCTGCCGCGGACGACGCTGTGCTGGTCGTCGAAAACCTGGAAGTCGCCTTCCCCCGCCCGACCGGTTGGACGGTGCCGGTGCGCGGCGTGAGCTTCACCGTGCGGGCGGGCGAGGCGATCGGAGTAGTGGGCGAATCCGGTTCGGGCAAGAGCTTGACCGGACTCGCGGTGTCGCGGCTGATCGAATCGCCCGGTTCGGTCACCGCGGACCGGCTGGACTTCGCCGGTACGCCGGTGCTCACCACGCCGGAACGCGAATTGCGGACGCTGCTCGGGACGTCGCTGGCGATGGTGTTCCAGGATCCGATGACGTCGTTCAACCCGACGAGGCGGATCGGCCGTCAGCTCGCCGAGGTTTCCGAGCAGCATCACGGACTTTCGCGGACCAAGGCATTCGAGCGGGCCGTCGACCGGCTGCGCGCGGTACGGATTCCGGCGGCGGAACGGCGGGCGAAGCAGTATCCGCACGAGTTTTCCGGCGGCATGCGGCAGCGCGCGATGATCGGCATGGGCCTGATGGGCGACCCGCGGCTGATCATCGCCGACGAACCGACGACGGCGCTGGACGTGACCGTGCAACGGCAATTGCTGCGGCTGCTGGCCCAGACCCGCGCTGAACGGGACACCGCGATCATCCTGATCAGTCACGACATCGCGGTCGTTTCCCAGACGTGCGAACGGATTCTGGTGATGTACGCCGGACGGATCGTGGAGGACCTGCCCGCCGCCGGACCGGACAGCACGCCGCGGCATCCGTACACGCGGGCGCTGCTGGCCACGACGATCGACCTGGAGACGGACCCGGACGCACCGCTCGCGGTGATCCCCGGCCGTCCGCCCGAGCCGGACCAGATGCCGTCCGGCTGCGCGTTCGCGAGCCGCTGCCCGGTGGCGACCGACCGGTGCCGCGAGGAGGACCCGGAACTGACCGTGCTCGCGCCGGAACATCGGGTGGCGTGCTGGCATCCGGATGCGGCAGTGTCGGAAACAGTAGCCGCCACCGCTGGAGGCACGAAATGACCGCCGCTCACCCCTGCCAGCCAAGGTTCGTGAGGGGAACCCTGAGGGAATCAGATTCCCTCAGGGTTCCCCTCACGGACAGTCGGCGCGGCGAGGCAAGGTCGGACGAGGGAGGGGCGAAATGAGCGAATTGGTTTTCGACTCGGTCAGCGTCCGGTACGGCGGGCGGCGCGGGCTCACCGCGGTGGACGGCGTTTCGCTGACCGTCCCGGCGGGCAAGGTCGTCGGCCTCGTCGGCGAATCGGGTTCCGGCAAATCGACGCTCGCCCGGGCAGCCGTCGGATTGTCGCCGGTGAGCGCCGGACGGGTGCTGCTCGGCGGCGTGGACGTGCGGAAACTCCCGCGCCGGCGCCCGCTGCAGATGGTGTTCCAGGACCCTTATTCCTCGCTCAACCCGCGGATGACCATCGGCGAGTCGATCGCCGAAGCCATGCCGCGCGAGCCGAAGTCTGTGAGGGTTCCCCTCACAGACCGCAAGGCGCGCCAAGCGGAAGTGGCGCGCCTGCTGGAGCTGGTGAATCTCGATCCCGAACGGGCCGCGCATCTCCCGGGTCAGCTCTCCGGCGGCCAGCGGCAACGCGTCGCACTCGCCCGGGCGCTAGCAGGTCAGCCGGAGGCATTGATCGCCGACGAAATCACCTCCGCGCTCGACGTGTCGGTGCAAGGCGCGGTTCTCAATCTTGTGCGTGAAGTACAGCGGCAACTCGATTTGTCGATGCTGTTCATCTCGCACAACCTCGCCGTGATCCGGTATCTCAGCGATTTCGTCGCGGTGATGTACCTCGGCCGGATCGTCGAAGCCGGACCGGCCGAGCAGGTCCTCACCGATCCGCAGCATCCCTACACTCGCGACCTGCTCGACGCCGCCCCGTCGGCGCACAAGTCGCTGTTCGACCTCGAACCCGGCGCGACCGCGGACGCGGAACCGCCGGATCCGCACCATCCGCCGGCCGGATGCCGGTACCACCCGCGCTGCCCGGTCGGCCCGCTCGTGCGGAGCGACCGCGAGATCTGCCTGCGGGCCGATCCGGCCGAGGACTCCGCACCCCGGCGGCACGCGTCGGCCTGCCACTTCAGCGAATCCGAGGGCCACGAGCCCGCGATCTCTCAAGGAGCCAGCGTATGACCCGCCGTCTCGGCATCGATGACCTGTACGCCCTCGCCGCGCCCAGCCAGCCCGCGCTTTCGCCGGACGGCAGCCGGATCGTCTACGTGCTGCGGACCGCGGACCGGGAGGAGGACCGGAACGTCGACGCGCTCTGGACGGTCGGCACCTCCTCCGGCGAGGCCCGGCAGCTCACCCGCGGAAACGCCGACGCGGCACCGAAATGGGCTCCGGACGGTTCCCGGCTCGCGTTCCTGCGAGCCCAGGACGGCCCGGCGCAGGTCTGGGTCCTCCCGGCAGACAGCGGCGAGGCCGAGCAGCTCACCAAGCTCCCGCTCGGCGCGGGCGCACCGGTGTGGAGCCCGGACGGCAGCAAAATCGCGTTCTCCGCGGCGATCGACCTGGCCGCGATTGTCGAAGCGCCGCCGGCGAACACGCCAATCGTCGCCGAGCGGCTGGACTACAAGTCCGACGGCCCCGGCCTGCTGAAGACCCTCCGCAGCCACATCCACGTCCTCGACGTCGCCGCCGGCGAAGTCCAGCAGCGCACCTTCGGCGACTGGCACGCGGGCCAGCCCGCCTGGTCGCCCGACGGCAAGCACGTCGCGTTCACCGCGTCCCTTGACGACGACGCCGACCTCACCTTCCGGTCCTCCGCCTACGTCCTCGACGTCACCGAGCGGAACGCCGAACCGCGCCTGGTCGGCACCGACCAGGGCATGGCAGGCACGGTCGGCTGGACCGCCGACGGCAAGGCGCTGCTGGTGGTCGGCCGCACCGACACCGTCACCGGACACCTCGGTCTGCTGCGCGTTCCGCTGGACGGCGGCGAGACGGTCAACCTTGCCGCCAGCCTCGACCGCAACGTCATGTCCGGCGGCCCCGGTTACCCGGGCGCGCTGCCGCAGCTGAACGAGGCGGGCGACGTCGTGCTGTTCGCGATCCGCGACCGCGGCTGCACCCATCTGTACGAAGTGGACCTTGCCGGTGGAGACCCGCGTCCGGTGCTGGTCGGCGACGGAAACGTCGTGTCCGGAGTGGACTTGGTCGGCGGCCAGGCGGCGATTGTGTTGGCTACCAGCGATTCCTTCGGCGAGGTCGCGGTTCTCGACCGTGCCACGGGTTCGGTCGACGTGCGCACGAAGCACGGCGACGCAGTGTCCGAAGTGGAATTGTTCGGCCGCGAGTCACGAGAATTCACCATCAGCGACGGCACTGTCGTCCAGGGCTGGCTCATCCGCGACACCGAACGCACCGGCCCTCAGCCGTTGCTGATCGACATTCACGGCGGCCCGCACAACGCTTGGAACGGTGCCGCAGACTCGATTCACCTGTATCACCAAACCCTTGCCGCGCGCGGCTGGGCAGTGCTGCTGATCAACCCGCGAGCCAGCGACGGCTACGGCGAAGAGTTCTTCACCGCCGCGATCGGCGCATGGGGCAGCGCGGACGCGCCGGACTTCCTCGAGCCGATCGACCAGCTCGTCGCCGAAGGTCTCGCGGACCCGGACCGGCTCGCCGTCACCGGATACAGCTACGGCGGCTACATGACCTGCTACCTCACCAGCCGCGACGACCGCTTCGCCGCCGCGGTCGCCGGTGGCGTCGTCAGCGATCTGACCAGCCTGGCCGGGACGTCCGACGGCGGCCACTACATGGCAGTCAACGAATTCTCCGGACTTTCCTCGGGCAAGTACGAGAAGTCCTCGCCGCACGCGCAGGTCGAACAGGTCCGCACGCCGACGTTGATCCTCCAGGGCGGCGAAGACGTCCGGTGCCCGGTCGGCCAGGCCGAGCAGTGGTTCACCGCGCTGCGCGAGCGCGACGTGCCGTCCCGGCTGGTGTTGTACCCGGGCGGCGCGCATCTGTTCGTTTTGGACGGTCCGCCTTCGCACCGCGCCGACTACAACCAGCGCGTGGTCGACTGGGTCGAGCAGTACGCCGGTTCGCGGGTGCCGATCGACGCCGCGCACTGGAGCCGCCGCCTGGCGGAACTGGCGCGCAAGCACGACATTCCCGGTGCGTCGCTGGGCATCCTGCGCGTCGACACCGGCGAGGAGGTGTTCGCGACCCACGGCGTGCTGAACAAGGCGACCGAGGTCGAGGTCACCGAGGATTCGCTGTTCCAGATCGGCTCGATCTCCAAGGTGTGGACGTCGACCGTGGTGATGCAGCTCGTCGACGAGGGCCTGCTCGACCTCGACGCGCCGATCCTGGACGTGCTGCCCGAACTGCGGCTGTCCGATCCGGAGGTGACCAAGCGCGTCACCATGCGGCACCTGCTAACGCACACCAGCGGCATCGACGGCGACATCTTCACCGACACCGGCCGCGGCGACGATTGCGTCGAGAAGTTCGTCGACCTGCTGGACGAAGCCGCGCAGAACCATCCTCTCGGCGCGACTTTCTCCTACTGCAACTCGGGTTTCGTGCTCATGGGCCGGGTGATCGAGAAGCTCACCGGGAAGACCTGGGACGCCGCGATGCGGGACAAGCTGTACACCCCGCTCGGCCTCACGCACACGGTCACGCTGCCGGAGGAGGCGTTGCTGTTCCGCGCCGCGGTCGGCCACGTCGCGCCGGACGGCGAGGACCCGGCTCCGGCCCCGGCCTGGCAGCTGCCGCGCTCGGCCGGACCGGCCGGTCTGATCACCGCGCGCGCCGCGGACGTCCTCGCCTTCGCCCGCCTGCACCTCACCGGCGGCCTGACCGCGGACGGCACGCGGATCCTGTCGGCGGAATCGGCCGCGGCGATGGCGGCCAAGCAGGCTGACGTCCCGGACAAGCACACCCTCGGCGATTCGTGGGGCCTCGGCTGGATCCGCGACGACTGGGGCGGCCGCCGAGTGATCGGCCACGACGGCAACACGATCGGCCAGTCGGCGTTCCTGCGCCTGCTGCCGGACGCGGGCCTCGCGGTCACGCTGCTGACGAACGGCGGCCACGCGCGGGATCTGTTCACCGAGCTGTACCGGGAGATCTTCGCCGAACTCGCCGACGTCGCCATGCCGCGTCCGCTCGAACCCCCGGCCACGCCGGTCACCGTCGACGCGAGCCGGCACCTGGGCGTGTACGAACGGGCGGGCGCGCACCTCGAGGTGGTGGAGCGCGAGGGTGGTTTGCGCGTCGTGTACACCATCACCGGACCGCTGGCGGAGCTGTTGCCGGACAAGGTTCAGGAGTTCGACCTGGTGGCGGTCTCGGACACGCTGTTCGTGCTCCGGATGCCGGGCGGGCAGTTCTGGACGCCGGTGCTGTTCTACACGCTGCCGACCGGCGAGCCGTACGTGCACTTCGGCGCGCGGGCGACGCCCAAGGTGGCCTGAGGGCGGAGGGGCTGGGTTCGCTCAGCCCCTCCAGTCCGTCACTCCGCGTAAGCTCGGCTCGTGCCGGAAATCCGCCCGAGGCCCGCCGTGGTCTCGCAGTTCGTGGAGAAGCGGGGCCACCTCGCGCACGGCGATGGCATCGCACCGCACCGGCATGTCCAGGGGCAGTTGCTGTATCCGTCGGCGGGCGTCCTCGCGACCACGACCGAACGCGGCACGTGGGTCGCTCCGGCCAACCGGGTCGCGTGGACTCCGCCGGGTTTCGAGCACTATTCCCGTGCGTACGGCCAGACCGAGGTCCGGGTCCTGGAGTTCTCCGGGGAACTGTCCGCCTCGCTGCCAGATCAGCCAACGGTCTTCGAGGTGTCGCCGCTGCTGCGGGAGGCGTTGCTCGTCCTCACCAGCCGGACCCTTCGCCCGGAGGCCAGGGAACGGCTTCGCGGAGTGGTCGTCGACGAGCTGGTCGTCGGCCCCGACGAGGCGATGTACCTCCCCGCCGCGTCCGACGACCGCCTTCGCGCGGTCACCGATCTTCTCCACGCCGACCCCGCGGCCTCGCTGACCTTGGCCGAGTTCGGCCGAACGGTCGGGGCGGGGGAGCGGACCTTGAGCCGCTTGTTCCAGACTGAGCTGGGGATGAGCTTCCACCAATGGCGCAGCCTGCTGCGCGTGCAGCACGCCCTGATTCGTCTAGCCGAGGGCGACGCCGTCATCGACACCGCGGCCCGGCTCGGTTGGGCCAATCCGACCAGTTTCATCGAAGCGTTCACCGCGGTCGTCGGCCAGACGCCCGGCCGCTATCAGCAGGAGCTGCGCCGCGCCGGCCGATGAGGTTTGGCGGGTTTCCGGAAGACCCAGTCGGGCTGCTGGTACCGCTGGCCGCTGGGTTCCGGCGAACCTGGAGACATGACCGCAACACCGTCCGAAGTGGACGAGAAGACCGCTGTAGTGATCGTGGGCGCCGGAGTCGCCGGGCTCACCCTGGGAATTTTCCTGCTGCACAGCGGAATCGACTGCGTCATCGTGGAAAAGCGCAGCCTGGAGTACGTCGGACAACGCCAGCGAGCCGGAGTCGTCGACACCCGGGCCGCCCGGATGTTCCGCGCACACGGCCTGGAAGACCGGGTCGTCGGCGGCGTCCCGACCCAGCCGGTGCTGAACTTCCGCATCGACGGCGAAACCCGCCCATTAGCCCTGTCCGCCGACGACCAGGACGATGGGCGGTTCTGCCCGCAGCAGCTTTTGGTCCGAAACCTGATCGAAGTTTTCCTCGCCGACGGCGGAGATCTCCGCTTCTCCGTGGAGGCATCGATCGAGAACCTCGACCGTCCGCTGGTCCGCTGCCCAGATAACCGAACGATCGCCTGCGAATTCATCGCCGGCTGCGACGGAGACCGCGGCGTCAGCCGAGCCGCGATCCCGGACCTCACGCGCTACACCCACGAATACGGCTACGCCTGGCTGACGGTATTGGCGGAAGTACCCGCCAATCACCAATCCATGATGGCACTCCACTCCCGTGGCTTCGCCGGTCAATTCGCCCGAGGCCCGCAGGCAAGCCGGTTCTATCTGCAATGCCCGCTGGACAGCTCCTTGGCGGAATGGACCGACGACCGCATTTGGACGGAGATCGAAGCCCGTTTCGAGGAACCCATGACGAGGGGTCCGATCGCGAGTACGCAGATGGTGCCGTTGCGAAGCGTGGTGCACAGCACGATGAATCACGGCCGCCTGTACCTCCTCGGCGACGCTGCGCACATCGTCCCGCCCATGAGCGCGAAGGGGATGAACCTGGCCTTGCACGATGCCGAGCTGTTCGCGGACGCCGTTGTCCGCTACCGGAAAGAAGGGGATTCAAGCCTGCTAAACAGCTACTCGACTACGGCGTTGCGCCACATCTGGAAGTACCAAGCCTTCGCAAGCTGGTGGACCGAGCTAGTACACAACGCCGGTAACTCCACCTACGAAGGCGAGTTCCGACGCCAAGCCGCCCGCGCAGAGCTGGAAGGCCTATTCAAGCCCGGCCCAGCAAACCGCCGACTAAGCGAGTTCATCGCCGGGCTCGCCTGATCAATCCTTCCGCCGCGCCAAAAAACGCACCAGCAGAATCACCAAGCACGCCGCCGCGATGCCACCCCCGATATACCGGTAAGTGTCCTCCAGCCCAGCGAACTGGCCGATCGAATTAGCAGCGGCACCGGCGAGAAAAACCAGCCACAGCAAAGCAGTAACAGCAGGGCCGCCAGCGGTGCGGCTTCGGGAAGTCTCCATGCCGAGAACACTATGGACCGGCCAGCGCGCCAACCATGCCGTGCACGCCCAACTTCACGGTGGTGCCTGCGCTACCAAGAAGGGCTCGTGAGTGCCAATCCCGGTTAGAACCGGGATTGGCACTCACGAGCGCAGGTAGGCCAGCACCGCCAGCACCCGCCGGTGTCCGCTGTCCTCCGGCAAGCCGAGTTTCGCGAAGATGTTGCGGATGTGCTTGAGCACCGTCCCGTCGCTCACCACCAGCAGTTCCGCGATCGTGGCGTTGTTGTACCCCTCCGCCATCAGCCCGAGCACCTCGCGTTCGCGCGCGGTGAGCGCGTCGATCGGGTCGCGGCGGTGGGCCAGCAGCTGGGTCACCACCTCGGGGTCCATCGCCGTGCCGCCTTCCGCAACGCGGTGCAGCGAGTCGAGGAACTTGGCGACCTTGCCGACGCGTTCCTTGAGCAGGTAGCCGACCGCGCCCTTGCCGTCCGCGAGGAGCTCGGCCGCGTAGCCGGTTTCGACATGTGCGGACAGCACCAGCACCGGCAGCCCGGGGTGCAGCTGCCGCGCCTCCACGGCCGCGCGCAGGCCCTCGTCGGTGTGCGTCGGGGGCAGCCGGACGTCGGTGATCACCGCGTCCGGCCGGTCCTCGCGAACGAACGCGAGGAATTCGTCGGTGTTGTCGAACGCCGCGGCGACCTCGATGCCCGAGGTGTCGAGCAGCAGCACCAAACCTTCTCGCAGCAGGGCGTCGTCCTCGACGATCACGACCCGCATGGCAACTCCACTTCCAGAACAGTCGGTCCACCGGGCGGGCTCGTGAGCGTGACCGTCCCGTCGAAGGCCTCGGCGCGTTTCCGGATCCCGGCCAGCCCGCTGCCTTGGGATTCGTCCGCGCCGCCGCGGCCGTCGTCGCGGATTTCGATCCGCAGGGTGTCGATGGTGCCGTCGAGCGTAATCGACGCCTGTTCGGCACCGGAATGCTTGGTCACGTTAGCCAGCGCTTCGGCGACGATGAAGTACGCCGCCGCCTCGACCGCGGCTGGTCGGCGCGCGCTGCTGCGAATGTCCACAGTGCACGGAACCGCGCACCGATCGGCGAGAGCGGTGATCGCGCCGGCGAGGCCGCGGTCGGTCAGCAGCGGCGGGTGAATGCTCCGCACGACGGTGCGCAATTCGGCGAGCGCTTCGGTCGCCGCGTCCTGCGCCTTGCCGAGCAATTCCCTTGCCTTGGCCGGATTCCCTTCGAAAAGCTGATCGGCGACACCGAGCTGCAGCACGACCGCGGACAGCCGAGCTTGCGTGCCGTCGTGCAGATCACGTTCGAGACGGCGGAGTTCGGCGCCGTGCGCCTCGAGCGCGGCGGCGCGGGTCGCGGTCAGCTCGACGACCCGGTCGGTCAGCGAAGCACCGGGCCGCGGACCGAGAAGCGCCCGCGCCGCAAGGGCTTGCCAGCGCGCCAGCGGCGAGGCCCAGAACGTGAGCGCGATCATGACGAGCCCGGTGAACACGCAGAGCGCGGCCGACGGCCACGAGTTCACCATGAACTCCAGCGAGCTCTGGATTCCGCCGGGCACCAGCCACCAGAACACGCCGGTGAGGATCTGGCGCAGTCCGCCGAGCGGCAGGCTGAACGCGAGCACCCCGACGATGAAGCCGACCACGGCATGCAACGCCAGCCACGCGAGATCCCGCAGGCTCGCCGGGTCGCGGATCGGCGAAACGTTGGCGTACGGCTCGGCGATCGGCTCGCCGAGCCTGCGGCCGGCGCGGCGGCGTTCGAAGCGCAGCGGGTAGCGGATCAGCTTCAGAGCGACCGGCAGCGCCGGGATCCCGACGCCGATCAAGCACGTCGCGAGCACGATGGCCATCGCGAAAAAGAGCAGCAGGGCGAGGAACGAGGTCGCGGCCCCCACCAGCAGATAGCGGAGTCCGGACCACCACGAGCGCAGCCGGCTTTTCACTCCCGCATTGTCCCATTAGGACCTCCCCACCGGACGTGGTGGTGCCTGCGCTACCCCCAAGACTCCCGCGCTCGGGATCGTTTCCGCGCGCCCGCCGCCATAACTTCGATACCGACAGAGAATCTGCTGGTCCGAGGAGCGACGCGAAGATGAACACAGGCGGTACACACGCCCTGAGGCTGGAAGCGGTGCGCAAGATCTACGGCTCCGGCGACGGCGCGGTCACCGCGCTGGACGGGGTGTCGGTCGGGATCCAGCGGGGCTCCTTCACCGCGGTCATGGGGCCCTCAGGTTCGGGCAAGAGCACCTTCCTGCACTGCGCGGCTGGTCTGGACCGGCCGAGTTCGGGCAAGGTGCTGCTCGGCGAAACCGAACTCGGCGGGCTCCGCGAGCGGTCGCTCACCGAATTGCGCCGGACCCGGATCGGGTTCATTTTCCAGGCCTACAACCTGCTGCCGTCGCTGAATGTGCTGCAGAACATCACCCTGCCGATGCGTCTCGCGGGCAAGAAACCGGACGCCCGCTGGCTGCGCGAGATCGTCGACGGCGTCGGCATCGCGAAGCGGCTGGAGCATCGCCCGGCGGAACTCTCCGGCGGACAGCAGCAGCGCGTCGCGATCGCCCGCGCGCTGATCACCCGCCCCGAGGTCGTGCTCGCCGACGAACCGACCGGCGCGCTCGACACCCGCACCGCGCGCCAGGTGCTCGACCTGTTGCGCACCGTGGTCGACCAGATTGGCCAGACCGTGTTGATGGTCACCCACGACCCGGTTGCCGCGTCCGCCGCGCACGGAGTGCTGTTCCTCGCCGACGGCAAGCTCGCCGGCCACCTCCCGCAGCCGACCCCGGAGCGGGTCGCCGAGCGGATGACCCACCTCGGGGAGTGGTGACCGCCATGTGGTCGTTGGCTCTGCAAACGACGAAGGCCCGGCTGAGCGGGTTCGTCGGCGCGTTCATCGCGATCCTCTGCGGCACCGCGCTCGTCGCGGGCTGCGGCATCCTCATGGAGTCCGGTCTGCGCGCCGGAGTCCCGACCCAGCGTTACGCCGAGGCCGCGGTGGTGGTCGGCGGCCCGCAGACCACGAAACCGCCGGGCGCGGATTTCGGCGAGTCCGAGCAGATCAGCGAGCAGACCACGGTGCCGGAGACGCTGATCACCAAGATCTCCGGAGTGCCCGGCGTGCGTCAGGCGGTGCCGGAGCAGGACTTCCCGGCGAACGTCGTGACGTCCAGCGGGCAGGTGCTCACCGGTCCGAACGGCGCCCAGTCGCGGGGACACAACTGGGACTCGGCCGTGCTGGCTCCGTTCTCGTTGCGCGAAGGCCACGCTCCCGAAGCGGCGAACGAAGTCGTTCTCGACGCGGAGCTCGCGGCTCGCGGCGGGGTTTCGGTCGGCAGCACGGTGCGGATCTCGACCCGTTCCACGCCCATGGACTTCCGCGTCACCGGCATCGCCGCGCCCAAAACCGGCAACGGTTTGCCGCGACAGTCGGCAATGTTCTTCTCCGCCGCGCGCGCCGCTGACCTTTCTGGGAAACCCGGCCAGGTGCACGCGATCGGCGTGCTGGCCGAGCCCGGAGTGTCTACAGGGGACTTGGAAACCCGCATCAGCGAGGCGGTCAGCGGGCAACCGGTCACGGTGACGACCGGCGTCGGGCGCAGCACCGTCGAATTCCTCGACGTGAGCCAGACCCGGGTGCTGCTGTTCGCCCTCGCGGGTTCGTTCGGCGGGTTCGCGATCCTGGTCGCGGTGTTCGTCGTGTCGAGCACGCTGGCCTTGGTGATCAACCAGCGCCGCCGGGAATTCGCCCTGCTGCGGGCGATCGCGGCCACGCCGAAGCAGATCCGCAAGCTGATCGGCGCCGAAACGATGCTGGTCGCGATCACCGCCGGAGTGTTCGGCGCGGGTTTGGGCGTGGCCGTGGCCTACGGATTGCGCAACGCCTTCGCCGGGGTCGGCGTGATCCCGCAGGACTTCGACCTCGCGGTCGGCCCGATCCCGCTCATTGTCGCGTTCCTGCTGGGCTTGGGAGCGGCGCGGCTGGCCGCGTGGTCGGCGGCACGGCGTCCGTCGTCGATCCGCCCGATCGAAGCGCTTGGCGAGGCAGCTGTCGAACGTCGTGAACTCGGTCGGACCCGCCTCCTCATCGGCTGGCTGCTGGTGGTGGCCGGCTTCGGCGGCGCGACCGTCCCGATGTACGTCACCGGCGACGGCGCGCTCGCGGCCTCCTCGATGTCCGCACTGGTGGTCGTGATCGGGCTCTCGGTGCTCGGGCCGAGGGTGGTCGCCTTCATGACCCGGATCATCGCCCCGGTCTACTCCGGCGTCTCGCGGATCAGCGGCTACCTGGCCGCCGCGAACAACCAGGCCAACGCCCGCCGTCTCGCGTCGGCGGTGACCCCGGTGATGCTGGCGGTCGCCTTCGCGATCTCGATGTTCTACAGCCAGACGTCGTCCGCCGCGGCCCGGCAGGAACAAGCCGTCCGGTCGACCACCGCAGACCACGTCTTGACCAGCACCACCGGCGCGCTGTCTCCGGAAGTCGCCGCGGCGGCACGGGCAGTCCCCGGCGTCGCGGCGGCCACCTCGGTGATCCGCACCGACGTGGTCACCACGGTGCCGGAGGAGAAGCGGCTGCGCGTGATGAAGTACCCGGCGCAGGGATTGAACGGCGACCAGGTGCGCGGCGTGCTCGATCTCGGTGTGGTGTCCGGGAATCTGGCCGACCTGCGCGGCGACACCGTCGCGATGAGCAAGGGCGAAGCCGATTGGTACGACAAGAAAATCGGCGACGAGGTCGACTTCTGGTTCGCCGACGGCCGCCCGGCGAAGGTGAAACTGGTCGCCGTCTACACGCACAACCAGGCGTTCGGCGAGTACGTGCTGCCCGCCGACCTCGCCCGCTCGCACACCGGCGACCGGATGGACAGTTCCGTTTTGGTGCGCCAAGACCCGAACGCGGACCCGGCCGCAGTGAGCGCCGCACTGGCCGAGCTCAGCACGCGCTACCCAGGCCTCACCGTCGCGCCCGGCGCCACGGTGTCCGCGGCGGCCAACTCGGCGAGCCAGCAGCAGTTCTACCTGAACCTGGTCGCGGTCGGCGTGATCCTCGGCTACGTGGTGATCTCGGTGGCCAACACGCTGGTGATGACCACGGCGCAGCGCTCCCGGGAATTCGCGCTGCTGCGGCTGATCGGCACCACACGCGGCCAAGTCGTGCGAATGATGCGTCTGGAAGCGCTGACGACTGCCGGGATCGCGGTACTGCTCGGCACGGTGGTAGCGGCGATTCCGCTGGCCCTGCTGAACCTCGCGACGCGCGACACGCTGCTGCCGTCCGGAACGCCCGCCGTGTTCGGCGGAATCATCGCCGGAGCTTTCCTGCTCAGCCTGGTCTCGCTCGGTCTGTCCACTCGGGTCACCCTGCGCGCCAAGCCCATCGACGCCATCGGCCTCCGCGAATAAGAAGGAAAAACCTTGCTGAAACAGCTTTCGGTGGCGGTCCTCACCGCGGCGGGCCTGCTCCTGCCCGCCGCGGCGGACGCCGCACCGGCTCGCTTTCTCGACCAGTCCACGATTCCCGATCTGCAGCGTGCGATGGATCATCGTCAGTTGACCTCGGAACAACTGACCCGCGGCTACCTGCGCCGCATCGAAGAACTGAACCCGCGGTTGCACGCCGTCGTGCAAACCAATCCGGACGCACTGGCGGCGGCAAAGGAGAGCGACACCCGCCGCCGGACGCACGCTTCTCGCGGTTTCCTGGAAGGAATCCCGTTGCTGCTGAAGGAAAACACCGACACCGCGGACCGGCAAACCACCACCGCGGGTTCGACCGCGATGCTCGGCGCACGTCCGGCGAAGGACGCCTTCCTAGTCCAGCGCCTGCGCTCCGCCGGTGCGGTCGTGCTCGGCAAAGCGAACCTGTCGGAATGGTCGAACTTCCGCTCAACGGGACAGATTCCCGGCTGGAGCGGCGTCGCCGGACAGACCCGCAATCCCTACGCACTGGACCGCAGCCCATGCGGTTCGTCGAGCGGCTCGGCAGTCGCCGCGGCGGCCGGTCTGGCGACCGTCGCCATCGGCACCGAGACCGACGGTTCAATCGTCTGCCCGGCGGCCGCGACGTCGACTGTTGGCGTGAAGACCAGCCTCGGCGTAGTGAGCCGCAGCGGTGTCGTACCGATCACCGGCCAGCACGACACTCCCGGCCCGATCGCGCGCAACGTCACCGACGCCGCACTCACCCTCTCCGTGCTGGCGGGTGCCGACCCAGCCGACCCCGCCTCAGCCGCGGCGACGTTCCCGAAGGACCTTCGACTGGACCGAAATGCCCTGCGCGGCAAGCGAATCGGCATCTGGCGAAAGGGGCACGCTGGCATCGACCAACAGTCCGATCGCATCTTCGAGTCCACAGTGCACACTCTGCGTTCGCTGGGCGCGACGGTCGTTGACGGGGCAGACGTCGAGGACATCTCGTGGTCAGTCAAACCGGATCTGCTCCCCGCGCTGCTGACCGAGTTCAAACACGACCTGAACGCCTACCTCGCCGCGACTCCCGGCGAACACCCGCGGAACCTGTCGGAGCTGATCGCCTACAACGACCAGCATCGCGACGTCGAAATGCCGCTGTTCGACCAAAACCTGCTTGTCGAAGCGAACGCCGCCGACGGCAACCTGAACGACCAGACCTACCGCCGCCACCGCGCCGCCGCGACGGGCATCGCGCAACGTTCGATCGACGACGTCCTGGCGTCGAACGGCCTGGACGCGATCGTCACTCTGAGCGGCTTGCCCGCCTCACCGCTGGACCGCCCGGGCGACCCTCGATTCTTGAGCAGCACCCGCAACACTTCCGTGGCTGGCTACCCGAACATCACGGTGCCAGCCGGATTCGCGGGCCCGCTGCCAGTCGGAATCTCGTTCCTGGGCACCAAATACCGCGATGCGCAGCTGCTGGGCTTCGCCTACGCGTACGAGCAGGCGACCCACGCGCGGCAGGCACCGCGGTATCTGCTCGCTGCGTAGGCGGTCAGCGCCGGGGCTCGCCTTTGTCGACGGGCTTGGCGCGCGGTGCCGAAGTACGTGAGGGGAACCCTGAGGGAATCAGATTCCCTCAGGGTTCCCCTCACGTACTTTCCCTTCGCCGCCGAGCACCACCTTGGCCGAGCGGCATGCACTCGATGTCACCCCAGTGCGGAGCAGCCAGTACTCAAGGCCGAACCCAGCGCCTGGGTGTCCCGCTGATCGGGATCAACCCCCGAAATTCGCCCCTTGCGCCCGAACGGCCCAGCCTCCAGGCAAAACGCCCCGGCACCGTTAGCGTTCCGTGACCAACCCCCGACCCGCCGTATCGGAGGCGTCAGTTTCTACCTCAGTCACCGGATTAATCGGGCACGCTCACTCATTCGGGTTAACTACTTCGCTATCTTGGACCCCGTGGTGCACGCAAAGTCACGTTCCGCGCAGCGGGCGAGCCTTCGGCTGGGTGCCGTGGCCGTCGCCACGGTCCTGGGGGCCGGGCTCGCCGGTGCCTACGTCGGCCTGCAGCGGACCGCGGAGGCCCAGACCGCCAAACCGGTGTCCAACGTCGCCGTCGCGCGCGGGGCCAGCGGCAGCGCGGGCAACGCCAGCAGCACGGTCAGCGGTGGAACCGGCGGCAAGGCGCCGGCGTCCTCGCAGGCCTCCGCGCCCGCGCTGCCCGACCACCCCACCCCGTTCAGCGTCAAGCTGTCCTCAAAGGACATTCCGGAGAAGGGCGGCGGCGTCCGCACCGGCGGCTGCAGCGGTTCGCTCATCGCTCCGCAATGGATCGTCACCGCCGGCCACTGCTTCCACGACCTCGACGGAACCCGCGTCAGCGGCAAACCCGACTACACGATGACCGCCGCGATCGGGAAGCTCACCGACTCCGACCCGCGCGGGCACGTGCTGAAGATCGTGGACACGCGCCAGTCCGCGGTGAACGACCTCGCGATCGCCAAGCTGTCCGAGCCGGTCACCGACATCGAACCGCTCGCGCTCCCGGACGGTCCGCCGGATCCGGGCCAGCACACGACCTTCGTCGGATGGGGTTCGCTGTCCGCCAAGGTCATCGTGCAGACCGACCACATCAAACGCGGCGATTTCCAAGTCGCCGAAGTGCGCAAGAACGAGATCACCCTGGACCCGCTGAAGAAGCGCACCGTCGAGAACAGCCCATGCCCGGACGACTCAGGTTCGCCGTTCTTCGTACCGATCAAGGGAAAGAACACGCTGATCGCGGTCGAGAACTTCGGCCCCGACTGCCCTCAGCCCGGCACCGAAACCGCGGCGCGCGTGGACCAGCTCGTGTCGTGGATCAGGGGTGAGATCGGCGAATAAGCCCTCACCGGGGCAGCAACGCCGCCAATTCCCGGGCGGCAGCACGCAAAGCGGGCACGAACTCCTCTAGCTGAGCAACGCTCAGCCGGTAAGCCGGTGCCGCGGTGGACAACGCGGCGATCGCGGTCCCGTCGGGAGTCCGGATCGGAACACCGACCGCGCGGATGCCTTCCTCGTGCTCCTCGTCGGCGATCGCGAAACCACGCTCGCGCACGGCCGCGATCTCCGCCGCGAACGCCTCGCGCGCGGTGATCGTGCGCGGGCCCAGCTCCGGCAGGTCCAGCGAAGCGACCAACTCGTCCCGGTTCGACGCGAACGCGACCAGGCATTTGCCCATCGACGTGCAGTGCAACGGCCCGCGCGCACCGGGCTCACCGCGGATCTGCAGCCGCTGCGAGCCCTGCACCGAGTGCACGTAAACCTGGTTGTGCCCGTCCAGCACAGCCAGCAGCGTCGGCTCGCCGGTCTCCGCGGACACCTTCTGCATGACCGGCAGCGCGACGCCGGCGAACCCGCGCGCCTGCGACACCGATTGGCCAAGCTCGAACAGCCGCAGCCCCAGCGAGTACCGCTTCGAAATCGGGTCGTTGCGCGCGAATCCCTCGCTCTGCAAGGAACTGAGCAGCCGATGCGTGGTGCTCACCGGATATCCGGCGGCGCGCGCGAGCTCGGACAGCGGCACGCCTTCGGGGTAGCCGCCGAGCAGGGACAGCACCCGCAAAGCCTTGCCGACCATGTCCGCCATCGGACCCCCTTGACGTCCCGGGCGCGGCGACGCACACTGCCTCTCACCGCATTGCGGAATAGCTTTCCATATGACGGAAAGCGCGTCAAGGACTTGGGTCAGCGGCGACAGGAGTACCGGATGAACACCGTCGAGCAGGCGGGCACGCTCGGGCGGCAGCGCTGGCTGCGGCTGATCCCGATCGTCTTCGTCACCTACAGCCTCGCCTACCTCGACCGGTCGAACTTCTCGATCGCGACCGCGGGCGGCATGGCCGAGGACCTGAACCTCACGAGCACGACGTCCGGGCTGATCGGCGCGTCGTTCTTCCTCGGCTACTTCCTCCTGCAGGTCCCCGGCGTCCTCTACGCCGACCGCCGCAGCGTGCGGAGCCTGATCTTCTGGTCGGTGCTCGCGTGGGGCGTCCTCGCGACCGCGCAGGGCCTGCTCAGTTCGGTGCCGGTGCTGATCGTGGTGCGGTTCCTGCTCGGCGCGGTGGAAGCGGCGGTGCTGCCCGCGCTCGTCGTGCTGCTCGCGCGCTGGTTCACGAAGGCCGAACGCGGACGGGCCAACGCTTTCCTCATCCTCGGCAACCCGGTCACGGTGATGTGGCTGTCGGCGTTGTCCGGGTATCTGATCGAGGCGACGTCCTGGCGCGGCATGTTCATCATCGAGGGAATCCCGGCGCTGATCTGGGCTTTCGTGTTCCGCGCACAGGTCCGCGACCGGCCCGCCGACACGCAGTGGCTCGACCCGGCCGGTCGCGACGCGATCGAGCGCGCGATCGCCGCGGAACAGGCGCAGCTGCCGGAACCGGCGGACCGTCCGGTGCGGGAAGCGTTGCGGTCCAAGGCGGTTCTGCTGCTGTCGGCGCAGTATCTGTTGTGGAGCATCGGAGTTTACGGCTTCGTGTTTTGGCTGCCGTCGATCGTGAAGGCGGGTTCGTCCGCCGGAATCGGCGCGACCGGTTTGCTGTCGGCGATCCCGTACGCGTTCGCCGTGGTTGCGATGCTGATCAACTCGCGCAGCTCGGACCGATCCGGCGTGCGTCGCCGATACGTCTGGCCGTGGCTGCTCGCCGGCGCGGTCGCGTTCTACGGTTCGTATCTCTTGGGGAAGCAGCATTTCTGGTGGGCATTCGTCCTGCTGGCGATCGCCGCGGTGGCCTTGTACGCGCCGTACGGCCCGTTCTTCGCGTTGATTTCCGAACTGCTGCCGCAGCGGACCGCCGGGGTGGCGGTGGCCGTGATCAACGCGGCCGGCGCGCTCGGCGGGTTCCTCGGGACGTACCTGGTGGGCTGGCTCGAAACCGCCACCGGCAGCACGGCAGCCGCGTTCTTGATGCTGGCGGGGACAATGGCCGCAGCCGCGGTGCTGGTGCTCGCGGTTCCGGTGAAAACGAAGGAAAGGCGAGCATGACCGCGCGTGTACTGGTGCCCTGGTCCGACATTTCCGTCCCGGCCGAACTCGACGCGGTCGTGTGGGACGGCCGCGGCACCCCGCCGGACGGCCTCGACGACGTCGAGTTCTACGTCCTGCCCTACGACCAGGGCCCGGCGGCGGCGAAGCTCATCCCGCAGCTGCCGTCGCTGCGCGCGGTCCAGACGCTTTCCGCGGGCTACGACAACCTGCTGCCGCTCGTCCCGTCCGGTGTGCGGCTGGCGAACGGCCGGGGCCTGCACGACCTCAGCGTCGCCGAGCACACGCTCGCGCTGATCCTTGCCGCGCAACGGTATTTCCCGCGCTGGTTCGCACAGCAGCAGACCGGTTCGTGGGACCGGGTGCACACGCGCTCGCTCGCCGACTGCCGCGTCCTGCTGGTCGGCTACGGCTCGATCGGCCGCGCCATCGAGCGCTACCTGGATGCGGGCGAGGCCGAGGTGGTCCGGGTCGCCAGCACCGCTCGCTCCGGCGTGCACGGCATCGCCGAACTGCCGGACCTCCTGCCGACCGCGGACATCGTGGTGCTGGTCCTGCCCGACACCCCGCAGACCCGCGGCCTTCTCGGCGCGCCGGAACTTGCTCTGCTGCCGGACACGGCCCTGATCGTGAACGTCGGCCGCGGCACCGCCGTCGACACCGACGCGCTCACCGCCGAGGTCGCCGCCGGCCGCCTGCGCGCGGCGCTCGACGTCGTCGACCCGGAACCGCTGCCCGCCGACCATCCACTGTGGACGCTCGACGGCGCGATCGTCACCCCGCACATCGCGGGCGGCTCGGACTCGTTCTACCCGCGCGCCAAGCGGCTGGCCGAACGCCAGCTCGCGCACTACGCGAAGGGCGAGCCGCTGGAGAACCTGGTCAACTGAGCACGGCCGCGATGGCGGGCTGATACGCGGCGATCTGGTCGGGCGTCCACTGTCCGGCCAGGTCGTGCGTGACGATCCGGTAGATGAGCGCGCGGATCAGCATCTGCTGCCATTCAGGCAGATGCGCCCAGCGGTCGATCAGGCTGGGCTCCGCGTCGTACCAGCACAACGCGTCGGCGACCGCCACCGCGGCGGCCCAGGCCGGGGGACGCCAGTAGATCGCCCAGTCGATCACCGCGGGCGGCTGTCCCGGCGCGAAGAGGACGTTGCCGGGGAGATCGCCGTGCACCGCCTGCGCGGCCGACTCGACCGGACGACGTGCCTCGAACAACGGGCGGAGGAGGTCACGAGCCGCCGCCGAGCCTTCGGGCGGCAATTCTCCCCAGGCCATCCGGTCTCCGATGGTCCAGGGATCAGTGCGGAAGTCGAGGAAGTCCGGACGCGGCAGGTGGGCGATCGCCTGATGGAACGCGATCCCGGCCCGAATCGCGTCGTCGGGCCGGGAAGTGTCCGGGCGTCCGGGAACCAGCAGACTCGCCTCCCAGCCGAGCGACGGATGACCGCCGGATGTCCCGTTCCCGGCGATCCACTCTCCGTCGCGAGTCCGCAGCGGCCGGGCGATCCGGAACTCCGCCGACTCCGCCACCTCGGCGAGCGCCGCCGCCCGCCACGGCGTTTCCGGAGCGAACTCCACCGGTTTCAACACGATGTCCCCGGCGCGCCAGGTCTCGCCTTTCCCGCCTTCCAGCCGAACCGGATCGCCGGCGCAGCCGAACGCGGCCAGCACGTCCGCCGGAGGTTGCTTGTTCAACCGTTCTGCCCTTTCTCTCGGGTTTCCGCAGCTCTTCGCACATGTACCCAGAGCAACGCAAGGGGAGGAACGACTCCGACTGGTGGTATTAAAGCGCAGTCAGGGGACCACCCACAGTGCACATGTGAGCCCTGTGTATGCTTCGCCATCGCTTGACTGGGTGGATTCTTCACCCGAATTGGTGGCCGTCGTGGTCGGGGAGATGTGGTCTCACGCGGTCCGTCGTTCGTGGTTCGGGACTGGATGGGAGAAAGCATGCACGGCAGGTCAGTTCTGGTCCGGGGAGGGGCCGCGGTGGCTTCCGCGGCGGCGGCGCTCATGATCGCCGCGCCGGTCGCCCTCGCGGACGACAACGCCCCCACGGCGCGCAGCGGCGCGGCCTCGGGCGAGCTGGTGTACGGCGGCACGTCGGGCTTCGACGTCAACATCGCCGACAAGGGCAAGGTCCAGACGACGCTGTTCAACTTCAAGCTGTCCGACGGCGCCATCTCGAAGATGTACTGCGTGCAGATCGAGGTCGGCGCGCGCTTCGGCGAGACGATGGTCGAACACGCCTGGAACGACTACCCCGACGCGAAGTCGCCGTTCCGCAAGAACAACAAGAACATCAACTGGGTGCTGCACCACAGCTTCCCCTCCGAGGACGTGGCGTCGCTTGAGAAGACGCTGACCGGCAAGGGCGCCAAGCTCCACGACGGTCTGTCCACGAAGGAAGCGCTGACCGCGACGCAGGCCGCGGTGTGGCACTACAGCGACGGCAAGGACCTCGACGCCGAGAACCCGCTGGCCAACGGCTCCCCGGACGAGGCGGCCGACGTTCTCGCGCTGTACAACTACCTGACCGGTGACGCGAACACCGGTGTCGAGGAGAAGAAGCCGACGCTGAGCATCACGCCGGCCAAGGCGAGCGGCGAAGCGGGCACGAAGATCGGCCCGTTCACCGTCGCGACGACCGGCAGCGTCACCGACTTCACGAGCAAGCTCCCCGAGGGCGTGAAGGTCGTCGGCGAGAACGGCGAGGAGATCAAGTCCTCGGCGATCAAGAACGGCACGAAGCTGTTCCTGGACGTCCCGAAGGACGCGAAGCCCGGCACGGCCGAACTCGCGGTGAAGGCCGCTGGCGACGTCAACACGGGTCGCCTGTTCGTGGCCAAGAACTACGCGGACAACCCGGCGCAGTCGCTGATCGTGGCGCAGTCGCAGAAGAGCAGCGTCGAAGCGGCCGCAACCGGCACGTGGACCGAAACGGGCCCGGTGACCACCGCGCCCGCGACGACTGCTCCTGCTGCTGGCGGCAACAACTCGGGCCAGACCCCGCTGGCGAACACCGGCGTGAACGCCGCCCTGCCCATCGGCATCGGCGCGGCCCTGGTGATCGCTGGCGGCGGGATGCTGCTGGTGGTTCGCCGTCGTCGGAGCAACGCCTGATTTACTCGCAGTAATCCGCACTAGCTGAGCGGGCCGGTCCTTTGAGGACTGGCCCGCTTTGCTATGTGCGCAGTCAATTGCACCACTGCACCACGGCCACTTGTCACTGCCACGACCACGACCACTGCTATCGCTGCCGCTGCCGCTGCGCTGCTGCTGCTGCTGCCGCTGCGCTGCTGCTGCTGCCGCTGCGCTGCTGCTGCTGCCGCCGCTCTCGCACGCGGAGCGTGCGAGAGCCACCGCTCGCCGCCGCCCGCTCCTCCAGACGTCGGTGAAGGGCTCCTTGAGGGAATCTAATTCCCTCAAGGAGCCCTTCACAGACCGCCCACCCGCGAAACCGCAGCCAGTGCACCCAACTCACCAGGCACCCACACCCCCCCGCACCCCGATACGAAGCCAAAATGCGGTCTGGGGTGGCTTGTCAAGGCATCTTTCCCGCCTTGACAAGCCACCCCAGACCGTCATCACAATCGGGCTTCGGGGTGCCCCACGCCAGCAACGGACGCGATGTGCGAAGCACGAGCAGTCAGTTAACGCAAGTAACCCCATCAGCAGTAATATCCGGCGCACTCCCCGCCGGAGGACCCTGCAAAACCGCCGGAGCAGACGCCGGATGCACCCCAGAGTCATCCGAATACTTCTGCCCCAAATAAACCCGGAAATGATCCTTCTCAAGAGAATTATCCGAAGCCACCGCAACCCCGCCAAGCTTCTCGCCGATAGCCTCAGCCTGACTACGCTGCCCCCGCCCGTAGTACACAGTGGACGTCCGCCGAGTAGCACTATTGGAAACGGACCCCCGCGAATACCCGGCAGCAGCAAGCTTGTCGGCAACCCGGTTGGCCAGCCCATCCACCCCAGACGAGTTGCGCACATCAACCACATAAGCAGCCAACGCAGGATCCCCAGTCGAAGAAGACGGCGGCGCACCAGCCGAGGAAGACGGCGCAGAAGCAGAACCAGTCTGCTCCCGAACAAACTTCTGCACCTGCTGAGGATCAACCTGCACGGCATCACCGTCATTAGGCGTCTTCAACGTAATGCTAACCACCGGAATAGTAACGAAGTTGATACTCCCGGCACTCATCCCGTGCAACTGCTGAGCAAACCCCAGCAAATCCCAGTTCGTATCGACAACGACAGCCTTCTTGACCGCCCCGATCAACGCATCCAACTTGCCGGGATCCGTCAACGTCCCAGCAGAAAGAATAGTCTTGGCCATGCTGGCCATGAAAACCTGCTGCCGCTTGATTCGATCAAGGTCCCCATTGGGCAACCCATGCCGCTGCCGCACGAACTGCAACGCCTGCGCCCCGGCGACATTCTGCGGCCCGGCAGGAAAATTGGCCCCGGAGTAACTGTCCTTGACCGGAGCCTTAAGGCAAACCGGGATCCCGCCAACAGCCTGGCTGACGTAGTAAAACCCGGCCAGATTCACGGCGGCGTAGTGCGTGATGGTCAACCCGGTCAGCTGCTGCACAGTCTCGATAGCAGTCTTGGCTCCAGCCTGAGCCGAGTCGGTCTCCAGCTGCGTCCCGGACTCGCCGGCGGCCTTCAACTCGTTCTTGCGGGCAATCTGCCCATAAGTATAAGCCGAATTGATCTTGTGCTTCCCGAACTTCCCGGCAAGCTGGACGTAAGAGTCACGCGGGATGGAAATCGCCGTGGCGTTCCCGCCCCCGGCGGGGATATGCACGACGATCATCGTGTCCGTCGTATCGCCGCCGTCCTCGGCGCCGCCCGCGTGCAGCTGGTCGAGCACGTCCTCCGGCAGCGGATTGCCCTCCGCGTCGGTGCGCGTGTCCAGGCCGACCATCAGGATGTTCTGCTCGCCCATCGGCGAACCGGCGCCGGCGCCGATCACATCGGACCTGGTCAGGCCGTCGGTGATCTGGTTCAGCTTCGACCACGCGAAGGCGGTGCCGCCGAGGACGAGCAGTGAAACCACGGCCAGAAGCACCTGGGCGACGCGGATCGCGCTGGAGGTCTTGCGACGACGCATCGGGGTTCCTCTTCCTGCCACGTCCGGTGGTCGAAGGACCCACGGTAGCGGGCGTCTCACCTGGACGGGTTACCGCTTACCCCAAATTGCGGAGACGGCGCCCGGAATGTCGGACCGAGGGTGTACCTCCACCGGGGGTCCGGCCTCGACTCTCATTCTACAGGGATGTAGTTTTACTACAGCCGTGTAGAAGTCGAAAGGGGTGCCGGATGGCCCGCGTGGTGATCGTGTCCGCCCGGATCGGGGCAGGTCACGACGGTGCCGCCAGAGAGCTGGACCGGTGGTTCGCCGATCGCGGCGCGCACGTCGTCCGCGCCGATTTCCTGGACCTGCTCCCGGGAAGACTCGGCGAACTGCTCTGCGGCGCCTATCACCAGCAGCTCAACACGGTCCCGCGCAGCTGGGACTGGCTGCTCGGCGCACTCGGCACGCCCGCGCTGGCCGGAGCCGCCCGCCGGTTCGCCGGGCTCGCCGCCCCGAGGCTCCGGGAACTGCTCGGCGACAGCACCGACGTCGTCGTCTCGACCTATCCGCTCGCCACGCACGCGGTCGCCCGGCTGCGGCGCTCGAACGAACTGACCGCGCCCCTGGTCGTCTACCTCACCGACCCGTCGGTACACCGGCTGTGCGTCAGCCCGGACGCGACGCTCACCGTCGCTCCCAACGAAACCGCCGCCCGCCAAGCCAAAGCGCTCGGAGCCGGTCGCACGCTCGTCTCGCGTCCGCTGGTCGCGCCCGCGTTCCGGCCGTCGGCGGGGATGACCGAACGGCTGCGGCTCCGGCTCGCCTTCGGCCTTCCGCACGACGGTCCGCTCGCGTTGGTGGTCGCCGGATCCTGGGGCGTCGGCCAAATCGGACAGACCGCCGACGACCTTCTCGCAACCGGACTCGTCGAGCCGGTAGTGGTCTGCGGCCGCAACGAAGCGCTGGCCGAAAAGCTGCGGAAAACCGGACACCGGCACGTATTCGGCTGGGTCGACAAGATGCCCGAGCTGATGCGCGCGTGCGACGTCGTGGTGCAGAACGCGGGCGGGCTGACCACGTCGGAAGCGCTCGCGACCGGCCTGCCGGTGCTGACTTACCGCTGCCTGCCCGGCCACGGCCGCGCCAACGCCGCGGTGCTCCACGACGACGGGATCGTGCCGTGGGTCCACTCGCCGAGCGAACTGACCGAAGCGCTGGAGTGGTTGCTGCGACGCCCGGCCAAGGCGGCCGGATGATCCGCGGACTCGCCGCGGCGGCCCTCGCGCACGCGGCACCGGCGGCATTGTTCGTCCCGCAGCTGCGCCCGCCCCGCCTGGCCGGACGCGGCGACCCAAGCCACGTAGCGCTGACTTTCGACGACGGCCCGAATCCGGAGTCCACGCCGCAGTTCCTCCGAACCCTCGAGAAGCTGGAAGTCCGCGCGACCTTCTTCGTGCTGGGCCGAGAGTTGGCCGCTGCACCGGAACTCGGCCGGGAGATCGCCGCAGCAGGACACGAGATCGCAGTGCACGGCTGGGATCACCGCTGCTTCCTGCGCCGCTCCCCGAAAGCCCTGCACGACGAGCTGACCCACACCGTCGACCTGATCGAACTCGTCACCGGCACCCGGCCGCAGTGGCTGCGCGCGCCGTACGGAGTGTTCAGCGCGAGCTCCTTGGTCTCGGCGCGAATTCTCGGCCTTCAGCCCGTTTTGTGGAGTACCTGGGGATTCGACTGGACCAGTCGCGCCACACCGCGCTCGGTCGTGCGCACGGTGTGCCGAAGGCTGACCGGCGGCGGCACGATCCTGTTGCACGACTCCGATGTCGCCGCCGCGCCGGGAGCCTGGCGGTCAGCGCTCGGCGCAATCCCGGTGCTGGTGTCGGAATGCCGGGAGCGTGGGCTCGCCGTGGGTCCCTTGCGCGACCACGCAAGCGGCCTGCTGAGCGGTCTCGAGGCCGGTGTGCAGATCGGTGGCCGCGTCGAGCGTGCAAGCCGTCGACCAGGCGCAAGCGCCGAGTACGACCGCCACGGCGACCGCCGCGAGTGGATTTCGCCGCGAGCCTGACGACGGGGCGGACAGCAGCGCACGCACGCGCTGCGGCACCGGTCCACCGGTCGCAGCAAGCGCGAGTGAAGGCTGAGAACGACTGGCCAGCGCGGCCTTCGCGACCGCCGTGGCCACCAGTTTCCGGTCCCCAACACGGTCCGCGGCGGCTTCGTCTGCCCAGCGTTCCAGCGCGAACCGAGCGGCCGAACCGAGCGGCCGCAGCACCGGATTGACCGTGGTGGCGACCGTGACGATCGCCGCGAAAACATGGTGCCGCAGCCGCAAATGCGCGCATTCGTGGGCGAGCAGCGCGCGGCGTTCCCGCGGTTCCAGCGCCGAGAGCATCCCGCTGGACACCGCGATCCGGCCGCCGCCCCCGGCCACCGCGAACGCGACCGGTTCCTCGCCCGGCAGCAGCACGAAGCCAGCCTCGCGAGTGTGCGCGTTCAGTTCGGCGTGCACCCTCCGGTGCCAGCGCACGTACTGAATCGCCGTGCGGGTCAACGCGACTCCGGCGGCCACGAGCGCGATCCCGCTGACGATCGCCAGCGGCAGGTTCACCGCGTCGGCCCCATGGAACGCGACGGCGGAGAAATCGCCCAGCTCACCGACGAACGGCAGCTGCGCCAGACCCGCCGCAGCGAGGACCGCGAGCGTCGCTGTACTTCCGACGGCCAGCACCAGCGCGGACCCGGCGAGTAGCCAGCTGCCCAGCCGCGGCGACAGCCGGGGAGCGACCCAGCGCGCCACCGGCCAGGAAGCCAGCGGCAGCAGCAGCGGAGCGAGCAGGTCGAGGTTCACGTCAGCCGCCGTTCTGGCGCAGAAGATCGCGCAGCACGCGCTCGTCCGAAGCGGACAGATTCGACACGAATTTCGCCAGCACGCTGGAGCGGTCGGCTTCGGCGTCGAGCACCTTGCTCATCCGGCGGGCGGCGAGCCCGGGTTCGTCGTCGGCGGCGCGGTAGGTGAACGAGCGGCCCTGCTTCTCGCGGGTCGCCACGCCCTTCTCGAACAGCCGGGACAGGATCGTGACGACGGTGGTGTAGGCCAGCCCGCCGCCGATCCGCTCCTGCACGCCGGCGGCCGACATCGGCTCGTCGGATTCCCACAGCACCGCGAGCACCTCGGCCTCCAGCTCCCCGGGAGCCCGCCGGGCGCTCTCGCCCCGTCCGTTCCGCATGGCCCAAATTCTACCTGTTTGTCGAAGCTGCTCGGCTCACTACTACGTTCATGTAGAATTTCGACAGTTGTGTAGTAGTTGGAGGTGGGCATGCTCGACCCGAAGTGGCTGCTGGCCGCGTTCGGCCCGCTCGGCGTCTTCGCGGTGATGTTCGCCGAGACCGGACTGCTCGTGGGGTTCTTCCTGCCGGGCGATTCGCTGTTGTTCACCGCGGGGGTGCTGGCGGCCTCGTCGAAGCTGCACCTGCCGCTCGCGGCGGTCATCGTCGCGGCGGCGGCCGGAGCACTGCTCGGCGCGCAGGCTGGCTACATTCTCGGCCGACGCGGCGGCGGCGCACTGCTCGTCCGGGTGCGCAGCAAGCACCTGCATGAGGGCGTCGCGCGCGGATCGGCGCTGCTCACCCGGTACGGGCTCGGCAAGGCAGTGGTGCTGGCCCGGTTCATCCCGGTGGTCCGGACCGTGCTGAACCCGCTCGTCGGCATCGCCGGGATGCCCGCCGCGAAGTTCGCGATGTGGCAGGTGCTCGGCGGTCTGCTGTGGACAGTCGGGGTGACGCTCGCCGGGTACGCGCTGGGCGCGTCGGTGCCGAACATCGACACGTACCTGCTGCCGATCATCGCCGTGGTGGTGCTGCTTTCGCTGAGCCCGCTGCTGATCGAACTCGTCCGCGCACGCCGGAGCGCGGCGCGATGATCGATGCCGGGCTATATCGCGACGTCACGGATTTCGCGTGGTCCCAGCAGTGGCTGGCCGGAATCGCGACGACGTTCAGCGAATACGGAGTTTTCCTGATCGTGCCGGTGATCCTCGCGCTGCTCTGGCGGGCGCGTACCAGGGGAGCGGCGGCGCTGGCGGCCGCGGCGTGGGTGCCGATCGCGATCGCGGTGGCGCTCGCCGTGGACACGGTGCTGAAGTCGGTGTTCGCCGAGGTCCGGCCGTGTCGCGTGGTAGCCGGCGTGCACACGCTGCTGCCGTGCGATCCGCCGACCGACTACGCGTTTCCCAGCAACCACACGGTCATCGTCGCGGCGTTCGCGGTGGCGGTGTTGCTGGTCAACCGCAAATGGGGAGTCTGGGCGCTCGTTTTCGCGGTGCTGATGGGGATTTCGCGGGTGTACGTCGGGGCGCATTACCCGCACGACGTGCTCGCGGGGTTCGTGGTCGGTGCCGGGGTCGCGCTGCTCGGGCTCGTGGTCCGCGAACCGCTCGCCAAGGTGGCGGTTCGGCTGATTCCGGCCGTATCCGGGAGGAAAGCATGACCGAACGACCTGTCCGCTGCTCCGACGCCGAACGCGAGCAAACGACGAAAGTCCTGAACGACGCGGCGGGCGAGGGGCGGCTGAGCCTCGCCGAGGTGGAAGAACGAGTCACCACCGTCTATTCGGCGCAGTACCGGCACGAACTGGACGCGGTGGTCGCGGATTTGCCGAAGCCCGCGGCACGGGCGAGCTGGCAGCCGTTGCTCCTGCTGGCCGGACATCAGCTGGTCACGGAGTTCGGCAGTGCGCCGGCGCGACGGAAGCTGGCCGTCGGGGTGTTGCTGATGATCGCGGTGGCGATGATGGTTTTCCTTGCCGCGCACGGTTTCGCCGGCGAAGGGCATCACTTCGAGCACCACTAGACTGGCGGGGTGCAGAGGGAATCGGGCGTCGCCTTAGTCACCGGAAGTTCGCGCGGAATCGGCAGAGCGATCGCGGAACGGCTGGGTGCGGACGGGTTTTCCGTCGCGGTCAACTACCGCGCCGGCCAGGAGGCGGCCGCCGCCGTCGTCGCGAAGATCCGCGCGGACGGCGGGCAGGCGACCGCGCTGCGTGCGGACGTAACCGACGACGCTGAGCTGCGCGGCCTTTTCGACCGCACGGAAGAGGAATTCGGCGGTCTCGACGTGGTCGTCGCCAACGTCGGGATCGCCCGGTTCGTGCCGCTCGCGGAGGCCTCCGACGAGATCTACGACCTGATCTTCTCTACTAATCTGCGGCCGACCTTCGTCGCCCTGCGCGAAGCGGCCCGGCGCGTGCGCGACGGCGGCCGGATCGTCGTGGTGTCGAGCGGAGTGGTCCCGACGGCCCGGCCCGGCACCGGGATCTACGGTGCCGCGAAGGCCGCCGGAGACCAGTTCGTGCGGGTGCTGGCGAAGGAACTCGGCCCGCGCGGCGTGACGGTGAACAGCGTGCTTCCGGGCGCGGTCCGCACCGAAGCGCTCCTCGCTGATGGCCCGCCGGGCGTGGTCGAGTACAGCGCTAAGCAGACTCCTCTTGGACGGATCGCCGAGCCTGGCGACATCGCGGACATCGTGGGTTTTCTGGCGTCGGACCAGGCTCGCTGGGTCACTGGCCAGACGGTGCACGCTGGCGGCGGCCAGTTCTAACCGCGCTCGGCCAGCAGCTGCGTCCGGACGTCGGTCTTCAGCACCTTCCCGACCTTTGATCGCGGCAGGTCCGGCCAGAGCAGGACTTCCTTCGGGGTCTTCACGCTGCCGAGCAGTTCCTTCACGGTGGCCCGCAGCTCGTCCGCGGCGGCGGTCCGTCCTTGGTGCAGCTGGACGACCGCGGTCACCTGCTCGCCCCACTTTTCGTGCGGCAGCCCGACCACTGCGCAGTCCTGCACGGCCGGATGCGTCATCAGCGCCTGCTCCACCTCGGCCGAGTAGACGTTGAATCCGCCGGTGATGATCATGTCCTTCGCCCGGTCCACGACGTACAGGAAGTTCTCCTCGTCGAGGTAGCCGATGTCGCCGGTGTGGTGCCAGCCGTGCTTGCTGACGTCGGCGGTCGCCTCCGGATTCCGGTAGTAGCCAGGCATCACGAGTGGCCCGCGCACGACGATCTCGCCCCGTTCGCCGCACGGCAGCAGGGTTCCGTCCTCGGCCATGATCGCCACCTGCGTCAGCGGCGTCGGACGGCCCGCTGAGGTGAAACGTTCGCGCGCCAGAGAACCGTCCGGATGGAAGTGCTCGGCGGGGGCCAGCGTGGAGATCATCATCGGGGCCTCGCTTTGCCCGAACAGCTGTCCGAGCACCGGGCCGATCCGGGTGATCGCCTCCTCCAACCGGGCAGCGGACATCGGCGCGGCCCCGTACCACAGGCATTCCAGTGAGCTGAAGTCCGTTGTGGACAGTGTGGGATGGTCCAGCAGCAGATAAATCAACGTGGGCGGCAGAAAAGTGTGGGTAATCCGGTGCCGTTCGATCAGCTCGAGGAACCGGCCGAGGTCCGGCGACGGCATCACCACGATCTCGCCGCCGAGCGCCAGCACCGGGAAGCACAGCACCCCGGCGGCGTGCGTGAGCGGGGCCAGCGCGAGGTAGCGCGGACGCGGCTGGAACGGGTAGCTCATCAACGTCAGCGCCGACATGGTTTCGACGTTGTGCCCGGTCAGCACCACGCCTTTCGGCCGTCCGGTGGTGCCGCCGGTGCCGACGAGCATGGCCGTGTCGTCCGGCGGCTCGGACTGCCACGGCGTGTCCGGAAGCCCGTCGAGCCATTCGGCCAGCGGGATCGCGCCGGGGAACGAGCCGTCGAGGCACACCACCGTGGTCAGCTTTGGCAGCTGATCGGCGATGCGGGAGACGAGCGGTGCGAACGACTCCTGCACGAGCAGGCACGTGCAGTCGAACAGGTCCAGCAGTTCCCGGTTCTCCGCGGCCTCGTTGCGCGGGTTGACCGGGCACCAGACCGCCCCTGCCCGGCTGATGCCGAAGACGCACCCGAACGACACCGGGTCGTTCGCGGAGAGGATCGCCACCTTGTCGCCCGGCCGCACGCCGGAACGCGCGAGCGCCCGGGCGACCCGCCAGGACAGCTGCTGGACCTCGCCGTAGCTGAGCGATCCGCCGTCCGTGGTCAAACACGGGGCGGACGGGCCCAGCGAGGCGCCCTTGTCGAGGTAATCGGTCAGTCGCACCGCTCGTCTCCCAGACTCAGGACTGCACCGTCAGAACCGGATTCGAGACCAGCCCGAACGACCGCAGCACGCCGAGCAGTTCGCGGTGCCCGAACGCCTGGCACGCCGACGCGAACCCGGCCCGCCGCGGCGGTTGCTGCAGCAGCGAATACGCCGCGTACGCCTGCATCAGCCCGGTCTGCTTGTAATTGCAGGTCCCGTGGATCACGCAGTGCGCACGGCCGAGCGGGCCGGACGCATGCACCGAGTCCAGCGACGTGTTGATCCGCTGGTTTTCCCTCGGCGGCATTTCGTCCCGGACCGCGGCCGCCTGCTCGTGCAGCACCTTGAGTTTTTCTTCCAGCGGCAGGTCTTTCACCTGCTCCAGCACGGCCGCGACGATCTGCGGCACGCCCTGCATCAGCGCCCGGTCGAACACGCCGCCGACGGCTTTCACGTTGGCTACGCGCGGATCGTTCTTGAACCACACCGGATGCGACGTCCCGCCCCACGGCAGCGCGAGCCCGATCTCGTGATGTCCCGGCACGGCAACATCCTGGAGCCCGCCGTCGGCCGGCCAGGGCGCGTATTCGTTTTGCTCCAGGTAATACGCGGCGGACAGCGCGGCGTTCACGAGGATGGTCTGCGTGGAAGCGACTGTGGGGTAACCCTTCCAGAACACCAGAATGTCCAAAGTGTCCAGTCCGGGCGTCTCCAGGCAGAGGTTCGCCGCGATCTCGCCGGTGGTGTACATCTGCGCGATGCCGGGGGAGAGCAGCAGGCCCTTGGCGGCCATGTCCGCGCCGTAACGCTCTTCGGCGGCGATCAGCCAGTCCTGCTCGCCGGTGGTGTCGAGGTAGTGCGTTCCGGATTCGAGACAGGCCTGGACGACCTCGTGGCCGTACTCGCTGAACGGGCCGACGGTGTTGCACACCACCGACGCGTCGCGGAAAAGCTCGGTGAGCGGGCCGGTTTCGTGGGATACCTCGACGACCTCGTGGTCCACGGTGTCGAGGCCGGGGATGTGGTCGAGCGCCGCCTGGACCCGGGCCTTGTCCCGGCCGGCCGCGGTGAAGGGCACGTTGTACTCGCGGAGGTATTCGCAGATCAGGCGGCCGGTGTAGCCGGACGCGCCGTAAACGACGACGGGCTTGGTCACTGGTTTTCCTTTCTTGGAGTGCCGGAGCGCTGGAAGGGGTTCACATGCCCATGCCGCCGTCGACCGGGAGGCCGGCGCCGGTGATGAAGCGGGCGGCGTCCGAGGCGAGGAACACCACCGCGTCGGCCATGTCGGCGACCTCGCCGAGCCGGCCGGCCGGGGTCTGCGCGACGACCGCGCCGATCGCCTCCTCGACGCTCGGAAACAGCCCGACGTCGACCACGTCCATCGCGAGCTGGTTGCCCATCTGCGTCGGGACCAGGCCGGGGTACACGCAGTTCACCCGCACCCCGTAGCCGAGCTTCCCGGACTCCATCGCAGCGACCCGGGTGAGCCGGTCGACCGCCGATTTCGTCGCCGAGTAACCGGCGATGCCGGGAAACGCGATGGTCGCGGCCACCGAGGCGATGTTCACGACCGCGCCGCCGTGTCCGGCCGCGCCGCCCGGGCGCATAGCGCGGAACGCGTGCTTCACGCCGAGCGAGGTGCCGAGCACGTTGACCTCGAGCATCTTCCGCACGTCGGCCGGGTTGAGGTCGGCGACGAGACCGGTGATCTCCACGCCCGCGTTGTTCACGACGATGTCGAGCCCGCCGTGCTCGCCGACCACCGCCTCGACCGCCTGCGCCCAGTTGTCGTCGTCGGTCACGTCCAGCCGGACGAAGCCGCTGCTGGCCCCGCTCTGCTTGATCGCGTCGGCGGTCTGGCGGCCGAGGTCCTCCTGGACGTCGCCGATGACCACCGCCGCGCCTGCCTTCGCGAGCGCCTCGGCCATGCCCTGGCCGAGGCCCTGCGCGCCGCCTGTGACCAGCGCGGTGCGCCCGGTCAGGTCGTAGGAACCCATCGACATCTCCTCCTTGAGACGTGCCGCCGGTGCGGTGTAGGTCACACCGTAGCTAATTTTGGACAGTCGTCAAGATTTTCTTGGACACTCGTCAAGAAACGCCGTCGCGCTAGACTGCCGGGTGTGACACAGGCGAAGGAGCGCATCTCCCGCCGCGCCGTGGACAAGTTCGCCCAGCGCCGCGAGCAGCTGGCCGAGTCCGCGCTGCAGGCGCTGGCCGAGCTGGGCTATGCCCGCACGAGCCTGCGCGAAATCGCCCAGAAATCCGACTTCTCGCACGGCGTCCTGCACTACTACTTCGCCGACAAGGTCGAGCTGCTCACCTACGCGGTCCGCAAGTTCGAAGAGGTCTGCGTGACCCGCTACGACGACGTCGTGGCCGCGGCGGGCTCGGCTGACGAGCTGAAACACGGGTTCGGCGCAGCCATGGCCGGCACGCTGCGGACCGACGCGGCGATGCACCGCCTCTGGTACGACCTGCGCAACCAGAGCCTGTTCGAGGAGTCGTTCCGCGGCGACGTGCTCGACATCGACGAACAGCGCCAGGACATGGTGTGGCGCGTCGTGCGGCGCTACGCCGAGTTCACCGAACGGCCCGCTCGGGTGTCGCCGGAGGTCGCGTACGCCGCCTTCGACGGCCTGTTCCAGCGGGCGCTCCTGCAACAACTCGCCGGTCAGGACGAGGCGGCGGACCGGTTGGAAGCCGACGTCGCGGCTCTGCTCACGCATTTCGTCTGACGGTTACCCCGCCCGAGTGGTGATCTCCGGTGCGCGCGCCCGTCCGTGGTTAGGATGCGCTCGGACGGTCACCGGGTGAGAAGGGGTGCGCGAGTGCAAGCGGGGGACCTTGAACCGCCTGAGCCGCAGGCCGTTTCCGCGCCGTTGACGAGGGCGGCGATCTTCCTGATGGTCAGCGTCGACCCCGGCGCCGAGCAGACCGCGAAAGACCTCCTCGCCGACCTGGCCGGGCTGCAGCGCGCGGTCGGCTTCCGCGATGCCAGTGCCGGGCTCACCTGCGTCGCCGGGATTTCGTCCGCGGCCTGGGACCGGATCTACGGCGGCCCGCGACCCGCGGAACTGCACGAGCTGCCGGTCTTTTCCGGCGAGAAGCACACGAGCGTCCTCACCGCCGAGGCTGACCTGCTGTTCCACCTCCGCGCCGAACGGCTCGACCTCTGCTTCGAGCTGGAATCGCTGATCATGGACCGGCTGCGCGGCTCGGTGAAGGTGCTCGACGAGGTGCAGGGCTTCCGGTATTTCGACGCGCGCGACGTGCTCGGTTTCGTCGACGGCACCGAGAATCCGACCGGCAACGGCGTCAATCAGGCAGTGCTGGTGGACGACGACGAACCGTTCGACCGGGGCAGTTACGTGGTCGTGCAGAAGTACCTGCACGACATGCAGGCCTGGAACGCGCTCAGCACCGAGCAGCAGGAGCTGGTGATCGGGCGGCGCAAACTGTCCGATGTGGAGCTGTCGGACGAGGAAAAGCCCGCCGATGCGCACATCGCGCTCAACGTGATCACCGACGACGAGGGCAACGAGCTCGACATCCTGCGCGACAACATGCCGTTCGGCCGTCCCGGGCACGACGAGTTCGGCACGTACTTCATCGGCTACACCAAATCTCCCGCGGTGATCGAGAAAATGCTGGAGAACATGTTCGTCGGATCGCCGCCCGGCAACTACGACCGGATTCTCGACTTCTCCACGCCCCTCACCGGCGCGTTGTTCTACGTGCCCACAGCGGACTTCCTGGAAGATCCGCCGGACGCCCCGCCCGAGCCGGAACCGCCGGCTGCCGCGACGCCCGCCGGGACGTCGCTGAACATCGGAAGCCTGCGAAGGAGCATTCGGTCATGAACAACCTGCACCGCGAACTCGCCCCGATCTCCGCCGCCGCGTGGGCGGACCTGGAGGAAGAGGCGAAGCGCACCTTCGCCGAGTTCGCCGCCGCCCGCCGGGTGGTCGACGTCGTCGTCACCGGAGACCCTGCGCTCGCCGCGATCGGCACCGGACGCCGCGAACGCGTCGGCGACAAGTTCGACGGCGTCGCGACGAGCCTGCGCACCGCGCAACGGATCGTGGAGCTGCGGGTGCCGTTCACGGTGTCGCGCGAGGAAGTCGATTCGGTCGAGTGGGGCGCGAAAGACGCCGACTGGCAGCCGGTGAAGGACGCCGCGCAGCAGATCGCGTATGCCGAGGACCGGATCGTGCTCGACGGTTTCGCCGAGGCAGGCATCACCGGCATCCGGCCGGCGTCGTCGCTCTCGCCGATCGCGCTGCCGCCGGAAGCCCCGGGCTACCCGAAGGCCATCGGCGACGCGATCGCCGAACTGCGCGACGCGGGCGTCGCCGGTCCGTACACCGTCCTGCTCAGCGACGACGAGTTCACCGCCGCGTACGAGGCGGCCAACCACGGTTATCCGGTGCTGGAACACCTGAAGCAGATCGTGGACGGAGACCTCATCCGCACGCCCGCCATCAGCGGTGCCTGCGTCCTGTCCACGCGCGGCGGCGACTACGAACTCCACTTCGGACAGGATCTGTCCATTGGGTACTCCAGCCACGACGCGTCCACTGTGGAGCTGTACTTCTACGAGACGCTGACCTTCCTCGTGAACACCGCCGAAGCGGGGATCGGGCTGACCGCCTGAGCCGTTACCTGATCATGCGGTCTTGTTACGCAGCGCGGACATTCGCCGAACCGTCCGGGGATACCCGCTCGCGATAGTTGCGGCGTGCTGCGGAACAAGATCAAGAATGTGCTGCTCGTACTGCCCGCGGTAGTCGTCGCCGGATGCTCCGGTCTCCCGGTGCTCGACGGCGACCCCGACCACGACCCGGCTCAGGGCGGTGCTCCCGAAGGTGTCACGCTCACGCCGTTCGACACGAACTACCCGGCCGTCGGGAATCTCGACCCGGCGTTGCGGAAAGCGTTGCAGGACGCGGCAACCGACGCACGTCAGCGCAAAGTGGACATTCACATCGCGTCCGGCTGGCGAACCAAGGAGTACCAGCAGAAGCTGCTCGACGCGGGCATCGAAAAGTACGGCAGCCTGGAAAAAGCGCGGAAGTACGTGAACACGCCGGAACAATCGACACACGTGTCCGGCAAGGCCGTCGACGTCGCCCCCACCCGCGCCGACGACTGGCTCATCCAGCACGGTGCGAAATACGGACTGTGCCAGGTGTACTCGAACGAGATGTGGCACTTCGAACTGCTCACCACTCCCGGCGGCAAGTGCCCGCCCACCCGTACGGACGCCGCCGGTTAGCGTCCGTACGGGCGGCCTGGATCACGGAGCCCAGTAGTTCCCGGACATCACCAGGTAGACCAGCAACTTGATGGTCTCGCCGTAGTAAGTGTCGTCATACGGGTTGCCCGCCATGTACTTCCACAGCGAATCCGTCCACGCCTGATCGCCGGCGACCATCGCCGCGACACCCACCGGGTTCGCCGCCACTTCGGACTGGTCACTGGTCTTGGTCGGCGTACCGTCCAATTTGGTGTGCGGATAGATCTTGGCCGGGTTGCTGCCGGATTTGCTCTTGTAGCTGGCCGACTCCTTCTTGGCGACGTCGGTCGCGACCTTGCCGCCGTACAGCAACGCGTCAGTGCCCATGTGCCAAGGCACGCGAACCGAGTTGTACCCGACGATGTTGTCCGGCTGATTCTCGAGATGGTCTGCGGGCGCGGGCTTCGGACTGCTGGTGTTCGCCCCGACCACGAAGTCGGACAACAGATTCGCGGTCGGCGAGTACTTGGCCGTGAACTGGGTGATCAGCTGCTCGGTGCGGGTGACGACCTTGTTCCAGTCATGCGCGGTGTCGTACTTCGCGAACGCGCGCAAGTGGTCGAGCATGAAGTCCGACGGCCGGGTGTCGTCGTTGCCCGCGTCGTCGGCGATCTTGAGATGCCCGTCCGATGCGACGTCGTGCTGGTAGACCTTGGCCAGCCAGTCCTTCGCGGCCGCGCTGTAGCCGCCCCACTGCTTGTCCGCGAGGATCAGCCCGTACCCGACGTCGAGGTCGCCGTCGGTGGCGGAGTCAGGAGTGCCGCCGTCGGAGTACTTGCAGGTCTTGCCGTCGATCACCCACTGGAAGAGCCCTTTGCTGTCCCGGTGGTCCTGGACGAACTTCCACATCCCGTCGAAGATCGTCTTGGCCTGGTCGTCGTACCCCGCCATCAGCGGGACGATGTTCATCCCGTATCCCTGAGCCTCGGAAACGGTGCCCTTGTTGGGCGCGTCGTCGGTAGCCCAGACGAGGTAACCGCCGCAAGCCTGGCGGAGGTAAGTTTTCTTCCAGGAGTCGTACTGCTTCTTGACCGCGGCGTCCTGCTCGGCCTGACTAACCGACGGCCGGACACCAGTCTGATAGGTGACGTGCGCGGGAAACGGATGCGCCACGGCGGCTGCGGTCGCAGGCCCAGCACCGGCCAGCGCGGCGGTAAGCGAAACGGAAGCGGCGGCGAACAGCGCCACCTTCCGGGAAGCGGGCATGTCGGGGGTCTCCTTGTTAGTAAACTTTCCTAACTAGGCGGCGTTGGGGAAAAGCCTGCTGCCAGTGGGGTGATCGTGTCAAGATGTCCGGCTCGGATGGTTCAGGTGTACCGGTTCCGAAGCTTTCGTGAGGCACCTTCACGCCCTCCCGGGGCGCGGCTGACGTTTGGTGGGTCTCTTCGCAGGCTTCGGGCCGGTTGGCAGTCGTGAGGGGAACCCTGAGGGAATCTGATTCCCTCAGGGTTCCCCTCGCGACCACCGCAAGTCCTCAGCACGCTCCGCGTGCGAGAGGGTCGCCCGCGCCTCGCCGCAAGTCCGTGAAGGGCTCCTTGAGGGAATCAGATTCCCTCAAGGAGCCCTTCACGGACCGCCTCGCTGCCGCGCCGCCTCGCCGCCTGCCGTCACCGCGACGCACCGAATGTGGCGTTCGGTGCATCAGACGCACCCAATGCCACATTGGGGCGCGAACCTCCGCCGCGAACCGCGCCCGACCAGGCAACCAAGCCGCGCACCCACCCGCCCACCCACCCAACCGCGCCCGCACGCCCAACCCGCCAACGCTCCCAAGCCGCGCGGCCCACCAACAAAACCGCAGCCAGCGCACCCAGCTCACCAGGCACCCACACCCCCCCGCACCCCGATACGAAGCCAAAATGCGGTCTGGGGTGGCTTGTCAAGGCATCTTTCCCGCCTTGACAAGCCACCCCAGACCGTCATGACAATCAGGCTTCGGGGTGCCCCACGCAAGAATCGGACGCGATGTGCGAAGCACGAGCCGTCCGCCACGCCCCCACATGATTCCCAGCCCCACGCGCGCAAGCATGGGATCATCACCCCCGGCAACAACCAGGGAACAGGGGAGCCAGCATGACCACCGGCCGTTCGGCCCAAGCCGAACTCAACAGCGGCATCCTCCCCGGCAACGTCCGGGCAGACGACTGGATCATGCTCGCCCTAGCCGTAGTCTCCACCGGAATGCTGGGCTGGCTCCTCATCAGCCCGCCCCCGCCGGACATCAGCCACTGGTTCTTCATCGCCGACTGCACCATCTGCGCCATCTTCTTCCTGGAACTCCTCCACCGCTGGCGCAAACAAGGCTGGCGAGCCGCGTTCCTGGCCCGCACCTGGTACGAAGTCTTCGCGATGATCCCGGTAGCCCACCCGGCCTTCACCCAAAACCACCACGTCCTGGGCGTAATCCTCCTGATCATCCGCCTGGGCCGAGCCGCGGACCGAGCCGTGGGCGAGCAATTCACCTACCGCCTGGTGGACAAACTCTCCGAACCCATCGTCCGCGCCATCAAAAAACCAGTGACCATCGCCGTCCTGGACGAGGTGGTCAAGGTCCTGGAAACCGGCAACTACCCCGAAAACCTCGCCAAATCCCTCAGCGAAAACAAGACCGAACTGCGCGCCATCATCACCGAAAAGATCTCCGAGGACCCGCAACTGGGCAAACTGCGCAGGCTCCCGTTCCACGACGAAATCGTCCGCGCCACCGTGGACACGTCCTTCCGGGTCCTCCTGGAAGTCCTCTTGGACCCACGCATCGACGACTTCTTCTCCTCCGTGGTCCGCGACAACCGCGAACAAATCCGCCGCGCGGTCGCACTCGGACTGGCCGATGTGGACGACTCCCCGGACGAACACCTCCTGCGCACCCGCACCCAGCGCACCGCGGCGCACGAGTACGACGCGAACCACCCCGCCAAGTGATCATCCATTGTGGACATATCTACCGTGCGCCGTCACGCGCTGACTCTCCGTTGCGGCACAAAGTATTCGTGTGGAAAGGGCAGGCGGTGAACCGTCAACCGCTGAAAGAGTGCACTGTGGTCGCGCGGTGCGCGCACAGGTGCCTGGAGTAGGGTGAGATCGCTCGTTCCGTTGCTGCACAAGGGTTGTGTTGGCTCGAGTACGAGGCGTTCCCGCCGGTGCCGGGGCAGACTGGAGCCGGCGGGGAGGTTGAGCGCTGGTTTGGAGTCGTGGACGTGATTGATAGCGGGCAGCAGGTACGCAGGTGCCGTCGGCGGGACTGTGCGGAGGATTCCTTGTGGCGCGGGCTGTGCTCCGTGCATTGGAACCGCTGGCAGAGCGGCGCGGACGCACTCGAGCTTCCGGACGATGACGTTCCCCCGCCGCCCGCGCAGGTCTGGTGGCCGCCGGAGCGCTCGCACGCGCCGTTGAGCAGCCGGGTGCTGCCGGGCTCGTAACCGCTCGAGGGCCGCGTCGAACACAGTCGGCATGCGTCCGGTCACTTCGTGCCACCGGAGAAGGTCCGGACGTGGCGCTAGCCCCCGGACAACGCGTGTCCGGGGGCCGAACGCCGAGCGCTTACCGGCGTGAACGCGGGATGCGCGGCTGCTCGGGCGCGGAGAGCATCCGCACCAGCCGGGCCCGCGCCACTCGATAGAGCAGGTCACCGCGGTCGTCCGGGACCACTCTGCCGTCGAGGTCGCGCCCGGCCGCGCGCACCACCACCTCGACCGCTTCGGCGGGCACCCGGCCCGCGAATTCCCCGGTCAGCCACGTGGTGACCTCGTCGGCCACCCGGCTCCGCACCGTCATCGGACACTCCCAGTCTCCGCTCGCGGGGCCGTTCGGGGCGGCCCCGGCACTGGTCCGACGACCGTGTCCGGGCGACGTGACGCGAAAACCGAGGAGAAAGTCTTTCCTGGCGGCGCGAGTAAACCCGGGAGTAGGTCACCTGAGCGCGTTGCGCGCGATCACCTCCGCATACCACCGCGCGCTGCGCTTCGGCGTGCGCCGTTGGGTCCGGTAGTCGACGTGCACCAGGCCGAACCGTTTCGCATACCCCTCGGCCCATTCGAAATTGTCGAGCAACGACCAGTAGAAATACCCGCGCAGATCCACTCCCTGGGCCAGCGCGTCGTGCGCGGCCCGCAAATGCGCGTCGAGAAAAGCGACACGATCGTCGTCGGAGATCTCGCCGTCGCGGAGCACGTCCGGATACGCCGCGCCGTTTTCGGTGACGTACAACGGTACCGGCGGGTAATCCCGATGCACCTGCAGCAGCGATTCGGTCAGCCCAGCGGGCTGCACTTCCCAGCCGGAATGCGTGCGCGGCGCGGCCAGGTCCGGGACGAAGTGCACCTGCTGCGCTCCTGGCCATTCTTCGCCCGTCGGGGTGCTTCCCGCGCGCGCCGAACCGGCCACCCGGTACCCGCGGTAGTAGTTGACGCCCAGCCAATCGATCGGCTTGCCGACTACCGCCTCGTCGCCGTCGCGCACCACGGCGTCGAAGCCGAACCGGGACAGGTCCTCGCGCAGGTCGGCGGGATAGCCCCCGCGCAGCAGCGGATCGAGGAACAACCGGTTCTGCAGCCCGTCGATCCGGCGGACGGCGTCGGCGTCGTCGGCTGAGTCCGCGACGACCGGGTACAGGTTCAGCGTGATCCCGGACGGGGAGCTGGTGTGCTGCCGGAGCACGTCCATCGCCAGCCCGTGCCCCAGCAGCAGGTGATGTGCCGCGGCCACCGCGCCCTCCGGTGACGTCCGGCCGGGCGCGTGGACCCCCGAACCGTAGCCGAGCATTGCCGCGCACCACGGTTCGTTCAGTGTCGACCAACTCGCGACGCGATCACCGAGCCGGGCCGCGACAGTCTCGGCGTACTCGGCGAACCGGTAGGCGGTGTCGCGCGCGGTCCAGCCGCCACGGTCCTCAAGCGACTGCGGAAGATCCCAGTGATACAGCGTCGCCCACGGCTGGATGCCCGCCGCCAGCAACTGGTCCACGAGCCGGTCGTAGAACTCCAGCCCGCGCGGCTCCGGCTTGCCGTAGGGCAGGATCCGGGGCCAGGAAAGGGAGAACCGATACGCTGTGAGTCCGAGAGAGCGCATCAACGCAACGTCGTCGGCGTAGCGGCGGTAGTGGTCGGCGGCCGGGTCGCCGGTATCGCCGCCAGCGACCGCGCCCGGCCGCGCTGCGAACGTGTCCCAGACGGAAGCCTCGCGTCCGTCCACTGTGGTCGAACCCTCGACCTGGAAGGCCGCCGTGGCGGCGCCCCAGACGAACGCGTCCGGGAACGCGAGCACGTCGGGGATCGGCTGTGCGGACATGGTCACCCTTTCACGGCGCCTTGCATGATCCCGGCCACGATCTGGCGGCCGAGCAGGAGGAAGACGATGAGGATCGGAATCGTGGCCAGCGTGGTGCCCGCGAGCACCAGCGAATAGTCGACGTAGTAGCCGGATTGCAGCTTCTCCAGTGCCACTTGGACGGTCGGATTGCCCGCGTCGAGCACCACCAGCGGCCACAGGAAGTCGTTCCAGGACGTCATGAACGTGAACATCGCGAGGATCGCTGCCGCCGGACGGACGGCGGGAAGGCACACGTTCCAGAAGATCCGGATCATGCTGCATCCGTCCATGCGGGCGGCTTCGATCAGCTCGTACGGCAATGCGTCCACTGTGTACTGCCGCATCCAGAACACGCCGAACGCGGTGACCAGATTCGGCACGATCACGGACTGCAGGCCGCCCGCCCAGCCGAGCTTCGACATCGCGATGAACAACGGGATGATGCCGAGTTGGGTCGGCACCGCGAGCGTCACGACGATGAACACGAACAAGCCGTTGCGGCCGCGGAAGCGCAGTTTGGCGAAGGCGAATCCGGCCAGCGACGAGAACAACACGGTGGTGAGCGTGACGGTGCCGGACACGATGATGCTGTTCCCGAGCGCTCGCCAGAACGGCACGGTGTCGAAAACCCGAGCCGCGTTGGCGAAGAAGTTGCCGCCGGGCAGCAGCGGCGGGATCCGTTCGGTGAGCATTCCGTTGTCACGGCTGGCTACGAGGAACGACCAGTAGAACGGGAACAGCGAACCGAGCACGAACACGGTCAGCACGCCGTAGGTCGCCTTGCGCGGCTTGCCGAGCTGGGCCGCGCGCGCCCGCAAACTCATTTGGACGCTCATCTACGCCTCCCTGCGAGCCGCCCGGTGACGAAGTAGTTGATCAGTGCGATCACGACGATGATCAGGAAAAGCACCCACGCGATCGCGGACGCGTAGCCGAGATTGAAATTCTCGAAAGCGGTTTGGTACAGATACAGCGTCACCGTCTGGAACTGGTGGGTGGAACCGCCGTTGTTCGAGCCGGGCATCGCGTCGAACAGCTTGGGCTCGGTGAAGATCTGCAGCCCACCGATGGTCGACGTGATGGTGACGAAGATGAGCGTGGGTTTGAGCAGCGGCAATGTCACGTGGGTGAAGCGGCGCACGGTGCCCGCGCCGTCGATCAGCGCGGCCTCGTGCAATTCCTTCGGAATGGCTTGCATGGCGGCGAGAACGATCAGTGCGTTATAGCCGGTCCACCGCCAGTTGACCATGATCGCGATGGCGATGTGGCTGGCGAACCGGTTGGCCTGCCAGTCCACAGGGGACAGTCCGAGTGTCTGGAGCACGCCGTTGACGAGCCCGTACCGCGGACCGAACAGGTTCGCGAAGATGATCCCGAGCGCCACCAGACTCGCCGCGTACGGCAGCAGAATCCCGACCCGCCAACTGGTCGCGCCGCGCAGCCGCAGCGTAAGCACCGCAGCGAGCAGTACCGCGATGATCAGCTGTGGCACGCTGGACAGCAGGAAGATGCTGACCGTGTTCTCCAGCGCGTGCCAGAACTGTGTATCCGCGAACAGTTCCTTGAAGTTGTCGAGCCCGATGAAGTCCGGGTTGTCGTCCCCGGCTTTCCAGGAGAATAACGACACGTACGCGGTGTACAGCAACGGGAACATGCCCACGATGGCGAACACGATGAAGAACGGCGCCACGTAGAGATACGGCGAGACTTTGACATCCCAGCGAGCCAGCCGGTCGCGGAGGCCGGGCCGCGTCGCAGCATGCGGCCGCGTCATGGCCCGGCTTTCCGGAGCGGTCTTGTCGGTGACAGTCATCGTCAGCGGGTGAGTTTCTTAGCGCCGTCGACCAGCCGCTGCCAGCCGTCCGCGGCCGAAGCGCCCTGTTCCACCGACTGCAACGCCGGGCTGGCCACGTTTTCCTGGATCTGACCGTCGTTCGGGCCCTTGTATTGCGGCTTCGCCACCTTCTTCGCCTGCTCGGCGAACAGTTCGCCGATCTTCGCGCCGCCGAAGTACGCGTCAGTCGCGTTCAGCAGCTGCGGGCTTTCCAGCGCCTTCGCCTGGCTCGGGAAGTTGCCCTTGGCCTCGAACGCCTTGATCTGCTGCTCCGGCGCGGTGAGCCAGGCGGCCAGTTCAGCGGCCTCGCGCGGGTGTTTGCTCTGCGTCGGCACCGTCAGGTACGAACCGCCCCAGTTGCCGCCTCCGCCGGGAAATGCCGCGGTAACCGCCCATTTGCTCGCGTTGTCCGGTCCGGCCTGTTCCTTGATCACGCCGAGCATCCACGCCGGACAGGCCTTAGTGGCGAACGCGCTTTGCTTGAACCCGGAATTCCATTCGTTGCTGAACGCGGTGAGCTTCGCCGATTCGCCTTTCGCGACCGCGTCGGTCACCTTCGCCCAGGCGTCCTTGATGCCTTGGTTGGTGTCCAGCGTGAGCTTGTCATTGGTGTCGAGGTAGCCGACCGGCAGCTGATTGACCATGGAGTTGAAGTTCTGCGCCGCCGAATCGAACCACGCCTTGCCGGTCTTGGCGGTGTACTGAGCACCGGCCGCGAAATAGCTGTCCCACGTGGCGAACAGCGGTTTCACCGCCTCCGGGTCGCTGGGCAGCCCGGCCGCGGCGAGCAGGTCCTTGCGGTAGCACATGGCGAGCGGGCCGATGTCCGTGCCGTAGCCGATCAGCTTGCCGTTCTTGTCTTTGCCCGCGTCGTATTTCCACGACAGCCAGCGGTCCGGCTGAGCGCTCGAAGGCCCGATCTTGCTCAGGTCGTTGAACTTCGAGGACTTGCTGAGGATGTCCGACAGGTGGCCTTCCTCGACGGCCTGCACGTCGGCGAGGCCGGAGCCGGCGGCGAGCTTCGTCATCATGTCCTGCGCGTACGGCCCGCCCTGACCGGTTTTGCGGTGGGTGATCTTGATGTTCGGGTGCAGCCGCTCGTACTCCGGGATGAGCGCCTCGTAGCCGAACTCCGTGAACGTCGCGAGCGTCAGCTCCACGTGCTCGTTCGGCCCGGCCGCCGCGGGCACGTCTCCGTCGCCGCCGCCGCAGGCCGCGGCGCTCACCGCGGTCATCGTGATGCCCAGTGCCAGCACCAGGCCCTTCCGGAACGTTGTCACCGTCGTCAACCCCTTGGAAGTCATCCTGGGAGCGCTCCCAGATGCCGACCGAGTGTGTTGCAGGTAACGGTGGATGTCAAGGCCAGAGTCTCCGGGAGCGCTCCCGGTCGGACGCCGTTAAGCTGACCCGACCGACCGACAGGCAGGGGGTGGGCGAAGTGGTGCCTCGGTCCGAGGACGAGCGGCCGACACTGGAGGACGTCGCGGCGTTCGCCGGGGTTTCGCGGTCCACCGCGTCGCGCGCGTTGAACGACGACGCGTACGTCAGCGCGCGCTCGCGCGAGAAGGTGCTGGCGGCCGCGCGAGACCTCGGGTATTCGCCGAACCAGGCCGCGCGCTCGCTTGTCACCCGGCGGACCGGCGCGATCGCGGTGGTGCTGTCGGAGCCGGAAGCCCGGCTGCTCGACGACCCGTACCGGACCGCGGTGATGCGCGCGGGCTACCGGGAACTGGCCGACGTCGGCTGCCAGATGGTGTTGCTGTTCAGCGACACTCGCGAAGATCTCGGCCGTACCGTGCGGTTTCTCGAGGGCGGGCACGTCGACGGAGTCCTCGTCTTCGCCCCGCATCGCGCCGATCCGCTGCCCCGGGCGTTGCGGTTGCTGAAGCTGCCCACGGTGTTCGGCGGACAGGCCGCCGATCTGCGCCGGGGCGTGCATCTGGTGGATTTCGACAATGAGGGCGGCGCCCGGCAGGCGGTGACGCATCTCGTGGAATCCGGCCGCCGCCGGATCGCGACCATCGCGGGCCCGCAGGACCAGGGCGCGCCGATCGACCGGCTCGCCGGCTGGCGCAAGACGCTCGTGGACGCCGGGATCGACCCGGCCGGGCTGTCCGAGGAGGCCGACTTCACCCTGGCCGGCGGCGCGCAAGCGATGGCCGCGCTGCTGGAGCGGGCACCTGATCTCGACGCGGTGTTCGTCGGCAGCGACATGATGGCGGTGGGCGCGCTGCGCACGCTGTCGGACGCCGGCCGCGACGTGCCCGGTGACGTCGCGGTGGTCAGCTTCGACGACAACGCCGCGCTGGCTCCGGCCATGACGCCGCCGTTGACCTCGGTGCACCAGGATCCGCGCGAACAGGTCCACGCGATGGTCTCGACGCTGATGCGGCTGCTGGACGGCGAGGACGTCGCACCGGGCGCGCAGATCCTGCCGGTGTCGCTGGTCGTGCGCGAGTCCAGCTAACCCGGCTTTTCGGGACCCCTCCCAGCCGCTTCGCCCTACCTTCCCCGGCATGGGAGCGAACGAGGGGCGCGGCCGGACCGCCGCGGCGCGGGTGCGGGAGGTGGCGACGCCCGAGTTGTACCGGCGCAACCCGTTCCGGATCGTCGGGCTCACCGCGACCGCGACGCGGCGGGAGGTGCGGGAGCGGCGCCTTCGAGTCCTAGGGGTGCTCGAAGTCGGCGGTGCGGCACCGGACGGAGTGCCCGCGGACGCGACCGTCGACGCGGTACGGGCGGCCTTCGACGCACTCGGCAACGCTGAGCATCGGCTGGTCGACGAGGTCTTCTGGACTTGGGGCCTGCCCACTGACTGCGGGTGTCCGCTGCAACTGCACCAGAAGCACGACAACGCCGTGGTCGCCCATGCAGCAGCCCTCGATGCGGAAGCTGACCGCACCGACGACCATCCAACTCCATTGTGGACCGAGGCCGGTCGTTGCTGGGGAGTCGTTCTGCGGAGCGAATCGTTCTGGCGACATCTGAACCACCGGGTCGAGAAGCTGGGCGACCGGCGGCTGGACGAATCCACAGTGGACGGTCTGCGCCTCGCCTTGCCGGACGCGTTGCTCGCGCCGTTGATCGAAGTCGCTGCCCGGTCGGCGGAGCCACGGCGGTTTACCGGGTATCTCGCGTTGTTCGCGGCTGACCGGCATGCCGTCGAGGACGCACGGGAGGCTATTGCCGACGGGACGTATCGGCGGGCCGAGTCGTTGCTCAAGGATTTGCGCGGTGAGCTGGACGGGAACCGGGCCGAGGCCGCTGCTTGGCGGGCCGTCGAGGAGACCCAGCCGTTGTTCGACCGGCTCGAAGAGGTCGTGCCGAGGGCGGAATTCCGGCGTACGGCGTCGCTTTCGGAATCGATCGCGGTGGTGGCGAACAATATCGGGGTCGCACTGGCGGACGCGGGAGGCGGGACGGGGCTGGTGCGGGAGGTGTTCGCGCTCGCTCGGCGGTGCAGTCGCGATCCGGAGACGCTGGAAGCTGTGGCGCGCAACGAGATCGCTGCCACGGCGTATGTGTCGACTCGTCCTCCGGAGCGGGAACCGTCGGCGGGCCGGATCTTCGGTGCGTTGCTGCACGCGGTCGCGGCGGCGGTGTTCCTGGGCTTCAAGCTTCCGGAGGGCGCACTTCTGGCTGTCATCTTTCTCGGCGCGGTTGCCGGTTCGTTGACGAATTGCTTTGTGGCGGCTCGGCCCTGGACCACTCCGGGGCGGTATCCGGCTCTGCTGGCGTTGGACGCGGTGGTTTATCTCGCGCTCCTCCCGGTTGATGTGCCGCATTGGCTGGCCGTTGCCGTTGCGGTGGTGCTGGTGTACGTCGCCCCGTTCGTTCGGGTGCGGAGGGGCTTGTGATGGCGGACCGGCGTGGCGAAGAAGCACGGCAGCGCAAGCAGCACAAGGAATTCCGGATCGCCGAACCTGGTCTGCGCGAGGAGGAACGCGCTCGGCTTCGCGACGCGCTGGAGCAACTCTCCGCCGTGTTGACCGATGCGCCGCCACTGTCCGAATCGGACTTGGCGGAGGCGGCGACGGCGTTGTGGCGGGCGCGGCGCAAGCTCGCCGGGGCGCAGGACCGGGCGGCGCGGCAGGCGGGCCGGTTCCTCAGCGCGAGCCAGGACGCGCTCGACGCGGCGGGGGTGCTGGTGCAGGACCACGACCGGATCCCGTTCGGCTCCGGGATGGCGCTCGAGGTGCTGCTGTTCCAGGACGAACCGGACCTGGACGTCGAGCGGGTGGTGGAGACCGTGCGGCCGTCGATTTACCTGACCGGCCGCCGGATCCAGATGGGACAGGTCATCGTCGGGCGCCCGGCCGCCCGGGGGAACGGGGAAACGGATGCGTGACACGATCGATTTCGGAATCGACCTCGGCACCACGAACAGCGCGATCGCGGTTCTCGACAACGGCGCGGTGGCGGTGATCAAGAACAACGCGCAGATGGATTACACGCCGTCCGCGGTGTGGAGCCGCCGACGCGGCGTGCTCGAAGTCGGGGCGGGAGCGCGGCGTCGGCTCGAGGACGATCCGGACAGTGTGCAGATCGAATTCAAGCAGGCCATGGGATTGCCGGACGCGCGGCGGGAATTCCCGAAGGCCGGATTCAGCATGACGCCGGTGGAACTGTCCGCGGAAGTGCTGCGATCGCTGCGCAATTCCGTTGCTCCGCGCGAAGTTCCGGACGCGGCGGTGATCACTGTGCCCGCCGCATTTCTGCTCAACCAGACCGAGGCGACGCAGGAAGCGGCGAAACTGGCCGGGTTCACCGGGAATTGCCCGCTGCTGCAGGAACCGACGGCGGCGGCGTTCGCGTTCGGGTTCCAGAACGAAAGCAAAGGCGCGCACTGGATGGTGTTCGACTTCGGCGGCGGGACTTTCGACTCAGCGGTGGTCAGCACTGTCGAAGGAGAGTTGAGCGTGCTGCATCACGCTGGTGACACCCACCTCGGCGGCCGGAACATCGACCAGGCGGTATTGGACCAGGTGCTGGCTCCGGAGGCGGCGCGGCAGCTCGGGTTCAGTGATTTCACCCGGGAAAATCCGTTCTGGCGGCGGAACTTCGCGCGGTTGCGCAGTGCCGCCGAGACGGCGAAAATCCAGCTCTCCCAAGCAGAACAGACCTACGTGCTGCTCGATCTCGACCGAGGCGACGGGCAGCGCGAGATGTTCGAATACACCCTGCGCCGCGAGGAAGTCGATCAGGTGGCGCGGCCGTTCTACCTGCGCGCGGTGCAGTTGTGCCGGTCTGCACTGGAGTCGGCGAATCTGCGTCCGTCGGACATCGACCGGTTGCTGCTCGTCGGCGGTCCGACGCTCGCGCCCGGTTTGCGCGAACTGCTGGCCGATCCGTCAGCCGGGCTCGGCATTCCGCTCGACCACAGTCAGGACCCGAGCACCGTGGTGGCCCGCGGTGCGGCCGCCTATGCCGGGACAGTGGCGCGGCCGCGGACGGTACGGCCAGCGAGGCGCGGGGAGTACGCGCTGGAACTGTCCTATCCAGCCACCACGAGCCTGCCGACCCTGCCGGTGTCCGGTCGTTGCTCGACTGACGGCCCGGCCGAGTGGGCCCGGTTCCGGATCGCGCTCAGCGCGCCGCAGCGCAGGCCGGTCTACCGGACGTCCGAGGTTTCCCTTTCCGCCGACGGAACTTTCACCGTCGACGTGGTGCTCGACGAGCTGAGCACGAACCGGTTCGAGATCGAACTGCTCGACCCGACCGGCGCGCGGGTTGCGGTGCAGCCGGACTCGCTCACGATCACGCACCAGCTCAACGAAATGATGGGTCAGACCGTGGTCAACACGGTCGGCCTGACCGAGGCCGACGGGTCGTTCACTCCGATGCTGATGAAGAACGCGCCGCTGCCGGCGGCGAAACGGCAAACGTTCTTCACCACGGCGACGCTGCAGCGCGGCAACACGTCCGCGGTGATCCGGATCCCGGTCGCGGAAGGCGAACGCCGTCGCGGCGAACGCAACCAGCAGGTGGGCGTGATCGAGATCCGCGCCAGGGACGTGCGGTTCGACCTGCCGCGCGGCAGCGAGGTCGTGATGACCTTCGAGATGGACGATTCGCGGCAGGTGTCGGTGGTGGCCGAGGTTCCATTGCTGGACAACGAGTTCGAGGCAGTCATCGATCTCAAACAGCAGCACGTGCCGGACCCGCAGACGCTGCGGCGGCTGCTGAATGAACTGGAAGCGCGGCACGAACAGGTGCGGACGGAGGTCGTAAGGACGCGTTCGGACCGGGCGCGCGGACTGCTGAACCGGCTGGACGAACAGGGCAGCGTCGCGGCGGTCCGGGACGAAGTGCGTTCCGGCGGCACCGACGAGGGGGCGGCGGTCGCCGCGGAACGGCGGATGCGCGACGTTCAGGCGGATCTCGACGACATCGAGGCGGAGCTGCGCGTACCCGAGGTGCTGGAGCGGCTGCGGGATCAGATCGAGCACTGCCGCGAGCTGGTCGACCGCGTCGGCGCGGACGAGGACCGGACTGAGCTGGCCGAGATCGAACGCCGGTACGCGGCTATCGCCGAATCGCATGACACCGAGGCGGGCGAGCGGCTGTCCGAGCGGGCGCTGGACCTGCAGGTTGTGTTGCTGCGCCGGGACGGTTCGCTGCATCTGGAGGTGTTCAACGCGCTGCGGGCCTCGCGCGACACCATGTCCGACCCGGCCCGCGCGCGGGAGCTGATCCGCGAGGGCGAGCACGCGGTGGCGACGTCGAACTGGGCCGCGCTGCCGGACGTCAACCGCCGGTTGCGTCGGTTGCTCCCGGACGACCGGCCGGGTCAGCCGGGCGGCGGGATTCTTCGCGGGGAGCGAGAATGAGCGGGCTTTCGCGGGCGCTGGAACGGGAACTCGTCCTCGCCGAAGGAGCCGACCTCGCCCGTCGCGGCGATTACGAGGCGGCCGTCGCACTCCTGGAGCCGGATTCAGCGGGCGATCCCGCGCGGCTCGATCTGTTGGCTCGCGTGCACGCGCAATCCGGCGACCTCGCAGCGGCAGATGCGGCATGGGCGGCGGTCCTGGCTTTGCAGCCGGGCAATTCCGCCGCGGAGGCGGGACGTCGAGTGATCGCGAAAGTCCATTCCGGACGGTTGCGTCGACGGCCGGTTCGCCGGTATCTGCTGACTGCTGGTGCGGTGGTGTTGATCGGCGGCGCGATCGTGGGCGGGGTGGTGCTGACGACGCGTCAGCCGCCAGCTCCCGTGATCATGGCGGTGAAGCCGGATGAAGGTCTCCGTGCTGAGCTGGATCGCCTGCGCAGCGTGGAATCCCGCGATGCCGCCGCCGCCGAAGAGCGACAGGGGCACCTGAATCAGCTGGCGAGGTCGTTGGCCGCGCCAGGAGTTGTTGTGAAGGCAGGAACCGACTCGGTCACGGTCAACTTCGGCCGCAGCCTGTTCAGTCCTAACGCGACAACGCCGAACGGGACTGGGCGGGCGGCATTGACGGATTGGGCGAGTGTCCTTAAAGGACAATCCGTACGCGTAACCGTGATCGGCCACGGCGTAGCTGTCCCCGGCGGCCCTTCTAGCGGCGGCTCGGCAGTCTCCTTGGCCCGAGCCTCCTCAGCGGCCCGGGTACTGGCCGGTGCGAGCGGATTGCCGTTGACCGCGTTCGCCGTCTCCAGCGCGGACCAAGGCGCGAACCCAGCCCGAACAGTCACACTCGAAGTGCAGCCGACCGACGCATGAACGCCACGTACAACGCCCCAGGCACGATGAGCCCAAGCAGCCACGAGATGTCCGCGCCACCGAGCAGCGGCGCGATCGGGCCGACGAAAACGCCTTCCACATTGGCGAACGGGATCTGCACCACGATCCCCAGTACGTAAGCGGTCAGCGCGGGCCAAACCCACCGGCCATATCGGCCATTCGGGTCGTAGAGCGCCTCCAGGTCGTACTTCTCCTTGCGCAGCAGGTAAAAGTCGACCAGGTTGATCGAGCTCCACGGCGTGAGGAAGTACAGCAGGAAGTCGAGGAACAGCACGAAGTTCGACAGGAACTGCCCGCGGCCGAGGATGGCGATCACCGCGCCGACCACGCCGACGCCCGCGATGTAGCCGATCCGCGTGGCCTGCGAAAGCGCCGCGCGGCGGCCGAAACCGGTCAGGGCGGTCGCGACGGTCATGTAGCCGCCGTAGATGTTCAGCACGTTCACCGTGAACTTGCCGAGCGCGATGGCTAGCAGCAGCGGGATCAGCAACGCTTCGCCGCCGAGGCCGACGACGTACGCGACTTCGTGGCCCTTGAACGCTCTCCCGGCAATGGCGTACGCCATCGCGCCGAACGACATCGCCCACACCGCGCCCAGCACCGTGCCGCCGTAGGTCCACCAGAACGTCGCGCGCACCGACGTCGCCGACGGCAGGTAGCGCGACGTGTCGGCGACGTACGGGCCGAAGGTGAGCTGCCACGACGCGGTCAGCGAGATCGCCAGCAGGAACTTCGGGAAGTCCAGGTGCGGCGCGGCGAGCACGGCGCCGAGGTCGTGCCCGCTGACCAGCCGGATCGTCAGATAGAGGAAGACGACCACGGACAGCGCGGACGCGAGCCAGCCGAACCGGTGGATCAGCCGGTACCCGACGATCGCGATCAGCGCCGAGGCGAGTGCGTAGACCGCGATCGCCGCGTCGGTGGGCAGGTGCGTGATCTGGGCGACCGCCTGGCCGCCGAGCAGCGAACCGCTCGCGAAGTAGCCGAGGTACATCACCACGACGAGCACCAGCGGGAGCGCCGCTCCGTACACGCCGAACTGCGCGCGCGACTGGATCATCTGCGGGATGCCGAGCTTCGGCCCCTGCGCGGCGTGCAGCGCCATCGGAATGCCGCCGAGCGCGTTGCCGAGCACGACCGCGACGATCGCCCACAGCGGATGCACGCCGACCAGCACGGTCAGCGCGCCGGTGACCGCCGAGGTGATCTGCGTGTTCGCGGCGAACCACAGGGTGAACAGGCTGCGCGGGTGCCCGTGCCGCTCGGACTCGGGCACCGGGTCGATCGAGCGTCGCTCCAATGTGGCCGCCACGTGCCCTCCTGCGGATCTTCGGTGAATGCGCTGGACGAACTCAACGTCAGCACGGCCCGTTCGGCCAAGTAGCCGCCGGATGATTCTGTCTCGGATCCCAGACCCTGACTGGCTGTCAGCGCCTGGCAGCGGGCTGCCAGCGGAGTGTGCGGCCGCTGCCAGCCGACGCCGCCAATCTTCAGCGGTCACCAGCTCACAGGGGAGAAAGATGCAGACTCCAGTCACCATCATCGGCGCCGGCCTCGGCGGACTGACCCTCGCCCGGGTCCTGTACCTGCGCGGGATCCCGGCCACGGTCTACGAAGCCGAGGCGTCGCCGATGTCGCGGTCCCAGGGCGGACTGCTCGACATTCACGATTACAACGGCCAGATCGCCGTCGAGGCGGCCGGTCTCATGGACGAGTTCCGCGACCTGATCCTCGAAGGCCGCCAGCAGATGCGGATCCTCGATCCCGACGGCACGGTCTTGCTCGATCATCCCGACGACGGCACCGGCGGCCGTCCCGAACTCCTGCGCGGCGAGTTGCGGCAGATGCTGCTCGACTCGCTCCCGGACGGCACCGTCCAGTGGGGCCGGAAGGTCAGCGGCGTCCGCACGGTCGCCGACGGCCACGAGGTTTCCTTCGCCGACGGCGGTTCGGTCGTCGCGAAGCTGCTGGTCGGCGCGGATGGCGCGTGGTCGCGGGTGCGGCCGCTGCTGTCCGACGCGATGCCGGAGTACATGGGCCTAGCGTTCGTCGAGACGTACCTCTACGACGCTGAAACCCGGCATCCGGCGGCCGCGAAGGTCGTGGGCGGCGGCGGAATGGGCGCGCCGGGGCCGGACCGGCGCATCATGGTGCACCGCGAACGCGACGCCCTGCACACCTACGCGATGCTGAACAAGCCGCAGGAATGGTTCGACGCACTCGAAGGCCTCGACACCCCGGCCGCCCTCGCCCGGATCGAGGCCGAGTTCGCCGGCTGGGCCCCGGAACTCCGCGAGCTGATCTCCGGCGGCGACACCGCGCCGATCCTGCGCCGCCACTACCGGCTGCCGGGCGTGCACCGGTGGGAGCGGACCCCGGGCGTGACGCTGATCGGCGACGCGGCCCACCTGCAGGGCCCGAACGGGGAAGGCGCGAACCTGGCCATGCTCGACGGCTCCGACCTCGCCGAACTGCTCGCCGCGCACCCGGACGACGTCGAGACCGCGCTGGCCCTGCACGAGGAACGGATGTTCGCGCGCAGCGAGGAGGTCGCGGCCGAGTCCGCGGAGATGGTCAAGCGGATCACCGCCGACCACGGCAAGGACACGGCGAAAGTCGTGGCCGAGGGGTTCCGGCGGATGCTCGCCAAGAAGCGGGAGCCTGCGGAGCGGGTCGGCTGAGGCGGTGCGGGTCGGCTGAGGCTGGTGCGGTGCGCGCCGTTGAACGTACGTGAGGGGAACCCTGAGGGAATCTGATTCCCTCAGGGTTCCCCTCACGTACGTCAGCGGCCCAGGCGGTGTGCTTGGAAGAACTGAAGGATCACCGGGGTGGCGTCGATCGGGGCAGGGGTGTCGGAGTCGTTGTTCGGGCGGGTGCTCGGCCAGACGTGTCCGGCTCCCTCCACCCGGTAATGCACCAGCGAACATCCGGGCCACCACTGCTTGACCACATTGCGGACCGGAGAAACCGAGACTGGGTAAGGGAAACACCGGTCGCGCGCGGCCCAGCCGTCCAGCCAGTCCGGAATGGACGGAAGCCCCTTCGCGGGATTTCCGGTGTACGGAATGGTGGTGTCGGCCGTGCCGTGGAAGTCGAGCAGCGCGACCTTCCGGCTCGGGCGGCAAGCCCCGCCCTGGGGATAGAACGCGCCGGAAACCGGGGCGAACGCGGCGATCCGGTCGGCCATCCGGCACGCCAGCACGCCGACGAACCCGCCGCCGTTCGACTTGCCCGCCGCGTAGATCCGCGCCGGATCCACGCACATCCGGTGCTGCAGCGAGGTGAGGAGGTCACCGGTGAACCGGACGTCGTCGACGGGGGCCGAGTAGGGCGCACCGGTCCAAGCGGATTTGCCGTCCGTGCCGGTGACTCCCTGCGGGTACACCGCGATCACGTCCGAGCCGGAGAAACCGGACAGTTCTTCTTGGTACTCCGCCGTGCGTCCGTGCCCGTGATAGGAGAGGACAACCGGGTACTGCCGGTGCGGGTTGTAGCGCGCGGGCACGTAGATCCGGTACTCGCGATCGATCCCGCCGGATGTCAGATGCTCGACCGTCGTGGTGCCGGCGCTTTCCACCGCCTGCCCGCATCCGGTCGTCGGCGCCGGTTCGGCCGATGCTGGCGCGGCAAACATCCCGAGCCCGATGGCCGCCGCTAGTACGGCAACGCCTGCACGGAAACGTCCGGACATCCGATCCTCCTCGATCGACGGGCGAGCGCGACCATAGTCACCCCGCATCGGCCCCGGACGAACCTTTCGTTCATTGAGTTAACGACTAGGCTCGCCTGGGTGACGGACGCGGAAGAGTCCTCTGCCAACCACATCACCGGCGGTCAGTTCGACAAAGTCGTCATGGCCGGGGCGGTGCACGGCGACATCAATGTCGGCCGGTCGGGCGACAGTCCGGCGGATCTGGCCGACCCGCTCATCGCTTCGGTCCGGCTGCAACCCGGCGGAACCCTGGCCGACCTGGTGCTCGACACCGATCCACCGCAGGTCGCCGTCCCCGGCGGGACCGTCCACATCATCACGGTCGAAGCCAGAACGACCCGCGCCGTCGTCCTGCAATCCGCGCGGATCGTGGTCGTCTCGCGAACCCCGCCGCGCCCGGCCTGCCTGCAGGTCCGCATCGGCGGCCTGCTGGAACCGCGCCCCTTCACGACCGACTTCGACGCCCCGTCGCCGCGCCTGGTCGCACAGGGCCCGGATTTCCCGTTCACCGTCAGCGCGACCGACATCGAGCAGTTCGAGATCGAACCGATCACCACCACCCACGAGGTCGCCTGGCGGCTCGAAGTGGACTGGACCTGCGCGGGCCGCCATGGCACCACAGTCATCGACAACCAGGGTGAGCCGTTCCACGCGTATCCGGTGCCCGCTCTCTTCTCCGGCCACTCGCCTTCAGTGCTCAACTCCGGCTGCGACCTGTTCCACGAACGAGGCTGCCCGGCCAGCCTGCTCGACGGCCCTGCTTCACTCTGGGACCGCGCACAGCCTCCGCCGTATCCCGTGCTGCCGCCTCTCATGGAGGCTCCGACCTCCGTGGACCTGGACCCCGACCTGAAAGACTCGTGGCCCGAATACCGCCGGGTCGCCAACGCCATCCGGATGTCGGCCGCCGAACCGGACTTCCGCGGCCACGAACCGCCGGAGTACCGCGCACTGCTCATCCGAGTGCTGCGCTACCTTTTCGTCTCCGGCCAGGCTCACCCCGGTGTCGCTCTGGGTCGCATCCTTCACGCCGAATGGACCGCGGCACTCGGCGAAGACCACCCAGACACTCTCGCCGTCGTCAACCGCCTGGCTGGTTGCCTGATAGGCACCGCCGAATACGCGGAGGCGCGCAACCTGCTGGGCGACCTCGCGTCCAGAGCCGGACGCGTCCTGGGCGAGGACGACCCGCTGACGTTGACCGCCATGAACAACCTCTGCGTGGCGTACCTGGGGCTGGACGAATACGAACGCGCTCGCCGCCTGACAGAGGATGTCCTGTCCCGAAGCCGCCGCGCCCTGGGCCCGGACGCGTTGGGCACCCTGCGGACGACGGGCAACCTGGTCAAGATCCACCTCCGCCGCGGCGACCGCGCCGCAGCTCGCGCTGTACTGGAAGACCTCCTGCCGCGTTGCCGAAGGGCGCTGGGGGAGGACCATCCGCAGACGGTGAGTGCTGCGGCTGTTCTGGCTCAGGTCCTCGCGGAGGAGGTCTGAACGCGCGTTTGCCTCGCCGGAGCTCGTTCTCTGTCGCAGGTGAACGGCAGCCTCGTGCTCCCGTGCGGCCTGCTGACTGTCCACAAGGGACGCAGGGGTCACCGCAATGCGCACTTTTGCCCAACTTGACCGTTTTCTTCGGTCGTGAGGGGCCCCTTGAGGGAATCAGATTCCCTCAAGGGGCCCCTCACGACCGACAAGCCCCATTGCGCCCATGACGCCGTCTTAAGTCCCTGGCATTGCCCCTGCGGTCGCCGTGGCCAGCTCCGTGCCGGTCCGCCGAGGTCAAGGACGGCAAAACCCCTTACCCGCCAACACCCGCTCCACCGAAGCCGTCACCTGCGCGGAAGACAACTCCCCGCTCTGCACCGCCCGCTGAAGCCGATCCACTACAGCCCCCACGTCGTTGTGCCCAGACGAGAACAACGCCTGGTCCGCCCCCGCCTGCAACGACTTCAACACCGCATCCGGCAACGCGAACCGGTCCGTGATCGCCTTCATCCCGCCGAGATCATCCGTGATCACCGGGCCCGTGAAGTGGAACTCGTTGCGCAGCAACCGATATGCCTCCGGCGCGAGCGACGCGGGCTCGTCCCCGGTAAGCCCAGGCACCTCCAAGTGCCCCACCATCACCCCGACCTGCCCGTACTCTGAGATATCGCGATAAGGCACCAGATCGACCCGTCGCAGCTGGTCGAGCGGCGGGGTCACGACGGTGCCGCGGTGCGAATCGCCGGATCCGTGGCCGTGGCCCGGGAAATGCTTGAGCACCGGCTGCACCCCACCTGCGCGCAGGCCCTCGGCGAAGGCCATCGCGTACTGCCGGACCTTCTCCGGGTCCGGGCTGTAAGAACGGTCGCCGATCACCGCGTCGTCGGGTTCGTCGCTCACGTCCGCGTCGGGGGCGTAGTCGACGGTCACCCCGCGTGCCCGCAGCTGCTTGCCGCGCTGCTCGCCGATCGCGCGCACCTCGTCCGGCGTCTTCGAGGCGGCCAGTTGCCGGGCGCTCGGGAGCGAGCCGTCGAGGTCGTCGATGCGCTGCACCCGGCCGCCTTCCTCGTCGACCGCGACCGAAACCGGGATCTTCGCGGCTCGCTGGACGCCGGCGAGCGCGCCATTTTGCAACAGCGTGGTCTTTTTGTCGCCCACGAAGATCCCGCCGACCTGCTGCGTCCGCACGAGCTCCGCGACGGCCGCCGGATCGCCCGCGTTGACGCCCGGCACCACGAGTTGCGCCACTCGCGCCCGCGGATCCATCCCCGCCACCGCCGACGCGCAAGACAGCTGCTCCGGCACAGTCTGCGAAGGCGAGGTTGACGCAGGTGGAGCGGCTTGCGGCGAACTGCCCGCACTCGGCGCTGTGAGCGGAGTGGGCGTGGCTGTTCCGGAAACGGAACGATCCCCGGAGCACGCGGAAAGTGCACATATGAGCGTTAAGCCGCCGACGGCGCCTGCGGTGATCCAGCGGGGTCGTGCGTGCGCCTTCATCATTTCCTCTGCATGTCCGGACGGGTCTCCGTGACGGTAACCGAACCCCACCGGCGGGCCCAACTTCACGCTGTGAAGAATGAGCGCGTCCCGACTAGAGATTTCGTGAAGCCGCGGTGGGCACACTGCTGGAACACGACAGGCGAGTGCTCTGCACCGGGGAGGCAGCGATGAATCAGGTCAAGGTTGCGGCATGGGCTTCGGACCCGATCACCCTCGCGGGCCTCATCGACCATTTGCGCACGCGCCGCGAGGTGCGGGTGATGCCGGGCCAGCAGCGCGGTGAAGCCGCGGTGCTCGTGTTCGCCGCGAACCGCGTCACTCGCGAGGTGAAGGCGGCGCTGCGGGCCGCGGCCTCGGAAACGCCCGCGGCCATCGTGTTCGTCGCCGGGTACGTGGACGCCGACGACCTGGCCGAGCTGGCCGCCTGGCACGTCGCCGCGGTGCTGCCGCGCGACGCGATCGGCGGCGACCAGCTGGTGCGCAGCATCGTGGCCGCCGCCTCCGGGCGCGAGACCTCGATGCGGGATCTGCTGCACCAGGCCGAGACCCTGCGCCGCGGCGGCGACCACACCAACCTGTCGCCGCGCGAGGTCGACGTGCTCCGGTTGATGGCCGAGGGCTGGGACACCGCGGAAATCGCGAACAAGCTCTGCTACTCGGAGCGGACCGTGAAGAACGTGATCTACGGCATGACGAACCGGCTCAAGCTGCGGAACCGTCCGCACGCCGTCGCCTACGCGCTGCGCGCCGGAGTGATTTAAAGGATGCTCACCACGTGCGAAAGCTGACCCGGCGCCCGGCCGTTGCCGCGCTCGCCGCCGCATTCCTGTTACTGGCGGCCGCGTGCGGTTCCGCCGCGTCCTCGGGGAAGATCACGCTCAGCGTGGCGACATTCGGCGAGTTCGGCTACGCGCCGCTGTTCGAGCAGTACCAGAAAGACCATCCGAACATCGAGATCCGCAGCCGGGTCACCGATTTCGACACGCATTTCAAGAGCCTCGCCACGCAGCTGGCGGCCGGGCGCGGCGCGGCCGACGTCGTCGCGGTCGAGGAGCAGTACATCCCGAAGTACATCCGGGCCAAGGACAAATTCGTCAACCTGGCCGATTTCGGTGCGGACAAGCTGAAACAGCAATGGGCGTCGTGGAAGTGGGCGCAGGGCACCTCGGGCGATTACGTGTTCGGGCTCGGCACCGACATGGGCAGCCTCGCGATGTGCTACCGCCGGGATCTGTTCCAGCAGGCCGGATTGCCGACCGACCGCAAGGCTGTCGCCGAGCTGATGCCGGATTGGCAGGGCTACGCGAATGTCGCCGCCCGGTTCACCGAAAAGCTGCCGAAGGTGAAGTTCGCCGATTCGGCGGGCACCGTCTACACCGCGATGCTCAACCAGTCGCCGGAGAACTACTTCTCGGCCAAGGACGATTCCTACATCGCCGACCAGAACCCCAGCGTGCGCACCGCGTTCCAATTGTCCGGCGGCCTCGCGCAAGCCCACGAAACGGCGGGCGCGACGACGTACACGCAGGCTTGGAACGTCGCGATCAAACAGGGCAGCTTCGCGACCATCGCGTGTCCGGCGTGGATGCTCACACAGATCAAGGAAGCCGGCGGCGACGCGGTCAGCGGCAAATGGGACGTCACGACGGTGCCGGGCAACAGCGGCAACCAGGGCGGTTCCTTCCTCGCTGTGCCGAAGCAAAGCGCGCACCCGAAGGAAGCCTACGACCTCGCGCAGTGGCTGACCGCGCCCGCGCAGCAGAAGCGGCTTTTCCTTTCCGACGGAATCCTGCCGAGCGAACCGGGCGTGTATCAGGATCCGCAGGTCATCGCCCACACCGATCCCTATTTCTCGAACGCCCCGGTCGGCCAGATCTACGCGGCGTCTGCGGACCGGCTGCGGCCGAACTACCGCGGCCTGCACGACGCGGACGTGCGTCCCGAATTCGGCCGCGCGCTCGGCCGGATCGAGGACGGGAGCGAGAACGTCGAGCAGGCGTGGGCCGACGCGGTCCGGATGGGCCGCGACGCGATCAAGTAGCTGTCGTGGACCGGAAGCTCACCCCCTACGTCTTCATCCTGCCGTTCTTTGTCCTTTTCGGAGTGTTCGGCGCGTTCCCGCTGCTGTACACGTCGTGGGTTTCGCTGCACCGGTGGGACTTGCTTTCCGGTCCGGAAGGCGGCCTCGGCTTCTCCAATTACGTCGAGCTGTTCGGCGATCCGCGGTTCTACAACGCGCTTTTCAACACCGTCAGCATCTTCCTGCTCGCCGCGATCCCGCAGTTCTTCCTCGCGCTCGGCATCGCCGCTTTGCTGAACCGGCCGCTGCGCGCGGCGACCTGGTGGCGGGCCGGGCTTTTGCTGCCGAACCTGGTGTCCGTGGTCGCCGTCGGGCTGGTGTTCGCGCAGCTGTACAGCTCGGGCTACGGCGTGGTCAACGAAGTGCTCGGCTGGTTCGGGGCGCCGCCGATTTCCTGGCAATCGCACCAATGGTCGTCGCACCTCGCGGTGGCGAGCATGGTGATGTGGCGCTGGACCGGCTACAACGCGTTGATCTACCTGGCCGCGATGCAAGCGGTGCCCCAGGATCTGTACGAGGCCGCCGCGCTCGACGGCGCCTCGCGGTGGCGGTCGTTCTGGTCGATCACCGTTCCCGGCATCCGCCCGACCATCGCTTTCACCGCGGTCGCAGGCACGGTCAACGGACTCCAGCTCTTCGCCGAACCGCAACTGTTCGACGCCACGGGCAACGGCGGCGCAGGCGGCAACGACCGGCAATTCCAAACGCTCACGATGTATCTGTACGAAAAAGGCTTCGGCAAATTCGACGCCGGATACGCGGCGGCCCTGTCCTGGGTGATGTTCCTGATCTGCCTGGTGTTCGCGGTCTTCAACTACCGGCTCGTGCGCCGCTTCGTAGGTGCGCAGTGATCCGCCGGGGCCGGGCCGGGGGCTGGGTGTACGCCGTGCTGGTGGGGCTGGTCGCGTCGTCGCTGTTCCCGCTGTACTGGTCGTTCGTAGTGTCCACTCGGGACAACGCGGCGATCGGCGAGACCTCTCCGCTGCTGCTGCCCGGCGGCCATCTCTTCGACAACATCCAGCGTGTGTTCACCACCGTCGATTTCTGGCTGGCGATCGGCAATTCGCTGATCGTCGCGACGACGGTGATGGTGTCCAATGTGGTCCTGTCCAGCTTCGCGGGCTTTTCCTTCGCCCGGCTCCGGTTCCGCGGCCGCAACACGCTGTTCCTCCTCGTCGTCGGTTCGGCGATGGTGCCCGCACAGCTGGGCGTCGTGCCGCTTTACCTGGTGGTGAGCGATTTCGGCTGGTACGGCCGCCTCGAAGCGGTGATCGTGCCCGCGCTGGTGAGCGCGTTCGGTGTGTTCTGGATGCGCCAGGCCTGCGAGGGCTCGATCGACCAAGATCTGGTCGACGCGGCCACTGTGGACGGAGCGTCGGTGCTGCGCACGTTCTGGCACGTGGCTGTCCCGGCGATCCGTCCACAAGCGACTGTCCTGGCGATGGTGACTTTCCTGGGCGCGTGGAACGACTACTTCTGGCCGCTGGTCGTCCTCGATCCGGCGCAAACGCCGACCGTGCAGGTAGTCCTGTCCCAGCTGGCGAGCGGCTACTTCACCGACTACGCCCTGATGCTGACCGGCGCGACGCTGGGCGTGCTGCCGGTGATCATCCTCTTCCTGCTGCTCGGCCGAAACCTGGTGCGCAGCATCTCGACCGGTCTGACCCGGGCGTAACTCACGAGACGTAACGCCCGAAGAACCCAGCGATCGCGGACCGCTGCACGGCGATGCTCGCCCGCGGATCAATAGTCCCGATCCGCGTCTGCCGTACCTTCGGATCGACCGGCACCCGCTGCGCCAGATTAGGCAGGAACCACTGCACATCGGTGTAGCTGTAGTGCATCGCCGTAGCCAAGGTGATGTCCTGCTTCGGAGCAGAAGTGTGCTCCCACAACGACTTCCACGCGGGCGACGTCCGATGGCTGCGCGCCTGGCCGTCACTGGTGCTCCCGGACGACCCCATCAACAACACCGGCCGCGACACCCCCTCCGCACCAGCGCGAGTGAGCTGCTTGCCATCGACGTCGTAAGCGAGCCAACCGTCTAAATCGGCCGCCGCGTCCACCCGAGAGTCCACTGTAGACACCTCAGCAGCCGTATCCCCGCCGAACGAATGCCCGATCGCCCCGACCCGGCTCATATCCATCGCCTGCCCGAGCCCCGGAATGCCCGGCAGCTGATCAAGGGCGAACCGGACATCCGCGACCCGTGTCCGCATCCCCGCCACCAGATCCTTGCTCTGCTGGGAGAACACCACCCGCCCGTCAGGAAACACGACGAACGGCGCCTCGCCGGTGTGGTCGATGGTCACCACGATGTACCCGCGGCTGGCGAGATCCTCGGCGGTCGCGCTGCCCAGTGCCCGCAGCGACGCCCAGCCCGGTGAGTACACGACCACCGGCCACCGTCCCTGCACCGGCGCGTTCGCCCGGGCGTGCGTCTCGACGGCCGCCCAGTCGACCTTGCCGGTCGGCAGCCCCAGCGCCGGTGCCGCGCCCTGGTCGAAGTACGGCGCGGCCTTGGCGGGCAGATACCGCGCCTTCGGACCAGCGCCGGGCCGGGTCGGATACCAGACGCTGACCATCAGCTCCCGGTTCCGCGCCTGGTCAACGAGGTGGACGTCGCGCTCGCCGATCGCGTGCGGCCCGGACGGCGTAGGAAGTTCAAAAGTGGTTTCCGCCGCGGCGGGCGCGGAACCCAGTGCGGTAACGAGGAGGGCGGCGGCGAGGACAGTTCGGAAGCGCATGCCGGAACTCTGCCGGTTTGCCCGGGATGCCCGCGCCTGCCGACCGTCTCCAGCGACCCCCTACTTTCGTCACCCCGTTCGTCGCGCCACGGTCGTCGCCAGCTCGCTCCGCGACGGTGCGTCCAGCTTCCCGAGCAACCGCACGACGTGCGCCTGGACCGTCCGGCGCGGAATCCGCAGCTCGGTCGCGATCTCCGGATTGGACCGACCCGCGGCGACCAGCCGAGCAATACGGACTTCCAGCGTCGACAGCGATTCCCAGCCGTGCTCGGGCCGCGCCGACGCCAGCGAAGCACCGCGCTGCACGCCGACCGCCTGCAACCGCGTCTCCGCGTGCTCCAGATTCCACGCCGCCGAAAGCTCCGTGTACAGCGAAGCTGCCTCGTCGAACGCAGCCTGCGCGGCATCCAACCGACCGACCCGAGCCAGCAGCACCGCCGCATCCTCCAACGCGCTGGCCAGCTCCGGTTTCCGCCCCACCGCACGGAAATGCTCCACCGTCCGCAGCACGGGCTCCGGATCCTCGTCCAGCAACCCGCGACACCATTCCGCGGCCGCGAACGCCCGCGCCGGTTCGAGTTCCTTCTCCGCCTCTTCGACACACACCGCCAGCGCCCGCTCCGCTGCCGCCCGGTCGCCCGCCGCCAACGCGATCTGCGCGAACTGCGGCAACCACTGATGCCGCAACATCATCTGCGCGTACGTCGGATTCAGGATCGGTTCGAACACCGTGATCGCCTTCTGCAAATCACCCTGCTGATAGGCGACAAGCGCATGCGCGGCAAGCAAAAAGTCGAAACTCTCCCGCTCGGCACTGGTCGCGGGCGCGTGTTCCTCCGCGGCGTCCAGCAGCGCGGCCGCCTGCGCGTGTTCGCCCCGCCGGGCCGCGATGAGCGCCGCGACCCCGTGCAGCAGCAACGCCGCCGCACCCGGTTCGCGCAGGCCGAAAAAGGTGATCGCCGGACCGTCCTCGGTCACCGTGTCCAGTTCGACCAGCGCTTCGTCCCACCGGCCTTCCCAATACCGGTGCACCGCGACGGAAACCTGCAGCCCGCTCGGCATGCTGTGCCTCCGCGTGACCTCAGCGGCCTCCTGCAGCGTGCGGTTCGCGTCGTCCAGCCGGTCGAGGTTCTGCAGCGTGAAGACGCGGTTGTCCAGCAGATCCAGGTGCAGATCGGCCAGCTCGTGCTCGTCGCCGACGGCCGCGATCGCCTCGTCCACGTGCTTCAGCGCGCTGGCGTGATGCCGCCGCACGGAATCGACCAGCCACAACGTCTGCAGCGCGTGCGCGGTGAGGTAGCCGTCGCCGTTCGCCTCGGCTCGGGCGTGGTGCGCGTTCTCCTCCGCGACGTCGAGGTCGTCGAGCCCGCCGCGCCGGTAGTTCGCGAGCAGGTGGCGACCCCGGACCCGCCACAGCTCCGGGACTCCTGGATCCTCCGCCGGATTCCCGAGCGTCTCCACCGCGAGTTGCGTGTCGCCCCGGCGGAACTGCATCGCCGACACGATGTGGCGCATCTCCGCCGCGTGGTCCGGATCGCGAGCCAGCTCAAAGGCTTGCAGCGCAAGGTCTTCCGGACTTCGTTCGAGCCGGAACAACACCCGCACCAGCGCGACCAGCAGCGGCTCGCGCCGCGGATCGTCGTCCTTGACCACGGCCAGCGCGCGCTCCAGAAGTTCGACCGCGATCAGCGGAGCCCGGTTCGACACCGCACTCTGGTGCTCCACGAGCCAGTCCAGCACCCACGGGTCCACAGTGGACGGAACGGCCACGAGCTGCTCGGCGACCCGCTTCACCGGCGCGCCGATCTTGGCCAGCGCTTCGGCGGCCTGGCGATGCTGCGCGGCCCGGGTTTCCGGCGGCAGATGGTGGTACAACGTCTGGCGCAGCAACGGAAGCCGGAACGCGAGCTGGGTTCCGGTGTCGAGCAGGATGTTGTCCGCGACCGCCGTTTCGAGCGGGCCGAGCAGGTCCGACGGCCGCTGCCCGAGCACTGCCGCGATGTCGCCGACCGCGAATTCCATGCCGAGAATCGCGCCCCAGCCCAGCACGTGCCGGGTTTGCTCGGGCAGCAGCTCCAGCCGCCGGTTGACCGCCGCGACGATCGACTCCGGCGGCTCGAACCGCAGCGGATCCGGGACGTCGGCGAGCCCGTCGCGCTGTTCGACCGCGCCCGAGTGCATCAGCGCGTCCAGCATTTCCTTGAGGTACAACGGATTGCCGCCGGCGCGCGCGGTCAGGTCCCGCAACCGCGGCCCGGGATCCGCGCCGATCTGCCGCTGCAGGAGGCACAGGACGTCGTCCTCGCCGAGCGGTCCGAGGTCGAGTACGACCCCGTCCCGCGTCTCGACGCCACGGCGCAGCTGGGTCATCTCCGGCCGCTCCGGTGCCGGTCGCGTCGCGGCGACCAGCAACAACGGCAGCTGCCGAGCGGCCGCGGACAGTCGATGCCACACCAGCACACTCGACTCGTCCGCCCACTGCAAGTCGTCGACCACGAGCAACAACGGCGATTCGGCGCACAGTTCGTCGACGAGCGCCAGCAGCCGGTCGACCGAATCCAGCACCGGGTCGCCGACTCGCCGTACCGGTTCCTCGCTGCTCAGCGCGACGCGCGCCCGGCGCGGATCCGGCGAATGCGGATCGATCGCCAGGCATTCGTGCATGACCTGCAACGGAAACCGCATGCTCAGCTCGTCCGCGGTGACCCAGGCGACCTGCAGGCCGCCGGCGTCGCCGAACGCGTGCGCCAGCAGCTCCGACTTCCCGATCCCGGCCTCGCCCTCGATCCACACCGCCCGGCCCCGGCCCGCGCGGACCCCGTCGAGCAGCTGGTGGAGCTTGCCGACCTCGGCTTCCCGGCCGAGCAACGGATCCCGCGGCGCACGCACGACCGGCTCGGGCACCGCCGGTCGCCGCAGGTCCAGCGCCGGATCCTCGGCGAGCACGCGCTGGTGCAGCTCGCGCAGTCCCGGTCCAGGCTCCACGCCCAGCTCCGCGCGCATCGTGCTGCGCGCGTCGCGGAACACATCGAGCGCGTCGGAATGCCGACCGCTGCGGTAAAGCGCGAGCATCAGCGACGCCCGCAACGATTCGCGCAGCGGATATTCGGCGGTCAGCGCGGTCAGCTCAGCGATGATCTCCTGGTGGCCGCCCATTTCCAGCCTGCTGCGGGCGGCCCGGTCCAGCGTGTCCAGCCGCAGCTCGGCGAGATATGCGCGATGCCGCTCGGCGAAATTGCCAGGCACCCCGGACAGCGCTTCGCCGTGCCAGAGCTTGAGCGCGGCGCTGAACTCGGCCACCGCGCGGTTGTGCGCCCCGGCTTCGGCCTCGCGCTTGCCGTCTTCCCGGTGTTGCTCGAACTTCGCCGCGTCCAGGGCTTCCGGCGCGAGGTCCAGCGTGTAGCCCGCCGGGCCGGACCCGAGCACCGTCGACGCGGACCACCGGGTGCGTTCGGGCTCCAGCGCGCGGCGCAGCCCGGAAATATAGGTATGGACGCTGCCTTCGACACTGGCCGGCGGCGACTCGCCCCACACACCCGCGATCAGCTCCGCACGCGGTACCGGCCGTCCGGCGGCGACCGCCAGCATGGCGAAGACCGCCCGCTGCCGCGCGGGTCCGAGCGAGATTTCGGTCGTCCCGCGCCAGGCGCGCAGCGGGCCGAGCACCGTCACCCGCACATCCCCTGGCATGCCGTTCCATTCGCCGTGTCGACCGAGTTTACCGCCTCGATCATGGACGCGAGTCCACCCCGGTTCACTCTCCTGCCGCACGCGCGCGGACCGGACTGGCCCGCCGGATGCCGTACGGCTGCATCCGCGTCTCGGCCCGCCGCACGTCCCACGCCGCGCCGACCGAGGTGTAGCTGGTGAGTGCCGCGAGGAAAGCCGTGCGCGCCTCGTCGAGACGGCGGTACTCGGCGAGCAGGATCGCGGCGTCCTCGCTGGCGCGCGCGTGCTTGAGCATCCGTCCGGCGGCCTCGTAGTGCGTGGCGGCGCCGAGGATCGCGTCCGGATCCGCGGTGACCAGGCCCCGGCAGTGCGCGGAGGCCGCGGTGTGCGACGGCGGAGTGTCGTATCCGCTGGTGTCGCCCATCAGCCGCAACGCCCGGAACGCGTGCGGCTGGTCGCCGAGTTGCATGGCGAGCCGGGCGAGATCGGGCAGCCACTGCTGGCGCGCGGCGGGCGGATAGCTCTGTTCCAACAGCGGGAGCAGCGCGGCGAGGGCGGCTTCGGGGTCGCCTTCCAGCTCGGCGAGCTGGGCGCGCGCGGCGAGCAGGTAGTCGCCGCCGTTCGGTTCGAGACCATGCGGGAACTGATGCCGGGCCGCGGCGTCGAGATGCGCGCGTGCTTCGTCCGGCTCGTCGCGGTGACTCGCGATCAGCGCGCCGACACCGTGCACCAGCAACGCCGATCCCGGGCTGCGCAACACATACGACGCGGTTTCCGCGCCGCCCCGGATCACCGTGTCGAGTTCGGAGAGCGCCTCGCTCCACCGGCCGCGCCAGTAGTAATGCACCGCGCCGGCCAGGTGCATCTCGCCCGGCACCGCGCGGGTCGCGGCCAGCCTGCGCGCGGTGCTCAGGTCGGCGTCATTGTCGAGACCGTCCAGCACGCCCAGTTCGGACAGATCCGGTGCCGCCGCTTGATGATCGACGGCGAACCGTTCGATAGTCACGCGCAGCGTTTCGTGCCGCCCGCGCCACATCTCCGGCACCTTGGGGTCGGCCAGCGTACGGCGGACTTCCGCGGAAGCTTCGGCGAATTCGCCGCGTCGGTAATAGATGTAGGCGAGGATCCAGCGCATTTCCGCGGCCTGCCTGCTGTCCTTGGTGCGCGCGACGACCGACCGCGCCTCCGCCTCCGGCTCGCGACCGAGCCAGAAGAGCAGCCGGGCGAGCGTGGCGGTGAGCGGTTCGCGGGCCTCGGCAGGAAGCACGGCCTGCTTGACGACCTGTTTGAGCAGGTCCACCGCGATCCGCGGCGACTGCGCGGCGACCGTGCCGATGTGCTCGACCAGCCAGTTCGCGACCCACGGGTCCACCTGCGCGGGCGCGGCGGCCAACTGCTCGGCGACGCGTTCCGCACCCGCGCCCGCTCCGTCGAGGGCTTCGGCCAGCTGCCGGTGCAACGCGACCCGCATCGCGGCCGGCGTCTTTTCGTACAACACGCGGCGCAGCAACGGATGCCGGAACGCGAGCAGATCGCCGGACTCGACCAGCACGCCCGCGGTGAGCGCCTCCTCGACCGCGGCGACGAGCGCGGTCGGCGCGCGTTCGGTGGCGATCGCGATGTCGGCGAGCGAGAATTCCTTGCCCAGCAAGGCCGCCCAGCGCAGTAAGTCTCGCGCGGAGCTGGAGAGGAAGATCAGGTACAGCGTGATCCGCGACCCGAGCGGCGACGGGATCGACCGGCACGAGGAACCGTCGACGACCGCGTGCGCACCGTCGAGCAGGATCATCGAATTGGCGAGCAGCGTTTCGACGATTTCGGTGGCGTAGCGCGGATTTCCGGCGGCATGGCCGAGCAGCAGCGAGAGCATCCGGTTCGGCGGCGCGCCGGTGAGGTCGGCGGAAATCTTCCGGATCTCGTTGTCCCGCAACGGCTCCAGGCACAGCAGCGAGGTCGTGCCGGACGACAGATCCGCGGCAAGCGCTTCGAGCGCGGCCGAGCGGGGGAGCGGCCGGCTCGCTCCGACGAGCAGCAGCGGCAGCCGCCGGGTCTCGCGGGCGAGGTGCTGCCACACCTGCAGCGTGGTTTCGTCAGCCCACTGCAGATCGTCGACCACGAGCGCGAGCGGACCGTCCGCGCACAGCTGCCGGACCAGTCCGAGAATGCCCTGGACCGGATCCAGCTCCGGGTTCTCGGCGAGCGCCACCGCCAGTTCCGCGCGACGCAGGTCCGAGGCGCGCGGGTGCACGCCGAGCGCGTCCAGCAGCGGCCGGAGAGCAAAGCCCTGGTCGAGCGAATCGGCGGCGGCGAACAGTGCGGTATAGCCGGTTTCGTGCGCCAGCGCGACGGTTTCGGCCAGCAGCGCGGTCCGGCCGATCCCCGGTTCGCCCTTGACCCACACCGAACGGCCGAGGCCGCCGCCGAGACCGGCGACAGCCTCGCTGAGCAGCTGTAGCTCGTTCTCGCGCCCGACGAACGTCGCCGGGCGCGGCGGCAGCACCGGCAACGGGAAGCGCGGGACTTTCGTGACCGGTGCGGGCGTGGCCGCCTCGTCGGCGGCCAGCAGCTTTTCGTAAAGCTCCCGCAGCGCTGGCCCTGGCTCGGTGCCGGACGCTTCGACCAGCCGCTCGCGCAGCTCGGTGTAAACGGTGAGCGCCTCGTGATGCCGTCCCGCGTGGTCGAGCGCTCGCATGAGCAGACCGTGCAGCGGCTCGCGGAAGGGATGTTCGGCGGCGAGTTCGCCGAGCTGCGTGACGAGCCCGGCGGACTCGCCCGAGTCCATCGCCAGCTCGGCCCGGCGTTCGACGGTCGCCAGCCGAAGCTCCTCCAACCGCACCCGCTGCGCGCTGGCGTAATGACCGGACAGGCATTGCAACGGCGTGCCGTCCCACTCTGCGAGAGCCTCGTCGAGCACGCTCCGCGCCTCGGCCCGGCGTCCCTCAGCGAGCAGCCGGTTGCCGAGGTCGCGCAGCGCACTGAAGCGGTGGACGTCGATCTGCTCCGGCTCGACGCAGAGCGAGTAGCCGGACCCGGTGGAGGCGATCAGCCGCGATTCGGCGCCTTTGCGGCGGCCCGGTTCGAGGACGCGGCGCAGGCCGGAGATATAGGTGTAGATGCTCCCCTGCGCGCTGGCCGGGGGCGCGTCGCCCCAGACTGCGTCGATGAGCACTTCGCGGGAGACCGTGCGGTTCGGGGAGAAGGCGAGCACGGCGAAGACTGTGCGCCGATGAGCGGAACCGAGGTCGAGCTGCCGGTCGCCGAGCCAGGCTCGTACCGGTCCGAGCAGCTGGATTTCCGGCGCCGGGACGCCGCCGGATGCCGACATCGGTCTCCCTTCACGCGCTGACGGATCGTCACACGCCGGATGCCACTGGTGAGCTTACGCCGAAAAGGTGACGTGGCGGGACCGCCCCGGGTTGCTTTTGCCGGTCTTGTCCAGCGAATTGTCTGGTGGACAGGGTCGAGAGGGCGGCCTCGCGGTGAACGCCGGGCAAACCGGCCGGGCGGTCCGGCAGGCACACCTCCCGCGACAAAGGGGCATCCGGCCCGTTCCCCGGTTTCCGAACGGGAATCCCTGCGGCAGCCTCGATGAGGAACCCGCGCGCTCGATCGCGGTCTCGACGTGCGGACGGTGAGGAGGAGGCGTGGACCCGGTCCCGGGCCTGCCGGAACAGGCGGTGCCGTTCGCTGCGGCGATCGACGCCGCGAACGCCTGTTTCGGCACGGTGAACAGCGAGATGGCGGCGTTGCAGGCGTCGTGGCGCGGCGAAGCGGCTGTCCGGTTCGGCCAGGCGATGAACGATTGGGAGCAGCAGTTCGATCGCATTCTGGGCAGTCTGGCAGATCTCGTGGACGTCGCGCGCGGTACGGCCGCGTCTCCGGCCACTGAGCGCTCAGATGAGCACTTACGGTGCGCCGACTGTCGATGAGCGACGATCCCGGCTTCGAGCAGGCCGCTGAAGTACTGTCCCGGATCCGCCGGACCACCGGCGACCTCGGCGCGGTGCTCGCCGAGCTGGAGTCCACAGTGGAGCCCGGGGTGGCAAGCTGGCCGGCGGCGGCGCGGGCCCGCTACCGGGAGGCCAAACGAGAGTGGTCGACCGCGCTCGACCGGATGCCCGAGTGCCTCGACCGAGCCGCTGAAGCCTTCCGCGAAATCTCCGCCGAAGACCCGGAAAGAGGCGGCTGAGCTGCGCGAACACCGGTTTTCTTCACGGGCCTTCACGAGCGCGCCAGAAAACGTGAAGTCTCGCCCGACACACTGCGTGCAGGCAATGTGGAGGGGGTAGTCGTGAAGCTCGTCAAGGTCGCAGTGCTCGCCTCGGACCCGATCACCCGGGCCGGAGCCGCGAGCCTGCTGGGTTCGCGCCCGGAGCTGGTCCTGCTCGGCCAGGACGCGGCGAGCCAGGCGGACGTGGTCCTCGTGATGGAGGAGCACGTCACGGACCGGGTGCTGTCGCAGGTGCGGGAGCTCGGCAGGCAGTCCGAGCAGCTGACCGGGCCGCATCTGGTGATCGTCGTCGACCATTTCCGCGAGAGCGACCTGATGACGGCCGTCGAATGCGGCGTCGTCGCGATCCTGCCGCGCCGCGAAACCGGCGGCGGCGAACTGGTCGCGGCAGTGCTGGCCGCCGGGGACGGCACGGCGACCCTGCCGCCGCGGCTGCAGGGCGCGCTGCTCGCGCAGGTCCAGCGGATGCGCCGCGACGTGCTGGAGCCGAACGGCCTCACGCTGTCCGGCCTGGCCTCGCGCGAATGCGACGTGCTGCGGCTGGTCGCCGAGGGCTACGGGACCGAGGAGATCGCGACGAAGCTCTGTTATTCGGAGCGGACGGTCAAGAACGTGCTCTACGGCTTGATGACCCGATGCGGTCTGAACAACCGCGCGCACGCCGTGGCCTATGCCCTGCGGGCCGGCGCGATCTAATGTTCTGATCATGGCGCAGACGGCGGTAGAAATCGCTCGCGGAGTGCGGGCAGGGGAGCTGGACCCGGTCCAGGTGACCGAAGAAGCACTCGCCCGGATTGCAGCCGCGGACGGCGTCGTCGGTGCTTTCCGCCGCGTGCGCTTCGCCGAGGCACGAGCCGAAGCCGCCGAAGTCGCGGCCCGTCCGGACCTGGCTTCGCTGCCGCTGGCCGGTGTCCCCGTCGCGGTCAAAGACGTCACCGAGGTCGCTGGCGAATATATGGGCTGGGGCTCCGAAGCAGGCCCCCGCACCCTGGCCGACTCCGACGGCCTGATCGCCTCCCGGCTGCGCGCGGCCGGTGCGGTCATCGTCGGCCTGACCCGCGTGCCGGAGCTGTGCATCTTCCCGACCAGCGACGATCCCGACGGCATCGCCCGCAACCCGCGCAACCCGTCCTTCACCGCAGGCGGCTCCTCCGGCGGAAGCGCCGCCGCGGTCGCCGCTGGCCTGGTCCCGATCGCCCACGGCACCGACGGCCTGGGCTCGATCCGGCTGCCCGCCGGAATGTGCGGAATCGTCGGCCTGAAACCCGGCCGCGACGTCGTTCGCGAAGACGCTCCCGGCTGGTTCGGCCTCTCCACCCACGGCCCGCTGGCCACCACTGCCGCCGATGCCGCTCTCCTGATGTCGGTTTTGGCCGACCGCCCAGACTGGGCCACGCTCGCGACTCCCGGCGCACAACGAATCGCGACCTCAACCCAGGTCCCCTTCACCCGAGCCCCGCTGCCGCGCCCCTTGCGTGCCGCCGTCGACCAGGCCGCCGACCTCCTGCGCTCCTCCGGCCACTCGGTGGTTCCCGCGACCCCCGCCTACCCGCTCCGCGCACTGGGCGGCCTGGTCGCCCGCTGGTTCGCCGGCCCGGCCGAGCAGGCTGCGGGTTCGTTCGACCTCTCGCGCCTGCAACCCCGGACCCGCGTGCACGTCCGCCTGGGCCGCCTGACCTCGCGCCTGGTCACCGACCGGGCCCGCGACGAGTGGCAAGCGATCGCGGCGCAGTTCTTCGAATCTCATGACGTCCTGGTGACGCCGACGTTGGCAACCTTGCCGTTGAAAGCCCGCCGCTGGCACCGGGAATCCTGGCTGGCGAACGCGATTCCGTCGTCGAGGGTGGCGTCGTTCACCGGCCCGTGGAACCTGGCCGGATACCCGGCGTTGTCGGTTCCGGTCGCCCGGCATCCCGTCCATGACCTGGCGATGTGCGTACAACTGGTCGCGCGTCCCGGCGGGGAGCCGGTGCTGCTGGGGTTGGCGGCGGAGCTGGAGTCGGCGAACCCTTGGCCGCGGACGGTCTAGTCCACGCCTAAACGCCGTGAAGGGCTCCTTGCGGGAATTAGATTCCCGCAAGGAGCCCTTCACGGACCTTGCACTGTTCTGCTGGCCGCCCGCCGAAGCGTTTCCGGGCCGACGGGCTCGCCGCGATCCGCGGGTCAGCTGCTCGGCTTGCCCGCCGTCTGAGGCTGGGACTTCGCGCCATTCCCCGTCGAGCCGTTCCCGGTCTTCGCGCCGTTTCCGGCCGCGTTTTCCGTCGAACCGCCCTTTCCAGCACTGCCATTCGCGGACGAGCCGTTGCCCGCCGGAGTCTTCGCAGCGGAACCGTTCTCAGCCTTCGGCTTCGGCGACGGAGACGGCGCGGTCTTCGACTCGACCGGCGCGGGAGACGGGTCCGGCTTCGCCGGGTCGTCGCCGCCAACCAGCTTCGACGCCGCGGGCAGCACCGATTCCGACGGCAGCGCCGTCAGCAGACCCTCGCTCCGGCCGAGCACCTCGTCCGCCATCGCTAGGTTCTTGCGCGCCTGTTCGCGGATCTCCGCGAGCCGCTCGACCTTCCGCGCGGCCGCGGTGGTGCGCTGGGCCGCCTGCGTGGTCGCCTCGTCGAGACGGCGCTTGGCCTCCGCCGTCGCCTCCTCGACGCGGCGGGTCGCCTCCGCGGTGGCTTCCGCGATCCGGCGTTCGGCCTGGTTCTTGCTGGCCGTGCGCTGGTCGGTGATCATCTTTTCGTGCGCGGTGCGCTCGGCGGTGATCTTCGCGTCGAAGTCGCGCTCGATCTTGCGGCGCTTGCGCTCGGCTTCGTTGTCGAGGAGTTCCCGGCGCTGCGCCGCCTCGACCGTCAGCCGCTGCACTTCGGCGCGGGTTTCCTTCAGCGCGGCCTCGTGCTCCGAGTGCAGCGCTTCGGCCTGCTTGTCCAGCTCCTCGACCAAGCGGTGGTACCGCTCGCGCAGCTTCGTGGACGCCTCGGTCGACGACGCCCAGTGCTTCTCGGCCGCCACCTGCGCGCGCTTGGTGATCTCGTCGGCCCGCGCGTGCGCGAGCGCGACGGTGCGCTGCATCCGCTCGTCCAGGTCCTCGAGCCGCTCCGGCGGCTTCAGCAGCTCCTCTACGCGGGCCTTCAGCTTGGCCGTCTCGCCGCGCGCCGCTTCGAGTTCCCGCGACAGCGTGGCGACCTGCGTCGCCGCCGCGTCGCGGTCGGTGATCAGCCGGTGCAGCTGGGCCTCGAGGTGGTCGAGGTACTGCCGCACCTCGGTGCGGTCGAAGCCGCGCCAGGCTTCGGTGTACTCGCGCCGCAGCGGGAGGAGGCCGTTGTCTCGCTCGGGAACCATGCCCACGACCGTACCCGCGCCCCTGGCGTGCGTGCCGCCAGGAGTGGTGAATCACCGCCCCGGGTCGATTCTTCGTCGCGATCTCGCCTGAACGGCCTCACCCGCCGCGCGAAGCGGTCACTACCAGTGGAACCCGCGCGACAGCCGGGCCAGCGCCATCGCCGCGCGGGACAGGTGTTTCTCGCCCCGCCCGATCTTCAGTTTCCCGCTGCCGCCCGCCGCCGCGGAGTCCGGGAAAATCCGGAAACCCTGGTACGCGATCGCGTCGGTGAGCCCCGGCGCGAGCGTGTAGGTCAGCCCGATCGCCTGGCCCGCCGGGGTGCCGATGTGCTTAGGCCGCCGCACCAGCGCTTTCAGCACCATGTCCGCCGCCTGCTCCGGCGATTTCGTGGGGAACGCGTCGTAGATCTTCGTCGGGCGGATCATCGGCGTGCGCACGAGCGGCATGTGGATGGTGGTGAAGGTGATCCCGTCGCCGTGCGTTTCGGTCGCCGCTATCCGGGAGAAGTAGTCCAGCGCGGCCTTCGACGCGGCATAGGCGGAAAAGCGCGGTGCGATTCCCTGCACGCCGATCGAGGAAACGTTCACGATGTGCCCGAATTTCCGCTCCGACATGTGCGGGAGGACCGCCAGGATCAGCCGCACCGCGCCGAAGTAGTTGATCGCCATCGCGCGTTCGTAGTCGTGCATCCGGTCGTACGACAGCTTGATCGAGCGCCGGATCGACCGGCCGGCGTTGTTCACGAGCATGTCGATCCGGCCGTGTTCGGAAAGCATCGCGTCCACGGCCTTGCGCACCGAATCCTCGTCGGTGAGGTCCGCCGGGTACACCGACGCGGTGCCGCCCGCCGCGATGATCTCGTCGCGCACTTCTTCCAGCTCGTGCTGCCGCCGCGCGACCAGCAGCGGCACCCCGCCCGCCGCGGCGACCTTCAGCGCGGTGGCCCGTCCGATGCCCGACGACGCGCCGGTGATGATCACCCGGCGGCCGTCCAGTTCGCCGCGCGGACCGTGCTTGCGCGCGCGGAACGGGTCGAGATGTTCGCGCCAGTAGCGCCACAGCGTCGCGGCGTATTCCTCGAGCCGGGGCACCTCGACGCCGCTGCCAGCCAACGCCTTCCGCGTTTCCGCCGAAGCGAACACCGACGGGAAAGCCATCGTTTCCAGCAGCACCGGCGGAATGCCGAGCCGCTCCAGCACCGCGTCGCGGGCGATGGTGAACCCGGGAATGTGCTCGCTGAGCTTGACCAGCCCGACGATTCCCTTCGACACCTTGTCGCCGAGCTGCACCGTGATCGTCGGCGCTCCGGCGGCGCGGGCGAAGGCGTTGTAGACCGACACCACCGGCTGCGGCTCGGGGTTCACGAGGTGGAAGGCGCGGCCGTCGAGACCCGGCGTGGTGACCAGTTCCAGCAGCGCCTTCGCGACGTAGTCGACCGGAACCACGTTGGTGTCGCCCAGATCCGGGCCCGCAGACGGCACGTCGGGCAGCCCGGCGAGCCTGCTGATCGCGGGGAAGAGGTAGTACGGGCCGTCGATCTTGTCCATTTCGCCGGTCTGCGAATCGCCGACCACGACCGCGGGCCGGTACACCCGCCACGGCACCTCGTGCTGGTCCCGGACGAGCTTCTCCGCCTCGAATTTCGTGCGGTGGTACGGCGTGATCAGCCGCTGGCCGACGTCGAACATGTCCTCGGTGAACAGTCCTGCGTGGTCGCCCGCGACGGCGACCGACGAGACGTGGTGCAGGCAGCCGGCGTTCAGGTCCGCGGCGAGGTCGAGGACGTTCTGCGTACCATCCACATTGGCCCGGATGCTCGTTTCGTCGTCGGCGGTGATGTCGTAGAGCGCGGCGAGGTGGATGACGTGGTCGACGCCGCGCAGCGCCTCCCGGTCCGCTTCGGACACTCCCATCAGCGGTTCGCCGAGGTCGCCGGTCACGAGCGTCACGCGGTCCGGATGCGGCCATCCGTCGACGAGCGCGGCCAGCTTCTCCCGCGACGACGCGCGCACCACGAGCGCGACCCGCTCCACGTCCGGCCGGGTGAGCAGCTGCCGGGTGACCTGGCGTCCGATCAACCCGGTCGCGCCTGTCACCAAGAACGTCGCCATCTCCATCACCCTCCGCCGTGCCGCCGCCTGAACCCATGGGCATTCTGCTGCATGGACGCCGCCCTGACCACAACGCGGCAGGGTGAGGTTACTCGCAAGTAACTTAGCTTCCGCAAGGGGTTCCGCAGGTGGCGGCGGATTTCCGCGACCGACAGGCTCGGCAGAAACTGCGCGAACGGACCCCTCGTGCGGTCTCAGCGGGCCACGAGGGGACCCCTCACGCCGGGTCCGCGATCACCACACGGTTCTCCTCGTACCCGTCGCTGCCGCCGATCCACCGTCCGCCGCAGGTCACCAGGACCACCCGATGCGGCCCGGCCTGCCCGAAGAGATCGTCGGCCCGGCTCGGCAGATCGTTCTTGTGCACGGTGACCAGCTGGGAAATCCGGTACCGGCTCGTCTTGCCCGCGCGGTCCACGATCGTCACCACGCCGCCGATGCGTTCGCTCCACAGCTCCGAGAACGGACCGGTCGCGCCGCGCCAGTTGACGTGGCCCGCGAACACGCTCGCGCCGCTGACCGCTTCCAGATCCGCGCCCCACCACGCCGCCTGGCCGATGTCCGACGGCACCGGAAGCGTGTTGCCCGGCCCGAGGTCCTGACGCACCATCGCCGCGGTCCCGCCGCCGGGCAGCCGGATCGTGCCCGGCGCCTGCGGTCCGGGTTCCGGAGCTTGCCGATGCTCCGCAGGCGCGGCCGGCGGCGGTGCGGCCGCCGAACTGCTAGGCGGCGCCGCACTGCTCGACGGCGGCGGCGCGGGAGCCAGCTGTTGCGGGGAAGCGGCCGGTACGGCGGCGGCGACCGGGGACGCGCTCCCGGCCACCACCGTCGTCGGCGGCGAACTGATCACGACCGTCGCGAGTTCCACTGCCAGCACGCTTGCCGCGCCCAGCACGAACCCGCCGATCAGCCGTCCTTTTCCGGTCATTGCCCTTGCTGCTTTCGATTACCGCCGGGCCGACCGCCGAGCGGCGAACCCGACCAGCGCCGAACCGACGAGCACCAGCGCCGCGAGACCGGCGATGCCGCCCGTGGAGAAACTCGTCTCGACAGTGCCCTTGGCCATCGTCACCGGCAGGTCACCGGCGGGAATCGCGTGCGGCACTTCGTTCGGCGTGTTGGCCACCGTCAGTGCGAGTGTGCCGCCCGGCGTCAGCGATCCGCACGCGGCGGGCGGATTGTTGGGGTCGAACGCGTTGGTGTAACCCGGCGGCGCGTTCACCTCGACCACGCAGACTTCCTGCGGGGCAAGCAGATTCTCGACGGTCGCGGTCCCGTTGTCGCCGCTGGTGGTGACCACGGCGGGCTGGCCGTCGGGCCCGTTGAGCGCCTTGCCGTCCTGACTGGTGGCCGCGGTCTTGCGGTCCTTGCCGGTGATCCGCAGCGTCGCGCCGCCGATGCCCTTGCCGGTCTTGGCGTCGGTCTTGGTGACCTGCACCTTGCCCGGCTTCGCTACGGCGACCACGCCTTGGGCGGTCAGTTGCTTCTCGCCGCCGGTGCCGACGACGCTCTGGATCCCGTCCTTGGTGTTGACCGGGTTCTGCACAGTCGGCTTGTCCGCGGGCGCGGACAACGAGGCGGCGAGCTTCGGCTGATCACCGGTGGGCGTGACCTTCACCGTGACCGTGCCGTTCGCATCGGTCTTCAGCGTCGTGTCTTTCTGCGCGGCCTGCGGCGCGGAGTTGCCGGAAGAGGAGTCGGACGCCTTCTCCGCGTCCGCCTTCTTGTCTGCCTGGCCGACGGTCCCGTCGGTGGCGGTCAGCTTCACCGGAACGTCCGGGATGCCCTTGCCTTTGGAGTTCTTTACCGTGACCGTCCAGGTCGCTGGCTGGCCGAGGTGTTGATCGCCCTTCGGCGCGGTGACCGACGCGGTCCACGGACCGCGGTTCGCCTCGGCCTCGGTCTTCATCTTGGCCACGTCGTCCTTCGCAGCCGGGGTGAGCGCGTTGAGGTACTTCTGCTCGGGATAGGCGGCCTTGTCCGGGGGCGTGCCGAACTCTGTGTCGCCGGGCGTTCGCGATTTGGCGGTCCACGAGTGCAGCAGATGGGCCAGCGCGGCGGCCTCGTTGTTGTCAGAGGTATTGCCGTAGCGCAGCAACAGATAGGAGATGTTGCCCGCGACGTCGGGCTGCAGCTTTTCGCCCCACTTCGTCAGCAGTTCATCGCCCGGCTGGTACGCCTCGTCGCTGCCCGGTGCCTTCAGATGGAACCGAACACAGAAGACGTTCTTGCCGCCCACCTTGTACGAGCCGAGCCAATCTTCGTAATGGGTGGGGCCCTCGTCGTGGCCGATCGGCAGGCCAGGGCCCTTCACCGGGTCCGTGGCAGCCGAGGCGATTCCCGGTGTGGTTACGGAGAGTGCGCCGAGCAGTGCGGTCGCGACCAGCCCGGTGGCCGCGCGCCAGCGAGCGCGCGGGCGTGAGATCCACCCCATGGTGTGTTGGCTCCTTCGACGTGCCTGCCGACGCCGGAACGGCGTCTTCGCAGTTCACCTGATCGAACAACTCCCCGACACGCGTTCGGTCACTTCCCGGACACGCGATGTGAAGGTTCGCGGGTCACCATGGGAGTTGTCTAGAGACCATCGGGTGACCTGCGGTGAACGGTCGTGACCTTCATCGCCTACGGTGGCCGTAACGGGGGTCGCTCACCCGCGCGGGTGACGAGTAAAATCGGCTTTACCCGAACGGGAACCAGCGAGCCGCCGCGGTCGTTGAACCCGATGCAAGGTGCCATAAAGTCCAGGAGGACAGGTGCGTTCCAGCAGCAACCCGGCGTTCCGCAATCTCCCGCGCGGCGCGGCCGCGACCGGGCAGTACGGGCCGAACGTCGGCTTCGACCAGCCCTACGGCCAGCCGCAGGGCCAAGGCGGCGTCCCGGGTTACGGCCCCGGCCAGATGGGCACCGCCTCCGCCGACCGTCCGATGACGGTCGACGACGTCGTCATCAAGACCGGCATGTCGCTCGGCGTCGCGCTCGTCGTCGGCGTGCTCACGGCGATCTGGGCGCAGTCCCAGCTCGTCCGCGATTCCCTCGGCAGGCTTTCGCCGAGCGGTCCGCTCCTCGGCGCGCTGATCGGCGGGCTCGTGGTGGGCCTCGTCGTGTCTCTGGTCATCATCTTCAAGCAGAAGCCGAGCGGTCCGCTCACGCTCGTCTACTCCGGTGCCGAGGGCCTGTTCCTCGGTGCGCTCAGCGGCTTGTTCGAGGTGTTCCTGCCGGGCATCGCCCTGCAGGCGCTCATCGGCACCGCGGGCGTGTTCGTCGCGATGCTGGTCGTCTACAAGACCGGCGCGGTGAAGGTCACGCCGAAGCTCACGAAGTGGATCGTCGGCGCGGTCGCGGGCGTGGCCATCCTTATGCTGGTCAACCTGGTCACCGCGGTGTTCTTCGGCTTCAACCCGCTGCGCGACGGCAGCCCGCTCGCCATCGTCTTCAGCCTGGTGGTCATCGGCATCGCCGCGTTCAGCTTCCTGCTCGACTTCGATCAGGCGGACAAGATGATCCGCGCCGGCATGCCCTCGAAGTGGGCCTGGTACGCCGCCTTCGGCCTGATGACCACGCTGGTGTGGCTGTACCTCGAGATCCTGCGTCTGCTGTCTTACCTGCGCGACTAGCTTCTCGCACAGGTTGCCGGGAAGGGGCGCTCCGCGTTACGCGGAGCGCCTTTTCTGTTTTTCTGCCTCGAACCTCTGCGCGCCCCCGCGGCCGTCGTGTTGGATGTGCCCGGTCGGAATGTTTCTTTCGGGTTTGCGAGGTATCACGTGAGCGTCCCGCCGCACGGGCACGGACCGCAGCCGGGCTACGGCCAGAACGGGCCGTCGCCGTTCCAGCAGCACTACGGCCCGGGCGGGATGCCGCCGCAGCAGAGCCCGAAGCGAAACTTCCCGACCAGGACCGTCGTGCTGGTCGCCGTCGCGGTGGTGGTCGTGGCGGCCGGGGTCGCCATCGGGTTCTTCGCGTTCGGCAACTCGACCAGCAACACCCACGCCAGCGACTGCATGCACATCGAGAAGTCCGGCTCGACCACGACGACGAAAACCGTCGACTGCGCCGACCCCGGAGCGAACGTCAAGGTCGCCGTCGTCCGCGCCAGCCGGAGCGGAACCTGCCCGCGCGGCGACTACTACCGCTACACCACCGGCGGCAAGAACCGCCGCGTGCTCTGCCTCGTTCCCAATGTGCAGCAAGGGGATTGCCTCTCCGGGCTGCAGACCGCCTCGACGACCTACCAGAAGGTGCCGTGCACCGATCCGCAGAAGAACGCGGAAATCGTCAAGCTGGTGCCTGGCGCGAAGGACCGTTCGGCGTGCGAGGGCAGCGGTTCGACCGCCGCCCGCTGGTACTCCGATCCCGAGGAAGCCATCTGCATCAAGAGCTGACGGGGGCGGTACAAAGGGGCCGTCCGGACGCCCGGTTTCGGCCGTTCGTCGCACTCCGTGGGACAGGCTGCGTGCGGCGCCCGCGCGGACCTAACGTGGATCGCCGCCCGCCGCCGGGCGGGTCCCGTTGATCCCCGACACCCCCAGGAGACGTGGTGGCGACCACCGATTCCCCTGTCGACGAGCGAAAACTGCTCGATTTCCCGACCTCCTGCGAGGCTCCGGCACCTAAACCGGAGGAGCCGGTCAAGATCGTCCCGCTGGCCGTCGCCGCGGTACTCGCGGTCGGGCTGACCGCGTACGTCTGGGCCGCGCACGGTGCGAAGTTCGGGGTCCTGCTCGTGCTCGGGCTGCTGCTCGGCCTCGCTCTTTTCCACTCCCGCTTCGGGTTCACGTCCGCCTGGCGGCAGCTGATCGCGGTCGGCAACGGTCAGGGTCTTCGCGCGCACACCCTCCTGCTCGGCACCGCCGCGACGCTCATCGCCCTCATCTGCGGCACCGGCGCGGGTCTCTTCGGCAGCAAACCGGTGCCGGTGGCGAACGTCGGGCCGATCGGGCTCGCGTTGTTCGTCGGAGCCACGCTGTTCGCCATCGGCATGCAACTCGGCGGCGCGTGCGCGTCCGGGACGCTGTTCGCGGTCGGGGCCGGCCAGTCGACGATCGTGCTGACCCTCGGCGGTTTCATCACCGGATCGGTCCTCTACACCTGGGGTTACCCGCTTTTCACCGGCTGGCCGCAGGTTTCCGGATTCCTCCTGTCGGATCACGTCGGCTGGTTCGGTTCGTGGGCGATCACGATCGCGGTGCTCCTCGCGATCGTCTTCGCGACCCGGCTGGTGCAGAAGCGCCGGGTGCCGCCGCCGGTCGACACCGTCCCGACCGCGCGCGGGTTCGCGCGGATCTTCCGCGGCTCCTGGCCGATCCTCGTCGGCGCGGTCGTGCTCGGCGTGCTGGCCGGCGCGGTGTACCTGGTTTCCGGCGGCATCTGGGGCGTCACGAGCGCGTTCAGCCTGTGGGGCGCGAAAATTCTCCAGGTGTTCGGACTGCACCCGGAGCAGTGGGAGTTCTGGCAGCTGAAGGCGAACGCGACGTCGCTGTCCAAGCCGATCTGGCAGGACAAGACGAGCCTCACCGACATCGGCATCATGATCGGCGCGTTCGTCGCCGCGGCGGCCGCGGGCGCGTGGAAGATCCACAGCTCGATCCCGTGGCGCACCGCCGTCGCCGCGATTCTCGGCGGAATCCTGATGGGCATCGGCGCGCGGCTGGCGAACGGCTGCAACATCGGCGCCTACCTCGGCGGCATTTCCGTCGGCAGCCTGCACGGCTGGCTGTGGGGCGCGTTCGCGCTTTTCGGCACCTGGATCGGGCTGAAGCTGCGGCCGTTGTTCGGTTTGGGCAACCCGGTGCGCACGGACAGTATCTGCTGACCCTCGTGGGGGCTTTTCGCAGGTCATCGCGACGGCGCGAAAAGTCCCCACGCAGTTCTTCCGCCAGCGAAAAAGGCTGCGTCGCCGCTTGCCGCTCGGCTAGTCTGGAGCGCGCGCAAGGGGGAACCGCCGTCGTATTGTCGCGTCGCGGGCTTGCGCTTCACCACTAACAGATGGGGTTCCGCATGTCCGCACCAGCGAATCCGGCCGCGCCGGATGCCGGTGACAAACTCGACCGGGGAGTGCTGAAGGTCGCTTCCGTGGTGGTGCTCGGCGCCATCATGGCGATCCTCGACACCACCGTGGTCAATGTCGCGCTTCAGAAGCTCACCATTCAGTTCACCACGTCCTTCGACACCATCCAGTGGGTCGCGACCGGCTACATGCTGGCGCTGGCGACGGTCATCCCGGTCACCGGATGGGCCTCCGACCGGTTCGGCACGAAACGGCTGTACCTGCTCGCGATCGGCACCTTCCTGGTCGGCTCGATGCTGGCCGGGCTCGCCTGGAACGTCGAATCGCTGATCGCGTTCCGCGTCGTCCAGGGCCTCGGCGGCGGCATGCTGATGCCCGCGGGCATGACGATCCTGACCCGTACGGCGGGCCCGCAGCGGATCGGCCGGGTGATGTCCGTGCTCGGCGTGCCGATGCTGCTCGGCCCGATGTGCGGCCCGATTCTGGGCGGCTGGCTGGTCGACTCGGTGAGCTGGCGCTGGATCTTCTACATCAACGTCCCGATCGGCCTGATCGCCTTCCTGCTCGCGCTGAAGCTGCTGCCGAAGGACGACCCGGAACCGTCCGGCCGCTTCGACTTCCTCGGCATGCTGATGGTGTCGCCGGGCCTCGCGGCGCTGATCTTCGGTGTTTCGCGGATCCCGTCGACCGGCACCGTCACCGCACTCGAGGTGTGGCTGCCCGCGCTGGCGGGGCTCGTGCTGCTGGTCGCGTTTGTTCTCCGCGCTAGCAAGGTGGAGCATCCGCTGATCGACCTGAAGCTGTTCCGCAACCGGTCGTTCTCGGTCGCGATGATCACGATGGCCGTGTTCTGCATCGGATTCTTCGGCGCGATGCTGTTGCTGCCCACGTATTTCGTGCTGGTGCGCGGCGAAACCGCGCTGCACGCCGGTCTGCTGCTGGTGCCGCAGAGCCTCGGCGCGGTGGTGTCGATGCCGGTCGCCGGACGGCTGGCGGACAAGATCGCGCCGCGCAAGATCGTGGTGCCCGGCCTGGTGCTGATCGTGGTCGGCATGATCGCGTTCACCCAGGTCACCGCGACCACGTCGTACCCGCTGCTGCTGGCCGCGCTGTTCGTCGTCGGGCTCGGCCTCGGCTGCACGATGATGCCGATCACCTCGGCCGCGCTGCAGACGCTGCAGTCCAAGGACATGGCGAAGGCCTCGACCGCGACGAACATCCTGCAGCAGACCGCGGGCGCGATCGGGTCCGCGGTGATGTCGATCATCCTGGCGGCGCTGCTCGCCGGAAAGTTCGGCGTCCCGACGAGCCAGGGTCAGCTGGTCGCCACCGCGGCGACGATGAACCCGGCCACCCACGACGCCGCGGCCGGCCTCGCGGGCGAGTCGTTCGCGACGACGTTCCTGTGGGGCACCGTCCTGCTGGCACTGTGCCTGGTGCCCGCATTCTTCCTGCCGAAGAAGCGCGTGGCTCCCGCAGCGGCGGAACCCGGCGAGGTCGCCCCGCCGGTGCCGATGCACTGACGCTTCACCTGAGGAAAGGGCCGTCCGCGTTGCGCTCGCGGGCGGCCCTTTCTCGTTGCTCAGGCGGAAGCGCACTCCCGAAGTACGTGAGGGGAACCCTGAGGGAATCAGATTCCCTCAGGGTTCCCCTCACGTACTTTTCCGGGAGCTGAGCCAGGCCGTGGCCGGGCCGAGGATTCAGGAAAGCCGCTCCAGAACCATCGCCATGCCCTGGCCGCCGCCGACGCACATCGTCTCGAGGCCGAACTGCTTGTCGTGGTGCTGCAGGGAGTTGATCAGCGTCGAGGTGATCCGCGCGCCGGTCATGCCGAACGGGTGGCCGACCGCGATCGCGCCGCCGTTGACGTTCAGCCGGTCGAGGTCGATGCCCAGGTCGCGGTAGGACGGGATGACCTGCGCGGCGAACGCCTCGTTGATCTCGACGAGGTCGATGTCCGAAATGGACAGTCCGGCGCGGGACAGCGCCTGCTTCGACGCCTCGACCGGGCCGTAGCCCATGATCTCCGGCGACAGCCCGGTGACGCCGGTGGACACGACGCGCGCCAGCGGCGTCAGGCCCAGCTCGCGCGCCTTCGTGTCGGACATGATCACGACCGCCGCCGCGCCGTCGTTGAGCGGGCAGCAGTTGCCGGCGGTGATCCGGCCGTCGGGGCGGAAGACCGGCTTCAGCCCGGACACGCCCTCGATCGTGACACCCGCGCGCGGCCCGTCGTCCTTCGACACGACCGTGCCGTCGGGCAGCGTGACCGGCGTGATGTCCTTGGCCCAGAAGCCGTCCGCGATGGCCTTCTCGGCGAGGTTCTGCGACCGGACGCCGAACTCGTCCATCTCCTCGCGGGTGATGCCCTTGAGCCGCGCGAGGTTCTCCGCGGTCTGGCCCATCGCGATGTAGACGTCCGGCAGCTGCCCGTTCTCGCGCGGGTCCTGCCAGCTGTCCGCGCCGGACTCGGCGGTCGCCTTGGTGCGCGCCTCGGCGTCGGCGAACAGCGGGTTGTGCGTGTCCGGCCAGGAGTCGGAGCTGCCCTTGGCGAACCGCGACACGGCCTCGACGCCCGCGGAGATGAAGACGTCGCCCTCGCCCGCCTTGATCGCGTGCAGCGCCATCCGGGTGGTCTGCAAGCTGGAGGAGCAGTACCGGGTGATCGTGCAGCCGGGCAGGTGGTCGTAGCCGAGCTCGACGGCCACCGCGCGGCCCATGTTGAAGCCGGACTCGCCGCCGGGGAGCCCGCAGCCGAGCATCAGGTCGTCGATGTCGGCCGGGTCCAGCTGGGGCACCTTGTCCAGCGCCGCGCGCACCATCTGCACGGCGAGGTCGTCGGGGCGCATCCCGACCAAAGAGCCCTTCCCGGCGCGGCCGATCGGGGAGCGGGCGGTGGAGACGATGACGGCTTCGGGCATGACAGACACATCCTCGGGTCGGCGGCACTAAGCGGTTGCTCACCATCTTGCCGCCTCCGGCGTCCGTCCGAAAGCCGAAGGCGACATGCACCACCCTGCGCCCGTGGGAGGATTTGCGCTGTGACAGAGCGCGGCCAGGTGTGGATTCTCACCGGGCCGGTAATTCCTCGCACTGGTCGTCCCTGACCCGCCATCCCGAAAAGACCGCGTTCACCAGCGCCGGAGCCCGCCTCCCGGATCTCGTCCGCTGACGCGGCGTTCGCCCACCCGGCCGCGACCGGGGAGGTGGCACGGCCGAGCGGGCGAGACCGGCGGGTCAGCAGAGGGCGGTGGTCATGACGCCGTACTCGGCGAGCCAGTGCGCGCCGCTCGGGTCGTTGAACAGCACGTTCTCGGAGAACTGGACGCGACGCGCGCCGTCGATCGTGGTGACCATGAAAGTGCGGAATCCGGGGAGGCTGCCGTCGTGCCCGATCGCCACGCGTCCGCAGGGCAACCGCCAGATCAGGAGGCCGAGCCCGTACTCGCTGTGGTACCAGAACGAGGGATTCTGCTCGGTCACGTCGACGTGGATCGTCTTGCCGCCGATGTCGAGGAGGCGCGGGCCGCGCTGAAGGCGTAGCTCGCTGACCTGATCAGCGACTTGGTCACCGACCAGGACGACACCCTCGCCGAGGACGAGCTGGTCATGCTCGTGGCGACCGTATTGACCGGTGGTTTTCTCAGCACTGTCAACGAGTTGACGCTGGTGTTCCTGTGCCTGCTCCGGCATCCGCGGCAGACGGCGCTGGTGCGCGAGCACCCGGAACTCTTGCCGGGCGCGGTGGACGAGCTGCTCCGCTACAACGCGCCCACCGCGGGAGGCGGGCTTCTGCGGATCGCCACCGAAGACGTCCAGCTGGGCGGGGTGACCATCTCGGCGGGCGACGCGGTGCTCCCGGCGATTTCCTCCGCCAACCGGGATTCCGGCGTCTTCGCCGACGCCGACCGGTTCGACGTGACTCGTGCCGACAACCGGCACCTCACCTACGGCCGCGGCCCGCATTTCTGTCTCGGCGCGGGACTGGCCAGCCTGGAGCTGGAGATCGCGATCGCCGGGGTGCTACGGCGTTTTCCCGCGCTTCGGCTGGCCGTCCGTCCCGCCGAGCTGGGCGTCCGTTCCGGGCACCTCATGCGCGGGCTTACCCGGTTGCCGGTCCGCTGGTGAGACGGATTTCCAGCCCGGCCGCACGAGCCCGGACTCGAAGGCGAAGACCACCAGCTGTGCCCGGTCTCGCGCGCCCACTTTGGACATGGACCGGCTGACGTGGGTCTTGGCAGTGGCGGGGCTGATCACCATGCGCTCGCCGATCTCGGTGTTGGACAGGCCTTTGGCCACCAGCGTGACCACTTCCCGCTCCCGTTCGGTCAGCAGTCCCAGCGCCGGCGCGGTTTCGGTCTGCTGTTCCGCGCTGCGGTCGACGTACTCGGCGATCAGCCTGCGGGTCACGCTCGGCGAGAGCAAGGACTCGCCCGCCGCGACCACTCGCACGGCCTGCAGAAGTTCGGCCGGATCGGTGTCCTTGACCAGGAAGCCGCTTGCCCCGGCGCGCAGACCTCGGAAGATGTACTCGTCGAGCTCGAACGTGGTGAGGATGACCACGTGCACGTAGGCGAGGACGGGATCTTCCGCGATCCGCCGGGTGGCCTCGATGCCGTCCAGCACGGGCATCCGGATGTCCATCAGCACCAGGTCCGGCAGCAGCGCAGCCGTCTGCGCGACAGCGCTGTTGCCGTCCGTCGCCTCGCCGACCACCTCGATGTCCGGCTCTGAATCCAGCAGCGCGCGCAGTCCGGCCCGGATCAGGTTCTGGTCGTCGGCCAGCAGTATCCGGATCACAGCGCACTCCGGACCGGCAGCCGGGCGTGCACGAGGAAGCCGCCTTCGGCTCCTGGTCCCGCGGTGAGCTCGCCGCCTGCCGCCCGGGCTCGCTCCCGCATCCCGAGAAGACCGTTGCCGAGGCCGGGCGAGGCAGGGCCGGAGCCGCTCCCGTTGTCCTTGATCTCCACGACGAGATCTCGTTCGCTGAAGCTCAGCAGCACCTGTGCTCGTTCGGCGCGCGCATGCCGGATCACGTTGGTCAACGACTCCTGGACAATCCGGTACACCGCGAGGTCGGTGTTGGGCGGCAGTTCTTTTTCGTCCCCGCACAGGGTGACTTTCACGTCGAGACCGGTCGCGTTCGCTCGCTCGACCAGTTCGTCGAGGCGGGCCAGACCGGGCGCGGGGGCCAACGGATACTCTTCTTCGTCCACCTGGCGAAGCATTCCCAGCGTGTCGCGCAACTCGATCAGCACCTCCTTGCTCGCCTGCTTGATGGCGACCAGCGCGGTTCTGGCCTGTTCCGGATTGCGGTCGAGCAGATGCGCCGCGACCCCGGCCTGGAGGTTGATCATCGAGATGCTGTGGGCCAGCACGTCGTGGAGTTCCCTGGCGATGCGGAGCCGTTCTTCGTTGACCCGGCGCCGCGCCTCTTCTTCCCTGGTGCGCTCCGCCTCTTCTCGCACCCGTTCGGCTTCCTCGGCGCGCGCTCGCACCGCCGCGAAGTGCTCCCGCCGGTTGCGGGCCACCTCGCCGATCACCACGATGACGACCAGCCATGCGACGAACCAGACTGTGCCCTGCGTGCTGGGCGCCCGGTCCCACAGGTCGCCGAGGGCGAAGGTGCCGGCGAGGTAGACCACGGAGCCGATCACCGCGGTGATCCGGCGGCCGGTGCTGACCGCGTTGTACAGCGCGATCGCCGGCGGGATGGTCGAAGCTCCGCCGGGATAGTTCAGCGCCTGGTAAGCGAGGGAACAGGCCAGCACGACGGCGACGGTGAGAACCGGTGCCCGCTGCCGGAACACCAGCAGCATGGAGCCCGCGATGAGCAACAGGTAGCCCACCCCGGCGGGCAGCCTGCCGGGCGGGGAGTCCGCGGCGATGATGACGGTGCCGATGACGGTCGTCGCGACCACCGCCAGCGGTACCCAAGCCTCGTTCCGGGCCCACCCGGGCAGCCGGTTCACGCTCCAGCGCATTTTTCTACCGTATGGGGGCGGACCGAAACTGTCATGGGCCGCAGGAAGTATCCGCTCGTGCGTCCCGCGGGGTACGACCTGATCAGGGATCCCCTCGCGATCGCGGCGCGCGGGAAAGGCCGGGCCCGACCGGATACTCCCGCGGGAGCAGCCAGGCGGCGGGCACTACGCCCGGCGGAGTAGCACGGGTGTCCACCGTGGCTGGACGACTGCGCAATGCCTTCCCCGGCAGACTGAATCGAGTGATGGACGCGCTGTTATTCGCCAGGCTGCAGTTCGCCACGACCACGTCGATTCACTTTCTCTTCGTGACGTTGTCACTGGGGCTCGTCCCGTTCGTCGCGGCCATGCAGACCGCGTGGGTCGTCACCGGAAAGCGGGTGTACCGCCGCATGACCAAGTTCTGGGCAAGATCTACGTGATCAACTACGGCTTGGGCATCATCACCGGCCTGGTGATGGAGTTCCAATTCGGGATGTCGTGGAGCGGGGTCACCAAGGTGACCGGAAACGTGTTCGGCGCGCCGCTCGCGCTGGAGACGCTGGTCGCTTTCTTCCTGGAGTCGACGTTTCTCGGCTTGTGGCTGTTCGGCTGGAACCAGTTGCCCAAGAAGGTTCATCTGGCGCTGATCTGGCTGGTCGGGATCACCGCGTACCTCTCGACCTTCTGGGTGCTGATGGCCAACGCGTTCCTGCAGCATCCCGTCGGCTACGAAATGCGTGACGGGGTGGGCTATCTGACCGACTTCGGCGCGTTGATGGCCAACCCGAACTTGTGGGATTCGTTGTTGCACATCGTGTTCGCCGCACTGCTTGCCGGCGGGCTGTTCGTCGCCGGCGTCAGCGCATGGCACTTCATCAAGCGTACCGGCGAGACCGAGGTGTTTCGCCGGTCGCTGCGCTTCGGGCTGGCGGTGGCTCCGATCGCGGCGTACGCGATCATCCATTTCGGTTTCATGCAGGAAAACGTCATCGAGCAGAACCAGCCGATGAAGCTGGCCACGATCTACCAAGACCCAGCCGGAATCGCCGCGGCGCAACGAGACCTGGCCGCCCAGTTCGGGCCGGGGAACTACGCGCCGCCTTCGTGGATCTCGATTCCCTATCAGGTCATGGTGAACGCGTCGTTCGTGCTGGCGCTGACCCTGTCGGTCTTTCTGGTGCTGCTGTTCCGCAATTGGGTGGTGCGCATCCGGGTGCCGCTGTACCTGCTGGTCGCGCTGATTCCGGTGCCGTTCCTGCTGGTGATCGGCGGTTGGCTGGTCCGGGAGATCGGCAGGCAGCCGTGGGCTGTGTACGGGGTGGTCACTACGGAGAAGGCCGTCTCCGAGGTGAGCGGCAGCACGGTGTTCATCTCCTTCGTGGCGTTCACCGCCGTGCTGCTGGTGCTCGCGGCGATCGACTACTGGCTGATCGCCCGCCAGGTGCGGCGGGGACCGGACGACACCGTATTCGGCGCGAGCCTTGAATCCGCGCAGGAAACCGAGCCGCCAGTACTGAGCTTGTAGCCGGAGGGAGGACGAAACGTGGATCTCGTGTGGTTCGCCCTGCTGGGGCTCTTTTTCGCCGGCTACTTCGCGTTGGACGGTTTCGACATCGGAGCAGGCATGCTGCTTCGCCGGGCCGGCCGGACTGAACTCGAGCGGCGGTCGGTGTTCGCTGCCGTCGGGCCCTTTTTCCTCGGGAACGAGGTCTGGCTGGTGGCCACCGGCGGCGTGCTTTTCGGCGCGTTCCCGGCGCTGGACGGAAGTGTCCTCAATGGACTTTATCCGCTGATCACGGCGGGATTGCTGCTTTGGCTGGTGCGCGACGCCTGCGTGTGGTTCCGCAGCCGGATCGGGACGCCGAGATGGCGGGGTTGGTGGGATACCGCGCTGGTGCTGTCCAGCACGGCCTTCGCTGTGTTCTGGGGGCTGCTGGTCGGTGCGTTGCTCAGCGGCCTTCCCGAGCACGGCGTCGTGAACGCGGCGCGCATGATCGGGTTTTATCCGCTGCTCTGGGCGGTGGTCGTGACCGTGTTGTTCGCGGTGCACGGGGCGGCGTTCCTCATGGTCCGCGCGCCCGTCGTGGTCGCTGAACGAGCCAAAGCCGTCGCCAGGAAGCTTCGCTGGGTCGCCGCAGCCCTGCTGGTGCTCGCGGTGCTCGTCGGTGTCTTGTCCGGCGCGGTGCCGTCAGCGGCGAATCGCGTGCTGCCAGTCGTGCTGCTCACGGTGGCGGCTGCCGGAGGGCTTCTGCTGACTGGCCGTCGGCCGTGGGCCACGTTCGCCGCCACGGCTTTTGCCGCGGCGACGCCGGTGTTGCTCGTCGGGATCCGATCGGCTCCGGAGATCCTGAATGCCGCGGCCGACTACGGCACGCTGAAGGTGCTCGGCGGATTCGCCGCGGTGACGGTGCCGCTGATCCTGCTCGTGCAGGGGTGGCTGTGGTGGATGCATCGTTCGCCGGTCGATCGGAAAAGCCCGACGTTCTTCTGACCGCTCCCGCTCCCGCCGCGCTGCTTTCACCCGGACGCTTCATCGCCTCCAACTGCTTTTGAACGACGGCAAAGAACTCCCTGTGAACATCGGCTGTGCGCGTGCCGCCCGGGCACGGCGCCGCGACGATGGGGAGGACGATACGGATGGCCGGTATCGCGGGATGGGTGGACTTCGACCGGGATCTCACCAGGGATCGCCGGATCGTGATGTCCCAACTCGGCGCCGTTGCTTTGCGCGGGCCGGACGAGGAGGGCCTGTGGGCCGACACACACGCCGTGCTCGGGCATCGCCGGCGGGCTGTGCTGGACCCGGGCGGGAGCCGCCAGCCGATGGCCGCGGTCGAGGACGGTCAGCCCGCGGCCGTGGTGAGCTTCGACGGCGAGATTGCCAACTTCGCTGAGCTGCGAGAAGAACTCAGCAGCCGGGGGCACCGGTTCCGGCACCGCGGCGACACCGAAGTGCTGCTGCTGGCTTACCTGGAATGGGGCGACCAGTGCCCGCGTCATCTCGACGGAATGTTCGCGTTCGCGGTGTGGGACGTACGCAGGCAGCACCTTCTGCTGGTGCGGGACCGGCTCGGAGCCAAGCCCCTGTTCTACTACCTGACGGCGAACGGCGTGGTGTTCGGTTCGGAACCCAAGGCCGTCATGGCACATCCGCTCGTCGACGCGGTCGTCGACGCGGTCGTCGACGCGGACGGGCTCCGGGAGTTGCTGGCCTTCACCAGCACCCCCGGGCACGGAGTCTTCCGCGGCCTCCAGCGGGTCCGTCCCGGCGCGACAGTGACCGTGGACCGTTCGGGATGTGCCGAGCGCGCCTATTGGACGCTGGAAGCCGCGCCGCACACTGACGACGAGCGAAAAACTGTCCAGACCGTGCGCGAAACGGCCTTTTCATTCTTCCCGAGCGAGAACTTCAGGCCGGGCTCCGGCTGTCTGACGAGAAGGAAAACCTTCACGCCGAAAGACCGAAGGCGACCTGAACCGCCCAGTCTCCGTGGGACGATTCCTGCGTGACAGAGCGCAACCGGGTGTTGTCCACGCGCACGATCGCGTGGTGGGGGACCGGCATCGTGCTGCTCGCGGCGGTCGCGGCGGCGTTGCTGCTGTGGCTGCTCGGCGGCGGCACCCCGGCGGATTCGTCGCGGCTCGACGCGTTGCGCACGGCCTCGAGCATCGTCGTCGGGACCGGCGGTGCGGCCGCGCTCCTGCTCGCGGCGCGGCGGCAGCGGTCCGCGGAACTGGATCTGGAACAGAAGGACCACGACGCCACCCAGCGCCGGATCACCGACATGTACGGCAAGGCCGCCGACCAGCTCGGCAGCGACAAGGCCCCGGTCCGGCTGGCCGGGCTGTACGCGCTCGAACGACTGGCCCAGGACTACGCGGACCAGCGGCAGACCATCGTCAACGTCGTCTGCGCGTACCTGCGGATGCCGTTGGACGGCACCCTCGAAGAGGTCCAGGTGCGCAAGGCCGCGCAGCGGATCCTGATGCTGCACCTGCGCCCCGGCAGCGGCGAGGAGCCGACCGGGTCCTACTGGCCGGACATCGACCTCGACTTCTCCGGTGCGCGGCTCGTCGAGCTGACCCTCACCTACTGCCGGATCCGTTCCATCGTCTGCCACGAAACCACGTTCACCGAAGAATCAACCTTTTGTCACACCGAATTCCGCACCAAAGCGGATTTCACCGAAGCGACCTTCGAGAAACGCGCGGACTTCCGCGGCGTAGTCATCGGCGGCGAACGCGACGCATTCCGCGGCGCGAAGTTTCACCAGCACGCGGAATTCGCCGAGGACGCGCAAGTCCGGCTGGCCGGAGCCCTCGCGAAGCCCGGATACCGCCGCGGCTGGCCCGCCGGATGGGCGGAGGAACCCGGCAACGACGGCTGGCTCCGCCTGGTCCCGCGCTAGCCGGTCCGGCACCCGTCTGTTTAGGCTGGTCGCGTGGAGTACGCAGAACACATCGTGGACCTCGTCGGCAACACCCCGCTGGTCAAGCTGAACTCGCTGGCCAAGGGGCTCAAGCCGCTCGTGCTCGCCAAGGTCGAGTACGTCAACCCGGGCGGCAGCGTGAAGGACCGGATCGCGCTGCGGATGATCGAGGCCGCCGAGGCCTCCGGAGAGCTGCGGCCCGGCGGCACGATCGTGGAGCCCACCTCGGGCAACACCGGGGTCGGGCTCGCCATGGTCGCCCAGCGCAAGGGCTACCAGTGCGTGTTCGTCTGCCCGGACAAGGTGAGCGAGGACAAGCGCAACGTGCTGCGCGCGTACGGCGCCCGCGTCGTCGTGTGCCCCACCGCGGTCGCGCCCGAGCACCCCGACTCGTACTACAACGTGTCCGACCGGCTCGTGCGCGAGATCGAGGGCGCGTGGAAGCCCAACCAGTACGCCAACCCGGAGAACCCGGCCAGCCACTACCACTCCACCGGCCCGGAGATCTGGAAGCAGACCGACGGCAAGATCACGCACTTCGTCGCGGGCGTCGGCACCGGCGGCACGATCTCCGGCACCGGCAAGTTCCTGAAGGAGGTCAGCGACGGCCGCGTCCAGGTCGTCGGGGCTGATCCCGAGGGCTCGGTGTACTCCGGCGGCAGCGGGCGGCCGTACCTGGTCGAGGGCGTCGGCGAGGACTTCTGGCCGGAAACCTACGACCGGAACGTCGCCGACCAGATCATCCCGATCAGCGACGCGCACTCGTTCGAGACCACGCGCCGGCTCGCGACCGAGGAAGGCCTGCTGGTCGGCGGTTCGTGCGGGATGGCCGTGGCCGCCGCGCTGAAGCTGGCCGAGGGACTGACCGAGGACGACGTCGTGGTCGTGCTGCTGCCCGACGGCGGCCGCGGCTACCTCACCAAGGTCTTCAACGACGCCTGGATGTCGTCCTACGGCTTCCTTCCGCCGGACTCCTCCGGCGCGACCGTCGGCGACGTGCTCACCCGCAAGTCCGGCGCGCTGCCCAGCCTCGTGCACTCGCACCCGAACGAGACGGTCGCCGAGGCGGTGGCCATCCTGTCGGAATTCGGCGTGAGCCAGATGCCCGTGGTCAGCGCCGAACCGCCGGTCATGGCGGCCGAGGTGGTCGGCGCGGTCAACGAGCGCGACCTGCTCGACGCGCTGTTCACCGGCAAGGCCCAGCTCGCCGACCGGCTGGAGACGCACATGTCGCCGCCGCTGCCGACGATCGGGGCCGGCGAGCAGGTGAGCGCCGCGATGAAGGCGCTCGAAGGGGCCGACGGCGCGCTGGTGCTGATCGACGGCAAGCCGGCGGGCGTCGTCACCAGGCACGATTTGCTCGCGTTCCTCGCGGGCCGATAGGGCTAACCTCACGGCTGCCGGCCGGGGCGTCTGCGCGCGTCCCGGCCGGGCATCCGATAGCGTTACGGCCGAATAGAACTTTTTCGCGTCCTCGTCAAGGGGGTTCAAGACCCACATGAGTGCTCCGCAGCCACCGAACCAGCCCTGGGACGGCGGACAGCAGCCGCCGCAGGGCCCGTCGAGTGGTCCTACACCGCAGCAGGACAGTCCCTTCGGCGCGTCGGAGCCGACCCAGGTGGTCCAGCCGGGCCAGCCGCAGCAGCCGTCCCACGGCGGCGGCGCGTTCGGCGACACCCCGGAACCGACGCAGGTCGTGCAGCCGGGACAGCCGGCCGACGCGAACGCCACCCAGGTGGTCAACCCCGTGAGCGCCGAGGGCAACGCCGAGTCGACGCAGCTCGTCCCGCCGAGCCAGCAGCCGCAGAACATCCCGTACGCCCCGCCGCCGAGCGCAGCGGACAACCCGGCCGCGGTCGCCGGGTTCGGCGCCCCGCAGGGCTTCGGCCAGCCGGGTCAGCCCGGGCAGCCGGGTCAGCCGGGCCAGCCGCCGCAGGGCTTCGGCCAGCCGGGCGGATACGACCAGGGCGGCTTCGGCGCTGCGCCGCAGGGCGCGTTCGGCCAGCCCGGGCAGCCTGGGCAACCGGGCTTCGGCCAGCCCGCTCCGTTCGGCGCGTCCCCCGCGCCCTCGAGCGGCGGCGGCAACGCGCTGTACGGCTACATCGCCGGCGGCGTCGTCGCGGTCCTCGGCCTGATCGCGCTGATCGTCTCGTTCAGCTACATGAGCGACACCAGCGACTACTCGAAGCTGTACGACAGCTCGAGCCGGTACCAGAAGCTGTTCGACGAGGCCGGTCTCGCTTCGCCGGGCACGCTCTGGCTGTACGTGATCATGATCCTGGTCGGCGCGGTGGTCGCGCTCGCGGGCGGCGTCGCGCTGGCGATGGCCTCGCGGGCGGCCGTGATGCGCAAGCTCGCTCCGATCGCGGTGCTGGTCGGCGGTGTGCTGTTGCTGCTGTTCTCGATCCTGGCGAAGTCCGGGACCTCGGTCAGCAGCTCCTTCGCCGACAAGTACGGCGGCGCGGGTTCCAGCGCGACGAGCGGCGGCGGCATGCTGACGCTGATCCTCGGCATCATCATCCTGATCGTCGGCGTGGTCGCGATCATCCCGGCGACCTCGCAGTACGTCGGCCTCGGCTCGTCCTCGGGCGGCCCCGGAGGGCCGGCCGGTCCGGGCGGACCTGGCGGACCGCAGCAGCCGGGCGGCTTCGGCGGCGGACAGCCGGGCTTCGGCCAGCCGCAGCCGGGCGGCTTCCCGCCTCCGGGCGGACCCAACCCGGGCAGCGGGGGCTTCCCGCAGCCGGGCGGGCCGAACCCGGGCAGCGGCGCGAATCCGCAGCCGGGCTTCGGGCAGCAGCCGCCTCCGGGCTACGGCCAGCCGGGCCAGCAGCCGGGTTACGGCCAGCCGCCGCAGCAGCCGGGCGGTTTCGGCCAGCCGGGCCAGTACCCGCCGCCGGGGCAGCAGCCTCCTCCCGGGTACGGCCAGCCGGGCCAGCAGCCGCCGCAGCAGTGGTGAGCCGCTGAATTTCCGCGAAGGGCGCCTCCGTCTCACGACGGCGGCGCCCTTCGTCGTTTCCGGTCCGTTTTTCGCGGGATTCCGGGAAAGGTGGTGGCCTTTTCCCGGCCGTTCCGGCAGCCGGGGGAATTGCGGCGCACATGCGCTCGTGCCGGTCCCCAACCGCGCATTTCCGGGCTAGGGTGAGCGCCGTCCGAATCGCCTTCCCATCCCGAGGGGGACCTCCCGTGAGCGGCCTGCACGGACTTCCGGCACGGCAGCGGGAACGGGAATCTCCCGTGGCGGATCCGGTGCCGTACCGGCCGAACGGGAGCACCGCGATCGCCGCCGGGCTGTTCGGGCTGATCGCCGCCGCGACGTCGGGCTATCTTCCGGCGAGGCTGTTCCTCGACATTCCGTCCGGCTTCAGCCTCGGTGATCTTTCCCCGTTGACGCTCGCCGATCTCGCCGCGTACCTAGGCGCTTCGCTGGTCTTGCTGCTCGGCGCGATCGCGACCTTTTTCCGTGCGACAGCGGGCGCGGTACTGCTTATCGCGGGTGCGTTGCTCGCACTCGGCGCGCTTCTGCTGGAGCCGGCGCTCGGCGGTTCCCCGGCGTACGTCCACTACTTCCGGACGCTGCTGCGCTTCGAAAATTTCGCCGCGCTCGACCGCGTCGCGCTGGCGGCCGCGGTGCTGCTGGTGCTCGTGCTGGCGGGGTTGCCGCGGACCTTCGGCTACCTGCGTTATCGCGTACCCGTGGTGCCTGCTTCGTCACCCTCGCGACAGTGGTAATTCCGCCCCGAAAACGGGACGAGCCTGGCACCATACAGGCATTCCACCCGCCGCCCGGCGGGAACAGATATACCGAGGACTCCCCGTGACCTACCCCCAGAACCCGCAGGGCCAGCCCCAGCAGCCGCAGAGCGGCCCGTTCCCCGGGCAGCCGTACCCGGCGAGCCAGCCGACGCCGGCCCAGCCGTACCCGGGCGCGCCGCAGCAGCCGTTCGCTCCGCCTGCCGCGGGCCAGCCGTACCCGGCTTACCCCGGCGGGCCTGGTGTTTATCAGCAGAAGCCGAACGGCGCGACGGCGATCATCGCGGGGATTCTCGCGATCATCGGCGGCGTTTTCGCGGTGCTCGCGGTCATCGGCTCGGTCGTGCTGGTCTCGAGCGTCCACGTGCTGCTCTGGCAGCTCTACCTGACGCTGGTCGTCAACGCGGTGCTGGTCGGCCTGCTGTTCTACGGCGGCGTCGGCCTGTTCCTGCACAAGCCGTCCGCTCGGCTGTGCACGATCATCGGCTGCGGGCTGACGATCGCGTTCGGGGTCGTGTCGGTCATCATCTTCTCGGCCGCGACGTCGGGTTTCCACAGCAACAGCGCGCAGTTCCTCGGCGAGAGCATCGGCGGTGCACTGGCCCGGCTGATCCCGCCGATCGCGACCCTGGTGCTGGCGATCGTGAAGCCGACCGCCGACTGGGTCAACTACCGTCCGGGCGCGCCCGCTCAGCAGGGCGCGTACCCGCCGCCGCAGAGCTGGTGACCCGCGGGGCTGCCGGTGCGAGTTTGTACCGGCAGCCTCTCCCGCATGGTGAGTTGCCTCCCAGCTGATGGGATTGTCGGGGGTGCCCCGTACCCTGGGAACCATGGCCGACGACTACTCCGTCCTGGGTTTTGAAACACGCGCGATCCACGCCGGGCAGCAGCCCGATCCCCGCACGGGTGCCGTCATCGTGCCGATTTACCAAACGTCCACGTACGCGCAGGACGGCGTAGGCGGCACCCGCGAGGGCGGCTACGAGTACTCGCGCACCGCGAACCCCACGCGGACCGCGCTGGAGGAAGCCCTCGCCTCGCTCGAAGGAGCCCGCCACACGCTGGCCTTCGCGTCCGGAATGGCGGCTTCGGATGCGGTGCTCCGCACAGTCCTGCGCCCCGGCGACCACCTGGTCCTGGGCAACGACGCGTACGGCGGCACGTTCCGGCTGATCGACAAGGTGCTCAGCCTGTGGGGCGTCGAGCACACGGTCGCCGACCTGAGCCGCATCGACGACGTACGGGCCGCGATGCGCCCGGAAACCAAGCTGATCTGGTGCGAGTCGCCGACCAACCCGCTGCTGGGCATCGCCGACATCGCCGCGCTCGCCGGTGCCGCTCACGACGCGGGCGCCCGCCTGGTCGTGGACAACACCTTCGCGACGCCATACCTGCAAACCCCGCTGGCCCTTGGCGCGGACATCGTGGTGCACTCGACCACCAAGTACCTGGGCGGCCACTCGGACGTCGTCGGCGGTGCGGTCGTCACCAATGAAGACGAACTGCGCGAGCAGCTTTTCTACCTGCGCAACGCCGCCGGTGCCGTCCCCGGCCCGTTCGACGCGTGGCTCACCCTGCGCGGTCTCAAGACGCTGGCCCTGCGGATGGAGCGGCACAGCGACAACGCGGACCTGGTCGCCCGCACGTTGGCGAAGCACCCGAAGGTCACCAAGGTCTACTACCCCGGCCTCCCGGAACACCCCGGCCACGAGGTAGCGGCGAAGCAGATGCGCCGCTTCGGCGGAATGGTGTCCTTCCGCGTCGCGGGCGGCGAGGAAGCCGCACTGGAAGTCGCGTCCCGCACGAAGCTGTTCGTGCTGGCGGAGTCGCTCGGCGGGATCGAAAGCCTGATCGAGCACCCCGGGAAGATGACGCACGCCTCGACGGCAGGCTCGACCCTCGAGGTCCCGGAGGACTTGATCCGGCTTTCGGTGGGCATCGAGGACGGGCGCGATCTGGTGGCCGACCTTACGCAGGCACTGGGCTGAGCTGATCTTGCCTGGGCGGGGCACCGGCTGGTTTCCGGTGCCCCGTTCCTGGCTGGGATGACCGGGGTTCGTGCTGAACGGCAGCCGAATCCGCTTTGGTGAACCCGGAGTCCAGCGAATGGCCTCGACTGGGGTTGCTTGGCCGAAAGCTGCTTGCCGGACGGAGTTCTTGCCCGCTGTCAGGCGACTCCGCTACCCCGCCAGAAGCCCGTGCGCTCGTGCCGATGCTGGCCGACACGGGGCTGGCACTCGAACTCAACCTTCACCGGCACGCGCTGCGGACCGCGGTTGAAGCGGTCCCTCATGCGCAATCCGGTGCGCGGCTTCGGCTCAGCCGCATCGGCCAACCGCTGCCGCCCGGAGTTCTTGCCCGTTCCCGGGCACTTCAGCGGGCGAATCCCGCTAATCGCCATTCCCGCGAACAACTTCCCCGTCTCGCCTGACACACCCGGCGAAATCAAGCACCGCCAGCCGAAACCTCAGCCAGGGTCAGGGCTTGCTGTTCTCCCGCATCGCATTGGCCTGCCGGGTCCCGGTCGTGGCCGGGAGTTCGCTGCCGTTCACACAGCCGCCGACCAGTTCGATGTGGTTGTCGTGCCGGATGTACTGGGCGGGGCCGGTGCAGGCGGCCGCTTCGACTGTCGCGAAGGCGGCGCCGGTGAGGGCCACCGCGGAGAGAATGCCCGCGGCGAGCGGCAGCAGACCAGTGCGGGACTGGGCTCGGGACTTGGCCCGGGAGGTGGTCCCGTGCTGCGCGCGTGCCATGGTCGCACTCCCTGATCATGTGTGGCTGCCGTTATCAGGGTACCGGTCCGGCGGGCGGCGCACCCCGGCCGTCCGTCGGTGGCATCATCGGCGCCATGGAACTGGTCAGCGTCGAGCGCATCCAGGAAGCTCGGAAGCTTCTCGAGGGCATCACCCGCGTCACGCCGATGGAGCACGCCCGCGACCTGCGCCGGCCGCACGGCGGCCCGGTGTACCTCAAGTGCGAGAACCTGCAGCGCACCGGCTCTTTCAAGATCCGCGGCGCCTATACCCGCATCCACGGCCTGACCGCCGAGGAACGCGCGCGCGGTGTCGTCGCGGCCAGTGCCGGCAACCACGCGCAGGGGGTCGCGCTGGCGTCGTCGCTGCTCGGCATTTCCTCGACTGTCTTCATGCCGCTGCGCGCTCCGCTGCCGAAACTCGCCGCGACTCGCGGTTACGGCGCGGAAGTCCACCTTCACGGCGCCGTCGTCGACGAAACCCTCGCCGAAGCCATCGCGTTCTCGGAGCGCACCGGCGCGGTCTTCATCCACCCGTTCGACCATGCCGATGTCATCGCTGGTCAGGGCACCGTGGGCCTGGAGATTCTCGAACAGGTGCCGGGCGTGAAAACGATCCTCGTCCCGACGGGCGGCGGCGGGCTGGTCGGCGGGGTCGGAGCGGCGGTGAAGGCACTGCACCCGGAGATCCGCGTGATCGGCGTGCAGGCCGAAGACGCCGCCGCGTATCCGTCCTCGCTGGAGGCCGGTGCGCCGGTCCGGCTGCGCGAGGTGCACACGATGGCGGACGGCATCGCGGTCGGCGAGCCGGGCAAGATCAGTTACGCGCACGTCCAGTCGCTGGTCGACGACGTCGTGACGGTCACCGAGGAATCCTTGTCGCGCGCGGTATTGCTGTGCCTGGAGCGACGAAAGCTGGTCGTGGAACCGGCGGGTGCCGCGTCAATGGCCGCGCTTCTGCAGCACCCCGGCGCGTTCGAACCGCCGGTGGTGGCGATCCTCTCCGGCGGCAACGTAGATCCCGTTCTGCTGCAACAGATCATCCAGCACGGCATGACCGCCGGCGGCCGTTACCTGAAGCTGCACCTGCGGGTGCCGGACCGTCCGGGCTCGCTGGTTTCGGTGCTGTCGTGCGTGAAGGAGCTGGGCGCGAACGTCCTCGACGTCGAGCACTCCCGCATTTCCGGCAGCCTGGCGCTCGGCGAGGTCGACGTCGCCCTTGCCCTGGAAACCCGCGGCCCGGAGCACTGCAAGGACGTCGAAGCCGCCCTCGCCGACGCCGGGTTCACGATCGTCCCCTGAGTGTCTACTGTGGACTATCTGGAAGCCGGAGGCTGAACCACAGCGGCAGGTAGTCCTCGTCGCGCGGGTAAAGCTCCTGGTCCAGCGCGTAATCCTCGGGCCGGGGAGGTGTGTGGAAAGCCGGTTCGTCGTCCTCGTCGAAGCTGGCCTGGTAACTTGACGGCGGGTCGATGACCAGCGAGAGCGTGTACCAGGTACCTCGGCCTTGGACGTACTTGCTGCGCCGCAGCTGAGCCAACGGCTTCGACAGCTCCCGCGCGACGGGCACCTGCTGCGTGCTGCCGTCGGCCATCCGCGCGCCGCAGGCGAGGTTCGCGTGCCTGCCCAGCGCCATGAAGTCGAAGACGATCTGCTGCCACCCCTGCGGAGCCGCCGCGGCGAGTGCCGTCGCGATCTCGCTCACCAGCTCATCGGGATCCCGCGGCGCACTCTGCGGTTCCGGACGGCTCTCCTCGGCGGGCGGGCTGGTCATCGCCGCCAGCATCCGTTGCTGCGTGGCCTTGTCCACTTCCGGCACGGTGTATCCGGCTGCCCGGATGTGCTCGACCAGCTCAGGATCCGGCGAAATCCCGTGCTCACGCAGGTAATAGCCGACCGCGCCGGGCCACACCCAGCTGCCGTCGGTGCGGAAATTCAGCGGAACAGCGTCCGTGCGGGATGGATCGAAGGCGTCCGTGTCGTTGTTGCGGGACGCCAGGATGACCGGCGCCTTGTTGAGATAGCCGAGCACTCGCTCGCGCTCCTCGGGCGACAACGCTTCCCGCTCGACGACCGGATTCCCCGCCTCGTCGAACCCGTCGTAGACGCGCGGAGTGCGCAGCTCGTCTGCCGGTTGCCCTTGGGACGCAACGACTTCCGGCTCGGGCGCATCATTCGCGGGGGCCTCGGCAGGTGCTGCTTCCGGCTCGGAGGCTTCGGCAGCGATCTCGGCCGCCGCGACTTCGCTGGGCTCGGACTGCGCCTCGTCGCCGACGGATGCCGGGGTAGTAGCCGCTGTCTCCGCGAGGGACGGGGAGACAGGCTGCTCCGCGTCGGGCAACGGAGCAGATGTGCTGGGCTCGTCGACAGGGAGCGCGGGAACAGAGTCCGCGGGCTCTGCAGGCTGTTCCGCACTGGGCAGCGGGGGAGTCGAGGCGGCCTCGTCCGTGGGAAGCGCGGGAACAGGCTGCGCAGTGTCTGCAGCCTGCTCTGCACTGGGCGGCGGAGGAGACGTGCTCGGCTCGTCCACGGGGAGCTCGGGGACAGAGTCTGCAGGTTGTTCGGCGCTGGGCAGCGGTGGTGGCGTGCTGGGTTCGCCCACGGGAACAGAGCGCGCAGCGCCCGCAGGTTGTTCCGCACCAGGCAGCGGCAACGGCGGCGGTGCCTGCCCCGCGCTCGGCAATGGCGGAGGAACCGCCGGGCCGGAGCCGGGCACGTGCGGCGGAACCGGCTGCCCGGCACCAGGCGGAGCAGCGCCAGGCACCGGCACGGCAGCGCCAGGCACCGGCGGAGGAGGCACCGCACCAGCCCGTTGCCGCAGCCACGGTGGCACGAACCGGTCCTCGCGCGGGAAGAAGCGCAGTTCGTCCTGGAAGCCGATCGGCGGTGGCACTTGCCGCCAGCGCGGTTCGACGTCCGGCTGGTAGTCCGCGAACGGCGGCCGCTGCGGTGAGAACACCAGGGTCGCGCTCAGCCACGTGCCCCGGCCCGGCTGGTACATCCCGGTGCGCAGCGCGCCGAACAGCCGCGGCAGTTCCGGATGCGGCTGGACCGGGTAGGTCCGGTTGTCCGGGGCGAGCACGTTGACGTCCACTTCCACGTGCCGCCCCGCGGCGCGGCAGACGACCTGCAGCTGCTGCCAGCCAGCGGGCAGCGCGGCAGCGGCCGCCTGGCCGATCTGCTGGACGAGCTCCTGCTGCTGGGCAGGAGTGTGCGGCTCCGGTGGCCGGGTCATGGTTTCTGCGGCTCCTCGCCGGGCGGACGCGTCATTTCGATCACCTGTTCCGCGGCGGGCGGATGCCCGCGAGCAGGTTGGCCGGCGTGTAACCAGACTGCACGTCGAAGGTCATTCCCACCGAACGGGCGAGCACGGCCACCGCGAGCGGGGCCAGCGCGAGGAACCCGCCGGGATCGTCGGCGCGGTCCTCGGCGGTCCAGTATTCGCGGTGCCGTTCCAGCGCGGCGGCGAACGCTTCGGCGAACTTCTCAGTGTCCCGGCGCAGCACGTAGTAGAACATCCGGATCGGCGGGTACACGAGCTGCAGCATCGCCGCGGGCGGCGTGTACTGCGCGGTGTCCGGGTCGGTGCCGTCCATCGCGGGCAGGAACATCTCCGGGGTGACCTCGCGGTGCGCGAGGAAGGTCTGCAGCGTCTCGACCCACGGGTACATGTAGGCGTCATGCTCGATGCCCGAGGCGCGCAGCACGTCGAGCGGCACCGCTGCCAGCTGCTGGATCAGCACGTCGTCCCGCTGGATCACGGCGAGCCACGCCGCGGTCAGCCACGCGCCCGGATCCGTGCGTTCGGTGGGGCCGGTGGCCGCGAAGCGCCGCGGACGGCCGATCACCGCGTCGACCTCCTGGCCTTCCGGCGCGTTCGCCGCGGTGAAGGCGGCGGCCGCGGCCTGTGCGGCGAGGGCGAGATCGCCCCACGTGTCCGGGTCCTCGGCGTCCGGGTCGACCACGCTGCGGTACTGCCCGAGCATCAGCTCCCGGCGCAGGACGTTCGCCAGCGCGCTGGTGTCCTGCGTGATGTAGTCGAAGTAGAAGGCCACCTGCGGCGACAGCTTCTCGATCTGCTTCCACGCGCCTGCGACGTCGACGGAATGCCTGGGGACGGCGGTTCCCCGCGTCGGCTGGTCTGCGAGCGGCACGGTCATCCGCCGGCGGTGATGTCCTGCGCCCACGGCGGCAGGAAGTCGGAACCGGTCTCGCGCATGATCTCCAGCCGCTCTCGGTAACGCTCGACGTCCGGCGTGATGGCCTTGAACCACGCGCTGACCGAGGGCCATCCGACGCGGGCGGGCTCGTTTTCGGTGAGCAGCCAGACCTGCGGATCGTCCTGGTCGGCGTCTGCCCCGTCGACCACGTGGTAGGTGTACCCGCCGTGCGCGGCGAGCACCAGCGCGCCGTCCACATCGGACAGTTCGGCGTTCTGCGCGTTCGCGGTGGCGGCGGCGTGGTTCTTGGCCTCGCCGCGCACCGCTTGCACGCCCAGCGAACTGCCGGGCAGCCACAAGCCGTGCGTCGTGCCGATGAGGCGCAGCACTTCCCTTGCCGCGGTCGGCACCGCGCGGGCGCGCTGATCTTCCGCCATCGCGTCGATCTCGGCATCTGATGCGCCGCGCACCGATTCCGCGCGCAAACCGGCTTCGACCGCACCGGCGAAGATCGCGCGAACCAGTTCCGCGCCGTCGCCCGGAGACGCCGTCATCACATCAACCTTTCACCGGCGAGGTTGACGACCTCGACCCGGACATTCGGGAAAAGCTGCTTGTACTGCAGGATAACATCGGTGCAGGAGTCGCAGATCTGGTACTCGTTCGGAATCATGTCCCGCTTGGTCGACGGCAGGTCCACGACCATCCGCAGGTCGCCGCTGAGATCTTCGCGCGTGACCGGCGTGTAGGGCTTCCCTGCCTGGTGCGCGCGTTCCGCACCGCGCCGGTTGATTTCCTCGAGGGCGCCGTCCATTCGGTCCCGGGCTCGCGCCGTGTCGCCGCGAAGTCCTTCGCGGTACATGTTTTCGTGGTTGTTCTTGAGGTATGCCGCTTCCTCGCGCCGGGATTTCTCGATTTCCTTCTTGACGATGTCGTCGATTTCGCTGCGGTCGAGTCCGGAACGCGACGCGAAATTGTGCCGCACCATTTCTTCGAGCAGTTTCGGTTCCGAGTCGTGGGTGCGGCCGAACTTGCCCTCCGGGTCGGGCATGCCGAGTTCGGGCCGGTACGGAGCGGCGTCCTTGGTGCCGAACAACCGCTCGGACTTGGGCCACTCGGGGCCGTCCTTCGCCGGCGCCCAGTCGTGGGTCTTCCCGCTGAAACTGTAGAGATCGACAGTTTCGCCGTTCGCGTCGCGGAACCTCGCCGTGGTGAGGGCCCGTTCGTGCGGACGGCGTACGTCGTCGGTGAGCGGGTTGCGGTTGCCGTTCAGCTCTCGCACGTCGTCGAGGCCCTCGGCGCGGCGGTCGCGGTTCTCCTGCCGGAGATCGCGCACGTCCTGGTCCCGCTCTTCCTGGTTGAACGGCGGCTGCCCGCGGTCGGCGGCGCTGTCGGCATCGATGTCGTGCGGATCGTGGTGCTTGCCGTCCGGAGCGAAACCGTCGTCGCCGACGCGGTGTGCCGTGCCGTCGGGATGGTGCACCGACCATTCGCCGTCCGGCGGGATCCGGGGCCGCATCCGTCCGTCGGGGCCGATCTCGTAGTCGGAGGAGAAGACGTGGCCGTTCGAGTCGGTCCACGCCGGCTTGCTCGGCGCCATCACCTCGGTGTCGAGGTCGCGCGAGAGCCGGTGCGCGAAATCGTTCGAGCCCGCGTCGCAGCCGATCAGCCGGATCGGCCGGCCGTCGTAGTTTCCGTTGCGGCGCAGGATGTCGGCGAACTCTTCCGGCGTGTACAGCCGGTCGCCGATGCGGGCGTGCCCGTCCGCGGTGACGTGCACGTCCACCGTGTAGCGCCCGTCCGGGTCCGGCTGGACGCGGTGCGGCAGGTCGCCGAGTTCGGGGTCGCTGCGGTGGTACGAGCTGCCCGCCGGGGTGTCCTCGGCGTGCCGGTGGTTGACCTCGTCCGGCGACAGCGGCTCCTCGTGGTGCGGCGGGGTGCCGTCGTGGTCGGGGTTGTCGTGGTGGTTCGACCCGTCCGAGTCGGGGCGCTTCGGATCGTGGTGCTCCGGGTCGGCGTGGTCCGGCTTGGGCTCGGGCTTGTCGTTGCCCGGCTTGCTTTCAGCGTCCTCGTGCTGCCCCGGCTTCTTGTTCGGCTCGGTGTTCCCCGGCTTGTCGCCGTTCTTCGGCTTCCCGGACTCGTCGGCGTGCGGTTTGCCGTTCTGCGCCGGGGATTCTTTCCCGGTCCGTTGTGGACCGCTGGCTTCGCCGGGTTTGGCCGGCGCGTCGGTACGCGCACCGCCGCGGGCCACGGGCTCGGGGGAGCCGTCGGGACGCCGCGCGCCACCGCCTGCCTCCGAGCCGCGCTGGCCTCCTCCCGGACCGGTCGCGACCGCCGCCGCGGCCGGGGGTGCGGAGCCGTCGCCGGACCCGCGGTTCGCCGAGGAGGGCGATCCGCCGCCGGACGTCGGTGCGGGCTCCGAACGGCCGAGACCTGGCTCGGTACCGGGACGTTTGGGCTGCCCGGCTTCGCCGCCGTCGCCGGGGCGCTGCGGGCCGCCGCTCGACGAATCCGCCGGACGCTGCGGCGAAGAACCACCGCCGCCCTCCGAGGGCCGCTGCGGGGAGGAGTCGCCAGTGCGCTGTGGAGACGAACCGCCTTCGGAAGGCCGCTGCGGGGAGGAGTCGCCAGTGCGCTGCGGAGACGAACCGCCTTCCGAAGGTCGCGGCGAAGAACCGCCGTCACTGGGCCGCTGCGGCCCAGGCCCGGAACGATCCGGAGTACGGCTCGGCCCGCCACCGTCCGAAGGGCTCGGGCCACTGCTCGGCCGCCGACCCGAAGGACCGCCGTCCGGTACTCGGTTCGGCGCCACGTCGGGAGCGCGCGTCCCCGGCGTTCCGGTCCAGCCGCTGCCGCTGGGCCGGGGTGCCGGACTGCCGCCGCCGGCCGGGGCGCTGGTCGGGCTGCCGCCACCGCCCTGCTGCGGAATTCCGCCGCCCGCCGGACTCTGATTCGGCGAAGAACCGCCCCCGTCGTTCGAGCGGATGTGTTGCGGGGGAGCGGATTGCGGAGCAGGCGCGTCCGCGCGAGGCGGGGCGTACCCGCTCGCCGACGTCGAATCGCTGCTGCTCGAGTGATGCGGGCTCGGCTCGCTGCCGCCGGAATGCGTGCCGCCGCCCGATGAAGACCCGCCGAAGTGTGGAGCGCTGCTGGAAGTACTCGGCGGCGCGCTGACCGAGGACGGCGCATCGCTGTGCGAAGAGCTTTGCGGCGAATAAGAACTGTCCGCGGGACTGTCTCCGCCGCCGCGAGACGTCGGGCTCGAATCACCGGCGAACGTCGACGGGCTGGAGTCGTGGTGGCTCCCGCCGGGACTGTCGGAACCACGCCGGGTCGACGACGTCGCAGTGTCGATTGTGGACGGTCCGGTGCCGTCCGGCGAAGAGGAATGCGAACCGCCCGGCGAAGACGGACTGTCGCTGCTCGGACTGTCGGATCCGTTGTTGCTGCCGGAATCGCCCGAGTGGTCGCCGGGCGCGTCGGAGCTGTCCGAGCTGTTGTGGCTGCTGTTCGGGCCGTCGCCGTCAGCACCGTCCGACCCGTTCGAGCGGCGCGACCCGGAGGGCGAACCGGGGTCCGCGTCGCCTTCGCCGGAGCCGCCGTGGTGACCGCCGCCGGAGCCGCCCGCACCGCCCCCGCCGCCCCCGCCGGAGCCGCCGCGGTGGAAGAAGCCGCCCGCCTTGATGTTCTTCGTGCTGATCACGTCGAGGCCGGTGACCTTGCCGGCCAGCTTGCCCAGCACCTTGATGATCTTCGTGAAAACCTCGGCGAGCTTGCCGAGCAGCGGCGAAACGCGGCGCATCGTCTCGCACAGCTTCGTCAGCAGCTCGCTGATCTTCTCGCCCCATTTGGAGATCGCCGTGACGGCCTGCGCGACCACCAGCGGCGTCCCGAACCCGAGCGAGAAAACCTCCTCCATGACCCAGGAGATCAGCTTGCCCACCAGATCCGCGATGAGCTGCCGCACCAGTCCGCGCACGAAGGCGACGACCTGGCCCATGATCATCGTGACGGTGCCGATCGCGCTCGCGACCGTCGCCGCGCCGCCGATCGCGTCGGCCGCCTCCGCCGCGGACTTCCGGTAGGCGTCCGCGCCGTCGCCCTTCCACTCCGCGGTGCCGGTCTTGACCGCGTTCTCGAGGTCTTTCTGCCGTTCCTGCAACGACTTCGCGACGTTGCCCCAGGTGTCGGCATAGGACTGGATCACCGGCGGGTTGCCCGCGACCGAGTCCAGCATGTCCTTCAGCGGCTGCACGTGCTCCATCAGGAACGACGCCACCGACGACATGAGGTAGCCGAACGGGTCGATCGCCGCGCCCGCGATCTCGCCGGCGAGGCTCGCCACGCCGAGGCCGCCGGAAACCCAGTCGCCGTCCGCGATTCCCTTGAACGCGTCGGTCGCCGATTCGGCGATGTTGATGCCGGTGGCGTAGCCGTAGTCGCCGTTGCCCTCGGTGAACGGCCCCGGCCCGTCTCCGTCCTTTTTGGACTGTACGACCAGCGGATTGGCGTCAGGCATCAGTCGCTCGCCTTCATCGAACCGGCGGCTTCGCCTTCGTAGCTGTCGTACGCCTTCGCCGCGTCGCGCACCTTCTGCGCCTGCGCGTCCATCGCCGTGACGGTGTTCTGCAGTGCGGTGATGCCGTAGTTCTCGACCGGGTCGAGCATCATCCGGAACGGCTGGCAGAGAATGCCGTACGCGTCGGTGGGCATGCTGACCTGGTTCGCGGCGTCGACAGCCTGCTTCAGCCCGTCCGCGATCCCGTCGAGCTGACGGGCGTGCGCCTCGAGATCGCCGCCGATCTCATAACCCCTGGGTGCCATGGTTTTTCTTCCCCTGGAACGGCTTGGACTCAGGACAGGATCGATCCGCCGAAGTCGTCGTCATCGTCCGACGAGCTCCGGCGGCGGCGTTGCTGTTGAGGCGGTGGCGGCGGGGCTGCCGGGCGCGGCGGCGCCGCGGGTGGCGTGGTGCCTGGTTCTTCGGCGTCCTCCGGCAGGAACCGGCGCACCCGGTCGGGTTCGGGCTGGCCCTCTTCCTCGGCCGGCGGCGCGGGAAACGTCCGCTGCGCGTCGGCCACCAGCGTTTCCGTGGTCTGGTCGCCGCCGACGGTTTCGGCCGCGGCCTGCTGCAACAGCTCCGGGATCCGGGCCTGCGCGCGCTGCACAAGCCGCATCACCTCGGCGGAGACGTCGGCCATCTTCTTGCCTGCCGCGGAGTCCGCGAGCACCAGGTTCTTCAGCAGACCCTTGGCGTCCACAGTGACCTCGACCGCACCGTCCTTCGACCGCTCGGTGACGGTTTGGCCTTGCATGCGCTCGGCCATCGCCTGATAGCGGGCAGCGGTCTGCTGGAGCTGCTTCGTCCAGCCCTCGACCATCTGCTCGCTGGCGTCGATGCTGTCGGGCATCGGGCCCCCTTCTCCACGGTGACTTCTCCAGAATGACGGACGCGCGACCCCGTCGGTTCCGCGCGGTTCCGATTTGTCCGCGCGACGCCGTTCCCCATGTGTTGATGACTACTGTACGCGAACTTACGGTAGCGCGCCGTAATAAAAACCGGCCCGTCCGCGAAACTCGCGGACGGGCCGGGGAAGGGAGGAAGCGGATCAGAGGTTGCCGCGGCGCTCCTGCTCCCGTTCGATGGCCTCGAACAGGGCCTTGAAGTTGCCCTTGCCGAAGCCGAGCGAACCGTGCCGCTCGATGAGCTCGTAGAACACGGTGGGCCGGTCGCCGATCGGCTTGGTGAAGACCTGCAGCAGGTAGCCGTCCTCGTCGCGGTCGACCAGGATCCGGTGCTCCTTCAGCGTTTCGATCGGCACGCGCACCTTGCCGATCCGGGCGCGCAGCTCGGGGTCGTCGTAGTACGAGTCCGGGGTGTCGAGGAATTCGACGCCCGCCTCGCGCATCGCGGTGATGGTGGCGATGATGTCGTTGGTGGCCAACGCGATGTGCTGGCAGCCCGCGCCCTCGTAGAACTCGAGGTACTCGTCGATCTGCGACTTCTTCTTCGCGATCGCCGGCTCGTTGAGCGGGAACTTGACCCGGTGGTTGCCGTTCGACACCACCTTGCTCATCAGCGCCGAGTAGTCGGTGGCGATGTCGTCGCCGACGAACTCCGCCATGTTCACGAAGCCCATGACGCGGTGGTACCAGTCGACCCAGTAGTCCATCTTGCCGAGTTCGACGTTGCCGACGCAGTGGTCGACCGCCTGGAACAGCCGCTTCGGCGCGCCCTCGGGCCGCTTGACGGTGCCCTCGCGCGGCTCGTAGCCGGGCAGGTAGACGCCGTTGTAGCGGGACCGGTCGATGAGCGTGTGCCGGGTCTCGCCGTAGGTCGCGATGGCGGCGCGGCGGATCGTGCCGTGCTCGTCGGAGACGTCGTGCGGCTCCTCAAGGATCGTCGCGCCCTCCTTGCGGGCGTGCTCGATGCACTTGTCGACGTCGGTGGTCTCCAGCGCGAGGTCGATCACGCCGTCGCCGTGGCGGCGGTGGTGGTCGAGCAGCGGGGAGTCCGGCTTGACGCCGCCGGTGATCACGAAGCGGCCGGAGCCGGACTTGAGCACGAAGGCCTTGTGGTCGAGCTGTCCCGTCTCGGGACCGGAGTACGCGACCAGCTGCATGCCGAACGCGACCTGGTAGAACCACGCGGTCTGGGTCGCGTTGCCCGCGATGAACACCACCGCGTCGAGAGCCTTGACCGGGAACGGGTCGGTCGAGGCGTCGTGGTCCACCAGTCCGACGAGCTGGCGGAGCTGGTCATAGCTGACGTCGTCGAGTGCGCCGTGCGGATCCATCGTGGAGGTCATGCATTGAGCATGAGTTGCGCCCGGCAAGCTGCGCAACGGTTTCCGTTTCAGCTGGACAATGTGTTCAGCTTATCCTGGAGAAGCTCGGTCATCTTGGACAACCTGCGCAGGGAGAAAACCGGTGCTTGACTCGCTCGACGCGCGGCTGCTGCTGTTGCTCACCGACTCGCCGCGCCTCGGCGTGCTCGAATGCGCGCGCCGGCTCGGCGTCGCGCGCGGCACCGTGCAGGCGCGATTGGACCGCCTGACCGAACGCGGCATCCTCGGCGGCTTCCCGCCCGAACTCGATCTGGCCGCGATGGGATACAGCCTCACCGCGTTCGCCGTACTGGAAATCGCGCAGGGCAAACGCGCCGGCGTCGCGGAGGCACTGGCTGCGATCGACGAAGTGTGCGAAGTGCACGCCACCACCGGACAAGGCGACCTCTTCGTACGCCTTGTCGCGCGCGATAACGACGATCTGCAACGCGTCATCGACGAAGTGGTTGGCGTGCCCGATGTTTTGCGTACGTCGACTTCGATCGCGTTGTCGACACCAGTGCCGCCGCGAGTGCGGCCGTTGCTCGAACGAACGGCTAGGACACGTACGTGAGATAGCGCTTCGCGGAGCGCTGTACGACGTTATGAGCGTCCGTACGCACAACGGCGTCCCACCACGCACCGTAGAGCGCGTCGAATGCGTACGGCTCCAACAGTTCCGCGGCGTGCCGTACGACGCTCGGCCGCTCCGGGATGAGGTTCGGGTAGCTGTACATGAAAGCGACGTGCGTACGGTCCGGGATGACCTGCACGATGTCGCCGGTCAGCAGCGCGCCGCGGCCTTCCTCGCCGGCCGGCCAGTGCATGACGGTGCCGCCGGGGAAGTGCACGCCGAGGTTGATCAGCTGGAGATCCGGCGAGACGTCGAGCGTCGTGCCGGTCCACAGCTGGATCGACGGGTCCGGACGGCCGATCCACTGCTGGTCGTTCTCGTGCAGGTAGACCGGGACGTCGAAGGCGTGCGCCCATTCGACCATCGTCGTGTAGTAGTGCGGATGGCTGATCGCGATGCCGGTGATTCCGCCGAGTTCGGTGATCTTGCCGATCAGCTCGTCGTCGAGGTAAGCGGAACAGTCCCAGAGGAAGTTGCCGCTCTCCGCGCGGACCAGCAGCGCGCGCTGGCCGATCGCGAACCGGGGATCCGAGCCGACGCCGATGAGACCCGGCCCCTGCTCCTCGACGCGCGGTTTGAGGTCGGCGTCCGCGCGGAGCGCCGCCAGATCAGTCCACTGCTGCCCGCCCGGCGGGACGTATTGGCGCTCGTCCTCGCAGATCGGGCAGTCCGCGCGCGGGGCGGCGTATTGCGTCCCGCAGGTCAGGCAGAGCGGTCGGGTGTTCATCGGTGTCCTCCAGTGGTTTTGCTGAAAGACACGCTAGACCGCCGAACGCGCGCCGGGCCACGGAAATCCGGGCGGGCGCGCGTTCGGCGGAAACGAGTCAGGACTCGCTGTAGGGCACCGCCTTGACCAGGGTGACCTTCATGGTCTTGCCGTTCGGCAGCTCGTACTCGCGGGACTCGCCCTCCTTGGCGCCGAGCAGCGCCTTGCCGAGCGGCGATTCGGGGGAGTACACGTCGAGCGCGCCCTCGGCGCCCTCCTCGCGGGTGGCGAGCAGGAACTTCTCCTCCTCGTCGTCCCCGTCGTACTTGACGGTGAGCACCTTGCCGGGGCCGGCCGTGCCGTCGTCGTCCGGAGCCTCGCCGACCTTCGCGTTGCGCAGGAGTTCCTGCAGGTGCCGGATCCGGGCTTCGGCCTGGCCCTGCTCTTCGCGGGCCGCGTGATAGCCGCCGTTCTCCTTGAGGTCGCCCTCTTCGCGGCTGTCGTTGATGCGGGCGGCGATGACCGGACGATTCTCGATCATTTCGTCGAGCTCGTGCTTGAGCCTGTCGTAGGCATCCTGGGTCAGCCAGGTCACCTTGGTGTCGCTCACGGTCACCATCTCCTCGTAGGGCCTGCCAGGCTTGGGTGTACAAGCCGGCCACCGCGTACGCACGCGGCTGAGATAAAGGAAAAACACGGCCCGTCGGGGGCCGTGCTGGTGTACGAGCGTATCACGGCAGGACAGGTCGACGCCGGTCCATTTCACGCCGCGCGGACGCTCGCCGCGCATTTCACTCCGTTGGCCGCTACGGGGTTGACAGATAGCGTGGTATGGAATACGAGCAGCCGAACACGTCTGAGGTCACCGGGGCTCCGATGCTCTTCACCACTGTGTTCACCCTGCTGTGGCCGGCCCCGGCGGGGACCAGCACCTCCCGGCGGCCGCTTTCCGCGCCGGATTTGTCGCGCACCCGGACGACGCACACGCCGGGCTTGCTGTCGTCGTCCCGCGTGACGTTGATGGTGACTTCCATCGCGTCGTTCGGCAGCTCTTTGAAGCCGATGCGCTCCGCCTCGATCGGGGTGCTGCCGAGATTGAGGTAGTAGATCCAGCCGATCGCGCCGCTCACGACCAGCGCGACGGCCACGAAAAGCCACCTCCGCCAGCGCTTCGACGGCTTGCCCTTGCCCGCGGTGCCGTACCGGTCCGCGGGCCGCGCCGGCACGGCGTCGCCCTCGGCGGTCACGGTCTCCCCGCTCTGCAAATCCGGGCCTCCGGTCAAACTTGTCGTACCCCTGGGGACAATAGGCAGTGCGGCCGGTCCGGGGCACCACCCTGGTCGAGTATCCGCGACCCGTTCCGGCGGCGCGGAGCCGGGGCGGTTTACCGCGGCGCAACCAGGTGTCACGGAATAACAGGACAGGAAAGGGCCGTTCGGACCATGGTGGGAGCCGACGAGCTGACAACAGAAGACCGCAAGCAGCGACTGCGCCTGATGGCGGTGCACGCCCATCCCGACGACGAGTCGAGCAAGGGCGCCGCCACCATGGCCAAATACGTCGCCGACGGGCACGAGGTCATGGTCGTGACCTGCACCGGGGGCGAGGCGGGCAGCATTCTCAACCCGGCGATGGACCGGCCGGACGTGCTGGCGAACATGACCGAGATCCGCCGCGAAGAGATGGCGCGCGCGGCGAAGATCCTCGGCGTGAGCCACCGCTGGCTGGGCTTCATCGACTCCGGGCTGCCCGAGGGCGACCCGCTGCCGCCGGTGCCGGAGGGCTCGTTCGCGGTGATTCCGCTGGAGGAGTCCACCGAAGCCCTGGTGCGCGTGATCCGCGAGTTCCGCCCGCACGTCATCACGACGTACGACGAGAACGGCGGCTACCCGCACCCGGACCACATCCGCACGCACGAGGTGTCGATGGCGGCCTTCGACGCGGCGGGCGACCCGGAGCGGTTCCCGGAGGCGGGCGAGCCGTGGCAGCCGCTCAAGCTGTACTACATGCACGGGTTCTCCAAGGCCAGGATGGTGGCGTTCGACACCGCGCTCAAGGAGGCCGGGCTGGAGTCGCCGTACGAGGAGTGGCTCAAGTCCTGGGACCCGAACCGCGCCGACATCATGGAGCGGGTGACGACCCGGATCGAGTGCGGGGAATACTTCGAGGTGCGCGACGAGGCGCTGAAGGCGCACGCCACGCAGATCGACCCGACCAGCCGCTGGTTCGCCGTTCCGCTGGAGATCCAGCGCGAGGTGTGGCCCACTGAGGAGTACGAGCTGAATCGCTCCCTGGTGGACAGCACGCTGCCGGAGGACGATCTGTTCGCAGGCATCAAGGAGAAGGTGAGCCCATGAGTTTCGGTGTGCCGGCCGTCGCGGTCGTCCCGCTCACCGCGTCGGCGCTGGTGCTGGCCCAGCAGCCGGACAGCGGGGACAACGGCGGCCAGGGCGAGGACTTCGGCAAGTCCTCGCCGGTCGGCCTGCTGGTGCTGATCCTGTTCCTGGTCGCGGTCGTCTTCCTGGTCCGGTCGATGAGCAAGCACCTGAAGAAGGTGCCGCAGTCCTTCGACAAGGAAGAGGCCGGTTCGGAGACCGAGACGGCCGAGGCTGAGACGGCCGAAGAGGAGCCGGAGGCACCGGCGGCGGAGAATAAGCCGGACGCGGCGGCGGCCAAGAAGAGCGACTGACCTCCGGCGGCGGGCCGGAGCTACCCGGCCAGCCCGTCGCGGAGGGCGGCGATCTTGTCCGTGAGCAGGCTGTCCTCGCCGGGCAGCACCGTGATGTACCGGTTCGCCTCGGGCCCGGACACCTCGAACGCGACGCGGCCGTCGGTGAGGTCGAGGTAGCTCAGCGGCCCGGCTTCCGCGCGCCCTGGCCGGGCTGGTTCGCGCACGGCGACGGTTATCTCGCCGACGCCGAACCAGGTCTGCTGGAACAGCGCGTCGACCGCGCGGGCGGCGGCGCTGCGGTCGTCGGAGAGGTCCGCCTGGAAGTCCTCCTGGGGCAGGGAGAACGCGCTCAGCTGGGCCGGCCGGTACCGCGGCAGGCTCGCGACCAGCGCACCGGCCGGGGTGCGGGTTCCGTCGAGCACCTTCAGCCGCACCCGGTCGCCGGAGCACAACGCCTTCACCCCGGTCCGCCCCCGGACGGCGACCAGCACGCCGTAACGAGTGTCCTGGTTTTCGACGTGGGCGACGTACTCGGTGTCGGCGCGGCCCAGCGCATAGAGCACGTCTTCGAAATCGTCGACGAACCGTCCGTGTTCGAGCAAGCCCAGCCAGGCCAGCTCTTCCCGAACGGCTTCGTCGAACCGCTCGGTGGTGAACCGGAGGCGCCCGGAGAACACCGGATGCGGCTCGTCGAACCCGGCGTCCCGGAGCGCGCCGAGGAGGGCGTCGAGGGACAGCTCGGTCGCGCGCACCGCTGACTCCTTGCCGACGGCCTAGCGGGCCGGTCGGTCCCCGAGCACCGGCGGCGTCGGCTTGAGGTCGTTCGTGGCGAATACGTCCGGATCGGTTTCCCGAAGGTAGGGCGGGGCGGTTTTCTCCTTGTCGTTTTCTCTGTTTTTGCCGGGTATCCCGCTGCCGACCAGGTTGCCGGGTTTTCCTGCTGTGCCTGGGTTTCCGGTGGTGCTGCCGCGCGTCGGCACCGATTCGCCGGGTGCGCGGGCGCCGACTCGGTTTCCCTCGCCGAGCCCGCCGTCCGCGCCGCCACCGGGTCCGGTGCCGACGCAGCCGCTGCCCAGTCCCTCGAATCCGTTGGGGCCGAGAGGGTTGATCGGCTGGCCCGACGGGCCGAATTGATATCCGGGCGGCAGCGCGGGCGAGCTGAGGTGGTACGAGCTGATGCGAGTCGAGTCCGGCGGTCTGGTCGCTTCGGGCGGAACCGCCGAGGGCCTGCTTTCCGTCGCCTCCGGCCGGTGGCTGCCCGGGTGGCTCTCCGGCCGATCGCTGGCTGCCTCGGGCAGCGGCTCACGCGGTTTCGGAACTGAGCCGACGGGCTCCGGTGCCGGTCGTTTCACGTCCGAAGGCGGCTCGATGACGCCCCGATGGCGGCCGTCGGGCGGTTTGCCGCTCGGCTTGCCGGGTCCGGTGACCGGCTTCCGCGGGGTGCTGGCACTGGCGAGGTCGACGGACGCACCGGTGTCGCTCAGCTCCGCGTAGCGAGCCGGAATGTGATCGGAGTTCGTCCCGGTCGTCGCGTGATAGCCGGTGTAGGCGTCGACGTTGTGCTGGGCGTCGGCCTGCCATTGGCCGAGTTTGCCGAAGTAGCCAGGCTTCCCGCTGAGCGAGTCGTACACGTCCTGCACGGTGAGTTCCGGCCGGTCGCCGACCGGTTTCACCGTGTTCTTGACGGTCTGAAAAGCGGACAGCTGGCCGTCCGCCGCGTTCTGGACGAACACGAGGTTTGTGCTGATGGCCGCGGCTGCGGCCATCAGCGGAGCAGCCGAGTTCGCGGCTTCCTCGGCGGTTGCTCCGTGCCACCCGGCCCGCACTTTCTCCGCGATACGGGCGATTTCGTCGACCCGCTCCAGCAGGCTTTGGCTAAGGCCCTCGGCGGCTTTCTGAGTCTCGCCCAGTGATTCGGGACCTTGCCCGCCGGTGACCTGCCGGTAGATTTCCGCCGGGGTCAATGATCGACCGGCCATCAGCGTCCTCCTCGCAGATTGCCGAGTGCTTGCTCAGCGACGCCGCGGGCGGATTCGCACGGATCCTTTTCGCCTTTGTGCGCTGGTGATTGGGAGATCGATACGTCGAGGGTTTCGCGGTCGCTGGTTCCCAACGCGACGTTGCATTCGCCGAGTCTTGCCCGCAGATCGGCCGTGCCGTAGGCGACGACGGGGTACCCGTCGACCGGGGCGAGGGGCTGGAAGAACGGGTACGCGCCGCCTCTGGCGCGATAGACCGAGGTCAGGCCCAGCTTGTCGACGTTCGGGAACACGATCACGATCTGTGCCTGGGAGAACCAGCCGCAGCCAGGCCCGCCAGGGCCGTGCGGGTCCGGATTGATTCGGGCTCCGTCACCGAGCAAGCCGGAAATTTGCTGCGCGGTCAAGGAATCGCAGGGGTTCTGTTTGAATCTGGTGATGTCGAGGGGGTTGTGGACTTTCGGCACGCCAGGGCCGGGCACCTGATCCGCCGAAGCGCTGCTCGGCGCCGGCCGATCTGTGCGCTCGGCCGGAACGGCTTGCCCAGGGGCGCTGCTCGAGCAGCCCGCGAAGGCGAACAGGGCCAAGGGGGTGAGCGCCAGCGCACGTCTCACAGGCTTCCCCCGGCCTGGTGTATTTCGGCCGAGTGCTTCTCCTCGGCGTCCGTGTACTTTTTGAGTGCCGCACGGAATTTGGCGGCCTGATCACGGCAGTACCGCTGGCATTGCTCCAGCGATCCTCGCAGGACCTCTCCGGAGCCTCGGAAAATAGCCGCGTTGTCCGTGCTGGAAAAATCCAGCCCGGGCGGCTGTGTTCGCGCGATAATGACCGCTCGGTCTTGATCGTTGCGGTATTTGTCGGCGAGGCTTTCGTAAAGTTTCGACAGTTCTTCGAGCGTCGCTCTGTCGTACGAATACCCGTCGCCCAGCAACGGCGCGACCGCCATCGTCTCGATCGACGGACCGCCATACCTCCCGGCCGGAGGCAGGTTGGACTGATGATTGTCGGCCACGATGTACGCCTCCCCTTGCGTAGACCGTCCCGGGTCCGCTGGGCCCAGGTGTTTTCGTCACCCTGTGGAGCCGGGTAGTTACTGTAGTCGCCGAGATTAAGCCTGTCTGCAAATGCGAACTGCAACTCGCAGTCGAGTTCGCTGTTTGCAGACCTGAGCAGGGCGACTGTCCCGCCGCCAACAGCAAGCATCACTCGAATGTCTTAACCGGCAGACAGCAGCAGAGGTCCGTCAGTGCCGTTCAGCCAGTTGCTCGTCGTAAAGACTTTCCGGCGGCAGATGCTTGCCGGCCGACCCGATCTCGCCGCTCCGGTGGCCCGGCTGCGGCTTGCTCTGCGTTCCGGTACAGCCGAGCGCCCAGTTGTGCGCGGTCGGCGGGTTTTCCACGAGGTACGAGCCGACGCCGCAGTTCCACAGCACCGAATTCGCGCCCGCCCAGCCCTGGCCGCTGCCCATCCACTGCCGGTCGGACAGTTGGAGATGTCCTGACGGCGGGCTCATCGTGAGGTCGTCGTAGAGAGTGCCGCTGGCCCAGCGCTGGTGCGGACCGGCGTCGAGGATGCGGGAGCCGGTGTTGGTCGCGGTGCAGCGGCTGACCACGTTGGGGCCGGGCACCCTCGCCTGCGTGACCCAGGCGTGCAGGTTGCTGCCGGTGACAGTGCATTGCCGCACCAGGGTTTCCTGGCCGCTGATGGTGTAGGCGGCGGGCTGGTCGTGGATGTCCTGCGGGACGGACTCGTCGAGGGACGACGTGCGCAGCAGGCTGACCCGGAGCGCGTTCTGGCCGATTCCGAAGGCGGAACCGAAATGGTCCGCGACCACGTCGTCGACCCAGCTGTCCTGCGCGGTGTCCACGGAAACCAGCTGGGACTTGAAGAAACCGTCGTGATGCCAGGCGGGATCCTGCTCGAACTCGGCGCCGTCCGCGGACAGATGCGCGAGGCCGGAGCCGCTGATCCGGCCGGGATACGAGTAGCGAGTAACGGTGGCGTGGGTGTACTGGCTTTCCAGCGCGTTGGTCAGCGGCACGTCGAAACGGACGGTTTTGCCGTTGACGGCGGTGATTGTCCGGTCGAACTGCAGACCGGCGTTGGGCGTCCACTGCTTGCTCGGAGTGCCGTCCGGCCGCGGCGGGATCTTGTCCATGCCGATCGCGTGAATCCACGCCTGTTCCTGCGGCCGCTGCACGATGACGTGGTCGCCGACATGCAGCGACGAGGCATCGCTTACGTCAAGCTGATCCGCGCCGACCGGGACATAGTTGCTGGTGACCGGGACCGCCGAACCGGCTGTGGTGCGCGAACCAGTTCCGGCGATGGTGACCAGCGTGTGCAGTTTGCCCGCCGCGACCAGCTTGGTCCCGTTCGCTCCGCTGCCCGCGCCGCGCAGTTCGACGTTGCTGGCGCTGATCTGCAGAGTTCCTTCGAGCCGGTAGTCGCCAGCTGTCAGCAGGACCGCGCCCGGCTTGCCGCTGTTCGCGACCTGGTTGATGGCCTGCTGAATACGCGCGGTGTCGTCGCCGGACGACTGCGGCCCGATGGTCGCCGCGACCGGCAGTTCAGGCGGCTGAGCGTCGCCATTGCGGTAGCCGACGCGGGAGAAGTCGGGGATCCGGTTGCCCTGCGCGTCGGTGCCGTAGGCGAGGCGGCCGTTGGCGAAGGTGATCCAGTTCGGTGCCGCTGATGCCGCATGGACACTGCAACCGGACAAACCAAGACATCCGATGAATGCGATCGCGGCGACGGGGAGTATCGAGCCTGCGCGAGGGAATCGCTTCATGGGAGCGGACTCTAGCGATCTTCGTGCCGCGCGACAAAGGCCGATCGTCGTATTCATCGGACTTCTCCGCGAATGCTCGGTTCTTCAACCGGCAATCTCCCGAAGGGCGCGAACGTGGATGTTCCACGCTTTTCGGCCCTGCGGCGTCAGCGAAAGGCAGGTGCGCGGCCGTTTGCCGACGAAGATTTTGCGCACCGCGACGTACCCCGCCGCTTCGAGTCTCGAGATCTGCTTGGACAGCACTGAATCGGAGATTTCCACCGCGTCCCGGACCGATGCGAAATCGGCTTCGTCGACCGCCGCGAGGCTCGCGGTGATGGAGAACCGGACCGGCGAGTGGATCACCGGGTCGAGCGCCAGCCTGGGGTGACTCATCGGCGGCCGCGTGTTTCGAACCAGGCGGCCAGCACGAACGGGATCGCGCTGAACAGCGCGGCGGGCACCCACCAGGCCGGGTTTCCGGCGAAGCTGACTTGCCCGAGCGGGACCGCGATCGCGATGACCAAACCGACGCTCACGCCGAGGATCGCGTACCGCGCACGCTGGTGACGACCGACCACCGGACGGGTCGCCGAGTAAATGATGAACACGAAAAGCGGCGCCAGGCTGCCCGGCATGAGCAGCATCCCCACGCTCGCGAGACCGCCGGTCAGCAGGATGGCCGCTTCGAGCGCGCCGAGCGCCAGCAACGCTTTCGGATGCCACCGGCCTTGTGCGAGCACCTTCGACGACGCTGATTCAGCAGTGCGCAACGCCTGCTCGGCTGCGGTTCTGTCCACGGCGAGCCCCCTGTCCAGTACCTGCCAAAGTAGCAGGTACTTTCCAAGTTGGAAACTATGGTTACCGCAGGGACGGGACCGGTCTCCGGCGGCATGAGGCACACTCGGCACCATGTCGAACCGCCTCGCCGACGCGACGTCCCCGTACCTCCTGCAGCACGCCGGGAACCCGGTCGATTGGTGGGAATGGGGACCGGAAGCGCTGGCCGAGGCGCGCCGGCGCGGGGTGCCGATTCTGCTGTCCGTCGGGTACGCCGCCTGCCATTGGTGCCACGTCATGGCGCACGAGTCCTTCGAACACGAAGGCACCGCGACGCTGATGAACGCGCATTTCGTCAACATCAAGGTCGACCGCGAGGAGCGGCCGGACATCGACGCCGTCTACATGGCCGCCACGCAGGCCATGACCGGTCAGGGCGGCTGGCCGATGACCTGCTTTCTCACGCCCGAGGGCGAGCCATTCCATTGCGGCACTTACTATCCGCCCGCGCCGCGGCCCGGGATTCCGTCGTTCACGCAGCTGCTGGTGGCGGTCGCGGAGGCGTGGGAGGAACGGCCGGACGACCTGCGCGAGGGCGCGAAACAGATCGTCGGGCATCTTGCCGAGCAGAGCGGGCCGCTGAAGGAATCGGCTGTCGACGCGGACGCTTTAGCCCAGGCAGTGGCGAAACTTGCGCAGGAGGCAGACTCGGCGCACGGCGGTTTCGGTGGTGCGCCGAAGTTTCCGCCGTCCATGGTGCTGGAGTTCCTGGTGCGCCACCATGAGCGCACGGGCTCGGCGGAGGCCCTGGCGCTCGCCGAGTCTGCGGCGGACGCGATGGCTCGCGGCGGCATTCACGACCAGCTGGGCGGAGGGTTCGCGCGCTACTCCGTGGACGCGGAGTGGATCGTTCCCCACTTCGAGAAAATGTTGTATGACAACGCGTTGCTACTCCGAGTGTACGCGCATCTCGCGCGCCGTGGTTCGGCGTCGGCGCGTCGGGTGGCGGAGGGGATCGTCCGGTTCCTCGAGCACGATCTTCTTACGCCGCAAGGAGGTTTCGCGGCGTCGCTCGACGCGGACACCGAAGGCGTCGAGGGATTGACCTACGTGTGGACTCCCGCGCAGCTCAACGAGGTGCTCGGCGAGGACGGCCCGTGGGCGGCTGAACTCTTCAGCGTCACCGAAGAGGGCACGTTCGAAGAGGGCGCATCGACCCTTCAACTGCGCACAGATCCAGAAGACTTCGACCGATTCGAGCGCGTCTGCCAAGCGTTGCTCGAAGCACGGGCAGAGCGTTCGCAACCAGGCCGGGACGACAAGGTAGTCGCCGCGTGGAACGGTCTCGCCATTTCCGCGCTGGCAGAAGCGGGCGTCGCGCTAGAGCGTCCACAATGGATCGAGCTGGCTCGCAACGCGGCCTCGCTGCTGCTGGACCTGCACCTCGTGGACGGACGGCTCCGCCGCAGCTCGCGGGACGGCGCGGTCGGGACCCCAGTCGGTGTGCTGGAGGACTACGCCTGCCTCGCCGACGGTCTTCTCGCCCTCCACCAGGCCACCGGCGAACCTCGCTGGCTCATCGAAGCGACCAGGCTGCTCGACGTCGCACTGGCCCATTTCGCGTCGGACTCCGCGCCGGGTGCGTATCACGACACCGCCGACGACGCGGAAGTCCTGGTGCAGCGCCCGTCCGATCCGACGGACAACGCGAGCCCATCCGGTGCCTCGGCGCTGGCTGGCGCGCTGCTCACCGTGTCCGCGCTGGCCGGGCCGGACCAGGCGGCGCGCTACCGCGATGCTGCTGAACTCGCGTTGCGTCGCGTCGGACTGCTCGCCGCGCGGGTGCCGCGTTTCGCCGGGCATTGGTTGTCCGTGGCGGAGGCGGCGCAGTCCGGACCGGTGCAGGTCGCGGTCGTCGGCACGGACCGTGCGGCGCTCGTTACCGCCGCCGCGCAGCACATCCACGGCGGCGGCATCGTGCTCGGCGGCGAGCCGGACGCGTCCGGTGTCCCGCTGCTGGCCGACCGGCCGCTGGTCGACGGCGAAGCAGCGGCGTACGTCTGCCGCGGCTACGTCTGCGAGCGCCCGGTGACCGCGGCGGACCAGCTCATCGCCCAGCTCTGACGAATTCCGCCCCTGGTGAACGCGGTACCCATCTGAGTGGAATCAGCGTAGCTTCAGTAGTGACGTAATCATGTAATCAAGGATGGTGGACGTCATGGGGCGAGGTTGGAAAGGCCGGGGCTGGCAGCAGGCCGAGGCGCCGTCGGCGGACGACGCGGCGGCGTGGTTCGGCGGACGGCTCCCGGACGGCTGGTTCACCGGTGACCCGGAAATCACCGTGGACCGGGAAGAGATCCTGATCGTGGGCGAACTGCCCGCGCTGACCGGCGAGTACGCCGACGACGCGGCTCGCGCGGCCGCCGAGGACGGGCGGATCAGCCGGTTCCGCGAGGAAACTCGCGACGAGCGCATCGAAATCGCCCGGCAGGCCGAGCATCGCTACCAGCGCAAGGTGGCGTGGGGCGCGAAGCTGGGCGGTACGACGGTGCACTTCACGACGCTGTCGGTGCCGGTGATGACCCGGCTGCGGCAACCCGAACGGCTGGTCCTCGACACGCTCGTGGACGCCGGCGTCGCGCGGTCGCGGTCCGAGGCGCTGGCCTGGGCGGTACGGCTGGTCGGCGAGCACGCGGACACCTGGCTGACCGAGTTGCGCGAGGCGATGACCAAGGTCGACGACCTGCGGTCGAAGGGGCCCGACTTGGGCTGAGCTGCGGGACTTCCTCCGCTGCGGCAGGCTGGTGGCAGCCTGCTGTATCGGAGGAACTCGTGGACGTCCCTGCTGTGCCTGAGAAAGTGGACCCGGACGCGTTGACCGCAGTCCTCGATGGACGCTGGGCCGGGCTGAAGCGCGACGTGCGCGCGCAGATGAGCACGGAGAAGTTCCGGGACACGATCGGTCTCGATGTCGAGGCGCACCGCGTCCAGGTGCTGGACCAGCTGCGGAAACTCGCTGAAACGGACCGCCCCGCGCTCGGCTTCGACGCCGCGTACGGCGGCTTGAGCGACGTCGGCGGTTCGGTGATGTCGTTCGAGATGCTCGGCTACGGCGACCTGTCGCTGATGGTCAAGGCCGGCGTGCAATGGGGCCTCTTCGGCGGTGCGGTGCAGCTGCTCGGCACCGCGGCACACCACGAGAAGTACTTGCGCCGCATCATGAATCTGGACCTGCTCGGCTGCTTCGCGATGACCGAACACGGCCACGGTTCGGACGTCCAGCACCTGCACACCACCGCGACGTACGACCCTTCGACGCACGAATTCGTCGTGCACAGCCCAGATCCCGGTGCCACCAAGGAATACATCGGCAACGCCGCCCGCGACGGACAACTCGCGGTGGTCTTCGCACAACTGATCACCGGCGGCGAATCCCGTGGCGTACACGCGTTCCTGGTCCCGATCCGCGACGATTCCGGTGCTCCGGCTCCCGGCGTCACCATCGCCGACTGTGGCGTAAAAGCAGGATTGAACGGCGTCGACAATGGACGGTTGACCTTCGATCAGGTCCGGGTGCCAAGGGAAGCGCTACTGAACCGCTTCGGCGACGTAGCCGAGGACGGCACCTACACGAGCCCCATCGAAAGCGACGGCCGCCGGTTCTTCACGATGCTGGGCACGCTCATCCGAGGCCGCGTGAGCGTCGGCGGCAGCGCCGGATGCGCCACCCAGCGCGCCCTGACGTTGGCAATCCGCTACGGCGACCAGCGGCGGCAGTTCCAGCGCCCGGACGGTGACGAGGTGGTCATCCTCGATTACCTGGGCCACCAACGGAAACTGCTGCCAGCCTTGGCGAAGACCTACGCTCTGCACTTCGCTCAAGAAGAGCTGGTCGCCGCCCTGCACGACATCGCCGCCGATGCACCCGAAGAAGAACAACGCGAACTGGAATCCCGAGCCGCTGGCCTGAAGGCTGCGAACACCTGGCACGCGACCGCGGCCATCCAAACGGCCCGCGAAGCCTGCGGCGGCAGTGGTTACCTCGCGGAGAACCTGCTGGCCGGTTTGAAGGCCGACACGGACGTCTTCACCACCTTCGAAGGCGACAACACTGTGTTGTTGCAGCTGGTGGCGAAGGGCTTGTTGACGCAGTACAAGGAACACTTCGAGGACCTCAGCCCCCTGTCGACTGCCCGGTTCGTCGCTGAGCAGCTGGTGGACACAGTCAAGGAACGCTCGGCCGCATGGAAGTTCCTGGAGCGCCTTACGGAGTCTGACGACGCTTCAGTGCTCTTCGATCGTGAGTGGCAGCAGCGTCTCTTTGAGGATCGTGAAGAGCACGTGTTGAGCGGTGTGGCCAACCGTCTCCGCGGGGCTGCTTCGGATCCCTTCGGCGTCTTCAACTCCGTACAGGATCATGTGCTGCTTGCTGGCCGCGTACACGTGGACCGCTTGATTCTCGACGCCTTCGCTCGCGCTGTCTCCAGCTGCAGTGACCCGGATGCGGCTATGCTTCTTTCGCGGCTCTGCGACCTGTACGCACTGTCGACGATCGAGGCAGACCGCGCCTGGTTCCTGGAGCACGGCCGCATCTCAGCAAGCCGTTCCAAGGCGGTGACTGCGGCGGTTAATGCGCTGTGCGGCGCGCTGCGGCCGCATGCGCGGACGTTGGTGGATGGGTTCGCGGTTCCGGAGCAGTTCCTGGACGCGCCGATGCTGAACGGCTGAGTCAGCTTCGGTTTGCGGTGTGGACTGCTCTACCCGCCGAGCAGACGGGACTTCTGCATGGCGAATTCCTCGTCAGTAAGGATTCCGCGCTCGCGGAGCTCGGCGAGCTTTTCAAGGTCAGCAGCGAGGCTGCTGGTGGCGGAAGCCGGTGTATCGGACGGTTCTGTTGTCGGGGCCGCGACAGCCGGTTCACTTGACGCGGGTGCCTGTTGACTCGGATGACTGCCAAGGACCAGCTCTGTGAGAAGGTCCTTGATCGGCCCCGCTTCGTTGTGGCCTACCCGGAAATCAATGGTGTTTCCGCTGGTAACGACCTTGACAGCGGTAAAACGCAAGCCATCGCGTTTGGTCGTGACACTGGAGATGTTTTTGATCGGGATCATCTCGGTGCCGGCCCTGCCGGAGCGGACGCCGGTCGCGAGCAGTGACACGCCCGAGGTGAGAAGGCCGGCGGTGAGCTTGCCGCCGCTGACGCCGCGAGGACGTTCCCATTCAACGCGATCGGGAAAGATCTGCACCGTGGCGTTCTTGCCCGCGATATGGCTCTTGAACTGCAACAACAGTACGTCGCTGGTCATCGGCACTCAGTCCTCCCGGGAGTGGTGAACTGAGTCCTACTGTCGCTTCCCGTGTCCGATCTGTCCACCATGCGGCGACAAGCCCGTCACGGCACGGAGAAGGGCAATTGCCGGGACCCCGGCTAGGAGTACATCGCCAACCAGATCGCGATGTAATGCGACACCGCGGCCAACACCGTGCACGCGTGGAAGAACTCGTGGTACCCAAACGTCTCCGGCCAGTGATTAGGCCACTTGACCGCGTAAAAAACCGCCCCAACCGTATAAAAAAGCCCACCCACGCAAAGCAGCACCAAAGCCGCGACCCCGGCATGGCTCAGCAGCTCCGGCAGGACGAACACCGCGACCCACCCCAGCGCGATGTAGATCGGCACCCCTAGCCAACGCGGCGCGTGCGGCCACAGCATCTTCATCGCCACCCCGAGCACCGCACCGCCCCAGACGATGGCCAGGACGATGTATCCGGTCGGCTTCGACATGGCCAGCAGGGTGAACGGCGTGTACGTGCCGGCGATGAAGAGGAAGATCATCGAGTGGTCGGCGCGCTTCATCCACTTGTACGCGCGCGGGCTCCACAGCCTGCGGTGATACAGCGCGCTCACGCCGAACACGCCCAGCACGGTGAGGCCGTAGATGGACGTCGCCAGCGCGGCTACCGGGGAAACCGTCGCCGCGGCGAGGCTGATCAGCGTGGCGGCTCCGGCGACCGCGCCGAAGAACGACCAGAAGTGGATATGGCCGCGCAGCCGGGGGCGAGTGTCCTCGGGGACGGGTGGGGGCTCGGTCTTCACGCTCACGCCCCAAGGTTACGGGGCCGTAGGTTTTTCGCCAGCCCCCGTGGCGCGTCACACCCTTGCTCCAGGGGTGCGTACGCTCGGGCGACGTGAGCCTCCGGTCCTTCATGTCCGACGTCGTCTACAGCGTCTACAGCCGCCGACTGATCCAGCAGTCGGCGGGCCGACATCCCCGGCATATCGCGATCATGCTCGACGGCAATCGCCGCTGGGCCCGCGAGGCCGGGTTCGCCGACGTGGCCGACGGGCATCGCGCCGGGGCCAAGAAGATCGCCGACTTCCTCAGCTGGTGCCAGGAGGCCGAGGTCGAGGTCGTGACGATGTGGCTGCTCTCGACCGACAACCTCAACCGCGATCCGGACGAGCTCACGCCGCTGCTGAAAATCATCACCGACGTCACCGACGAACTCGCCGGGGCCGAGGCGCCGTGGCGGCTGCGCATCGTCGGCGCGCTCGACCTGCTGCCGATCGAGGTGGCGCAGAAGCTCACCGCCGCCGCGGCGCGGACCGAGAACCACTCGGGCATGGAGGTGAACATCGCGGTCGGCTACGGCGGACGGCAGGAGATCGCCGACGCCGTCCGCAAGCTTCTGCTGCAGCACGCCGACGAGGGCACTTCGATTCGCGAACTCGCGAAAATCCTCGATGTCGACCACATCTCGGAACATCTGTACACATCCGGCCAGCCGGATCCGGAGCTGATTATCCGAACGTCGGGTGAACAGCGGCTTTCCGGATTTCTGCTCTGGCAGTCCGCGCATTCGGAATTCTGGTTCACCGAGGCTTACTGGCCGGCATTCCGGCGCGTCGATTTTCTCCGTGCGATGCGCGACTACGCCTGGCGGCATCGCCGGTTCGGAGTCTGAGCGGCGAACCGGCCCGGCGGACCCACCCAGCCGGGCCGGTCGACCCGGCCGCGAACGCCGCGAAGGCCCCGGAGCCGGGCTCCGGGGCCTTCGCGCAAGACGGCTCAGCCGTGGTGGTGCTCCATCGAGTGGGCCACCAGCGCCGGGGTCAGCGCGACGCCGGTGTAGGCGCCGGCGACCAGCGAAGCGGCGCCGTAGCCGAGCGCGCCGCCGCCCTCGATGAAGGTGGCGTAGGCGTCGCCGAACGTCGGGTCCGGAGCGCCCTGGGTCGCGGCCGGGGAGGCGAACGCCGTCCCGCCGATCATCATCAGACCCGCGGCGGCACCGGCGACAATTCCAGCCTTCTTCAGCACTTCGCACACTCCTAGGTAGAGATACTGGGATTCGGGGCACCGGAGTGTTCCGGTGGTGTGTCCCGCAGTAAGGAAATTACCCTCGAATGGCCTCTAGCGAATGGTGCGTACGCCCATTGTGTGAGCGCTTGAAGGCCCAGTTCACTCGGTCCGGTTCAGTGTCCAGGACGCGAAATGCATTCCGGTCTTGCCCGTGGTACAAGGCCCTTTACCTGGGAATTGCCTGCACTCGGTGATTAATTTTCCATGATCAGCCGTCTGTGCGACCCCCTGATCGCCGGACCCGGTGACGCTGAGTGAGCACTGTGGACACTCTGTTTCGGGCGACCGACGGTGGGATGACGAATCGGCGAATCACCTGTGTGGCTGCCTGCACGACGGGGCGGACGTAGGTACCTTCCGGGATAGAGGGCTCGCGTTCCGTGCGGGTCCTCGCGGGAGGCCCTGGTCGTGGCGTTGATCGAGGGGGCGGCTCAGCCGCCCACGAGATGCACGAGGGGGCCGGCACCCGGCCCTCGTGGCCGTGCCGCCTGACGCAGCCAGCGTCAGGGAGTGCGGACCCAGCCAGGGAGGTGCCCGGCCCAGCGAGTGCGGGCGTGGGGTGCACACGCCCTCGAGGGAGATGCCGTCGTGACTGCGCAGCGTTCACCCCGCAAGGCCTCAGGCCGTTCTTCGACCGGTGCTTCGGCGCCGGAGAAAGCCTCGATCTCGCCCGAATCCCCACGCATCACTTATGTGCTCGACACGTCGGTGCTGCTCTCTGACCCGTGGGCGGTCACCCGGTTCGCCGAACACGCGGTGGTGCTCCCGCTGGTCGTCATCAGCGAACTGGAGGCCAAGCGCCACCACTCCGAACTGGGCTGGTTCGCCAGGGAATCCCTCCGGCTGCTGGACGATCTCCGGCTCAAGCACGGCAGGCTCGACGCCCCGATCCCGATCGGCGAGGCGGGCGGCACCCTGCAGGTGGAGCTGAACCACACTGATCCGTCCGTCCTCCCGGTGGGCTTCCGCACCGACTCGAACGACCACCGCATCCTCGCGTGCGCGCTCAACCTCGCGACGGAGCAGCCGGCGGTCACCCTGGTGACGAAGGACATCCCGCTGCGGGTCAAGGCGGGCGCCGTCGGGCTCACCGCGGACGAGTACCGGGCGCAGGAGGTCACGCCGTCGGGCTGGACGGGCATGGCGGACGTGGACGCTCCCCAGGAGCTGATCGACGCGCTCTTCTCGGGCGGTTCGGCGGATCCGGCGGAGTTCGGGCTCGGCGAGGTGGGCGAACTGCCCTGCCACACCGGGCTGCGGCTGCTCGCGGGCAGCTCCAGCGCGCTCGGCCGGGTCACGGCGGACAAGCGGGTGCGGCTGGTGCGCGGCGACCGCGAGGCGTTCGGCCTGCACGGCCGCTCGGCGGAACAGCGCGTGGCGCTCGACCTGCTGCTGGACTCCGATGTCGGCATCGTCTCGCTCGGCGGTCGCGCGGGCACCGGCAAGTCGGCGCTGGCGCTGTGCGCGGGCCTGGAGGCGGTGATGGAACGCCAGCAGCACCGCAAGGTCGTGGTGTTCCGCCCGGTCTACGCGGTCGGCGGTCAGGATCTCGGCTATCTGCCCGGGTCCGAGAGCGAGAAGATGCAGCCCTGGGCGCAGGCGGTGTTCGACACGCTCGGCGCGCTGGTCAGCCAGGACGTGCTGGACGAGGTGTTCGACCGCGGCATGCTCGAAGTGCTGCCGCTGACGCACATCCGGGGCCGCTCGCTGCACGACACCTTCGTGATCGTGGACGAGGCGCAATCGCTGGAACGCAACGTGCTGCTGACCGTGCTTTCGCGGCTCGGCTCGGCGTCGCGGGTGGTGCTCACGCACGACGTGGCCCAGCGCGACAACCTGCGGGTCGGACGGCACGACGGCGTCTCGGCGGTGATCGAGAAGCTGAAGGGGCACCCGCTGTTCGCGCACGTGACCCTGACCCGGTCGGAGCGCTCGCCGATCGCGGCGCTGGTGACCGAGATGCTGGAGGACCACGGCTGATCTGGTCGTGAGTGGCAATCACGGTTCTAACCGTGATTGCCACTCACGAGGCCCTCTACCAGCCGGAAGGCAGCGGGCGTCCCTCGGCGAACCCGGCCGCGGACTGCACGCCCAGCACAGCGCGCTCGTGGAACTCCTCAAGCGTGCGCGCGCCCGCGTACGTGCAGGACGAGCGGACACCCGAGCAGATCGAGTCGATCAGGTCCTCGACGCCAGGACGGGTCGGGTCGAGCGCCATCCGCGACGTCGAGATGCCCTCCTCGAACAGCGCCTTGCGGGCGCGGTCGAAGACGTTGTCCGTGCGCGTGCGGGCTCCGACGGCGCGCTTCGACGCCATCCCGAACGATTCCTTGTACGGCCGGCCCTGCTCGTCGTACCGCAGGTCGCCGGGCGATTCGTGGGTTCCGGCGAACCACGAGCCGACCATCGCCGCCGACGCGCCCGCGGCCAGCGCCAGCGCGACGTCGCGTGGGTGCCGCACACCGCCGTCGGCCCAGACGTGTTTGCCCAGTTCGCGGGCGGCAGCCGAACATTCCGCGACAGCGGAGAACTGCGGACGGCCGACTCCGGTCATCATTCGCGTGGTGCACATCGCGCCGGGGCCGACGCCGACCTTGATGACGTCCGCGCCCGCGTGGATGAGGTCGCGAGTGCCCTCGGCGGTCACGACGTTCCCCGCCACGATCGGCACCTTCGGCGACACCGAACGGACCGCCTTGAGCGCGGCGATCATCTTTTCCTGGTGCCCGTGCGCGGTGTCGACGACCAGCGTGTCGACGCCCGCGGCCAGCACCGCTTCGGCCTTCGCCGCGACGTCGCCGTTCACGCCGACCGCTGCGGCGATGCGCAGCTTGCCCTGAGCGTCGGCGGCCGGGGTGTAGATCTCCGAGCGCAGCGCGCCCACTGCGGTGAGGACGCCGGCGAGGCGACCGTCGGCGTCGAGGCCCAGGGCGAGCCGTCCGCCGTGGCTGTGCAGAAGCTCGAAAACCTCGCGCGGCGGCGTGTCCAGCGGCACGGCGACGACAGCGGGCTCGGCGACGTCGGCCAGCCGCGCGAAGCGGTCGACACCGGCGCAGGCGGCCTCGTCGACGACGCCGACCGGCTTGCCGTCACCGTCGACGATGACGACCGCGCCGTGTGCTCGTTTGTGCACGAGGTTGAGGGCGTCGGCCACCGCGTCGCCGCCGGTGAGGACCAGCGGCGTGTCCCAAACGGCGTGGCGGGACTTCACCCAGGAGACGATTTCGGCCACCGCCTCGGTGTCGACGTCCTGCGGAAGCACGACGAGCCCGCCGCGGCGAGCGACCGTCTCGGCCATCCGCCGCCCGGCGACGGCCGTCATGTTGGCCACCACCAAGGGGATCGTCGCGCCAGTGCCGTCCACAGTGGACAAGTCGACGCCGAAGCGGGACTCCACGTCCGAACGGTTCGGCAGCAGGAACACGTCGTCGTAGGTCAGGTCGTGAGCGGGCACGTGCCCATCCAGAAAGCGCACGAGTCACCAGGCTACGTGGCTTGCGCGCGAGACGCTAACCCGGCTTGGCGCGTGGAACAATGGCCGGGTGGACAGCCGTGATCGCGACGACCAGGGACGGGCGCGCAACGCCCGGCCGCGTGATGGTCTAGGCCGCCCGCTGCCGTATGGATCCGACGGCGTGCCGCGCCAGCCCGAGGGCGTGCAGCGGACCCCGGCGGAGACCTTGGCGGAGGCGCAGCACCTGCTGGACGCCGGCCGCCCGTTCCACGCGCATGAGGTGTTCGAGGACGCCTGGAAGGCGACGGACGGGCCGGAGCGCGAGCTGTGGCGTGGTCTGGCTCAATTGGCGGTGGGGCTGACGCACGCGTTGCGAGGGAACGGGAACGGGGCGGTCGCGCTGCTGGAGCGGGGTGCGGAGAACATCGCGCCGTTCCGGGATGAGCCGCCGTACGGGGTGGATGTGGCCGGGTTGCAGGAGTGGGCGGAAGCGCTTGCGGGCGAGGCTCGGGAGCGGGTCCGGGTGGTTCCGGAGGTTCCTCGGCTGGCTCGGTAGGCGGCTTCGGTGCGTCGCTCGGGCACGCGGCGGGCTTAGTTCGGGATGGCTGCGGAATGGGCGGTTCGCTGGGCTGTTCTTGGCAGCGGGCTGTCGGCGTCGCGGTCGAACGCGAAGCAGTCGGTTCGGCGGCGCGGCTTGGAGCGACGGCTGGCCGAGGTCTGGCGGGCCTCGGGTGCATCCGACGTTGCGGCTCAGGCTCCAGCCGCTCAGGAGTCGCGGTCGATGCGTGGCGTCGCGGCCTGTCGTGATGCGAGCAGGCCTGGCGACGTGTGTCGAGGCGGGCAGGCGGTAGCCGAATTGGCTGGTCTAGCTGGCCGCAAGCGTTTGCGGAGCGGTCTCAGCGGCCAGTTGGTGAACTCGCCGGGCGGGTCAGCAACGCGCGCTGATCCGCCCGGCGAGATTCAGCGCGGATCAGGCGGCGGGCCAGTCGGCCGACGCGGCTTTTTCCTTCCCGACGGTCGTCGCCTCGCCGTGGCCGGTGCGGACGATGGTTGCGTCGGGGAGGGGGAAGAGGCGGTCGCGGATGGACTTCACGATGGTCGGGTAGTCGGAGTACGAGCGGCCGGTCGCGCCGGGGCCGCCGTGGAACAGGGTGTCTCCGGTGAAGAGGACTTCCAGGTCGGGGCTGTGCAGGCAGACCGCGCCGGGGGCGTGGCCGGGGGTGTGCAGCACGGTGAGGTCGGTGCCGGCGACGGTGATGACCTGTCCGTCGGCCAGGTCGCCGTCGGGGGCGCGGTCCGGGTGGGTCAGGTCCCACACGACGCGGTCGGCTGGGTGCAGCAGGATCGGCGCACCGGTGCGCTCCGCCAACGCGGGGGCGGCGTTGACGTGGTCGTTGTGCGCGTGGGTGCAGACGATCGCGCGGACTGTGCGGTCTCCGACCACGTCCGCGATGGCGTCCGCGTCGTGGGCGGCGTCGATCACGATCACCTCGGAGCCGTCGCCCACGATCCAGACGTTGTTGTCCACGTCCCAGCTGCCGCCGTCGAGCTCGAACACGCCCGACGTGACCAGGTTCTGCACTATCGCCGTCATGCCGCAGACCCTAGTGGGCCGCGAGGCATACCGCCGGTACTTACTTTCGAGTATCCTTACTCGCGGTAAGTTAGCCGCGACGACGGGACTGCTCATGACCGATCCCCGGGATCTGCTCGCCGAACCGCTCAAGCTGCAGTGCGGGGCCGTGCTGCCGCATCGGATCGCGAAGTCGGCGCTCAGCGAGCAGCTTGGCGACCGTCGTAACGCGCCGTCCGGCGAGCTCACGCGGCTGTACCGGACGTGGGCGCGCGGGGGCGCTGGCCTGCTGGTGACGGGCAACGTGATGGTCGATCCCACCGCGCTCGGCGAGCCGCGCAACGTCGCGGTGCCGACCGTGCCGGATCCGGCGGCGTATCGGCCGTGGGCGCAGTCGGTGGACGGGACCGACGCGCAGTTGTGGGTGCAGCTCAACCATCCCGGTCGGCAGAGTCCCCGGTACTTGTCCCGGCAGCCGGTCGCGCCGTCGGCGGTGCCGTTCGGCGATCGAGGGGTGCGGACGGCGTTCGCGGCGCCGCGGGCATTGACTGGGGACGAGATCGAAGCGGTGGTGGCGAGGTTCGCGGTGTCGGCGCGGGCGTTCGTCGACGCCGGGTTCGCCGGGATCCAGATTCATGGCGCGCACGGGTACCTGATTTCGCAGTTCCTGTCGCCGTTGGTGAATCGTCGCGACGACGAGTGGGGGCGCGACCGCAGCCGGTTCCTGCTTGAGGTGGTGCGCGCGGTTCGGGGCGCGGTGGGCGATCGCGTGCCGGTTTCGGTGAAGCTCAACAGTGCGGATTTCCAGCGCGGCGGCTTCGACGAGGACGAGTCGCTGCAGGTGGTTCGCGCGCTGGGCGAGGCGGGAATCGACCTGCTGGAGATTTCCGGCGGCACCTACGAGCGGGCCGCGATGATGGGCGCCGGCCGGGCGAGCACGCAGCGGCGGGAAGCGTATTTCCTGGACTACGCGGCGAAAGCCCGGCAGATCAGCGACGTCGCGCTGATGGTCACCGGCGGCTTCACCACGGCCGCCGGGATGGCGGAGGCACTGGAATCCGGTGCGCTGGACATGCTCGGGATCGGCCGTCCGTTCACTGTGGACCCCGGTCTTCCCGGACGCCTGCTCGCGGGCGAGGACGTCCGAGCCGAACGGCGGTGCCCGCGCACGGGAATCCGGCTCGCCGACAGCCTGCTCGAGATCCAGTGGCACACCCAGCAGATGCACCGCGTCGCCGCGGGCAAGCCGGTGGACCTCAAGCGCGGCGCGTGGCGGGCGCTGGCCCAGGCCGGGCTCAGCGATCCGCTAAACGCGTTTCGCCGGGTACGCGCGTGAGCCGCCGGTCGACGATCCGGGCTCCGCTGGCGAGCGCGATGAAGAAAACGCCGATGAGCACGCAGTTCAGCGCGACCTGCCCGTAGCCGAGGTCGTCGGCGTTGACGAACGGGTACGGGTAGTAGCCGTCGATCGCGCCGCGGACGAGCGTGAAAACCAGCCACGCCAAGGGGTAGACGAGCGACCACCAGACCGTGCGCCATTCCAGCACGCGCGGAGCGAAGATCAGCCAGCCGAGGACGCACAGCACCGGGGTGACGCGGTGCAGCAGGATGTCCGCGGCGAGGCTGAGCCCGTGCAGTTCGTACAGCCCGGCGAGCGCGACCTGGTAGACCACGCCGGTGACCACGATCCCGACCAGCGCGTCGAGCCACAGCACGCGCATCAGCGGCGAGGTGCCGCGTCCGCGCGCGAACGCCGCGCCGGTGACGAGGACGAGCAGGTTCGAGATGATCGTGAAGTAGGTGAACAGGTTCGCCACCCGCCCGCCGAAGCTGGCGTACCGCCCTTGCGCCGGCACCAGCGCGACGATCTGGATCACGAGCGCGGCCAGCACGACGACCGCGGTCACCCCGAACCACAGCCGGGCCAACGCTTTCGAGGACATGCCGCTGACACTACGGTTCCGGCCCGGTCCGCCCCGCCCGACACGACCGGGATCGATCGCGCCGGGCCGGGTGAACTTGCTCAAGCCGAGTGACCACTGCCCTCCGGAGGCAATGCCCGTCCGCTGATTACCGCATCACCGCACCGCCTTCACCAAGGCAGGCACGAAGACCGACGCGTCGACCGTGCCCCAGCCGCTCGCGATGTCGTAGCCCGGACCGGCCTTGAAGCCTTCGACGTCCCATTGGCTGTTGTCGCCCTTGGTGACGTCGACGATCCCGGCTGCGGCGCCCTTCGGACCCAGCTTCGAGTACAGCGCCGGGTTGATCTGGCCCAGCCGCCCGTGGTTGGCCTGCACCGCCAGCGCCAGCACGCCCGCGAACAACGGTGCCGACTGCGAGGTGCCCTGGACGCCTTCCATGCTGATGTCCGGGTACGACCGCATCGTGCTGCCGGTGATCTGCTTGACGCGGTTCTGCCAGGACGGCCGCGCGTACGCCTTCGACAGGCCCGCTCCCTCGCTGAACCCGTTGTCCGCCGCGTTGACCAGATCGTCGGGCTGGGTGCGGACGCCGTTCGCGTCCAGGTGCAGCTGGGTGCCGCCGAGCGTGGTGACGTTCGGGTCGCTGGCGGGCCAGCTCGCCACGCGGTACGGGTACCTGCCGGGTCCCTGCAGGTATGCCCCGGTCGGGCCGTCGTCGCCGGACGACGCCACCAGCGTGACGCCCGCCTTGCTCGCCCGCTCCAGCGCCGGGTCGAGGGTCTTGATCGACTCGAACGACGGGAAGTTCTCCTCGGTGGTGCCGAAGCTCATCGAGACCACGTCGGCGATGCGGTGCTCGGTCATGTAGTCGACAGCGTGCATCATTTCCGGCAGACCGGCGAAACCCTGCGTCTCGGCGACCGGGGTAGCGGCGACGATGATCTTCGCGCCCGGGGCCATGGCGTGCATCATCGTGACGTCGAGGTCGGTTTCCCCGCCCCACGACTGGCAGGCGGCGGTGTCCACCCCGGGGTCGGTGCACGCGGGCACCGCGCCGGAGGGCTGCAGCACCTCGACGTTCGCCGGCGGCAGGCCGTGCTGCCGCGAGTACTCGTCCAGGACCTGCTTGACCTTGTCGTCGCCGAACGACACCAGCGTGGCCACGGTGGACCCGGCGCCGGTGATGCCCTGGTTCCACAGCTTCGTGGCGTTGTACGCGCCGCTTTCCTTCGGCAGCTTGGCCATCGCCGCGTTGAGCCGCGCCACTCGCTCGGACACGGTGGTCGCGCCGACGAACGACTGCGCGGCGGCCGAGAAGTGGTGTCGGGACGGCTGCGGCGGGGCCGGCGCGGCACTGGCCGGTGCCGCCACCACGGTGGCGGCGAGCGCCACGCCCGCCAGCAGGGTCATCGGCCGCCCGAATCCCCGGACGGCTGATTTCACCCGGAACGTCATGCTTTTCTCCCATCGACACAGGCCAGTGCTCCCACTCTCGGGTACGCGGGCACGGGTGCGACATCAACTTTCGTCGGGCGTTTTCCTGAGCACGGCGGGGAAAACTGCCCGATGTCCGTAATGTGCCCACTCATCCAGAGGGCGTGCCGGGCGATCATCCGGACGCCTCCTCGGAACCGGCCTGATCTTCAGGACCGACGGAATCAGGCCGCGCCGCCGAGCTCGGCTGCCTCGACGACTCAGCACTTCCCGCGAGGCTGGGTTGCTCTGCCGAGCCGGTCTGCTCAGCCGGACGGCTGCCGCGCAGCAACCCCCGGACGGTGTCGATGGTGTCCGCCTCGCCGGGTTCCTTGTCCGGCCGATACCGCACCACCCGCGCGAACCGCAGCGCCAGCCCGCCCGGATACCGCGTGCTGACCTGAGCCCCGTCCAGCTCGATCTCGACCACCATCTCCGGCCGGACATGGACGGTCCACCGGTCGCGGTGCGACTCGATCTCCTGGAACCGCTCGGTCTGCCAGGCCAGCAGCTCGTCGGTGAGGCCCTTGAACGTCTTGCCCACCATGATCGGCGGTCCGCCGTCCGGATCGCGCGCGCCGAGGTGCAGGTTCGACAGCTTCCCGGTGCGCCGCCCGTGGCCCCATTCCGCCGCCAGCACCACCAGGTCGATGGTGTGCACCGGTTTCACCTTGAGCCACGCGCGCCCGCGCCGCCCGGCCGCGTAGATCGAATCGAGGTCCTTCACCATCACGCCCTCGTGCCCGGCGTCCATCGCCGCCTCGAGCACCGCGGCCGGTGATTCCGGCCGGACCGAGCCGGGGATCACGTGCTCGCCCGCCACCCGGCGCAGCGCCTCGTTGCGCTCGGACAGCGGCGCGTCGAGCAGATCGACCCCGTCCAGATGCAGGCAGTCGAAGAAGTACGGCCGCAGCAGCAACGCCCGCACCTGCTCGTCCCGCGTGCTGCCGAACCGGCTCATCGTTTCCTGGAACGGCCGCGGCCGCCCGTCGTCGGTGAGCGCGAGGGTTTCGCCGTCCAGCACCACCGATTCGCACGGCAGCGCTCGCACCAGCTCGACCAATTCGCCTACGCTGCCGGTGATTTCCCGCAGCGTGCGCGTGTACACGTGCACTTCCGCACCGTGCCGGTGCACCTGGATCCGCGCACCGTCCATTTTGTACTCGACGATCGCGTTCCCGTGCTCCGTCACGGCTTCTTCCAGCGATTCCGCCGGCGACGCGAGCATCGGCCGCACTGGACGGCCCAGCTCAAGCCCGAACTCCGCGAGCGCCGCCGCGCCCCCGGTCAACGCCACCTGTCCGGTGACCGGCAACCGTCCGGACAGCATGAAGGCCCGCCGCACCAGCTCGACCTCCACCTCGGCCGCCGCCGCGACCGCGTCGACCATCACGCCTTCCAGCGCGCCCTGGCGCAGCTCCCCGGTGACGAGCCGGACCACGAACTCCTGCTCCGCCCGGGTCAGCCGGGAGAACAACGCGGTGAGCACCTCTGCTCGTCGCTTGACCGACCCCGCGCCCGCCGCGGCCGCGACGTCCGTGAGCGCGACGTCGACCTCGGCCACCGAGACGGCAGCCTCGGCCGCGGGTTCGACGGCGAGGTCGGCGAGCGTGCGCCAGCCGGCTCCGAGCCGGTCCTGCGCCGTCTGCCCGGTGAGATACGCGATCACCGCGGGCAGTTCGCCGGGTTCGGCCGCGCGCAGCACAGCGGCCAGCACGGCGATCTTCGTTTTCCGTGACCGCGTGGCCGCCAGTTCGGCGGAGGCGGTGACGAGGTCGGTGAACAACACCCGGCCATCATCGCCCCCGCCACCGACAAAAACTCCCGCCCCAGCCTCGACCGGGTGAAAAACAGCTGGTCAGGCATCCGGACGAGTGCAGTACTGGTCCAGCAGGCCCTGTTTCGTCACACACGGCGTGTACCCTGCGTCCTGCAGTTCCGCCCGCGCCGTGCTGCTGCGCAGGTAGTCGATGAACTGCTTCAGCAGCGAGTCGTTCTCCGGCACGCCCTTGGTGTAGAAGTACTCCACCGTCCAGAAGCGATAGCCGGCGTCGATGCTGGTCACGTCGGGGTAGCGGTCGTCGAGTTTCGCCATCGCGACTTGCCCGCCAGCCGCGGCGATCTTTGCCGCCGGCACGTCCGCGTAGCCGATCGCACCAGGCGTATCGCCGACGGCGCGCAGCAGTTCGTCGGTCGTACCGCGTTCGCATCGCACCACTGCGGCGTGCGGGTCGCGGGTCGGCGTCCGGCAGTCGTCCGAGGACAGTCCCGGCTCGGCCGTACCCAGTATTTTCTCCTCGAAAGTCTTGCGCGTACCCGATTCCTGCCCGCGTCCGACGACCCGGATCGGAATCGACGGCCCCTCCCGCAGTTGCGACCAGTTCGTGTACTTTCCGCTGAAGATGCCGCGCACCTGCTCGCCGCTCAGGTGGTCGACGCCGACGGATTTGTTCACTACCAGGCCGTACACGAGCACGGCGACAGGCTGCGTGACCAGATCCGGCCCAGCATCGGCAGCCTTGCCGTCGGACAACACCGCCAAACTGTCCTTTTGCTCTGCTGGCAACGGCCCCAGCTCGCGCACCGCGGATACGCTCCCGACCGCCTGCGTCAGGATCGTCGCACCGGGACACAGCCGCTGGTACTCGTCCGCGACGCTGTTCATGATCCGCGCGAACGCACTGGATCCGTGCACCGCAAGGGATCCCTTGCCGCAGCCTGGTTCGGACCCGCGCGACACGGCGACGAGGAGCATGCTCAGCAACGCCCCGGTCAGCAGCACTCCGATCGCTCCCGTGACGACCGGCCACGACAGCCAGCGCTGTTTGCGCTCGTCCTTGATCCGGCCGCCGCTGAGCCGTCCGGTGACGTCCAGTTCCTTGGACATCGGCCCGCCTCGCCAGTCGTCCGGCTCGCGCAGCACGACGACGAGTTTGAACTTTTCGCGCCGCTTCAGCGAAAGCTGTTCGAGGCGGACGCCGTGCCACTGCGGAGCTGGTGCGGGCGGGGCGTCGTTTTGCCGCAGCAGAGCGGAAATTCGCTGCGGCAGCAATGCTCGCACGCCGGACAGTCGCGCGGTTCCCGGATCAGGCGTAGGCTGATCATGAGTAAAGAATTCAAGTCCGTTCCGGACCACTTCACGTAACCCGTCCTTGGCGTCGGACACGCGCGCGTCCCAGACCACCCTCCGCCCGAAGGTGAACTGCAGCGGGTGTTCCCAGTCGTCCGGGCCGATGTCGAAGCTGCCGGTGTTGCGGATGCGGATCACGACGACGCTGAGCGGTTCCAGCAGTTGCACGGTGCGCACGAGCTCCGGATCCGCTTGCACCGCACCGTTGTCCGAGTCGCTGAGCGTAACTGGATTGAGGCCGATTTTGGAGTTGTAGAGTTCCCGGTAGATGACGCGCCTGCGGCGGATGACGTAGCGGTCGATGATCGGCGCGAGGATGGTCGCGCCCGCGACGACGGCGATCGGCACGAGGCCGCGGCTGGACGTGAGCACGTCGGCGAGTGTGCGCACTATTTCCCCGAAGCTCACGGTGATTCCCCCTGCCCCCGCTTCCGAGACTGTCCACCCTAAGCGTCAGTCGCGGGACCCCTCCCCGGTGCACCAGGAGTTCACCGGCGGTTCAACCGGCCGACGCGATCCGCTCCACGGCGGCGCGGAGCCGGTCCGGCGGGAGCGCGGCGTACCCGAGCACGAGACCCGGATATCCCGCCGCGGTATGGGAATAAGTCGACAAGGCGGGGGCGTGCACGCCTGCTGAGGCGAGCTTTTCCTGCAGGCGTACGTCATCGGTGCCGTCCGGGAGGCGGACGACCAGGTGCAGTCCGGCGGCGATCCCGACCGGCTGCCACTGCGGGAGGTGCTGGGTTATGGCTTCGATAAGCGCGTCACGACGAGCGCGGTACAAGCGTCGGGTGCGGCGCAGATGCCGGTCGTAGCCACCGGTGGCGATCAGATGCGCGAGCGCGGCTTGCGGGAGCGGCGGGCAACCGAGGTCGTGCATTTCCTTGACCCGGGCCACGGCGTCGCGCAGCCGTCGCGGCGGAATGAGCCAGCCGATCCGCAATGCTGGCGCGAGCACTTTGCTGACGCTGCCGATGTAGGCGACGTGATCCGGTGCCAGCGCGCGCATCGCGCCCAGCGCGGGACGGTCGTAGCGATGCTCGGCGTCGTAGTCGTCTTCCAGGATGAGCCCGCCGGTTTCCGCCGCCCAGGACAGCAGTTGCCGACGGCGATCCGGATGCAGCGCGACGCCGAGCGGGAACTGGTGCGCGGCGGTCACCAGCACGACGGAACAGTCTGAAGTGGACAGTGCGTCGACGTTGATGCCTTTGTCGTCGACCGGGATGCCGATTGGCCGAAGCCCGTGGTCGCGCAGGAGGTTCGCTTGGCCGTGGTGGCTCGGGTCTTCGACCGCGATGCGCTGGTCCGGCAAGGCATCGGCCAGCAGTGACAGCGCTTCCGCGGCCCCGCTGGTGATCACGATGTCGTCCGGGTTCGTCGGCAACGCCCGGACGCGGCCGAGGTAGGCGGCGAGTTCCGCGCGCAACGCCGGATGGCCGGTCGGATCGGGGTAGCCGAGGCCGAGGTCGGGTGTCGCGTTCAAGGCTTCTCGTTCGGCGGCAAGCCATTCGGCCCGCGGGAACGCCGACAAAGCAGGCAGCCCAGGGCGGAGGTCGAACTCCCAGGTCGGCGATTTCGTCGCACTGACGCGAGGATTCGGCGCGGGATCGTCGATCGGCGCAACCCGAGTGCCGGAGCCGTGCTTGCTCAGCAGGTAGCCCTCGGCGGTGAGTTGCTCGTAGAGCGCGGTGATGGTGCCGCGCGCGACCCCGAGCTGGCGCGCGAGATCGCGGCTCGACGGCAGCCGGGTGCCGACGGCCAGCCGTCCAGTGCGGATCGCGTCGCGCAACGCGGCCTCGACGGCGCGGCCCCGGCGTCCTCCGGCGGCGGCGGGCAGCAGCAGCTCGCGGATCGTTTCCACGGCCACGACAGTACGGCTAAGTGGTCCAGTTATGCCAGTGTCGAGTGGTCCTTCTGAATAGACCACTCGCGGCTGAAGACTGAGCTGCGTGAAACGGTCGATGGTGCTTTCAGGGGTGGCCGGCGCGGTGCTGGTCGGCGGATCGGTGCCGGTCACCGGCATGCTGGACGGATATCCGGTGATCACCGGGCAGGCGCTGCGGTACGCGCTCGGCGGCCTTTTGCTGCTGGGCTGGGCGAAGGTCACGCGCAGCCCGCTGCCGCGGCCGAAACTCGGCGATCTGCCGACGCTGCTCGGCCTCGCCGCCACCGGGATGATCGGGTTTCAGGCCTGTCTGCTGCTGGCCCAGCGCTTCGCGGAACCCAGTGCGGTGGCGGCGTTTCTCGGAGCCAGCCCGCTCGTGCTCGCGCTGATCGCGCCGATGCTGGACGGTCGCCGTCCGTCCGCCGCTCCCGTCGTCGGATCGGTGCTGGCTGGGCTCGGCATCGTGGTCCTGTCCGGTGGCGGATCCGCTTCCGCGCCAGGGTTGTTGCTGGCTGCGCTGGCAATGTTGTGCGAAGCGTCGTTCACCCTGCTCGCGGTCGGATTGCTGCGCCGACTCGGACCGTTGGCGACCTCGACGTGGAGCTGTTTCACTGCTGCCGCAGCCGGTTCCGTGGTCGGGACGGTGGTCGATCCGGCTGGAGCCTGGCGGTGGCCGAACGCGCGCGAACTCGTCGCGTTGCTGTTGCTGGCCGTCTTGGTGACCGCGGTGGCTTTCGTGCTCTGGTACAGCTGCGTCGTGGGACTGGGTGCGGACCGGGCGGGCGTGCTGATCGGGCTGATGCCGGTGTCCGGACTGGCCGTCGCGGTGCTGATCGGCGCGCAACGGTTCGAGCTCAAGGATCTGGCTGGTGTCGCCCTGGTCGCCGCTGGAGTCGCATGTGGACTGTGGAAACGCGAAGCGGCTCGCCCGGAATTGTCCGAGCGAGCCGCTACAGTCGGCTGACTGCTACTTGCCGCCGCGCGCCATCCGCAGCACGTCGAGCGCCTCGTCGAGCTGCGCTTCGGTGAGCTTGCCGTCGCGGACGTACCCGCGCTCCAGCACGACCTCACGGATCGTCTTGAGCTCCTTGAGCGCCTGCTTCGCCACCGCGGCCGCTTCCTCGTAGCCGATGTACTTGTTGAGCGGCGTGACGATCGACGGCGAGCCCTCGGCGTACTGCCGCGCGCGCTCGGCGTTCGCGGTGACCCCGGCGAACACCTTGTCCGCCAGCAGCCGCGAGACGGCCGCGAGCAGCCGCGCCGATTCGAGCACGTTGCGCGCGATGACCGGCAGATTCACGTTGAGCTGGAAGTTGCCCGCCGCACCGGCGAACGCGACCGCCGCGTCGTTGCCGACGACCTGCGCGACGACCTGCAGCGTCGCCTCCGGAATGACCGGGTTGACCTTGCCCGGCATGATCGACGAACCCGGCTGGAGGTCCGGCAGCGCCAGCTCGGCCAGCCCGGTGCGCGGGCCGGAACCCAGCCAGCGCAGGTCGTTCGCGATCTTGTTCAGCGATACCGCGACCGTGCGCAGGTGCCCGGAGGTCTCGACCACGCTGTCCTGCGTCGCCTGCGCCTCGAAGTGGTTGCGTGCCTCGGTGAGCGGCAACCCGGTGATCTGCGCCAGCTCGGCCGACACCGCCGCGCCGAAGCCGTCCGGCGCGTTCAGGCCGGAGCCGACCGCGGTGCCGCCGATGGGCAGTTCGCCCAGCCGCGGCAGGCCGGACTGCAGCCGCTCGATGCCGAACCGGATCTGCGCGGCCCACGCGCCCGCTTCCTGGCCGAGCGTGATCGGCACGGCGTCCATCAGGTGCGTGCGGCCGGACTTGACGACGTCGTTCCACTCCTCGGCGCGCGCCTCGATCGCGCCGGCGAGGTGCTCCAGCGCCGGGACGACGTCGGTGAGGACAGCCTCGGTGGCGGCGACGTGGATCGTCGTCGGGAACGTGTCGTTCGAGGACTGCGACGCGTTGACGTGGTCGTTCGGGTGCACGTCGCGGCCGAGCGCGCGGGTGGCCAGCGTCGCGATGACCTCGTTCGCGTTCATGTTGGACGACGTGCCCGAACCGGTCTGGAAGACGTCGATCGGGAAGTGCTCGTCGTGCTTGCCCTCGGCGACCTCGTCGGCGGCCTTGGCGATCGCGTCGGCGACGTCGGCGTCCAGGACGCCAAGCCGCGCGTTCACGCGGGCGGCGGCGGCCTTCAACAGGCCCAGCGCGCGGATCTGGGCGCGCTCGAGACCGCGGCCGGAGATGGGGAAGTTCTCGACGGCACGCTGCGTCTGCGCGCGGTAGAGCGCGTCGACCGGGACGCGGACCTCACCCATCGTGTCGTGTTCGATCCGGTATTCCTGTTCAGCCATACCTTCGATTCTGGCCCCGATTCCGGTTTGCGGCCGGGTGTTGTCGCCCACCCCGGTACGCTCGGTTGTGTTCTCGATCACCGCCACCCACCACTGGCATGGAGCGAGCCTCATGGATTACGACCTCGTCGTCATCGGAGCCGGTCCCACCGGCCTCTTCGCCGCCTACTACGCGGGATTCCGCGGCCTTTCGATGGCCGTCGTCGATTCGCTGCCCGAGCCGGGCGGCCAGGTCACCGCGATGTATCCGGAGAAGATGATCTACGACGTAGGCGGGTTCGCCGCGGTCCGCGGCCGGGATCTCGTGCAGGGCCTGGTGGACCAGGCCGCACCGTGGAAGCCGGATTACCTGCTCGGCCGCAAGGCGGAGAAGCTGGAGAGCGTCGGGGACGGCTTGGAGCTGACCCTCGACGGCGGCGACGTACTGCGCGCGGGAGCGGTCCTGATCACCGCGGGCATCGGCGAGTTCACGCCGCGTCCGCTGCCCGCCGGAGACGGTTGGCTGGGCCGGGGGATGGTCCATTTTGTCCCGTCGCTCGCGGCTCATGAGGGGCAGCACGTCGTCGTGGTCGGCGGCGGGGATTCGGCATTCGACTGGTGTCTGGCGCTGCATCCGGTCGCGGCGAGCGTGACGCTCGTGCACCGCCGCGCGAAGTTCCGGGCCGCGGAATCGATCGTGCGGCAGGTGCGGGAGCTGGGCGTGCGGTTGGTGACCGATGCGGAGGTGTCCCGGTTTGTCGAAGCTCCGGACGGCTCTTTGACGGCGGTCGACGTGACTGTGAAGGGCGGCGCGGACGAACAGCTGCGCGCGGACGCGGTGGTTGCGGCGTTGGGGTTCACCGCGGATTTGGGGCCGATCGAGAGCTGGGGGTTGGAAATCGATCACCGCGCGATTTCGGTCGACTCGACGATGGCCACCGCGCGGCCGCGCGTTTACGCGGCTGGGGATGTGGCGGCGTATCCGGGGAAAGTGAAGCTGATCGCGACCGGATTCGGGGAGGCGGCCACGGCGGTGAACAATATCGCGGTGGCGTTGAATCCGGAGGCACATTTGTTCCCCGGGCATTCGAGCAACGTCGAGTGAATCAGCCGGTTTTCTCCGCCAGCCAAGGCTGATACGCCACCGCCGACGTAGCGATCGAAGGAGCCGATCCGCACGTCGACGAGCGGTTCCCCGGGCGACTGACCATCCCGGCCAGCACCCACCGGTCGCCGTCGCGAACCAGTTCCGGCCCACCGGAATCGCCGTAGCACGAGCCGGATCCGCCGGGGCTTTCCGTGCACAGTTCGGAGGTTCCGTCGAACGCCGCCGTGCATTTCGCGCCCGGCACCAGTTGCGTGTCGAGCTGGCGCAACGACTTCGAGACCGGCCCGCAATTCGGCGTCGCGCACGTCTGGCCCCAGCCGATTACCCGGACCGCCGTGCCCGGTGCGGCCGAACCGCCGATCGCGATCGGCGCGGCTTGCACCGGTGCGGTCAGCCGGATCAGGCCGACATCGCCGGTTTGCGTTTCGGCGTTGAAATGCGGGTGCAGCACGAATTCCGCCGCTTTCGGCGTTTCCCCGCCCGCGTCCGCGTCGTTGCTGCCGACGCGCAACCCGATCGTCGCCGGGTCCTTCGCGGACAGGCAGTGCGCCGCGGTGACCACCCACGTCGGCGTGATCAGCGAACCGCCGCAGAACAGCGCGCCGCCCGAGGTGTGCAGGGACACCGCGAACGGGTACGGCTGGTCCGCGTCGGTTCCGCCGACAATAGCGGGCCCCGCCGAAGCGCTGCCCGCGCTGAGCACGACTCCGGCGAGGACGGTCAGCGCCAGCGCGAACAGCCGTTTCGACACCGGGAACTCCTTGGCAGATCAGGGAAGCGGAGGCACCGCGCGCTCGTCCTCGTCGAGGTCGAGGTTGCCGTCGAAGTTGACGGACGAGTACGCCCGCAGCTTCTCGAGCCGGTGGTAGCCGTCGATCATTCTGACCGTCCCGGACTTGGACCGCATGACGATCGACTGCGTCGTCGCGCCGCCAGCCCGGTAGTGGACGCCGCGCAGCAGGTCGCCGTCGGTGACGCCGGTCGCGCAGAAGAACACGTTGTCGCCGGTGACCAGGTCGTCGTTGAGCAGGATCCGGTCAAGGTCGTGGCCCGCGGCGAGCGCCTTTTCGCGCTCGGCGTCGTCCTTCGGCCACAGCCGGCCCTGCAGTTCGCCGCCGAGGCACTTCATCGCGCACGCGGCGATGATGCCCTCGGGCGTGCCGCCGATGCCGAGCAGCATGTCGACCCCGGTGGTCGGCCGGGCAGCGGCGATCGCGCCCGCGACGTCGCCGTCGGAGATGAACCGGATCCGGGCTCCCGCCTCACGGACCTCTTTGACCAGCTGTTCGTGCCGCGGCCGGTCGAGGATGCAGACCGTCACGTCGCTGACGCTGGAGTTCTTCGCCTTCGCCACGCGCCGGATGTTCTCCGCGACCGGGGCGGAGATGTCCACCTTGCCCGCCGCGTCCGGGCCGACGGCCAGCTTCTCCATGTAAAACACCGCGGACGGGTCGAACATCGCGCCGCGCTCGGCGACCGCGAGCACGGCCAGCGCGTTCGGCATGCCCTTCGCCATGAGCGTGGTGCCGTCGACCGGGTCGACCGCGACGTCGCAGTCCGGGCCGTCGCCGTTGCCGACCTCTTCGCCGTTGAACAGCATCGGCGCTTCGTCCTTCTCGCCCTCGCCGATGACGACGACGCCGCGCATCGAGACGGTGGAGACGAGCTGGCGCATCGCGTCGACGGCAGCCCCGTCGCCGCCGATCTTGTCGCCTCGGCCGACCCAGCGGCCGGCCGCCATCGCGGCTGCCTCGGTCACCCGCACCAGTTCCATGGCGAGGTTGCGATCAGGCGCTTCGCGTCGGCTGCGGTCACTGGCGGTGGTCATGGTGGCCTCCCGGAACACGGTTCGTCAGCGGGTGCCCAGTCTGTCAGATCCGTAGACCACCTGACCGATTCAGCCACGCATGGTGCACGTCACTCTGTGTCGTCGTCGGTCTCCACCGAGGCCAGCGCGGCCTCGATCCGCTCGCGGGCGCCTTCCAGATGCCGTTCGCACACCTTGGCGAGCTGCTCGCCCTTCTCCCAGAGCTCAAGCGACTGCTCCAGGGAAAGCCCGCCGGCCTCCAGCTCCTTCACGACCTCGACAAGCTGATCGCGGGCCTGCTCGTAACCGAGTCCGGCGGTGTCTGCTTCGCTCACGTTCTCCGACCTTGTGGTGCACGGGGCTGTTGGCGCACACTACCGCGTCCGGCCGGGGTCCCGGGGACGCTCGATCGGGCCCGTTGCGGGCAAGCGACCACCGCGCTCGCCATCGCGTGGTCGTACCCGACGAAAGCCAGCGCGAACTCCTGCCCGTCACCGTCCGCGATGGCGTCCTCGAGGTTCTCCTGCGCGCTCGCCACTCGTCGCCGGTGCCCGGTTCCTTCGGCGAACCACCACCGGACGCCGACGTGCTCCGACGTCGCCTCGGACAACCGCCTCAGCTGCGGGGCCAGCCCGCGTCGAGCCGCGGTGCCGCAGCCGGCGAGCAGGGCCGTCCAGCATTCGTCGGCGGCGCGGTCGGTGACCAGGGCCTGCCGCAGCAGGAGACCGGCGTTGAGCCGGGCGGCGGCGTCCACCGTGAGCGGGAGGAACGCCGGGGCCCGGTGCATCACGGCCGGTCTCCTTCCGGTACGGGTGTCGTCGGCTCGACGGATTCGGCCACGGCGCGGACCGCCCCGTCGGCGACCCGTACGCGCAGCTGCGCTCCGTCCTCGATTTGGGAGACGGAGCGGAGCACGTGGAGGTTGCCTGCGGAATCAGTGAACTGGACGACGGCGTATCCGCGCGCCATCGTGGCCGCCGGGCCGAGCGCGGCCAGTTTGCCCCGCGCGTTCGCGACCTCGGCCTGGTCCTTGGCGAGCAGGCCGAGCATCGCGCGCCGGCCGCGTTCGCGGTGCATCTCGACGTCGCTGAGGCGGCGCTCGATCGGACCCAGCGGATCGGCCAGCGACGGACGGCTGCGCAGCTGGGTCAGCAGCCGCGTCTCCCGGTCGACCCAGCCGTGCAGCGCGCGCCGGCCGCGGTCGCGCATCTGCCGCACTCGCGCGGTTTCCTCGCGGACGTCCGGCACGATGCGCTTGCTCGCGTCGGTCGGGGTGGAACAGCGCAGGTCGGCGACGTGGTCGAGCAGGGGAGTGTCCGGCTCGTGCCCGATGGCGCTGACAATCGGCGTGCCCGCGGCCGCGACCGCCCGGCATAGTGCTTCGTCGGAGAACGGCAGCAGATCCTCGACGCTGCCGCCGCCGCGGGCGATGACGATCACGTCGACGTCCGGGTCCTTGTCCAAAATAGACAGTGCGCGAAGGATCTGCGGCACGGCCTGCGTACCCTGCACGGCGGTGTTCAGCACCTTGAACAACACGTGCGGCCAGCGTGCCTGCGCGTTCGCCAGCACGTCCCGCTCGGCCGCTGACGCGCGTCCGGTGATCAGCCCGATTCCCTTGGGCAGAAAGGGAATCGGCCGCTTCCGCTCGCGGGCGAACATGCCTTCGGCGGCCAGCAGCTTGCGCAGCCGCTCGATCCGCGCGAGCAGTTCGCCGATGCCGACCGCGCGGATCTGGTCCGCGCGCAGGCTCAGCGTGCCGCGGCCGAAGAAGAACGACGGCTTCGCGTGGATGACCACCCGGTCGCCTTCGCGCAGCGGCGTCGGCAGTTCGCGCACCAGCCACATCGGACAGGTGACGGACATCGAGACGTCCGCGGACGGGTCGCGCAGGGTCAGGAACGCGGTCTGCGTGCCGGGCCGCGCGTTCATCTGCGTGACCTGGCCTTCGACCCAGACGTCGCCGAGCCGGTGGACCCAGTCGCCGATCTTGCGCGCGACGGTGCGGACCGGCCAGGGGTTCTCCGCGCTGGTGGCGGGGTCGTTGCTCACTGGCCTTCCGCGGGGTCGTCCGGCTGTTCCTCGGCCTTGCGGGCGTTGCCGATCCGCCGCGCGAGCATGCCGACGAACGACGCGCGGTCGGCGTTGGCCTTCTCGTACTCCAGCAGTTCTTCCAGCTGCGGCACGGTCAGCCGGCGCAGCCGGGCGCGCAGCTGCGGCAGCGTCAGCTCGTCGTAATTGCCAAGGCCGGCCGGGCCGGAGCTGTCGTTCTCGCCTTCGGAATGCTCCTCGGCGAGCGCGCGGGTCTCCTCGACCCACGGGTCGTCGATGCCTTCCGCGGCGAGGTCCGGCGGCTGCGCGCGGTGGCCGTTGGTGCGTGGCTCGGGCAGGTCGCGCGGCTCGGGCAGGTCGTCGACCGGCACGAGCGTAGGCCGGGACGGAGTGAATTCGGGCACGGCGTCCTCGTCGAACGTCGCCCAGCTGGGCGTGTCCTCGACGGGGCGCAGCATCGACAGTGCGTCGTCGCCCTTGATGGCCAGCTCGGTGACCTGCTGCTGGACGCGCATGGACAGCTGCAGTACCTGGCTCACGACGGTGACCGGCAGGCCGGTGAGCTGCTTCGGGAGCTCACGAACCCGCTCGGCGGTGGTGACGGCGAGGCCCGCGGCGACCCGGAGGGGGAGCGGGAGTGGCTTCATGGGTCCAGCGTGCCGTATCAGGGCCGGTCTGCCCAACCGAACGGGTGGCCAGGGGCGCCGGACGTGACGCCCGGCACAGCCTGAATGGCCGCCGCCATCATCCGAACGAGGACTTCGATCCCGGATCGGCACTGCCCGTACCCTGGAGGCATGACTTCTGCGAGTCCCGGAACCGAACCCGCCGGTACCCCGACGATCTCCCGGTCCGGCGCCGCCAAACGCGTGCTGCTCGCGAAGCCGCGCGGGTATTGCGCCGGCGTTGACCGCGCGGTCGTCGCCGTCGAGAAGGCGCTCGAGCTGTACGGGCCGCCGGTGTACGTGCGCAAGGAAATCGTGCACAACCGGCACGTCGTCGAGACCCTGCGCGAGCGAGGCGTGATTTTCGTCGAGGAGACCTCTGAGGTGCCCGAGGGCGCGCTCGTGGTGTTCTCCGCGCACGGCGTCTCGCCCGCGGTGCACGCCGAGGCCGAAGAGCGCAACCTGCGCACCATCGACGCGACCTGCCCGCTGGTCACCAAGGTGCACAAAGAGGTCAACCGGTTCGCCAAGGACGACTACGACATCCTCCTCATCGGCCACGAGGGCCACGAGGAGGTCGAGGGCACGGCTGGTGAGGCGCCGGACAAGGTGCAGCTGGTCGACAAGCCCGAGGACGTCGACAAGGTCGACGTGCGCGATCCGTCGAAGGTGATCTGGCTGTCTCAGACCACGCTGTCGGTGGACGAGACGATGGAACGCGTCGACCAGTTGCGCGACCGCTTCCCGACTTTGGCCGACCCGCCCAGCGACGACATCTGCTACGCCACCACCAACCGCCAGGTCGCGGTCAAGGCGATGGCTCCCGAGTGCGACCTGGTGCTGGTCGTCGGCTCGAAGAACTCGTCGAACTCGAAGCGGCTGGTGGAGGTCGCGCTGAAGGCCGGAGCGTCGGCTTCGCACCTGATCGACTTCGCCTCAGAGGTCGACGAGTCGTGGCTGGAGGGCGTCGCGACGGTCGGCGTCACGTCGGGGGCCTCGGTGCCGGACGTGCTGGTGATGGACCTGCTGAAGTGGCTGGCCGAGCGCGGGTACGGACAGGTCGACGAGGTGACGACGGCCAACGAGAAGATCGCGTTCGCGTTGCCCAAGGAGCTTCGGAAGGCTGTTAAGTCGGAATCCTGACGCGTAAGTCGGAATCCTGACGCGCGTTGGGCTCGCTACTTGTCTCTCGTCGGGTCTGCCTCGACGGAGAGCTTGGTGCGGTGAGGAAGCCTGGCCGCTGTGCCGAGGGCCCTGAGAAGTCCAGTCGCGAGCGGGGCCGTGCGGAAGTCCAGCCGCTGTGCCGAGTGTGGCCGTGCGGAAGCCCAGTCGCTCTGGCCGAGAAGCTGTGCGGAAGCCCGGCTGCTGCGGCGAGAAGCCGTCAGGACCCGCGCAGCTGTCGACCTCAGGCTAGGGATTTCCTTGCACTACAACGAAAAGGCCGCCGATCCCGGTTAAGGGATCGGCGGCCTTTGTCGTTTGCCTGTGTCCGGCCGCTGACCGCGACCGTGCCTGGCGCGAGGATTCCGCGCTGGCTCAGCCCTCGTCGTCCCAAGGACGCTGGCGGCGTGGCGGTTCCCGGCGAGGCGGACGCGGACGCCCGGGCGGCGGTTCGTCCCCGCGCGGCCGACGACGCGGCGGCGGTGCGTCGCCTCGGGGATCCCGACGGCGCGGATCCCCTTCCGGCGGCCGGGGACGACGACCCTCTGGCGGCGGCTTGCGGCCACCGCGCGGAGCGTTCGGGTCCATCGGCTCGCGCCGGGGACGGGCTCCCGGGTCGGCCGGCGGACGCGGACGTCGCGGCGGCGGAGCGTCGAGATCCCGCGGCGGACGGCGACGGTTGCCGGGAGGCGGCGTCTGCCCGGTGCGCCCGGCCGGCGGCCGCGAGCGCGGACGGTTCGCGGCTTTGTCGTCGTCCTCGTCCCGGGTGCGCGGCAGCTTGCCGTCCTTGATCTTGACGGGCGCGTCCGGGTCGCGTTCGCGGTAGATCCGGAAGAAGCCGAACAGCAACGTGACGCCGGTCGTGACCGCCATCGTCGGGAAGCCCTTGATCAGCGGCTGCCCGATGTTGAGGAGCTTCGACAGGGTGTCGCTGGCCTCCGAACCCCCGCCGGTCAGCAGCACCACGCCCGGCACGGTGACGGCGAGCACCAGCGGCGGCTGCACCATCGGACCGAACAGCCCGCGTCTTTGCACCGCGCCGACCGCGATCACGGCCCCGAGGAAGTAGCCCGCCTTGAAAACAAAACCGAGGCTGCCGGTGGACTTCTCGTCGATGATGGCGCCGAGCACTGCCAAGCCGAAGCCCACGAGCACAGCCGCCCACCAGGGCAGGCCGCGCCTCGTGCCGACGACGAGACGCTCGTCCCACGGCACGGGGGCGTCATCGGCATCGGGATCGCTCTGGCGATCGCGTATCGCGGTCACGAGGCACACCGTAGCCCGTACTTGTCACGATCTTGTTGGCACTGCCGAGGACAGCACGAAGCAGCCACTCGACCGCATGACGTTTCGTTCGGTCGAGCGGTACTCGCGGTACGGCCTGCCCGCCCCGCTCCGCCGGACGGGGAACCAGTGGACCAGACCTCTGACCAGCGGTGATACCGACGGTATGGTCTGACTGCCCGATTCCCGGCCCTGCGCTGGCCCCAGGCTATGCCACCGGCCGACCCCGGCAACGGCGGCACCGCCGGTCCTGTTCCGGAACATTCGCCGTTCTGGAACTTGACCGGGAATTGACGTTCCCGCGAACCGCCTGAGCCTCCGGATCCTGCCCGCGCGACGTCGCAACCCTGCCCTTTCGCTCGTCGCGACGGCAGCGTCCAACCTGGACTTCGCCGTTCGTTCTGGGCAATCCGGACTCCGGTATCCGTCCGTCCGACGTGCCTCGCAGCACCCGCCTGGGAGCCACAAGCCGTCGACAGCGGCGGACCACGACGACGCGAACTGGCCCATCGCCTCGGCCGCCGACGAGTGACCGCAGACTGCCCGCTCGCCGGGACAGCGCTCGGCTTGGACGCCTGCGCGATGCGTCACCGCTCACGGCAGCGCTCGAGCCGAGTGGGATCAGGACGCCCGGGCGGTTCCCTTGCCGGGTTCACTCCGCCAGGCCACTCACCGGATCGCGCTGCCCAAGCTCGTTCGGCAGGAACGCCTCTGCCTAAGGTCGAGCAGTCGGACTGTGTCTGCCTAGGAGCGGGCTGCCAGACGGTGTCTCCCGAGCGTTGAGCCGTCGGGAACGTGCCGCCACGCTTGCGCCTGCCAAGCCACGCTGTCAGCCGCGTTGTCAGCCGCGCGGCGCGAGAGCATGCCGCCGAACGTCCGATCGCGAATGTCGAGCCCGCGGCCATCGCGCCGCGACCTCAACCAGCTGCCACCTCGTCTCCCTTCCGAAGCTGCGGCACGGGTGCTGGACTGCCCGACGCGTCGGTGAGCGGCGCGACCGTCGCGCGGAACGACTCCAGTGCCTCGAGTTCCCGGCGACGGGCCGAAACAAAGCGCTGAAGGTGCGTTGTGGACAGATTCAGCGCTTCGACCGCATTGCCCGCTGCCCGGTGCGCGGCGGCGGCGCCCGCGCGCACTTGCTCGACGTCCTCGACGAGCGCCCGGTCGCTGGCGGCGAACAGCGCCGCCGACGCGAGCACCCCGAATCCCGTGGGACCGCACAGGAATACGCGACGGTCGATCAGCCAGCGCAGCAATTCGGGATCGGTGTCGAGGGCGGCGACCACGGCCGCGTCGGACGGGACGAACATGACGGTGCCGTAGATCGCGTCCGCCCAGCGCTGGTAGCCCTTGCCCGCCAGCTCCGCCGCGCGGGAGCGCAGCTGCCGGACGTGGACGCGCAACGCGTCGAGCCGTTCTTCCGGGTCGTCGGTCTCGACCGCCTCCGCCCAGATGGCCATGCTCGCCTTCGCGTCGACTGGTACCGCTCGGCCGCCGCCGACGTTCAGCACCAGGTCGGGCTTCGCGCTTCCGCCGCCGCCCAGATCGGTCTGCAGGGTGAAGTGCAGTCCCTCCCGCAGTCCGAGAGCGCGCGCGGTTTCCACGAGCACCTGTTCGCCGAGTTCGCCGCGGCCGTGGATCGACGCGAACGCCACCTCGTACCGGCGCAGCGCGAGTTGCTGCTGGTCGCCTTTCGCGCGCTCTGCTGCCACGAGCCGCGCGGCCGCGTCGGCCCGGCGCATTCCGTCGTTGTACAGCCGCCAAAGCACGACGACCGCGACGCACAGGAGCAGCGCGAGCACGATGGCCGCGGTGGTGATCACCGTCTCCACCCGGTCCTCCTCTCCGTCGGGTCCGTCGGGTGTCCGGACGCGAGACATCATGGCGGACCCCACCGACAAAAACCGGCACCCATGGTCGCGCTGTGTAGCTGACCTGCGACTTTGCAGATTCGGTGCTGGGCGTGTCCCCAGTGGACCTGATCGGCTTCGTACACACGTTCGAGTGGGGCAACGGCGTGCCTACGGGATTTCGTCGGGGTCTGCTCCTAACGTGGTCGCCGTGAGAGTCCTCCATACCTCTGATTGGCACATCGGCCGCACGTTCCACGGCGCCGATCTGCTTACCGAACAGGAGGCCGCCCTCACGCGCATCGCCGAACTCGTCGACCGCGAGTCGGTCGACGTCGTGGTGGTGGCCGGTGACATCTACGACCGAGCGGTGCCGTCCGCCGAAGCTGTCCGCGTCGCCACGGCCGCGATGACCCGCATCCGGCGGGCCGGCGCGGAACTTGTGATCACGCCGGGCAACCACGATTCGGCCGCGCGGCTCGGCGCGTTCGCCGAATTCGCGGCGGCGGGCGGGCTGCACGTCCGCGCGACCGTCGAAGGCATAGCGGAACCCGTTGTGCTGCATGACGAACACGGCGCGGTCGCGTTCTACGGCATTCCGTATCTCGAACCCGAGCCGTCGCGGCACGCGCTGGGCGTGCCGGAGGCGCGCGGCCACACCGGCGTGCTCGGCGAGGCGATGCGGCGGGTGCGCCACGACCTGGCCAGTCGTCCGGGAACGCGATCCGTGGTGCTGGCACACGCTTTCGTCACCGGCGGCGAGGCCAGCGAATCGGAACGCACCATCGCGGTCGGCGGAGTCGAGCAGGTTCCCGGCTCGGTGTTCGACGGCGTGGACTATGTCGCGCTCGGCCACTTGCACGGCCCGCAGACGCTCGCGGAACACCTCCGGTACTCCGGAAGTCCGCTGGCGTACTCGTTTTCCGAAGCGCGGCAACGGAAATCGGTGTGGTTCGTGGATCTCGACGCGAACGGCCTGGCCGAGGTCCGCCGGCACGAGCTGCCGGTGCCGCGTCCGCTCGCGACCCTCTCCGGCGAACTCGCCGCTTTGCTGGAGGACCCGGAACACGAGCAATGGCGCGAGCATTTCCTCTCGGTCACCGTCACTGACCGAGTCCGCCCGATCGATGCGATGCGGTTGCTGCAGGACCGCTTTCCCTATGCGGTGCACATGGATTGGCGGCCAGACGGCGGGGCCGCCGGTGCCGAACTGAAGTACGCCGAGGCGGTACGCGGGCGCAGTGACATCGAGATCGCGCGCAGTTTCCTCGACGACTGTCGCGGTGCTCCACCGACCGAACGCGAGGAACGGCTGGTGTACCTGGCGCTCGAAGCAGCGAACCGGACGGCGGTGGAGAAGCTGTGAGACTGCATCTGCTGGAGGTGGAAGCCTTCGGCCCCTACGCGGGTCGAGAGGTGGTGGACTTCGACGCCCTCGGCGCCGACGGCCTGTTCCTTCTCCACGGCGACACCGGCGCGGGCAAGACCACGCTGCTCGACGCGATCGCGTTCGCGTTGTTCGGTGTGGTTCCAGGCGCGCGCGGCGACGTCAAGCGGTTGCGGTGCGATCTCGCCGAACCCGATCGGCAGACCGAGGTCGTGCTGGAGCTGACCGTGCAGGGTCAGCGGCTGCGGATCGTGCGCGGTCCGGAGTACCAGCGGCCGAAGAAGCGCGGCGACGGATTCACCACGCAGCAGGCCCGGGTTTCGCTCACCTGGGTCGGTGAACCGCCTGCCGGGCTGCCTCCGGACGGAAGCATCCGCATCGACGAGGTGGCGCGCACCGTCGAGCGGTTGCTGGGCATGACGGCGGCGCAGTTCTTCCAGGTTGTGCTGCTGCCGCAAGGAGAATTCGCGAAGTTCCTCCGCAGCGACACCACGGAGCGCGAGAAGCTGCTGGAACGGCTTTTCGGAACTGAGCGGTTCTCCGACGTCGAACGCTGGTTCGCGGACCTTCGCGCGGAACGCGGCCGTGCGCTGGAAAAGCGGCAGCAGGAGGTTCGTGAGCTGCTCGCCCGCTACGCGCAGGAAGCGCAGCAGGAACCGCCGGAGGAGGGGCAGCCGGAGTGGGTCGACGCTGTCTTGACCGAGGTCGCCGCCCAGGCCGAGGCGGCGGAAACTGAGGCCGCGCAAGCACGTTCGGCGGCGAAGACCGCTGAGGTCGCGCTTCGCGAAGCGGAAGAAGACGCGGACAAGATCCGCCGTGTCCGCACCGCGCACACCCGGCTGACGCAGATCGCCGAGCAGGCGACTGAACGTGCTGAGTGGATCGAAGAAATCGCTGCGGCTCGGCGCGCTGCCGCGGTGGTGCCCGAGGCCGAGTTGATGGACCGGCGCACGGCCGAACTCGGTGATGCGCAAGTGCTGGTGGCAGACCGGATCCGAGACCTTGCCGACCTCGGCTTCGATGCGGTCGGGCTCGCTGTCGCCGACCTTCGCGAGCGTGCGGGCTCCGTTCGCGAGGAGGCGGGCGCTCTTGCCGAGTTGGCCGCGGAGGCGACCCAGCAGAAGAGCGACGAGCAACGCCGTGCGGAGCGGCAGAAAGTCGCGGAAAAAGCCGCCGAGCAGGTTGCCGGGCTTGCGGAACGGCTGGACAAGCTGCCCGGTCTCATCGCCGCTGCGCGTACCGAAGCGACCGTGGCCGGAGAAGCGGCGGCGAAGCTGGACGGTGCCAAATCCCGCGTCGACGAGCTGACGGCGCTCACCCGTGCGGCCGAGGAGTTGCCGCCTGCTGAAGCCAGGGTCGAGCGTGGCGAAGCGAAGCTGCGCGAGGTGGTCGACGAGCATCAGGCGGCTCGGCAACGTCGGCTCGACCTCCGCGAACGGCGTCTCGACGGCATGGCAGCCGAGTTGGCTGCTGGCCTGGCCGATGGAACGGCGTGTCCGGTGTGCGGGTCGGCCGAGCATCCGGCACCAGCGAACCATGACGCGCCGTTGGTCGACGCGGCCGAAGAACGCGCTGCCGAAGAAGCCGAACAGAAGGCGTCGGCGTTGCGTCAGCGAGTGGTGTCCGCGTTGGAAGAGGCCAAGGCGCGAGTCGTCGCATTGCGGGAACGGTTGGACGGACGCACCGCGGAGGAGATCGCGACCGCGCTGGCCGAAGCCCGCACGGTCGTCGCGGAGCTCTCCGGAAAGGCGCAGCGCAAAGACCAGCTGAACAGGAAGGTCGCCGAGCTGGAGCGCGGAGCCGAGCAACTCGCGGAACAGCGTCGCCTCGCCGAGCAGACGGTCACCGAGGCGAACAGTGAGATCCGGGCCTTGGCCGAGCGGATGGCCGAGCGCGAACAGCGGCTGATCGCGGGCAGGGGAGAATTCCCGGACGTCCCCGCCCGACGACAGCACCTGCTCACGTTCGCCGGAGCGCTCGACCTGGCGGCGGAGGCGCACACCGCGGTGTCCGGAGCGGAGTCCCGGCTCGCGGAGCAGCGGGATCTGGTCGAGATCTCATTGCATGCCAAGGGGTTCTCTACCCTTGAGGAAATGCGCGCCGCCGTCCGCAGTGACGAGCAGGTCACGAAGCTCGAACAGGGTCTCGCCGAGGCGGACGCGATGGCCGCCGGTGCGCGGGAGATGCTCGCGCAACCGGAACTGTTCGGGATCTCGCCGGATGATGCGGTCGAGGTCGCGCCGCTGGCTGAGCGGGCGAAGGAAACGCGGGCGCGTGCGGACACCGCTTTTGCCGCGCAGCAAGCGGTTTCGGCACAACACCGCGAACTGGTGAAGCTGGCCGGACGGCTCGGCACGGCGCTGTCGGAGCTGCGGCCGCTGGAAGAGGAACAGGCCGAACTTCGGGCGCTGTCCGAAGTGGTCAACGGTCGAGGGCAGAACGCGCGGAAGATGTCGTTGCGTTCGTATGTCCTTGCTGCCCGGCTGGAAGAGGTCGCGCTCGCGGCGACCGCGCGACTGCGGACTATGAGCCAGGGGCGCTACTCCTTCGTGCACTCGGACGCAGCCGGTGCCCGCGGCACGAGGGGCGGCCTCGGCCTCGACGTGCTGGACGACTACTCCGGCGCGGTGCGCCCAGCGAAAACGCTGTCGGGCGGCGAGTCTTTCCTCGCGTCGCTCTCGCTGGCGTTGGGCCTCGCCGACGTGGTGGCAGGCGAAACCGGTGGTGCGCTGCTCGACACCCTCTTCGTGGACGAGGGTTTCGGCACCCTGGACGCCGAAACGCTGGACGTGGTGATGAACATCCTCGACGAACTCCGCGCCGGCGGCCGCGTGGTGGGCCTGGTGTCGCACGTCGAGGAACTCCGCCAGCGCATCCCCACGCGGCTGCGAGTGCGGAAGTCCCGCACCGGCTCGAGAGTGGAGCTGCAGATGGCTTGATGAAGCCCAGAGCGACGGCCGAGTCGCTGCCGGAGGCCTTGACCTGAAGCGGGCGAGGCGTTGGGCTGGCAGGGCGCAGAAGACCGACGTGGACCGTGGGGTGGAGCCTGGCAGCGGTGGATGCGGCGGGATGGTTGCGAGGCGGCATGTCGACTCGTGGCGAGCTGCGGCCAGCCGGTGCGGGTAAGTGCGTCGCTGGGGCTGGCCGCTGCGGTGGCGGGCCGACCATTGTTGGCGGCGCCGGAGCAGCCGTCACGCGGCTACCCCGGCCTGGCTCAGCTCGGCTCGGTCTGGCTCAGCCCGGCTCGGCTCGGTCTGGCTCAGCTCGGCTCGGTCTGGCTCAGCCCGGCTCGGCTCGGTCTGGCCCGGCTTGTCCCGGCTCGGCTTGGCCTGGCTCGGCCCGGCTTGGCTTGGCCTGGCTCAGCCCGGCTCGGCTCGGTCTGGCCCGGCCTAGCTCAGACGGGCCAACCCGGTTGCGTCCGGCCAACCCGCGCAGCCAACCCGCCAACTCAGCCGAGCTGTCAGGCGGACTCTTCGTGGTGCAGAAGCCACCGCTTGGCGTCCACGCCCCAGCGGAAGTTGCCGATCGCTCCGCCGGTCCGCACCACCCGGTGGCAAGGCACGAACAGGGCCGCTGCGTTGCGGGCGCAAGCGGTCGCTGCCGCGCGGACTGCGGACGGGTTGCCCGAGAGGGTGGCGTACTCCGCGTAGCTCACCGGGCTGCCTGCCGGGACTTTGCGCAGCATCTCCCACGCGTGCTCGCGGAACGGGCCTGAGCGCTGCCGTACCTCGATGTCGGCGACGGCGTCGACATCACCGCCGTGGTAGCGGCGGATCGCGGTCGTCACGGGGCCGAGGTCGCGGCGTTCGGTCAGGGTCGTTGGGGCCAGGGACGGCGAGATGAGCGGCGTCAGTTCGGCGACGTCGCCGGTCCAGCCGGAGGCCAGTACGGCTCCGTCGCCTGCCACCACTGCGGTGAACGGGCCGATCTTGGTGTCCAAAGTGGACCAGAAGGCGGTGTGCACGGGAAAAGTCTCCTCAAGCGGTTCGGGAACTGAGATACCGGCTGGCGTACGAACTCCACGGCTGCCAGCCGCGTGCGGACGTCGTCAGGTCGATGCCCAGCTCGGCCGCGCTGCGGCGGACGGCTGGATCAGCGGTCAACAGGACGTCGGGAGCGCCCAGCAGACGCATCACGACGTAATCGGCGGTGGCGGGATCGACGCCGGCCGTGAGCATTTCGGTGCGCAGTTCGTCGGCGTCGCGGCCTACGTGGAGGTCCAGGTCACCGGCGACGATCGCCGCGGCGACCTGTTTGACCAGCGGTTTCACGTCGGCTGCGGCGATGGCGGACGGGGTCGGGAAGAGGGTCGTCAGGGTGTCCATGGGCGGGTCGGCGGGCGGGACTGGCTCGCCAAGCCGGACGACGTCGGCCACGTCGTCGCCGAGCAGGGCGCGGAGCAGGACCTCCGGACCGTCGACGGCGCCTGGCACGCGGATGCCCGGGGTAGCTGCGACCAGCGGGGCCAAGGCCTCGTCGGCGGACAGCACGCGGGTGACGGCTTCTGGGTCTGCATCCAGGTCCAACAGCCGCCGCACTCGGCTGACGGCGCTGCTCAGGTCGCGGAGGTCCGAGAGCGCCAGGTCGCACTGCACGTAGCCGGCGCGCGGGCTGACCCACACCGACGCCGGGCCGTGTGGCAGGCGCAAGGTGCGGCCGTAGCCGTCGTCCGAGACGGCTTCGATGCCTGGCAACGCCCGTGAAGCGTGGTAGTTCAGCACGCCCGCCGCGTCGAACGGGGCGCGGAACGGCAGGCGAAGGCTGAGCCGCGTCGCGCCGCTGGGTTCGTTGCGGTTCCCGCGGCGAAGCGAGGCTGCTCGGAGCTGAGACGGCGTTGTCGCGAACACTTCGCGGATCGTTTCGTTGAACTGCCGGATGCTGGAGAACCCGGCCGCGAACGCGACGTCGGTGAGCGGCAGCTGCGACATCTCGATCAGCAACCGTGCCGAGTGGGCGCGGTGTGCTCGGGCGAGGCGGATCGGGCCTGCGCCGAGTTCAGCCGTCAACACTCGGCCGAGTTGGCGTTCCGAGTAGCCGAGCTGACGGGCCAACCCGGGCACGCCCTCGCGCTCGACCAGGCCGTCCGAGATCAACCGCATCGCGCGGGCGGCCAGGTCGGCGCGCACGTTCCAATCCGGCGAACCCGGGACTGCGTCCGGGAGGCAGCGGCGGCACGCACGGAAACCACCGGCCTGCGCGGCTGCCGACGTCGGGTAGAAGCGGACGTTCTGCGCCTTCGGCGTGAGCGCCGGGCAGGACGGACGGCAGTAGATGCCCGTGGTGCGCACCGCCATGATGAACTGGCCATCGAACCGCTGGTCGCGGGCGGTCACCGCGCGGTAGCAGCGCTCGGTGTCGCGCCAGATCGGGATGGTCGAGGTAGCCATGCCTTCGATGATGCCAGCAGGTGAGAGCCCTGACTGGCGGAAAACCGACACGACGTTGCGGCCGCGCTCACCGGGTCGGCGGGGGTCTCCGCCCAGCACGTAGACTTCATGGCCGTGAGTCTCACCCTCGGTATCGTCGGCCTGCCCAACGTCGGCAAGTCCACCCTGTTCAACGCGCTGACGCGCAACGACGTGCTCGCCGCGAACTACCCGTTCGCCACGATCGAGCCCAACGTCGGCGTCGTGCCGCTGCCGGACCCGCGGCTGGACCAGCTGGCCGAGATCTTCTCGTCGGAGAAGACCGTGCCCGCCGTGGTGTCCTTTGTGGACATCGCGGGCATCGTGAAGGGCGCGTCCGAGGGCGCGGGGCTCGGCAACAAGTTCCTCGCGAACATCCGCGAGGCCAACGCGATCTGCCAGGTCATCCGCGTGTTCGACGACCCGGACGTGGTGCACGTCGACGGCCGGATCGACCCGATGTCCGACATCGAGACGATCAACACCGAGCTGATCCTCGCCGACCTGCAGACGCTCGAAAAGGCGCTGCCGAGGCTGGAGAAAGAGGCGCGCACCAAGAAGGAAGCGCGGCCGGCGCTCGAAAACGCCCAGAAGGCCAAGGAGATCCTCGACTCCGGGCGCACGCTGTTCCAAGCGCAGAAGGACATCGACGGCGAGGCGCTGCGCGAGCTGAGCCTGCTCACCACGAAGCCGTTCCTGTACGTCTTCAACGCCGACGAAGCTGTGCTCACCGACGAGGCGCGCCGCGAGGAGCTGACGAAGCTCGTCGCCCCGGCGGACGCGGTGTTCCTCGACGCGAAGGTTGAAGCCGAACTGCTGGAGCTGGACGACGAGGAGTCCGTGCGCGAGCTGCTGGAGTCCGTCGGCCAGCTGGAGCCGGGCCTGAACGCGCTGGCCCGCGCCGGTTTCCACACGCTCGGCCTGCAGACCTACCTCACGGCAGGCCCGAAGGAATCCCGCGCTTGGACGATCCCGCAGGGCGCGACCGCCCCGCAGGCCGCTGGTGTCATCCACACGGACTTCGAACGCGGCTTCATCAAGGCGGAGATCGTGTCCTTCGCGGACCTCGTCGAGGCGGGCTCGATGGCGGCCGCGCGCTCGGCGGGCAAGGTCCGCATGGAAGGCAAGGACTACGTGATGGCGGACGGCGACGTCGTGGAGTTCCGCTTCAACGTCTGATCGAAGGCGCAGCCGGGTCGGAAGCCAGTGATGCTTCCGACCCGTAGTGCGTCTGGCTGATCTGGCCCGGCTTGCACGAACCCCTGAATGCCTTCGATGGAATGTTGGCCGGCGTCGGCTCGCCGGCGTTGCATCGGCCAAGCGCCTCGAGCGACTGAGCGAAGTGCGTCGATGAAAGCTGAGCCTGCGGGAGCGCCCGTGGCGAGCGAGCAAGGCCTCCGCTCGGCGGCGCTCGACTAGATACCCGATGGGGAGGACGCGACCGAGCTTGTCCAGCGCCGGCGGGTCGAAGGCGAACTCGAAGACGTAATCGACGAATACCTCTAGGGCTATGAGTCGGTTACGGTACTTCTGGAACCCACGGGACTGTGCGCGAGGCCGCCGCGGGGTTCATCGACTTTGGCGAACGAGCCTCGGCAGGACATAAATCGTGCCGAGGCCAGCGACTCAGCTCAACCCGGACACGCTGGGAACGACCACGCCGTAAAGATCCCCGATGGTCGCTAGCGAGCTGTTGTGCAGTTGCGCAGCGCTGACTTCCCCGACCGGAGTCGGCAACGGCCGGGTGGCGCAGGCGTCGGCGACGACGGTCGGGTGGTTGCCGCGCAGGAAGGCGCCTTCGGTGGTGAACGTGACGCACATGTTGGTCATGAAACCCGCGATCACCACGTTCTGGTGCCCGGCTGCGTCAACCTGCGAACCCAGGTCGGTGTTCACGAAGGAGTTCGGCGCGCCCTTGACGACGACCGGCTCGCCCTCGATTGGCGCGACGTCCGGATGGATGCTGCCGATCTCGGCTCGGACGTCGTAGGGGGTGTCCTCGCCGCCGTCGTTGATGACGTGGATTACCTTCGCTCCGGCGGCGCGGGCCTCGGCGAGCAGGTTCTTCGCGGCGGTCAGCGCAGGCCGCCAGCCTTCCAGTTCCATCACGCCGCGGGTGTAGGTGTTCTGGTAGTCGACCAGGATCAGTGTCGAGTCGGCCAGTGTCGCCGGGGTTTGGTTCAACCCGTTCAGTTCCCGCAGCGTCGTCCTCGGCATGTTCGGATTTCCTCTCGTTCGGTTTCGTGCAGCCGACGCTAGACTTCGGCAGGGGATGTCGGCAATGACATGCAAAGCGCAGAAACCGACATGGGTGTGCGATGAAGCGACTGATGGTCGTCGTCCTGTTCGATCGGATCGACCTGCTCGACGTGACTGGGCCCGCAGAGGTGTTTTCCCTGCTGCAGCGGGAAATGAACCGTCCGACGGGGTACCGGGTGGTGCTCGCGGCGGAGGCGCTCGAGCCGGTGATGACCTCTGCCGGGGTGCGTGTGCTGCCGGACATGACCTTCGCGGAGCTGGCCGGGAAGGCGATCGACACCCTGGTCGTGCCGGGCGCGGTCGTGTTCGGGGAGAACGGCGAGATCGTCGCGAGGTGTGACCCGGCGGTAGTCGAGGAGGTTCGCTTGCTGGCCGGGCGTGCGCGCCGGGTGGCGTCCGTCTGCGTTGGGGCGCACATCCTTGCGGCGGCCGGACTTCTCGACGGCAAACGCGCTACTACGCACTGGTCGACGGCCCGGCAGTTGGCCGAGGAGCATCCCGAGGTGACTGTCGACGCCGATCCGATCTTCATCCGCGACGGCGCGGTGTGGACCGGGGCCGGGCTGAGTGCCTGCCTCGACCTCGCGTTGGCGTTGGTGGCCGACGACTTCGGGCCGGAGCTGGCTTCCCGGGTGGCGCGCCAGCTCGTGATGTTTCTGCGGCGGCCGGGTGGCCAGAGTCAGTTCAGCGTGTCGTTGGAGCCCGCGTCCGCTACGCGGCGGGTTGACGAATTGCGGCAGTATATTGCCGCGCATTTGGCGGATCCGTTGACGGTTGCCGATCTTGCCGCGCATGCGCATGTGACGGATCGGCAGATCACGCGGGTGTTCAAGGCCGAGTTGGGGATGACGCCCGCCGCTTATGTCGAGCACGCACGGGTGGAGGCGGCGCGACATCGGCTGGAGACGAGCGATGAGACGTTGTCGAGGATCGCCGGAGCTTGCGGATTCGGCACTGTGTCGACACTGAACCGGTCTTTTCGGCGGACTTTGAAGACGACGCCCAGCGAGTATCGGGAGAGGTTTCGGATCGGTTAGCCGCGGTTGCTGCCGATTTTGCTATTCGGATGCGCGATAAGTTAGTTTTCGAGTCATTAGCCCAGTCAGGCGGACGGCTGTCGTTCGCTGACAAGGCCGATCGAACTTAGCCGCTCTCCTGGCCCGGCAAGCACTCTTATTCACCTCTGTTCGATGATTGGGCGCAGCTGGGTTAATCAGCCTGCTGCGTCCGAGTGATCGTGCAGTACAACCGCAAACAGCCACCTAGAGTCGATCTGGACGAGGGACGATGTCGCTAATCCGACCCAGCGGTCCGTATTGGCGACAGGCGAGATGGAGGCGGGCTGGGCATGGCGCAAAGCAAAGGGCAGCAACGACGTGAGCGTGCGCGTCGAGCGGCTTTGCAAGCGCAGAAGGCTCAAGAACGGTTTATTGTCCAACAACAGAGGGAAACCGCGCGGCAGCAGCGCGGGCCGAACGGGAGGAAGCGCAAGCGGAACGTGCTCGCAAAGCTCAGTACCTCGTTGAGCGGGCCGCGGAGGCCGACGAACTCACGGCTGCGGTGGTCGCCCGCGTTGAAACGCTCGCGAGCGTCCTGCGTGCCGGTCTGAAGCGGCAAACGCCCCTTGACTTCCGCGGTATGCAGCTTGACTTCGTTGCTGAGGCGATATCCCCGGGAGGCCTGCTCAATGCGGAGCCGTCGCCGCGATGGGAGGACTTCGCGCCATCGGAGCCAGGTCTTCTGTCCCGCATGTTCGGTGGAGACTCCCGGCATGGCCAAGCTGTCCAGCAAGCTCGCCTGAAATTCGAGCAGGATCAGACGGCTCACCGCCAGCGAGAAACCCACCGTCTTGCCCAGCTGGATCGGGTCCGGCAACAGCACGCGCAACGTGAGGACGAGCGCAAGCGGCATGTCGACCAGCACAACGAGCAGGTCAGCGCGCTAAGAGAGGCGTTCGGCCGGAGCGAGCAAGAAGCCGTCGAACGATGCCTGCGGCTCGCATTGGAAGCGGCCCCTTTGCCCGACGGCGTTCCTCGTCAAGCCGAGGTCGGGTATCGGCCGGACAGCGGCCAGATTCTGGTTGTCCGTGAGCTGCCGGACACCGAAGTGATCCCCACCGAAGCAGCGTTCCGGTATGTCAAGGTGCGCGACGTGATCGAGCCGACGTCGAGGAAGCCCGCTGAGGTGCGGCAACGGTATGCCGATCTGATCGCTCAGCCTGCCCTGCTCGCGTTGCGGGACGCGTTCACCGCGACGCCGGCTCGTCTGGGCGAAGTCACGGTGAACTGCCACCTTTCAACTACTGACCGGGCGACCGGGCAGGCCATCCGGCCTTGTCTGCTCACGGTGGCGGCCACCAGGGACAAGTTCGAGGACCTAGTGCTGGACAGACTCGAACCGAGGGAGTGTCTTCGTCATCTGAATGCACTGATGTCGCCTCATCCGTACGACGTTGAACCGGTGAAGCCGATTTTCGATCCTGACTTGACCCGGTTCCGCCTCGTCGATGCCTACTCCGTCCCGCGGGCTTGGACTCCTGCACCGTTCTTGTGGAGCAGACGCCGAACGAGTTCGAGCATCTCGTCCGTGAACTGTTCGAGGCGATGGGCATGCAGTCCTGGGTGACCCAAGCGTCTCGCGACGACGGTCTCGACGCGATCGCGGTCAACCCGGACCCGGTTATGGGCGGGCTGGCGGTCATCCAAGCCAAACGCTATGTCAAGAGCGTTCCCGTCGAGGCGGTGAGGGCGCTTTGGGGCACGATGGAGGATAAAAAAGCGGGCACCGGAATCATGGTCACCACCTCGTAGTACGGGAAGGCGGCCCATGACTTCGCTCATCGAAACGAGCGTCTCCGGCTGATCGAGGGACCAGAGCTGAAGCATCTGATCAAGGAGTTCCTCGGCCTCGATGTCATCATCGGCGCAAAAGAGCCACCCAAGAATCGCAGGTGACGGTCACGTCTTTCGTCCGGCCGGTGCCGTCGATTCCGGATGGTGCTTGTCGTCGACGAGTCAAGTCCCGATGATCCTTGATTCGATCTCGGCTATGTAGGCGGGCCAGTCCTGTGTCATTAGTGCGGTCAACCGCATCCGCAGCGCCTCGTACTCCTGGCGCTCGACAACCCGTTGCCCACCGTCGGCAAAGTATGCGGTGGTATGGGGTATTCCGACAGTGGACAAGAGGAAGTGACTCCATTGGTCCAAGGTGATGAATAAGCTAGGAATCGCCGCGTTTGCCAATTCCTCGAGTGCCGCCTCCCAGTCTACTCCCATCGCGGGCCAGCTTGTGTTTGTTTCGGCGAGAGATTCGCTGATCTCGCCGAACATGACAACTTTGTGCCAAGGTCGGCGTGCAGCGAACGTGGCGACCGTGTTCAAGACCCGTTGAGTGTCCGGCGAGAAATGGTCACGAGGGGCAAATTGAGGGACGGTGGCCAGTGCGCATTCGGCTGCGCCGTCGGCGGTTCCCGCTGGCCATTCTAGGCTGAATACCAGCCAGAAGGGAGGGGTGGACAACCTGTGTATTAATCCTTGGCCGGCTGACGATGGCATGGTGAACTCCGTTTGGCAGTGGAAGTTTAGTTGCGCAAATCCGCTCTGAACGTGGCAAAGGGGCGAGATCTCGGCCTGCGCGCGGTTGGCCACGCTCGGGACGGGTCTTTCACCGGCAGGCTGGCGGCTGGCCGTTCAGGATTCCCGGCGATGGTCACCGAACTGCCTCCTCTGCCTCCAGTTGCGCGGCGAGCACCGCGAAGTGCGGGAGATCCTTCCACCGGTCCCGGTTGCCGATCACGTAGAAGCGGCGTTTCGCTCGAGATACCGCGACGTTCAGCAGATTCGGCTTCTCGGCTGCCCACTGCCGGGCTCCCGACCGATTCGGCGCGCTCCCCAGTACCAGCACTACGACGTCGGATTCCTGACCCTGCACAGTGTGCACGGTGCCGACGTTGCCCTCGGGGAACCCGTCGCCGAAGGAGTCGGCTACGCAGTTTTTGGCACCCCGCACCACATCGGTGAAGGGACTGACCACGCGGACGTCCCGCGGCGCGACGCCTTGGCCGGCGAGGGCGTTGAGCAGCGCGATCAACGCTGTTCCTTCCGCGGGTATCCAGTTGTCCTTCGCTTGGTCGGACCGGACATCGATCCACTCGTTCCGCCCGGAGAATTCAGGACGCTCCGGGGTTCCGTAGATCATCAGATCGCCGCCGTACGCGACGGTGTTGGAGATCCGGAACATCGGATAGTCGCAGCGGCGGTGGACGCGCAGCGGTGCGCCGACCCACACCTTTCCGTCGCCGACCGGCGCCGGAACCCACGTGCCGTGCCGGGCGTGGCGGTCAGCGACCTGCTGGGCGGACGTGCTTTCCGGACTCCATTGCTCGGTGACGCCGTGGTACTGGCGAAGCGCGTGCTGCGCGGGCACCGGCAGCGTGACGATCGGTTCGAGCTGGAGCGGGTCGCCGACGATCACTGCTCGGCGACAACGCCAGATCCCGCCGGTCACTTGCTGTGGAGTCGCTTGTCCCGCTTCGTCGACGAAGAGCCAGCCGAGCGACTCGCTGCCGAGATCCGAGAACAGCCGGGGCAACGACGCGAAGGTCGTGGAGACGACCGGCACGGCCAGGAACAGCGTCTGCCAGGCAGCGAGCGCGGTCCCCTCGCCGACCTGCGCTTTGCCCTGGATGAGCTGGACGACGGCGGAGAGGTTGACGTCGGTCTGTTCCGCGGTTGCGAAGAGAAAAGCCTTGTGCAGCGCGAGGGCGCGGAGGAAGAGCCGAGTTCGGGCCGAGGTGAACTCCGGATCCGCCCAGGGGGCGCAAAGCTGCAGCTGTTCGTCACTGGCGACCGCGGGTCCGAAGGGGACGACACCCGGCCAGCGGGCGCATGCTGCGTCCACCTTGGCCCGAACTTGCGTGAGCGCCAGCTCGGCGGCAGCGTGCTCAGCCGCCAGCTGAGCGTGATTCTGCTGTGCTTGGCGGAGTTCGTTCGCCAGCCGCGCGGCCGCACCAACGTGCAACTGGTGCTCCCGGTCAGCCGCGACCCGGGCGTCCATGGCTTCTCCATACGCTTTCTTCCATTTTCGCGTCGCGCGGGAGAAGGGCATCAGCAACGCCCAGAATCCTGGCCGGCAGTCCATCCAGTCGCGGATCCGCTGGTCAGCGTCGCTCAGCGATTGTGCTGACGTCGCACGCAGCGCTTCGGCCTGACGCGCAGCCTCGGTGAGTTGGCCGCAGTGCGTGTTCGATTGCCGCACCCGTTCGGCAGTCCACGTTACGACCTGCACGCACCGCGTGTGCTCCCTGATGCCGGCAGCCGCGGCCTGGCGGGCGGCGGTCAGAGTGCGGACCTCGGCGTCCGCTTCGGCGAAGGCTTCGACCGCGGCTTCCCAGCCGTCGGACTGTTCCGGCGCTGAGCGGGCTTCTTTGAGCAGCGTCTTCATCCCGGGGATCTCGTCCGCAGGCGGCTCCTCGTCGTTCGACCGCGTGTACCCGCTCCACCAGAACTTGTTCGCGAAATCCCTGCGGTGCTGCATTTTCCCGAGCATCGCCGCGACCAAGCCCCAGGCCGGTTTCCCCAGCACGTGACTGCCCAGTTCGGTGAAGTAGTCGACGGCGACGGCTTCGTCCTCGACGCCTTTCACCGCGGTCAGCGCCGGCATTTCCTGAGTGATGTTGGCTGCCGCGTCGTTGCTTGCCGTCGCGACCACGATTTCGAACCCGGTCAGTTCCGGCCGGAGCGCACGGACCTGGCTCGAGTAGGGGCGAACCGCTTCTTGCCGCTCCGTGTAAGCCTCCGACGGAGTGTCGAGCCGGCTGAGCCGTCGTGCCCGCTCGACCACGATCCCGGCGAGCACGTCCCGCAGCATGGTCGTCTTGCCGGTCCCGGGCGGTCCGTTCACCGCGAAGAGACCCGCGTCCGGCCGCGCCATGATCCAGTCGACCGCGAACTGCTGGCCGGTGACGAGCGGATACGCCGAAGGCCAGCGTCCGCCGGGGATCACAGCAGGCTCGACGCCGGAAAGCAGCGCACCGGGCTGTGCACGGAGGTCGACGCGGTCGGACGCGGGCACGGAAGGGTCCTCGCCGAGGAACGCACGCAGCGCTTCGCCTCGGCGGCCGGCTCGGATCTCTTTCTCGACGAGGCCGAGGTCCTCGGCGACGGGGCTGTTGAGAAAATCCTGATCGTCGGCCTTGCCCGCGTTCCGGCGGGAGATCTGGTAGCACCTGACGCGGATTCCGGCGGCACGCAGGCTGTCGTCCAGCCCGAGAGCAGTGACCAGTTCCCGAGTGAACGCGTGCAGCGTCCTCGAGGTGAGCTCTACCCGCGACTCGCGGCCGGACGCGGTTTCGTCCGCGGGCTTCTTCGCGGAGGCCGGGGTCAGCAGCCGTTCGGCGAATGCGCCGGCCGTTGCTCCCGCGATTCCGCCGACGACCGGCCCGACGACAGGACCGGTCAGCGACGTCGCGCCGGCGACCACTGCGGTCTTCACCGCCGAACCGGTCGCTTTCGCACCTGCGGTGGCTGCCTCTTGGGCGGCTTCCTTGACCTGGCCGGTCACCGCGGTGCCGAACTTGCCCAGCTTTCCGCCCGGCTTCTTCTTCGGCGAGAGGCGGTTCAGCTCTTCACCGAAGGAACTGCTTTCCTCGTCGAAACCGTCAAGCCACTTCGGATCACGTGGCCCAGGTGACCCCAGTCTGCTGATTGCCCAGGCGCAGGCGGACAGTACGGGGGAATCCTCAATAAGAGTTCCTTCGGCATCGACCGAGAACGCGTATACCGCCGTCTTGCCGTCTTTTCGGCGTTCCTCTGGTACGGCTTCCTTTCCGAATTGCTCGCTGAGCTCCGCGTGGACCGCCGAGAGGTCGTACAACGCTCCGTACACGACGAATTGCCAGGTCTTGTCGCGCGCCAAGCGAGCCCGGGCCAGTGGATGTTCCGGCTCCCACGGTGCTGGTTCGCCCGGTTCGACGTCGCAGACGAGGTAGTCGGCCCGCTCGATGGCGCGGGGAGACGTCAGTTGTGGAATATTCTGCGGACCGAACATTTCCACTGTGCGCCAGAACTGCACCAAGTGCGCCGCGCGCACATTCTCCTGCACCGGAATGGCTCCCCTCCACTGAGTGCAGCGGGACCATACTCCATGATCCGCTCCGGGATCCAGGCAGCGTGTTCGGCTGCGAACGAATTCTCATTCGGCAGAGGATGTGAATGACGCGGAATCAGTCTTTCCCGGAGGCGGAGCCGCCATGGGCCTGTCGCGGCGACGTGCTGGACAGCGGCTGCCGCCCGGATAGGCCGAGCACGCGCAGCGGCACCGGAGATTCGCGGTGACCTGACCCACGCGGGGCATTTTCGGCGAAACGTCCCTCTCGCGCCGCTCGCCCGGCGAAGATGCCCCGGTGCGGATCGTTCTTTATGCCATCTGGGGCGCGCTCATGATCGCCCTCGTGGTCAGCGTCGTGGTGCAGGCGAGGAAAGCCCGGCGGCGCAAGGTGGCGTTGGCGACGTGGCCGAGGGCCCAGGCCGTGGTGACCGGGTACGAGAGGAAGCGGCGCGGGGCCGACGACAGCGACGCGGCGCTCTACTACCCGCGGTACGAGTACCGCGGGCCTGACGGACGCGTCTATCAGGGCCTTTCCGAGACCGTCAGCGACAGTTCGCCGGGGGCGAGGGCGACGCTTCAGGTGGCGGTGAACCCGGAGGACCCGGCCGAATCGGTCCCCGAGGGGCCGACCGGGATGCGGGTGATCGGCTGCGCGTCGGTCGTGCTCGGGCTCATCGGGTTCGCCATGTTCTGGTTCATCCGGATGTTCCCGCTGCCGTGACGCTCAGCCGAGCAGGCCGAGCACGATCATCGACAGCAGGACGACGGCGGTCGAGAACACCGCGACCCACGTGCGCTGTGCGGCGGTGAGCTGGGCGGATGTGCTGTTCATGGCGGGTCCTAGCGGGGCGAGTGCCGATGATTACCGCTGGGATAGCGCCTTGATCTAGCTCACTGTTACCGCTTGTGATCAAGGTCACGCCGATTGCGCGCGGTGTGCCACAGCACCCCGCCTGCGGCGGCCACCATGAGGCCGAACGAACCCATCCCTACCACGAGTGCCTGGACCATCCCGGCTCCTTCCGTCGCGTCTGTCCGGGAGACGCGCGAGGGGGCCGGTTGTTATGCCAGGGTTGCGGACGTCACACCTGGTCAGCGGGCTGTCAGCACCTCGTCGATCTGCTTGGCCAGTGCGAAGTCGCGATCGGTCAACCCGCCCGCGGAATGAGTGCTGAGACGGAAGGTCAGCGTGCGCCAGCGGATGTCGATGTCGGGATGGTGGTCGGCCGCCTCGGCGAGCACGGCCACCCGGTCCACCGCCTCGATCGCCGCCGGGAAGGACGCGAGTTCGGCCGTCCGCGCGATGCTGTCGTCCTCGCGCCGCCACTCCGGGACGGTGCCGAGGGCCTGCTCCACTGCCGAGTCGTTCAATAGCTGAGTCATCACTCCATGGTGTCGGCTACGCTGCGGCATTGCCACGGGAGTCCGGTACGCCGGGCTGAGAGGCGGGCCTCGCACCCGCGACCGTTCGCACCTGGATCCGGATCATGCCGGCGTAGGGAGGCCGTATCGCTCTCCCTCATCCGGCGCAGTGCAGGAGGGGAAGAATGATGTCGCGGACCGTCCGCACGGTGGCCTGTCTCGCAGGAGTCTCGGTGCTCGCCAGCGCCTGCTCGCTCTCCGGCGGCGACTCCGGCGGGTCGTCCGCGAACCCGGACCAGAAGACGCCGACCGTCACGCTGGTCACGCACGATTCGTTCGCCGCCCCGCAGGACGTGCTCGACGCCTTCCAGCGCCAGTCCGGGATCAAGCTCAAGATCCTGAAGTCCGGCGATGCCGGCGCGCTCACGAACAAGCTCGTGCTCACCAAGGGCAGCCCGATCGGCGACGTCGCGTACGGCGTCGACAACACCTTCGCCTCGCGCGCGCTCAGCGAGGGCGTCTTCCAGCCCTATACCAGCCCGGAGGCCGATCGCGGCCCGCAGCGCTACTCCGTCGACCCGCAGCACCGGCTGGCGGCGGTCGACCTCGGCGACGTCTGCGTCAACATCGACCCGGCCTACTTCGCGAGCAAGGGCCTCCCGGAGCCGAAGACCTACGACGACCTCGCCGACCCCAAGTACAAGGACCTGACCGTCGCCGAAAGCCCGGCCACCGCGTCGCCGGGGCTGGCCTTCCTGCTCGGCACGGTCGCGAAGTACGGCGAGAGCGGCTGGCAGGGCTACTGGCAGAAGCTGAAGGACAACGGCCTCAAGACCGTCAGCGGCTGGGAGGAGGCCTACACCAAGGACTTCTCCGGCTCGTCGGGCAAGGGCTCGCGGCCGATCGTCGTGTCCTACGCCTCGTCGCCCGCCGCCGAGGTCGGCGAGGACGGCAAACCGCGCACCAAGGCGCTGCTCGACACCTGCTTCCGCCAGGTCGAGTACGCGGGCGTGCTCACCAACGGCAAGCAGATCCCGCAGGCCCAGAAGGTCGTCGACTTCCTGCTCTCGCAGCAGTTCCAGACGACGGTCGCGGCGAACATGTACGTCTACCCCGCGCGCCAGGGCGTCGAACTGCCCGCGGGCTGGGCCACCGCGGCGCCGCAGCCGCAGACGCCGGCCACCATGCCCGCGGACAAGGTGCAGGCTGGCCGGGAGAAGTGGATCGGGGAATGGCGCTCGCTCATGGGCGCGTGATCCCCGCGCGCACCATCGGGCTCACGCTGCTCGGCTTGCTGCCGGTCGCGTTCCTGGTGGTGTTCTTCGCCTGGCCGGTCGTGGCGATTGTCGGCCGGGGGTTCTCCGCGGGCGGCGTCGACACCGTGCTCGGCGACCCGCAGACGTGGCGGCTCGCCGGGTTCACGCTGGCCAGCGCGGCCGCGTCGACGGTGGTCGCGGTGCTCGCCGGGCTGCCGGTGGCGTACCTGCTCGCCCGCGTAAAGCTGCCGGGTGTCGGATTGGCGCGGACGATCGTGCTGGTTCCGTTCGTCCTGCCGACGGTTGTCGTCGGCCTGGCTTTCCGGGCGATCTGGCCGGACGGCGGCGTGCTGCCGCTCGTGCTGGCCAACGCGTTCTTCAACGTCGCCGTCGTCGCGCGCACGGTCGCCGGGCTCTGGGCGCATCTCGATCCGAGAGCGACTGAGGCCGCGCGGGCGCTCGGTGCCTCGCCGTGGCGGGCGTTCCGGTCGGTGACGCTTCCCGCGCTCGGCCCGGCCATCGCTTCGGCTGCCGCAGTGGTGTTTCTGTTCTGCGCCACCAGCTTCGGTGTGGTGTTGATTCTCGGCGGCGGTAGCTACCGGACGCTCGAGACCGAGATTTACCTCCGGACGGTCGATCTGCTTGACCTCTCCGGTGCAGCTGCGTTGTCGTTGATCCAGTTCGCGGCTGTCGTCGCTGCGCTGGTGCTGGGGGCGATGGCGCGTCGGAAGCGAGAGAACGCGGTCAAGCTGCGGTCCGCGCAGGTCACGGCGCGTCGGCCGCGCGGCGGGGAGTGGTGGACGGTCGGTGCCGCGGTCGTGGTGCTCGGTCTGCTGTTGACGCCGATCGTCTCGCTGCTCCTGGAGTCGGTGTCCACTTCGGACGGATGGAGCCTCGCCGGGTACCGCGCGCTGAACACTGTGGGGCAGAACGGCGCGCTCCAGGTCTCCGGCTGGATCGCGGCGCAGAATTCGCTGGCCGCGGCCACTGATGCGACGCTGCTGGCAATGGCTGTCGGTTTGATCGCGAGCGTGGTGCTGGTGGCGCTCCGCCGTTCGCCGGGAGGGCTCGCGCGGGGGATGGGCGAGACCATGGACGTCGCGTTGATGCTGCCGTTGGGCGTCTCCGCAGTAACTGTCGGCTTCGGTTATCTCGTGACGCTCGACGCGTTGCCTGGCGACCTCCGCACGTCGCCGCTGCTCGTGCCGTTCGCCCAGGCACTGGTGATCATGCCGCTGGTGGTGCGGATGATCCTGCCGGTGCTGCGCGCGGTCGACGTCCGGTTGCGCCAGGCCGCCGCGACGCTCGGCGCGAGCCCGGCGCGGGTGTGGCGGGAGATCGACTTTCCGCTGGTCGCGCGGTCGGTGGTGGCCGCGGCGGGCTTCGGGTACGTCGTCGCGCTCGGCGAGTTCGGCGCGACCAGTTTCCTCGCCCGGCCGGACGCGCCGACGCTCCCGGTGGCCGTCGCGACGCTGATCAGCAGACCGGGGGAGTTGAACAACCAAATGGCGTACGCCGCGTGCGCCCTGCTCATGGTGGTGACTGTGGTGGCGGTGGCGCTGATCGACCGGTTCGGCTCGGTCCGCGGCGCCAGCACGGTCGGGGAGTTCTGATGGCGCTCACGGTACGGGATCTGACTGTCCACTATGGATCGTTCGCCGCGGTGCGCGATGCGAAGCTGGACATCGCCGACGGCGAGGTGCTCGCGTTGCTGGGCCCGTCCGGCTCGGGCAAGTCGACGTTGCTGCGCGCGATCACTGGGCTGGAGCCGGTGTCGTCCGGCTCGGTGTCCTGGGACGGCACTGATCTCGCCGCGGTGCCGGTGCACAAGCGCGAATTCGGTCTGGTGTTCCAGGATGGACAGCTGTTTCCGCATCGCGATGTCGCCGCGAACATCGCGTTCGGCCTGCGGATGCACGGCGTGCCTCGCGAACGGCACGCAGCGCGCGTCGAGGAACTGCTCAAGCTGGTCGGCCTGGAAGGCTACGAACGGCGACGGGTGACCGAGCTGTCCGGCGGACAGGCGCAGCGCGTCGCGTTGGCTCGCGCGCTGGCTCCGGAACCGCGCTTGCTGCTGCTGGACGAGCCACTGTCCGGATTGGACGCTGGACTCCGTGAGCAGCTGGCCATCGACCTGGCGGATCTGTTGCGCCGCAGCAAGATCACCGCGCTGCTGGTGACGCACGACCAGGAGGAAGCGTTCACGCTCGCCGATCGCGTGGCGGTGCTCGACGCCGGGGAAATCCGGCAGGAGGGCGCGGTCCGGTCGGTGTGGAACAAACCGGTGGACGAGAACGTGGCGCGATTCCTTGGCGTCACCACGTTCCTGGACGGCACCGCGGCCGACGGCGTGGTGCGGACCGAGCTGGGCACCGTTGCGCTGGGAGTGGACGACGGCCCGGTCAGGCTCGGATTGCGCCCGCACGGCTTGAAAGTCGCTAAAGAAGGCGTGTCCGGCGAAGTGACCGCCGCGGTGCACCGTCGGGAGCATCTGCGACTGGTCGTCCGCTGTGGAGAGTCCACTGTGGACGCGATCGCCCCGGCCGGAGCGGACTACCGGGCCGGCGACCCCGTCCGGCTCCAGCCGGATCCGGACGGGATCGCCGTAGTGGGCTGAACCCCCAGGTCAGCCGTCCCGGGTGACGAGGCGTCCGTAAGCGATCGACAGCCCGACCACGATGTAGCAGGCCGCGCGGACCGCGCCTTCGCCCATCATCGACAGCGTCATCGGATCCTGCAGGGCCGAGGCCGGGGCCAGCGTCCAGTTCTGCGTGAGCAGGAACGGGTGCACCGCCTTCAGCGAGCTGAGGAAGCCGAGAATGGTGAAGACGATGTTCATCGCCAGCACCGAGGCGACCACGAGCATCGGGTGCTCGGTAAAGCTCGACACCGCCAGCGCGATCGCGCCGACCGCCCACAGCTGCAGCACGATCCAGCCGCCGACGAGCAGGATCCGCAGCAGCGCCTCGCCGAGCGACAACGTGGTGCCCGACAGCGTGAACAGCGAATCCGTGCCGTTGATGATCAACCCGGTGGCCACACCGGTCACGCACATCGCGAGCACCGCGACCACGGACACCGTCGCGACGCCGAACGCCTTGACCGTCAGCAGCCGTCCGCGGCTCACCGGCGCGATCAGCCAGCCGCGCAGCGTGCCGTGCGCGGCCTCGCCGGCGATCGCGTCCGCGCCCGCCATCGCGGAGGCGAGCGGCAGCAGCAGCGTGAGCGTCATGACCATCGCGGCGATCGGCAGCACGAACGCGTTGTTCACCGCCGACACCAGCAGCGCGCCGCCGCTGTCGTCCGGCGCGTTGCCCCCGGTGTTCTGGCCGACGAACGTGAGGCCGATCCCGATCACGATCGGCACCAGCGCCAGCAAACCCAGCACGGCGAGCGTGCGCGGCCGGTGGAAAATCCAGCGCAGCTCCGCGGCGATCAGCCGGAACAACGGCACCGTGTCGTGTCCGGTCCGGCTCACCGGCACCGCGACCGCAGCGGCAGTCATGACGCTTCCCCCTCAGCTTCTTCGCCCGCCGCCGATTCCCCTTCGGTCAGCCGTGCGAACAGGTCCTCCAGCCCGGTCCGCGCCCGGGTCGCCTCGTGCACCTCGACCCCCGCCTGCACGAGCACCTGCAGCACCCTCGGCGAGGGCGTCGCGGTGAGGTCGACGCGGACGCCGTCCGGCGTCAGCCGAGCCCCGATCCGGTTCTCCCGCAACGTTTCCACCGCCTGCTCGGCGTCCGGGGTGCGCACTAGCAGTGCGGCGTTCCCCGACTCCAGCAGGTCCGACAGTTCGCCTTGCGCGACCACCGTTCCGGACTGCAGCACCGCCACGTGTGTACAGGTCGCTTCGACTTCGGCGAGCAGGTGCGAGGAAACCACCACGGTCACGCCGTCGGCGTGCAGATCGGCGATGATACGGCGGATCTCCCTGGTACCCGCCGGATCCAGACCGTTGGTGGGTTCGTCGAGCACGACCATCCGGCGCGGCACCAGCAGCGCGCTCGCCAGGCCGAGCCGTTGCTTCATGCCGAGCGAATAGCCCTTGTACCGGCGGCGCGCGGCGACCGACAGCCCGACCCGGTCCAGCGCGGAGTCGACCGCGCCGGGGATCGCGGACGACGCCAGCCGGGGCTCGGCGGCGGCGAACCGCAGCAGGTTGTCGCGGCCGGAGAGGAACGGGTGGAAGCCCGGCCCCTCGACCAGCGCGCCGACGTCCGGCAGCGCGTGCGCGGACTCCTCCGGCATCTTCCGGCCGAGCAGTTCGACCTCGCCCGCGGTCGGGCGGACGAGCCCGAGCAGCATCCGGATCGTGGTCGTCTTGCCCGAACCGTTGGGCCCGAGCATGCCGAGCACGGCGCCCTCGGGAACGTCCAGGTCCACGTGGTCCACCGCGACCGTGCTGCGGTAGACCTTGCGCACCCCTCGGGTGCGCGCGGCCAGCGGGACCGCCGGGGCGGGCACCTCGTCCGAGATGCCCGCCCCGGTTTCGACCGCGATGCTGGTCACTTGGCGCCCAGCGCTTCGTAGAGCACCTGCTCCGGGACCGCGCCGGCGGCGAACCGGCCGTCGTCGGTCAGGACCGCGCCGCCCACCTTGGTGGTGAAGAGGTAGCCGCTGCCCCACGGGCCGTTGACCCGCTTGGCGAACCGGCTCAGCATCTTCTGCACGTCCGCGCCGCCCTTTTCGTCGCCCTGGGCCTGCTTCGGCTTCATCAGGTCCGCGGGCACCTTGCCGGTGACGACGGTGTCCCACCCGTCGCCGACGAACTTGGTGGCCTGCTTGGCCTCGTTCGCGAGCGCCTTGTCGCGCTCGTCGATCTTGGCCTGCTTCTCGGTCACCTTCGCGCCCTTGGGCGGGGTGAAGGCGAACAGGTCCGCCGACTGGTCGGCGAACTCGATCTTGCTGAACGCCAGCTCCAGCGCCGGGGCGGTGGTTCCGTTGCTCAGCACCGAAAGCCGCAGCGGCATCCGGGTCTGCGAGTCGACCGCGACGCGGATCTCGCGCAGCAGGGTGCGTTCGGTCGGCTTCGGCGTGAGGACCAGCTCGTACGCCGGGCGGTCGGCGACCGTCGCCGTGCCGTCGACCGCGACGTTGCTGCTCTCGCGCACCTTGGCGAGCAGTTCCTTCGCCGCCGTGGACGGGTCGGCGGCCTTGCCCTCGGCCGGGGCGTGCTGCTTGGTCGCGATGCCCGCCGGAATCGTGGTCTTGGTCGCGCTGTTGGTCTTGGAGTCGTAGTCCCACACGGTGTTGCCGTTGTGGATGATCGTCTCCTGCGCCTGCCCCTTGGTGAGCGACACCTTCGTCTTGCCGGCGCCGTCGCTGAACACCTGCGCCGAGTCGACGCCCAGCGCGCCCGCCCCCGGGATCGCGCCGGTCGCCATCTTCGGCAGGCCGAGGTCGTTGCTCACCGTCACGGTGCCGTCGAACGGCGCCGGCTTGGCGGTGACCACCGACTGGACCAAGTCCTCCGCGCTGACCTGCGGCAGCTTCGGCGCGTCCCCCGCCGAGGCAGGCATCGCCACGACGACCAGTCCCCCGACACCGAGCGCGGTGCCGACGACGGCCGCTGTGATGGCCTTCTTCTTCGGATCCATCTCGTCTCTCCCTGTGTTCCCGGGCTCTGGCGGGCCCGGCTCCCGGTGCAGACGTTCCCCCGCCGAGGCTGAGATACCCCTGAATGTTCGGCCCGGCTAGCTGAGATCGCACTGAGAGTACGCGCGTCAACTGCACAAACCGGCCATGATGAGGATCGTGAAACCTCGGGTGCTGGTGGTCGACGACGAACCTGGTGTGCGCAAGGCGCTGCAGCGCGGCCTGCGCGCGGAGGACATGGACGTGGTCACCGCCGCGGACGGGCCGACCGGGCTGCAGCTCGCGCGCACCGGTTCGTTCGACGTCGTGCTGCTGGACATCATGCTGCCCGGCCTGTCCGGCTATCGCGTGCTGGAACGGCTGCGCGCGGAGAACGTGACCACGCCGGTGCTGCTCGTGTCCGCGAAGGACGGCGAGATCGACCAGGCCGACGGCCTCGACCTCGGCGCCGACGGTTACCTCGTGAAGCCGTTCTCGTTCGTCGTGCTGGTCGCGCAGGTGCGGGCGGTGCTGCGCCGCGCCGGGCCGGATGCCTCGCGCGGCGCGCTGAAACTCGGCGCGCTGGAGGTCGACCGGGCGCTGCGGCAGGTGCACTGGGACGGTCAGGAAGTGCCGTTGAGCCCGCGCGAGTTCGGCTTGCTGGAGGTGCTCGTGGGCCGCGCCGGGACGGTCGTGACGAAGGACGAGCTGCTGCGCGCGGTGTGGGGCGAGGAGCAGGCCGTCACGCGGAATCTCGTTGAGGTGTATGTGGGTTACGTGCGGCGCAAGCTCGACGCGGTCGGCGCGGGCTCGATCCTGCGGACGGTGCGCGGGCACGGCTATCTCGCCTCCGACGACCAGCTTGACGAGGTCAGGTGACCGGCTCGCCGTCGTCGTGGTGGAGCGGCCGTTCGCTGCAGGTCCGGATCACCGTGCTGGCCGCGGCGATCACCCTCGGCTGCCTGCTCGGCCTCGCCGCGCTGGCGGCGAACAAGCTCGACCCGCTGCTCACCGATTCGGTCGACGAGGAGCTGACCGCCGCGCTCGTCCCGGCGGCCGGCGCGGTCTCCGCCGGGACGCCGCTGACCTCGGCGGACCCGGTTTCGGTGCGGGTGCTGGACATTTCCGGCGCCCCGGTGGACGGCCAAGCCCGGCCGAAGCTGACCGAGCCGGAGGTCTCGCAGCTCAAGGCGGGTTTGCCGGTGCAGTCCGACGGATCGCGCTGGCGCGGCCAGGTGGTCAGCACGCCGAACGGAAGCCAGCGGCTGGTCGTCGCCGGGGCCGGGCTGGTCGGATTCGCCGCCGCGGTGCATTACGGCGGGCTGTGGCTGGTCGTGGTCGCCCTGGTCGGCGCACTGGTGGCAGGATTGGCGACCTGGCTGGTCGTCCGGCTCGCGCTGCGCCCGGTGGCTCGGATGCGCGGGCTGGTGCGCGCGCTGCCGCCCGGTTCCCGGCTGCCGCTGCCGACGTCGCACGACGAGATGCGCGCGCTGGCCGAGGAGTTCAACGCGCTGCTCGAACGCCAGGAAGAGGTCAGCCAGCGGCTGCGCAGGTTCACCGGCGACGCGGCACACGAGCTGCGTTCGCCGGTCGCGTCGATCCGCGTGCAGGCCGAGGTAGCCGTCACGAATCCCGATCCGGAGCTTTCGCAGGAGACGCTCTCGGACATCCTTGAGGAGTCCGAACGGCTGTCCGGCCTGCTCGACGGCCTGCTCACGCTGGCTCGCTCCGACGCTGGCGAGGTGCCGCCCGCGGAACCGGTCGAGGTGGTGTCCGAGGTCCGCGCGGCCGTGCGCCGGTTGCCGTCCGGGACGCCGAACACGCGGGTGAGCAGCGCGGTGGCGCAGGCCTGGGCGTCGGCGGCGCACCAGGAGGTCGAACTGGTGCTGGACAACCTGCTGCGCAACGCCTGCCGGTACGCGTCCGGGCAGATCGTGGTGTCCGTGCTCGCCTCGCGCTCGAAGGTCCGGGTCGTGGTGGACGACGACGGTCCCGGCATCGCGCCCGAGCACCGCAGCAAGGTGTTCGACCGGTTTTACCGAGTGTCCGACGACCGGGCGCGCTCGTCCGGCGGAACCGGGCTGGGCCTGGCGATGGTCGCCGAAACGGTGCGCCGCCGAGGCGGCCAGGTCCGGGTAGGCGAGTCGCCGGACGGCGGCGCGCGGTTCGAGGTCACCTGGCGGGCGGGAGCGGACCGGTGAATCCGGTGGGGGAGACTGGGCGCATGGACGCGGTCATCGTCGGGGCGGCACTGGTGCGCGACGGCAAGCTTCTTGCCCAGCAACGAGCTTGGCCGCCGCATCACGCGGGCCAGTGGGAACTGCCGGGCGGGCGCGTCGAAGAGGGCGAGACCGAAGCCTTCGCGCTGGCCAGGGAATGCCACGAGGAACTGGACGTGGTGGTCACCGTCGGCGACCGAGTCGGCCCGGAAATCCCGCTGCCGGGCGGAAAAGTGCTGCGCGTGTACTCCGCCGCGCTGCTGTCCCCCGGCGACGAGCCGCGAGCGGTCGAACACACCGCGCTGCGCTGGGTCGGACACGACGAACTGGACGATCTGGACTGGCTCCCCGCGGACCGGGACCTGCTGCCCGCACTGCACGCCCTCGTGAGTGCCGGTTCCGAGTAGAACCAGCACTCACGAGGCCCTTCAAGCAGCCCCGACCATCCGCAACGCCGCCGACACCCGGTGCGAACTGCGATCGATCGCCCGCTCAGCGCCGGCCTTGCGCACCCGCTCCAGCTCAGCGACGTCGTCGAGCAACGCGCGCGTGCCCTCCCGGACCGGCCGCAGCTCCTCGATCACCGCGTCGGCGACTGTGTCCTTGAGCACGCCGTACGACGGATACTTCTCCGCGAGCTCGGCAGGGTCTCCGCCCACGCAAGCAGCCAGGATCTCCAGCAAATTCGAGATGCCCGGCCGATTCTCCGGGTCGTACGCGGGCACCGAATCCCCGTCCGTCTGCGCCTTGCGGATCTTGCGCCGAATCTGATCCGGCTCGTCCAGCACGAACACCACGCCCACGGAATTCTGCGCGGACTTGGACATCTTCCGCGTCGGCTCGGCGAGATCTTTCACCCGCGCTCCCGCGGGCGGCAACGTCGCCTCCGGCACCACGAACACCTCGCCGTACGTGGAGTTGAACCGCCGGGCAAGCGTGCGAGCCAACTCGACATGCTGCCGCTGATCCTCGCCAACCGGTACTTCATCCGCGCCCTGCAACAGAATGTCGGCCGCCATCAACACCGGATAGGTCAGCAAACTGAGCCGAACTCCTGCTTGTCCCTTGGATTTCTCCTTGAACTGGATCATCCGCGCCGCCTCGCCATATGAGCACGTGCACTCCAGCACCCAGGTCAACGCCCCCAGTTCCCGAGCAAGATCAGACTGCACGAACACCCGCTCGGGCGCGATCCCCGCAGCCACCAGCACGGCCAGTTGTTCGGTAGCCAACGACCGCAACTTGGCCGGATTGTGCGCGGTAGTCATCGCATGGAGATCGGAGACGAAGCACAGATCGTCCGTCCCGCCCTCAGCCGCCCACCGCCGCAACGCGCCGAGGTGGTTGCCGAGCTGAACATGACCGGACGGGGTGATGCCGGACAGCTGGACCATTGGATTTTCCTCTCCCTAGGTTGATCGGAACCCCGGGAGCAGACACAAAAAAAGCCGCCCACCGGGGCGGCCTTCGCTGGTTTTTCAGCGCAGAGCAAGCGGGCCGCCAACGGGCGGCCACCACTGAGTGCTCTGGAAACGCATGCGGCGAGCCTAGCACCGGACTACGGTTCGAACCATGTTCGTCGTCGTGCTCACGTATATCGTTCCGCTAGAGGAAATCGACCGCGCCCTCCCAGCCCACAACGAGTGGCTGACGAAGCAGTACGAAGACGGCCACTTCCTGGCGTCGGGAGGCCAGAAGCCACGGACCGGCGGCGTGCTGATCACCCGCCCCATGGAACGCGCGCAACTGGACGCGATCCTGGCCACCGACCCCTTCGCGACCGCCCAGCTGGCGACCTACGAAATCATCCACTTCCAGCCCACCAGGACAGCACCGGAACTGAACCTGGTGAACGAACTGCTGGATAACAACTAGCAACGTCCGTGAGGGCCACCTTCACGGACTCTGAGTCCCTCAGGGTTCCCCTCACGACCACACGCCTGCCCACACGCGCCCGCTCGGATGCGCACCCAATGCGGCATTGGGTGCGTCGCATGCACCCAATGCGGCGTTCGGTGCGTCAGATGCACCCAATGCCACATTGGGGCGCTAGCCCCGCCACCCGCGAAACCGCAGCCGGTGCACTCAACCGGCGTTGCACCCACACCGCCCCCGCACCCCGATACGAAGCCAAAATGCGGTCTGAGGGTGGTTGTCAAGGCATCTTTCCAGCCTTGACAACCACCCTCAGACCGTCATCACAATCAAGCTTCGGGGTGCCCCGCGCAACCGACGCGCGCAATGTCGCCGCCAGGCGACGAGCCGAAAGAAACCCGGTCAAGCAGCCTTCTCCACCTGCTTCTTAGCCTTCTTCAAAGCCAAAACCGGACACTTCTTGCACCGATCCTTGGACCGGCAGCACTTCTTCTTGACCTTCCCGGCCTTCATCAGCTTCCGCACCACAGCCCGAGGATCATCCGCGTGCTTCTTCCCCACCGCGTACTCCTCAAACCGGCCGTCAAGACATCCACAAGGTTAGGTGAGCCTAACCGATCATAGGGCGTGGCGCTCCTCACACCAACCCAACAGGTATCCTGATTGAAGTCCGCGTGTGGCCAAAGCCGGTCAGCGAGAGCCGGTCGCAGTGTCCGGTGCCCGTCATCCCGATCCGCCGCGCGGTGCCACCCGCCTTTTTCTTCGAAGTTCAGGAGTCCTCGCGTGCCCGCAGCCAGCGCCACCGCGGTCGAAACCGGCCGCGCGTCCGGCAAGACCCGGCCCGACCTGCGCAACGTCGCGATCGTCGCCCACGTCGACCACGGCAAGACCACCCTGGTCGACGCCATGCTCCGCCAGTCCGGCGCCTTCGCCGAACGCGCCGAGCTGGTCGACCGCGTGATGGACTCCGGTGAGCTCGAGCGGGAAAAGGGCATCACCATTCTCGCGAAGAACACCTCCATCCACCGCCAGACCGCCGACGGCACGGTCACCATCAACGTGATCGACACCCCGGGCCACGCCGACTTCGGCGGCGAGGTCGAGCGCGGCCTTTCCATGGTCGACGGCGTCGTGCTGCTGGTCGACGCGAGCGAGGGCCCGCTCCCGCAGACCCGCTTCGTGCTGCGCAAGACGCTCGAGGCGAAGCTGCCGGTGATCCTGCTGGTCAACAAGGTCGACCGGCCGGACGCGCGGATCTCCGAGGTCGTCGAGGAGACCCACGACCTGCTGCTCGACCTGGCGGGCGACATCGAGGACGCCGACCTCGACGCGATCCTCGACCTGCCCGTCGTCTACGCCTCCGCGCGCGCCGGCAAGGCGTCGCTGGAGCAGCCCGAGGACGGCGGCCTTCCCGACAGCGAGAACCTCGACCCGCTGTTCGAGACCCTGCTCCAGCACGTCCCGGCCCCGGCCGCGGACCTGGACGCCCCGCTGCAGGCGCTCGTCACCAACCTCGACGCGTCGAACTTCCTCGGCCGCATCGCGCTGATCCGCATCCACGCCGGCAAGCTGCGCAAGGGCCAGACCGTGGCCTGGATGCGCGAGGACGGCACCGTCCAGAACGTCCGGATCTCGGAGCTGCTCGTCACCGAGGCGCTCACCCGCGTCCCGGCGTCCGAGGCCAGCGCCGGCGAACTGGTCGCGATCGCGGGCATCCCGGACATCACCATCGGCGACACCCTCGCCGACGCGGAGAACCCGGTCGCGCTGCCGCGGATCACCGTGGACGAGCCGGCCATCTCGATGACCATCGGCGTCAACACCTCGCCGCTGGCCGGGCGCAACGGCGGCGACAAGGTCACCGCGCGGCTGGTCAAGGCCCGTCTCGACCAGGAGCTGATCGGCAACGTCTCGATCCGCGTCCTGCCGACCGAGCGCCCGGACACCTGGGAGGTGCAGGGCCGAGGCGAGCTGGCGCTGGCCATCCTGGTCGAGCAGATGCGCCGCGAGGGCTTCGAGCTGACCGTCGGCAAGCCGCAGGTGGTGCTGCGCACGATCGACGGCAAGCTGCACGAGCCGTTCGAGCGCCTCTACATCGACTCGCCCGAGGAGCACCTCGGCGCGATCACGCAGCTGCTCGCGTCCCGCAAGGGCCGCATGGAGGACATGAGCGGCAACGGCACCGGCCGGATCAAGCTGGTCTACGTGCTGCCCTCGCGCGGCCTCATCGGCTTCCGCACCGACTTCCTCACCGAGACCCGGGGCACCGGCATCGCGAACCACGTGTTCGAGGGCTATTTCCCGTGGGCGGGCGAGATCCGCACCCGGCACAGCGGCTCCTTGGTCGCCGACCGTTCGGGCCCGATCACCGCGTACGCGATGATCCAGCTCGCCGACCGCGGCACGTTCTTCGTCGAGCCCGGCGCGGAGGTGTACGAGGGCATGGTCGTGGGCGAGAACCCGCGGTTCGAGGACCTCGACATCAACATCACGAAGGAAAAGAAGCTCACCAACATGCGGCAGTCCTCGGCCGACGTGATGGAGACGCTGGCCCGCCCGCGCAAGCTCAGCCTCGAGGAGGCGCTGGAGTTCTGCGCGAGCGACGAATGCGTCGAGGTCGCGCCGGAGGTCGTGCGGGTCCGCAAGGTCACGCTCGACATCAACACTCGCGCCAAGGAGCGCTCGCGGGCCAAGAGCCGCGACAACAGCTGAACCTCGCGAAGGTGAAAAAGGGCGCCTCCCGTTCCGGGAGGCGCCCTTTCGCGTGAACCCCGGGAGCGGTTCGTGCGTCCACTCTTATGGCGGTATCCACTCCGATGTCACGGAGCGGCGGCCGATGTGGGAATCTCGATGCCGGCCCCCGCCCTGGCATGGCAGCATGACCGCTTCGACCACGGAGCGCGGCGGGAACTTTCAGGAGGACGAGCGTGCGATTCGGACGCCGGCTGGGGCCGGTGCTCGCGCTGGCGGGAGTACTGCTCGCCGCGTGTTCGAACACCCCGCCGCCCCCGGTGGTCACTTCGGCTCCGCCGACGAGCACGACCAGCGCGGCGGCGCTGTCGCAGATCGTGGTCGGCGTGGACGACGTGGTCGGCGGCTACAACCCGCACAGCATCGCGGACGCCTCGACGATCACCACGGCGCTGTCGCAACTGCTGCTGCCCTCGGTGTTCCGCCAGTCCGACGACGGCGCGCGCACGCTCGACAAGACGCTGATGGTCTCGGCCGACGTCGTCTCGCAGGTGCCGTTCACGGTGAAGTACGTGATCCGCCCGGACGCCTCGTGGTCCGACGGGGCCCCGATCGCCACCGAGGACTTCATCTACCTCGCCAACGCGATGAAGACCAACCCCGGCGTGATCGATCCCGCGGGCTACCGGCTGATCTCGGACATCGAATCCCGCGACGGCGGCAAGGGCGTCGAGGTCACCTTCAGCAAGCCGTACCCGGCCTGGCAGACGCTGTTCGACAATCTGCTGCCGCAGCACCTGCTCAAGGACTCGCCGGGCGGCTGGACGAACGCGCTCGCGACGAGCTTCCCCGCGGTAGCCGGACCGTTCGCGATCAAGACGATCGACACCGCCCGCGGCGAAGCCACCCTCCAGCGCAATGACCGGTACTGGGAGAAGCCAGCCGCGGTCGACACCCTCATCCTGCGCCGCTCGGACGCGTCCGGCATCGCAACGGCACTGCGCAGCGGCAACGATCAGTTTTCCTTGACCCACACCGATTCCACCGGCCTGCAGCTGCTGAACGACCTGGGCTCGGCAGTCCAGCTGCATACGGTCCCGCGCCCGCTGACCGCGTCGGTACTGCTGCGCCCGGTCAGCGCGACGCTGTCTGAACCCCAGGTTCGCGCGGGCATCGCCGCGCTGCTGGACCGCGGAAAGCTGATCTCCGCCGGAGCGAAGGGCGGCCCGTCCGCGACGCTGAAGGCGGACGCGCAGGTCCTGCCGCCCTCCGCCAAGGGCTACGCGGCAACCATCCCCGCGGGCCCGCCGTCGGCTCCGGACGCGACCAAGGCCGAGCAGTACTTCACCGCCGCCGGGTACAAGAAGGAAGCCGGCGTGTGGCGCAAGGGAAACAAGACGCTGTCGATCGTGCTCGCGTCGCCCGGGGAACAGGAACCGTACGCGTCGATTGCAAAGGAACTGGCGTCGGAGCTGGTCGCGGGCGGCATCGAGGTCAACCAGATCAAACCGCAGCCACGCGACCTGTACTCGTCACTGCTGGCAATGCCGGTGGTGAACGGAAAACAGCAGGCGAGCCCGGATTCGAACAGCACCGTGGGCGTCGACATCGCCGTCGTGGGCCAGCCGGTGGGCGGCGATCCGGCGACAGTACTGGCGTCCAACTACGGCTGCGCGCCCGAGCTGCCCCCCGCGGACAAGACCAAACCCGTGGTGCCGGCCAATCCTGCCGGACTGTGCGACCAGGGGTTGCAAGCGACGATCGACTCAGCGCTGACCGGCTCGGCGACAGTCACCGACTCGCTCAAGACGCTGGAATCGCAGCTGTGGGCCCAGAACGTCGCGATCCCGCTGTTCCAGGAAGCCGCGACTTTGGCTGTGGGCAAGGGAATCTCCGGCCTGACGCCGGGTCCGCCGATGCAGGGCCCGTTCGGCTCCGCGGTGAACTGGACTCGCGGCGCCACCTGATCTCGCCCCAATGTGGCGTTGGGTGCATCCGACGCATCCAATGTGGCGTTCGGTGCATCTGACGCACCCAACGCCACATTGGGGTTTTTTCGGTAGCGCGCGGGGTTCTCGCCCCGGGCCGACGAGCCACGCAAGCCCGTCTCGCCAGGCGGTGCACCGCTGCAACGATCCCGCCACCACACCGCACCACTGAGAAACCCCGTTTGGGGCGCAAGCCCCGCCGAACCGGTCGGACCTACGAAAAAGGGCCTCGCACGGTGAAGTGCGAGGCCCTTCGCGTTGGTGCGTCAGATCAGCTGCAAGCTTTCCGCGAAGTGGCACGCCACCGGGTGCGCGTGCCCCCGGTCCACCAAAGCGGGCTCCTCCGTCTTGCACTTCTCGCGCCCGGCGTCGTCCAGCTGGTTCGCGAACTTCGGGCACCGAGTCCGGAACCGGCAGCCCGAAGGCGGGTTGGCCGGGCTGGGCACGTCACCGGTGATGACGATCCGCTGCCGGGTCCGCTCCTTGCGCGGGTCCGGCACCGGGATCGCCGAGATCAGCGCCTGGGTGTACGGATGCGCCGGAGTCTCGAACAGCTCCTCCGACGGCGCGGTCTCCACGATCTTGCCGAGGTACATCACCGCGATCCGGTCCGCCACGTGCCGCACCACCGAAAGGTCGTGCGAGACGAACAGGTACGACAGCCCGAGCTCCGCCTGCAGGTCCTTCAGCAGGTTGAGCACGCCGGCCTGGATCGACACGTCCAGCGCGGACACCGGCTCGTCCAGCACCAGCACCTTCGGCTTCAGCGCGAGCGCGCGGGCGATGCCGATGCGCTGGCGCTGGCCGCCGGAGAACTCGTGCGGGAAGCGGTTGCCGTGCTCGGGCCGCAGGCCGACGGTCTTCATCAGGTCGCGGACCTGCTGCTTGCCGCCGTTCTCGTACAGCCCGTGGATGCGCAGCGGTTCGGCGATGATCTCGTTCACCGGCAGCCGCGGGTCGACCGAGGCGTACGGGTCCTGGAACACGATCTGCATGCTGCGCCGCAGCCGCTGCAGTTCGCGCTTGCTCATCGTCGCGAGGTCTTTGCCCTCGTAGGTCACCTTGCCGCCGGTGAGCGGCTGCAGTGCCAGCGCGATCCGGGCCGTGGTCGACTTGCCGCAGCCGGATTCGCCGACCAGCGCGAGCGTCTCGTGCGGGTAGATGTCGAACGACACGTCCGACACCGCCTGCACCGCGCCCGAGACGCGGCGGATCAGGCCGCCGCCGCGGATCGGGAAGTGCTTCACCAGGTTCTGCGCGGAGAGGACGGGCTCCCGCGCCGTCGTGGCCTCGCTCATCGGTTCGTCTCCGTGTCGGTCGCGGCGGCGTCCACGGCGACCGGGACGGCTGCCGCGTCGGCCGAGGTGGCGCTGAACAGCTCGGCCGGGTCCTTCCCGACGACCTGCTCGGTGAAGTGACAGGCCGCGTGCTGGCCGTTCGGACCCGCGACGAGTTCGGGTTCCTCCTCGTCGCAGATCGGCTGGGACAGCGGGCAGCGCGGGCTGAACGGGCAGCCCGGCGGCATGTTCTGCGTGGCGGGCGGCGAACCGGTGATCGGCGTGAGCCGTTCGGTCTTCACGTCCAGCCGCGGCAGGCTGCCGAGCAGGCCCAGCGTGTACGGCATCCGCGGGTTGTAGAAGATGTCGTCGACCGTGCCGGACTCGACGACCTTGCCCGCGTACATCACGTGCACCCGGTCCGCTTGGCCGGCGATCACGCCGAGGTCGTGCGTGATCAGCACCATCGCCGCGCCGGTTTCCTTCTGCGCGGCCTGCAGCGCCTCGAGGATCTGCGCCTGCACCGTCACGTCGAGCGCGGTGGTCGGCTCGTCCGCGATGATCACGTCCGGGTTGTTGGCCATCGCGATCGCGATCACGACGCGCTGGCGCATGCCGCCTGAGAGCTGGTGCGGGTACTCGTCCGCGCGCTGCGTCGGGTTCGGGATGCGGACCAGGTCGAGCAGTTCGATGGCCTGCTTCTTCGCGACGTCCTTGCGCACGTCGTGGTGCGCGGTGATCGCCTCGGCGATCTGGTCGCCCACGGTGTACACCGGGTTCAGCGACGTCATCGGGTCCTGGAAGACCATCGCGATGCCCTTGCCGCGGACCTTGTTCAGTTCCTTCTCGTTGCACTTCAGCAGGTCTTTCCCGCCGAACCGGATCGAGCCGGACACCTTCGCGGTCTTCGGCAGCAGGCCCATCACCGCGAGCGAGGTCACCGATTTTCCGGAGCCGGATTCGCCGACGATGCCGAGCACTTCGCCGCGGCGAAGCTGGTAGTTCACGCCGCGCACGGCGCTGACCACGCCCTCGCTGGTCGGGAACTGCACGGTCAGGTCCTCAACGACGAGGACGGGATCGCCGCCGCGTCCGTCGGAGACGTTCTGGGTCATGCGCGCACCTTCGTCTGCTGGGGGTCGAACGCGTCCCGCAGGCCGTCCCCGATGAAGTTGATCGTCAGTGCGATCAGGATGATGAAAATGCCCGGGAAGTAGAACAGCCACGGCCGCGTGTCGATCGCGGTCTGCGCGCTGCTCACCAGGAGGCCGAGCGAGGTGTCCGGCGGCTGCACGCCGAAGCCGAGGAACGACAGCGCCGTCTCGAGCAGGATGGCGATCGACACGAGGATCGTCAGGTTGACGATGATCGCGCCGAGCGCGTTGGGCACCAGGTGCCGGAAGATGATCCGGCTGTCGCTCGCGCCGAGCGCCTTCGACGCCTCGACGAACTCCTTCTCGCGCAAGGAAAGCACGACGCCGCGGGCCACCCGGGACACGTACGCCCAGTAAAGGCCGCCGATGACGACCGCGATCAGCCACCACGTGCCGCCGGACTGGTGGCCGAGCACCGCGGCGACCGCGAGCAGCGGGAGGGTGAGCACGAGGTCGGCGATGCGCATCAGGACCGTGTCGAGCCAGCCGCGGTAATAACCGGCGACCGAGCCCCACACGGTGCCCACGACGGTCGCGAAGATCGCGACGAGGATCGAGATCTGCAGCGAGATCTGCGTCCCGCGCATCACCTGCGCGAGGGTGTCGTGGCCGACCGCGTCGGTGCCGAACGGGTGGTCGCCCGAGGGCGGGGCCGAGTTCTGGTCGGTGATGGCGCCCGCGTCGTACTTCCAGATCGCCGCGCCCACGTAGGCGAACAGGATGATCAGCACGAACACGACGAGGCTGATCATCGCGAGCCGGTGCTGCAGGAACCGCCGGAAGACCAGCTGCGCCTGGCTGCGTTCCTTGACCGTGAACTCGCGTTCCGGCGCGCCCTGCGGGGTCTGCGGGTCGGCCGGAGCGAACCGAGAGCTGCCCAGCGTGGTGGGCGGGGTTTCGAATGCGTCGTCAGGCATAGCGGATCCTCGGGTCGAGCAGGCCGTAGAGCAGATCGGCGACCAAGTTGAGCAGGATGATGAACGTGGCCGCGATGAGAAGCCAGGCCTCCACCGCGTACACGTCGCTTCGCTTGATCGCGTCCAGCAGGAAAGCGCCCGCGCCCTGCCATTGGAACACGGTCTCGGTCACGACGGCGCCGCCGAGGATCGAGCCGATGTCGAGTGCGGTCACCGTGGTCAGCGGGATCAGCGCGTTGCGCAGCGCGTGCTTGCGCGTCACCGTCCAGCGCGGCAGGCCCTTGGCCCTCGCGAGACGCACGTAATCGCTGTTGAGCACCTCGAGCATCGAAGCGCGCTGGTACCGGCTCCAGGCCGCGTAGCTGGTCAGCGCGAGCGAGATCGTCGGCAGGATCAGGTGGCCGAGGACGTCGCCGAACTGGGTCCAGAACCCGCCCGCGGCGACCACCGAAGAGGAACCGATGGTGTAGAAGACCTGGTCGCCGACCGTCGTGTTGATCGAGATGCCGACCTGCTTCAGCACCAGCGCGAACCAGAACGACGGCATCGACAGGAAGAGGAAGCCGAAGAAGGTCGCGGTGTAGTCGAACTTCGAATACTGCCGCGACGCGCTGATCACGCCGATCAGCACGGCGAGGATCAGCGCCACCACCATGGCGAGCACGATCAGCCGCAGCGTCACGCCGAAGCGGCCGAACACCTCGCTGCCGATGTTCATGGTGGACTGGACCGAGGGGCCGAAATCACCGTGGAGGATGCCGGTGATCCAGTGCCAGTACCGCTCGAGAATCGGCTGGTCGAGATGCAGCCGGATGCGTTCGAGCTCGATGGTGCGAGGGGGCGGCGGCGGGTTTCTCGCGATCAGCGGGGTCAACGGGTTGGCCGAAAGCGACACCATCACGAAGACGACGAACGTCGACACGATGAGGATCGGCACCGAGACGAAAAGCCGGCGCAGTGCGAAGGCAAGCATGGAGGTCTTCCTGCTCTGGACGGTGTTCTGCCGGCGCCCGCCGCTCGTGGTGGCAGGGCCTTGGCGACGTAACGGGGCAATCGTGGTGTTCGGGAACTAAAAGGGCATTCGTTCGCGGATACGGTGAAGGGCCGGCAGCTTCGGCCGGCCCTTCACCGGGTGTCCCGCGGGAATCTACCGGTCGTTGATCACTTCCGGATGCCCCACTCCGACATGTTGTACACCGGAGCGTCGAGCGTCGAGTTGTTGCGGATGTTCGCGATCTTGTCCGAGGACGCGATGAAGGTCGGCTTCTGGTACAGCGGAAGCACGTACGCGTCGTTGGTCATGATCTGGTCGGCCTGGTTGAGCAGGTCCGCCGCCTTGGTCTGGTCGGGCTCGGCGCTGGCCTGGTCCATCAGGTCGTCGACCTGCTTGCTGGTGTACTTGCCGTAGTTGCTGCCCTGTCCGGTGCCCCACAGCTGCTTCGCGCCGCCGATCGCGAACGGCGAGGAGACCCACGCGAACACGATGACGTCGTAGTCGCCGCTGGTGGTGGTCTGGCCGAGGTCGTCGGTGGACTGGACCTTCACCTTGACGCCCAGCTGGGCCGCGGTCTGCGCGAACAGCTCGCACTCGTTCTGGCGGATCTGGTTGCCGACGGTGTAGCGGATGCGCAGCTCGGGGATCGCCTTGCCGCTCGGGTCCGACAGCTGGTTGTTGTTCAGCTTGTAGCCGGCGTCGGTCAGCATCTTCTTGGCCTTCTCGACGTCACCGGAACCCTGACCGGTCGAGCTCACCACGTCCTTGTAGCCCTCCTGCTGGGGCATGAAGTTGTGGTTGTTCAGCGGCTCGACCTTGTTGGTGAACTGGCCGACGGTCTTGGCGATCATGTCCTTGCGGTTGATCGCGGTGTAGAGGGCCTGGCGCAGCGTCTTGTCGCCGAGCGCCGGGCTCTTGAGGTTGAAGTCGAAGTGCTCCCAGGTCAGGCCGAGGCCGATGTAGGAGGAGATGTTCGGCATGTTCTTGACCTGGTTGATCAGGTCGACCTGCGGCTGCGGGTAGATGACCTGCACTTCGTTGTTCTGCAGTGCGGTCGGCTCCTGCGTCGCGTCGGTGATGATGCGGAAGATGACGCTGTTCAGCTTCGGCTTCTCGCCCCAGTACTTCTCGTTCGGGACCTCGGTGATCGACTGGTTGTTGACGAACTTCGAGATCTTCCACGGGCCGCCCGACCAGGTCGGGAGGGTCGTGCCGAACCACTTGTAGGACGACGCGAGGCCGGCCGGGGTGTTGGTGTCGCCGTGCTGCTTGGCCAGGTGCGCCGGGTACATCGCGCCCGCCGAGCCCCAGAGCTTCTTCCAGTCGGTGAACGGCTTCGCGAGGGTCGCGGTCACCGTCTTGCCGCCGTCCGAGCCGACGACCGAGGTGACCTGGTCGTAGCCGGAGGTGTCGGCCGGGGAGCAGTCCGGGCAGTCCTTGCCGTTCTGCACCTTCCAGTTGTAAATGAAGTCGTCCGCCGACAGCGGCGTGCCGTCCGACCAGACCGCCTTCGGGTTGATCTTGTAGACGATCGTCTTCGGGTCCTTCAGATCGGCGGACTCGACGAAGTCTTTGTTCAGGACCGGCTTGAGGTCAGGCGTCGCGTAGAAGGTGTAGGGCAGGATGCCCTTGGTGACCATGCCGGTTTCGAAGACGTTGCCCTCGGCCGAGGTCACGTTCCAGTTCGGCACGTTCTTCTCGATCGCGAAGGTGACGTCGCCGCCCTGCTGCAGCTGATCGGCCTGCGCCGAGTTGCAGGAATTCGGGTTCTTGTCGCAGTCGGCGAATGCCTGCCCGGTCTGAACCGCGCTGTTGCCGCCTCCGCCACCACCGCACGCGGAGAGCAGAAGGGCCGCGCCCGCGACGAACGCGCCGAGTTTGGCGGCGCGCGACCTAGTCGTCACTAACATTCATTCTCCTTGCTCGACGCCGTCGCGGGTTTGCGAGGCGGTTCTTCCTGACGCGCAAGCACCGATCGGTATCGCGTTGCTCACCGTAGCCGTGAAACTTAGGCATTGGACAGACGGCAAACCTATCGATCCGGACACTCTCAGTGAGATCGTTGCGGAACAGATATCTCGTGCCCCCTGGTTGCACCGTGGTTTCCGCACTTGATCGACTACGGTCAGTAGTTGATCACGGAAATCAGCGACCGGTTCGGGTGGCAGTTCGGTCCAGCGGGCCAACCGGCCCGGCGGACAATAACCGCCCCGTTCCGTGTGCGGTACCCCAGCTAATGGAGCAGTCACACGGCCGCGACGAACCCGAAGTGACAAGAAATTGGTCCGATCTCGTGAAGCGAAACAATGCGCCCGCCGCCGGGCACGGGCAGGACTGCCCGGACGGCGACCGGTACTCGGTGGGTGTTCCGAGCATCTTGCGTCCTTGCCCGCGCATTCCGAACCGCGGAACGTTCCGCGGAAGGGAACGCCCACGGTCCGGGACGCTGATCCGGCTTAGTGGGATGCCGATGCATTTTCCCGTGCACACCGCGGATTCCATTCCGGAACGCCGCGCCGGGGGTCGGCCTCCCGGGTGCGGACGCGACGGTCACTAACCTGAGGGCGTGAAGCGGAAGCTGCTGCTGGTCCACGCGCACCCGGACGACGAAAGCATCGCCACCGGCGGGGTCATCGCGCGTTATGCGGCCGAGGGCGTCGAGGTGTGCGTCGTGACCTGCACGCTCGGCGAAGAGGGCGAAATCGTCCCGCCGCGGCTCGCGCGGCTCGTCGCGGCGGAGGCCGACCAGCTCGGCGGATACCGGTCCGGGGAGATGGCCGCCGCGGCCGCCGCACTCGGCCTCGCCCGGCACGAGTACCTCGGCGGCATCGGCCGGTGGCGCGATTCGGGCATGGCGGGCACGCCTGCCGCCGAGCATCCGCGGGCGTTCACCGGCGGTTCGGCGGTGGAGCAGACCACTCAGCTGCGCGAACTCATCGACGACTTCGCCCCGCAGGTGGTCGTCACCTATGACTCCTTCGGCGGCTACGGCCATCCCGACCACATCCGCGCGCACGAGATCACCATGGCGGCGGCTCCGGACGCCCCGTCGGTCGAGCGGGTCTTCCACGTGGTCCAGTCCGAGGCCGCGCTCACCGTCGGCCTGGCCGAACTGCGCGCCGACGGGACATCACCGTTCCGGGTGGCCGCCGACGGCGAGCTTCCGTCCACTCCGGACGGCAAGATCACCACCGTGGTCGACATCTCCGCGCACCGGCAGGCGAAGCTGGCGGCACTGCGCGCGCACGAAACCCAGCTGACCGTGGTCGACGGTCCGGTCGCGCACTTCGCGCTCACCAACAGCATCGCGCAGCCGATCCCGTCCGCCGAATACTTCGTGCTCGCCCACGGTGACTCCCACGGTGCCGAGACCGATCTGTTCGGCGGGTGGTGACGGTGCCCGCTCCGCCCGCCCCGCTCACGCGCGACCAGTGGCTGATGCTGGTGCTGCTGGCGTTCGACGCGATCGTGCTGGCGCTGCTCGAACTGTTCTTCCTCCCGCTGCGCCTCGGCCCGCTCGGCGAGGTGCCGATGCCGGTCACCGCGCTCGTCGGAGCGGTCACCACGCCGTGGCTCGTGCTGACCGCGGGGAAACTCGTCCGGCCCGGGCTGTCGTTCGTGCCGCTGCTGGTGTGGGTACTCGTGGTGTTCGGGGTCGGCCTGTTCGGTCCGGGCGGCGACGTGGTGCTCGTCCAGGACTGGCGCGCGCTGCTTTTGCTCGGCGCGAGCGCGCTGCCCGCCGCACTGGTCCTCGGCGGCGGGCTGGGCCGGGCCGCGGCGAAGGGAGGTGCCCGTGTCTGAGGCCATTTCGGACCGCCAGGTCGTCGCGATTCTGCGCCCGTTCGTGCGCGCTTGCGCTCCGGTGATCGACGCGTTGCGCGAGGCCGACCCGTTTGGAATGCAGGCGCGCGCCCGCCGCGGCGAGGGTGAATTCGCCGACGCCGGGCTCAAGAAGAAAATGCTCCGCGCGCTGACGACGGTGAAGCTGCCCGGCACCGCGGGGTGGGCGGCGATGGACATCGACCAGCGCGCGAGCTGGTGGGTCAACCGCGTCGGACGGCTCACCTCATTGCTGACGTCGATCCCCGGTCTCGGCGGCGCGCTCGCCGACCGGCTGCCGGTGCAGGACACCCTCGGCGCGGCGTCGCAGGGGCTGGTGCTGTGCGCGATCGCGGGGGAGTACGGCGTGACTGACGTCGGCAGCCGCGTCCGGCTGATCGCCTCGGTGCTGTTCGAACGCGACATCGACGCCGACCTCGCGGCGGGAGCCAGCCACGACAAGTCCGCTCAGTCCGCAGAGGACAGTGAGACCGCGCGGCTCACCGAGGAACTCGACGAATCCCATCGCAAACACGGCAAGGTGACCGCGAAAGCCGTCGCCAGCACGCTCTGGCACCTCGGCAAGTCGCTGTGGGGGATCACCGGCGAACTCGAGAAGCGCCCGCGCGGCCGGTGGTTCCACCGGGCACTCGGGATGCTGCCGGTGGTCGGCGCGGCGGGCGACTACCTCGGCGAGCGCTCCGGACTGAAAAAGGTCTGGAAGCGCGCGCACGCGTGGCTCATGGCCCACCGGCAGTGGGCCTGAGCCCTTACCGCCAGAACAGGAACGCGCTCTGCCCGATGAAGGCCGCGGACGCGTTGCCGCCGAGCGGTGCGTAGATGTGCCCGGCGATCGTCCAGAGCAGATCCGACACCGGCCGGAAAAGGAAGAACAGCGCGAACAGCACCAGCGGCGCCCACGGCCGCACCCGCGCGCCGAACGCCCGCGCCTGCGGCGAGAGGTACGGCTCGAGCGCGCCCCAGCCGTCCAGGCCCGGCACCGGGAGAATGTTGATCAGGAACGTCATCATCTGCAGCAGCGCGAGGTACGACATCGCGTAGAAGAGGCCCGCCGCCATCGGGATCAGCATCGTCGCCAGGCACAGCGCGGCTCCGCAGGCGAGGTTGCTGAGCGGGCCGGCCAGCGAGGTCCACGACGCGGTCGCGCGGTTGCGCAGCGCGCCGCGGTTGATCCACACCGCGCCGCCGGGCAGCGGGATGCCGCCGATCAGCAAGAAGATCAGCGGCAGCACGAAGGACAGGACGGGGTCGGCGTAGCGCCGGACGTCCAGCGAGAGGTACCCCTTGTGAGCGATCTCGTGATCACCGCCGCGGAAGGCGACGAAGGCGTGCCCGAACTCGTGGAGCGTCAGCGACGTCATCCAGCCGCCCGCGACGAGGAGCACGACGCCCGCGATGAACATCGGGTCGCGGGAACCGAGAAGAGTCGTGGAATCACCGTATGCAGCCAGGAAACCACCGGCGACGGCGACGGCGAGGATGCCGAGGAAGATCGGGCTCGGACGCACTGCTGATCTCTGCACCCCACCAGTCTTCCGTATGCCCGGTGTGAAGTCTTCGGCGTGTCCCCTTGCGCACCCGGGCACAGAGATCCCCCGAACTCGCTACTCGGCTTGACCTGGCCGACCTACACAGGTGTAATCACAGTGATGTCATTCGCTGTCGGAGGGGGCAGCGGGTGTCGTTTCACCACCGCCAGCCTGGGGAGTGCGTAGGAGCGAGGAGGCGGACGTGCGGTTGGAAGCGGACAACAGGGAATGGGGGCACGTCGTGGGTTGGGGAGAGAACCCGGAGCAGCAGCTCGGGGATCTGACCGACCTTTTCGACGTCCCCGAGGAGCAGGACTGGCAGGAGCGCGCCCTGTGCGCGCAGACCGACCCGGAGGCGTTCTTCCCCGAGAAGGGCGGCTCGACCCGCGAGGCCAAGCGGATTTGCCTTGGCTGCGAGGTCAAGGACGACTGTCTCGAGTATGCGCTGGCGCACGACGAGCGCTTCGGCATCTGGGGCGGACTGTCCGAACGGGAACGTCGCAAGCTGAAGAAACGGGCTGTCTAAACGGGTTTCGGTTCCCCCGGTCCACGCGGACCGGGGGTGCGCCCCGCCGCCGCCGTGGCGGCGAGCCAGTGGTGCGGCCGGTGCGACGCGGCGGGGAGGGGAGCCCCCGCCCGGGTGTCGCCGGGCACATTCGACGGATTCGCGCGGCCTTTCCCGCGACGGGCGTGCGGGCAGAATTGCCGTCGCGGCGGCCGGAAATTCCGGTGCTGTGCCGTGGTTCTCTTTGTGATCTTCGTCTTCCGCTCCCGAGACCCCCGGTGTGCCGCGGATCTCTCGCCTGGAACGGGCGCGGCGGGTCTTCACTTGAGTGCGGGTTCGGTCCGCGCTGAATTTCTTGTGTGCTCGTCCCGTCGACGGTGGTTGGTCCACGCGGTGGGATCCGCCGGACGTGCGGCGTGGGCCGGTGCCCGGGCTTCGGCGCAGGCCGTAGGGTGACCGCACCTATCGTCCCGTCCGAGCAGGAGCCGTTCTTGCCTCGCACCGTCGTTCCGCCCGCTGTGCGGACGTTGCCCGTTCTGGCCATTGTGGTCTGTCACGACGGCGAAGAATGGCTGCCGCTGGCGCTTTCCGCGTTGCGGCGCAGCACAGTCCGTCCGCGGCACGTGCTCGCCGTGGACACCGGATCAACCGACCGTACCTCGAAACTGCTCGCCGACGCAGCGCAGCCGGGCGCGGCCGCCGAGGATCCCGTGCTGTCCGGAGTTGTCACTCTGACGAGTGAAACCGGGTTCGCGGAAGCGGTCGCCGCGGCCGTCGCGCACGCGGTGGAACGGTGGGGCGACCCGGGAACGTGGCTGTGGGTGCTGCACGACGACTGCGCCCCCGAACCCGACTGTCTCGACCAGCTCGTCCGCGCCGCGGAGGAAAGTCCGTCCGCGAAGGTGCTCGGCCCGCTCGGCACCGACTGGACCGATCCGCGGCTGATCGTCGAGGCCGGGCTGTCCACCGACGCCTCCGGGCACCGGCAGCAGATGGCCGCGCCGGACGGCGAACCCACCGAGGTCCTCGCCGTCCCGAGTGCCGGATCGTTGGTGCAGCGGGAACTCTGGGACGCCCTCGACGGCTACGACGAGGACTTCCCGTTGCTGCGCGAGGATCTCGACTTCGGCTGGCGCGCCAACGCGGCCGGTTCGCTCGTGCTCTCGGTGCCCGCGGCGCGCGTCCGGCACGCTCGCGCGCTGTCCACCGGGCAGCGCACCCCGGACGCCGCCGGTCGTCCGCTCGCCGCGCTCAACCGTGCGCACGGTCTGCGCGTCTTTCTGGTCAACTGTTCGACCCCGTCGTTCTGGTTCGGGCTCGTCCGGCTGCCGATCATGCTGGTGCTGCGCGCGTTCGTGTTCTTCGTGCTGCGGCGCACCACCGAAGCCGGCGCGGAACTGGCCGCGCTCGGATACCTGTGCGGGGGCAAGGGAAACCTCCGTGCGGCTCGTGCGCAGCGGCGCGACCAGCCTCGGCCGGGGACGGTCCGCGGGCTCTTCACGAGCCGGATCACGCGGCTGCGCAACGCAATCAGCGCCGGGGTGGTTGGACTTGTCCGGCGCGGGGTACAGAGTGATGTCGCCCTCGGGACGGTTCCGGAGAGCGTCGAGCAGGAGTCCGCGTGGATTCCGCCCGAGGCGCTCGCCGCGTCCGGCGCGCGTCCGATCGGTCCGGACGCGTTGCCTGCTGGTGCGCTGCGCGGGCTGAGCACTCGTGGCCGGGGGCTGCGTCGGCTAGGCACGGTCGTCGCCGTCACGCTGCCGGAAGCGCCGGTGTCCGAAGAGGACACTGAAGCGGTCGAGGAGACCGCGGCCCATCCGTCGCCTTCTCCTCGTCCGGAACCGGCCGCGCCGGAACCGGATCTGGTGTTCGTGGAGGTCAACCGGCGGCGCGTGCTCGCCGCGACCGTCTTCGCTCCGCCGGTGGTGCTGGTCGTTCTGCTCACCGCGTTGGCTTTGGTGCTCAATCGCGGACGGCTCGGGCTCGACCTGTGGGGCGGGCAGCTGCTGCCGGTCGGCGGGCTCGGCGAGATCTGGTCGACGTATCTGTCGCCGTGGCACTCGATCGCTGGCGGCACTGGCGCGCCCGCTCCCGCGACGCTGCCGGTGCTCGGGACGATCGGCGCGATCTTCGCTCCGATCGGCGGTCCGGCCGCGCTGGTGGCGATCCTGCTCATCGGTGACATCCCGCTTGCCGCGCTCAGCGCTTATGTCGCGACTCGCAAGCTCGCGGTGCGCCGTTGGGTTCGCGCTGCTGTTGCCGCGACGTACGCGTTGCTGCCTGCCGCTACCGCGTCGGTCGCGCAGGGGCGGCTCGATGTGGTTGTGGTGCATCTCGTGTTGCCGCTTGTGGTCGCGGGGATCGTTCGGCTGCTGACTCGGCCGGGTACGCGGTGGTTGCACGTCTCGGCGCTGTCGGCGTTCGGGGTCGCGTTGCTGGGGGCGTTTTCGCCGCTCGCGCATGGCCTGGCGCTGGTGGGGCTGCTGGTCGGGTTTGTGGTGCTGCCCGCGCCGTCCGGACTGGCTCGGCGGGTGGCGTCGGTCGGGATTGTGGTGCTGTTGCCGCTGGTTCTGCTGCTGCCGTGGCCGACGGTGCTGCTGCGGCATCCGGAACTGTTGCTGCAAGGACTTGGCGGTCCGGCCGCTCCGGCGTCGGCTACGGATCTTGCCGGGCTTACGCCAGGTGGGCCGGGGGCGTGGCCGATCGGCGTTGTCGTGTTGGCGGCGACGCTGGTTGCGTTGGTGGTTCGGCCGCGGAAGCAGGTTGTCGGCGGGCTGGCGCTTGCGGTGCTCGGGCTGGTCGGCGTGGTGTTGGTTCGGCAGGTGCAGTTGACGCCGATGCAGGGCGGGGTGCCTGCGTCGGGGTATGCCGGGGTGCCGTTGCTCGTTGTCGGGGCGGGGTTGTTGTGGGCGGTGCTGGCTACTTGGCAGCGTGGTGGTCCGGCGATGCCTGCTGTTTGGCTGCCGAAGGTGTTGGCGGTGGCTGGGGTCGTGGTGGTCGCTGCGTTGGCCGTGGGAGCGGTCGCGACTGGGGGTGAGGGGCCGTTGACGGCGGCGGCGCGGCCGCAGCTGGCGCCTGAGGTGGCTGCCGATGTCGCGGCTACTGGGCGGGGTGTGCTGGACGTTTCTTCTGGGCAGGTTCGGCAGACCGGTGGACGGCTGGCGCTCTTTGGCGATGACGAGCTTGCGCCGGTCAAGGGGTCGCCGGAGCGGTTGGCTGAGTGGCGGCGTGGGCTGGGGCAGGGGGATGTCGCGGCGCTGAAGCGGGTGTTTGCCGCGGCTGCGGCTTCTGGGGTGCAGTACGTGGTGTTGCCGAGCGGGACGGATGCGCGGGCTTTTGCGGCTGCGGTTAGTGATTTTGCTGCGGTGGCTGCGCCTATGGCGGATGGGCGGCCGGTGTTGCGGTTGTTGCCTAAGGCTGGCGAGGTGGCGTTGATTTCGCCGGAGTTGGCTAAGCAGGCGGTCACCGGTGGGGGTGCGCCGGGGACTAATCCTGGGATTTCGCCGGTGGCTGCGCGGTTGCCGGATGTTCGGGTTCGGGCTTCCGAGGGGCCTACTGGGCGGTTGCTCGTGCTGGCGGCTGAGCAGGAGGCTGGGTGGCAGGCCAGTGTCAATGGGAAGGCTGTGCCGATTGTGCCTGCTTGGGGGCATCAGGTTGCGGTGTCTGTGCCTGCTCAGTCTTCGGAGGTGTCGGTGATGTTTCCGGGGACTGAGCGGGGGTTGTTGCTGTTGGTGCAACTGGCTGCTGTGTTGTTTACCGCGTTGACTGCGATTCCTTCTCGGAGGCGGGGGTGAGTTGCTCGTCGCCTGGCGGCGACGTTGCAGGCGTTGGTTGCGTGGGGCACCCCGAAGCTTGATTGTGCTGACGGTCTGGGGGTGCTTGTCAAGGCGGGAAAGATGCCTTGACAAGCACCCCCAGACCGCAGGGACGCTTCATATCGGGGTGCGGGGGAGGGGCTGGGTGCCTCGAACCTTGGGTGCACCGGGTGCGGTTTCACATTGGGGCTAGCGCCCCAATGTGGCGTTGGGTGCGTCAGATGCACCGAATGCCGCATTGGGTGCGTGGGATGCACCCAATGCCGCATTGGGGCGCGTTCTGGTGGGTGGTGGGCGGTCCGTGAAGGGGCCCTTGAAGGAATCTAAGTCCGTGAAGGAGCCCCTCGCGGCGCGGCGCTGCGTGCGGAAGGGAGGTCGTGAGGGGAACCCTGAGGGAATCAGATTCCCTCAGGGTGGCCCTCACGGGCCGGGCCAAGGGTCAGTCGCCTTCGATGACGTCTGGTTCTACGCCTAGGTAGCCTGCGACCTGCTCTACCAGGACGTCGTGAACGAGATCCGCCAGTTCGGACGGGTCCTTGGCGCGGGCTTCCAGGGGGCGTCGGTACAGAACGATCCGTGCGCGCGTGGGGAGGCCGGTCCGGTCGACACCGGCTGGGACCAGCCGGGACAGGGGGACCGCGCCGTCGTGCAGTACGCCGTCCGCTGGGGCTCGGCCGTCCATGCGGACTTCGGGGACGTCGTCCACCGCGACGTCCAGTTTCGTCAGTTCGTGTCGCCAGCGGGCCTCGATGGGCTCCAGCGCGTCCAGTACCAGTGCGTCGAAGCGCTCCGCGCGGCTCGCTGCTGCGGGCAAGGTCGCTGGATAGAGCGTGCCGCGCAGGCCCCGGCCGTGCCGGTCCCTTCGCATTCGCTGCCGTTGTCGGTAGTCACGAGCCGTCGCCACCGTCCAAGTCTATGCGGTCGCCAGGGCAACGCGCGTGTCGCCGGTACTCGCTTGCGGCGACACGCTATCGTTTCGGATCGTGCGGAGCGTACGGAAATGTTCGCGAACGGGTTGCCTCGAACCCGCTGTCGCCACGCTCACGTATGCCTACCAGGACTCGACCGCGGTCGTCGGGCCGCTGGCCACCGCTTCCGAACCGCACTCTTACGACTTGTGCGAGGCCCACGCGCTGCGGCTGACCGTCCCGAAGGGCTGGGAAGTCGTCCGCCACGAGGGGGCTTTCGCCGCTCCGGAGCAGTCCGCCGACGAGCTGACCGCGCTGGCCGAGGCCGTTCGCGAGGCCGGTCGCTCCGACGTCCCCGCGGCGCAGCCCGAGCCGGAAGGCCCCTCCGGCAGGCGCGGCCATCTGCGCGTCCTCCCGGGGCGCGCCTGAGCCGTCCTCCCGCCCGGTAGGCTTTCGCCCGCGGCGCGACTGGCGTCGCCACGGAACTAGCGGCGGGGAGAAGGCGTGCCAGACCTTTCGGGCATCGTGAAGGCCTACGACATTCGCGGCGTGGTCGGCGAGCAGCTGGACGCCGCCCTCGTCCGGGACTTCGGGGCCGCGTTCGCGCTGCTCATCAAGCCCGAGGCACCGGCCGTCGTGATCGGCCACGACATGCGCGACTCGTCGCCCGGCCTGGCCGAGGCGTTCGCCGACGGGGTCACCTCCCAGGGCCTCGACGTGGTGTCGATCGGCCTGGCCAGCACTGATCAGCTCTACTTCGCTTCCGGTTCGCTCAACCTGCCCGGCGCGATGTTCACCGCCAGCCACAACCCCGCGAAGTACAACGGCATCAAGATGTGCCGCGCCGGCGCGTCCCCGGTCGGGCAGGACACCGGCCTCGCCGAGATCCGCGACACCGTCGAGCAGGGCGTCCCCGCCTTCGACGGCCAGCGCGGCACCGTCTCCGAGCGCGACGTCCTCAGCGACTACGCCGCCTACCTGCGCAACCTCGTCGACCTGTCGGGCTCGCGGCCGCTCAAGGTTGTCGTCGACGCCGGGAACGGCATGGGCGGGCACACCGTCCCGACCGTCTTCGACGGACTGCCGATCGACGTCGTGCCGATGTACTTCGAGCTCGACGGCACCTTCCCGAACCACGAGGCCAACCCGCTCGACCCGGCCAACATCGTCGACCTGCAGGCCAAGGTGCGCGAGGTCGGCGCGGACGCCGGGCTGGCGTTCGACGGCGACGCGGACCGCTGCTTCGTCGTCGACGAGCGCGGCGAGCCGGTGTCGCCGAGCGCGATCACCGCGCTGGTCGCGGTGCGCGAGCTGGCGAAGGAGCCGGGCGGAACGGTCATCCACAACCTGATCACGTCGAAGGGCGTGCCGGAGATCGTTTCCGAGCACGGCGGCAAGCCGGTGCGCACGCGGGTCGGGCACTCCTTCATCAAGGCCGAGATGGCCCGTACCGGGGCGATTTTCGGCGGCGAGCACTCCGCGCACTACTACTTCCGCGACTTCTGGCGCGCCGACACCGGCATGCTGGCCGCGCTGCACGTCCTCGCCGCGCTCGGCGAGCAGAACGGGCCGCTGTCCGCGCTCACCCAGGACTTCTCGCGCTACGCGGCGTCCGGCGAGATCAATTCGACGGTCAGCGACCAGGTCGCGCGGATGCTCGCGGTGAAGGACGCGTACGCGGGCAAGTCCGGCGTCGAGATCGACGAGCTGGACGGGCTCACCGTGCAGCTGCCCGGCGGCGCGTGGTTCAACCTGCGCCCCTCCAACACCGAACCGCTGCTGCGGCTCAACGTGGAGGCCGCCGACCGCGCCGCAGTCGAGGCGCTCACCGCCGAGGTGCTGGCCATTGTCCGGGCCTGACCCGCTGGCGCCGGATTGTGTCCGGAAGGCGCCCTCAACACCCCAACGACGCGTGGTATGGAGGAACTATGGCCATCACGCTTGACGCACAGCTGCTGGAGATCCTCGCGTGCCCGTCGCCGGATCACGCCCCGCTGCGTCCCGGCACGCCGGACGACGCCGAGGCGGACGCGCTGACCTGCACGGAATGCGGCCGCGTGTACCCGGTGCGCGACGGCATCCCGGTGCTGCTGCTCGACGAGGCGACGCTGCCCGGCTCGGCCGGCCAAGGCGACAGTGCTTGACCATGCTTGACGATTCCCTGCTCGACGACTCCGCGCGGCTGGCCGACGCCGACCGCGCGGGGTTGCTGCGTGCTGCCGCGATGGCGGGCGCGCAGGTGCGGGCCACCGCCGAGGCGGCGGCCGAACTGGAGCTGAGCGAACGGCTGGACGTCGGGCGTCCGCGTTCGCTGGTGCTCATCGACCGGCCGGGGGTGAGCCGCACGCTCACCCGGCTGCTGGCCGCGTTGCTCACGCCGTCCTGCCCGGTGCCGGTCGTGGTGGCCGAATCGGTACCGGCCTGGATCGGCGCGCTGGACGTGGTGTTCGCGCACACCGACGACGCGGGCGACCGCGAGCTGGCCGCTTCGCTGGAGCGCGCCGCCCGGTTCGGCGCGTCGGTGGTGCTGTCCGCGCCGGCGGAGGGGCCGGTCGCGGCGTCGGTGGCGGGCAAGGGCGTGCTGCTCGCGCCGCGCGTGCCGGTGCCGCCGGAGCTGGCGTTCCCGCGCGGGCTGGCCGCCGGGCTGCTCACCGCGAACGCGCTCGGCCTGCTGGTCGCGGACGTGCAGGCGCTCGCCGACCAGCTCGACCTCGAAGCGGAGAAGGATTACCTGGCGCGCGAGTCGTTCGCCAATCCGGCGAAGGCGCTCGCGCTGCGGGTCGCGGACCGGGTGCCGCTGCTGTGGGGGCTCGACCCGGTCGCGGTGGCGGTCGGCGAGCACGCGGCGCACGCGTTCGCCGCGCACGCCGCGCTGGTGTGCGACGTCGAGGACTACCGGCAGGCGCTCGCCCGCCCGGCGTTGCGCCGGGTCGCACAATCAGGCGGCGTGGAGCGAGACATTTTCGCCGACCCGGACGACTCTCCTGGTGGAGTCGCGACGCGGGTGCTGCTGCTGTCGGTGCGGACCGGTCCGGCCACCGAGGCGGCCCGGTACCAAGCCGAGGAGTTCCTGCCGGGTGCGGACCTGATCGCGCCTGCCGAGGAGATCGAGGCAGACGAGATCGTCCGCGCCGCGGTGCTGGCGCTGCGGTTCGAGCTGGCCGCGGTGTACCTGGGGCTGGCGGCGGGCAGCATCGGCGGGGCCGGGAGATACGAACCGGCCTCCGCCTGAGGGAGCAGGGGGGAACGCGGGCAGGCGATTCCGCCGCCGCGTGCGTCGGCCCAGTGCCGACGGGAAGGATTGGGAGTTGACAGTGGAGCTGTTGCGCAACGCCGTACGGCCCTACGCCTGGGGATCGCGAACGGCCATCCCGCAGCTGCAGGGACGTCCGGTGCCGGCGCCGCACCCCGAGGCCGAGCTGTGGATGGGAGCGCACCCGGGGGACCCGTCGCACGTGCTCGGCCCGGACGGCGCCGAACTGAGCCTGCTCGAACTCGTCGACGCCGATCCGGTCGGCCAGTTGGGCGAGGACTGCGCGCGGCGCTGGGGCAACCGGCTGCCGTTCCTGCTGAAGATCCTCGCCGCGGAAGAACCGCTGTCGATGCAGGCGCACCCGTCCGCGGCTCAGGCCGCGGAAGGCCACGCCCGCGAGGAGAAGCTGGGCATCCCGCGCGACGCCGCGAACCGGAACTATCCGGACCCGACGGCGAAGCCGGAGCTGGTCTGCGCGCTGACAGAGTTCCACGCGCTGGCCGGGTTCCGCGACCCCAATCGGACGGTCAAGCTGCTGAAGGCGATCGAGACGCCCGGCCTGGGCAAGTACACCGGACTGCTGGAAGCCCAACCGGATCCGGCGGGCCTGCGGGCTCTGTTCACCACCTGGATCACGCTGCCGCAGTCCGCGCTGGACGAGTTGCTGCCGGAAGTGCTCGACGCGTGCGTCCGGCACGTCCAGGACCACGGCGAGTTCGCGACCGAATGCCGCACGATCCTGGAACTCGGCGAGACCCACCCGCGCGACGCCGGGGTGCTCGCCGCGCTGCTGCTCAACCGTCTGACCCTGCGTGCCGGCGAGGCGATCTACCTGCCCGCCGGGAACCTGCACCTGTACCTGCACGGCACCGCGGTGGAGATCCTGGCGAACTCGGACAACATCCTGCGTTGCGGTCTCACGCCGAAGCACGTGGACGTGCCGGAGCTGCTGCGCGTGGTCGACTTCGCGTGCGGGGAAATGCCCGTGCAGCACGGAGAATGCGCCGGCCAGCGGATGGCGGTGTACCACACGGACGCCCCGGAATTCGAACTGTCGCGGGTCGAATGGGCGGCTGGTGACGACGCCGAGCTGGAGGTCGACTCGGCCGGGCCGCAGATCCTGTTGTGCACCGAAGGGGATCTTCTGGTGGTCGCCTCGGACGGGGAGCAGGTGGAGCTGCGGCGGGGGCAGTCGGTGTGGCTGCCCGCGGCCGATCCGGCGGTGCGGGTGCGTCCGTTGGCCGGGGCGCGGACGCAGCTGTTCCGGGCTACTGCTGGGACTTGCGAATTGTGAGCTGACCTGCCGGTTGTCAGGCCCAGCGCTTCCCGCCGCCAAGGCTGCTCTAGGCTCCCACCGGGCAATTCGGGCGCGGAGCAGGGGAGCGGGAAGTGTCAGCTGGCGGGGGAACCAAGGCGATCATCGCGGCGCTCGCCGCCAATGCCGGGATCGCGGTGGCCAAGTTCGTCGGCTTCCTGGTCACCGGGTCGTCGTCGATGCTGGCGGAGGCGGTGCACTCGCTGGCCGACACGTCGAACCAGGGGTTGCTGCTGCTCGGGCAGAAGACCTCCAAACGGCGCGCCACCAAGGAGCATCCGTTCGGCTACGGCCGGGACCGGTACTTCTACTCGTTCATCGTCGCGCTCATGCTCTTCACGCTCGGCGCGGCGTTCGCGCTGTACGAGGGCATCCACAAGATCATCGAGCCGCAGCCGCTGGATACGCCGGTGGTCGCGGTGGTCATTCTGGTCGTCGCGATCTGTCTCGAGGGCTACAGCTTCCTCACCGCGATGGGCGAATCGCGCAAGATCAAGGGCAATGTGAGCTGGTGGCGGTTCATCCGCCAGGCCAAGGAGCCCGAACTGCCGGTCGTGCTGCTGGAGGACTCCGGCGCGCTGCTCGGCCTCGTGTTCGCGTTGCTCGGCGTCGGGCTTTCGGTGCTGACCGGCAACCCCGTTTTCGACGGCATCGGCACGGTCTTCATCGGCGCGCTGCTGGGCGTCATCGCGGTCATCCTGATCATCGAGATGAAGAGCCTGCTGATCGGCGAGGGCGCGACCGACACCGATCTCGCGACCATCGTGGACGAGCTGGCCGCGGGCAAGGTCGAGCGGGTCATCCACATCCGCACCCAGTACCTCGGCCCGGACGAGCTCCTCGTCGCCGCGAAGCTCGCGCTCGTGCCCGGTCTCGACACCGCCGCGATCGCCACGGCGATCGACGACGCCGAGGCCCGCGTGCGCGCGAAGGTCCCCGTCGCGACGCTGATTTACCTGGAGCCGGACCTCGACCGCGAGACGCGCTGACTGTCCGGGCAGCTGGCGCCCAACTGACACGCTAGGGTGGCGCCCGGTCCCCACGAAGGTCACCGCAGGAGGTCAACGTTGCCCGGCACTGGGTTGTGGCGCACCAAGTCAATCGAGCAGTCCATTTCGGACACCGATGAACCGGAGACGAAACTCCGCAGGAACCTGAGCGCGTGGGACCTCACGGTCTTCGGCGTCGCGGTGGTCATCGGCGCCGGCATCTTCACGCTCACCGCGCGCACGGCGGGCGACTTCGCCGGGCCGTCGGTGTCCGTCGCGTTCGTGATCGCGGCGATCGCCTGCGCGCTCGCCGCGTTGTGCTACGCCGAATTCGCTTCCACCGTCCCGGTCGCGGGCAGCGCGTACACGTTCTCCTACGCCACCTTCGGCGAGTTCATGGCGTGGATCATCGGCTGGGACCTGATCCTGGAGCTGGCCGTCGGCGCCGCCGCGGTCGCCAAGGGCTGGTCGTCTTATCTGCAGACGGTGCTGGAGTACATCTTCGGCAAGGGAACCAAGACGTCGATCGATCTCGGCGGTGGTTTCGCGATCGACTGGGGCGCGTTCATCGTCGTCGCCGCGCTGGTGACGCTGCTGGTGCTCGGCACGAAGCTGTCGTCGCGGTTCTCGATGGTGATCACCGGCATCAAGGTCGCCGTCGTGCTGTTCGTGGTCATCCTCGGCATCTTCTACATCAAGTCGAGCAACTACACGCCGTTCGTCCCCGAGGGCAAACCGGCGGGCTCCGGCGAAAGCGGCGTCGACCAGTCGCTGTTCTCGCTCATCGCGGGCGGCGGCAGCAGTTCGTTCGGCATCTTCGGCCTGCTGGCCGGCGCGTCGATCGTGTTCTTCGCGTTCATCGGGTTCGACATCGTCGCGACCACTGCGGAGGAGACCCGCAACCCGCAGAAGGCCGTGCCGCGCGGCATTTTCGGCTCGCTGGCGATCGTGACCGTCCTGTACGTCGCGGTGTCGCTCGTGGTCGTCGGCATGGTGCCCTACACCGACCTGTCGACCTCGGCGGGCGACGGCAGCCACAAGACGCTCGCCACCGCGTTCTCCGCGAACGGCGTCGACTGGGCCGCGAACATCATTTCCGTCGGCGCGCTGGCCGGTCTGACCACCGTCGTCATGGTCCTGATGCTCGGCCAGGTGCGGATCATCTTCGCGATGTCCCGCGACGGCCTCATGCCGCGGTCGCTGGCCAAGACGAGCGACCGCGGAACGCCGAAGCGCGCGACGATCGTGGTCGGCGCGCTGGTCGCGGCGGGCGCGACGTTCTTCCCGGCCGACAAGCTCGAGGAAATGGTCAACGTCGGCACGCTGTTCGCGTTCATCCTCGTGTCCGCGGGCGTGCTGGTGCTGCGCAAGACCCGCCCGGACCTGACGCGCGCCTTCCGCGTGCCCGCCGTGTGGGTCATCGCGCCGCTGGCGATCCTGGCGTGCCTGTGGCTGATGCTGAACCTGACCGTGCTGACCTGGCTGCGGTTCGTCGTCTGGATGGTCATCGGCGTGGTCATCTACTTCGCCTACAGCCGGCGGCATTCGCTGCTCGGGAAGCGGCAGTCGGGCATCGCGCAGGGCGGGGCGGTTTCCGAATCCGCGCCGCCGGTCGCCGACTGACCTGTTTTAGCTGCTCAGCGGCCCGTCGCCCAGTGTGGGCGACGGGCCGTTTCGCGTGTGTGGTCACGGGCGCGCAACTCGCGGATTTCGGTTCGGACGGCGACTCGAACCCAGGGTGATCGGGCAACTGCGGGTGCGATACTCTCCGCGTCGTCTCCCTCTGACGGGTTAATCACTAGCGGGTAATTCGCGCGAACAGTGGTCGGGGTTCCTACGGAGGGTCGTGGTTTCGCATGCGCTTTCCCCCGTTCGGATTTTCCTTCGAGGAGTAACTCCATGCCCATCCCCACCAAAATTCGCGCCGGGTTCGCCGTTGCCGCGGTCGCCGGGCTCGCCCTTCTGAGCACGGCGACGTCCGCGTCCGCCTGCACCACCGGCGACCACCGCGGGAACCCCGTGCCCGGAACGAAGATCACCGACTGCAGCAAGGTCGAGGGCGTCAGCGGCAGCAAGCTGGACGAGGGTGACCTCAAGTTCACCGGCGGCAACGGCGAGAAGTCGCTGACCATCACCGAGACCGCCGAAGGCGTGACGGTCCAGGCGATCGTGGTCGTGGGCGGCGACGACGGCCACTCGGTCTACGTGCCGGGCGCGAAGAAGCTTCCGAAGGTCGCGCCGTGGACGGACCTGGTCGCGCCGCACAACTATGACGGGTCGCAGCCCAAGATCGACCGGTGGTTCGCTTGCGGGGTCAAGACCGCGCCGACCAAGCCGCCGGTCTCGGAGACCCCGACCACGACTCCGTCGCAGCCTGCTTCGGAAACCCCGACCACCACGCCGGGCACCTCGGCGACCTCCTCGGTCCCGGCAGGCGCGACCTCCGCTCCCGCCACGACCAGCGCCCCGGCCGCGGTCCCGGCGGGCAACCAGAACGGCACCGGCGGCGGCCTGGCCAACACCGGGTTCGACAACGCCTGGCTGTTCTGGATCGCCGGTGTGCTGATCGTCGCCGGCGGCGGCCTGCTCGTGCTGCTGAAGCTGCGTCGTCGCGGCACCAACTGATCTGAAAGTCCGTGCCGGGTTTCTTGAGGGAATCTCCCCTCGAGAAACCCGGCACTGGCGTTTTCAGCGAGGGCGGGGCAGGTCGCCGAAGAGCGAACCCTGTTCGCCCAAGGTGCGGGCTCGGCCGTTGGGGCGGCCCAGTCCCGCGGCCATCGCGACTGCGTTGTCCCACTCCGGATCGGCCAGATACTCGGTGTGTTTGAGGACTCCAGGGGCCCAGCGGCTGCGGCCGTCGGGGGCTCGCAGCGGGTCGGGCACCCAGTGGTCGCCGCCCAGGATGAGGACTCCCGCGTCGTCCGGGGTGGCTTCCAGGGCTCCCCATTTGCCTTCCGGCAGATAGCCCTCGCCGAGCAGGTGGCCGCCGCTGGTTTGGTGCCGCCAGGTGGTTACGCCGCCGCCGAAGATGTCCGTTCCCCGGCACAGGGCGCGCCAGCGGCCGTCCAGTGAGGCGAACAGTTCGGCCAGCGAATCCTGCGGCAGCACTGCGGGGAAGGCGCGTTGGTAGCCCCACTGCAGCGGCGAGCCGGCGGTGAGCAGGCCGACTCGGTCGCGCTCGTCCGGCGGGAGTTCGGCGGTCAGCTGGGCGGCGGTCAGCACCGTGAGGATGCTGCCCAGGTTCAGGCCGGACAGGACGACTCGGGTGCCGGGTTCGGCCAGGTGTTCCTTGACCCGGTCGGCCAGTTCGGGGACGACTTTGAGCGCGTAGCAAGGCGGTACGCCGGGGTGCGCGGCGCGTGGCCAGAAGGAGACGAGGTCCGCCAGGGCACCCAAGTGTCGGCTGCGCTGGGGGGAGCGGGCCGCGGAGTAGACCACTCGCAGCAGACCGGCGGCCAGTGCGCCGAGCGCGAATACGCCGATCGCCGAGACCGTGGTGAACCAACTGGGCTGCAGGTTGAAGCCGAACCGTACGACCAGCAGGGTGATCGCGCCGACGCACAGGCCCAGCGCGACGATCAACGCCAGATGGTGCAGGTGGCGGCGTTCCCAGGCAGAGCGGGCCCAGGCCCGGGCGGCGTCTTGTTCTTGCTGCTCGTCGTGTTCCATCAGTTCGACGATCGGCGGGATGCCGCGTCGGCGGCGGCGCAGCGGGATGCCGATGGCGTACCCGGCGATGGCGAGCAGGGCCATCAGGCCTAGCCCGCCGCCCCACAGGACGGTGACCAGGTCGTACGTCGTGGGCAGGGAAAGCTTTTCGGCGCGGAGCAGTTTTCGGACGGCGATCGCCAGACCGGCGCCGAAACCGCCGCCAAGCAATCCGGCCAGCGCGAGAACCGGGGCCGCGGCCCAGCCGCCGAGCCACGGGCGGAGCCGGCGCGGACGGTCGCGCCAGGCTTTGCGGGCCAGCAGCGCCGACGGGATCAGCGCGAGTGCGAACAGCAGCGTGACTACGAGCAGCGAACCGCCGAGGCCTTCGACGGTGTTGTCGACGCCGGGGAGCCGGTCGTCGACTGGCTTGGCCAGCACGGCGGCGAAGATGACCAGCAGGGTCGCGAAGGTGATCAGGCTTCGGCGCGCGATGGTGCCGGTGTCGCTGCCGATCGCGCCGCCGATCAGGACCGCGAGGACCAGCGCGAGCGTGCAGATCCACCCGACCAGTTCCGGGATTTTCGTGGGCACGTGAAACGGCCCGCCCAGCAAGAGCAAGGAGATGCAGGCAAGCGCGGCGACGGCGTGGGTCGCGGACATTCCGGGCGCTTCCGGATCCGCGCGCAACCGCATCGGGACGCCTTTGCGGCCGGGGTGTTCGGGCGGGCGGACCCGCCAGTTCGTGGACGAGATCCGGTGCAGGGCGTAGACCAGGGCCAGGAGCACCGCCACGCCGATGCCGATGCGCAGCGGCCCCTTGCGCAGTTCCGGGGCCACCCAGGTGAGACACGCTCGCCCGGGCGCGAGGCATTGGGTCGCGACGAGGTCGAGCACGGCCGCGGCGACCTGGCTGACCAGCAGCATGGTGAGCAGCACCGAGGCGATCCGCAGCAGGCCGCGGCACAGGCCGCCGAGCCAGCGGGCGCGGTGCACCGGCGGCAGCATCCAGAACGCGACGTTCGCCAGCGAGAACGGGAACAGCAGCGCCCAGGCGGCCTTCGCGACGCCGCCGGACGTCATGCCGCTCCACAGGTAGCCTTCGACGGTGCGCGGGATCGACCGGCCGAGCGCGGGCACCACCGGACCGGGTGCCGGACGCCGCAGCCGGTCGGCCGGGCGCACCACGCGGCCGAGTTCGTCGCCGGCGACGTCGACGGTCTGGACCGTGTCGAGGAGCGTCTCGCCGCTCGTGCCCACGAGTCCGGACACCCTCATTTCGACGATGCGGGTGTCAGGGCCGGGGAGCGGGGCGGGCACGGTGATTCTCTCCTCATCCGTTCGAGTCAGGGTCGAGCCGACAACGGTACTGTTCAGGTGCCATCAAACCTTGGAGGAACCGCACTATGACCCCCGAAAGCGTTGTCAAGCGGCACGACACCCGGGGCGGCATCGAATTCGCCGTCGCCGATCTCGAGGCCGCCGAGTTCGGCCGGAAGGAGATCCGGCTCGCCGAGCACGAGATGCCCGGCCTGATGGCGCTGCGTCGCGAATACTCCGAGGTATACCCGCTGCGCGGCGCGCGTATCGCCGGCTCGCTGCACATGACCGTGCAGACCGCGGTGCTGATCGAGACGCTGGTGGCGCTCGGCGCGGAGGTGCGCTGGGCTTCGTGCAACATTTTCTCCACCCAGGACCACGCCGCGGCCGCGGTCGTCGTCGGGCCGCACGGCACCGCCGAGGAGCCCAAGGGCGTCCCGGTGTTCGCGTGGAAGGGCGAAACGCTCGAGGAATACTGGTGGTGCACTGAGCGGATGCTCACGTGGGAGGGCGAAGGCCCGAACATGATCCTCGACGACGGCGGCGACGCCACCATGCTGGTGCACAAGGGCACCGAATACGAGAAGGCCGGCGTGGTCCCGCCCGCCGACGACGAGGACCCCGAGGAGTGGAAGGTCTTCCTCGAGCTGCTGCGTGCTTCGGTCGCCGCGGACAAGGGCAAGTGGACCGCCATCGGGCAGAGCGTCAAGGGCGTCACCGAGGAAACCACCACCGGCGTGCTGCGGCTGTACCAGCTGGCGGCCGCGGGCGAGCTGCTGTTCCCGGCGATCAACGTCAACGACTCGGTGACGAAGTCGAAGTTCGACAACCGCTACGGCATCCGGCACTCGCTGATCGACGGCATCAACCGCGGCACCGACGTCCTGATCGGCGGCAAGGTCGCGGTGGTCTGCGGCTACGGCGACGTGGGCAAGGGCGCGGCGGAATCGCTGCGCGGCCAGGGCGCCCGGGTGATCATCACCGAGATCGACCCGATCTGCGCGCTGCAGGCGATGATGGACGGCTACGAGGTCAAGCGCCTCGAGACGGTGCTGGACGAGGGCGACATCTACGTGACCACCACGGGCAACAAGAACGTGGTGATGGTCGAGCACATGGCGCGCATGAAGCACCAGGCGATCGTCGGCAACATCGGCCACTTCGACAACGAGCTCGACATGGCAGGCCTCGCTCGGTACCCGGGCGTGCGGCGCGTGAACATCAAGCCGCAGGTCGACGAGTGGGTCTTCCCTGATGGCAAGAGCATTCTGGTGCTGTCCGAGGGCCGCTTGCTGAACCTGGGCAACGCGACCGGGCACCCGAGCTTCGTGATGTCGAACAGCTTCGCGAACCAGGTCATCGCGCAGGTCGAACTCTTCACCAAGACCGAGGAGTACGACAAGGAGGTTTACCGCCTCCCGAAGAAGCTGGACGAAAAGGTCGCGCGAATCCACCTCGAGGCACTGGGCGGCGAGCTGACGAAGCTGTCGAAGGAACAGGCGGAATACATCGACGTGGACGTCGAAGGTCCGTTCAAGTCGGAGCACTACCGTTACTGATCGCTGACACTGAAGCCGCCCCGGAATGCGTTTCGGGGCGGCTTTTGTCTGCACTGGGAAACGTTTGAGGGCTTCGCTTCCGGTACCTGCTTTCCTGATGACATGAAAAATCCGAATGTGCGGATCAGCGATGGGGAGCAAGCACTGCTTGCCGAAGGCAAGATCGTGTGCTTCGAGCCCGAGCGGGAACCGGTCGGCCTTGACGAGATCGAGCGACTCTCCGGCGGCTGGGGCACTGCGGTCAGCGAGGCGCTCGACTGGACAAGGGGAGAGTGGTGACCGGCAACCGCTCTGGACTCCTTGTCCGCTAACGCGGATACCGCATCGTCAACACCGCAGTAGCCGGTCCGCCGATTCCGCGGTAAACATGATCCGTTTCCGCGATAAACGTATGCGTCCCGGCAGCCGAAACCGTCACCGGAGCGGAAACCGGCCCCACCTCCGCCACTCCAGTCAATACAGTCAGAACTTCCCGCACCCCAGCGCTATGCGGATGCGACACCTGAACCCGCTCATGGATCGTCAGCCGGTAAACCTCGGTCACGCCCTCCGAGTCCTCCCATCGGCCCAGCAGGGTCGCGGCCACGCTGTCGCCGTGCGCCTCAGCCACGCCGTCGTCGCCGAAAAGCAAGTCGCTCAACGGGATCGACAACGCGGTGGCGATGGCGAACAGCGTGTCCAGCGTCGGGTTCCGGCGGCCGTTTTCCAGTTCCGACAGGGTTCCCTTGCCGAGGCCGCTGTCGGCGGCGAGCGTGGTCAGGCCGACGCCCGCGCGGGTGCGCAGCGTTCGGATGCGGGTACCGACCGCCGCGGCGAGGGCGCGGCCGTCCGGGGCGGGTGACGTCGACACCCGGCCTAGTCTAGTGTTCTGTTTACAGAACAGCTGGAGGTGTGCCGATGTCGGCAATGCAGAACGTGCAGGACGCGCTCGATGAGGCAGGCGTCGCTGGTCAGGCGCGGACTCTCCCGCAGTCCACGCGGACGGCGGCCGAGGCGGCGGAAGCGCTGGGCTGCACCGTTGGCGCGATCGCGAACAGCCTGGTCTTCATGGCCGACGACGCCCCGCTGCTGGTCTTGACCAGTGGCGCGCACCGGGTGGACGTCGAGGCGCTCGCCGCGCGGCTCGGGCGCGGCCGGATCCGCCGGGCGAAGCCGGACGAGGTGCGCGCGGCGACTGGGCAGGTGATCGGCGGGGTCTCGCCGGTCGGGCACCCGGCGCCGCTGGAGACCGTGGTTGACGAGGCGTTGCAGCAGTACTCGGAGGTGTGGGCGGCGGCCGGGACGCCGAATGCCGTCTTCCCGACGACGTTCGACGAACTGGTCCGGATCACCAAGGGCACGCCGCAGCGGGTGGACGGATAAAGCGGCTCTTCACGGCCGATGGCGGAAGCTGATGCGCATCAACCGGCTGTCCGCCCAGTCTTCGAGCCGAGTCGGCCGGATGGTGCCGGGATCGTGGGGCTGATTGAGGTCCGCGACGATCTCCGCCAGCACGGCGTGACGTTCGGCTGGGTCGGTGGCCGGCGTCGCCCGTGCGGGCAGATCCGCGCGGATTCCGTTCTTCAGGTGGAAGACGAAGTCGGGATTGGCGAGAAGGTTCGCATGCCAGTCGGTCGCGGCACCGCCGGCGCCGCTGCACAGGTAGGTGGCGCCCGCTGCTCGGTAGAAGAAAATCTCGATGCGGCGTGGCTTGCCGGTGCGGCGGCCCAGCGTCGTGATGTCGATGATCCGCTCCCTGGTGCCCGCGGCGGGGGTGATCTCGATGGCTCGCCGGAGGTGGCTGGGCAGGTGGGACTCGGTCGGGTCTGGAGCGCTCATGCTGCCTCGGCCGGAAGGGCCGGGCCGAGGAGGAGTCCGCCGTCGATGACGTACTCGGACCCCGTAATGAACGACGCGTCCGATGACGTGAGGAACAGAAGGAGCCGAGTGACGTCGGCCGGCTCCCCGAGCCGGGGAATGGCGAACGGCTCTGGTGAGTAGAAGTCGGCGATCGCCGCGGTGGCACCGGCCGCCGGTTCGTGGATGAAAGGGGTCGAGATCACGCCGGGGTGGATGGTGTTCACCCGGATGCGGTCGCGGCCGAGTTCGAGCGCTGCCGTTTGGGTGAGGCCTCGCACGGCCCATTTGCTGGCGACGTACGGCGCGTAGTGCGCCGTGCCGCCCAGGCCCATGATCGAGGCGACGTTGACGATGGCTCCCCCGGCGGCGCGGCGCAGGGCCGGGGTCGCGATCTTGATGCCGAGGAAGATCCCGGTGAGGTTGATGCCGAGGATGCGCGACCACGTCGCCTGATCCGTGTTCTCGATTGTCGCCGGCGGATTCTGCACGCCCGCGTTGTTGACGAGCACGTTCAAGGCGCCGAAGGCGCTCTCGGCGGCTAGCACGGCGGCGGACCACGAACTCTCGTCGGTGACGTCAAGGCGGACGAAGCGAGCGCGGGGTCCGAGTTCGTCGGCGAGAGCGGTGCCGCGTCGCACGTCGATGCCGCCGATCATCACGTTCGCTCCCTCCGCGTGAAAGGCGCGCACGTGGCTCGAGCCTTGGCCGCCGGCGCCACCGGTCACGAGCACGGTCTGGTTGTCGAAGCGGGACATCGAATGGTCCTTCGGTGCATGGGTGGTGAGCCGGGTGACTCACCACTCCAACGCTAGGGCGGCGGCAGTGGTGAGTCAAGCCACTCACCTCGTAGGCTCGGCCCATGGACAGGGTCGTACCGACGTATCACCAGCGCGTCGCCCAGGAGAAGCGCGCGCTGATCGTGGCGGCCGCGACCTCGCTGTTCCTCGAATTGGGGTACGACCGGACGTCGCTGGCGCGAATCGCGGACCGTTCGGGTGTCTCGCGGGCCACCCTGTTCAAGCAATTTCCGAGCAAGGCCGCCCTGTTCGACGCCATCGTGACCGAGGCATGGGCGACCGCCGGCGAGGAGGATCCACCGCCGGCGGGCAACGTCGTCGACGGGCTCGGCATCATCGGTCGCCGTTACGCCGAGCTGCTAGGCCAGGCCCGGATGACCGACCTGTTCCGGATCGTCATCGCGGAGCTGCCGCGGTTCCCTGAACTGGCCCATGCGCAGTTCTCGCAGGGGAAAATGCCCTACTTCGAGTCCGTGCGCAGCTACCTGCTGGCTGAGCATGAGGCGGGAACGGTGCGGATCGAGGACGCGGACCTCGCCGCCACCCAGTTCCTGGGCATGATCTCCAACTACGTCTTCTGGCCGGCACTCCTGGTGCCGGACTGGAAAGTGAGCGCCGAACGCGTCGCTCAGGTAGTCGACGAGGCCGTCCGCACCATTGCCGCCCGGTACGCCGTGAATGGGCCGGGCGCGTCTGTCGGCGATTGAGTCAGTTCCATTCCACCGCGATGCCGGCCAGCCCCGGGCCGGTGTCGCGGAAATACCCGCTCGTCACGCCGCCGGTGTCGCACGGCAATTCCTCCGCCTCGACCGGCAGGGCGTCGTCGCGGGCGCGGACCTCGCGGGTGATCCGGGCGGGCATCGCGGTGGGCGCGAACTGCAATTGCAGCAGATAGCTCGCGCATTGGTCGCGAAGCATCCGGTAGTACCCGGGGAACGTCACGGCGGAATTGTCGTGGATTTCGAAGCAGAAAACGTGGATCTCGCCCTCGGCGAGCTTCCGGTCGAAAAGCAGCTCCGTCGCCATCGTCTCGCGCGCCGGATGCCTGCGGATCCGGCCGACGCGGCAGCCTTCCGCGGTGATCAGCTCGACGTCGTCGATCCGGCAGCCGGGGTCGCCGTTGTAGACGGCCACGTACCGGTCCGGGCCGTGCCGCCGCGCGCGGGTGACCAGCCGGGTCCGGAATTTGACCTGGTGCTGCTGCTCGTCGATGGTGATCTGGTCGTGCACCGACAGCATTTCCAGGTCGGAATTCGACTGCCGGGACGTCGGCGGCGCGCCGAGGTCGCTCATCAGCTGCTCGACGATCGCGCCCATCTCGCCCGAGCGCAGGTCGTGGAACGACGCCGCCGCCTGATGTCCGCGCGGACGCGCCGTGCGCGGGCCGATCAGCACCACCAGCGAGTCCGCCGGCAGTTGCAGCACCGACTCCAGCGCGCGGACCGCGGGCAGCGCCTTGGGCACCTCCGGCTGGCGGAGCCCGCGCTGCCAGTAGCTCAGCGTCGACTGTCCGATGTGGACGCCGCGGAGCGCGAGGTGCGCCCGCAGCCGGGCGAGTGACAGGCCGCGATGCGCGATCGCGAGCCGCAGCGCCTGGTGGAATTCACCGGACCGCAGTGCTTCGCCGAGCTCGGGCGGCAGTTCACCCGCGCCGCGCCGGCCAGGTTCCATGATCAGTGGGCCATCCCCGTCTCGTGCCACCGCTGTCCCTTCAACGCCGCCCGTGCGCTGGGCGTGAATGCCGCGGAACGTTCACGTTAGCAGCGCGCGGTTACGGGTCCGGCCCCCGTTTGGTGTGCTTGGCCACGGAAGGGTAACCGTTCCGTGTTCCACCGCCGACCCGGAACACCCCCGTTGCCGGACGGGCATCTTGCTCGGAGTGATCGACCGGTTCACCGTTGTGACCACCACTGGCCACGTCTAGGCGGGAGGTGCGTCATGGGCTTGGGGAAACCGAATCACGTGGGGAGCACTGCCGGGCGGGTCCGGCGGTCCTCGACCAGTTGCCGAAGGCACGTCGGACGCTTGCTGCTCCTCGTGGCGTTCACGGGCCTGGCGTTGCCGGTGTCGGCTCCGGGCGCGGGCGCGGCGCAGCCCGCCGACACCGGCAACGCCCACCTTACGGCCGTGCCGCGCAGCGAGGTGGTGCCGCGAGACGGCCAAAGCACGCCGGCGCAGCCGCACGGCGACGACTGGATTCCGCTGCTGTGCCTCGCCGGGCTGCTGGTCGCGGTGCCGGTGGGTTACTTCGGCTACGTCCGCGCGCGCCGCGAGGCAGCCTGAGCGAGCCACCAAGTATCTTCGACGGCGTGGGGCGACTGGTCGTAATCGAAGGTCTGGACGGCGCGGGCAAGCGCACGCTGTCCGAGGGGCTGACTGCTGCGCTGACGGACGCTGGCGCGAGCGTCGGCAGCCTCGCTTTCCCGCGTTACGGCAGGAGCGTGCACGCCGATCTGGTGCGCGAAGCGCTGCATCGCGGGCACGGCGACCTCGCCGATTCGGTGTACGGAATGGCGCTGCTCTACGCCCTCGACCGCAGCGGCGCGGCTGACGAGATCCGCGAACTGCTCGCGGCCAACGACGTGGTCCTGCTGGATCGCTACGTCGCCTCGAACGCCGCGTACGTCGCCGCGCGCCTGCGCGAGCACGCGGATGGCGCTGTGGTGCAGTGGGTTTGGGACCTCGAGGTGACGCGGTTCGGATTGCCGCGCCCGGACGCGCATCTGCTGCTGCGGGTGAGCCCGGAGGTCGCTGCCGAGCGGGCAGTGCGCCGAGCGGAGTCGGACGCGGCGCGGACGCGGGACGCGTTCGAGTCGGATGATTCGCTGCAGCAGCGTTGTGCCGCGGTGTATGACGAGTTGGCTGCGGAGTCGTGGCTGGCACCGTGGCATGTGCTGGACGGTGTGGCTGGGGTTGATCTGCCGACGTTGGCGAAGTCGCTGCTGGCTTAACCCAAGGCCGCAGTCGCGGCGCGCAGTTCGTCGAGTGCCTCGGCCGCCAGCGCACCGAACTCCCGCCGATTGCCTTCCTCGATCCATCGGTGGAAGGCCGTGCCGAACGCGAGGCAGCCCAATTCGGCCGCGATGTGCGCGGTCGGTTCGCCGACTCCGCGCGCGGCGAGCGCGTCGTGCATGCCCGCGACCAGCCTGGTGCGCTTGAGCAATTCGCGCTCGAGCAAGTCGTTGTTCGCCGCCACGACCGGCTGCCGTTGCCGGGCCAGAGCGAGCCGCTCGCCGGTGAAAACCGTCGCGACGGCATCCAATGCCCCGCCGACCGCTTCGAACGGCGTCGCGCCCGCTGGCGTCCCGGCAATGCCCTCGGAGAACAGCCGGGTCAGTTCCTCCTGGCCGCCGAACAGCACTTCCCGTTTGTCGGCGAAATAGCGGAAGAAGGTCCGCTTCGTGAGACCGGCGCGTTCGGCGATCTCGGCGACCGTCGTCTGGTCGTAGCCGCGTTCGGTGAACAGGTCGAGCGCGGCCCGCTCCAGGCGTTGGCGTGCGTTCGGTTCCCAGCGGCCCATGCCGTCCAGTCTAGGTGATGACACCGGATGACATGAGGCGTACTGTGATGTCACCAGGTGTCATCAACATGGAAAGGAAGGCCCATGCGGGTTTTCGTCACCGGAGCCAGCGGCCACGTCGGCTCGGCCCTCGTCCCCGAACTGCTCGCCGCCGGACACGAGGTGGTCGGCCTCGCCCGGTCGGACGCCTCCGCCGCGACGCTCGCCGAACGCGGCGCGCGGGTGCGGCGCGGCGACCTCGACGATCTCGACGGCCTGCGCGCGGCGGCGGCCGAGGCGGACGGCGTCGTGCACTTGGCGTTCAAGCACGACCTGATGGCCAGCGGCGAGTTCGCCGGAGCGGTCGACGCGGATCTCGTCGCGCTGAAAGCGCTCGGCGAAACCCTCGCCGGCACCGGAAAACCACTGGTCTCGACCTCCGGCACCCTGATGTTCGCCGGGCTCGGCCGCACCGGCACCGAGGACGACCGGCTTCCCGGCGGTCCGCGCGTGGACGCGGAAAACTACGTGCTCGGGCTCGCCGACCGCGGTGTCCGGTCGTCAGTCGTGCGGCTGCCGCCGTCGGTGCACAGTTCGCTCGACAAGCACGGTTTCGTCCCGACCATGATCCGTTTCGCCCGCGCGGCCGGGGTTTCGCCGTACGTCGGCGACGGGGCCAACCGCTGGTCCGCCGGGCACACGCTCGACGCGGCCCGGCTCTACCGGCTCGCGTTGGAGAGCGCGCCTGCCGGGGTCGTGCTGCACGCGGTCGGCGACGAGGGCCTTTCGCTCCGGCAGATCGCCGAGACGATCGGTGCCCGGCTCGGTGTACCGGCGAAGTCCATCACCCCGGAGGAAGCTCCGGCGCACTTCGCGTTCCTGGCGCCGATGGTGCAGTCGGACGCGCCGACGTCCGCCGCGCGCACGCGTGAACTGCTCGACTGGAAGCCGGAACACCCTGGCCTGCTTGAGGATCTGGCGGAGGAGCACTACTTCGCTACGGCGTGAACCTCGCCGGATCGAACAGCGCGATCGGATGCCGCGTCGCGCCGTCGACGATCAGGTCGGCGAGGATTTCCCCGATCACCGGCACGAATTTGAAGCCGTGGCCGGAAAATCCGCACGCCACCACCGCGCGCGGATGCTTCGGGTGCGGGGCGATCACGAAATGCTCGTCCGGGGTGTTGGTGTAGAGGCAGGTCGCCGCGCGGCGGAAGGTCGCCGGGAGCGTCGGGATCCGGGAGCCGACAACCGCGGCGACAGTGCGTACCTCGTCGTCGTGGATCCGCCGGTCGATCGTGTCGGCCGTGCACGGTTCGCCGCCAAGGTGTATCGCAACCTTGACGCCTTGCGCGGTGTGCGCGGGGAATCCGTAGAACTGGCCGCCTTCGGCGGTTTCCCAGAGGTAGACGGGATGGTCGACGAACGGGCGCACGTCCTCCGGTTCGAACCAGTACTGGACCTGGCGGCGCACCTCGAAATCGACGCCTAGGTCGCCGAGCAGCACGGGAGCCCACGCGCCGGGGCACAGCACGAGCCGCTCGGCGGTGTAGTAGCTCGAAGCGGTGCCGACGCGCACCCCGTTTTCCGTGCTGGTCCAGGTGAAAACCTGCTCTTCGTGGTGCAGTTCGGCACCGTGGCGCGCGGCGAGTCGCAGATGCGCGGCGACGCTTCCTTCCGGCGACACGAAACCGGCGCCGGGTTCCCACAGCGCCACCTCGTCCTCGGCTGGGGAGATGGTGGGGAACCGGTGCCGGATCTCGTCCGCGTCCAGGATTTCGTGCGGGATGTCGAATTTCTCGGCGGAAAGCGTGCTGCCCGTGATCGTGCGCGACTCCGGCGGTCCGCCCATCACCGCGCCGCAGCGGGTGAACAGCGACCGTCCGGAGTCGCGTTCGAGCTGATCCCACATCTCGTGCGCGCGCAGCAAAAGCGGTACGTAATCCGGCCCTTCGAGGTACGCCTGCCGCGTGATCCGCGAACCGCCGTGGCTCGAACCGAGGTTGTGCACCGGCGCGAACTGATCGATCCCGAGCACCTTCTGGCCCCGCTGCGCCAGCCGGTAGGCAGCCGCGCTGCCCATCCCGCCGAGACCGATCACGATCACGTCGTAATGCGTCATTCAGTGCTCCTCAACGGTTCCGCGGCCACCTTCGCCGCGAACCGTTCCCCGAAGTGTTCGATTTCCACTGGCGTGCGCGGCCGGGCGTCCTCGACGGGAAGCCAGGCATAAGCCAGGTTTTTGTCGACGGTGTAGCCGTACGCGCCGCTCGTGACGTATCCCGCCGGGCGGCCGTCGACGTACACCGGCTCGCGACCCCGCATGACGGAATGCGCGTTGTCGACGACCAGGCACACCAGTTTCCGCCGCACTGTCGAAGGAGAACGGTGCAGAAGCGTGTCCCGGCCGAGGAAGTAGCCCTTGTCCATCCGCACCACGAACCCGAGCCCGGCTTCGTACGGGTCGTGCTCGGTGGTCACGTCGATGCCGCAGCTTCGGTGCCCTTCCTCCATCCGGAGGCTGCGCAGCGCGTCCTCGCCGGCCGCCACGATCCCGTGCGGCTGCCCGGCTGACCAGAGTGCGTCCCACAGCGACCGGCCGAGGTCCGCTCCGGTGTGCAGTTCCCAGCCGGGTTCGCCGACCTCGGACCCGCGCAGCACGGTCACCGGCACGTCGCCGACGTACGTCCGCCAAACGCGGGAGTCCGATGTGGACAGTTCGGGCAGCACCCGTTCGGCGAGCGGTCCCCAGAGGCCGAGACAGCAGGTCCCGCCGGTCGTTTCGCGCAGCTGGACCGAACCGTCGCCGGGCAGATGACGACGCAGCCACGCGACATCCCGGTGGTGGCGCGCGGCGACGTGAAACTGCTCCACGCCGAGCCGGGCGACGGTGAGATCGCTGCGGACGCCGCCGTCCTCGCCGAGCAGCAACGTGTCGGTGACGGAGCCGGGCGGACGGTCGAGCTGGTTCGTGGTCATCGTCTGCAGGAACGGCAGCGCGCCGCGGCCGGTGATCTCCAGCCGTCGCCGCGGGGTCAGGTCGAACAACGCCACCCGGCTCCGAGTCGCGACGGCCTCCGCGCGACTGTCGGAATACCGCTGCGGCCGCGCCCAGCCGTCTTCCTCGCGAAACTCCGCTCCCAGCGCGACTTCGTGCTCGTAGCACGGTGAGGTCCGCAGCAGGTCCGTCGCTGGTCGTTGATGCCCGGCTGTCGCCAAACTCCGCTCCCGAACGCGACCGGGAGCGAGCTGCAGCCGATCGAACCGGGCGAGGTCGACGGAGTGCAGGTCAAGGTGCGCTTGCCCCTCGATGAGCCAGCGCGTCAGCTCGCGCGCGACCCCGGCGGACCACGCGCAGTCCACCGCCTCGGCGACCCAGAACCCGTCGAGATCCGGATGCTCGCCCAGCAACGGCAACCCGTCCGGCGTACCCGCAACCAGCTGCCGGACGCCCTCCTCGACCTTCGCCTCAGCCAGCGCGGACACCAACCCGAGCGCAGCCGTCCACGACTCCTCGAAACCCGCCGGAGCGAACTCGGCATCCGGCTCGACCGGGCCGAGCGCGCTGATGCCCAGCCGGTCGACGTGCTCGCGCAGCGACAGCCCGGCACCGCGCAGGATCGGTTTGTCCGCCTCGGTGAAGTGGTCGTTGTCCCCGGCGAGCTGCGCCAGCGGCGTGGTCCGCGCGTGATCGACGGCGATCGGCACCACCGGCACCGCGATATCGACCAGCCGCCCGAACCGCGGCCCGCGCACTCCGGCGCACGAGATGACCACGTCGGCGCGGAACCGGTCGGTCGCGGTCGCCACCGCGGTCACCCGGCCCGCCGTGCGCACGATCTCGACAATCTCTTGTCCGGTAAGGAATTTCGCGCCCCGTTCCTTGGCGCGGCGGGCTTGGGCGAGCGCCGCGCGGATCGGCTTGACGAGCCCGTCGCCGGGCAGATGCAGGCCGCCGAGCACCTTCGCGGGGTCGAGCAGCGGGTGCAGCTGGGCGCATTCGCCCGGTTCGCGCAGGTAGCCGCGGACGCCGGACGACGTCGCCCAGCCAAGCCGTTGCCGCAGCCGGGAAAGCTGCTCCGGCGTGGTCGCGAGTTCCAAGCTTCCGACGGGCTGGAAACACCAGCCGCCGTCGACGGTCAGCCCGCTGTACTTCTCCGCCGTGTACTTCGCGAACTCGGACGCCGTGCGGTCGGCGTGCGTGCGGAACAGCAGCCCCGGCCCGGCCGAAGCGATCGCCGGTTCCGGTTCGAGAACGGTGACGTCCGTCCAGCCTCGTTCGGTCAGCTCATCGGCGACCGCGCAGCCGAGGAGCCCGGCGCCGAGCACAACCACCCGCGGTCGCACCGCCATCGCGAGGTACCTCCTGCCTGCCGGCCGTCGCGACGGCCCGGCTCGGGACGAGACAGGCATGCCGGAACGCCCCCGCCGGGGAACGGACGCGTTGCGGATGGAGATCGATGTTCCGTCTGCTGCAACTCACAAATTGCGGGATCGCGGGCGCGCTGTCAAGAGAGCCGCCGCGGCCTGGGAGGTCACGCGGAAAAGTAGCCAAGCTGAGCGGAAAGCTCCCGTGCCGCCTCGGCCATCGGCGCGACGATCTGCCGGATCCGCTGTTTGGACAGCCGGTAGGACGGACCGGACGCGCTCATCGCCGCGACGACGTCGCCGCCGGGCCCGCGCACCGGCACCGCGACCGCGTGCATGCCCAGTTCCAGCTCCTCGAAGGAAGCCGCGTAGCCGTCCTCGGCGACGCGCTCCAGCTCGGCCGCCAGCTCGTCGCGGTCGACCGTGGTGCGCGGCGTGAACTGCTCCAGTTCGTGCGCGAGCATCCGCTTGCGCTCGGCGTCGTCCATCGCGGCGAGCAGCACCTTGCCGCTGGAGGTGGCGTGCAGCGGCGTGCGTTGTCCGGTCCAATTCTGCGTGGTGATCGCCGCCGACCCGCGGGCCTGGCTGATGTTGATCGCGACGCCGTCGTCGGCGATCGCGATGTTGACCGTCTCGCCCAGTTCCTCGGCGAGCGTCTGGCACGTCTGCCTGCCGAGCTTCGCCAGGTCCATCCGGCCGGTCGCGGCGCCGGCCAGCCGGACCACGCCGAACCCGATCGCGTACTTGCCGCGTTCGCCCAGCTGCTCGACCAGCCCGTGCGCCTCCAGCACGCTCAGCAGCCGGGACGCGGTGGACTTGTGCACGCCCAGTTCGCCGGCGATCTCGGTGATGCCGGTTTCGCCGTTGCGGGCCAGCAGCTCCAGGACTGTGATCGCCCGGTCGACGGACTGCACCGCGCTTCCCGTTGCGTTTCCCGAGTCCTGGTTCCGCATAGCGCAACAGTAACCGTTCGGCTGCGATCTGTTCGGCTGAGCGGGCGAATCCGGTCGCGGCCGGACGCCGGAAGGGGCCGGATGGCCCAACCGGGCCGGTGATCTTGATCTTTCCGGTGGTCAAACGCGCGGGTCGTGCGCGCGAGTGCGGGCGGTAGTGCGAACATGTGGTCATGAAGGCACGTGTCTTGGTGGTCGACGACGACCCGGCGCTGGCGGAGATGCTCACCATCGTCCTGCGCGGGGAGGGGTTCGACACCGCGGTCGTCGCGGACGGTTCGCGGGCGCTGCCCGCGCTGCGGGAGCTGAAACCGGACCTCGTCCTGCTCGATCTCATGCTGCCCGGCATGAACGGCATCGACGTGTGCAAGGCGATCCGCGCCGAGTCCGGCGTGCCCATCGTCATGCTCACCGCCAAGAGCGACACCGTGGACATCGTGCTCGGGCTCGAGTCCGGCGCCGACGACTACGTGGTCAAGCCGTTCAAGCCGAAGGAACTCGTCGCCCGCGTGCGCGCCCGGATGCGCCGCACCGAGGCCGAGCCCGCCGAATCGCTCACCATCGGCGACCTCGCGATCGACGTTCCCGGCCACGAGGTCACCCGGGAGGGCAAGGCGATCCCGCTGACCCCGCTCGAGTTCGACCTGCTCGTGGCGCTGGCCCGCAAGCCGCGCCAGGTGTTCACCCGCGAGGTGCTGCTGGAGCAGGTGTGGGGTTACCGCCACGCGGCCGACACCCGGCTGGTGAACGTGCACGTCCAGCGCCTTCGCTCGAAGGTGGAGAAGGACCCGGAGCACCCCGAGGTGGTGCTGACGGTGCGCGGAGTCGGGTACAAGGCCGGCCCGCCGTGATCGTGCGATGACCGGTTTCGCGGGGCGGCTTCGCGCCGCCGCCCGCGCCACGGCCCGGCTCGCCGGCCGGATCGTGGTTTTCGCTCGCCGCCGCGCGGTGGCGTTCAACGAGCTGTGGAAGCACTCGCTGCAGTTCCGCGTCACGATCTCGACGCTGGCGCTGTCCTCGGCCGTGGTGTTCGTGCTGGGCATGGTCCTGCAGAACCAGATCACCGAACGGCTGCTGGACACCAAGCGCCGCGCCGCGATCGAGCAGACCCAGGCGCTCGCCGACACCGCCGCGCGCGAGCTGGTCGGGATCGGCGGCGAGTCCCCGGACGCGCTGCACACGCGCCTGCAGAACGCGCTCAAGAAGATCTCGACCACGTCGTCGTCGCGCGCGGGGTCCACCGCGGGCACCTTCGAACCGGTGCTGGCCAGCGTCGGGCGCGGCCAATCGGAAACCGACCCGGTGTACGTCGGGCCGTTCACCTCGGTGCCGGAGCGGCTGCGCCAGTTCGTCGAGGCCGACCACCTCGCCCGGCTCGAGCACACCGTCGACGAGAACGGCGTGCGGACCACCTACCTGATCGTCGGCACCTCGCTGATGTCCGGGGCCAGCCCGCTGCAGCTGTACCTGCTGTTCCCGCTCACCAGCGAGCAGACCACCGTGTCGACCGTCCAGAACACCTTGTTCGTGGCCGGGATCGTGCTGCTGCTGTTGCTCGCCGGCATCACGAACCTGGTCGTCCGGCAGGTGGTGCGACCGGTCCGGCAAGCCGTCGCGGCGGCCGAGCAGTTCGCGGGCGGCGATCTCGACCAGCGTCTCGCCGTAGTGGGCGAGGACGACCTCGCCAAACTCGCGGTGTCCTACAACAGCATGGCGGCCAGCATCCAGAACCAGATCCGCCAGCTCGAGGAATTCGGCGGCCTGCAGCGCCGGTTCACCTCCGACGTGTCGCACGAGCTGCGCACCCCGCTGACCACCGTGCGGATGGCCGCCGACGTGCTGCACGCGTCCCGCGAACAGTTCCCGCCCGGGCTCGCCCGTTCCACCGAGCTGCTGGTCGACGAGCTGGACCGGTTTGAGGCATTGCTCGGCGACCTGCTGGAGATCAGCAGGCTCGACGCGGGCGTCGAAGAGCTGTCCGCGGAGTACATCGACGTGCGGCCGATCGCGACCCGCGCGGTCGAGCAGGTGCGGGTGCTTGCCGGAACCGCGGGCAGCGTGGTCGAACTGGTGCTGCCGGACGAGGACGCCTCGGCCGAGGTGGACGCGCGCCGGATCGAGCGGATCCTGCGCAATCTGCTGGCCAACGCCGTCGACCACAGCGAGGGCAAACCGGTGGTGCTGACGGTCGCGGTGAACGAAACCGCGGTCGCGATCACCGTCCGGGACTACGGCGTCGGGCTGCGGGCCGGGGAAGCGGAGCTGGTGTTCAACCGGTTCTGGCGCGCCGACCCGTCGCGCAACCGGCGCACCGGCGGCACCGGGCTCGGCCTCGCGATCAGCCAGGAGGACGCGCGGCTGCACGGCGGCGTCCTCGACGCGTGGGGCGAGCCGGGACACGGCGCGTGCTTCCGGCTCGAGGTGCCGCGCCGCCAGGGCGTGCCGATCGCGGAAAGCCCGCTGGTGCTGCCGCCGCCGGACGCCGTTTCGGAGATCACGCTGTCGCCGTCGTCGGTCGCCGAACTGCATCCCGCGCCGGAGGCGATCCTCGCCGATCCGGCCCCGGACCGGGAGGAGGTCGGTCAGTGAGGCGAGCGCTTCTCCTCCTCGCCTGCGCGCTGGTGCTCGTGAGCTGCGCGAACGTTCCGCAGGAATCGCTGCCGGTCGTGGTGTCCGCGGAAAAGGCGCCGCAGCAGGCCAACAACGCGCCGGAACCGCCCGCCAACGCCGAACCCCTCGACATCGTGCGGCTGTTCATCAAGGCCAACGCCGATCCGCGGTCCGGCAACGCGGCCTCGCGGGCGTTCCTCGACGACAAACAGCGCGGCGCGTGGCGGCCGAACCGCTCGTTCACGATCATCGACAAGACCTTCAGCACGGTCTATGACACCGCCGCTGCCAGCCCGACCACGACGGCCACTCCGTCGTCGACGACGCCGGATCCGAACGTCCGCACCGTCACGGTGCGCGGTTCGGTGCTCGGCACGCTGAGCGCGGACTCCGCGTTCATCCCCGGCAGCGGTCCGGCCGAGCAGACCTTCCAGGTGCACAAGCAGGCCGACGGCCAGTGGCGGATCTCCAGCCCGCCCCCGCCGGTGCTGCTGGTGACCGACGACGAGTTCGACGGCAACTACAACCCGGTCGCGGTGAGCTTCTACTCGCCCGATTCCGGTGCCTTCGTGCCAGACCTGCGCTACGTCCCGGCGAAACCGCAGTCCGGCATGCCGGGCCGGGTGATGGACCTGATCCTGCAGGGCCCGTCGGCCGGGCTCACCGGCGCGGTGAAGAACCTGTTCGGCGACGGGGTTTCGCTCGAGAACAACGTGAAGAACAACGACGACGGCTCGCTCACCGTCCCGCTGACCGGGCTCACCGGGACCAGCCCGGAAACCCGGTCGCTGATCGCCGCGCAGATCGTGCTGTCGATGCAGACCGTCACGTCCACCCGGATCCGGTTGCTCGCCGACGGCGCACCGCTCGTGCGCGACCACGAGTACTGGCGCGGCAGCGACGTGCCCTCCTACAACGCGAGCCCGGATCTGCGGGGCCTGATGACGATCGGCGGCCGCGTCCGCTCGCTCAGCGACGGCGCGCCGATTGCGGGCCCGGCGGGCAACGGCGAGTACCAGGTGCTGAACGCGGCCCAGTCGATCGACGGCAAACGGCTCGCGGTGGTCGAACAGGACGGCGACCGCGTCCGGCTGCGCATCGGCGACCTCGGCCGCGACCTGCCGACGGTCGACCTCGGCGGCGGTTCGCTGAGCCGCCCGACCTGGCGGCCCGCCCCGACCGGAGCCGGTCCGTCGAACGAGGTGTGGACGGTCGTCGACCATTCGATCATCGCGCGGATGGTGCTCGACCCGAACGGCCGCTGGCTGCGCCAAAGCGTCAACGCGAACGACCTGCTGGCACTCGGGCCGATCGGCGTGCTCCGGCTTTCCCGGGACGGCGCCCGCGTGGCCGCGACGGTGAACGGCCAGCTGGTCGTGGCGTCGGTCGTGCGCAGCGGCGACACGGTCACCTTGCGCGAGCCGCGCGTCCTGCAGCCTGGGGTGCTGATCGACGTCTTGGACGTGGATTGGGGTTCGACGCCGGACACTCTCGTGGCCGCGACGTCCTCGCCCTCGCAGCCGGTCCAGCGGCTGTCGGTCGACGGACGGCGGATGGACGCCTACAACAGTTCGAACCTCACCGCTCCGGTGCGCGCGGTCGCGGCGGCGCCGGGCCAGCCGATCGTGGTCGCGGACGCCGGAGGACTGTGGACGGCGACCGAACTGGGCGAGGTGTGGCGGCCGCAGTCGCACTCGATGCAGAACGCGGAACCGTTCTATCCGGGGTGATCCTCTTCTTGGCGCGGCGGGGGCGATCCCCGGATTTCTTGGCGCGGCGGGGGCGATCCCCAGTTTTCTTGGCGCGCTGGGGCGATCCCTGGGCTTCCGTGGCGCGCCGGGGGTGATCCCTGGGCTTTCGTGGCGCGGCGGGGTGCGCCCCGGATTATCTTGGCGGGCCGGGTTGATCCCTGGACTTCCTTGGCGCGCTGGGGTGATCTCCCGGGTTTTCTTGGCGCGGATTTCGGGCTCCGGCGCTCGCACGGCCCGAAACTGTCGGTGGTCGGGTGCACACTCTTGGTCATGTTGCTGAGACTTCTGCTGAACCTGCTCCTGCCGACCTTCTGCGCCGGCTGTGAAACCCGCGGCGCGGCCGTGTGCACCGGATGCTCCACAGCGTGGGGGTCCCCCACTGAGGTGTTTCGCGCGCCGCTGACGGCGTTGGCTCCGGCCTACGCCTTGGCTCGCTACGCGGGCGTCGCCAAGCGGACCTTGATCGCCTACAAGGAACGCCGCCGCCGAGACGTCGCCCCGTTTCTGGGGCGAGTGCTGGCCGCTGGCCTGACGACGTTGCCGCCGGGCGGTTCTCGCGCCAGTCCGTGGTGCCTGGTTCCCGCCCCGAGCCGACGCACCGCTTCGCGGGTTCGCGGAGGCCCGCACGTCCTGCGTATCGCTTCGGAAGCCGCTCGGCTGACGGGTGGTTATGTCGCGCCTGCCCTGGTGTTGACGGGCGGGAGGGACGCGGTCGGCTTGAGCCGGGCGGAACGAGCGGCCAACCTGGAAGGACGGCTCCGCTTCGCCGCGGCCGCCCGTCCGCCGCCGGGCGCGCGGGTCGTGGTGGTGGACGACGTGATCACCACAGGAGCCACGTCCGCCGCATGCGTCACGGCGTTGAAAAACGCGGGCGTGCCAGTGGTGGCGGTGCTCGCCCTGCTGGCGACAGTCTGAAAGGGAGCCGGTCCCCACCTGGAAGCTGAAGGGGAGCCGGTCCCACCTGAAAGGCAGCCTGTCCCACATCCGAAACCCGAACGCGCCCTGGCCCCGTCCGTCGAGAAGCCGCCGGTGTCGAGACCGGTGCCGTCCGAAACCCGAACGCGTGCTGGTCCGGTCCGCCGAGAATCGGCCGGGCGGCAAGTCTGGCGCGGTCCGAAAGCTGAACGCGTGCTGGTCGCTGTCCGTCGAGATTCCGCCGGGCGACGAGTCCGGCGCGGTCCGAAAGCTGAACGCGTGCTGGTCGCTGTCCGTCGAGATTCCGCCAGGCGACGAGACCGGTGCCGTCCGAAACCTGAACGCGCCCTGGCCTAGCCCGTCGGGAATCCGCCGAGTGCCGAGACCGGTGCCATCCGAAACCGAAATCCGGTTGCGCGGAAACCGGTCAGCCCGCGCCCGCCGCGGCCAAAACGGAACGATTCCAAAAACCACCCACCCGAAAAACTTTCCCCGCTTTCTCGCCAAGGAGGCAACTCGCGCTCGAACGCCCACTACTGCCAGGTGTCACCTACACGAGTGATGTCAAGAGGGAACCTCCCACGACCGTCGCCCGTTGTCCGGGCATGAGGATCAAGGCCGGAATCACTCCCGCAACGGGGCAGTTCGCCAAGGTGGCGGCTGTGCTGGGCGGGCCGGTCACCCTCGGCGTCCGAGGTGCCGTCAGGTTGAGCCGTCCGCGTGAAACTTGGGCACGCGCGCTCGGCCTTCCGGGCGGCGGTTTCGGGCTGCGCACGCATGATTCACTGCGCCCCGTGACGAGTTCCCGGATCGTGACATCCCCCGGCTCGGGGGCTGTTGCGGACGGCGTGATGAAGCTAACGTGCACCGCTATCAGCAAAACCCGCAGGCAGGGAGGTGTGCAGCCCATGTCCCTGGCGCCGGCGGCCCGCTGAGTCCGCGTTCGCGCTACCGCCACGAGACGTCGTGATCCGGTCGCGAATTCTTTATCAGCCCGCCGAACCCGTGCAGTAGCCGCTGTAGTACCGGTGCCGTGAGAACACAACAGCTCGCAGTTTCCTCAGCGAGGGAGGTCGTGTATGGACATCGTCGTTAAGGGCCGCAACGTGGAGGTGCCCGAGCATTACCGGGCGCTTGTCAGCGAAAAGCTGGCCCGCCTTGAGCGCTACGACAAGAAGGTCATCCGCTACGAAGTGGAACTCTTCCACGAACCCAACCGCAGGCAGGCCAAGAGCTGCCAGCGCGTCGAGATCACCGGGAAGGGCCGCGGTCCGGCTGTTCGCTCCGAAGCGAGCGCGGCCGACTTCTACGCAGCGCTCGACTCCGCCGTCACCAAGCTGGAAAACCGGCTCCGGCGGACACACGACCGCAGGCGCGTGCATTACGGACGCAGCCGTCCTGAGTCCGTCGCCGAGGCGACGTCGATGGCCGGCGGATCCGATGCCGTCGCCGGGCCCGCCATGGGCACGGCCGTCCTGGACGCACCCGACGCGACCGAATCCATGGCGAACGGTTTCGCGGCGACGAGTGCGGGCGACATTCCCCGGCAGGGGCGCTGGGAAGACGAGGACCTGGGCCATCAGCCCGGCCGCGTCGTCCGCGAGAAGCAACACGACGCGGACCCCATGACGGTGGACCAGGCTCTCTACGAGATGGAGCTGGTCGGCCACGACTTCTACTTGTTCAACGACTCCGAGGCCGGCCGGCCGAGTGTCGTCTACCGGCGAAAGGGCTTCGACTACGGCGTGATCCGGCTGGGCTGACCCCACCTGGAACAACCTCGACGGCGGCCCGCACGCGAACGCGTGCGGGCCGTCCGCGTGCCCGGAGCGCGGCCCGGGGCACGACCTTCGTCGGGACCTGTGCAAACCTCTCGTGACCTTCTGCGATGACGTGCGTGCGCGGACCAGTCCGCGTTCCCTACGATGGGGGAGACGGCGGCGGCGCACACGGGCGCCAGCCGTGGCGAGTACTGCCCGGGAACGGCCTGGGCTCGATCATGATCAGCTAGTGAGGTCGACCGGATGGTGCTGAACCGCCTGCTCCGCGCGGGCGAGGGCAAGATGGTGAAGCGGCTGCGCAACATCGCCGATCACATCAACACCCTCGAAGACGACGTGAAGGACCTGTCGGACGCCGAACTGCGGGCCAAGACCGACGAGTTCCGCGAGCGGTACGGCAAGGGCGAATCCCTGGACGAGCTGCTGCCGGAGGCGTTCGCCGTCGCCAGGGAAGCGGCGCACCGGGTGCTCGGCCAGCGGCCGTACGACGTCCAGCTCATGGGCGGCGCCGCGCTGCACCTCGGCCAGGTCGCCGAGATGAAGACCGGCGAGGGCAAGACGCTGACCTGTGTCCTCGCTGCGTACCTGAACGCCATCCCCGGGGACGGCGTGCACGTCGTCACCACCAACGACTACCTCGCCAAGCGCGACGCCGAGTGGATGGGCCGCATCCACCGCTTCCTCGGTCTCGAGGTCGGCGTCATCATCGCCGAGCAGGACCCGCAGGAACGGCGCAAGCACTACAACGCCGACGTCACCTACGGCACGAACAACGAGTTCGGCTTCGACTACCTGCGCGACAACATGACGTGGTCGCTCGACGAGTGCGTGCAGCGCGGGCACAACTTCGCGATCGTCGACGAGGTCGACTCGATCCTCATCGACGAGGCGCGCACCCCGCTGATCATCTCCGGCCCGGCGGACCAGTCGTCGCGGTGGTACGTCGAGTTCGCCCGGCTCGCGCCGCTGATGCAGGGCATCGACACCACCACCATGGGCACGCGCGAGCGGGTCGAAAAAGCCAACCTGATCAACTCGAAGTACCACTACGAGACCGACGTCCGGAAGCGCACCGTCGCGGTCACCGAGAAGGGCGTCCGGTTCGTCGAGGACCAGCTCGGCATCGAGAACCTCTACGAGGCGGCGAACACCCCGCTGGTCGGCTACTTGAACAACGCGCTCAAGGTCAAGGAGCTCTACCACAAGGACAAGGACTACATCGTCCGCGACGGCGAGGTCATGATCGTCGACGAGTTCACCGGGCGCATCCTCGTCGGCCGCCGGTACAACGAGGGCATGCACCAGGCGATCGAGGCCAAGGAAGGCGTCGAGATCAAGGCGGAGAACCAGACTCTCGCCACGATCACGCTGCAGAACTACTTCCGGCTCTACAAGAAGCTGTCCGGCATGACCGGTACCGCCGAGACCGAGGCCGCGGAGTTCCACCAGACCTACAAGCTCGGCGTGGTGCCGATCCCGACGAACCGGCCGATGGTCCGCGCGGACCGCGCCGACCTGATCTACAAGAACGAGCAGGCCAAGTTCGAGGCCGTCGCCGAGGACATCGCCGAGCGGCACGAAAAGGGCCAGCCGGTGCTGGTCGGCACCACGAGCGTCGAGAAGTCCGAGCACCTGTCGAAGCTGCTGCTCAAGCTGGGCGTGCCGCACGAGGTGCTGAACGCGAAGTACCACAACAAGGAAGCGCTGATCGTCGCGCGCGCCGGCCGCAAGGGCGCGGTCACCGTCGCCACGAACATGGCGGGCCGCGGTACCGACATCGTGCTCGGCGGCAACCCGGACATCATGGCCGACGAGGTGCTGCGCGAGCGCGGCCTTGACCCGGTCGAGCACTCCGAGGAGTACGAGGCCGCGTGGCCGAAGGTGCTCGAGGAGATCAAGGAAGAGGCGCGGGTCGAAGCCGACCACGTCCGCGAGGCGGGCGGGCTCTACGTGCTCGGCACCGAGCGGCACGAGTCGCGGCGCATCGACAACCAGCTGCGCGGTCGTTCCGGACGACAGGGCGACCCCGGCGAATCGCGCTTCTACCTGTCGCTGGGCGACGACCTGATGCGCCGGTTCAACGCGGTGCTGGTCGAACGCATCATGACCACGATGCGGCTGCCGGACGACGTGCCGATCGAGCACAAGATGGTCTCCAAGGCGATCAAGAGCGCGCAGACCCAGGTCGAGCAGCTCAACATGGAGACCCGCAAGAACGTCCTCAAGTACGACGAGGTCATGAACGAGCAGCGCAAGGTGATCTACGCCGAGCGGCTGCGCGTGCTCGGCGGCGAGGACCTGCGCGAGCAGATCGAGCACATGATCATCGACGTGGTGAAGGCGTACGCCGCGGGCGCGACGTCCCAGGGCTACGCCGAGGACTGGGACCACGAGCAGCTGTGGACCGCGTTGAAGACGTTGTACCCGGTGAGCCTCGACTGGGACGACCTGGTCGAGGACGGCGACCTCGACGCTGAAGGCCTCACTCAGGCACTGGTCGACGACGCGCTCGCCGCGTACGCCAAGCGCGAGGCCGAGATCGACGAACTGGTCGGCGAGGAAGGCTCGATGCGCCGCCTCGAGCGCCAGGTCATGCTCACCGTGCTGGACCGCAAGTGGCGCGAGCACCTCTACGAGATGGACTATCTCAAGGAGGGCATCGGGATGCGGGCACTCGCGCAGCGCGACCCGCTGATCGAGTACCAGCGCGAGGGCTTCGACATGTTCCGCGCGATGCTCGACTCGCTGAAGGAGGAGGCCGTCGGCTTCCTGTTCAACCTCCAGGTCGAGCGCGCCGAGCCGGAAACCGCGCAGCAGCCGGAACCGTCGGCGCTGCCGGGCGGCGTCACGTCCGCGACCGCCGCCGCGGCCGGTTCCTTCGGCAACCAGGCCGAGGACGAGGGCAAGCACGCGCGCCCGGCCCCGCCCCAGCCGCCGGCCACCGACTCCGATTCGGTCCCGTCCGCCTTGCGCGGCAAGGGACTCGGCGGCGGTGTCCAATCAGGACTGACGATGTCCGGCCCCTCCGAGGGCGGCGGCGTCGAGTCCCATTCGGACAGCGCGAACGACGCGGAAGCGGGCGGCGCGGGCGGCGGCACCCGGCGGGAACGCCGGGCCGCCGAGCGGGCGCAGTCCAAGAAGGGCAAGAAGGGGCCGCGTCGCTGACGCATCCCTGACCCGTCCACTGTGGATGGTATGACCGCAGAACGGCAGCACGAGATCGCTCGTGCTGCCGTTCTGTCGTCTTGGTCCACAGTGGACTTGTGATCGCCGGTCAAGCGGGTTGGGCGGCAGTGACCCGCTCGAATACCCGAGGGTCAAGACCCTTGTGGTCTTCGCGAACACAGGACAGTTGTCCCGCCGATCAGGACACGCGTCCCACTCAGGCGACTGACGGCCGCCCGGCCGGTGTCCCCTCGCTCCGCGGCGCGAGCACATGAAACCGCGTGCACACCCATCCCGTCCGCGTGCGCTCGAACCGCGCCGCCAATGCCAGCACGCGAGGTCCGGAATGAATGATCGTGCTGGTCTCCAACGCGGTCTCGGTCGGACGGCAAACCCGCAGGTCTCCGGCGACGTGGTGGCGGATGCCCGGCATCAGCCCCTGGCTGCTGAGCCGGGAAAACAGTGCCTCGTCCACGAGCGGACGGATCTGCCCGGCCGCCCGCCGCCCGGCGAGGACTTCCAGAATGGCGTTCAGCCGCTGACCGAGCCGCCGCCCGGTAGGCGGATCGGTCAGCCGCAGCAACCGATGCCCAGCTGGTGGCAAATCGTACGGAGACGGCCACGCGGTGCGGCGATGCGTTCGTCGGCCCTGGGTCTCCGGAACAGCGGACAGCGGCCGGAGACTGTGGTTCGTCATTGAAGTTCCCTCCCGAAACATGGACGTCCACCCGCGTATGAGTGCGCCCGGCCACCGCGCGATGGGACGGAGAGTGCCTGATCCGGCGAAAAGGGCAGAACGACGCAGACGGGATCTGCCTGATGCGCTATAGGCCTCGCGCGGCCGAAAGGGCGGATAGGCTGGCGAAGTGCTGAAGGGCTTGCTAGTCGACTACGCCGGAGTGCTTACCGACCCGGACGCCGCGCTTCTTTACGAATACCTCCGCGACGCCCGCGCGAACGGCACCCGCACCGCGCTCGTCTCGAACGCGCCGGGAGCCGCGCCGGGGGTGAAAACCGAGCTGGCGCAATACTTTGACGCGCTCGTCTTCTCCGGCGAGGTCGGCGTGGCCAAGCCAGACCGGGAGATTTACCTCGTCGCGGCCGAGCGGATCGGGCTGGCGGCACCCAGGTGCGTTTTCGTGGACGACGCCGAGCGGAATGTGCGCGGGGCCGTCGCCGCGGGCATGGTCGGCGTGCACCATCGCACGATCGCCGACACCCTCGACGAACTCGCGGCGTTGTTCAGCTGACCCCGCGCTGGAGGGTTCGAACGACAGCACGGCGGCTGCGGCGGAGATGTTCAGTTGACCCCGGGCCGCACGGGTTAGGAGGACTGCGCGGCGGTTGGGGCGGTGAGGTTCAGTTGGCCCCGCGCCGCACGGGTTCGGAGGACAGCACGGCGGCGGGGCCGGAGAGGTTCAGGTGATCCCGCGCCGCACGGGTTCGAACGACAGCGCGACAGCAGCCGCAGAGACGTCAGTGGACCCCGCGCCGCACGAGTTCGAACGACAGCACGGCGGCAGCCGCGGAGACGTTCAGTGACTCGACGTCGCCGGGCATCGGGATCGACACCCACTCCGTCACCAGTTCCGCGACCGCCTCGCCGACACCTTCGGTTTCACCGCCCAGCACGAATGCCGAGCGTTGCGGCAGCTCCACGTCGAACATCGACGTCTCCGCCGAGGCACCCAGTGCGAACAGGCTGTAACCGGCCTCCACCAGCATTTCCGCCGCTTCGCGGGCCGACCCGCAGCGCAGCACCGGTGCCCGGAAGGCAACGCCCGCCGAGGATTTCACCACCATCGGATCCAGCGCGGCGACTCCCCGGCGCGGCACGATCACGCCGGACAGTCCAGCAGCCGTCGCGGTGCGCAGGATCATTCCGACGTTGGCCGGCGTGGTGATGCCGTCCAAGAGCAACAGCCGCGCGGGCGGGCGGCGGTCGTCGAGGGCCGCGGCGAGGGCGCGCATGCGCGGCGCGACGACGTCGGCCAGTACGCCCTGGTCCTGTTTTCCGTTGCCGGCCAGCACTTTCACTCGGTGCGCGCTCGCTCGCTGCACCTGCACCCCAGCGGCCTTCGCGGCGCGCTGGATCTCCGCGGCGGCGGGGCCGCGCGCGGTGTCTGCGAGGATCACCTTGTCCACGCGCAGGTCCGGATCGCCCAGCGCCTCCAGCACGGGCTTGCGCCCGTAAACGGTCAGGAAGCGGTCTTTCGGCGAACCCGCCAGCTCATCACCCACACCGGCCAGTCTCGCATTGTGTAAGGATCGGCTCATGCCCGACCGCCTGTCCGCGCTGGACGCCTCGTTCCTGTACGTCGAGGACCAGACGACGCCGATGCACGTCGGGGGCGTGGCGATCTTCGAACGGCCGTCGTCCGGATTCACCTACGAGCAGGTGCTCGACCTCGTCGGCGCGCGGCTGGCGTTCCTGCCCCGCTACCGCCAGCGCGTGCTCTCCGTGCCGGGGCACCTCGCGCGCCCGGTGTGGGTGGACGACGTCGACTTCGACCTGAACTACCACGTCCGCCGCTCCGCGCTGCCCCAGCCGGGCACCGACGACCAGCTATTCGACCTGGTCGCGCGGCTGATGTCGCGGCGGCTCGCGCCGGAACGCCCGTTGTGGGAGGCGTACTTCGTCGAGGGGCTGTCCGGCGACCGGGTCGCGATGGTGACGAAAACGCACCAGTCCGTTGTGGACGGTGTCGGCACGATCGACCTCGGCCAGCTGATCCTCGACGAGACCCCCGAACCGCCCGAGCCGTTCGAGGACATGTGGACGCCGCGGCGCGAGCCGAGCCGCACGCAACTGGTCCTCGACGCGATGAGCGAGACCGTGCAGCGCCCCGGCGAGCTGATCGAAAACGTGCGCTCGATCGCGGGCGACGCGGTGACCACGGTGAGCAAAGCCGTGGAGACGCTCGGTGGCGTCGCGGCGACGATCACGCGGCCCGCTCCGCCTGGGCCATTGAACGTCCGGGTGTCCGGCGGCCGCGTGTTCTCGGTCGTGCGCACGCGGCTGGAGGATTTCCGCAAGATCCGCGCGAACCACGGCGGCACGGTCAACGACGTCGTCCTGGCCGCGATCACCGGTGCGCTGCGCGAATGGCTGCTCTCCCGCGGGGAAAACCTCACGCCGACCGAGACCGTGCGTGCGCTCGTGCCGATGGCGGTCACTGACGCCGAAACCGCCGAGTTCGCCACGCCCGCGCTGGTCGGCAACCAGGTCGCGGCGTACCTGATCGACCTGCCGGTCGGCGAGCCGAGCGCGGTGCTGCGGCTGCAGCACATCGGCCACGCGATGGCCGAACACCTGAATTCGGGAAGATCGGTGGCCGCGCGCGGGTTGCTGAAGGTGAGCGGGTTCGCGCCGGCGACGCTGCATTCGCTCGGCGCCCGGGCCGGCGGATCGCTGTCCGGGCGGATTTTCAACCTGATGATCACGAATTCACCGGGGCCGCAGGTGCCGATGTACGCGGGAGAGGCGAGACTGGTGGAGATGTTCCCGGTGATGCCGCTGATGCGCACACAGGCGCTGGCGATCGGGGTCACCTCCTACCACGGCGGTGTCTACTTCGGACTCAACGGCGACCGCAAGGCCGCGTTCGACGTCGGGCTGCTCGGCGGGATGATCGAAGAAGCGCTTGAAGAGCTGAAGGGTGCGCACTGGTGAGGGTTTATCTGCCCGCGACGATCGCGATGCTGCGAGACCTGGAGGCCAACGGCGAATTCCGCGCTCGCAGCGGCACCGGTTTCGCGCTGACGCCCGCCCTGCGCGAGGCGTACGCGAGCGGTTCCGACGAGGAACTGGAATACGCGGCTTTGCTGGACGCGGCCCGGGCTTCGCTGCGCCTGATCGCCGCTGAGGAAAAGGGCGAACCGCGGCGGGCGGTCGTCTCGGTGGACGTCGAAGACGCGACGCTGCGCCCGGACCTGGACGCCGCTGTCGTGCGTCTCGCGGGTCCGGTGCCGAAGGCGCAGATCGCGGCGATCCACGTGGACTCGGCCGAGGCGGAGGAAGCGGTGACCGCCGCCGCGGCGGTGATCGACGCGGCCGATCTCGGCGACGAGGACGCCGAATTCACCCTCGGCGACGCCGAAGACCACGAACTGGCCTGGTACGCGCTGCAGGAACTGCCCTTCCTGCTCGAACTGCTCTAGCCGTCCTTCACGGCACTTCAGCTGACGCCGACCTAGCCGCCGGTCAGGACGCCGATGTCAGCCGGGGCGGGGGCGGCGATCGTGACCGGCGAGTTCCAGTCCGTGTAGCGCGCTTTGACCGTGGCGACGCCGGTCTGGCCGGTGGCCTGCATGACCGGCGTCAGGTCCAGGACCAGCTGCATCGGCCGGTGCTGCGCGTCCAGCCAGAGGTCGAACGGGACCGTCTTGGCGCGGTCGCCGAGGCGGGCCAGCGCTTCGGCGGGGAGGCCGCCGGGCAGTTCGGAGCCGAGTTTCGCCAGGTCGACGGTCAGGTGATAGTGCTCGGCCGAGGCTCCGTCGAGGGTGGTTTCCTCGCTGGAGGCCACTGTCCCGGCCGTGCGGACCTGCGCCAGGGTGCGCGCCGGGTCGTTCTGCTCGGCCAGCTGCGCCAAGCTGCCGCCCAACACCTGCGAAAGCGGATCAGCGCCGTCCGGCGACACCTTCACCCACGCTTTGTGGTCGCTGACCTGGTCCCGCGCGCTTTCCGGGACCTTCGCGTACAGCGTCTTGTCGACCAGCCGCAGTTCGAGCGGCTCGCCGACGTAGTCCGTCGTCATCGTCAGAGCTGTGCCCGCGCGGTCGAATTTCGCCTGGCCCTTCCCGTGGGACACGAGGGTGCCGGTGGTGACGTCAGCGGTGAACTTCGCGGTGTGGCCGGCCAGGGTCGCGGCGGAGGCGGCGTCCGCGAGCGTGCGGGCGTCGGTGAAGCGCTGCGGCTCCGGAGTGCTGGAACATCCCGCCGAGGCGATCGCCAGCAGCGCGGCGACACCCGCGACGGCCGTCCTGCGCATCCCAAAACCCTCTCTGACCGGCCGTTAAGTGCCTCAAGCCAAGCACAGCGCGCGGGGCCGACCCGTTCGGGGGAACGCGTGCTACCGGCAGTAGCGCACAAAAAACGGGCCCCGAGCCGGAGTGGCTCGGGGCCCGCGAAAAGCGGAGGGGATCAGCGCCCCATCTTCTTCATGATCTCGCCGAAGTCGGTGACCTGGTCGGCGGCCGGCGCGGCCACGTCGACCGGCTGGCCCCAGTCGGTGTACTTGACGGTGACCTTGCCGCCGCCCGCGGAGCTCGGGGCGCCGAGCTGCTTCATCATCTCGGACTGGTCCATCGTGACCTGCAGCGGAAGCTGGTCCTTGTCGATCCAGATCTCGGCCGGGATCTTGATGTTCTTGCCCGCGAGCATCTTCTTCATCTGCTCCTGGACCTCGGCGGGCTGGCCCTTCGCGTAGGTCTCGATGGACTTGCTGACGTCCAGCACCACCTTGTAGTGGTTGACCTTCTCGCCGTTCAGCTCGACCTGGTCGGCCCCGGTGATCTGGCCGGTCTTGGAGACCTGGTCGAGGATCTGCGTCGGGTCGCTCTGCTGGGTCGACTGCGCCATCGCCTTGCTGAACGACTGCGACATCGGGTCCTTGGCGTCCGGCGAGATCTTCAGCCACGGCTTGTCGGTGCCGAACTGCTTGGACTGCTCGGCCGGGACCTTCATGTACAGGGTCTTGTCGACGTAGCGCATCTCGGTGGCGCCCTGCGGGGTGTTCATCGTCATCGACATGGCGGAGTTCTCGCCGTCGAAGCGCATCGCGCCTTCGGCCTTGATGGACTGGCCGCCCATGGACATGTCCATCGACATCTTCGCCGACTTGGCCTTCTCAGTGCCCTGCTTGGCCGCGTCGGCCAGCTTCAGCGCGTCGCTGAACGGCGACGCCAGGCCGGACCCGCCGTCCTTGGACTGCCCGGCCGGGGCCGCGGTGCCGTTCTCGGCGCTCGAGCCGCAGCCCGTCAGCACCAGCGCCAGCGCCGCACCGGCGGCGACGGCGAACGTCGTGGTCTTGCGCATGGTTCTCCCCCTAGGAAGGAATCGGTCTTTCACCTGCGTTGTCGCCGGTCGGCTTTGAGGGCCGCGTCCTTGCGGTCCGGCGCGCGGGCCACTGCCGGGGTGACTCCGCGAGGTTGCTTCTGTGACGCCGTCCGGCGGGAAAAGGTTCCCTCCGGACGGAGGAATTTTCCCCCGGTTCGTCCCCTGCCGGGCATCCACCCGCATATCGGTGACGGCCGCGCGAGGTTACCGTCTCCAGGTCACGATTCGGTGCGGAGGTCCCCGCCGCCGCCCGCTCGCGACACCAGCAGCCTGCGCAGCGACGCCAGCCGGTCCGCCCCCGCGCTGCCGTCGGCGACCACGGCGTCCAGCGCGCAGTCCGGGTCCTCGGGCGGGCCCAGGTGGCCGCAGTTCGGCGGGCATTCCTCGGCGGCCTCGGCGAACTCCTCGAAGGCGTCGACGATGTCGTCCGCGGTCACGTGCGCGAGCCCGAACGAACGGACGCCGGGGGTGTCGACCACCCAGCCTCCGCCGGCCAGCGGCAACGCGACCGCGGCCACCGAGGTGTGCCGCCCCTTGCCGACCGAGCTGACGTCGCCGGTCGCCAGTTCGGCGGCGGGCACGAGCCGGTTGACCAATGTCGACTTGCCGACTCCGGAGTGCCCGACGAGGGCGGTGATCCGGCCGCCGAGGCGTTCGCGCAGGCCTTCGGGTTCCTCGTCGTGCCGGGTGACGATGGCCGGGACGTCCAGGCCCGCGTAGCCGGCGAGCAGCGAATCCGGGCTGGCGAGGTCGGCTTTCGTCAGGCACAGCACGGGTTCCAGGCCGCCCGCGTAACACGCGACGAGGCAGCGGTCGATGAATCCGGGCCGGGGGAGGGGGTCGGCCAGCGACGTGACGATCAGCAGTTGTGCGGCGTTCGCGACGACCACGCGCTCGTACGGGTCGGTGTCGTCGGCGGTGCGGCGCAGGACGCTGGAGCGCTCGTCGACGCGGACGATCCTGGCGAGCGTGTCCGGCCGTCCGGAGACGTCGCCGACCAGCGCGACCATGTCGCCGACGACCACCGAAACGCGGCCCATCTCGCGGGCCCGCATGGCCATCACGACGCGGTCCGGATCGGCGTCGACCGCGCACGTCCAGCGCCCGCGGTCCTTGCCGATCACCATCGCGGTGACCGCGTCGGCGTGCTCGGGCCTGCGCTTGCTGCGTGGCCTGGTGCCCTTGCCGGGACGCACCCGCACGTCGGATTCGTCCAGCCGCCTCCAGTCGCCTCGCCCCAAGCCGCCCACGTCCTCCCGGTCGCCCTTTGCCTGGTCGAATGATCCCATGCCGGTCGCGCCGGGCCCGGTTTGCGTGCGACGATGGCGCCCGAGGGACCCCCGAGGAGGTTGGCATGTGCGGCCGTTACGCCGCGACGAAAGACCCGGCGAAGCTGGTCGAGGAGTTCGCCGCGGTCGACCTGACCGAGGGCCGGGCGCGAGCGGACCACAACGTCGCGCCGACCAAGAACGTCGTGACCGTGGTGCAGCGCCATCCGCGCGACGCCGACGGGCTCGTCCTGGAAGACGAACCGGCGGAGCGCTCGCTGCGGATCATGCGGTGGGGCCTGGTTCCGTTCTGGGCCAAGGATCCTTCGGCTGGTTCGCGGATGATCAACACCCGCGCCGAAACCGCGAAGGAAAAGCCCGCGTTCAAGCGCGCTTTGGCGTCGCGGCGGTGCCTGGTTCCCGCCGACGGCTGGTTCGAGTGGCGGCGCACGGGCAAGGAGAAGGAGCCGTTCTACATGACGGATCCCTCCGGGAATTCGCTCGCCTTCGGCGGAATCTGGGAAAGCTGGCGTCCCAAGGACGACAAGGACGCCGAGCCGCTGATCACCTTCTCGATCATCACGACGGACGCCGAAGGCCAGCTCACCGACGTGCATCACCGGATGCCGCTGATCGTGCCGCGTGACCACTGGGCGGGCTGGCTCGACCCGGACCGGTCCGAAGTGGACGAACTGATGGTGCCGACCCCGCCCGCGGTCGTGGAATCGCTGGAGCTGCGGCCGGTGTCGAGCCTGGTGAACAACGTCCGCAACAACGGTCCGGAATTGTTGCGGCGCACGGAAACCGAGCAGTCCGTCGACTCGCTGTTCGACCTGTCATGACCACCCTCGAGATCGACACCGAACACGGACCCGCCCGGGTCGAACTGCACTGCGCACCCGACGGCGACGCGGTCCTGCTCCTCGGCCACGGTGCTGGCGGCGGCATCGGAGCGAAGGACCTCGTGGCGGTAGCCCAGGCAGCCAAGGCGGCCGGGATGCATGTGGCCTTGGTGGAACAGCCTTACCGGGTGGCTGGCCGGCGTGCTCCGGCTCCGGCCAAGCAACTGGATACGGCTTGGCTGACCGTGGCGGACGAGGTTTCCGCTCGGTTCGACGATTTGCCGCTGGTGTTCGGCGGTCGTTCGTCCGGGGCGCGGGTCGCTTGCCGGACGGCTTCGGCGGGGCAGGCGGTCGCGGTGTTGTGCTTGGCTTTTCCGGAGCATCCGCCGGGGAAGCCGGAGAAATCGCGGCAGGCTGAGCTGGACGCGGTCGAGGTGCCCGCGCTGGTGATCCAGGGGGAGCGGGATCCGTTCGGGAGGCCTTCGGCAGCGCCGCACCATGAGATCGTGGTGGTGGCTGGGGACCATACGCTGGCGAGCGATCTGGACGCGGTGGCGCGGGCCGCGGCGGAGTGGTTGGGGCGGGTTGTCCGGCCGCATCTGTGACGGGGCTGGTTCTCGTTTTGGCTGCGGTGGGTTGGTTGTTGTGGTTCGCGTGTTTCTGTGACCGGCCAGCTGTCGGTGTTTCCGCAGGGGGGCGCGGGTTCGACTCCGGTGATGGTCGTGTGTCCGCGTTTGTGACCGGCCGGGCTGCGGCACTTTCGTCAGGTCCTTGCTCGCGGGTTTCGGTTGCTGCGGATCGCGTGTGGTCGGTTTTGCTGACTCATCGGGCTGTGCCCGGTTTGGTCGAGTTCTTCTCACCGCGCCGTTCTAGCGGCTCCACCAGGCGGGCTGTGGATAGTTCGACTCGGCGTATCTGCAGGTCAGTGCCTGTTCGACTGGGTTATCCACAGCTTGGCTGGTCTGTGGGCAACTGACGGAGAACCCGGTTTTCAGTCAGGGGTGGCGGATAGACTGGGCAAGGGCAGCCCCCCGGTGGAGGGCGAGGGTGCGCTCGCTGGCTTCCGCCCCGGACTGCGACATCGGCGCGAGAAAGGCCACCCGTGCCAGGGTGGATTTCATGACTGCCAACGCTTCCGACGAATCCCTCGCCAACGACTACGACACCTTCGGCGAGGACTACGCGATCGAAACCGAGCACAGTCTCATCAACGCCTACTACACCCGCCCCGCGATTCTCGACCTCGCTGGCGACGTGGCCGGCCGCGAAATCCTCGACGCGGGCTGCGGCGCAGGACCGTTGTTCGCCTCGTTGAGAGACCGAGGCGCGCACGTGAGCGGGTTCGATTTCAGTGCCACCATGGTCCGCCTGGCGAGGCAGCGACTCGGCGAGGACGCGGATCTCCGGGTCGCCGACCTCAGCCAGCCGTTGCCTTACGCCGACCAGCAGTTCGACGACGTCATCGCCGCCTTGGTCCTGCACTACCTGGAGGACTGGACCGCGCCGCTGGCGGAATTGCGGCGGATCATCCGGCCCGGCGGGCGGCTGATCCTCGCCGTCAACCACCCGATCCTCTACAAATTCATCCACCCCGAGGGCAACTACTTCGCCACCGAACGCTGGTCCGAGGAGTACACCTTCAACGGCCAAAAGGGCGTGCTCGAGTACTGGCACCGTCCGCTGCACGCGATGACCGACGAATTCACCAAGGCCGGTTTCCGCACGTCAGTGGTCAGTGAGCCGTACCCGGCAGAAGGCGCGCGCGAGAAGTTCCCGGACGAAATGCAAGGCAAGGAAGCCTTCCTGTGCTTCCTGTTCTTCGTTCTGGAAGCCGTTTAGCCCGCCGCGATCTCGGCCACCACAGCGCCAGTCAGCCGCACCAGTTCGGCCGGGTCCAGTTCCACCTCAAGCCCTCGCCGGCCGCCGGAGCAGAACATCGTCGGGTAGTTCAGCGCTGAGCCGTCCAGGACCACCGGCAGGCGGCTCCGGTGGCCGAGCGGCGAAATTCCGCCGAGGACGTACCCGGTGGCCCGCTGCGCAGCGGCGGGGTCGGCCATTTTCGCCTTTTTGCCCCCGGCCGCGGCGGCGAGAGCCTTCAGATCAAGCTGGCCGGTGACGGGCACCACGCCGACGACGAGTTTCCCGTCCACGTCCGCGACCAGCGTTTTGAACACCCGCCCTGGCTCCAGGCCCAGCGCTTCCACCGCCTCCAGGCCGAACGACTCCGCCCGGGGATCGTGGTCGTAGGTGTGCACGGTGTGCGTCACCTTCTGCTTCTGCAGCAGTGCCGTCGCCGGAGTGCCCTTGCCCGCCATGCGGGGGAGTCTACGAAAGCGGCCGGGAATGCCCGGTGGGCGCGTTCTGTTACACCGATCGTGACCACCACGCTCGCCATCCCCCGTCCCGCGAGGAGCCGTCCCGGGACCGGCTTCCCGAACCCCCGCGTAAACTCGGTGCTGCCGTATGCGCAGACGCGCATCGACGCCGAACGGGAAGGGAACGGTTTGCCGAGCACCCCCAACTCCGCGCCGGAGACGGCGGCCGACGAGCTGGAGCTCGCCGAGCGCTTCGAGCGCGACGCGATGCCCCTGCTCGACCAGCTGTATGCGGCCGCTATGCGGATGACCCGCAACCCGTCCGACGCCGAGGACCTGGTCCAGGAGACCTACCTGAAGGCGTACGCGGCGTTCGCGTCCTTCAAGGCAGGCACGAACCTCAAGGCGTGGATGTACCGCATCCTCACCAACACCTACATCAACGGCTACCGCAAACGTCAGCGGCAGCCGGTGCAGCAGCCCACGGACGAGATCAGCGACTGGCAGATCGCGCGGGCGGAAAGCCACACCTCGAGCGGCCTTCGCTCGGCCGAGGTCGAGGCGATGGACAACCTCCCGGACACCGACGTGAAGGCGGCGCTGCAGAAGCTGCCCGAGGAGTTCCGGCTCGCGGTCTACCTCGCCGACGTCGAGGGCTTCGCGTACAAGGAGATCGCCGAGATCATGGACACTCCGATCGGCACCGTGATGTCCAGGCTGCACCGCGGCCGCGCGCAGCTGCGCGACCTGCTGGCCGACGTCGCGCGCGAGCGCGGCTTCATCCGGGGGAACCGCGAGGAGGTGGCGAAACGATGAGCTCGGAAGACGTGCCCGCGGAGAAGATGCCCTGCGAGGACGCGCTCGCGGAGATCTACCTGCTGCTGGACCGCGAATGCAGTCCGGAGCGGGACGCGGAACTGCGCAGGCACATCGAGGACTGCCCGCCGTGCCTCGAGGAGTACGGCATCGACGAGCAGCTCAAGCACCTGCTCGCCCGCAAATGCGGCGGCGACCTCGCCCCGGCGGAGCTGAAGAGCAGGCTGCGCGCCTCCATCCGGCAGACCGTCGCCACGCAGGGCGGCGTCACCGTGGAGCGCACCGAGATCAGCGTGGAGCAGCGCACCAGCCGCGACTGACCGCAGCACGACAACGGCCCCCGTACCGATCCGGTGCGGGGGCCGTGTCACGTCCGGCGCGGACTCAGGAGTTGGGCTTCTTGCCGTGGTTGGCGCCGTTCTTCTTGCGGTCGCGACGCTTGCGGGCGCGCTTCGACATGTTCTCTCCTCGGTGTGCGCTGAGTGTCCCGGGGCGGGGTTCGACACACCGGCCGGGCACGGGTCAACCGTTCAAGTGTGGCATGCGGCTCGGAGACACCTCGGCGGCACCCGTCGTACGCTCTGGTTGGATGGACTCAGGAGGTGCGCAGGCATGAACGAAATCACCGCATCCGAGGGCGGCCGGTAGCCGTGTCGACCCTTTCCGACCTGCTCGCCGAGAACACCGGCCTCCCCGGCGAAGCGGCCGACCACCTGCAGACCGTCGTCGCGGAGTGGCAGCTGCTAGCCGACCTTTCGTTCGCCGACTTCCTGCTCTGGGTTCCGGTTTCCGCCGAGCACCAGCCCGACGGCGGCGATTTCGTGTGCGTCGCGCACGCCCGGCCGACCACCGCGCCCACCGCGCATCCCGAAGACGTCGTCGGCACGCGGTTCACCGTGGACGAGCATCCGCAGCTGGCCAAGGCCATGCGCGAGGTCAAGATCTGCCGCGAGGAAGACCCGCACTGGTACCGCGACCTGCCGATGCGCCGCGAAGCGGTGCCGGTGAGCTTCGGCGGCGAGGTGATCGCCGTGCTGAGCCGCGAGACCAACCTCGCCGCGCCGCGCGTGCCGAGCCCGCTGGAGATCGCCTACCTCGGCAGCGCGGGCGACCTGTGCCAGATGATCGTGGACGGCACCTTCCCGCCCGCCGGCGGCAACCAGACCGACACGCACACCAGCCCGCGCGTCGGCGACGGTCTCGTCCGGCTCGATCAGGCCGGCACCGTCGTCTTCGCCAGCCCCAACGGCCTGTCCGCCTACCACCGGATGGGCCACGAATCGGACCTCGTCGGGCAGCGGCTCGCCCCGCTCACCCGGTCGCTGATCCGCGACCCGTTCGACGCCACCGAGGTGTCGCACCGGATCATCGAGGCCCTCGACGGCAAGCCGTCCACCCGCACCGAGGCCGACTCGAAGCGCGGCGCGGTCGTGCTGTTCCGTGCGCTTCCGCTGCGCCCGGCCGGACAGCCCGCGGGCGCGTTGGTGCTGGTCCGCGACGTCACCGAGGTCAAGCGCCGCGACCGCGCGCTGATGTCGAAGGACGCCACGATCCGCGAGATCCACCACCGCGTGAAGAACAACCTGCAGACCGTCGCCGCGCTGCTGCGGCTGCAGTCGCGGCGCACCACGAGCGAGGAGGCCCGGCTGGCGCTGGGCGAATCGGTGCGGCGGGTGTCGTCGATCGCGATGGTGCACGAGGCGCTGTCGATCTCCGTCGACGAGCGCGTGGACCTGGACAAGCTGCTCGACAACGTGCTGCCGATGGTCGGCGAGGTCGCCACCGCGGAATCGCAGGTCGGCATGACCCGCAAGGGCTCGTTCGGCGTGGTCGTGGCCGAGATCGCGACGCCGCTGGTGATGGTGCTGGCCGAACTGGTGCAGAACGCGATCGAGCACGCGTTCCCGCAGGGCCGGCCCGGCAAGGTCGAGCTGATCGTGGAGCGGTCGGCGCGCTGGCTGGACATCCTGATCCGCGACAACGGCCGCGGCCTGCCGTCCGGGTTCTCGCTGGAGCGCAGCGACGGCCTCGGCCTGCAGATCGTGCGGACGCTGGTCGAATCGGAACTGCGCGGGTCGCTTTCGCTGCGCCAGGTCCGGACCGACGAGGCGGGCAACCGGGTGCCGGGCACCGAAGCGGCGCTGCGGATTCCGCTGTCGCGGCGGCTCTAGAAAACCCGGCGACAGCCTGGTCGCGCCGGATTACTGTCCGGGCGCATGCCTGACCTCACGTGGCGGCCGCTCACGACAGCGGACGCCCAGTCCTCGGCCGATCTGCTCAACGCCATCGAGGCAGTCGACCGGATCGGCGAGTACTACACCGCGCAGGACACTCTCCAGGAGCTGATCGATCCGTACGCCGATCTCGAACGCGCGAGCCTCGCCGCGTTCGACGGCGAGCGCATGGTCGGCTACCTGAAAATCCGCTACAAGCAGTTCGCGGACGAGGTCGACCGGGTGTTTCTCGACGGCGGGGTGCATCCGGCCCATCGCCGCCGCGGAATCGGCACCACGCTCGTGAAAGCCGGAATCGAAGCGGCGAGAACGGTGCACGCGGCGCACCACCCGGAGCTGAGGCTCTTTGTGGACGTACACAAAGCCGAGCACATCGAGGGCGTGCCGGAACTCCTTCGCTCGCAAGGGTTCGCGCCGGTCCGGTATTTCCAGCGGATGGAACATCCGCTGGGCGGTGCGGTCGCGCCGGTGCCCGGCGAGTTTCAGGCCGAGCGGTGGTCGGCGGAGAACGCCGACGAGTTCCGGCTCGTCCGCAACGAGTCCTTTGTGGATCATTGGAACGCGCCGCCGCTGCCCGCGGACGCGTGGCAGAACAAATTCGCCAGCCACACCCTCCAGCCCGAGATCAGTTTTCTGCTGCGGGACAAGGCAACCGGCGCTCCGGTGAGCCTCGTGCTGACTTTGTCCTGGGCGGCCGACACCGAGACCACCGGCATTCGCGACGCGCATCTCATGGTGATCGGCACGGTTCCCGGTTACCGGAACCGCGGGCTCGCCACGGCGGCGATCGGGTGTGCGCTGCGGGCCGCCGCCGAGCACGGGTACGACCAAGCCAGCCTCGTCGTCGATTCAGCGAGCGAGGCCGGGGCTCCCGGAGTTTTCGCGCGCGCCGGGTTCACGCCCAAGATGCGTTATGTGCGCTGGGCTCTCGAGGCGTGAAGTGTCCACATCGGACCCCAGACGCGTTGAAGGGCCGGTACCCGTGAAGCTCGGCGGTACCGGCCCGTTCAACGTTCCGCGGGAGGACTTGGATAGTCCTGGGTGAGGCGGCACCCGGATGCGGGGTGGCCGTCCTCGGTTGTTACGCTCGAACCGGGTATGTGTCGCCATGTGCGGCACGGGCACGCGAATGCCCGCCGGGCGAAAGTCCGGTCCGAAGTGGTGGTGCTTGCGATTCTGGGTGCTGCAGCTGAGTCGTAAGACTCAGGCGGTGGTACGCGTGCCGATGTGCGTACGGCGGCGCTTGAGCGCGCGTCGCTCGTCTTCGCTCATTCCGCCCCAGACGCCGGCGTCCTGGCCGCTGGCCAAAGCCCAGGCCAGGCAGTCGGAAGCTGCGGGGCAGCGGTGGCACACGGCCTTCGCCTCGGAGACCTGCAACAGAGCCGGACCGCTGGTTCCCACCGGGAAGAACAGCTCGGGGTCCTCGTCTCGGCAGGCCGCGTCGTGGCGCCAGTCCATGTTCGTGAGCTCCTTCACAGTGACGCGGGAGGGCCGCGCCACAGTAGTGGCGGTCGTGTTTTTGGGTGCTTGTGAATGCTTTCACGAAGCACCGCGTTCGACAAGGGTTTCGCCAAGATCGGTGAGTCAGCTCACCCGGCCGAGCTATGCCTCTGACCTGCGGTTTCGTTCTGAAAAGGTCCGCTCGCCGGAAGGCCGGTGCGGTGAACGGAGGGTTTGCGTCGCCGAGCGGCAAGGCGCACTTTGCCGCGGGCGATCAGTGGTCACTCGGCTATCCGACTACGGTGAGTGCATCCGGAACGCTCTGGAACTCGACCCGGGTGCGTTGCCCGACGAGGTCCCCGTCGACCTGGAAGTTGACCGGTTCAGCTGCGTCGATGCGGATGAGAGGCACATCGTCGCGGCGGAGCAGACGGCGGCCGTGCTGATCGCTCTCCGTGAGGAGAGCTTGCCGTACATGCGTGAACACGGTGGGCAATCGCAGACCGTTCAACGCGAACAGGCCCAATCCGGTCTCGAACGAGCAGCCGGAGTTGAGGTGGACCGGGCGTTCCCCGAGGTAAGTCCACGGATCGGTGTTCGACACGAACGCCGTCACCGCCTCGGCCGGTTCCTCGCCCGGGATCCGGACGGTCAGCGCCGGCCGTCCGAGCGGAGGCCGGAAGTAGGAGCGGACGGCGGCCCGCAGATAGAGGCTCGCGCTGGTTTGCTTGCCGCGCCGTTTCGCGACGCGGCCCACGACGTCGGCGTCCCAGCCGAGCCCCGCGTTGAAGGTGAACCAGTGCCCGTCGGCCAGTCCGAGGCCGATCCGCCGGGTCCGTTCGGTTTCCAGCGCGGTGAGCAACTGGTGGGTCGCCTCGACCGGATCGGCGGGCAGTCCGGCCGCGCGCGCGAAAACGTTGGCCGAGCCGCCGGGCACGACGCCGAGCATCGGGACGGACCCGGAGCGTCCGGGAGCGCCCGCGGAATCGGCGAGCAGGCCGTTGACGACCTCGTTGACCGTGCCGTCGCCGCCGTGCGCCACCACCAGGTCGTAGCCGTCGCGGGCCGCCGAACGGGCCACCGCGAGCGCGTGCCCGCGGTAGTCGGTTTCGACGACGTCCAGCTTCACCTGGCTGGCCAGCGCGTGCGCCAGCACGTCCCGGCCACCCGCGGTGGTCGAGGTGGCCTGGGGGTTCACGACGAGGATGGCGCGCACTACCGCAGGGTAAGTGCTTTCCGCCCGGCGGACGTACCTCCAGCGCCACATGGTGACGCGAAGCTCAGCCGCTCGCGCGCGCCGTCCCGGCTCGGTGACCTTGGCGACCCTGTGGCGGGCGGTCCTCCTCTGCAGACGGCGAAAACTCCGCGCGTCGTGACAAGTGCACCCGGGCCGACCGCCCGCTCATCGACGACTGCCCTGATTTTCTCTTCGGCCGCCGCCCCGGAAAACGGCCGACCGGGTGGCATACGATCGGTAGTGCTCACGCACGGTGACTCGCGCTGGTCGGGTGGCTGTGCCCCCGCCCGGAAGTCCCCGCGAAGTTCCGCACAGCAGCTGAAAGGGCCGCGCCCGTGTCGCATCCCGAGAACCCGCCGCCCACCCCGCTCGAGGTCCGCCTCGCCGGCGTCCTGACCGGGCTGCCCGGGCTGGGCCTGCTGGTCTTCGGAGTGGTGCTGCTGGTGCACGGGCTGCAGAACCCGCCGATCCCGGGCAACAACGTCTGGGCCGAATTCGGTACCTACGCGGTGCTCGCGCTGATCTTCCTCGCCGCGTCGGTCGGTCTGCTGCTCGGGCAGACGTGGGCGCGTTCGCCCGGCGTCGTCGTGGCGCTGCTGGTGATCGGGGTCGGCTGGTACCTGCTCGGGCCGTCCGGACAGCCGCTGTGGGGCGTGCCGATCGGGCTGTTCGGGCTGGCGGCGCTGGTGCTGCTGTTCCGCCGTCCGTCGCGGGCGTGGGCGCTCGGAATGCACGACGACGAGACCGAGGAAGAGGCGGCCGAACGCGGCGGGCTCGCGGGACGGCGAGCCGAGCGGGAGCGCCGCGAACAGGATTGAGCGACCGTGACGTCACGTCATAGCGGGCAGGTGACGCGGCGACACTGGTCGTGACCCCTCTCTGGCGATGGAATCGGTACTGCGCAACCGAATTCATCCGAATTCCGAAGAGGGGAACCCATGAGGAGACTGCGTCTCGTCGTGACCACCACAGCGGTCGTGTGCGGACTGCTCGCCGGGGCGTTGCCGGCGGCCGCGGGCACCGCCACGATCCCGGCCCGCTACGCCGCTCAAACGCTGGACTGGCACGCCTGCGCCCCGGACGAACTGGCCGACCTGCCCCCAGGCACCGATATCTCGGGGCTCGAATGCTCCAGCTACCGCACGCCCCGGGACTGGGACCGTCCGGACGACGGGCAGGAGCTGACGATCGCGATCAGCAGGCTCAAGTCCACCGGCACCACCACGGCGTCGGTGCTCACCAACCCGGGCGGCCCCGGCGGCGCCGGGCGCTGGTTCCCGGTCACGCTGCGCGGCCAGGAAAAGCTGCGGCACCACCAGGAGATCATCGGCATCGACACCCGGGGCACCGGCCGCAGCACCAACGTCACCTGCGGCGGTGCGTTCGGCACCGGCGCCGATCTCGACCCGCGCAACCGGGATCCGCGCAACCTGAACCAGATCGTCGACGCGACCCGGTACACGGCGATCGCTTGCCACCAGGCCGCGGGCGAGCTGGGGGAGCTGATCAGCACCTTCCAGAACGTCCGGGACCTCGACCTGCTGCGCACCCTGCTCGGCCGGGACCGGATCAACTGGATCGGGTTCTCGGCGGGCACCTGGCTCGGCGCGCATTACGCCCAGCAGTTCCCGCGGCACACCGGCCGGTTCGTGCTGGACTCCTCGACCCAGTTCACCGGCTCCTGGCAGCAGTCGTTCGACTATCAGCCGGAGGGCTACGAACGCCGCTGGCGGCAGGACTTCCTGCCGTGGCTGGCCCGCTACGACGCCAAGTACCACTTCGGCACGACCGGAGAGGCGGCCCGGCAAACCTACGAGAGCGTCCGGTACGCGCTGACCCGCGAGCCGGTCGAGCCGAACGGCACGAAGATCGGCGCGGTCGCGCTGGACTCGTTCCTCGTCGGCGCGCTCAAGGCCAAGAGCCAGTTCCCGCTGATCGCCTCGACGCTGGTCAAGGTCAAGACGCTGACCGACGCGCGGTCCTCGGCGCAAGCCAAGGACGACGCCCGCGCGGCGCTCGGCAAGACATTGTCGGAGAAGAAGAACGCCGGTCCGCTGGACACGACGGCCGGTTCCGATGACGCCATGGCGGCGACGCTGATCACCACCTTGTGCAACGACGGGCCGTGGACGGGCAACCGCCAGTCGATGATCCGCCGGTCGCAGAAGTACCTCGACCAGGGCGTGACGCTGCACAGTTCGCTGTGGATGGGGCTCCAGGTCTGCGCCTTCTGGCCGGGCCAGCCGCGGCCGATGCCGGTGCTGAACGGCAAAGGCGTGCCACCGGTGGTGATCGTGCAGTCCGAACACGACCCGGCCACGCCGATCGAAGGCGCGCGGAAGGCGCACGCTGAGTTCCAGAACTCGCGGCTGCTGACCGTTGCCGGGGAAGGCGATCACGGGATTTACGGGATTGGCGGCAACAAGGCCGTGGACAAGGTGGTCGACGACTATCTGGTCGGCGGTGTCGTCCCGGCGGATCAAAGCCTGCCCGGGCTGCCGTTGCCCACGCCGTAGAAGGTCGTGAGTGCCTATGCCGGTTAGAACCGGCTGTTGAGTCTCAGGACATCGCCGACAGTTGATGTCTCAGGACATCGCGGACACTGACCGGCCTGTCGGCGTGGTGACCAGGGGTGTTGTGGTGATCATGCGGCGATGGGCAGAGCAGGGTTTTCGATGGATCCTGAGTTCGTCGCCGCGGTCGCCCGGGTGGCTCACGGCGAGAAGATCAACGTGGTGCGGTTCTGCCGCGAGCACGGCCTGTCCCGGGACACCTTCTACAAATACCTGGCCCGGTTCCGGGCCGAGGGCGCGGACGGGTTCACCCGCCGCAGCACCGCCCCGCACCGCCGTCCGACCGCGTTCGGGGCCTCGGTGGCCGAGGCGGTGCTGCGCGCCCGCAAGGAACTCGCCGACGAGGGCCTGGACAACGGGCCGGTCTCGATCCGCTGGCGGCTGCAGGACACCGGGCAGTCGCCGCTGCCCTCGCCCGCCTCGATCCACCGCATCCTGCGCGCTCGCGGCCAGATCGTGCCCCAGCCCCGCAAGAAACCGAAGACCCGGCGGCGGTTCGAGTACGCCGATCCCAACGGCTGCTGGCAGATCGACGGCATGGAGCACTATCTCGCCGACGGCACGAAAGCCTGCGTCATCCAAATCCTCGACGACCACTCCCGCCTCGACGTCGGCGCCTGGGCCGCGGCCAACGAGAACGGCGCCGACACCTGGGCCGCGCTGCAACAGGCCTTCGCCGGCCACGGCCTGCCCGTCCGGCTGCTCTCGGACAACGGACTGGCCTTCTCCGGCAAACACCGCGGCCGCATGGTCGACCTCGAACGCCGCCTCGCCGAGCGAGGGATCACCGCGATCGCCTCCACCCCGCACCACCCGCAGACCTGCGGCAAAGACGAACGAGCCCACCAGACCCTGCGGAAATGGCTCGCCGCCCGGCCGCCCGCCGAGAACATCCCCGCCCTGCAACAGCTTCTCGACCAATACCGGACGATCTACAACAACCGCCGCCATCAAAGCCTCGACGGCCGGACGCCCCAGCAACGCTACGACGCCCGCCCGAAAGCCGCCCCCGCCACCGGCCCCCGCCGGCCCAGCGGCGTCACCACCCGCCCCGTTTCCGCCACCGGCGTCATCGCCTTCTCCGGCTGCTCCATCGTGCTCGGACGCACCTGGGCCGGACACACCGCCACCGTCTACTGGCAAGGCGACCGCGTCACCGTCATGACCGGCGACACCCTCATCCGCCAACTCACCCTCGACAGATCGCTACGCTACCAACGCCTCACCAACCAGAAACCGTCCGGAAAGTCCTGAGACACATCTGTCCGTGAGGTCCTGAGACAGGACAGCCGGTTAGAACCGGCATAGGCACTCACGAGTCTCACGCTTCTTTGGCGAGCACCTTCAACGGCTCGTCCGTCAGCCGATACACCGACCACTCATCCTGCGGCAACGCGCCCAGCGCCCGGTAGAACCCGACCGCCGGATTCCAGTTGAGCACCGACCACTCCAGCCGGTGGTAGCCCTTGTCCACGCACTCCGCGGCCAATGTCGCCAGAAGTACCTTGCCGAGGCCCGAACCGCGCTGTTCCTCGCGTACGTACAGGTCTTCCAGGTAGATGCCATGCGTGCCGCGCCAGGTGGAGAAGTTCAAGAACCACAAGGTGAATCCGGCGATCTCGCCGTCCACTTCGGCCACGTGGCCGAACAGCGCCGGGGCTTCGCCGAACAGCGCGCCGTGCAACTGCTCGGAAGTGAGATGGCATTCCTGCGGGGCGCGTTCGTACTCGGCCAGCGCGTAGACGAGCTCCACGACGGCGTCGACGTCTTCCGGCCGGATCCGCCGTACGCGGGGGTCGGTCACTTCATCCCTCCAGTGCGGGCAGCAGGTTCAGGTGCTCGATCTGCGGTTCGCCGCGCTCGTCGCCGAGCACCGCGAGACCGGCCGGGTCCAGTCCGAAGTGGACACCCGAGGTGCCGGGCAGGCCGAGCCAGCGCGCGACGAGCACGCGGCTGAAGTGCCCGTGTCCGACCAGGACCACGTCGCCGTTCTCGATTTCGCGCCGGGCCCGGTCGAGCACCTTGTCCGCGCGCGCCTGTACGTCCTGCGCGCTTTCGCCGCCGGGGATCGGGCGCGTCCAGACGGTCCAGTCCGGAACCGTCTCGCGGATCTCCGGCGTGGTGACGCCTTCGTAGTCGCCGTAGTCCCACTCGGCCAGGTCCTCGGTGACCTCGTCCACGCGCAGGCCGGCGAGTTCCGCCGTGCGCAGCGCGCGGCCGCGCGGGCTGGAAAGCACCAGCCCCGGTCCGCCGAGCAGGGTTCGCAGGGTGCCGCCCGCCGCGCGCGCCTGGTCCTCGCCCGCCGGGGTCAGCGGGATGTCGGTGCGCCCGGTGTGCTTGCCGTTCGACGACCATTCGGTCTGGCCGTGCCGGAGAAGAAAGAGCCGATGTGCCACGCGGCCGAATATAGCCGGGGCGGGTTTGCCCGGCAGGTTCGTCGTGTGCGAGGCTACTGGTGAGTAACTTCACCTGGGAGGTGCTGATGGGTTCGCCGTCGACGTACGGGCTGTGGCGCAAGCTGGCCGCCAAACCCGGTGGCAAGCAGCTGTTTTCCGCCGCGATGTGCCTGCGCGTGCCCTACTTCGGCACCGTTTTGCCGACCATCCGCGAGATCCGTCCCGGGCACTGTTCGGTGACCGCGCCGAAGTGGTGGGGTGTGCACAACCACATCCAGACGTTCCACGCGATCGCCGCCTGCAACCTCGCCGAGATCGCGATGGGCATGCTGGCCGAGGCCACCGTCCCGGCCACGCACCGGTGGCTGCCCAAGGGCATGGAAGTGAGTTACGTCGCGAAAGCCGAAACGGGGCTGCGCGCGATCGCCGAATTGCCGGAGATCCCCGAGTTCGGCTCCGCGGGATTCGATCTTCCGGTTCCGGTGCGGATCGTGGACTCGCGCGGCACCGAGGTGGTCACCGCGACGATCACCGTGTGGGTCACGCCCCGGAAAGCCGCCTGACCGGCGAAACCTGTACGTCCCGTTACCCCGGCCGAGTGAAACTTAACACCGTTTACTGGGCAAATGCGAATAGCGTTCGTTTTAGCCTTGCCAGGGTGCTCCGCGCCACGTCAGCATGCCGGGCATGGCCTCCCTCAACCGTCGCCGATTCCTCGGCCTCGCCGCGCTGAACTCCGCCGCGGCCCTCGGACTGACCAGCATTTCGGCGACGACCGCGCGCGCGGCCACCGTCGCGCCGCTGCCGGACTACTCGCCCGCGGTGGTGATCGGCACCGGGTACGGCGCGGCGGTCACCGCGCTGCGGCTCGGCGAGGCGGGCGTGCCCACGGTGATGCTCGAAATGGGCCAGCTGTGGAACGAAGCGGGCCCGGACGGCAAGGTCTTCTGCGACATGCTGAAGCCGGACCGGCGGTCGATGTGGTTCAAGAAGCGCACTGAAGCGCCGCTCGCGTCGTTCCTGTGGCTGGACATCGCGAACCACGACATCGATCCGTACGCCGGGGTGCTGGACCGGGTGAACTACGGCGGGATGTCGGTGTACGTCGGGCGGGGCGTCGGCGGCGGATCGCTGGTGAACGGCGCGATGGCGGTGCAGCCGAAGCGTTCGTACTTCGAGGAAATCCTGCCGCAGGTGGACGCCGACGAGATGTACGGCAAGTACTACCCGCGCGCCAACGCCGGACTCGGCGTGAACCACATCGACGAGGACTGGTTCGAGACTTGCAAGTCGTACCAGTTCGCTCGCGTTTCCCGGAAAGCCGCGCAGAAGACCGGCTTGAAGACGACGTTCGTGCCGAGCGTCTACGACTTCGACTACATGAAGCAGGAAGAGGCCGGGACCGTCGAACGCTCGGCGCTGGCGTCCGAGGTCATTTACGGCAACAACCACGGCAAACGCTCGCTGGACAAGACGTATCTCGCCGCCGCGCTCGGCACCGGGCACGTGACGATCCAGACGCTGAGCGAGGTCCGCGAGATCATTCAGCAGCAGGACGGCACGTACACGCTCGTCGTGCGCGAATCCGACGCGCTCGGCAACGTGCTCTCCACCAAGCATCTGTCCACGAAGTACCTCTTCCTCGGCGCGGGCAGCCTCGGCTCGACCGAACTGCTGGTGCGTGCCCGCGACACCGGACGGCTGCCGCGGCTGTCCGAGGCGGTCGGCAAGGGCTGGGGCACCAACGGCAACGTGATGCTCGGTCGCGCCAACCACGTGTGGGACACGACCGGCAGCCTCGAAGCCGGGATGCCCGCGCTCGGCATCGACGACTGGGACAACCCGACGCATCCGGTGTTCGCCGAGATCGCGCCGGTGCCCGCCGGGCTCGAGACGTGGGCGAGCCTGTACCTGGCGATCACGAAGAACCCGGAACGCGGCCACTTCGCCTACGACGCCGCCAGCGATTCGGCGAAACTGCAGTGGACGCCGGACCAGGGGCAGCCGTCGATCGACGCGGCGAAATCGTTGTTCGACCGGATCAACAAGGCGAACTCCACGATCTACCGCTACGACCTCTTCGGCGACACGCGGGCGTTCGAGAACCGCTTCACCTACCACCCGCTCGGCGGATTGGTGCTCGGCGACGCGACTGACAACTACGGGCGCGTGAAGGGCTACCGGAACCTGTACGTGATGGACGGTTCGCTGATCCCGGGCAGCACCGGCGTGAACCCGTTCGTGACGATCACCGCGCTGGCCGAGCGCAATATCGAACGGGTCATCGCCGAGGACGGTGTGCGCGCTTAGCGGTGCGCTGAGCGCAGCTTTTCGTAGTACGCCACGCAATCCGCATACGACGGCAGCAGGCCCTGGTCGAGTGCTTCGGCCAGGGTCGGCGCTGCTTTGTCCTTTTCGGACACAATAGGCGCCAGTTCGGCGGGCCACGGCAGGTCCAGCGCCGGGTCGAGCGGGTTGATCCCATGCTCGCCCGCCGGGTTGTACGGCTCCGAGCAGAGATACGACATCGCGGTGTTGTCTTCCAGCGCGATGAAGGCGTGCCCGATCCCTTCGGCCACGTACACGGCGTGGAATTCGGACGAATCGAGCCGCACCGAATCCCATTCGCCGAACGTCGGCGAGCCGACGCGCAGGTCCACCACCACGTCCAGCAGCGAACCGACCGGGCAGTAGACGTACTTCGCCTGTCCCGGCGGGGTGTCGGCGAAGTGCACGCCGCGGATCGAGCCCGCGCGGGAAACGCTGTGGTTCGTCTGCGCGACGCGCAGCGGGTGCCCGGTCGCGCGAACGATCGCTTCCTCCTGGAGCGGCGCGGCGAACAACCCGCGCTCGTCGGGGAACACGCGCGGGACGAACTCGAAAGCGTCGGGGACCTTGAGCGGGCGGAACTCCATGGCCGTCACCATATCGAGTGCGATTTCCGGCACCGGAACGGAACTGCTTCCGAAACCGGACGGACGTCTTGGGAATCGCGAATCTGTGACATGAGCCGCACCGAGGGGTCGGGTCCGACCGGGGGCCTGTCATGATTGACGAACCGCAGCGTCGGCGGCCATCGCCACACCCCACGGATCGGATGGCCGTGCAGACGCCTCGCCGACAGGCCGGCGCTACCGCGCTGGGCTGCCGTCCGGAGGACGAGTTCCCACACGCGACGGGCGTGTTCGCCCGTCGACCAGGTGGTCCCCCGCTCGCAGTCCCAGGAGTACGTTCGATGACCCAGACCCATCCGCCCGCTTCCGTCATTCCCACGACAGGAACCCCGATGACCGACCAGGCCAGCACCGTCGCGGCCGTGACCGACGCCGAGATCTTCACCGGGCACGAGGGCGGCAAGCTCTCCGTGGCGGCGACCCGGCCGATCTCCGACCCGCGCGACCTCTCGATCGCCTACACGCCCGGCGTGGCGAAGGTGAGCCGCGCGATCGCCGAGGACGCGGCCAAGGCGAAGCGGTACACCTGGGCGGACCGGCTTGTGGCAGTGGTCAGCGACGGCACCGCGGTGCTCGGCCTCGGGGACATCGGCGCGAGCGCGTCGCTGCCGGTGATGGAGGGCAAGTCGGTCCTCTTCAAGACCTTCGGCGGGCTGGACTCGATCCCGCTGGTGCTCGACACCACCGACGTCGACGAGATCGTCGAGACCCTGGTCCGGCTGCGCCCGTCGTTCGGCGCGGTCAACCTCGAGGACATCTCCGCGCCGCGCTGCTTCGAGCTGGAGGACAAGCTCAAGGAAGCGCTGGACTGCCCGGTCATGCACGACGACCAGCACGGCACCGCGATCGTCACCCTCGCCGCCCTGCGCGGCGCGAACCTGGTGCTCGACCGCGACATCGCCGGCGAGCGCGTCGTGGTGTCCGGGGCGGGCGCGGCTGGGGTGGCCTGCGCGAAGATCCTGCTCGCGGCCGGCGTCGCGGACGTGACGGTGCTCGATTCGCGCGGCATCGTCCACGCCGGTCGGGAAGACCTGAACCCGATCAAGCGGCAGCTGGTGGAGACCACGAACAAGGCCGGGCTGACCGGCGGTCTCGCCGAGGCGCTGCGCGGGGCCGACGTGTTCCTCGGCTTGTCCGGGGCGACTATCGATCCTTCACTGCTGTCGACGATGGCGGACGACTCGATCGTGTTCGCGCTGTCCAATCCGGACCCGGAGGTGCACCCGGCGGTCGCCGCGCAGCACGCGGCGATTGTTGCCACTGGGCGCAGTGATTTCCCGAACCAGATCAACAATGTGCTGGCGTTCCCCGGGGTGTTCCGGGGGGCGTTGGACGCTGGGGCTCGGGCGATCACGGAGAACATGAAGCTGGCTGCCGCGGACGCGATCGTGGCCGTGGCTTCGGATGATCTCGGGCGGGATCGGATTGTGCCTAGTCCGTTGGATCCGCGGGTTGCGCCGGAGGTCGCTGCTGCGGTGGCCAAGGCTGCTGAGCAGGACGGCGTGACTGGCTGATCTTCTTGTGGGAAGGCCCTCTGGCGTTGGTTGCCGGGGGCCTTTCTTTTTGCCGTCATTTTGGACTTGCTGGTCCATTTTTTGGTCGGCACGGTGGGTCTCATGAAGATCGGATTGCGCGGGTACGGCGTTTGGCAGGCCGGGGCGTTGACGACTCCGGCGATGGCTTCCGAGATCGAGCAGCTGGGGTATTCGGCGTTGTGGCTCGGTGGTCCTGGGGTGGATCTGGCCGGGATCGACGAGCTGCTGGCGGCTACCGAGTCGTTGGTGGTGGGGTCGAGCATCGTCAATGTCTGGTCGGGGGATCCGGCTGTGTTGGCGGCCTCGTATCACCGGGTCAGCGAGCGGTTTCCTGGGCGGTTTGTGCTCGGGGTCGGGGTTGGGCATCGGGAGCAGTCGGCGGGGTACGAGCGGCCGATGGACGCGGTTCGGCGGTTTCTCGATGTGCTGGACGAGGGTGGGGTGCCGGTTTCTGGACGGGTGCTCGCCGCGTTGGGGCCGAGGATGTTGGAGTTGGCTGCTGAGCGGGCTGGCGGGGTGGTGCCGTATTTGGTTCCGCCCGCGCATACGCGGATGGCTCGGGAGGCGGTGGGGTCTTCCGGGTTCGTGGCTCCTGAGCAGAAGGTCGTGGTGGATTCGGATGCGGTTCGGGGTCGAGGGGTGGCTCGGCCTCGGGTGGAGCATCCTTATTTGGGGTTGGTTAATTATGTGAGCAATTTGCGGCGGTTGGGGTATTCGGAAGAGGATGTGGCTGGGTCTGATCGGTTGATTGACGATCTCGTGGCGGTGGGGGATGTTTCGTCGGTTGCTCGGCGGCTGGAGGAGCATCGGGCGGCGGGGGCGGATCATGTTGTGGTGCAGGTGATTACGGAGAAGTACCAGATGCATCCGGGGTTGCCTGGGGTGCGGTTGCAGGTTTATGACGACGAGGTGCTGGGGGTTTATCGGGAGTTGGCTGAAGGGTTGTTTTAGGGGTGGCTCGTCGCCTGGCGGCGACATTGCTGCCTTGGTTGCGCGGGGCACCCCGAAGCTGATTGTGATGACAGTCTGCGGGGGCTTGTCAAGGCGGGAAAGATGTCTTGACAAGCCCCCGCAGACTGCATTTCTGGTTTCGTATCGGGGTACGGGGGTGGTTGTGGGTGCCTGGTTTCGTTGGGCGCATCGCGGCGGTGGACCGTCGAGGGTCGTGAGGGGAACCCTGAGGGAATCAGATTCCCTCAGGGTTCCCCTCACGGCAGCTTTCGGGCGGGCAGAGATGGGCCGCGTGCGCGAGCCCCGGCGAAGGTGAGTGCGCTGGCGTGGAGGGCTCCGCAATCTGGCCGCTAGGGTGCCTGCAATCTGGCCGAGGCTGGATCTTCAATCCAGCCGCTCTGCCCGCTTCAATCTGGCCGCTCAGCGACGCGCGAGGGTTAGCCGGGGAGCAGTTCCGCCAGGCGGTGTCGGGGGACATCCACCAGTCGTAGGTCCGCAAGGTCCGCAGGGACGTTCAGTGCGGCGTTCGCCAGCCTCGCGTGGGCGCGGGTCAGCAGGTCGGACGGGTGGTCCACTACGTCTGCCGCGACGATGGCGTGGCGGTTGTCCGGGGTGCTGCGGAGCAGGCGCAGCCGATACTTGTCCGCTACCAGCGAGGTCAGGGCTGCTTGTGCGGCGGCGTCCGCGAGGTCGGGGTGGTTGTTCGGCACCAGCAGCGCCAGGCGGCGGGCGTTGGTGCCCAGCAGGGTGCGCAGGAGCCATGGGCCCGGATCGGCCGAGAGGTCCATGGCGACGGCGTCGCCCTCGGGGCCGGATGTGGCCCAGCCGACGGGGCGGGTTTCCAGGGCCAGGCCGCCTTCGGAGGCGATTTCCCGGGCGGCGGCCAGCAGTCCCGGTTTGGTGGCGGCCGCTTCCACTGATTGCGGGCCGTGCGTGTAGATCGCGGAGCTTCCCTTGCGGGCGAACGATTTCTTGGCCTTCGCGGTTGGCTGGCAGACGTAAAGGTCCGCTGCGCTGCCGATGGCTTGTGCGCCGGTGTAGCGGTTGAAGTCGGGGAGGATTGCCTCGAAGGTGAGGCCCAGGGTGGCGAGCGAGCGCTGTACCTGTGCGCCTAGGGCGGGGTGGCGCGGGCTGTAGCCGTAAGCCAGGAGGATTCGGCCTTCGGTGGGTTCGCGCAAAGCTTGCACTGCGCGGGCGGCGAAGAGGCCCATGCCTTCGGGCGTGTAGGGCGGATCGCTGAAGACCAGGTCTGCTTTGCCAGTCAGCGCGGGAGGCAGGCCGACGCGCAAATCGGCGTGGGCGGTGAAGATGCTGCGTTCGCCGGTGGTGTCCAGGTAGGACAGGACGCGTTCGTCCAGGTCCACTACGGACAGTTCGGCCTCCGGGCACACTGCGCGCACAGCAAGCGAAGTCAGGTCGTGGTCGCCTAGGAAGAGGACCTTGCTGCGGCGGAGGTCGTAGCGAGAGTTCAGCCACAATGCGCGGCGCAGCACCGTCTCCGGCGTGGCTTGCACGTGGTCCAGGGCGGCCAGCGGCGGCGGGACGGCGGCGATGCGTTCGGCCAGCATGGTGAGCAGGGCGGGCTGGTCTGCGACTGCGGCGTCGAGGGGATCGGGCAGAGGAGGCAGGGAGTAAGCGGCGTAGGCGGGGCGCGAGTCAGGGGCGATTCGGACGCCAGCGGGAGAGCGTTCCAGGTCCGGTTCCAGCGCCGCGAGAAGGTCTTCGACGCTTCGGCGCGGGGCCGCGGTGAGCCGCACTAGGTCGGGCAGTTCGTAGGAGCCGCTGCGCAGCAGGCCTAGTACCTCGTAGAGCGGGCGGACGGCGGCACCGTGTGCGGCGAGGACGTCGTCTAGGGCGGTCACGGGGTCCCAGACTAGTCGGCCACCCTCCGGGACGGGCTGCCAAGGCCGCGCGAGTGGGCTACCGTCGGACTCTGCACCGGACGTGGGGAGAAGTCTGTGACCATCGAATTCCGAGACGTCGTCAAACGCTATCCGGACGGCACGGTCGCGGTCGACGGCCTCTCGCTGACCGTGGAAGACGGCACGATCACGGTGTTCGTCGGCCCGTCCGGCTGCGGCAAGACCACCTCGCTGCGGATGATCAACCGGATGGTCGAGCCGACCTCGGGCGCGGTGCTGCTGGACGGCAAGGACGTCAGCGAAGGCGACCCAGCGGTGCTGCGCCGCGGCATCGGTTACGTGATCCAGCACGCCGGTCTCTTTCCACACCGGACAGTGCTCGACAACATCGCTACCGTGCCGCTGCTGTCCGGATGGGACAAACGCAAGGCGCGCGCCCGTGCGGCCGAACTGCTGGAGACAGTCGGGCTCCCGACGGAACTCGGGAAGCGGTATCCGGCGCAGCTGTCCGGCGGGCAGCAGCAGCGCGTCGGCGTGGCTCGGGCGCTCGCGGCCGATTCGCCGGTGTTGTTGATGGACGAGCCGTTTTCGGCGGTCGACCCGGTGGTCCGCGAAGGGCTGCAGGACGAGCTGCTGCGGCTGCAATCCCAGCTGGGCAAGACAATCGTGTTCGTCACGCACGACATCGACGAGGCCGTGCGGCTCGGCGACAAGGTCGCGGTGATGCGCGTCGGCGGGAAGCTCGCGCAGTACGGCACTCCGGCCGAGGTGCTGCGGCATCCGGTGGACGACTTCGTTGCCTCATTTGTCGGACGCGATCGTGGGTATCGCGGGCTTTCGTTCCTTCCGGCGAGCGGCGTCGAGGTGTCGCCGGCCCGCACGATCGATCTCGGTAGCAAGGTCGACGGTCCGTCGGAGGGCTGGCTGCTCGCGGTGAACGATGAGAAGCAGCCGCGCGGATGGCTGCCGCCAGGATCCACAGTGGACGGTCCGTTGGCCGAAACCGACCTCGTGGCAGGCGGATCGCTGTACGTGCAGGGCACGCCGATCCGCGGGGCGCTCGACGCGGCGCTGTCGTCGCCCGCCAGCCTCGGCGTGGTCGTGGACGAGGAGAACCGCGTGCTCGGGACGGTGGTCGCGCACCAGGTCTTGGATGTAATCGAGGCCTCCCCGCAGGCGTCCTGATGGGCGACTTCTTCGGCGAACTCGGCCGGTACCTTTCGAGCGCCAACAACCGCGACGAAATCCTCTCCAACCTCCTCGAGAACATCTATCTCGCGCTGGTGCCGCTGGTCGCGGGCATCGTGCTGGCGATCCTGCTCGGCTGGCTCGGGCATCGCTGGCGGCCCGCGCGCAGTGTGCTGCTGGTGGTGGGGAATCTGCTGTACACGATTCCGTCATTGGCGCTTTTCGTAGTGATCCCCGGCATTATCGGCACGAAGATTCTCGACAGCGTCAACGTGATCGTCGCGCTGACGATCTACACCACCGCGCTGCTGGTGCGTCCGGTGCTCGACGCGCTGGAAGCCGTCCCGCCGCACATCGTCGCGGCCGCCACGGCGATCGGGTATCGCGAGCCGCGCCGGTTCTTCAGCGTCGAACTGCCGCTGTCGGTGCCGGTGCTCGCCGCTGGGGTCCGGGTGGCGTCGGTGAGCAATATCAGCCTGGTCAGCGTCGGTGCGCTGATCGGAACCGGCGCGCTGGGCGTGCTGTTCACCGACGGATTCCAGCGGGAATACTTCTCGCCGATCGTGGTCGGAATCGTGCTGACGATGTTGCTCGCGCTGATCGTCGACCTGCTGCTGGTGGTGCTGCGCAATCTGTTGACGCCTTGGGAGAGAGCGGGTCGCGCGCCGGCCGCGGAGGTGGCGGGATGATCGGCGACGTTTTCACCTGGTTCACCACCGCCGCGAACTGGCAGGGCTCGGGCGGCATTCTCGCCAGGCTGGCCCAGCACGTCGGCTACATCGCATTGGCGCTGGTCATCGCGTTGGTGATCGCGATCCCGATCGGACTGTTCGTAGGCCACACCGGCCGCGGCGGCGTCGTGCTGGTCGGCGTCGGCAACGCGATCCGCGCACTGCCGACGCTCGGGCTCGTCACGTTCCTGTTCCTGCTCTTCACCGAAAGCACGACGGCGACGATCATCGGCCTCGTGGTGCTGGCAATCCCGCCGGTGCTGGCCGGAACGTACGCCGGCCTGCAGGCGGCCGAACACGATGTCGTCGACGCCGCGCAGGGCATCGGAATGACCGGCTGGCAGCGGCTGTGGCAGGTGGAGGTGCCGATCGCGCTTCCCCTGGTACTGGGCGGAATCCGCAACGCCGTACTGCAGCTGATCGCGACCGCCGCCGTGGCCGCGTATGTCGGTCTCGGCGGCCTGGGCCGGTTCCTGCTCGACGGACTGGCCATTTTGGACTACACCGAGGTCGTCGCGGGCGCGATTCTCACCGCCCTGCTGGCGATCGTGGTCGACCTGCTGCTCGCCGCCGCGCAGCGGGCTTTGGTGCCCAAGGGGGTCCGGCTGGCCGCACAAGCGGCGTCCGGCCGGGCAGTGGCTGCGGGAGGAGCAGCGTGAAACGGTGGGGGATCCTGGTTGCCGGGCTGGCGCTGGTGGCTTCAGCGTGCGGAAATCCGCTGTCCGGCGGCGGTGAGGGCGGCAGCACCGGCGATATCATCATCGGTGCTTCCGATGTCGGGGAAAGCTCTTTGCTGGCCCAGATTTATGCCGGGGCTCTGCGCAATGTCGGCGCGCACAACGTGACAGTCCGGCCGCCGGTCGGCAGTCGCGAGGTTGTCGTGAAAGCTTTGCAGGACAAGTCTTTGTCCGTGGTTCCGGATTACTCGGGGAACTTGCTGCGATACTTCGACAAGAACACCCCGGCGACCACTTCGGAAGATGTCTATGCGCAGCTGAAGCAGAAAATCCCGGCTGGGTTTGAAGTTCTCGCTCAGTCGCCCGCGCAGGACAAGGATCTGCTCGTGGTGGGCAAGGAACTTGCGGCCACCGGGGTCAAGACGTTCTCCGATCTCGGACCACGTTGCAAGGACCTGGTAATGGGCGGGCCAGGTCAGTGGAGCAGTCGGTGGAAGGACCGGATCAAGCAGCTGTACGGGTGCGAATTCAAGGAAATCCGCACCACGGACACCGGCGGCCCAGTGACGGTGGCGGCTCTGAAGTCTGGTGAAGTGCAGGTGGCGGACCTGTTCAGTACGTCAGCGACTATTGCTTCCAACGGGTTCGTGCCGTTGGAGGATGACAAGCACATGTTCCCGGCGCAGAACATCGTGCCGTTGGTGGCGCGGGGGACGCTGAACGATGCCGAGACGGCTGCGTTGAATCGGGTTTCCGCGGCGTTGACTACTGAGCAGTTGACTGAGCTGAATGTGCAGTACACGGATGAGAAGCGGAATGCCAAGGACGTCGCTGAGGAGTTTTTGCAGCGGAATGGGCTTAAGTCTTAGCTGAGCGCGGAGTATTCGGGTGGCGGGCTGAGTAGCTCTGGGTGCTTGGTCCAGTAGAGCTCGCCGTGGAGCTTCAGCATCGCCCAATGCCAGGCATGGTCGTGGAAGATCAGCCAGCGATACGGGGCTTCGGGCGGTTGGTAGGGGTATTGCTTTAAGGCGGCTGCTTCGGCTTCGGCTGGGGTCAGGTCGCCGTGGTGCTGCATGACCCAGGCGAAGCGACGGCGTCCGTCTTCGAGGTGCTCGACGTACTCTTCCTCGGTCACTGCTCAAAGCCGGTCAAAGGCCGCAGCGTAGCGGAACGCTCCCCGGTTCTCCGGTGCATACGCGGCCAGCCGGAGGGCCTGGAAGTGCGGGGCCCATTCCGGCACCGGAGGCGTGATGCCGAGCGTTTCGGCCAGCACGAAGCCGAAGCGGGAGTAATAGCCCGGGTCGCCGAGCAGGATGATCAGGCCGTATCCCAGGGCGTTGGCGGCACCGATCGTCGCGTGGACCAAAGCCGAGCCCGCGCCGCTGCGTTGGTGTTCGGGGAGGACGCCTAGCGGGCCGAAACCGATGGCGGATTCTGAGTCGTCGCCTAGGTGGCCTGGGCTGGAGCAGGCGTGGCCGATCAGTTCGCCGTCGCGGTGGGCGACGAACGACAGGGCGGGGAGCAGATCGCCGTCCGCGGTTAGTTCGGTGACTAGCTTCGCTTCGGGCATTTCGCCGGTGACGTCCTTGTTGTGGGCGCGGAAGGCGGCGGTGTGCACGGCGTGGATCGCGGGTGCGTCGTCGGTGGTCGACTGGCGGATCTGCATGCCGCTCAGTCTCCCTGAGCGACGGGCTGCGCGGAAATTGATTTCGCGTGGAGACCGCGATCGCCAGGCCGGTCGCATTAAGGTGCTTCTCGAGGACTCGGCCGACGGGATGACGGTGATCATGCGTTGAGCGATCTCGGTGAAAGCGAAGACAACCCTTCGGTGACCATCGGCGCGAAGGCTGGTGATCGGTTGGTGATCACTGTCCTGGGGCGGATGCACGCCGGTGCGACTGATTCCTGGGACGGCAACTGGCTTTTCAGTCCGGTTGACCTCGTCGCCGGCGGGTTCACCGCCCGGGTGCCCGCGGGGTTGCGGGCCGACGAACTGCAAAGCTTCCGGGAGCAGCTGGCGAAGGCCTATGACGGCTTCGGCGGAGTCGCCCAGCTGACGTCGATGGAGAAGTGGCTCGACCTGACGGTCACCGTGGCCAAATCCGGCGCGGTCGAGGTCGAGGGCGTGGCCATCGACGGACACGGGACGGGGAACAAGCTGTCCTTCCGCATCGGCGAGCTTGACCAGACCCACCTTCCGGCGATCCTCGACGGCCTGTCGTCGATCGAGGAGGTCTTCCCGGTGTTCGGCCAACGCTGATCGTCGGCCGCAGGTGCGGAAGGCTGTCCCGGACTGGTCAGGAGGCCGTTCTCACATCGCCGCTGCTTGCGGGGAAACCTTCGCTGGACGGTCGTCGCGCATGAAAAGCAGAACCGCCGCTCCCACGAGCGGTCCGGCGGCCAAGGTGAGGAAAGCCGCGTAGAACGAGCCGCTCGCGTGGAAGACCGGGCCCACCACGGCAGGCACGATTACGCTGCCCAGCTGCCAGAAGGCGTTCACGGCACCGGCGGCGGAACCGGCTAGGCGGGGGCCGGTCAGGGCGGGGATCATGGCGGCGGTCAGTGGGCTGTAGGCGTAGGCGCCGATGCCGAGAATTGGGGCTACTACTAGGAAAGCGCTGTAGCTGTTCAAGGAACCGAAGACCAGTAGCGCCGCGCCGAAGAGGATGAGGACGGCGATGATGGGGATTCGCCTGCCCAGGCCGATTTTGTCGGTGAGCCAGCCGATCAGCGGTTTGATGACGACCGCGGTCCCGGAGAAGATCACCAGGACCACGCCCGCTCGCACGGGGTCGATGTGTTCGCCTCGGATCATCAGGGTGTTGGACCACGTGACGAAACCGTAGGTGCCCCATAGGCCGCCGAAACCGGCCAGGCCGAGCAGCAGCAGGTCGCGGTTGCGGAAGAGCGGGCGCGGGTTCGGCAGGGTGCGGGGGCCAGCTGAGGGGGTGCCGTTGCGGATGAAGATCAGGCACAGCAGGCCGAGTACGACGGTGACTCCGCCGAAGAGGTGGTACGACACTGGCCAGCCGCTGTTCTTCACCAGGGTCGGGACGACGGCGTTGGCTACGACGGTTCCTAGCGACGTCGCGGTCATGAAGATGCCGCTCGCCAGGCCGTGCTCCTCCGGGCGGAACCACGTGGTGATGAGCTTGAGCCCGGCGGAGAAGTCGACTCCGGCGAATAGGCCGAGCAAGGCCTGCAGGACCAAGCCCCAGGCGATGGAGGTCGTGGAGCCGAATCCCACCATCAGGACGCCTGCGACCAGGGAGCTGATGCCTAGGACGGCGCGGCTGCCCAACCAATCCGAGAGGAAACCGCCTGCGGTGTTGGAGATGACGTAGCCGATGTAGTAGCAGGTGGCGAAGATCCCGAGCGCGGCCAGTGGGACGCCGAGTGAATCGCTGACCGCCGACGACGCCGGGCCCCACGTCGACCGGTCGACTGAGGTCATCGTGAACACTGCCCAGCAGAGCAGCAGGACGACCCAGCGATAGCGGCTCGGCATGAGGGCTCCTTCGGCCTGAGGATGATCAGGGAAGGTTCCCGTCACCGGGGGCGGCGGGTCAAGCCAGGGCGTCTTGGCGGTGCAGTTCGGCGCGGATCGCGCGGACGTCGTGGGCGCGGCCGTCGACGTACTGTGCGGCGGCGACCCCTGCGGCGTGGCCGGTCGCGAAGGCGGTGCCCATGACTCTGACTGATGCGTACGCGTCGTCGTCGGAGCTGGTCAGGCGGCCGACGGCCCAGAGGTTCGCGGTGTCGGCGGAGCAGATCGCGCCGTAAGGCAGGTCGTACCAGCCTCGGTCGGCGATCGGTTCGTAGCGGGTGACGCCTGGGCCTGCGTGGTCTTCGATCGGCCAGCCGCAGCGGCCGATGGACGCGTCGGGACGCTTGCGCGCGGTCAGGACGTCGCGGCCGGTGAGTTGTTCGCGGCCGACCAGGTGCCGTCCTTCGCGGATGCCGAGCTGTGGGCCGGTTTCTTCGAGGCGTGCCGACGACCAGCCGGGCAGGTGTTTGCGCAGGGCGTCGAGGTATTGCCACGCCTGCCGGCGCGCGTTGGCTTCGTCGCGGCTTAGCGCGGCGGCGTTCAGGACGTCGGTTTGTTCGTCCACCAAGAGCGCGATTACGTTGCGGGTCAAGGGAAGATGCACGGCGATGCCGTAGTCGCGGGCCAGCTGGACGCCGGTTTCCCGTTGGTACGCCGCGACTGCGGCCCGCAGGCCCTCGCGCGAGAGGTCAGCGTCTTCGGGGACGCCGGAGAATCGGCAGACGAGCGTGCTGGTTTGCCGGTCGCTCAACGGCGAGACGCGGACGGCGGCCCCGGCGTCGGCCAGGAGCGCGCCGTCGCCGCTGGCGTCGATGAACGCGCCGGCGGTGACCTGTTCCCGGCCGCCGCGATGGTGCAGTTCGACCTCGGTGACGACTCCGTGCGTCCGTTTCGCGCCGATGAGTTTGGTGTGCAGGAGGACGTCCACGCCGGCGTCGGCGGCCAGCTGGTCATAGACGAGTTTGGTGGTTTCGAGATCGAGCAGGACGATCTTGTTGCCGGTCCAGCCCATCGTCTTTTCTTCGTAGGCGCCGCGCTGGCGCAGCCGCCGCAGCACCTCGTCGCCGACGCCCGCGACGACCCGCTCGCCGGTCTGGTCGAAGAAACCGCACAGGGTCAGCACGGAGCTGATCGTCGCCGCGCCGCCAAGGTACGGGTACTGCTCGACCAGCAGCACCCGCGCCCCGGTCCGCGCCGCCCCGGCCGCGGAGGCGATACCCCCAGCACCGCCTCCGACTACGACGACGTCGTAGTGCACTCCAGCCCTCCTCGGATGTTTGTCAACCAGTCAACTTGGTCCGGCCGGTGCCTCGCCACTGCCTTTCCGGTACCCCGGGCATAACCGGAAGGTATATATATGAGTACCAGAAAGTATGAAACTCATACAAGATGGCGTACGCTCGGAGCCATGAACACCAAGGCAGCCGGATACCGGCGCAAGGTCAACACGATCAACCGGTTCATCACCGCCCTGCAGCGCGCGGGGCTCGCCTTCGGGCCGATGGAGCTGCTCACCGTCCCCGGGCGGCGCAGCGGCGAGCCGCGGACGTTTCCGTTGGCAGTATTGAAAGTTCAGGGGGAGGAGTACCTGATCCAAGCGTTCCCGAAGGCGGCCTGGGTGGCGAACGTGCGCGCGGCCGGGGCAGGGACTTTGTCTCGCGGGCGACGGTCGCGGCGGGTGCGGTTCGCGGAGTTGCCGGTCGCGGAGCGGGGGCCGGTGTTGCGCGAGGTGGTGGCTGGCGGGCCCGCGAGCGTGGGGAAGCGTTACGTCACGACGGGGCTGGCGGAATCGCCGACACCGGACGGGGTGGCGGCGGCTGCGGCGAGGATCGCGGTGTTTCGGGTGGAGGCGGTCGTGAGTGGCGATGCCGGTTAGAACCGGCATCGCCACTCACGACGAAGGCCGCCGCGGGAACGCATCCCGCGGCGGCCTTCGGACGAGCAACGATCAGTCGAACGCCTTGGCGATCAACGCCTTCTGCTCGACCTCGTGCACCTTGGACGAACCGGCCGACGGGGCGGCCATCGGACGCCGCGCCACCACGTCAAGCCCGCCGAAGAACTCCGGGAACTTCCGCGGCAGGTTGAGGCCGAAGAACGGCCACGCGCCCTGGTTTTCCGGCTCCTCCTGGACCCACGCGATCTGCTGGGCGTTCGTGTAGCGCTCCACCGCCGCCAGCAGCTTCTTCTTCGGCAGCGGGTAGTACTGCTCGATCCGCACGATCGCGACGTCGTCCGCGCCGCGCTTCTCGCGTTCGGCCACCAGCTCCCAGTAGAGCTTGCCCGAGGTGAGCAGCACCTTGCGGACCTTCGCCGGGTCTTGCGTCGCGTCGTCGATGACCGACATGAAGCGGCTCTGGCCGGTGACGTCCTCGACCGACGAGGTCGCCGCCTTGTTGCGCAGCATCGACTTCGGGGTGAAGACGATCAGCGGACGCTGGATGCCGTCGAGGGCGTGGCGGCGCAGCAGGTGGAAGTAGTTCGCCGGGGTGGAGGGCACCGCGACGGTCATCGACGCTTCCGCGCACAGCGACAGGAACCGCTCGATCCGGCCGGACGTGTGGTCCGGGCCCTGGCCCTCGTGGCCGTGCGGCAGCAGCAGCACGACGTCCGAGCGCTGGCCCCACTTGGCCTCGCCGGAGGAGATGTACTCGTCGATCACGGTCTGCGCGCCGTTGACGAAGTCGCCGAACTGCGCTTCCCACATCACCAGCGCCTCGGAGTTCGCCACCGAGTAGCCGTACTCGAAGCCGACGGCCGCGTACTCCGACAGCGCCGAGTCGTAGATCATCACGCGGCCCTGGCCGTCGGCCAGGTGCTGCAGCGGCGAGTACTCCTGGCCGTTCTTGCGGTCGATGAACACCGAGTGCCGCTGGGTGAAGGTGCCGCGCCGGGAGTCCTGGCCGGACAGCCGCACGAGACGGCCTTCCAGCGCCAGCGAGCCGAACGCGAGCAGTTCGCCGAAGGCCCAGTCGATGCCGCCTTCGCGGGACATCTTGTGGCGGCGCTCCATGACCGGCTTGACCCGCGGGTGCGGGGTGAAGCCCTCGGGCAGGTTGACGAACGCGTCGCCGATCTTCTCGACGACCTCGCGCGACACGGCGGTGGTGACCTTCGCCGGGATCTGCTGCTCGCCCTCGACCGACGGGCTCGCCTTCGCCGGGTGCCGCTCGAGTTCGCGGACCTCGTTGAAGACGTGCTCGAGCTGGCTGGAGAAGTCGCGCAGCGCGGCCTCGGCCTCCTCGACGGAGATGTCGCCCCGGCCGATCAGCGATTCGGTGTAGGTCTTCCGGACCGAGCGCTTGGAATCGATGATGTCGTACATCGCCGGCTGCGTCATCGACGGGTCGTCGCCCTCGTTGTGGCCGCGGCGGCGGTAGCAGACCAGGTCGATCACGACGTCCTTGTGGAACGCCTGGCGGTAGTCGACCGCCAGCTTCGCGACCCAGTGCGCGGCTTCGGGGTCGTCGCCGTTCACGTGGAAGACCGGCGCGCCGATCATCTTCGCGACGTCGGTGGCGTACTGGCTGGACCGCGAGTGCTCCGGCGCGGTGGTGAAGCCGACCTGGTTGTTGACGACGACGTGCACGGTGCCGCCGGTGCGGTAGCCGCGCAGCAGCGCCAGGTTCAGGGTCTCGGCCACGACGCCCTGGCCCGCGAAGGCCGCGTCGCCGTGCATCAGGACCGGCAGCACGGTGTAGCCCTCGCCGCCCTTGTCGAGGACGTCCTGCTTGGCGCGGACGATGCCCTCGAGCACCGGGTCGACGGTCTCCAGGTGCGACGGGTTGGACGCCAGCGACACCCGGGTCTCGCCGTCGCCGAACATCCGGAAGTACTTGCCCTCGGCCCCGAGGTGGTACTTCACGTCGCCGGAGCCGTGCGCCTGGCCCGGGTCGAGGTTGCCCTCGAACTCCTGGAAGATCTGGCTGATCGGCTTGCCGACGATGTTCGCCAGCACGTTCAGCCGGCCGCGGTGCGGCATGCCGATGACGACCTCGTCGAGTTCGTGCTCGGCGGCCTTGTCCAGGATGGTGTCCAGCAGCGGGATCGCGGTCTCGCCGCCTTCCAGCGAGAACCGCTTCTGGCCGACGTACTTGGTCTGCAGGAAGGTCTCGAACGCCTCGGCGGCGTTGAGCTTCGACAGGATGTACTTCTGCGCGGACGGCTCCGGCTTGCTGTGCCGGACCTCGACGCGCTCCTGGATCCAGCCGCGCTCCTCGGGGTCGAGGATGTGCGTGTACTCGACGCCGACCGTGCGGCAGTACGAGTCGCGCAGCACGCCGAGGATGTCGCGCAGCTTCATCCGCTCGCGGCTGGAGAAGTCGCCGACGGCGAACTCGCGGTCCAGGTCCCACAGGGTCAGGCCGTGGCTCAGCACGTCCAGGTCGTGGTGGCTGCGCTGGCGGTAGTTCAGCGGGTCGGTGTCGGCCATCAGGTGGCCGCGCATCCGGAACGCCTCGATCAGCTCCATCACGCGCGCGGTCTTGTCGACCGGGCCGTCCGGGATGTCGGCGACCCAGCGGATCGGCTCGTACGGCAGCCGCAGGCTGGTGAAGACGTCGTCGTAGAAGCCGTCCTCGCCGAGCAGCAGTTCGTGAATGCGCTTCAGGAACTCGCCGGACTCCGCGCCCTGGATGATGCGGTGGTCATAGGTCGAGGTCAGCGTCATGATCTTGCTGACCGCGAGGTCGACCAGGGTCTTCTCGCTGGTGCCCTCGAACGACGCCGGGTACTGCATCGCGCCGACGCCGATGATCGCGCCCTGGCCCGCCTGCAGCCGCGGCACCGAGTGGTTCGTGCCGATGCCGCCCGGGTTGGTGAGCGAGATGGTGGTGCCCGCGAAGTCGTCCGCGGTGAGCTTGTTCGTGCGGGCCTTCTTGACGATCTCCTCGTAGGCCTGCCAGAACTGCATGAACGTCATGTTCTCGGTGGCCTTGATGGAGGCCACGACGAGCGTGCGGGAGTCGTCCTTGCCCTTCATGTCGATGGCAAGCCCGAAGTTCACGTGCTCCGGCGTGATCGCGAACGGCTTCCCGTCGATCAGCTGGTAGTGCCGGTTCATGTTCGGGAAGTCCTTCAGCGCCCGCACCATGGCGTAGCCGATGAGGTGCGTGAAGGAGATCTTGCCGCCGCGGGTGCGCTTGAGGTGGTTGTTGATGACGATGCGGTTGTCCGCCATCAGCTTCGCCGGGACCGCGCGCACGCTGGTCGCGGTCGGCACGGCGAGCGAGGCGTCCATGTTCTTGGCGATCGCCGCGGCGGCGCCGCGCAGCTGCTTGGATTCCGGCGCGGACTTGGCTGCCGGAGCGGCCGCCGCGGGCTTCGCCGCCGGGGCGGGCTTGGCCGCCGGGGCTTTCGCCGCCGGAGCCTTGGCCGCGGGGGCACTGGCCGCGGGGGCGGCCGGGGTCTTGGCGGACGGGGCGGTCTTGGCGGCAGGGGCCGGCGCGGAGGCCTTGACCTCTCCGTTCCCTCCCGCTTGCGTGCCGTTGCCGCCTGGAGTGGGCTTGTAGTCGGCGAAGAAATCGTGCCAGGCGGCGTCTACCGACTGGGGGTCCGCGAGAAACCGCTCGTACATTTCTTCGACGAGCCACTCATTGGCACCGAACTGCGATGCGGGACTGCTGCTGGCCACGGCTGGCTCTCGCCTCTATCCATTCTCGATCCGATATCACAAGCACCTGCTGACCGCCAGGCTAGTCCCCTGCCGGTGGCCTGAAACACGCCACCTGGACGCTCGTGAGACAGGTCATTGTCTGGATCGGTTGAGAGGCCCAGCCTGACAGACAGCAGGGCCCACCGTACGCGTCGCAAGAGCCGAATGCCGTCACCTCGGCTGGTTTGGGGTGATCCCGGACACAGCTCCTGCCCCGTGTCGTGGCTCGCTTGGCTGGCTGTGCCGGGGCGGGTCGTGTTGGTGCGGGTTGGTCCGGACCACGTGCGCCCGGGCTTCGCGCAGGTCGGCTGGCTTGTGGCCCGCTTTCAGTCCGCCGCGCGGCGGGCGTGATCACGGCGGCGGGTGTCTCGCTGGTGGGCCGTTCGCCGGGCCGGGGCGAGCTGGCGGCTGACGCGGGGGTTGTGACGAGGTCGGGTGGCGAGCTGGCGGCTGACGCGGGGTGTGATCAGGCTGGGCGGCGAGTTGGTGGCTGACGCGGGGTTGTGGCGAAGTCGAGCGGCGCGCAGCGGCGGCGGGGTCGGTGCGGGCCTCGCCAGGCTGTCCGTCGACCGGCGCGGGGCTCGTGTCGTCTGGCAAGCGGGTGGCCCTGGCAGCCGAGGCGGCCGGGTGGTTCGTCCTGGTGGAGCAGTGCGTGGTCGTCCAAGCCTGTTCCGGCCGAGTTGGGATGTGCGTAGCGGGTCGTTCACTGTGCGGTGTTGTGCTGTCGAAAGGCTGCGGCCTCACTCGGGCGCGGCGGTTTTCGAGGCGAGGCGGTGATGACGCGATGTGGCTGGTCGAATGTCCGTCGTTCTGGGACCAGGGATTGATTCGCCCGCTCGTCACCGAGCACGGCACGGTCCTGTTGATGTGCGATTCCTGCACCGCGGTGTGGCGCACCCCGTCCGGCATCGAGGAGTTCGAGCACGTCGAGCCGGAAGCGCCCGAGTGGTCCGTCGGCTCGGACACGCACGTTCGTCCGGGGACGACTCGCTGGGCTGAGCTGGCCGACGTCACGTCCGCTGGCTGGGGCGACCTCCGGTGGCGCGAACTGCCCTGACCTCGCGGCGCCGCGAGTGAACCTGTCCTGCCTGTCCCGTCCTGCCCGGACGTAGCCGCGTCGCACGGGCCTGTTTGGCGCGCCTCCCCGCGACGGTCCCGAAATGCCCCTCCCCGCCGCCGGTAGTCAGTGTTACTATCTACCGGTACTCAGCATTACTGACTAGCTGAAGGGCGTTCGATGGGCAAGCAGGCGACGGAGATGCTCAAGGGGACCTTGGAGGGCATCGTCCTCGCGATTCTCGCCGGGCGGCCCGCCTACGGGTACGAGATCACCTCCTGGTTGCGCGAACGGGGGTTCACCGATCTCGCCGAGGGCACCGTTTACGCGTTGCTCGTGCGGATCGAGCAGCGCGGGCTCGTCGACGTCGAGAAAGTGCCGTCCGAGAAAGGGCCGCCGCGGAAGGTTTATTCGCTGAACGCTCCGGGGAGAGCGAGTCTCGACGAATTCTGGCGGAACTGGCGGTTTCTCTCGGACCGGCTCGAACAGCTGCGCAAGGAGGGAATCGAACATGGGGAATGAATCCAAGAGCAGGTATCTGCATTATCTGGAAGTGGTCACCGGCCCGCTGGAGGACAAGAAGCGGTACCGGCGGTACAAGGCACGCGTAGAGGAGTTGCCGCCGGACTATCGGACGGCGATCAAGGCGTTGCACCGGTATCTGCAGTACTTCGGGCCGGGGACGGCGGAGAGTCATCTGCGGATGCTGGACGATCTCATCGACCTGTTCGAGCAGAGCGTGGCGAACGGGACGACCGTCCGGGAAATTGTCGGTGACGAGCCGGTCGAGTTCGCGGAAGAGTTTCTCCGGAGTTATCCCGAGGGGAACTGGATTTCCCGGGAGCGGGCGAAGTTGACCGAATCAATCGATCGCGCCGCGGGGGGAGTGCAATGACGGCGCCGGCGATTCGGGTGCGGGGGTTGCGAAAGTCGTACGGGAAGCTGGAGGTGCTGCGCGGGGTCGATTTCGAGGTGGCGCGGGGCAGTATTTTCGCGCTTCTCGGGTCGAACGGGGCGGGCAAGACGACGGTCGTGCGGATTTTGTCCACGTTGCTCAAGGCCGACGCGGGGGAGGCGGAGGTGAACGGCTTCGCGGTCGCCGGCCAGGGGGCGGACGTGCGCGAGTCGATCAGCCTCACCGGGCAGTTCGCGGCGGTCGACGAAATCCTTACCGGGCGCGAGAATCTGGTGCTGGTCGCCAAGCTGCGCCATCTCAAGAACCCGGGCGCGATCGCGGACGGGCTGCTGGAGCGGTTCGCGTTGACTGACGCCGGTGCGCGGAAGGTGTCGACGTATTCGGGGGGTATGCGTCGCCGTCTCGACATCGCGATGAGCTTGATCGGGGACCCGCAGGTCATTTTCCTCGACGAACCGACGACCGGGCTCGATCCGCAGGCGCGCAACGACGTCTGGAAGGCGGTGGAGGAACTCGCCGGGCAGGGGGCGACGGTGCTGCTCACCACCCAGTATCTGGACGAGGCCGAACATCTCGCCGACCGGATCGCGATCCTGCACGAGGGGCGGGTGCTCGTGAACGGCACGCTCGCCGAGCTCAAGCAGCTGCTTCCGCCGGCCAAGGTCGAGTACGTCGAGAAGCAGCCGACGCTGGAAGACGCCTTCTTTTCCCTTGTCGGCAACGGAAGCAAGGGGGAAGGGCGATGAGCAACCACTTCATCGGCGACAGTTCGGTCCTGTTAGGACGGTCGCTGCGGCACATCACCCGCAGCCTCGACACGATCATCACCACGACGATCACGCCGATCATCATGCTGCTGCTCTTCACCTACGTCCTCGGCGGCGCGATCAACTCCGGTTCCGAGTCGTACGTGACCTACCTGCTGCCCGGAATCCTGCTGATCACCATCGCGTCCGGCATCGCCTACACCGCGTTCCGGCTTTTCCTGGACCTGAAGGGCGGCATCTTCGAACGCTTCCAGTCCATGCCGATCGCCCGCTCGGCGGTGCTGTGGGCGCACGTGCTGACGTCGGTGATCGCGAACCTGATCTCGGTCGCCGTCGTGGTGCTCGTCGCGTTCGCGATGGGCTTCCGCACCAGCGCGGGGCCGCTGGCCTGGCTCGCGGTGCTCGGCATCGTGGTGCTGTTCACCCTGGCGCTGACCTGGGTCGCGGTGATCCCCGGGCTCACCGCGAAATCGGCGGACGGCGCGAGCGCGTTCTCGTACCCGCTCATCTTCCTGCCGTTCGTCAGCTCGGCCTTCGTGCCCACCGGGACCATGCCAGGGCCGGTGCGCGCGTTCGCCGAGCATCAGCCGGTGACGTCGATCGTGAACACCATCCGGGATCTGTTCGCGGAGCGTCCGGTGGGGAGCGGGATCTGGACTGCGCTGGCGTGGTGTGTGGGGATTTTGGTGGTGGCGTATGTCTTCGCGAATGTGATTTATCGGCGGAAGATTTCCTGACTCGGTCCGGCGCTCGCGGCGACGGCGGCTGTGACCGGTTCGGTGCGCGTTGTTCAGCGATGTAATTGTGGTCGGGCACCACGCGAGCGTCAGATAGGTTGCGACGCTCGCGTGGTGCGTCGTCGTCATCCCAGGGCCCACAGTCGCGCGTAGTGGCCATCCGCGGCGACCAACTCCGCGTGTGTGCCTTGTTCGACGATGCGGCCGTGGTCTAGCACCACGATTCGGTCGGCCTTCGCGGCGGTTGCCAGGCGGTGGGCGACTACGAAGGTGGTGCGGCGGCGGGCCAGGTGTTCGGTGGCGCGCAGCACGGTGGCTTCGGTGGCCGGGTCCAGGGCAGCGGTGGCTTCGTCCAGCAACAGAACGTCCGGGTCGACCAACTCGGCTCGGGCCAGCGCGACGAGCTGCCGTTGCCCGGCGGACAGCGAGCGACCGCGTTCGCCTACTGGTTGGCGGAAGCCGGCGGGCAGCGCGGCTACGCCGTCCAAGGCGCCGACGGAGCGTACGGCGGCTTCGACTTCCGCGTCGGTCGCTTCGGGGCGGCCGTATCGCACGTTGTCCGCGACGGTGCCGGAGAACAGGTGCGCTTCCTGTGGCACCACGCCCATCCGGGCGCGCAGTGCGGGCAGGTCGTATTCGCGGACGTCGACGCCGTCGATCAATACCGCGCCGCCGGTGGCGTCGTAGTAGCGCGCGACTAGCTTCACCGCGGTGGACTTGCCTGCGCCGGTCGCACCGACCAATGCGACGGTTTCTCCTGCGGCGACGTCGAGCGTCAGGTTTTCCAGTGCGGGCTTTTCCGTACCGGTGTAAGCGAAATCGACGTCCTTGAACCGCACTTCGCCGGACAGGCGGGCGGGCAACTCGACAGGGTGCTCGGCGGCGGGCACGGACGTCGGCGTGCGGAGCAGGTCGCCGATGCGGCTCAGGCCGACGCGGGCCTGCTGGTAGCCGTCGAAGACCGACGACAGTTGCTGGATCGGCGAGAAGAATTGCTGCAGGTACAGCAAGAATCCGAGCAGCACACCGGCTTCGAGGGTGCCGCCCGCGACGCGGTGTGCGCCGACGACCAGCACTGTGGTGGTCGCCAGATCGGACAGCAGCGAGACGAGCGGGAAGTACGTCGCGATGTACCGCTGCGCGCGCAGCCGCGATCGCCGATAGTCGTCACTGCGCGACGCGAACACAGCCGCCGAACGCTCTTCGCGTGTGTACGCCTGGGCGACGCGCAGACCGCTGACGTTCTCCTGCATGTCCGCGTTGACGACGCTCACCTTCTCGCGCGCCTCGCTGTACGCGCGCGAAGCGACCCGACGGAACACGAACGTCGCTACGAGCAGGATGGGCAGCATGGCTAGCGCGTACACAGCGAGTGCAGCATCGGTGACCAGCAGCGCGACCGTGATGCCCACCAGGGTGAGCGCGCTGACCACTGCGGTGGCCAGGCCGGTCTGCAGGAACGTGGACAGCGCGTCGACATCCGTGGTCATCCGGGTCATGATCTTGCCGGACAGTTCGCGCTCGTAATAGTCCAGGCCAAGCCGTTGCAGGTGTGCGTAACTGCGCACGCGCAGCGAGTACAGCACCGTCTCGCCGACGCGCGCGGTGAGCCGGGTTTGCCAGCGCACCACGAACCAGTCGGCGGCCACCACGAGTGCGCCGATTCCGGCCAGCAGCCACACCACGCTCGCCACCCCGGGCAGTACGCCGTGGTCGACCCCGCGTTGATACAGCGCGGGCAGCGCGAGCGAGGCCAGTGCGTCGGCTGCGACCAGGCCGACCACTCCGGCGAGCGGCCACCGCACCGGACGCAGGATCCGGGACAGCCGGAAGCCGGGATCCGGAGCCGTGACGTCCACATCGGACAGTCGTGGGCGGTCAGTAGCCGGGGGCAGCCGGCGGACGCCTTCCAGCAGCTCCGGCGTCGGTGGCACGTCCGCGCCGCCGCTGCCCGCGAATCCGCTTCCGCCGCCTGGTGTTCCGCCGCGGGACCGCGCGGCTTCGGCGAGAGCGTCGACTTCATCGCGTTCGTCGTGCGGCCACAGGACTGCGGTGGTGCCGTCCGCGCCGGGCTCAAGCTTGTCGCAGCGGTGCGGTTTTTCGACGTCGTCGCCCGGTCCGGCGACCAGTTCGCGGAACAGCGCGCACCGCGCCAGCAACTCCTCTTCGGTGCCGATGTCGACCACTCGGCCTTGGTCCATCACCGCGATCCGGTCGGCCAGTTGCAGCGTGGAGCGTCGGTGCGCGATGAGCAGCGTGGTGCGCTCGGCGGTGACCGCGCGCAGCGTGTCGTGGATCGCGGCTTCGGTGACGGTGTCGATCGCCGACGTCGCGTCGTCCAGGATCAGCACGCGCGGGTCAGTGAGCAGCGCACGGGCGAGCCCGAGACGTTGCCGTTGCCCGCCGGACAGCGTGAGACCGCGCTCGCCGACCTCGGTGGCGTACCCGTCTGGCAGCGCGCGGATGAACTCGTCCGCCTCCGCCGCGCGGGCGGCCGCGAAGACCTCCTCGTCGCTCGCGTCCGGGCGGCCGTAAGCGATGTTGTCCCGCACTGACGTGGAGAACAGGAACGCTTCCTCGAAGACCACGCCGATCGCCTGCCGCAGGTCTTTCAGCGGCACGTCGCGCACATCCAGCCCGCCGACCCGCACCGAACCCGAATGCACGTCGTAAAACCGGGGCAGCAGCATGGAAATCGTGGACTTGCCGGACCCGGCCGTGCCTACCAGTGCGAGCGTTTCGCCGGGGCGCGCTTCCAAGGTGAGCCCATCAAGCACAGGGTCGCTGCGGGTGTAGCCGAACTTCACGTCGTTCAGTTCCACGCCCAGCGTGCCGGGCGGAAGCGGCCGCGCGTCGGGGCTGTCGGTGACCTCCGGCTGCGCGTCGATCAGCTCGTAGACCCGCTCCGCGCCAGCGCGCGTGAGCTGCGCCTGCACAACCAGGCCGGACAAGAACCGCGCCGGGCCGATCAACGCCGCGAGATAGGTGGCGAACGCGAGGAACGTGCCCAGGCTGATCTGCCCGTTCAGCGCCAGCATGCCGCCGATCGCCAGCACCGCGACCTGACCCGCGGCAGGCAGTGCCGACGTGGTCGCTGTCGGCAACGCGGACAGCTTCGCCGCGCGCAGCCGTTCCGCGAAAAGCTTTCGTGCCGTGCGCTCCAGCCGGGCGACCTCGCGCGCCTCCTGCCCGAAACCCTTCACCACGCGCACGCCGGTGACGGTTTCCTCGACGTGCTGCGCGACATCCGCCGCGCGCTGCTGCGCCGACCAGGTCGCCGGGAACAACCGCCGCCTGCTCAGCGCCACGACGATCCCGACCGCGGGCGCGACCACCAGCGCGATGAGCGTGAGCAGCGGCGACATCCACAGCATCGCGCCCAGTGCGAGCACCGCGAAAATCACCGAGCCCGCCGACAACGGCACCTGCATCAGCAATCCGGTGACCAGCTGCAAATCCGAAATCGCGCGCGACACGACCTGCCCGGTGCGCAACGCGTCCTGCTTCCCGCCGTCCAGCCGCGACACCGCGCCGAACACGCGGTTCCGCAGATCGTGCTGCACGTCCAGCGCCAGCCGCCCGCCGACATACCGGCGCAGGAACGCCGAGCCGAACGCGACGATCTGCAACGCCACCAGCCCCACCGCGAGCCCGGCCAGCTGCGACGTGTGCCCGGCCACCGCGTCGTCCACCGCCGACCGCACCAGCAACGGACTCGCCGCCTGCACGCCGACGCTCAAGATCGCCGCCGTCATCGCGAGCACGACAACGCCGCGGTGCTCCCAGCAGGCAGCGGACAACCGGCGCACCCAGCCGACCGGCCGGGGCGCCGTCTCAGCGAGCGGACGGTCTTGACGCGCGGGCGTCGCAGTGGTGGTCACATCACAAGGTTAGGGAGCGGCACCGACAATTTATTCCCCGGCGAACCGCCTGCCCGGACCAAACGGGCACAACCGGCGCGGTCGCAAGCCGTCTCGGAGCAGAGGTGACGAAGGGCACGCCAGCGGGTTCCGAAGGACCCTGGAAGCCGCATGGAGCAGGGAAAGCCTGGTCCGACGGCCAAAGGAAGAAGGTTGAACGTTCACCTGGTCACGGGGAAGAACCCCGGCCAAATCCACCCCCGGGCGAGCGCTCCCGCCCAATGTTCTTTAAGCTAGTACACGGCGACCCGCTCCCAGTGACCCCCAGGCTGGTTGAGCGGGTCGCCCCTTCTTCCCTTCCTCTGCTCGCGCCTGGCGGCGCTTCGCCGAGGAAGGGGCGTCGTATTACCCGGGGGCCGAGCCCCCGGACCCCCACGGTGCCTCAGGCGGCGGTTGGCTAGTGGGTCTAGTTGGTACAAAAAGAGTTGTGGCGTAAGAAAAGCGGCGAGGACCGGGGGTCCTCGCCGCTTTCGTGTTTGGCTGGTTACGCCAGGGCGGTTTCGATGGGGGTGTGGGGGAGGTTGTGGGCGGTGGCGACCGGGGCGTTCGTCAGGGCGCCTGCGTGGGTGTTCAGGCCCAGGGCGAGGGAGGGGTCGGCGGACAGGGCCTGCTTCCAGCCCTTGTCTGCCAGCTGCACTGCGTAGGGGAGGGTTACGTTGGTGAGGCCGTAGGTGCTCGTGCGCGGGACTGCGCCGGGCATGTTGGCCACGCAGTAGAAGACCGAGTTGTGGACCGTGTAGGTCGGGTCGTCGTGCGTGGTCGGGCGCGAGTCGGCGAAGCAGCCGCCCTGATCGATGGCGATGTCCACGAGAACGCTGCCCGGCTTCATGCGGGAGACCAGGTCGTTGGAGACCAGCTTGGGGGCCTTCGCGCCGGGGACCAACACCGCGCCGATGACGAGGTCCGCTTCCAGGACCGACTCTTCCACCGACAGGCGGTTCGAGGTGACGGTGCGGATGCGGCCGCCGAAGTCGTTGTCGATCTGGCGGAGGCGGTCGACGTTCGTGTCGAGGATTTCCACGTCCGAGCCGAGACCCAGCGCGACGCGGGCGGCGTTGAGGCCCGCCACGCCGCCGCCGATCACGACCACGCGGGCCGGGTGCACGCCGGGGATGCCGCCGGGCAGGACGCCGCGGCCGCCGCTCGGCTTCATCAGTGCGTAAGCGCCGACCTGCGGGGCCAGCCGGCCCGCGACCTCGGACATCGGGGCCAGCAGCGGCAGCGCGCCGTTCGGCTTCTGCACCGTCTCGTAGGCGATCGCGGTGGTGCCCGCGGCCAGCAGGGCGTCGGTCAGCGGCCGGTCCGCGGCGATGTGCAGGTAGGTGAACAGCACCAGATCCTTGCGCAGGCGCGGATACTCCTCGGCGATCGGCTCCTTCACCTTCAGCACGAGTTCGCCCTCGGACCACGTCTCGTCCGCCGTCGCGAGCACCTTCGCGCCCGCGGCGACGTACTCCTCGTCCGTGATGGACGACCCGGTCCCGGCACCCGTCTCGACGAAGACGTCGTGCCCGCGACCGACCAGTTCGTGCACGCCGGCCGGGGTCAACGCGACCCGGTACTCGTGCTTCTTGATCTCACGGGGAACGGCGATGCGCACTGCTGGCCTCCTGGCGGCGGTTCTGTCGAAGGTGTTGCCACTCACGGTGATCTACCCGGACGGCGGTGTCATCATTCCGCCGCCACAGTCTTGCGCGGGGTCAGTAGTGCTGCCAGGACAACGCACTTGACCTCGACCGCACTTGAGGTAGTTGGCTGGCTCATGGCGGAGACTCGAGGAAGGGCTTACATGCGAGCGGTGTGGCTGCGGGAGTTCGGCGGTCCGGCGGTGCTGGAGGCGGGGGACGCTCCCGATCCGGCTCCCGGACCGGGGCAGGTGCTGATCGAGGTGGCGTTCGCCAACGTGACCTTCGTGGAAACGCAGTTCCGGGCGACCGGCAACGGGCCGTTCGCGGGCGCGCTGCCGATGGTGCCCGGCAACGGCGTCGGGGGTGTGATCAGCCGCGCCGGGGAGGGCGTGGATCCGGCGCTGGTCGGGAAACGCGTAGTGACGTCGACCGGCGGCAGCGGTGGTTACGCCCAGCGCGTGGTCGTGGACGCGGCGTTGGTGTTTCCGGTGCCGCAGGCGCTGAGTCTTGATGCGGCAGTCGCGCTGCTGGCCGACGGCCGTACAGCGACCGGGTTGGTGCATGCGACCGGCGTGGCACCGGGGGAACGGGTGCTTGTGGAGGCTGCTGCGGGAGGGGTTGGCAGTCTCTTGGTGCAGTTGGCGAAGGCTGCTGGTGCGGAGGTCGTGGCTGCGGCTGGCGGGGCGGAAAAGGTTGCCCGGGCTCGGGAATTGGGTGCGGACCTCGCGGTCGACTACACGGATCCGGAGTGGACTGCGTTGGCTGGGGAGGTGGATGTGGTGTTCGACGGTGTGGGAGGTGCTGTTGGTACGGCTGCGTTCTCTCTGGTACGGCCTGGTGGGCGGATGGCGATTTACGGGCTGGCAAGCGGTTCGTGGGCGGAAGTGTCCGAAGAGGACGCTGCGGCGCGTGGGGTGAAGCTGGTTCGGTCGATTGGTGATGCGGCGGCTATGCGCGGGTACACGGAATCGGCGTTGGAGGCGGCTGCGGCTGGGCAGTTGACTCCGGTGATCGGGCAGCGGTTTCCGTTGGAGCGGGCGGCTGATGCGCACGCGGCGATCGAATCTCGGGGGACGATCGGGAAGACGTTGTTGATCGCGTGACCGATTTCGACGTCGACAGTTTCCTCGCGCAGCCGCTGACCGCACGGGTCGCCACTGCGGGTCCGACCGTCCGGCCCACCTGGTATCTCTGGGAGGAAGGCGCGTTCTGGATCCTCAGCGGTCCGTGGTCGCGGCTGCCCGATCGGGTGCGCGCGGAGCCGCGGCTCGCGGTGACAGTGGACGTCTGCGATCTCGCGACCGGCTTGGTGCGTCAGGTGATCGCTCGCGGACAAGCCGAGGTCGAGCCGTTCGACGTGCCTCGGGGACGCCGGAAACTGGTGCGGTATCTGGGTCCGGACGAGTCCGCGTGGGATCCGCGGTTCCGCGCGTATCTCCTGGACGACCCGGCCGAGCGCGGCACGGTGTGGATCCGGATGCGACCGGAATCGTTGCGGGCCAACGATCTCAGCTACCAGGTCAGCTCCAGCGGAGTGCGATCAGCTGGGTGAGCAGGGCGAGCCGGACGTCGGGGTCGTCCAGGTTCAGCGGGACCAATTCGAGGAGCCGTTTCATCCGGTACCGCAACGTGTTCGGGTGAATGCGCAGCCGTTCCGCGGCGGCGCGGGGGTCGCCGGGGTGGCGCAGCCATTCGTAGAGAGTGTCGACGTATCCGGCGTTGCTCGTCTCGTCGTGCGCGCGCAGCACGCCGAGCGGGCCGAGTTCTGACACCTGCGCCGCCGCTGCTCCGGCGGCGGCGCGGTGCAGGACCAGCGCGGTCCAGGCTTCGTCGTAAGCCACGACGCGGCCCTCGACCAGTCCTGCCCGCAGCAGGCCTAGTGCTTCGTCCGCTTGGGCTCGCGATGCGGCCAGCGCGGTCGGATCGCCCGGCGCACCTGCAGCCGCGCGAGGCAAGCCGCCTCGGCGGGAAGCGGGTTGGGAGAGCAGCGCCTCTCGCAGTTCCGGCCAGCCGCCCTCGCCGGTGCGATCCGGGACCACGACGTACAGCAACCCGCCCAGCTCAGCCGCGACCGGACGGCGTCCGAAACCTTGCGAAATCCGTTCCAGCAAAGCCAGCAACAGCCCTTCGGCGTCCCGGCTGTCGCCGCCGCTGACGTCCACGACGACGACTCGGTGCGGCTCGTCGGACAGGTCCAGTTCGGCGACCACCCGGCGTGGCGGGACTTGTCCTTCCAAGACCGCGCGCAGCAATTCGGCGGAAGCTCGCCGCTGGGCGTCCGTGTGTGCGCGTCGCCGCAAGAGATGCAGCGCGACCACCGGGGCGGCGTCGGCGAAAGCTGCCGCGCGTTCCTCGGAAACCGGACCGGGCACGACGGCCCACATCGAGCCCAGCAGTTCGCCGCCCATCCGGATGGGCACGATCAGCCGCGGCAGGGTGCCGTCGCGTTGGGCTGGAACGAAAATTGTCTGTCGGCCACGGGAAAGCTCACGGAAAACGCCACGCGAACGGAACCGGGCGAGCACGTCGTCCGGGATGCGGCGGCCCATGATCGTCGCGACGCGGGCCGGGTCGGTGAGGTCCTGGCGCGCGGAGTAGGCGAGGACGCGCGAGTTGGTGTCCTCGATCGTCACCGAGGCGTCGACCACGGCGGCCACGGCGTCGGCGAGCCGGAAGAGGTCGCCGGAACCTGGGTCGCCGCCCTCTTCGAGAGCTTCGGATTCGTCGGCGAGCGCGTCCAGAACCGTGCGCAACAGCCAGACCAGTTGGGCCCACGACGTCGCCGCGTGCACCTGGATCAACGCGATCCCAGCCGACTTCGCCGCCCGCCGCACCGACTGTTTCGCGGCCAACGGCGGTTTCAGCAGCACCGCCGCCGCACCCCGGCCGGCGCTCACCCGGACGAGCTCCGCGGCGTCAGCCGACTCGATCGTGGCGACGCCGAGCACCAGGTCACCGGCGGCGATGGCGGACTCCGCACCGGGCTCGGCGATCACCACGTCGCCGACCGCGGGACAGCCTTCGGGCACGAGAAGCGCGTGGAGCAGCGTGGGACCGACCCGGTCCACGACGCTGCGCACCGAAACCACAGCTACCTCCAGCGCTTCTGACGTCTTGCTGGAACGGTAGAAGACTGCACCGGTTTCGCCACCCGCGGCACTAGTTAGCGCGCCCGACTTTCGGCCACGGCTTGAAGTAGGACACCAGCGTCGCCCCCAGCAACAGCGTCAGCCCGACGCTCATCGCCCCCGTCCCCGCCACCGCGCTCGCCCCCACGATCTCGCCCCGCGACGCCTGCTCGCCGTGTGCCACGAAAGACGGGACCACCAGCAGGTTTCCGCCGCCGAACAGGGCCAGGGTCGCCAGCAGTTTCCACAGCACCCAGTGGTAGCGGACCAGCTTCCACTTCGTGCCGAGCCCGAGGACGACACCGGTCGCCAGCGCGAGGAGGCTGGCCGGGAAATAGAGCGTGCTGGCGAGAATCCCGGCGATGACGTTCGCGCTGCGCGTGGTCACCGGGTCGAAGCCGGCGATCGCGAGAATGCTGCAGATCAGCACCGCGAGTTCGGCTCCGATCCAGCCGACCGACGTGACGACGTGGCCGAACAGGAACCACTTCCGGGTCGCCGGGCGCATTCTCCAGTCCATGCGGCTCAGCGTGCGCGCCGCAGCAGGGTCGCGTCGTCCGTCAGCGCTCGGCACTTGTTCATACGTACGGGTGCGTAGGACTCTCATCTCGTGAGAGCAGTTGGGCGGTTCGTCCGGCTTGGTTAGCGTCGGCGCCCAGCCGACCCGATCCCGACCGCTAGGAGCGAGCACATGCCGGAAGACACCACGAGCTGGTCCTTCGAGACCAAGCAGATCCACGCGGGGGCGGCGCCCGACCCGGCCACCGGCGCTCGCGCGACGCCGATCTACCAGACCACCTCGTACGTCTTCCGCGACACTCAGCACGGGGCCGACCTTTTCAGCCTCGCCGAGCCCGGCCACATCTACACGCGGATCAACAACCCGACTCAGGACGTGCTGGAGCAGCGCGTCGCCACCCTCGAAGGCGGCGTCGCCGGTCTCGCGTTCGCCTCCGGTTCGGCGGCGGTCACCGCGGCGATCCTGAACCTGGCCAACTCCGGCGACCACTTCGTCACCAGCCCGTCGCTGTACGGCGGCACCTACAACCTCTTCCACTACACGCTGCCGAAGCTCGGCATCGAGGTCACCTTCATCGACGACCAGGACGACGCGGAGCAGTGGCGGGCCGCGGTCCGGCCGAACACCAAGCTGTTCTTCGCCGAGACGCTGGCCAACCCGAGCAGCGCCGTGCTCGACATCCGCAAGGTCGCCGACGTCGCCCACGAGGTCGGTGTCCCGCTGGTCGTGGACAACACGGTGCCGACGCCGTACCTGGTTCGCCCGATCGAGCACGGCGCCGACATCGTCGTGCACTCGGCGACGAAGTACCTCGGCGGTCACGGCACGACGGTCGCCGGCGTGCTCGTCGACGGCGGCACATTCGACTTCGGCAAGGACCCGGGCCGGTTCCCGGGCTTCAACGAGCCCGACCCGAGCTACCACGGTCTCAAGTACTGGGAGGCGCTCGGCCCGGGTGCGTTCGCGGCGAAGGCGCGCGTGCAGATCCTGCGCGACACCGGCGCGGCGATCGCCCCGCTGAACAGCTTCCTGATCCTGCAGGGCATCGAGACGCTGTCGCTGCGCGTGGAGCGGCACTCCGCCAACGCGCTGGCTCTTGCGGAATGGCTGGAAGAGCGCGACGAAGTCGAGAAGGTGTACTACGCCGGTCTGCCGTCGAGCCCGTATCACGCGGCGGCGCAGAAGTACCTGCCGCGCGGTGCCGGCGCGGTGCTGTCGTTCGAGCTGCGCGGCGGCGTCGAGGCGGGCCGGAAGTTCGTCGACGGCACCGAATTGCACAGCCAGCTGGTGAACCTCGGCGACGTGCGCAGCCTGATCGTGCACCCGGCGTCGACCACGCACAGCCAGCTCGGCCCCGAGGAGCAGGTCGCCGCCGGCGTCACCCCGGGTCTCGTGCGGCTCGCCGTCGGACTGGAAGGAATCGAGGACCTGAAGGCCGACCTCGAGGCAGGCTTCCGAGCTGCCAAGGCGGCGCTGTGACCGATCCCGGCGCGAGTCTTCCGCCCGTCACCGGCGCGTGGCGGGCGGGGGACCCACCCGGCAGACGGCACTGGTTCACCGGCCCCGGCGCACTCGCGCTGGAGGCCGGCGCCAGCCTGCCCAGCTATACCCTCGCGTTCGAAACGTGGGGAACGCTCAACTCCGACGGGTCCAACGCCGTCCTCATCGAGCACGCTCTCACCGGTGACAGCCACGCCGCCGGTCCCGCCGAACCCGGACATCCGAGTCCCGGATGGTGGGACGGGCTGATCGGTCCCGGCAAGGCTTTCGACACCGGCGAGCTGTTCGTCGTGGCCCCTAACGTCCTCGGCGGCTGTCAGGGGTCGACAGGCCCGTCCTCGCTCGCCCCGGACGGTGAGGCGTGGGGCAGCCGATTCCCGGCTCTGACCGTCCGGGATCAGGTAAACGCCGAAGCGGCACTCGCGGACGCGCTCGGCATCGAACGCTGGGCCGCCGTCGCGGGCGGTTCGATGGGCGGGATGCGGGCTCTCGAATGGGCCGTAACTCAACCCGATCGTGTCGCCTCGGCGCTCGTTCTCGCTTCGACCGCGCGCGCGTCCGCCGAGCAAATCGCTTGGGCCGCACCCCAACTCCACGCGATCCGAGGCGACTTGGCCTGGCGAGGCGGCGACTACTACACCGCCGCTGAAGGCCCGTACCGCGGACTGGGTGTGGCCCGGCGGATCGCGCACGTCACCTATCGCTGCGAACCCGAACTGGAGACGCGTTTCGGGAACCGGCCGCAGCCGGACGAAGATCCGCTGGCCGGCGGGCGATTCGCGGTCGAGTCCTATCTGGACCATCACGCGGACAAGCTCGTCCACCGCTTCGACGCGGGTTCCTACGTGGTGCTCACCGAATCCATGAACACCCACGACGTCGGCCGCGACCGCGGTGGGGTCGCCGCCGCCTTGGGCCGGGTCACCGCGCGCACAGTGGTCGCTGCGGTGGACAGCGACCGGCTCTATCCGCCGTACCAGTCGCACGAGATCGCGGCGGGAGTCGGCGGCGAGGCCACGATGCTGGCTTCGCCTTACGGCCACGACTCGTTCCTCATCGAGACCGAGCAGATCGCCGCGCTGGTTAAGACCTTGCTGGGCTGAGCCGCGAGAAAGGCCGCCTTGAGCGAACTCAAGGCGGCCTTCCCGAATCTCAGCGAAACGTCAGCCGATCGCCGAGGTCAGCGGCGAGTAGTAGCCGCCCCGCTGCCCGGCGGCAGTCGGGTGGTACGACTCGTCCACCGGCCAGGTCAAGCTGTGCAGGTAGTCGCTGGCCGCCGAGCAGATGTTGTGCCCGACGAACGCCGACCGGACGTCCACGAACTTCCCGCCCGCGGCGGAAACCCGGGACGAAATCACCGAAGCCAGCGTGTCCGCCCCGGAGTTGATCGCCGACCGCTTCGTGTCGCTCAGCCCGACGCTGCACGAACCCGGCACGGTGTAGAAGCGCGGGTAGGACAAAACGACCAGCGAAGCCCCGGGAGCCTTGCTCTTGGCCGCCGAGTACACCTTGTCCAGCAAGCCGGGCAGGGTGTTCTGGACATACGTCTTGGCGGTGTTGACCCGGTCCACGCAGGTCTGGTCGCTTCCCAGCGTGCACGTCTTGATCACGTCGGTGAAGCCGGCGTCGTTGCCGCCCACGGTGAGCGTGATCAAGGTGGCGTTGGACGGCATCGAGCTGATCTGGTTCAGCACGTCGCCGGTCTTCGCGCCCGAGCAGGCGAGGAAGGTGAAATTGGTGCCGGAGTGGGCGTTGGCCCACAGCTGGCCGTACGCGTTGGCACTGCGTTTGCAGCTGCCGGAATCCCCGTAGCTCCCGGCGCCCACTCCGGAGGAGTAGGAGTCGCCGAGCGCGACGTAGTTTTGCGACGCAGCGCTCGCACCGGTGGCGAAGCCGAGCGAGGCAGCGAGAGCGACCCCCAGGGCCGCGCACATCCGAAGGATGCGTCGTGATGGTTGACGGGTGGTTGCAGCCATAGGTCACTCCTGTCGTGACAGCTTGACGCGGTAAAGCTTTACCAGGTGCAATCCCCACGAGACACCCCTGAAATCCGGGTGCGTCCACTTGGCTCAAGCAGGAAGTAGGGCGGGAAGTTAGCGCTCGCTAACCGCGGGACCTACTATGTGCGGATGTCGGCGAATTCCCTCCCACTGGTGAACGGCGCGAAGCCGAACAGACGGGAACAGATCCTCACCGCCGCCGCCGAGCTGTTCGCCCACCACGGTTTCCACGGCGTCGGCATCGACGACATCGGCGCGGCCGTCGGCATCTCCGGTCCCGCGCTGTACCGGCATTTCCGCAGCAAGGACGCGATTCTCGGGGAAATGCTCAACTCGATCAGCCACTACCTGCTCGAAGGCGGCACCCAGCGCGCCGAAGCGGGCGGCACCCCGGACGAGCTGCTCGCCGCGCTCGTCCGGTTCCACGTCGACTTCGCGCTCGACCACCCCTCGCTCATCACCGTGCAGGAGCGCAATCTCGCGAATCTCACCGACGGTGACCGCAAGCAGGTGCGCGCGCTCCAGCGGCAGTACGTCGAGGTGTGGGTGCGGGCGATTCGCGAAGCTGTGCCCGGCCTCGGCGAACGCCAGGCGCGCTCGGCGGCACACGCCGTGTTCGGCTTGATCAACTCGACGCCCTACAACCGCCATCTCGGTGACGGCGCGCTCGCCGATCTGCTGTGCCGGCTCGCGCTGGGCGCCCTTTCCGCGGCGGGCTGAGGCCGCGATCCGGGGTATCCCGCCGACCGCCGGTCTGGTGTTTGATAGGCACGTGACCGCGGACCGGAGCGAGGGCGAGCAGCGGCTCGTCGAGAAGGCACAGCGCGCGCTCGTCGCCATCAGTCTTGGCGAGGACACGGAGGCGCTGGAAGAGGTCACGCCCTCGTCGCAGGAGCCGGGCGAACGCGACGAGGAGACGAAAGAGCTGATGCTGCTGCTCTTCGGCGAGTGCAGCGCGATGGTGTCCACGCTCGGTGACGGCGGCACCGCCCCGGTCAAGGTGCAGGTTTTCGACGAGGCGGGCGAAGAGGTTTCGATCGACCAGGCCGATCCGCCGGTCCGCACCGCTGTCCGCACGCTGCTCGCCGAAGTGCACGGCAATACCGCCGCCGCCCGCGAACAGGTCGAGATCGCGTTGGCGAGCGCTGCCCCGAACGAGGTGGACAGCCTGCTGTTGCAGGCGTTGCGCTGGACGATCCGACTGTCGGTCGAATGCCTCGAACGGGATCTGCCGGTGGCCGGCTGGATCTCGGACGCCGTAGCGGGCTGACCGCCGCCTTCTCTTCACTCACTCGTGGCCGCCCCAATGTGGCATTGGGTGCGTCAGACGCACCGAACGCCACATTGGGTGCGTCACATGCACCCAATGCCACATTGGGGCGCTGTGGGCTGGACTGGACAGCGGGGTTAACGGCCACTAACATCGGGTCCGGAGTTAACGACCGCTAACGTCTCGACGGAGAGTCATGGACACGCCGGTACTGCGCAGTTCCGCGGATCCGAACAGCGACACCTTCACCCGTAGCGTCACCTCGCACGGCGAATTGGTCGAGGATCTGCACAAGCGGCTCGCCGCCGCCCGGCTCGGCGGGCCGGAGAAGTCGCGCGCCCGCCATGTGGAACGCGGCAAGCTGCTGCCGCGCGACCGGGTGGACACGCTGCTGGACCCGGGATCGCCGTTCCTCGAGCTTTCCCCGCTCGCCGCGACCGGGCTGTACGACGACGAAGCCCCGTCCGCGGGCATCATCACCGGGATCGGGCGGGTGTCCGGCCGCGAATGCGTGATCGTCGCGAACGACGCCACGGTCAAGGGCGGCACGTACTACCCGATGACGGTGAAGAAGCACCTGCGGGCGCAGGAAGTCGCGCTGCACAACAACCTTCCGTGCATTTACCTGGTCGACTCCGGCGGCGCGTTCCTGCCTCGGCAGGACGAGGTTTTCCCGGATCGCGAGCACTTCGGCCGGATCTTCTACAACCAGGCCACCATGTCCGCGCGCGGCATCCCGCAGATCGCCGCCGTGCTCGGCTCGTGCACCGCCGGCGGCGCGTACGTTCCGGCGATGAGCGACGAAGCGGTCATCGTGCGCAATCAGGGCACCATTTTCCTCGGCGGCCCGCCGCTGGTGAAGGCCGCGACCGGCGAGGTCGTCACCGCTGAAGAACTGGGCGGCGGCGACGTGCACGCGCGCCAGTCCGGCGTCACCGACCACCTCGCGGACGACGACGCGCACGCGCTGCGCATCGTCCGCGACATCGTCTCCACTCTCGGCCCGCGCACGCCGCGGCCGTGGGACGTCAAGGCGATCGAGCCGCCCGCCGCGGACGAACGCGAACTGTACGGCGTGGTGCCGACGGATTCGCGCACCCCGTACGACGTGCGCGAGGTCATCGCCCGCGTCGTCGACGGCAGCCGGTTCGCGGAGTTCAAAAAGGAATACGGCTCGACGCTCGTCACCGGCTTCGCGCACATCCACGGCCACCCGGTCGGCATCATCGCGAACAACGGCGTGCTGTTCGCCGAGTCCGCGATGAAGGGCGCGCACTTCATCGAACTGTGCGACCGGCGCTCGATTCCCTTGGTATTCCTGCAGAACATCACCGGCTTCATGGTCGGGCGCGCGTACGAGGCGGGGGGCATCGCCAAGCACGGCGCGAAAATGGTGACCGCGGTGGCGTGCGCGCGGGTGCCGAAGTTCACCGTGATCATCGGCGGCTCCTTCGGCGCGGGCAACTACTCCATGTGCGGCCGGGCGTATTCGCCGCGCTTCCTGTGGATGTGGCCGAACGCGCGGATTTCCGTGATGGGCGGCGAGCAGGCGGCGTCGGTGCTGTCGACGGTGCGCCGCGACGCGATCGAGGGCCGCGGCGGCGAATGGTCCACAGAGGACGAAGAGACCTTCAAGGACCCGATCCGCGAGCAGTACGAGGAACAGGGCAGCCCGTACTACTCCACCGCGCGGCTGTGGGACGACGGCGTGATCGACCCGGCGGACACCCGCACGGTGCTCGGGCTCGCGCTGTCGGCCGCGGCCAACGCGCCCTTGCCCGAGGTCAACTACGGCGTCTTCCGGATGTGATGAGCGTGTTCGAGACTGTTCTGGTTGCCAACCGCGGCGAGATCGCGGTTCGCGTAATCCGGTCGCTGCGTGCGCTCGGTATCCGTTCGGTCGCGGTGTACAGCGACGCGGACGCCGATGCCAAGCACGTGCGCGAGGCCGACACCGCGGTGCGCCTCGGCCCGGCCGAAGCGGCGAAGAGCTATCTGTCGATCCCGGCGATTGTCGCGGCGGCAAAGGAAACCGGCGCGCAGGCGGTGCATCCCGGGTACGGCTTCCTCGCCGAGAACACCGCGTTCGCGCGGGCTTGCGCGGAGGCCGGGCTGGTGTTCATCGGCCCGCCGCCGGAAGCGATCGACAAGATGGGCGACAAGATCCGGGCGAAGGCCACGGTGTCCGCGGCCGGGGTTCCGGTGGTGCCCGGAGCGTCCGATGTGGACATTCCGGAGGGCGGGTTCGCCGAAGCGGCGGCGAAAGTCGGCTATCCGCTGCTGCTGAAGCCGTCCGCGGGCGGTGGCGGCAAGGGCATGCGCCTGGTGCACGAAGAGTCCGAATTGGCTGCTGCGATCGAGTCCGCGCGCCGGGAAGCGAAGAGTTCGTTCGGCGACGACACGTTGCTGATGGAGCGGTTCGTCACCACCCCGCGGCACATCGAGATCCAGGTGCTGGCCGACACGCACGGCACTGTGCTGCATCTCGGTGAGCGCGAGTGCAGCCTGCAGCGGCGGCACCAGAAGATCATCGAGGAAGCGCCGTCGGTGCTCCTGGACGAGGCCACGCGGGCGAAAATGGGCGCGGCGGCGGCGGAAGCCGCGCGGTCGGTCGGCTACGTCGGCGCGGGCACGGTCGAGTTCATCATGTCCGCGCACAATCCGGACGAGTTCTTCTTCATGGAGATGAACACCCGGCTGCAGGTCGAGCACCCGGTCACGGAAATGGTGACTGGTCTCGACCTGGTGTCCTGGCAGGTGCGGGTGGCGGCAGGGGAGCCACTCGGACTGACGCAGGACGACGTGCGCCTTGACGGGCACGCGGTCGAAGCCCGGGTCTACGCCGAAGATCCGGCGCGCGGGTTCATCCCGACCGGCGGCACGGTGCTGGCCGTGCACGAGCCCTCCGGCGACGGTGTGCGAGTGGACTCGTGGATGTCGGTCGGCGCGGTGGTCGGGTCGAACTACGACCCGATGCTGGCGAAGATCATCGCGCACGGCCCGGACCGGGCGTCGGCGTTGCAGAAACTGGACCGCGCGCTGGCCGACACCGCGTTGCTCGGCCTCGGCACGAACATCGCGTTCCTGCGCGGTTTGCTGGCCGACGAGGACGTCCGCGCCGGAAAGCTGGACACCGAACTGGTGGACCGGCGACTGTCCGAATTGGTCTCCTCGGAAGTCCCGGCCGGGTTTTTCGTCGCCGCCGCAATGGATCGGCTGATTTCGCTGCAGCCGACGGGTGCGGTCGTGGACCCGTGGGACATCCCGAACGGCTGGCGGCTCAGCGGCCCCGGCGGGATCACTTTCCGCTTGCGGACCGGGGAAAACCAGGCCGTCGTGCGGGTCGAGGGCACGCCGTCGGACGCTTCGGTGCAGGTGGACGACGCCGAGCCGGTACGCGTTTCCGCCCGTCGCGAAGGCGATCTGCTCGAGGTGCGCCGGGCCAACGGGGTGGAGCGGTACCGCTGCGCCGACGGTCCACAACGGACAGTGTGGCTGGCCCGCGAAGGCCAGTCGTTCGCGTTCGCCGACCAGGAATTCACGCTCTCCTCGCGCGGCGAGGCGGCGGGTGCTGGTCCGGTGAAGAGCCCGATGCCGGGAACGGTGCTGGTGGTCAAGGCCGCCGAAGGCGACGTGGTGAGCGCGGGTACGCCGCTGCTGGTCGTCGAGGCGATGAAGATGGAGCACACCGTGACCGCGCCGATCGACGGTGTGGTGACTGAGCTTTCGGTGCGGGTCGGCCAGCAGGTCGCGCTCGACGAGACGCTTGCCGTCGTGAGCGCAGCAGAGGAGAAGCAGTGATCGACTTCCGGCTGGACGAGGAATACGAGGCGCTCCGCAAGACGGTCGAGGACTTCGCGCAGGCCGAGGTCGCGCCGGTGATCGGCCCGCTGTACGAGAAGGAAGAATTCCCGTACGACCTGGTCGCCAAGATGGGCGACATGGGCCTGTTCGGCCTGCCGTTCCCGGAGGAATTCGGCGGCATGGGCGGGGACTACTTCGCGCTGTGCCTCGCGCTGGAGGAGCTGGCGCGGGTCGACTCCTCGGTCGCGATCACGCTGGAGGCGGGGGTTTCGCTCGGCGCGATGCCCATCTACCGCTTCGGCACCCAGGAGCAGAAGGAAACCTGGCTGCCCATGCTGACGACGGCCGAGGCGCTCGGCGGATTCGGCCTCACCGAACCGGGCGGCGGCTCCGACGCCGGGGCCACCCGCACGCGCGCCCGGCTCGACGGCGACGAGTGGATCATCAACGGCAGCAAGGCGTTCATCACGAACTCCGGCACCGACATCACGAAGCTGGTCACCGTCACCGCGGTCACCGACGTGATGGAGAACGGCCGCAAGGAGATCTCGGCGATCATCGTCCCGTCCGGCACGCCGGGCTTCGCGGTGGCCCCGAAGTACTCGAAGGTCGGCTGGAACTGCTCGGACACCCACGAATTGTCCTTTTCGGACGTCCGGGTGCCCGCCGAGAACCTGGTCGGCAAACGGGGCCGCGGCTATGCGCAGTTCCTGTCCATTTTGGACGAGGGCCGGGTGGCGATCGCCGCGCTGAGCGTCGGTCTCGCGCAGGGCTGTGTGGACGAATGCCTGAAGTACGCGAAGGACCGCGTCGCGTTCGGCCACCGGATCGGCGAGTACCAGGCCATTCAGTTCAAGATCGCGGACATGGAAGTGCGTGCGCACACCGCGCGGCTGGCGTATTACCAGGCGGCGTCGAAGATGCTGCGCGGCGAACCGTTCAAGAAGGAAGCGTCGATCGCGAAACTGGTGGCGTCGAACGCGGCGATGGACAACGCCCGTGACGCCACGCAGATCTTCGGCGGATACGGCTTCATGAACGAATTCCCGGTCAGCCGTTTCTACCGCGACGCGAAGATCCTGGAGATCGGCGAGGGCACCAGCGAGGTCCAGAAGATGCTGATCGCGCGCCACCTCGGGGTCGGCGCCTGAGACCCAGCGCCGCCGGGGCGTCCGGGCGGAGTCCCGGCGGCGCTGCTTCACCTGTCCTTATTGTGGAGCCATGGAGTTCACTATCCGGCCTGGGGTTGCCGGAGACGCAGACGTATTGCTGGGGTTTTTCGACGCCGCCGTCGCATGGCTGGTCGCGCGGGGCAGCGCGGGCCAATGGGGCACAAAGCCGTGGAGCAGCATCCCGAAGCGGGTCGAGCGGGTGCGCGAGTACGCGGCCGATCCCGAGCTCCGGATGGCGGAGATCGACGGAAAACCCGCGGGCGCGCTGATTCTCGGCCAAGCGATGCCGTACGCGCCGCAGGTCGACGAGCCCGAGCTGTACGTCCGGCTGCTGATCACTTCCCGCCAGTTCACCGGGCATCGGGTCGGTTCGCGGCTGTTGCGGCACGCGATGGACGAGGCGAAACGGCGTGGGATCGACCTCGTGCGCGTCGACTGCTGGGCGGGCGGCGACGGCGATCTGCCGCGCTATTACGAGAGCCAGGGCTTCAAGCCGACCGAGCAGTTCACCGTCGACGGCTGGCTCGGCCAGGTTCTCGAGCAACGGGTTGGGGGATAGCGGCCCGGACTGATCCGGAGGACGATATTGGCTAAGTGTCAATAGACCGAGGAGTCCGCCATGGCCAGGCAGCCGCTCTCCGGAAAGGTCGTCGTCGTCACGGGCGGCGCGCAGGGCATCGGGGCGGCCACCGCCGCCGCGCTGCACCGGCGCGGCGCCCGGCTCGTGCTCGGCGACCTCGACCGGGTCCGGGCCGAGAAAACCGCTGGTGAGCTGGGTCCGGACGTGGTCGCGTCGCCGCTGGACGTCACCGACACGGCCGCCTTCACCGCGTTCCTGGACGACGTCGAAAGCACCATCGGGCCGATCGACGTGCTGATCAACAACGCCGGGATCATGCCGCTCTCGCCGCTGGACGAGGAGGACGACGCGGCCACGCGGCGGCTGCTGGAGATCAACGTCCACGCGGTCGTGCACGGCACGCGCGAGGCCGTCAAACGGATGAAGCCGCGCGGGCGCGGGCACATCGTGAACGTGGCGTCGATGGCCGGAAAGTCCGGATTCGCCGGAGCGGCCACATATTGCGCTACGAAACACGCCGTGGTCGGGCTATCCGAGGCGGTGCATCTGGAGCTGCGCGGCACCGGCGTCGAGGTGTCGTGCGTGATGCCCGCCGTGGTGCGCACGGAGCTCGCGTCGGGGCTGGGCGAAGCGCGGTTCATCAAATCGGTCGGGCCGGAAGACGTCGCGGCGGCGATCGTCGACGCGCTGGAGCGGCCGAAGTTCGACGTATTCGTGCCGAAATCGCTCGATCTGACCGGCCGGATCACGCGGTTGTTCCCGCGCGCGTTCGGCGAATGGCTGGTGCGTGCGCTCGGCGGCGATCAATTGCTGGCGTCCGCCGCGCATTCGCCCGAGCGCGCCGAGTACGAGAGCCGGGCTGCCCGGAGCGCGCCGTCCGTCCCGCCTGGTGGGAGCGTCTGAGGTGGACGTGCGCTTGCCGGGTGCTTGCGGGAGTGGCGTGTTGATGCCGCGCCCGCGCGCACGGCAAGATGCCCGGCAGACGACGAGTTCCAGGAGGCACTGAATGGTTTCCCCACCGGCCCGGTTGGCTGCCGCGGCGGCCAATGTCGTGGGCAAGGTTTTCCAGGGTGGGGTCGCCGATCTGCGGCCGATGCCGCGAGTGCTGATCGACCAGGGGCCCAACCGGTCGGTGTACCGGATGACGCACGGCGCGTCCGAGGTCTCCGGCCCGCCGGTGCTGCTGGTGCCGCCGCTGGCCGCGCCCGCGCTGTGCTTCGACCTGCGCCGCGGCTGCAGCCTCATCGAGCACCTGGTGGAGGGCGGACGGCCGACCTACCTCGTGGACTACGGGATGGTCGCGTTCTCCGACCGCCGCCTCGGCATCGAGCACTGGATCGACGAGGTGCTGCCGAGGGCGATCCGGAAGGTCAGCGAGGACGCCGGCGGACAGGGCGTGCACCTGGTGTCGTGGTCGCTCGGCGGGATTTTCTCCATGCTCGTCAGCGCGGACCAGCCGGACCTGCCGATCGAATCGATCACCGCGGTCGGCTCGCCGGTCGATTTCACCGCGATCCCGATCGTCGCGCCGTTCCGCCCGCTCGTGGACCTGACCGGCGGGCACCTGCTCACGCCGGTGTACCGGGTGTTCGGCGGCGCACCGTCCTATTTGGTCACCCGGGTGTTCCGGGCGACCGGGATCTCCAAGGAAATCACGAAACCGCTGGCGATCCTGAAAAACCTCGACGACCGCGACTACCTCGCGCAGATCGAGGCGGTGGACCACTTCATGGGCAACATGTACGCCTATCCCGGGCGGACGTTCGGCCAGCTGTACCACCGCTTGTTCCGCACCAACGACCTCGCCGAGGGCACCGTCGACCTGAACGGGCGCAAGATCAGCCTGTCCGACGTGAAGACGCCGATGCTGGTGGTGGCGGGCGAAAACGACACCATCGCGCCGCGGGCGTCGGTGGAACGCGTGGTGCAGCTGCTGGAAAACGCGCCGGAGGTCCGGTTCCGCACCGCACCCGGCGGGCACCTCGGCGTGCTCACCGGTCGCCGCGCGCGGGGCACGACCTGGCGGTACCTCGACGAATTCCTGGACGACCGGTCAGCTGGCTGAAGGCTGCGGCGGGAAGAACCACGTCCGCACGTCGCGGGTGAGCAGCGCGCGCAGGGCGAGGCCGGCGAAAATCAGCGGCAGAATGCCGGGCAGGCCCTTGCTGAGCAGCGTGACCAGACTGTTGAGCACCAGGAGGCCTTCGATGACCGCGGCGGTCACGTAGGCCCATTGCTGGCGCTTCGGCAATACGACCGCGCACACCGCGAGCGCGATGGCGGTGGCGTAGGTGATCACGATGTAGAGCTGGGTGAGGCTGATCAGGTCGACCAGCGAAACGCCGGCCATCCCGGCCAGCAGCAGCGGCCCGATCGCGCTCAGCGCGACCTGGATCCACATGAAGATGCGGGCCTGTTTGAGGTCGGCCGGCGCCACCGGAGCGGTCATGCCGGGCAGATTAGGGCATTTCCGGGCTTTTTCGCGCGGATTCCGGGCAGCGGAGATCAATCCGATATGCGCGCGAAGTCGGTAATAAACCGGCGGTACCGTGGGCCGGTGATCGCTGCATACGTGACGTCGCTCGGCGACAGTTCCGAGATCAAGGTCGGTCAGCTTCCAGACCCCGAGCCGGGGCCGCGCGAGGTGCTGGTGAAAGTCTCCGCGGTGACGGTGAACCACGTCGACACTTTCATCCGTTCCGGCGCGTATCCCACTGAGGTTTCTTTCCCGTTTGTCATCGGCCGGGACCTGGTGGGCACCGTTGTCTCGTCGCCAGTAAGCAGCTTCGCTCCTGGCGACCGCGTGTGGTGCAACAGCCTCGGCCACGACGGTCGGCAGGGATCCTTCGCCGAGTACTGCGCGGTTCCGGAGGATCGGCTGTATCGCTTGCCGGACGGGGTTTCCGACGACGCCGTCGCCGTTCTGCACACCGCCGCCACCGCGTACCTTGGCCTTTTCGAGCACGCCGACGCCGGTTACGGCGAGACGATCGCGGTGCTCGGCGCGGGCGGCGGTGTCGGCAGCGCCGTCGTCCAACTTGCTTCGACCGCCGGCCTGCGCGTCATCGCGACCGCCCGCGCCGACGACGCGGAATGGTGCCGGGAATGCGGTGCCGACGAGGTTTTCGACTACACCGATCCCGACCTCTACCGCAAACTCCCCACGGTGGATCTGTTGTGGGACAACGCGGGCGTTCACGACCTGGTTTCGGCGGTGCCGCTCTTGTCTCGTGGCGGCCGCATCATCGCGATGGCCGGAATGGAGTCGACACCGACATTGCCGATCGGCCAGCTGTACACGCGCGACGCGAGCATCCGCGGTTTCGCCATCAGCAACGCCGGTGTCACCGCGCTGGGTTCCGCTGCCCGGGTTATCAACCGGGCCCTGTCCACCGGAATCCTTCGCCCCCGGATCGGCACTCGCCTGCCCCTGTCGTCGGCCGCCGAAGCGCACCGATTGCAGGAATCAGGCGAGGCGCGCGGCCGGATCGTGCTGGAGGTTTGAGTCGACAGTGAGGACGACCTTGCCCTGGAGGTGACCGCCGTCGAGCAGCCGATGCGCGTCGGCGATGCGCTCGAACGGGAACGTCTCCTGCACGTGGACCCTGAGCTTGCCCTGCTCGACGAGCGCGACCAGCTCGCGCAGCGCGACCGGATCCGGCTCGACTCCGATGCCGCTGAACCGCATTCCCGCTGCCTCGTACTTCGCGATCAGCTCGGTGTCCTCCTCGGCGACCGCCGTCACCAGATGCCCGCCTGGCCGCAACACTCCGAGGGACCGCTCGACGGTGTCGCCGCCGAGAGTGTCGAGCACAACGTCGATTTCCCTCGTCACTTCACTGAAGTCGACCTTCTTGTAGTCGATGACTTCGTCGGCACCGAGCCCCTCGACGAACTCCCGCTTGCTCTCGCTGGCCGTCGTTATTACATGCGCACCAAGGGCTTTCGCGATCTGGATCGCGACGTGCCCGACCCCGCCGCCACCGGCGTGAATCAGAACGCGGTCGCCTGTGGTGACTTCGCCAAGGTCGACCAGCCCCTGCCACGCCGTGAGCCCGACGATCGGCAACGCCGCGGCCTCGACGTGCGAAAGCTCCTTCGGCTTGCGGATGAGATGCAGGGCCGGTGCTGCCACGAGCTCGGCGTATGCGTTGGCCGCGCGGGGAAACAACGGCATCCCGAATACTTCGTCGCCGGGCCGGAACCGCCAGGTCAACGCCTCTTCGACCACGCCGCTGACATCCCAGCCGAGCACGAACGGCGGCTGGCCGAGCAACGGGAACTCGCCGTCGCGCAGCCGTGCTTCCAACGGATTCAGCCCGACGGCCTTGACCCGCACTAGGACTTCGGTCGGCAATGGGCGGGGTTCGGGCGCGTCCACGATCGTGAGCACGTCGGGGCCGCCGAGTTTCTGCTGGGTGATGACTCGCATGACTCTCCTGGTTTCTGGAGGGGTACGAAAACCAGGCTAGGATTCCGATAGGTACCTGCAGGTACCTTGGAGTTCATGAGCGAATACGGTCCCGGCGGCGTCTTTCTCGCCGACTGTCCCGCGCGTCTGGCAGTCGAGCTGATCGCCGACAAGTGGACGGTGGTCGTGCTCGCGGCTCTCAGCGAGGGCCCCGTGCGGCACGGCGCGCTGGTCGAGCTGATCGGCGGCATCTCCCGGAAGGTGCTCACCCAGACGCTGCGGCGGCTTGAAGCGCACGGGCTGGTCCGGCGTCAGGCGTATGCCGAGGCACCGCCGCGTGTCGAGTACGAGCTGACCCCGCTGGGCGCGACGCTGATCGAGCCGATCCACACGCTGACGGAGTGGGCTCGCGCGAATGGGGACGCGGTTCTGGATGCGCTGGATTCAGCCGCCCAAAACGATTGAATGCGGCCTCTTGGCTGCGCGTTCACTGGCGAATAGCTGCTGAAACTGCACTTTTCGTAATCAGTGGTGCATTTGTGTTGTCACGATTCGGATTCAGAACGGCGACAGCTGAGGACGGTGCGCAACAAAGGCTCATCCGCGAGCGACCCGTGGGTCACCGCAGGCGGCAGAGGGGCTGCGCAACTCGATCAAACGGACAATAACTATGAGCGTTCCAGAAGATCGCAGTGTTGTCGAGTTCGAAGAACCGGATCACCGGGACGGCCGGTTGAGACGGAGGATGGAGCTGGAGTTCATCGACAGCGGGCTCGACAGCTCCTCGCTCGAGAAGCAGTCTGTCGACGACCTCCGTGCGTCGCTGGTCCGGCTCGACGACATCATCGTCCGGCAGCAGAAGAAACTCGAGCTGCACGAGGAAGCACTGTCGACGGAAAGCGGGTCGAAAGGGCGTGCGGACGCTCTCCGCAAGGTGAATGCCCATCGCAGCGCCTTGAAGATCGCTCTCGAGCGGCGTGAGCAGATCCTCGAGCTGATCAACGGACTGACCGTCGGACAGGAGATCGGCAAGCTGAGAAACGCGGTGTCCGGGGTCGACGACGCCGGAACGAAAGAGGAATTCCACCGGTTGCTCGGCGAATTCGAAAGCAAGACCGACGAGATCGACGGCGAACTGAAGGAAACCAGCCGGAATATCGCCGAGGTCGAGGCCGCGGCGATGGCCACCGACATCGACAAGTACGAGCGGAAAGCCAAGGTGTGGCAGAACTTCCTGGCGAAGGAATCCGTCGCGACCTATGTCGGAGCGGCGATCCTGCTGATCATGTGCCTCGCGGTGGTGGCCGCGATGTTCGCCGCGGTGGAGATCAACCAGGTGCTGTCCAGCGCGTTTCTGCTGGTGCTGGGGTATTTCTTCGGGCAATCGACTGGGAAGCGGCAAGTGGAATAGCTCGGCCCGCCTCCGCGAGACGGGCCGAGCGGCTGGACTACTTGAGCTGCGCGCTGGTCTTCCCCAGCACCCGCCGAGCCACGATCAACTGCTGGATCTGCTGCGTCCCTTCGAAGATGTCCAGAATCTTGGCATCCCGGGACCACTTCTCCAGCAGCGATTCCTCCGTATACCCATACGCCCCGGCAAGCTCGACGCACTTCAACGTCACATCGACGACCGTGCGGCCAGCCTTAGCCTTCGCCATGGAAGCCTGCAGCGAGTTCGGCTGACGGTTGTCCGCCATCCACGCCGACTCCAGCGTCAGCAGATACGCAGCCTCGTAGTCCGCTTCCAGCTGCAGGAAAGTCGCGGCCGCAGCGTGCTGTGTCAACGCCGGGCGGTCGTAGTCGATCGGCACACCGGCTTCAGTCAGGACCCGCCGAGTCTCGTCCAATGCCGCACGCGCGACGCCGATCGCCATGGCGGCCACCAGCGGGCGGGTATTGTCGAAGGTCTGCATGACCCCGGCGAAACCCTTGGCGGTGTCGATTTCCGGCGTGCCCAAGAGGTTTTCGCGCGGAACGCGGCAGTTCTCGAAGCGCAGCACGGCGGTGTCGGACGCGCGGATGCCCAGTTTGTGCTCCACGCGCACGACCTCGAAGCCGGGCGTGCCCTTCTCCACCACGAACGACTTGATCGCGGCGCGGCCCTTCGTGCGGTCCAGCGTCGCCCAGACCACCACGGCGTCCGCGCGCTGGCCGGACGTCACGAAGATCTTTTCGCCGTTCAGGATGTAGTCGTCGCCGTCCTCGGTGGCCGTCGTGGTGATCGCGGCCGAGTCCGAGCCGCAGCCGGGTTCGGTGATCGCCATCGCGGCCCACAGGCCCTTGAAGCGCTCAAGCTGTTCGTCGGTCGCCACCGAGCCGATCGCGGCGTTGCCGAGGCCCTGGCGCGGCATGGACAGCAGCAGGCCGACGTCGCCCCAGCACATTTCGATCGTGCCGAGCACCACGTTCAGGTTGGCGCCGTTGCGGTTTCCCTTGGGACCATTGTCCTTTTCGGACCGGCGAACGCCAGCGGCGCCGGCACCGCCCTCGCCGGAGGAGTTCAGGCCGTCCAGCAGCGCGGCGAACATGTCCAATTCGGACGGATAGGTGTGCTCGGCGCGGTCGTACTTGCGCGAGATCGGCCGGAACACCTCGGCCGCGGCCTGGTACGCCTGGTTGATCAGCGCGCCGGCCTTCTTCGGAGCTTCCAGGTTGATCATGAGTTGCCTTTCGGAGCAAGAAAAAGGATCAGAGGAGGACGGCGCCTTCCATCACGCCGATCGCCCGCAGGTCGCGGTACCAGCGCTCCACCGGGTGCTCCTTCACGAACCCGTGCCCGCCCAGCAACTGCACGCCGGCGTTGCCGATCTGCATGCCCTTGTCCGTCGCGAGCTTCCGGGCGAGCGCCGCTTCCCGCGCGTATTCCTTGCCCTGCTCGGCTCGCGAAGCCGCGCGCAGCGTGACCAGGCGCAGGCCTTCCAGCTCGATCGCGATGTCCGCCACCGAGAACGCGACCGCCTGCCGGTGGCTGATCGGCTCGCCGAACGCGGTCCGCTCGTTCACGTAAGGCACGACGTAGTCCAGCACGGCCTTGCCGACACCCGCGGCGAGCGCCGCCCAGCCGAGCCGGGAAAGCCTGACCACCTCAGTGAAAACGTCCGCCTTGCCGCCGCCGAGCAATGCGCCCGCGGGCAGCGAAACCTTCTCCAGGTGCAGCTTTCCGGTCGCCGCGCCGCGCAGGCCCATCGCCGGTTCGGACTCGATCGTCACGCCCGCGTTGGACGATTCGACCAGGAACAGCGCCGGTCCGCGGCCTTCCAGATCGGCCGAGACCAGGAACAGTTCCGCCTCCGCCGCGCGCGGGACGAGCGACTTCACGCCGTCGAGCTGGTAGCCCTTCGGGGTGCGCTTCGCCTTGGTGGCAGGCTTGAACGGGTCGAACAGCGGCGTCCGCTCCAGCAGCGCGAGCGCTGCGGCCGGCACCTGCTCGCCGGTGAACGCGGGCACGTAATCGGCCTGCTGCTGCTCGTCGCCCCACGCGACCAGCGCGGTGCTCACCGCGGACGGGGCCAGCACGGCCACCGCGAGTCCGAGGTCGCCGTGCGCGAGCGCCTCCGCGACCAGCGCGTTCGTCACGACCGAACGCTCGGTGCCCGCGCCGCCCAGCTCCTCCGGAATGCCGACGAGGCTGATGCCCAGCTCGGCCGCGCGGCTCAGCAGACCCTCCGGCGCGGCGAGCTTCTCGTCGGCGTCCGCGGCGGCCGGGCGCAACTGCTCGGCGGCGAACTCGCTGACCGTCTCGACGATGAGCTTCTGGTCCTCGTCCGGCGTCAGGTCGAACAGCCCGCGGTCGTCCGGCTTCGCCAGCCGAGCCGGCTTGCCCAGCCGCTGGACCGAGGTGAACGACCTGGTCGCCGCCCCCGCCGCGCGGAAACCGCTCCGGGTTCCCGTCTTGACCAGGTTCTGCACCGGTCCGCGCAGCCCGACCCGGTCGATCGCCTTGCTCCCGGCCAACCGGGTGAGCGCGGCCAGGCCGAGGCCCATCGCGTCTCGTTTCCTTGGCGCAGCCATGCAGCATCTCCCTCGCGTTACCTACTGACGAGTAGGTTAACGCGGCGACGCGGAATCCGCCAGTGCGGCCCGGCTCACTCGACCACCGGCCGCCTGGCCAGGGACGTGCGTTCGAACGCGATGAGCAGCAGGACCGAGGCCGTGACGATCAGTAGCAGCAAGGCCGCGGGCACGTTTCCGAGCAACGGCGTGAGCGCGAGCAGCACCACTGCGAGCACGAGTCGCTGCCGGTTCCAGGTGCCGAGGTTGCGTCGCCGCAGTGAGCTCAGGGCGACCAGATACAGGGCGAGTCCGCCGGTCAGCGACCACAGCGCGACGCCGTGCAGCGCGTCCGCCGGATTGGTGTGCAGGGACAGGAACGTCTTCTTCAACCCGAGCGCGACGAGGACGATCCCGGCGATCAGGGGCAGGTGCAGATAGGTGTAGGAGTCGGTGGCGAGCTTGGTCCGCGCGATGCCCTCGGCGCGGGCGAGCCGGCGCTCGGCGACGTTCGCGACCAGGTCGAAGTACGTCCACCACATCCCGGCGGCGAGCGCGATCCCGCAGATCGCCGACCCGGCGACGAGCCAGGTGATCGGCACGTGCCCGATCCCGATGCCGATCGCGACGACCGATTCGCCCAGCGCGATGATCACGATCAGCCCGAACCGCTCGGCGAAATGCGCGGGCGAATGCAGCCGCCAGCCTTCGGGGCCGGACAGGTAGACGTTGAGGTAGTCCACCCCGAGCGCGACCACCCACAGCACCAGCTGCCAGGGTCCGTCCGCAACGTCGGCGACGGCCAGCAGCACCAAGCTCGGGAGCAGCCCGCGCAGCATCTTCAGCAGCACCCGGCGCAATCCGGCGTCGTGCCGGGCGGCGCCGAGGTAGGCGACGATGTGCAGCAGCCGCACGACGGCGTAACAGGCGACGAACAGCAACGGCCCGTCGAGCCCGCCTGGTTCGTTGGTGAGCGCCTGCGGCACCGCGAGCGCGACGAGGAACATCACCGCCATCGCGCCGAACATCGCCAGCCGCGCGATCCCGTGGTCGACGTGGATCATGGTGCCGAGCCACGCGTAACTGCACCAGCACCACCACAGCACCATCAGCACCAGCAGTCCCTCGCCGACGCCGAGCAGGCTCAGGTGCCCGGACATCAGCTCGGTCGTCTGCGTGATGGCGTAGACGAAGACCAGGTCGAAGAAAAGCTCGAGGGTCGTGACGCGGTGGCCTTCGTCCGCGCGAACCAGATGCAACCGTCTCGTGGGCACGGCAGATGCTTACACGTCCGGGGGAGGGGCGGGAGCGGTTTCGCGGAGAGCGTTCAGTCGAGCCCGAGAACCGCGTGCAGTACCGCCGTGAGCTCCGTCTGCAGGTGCGGCCTGCTCTTGATCCGCCCGGTCCGGCTCAGGTCGTTCGCGATGGTCAGCGCAGCGTGCACCCGGATCTTCGCCTCGCGCGCCGGAAGCTCCGGAAACACCGCGCACAGCAGGGAAACCCATTGATCGACGTAGTCGCGCTGGACCCGTCGCAGGTCAGCTTTGTCGCGTTCCGGCATGGTCACCCGGTCCGCCGTGAACGACACCAGCAGTTCCGGTGTGCGCAGCAGAATGTGCACATACGACGCCGCGAGCCGGCCCAGCGCGGACCGTTCGTCGGGTGCCTGCAGCGCCTGCTCGGCCGCCAGCGCGAGCCGGTCGGCCGCGCGGTGTCCGATCGCGACCATCAGCGCGCCCTTGCTCGGGAAGTGCCGGTACACGCTGGGTCCGGCGATGCCCGCCGCCGCGCCGATGTCTTCCATGCTCACCGTGTGGAAGCCGCGTTCGGCGAAGAGCCCGGTCGCGGCGCTCAGCACCTGCTCGCGGCGGGACGGCGTGCCAAGGCTGCTCGCGACCGGCGCCACGGGCTCGGACGGGACCGGCAGCGAGACGTTGAGCACGTCCAACGCCAGCTCGACCAGCAGCGGCACGAAGCGTTTGCGCGCCACCGAGGTGTGGTGCACCGCGACGCTCCCGAACACCGACAGCGCGGCCCAGCACAGCAGCTCAGCCTCGTCCACGGACAGCTCCGGACGCAGCGTGAGCAGGGCTTTCGTCCACGCGTCGAGCACCGCGCCGGACCGGCGGCGGATCTCGCGGCGTTGCTCGCGCGGCAGATGCGGACCTTCCCAACGCCACAGCGCGGCGATCTCCCGGCGCTCGACGGCCTGCGTCGCGAGGCCGGTGAGCAGGGCGTCCAGCTGCTCCAGCGGCGGCGCGGAATCGGCGAGCGCGGCCGCGGTGGCCGTCTCCATGTCGTCGATCCCGGCGAGCACGACGTAGGCGAGGATCGCCTGCTTGTCGGCGAAATGCCGGTACAGCGCGGGTCCGGTGACGCCCGCCGCGGCGGCTATGTCGTTGATCCCGACGCCGTGGAACCCGCGCGCGCGGAACAGTTCGGCCGCGACGGCGGCGAGCTGGGCCTTGCGGTCGCGAGGCCGCGTGCCGCGTGCGGGAGACGTACTCATGGTGAACTGACCATAGCGCGAATCGAAACTACGGCAACCCATTGACACCATGGGGTTCATCGGGCTTATGTTAATGGCCATTAGCACCTACTGGCCGGTATAGTCGGCGGCGAGATACACCGCAGTGTCCAACCATGCCGCTTCGCGGAGGAGTGTTCAGTGAGTAGCGAGGCCTACATCTACGAGGCGTTGCGCACGCCCCGGGGCAAGAACAAGGGCGGTGCCCTGCACGGCACCAAGCCGGTCGACCTGGTGGTCGGCCTCATCGAAGAGCTGAAGGTCCGCCACCCGAACCTCGATCCGCAGGCGATCGACGACATCGTGCTCGGCGTCGTGTCCCCGGTGGGCGAGCAGGGCGCGGACATCGCGCGCACCGCCGCGCTCGTCGCGGGCCTGCCGCAGACGGTCGCGGGCGTGCAGCTCAACCGGTTCTGCGCGTCCGGGCTCGAGGCCACGAACGTCGCGGCGCAGAAGGTCCGCTCCGGCTGGGACCAGCTGGTCATCGCGGGCGGCGTCGAGTCGATGTCGCGGGTCCCGATGGGTTCGGACGGCGGCGCGCTGTTCATGGACCCGGCCACCGCGTACGACCACTACATCGCCCCGCAGGGCATCGGCGCGGACCTCATCGCGACGATGGAGGGCTTCTCCCGCGAGGACGTCGACGCGTTCGCGGTCCGCTCGCAGGAGAAGGCCGAGGCGGCCTGGTCCGGCGGCTACTTCGCGAAGTCCGTGGTGCCGGTGAAGGACATGAACGGCGTCACGATCCTCGACCACGACGAGCACCGCCGTCCGGGGTCCACTGTGGAGGGTCTGGCTAAGCTCAAGCCCGCCTTCACCACGATCGGCGAGATGGGCGGCTTCGACGCCGTCGCGCTCCAGAAGTACCACCAGGTCGAGAAGATCGACCACGTGCACACCGGCGGCAACTCGTCCGGCATCGTCGACGGCTCGGCCATCGTCCTGGTCGGCAGCGAGGAAGCGGGCAAGCGGGCCGGCCTCACGCCGCGGGCGCGCATCGTCGCTACCGCCTCGATCGGCTCCGAGCCCACGATCATGCTGACCGGTCCGACCCCGGCCACCGAGAAGGTGCTGAAGACCGCGGGCCTGACCCCGGACGACATCGACCTGTGGGAGCTCAACGAGGCGTTCGCGTCCGTCGTGCTCAAGTGGCAGAAGGACCTGAACCTGCCGGACGAGAAGATCAACGTCAACGGCGGCGCGATCGCCATGGGCCACCCGCTCGGCGCCACCGGCGCGATGCTGGTCGGCACCGTCGTGGACGAGCTGGAACGCCGTCAGGCGCGCCGGGCCCTGGTGACCCTGTGCATCGGCGGCGGCATGGGTGTCGCGACCATCATCGAGCGGGTGTGAGGACCGAGATGACCGAGAGCAAGACCATCCGCTGGGACAAGGATTCCGACGGCATCGTCACGCTGACGCTGGACGACCCGGACCAGTCGGCCAACACGATGAACCAGGCCTTCCGCGAGTCGCTCGCCGCGACGGTGGACCGGCTTGAGGCGGAGAAGGACGACATCGCCGGTGTCGTGCTCACCTCGGCGAAGAAGACCTTCTTCGCCGGCGGCGACCTGCGCGACCTGATCCAGGCGCAGCCGGAGCACGCGGCCGAGATCACCGCGTCCAGCACCGCGATGAAGGGCCAGATGCGCCGGCTCGAGCAGCTGGGCAAGCCGGTCGTCGCGGCCATCAACGGCGCGGCGCTCGGCGGCGGCCTCGAAATCGCGCTGGCGACGCACCACCGCATCGCGGCCGACGTCAAGGGCAGCCAGATCGGCCTGCCCGAGGTGACCCTTGGCCTGCTGCCCGGCGGTGGCGGCGTGGTCCGCACCGTGCGGCTGCTCGGCATCCAGAGCGCGCTGCTGAACGTGCTGCTGCAGGGCCAGCGGCTCAAGCCGCGCAAGGCGCTGGAGCTGGGCCTGGTGCACGAGGTCGTGGACACCGTCGACGAACTGGTGCCCGCCGCGAAGGCGTGGATCAAGGCCAACCCCGAGGGCGGCGTGCAGCCGTGGGACGTCAAGGGCTACAAGATTCCGGGCGGCACCCCGTCGAACCCGAGCTTCGCGGCGAACCTGCCCGCGTTCCCAGCGAACCTGCGCAAGCAGCTCAAGGGCGCGCCGATGCCCGCGCCGCGCGCGATCCTCGCCGCCGCGATCGAGGGCTCGCAGGTCGACTTCGACACCGCGATCCAGGTCGAGACGCGCTACTTCGTCAGCCTGGCCATCGGGCAGGTTTCGAAGAACATGACCAAGGCGTTCTTCTTCGACCTGCAGTCGATCAACTCCGGCGGTTCGCGTCCGGACGGGTTCGAGAAGTACACCGCCAAGAAGGTCGGCGTGCTCGGCGCCGGGATGATGGGCGCCGCGATCGCGTACGTGTCCGCGAAGGCGGGCATTGACGTCGTGCTCAAGGACGTCTCGCAGGAGGCGGCCGAGAAGGGCAAGGGCTACGCGGTCAAGCTCGAAGAGAAGGCGCTCTCGCGCGGCAAGACCACGCAGGAGAAGTCGGACGCGCTGCTGGCGCGGATCAAGCCGACCGCCGACCCGGCCGACTTCGCGGGCGTCGACTTCGTGATCGAGGCCGTGTTCGAGAGCGTCGAGCTGAAGCACAAGGTGTTCGGCGAGATCGAGAGCATCGTCAACGCGGACGCGGTGCTGGGCTCCAACACCTCGACCCTGCCGATCACCGCGCTGGCCGAGGGCGTGCAGCGGACCGAGGACTTCATCGGGATCCACTTCTTCTCGCCGGTGGACAAGATGCCGCTGGTCGAGATCATCTGCGGCGAGAAGACGTCGCCCGCCACGCTGGCGAAGGTCTTCGACTACACGCTGCAGATCCGCAAGACCCCGATCGTCGTCAACGACAGCCGCGGCTTCTTCACCTCGCGGGTCATCGGCACCTTCATCAACGAGGCCGTGGCCGCGCTGGGCGAGGGCGTCGAGCCGGCGTCGATCGAGCAGGCGGGTTCGCAGGCCGGCTACCCGGCGCCGCCGCTGCAGCTGATGGACGAGCTGACCCTCACGCTGCCGCGCAAGATCCGGGCGGAAACCCGCGCCGCGATCGAGGCCGAGGGCGGCACCTGGACGCCGCACGCGTCCGAGGCTGTCATCGACACGATGCTCGACAAGTACGACCGCAAGGGCCGCTCCACCGGTGCGGGCTTCTACGAGTACGACGAGAACGGCAAGCGCACCGGGCTGTGGCCGGGCCTGCGCGAGGCGTTCAACTCGGGTTCCGCGGACGTGCCGTTCGAGGACCTCAAGGAGCGCATGCTCTTCGCCGAGGCGCTGGAAACGGTGAAGTGCTTCGACGAGGGCGTCCTGACCACGGTCGCGGACGCCAACATCGGGTCCATCTTCGGCATCGGCTTCCCGGCCTGGACCGGCGGCGTGATCCAGTACATCAACCAGTACGAGGGCGGGCTGCAGGGCTTCGTGGACCGGGCTCGCGAACTGGCGTCGCGGTACGGCAGCCACTTCGAGCCGCCGCAGTCGCTGGTGGAGAAGGCCGCCAAGGGCGAGATTTACGAATAAGGCCTGATCTTGTGGCAGCGGGGCCGCTCCGGGGATTTTCCCGGGGCGGCCCCGTTTTTCGTGCGTTGCGGGCGTGGGACGATCCCTGCGGGCTCCGGAGGTGATGATGACAGCGGAACAGCTGCCGGTCTTGGACGAACATCGGGTCGTCGTGCGGGCGGACGCCGAGGCGGTCTGGCGGGCGATCAACCAGGTTGTCGAGCGCGTCTCGGGCCGGTTGGCGACCGGCTACGCCTGGGCGGTCGGTGCCACCGACTGGAAGGCGACTGGTCCCCGTCCGCTCGCTGAAGGGTCGACGGTTCCCGGCTTCCGGGTCGTCGAGGCCGAACCGCACGAGCTGCTCGCCCTCGCCGGACGGCACCGGTTTTCTGAGTACCGCCTTACTTTCCGGCTCGAAGCTGTCTCGGATGGACAGACGCTGGTCCGCGCCGAGAGCCGCGCCCGGTTCCCTGGAATATTCGGGTCCGGTTACCGCTTGCTAGTCGTCGGCAGCGGTGGGCACGCGGCCGGAATGCGGAGGTTGCTGGGAACGATCGCACGTCTCGCGAACAATTAATTCCCCATTCCTGAATTGATCTACGATTTTCGTAGCAAGACGGGAAAATGATCAACGGGTGCCCGGGAACCCGTCGCTCAGCGCGACGACGCGTCCGACGAACGGCTGAACGCGCCGCCACCCGAATGGCCGCAAGCCGCGCGCGGCAAACCGGGAAACCGTTGCCATGACGGCACAATTCCGGGACCCCTCCCGGCTCGCGCGTGGGATACTTCGGCATGGACCAGACGGTGGCCGTCGCTGGGGAACAACTCGCGTTCGCTGGGGCAGATCGGCTTGTCAAACTCATCGGGGCGCTTTATCAGCGGCCCCGCGTCGGCGACCGGCCGCGGGAATTGCGGGGCGACGGAGAATGGCGGCCCGGTTATCACCGGGAACGCGCCGGGCGGCGCGGGCTGCCCATGGTGTGCCTCGTCGGCGACGCGCGCGAGGGGGTGCTCGAAGAGCTGGGCTCGCGGATGCAGAACGCGAAACCGGCGGGCACGGTGCGTTCTGTCTATCTCTCGCTCGCGGATCGGCCGGACGTCGACCCGCCGGGCAAGGCGACTGAGGCGACCGTCGAGGTGGTGCGCGACATTCTGTGGCGCGTCCGCAACAGTCTCGTCCGCAGTTCTCGCACGCGGGAAAGCCGGTTGCGGTTCCGGCTGTTCACACTGGTCGACCAGCTCATGGCGAAGCGGTTTCCGGACGGCGAAACCGATACTGAGGCCATCCTGCTGCGCGAACTGCAGGAGAACGGCCTGCTGGTCCGGTTCCGCTCGGCCATCGACAGCGTCAGCCGCGAGCTGGTGCCACAGCATCCGACGTGGCGGTTTCCGTTGCTGCTGCTGCGCTGGCTGACGATCGGCTTCTTCCGGCTCGCCGTCACCGGGCGCGTGCCGGGGCTGTCCGGACGGTACCGCTGGTTCCTGCGCCAGCCGCACCTCGCGCCGGAGATGTCCGGCAGCTTCGTCCGCTTCGCGATGCGGCTCACCGACGGCGAATGGCAGCACGAATCGCCCCAGTACGTCGCGCGGTTGCTGGTCAACGCGTTCCTGGAGGACCTGCGCCGCGAGTACCGGCTGCGGCCGTGGCAGTTCTGGCGGCGGCGCCGGATGACGTATCCGGTGCTGCTGCTCGACGAGGTCGGCCCGGCCAACGGCGGCTACCGGCTGCTCGACCTGATCAACGAGGTCCGCAACCAGGTCGGCCTTTTCGATCCGCTGCTCGTGGTGAGCGCGAGCCAGGCGCCGCCGCCGGACGCCGCGCCGAGCGAGGACCGGCCGAAGTACCACGCCGCCGATGCCGCCGACGCGTACCGGGTGTGGCAGAACCGGCTCAGCGCCGACCGGCGGGCCCGCCGCCCGACCGCGTGGTACCTGCCGATCGGGCTCGACGCGCCGCACAGCGAAACCGAAAAAACCGAGGTGCGCAAGCGAATGCTGGCGCTGGGCGAGCATTACGACCTGTCCGGCGGACGGGCCCGGGCGGCGTGGTGGACGACGCGCTGGGTCCGGGCCGGGGTGCCCGCGGTGGTGCTCGTGCTGGTAGCCGGATTCGCCGTCGTGCGCTATCAGTCCTTTCTGGACAGTCACTGCGGCACCTCGAGCGAGTGGCTGACGCGGGTGGACGACCAGTGCGTCGGCGTGTCCGACGGCACGTTCACGCTGTTCTCCCCGGTCGACAAGGAGGGGACGATCCAGCAGGTCGAAGCCGTGATCGCGGACCAGAACCGGCGCGCGGAGGAACTGCACCAGCAGCATCCGGAACGGCCGTACATCACGCTGGTCGACCTGGAGGCGCTGACGTCGTCGAACGGCACCGCCGAAGGGCTCACCGCGGAACGGGAATCGCTGGAGGGTTTCGCCGTCGCACAGTCGCGGCAACTCGACGCGACCGCCGCGGCCGAACCGATCGTGCGCATGCTGATCGCCAACGGCGGCAAAGGAATGCTTCAGGGTGCGGCGGTCGCGAAGACGCTGCTGGAGATGGCGAAACAGGACCCCAGCATCGTCGGCGTGGTCGGGCTCGACATGAGCAGCGCGCCGACGTCCGAAACGATCCGCGCACTCGGCGACGCGGGCATTCCCGTTGTCGCCGCGACGCTCACCGCCGACCAGTTGGCGGACCAGAACCCGATCTACTTCCAGGTCGCGCCGCAGAACCGCCGGGAGGCCGCGGTGGCTGCGGCGTTCGCTGCCCAGCGTCCCGGCCCCCGAGCGCTGCGCGTCTACTACCCCGACGACGACTCCGATTTCTACAGCGCGAACCTCCGCGACGATGTGCTGGCAGCCTTTAAACAGAAGGGTTTCACCGTCGAAGCACGCGCGTTCGACGGAGACGGCGGGCCGCCCGGGACCGCGCACGTGCGGTACGGCTACCGGAATGTCGGCAACGCAGGTGCTGCCGGGCGGGACAGCTGTTCCTACAACGGTTACACGTTCTTCGCCGGCCGAGGAGTCCCCGACTTCGGGGCGTTCCTCGCCGGAGCCGCGCAGTGCGGCAGCACGGCGACGATCATCGGCGACGACGACGTCTCCCGCTATGTCGCGGATACTGTTGCGCGGGAACGCAATCGCGCGCTGCCGTACTACTACCTCGCGCTCGCGAGTGCACCGGCCACGCCCGCGAAAGGCCTCGCGCGGGACTTCTACACCACGCTCAACGCCAAATTCGCCTTCGAGCACACCGAAAAAGGCCGGTCGTTCGACGGCCACGCCGCGCTGTCCTACGACGCCGCTTTGGTGATGATCACCGCGACCGCGTACCTGCGCGAAACGTCGTCGAACATCCCGGTGACGCCCGGCGCGGTGTGGCGCGAGATCGCCGCGATCCACACCTCGCGGCCGGACGCGAACCAGACCAACAAATACATCGAGGGCGTCAGCGGAACCATCGACTACGGCGGCGACATCGGCAGGCACGTCCCACAGGACAAGCCGCTCGCGGTACTGCAGGTCCAAGGCGGCGAGGTCGATCCGGCGCTGCAGGGCTTCTGTGGGAAGGCGGTGGTCCGTCCGCCGGATTCTTGGTGCCCGGCGGACGGCTGAGCCGCTGTAACAGTTTTCCGCGGATTCCCGACCTCCTCGATTGTCTGGATTGCGAGGAGGCACCGCATGCTGCGGAAACTGGGGATGGCTTTGGCCGTAGGCGTTCTGGTCGCCGGATGCGGAGCGGCGCCGACCGGCAACGCACCGTCGGCCGTCACAAGCGAGTATTCGCCGCCGACTACGACCTACAGCGCGCCGGAAACCTCGGCAACGCTGACGGCTCCGTCGACTTCGATCGCGGTCCCGGTCACCACGCCGCCGGTCGCGCCGCCGACCACGGCAGCCAAGCCGAAGACGACACCGAAAACCCAGGCCGCGCCGCGGGTCACCACACCGAAGGAGCAGCCAGCACCGGACCCCGCTCCGGCCGACTGCGGTGCCGACTACTACCGCAACTCCTCCGGAAACTGCGTCCACCGCCCGGACTCGAACCCCTCCGGCGCGACCGCGCAGTGCAAGGACGGCAGTTACAGCTACAGCCAGCACCGTTCCGGCACTTGCTCCGGCCACGGGGGCGTCAAGCAATGGCTCTGAATCCGCCGACCCAAGCAAGCGCTGGGCCAAACGGACCAGTCCGCTAAGTCGGATCGATCACGAATCGACCGGTCTTGCCATTCCACCCGGTAGCGTGCGAATCCGGTACGGCATACGGAACGGGGGACGTGGTGGCACGGGCAGGCGCGCGGCCGATCATCGTGGTGCTCGCCTCGTGCGGGCTGGTCGCTTCGTTCATGCAGACGCTGGTCATCCCGTTGATCCCGGCGTTTCCGAGATTGCTGAACACGACGCCGACGGACGCGTCCTGGGTCGTCACCGTCACGCTGCTCGCCGCGGCGGTGTGCACGCCGGTCGCTGGGCGGCTCGGGGATCTTTACGGCAAGCGCCGCGTGCTGCTCGTAAGCCTGGCGGTGCTGATCGCCGGGTCCGTGGTCTCGGCGCTGACCAGTTCGCTCGCGCTGATGATCGTCGGCCGCGGGCTGCAGGGCTGCGCGATGGGCGTCATTCCGCTCGGCATCAGCATCATGCGCGACGAACTGCCGCCGGAACGCGTCAGCGGCGCGATTTCGCTGATGAGCGCGACCCTTGGCGTCGGCGGCGCGATCGGGTTGCCGGTCGCGGCGATCGTGGCCGAGCACGCGGACTGGCACGTGCTGTTCTGGGGCGCGGCCGGGCTCGGGCTCGGCTGTGCGCTGCTGATCCTGCGATTCGTTCCGGAATCGCCGGTCCGCACGCCCGCGCCGTTCGATTTCCTTGGCACGCTCGGGTTGATCGTCGGCCTCACGAGCCTGTTGCTGCCGATCGTGAAGGGCGGCCAATGGGGTTGGGGCAGCCCGGCGACGCTCGGGTTCGCCGCGACCGCCTTGGTCGTACTCGCTGCATGGGGCTGGTATCAACTGCGGCGGCGGGACCCGCTGGTCGATCTGCGCGTTTCGGCGCGGCGGCCGGTGCTGTTCACGAACCTTGCGTCGGTGCTCGTCGGCTTCGCGATGTACGCGATGTCGTTGTCGTTCCCGCAATTGCTGCAGGCACCTTCGGCGACCGGCTACGGTCTCGGGCTCAGCATGGTGCAAGCCGGTCTGTGCCTCGCGCCGAACGGCCTGGTGATGATGGCTCTATCGCCGGTGTCCGCGCGGCTGACCAACCGCTACGGCGCCCGCGTCACGCTCATGACCGGTGCGATCGTGATCGCGGTCGGGTACCTCTTCGCGATTTTCCTGATGGCCAACGCGGTCGAGCTGATCATCGCGTCGGTGATCATCGGGGCGGGCGTCGGAATCGCTTACGCCGCAATGCCCGCGCTGATCATGAGCGCGGTGCCGGTCACCGAAACCGCGTCGGCGAACGGGCTCAACTCGCTCATGCGTTCCGTCGGCACCTCGACCTCCAGTGCCGTGATGGCCACGATGCTGGCCCACCTGACCATCACCGTCGGCTCGTTCACCGTGCCGTCGCTCGCCGGTTTCCGCGCCACATTCGCGGTTGCCGCGGCGGCGGCGGTAGCCGGGCTGGCGTTGACCGCGGTGGTGCCGCGATTCCGTGCCGCCAGCCCGGAACTCGCCCGGGTCTAGAGCCTCGTGAGTGGCAATCCCGGTTCTAACCGGGATTGCCACTCACGAGTCAGAGCAGCGGCGGAACAGCCACGTCGATCAGGTGCGGCCCCGGCTCGGCGACCGCGCGCCGGAACTGTTCGGCCAGCTCCTCCGCCGTCGTCGCCCGGGTCGCCGGAACGCCCATGCCCTCGGCGATCTTCACGAAATCCAGGTCCGGACGGCCGATGTCGAGCAGGTCCTTCGCGCGCGGCCCGTCGCCGGACGCGCCGACGCGCTGCAGCTCCATTCGCAGGATCGCGTACGCGTTGTTGTTGAGCACCACGGTGGTCACGTCGAGGTTCTCGCGCGCTTGCGTCCACAGCGCGGAGATCGTGTACATCGCACTGCCGTCGGATTCGAGGTTGATCACCGGCCGCTTCGGTGCCGCGATCGCCGCGCCGACGGCCACCGGCATGCCGTAGCCGATCGCGCCGCCGGTCAGGGTCAGCACGTCGTGTCGCGGCGCGCCCACTGTCGCGGCGGGGAGCATGAGACCGGACGTGTTCGCTTCGTCCACGATGATCGCGTTCTCCGGCAGCAGCGCGCCGATCACGTCGACCCAGTTCTGCACGGTGATCGGTCCGCTCGGCAGCGCCGGCCGTCCAGCCTCCTGCAGAACCGGCTCGGTGTCGGCGGCGACCAAAGCGGCGACCGCTTCCAGCGCGGCCGGAACGTCCTGACCGACGGTCGCGAGGACGTGGACCTCCGCGCCTTCCGGCGTCAGCTCGCTCGGCATGCCGGGGTAGGCGAAGAACGACACCGGCGCCCGCGTGCCCGCGACGATCAGGTGCTTGATCCCGTCCAGCTGGTACTTGGCCTGTTCGGCGAGATACCCCAGTCGTTCGATGTTCGGCAGACCGGCCCCGCGCTCCAGCCTCGCCGGGAAGGTTTCGGCGAGCGCCTTCGCCCCGGTCGCGGCGGCGATCCGGCTGGTCGCGCGCAAACCGGCTTCGTGGCAAGCGGATCCGCCGATGAGCAACGCCACCGGCTCAGCGCTGCGCAGCACGTCCGCGATCTTCTGGACGGTCGTCGCGTCGACCGTCTGCGGCACGCGCGGCGGAATCGGCTCGCACGTTTCGCCGCCCTCGCCCCACGACGCGTCGGCGGGAAGGATCAGGGTCGCGACCCGGCCTGGTGCGTCCTGCGCCGCCGCGACCGCCGCCGCTGCGTCCGCGCCGACGTCCTTCGTGTGTCCGGACCGGCGCACCCAGCCCTCGAGCGTGCCCGCGATGGCGTCGATGTCCGACTCCAGCGGGGCGTCGTACTGCTTGTGATAGGTCGCGTGGTCGCCGATCACGTTGACCACCGGCGTGTGCGCGCGGCGCGCGTTGTGCAGGTTCGCCAGGCCGTTCCCCAGGCCAGGACCGAGGTGCAGCAGCGTCGCGGCGGGCTTGCCGGCGACCCGCGCGTAGCCGTCCGCGGCACCGGTCACGACGCCCTCGAACAGCGCGAGCACACCGCGCATCTCCGGCACCGAATCGAGCGCGGCGACGAAGTGCATCTCCGACGTGCCGGGGTTCGAGAAGCACACGTCGACCCCGCTGTCGACGAGCGTGCGGATGAGGGACTGGGCGCCGTTGAGCGTGCTCACTGTGCTCACTTTCCGGTTTGCGCGAACAGGACGCCGGGGTTCAGGATCCCGGCCGGGTCGAAGCTGTCCTTGACCCGGCGCAGCAGATCGAGCTTCGCCGGGTCTTCGAGTTTGGCGTAGTACTTCGTCTTGGTGCGGCCGAGGCCGTGCTCGCCGGAGATCGCGCCGCCGAGTTCGTACGCGCAGCCGAAGATGTCGGTCAGCAACCGCGAGCGAGTGTCCGGGTCCTTGCAGAAGATCGCCAGGTGGACGTTGCCGTCGCCGGCGTGCCCGCAGCCGAGCGCGCCGCCGCCGGTCGCCATCGCCAGCTCGCGGGCTTTGGCCATGAATTCCGGCATCGCGGTCCGCGGCACGACCACGTCGATGATGTCGTCCGCTCCCACGGCTTTGGCGTTCCAGAAGGCTTTTTCCCGCGCTTCGATGAGCTTGCGCGCGGCATTGCCTTCAAGCACGTACGCGTCGGTCGCGCCGAGTTCGACCAGCAGCTCGCCGAGCGTCTCGACGTCCTCGCCGAGCCGGTCGGCCACCCGGTTTTCCAGCGCTACGGCCAGATACGCCTGGGTCCGGTCGCGGATTTCCGCCGGGACGCCCAGTTCGAGCTTGTCGTTGTAGACCATCGCGGCCATCGTCAGGTTGTCGATGTACTCGAGGATCTGCGGTGCGAGGCCGCTCGCGGCGATCTTCGGCACCGCCGCCATCACCTGCTCGAAGTCATCGAACGGGGCGAGCACGGTCGCGCCGTGCGGCAGCCGCGGCTGCAGCTTGACGATCACCTCGGTCACCAGCGCGAGGGTGCCCTCTGAGCCGATGATCAGCTGGGTCAGGTCGTACCCGCTGGAAATCTTCGACATCCGGCCGCCGACGCGGATGATCTCGCCGGTCGCGAGCACCGCCTGCAGGCCCGAGACGTTGCCGCGCGTGATGCCGTAGCGGATCGCGCGCATGCCGCCGGCGTTGGTGCCGACGGTGCCGCCGACGCTCGCGCTCAGTTCGCCGGGATAGACGGGGTAGGTGAGGCCGTGCTCGGCGGTCTTTGCGTCGAGCTCGGCCAGCGTGACGCCCGGCTGGACCACGGCGACGTGGTTGCCGGTGTCGATCTCGAGCACCGAATTCATCCGCTCGAACGAGACGACGAGCCCGCCTTCGACCGGACGCGCCGCGGCGGACAGCCCGCTGCCGGACCCGCGCGCGGTCACCGGGATGCCCTCGGCGGAGGCGATCTTCAGCAGCGCGGAGACCTCTTCGGCGGTGGCTGGCTTCGCGACGTACGCCGGTTTCTGGCCGGGCGTGCTGAGCGCTTCGTCGTGCGCGTAATCGTCGGAAATCGCGTCACCGGTCAGCAGGTTCCCAGCTCCGACGGCACCTGCCAGCTGTGTTGCGATCTCGCTCATGCCACTCCTTCGTGCGCGCGTACGTCCAAGGCCGAAGCCTAGCCGTTCTGCCACTAGGCTGGCCATGAATAGTTTTCACGTTAGCCGACGGGCGGCGGGCACGAAAAAGGCCACGCCGCGCGCGTGGCCAGAAGGGGGAGAACCCAAGCAGGGACCGGCCCGCGCCAACAGGCCGGCCCCTGGGTTAATCCTCGGTGCCGGTCAGACGAGCCAGCCGAGCACGTGCGCCAGGTGCGCGAGCAGACCCGAGATCAGGTCGTGGCCGTGGTGCACGTGCTGGGTGAACATCTGCATTGAGGGGCTCCTTGTTCGGATTGTTCTTCCTTGGTGCTCTCGCGAGGAGCCAACGCAGATTTCCACCGGCGCGCTCGCGGTGTCAAAACGCGGTTTTCCCTGTTCTGGCAAGGGATCGGCGGCCGAAGAATCTTCCCATGTTAAACATGTAAGGCTTTCGGGTTTGTCGCCGGGGGTGCACTGTGGACTCTTCGCCACGGTTCGTAGCGATCGCCGGGTCCGATCACCCTGGGTAGCAGACGCGCACTGCGGCAACCGGGCGGCGTCGCCCCTCGAACCGGTGAATGCGAAGCCACGATTGGTGAGTTGCCGAGGTTCACACCGCCGGGTGATCATCCGGGTCGGATCCCTTGTCCGGCAGGGGAATCCGGGTCGCTTTCATGATCGCGGAGGGTTAACCCGGCTTCACTCTGGCGGAACAATCTGGCCCGATCGGGCAGTGAAAAGGGCCGGCCCCTCCGCGGTGGAGGAACCGGCCCTTTGCTGGTGACTGTCAGTCCGCGCGGGAGAACGACAGCGTCTCGCCCTCCACGCCGCGCAGCCACAGATCCTGCGCGGCCGCGGCCATCTCGGACAGCCCTTCCTCGATGGTCGCGAACACGTTGCCGGGCACCCAGCCCGCGTCGCCGTTGATCAGGAGGTTGTTGCGGCCGTAGAAAATCGCGAGATCCGTGGCACCCTGGTCGCTGTGGGCCTCGCTGCCGTCGTCGTAGCCGTAAGCGGGATTGCCGATTTCCCATGCCTCGAATCCGAAGTAGACGACGTCGCCGGGAATCGGCGTGATCGTCGGATTCTCGCGGCCCGGCTTCGGCTCGGCGAAGGGCGGCACGAGCGTGTAGACCTCGTTGCGCGCATACTTCGCGTGGTAGGCCGAACCGCTCTGCGGCAGTGCGTCCCACACCGCCTTGCAGGTGCGCGGTGCTTCGTTGTCGAGCAGCCGTGCGCGACAGGTGACGCCGCGCTTGTCGAGGCTGATGGTGATGTAGCGCGCCATGCCTCAGCTCCCCGTAACCGACGAGACGACCTCGCCCCAGATGCGCAGCGCGTCGTCGACCTGTTCCGCGTTGACGACCAGGGGCGGCACCATACGCACGACGTTCGAGTACGCGCCACAGGTGAGCAGCAGCAGCCCACTCTTGGCAGCTGCCTGCTGCACGGCCTGCGCAGTGGCCGTGTCAGGTTCGCCGTCCGCGGTAGTGAACTCAGTGCCCACGAGGAGCCCGAGACCGCGTACGTCGCCGATAGCCTGCGTCTTGTCCGCGATGACGCGCGCGCCCTCGAGAAGCTGACGCCCGCGCTCCGCGGCGTTCTCGACCAAGCCTTCGTCCTGAATGACGTCGAGCGTCGCGATGGCTGCCGCGCACGACACTGCGTTGCCGCCGTACGTGCCGCCTTGGGAACCCGGGTACGCCTTCGCCATCAGCTCTTCCGAAGCGGCGATGCCCGACAGCGGGAAGCCGCTGGCGAGGCCCTTCGCGATCAGCACGACGTCCGGGTGGACGTCGAAGTGGTCGTGGCCCCAGAACTTGCCGGTGCGGCCGAAGCCCGCCTGCACCTCGTCGAGCACCAGCAGGATGCCGTGCCGGTCGGCGCGTTCGCGCAGCCCGGCCATGAACGCGGTGTTCGCGGGAACGTAGCCGCCTTCGCCGAGCACCGGCTCGATGAAGAACGCGGCCGTCTCGTTCGGCGCGGAGACGGTCTGGAAGAGGTAGTCGAGCTCGCGCAGGGCGAACTTCGTGGCCGTTTCCTCGTCCCAGCCGTAGTGGTAGGCGTACGGGAACGGCGCGACGTGCACGCCGGACATCAGCGGCGAGATGCCCGCGCTGAACCGCGTGCCGGACGTGGTCATGGTGGCCGCGGCGACCGTGCGGCCGTGGAAACCGCCTTGGAACACGATGACGTTCGGCCGCTTCGTCGCCTGCCGGGCCAGCCGCAGCGCGGCCTCCACGGCCTCGCTGCCGGAGTTGGCGTAGAAGAGCGAATCGAGCCCGGACGGCAAGACGTCGCCGAGCTTGCGGGTCAGTTCGAGCAGCGGCTTGTGCATGACGGTCGTGTACTGGCCGTGCACGAGCTTGCCGATCTGCTCGCGCGCGGCCTCGACCACGCGCGGGTGACAGTGCCCGGTGCTGGTCACCCCGATGCCCGCGGTGAAGTCGAGATGACGTTTCCCGTCCACGTCGTAGAGGTAAACCCCTTCACCGTGGTCGACGACGACGGGCGTTGCCTGCTTGAGCAGCGGGGACAGCTGGGCCATGCGGCGCCCTCCTGGGATGCGGGTGGAGACGGTTGTCGATTGTTGACAATATCCATAGCATGAGTTCGGGACAACAGGAACAGGAGCGAGCTGGATGAGCGGGATCACCGAGAACGGCGTCGTCGGCGCGGTCGGCAAGGAACTCTTCATCGGCGGCAAGTGGGTCGCCGCGCGCAGCGGGAAGACCTTCGACGTGCAGGATCCCTCCACCGGAGAGGTCCTGTGCCAGGTCGCGGACGCCGGGCCGGAAGACGGTCTCGCGGCGCTCGACGCGGCGGTCGCGGCACAGTCCGGCTGGGCGGCGGTGGCGCCCCGGGAGCGCGGCGAGATCCTGCGCCGCGCGTACGACAAGCTCATCGAGCGCCGCGACGAGCTGGCGCTGCTGATGACGCTGGAGATGGGCAAGCCGCTGGCCGAGGCCGCCGGCGAAATCACTTACGCCGCCGAGTTCTTCCGCTGGTTCGCCGAGGAGGCGGTGCGGATCGACGGCGGCTACGCGGTGGCCCCGAACGGCTCGGGCCGGTTCCTGATCACGCGCCAGCCGGTGGGTCCGACGCTGCTCATCACGCCGTGGAACTTCCCGATGGCGATGGGCACGCGCAAGATCGGCCCGGCCGTCGCCGCGGGCTGCACGATGGTGATCAAGCCAGCCGCGCAGACGCCGCTGTCGATGCTCGCGCTCACCCAGATCCTCGCCGACGCCGGGTTGCCCGAGGGCGTGCTGAACGTCGTCACCACCAAGGACGCGGGCGGGGTGATGGAGCCGCTGATCCGCGACGGACGCGCGCGCAAGCTGTCCTTCACCGGTTCGACCGGGGTCGGGCGCAAGCTGCTGGAGCAGTGCGCGGAGAAGGTGCTGCGCACGTCGATGGAGCTGGGCGGCAACGCGCCGTTCGTCGTGTTCGACGACGCGGACCTGGACGCCGCGGTCGAGGGTGCGATGCAGGCCAAGATGCGCAACATCGGCGAGGCGTGCACCGCGGCCAACCGGTTCTACGTGCAGCGCGGTGTGGCCGAGGAGTTCTCCCGCAAGCTCACCGAGCGGATGCAGGCGCTGCCGATGGGCCGCGGCACCGACGAGGGCGTCGTGGTCGGTCCGCTCATCGACGAGGCTGCGGTGAAGAAGGTGACCGAGCTGGTCAAGGACGCCACGGACAAGGGCGCGCGCGTGCTCACCGGCGGCTCGCGAGTCGACGGTCCGGGGCACTTCTACCCGGCGACCGTGCTCACCGACGTTCCGGTGGACGCTCGGCTGGCCAGCGAGGAGATCTTCGGCCCGGTCGCGCCGATCACGCCGTTCGACACCGAGGACGAGGCGGTCGAGAAGGCCAACGACACCGAATTCGGCCTCGTGTCCTACCTGTTCACCAGCGATCTGAAGCGCGCGCTGCGGGTCTCGGAACGCTTGGAGGCCGGGATGATCGGCCTCAACCAGGGCATCGTGTCCAACCCGGCGGCTCCGTTCGGCGGCGTCAAGCAGTCCGGTCTCGGCCGCGAGGGCGGCACGGTCGGCATCGACGAGTTCCTGGAGACCAAGTACATCGCGGTGAGCCTGTGACACACCGGATTGCGAGCATCCCGGGCGACGGAATCGGGGTCGACGTCACGATCGAAGCGCGCCGGGTTCTCGACGCGGCCGCGGCGAAGTACAGCTTCTCGTTGGAGTGGACCGAATTCGACTGGAGCTGCGAACGGTACGCGAAGACCGGCGCGATGATGCCCGAAGACGGGGTCGCGCAGCTGTCGGGCTTCGACGGCATCCTGCTCGGCGCGGTCGGCTTCCCTGGCGTGGCGGACCACGTTTCGTTGTGGGGCCTGCTGATCCCGTTGCGGCGGGCGTTCCAGCAGTACGTCAACCTGCGGCCGGTCCGGCTGCTGCCGGGGACGTCCTCGGTGCTGGCCGGGCGGAAGGCCGACGAGCTGGAAATGGTGATCGTCCGGGAGAATTCCGAGGGCGAGTACTCGGAAATCGGCGGACGGCACAACCCCGGGCGGCCGGACGAGTTCGTGCTGCAGGAATCGGTGTTCACGCGGGTCGGGGTGGAACGGATCATCCGGTACGCCTTCGAACTCGCGCGCACGCGTTCGCGGCACGTCACGTCGGCGACCAAGTCCAACGGGCTGATCCACTCGATGCCTTACTGGGACGAGATTTTCGCCGAGGTCGCCGCGCAGTATCCCGATGTCCGCGCGGAACAGTGCCATGTGGACGCTCTGGCCGCGCGGATGGTGCAGGCTCCGGACCGGCTCGACGTGGTGGTGGCGTCGAACCTGTTCGGCGACATTTTGAGCGACCTGGCGGCCGCGATCACCGGCGGACTGGGCATGGCGCCGTCCGGAAACATCAACCCATCAGGTGACTTTCCGTCGATGTTCGAGGCGGTCCACGGCAGTGCTCCGGACATCGCCGGACAGGGCATCGCGAACCCGGTCGCCCAGATCCTCGCCGGGGCGATGCTGCTCGAGCATCTCGGGGAAACCGTTGCCGCACAAGCGATCCGCGCCTCGGTCGACGAGGTGCTGACCGCGGGCGAAACGCTCACCCCCGACCTCGGCGGAACCGCTACCACAACTTCGCTCGGCGCCGCGGTGGCTGATTCGCTCCGCTGATTTTTCGTCGGTGCCGCGAGGTTCACTCTTCCCTGACCCGGTCGACGGGTCCACGAGGGGAGGAGGGCACCGATGTGCCAGATGTGCGAGGAGCCGGAAAGATCCGAGGAGCAGTACCTGATCGAGGTGCTGGACCGGATCAGGGAATACGGATGGTGCGTCCAGGGCGTGCAGGGGCCAGGTGCCCGGCCGCCCTGGGCGTACACCGCGGGCCTGACCGCGCAAGGCCTGCCGGAACTGGCAGTCACCGGATTGTCGTTGCACGAAGCGGGGTACGTGCTCAACGCCGGAGCCGAGCAGATCCTGCATACCGGCCCGCCGGAGCCTGGCGAACAGTGGCTGCTGCCCCGGCTGCCCAGGCTGGAAGTAGTGAAGCTCAGCGCCCCCGCGACGCACCTGCATATCGCGGTTTGCTGCTATGGCACCGGAATCGAAGCCATGCAGCTGGTCTACGCCGATCCGACGGGCCGGTTTCCGTGGTCGCCGCACTACAACCTCGGCCTTGGCGGACAGCCCGTGCTGGGGGTGCGTAATGCCTGAGTTTCTCTTGCTGCGCCAGGCTTTTTCGCGCTTTCGCCCGGTAGAATCGAAGCATGCCCGAACTTCTGGCCCCCACCGTCCGATTGCATCGCCCGTGGCTGGAAGCACACGCCGAATGGGGTCCAGGCCTGCACGAGGACGGCTTCGGCCTGTCGGCGTCGGACGAGGTCGATTCTCCCGCTGGCTTCGCCGCCTGGGTGGATTCTTTGACACAGGACCGCGCCCGGTACCGCTGGCTAGTCGAGGACGGGGCGGTGCTCGGCGGAATCGCCCTGCGCTCCGGCCCAGCGGAGTACGTGTCGTGGGCCGGGCACATCGGCTTCGGCATCCGCCCGTCGGCGCGTGGCCGCGGTCTGGCTTCCTGGGCGCTGCGCCAGATGCTGCTCGAGGCCCGGGAATTGTCTCGGGTGCTCTTGGTGTGCGAGGGGGAGAACCTGGCGTCCGCCAAGACGATCGAACGCGCGGGCGGGGTGCTGGAGGAGGTACGCCAGACCGAGCACGGACCGGTGCGGAGGTACTGGATCACGACCTGAGCTGTTCAAGCGGCACGTTCCGGGACACCCGGATGCGGACGCAGCGAACCGCCTGCTTCGCCCTCGGCAGACGTCGGTGCGCGGCCCGGGCTGGGAGGCTGCTTGTGTTGCTGCTGAGCGATGCGGGAGCCGAGTGGTCGTCTCTTGCCGTCCTCGGCAGACGTCGGCGCGCGGCCCGGGCCGGGAGGCTGGTTGCGTCGGTGCTCAGCGGTGCGGGAGCCAAGCGGTCGGTTCTCGCTTCCCTCGGCAGATGTCGGTGCGCGGCCCGGGCTGGGAGGCTGCTTGTGTTGCTGCTGAGCGATGCGGGAGCCGAGTGGTCGTCTCTCGTCTCCCTCGGCAGACGTCGGCGCGCGGCCCGTGCCGCAGCGGCGATTCCCGCGCGGAGGATGGCGGCGCAGCTCGATGGCGCGGCGATCAAGCCCCGGTCACCCAGCCGCCGCGACCCCGTCCTTCAAACTCCGCCCCGGAAGCAACCGGCTGATCGCGTCCTCCATGTGCGCGTCCAGCAGGTGCAGCGCCGTCTCCTCGTCGCCCGAGCGCAGGGCTTCGATGATCCGCGTGTGCTCCTCCAGCCGATCCTCCACGCCCTGATACGTGCTCTGCAGCAACGTCAGGCACATCCGCGTCTCGATCAGCAACGTCCGGGCCATCCGCATCAGCCGTTTGCTGCCGGAGGCGTTGATCAGCGCCTCGTGAAACCGGAGGTCCGCCTCGGACAACGCGGCCGGATCGTCGGCGGCGGCAGCCATATCGGCGACGTTCTGCTCCAGCAGCGCGGCCACTGCCTCGCGGTCGCCGCGGAAGGCGCACAGCAGCGCGGCTCTCTCCACCGCGGAACGGGCGAGATAAATGTCGAACACGTCCGCCGGTTCGAGGTCGATCACGAACAGGCCCCGGTGGCGTTCGCTGCGCAGCAGGCCCTCGGACACGAGGTGCTGCATCGCCTCCCGCAGCGGGCCGCGCGAGACCTGGAAGCGGGCGGCCAGGTCGGTTTCGCCGAGCTGGGTGCCCGGCGGGAGCGCGCCGGTCATGATCGCGTCGCGCAGCTGGCGCGCGATCACCGCGGCGGTCGATTCCCGGCTCACCGGTTCTATGTCAGGCAGTGCGACCACGGGTCAGCCCCTCGTCCGGAACAACGCGCCCAGCGAACGCACCAACCGGGTCGAGCCGGTCAGGCGCAGGCCTTCCCAGATGGTCACCTGGTTGGCGGTCAGCACCGGTTTGCCGAGCTTCTCCTCGATCGCGGTGATCTCGCCGAGCGTGCGCATCGCGGTGTCGGGCACCAGAACCGCGTCGGCGTCCGGGTGGTCGTGGCTTACCGCCAGATCGATCACGGCCTCGGGCGCGAGCTGGCCGACCTCGGCGGCGGTGTCGATGTCGGCGCTCGACATCGAGAGCACCTCGACGCCGCCCGCGGCGAGGAAGTCCACGAACAGCCGCGCGACGTCGTCGGGGTAGCTCGCGGCTACCGCGACCCGTTGTACGCCAAGGGCTTTCGCCGCGTGCACGAAGGCGAACGACGTGCTCGAAGCCGGGACCCCGGCAACCGCGGCGAGCTGGTCGGCCTGGTTGCGCGCGCCGTCCCAGCCGTACACGAAGCTGCCGGACGTGCAAGCCCACACCACCGCTTCCGGCTGGTGTTTCGCGAGCAGCCGGGCGCCTTCGGCGAGCCGGGCTTCGCTGCCGAGGTCGAGCAGCTCCGGCACCGCGTGCAGGTCGGTGCCGTAGATGTGCGCGACCGGCAGGCTGATGTCGCCGTCGGAGCCGCCGAGAAGCTGTTCCGCGAGCGGGTAGTCGTCCTCGGCCGCGTGGTCGGGGTAGATGAAGCCGATCGTGGTCACGAAACCTCCGGGATGCGCAAATTGTCGACAATATTAGCGGGACGGGTCAAGACACCTCCCGCAGCCACTGGCCGGGACCCACGACGGGCAAGTGCATCCGGCGCAGGCAGGCCCACATGGTCAGCTGGTTGGCGGTCAGCACGGGTTTGCCGAGCGCCTTCTCCAGCGGTTCGATCAGGTCGAACGTGGGGAGGTTGGTGCAGCTGACGAAAATCGCCTCGGCGTCGCGGTGGTCCGCGGCCAGGATCCGCTCGGCGATGGTGCGGTAGCTGACCTTCCAGATGCCGCCGCCCAGCCCGAGGTGGTCGCTGGACACGGTGTCCACGCCGACCTCGGCGAGGAAGTCGTGGAGTTTGCCGGTGAGGTCGGCGTCGTACGGCGTGAGCACCGAGACCCGGTGCAGGTCGAGCTGGTGCAGCACCTCGACGAGGGCGCCGGAGGTGGTGACCGCGTCCGGCGCGCCCGCGTCGCAGATCGCCTTGGTGAGGGAGCGTTCGTAGTCGATGCCGTTCACGAAGCTGCCGGAGGTGCACAGGTACGCGACCACCTCGGGCTCCACGTGCAGCACGTCGCGCGTGGCCGTGGCGAGGTGTCGGCTGTCGCTCACCAGCTGGGCCATTTCCATGCTCACCGGGACCGGTTCGTACGGGGTGCGGGCGAGGTGCAGCGACACCTCCATCGGCACCCAGCGCCACAGTTCGCGCTCGAGCGCGAGGTCGAACGGCGCGATCACGCCGATGCCGCGCTGGGCTAGCGGGCCCTCGAACGCGAGGAAGTCCAGATCCAAGGTTCAGCCTCCGGAATACGCCTGTGCGGATGCCCGTCCGGTGCTCCGGGGGTGGTCCTCGGATTGTTGACAATCATACGAGCCACTTTTACCGTGTCAATCGTGATCGCCCCGGAGACCCCCGTACTGGCAGTGCTCTGCGGGGCAGACCAACCACCGGACATGGCCGCTATCGAAGACGCGGCGGTAGTTCGTTACACCGACGAGCGCGGGCTCGCCGGTGCGCTGTCCGGAGCCGACGCGCTTTTTGTCTACGATTTCCTTTCCGGTGCGGTTCCGGGGGCCTGGTCCGCCGCGGACCGGTTGCAGTGGCTGCACATCGCGAGCGCCGGCGTCGACCCGGTGCTGTTCCCGGGGCTGCGCGAGAGCGACGTCGTGCTCACGAACTCGCGCGGGGTGTTCGACGACGCCATCGCGGAGTACGTGCTGGGTGTCGTGCTGTCGTTCGCCAAGGACTTCGCGCGCTCGCTCGACCTACAGCGCGCCGGTACGTGGAAGCACCGCGAGACCGAGCGGATCGCCGGGCGGGAGGTGCTGGTGGTCGGCACCGGGCCGATCGGAAGGGCCATCGCGCGGATGCTGCGGGCGGCCGGGATGCGCGTGTCCGGGGCGGGCCGGCGGGCCCGGGTCGGGGATCCGGATTTCGGCGTCGTGCGCGAATCCGCCGACCTGACGCGGTATTTGCCCGAGTTCGACTACGTCGTCGCGGTCGCGCCGCTCACCGATCAGACCAAGGGCATGTTCGACGCCGCCGCGTTCGCCGCGATGAAACCGTCCGCGCGGTTCGTGAACGTCGGCCGCGGCGAACTGGTGGTCACGTCCGATCTGATCGCGGCCCTGCAGGCGGGGGAGATCGCCGGGGCCGCGCTCGACGTCTTCGAAACCGAGCCGCTGCCCGCCGAGAGTCCATTGTGGACCATGCCGGACGTCCTGCTGTCCCCGCACATGTCGGGCGACTTCATCGGCTGGCGGCGGACGCTGGTCGAGGTGTTCGCGGGGAACTTCCGGCGCTGGGTCGCCGGGGAACCGCTGTGGAACGTCGTGGACAAACGGCTCGGCTACGTGCCGTCCGAATCGCAGGGAGGCGCCGGATGGGCGACCGGGAATTGACCGCCAGCGAACTCGTCGCCGCCTACGCCACCGGCGAACTGTCGCCGGTCGAGGCGACGAAGAGCGCCCTGCAGAACATCGAGGACCGCGACGGCGAGATCAACGCCTACTGCCTCGTCGACGCCGATCGCGCGCTCGACCAGGCGAAGGCGGCCGAGGCCCGCTGGCGCGACGGGAATCCGATCGGCGCGCTCGACGGCGTCCCGGCGTCGATCAAGGACATCTTCCTCACCCAGGGCTGGCCGACGCTGCGCGGTTCCACGAGCATCCCGGTGGACCAGCCGTGGGAGGTCGACAGCCCGGTGATGGCGCGGATGCGCGAGGCGGGTCTCGTCGTGCTGGGCAAGACGACCACGCCGGAGATCGCGTGGAAGGGCGTCACCGACAGCGCGCTCGCCGGCATCACGCGCAATCCGGTGAACCCGCGGATGACGGCGGGCGGGTCCAGCGGCGGCAGCGCGGCCGCGGTCGCGGCGGCGATGGGCGAGCTGTCCGTTGGCACCGACGGCGGCGGTTCGGTGCGGATTCCCGCGTCGTTCTGCGGGATCGTCGGCATGAAACCGACCCACGGCCGGATCCCGCTGTTCCCGGCGAGCCCGTTCGGCCCGCTCGCGCACGCCGGGCCGATGGCGCGCTGCGTGGACGACACGGCGCTGCTGCTGGACGTCCTCGCGCTGCCGGACCACCGCGACCCGACCGGGCTCGCGCCGCCGATCAGCGCGTACCGCGAGGCGGTGCGGCGCGATGTGCGCGGGCTGATCGCGGCGTACTCGCCGGCGCTCGGTTTCGTCGACGTGGACCCGGAAATCGCCGCGATCGTCCAGTCGGCGGTGCAGTCGCTCGCCGACGCCGGGCTGCAGGTCGAGCAGGCCGATCCCGGATTCGCCGACCCGAAGGACGCCTTCGACGTGCTGTGGTCGGCGGGCGCGGCGAAGTCGCTCGACGCGTTCCCGCCGGGCAGCGAGCTGCGGGTCGACCCTGGCCTGCGCCGCGTGTGGGAACGGGGCCACACCTACTCCGCGGGCGACTACCTCGACGCCACCGCGGAACGCGCCGCGCTCGGGATCCTGATGGGCGAGTTCCACACCCGCTACGACGTGCTGCTCACGCCGACCGTCCCGATCCCGCCGTTCGAGGCGGGCCACGACGTGCCGCCGGGCAGCGGGATGAGCGAATGGCCGGAGTGGACGCCGTTCACCTACCCGTTCAACATGACGCAGCAGCCCGCGATCAGCGTCCCGGCCGGGCGCACCGAATCGGGTCTTCCGGTGGGCCTGCAGATCGTCGGCCCCCGGCATTCGGACGACTTGGTGCTGGCGGTGGCGAAACTGCTGGAGGAGGTCCGGCCCTGGGCCGCGCCGTGACGCTCGCGGGGCAGGCACAGGTCACGTTTTCGGCGCGAGAAGCTGTGGCAGGCTGTCGCGCATGACCGAGTTCACCGCGCCCATCGACGACCGCTGGTTCGAGGACTACCCCGAGGGATCGGTGTACGAGTTCGGCGACACGACCGTCACCGAAGCGGAGATCATCGAGTTCGCCGCGAAGTACGACCCGCAGAGCTTCCACGTCGATCCGGTCGCCGCGAAGGAGGGCCCGTTCGGCGGGCTGATCGCGAGCGGCTGGCACACTTCGAGCCTGATGATGCGGATGTTCGCCGACCACTACCTGTCGTCGGTCGCGAGCCTCGGCAGCCCCGGCGTCGACGAACTGCGCTGGCCGCGTCCGGTGCGGCCGGGGGACCGGCTGCGGATGCGGGCGACCGTCACCGAGGCGCGGCTGTCGAAGTCGAAGCCCGATCGCGGCCTCGTGCGCACCCGGATGGAACTGTTCAACGGCGACGACGAGCTGGTGTTCAGCGCGAGCGCGGTCAACTTCCTGTCGGTGCGACCGGCTCCGCGGTCCGGTTCGTGAGTTGCCGGATCTGGCGGCTGCACAGCGCGAGCCCGGTCGAAACCAGGATCAGCACCCCGCACGCGACGAGCACCGGCTCGCGGCCGAAGTGCTGCACGAGGGGGCCCGCCGCGATCTGCCCGAGCGGCATCGCGGCGAGCGAACCCAGCATGTCGTAGGAGTACACGCGGGCGAGCTTGTCGGGCGGGATGTGTTCCTGCAGCGAAACGTCCCACGCGACGCTGAACTGCTCCATCGCCAGCCCGGCCAGCAGCATCGCGATCAGCAGCGGGACGAGCGACGGCCACCAGCCGAGCGTCAGCACCGGCAGCGCGTCCATCGCCACCAGTGCCACGCCGACGAACAACGCCTGCCGCGGCCGCCAATGCGCGGCGACGATCCCGCCGACGAGCGCGCCCGCCGTCTGCAACGCCAGCGCCAGTCCCCATCCGGACCGCCCGAACGTCTCGTCCGCGACGACCGGCCCGATGACGACGAGTGTGCCGAGCCCGGCGGCGTTGACGAAGGCGAACTGCGCCACCACCACCCACACCCAGGCGCGGGACCGGAACTCGTGCCACCCGGCGACCAGATCGGCGATCGGCCGTGCGCCCGAAATCCGATCGGTGCGCGGCAGCCGGACGGCGTGGTAGGCGAGCGCGGCGGCGAAGAACAACAGCGCGTTCACCGCCAGCGCCCATCCGGATCCGGCCGCCGCCACCGCGATTCCGGCGACCCCGGCTCCGGCGATCCGCCCGCCGTTGACCAGCAGCCGCAGCAACGCGTTCGCCGGAGCCAGCAGGTCTCGCGGCACCGTCTGCGGGGTGATCGCCGCCGAGGCGGGCAGCGACATCGCCGCGACCGCCCCGTTGACCACGCTCAGCGAGATCAGGAACGGGACCGAGCTGAATCCACAAAGGACACTCGCGGCGATCAGCGCCTGGCTGAGCCCGGCCGCGATCTCGGTGCCCTGCAGGATCACCGCACGCGGCAGCCGGTCCGCGAGCACGCCGCCGAAGAGCAGCAGCAGGATGTTCGCCAGCGACCGGGCCCCGACGACGAGCCCGAGATCGACCGCCGACCCGGTGCGGTCGAGCACCGCGAACGCGAGCGCGACCGGAGCGACCGCATTGCCGAAGGTGCCGAGCGTCCGCCCGGCGGCGAGGGCACGGAAACTGCGGTGCCGCAACGGCTCCAGGAGGCTCACCGGCCGAGCCTCCCGCAGCTGTCAACCGAATAACCCGCAGCTGAGAGCGGCGATGTCGGGTCCGGCTCATGCGGAGGAAGGTTCGTGAGGAGGACCCTGAGGGAATCAGATTCCCTGAGGGTTCCCCTCACGAACCGCCGCTGTCCAGCGACCGCCTACTTCACCCGCGTCGCGAATTCCAGCTCGGCGAGCGCCGTATCCAGGTGCGTCAGGATCCGCTGCAGGTGCGGCACGCTGCGTCGGCACCCGGTAACACCGAAGTCGAGGTTGTCCCCGTTGCTGGTCAGCGTGATGTTCAAGGCTTGTCCGTCGAGCAGCACCGACGCCGGGTAGATGCCGTCGAGCGCCGCGCCGTTCCAGTACATCTGCTTGCGCGGGCCCGGGACGTTCGAGATCACCAGGTTAAACGGCGGCCGCGTGTTGCCGACGACGCCGGGGATCGGCGACGCGCCCAGCTGGGCCACGTTGATCCCGGACAGCAGCAGCGTCTGCAGCGGCGACAGCTGCGAGAACAGCTTCTTGCCGTTCGACATCGACTCGGAGATCGCGGCCAGCCGCTGCGCCGGATCGGTCAGGTCGGTGGCCAGGTTGCACAGCAGCGCGCCGATGTTGTTGCCGGTCGCGTCGCCGGTGTCGCGGCGGCGCAGCGACACCGGGACCATCGCGACCAGCGGCGCGTCCGGCAGCGCGCTCTGTTCGATCAGGTAATCGCGCAGCGCGCCGGAGCACATGGCGAGCACGACGTCGTTGCGGGACACGCCCGCGGCGGTCGCGACCTCGCGCACCCGGTCGAGCGGCCAGGACTGCGCGGCGAACCGGCGCGCGCCGCCGATCGGCACGTTCAGCATCGTCTTCGGCGCCTGCATCGGCAGCGTGAGCCGGTGCTCGCGGAACGCCTCGCGGGCCACTTTCGCCGCAGCCGGTGCGATACCCGCGACCTGCTCGAACGTCTTGCCCACCAGGGCGAACGGCGACGCCGGGGCGCGGCCGTTGTGGTTCGTGGCGGGCTTCTCGCGCGCACCCCACGGCGGCGGGCAGTCCAGGTCGGCGGGGTCGTCCGACAGTGTTCCCTGCAGGTGCCGCAGCGCCGAAACGCCGTCCATGAGCGCGTGGTGGATCTTCGAATACACCGCGAACCGGCCGTCGCGCAGTCCTTCGATGAGGTGCGTTTCCCACAGCGGCCGGTGCCGGTCGAGCAGCGTGCTGTGCCAGCGCGAGGTGAGCTCGAGCAGTTCGCGGATCCGGCCCGGCTGCGGCAGCGCGGAATGCCGGAAGTGGTAGTCGAGCTCCAGATCGGTGTCGCGGGACCAGCGCACGTGCCCGACGGTGTTCACCGGACGGCTCGGCCGCATCCGGAACACGCTGCGCATGTTGTCCGATTCCAGCAGGTTCCGGCGGAGGTCGCGCAGATAGTCCTCGCCCGCGCCCTCGGGCTTGCGGAACAGCTGAAGCCCGCCTACGTGCATCGGGTGCTCGCGGGTCTCGACCATCAGGAACATCGAGTCGGTTACCGGCATCAACGGCATTCGGACACCCCTTTCCGCCGCCGTGGGGACCTCGGCGTCCCCGGCCCCCGGAGTGTACGCACGAAAAAGGCGGTGTCTCAGATCTCGCGGCCAGGTGGGGGACAACGGGGCGGCGCGGCAGGCCGCAGACCCTGACAAACCCTGTCCGGTGACGTGTCTGCAGCTGCTTACCGGGGGCGGATACCATCGCTGGCGTGGCAGGACGGACTGGAGCTCAGCAGCTGGGGGACGCGCTCACGGCTCTCGGGACCGAGGTGGTGTTCGGCCTGCCGGGAGTCCACAACCTGCCGCTGTGGGAGGCGTTGACCGGCACCGGGATCCGGCTCGTCAACGTCCGGCACGAACAGACCGCGGGATACGCCGCCGACGGTTATGCCCGCAGGACGGGAAAACTCGGCGTCGCGCTCGTGACCACCGGCCCCGGTGCGGCGAACACGCTCGGCGCGGTCGGCGAAGCGATGGCGTCCGCGGCCCCGGTGCTCGTGATCGCCACGGACATCCCGTCGACGCTGCGCCGTCCGGGTGTCGTGCGCGGGGTGCTGCACGAAACTTCCGATCAGCAGGCGATGTTCGCGCCGGTCACCAAGGCCGGGTTCACCGTGCACCGCGCGGATCAGATCGGCACGACGCTGCACCGCGCCGCCCGGCTCGCGCTGATGCCGCAAAGCGGCCCGGTGTATTTGGGCATTCCGACCGATTTCCTCCGCGAAACCACCCCGCCGCGCGAACCGCCCGCGCCGCCCGCCGAACGCGTGCTCGACTTGCCGGACCTGCCTCGCGCGGCGGAATTGCTGGCGTCCGCGCGCCGCCCGCTGATCTGGGCTGGCGGCGGCGCGTTGCGCTCCGAAGCCGGGGAAGCGATCGGGAATCTCGCGCAGCGGCTGGCCGCGCCGGTGCTCACCACGTTCGGCGCGCGCGGCCTGCTTCCGCTCGATCATCCTTGCCTGGCACCGAATCCGGTGCACGCGCCGGAGGTCGGGCAGCTGTGGGACGAGGCCGACGTGGTGCTCGCGATCGGCACCGACTTCGACGGCCTGATGACGCAGAACTGGCAGATGCCCGCGCCGCCGAAGCTGATCGCGATCAATGTCGACGCGGGCGACGCGGCGAAGAACTACCGGCCGGACGTCACCCTGGTCGGCGACGCTCGCCGCGTCGTCGAATCCCTGCACCCGGAAACCCGCCCCGGCCTGGACGAATTGACCGCGCGGCTGGCGGGGATCGGCCGCCGGGTGCGCAGGCGCATCCGCGACGAGGAACCGCAGGCCGCCGACTTTCTGTCCACTTTGGAGGAAGTGCTCCCGGCGGACGGGACGATCGTCACGGACATGTGCGTCGCCGGATACTGGATCGGCGGCTTCCACCGGGTCCGTGCACCGCGGCGGCTGGCGTACCCGATGGGCTGGGGCACGCTCGGTTACGGCTTCCCGGCGTCGCTCGGCGCGGGTGCGGCGGCCGAGGCGACCGGCGGCGGGCGCGTCCTGTGCGTCACCGGCGACGGCGGTTTCCTTTACGCGGTAGGGGATTTGGCGACGCTCGCCGAGGAACAGCTGCCGGTGACGGTCGTGGTCGTCGACGACGGCGGCTACGGCATGCTGCGCTTCGACCAGGATCAGGAGGGCCTGCCGCACCGCGGAGTCGACTGGGACAGCCCGGATTTCGTCGGGCTGGCCCGTTCGTTCGGCGTGCACGCGGACCGGGTGTCCGGCTTCGGCCGCGCGTTTCGCCGGCTGCTGAGCGAATTCGTGGAATCGGACGAGCCGAACGTGCTGGTGGTCCGCGCGAAGCTCAAGCCGCCGCTGAACACTTCGCCGCGGTGGTACCGGAAACCGCGCGGCTAGGCATCGCCTCGCAGCGACCGGACCATGCTCCGCAGGATCCGGAACGCATCTGACTGTTCGGTCTCGGTCAGTCCTTCCAGCATCCTGACCTCGACGGACCGGACCGCGGCGCTCGCCTTCTCCAGACTCCGCCGTCCGCGCGGCGTGAGCCGGGCCGGAAGCGCCTTTCCGACGGGCGCTTCCGCGGGCCTGGTCACGTAGCCGTCTCGCTCCAGGGCTTGGAGCAGCACATTCATCGACTGCCGGGTCACGAACGTGCCGCGGGCGAGCTCGGAGTTCGACAGGCCCGGTCGTTGCGACAGCAGTTCGAGGCAGGAGTAGTGCGTCACCGTCATCCCGAGCGGGCGCAGCACCTCCTCCATCGCCGCGCGCAGTGCGCTCGAGGTTTCTTTCAGCAGGTAGCCCAGTGACTTGTCCAGGTTCACTCCGTCGGCTTGACTCATGTCAGGATTCTGACATACAGTGGCTCGTGTCAGGTACCTGACACGAAGAAAAGGAGCAGCACCTTGCCCGCCATCGGCCCCGATTTCCTCTCGCTCCAGGCACGCGACCTGGACGTTTCACAGGCGTTCTACGAGCGCTACCTCGGCCTCGTCCGCTCGCCCGCCGGTCCTCCGCACGCCGTCGTCTTCGAGACGAAGCCGATCGCGTTCGCCCTCCGCGACGTCGTTCCCGGCACCGATCTCGCCTCCGCCGCCCGTCCCGGCATCGGCGCCGCGATCTGGCTGCTCGCCACCGACGTCCAGGCCATCCACGACGCGCTAGTCGCCGACGGGCACCCGATCGTCTCCGCGCCGATCGACGGTCCCTTCGGCCGGACGTTCACCTTCGCCGACCCCGACGGCTACCACGTCACCCTCCACGACCGTGGCTGACGCGAACACCCTGGTTTTCGGGGCTACCGGAGCACTCGGCCAGCACGTCCTGGACGCGCTGGTGTCGCGGGGCGTGAGTCCCGAAACGATCACCGCGGCAGGGCGGAACCAGGCGCGCCTTGCGGAACTCGCTTCCGCTGGGTTCCGTGCCACAGCGGTTGATCTGTCGGATTCGGCCGCCGTCGCGGAACTGGTCTCGCGGCACTCGGACATCGTGCTGATCTCGGGACGTGACGAGAATCGCCTTGCTCAGCACGAGTCGGTCATCGAAGCCGCGAAGAACGCCCGCCACCTCTACTACACCAGCGGAGTCCGCGCCGACGACGACCGGTTCGAGATCAACGCGGACCACCGGGCGACCGAGAAGGCCCTCGCCGCTTCCGGCCTGACGTACACGATTCTGCGGAACACCTGGTACATCGAGAACTATGTCCAGTCGCTGGCCGGTCCTCGCTTCACCGGCGTGCTCGCCGCGGCGACCGGTGACGCCGTCGTCGCGGCAGCCAGCCGGAAGGATCTGGCCGAGGCATTGGCCGTCGTGGTCACCACCGATGGCCACGACAATGTCACGTACGACCTCTCCGGCGACACGGACTTCACCTACGCCGACATTGCCGAAGCGATGTCCGTCGTGCTGGAGCGAGAGGTCGTTTACCGACCGGTCGCGCCCGAGGAATTGCGGGCAATGCTCCGCAAAACGGGAATGGACGACGAGCTCGCCGGCTTCCTGGTCAGTCTCGACGAAACCATCGCCGCCGGGATTTTCGCGCGGGTCGGCGACGATCTTTCCCGGCTCCTGGGCCGGCCGACGACCGGCCTCGTCGAAGGGCTGACCGCGAAGTGATCCCGGCCGGTCAGCGATTCTGGATCAACACCGTCACCCTGGACCACGTCGAAGCGGCCGCCGAGGGCGGCTTCACGCAAGCGGATCACGGTGCGGGCAAACGCCTTCGCCAGCCGAGTCCGGGCGACGAGATGATTTTCTACTCGCCGCGCACGAGTTTGCAGGGCGGCACACCCGTCCGGCAATTCACCGCGTGGGCCACCATCACCGGCGAAAAGCCTTACCAGGCTTACGTGAGCGACGATTTCCAGCCATGGCGGCTCGCGGCTTCCTTCCACGCTTGCCAGCGCGTGGACGCGAAGCCGCTAGTCGACCAGCTGTCGTTCGTCACCGATCCCGCGCATTGGGGGTTGCCGTTCCGCCGTGGCTTGTTTTCCATTCCGCAGCAGGATTTCGCGACGATCCTCGCGCGCATGACCGCGTGAGGTCAGCTGTGCGAGTCCGCTTCCCAGCTGAGGAACGCGTCCAGCGTCGCTGACCGGTGCGCCCGCGCGCAGTGCTCTATCCATTCGGGGCCGGAACCGGCACGGATGAGATCGAGCAGCTGGTCGTGTTCGGCGACCGAGGCGAGCGCGCGGGCGGGGACGAACGAGAACGTCGAATCGCGGATCCCGGCGAGCTGGGACCAGCCCTTCTTGACCAGGTCGACCAGGCTCGGGTTGGGGCAGCGGGTGTAGAGGACCTCGTGGAACTCGTGGTTGAGCCGGGTGAACTCGACCGGTTCGAGCTGGTCGAGACCGGCGCGCATCCGGTCGTTGAGTTCGCCCGCCTCGGCGAGGTCGTCGGCGGTCAGGTGCGGTGCGGCGAGCGCGGTGGCCGCGCTTTCGACGATCGCGAGCATCTGCATCGTGTGCTCGTAGCCGACCGGATCGATCGCCGCGACTGTCGCGCCGACGTTGCGCTCGAAGTGCACCAGCCCCTCGGCCTGCAGCAGCCGCACCGCTTCCCGCACCGGGACCGTGCTCACGTCGAATTCCTTGGCCAGCGAACCGAGGACCAGCCGATGGCCTGCCGGGTACGCGCCCGCGGTGATGCGGGACTTGAGAACTTGGTACGTGTGCTGGCTCTTGCTGAGCCCGCCGGCCGCCTCGTGTGTTGTGGACATCCCTGTCGCCTCCCCTTCACAGCCCGCCGGGGCGGGGTGTCCAGGCCACGGTAACCGGTCCGTTCGCCGCGCTAAATAATATACATTCAATCCAGACGATGCGCCGTCCGAGAGAACGCGTGCCGGGGGCCTCGGCTGGTCCATCTGGGCAAAAAGCCTGTTCAGTTACCTCATTGAGCCTTGTCGGAGCGGCGACTGATTATATACGATCTGCCACGGCCTGAAGCACCGTCAGCAGCAGGGGAGGCGCGATGCCGCGCACGACCGGGATCAGCAGAGAGCACCGTCGCGTCGTCTTGGCGGCCATGGTCGGCACGACTATCGAGTGGTTCGACTTCTTCATCTACGCGATCTGCGCCGGACTGGTCTTCGCGACACAGTATTTCGCGGTGCTCGGCAAGGACGCGCTGATCGTGTCCTTCGCGACGGTCGGCATCAGCTTCTTCTTCCGCCCGGTCGGCGCGATCATCGCCGGGCATCTCGGCGACCGCCTCGGCAGGCGCGCGATGCTGATCCTCACCTTGCTGCTGATGGGGATCTCGACGGTGCTGATCGGCCTGGTGCCGAACACCGCGTCGATCGGCGTGTGGGCGCCGATCATCCTGGTGCTGCTGCGCATCGTGCAGGGCCTTTCGGCAGGCGGCGAATGGGGCGGCGCGGCCCTGCTCGCGGTCGAGCACGCGCCCGCCGACCGGCGCGGGCTGTACGGCGCGTTCCCGCAGATCGGCGTGCCGATCGGGCTGCTGCTGGCCAACGGCGTGCTCGCGCTGGTCACCGCGCTGACGTCGCCGGAGCAGTTCCTCGCGTGGGGCTGGCGGATCCCGTTCCTGCTGAGCGTGGTGCTGATCGTCGCCGGGCTGATGATCCGGTCGCGGGTCGCGGAAAGCCCGGTGTTCGAGGAGGTCCGTGAGAAGAAGGCGCGGTCGAGCATGCCGCTGGTGCAGCTGTTCCGGCACCACTGGAAGCTGGTGATCGCGGGCGCGCTGCTGTTCGCGGCCAACAACGCCGTCGGCTACATGACCACCGGCGGATACGTGCAGTCGTACGCGACCAAGACCCTGCACCTCGGCCGTTCGACAGTGCTGATCGCGGTGATGCTGTCCGCGGTCGCCTGGCTGGTGAGCACGCTGCTCGGCGGCTGGCTCGCGGACCGGATCGGCCGCGTCCGCACTTACCAGATCGGGTTCGTCATCCAGCTGGTGTGGATGTTCCCGTTCTTCGCGCTGATCAACACGGCCAACGTCGGACTGCTTCTGGTGGCGCTGTTCCTGTTCTCGGTCGGGCTCGGGTTCACCTACGGCCCGCAATCGGCGCTGTACTCGGAGATGTACCCGACGACGGTCCGCTACAGCGGCGCGGCGATCTCGTACGCGATCGGCGCGGTGCTCGGCGGGGCGTTCGCGCCGACCATCGCCGAATCACTGCAGACCCGCACCGGAACGGTCTACGCGGTCGCCGGCTACCTCGCCGTGATGACCGTGATCGGCCTGGTCACCAGCTTCTTCGTCAAGGACCGGAAGGGCGTGTCACTGAGTTCCGCGCCCGCGAACGCACAGGCAACTACCGTCGAAAACGTCTGAGCAGGGGGCGCGCGATGCGGACCCAGACCCGAAGCGACTACTGCGCGTGGCTCGACGCGGCCGCCCGGGACGCGCACGACGCGATCAACCGGATCCACGTCGAGGCTTACGCCGATCTGGTCCGCGCCGCCGAGCTGTACAAGGGCGAGCTGGCGTGCCGCCGCCCGGCGCGGCGGCCGGCGCCTGGTCTGCCCGGCCGGGGACAGCGCCATCGGAGCCATCGGGACGCCGGACTGCGGAGTTCCGCGATGGCGCGCGTCGAGGGGTCGCGGTTCGCCGATCCCCGGCCGGGCGGGTAGAAAGGGCGGCGGCGGCCGGTCGCCGCTCCCCGCGGCGCCGGCCGGTTGAGCCGACCCCGAGGAGGAGCAATGCCGGACCAGCAGCCGAACCCGCTGTGGCACCCGTTCGCGGACATGGGCGCGGTCGACGGGAACCGGTTCGTGGTGACCCGCGGCGAGGGGTCCTATGTCTGGGACGACGCGGGCCGTCGTTACTTCGACGCCTCCGCTTCGCTGTGGTACTCGAACCTCGGCCACGGCCGTCCCGAGATCACCCGCGCGGTCGCCGAGCAGCTCGAGAAGCTGGACGCGTACAACCTGTTCGGCGGCGTCGCGAACGAGCCTGCGTTGAAGCTGGCGTCGCGGCTGTCCGAGCTGGCTCCGGTGCCGGGGTCGAAGGTGTTCCTCGGCTCGGGCGGCGGCGACATGGTGGACACCGCGGTGAAGATCGCGCGGACCTACTTCGTCCACACCGGACGTCCGGACAAGACCCACATCATCAGCCGGACCCAGGGCTACCACGGCACGCACGGATTCGGCACCGCCGCGGCCGGGATCCCGGTGAACGCGGAAGGCTGGGGACCGCCGGCCGCGGACTTTTCGCAGGTGCCGTATGACAACGCGGCGGCGCTGGAGGAGGAAATCCTCCGCGTGGGGCCGGAGCGAGTGGCCGCGTTCTTCTGCGAACCGGTCATCGGCGCGGGCGGCGTGCTGCTGCCGCCGGACGGTTACATCGAGGAAGTGGCGGCGATCTGCCGCAAGCACGAGGTGCTGTTCGTCGCGGACTGTGTCATCTGCGCGTGGGGCCGGCTTGGCACTTGGTACGGCATCGACCGCTGGTCGGTGCAGCCGGATCTGGTGACCACGGCGAAAGGCGTGACGAGCGGGACGATCCCGCTGGGCGTCCTGCTGGTCGCGCCGCACGTGGCGGAGCCGTTCTTCACCGGCCGCCCGGGCGCGCCGATCCTGCGCCACGGCGCGACTTACGCCGGACACCCGGTCGCCTGCGCGGCGGCCAACGCGACGCTGGACATCTACGAACGCGACGACATCATCCCGCGCGGCAAGGCGCTGGAGAAGCCGCTCGCGGACGCGCTTTCCGGCGCGGTCGGCCATCCCGCGGTGGCGGAAGTCCGGGCCGGGCTGGGATTCCTGGCCGCGGTGGAACTCGCGCCCGACCTGCTGTCGGCGGACCCGGGCGCGCCCGGCCGGTTGCACAAGTTCCTGCTGGAGGAAGGCGTGATCGTGCGCTCGCTCGGCAAGGGGATGGCGGTGTCGCCGCCGCTGGTCGCCGAGGAGGCTGAGCTGGATCTGCTGGCGGCGGCGGTTCCGCGGGCGTTGGACCGGTTGCTGAAGAACTGACGACACTGCGGCGGCGCCGAGTTTCCGGTGCCGCCGCAGTCGTCTGTCTACATAGGACTACTTACAGGCGAGCGTTCCGGTGCGCAGCGCGTGGTTGTCGTCGTTGTCGTCGTCGGACCACACGACCTGCTTGCTCCCGTTCGCGCAGGTCGGCGAGATCGCGAAACCCTCGTTGTTGTAGTTCGACATCCCGGACGGGCGGTCGTACTGCGCGGTGACCGCGAACGCTCCGTTGGAGTTGACGTCGAGCGTGGTGGTGCGGCCCTTGCACGTGTTGTCGCACTCGGCCCACAGGTGGCCGGTCGACGGCTCGTACTCGAGGTCCATCACCGCCGGGAAGCCGCTGTCGATGGTGGCGACGCGGGTGTACTTGGTGCCGGACTGGTCGAGCGCGTACGCGTAGACCTTCCCGTTGGCTTCGAGCCCGACGAAGTACAGGCCGGTCCCGTGGTTCGGGTAGCTCGCCGGGTTGTAGGCGGCTTTCGTGTGCTCGTCCCGGAATTTGTGCGCGGTGAGCGCCGAGTCCGGCACCCAGGCGATGGCTTCGAGACCCTTGTTCGGGTCGACCGACGGCAGGTCCGAGGTGAGGTCCCACTCCCCGGTCGCCTTCAGCGAGGTGCCCGACCCGGAGGTCGCGTACCGGAGCACGGCGGGCTTGCTCGTGTCGCCGTCGTCGTTGTCGCGCTCGGTGGAGGTGAAGACGCCGTCCGGGGTGAAGACGACCCCTTCGGCGTCCGGGTCGCCGCTGCCGTCGGAGTAGTGCATCTGCTTGCCCTTGGCCCAGCCGTCGGCGGTGTCGGGCCGCCATTTGCCGCCGTCCTGGACGAGCCGGTACAGGGTGCTCGGACCGTTCTTCACCGCCCACAGCACGGTGGGCGATTCGTACGACACGCCGCTGAGGTTCTTGCCGAAAACCCCGGAGTCGTCGGCGATGGCCACCTTCGACCCGCCGGGCCACGCGGTGGCTTTCGGGGCGGCCGCCGGCGCCGCGTGGGCCGCACCGGCCCCGACCGCGAGCGCGAGGACCGACAACGCGACAGTGCCCCGGATTTTTCCACGCCGATGTGTTCCACGCTGGTGCGCAAGCAAGGAGCCGCTCCTTCTGTCCGTCTTGGCACGGGTGCAGGGCCGTGCCGAGGTGGTCGCTGCTGACAAGCGGCGGTCCCGCGTCGCGGGACTTACAGCAGTGGGTGATCGACAGTGGAGCACAAGGCGTGGCCAGTAGGCAACAAACAGCGGGTGACGTTGTCCCGGTGATCGGCACGGCGGGCTCGTGCCGCGCCGATCACCGCGGACGTCAACAAGAACCGGTCATCGCGCGACGGTCCGCCACACCGGCACGTTGACGACCGCCGCCGGCATGCCGGGAGCCCCGCTGTCCCCGGGAACGATCGTGAAGCGCCATTTGTCGACGCCGCCGCCCATGATTTCGGCATAGCGGCGAGCGCCGTCCGCGTTCGCGAAGCGGACCTGCTGACCACTGGCGAGGTGGGTGATCTTGACCGCCACACTGCCTCCTGGGATCGATCGAGGGGACGGGTTCTGCCTGGGTGCCGGCCCGCGGAGCTTCCCCCTCCGGGGCCGGCCCGACCAGTAGAACACGTGTTCGATTCGCGGGGCAATCCAGGTCCCCCTCCCGAGCGACCCTGGCAGTCATGGCTTCGGGCCGGCGGCCGAAATCAGTTCCTGGACCGGGCTCGCCGCTGCAAGACTGCCGTCTCATGGAGGAGAACCCGCGGGATGTCGCCGAACTGGCCGACCGGATGCGCCACGGGCAGCGAGTCAAATTCCTGTTCTTCTGGGGACACCGGCCGGAGAGCGACGGAAGCGCCGGACGGGGCTGTCTGAGCCAGTGGTGGCCGGCGCCCTTCACGCTGGCCGACCGGACGTTCGCCACGGCCGAGCACTACATGATGTGGCGGAAGGCCTTGCTGTTCGGCGACGAAACGACTGCCGGGAAGATCCTGGAAGCCCGGCATCCGCGCCAGGCCAAGGAGCTCGGACGCGGCGTCGTGGGCTTCGACCAGGATCAATGGGACGTCCGCCGCGGCGAGATCGTGCTCGCCGGCAGCGTCGCCAAGTTCGGGCAGCACCCGGAGTTGCTTCGCTTTCTGCTGAGCACGAGGAAGCGGGTGCTGGTGGAGGCGAGCCCGCTTGACCGGGTGTGGGGCATCGGGCTGACCGCGGACGATCCGGACGCGGAGAACCCCGCCCGATGGCGCGGGCTGAACCTGTTGGGCTTCGCACTGACGCAGGCCAGGACGCTCCTGGCGGAATCGGCCGGGGCGGCCGAAACCGCTTGTGCTACAAGGAAGACCGCACCATAGCCACCCGCGGCCACCGGTCCAGCCCCCGCGCGATCTCCGTCCGCCGGATCTCCCGCAGCGCCGGGCCCTGCTCTTCTTCGGCCAGCACCCGGAACCCGAGCCGCTCGTAGTAAGGCGCGTTCCACGGCACGTCCGCGAACGTAGTCAGCGTCAGCCCGGACAGCCCGCGTTCCGCGGCCCACGCGCCGACCGTCTCGATCAGCGCCCGTCCCAAGCCGCGGCGCGCGTGGCTCGGCAGCAGCGAAACCTGTTCCACGTGGCCGAAACCGTCGACCTCCTCGGCGAGCACGTACGCCGCGATCGTCCCGTCGTCGTCCCAGACCCAGCACCGGCCCGCCGACTGGAACACCGCGAGGTCCTCGGCCGAAGGCGGTGCGTCGTCGGCGATCTCGGCCATGCCGACGGCCCGGAACGGTTCTCCGGCGGCGCGTTCGAGGTCGGGCAGCACAGACAGGTCGGCGGGAGCGGCGAGGCGGATCACCGGCCCGATTTTACGGCTACACCGAGTATTCGGAAATCGCCTTTCCGATCTGCTCCGCGTAGCCGCGCAACGCCGTGATCGCCCGTTCGCGCTCCGTGTCGCCGACGCGCGTGGCCGGCCCGACGAGGCTCAGCACGCTCGGCCGGAGCCGGTCCGCGTCGACCGGCACCGAGCACGCCCACACGCCGTCCTCGATCTCGCCCCAGCTCTGCGCGTAACGGTTGGCCAGCGCGTGCTTGAGGGCGTCGCGCACCTCGGTGCCGCGTTCGTCGGCGATCCGGGCGGCCTGGCGTTCGCGTTCTCCGTCCGGCAGCAGGGCGAGCAGCATCTTCCCGGTCGCGCCGACGCCGAGCGGGATGGAATGCCCCGGCTGGAACGTGAACCGCATCGCGCGGTCGCATTCCACCCGGTCGCTGCACACCGCGAAATCGCCGAAGTGCTGGAACAGCAGGATCGTCTCGCCGAGTTCGCGCGCGGCCTCCTCCATCGTCGGCCGCGCGATCCGCGCCAGGTCGTTCGCGAGCCGGGCGGCGCGCGCGAGCGGCATCACGCGACTGGTGACGTGGTAGCGCCCGGACCGCGACTCTTCGAGCAACTGCAGTTCCTTCAGCAGTTGCACGTAGCGATAGGTGGTCGCGACCGGGCTGCCGATCACGCTGGCGAGTTCCGCCACACTGGCTTCCCAGCGCTGTTCAGTGAACGACAGCAGCAGCTGGAGCACTTTCCGGGAACTGTTGGCACCGGCCGTGCGGCGGAGCCCGGGTTCAGACATCCTGAAACCTCTTCGCGAGTTCACCGAATTCAGTCACGAACGCGTCGGTAAATTACCACAGTTCACGGTTTGTCCGGCACCGCGAGAAACGGTGTCAGCAATCCGGGCACGGCGGTGTCGGCGAGCGCGAGCCCGGCGCCCTGCTCGACGTCCAGCACGCGGTAATGCCCGCGTCCGGCGGCGACCGGCGCGATGACGGTCACGAGCCCGGCCCTCCGCTGGAACAGCGACCGCTGCACGACGATGCCGGTGAGCCGGTCGCTCCGGACCGCGACCGTCGCTCTGGCCAGCGACCCGGAACGGGTCACCAGGAACCGGCCGGTGATGGCGTGGCCGAGCGCGCGGTACCGGTCGAACCCGACCAGCACGGCGAACGGCAGCAGCACGAGTGCGGCTTGCCACGGCCATTCCGGCAGTACGTCGAGCCGGGCCAGCGCGAACAACGCGGCCGACAGCGCCAGCACGGCGAAGACGGCGCGGGTGATCCGGCGGGTCAGCGCGCGCCGGGTATGCCGCACGAGGGGGACCTTCGCGAAGTCCTCGCCGAGCACCTCGCTCGCGATCTCCCTGGCCTTCGCGGCCGGAGCGGGCGGCAGCAGCAGGCCGCCGCCGCGGTCCGCGCCCTTGCCCTCGCGCAGTCCGGCCGCGACCGCGACGCACTTCGCGCCGCCGACCATCCGCAGCGGCAACGGTTCCTTGATCTCGACGCCGCGCAACCGGTCTTCCTCGATCGACACCGACCGCGTCGTGACCAGCCCGCGCCGGATGTGCAGCGTGCCGCCCGGTTCGCGAGTGAGCCGGAAGTTCCAGAACGACAACACGTATCCGCCGACGGACAGCACTGCCACCACTACGAACAGTCCGGCCGCCGCCAGCACCACGGTGAGCCACACCGGTTGTTCGAGCGCGCGGGCGGTGAGGTCGCGAAGCGGCCCGAAACTCGTCGGATCGAAGTGCAGTTCGTGCGCGAAGTGATAGACGGTGCCGAGAATCGCCGCGACCACGGCGAGCCCGGACAGCGTGAACGGCGCGTACCGCACCCAGCGCTTGTCGACCTCGGCGACGAGCGACTCCGGCGGTTGCGGTGCCTCGGCTTCGGCCGGTTTCCGGTGCAGCAACAGGGTCCGCAGCCGCTGGGCTTCGGCGCGGGTGACCGCGTCGAGCACCAGCTGGTCCTTGCCCGGTCCCTTTCCGTGTTCGTGCCGTCCGGTACCGATTCTTACCGCGGAAAGCGAGAAAAGCCGATGTTTCGGTTCCGAAACCACGTCTACGGTACGGATTCGATCGCGCGGAATCGCACGTTGCTTGCGCAGCAGCAATCCGGTGTGCCATTCGATCTGGGTCGCGGTGACGCGGTAGCGCGAGGTGAGGCAGTGCGAAATGCCGGTGCCGATCGTCACCGCGGTGGCGGCGAGACCGATCCACTGCCAGTCATTCCCGTGGCCGAGCAGCAGTGCGCCAACGAGTACCGGAAGGGACTTGACCAGGTCGAGAAACGGGCGGATCAACAACATCCGGCGATCGAGGCGATGCCAGGGCGCGTCGCCGGTGCCCTCGGCGGCGACCGGAGCCGACGGTGCGGTGGCGTTCACGTCGCGTCCCCGCGCGCGGCCTGGGTGGTGCGGGTCAGCTCGTCGGCGAGCTCGACCGCGACCTCGCGGTCGAGTCCGGAGATGCGCAGCGGCCCGGCGGCCGACGCGGTCGTGACGGTGAGCCGGGCCAGCCCGAACAGCTGCTCCAGCGGGCCGCGTTCGACGTCGACCGTCTGGATCCGCGAGATCGGCGCGATCCGCCACTCCTGCTTCAGCCAGCCGGACTGGGTGTAGACCGCTTCACCGGTGACTTCCCAGCGGTGCACGCGGTAGCGCCACTGCGGCATGACCAGCAAGTGCAGCGGGGCGAGCACGCAGGAGAGCACAAGCGTCACCGGGAGCCACGACGGCGGGTCGTCCGCGGTCGCGACCACCACCGCCTGCACGGCGAGCACGACCAGCCAGCCTGCCCCGGCCGACGCCGCCCAATGGCCGATCGCCCGGCGGCTCACCCGGTGTTCGGGCGGGCGCAGCCGCAGTTGCAGAGTGGTGGATTCCTCGGTGTTCACCTGCTCAGAGTGCCCGACCGGACGCGCCGATGCCCACGACAAGTGTCACGATGCCCCGATCCGGGTGGCCATTGAGTGCGGGGCGTTACTATTTTCGCCGCGCGCGGGATGGATTCGCAGCCGGGCCGCGTTGTACCGCGTACGTCCGTGCAAGCGAGCAGCAGGAGGATCCGGTGGGACTCGATCCCGAGGAACTGTACGAGGTGGACTCGGACGTCCCTGACCTGGACGGAGCCGTGCTCCTGCACTTCTTCGAGGGTTTCATGGACGCGGGCTCGGCCGGGCAGCTGGTCACCGACCACCTCGCCGGCGAGGTCGAGAACCGCGTCATCGCGCGCTTCGACGTCGACCGGCTCATCGACTACCGGTCGCGCCGCCCGACGATGATCTACGCGGTCGACCACTGGGAGGAATACGAGGCCCCCGAACTGGTCGTGCGCCTGCTGCACGACGACGACGGGATCCCGTTCCTGCTGCTGTCCGGCCCGGAGCCGGACCGCGAATGGGAGCTGTTCGCCGCCGCCGTGCGGCAGCTGGTGGAGCGCTGGGGCGTGCGGCTGACCGTGGGCTACCACGGGATTCCGATGGGAGCCCCGCACACGCGCCCGCTCGGCGTCACCGCGCACGCGACCCGCGAGCACCTGGTCGGCGAGCACCAGCCGCTGCCCAACCGCATGCAGGTCCCGGGCAGCATCGCCGCGCTGCTGGAGTACCGCTTCGGCGAATGGGGCCACGACGCGATGGGCTTCGCCGCGCACGTGCCGCATTACCTGGCGCAGTCGACCTACCCGGCCGCCGCGCTGACGATCCTCGAGTCCGTCGGCAAGGCCACCGGCCTGCGCCTGCCCGACGGCGAACTGCGCACCGCGGCCGAGGTGGCCAAGGCGGAAATCGACCGCCAGGTCGCGGAATCCGACGAATCCGCCGACGTGGTGCGCGCGCTGGAGCGTCAGTACGACACGTTCACCGAAGCGTCCGGGCACAGCCTGCTCGCCGAATCGCAGGAACACATGCCGACGGCGGACGAACTGGGCTCGCAGTTCGAACGGTTCCTCGCGGAACAGGGCGGGGACGGCTCCGAACGCTGAGCCGAAAGGTAAGCGACGCCTGCGGATCGGACCGTCTGCCAGGCCCACCAGAGCCGGGCTGTCATGATCGCCACGCCGGACATGGTGCGGCCCGCACGTTGCCGGAAGGCGGCGGGGACGGGTGTGGCAGGTGACATCTGGTGAAGCTAGCCGGTGCGCGGTCGGCCCGGGCACCCGGACGTGCCCCTAACGCTTCCGCCGCCGTCCGTGAGGGGAACCCTGACGGAATCAGAGTCACTCAGGGTTCCCCTCACGGACAACCACAGCGGGACCCGGCCACCCCGCCAAATGCCGCAGCGCCTCGCTGGTCGGCCCGAACGCGTCCCCGAGCAGCGCGCGCAGTTCGCCGTTGAACGACTCGATCACCGGCCGCAGCCGGGCCAGCGTCGCGGTTCCCTCGGCGGTGAGGTCCAGCACCAGCGCCCGGTGCTGCCGCGGATGCGGCTGCCGGACGATCAGCCTGGCGTCGATCAGCCGTCCGGTCATCGCGGTGATCGCGGATTCGCGCTGGCCCAGCTCGGCGGCCAGTTCCCGCTGGGTGAGCCCAGGCTGATCGTGCACCGCGAGCAGCGCGCCGAGCTGCGCGGTCGTCACGCCGCCCGCGGCGAGGCAGCGCCGGTCGCCTTCGACGCGCAGCCGGTGCGCCGCGCTCTGCAGCAGGAAGAAAAGACGTTCGTCGGCGGCCATGCGGGGATCTTGACAGTGATCTCTCCTCGCCGCCATCCTCACTTCACTACTGAAGTACTTCACTACTGAAGTGAGGGCTGGGAATGGACTTGGACTTCGCGCGCGCCGGACTCGCCGCACAACCGTTCAGCGTCCTGCTCGGCGCGCGAGTCGAGGAGTTCGGCGACGGCCGCGCGGTGCTGGAGCTGGATGTCCGCGACGACCTCCGGCAGCAGAACGGGTACCTCCACGGCGGCGTCCTCGCCTACGCCGCGGACAACGCGCTCACCTTCGCGGCCGGAACGGTGCTCGGCCCGCAGCTGCTCACGAGCGGCTTCTCCATCGACTACCTCGTCCCTGCCGACGGCGTGCTGCTGCGCGCGGAAGCAACGGTCGTCCAAGCGAGTCGTTCGCGAGCCACCTGCCGCTGCGATCTGTACACAGTGGACAGAGAAGGAAAGTCGACGCTGTGTGCGGCCGCGCAGGGATCCGCGGTGGTCCGGCGGTCGGCTACTCCCGGGTAAACCAGGCAGTTCGGGGCGGCGTCCGGTTGTCGGCTATCGTCCCGGAATGAACCAGGAAAGCCAAGATCGGCTGACGACAAGGACTTTGGGCCCTGCGCTGCGCCGGAAGGCCGGCCTGGTGCTGCGCCGGGCCGCCGCCCGGCTGCACGATCCGCACACCGACCAGCTCGCCGAACTGCGCGCGGAACTGGAGCGGACGCGCGAAGAACTGCGCTCCGAGGTCGTCCGGCAGGGGGATCGGCTGCTGGACCGCGTGGTCGAGTTCGAAATCCGCAGCCGTCGCGACATCGTGTACGCCGGCGACCAGGACGCGGCGCTGGAGAGCAACGTCTTCGCGCGCGAAAGCCTGGTCGGCGCGCAGCATTTCGGCAGTCCCAAGGAAACGCTGCAGTACGCGCTTTCCCTCGCGCCCACCGGCGGGATGGCGCTGGAGTTCGGGGTCGCGTCCGGCAACACGCTGCGCACCATCACGGCCGCGCGCAACGCGACCGAGGTGTACGGCTTCGATTCGTTCGACGGCCTGCCCGAGGCGTGGCTCAACGGCATGCCCGCCGGTGCCTTCGCCCGCGACGACCTGCCGGACGTGCCGGGAGCCGAACTGGTCGTCGGCCTGTTCTCCGACAGCCTGCCCGGGTTCTTGGAGAAGCACCCCGGTCCGGTCGATTTCCTGCATGTCGACGGCGATCTCTACAGCTCCGCGAAGACCGTGCTGGACAACGTCGGCCCGCGGCTGCGCGTCGGCAGCATCGTGCACTTCGACGAGTTCTTCAACTTCCCCGGCTGGAAGCGGCACGAGTACCGGGCGTGGACCGAGCACGTCGAGAAGACCGGTGTCGAGTTCACTTACGAGGCCTACACATACAACGACAACCAGGTCACCGTGCGCATCACCGGCGGTCCCGGGCTCATGGACTGAAGCAGCCGTGTTCGTTCAGCGGTCCGATCGCGGGAAGGATCAGGCCGCACAGGTAGCCGTCGATCCACCGGCCGTTTCCGGTGAGATTCGCGGCGAACCGGACGAGCGGGGCCAGTTTCCGGATTCCTTCGGCGAGTGCCGCGCGGTTTCGTTCGAGCAGCGCGGTGAGCCGGTCGAGCTGGGTGAGCACCGGGCCGAGCTCGCGATCGTTGTCGGCGACAAGCCCGGATACCTCGACGCCCAGCTGACGGGCTCCGCTGAGCAGCGCCTGAATGGCCGACTCGCGTTTGCTCACCTCGTCCAGCAGCTGGTTGCCATCGGTGAGAAGCCGGGTCAGCTGAGCGTCGCGGTCGGCGAGCGTGGCGGAAATCGTGCGCGCTTGCGTTAAAAGGTGAGCCAGTTTCGCGTCGCGGGTCGAAAGGGAGTCGGACAGCCGCGAAAGCCCGGTCAGTGTCGCGCGGACGTCGGCGGGCGTACGCGCGAAGGTCTCGGAAATGGCCTGGAAGCTGCGCGAGAGTTGGTCGGTGTCGATGGCGTCGACGGTCGTGGCCAGCTGCCGGAACGCGGGCAGCACGTCATACGGAACCGTGGTCCGGTCACGCGGAATCGGCGTATCCGGATCGAGCGACCCGGCCCCGACCGGGTCCAGCGCGAGATACTTCTGCCCGAGCACCGTTTTGATCCGGATCGCGGCCGATGTCCGGTCGCCGAGCCACGCGCCGGATACCCGGAACGACACCCGGACGGACGCACCGTCGAGGGAAACCTCGGCCACCCGGCCGATTTTCACCCCGGCGATCCGGACGTCGTTGCCGGTAGCGAGCCCAGCGGCTTCGCTGAACTCGGCGGCATACGCGGTGCCGTCGCCGATGATCGGCAGATCCGGTGCTCGAAGCGCGGTGAGGACGCCGAGGACGAGCACAGTCATCCCGACGAGAGCGGTGCGCAGGGGGCGCCGGTCGGGATGCACAGCGTGGATAGTGGCTCGCCCAGCCGGGTGAGGCCACCCACGCCACCCGAATGGGCGCTTTTGCCTTGTGTCCACTTAGGACTATTCGCGCTCGTGCCCTGCGCACGCCCCCTTTTTTATTGCCGCACCGGCCGCTCCCGTCGTGTGCCATCCTGGCCTGACCGGCCGACGTGACCGGAGTCATCGGAACATCCGGTGCGGTTCGGCCGTTGAAGGGGTGTGCAGCGAGCGCGGAAAACCCGCGCCGACGCCGATCGGGGAGGAGCCACCATGCGAGACCTGACCACCGGATTGCACCCGGCGCCAGACCTCGTGGACGACACGGACGCGACCCGGCAGGAGGAACGCCGCCGCAAGGCAGCGCTGGCCGTCGCGTCCAGGGCCAAGGACGCGCAGGAATGCGCCCTGCTGCTGGACATGCTGGGGCTCCACGCCCCCGGCGGCAGCCGGACCGAGGTCGCCTGAAGCACTTCGGTTCCCGTCCGCGGGCCCAAAGGGTGTCGCGGGGTTGTTTCGAGGTGCTTTGAGGAGTTCGGGGACGAACACGCCGTGACCGGTGTGCGGACCGGTCACGGGTTCTGTCAGCCTGACCCTGGGGAGGGCCAGGCTGACCGCGGCTGAACGACAACGAGTTGAACGGCTCGGCGGCAGCCGGGCCGTGTGGCCTGTGGCGAGGGGTTTCGGCTCCGGCGGACTGGGGAAGCCCCGGCGGGGCAGCCGGATAGACCGGAGAACCTGACGGGCGGCCGCGTGGGTTCGGTGTGCGGTGAAGGAGTTTCGGCTCTGGCGGGCGGGAAGTTCCCCGGCATGGGGCAGAAACGATCTTGCGGCGGATGGGGATGCCGGGCTCGCTCGGGCAGCGAGGGGGGTGCCGGGCTCGCCCGGGCAGCGAGTTGGCCAATTACGGCCGGGCACGAGTAGTCACGGCCAGGTTCGCCCGATCACCGTTAAGCCCGGTCGAGCCGGGCCGGGCATCGCCGGGGCGTGGCCGATCACCGTCGATTCCGGCCGAGCGTGGTCGAGTCGCGCCAGGTGCCGCCTGGGCGAGGCGGGCTCTGTGCGCCTGCGAAAGTCCGTGAGGGGAACCCTGAGGAACTCTGATTCCCTCAGGGTTCCCCTCACGGACCGCGGCATCGTGCGCCGGGCCGGTCGGGTGGCGCGAGAAGCGCCGTGCGCTGCTGAGAAAACCTCAGTCGGATTTCTTCGCTGCCGAGCCGAGTCCCGACCTTGCCCGCAGCTGGAGTCCTGACCGCGTTGCCGAGCCGAGTCCCGACCTTGCCCGCAGCCGGAGTCCGGACCTCGCTGCCGAGCCGAACCCGCAGGAGTCAGCGGCCGCCCCGAAAAGAGAGCCGATCCGCCCTTCGATCGCCGCGCTCACCTCAGAGCAGCCTGCCCACCCCACTCCCACGCGCCCGATTGGGCCGAACGGGTGAAATCATCACCGGAAATCACACTCAAATACCTCCCGCCCCAAGGCCCCCGGAGCCCGAGTCGCCCGGAGGCCTGCTCCGTTTGAGCGGAAACAACCCTTGGCATGAAAGCGATTCGCGACCGCCGCGCCTCTCCGCGCACGGAGTGTCCACTCGGGTCACTCGCCTCAAGATGCGGATTCCGCAGTCACTCGCCCCATTCACGTCGGCAACCCAACCCATCCCCGGGAACCGATACGGAAACCGACCCGCCCCGAGAACCCGCGCGAACCGCACCGAGACCCCCGATTTCAAAGGAACAACAAAGAATTCCCGAGCTTGCGCGGTCGGGTACTGTCGATGCCCCTGGGTGATATTTTGCTCCGAACGGCCGAGTGCCGCCGACGTATCTGTCACTCTGGTGGAGCATCCTGTACCGGGAAGCGGCCTGGGTCGGGACCGGGCGCAGGGGAGGAAACGCTGTGCAGTACCTGCGGGAAGACGAATATCTCACTCGTCAGCAGCGAGCGCTGGCGGAAATGGTGCGCCGGGGACGGCGGAAGCGCAGTTTTCAGCTGGCGGAACATCTGGCGGCGGAGGGCGGGGTGCATCGGTCGGATGTCCTCGCCGTGACCGCGCTTTTCCTTGCCTGCCAGGCGTTTCGGCGGGGCGACGCGGCAGGCGTGCAACGATTTTCCAGTGCGTTTCGCAGTTGTGAGCGAAGCAGCGTGGATCTTGCTCGGCAGCTCATGCGTTTGGAAGCGGGCCGGGAACAGGGGTGGCTTCCGCGGGTGCATTATGACGAGCTTTTTTCCTACGCTTGGCGAGAAAACCGGCCGGACATTCTGGTCAAAGCCTCGTTGATTCAGCCGAGGGATGTTCCGGCGGCCGGATGGTGGGCCGAGATGGAGCGGAATCTCAGCCTGTTATCGGTCTGAACCACCGCGTTCACGACCAGTCGATCCGGGCGAACAGGCCGCGCAATTTCGCGCCGCGAGTGTCGTTCGTGGCGCTGATCCACGCGATCCGGCCCAGCAGGTGCGCGCGGAAATCCGGATGCCCAGCACGGTTCTGCGGAGCTGGGCCGGTCTGGACGCAGTTGTGCAGCACCGCCCGCAGCTCGTCGTACTCGGAGCGGGCGACGGCAGGCGCGGCGTTCACCACCAGGCCCGCGACGCGTTGCTGCCGGTAGGCCGGTTTCACGGACGTCTTGTCGTCGCGCAGACGGAAGCCCTCGTCAGTGACGATCCTCCGGACGCCGGGCAACAGGCGATGCAGCGGCAGGCTCGCGTCACCGGAGAAGGCGAGGTCGTCGGCGTAACGGGTGTAGTTCGCGCCCAGCACGGCGGCGAGCCCGGAAAGCCGCCGGTCCAAGCGATGGGCAACCGCGTTCGCTACCGACGGCGACGACGGAGCGCCTTGCGGGAGATGCGTGCCGGCGAGGTGGCTCAGCATCCTCGACCGGGCGGGCGCGGAACGCAGGACGTCGACCGGCGTGCGGGTGGTGAGGATTCCGGCGACCGCGGCGGCGACGGCTGGCGGATACCCGGCCAGGTCAAGCAGCGACCGCACGCGGGACGCGGGGACCGTCGGGAAGAAGCCGGCCAGATCGAGCCGCACCACCAGGTCCTGTCCGGCATGCGGGCGGGCGCAGGTGTGAATCGAGCGGCCGCGACGGAAACCGTGCGCGGCCTCGTGGACCGGCAGCGCGTCGAGCACGTGCCTGCGGACGCGGCGCTGCACCTCGGCCAGCCGGGGCTTCGGTCGTTCGATCAGCCGCGCGCCGCCGGTGGCTGTCGGGATCCAGCGGTAGCTGTAGTGCCGCAACACCGGCCGGGACCGCCGGTGCCAGCCGCGTTCGTCGGCGAACCACGCCAGTTCGCCGACGGTGAGGTCGAGGGCGGCGGCGCATTCGTCGAACGTCGTCCACCGGGCGACCGGCCAGCGCCACACCGGCATCGGTTCGAGGAGCGACGCGGAGGCGACTCGTTCTCCGTTCATCCGCGCTGTCTCGCACGCGGAGCGTGCCGCCGCTGCGCGGGGCGCTGTGGGTACGTGTCGTGCTGCTCCCCGGGGTTGCCCCGGAGTGGGTGGGTCTCCACCGGCTCACCTCCGCGTCGCTCAACCGCCACCCTAGCCAAGATCACCGACAAAACGGGCAGCCGGGAGAAGGCCCCCGTGACCGAGCACACCCTTGACCCAGAGCCTTGTCTATAGCAACTTTTGCACTATGCAAGGTTTGCCGGACGAAGTGACCGATCTCGAGCGGCTGACTCGCGTGCTCGTGGCCGTGGCCTGGGACAGCGCGCACGCCGCCCCGCGCGGCGTCACCTTCCCGCAGGTGCGATTGCTCGTGGTGCTCGACAGCCTGGGACGCGTGCCGTGCTCGCGGCTCGCCGAGGCGATGGGCGTCAACGCCTCGTCGGTCACGCGGCTGGCCGACAAGCTCGAAGCGCACGGGTACGTCGTGCGCGGCGAGGACGAGCATCGCCGCACGGTGGTGACGATCGAGGTCACCGCTGCCGGGCGCGAGGTCGTCGCGGGTGTCGTGGATCGACGCCACCGCGCGCTGTCCGAGCTGCTGGCAGAGGTGCCCGCCCAGCGGAGCCAGGCGGTCTCGACGGCGGTTCGCGACCTGGTCGCGGCGGCGGAATCGGCACCCGGTGTGCCCACGGCCGGGCCGGGCCGGCTGTGAAGATCCCGGCGCGGGCCGCGCACCTCGGCGACTTCGCAGTCAATCCGCGGATGCTGCTGATCACCGCGATCGCGCTGCCGGTGGGCGGCGCGGCGGCGGTGGCGGCGTTCGCACTGCTCAAGCTCATCGGCTTGATCACCAACCTGGTCTTCTACCAACGCGTCGCCACGGATCTCGTCGCGCCGGGCGCGCAGCATCACCCGTGGTGGCTCGTGCTGCTCGCACCGGTTGTCGGCGGGCTCGTGATCGGGCTGATGGCGCGCTACGGCTCGGAGAAGATCCGCGGCCACGGCATGCCGGAGGCGATCGAAGCGATCCTCACCGGCGGCAGCCGGGTGGCCCCGCGCGTCGCGGTGCTGAAGCCGGTTTCGGCGGCGGTCAGCATCGGCACCGGCGGCCCGTTCGGCGCCGAGGGGCCGATCATCATGACCGGCGGCGCGGTCGGTTCGATCCTCGCGCAGCTGCTAAAACTCTCCGCGGACGAACGCAAGACGCTGCTCGTCGCCGGTGCCGCGGGCGGGATGGCGGCGACGTTCAACGCGCCGCTCGCGTCCGTTCTGCTGGCGGTCGAACTGCTGCTCTTCGAATGGCGGCCGCGCAGCCTCGTGCCAGTGGCGGCCGCGGTGTCGGTCGCGACGGTGTGCCGCGGTTTCCTGCTCGGTACCGGACCGGTTTTCGGGGTCCCGTTCACCGGGTCCAACCCCGGCCCCGCCGCAGACGGTCTCGCGCTCATTCCCGGCCTCACCGGCGGATTGCTGGCGATCGGCGCGACCGCGCTCGTCTACTTCGCCGAAGATCTTTTCGCGCGGCTGCCTGTGCATTGGATGTGGTGGCCCGCGATCGGCGGCCTCGTGATCGGCATCGGCGGCCTGATCGAACCGCACGCCCTCGGCGTCGGCTACGACGTGATCGACACACTGCTCACCGGACACGCGACCGCGTCGCTGATCGTCGGAATTCTGGTCGTGAAGACGCTGATCTGGGCGCTGTCACTGGGATCCGGGACTTCTGGCGGCGTGCTGGCGCCAGTGTTCATGATCGGTGCCGCGCTGGGAGCCGCGGAAGGCGGTTTGCTGCCCCAGGTCGCGCCCGGATTCTGGGCGACGTGCGGGCTGGCCGCGGTGGTCGGCGGCGTGATGCGATCGCCGTTCACCGGCATTGTGTTCACTTTGGAGCTGACTCACGCGTGGAGCTATTTGCTGCCGCTCGTTGTCGCGTCGTTCTCGGCGTACGCCCTATCGGTGTTGCTGCTCAAGCGTTCTGTGCTCACGGAGAAGATCGCGCGCCGACGCCTGCACCTCACTCGCGAGTACACGACTGATCCACTGGAGACGTTCTTCGTCCATGAAGTGATGACGCACCAACCGGATGTGCAGATGTCGGCGGATGTCGTTGTATTCGCGGACGACACTCTGCGCGACGTCGCGAACGAACTGGCGCTCGGACACACGACGCAGGCGTTGGTGGTCGATCGGCATGACCCCTCGCGGGTGCTCGGCAAGGTGACGTTGGCGCAGTTGCTGCACGCGCGACGGCGAGACCTGCACGAGGAGCATCATCGGGAACGGCTGCTGGGTCCGTCGGTCAGCGCTTGAGCCGTTGTTTGTCCACTTTGCCCACTGGGGTCAGCGGCAGCTCATCCCGGAACTCCACAGTGGACGGTACGAAGTGCTCGCCGCCCAGTTCTTCGCGGACCTGGTCGCGTAGTTCGTCAGCGGTTGTGTTGTCGGCGACCACCACTGCGTGCAGAAGGGTTCCGTCCGGCCCGGCTGCTGGGACGACTGCGGCGGCTTTCACCTTGGGATGGCTGAGGAGGGCATGCTCCACTGTGGTCGAAGAGACCTTCGTGCCGTGCTCGCCGGTGACGATGACGTCGTCGATCCGGTCCTCTAGATAGAGGTAACCGTCTTCGTCGAAGCGGCCGAGGTCGCCGGTGCGCAGCCAGCCGTCGCCGATCGGCGGCTGCCCGTGGTAGCCGTCCATCATGGACAGTCCGCGGACGAGTACCTCGCCGTTCTCGGTCCGGGCTTCCATGCCGGGCACGATGCGGCCGACGGAGCCGAGAAGTTCCGGCCGGGCAAGGACTTCGTCCGCGGAGATGCTGGCGATCATCGGTGCTTCGGTGAGCCCGTAACCCTGTCCGACGACCGGGCCGAACACCTTGAGTGCCTCGGCTAGCCTCCGGGGCGGCAACGGCGCGGCTCCGAGGGAGAGCTGCTGTACGCTTGCTACGTCCGTTGTGGACATATCAGGATGGTCGAGCACTGCGTAAAGTCGAGGCGGGGTAAGAGAAAGCGTCGTGATGCGGTGACGCTCCACATCGGCCAGCAGCTTCTCTGCGGTGAACTCCCGATGCAGCACAACAGTGTTGCCGCAGCAGAGTGCACCGAGGACGGCGGCGTTGCCAGTCATATGCGTGAGCGGCGCGGTCACGAGGGCGGTTTTGGTGCCGTCCGGTTGGAAGATGTGTGCCACGCCGTCGTAGATTCCGCTGTGCCGGATCAGTTTCGGGGTTCCAGTGGTGCCGCCACTGGGAAAAATCGCCGTGACGCGATTCGGCAGTGTGTCCGGAGTGGACGGACGTGCGGTGGCGAGCGTGTCGAGTTCGGCGTCAGTCAGCAAAGTCGCCCCGGTGGCCGCCAGCGTCGCCGCCCGCGCCGGACGGCTCGCGGACGCGGCGATCAGCACGACTTCCAGCCCTCGCAACTGCGCGGCAAGCTGGGCCAGCACCACTTCCGGCCGGTTGGCGGCGTCGATCGCCACCATGCCGCGCATCTCGGCGAGGCCACTGTACAGCCGCGACAGCAGCTCGGACGCCGCCCGGTACGTCATCATGGTGTCGTCGTGGTGGAACAGCACGGTGTCGCCGCCATCGCGGAGTGCGGAAAGGACGCGGGACAGGAAAAAGCTCACGCGGCACACCGTAGTCGCGTGTTGGCCGGGAAAGGCGATCGCGGCTAGATTCGCTGTCATGACCGCTCCGCCCGCGATCGACGCGGACCCGAGAAGCTGGCGTCGCGCCCTTGCCGACCTGCAGGCCGGACTGCGTGCCCGGGAACTGTGGGCGTTGCTCGCCTGGCAGGACATCAAGCAGCGCTACCGCCGTTCGTCGCTCGGGCCGTTGTGGATCACTGTCGGGATGGCGGTGACCGCGCTCGCCCTGGGCGTGGTCAACTCGGCGTTGTTCGGCACCTCGATTTCGACGTTGCTGCCGAGCATCACCACCGGGCTCATCCTGTGGAACTTCATGAACGGCTGCATCGTTGAGGGTTCGGAAACGTTCATCGCGAACGAAGGGATGATCAAACAGCTTCCCGCGCCGGTGTCGGTGTACGCGCTGCGCACGGTGTGGCGGCAGGCGTTGTACCTGGCGCACAACCTCGTCGTGTACGTAGTGGTGCTGGCGATTTTCTTCGGGAAGCTCTCGCAGCCGTACCGCTTGGTGGACAAGGCAGGCGCGCTCCTGCACCCCGGGCTCGGCTGGGGAATGCTGCTCGCGGTGCCCGCGCTGGCGCTGGTGTTGCTGAACGGCGCGTGGGTGGTGCTGCTGTTCGGGGTGGTGTCCACGCGGTTCCGCGACATCCCGCCAGTGATCCAGAGCTTCATCACGATGCTCTTCTACGCGACGCCGATCATGTGGTCGATGGACCAGGTGCGCGCGATGAATCAGGGTTCGCACGAAGGTTTCGGTTCTGTCGCGGTGAATTTGCTGCAGCTCAACCCGGTGTACCACTTCGTCGAGCTGGTGCGCGCGCCGCTGGTCGGGCAGCAGCAGAGCTGGACGCACTGGCTGGTCGCGGGCGTGGTGACCGTGGTCGGCTGGGCGCTGGCGTTGCTGGTGCTGCGCAACTACCGAGCCCGGGTCGCCTACTGGGTCTGATGTCCACTTAGGACTCCATTCGCCTGCTGAGCACGCCTGCCCGCCGGGGTTTAGCGTGGTCCCACGACCCGCGCGCGAACGGAGGCCACATGAAGCGTCGGAAGGCATTGCTGGCTCTGGGCGTGACGGTGCTCGCGACGAGCGCGGTCGCCGCCACTCCCGCCGACCTCACCCCGCGGCAACTGGCCGGACAGCGGGTGATCTACTCCTATCCCGGCCTGACCCCGCCCGACGCTCTGCTGCAACGAATCCGCGCCGGAGAAGCCGCGGGCGTGATCTTCTTCGGCGAGAACATCTCAAGTACTCAGCAGATTACCGGCGTCGTACGACAATTACGGGACGCGAACGCGCAAAGCCCGGTACATCGTCCGTTGCTGCTGATGACCGACCAGGAAGGCGGCAAAGTCCGGCGCTTGCCCGGCGAGCCGGTCCGGTCGGAGAAGCAGGTCGCGTCGGCCGCGAACCCGTCGGCCGCAGCGCAGGCCGCTGGCACCGGTGCGGGCCAGAACCTGGCAGGGGTGGGCATGAACGTGAACCTCGCGCCAGTGTTGGATGTCTACCGCCAACCGGGCAATTTCATCGACAAGTACGGCCGTTCCTATAGCCAGGACCCCCAGGTGGCCGGGGCGCTGGGCCGGGATTTCGTGACCGCGCAGCAGTCCGCCGGAGTCGCCGCGACAGCCAAGCATTTCCCCGGCCTGGGCGCTGTCCCAGCTGGAAGCAACACCGACGTCGGCCCGGTAACGCTGAACGTGCCTTTGCCCGAGTTGCGCGCCAAGGACGAAGCTCCCTACCACCTGGTGGTCGACGCGGGGGTGAAGCTGGTGATGCTCTCGTGGGCCGTGTACCCGGCTCTGGACGCCTCCCGCCCCGCCGGACTCTCGCCGACGGCCGTGCAAGAACTCCGAAACGGCACGAAGTTCGCCGGGGTGACCGTGACGGACGCTTTGGAAGCCGGCGCACTGAAGTCCTATGGCGGGCCGGGCAACCGCGCGGTGCTTGCGGCCAAGGCGGGGATGGATTTGATCCTGGCCTCCGCTCGGGACGTGAGCCAGGGGGATGATGCCGCTTCGTCGCTGGCCGCGGGATTGTCGGACGGGACCCTGCCGAGCGGCGAGTTCAGTGCGGCGGTGGAGCGGGTGTCGGCGTTGCGGGATGGGGTGAAGTGACGGCTCTGGTCGTGAGGTTGCCGGTGCTTTGGCGAGGTGTTTGCGTTCCGCGAGCTTTGCCGGCGCGGTGAGCTTCTATCCGACGTGGGCCGAGTTGCTTGCTGCTGAGGCCCACGTGCTCTGCCTCGAGTCATTGCTGCTGGTCTCCCGTGCCGACCGGCAGGACCACGGATCCCGTCCCGGGTCCGCTTCGGTGCGCGGCAATGTTCTCAACGTTGGCCTTGGGCGTGCTTTGCCGCAGCACTGGATCCCGCTCTCGATCGGCCCCGCCGCGACCGCTCCCGGTGCACTTCGCTGAACGGGCCGCTCTCGATATGTCTCGCCGTCCAGTTCGGCGGCACAGCAGCAAGTCAGCGGTGTCCTTCCTTCGCGCTAAATGCGAACCTGGTCGTCGCGCGGCCCCGGCTGGCGACGTTATAGCCCGGACCTGCACGGCACCCGACCCGCCCTCCGCGATTATCCAGCAAACAACCCCCCGTTCCGGTGGCACCCAGCGGTGTGGACATCGCGCTGTCGGCGGGCCGAACGGGCACCCTTGCGTGCGACCCACCCACGACGGGAGGACGAATGCAAGCTTGGTGGCTCCTGGTGGCCGTCGCCGCGGTGTTCGTGGTGCTGGCCGTGGTGTTCCTGCGCCGCGCCGCCCGGCGTCGCTCTGCTGTTCCGCCGCCGAAGCCTCTGTCCGCCTCCCCGCGGGACGACTCGATGCGCCGCTGGGTCTCCCCGTCGGACGACGTGCCCCGCCGCGCCCGCCACCGACTGGACGAGGCGCACCCCCTGGCGCGCTACCCGGTCGCCCGGCAGCGTCCGATGCCGCACCCGCGACCGTCAGTGCAGGAGGATTCCGCGCGGGAACGGCGAGACTCGTAGTCCAGCGCCGCCGAAGAGTGGATGGCTGCTGAAGAAACGCTGCCAGACACCGGGTCGTCAGGGCACTGCCAGACCGTGGCGGGCAGTCGCCACGCCGAGTACGGGCCCTGCCCCGCCCCGGGATGATCCCGACTGCACCGTCATTTGCTCCGTGTTCATCCCTGTGGGCGAACGCCGAACCCCGTTTTTTGTCGGTGCCCGCTGAGATGCTTCCGGCATGGTTCCCCTGCTGCTTCTCATCGACGTCCAGAACAACATGCTTCTCCCGCCCACCCCAGTGCCCGATGCCGACCGAGTCTCCGCCGCGATCTCGTGTGTCCTGGAGCGGGCGAGAGCCGCGGGTGCCCAGGTGGTGCACATCCGGAACAACGGCACCGGCGACGACCCTGACGTGCCGGGTACCTCCGGTTGGGAACTGGTGCACGACGTCCGCCCAGGCGAGCACATAGTCGACAAACAGACACCCGACTCTTTCGCCGATACCCCGTTGGGTTCCCTGCTTCCGGAATCAGCCCCGCTGGTCGTGGCCGGAATGCAGAGCGACTTCTGTGTCCGGGCCACTTCTTTGGCCGCCCTCGAACGCGGTCATGAGGTCACGCTGGTCCAAGACGCCCACGCCACCTACGACGACGAACTCTCCGCCGCGGAGGAGAGCGCCCGGGTGGACGAGGAACTGTCCGCAGCAGGCGTGAAGCTGGTCGGAAGCGAGGAGGTGGTCTTCGCCTGATCCCTGGGTGCCCGTCGCGCCGATGGGCAACTGCCGACTCGCTGTACCTGCGCGGGCCGATCGATTTCATCGCTGAATCGCAGCGAAAACAGGTGTTGGACTGCGTGGTCGAGGCGAGCCAATACTCAGCCCATGACGTCTGCGCCTGGCGACTCTGCCGAGGATCCAGCCCGAAACGACGACCCGCACCTCGATAGTGGCGTGTCGGCGGACCGGTCCGCCGACACCGAGACTGGCCTTGTTGCCGGGGGAGACGCGGACGGTCGTCATGACGCACAGGACGGCGTTGCCCTCGGCGCGGTGAGCGAGAGCACGGTGGCCGACGCCAAGCTGACGGCGAGCACCGACGCGGCACCCGACGTCGATTCGGCAGCGAGCGTCAACCAGGCGGCCGGTGTCGACTCGGTGGCGAGCGTTGGGTCGGTGGCCAGCGTCGACCCAGCGGCTGGTGTCGAGCTGTCAGTCGGAGAGAGTCCGGCAGCCGATGCCGACTCGGTGGCGGGCGTCGAGGTGGAGAGCCTTGACTCGGCTGCCGGGCTGAACCGGCCCGCCGCTGCCGAATCGGTGGCCAGCGCGAGCGGTGCAGCCAACGTCAACTCGGCACCGAGCGGCAAGTCGGTGACGGGCGGCAAGTCGGCACTGAGCGGCAAGTCGGTGTCTGGCGGCAATTCGGAGGCGGGCGGCTATTCGGTGACCGGTGGCGATTCGGTGGCTGGCCTCAATTCGGCGGCCGATGTCGAGCCAGTGGCGAGCGTCAATCTGGCGGCCATTGCTGCCTCGGCGGCGGGAGGCAGTTCGGCCGCTGGTGCCCAGTCGGCGGCGGTCGTCAACTCGGCGGCCGGTGCCGAGTCGGTCGACGGAGCGACTCGCGATGTTGTCCGGTTGCTGCGGCGGTTTGGCGGGCGCGCGTTCGCGTTGGCGTTTGTCGCCGGGATTACCGGGCTGACGACCGTCGCGATGGTGTTGGGGTTGGTGGGGTTCGCGCTGGTGCTCGCGCCGGTGCGTGGAGTCAGGCGAGGAGGTGGGCCAGCAGGGCCCGTGCCGCCGGGTTGGTGAGGTTTGCCGAGCGGCCGGTCAGGGAGATCGTGCGGGCCAGCGTCGGCTGGGTTAGGTGGGCGAATGGCAGGCCGGACTTCGCGGCTACTTGTTCTGGGACCACGGTGACGCCCAGGCCGGCTGCGACCAGGTCGACTAGCAGCGGGACGTTCGTCGCCTCGCATACCTGGTCGCGGCGGACTCCGGCTTCGGCGAAGGCGCGGTCGACCAGGGCTTGCAGGCCGCTGCCGGTGAAATCTACGAAGGGTTCACTGTCCAGCTCTGCCAGCCGGACTCGGCGGCGGGGCGACAGGCGGTGTCCGGGGTGGGTGAGCAGGACCAGGTTTTGCTGCCAGCTGGCGAATTCGGCCAAATCCTCGGGCAGTGGACCGCCCACATAGGACAGATCCAGTTCGCCGTCGGACACCGCTGCGGTCAGTCCGGGGATCGTGCCTTCCCGGACGCGCAGCCGGATTCCTGGGTAGCGCGCGCGGAATTCGCCGAGCTTCGCGGGGAGGTCGATGACGGTCAGAGTCTGGATGGTTCCGATCGATACCCGGCCGCGCGCGAGGCCGGTCACTGCGGCTACCTCGCCGCGGGCGGAGTCGACGTTCGCGGTGATTTGGTGCGCCAGCGGGAGCAGGGCCTCGCCTGCGGGGGTGAGCGTCACCCGGCGGGTGGTGCGGTCGAACAGTTCCGCGCCTAGGTCGGCTTCCAGTTTTCGGATGGACGCACTGAGCGCGGACTGCACGACGTGCACGTCCTGGGCGGCGCGAGTGAAGTTGCGGTGCCGGACTACGGCGAGGAAATGCTCTACCTGCCTCAGTTCCATCGGCTTCGCCTCCGTCTCGCCACCGGGAGAGTGGTGTTCGCTGAACGTACCGCGCGGCTCGGATCGCGACGGCGGATCTAGACCGAGGCGGGAGTCACGGTAGCTGGGCCGATGGTGCGCCGGAGCGGGAGACGGTGGGTTCGCCGCGGGCCGCGGGTGAAGGGTTCGGCGGTGAGACGCGGAGGGGTCGGAGCGAGGTGGACGGCTCGTGGGGATACCTCGCCGGGTCTCATGGTTGGCCGGGGCGGGGCCTCCCGGTGGGCTCGCCAATCGGAGTTGGGGAAGTAGGGAGCACCGGCGGACGGCACCCAGTAGGACCCGCCGAAGCGCATGGGGCTCCCGCTGAATTCCGCGGGAGCCCCAGGGAGCCGACAGGGCCGACAAAACCGACAGGGCTGATAGAGCCGACAGGGCTGATGGGGCCGACGGTGCCGACAGGGCTGATGGTGCCGACAGAGCCGACGGTGTCGACGGAGCCGACAGAGTCTTACTGAGCCGTATACCCGCCATCCACCAGGATCTCCACCCCGGTCACGTACGAGGATTCCGCGGAAGCCAGGAACAGAATCACATCAGCGACCTCCTGCACCTCCCCGGTCCGCCCCATCGGCACGCCCTCCACCTGCTTCGCTCGCCACACCGGGTCCGTCGAGCCGCGGGAGGTGCGCATCGGCGGCAGGAGGCCGGGCGCTACCGCGTTGACCCGGATGCCGTCGCTCGCGTAGTGGACCGACGCGGTGGTCGTCATCGCTTTGATCGCGCCCTTCGACGCGGCGTATCCCAGGTGCACGCCGATCTGGCCGATCGAGGCTGAGATCGAGGTCAGGTTCACGATCGAGCCGCCGCCGCTGCCGGACATCGCGGTGGCGCCGTGCTTGATGCCCAGGAACACCCCGCGGGCGTTCACCTGCAGCAGGCGGTCGTAGAAGGCCGTACTGGTGAGATCCGGGTCGAAGGTGCCGCTGATGCCGGCGTTGTTGACCAGGACGTCCAGCTTTCCGTGCTGGTCCAGGACGGCGGCGAGGACAGCTGCCCAGGAGTCTTCGTCGGTGACGTCCAGGCGGCGGTACTCGGCCTGGCCGCCGAGTGCGCGGATCTCCTCGGCTACGGCGGTGCCGTCAGCGTCTTCGACGTCGGTGACGACGACGGTCGCGCCTTCGCGGGCGAAGGTGAGGGCGGCCGCCCGGCCCATTCCGCTCGAGGCGCCGGTGATCAGGGTGATCTTGTCGGCCAATCGCATATGGGGTGCCCTTTCGCTGGGTGGGGAGACCCCAGTCTGAGCGGGATCGTCGGCCGGTCGCCGGCGAGGGGGTGGCCCCCAAGGTCAGGCCAGCTCAGCGGAGACCACCGACGAAAGGTCGCGCAGGGCGTCCAGCAGCGAGTCGAGCGCGTCGGGGCTGACCAGGACGGTGCTGACCATGCTGCTTTCCCGGACCCCCTCGCGGACGTCGACGGACAGCTCGTGGATCAGCTTCCCGTGCTGGGTCAGCGTGGCGACCAAGCCGGGGATCTGGTCGATGCCGCCGACGAAATACGTCGCGATCCGGCGGCGGACCAGCATGGCCGGGGCGGACGTGTACGGGGCGGAGGAAAAGGTGCTCAGGGACATGGCGTTTCTCCAGGAAAGAGGGTCCGGCGGGAAGAGGGCCAGGTCCCGGAGAAAGAAAAGGCGTACGCCAGCTTGCACGCCGGCAGCCTGGTTCAGCCGGCGCGCTGGGTTACGAGTCGCTCGGACGTCATGAGGCGCAGCACGGCGACAGGCTAACACGGCGAAGCGAGAAGGCAAAAGAATCCACAATGGACAGACGGGTCAGCCGGGTTCGTTCCACGGCAGCCGCTTGCGCAGCAAAGTGGCCGCACGCAGGGCGACTTCCATTTCCAGCCGGTGTTCGGCGAGCGGTCGTCCGCACAGTTCCTCGGCCTTGCGGACGCGATAGTGGACGGTGTTCTTGTGCAGGTGCAGCCGGGCGGCGGCATGCGTGTAGCTGCCGTCGGTGTCGAGGAAGACTCGCAGCGTCTCGCGCAATTGCTCAGTGCCGGGATCGTCGGCGACGAGGTCTCCGAGCACCCGGGCGATCCAGCGGTAGACGTCGTCGGATTGTTCGGTGAGCAGTGCGGCGATCGCGACGTCGTCGAACAGCACCACGTTCTGGCTCTGGTCCTCGTTGGTCTCCGCGACGGCCCGTGCCCGGACCGCCTCGCGCAGCGAACCGCGGAATCCGGACAGTCCGTAGCCGGGCGCGCCCAGAGCCAGTCGCAGGCCGCCGCCGATGTCGGTGACGCCGGAGCGGAGGCGGTCGACCTCGATGTCGTCGCGTTCCGTGCTGACTGTCCAGCTCCACAGAGTGCGGTCGTCCGCCAGCATGGTGAGCGCCGGACCGCGCCCGCACACCTCCTGTAGCAGCCGGGCCGCGGACTGCAGTTCGCCCGCGCCCTCGGCGGGCAGCCACGCGACGGCCGCGCGGTGCCACTGCCGCATCGGGAAGGCGATCAGCTGCTGTGCGGCGTCCTCGGTCAGCGTGTCCGAATCGAGGACCAGCCGGATCTGCGCCGCCCGCGCGGCTCCGGTGCGGCTGCTCCAGCGCCGGCGTTCGGTCTCGAAGATGTCGATGAGGCCCTCGATGACCTGGTCGATGTAGCGGTTCGTGCGACGGGACAGCTCGGCCAGTACGGCGAGCGCGAGCTGGGTGTCGATGTTCGGCTGCCGCTCCAGCGCCTCGATCGCCCACTGTTCGAACCGGTGCTCGCCGAGCCGGTACGCCCGGAGCAGGGCTTCCAGCGACAGCTCGTGCTGGGCGAACCGGCGCGCGTACTCGGCCGCGGCGGGCGGGACCGTGATCCGGTCGAGCGGGATGGAATGCGACAGCATGTCGAGGATCGCGACCAGATTCGCCGACGTGCTGGCGATCATCAGCTTCCGGACGGTCTCGTCATGCCGGAACTCCGGGATCATCTCGACGAACCAGTCGGTGAGCTCGGTGGTGCGGGCGGCGAGGTCGGCGTCGATGGCGTGCGCGATCTCGGCCACGACGGCGTCGACGGCGTCGGACATGGCGGTCAGGGTAACCACCGGACCGCCCCGGCGACAGGCGAGCGGCGTCGTTCACCCCCTCGGTGCAGGCGGTTGTGACCCCGGCACAACGACCGGCGCAGCCTTCGGTTCTGCGGCCTATGGCTTGGGTCACTGCCCGTCCTTACCGTCATTTCCCACCTGAGCCGCCCTGGGAAAGGACTTCGACGATGCACCTCGCGGCGCTGCCTGAAGAACGAGCCCGGCGGAACCCGAACCTGCCCTGTCTCGCTGACGAACACGGCGAACTCGGCAACGCCGGATTCGCGGTGCGGGTGCGCAGCGCGGCTGCCGCGTTGCGGGCTCGAGGGGTCGGCGCGGGCGACGTTGTCGCGGTGCTGCTGCCGAATCGGGTCGAGTTCGCGGTGGTGCTGTTCGCGGCCTGGCGGCTCGGTGCTGCCGTCACGCCAGTGAATCCGGAGTTGACCGACGGCGAGGCGTCGTTCCAGATCGCAGACGCGCAAGCGAAAGTCGTGGTGGGACAAGGGGATTCGGACCTGGTTACGGTGCGGCTCGAGGAACTGGCGACGGCCGCGCCGGACGAGGGGCCGGTGGTCGACGACGAGCAGGCTGTCGCGTTGCTCATTTACACCAGCGGCACGACGGGACAGCCGAAGGGCGTCGTGCTCGACCACGCCAACGTGCGAGCGATGACCGAAATGATCGTCGACGCGCTCGAACTCGGCCCAGCGGACCACAGTTTGCTGATCTTGCCGCTGTTTCACGTCAACGGAATCGTGGTCAGCGTGCTCGCACCCCTGCTCGCCGACGGCCGTTCGACCATCACCGCGAGATTCCGCGCCGACGACTTCTTCGACACCATCGAACGGGTCCGTCCGACGTATTTCTCAGCCGTGCCAGCGATTTACGCGCGGCTGGCGGGTCTCCCGGACACCGTGCGGCCGGACACTTCGTCGCTGCGGCTGGTGGTTTGCGGTGCCGCGCCGATGCCCGCCGAGCTGATCCAGCGGGTCGAGCAACGGTTCGGGGTGGTGGTCGTCGAGGGCTACGGACTGTCCGAGGGAAGCTGCGCGTCGACGCTGAATCCGCTGGCCGGGCCGCGTAAACCGGGCACTGTCGGGCGTCCGCTGCCCGGTCAGGAAGTCGCGCTGATGGATCCGCGAGGCAGGCTGACCGACGGTCCCGGCGAGGTCGTGGTCCGCGGCCCGAACGTGATGCGCGGCTATCTCAACCGGCCCGAGGCCACCGCCGCGACGATCGTCGACGGCTGGCTGCACACCGGCGACGTCGGGCGGTTCGACGAGGACGGTTACCTCGTCCTGGTCGACCGCATCAAGGACATGATCATCCGGGGCGGGGAAAACCTCTACCCCAAGGAGATCGAGAACGCACTGCACGCACATCCGGCGGTGCTGGAAGCCGCGGTGGTCGGCGCGCCGCATCCGGTGCTCGGCGAGCTGCCGGTCGCGACCGTGACGCTGTACCCGGCGGCGGTCGTGAGCGAGGCCGAGCTGCTTGAGCATTGCCGCGCCCGGCTGACGCGGGTGAAGGTGCCGGTGCGGATCGACATCGTGCCCGCGCTGCCGCGGAATCCAGTCGGCAAGATCGACAAACCGGCGCTGCGCCGCAAACTCGCCGCCGCGAGCTGATTCCGCTCTCAAGAGAACAATCCGTGCCCGCATCAGCGGGTCCGGTCGATGCTGCCCGGAGAAAGGCGGAGAACAATGGGGTTCAAGACAGGGGACTTTCCCCCGGTCGATCCGGAAACCTTCCTGCGGAAGCCACTGCTGCAACGAACCAAAGCGCTCGCGCTGCACTGGGTCCAGTTCGGATTCGGCTCGCCCAAAATGATTCCGGCTACGTACGTGGTGAAGCTGCTTTTCCTTTACGTGCTGGCCGGGGTGGCGCTGGTGACCGCGACGTCCGGCGTCGGCCCGTTCTGGGACGTCGCCGCGTGGTGGCGCGAACCGGTCGTTTACCAAAAGCTTGTGCTGTGGACGGTATTGCTGGAAGCGGTCGGCGTCGCCGGTTCGTGGGGGCCGATCGCGGGGAAGTTCAAGCCGATGACCGGCGGGATCCTGTTCTGGGCGCGTCCTGGAACGATCCGGCTGCGACCGTGGAAGCGGGTGCCGTTCACCAAAGGCGACCGGCGAAACGGCTTCGATGTGCTGCTGTACCTGGCTTTCCTCGCCACGCTGCTGACTGCGATCGTGCTGCCGGGCGTCCCGGACGCCGCGTTGTCGGCCGCGCTGCCGGGCAACACCTCGGGCCTGGTGCGTCCGGCCTTGCTGATCGCACCAATTGTGCTGTACGTGCTGAATGGCTTGCGGGACAAGACTGTGTTCCTTGCCGCGCGCGGCGAGCAGTATCTTCCTGCGCTGGTGTTCTTCGCGTTCTTGCCGTTCGTGAACATGATCATCGCAGCGAAGCTGTTGATCTGCCTGGTCTGGATCGGCGCGGGCGTCTCGAAGTTCGGCAAGCACTTCACGAATGTGGTGCCGCCGATGGTGTCCAACAGTCCGTGTGTGCCGTTCAAATGGCTGAAGCGAGCGCATTACCGCGATTTCCCGAACGACGTCCGGCCATCGAAGCTCGCGACGTTCATGGCGCATGTCGGCGGGACGACCGTGGAGATCATTACGCCACTGGTGTTGCTGTTCTCCACCAATCACTGGGTCACGCTCGCGGGCGTCGCGCTGATGGTGGTGTTCCATCTGTTCATCACGTCGACATTCCCGCTGGCCGTGCCGCTGGAGTGGAACATTCTCTTCGGCTACCTCGCGATCTTCCTGTTCCTCGGCTTCCCCGCGAGCGCCGGATACGGCGTCGGCGACATGACGCCGGGCTGGCTCGCCGCCGTGATCGCGGCCGCGTTGCTGTTCTTCCCGGTTCTCGGCAACCTGCGGCCGGATCTGGTGTCATTCCTGCCGTCGATGCGGCAGTACGCGGGCAACTGGGCGTCGGCGTTGTGGGCGTTCGCGCCGGGCGCCGAGGCGAAGCTGAACACGTTGCCGCACCGGCCGACGAAGAACCAGGTCGACCAGTTGCAGGCGATGGGCTACCCGGCCGAAATCGCCGAGATCACCATGCAGCAGACGATCGCTTGGCGGTCGATGCACAGCCAGGGCCGCGGGCTGTTCTCCGTGCTCGCGAAGAACCTGCCGGATCTCGACGCGCGGACGGTGCGCGAGGCCGAATTCGGCTGCAACTCGATCCTCGGGTTCAACTTCGGCGACGGGCACCTGCACGGCCTCGACTTCGTCAACGCGGTGCAGAAACGGGTCGGATTCGCGCCTGGCGAGTGGATCGTGGTGTGGGTGGAGTCGCAGGCCATCCACTCGAAGGTGCAGCATTACCAGGTGATTGACGCGGCCTTGGGCGTGATCGAGCGCGGCCACTGGACGGTCGCCGACGCCGTCAACGAACAGCCGTGGCTGCCGAACGGCCCGATTCCGCTCACCGTCACCTGGACCGCGCACCAGGCCAAGACCGGCAGCGTGCTGGCATGACTACGGCGGTGGTGGTCGGCAGCGGACCCAACGGGCTCGCCGCGGCAGCGGTGCTGGCAAAGGCCGGGGTCGACGTGACAGTGCTGGAGGCCGCCGACGAAATCGGCGGCGGCACCCGCACTTACGAGGCGATCGTTCCCGGCCTGCTGCACGACCACTGCTCCGCGACGCATCCGATGGCGGTCGGCTCGCCGGTGCTGACCGACCTCGGGCTCGACCGGTACGGCCTGCGCTGGCGGCTGCCGGAGATCGACTGCGTGCACCCGCTCGACGACGGCACCGCCGGGGTCCTGCGGCGCTCGGTCTCCGCCACCGCCGCCGGGCTCGGTCCGGACGGACGCCGCTGGTCAGCGCTGTTCTCGTCGCCCGCGCAGAACTACGACGCGCTGAGCGAGGACATCCTCGGCCCGTTGCTGCGAGTGCCGAGACATCCGTTGCTGCTGGGCCGGTTCGGGCTGCCGACGGTCGCTCCGGCGACCGTGCTGGCCCGGTATTTCCGTACCGAACAGGCTCGTGCGCTGTGGCTTGGCGTTGCGGCGCATGCGTTCCGGCCGCTGGACCGGCCGCTGTCGTCGGCGATCGGGCTCGGCATTCTCACCGCTGGCCACCGGCACGGCTGGGCGGTCGCCGAAGGCGGGTCGCGGGCGATCAGCGACGCCTTGGCCGCGCTGGTAGCCGACTTCAGCGGGAAGATCGAGACCGGTGTGCGGGTGCAGTCGGTTTCGCAGTTGCCTCGGGCGGACGTGGTGGTGTGGGACGTCGGGCCTCGCGCACTGGCCTCGGTGCTCGGCGACCGGTTGCCGCCGCGGATCCGGCGGGCGTACGAGCGGTTCCGCTACGGTCCCGGTGCGTTCAAGGTGGACTTCGCGGTGCAGGACGGAATTCCGTGGCGGTCACCGGAAGCGCGTTCGGCCGGGACTGTCCACTTGGGAGGAGCGGCGGCGGAAGTCGCTTCCGGTGAGCGTGCAGTACACAATGGACGGATGCCGGAGCGGCCGTTTGTGTTGCTGGGTCAACAATACCTGGCCGACCCGTCGCGTTCGGTCGGCGATGTGCATCCGGTGTGGGCGTACGCGCATGTGCCGCATGGCTACACCGGCGACGCCACCGAGGCGATCACCGCACAGATCGAACGGTTCGCGCCGGGGTTCCGGGAACGGGTCATCGGCTCGGTGAGCACGTCGTCGGCGGAATTCGCTGCCGGGAACCCGAATTTCGTCGGCGGAAACATCCTCACTGGAGCGAAAGACGTGCGACAGCTGGTGTTCGGCCCGCGGGCGACCTTGCAGCCGTACGACGTGGGCGTGCCGGGGCACTTCGTGTGTTCCGCGGCCACGCCGCCGGGACCGGGAGCGCACGGGATGTGCGGCAGTCACGCGGCGGCGCGGGCGTTGCGGTACCTGCGGCGGTAAGCGCTACCGGATCAGGACGCCCGGGTTCAGCACTCCGGCCGGGTCGAGGGCGTCCTTCGCCGCGGACAGGGCGGCGGCGAACGGGTCCGGGCGCTGCCGGTCATACCACGGACGGTGGTCGCGGCCGACCGAGTGATGGTGGGTGATCGTGCCGCCGTTGGCCAGGATCGCTTTGGACACAGCGGTTTTCAGCTCGTCCCACTGCGCGACGGTGCTGCCCCAGCGGCCGGTCGCGTAAATGCCGTAGTACGGCGCGGGGCCGTCCGGGTAGACGTGGGTGAACCGGCAGGTCACGACACCCGCGCCGCAGATCTCGGCGATCGCCGCGTTCGCGGCCGTCGTGACGGCCTCGTGCAGCGACTCGAACGCGTCCCAGGTGCAGGCGGTTTCGAAGGTCTCCACCACCATCGACCGGCGGGCGAGCGCGTCGCGCTGGTACGGCATCCGCAGGAAGGCCGATCGCCACGCCGAACCGGATTCGCCGCGGCGGGCGGTGACGGTGCCGCCGTGATCGGCGGTGAGTTCGAGGGCGCGGTCCAGCCAGGCGTCCACCGGATGGTCTGCGGATTCGAACGCGAGCAGCAGCAAACCGTCGGCCTGGACGCCGGTGTTGAGGAACGCTTCCGCGGCGTCGAGGAGGCGGCAGTTCGCTGGGTACAGGCCGGACTGGGCGATCGCCCTGGTCGCTCGTACTGCATCGGCGTACCTGGTGAAGCTCACCGACGCTTTCGCCTGCCAGCGCGGCCGTTCCTGCAGCCGCATCCAGGCTTCGGTGATCACGCCCAGTGTGCCTTCCGAGCCGAGGAACAGCCGATCCGGCGACGGTCCGGCCCCCGAACCGGGCAGCCGGCGCGACTCGCTGACACCGGCCGGAGTCACGACGCGCAGGGACTCGGTCAGGTCGTCGATGTGCGTGGCCAGCGTCGCGAAGTGGCCGCCAGCGCGGGTCGCCAGCCAGCCGCCGAGCGTGGAGTGCGTGAACGACTGGGGATAGTGCCGCAGCGTCAGGCCGTGCGGGCGGAGCTGGTCCTCCAGCGCGGGTCCGTACACCCCGGCTTGGACGCGCGCGGTGCGGCTCGTCTGGTCGATCTCCACGACCTGGTCGAGGCGGCCGAGGTCCAGCGACACCGCGGGCGCTGGGAAACGCGGTTCGATGCCGCCGACGACGGAACTGCCGCCGCCGTAGGGGATTACCGGCGTGCCGCTGGTGGAACACCAATCCAGGAGATCGAGCACGTCCTGCTCGGACTCCGGGCGAGCGACGACATCCGGCACCGCTTCGACCCGCCCCTCCAGGTTCCGGACGACGTCTCGGAACGCTTTGCCGCGCGCGTGCGACAGCCGGTCGGTCCGGTCGGTCGAGCACAGCCGGGCCAGCGCGGCGGGCGGGCGGAGCCGGGACGGCGGCACCGGCAGGTCGTCCGGCGAGGGAGGAGCGTGGTCGGTGAAGTCGTGGGCGGGAAGGAAGGCGGACGTGCGCGCGACCAGCGCTTCCGACTCTTCGGCGGTCAGCGCTTCCTCGATGTCGCCCCAACCCCACCAGGACCGTGTCATCCGACTGCTCCCTTCCGAATTGACCCAAGAGTAACTTACTCTAGGGTAATAGGCACTGAGGAGGAAAGATGAGCGTGCTGACCGCTGCCGCGCCGTTCGTGGTGAACCGGGTGCTCCCTCGCTTCGACCAGCGGATCGAGGAGTCCGCGAAGCCGTTCGACCGGCCCGGCCTGCTGCGGCCGCATCCGGATTCGCGGACTTGGGCGTGGACGCATTACGGCATCTTCGTGCCGGAGCTGCCCGCGCCGCATCGCTACCTCAACACGATGACGCTGATCGGCAGCACTGGCGCGGTCTGTTTCGACAACGACTACCTCGCTACCTCCGATGCGCGCCGCACTACGACTGTCCTGTCGTCCACTGCCGCGCCCGGGCATCATCACTATCAGGCTTACGATTCGCACACCGAATGCCGCTTCGCGGAGGACGGTTCGCGGTTGGAGTGGGATTCGGATCTTGCTATCGAGGCGGCGCATCCGTCGTATCAGGTGCATGCGCGTTATGCCGGGTTCTCGGCGGACCTGACTATCACTGCCACGCCTCAGGTGTCTTGGTTCGTGCGGAATCCGGCGTATGACCACTTGAGTCTTCTTGCGACCTTTACCGGGATGATTACTGACGACACTGGCGAGACGGAGATCGGCGGGCTCTGCACTGTTGAGTACGCGCGATCTGTTTCGCCGCAAGCCCTTCGGCGTACGCCGTTGCCTCAGCGGTTCAAGCTGCCGATTGACTTCTTTACCTATCAGATCATCAATCTCGATGATCGGACGCAGTTGTTGCTGACCGATGTCCGGGCGGCTGGGGCTACGGCTTGCCGACTTGCCTATGTGCGCACGCTGGACGGCGATGCTGCGGTGTTTCGGGAGGTCCAGTTCGAGGTGGACTATCGGGACGAGCCGGAGGTCGATCCGCAGGGGCGGGAGATGCGGGCACCGGAGCGGTTTCGGTGGACGGTTCGGGACGGGGCAGCGGAGGTCGTGGCGGTGGAGGCCGTTGTGGACAGTCCATTGCGGTATGGGCATGGGCGCGGTTATGTCGGCGCGTATACGTATTCCGGCGCGTTTCGGCGGCGGGCGGTGTCGGGGAGCGGGTACTTCGAGTGGGTGGATTGCGAAAGTTAGCCGCGCAGGGAGGCGAGGATTCTCGCGCAGCGTTGGGTGGTGACTTCGGCGGGTTCTTCCGGGTGCTCCAGCCACCAGTTGACGGTGGCGGCTACTGCGCCGTACCAGATCCGGGCGAACAGGGAGGCGTCTGCTGGGTCGGCGAAACCGGCTGTGGACAAGGCTTCTTGGGTGCCTTCCGCGCCTAATGCGGACAGTTTGCGGCGGTAGGAGCGGGCGGCTTCGTCCACCGCGGAGTTCGGGGGGAGGGTGGGGTCCCAGAGGACTGCCCAGTCCGGGCGGCGGGGTTCCAGGGTGCGGAAGATCGCTTCCAGGGTGCCTAGGGCTCGGGTGAGGCCGGTGCCGGTTTGGGCTTCGGTGACGGCGTCGACCAGCGGGGCCGCGCCTCGGTGCAGGCAGGCCAGGTAGAGGCCGTCTTTGGAGTCGAAGTAGCCGTAGACGAGCGGTTTGGAAATTTCCGCCCGGCGGGCGATGGCGGCTACTGAGGCGTGGGCGTAGCCCTGGGTGCCGAACTCCTGGACGGCGGCGTCGAGGATCAGCCGCTCCCGTTCGGGGCGCGGCATTCCCTTGCTGCCTGCCGAATTTGCCACGAGGTCAGCATAGCTGATGCTGTTCGCGGGTGCTTTTGTCCATTGTGGACCCTGAATGCGGGGCGGGGTTGGTAGGCTGGCTGCTTCGGGTTTCCGAGGCAGGGGAGTGTCGTTGTGTCTACTCATCATCTGGTTACTGACGGTGCGGACATCGTCTATGACGTGCACAACCGGCCGCTCGGGGAGGGCTCTCGGCCGTTGGTGATGATCGGGCAACCGATGGATGCCAGTGGGTTCGGGACGCTTGCCGGGTTGTTTCCGGAGCGGGCGGTGGTTACTTATGATCCGCGGGGGCTTGGGCGGAGTACTCGGTCTGATGGGGAGACGGAGAATCGGCCCGAGGTTCAGGCCGGGGACGTGCATGCGGTGATTTCGGCTCTTGGGGTGGGGGCTGTTGATCTGTTCGCCAGTAGCGGTGGGGCGGTTACTGCGGTGGCGTTGGTGGCTCGGTATCCGGGGGATGTGGAGACGTTGGTGGCGCATGAGCCGCCGGTTATCGCGGTGTTGCCGGATGTTGAGGCGGCTGCTCGGGCTTGTGACGGGGTGACTGAGCGGTATTTGGCTCGGGGGTGGGGGTATGGGATGGCTGCGTTTATCGCTATGACTAGCTGGGTTGGGGAGTTTACTGAGGAGTTCTTCGCGCAGCCCGAGGTTGAGCCTGGGCAGTTCGGGTTGCCTGTTGAGGATGACGGGAAGCGGGATGATCCGTTGTTGTCTTCGCGGTCTCGGCCGGTTATTGATTATGTGCCGGATGTTGCTGCGTTGAAGGCTGCCGGGAGTCGGGTTGTGTTGGCGGTGGGGGAGGAGACTGGGGATACGTTTACTGGGCGGACCGTGCGGGCTCTTGCCGCGCGGACGGGGGTGGGGGTGACTGTGTTTCCTAGTCACCATGGTGGGTTTCTTGGCGGGGAGGGTGGGTATGCGGGGAAACCGGAGGAGTTTGCTGTTCGGTTGAGGGAGGTTTTGGGGTGACTTCTCGTCGCCTGGCGGCGACATCGCTTGGTGGTTGCGTGGGGCACCCCGAAGCTTGAGTGTGCTGACGGTCTGGGGGTGCTTGTCAAGGCGGGAAAGATGCCTTGACAAGCACCCCCAGACCGCAGGGACGCTTCGTATCGGGGTGCGGGGGAGGGGCTGGGTGCCTCGATAGCGGGTGCACGGGTGCCGGTTGGTTGGTGGGACGGGCTGGGTGCCTCGATCGTTGGGTGCACCGGTGCGGTTTGTTGGTGGCGGGGGCTAGCGCCCCAATGTGGCGTTGGGTGCATGTGACGCACCGAATGCCACATTGGGTGCGCGGGACGCACCCAATGCCGCATCGGGGCGCGTCCTGGCGGGTGCTGGGTGGGGCGTGAGGGGAACTCTGAGGGAATCTGAGTACGTGAGGGTTCCCTCACGGAACGCGCGGCCGAGGGGTGAGGTGCGCGGATAGCCAAGACCTCTGCCTGCGACGACAAGGCGATCAGGCTCCTGGCAAGCACACTGGGGCGCTGCGGGGCAACGGGAGCCTCGCGCGGATCGGGAGGCCTGGAATGGCACAGCAGTCGACACCGGAGGCCGTCGGAGGGCAGCTTCGCGCTAATGCGTTGGGGACTGGCGGGATCGCGTTTCTCGTGTTGGCGGCTGTCGCGCCGTTGACGGGGATGGTCGTGATCGCGGGGCTGGGGATCGCGCTGGGCAACGGTGGCGGGATGCCCGCGTCGTTCCTGATCGCTGGGGTTGTGCTGTTGTTGTTCGGCATCGGGTACGCGCGGATGAGCCGGTACGTCTCCAATGCCGGTGGATTTTACGCCTATCTTGTCGCGGCGTTGGGACGTCCGGCTGGGCTTTCCGGGGCGTTTGTCGCGTTGGCTGGGTACAACTGCTTCGTGGCTGGGGCCGTCGGGACTTCTGGGGCGTTGACCGGGGGTGTCGTCAACCGGGTCTTTCATCTTGACTTGCCGTGGGAGTTTTGGGCTGGGTTGTCGGTGGCGGCGGTGTTTCTGCTGAGCCGTCGCGGGGTTGACGTTTCGGCGAAGGTGCTTGCCGTGTCGTTGATTCTTGAGGTCAGCATTCTGGTCGTGTTCGACGTTGTGGTGCTTGTGAAGTCTGGGTACTCGTTCAGCGCGTTGTCGCCCGCGGTCGTGACGTCGGGGTCGATCGGGCTGGGGTTGTTGTTCGCTGCCACGTGTTTTATCGGGTTTGAGGCGACAGCGCTGTTCAGCGAGGAAGCGCGAGACCCGAACAAGTCGGTGCCTCGGGCTACTTACATCGCGGTGATTGCGATCGGAGTATTCGCGGCGGTGACGTCGCTGGCGTTGGTGAGCGCGATCGGGGTGGAGAACGCGAAATCTGTGGCGCAGGACCATCTTGCGGCTGGTGACCTGTTGCTCGCCACCTCGCAGGATGTTCTCGGGACCGTGCTCACTGATGTCATGCAGTTGCTGCTGGTGGTCAGCCTTTTCGCCGCGTTGCTGGCGCTGCACAACTCGGCCAGCCGGTACATCTACGCGCTTGCTCGCGACGGTGTGTTGCCGAAGGCTTTGGGGCGCACGGTTTCTGGTACGCCGCGCAACGCCAGTGCGGCGCAGATCGGGTTCGCTACTCTGGTCGCGGCGATCTTCGCGGTGCTGGGGCTCGACCCGGTCGCGTTCTTGACGTCGTCGATGACTGGGTTCGGGACGTTGGCGATCCTCGTGCTGCAGGCGATGGCGTCGATCGCGGTGGTGGTGTTCTTCCGGCAGCGGCGCGATCCGCATTGGTGGAGCACGTTTATCGCGCCGGGGCTGGGCGGGGCCGGGTTGATCGGCGTGATTGTGCTGGCCGTGCTGAATTTTCCGACTATGGCAGGGTCGGACGCGGCGTGGATCGGACTGTTGCCGTGGTTGTTGCCGATTCTGATTGTCGCCGGGTTGGTGATGTCCGTTTACCTGCGACGGAGGCGGCCGGAGACGTACGCGGCGCTCGGGCCGGACGTGCGTTGAGTCAGCTTTTCGCCTTGGCTCGGTTGGCGCCCCAGCTGGCGATTGCTATTCCGACGAGCGTCAGCACAATCAAGGCGACGAGCTGACCGGTCCATCCGCCGGGGACCCAGTCGAACGCGCCCCACAGCTGGCGTGCGTCGTGGTCGAAGAAACTGCGGATCGCGGCTTGTGCGCATACGACTGTGATGACCATGCCGACCGTCTGCACCGCTGTGTAGCCGCCCTTGCTCATGCGTTCTCTCCTCACTCGTGGTGGCTTAAGTGTGGCGGTCGGCAAGCAGCTATGCATCGGACCTGCGGAGCGACTCGGGACCGACCAAAGTCGAGGGGTGCGACTTTGGTCTAGGGCGGCGCTGTGCCGTGGGCGGCTGCACGGGATGGGCGGATCGGCGAAGATGGGCGGGTGATCGTTCCGCAGGCCAAGCTCAAGCTGTGGCAGCAGGGGTGGCGGCTGACTGCCGCAGCGCTGCTCGGTGCGTTCGCCTGGTTGACGATCGCGGCCCAGTTGCCGGAGGGGTCTGACGATCCGCGGATCGGGTGGCTGCTCTTCGGCGACCCGATCATCGGCGTCGGATGCCTGGTCGCGACCTTGTGGCGGCGGAAGTATCCGCTTTCGGTCGCGACCGGGGTGGTGATCGTCTCGGCGGTGTCGTCGTCCGCGGGAGGTGCGGCGCTGCTCGTGCTCGGGTCGCTCGCCACCCGGCGGCGGCCGCTCGAGACCGCGTTCATCGGGTTTGCCTGCGTCGCGACGGGAGCGGTCACCGAAGGTATTTACCCGCGCGGTGCGGATCCCGACCCCTGGTGGCTGTCGGTGGCGTTCATCGTGCTGATCACCGGCATCGTCGTGGCGGTCGGGGCGGCGATCGGGGCGCGGCGCGAGGAGTTGCAGTCGCTGCGGGAACGTGCGGAGAGCGCGGAACGCGAGCAGGTCGCGCGGGCGGCGGAGGCGCGGATCGTCGAGCGGCATCGGATCGCGCGGGAGATGCATGACGTCCTCGCGCATCGGGTTTCGCTGGTCGCGATGCAGGCCGGGGTGCTGGGACATCGGACGGATCTGGCACCTGACCAGGTGTCGCTGCTGGCCAAGGGGATCGCTGACGGGGCGCATCAGGCGTTGGAGGAGCTGCGGGAGGTGCTCGGCGTGCTGCGGGCGAGCCCGGGTGGGCTTGAGCCGCCGCAGCCATCGCTCGCGACTCTGCCTGCGCTGGTCGCTGATGCGCGGGCGCTGGGGGTCAACGTCGCGTACACCCCGGAATCCATCGGTACGCCGCCGGATCTGCTTGCGCGGACGGTGTACCGGATTGTCCAAGAAGGACTGACCAACGCCGGGAAACACGCACCCGGCGCGGAAGTGCGGGTCACCGTGGAGGGCGGGGAGGGCGACGGCCTGCGCGTGACTGTGCGGGATTCGGGTACGGCGAGCGGGGAGAAGCCGCCGCCGTCGGCTGGGTTCGGGTTGCTGGGGCTGTCCGAGCGGGTCGAGCTCGCCGGTGGTGAACTTGACCATCACGCGGACCCGGGCGGCGGGTTCGTGCTGACCGCGTGGCTGCCGTGGCCTGCCCGCGGCGAAGGGAGCGAGTGAGTGGACCGGGTGCGGGTCGTGATCGTCGACGACGATCAGCTGGTGCGGATGTCGTTGCGGCTCATGCTCGACGGCGAAGCCGACCTGGAGGTCGCCGGCGAGGCCGCGGACGGCGACGCCGCCATCGCCGAGGTCCGGCGGATCCGGCCGGACGTCGTGCTGATGGACGTGCGGATGCCCGGCCGCGACGGTCTGAGCGCGACCGAAGCCATCCTCAGCTGGCCGGACCCGCCGCGGATCCTCGTGCTGACCACCTTCGACTCCGATGAGATGGTGCTCGGCGCGCTGCGGGCCGGGGCGCTTGGCTTCGTGCTCAAGGACACCCCGCCGCCGGACATCCTGGCCGCGGTGCGCGCCGTCGCCGACGGGAATCCCGCGCTGTCCCCGGCGGCCACCAGCAGGTTGATCACCGCGGCGATGGGGCCGCAGTCGTCCGAGACCCGGCGTACCGCGCGGGAGGCGGCGCAGGCGCGGCTGGCCGCGTTGACCGAACGCGAACGCGACACCGCGCGGGCGATCGCGGAGGGGCTGTCGAACGCCGAGGTCGGGGCGCGGCTGCACATCAGCGTGGCGACGGTGAAGGCGCATACGAGCAGCCTGTTCGCGAAGCTGGGCGTGGTGAACCGGGTGCAGATCGCGCTGGTGGTGCGCGACAGCGAGGAGTGAGCAGTAGGCAAACCTCACTGAAAAGCCGCACGCGCGCTGGTATTCGGAAATGAGTGCGCGTTCTTCGATGGAATGCGAATTTGTCTGCCGCGAATATTCTGGCCGGGCAATTTACGCTGTTTTTCGCAGCGAATCGCCCGCGCGTTCCGCCGGTGACCGACAACCAGAACAGTCGCGGCATCCCGAAGACCTACCGGCACCTGCACGGTTTCGGCTCGCACGCGTTCAGCCTGATCAACGACGTGGGCGAGCGGCACTGGGTGAAGTTCCACCTGCGCACCCAGCAGGGCATCGAGAACCTGACCGACCGGGAAGCCGGCGCGCTCATCGGCGAGGACCGCGAATCGCACCAGAGCGACCTGTGCGGGGCCATCGAGCGCGGCGACTATCCTAAATGGACGCTGTATGTGCAGCGAGGGTGCGTGGCAGCGGCTTTTCGAAAACACGGCGCGAGAGATCAAGGGCGCGCGGAAGGAAACGGTCGAGTGGCATATCGACATCTGCGCCAAGGCGGATCCGGCTTACGGCGCCGGGGTGCGGAAGGCGTGCGAGGAGATCGGAGCCTTGTAACCGGCTCCGGTCGCTGCTGTCTGGGAGGGGACTCTGAGCCCGTCAAGGTTCCCCTCACGGACGCAGTTGTTGGCGGGAGGTCAGGCGGGCGTCTGCATGTGTTCCGGGCAGTCAGTGCGCAATTCCGTCAACTCCAACGGTTTCCGCATCAAGTGACAATGGTGCGGAGCCTTCGGATCGGCATGCTCGTTCCGCCCGAAGAACCGGCACGTCGTGCACACCCGGGCGACGCTGATCGCACCGCCGCGCTGCAGGTCCGCGATCACCCGCAACAAAGTATTCAGTGTCGTGGCCCGATCCGCTTCCGGCACCGCGGCCAGCGACGCCACCAGCTGCTGATCCCATGCCGACAGTGAGGCGGCGACTTCAAAACCGCGTTCGGTCAATGTGAGCAGGCGGCGGCGGCCGTCCGAACCGGGTGAGCGGGTGAGGAGTTCTTTGCGTTCCAGCGCGCTGATCGCGTCGGACATCGTCGGGGTGGTGACGTCGAATTCCGCGGCCAGTGCGTTCACCTCGCGGCGCGGCGCGGGGTGGCGGGAGAGCGAGAGCACCGCCTGTTGTTGCAGCGGCGAAAGACCCTGCGTGCGGGCGCTGCGCTGGGAAAGCGCGCGCAGGCCGTTCCCGAGCCGCTCGATGGCGTCGGCCAGCCGGCGGTCGAGGCCGGGTTCGTGCTCGGGCATGCGCGCCGCCTCGCGGTCAGGATTCCTTGGCGCTCATGATAAGCGACGGCACGGAAGAAGGCCGGGACCACACGGTCCCGGCCCCCTCCCTCGCCAGTTGGCTCAGACGAGTTTCTGCGCCTCGAGCAGCGCGTCCCGAAGGATCTGTTCCATTTCGTCGAATTCCGCCTGCCCGGCGATCAGCGGCGGGGCGAACTGGACGACCACGTCGCCCCGATCGTCCGGACGGCAGTAGAGGCCGCGGTCGAACAGCGCGCCCGGCAGGAAGCCGCGGACGAGGCGTTCCCGCTCGTCGGCGTTGAACGTCTCGCGGGTCGCCTTGTCCTTGACCAGTTCGACGGCCCAGAAATAGCCGTCGCCGCGGACGTCGCCGACGATCGGCAGGTCAAGCAGCTTGCCCAGGGTCGCTTCGAACGCATCCTGATTGTCCAGAACGCGCTGGTTGAGCCCCTCCCGCTCCATCAGGTCGAGGTTCGCGAGCGCGACCGCGGCCGAAACCGGGTGACCGCCGAACGTGTACCCGTGCGGGAAGCCGACTCCCGCGCCGAGGAACGGTTCCATCACGCGGTCCGACGCGATCAGCGCGGCGATCGGGCTGTAGCCGGAGCTCAGGCCCTTGGCGCAGGTCAGCAGGTCCGGCTGGAGGCCGAACTTCTCGCTGGCGAACGTCGTGCCGTGCCGGCCGAACGCGCAGATCACCTCGTCGGCGACCAGGAGCACGTCGTGCCGGTCGCAGATTTCCCGTACCCGTTCGAAGTACCCGGGCGGCGGGGTGAGGCAGCCGCCGGAGTTCTGCACCGGTTCGAGCACCACCGCGGCGACCGTGTCCGCGCCCTCGAACAGAATCGCTTCCTCGATCCGGTCCGCGGCCCAGCGGCCGAACGCCTCGAGGTCGCCGGCGAACTCCGGATGCCGGTACAGGTTGGTGTTCGGCACGCGGAAACCGCCCGGCGCGAGCGGTTCGAAGTCCTTCTTCATCGCGGGCAGCCCGGTGATCGCGAGCGCGCCGTGCGGGGTGCCGTGGTAGGCCACCGCGCGGCTGATCACCTTGTGCTTGCCGGGTTTTCCGGTCAGCTTGAAGTACTGCTTCGCGACCTTCCACGCGGACTCGACCGCCTCGCCGCCGCCGGTCGTGAAGAAGACGCGGTTGAGGTCGCCCGGCGCGAGATGCGCGAGCCGTTCGGCCAGTTCCGCCGCCGGTTTCGTGGCATAGCCCCAAATCGGGAAGTACGCTAGCTCGTTCGCCTGCTGTGCGGCGACTTCCACGAGTTCGCGGCGACCGTGTCCGGCCTGCACGACGAAAAGCCCAGCCAGCCCGTCGAGGATGCGGCGGCCGCGGTCGTCCCACACGTGCACGCCCTCGCCACGGGTGATCACCGGGACCGGCGAGTCCTGGTAATTTCCCATGCGGGAGAAGTGCATCCACAGGTGCCGGGCTGCTGCCGACTGAGTGTCCATTGTAGAGCCCCTCTCAGACGTTCTGCGGGAAGCCGAGGTCGAGTCCGCCCTGTTCGGGGCCCGGCCAGCGGGTGGTGACGACCTTGGCGCGGGTGAAGAAGTGCACGCCTTCGCCGCCGTGCGCGTGGGTGTCGCCGAACAGCGAGTTCTTCCGGCCGCCGAACGAGTGGTAGGCCACCGGGACCGGCACCGGCACGTTCACGCCGACCATGCCCGCCTCGACGTCGGCGGAGAACCGGCGGGCCGCGCCGCCGTCGTTGGTGAAGATCGCCGCGCCGTTGCCGTACGGTCCGGCGTTGATCAGCTCGATCGCATCGGCGAACGTCTCCACGCGCACGACCGAAAGCACCGGGCCGAAGATCTCGTCGGTGTAGATCGGCATGTCCGGGCGGACGTTGTCGAAGACGGTGGGGCCGACGAAGAACCCGTGGCCGTCGGCGTCGAATTCGCCCTCACGGCCATCTAGCACCAGCGTCGCGCCTGCTTCGGCACCGGCGGCGATGTAGCCGGACACCCGGTCCTTCGCCGCTTCGGTGACCAGCGGGCCCATGTCGCAGCCGCGGGTGCCGTCGCCGGTCACCAGCGTCTTGGCGCGGTCGGCGATCCGCGGCACCAGCGCGTCGGCGACGTCGCCCACCGCGACCACCACCGACACCGCCATGCAGCGTTCGCCCGCGGACCCGAAACCGGCGCTGACTGCCTGGTCGGCGACCAGGTCGAGGTCAGCGTCGGGCAGCACCACCATGTGGTTCTTCGCGCCGCCGAGCGCCTGGACGCGCTTGCCGTTCGCCGTGCCGGTCTCGTAGACGTACTGCGCGATCGGCGTCGAACCGACGAACGAAACCGCCTCGATGTCCGGGCTGTGCAGCAGCGCGTCGACCGCGGTTTTGTTGCCGTGCAACACGTTGAATACGCCTTCGGGCAGACCGGCTTCGCGCCACAGCTCGGCGAGCCAGTTCGCGGCGGTTGGCACCTTCTCCGACGGCTTCAGCACGACGGTGTTCCCGGCGGCGATCGCGATGGGGAAGAACCACATCGGGACCATGGCGGGGAAGTTGAACGGCGAGATGATCGCGACCGGTCCGAGCGGCTCGCGCAGCGAGGTGACGTCGATGTCGGTGGACGCGTTGGCCGTCGCCGCGCCCTTGAGCAGTTGCGGGATCCCGCAGGCGAATTCGACGACCTCCAGGCCGCGCGCGACTTCGCCCGCCGCGTCGGAGAGCACCTTGCCGTGTTCGGCGGTGATGATCGCGGCCAGTTCGGATGCGCGTGCGTCGAGCAGTTCTCGGAACCGGAACAGCACCCGGCTGCGCTTCGCCAGGGAAGTCTTGCGCCAGGCGGGGAACGCGGCCTTCGCGGCGGCGATCGCGGCCTCGGCGTCCGCGGCCGACCCGAGCGGCACGCGCGCGGTGACCTTCCCGGTCGCCGGGTTCGTGACGTCCCCGTAGCCGTCCGGTGCGCCTGCTGCCTCACCGCCGGCGATCCACTGGGACAGCGTCGGCACGGAATCGCTCATCGAGCCACCTTTCTTCCTGGTATTCGCCCTCTGAGGGTCCCTCCCGGACGGGTCGCGGGTAACCGACGAATCGTCGGTTTGCGCGGGCCACCCTTTACACATCGTCGGGTTATGCTGACGTCGTGCACCTGACCCTCCGAGACGTCCTCGAGCTGCCCGTGATGGCCGCCGGCTCGCCGGTCGTGCGCTCGGCGGCGGACGCGGTCGACGTGCCGGTGCGATCGGTGCACGTGAGCGAGCTGAGCGACGTCGCCGGGACGCTGACCAGCGACGTTCTGGTGCTCTCCATCGGGCGGGCGTTCACCGAGCCGGGCTTCGACGCGGTGGCCTACGTACGGTCGCTGCGGGACGCCGGTGCGATCGGGCTGGTCGTCGAGCCGGGCCAGCATCTGAAGGCGCTGCCGAATGCTCTGGTGCAGGCCGCTCGCGCCGCGCGGTTTCCGCTGGTGGAACTGCGCAGCACGGTCCGCTTCATCGAGGTGACCGAGATCGTGCACGCCCGGATCGTCAACGCGCATTACGAGCGGTTGCGGCTGGCCGAGCGCGCGCACGAGGCGTTCAGCACGGTCGGTTCGGCTTCGCAGGCGCCGGACGCGGTCCTCGCGCACGCGGCGGACTTGATCGGGCTGCCGGTCGTGTTGGAGGACCGGACGCATCGAGCGCTCGCGTTCGCTGGCGTCGGTTCGGCGGAGTCTTTGCTGCGCGATTGGCCAGCACGGTCTCGACGAGTGCCGTTTTCGGCCGCGACCGAGGTCGGTGGTCCGGAGAGCTGGATGTGCACGCCGGTCGGTCCGCCGCGCGAACGCTGGGGTCGACTGGTCGTGCCCGCGCGATCGGCGGAGCAGCCGGCCGCGTGGATGGTGCTTGAACGCGCGGCCGAGGCGTTGACCGTCGGGAAGTTGCTGGAGCGCTCGCCGCTGTCGGTGGAAATCGAGGCACAGGGCGATTTGCTGCGGGATCTGTTGCACGGCGCGGACGAGGGGTCGGTCCGCGCGCGGGCCCGGGCGTTAGGACTGGCGTCGGCGGCGTACTACGCGGTGCTGGTGTGCCGCCCGGCTCGGGCCGGGCAGGAGCGGGCGCTGCTGGACGCGGTGCTGACCAGCGACGGGATCGGCGGCGTGCTGGCCGAGGGACGAGTGGCCGCGGTCTTCCCGTGTTCTTCGGTGGCTGCGGAGAAAGCTCTGCTGGAGCGGGTGGTCGCCGGTGTTCCAGCAGGCTTGGCGGCGGCTTTCGGGGCGGCTGGGCCGGTGCGTCGGCTCGGTGAGCTACCGGCCGCGCTGCAGGAGGCGGTGCATGTCGCGGACGTCGAATCGCCTGGCGCACCTGGACTTCGGCGGGCTGGTGACTTGGGGGTGCGCGGGTTGTTGTGGTGGTTGCGGGAGCATCCGCGGCTGCATGAGTTCACTGAGGCGCAGTTGCGGCCGTTGCTGACGTTGCCGGAGCCGCGTGCTGGCCGGGCGTTCGCGACGTTGCGGGCGTTTGTCGAATCGGGTTATTCGATGACTGCGTTCGCGAAGGCGGTGAATTTGAGCCGTCCGGCGGCGTATTCGCGGTTGGCGACGGTGGAGCGGTTGCTGGGGGTAGATCTGTCCGATCCGGACACTCGGCTTTCGTTGCACCTGGCGGTTTTGGCGCATGGGCACCGGGATTCAGCTCCCGGCACCCCAGCGCAGTGACAGGCGGTCGGCGGCGCGTTCAGTGCTGATGTGCATCATGCTGCCGAGAATGGTCGCGCGGTCGATGACGACGATGGTGCCGTCCGGGGTGCTGGTGGTGCGCTCGCTGACCAGGACCGGGGTGGTGACCGGTTCGTCGAGGAGGCGGGCGAGCTTGTCGTCGAGGGCGTCCGGGCGGATGGTTTCGGCGGCCCTATCGACCACGACGTCCAGTTCGGACAGTGCACTATAGAGCGAGACTGTGGTGAAGTCCGTGTCTCGTAAGCGTTCTCCGTGCGGGGGAGCGACCCACGACACCTGATGGATCGCCCGGCGGCCGCCGAACTCGCGTACGCGCTCCAGCCGCAGGCCGGGATCGGAGGACCGGGCTTGCAGTCGAGCCGCGACGCGAGCGGGCAGCCGCCGGACGGACTGGCTGACGACTTCGGTGCGCACGACGTAACCCTGATCGCGCAGGTCCTCGGTGAAGCTGCGCAGGGAGCCCAGCTGGTACGAGGCCGGTGTCGGCGCCACGAAGGTGCCGCGGCCGGGTTGTTGCACGATCAGGGCTTCGTCGCTGAGTTCGCGCAGCGCCTGCCGGAGCGTCATGAGCGTGACGCCATAGGACGCGCTGAGCTCCCGCTGCGGTGGCAGGGCCTTGCCGGGCGCGTACTCCCCGGCGCGGATCTTCGCGGCGAGATCCGCGGCGATCGCTCGGTATCGGGCCATGCGCGTCCGTTCTGGTCCAGTCTGGCTTGACCAGCGGATTCTAGTCCAGCGCGGCGCGCAGGGTCGCGACGTACTCGCCGACCCGCGCCGGACCAGCGCCGTCGAGCACCCGGCGCATGATCGCCGCGCCGACGATCACGCCGTCGGCCACCCGCGCGGCCTCGGCGGCGTGCGCGGGTTGGGAGATGCCGAAGCCGACGAGGACCGGCAGGCCGGTAGCGTCCTTCAGTCGGGTGGCGAGGTCGATCGCGGAGGCGGGCAGGTGGTCGCGTTCGCCGGTGGTGCTCATGGACGAGACGGCGTAAACGAAACCTCGGCTCCGCGCGACGATCTCTTGTGCCCGCTCGGGTGGGGTCGCGGGGGAGACCAGGAGTGCCAGGTCGATTCCCTCCTCGATCGCGGGCATTTCCTCTAGCGGAAGATCCGGCACGATCAGGCCCTCGACTCCGGCTGCTTTCAGGTCAGCGCAGAAACCCTTGCGGACGGCCAGGTTGGCGTAAGTGCTCACTATGATCGGAACGTCCACTGTGGTCTCTGACAGTTCATTGAGGACGCTCTGCGGAGTCGTTCCGTTGGCGAGCGAGACGTTCGAAGCCTCCTGAATGGTCACGCCGTCCAAAGTCGGGTCGGAGAACGGGATGCCGACTTCGATCGCGTCCGCACCGGCTTCGGCCATCGCCGGGAGATAGTCAGTCCACTGTGGAGTAACTCCGCCGGTGATATACGGCATCAAGATTTTGCGGTCGGTTTTCATGCGCGGGACTCCTCGGAGCGGGCGATGAGCGTGGCGATGTCCTTGTCGCCGCGGCCGGACAGGGTGAGCAGCACCGTCGAGCCCGCCGGAAGATCCGGCGTACCAGCGGCTTCGGCCACCCAGGCGAGCGCGTGCGCGGATTCGAGCGCCGGGATGATTCCCTCGGTGCGAGCCAATTGCGAGGCCGCGGCGACTGCTGCTTCGTCGTTGACCGCGACGTACTGGGCCCGGCCGAGATCGCGCAGGTGCGCGTGTTCCGGTCCGACGCCCGGGTAGTCGAGGCCAGCCGCGATCGAGTGGGCTTCGAGGATCTGTCCGTGCTCGTCCTGCAGGAACAGCGACCGCGAACCGTGCAGGACCCCGGCTTGGCCAAACGTCGCGCCCGATCCGCCGATCGCCTCCACCCCGACCAGCCGCGCGCTGGTGTCGGCGAATCCCGCGAAGGTGCCCGCCGCGTTGGACCCGCCGCCGACGCACGCGACGACGAAATCCGGAGTCGCCGCGTACTGCTCGCGGGCTTCGTCGCCGATCACGCGCTGGAATTCCCGCACCATCCACGGATACGGATGCGGCCCGACGACCGAGCCGAGGCAGTAGTGCGCTTCCTCGGTCGAGCTGACCCAATGCCGCATCGCCTCGCTGGTCGCGTCTTTGAGCGTCCGGCTGCCGCTGCGGACCGGTACGACCTCCGCGCCGAGGTAGCGCATGCGGAACACGTTGTGCGACTGGCGTTCGACGTCCTGCTCGCCCATGAACACCGTGACCGGAAGGTCGAGCAGCGCGCCCGCGGTGGCCGTCGCGACGCCGTGCATCCCGGCCCCGGTCTCGGCGATCAGCCGCTGCTTGCCCATCCGCCGCGCGAGCAGCGCCTGGCCGACCGCGTTGTTGATCTTGTGCGATCCGGTGTGCGTGAGGTCTTCCCGCTTGAGCACGACGCTGACGCCGAGTTCGGCGGACAACCGCTCGGCGGGCGTCAGCGGCGTGGGCCGGCCGACGTGCCGGGCGAGCATCGTCTGGAGCTGCTCGCGGAAGCCGGGGTCGACCCAGGCTTTCTCGAACGCGTCGGCGACTTCGAGGCAGGCGGGCACCAGGGATTCCGGCACCCAGCGCCCGCCGTACTCCCCGAAGCGTCCTTTCTGGGTCGGGGTGCGCATGGGCATCTCCTTAGAGTTCTATAACTGTCTCCGCTGTTATAGAACTCTTGATGGCGGAGCGCAAGGGGCTCAGCGCTGCCGCAGGACCTCGACGCCGTCGCCGTCCATGTCGTCGAGGAACCGGGAACGGCCGGTCATCGCCATGATCAGCGCGAGCGTCGGCCCGGTCACGAGTGGTCCCGAGCCGCCGGAAAAGTCACTGTCGGTCGCCTCGAGACGGAGGCCTTGGACGCGTCCTTTGGCGAGCACGACGAGGTCGGAGCCGAGGTAGTAGCGGGCCACCGTGGTGAGGATGTCTCTTGGGTGTTCACGGCGGATCCCGAGCGGGCGGCGGATGTCCTCGCCGTGCACGACGATCTCGCCCAGCATCGCGACGACCGGCAACGGCGGTTTGGTCGTGCTGGCGACGACCCGGCGGAAGCGGGCCAGCGTGTCGGCCGGGCTGGCACCGAGGTGCTCGGCCAATCGCATCGCGACCTGCCGATCGAAGTCGAACCGGCAGCGGAGCACGCCCGCCATCCAGCGCAACGGCGTGAGCGACGCGCCCGCGGTGAGGTGGGCCAGCACCTCGCGGACGGAGAGCCCGGCGCACAGCGAAGGCGTGCTCCATCGGTCGTCGGACAGTTCGGCGAGGTCGTCAGCCAGCGCGGAGCGTTCGGCGTGGATCTGCGGCCAGGTAGTGGTCATTCCGGATCTCCTCGGTCGTGGTTGCCAGGTGAGACCGGCTGGATGCGGCAGAATCGTCGGTCGTGGGGGAATTTTCTTCCGAAGCCGAGTTCACCCGTGCGGTGGCCCCGTTGCGTGCGGAACTGCGTGCGCACTGTTACCGAATGCTCGGCTCGATCCACGATGCCGACGACGCCGTGCAGGAGGCTCTGCTGCGAGCGTGGCGCGGGCTGCCCGGGTTCGAGGGCCGCAGCGCGCTGCGCACCTGGCTGTACACAGTCGCGACGCGCACCTGCCTGAATCTCATTGAGCAGCGCGGCCGCCGCGCACTGCCGATCGACCTTGGCCCGTCGAGCGAGCAGGTCGTGCTCGAAGCTCCGCGCACCGACGTGGCCTGGCTGGGTCCGTGTCCCGATTTCCCCGCGGCCAGCTACGAAGAACGCGAGGCGGTCGAGTTGGCTTTCGTCGCCGCGTGCCGCCACCTGCCGGGCAATCAACGGGCGGCGCTCCTGCTGTTCGACGTCCTCGGGTTCTCCGCCGCCGAGATCGCCACGATGATGGAGACATCGGTGACCTCGGTGAACTCCGCCCTGGCCCGCGCCCGCCGGACCATCTCGGCGCACGTCCCCGCGCGCACTCAGCAACAAACCCTCCGCACGCTTGGCGATGCTCGCCTCCAAGAACTGGTGACCGGCTTCGCAACCGCTCTCACCAGCGGCGATGTCGACGCCCTGGTGCGCCTGCTGACCGAGGACGTCACCTGGTCGATGCCTCCGCTGCCGCATTGGTACCGCGGCCGCACCGCCGTGGTGGAGTTCGCCTATCAGGTGCCGATGACGCGATGCCCGAGCTGGCGGTTCCGGCTGACCAGCGCGAACGCCCAGCCCGCGGTCGCGTTCTACCTCGGCGGTTCGGCGACCGCCGCGCACGAGGCGTGGTCGATCACCGTCCTGACCGTGCGCGGCGACCGGATCTGCGACCTCACGTCGTTCCTCGGCGCCGAGCATTTCCCGGCCTTCGGACTGCCTGCCTCGGTCAAGCCTTAGGCGCCGCCCGCACATGCGCACGCTGGCCCTGCCGTCCGATCAAACACAAATACTCCACCGGCTCCACCGACGCCGCACCGAACCAATGCGGCACTCGGGTGTCGAATTCCGCTGCCTCGCCCGGTGAAAGCGTCATATCGTGCTCACCGAGAACCAGCCTTAACTGTCCATTGAGGACATAAGTCCACTCGTAACCCTCATGCGTTTTGGGATCCGGTTCTTGCGGTTTCCGTTGCCCGGGAAGGATGAATTTGTACGCCTGGATCCCGCCCGGGCGGCGCGTCAACGGCAGGATCGTCATGCCGTCGGCGCAGCTGATCGGGCGGAGGTGGATGCGCGGGTCGCCGGTTTGCGGGGCGTCGACCAGTTCGTCGAGGGTTACGCCGTGTGCGCGGGCCAGCGGCAGCAGCTGTTCCAGGGTGGGCCGCCGGTTGCCGGATTCCAGGCGGGACAGCGTGCTGGCCGCGATGCCGGTCTGTGCGGCGAGTTCGGCCAGTGTGACCTCCCGTTTCCGGCGCAGTTCGCGCAGCCTCGGGCCTACTGCGTCCAGCGCACGGTCGTCGTCCATCTTCCGAGTTTGACAGATTGGCAAGATTGCTTGCCAGTCTTGTCGGAGGGTTTGCAAGCTGGCAGGGGAATCAGGAAAGGAACTCCTTGTGCCGCACGCATTCGATCAGTCTTATTGGGACGAACACTGGGCAGGCGCCGCCGGGCACGCGCAGCTCGGACCGCATCCGCAGCTGGTCGAGGAGGCGGGGAAACTTCCGCCCGGGCGCGCGTTGGACGCTGGCTGCGGGGAAGGCAACGAGGCGGTCTGGCTGGCTGAGAACGGGTGGCAGGTGACGGCGGTCGACCTGTCGGAGGAGGTGCTGCGGCACGCGCGCGAACGGTCGAGCGCGGTCGAGTGGGTGCGTGCTGACCTGCTGAACTGGTCCCCGGAAGGCCAGTTCGACCTCGTCACGACCCATTACGTGCACGCTGCTGGTCCGCTGTTCGAGCGGTTGGCGGAGTGGGTCGCGCCGGGCGGGACGTTGCTGGTCGTCGGGCATCATCACGGGGAGATGCATCCGCCGGAGTCGACGATCACTGTCCACGACGTGGGGCTGGATGCTGCGCAATGGGCGATCACGGTCGCGGAGAGCCGGACGAGGAAGGTTCCGGGCGGGGAATTGCACGACACGATTCTCTGTGCCCGCAAGGTTTCTTCGCCGAGCGCGTAATCGGTGGCGGCGGCGAGCGGTTCGGTAGTGCACTGGAGTGGTGGCGGCCTATGACGAGATCGCGGATTGGTACGAGGAGGAATTCCTTCGCGCCCAGCCGGTGAACCCCGGTGCCGAGGCGTTGCGGGAACTTCTCGGCACCGGCAGCGGCGTGTGCCTGGAGCTTGGCTGCGGCACTGGCGTACACGCGGACCTGGTGCGGGAGCTGGGGTGGACGCCGATCGGCGTTGACCTGTCCGGCGGGATGCTGCGGCATGCTCGCGCCCGGCTGCCGATCGCGCAGGCTGACGCCGCGCGGTTGCCGGTTCGGGACCGCAGTGTCGCCGCGGTGGTCGCCGTGCTGGTGCACACCGACATGCCCGCGTATTTCGCCGTGCTGCGCGAGGTGGCCAGGGTGCTGCGGCCGGGCGGAGTGTTCGTGCACGTCGGCGTCCATCCGTGCTTCTGCGGCGGATTCGCCGACCGCGGCGATCCGGCCGCGGTGGTCGTCCGCCCTGGTTATCTCGACGGGCACTGGACCAAGGAATCGTGGACCGATCAGGGAATTCGCGACAAAGTCGGTGCGACGCACTGGCCGCTGCCCGAACTGCTGAACGGGTTCCTCGACGCCGGTCTGACTCTCGACCGGTTCGCCGAGAGCGGCACTCCGCTCCCGATCGTGCTGGCGGCCCGAGCCCGCACGCGCTGAAATTCGGATGCGTGCCGCCGGGAAGATCTTTATCCTGGCCATCGTGATACAGCACCAGTTCTACCTCTGAGGGACTACCGCCTCCACCGGTCCGCGCGCGTTCGCGGCACCGGCCCTCGTCCTTGCTGTTCCTCACGTTTCTTCGGAGGCATTTCCTCATGACATCTCCGCTTTCGCCTGCGCTCGTGCGCACGGCGCACGTTCGCCTGTCCGACGTCCACGTCAGCTTCGGCGGCCGTCCGGTGCTCGCCGGGGTCGATCTGGTCGCGGCGGCCGGCGACCGGGTCGCCGTTGTCGGCGAGAACGGGCGTGGCAAGACCACCCTGTTGCGCGTGCTGGCCGGGACTCAGCCGGTCGACCACGGCGAGGCCCGTCGCTCGGGCACGCTCGGTGTTGCCGATCAGCAGATTCCGTTGGGAGAAAACGAAACCGTCGGCGATCTGATCGACCTGGAATTGGCTGCGGTACGGAGTGCGCTGGCCCGCTTGGAAGCCGCGACGTCCGCGCTCGCCGAAGGACAACCCGGCGCGGACGATGCGTTTGCCGCAGCGCTCTCGGACGCCGAAGCTCTCGACGCCTGGGACGCGGACCGGCGGGTCGAAGTTTCGCTGGCCGCACTGAACGCGGTCGACGATCGAAACCGTCCACTCGGGACACTCTCCGTCGGGCAACGGCATCGAGTACGACTGGCGTGTCTGCTCGGCGCGGGACATTCCGTGCTGCTGCTGGACGAACCGACCAACCACCTCGATGCCTCCGGTCTCGCGCACCTCACCGAGCAATTGCGCGCGTACCCGGGCGTGGTGGTGCTGGTGAGCCATGATCGTGCGTTGCTCGCCGATGTCGCGACGTCGGTGCTGGACCTCGACCCGTCGAGCGACGGCCGTCCGCGCGGCTATGGCGGCGGTTACTCGGCGTATGTCGAGGCCCGGCAAGCCGAGCGGGCCCGCTGGGAGGCGCTGCACGCCGGCCAACTCGCGGAACGACAGCGGCTCGCGGAGGACCTTTCCGCCGCACAGAACCGATTGCGCGACAACTGGCGTCCGGAAAAGGGCCACGGCAAGCACACCCGTGCGACCCGGGCACCCGGCTTGGTCCGCGCTGTCCACCGTCGGCAGGAGGACCTGAACGCGCACGTGGTGGCTGTCCCGCCGCCACCGGCACGGTTCGTCATGCCGGAATTGCCGCAGCACCAGGGAGCCGTCGCGCTGCGGGCCGCCGGTGTGACCGTCGCGGGACGGCTGGACGATCCGGTCGATCTGACCCTCGGCGGCGCGGACCGGCTCGTCGTCACCGGCCCTAATGGAGCTGGGAAGTCGACGTTGCTGACGGTGCTGGCCGGGGCGCTGGAGCCGACGTCGGGCACGGTCACGCACGCGAGGTCGGTACGGATCGGCTGGCTGGGCCAGGAATCCGACCTTCCCGCGCGCCGCACCGCCGCCGAGTTGCTTGAGAAACGGTTCCCAGGCACCGACCTCGGCTTGCTCAGCGGCTACGACCGTCACCGGCCGATCGCCGAACTGTCGACCGGAGCCCGGCGGCGGCTGGATCTGGCACTGGTGCTGGCCGCGCGTCCGCAGGTCCTGTTGCTGGACGAGCCGACGAACCACCTGTCCGCGACGCTGGTCGACGAGCTGACGGCCGCCCTGCAGGAGACCCCGGCCGCGGTGGTAGTGGCCACGCACGACCGGCAGTTATTGCGCGACACGGCTTCCTGGCCGCGATTGGCGCTGTAGACCGCTCCAGTGTGGCGTTGGGTGCGCTCAACGCCACACTGGACGGCAACAACCGCGAAACATCCGCGGGGCAGGCTCGACACCATGCCGCTGCTGATCAACCGAGCCGATTTCGCGGACCCGCAGCTCCACGCCTTCCTGCAGGCCCACCTGGACGACCTGGTCCCCACCGCTCCCGCCGAGAGCCGTCACGCCCTCGACCTGGCCGCGCTCCAGCGTCCGCACATCCGGCTCTGGACCGTCAAGGACGACGACCGCATCGTCGCCACCGCCGCCCTCGTGGCGCTGGAACCCCGGCACGAGGAACTGAAAAGCATGCGCACCGACCCGGCGCGACGCGGGCAAGGCATCGCTCGCACGCTCCTCGACCTCCTGTTCCAGGACGCGAAAGACCGCGGCATCGAGCGCATCTCCTTGGAAACCGGAAGCATGGTTTTCTTCGCCCCGGCCCGCGCGTTGTACCTCCGAGCGGGCTTCGCCCCATGCGCACCGTTCGGCAGTTACCGGGACGACCCGAACAGCACCTACCTGTCGCGCCAGATCTGAACCCGCTGTCAGCGTTGACGTTGCCCGCAACCCGGCATCACTCTCGCCTGGCCGCGATCCCGTCGTACATCATCCGCCGCACGGCCTCGCTCAACCGGCGCTGTTCGTCGGGGTCCGGGTTGCGTAGCGAGGCGATCGCCGACGCCAGGATCATCCCGTTGATCGCCCGCGCGCTGTTGTCGACGTCGAGGTCCGCGCGCAGGTACCCGAGTTCCACGCCGTGTGACAGGTACGCCGCAGTCAGTTCGGTGGCCAGCTCGAAGAAGTCCAGCACCCGGGCCGCCATCGCTTTGTCGATACCGGCGGCTTCGAACAGCAGCAGTCGCGGGACGCGCGGGTCCTCGCCGAAGATCTGCGCGAGCGCGTCGCCGATCCGGGCGGTCTGCTCGCGGTAGGCGTCCAAAGTGGACACCGCGTCCGGCGCGTTCTCCGCGGTGAGCGCGGTGACGATGCGGGCGACCAGGTCGTCGATGACGTGGTCGACGATGTCCCGCTTGTTCTGGAAGTAGCGGTAGAAGGTGCCGTGCCCGATGCCGAGCTTCGTGGCGATGTCGGAGATGCCGGTGGCGTGGTAGCCGAGGTCGGCGAAGCAGTCGAAGGCCGCGTCGATGATCTCGCGGCGCAGTTCCTGCTTCTTGCGCTCGGCTCGGGTGGTGCGGGCGCTCTCCTGGGCTGTCACGCACTGCAGTGTATTGCCAAGCCCAGCAAAGTGACATACCGTTCCGTTACTGACAGGTAGTTCCGGATGAGAGGTCGGACATGGACGCGCAGTACGACGCAGTCATCGTCGGCGCGGGCTTCGGCGGCATGGGGGCGGCCATCCAGCTCCGCCGCCTCGGCTACCGCGACCTGCTGATTCTCGACCGCGAGGACGACCTCGGCGGGACCTGGCACGTCAACCGGTACCCGGGACTGGCCGTCGACATCCCGTCGTCCACCTACTCGTACTCGTTCGAGCCCAATCCGTACTGGTCGCGGCTGTTCGCCCCGGGCGCGGAGCTGAAGAAGTACGCCGAGCACGTCGCGGACAAGTACGGCCTGCGCTCCTCGATGCGCTTCGGCACGGTGGTGACCGGCGCGACCTGGGACGGGTCCAGCTGGCGGGTCAGCATCGAAGGCGGCGAGACGGTCACCGCGAAGTACCTGCTCACCGCCACCGGCTTCCTGTCGCAGCCGAAGATGCCGGACATCGAGGGCATCGAGAAGTTCGCGGGCAAGGTCATCCACACCACCAAGTGGGACGACAGCTACGACCTCGCCGGCAAGCGCGCCGCGGTGATCGGCACCGGCGCGACGGCCGTCCAACTCATCCCGGAGATCGCCAAGGTCGCCGCGGACCTGACCGTCTACCAGCGCACGCCGATCTGGGTCAGCCCGAAACCGGACTACGCGGTGCCGAAGCCGCTGCAGCAGGCGTTCGCGAAGCTGCCGCTGGTGCAGCGCGCGGTGCGGTTGGCGGGCAGTTCGGTGCTGGAGCTGATGATGATCTCCGGCGTCGTGCAGTACCGGCAGTTCCGCGGCGCCAACCGGATCGCCGAACGCTGGTGCCGCGCCCATCTGTACCGCCAGGTCCGCGACCCCGAACTGCGCCGCAAACTGACGCCGGACTACTCCTTCGGCTGCAAGCGGCCGACGTTCTCCAACGACTACTTCCCGGCCTTCACCCGCCCGCACGTGCACCTGGAGACCACCAGCATCGAGCGGATCGACGAGACCGGGATCGTCACCGCGGACGGCAAGCGCACCGAGATCGACACGCTCGTGCTGGCCACCGGCTTCAACCTGTGGGACGTGAACTTCCCGGCGATCGAGATCATCGGGCGCGACGGCAAGAACCTCGGGAAATGGTGGCGGGATAACCGGTTCCAGGCGTACGAGGGCGTGACCGTGCCCGGGTTCCCGAACCTGGTTTCGCTCAACAGCCCGTACTCCTACAGCGGCCTGTCGTATTTCACGACCATCGAATGCCAGATGAAGCACATCGACCGGTTGTTCAAGGGGATGCGCGCTCGCGGCTCGGACGTGTTCGAGGTGACTCAGCGGGCGAACGACGAGTTCCTTGACCGAATGAAGCACAAGGTCGGGCATTCGGTGTTCGCGCTCGGCCAGTGCGCGACGGCCAACAGCTACTACTTCAACCAGCACGGCGAGGCGACCCTGCTGCGTCCGACGTCGACGATCAGTGCGCACCGGGAGGCGGCGCGGTTCCCGTTGGAGGATTACAGCTTCGCGTAAGCCCGGGTGATGTGCGCCGGTCAAGGGAACCTCCGGCCCCCGATCGGCGTCGAGGTTGGCGTGAAGACTGAGCAAGACGTCATGGCCCGCCTCCGCACGCAGGCCGAACCCGTCCTCGGCAAGGGCGCGGCGGCGCGGATTCGTGCGTTCGAGAACGGCGACCTGTACGTCGAGGCGCGGACCGCTTCCACGATCTGGGCCTGGCTGGTCGACTTCCTCCTGGTCACCGGCCTGTCGGTGGCCGCGGCGGTGGCGTACTACTTCAAGTCCTACAGCGTCGACGCCGCGGTCGGGGCGAGCGTGATCGGGATCGCGGGGCTGTTTGTGCTGCCGCTGCTGTACGGCTGGTTCTACGGCAACGGCCGCGGCCTCGGCGCGCTGTGCAACGGGATCCGCCTCGTCCGGCTCCGCGACGGCGGCCGGATCGGGCTCTGGAAGGCGGGTTGGGCGATGCTGATCCGTACGCTCGGCTTCGTGATCATCGCGCTCGGGGTGCTGAACGGCGACGTCACCGTGACGAACGGGGTCCGCACGAGCATCGACGTCCGCGAGACCGACCGGCTCCGCGCGGCCGGTTTCGTCCGGAAGCCGTGAGCGGGTACCAGGTCCGCGCGGTCGCGGACACGCCGGAACAACGGCTGCGTGATTACACCGTCCGGCTGCAGGCGATCGTCACCACCCGTCGGGTCTACCGGGTGATGACGGCCAGCCTCGCCGGGCTTTTCGGCGTCAGCGGGCTCCTGGTCGGAGTGCTGGCCCACTCCGCTGCCGGAGGTTTCAGTCTGGCGGGCGGCGGCGTTTTCTTCGCGGTGCTGTGGCTCGGCGGAGTTCTGATCTGGCGCGGCAGGCCCGCGACCGAACGTGCGTTGAACCCGGGTTCGCATCCGCCCGCCGGTCGTACGCCGGGGAATCTGCGCGGGGCTTTCTCCGCCGCGGCGGGAATGGGACTCCTCGCCGCTGTCGTATGTGGACTGTCCTTTATGTCCAGCAACCCGCCGGACGCCGTGCTGAAGCTGGCGATCATCGGGCTCGGCACCTTCGCGGTGTTCGCCGTTTTGTTCGTCCCGCCCGGATACGTCTACGCCCAGTCCGATCAGTACTTCGCGAAATGGCTCAACCGCAACCGAGCGGCTTACGAGGCGGCGGCTCGGCGGCTCTAAGGCGTACGACGGCGCAGCGTCGCCGCCCCAAGAGCCAGCGCCAGCACCGCGCATCCCAGCACGATAAGGATGTTGCGGGTCAACGGCATCGTCCACTCCGCGCTGCGCGTCACCTGGGTTAGCGCTTCGACGGCGTAAGACAGCGGCATCACGTCCGAGATCCAATGCAGCACCCAGCCCATCTCGTCGCGCGGCTGGAAAAGCCCGCACAGCAACGCTTGCGGCAACACGAACAGCGGCATGAACTGCACGGCCTGGAACTCGCTCGTCGCGAACGCGCTCACGAACAGGCCCAGCGCCATGCCGAGCAACGCGTCGAGCACGGTGATCAGCAGCAGCGACCACACCGAACCGGAGACCGTCAGCCCGAGCCACCACAGGCTGACCGCCGTCGCGACCGCCACCTGCAGTACCGCGACCAGCCCGAACGCCAGCGCGTACCCGGCGAGCAGGTCGAATTTCCCGAGCGGCATCGTCATCAGCCGTTCCAGGGTGCCCGCGGTGCGCTCGCGCAGGGTGGTGATCGAGGCGATCAGGAACATGATGACGAACGGGAACACGCCGAGCAGCGCGGGCGCGATCCGGCTGAACATCTCGGCCGAGTTGAACACGAAGCGCAGCAACAACATCAGCAGTGTCGGCACGAGAACGAGCATCACGACGGTGCGCGGATCGTGCCGCAGCTGGGCGAGAATCCGGCGGGTGGTGGCGAGAGTGATCGAGACAGTCATCGCTGAGCCTTCACCAGGTGCAGGAACGCGCGTTCGAGGTCTTGTTCGCCGGTGGCCGCGCGCAGGGCGTCCGGCGAATCGTCGGCGAGCAGCGCGCCGTCGCGCATCAGCAGCAACCGGGTGCAGCGGGCTGCTTCGTCCATGACGTGGCTGGATACGAGAAGCGTGGTGCCTTCAGCGGCGAGCCGGTGGAAAAGGTTCCACAAATGCTCGCGCAGCAACGGATCCAGCCCGACGGTCGGCTCGTCGAGCACGAGCAGTTCGGGTTTGCCGAGCAGTGCGACGGCGAGGCTGGCCCGGCTGCGCTGACCGCCGGAGAGCCGGCCGACCAAAGCGTCGGCGTGCGAACCGAGGCCGACCTGTTCGATCGCGTCGGCCACCGAACGCGACGGCGCGCCCAGCACGGAGGCGAAGTAGCGCAGGGATTCGGTGACGGTGAGGTCGGCGTAGACGGCGGGCGTCTGCGTGGCATACCCGATCCGCTTGCGCAGCCGACGGCTTCCGGCGGGTTCGCCGAGCACCGTGACCGCGCCGCCGTGGGTCACCTGCACGCCGACGACCGCGCGCATCAGCGTGGTTTTCCCGCAGCCGCTCGGCCCGAGCAGCCCGGTGACCGACCCGGCCTCGACGCGGAAACTCACGTCGCGCAGCACATCCCGGCCACCCCGGACGACCCGCAGACCGTCGATGACCACCGCGGAATTAATCATGCGGTTAATTCTGCGCGCGCGGAATTTCCCTGTCAAGCGCGGGGCGGGCACCGCTCGAAGGCGGAGTCGGGCGCGTGGCTGGGAAGCGCCCCAATGTGGCATTGGGTGCATCTGACGCACCCAATGTGGCGTTCGGTGCGTTGAGCGCACCCAATGCCACATTGGGGCGGGCGGGACCTAGGGCCGGTCGATGTATTGCTGCACGGCGGGCGCGATCAACGCGAGAACCTCGTCATGGCTGGCGCGGGCGAGCGGATCGACCTGGATGACATAGCGGACCATCGCGAGCCCGACCAGCTGCGCGGCGATGCCGGTGACCCGCAGCGGCGGGATGTCGAGGGCGCCGGCGATCTTGTCCAGCAGCGCACCCTGGATGAAGCCGCGCAGCATGTCCGCGGCCTGTTCGGTGGTGGAGACCGACCGCAGCACGCCGAAGAACCCGTCGCGCGAGACCGGGGTTTCCCAGAGGGTCAGGAACAGCCGCACGAGGCGTTCGCCGACGTCGGAGCGCGGGCCGTCGAGGATCGCGGCCACCACGACGCCGGGGTCGACCGGGAGGTGCAGCGCGGTCGCGAAAACCTGGTCCTTGCTGCCGAAGAAATGGTGCACGAGCGCGGGATTCACACCCGCCTCGGCGGCGATCGCGCGGATCGTCGCGCCCTCGTACCCGTTCCGGCCGAACAGGTCCCGCGCGGCGGCCAGAATGGCCTCCCGCGTTTCGGTCTGCCCGGGGCGGCGTCCCGTCCGTGCCATCGGCGTCCTTTCGTCCTCCCCAGTATCGCGGGACCATGGGCGGTACAGCTGGCTGTACCTGACCTTTACCCCGCGCGGGATCGCCGGTCGTCCCGCCGGGGCCCTAAATTCGGCAATCCGGGAGGACCGGCGGCAGGGGGAGAGTGCGATGAACGGGGCGGCGGTGCACGAGGAAACGGTCCGGGTGCTGATTCAAGCTTCGGATCCGCTTACCGAGACGGGGATCCGGAGCTGGCTGCAGGCGAGAGCCGAGTTTTCCGTGGTCACCGACGAGGTGGACGTCATCATCGTCGCGGCCGAGCTGTTGTCGGTGGAGGCGACGTCCGCGTTGCGCGGGCTGAAGGCCACTGTGGACGCTCCGGTGGTCCTGCTCGTCGACGAGGAGACCGTGGGCGCGGCGGTGCTGACGGCGGTGGAGTGCAACGTGGTCGCCCTGCTGAACCGCGAGCGCACGTCGAGCGAGCAGCTGGCCGCCGCGGTGCTGACCGCTTCTCGCGGCGGCGGAATCCTGCCCCCGGCGGCGCTGGGGACGCTGCTCAGCCATTGCCGCCGTCCGATGGATCCGCGGCCGAAGCACAGTTCCGGTTTGACGCAGCGGGAAATCGACGTGCTGCGCCTGCTGGCCGACGGCCTCGACACCGCCGAAACCGCGGAGAAAATCAACTTCTCCGAGCGCGCGGTGAAGAAGGTGATCCACGATCTGTCGCAGCGGCTGGAGCTGCGCAACCGGACGCACGCGGTCGCCTACGCGCTCCGCAACGGCGCGATCTGAAGCGTTCAGATGATGCCGGTTCGCAGCGCGTACGCGACCGCGTGCGAACGGTTCCGCAGATCGAACCGCACCAGCAGGGTGCTGATGATGTTCTTGATCGTCCGCTCCGAATACGACATCCGGTCGGCGATTTCGACCGTGCCGAAACCGTCCGCGAGCAGGCCGAGGATTTCCACCTCGCGGCTCTGCAGCCGGTGCCGGTCGAGGAAACCCCGCGGATAGCGGGCCTCGCCCTCGCTGGCGCGGAACTCGTTCGTCAGCCTCGTCGCGCGGACTTCCTCCGGTTCCGCCGCCGGCACCCGGGCGGCCAGCGCATCGAGGATCTTCTCGCGCGTCGCGGAACCGCGGTACAGCACGGCGGACAGGCCGAAGCCGCCGAGCCTGCTCAGCTCGGCCTGGTCGATCCGGTCCGCGACCAGCACCGCGCGCACGTCCGGCGCGAGCGCCGCCCGGCGGATCCGTGCGAGGTCGAGCAGGGTTTTCTCGCGGACCTCCGGCACGATCACGAGCAGGACGTCCGCGCGCGGGACCTCGCCGGCGGCCATCACGGCATAACGGGGCGTGCCGCGCAGGTAGGCGGCGGCGCCCTCGCCGCTGATCGGGTCGTTGGCGATGATCGCCACTCGTTCGGGCAATGCGCTCATGTCAGCTCACAGACCAGTCGTTCCCGGCGGCAGCGCCGCGTCCTCCGCCTCCGCCGAGGATCCGCGATTCGGCGCGCGACATCGATCCCCCGCGCTGCCGGGCCGCGGTAGTGCCTGCGGTACCCCGGCGGCTAGCGCTAGTTAAGAACTTAATCGAACGTTAGTACTTGTAACCGTAGTTGCACCATAGCACTAGACGGGAGTCCAGTGTCTATATTTGCCCGCACGACCGGGTGGCGTTCACGCGGTCGTGCGGGCTGCCCTGAGCGCTCAAGCGAGGGCCTGCGCGGGAGGAAGCCGCGCGGCCCGCATCGCCGGATACGCCCCGGCGATCGCGCCGACCGCGGCCGAGACCGCCACCCCGCCGGCGAGCGCGACCGGCGGCAGCACCGCGGGCCAGCTCTGGCTGAGCGCGTAGCCCGCCGTCGCGCCGACCCCGAGCACCACTCCGACCAGCCCGCCCAGTCCGGACAGCAGCACCGATTCGGCGAGGAACTGCCCTCGGATCTGGCCTCGGGTCGCGCCGAGCGCGCGGCGCAGCCCGATCTCGCGCCGGCGTTCCAGCACTGAGATCACCATCGTGTTCGCCACGCCGACGCCGCCGACCAGCAGCGCCACCCCGCCGAGGCCGAGGAACAGCGCGCCGTAGGTGTTCTTCGTCAGCTGCTGCGCGGCGAGCGCGTCGGACGGCCGGTCGACCGCGACCTCGTTCGCCGCGGCCGGGTTGATCGTCGCGGCGAGCACCGAGCGCACCGCGTTGACCTGGGATTCCCGCGCGCGCAGGTACACCGTGCTGGGGTGGCCGTCGAAGCCGAAGACCTGCTTGGCGACGTCCCAGCCGATCAGCACCGAACGTTCGACCTCCGGCGCGAGCGGCATCGGGGCGAGAATCCCGACGACGCTGAACCACGCCGAGCCGATCAGGATCTGCGGCGGCCGGGCCGGGTCGAGGTGGTCGATCCCCAGCCGCGACGCCGCTTCCGAGCCGAGCACGACGGCCGGGAACCGCTGGTTCGCCGGGCTGAGGAACGTCCCCGTCCGGAGCTTCCCGCCGAGCACCGGCAGCAGATCCGGCCGCGCGGCGAACACCGAGACGCCCGCCGAATCGTCCTTGCCGACGCGGTCGTTGCGGTACACCTTGGCGTTGACCTTGCCGACCTCCACCGCTCCCTCGACCGGCGCGATCCGCCGCACCATCGGTACCGCCGAGTCCGGGAGCTTCGCCGATCCGCCCATGAGCGTCTGACCGGCTTCGGCGCGGAGCAGGTTGGTGCCCATCGCGGCGAGTTTGTTCTGCAACGCTTGGTCTGCCGACGCCGGGATGGCGAGTACCGCGACCATCGCCGCGACGCCGATGGCGATGCCGAGCGCGGACAGCATCGCGCGCAGCGGACGGGTGCGCATGCCGTGTGCGCCAAGGGAAAGCAGATCGGCGGGACCGAGCCGGTTCGGGCTGGGCGGCGCAGGCGTTGGCGCTGGCGCGGTCATTGTGCTGCTCCCGCGAGATCGGCCGCGCCGGTGTCGAGGCGCAGTTCTCCGTCGAGGATCTCGATCCGGCGGGGCATTCCGGCGGCGATCTCCCGGTCGTGCGTGATGAGCACGACCGTGGTGCCCGCGGCGTTGAGCTCCGCGAGCAGCGACAGCACCGCCGCGCCGTTGCCGGTGTCGAGGTTCCCGGTGGGTTCGTCGGCGAGCAGGATCGGCGGCGTGTTCACGACCGCGCGCGCGATCGCGACCCGTTGGCGTTCGCCGCCGGAGAGTTCGCCCGGCAGGTGCCCGGCGCGATGGCCGAGCCCGACCCGGTCGAGCGCCTCGAGTGCTCTTGCGCGCCGTTTCCGCTTCGGGACTCCGCTGTACAGCAGGCCGCTGCACACATTGCCCACCGCGGTCTCGCCGTCGTCGAGGAAGAACTGCTGGAAGACGAATCCGATCCACCGCGAGCGCAGCGCGGCGAGTTTGCGGTCGGACAGCTGCGCGACGTCGTGCCCGCGAATTTCGATGCGGCCTTCGGTCGGCCGGTCGAGAGTGCCCATCAGTTGCAGCAGCGTGGATTTGCCCGAGCCGGACGGCCCGACGATCGCGACCATCTCGCCATCCGAAAAGGACAGCGAGACATTCCGCAGCGCGGGCACGTTCCCGCCGTAGGTGCGCGATACCCGATACGCGGCCAGCACGGGGATCATGACGTGGTCACCACCTTTTGGCCCGCGTGCAGACCAGCGGCCTTGATCTCGACCTGACCATTGCTGAACAGCCCGGTCTCGACGCCGACCAGCCGCCGCTTGCCCTGCTCGTCGATCTCGACCGCGTACCCGCCCTCGGCGAGCGCGACCAGCGCTCCGACCGGGACCACCAGCACGTCCTGGTGGACCTGCTTGGTGAACCGCACGGAGACCGGAACGTCGATGACGTCGCCGGTGGCGGCCGGGTCGTCCATCCGGATCTGGACGGTGACCTTGGCCTTGCCGTTCTCTTTGTCCTCCGCGGCGGTGTTGCCGACGTCGGTGACGGTGCCGGTCAGCGTGCGGCCGTTGAGCGAGACCGACACCTTCGCGTCCTTGACCGCGACGCTCTGCTTGGTCGCGTCCAGTTCGGCTTCCACGACGCGTGCCGTCCCGGTGTACTTGAAGATCTCGCCCGCGCCCGGCCCGCCGAGTTGCCCGGTCACCGCCGACACCCGGATCTCGCCGGGAGCCAGCAGGACGTCGGCGGGATCGAAGGACCCGGTCTGTTCCAGGCCGAGCGACTTCTGCCACCGCTTGAGCGCTGTCGCGGTCGCTGAGGTGAACTTCTCGTCAGGAGTGCCGAAACCGCTGTAGCCCAACGCTTTCAGGTTCTCCTCAAACTCCTTGACGTCCGGTCCCTTGTCGACGCCGTCGTTCAGCACGCGATAGAACGGCAGATTTCCGTAAAACAGCGGCACCGGCTTGGCGTCCACTGTGTACGCCGTCTTGCCGCGGCCGAGTACATCGCCGCGCGAGGGCAGCCAGGTCAGTGTGCCGTTCTTCTTGCCGCTCAGCGTGGATTCCTTGCCGTAGCCAAGTTTCCCGGTCGCGTTCTCCTCTTCCTTCAAGTCCGATTTGGCCACTTCGGCGGTCGCCACCGGTTTCGCCGCCGCGGCCGGTTCGCCGCCGGAGGCGACATGCGTCAGTACTACCGCCGAAGTCGTGCCGACCACAACGACAGTCGCTCCCGCGGCGATGATCCAGCGTGCTCTTTTCCTGGTCACTTTCCGGCCATTCCCATTCCGCACGCCTTGAGCGCTTCCTCGAATTTGGTCCCGTCGTCCTTCATCGGCAGCGCCCGCGCCCCGCCTTCCGCGTCGGGGTCCGGCATGTCGACGCCGTGCTCGCGCATGCATTTGGCGTCCTTGCGGGCCTTGTCCATTTCCTCCGGCGTCAGTTTCTTCGGCACTCCGCCGCCCGGCAGCAGCTTCTTGCAGGCGTCGAGTGCCGCCGTGGTTTTGGGGTCGTTGGAGAAGCTGATAGTCGGTGCTTCGTTCTCGCCCGGATCCGGCGTGTCGACGCCGTGTTCGCGCATGCATTTCGCGTAGTTGCGCATCGCGTCCCGGTCCGCCGCGGGATCGGCTTTCCCAGCTGCGGCCCCCGGGTCCGAACTCGCCTTCGGGCTGGAGATCGACGGCACCTGCAGCGCGGTGTCCCCGGACGAACACCCGGTGAGCAGCGCCAGTGCCAGTCCGGCCCCGACGGCCGCCAGACGTGCTTTCCGCATCCGATTCTCCTTCGCTCGAGCGGGTGGTTCCCGCCGGTGGCCAAGTAGTACCGACGCGGCGATACAGGCCCGTTAAGCGATCTTGTTTATCCTCTCCTTATGCCCGGATCCGACAGACTGTCGGCAGCGACGACCTGGGAGGATCCTTGGCCGAGAAGAACGCCGACGCGCGCCGGGGCCCGCTGCGGCTGTCCGTGCGGACCCGGCTGACCGCGCTGTACGGCGGGTTCTTCCTGCTGGCCGGAATCGTGCTGGTGGTGGTCACCTATGTCGTCGTCAGCAACGAACTGCCCGCGCCCGCGCAGTATCTCGGCGACGGAGTGTCGCTGAAACTGGGCCAGGCGATGTCCGCCGACGCGCTTCCTGCCGACGCGACTTTCAGCGCGATCCCAGCGGATGCCGCTTCGGCTTCGGCTGAGCGGGTGGCCACGGCCGTGCTCACCGATTACCGCAGTTCGACAATGTCCACTTTGGTCCTCGCGTCGGCGATCGCGCTGGTGGTGACGGCGGCGCTGGCATTGCTGTTCGGCTGGTTCATGGCCGGACGCGCGCTGCGACCCCTGCACACCATCACCTCGACCGCGCGGCGCCTCGAAGCGGGAAAGCTCGATCAACGGATCAACCTCGACGGCCCGCGTGACGAACTGAAAGAACTCGCCGATACTTTTGACAGCATGCTGGACCGTCTAGCCGGTTCGTTCGACAGCCAGAAACGGTTTGTGGCCAACGCTTCGCACGAGTTACGGACGCCGCTCGCGGTGCAGCGCACGCTGATCGAGGTCGCGCTGGAGAACCCCGATGCTGGGCCGGTGTTGACCAAACTTGGTGCGCATCTGTTGCAGACAAACGAACGCAGCGAACGGCTGATCGAGGGACTGCTGGTGCTTGCCCGCAGCGATCGCGGCCTCAGTGCTCGGGCACCAGTGCGACTGGACAAAGTGGTCCGTTCGGTCGTGAAACTCACTGCCGCGCAGGCGAAGGAAGCTGGCGTGACGGTGGAAACCCGACTGCGCGCGCGGACGGTGATCGGCGATGCGGTGCTGCTCGAACGGTTGGTGCTGAATCTGGTGAGCAATGCGATCAGCTACAACGTTCCGGATGGCTGGGTGTCGGTGACGATTGGTGCGACGCCCGCGTTGAGTGTGCGGAACTCCGGGTCCAATGTGGACGAGGGCGCAGTGCCGGGCTTGTTCGAGCCGTTTCGACGGGGAAAACCGGATCGCACCGGTGCGGCTGACCACTCCGGGCTGGGGTTGTCGATCGTGCGTTCCGTCGCCCGCGCACACGACGGTGATGTATCGGCGCGGGCCAACCCGAACGGCGGGCTGACCGTCGACGTATACCTGCCTGCCTGATCCTTATCTCCTCTTTATCGCCATTCAAGGCATGATGATCGAATGCGGGTACTGATTGTCGAGGACGAGCCGCTCCTGGCTGATTCGATTGCCGAGGGGCTGCGCCGCCATTCGATGGCGGTGGACGTCTGCTACGACGGCGGCGAGGCGCTCGAACGGGTCGCCGTGCACGCCTACGACGTCGTCGTCCTCGACCGGGACCTGCCGACCGTCCACGGCGACCAGGTGTGCGCGGCGATCGTCGACGCGGGCGGCGAGACCCGGGTCATCATGCTCACCTCCGCCGCCGACGTCACCGATCGCATCGATGGTCTGAACCTCGGCGCGGACGATTACCTGACCAAACCGTTCGTGTTCGCGGAATTGGTCGCCCGGGTGCACGCGCTGGCTCGCCGCGCGCGTCCGGCGTTGCCGCCGGTGCTGGAGGCGGCTGGGCTGGTGCTGGATCTGCCGAGGCATCAGGCGTCCCGCGACGGCCGGTTCTTGCCGTTGTCGCCCAAGGAGTTCGCGGTGCTGGAGGTCCTGATGCGCGCGGACGGGACGGTGGTGAGTGCGGAGCAGTTGCTGGAGAAGGCGTGGGACGAGCACGCCGATCCGTTCACGAACACGGTGCGGGTCACGGTGATGACGTTGCGCCGGAAACTCGGGTTGCCGCCGGTGATCGAGACGGTCGCGGGGGCTGGGTATCGGCTGGCCTGATTCAGTCCCAAATCAGGCCAGCTAGACGGTCTTGAACGTGGCCATCATCCCCATGTCCTCGTGTTCGGCGTTGTGGCAATGGAACATGTACCGCCCGCGATAGCCGTCGAACCGGGCGATCACCTCGACTGCCTCGCCGGGTTGAAGGTCCACAGTGTCCTTGCGGCCCGCGTCGTGCGGAGCGGGATCCTTGCCGCCGCGGGAAAGCACCTGGAAGTGCACCAGGTGCAGGTGGATCGGATGGTGCAGATCCGCGACGAAGCGCCAGATTTCGATATCGCCGAGTTTCGGCTGGGCCGCGATGCGCGTCGGAGTGAAAGCCTCGCCGCCGATGGTCCAGCCGTGCCTGCCGTTGAACTGTCCACTTCGGAATGCGAACTCGCGCGTCACTGTCGCTTGTGCACGATCAAGGCGCTCCACTTCGGACAGTCTCGCCGGGATGCGACTATCGTCCTTCGCCCGGCGGACGACGCGGAAGCGCATGACCTGCGTGGTAGTCCCGGTGCCGAGACGGTTGACCAGCGTCACCTCGGTACCGACTGGATAGGTCCCGAAATCGACCACCGTGTCGTACCGTTCGGCAGGCGCGATCGGCAGATGTTCATGGCCGCGCGGGGCGTTGAGCAAGCCCTGATCCGAGCCGATTTGCGTGAACGCGGGCCCGTTCGGCGGCGGCGGGTCGAGCGCGAGGTCGTAGCGGCGGGCGTTGGAACCGTTGAGGAAGCGCAGCCGATACCGGGTCGCGGAAACTTCCGCGACCGGCCATGGTGCGCCGTTCACCAGCAGCACGTCACCGAGAACCCCTGCGGCGTAAGCATCTTCCACGCCGGGCACGGTTCGCAGCGAAGGGTCGAGCGACGGGTAGCGCATCGATCCGTCTTCGGCGAACGCGCGGTCGGTGATCATCAGCGGGATCTCCCGCTCGCCGCGCGGCAGCGGCAGGTCGTCTTCCTCGGCGTCGCGCACGATGTGCAGTCCGGCGAGCCCGCGATACACCGCCGGGCCGGTGAAATCCATCCGATGGTCGTGATACCAAAGCATCGCGGCCTTCTGCTGCAACGGATACGTGTACTCGCGGGTCCCGGTGGTGACGACGGCGTCCGGATCAGCCATCCCCGGATGCCCGTGCCCGGCGCTGGCGAGGTACCGGCCGTCGGCGGGCAGGACGAGGTCGGTGGCGTATCCGTCGGACTCCGGCGGTGTACGTCCGCCGTGCAGGTGCACGACCGTCGGGACCGGAAGTTCGTTGCGGTGCCGGACGATCGTCGCCCGGCCGCTGCGGGATTCGATCGTCGGACCGGGAAAAGTGCCTTGATAGCCCCAAATCGGCGTGCGCAGTCCGGGCAGGATCTCCGCGGTGCTCGTGCGCTGCACGATCTCGTACCGGTCGACGCCGCCGTCGCGCGATACCGGCTTCAGCACCGGCGGCAGCGGCAAGGGGACCTGAAACGGTTGCGGCAGCGGCACTTCGCTGGTCAACAGCTCGCCGGTCGCCGCAGCGGGCCGCAACAACCGCGGTGCGACGAACCCGGCAGTGAGCAGCGCGCCGGCACCACCCGCCAACCCGAGGAACCGGCGTCGCGACATCCCGCTCATCGCCGCGCCCCGGTCCGCCAGATGCCGAACAACGTCCCGAGCGCGATCGCGACCAGCGCGACGCCGAGCGGAATGTGCAGGTCAAGCGCACCGGCCAAGCCCGCGAAGTACTGCGCGGTCTCGCCGCCGGCCAGCAGCAGGCTCGCCCAGAACGGCCACTGGACGCCGCCGCGCCACCAGTAGAGCGCGGCGGGCACGAGCTGTGCGAGCGCGATCGTCGACACGATGTTCGCGCCGAGTTCGTGCAGCGCCAGCATGCCGTAATCGCCGATCAGATACCGCCCGGCGAACACCGGCTGGCCCAGGATCGCGACTGCGTGGAGCGTCACGAAGACCCGCAGCACCACCAGCAATGTCCGCCCGCGTGTGCGGGCCATTTCGGCCACTGTTCCCCCTTGTGCGCGTGAATCTTCCCCCGAACAGACGCTAGGCTGAACTTCTCATGCCGTCCAAGACCAAATACGGCATATACTCATGACCTCGGAGCTATGAGATGGACCTGCTGCAGCTGCGCTACTTCCAGGCGGTCGCCTACCGCGGCCACCTCAGCCAGGCCGCGGCCGAGCTGCACATCGCGCAGCCGTCGCTGAGCCGGGCGATCGCGCGGCTGGAAGCGGATCTCGGCGTGCCGCTGTTCGAACGGGCCGGTCGCGGGCTGCGGCTCAACCACTTCGGCACCACGTTCCTGCGCCGCGTCGACCGGGCCCTGCGCGAGCTCGACGACGCCCGCCAGGAACTCGTCGACCTAGCCGGTCTGGAGCATGGCCGGGTCGCCGTCGCGTCGGAAACCCTGCTCACGCTCACCGGCCTGATGAGCGCCTTCCGCGCGGAGTACCCCGGCATCGAGCTGCGGCTGTACCAATCCTCGGCGGAAACCATGGCGCAGCAGCTGTGCGCGGGCGAGGTCGATCTGTGCTTCGCCTCGCAGCCGCTGCTGCAGCCCGGCTTGCAGGCTAAGGAGCTGCTGCGCGAGGAGGTGCTGCTAGCCGTACCCGGCACGCACCGGCTCGCGGGACGGAAACTCGTGCGGATGGCGGACCTCGAGAACGAGCCGATGGTGACCACGAGGCCCGGCTACTGGCCCCGCACCCTGGCCGACCGCCTCTTCGCCGAGGCCGGTCTGGAACCCCACTACTCCTGCGAGAGCGACGAACCCGGCGCGACCGGCCAACTGATCGCGAGCGGTCTGGGTATCGGTTTGGTCCCGGAGGTAGCCCGACAGGCTGCCAAGGACGAGACGGCCGTCGGGCTGCGATTGGATGTTCCGGATTGCTACCGGACGCTGACCGTGGTGCAACGTGCGGACACGTATGTTTCCGCTGCGGCACAACGGCTGACCGAGTTCGCGACTGCTTACTTCGCGGCCCGCCGACGCTCCTAGCCCGCAGCTCAGCTTCGTCGTCCCGGCTCATGATCTTGACTGATCGCCCAAGACCGCTGTCTTCGTGTACATGACAGCGGAGCCGCTCGGAGAGCTTTGCCGCCGCGCAGTTCCCGGCACTCAGGAAGGGCATACCGCAGGCATGACGGCTTTCGAGCCTCCGAGGCGAAGAGCGTGCAGAATCCCGTGCTGGGACGTTCGGGCAACGAATGACAGAAATTCGGGCATTGCCGGGTCGGTAAATTATTTCCCGTGTGGGACTTTCTCTGGTTGAACTATTTCTCCCAGGTCTCGTCCCCGGGCGTCTCTCGTTGGCTTTCCGTGGTCAGCCGTTGATCAGTCGATCGTCAGCGAATAGGTCGAGCATCATAGTCATGGCCGCTATGGAGGTCGTTCGGGAATGCGTGCAAGTGGTCACGACGCTCGCTGTCGTGTTCGTGATCGGCTGGCTGGGCCGGCTGGCGGCGAGAGTCCTTCGGCAGCCCGAGGTCATCGGCGAGATCGTGGCCGGTCTCGCGGCTGGACCCGCCGCGGTCGCGTTGCTGGGGCCGAGGTCGTTCAGCACAGTTCTTCCCGACTCGGTTCTGGATGTTTTGAAGCTGTTCGCGGACATCGGTTTGGTGCTGTTCCTGGTCGGGTTGACGTACCGGCTGCACCACCGCGGGCAGCGACTGCACGGCCGGACTACGGGATGGACCGTGGCGGGAGGCCTCGTGCCGGCCTTGCTGGCGGGCGTGCTGCTCGCCTGCTGGATCCTCTTCGCTGAGGACGGTGCGGTTCGGGGGCACGCGTCCTTGCCTTCGTTCTTGTTGATGTGTGCGACCGCCACCTCGATCACGGCAGTGCCTGTGCTGGCGAGAATGCTTGCCGATTGCGGGCTGACCGACACGGTGGCCGGGGGCCTGGCAATGACGGCGGCAGTCGTCATCGACACCTTCGGCTGGCTGCTGTTGTCGATCTCGGTCGGGCTGAACTCCGGCGAGATGAGCGGCTTCTTCCGGGTCATGGCGGTGCTGGCCGGAGGTGCGCTGGTGGCGTTTCTGGTGCGGCAGGCGGCTCGGACCAGAGCCGCGAGCGTCCTGTGCACGCGGATGCCGTGGTCGACCTCTGTGCTGCTGGGGGCCGCCGCGATCGCCATGGGGCTGGCTGCGGAGAGACTTGGTCTCACTGCGGTGTTCGGTGCGGTCCTGATCGGGCTGGCCATTCCCGCCGAGCGTGCGGACGCGCCGTGGGCCAAGCGGGTCGTCCCCATAGGCAAGGCGGGAAAGGCGTTCCTCCCGGCGTTCTTCGTCGTCACCGGAATCACGGTGTTCGCGCGAGGGGTTTCCGCCCTGCACTGGCCGTTGATCGTCGTCGCGATCGTGCTGGCGGTGGTGGGCAAGGGCGGTGGGAGCTATCTCGGGGCGAGGCTGGGCGGCGAATCCCGGCACACTGCGCTTCGAGTGGGAGTTCTCATGAATATGCGAGGTCTTACTGAGCTTATCGTTCTCAAAGTCGGCTTCAGTGCGGGAATAATCAGTGCTCCGCTTTTCGTGGCGCTGGTGATCATGGCGGTGGCGGTCACAGTGCTGACCGGTCCGTTGTTGCGCCTGCTGGAGCGCCGGGTTCCTGCCCCGGCGGACGCGACACCCGAATAGTCCGCCGAAGCGGGAAGCGGGGAAATCTTCTGCATCACAGGCAGGAGCGACCGCGCGGGGACTTCGTCGCAGGGACGGAACCTGTTCTGTGGCAGGGATTTCCGGTGAAGGATTTAGCTACTCCGGATTGTTTGCGCACATTCGGTCGAGGTCGAGATCAATACGATCGAGCCGTGGGTAATCGGCTGGTCACTACCGTTGACCGGAATTACTTTCAAGTAGGTCTGGATCGCTGCCCCTGGTTTGTGGTGAGGTGGGGAACGGGATTGGCTGGAGGTGTGCAGGGGACTCCTTCCGGCCCACGGGGCGAAATTCGAATGCGCGGCTCGGCGCGGGGGGCGTCAAGCCAAGGGGCCGTGCGCGAGAGGGGGGTGGCGTGTGAGGGGGTACTTCTCTTCGCTGAGATGTGCGTTTTGGCGTGCGGAGATGGCGGGTTCGAGGTCTGCGGTTTCTTCCGCGGAACTCAGAATCCGCGACTGATTCGGGGGCGGCGATGCAGATCGAAGTCCGGCACGCGCGGATCGTCGCAGCTTTGGCCGAAATGGGGAGCATCTCCAGAGCGGCGGCGAGGCTGGATCTTCCCCAGCCCAGCGTCAGCGCGCAGCTACGCAGGATCGAGCGACTCCTCGGCGGCGAACTGTTCGTACGCTCCAGCGTCGGCGTGCTGCCCACGCCACGGGGCGAACGGCTGATCCCGATGCTGGTCGAGTTGGCCGACCGGGCCGAGGCCGTGATGGCCGAAGCATTCTCGCTGTCGGCCACAGTGGTCAAGATCGGGGTCGCGGAGGGAGTACGGGTCAGCCTGACCAAAGCGATTCGCGAAGCGGTGGGAGACCGCAAGATCCAGACCGTCACCATGGAGCCGGACGCTGCGCTGGGGGCGGTTGGCGCCGGGGCCATCACCGCGGCGCTGGTTCCGGCTCTCGAGGTTCCGGGGCCGGCTCTCCACCTCGATCCGGGGCTGGATACGGAGGTCGTCCTGCGGGAACCGATCTGCCTCGCATTGCCCTTCGGCCATCCGTACGCGGCCGAACCCATGCTGAGTTCGGCGCAACTGGCTGGCCTGACCTGGGTCCGGCACACGCCAGGACATCGCTTCCGAGCCGTGGAGGAGCGGCTGTTCAGCGACTTCGGCAGCGGCGGGCCGGAGGTTGTGCACGAGGTCGGCGGCCAAGTGGAAGCTCTGAACTGGGTCCGGCAGGGCGAGGCTGCCGCGCTGACCACGCCGACCGGGCCGATCCAAGGTGTCGAGCTGGTCGCTGTGCGAGAGATTCCCAGCAGCAAGGTCGGCCTGTTCTGGCGGAAGGGCGCCATCGACGCGGACGCGGTCGAGTTGCTGCTCGACGCTCTCCGCGCGCACTTTCGCGAGCTTTCCCTGCGAGTTCCGAGCTATCGCGCCTGGTTGCTCGAGAACGTCGACGTCTACCCGGAACTGAGCAGGTTGATGTACTGACCGGCCCCTCGCCGCCACTCCGGCCGGGGACCGGTCAGGACAGGTCCTGGGCCGCGTTGACCGGGCGCGACCGGGTTGCCGACCACGCGGGCGACAAAGTCGCGATCAGCGCGAGCAATGCCGCGGCTCCGATGATCGTCAGGTAGATCCACGGCGGGCCGGACGGCAGGATGGAATCGCCCGCCACAAGCGTGAAAGGCATGATCGCCACTGCGGCGACCAAGGTGCCGAGCACGATCCCGATCAGCGCGACGAGAAGGCCCTCGACACCCATCATGCGCAGCACCTGGGCCCGGGTCGCGCCGGTGAGCCGCTGCAGGCCGAACTCCCGCCGTCGCCGCGCGGTGGCCATCACCAGGGTGTTGACGACCGAGATCGCGGTGTAGGTCGTGATCATGCCGCTCATCAGGTAGTTGACCCACGCGCCGGTCTTCCGGCTCTCGCTTTGCGCGGCCGCAGTCGTCGCGCGGTCGCTGACCCGGACCGCGGGTTCGGTGCGAACCGCGGCGTCGAGAACTGAGGTCAGCCGCGCCGGGTCGGTTCCCGGCGCTGCCCGCACCAGAATCGACGTGACCACTCCGCCCGTCGTGTGCTTCGCGAGCAACTCGACGGGAAGGAGGAATTGCTCTGCGCCGGGATTCGGGGAAGAGAGGCCGACGACGCGTACGTCCTCGGTCTCGCCGTCGCCCATCCGGAGCGTGATCGTGTCGCCGATCCCGCGGTGGAGCAGGCCCGCGTAGTCGGAAGGCAGGACCACGGCCGAGCCGGTCAGATCCGCGAGCGTGCCCGCGCTGAGTGCGATCGCGGTGGTCGCGGCGGCTCCCCGGCCCGTCACGCCCAGGGCCGGGAATCCGAAGATGTCCTGTGTTCTCTCGTACGGCGCGACGACGAACACCCTGCTGTGCGCCGTTTCGGCGACGCCGGAGACACCCGGGAGCACCTGCAGCCGAGCCGCCAATCCGGGCGGTACGCCGGAAGGGGAGGAGTTCACCACCGCGTCCGCGCGGAGGCTCGCGGCCGCTGCCTGCCCGGCTACCGCGTCCTGGGTGGTCTGCAGGTAGAGGTTCGCGGTGGTAACGCCTACCGCCAGCATGATCGGGGTGACCGCGGCAGCCACCGGCACGACCCTGGCTCGCGCGTTCAGCACCGCGAACTTGCCCGCGGCCCCGCTGAGCCACCGGATCGGCCATTGCAGAACCGCGGCGGCCGCCCGGGTGGCGGCCGGGCTGATCATGGCGAGCCCGATCGCCCACAGCAGGACTGACGGACCTGCGGTGCTGGCCGCGACCGGTCCGGTCATCACGGCGATCGTCACGATGAACAGCGCGATTCCGCCACCGAAGCACAGCACCGCGAGGATCGCCCGCGCCGGGGTGAGCCAGGTGCGCGGGATCTCCGCCTCGCCGAGCGCCTCGATCGGGCGCGTGCGGGCCGCCCGGCGGCCCGCGATCCAGGCCGCGAGCAGCGCGGCGAGCAGAATCGCGCCCGCACCCGCCAGGATCGAGACCCAGCTTTGCCGGTATGCCATGGCTTCCGGCACGACCCCGTGTTCTCTGAGTCTGCCGAAGAGCCAGGAGCCGAACAGCATTCCGGGGACGATCGCGAGAACAGCGGCGAGAACCGCGATGATCGTGGTCTCGCCCACCACCATCCGGCGTGTCTGGCCGGGGGTGGCCCCGATCGCCCGCAGCAACGCCAGTTCCCGCCCGCGTTGCTGGATCGACAGCATCAGGGTGCTCGCGACGACGAAGACAGCCACTGCGGTGGCCATGCCGCCGGAGACCGCGGAAAGAGTGATCACATCACTGCTTCGGCCTTCCGCTTCGGGGAACTCGGCAAGTCCGCGGTCGTCCCCGGTGAGCGCTGTCATGAAGGGGACGTTGAGCGCCGCGGTGATCTTCGCGGCCGTCTCGCCGGCCGGCACGCCGGGTGCGGTCCGGACCGCGATGTCGTCGACTTTCCCAGCGTGTCCGGACAACTGGCCGGCCTCGGAGTCCAGGAAGAACAGTGCCGCTTCGCGCAACGGGCTTCCCGCGTCGGGTGCGGCGATCCCGGCCACCTGGAACTGATGCACGGCCCCGCGGATGCCGAGGTCGAGGCGATCGCCGACGTGCAGGCCCGCCCGGCCGGCGAGAGTCCGGTCGAGCACGACTCCGTCGGATCCCGGTGCGGAGCCTTCGGCCAGCGAGTAGGGGCCGAGTGCCGCGGAAGCCCAGCCGTGACCTGTGGCGGCCTCGCCGGTGGGCAGCATCGTCGCGGCGAACGAGAGGTCGCCGACTGCTCCGGTAACGCCGGGCACCTGCAGGACGCGGTGCACGAGGCCGGCGTCCAGCCGGACTCGTTCGGGAAGGGTGGCTTTCACCGTCTGCAGTGCTTCGTCCGGATCGCGTTGCGCCGCCGGATCCTCTTGCGGCAGCGGGAAGGTTTGGCTGCCGGCGAGCACCACTGATGCCTGAGCGAGGCGCCGCGGCGGAACGGCGGTCTGGATGCCGGACTCCATCAAACCAGCGCACGCCACGACGATCGTGGTGCCGAACAGCAACGCGACGAACGTGGCGACGAAACCGCCGATGCGTTTGCGCAGACCGCGCAGGACCAATACGAGCATGTCAAGCTCTCCCCGCCGGACGGCGCCGGTTCTGCTCGGCCATCTCGCCGAGATGGCTCATCCGCTCGGCGACCGCGTCGGCGGTGGGGGACAGAAGCCTGCCCACGAGCCTGCCGTCGCCGAGGAACAGCACGGCATCCGCGTACGAAGCCGCGACCGGATCGTGCGTGACCATGACGATCGTGTGGCCGGCCGAGCGCACCGAGTCCCGAAGCAAGCGGAGGACGTCCGTGGAGGTCTTGATGTCCAGCGCGCCGGTCGGCTCGTCGGCGAAGATCACCGCGGGCCGGGTCACCAGCGCGCGGGCTATCGCGACGCGCTGCTGCTGGCCGCCGGAGAGCTGGTCGGGCAGATGGTCGCGCCGGTCGTCGAGCCCGACGGCGGCGATCACCTCGCGCACCTTGGCCTTGTTCGGTTTCCGGCGGGCGAGCAGCATCGGAGCCGTCACGTTCTGAGAGACCGTCAACGCTGGCAGCAAGTTGAACGCTTGGAAGACGAACCCGATCCGGTCCCGGCGCAACGTGGTCAGCTCGGTTTCGTTCAGTTTCTCCAGGCTTTCGCCTTCCAGCCGCACGGAGCCGGAGTCTGGCTTGTCCAGCCCGGCCGCACAGTGCAGCAGCGTGCTTTTGCCCGAACCGGACGGACCCATCACCGCGGTGAAAGTTCCGTGCGGGAAGGACGCGGTCACGCCGTCGAGCGCCGTCACCGCGGAATCGCCTTTTCCGTATACCTTGCGTATGTTTTCCAGGAGAACCGCGGGTGCTGGCTTCCCGTTTTCGTACTGATCCATTCAGTCAACTCCCCGGACGATGTCACCTCGTCTTCGAGTGCTGTCCGAGAGCGAGGCGTGTTCTCCGCGAATTGTGCCCGACCCGGTTTGGGTCCGTCCACGAAGGTGCCGGATCAGCGGTTCCGAAAACAATTTCTGTTCGGTTGAGACGCGGTTGAGCAGGACATTGTTCCAGTTTTCGCTGACCGATCGCTGATCCGCACTCCGCGGTGGGCGGCGGGCGGCCGGGAGGCGTCGGGAACGTCAGTGCATGGTCAGTGCTTCGTCAGCCGGCGCGACGACGATCGGCCGGGCGACGATGTCTTCCCAGGAGTGATGCATGACTACCAGCGTGCCGTTGACTGAAGGCCAAAAAGACATCTGGTTCGACGAAAAGCTCACCGGCGGTGGTCCGGCGTACAACACGGCGGCCTACTGGGACATCCGGGGACCGCTCGACCACGATGTTTTCCGTGCCGCGGTACGACGGCTGGTCGACGAGGCCGAATGCACGAGAACCCGGTATGTCGAATCGGACGGCGAGCCGAGGCAGATTGTGGAGGCGTTGCCGGAAATCCCGATGACAGAACACGATCTCACCGGCGCGGCCGACCCGGACGCGGCGGCACGCGAGTGGATCGCCCGGGACCTGCGCGAGCCGTTCGACATCGCCGAGTTCCCATTGTTCCGGCTCGCGTTGCTGCGGACCGGTCCCGGCCGGGCGCTGTTCTACATGTGCAACCACCACTTGATGTCGGACGGCTACAGCTATGTCGTGTATTGGCAGCGCCTGGCAGCGATCTACGAGGCGATGACCGACGGCACCTCGCTTGACGACGGCGCCTTCCCGCCGCTGACCGCTTTGCTGGAGGCTGAAGCCGCCTACCGAGGTTCGCCCGCAGCGGACCGCGACCGCCTCTTCTGGGCCGGACGCTTCGCCGAGCCGCCGGAGCCAGTCAGCCTCGCGACCACGGACGCGGCTCCAGGGCCGGACTTCTGGAGAAAGGACGGCGTGCTGCCCGTCCCGGTCGCGCAGCAGCTCCGGGACCTTGCCTGGCAGCAGCGGGTGAACTGGCAGGCCGTGGTCGCCGCGGCGCTGGCTGCCTACACTTCCCGGCTTGCCGGAGTGCCCGATGTGGTGCTTTCCCTCCCGGTGCACGCCCGAGTCGACCCGCGCAGCCGTGCGGTGCCCGGCATGGTGAACAACTACCTGCCGTTGCCGGTGTCCGTCCGGCCGGGGATGACAAGAGACGAACTCGTGACGGCGGTGTCCCGGGACTTCGCCAAGACGCTCAAGCACCAGCGGCGCCGAGTGAGCAGGATCCGCCGCGAGATGGGCCTGGCCAGTGATGACCGCAGGCCGTTCGGGCCGTTCCTGAACATCATTCCGCAGGTCTCGGAACTCCGCATCGGCGAATGCCGGGTTCTGCCGCACAGCCCGGCTACCGGATTGGTCGACGACCTCGAGGTGACGGTCGCGGACACCGGTGCTGCCGGGCTGCAGGTCAACGTCAGCGGGAACGCGGCCCGTTATTCGGAAGACGAGGTCGGCCTCCACCTCGCCCGGTTCACCGCTTTTCTCGAGCGGTTCGGCTCGCAGGGGGACGGTGATCTGCTGGCCGGATTGGACGTGTTGCTGCCGGGAGAGGCAGAGACCTTGCGAGCGGCGGGCACGGCCACGACGGCCGAGGACTACATCGGAGTCGTGGAACGCATTCGGGCAGCCGCCGCGCGAACTCCAAGCGCGGTCGCGGTTTCCGATGGTGAAGGCGAGCTGACCTATGCCCAACTGGTCGGCCGGGCAAGCGCTCTCGCCAGACGCCTGCCGAGCGACGGGATCACAGCTGTTCTCGCCGAGCGCGGTGCCGGGTTCGTCGTGGGCGTGGTGGGCGCGCTGACCGCGGGCAGCGCGTTCCTGCCGCTCGACACCGGCCTTCCCACGCCCCGCCTGGCCGCGCTGGTTTCCGGCGGTGCCGTCCGGTGCATTGTCGCGGACGCCGCGCATCGCGAGCTGGCCGAGGCGATCGCTGTCCAGACACAGGTTGTGGTTCTCGACGACGGCGTCGACGGGGAGGACGGCCTTGTCCCGACGCGCGGGTATGCGGACGACTTGGCGTACGTGATTCATACCTCCGGGTCGACCGGCAAGCCCAAGGGCGTCATGGTGCACCGCCGTGGCATGGTCAACCATCTGCTGGCCAAGGCCGAAGACCTCGCGTTGTCGCCGACGGACGTCGTGGCCTGCAACGCGCCGGTCACCTTCGACGTCTCGGTCTGGCAGATGCTGGCGCCGCTGATCGTCGGAGCACAAGCGCGGGTGACTACCCGGGAGACCGCAGCGGATCCGGAGTTGTTGTTCGGAGACAAAGACCTCACGATCCTGGAGGTCGTCCCGTCCCTGTTGCGGGCGGCCGTGGAATCCTGGCCGGAAGGCCGCGCTCCTCGGCTGCCCGGGTTGCGCTGGCTGCTCGTGACGGGCGAGGCGCTTCCCGGCCAGCTGTGCCGGGACTGGGCCGCTCGGTACCCGGGCATTCCGTTGATGAATGCTTACGGGCCAACGGAATGTTCGGACGACGTGACTCACGCGGTGATCCGGGCCGGTGAGTCCGAGGGAGTCCGCGCGCCGATCGGCCGCCCGGTGCGAGGCACCAGCCTCCGCGTGCTCGGAGACGATCTTCGCCCGGTTCCGCCGGGAGTGGCCGGCGAGCTCTACGTAGGCGGTACCGGTGTCGGGCGGGGGTACCTCGACGATCCCGCGGGCACCGCGCTGGCCTTCATCCCGGATCCGGCCGGCCGCGCCGGAGAGCGGATGTACCGCACCGGCGACCGGGTCCGGATGCGGCGCGACGGTCAGCTCGAGTTCCTGCAGCGCCGGGACCATCAGGTGAAAATCCGAGGCCATCGGATCGAACTCGACGAGGTCGAAGCCGGGTTGCGGGCCTTGCCCGCGGTCGCCGACGCGGTTGCGGCGGTGGACGAGTCCGGGGGGCGCAAGCGACTCGTCGGGTATGTCGTGGCCGCCGGTCCGGCGGATCCGGACCGGATCCGTGCCGATCTGGCCGAAACGCTGCCCGAGTACCTGATCCCCGCGGTCTGCGTCGTGCTGGACGAAATGCCGCTGACGCCGGCGGGCAAGATCGACCGCAAAGCGCTGCCCCGGCCCGCGGCCTTCCCGGAGAAGAAGGCGGCTGCGCGGACCCGGACCGAGCGCATTCTGACGGGCGTGCTCGCCGAGGTGCTGGGAGTGCACGCGGTCGGCGTGGACGACAGCTTTTTCGCGCTGGGCGGCGACAGCATCAACGCCATTCAGGTCGTAGCGCGGGCCAGGGCCGCGGGACTCGCACTCACTCCGCGCGATGTGTTCCGGCACAAGTCGGTTGCCGCGCTCGCCGAGGTCGCCGCCGAAATCGTCGAGACCGCGGTGCGGCCAGCGGATTCCGACGGCGTAGGCGAGCTAGAACCGACTCCGGCGGGGTACGGATTCCGCGAGGACGTTGCCGCACGGGTTGACCACGCTGCAGCGTTCAGCCAGTACGTCGTGCTCGATGTCCCGCCGGGACTGTCCGTCGCCGGTCTCGTCGAGGCGATGCAAGCCGTTCTCGACTGCCACGACGCACTCCGGACGCGGCTGCAGGTGCCCGCGGAAGGGGTTTGGGCGCTGGAGATACAACCGCCGGGTTCGGTCCACGCGGCTGACGTCGTGATCGGTCTGTCCGCGATGGGCGCGGATGAGGTGCTCGCGGATGCCACGGCGCGTCTCTCTCCACAGGCGGGGGTGATGGTGCAGGCCGTCTTGCTCGACGGGCACACCCTGGTGCTTGTCGCGCACCATCTCGCTGTCGACGGAGTGTCTTGGCGGATCCTCTTGCCCGACTTGATGGCGGCTTGGCAGCACGGCACGGAACCTCGCCCGGTGGGAACATCGCTGCGCCGGTGGTCGCGGATGCTCACCGACGAAGCCCGGACGGCGAAGCGGGTTTCCGAACTCCCCGTCTGGTTGAACCAGGTGCGCGGTGCGGAGCCGCTCCTCGGTACCCGCGCACTGGATCCGGCTATCGACCGGCACGGTACCGCCCAGCGGCTCGGCATGGAACTGCCCGCGTCGCTGACTGCCGCGTTGTTGACCGAGGTGCCGGCGGCGTTCCATGCCGAGATCGACGAGATTCTGCTGGCTGCGCTGACTTGCGCAGTCGTCGACTGGCGCCGGAGGAGGGGGTCGGCTGTCCGGGAAGTGGTGCTCGAACTCGAGGGACACGGCCGGGAGCAGATCTCCGACGACGTCGATATCTCGCGCACGATCGGCTGGTTCACCAGCGTCTATCCCGTTCGGCTGGAGCTCGGCGCGGACGAGCTGTGGTCCGGTCCGGCGCTTGCCGGGCTGGTCAAGAGCATCAAGGAGCAGCTGCGTGCCGTTCCGCGCGGCGGTCTCGGATTCGGATTGCTGCGCCATCTCAACCGGCAGACCAGTGCGGCGCTGGCCGAGCACTCCGTGCCGCAGATCGGGTTCAACTATCTCGGCCGGTTCGACGGGAGCATGATCCGGGCCAGCGGGGTCTCGGCCAGCCCGGACATGCCGATGCGGCACGTTCTCGAGCTGGACGCGGTCGTGATGGGACGGCCGGAGGGACCGGTGCTCGCGGCCGAATGGCGATGGGCGGGCGAACTGCTGACCGCCGAAGAGGGCGAAGACCTTGCCCGGACGTGGCAGCGGGTGCTCGTTCTGCTGGCCGCGAGTGCCGGCGAGGATGCCGGCGGCGGGCACACCCCGTCCGATTTCGCGATGGTCGACCTCAGCCAGGAGGAGATCGAGGCGTTCGAGACGACGGGCGCGGTGGCCGATGTGCTGCCGCTGTCGCCGTTGCAGCAAGGACTTCTGTTCCAGGCCGAGTTCGATCGCAACGGTCTTGACGTCTACACCTTGCAGGTCGCCATGGACGGCGACGGACCGCTGGACCAGGACCGGCTGGCGGCGGCCGCGGCCGCACTGCTGGAGCGGCATCCGAGCTTGCGGGCATCGTTTCGCTACCGGTCGTCGGGCGATTCGGTCCAGGTGATCGCCGCGTCGGCGACCGCACGGGTCGACGAGGTCCGGCTGGCGGGTCCGGTCGAGCTGGCCGAGTTCACCGATGCCGAATGGCTGCGCCGGTTCGACGTCTCGCAGCCTCCGCTGATCCGGTTCACCGTCGCGAGGCTCAGCGCCGACCGGTTCCGGCTGATTGTTACCGCACACCACATCCTGGTCGACGGATGGTCGATGTCCGCGATCCTCGGCCGCGAGCTGCTGACTTTGCTCGCGGCGGACGGTGCGGCAGGCGCGTTGCCCGCGCCCGTCCCGTCCACGAGCTACCACCTGTGGCTGGCGGCGCAGGACAAGCACAGTGCCCGCGCGGCCTGGGCAACGGAGCTGGAGGGCGTCGCGGGGCCGACCAAACTCGGTCCGGACGAGCGCGGGCAGGTGTCCGTCTTGCCGGAGCTGCTCGACGTCGAACTTCCCTCCGCGTTGTCCTCCCGGCTCGGCGACTTCGCCCGCACTCGCGGCCTCACCCTGAACACAGTCGTCCAAGGCTGCTGGGCGGTGCTGCTCGGCAGGCTGACCGGACGCGACGACGTCGTGTTCGGCACAGTCCACTCGGGACGGCCGCCGCAACTGCCCGGGGTCGAGGACATGGTCGGGGTGTTCATGCACACTCTGCCGGTGCGCGTCCGGCTCGATCCGCACCGGACTGTCGTCGAGACGATGGCGGAGCTGCAGGAACGGCAGTCGGCCCTCGCCGAGCACCAGCACCTCGGACTCGCCGAGATCCAGCGGGAGGCCGGGGCGGGGGAGCTGTTCGACACCGTGGTGAGCTATCACAACTACCCGGTCGACAGCGTGGGCAGGCTGGACGGCGTGCTGCCAGGAGTGACCGTGCTCGGCTGGCAGGCCAGAGTCATCTCCGAGTACCCGCTAGCGCTGAGCGTGCACCCCGGCGAATCGGTGCGCCTGCAGGGGCAGTACCGGCCCGATGTGTTCTCCCGTGCCCGTATTTCCGGCCTGGTTGACAGGTTCGTGGCTTTGCTGGGCAAGGTCGTAGATGAGCCGGAGGTGCGGCTGGGCAGGCTCGACGTGCTCACTCCTGCCGAACGGGGGCGGGCGCTCGGCGAATGGGCCGGCACCGGGCGCCGGGCGCCCGCGCAGGTGGTGCCCGAGGTCTTCGAAAGCCGAGTGCGCAAGGCCTCGGACGCGTCCGCGATCGTCCACGGCGCGGTCGAGCTGACCTACCACGAGCTGAACGAGCGGGCGAACCGGTTGGCCCGTCTGCTGATCCGGCACGGCGTCGGCCCCGAGCGGACCGTCGCACTGGCGCTGCCGCGCACGGTCGAGTCCGCCGTGGCCACGCTGGCGGTGCTCAAGGCAGGCGGAGCCTTCCTGCCGATCGATCCGGCATACCCGGCCAACCGCATCTCTTATCTGATCGAGGACGCCGCTCCCGCCGTCGTGGTCACGGACGCGGAGACGCACGAACGTCTTCCGCTGCTCTCGCTGCCGGTGATTTTGCTGGACGAGTCCGATGCCGAGCTCGCCGAACTGGCTGGCGACAACATAGGCGACGACGAGCGCACCAGTCCGTTGTCGCCGGCTAACAGCGCCTACGTCATCTACACGTCGGGCTCGACCGGGCGGCCGAAGGGAGTCGTAGCCGACCACTCCGGATTCGTCGCGATGATCGACGGACTGGCCGAGTGCGTGGCCGCCGGGCCCGCCGACCGCGTGCTCCAATTCGCTTCCTACAGCTTCGATTTCGCGGTGTGGGAACTGTTCGTGGCGTTGCTCGAAGGCGGCCTCGCGGTCGTGGTGGGCGACGAGAACCGGGCCCCGGGCAAGGAACTGGTCGATCTCGTCAACACCGCGGGCATCACGCTCGCGGGCCTGCCGCCCGCGGTGGTGGCCGCGCTGCCCGAGGACGCTGTCCTGCCCACGGGACTGACCCTCGTCGTCGCCGGCGAGGCCTGCCCTCCGGCGGTCGCCGCGCGCTGGGCGCCTCGGCTGAAGATGATCAACGGCTACGGGCCCACCGAATCTGTCGTCGGCGCGACGATGAGCGACCCGCTGTCCGGGAAAGGCCGTCCCCAGATCGGCCGTCCCACGTCGGCGCATCGGGTTTACGTGCTGGACGGCAATCTGCAACCCGTGCTGCCGGGCGTTGTCGGGGAATTGTATGTCAGCGGCTGCCTGGCCCGCGGCTACCACGGTCGTCCAAGCCTGACCGCGGGGCGGTTCGTGGCGGATCCGTTCTCGGGACAGGGCGAGCGGATGTACCGCACGGGCGATCTGGTGTCCTGGCTGGCCGACGGCAGCCTCGACTACGTCGGGCGGGCCGACGACCAGGTGCAGCTGCGCGGGTTGCGGATCGAGCTGCCCGAGATCGAGTCGGTGCTGGTCGGCCACGACGGAGTGGTCCAGGCCGCGGCCATGGTCCGCGAGGACATTCCCGGAGACCCTCGGCTGGTCGCCTACATCGTTCCCGCGGACGGCTCCGCCGCGGTGCCGTCAGGCCTGCGGGACCACATCGCGGAGTCGCTGCCGGAATCGATGGTGCCGTCCGCGTACGTTCCGCTGGCGGAACTTCCTATTACCACGCAAGGAAAACTCGACCGCGCGGCGCTTCCCGCGCCGCAGATCGCTTCTCCGCGGTCCCGGGCGCCGCGCAACCCGATCGAAGAGATCCTCTGCGGGGTCTTCGCCGAGGTGCTCGGACTCCCGGAAATCGGCATCGACGACGACTTCTTCGATTTCGGCGGGCATTCGATGCTGGCGACGCGCGCGGTCGCGAAGGCACGCGCGCTTCTCGGCGTCGAACTGCCTATCCGGGCGCTCTTCGAATCCCGGACGGTTGCCTTGCTGGCCGACCACGTGATGATCGCAGGCGACGCGCGGCCAGCTCTCGCGCCTGCCGCGCCCCCTGCGGACGGCGGCGACCGCACCGAGCCGCTGTCGTTCGCACAGCGCAGATTGTGGTTCCTGCACCGGCTCGAAGGGCAGAGCGGAACCTACAACGTGCCGCTGGCGCTGCGCATGTCCGGAAAGCTGGACAGCGACGCGCTTCAAGCCGCGTTGCGCGATCTGGTCGAACGGCACGACGTCCTGCGTGCGGTGTTCCCCGGCACCGACGGGCAGCCCTATCAGCGAATCCTGTCCGCACCGGCGGGGTATCCGCTGTTGCGTGCCGTGCGGCTGCGGGACCAGGACCTCGCCAGAGCGCTCGCGCTCGAGGCCGGAACGGGTTTCGACCTCGCCGCCGCGCCTGCCATGCGAGCGACGTTGTTCGTGCTCGGACCGCAGGAACACCTGCTGCTGCTGGTATTCCACCACATCGTGTTCGACGGATGGTCCATCGAACCGCTGACGCGGGACCTGCTCGCCGCGTACCGGGCCCGTCGCGCCGGACAGGATCCACAGTGGACCCCGCTGGCCGCCCGTTACGGCGACTACACGGCGTGGCAGCGGGAACTGCTCGGCACGGAGGACAACCCGAGCGAGATCTACCGCGGCCAGTTGCAGTACTGGCGGGAAAATCTGGCGGGAATCCCCGAGGAACTCCCGGTACCCGCCGACTTCCCGCGCCCCGCGCTCAACAGCCATCGGGGAGGCCAGGTGACGTTCGCCGTCGAGGCCGATCTGTACCGCGGTCTGACCGCATTGGCGCGTTCGTCCGGCGCGAGCTTGTTCATGGTCCTGCAAGCAGCGTTGGCCGGCTTGCTCACCAAGCTCGGGTGCGGGACGGACATTCCGTTGGGCAGCCCGATCGGCGGCCGGACCGACGTGGCGTTGAACGACCTGGTCGGCTTCTTCGTCAACACGTTCGTGCTGCGTGCCGACACGAGCGGCGACCCGACGTTCGCGGAGTTGATCGGGCGGGTGCGAGAAGCGGATCTGGCCGCTTACGCCAATCAGGACCTGCCGTTCGACGATGTCGTCGAGGCGCTGAACCCGGCACGATCGCTGGCGAAACAGCCGTTGTTCCAGGTCATGATCGCGCTGGAGAAAGGGTACGGACCGCCCGCCGGATTGCCCGGGCTCACCGTGCGAGGCGAGTTCGTGCCTTCGGCCACGACCCAGTTCGACCTCAACTTCCAGTTCCTCGAACTCGAGGGTCCCGACGGCGAGGACGAGCTCTCTTGCTTGATCGACTACAGCCGGGATCTGTTCACCGGTTCGACCGTGACCGGTTTCGGCGAGCGGCTGGTCCGGCTGCTGCGCGCGGCGGTCGCCGATCCGGGGGTCCGCCTGCGGGAGGTGGACCTGCTGTCCGCCTCCGAACGCCACACCATGCTGGTGCGGTGGAACGATACCGCGCACCGGACCCCGGCCAGCACCCTGCCCGTGCTGTTCGAGGAGCAAGCGGCGCGCACTCCGGACGTGCCCGCTGTGGTGGCGGGCGCCGACCGGCTGACTTACTCGGAGCTGAACCGCGCGGCCAACCGGCTCGCGTGGCGGCTCGCCCGCTCCGGGGCCGGCCCGGAACGAATCGTCGCCATCGCCCTTCCCCGATCGACGGAACTGGTGGTGGCGGCACTCGCCGTGCTCAAGACCGGTGCGGCCTACCTGCCGCTAGACCCTGAGAACCCGGCCGAGCGCACAGCCGGAATGCTCGGAGAAACGGATCCGGTCTGCTTGATCGCCGACCGCTCGCCGGTACCGGACGCCGGCGTCCCGACCGTGCTGCTGGACGAACCGGGACCCGAGTATCCCGAACACAACCTGGCGGTACCGATCCGGCCGGACCACGCCGCTTACGTGATCTACACCTCCGGATCCACCGGGCGTCCAAAAGGGACAGTCGTCGAGCATCGGGCGGTCGTGAACTACCTTTCCTGGGCTGTCGCCGCCTATCCGGCGTTGCGGTCCGGTGCGCTCGTGCCTTCCCGGCTGTCGTTCGATCTGACGGTCACCGGTCTGTACGGGCCGCTGACGTGCGGCGGGACGGTGCACCTGGCCGAACTAGCCGAAGGCGCGGTAGCCGCGAACCAGCGGCCTGCCTTCCTCAAGGGGACACCGAGCCACCTCGCCTTGCTGCAGGTGCTGCCGGACCAGTATTCGCCGCACGCGGAGCTGGTACTGGGCGGCGAGCCGCTGCCCGGCGACGAACTCGACCGCTGGCGGAGCGCGCATCCGGGGGTCCGGGTCTGCAACGAATACGGCCCGACCGAGACGACGGTGGGCTGCACCTGGCTTCCGATCGAGGCGGACGACGTCGTGCGACCGGAGATCCTTTCGATCGGCAGGCCGATCTGGAATACCCAGGCCTACGTGCTGGACGCGGCGCTCAACCCGGTGCCGTGCGGCGTGACCGGCGAGCTTTACGTCGCGGGGGAGAACCTGAGCCGCGGCTATCTCAGCAGGCAAGCGCTCACCGCGCGGCGGTTCGTGGCGAATCCGTTCGGCGAGCCCGGATCCCGGATGTACCGCACCGGCGATCTCGTCCGGTGGACGGCGGACGGGCGAATGAGCTTCGCGGGCCGGACGGACGGCCAGGTGAAAATCCGGGGGTTCCGGGTCGAGCTCGGCGAGGTCGAATCGGTGCTGGCCCGGCACGGTTCGGTCCGGCACATCGCGGTTGCCGAGCACGGGGACAAGCTCGAGGACCGGGGGCTTGTCGCCTATGTCGTTCCGGCTGATCCGTCCGACTGGGATCCCAGCGATCTCGCCGCGTTCGCGGCACGCGAGCTGCCCGCCTACATGGTGCCCTCGGACGTGGTGGCTCTCGACGAATTGCCGTTGACCGCCAACGGAAAGCTCGATCGCGCTGCCCTGCCGTCGCCAGAGCGCGCAGACCGGCCGGAAGCAGGATCCCCCGCTGAAGGACTGACGACCGCGGAGGCTGCCCTGTGCCGCATCATGGCCGGCGCGCTGAAGCGCCCGTCCCTTGGCGTCGAGGCGAATTTCTTCGACGAGGGCGGCGACAGCGTCCGGGTGATCCGGGTGGTCAACGAGGCCCGTGCGGAAGGGCTGCCGATCACGCTGGCCGACGTCTTCGTCAATCAGACACCGAGATCGCTCGCCGCGTCGATCGCGCCGCGGCCGGAGCCTGCCCGCGCCAACGAGGCGGAAGCAGGTTCGAGCGCGCGGGTGATGGCGGACGCGTTCGCCGAGGTCGAGCGGGCCGCGGACACAGATCCGTTCGCGACCGTGCTCCGCATGCGACCAGGAGGGGAACGGAATCCGCTGTTCTGCGTGCACAGCGGAGTCGGGTTCGCGCTGCCCTACCTCGGCCTCGCCAAGCACCTTGGGCCGGAATACCCGCTGTACGGCCTGCAAGACCCGAGCGTCACGGAACTCGCACCCGCGCCGCGATCGGTCGGGGAGATGGCTGACGACTATGTGCGGCGAATCAAGCAAGTCCAGCCGTCCGGGCCCTACCATCTGCTCGGTTGGTCCTTCGGCGGGATCGTCGCCTACGAGATCGCCGCGCGGCTGCAGGCAGGCGGCGACGAAGTGGGAGTGCTCGCCAATCTGGACTCTTACCCGCGGGCCGGGGAAGAACAGCGCGACGACGAGCAGGTCATGTTCGGCTGGCTGCTCGAGCTGATCGGCCACAGCCGGTCCGAATTCGCCGGCCGCGAGGTCACCGCGGCCGACCTCCACGCGGTGCTGGTCTCAGACGGGAGTCCGCTCGCCGCGCTCGGGATCGAGCGGCTTTCGGCGATGGTGCGCGGCATGCGCAGCCACGAAGCGCTGCTGCACGGCTACGTGCCCAGCCGGTATCGCGGCAGGATGCTCCTGTTCACCGCTGCGGGCGGACTCGCAGACGGCGCGGTGAAAGCGAAAACCAGCCGGTGGAGGCCTTACGTGGACGGCGAGGTCGCCGCCTACCGGATCAGCGCGGCGCACGACGACATGATGAGCGCCGAGCCGCTGGCGCAGGTGGCCGTGGTGGTCACCGGGGAACTCGACCGTCAGGCGGACCGGTGATGAACGTCGAGGTGCTGGCACTGGCCGAGAGGCGGTTGCGGCAGCTGCGCCGTTCGCCCGGCAGAGTGCTCGGGGTCGCGCTGAGCCCGCTGATCTCCATGGTCGTGCTCGGGTATCTGTTCCGGTCGGCGATCTCGCTGCCGGGAGGAGTCAGCTACCAGGAGTACCTGTTCGCCGGGGCCGCCGTCCAAGTGGGGCTGGCGACGGTCGGGCCGACCGCGATCGCGGTCGCGACCGACCTGAGCTCCGGCCTGGTCGACAGGTTCCGGACTCTGCCGATCCGCAGGAGCGCGGTGCTCGCCGGGCACACTCTGGCCGATTTGCTGGTGGGAGTGGGATCGCTGGGGCTCGCCCTGGCGGTCGGCTTGCTCATGGGATGGCAGTCGCACACCGGTGCGCTGTCGACGCTCGCCGGGTTCGCGGTGGTGATCGTCTTTCTCTATGCGATGGTCTGGGCGGGCGCGTGGTTCGGATTGGTCATGCGCAGTCTCGAGTCGATCAGCTCGGTGACCCAGTTGATTGTCGTCGTCCTGCCGTTCTTCTCCACAGCTTTCCTGCCCGTCGGGAACTTCCCAGCGTTCGTCCGGCCGATCGCCGAGTGGAATCCGGTCAGTGCGGTGATGTCCGTGGTGCGCCGGTTGTGGGGAAACGGCGCCGCCGCGGCGGGCGACCCGGCCGACGGGCAGGTGTGGACGGTTTTCGTCGTGACCGTCACGGTGCTCCTGGCCGGCAGCGTGCTGGCCAGTTTGCGCCGGTTCGCTACCGCCGAGTGAATTCCCGATATCTGCTGGAGTGAAACGAAATGACTGCCGCGCCCGCGTTGAACACCTACGATCTGACCGACCCGGCCACCTACATCGGCACGGACGTGCACGCGATGTGGCGCCGGTTCCGGTCGGAACAGCCCGTGTACTGGCATCCGGAAAGCCCGCGCGGTCCGGGTTTCTGGGCGGTGTGCCGATATGCCGACACCCTGGCCGTCTATCGGGACGACGAGAGGTTCACCTCCGAACGCGGCAATGTGCTGAGCACTTTGCTGCAGGGAGAGGACTCCGCCGCGGGAAAGATGCTGGCTGTCACCGACGGTCGCCGGCATCAGGAGATCCGCAAGCTGATGCTCAAGTCCTTCTCTCCTCGACTGCTGGCGCACATGAAGGAGTCGGTTCGGGACCGGACCAGGGAACTGTTCGACCGTGCTCTGCAACTGGGCGCCTTCGACCTCGCCGCCGAGATCGTCGACCACATCCCCATCAACACCATGGGGGAGCTGATGGATGTGCCGCGCGCCGACCGGGCCCGGCTGGTCGAGCTGAACACCGAAACGCTCGGCAGCAGGCACGCTGATCAGGACAGCTTCGAGGCGGTGCTGGCGCGCAACGAAATCCTGTTGTACTTCCAGGAATTGGCCGAGCATCGCAGGCGCGAACCCGGCGAGGACGTGATCAGCGCGCTCGCCAACGGGACAGTGGACGGCGAACCTCTGAGCGAGGAAGAGATCGTCCTCAACTGCTACAGCCTCATTCTCGGCGGCGACGAGTCGAGTCGGCTGTCCGCGACCGGCGGCGTCCTGGCGCTCAGCGAGCATCCGGAGCAGTGGCGGATGCTGCGCGATGGGACCGCGCCGTTGCCCGGCGCCGTGGAAGAGGTGCTGCGCTGGACCGCGCCGGCGATGCACTTCGGCAGGCGGGCCAAGGTCGACGTCGAGCTCGGCGGGCAGCTGCTTCGCGCGGGAGACATCGTGACCCTGTGGAACATTTCGGCGAATTTCGACGATGCCGCGTTCCCCGAGCCGGAGAGGTTCGACCTGCTGCGCTCGCCCAACAAGCACCTGACGTTCGGGTACGGACCGCACTTCTGCCTTGGTGCGTTCCTTGGCCGGGCGCATGTGGAGGCGGTACTGGAGGGGCTGCGCGATCGGGTACGGGAGATCCGTGTCGCGGGCGAGGGGCAGCAGATTCACTCGAACTTCGTCTACGGCCGCATCACCTTGCCGGTCGACCTCGTCCCGAGGTGACCGCGACCGCGGAAGAACGACGACAGAAGGAGCGAAGGCGATGACAAATCCGTTCGACGATCAAGACGGGACTTTCCTGGTGCTGGCCAACGACGAGGACCAGCACAGCCTGTGGCCGGCTTTCGCCGAGGTGCCGCGGGGATGGCGGGTGGTGCTGGAAGCAGGCAGCCGCGAGGCCGCATTGGCTTACGTGGAGGCGAACTGGACCGACTTGCGGCCACGGAGCCTGCGCGAGGCTACCCGCTGAGCCGGGTTCAGGGGGAATCCGCAATGGACTGTGCCATCGAGGTTTCCGGCCTGCGCAAGAGGTACGGCGACAGGGAAGTGTTGTGCGGGGTGAGCCTTTCCGCGCGCCGCGGATCGGTGCTCGGCCTGCTGGGGCCGAACGGAGCCGGGAAGACCACCATCGTGCGCGCGCTCGCCACTTTGCTGACGCCGGACGGGGGTTCGGCCACCGTAGCCGGGTTCGACGTCGTGCGGCAGCCCGGCGAGGTGCGCAAGCGGATGGCTCTCGCCGGCCAGTACGCCGCGTTGGACGAAGCGTTGACCGGTACCGAGAACTTGGTGCTGCTGGGCCGGTTGCTGCGCCTCGGCCGCCAGCGCGCCCGGCAACGGGCCGCGGAACTGCTCGAGCAGTTCGGCCTCGGCGACGCGGCGGGACGGCCGGTTCGGACTTACTCCGGCGGAATGCGCAGGCGGCTGGACATCGCGAGCTGTTTGGTGTCGCAGCCTGTCGTGCTGTTCCTGGACGAGCCGACGACCGGATTGGACCCGGCGAGCAGGCTTGCCTTGTGGGCGACCGTGCGTGAGCTGGTGTCGGGCGGCGTGACCGTCCTGCTGACGACTCAATATCTGGAGGAGGCCGATCAGCTGGCCGATCAAGTGGTGGTCCTCTCCACCGGGAAGGTGATCGCCGACGGCACTCCGGCTGAGCTGAAACGCAAGGTGGGCCAAGAACGGCTGGAGCTGACGGTCGAGCCGCACGCTGTCGTCGCGGCGAGCTCGGCGCTCCTCTCGATCGCCGCGGAGCCGCCCGAAGCCGATCCGGCGACCGGGATCGTGTCGCTGAGGCTGTCCGGCAGTCTCAGCGGGATGGACGGGATCGCCGCGGCCGCGGCGGCGTTGCGCGAGTCCCGGGTCGCAGTGACCGACTTCGCCTTGCGCCGGCCGACGCTCGACGACGTATTCCTTGGCTTGGTCGGAAAGCCGGGACCGTGACCCGCATCGTCTTCACCGTCCGCGATCTGGTGCGGGTCCGGCTGAGAGTGAGCCTGGGACCGGTCGCGGAGACGGTGTTCGCGTTGGATTCGCTCGGCCGGAATCGCGGCAGCCAGCCGCGGTCCGGACCGCCGCGGGAGTGGCAGGACCGACTCCGGACGGTGCTGCGGGGGAATCCGCGAGCGGCGAGAGCGATCGCGGAAGCTTCTCCGGAAAGCTTGCTGCGGTTGGTTGATCGCGGGTACCCGCCGGACGCCGTGCGCCGCGGGCCGTCGCGGACGGAACTCATGGAGATCTGGCAGCTCGCCGTGGCTCCCTACTGGAACCGCATCGCCACTCAGCTGGACGCGGACTGCGCGGCCTGGGGCCGGGCGGCGTTGACCAACGGTGTGGAGTCGATGCTGTCGACCCTGCATTCGCGGATCGGCTGGCGCGCCCCGGTGCTCGAGGTGCCCGGAGCGGCGGACGAGGAAATCCTGCTCGGCGGGCGCGGTCTGGTGTTGTGCCCGTCGCTGTTCCTGCACCATCGGCCGGGCGTGCTCGTGGGAGCGCGGGGGGCGGGCAGCCCGGTGCTGGTGTTCCCGGCACCGCTCGACCCGGCCGCCGCGGCGCGGATCTTCAGCGTCCCGGAGACCCCGTCGCGGGCGCTGGCCGCGCTCGTCGGCCCCACCAGGGCCGCGGTGTTGCAGGTGCTCACGAACACCTGCAACACGACGCAGCTCGCCCGGCGGCTCGGCATTTCCTCGGCGGGGGCCAGCCATCACACGTCGGTCCTGCGGCAAACCGGGTTGATCACCACTCGCCGGGTCCGCAACGCCACACTGCACACTGTCACCCCGCTCGGAATGGCACTGCTCGGCGGTGAGGCGGGCTGAACGGGGGCGCGTTCAGGTCTCGGGCCAGTGACGGAAACCTCTTCTGCCGTACAGCAACGGGGTCTGCCCGTGCCGGTGGGCCACGTCATAAACCTCGCCCAGCACGATCAGATGGCTGCCCACCCGCTCCGCGCCTCGGATCCGGCAGTCGGCCGTCGCGTGCGAATGCTGCGGAAGGTGCGGTCCCGCGGAGCCAGGAGCCCACCGCACCCTCTCGAACCGTTCCGGCTCGCCCGAGGCGAACAGGCTGGCGACCGAATGTCCGCCGGCATGGACGAAGTTGACCGCGAACTTCCCGGCAGCCAGCACCGCGGCCAGGGTCGGGCTTTCCGCCCGGAGACAGACGAGAAGGACGGGCGGTTCCACGCTGACGCTGCACAGCGAGGAACACGTCATTCCCCTCGGAGCGCCGTCCTGGCCGTCGGCCGTAACGATGGCGACTCCGCTGGGGAACTCTGCCATGAGGGAACGGAACCCCTCGGCCGAGACGGTTTCGGCCGAGGAGGCGCCGGCCTGCTCTCCTACGTGCACCGGCTCATTTCCCGTGCAGTTGGCGCAGGTATTCATAGGTGCTGGGCAGAGTGTCCACGAGTTCGGCGCTCTGCCGTTTGAGGTCGGCGAAGACCGCTTCGGCCGTCTCGATGGCCTCCGGTCGGTACGCCAGGGAGGGCAACGCGTGTTCGGGCAGGTTGTCGAGGCCAGTGAACACGCAGTAGTAGTTGGCGTTGCTCCAGAAATTGCGGAACTCAGCTTCGAAATTTCCGTAGTAGTTGCTCTCGTCGGTGATCGGGGTGTTCACCGGGAGACCGGCCTTGTACATCGCGACTTTTTCCTTGAAGTCGTCAGCGAGTTCGAGTTCCTTGCAGGCGCGCCAGAACGGAGTGTCGTTGCGGGGCGCGAAGCTGAAGTGGCCCTGGATGAAATCCCGGGTGTCGTCGAACATCGATTCGATCTCGGCGTTGAACCGCTTGGCCAGAACCGGTTCGAAGTTCTTGTCCGGAAAGTGTTTCACCAGCTGGTAGAGAGCCGCGTAGGTGAAGTAGATGCCGGTCGACTCGAGGGGTTCCAGGAAACAGGACGAGAGCCCGATGCCGACGCAGTTGCGCACCCAGGCCCGGCGGTTGCGGCCTACGCGGAACTTGACGTGGTTGAGCGGGGTGTTCTCTGGGTCGAGGCCCCACATGCGGCAGTACTCTTCGGTCGCCTCGTCCTGGGTGGCGAACCGGCTCGAGTAGACGTAGCCGCTGCCGAACCGGCCGAGCATGGGAATCTTCCAGGTCCACCCGGACGACATCGCGATCGACGAGGTGAACGGTTCGATCCCGTTCTTCTCGTCGTCATGCGGGATGGAGGTGGCCACGGCCCGGTCGTTGAGCAGGTGGTCGCTCATGTCGAGAAACGGCTCGCGCATCACCTGGTTGATCAGCAGGCTGCGGAAGCCGGAGCAATCGACGAAAAGATCGGCTTCCAGCCGTCGTCCGGTTTCGGTGTTGATCGCCGTGATGAACCCGCGCTGGTCGACCTCGGCGTGGGTGAACTTGTCCTCGATGTGCACCGCGCCTTGCTTCTGCGTGGCGAACCGGCGCAAGAAGTCCGCGACCAGATTGGCGTCGAAGTGCCAGGCATAGCTCGCCCAGCGTGTTCCGTCGAGGTGCCGAGGCGAGAGTTTCCGGTCGAACACCTCGGGCTGGCGGTAACAGGCATAGTCGAACGGTTCGTCGGTCTGCCCGTTGAGCCGCCGCTGAACCCAGTAGTGCGACAGCGGGAGGTTTTCGTGTTCCGGCAGCAGCCCGAACAGGTGGTCGAAGTGGTCAGGCTTGCCGTGGTGCTGCCGCGCGGTGGCCTCGCCAGCGCCGGGCGTGCGCCAGTTGACGAATCTGATGCCCATTTTGAAGCTCGCGTTGCACTCGCGCATCCACTCTTCTTCGGGAAGGCCGAGGAAATCGAAGAACACCTTGTGCAGGTTCGGGATGGTGGCTTCGCCGACGCCGATCCGCGGGATCGCGGGCGCTTCCAGCACTGTGATGTCCACGGTGGGGCCGAGTGCCTTGCCGAGATAGGACGCGGCCATCCAGCCTGCAGTGCCGCCGCCGAGGACGACGATTTTCTTGATCCGGTTGTCACCCATCGAAGATCTCCCTCTTGATCGTGGCTCGGGTAGACGCGGGCTCGCCGCAGGGCGGGTCAGCCCAGGAGAATGTGTCCGTCGGCAGGCCGGAGTTCCCGGCTGCGGCGCAGGTCGCGCAGCGCGAAGCCGCGCTGCAGCCAGCGGTCCCGGCCGTCGTAGCGCGGGGTGAACGAGGTCCGGCCGTGCAAGGCGATCCGGTTGTCGACGACGGCCAGATCGCCCGGGACGAGCCGGACGGTCGAGGAGTGCCGGACGAGCTCCTCCTGCAGCTGCCGGAGTGCCTCGGCGGCCGCCTCGCTTAACGGACGCGTCGCGGCGAAATCTACGCAAACGTCCGGATCGTCGGGTGCGCCGGCGAGCACGGCATGCGGTTCGCCGCCGTCGTGGCCGGCGCCGCCGAACGACGGCGGTGCGGCGGTGGCGAACTCGGTGCGGGACAACGTTTCCCGGCACTGGGTGCTCAGGTGCGGGAGGACGGTGCGGACGGACGACGTCCGGAGGCCTGCCACCCGGTCGTGGTCGGCGCGCAGGCACAGCAGCAGCACGTAGTCCGGCCGGAACGGATGAAAGGCGTTCTCGTTGTGGAACGAGAGCACCACCGATCCTTCGTTCCCCTGGAATTGCTCGTTTCCGCGGACGGGAACCACGTCGTGGACCAAGGCGCCGGACTTTTCCGCGGCGAATGCCATCGGATTTCCGAGACCGCTGGCGAATAAGGTGATCAGTGCGGCTGGGACGGTCGATGCGACCGGGGCCGAGCCGCTCTCCGACGGCGTGTCCGGCAGCGTTTCCTCGTCGACCGGCAATGATCGGATGAGGAATACTCCTTCTCGGCCGGAGTCCCGGCGGAACCGGGAGAGCCGCTTTCGCGGTGCGGCGGGTGTGTCGTGCCAGGCGTCGGCCGCGTTCGTCAACCATTCTCTGGAATTTATTGAATCGACCGACGAGGTCAGGTCTCGGGCAATGCGGTCGAAAGACTTTGCTTCGACGTCGGAAAGGATTGTCGCGGGTGGCAGTGATTGGCCGGAATGGCCGGAAATCGGCATGGTCGGGCCTCCCCCAGGGCTGGCTCGCGGCTGGTGTTCCCCTGGCGAGCGTATGGACGGAGAAGCGGGAGAGGCCAGGACGTTAGACCAGGCCTGGAACTCGCAGGTCGAGCAGTGCCTACAGGAGATGGTCACGAGTTGCAGTTGACGATGAGCTCTGCCATCTGTCATCGTAAACTTACACGTGACTGACCAGGGGCTTCGCCAGGGAAATGAGAAGGGGATGGCGACCGTGCATAAACGGACATTCACCGTGCGGGCAGCGAGGTGGAGCGCGACGCACCCGTGGCGGGCGATCATCGGCTGGGCCGTGTTCGTGGCGTTGTGCTTCGCGGCCGGCAGCATGATCGGCACACACAGCGCCACCAGCGCCGACTTCCGCGTCGGCGAGGCCGGGAAGATGGAGCAGATCGCCGACGACGGCGGGCTCAACCCGGTCGCGGTCGAGAACGTGCTGATCACTTCGAACCAGGGGCCGCTGGACCGCACTGCCGCCGACGCGGCTGCCAACCAGGTGACCAATCGGATGCGCGTACTGCCGGAAGTCGCTTCAGTCGCACCGCCCCAGGCCTCCCCGGACGGGACCGCCGTCATGGTGAAGGTGACCATGAAGGGCGACCAGCGGGACGCGTCTCTCCACGTCGAACCGCTGCTCGCGCAGACCGCGGAGGTGCAAAAAGCGAATCCCGCGCTGCGGGTCGAAGAGACCGGGAAGGGCTCCACCGGCAAGGGGCTCAACGACCAGCGCGGCTCCGACCTCGCGTTGTCGGAGGCGATCACCCTGCCGGTGACGCTCGTGATCCTGCTGCTGGTGTTCGGCTCGGTGCTGGCGGCGGGCGTGCCGGTGCTGCTGGCGATCACGTCGATTGCCGGTGCTACCGGCCTTTACGGCGTGGTCTCGCACATTTTCCCGGATGCCGGGGTCGGCGCTCAGGTCATCTTGATGATGGGCATGGCCGTCGGCGTGGACTACGCGCTGTTCTACCTCAAACGAGAACGCGAGGAACGCGAGGCGTCCGGAGGACGGATCACTGCCGAACGTGCGATCGAACTGGCCGCGGCCACGTCCGGCCGCGCCGTGGTGATGTCCGGATTCGCCGTCATCGCCTCGACCGCTTGCCTATTCTTCGCCGACGACGTGATCTTCTCGTCGCTGGCCGCGGGCACGGTCATCGTCATCCTGGTCGCGATGGTCAGTTCGCTGACCGTGCTGCCCGCGGTGCTCGCCAAACTCGGGACCAGGGTCGACCGCCGGCTGCGCTGGCGTCGCAAGCGCGACCGGGCCGGCGAGCAGCACCGCCTGTGGACTGCGTTGCTGCGGCCCGCGATGCGCCGTCCCGGGCTGACCTTGCTCCTGTCGGTGGGTGGCATGCTGCTGCTGTCGCTGCCCGCACTGGGGATGAAGCTCGGCGTGCCAGGCGATGACACTTACTCCCGGAGCATTCCCTCGCTGCAGGTTGCCGACCGGGTGAACCAGGCGTTCCCGAGCGAGCGCGCGACCAACTCGATCGCCGTCCACTCCGATACCGCGACACACGAGCAAATCCAGAGCTCGCTGGCGGGCCTGGCCTCGTCGGTGCGGGACAACCCGTTGTTCGCGGGCAATGACAACCCGAACATCGCGGTGTCCGCGGACGGCAAAACCGGCACGCTCTACCTCGGCACGCCGTACAACGTCAGCAGCCCGCAAGCGACAGCGGCTCTGCATCAGCTGCGCGGGCAGTTCGTGCCGGCGGCGTTCGCCGGGCTGCCCGGGGCGCAGTACGCGGTATCCGGGGACGTCGCGCAGAACGAGGACTACGTCCGGCACCAGGACGAGCAATTGCCTTGGGTGCTCGGCTTCGTTCTGCTGGTGTCGTTCTTGATGACCTTGGTGGCGTTCCGTTCGATCGTGATCGCGTTCATCGGCACCGTGCTGACGATGCTGTCGGCGACCGCGGCCTTCGGCCTGCTGGTCCTGGTGTTCCAGGGCCATTGGGCGGAAAATCTGCTCGGATTCGAATCGGTGGGCTTCATCGGATCCCGGGTCCCGTTGTTCCTCGTGGTGATCCTTTTCGGCCTGTCGATGGACTATCAGATCTTCGTCGTCAGCCGGATCCGGGAAGCAGTGCTCGCCGGAGTGCCGACGCGACAGGCGGTTTCGCGCGGCATTGTCGGCTCGGCGAGCGTGGTCACCAGCGCCGCGGTTGTCATGGTGTCGGTCTTCGTGAGCTTCGTGCTGCTGCATCTGCTGGAACTCAAACAGACCGGTTTCGCGCTGGCCACCGGAGTCCTGCTGGACGCCGTGGTCGTCCGGATCCTCATCCTGCCGTCGCTGCTCGCGTTGCTCGGCCGGGCCAGCTGGTGGCCTTCCCGCGCCACGCGTGCGGCGCGGGAGCCGCAGCGGCCCGTCGATCCGCGGACGCAAATCCGGTTGGACCAGCCGAGCCGGTAACCCCTGCCGGCCGGCTCCGACGGCGCGGCGTCCGCGGTTCTCCCCCAGTACCAGCGGACGTCGCGCCCGGAGGCGTGCGGGTATAGGAAAGATATAGCCGTCGTTGAGAGGTTGGCCCAGGAACCGAGACCACTGAGCCAGTCCCTGGTTGGAGACCTGCGATGACGACAACGAACTCGGCCGCGGATACGGACGAGACGCGCCACGCCAAGATCAAGGAAATCGTCTGCGAGATCTTGGAAATCGATCCGGACGAAATGACCGGAACCAGCCTGTTCAAAGAGGACCACGGTGCGGACTCGATGGGAGCCATCGAAATCCTGTCCTCTCTCGAGCGCACCCTCGGGGTCGACATCGACCAGAACGAGCTCGCGCGAATGGTGAACCTGGACAGCGTCGTGGCTGTCGTCGAAGAGGCGAGGAAGGCCCAGTAGCGGCCCGAACCGGCCGGCGACAACCATGGGGAGCTGAAGGTGCCTGAGAACCGAGCACCGCGCAAGGTCGTGATCACCGGCCTCGGCGTGGTCACCAGCATCGGCATCGGAGTCGAGGACTTCGCTGCCGGACTGAGAAACGGACGCTGCGGCGTCAAACCGATCACGTCTTTCGAGACGGCCGGTTATGCGCACGCCAACGGATGCGAGATCACCGGCTTCGATCCGTCCGGCTGGATCGAGAACATCGATCCGGCGGGCATCGGGCGGGCGAGCCAGTTCTCGGCCGCGGCCGCCCGGATGGCGGTGGAGGACGCCGGCCTTCCGCCCGGCGACCTCCGGTCCGGCCGGGTGCTGGTCTCCGTCGGCACCACCGACGGGGAGTCGCGCGATCTCGACAAACTGGCGGTCGATCAATACCGGCACGGGCCGGAGGCATTGGATCCCGTGCTCGCGTTGCGATCCCCAGCCGCACGCCTGGCCACCACTGTCATCCGGGAGCTGGAGCTGGCTGACGTGGAGGCCGTGACCATCCCGACCGCGTGCGCCGCGGGCAATTACGCGATCGGGCACGGGATCGACGCCATCCGGGCGGGCGACGTCGACGTCGCGCTCTGCGGAGGGGTCGACGCCCTCTGCCGCAAGACCTATGCCGGCTTCTACCGGCTCGGGGCGATGGCTCCGGAAACCTGCCAGCCGTTCGATCTCGACCGCAAGGGAATCCTGGTCGGCGAGGGAGCGGGCATCCTCCTGCTGGAGAGCCTCGAATCGGCGGAGGCCCGCGGTGCGCGGATCTACGCCGAACTCCTCGGGTACGGCTTGAACTGCGACGCGCTCAGCCCGGTCCATCCGGACCGGAACAGCCTGGCCCGATGCATGGAGCTGGCACACGCCAACGCCGGCGTGAAGCCGAAGGACATCGACTTCATCTCCGCGCACGGCACCGGCACCAAAGCCAACGACATGACCGAGGTGGGAGCCATCCGCGAGGCGTTCGACGATGATCCGCCGCCGACCATCTCCATCAAGAGCATGCTCGGCCACGCGATGGGCGCGGCCAGTGCGCTCGGTGCGGCGGCGAGTGCGCTGGCGATTACCGAAGGCTTCATTCCTCCGACGATCAACCACGTCCGGACCGATCCGGAGTGCGACGTCGATTGTGTTCCCAACGAAGCGCGGCAGGCAACGGTCAACGTGGTGCAGAACAACGGCCTTGCCTTCGGCGGCAACAACGCCGTGCTGATCGTCGGACGGCATCAGGCCGTCGCATGACGGTCCCGCTTCGCCGTCGTGAGTCCCGAGGTTCGGCGCGGGTCTTGCTGCTGCACGGCCTGGGATGCACGAACAGCATGTGGGACCGGTTCGCTGACCAGCTGGGCGATTCAGTCGAGCTGTGGGACGTCCGGTTGCCGTGGCACGGACTCGACGGCGGCTGGGGCCACGTTGCCGACCAGGCCGCGGCGGTCGTGGACGCCGTCGAGAACGGACCCGGTTTCGACGCGGTCATCGCGCATTCCTTCGCCGCGGGTCTGCTGCTCGAGGCTTTCGCGGCCGACCGGATCGCCCCGAGGCCCGCGGTGCTGGCCAGCGTGTTCTACCGGGCGGAGCCAACGGACTTCACCTGGACGGACATTTCCCGGTATCTCAACGAGTTTCACCTCATCTTCGCCGAGGCGCTGCGCCTCGGCGGCGGTGGCGCGGAACAGCGACTCGAACGAGCGTGCCGGATCCGGGACCAGATCGGGCCCTACGGCTGGGTCCGGTTCTTCGAGTCGTACCTGCGCACGCCGTTCCTTGACCTGTCCGGCATCCGCGCGCCGCAACTGGTTCTGGCAGGCGACTCCGACATCGCCACCCGCCAGTCGGACAGCCGGGCGCTGGCCGAACTGCTTCCCAGTGGCGGATTCGGGGTGCTCGGCGACTGCGGCCACTTCCCGATGCTGGAACAACCGGGCGCGTTCGCCCGCGCCGTCCTGGATTTCCTGACGGCATCCGTACTTCCGACAAGTCCTGCCCTGGAGCTGACGTGACCTCGACCCAGATCGCCCCGACCGCACCGGACCACCGCACCGAAACGGTCCTCCGCCCGCGCTACGAAGGTTCCAACATTTGCACGTGGATCGGTTTCAAGCACGTCAGTTACCTGGTCGAGGAAGCTGTTCTCGACCATTTGCGCCAGCGCGGCCACCCGGCGGGCGAACTGTACGAGCGGTTCGGCGTGTGCACCGACCTCACTCGCATCGAGACCCGGATGTGGACCGCGTACCACATCGACGACGTCGCCGTGGCCACTGTGCGCGAGCTTCCCGGAGACGGGCCGGAGCTGCGGTTCTCCGTCGAGATGGTCGCCGACCGGGACCAGCCGGTGAAGACGGTGACAGCCAAGGTGGAGGTGACCCTGCGCGAAGATCCTCGAGGCTTCCCCGCCGAGCCCGCGCCCGCCGAACTGGCGACCAGGCTCGTGCCGCGGCTGGGCATGGACCCCGACCCGGTGCCGTGCGCCGGAGATCCTCTCCCGGAGCTGCTTGCCGGCCAGAACGCCTACGGCTGGAAGTGGCGGATTCCTTACCCGTACTGCCATTTCACCGAGCGGTTGCAGATGTCGGGCTATCTGCGGCTGATGGAGGAGGCGGTCGACCTGTTCCTGGCTGACCGCGGCGTGTCCATCCACACGTTGCTGTCGGAACAGAACTGGATTCCGGTGGTGCCCAGTTCGTCGATCATCGTGCTCGACGAGGTTGGCATGGAAGAGGAGTTGTACACCGTCTTCACCGTGGAGACGGTGTTTAAAAGGCTGACCTACACCGCACGGATGGACACCTATGTCGTGCGGGACGGCGCACTGGTCAAGACCGCGACCGGACGGATCACCCACGGCTACGCGGTCATCGAAAACCGGCGCGATTGGTCGCAGGTCGATTTCGACGACCGGCTGTTGAACGCCTTGGCGGGCAAGGGCGGTGAGAAGTGAACACCGCCGTCGCCTGCCGCACTGACGAACTGGTGCTCTCGGCCTGGTTCACGGTGTCGCCGTTCGGGGTGGGCAAGGAGGTATTCGCCGACGGAATCGCCCACGCCCGCAGCGGAATATCCGAAGTCGACAAAGCGGTTTTCCCGGTGCCTTACGACCGGGCCGGGATGGTTCCCGATTTCACCGCGGCGAAGTACCTGGGCCGCAAGGGGACCCGGCTGATGGACCGGCTCACCGCGCTGGCCGTGACCTCGGTCGGCGGTCTGGTCGAGCAGGCCTCGGCCGAACTGTCGGCGGCGCCCGAGCGGGCCGGACTTGTGCTCGGCACCGGCTGGGCGAGCGTCCAGTCCATTATGGACACGACGAGAGATTCGCTCTCCGGGGAGAAGCCCTACCACGTCGATCCGGCCAAATTCCCGAACACGGTGATGAACAAGGCCGCCGGGCAAAGCGCGATCTGGCACACGATCAAGGGTCCGAACACGACGATCAGCGGGGATTGGCTGACGGGGCTCCTCGCGTTGAGCTACGCCGCGCGGCTGTACCGCGGCGGGCACACCGACCGGGTGCTGTGCGGTGCCGTGGAGGAGTATTCGACCCAGCGGGCCTGGCTGGAGTGGCATGCCGGAGCGGCGAGCGGCGAGCGGGCCCACGCGCTCGGCGAAGGCGGCGCGTTCTTTCTTCTGGAGTCTTCGGACGAGGCACGAGCCGCCGGGCGACCGGCGCTCGCTCGTGTGCTGGGCACCAGATTCCGGGCCTTCGGCGCGCCGGACCGGGCTTCCCGGGCGCTCGCCGACTGTGTCCGTTCGGTGCTGGCGGAGACCGGGACCGGCGCGGACCAGGTCCGGCTGGTTTCTCTGTCGGGAGTCGCCAGCACGGTCTCGGCTGCCGAGGAGGAGGCGGTGAACGACGCGCTCGGCGAGAGCGCTGATCGCCGCCGGATCCGTTGCGGGCCGCTCGTCGGCGACACTTCGGCTGTGGCGACCGGGTTCCAGTTGGCCGCGGTGCTGGCTGAGTTGGAGCGGAGCCCGTTCGGGACGGACGACGCCGCCCTGATCACCGCGATCGGCCGGGACGGCACGGTTGGATGCGCTCTTCTTGGCGGTGCCGCATGACAACCGCTTGGCCGGTCGAGGACGTCGAAGAGACGGACGCGATCTTGTCGGCACGCGCTCGGGCGGATGCCGCGAATCCGGTGTTCGGCGGCCACTATCCCGGATTCGCCATTCTGCCGGGCCTCTACCTGGTCGAATACGTCAACGCGACTGTGCGGGCACGCCGGGGACGCGTCCGGGCGGTGGCACTGGACAAGATCAAGTTCCTGCGTCCGGTCTATCCGGGCGACGAGCTGTCGATCCGGGCCGAACTGTCCGAGAGCGACGGCGGACTGCTGGCATGTTCGGCGACCGTCCGGGTCGAGGGAGAGCTGGTCGCCGAAGTCGTCCTGCACTACGCACCTGGGGGCGGATCGTGAACGGAATCCCGAAAATCAAGAGCGTCATCCCGCACCGCTGGCCGATTCTCCTGATAGACCGGGTCGCCGAGGTAGTGCCGGGGCGGCAGCTGACCGCGTACAAGGCCGTGACCGCGGCGGAGCCGTGCTATCAGAGCCTCCCGGACACGGCGGCAGAGGAGGACTACGCGTACCCGGTCGCCTTGCTGCTCGAATCGTGGGCGCAATCGGCGGTCATGCTGGCTTGTTGGGACACCCCGAACCCGGACGTCCTCGGCGGCAAGGTCGAGCTGGCCGCGAGCATCAAGGGAGTCCGGCTTCCCGCTCCGGTCTACCCCGGACAGCTGGTGGAACACCAGGTGGAGCTGCTGCGTCGCGTCGACGACGCCGCGGTGGTCAACGGGCGGAGTTCGGTGGGCGGATCGGTGGTCCTGGAAGTCGGCCAGGCCGTGGTCGCCTTGCGCGACGCGGAAGTGCTGCGGCACCCGACCGAGGCTTCCGCATGAGCGGACGGAAGGCAGCGCTGGTCACCGGGGGTTCGCGCGGCATCGGGCGGAGCGTGGTCAACCGGCTTGCGGAGGACGGATACGACGTGGCGTTCTGCTACCGGGCCGACCACGCTGCGGCCGCGCTCGTGGAGAAGGAAGCGCGGGACCGCGGCGCTTCGGTCTTGGCAGTCCGTGCGGACGTGTCTGATCACGGCGAGGCCAAGAGCCTCGTGCGCCGGGCAGAGGACGAACTCGGCCCGGTCCATGCGGTGGTTTCGGGCGCCGGGATCGTCCGGGACAATCCGCTCGTACTGCTGGGGAAGCAGGACTGGGACGCGGTGTTGCGCACCAATCTGGACGGCACGTACAACGTGTGCGCTCCGGCGGTTTTCGGCATGGTCAAACGCCGCGCGGGAACCGTGGTCACGGTGTCCTCGGTCGCCGGCGTGCACGGCAACGCGACGCAGGCCAACTACTCCGCGGCCAAAGCCGGGATCATCGGATTCACCAAGGCGTTGGCCAAAGAGGTGGGCGCGTACGGAATCCGGGCGAACGTCGTGGCCCCGGGATTCATCGAAACCGACATGACCTCGGGTCTCGCGGCGAAGGCGACCGAGGGGCTCGCCGCGCGGATTCCGCTCGGCCGCTTCGGCAGGCCGGAGGAGGTGGCCGACCTGGTGTCGTTCCTCGTCTCGGACCGGGCGAGCTATGTCACCGGGCAGGTCTTCGGGGTCGACGGCGGACTGGTGATCTGACGGAGGACGGAAAATGGGCACATCCACAACACCGAGGTTCTACTTTTCCCTGCGCAGCCCGTACTCGTGGCTGGCCTATCGCGATCTGCTCGCCTTCCATCGCGACGTCGCGGACTTGATCGAATGGCGGCCGTACTACGAGCCGGACGAGCGCAGCGCCCGGCTCATCGCGGAGTTCGGCGGTGAGCTCCCGTACACCGACATGTCCCGGGCCAAGCATTTGTACATCTTGCAAGACGTTGCCCGGCTCGCCGCCGCACGCGGGGTGCGACCGTCGTGGCCGCTCGACGTCGAACCGGTGTGGGAGGTGCCGCATCTCGGCTACCTTTACGCGGAACGACACGGCAGCGGCAGAGCCTTCGTCGACGCGGTTTATCGCGCACGCTGGGAACAAGGCCGCGACATCTGCGATCGGCGAACCATAGGCGAAATCGGAGCCGCGCTAGATCTGGACTCGGCCGCGGTGGCCAACGCGTGCGACGACGACGAACTTCGCGTCGCCGGCGCACGCGGCATGGCGGACGCGGTCGAGGACGGTGCCTTCGGAGTGCCGTTCTTCGTGCATCGTTTCACTCGTTTCTGGGGCCTGGACCGACTCGAGGAATTCGCTGCCCACGTACGGGCGAAGCGTCCTCCTCGGCAACGATGCACCGAGGTGGTCACCACCGCGGTCGGGTTGGGTCGTTCGCCTGACGACGGGCATGCCGGTGGCTGTGGCTGACCAGCGAGCCGACCCGTGCTGGTCGGGTGGCGAACTCGCTCCGTTCCGGGCCGCCGTGGCGAGGTTCTGCGTCGAGGAACTGGTTCCGCATCAGTCGCGATGGGCGGAGGCCCGGCAGGTCGACCGGACACTGTGGACACTGGCGGGCAAAGCAGGGCTGCTGTGCCTAAGCATTCCGGAGAGCTACGGCGGCGGTGGCGGCACGTTCGCACACGAAGCGGTCCTCGCCGAGGAACAGGCGAGAGCGGGGGACACTGCCTGGGGTTTGAGCGCCCACGGGGTCGTTGCGCACTATGTGCTCGAACACGGTACCGAGGAACAAAAGCAGCGGTGGCTGCCACAACTCGCTTCGGGGGAACTGGTCGGGGCCCTCGCGATATCCGAACCGGGGGCCGGGTCCGATATCCAGGCTGTCGCCGCGACAGCGAGGGTGGAAGGCGATGACTATCTCCTTAACGGTGCCAAGAGCTTTGTCACCAACGGTGTCCAATCGGGGCTTGTCGTCGTGCTGGCCAAGATCGCAGGCGTTCGCCCGTCCTTCTTCGTCGTGGAGACGGAAGGCGTGTCCGGGCTGAGCCGCGGTCGCCCGCTGGACAAGATCGGCAGGCACGGTCAGGACACCTGCGAACTGTTCTTCGACAACGTGCGAATCCCGGCATCGAACCTTCTCGGCGCCGGAGAAGGGCTGGCACTGCGACAGCTGCCCCGGCTGATCTCCCGGGAGCGGTTGCTGCTTGCGGTCTCGTCGGTCTCGGCGATGGAAGGCGCGATCGCCGAGACGGTGCGCTACTGCCGCGATCGCACGGTGTTCGGAAAACCGCTGATCCGCATGCAGAACACCCGGTTCGTCCTGGCCGGATGCGCGGTCAAGGCGGCGGCGAGCCGTGCGCTGCTCGACCGGTGCGTCGAACGCGAACTGGCCGGACGGCTGACGATGTCCGAAGCGGCGACGGTCAAGGTGGAGACGACCGAGCGGCTCGGCGAAGTCGTCGACGAGTGTCTTCAGCTGTTCGGCGGCAACGGGTACACGGCCGGGTACCCGATCGGCCGCGCATGGGCAGACGCCCGGGTCGCGCGGATCTTCGGCGGGACCAGCGAAGTGCTCAAAGAGGTGATCGCGGGAGCACTGTGAAGTGCCATACCTCCGTGGTATGTCCGGCTCGCGAAGATGGTAGTGGGAAGCGGCCCGGCTGGTCGCTAAAGTTCGCTGTGTGGCCTGATTTCGGCCATAGCTGGCGAGTGGGGACTCGCCGGCGGGTGTGCGCGTGCGGTTTCCGCGGCCGGATCCGACAGTTGCCGCCGATGGGGTTGCTTGATTCTGGGGGAGGGCTCTTCAGCCATGCGGGTACAGATTCTCGGCTTGCTGGAAATCGCCGAAGCGGGCCGGTCTTGCCAGGTGGCCTCGGCGAAAGTGCGTGCGGTACTGGCGTTGCTGGCGTTGTCGCCAGGGGTGCCCGTGCCTGCCGCTGTCCTGGTCGAAGAACTCTGGGGCGAAACCAGGATCGGCAACGCACGCAACGCTTTGCAAGCGAACATTACTCGGCTGCGCAAGCAGATCGAGTCGATCACCGACCGCAGGGCGGACGAGATCGTCCGGACGGTGAGCGGCGGCTATCTGCTCGATCTGCCGAAAGACCAGGTGGACGCGCACGTCTTCGTCGACCTGGCGAGGCGCGGAAGCGCCGAGATAACAAGGGATCCGGCGCGATCGGTGGAATTGCTCGAGCGCGCATTGCTGCTGTGGCGCGGTCCCGCGTTTCTCGACGTGCCCGACGGGCAGCGGTGCCTGCTCGAAGCCGCGCACCTTGATGAGCGAAGGCTCACAGCGAGAGAGGACCTGATCACCGCGAAACTCGCCAACGGCGAGGGCAGCGGACTGGTGTCCGAACTGAACCGACTGGCCGCGGAGTACCCGGAGCGCGAACGGTTCAGCGAACAGCTGATGCTGGCCTTGTACCGAAACGGCAGACAGACGGAAGCGCTGGACGTTTTTCATGACACTCGCAGACGGCTGGTCGCGGAAATGGGACTCGAGCCCGGCAGGGGAATGCGCCGGATCTACGAGGCCATTCTCGTCCAAGACGCGGTTCTCGGCTAGGGGATGGCCGTGGAGTACCGCATTCTGGGGCCGGTCGGGATCGGCGACGGGAACCGGGAAATCCCGGTGGACGGAGTAAAACTGCGCACCGTGCTCGCGGCGCTGCTGCTGTCCGGGGGACGAGTGACGTCCGACGGGCAGATGAGCGATCTGTTGTGGGGGCAACGACCACCCGCGACGTCGAGCGCCCAGATCTGGACCTATATTTCGCGTTTGCGCAAACTGCTCGGACAGGGCGCGACCATTGTGCGCCGAACCCCGGGCTACCTCCTCGACATCGGGCAGGAAGGCGCTTTCGACTACGCCGAGTTCGAGGCGGACGCGGAACGCGGCCGGACGGCTGCGGCTGCCGGCAGCCACGACGAAGCGTCGGCGTGCCTGCGCGCGGCCCTGATGCGTTGGCGGGGGCCCGCTCTGTCCAACGTCTCCGAGCACCTGTTCACCGCGGAAGCAGGCAGGCTCGAGGAGGCGAAGGCCACGGCCGCCGAAGATCTGATGGACGCGGACTTGATGCTGGGCAGGTATGCGCAAATCCTTCCCGAACTCACCCGGCTCGTTCGGCAGTATCCGTTGCGGGAACGGTTCCGGGCGCAGTCGATGGTGGTGCTGTACCGGCTTGATCGGCAGGCCGAAGCGCTCGCGTTGTTCGACGAGGGCAGACGGAAGCTGGCCGAGGAACTCGGGATCGATCCGGGCGGCCTGCTGCGCGGCGTGCACCAGGCGATCCTTGCCGGGGCCGGTGAGCTCCCGTGGCCTGCCAGGGACCATCGGCAGATCCGATGGTCCTCGTCCGCCGCGATCTTGTCCTGAATCCGCGGCGGGCGACGGACCGGCACTCCTTTCGCCGGTCATGGCCGGATGAGCGGTTCTCGCGAAAGTCCGAGCCGACGGAACACCGCGCTTCCCAGAACGGTAGCGGGGTCGTCGAGGTCGAACGGGAGGTCGAAGTGGTTGCGGTGCGCCACGACGAATTCTTCGACCGATGACGCACGGGGAGCGGCACAGCGGACGAGGTCGTCGTGCTGCCGGGCGAACTCGTCCGTTTCGGCTTCTCCTCGCGCAACGATCAGCTGAGGGAGTCGGTCCGGCAGGTGCAGGAGCGGACTCAGCTCCGCGGCCTGCGCCGGCGTCAGGCCGACGTTGTCGTTGACATAAGTCCGCTGCAGCGGCCGGAGATCGTAGACTCCGGAGAGGAGGATGGCCGAGGAGAACACATCGGCCGGATGACTGCCGTCCGGCAGCCATCCGGTTTGCAGCGCCGCGGCGACCAAGCAGGCTCCGGCGCAGTGTCCGGCGAGGTGGATCCGCCGAGGCGAGAAGCCGAGTTCGGCCGCATGCGCGATCAGCCACCACAATCCGCGGCGCACTTGCCCGACGATCTCGCTCAGCTGGTATTCGGGAGCAAGACCGTACCCGACGGCGGCATATGAAGCACCGCTCAGTCCTTCCGCCGGAAAGCCCGATTCGTCCTTGCTCAGCTCCTGCCAGTAGCCGCCGTGCACGAAAACCAGGAGCGGAGCGTCCGGCTGGTCCGCGGCGAACAAGTCGAGTGCCTCGCGTGGTTCGGGTCCGTATCGCAGCTGCGAGTGCCCTGGGCGCGCGGCCCGGGCGCGCGCGCTGCGGACGGCATACTCGGTGAGGATCTCTCGCATGTTCGCGGTCCGGGTGCTGGGCGAGTACTGGTTGTCGAGTTCCGTTCGGCTGTATCCGCGATATCGAAAGCCCACGTGACGCTCCTTGAATTCACCCGTGCGCGCGGGCGGTCCACAGTTCAGGGAAGAACCGGTGTTCGGCGACGCCTGCGAGCCAGGCCACGCCTGAGGTTCCCCCGCTGCCTGGCTTGCCTCCGATAATGCGCTCGACAGCCAGCAGATGGGTGTAGCGCCATCGCGCGTGCTGGTAGCTCAGGTCGGTCAGAGCTTCAGCCAGCAAGTGGAGTTCGCGGTGCGCCTCAGGGCTGTGGCAGACTTCGGCCCAAGCTCGTTCGACGGACAGATGCGGCTGGTACGGCTCCGCGTAGTTCCGCACGGAGCATTTTTCCGGAATAAAGTCGAAGCGCCTGCGCAGTAACGAGATCGCGGCGTCGTACACGCTCGGCGCGCGCAGTGCGGCATCGACTTGTCGGTACACCCAGGCAACACTCCGGTGCGCCTCGGCGAGACCTGGATCTTTGCGACCGAGCACGAACTCGAGCTGCCGGTACATGAAGGACTGAAGTCCGGACGCGTCGCCCAGCCGGTCCCGGAACCCCGCGAACTCGGCGGGGCTGATCGCGCTGACTGGTTCCCAGGCTGCGACGAGGAGGCGCTGGCTGCGCTCGATCCGGCGCAGCTGCCGGAGAGCGTCGCCGATCCGGTCGGCGAACAGCAGGTCCCTGGTGCGGCCGAGGTCGGTGAACAACAGCTTGAACAGCAGTTCCTGGATCTGTCCGACGGTCAGGAATGTCAGTTCGGCGGATTCGGCCGAACGCGGATGCTGCTGGCCGAGCAGGACGTCGACATTGTGATAGTCGATATAGGCGGTGCTTTCGGGCCGGGCGCTGCCGACTCCGAAATCCAGGAGCGGACCTCCGCCGGTTTTCGAAGCCTTTGCCGCCCGTTCCTCGTCGGTCAACGGCACGTAGGCACGAGGACCGCTTGTTGTTCGCTCGCCTGCCACGATTTTAATCGTCTCCAGCATCCCTGACACAACACTGACTTCCTGCTGACTGCGCACATCGAGGCTGCGTCCGGGACGGCAATCCCAGCGTCCGTCGTGACGCTGGCGGCACCATTGCCGCCGCTCTGATATTCGGCGGGTGGCTAGATTGGCCAGTTCCGGGCGTAAACAGTGTCGAGATAGCGCTCGCCGAGATCCGGGGCGATGGCGACAGCGGTCAGGTCTCGCGCGTGCGCGTTGCGAGCCAACCAGGCACGTGCTCCGCTGATCACAGTTCCGGTTGACCCGCCGAACAGAAAACCTTGCGCGGCAAGCGATCGGCACTCGCGGACGGTATCGGCTTCGGAGATGAACAGGACCTCGTCGACGAACGACTCGTCGAGCAGCGCGGGCCGCACCCCGGCCCCGATGCCGGGGATCAGCCGGGATCCGGCGGGCCCGCCGAAGACGACCGACCCCTCGGCATCGACGGCCACGATCCGGCTGGACGGCTTGACCTCCCGCAGATACCGCGCGCATCCCATCAAGGTGCCGGTCGTCCCCGTGCCGACGAACAGTACGTCCAATTCCGGGAAGCTCTTGATGATCTCGGGGCCTGTTGTCTGGTAATGCGCCAGCCAGTTCGCCTCGTTGGCGTACTGGTTGAGCCAGACATATCCGGTGCCCGCGGCGCACAACTCGGCGACGCGGGCGAGCCGAGCGCCGAGGAAACCGCTGTCGGGGTGCGGCCGGTCGATCACCTCGACATCGGCGCCGAGCACGCGCATCAGCCTGATCGCCGCGTTGTTGCACCGGAGGTCGGTCACACAGGTGAAGCGGTAGCCCCTGCTCAACGCAAGCAGGCTCAAGGCGATGCCGAGATTGCCCGACGAACTTTCGACGATGGCGGCCCCCGGGGACAACAGACGGTCGCGCTCGGCCGCCGCGATCATCTCGGCCGCGGCTTTCAGCTTCACCGATCCGGCGAAGTTGAGTCCTTCGACCTTGAGGTACAGCGCTATGTCCGGTCGCAGGTCGACAAACAGGTCGGGGACGTTGAACTCGTGCGGTTGGCTGATCACGGGCATGTCGAGAGATTCCGTCCCCGATAGTTCCGTGCGTCTGCCGCGGGTTCCGCCAGAGACACGGAAGGCTCTGCGAGCAAGCAGCGGTCGGCATCGTCGACGACGCCGTGCCATTCGGAGAAGACCTTCCCGGGCAGATCGGCGGTGGCTCCGCCAGGACGTTTGGACTGAGCCGAATCCAGATCGCGCGGTCCGATTTCTTCGACAGGCCGTCCAGCCCAAGCCGGACGACTTTGCGCGCAGCGGCCGACCCGCGTGCCGCTTGAGGCCGGGTTCAGCGCTCGCGATGAGGGGCCGAGGCGCAGCGGTTCGTCTCGTCGCAGCTGACTGTGCCGGTCGTGCACAGTGTGCTGAGCCATGAGGACATGCTCACGGCCGAAGCTGACGAAGTGCTGACCGGAAGCTGACTACTTGTCTGTCATCGCGGGCAGCGGTCCCGGTTCGGCCAGCATGCGCCGGGCCGCGGCGAGCGGGTCCGCGGGCTTTCCGAGCATTGTGCGGGCGATCTTGAGATGCAGTTTGGCGGTGCCGATGACCAGATACACAGTCGCTGTCGAGAGCAGGAAAGCGCCTGCGGCGACAAGCAACGCGCTGGCTAGGTCGCCGATCCACACGCCATTGGAGCCGTTGCCGATCAGACCGTGCGCGGTGTCGCCGCTGCCCAGGTGCTGAGGGACGGCCCAGTACCACAGCGGAACAGTGATCAGGCCGATCGAGGTGAGCCAGATCAGCAGCGTGGCGCTGTCCAGCAGCAGAAGAACCGGGTAGAGCAGGATGAGATAAACGCAGTCGCGCAGGGTCGCCGGGTCGGTCCAGCGGGTCTTCATCTGCGTGAAGACGCCGCTGCCGTGGACGATCCGGTAGTGCCCGTCGATGCGAGAGGCGACAAGGGCGGTCCGGGCGCGTTCGACTTCCGCGCAGCCGCGGACGATTCCGGCCGCACCGACCAACAGCGGCAGGCCGAGCCAGGTGATGTTCGCGGCGTAGGCGACGACCACCACGACTGTCGCCGCGCAGAACAGGAACGTGCCCACCGGCAGATAGCTGAGCAGGTAGGCGGTGGCCGTCCACGGGCTGGCCGAAAAGAGGGTGCGGAACGGATTGCGGTGCGTTCGCAACCGGTCCGCCGTCGGGGTCACCCCACGCTCCGGAGGAGGTTCTCGACCTCCGACAGCCTGTCGTCGAGCTGCGTCAGCCGGGTCTCGATCGCCTGCTGATTGGCGATCGCCTGCTGCGCGAGTTTGCGATACCCGGCCAGTGCCACCGCATCGGCCCGGTGTCTTTGCAACCGGAAGTAAGACACCACGCTCGCGGTGACTCCCCCGATGGACACCAGCACGATGGCGAGGGCTGTCAACCCGCCGCTCATGTGCTCACCCCCTTCACCTCGTCCGATCCTTCCGGCATTCCGCTGTTCTGTTCGTCCTCGGCCAACGCGGCGACGATGGTGCCCACGTCGAGGGTCAGCTCGAAGGGCGTGATCTCGAAGTACTTCATCGCTTTGCCGTCTTCGGACAGTTCGAGACTGCCGGTGACGAGGGCGGCCTTCTGCAGACGTTCGAGATGCATGTAGAGCAGCGGGCGGGACAGCTCGAGCCGACGGGCCAGCTCGCTGACGTGCACGCGGCCCTTCGCCAGCTCCGCGATGATGCGCAGCCGCTGGGTGTGCCCGATCGCCGCGAGCACGGTGAGGAGCTCTTCGCTGGTCAGGTTCCACCCCCTCGTTTGAGCTGTCAGTCTAGACTGACAGGTGAAAAGTATCAGTGTCAAATTGGCCGCGGCCTGCGGATTGCCGCAGGTGGACAGTACGTGACGGCGTTCGTGCACTGTGCGCTGCAGGGGTGGCGGCGTCCGAAGGCTCGGGGAAATGTCCAGTTGCCGGCCGTGAACGGTTGACATGCGGCGCGAACTGCTCATGCCGAACGGCGGCGGAACGGCTGCGGGCTCCTGACCGTGGTGCTGCCGTTCCTGGCCGCCGGGAACTCAACTCAGGCCGGTGCCGGAAGGAACCGCATCGCGGACTCGACCGCGATCTGGATTCTCCCGTGCACCCGCGGATTCAACAGTGCGGTCCCGTCAAAATCCCCGCTGGAAGCGAAAATCCCGACCGGCAGCGTCAGGGCCTGGAAGAACCCGAACAACGGCCGCAGCGCGTGCTCCAGCACCAGTGCGTGGTGGTCGCCCCCGCCAGTAGCTGTCAGCAGGACGGGTTTGTCGACCAAGGCGTACTGGTCGACAAGATCGAAGAACTGCTTGAACATCCCGGGATACGAGCCGCGGAACACCGGCGTCGCCGCGATCAGCAGGTCGGCCCCTTCGGCGCTTCGCAGGGCGGCCTCGACGTCCGGCGGCACGCCCGTGCGCTCGATCGTTCCGGCCAGCCCCAACCGGTACACGTCGATCCGGGTCGCCGAGACCGGGAGCAGCCCGCCGAGGGTTTCCAGGATGACGTCCACCAGCCCCACCGTCTTGGACGGCCGGCTCGGGCTTCCGTTCACGACCGCCACCCGCAGTTCGCTCACGACGCGATCTCCCGTCGCACGACCGGGGCGACCTCGGTGCCTAGCCGTTCGATCGCTTCCAGGTGTGCTTTCTGCGGCATCCCGCCGAAGCCGAGTTGAACCAAGACCCGGTTCAGGTTGTAAAACTCGTGATAGGCAAGCAGTTTCTCGATCAGCTCCGCCGAACTTCCCACCAGCAGTCCTGACCCGGGCGAGGCCTGTGCGTCGAAGGCGGACCGGGACAGCAGCATCCCTTCGCCGCGCTGATGGTTGTTCTCCAGCATGCCCTGCGCGAAGTACGGATACATGGTCTCGCGCGCTTCCTGGCTGGTGCGCCCGACATATCCGTGCACGTTGATGCTGATCGACGTCGGATCGTGCCCGGCCTCCCGCGCCGCCTGCCGGTAGAGGGCGGCGGTCTGCTCATGCTGGGTCAACGGTCCCAGCAGCAACGCCATCGCCATCGGCAGTCCGCGCCGTCCGGTGCTGATCGCTGACGCCGCGGACCCGCCGACACCTACCCAGATCGGCAAGCCGTCTGCGCGCGGCGCGATGTCGGCGTCATCGAGCGGTGCGCGGAACTTTCCCTTCCAGGTCAACGGATTCTGCTCGCGGATCGACAGGAGGAGGTCGAGCTTTTCGCGGAAGAGATCGGCGTAATCGGCGAGGTCGTAGCCGAAGAGCGGGAAAGACTCGGTGTACGAGCCGCGGCCCGCGATGATCTCGGCGCGGCCCGCGGACAGCAGATCAATGGTCGCGAACTGCTCCCACACCCGCACCGGGTCCTCGGAGCTCAGCACGGTCACCGCGCTGGTCAGCCGGATCCGTTCGGTGCGCTCGGCCGCCGCGGCGAGCAGGATCGTGGGCGCGGACCCGACGAAATCGCTGCGGTGGTGTTCGCTGACGCCGAAGACGTCCAGTCCGACCTCATCGGCGAGTTGTGCCTGCTCGATCGTCTCGCGCGTCCGCTGCCGCGGCGAGGGGAGCGTCCTGGAAACCGGGTCCTTGGTGAGTTCTCCGAAGGTCAGGATGCCGATTTCGAACGGCCGCGCATCAGCGGCGGTCTGCGGTTCAGCCATGGTCGGTGCTCCTTTCCGACGCCCGGCCACACGCTGCGGCCGAGCCTGCCGGAATTAACCTGTCTGCGCAGACAACTAGTTCCAGCGGTAGTCGTGATCACCCGTTTGCCGGGCCCGGACTACGGTGTCGCCATGGCGAGCGACGGGCTGCGAGACCTCGAACAGGAGGCGTGGAGCGGGTTCCTCTTCACGCACGAGCGGCTGTGGCGCGCGCTGGCGGACGGGCTCGCGCCGCTCAACGTGAGCATGGCGGAGTACAGCGTGCTGGCCCTGTTGGCCGAAGCCGGCGACGCGGGCATGCGGATGACCGACCTCGCGCAGCGCCGCCTGATGTCCACCGGCGGCTTCACCCGGCTGGCTGACCGGCTGGTCAGCCGCGGACTGATCGAACGCCGCCAATCGGCGGTAGACGCCCGCAGCTTTGACGCCGTGTTGACCCCGCAGGGCCGCGCGCTGATCCGCAAAGCCCGCCGCCGGCACCACGAAGACCTGCGGACGCTGTTCTTCGACCGGCTGGACGACGAGCAGCTGCGCCTTCTGGCGGGCATCTGGCGGACCCTCGAGGACGGCTGAGTCTCCCCAAGCCGGGGGAAATGTCCGATTCTCGACCATGGACGGTTGTTGCCCGGTCACGAACTGCTCATGCTGAACAGTTATTCGGCACGAGCAGGGGAAGCCAGATGCAGCAGCAGAGCTTGGCGGTCCGGTGGTCGTCGCGAACAGTCCGGTCCGGTCCGTTTCACCGCGCGTTGTCCGAGGCTGTCGACCGGCGCGGGCTGTCCCTTTCGCGGCTTCGCGCGCACCTCGCCGCGCACGGGGTTTCGGTCGCCGAGTCCACGCTGAGTTACTGGCAGCGCGGGCTGCGCAGTCCGTCCGCGCCGCGGTCGCTCGACGTCGTGCGCGCTCTGGAGTCGGTGCTGAACCTGCCGCCGGACAGCCTGGTCGTGCTGATCGGGCCGCACCGGACCACCGACGCCGATCGCAGGCCCTCGCTGCCGGAACTCCAGCAGAGCTGGGCGGAAACGTTCGCGCTGCGCGACGAGCTGAGCGGAACGCCCGGCGTCGAGGAGAACGCGGACCTCGACGTCGCGACGGTCGTCGACGTGCTGACCCTCGGCGCGCAGGGCCGGACCGAGGAGATCTCGTCGACCATGGTGGTGCGGGCCCGAAGATCCGGGCCGGACAGTTTCCTGGTCACGCACCAGGACGAGGAAGGCAGCGACGTCACCGCGACGGAGATCATCGCGGTCGACGGCTGCCGGGTCGGGCGGGTGCGGCGCAGCATGCGGTCGGCGGGAATGGTGTTCGAGGTGCTTTTCGACCGCGGCCTCGCCGAGGGGGAGACGCACACGTTCGGGTTCACGCTGCGTCCCTCCGCCTCGGTCCGGCCGGGGAGTTTCCACCGGGTCGTGCGCTCCCGCATGTCGGCGTACCTGCTGCGGCTGCGCTTCGACCCGGCCGCGCTGCCCGCGCGCTGCCTGCGGACCGTCCGGCCGAGGGAAGACCTGGAGCTGCTGGTCCGCGAGCCGCTGTTCTGCGGGCCGGGGAACACGGTCAGCGCCTACTTCGAGGAACTCGGCGTAGGCATCGCCGGAGTCGATCTCATTTGGGACTGATCCGGCGTTTCGTCCAGCGCCACAACAGGAACGCGCCGCCGGCCGCCACCGCGGAGCCGAACACGATCAGCCCGACGGTCAGCGAACCGGCCGGTCCGGTGTCGCGCTGGAGGGTCTGCTTGAACCCGATGCCGCCGCCGCGCTGGTAATCGGAACCGGGCAATTTGTCGGCGTAGCGGGAGTGCACCTGCTGCTCGTAATCGGCGATCGGCGTGAACTGGCCGACCGGCGACTGGGGAAGGCTGGCCTGCAGGAGCACGACGCCGTCGCGGCCGAGGTCGTACCAGCCGTTGATCTGCGGTTCGTTCAGCAGCACCGAACCCGGGCGCAGCCGGGCGCTGAGCGTCTCCTCGTCGTTGCCGGACAACACGTTCCCGACCGACCAGCCGCTCGGCGCGGCGCGGTCGGGCGCGGCGCGGAGGGTGGCTTTCGCGCCGGTGGCCGCGGTGGCCGTGACCGCGATCGACCGCAGCACCCCGGCCGGTGCTCCCGGCTTCGCCGCGACGAAATCGGGATTGAGCGTGTAGACCGGGATTCCCTTGTGCCCGACCGTGATCCGGCCGGGGTCGCCGTGGCCGACCTGCCGGAAGTTCGACGTGGCGAAACTGATCGCACGCGCCGTTTCCGCGGCTTTGACCGCGGCCGCGACGTCCTGCTCCGACGGCGGCGCGACCCACGAGGCCCCGGCGGCCTCGGCGGGACCGGCGGACAGGAGCGCCGCGACCGCGATCGCCGCGCCGGCGGCGAACTTCCGGCAGATCTCACCCATGGCGGCTCGTCAGCCCTTCTTGATGTTGACGATGGTGTCGTTCCAGGTGAACTGGGCGTTGCTCTGGTACTGGGTGTAGTCCCAGGTCTGGTACCGCTCGTAGCTCGGCCACGGGTCGCCGACCATGATCGAGTTGTTCGCGCTGTCGTATCCGTAGATCACCTCGGCGTGGCCGCCGCCGGAGGTCCAGTAGATGCCGGTCAGGTTCAGGATTCCGGAGTTGACCTGGTTCTGGACCGAGTCGTAGCTGATCGGTCCGTTCGCGCTCTCGGCGTTGAACCCGGTGCCGATGAAGCCCTGCACGATCTCCGAGATCTGCCCGCCTTCGTTGGGGCAGTACCCGGACTGGGTGCCCTTGCCCGCCGCGCAGAAATCGGCCTGCGAGGCGGTGCCGCCCTGCGACTGCTCGATGCTGGAGCCGTCCGCGGCCCAGCACCACTGGTCGTTTTCCTGCACCTGCTGGTTGTACGTGAGCTGCTTCGATGCGGGCAGCGCGGCGCGGTTCAGGTGTGCGCCGAGCGGCTGGACTTCGACCACCTTCGTGTGGGTGGCGGTCTTGATGAGGCCGTTCGGCTGCCCGGCGTCGTTGGTCGACTGGGCCAGCGCGGTGCCCGGCAGCAGCGCCACGGCAAGCGCGGCTGCCCCGGTCGCCACCGTAATCCGGACTGTCCGCCGGGTGGGTCGGTAATCCATCGAATCTCCTTGTGCCAGACGGGGAAGGGAGCTTGCCGGGGTGACCCGGCCGAGCATCACTGTGTGCTCGCCCACTCCCGCAGAGCAACGGCTCCGGCACGCGGTGTGAGTGTTCACATCCGGTTCTGCGGGGAAACGACTGGCACCGCCGCGGTTTCGCGCATCGCGGCGACAGGTAATTCGCAATATTCACAGCGCGTTCACAACCGATGAATCGCGCTGGAGGGACTTTGGTCCACAAGGGACCCAGGGTTACGGCAGGCTTCGCCGCAACGCGTCCCGGAGCAAGTCCGGGGACGTCGATTCCGGGTGCAGCACCGCTTGCATGGTCAATCCGTCGAGCAGCGCGGAAAGCCGGACCGACTCGACGGTCAGGTCCAGTTCCTCCGGCAGCCTGCCGAGCGCGACGGCCTCGCGCAGGATCCGGGTGATCAGGTCGCGCAGGTACTGGTGCTGGGCGTCGGCGCTCGCGCGGAACGCCGGACGGGTGCGGGCGGCGACGGCGAACGCCAGCCAGGCGACCGCCTCGTCCCGGCGGTCGTCGTCGAGCGGGAGGAATTCGGCGAGCAGGTCTTCGACCAGCGTGCGGCGATCGGTATCGGCCTTGAGGAGCCGGTCCGCGCGGACCGCGACGCGCTCGCCGATCCGGCGGCCGAGCTGGTCCATGGTGAAGATCATCATCGCCTCGTGGTCGGCGAAGTAATGCCGGATCGACCCGATCGCGAGGCCTGCTTCCTTGGCCACGTTGCCGAGCGTCGCGGCCTCGACGCCGCCGCGGCGGACCACCCGGACCACGGCTTCGCTGACGGCCGTCCGACGGTCTTCCGGCACCACGATCTTCGGCATGGTTGCGTTTATAGCACGGCGGTGCCACGATGTATTTAGCAAGTTCATGCTAAATAAGAGGATGACTGGGGCTCGTGCGCGCCTATGCCGGTTCTCACCGGCATAAACACGCACGAGGTCCGGCGAAGGGGGAGCTGCGATGAGCGGGTGGGTGCTGGTGAGCTTGGTCGTCGGTGTCGTGGTGATGCTGGTGTTCCGGATGCTCGGGGAGCCGTTGAACTGGCGCGACACGGTCGCGCCGCCGGTGGTGCTGATCGCGATCGGCGTCGCGGGGGTGGTCGGGTTCAAGGGCCTGACCGGCGCTGACGTGTGGTGGATCGTCGGCAGCTGCGTGATCGGTCTCGCCTTCGGCGCGGCGCGCGGGGCGACGATCCGGCTGTATGCGAAGAAAGGCGAGCTGTGGCAGCGCTATCGCAAGTCGAGCCTCGCGCTGTTCGTGCTCGGCGTGGCCGTGTCGCTCGGATTCACTGTGCTGGCAGTGAAATTCGGCATGCACGAACAGGCGAGGCCCTATCAGCTCGCGATCGGCATCAGCTTCGCGGGAGAAGCGCTGGTGCTGATCCCGCGCGGGCTGCGGTCGGACGTGCCGTTCGCTAAGGACAAGGAACGGCCATGGGGCAAGCTGCTGTCCCGGGTTCGCTGACGGCTCAGGACAATTCGGCCTGCCGTCGCCGCAGCTCGTCGATGACCTGGTCGAACACTGCGCGGTGGGCTTCGAGCCGGTCGAGCGTCAGGCTGATCGATTCCCGCACCTGCTCGACGTCCTCGGCGGCGATCTCGACGTGGTCCGCTCGTTGGGCAGTTGTCGTCCCGACGGTCAGCGGGCAGTCGGCTCGGGGGAGAAACCGTCCTTGCGGTTCCCGGTCGAGCCAGGACGCCATGTCCCGCATCTCGTCCTCGAGCCGCACCGTCCACGACTGCCTCCGCCGCGCCTCTCGTCCCGGATCGCGGCGTTCCCATCCCGCGATGACCATGTCCTCGATGGCGCCGGCCGCGGCGCGGCACGCGACTTCCAAGCGAGGCAACGGGTCCAGTCCGACCGCGGAGATCTCCTCCAGGATCGGTTCGCCCGCGGTCCACGCCCCGTCGACGGTGTGGGTTTCGGCGACGTCGTGCGCGGTGGCGAGCAGCGTGCTGATCGCCTCGCGCACCTTCTCCACGTCGGCGGGGTCCAGGTCTTCGTCGCCGAGGCGGTGCGGTGATCCGGTGCGCGGCGGGCGTTCCCCGGCCGGCCAGGAACGTTTCCCGCCGCGCCGCCGGTAGTGCTGCTGCATCGCCTGTTTGGACCGGTTCCCGTACTCCGCCCCCAGCTGTTCCCAGGTCCAGCCGCGGTCGAGAACCGATTCGATCAGCGTGACCTCCGCCCGGTCCAGGTCGCCGCGGACGTCCGGGACCAGGTGCAGTGCCCCTGCCGCGTCCTCGGCGCTGAGGTCTTCGCCGGGCTGGCGTCCGGATCTCGCCGTGCGCACCAGTTCGTCGAGGAAGGGGTTTCTGCGTTGCCGGAAGTATCGGGCGGCCATTTCCTGCACGGAGTCTGCCATGAGTGTCAACGTATACGTTGACGTGCGCACGCGTCAACTGATCTGTTGACGCGTGCGGTTTCACCAGGTCACGGGCAGCTCGTGGACGCCGTAGATGTTCATGCCGGTCCGCAGCGGGATCTCCTCCGGCGGGACCGCGAGCGCGAGCGTCGGGAAGCGGCGCAGCAGTCCGGCGAACCCGGCGCGCATTTCGATCCGGGCGAGTTGCTGGCCGAGGCATTGGTGCACGCCGTGGCCGAACGACAGATGCGTGCGCGCTTTCCGCTCGACATCGAGAGCCTCGCCGTCGGGAAAATGCGAGGGATCGCGATTGGCCGCCGCCATCGAAATGAGCACGGTCGATCCCTTGCTGATCTTTTCGCCGCCGAGTTCGAGGTCTTCGGCCGCGTACCGGAACAGGACGTCGACCACCGCGAGATAGCGCAGCAGTTCCTCGACCGCGCCGGGAATCAGGTCCGGATCGGCCCGCAGCGCCGCCATCTGCGCCGGGTTCTCCAGCAACGCGAAAGTGCCGAGCGCCAGCATGTTCGCCGTCGTTTCGTGCCCGGCGAGCAGCAGCAGGAACCCGATGCCGACGAGTTCCTCGATGCTGAGATCCTCGTCGCGGGCCAGGTCGGACAGGATGTCCGCGCCGGGTTCCGCACGCTTGCTCACCGCGAGTTCGCCGAGATACGACGAGATCGCCGTCCAGGCGGCCATCTTGTCCTCGATGCTCTGGTCCCGGAGCATGATCTGCGAGGAATTCTTCTGGAACATTTCCCGGTCCGCGTACGGCACCCCGAGCATTTCGCAGATCACCAGCGACGGCACCGGAAGCGCGAATTCCGTCACCAAATCGACCGGTTTAGGGCAGTCCGCGAGGTGATCCAGCTGTTGTTCGGCGATTTCGGTGATGCGTTCCTCGAGCCGTTTCATCCGGTTGACGGTGAACGTGCCGGTGAGCTTCTTGCGCAGCCGGCCGTGGTCCGGCGGGTCCATGGTGATGAACAGGCCAGGCGTTTGCGGCGACGGTTCGAAGTCCTCCTGCGCTTCCGGCATGCTCGGCGTCTCGTAGGGAACGTGGACCGGGCCGAGGTCTTGGCGCGAGCTGAACCGCGGGTCGGCCAGCGCCTGGCGGACCGCGTCGTAGCCGGTGACCAGCCAGCCGTCGTGCCCGTCCGGGAACTTCAGCGGGCTCACCGGCCGGGACTCCCGCAGCCGGGTGATGGCGGACGGAGGGGCGAACGGGCCTGCGTCGCGCTCGAGCGGCAGGCCGGGTGGGCGTGTCATCGAAATCCCCCTCTGTGTGGTGGTGCGACCAAGGGTCACCGCGGCGGCTGACATTCCGCTGATATGGGGGTGCGTGGCCTGCCAGCTTCTCTGGATTACGATTCGGGCATGCCGGATACGCAGTACGAAGACCTGCTTCAGCGCGTGCTCGACACCGGAGCCAAGAAGGGGGACCGCACCGGTACGGGCACCCGGTCGATTTTCGGGCACCAGCTGCGCTACCGGCTGGCCGACGGATTCCCGCTGATCACCACGAAAAAGGTGCACTTCCGCTCGATCGCGTACGAACTGCTGTGGTTCCTGCGCGGCGACTCGAACGTCAACTGGCTGCGTGACCACGGCGTCACAATCTGGGACGAGTGGGCCGCCGAGGACGGCGACCTCGGTCCGGTGTACGGCGTACAATGGCGCTCCTGGCCGACGCCCGACGGTGGACACGTCGACCAGATCAGCGAGGTGCTGAGCACCCTGAAGGAGAACCCGGATTCCCGGCGGATCATCGTCTCGGCATGGAACGTCGGAGATATCCCGCAGATGGCGCTCCCGCCGTGCCACGCGTTCTTCCAGTTCTACGTGGCCGAGGGCGAACTGTCCTGCCAGCTGTACCAGCGCAGCGCGGACCTGTTCCTCGGCGTCCCGTTCAACATCGCGAGCTACGCCCTGCTAACGCACATGATCGCCGAACGGGTGGGCCTGCGCGTCGGCGAATTCATATGGACCGGCGGAGACTGCCATATCTACGACAACCACGTCGACCAGGTGTATAAGCAACTCTCTCGGGACGCGCGAGCGTTCCCGTCACTGAGGCTGAAGCCGGTGGAGAGCCTGTTCGACTACCGATACGAGGACATCGTGCTGGAGGGCTACGACCCGCACCCCGGCATCAAGGCTCCGGTGGCCGTCTGATGATCGGACTCATCTGGGCGCAGTCGGCGAACCGCGTCATCGGCCGGGACAACGAGTTGCCGTGGCACATCCCGGAGGACATGAAGCACTTCCGCACGGTGACCGCGGGCGCGACCGTGCTGATGGGTCGGCGTACGTGGGAGTCGCTGCCGGAGCGCGTCCGGCCGTTGCCCGGACGGCGCAACCTGGTGGTGTCGCGCACGCCCCAAGACGGCGCGGAGACGTTCCCCAGCCTGGAGCAAGCGTTTGCGGCCGCCGACGGGGATGTGTGGGTGATGGGCGGCGCGCGGATTTACCAGGAGTCGCTGCCGTTCGCGGACCGGATCGAGGTGACCGAACTCCGCGAGTCCTTCGAGGGCGACGTCTACGCGCCGGAGATCGGCCGGGAGCCGGACACCGTCGGGGAGTGGCAGGAGTCGAAGAACGGGCTGCACTTCCGGCACCTGAGCTGGGGTTCCTAGCGGACCGCGGGCCCGACGGTGAGCGTGTCCGCGTCGAGCGTCGCGACCGGGCCGAGCGGGACCGACAGCGGGGCGGTGCCGTGGCCGACGTCGATGCCGCCGAGCACCGGGACGTCCAGCGCGCCGAGCCGGTCGCGCAGCACGTCGAGGACGGTCCAGCTGCGGTCGGTGTAGTCCTCGAACCCGGGGAACCGGCCGAGCGCGACCCCGCGCAGACCGCGCAGCGACCCGGACCGCATGAGGTGCGTCAGTTGCCGGTCGACCTGCCCGAGCCCGATCGCGCGCGGGGCTTCGAGGAACAGGATCGCGCCGTCGAGACTGGGCAGTCCGGCTCCGATGAACCCGATGATGGTGCCGAGATGGCCGCCGACGAGGTTCCCGGTGGCCGTCCCGGGAAACGAGACCGCTGCGGTGAGCGCGTTCGGGTCGCGGTGCAGGGTCGTCGGCTCAGTTTCGAACAGCAGCCGCCGGGTTGATTCGGCGGAGCGCTCGCTGGCGAGGAAGCCGTGGATCCCGGCGATCCGGCAGTGCCGCCACAACGCGAGATGCAGGTTGGTGATGTCGCTGAACCCCATGAGCGGCTTGGGATCCGCTCGGACGGCCGCGAAATCGATCCCGTCGGCGATCCGGTACGCCCCGGCCCCGCCGCGGGTCGCGATGACCGCGCGCACGCCGGGGTCGCGGTAGGCGTCGTTGAGGTCGGCTAACCGGTCCTCGTCGAGTCCGGCGAGGTACCCGTGCCGGTCGAGCGCGTGCTTGCCGACTTCGACGGTCAGGCCCCAGTTTTCCAGCGTCCGCACGGATTCCGCGAGCATCTCGTCGGTGGGCCAGCTCGCCGGGGAGACGAGCCGGACGCGGTCTCCGCGGCGGAGCCGGGGCGGCAGCACGGCGTCGGTCACCTGATCACTTTCGCAGATTGTGCGCGGTAGCGGTCACTGGCTGACCGCTTCCTCTGCCAGCGTGGCTTTGCTCAGGAAAGGAAACCGGCACATGCAGATGCGGCTTTTAGGGCGGACCGGAATCAAGGTCAGCGCCTATTGCCTCGGCACGATGAAGTTCGGGCAGATCGGCAATCCCGACCACGGCGAGTGCGTCCGGATGGTGCACCGGGCGCTCGACGCGGGGATCAATTTCGTTGACACCGCTGACGTTTACGGGCCCGGCGGGGAGTCCGAGGAGATCCTTGGCGCGGCGTTGAAGGGCCGCCGGGACGAGGTCGTGGTGGCCACGAAGGTCAACGGCTCGATGGGCCCGGGCCGCGGCGGAAGCTCCCGGCGGTGGATCGTCGCGGAGGTCGAACAGTCGTTGCGGCGCTTGCGGACGGACCACCTCGATCTCTACCAGCTCCATCACCCCGATCCCGGCACCGACCTGGAGGAAACCCTCTCCGCGCTGACCGACCTGGTGCGCAGCGGCAAGGTGCGCGCCATCGGGTCCTCGAACTTCCCGGCGTCCGAGATCGTCGAATCCCAGTGGGTGTCGCAACGCGCGGGGCTGGCCCGGCTGCGGACCGAGCAGCCGACGTACTCGCTGCTCAACCGGGGGATCGAGAGCGAAATCCTGCCGGTGTGCGACCGGTACGGCATGGGGGTCCTGGTGTGGAGCCCGCTCGCGATGGGCCTGCTGACCGGCCGTTATCGGCCCGGTGGCGAGCAGCTGCGGGAAGCACAGCTGCGGTTCGTGCCGCGGCACATGAGCGACGAGCGCAAACACGCGGCGGTCGAACAGCTCGCGCGGGTGGCCGAGGAAGCCGGGCTTTCGCTGACGCATCTGGCGCTGGCGTTCGCGGTCAACCATCCGGCCGTGACGTCCGCGATCATCGGGCCTCGGACGTTGCCGCAGCTGGACGACCTGCTGGCTGGCACCGATACCCGGCTGGACGACGAGGTCCTGGACCGGATCGACGAGATCGTCGCGCCGGGCACCGATGTGGGGCCGATCGACGTGTCGTACGTCCCGCCTTCGCTTATCGACCCGAAGCTCCGCCGCCGCGACTGACCCGGCCCTGAATCAGTGGCGGCACGTAACCGGTCGCGACCAGCTCACCGTCGAACCAGGCGGTGAGCTTCGCGGCCTCCTCGTCCAACGCCCGCACCGCGGCCCGGGGCAACGGATCGATCGCCACGACCTCCACCGTCCCGTCCGCCTGTTGCGTCCAGGTCCCGACGATCCGCCCGTTCCACCACGCGGTCGGACCGGCGTTGCCCGCGCCGTCGAAGAGATGCGGGCCGTGGTCGCCCAGATAGAAGTCGCGGCGGCGCCAACCCATGGTGGTCGGGTCGAGGGTCGGGAGGAGCGCCGCCCAGTCCCCGTCAAGGCGGACCTCCTCTTCGTCGTCGGGATGCAGCCACGCCGGGGTGCCGTCCTCCAGCAGGGCGGGCGCCGCGCCGACGTCGTCCAGCGCGCGGCGGACCGCGGTTTTCGTCGCGCCGAGCCACCACACCAGGTCGTCCTCGGTCCCCGGCCCGAACGACCACAGCCACCGCCGCACCAGCTCCCGGTAGCCCTCCCGTTCGTCCAGGACGCCCGGATCCTCGCCTAACCACTGCTCAACCGCTGTCCACACTGGACGCGACGTCTGCCAGCGACCGGCGTTTTCGCCGCGCACCACCGCGCCGCTGGCCGCGAGCACGGAAAGGATGCGGGATCCCACAGGGGCGAGGACGGTGGGCCTTCCTTCGGCGGCGATCCGTGTGTTGAGCGAGGGAACCCGGGTACGGAGCTGGGCAGCGGTCCCGGGTTCTTCGCGGATTGCCGCGAGCGCCTCGGAGCAGCGGGCGGCGACCCAGGCCGGATCATCGCCGACATCTTTCGCCAGCCGTGCGGTCAGCTGCCGAGCGACCCGAGCTGACGCGCTTCCCCTTGCCGCAGCGAACAAATCGACCGGAAACGCGAACACCGTCCGGCGCATCGCCAACTGCCGCACCACAGTGCGTCGACCGAACAATGCGTCCGAAATGGACTCTCGGTCGGCGCGAGACCGGGCGTACGCGGACAGATAGATGCTGCTGGCCTCGGTCGCGTGCAAGCAAGTGACCGCGCGGACGGCGTCCTCCACCCCGGGCGCGGCGGTCGCCAATGCGTGCCGCAGTCCGATGCGGTCTCGTCGCTCGTCGTCGGTCACCTTTCGCATGGTTTCGATCATGCCGGAAGTAGCGGCCACTGCCTGACCGCTACTGGTGCGAGTCTCGGTTCCAGCGCGGGAACGAGTCCGGCGCTGGAATCGAGGAGTCGAAATCATGGCAGTGCACGCCGTCGCCCACTTGAACTTCCGGGGCGAGGCCAGGGAGGCGCTCGAGTTCTACCGGTCGGTCTTCGGCGGGGAGATCCGGATCGCCACCTACGGCGACTTCGGCATGCCGAAGGAAGCGCCCGGCGCGGACCACGTCGTCTTCGGGCAGGTCATCGGCGAGAACGGGTTCCAGGTGATGGCCTACGACGTTCCCGGCCTCGCCGCCGCCGCGCCGGTCGGGGAGACCACCCGCGAGAACGGGACGACCATTACGACGGAGAAGTTCTTCCTGTCCGTCAGCGGCGATTCCGTCGACGAGGTCGGCGAGTTCTGGAAGAAGCTGTCCGAGGACGCGACGGTGATCGAGCCGTACGGCCCGTCCCAGTGGGCCCCGGCGTTCGGCATGCTCCGGGACCGCTTCGGGGTGACCTGGATCCTGCAGGTCGCCGCCTAGCCCGCCGGTCTGCGGCCGGAGTCCTGCGCCGGCCGCAGACCGGCTTTCACACCGGGCGCGGCGAGAGACCCTGCTCGAACGCGAGCACCCCACTCGGGTCGTACTTCGCCGCTACCGCCCGGAGCGTCCCGAGATTCACCCCGTAGTACGCGGTGGCCCAATCCTTCTGGTCGTCGTTGATGTAGTTGACGTACGCGCCACCGGTGGCGAATTTCGCCAGCCGTGCCTGGACGTCGTTCACCTCGTGCTTCGCGGTTTCCCGGTCGACGTCCGGGTCGGCGCTGAGGTAAACCTGCACGTCGCCGAAAACACCGCGGTGGGCGAACGCGGTGTCGGTGGGGCGGACGTCGGAGACCGCCGCGTCGAGCGGGTTCACTTCCAGCGCGATCTTGGTCTCGCCGGTGACGAGCGCGCTCAGCTGCGCCGGATCCGCTTTTCGCGCCAGAACCCGGGAGGCCGCCATGAAACGACGGCGTCCCAGGCTTCCGGACCAGAAATCCATCGCACCGAGATAGTCGGTCTCCTGGAAGCCGCTGACAGTGCCCTTGACCCCGGCCCGGCGCTCCAGATCGGCGATGAGTTCGCGCGCCTGTTGCTCCCCGCCGAGGAGGCAGCCGGGCACGCCCGCGGCCGGGTTCGGGCCGCCGAGCACCGAGATGTTCGACCAGAATTCCCTTGGCGCGGCGGTGATCCAGTCCTGCCAGGCACCGTAGACGTCGGTGCCGGACCCCTCGGGGAAGTTCACCACGAACACCGTGACCCGCGGCGGCGCGGGCACCGTGCGGAAGGTGAATTCCGTGGTGACGCCGAAGTTCCCGCCGCCTCCGCCGGTGAGCGCCCAGCCGAGGTCCGAACCCGGGTCGACCGAATGCACCCGAAGATCGCGCGGCGCCACGACTTTCGCGCCGACCAGGTGGTCGCAGGTCAGTCCGTACTTCCGCATCAGCACGCCGATCCCGCCGCCGAGCGCGAGCCCGGCGATGCCGACCGAACCGCAGGTGCCGCCCGGCAATGCGCGACCTTCGGCGGCGAGCGCGTGATAAACGTCGATCAACCGCGTGCCGGGGCCGACGACCGCGGTGCCGTTCCGCCGGACCTCCACGCGGTTCATCAGCTTGAGGTCCGCGACCAATCCGTCGCCCGGAGTGGAATATGCGACATAACTGTGGCCGCCGCTGCGGGCCGCGAAGGCGATTTTGTTTTCCCCGGCGAAAGCCAGGCACTTCCGGACGTCGTCGGTGTCGGCGCAGCGGGCGATCGCCGGCGGGTAGCGGTCGTCGTAAAGGATGTTGAACGGCGGGCGGATTTCCTCGTAGCCAGCGTGATTTCGCTGCAGCAGCGCGCCGTGCAGCCGCCTGCGCAACGCGGCCCAGTCCGGCTCCTTTCCGGCGGCCTCGGCAACGGTTCCGGCCCCGACCACGGCCGTGCCCGCCGCGAGCGCGGACAACTGCAAAAGACGACGACGGCTCAACGTCATGGTCGACCCCTCCACGGCGCGTGCTGCGGAAACCGCCGGCGCCCGCCCGAGATTCCCCTTGTCCGACGGCGCCAGCATAGACTAATCTTTCCGAAATAGAAGACGTATCTACGGTATCTCGGAAATACGTGATTCGGGGGGTTGTCGGGTCGAGGTCGACCGGCCTTGGTCCACCATCGGATCAGGAGGTGCGGTCGGCATGGGCGCAGACAGCTCTCACTCGGACGGCTCCGGTTCGGCCCCGCCTCGATCGGCGCGCCGGTCCGCGGTGCTGGCTTCCAGCATCGGCACGCTGCTCGAGTATTACGACTATTACCTGTTCGGCCTGGCCGCCGCCGTCGTGTTCCCGGCCGTGTTCTTCCCGTCCGCGGACCCGCTCACCGGGCAGCTGTCGTCGTTCGCCACCTTCGCCGTCGGATTCGTGCTGCGCCCGGTCGGCGGCGTCGTGATCGGCCACATCGCGGACCGGTTCGGGCGCAAGAAGGCTTTGATCCTCACCATCGTGCTGATGGGCATCGCCACGATTCTCATCGGCGCGCTGCCCGGGTACCGCCAGATCGGCGTCGCGGCCCCGATTCTGCTCGTCATCCTGCGGCTGCTGCAGGGATTCTCGACCGGCGGCGAAATGGGCGGCGCGATCTCGCTGGCCGTCGAACACGCCCCGCCGCGCAAACGCGGTCTCTACGGTGCGTTGCTCCTTTCCGGGGCGGGCGTCGCGCTGCTCATTTCCTCCGGATTGATGGCGTTGTTCGCGACGCTTCCCGACCGGGATTTCCTGGCCTGGGGCTGGCGGATCCCGTTCCTGCTGAGCTTCGTGCTGCTGGTCGCGGGCTTGGTCATCCGGCTGCGGGCGGGCGAAACTCCGGAGTTCGAACGCGCGCGCAAGGTCGATTCCGGCGCGCGCATTCCGTTGGTCTCCGTACTGCGTCGTCCGCGCAATTTGATCTACGGTGTTCTGTTCGGTTTCGCCAACAGCATCGGCGGCTACGTGATCACCACGTACGGCGCGTCGTACGTCAAGAAAGATCTCGGCATGCCCGCGTCGGTGGCACTCACCGCGACCATGGTCGCCGCCGGCGCACAGATCATTCTCGCCCCGACCTGGGGTGCTTTGTCGGACCGGATCGGCCGGAAACCGGTGTTCCTCGGCGGCTGCGTCGGGCTCGCCGTGGTGATCTTCCCGGTGTTCTGGCTGTTCGAGACGAAAAACCCGGTGCTCGTGGCGGTCGCGATGGTGCTGGGCTTCTCGGTGTTCGTGATGGCGATGTCCGCGCTGTCCCAGACGATTCTGTCCGAATTGTTCGACACTCGCTCGCGCGTCACCGGCGTCAACCTGGGATATCAGCTCACCGCCGTGCTCGGCGGCGGATTCGCGCCGTACCTCAGCGCGTGGCTGGTCGGCGCGACCGGCGCGGTGTGGGGCGTCGGCATTTACGTGATCGCCGGCTGCGTGCTCAGCGCGGTCGCGATGTTGCTGTTGCCCGAACGCGCCGGACAACCGTTGCCGGAGCCAGCCGTTGAACCGAAAGCCGCGACGGTATGACCTTGCTCGGATATGTCAGCGACGAACGCTATCTCGCTTTGCCGGACGTGCTCGTCGAGATCGGCGACCGCTGGACTGCCCGCTCCACCGCGACCGGCGCGATCCACGCCGACGTCCCGCCCGGCGACTACCGTGTCACCCTCGCCAAAGACGGCTACGGAGCCAAACACGTCGACGTCGCACTCGGTCTCGGCGAACCACATCAATTCCGGCTGCTGTCCGACCAGATTTTCGGTTATATCTGGCCGAAATGGGCCCGCAGCGGCGACGAGGGCGAGTTCCGGATCCACAGCCCCGAGCCGTACCGGCTGAGCCTGTGGCGACACGGGGCCGCGGCCGAGGAGACGGCGCTGATCGGCTGGTTCGACGAACACGCGCCGCGCGCCACAGTGCAGGTGACGCCCGACGGAGACTACACGCAAACCGGTGTGCGGTTCAACGAAAAAGGCTACGTCGATCCGTCGCACCGCCAATACGTTACAGCTCCGGACCGCACTGGCCTGTACTACTTTCACGTCGAAGGCGAGTCTGGGGCGCGGTTTTCGTTCCCCTGGGTGGTCGCGCCGCGCCAGCCGACCGCGCCGATCGCCGTCGTCGCCTCCACGAACACCTGGAACGCCTACAATAACTTCGGCGGCCGCAGCAACTACATCAACGCTTCCGGACTGCCGTCCGCGCCAGTTTTGGTGCCCCGCTTGGAAATGCCCCGGTACCTCGAATCAAGCTTCAGCGAACACGCGCTGCCCGATGACGCGTACCCGCCGCTGTCCTTCGAGCGTCCGGAGCCGTTGAACCAACTCAGCGCGGACGATCAACCAGAGGACCCGATCCGCGGCAGGCAGCCATGTCACCTGGCCGCTGCGGAATGGCGCCTGCTCAGCTGGCTCGAACGCAACGGCTACGAATACGACCTCTATTCCGACGCCCACCTGCACGACGGCACCCTGCCCTTGGACAGCTACCGCGTGCTGGTCCTGAGCACGCATCCGGAGTATTGGTCCCGCGAGATGTACTCCGCGGTCCACTCCTGGGTGCACGACCGCGGCGGAAAGCTCGCCAACTTCGGCGGCAATGTCGCCGACTGCGAGGTGGCTTTCACTGCTGACGCGCTGCAATTCCGCACCCAGGCCATTGAGGACGGTCCATACGAGAGCCGGATGCACCGGACGTTCCGGCCGACGTCGGAGCTGTTCGGCGTGGTCTTCACCAGCGCGGGTGCGATGACCGGCGCGCCGTACGAGGTGCTCGCCCCCGGCCACTGGGCATTCCGTGGCACCGGATTGGCCAAGGGAGACCTGTTCGGCGTCCGGAGCCTGCACGAACGCTGCCCCGGCGGTGCTTCCGGCCATGAAACCGACAAGACCGGCCCGCACAGTCCACAAGGGACTCACGTACTCGCGCGCGGCCGCAACCCCGGTGACGGCGGTGGCGAGATCGCTTGCTACCCGACAGCCAGCGGCGGCGAGGTGTTCTCGGTCGGCTCGATTGCCTGGTCGTCGTCGGTGCTGGTGGACGACGGTGTCTCGGCGGTGACCGCGAACGTGCTCGACCGGTTTATCGGACGCTCCTGAATCCAGCGGCGATGTCGTCGGCTACCTCGACGCCCAGGCCAGGTGTGTCGCCGAGCCGGACCTTGTGGCCGTCGCTGTGCAACGGGGTCTTGAGGATGTCGCGCTCGTAATAGTGCGCGCCGATGATGTCGGAGGGAATCCGGGTCGACAACCCCGGTGCGGCACAAGCGGCGTGGAGCTGGGCCGCCGCGCCGATGCCCAGCTCCCCATTGGACCCGAGCACGACGTCCAGTCCGAACGCGTTCGCGAGGTGCGCCATCGACACCACTCGGCCTGGCCCGCCCGCTTTGCCGATATAGAGGCTGACCGCGTCCGCCGCTTCGGCTCGGATCACGGACACCAGATCGTCAGTGCCGAACACGCTTTCATCCGCCACAATGGACAGACCGCGTCCGCGCAGGTCGCGCATCCCGGCGAGATCCCCGGGTGCCACCGGCTGCTCGAGAAACGCCGGGTCCTGGTCGCGCATCAACTCAATCGCCCTCGCGGCGTCCGCAGGCCGGTAGCCGCCGTTCGCGTCGAGCCCGAGGAACGTGTCCGCCCCGACGAGCGCGCGGGTCTCTGCGAGCCTACGGGCGTCCTCTTCAGGGTCGAAACCGATTTTCAGTTTATAGCTGCGAAAACCCGCTTCGTAGGCTGCCTGGTAGACGTCGTGGAGTCTTTGCCCGCTGCCGCTGAGTGAGCACTTCACCGGCACTTCGGTCCTTAATGGACCACCGAGCGCGGTCGCGAGCGGAACGTCGAGCGTGCGCGCGTACGCGTCCCACAATGCCGTCGAGATCCCCGCTTTGGTGAACGGCGCACCAGCCGCCGCGTCGTCCATCCACCGCTCGAGATCAGCGACCGGGACGAGCGGCCGGCCGAGGATCGCCGGAGCAAGGGCTTTTCTGATGAGATACTCCGCCGTACCAGCGTCTTCGCCACTCCACTGAAGCGTCGCGCTGACCTCGCCCAGCCCGGTCGCACCGTCCGAAGTGGTCACCCGGACCAGCAAGAAGTCGGAACGATCATGCGTCCCGCGAGCCCCGGCCACGACGAGTTCCGGCCGCACGACCGGACTGATCGCGACGACCTCGATGTCTTCGACTGTACTCACAGGAACTCACGGAACTCCGCTAGAAACCGGTCGATCATCCGGATGTCCTCGGCGTCGAGCCGGTGCGCGGGCGCGCGACAGTACGGGCTGGCGAACAGCCCGCGGCGGACCGAAATCAGCTTCTCGGTCGCGATAATCCGCTCGGTGTCCAGCATCCAGTAGGAGATATAGGGCAGCAGCCTGCGGTGCAACTCGTCCCCGCCCGCGTCGTCCCCGCTCTCGAACCGCCGCCAGATCTCCACGTAAATCTCGGTGAACGAACACCCAGGCTGCGTCCCGACCGCACCCCGCCGGATCGCGTCCGGCAATTGCACCCCCGCGTACCCCTCGACCGCCGGAATCGGCGGGTCCCCAGCAGCCAGCTCGGCGATCAACGGCCCCGGCGGGCTCGACTCGACCTTGACCAGCCGCAGATTGGCGTGCTTGGCCGCGATCGTGCGAAGGACGTCCGCATCAAGCCGGGTGCCGGTCTCGGCGGGTGCGTATTGCACCACCACCGGAGTCGGATCCACCGCGTCAAGCACCTCCCGAATATGCTTGACCAGCGCTTTCCGGGAGGGCTGCAAATAGTGCGGCGGCAAAAGATTGATCAAATCAGCGCCCGCGTCCACCGCCTCGGTAGCCCGCTTCACCGCAAGGCGCGTCGCATGATCCTGGACCGCGACGATGGCCAAGACATCCGGCCGCAGCGCGGTTTCCGTCAGCAACACCTGAGTGAGCGCCTGCCGTTCGTCCTCCGCCAACTTGTAGAACTCCGACGCGAACCCCGGGAACATCACGCTGCCGACGCCGGTCCCGAGGACATGCCGGACCACGCGCCGAAAGCCGGAAACATCGATCTCGCCGTCGTCAGTAAAAGGCACCTCGAGAACGGGAGAAACTCCCCGGATCGGCGTCATCGAGGATTCCTCTCCAGGCCAAGCGCGGCAACTGCGTCCGCGTGAATGACTCCCTCGATCAGCTCCGCGGAAATCTTGGGCAACGCCGTGCCCTCGACGATGTCATTGACCCGCCGGATGCCCGCCATTGCCTCCGCGGTAGTGGCGATCGGAAAATCCGACCCCAGCAACAGCTTGTGCGGCACACCCCACTCCTGCGCCGCGAGCAGCGATTCGTAGCAGACCCAAGGACGGAGGTAGATCGAGGAGACGTCGGCGTAGACGTGCGGATGCTTGCGGATGGTCACCACAGTCTCACGCCCCCATGGATGCCCCATGTGCGCCATGACAATCCGCAGTTCCGGGAACTGCAACGCGACCTCGTCCGTGACGAGCGGATACGTGTAGCGGAGCGGTGCCTGCCGAATAGGCGATGCTCCCTGATGAAACAAGATCGGCAACCCGTTCCGCTCACAGTAACCGTAGAAGTCCAGCGCTGGCTGCGACAGCGGATCGAAGTTCTGATAGTTCGGCCCGAGCTTCACCCCGACCAGCCCCAGTTCACGACACCGATCAGCCTCTTCGAACACGTCGGCCGCGGTCGGATTCACCGACATGAACCCGATCCGCCGCTCAGGATCGTCCGCCGCGAACGCCGCCGTGGCAGTATTGGTGTCCTCCGCCCGATACGGCAACCCCGTGGCCTCTTCGGGCTTCTCGACCGCGATGTTGAACACAATGGACAGATCAGCCGCCGCAGTGGCTTTGTCGTAGTCGTCCCAGGAATTGGTGGTGACCACGGCCCGGTCGGTACGCCACCCCTCGTAAACGCGCAACTCGTCCTCCGGCACCGCGGCCCGGTGGGTCGGAGTGTGAGTGTGCACGTCCACGATCATCGCTTCACAACACCTTCGCCAGCGCCACAAACCGATCCGCGAGCCCGTTGGTGATCCTCTCGAACCACCTGTGCCCCTGACCCTCCGTAGCTAACGCGGGCTGGTCGGTATACCCGTCAATCTCCCGCCAGACCTGTCCAGAGTGGATGTCCACATCAGACACCCGGGTTTGCGGCGGCTTCTCCCGGGCTGCTCTCTCCTGAACCAGCTCCCCGCGAACCGCCAACATCATCGAGGTCTCGAACTCGCCAGCATGCCCAGGAACGATGTCCTCAGGCTCGAGGACCCGCCAGTAATCGGTATGCGCCACCGCAAGCCCATGCCGAGTCGACGCACCTCCAGCGAACGCGTGGCAAACCCCCACGTTGCCCCCGTGCCCGTTGACCACGACCATCCGCTTCCCGCCCTGCACCGCGATCGACCGAGCCAGATCGTCAAGCACGTGCACCAAGGTCTGCGCCGACAGCGAAAGCGTGCCGTTGAAGGGAAGATGATGATCAGAAGCCCCATACGGAATCGGCGGCGCAAGCAACAACGCCCGCTCGGCCCGCGGCGCCGCGATCTCAGCCGCGCGCTCGCACACCGCAGCCGCGAGAAACGCGTCCGTCCCCGTAGGCAAATGCGGCCCGTGCTGCTCGGTCGCGCCGATGGGCACCAAGACGAGCGCCTCGGAAAGCACGCCCCGCACCGCGGCGCGGTCGGCCTCCGCCCAGCGCAACAGTGCGCCCACGACGTCTCCCCGATACTCCGGTTGGCCTATCTTCCGGTATTTCGTAGAAGTCTTCCTGATTTAGGAAGATAGTCGATCCGGAGGGGAGAAGCAATGCCGTTGACCGGACGGCAAGAAGCAGCCCGGCCGGTGGAGCATCGGCCGGGCCGGGGACGTGCGGAGAGGGCTTACCGGTCAGTCGGATCCTTGAGCACGCGCAACGCTGGCTCCGCCCCATTGGCAGGCCGAGTGATGGCGAACAGCCGCTCGCCGTCCGCAGCCCACGCCAACCCTCGGGGCGCGAGGACGCCGTCGCCAGTCGCATCCAACGTGGCCACTGGCGCGCTGCCGCCGACCTTGTAGACGTAGACGTCATCGCGCGGGTTGCGGACGCCGCCCGCGAGGTACTTGCCGTCCGCTGAAGCAGCGACGGAGTTCGGATACTGCCCGGTGTGATACGCGCCGGCGCGAGTGAGGTCCTTGCTGTTAAAGGCTTCGACCGCGTCGCGGGAGCCCGAGGCGGTGTAGATGGCGGTGCCGTCCGGAGAGAGCGTGAGGTCGGCCAGGTCGCTGCCGACGACCGCACCAGACGCGCGGGACTCAAGCTTGCCCGCGGCGACGGCATAAACGTAGACCGACGATTGGCTGAGCTCCGCCTGCCCCGCCACGAGCGGTCCGGCATCGCCGGACTGAGCCGCGACGAGCGGCGCGTGGTGGAACCGGACGTTCGCGCCCTGCTGATCGAGGGTGACCGCAGGAGGGGCGGCAGCGGTGTCGAGCTTGCCGATGCCGCCGTTCCAGGATTCCTCGCACCCGTAACCGAACCACACGACGCTGCCGGTGCGCGCGAGATGCGCCGGGCAGGTCTGAGCTCCAGTGGGGTAACGAGCGGTTTCGGCGAGCGTGGTGGTGTCGATCGCGGAGATCGCGTCACCGGACGCGAGCGCGACGTACAACGTGCGGCCGTCGGCTGAGAGCACGAGCCCGGACGCGCCGAACTGTCCGTCGATGGTCTTGCGCACCCAGCCGCCGAAGTCGGTGACGACGACGCCGTTGCTCGTCTTGCCGCCGCTTACGAACACATGGTGGTTCGCGTCGTCGACGACCAGATCGGAGTAGGCGGGCAGCCCCAGCGAACTCGTATCCGGGCTAGCCTCCGCGCTGGGCGCGACGGTGAGCAGCGCCGCGGCCGCCGCCGCGGTGAGAAACATTATTTTCGCGCGCGGAATAATGCTCATCCCGGCCTCCCCATCCGTGGACCATGCGATTGCATGACTGAGTGGCTCGAATGTAGCGAATACCGCGCGATCGGTCTATCCCGCCGCGATTGTCCAAGCTGGACCATCCGGCCTATTGAGGACGTGATCACCCGGTTGTACCGTCGATTGCGGTGTTCGCCGCCCAGAGGGGATGCCTGGCGTTGTCGCCGGTCAGTCGCATATCAAGCGGACTCGGGCGCGATTGTGCAGGGGGAAGCCAGAGATGTCGACCAAACGCGCTTTTTTGTGCTGCGCGCTTACGATTATCGTAACGGCTGGCACCGTTTTCGGCGCGGGTCCGGTGGCTGCCGCGCTGCCGCCGCGTCCGGCCGCGGGCCCGCCGGCGCACTCCCATCGCGGCGTTCCCCCGTCGCCGCCCGGGCCGGCGGATGCGTTGCCCCGCCACGAATCAGCGCCGGTCGGGCAGATGGCACCCGAGGCGAAGCGGCTGGCCGAAAAGGTCGAGCAGCGGACGCTCACGACCAAGGCTTTCCCCTTGTCGGACGGTCGGACGCAGCTCCAGGTGTCGCAAACGCCGCTGCACTATCGCGACACCGCCGGGCACTGGCAGGACATCGACACCCGGATCGAGAAAACGTCCGCGCCGGAGGGTTTCGTTTACCGCAGCGAACACAACACTTTCCACAGTTCTTTCGGGGTTAAAACGGATCATCTCGTCGGTTTCAAGCAAGGCGAACGGGAAATCCGGCTCGGTATCGCCGGTGAATCGCGTTCACTGGAACCGCGCGTCGAGGGCAGTGCGATCACCTATCCGGGCGCATTCCCCGGTGCCGATGTGGTGTACCAGGTGACCCCGGACGCGTTGAAAGAAAAGCTCGTGCTGGCCAAACCTCCGGCCCAGGGGCCGAGCTACAGCTTCACCATGGACCTGGCCGGTGTCGAGGCCGCGCAGCAAAAGGACGGTTCGATCGCCTTCTTCCGCGCGGGCGGGGACCGCGACGGCGGGCCGCTGTTCGTCATGGCCAAGCCGTTCATGCTGGACGGTCGCGACGACGCGGCTTCTCCGTACGGGAAGTCGTGGAGCGGAAAGGTCGCCCAGACGGTTCGCGCCGAGGGCAACCGGTTCACGATCACGGTGACCGCGGACCAGGAATGGCTGCGCGCCAAGGAACGCGTGTACCCGGTGGTGATCGACCCGACCATCAAGATCCAGCCCACCGCCACCCAGGCGCAGGACACGATGGTGACCTCCGACGAGCCGGACGCCAACCACGACGGCAGCTGGCGGCTCTCGGTCGGAGCGACGAACTCCGGCACCGCGCGCAGCTTGCTGAAGTTCGACCTCGCGAACATTCCGGCTGGCACGCGGCTGGATTCGGCGCAGCTGCAGGTGTACTACGACCAGGACCACACGACAGGCGCCAACGACGTCACCGTGGAAGCGCACCGCGCGACCCAGCCGTGGACGGCGAGCACCGCGACCTGGAATTCCTCCGCGGCCGCGTTCGCCGAGGTGGGCCAGAACCAGGACAACGTCGACGACGGCGAACCCGGTCGTACCGCCGCGAACGGCGAGTGGCGCACGGTCGATACCGGCGACGCTGAACAGGCGGTGGGCCACAGCTACCGGGTCGGCAGCCGCGGCGGCGACTACACCTGGGTTCCCCGCCTCACCGAGGACGGCGATTACCAGGTCGAGGTGCACTACGTGCCCGGAGCGAACCGGGCGTCCAACACGCCGTACACCGTGTTCTACAACGGCGGGCAGCAGACCGTGCCGGTGGACCAGACCGCCTCGGCCGCCGGCGGATGGAAGTCCCTGGGCACCTGGCCGTTCAAAGCGGGCACCGGGCACAAGGTCGTGCTCGGCGGGGTGCCGGGCAAGGAGGTCGTGGCCGACGCCGTACGCCTGACCAAGCCCGGCACGCAGGTCAAGAAGGCGAACAAGGCCAATGTGTGGCACAGCTTCAGCGTGCGTTCGACCGTCCAAAGCTGGCTGGACGGCGCACAGCCCAACCACGGTTTCCTGCTCAAGGCCGCTGACGAGACGCGGGGCATGGGCGGTCCGCGCTACGAGGCCGCCGAGTATGCCTACAACGGCGCGACCGAGCAGACCCCGCGACTGCTGCTCACCTACGGCAAACCTGGTCCCGCCCTGGACGCGCCGACGACGATCCGAGCTACCGGCGCGAACCTGACCTGGTCGGCCTATCCGGGGAACGACCTGGTCGAGTACCAGGTCCACCGTTCGGTATTCCAGCAGTTCACCCCGACGGCGGCGACACTCGTCGCCCCGCTGCGTCCCGGCACCGCCAGCTACGCCGACACCACGGCGCAGCCGACCAAAGCCGACGATCCGCAGCCGTTCGGCAACGCCTTCTACTACGTCGTCGCGGCCATAACGCGCGACGGCCAGCTGATCCCGTCCGCGACGCAGCTGGTGCGGCTGCCCAAAGCGGGCCAGGTCGTCAAGGTCCTTCAGGGCAACGCCGCCGACACCACCCTGGCCAGCAAGCAACCCGATCAGCCGCACGACAAGCTGACCGGCGAGCCGTGGCTGTCGGTCGGCAACAACTCCGGCACCTTCGGCGCGACCCGCGGCGTGGTGAAATTCCCGGATCTGGGCGGGATTCCGTCCGGCGCGCGAGTGCAGAACGCGGAGCTCAGCCTCTGGGGCTTCACCTACGTCGGCGGCACGCCGGTGGGCACCGGCACTTACGAAGCGCACGGGCTCACGAAGGACTTCGACCAGGGCAGCGCCACCTGGAACAAGGCGAGCGCGGGTCGCGCCTGGTCGACTCCCGGCGGCGATTTCGACCCGGCCGTCGCCGGAACCACCACCGGAGTCACGAACGACCCCGCTTTGCGCGTCCTCGGCGTGACCGGTCTGGCACAGCGGTGGGTCAACGATCCGGCGAGCAACCACGGCGCGCTGGTGAAGCTGGCTGACGAAGCCAACCCGGCCGAGCGCACGATTTTCCTCAGCAGCGAGGCCGCCGAGCCGCGCCTGCGCCCGAAACTGACCGTGGTCTACACCGAACAGACCGCGGAAAGCACCTACTACGCCCCGACCACGCCGGACCGGATGATCCCCGGCGACGAGTACCCCGTCCCGGTCACCCTCACCAACACGACCGGCGCGGCCTGGCCCGCGGCCGACTACGCGTTGTCCTACCACTGGGAACTGCCCGACGGCACCGATGTGACCGGCCCCGGCAACCGGCTCGAGACGCCGCTGCCCAAGGACATCGCGCCCGACGGCGTGGTCGCGGTCGACGCGAAAGTGAAGACAGCGACCCCGTTCGACCTCGGCAACAAACGCGAAGCCTTCGTGCTGAAGTGGGACCTGCGGAACCGGACGACCGGGAAGTGGCTGTCGGAAACGACGAAGATCCCGCCGCTGGCACAGAACATCACGATCGACGATCCGAAGTCGGACCAGCTGGGCCTGGAGAAGTTCTACTCCTACTCCGGCGGCAACACCGGAGCCGGCTCGACCCTGATGGTCAACCAGTTCGCGGGCAACGCGGTGTGGTCCTACAACGCGTTGAGCAATCCGAGCCGCGGCCTGGCGACGTTCCTGCGGATGACCTACAACGCCCAGGACACGTCCAACTCCTACATCGGTTCCGGCTGGTCTCTCTCCGCCTCCACCTTGGCCAGGCTGGGCACCCCGCTGGAGTTCTACGGCTGGGGCGGGGCGGGGTATCCGGCCAAGATCGTGCTGACCGACGGGGACGGCACCAGCCACCAGTTCGCGCTGAACAAGCACGACAGCCCCGACCCGCGGCTGTGGGACTACGACAAGCCCGCCGGCGTCCATCTCTACCTGCAGCGCACCGGGAGCAGCGACCCGAACCGCACGTGGGTGATGACGCGGCCGGACCGTACCCAGCTCGTGTTCGACAGCGACGGCTACCAGAGCGCCACCGTCGACAAGAACGGCAACGAGCTCCAGTTCACCTACGAACGCTCGTGCGTCAACAACCACAACACCGGCATCCTGAAATACCTCACCGACGCCACCGGCCGCCGGACCCTGAACTTCGAGTATTTCCAGAACGGCGACCCGGACTACGACTATTTCACCGGCGACAAGAAGCACCACGGCGTCAACCTGGCCAACGGTAAGATCGCCAACCAGCTCAAGGCGATCACCGACATCTCCGGACGCCGCATCGAGTTCGTCTACAGCGACCGCGGCCTGCTGCAGGAGATCACCGACGGCGCGGGCACCGATCAGCACAAGACGTTCACCTTCTTCTACAACAACGCGTTGCTGAACAAGAACGCGAAGCTGATCTCGGTCACCGACCCGCGCGGCAATTCCACCGGACTGTCCTATTACGACGATCCGGCCCGCAAATGGAAGACGCGGACGCTGACCAACCGGGCCGGGAAAGACACCAGCTTCGACTACCGCTACCCGGATCCGGAGCACAGTTCGGCGGTCGACTCGATCGTGACCGACGCCAACGGCCACGCGTCCGACACGCTCATCGACGGCTACGGCCGCCCGACGAAGCTGACCAACGCGAAGAACCAGACCACCGAACTGACCTGGGACGCCGACAACAACGTCCGCCGCCTGGCCGAGGACGGCGGCAAGGCCGTCGCCACCTGGGAATACGACCCGGTCACCGGCTACCCGAAGAGCATTGCCGACGCCGAGGCCAACGCGAACAAAACCCCGGCTACCGCGCTGAACTACCGGACCGGGCTGGGCGGCCACGTCGCCGACCTGACCGAGAAAATCACCCCTGAAGGCCGCAAGTGGCTGTTCACATACGACGACCGCGGAAACCTGGTCGCCGTCACCGATCCCAAGGGCAGCGGAGATCCCGCTTCCGGCCACTACACCACTTTGAGCAGCTACGACAGCTATGGCCAGCTGCTGACCGTCACCGACGCCAACAACAACACCACGACCTTCGGGGATTACGACCCCATCGGCTCGCCGCGCCAGATTACCGACGCCTACGGCCATGACACCCTGACCAAGTTCGACGCTACGGGCAACGTGCTGTCCACAATGGACGCACGCAAGAAGGTCAGCGAGTACACCTACGACCTCTTCGGCAGGCCGCTGTCGTCCAAGGTGCCCAAGGACGCCGACAAGGGCGACTTCATCTTCACCCCCGGCGCGCAATACGACTCGAACGACAACGTCATCAAAACGACGGCGGCCAACGGCGCGGTCACCTCGGCCGCTTACCGGCCCACTGACGAGATCGCCGCGGTCAGCGCCCCCAAGGACGATGCAGGCGATCCCGACCGGACCACGACTTACGACTACGACAACGTCGGAAACCTGCTGCGGCAAACTGATCCGAAGGGCGCCCTGACGCCCGACCCCGGCGACTTCACCACGACCCGGGAATACGACCAGCTCAACCGGGTCATCGCCACCGTCGACGCCAGCGGCAACCGGGCCACATACGACTACGACAACGTCGGCAACCTCACCACCGTGGTCGACCCGCGCAAGACCGCGACGCACGACCCCAAGGCGTACACGGCGAAGTACGCCTACGACCTGAACCACCGCGTCAAAACGGTCACTGACGCCGCGGGCTTCACCACCGGCCGGAAGTACGACCGAGACGGCAATATCGTCGAGACTACCGATGCCGAGCAGAACACCTCGGTGCTCAAACTCGACGCCCGCGCCATGGTCGAGGAGCAATGGGTGCCGCGCGCCAAGGACGCGTCGGGCAATCCCGTCTACCGCAAGACCCGCTTCGAGTACGACGAGGTCGGCAACAAGACCAAGGTCATTTCCCCGCGCGGCACGGAGATCGCCGGCAACACCGACAACTTCGCCGCGGTCACTGTCTACGACAAGCTGAACCGCCCGATCGAACAGCAGACCCCGTTCGACGTCAACGACGAACGCGTCAAGACGCCGGACAAGACGACCTACAGCTACGACGAGGTCGGCCGGCTCACCGAAGTCAGCGCGCCGCCGTCCAACGGCCAGAACTTCCGCAACGTCACGCGCACCAGCTACTTCGACACCGGCTGGCTGCGCTCCAGCGTCGACCCGTGGAACATCACCACCACCTACGACTACGACCAGCTCGGCAAGCAGACTGCCCGCACGCTCACCGCGGCCGGCGGATCCATGAGCCGCACCATGGCGTGGTCGTTCTACCCGGACGGAAAGCTGAAGTCGCGCTCCGACGACGGCGTCCCGATCGGCCGGGATGTGCGGGTGATCGACAACAGCGACCCCGCCGCCATCGTCACCGGCACCTGGGGCACCGGCGGGGCCGACCCGAACCCTGACTACGAAGGCTTCGACTACCGGCGGCACAACCCCGGCACGGGCAGTGACACGGTCGCCTGGAACCTCGACGCGCCGCGCACCGGGACCTACGAGATCTTCGTCCGCTATCCCAAGGCAGCCACCGCCACCAACGCCACCTACACCATCGATCACGACGGCGGCAGCACGACCAAGACCGTTGACCAGACCCAGCAACCCGGCCAATGGGTCAGCCTCGGCTCGTACGGTCTCACCGAAGGCCAGCCGCGCAAGGTCACTCTGTCGGACAAGGCCAACGGCGTCGTAGCCGCGGACGCGGTGAAGATCGTCCGCGACGGCAGCGGCGAAACCGGCCCGGCCCAGCAAAAAACGTTCGGCTACCGCTACGACCCGAACAACAATCTGGTCGACATCACCGACTCGAGTCCGAACACCAAGATCGACAACTATGCGATCGCGTACAACGGGCTGAACCAGATCCAGCAGGTCCAGGAAAAGCTCAAGGGCGCCGTAGCCAAGACCACCACCTACAGCTACGACCCCAACGGCAACCCGAAGACCCGGGACCACGACGACCAGCACTCGGTGTACGAGTACGACGTTCGCGACCTGGTCGAGAAGGTCACCAACACCGACACCGGCGGTGCGCCGCAGAACACGACCTACACCTACACGCCCCGAGCTCAGAAACTCCTCGAAACCAAGGCGAACGGCAACCAGCTCCAGTCCGAGTACTTCCCGGACGGCGCACTGCGGCACGAGGTCGAACGCAAGCCCGACGGCACGATCGTCAGCGAACACACCCGCGACTACGACGCCAACGGCAACCCCGCGCACGACACGCAACACACGATGAACGCCGACAACCACGGCGCTTATCTGGACAACACCCGCGCCTTCGCTTACGACCCCCGAGACCGGCTCCGCTCATCGACCAAGACGGAGCCTTCGGGCGCCACCCTCGGCGTCGAGAAGTACCTGCACGATGCGAACAACAACGTCATCGAGCAGACGATCGACGGGAAGACCACGAAGTACACGTATGACCGCAACCGGCTGGTCACGTCGTCGATCGACAAGAACACCAGCACGCACACTTACGACCCGTTCGGTCGGCTGGACAACGTGACTGTCGACGGGACGTTGCTGGAGAAGTACCGGTACGACGGCTTCGATCGCATTGCGGAGTACCAGAAGCTCAAGGAAGGCAGCGCGACTGAGCGGGTTACGACGACGTATGCGTACGACCCGCTGGACCGGACGCTCGCCAAGACCGAGGGCGGTAAGACCACTGATTTCGCTTATCTCGGTCTGTCTTCCAATGTCTTGAACGAGAAGCTTGCCGGGAAGCTGGACAAGTCTTACCAGTACAGCCCCAATGGGCAGCGGCTGTCGCAGACCAAGCAGACCGGTGACGGTGGCAAGGAGACGACTCAGTACGGGTATAACCCGCATACGGATGTCGAGACTCTTACTACGGATAAGGGCGATACGAAGGCGACTTACGGTTATACGGCTTACGGGAGTGACGACAAGCAGTCGTTTACCGGGATTGACAAGCCTAAGCCGCAGGATCCTTCGGCGCAGGCCTACAACTCCTACCGCTTCAACGGGAAGCGTTACGACACTGCCAGCGGCAATTACGACATGGGGTTCCGTCACTACAGTCCGGGCCGCAACACCTTCCTTACTCGCGATTCCTACAACGGTGCGCTCGGTGATCTGGGGTTGACCACCGATGCTTTCTCCGGAAGCCGTTATGCGTTCACCGGTGGAAATCCGGTCAGCCGAGTCGAGCTCGACGGTCATATCGACACTGATACCTATCGATGCGGGGAAATCCACAGTTGTGCCCAGGCTGACCTGGCCTATCGCGAGCAGCACAATGTCCAGATCCCGGAGGGGCTTCGCGAGAAAGCCAGCGCCGAGGCTGGGGTGAACAGTGCGATGAACACGCCTGCGACAGGCGGTGAATTGCCCAAGGAAAAGCTGGATGTGCTCCGTGGGTTCGGCTACGAAGGCTCATCGGGATTCACCTGGCGCGAAGCGATGGAGTTCGCCAACCGAGGCCCGGCGACAGAAGCTCTCGTCTGCGACACTCTCGGCGGATCTCTCGACGAATGCCGGATGGGTCAGCCGTTGCACGGGGTGGCCGGGTTCATCTACGACGTCTTCCTGTCCAACATTCCGGCGTGCGCCACGATGGATGCGCTGGCGTGCGGCGGGGTAGCACTTGAAGTCGGGGGCGGAGCTGCCGGAAAGTTCATCGGCAAGGTCTTCGGCGACGCGAAGAAGGTCGAGGGCGGGATTGCGGCGAACAAGATCAACGGTGACGCTGCGGCGGACGCGATTGCTGCAGGATTTCCAGGTGCTCAGCGTGAGGTCACGCTGCAGGCCGCCTCGGGGGCCCGTAGAATCGATGTTCTGACGACCAGCGGTGTCGCCATTGAGTCGAAGCTTGGTCGCACGTCACTGACCAGCGACATCAAAATGCAGATACAAAAAGATGTGGAAATCATGCAGAGATCTATCGGCGGTGTCAAGTCGGTCGAATGGCATTTCACGAAGAGCCCGGTGACGGGTCTTGGCGGTCCCACGGGTCCGCTGCTTCAGGCGTTGCAGTCCGCGAACATCCGTGTGGTAATAAGGTAATATGAACTGGGATGGTTACGAGCCGTACCTGCCACCGTACGCCCGGCCGCACGCGGAGTTGACGAGGGGGCAGGCGCGCGAGTCGTATGAGCGCCTCATGGAGGCTGCGCCTGAGCGAGTCGAGCAACTGCGAAAGTTGCTTCTTTGCAACGGGATCGAGCTTGGCGACGATGACGTGGCGGTGCAAGAGCTCAACGACTGGTTCAGGGCAGGCGTTGAATCGAATCCGGACAATCCGGAACGTCTTCGCAATCTTTGGTACGCCGTGGTGAACGACGTGGCTATGTTTCTTGGCGGCCTTGTTGTATCCAGGAATCCCAACTTGCACTGGGCGCTGTTTACTGGAGGTAAGCGCGATGTGGCGTTCCATAAACATGTCGTGATGGGGTTCAGCAAGGTGGCAAACCCAAAGTATAACTTAGATATCGATCGCATCGTCGCCACTTATGCCTATCAGATCATCGAGGGGCAAGATGTCGATCCTGAATTCTTCCGTCGAATTATGGATATGGCAGCCGCTGATGCTTAGGAGCGGCGTGGCGTGCTCTGAGATTGGATTGACTGCGTCGATGTATTGTCGAGGATTGCTGAGATTTCGGTCAATGAGACCAAACTGCTTGTCTGCAGCTCGGTTTACCGGCGAGCTGTGAGGATAGCGGGGCACTGGAAATAGGGTGCTCACACCACAAATCCCAGCCGCCGAGAAACCTCCTGGCCTACCTGAACCACGCCCCGCACTGCAGCCTTGCGCTTCTCCCCAACCAACTGCCGCGCAAACCCCGTAACCCCAACGGCCCCAGCCACCGCACCCTCGGCGTCAAAGAACGGCGCAGCAAGGCAAGCGATCTCAGCCTGCTCCTCCTCGCTCTCAATCGCATACCCATCAGCCCGCACCTTCGCCAGCAAGGCCAAAAACTGTCCCGCATCCGGCGCAGCAGCCTTCGGCCCCGCTCCGTGCGAAAGACGGGACAGCAACGGCTTCAGCTCAGCCTCCGGCAGATGCGCAGCGATTGCCCGCCCAAGCGCAGTCAGGTCGAACGGAGCAACCTTTCCCCGATAAGTATCGAACTGCACAAACCCAGGCGTAGAAGCCTTAGCCACATAAACGACCGAGGCATCCTCCAAGATCCCCACATGCGCGGGCATCCCCAGACTCTCCGCAAGCCGCCGCAGGTCGGCCTGGACGATGGACGGCAGATCGACCTTCCGTACCAGTTCGATGGCCAACCCGTAGAGCCGCAGCGTAGGACGCCAGAAATGGCTCCGGCCGACGACCCGCCGCACGGCATATCCCCGCTGCTCCAGCGTGTAAGCGATAGAAGCGCAGGTCGCGAGCGGCACCTCAGCAGCCTTAGCGAGGGCGGTCAGCGTCAGCGGTTCCTCGGCCCGCACGAGGGCTTCCAGCACGGTCAGCGTCCGGTCCGCGGCCGGCGACGCTGCTTTGCCCGGTGCGTCGCTCATGGCACCAACCTTTCGGATACCTGTACTCATCTTCGGAACACGGTAGCGTCCGGTCAGCCGGCTGGCTCGATACGCTCGATCGTCTGTTCGGCCCAGGACCGGATGGCGGCGGCCTGCGCGGGGGTCAGCTCATCCAGGAAGTGGCGGCGGATGTTGTTGCCGTGGACCACCAAGGCCTCCTGGATGACCGTGCGGCCGTGCGCGGTGAGGCTGATTCCGGTGCGTCGGCCGCTGGGGCCGCTGCGGGTCGGGGTGACCAGGTCGCGCGACTCCATCCTCGTCAGCTGGTGCGAGAGGCGGCTCTTTTCCCAGCCCAGCGCCTCGACCAGATCGGCGACGCGCGCCTCTCGGCCGGGGGTTCGCCACAGGGTCACGAGCACGCTGAACTCGGCCTTCGAGATGCCGCAATCCCGCTGCAGTCCGCGGTCCAGTTCGCGGGTGAGCAGGCGTTGGGCGCGCACCCAGGCGTTCCACAGCTCCCAGTCGTCGGGCGTCATGGGCAGGGAGCGTACCTCCGCAGTTGACTCATCAACTCGATCGGCCCTAGAGTTGATGCATCAACTTTGGGGAGGGTTCATGCGGACGTTGCTGCGGAACGGCATTGTGGTCAGTCTCGATCCGACGGTCGGGGATCTGCCGCATGGGGACGTGCTGATCGAGGACGGCCGGATCGCGGCGGTCGGCACCGCGCTCGAAGCCGATGCCGAGATCGTGGACGCGACGGGCAAGATCGTCCTGCCGGGGTTCGTGGACACCCATCGGCACACCTGGCAGACGGCGTTTCGCGGGCTTGGCGCGGACTGGACGTTCGCCGAGTACCGCGAGACCATGCACGAGAAGCTGAGGCCGCACTACCGGCCGGAGGACGTGTATCTCGGCAATCTTCTGGGGCGGCTCGAGGCGCTGAACTCGGGCGTGACGACGATGCTCGACTGGTTCCACTGCTCTGATCGCCCGGAGAACGCCGACGCGGCGATCGACGCGCTCGATGAGGCTCCAGGAAGGTCGATCTTCTGTTACTCCGCAATGGACCCCGCCGACACCGCCCGAGTGCGGAATCGGCTGTCCGGCGACGAAATGGCGTTCGGGTTGCGCGGGCCGATTCTGACCACAATGGACACGGTGGCGGCAGACGTCGCGTTGGCCCGGGAGCTCGGGCTCAGGGTGAGCGTGCACATCCACCGTTCGGCTCGCGACTCGATTCCCGAGATGCATGAACGAAAACTGCTTGACGACCGGACGACAATTGTGCACGGCAACGGCCTCACCGACGAGCAGTTGGCGATCCTCGCGGACGCGGGCTGCTCGGTGACGGTCAGCCCGGACGTCGAGCTCAAAATGGGGTTCGGGTGGCCGGAAACCGGACGTCTGCTGGCCGCCGGGATCCGGCCGTCGTTGTCGATCGACGACTGTCCGTCAGTGGGGGGTGACATGTTTTCGGCTATGCGTACGGCATTCGCGGCGCAGCGCGGTCTGGACGGCGGTCTCGTCGCGCGCGACCTACTTGAGTTTGCCACTGTGGACGGTGCTCGGACTTGTGGGCGAGACGGCCGGGCAGGGAGCATCAGTGTCGGGAAGGACGCTGATCTGGTGCTCATTGACGCGGAGGATCTGTCGGTGTTTCCAGTCAACGATCCGGTGTCCACAGTGGTCACCGCTGCGCATCCGGGGTTGGTGGACAGCATCTTCGTTGGCGGAAAAGCAGTTAAGCGGGACGGGAAACTGCTGGGGGTTGATCTGCCGAAGCTCAGGACCCAATTGCTGGAATCGCGCGACCGGATCGCGACGGCGGCCGGATTGGCGGGCCAGTGAAAGTCCTGGAGACGGATCGGTTGCTGCTGCGGCGATTCACCGAAGCCGACGCCGAGAACCTGGTCCAGCTCGACAGCGACCCGCGGGTGATGCGGTTCCTGACCGGCGAGCCGACGCCCCGTGCCGAGGTCGAGAACGAAATCCTCCCCGCCATCCTCCGGGACTACGAAAACGGACCGGCTGGACGGTGGGCGGCGATCGAGCGGGAGACTGGCGAGTTCGTCGGCTGGATTTCGCTGGACCCGCCGGAAGACGGCAGCACGGCGGAGCTGGAACTCGGCTATCGGTTGATGGCGAAAGCCTGGGGCCGCGGCTACGCGACGGAAGGCGCGCGGGCGGTGATCCACAAAGGATTCACCGAACTCGGCATGCGAAGGGTGTGGGCACAGACGATGGCGGTGAACACCCCGTCGCGCCAGGTGATGCAGCGGGCTGGGCTGACTTACGTCCGCACGTTCCACGTCCACTTCGACAATCCGTTGCCGGGCACCGAACACGGAGAAGTCGAGTACGCGTTGACCAGGGACGAGTGGGTGGCCAAACGCCGAGGCTGACCCGGGCGCCGCGATTCAGGCTGAACCAGGGCAGGACTCGTGCCCCGCCGTCCATGGTGCGGCGTGAGCGGATCCGGCGTCCTGTTCGTCCCGAATAGACTCTCCGGGTGATCAACCTCCGGCGGGTCTCGAAATCTCGGCACGCAGTGTGGTTCCCCCTGCTCGGCCTCGCGTTCTTCGCCGGATCGCTGCTCCCGTCGCTGCAGACGTTCGGGACGCAGTTCGGCGGGTTGCCGTCGCGGCCGTTCGACGCGCTGGCGGTCGGGGCGGTCGCGCTGCAGTCGTTGTCGCTCGCGGGAGCCCGCCGGTGGCCGGTCGCGGTGCTCGCGCTGGTGGCGGCCGGGTTCGCGATCGACCAGCTGTGCGGGTACCACTCGTTTGCGGGCACGGCGTTGCCGGTCGCGGTGCTGAACGCCGGATGGCGGGCGGATCGGGGGCGGCGCGCGACGGCGATCGCGTTCACGGTGGCGTATCTGCTGTTCGTGGCGGCGTTTCCGCTGCGTGGCGGCGGTGAATCGGCGGCGGGAGTGGCCGCGTTCTACCTGTCGCTGGTCGTCGTGTGGGGGATCGGGGCGTGGCTGCGCTCCACCCGCGCCGCGGAGGTCGAGCGGCGCCGTCGGGTCGCTGAGGAAACGCGTGCGGCCGAGCGGGCGCGGATCGCTCGCGAGCTGCATGACGTCGTGACCCATCACGTGACGGCGATGGTCGTGCAGACCGAATCGGCGCGCTATCTCACCGGCGACCGGCTCGGCCAGACGCTCTCCACAGTCACCGACACCGGGCGCCAAGCCATCGCTGAGCTGCGGAATCTGCTCGACGTGCTCAATCCCGGCCCGCACAAGGACCTCGGCCTGGACACGTTGGTCGAGCAGACGCGGCGCGCGGGGCAGCCGGTGGAGTTCACCGAGGTGGGCACTCCCGCGGAATCGGGCGTGGCGCCGGTGGCGTACCGGGTCGTGCAGGAGGCGCTGACCAACGCGCTCAAGCACGCGCCCGGCAGCCCGACGTCGGTCCAGGTCCGGCACGGCGAGGAGGACATCACCGTGGAAGTCCGTACCGACAGCGAGGCCGACCTGGCCGTCGGTGGCAGCGGGCGCGGGCTGGCCGGGCTGCGGGATCGGGTGGACGACGTCGGCGGCGACTTCAGCGCCGGGTGCGGCGAGGGCGGCGGGTTCTGCGTCCGGGCCCGGATTCCGGCGTGAGCGCGCCCTTGCGGGTCCTCGTGGCCGACGACCAGGTGCTCGTCCGGACCGGGCTGGTGACGATCATCGACGCCCAGCCGGACCTGGAGATCGTCGGCGAATGCGGCGACGGGCAGGCCGCGGTCGAGCTGGCCCGGGAACTGAGCCCGGACGTCGTCGTGATGGACGTGCGGATGCCGGTGCTCGACGGCATCGCCGCGACCCGGCTGCTGGCCGGAGCCGGCGTCGCGGCACCGGTGAAAGTGCTGGTGGTGACCAACTTCAACCTCGACGAGAACGTTTACCAGGCGTTGCGCGCCGGGGCCGCCGGGTTCCTGCTCAAGGACGCTCCGCCGGACCAGTTGCTGCACGGGATCCGGACGGTCGCGTCCGGCGCGGCGCTGCTGGACCCCGAGGTGACGCGTCAGCTCGTCGGCCGGTACGCCACCCGGATCCGCCCCGCTGCCGCGGATCCGGGTGACCTCCCGCTGGCCCCGCGCGAGCTGGAAGTCCTCCGCCTGGTCGCGGAAGGCCTTTCCAACAGCGAAATCGCCGCGACGCTCGTGCTCAGCCAGGAGACAGTGAAGACTTACGTTTCGCGAATGCTCGCCAAACTCGGCGTTCGCGACCGAGTGCAGGCGGTCGTTTACGCCTATCGGAACGGACTGGTCGATTAGCCCGCGACTCGCGCGGCGACGTCCTCGATTTCCTGGACAGCGACCTCCGGCTGGTCCACATATATGTAGTGCCCGCTGGTTTTCGCGACAGTCAGTTTGCTGCGACTGGAGATCGCGAGCCATTTCTCCTGACCCTCGGACCACGCTCGTTCCAAGCCCGGTCCGTATTTGGGAAGTTGCGCTAAGTACGGCTGGCCGTGCTTGATCACCTCGACCGGAATGTCCCCGGCGGATTTCACGTCCGCGTCGGCGACGACCAGCTTTTCCGGGCTTTCGCCCTTGAACACCGCTATCGTCTGCGCACGGAGATCGGCCGCGTCCCCGGTGGCGTCGGCCGGGATTTCCCTGACCAGATCGGCGTTCTGCGTCGGCGAAGTGGCGTCCATCAGCACGAGGCCCTTGACCTTGTCCTGGTGTTCGGGCGCGTAGCGGGCGGCGATCAGCCCGCCGAGCGAATGTCCGGCCAGCACGACCGGGGAGTCCGCGGCGAGCTGGCCGAGGACGCCGGTCAGCACCTTTCCGGTGGTCTCGAAGGTCTGCGGACCGGCGGGCTGGTCGCTGCCGCCCGCGCCGAGCCGGTCGTAGGAGCACACCCGGTTCTTCTTGCCGAGTGTTTCCTGAAGGCTGGCGAATTTGTCCAGTGCGTCGCCGCCGCCGTGCAGCAGAATCACTACTGGTTTGCCTTTTTCGAGCGCTCCAGAACAGGAAACGTTCACCGATTTTCCGTCGACGGTGATTTTCTTCGCCCCGGTGAACGCGGCCTGGCTGACCGGTGCGCTGCTCGGTGCCGGATCCGGGTCCGTTTCCTCGTCGCATCCTGCCAATAGCAGACAGGCCGCGATCGCCGCCGCGGTTCCCCCGAACTTGCGCATCGAATACTCCTCCATGGCAGAACCCGGTTCACGAAAGGCCGTGCCGGGACGGGGAAACGCTACTGATTCGGCCGTATGGAATCGTCCCCGCGCAGTGGACACCTGCGGGTAGCTCTCCTGGGGGACACCGGGAGAGCTGCTTTAAACTCTCGGTATGTCATCGGGTGCCGCGCGAACCGGCCGGGCAGCGGCGGAGCGCGAGCCCGGGTCCCGGCTGGAGTTCGCCGTGCTCGGACCGGTCCGCGGCTGGTACGGCGGGCAACCGCTGGAGTTCGGGCCGGTGCTGCGGACGACGGTGCTGGTCGCGCTGCTCCTGCGGCCGGACGTCACGGTCAGCCGGGCCGAACTGGTCGACCGGGTGTGGGGCGAGCGTCCGCCGGAGAGCGACGGCGTGCCCGGCTACATCTACCAGCTGCGGAAATCCCTGGCCGGGGCCGGTGCGGACGCGAAATCGGTGCTGCGGACCGACCCCGGCGGGTACCGGTTCGCCGGGGCGGGCGTCGGGGTGGACGCCGTGCGGGTCGAGGAGATCGCCGCTCGCGCCAAGAAGGCGGCCGCGGCCGGTGCGCTCGCCGCGGCGGCCGACGGATACGGCCAGGCGCTGGCCTTCTACGAGGGCGTTCCGCTGGCCGGACTGCCCGGCCCGTTCGCCGAACGGGAGCGGCGCCGGTTCGGCGAACGCCGCGTCGGGCTGGTCGAAGGCCGCACGGACGCGCTGATCCGGCTGGGGGAGTACGAATCGGCGATCAGCGAGGTGTCGGCGCTGCTCGCCGAGCATCCGGATCGCGAATCGCTGACCGGCCTGCTCATGCGGGCCTTCTACGGCGCTGGCCGGCAGTCCGACGCGCTCGACACCTGGCGCGAGTTCCGCGTCCGGATGCGCGATGAGCTGGGGCTCGAACCCAGCGAAGACCTGCGTCGCGTGCACGAAGCGGTGCTGCGCGGCGATGACGGTGCGCTCGATGTCGCGTCCCGGCCCGCATCGCCACCGCGAATCCGGGACGAACTGCCGCACGACGTCGGAGAGTTGGCCGGCCGCGACGACGAACTGGCCCGGCTCGCCTCGCCGGGGAGCGCGGTGTCCGCGGTGGACGGTGTGCCCGGGGCCGGAAAGACGGCGCTGGCGGTGCGCGCGGCCCAGTTGCTGCGCGAGGAACATCCCGACGGGTGTTTGTTCGTTGGCCTGCACGGGCACAGCACCAGCCGGGCTCCGCTCGCGCCGGTGCGAGTCGTGCGCCGGTTGCTGCGTTCGGCGGGCGTCAACGACCAGAACATTCCGGACGACCTGGACGAACTGTCCGCGAACTGGCGCGCCGCGACCGCTCCGCTGCGTTTGGTGCTGGTGCTGGACGACGCCGTCAGCGCCGAACAGGTCCGCCCGCTGCTGCCCGGCGGAACCGGCAACCGGGTGCTGATCACCAGCCGCCGCCGACTGCCCGGTTTGGACGTTGAACGCCGGATTTCCTTGGGACCGTTGACTTCCGACGCCGCGGCTGGCCTATTGAGCAGGATCGTCGGTCCAGCTCGCGCGGGTCAGGAACGCGAGGCGGTGCGCGAACTGGCCAGCCTTTGTGGACGGCTTCCGCTCGCCCTGCGCATCGCGGGAGCCCGGCTGCAGAACCGTCCGATGTGGACTTTCCGGGATTTGGCGGACCGGCTCGCCGACGACACCGGCAGGCTCAGCGAGCTGACCGCCGAGGAACGCAGCGTCGAGGCCGCGTTCCGGCTTTCTTATGACCAGCTTCCGGCTGACGCGCAACGCGCCTTCCGCACGTTGGGCCGCGCGCCAGCGCCCGAGTTCGATGAACTGGTCCTCGCCGCGATGCTCGGCTGCTCCCGGCGTGCGGCGGAAAGCGTGCTGGAGGACCTGGTAGACGCGAACCTCGTGCAGGCCTTCGCCGCGGGCAGGTACCGAATGCACGACCTGGTCGCGGTTTACGCCCGCCGCCTCGCCGCGGACGAACCCGATGTCGCCAGCGGACTCGGGGTGTACCTGCAGGCCTGCCGCGGCGCGAGCGAATGGGGCGAACCCGGTTTCCCCACGGGTCCGGAACTCCCCGACTCGCCGTTCGCCGGACTCGTGGACGCTTCGGCCTGGCTGGACCAGGCGGGCGACCTCGTGGAAGTGGTCTCGTCCGCGGTCGCGGCCGGGCACGCGGACTACGCGTGCTGGATCGCCGAGGGTGCCGTCGACTATCTCGTGCGGCGCATCCGCTACCGGGAATGCCTTGCCCTGCTGGAAGTCGTGCTGTCCGAAGTGGACAACGTGGCGGACCGGCGGATGGCGACGGCACTGCGCTTCGGGCTCGGCTGGGCACACCTCGCGCTGGGAGATTCCGCCCAGGCCAGGAAATGGTGCGAAGAAGGATTGCGAATCAGCCGCGAAAACGGTGACCGGCGCGAAACCGCGCGAGGTTTGTGCGGGCTGGGAATGGTCACGATGCTCGCCGGACAGCTCGATGAAGCGGAGCAAGTGTTGACCGAGGCGCGAACGCTGGCCGCCGAGGTAGCGGACAGCTGGCTGGTCGAACGGGCGGTTTCCGGACTCGGTTACGTGCATTTCAAACAGGGCGATTACGAACTCTCGCTCGCCTGCTTCGCCGAATCGCGGGAAGTCGCGGTCTCGACGGGCAATCCGGCGATGCTGGGCCGGGTCTCCAGTCACATCGGCAGCGTCCGGCTGCATCTGGGCCGTTCGGCGGAAGCGGCGGAACCTTTGCGCGAGGCAGTCGAATTGGCGGAGCGGGTCGAGGATCGGCTGTTGCTGGTGAGTTCACTGTCTCGGCTTGGTTCCGCGGTGCAGGATTTGGGGAGTTTGGATGTGGCGCTCTCGTATCATCGGCGGGCGTTAGGCGCGTTGACCGATCAAATGTCGCCGTGGGCGGAGATCGAGGTTCGTAATCGGCTGGGGGCTTGCCTGCAGGCCCGGGGTGACGACGCGGCGGCGCGGGAGCAGTTCGAATTGGCCGCTGCGGTGATGGCTTAATCCGCCCGGCCGGGTTGGCAACGACGGCCGACCCGGCCGGTTCAGCGTGCGGAATCTGTCCGATCAGGAGGAGCGGATCGCCTCGATCTCCAGGACGAGTTCGATTTCCTTCGGCACGAGAAGCCCGCCCGATTCCAGCACCATGTTCCAGACCAGACCCCAATCTTCGCGGTTGATCTTGCCTCGAGCGGAGAACACCGCGCGATCGTTTCCCCATGGGTCGCGCGCGTGCCCGAGATACTCCACAGCGAGCGTGACCGGACGCGAAACTTCTTTGATGGTCAGGTTTCCGGCCATGGTCGCGTGGCTTCCGGTCGCGGTGACCGAGACCGATTCGAACGTGGCTCGCGGGTGATGTTCCACGTCGAAGAAATCGCCGGAACGGAGATGGTCGTCCCGGGTGTGGTCGCCACTGTCCACTGTGGCCATCTCGATGACCGCGCGCACTGTGGTGTCTTCGATCCGCTCGCCGATTTCCAGCGTCGCGTCCACGCCGGTGAACCGGCCGCGGACCTTGGTGAGCAGGAAATGCCTGCCGACGAACCCGACCTCGGCGTGCCCGGGGTCGACCTTCCAGGTACCCGCCGCGGGAAGTTCCGTTCCGGCGACTACGCGGGTAGCGGCTGTCGCGTCTGCCATGTCGTGTACCAGTCCTCTCAGTTCCCGGATTCGGTCGGCAGTCCGGCCGCGATCCAGTCGGCTTTGCCCTCGTCGTAGTCGAAGACCTGGGTGTACCCGAGTTCCGACAGCTGCTTCGCGACAGTGCCCGAGTTCTGGCAGGGCGAGTCGGCGCAGTAGACGATCACCGCGGAATCCTTGCGCGGCAACAGGGCAGGGGCGAGCTTCTCGACGTCGTCTACCGGCAGATTCAGCGCGCCCGGCAGATGCGCCTTCGCGTAATAGTCGGCGGGCAGCGCCTCGACGACGATCGCCGACCCGGCGTCGATTCGCCGCTTGACCTCGTCCCGCGTGATGGGCTTGACCATCGGACCTCCTCGAAGAATTTATGTGCGTACGCACGCACTCTATACATTAGGTGCGCCCGCACGCAATGAACTACACTGGGCGGGTGAGCGACCCGAAGATCGGACTGGAGGCCTGGCGGGCGATGCTGCTCGCGCACAGTGCCGCGGTGCGAGCCATTGAAACCGACGTGCAACGGGGCGGAACCGTGCCCCTGGCCTGGTACGACGTCCTGCTGGAACTGAACGCGGCGGGGAAGAACGGGCTGCGGATGGCGGAGGTCGCCGACCGGGTGGTGCTCAGCCGGACCCGGGTGAGCCGGCTGATCGACGAGATGGTGCGGGCCGAGCTGGTGACGAAGCGCCCGGAACCGGACGACCGCCGGGTCAGCTGGGCGGTGATCACCGATGACGGGGTCCGCGCGCTGCGCAAGACAGCGCCGGTTTACCTGCGGAGCATCGAACGGCATTTCTCAGCGCACGTCACCGACGAGGAGGCGGCGGTGATCGGGAAGGCGTTGCTGCGGGTCGCCGAAAGCGGGAAGACCTCGCGGCCGGTCTAACGCAACCTCCACCGGTGGTCGGCGGTCCCGTTGTCGCTGAACTGGACCCGCTTGGCCGACGACAGCTGGCCGTTTTTGACCGCGCTCCTTGATCGCGAGCGGACGCTTGCTCGACCTGGCCGCCACCGAATCGCAGCGAGAGAACGCGCTGGAATTCGTGTGCTGGGCACGCGAACGAGCCGAATCGCGCCGCTGATCACGGGCGATCAGCGCCCGTTGCCAGGACGAAACACCGTGAGCTCCCCGTACTCGACAAAGCGCCCGCAAGATCACCAGATCCCTTGCGCAGCACGGAATCCAGAAACGCCAGACTGGCAGCGGCCACCACACGCGGACTCTCAACGCGACCCAGCGACCCGACGATCGAAGGCACCGGCGGCAGATACAGCGGGCCATCAGTGAAGGTGAGATGCGCGGCACCAGGAATGGTGAGTCGGTAGTTCGTCGCCGTACCCCGCGTGAGCACCTCGGTAAGCCGAGGCAGATAGCGCGGATCGGTGGCCGGAGTGACGGCCTGGGTGAGCGCGAGCGTCGGCTGATCAAGCAACGGCGACAAAGGCCCGCGAGGGTAACCGTCCAGATTGATGACGGCGGTGAACCGGTGATCCCTCCTAGCCGCCAGCAGCGCGGCGGCGCCACCCATCGAGTGTCCGGTCACGGCGACCCGACTGGTGTCGAGGCGGGCGGTCAGCGGGTCGGCGCCGAGCCGGGTCAGTGCGAAGCTGAGGTCGGCGGCTCGGATCGAGGTCCAGTCGTCAGCCAACCTGTCGTCCTCATCCCGGTCGCCGGTGGAGGACGTAGCGCTGGTGATCGTCCGACCGTCGGCGAGCACGACGGCTGCGGAGTCGTACGGGTGGTCTAGCGCGACGACCACATAGCCGTGGCTGGCGATTTCCTCCGCCCATGCGGTGTTCTGGGTGCGCACCCCGCTCGACCCCGGCGAGAACAGCACGACCGGGAACCGTCCACCCTCGACGGCCACCGGGGCGTCGGGGATCGCGTGGGTACGGGCGCGCGGAACACCGTCGAACAGGAAACCCGGCAGGCCGACTCCGCCGGCGAGGGCTTCGGAGACGGTGCGTGCTTCGGAGACAGTGCGTCCGAGGTACTGGGCACGCGGCGCGTCCGCTGGGGCGTTAGCGGGGTACCAGAGCTGGGCCACGACCGTGCGGTGGTCCCGCGGATCGGCGGTGAAGGTCTCGGGACGGTCCGGGTCAGTCCACTGCAGCACCCGGGTGCCGACCGCGAAGTTGCCGGAGGGCGTAGGGAAGACGGGGACGGGAAAGGCCCACGCGGTCACTGGTCCGGCGGTGATCAGGCAGACGCAGAACACCGATCCCGGCAACGCCAGCCACCAACGAGCCCGCACCAGCGGGGAGAAGGCGAAGGGCGCCGCGACAAGACCGCCCGCCAGCACCGGCAGCAGTTGCCAGCGGATCCCAGTCACGCAGAGCGCGATAGCGGACAGCGCGACCACCGCCCCCGCCGCGACGGTGAAGCGCGGGCGGACAACACCGGGCAGCCAGCGCGCTGCCACCAGTGCGACGGCGCCGAGCACCGTGAGGATTTCCAGCAGGTTCATGCCGCCATATTCGGTGCCGGACCAGCCCGGCCACATCGCTCTCCAGGCCCGATCTCCGCCCCGTCCCCAGTGGCAATCGAGCACCCGGACCAGCGGCCGCACTACGACCGCAGGAGGTATCGGAAGTCCTTCCGCAGTCGCAATCCGGCCCGCCGGCGGTCAGCCGTCAGGCTCATGTGCGCGGCGGGCCGTCCGCCTACGCTTGCCTGATGACGACCGAGCGGGTGCAGGATTCCCTGTTGCCCGCGCTTCTCCTGCTTCACGTCTTGACCATGTGGACACCCGCGGAGCTACCGGTGGCTGCCACACTCACCGTTGCACTCGCGCTGCCCTTGGTGTGGCGACGCCGAGCCCCGCTCACGGTGTTCGGCGCGGTGGCAACCGCAGCCGCAGTCCAGTGGCTGGTGGGCATCCAGCTCCCCGCGGACGTCGCATTGCTGGTGGCGCTCTACACAGTGGCCGCGAACTCGGGCAAGCGCGTCACGTTCGTCGCTGTCGCCGTGGTGGAGATCGGGGTTGTCCTCGCCTGCCTGCGCTGGGCGGGTGACGGTGCGTTCCTGACCCCGTTCGCCGCGCTCACCGCGATGGTCATCGCCGCGGCCGTCCTCGGGGTGAACAAGCGGACCGCACGCGCCTACCTGGAAGCCGTGCGGGAACGGGCTGTCGCCGAGGAACGAGCCCGGATCACCAGGGAGATGCACGACATCGTCACCCACAACCTGTCCGTCATGGTCGCGCTCACCGACGCTGCCGTCTCCGCCCAGCAGCGGTCGCCGGACAAGGCCACCACCGCGATGCTCCAGGTCTCCGAAACCGGCCGACAGGCCCTGACCGACATGCGCCGTTCGTTAGGCCTCCTGCGCACCGACGAACCCGACGCAGCGCGCCACCCGCTGCCCGGCATCGCGCAACTGGAAACCCTCGCCGAGCAGATGTCCGCCGCCGGACTCCCGACCAGCCTCGACCTCGACGGCAGCCACACGCACATCCCCGCGACCGCGCAACTGACCGTCTACCGCCTGGTCCAGGAAGCCTTGACCAACACGCTCAAGCACACCCCCGCTGACACGCACGCGAAGGTCCGGATCGAATGCGCCGCCGACACCGTCACCGTGGATGTCACCGACACCGGTCCGCCGACGTCCCCCGGCTCCGGCAACGGCATCACCGGCATGCGCGAGCGCGCGGCAGTCTATGGAGGCACGGTGCTGGCCGGACCGCTTCCCGGCGGCGGCTGGGGAGTGCACACCCGCCTCGCCTTCGGTGCCTCAGCGGAGTCCGCATGACGATCCGCATCCTGATCGCCGACGACGAAGCGTTGCTGCGCATGGCATTCAGCATGGTTCTGGACGCCGAGCCGGACCTGGAACCGGTCGGTGAAGCGGCGAACGGCGCCGACGCCACCCGCCTAGCCGTCGACCTCCGCCCCGACGTCGTCCTCATGGACGTCCGCATGCCGACGGTCGACGGAATCGAGGCGACCCGGCAGATCCTCCGAAGCCGCCCGCAGACCAGAGTCCTGATCCTCACCACCTTCGACCTCGACGAATACGCCTTCGCCGGGCTCAAAGCCGGAGCCTCGGGCTTCCTGCTCAAGAACGCCAGACCCGAGGAGCTGCTCGCCGCGATCCGCACCGTGGCCGCGGGCAACGCGGTGGTCTCCCCGCGCGTCACCCGCCGCCTGCTGGAGAAATTCCGCCCGCACCTCCCCGACGCAGACGCCGCCAGCGACGAGCGCCTGAGCAGACTCAGCGCCCGCGAACGAGAGGTGCTCGTCCAGGTGGGTTCCGGTCTTTCGAACGCCGAGATCGCCACCGCGCTGCACCTCGCGGAGGCGACGGTGAAGTCCCACCTGGGGCGGATCCTGCACAAACTCGAACTCCGCGACCGGATCCAGGCCGTGATCTTCGCTTACGAAAGCCGCCTCATCCACCCGGCGGGATAAATAAAACTGGCCGATACCCGCACCGTGAAGGTGATTTCGAGTATCGGCCGATGATGTGCCCTCGGCAGGACTACCAAAGGATGGGAACGGGGCTGACCAGGGGGTTTTCGTCGGCACGTTGGTGGTCGAGGCGAGCTTCGAGCTTCCCGGCTCGGGCGGGGGCCGGTCATGAGCGCCAGCTCGCGGACGGTTGCTCGGTTTGTCACGGTCACGATGGGGTTGGTTATCGGGCTCACGTTCCTGTTTGGCTTTGGGAACGTCCTCAACCTGGCGTTGAAGCTTCAAGTCCCAGCGTTCGTGGCACCGCTGGTGGCGCCTGCTGTTGACCTGACAGTGCTGGGGATGCTCGTCGGTACGCGACAGCTGGCGCTGTCCGGCGCCAGCGAGGAGGTGCTGCGGCCGCCGCGACGTCTGCTGTTGGCGGCGAGCGTGGTGACCCTGCTGCTGAACGTCGCCGATCCGGTGTTTGCTGGTCAGTGGGGTAAGGCCGCGTTCGACTCGGTTGGTCCGCTCTTGCTAATCGGGGTATGCGAAGCAGGTCCAGGCCTCCTTCGTGCGTTGAGCGTGGCGAGGCCCTATCCCCGCTCGGTCCAGTCGCCAGCGGCTTTGCCCGCGGAATCGGTGGATGGCGGCCTGGAACAGGTGGTGCCCGCCGCGGCAGGTCTGCAGCGCGAAAAGCGGGTCCGAGCAGCGGCCCGTGGGGATGCCGATCCTGATGAGGAACTCATGAGGCGAGCGCGTCGGGCGGACGCGGAGCACTGGCGGCGCTACCGACGTCCAATCTCTGCGGAGACTCTGCGGAAGCAGCTTCGCGTCGGAGCAGGGACGTCGCGGACTCTCGTGGCGGCGGTGCGGCTCGACAATGCGCCGGTAGGAGCGACTGGGCGTCCGTGACCGGCTTTGCCGCTGACGCGGGTGATCCCCGGCGACCAACTCCTGACTAACCGTCCCAACCGCGTCGGCGAGACCGCTAGCCGGCCGACGATGGACGACTCGTCGCGCCGCTGGCTGACCGAGGTCATCTTGACCAACGCGCACGCGCAGGCCGAGCTACGCAACTCCGCGGCTGGCGGAATGCTGGTGTCGCCCAAGGTCGAGCAGCGGCGGCTGCAAGCCGCCCAGGTCTTTCGTCCTGGCCGGCTTTGCAGTCGCCGCTGGCCGACACCGACGTCGAGAACATCAACATCAACGGCGACCGCCGGCTGGGGCCAGCATGCGGCCAGTCATCTTGGAACAGGTCGTCGTCTGCCTTCGTGCTCTGTAAGAAGCCCCACGCTGTCGAGAAGGTCGACAGTTCACGCCGTGTGATGGCCCGCCGGACAGGTGAATCGAAGAACAAGGCGATTACGGTCCGGCGACACACCACGATGGCGGTAACGTGCCGCGCTAGTAAGTCGATGTTGCGGTGGGCAACAGAGCACGTCAGAGCCAGTCTGAGCGATGGAGGCAGGTGATCAGGTTGTCGCAAGGTACGGCTGCGGTGACGAGTTCGCCTTCGGGCGTGGCTGCTGGCGGTTCACCTATCAATTTCCGTGCGCACGAAGTTCGCGCGAACACCCACGGCGCTCGTCAAGACTTCGAGGAGATGATCGGTCAGCTGGTCCGCGCCGTCCGGCCCGGGGTGGCAGCGATGGTTGCCGCCAACCCCGGTGACTGGGGCATCGATGTGTTCATCGGCGACCTTGGCGGTCACATCACGATTTGGCAGTCGAAGTACTTTATGCCCGAGGTTGCGGGCAGTACCCATCAAGCGCAAATCCGGGAGTCCTTCAACTCGGCGGTGAAGAACGCCGCCAACGAGAAGTTCGTATTGCACCAGTGGGTTCTCTGCGTACCGTCCAGCATGGACGCGCCTACATCGAAGTGGTGGTCGGGCTGGAAGAAGCGGACGGAGAAACAGCACGGGGTCTTGATCGAGTTGTGGGACGAGAACGAGCTGCGAGGACTTCTGCTCTCACCTGACGCGGAGGCTGTGCGCAGGCACTACTACGAGCCCGCTCGGTCGGTGCGCACGGTCGCCCAAGTCGTGAACTTGGTCGATGAGGACTCCGACCGGCTAGATTCAGCGTTGTTCGTGCGTCAGCTCCGTGAGGCAGGCCATGTGGAAGTCTCCGCATCCAAGCACCAATTTTTCAACGCCGAGTTGATGGCGAGAGAAATCGTGGACAAGGGAGTCCCCTCAGAGGTCGCCGCACTTTCCCATGCCGATGCGGCGGTGCATGGACTGTGGGAGGACCACTTCAACGACGCGTGCCAGATCCACGAGGGCTTGCGCCTGCCAGGCCTGCAGAAGTCGGTGATGGGTGAGATCAGATCCCAGCACGAAGCCCTGGGAGCTGGGCTTCCCGCAGGTGCGGTCCACACGACCGGCCTGATGCACCGAGTCGTCGACGACCGACGGGCCGGGTGGGTCCGCCACTGGCGGCAGGTCGCGGAGGACCACGTAGATCCTGCCGAGACCGGGCAATCAGGCGAGGTTCCTGACACCGCGGCCACAGCGGAGTCGTCGTGACCAGCCCGACCGACGCCCCAACGAGCTCGGGCTCCCGACCGCCGGTCGTGGTGCCGGAGGACGACGTCGTCTTCCGGCTGGCGCAGCTGGTGCTGCTACTTGCGTCGCTACGTGAGTTCAATCTTCCCGGAGCGTCGATCGAGCGGTTGGGGTACTACGACTTTCTCGTGGCCAACCCCATGCTGGTGCTCACCGATGAGGAAGACCGGGACCGGAAACGGCTGCTTATGGCGGGCTTCGACGGTCGGGCATTGAGCTACGCTAGCCCGGCACACCGCTTCACCACCCGGCGGGAGCGCCTCCAGCATGACCTGGCCCTGCTCGTGGCCTACGGCTTGGTGGAGCCGGCGGTGGACAAGAGCGTGCTGTACGCCGCGACTGCCGAAGGCGTCGAGCTCGCTGAGAGGTTCAGCGCCGTCTACGCAAGGTCATACCGGCTGTCTGCAGAGATTCTGCTCACCAAGCTGCGCCGCTATAGCGACTCCCGTCTACGCGATGCGGTCCAGACCTGGACCATGACGGCACGCGATTCCGCGCGTCCAGAAGCGCTCGACCTCCTCGATGCCATCCACCTGGTGGAAGAGAGCCCGGCAGCCTCCGACTTGCTCCTAGCCGACGCACCTGTTCCTCCGCCCCACGATGGACGCCGTACATGAGCACCGAGAATGACCCTGGCAAGGCTGGTCGGGAAAACCCGCCCACCGCGGGTGGCTCCTCCGAGCCCATCGTCGTTCCCCGTGGTATCCGGCTCGTGCGCCTCCGACTCAAGGGCATCGACCGCGACTACGAGGTCGACTTCCGGGACACCGAAACAAAACTGCGGTCGCTATCTGTCATCGCCGGGGCGTTCAGCACGGGCAAGTCCTCGGTGCTTGAGTTCGTTGCCTACTGCCTTGGCGGAAAAGATCACCCACGGCATCCGGAGATCCTCCGCAAGGTCAGGTCGGCGCTCCTCGAAGTCGAGCTCAACGGGCAACCTCACGTCATTGAGCGGGCTGTCGGTGAGCCATCCACTGCCGCGTTCGTCAGGACGGGACGCCTTGGGGATGTCGAGATCCCACCCCTCGACAAGAAGATGATCAGGCCTGCCGGTGCTGCGGACAGCCTCTCGAGTTTCCTCCTGTCTTACTGCGGTCTCGAAGGCGTGGAGCTGCGCGAGGCACCCACCCAGGCGGAGTCCGGAACCGATCCGCTCAGCATCCGCGATCTGCTGTGGCTCAGCTACATGCCCAACGAGCGACTCGACGACAAGCACCTGCTGTTCGAGAGCTCTCCCATGAAGCGCCTCAAGCTCGGCCAAGTGGTCGACGTCGTGTTTGGCGTCCACGACGACAAGGCAGTCGAACTCGGCCGCCGAATCAGAGAGCTGGAGAACCGACTCGCCAAGGCTCGCGCCGAGTACACCACCACCCAGGGGTTCCTCGACGAGCAGGAATTCGGCACGCGCGTTGAGATCGAACTGGTCCGCGGGGATGCCGAGCAGAAGGTCGAACAGGCCACGCGCGCGCTCGAAACTCTGGACACCGAGATCCGCGCTGCATCCACCTTTGCCGCGGACCTGCGCGCAAGGCACCGTGATGCGTCTCGGCAGGCACAGCAGGCCGCGGCGCTCGTGCGCGACCGTGAGACACAGCTACGCCGCCTCGTTCCTCTCCGTGCCCAGTACGCCGCCGACATCACCAAGCTGACAATGCTTGCCGAGGCACGCAAGTTGTTCGATCCGTTGCAAGTGAAGGTCTGTCCCGCTTGCCTGACTGTGCTCCGGGACGCCCCGCACATCGCCGACGGCCACTGCACGCTATGCAGCTCTGAAGTCACCTTGCCAGCAACAGAATCCACCGGCACCACCGCGTCCACCAACGGCTCATCTGCGAACAACACTGCAGGCACCGAAACCGAGGCGAAGTTCGACGTCTCCACCGAGCTGCGAGCCACCAAGGCACGCTTGGCGGAAATCACTACATTCGTCGAGGAGCTCGAATCAGAACTCGGACATCTGCGTATCGAGGCCAAGCAAGCCAACGACAACGAGGCTGGCCTCGCGCACGAGGTGGACGCCGCGACCAACGCCGCGGTGAGCCCCTACCTCAGCCAGCGCGACGACCTGATGCGCCAGCAGCAGGCCGCCGCGGCCAGCCTGGACCGGGCGAAGACCGCGATCAGGATGCTCGACAGCCTCGACCGACGCGGAGCTACAGTTGCTCGCCTTGAAACCAACGTCGATGCCTTGCGGGCTGAGATGAACGAAGCCGCTATGCAGCCGGACCGCAACGACGTCATTCACCGCATCAGCGAGCGCTATGTTGCCATCCTCACCTCTTGGCGCTACCCCAAGCTCGACCAGGCGTTCATCGACGGTCGCCTCGTCCCCCACATGCGCGGTATGAGCTATACCAACGCTTCCTCTGGGGGGCGCACCCTGATCTCCCTGGCCTGGATACTGGCGATCTTCCAGATCGCCTGGGAGACCGGCAGCGCTCACCCTGGCTTCCTCATGATCGACAGCCCGCAAAAAAACCTCGGCCAGGGCGGCGACCGCGACGCTGAATTCGCTGACAGCATCGCCGTCACGGATTTCTATCAGCACCTGCACACGTGGCTCGCAGGCGAGGGTCAAGGTGCCCAGATCGTTGTCGTTGACAACACGCCTCCGAGCTCCACCGACCCCGACGTCGTTGTTCGCTACTCGCGACGAGAAGACCAACCCCCATACGGACTCATTGACGACGAAGTCTCCTGAAGCAGGCCGCGGCCAGAGTCGGATCTCAGCCTGCGTAGCCTGGCCAAATCAGCCAGGGATATCCACTGTCTAGGTATTCGAGCACCCCTCGCCTCATCGGGCAGCATGTCCGGGCAGTTCAGACACGCCTGCTGGAGGCCCCACCATCACTCCAGGTGGCGAGTGACCATGGTCCGTCAACAGAACTGTATTTCGGTGATGGGGGCGCGAGGGTCGAGCCAGAGCTGCCAATGTCCGTATCCGAGCCATTGATCGCTCGGCTGGACATGGGTGATGGTGTGACCGCATGACGAGGCGGAGTCGCCGTCGTTCGGCGGCGTGGTTGAGGTAGTCCTCATTGCTCGGCTCGTAGCTTGTGGGTGTTGCCGGAGTGTGCGGTGGCGCTCTCGCGCACGGTGCCGTGGAACACGAAGGACATCGGGCCGTCTGTGGTTGTTCGAGGTGATCGGCGGTTGCTGCAGGCGCGGTCGCGCTGCGGCAGAACTGGTTCCATCACAGCTTTGGCCCGTGTAACTGGCACGGAACCTGCGCGCCGCGTCGGGGCCGTCGTCGAACTCGCGCAGCAGTCGCACGATGCCTGAGCGAGTGCTCAACACCGGGATGAGCGTGTGCTTCGAGGCGGTGACGCTCAGCCGTGGTATGGGCTCGCCGGCCTTACTCGTTGGTAGCGGGCTGAGCGGTTCGATCTTCTCGACATCTGGTAGCCGCAGTTCGTAGCGTTCGCCGTCTTTGAGGAGGGTGCCCGCTTGTCGCGGATGAGGTTCTTGGGTCGGTTCTTGAAGTCGCAGTTGCAGCATGGGAGATGTCTGCGTGCCTCGATGTCGGCTGGTCTGTTATTCGATTAATGATCACCGCTGTCGCTGTGAAGCCGTGATGTGCCGTCGCCTTCCTGCGTGCCTGATCCTTCAAGATCAGAAGGGGTGGAACTTGTTAGCTCGAATATTTCGGTGCGAAGTTCTTCTGATGCTTGCCAGGTGCCGGAAAGGTCTGTATAGAGGTCGCGGCCGGACTTGCTGGATGTGGGAATGTGAAGGCGCACCAAATCTGTATAGTGTGGACGGAAGCCGAACCAGATTTCCGAAAGCTTCAGGATTGTGGTTAGTCCAGCGCTGTCGCGCACGTGCAGGATGGTGAGTCCTTCGCTGGCGGGTTCGCCTGCTGAGCGGGAATTGGATACGAAAATCTTCCACAAACGGTCCGCACCGATGTCCGGTTCGCGGGCGATCGGATTTTCTCCGATGCGAGTCAAGGCTGTCTTGATGGCGGGGATCAGCTCGTCGAAGGACGATGGCAGCTGTACCTCTGTGTTGCGAGCTCGCGACACTGGCAAAAAGTCTGTTTCGAAGAGTTCGCGGAGTCGGGTGATGCTTTCGATGCTTGTGTAGCTGGTTTCCCGCCATAAGGCGGCGACCTGAGCGCGAAGGTCTTCTTGTTCTTTGATCCGGGCTGATCCGTGCATGAATAGGGTGTGTCTGTCGAATACCTCGCCAATCTGCGGTGTGCGATGAATCTTCATCGCGCCTGTAATTACGAACGCGTCCATTGAGGCCACGAGGCCGCGTTCCTGCGGATCGACGCGGCGGACGAAGGCAGCTTCTCCCGATCTGGCCAGGTCCCGCTGTTCGACTGATACGTCCTGGTTGGTGTCATTGAATGTGCCGGGACCAATGTATTCGGCGGGTCTTGGCAAGTCGACGACGAAGTCGATTCCGTCGTCGACTAGAAGGTCGGCAAACGGACTGTAGGCGTAGGCAACGTGCTGCGCATTTGGAAGAGTGCGGAGCAGGCCGTTGATGTGCCGGTCAACGGCGGACCCTGGCTGTGCGATGTCGGTGTCCAGGTCGACAATGAGGGTTGGGACCTCGGCAAGCGAGGTGCCGGCATTCAGATCGCCGTTTAGCTTTCGTAATACCGCGGCGTTTTTCTTGACCACGAGCAGCCGTGCTGCGGTGTTATTTAGGTTGTCCGGTGAGTTCAGCGGCTGGTCCGGTTGCTGCTTCTCGAACTCCAGCCCGCGCAAGCGCGGGCCCAGCCTGCTGTAGTCGAGGTCAGCGCCGGTTAAGCGGATGATGGCAGGCTCGCCTGGTAATGAGGGGAGCACTTCGTCGAGGCGTTCTTGAACCTGTCGACGGAGTGCGTTCTGGTTGCCCCCGAGGACGATGACCAAGCGGTATCCCGCGTCGATAGCCTTCGCGATGAGTCCGATAGCGGCGGCAGTTCGGCCGCTTCCTGGCTGTCCGATCACCAGTCCTCTGCGGTGACCAGGCGCGATGGCCGAGGGAGTCGCTAAGCGCGCGAGTACCGAGGTGGCCACGGAATCGGCGTTGGCGATCGCCTGGGCGGACCAGCCTTGGGCTTGCAAGGTTTCTCGGTAGAAGTGCCAGTACCCTCTGTGGAGCGCTCGTGTTTCCGGCTGGTGGGCGGCGGCTGAGTCGTCAAGACGTGCGAGGAGGGCAGCGCGTTCGCGCTCGAGTTCGGCGATCCGGTTGTGCGCTAGCTGCAACTGCTGGCGTATGGACTCGCTCGCTGAGGCATGACCGTTCCTGAGCTCGCGGTTTTCTTCGAATAATTCCTGACGGCTCAGCTCGAGAGACTCAAGACGAGCTCGGAGAGCTGCCGCCTGCTTCTGCAGGCGCTTCGCGTGTCCCCACGTCCCGCTCTGAGCGTCTTGAGCGGCGTGCAGCAGGTTCAACAGATCTCGGGGCTGCCCACGTTGCGGTTTCTGGCACCGTAGCTCGACCTCGTCGACGAGGTCGTTGATGAAGTCCTCGGACGGTAGCACCGCGCCGCTCAAGTAGCGGGTCACTGTACTCGCCTGGAGTGCCTGCTTCCTTGCATATGCACGTACGGACATCGGAAGCAGCATCGTGAACTGCGCGCGCAGCGCATCCGCGAGTGCGGATCGCTCGGCGGGGAGGTCTGTTCTGAGCGGCGCAAGGTGGCCGGAGGTGTGCCGCACTCGCCAAGTAAACCCCAGCAGCTGCGCGTTGGCCAGCTGTTGCACGGCCTTTTGCAACGCGTTGCAATTGATGCAACACCACCCCGGGCGGCAGCGTGACCTGCATCGACCCACGGCAAGGGGGAACGGACATGACCGAAAAGAAGACCGAGCAGTCGCAGGGACTGTGGCGGCGGGCAGGCGCGGAGATCGCGCTGGGGTTGTTGAAGGGGCTCGCCAGCGGTTGCGGCGGACTGATCATCACCGTGATCAGCTGGTGGGTCGCATGCCGGTAGCGGTTGCGAATAACGGAGACGGTTCTTTGCGGGCTGTCTGTCAATCGCGTGGGTGCAGTTGTCTTGTGCGGCGGCGCGCCAAGGCGCAGGTTGCTATCGAGCCGATGCCGGCCAGCGGCCAGCCTGCGATGGCCACGAGTGTGAGCGTGAAGGCTGCGAGGACGAGGATCAGGACGAGCATGCGGCGGAATCGCCGGTGATCGCGGAGGCAGCTGTCCACGATGTGCTTCCACGAGGGCGGCTCTTGGGTGCGGTTCATCGCGTCGCCTCACCCGAGGCGATGCGATTCGCGCTGGCGAAGTGCTTGGATGTGGGAATGTCGTGTAGCTCCAGCGTCAGGCGCGCTTTCCGGAGCCGGACTTCGGCGCGCGTTTCGTTTGCCTTCGTGGTGTGGGCGCCGAGGACTCCGATGACCGGGTGCGTGAGCACTCGGGCTACATCACTCGCCGGTACCGAACCGTAGCCGCCCCACTGCAAGGTCCAGAGATCTTGACCTCCCCACAGCTGTATGAAGTCGAACCAGCTCTGCTCGCGAAACGCCCGTTGCATGGGATCGCTGACCAGCCAGCCGACTGCCCACCCCTCGTCGTCGCTTCGGCACGTGAGCCGCGCCACCAAGCCAGCGAGCAGGTCTACGGCATCCTCGCCCATCGACGGGATCGCGTCGAGGGAGTCGCGTTCTTGCGGGCCCAGGACGACGTCACGCCGTAGATGTCGCCAGTTGGTCGGGAAAAACCACGGCGGCGTTCGCAGCTTGGGCGTGTGACGGTTGTGATAGCGCACCCGCAACCACGCTCCGGTAGGGAGGTGCTTCATCAACAGTCCCTCGCCACGCCCCTCCACCTCCGCAGGGCGCAAGCCAGGGATGCCGAGGGTAAGATAGTCGTCGTCGTTGTCTGCGAGGTACTGCACCAGGTGATCAGGATCCTCAGCGAGGATGCTGAAGTCGTTGTACTGAGGGGAGACGACAACCCTGTTCCAGCCGACCCGGGCGGCGCTCGGCCTTGCGGCGGGCCGAGCGCGCGGGTCCCGAACCCAGGGCGGCACGTCTGGAGTGTTGAGCAGGAAGGGCGCGGCGAACGCACGGAACCGCTTCTGAGCAGGATTGCAGCTGTCCAACCCCAGCGCTGACGGCGTGGTGCCGGGAGTGATCCGCGGGATAGCGCGTGCAGCGAGCGAGCGAGGCTCGCGAGTGAACTGGCTGCGGATGGTGGCGAAGTGCAGTCGGGGAGTTCCAGGCATGACGCGTCTCCTGTCGCCCAGACTCGACTGTAGACACGTGCCAGACATGCTGACGACCCAACACTGCCGTATTGCAAGGTGGGTGCCCCACACCCTCTTGCCGCCAGCGGGATCGTCTGGGTAGATCCGCCGCAGCCCCGGCCCCTTGCGCTCCGAGTACTCGGCAAGCGTACACGATCAGCAAACGCGGATGCAGGTCGTGTTCATGGGCTTTCGTACGGCGTGTATGTCAAGGTCAGCTGGCATCCGTCGAGTGTTATGACCCATTCGGATGGCGAGCGTTGTGCGGCAGTGAGGCGCGGGACTCCGATGACGGGTGCTGTCAGGCACGCGGTGAGGTCCTCTGGTGACGGCCAGCCGTTCCACCGAAGTTCCCAGGTCGAGCCTTGGCCCCACAGAGCGATCTTGCGGCCGCGGCGATACTCCAGTGGATGAGGCCGGATGAGCGGGTCGTACCACCACATCCCTAGGGCCCACTTGCCAGAGGGATCGCGTGCGTCGAGCCGGGCTACAAGCGCCGCGAGAATCCTTTCGATTCCAGAAGGCATCGAGGAAATGCGGGACAGGGCTTTGCGTTCCACCTCGGTGAGCGGGATCTCGGCACCGACGTAGTGCTTGGCGCTCCAGGTTTCGTGGTACGAGCCGGTGCGCTGGATTTCGCTCACGGGCGGAAAGTCCGGCCGGGAGGCCAGCACCATTTTCGCGCCGGTGGGCAGGTGGACGAGGTGGTAGGTCCTGAAGTCGGCGGCAGCGGTTACGCGCAGCCCTGGTATCCCGTACTGAAGGTCGCCGTCCGTTGGGGAGGCCAAAAGCCGGCCGACGGCGTTCTCGACGGCACGAGGTACGACACAGATGAGGGTGTCGAACCATGGCGACACGGTCATGCCGTAGGACAGGAAGGCGTTCGCGCTGTGCTGAGAGCCGAATGGCGTGTTGGCCATGTTGGCGTTGAAGAGGTAGACCGCCAGGAGCGCGCGGAATCGTCGCTGTCGAGGTGAGCATCGATCGAGGCCGAGGTCGCCCCTGCCTACGCCTGCCTTCGCGCTCGCTTTGTCTTCGCCGGTGTACAAGCGCCGGATGTCCTTGAGCTTGCGCCGCGGTGATGAGGGCATGCGTGATCCATTCTGCGTTCCGGCCCGCACATGGTCACGTTCCTACGATCATTTCCATCGCTGCGCGCGAAGTGGGTGCCCCACACCCTTCAGCATTGCCAGCGGGGGCACCGGAGCCCTGCCGCACATGCCATCGCAGTCCTTCGCGCACGGCCGCGACCTCTCAGGAGGATGCTGCGAGGCTAGCAGAGATGAGAACTCGCCGCGGCCCATGAATCCAGACCCGACTTATGTGCTCGGCACCATAGGCTAAACAGACTGACGCCGACGTCTCGGCAGAAGCCAGAGCGAGCTAACCGAGACCTCAGGTCGGCACAAGCTAACAACGGGGCAGGCGGCCGAGTGCTCAGCCGACGCAGACTGCGCCCGAGCACCCGACGGGGCGGCGGGCCTTGGACCCGTTCGGCCAGGTGGTGTGGGTGCTGCCTGGTTCCGTGAGGACTCTGGGGCACCCGGTTGGCCGCGGATCTCCCGCATTGGCATCGTGATCGCTTACACGGGTACCTGCCGAAGCCGTCACTTCACGCGCCGCCCAAGCTTCGGCGTCCTGCCCGCCGACCTCGAGGTTGGGATTGATCGTCATCCTGGACTTTACTTGAACCAGAGGCGCAAGACTGCCGTGACGATCGCGACGACGATCCCGGTTGCCAGTGCTCCGCCGACGAAGCTGCGTAGCCGACGTAAGGCCGGTTCTCTGGGCGACCGGGTCCGAAATCGAGCCGCGGGCATGAACTGGGCATGGGGAATGGAGTATCCGCCTGCGGCAGCGGCCGCCAGTTCAGCCACGTATATGCCGAGAACTGGTCGTCGTCGCCGGTCGGCCGGGTTCTCGGCGAACCAGAGCAGTAATTCGCCTACCGTCATGCCCGCAGCCGCGTCCTGCCCTGTGAGGATGGCGGTGTCTCGAGTGAGCGCCCACGCCACTCCCTCGACATGCCTGCGCCGGACCCTGGGCTCCGCGAGGTAGGACTGAAGGACGCGGCCGCGCCAGGAATGCTCCGCGCGTGGATCAAGAAGCAGGACCAAGCGCGCCGTGCGCCCTACCGAGACCATGAGCCGTCTTCGCGGCGACCCGTTCAGCAACGAAAGCACCCACATCAAGAGGAAGGCAAGAAAAGTACCCGCAACAAATGACCCGGCCCTGCCTACCGGAAACGGTGGCATGGCAGGCAACTGAACCGGCAGCACGAGCACCACCTCCAGCAATACCACGGCAACCATGACCGTGAGCAAGCCGATGAATGTCATCCGGGTCTGATAGCGCGTCGCCCGAAAGATCAGTTCCCGATAGCGCTCCGGAACTCCGTTATCAGCGAGGTACCGTGATTCCGCGTCGCGCAGAGGCGCACTCCACAAGTGCGAGGGCAAGATGCCTGGCGCAGCGGTGATCATGAGCAGCCGCGCGATCCATCGTTGCAGGCATGCCGTCTTGTTCGAGGCTGCAGTTTTGGCTCGAGGTCGGCCAACATCAGCGCCACCGTTTCGTGCTGTCGAGCCACGAAAATCCGGGCCTTCCGCAATGGCCTCGCTCATAGTTCCCTCCGCGATTCGCTGTTAGGCAGGTACCCCTATTGGCCTCGGTGCGGTATGAGCATGACGCTCACTGACGGCCTCATCGACGAGCAGGTTATGGCGGACGCTCGTCTATCGGATTCCTGGCGAGCTCTTCTGCTTGTTGCGCCAGGTCGTCCCTCCCATAATGAGTGAAGAAGAAAGGCAGCATCTGCAGGAACAACTGCTTCTGAGCTGGTTCGGTGATGGGCGCGACGAACTGCCGCATCAGATCGACAAGCTGGTCGACTAGGGTCTTGCCGACGGACGGCTCCGGTCGCACGGCCGCGATATTGTTCAGGATAGTTATCAGACGATCGGCGTCGATCGAGTTCGTGAGGACTATTTGGCCGTGCTGGCGAAGCAGCCATGCCATGCCGGTGTCCTGGCTTTTGAGCAGATCTCGCAATGACTTCGTTTGCATCGTGAGGTTTTCGGCGCGTTGCCAGGCGAGCCGAGTAGCCTCCTCATGATCCGCGAGCGCTCTGCGAGCTTCCTCGTCCAGCGTGATTTGGACATCCTCGAGTTTGATAGTTAGACCGTGCTGCTGGGCATTGAACCCGCCTCCTGTGTGCAACCAGACGGCATCGGCTGCTGCACCGAGGTCGTGCGGGGACTCCTTTCCGAGCGCTGCCTCCACGTCCTTCCGGACGATCGCGCGGACGAGAGGTTCCTGTTGTTGCGCCGTGGTGCGATTCCACCCTACGGTCATGGCCGCACTGAACCTGACGGTTGGCAGGTTGCTGTCCAGCCGCGCGGTGAACTGGATCCGGCCTCGTCCGCCGTGACGGTTGCCCCACCGCCTCACTGCCAGCTCTTCGCGATGATCTCGGTCATGAGTTGGCCCTGCACATCGTCGGCACCCTCCGGCAGAAACGCCTTAGCCACCTCGTTGTTGCTGACGCTGGTGCGCAAGACCTCGGCGAGCACGGTCTTGGTCGGCTCGGGTGGCAGCGCACCGGACGGTACCGCGGTCAGCCACTCTCGAATCAACTTCGCGGTTTCTCTGCGCACGGCGTTCGCTTCGAGCAGGATTCCCCAGCCGGCGCGGACAGCTTCGAGCACCTCCGGTTGGCGTTCGGCCAGTTCGAGCAGCGCAAGCGAGGTCTCTCCGTCATCGGGGTCGAGCAAGTACAGCACGACCCGGGCACTCGCGTTCGGCGCTTCCTTGCGCCACGCCAGCGCGGTGCGCAGGAGAGCCATGACCTGATCGGTGGACGTGCAGAGCTTGCGCAGCGTCCGGCGGGCTGGGGCGTGGACGTCTTCCGACGCCGGACCGTCCAGCAGCCACTTCAGCCGCACAAGTGTTTCATTGGGGTAATCGATGGCGAACCGGCCGGCGCACATTTCTGCGACGACCGCCGCTTCATGCGTGGAGGTCGTGGTAGTGGTCCGTTTGTGGTAGTTGTAGGCCGCGTCCCAGGTCCTCCTCCGTATCTCGGTGCCAACGGCACCGTCACCGGCCAGCCGAGTCAGCAGAGCAGCCACCAGCTGCCTGTTTTCGATGTCCTTCTCGGCCCACTTCAGGAAGGTGTCGACGAGTCCGGCACCCGGGTGTGTTTCGGCCAGCACAGCCAGCCGTTCCCCGATCGCAGGCAGATGTTCCTTGGCGACGCCGTCGGAGCCGGTGATCGCCTGGATCCAGGCAAGAAGCGCCGGGACGAGCTGTGGTCGTTGGCGCCACAGGTGCGGTAGCACAGCGGTGCTGATTCCGCGGCGCGTAACGTCGAGAGACACGCGGTCCAGGGCAGCGTCGTTTCCGTGGCCGGTGATGGCGCGAAGCCTGGTTTCGAGATCGTCTTCGAGTAGGAGCTGTTCGACCGTAGGGTGCAGGCGATTCGGGCCGAGCAGCGTCATGGCTGCTCTCCAGACGACGTCCGGTGGGGCGCCGTCTACCACTGCGGCGGCGATGAAAAGCGCGACGTCGTCGGCCTTTCTGTTCTGGCCGTTGAACTTGGCCGTCAGGTACCCGCTCCAGCGCCTGAACTCGTCAGCGACGCTGGCGAGGATCTTGTCTTTGTCGGTTCCCGGGTCGGGCGCGTGCGCGATCGCCCGCGCGAGGCTCACGGCATCCCGTGGCGATGAATCCGCGGTGAGCAGTGTGTCCAGTGGCTCGTGATCGATCCATTCCGCGCGTGTTTCGTGGTCAAGCAGCTGCAGGTGTGTCTTGACGACGTCGGTCGGCGAAGGACGCGTCACCCGCGCGACTTGCTGGTGCAACGAGCTCGCGCACCGCGTACGGGCGTCGTCGGTCATCGCTACAACGAGTCGGATCTTCGTGTGCGCCGCGTCCTCGACGAATGACCGCAAGCCCTCCCCGAAGTCTTCGGGGAGGGTCTCCGCTGGTGTCTCGCCCAGATCGAGCAGATACGTGCCTGGCAGGACGGGGAGCATCCCGACATCGGGTGTCTCCCAGTCCTTGCGCAACTCGCGTACTCCCGCCGGGCTGAAGTCAGCGAGCTTGGTGTCCGAGTCGCGCTGCGAGAGCAGCCGTAGGGCCGCCGTGCGCTTGCCGACCCGGGGCGGACCCGTGATGATCACCAGACGCGATGCGTGCCAGGCCTTAACGACCTGGGCCCACTCGTTCGCCGCGATGGGCGCATAGCAGGTTTGCACCTGCTGTAATTCTGGTTGCAGGCTTCGGATCCCGAGCGCCTTCCCGAGCAGGATCGTGAGGTCGCGGCCCGCCGCGTAAACAGAGCTGTGATCGCCGCCGCTCGCGCTGACCATAGTGTCTGGAACTTCCGGGAAGGCTGGCGATTCCTCGTATGATGCAGTCATCGCTGGACACCACCCTTGATGTTGGTATTCCGGCCAGACGCGATGACGATCGAGTTGTCTCCGGCGTTGGCGGATACCGACCGGGGCCTGCTGGCCTCCTCGTCTTCGTCCGGAGCGAATTCGGCAATGATCTGCTGTAGCTCTTCGGCGGCTTCGGGGTGATCCTCGAGGAAGACCAGCAGGCGTCGGCTCCAACTCGTGGCGAGTTGCTCGGCGACGTCGTGTCGCTCGTCGTCGGAGGCCGCTTCGAGCTGGTTGCTCGTCTCGTCGAGCCTGCGCTCCTCCGCCGTCGGTTCCTCGGTGGATTTCCCCCGGGTGAACAGCTGCACAAGACGGTCGCGCAGCGCCGTTGCTGCGCCGGTCATGAAGCCTTTCACCACCACCTGAGCCGCTTGCTCGGTCAACGCGCCCAGGTCGAAGTTCGGATCCACGTTTGTTTCCTCTCATCTCCGGACCGCAGTCGTGCCGGAGAGGAGGCGCGCGGTGATGGAGTGGATACATGGAGTCACCCCAATGGGCGAATGGCGCGAGGCTATCGCCGCCACCGCGAGGCCAGGGCGGAGTTGCTGCAAACGTGCGAGTCGCAGGCATCTACTTGCCCGACTGGAGGTAGGGATTGACGCCGCAACATCGTGCGTGGCCTGGGTTACATTCTCCATGTCGCTGACGCGCATCGATGCCGGATGATCGATGCCTACACCACAGCCACCTATCTCAACACCAAAGTCGGCCAGGAACGGCAACTCGGCGATCGCTCTGGAGACTGGGCTGCGGGAGCTTCGGCGACGTTATGCGATGAACGATCAGACAGATCAATTTCATCGAACCTAGTTGGATGGGCGTTGTAGCCGTGATGCTGGTGATTACGGCATGGATGCAGCTGAGTTTCGTAACCGATGGCCTGCTATCGGCTCCGAACCAGGCCATGTTGAAGATCAAGGGCGGTTCCGCCCAGCGGTGCCGGTTCGTGGCGGAGCGGCTATCGTGATGGCGGGCCGGCACGCAGGCCTGTCTCCGAGCGCCGATCTGCCCACGCCCGGCGCGTTGAGGACAAGGTTCTCAGAATCGCGTGCAGAAACCCGTCGGTTCGATCCTGTATCCCCCGGCGAGGTTGCGTGGGAGACCTCGCGGTGAGGACATCGGACATGACCCAGGACCGCAAGCTCAAAGCGACCATCCGTGCTCGTCAGCATGTGAACGGGATGACCTTCCGGCAGGCCTACCGCGAGGTCATGCGGGAGCTGGAGATCGCCGCGGAGTACCCCCATCTGCCCGTGATCTGGGATACGGCTCCGGAGCGGCGGCGTCGGCCGCGCCCGACGGTTCGGCAGCATCGCGCTGCGCTTGGCGCGATCGAGCTGGCGCTGCGCGACAGCTACATCCTCGACGGTGTCCAGCAGCGGGACCGGTGGCGCACGATTGACGGCCATGTTGACCTCGACTGGGTCGGCGGCCCGTACGCATGGGAGGTCGTCCGTGAACTCTTGCACTTCGCGGAGAATCCGGACACCGGCACAGTCGAGCCGGGCGAGCTTTCCCCCGGGATGAACGCGCTCGGCGAACTGAACGCGGTGTGGTTGGACGGCGTCCGAGTTCGTTTCCGACCGTTCCGGCCGACCGGGCTTGAGAAGGAACGTATCGCGATGTGGCGGCGCGTCGACCACGACGAACCGCACGAGGTCGACGGCTGTCAGCTGCGGTCTTGACTCTGCCTTTGTCCGGCCTCGGTTGGAGTCTGCGTGACCGTCGGTCGCGGGCCGTTGGGCCGATGTCTGCTCAGCAGCCTGCGCCCGTCGCCTCCGGGATATTGCACCCCGGCGCTGTACTCGCTTGGCCGGGCGATCCTGACTGGCGAGGCGCAGAGTCCGAGGACTTGACGCTGGTCGGGTACTACGCAGCCGACCGTGTGGATGATTACAAGAACCGTGTAAGTCTGGTTGCAGACCGGACCGATCCGCCTCGGCTTGTCGTTGTCCTCGCTAGTCCTGGCAGCTATGACAGCGCCGTCCTCGATAGCGGCTACGGCTTCAAAGATCCACAGGTGGTGCTGGAGCATCACTTCCGGTGCACCGAAAGCTGGCCGAAGGGGCACCGGCGTCATCGCCCGGATCGGCAGGGCTGGGAAGAGACCAGAGGACCCTGGCATACAGCGACGCGCAGGGCAATGGCGATGATCACAGAGGCAGCCTAAGTTCTAACCGTAAGCTTGCTGAATCCGCGTGTTTGCCGGGCGGATGTCCGGAAATTCCATGGCCCACTCTGGACTGTCGCTGCACAGAGTTCGTGCTGGCCAGGGCATTCGGGCGGATGAGCACCACGTCGGCCTCGAGAGCGTCAGCTAGCAGGTTGTGCCGTGCCTTCCTCAGTCTTTCGGTCGCACATCGTAATTCGGTCGCAGGGGTGGCCCCGCCAGCCGATGGCTATTTGACCGCTCGTAAGCAAATCCGTCAGCCGGACAACGGACAGCGACTAAGTCCGGTCACAACGTGAGTTGGTGTCACCAACTGATGACAGGCAGCCTTCCTCGTGTGGTGCCTCGTGAGTTTCGGGTGCAGTTGCCGCCTGACGTGCTGCCGGGTCGGTATGCCGCGATAGTGCAGGCTGTCGTCGGTGTGCTCGCTGCTGCGGATGTGCTTTCGGGAGCGTCAATTGCGGTGGACGATCTGGCTCGGGATGAGGATTTGAACGACGCGTTCGACAAGTTCAGCGCTCTGTATCCATGGAGCCAGTGCTGAGAGCGAATGGGGCGGCCGCGGGTGTCTGTGGCGGGATCGCTGTCTGTCCTGGCAGTCGCACCGGCCTGCACTTACGGAGACTGCTGTGCATCGACGGCGTCAGGCGAGTCCGTTGAGGGTGAGATTGAGCGCGTCGACGAGGTTGGTGCGGTTGCCGCTGCAGACGGTGGCTTCCAGCCCGCCGTACGGGGTGTCGTTGGTGAAGGCGAGCACGCGGCCTGCGCGGGTGAGGTCGTAGACGGTCAGCGCTGTGCTGTGGATCCGGTCGGCGCCGTGTCCGACCGCGGCGTGGAGCTTGTGCACGGCGGTGCGTTCGCTTCGCAGGAGGTGGCGCATGTTGTCGGCGTGGCCGGACATTTCCGAGAGCGGGTCGACGTCGGTGTCGTCGAGGTAGGTCGTGGGGATTCGCAGGGTTGCTGTCCGGGCTGGTGGGTGTTCCGGCAGGGCCTCGACTAGTGCGGTGGCGAGGTTGCGGGGCGGGATCGGGTCGAGCTGGATCGACTGGTGGTCGGTGATCAGCCGGACGGCGTCGCGTCCGGCCGCGGCGACGAAGAACGCGCCGTCGTCGTGCGGGCGGTGGGTGAACGCGGTCCAGGAGTAGCACTCGCGGGCGGGTGCGGCGAGCAGTTCCAGGGTGGCCCGGAACTGCGGGGTCAATCGTCCGTCCGGGGTGGCGAGTCCGAGGGCGGCGAACCGGTCCATCGCTCGCCGCTCCCGCTCGGCGGCGAACTCCCTGGTCATGTAGGCGTGTTCGGGGCTCACCACGACGGGGAGGCTGGTCAGGCCGGTGTAGTTCCAGGCGGCGAAGAACGCCGGTCGCGGCATCCGGACCGGTCTGTCGATGATCGTCATCGGCGTGGGTCAGCCTCCGATGGTGGGCGGGGTCGGCGGCAGGCCGGTGCGCGGGTCGCGCAGCCGGCCGTCCTCGTCGTCGGTGAGGTCGAACGCGGAATCGTCGTCCAGCCCGTACTTGCGCTGGTGTTCCTTGTCCTCCTCGCCTTTCCCGCCCTTGCCGCCGCCAGCCATGCCGCCCATCCCGGGCGTTCCCTTGGCACCGGCCGCGCCTCGGGCCGCGGCCGAGTTCGCGCCTCCGCGGGCCACCGGTTCTTCTCCGGCACCGGAACCCGCGCCCGGTCCGGCCGAACCGCCGGCTCGGCCGCCCGTGCTTCCGCCGGGATTGCCCGGGCCGCTCCCAGGCAGTCCGCCGGTGGGTCCGAAGCCGCCCGTGGGTCCGAAGCCCGCGACGAACCCCGGCGACGGGTTGCCGCCGTTGGCGCCGGTGCCGGTGTTCGGCAGCGTGGGAGGTGCCCAGCTCGGGCTGTTCGGGCGCTCGTATGCCGGCGGTGTCCATCCGGCTGTGGTCGTCCCGTCGCCGGGTCCGCCTCCGGGCTGGTAGCGCGGCAGCCCCGCCGGGTCCCTGGCCGGCGGCTGGTACTGCACCGAAGCTGGCGGCGGAGGAGGGGGCGCGAACGACTGCGCCGGCCCGCTGGAGCCAGGCGCTGCCACGGGCGGCTGGTGGCCGCCGCTGCGCGGGTGAGGATTGTCCGGGCCTGCCCTGTGGTCCACCGGCTCCTTGGGTTGCGAGCTGATGTCGACGTTGCCGTCGCCGAAGTCCTGCAGCTGCCCGTAGTCGATCTTCAAGCCTTGGCCCGCGGACTTCGCGGTGTCCGCGTACGTGTTGTATTTGTCGAGATTCTGTTGCGCGATCTCGTTGTACTGGTTGATTTTCGCTTCGGTGTCGGTGGTCCGCCAGAACTGTGCCTCGTCCAGGAACGTCCGGTGCGGCGGAGTCTCGGGCATCGGCCGCAGCGCCGCCTTCAGCTGGTCGAACCCGTGCGCCAGGCCGCTGGCGTTCTGCGAGTTCGCGGTGAAGGTCTGCGACGCGGCCTGTGACACGTCGGCCAGCGGCTTGATCCGCGCCTGCGCGGCGTCCGCGCCGCCGCCGGTCCAGGACGATTCCATGCCCGACATCAGCTGCTGCACGCGGCCGCTGACCTGCGCGTGCTGCTCGGCCAGTTCCGCGGCCTGGTCGGCGCCGCCGTGCCAGTCCGGCGCGCCCTTGCTCGCCATGATCTGCTTGACCAGCTCGGATTGGGGCACGGCCTGCTCGCCGAGGTTGCCCTCGAACAGGTCGCCGAACCATCCGCCGACGTCGCCGGCCCGGTCCCCGACCCATTCGACGGCGCCTTCGACGGCGTGCCCGACGGCTTTCGCCGCGTCGCCCAGGACATCGAAGATCGACATCACGAACCCGCTTTGTGCTTCAGATTCGTCATCACCCGCTGGGCGGCGACGTTCGCCACGTAGCAGGGGTCGACGGTTCCCTTCTTCGCTGCGCTGAGGCCGATGGAGACGTCCACGGTCCGCTGGTCGTTGATCCCGATGGTGACCTGGCAGAACTCGTCGGGGGAGTCGCTGCTCTGCGTCACGTGCGCGACCGACGGGAACCCGAGCACCTCGGATTCCTTCCACACCACCGACTTCGGCTTGGTGTTCGCGTACCACGAGCTGAGCCCGTCGTCGCTTTTGGTGTCGTAGGCGACGTCGACGTAGGAACCCTTGACGCTGTTGATCCACGTGCAGCTCGGGCCCAGGCTGGACTTGGTGTCGGGCGAGCCCTGCGGGGCCTGGCCGATGATCTCGTTCAACTGCGCCGCGGTGAGACCGCCGTCGCAAGGCGAACCGTCCAGGATCGTCGACGGCAACGGGTTCGCAACCTTCGGCGCGCCGCTGTGCGGCAGCGCGGCCGACGCGGACGTGCTCGCCGGTGCACCAGCGGACGTCGGGAGGCCGGAACCGGAATTGCCGGGGGAACTGCAGCCGGCCGCGACTGCGGCGAGCACGACCAGCCCGGCTGACTGCACGAGCGTGCGCGAAGCCATCAGGCGAGTCCTCCGCCCGAGTTCGCGGCGTTCTGCACCGCTCCCGCCGCGTCGCCGTCGCCGCTCTGGGTGATGTGCAGGGCCTTCTCCAGCCGTTCGATCAGCGTCGAGACGTAGTCGCGTTCACGCTGAATGTGCCCCAAGCCGTGGCCGAACGCGCTGGCACCCGCGCCTGATCCGGAAAGAAGCGCGTTGTAGCCCTTGCTGGCAGGGTCCTCGGCAGGCGGGTTCAGATGCGTGAGACGTTCCGCCTTGGGGATCATCTTCGCCAGATCGTCGCGGATGCCGCGCGCCAGGTTCAGCATGCTCATCGCCTCATCATGGCTGAGGCTGAAACCCTGCCCGCCCGAACCCGGACCACCGCCCGCAGCAGCCCCGCCTCCGCCACCCGGCGAGTCCCCGATGTTGAACATCAGGCCGTCAAGCCAGCTGCCTGCTTTCGACGCAGGTTGACCCACGATGCGCACCCCTCAAGCGACAAGTCACCACCACGGTGGGGCAGCCAGCGCGAGAGCTCCCCAACAGTCACTGTAATCGATCAGTAACGCCAAGGTGTGAAAACCGCCTACTTGGTCGCTGACCAGCGGATCTCTGCAGTGGCAAAGGACTCGGCGCTGGCTACACGCCGATTGAGGCGCTGATTCGTGATCATCAGTCGCGGTAGCGGTGTCGAACCGTTCGGCCACACGTTCTCCGGAGAACGTCTCGGCACTGCCCACGTGCCCCGCAGGACTCGATCAACTGGAGAACAACCACATCTTGGACAATGTCCGGCAGCGATCCCATGAGTCGGTGGCGGGGCCGCGGTCGCCGAAGCTGGCATCCCTCAGGCGTGGCTGGCGAACTTCAGCGCTGCGCTGGCTGTTGGACGAGGTCGGAGCGTGAAGCTCAGGCGCTCGCGTCTTCGAGCAACTCCTCCGACACTGGAACTGGTCGTTTCCATGGAGGGGCTGCGCTCAGGGGTGGTGTGCCCACCCAATCGCCTGTGACTTTGTCCTTGGGAGCCGTCCCGAGCAGCGCTCGGAAGCCGGTTTCGGTGGCGCATTCACGGACGAGCTTAGCCATGTAAGCTCGCGTGTATCCGTAGTCTCCATGCCGTTCGTCGAACAGGCAGTACCTCTCGTCCGTCTTCTCCGGATGGACATCGCCGGTCAGGGGCCGCACTCCCAGCTCTTTCCAGGATTTGGCGAAGAGAGCCGTGTTGAAGCGGAAAGGAATCTGTTCCTGCACCTCTCGGGCGGTGTCTGTCGGCTTCAAGAGTCCATGTCCGATGACGGGACGCTTTTGCTCCCGGACGACGACGTAACCCTTCTTTCCCATGGACTCGACGGCCACGCGTTGTTCCTCCGAGAGGTCGTCGTATCGGGTGAACTGCACTGCGAGGGCATCTGGATCTTTCGGGGCGAGTTCTTGAAGGATTCGTAATCGGAAGTCGTACCTAGGGTCGTGTGCAGTCGTCTCGTCGAGACCGGCATCGTAATCGGCGATGAATGTCCGCAGGGCGGCCGGAAGCCGGGACCGCAGCCGTCGGAGCGTCCGCTCGCCCTCGTCGGTGAAGCTCCCGATGAAGATGGGGAAGCGCAAGCGGGTGGCCATGGATGTCTCGACGCCGAACTCGCGGGTGAGTTCTTCCTCGTAGTTCACCAGGAGGGCCTGGCTTTGGCCCCCGACGGCCGCAGTGAGAGCGTCTTGCTGGCGGGCGTACCGGTGCTCGATCTTGTTGCGCAACCCGATGAAGAAGCCGAGGTTGGCGCGGACCGGGTCCTTCTCGTCCGGCCATCGGTGCCGGACGCAGGTCGCCAGGTCCCATCGCTTCGGCTCGCCGTCGATTCGCTCGACGCGCCGGACCCGTCCTTGAGAGCGCCAATAACGGAAGTCGACGCCAGCTCGGGTCATTTCTCCGTGTAGCAGGTAGAGCCAGGCCAGGTGCATGTGGACGACGAACCCTTCGAACGACCGGGTCTCCGCTGGGTCGTTGTACAGGCGCACAGCCAGCTGGGCTTCGTCCCGGGAGGCGTCGACCATGTGCATGAATCGTGGTCGCGGTGCCATGCTCTCCACCCCCGCAAAGGTCAGTCAGCCGTACAGATGCAGCCACACGCGTGAGCGCGGCCGTCGTGCCGGCGGCTTCATGGTGCTCGACGGAGTCACCCGTCAGGGCCCATCCAGCGAAGTGTCGACGCGTCGTCTGTGCCTGTTCACAAGGTCGGACCTCCCGAGGGCAGTGTTACGTGTTTACGAGTCAAGAAACCGGCACCGTGCCAGTTCGTGATTGCCTCAACTGGTCGCTCCGGCTCTGCGACTGCGCTCGTGGACGAGGGTTCCTAGTCCAGTTTCCGTCCCTGCGTGGCTGCGGCTGGCTCAGGGGCGACACGCTGAGGTATTCGACGAGGAGATCGTGAAGAACGAGCTGCAAGTGGAGTGCCCTGCAAGATCCAAGGGGCCGCGGGTGGCGGGCGGGTTTTGTCCTCAGCCGGAGTTCGGGGTATACGGGTGGTACGTCTGGCTGGAGCTGCTGGGCGGCCGGGATGGTCGTCGGCGTCGGTCTCGCGAGCAGCCGGGTGGTGTTGTCGATCCTGACCGACGCCGCCGACCCCGCTCTTCGAGCTATCGCATATCCGGAGCCGGATCCTGGCTGCCAAGCCGTGGCGCCGTTGCCAGGGGCTCCGAATCTCATTGGTGGCCAATTCCGTGCAGTCGCTGCGACAGCGACCCAGTCATGTCTCATGTGGCAAGCGCAAGAACGTATGCAGTCAGCTGCGCAGGTGTTCGAGGGGTCAGCCTTGTCGCGGATCTGCGCTGTTCGGGCTTGAATTTTTCTTCTTCTCAAGCCGGGCGGCTTTCCTGCGCTCGAGCCGTGCGGGTGATTGGAACACCTCGGAGAGAACCTCGTCCATCAAGCCGAGGGTCTCCTCTGCTTCTTCCTTCTCGACCGGGTCGACGAAGTCGCCATGCGCCATGTCGTTCCCCAGATGCCGGATCTCATGGGCGATCTCCCGCACGTGTGCGCGGATGTGGCCGTCCGCATGAAGTTTGTCGATCTTGGCGACAAGGTTTCCGGACGTTATTCCTTTCGCCTTCGCGGTTGCTTCCACAACGGCGCGTGCCAGTGAAACCGCAGCTCGGCCGGCGTTGATGCTGAGGCATTCCTGCGCCTCGCTGGCTGCTCCTGCTATGTGGTCTGGGACATCATCGTAGGTCTTTCCAACGCCGACTCGTGGCAACCACGAGAGACGCTCGTCAAGGCCGTTCATTCTTTCGACTACTTCGGTTGGAAACTTTGGTCCGAGTTCGCGCTCTATCTCCATCCATGCGACCGACAGCTTGCCGCAGTAGTCGCAGGTATATGAGTTCATGAGCAGGCTGGGAGCTTGGAACCAATCGCCGTGGATCAACCTAGGTGTGTCGTTCGACCTCATGTTTGCCCAGCGTTCGCACCAGCCGCACGTTGTACTCGCCATGCGCAGAGATTACCTGGACGCGCAGGGGGATCTTCCGCATGTGCCGGGTCTCGTTCGTCGTCGGCCGGGTAGTCCGAGCTGTCGCGTGTCGTTAAGCGGTCCGAGAGTTTTGCCATCGCGCGTGGCGAAGCTGTCGAGTGCCAGGTTGGTGCTGAATTCATGAGCTGGTTCTTGCCATATACATTCCGCGCCGGGATTGAGTCAGAAATTTCCTATCAATTCGCAAGGAAACCCCCGCAGAGCAACTCGCCTACGCAGAGCTGGAAGAGAACGAGGAAGACCTGACGAACCTGCGGAATTGGCTGGCGAAGGCCATCGAGTGAGACATGCTCAGCGCGCCGGACCGCGGATGCGCGGATACCCTACGGGTCCTGGAGCAGTGCGAACAGTCGCTGGAGGAGTACGTGGTAAAGGTCTACGCCGAGGACGCTGACGGTCGCTGAAGGGCAACTTCGGTGGGGCGGCGGATCCGGTGACCACGCCGCAGAGCACCTCCAGCAGTCGCGGTTCGGCACGGGACTCGGCCGCGTAGTCCGCAGCGCTCGCTCGGCCGATGCGCACGGGCCGCGTAAAGTTCACGGCCCCTGCCGATTCGCCCCAGCGTCTGTCCTTGGACGGAGAAAGCGGTCGATGCAGGGCCGCAACGTCGAACAACCGACTCCGTTTATCACGTGCGGGGTCCGAACTGACAGTGCGTCGTCGAAGAGATGCGTCGCGCCGGGTAGTGGTCACTTCAAGCGGACGCCTGTACGGCCCAACTCCTGCCGGGGAGGCAGGGAGGAGGTCTTCCGACCTTCCGGTTGTAACGATCCGGCGTGCTTGGCCGCGAAGTGGATCAGCCTCGTCGTGGATTCCTCTTCGGTGAGAGCGACTTTGGCGAGTTCGGCGATGGCGCGGGTGTAGTAGCCGGACCGGTCGTGAACGAAGGAACCCGAGAGCACATGGTTGATGCAGACGACGGGCCGGTACAGCTCGTAAAGAGTCCAGCCGCTGGACAAGGCAGGGTGGCGGTTGATGCCGGAGGGCACGACTCGGACAGTGACGTTGGTGCACTTCTGGTTGAGCCTGGCCAGATGCCATAACTGCGCGGCTGTGGTCCTGGCCGACGCGACGAGGCCGTGAACGACCAGTTCGCCGATGTACGCGGTGACAGGCTTGGCCTTCGGTCCGGTGAGCATGTTTTCTCGGAGCTTGCGCAACTCGGCCAGTTTGGTGGTGCGGTCAGGGCTGCGGCCAAGGGCCCGAAGTACGTCGCAGGCATATTCGGGCAACTGCAGCAGATCAGGAACAAGCATGGGCTCCCAGACGGTTGCCGATTTGGCCGCCCATTCCACATCGAGCAGGGTGGCGAGATGGTGAGGCACGGGCTGGTCCCCTGCGATCACCACGCCTGCGGTGAGGCTTCGGGCGAGGTTCAAGATCCGCTTTTTGTCCTCGCCGACGATTCCGAGCGCGCCTAGATAGCCCGCCGCGTCCTCTGATGACGGGGTGCGCTGGCCACGCTCCCAGTTCGAGATCAGCGAGGGATTGGTGCCGATCCGGCGGGACAGTTCGCGGAGTCCCCATTTGGCCTCGACGCGCAGGCGGTGCAGAGCCGCACCGAGGATCATGATCCGCGGTTGGTCTGTGGTGTGCTCGTATTTGCTGGGCGGTATCACGCTTAATTTCTTCTCGCCATGGCCTCGTCATCGATGACCGTCAGCACGGCGGGCGATCCTCGGTGCCGACGGGGTGTGAGAACTGCAAGGTTTGTGAGCCTGCTCGCGCAGCAGGTCGCGGTACGTGCGGGCCCACAGGTGCGTACCACGGAGCACGACATATCGGCACATCCCGATCTGCAGGCCCTGTGGGAAACAAGGCCGCCCGTGTCCGGATGCGACCTCTTTTTCGTACGCGGGCGCCCATGCCGCCAACTCGTCGTCGCGCGTTTCAGCTGTGATCCCGGAGGCCCCCGGATCTTTCTCAAACCACTCTCCTGCGTACCTGCCTAGTACTAGGTCCTCTTCGGAGAAGGCTGAATCGAGGTATTCGCGGATCCGGTGATGTGCATGTTCGGCTGGGCTCCGGACTTGGTGCATGGCGCCCGGGCCGGCGGTGAGCAGAGGCAATGCCAGTTCGGAGACTTCCTGCAGAGCCTGGTTCGCTGCGGCGGTGGCAACGCAGGGGATTGCCCACCAAGCAGTCCGGTCCGGCAGCATTTCCTCTACGGCGCACGCTGTCAGTACGCCGGTGTCCAGGCGCAGTGTCACTGCAACGCCGCGCGCGTTTAGCCGACCTGGGAGGTGCAGATACAGGCTCGTCGGCATGGACTCGTCCAGCAATTGGACCCGTGCTTCAGTCGGAGGGCGTTCGCTGTCCAGCCGCCGCGGGCCTTTGCCGCCTAGATCGTGGGCGGCATCGTCTCCGGCGACCAGGTCCGCGGCGACGTCGAAGTCTCGTGTGGTGCCGGTGTGCGGGATGAAGGCGGTCTCATCTAGGGAGGAAATCAGGGCCACCCGCCATCCGCCAGGGTGCGGACCACCGGGCGGATCACTGTCGGCGAACCACATCCGCCACGTGCGCCCACTGTTGTCGTTCGTTTCGTAGACGAATCCGGCAGCGTCGTAGAGTCGCTTCCAAACTGGAAGCTCGGTTTGCCCGATCACGACAGGGCCCGGTGGCCCACGAGTGTTGCATCTGAGGCCGCACGGTCGTTCGTAGTCAAATCCGACGAGTGTTTATGTTGCATTTTGTGAGGTTGTGCCTTTCGGTGGTCAGAACCGTCGTGTTCCATCCGGTTGCTGTGTTGGTTGTGTGCGTCCATACTGATGTTGTCGTCTGTGTCGACTCGGAGAGGCGGTAGATTCGGCATTCGCAATCGATTGATGGCTCGGTTTCTTCGAAATTTATGGTGCAGAATTCTTTGCGGTGACTGTTCAGCGTTTGCTCTTCCGGCCCGCGGGCATGCGTGATTTCGAGGTAGGCGAGTTGCACCGTCCTGTGCTCAGGCGCTGTTGTCGCGTTCGTCTCCCGGGACAAGTCTTGCCGCCCGCAGTGGCAGGGGTTCAGTAAGCGCGGCAGTCGGTCGCGTGTACCAGGCGGGTCGCTTCGGCTGTCAGGCGCTGCGTGCTCTGCGGTTGAGCTGGTCATGGTTTCCACGCCCGCCAGGGAAAGTCGGCGGACAAGCGGCCGTCTGCGATCACATCTGCGATCGCAGACGGCCGTAGCAGGGCGGCTTCGGGCTCGCCGCACCAGTGGGGCGCATAGGGCTGGTGGCCAGTGATGTCATCGTTTTCGGCGAGAGTCGCATCGAAGAGAAACGCCAGGCCCGTCGAGTAGTCGTGTTGACCGCTCACGACCTCATGCTCAATCACGCAGCAAAAGTCCAGTCCGGTGATCGTTGTGCCGATCTGGTCGCGCAGGGTGCGATGGAGCGCTCGCTCAACTGGTTCGCCGTCGCGAACTGGGCCGCCCGGCAAGACAAGCGCGCCGGTCTCGTCGGTCAGGAACAGGATTTCCTCGTCGCGGCCTATGAGAGCGTAAGCTGCGACTCGAGGACCTGGTCGGTAGCTGGCATTGTTATTCATGGCGGGTTCCCATCACTGTGCGGGGAGCCAGCCGAGATGACTGGCTGGCTCGTGCGGTGGACATGACGTCCTCGGCCGCGCAGTCCTGCTTCACGCGAACTTCCTCTCGCTAGCGGTGCGCGGCGGCGAGATCGCGGTCTTTAACCGGCCACGCGATCTGTGTTGCAGTCCAATCGTCCAATGGCCTCCGGCGAGTGACAGAAGGCTGGCCCAGGTCGGTCGCCCCATTGTTCGGAGACTCTCTGTGTTCTGCGGGAACTGGTGCAACGCCCTGCCTGAGACAAGGTTGGTCGAGCACAGTTGTCGCCTCCTCTCTTTCCCGAGACGGGTACCGTCCTCGTCGGAAAAACACTTGATGCACCACAACGGAGCCATGAAGAACAAATGGCAAGAACGTGAGGCATACCGTCGGCAGGCCGCGCATGTCAGGCTGCCGCTGTCAGCGCGCCGAACAACTGACCTCTGTCGCATCCGCACAACTCGGCGAGCTTGTCCTGCGCAGGCCCGGGAACTAGCAGCCGGCCCATCGATTTCCGTGGAAGCTCCCGCAACCGAATCGCCGCCCACTGTGCGAGAGAGTGCCCGGACCGGGCCAATTCGGCGAGGTCCAAGACCGCCAAGCCGTTGTTGACCACGCCGTTGTAGACCCGATCGATCAGGCGACCGGGAGGCAGTCCCAATGCGGTGCAGTACGACCCGAACCGGGCGACAGTCATCGCGCGCGTTCCGAACTTGTGTGAGGCGATAGCCTCGTTCGACTGCCCCAGGCCCATCGCGAGCACCAGATCGGGTCGGGTCCATCCCCGACTTTGGCGCGCTGAAAGGAGTTCTTTGCCTAGAGCCTTGAGGAACTTCGCCTCGATGTCCACTCTGTTGGTCATGACGCTCTCCTGGCATGGAGCCTTCGTCCATGAATGCGGTATCGGCGAAAAGGCCGAGGTCGGCGATGCCGTCCAGCTTCCCCGCCCTGGATGATCACAAGAACCGCCCGCTGCTTCTCACGTTGCCGTTGGCGGGAAAGCCGAATGATGCGAGCGCACTCAGCGCATTTGGCGCCGGGGGCCGAGATGGCGAGTGCGCACTCCAACTGCCGACCACAGACGCTGACGAGAGGCATACCGTGTTCGCGAGTTCGATAGAAGGCCTCGTCGGTCACCTCGTGCTGGATGCCGTCGCGTCCGCACGTGTAGGGCGTGGTCCACAGGCGTTGGACTGGTCCTGCCATTCCAGACACCTCTCATTCGGGTTGGAACGCGGTGGAGGCGACTGGTCGGGGGACAGCCGTCTCCACCGCGGCTGTGGAGCGGCGGACGGGCGAGGGTGCACGGGCGTGCTGACGTGGGGTGGCGGTGCACGCCGTCGTGCTCGACCTCGCCCGCCGCCGGGATCCCCAGGGACGTCCCGCGCTGTCGATCCGGACGTCCCGGGGTGGCACTGCCTTCGAAAAGGCGGTCAGGCATTGATCTCGCGGGATCTCTGCTAGGCCAGGAGGTGTGCGGCGTCCTGGGTTTCGTCGCGTCCTGCCTTGCCGCTGGGCAGTTCGGATGTGTCGCCCAGTGCGGTTGTCGATGATGGCGCGGAACCCCGCAGTGCAGGCCGTGCTGAACTCGTTCCATCTTCGTCGGGCTGAGCACTGGCCGCGAGATCAACGTGAGTCGTCGCAGTAGGCAACATGGCTATCACTGGAAAGCACCCTCCTGCTCGTCGGTGTTAGTGGTACCTGGCCGGACTTGTGTCTGTCGTTGGGTTGGCCAGCGTCCGTGCGACGGATCCCTGACCCTCTTGCCGGTTTCGTGGTCCGCCGCTGTGCCACCACTAACGAAACCCCAGTTCAAGCCCGTAAACCACCCAACGAAACCATGATCTTGAGGGACCGGAACTCACTGTTCAACGGGGAGAAATTGCTCCATACTGGGATCGGCGTATGGTCCGCGCAGACTCGCCTGAAGGGGGACCGCCGTGCCTTCGACCACTCGCAGTGTGCGAAGCAAGCAACGCGAATTGTCAGCGCAGCTCCGAGCGCAGTCTAAGACATGGGTGGAGATCGCGTTTGTCCTCGCCGAGCGGTACAACGTCAACATGCGCACCGCCCTGCGGTTGGCCCGTGGGTGGAGCCAGCGAGAGGCTGCCGAACGTTGGAACCGGCATTGGCCGGCTGAGCCGAAGACTGACAAGGCGTTTTCGTACTGGGAGCTGTGGCCCGCGCCGACGGGGCACGCTCCGCCTCTCGACGTTCTCTGTCGGCTGGCGGAACTTTACGAGTGCAGGGTCGCCGATCTTCTTGCTGATGTAGCCGACTACCGGCCTGCCGACTCGGTCCATCAGGATCGGCAGCAACTGGCAGTGATCGAGAATCCGGCTACGTCCGTCCAGGACATCGTTGCGCGATTGGGCGCGACCGACGTTCACGAGTTGGCCAAGATGGCGACGACGTGGGCACAGGCAGGCGGTTCCGGTGTCAGCCGTCGGTCGTTGCTGCTCAAGATCAGCGCTGCGCTGTCGCTGGCATCGTTGACCCCCGTGCTCACGGAGGAGCCCGCCGGTGCCGCAACTTCAAGCGCAGGCACAGAGAGCGGCGACTTCTCCGGAATTTGGCGCAGCCGCTACGTTTACCCGAGTTCCGGCCGAGGCAAGAGCTTCACCGGCGAGCACTATGTCGTTTTACGCCAGCAGGAGCGCCGCTTGATCGGACAGAGCTTGCCACACTCAATCGGGTCCCGGCTGCGGCTGGAATTGGCGCTGGACCGAGCTGTGGCAACGGGGACGTGGTGCGAGCGAACGTCCCCGACCGGCTACTACCAGGGTGCCATTTACCACGGGACCCTCCAGCTGGTCATCGACCCGGCTGGTCGCCGCATGTCCGGCAGGTGGCTTGGCTTCGGTCGTGACTTCAAGATCAATTCCGGCGAGTGGGACCTGACCTGGTGCGAGCCGGGTACTTCAAAGCAAGCGCAGCGCGCGTACTACGAGAAGGCTTAGCTAGCACAGCACTGCTACTACTGTGCTTCCCCGAGCGATGCTCCCGGATGCGACCCGGGCGAAGATGCCGTACATCATCTTCGCCTCGTACACCCAATCGAGTACCACGCCGTGGCGATCCTCGAAGTCGGAGATGAATGAATCCAGTTCGGGCTTTCGCTTGGCGTAGCCGCCGAAGTGGAACTCCGTTTCGAGCGACCAGTTGTGCGTCTCGGCTTGAAACGCCTCGCGTTGGAAGCGCCGCACCTCATCGTTGAGGAAGCCGCCGCCCTTCAGCACACTGAACCCGATCGCGCGCTGGCCCTGCCGGAGACGTGCTGCGATACCCGCCAAGGTGCAGCCGGTGCCGGATGCCGAGCAGATGGTGTCGAAATCTTCAGTAATCTCGTCGACCAGTTCGGCGCATCCACGCGCAGCTAAGGCATTGCTCCCGCCTTCGGGAAGTACGTAGCACGGGCCAAACTGATTTGCTAAGCGGCTGAGCACGTCTGCGTCGGTCTTGCGTCGATACGTCGTACGGTCCAGGTACGTGAGTCGCATCCCCATGCCCGCGGCAAACGCTAGCGACTCGTTCAGCGGTAGATGTTCCTCGCCTCGAACCACTCCGATGGTGTCGAAGCCGAAATGGCGGCCAGCCGCTGCCGTGGCACGCAAGTGGTTGGAGTACGCGCCTCCGAAGGTGAGCAGAGTGCTGTAGCCCTGTTCGCGCGCCTCAGCCAGATTGAACTTCAGCTTGCGCCACTTGTTGCCCGGCACGTCGGGATGGATCAAGTCGTCTCGCTTGAGCAGAAGCCTGACGTCGTGCGGGCGGAGACGGTCATCATGCAGCTCGACAACCGGCGATGGCAGGCGGAGCGAGATGCCGTCCTGCTCGGAGGGGCGATGTGTTGCCACGGGCGTGAGCTTACGCAGCATTGGCGGTCGCTGACACTGAAGCCGCGTCTACGGAATCGGCCGGATCTACCACGTTCCGCATCAGCTGACGTCGGCTCGACCGCGCTGGACGATCTTGTCCAGAAGCGGGAGGCTTTGTTGATGTTGTGGGCCGGGTCGGACTCGAACCGACGGCCAAGAGATTATGAGTCTCCTGCTCTAACCAACTGAGCTACCGGCCCCAACCAGTTCGTCTGCTGATGCGCAGCGTCTTGGTTTGCTCAAGTTAGCACGATGATCCACGGAGACACCCGCACTGGCTGGCCAGCCCGCACACGCTCCGAACATGCCCGATTCCTCACCCGAGCGTCGGCGGAACCATGCAGCCGACGCCCTACGCGAGCGTGCTCGCGGGGTGCTGGTAACGAACCTGTGTCAGCAACAGGCTGGCAAGCCTGAGCACGCCTAGTGCGTATTGCTTCACGTCCGGTCGCTCTTGAATGTTGTGCGATCGACGTTGCCGAGCGCAGCGACCAGGCCTGTGGCCAAGCTTCGCCAGCCGTCGGTTTCGTTGGCCTGACCGCCCAGCGCGAGCGGACCTTCGGCGGAAAATGCCGTGGCGAACAGTGCTTGACCGACAAGCTTCTTCCCTTGTTTGTCGGTTGGCACTCCGGACCAACGGCGGACTTTGTCTTCGAGGTAGATGACTGCCGCGCTGGCCGCCTGCGCCCAGCGTTCCTCGTCCACGGAGTGTTTGACGTGATCCCAGAGTCCGGGGCCCTAGCTGCCGCCCTCCCTGGCTTTCACGCCAGTCGTGAGGCCGAGTTCGTAGATCGCCGCGTCGATGAGCAACCGCGTCAGCGACGCGGTTGCTGAAGTGCTGTGCATCGCGGGCCCTTTCGCCAGGTGCGCCTGTCCAGACTCCGACGGAGTATCTGAGCGCGACGAACTGCTTCAGCACAGATGATTCGCGTCCGAGGGATTTCTCCAGAACTGCCACCACTTTCGCCTTCCACGCTCGGTGGGATGGCGTGGAAGCTTGCAGGAGAGGTGAGGTTTGGGCTTGGCTCTTGAGTTCTTCCAGTTCAGCAATGGCGTGCTCGGGCTTCAAGTTCCCCTCTGGACGATCGGACTACGGGTTCATGGTCACAAGTTGGCTCGGGCGACATCGGAGCCGGCGACGAAGTCGTGCCAAAGGCGACGAACCCGTGATCAAGGGCCTGCCGTACAAATCAGTCAGTTGATGGAGCTGCGGCGTTCGAGGAAGACGGTGTCGTGCCAGGTGCCGTCGCGTTGAGCGATGCGTTCGCGGACGCCGATGGTGCGGTAGCCGGCGGAGTCGTGCAGGGCGAGGCTAGCGCGGATGTCGGTGAAGATCGAATCCGGCTCGTGGCCATCATCCGGCACTCGCCCGGGGGCGAAGCCTGCTTCTGCGATCTCGCCGAGGAATTCGCCATGCCCCAAGCGATCCTCAGCCACCACCTGCGCGTCCTGGTTTCCGCCGGGCTGCTTACCCGCGAACGGCGTGGCACCTGGAGTTGGTACCGCCTCGTCCCCGAACCTCTCGAAACCCTCCAGGCGCTGTTGGACACAGGTGGCCCGCTCGTCGACCGGATCGCCTCGGTCGCGAGTTCCGGCGGCGACGGACGCTGCTGATCTCCGGTCGCGTCGTCACAGTCTCTGTTGTCGCGGACGCGAGGTCGCGGTCGCGTGGCTGAGGATCTGCCGGGCGAGGTGGGCGGCGTCGTGGCCGACGTAGCCGATGAGCGCTGAGCCTGCGGTTCGTTGCCAGGGCTGCCCGAGGACGTACAGGCCAGGTGTCGGCGTGATGCCTTCACGGTGGCGGAGTACCGACCCGTCGAGCGCGCCGGGGATGTTGACCCACGAGTGGTCCCGGCGGAATCCGGTCGCCCAGACAACCGCGTCGACGTCGGCGCGCGCTTCGTCGGCGAAGACCGCAGTGCTGTCCAGGGCGTTCGTGAGCCGGGGCGCGAAGCTGATTCCGAGGCGGCGCAAGGCGCGCGGCGAGTGGCCGATCACTGTGCCTTCGCCGCGGCGCATCCAGTGACCTCGTCGAGAGGCCGCGGGGGCAGTGATCAGCCCGGTACGGGTCTGCCACCAGAAGATGTCGCGCCCCAGGATGCGTTGCGGGACATGGACGTTGCGGGTTCCGGCCGAGAGCGTCACCGCGACGACGTCCGGGTCGGCGGCGAGTTCGGCGGCGATCTGCACGCCGGAGTTGCCCGCGCCCACCACCAGGACCCGGCTGCCGCGGAACGCGTCCGGATCCCGGTATGCGCTGCTGTGTTGTTGCAGGATTTCGGATGCGAATGTTTCCGAGAGGGCCGGGACGGCAGGTTGCTGGAACGGCCCGGTCGCGACGACCACCTGCCGCGCCCGGACCGGTCCGCGAGTCGTGGCGAGACGGTAGCCGTCGTCGTGTCGTTCGAGGGCGGTGACCGCGGTCGACGTCTTGACGGGCAGGTCGAAGGTGCTGGCGTAGGTCGCGAGGTAGTTGGCGACCTGGTCTTTCCCGGGGCAGGCGTCCGGCGGGCCGGGGAACGGGAGGCCAGGCAGAGCGGCGTATCGCGCCGGGGTGAACAGGCGCAGGGACGTCCAGCGATCGCGCCAGACGTGGCCGACCTCCGGGCCCGCGTCGAGGGCCACGAAATCCAGGCCTGTGCCGGCGAGTTCGTGTCCGAGAGCCAGTCCTGCCTGGCCGCCGCCCACGATGGCGACGTCGTAGCCGGTCATGTCGCCGACGGGGCGACGGTGCCCAGGATGAGGTCGGCGACGCGGACGAAGGCGGTCATGTCGTCGGGCGGCACGTCGCCGAGGACTGCCCGGGCACCGCTGCGCCGGCTGTCGTTGATCCACTGTGCGGTGACGGATCCTTTGGGAGTCAAGGAAACCGCGACGGCGCGCCGGTCGTGAGGATGGGGCAGTCGCCGCACCAGACCAGCGCCCTGCAATTGGTCGACGAGGCTGGTGACGTGGCGAGGAGTGCATCGCAGCGCGTCGGCGAGCGCGCGTTGCATCAGCTCACCGTCGCGGGCCAGCACGTAGATCACCTCCGCGCGGCTGGGGGTAAGGCCTCGCTCGGCGAGCACCCCCTGCATCGTCTCGGCCAGCCGAGCGGCCAGCTCGAAAGCCTTGTCGAACGCCTCCTCCGGACTCCCGGTCACCTCGTCCCTCCCCCTTTTAGTGTCTAGGGTACATAGTGAGGTGAGTTCAGTAAATCTGCTGCCCGACCGTCGTCGGCGCTGGGCCCGGCACCTGTCGCGGCGGTCACAGCTGGCCTGTCTCTGCTGGTCACAGGCCGCATGCGCGGACGTCACGGCGGGAGTGCGGACGCGCCAGTGGGCCGGAAGTGTGACACTATTGGCATAGATCCAGAAAGCTTTGGAGAAGCAGAACGGGATGGTGTCCCATGTCGGAGAACCCTGGGCCCCAAGAGGTGTTGTTCGAGCAGTTCGCCCGCGTCGGCAAGGCGCTCGGCAGCCCGAAGCGGCTGGAGCTGCTGGACGTGTTGGCTCAGGGGGAACGCAGCGTGGAGGTCCTGGCGCGACGCACCGGCCTGAAGCTGACGACCGCGTCCGCGCATCTGCAGGCGCTGCGGCAGGGCGGGCTGGTGCGGACCCGCAAGGACGGCACCCGGGTGTTCTACCGGCTCGCCGGGGACGAGGTCGCCCGGTTGTGCCTGAGCTTGCACGAAGTCGCGAAGGCGCATCTGGCCGAGACCCGGCAGGCCGCCGACGAGCTTCTGGGAGAGGACGAGGTCGAGGAACTCGGCCGCGACGCGCTGATGGACCGGATCGAAGCAGGCGACGCGCTCGTGCTGGACGTGCGCCCGGAGACCGAGTTCGAGGCCGGGCACATCGCCGGTGCGGTGTCGGTGCCCCTGGACGAGCTCGAAGACCGGCTCTCAGAGCTGCCTGCGGATCAGGAGGTTGTGGCCTACTGTCGGGGCGAGTTCTGCGTGCTGTCCTACGAGGCGGTGCGGCTGTTGCGGGCGCGCGGGCGCCAGGCCCGCCGGATGTCGGGCGGGATGCTCGAGTGGCGTTCGGAAGGGCGGGCGATCGCCGCGTAGCCGCCGGGCCGGCGAACCTGGTGCGCGGGCAGGGTTTCGGTCACATGAAGTTGTGGGTGTGCGTCACATGAAGTTGCGGGTGTGCAAAGAGGACAGATCCGCGGCTTCGTCGGCGGGGAAGCCGAGGTGGACCAGTCTCCGCTGCCGACCGTCGTCCATTTCGGACTGGAGCTTCATGACCTTGTCGTAGCCGCGGGCGATCGCCTCCGGCGTCCACTGTCCGGCCGCCATGATGACGAGCGAGTCGAAGACGTCCTGGTTGAGTCCGGAGGTGTCGACCAGCGCGTCGTAGCGGCGCTCGACCGCGGACCGGAGCCGTCCCCGCAGAGCCGGGTCGATCTGGGACTGGTGTTGCAGGTGGGCCACCCCGAACGCGACGTGCCGGGCCTCGTCGCGGCGGGCGAGGCGGGTGACCTGCCGGGTCACCGGGTCCGGGGCGTGTTTGTCCAGGAACTCCAGCAGGTTCAGGAAGCTGCCCTCGCCGAGGACCGACAGCAGGAACGAGGCGAGCGAGAACTCGGCTTCGGTCAGCAGCGTGGCCAGCGATTCCCGGCCGCTGGCCGAGGACGTGCCCATCTCGCCTCCGCGCAGGAGCGCGCGGCGGGTGAAGACCTCCATGTGGCGGGCTTCGTCGGCCGCTTGCACGGCGAGCAACTGGAGCACTTCCCGGAAGTGTGGGTGGATCCGGCCCAGCAGCCGCGCCGGGATGACCAGCGCGGCCTGCTCGTTCTCGATGAGGTAGGTCATCACCTGGACGACCGCTTGTTCCACCTCGGGCGCCAGCGTGAAATCCGCTTTCCAGTCCACTTCGGTGTCGGGGTTCCATTGGGCGGACGCGGCGTGCGCGTAGAGCGAGGGCGCGATCTCGGCCCACACCAGGTCGCGGTGGGTGATGTCGAACGGCGGCGTCGGGCCTCCTTGCTCGATCAGCGCGCCGCGCGCGGCCAGGCCCCAGTCCGGTGCCGGGTCGCTGACGATCCCGCCGGGAAGCGGCCCGCCGGCCCGCTGGGCGCCGGCCCACCGGTCGAGGTCCGCGCGGCCGCGGACCACCCAGGCGCGGACGCCGAAGTCGGTGTCGAGGGCCGGGCGGACGCCGTGCCCGTTCTGGCGGCACCAGGTTTCCAGGTGCACGACCAGCGCGGGGTCGCCGCCGGTGACGCCGAGTTCGTCGCCGGGGCGCAGCCCGCGCAACGCCTGTTGCACGAGCAGGTGGGCGCCTCGTTCGAAGCTGAGGTTTTCCAGGTCGAGCACGCCGGGCGGTGCGAAGGTCATGGCCGGTACTCCCGGGCGGTGACCCGGCCCTCGGCGTCGTAGAAGGCCTGTTCGCGCACGGCGGCGTCGAGCATGGCGTACCCGCTGCTGCGGCCTTCGTGCCATGCGGTGAGGCCCTCCAAGTCGAACAGGGGCCGGACCTCGGGGTCGGTGTAGGACATCGAGAGCAGCAGCTGGCCCAGCTTGCGGACCTCGTCTTGCGGCGCGTCGTCGACGACGCTGAGGTTGCAGTGGTCGTAGGCGGGAGTCTGGGCGAGCACGCGGGTGCTTCCGGGCGGGAGCGTGCCTTCCTTGCCGAAAAGCAGGTGGTTCATGTCGATGATCGCGGCCGCTTCGATCTCGCCGGCCAGCAGCGCTCGCGCGGCGTCGCGTTCGCCGCCGATGTGGTCGCCGTGCAGGCCGACGCCCACGTCGAAACGGCGGACCGTGAGGTTCTCGCCCGGGACGAGCCCGGCCTCCCGCAGGAACGAGCACGGGATCAGCGTGGCCTGCGGCGAGTCGACGGCGCCGACCCCCACGGTGACGCCTTCCAGATCGGCGACCTTCTCGTAGTGGGAATCGGCGCGGACGATGATGACCGAGGTCAGGTTCCGGTCGGTGTCGCGCATGACCAGCGGCGTGAGCTGCCTGCTGTTGGCGCCGGCCAGGCGCTGCGCGCGCAGCCAGGCCAGCGGCGAGTTCCACGCGGCGTGGATCCGCCCGGCCGCGAGGTCCTCGACCTGGCGTTCGTAATGGGAGTAGAGCACGAAGTCGAAAGACAGCCCGCGGTTCTGCAGCCAGGAGCGGAACCCGTTCCAGATCGTGACGACTTTCGGGTCGTAGGCCACAGCGCCCATCAACAAAGTCATGACATCCCCTCCGTAGTCAGAACAGCGGCAGGCCGAGGCTGGCCCGGCCGACGAAATCGCGCAGTGCTTCCGTGGTCGGAGCCATCACCCGAGCCGCCAGCGAATCGCGGAACTGCCGTTCGACGCCCAGTTCCTTGCGGAACGCGGAGCCGCCGCACAGCCGCATCACCCCGTCGGCGACCTCCGAGGCGGCCTCCGCGGCGACGGCTTTCACCTGCAGCACCCGCAAAGTCGCGTCCTCGCGTCCTTCCACCAGCGCCGCGAGCGTGTCGCACAGGAAAGCGCGGACCTCGTCAGTGCGGGTCAGCAACCGCGCGAACCGTTCGCGGTGCTGCGGTTGTTCGGCCAACGTCTGGTCGAGATGGGCGAGGCGGGTCCCGGTCAGGTGAGCCGCCGCCTTCGCGATCAGCGCCTGCATCAGCCCCAGGGAGAAGGCCGCGTTCAGGACCAGAAAGTTTGGAAGAGCCGACTGCAGCGCGAGGTCCAGGCCCGCGCCGTCGCTGCCGAGCATGGCCGAGGAAGGCACCTCCACCGCCTGGCCGGCAACAGGATTGGAGGCGTTGCCGCGCAGTCCCAGCCCGTCGAACTTCCCCCGCACCGTCAGGCCCTTGGCGTCGCTGGAGACCAGCCACAGCGTCATCGGCCCCTCGGCCGCCACCGGCCGGCTCGACCACACGTAGCTGTCCGCCTCCCCGGCCGCGGTCACCCAGCTCTTCTGCGCGTCGAGAACGACCCGGTCGCCGCCGTTCGCGGTCGCCGATCCTTGCGGGGCCCAGAAATGGCTGCGGGAACCCGTTTCCGAGAACGCAAGGGTGCTCAGGTGCCGTCCTTCGCCGATCGCCCGGCGAGTGTCGCGGTCGCCGTGGGCTTCGATCAGCGCGGTGGCGGCGTAGTGCATCAGCGTGACCATCGCCGTCGACCCGCACGCCCCCGCCAGTTTCTCGATCACGTGCGCGGCGTCCGCGAGGGAACCTCCGGCTCCGCCGACCTCGCTGGAGCTGATCAGCCCGAGCAGGCCGGCCTTCCCCAGAGCGTTCACGCCGTCGCGGGGGAATTCGCCGGACCGGTCGACCCGATCCGCTTGCGGGGCAACGGTTTGCTCGACCACGGAGGCAACAGCGGTCGCATGGTCAAAAGACATCAGGGTTCCTCCCCATCACGCCCTCGGACCGCAACGGTCTGCCGCGTGGCGCCCCCCGGAGAGCGTCCGACCCGCCCCAGCCCTCAACGCTTCAATACTCCATGGTTATTTGGACAATGGTCACCGTAGCGAGTTCCGCCCCGGGCTGTCCAGGGCCAGTTGGACGGTAAGTAATCGATTTTGCGTGCAGCGTCACCGTGCGAGCGCGTCGGCGCGAGGCCGGGGAGGCGCGACCCGGTCGAGTTCGATGCGCAGTCGCCGTTTGCCCGTGCCGCGGGACTGGTTCGCGGTGACGCGCAGCGCGGCGACCTCGCGGGTGCTGGCGACGTGGGTGCCGCCGTCGGCCTGCCGGTCCAGGCCGGCGATCTCCACGACGCGGATTCTGTCGAGTCCGGCGGGAACCTGGTTGGTTTTCGTGCGGATCAGGTCGGTTCGGCTAAGGAATTCCTCCGGCGGCAGAAAGGAAACGCTCACCGGCCGGGCCGCGGCGATCTCGCGGCGCAGGGCTTCTTCGAGCCGGTCGGCGAAGGACTCGCCGGAGGCTGAGTCGGCGGCGGCCAGTTCGAAGTCGACTCGTCCGCGCAGCGGCTGCATGCTGCGGCTGAGGATGACGCCGCCGTAGTCGCGTCCTACCACGCCCGCGAGCAGATGCAGGCTCGTGTGCGTGCGCATCAGCGCGTAGCGGCGGTCCCAGTCGAGAACGCAGCGCACCTGTTCGTCCTCGCCGGGCTGCGGACCGTCGAGCAGAACGGCGATGCCGTCGTCGTCGCGCCGGAACCCGGTCACCTCGGCGGTCCCGGCCTGTCCGGTCACCGCGCCGACGTCAGCGGGCTGTCCCCCGGCACCGGGGAAGAACGCCATGCGGTCGAGGCGGACGCCGCCGTCGGTGCGCTCCAGCACGCGAGCGGTGAACTCCGCCAGATACGGCTCGGTCTGGTACAGCAGCGTCGTCACGAGGCGGCCCGCCGTCCCCCGCGCGACGCGGGCACCGACCAGCCGTCCGGCACCAGCAGCGGACCGTCCAGGAGCGGGCGGCAGGTCATCGGTGCCGACCAGTCGCCGATGGCGGGACGGCCGCAGGCAGACCAGGCGGCGCACAGATCCGCCAGGTCGTCGTCCAGCGCGGCGGCGTCGGTGCCGGTTGCGTGCACCGCACCGCCGCGCTGGACGACCGCCGCCCCGGCGCCGTCCTCGGCCAGGAGCACAGCCGTTCCGTCGGCGGGATCAAGCCCGGCGAAATGCGCCTGTGTCACCCGGGTGCTGCGCGCGGCGAGGAAGAACCACAGGTCGCAGTAGTCCTCTCCGGTCATCGGCGCCACGACCTGCCTGCTCAGGGTCGGCTCGGGGAACGGGCCCGCGGCGAAGCGGGCCGGGTGCGCACCGGGAAACGGCTGGTACAGCGCCCCGCCCGCGAGCATGAAATCGGTCCACGGCCCTACACCCGTCGCCCGCAACCGCCCGCGCTCGAGACGGAATCGCACGAGCGGATGGGCGCCGCCGTGCGCGAACGGGGCCAGCACGAACCCGCCCCGGGCGAGTTGCTCGACCCAGGCCGGGGGAACGCCGCGGATGCCGCAGCTGGCGAGAATTCGGTCGTAAGGCCCGCGCGCGGGATGCCCGCAGTAGCCATCGCCCACCACCGCTACGACACCGTCGACACCGCACCGCCGCAGCGCCTCCTCGGCGTCGGCGATCACGTCCGGCTGCACGTCGAGCGACACCACCTCGGCACCGGTAACGGCCTGGATCAGGGCGGCGTTGTACCCGATCCCGGCACCGATCTCCAGGACCCGCATCCCCGGCGACAGCTCGAGCGCGCCGAGGATCCGGGCCAGCAGCGACGGCCGCGTGGTCGCGCTGAGCAGTTGGCCGCTGTCCTCGTCGACTTTGAACGCCAGGGGGTTGTCGCCGTAGACCGCGTCGAGGATCTCCTCCGGAACCGGCCCGCCGGACGGCATCTCGTGCCACCGCTGATGCCGGAACCGGGTCAGGAAGCGGTGGCGGGGAACGGTCGCGAACGCGCGCTCGACAGCGTCGTCGCCGATCGCCCCGGCCCGGCGCAGCATCCGCGCATAGTCCTCGAGCCGGTCGTCGACCGGTCCTCGCATGAGTCGGTCCGGGGCCGCGGCCGCAGCTGGTCGATCATCCATCCGCCCAGTCAAACCGACAATCCCGCAACAATCCAGAGATGTCTGGAATATTGCGAGAGAATCCGGGAGCGCGGGTCGAAGGCTGACTGCCGGCAGTAGCGCGCGTACCCGCGCCTGACGCCCCAGGGCTCGATCAGGGTGATGTCCACCAGGCTGTTGCCATGATTCATGGAATTATGGTTTATCTCGTGCGGGACCCGTCGCGGGATTCCGCTCCTGCCGGAACCCGCCGAACCTCGAGGAGCCGTGGTGGTCACAGTGGTCGATGTCCGTGCCGTGCAGCGCCGGACCATCCGGGTCCTGATCGGCGCCCAGATGGTCTTCGCCGTGGTGATGGCGATGGCCTCGCCGGTCGCGGCGCTCCTCGCTCAGCAGATCACCGGGTCGGCCGGACTGGCCGGGCTCGCCCAGGCGGCCACCGTCGCCGGCGGCATGCTGGCCTCGGTCCCGCTCGCCGAGTTCACCGCGCGGCGGGGCCGTCGGCTCGGGGTGGCCGCCGGGTATCTCGTCGGCGCCGTCGGGGCGGCGGCCGTGGTGCTCGGCGGGGTCGTCGCCAGCTATCCGCTCCTGTTCGCCGGGTCGCTGCTGACGGGCACCGCTGTGGCGGCCGGGCTGCAGGCGAGGTTCGCCGCGACGGACCTGGTCGAGCCCGAGCGGCGCGGGCGGGCGATCGGCACCGTGGTGTGGGCCTCCACGATCGGGGGCGTGGTGGGCCCGTCGCTGGCCGGACCGTCGGATTCGGCCTCGGCAGTGCTGGGCCTCCCGCAGTTCACCGGTCCCTTCTTGGTGATCGGCGCGGGACTGGTGCTGACCGCAGCCGCGACGTTCGTGTGGCTGCGGCCCGATCCGCTGCTGCTGGCCCGTTCCCTGCGCGGGGAAACCCACGACCCTCGCGGGCAGGGCGTCCTGCGGACCGCTCGCGCGCTGGCGGGCAATCCCGCCGCCCGGCGCAGCCTGGTCGCGATCGCCGTGGTGCACGCGGTCATGGTGTCGGTGATGAACATGGCTTCACTGCACCTGCACCACGGCGGCGGCACTTTGCGCGTCGTCGGGTTCGCGATCAGCGTCCACCTGGCCGGGATGTTCCTGCTGGCCCCGGTGTTCGGCTGGCTGTCCGACCGGGTCGGCGGCCGCCGGGTGCTCGCCCTCGGACTGCTTCTCCTGCTCGCCTCCGCTGCGGTGCTGCAGAGCACGAGCGGGCACGACACCGGCCTGGTGATGGGCGGTCTGCTGCTGCTGGGCCTGGGCTGGTCGGCGGGCTTCGTCGCGGGTTCGAGCCTGCTGACGGCTTCGGTCGACGAGGAACTGCGCCCCCGGGCGCAGGGCTTTTCCGACCTGCTGATGCAGGCGGCCGCGGCGGCCGGCGGGCTGCTCGCCGGCAGCGTCGTCGAATTCTGGGGCTATCCGTGGCTGGCGCGCATCTCCGCCGTCCCGGTCGCCCTCGTCGCAATCTGGTACCTGCTCGCCGCGCGGCGCGCCGCTGCCCGCGCGTGACCCGGTCGGTCGTCTTCCCTTCGGCCGGAACCCCTGCTAGGTTCCCTATATCTAATCCTCCATAAAACTTTGGAGAATGGTGATGGTGGCTGCGTCCGAAGGCGTGCGACTGACCGAGCTGTCCACCGGGGCCGGGTGTGCGTGCAAACTGCCCCTGGAGAAGCTCGACGATCTGTTCTCGTCGTTCCGCGAAGGCCTGGCGCCGGCGTCGGAGGATCTGCTCGTCGGGGCGCTGGACGGCGACGACGCGGCGGTCCTGCGGCTGGACGCGGAGCGGGCGCTGGTGCTGACCACCGACTTCTTCACGCCGATCGTGGACGACCCCTACGACTGGGGCCGCGTGGCAGCGGCCAACTCGCTGTCGGACGTCTACGCCATGGGCGGGCGCCCGCTGATCGCGGTCAACCTCACCGCGTGGCCTGGCGAGGTCCTGCCGATCCGGTTGCTGAACGACGTGCTCCGCGGCGGCGCGGACCTGGCCGCGATCGCGGGGTGCGAAGTCGTGGGCGGGCACACGATCGACGACGCGGTGCCCAAGTACGGCATGGCCGTGCTGGGCATCGCCCACCCCGAACGGCTGCTGGCGATCGACCGCCTGCGGCCCGGCGACCATCTGGTGCTGACCAAGCCGCTCGGCACCGGGGTGATCACCACGGCGCTGAAGAACGGCGCAGTCGACGACGCGGTGGTGCGCGCGGCCGTGGACTCGATGACCATGCTCAACGCCGCGGCCAGCGAAGTGGCCCTCGCGTGCGGGGTCCGCGCCGCCACCGACATCACCGGCTTCGGGCTGGCAGGACACCTGCACCGGATGCTGCGCGCCAGCGGCGCGGCCGCCGAGCTCTACGCCGGGAGCGTGCCGCTGCTGCCGGACGCTCTCGAACTGGCTGCCCGGTTCGTTCCCGGCGGCACCCGGGCGAACATGGCCTACCTCGCCCCGACGGTCGACGTCGACCGCGACGTGCCCCACGACCTCGCGGTGCTGCTGCACGACGCGCAGACCTCCGGCGGCCTGCTCCTGGCCGTCCCCGGCGATCCGGCCCCGCTGGCCGCCGCGCTCGCCGCGCGCGGGATCGACGCTCCGGTGATCGGCAAAGTCGTCGAGGGACAACCGGGCCGGGTGAGCATCCGCGGCGGTGTCGCGACACGATGACGGGCCTCCGTTCGTCCCGACTGCTCGGTCCCGCGCTGCTGGCCGCGGCCTTGCTGACCTCCTCAGGGTGCGGCGCCGCCCGCGCTTCGGGCCCTGCGGGCGTGCCCGACCCGCTGCGGATCGGGCTGAGTCCCAGCATCACGCCCGCGCTGCAGCGCGAGACCTACCAGCCGCTCGCCCGGTATCTGCATCAGCGTCTCGGGGTCGAGGTGGTCTTCTCCGCTCCCGTCGACGAATCCGCGGGGTTGCGGGCGCTGCGCGACGACGCGGTCGACGTGGCCCGCCTCGACGCGCTGACCTACGCCGCAACCGATCATCAGGATTCCCTCGTGCCGCTGGTCACCGAAGTCGACGCCGAGACCGGAAGCCCGCGGTATCTCTCCGCGCTCGTCGCCCGGCACGGCAGCCGCGTGCGCAGCGTCGCCGACGTCGTCCGCGCCGGAGCCCGGGTCGCTCTGGGCGACCCGCACTCGGCGGCCGGCGACTTGTATCCCCGCGTCATGCTCGGCGACCCGGGCGCGGCGGCAACGCTCGTGACCGGCACCGGCTACAACACCGCGCGCGCCGTGTTGGACGGCACGGCCGGTGCGGGCGGGCTGGCGTTGCGGACGCTGCACCGGCTCGAACGCGACCGCGCCGTCCCCGCCGGGGCATTCGACGTGCTGCGCACCCACCCGGTGCCGGGCAGTCCCTGGGTCGCTCGCCGCGGGCTCGGCGCCGCCGCTCAGGACGCGGTCGCCGCCGCGTTCGAGTCGATCTCCGCCCCCGGCCTGCTGAACCTTCTGCAGGCACGCGGCTACGTCCAGGCTCGCCCAGCGGACTACCGGGAACTGCGCGCCGACGCCGAACGCCTCGGAACCGGGGAGGCCACGCCATGACTACAGCCGACCCGCGCCGGGCACTGCCCAAAGTGGACGCTCTGCTCGCTCATCCGCTGCTGGCCCCGCACCGGGACGAGTGGGGCCAGCAGCCGCTCGCGGGTGCCGCGCGGCACGTGCTGGACGCCTGCCGCACCGCGATCGGCCGCGGGGAACCGGTGCCCGGCGCCGAGGTGCTGGCCCAGCGCGTCGTCGAGCACCTCGACCTCACCGGCGCGCGCCGGGTGCGCGCCGTCGTCAACGCCACCGGCGTGGTGCTGCACACCAACCTCGGCCGCTCTCCGCTTTCCTCCGCAGCGCGCGAAGCCGTTCTCGCCGCTTCCGGATACTCCACTGTGGAATTCGATCTCGCCACCGGCGGGCGCGGCAAACGCGGTCACGCCGCCCACGCGATGCTACGCACGCTGACCGGCGCTCCCGGCGCGCTGATCGTCAACAACGCCGCGGCGGCGCTGCTGCTGAGCCTCGGCGCACTCGCCCGCGGGAAGGAAGTCGTCGTCTCCCGCGGGGAACTTATCGAGATCGGCGGGGAATTCCGGATACCGTCCATCATGGAGGCGGCCGGCGTCACCCTCGTCGAAGTCGGCACCACCAACCGCACTCATCTGCGCGACTACGCCGAAGCGATCACCGACCGCACCGCGCTGGTGCTGCTGGTGCATCCGTCCAATTACCGCATCGAGGGATTCACCGCCTCGCCTTCGCTGCCGGAACTGGCGGCACTCGCCCGCCAGCACCGAATCCCGGTGCTGCACGACGTCGGCTCCGGCCTGCTGCACGGAACGCTGGGCGAGGAACCTACCGTCGAGGACAGCCTCCGCGACGGCGCGGATCTTGTCGTCTTCTCCGGAGACAAGCTCTTCGGAGGCCCGCAGGCTGGCATGATCGTCGGCGCCGAGGACCTCGTCGCCGGGCTCGCCCGCCATCCGATCGCGCGCGCCGTCCGCATCGACAAGCTCACTCTCGCCGCGCTCGAAGCCACTCTCTTGGCGCACCTGTCCGGCAGGAGGGACCTGGAACTTCCCGTCTGGCGCTCGCTGCGCGCGGGCTGGGGCGAGCTTTACTCGCGAGCGCAGCGACTCGCCGCCCGCCTCGGACCGGGCGCCGAGGTTCGGGAGGGGGTCAGCACCCCGGGCGGCGGCAGCCTCCCCGGCCAGACGATCCGAAGCCCGCTCGTGCACCTGACTCCCCGAAACGGCAGCGAAGCGGCGACCATGGCCCGGCTGCGCCACGGCGAACCCCCGGTCATCGCGCGCACCGAAAAAGGCCGCCTCGTCGTCGACCTGCGCACCGTCGCCGAAGACGACGACGACACGCTCGCAGCCGCGCTGCTGCGCGCGCTGCAAACCCCGCCCGCGTCCGGCAACGGCTCCGGACCGGCGACCGCCGCATCGACAGAAAGCGAGGACCAGACCCAACACGCGACCTCATGAGATCGCACAGGGAGGTGAGGAGTCCTGGTGGACTCTCCGCAGCCACGCCGCGGAAGGCGCTCTGCGCCTGGCGGGTTCGATTCCCGACCACCTCCGCCACTCTCCCGACGGCGCAGAATCCGGAGAATTCTCCGTCCTGCGCTGCGGAAATGGCCCCGCAGAACACCGCGCGGAGATTCTTTTCCGGCAGTCGCGCACAGTGCGCTACTCCTTTGCGGGCAACCCTGTCCGGACGCTCTTCTCGCGCCCCCCGCCCGCTGCTACCGTCCACTACTACCGAAATCCAGTTATTTATGGATAAGTCGCAGGCGGCGAGGCCGCCGCGCGAACCGTGGTGTCGCGAGGAGAAGTCCCATGAGCACACGGACCGACCCGACGTTCTACCGCACGGCGAGCCACGCCATGTCCGGCCCGCCCGAACGGCACGGCTACGTGGTCACGCTCGACCCCAGCGGAAACCGGCCGGACGCGCTGAGCGTGCTGGACCTCGACCCGGAGTCGGCGACCTACGGGCAGCTGACCGGACGGCTCGACATGCCCAACGTCGGGGACGAACTGCATCACTTCGGGTGGAACGCCTGCAGTGCGCACCTGTGCCCCGGTTCGCCCCACCATGACGTCGAGCGCCGCTACCTGCTGGTGCCCGGCCTGCGCTCGTCGCGGATCCACGTGGTCGACACGAAGCCCGACCCGCACCGGCCGCGCCTGGCGAAAGTGATCGAACCCGATGCCGTCGCGGCGGGCTCGGGCTACAGCAGGCCGCACACCTTCCACTGCGGTCCCGACGGAATCTACGTCAGCGCCCTGGGCTCGCCCGATGGCTCCGGGCCCGGCGGCCTCTTCCGGCTCGATCACGAGACGTTCGACGTCCAGGGGCGCTGGGAGGCCGACCGGGGCCCGCAGTACCTCGCCTACGACTTCTGGTGGCACCTCGGGCACAACATCCTGGTCAGCAGCGAATGGGGAACGCCGGAGATGGTCGAGTACGGACTCGACCCGCAACGGCTGCTGGCCCACGAATACGGCCATTGCATCCACCTGTGGGACCTGCGGACCGGACGGCACCTGCAGCAGCTCGACCTCGGAGCCGAGCACCAGATGGTGCTCGAGCTGCGCCCGGCGCACAATCCGTCGAAGACGTACGGATTCGTCAATGCTGTCGTGTCCACAAAGGACCTGTCGTCGTCGGTCTGGGCATGGCACCGTGACAACGGGAACTGGGCGATCCGCAAGGTGATCGAGATCCCCGCCGAACCGGCCGACGCGGACAGCCTGCCTCCGGCGCTGCAGCCGTTCGGCGCGGTCCCGCCTCTGGTCACGGATCTGGTGCTGAGCCTGGACGACCGCTATCTCTACGTCGCCTGCTGGGGCACCGGAGACCTGCGCCAGTACGACGTCTCCGATCCCTTCGCGCCGAAGCTGACCGGCACCCTCCGGCTCGGCGGCATCGTCTCGCGCGCCCCGCATCCCCGCGGCGGCGGCCCGCTCAACGGCGCTCCGCAGATGGTGGAACTCAGCCGGGACGGACGCCGCCTGTACTTCAGCAATTCGCTCTACTCGTCGTGGGACGACCAGTTCTACCCCGACGGGCTGCGCGGATGGATCGCCAAGGCCGACATCGCCGACGACGGCCGCATGACCCTCGACGAGAACTTCTTCGTTCCTTTCGAAGGAGAACGCCCCCACCAGATCCGACTGGAGGGCGGCGACTCGTCTTCGGATTCCTACTGCTACTCGTGAACGCGGCCCCGGCTCGTCCGCCTGCATCCTTTGTTCGCCGCAACGCAACGGAGCGACTCACATGGACACCATCATCATGGTCGGGATTTTCGGGATATTCCTCGCCGCGACGAGGACATGGTCGCGGCCGAAACTGATCGGCTTGTGGGCGGTCGCCATCGTGGCGTGCCTGCTGCTGTTCTGGCACCACGCGACCTCGCCGCTCAACCTCAACTTCTGACCCGAGGGAGCCTCGCCATGACTGCGACAGCCACCGCGGACGCGCCCGCCCGCCCGGCGAACCGTCTCGGCTTCGTCCTTCTGCACATCTACGTCCTGGGCATCTGCGCGGTCCTGCTCGGCGGCTTCCTCGTCCAATTCGGACGCGGCGAATACCCGTGCCCGCTGTGCATCCTGCAACGGATGTTCATGATGCTGGCCGCCCTCGGGCCCGTGTTCGTCATCGCGCGTTCGCGCTCCCAGGCCGTCACCACCCGGGAATTCGCCGCCGGATACGGAATGAGCATCGTGGCCAGCGTCTGCGGAGCCGCGGTCGCGGCCCGCCACATCATGCTGCACGTCAAGCCGCCGGACCCCGGATACGGCAGCACGGTCTGGGGCCTGCACCCCTACACCTGGGCCTTCATCACCTTCACCGTCGCGATCCTGGCCGCCGGCGGCAGCCTGGCGCTCGCGCGCGAACTCGAACCGCTGGACAGCCGCAGCACCGTCCTGTCCACGACCGTCCTGTGGATCTTCGGCGCGATCGTGCTCGCCAACCTCCTGGCGGTCTTCGCCCTCGAAGGACTGCACTGGTTCCTCCCCGGCGACCCCGTCCATTACCAGCTGCTCTACGACCTCGGGATCACCTCCTAGGCAAAACGCATCGGCGCAATCCGAGAACAGCCGCACGAGAGCAACCGGGCAATTCACCGCCCGGTTGCTCTCGCATGCGTATTCGTGATCTACGAATACCGCAGAGTATCCGGGGCAGCGCAGCCTTACCGGAACCGTGACCTGCCCTGAACATAGGTACGGTCATTATTTACCGAATAGGTTGCCGAGGCGGCACGCAGCGCGGCATACTGACGGAAATCGAGCTGTCAGCTTGCATTTAACCACTGGGGACTGGGGAAATCCCGCACTGGTCTCGCCCGCAATTGCGGGCGGTCGCATTGAGGGAGTGGGGGGAGGTGAATCACGTGAAGGTCATCATCAAGCCGGTCGCCAAGCCGCAGCTGTCGAAGATCGCCGGTTCCACCCGTTGTGGCTGACCCTCGCGGTCACTCGTGACCGGCCGCTGACGACCGGTCATTGCCGCTGCGGTGCGGGCATATCGCGCTCGCACCGCAGCCCCGCCGTCCCGCACTTTCAGGAGGCTCACCGTGACGTCCACACAGGACCTTGACTTCAAACCCAGGCTGCGGCACTGCACGTTTTTCCAGCCGGAGGAAGGCCCCGTCATCATGATCGTCGGGGAACGACACTTCGAGATTGACCAGGTAGGCGCCGACTTCGACACGTTCCTCAACTTCAAGCGCTATCTCGACGGCCGCCACACGGTCAAGGAAATCTCCGAAATAACCGGCATTTCGCCCGACGACGCGATCGGGATTGTCAACGGATTCGCCGAGCAAGAGCTGATTCGTGTCGAAGACGAGTCGCTCGACAAGATCCCGGTTCCGGTGTTCCTCGACCAGATCGACCGCTCCACCGGGATGTGGAGCGAGCAGATCGGTTTCCACCGCTTCTGGTCGAGCCTGGAGAACCAGCGTTACCGCAAAGAGGTCTTCCTCGGATTGATCCTGGAGACCTACCACTACATCAAAGCCGCCAGCCGCCACATCTCCACCGCCATCGCGCACTGCACGGACCCGGCGTGGGAACACCAACTGTCGGAGTACCTGTCGGAGGAATACAACCACGCGTGGATGGCGCGCGACAGCCTGCTGCGCATGGGCCTGTCCCAGGACGAGGTCGAGAACGCCCATCCCGTCATCGGGACCTGGTCGCTGATCAACAACCTGTGCGAGATCGCCCGCGGCGACACCCTGGGCTACCTCGCCTGCACCAAACTGTTCGAAGCGCGCGACTCCGAAACCCTGGACGGCGCGAACGACCTGCAACGGCTGGCCGTGGCCTACGGCTACCCCGAAGACTGCCTTGAACCGCTGGTGTCGCACGTCGCCGAGGACGTCAACGCCAACCACACCGGCCTGCTCGAGGAAGCCCTGGAAGGACGCGACTACGTTCCCGCCGCTCAGGCGCACCGCGCGGTGAACAACCTGCACGACCTGAAGCACTCGTTCGACCAGTACTACTACGGCATCGCGCAGTACTACTCCGATATTTCCAACTACATCCCCCGCCTGAAGGTCGACTACTTCAGCCTGTGAACGATCGCCGCCGCCCGCGTCCCGGACCCCGGCTCCGGGACCCGGGGAAACCACCGCGCACCGGCATGGGCAGCAGCTTCTGGCGGCTGTTCGGCGCGTACGCGATCAACACCGTCGGCGACGAGTTCTACGCGCTCGCCCTGCCCTTGGTGCTGCTCGCTTCCGGCTACCCGGGAGCTTCGGTGACGTTCCTGTTCGGCGTCTTGACCGCATCGACCGTCGCGGCCGGATTCGTGGTCGGCTACCTCGTCGACCGCTATCCGCCTCGCGGCGTCCTGACCACCTCGTACCTCGCGTCCGCCGCGATCCTGTTCCTCGGCGTCGGCGCGGTGGCAGCGGGCGCAGACGGCTATGCGGTCGCGTTGGCCGGTGCAGCGATTCTCGGAGTGTTCGCCGCGCTCTCGGCCGCCGCAGTCGACGCCGGCATCCCTCGCACCGTGGCGCGTGAAGACCAGGCCAGCCGCGGCTACTCCCTGGTCGAATCCGCTCGCACGGCCGCCCTCATCTTCGGGCCCGCTTGCGCCGGGCTGGTCACCTTGATCTCCAACCTGCTCTGGGTGCTCAGCGCCAACGCGGGCTCATTCCTGCTCGCCGCCGCTATCTCCCACACGCGCGGCACCGCCGCACGCCACCGTCGCGCCCCCGGCGAGCCCGTGTTCGCGATGATCCGCGACGGCCTCCGCGCAGTGCTGCGCAACCGCGCGCTGGGCATCGGCATCGGACTCAGCCTGATCGCCAACATCACCCTCGGAGCCGAGCAACCGCTGTTCCTGACCCGGTTCGTCCGCGACTTCGGAGTCTCCGGCATGCTGACTTCCGCAGTGGTCATCGCCGCGGGTCTCAGCGCCATCGCCACCTCGCTCGTGCTGACCCACCTGGCACGGCGGCTCACCGCCCGCACCGCGATGATCTGGTCCTGCGTCGCCAGCGCACTCGCCGCCGCTGGCATCGGACTCACCACCAACCCGCCGCTGGCCGCCGCCCTGTACTGCGTCCTGTGCGCCTCCACCATCAGCTACAACGTCTACTGGCGCACCTACCGGCAACAGGTCGTCCCCGCGGGCCTGCTCGGCCGCGTCTCGGCCACCTGCCGAAGCCTGGCCTACAGCGGCATCGTGCTCGGCACCACAGTCGTCGGCGCGTTCCAGCAAGCCGGCGCCACCACCGGCCTCCTGTTCACCGCCGGCGGCTTCGCGTGCCTGACCGGCATGCTCGTCGGAGCGATCCTTTCCCGCCCACTGTCTTCTGCGAAACGACGCGTCCGCGACGACCACGCCGAAAGTCCGCCATCTCCCGGCGATCCGCGCCCGGAACAACCACGGCACCGCTGAACCAAGGAGCCGATCCTCGAGGCGGCCCTAAGCAACATCGCGCCGCGACGCAGCAGCGACCTCTCGCTCGACCGCCAGCCCAGTGCGGCCTAGGTGCGTCCCGGACCCAGTACCAGCGTCGGAACCGCACGACCGAGCACAGGGCTCTTCGCACGGTCAGCGGGCGACGCCAGGTCAAAAACTCCCGAAGGTCCTGTCGAGTTGCTGCCGATCCGTTCGTCATCCTCTTGTCAACGCACCCACGCCACAGACATGGAGGACACCGTGCAATCCATGCTGCCGCTCAACAACGCCGCCCGTTCCGAACGCATGCCGCCGACGAGGCGCGTTCTCCGCTAGCCGACCACGCTTTCGGCGAAGTACACCTGCACCGGCCACCTGGGACCACAGAACTACGGCCGGGGAACGCCAACCTGCCTGTACCGGTACTCGCGAGTCCGGCCCTCAGCACAAGCCACCCGCCGAAGACACGATCTGTCAGGGAAGGACACCACCCGATGAGCACCACCCCGCAAGACCCGACCACGCTGCACGTCGACACCGTCGTCGACGTTCCCCTCGAGCGCGCCTTCCGCCTGTTCACGGAGCGGTTCGACGAAATCAAGCCTCGCGAGCACAACCTCCTCGCAGTCCCGATCGAACGGACCGTGCTCGAACCCGAAGCGGGCGGCACCGTGTACGACATCGGCGCCGACGGCAGCCGGTGCACCTGGGCCCGGGTGCTTGCCTACGAGCCGCCGACCCGGCTGCTCCTCAGCTGGGACATCAGCCCGCGCTGGCAGCTGGAGCCCGATCCCGCTCGCACCAGCGAGGTCGAGATCCGGTTCACCGCTGAGAGCGCCGAACGCACCCGGGTAGCGCTCGAACACCGGCACCTCGACCGGCACGGTGAAGGCTGGGAGAGCTTCGCCGGTCTCGATTCCGGCTCGGGCTGGCCGCTGTACCTCGACCGGTTCCGCGCCGCGACGCAACGAACTGCTGCGGGGAACTGAACTTGAACAGCCGCCCCCGCCGCCCCGCATCGTCGCGAAGTACGCCACCAAGGGCACCAATCCGGGCAATGTCCAGTGGATGGGAGGCGATGCCGTCGCCCTGTGGCGCGAAGAGCACCACCATCGTGCATAGCAGCACGTGCAACGCGACGAGCCCGTTCTTCGGCAGGAACTCCGCTTCGGAGAACCTTTCTTCTGCGACCTCGCCGAAGAATTCGGATTGGTACCGGCGGCCCGCTCGTCGACCGGATCGCCGCGGTCGCCGGTCCAGGCGGCGACGGACACTTGCTCGTCTTCGGTCGCGTCGTCACCGAGACTGCCGTTGCGGCGGGGGTAGCCGCCGCAACGGTGGTTTGCGCTTCGATAGCCGACGTGCCGGACGTCTCATCTCCGCTGTGGTCGCATTCGTGCCTTTGGACCGAGCTGGCCACATTGGCGACGCTCGCGCCGTCTGCCCGCGACGCGTTGCGGGCAGACGCGGGCTGAGCCGGCCGGTGGCGCGCGAAGATCCGGACTCGCACAGGCGAAGCCGAGATGACGGTGCGGGATCTGGCCTCGGGTCCCGCAGTCGGTCGGGTTCCGGCCAGACGGTTTACGCGGAGCCGAGGTCAACGGCACCGGCCCGGTGCAGTTCCTGGTCAGCACCGCCCGCCATCACGGCTACGAGTCTCTGGCCGAGGCCCGGCTGCTGTTGACGCTCGACTTCGCCGGCTGCCTGCTTGACGTGCTGTCGCAGCCGGTGCGACTGCGGTTCGACACCGCCGACGGGCCCCGCGAGCACATCCCGGACTTCTTCGCTGTGACCGAACGCGGACGGTGGCTGATCGATGTCCGTCCCGCCGGACGGATCGGCGAGCGCGACGCCGTGGCGTTCGCCGCGACCGACCTGGTCGCCGCGCGCTGCGGGTGGGGCTACGCGGTGACGACCAGCTGGCGTCATCCCGGAGCCGCCACCGTCGACGCCCTCGCCGCGCAGCGCCGACCGCTCGACGACCGGCTCGGCATGATCGCAAAACTGCTCGATGCTGCCGCGCACGGTCCGCGCCCGTTCGCCGCATTGGCCGCCGGCACGTCCGCCCCCGCGATCGCGCGGACCTACCTGCTGCACCTGCTGTGGCACCGGCCTCTCACCATGGACCTGCACGGCGCGCTCTCCGACAGCACTGCGATCGGACCGGTCCGCACTGCGTCGGGACGCGTGCGGTGACCGGGGTCCTGGACCTCGCGCCGGGCGCGGCGATCGTTCTCGACGGGACCGAGTGGACGGTCGAACGGGTCGAACCCCACTGCGGCCGTGTCGTCCTGCGCAATACCTGCGGGAAACGACTGCCGGTCACCATGCGCTTCCTGATGGACCATCCCGGCTGTCGCTCGTCGACACGCACGGCCTCGCGTCGTCCTGCCGCGGCAGGACGACAGGCGCCGGGGCTGGCCGATCTGACCGAGCGCCAGCGCGAGATCGTGTCGATCCGGGCGGCGCACCTGTTGGAAGCGGACCTCGACACGACGAAGCCGACCAACTCCGCTCAACCCCGGTGACAACTAGCGCGCACAAGTGACAGATAGGGCGCACAGTCACACAAGTGACACCGATCGCTCGACTGACTCGACTTGACTTCCGAATCGAACTTATGTTCGACTCAACTGGGGTCGTCGAGAGCGTGGGCGGCCCTTGTCCGTGGATGCAAGCAGGTGACCTGAGGTGGACGAGTGGCCGTCAACTGTGCGGAGAGTCAGCCCGCCGATTCCAGTCTGGGTGAGCGTGCGCAAGTTGCTCGTGCTCGGCACTGAGATCCTTGCTCCGCGCAATCGCGCTGGCTTGCGAATCGAGGCCGAGATCCCCGGCCTGCTGTTCGAATGGGCCCGCCGCGAGGACGGCGGATTGCTCGGCTGGGTCACTTACCAGCTCGTCACGGCCGACGACCAGTGGTCGCGACCGGTCAGCCACTACGTGCCAGCGCACTTGCTTCGAAGGCGAGGCCCGGCTCGTCGCCAGCAGTTCGGCGACTACCGACCTCGGACTCACGGATAATTCCTGGTGCGGGCGGCGAGCTGAGCGTCTGCCGCGAAGAACATCTCGGGCACGCGGGAATCTCAGTCCGCGTCCGCGTGCGCATGGGAAAGCGCCAACGTTCGGCATCGCGGTGATGCTCGGCAGGCAATCGTCAAGCCATTCGTCGAGTCGCCCTAGCGCAATGGAATCGGCCGTGTCGCGCCGGCGCTGGGCGAGATCTGGTGCAGCCGGGGGCTGTCGATCTCGGCCGTACGCTCGTCAGGCAATCCGCGAGAAGTTCGGGTGTACGTACGCCTTCGCCAAGCTTGCCGGTAGTCCGGACGGGTGAACGGTGCCGCGGTGAGCCGAAACTCAGTGGCGGATCACGTTGACCTCACGCCGTGATCCCCTGCTACCCCGTAGATGTCCTCGCGGCCGTGATTCTGGCTGCGAAGGCGGAGCGGGACGGAGCAGGCCTGCTGCTTCGCTGGCAAGCGGAGTCGCCCGGAATTGTGCCTTGGCTTGAATCGGCTCTGATCACCTGACGGAATCCATCCGTCATCTCCGCTCTTTTTTGAACTATTTCATTCTCGTCAAGGAGGGGCAATGTCCAAAACTATCGCCTTGCGGAACATGTCCGTGGCAAGCGTATCCGCGCCTGCTCTCTGGGTAGGCACTGCTTTGGGAGCGTCGGCGGCGCCATCCGTGCCAGCGCGAGTCCTCGACCCTTGCGGCTACATCGACCCAGGGATGTATCGGCACTGCGACGGCGGGAGCGGCTCGACGGTCATGCTGGATGTGCAAGACATCCTGCGGAGCATCTACCACTACTGCGTCGGCCCCGGCACAACGAACCTTCAGCCCGTCATCAGGCTGAGGGTGATCGACGCGTGGTGGAACGGTGGCGTCAGGTGTCAGCCCGGTTACTACGGTCCCGCGTGAGATCTTTCTTGCGCTGCGGCTGTTCGAGGCCGCAGCGCAAGCTCATCCGCACGGTTTCCCTCCGGCCGACGCGCTGCGGGCTCCGGTTGGCAAGCCTGAAGCGGTGCGAAAATTGGAGTCGTCCCATTTGCTGGATGTGAACTAGAATCCTCGAATTACCTAGTGTGACTGCCGTAGTTCAAATGGGTGAACTGTCGCTGTTTGTATCCATCCGCGCACGCTGCGGGCATACCTTGAAATATCCAAGGTCGCTTGGCGAAGTAAACAGCCGGTCGGGTTCGAAGGCTGCTCCGGGGAGGGGGCGAACCGATGGCTTTGGGCGTGCGTGGCAATTTTGCTGCGGCAATGAGCTGCGGTGAGTTCCGTGCGATGTGGGCTGCCGAGACGCTGTCTGTCACCGGTGACCAGCTGGCGAGGGTCGCCCTGGCGTTGATGGTCTACGGACGCACGAACTCGGCGTCGTTGACGGCGTTGACCTACGCACTGACCTTCGCACCTGCCGTTCTTGGCGGCTTTCTCTTGTCGGGGCTTGCTGATCGGTATCCGCGCCGCGCGGTGATCGTCGTGACCGACGTGGTCCGCGGTTGTCTCGCGCTCGCGATGGTGATTCCGGGCCTGTCGCTGCCTGCGCTGTGGTGCTTGGTCGGTGTGCTGACGCTGGCCGGTGCGCCGTTCAAAGCAGCGCAGCTATCGCTTCTTCCTGACGTCCTGCCCGCCGAGCTCTACCAGACCGGTCTCGGATTGCGTCAGGTCACAACTCAGACCGCGCAGGTGGCAGGCTTCGGCTTGGGCGGTGTTCTGGTGCCGGCGTTCGGCGCTAGCACGGCGCTGGCGGTCAACGGCGGCACGTTCCTGTTGAGCGCTGTGGTGGTGCTGCTCGGCGTTCGGGTGCGGCCCGCGGCGAGCCGCAATCCGGATGCGTCTGAAGTCGCGCCAGCAATGGCATCGCGTCGAGTCGGTTCGCAGTTGGTTGCTCCCGTGATTTTGATATCGATGGTCGGCCTCTTGGTGGTGCCGGAAGGCATTGCGGCACCGTTCGCCGGGGCGATCGGCGCGGCGTCGTTCGCAGTCGGTTTGCTCATGGCGGCGGACCCGGTCGGCAGTGTCATCGGAGGGTGGTGGGCCGCCAGAAGCAGTTCCGTGGCCTCGCCTCCGTCAGTGATCGTGCCAGCAGTCGCTGCCGGAATGCCCTTGGTCGCGTCCGCCGCGGTGCCCTCATTACCGGTGGCGGCCGTGCTGTGGGCGGTGTCGGGTGCGTTGTCCACGATCTACTTGGTTCGTCTGCAATCCGTCGTCGTGGCGATCGTCCCCGATTCGCGGCGGGGGACGGTGATGGGCAGGCTGAGCACCTGCATCTACACCTCGCAGGGCGTGGCAATCGTGGCCGCGGGGCTCGCGGCTGACCGGGTCGGCCCGGTGGTCACCGTGGCGGCCTCCGGCGCTGCCGCGTCCGTACTCGCGATAGGGGCCGCGGTCGTGTGGAAACGAACTCGCCCGCGGCAAGCGAAAACTGCCGAGGACGAGCCCGCACCGATATTTCGACTGCCTTCACCAATCCTTGTTGCGCATGCGACCCCTCCAGGGACATCCGGCGGTGGGGAAGGACCGCAGCCAAGAACGGATTGAAGACCGTGGCCTTCCCCGTGGGAACGGAAGCGAGATCAGTATGCAGCGTGTTACCGGCTCCGGGCAGCCCAGTCGGGCAACCCGGGTGAGAAGTTGGGCGATCTGGTCCCTGCCTGCACGTGTCCGTGTGTTTGTGCTGCTTATCGAGCTGTTCACGGTCGGAGTCGTCGCGGTCGAGGCAGTGCCGACGCGGCTGACCGCACACGACCTCCTCACCTGCGTGGTGGTGATCGGTCTCGGGGTCGCAGCGGCCGAGATGGCCCGTCAGGTCGAGCGGCGCCGCCGTCGGTTCGCGGACAAACCGCACGTCAACTTTTCGTCGGTCTGGACGCTGGCCGCAGCGTTGACGCTCCCCGGTGTCTTAGCCGTCGTTGTGGTGGCTGCGCTCTACCTGCACCTGTGGTTGCGAAGCTGGCGGGGCATTGTCGGTGTCTACGCGCATCGGACGGTGTTCAGCGCGTGCAATGTGATCTTGTCCTGCCAAGTGGCAGCCTGGTGCGCCCGCTCGATGAACGTGCTGCCCCTCGGGCATGACCGGAGCGCCTGGACCGCTCTCGTTGCCGTCGTGGTGGTCCTCGCCTACTTCGTGGTGAACTCGACGGTTGTCGGGGCTGTCATCGCGCTCTCGACGTCGACGCGGTCGCCGAAGCGTCTGATCGGCCGCCTGAACGAGAACCTCCTGGAACTGGCGACACTGTGCATGGGCACGTTGGCCGCGTTGCTGATCGCGCAGCTTCCCTGGCTGCTGGTCCTCGTCTTCGTTCCGCTCTACGCGCTGCACTGCAGCGCACTCGTCAGGCAGTTCGAACAGGCCGCGATCAGGGACCCGAAGACCGGGTTGTTGAACATGGCCAGTTGGCGCGCGCTGGCAGAGAGCGAGTTCGCGCGTGCCCGGCAGCTTGGATCCAGCCTCGGCATCGCACTCATCAACATCGACCATTTCGGAAAGCTGAAAGCTATTCACGGCCCGCTGGTCGCCGACGCTGTTCTTCGTGCGGCGGGTAACGCGCTGAGTTCTGTCGTACGCAGCGACGACCTGTGCGGATGCCTCGGCGGTGACGAGTTCGTCGTGATGCTGCCGGGCGGCGATGCGGAAAACGTTGTTGTTGTGGCCCAACGGATCCGAGAACGTATTGCCGAGATCGAGTTCGATGGGGCGGACAAGAGCCTGGTAGAGATCACCGCGTCGATCGGTGCGGCAGTCTTCCCCGCGGTCGGGCACGACCTCAACGACGTCATGATCGCCGCGGACAACGCACTCTTCGCGGCCAAGGACTCTGGCCGAAATCAGGTCAAGGAAGCGTTGTAATTCAACTGGATTCGGACGTCCGACGGTTGGCAGCCCAGCTGGCCAACGGTCGCAACATGCTGAGCAACTCTCGGCCGTCCGGGCTGAGCTTGTAGTAGACCCTCGAAGCGCCGACCTTCGCGTCGTCCTCCTCTCGGCGCTCGACCAGCTGGTTCTTCTCCAGCCGCTTCAGGGTGTCGGTCAGGACGCGCGGGCTGATCGGGTTCCGCTGACCGTTGAGCGCTCTGTTCACGTCGTTCTTCACTTCCCCGAAGGGCAGTTCGCCGACCGCCAACGTGGCGATGACAGCGATCGTCCACTGCCCGGTCAACAGCGATGACAGGTCGTGAAGGGCCTGGCGGTATGACGAGCCTTCGTCCTTGTCCACCCTCTGGTGAATACATGATCAATTGACCGCTCGCCACCACTTCCTCCGGATCGGTCGCGGTGTGGACTGAACGGGTGAACATGCGCGCGGTGAGTCCAAACTCAGCAGGCCGTTACGTTGCGCTCACCCGAGGTCAGCGCGCTAGACCGGGTTGGTGCCCGGGGAGAACGGCCCTGGGAACGGAAGCAGCGAGGCGCCCCGCCCGCAAGCCACCGGGCGGGCGTCTCGCCCGAACCTTCGACCCGACGAGAGCCGCCAGCGAGGGCCAGTTCGCCGGGAACAGCGCGCAGGAGGCGACACGATGTCGACCCGGGTATTCGAGATTGCAAGCCGGCGGAGCGGGACGCCGTCGGCTGGTTCGGGAACGGTGATCAGCGGCGTCCGGCCGTTCGTTCAGATTCGCAAGGATGCGCCCGTGCTGCTGCGGTTGCGGGCGCGTACGCCCTGGTTGTTCCGTTGCGCGCTGCGCCCGTCACGGAAACGCCAGGCTCAAGCTGACCGACACAGAACCAGCACAAGATCGGGACAGAACGAGCACTGATTTGTCCTCTGCCGACGCTGGTCGCGCTCGACAGTTCGGGGCCATGGTTGGAGACGCAGGCACGGTTGCAATGGCCGAGACGGCCACCGAGCGGTACAGGAGGCAGCAAGATGACGTGTTGCTCCTCGTTAGGAGGCCCGCGTGGCGGCGTATCTTCCGTGGGTTACGTGCGGTACGGGGCTGCTGCTCGGGTTGTTATCGGTCCTGGCCGCCGAACGAGCAGCCGGCGATTTGCCGCTGCGGTCAGCGGGGACCCGCACCGCGGTGTTGCTGGCGACCTCGGTCGCAGTCGGCGGGTTGTACTTGGTCGGCTGGCTGCGGTTCGGCGCGACCTCGATGCTGGCGACCTGGTGCTGGGCGTGCTCGCTCGGGATCAGCTTGGCACTCGCGGACCTGTATTTTCGCAGGCTTCCCTTCGCGCTCGTCGCGGCGTTCGGAGTAGGTGGAGTCGCAACGTTTCTCGCTGCCACGGTCGCCGACGGACGGTGGGGACGACTCGCTTTTGCGTGTGGGGCGGCTGCTGCCGTATTCGCCGCAGCCGTTGCAGTGCAGATGGCGCTGCCAGATCACACGGGTGGCGGAGACACGGCGCTGTATGGAGTCCTCGCCTTGTACCTGGGATGGTTCGGGTGGACAGGACTCTTCCGGGGGTTGTTGATAGCGAGCGGACTCACCGCGGTGGTAGGGCTCGTAGTTGCGGCTTGTTCAGGACGCGCGCGTACACGCTTTCCGGCGGGTCCGTCGCTCCTTGCTGGCGCGTTCGCGAGCGTGCTGCTCGCGTGATCCGGCGGAGACAGCGGCATTCTCGAGGTCAGGCTTTACACAGAGTGGGGAGGAAGCCAGGATGTTGACCCGAGCAGGACGACTGCGTCGTGTAGTTGCGCTTACGGGTGCCGCTGCGGTCACCGTCGGTTTGGCGGGCTGCAGCGGAGATGCCGCGCAGCCACGTCCTTCTTCTCCGAATCTGTCAGCGCCGTCGCCGGGGCCGACTGCGCCCAGTTCGGCGCCGACGGACAGCAAGGAAGCGGTCGCGGCGGCGTACACGCAGTTCTGGCCGCGATCGTTGGACGCTGGCAACGGGCCTGAGGATTCCTGGCGCGGAGCCCTGGCAGCAATCGCGGTCGATCCGCAGCTCTCGACCACGTTGGCCGCAATGGAACGGCAGAAAGCCGCGGGCATCACGACGTACGGTCAGGTCGCTGTGCGGATCTTGTCAGTCGAAGTATCAGGTTCCACGGCGAAGGTGGTCGACTGTCAGGACGCTTCGCATGCGGGACAAGCAGATGCGCGCACGGGCGCAAAGAAGACGGTTGGCGTAGCGAGGATGCTGGTGCGCGCGATGCTGATTCGAGACACGGCCAATGGAATGTGGAAGGTTTCGAAAACCGAATTTCCTGGCGGTGCGTGCTGATGCGACACCACATCTGCCTTGCCGCGGTGGCTGCGTGCGCCGCTTTCGCCAGCGGGCTGTCTGTCGGGAATTCCGGTGTCGCCGCAGCGAGTTCCGACGATGACGGCCAGGTGATCGTCACTCCTTCCGATCCGCTTGGCCGGTACTCCCAGCCGGGCGTCGACATGCGGGTGCTGGATTCTCAGGGCGAGGCCCCGGTTCGTCACGGCCCGGGACCCCCGGCCGTCGGGCAGGACCGGCAGGCGGGCACGAAAAGCCGTCCGGACGCGCCAAGTGCGTTGCCTCCAGGCTGTTTCATCGGCGGGTTCGGCGCAGGCGGCGGATTGCATGGACCAGCCGGGAGCGCCTTCGGTATGCGGTGCATGCCACCACTGCCTGCCAACCCAGCGCCTGCTGCGCCCGCGCCCGCCGCACCTGCTTTGCCGTCACCGGCAGAACTGGCCGCGCAGGCGTTCGAACAGTTGCGGTTGCCGTTACCGCTCCCTCGTCATTCCCCTGACGTGCAGTTACCGGACGGACGTGCAGCGACGATCGTCGGCGAGAACACTTGGATCTGGACAGATCGCGGTGCGTGGACATCAGCAGTGAAGAGAGTTCAGGTCGGGCCGGTATGGGCGCAGGTGACCGCGGTCCCGACACGCCTGACGTTCGATTCCGGCACAGGCGGCTCGACTTCATGCGACGGGCCGGGGACCTCATTCAACGGTTCCTTCGGGCTTCACTCGGCCAGTCCGGACTGCGGCTTCGTCTACACGAGGTCGTCCTACGGGCTCTCGGGCGACCAGGTGCGGGCGGAATGGTCGATCACGTGGTCGGTTGGCTGGACCGGCTCGGACGGTACTGCCGGTGTCGGAGGCGAGTTCCCGCAGATGTTGTCGCGCGCGACGGCGACGTACGCGGTAGCGGAGATCCAAGCGCTGCGCGCGCGAAGCTAGGAATCGATTCGCACAATCGCCATCGCGCTACGAGATTTCTCTTACAAACAAAGTGAATTGACTCGTTATTGATTGGGGAAGGAGTTGCCCCGTGGGTGCTGCTGTGTCCTCTTCACGACCGGCGCATATCGACCGAGATGCTGCCGGGAGCCAGCGCGACATGGGCGAGGTCCCCAGGATTCCGCGGCGGCGGCGCTGGTGGTTGCTGGGCATCGCGGCCTTGCTGGCCGCGCTGGCCGGGTACGGCAACTACGTCCTGATCACGACCCAGGACGAACGAGTCGACGTGCTGGTCCTGATCCACGACGTCGGCTGGGGCCATCCGATCAATGACGCCGATCTCGGTGTGGCCAAAGCGGTACCGGCCCAGCCGCTGGCTTCCATTCCCGTCAGCGACCGGGACCGGGTCATCGGTCAGTTCGCGCGTTCGACGTTGTCTTCGGGCACAGTGCTCACGCCAGGGCAGTTCACCGAGCAGCCGGTCCCCGGACCTGGCGAACGGCTGGTCGGGCTGCCGGTGAAACCGGGCCATCTTCCTTCTCGTGGCCTGACAGCGGGAGACCTGGTGCAGGTAGTACCCGTCGCGGGCAGCGCCGGAAACGACGCGCAACAGACACCGGCTAGTCCTGCCGCTCCCTTTCGCGCACGCGTTCTGGGCATCGGACCGCCGGATTCGGCAGGCGCAGTCACGGTCGATGTCGTTGTGGGCGGCGATGCCGCCGCAGCGGCAACCAGCGCTGCGGCCGGGCAGGTCGTCGTAGTCCAACTCGGGCCAGGTGCGTAGACGCGAAGTTGTCAGAGGAAAGAGCGAGAACGATGGCACTGATCACGATCATCTCCGGAAAAGGCGCACCGGGCGCTACCACGACCTTGGCCGCGCTCGCGGCTACGTGGCCGGCTCCGGTGTTGCTGGCCGACTGCGACCCGGATGGCGGCGACCTTGCTCCGGGCTGGCTCGGGCAATGGATGCTCGCGGGCCGCATCCGCGCCGACGTGGGCGTCCTGTCGCACGCCACCGCGACGCGGCACGCAATTGCTGGTGATCCTGCTTCGCTCATCGATCACGTCCAGGCGGTACCGCCGGCTCGCCATGTCGGGCTGCTGGCCGGATTGAGCGCACCGGGACAGCATGCTGCTCTCGGACTTGAGGGATGGATGCGGCTGACGACTGCTCTGGCGGCTTTCAAGACTCAGGCGGGGCAGCCGGTCGACGCGCTCGTTGATGCAGGCCGTTTTGGCGTCGTGACGCCGTGGCCGCTGTTGCGAGCAGCGGATGCAGTATTGCTTGCGGTGCGTCCGACACAGCGACACTTGCTCGCGGCTCGGCCGGTGTTGACCGAACTTGCCCGGCGAGTTGCACCGGAAAGGCTGGCACTGGCGGTGTGCGCCACCACTCCGGCTGGGACCAGGGCGGTCCGAACTGCACTCGGCCGGGACGTCGCCGTTGAGGTTCCCAATGATGCGAAGACCGCGGCTGTGCTGTCCGAGAGTCGCGACGCGGGAGCGCTGCCACCCCGTTCCGCATTACTGCGCGCTACCCATGACGCCGGACTTCGTCTTCACCGCACCTATCACCGTTACACGCCAGCCGAGGTGCGCACTGCAGCTGCACACCGTGTTGCACGGTCGCTCGCCGGAGGCACACGATGACGTTGTCGAGTAACGGATACCCCGCTGCCGGAAGTATTGCCGACTACACGCTCCCCACCGGAGCGGCCATTCCTCTCAGCACAATCGATCCCACTCTCGCTGTCTCACCGCAGACGGTTGGGCATCCGCAGCACGCTCTCGAGCACTTCTCGCCGCAGGACGTACGCGAAATACGCGAATCCGTTGCCACGAGGCTGGAGCGCGCCGCCGCGGGCGAGTCTCAGCTTGAAACCCCGTTGTCACAAGAAGAACGACAGGCGCGAATGCGCGCTTTCGTCGCTGATGCTGTCGGTGAGTGGGTGCGGGGCCGCGCTCACGCCGGGAATCCTCCTTTGCCGATGGAGGAAGAACGCTGGTTGACCCGCGCGGTGGTAGCCGCGTTGTCCGGGCTGGGTGCGTTGGAAGAGCTGCTGCGTCGCGAGGACGTTGAGAACATCCATGTGCACGGATGCGACCGCGTCATCTTGGAGTTGGCCGACGGCACCATGGAGCGGTGGCCGCACCCCGTCGCGGACACCGATGCCGAACTGGTCGAGATGCTTGCCGCGATGTTCGCGCGGCAAGGCCAGACGTCCCGGGAGTTCAACGCCGGGCAACCACTGGGGAATCTCCGCATCGGAGCCGGCGGGCCGCTCGGTGCTCGGGTAGCGGCGGTGATGGAGGTGTCCGACCGGCCGCGGGTCGCGATCCGTCGGCACCGCCTGGTCGACGTCGGCCTGGACGAGCTGGTCGCCAACGGGACGCTCGATCCGGCGCTCGGGCTGTTTCTGCGGGCCGCGGTGAGGGCGGGCTGCAACATGATCATCTCCGGTGGTCCGGCCGCGGGCAAAACCACGTTGCTCCGGGCACTGTGCGCCGAGATTCCGGACACCGAGCACGTCGTCACTGTGGAGGAAGAGTACGAACTCGGTCTGCACCTGGGACCGCGCCTTTTGGTCACCCCGCTGGAGGCGCGGCCGGCGAACGCGGAAGGGGTCGGGGAAGTCTCCCTGGACGATCTGCTCAAACAGACTCTCCGGCACTCGCCGAGTCGCGTGATCGTCGGGGAAGTTCGCGCCGGCGAGGTGACCGCGATGCTGCGCGCGCTCGGCAATGGTGCAGCGGGCGGAATGTGCACCATTCACGCAACCAGCGCGCTTGCCGTGTTCGACCGGATCTGCGCGTTGGGTCAGTTGGCGAATCCACCATTGGCGATCGACGCCGCACACCAGTGGACCGCGTCAGCCATCGATCTTGTGGTGCACGTCGCGCGAACCGACCGCCGCCAGCCTTCGGGCCTGCGGCGAACTCGGTGTGTGTCAGAAGTGGTCGAAGTCGGCCCGGTCGGCGACGCGGGTCGGCCGGACACCACTCGGCTGTTCGAGCCGGACCCAGGTACTGGGCGAGCGGTTCCGGCATACGCCCCGAGCCGAGCCTTGTTGGAGCGGCTGGAACGCCACGGGTTTGACCGCCGTCAGCTTGACACCGCAGACATGCGGATCGCGGCCGGCGTTCTCCGGGACGGTGCGCGATGACGGGCATGTGGGCAGTCGTGTTCGGTGTCGCCGTCTTCCTTGCGATCGGCTGCGCCGGCATCGCGTTTCTGCCGGTATTGCGGCCTAGCCGCGTCGAGCGTTCTCGTGCCTTTCCAGTGGTGCTCTGGCAACGGCTCAGTGCCATGGTCTCGCTCCGGAAGGCGGTTGTGGCCGTGGCTGCTGGCGTGATCGTGTGGTGGACCACTGGATGGCCGGTGGCAGCGATCCTGTCAGTGGCGGCGGTCGCCGCGGTGCCCGTCCTGGTTGGCGGGCACGACGAGCAGCGGCTGATCGCACGGTTGGACGCTTTGGCCGCCTGGGTACGGCGGCTGGCTGACCTGCTCGCATCCGGCGCGGGTGGTCTCGAGCAGGCGATCATCAGCTCGGCCCGCACCGCGCCAGCCCCGTTGGCTGTCGAAATCGAGACCCTGGTGGCCAGGCTCCGCACCCGAAGCCTGGAAGCCGCGCTCCGCGGGTTCGCCGACCACGTGGGCGACGAAGCAGCGGACGAAGTGGTCCTGACGTTGATCCTGCGGGTCCGTGCGGGAGGACGCGGGCTCGTCGACATCCTCGATGCCACCGCGACCGCCATGGAACGAGAAGCAGTGGCTCGGCGCGATGTCGAAGCCGACCGCGCAAAGCCTCGCACCGACGTGCGTGCGATCCTCGGCATCACTGTGGTCCTGCTGGCCGGGTTGTTCGTCTTCGCCAGCGACTTCCTCACACCGTTCGACGACGTGCTCGGCCAGTTGGTGATGGCAGGCATCGGCGTCTTGTTCGGCGCGGCCGGCTGGTGGATGCACATGCTGACCCGGACTCATCGCCCCTCGCGTCTGCTCGGAGCGGACTCCCGTACACCGGCCGCACCCCGGCGAACGGCTGTCGCTACAGCTCGAGGGCAGGCGGCATGATGAGCGCGGGAGCCGCTGCCTCCGTACTCGGCATTGTCGCCGGGCTCGCGGTCACGCTCGTCGTCCTCGCGCTGTTGCGTCCGGCACCAGTCGACGTCGCCGCCGCAATTGCGGACTTGGACGACCGCATGCGCCAGCGTGACGACGGAACAGGGGCGTCCAGTCGCTCCGCCCGCAGGATACGGCGGCTCGCGGGCTACTCGGCGCGATCATCGAGTCTTTGGTGGGGAATCCCGGCTCGTGATCTTGACGTGCTCGACCTGACCGCCGAGCGCTTTCTCGTACGGCGGCTGGCTTGGGCGGGTGGAGCTGCGGCCCTTGGCGCAACTGTCTGCGCGCTTTCCTGGTTGGCGGGTATGGGACTGCCTGCCGAAGTGGCAGTGTTGGCGCTCTTGGTCATGACAACAGCTGGATCGGTCGTACCAGCTCTCGCCGTGCGCGAAGACGCTCGCCGGGCACGTGAGGAGTTCCGTCGTGCCACAGCCGCATACCTCGACCTCGTTGCACAGGAACGTGCCACGGGACGTGCGCCCAGTCAGGCTCTGGACGAAGCCGCAGCCATCGGTGACTCGTGGGCATTCGCCCGGATACGTCGAGCACTCGGCCACGCGGCGCACGCCGGCTCGACGCCGTGGGAATCGTTGGCCATGCTCGGAAGGCGGATGGCTGTAGCGGAACTCGAAGATCTCGCCGACATCGTCGCCACTGCCGCGGACGGCGCTGCCATCTACCGGACGCTGCTCGCGAAGTCGGCGACGCTCCGCGCGGCCGCGCTGGCTGCGGACAAGGCGGATGCGAACTCGCGGTCCCAACACCTCGCGCTCCCCGTCGCGCTGCTGCTGATCGCCTTCCTGCTCCTGGTGCTGTATCCGGCTGCAAACCGTCTGCTCCTCGGCGGAACCTAGCCTTTGAACCCTGAAAGATCAACGCATCAAACAGTTCAGCACCAAACGAAGGAGCAGAAACGATGTCCTGCAACAGTTTCCATGCCGCGGCGCGGCGAGGGCAAGCGCAGCTGGCGTTGATATCAGCCAAGGCGTCACTCGCCCTAACCGTTGCCCTGCAAGCCCGCTGGGCACGGACTCGTGCGTCCGGAGACCGAGGTTCGGAATCCGTGGAGAAGGCGGTACTTGTTGCCATCGGCCTGGCCGTGGCCATCGGACTCGCCATTGCCATTCGCGCTGCAGTGGAGAAGTACCAGGCCCAGATCAAGTAATCCAGCCAGTCGACGGAGAGGGGAGCACCGTGACTTATCCAGAAGATTTCGACGACCCGACCGTGCAGCGTGCGGTCGAGTCCAGCGGCATTATGTGGGACCCGAACTCGCGCAGGTCCCGACAGTGGCCAGGCATGGTCCGCGCCTTTATGTCGAGGACAGCTCTCGGCACGGTGGCCGGCGGGGTGTGCCTGGTTGTCATCGGTGTCGCGGCAGGAGGGGAAGCGTTGTGGTTCACCGCTTTCGGTGCCCTCGTCGCGTGGTGCGGTGTCATGAGTGGTCGGCGGAACGTCGCGTGTTTCGTCACCGGCGTGTGCGACCATGCGGACCGGGGTTGTCTTGTAGAGAAACGTCCGGGTGAGTTTTGCTACCGTACTCGCGACTTCGAGGCTATGGGCGCGGTGGCACAGGGAATCGCAGCCCGCGCGATCGACGTTGCCGAGTATTTCGCGCTGAATCCAGAGCACCCTGGGCTGGATCCGGAGCTTCCTGACGCTGTGCGACGGCGGGCGTGGGACATCCTGTGCTGCCTAGACAGGACTCGTACGGCTAGTACTATTGCCGGGCAGCTCCTAGGGCATCCGGAACAGTCGGAGACCGCCGACTCGTTCGGGCGCACCATCGTCGTTGTCTACCAACAGCTGGACAGTTCCGTTCGACACCTAGAAGGATGCGTTGTCCTTGCCAAGGAGTGGAGTCGGAAGCTCCACGGAATCGAGGCCGCGCAGAGTGCAGAGCATGAAGTGGTTTCTCTGCACGGGATACCCGCATCTGAGGTAGAAGCTGCTGCAGAATCGCTTCTGCAGAAGACTTTCTGTCATGCTACCGCCGCTCGCGATCTCAATCGAGCGGGGCGATTTCCCTGGGAACAACCCCTAGCGACGGGCGCGAACCTGTCGGCGGCGACGGGGTGTGAACGATGACTGCCACGGAAGAACAAATTATCCAGCGAGTCAAGGAAAACGACGTTCCCCGCACTGACCACCGTACGAAGGTCGCGACGCAAGTCGGGGAACTAGCCCAACGCCGATCAGAGGTTGCTGAACAACTGGCCAGGGTGGAACAGGAACTGGGCGACGTACTGGCTGAATCCCGCAGCATTATCAGTCTCGATGAGCTGGCCAGGTTTACCGACGTGCCCGCCGAAGACCTCGGTAGGTGGAGGGGAGACGAGAAACCCCACCGAGCCAAACGAAAGAAGCCAACCGCAGGTTCATCTCGGTCGAGAAGCTTCGGCCAGCCGAACCCGATGACGAACGCCAGCGCGAACGGCGCACCTCCCGAATCTGCGGAGTCAGCGCTGTCGGAGCCAGGAACCCCTGTGCAGAACGGTGCGGAGGCTCACTCATGAGTTCCAACGATGCATGCCGACCCGAACATGCGTTCTGCACAGCGAAAATCCGTGATGGCGGCGCAGAGTCAGTCGGTCTGGCTGTGCTGTTTCCCTTTGTGTTGCTGCTGATCCTCACTTCGGTCCAAGGCGGTCTCTGGTGGCACGCGCACTCGGTGGCCGCCCAGGCCGCCCAAACAGGGGCCGACGCTGGTCGCCCAGTCGGCGCGACAGTGACGACCGCTGCCGCCGCGGCGCGCTCGTTCGCTGATCGAGCGGGACGAGGCGTGCTCACCGAAGCGGAAGTGCATGCGTCCATGACCGCTGGCACGGTCCAGGTGGACGTATCGGGCACCGCCATCCGGCTCGTACCGATCCCGAATCTGAGCCTGCGGGTTACCGCCAGCGCCAAGGTGGTGAAGGAACGCTTCACTGTCCCGATCGGGGGAAACGGCTCGTGAACCGCGGATCCCGCACCTTCCTGGCCGGAGAGCGCCTGCGCGACGAGGGTTCGGTGAGCGTCGAAACCGCCGCACTGATGATTGCAGTCGTCGCGGCCGGACTGCTGATCGTCGTTGGTGCGCGGGTCAGTTCAGCCCAACAGATCGTCGACGACGCTGCTACCGCCGCTGCCAGGGCGGCGTCGATCTCTCGGGGAACCGTGGCCGCAACGCGTGCAGGCGGTGATGCTGCTCGCGCGCGTCTGACCCAAGCGGGCCTCGTATGCGACGACGTCAGCGTATCGGTGGATGCGAGCGAGATCGCGTTAGGTCGCACCGGGCTCGTGCGAGCGCGGGTCACTTGTCGCGTACGGCTTAGTGACCTCGCCCTTCCCACGCCTGTCGGCAACCGCACGATCACCAGCACCTTTACGAGTCCCGCCGACCCTTACCGGGGCATCCAATGATCAGCCAGGCATCGTCGCCCCACGACACTGGTTCTGCAAGCATGCTGGTGGCTGTCCTGGTGCCCGCGTTGCTGCTCGTTCTGGCGTTGGTGGTCGACGGCTCTGCCCGGTTGCGCGTGATCGCACGCGCGGATGCGATTGCTGCGGAAGCTGCCCGTGCCGCGAACACAGCAGTGAACACTCGCGGCGCCCTCGTAGCCGTCGACACCGCGACCGCGGCCAACACCGCAACCGCCTACCTCGCCCGCAGCGGGCGCTCCGGCACCGTCTCAGTCGTCGGTCCGCGAGCCGTGCGCGTGACCGTGACCGTCACGGAACCCACCACGATTGGCCTGCTTGGCAGCACCGCAACCGCCACCGGTACTGCCCTCGCCGTACTCGGCGTCGGTACGCGCGACGGCGGCCTGCCATGAGCGCGTCCATGCAGCGGATTCGAGGCACGATTGCTGCGATCACGCTGCTGGCTGTCCTCGCCGGCACACCGTGCTGCCTGGTCTTACTCGGGGCCAGCCCGGCTCGATTGGTGCCCAAAGTCTGGCCAGGACCAGTTCCGCTCATCCAGATACCGAAACGAGTATGGAGCGCGGTGCGCTGGGCCTGGCTGACCGGTGATCTCATGACCTGGCTGATCGTGGCCGTCGCTTGGGCAGGCTGGCTTGTGCTGGTCACGTCCGTCGTGGCCGAAACGATCCGCCAAGTGCGGCACGGCATCCGTCGCATCCATGATCAGGTGTATCGCATTCCGCCTTACCGGTGGATCTCCGGACTCGTCGCCGCCGTCATCTTGGCCACCTCCGCGGGAACTGCCGCGGCCACACCGGCATCACCCGCGACCGCGACCGCGCCGCCCAGACCGCATCCCCAACCCGATGCCGTGCCCCGCCAAACCAACGGCACCCCGGGACCCAGCGCAGCTGCTGCAGTGGCGGCGACTTCGGAATCCAGACAGTCGGTCGACAGGGTTTCCTACACGGTCGTCCGCGGCGACACTCTGTGGGGCCTGGCCGAGCGTTACCTGGGCGACGGCCTCCGGTATCACGAGATCGTGCGGCTCAACCCCACGTTGCTGGAGACGAACCCCGACGAACTCGAGCCCGAATGGACTCTGTGGCTGCCGGCCGATGCCGCGCACCTCCTGGAACCTCAGGGGACGGTCCTCAACGGCCACACCGTCGAAGTACAGCCCGGCGACACACTCTCCTCGATCGCGAAACGCGAACTCGGCGACCCGGACGCCTGGCCAGACATCGCCATCCTCAACAACGGGCGCGGACAACCGGATGGGCGAACTTTCCGCAATCCCGACGAGGTGGTGCCTGGCTGGACGCTTCTCCTGCCCGAACGCCACGCCCGGCTAGGCCCGCCAGATCAACCCGCCCCGCCGCAGCGCACCCCGCCACCAACGACCGCGCCGCGTCCCAACGCTCCGACGCTCCCGCCGCCACCGCGACCGGACGACCACCGGGGTGACCCCGACCATCGGGCAGCCCCGAACGGGGTATCGCTGCCGACTGGAGGTTTTGTCGGGCTAGGCTTCGCGGTTTTGATCACCCTTGCAGCGACAGTCGCACGCCTGCGTCGGCGGCGCTTGTACCGACCAGGCACACCTGAGCAGCCTGATCCAACAAACCTACCGGTAGTTCGTGCTTTGCGGAGCGTCTACGACTCGGCGACACGAGTGCCGGACGAGGGCTCTCGTCTCGACAGCGCGCCGACCTCGTCAAATCGCGGGAAGCCGGCCGACGTCGAGACTCGAAACCGCACACTTGCCGCAGCACAGGACGCGGGTCGCGACGACGGAAGTACTGTGGTCGCCGTTCGCAACCGACAGGAGATCGCGCTCGACCTCGCTCGGACTGGAGGCCTCGGGCTCACCGGCCCCGGCGCCGTGGCCGCAGCGCGGGCATTGACAGTGTCGCTGCTCGCGCAGGCGGCTAGTGAGGACGTCCCGCTTCAAATCGTGAGTCCAATCGCCGAGGCTCGACATCTGTTCGAGCACGACATGACTGATCGTCTCCCGCACCAACTGCGTATCGTCGACTCCTTGCCGGCTGCACTCGATCTCATGGAAGCCGAACTGCTCACGCGCTCGCGCCAGCTGGTGACGGAAGGCCCGGAGCAGCGGGACACCCGCTTCGGGCTGTGTCTTCTGGTCGCTGCAGCGAACGAGGACGTTGACCGCCGCGCTCGCGCTGTCCTGGACAACGGCGCGCGGCTCCGCTTGGCGGCGCTGTTCCTCGGACCACGACAGGACGGGATCACCGTTCACGTGAGCGACGACGGCACTGTGGAGAGGTCCAGCCCCGGCGCGCATGACCTAGTCGGCGTGCGGCTCTTCACACTGCCCGCGACGGACGCCCGCCAGCTGCTGGCGTTGCTCCAAGCAGCACAGCCCAAACGAGACGAGCAAGGCGCGGACTCCTCCACTGTCGCAGACTTCCAAGAGGGACCTCGTGAATCGGATGAAGCTGCCCGCCCCGGACAGTCCGTCCGCGAGTACGAATTCGCATCGTCGCGACCAGACCGACCAGCCATGGTTGCCGAGGGAACGGCCCACCACGGCACGCAGGAACAAGAGTCTGACGACACAGACGTCGTGACGACCAACGAAACGATCTCTGCGGCTTACGAGAACGGCGAACACCGCACTACTCCAACAGCCAGTTCAGCGCCGACGTCATGCAGACAGCAACCCCTGCATCTCAACGTGCTCGGACAACTCCATCTGACTCGCCCCGCTCATGAACATCGCGACATCATCGACGTCTTTACCCCACGGCAACAGGAACTTCTCGTCTGCCTGGCGCTATACCCTGGTGGGTGCCGGCGCGACACCGTGAACGCTGCGCTATGGCCGGATGCTCCAACTGCTCGCCCTTACAACAGTTTCCATACTTCCTTGTCGCAGCTGCGGCGCACGCTGCGCGACGCGACGGACGGCGACATCAACGACATCACTGTCCGGCGGGGCCACTACTACGGACTCGACCCGACGACTGTGACCGTGGACCTTTGGCAGTTGCACGACGAGCTCACGGTCAGCCGTCGACGTACCCGGCAGACCGAGGCGAACGAAGCCTTGAGGCGGGTCACGGACCTGTACCGCGGCGATCTTGCCGAGGATAATCCCGCCGAATGGATTGTCGGCCCACGTGAGGCGCTGCGCCGTGAGGTACTTGACGCGTTCAGTTCGCTCATCCGTACGGTCAGAAGCGAAGACGCCGAAGAAGCGCTCGCGCTCCTGGAACGAGCACGCCGGCTTGACCCGTACAACGAAGCGATCTATCGCGACCTCATGCGCCTGCAAGCGCGACTCGGCCAGCACGACAGTATTCTCCGGACACTGCAACTGCTCAAGACGTCCCTTTCCGAGATTGACCAAGTGGCGGCTGGCACTACAATCAAACTTGCGAACGAACTTGTAAGCGGTGGCGGACGACAAACTGGCCAGCGAGCGAGCTAACTACCGCACTGGCGTGGCTAATCCTCGGTGCCGTCGCTGAGCCGCGAAGCCGGTACCAAGGACGTGTTCAGCGCCGGAAAGGCCGCTGACCGCAGGCAATGTGCCGCGTTTGCGAGTAGCTCTCCATGCTTCCCAACGGTGTTCTCGCCTGCGGTCCGTTCTGGTTGCCTTCTAGACTGGAACCCCCTCCGCAGCATTAAGCGCGAGGTCAGCGGCCTGTGGAGCCTGCCGCTGCGCCCCCCGACTCGACAGCCGGCTGGCATCTGAACAGTCATTTTGAGCGGTGGGCACCTTCCTGTTTTCTGAACGGCGTCGCCGTCGTGGGATGGCGACGGTAGGCTGCCGCCCCCGTCGTCATCCCACGGTTTCCCCTGTGCGGGCGGCGTACGTTCTCGCGTTCTCCGCTGCCGGAGCCCGCACCCTGCAAGGGTGTCCTATCGCCGGCCCACAACAGTCCTTTGTGGACATATGGCGACCCATCGGCGTCCGGACTGCAGGGGGAATTCATTCGGACCGCGTCACCCTGTTGGCCTATTGTATTGTCGTTGTAACGTCGTATGGTTGATGTAACAAGGCAGGGACGGACAGTTGGACCCGGCCGAGTTTTCCAACCAGCGGCCCCCGGATAACGGGACGACGCAAGGGAATCCCCTGTTCTGGTCGGAAGTCAATTACAGAGCGGATGCCTCACGTGCCGACATGGCTAGGTGGGGAAGGCGGAGACTGCTAGCGCGGTCCCATCCACGGGACCGAATGCCGCGCTTACGCGCCCGTCGCCAGTGTCAGCGAGTCGGTACGTTCTCAATCCAGCCGCCGAGCGCGCAGAGTGCTCACCCCGTGAGGGGGACTGTGTGAGTCATCCGCACCCGTGCGTACGGGTGGATACCGACGCACTTCATAGCCACGCACCCGCGACGATATCCGCGCGCCCTATGTCCTCAGTGGACGCGCGGACAACCCTGGCGAGTCTGCCGGACACAGTGCCGTGCCACTCACCAGCGGGACGCTAGCGACCGCTCCCCGGGCAAGGGAGGGCTAGCAGGGAACGCAACGGGGGCGCACGGTGCCGGTTCTGTGAGAGGGAACCACCTAACTGACAGGGTTGCGCACGCACGAGCGCGCGCCCGGCGGAAACGCGGCATAGCGTCCGCCGCCGCCAACGCGCAGCTGAAGCGCGTGCGCCTCCCTGTCCGCTAGGGAAAGGAAAACGAGCATGCCTCTCGTTTACATGTTCGACGCCCGCAAAGCAAAGGGGTATCACCGGTTCCTTGGGATCTTCCGACGCGTGCCGCAAGCGTTCGCGCAGTGGCTGATTGCTCGGCCTGGCGGTCGCTGGGCGCATCTCGACTACGCGCCGCACGAGTGGGGCTTGTGCGACCGCAAGCGGGTCTGCAGGCGCTGTGCGAAGTGTGGGATCGCCTGCTAGCACAGCTTCACCGGACAGTGAGAGTTCCGCTAGTTCGCATGAATCAGGTCAGAGGAAGTAGGAGACTATGGAATCGATCAAGGTCAAGGTGTTCGCCTTCGGATTGCCGCGCGATTGGGAAGAAACGATCACGTTCGCGAACGGCAACGCGTACTTGTGGGGATTCGAGGACGGATGCCGCCGCACCGGCGGCCAGCTGCCTATGCCGGTCCCCGACGGGTTCGCGTTCGCGTGGCTGGAATACAACCGGCGAAACACTGGATCGCGCATGGCGATCCAGGATGCGTTCGCCGTGTGGTGCCACACCGAGACGCTGCCCGGCCTCTGCGCGAAGAAAGAGGAAAGGGACGCTCGATGAAGATCACCATTGAAGTCCACAGCGCGCAGTACGCGCCGTGGCGGGAGGGCGAGGACGAACGCGACCGCATCGACGAATACACGGAGGTGCACACGTTCGACAACGCGCGCGAATGCGCCGATTGGCTGGAGCGCGAGGGCTTCGGCGAACCTTCCGAGTCGGGACCGTATCGGCGGCGGACCTCGCTGTACGAACTGGACCCGTACGAAGACCCGGAAGGCGTGCTGACCGAACGCAGCGCACACGTCGAAGGCGAGTCTTCGGAGTTCAGCCCGCGACTCTGGGCAGCGATCGTCGCCGTCGTATCCCGCCGGTGGACGCGCTACGCGGGTCCGTACTACGTGGAACACCTGAACGCGTTCAGCGTCAGGGTGTGACGCGGTGCCCCTTGCACCGAGTCGGTCTGGTCGCGGCCGTCCGGAAGGACGCGGCCACGCCAACTAGGGCGAGCAAGGGAGAACAACATGTCCAAGGAAACTCTTACGTGGCTGAACAACAACACTCTGGTCGGGTTCACAGACAAGCGCGGCAAGGCATGGCACTACCGCGCGTCCGCGCAGGGCGCGGAACCCAACCACTACGCGGGTGCGGTACCCGTCGAGGACGTGAACCGGCGATTGTTTTACTGGGACGCCGTCAAGGGAACCTCGTTGGTTACGTTCGATCACCCGGGCGCAGAACATGCGTCCGCGGGATTGTTCTACTGGACCGGAGCCGACGGAAGCGCGTCGGTTACCTACGACGACGGCAACGGCATGGCACTGGTTGCCGACGGCAAGCGCTTCCCGGTCGGCCGCGCGGACACCGGCGAGGTCTTCGGATACTTCGGCGCGGACTACGAAATCCACAACTACCGTGAGTGGCTGGTGGACAAGGTCGCCACGATCGTCGACGGCGACGTGCAAATCGGTTCAGCGGGGCTGCTCAAGGGCGGTGCGCAGGCATGGGTTTCCGTCGAGGTCCCGGAGAACTTCACAACGCCTGAGGGCGTGGAGTTCCGGCCGAACCTGCTGGCGTGCACATCGCTGGACGGGTCTATTTCCACGACGTACAAGCGCACCGTGACCGTGGTGGTGTGCGACAACACTCTCGCCGCAGGGTTGCGTGAGCAGGGGCTGCAGAAGAAGATCCGGCACCGCAAGAACAGCAAGACGGGCATCACCGAGATCCGCGACGCACTCGCCTTCGTGCACACCGTCGCCGACGACTTCGCAGCGGAAGTCAAGGCGCTGTGCGAAACCGAAGTCAGCGACAAAGCCTGGCGCGCGTTCCTCGACGCACACGAGCCGATTGACGGCAAGTCCAAGCGCGGCCTCACGTTGGCGGAAGCCCACCGCGCCGAACTGTCACGACTGTGGAACTACGACCAACGCGTCGCCCCGTGGAAGAACACCGCGTACGGCGTCGTCCAGGCCGTCAACACTTATACCCACCACACGCAGCCCGTCCGCGGCGCATCGCGTCCTGAACGGAACATGGCCCGCGCAGTCACGGGCGGGGTGGACAAGCTCGACACGGAGACCGTCGCCACGCTGGACATGGTGCTCGCGTCGCTGGCCTGATCCCCGTGCGATCACGGTGCCGGACGAGAACAACTCGCCCGGACGCCGTGGCCGACACGGAGTGTCGGCCTGTCCCAACAACAATCGGGAGAGGCGATGACTGAGGCAATCGAGAAGTCCACAGCGGCAGGGATCACCACCAACGGTGCCGAGCTTGTCGGCATGCTGGCCGACCTGGCACGGACCGCGAGCACCGACAAGACCACGCCGATGCTCGGCGTGGTCCGTCTGCACACTGTGGGCGGCTACCTGCATGGCTGGTCCACCGACAGGTTCCGCGCCGCTCACGCACAAGTCCGAATTGACGGCGAGTTCCCCCGAGCGGTGTTCATTGAGGCAGCGGCTGTCAAGACGCTGGAATCGATGCTCCGACGCGCAGGGCGAACGCGACTCGCCGTCGAGCACGACACCATGACGGTCACTGACTTCGCTGTGACACAAACAGTCCAGCTCGTCGACGAGTACACGTACCCAAGTCTGCCCAACGCCTGCAAAGGCGACCTTCCAGCGAGCACTACGCCGGGAGCGATCAACGGCGCGCATTTCGCCGACTTCGCCGCAATTGCCAAGCGACGGGGCGGCCGCGGGCGTTCGGAATACATCGAGATCCGGCAGGAAGACGAGCACCAGCCGACGCACGTGCGCATCGGCACGGACTACCGGGCATGGGTGATGCCGGTGCGAGACCAGGTCAAGGACGACGCGTGGTTGCCGCAGGCGTGGTGACCCGTGCTTCAACAACAGGAGGAACAGATGAACTCAGACAACACGCTTGCCGAGATCCGCAGTCTGCTCGCCTACATTGCCGACCTCGAGACCAGGTCTCGGGAGTTGGACACCGGCCAGGAAGCAGCCGACCTATTCGAAGCCGCCGATGACCAGCGTGTCGCCGTGGCGGACAAATTCGTAGCCCTGGACAGGTGGCTGAGCGACGGCGGATCTCTCCCGGCCGCGTGGGCATCGCCCGGAGATGGCGACTCCCGGCGTGGCAACTCCCCGCGGTCCGAGCACGACCAACACGGGAGCCAGTGATGAAGGGAGGAACGCAAGCTCTCGACGTCAGCCACCTGGCGACTGAGATCGCGGAAGAACTCGGCGACCAGTGGACGAGCGCGGCCGGTTCCCACGCAGGCGACCGCAGCGCGTACCTTGTCGGCCCGGTCAGTGAACTGATCCAGATCCGGTATGGCGGGTGGCAAGCCCGCTATCAAAGCCGACTCGTCTTGTACGGCACCTTCGATGCCGAGCTGAGCCGATTCCAGCCGGACCCGGGCGCCCGCTACGTGATCACGGTGTCTCCAACCAGCTCGGCTACCCGCATCGCGAAGGAGATCATCCGTCGGTTGCTGCCCGATTACCGGGAGGCGGTCCGCCGAGCGTGCGACCGTCGCACCGCGGCAGAGGACCTGCGACAGCGCCGGGACCAGTTGATGGCACAGCTCGCGCATGCTCTCGACGGGGAACTTGTCGAGCGAGTCGGCCAGCCGGTCGTCATCTTCGGCACCGATGCATCAGGGAGGGTTCAAGTCCACGACGACGAGACCGTCGAACTGCACGTCCGCCTTCGCGATGCCGACGCGTTGACCTTCGTACGACGGGTTGGCACGAATCCGGGAGGCTCCGATGTCTGAATCCGACGCGGTGATGGTGTGCATCGTCTGTCGGAACGTCCTGGATGTCGAGTGGACCGACGACGGCGCACGCTACATCCACACGCTCATGGACGCTATCCAGGATCTCGACCACGAACCGGTACCGATCGATGCGCCGTCCGGTTTCCGCGGGGGCCGGTGCGACTTCTGCTCCGACGGCGTCCCGGCATTCGTCCTGCCGGCCCGAGACTTTGTGTACCCCGACGACCGCAGTCAGGGCAGCCGGGGCGACTGGGCCGCCTGCCCGGACTGCGCGACGCTGATCTCGCGTAACCAATGGTCGCAGCTGATAGAACGGGTAGCCGTGGCTCATCGCCGGCGCGCGGGCAGCTCTTTGCCACCCGAAGCGCGGGCACAGATACGCATCCGCTACCGCGCGCTCCGGAAGAACATCTCAGGTCCACTACGCGAGATCCCGCCGCTTCGGTGAGGGAGAAGCAAGCAATGGACACCATCCACCGGACAGCTGCCACGCAGCTGGTGAACGGCGGTTCAGCAAAGCGGAGCTTCCCTGGCCGGGACCCGCGGGACAAGGTGGCGACCGGGCATAGCCCGCTAGTCTGTAATAGGCATACAACGTGGTAACGTGCAAGCGACATGCACGGTTGCCGATGGAGCGGGTGGCGCAACCGGGCGGAACATGCGCGGGTCGCGGGAAGGCGGCGACGGATGCCTGATTCGACGGACGACGCCCGGACGGACTCGGCCCTCCTGGGCAAACTAAAGGGCGTCGCCGACGCGCTAGCAACCGCTGAGGACGAAGTCCGTAAAGCCATCCGCGCGAAGGAAGCCGCCGATCTGGCGCACAGCGAGGCGCTCAGCAAGGCAAACGAGTTGCGGGAGCAGCGTCGAAAGCTGGTCTGTCACGTAAAGGCTGCCGACCCCGAACTCACCACCCGCAAGATCGGTGCGGTCGCCCAGCTCAGCGCAGCCTCGGTCAGCAGAATCCTTCTCGCGGATAAGGGCGACTGACTTCGCCCCGTACGGACAGCGGCCTTCGGGGGCAGTCGTCGGTGCGAACCCGTACGAGGAGCACCGATCGCGGAGGCATCACGGTGATATGCAGTCGAGACTGGCCCGGAACATTCGACCCGAGTCTTCGGCGTTGGCGCGACAGTTGCTGGTTTGGGTGCGCTGGGCTGTCAGGTAGCCTCGCTCTCTTCGCTGCTCAGCGTTTGACGCGGTTGCGTATCGCGAGCAGTGCCAGTCCGAGGAAGACCGGCCCGAGCAAGCGCATGGCGAGACGGAGGATTTCTCCTGGCCATGTAAGGTTCGGCAGCATGGCGAGCTTCGTCTCTAGCGACACTGTACTTTGTGCTACGTAGATGAGGCAGGTGCCTAATGCAGGATGAGGGCTACCAAAGCCCCAGGCATGGAACGCAAACGCTGCGAGCACGATAAGCGCAGCAAGGCAACCTAGTGCGCGCAGTGCGCGTAATCCGTAGCCGCAGGTCATCCAGTAGAAGTGCAAGATAAGTCGTTCACCGGTGGGCGACGTGGGGTCATTACGGCGCATTTCCATTTCGCCGTAATAGAAGTCGGCTGCTCCGGGTTCATTCTTGCTGTCTTCCTGCGCCTTTCGCAGTTTGCGATAGAGATCAGCCAGTTGGCGCGGCGGCAACGGAAGCTTGGCCAGTGCCGGGTGTTCGTCCTGCTTGGAAGAAATGTCGGCCCACCCGTCCTCCTTCGAACTGTGCAATCTCCATTCTCGTTCTTCTGCGATTACTTGTCGGCGGGTCCACCACCACACTGGTGGCCACAATAGACCGTACTGCAGCCGTTTCGGTGGCTGCCCGAACTGGCAGTCGCCTTCTAGTCGGAGCTTATCAAGATGATGCGATCCAGTGAAACGGCAATGCGCAAGGTTTACGCCGGTGACGACTAAGTTACTGACGTCGACGCCTGCTAGTGAGCTCAATTCGGGTACAGGGTCTGAATCGGAGCGCACATCGATCTTCCAGAGTGTAGAACTAGCAGAAACGTGCGCGAGAGCCTGATTCGCTGCGATGATCGCTGACGGCGCGTTGAATACAGCGCGATCCAATGTGGCCTTGGCGTGACGCAGTCGAAGCGTTGCCCCTTTTTCGAACACGGCCTGCGTGCCGTCAAGGTCCTTGCACAGCACCTCAATTGTCACCTGCTTGTAGAAGACGGCGCGAGCAATCCAGAACTCGCTGGCGCCGAATGGTCCGAGGTGCTCTGCCGTCCTAAATTCTGCGCCGCGGAATGAAGCGCGGTCGAACTGCGCACGTGCTAGTCGGATGTCGCCGTAGAAGGTCGAGTCATTGAACCAGCCGGCACCTGTGAATGACGCTTCGCCGAATGATGCGATGCCACAGAAAGTAGCCCCGGCGAACCAGGCGGAGTCGATGAACCTCGCCTCGTCGAAATGTGCCCTTCCTTCAAATTCTACGTCATCGAAGGTGGCGACCCCGCCGAACCAGGTCGGGCTGAACACGGCGTCGGCGCTGAACGTTGCGGAGTTGAACCCCACGTCATCAGTGAACCGCGCCTCGCCGAACACGGCGTTTCCGGTGAACTCGCAGTTCGTGAAGTCGGCGTGGCCCGTGAACGTCGCCTGACCGAACCACACTCTCCCGAATCGCGGCCGCGCCGCGCTGTCCCGTAGCGCATCGACGATCCGCGCGAGCAGTGCACTGGATAGCGTGGTCCCCCGCGCGTCGAGGTCGGCACCTGGTTCGAGTTGCGCCAGGGCAGCTTCAAGTTCGTTGTCGTTCAGGTGAGCCAGGCAGCCACTGAAGCCGTCGACCTGAATGCCGATGCATTCGGCGCTCGCGCTACAGGTGTCCCAATCTGGCCGTCTGGGTACGACATTGGTCTTCGACGCGGTCATATAAACAGTTGTAGCCCATGCCGCGTCCCTGTGGGACACGGATCGTGCAAGACGTACGGCCACCTTTGCCCCGTGGTGCGGCCAATGTCGATCCCCGCGACCGCTTTGAAGCCCTCCTCAACTCGACCTGATCACGGGCTAGCTTCCCTGCCCGTAACCTGACGACGGCGGGTCCTTCGCAAAATCTCGACACATGCTGATGCGGTGCTCAACAGGTGAGGGAAAACTACATGCATGTCAGCTCGAAGGACGTGACGCCGTGAGGTAGTCGTCGTTGTTCCAGCGGTACTCGTTCACCTGGACCGGACGTCCGAAGTCCGGCGCGTGCACCATCTTGCCGGATCCGATGTAAAGGCCGACGTGGTGGACATGCCCCGGCGTGCCGTAGAAGACAAGGTCGCCGGGCAGGAGTTGTTCGCCAGGAGGCACGAGCGGTCCGGTGCTGTATTGGGTTTGCGCTGTTCGCGGCAGGTCGATTCCGGCGGCGTTGTAGGCCGCGGTGGTCAACCCCGAGCAGTCGAATCCGTTGTCACCGTGGGCTGGTCCGTTGCCTCCCCAGAGATAGGGAAGGCCGCGTTGGTTGCAGGCAAAGGTGATGGCTGCGATGGCGGCAGGGTTCGGTCCGTGACTGGCTTCGCAACCGCTGGCCTCGTACTTTTTCGCCTGTGCCAGAACCTTGTTTACGTACCAGTCTGCATGGTTGTACGCGAAGATCGCCCTGCTCATGTCCTTGGGCGCGCCTGAGTCGCAGAGGTAGTAGGCCGCAGCGTAGACTGCGTCATGCGGGTTGTACCGGGACGCTGGTGCGGATCCGCCTGCTGGCAATGGGTGCCGGGCTACGACAGCGGTGAATGTTGTCTGCAGGAACTGCATGGGTCCGCCGGCGCCGGCGGAGTTCTGGCCGCCCGAGACGCCTGGCAGTTCGGATCGACCGTGGTCGGTTTCGACTTTGCCGATGGCTGCGAGGACCGACCAGCCCAAGCCGGGGCACACGTCGGCGGCTTGCTGGTAGAGACCGAGGTAGTCGCTGGGAATATCGGACAGTGCCGCCTGACTGGGCTGACCGTCGCTGTTATCGCTGCCGAAGAGGGCCTTCGCGACTGCTTGCCCAATTCCCCCAATGAGCACTATCGCCGCGACGATGGCCGCGACGGCACCCATGACGATCTTCATCGTTCACCTCCGGAACCGACTTGCGGTGGCGGGTGGCGGGAAGGGCTCCGGTGCCGCGATTTCGGTGGATGGTTGCTGCTGCAGAGGTGCGGACGAGGGTGCGATGCTGTCGGACGCGTCGGTCTGCGGCCAGAGTTCGGCGAGCCGTAGCCGGCCTGGTCGACGTGCCGGCGATGGGGAGAGAGGCAGCCAGCGGGCAGCGGCAGGGCTGTTTCCCCCGCCGACTGTTGCTGTGATGTCCGATGCGCTGGTGGCCACTGGCACCAGCGCGGGCCGGTCCAACTGTGACAGCGCGTCGGCTAGGGATTTGCGGGCGTTTGCCTCACGGCGGCTGGTGGTCAACCACACCAGCACTGGTGTCGCGATCCCTGTTGCGGTAGCAAGCTTTTCATAGCCGTAGAGCTTGCGGGCGAGCTTTCGGAGGTCTTCGGTGGCGAAGTCGAATTCGAGGAAGAACTCGACCTGGCAACGGTCTTCGCTCCAGCGGCCGTAACCGTCGGGGCGAACCATATCGCCGAACAGCCGTCCGCAACGCCGTTCTGACCACCATGCAGTCAGCTGTCCTCGGGCGTTGGACTGCTGACCGAGCGCGACGAGGGACGTGAAGAGTCCGTTGACCCCCACAGCGTGGGCAAGGCGAAGCGAGTGGGCGATGCCGATCGCGTCTTCATGGCGGTAGCCCACCTGTTTGGGCTCGAGGCCGTCTTCGTATGCGAGCGCGAACGCACCAGCGATGTCGAGGACGTAATGCATGGGGGAAGTGCCGGACGTGACGAAGGGCTGGAACCTGTCCAGCACGCGCCACTTGTAGAGATCGAGCAGACGGTGGTTGGCCGCCCGAACACTGGGATAACAGAGTTCGACGATCTGGCCGGTGGTGAACACCCTGTGTTCGTGCAACATTCGCGCCAGCCAGCGGTCTCGGAGGGTGAGTCGCCCGGCGAGCTGCGCGTGGTGCTCCCCGCTGGTGGCTGCGCGTGGAGTGGGACGTCGGGGCATGTGCCCGCGCAACGCTCGTTGAGGCGTGGGATTCGAAATCATGCGGTACGCACCTCTCTCCAAATTGTTAGAATAGAGTTGAGTGCAACATCGAACGAATTAACTGATCACTGCTTGCACCGGTCAGCTGTGCTGAGTATTCAAAGAAGTTCTGGCCGTACATGTCGACCTGCCGGTCGACATGTACCGCATAAATGTTGCGCCTGAAGCGAGAGTGTGATGCTTCCGGCGGTATCTGCTTCAGCTGGGCTTGCCTTGTTCTACATCGTCGATCTCGCTGGGTTGCACACAGGGGGTTGATGGCTCTGGAGATCAACGGATCGGACGGCTCTGGCGATACCCTCTCCCGTCTAGCGCCCTTGCTTGTTTCGGCGAACAAACAGATCCTCCTCTTCAGCGTTGGCCATGAGTGCTCCTGAACGGCCTCTTCGCCGGAACTGGACAAGAGCCATCCCCTCGGAACAGCAGACAAGCTTGTTGGTATGCGGCAGGATTGAGGGCATGTCCGACACCGAAGACGACGTGTACCAGCTTCTCGATGCAGGCAAACCCTGGGGATGCCCACGCTGTGGGCGCAACACCACGCAGTACCCGGCCTTGTCACACGTGCGCGACGAGCGGACCGGAGACAGCGCTCCCATCTGCTCGGACTGCGGCGACGACGAAGACTTCCAGATGTGGATTGACGGGACGTCACCGACTGCGGCGCAGTACTGGCCAGTTCGCCGTCAGTTGGGTTCGATGATGTCTGCCAAGTCGGGCGGAATTTGGTTCGGACCGAGGGACCGCGAGGCAGATGCGACAGGGAATGTGCGAGTTGGCGTGTACTGGGACGGAAAATTGGAGGAGTGGCTGACTACATTACTGAGGTTGGATCCTGATGGCGAACGCAGCCAGAAGGGGTTGCACACCTGGTCGTTCCCAACCCGAGGTCTTCTTGACGAGTACTTGGCATCAATTACAGCGCGATCGGAGCGCGAGGTGCGCCGGTTGTTGCGTCACCTTCTCTTTGAGGGTGCCACCTTCGGTTTTGACGACGATCTACATCTTTCTTTGATAAAGCAGGGGGAAGCGTTCGAAGAGCTGGTAGAACAACACGAGTACTTTCGGCGCCTGACCCTAACTATGCGCGCCGGCATGCATGCGCATCCTGGCGTGCGCTGGGTGATCGACCTGCTTCCTGACTCGCCGGCGCGCGCCGCCATGATCATCGAGTCGTATGCACGCGCTCACCACGGCCGCCTCCCGGGAGGGAGAAGCGAAGGTCTTGCGGACGCGGTCGCCGTTATCAACACTTACTACATTGACAACAGCTCGATACCGTGGCGTGAAGCATTAATGAGTATTACACCGCGACAGTTTGAGTGTCTGGTTGCCCGCCTTTACGCAGCGATCGGGTTTGATGTCACACTAACACCGCCCAGCAGAGACGGAGGGAGGGATGTGGTGGCGCTAAAATCGAACCCGGGAGGGAAACAGAAACTGCTCATAGAATGTAAGCAGTACGGTCGCAAAGTGGACATCAAGGCGGCACGAGCGTTGCTTGGAGTCGTTTCCAACGAACATGCCACGGGTGGCGTACTCGTTACCACCAGCGGCGGCACTAAGGGTGTCCATAGTCTTGCCAGCGCCAACGCTCGGTTCGACTTCGTCGACGGTCCGCGATTGGTAGTGCTCTTGAACGAGCACTTGGGTCCGCAATGGCCGCAACGACTTGACTGGCTGGCCCGCCCGCTGTAGGAACGGGAGTCTTGTGATCAACCAGCGCACGTCCAAGCGGAACTGGATTGAACAGCCTCAGGGCTCAGCGACCAAACGACCATGATGGGCGGCTCGCTCGCCTCGCCGAATAGCGCACTTGCTCGGATACGGCACCTTGGCCAGTAAGCGATCACAAGGCTGGGAATACCGGGTGGTTCGTGCCTGGATCAGCCAGTCCGACGACGGTCGCTCGTGCGGGGGTCGTTCGTGGGGGGAGCCTCTGGCGGGCCTAGGCTGCACGGCGCGGGTCAGCGGTTGCAGGCCTAGTCCGGCTGCGCGGATCGTTTGCGTCGCTGTCCGGCGGACGAGTGTTGATCCTTGCCGCTTTGCGGATTTCCCCGGCACGTCCGCGAATCGCCGGTCGGAGTTTCTCGGTCAGCACAGTGAACGCAGGTGCTTCCTCGCCGCGTAGCACGAGACGGGCGGCTGCGTGGTAGACGCCGAGGTTGGATAGGTCGTGCTCAGTCAGGCGGGGCATGGTGTGCCGCGCGAGCTGTCGGGCGTCTTCGGGCGAGAGGTTGAAGAAGAACTTCGACCTGGCGTTGGTGCTGATTCCTTCCGACAGTTCCTTCGTGAGTTTCGCGAGGTACTGGTGGGCCAGGATCACGGCGAGCCGGTAGGCGCGGGCCTCCGCGAGCATGTCCTCGATCGGGTAGGGCAGGTTGAGGAAGTTCTGGCATTCGTCCATGTAGAGGCTGGAATCCGGGCGCAGGTGTTGCGGTATGGCCGAACGACGGGTGGTGGCCTGCCAGGTTCTGGCGACGACGATCGACCCGAGGAGCTGGGAGGTCTCCATGCCGAGCGCGTCGCGGGAGATCCGTACCAGGCAGATGCCTCCGCCGTTGAGGACGTCGTCCATGCTTACGGTGGACGGGCCTCCGGCGATGGCTGCGCGGACGAAGGGGCGTAACAGGAATCCCCGGACCTTGTTCATGAGCGGGCCGGTGACCTGGGTGCGTCCGGCTTCGGACATGCGCTCGTAGGCGGTCCAGAAGCCTTTGAGCACGTCGTCGTCGATCTGGTCGCAGGCGCGCTGCCGGAATGCGGGCACGGTCAGCAGCTTCGGCAGGTCGACCAGAGTCGGGGTGCCGGGCATTTCGCAGAGCGTCAGCAAACCGGCGCGCATGATGTCGTCGGTGCGCGGGCCCCAGTTAGAGGCGTAGATCCGGGAGAAGATGCTGACGAGGTTGTCGACCGCGAGAGCCTTGTCCGTTCCTTCCAGGGGGTTCAGCACTGGCGGCCGTGCGCGGCTGTCGGCGTCGAAGAGCACGACGTTCTCGCCGAGTCGCCTGGGCAGCCGCATCAGGATGTCCTGGACGAGGTCGCCTTTGGGATCGATCACGACGCTGCCGCGGCCGGCGTCGGCGTCGTCGAGAGCCATCCGCGCCATGAGTTCGGACTTGCCGGAGCCGGTGGCGCCGATGAGGTGCATGTGGTGGCGGGCGTCGGCGACGTACAGCCCGACAGGGCGTGGGTGGCCGGAGTCCGACACGCCGAGGGCTTTGACCCGGTCACCGGTCGTAGGCGTGCCGGGCGGCGGCGGTACGGCCTTCGCGCCGGCTCGCTGCAGCCCGGGGGCGGCATCGTCGGTGGGCAGGTGGGCGATCGCGGCCAGCTCGGGGATGGAGAGCAGGTCGCCTTTGCCGAGGCGGCGGTCGGCCAGGACGGAGGTTGGTCGGCGGAGCCGGAACCGGCGGTAGTAGTTGTGCTCGGAGAAGGCGGCGAATGCGGACGCGATCGCGTGTGCACGGCCGCTGAGCACTTCCCGCACGGGCTGGGCTTCGGCGGGAGGGGCACCCGCGGGGACCGTGGTGGCGACTGCGTAACGGATGAGCGTCTCGAACTGGTTGCCGCGCAGCTTGTCCACGACGGCGCGGTCCTGGGCCGCGTACTCGAGGCTGGTCTGACGGTCCAGCTGGGGTTTCCGTACATTTGCCGATGCTCTGGGAGCTTTTCCGGGTGAGATGACGGCGGTGACGAGATCGAGTGCGCGCCCGACCAGGTTGGCTGAGCTTCCTGCGTTCACCCGACGTGCCGCGCGACGGACCTTGGCCACGCGGTGCCCGGCGACCGGGCGGGCTAGTACTTGCACGCACGCGCGTTCGTGCGGTCCGAGTCCGACGGGGGCGCCGAGCAGCGCGCGGATCGGATCGACCGCATGCTCGGTCCGGATCGGCAACGCTTCTGAGCGCCCCAGCCGCAGTTCCCCGCCGACGGCTTCGACCCGGTGTCCGGGCGCGGCAGTGAGCGGGATCGGCGGTTTGGCTGGCGCAGTGCGGGTGTGGGCACCGGGCCAGGCCGCTTCGAGGGCACGTTCGACCATGCCGGGAGGTACCAGGCCGGGCACCCAGAGCCGGATCTGCACGGCGTCCGCGGTGAAGTTCAGCTCGAATCCGATGTGTGGCTGGCCGCTGAACCTGCGGAGCCAGCCGGGTCGCAGGAGCCCGACCAGATTGGACCAGGCGGTGATCGCGCCGGACGGATCGACTGTCGGTGGTGCCAGTACGGTCACCAGCCGCGCGTCATCGACCAGCTTTCGGTGGTAGCGACGTCGCCACCGAGCCCGCGTGGTGACCGCTGCGGCAATGGCGACTGCCAGGATCGAACCGGCGGCTGGCCCCCATGCCAGAGCGAGATCACGCATCGCGGAGAGCATGTTCTGGAACGTGCCGAGCGGATCGCGCAGGTAGTCGCCGAACGGCGACGCGAGTACTCCGGCCGCCATATCGGCGTGCGGGCTGGAGGCGGAAGCCAGATGCAGAAGACTGAACGTCGAGGGCATCGGGAGCCTCCTTGATGAAGCCAGCGAAGGAAGGGCACGAATCGAGCTGAGGGCTCAGGCTGCTCGGCGATGATCGAGCTGCGTCGCCGAGGAACGATCGGGCGAGGTGGTTTCGTCGACGGAGTTGCTGTCGTCGGTGACCAGCCGCAGATACCGGAGGTTCTGGCGGGCAACGCGCTTGCCGTCGCTCTCGGCTTGCCATTCGGAGAACCGACGTCCGGCCATGCGCTTGAGATAGCGGGGGATCCGATTGGCCGGAACGCCGACGAGGTGCGGGCCGAGCACTGCGAGCAGGTCGTTGGCCTCCTGCGACGTCCAACCAGCGGCGGCGATAGCGGCTTCGTCGGGAAACACGTCGGCGACGCGATCGGATTCAGGGCTCAAATCCGCGTCCTGGGTTCCGCCGTAGGAGTAGACCCACAAGAAGTTCGGAGGCGGTTCCGGCTCAACGAGCAAGCGGAATCTGGCAACTTCCTTGGTGTAGGCATAGAAATGTGTGTCGGGACGGGCGCGACAGATGCGCAGCCATGCCTGCAAGTACGCGGAGCTGAAGAAGTCGCCTGCGTCGTGAATCCTGATCCAAGCTCCGCGGAACTTGGCTGCTTCCAGCTCGGCGAGCATTGCGGCTTCCCAGCCGGGCAAGTCGTCAAGGACGAACATCAGGTTCGCTTGGTGCTTCGCGCGCACGACTGGCCAGGTGTAGGTGCCGTGCCGGGCGTAGCACGCCTGCGCGCAGATGCCGGCGCTCGGGCAGGTGTTGAAGGTGCGGCCGTCGGGCAGGCGGCCGGCCCACGCGGGCAGGGACCAGTTCCATGCGCCGATCTGGCGCATTTCGCTGTTCTGGGTGAGCAACGGCGAAGGGCGGCGAACGTTGCCGGATGCGGGCATGGGTATCCCCCTGGCTGTGGAACGGCGTTGTCGTGTGGGCGCTTGTTCTGCGAGGTGCTCAGGCGGCGTCGAGTTCGATCTGCGACGCCTCGCCGTCGCCGAGCGGGTCGGCGCTGATTTCGACGTAGGATTCCTCGGTTCCCTTTGCTGCGTCAGCAAATTCGGCGATCTCCGCGGGGTTGGAGGTGACCAGCTGGTGCTCGAACGGCGAGGCGATGGATTGGAACGCGACCCGTTGCGCGCCGGTGCTCAGGAGGCCCTGTCCGCGGTCGGCGGAGAGCAGGTATTGCCGTTCGCCCATGGACAGGTCGAAGGCGCGGGTGATCTCGTCGATCGCTTGTGGTGCTTGCCGTAGCAGGATTTGCGTGGCTGCGTTCGCGATGATGGCTTTCCCCTCGTCCGAGGCGAGCAGGTCGGCGGTGTCCTGTGTGGAGATGCCCAGCCCTGCCCAGTGTTTCCGCGATGCCTTAGCCATGCGGAGGAGGAATTCGGCTCCGGCGAGTACCTTCATCAGGATCCAGGCTTCGTCGACTTCGACGAGTCGGGGTTTTCGGATGGCGGGGTTGGAGATCTGTCGCCAGATCGCGTCCAGGGTCAGCAGGGTGCCGATCGGTTTGAGTTCGTCGGCGAGGTCGCGCAGGGAGTGCACGACTAGGTGCCCTTCGGGCCGTGTTGTCGTGGGGCCGGAGAACAGGACGGAGAACGCACCGGCGACGTACGGGTGCAGCCGCGCCGCCAGTTCGGTCCCGGCGGGATCGCCGTTGGCTGAGAGGACGTCGGCGAGGTCGGACAGCAGCGGTGCCGGACGGGTCCAGGTCCGCGGATCAGAGGTGATCCCGGCGCGCTGGTAGGTGGCGGTGATTGCTTGGTCGAGTACCGCGCGCTCGGTGCCCGCCAGTTCCGTGCCTAGCAGTACCGCGACGACGGTGTGCAGGAACAAGGATCGGCGGATGAGCGCGTCGCGGGGCGCGGTGCGGCGACCGTCCGGGCGGGTGTGGATGGGCAGGTCGAGCGGGTTGACGCGGACCTGTTCCGCGCCGAGCCGGACGTAGGTGCCGCCGACCGCGGCGGCCAGGCGCGCGTATTCGTCTTCCGGATCGATGACGTGGATCTCTACCCCGCGGTACAGCGACCGCAGGATTTGAAGTTTGGCGAGATAACTCTTGCCTGCTCCGGAGCGGCCGAGGGTCACGCTGTTGTGGTTGTCGAGGGCGAACCGGTCGTGGTGCACGAGACCTTGGCTGCCGACGTTGAACCCGTAGAGAACCCCGCTCGGCGCGCCGACGGAGGTCGGGTCCGGCGGCGGCAGGTCCGGGCTGGTGAAGGGGAACGCGGCGCTGAGCGCGGAGGTGTCGAAGGTGCGGCGCATGCCGACCAGGTCCATGCCCATGGGCAGGCTGGTGATCCAGCCTTGCAGGCTGCGGTAGGTGGTCGGTTTGCAGTCCAGCAGCAGTGACGCGGCGAGCGACCGGATCGCGGCGACCTCGTCGGCGAGGGAGGACTCGGTGGCGGCGTGCACGGTCAGGTACAGGCCGAGCCGGTAGAGCTTGCCTTCGCCGCGGGCCACTCGCGAGGACAGGTCGTAGGCGTCTTCGGTGGCGGCTTCGACGGCAGGGTCGATCAGCCGCCCCCGTTCACTGGTGTGCTGTCTCCCGGATTCGAGCTTCGAGAGCTGTTTCTTCAGCCGGGTGGCAGCGGTGACCGGGTCGATCGGCTCGACGTGTAGCGACACGTCGACTCGTCCGGGGTAGGTCAGCAGCGGTTGCAGCCATCCGTTGTGGACTTCGCGCGGGTAGCCCGCGACTGCGAACGAGGAGACCCATTCGCCGCCGACTTCCAGCGCCCGCGGCCGGACGGAGATCGCGTCCGGGGTGAACGCGCCGGCCCGTCCGAGCGGAGTATTTGCGACCGGACCTTGTCGGTGTTTGCGGCTGGCCTTCATGATTGACGCCTCCCCACGAGGTTGCCGTAATCGTCGGACTCGCTGTCGTCCCAGGCGTCGCCGACGTCGGTCGCGTTGGCTACCGGCTGTCCGAATGCGGCGTCGTCCCAGCCGTCGTCCGGCGCGGTGGTGATGACCTCGTCCGAGCCGGCCAGCCCGGAACCGGGCGGGATCAACGAGTCCGGGTTGCAGGCCGCGGACAGCACCGCGGTGGCCTGCCCGGCGTCCAGCGGAATGACGGTGATTCCTGCGGGGGAAAGCAACTCAGCGGCTTCGCCGAGCCGGCGCACCAGACGGGTTTCGGCGGCGTTGCGGGCGGCGTCGTCGACAGGCCCGGCGTGTTTGGCGGCTTTGCGTTTTGCGGACAGCATGGCCAGCGGCGAGGCGACGCCGAGGCTGTCGCTGGTGCCCGGAAGCAGCGGTTCCCGCAACACCAATAGGATCTGGCGTCGTAGCAGGTCGGTCGTGCGGCCGAGTTGGTCGAGGTATTCGGCGTGCTCGCGTGCGGCGCGTTCGAGCGCGGGGTGCGGCAGGCCGGCGGCGTGCTCGCGCAGTTCCGCGATCTGGCCGGACAGATCCAGCCGTTCCGTGCGGACGAGAACCTGCACGGGTGCAGTGAGCGAATGCAAGTACCGTCCGAAGCAGGCGACCAACGACTCCTGCTCTGCCGGGGTGCGCAGGCTGAAGTTGACGGTGGAGGCGACCGCGACGACCGCGAGGCCGTCCTTGCCCAGGTCGATGACTCCCGTCTCGGTAATCGTGTCGGCCGGGAGTTGTAGCGGTGCCGGCGAGATTGCGGTGCCACCGCTGTGGTTCCGTCGCGCGGGTCCGTCACCGGCGGTGTCGACACGGTTGGCGAGCCATTCCGGTGCCGGGCGGATGCCTTCCGGGGCCGCGACCCTGTGCAGCGGACTCATCCGTTGGCGCAGCGCAGCCAACGCCAGCCGGTCGAGGGAGATGCCGTCGCGCTGTCCCAACGCAAGGACTGTGGCCGTCGCTCCGATCGGGATGGCGAGGACCAGGAACACCGGCAACGGCACGAAGGCGTGCGTGATCGTGTAAGCCCCGTACAGCAGGAGCCCGGTGACGGCGAGAATCGCCAGTTGCCGCGCGGTCAGCGGACCGATGATGCGGTCTTCGCGGTCGACGTCGGCGGGGATGCGAATCGGTTGGCTCATGGCCGGTCACCTCCGGGAGCGGGTTTCGGTGCGCGGAACACCGCGGGCGGGATCGAGGGGGTGCGGCGGTAGGCGTCCCCGATCCGCGGTTCCGGTTGTGCCGGCCGGAAAGCTGGCGCGGCCGGGCCGCCGGTCGGCTTCTGCGGCACCTGTGATCGCGGCGGAGTCGGCGCGGCTGACTGGAATTTCAGCTTCGGCGGTACAGCAGCCGTGCGGATCGGCCGTGCCGGAGCCGGGGAATCGGGGCGACCGCGGCCTGCAGCGGCAGAGCGGAATTGCGGCGCGCGGGGTTGTTGCGTCGGACTGGGCACCGGCGCGGCGGGCTCAGGCGCGGAGCTGAACTCTGGCGTCGCTGGCCCCTTCTTCGTCGGGGTGACCGCCGGATCGTGAGTGGTTCGCTGCGGCGAGGGTTGGAGGAACTGCGGTGCTTGAGACGGCAGTCTCGGTCGACGCGATGCACGTTGACGTTCGGTATCGTGTGCGGCCTTGAGCCGTTCGCCGACCGTTCCGGGACGTGGCGCGGGTTGTGGCGCGACGTCCGGTCGTCCGCCGCGACCGACGGTGCCCGTGCCTGTGTTGGCAGCGACCTTGCGGGGTGTGCGCGTTTTGCCCATGACCATGCCGAAGGTCTTGGCCATGACGTAGGCGCGGACGAGGCTGCCGAGGAACGACCGTCCGGAGCCCATCTTGGTCGCGGACAGCATCCAGAACGGGATCTTGAACAGCACGAAGAACAACGCGATGCCCGCCAACAGGGTCCCGAGCGCGGACAGCGTGGACCCGAAGAGATGGACGCTGCCGGACAGGATCGTCCGGACTGCGGTGATCAGCACCACCGCCTGGGCGACTTGGATGCCGAGCGCGGCAGCGATCGCCCTCCACCACCAGCGGGCCAGTGGGTCGGTGTGCGGCAGCGCATGGCAGATCAGGAGCAGCGGCCCGCAGACGATCAGGCCCAGAGTGATGACGACTCGGATGGCGTACACGACCAGCAGCGCGACGCCGACCACAACGAGTACCAAGCCGACAAGGATCGTGAACAGCCCGCCAGCCGCGGCGTTGTTGAACGCCTCGGTCATCGTGTCGCCCACCGAGGGAGGGCTGACCCCCGCCGCCGAGCACGCCTTGGGTCAGGCCGTTGGCCAACCGGATGATCTTGTCGACGAGGAACAGCGACAACGCCGAGGCGATGAACGCGACCGGGATCCGTGGCGCGATCTCCTTGAGCGAGTAGCGGGTCTGGATGCTCTCGTGGCTCATCACAAGGAAGGCACCGGCGAGGATGAACAAGCCGTACGCGGCGACGACGATCTCCCACGAACCGTTCCACAGCTCGCCGATCCCCGGCAGGTCGCTGATGGTGGGGGTGGACAAAGCGCTGTGCCCGATCAGGTCCAGGATCGGCGACAGGGCGGAGTCGACGATGCTGCGGAACGCAGAGTTGATCGCCTCGGTGATACACGCGCCGATGTCGGTGATGCCGCACTTCGAGTCGCTGTCGGTGCTGCCGTTGCCCGGCGAGTGTGTCCCGCTCGCAGGCGGAGTTGTCGTCGGCTGAGGGATGCAGTCCTCGCCCGAGCACGGCGCGGTCGTCGTCGGACCGAGCGAAGCGCAGCTGAGTTGCCCGGGAAAGCTGCACGTCATCGGCGGAGGAACCTCGGTCGGGACGGGCAGCGGTGTGTTCGGTGGAGGCTTCGGTGTCGTCGTGGTCGGCGTTGGCAGGTGACACGCCGGCAACGGGGAACCCGGCGTGCACGGTTCGTTGGTCGGGAGCGGTGCCGGCGGCGGTTGCTGCGGGGAAGCAGGCGCGGCTCCGGCGTTCGCCGCGAGCACCGCGGCGAGAAGCGCGACGACGCTCAGCAACAACAGCACGGCCGCACGCCAGCGCCGTCGTCGATCAGGCGGCGGCCGATGCAGGCGGGCTGAAGAGTCAGACGTTCCGCCGTCGGTCCTGTTAGTGCGGCGACGCGAGCGAACTGTCGGAGGGCCACTGGCGGTCATGACGCGCCCACGAACCCTTTGAGGATCTCGAGGACGAGTGGCACAAGCAGAGCCAGGCAGTAGCCGAAGCCAGCCGCTTTGACCGCGGCCTTGGCTTTCGCGATCTCCTGAGGTTCGTTGTTCCCCCACATGTAGCGGGAGGCACCGACGGTCATGAACAACGTGGCCAGGCCCGCCAGGATCCCCATGATCCACGTCTGGACGTTGCTCAGAATCTCGGTGACGGAGCCGGCCAAGGCGACCACCAGGGTGTCGGCACGTGCTGCCGACGCCGACGCGAGGAGCGCTGCCCCTGACAGTTGCGCGACGAACGCAGCGCGGGATCGGTGCCGACGCGACCACCGTCGTCCGCGCTTATTGGTCATATCTTTCGACGGTCGACCGGGCAGCCGTTCGAGGTTTCGTTGCCTGGCGTTCTGTGACGGCGGCAAGCGGTTGTCTTCGGCGCGAGCGCAGCACGGCTCGACCGTCGTGGCAGAAGAGTGGTCGATCAGGCGCATGGGGGCACCTCCGAAGAGCGGACTGAGCGCGGGTGTGTCCCGCAGCCCTGAACTCCGGATTTCGCATCCGTTTTGGACACGCGGTCCGGGCTCTTCCGCCCGGAGCCGGCGTGCTCGGCGGACACGGAAGGTGATGGCGTTGCTCTGCCTGGAGCCGGGTCGGCGGGGCGGGCGAGCGCCACTGCGGTCGCCACCTGAACGGCGAGCGGGTCAGTTGGATCGGCCTCGGCGATACGGTCACGCAGATAGTCGGCCAGCCTCAGTTCGGCGCGTTTGCGCGCCTTGTAGACCGCCCACTCGCCGGTCTGATGCCGCGCCGCCCAGTCCGCCACCGGCATGTGCTCCAGCCGAGTCGCGCCGATGAGCGCGGCTTCGGTCTGGGTCAGGACTCCGTCCGCCACCGCGCGGGCGAGAACAAGATCGGGGTGTCCCCACGGAGCGTGCGGCGGAGTGGAGCGGAACCCCGGTGCGACCGGAGTCGGAACCGCCAACGCCTCGGCGAGCGCCGCGTAGCCGGACCGGTAAGCAGCCCACCGCAGGCGCAGCATGATCCGCGGCCGACGCAAATCGATACTCGGCAAGGCGGCGAGAAAACCTCGCAACACCTCGGCGTAGATGTCGGCCGGATCGCCGACGAACCGACCGGACAAAGTAGCCGCCACCGAGGTCAGCGCGGGCAGCGCGACACCTACTGCGGCGACTGTCCAGGTTGCTCCTTCGGTACGCGAGCGCAGCACCAGATGCGCCCACACCGCGTCCCGGGTCGCCTGCGGGCACCGGCGTGCCAAGAGGCGATCGCGGACCTCGTCCAATGCAACGCGCCTGTCTGGCAGACCTCGGAAGAGCCGGCCGTCCAGCGACACCGGATGCGGCCCGGTAACCAGCCAGGTAAACGCGTCCCGTGCGATATCCAGTGAATTGGCGGCAGTCGCGGAACCGCGGCGGCGAAATGTTGAGTACGTTGCCATGTCGTGACTCCTGCGGCGTCGATGCGAACAACAACGACGCCAGGAACTCACAACGTATACTGCGGAAATGTCATGCTATTACTATCTGCTGACCAGAAATCCAAGGGCGGTCTACTAACGACCCGCTATTCGCGTCCTTGCTGCGCGAAATAAGAGATCAGGCCACGGTCTCCCGGCGGGGTCTGACATCCGAGCTTTAGTAGGGCTTGAGCTTTGGTTATTCGTTGTGTATGGCTGCCGCGTCAGCAGCTGCGCGGACGACTGTGGCGTCGCGCTTCCAAAGGTCGAAAAGCTTGGTAATCGAATCGGCGCGGAACGGCGGAGCAATTTGCGGAACCTTGTGAGCGGCTGCGCTGAGGGGGCTACCTCCGAGTCTATGCAGCGTGGCTTCCAGTGGTTCTTCGAAGAGGGCTCGCCGCAGCCTGCGGCGCAGGCGGAGAAACTTCGCGAAGGCGCGTCCAAAGCGAGACTGAAATCCGGAGTTAAGGGCGTAAGAACATGCGATACCCATCCGATGGAGGAGACTCGCGATGACCCCGGCACACGGCAACGACTCCCCAACGGGCAGTGCACACGAGCATGACCGGACTGACCCGCCGACCGCCCCGATCCCGCTTCCTCGGCGACGGCGCTCGCCGCGTGTGCGCGCTCGCCGCCGGCTACCGCGCCATCCCCGTCCTGCGCGACCGAGCACCGTCTGGCCGTGTGCGCAAGGCGATCTTCGCGACGGCACTGGACTGCTCGCCGACTGGCTGCTGACAGCAGTCGTCAAGATCGTCACCACCTACACCCGGCCCGGGCAGCGAGTGCTCCTGCTCGACCCCGCGCCTTACCTCGCGAAGCCCTCGTCGTGGTCGTTAATCGGCGGTCGTAGCCAGCCCTGGCCCGGTCCGTACGCTGGCTTGCACGAAGCCGGCTGGACCGTGGTCCGACTCGGCCGCGGAGTCCAGACGCTGACAGATGTCTCTCGCCTCGGCGCAGCCCGCGGACGCTCCGGCGGCGCGAGCGTCGAGTCCGAGTCCGGACTCCGACTGGAGCCGAACAAAGCCGCCGGGCCGTTTGCGGACCGTCGCTCCGGAGCGGACTCCGCGGCGACCGACGCCAGTCCGGACCGCTATGACCTTGTCGTAGCCGCAGCCGAATCATGCACCGCCAATTGGTTCCGGCCGGTCGATTGGCCGAGTCTGCTTACCCCGTCCGGCACTCTCGCGGTAGTCACGCAAGGTGACCGATCTTCGGGTCGACTCGTCGACCCCGCCGGCTCAATAGTGCGCGCTGCGCGCCGGGCCGGACTGCGCAACCTCGATCGCATTGCTCTGCTGCGCGTACCGGTTCGCGAGGGTGCGCTCGCTGAGGCTCCGGCCGCGCGCACTCGACCACAGGTATCGCCGCGCGCGCTCGCGCAGCACGTTCAGGTGCACGACGACTTGTTCGTGTTCACCCGGCAACCGGCTCCGAATACCGCCGCAGGAGAAGTGGAAACCTCCGATGAGTGACCGCCCCACACCGCCACTGCCGCATCCTCTTCCTGCGGGGAAGGAATCGCCGACACCACTGCCGTCGGTCTGGCCGACCGGGCAGCGAGGCCCGCTTGCGCAGCTGCGCGACGCCGGCTGTGTGCCTGGCACCGAGACCGACGCCGAGCGGATTCCACCTGCCGTTGCCGCGCACGCGATCACCGCCTACAGCCACCCAGGTGATCTCGTCGTGGATCCCTCCTGCGGAGCGGGCACGGTACTGACCGAAGCGCTGCGCGCAGGGCGGCACGCACTCGGCCTGACCCCCGCGGCCCCGTGGTGGGCCCTTGCACGCGGCAACATCACTGCCGCGAAGACCGCAGGTGCCTGGTGCGACGGATCAGTTTTCGACGCCCGGCCAAGGGCGCTCGGGACCGTCCGGGCCGCCGGGTTGATCGGGCGAGCGGGACTCGTCCTGACCGCCCTGCGCACGGAGACGGATCATCGGAAGGATGCGGAACGCGAGTCATTCGAGTCCGTTCTCTCCCGCTTCGCCACGACACTCCACTACTGCGAGCCGCTGCTACACACCGGTGGGCGTCTTGTCGTCGTCACGCGACCGCGGCGGAACCCGGATGGTGCACTGGTCGACCTCACCACTCCGATCGCCGCCGCCGCAACCGCGGCCGGACTCGCACTAGTCGAGCGATGCCTTGCGCTGACCGCTGAACTGCGTGGAAGTCGGCTGCTTCCGCGGTCCTCGATTGCTGACCGCCGCGCCGCTTCCCGAACGGATGCCGCTGGCGAGCCGACGACACTCACTGCGCACCACGAAGTGCTCGTGTTCGGTCTCGACTCCGAGGTCGAACTCGCCGCTGCGGCTTCGGGCAATGACTCGCTGCCAACTGAAGATGCAGTTGGCGTGCCCACGGCGGGAGACCTCGCGTGGAGGAGGGGGAGGTGCGCGGCATGACTGCCCGCTTGCACTGTCGCGAGTGCGGCTGGCACCCCGCGTTCTAGCGGAAGCGCGCCGCGCTGCGAGCTGCTGCCCGCCACCGCTGCACCGGAAATACCGGTAGCCGAGTCCTGCCCACCATGGTGGACAAGGCTGTGGATAACCCTATGCACAGGTTCCGTGCGTAAAGCCGCAGCTGTCACCGAGGCTGGAGCGGAAGCCCCGGCCGTTGACGGCGATCTGGTTGATACCCGCGGCGACCGCGTTCAGTGCCGTGCTCGCTGTACACCACGCCGAGACCATCCGTCGCGCCCGTGCGGCGATGGCCGACATCGTGCGCGCCGGCTACCAGATCGGTCCGCCGCCTTACGGCTACCGAATCCTGCGCGTCCGGGTTACCGGTCCGACTGGAAACAGCCGGCTGCGGCGGTGCTCGTCCCTGACTGGCAGGCCGCCGCTGTCGTTAAGCAGATCTTCAGCTGGCGCGCAGACGACGGTCTCACGTTCGCGGCCATCGCCGCGCGACTGAACAGCGACCTGCGCCAGTATCCGGCCCCGGTGCCCAACGGGCGGTGGACTGCAAAGTCGGTCCGACGCATCGTCTTGAACGTCAAGTACACCGGGCGGCAGGTCTGGGCCCGTACCGTCGACGGCCGGCCGATGCCTACGAGGCAGTGGGTAATCTCGGCGCGGAACGCCCATGAACGGCTGATCGACGACGGCACGTTCCAACGTGCCCAGCCGGTCGCACCGGGTTCAGCGGCACCACTTGACGTACTGCCGAGTGCGGCATGAACGGTCACAGCTGAACCTTCGCCGTGGTCTTGCTCTTCTGAAACGCGGCAACGAACGCAGGCGCGAACTGAGCGTCCGATCTCTTTCCAACGGGGCTAGCCGGAAGCTGTCTCGACTGGGTCCAGCAACGCCAGGCTGTGTCTTGTCGGTGCCCGGCCGCCCCGGATGACAGCTAGTACCGCAGCTTCACGACTCCACGTCGTCCGGTTCGCCAAGCGAGACCCGATGTGGCGCGTCGAACCCGAACAGTTCGTTGGGCGTGCACTCCAGTGCTGTGCACAGCGCCTGCAGAGTCGCCATCTTCACCTGGGCCGGATCCTTCTTGAGCAGCACGTTAACCGACTGAAGGGACAGTTCGAATCCTGCTCGGCGGCTAAGGAGTGCGCGCATTTGGGTTGCGTCCCAGACGCCGCGGGAGGCCGCGACCTGTCGCAGTTGCCACTCGATCTTCACCTGCTGCCGTCCCGCCGTCGTCATGCCACGGCGCTTCACCTCGCCGCCAACCGACGCTCAGTCTTCCCGATGACAGCGGTCAGCGTGTCTCCGCATGTCCGGCGTGTTCAGCAAGCGCAACCGGGAGGGCAGGCGCGACTTGCATTACTCAGGTGCTGCTTTATTTGCTAAGGTGTTAGCTTAGTTGCCGATCGGCTTCACCTCCGTTGGGCCGAGTGGACGTTCCTCCCAGCGAACGTCGGAACGGGGTCCAGTCGAAGTCGTACGACAGCGAGAGGGGCGACATGAAGCGACCCGACGCGGGGCGGTTCAGTCTGGACGAAGCTCCGGAGCTGATCTTTGAGATCCGGTCTGCCGACGGTGCCGAGGCGGTGCGGCTTCGCCTGGAGCAAGCAGAGGCGTTGTGGGAGGTGACCCAATGGCAGGCCCGGAACAGGTCCGCAGATGGGTTGGGCAACGCAGCGTAGGGCGCGTGCGAAGCCCTTACGGCCAGACGGCGGACTGCGAACGGGTGGGCATTGCCGCACAACCAACGGTTCTACGCTTCGCGTGGCTGGGGCGTGTGTCCACACGGGACATGCAGGACCCGACCCTGTCCTTGCCTCGCCAGCTGGGATCGTCGCAACGCTCGCTCCCCGAAGGCGGCCTCATCGTCGCGCACTTCTACGACGTCGAGTCCGGTCGCATGGATCTCGACATTCGCGGAGGCGGGCACGCGCACGAACAGTTCGACCTCACGATCCCGCGTGACGGCGGCATCCAAGACCTGCTCGCCGAGGCCGAGCGGCCTGACCGGCGATTCGACTACGTCATCTGCGAGTCGATCGAGCGCACCGCCCGGCACATGTACTACGGCACGACCATCGAACATCGCTTGGAGAGCGCCGGAGTTCGCCTCCTAGCCGCCGATGAACCCTTTCAGCTGACCACAGTGGATGGTCGAAAGCCCAAGACCGCCACGCAACTCTTGACTCGTCGGGTCAAGCAGAGCATCTCCGAGTTCTACGTCGTAGACATGCTGGAGAAGTCCTGGGACGGTTACGCCACTCATACCGAAGCGGGATACAACATAGGCAAAGCCTGCTACGGCTACCGTGCGCACCACGTGCCACACCCGGTCCCCGCCAAGCGGGCTAAGGGTGTCAAGAAAACGTTCCTTGAAGTCGACCCCGCCCAGGCACCCGCGGTGCGCAAGGCGTACCACTGGCGAATCACCAAACGGCTTGGCTACCAAGCAATCGCAGACCGCCTCAACCTCGACTCCGCCGTCTACCCTCCGCCTGTCCCTGTCGACCCGAGTCGTGCCGTCGGCCGCTGGACCTACTCGAACGTCCGCGACATCCTCACCAATCCCAAGTACACCGGGCACATGGTGTGGAACCGCAAGGGGCGCAAGTCTCGCGGGAACCGCGCCAACCCGATAACGGAATGGATCTGGAGTGCGCAGCCCGTCCACGAACCTCTTGTCACCCTGGACGATTGGCTGCAAGCTCAGGACGTCAGCGGCCACCGCTTCGGTTCTCGCAGCACCGGCAACACGAACGTCAATCATCCCCAGACCAAGCGCAGTTATCTGCTGCGCACTTACCTGTTTTGCGGTGCCTGCGGTCGACGCATGAACGGCAAGACCCGCCGTGGCCACGTCTACTATGTCTGCGCACCGAAAAAGGGATACGTCCCCGAGGGGCACCCCGGCGCGGGAAGCTTCTGGATTCGCGAAGACGCCATCGTCGACAAGCTCAACGAGTTCCTGTCCGCGCACATCTTCGGCACCTATCGCCGGAGCCTGCTCGGAGACGCCGCTCGCGAACTCGGGGCTGTCGCTCAGAAGGAACGCGAGCAACGCATCGACGCCCTGCGTCGCGAGATCAACGACACCGCTCGCATGATCAAGAACGTGGTCCGCAGTTTCGCGCTCTTCGACAAGCCGACCAAGGAACTTGTCGGCGAGATCAATGACGAGCGCAACGAGCTTCACGAACGCAAATCCCAGCTCGAAGCTCAGCTTGCCCAGATCGAAGAGGAGCAGCAACAGGCGACCAATCCGGACCTGCTCGACGCTCTGCCCATGGGCGAGGTTCGGGTCGAGGAGTTGCCCGAAGACGTCGCGCGGCGGCTCTTCGAAGCCCTCCGGCTTGAGCTGCGCTACCAGAAGGGCACCAATCAAATCAAGTGCACAGCCACGTTGATCGGGCCTGCAGTCTCAGCGGCGCAGCATGCTGCCCATGACGCGATCGTGGTGCCGTTCGACCGAAGCAAACGGATTGACCAGCGCAAACATGAGAAAAAGGAGGATGTCATGTCTGACATCTCTCCCGTTCCCATCCTTGTGGTGCCCTCGGCAGGATTCGAACCTGCGACACCTGCCTCCGGAGGGCAGTGCTCTATCCCCTGAGCTACGAGGGCTCGCTTGCGCGAACTGAACAAAGCCTAGCGCATGCCCTCTCACGACCGCGCACAGAGGGTGCTTAGCGCGGTAGCGTCGAACTGTCGACGCGGAGGGAGGCGGCGGTGAGCGCCGAGCCGTTCCAGGTCAGGGTGGCGGACGAGGACATCGACGACGTGCGGGCGCGGTTGCGGCGCACCCGGTGGCCGGAGGCGGAGACCGTCTGCGACTGGTCGCAAGGGGTGCCGCTCGCGTATGCCCAGGAGCTCTGCCGGAGCTGGGCCGAGGACTATGACTTCGGGTTCGCCGCGAGGCTCAACGTCTTCCCGCAGTTCCGCCAGGAGATCGACGGCCTCGGGATTCACTACGTCCACCTCCGCTCGCCGGAGCCGGACGCGTTTCCGCTGGTGATCACGCACGGCTGGCCGGGATCGGTGCTCGAATTCCTCGACATCCTCGGCCCGCTGACCGATCCGCGGGCGCACGGCGGCGATCCGGCGGACGCGTTCCACGTCGTCGCGCCTTCGTTGCCGGGGTACGGCTGGAGCGACAAGCCGAGCCAGGCCGGTTGGGGCGTCCGGAAAATCGCGACCGCCTGGGATCAGTTGATGGTCTCCCTCGGCTACGAGCGGTACGGCGCGCAGGGCGGGGACTGGGGTTCGGCGGTCTCGGGCGCGCTCGGAGAGGTGGCGCCGGAGCGGGTCGCGGGCGTGCACGTCAACATGGCGGCTGCGCCTCAAGGCCAGTTCGAGGACGAGACCGACGAGGAGCGCGACGGCGCGCGGGCGGCGGCCGAGTTCCGGCGCACTGGCCAGGGCTACTCGGGGCAGCAGGGCACGCGTCCGCAAACTCTCGGCTACGGACTCACCGACTCGCCGGCGGGACAGGCGGCCTGGATCGCCGAGAAGTTCTGGGCCTGGACCGACAACAACGGTCACCCGGAGGACGCCGTCACCCGGCAGCAGCTCCTCGACGCGATCTCGGCGTACTGGTTCACCGCGTCGGCGACGTCGTCCGCGCGGCTGTACTGGGAGAGCTTCCGCAGTTTCGGCGATCTCGTCACCGCGCCGTCCGGAATCTCCGTCTACCCGCGCGACATCATTCGCCCGTCGCGGCGGCAGGCGGAGCTGAAGTACACCGATCTGCGCTGGTTCGAGCGGTTGCCCCGGGGCGGGCACTTCGCGGCGATGGAACAACCGGCGTCGCTCGTCGAGCAGATTCGCGGCTTCTTCCGGCTCGTGCGCTGATCTTTCCCACCTCGCGGAACAGGGCTGGGAGAAACGCGTCACCAGGCATTAGAGTGAAGTTAGGCTACCCTGTATTGCACGTATGCGCATGTCACTATATATTCCTCTCGACACCGAAACTTGGGAGGCGAGCGATGGGACACGGGCACGGCCACGGGCACACCGCCGCTCCGGCGAGCGCGTCCGGCCGCTACGTCCGCGCGCTGCTGATCGCTCTCGCGGTCGGTGCCGGGTTCATGGTGCTGGAGTTCGCCGTGGGCTTCGCCACCGGCTCGCTCGCGCTGATCTCCGACGCCGCGCACATGTTCACCGACGTCCTCGGCGTCGGAATGGCGCTCGCCGCGATCGTGCTCGCGCGCCGCAGCGGGCCGACGCCCAGCCGTACGTTCGGCATGTACCGGGCGGAAGTCCTTGCCGCGCTTGCCAATGCGGTGCTGCTGTTCGGCGTCGCCGGGTACGTGGCGTTCGAGGCGATCGGCCGGATCAGTGACCCGCCGGAGGTGCCTGGCCTGCCGGTGCTGCTCGCCGCCGCGGCTGGTCTCGTCGCGAACATCGTGTCGTTCCTGGTGCTGCGCTCGGGCGCGAAGGAAAGCCTGAACGTCCGCGGCGCGTACCTCGAGGTGCTGGCTGACCTCGTCGGCTCGGTCGGCGTGCTGCTCAGCGGCGCGATCACGCTCACCACCGGCTGGCGTTACGCCGACCCGATCATCGGTGTCGCTATCGGACTGTTCGTCCTGCCGCGCACCTGGACGCTCGCCCGCCGCGCGCTCCGGATCCTCTTCCAGCACGCGCCCGCCGGCGTCGACGTCGGCGAGATCAGCACCGAACTCGCCGCGCTCCCGGGCGTCGCGGACGTACACGACCTGCACGTCTGGACGCTGACCTCGGGCATGGAGGTCGCCTCGGCCCACCTGACGGTGAGCGCCGAAGCCGAACAGTCCACTGTGCTCACCAAGGCGCAAGACCTGCTGTCGGTCCGCTACGAGATCAAACACGCGACGCTTCAGGTCGAGGGACCGCAATGCGCCCGCCGATGCGCGGAGCTGTCCTGGTAGACCGGGGACCATGCGCAAGGACTTCGACCCCGCCCAGCTGGCCCCGAACGCGTTCTACCACCTGATGACCGCGACCGTCGTGCCGCGGCCGATCGCCTGGGTGTCGAGCACCTCGCGAGCCGGGGTCGACAACCTCGCGCCGCATTCGTTCTTCACCGTCGCGTCGGCCGCGCCCGCGGTCCTGCAGTTCACCTCGGTCGGGCGGAAAGACACCCTGCGCAATGTCGAATCGACGCGGCAATTCGTGGTCAACCTCGCGCCCGAGCCGCTGTTCGAGCAGATCAACGCGACCGGTGCGGATTTCCCGCCGGAGATGAGCGAATTCGACGAGGCCGGGCTGACCCGCGAGCCGAGCCTGAAGGTCCGCCCGCCGCGCGTGGCGGAATCGCCGGTGGCGTTCGAATGCGAACTGCACAGCACGGTCGGTTTCGGCCGTTCGACAGTGGTGTTCGGCCGGGTCGTGCACCTCGCGGTCAACGAGGACGTCCTCGACGGCGACCACCCGATGGTCGACCGGCTGCGCCCGCTGTCCCGGCTGGGCCGCGACGAATGGGGCACGCTGGGCGACATCAAAGAATTGGCACGGCCCACGTACAAAAGCTCGTGAGTGTTGATCACGGTTAGAACCGTGATCAACACTCACGAGCTTTTTCAGGGAGCGGGCAGCGGCTGCGCGTTCCGCCCCTTCAGCATGAGCTTCATCTGGTCCATCTCGGCGCCCTGCGACACCAACATGCTGCGGCACAACGCTTTCACCGCGTCGACCGACGTGTGGTCCTGCGCGTACTCGGCCATCGCGACGCCGCCCTGGTGGTGGCGCAGCATCAGCTGAAGGAACTCGACGTCCAGCGCACGCCCGGACAACGAGCGCAGCTTCGCGAGGTCCGCGTCGGTGGCCATGCCGGGCATCGGCGCACCGCCCGCCGGGCTGCTGGTCGGCATCTGCATGCCCGCGTGGCCCATCGGCTCGGTCATCCACGTCATGTAGGCACCGGTCGCCTGCTCCGGCTGGTCCCAGAGCATGAGCCAGCCCTTCATCCGCCCGACCTGCTCGGTCTGCGTGCGCTCGATGTCGAACGCGAGCTGGCGGATCTCCGGGTCGGTCGAGTGGTCGCGCGCCCAGCCGGCCATGGTGACCGCCTGCAGATGGTGCACCGACATGTCCTGGGCGAAGCCGACCTCGACCGAACCCGCACCCGGCGTCGCGGGCACCGCGTCGCTGCCGTCGGTGAGCCGCGTCGCGAAGACGCCGATCGCGGCCCCGACCAGCAGCACGGCGATCAGCGTGCCGCCGATGACCACCCACCGGGACCAGCCGGTCCGCTCCGCCGGAGCGGACTCCTCGGCGGCCGACGGGACGGATTCGACGCCGCCCGTCCCGGCCTGGTCTTCTTCGGAGCCGCCCACGGTCACTGCCCCGCGGGCGGGGTGCCCGGCATGCCGGGCTGCTGCTCGTTCTGCGCCCCGGTGCTGCCCTTGTAGTCCATCGGCTTCGCGTCCTTGCCCGGCTTGCTCGGGTCGAACTTCGGCGGGTTGCTCGGGTCGAACATGCCCTTGCCGAGCGCGTCGCACGAGGCGCCGATCTCCGGGTACACGCCGTTCGGGTTGGTCCGCAGCGCGGCGATGAACTGGTCGATGCGCGGGTCGTCGGCGCTGTCCAGCTTCAGCTGGTGGCCCCACGACTGCAGCGAGATCGGCTTGTCCAGGCCGGGGTAGGGCGACATCATCGTGTACGGCTTGCCCTTGACCCGCGCCTCCAGCAGCGGCAGCTGGTCGCCCTTGACCTTGTCCGGGTTGTAGGCGATCCACACCGTGCCGTGCTCGAGCGAGTGCACCATGTTCTCGTTGCGCACCGCTTCCGGGTACACGACGCCGGTGCAGGTGGCCCAGTACCCGTCGTGCGGGCCGCCGAACGGCGGGCTCTGGTCGTAGGCCACCCGTTCGGTGGGCAGAATGTGCACCGAACCGGTGTACTGCTTGGTGATCACGCCGGGGATCTTCTTCGACGGGTCCGGATTGCTCGCGGTCGGCGCGAAGGCGGCGGCGGCCTCGTCCCGGGAGGCCTGGTCGCGCTTGGGCGCGGAGGCCTGCAGGTAGTAGACGATGACGCCGGCCAGCAGGGCGACCACCACGACGACGCCGATGATGGTGCCCCAGGGCGTCCGCTTGCCCGCGACGACCGAGCGGTTCTTCGCCGCCTTCACCGCGGCCGCGGACGAGCCCTTCTTCTTGGTGGTCCCGTTGGCCATGATTGCCGAGATCTCCTCGTGAGAGCGGGGGAGGGATCCGGACGGAACCCTGCCGGTAGCCCAGTGTAGAGACCGGGCGTGCGATCACCGTGAACACCCGCGAGGCGCCCCGGCGAGCGGAACATCCGCCTCCGGTGTGCCCGCCGTCTCGCCAGCCTGTACCGCCGGAACCGCGCGGCCGAAGCGCACCTAGAATCCGGCGAGTGACTCCCGCCGCTCTCGCCGATCTGGTCCGCAGCTCCGCCGTGCAGGTCCTCGCCGCACGAGGCGTCGACGCCGCCGTGCTGCCGGAGACCGTGACCATCGAACGCCCGCGCAACCCGGACCACGGAGACTACGCGACCAACCTCGCGCTGCAGGTGGCCAAGAAAGCCGGGCTGAAGCCGCGCGAGTTCGCCGAGGCGCTCGCCGAGGTCGTCGCGGGTGCGGACGGCGTGGCCGCGGCCGAGGTCGCCGGGCCGGGCTTCCTCAACTTCCGGCTCGCCGCGGACGCGCAGGGCGAGGTCGTGCGCCAGGTGCTGGCCGCGGGCGCGGAGTACGGCCGGGGCGACGCGCTCGCCGGGCGCCGGATCAACCTGGAGTTCGTCTCGGCGAACCCGACCGGCCCGATCCACCTCGGCGGCACGCGCTGGGCCGCGGTCGGCGACGCGCTGGGCCGGGTGCTCGGCGCGCAGGGCGCGGACGTCACCCGCGAGTACTACTTCAACGACGCGGGCGCGCAGATCGACCGGTTCGTGCGCTCGCTGATCGCCGCCGCGAAGGGCGAGCCCGCGCCGGAGGACGGCTACGCGGGCGGGTACATCAGCGACATCGCGGCCGAGGTGATCAAGGCCGAGCCGAGCGCGCTGAGCCTGCCCGAGGACGAGCGGAACGAGACCTTCCGGCGCATCGGCATCGAGCTGATGTTCAGCCAGATCAAGCAGAGCCTGCACGAGTTCGGCACCGACTTCGACGTCTACTTCCACGAGAACTCGCTGCACGAATCGGGCGCGGTCGACGCGGCGGTGCAGCAGCTCAAGGACTCCGGCAACCTCTACTTCGCCGACGGCGCCTGGTGGCTCAAGTCCAGCGAGTACGGCGACGACAAGGACCGGGTCGTCATCAAGAAGGACGGCAACACCGCCTACATCGCGGGCGACCTGGCCTACTTCAAGGACAAGCGCAACCGCGGCCACGACCTGTGCATCTACATGCTCGGCGCGGACCACCACGGCTACATCGCGCGGCTCAAGGCGGCCGCCGCGGCGTTCGGCGACGACCCGGCCACGGTCGAGGTGCTGATCGGCCAGATGGTGAACCTGGTCAGCGACGGCAAGCCGGTGCGGATGTCCAAGCGCGCGGGCACCGTGATCACGCTCGAGGACCTCGTGGAGGCGGTCGGCGTCGACCCGGCCCGCTACGAGCTGATCCGCTACTCCGTCGATTCCTCTTTGGACATCGATTTGGACTTGCTGCGCAAGCATTCCAACGACAACCCGGTCTACTACGTGCAGTACGCGCACGCCCGGCTGTCGTCGCTGCGGCGCGGCGCGGCGGACCTCGGCCTGAAGACCGACGGGTCCGGCGAGGACGTCGATTTCGGACTGCTCACCCTGCCTGCAGAAGGCGACCTGATCCGCACCATCGGCGAATTCCCCGCCGTGGTGCGGCGGGCGGCGGAGATGCGCGAACCGCATCGCGTGGCCCGCTACCTCGAGGAACTGGCCGGCGCGTACCACAAGTTCTACACCGTGGGCCGGGTCCTCCCGCAGGGCGACGAGGAGGCCACCCCCCTCACGTACGCCCGGCTCGCTCTGTGTGAAGCCGCGCGCCAGGTTCTGGCGAACGGCCTGTCGCTGCTCGGTGTCTCCGCTCCGGAACGGATGTAAACAATGGCGCACCCCGCGGGCCCCCGCCACGCCGACGTCTACCCCCATGCCGACGCCTCCGGGTTCCCGCCCGCGAGTGCGGGCGAACTCGACCAGCTGCCCGCGAAAGTGTGGCCGCGCAACGTATATCGCGCCGCGGACGGCGTCGTGCGGATCGCCGGCGTCGACGTGCGCGACCTCGCGCAGACGTACGGCACGCCGCTGTTCGTGGTCGACGAGGCGGACTTCAAGTCCCGCTGCGCCGACTACGCCGAGGCGTTCGACGACCCGGCGCTCGTGCACTACGCGTCGAAGGCGTTCCTGTCCGTCGAGGTCGCCCGCTGGGTGGCCGAACAGGGGCTGAGCCTCGACGTCTGCAGCGGCGGCGAACTGGCCGTCGCGCAGCGCGCGAACTTCCCGGTGGAGCGGATCACGTTCCACGGCAACAACAAATCGGTCGCCGAACTCGACGCGGCCGTCGAAGCGGGCGTCGGCACCGTGGTGGTCGACTCGTACTACGAGATCGCCCGGCTCGCCGAAGTCGCCGCCGCGCACGAGGTCGAGCAGAAGGTCCTCGTCCGGGTGACGGTCGGCGTCGAGGCGCACACCCACGAGTTCATCGCGACCGCGCACGAGGACCAGAAGTTCGGTTTCTCGCTGGCTTCCGGCGACGCCGCCGAAGCGGTGCGCAGGGTGCTGAACGCGCCGTCGCTCAAACTGATCGGCCTGCACAGCCACATCGGTTCGCAGATCTTCGACGCCGACGGGTTCGAGGTGGCCGCGCGCCGCGTCGTCGGCCTGCTCGCGGAACTGGCCAAGGAGCACGGCCCGGAACTGCTGGAGCAGATGAACGTCGTCGACCTCGGCGGCGGTTTCGGCATCGCCTACACCGAAAAGGACAACCCGCCGCCGCCCTCGCAGATGATCACGCAGATCCGCGAGATCGTCCGCAAGGAATGCGCGTACGCCGACCTTCCGGTGCCGCGCATCGCGGGCGAACCCGGCCGCGCGATCGCCGGTCCGGGCACGTTCACGCTGTACGAAGTGGGCACGATCAAGGACGTCGCGCTCGGCGACGAGACTGCCCGCCGGTACGTCAGCGTCGACGGCGGCATGAGCGACAACATCCGCACGGCGCTCTACGACGCGGTGTACGACTGCCGCGTGGTTTCGCGGTCCGCCTCCGACGGCGACGAGCCGGTGACCCCGGCGTTGTCTCGCGTGGTGGGAAAACACTGTGAGTCCGGCGACATCGTCGTCCGAGACTGCTGGCTGCCAGACACGCTGGCTCCCGGCGACCTGCTGGGCGTCGCGGCGACCGGCGCCTACTGCTACGCGATGGCCAGTGGCTACAACCGGCTGCCGCGGCCCGCGGTGGTCGCCGTGCGCAACGGCGCCGCCCGGCTGCTGCTGCGCAGGGAGACGACGGACGACATGCTGCGCCTGGAGGTTTGAGAAGTGTCCACAGTGTCTCCAAAAAGCCTGTCTCCGGCGGACCGTGCGCCCATCCGGGTCGCGATGCTCGGCTGCGGCACGGTCGGCAGCGAGGTCGCCCGGCTGCTCACCGAACAGGCCGGGGAACTGGCCGCCCGCGCGGGCGCGCCGGTGGAACTGGTCGGCATCGCCGTGCGGCGTCCGGACAAGCACCCGGAGCTGCCCGCCGAACTGCTCACCGACGACGCCGCCGCGCTGGTGGCGCGGGACGACGTCGACGTCGTGGTCGAACTGGTCGGCGGGATCGACCCGGTGCGCAGCTGGCTGGTCACCGCGCTGAACGCGGGCAAATCCGTGGTCACCGCCAACAAGGCGCTGCTCGCCGAGCATTCGGCCGAGCTGTTCGAGGCGGCCGACGCGGCGGGCGTCGATCTGTACTTCGAGGCCGCCGTGGCCGGGGCCATCCCGCTGCTGCGCCCGCTGCGCGAATCGCTGGCCGGCGACCGGATCACCCGCGTGATGGGGATCGTCAACGGCACCACCAACTACATCCTTTCCGCGATGGACGCCACCGGCGCGGGCTACGCCGAAACGCTGGACGAGGCGAGCCGCCTCGGCTACGCGGAGGCGGACCCGACGGCGGACGTCGACGGCTACGACGCCGCGTCGAAGGCCGCGATCCTTGCCTCGCTGGCGTTCCACTCCCGGGTCACCGCGAAAGACGTGCACCGCGAAGGCATCGCGGACGTCACGGCGTCCGATCTGGCCGCCGCGCGCACGCTTGGCCGCACGGTCAAGCTGTTGGCGATTTGCGAACGGGTGACGGCGGACGACGGTGCAGAGTCGGTGTCCGCCCGCGTGCATCCGGTGATGATTCCGCGCAGCCACCAGCTGGCCGGCGTCGGCGGCGCGTTCAACGCGGTCTACGTCGAGGCGGACGCGGCCGGCGAATTGATGTTCTACGGCCAGGGCGCCGGCGGCGCGCCGACCGCCAGCGCGGTGCTCGGCGACCTCGTGGCGGTGGCGCGCAACCAGGTGCTCGGCGGCCGCGGCCCGCGCGAATCGGCGCACGCCGCGCTGCCGGTGCGGCCGATGGGCCAGACGCCGACGCGCTACCACGTGAGCCTCGACGTCGCGGACCGCGCGGGTGTGCTCGCCCAGGTGGCGCAAGCGTTTGCGGCGCACGGCGTGAGCATCGCCGCGGTGCGCCAGCGCGACGCGAACGACACGGCGAGCCTCGTCGTGGTGACGCACCTTGCGCCGGACGCGGCTTTGCAGTCCACTGTGGACGAAATCGCGAAACTCGATGTGGTGCACGAGGTTGTCAGCGTGATGCGGGTGGAAGGCGAAGACGCGTGAGTGGTTGGCCAGGGATCATCGAGGCATATCGCGACCGGATTCCGGTCCCCGACGGGGCTCACGTAGTGACGCTCGGCGAGGGCAACACGCCGCTGCTGCCCGCCGCGCACCTCTCGGAGCTGACCGGCTCGCAGGTGTACCTGAAGGTCGAGGGCGCGAACCCGACCGGCTCGTTCAAGGACCGCGGGATGACCGTGGCGATCACGCACGCGCTGGCAAGCGGCCTCAAAGCGGTGATCTGCGCGTCCACCGGCAACACTTCGGCCTCGGCCGCCGCGTACGCCGCGCGGGCCGGGCTCACCTGCGCGGTGCTGGTGCCGCAAGGCAAGATCGCGATGGGCAAGCTCGCCCAGGCGGTGCTGCACGGCGCGCGGATCCTCCAGGTCGACGGCAACTTCGACGATTGCCTCGAACTCGCCCGCAAGACCGCGGCGGACTATCCGGTCACCCTGGTCAACTCGGTCAACCCGGTGCGCATCGCCGGGCAGAAGACCGCGGCGTTCGAGATCTGCGACGTCCTCGGCGAGGCCCCGGACGTGCACTGCCTCCCGGTCGGCAACGCGGGCAACATCACCGCGTACTGGAAGGGCTATTCGGAGTACGCGGCCGACGGTGTGGTCAAGAACACCCCGCGGATGTTCGGTTTCCAGGCCGCCGGCGCCGCGCCGCTGGTGCACGGCGAACCGGTGTCGGACCCGGACACCATCGCGACCGCGATCCGCATCGGCAGCCCCGCTTCGTGGGACGGCGCGGTGCACGCGCGCGCCGAATCCAACGGCCTGTTCGACGCGATCACCGACGAGAAGATCCTTGAGGCGTACCGGCTGCTGGCCCGTCGCGAGGGCGTCTTCGTGGAGCCCGCGTCCGCGACGAGCGTGGCCGGCCTGCTGGCCACCGCGGCGGACGGACGGCTGCCGAAGGGTTCGAAGGTCGTCTGCACGGTTACCGGGCACGGCCTGAAAGACCCGGCCACGGCGCTGGAAGGCAACGTCGAGGTGGAACCGCTCGCGGTCGACCCGACGGCCGTGGCGGCGGCGCTGGACCTGCGATGACCCGCGCGCCACTCGCCCCGATCACAGCGCCCCAATGTGGCATTGGGTGCGTCGCATGCACCCAATGCCACATTGGGGCGATCTCACGCACCGAACGCCACATTGGGGCGCGGTCGTGACGGCGCTGAGCGGGTTCCGCGCGACGGTCCCGGCGTCGAGCGCCAACCTCGGCCCGGGATTCGACGCGCTCGGCCTCGCCCTGGCCCGCTACGACGTGGTCGAACTGCAGGTCACCGAGGGCGGCCTGAAGATCGAAGTCCTCGACGCGGGCGCGGGCGGCGTCGAGGACGTGCCGACCGACGAGTCCCACCTGGTGGTCCGCGCGCTCCGGCGGGCCTGCGAGCACCTGGACGTCCGGCCGCCCGGTCTGCACCTTCGTTGCCACAACAGCATTCCGCACGCGCGCGGCCTCGGGTCGTCGGCGGCCGCGGTGGTGACCGGCGTGGCGCTGGGCTACGCGCTGGCGGAGCGTCCGCTCGACGCCGACGCGCTCCAGCTCGCAGCCGAGTTCGAGGGCCACGCGGACAACGCGGCGGCGAGCCTGTTCGGCGGGCTCGTGGTGGCGTGGTCCGAAAACGGCCGGTTCCGCGCCGAACGCGTGGAGCCGAACGCGGCGATCCGGCCGGTAGTCGCGGTGCCCGCGGAGAAGTCGTCCACCAACACGACGCGCGGCCTGCTTCCGCCCCAGGTCCCGCACGCCGACGCGGCGCACAGCGCGGGACGGGCGGCGCTCGCCGTGCTGGCCGTCACCGAGCGGCCGGAACTGCTGATGGCCGCGACCGAGGACCGGTTGCACCAGGATTACCGCGCCGAGGCGTACCCGGCGAGCACCGAATTGGTGCGCACGCTGCGTGCCCACGGCGTTCCCGCGACCATCTCCGGGGCCGGTCCGACTGTGCTCGCTCTCACGCTGACGGGAATACTCCCGGCGGGCGTGGACGTTACGGGGTTCGACGTCGCCGAATTGCCCGTGGACCGCGATGGAGTGCAGGTTGTGGCCAGGTGACGACCTGGTCACAGGCTGGACGGCAGCGTGCGCCACGCGGGGGGTGGTTGTTGCACCCGGACAGGGCGCGGTCTACCCTCGGGGGCGTTCGATCACCGTGCGTTTCCGCACCCGATGCCGGGCCTGTTCGCCCCTAGCGGCGGCTCCGGTCCGCATCCTTCGTCGATCCGCCGATTCCGCACCGCCCGGCACGCGGGAGGCGGAGGGACGCAGGCGGGTTTCCGGTTCCGGCGGTGCCGAATTCCGCTTTCTCCGTCCGGAGGGGGCAAACACCCTGTGCTGGCGGCGCTTCGCTGTGTCTCGCACGGCTGGGCGCGAGCCGTCCGCATCGGAGGCAGAAGCCGTCTCGCTACCGGCGGCAGTCCGCTGATCCACCTGGAACGTGGATCGGTCAGGAAGGACATGTGTGAGCAACACCGATCTGTTGAGCGGCGACGTGGAGACCCCCGCCGCGGCCGCTGAGACCAATGGGGCCGCGGCCGCTCCGAAGCGCCGCACCGGGGGCCTGTCCGGAATGGTCATCGCCGAGCTCCGCCAGCTGGCGGGCGAACTGGGTGTGGGCGAGACCACCGGCATGCGCAAGGGGGACCTGATCGCCGCGATCCGCGAGCGCCAGGGCAAGAGCAAGAAGCGCGCCGCCGCGACGGCCGAGACGCTGCCGCTCGACGGCGTCGGCGAGCCGGTCAAGGCGGAGAAGGCCGAGAAGCCCGCCCGCCGGGCCAAGGCCGACGCGCCGAAGGCGGACGCTCCCCAGGCGGAGCCGAAGGCCGAGCCGGTGCAGGCGGAGGCTCCCAAGGCCGAGGCCCCGAAGGCGGAGACCGCGCAGGACGGCAAGCCCGCCGCGCAGGAGCGCCCGGAGCGCCACGACCGTTCCGAGGGCCAGCAGTCCGACGGCCAGTCCGAGGAAGGCGGCCGCAACCGCCGTCGTCGCGGCGGCGCGAACCGGGGCGACGGCCAGCGCGGCGACCGCCAGGGCGGCAACCGCGACAACAACCGGGACAACCGCGACAGCCGGGACAACGGCGGCCGCGACAACCGGGAGAACAACCGCGACAATCGCGGCGGCGACAACCGGCAGGACAACCGCGACAACCGCGGCGGTCAGGACAACCGGCAGGACCGCGACAACCGGCAGCGGAACCAGCAGGACAACCGCGACAACCGGAACAACGGCCCGCAGGACGACGACGAGGAAGGCGGCCGCCGCGGCCGTCGCTTCCGCGACCGTCGCCGCCGGGGCAGCGGTGGCGGCCAGCGCGAGGGCGGCGCGCCGGACACCGAGATCCGCGAGGACGACGTCCTGCTGCCGGTCGCCGGCATCCTGGACGTGCTCGACAACTACGCGTTCGTGCGCACCTCGGGCTACCTCGCCGGGCCGAACGACGTGTACGTGTCGCTGTCGCTGGTCCGCAAGTTCGGCCTGCGCCGCGGCGACGCGATCACCGGTGTCGTGCGCCAGCCGCGCGAGGGCGAGCAGCAGCGGCAGAAGTTCAACCCGCTGGTGCGCGTCGACTCGATCAACGGCCTGGAGCCGGACGAGGCCAAGCGCCGTCCCGACTTCACCAAGCTGACCCCGCTGTACCCGAACGAGCGGCTGCGCCTCGAGACCGAGCCGCACAAGCTCACCACCCGTGTGATCGACCTGATCATGCCGGTCGGCAAGGGCCAGCGAGCGCTGATCGTGTCCCCGCCCAAGGCCGGTAAGACCACGATCATGCAGGACATCGCGAACGCGATCACCACGAACAACCCTGAGGCCCACCTCATGGTCGTGCTGGTCGACGAGCGCCCGGAAGAGGTCACCGACATGCAGCGGTCGGTGAAGGGCGAGGTCATCGCCTCCACCTTCGACCGCCCGCCGTCCGACCACACCTCGGTCGCCGAGCTGTCCATCGAACGGGCCAAGCGCCTGGTCGAAATGGGTCACGACGTGGTCGTCCTGCTCGACTCGATCACCCGTCTCGGCCGGGCCTACAACCTGGCCGCGCCCGCGTCGGGCCGGATCCTGTCCGGTGGTGTCGACTCGACCGCGCTGTACCCGCCGAAGCGTTTCCTCGGCGCCGCGCGCAACATCGAGAACGGCGGCTCGCTCACCATCTTCGCGACCGCGATGGTGGAGACCGGGTCCACGATGGACACGGTGATCTTCGAGGAGTTCAAGGGCACCGGCAACGCGGAGCTCAAGCTGGACCGCAAGATCTCCGAGCGCCGCGTGTTCCCGGCGGTCGACGTCAACCCGTCCGGCACCCGCAAGGAAGAGCTGCTGCTCTCGCCGGACGAGCTGGCGGTCACGCACAAGCTGCACCGCGTGCTGCACGCGCTGGACTCGCAGCAGGCCATCGACCTGCTGATCTCGCGCCTGCGCAAGACGAAGACCAACATCGAATTCCTGATGCAGGTCTCGAAGACCGCGCTCGGCGGCGGAGACGACGACTGAGTCTCGCCTGAACGCACACCGGCCCGCCCCCAAGGCTTTCGGGGGCGGGCCGGTGTGCGTTGTGGAGGTCCGTGAAGGACTCCTCGAGGGAATCAGATTCCCCCAAGGAGTCCTTCACGGACGTTTCTCCCCGCACCGGGGAGGTGGTGCGGGGAGAAAACTCAGTGGCGGGGGACGGCGGCCGGGGTCCAGCCGCGGTAGTTGTTGAAGTAGCTCGTGGAGCTGCCGTGGCCGATCTTGCCGCCGACGCTGGTGGCGTAGAACCCGCCGTTGCCGTCCGCGATGCCGACGTGGCCGTAGGCGCTGATGTTCCAGTACACGAACGAACCGGCGGGCGGCTTGCCGCTGGTGTGCTTCGGGCTGGCCCCGTTCCAATGCGCGTTGGCAGAGGCCCAAACCCCGGTGGTGCCGTAGGAATTCTCGGCGGCCTTCTCGCAGTAGTGCTCCCACCCGGTGCTTCCGGCGTGCGCCTTGTACCAAGCGACGGCCCCGGCCGGAGTCCCGTCCGCGGCGCCGGTCAGATTCGCCTCGGACACCTCCGAGAACGTGCCGGCGGCGGGATTCACATCCGCCGCGGTGATCCCGTCGGCGGCGTTCGCGGCAGGCGCGAAGACCGCGGCGGAAGCGGCCAGTGCCAGCACGGCGGCCGGCTTCGCGAGCCGGGTGAGCAGGTCGGTCGTGCGCATGTCCGGACCTCCAGTAAGTGAGCGATTCACGAACTCGGCCAGCTTCACGCCATCAGGTACAAAATCCGTACAATGCGAATGTCCTTCACTACCCACCGTCGCGTGCGGCGGCGGAATACCTGGTCACCGGGGTGTGTTGTAGCCCGTGCCAGCACGTCTGGCAGAATGACCCGCTGAAGTCCGGCACCGGTTCACCCCGCACTGGGGACCCGGGGCCAACGAGAGAGGACACCATGAAGAGCGGTATTCACCCCGAATACGTGACCACGACCGTCACGTGCAACTGCGGGAACAACTTCGTCACCCGCAGCACGAAGGAGTCGGGTCAGATCCACGTCGAGATCTGCTCGAACTGCCACCCCTTCTACACCGGCAAGCAGAAGATCATGGACACCGGTGGCCGGGTTGCCCGGTTCGAGAAGCGCTACGGCAAGCGTCAGCAGAAGACCGACGCCAAGTAGCTTGTCCGACGGCGCCCACCCGCACGCCCGGGTGGGCGCCGTTGTTCTGTCCGGGCTTGTTCGCGAGAGGGAGACGGCGAAGTGGATTCGAGTTCGCTCAAGGGGCTGCTCGACGAGCACGCGCAGCTGGAACAGCAGCTCGCCGACCCCGCGGTGCACGCGGACCAGGCCCGGGCCCGCAAACTGGGCCGCCGCTACGCCGAGCTGAGCCCGGTCGTGCGCGCGGTGCGCGAGCTGGACCAGACCCGCGACGATCTTTCCGCGGCCAAGGAACTCGCGGCCGAGGACGCGGCGTTCGCCGCCGAGGCCGACGAGCTGGCGGCGAAAATCCCGCAGCTCGAAGCGAAACTCACCGAACTTCTCCTGCCGCGCGACCCGTACGACGGCTCCGACGTCGTCATGGAAATCAAGTCCGGCGAAGGCGGCGAGGAATCCGCGCTGTTCGCCGGCGACCTGCTGCGGATGTACCTGCGCTACGCCGAACGGCACAACTGGAAGGCCGAGGTGCTCGACTCGACGGAGTCGGACCTGGGCGGCTACAAGGACGTCACGCTGTCGCTCAAGAGCAAGACCGCGGACGTCGAAGGCGTGTGGGCGAGGCTGAAATTCGAGGGCGGCGTGCACCGCGTGCAGCGCGTGCCGGCCACCGAATCGCAGGGCCGCATCCACACGTCCGCGTCCGGCGTGCTGATTTATCCGGAACCGGAAGAGGTCGAGGTCGAAATCGACCCGAACGACCTCCGCATCGACGTATTCCGCTCCTCGGGCCCCGGCGGGCAGAGCGTGAACACCACCGACTCGGCCGTGCGGATCACGCACCTGCCGACCGGGATCGTCGTGTCGTGCCAGAACGAGAAGTCGCAAATCCAGAACCGCGCGCGTGCGCTGCAGGTACTGCAGGCGCGTCTTCAGCAGGTCGCCGAAGAAGAGGCGGCGGCGAAGGCGTCGGACGCGCGTCGTTCGCAGGTGCGGACGGTGGACCGCTCGGAGCGGGTGCGGACGTACAACTTCCCGGAGAACCGGATTTCGGACCACCGGGTGAATTACAAGGCGTACAACCTGGATCAGGTTCTGGACGGCGAGCTGGACGGTGTGCTGGACGCGCTGGCCACCGCCGATCGGGAGGAGCGGCTCGCCTCGCAGGCGGGCTGATTCCTAAACCGCAGCCGGGATTTCCTCGGCGCTCGGGTCCTCAGTGTGCTCCGGCGCGCTTTCCTTGCGGGGCAACAGACTGAGGACAGCGAACACCACAGCCAGCACAGTCGGGAAGAGCGTCAGCAGCTGGTGCTTCACGCCCTCGATGCCTTCGCCCAGCGCAGACAATCCCAGCTGTCCCGCCGCGAAGAACACCAGCAGGAACGCCACAATCCCGTACTCACGCCGACCTCGGCGGAACGCGCGCACCCCGGCCCAGCCGATGAGCACCCAAATCGGCACCAGTGCGAACAATCCGAGCGGCGCGATCAGCGCGGCGAGCCCGGAGAACACCGGAACCCGATATTCCTTCGCCAGCCGCGGCTGTCCGGACAGTTCGCCGAAGCTGCCGAGGTTCGCCGGGCGCGCGGTGAGGGCGTCGACGCCGCCCTGCTGCAGGATTTCGGCTGTCCGGCCAGGGTGCGTCGCGTAGTAGTGCAGCACGTTGCGGCGGCTGATTTTGTCCTTGTACTGCGGGTAAAGCGGGTCGTGCCAGGCCGCGCGCTCGCCCCACCAGCCGGTGCCGACGTACTGTTCGAACGATTCCGGCAGCCCGAGCGCGGCGAGGTCGGCCTTCGTGTCGTGCTTTCCGTCCACAATGGAGTCGAAGATCGCGTGGTACATGTTGGCCTCGCGGTATTCCGCGTTGGCCGGATCGCCCTGGGACTGGATCGCGAGAGTGCCCGCGCCCACGATCGCGAGCACCGCCAGCGGCAGCACCCAGCGTTCCCGCCCGCGCGCGCCGGACGGGCGGGTCAGCAGCAGCGCGAGCGCGAAAAGCGGGATGAGCAACAAAGTTTGCGATTTGGCGTTGATCCCGACGAGTCCACCGAGGACAGTCACCACGGCACCCGCCCAGCGCAGGTTTCCGGGGCGGTGCAACAGGAACAGGCCGCCGCAGATCAGCAGGATGCCGAGGAACGCCGCGCCTTCGCTGAGCACCGACGCGAAGTAGCCGAAGAACGCCGAGTCGCCCATCACGAGCAGCAGCAACACCGTGGCGATCAGCCGGTTTCGCCGGTTCAGGTCGAGGCCGAGCACCGTGACGGTGATCGCGCCGGCGACCAGCACGCAGGTGAGCACGCCGAGCACCAGCAGATTCAGCACGCCGGACGCACCGAACAGCGCGCCGATTTTGCCCGCCGCCCAGTCGAGCCAGGCCTGGCTCGAGACGTACGCGGAATCGCACGGCGGCGCGGACCCGTAACTGAACCGGACGAACCCCTCCGACGGCCGGTCCAGCTGCCGCCCGCCGAGCTGGCACAGCAGCCGCCAGCCGTCGCCGTTGTCGGCCATGCCGACCGGGCGGGGCACCAGGAACCGCAGCAGCAACAGTCCGAGCGAGGCGACGAATACCCCGAGGCCGAAGCGCAGATCCCTGGATTTCACCGGGCGAAGTCTAGAGGGGACCGCGGCAGGGGCGAGGGGGCGGGGCGTCGGGCCTCGTGCGCGTCTATCGCGGTTCTAACCGGGATAAACACTCACGACGTCACCTCCGCAAACGCCCTCATCCGCTCCTCGTATCCCTCATCACCCCCGAAGTGCACAGCCACCGCGTCCGCACCCGCCGCGCGATACGCACGGTAGGTCTCGACGGCCGCGCTCAGGTCCTCGCTGAACTGCTGCCGGGCGATCCGCCGCACGCGCCGCTCAGGATCGAGCCGATCCAGCGTCGCGACTCGTTCCGCGAAAGCCGCCGGCGAGAGTCCCGCGCTGAGCCACTGGTCCCCGGCCCGGACTGCCCGGCGCAGCGCGACCGTCGAGTTCCCGCCGACCAGGATCGGAATCCGCCCCGCCGGCCGAGGTTCGAAATACCCGCCAGCGCGGCCGCGTCCGGTGGTGAACAGCTGGTCCAGCAGCGAAAGCGTGTCGTCCAGCGTCGCCCCGCGCCGGGAGAAGTCCGCGCCGATCTCCGCGAACTCCGGCTCGTTCCATCCCGCGCCGACGCCCAGAATCAGCCGGTGCCCGGACAGCCGGTCGATCGTCGCGGCCTGCTTGGCCAGCAGATACGGCTCACGCAGCGGCGCGATCACCACGGACGTGCCCAACTGCACACGTTCGGTCGCCGCGGCCAGGTAGGCGAGGGTCGCCAGCGGCTCGTACACCCCGCCGAAGACTTCGCCGAACGGTTCCGGCGGCAGCACGTGGTCGGGCAGCCAGACGGATTCGTAGCCCAGCTCCTCGGCCAGCCGGGCGAGGTCGGCGAGGCGCTGCGGGGTCAGGTCCGGCGCTTCGTTCGGGAGGACGACCTGGCGGCTCATCGCAGCACCTTCCGGATCGCGGTGAGCCAGGCGTTTGGCGCTTCGTCGGTGATGCCGTGCCCGGACTCGATCTCGACCAGCTCCGCGCCGGGAATGCCGTCGGCCAGTTCGCGCGAATGCCTCGGCGGTACGAGGGCGTCCAGCGTCGTGGCGATCACCAGCGTCGGGACCGCGATCGTCGCCAGTTCCGCCCGGGTGTCGACGGATCGCACCAGTTCGACCTGCTTCGCTGTGCCCGCAGGCACCGATTCGGCAAGCCCGGCGACGGCCGCGGTGAGCTGCTCCGGCGTCAGCGTGGCGAGGAACCGCTCGCTCACGGCGGTCAGCATCAGGTACTTGGCGAGCAGGGTGCGGTCCCCTTGCAACAGCTCTGCCCACAGGTCCAGCGCCAGTTCCATCCGCGCGTCCGGCCGGGCGAGACCGGCGGTGAGGATGAGTCCGGTCACGCGATCGGGATGCCGGGTGGCCGCCCGGACCGCGACAGCCGTGCCGAGTGAGTAGCCGAGCACGGTGAATTTCTCGACACCGGCTTCAACGGCAGCCGCGACTAGGCCGTCGGCGAGTTCGTCGAGCGTGCCGCCCGCAGCGGGGTAATCGGCCCCGACCACGGTGTGCGTACGGGCGAGATCGTCCAGCAGCGGACCGAAGTTGGCGCGTACGCCGCCGCCCGCGCCGTGCGCGAGCAGCAGGCCGGGACCTGCTCCGAGAACGAGAGGCGCGAAATGTTCTGTCATGGTCGCGACGTTAAGGATTGACACCAGTGTGAAGGCCAGAACGCGGGGGAGAATCGGATGCTGATCGGCGAACTCGCGCAGCGCACCGGCGTCGCGCCGCGGCTGCTGCGCTACTACGGCGAACAGGGGCTGCTGGACTCGGCGCGCAACACGAGCGGCTACCGGGTGTACGGCGAGGAGGCCGTCGTCCGGGTGTGCCAGATCCGGAAACTGCTGGCCGCGGGCCTGACCACGGAGATGATCGCCCAGATGCTCGACTGCGCGATCGGTCCCGCCGCGCACCTGGACCTGTGCCCCGACCTGGTCCGCAGGCTGCGCGGGGAACTGGCCGAAGTGGAACGCCGGATCGGGGATCTCGCCCAGCGGCGCGAAGTCCTGTCCGGGTATCTCGGCCAGGCGTGAGGCCCGCGCGGGCGGGGGTCGATACGCTGAGCAGCACCCCCGTTGGGGGCAGCTTCGACGAGTGAAGGACGACCAGTGAATCGGCAGCCGCTGCGCCTGGCCATCATGGAGGCCACCCGGATCCTCACCGAGGCGGGCGTGGAATCGCCGCGGTCGGACGCGGATCTCATCGCCGCGCACGTGCTCGGCGTCGAACGGGGCAGGCTGCCGATGGTGCCGCTGGTCGACCCGCCGGTGATCGACGCGATCGGGCAGCTGGTCGCGCAGCGCGCCAAGCGGATCCCGCTGCAGTATCTGACGGGATGGGCCGCGCTCGGCAACATCACCGTGAATGTCGGCGCGGGCGTGTTCGTCCCTCGCCCGGAGACTGAGTTGTTGCTCGAATGGGGCGTGAAGTTCCTGCAGGGCCGCGAATACCCGGTGGTGGTCGACCTGTGCACCGGCTCCGGCGCGCTGGCCTTGGCGCTGGCACACGAACGCCCGGACGCGGTGGTCTACGCGGTCGACGTCGACCCCCAGGCGCTCGCCTGGGCGCGGCACAACGCCGATGTCCACACCGCGGCAGGCAACACGCCGATCCGGCTGTACTCCGGCGACATCGCGGACCCGACGATGTTCGCCGAACTCGACGGTCTCGTGGACTTGGTGCTCTGCAACCCGCCGTATGTGCCGGAGGGCACGCCCGTTCCGCCGGAAGTCGGCGAACACGACCCTGCGCGCGCGGTCTTCGCTGAGGAAAGCGGCCTGGCGGTAATCCGGCACGCGATCGCGGCCGGCGCGCGGCTGCTGCGCCCTGGCGGCGGCCTGGCGATCGAACACGACGACACGCACGGGTCGGCGGTCCCGGCTTTGGTGCGGGCGCGCCGGGTGCTGACCGGGGTTGAGGACCACCCGGACTACACCGGCCGCGCTCGCTTCGTCACCGCCCGTCGCCTGGGCTGAGGCCGCGCCGTTCTCGGAGGGTCACCCTCGCGGGCCACAGCGGGTCGTGAAGGGAACCCTGAGGGAATCAGAGTCAATGAGGGTTCCCCTCACGGACTTCACGCGGCGCTGCCCAGCCGGTGGCGCTGCGCCATTCGCACCTTTGCCGCTGTCTTGCCCGACTTTCGTCGTGCGGCAGCGGGGTGGATTTCGTTCGCTCGCCTAACGATCACCGTTAGCGTCGGCTCCGGGACCGCCGGGCGGACCGGCGGAGAAGTGAGGAGCGAGGATGAGATCCCCCTTACCCCGCCGGAATCACCGCACCCGGACAGCTCGCGTCGGGCCCACTCGCGCCGGGGCAACCCGCCTCGATGCGACCAGCGTTGGGGCAACGCGCCTCGGCGCCACCCGGGCCACTCGCGCCGGGGCCAGCCGCCTCGGCACCGCCCGCGCCCGGACCACCCATGCCCGGACCACCCGCGGTCGCCTCGCCGCAGTCGTCGCGATCGCCGCGCTGGCGCCCGCGCTGCTCGCCGGGACCGCTGCGGCCGATCCGCTCACCCAGGGCTGGCCCGCGCCGCTGGATTCCGCGCACTGGGCCGACCAGGCGAGCATGACCTGGCAGGACTACCGCCACGTGCCCGGCACCAACTGGGCCGACCCGTCGCTCAAACCGACCGTGCGCAAGTTCAAGGGCGCCGTCGTGCTGGCCGACTACCCGGACGCGGATTTCGTCGTCACGAAAGCGCCGCATTCGACCGTCTTCGGCAATCCGTCTCCGTCTGCGAGCAACCTGCCGCGCGAGAAAGTCGCGCAGCATTACCAGGATTTCCTCAACAAGCCCGAAACCCTGAACCACGGCCACACCATCAACGAGTACTGGATGGAGGACTCCGGCGGCCGGTTCGGCGTCGACCTCACCGCGTTCGGCCCCTACCGGATGCCCGGCAAGTCCTTCGAGTACGGCATGGAAATGCAGCCGGAGGACTGTCCGGCGAACGCCGACTGCACCCGGGACCTGCGCAAAGACGCGGGCGACGCGTGGCGCGCCGACGTCGGTCCGGTGGCCGACCAGTTCGACTTCATCTTCTTCCTCTCCGCGGGCCAGGACGAAAGCTCGACGTGGCAGGAATTCGGCGAGATGAAGTTCGGCACGAAGGAGAACGTGCCCGCCGAATTCGGTCCGCCGGGCAGCAAACCCGGCGACCAGAACTGGGCGCACACGCGCTACGTGCCGTGGACGTCGTGGGCCTCGGCGTCGACCATCTGGCCCAACGCGGCCAACGGATCCTCGACCCAGGCCGAAAGCTCCGGCCAGGGCGTGTTCGCGCACGAGTTCAGCCACATCCTCGGCATCGGCGACAACTACAACAACCCGTTCGGCAATCCGCCCCGGCGTTCGTACACCGGGCCGTGGGAAATGTTGTCGCGCGGCAGTTTCAACGGTCCCGGCGGCCCGCACACGCGCTGGCAGATCCCAGCCACCGAAGGCGGTTCGATGGGCGCGCACCACATGCTGCGCAACAAGCTCAAGCTCGGCATCGTCGATCCGAAAGCTGTTTTGAGCCTTGACCGGAACCAACTCGCCACGACCGGTCCCGTCACCGCTCGCGTGACTGCTCGGGAAGCGGAGCCCGCGACCGGCGCGTATGCGGGCGTCACGATCGCGCTCACCGGCGGTGACCGTTCACCCAAGTGCGATCCGACGAAGGACCCGAAGTGCGACGGCGGCGGCTACGACCATTACAGCCTCGAGGTCGTCGACCGGATGGGTTCGGACTCGTTCGCGCCCGACTCCGGCGTCCTCCTGGCCAAGACCAAAGCCAAGGACGCCGCGCCGTTCGAATGGATCGTGGACGCGAACCCGCAGGACATCGGCCTGACCGACTACGTTCGCCCGGACGGCACGCCGGTCAAGATCACCGTCGGCGATTACCGGCAGCTCAACGACGCCACGTTCAAGGCGGGCACCGGCGCGACCAGCGGCTACGAGTACACCGACGAGGCCAACCGGTTGCGGTTCCTCGTCACCGACCTCGACCGGGACAGCCGCGGCGTCCTGTCGTACACGGTCACCGTCGCGTCGCTCGACGGCGCCGGACCGCAGGCGCGGGGCGCGTGGCTGTGGCCCGCGCTGCCCGCGTTCACCCGCGGCGGCCTGGCTACCTGCGACTTCCGCCTGTCGAACCAGGGTTCGGCACGCGGCGCGGCAGCACCGTATGACCAGGACACCTACCGGCTGACCGCGTCCACGGATACTCGCGGCTGGGAAGTCCGGCTCCCGAACGCCCTGGCCACCGCCAAGTTCGGCAGCTCGACGCAAATCCAGGCGTACGCGAAACGCTCGGCGGACGCACCGCACACCGCTCGTGTGCGGCTCACCGCCACATCGATCGCCGACCCGTCGAAGTCAACGACGACCGCCTGCACCGCGATCGGATTCTGAGCAACGAAAGGTGCCATCCGTCCACCCGGCGGATGGCACCTTTCGGCTGGGCGGCAACTGCTTGCCCCGCCGCAACGCCACCCCCTACCTTGGGGCGGCGCAACGATAAGACTTCTGGGGGAGTCATGTTCAAACGTCACCGAATCACCGCCGGATGCGGCGCGGCGCTCATCGCCGCCACGGCATTGACCGCGAGCGCGACGGGTGCGTCCGCCGCCGCCGGACCGACCACGCTGCCCGCCAGCCAATACACCCTGACCTCGGATTACCACAAGTACGACGCGGCCTACTCCGGTCTCGCGTCGAAGCTGCACACCGTGCCGGTGCACACCGTCATGGACAACGCGAACCACGACCGTCAACCGCTTCCGTCGACCTTCAACCCAGCCGGGCTCACCGGCGGATTCCGCTTCGACGACGGCGACAACACCGACTGCACCAACTACCCGCAGGGCATCACCACCAGCCGCGACGCGGTCGGCGGCGACAACGGCGGCAACTACGACGGCCACCAGCTCGTCGCGGTGAGCTGGTACACGCGCGACAAATGCGGCGGCAAACAGGTCCGCAGCCGGATCACGCTCGCCGACTGGGACGCGACGTACCCGAACAAGTACCGCAAGATCCTGCTCGTCGAACCGACCGGTACCACCGCTTCGCCGAACTACAAGGACATCCCGATCCACGCCGGCGGCGTCTCTTGGTACGGCGACTACCTGTACGTCGCCGACACCGGCGGCGGCATGCGGGTCTTCGACATGCGCAAGATCCTCGAGGTCAACTCCGGCGGCACGGCGGATCAGATCGGCCTTTCCGGCGGCCAGTACTACGCGCACAACTACCGTTACGTCCTGCCGCAGGTCGGCACGGTCGCCGCGCACACCACGTCCGGCACCAACCTGGCCTGGTCGAGCATCTCGCTGGACCGGGTGAGCAAGTCGATCGTGATGACCGAGTACACCTGCAAGGCCGACTGCACCGACTACCCGAACCGCCCGCCGCGCGCGATCCGCTTCCCGTTCGCCTCGGGAGCGACGACGTTCGCCGCCTCGACGACGGCGAGCCAGGCCCTGCAGCTGCCCTGGTACAACCTCAACGGCGTCGCCTCGCACAAACGGCCGCTGGTGGTTCAACTCCTCCGCGCAGAAACAGCTCTACTACTGGACCCCGACGGCGGGCCCGGCCACGCACGCCTGGGTGAGCAGCGGGGAGAGCATCTCGTACTGGGAGGACCCGAAGGACGCGGATCTCCTCTGGTCGCTCCAGGAGGGGGCGGGGAACCGGAACGTGTTCGCGGTAAAGCAGGCCAGTTACAGCAGTTGATCGCCTGACCTTCGGCCACCTGACCCCTCGGGTCCGGTGGCCACCCGGCCAGGCTCGGTCCGGTCCGGTGCGGCCGCGCCCCGCACCGGACCGAGCCCTCCGCCTCGTCCCTGACGAAATGCCCCCAATGTGGCATTGGGTGCGTGGGATGCACCGAATGCCACTTTGGGTGCGTGGGATGCACCCAATGTGGCATTGGGGAGACCCCACACCCTCGCCCGAGCCCTTCGCCATCGCCCTGCCGGAGTCACGCCAGCTCGCGCGGCGCGAGATCCTCCGCACCGGACCGAGCCCTCCTCTCCCGCGGCCGTCCGTGAAGGGCTCCTTGAGGGAATCTGATTCCCTCAAGGAGCCCTTCACGGACCTCCGCACCGCGTGCCAAGCCCGCCCCCTCGCCGGAGCCAGGCCACTCCGGCCCCATCCCGCCTCGGGGCGCTCCGAACCCCTCCGCGCCGGGGGATAGGCTGCCCGTCATGAGTGCGGTCTACGACTGCGGCAAGCGCGAATCCCGAGCCGAAGGCCTGTCCGCGGCGGCTGCCGCGGTGCGGTCGAGCCGGCTGGTCGTCCTGCCGACGGACACGGTGTACGGCATTGGCGCCGACGCGTTCGACTCCGGCGCCGTCCAGGCGTTGCTGCGGGCGAAGAACCGCGGCCCGGACATGCCGGTCGGCGTTCTCGTCGGTTCCTGGTCCACTGTGGACGGTCTGGTGCTCGGCGTTCCGCCGCAGGCGCGCGCGCTCATCGAGGCGTTCTGGCCCGGCGACCTGTCGATCGTCCTGCCGCACGCGCCGAGTCTGCAGTGGAATCTCGGCAATTCGCGCGGCACGGTGATGCTGCGGATGCCGCTGCACCCGGTCGCGCTGGAGCTGCTGCGCGACGTCGGCCCGATGGCGGTGTCGAGCGCGAACGTCTCCGGCCGTCCGCCCGCCTCGACCGCCGAGGAAGCTCAGGAGCAGCTCGGCGATTCGGTGTCGGTGTACCTCGACGGCGGGTCGAGCGGGGAAGCGGTGGCCTCGTCCATCGTGGACCTGACTGGCGACAAGCCGGTGGTGCTGCGCGAGGGCGCGGTCACGAAGGCCGCCATCGCCGAGGTGATCGGCGTCGCCGAGGAGACGCTGGACTGAGCCGGGCAAGTGACTGCCGTTCACCGGGGCCGCACGCGGGCGCGGTAGCGTGGCGCGGTGACTCCGACCTCCCGGCGGGCGTGACGCGGTCATGCCTGTAGTCCAAGGACTTCTCCCGATCCGGGAGTACCTGCTCGTCGCGCTGACCGCGACCGCGGTGACCTATCTGCTGACCGGCGTCGTGCGGCGCGTGGCCATCCGGATCGGCGCGATCGCCAACCCCCGCGCGCGCGACGTGCACGTCAAGCCGATCCCGCGGATGGGCGGCGTCGGCATCTACCTCGGGATCGCCGCGGCGATGGGCCTCGCGCACCAGCTTCCCGCGCTCAGCCACGGTTTCGACGTCTCCTACGACGCGGTCGGCGTGCTGCTCGCGGCGGGCGTCATCTCGCTCATCGGCATCCTGGACGACCGGTTCGAGCTCGACGCGTGGACGAAGCTCGCCGGACAGGTCATGTGCGCCGGGATCCTCGTCATCTTCGGCGTGCAGTGGGTGTCGTTCTGGGTGCCGTGGGGCGGAAACGGCGATTCCATCGGCTCGGTGCTGGTGCTGGACAAGAACCAGGGCGCGCTGCTGACGGTCGTCATGGTCGTCGTCATGGTCAACGCGATGAACTTCGTCGACGGCCTCGACGGGCTGGCCGGCGGGCTCGGCTTCATCGCCGCGACGGCCACCTGCGTGTTCTCCCTCGGCCTGCTCGACAACGCGGGCGGCGACTTCGGCTCGTACCCGCCCGCGCTCATCGCCGCCGCGCTCGCCGGAGCATGTCTTGGTTTCCTCCCGTACAACTTCCAGCCCGCCAAAATTTTCATGGGCGACTCCGGATCGATGATGATCGGCCTGATGCTCGCCGGAGCCACCACCTCGGCGAGCGGACGAGTCAACTACACCCGGTTCTCCGCCTCGGACGCGCTGGCCCTGCTGTCCCCGCTGGTGGTCGTCGTCGCGGTGCTTTTCGTGCCGGTGCTCGACCTCGTGATGGCCGTCGTCCGGCGCACGCGGCGCGGGCAGAGCCCGTTCGCCGCCGACAAAATGCATCTGCACCACCGGTTGCTGGAAATCGGCCATTCGCAACGGCGCGCGGTGCTGCTGATCTATTTGTGGGCCGGAATTCTCTCTTTCGGCGCGGTCTCCATCACGATTTTCGACAGCCCGGTCGTGTTCTGGGCGATTGGCGCCGCATTGGTGATGGCGGTGCTCGTTTCACTGGTGCCGAGGCTGCGTTCCCGGCACCGCCACGGCGTCTGACCCGGCGGGCGGTCTATACTGGCGGGTCGAACCGAACGAGGAGCGAATGCAGTGAGCGACACCGAGACGCCCGAGACGACGCCCGAGACGTCCCAGGCCGCGGCTCAGGCCAAAGCTCCGGAGAACCCGCACGCCGCTCCGGTGCGCCAGCTCGCGCGTTCGATGACGCGGGCCTCGCTCCTGTTCACCCCGCCGTTCATCCTGGTCTGCATTGTTCTTTTCACCGTCCTCAACGGACTGCACGGCTTCCTCGGGGCGCTGGTCGGCGGCGTGCTGGCGATGGTCGCCTCGCTCTCCACACTGGGCATGATGAAGGTATCCGCCGGACAGGACCCGTCGCTGGTGATGCTCATCGCGCTCGGCGGTTACGCGGCGAAGGTCATCCTGCTGTTCCTCGCGCTCACTCTGCTCAAGGGCGTCACCGTGCTGCACCCGCTTTCGCTCGGGATCACGATGATCGTCGCCATTCTCGTGGCCGCCGCCGTGGAGTTCGCGACATTCCGCAAAGCGCGTATCCCGACCATCATTCCCGCCTCGAATTGACGGATTCGGGACAAGGGTCCCGGCCGGATTCGGGACCTAGGTCCTGGACCGTTCGGCTGGTTAGGAGTACGCCTGTACGGCAGTGATTGACCTGCTGGTATGGTCCGCGTCATGGGTGGCGGCTCGGCCGCGCACTCCCGACGACGAACCGCGATCAGCAGTGTGGCGACCGGATGGTTCCGCCTCTCTCACCTGGTCCGAAGTAGACCGCAGGGCAGTGTTCACGCGAGACATCCCTCGTGCGCAGACCGGCAAGCCGGCTCCGTACACGGTGGGTACCGCCGCCTCCGGCGTCCCGATGCGTATCGGGTACGTTAAGTCCAGATCGTGACGATTCCCCCGGCGGAGTGAACGCCGGCCGGGAGAACCGGGAGGAGCCCAGTGGCCGCGCTGGTACTGACCGAGGGTGCGACCTTCGCGCCCCCTGGCGCCGAAAGCTTTGAGCTGCCGCCGTTGTTCGGCTTCGTCACGAAGCCGATGCTCCTGGTGGTGCTCTCGGTGATCATCATCGCGGGGTACTTCCTGCTGGCGACGCGCAAGCTGAAAGTCGTTCCGACCAAAGGCCAGTTCGTGGCCGAGGGCATCTACGACTTCGCGCGCAACAACATCGCCCGCGAGCAGATCGGCTCGAAAGACTTCCAGCGCTTCGTGCCGGTGATCTTCGCGTTGTTCACCTTCATCTTGATCAACAACCTCTACGGGGTCATCCCGTTCCTGCAGTTCCCCACCATGGCGCGGTTCGGGTTCCCGATCGCGTTGTCGGTGCTCGTGGTCTACCCGGTGTACCACTACGTCGGGATCAAGAAGCACGGGCTCGGCGGGTACTTCAAGAAGGAACTCGCGCCCGCCGGCGTCCCCGGCCCGGTGCTCCCGCTGTACGCACTGATCGAGTTCGCGGAAAAGTTCTTCCTGAACCCGCTCACGCTCGCCATCCGTGTTTTCGCGGCCATGTTCGCGGGACACCTGATCCTGGCGGTCTTCACCCTCGGCGGTTCCTTCCTGCTGACCGAGACCTCGAGCATCGCGCTGAAGCCGGTGTCGCTGGTGGCATGGATCTTCGCCATCGGCCTGACGTTCCTGGAGGCGTTCATCCAGTGCCTCCAGGCGTACATCTTCGCCCTGCTGTCCGCGGGGTACATCGGCGCCGCGCTGGCGTCGGAGCACTGAGAACACCTAAAGACCCCGATCCGCGTGAGTGCGCGGACCGAAGTGAAGGGAAACGCACGTGAGCAACATCGTTCTGGCCCAGCAGGCCGCCGAAGCCGTCAGCATCAACAAGGGCCTCGCCGCGATCGGCTACGGCCTGGGCGCGATCGGCCCCGGCATCGGTGTGGGCCTGATCTTCGCCGCGGTGATCAACGGCACCGCGCGTCAGCCGGAGGCCCAGAGCAAGCTGCAGGGCATCGGTTACGCCACCTTCGTGCTCACCGAGGTGCTGGCCCTGATCGGTATCGTCATCTACTTCATCGCCTCCGCCTGAGTCGTCCGCTCTCGCGTAAGGAGACGTTGTGCTGAAGACCGAAGCGGTGCTCGCATCAGAGAACCCGATCGTTCCGGCGTGGCCGGAAGTGATCCTCGGCATCGTCGCCTTCCTGATCCTGCTGTTCATCCTCAAGAAGTACGTCGTCCCTCGTTTCGAGAAGGCGTACGAGGAGCGGGCGCAGAAGATCGAAGGCGGGATCGAGAAGGCCGAGAAGGCTCAGGCAGAGGCCGAGAAGGCGCTGTCGGAGTACAAGGCGCAGCTGGCGGACGCCCGTTCCGAAGCCGCGAAGATCCGCGACGACGCCCGGCTCGAAGCCGAGCAGATCAAGGCGGAACTGCGGGAGCAGGCGGAGTCCGAATCCCAGCGGATCGTGGCGCAGGGCCACGCCCAGCTGCAGGCGCAGAAGGCGCAGATCGTCGCCGAGCTGCGGGCCGAAATGGGCCGCAACGCGGTCGAGCTGGCCGGCCGCATCGTCGGCGAGTCGCTCGAGGACGAGGCGCGCCGTCGCGGCACCGTCGACCGGTTCCTCGCGGAGCTGGACACCGCCGGGGCCACTAACGGAGCGGGGAAGTAACCAGAGATGACGCTGCATGCTGCGAGCCGTGAAGCGCTCGACCTCGCCGAGCGCACGCTCGGCGAGGTGCTGGCCGGAGCGGGCGCTGACCCCGCGAAGGCCGGGGACGAGCTGCTCTCGGTCGTCGACCTCCTTGACCGCGAAATCGGCCTGCGCCGCGCGGTCGGCGATTCTTCGGTCGCGCCGGAGAGCCGCCAGGGCCTGGTCCGCCGCCTGTTCGACGGAAAGCTGAGCGAGCAGGCCCTGAAGGTGCTCGACACCGTGGCGGGCAGCCGCTGGTCCAGTCCCCGCGAGCTGGTGGACGGGCTCGAATCGATCGGTCGTTCGGCGCTGCTCACCGCCGCCGAAAAGGCCGGGAACGTCGAAACCGTCGAGTCTCAGCTGTTCCAGGTCGCGCGGATCGTCGCGGGCGCCCCGGAACTCGAGGCGGCGCTGTCCGACCTGACCGCTCCCGCGGAAGCGAAGCGGACCCTGGTCCGCGGGCTGTTCGCGGGCAAGGTCGACGCGGTCGTCGAGACCCTGGTCGAGCAGGCCGTGCAGCGCGCCAAGGGGCGCGGCATCGGCAACGCGCTCGACAAGCTGGTCGCGCTGGCCGCCGAGCGGCGCGAGCGCTCGGTCGCGTACGTGACCTCGGCGAACGCGCTCACCGACGAGCAGCGGGCCCTTCTCGGGACCAAGCTCGACGGCATCTACGGGCGGCCGATCGCGCTGCACGTCGAGATCGACCCGGCACTCGGCGGCGGCCTCGTCGTCCGCGTCGGGGACGAGGTCATCGACGGCAGCACCTCCGGGCAGCTGGCGGCCGCGCGCCGCACGCTGAGCCGGGCCTGAGCGGCACAACAGACTTTGCACACTGGACAGAAGAGAAGCGAGAGCGGGAACGAAATGGCGGAGCTGACGATCTCCTCGGACGAGATCGCCCACGCGATCGAGAATTACGTCTCGAGTTACGCCCCTTCCGTGGAGCGGGAAGAGGTCGGCGTCGTCGCCGACGCCGGTGACGGCATCGCCCACGTCGAAGGGCTGCCCTCGGCCATGGCCAACGAGCTGCTCGAGTTCCCGGGCGGCGTGCTTGGCGTGGCACTGAACCTGGACGCGCGCTCCATCGGCGCCGCGATCCTCGGCGACTTCGAGAGCATCGAAGAAGGCCAGCAGGTCAAGCGGACCGGCCAGGTCCTCTCGGTGCCGGTCGGCGACGGCTACCTCGGCCGGGTCGTCAACCCGCTCGGCCAGGCCATCGACGGCCTCGGCGAGATCGAGACCACCGGCCGCCGCGCGCTGGAGCTGAAGGCCGCTTCGGTGGTCGAGCGCCAGCCGGTGTCCGAGCCGCTGCAGACGGGCATCACCGCGATCGACGCGATGACCCCGATCGGCCGCGGCCAGCGCCAGCTGATCATCGGCGACCGCAAGACCGGCAAGACCGCGGTCGCGGTGGACACGATCATCAACCAGAAGGCCAACTGGGAGACCGGTGACCCGAGCAAGCAGGTTCGCTGCATCTACGTCGCGGTCGGCCAGAAGGGCTCCACGATCGCCTCGGTGAAGACGGCGCTCGAGGACGCGGGCGCGATGGAGTACACCACCATCGTCGCGGCCCCGGCCTCGGACTCGGCCGGCTTCAAGTGGATCGCCCCCTACACCGGCTCGGCCATCGGCCAGCACTGGATGTACGAGGGCAAGCACGTCCTCATCGTGTTCGACGACCTGACCAAGCAGGCCGACGCCTACCGCGCGATCTCGCTGCTGCTGCGCCGCCCGCCGGGCCGCGAGGCGTTCCCCGGCGACGTCTTCTACTTGCACTCCCGTCTCCTCGAGCGCTGCGCGAAGCTCTCGGACGAGCTGGGCGCGGGCTCGCTGACCGGGCTGCCGATCATCGAGACCAAGGCCAACGACGTGTCGGCCTACATCCCGACGAACGTCATCTCGATCACCGACGGCCAGTGCTTCTTCCAGTCGGACCTCTTCAACGCCGGCCAGCGCCCGGCCATCGACGTGGGCATCTCGGTGTCCCGTGTGGGTGGCGCCGCGCAGGTCAAGGCGATGAAGAACGTCGCGGGCTCGCTCCGCATCGACCTGTCCCAGTACCGCGAGCTGGAGGCGTTCGCCGCCTTCGCTTCGGACCTGGACGACGCGTCGAAGGCGCAGCTTGAGCGCGGTGCCCGGCTGTACGAGGTGCTCAAGCAGCCGCAGTACTCCCCGGTTCCGGTCGAGGAGCAGGTCGCCACGGTGTACCTGGGCACGAACGGCTACTTCGACTCGGTCCCGACCGAGGACGTGCGCCGCTTCAACCTCGAGTTCCTCGACTCGGCGCGGCGCAAGCACGCCGAGGTGCTGGGCGCGATCCGCGACACCGGCAAGTTCGAGGACGACACCCGCGACGCGCTGATCGCGGCGGTGAACGAGTTCAAGAAGGAGTTCACCACCTCCGAGGGCAAGCCGCTCGAGTCGAACGCCGACGCGATGGCCGCCGAGAAGGTCGGGCAGGAGACCGTCAAGGTCAACAAGCCCGCCCCGAAGAAGTGAGCTGGTAGCCCATGGCCGCACAACTCCGGGAGCTTCGCTCGCGCATCAAGGCGACGAAGTCGATCGGCAAGATCACCAAGGCGATGGAACTCATCGCCACCGCGCGCATCACCAAGGCGCGCGCGAAGGTCGCCGCTTCCCGGCCGTACGCGGACGAGATCACCAAGGTGCTCTCGGCGCTGGCCGGCGCGGCGGCCAACCTCGACCACCCGCTCCTGGTCGAGCGCCCGAACCCGAAGCGCGCCGCCGTCCTGGTCGTCACCAGTGACAAGGGCCAGTGCGGCGGTTACAACTCCAACGTGCTGAAGGCGACCGAAGAACTGCTTGCCCTCCTCAAGTCCGAGGGCAAGGACGTCGACGTCTACACCACCGGCAGCAAGGGCCTGAACTACTACCGGTTCCGCAACCGCGCGGTGGCCGGCAGCTGGACCGGCTTCTCCGACCAGCCGGGCTACCCGGACGCGGTCGCGGCGGCCGAGACGCTGGTGCAGTCCTTCAACGCGGGTGTCGATGACGCTTCGGGCAATGCGGACGGCATCACGGGCGTGGACGAGATCCACGTCGTCTACACCGAGTTCGTGTCGATGCTGACGCAGCGCCCGGTCGCCAAGCGGGTCGCTCCGCTGGAGGTCGAGTACTCCGACGGCGAGGACGAGAAGCCGGCCGGTCTGCTGCCGAGCTACGAGTTCGAGCCCAGCGCCGACAAGCTGCTCTCGGCGCTGCTGCCGAAGTACATCAACACCCGGCTGTACTCGGCGCTGCTCGAATCCGCCGCGTCCGAACTGGCCGCCCGCCGCACGGCGATGAAGGCCGCGTCGGACAACGCGAACGAACTGGTGAACACGCTGACGCGGGAGGCGAACCAGGCCCGGCAGGCGCAGATCACCCAGGAGATCTCCGAAATCGTCGGTGGCGCGAACGCGCTCACCGCAGCAGGAAGTGATGACTGATGACCAGTACTGAAGCCCCGCGCGCCAAGGGGCGCATCGTCTCGGTGACCGGGCCGGTCGTCGACGTCGAGTTCCCGCGCGGTTCCGTTCCCGACCAGTTCAACGCGCTCAAGGTCGACATCGAGTTCGAGCAGCTGCGCAAGACGGTGACCCTCGAGGTCGCCGCGCACCTGGGCGACAACCTGGTGCGCACGATTTCGCTGCAGCCGCAGGACGGTCTCGTCCGCGGTGCCGAGGTCACCGACACCGGCAAGCCGATCACCGTCCCGGTGGGCGACAAGGTCAAGGGCCACGTCTACAACGCGCTCGGCGAGTGCCTCGACGAGCCCGGCTACGGCGAGGACCTCGAGCGCTGGGGCATTCACCGCAACCCGCCGCCCTTCGACCAGCTCGAGGGCAAGACGGAGATGCTGGAGACCGGCCTGAAGGTCGTCGACCTGCTGACCCCGTACGTGCAGGGCGGCAAGATCGGCCTGTTCGGCGGCGCGGGCGTGGGCAAGACGGTGCTGATCAAGGAAATGATCACCCGTGTCGCCCGGAACTTCGGCGGTACGTCGGTGTTCGCCGGCGTCGGCGAGCGCACCCGTGAGGGCAACGACCTCTTCCTGGAGATGTCCGAGGACGGCGTCATCAACGACACCGCCCTCGTGTTCGGCCAGATGGACGAGCCGCCGGGCACGCGTATGCGCGTCGCGCTGTCGGCGCTGACCATGGCGGAGTACTTCCGCGACGTCCAGAACCAGGACGTGCTGCTGTTCATCGACAACATCTTCCGGTTCACCCAGGCCGGTTCCGAGGTGTCGACCCTGCTGGGCCGCATGCCTTCGGCAGTGGGCTACCAGCCGACGCTGGCGGACGAGATGGGCCAGCTGCAGGAGCGGATCACCTCGACCCGGGGCCGTTCGATCACCTCGATGCAGGCGATCTACGTGCCCGCGGACGACTACACCGACCCGGCCCCGGCGACGACGTTCGCCCACCTGGACGCCACCACCGAGCTTTCCCGGTCGGTGTTCCAGAAGGGCATCTTCCCGGCGGTGGACCCGCTGGCGTCGACGTCGACGATCCTCGACCCGGCGATCGTCGGCGAGGACCACTACCGCGTCGCCTCCGAGGTCATCCGGATCCTGCAGAAGTACAAGGAGCTGCAGGACATCATCGCGATCCTCGGCATGGACGAGCTTTCCGAAGAGGACAAGCTCACCGTGCAGCGGGCGCGCCGGATCGAGCGCTTCCTGTCCCAGAACATGCTGGTGGCCGAGGCCTTCACGCAGATCCCGGGCTCCACGGTGCCGCTGTCGGAGACCATCGAGTCGTTCGACCGCATCACCAAGGGCGACTTCGACCACTACCCGGAGCAGGCGTTCCTGGGCATTGGCGGGCTCGAGGACCTCGAGAAGAAGTACCACGAGATCACCGGCAAGTGAGTGCGTGAGACCGGCGGGGGCACTGTCCATTGTGGACATCGGCCCCCGCCGTTCTCGTAACCGAAGCAAGACCTATTACACTCGGTGGTGACACCCCGAGCGAAGGAGTGCTACGTGGCTGAGATGTCCGTGGAGCTGGTTGCCGTCGAGCGCCGGCTCTGGTCGGGTACCGCCACCTTCGTGGTGGCGCAGACCACCGAGGGCGAGATCGGCATCATGCCCGGACACGAGCCGGTGCTGGGCCAGCTCGTCGAGGGTGGCGTGGTGAAGGTGAACACGACGGACGGCGACGTGCTGACCGCCGCGGTGCACGGCGGATTCCTGTCCGTCACCGCGACCGGGGTGAGCGTGCTCGCGGAGAGCGCCGAGCTGTCCGACGAAATCGACGTGGCCGCCGCGAAGGCAGCCCTCAGCACCGGCGACGAGGCCGAGCGGACGAGGGCCACGGCCCAGCTCCGCGCGGCTGGACAATCGGTCTGAGCGGACTAGACGGGCAGGAGCCGGGCCGTGCAGATCGCTGTGGTGGTGCTAGCGCTCCTGATCGTGCTTGTCGTCGTGGTCGGCTGGTACGGCCAGCGGTGGATCCGGATGCGCCGCGGCGGCGGCGTCAGCGTGGCGCTGCGGTGGCGTCCGGACAGTCCCCGTTCGAGCTGGCATCTCGGCCTCGGCCGGTACGAGGGCGAGAAGTTCGTCTGGTACCGGGTGTGGAGCCTGCGCACCGGCCCGGATCGCGTTTTCCAGCGGGAAAGCATGCAGATCGCGGACCGGCGGGACCCGTCCGGCTCCGAGGCGTACGCGGTGCCTGAGGGATCGACGGTGCTGCGCTGCGAGTCCTCGGACCAGGAAGCGATCGAGATCGCGATGGGTCCGGGTGCGCTGACCGGATTCCTGTCGTGGCTCGAATCGGCTCCGCCGGGGCGACGGCTGCCGCGAGCTTCGTGAGTTTTTCCGGCCGGGCCTGCCCTTGCGGCGGGCCCGGTTTTTGTTTCTCGTGCAGCGGGTTCTCCGGCGCTACCCTAGGTGCATGGACGCCCGAGAACGGGAAGACCGCGCTCGCCGGTGGCAGACCTTGCCGAAGCCGGTGCGGCTCGAGGACCTCACGGTGGCCCAGGCTGTCGAGCCGGGCCGCGATTCGACCTGGGACGTCGACTACGAGCGTTACTGGGCCGCTCAGGAAGCCAGCTGGGCCCGGTAGTCAGAGCCAGGCGGTGACGGAGCGGACAAGCTCGGCGAACCGCGCCGGTTTCTCTCCGTGCACGTTGTGGCCGCTGTCCACCCGGACGACCTCGACGTCGTTGATCAGCGAGGCGATCTGTCGCGCGTCGTCCGCGTCGATCGCGCCTTGCAGGACGCCGTCCTCGCCGTATTTCCAGTTGGCGTGGACGAGGATCGTCGGCGCTTCGATCTTGCGCAGGGTCGCCTCGTGGTCGAAGCCTTCGTCCCAGGCGCCGGTGTAGAAGGCGTCGCCGAAACGCGGGTCGTAGTGCTCGACCGCGCGCTGCATGTCGTTCCAGCTCGGCGGCATGAAGAACAGCGTGATCGGCCGGTTTGGATGCTTCTCGCGCCGCTTGAGCCCGGACCGCACGATCCGGGCCGCGCCGTCGCCGAAGAAGTCCCACAGCTTCTGGTGCTCGAAGAGGTAGGCGCCCCAGTCGGATTCGCCGGATCGCAGATACGTGTGGCAGGCCGTGGCGAGGTCGACCCAGTTCCAGGTTTTCTCGGCCCGCGGCAGCAGGGTGGTGAACAGCGGCGGGTCTTCCAGCACCAGCGCGCGGACCAGGTCCGGCCGGTTCCCGGCGAGCCAGGCCGCCAGTTGGCCGCCCGAGGAATGCCCGGATACGACGACCCGTTTCCCGATGATTTCCTCGACGAACCGGGCCAGATCAGCCCCGATCGCGGCCGCGGTGTACTTCTCCGGCGCCCGGGCGGAGTCGCCGTGCCCGTGGACGTCGACCGCGTACACCGTGAAGTCCCGCGCCAGCTCCGGCAGCACGCGTGCGTAACTCTGCCAGTCGACGGCCTGGCCATGGATCAGCAGCAGCGCTGGCTTGGCACCGGCCGGACCCTGGGCGTAATGGAGCTTCGAGCCGTTGACCACCGCGTCGTGTTCGGTGAATCCGGCCCGCCGCGTACGAGCCATCGCCCAGCCGTACGTCTTGAGGTTGCGGGCCGCCCAACCGCCGGCGGCGAGGCCTGCCGCGGCGGGAACGGAGGCCGCGATCAGCCGCCCGGCTGCCACAGCACGTCGCCTTCCGGATTGGCCAGCCGGGCGAGGATGAACAGCAGGTCCGAGAGCCGGTTCAGGTACTTGGCCGCGATCGGGTTGGACGTGTCCGGCTCGGCCTCCATCAGCGCCCACGCCGACCGTTCCGCGCGGCGAGAGACCGTGCGCGCCTGGTGCAGGAACGCCGCGCCCGGGGTGCCGCCCGGAAGGATGAAAGACGTGAGTTTCGGCAGCCGTTCGTTGAAGTCGTCGCACCAGCCTTCGAGCCGCTCCAGGTACGCCTCGGTGATGCGCAGCGGCTCGTAGGGCGGGTCCTCCTGGATCGGGAGGCACAAATCCGCGCCGACGTCGAACAGGTCGTTCTGGATCCGGCGCAGCACGTCCGCGATCTCGTCGGTGAGCCCGCCGAGGGCGATCGCCAGGCCGAGGACGGAATTGGCCTCGTCGGTGTCGGCGTAGGCGGACAGCCGGGCGGAAGTCTTCGGAACCCGGGAACCGTCGCCGAGCGCGGTCGTGCCGCTGTCGCCGACCTTCGTGTAGACCCGGTTGATACGAACCACCATACGTTCGACTCTACCGGCCCGGGTTCGGGCAAAACTGGGCGAGAGGGCATGATTGGCGGCCATGAGCGAGCACTTCGACGTGCATGGCGGAGCCCGGCTGGTCGGCGAGGTCGACGTGGTCGGCGCCAAGAACAGCGTGCTGAAACTGATGGCCGCGGCACTGCTGGCCGAAGGCACCACGACCATCACGAACTGCCCGCAGATCCTGGACGTCCCGCTGATGGGCGACGTCCTGCGCAGTGTCGGCTGCGAGGTGGAGATCGAGGGTGACACGGCGCGCATCACCACGCCCAAGGAGCTGTCGCACCGCGCCGATTCGGCGGCGATGGGCAAGCTGCGCGCGTCGGTGTGCGTGCTGGGCCCGCTGGTCGGCCGCCTGAAGCAGGCGGTTGTCGCGCTGCCCGGCGGCGACGCGATCGGCCAGCGTCCGCTGGACATGCACCAGAACGGCCTCCGCAAACTCGGCGCGACGAGCACCATCGAGCACGGGTGCGTCGTCGCGAAGGCCGAAACGCTGGTCGGCACCCAGATCTGGCTGGACTTCCCGAGCGTCGGCGCGACCGAGAACATCCTGATGGCGGCCGTGCTGGCCGAGGGCACGACGGTGATCGACAACGCCGCCCGCGAACCGGAAATCGCCGACATCTGCACGATGCTGACCGAAATGGGCGCGAAGATCGAGGGCGCGGGCACCTCGACGCTGACCGTCCACGGCGTCGAAGCACTGAACCCGACCGAACACCGCGTGATCGGCGACCGCATCGTAGGCGCGACCTGGGCGTTCGCCGCCGCGATGACCCGCGGCGACCTGACCGTGCGCGGCGTGAACCCGCACCACCTCGACCTGGTCCTGGACAAACTGCGCCTGGCCGGCGCGGAGGTCACCACCTACGACGACAAGGGCTTCCGAGTCGTCCAGCCGGAACGCCCGAAGGCGGTCGACTGGGTGACCCTGCCGTACCCCGGTTTCGCCACCGACCTGCAGCCGTTCGCGGTCGCGCTGTCGGCGGTGTCCGAGGGCACCTCGATGATCACGGAAAACGTGTACGAGGCCCGGTTCCGCTTCATCGAGGAAATGATCCGGCTGTCCGGCGACGCGCGTACCGACGGCCACCACGCGGTGGTCCGCGGTGTGGAGAAGCTGTCGAGCGCGCCGGTGTGGGCGTCGGACATCCGTGCCGGAGCCGGGCTGGTGCTGGCCGGGCTGTGCGCCGATGGGGTGACGGAGGTGTGGGACGTGTTCCACATCGACCGCGGGTACCCGCATTTCGTCGAGAACTTGAATCGGCTGGGTGCCCGGATCGACCGGGTTGCCGGGGAGCCGGAGCGAGCTTGAGCGGCGGCTGCACCGCGGCTGATTACGCGGAGTGGGACGAAGAACGCTGCCAAGGGGTATGGCTCAGTTCGTGATCGGCCAGCACGGTCGCGAACGCATCAGAGAATCATTCGGCGGCTGTCCTGCGGACTCGAATCAGCCCGCGGCAGCGACCTCGCCGACGCAGTGCTCCGGCCGGAGCACTGCCGCCTCGTCGTCGAGGTGATGTCGCCAGGCTCGATCACTGTCGACCAAATCGACAAGCCCGCCGAGTACGCCGCTGCCGGAATCCCGCAGTTCTGGCGGATCGAGAACACGACCGACGAGGTCGGCGGGCTCACTGTCTTCTGCTACCGGCTCGACGCGACTACTCATTCCTACGTGCCGACCGGCGCACACCAGGGCACTCTCCGGGTCGCCACTCCGGTCGAGGTGTCAGTGGAGCTGGCAACCCTGCTCTGAGCGGCGGTGGCTACGTGCTCAGCGCACGCACCACCAAGTCCGCCACCTTATCCAAATACCCTTCCTCCGCCGGGACTCCGCGCACGATCAGCCGCCAGTAAACGATTCCCGCGCCGATGTCCAGCGCCATTTCGATGTCCGTGTCCGCCGGGATCTCCCCGCGCTCGATCGCCCTGGTGAACACCGCCTGGTTGATGGCCCGCCGCGGTCCGCCGATTGCTTCGCGGGCGAATTCGGCCATTGCCGGGTTTTGGCGGGCTTCCGCGATCAGCCCGGGGAAAATCCGCGAGAACCGCGGGTGCGTGATCCATCCGTAAAGCGCTTCCAGGGTGGCCCGGATATCGCCGCGCAGGCTGCCGGTGTCCGGGTCCACCGCGCGCGCCAGGCTGAATTCCGCGATGACCGCGCCGATCATTTCGTCTTTCGACCGCCAGCGCCGATATAGCGCGCTTTTCCCGACCCCGGCGCGTTTCGAGACCGCTTCCATCGACAGTCTTCCGAAGCCGTGATCGGCCAGCTCGTCAATCACGGCTTCGGTGATGGCGTAGGTGACGTCGGGCTGCAGCACGGCAGCTCCGGTCGGCGTCCGGCGGGTCGTCATGCCAAGGAGCATAGCGTGTGGACGAGACGGTCCCGTCCCGTGTACGTTGGCGTCGAGACGGGACCGTCTCGTCCGTTCCTGAGGAGGGAGTTCGATGACATTCATCGATCACGCGCTCGATCTGCTGGTCCAGCACGACATGGCCGGATTCGTGCAGTTGTTCGCCGAAGACGCCGTGCTCGAGTTCCCGTTCGCCGCGCCCGGTGAGCCCAAGCGCGTCGAAGGCCGCGCCGCTCTGGCCGAGTACCTGCGCAACTACCCGAACCTGTTCGACGTCCGCGAGGTCGCCGCGAAGACCGTGCACCAGACGACTGACCCGGAGGTTTCGATCGCGGAGTTCGAGCTGGCCGGCATCGCGGTCGCCACGCAGAAGCCGTACCGCCTGGGCTATGTCGTGATCCTGACCGTCCGCGACGGCCTGATCCGCCACTATCGCGACTACTTCAGCCCGCTCGCGGTCATCGACGTTCTCGGGGTGCCGGGTGTCTGATGTCCTCGTCCTCGGCTCGACCGGCACCACCGGCAGCCGGGTCGTGCGCGGTCTCGAAGCCGAAGGGATACGTGCTCGGGCGGCAACGCGGAATCCCGTTAAGCCAGGCCAAATCCGGTTCGACTGGGACGAGCCCGCGACGTACGGCCCCGCGCTGGACGGGGTCTCGGCGGTCTACCTGATCGCACCGGTCGCGGCCGATCCGCAGCCGCTTGTCGAGGAGTTCCTCAAGCACGCGCCGGACGCACGAGTGGTCTTGCTCAGTTCGTCCGCCGTGGCCGAAAACACCCCGGTGGTGGGCAGTCTGCCCGGACTCGTCCGTCGGCAGCCGAGCTGGGCAGTGCTGCGGCCGTCGTGGTTCATGCAGAACTTCACCGCCGGGCACCTGGTCGGCGACAGCGCCCGCGCGGGCCGGATCGTGACCGCGACCGGCGACGCCCGGGTGGCGTTCGTGGATGCGGGCGACATAGCCGCGGTCGCCGTCCGCGCGCTGCTCGATCCGGAACCGCACAACACCGATCACCTCATCACCGGCCCGCGCGCGCTCAGCTACGACGAGGCCGCCGGGATCGTCGGGAAACAGCTCGGCCATCCGGTCGTGCACGCACCGGTTTCCACCCTTGAGTACCAGCGATTCCTGGTCCGCGACGGCCTTCCCGAGTCGTACGCCGAAATGCTCGCCTTGCTGGACGAAGCGATCCGCGGCGGCGCCGAGGACCGGGTGACCGACACAGTCGAGCGGGTCACTGGACGACCCGCCCGTGACTTCCGCACCTTCGCGAAAGAGGAGATCCGATGAAGCCGCTGCTGTTCGAAGACGACCCGCAATTCTGGTTCGAGACGCTCATCGCCCTGGGCCAGATCGCCTACGGAGGCGCGGATTTCGGCGAGGTCGTCGCGATCGCGTCGAACATCAAATCCGGTGACTACGACAGCTGGCACGACGCGTGGCTCGCCGCCGCCGAGCGGCTCTACGACGAAGCCGCCACCATGCACCCGGTCAGCGCGCGCGACGCGTACCTGCGTGCCTCGACGTACTACCGCCGCGCCGAGTTCTTCTTGCACGGCAACCCGGAAGACCCGCGGATCAACTACGCCTACGAGCGCAACGTCGAGTGTTTCCAGCGCGCCGCGGAGTCGATCGACAACGTCGAACGGATCGAAATCCCCTACGACGGCCACGTCTTGCGCGGCTACTTCTACCGCGCTCCCGGCGACGGTCCGAAGCCGCTTCTGGTGGTGCACAACGGTTTCGACGGCAGCGCTGAGGACCTGCACTTCATGGGCGCGACGGCGGGCCAGGAACGCGGCTACCACGTGCTGACCTTCGACGGTCCCGGCCAGCCCAGCGCCGTGCACCGCGACGGGCTGCTGTTCCGCCCGGATTGGGAGCACGTCGTCGGCCAGGTGCTCGACTACGCCCTCGCTCTCCCGGAGGTGATCCCGGACAAGGTCGCGCTGATCGGCTGGAGCCTCGGCGGGATGCTCGCGCCGCGCGCCGCCGCGTTCGAGCCGAGGCTGTCGGCCGTCGTCGCGGTGGACGGACTCTTCGACGCCGGCGCGGCCTTTGTGCACCAGCTCCCGTGGGAGCGCGACGAGGTCGTCCGCCGGGCGAACGCGCCGGAAGATCCTGAACTGGACGCGTTTCTAGCCGCCGCGCGGGAACAGAGCCCGACCGTTCGCTGGGCTCTGAGCCACGGCCGCTACGTGATGGGCGGCGCGACCGATCGAGAGTTCCTCGCGAAGTACCTCGAATACAACCTGTACGACGGCGTGGCCGAGCGCATCACCTGCCCGGCGCTGATCTGCGACGCTCCGGAGGACTTGTTCTTCACCGGCGAGCCGCAGCAGCTGTACGACCGGATCAGCGGCCCGAAGAAGCTGCTGAACTTCACCGCGGAGGAGGGTGCGGACGCGCACTGCCACGTCGGCGCGATGCGGCTCGCGAACGGCCGCATTTACGACTGGCTGGACGACGTTCTCTGATCCGGGCTGAACCGGGGTCAGGATTCCAGGGCCAGCGCCGCGCCGAACCCGACCAGCGCGGTGCCGGTCACCCCGTCCAGTGCGCGGCGGACCTTGCGGCGGCTGAGCCAAGCGCGGACGCGGTGCACGAAGAACAGGAGGACGAGCAACCAGATCGTGCCCAGCACGGCGACCGTGTACGCGAGCACCAGCGCGTCCCAGGTCGTCGTGCGCACCGGGTCGAGGAACTGCGGCAGCACCGACAGGTACAGCACCAGCACCTTGGGGTTCGTGATGTTCGACAGGAATCCCTCGCGCCACCGCCGGAAACCGCTGGCGCGCTTGCGCTGAGTGTCGGCGACCGCGTCGTAGTTGCCGCGCCAGGCGCCGCGCAGCGCCTGGACGCCGAGGAAGAGGAGGTAAGCCGCGCCGAGCCACTTGAGCGTGAGGAACACCGGCTGCGAACGGGCGATGACCACGCCGAGCCCGAGCGCCGCGGCAGTGCCCTGCACCGCGTTGCCGGCGAAGATGCCGGCGGTGGCCAGCAAGCCGCCGCGCGCCCCGCCGGACAGTGCGTTCTTCAGCATCACCATCGTGTCCGGCCCCGGCGCGAGCACGATGAGGACCACGATCACCAGATAACTGCCGTACCCGCTCCACGTCACGTCTGACCACGGTAGATCCCGGATCGGCCGGCGTCTCGCGGATTTCCGTCACAGTGGTTCCGGCCGTCCGGGCAACCCGGGCGAACCGGACGGCGTGCACTCTTCGGGAGCGAGGAGGGCGCTATGTATCCACTGGTCGAAGGGGAACAACTGCTCTGGTCCGGGCGGCCGCGGCGCTACGTGCGCCGGTACGCGGACTTCCACAATTACGTCGCAGTGGCGGTGGGCTTCGGAGTGATCGTCGTGTCCGGCACCGTCGGCATCGTGGCGTTCGACATCGATCCCGTCACGTTCAGCTTGTGGCCGAGCTTCTTCATCCTGGCGATCGCGCTGATCGCCGAACAGAACCGGCAGCGGAGGGTGCTGTTCGGGGTGCTGACCTACCTGGTGACCGACCGCAGGCTCGTCTTCGTCGCTGACCGTCCGGGCGGCATCGAGTACCGCTGGGTGTGGCTTCCCGACCTGGGCGAGCCGCGGGTGCGCGACCACGGCGACGGCACGGGCACCGTCGGCTTCGGGGCACCCGCGCGGGTGCGGCTGCGCGCCCAGAAGATCCAGGCGCGGTCGTTGCTCACGACGATGGTGCCCGAACTGGTCGCGATCGAGGATCCGGAACACGTCGCCGAGTTGATCGCCCGGAACGCTCCGCGCACCCCGGCCGCTGGGTAGAACATGCCCGGATCGCTCGCCGCCGCGGCACCCAATAATTCCGACCCGCCGGGCAACCCGGGCGAACCGGACGGCGTGCACTCTTCGGGAGCGAGGAGGGCGTCATGTACCCACTGGCCGAGGATGAACAGCTGCTCTGGTCCGGGCGGCCGCAGAGGTACGTGCGGCGCTACCGCGATTACCACCCCTACCTCTCAGTCGTGATCGTGCTCGTCGCCGCAGCGGCGGCGACCGCGATCTTCAACCTCAGCTACCGGGACACGGTCCCCTGGATCGTTGTGCTCGGCCTGCTCGCCGGTACCGCTGTCGAGCGCAACCGCGAGCGCCGCAGCTTCGTCGCCGGGACCAGTTACCTGGTTACCGACCGCAGGCTGATCTTCGTCTCGCAGTGGCAGCCCGGTGTCGAATTCCGGTGGGTGCCGCTCGGCTACCTCCGCCCGCCGCGGGTGCGCGACCACGGCGACGGCACCGGGACGATCGACTTCCACCCCACGGCCACCGAATGGCTGCGAGACCAGGGCTACCGGTCGCGGCCAGCTTGGTACCCGATGTTGCCGGAGCTCATGGCGGTCCCGGACGCCGCCCAAGTCGCCGAGTTGATTGCCCGGAACACTCCGCGCAGCCCGGTCGTTGGCTAACCATGCTGCTGACCTTGCTGGGTCTCTCGCTGCCCGTCGCCACCATCGTGCTGCTGATCGTCGGCGGCTGGGAACTGCGGCGGAAGAAGAAGCCGTCCCGGCTCAAGGCGCGGCTGTCCTCGACGTACCTCGACGAGGTCACCGCGTTCCTCTACGGCACCAAGCGCAACGAGCTCGAACACCGCGATTCGGTCGAGATGACCCTCGAGGAGGAGGCGCAGGGAGCGCCGCCGCTGGGTACCGTCGACCTTGACCGCGGGGTAGTGGTCGTCCGGCCCGGCGCGTCACCCGGGCGTGGCCGATTCCACTCCGCCGATTAAGTTACCGGCGGGTACACTCGGGCGGTCGTCTCGGCGAAGAGAGGTGCACCGTGCCGTACCCCACCGACCACGAGCGCGACCGGCCCTGGGTGATGCGCACCTATGCGGGTCATTCGTCCGCCGCCGCGTCGAACGAGCTCTACCGGCGGAACCTCGCCAAGGGGCAGACCGGGCTGTCGGTCGCCTTCGATCTTCCGACCCAGACCGGCTACGACCCGGACCACGTGCTCGCGCGCGGCGAGGTCGGCAAGGTCGGCGTCCCGGTCTCGCACATCGGCGACATGCGGCGGCTGTTCGACGGCATCCCGCTCGCCGAGGCGAACACCTCGATGACCATCAACGCGCCCGCGATGTGGCTGCTCGCGCTGTACGTTTCGGTGGCCCGCGAACAGGCCGAAGCCGAGGGCCGCGACGTCGACGAGGTGCTGGCCAAGCTCACCGGCACCACGCAGAACGACATCATCAAGGAGTACCTGTCCCGCGGCACCTACATTTTCCCGCCCGGGCCTAGCCTCCGGCTGATCACCGACATGATCGCGTGGACCGTGCACCACGTGCCGAAGTGGAACCCGATCAACATCTGCAGCTACCACCTGCAGGAAGCGGGCGCGACGCCGACGCAGGAGGTCGCGTACGCGCTGTGCACCGCGATCGCCGTGCTCGACGCGGTGCGCGACTCCGGCCAGGTCGACCAGGCCGACATGGAGAAGGTCGTCGCGCGGATCTCGTTCTTCGTGAACGCGGGCGTCCGGTTCGTCGAAGAGATGTGCAAGATGCGCGCGTTCACGCAGCTGTGGGACGAACTGACGCGCGAACGCTACGGCGTCGAGAACCCGAAGGCGCGCCGGCTGCGGTACGGCGTGCAGGTGAACTCGCTCGGGTTGACCGAGGCACAGCCGGAGAACAACGTCCAGCGGATCGTGCTGGAGATGCTGGCGGTGTCGTTGTCGCGGGGTTCGCGGGCGCGGGCGATTCAGCTGCCTGCTTGGAACGAGGCGCTCGGGCTGCCGCGGCCGTGGGATCAGCAGTGGGCGTTGCGGATGCAGCAGGTGCTCGCGTTTGAGACGGATCTGCTGGAGTACGAGGACATTTTCGACGGGTCGCGGGTTGTCGAGTCCAAAGTGGACGAGATCGTTTCTGGGGCTCGGGCCGAGATCGCGCGGGTGCAGGATCTTGGCGGGGCCGTGGCTGCGGTTGAGAGCGGGTATATGAAGTCGCAGCTCGTTTCGTCTCTCGCGGAGTATCGGCGGGGGATGGAGAGCGGCGAGCGGGTTCTTGTTGGGGTGAACAAGTTCGAGACGACTGAGCCGTCGCCGTTGCAGGCGGAGGGGGCTAAGGCGATCGAGACTATTGATCCTGCCGTGGAGAAAGCTGCTGTTGCCGCGGTGGAGAAGTGGCGGGAGGAGCGGGATTCCGCTGCGGTCGCCGCTTCTCTTGCTGCTTTGAAGGCTGCGGCTGGTACTTCGGATAATTTGTTCGAGGCTACTTTGGAGTGTGCTCGGGCTGGGGTTACTACTGGGGAGTGGTCCGGGGCTCTGCGGGAGGTGTTCGGGGAGTATCGGGCTCCTACTGGGGTTTCTGCTGCTTCAGCTGCTGGGCAAGGGGATCCGGAGTTGGAGCGGGTTCGGGAGCTGGTTCGTCGCACTGAGGCTGAGATGGGCGAGCGGCTGCGGATTCTGGTGGGGAAGCCTGGGTTGGACGGGCATTCCAACGGGGCTGAGCAGGTTGCGGTTCGGGCTCGGGATGTTGGGTTTGAGGTTATTTATCAGGGGATTCGGTTGACTCCGGATCAGATTGTCGCGGCTGCTGTGCAGGAAGGTGTGCACGTGGTTGGGTTGTCTGTGCTTTCTGGGTCGCATCTTGAGGTTGTGCCGTTGGTGGTTGACGGGTTGCGGGCTGCTGGGGCTGGAGATATTCCGGTGATTGTGGGTGGGATTATTCCGCCTGATGATGCTGCTTTGTTGACTGAGCGGGGGATTGCTCGGGTGTTTACGCCTAAGGATTATGAGCTGACGGACATTATGGCTGGGATTGTCGAGTTGGTTCGGGAGCGGCACGGGTTGGGTTCCTAGTGGCTCGTCGCCTGGCGGCGACATTGCGCCCTGGCGTGCGTGGGGCACCCCGAAGCGTGAGTGTGCTGACGGTCTGGGGGTGCTTGTCAAGGCGGGAAAGATGCCTTGACAAGCACCCCCAGACCGCAGGGACGCTTCATATCGGGGTGCGGGGGAGGGGCTGGGTGCCTCGATCGTTGGGTGCACCGGGTGGCGGTTGGGTGGTGGGGCGCACGGCTGGGTGCCTCGATCGTTGGGTGCATCGGTGGCGGTTTGTGAGTGGGCCGGGGCTAGCGCCCCAATGTGGCGTTGGGTGCATGCGACGCACCCAATGCCGCATTGGGTGCGCGGGACGCAACCAATGCCGCATTGGGGCGCATCCTGGCGGGTGCTGGGTGGGTCGTGAGGGGAACCCTGAGGGAATCTGATTCCCTCAGGGTTCCCCTCACGGAATGGTGGACAGGATTTCCTTCGTGTTTTTCACTGTTGCGAAGCCGCCGCCGTGGAGGTTTGTCGCGGTTGCTCGGGACAGTTCTTCTCCGGTCAGGGTGGTGCCGTCTGGGCCTTCCAATGCGAAGGTGAAGGTGGCGTCCAGGGCGAAAGTTACGTCGTAGCCTAGGTTTCCGCCCATGCGGGCGGTGGTTTCGCAGCAGAAGTTGGTTTGGATTCCGGCCAGGACGAAGCTGGTGATGCCGCGGGTCTTGAACCAGGCGTCCAGGTCGATGTCGCCCAGGAAGGCGGAGTTCACCTTCTTTCCGAAGACCAGGTCTGGGCGGGCGTTGGCTAGTTCCGGCTTGAAGTCGTTGCCTGGCTGGCCTGGGCGCAGGGGCGAATCGGGCTTGATGGAGTCGTGGTGGACTAGCACGACTGGGGCGCGCCGATCCTGCCAAGACCGCAGGAGCGCTTGGATGTTCGCTTCGGCGTCGGGGTTGTTGCGCAGGCCCCAGAAGTCGGCGTCGTCGAAGCCTTGTTGGACGTCGATCAGCAGCAATGCGGTGGTCATGAGTTCGATTTTGGCGGTGACCGCGGCAAAGGGGGAGTGGCATAAGAGGCGCGATGCGGTACTTTTCTGCCATGCGCACGATCGGGGTGCTGCTCTTGCCGGGCAGCCGGATGTTCGACCTGGCGGTGATCGCGGAGGTGTGGGCTCAGGACCGCACCGACAGTGGGATCGGTCCGTTCACGGTGCGCGTGTGTGCGCCTGGGCGGGGGCGGACGCGGGTGTCGCCGTTCGGGGAAGTTGTTGCGACGCATGGTCTTTCTGGGCTGGACGAGTGCGATCTGATTCTCGCGCCGGGGCGTGACGATCCGTTGGCTGAGGTGCCTGCCGCCGCGCGAAGTGCGCTTCGGCGGGCTCATCGGGGTGGGGCAACGGTTGCTGGGCTTTGTTCTGGGGCGTTCACGCTCGCTGCTGCGGGGCTGCTTGACGGGCGGCCTGCTACTACGCATTGGCGCGATCTCGATGCGCTCGCGACAGCTGCACCGGCGGCGGAGCTTCGGCGTGACGTGTTGTACACCGAGCAGGACGGGGTGCTTACCTCGGCGGGCGTCGTTGGTGGGCTTGATCTTTGCCTGCATTTGGTGCGGCGTGATCATGGGGCGGATGTTGCGGCGCGGCTTGCTCGCCGTCTGGTGATGCCGCCGGTTCGGGAAGGCGGGCAGCGGCAGTATGCGGAGACTCCGTTGCCTGCCAATGCTTCGCGGCCTGGGATTGCGTCCACAATGGACTGGGCGATGACTCGGCTCGCCGAGGAGATAGGGGTGCCGGATCTGGTGGAGCACGCGGGGATGAGTCCTCGGACTTTTCATCGCGAGTTCGCCGCCGCTACGGGCAGCACGCCTGGGCGGTGGCTGCTCGTCCAGCGGGTGCAGCATGCGCAGCGGCTGCTGGAAACTACCGATCTGCCGGTCGCGCGGGTGGCGGAGCGGGCGGGGCTCGGCAGTGCGGCGAACCTGCGGCGCAGGCTGCGGGCGGAGGTGGGGGTCGGACCGGATTCGTATCGGCGCACTTTCCGCATCCCGGTCAGCGGGGTTACGGTCGGGGCATGGGCGAGTACGAGCACATCCTCGTAAAGCGGGACGGCGACACGGTCACCATCACGATGAACCGCGCGGCGCGGCGCAATTCGCTGTCCGCCGAGCATCTCGGCGAGTTGCTCGCCGCGTTCCGTGCGGCGGGCGAGTCCGATGCGACCGGCATCGTGCTGGCGGGGGCGGGGCCGGTGTTCTCCGCCGGACACGACTTCGGCGACGTCGCCGCGCGTGACCTCATGGGAGTGCGCGAGCTGCTCACTCTGTGCACGACGCTCATGCGGACGATGGAATCAGTGCCGCAGGTGGTGATCGCGCGGGTGCACGGACTGGCGACTGCCGCGGGATGTCAACTGGTGGCGTCGTGCGATCTGGCGGTCGCGGCGGAGTCTTCGGGGTTCGCGCTGCCGGGCGGGAAGGGCGGCTGGTTCTGCCACACGCCCGCGGTGCCGGTGGCGCGCGCGATCGGACGGAAACGCCTGATGGAACTGGCTTTGACCGGCGACGTGGTCGACGCGGCGACGGCGTTGGACTGGGGATTGGTCAACCGCGTGGTCCCGGACGACTCCCTGGACGAGGCGGTCGCGGACCTGCTCGGCCGCGCGACCCGCGGCAGCCGGGCCAGCAAGGCGATGGGGAAGCAGACTCTGTACGCCCAGCTGGACCGTCCGGAAGCCGACGCGTACGCGATCGCCGTCGAGGTGATGGCGTCGGCTTCGCAACTGCCGGGGGCGCGGGAGGGGATGGCGGCGTTCCTGGAGAAGCGCAAGCCCGACTGGACAGATTGATCCGCGCTATGGCCTCGGTTTCGTGCCGCCCCAATGTGGCATTGGGTGCGTCTGACGCACCGAACGCCACATTGGGTGCGTGGGGTGCACCGAACGCCGCATTGGCGACGCGTGTTTTGTTGACCTACCGTCGGGGTCATGGTCGATGACAGCAAGGCTACGGTGCCGGAGCCGGGTGAGCGGCGGTTTGTGCTGGACTCCTACGGCCGGTTGTCGCGGGTGCCTGAGACGGGTGAACTGGAGAAAATCGACGTTCAGTGGGACGACAACCGCAAGGTAATCGAGCGGGTGGGCGGCACGCTGGGCGCGGAGTTGTCCGATGGCCTGTCCGCCTGGAAGAAGGGCGGCAAGCGGCCCGACTGGGAGAAGCTGTTGGAGCGGGTCCGGTCGGGTGAGTCCGACGGGTGCGTGGTGTGGCACACGGATCGCCTGTTCCGGCAGCCGCGTGACCTAGAAACGCTGATTGAGCTGGGCGACAACGGGTACAAGGTGTTCTCCGCGCACGGTGAGCGCGACCTGTCGGACCCGGATGACCGCTTCATTCTGCGGATCGAGGTGGCGCACGCCGCGCGGTCGTCGGATGACACGTCGCGGCGGATCAAGCGGCGATTTCGGACCTTCCGCGAGCAGGGCCGGACGACGGGTGGGCCACGCCGGTTTGGGTTTCCGGGCAAGGACACGTGGTGGACGCCGGGCGAGGGCGAGACGAACGCCGACCGGCCGGACGTCTCGCCCGAGGTGGTGGAGCGTGAGCGCGAAGCGATCAGGGCCGGTGCGAAGCTCCTGCTGTCCAAGGGCGGTTCGGCTGAGAAGGTGGCCGCCTTGTGGAACGGTATGGGGTTGCGTTCGATGACCGGCAAGGAATTCATTCCTACGACCGTGTCGGCGACCATGAAGCGCCCGGCGCTGGGCGGGTACGTGGTGCATGAGGGCGAGATCGTGGGCCGGTTGCCGGGAAAAGCGATTTTGGACAAGCGGACCTATGACCGGCTGCAGGCGTTGTATGCCGGGCGCAAGCGCGGGCGGGTGGCCGGTGAGGTCGGCCGGTCCTATGTGGGCACCGGGATTCTGCGGTGCGGGGTGTGCGGCAGGAAGCTGACCGCCCGGACCACGAAGGACAAGAAGTACGAGGACGGCACGCCGCGCAGCGTGTATTACTGCGCGAAACAGCGGCGGGGTTGCGGCACGGTGTTCATCGACCGGCGTGCGGTGGACCGCGAGTTGATGGCCTTCTGTGTGGAACGGCTCTCGGACGAGCGGCACGCGTCGGAGCTGGCGGCGCTCAAATCGCGGGCGAGCGAGCGGCTGGCGGCGGTGCGCGACGAAATCGATGAGATCAAGAGGATTCAGGCGGGCCTGTCGGAACGGGTTGGGACTCGGCGGATGAGCTTGGACGAGTTCGACGTGGCGAATGAGCCGCTGGCGGCGGACCTGGCGCGGTTGACTGCCGAACGCGACACGTTGGACGAGGCCCCGACGGCGGAGCCCACACCGGTCGAGTCAGCGGCCAACTTGGAAGCCGAATGGACCGGCGGGGACGTCTCGCAGAACCGAGCCATGCTGACCCGCGCCATCGGCAATGACAAGCTGTGTGTTTGGCCCAGTAGCCGTACCGGCAAGCGGGTGTTCGACCGGACGCGGCTCAGGCTGCTCGGACCGGAGAAGTTCGCCGCGCTGGCGGCGGACTGGAACACGAAGAAAGGCCAGAAGAAGACGATGCGGCCGAAGGTCAAGGGTTGACCCCCTGACACGGAAGTGGCCCCGAGGACGGTTCCTCGGGGCCACTTCCGTCATGGTCAGCTTTCTCTAGGCTTGGCGTTCTCTTGTGCGGCAAGTCGGGCATCGATATCGCGCAGGATCTCGGCGACGTCGGCGAGTTCCTCGCTTGTCATCGGGTCCATGGCGGCGACGATGGGCCGCCAATAGGCGCGGGACTCTTCGCTGATCTGTGACGTGTGCCGTTGCGGCGGTATCGAAAGTGTCGGCGTGTGCGTGCCGCTCCGGTCGGCAGACACTGACGCTGGGTGCGGTGTGCCGTCGCCTGTCGGGGAACTGTCGTCGGACTGTGGGGTGTGTCCGTCCTGCCCTGTCGCGTGGTGGTTGCGGTCATGGTCGCTGCCTTTCGTCTGCTTTGGCGGGATGGTCGGTGGATGTGCGCGCACGGCCGGTTCGGATGCCCTATCCGCCATCGGCACCCCCGGGGAGGGAGCCCGGCCGGGTCGCCTCCACACGGCGTTTTCCGGGGTTGCCGGAGGTCTCCCGGACAGTGCTTTTGCGCCTCCCCCGACCGTGTTTGGCCTGGCCAGTCGGGGGAGTTTGGGGCTCCCCAATCCTGGGGAGAACTCCCCGGGTCCCTGAGACCTCCCCGTGCGCTTCCCCGCCGGGTTCGTCCTCGCGCGCGGCGAGTGCGGAGGCCACGTCGTCGGCCCGGATCACCATCACCCCGTGCGACTTGACTGGGGCGAGGTGATGGCTGGCGAGGGCGGCGGAGAGATCGGTCAAGGTCCATCCGTCGTACTCGTCGGGGTTGTGGGCGATGAGCCGTGCGAGCACGGTTTGCGTCCGGACTCGCTTCTCTCCGCCGCAGATTTCCGCGATGTCCACGAGGTGGTCGGCCGGTGCCGGTTGCTCGTTCTCCTGTGCTGCGGTGAGGGCGACCGGTCGCCCGTGTTCGGCGAGCAGCGCCGCGGCGCGGGCGATGACCGGGGTCACTAGGTCGGTTCCGTCTTCAAAGGTGATGTAGAAGGTGCGGACCAGTTCCCACGGCTCGTCGGTGATGCCGACCGCGACGCAGGTTCCCCGGTCGGTTTTCATCCGCAGTTCGGTTGCGCGGATGCCTGCCCGGTAGCGGCCCGCGCCGAGCAGCCCGTCGTTGGCGATGTGGTCGGCCACGGCGAACGCGACCCCGCAGGAGACGTTGCGGGTGATCTCCTTGGGAATGCTGTCTTTCGTCGGCGACTGAGTGGCCAGCAAGAGAATGATGCCGTACTTGCGGCCGCGCTTGATCAACCGGACCGCGAGTTCTTCGGCTTGCTTCCCGTATTTCTTGTGCTGGAACAGTTCGTGACACTCGTCGATGGCGAGGATGAGCGGATGCAAGCCCAACGCGGCGCGGTCGGCGAGTTTGCGCGAGACCTTCGGCGGCTGCCCCGGCTGCGCCCCGAGTGTCCGGCCGCGCCGTTCCATCTCCTCTGTGAGGTCCCGCAGCGCCGCCACGGCGTCGGCGGCAACCGAGTCATCCATTCCCATCCGGTAGCGGCTCAGACGCGGTTTCAGGGGCTCGAAATCGGGACTCTCGCCCATCACGAACACCCACAGTTCGGCGGTGGGGTCCAGCGTGGCGCCGAGCAGCAGCGTCCGCATCGCTGAGGTCTTGCCCTGCCCCGGCCGTCCGCCGATCAGCCAGTTCGCTTCCAGCAAGGGCGCGTTCACGATCAGGCCGCGCTGAGTCAAGCCCCAGGGCACGCCCTCGAACACGTCCACCGTGCCCTCGTGCAACAACGGCCAGTCACCCGCACCGCCTTGCAGGGTGCCCTTGTCCGCGACCCACAGGTCCAGCACTCCGTCCTCATCGCCCTTGGTGGGCCAGGTTTCGAGCGACGCACGCCCGAGGTTCGCCGCCAGCGTGGGCCGCCGGTCGGCGACCATGTCGGCGGTCACCCCGAGCGGCATCCTGATCCGGGCGAACGTGCCGTCCCCGTCCGTTCGGGGAGGGATGGGGTAGACCAGCTCCCCGCCGTTCTTGAAAAACGCGTTCATCGGCGCGATGCCCAGATGCGCCAGCGCCCGGGAGATCATCCGTTCGTCCACCCAGGAATCCGCGTCCGCCCGGTCCGGCTGGGTCAGCCAGCCCGCGCCCGGAGTGCGGTCCCGTCCTTCCCATACCGCCGCCGCGATCCAGCCGAGCGGGCCGAGAATCACCAGCCACGACACCGTGAACCGGACCGCCGCCGCGCCGAAGTCCCGCACCTGATAGACCGTGACCAGCCAGCCGGGCATGTCCGCCCGATCGAACAGCATTTCCACCAGGGCCAGCAGGACCAGCACCACGGTGAGCACAGCCGCGCCGATCACGGTGCGGCGCAACCCAATCCCGAGTTTCGCCCATCGCGCTTTCGCGTCCGCCCGCAACGTCTCCTGTGCTTCGCGGCGCGCTTGCGCATCCCCGGACATCCGAGCTTGGCGCACGTCGCCCCGGAGATCCGCGTAGGTCGCCCACGTCCATGCTTTGGCGATCCACCGGCCGTGCCCGCGCAGCAGGAACCACAGCAGCCGTACTACGTCCGCCGGGAGTTTCCGCGCCCGGTAGGCCAGCAGGCCGCGCCAGCGGGCTACCCGGCCGGACTGCCGGACTCGGTCGAGCAGGCGCCCGGTGCAGTCGATGAACGTCCGGCGCACCGCCGGTACCGGCCGCCGGTCCGCCGTCACTCCGTTCTCATCGGCACCGGTCACGATCTCGCCCTCGTACACCTTCGGCACCAGCTCACCGCTGTGGTCGTGCGGCCCTTCGGGCGTGCTCATCGCGCACCCCCGTCCTCGGCGGCGAGGGCAGCGGCCAGCCGGGAGGACAGACCGCGCGAACATCCGGTGACCTCCCGGACCCAGGCCGGGCTGACGGGCACCTCCGGCGTCCGTGCCTCCCGAGCGACCACCAGATATTCGGCGAACGACGTCCGGCGCCGACGTCCGGACGCGGCACTCCTCGAAACACCCTGGTCAGAGGCGGGTTTTTCCGGCTCGTCCTCAGCCGGCGACGTCGCCGCGGAATTCGCCGGCATTGGTCCGATCGTGGCCGGACGCGGCTGGTCGAGAGCGTTCATGAACACCGCCGACCCCGGCGCCGACAAGCGCCCGGCTGGTCGCGGTTCCGACGGGTGCCCGGCAGCCTCGGCCGCCGACTGCGCCGCGCCGAGCTTGTCCCGAAGGTCGGTCACTGCCTCGGCGGCGACGAACACCACCAGCGGTGGCACCGAGTGCAGGACCACCCCGGCCGGGCTCCCCGCGGTGAACGCCTCCCAGGTGTTCATGACGTAGGTGGCGGTAAGCGTGAACCACTTCGCCGCCCGCGCCCACCGGCCGGTGCGGACTCCGTGCCGTGCGGTCACCTGTTCTGCCCGCAGGATGGACAGCAGCACCACCGACACCATCGGATCGAGCAGCCAGGCCGTGCACCACGGCAGCGACCACGCCGCCGCACCGGCGGCGGCGAACTGCTGAACGTTGGTCATCGTGAACGCCAACCCCAGCAGCACACCAGCCCAGCACAACCGATCCACCTGCACCGCAACCCGTTCGACCGATTCGGCCCCAGTGGCAGCGGTCATCGGCGACCACCCCGCTTCGCAGCCGGGTAGTCCACAGTGGTCACCGTCAGCGCTTTCGTGAGCGTGTAGGAGGAGAACAGCGCGGGCAGGCCGAGCGCGGCCACTCGCAATAGCCACGGTGCCCCGGGGTAGGTGAACGCCAGCCACTGCACGCCGGTCAGCACCACCGCACCGGCCAGGACACGGCCAGCGAGAGACAGCAGCCGGGCGCTGTTCCGCGCCGCGTCCGCCGCCCGGCGGGCACGCCGCGCCGACGCACGCCACACCCACAACACCGCCAGCGCCACGCCCAGCACCGCGAGCAACTGAGTCGGAGAGACGTTCATGAACGGCCCCCTTCCCGGCGGTGCCGCCATATCGGGTAGAGCGCACGCCGATCCGTGCCTGGCAGCGCGCCCCACACCCCGACCGTGTCCGGCCCCGCAGTACGCAAGTCCAGTTCACGGCACTCATCGATCACAGGGCAGCCCGCACACATGCGAAACGCCAGTTCCCGGTCTGGGGTAGCTTCGCCGGACAGTCGGGGCACGTCAGACCGGTCGAATGCCCAGAAACACAGGCCGTCCCGGGTCACCACTTCGTTCAGAACGTCGTCCGGCATCGTGGCGTACCGGTCGAGTTGGGCAGCCATCTCCTTGTAGTCGTAATCGGTCATCGCGCACCGCCGTCAAGCACACGCCGGAGTTCGGCGGCGGAGATCACCAGCCGGGAGCGCCGACGCTCCGCGCGGAGCGTGCCAACCCGGATCGCGCGATGTAGTTCGTTCTGGTCGATGCCGAGAATCCATGCCGCATCGGCCAGAGAGTGGAACGCCGGTCGACCGGCGTCAGGAAGGTTCTTAGTCATGAGTTGAGTCCCTTAAAAGCAAGAATGATGATTTAAGCTGAATTAGTGCGCTGATTTAGGCGCACCAAGGCAAGAGAATGGTCCGAATGCGCGACGCGGTGCCGATCTTGGCGTCGCGGATTCCGTCAAGCGCTAATGTCGGCGCTGAGGCGGACCACGGAGGAATGGGTGTCGGAAGACTGGGCGGCGGTCGCGAGGACCATCAACGAGCGCGTGCAGGAACTCGGATGGAAACAACGCGAGCTGGCTGAACGCTCGCAGGTCTCGCAGGCGATCGTCCGCGAAATCCAGAACCACACCGTGGAACGCAAGCGCAGTGACCGGACGCTCGAAGCGCTGGCCTTGGCTCTCGGCCTGCACCCGCAACACCTGCTTGCCGTGTTGCACGGCCGCATCCCGCCAGCTCTTGGGCAGCCGCGCGAGGACATGGAAGATGCCGTGTCGGCACGGCTTGCCGTCATCGAGCGCCGTCTTTCCGAGATCACCGACCAGCTCGCCGCGCTGCGGGCAGACGTCGCCGACGCACTGAGCCGGCCGGGCGAGCAGTAGGCGCCCGATGTCCATGGGTGCCGAGTGCCTAAACAGCCGGAGCGCCGTGGCGATTTCATTTGCGTTCATGCCCCAAGGAAACGGCAGCAAAGGCCGTTTCCGCAGGTGGCTGCGGTTAACCGCGGCCCCATTAACTGCAATTAACTACGCAGGTCAGAGCGGTTATCGGCGAAAGGTCTCAGATGGCTGAGACAAGGCTCCAAGCCGTCCGCAGGCATCTCGGCTACAAAGCTGACGACGTCATCAAAATGCTGCTGCGTCGCGCCGACGCACTTGCCGTTCCCGTCATGTCCGCGACCAGTCTCAAGACCAAGCTGTCGCGCTGGGAGAACGGGAAGGAAGCGGTCAGTCAGCCGTACCGCCGCCTCTTCCGCGACGTCTACGGCCGCACCAGCGAAGAACTCGGCTTCCCGCAGGAGGAAGCGAACGACGAAGCGGACGAACTGATCTCCAGGCTTGCGCAGGCCCGCTCCGTTGACGCCGAAACCGTGGAGGTCTTCAAGCTGCAGGTAGAGCAAGCGCGGCACGTTGACCGACGGTTCGGCGGCGTAGCGCTGCTCGATCAGCTGCGCAGCAATATCGAGCAGCTTCAAGGCTTCCTCGGTTTCAGCACGACGAACGGACAGCGCCAGGCATTGGCGGGCGTGCTGACCGAGGCGTCGGCACTGGCTGGTTGGGAAGCGCTCGACCGTAACGCGATCCGGCAGGCGTGGGAGCATCACGAAACAGCCAAGGCGGCCGCACGCGAAGCGGGGTCACCGATTCTGCTCGCACATTCGACCGCGCAGCAGGCGTTCATCCTGATCGACCTTGGCGAAGTCCAAGCAGCCGTCGATCAGCTCGCCGAAGCGCGTGCGCTGGCGGAACGCACGGCGCCGCCAGTGCTGCGCGCGTGGATGGCGGCAGCGCACGGGGAAGGACTTGCCGCGGCGAATCAGCGGGACGACGCGTTGCGGGCGTTCGACGCGGCGGGCACCCATCTGCCCGCCGACCCGGTGGACCCGGCTTTGCCGTTCCTGTTCCTGGGCGGAGCGCACCTCGATCGATGGCGCGGCAACGCAATGAGCAAGCTCGGCGAGCCGGACGCTATCCAGCAGCTCACCGCCGCGTTGCCGCTCCTGCCGCCGGACTTCATCCGCGCCAAGGCGGGCATGCTAGTCGATCTGGCATTCGCCTACGCGGCAGCAGGAGACCGAGACGCCTCGCTCGACCACGCGCGGCAAGCGCGACGGCTTGCCTTGCAGATCAAGTCGGATCGACAGCTACGGCGTCTCAGCGGCCTGGTCTTGCCGGGGAGCGCCGCGGACGCCGTGCGATTCGCCAGCTGACGCGCGGGCATCGGCAAGCGCTTTTGACGCGGTCACAGTGAGGCGGTGCAATCCGGACAGGTGCGTGGACAGCTGGTCGATTCCACGGTCTGAGATGCGCCATTCCGACCGGCGGCCATCGGTTGCCGACCTGGTGTCCACGTAGCCAGCCGTACGGAGGTTGGCTAGTTGCTTTGACAACACGGCCGGTTCCAGCGTCAGCCTCAAACGCAGCGCGGCGTATTCGTGCCACCGCTGATCAGCCAGGATGACCGCGATCAGCAGCCGGACCGGTGGAACCAGAATCGGATCGATCCCCTCGGTAAACCCCTTCACGGACACGAAGCGCGTCATCACTCGCCGCCCTCGACGCGGAAGGCATTCGCACGACGGTGCCACGCGAGGTCAAGCCGCGCCGGATCGAGTGTCATCGTCCAAGTCCCTCCCCACGGCACGCCCGCTACAGGAGTCCGCCGCCTTCATTGAGCTGATATGAGCGTGTATGGTGTAGCTATTTCAGCGCAATGGCACGATTGGGCCATTTAGAGGCCACTGCGGGGCCGTAGAGGTGGGGAACATGGCAGCAAGCGACGAGGGAACCCGGCGACCGCGGACGCTGCTCGAACAGAAGATCTGGGAGCGCAACCAGTCGTTATCCGAATTCGTGGCATTCGCAGAGGAGTTCGCGCGCCGGTTGGGCGAGCCGGGAACGCTCAGCGAGCGCAACCTCAAGCGGCTGGTTGCCGGACGCCGGACGGACGGCGCGAAGGTCGGACGTCCCCGCCCCGCCACTGCGCGTCTGCTCGAACGGCTCTTCGGAACGAGCATTGACGAGCTTCTGGAGCCGAGCGGACCTTCCACCGCCGCTGTCGATACAGCCGAACAGGAGCTGCGCTCCGCCATCGCGACCGCCAAGCGGATTGGCCCGGGCGTAGTCGCACTCATGCGTGGGCAACTGACGGCAGCGCGCGAACTCGACCGGAAACTAGGCGCAGCCACCGCATCGGACGAAGTTGCGGTCAAGATTGACCAGGTCGCCCGGTTGCGTTCGTACAGCCTGGCCGCCGGAACGCGCAGCCAGCTTGCCGCGTTGCTCGCCGAATTGAGCGCCCTTGCCGGGTGGCAAGCACTCGACCAAGGGCGGGTCGCCACCGCGTGGAACCATTACGAGAGCGCGAAACAGGCCGCGAGCGAAGCGGATGATTCTTCCTTTGCCCGGCACATCGAAGCCGAACAAGCTTTCGTGCTGCTGGACATCGGGCACGCGGCCGAGGCCGTCGAACGGCTGTCGGCGACCGAAGACGATGCGCGGGCCGATACCGGCCGTCTGCTGCGTGCATGGCTGGCGGCTGCGCACGGCGAAGCGCTCGCTGCGAGCAACCGGCGTTCCGACAGCCTCCGCGCGTTCGACCGTGCGGAATCGCTGCTCCCGTCCGACCCGTCCGCGGCTGACGGCCCCTACGTCGTACTCGACCCGGTGCATCTCGCCCGCTGGCGGGGGAACGCGCTCGCTCGGATCGGCGAGGCGGGTGCCGTCGACGTTCTCTCCGCCGCCCTGCGAGACCTCGACCCGAGTTTTACCCGCGCAGAAGCAGGGCTCCGTGTCGATCTGGCCACCGCTCTCACCGTCGCGGGCGAACACGACGAAGCGAGTCGTCACATCACCGAAGCTCGTGACTTGGCAACGGAAATCGGCTCGGCTCGCCAGCTACGTCGACTGGCGCGGCTGACGGACAACCGTCACTGACGACCGAGATCAGTCGTGCAGTCCGCGCATGGTGGTGTCCAGAGTCGCGGCGATGTAGTCGGCGTTGCCTGGGCCGCAGGAGATGATGTCCTCGCCGTCGGCACCGTTCTGAAGCATCGCCAGGACCCGGCCGTGGTCGACGGTGTCCACCGCGGACAGCGGATAGCTTGACGAGCGCTTGCCGTTCGCGCGACTGGCTACATAGAACTGGTGCACGGCACTGCGCGACGCGGCCATGAGCGTACGCATCTGCTCGGCAGGATCGGGCGCGGTGTAGTCGCTGGTCGTGTCCAAGTCGTACGACTCGGACACCGACCCTGTCTCGTACTCTGCGCGAGGCACCCTGATTTCGCCGATCATGGCCGGACGAACGTCAGGCAGCGTGTCGACCACCGCCCGGCACAAGCGCCCGGCCGGAATACGAACCAGCGTCGCCGCCTCGTCCTCCACGGTGATCAGCAATCCTTCGCGTCCGGCAAGGACCGCCAACGCCGCGGAAGTCCGTCCGTCACGAGCGCCGGAGAGGCGATAGCACTCCGCGTCCGCAGTCGAGATTCCCCATAACACGTCGCGGAAATCCCCGGTCAGCCGCTGCCGGCGCAGGTCGTAGAACCCCGGTTCGGCAAGGACCTGCCGCATCAGATCATCAAACGCGGCTGCTGCGTCGTCTTCCAGCCACCACTCGACCACGCCCAGCACAGGATGCGCCGCACCGATCTGTTCCCACTCCCACGCCCTGGCCAAAGCGACGCGCGGCACCGTCACCGGTTCGTCAACGAGCATGTCCGGCAACCGCTACTTGCCGATGACAGGAGGGATGGCCTTGCCGTCGTACCCAAACAACGCGTTCGGATCCGGCTCCAGCAGGTACGAGGCGGACTTCTTCTCCTTGTCCTCCTCCTTGCCGCCCTTTCCGGCCCCAGCGGCACCCATTGGCATGCCGTTGCTGCCACGAGCGCCCGCCGCGCCTGCCCCGCCGCGCGTCACTGGCTCTTCCACCGGGCCAAGCCGACCCGAACCAGTCGACCGTCCCGGACCGCCAGGGCCACCAGCACGCGAGCCCGCCCCAGGCGTTCCCGGCATCCGCCCACTGGTCCCCGGCTCGCCTGCACCGGGCACGCCACCGGCGAACCCGCCGCTGAAGCCGGAACTCCCGCCGGGTCCGTTTCCAGCACTGTACGAAGACGACCCGCTTCCACCCGGGGCAAACGGGGAAAACCGGTTCGCGTCACCGCCACCCGCCCCGGATTCCGTCGGCGGGACCCAACCCGCCGACTGCGTGCCGTCGCCGCTGTTGCCCTGTGCCACAGGCAAATGCGCGGCAGGGATTTGTTGGTTGCCGACCTGCCCGGCGCTGTTCCCGGCGTAATGCTGCGTGGACGGCGAGACGAAAGAGTTGGCCCGGTCCGACTGCGACGACCCGGAATCCGGACCGGACGACGAGCGCGGCTCGAACGTCGAATGTCCGCCGCTCGTCGCCTGCTGATTCGTTGTGGCAGAAGGCTTCCCGACCGTGAAGTCGCCCTGCGCGTCGGACATCTGGCCGTACTCGGTCGGCATGGCTTGGGCATGTCCGTCGCTGGTCGACGTAAAGCCTTGATAGATCTGGTTGTTCCGCTGTACCGCCGCGTTGCGCTGGTTGATCTGGTCTTCGGTGTCGGTGTCCCAGGGCGACAGCTTGTCCACCATGTCCCGCGTCGGCGGCCAATCGGACACGTCCTGCAACGAGTCGCGAGTGGACTGGAACGCATGACTCTGATCGGTCAGGGTGTTCTGACCTGTGCCCAACGCCGACGATGACGAGATCGCCACCTGCGCAAGCGGCTGCAGCCCGCCGCGGGCCGCGTCACCACTCTGGCCGGACCACGCCGCTTCCAACCGGGCCACGATCGCCCGCGTGTCCGACTCGATCTCCTGCTGCTTCAAAGCCTGGGCCCGGGCCACGTCCTGGGCCTGCCCCAAACTGCCCAGTCCCGGACCCTGCTTCACGCGCCGCACCAGTTCGCCCGGCAGGATCAGTTTGCCTTCCTTCTGTTGCTGTTCCATCCAGGACTTGACGACTTCATTTGCCGAATCGAACATCACGCGCCTGCCTTCAACGTCGTGACCGCCAGATCCGCAACCTTCCGTGCGTCGTCGCACGGATCGCCCTGGCCCACCGCCGCACTGGCGAACTGGACATCGGCCTCGAACGCTGCGTTGTCAGCGATCCCCACGGCGACGCTGCACATGCCCTTGGAACGCTCGTCGGACGGGCCGTAGGCAACGACCGGATATCCCTGCACCGGAGCCAGAACCTTGAGGAAGCCGCGGCCTTGCGTCGCGTACACGTCGGCTAGGCCGCGCTTCCAGGCATACACGAACTGAATACCGACCAGAGATCCGCGGGAATCATCACCCCATGAACAGGACTTCGCGACCCCGGTGTCCTTCGCCGCTGGACTGCGCGTGGGCGTCTTCGAGAACAGACCATTGACCTGGGCTGAGGTAAGCGCCGCGCACGGATCGCCCTGGATCAGAGCGGGAGGCAAGGGCGAAGCGATCTTCGGAACCGACGGATCAGTACTCGGCGCGGTTGAACTCGCGCTCGGTTCCGGGGTGCCCGGCGTGGTCCCCGAACACGCTGCGAGCGTGCACGCAACAGCCAGGCCAGCTGCAACACTGACAAACCTCGACACGCCAGTCACTAGAAGTGGCCCCCGTTACCCTTGACGCTTACGGTTTGCGCGGCCTGCTGGTCGTTGTCCTCGTGAATGCCAAGCGCAGACTGAATCTTGCCGATGAAAACGCTTACAAAATCTCGTTGCTTGACAAGCGAGTCCCGGTAGGCCGTGCCAGATTTGTTGGAAGCGTCGGTGTTACGCAGCGACGCAGGATCGTTGCCCGGCGACTGGATTGACCACATCGGCACCGCCTCGCGAAGCAGATCAGATATCTGGCGGTGAAGCTTCTGCAAGTTCGCCAGTTCCGCAGTCATCGCATCCCTGTCGAGAGAGAAGGCTCCGCCGGCCGACCCGCCGCCACCGGCACCTCCGCCGCCTTCGCCGGACACTACGAACATGGCCGCGTTCAATGCCTGCTCTTGCCCTGCCACTGCACGCCTCCCCTGACACACTGCGGGCACCTCGCCTCGCACCGATAGTAGCCAATTGGCAACAAACTGTCCCTGGAACGTCACAGGTCGCCTCTACCGCCATCTGCACCTGCTCTGACCTGGCCAAATATGAGTAGCGTCGCGGCCGCGGACACCGAGTTGCTGATCACCACGAAGCGCGGCGATTCGCTGCGGTCGCACAACTGGCGCACCCGTGAGTTCAATGCCGCCGTGCACGCTGCCGGGCTGGAGGTCGACGGGCTGACGCCGCACAAGCTCCGGCACACCGCAGCCTCGCTCGCCATCGCGGCAGGGGCGGACGTCAAGGTCGTTCAGCAGATGCTCGGGCACGCTGACGCGTCCATGACGCTGAACATCTACGAACACCTGTGGCCGGACCGCCTCGACGAGGTGGCCGACGTGCTCGACCTCCGCCGTGGGCAAGCACTCAAACGCATGTCGGCCTGACCGGGAAGCCCCGGGCGCGTGTTGTACGAATGTTGCACGGCCCGGGGGTTTCTGTCGTTCCGGGCGCGGGCAACAAAAAAGCCACATCCACCTGCGTGAACGTGGCTCTGTCTGGTCGGGCTGACCGGATTTGAACCTGCGACCCCTTGACCTCATTCTCTGCTGCAGGGACCAGGCGCGATCGGCCGGAATGTGCCTCTAAGCTGCAGGAACTCGGCCGTCGTTGGTCGACTTTGGCTGACGTCGACTGGTGCCGTGTTGGGCGAATGTTGTACGCCCGGCGCCCGATCGAACTCGCGACACCCGCTTTGTGGATCATGGTGTGCGATGCTGGCTGCATGGTGGACGGACATGACTGTAGGGCTTCTGCGGCCTGGAGCTCCTGGTTTGATCTTGATTGTTATTCTGGCCGGATTGATCCAAGCGATTTTAAGTGCCTTGCTGTGGGGGATGAGCAGAGTCACCATTGTGCAATTCCCCATTTCATGTCATCGAACAGTTGATTCAATTTGCCTTCAGTACCTGGGGAAAACCGAAGATTGAGTTCTAGAAGGCGTTCGGCCGCCCATCGGACATCCTTCGCCATCGACTGAATGAAGTCCATGCTGTCTAATCGCCTGTCGCGACGGCCGTGCGCGACCGAACTGCGCACTTCGTAAAAATCAGAGTGCCTTTTCGCGCGCTGCGCCCGGGAGTGCACGTCTGGTTCAAGCAAGCCGTAGCGTTCAGACATTGCGCGACCCGGCAGTGCGGATTTGGATCCAATTAACGTATCGAGTGCGACGCCAAGCGCTAACACTCCGTCGTCCGCTTCGGTTGACCAATAGTATGCGGCATACCATCGGCTGGCGATTCTTATCCGTCTAGAAATTTCGTCCTGACCCGAGAGGATCTTGTCAATTGTATTGCGTACTCGATGATTTCGCAATACAAGCTCCAGGGGGAATGGGTCGGCACTGTGCCAATGCACTGTCATGCCGTTTAAAACCTCTGACGAAAATAATGATGGAGAACTCAATTCATCACCTCCGCGGGCATCATGCAGATGCTTCGTAATTGCGCCCCGGTCGATTGCGAGACCTCGCGGACCTGGCCTATTAACCGGTCCGGCCATCCGTGTAAAGTCGGATCGATGGCCCGCGACTCTCTCTTCGACATGACCTAGTAGGAGACTCAGGCCGATAAGATTATTGAATGCTGTCGTTGCCTGCTCATATGCCATCATTCCCTGTCCGACAGTCCAGAATGCAGCAACTGCGATAGGTTCTGCGCCTATTGTGGCGAGATCTCGTTGCTGCTCGCTCAAGGTGTTTACCCATCTCATCGACGTCTCGGCTTGGAGCACATTTGGCGTGCGGTGGTGATCATTTACAGTTTGACGCCACTCGTCACTGAACATTCCAATGACTATATCGTCAATAGTTGCTGGTTCTGCGGTCCACGAAATGTTCGCCAAGCCAAAACACGTCATTGCTAGCCCTGGTTTACGTAGCCGGTTCAGGCCATCGGTTATAACCACGCTGGCCGTGGGCATTGCACCCGCAATACATGTCAGTGAGGCCACTGCGCCCCAAAGGTCATCTTCCCGCCATCGGAGCATCACTGATTGCTCTTGCAAAAGTAGCCGAACGGCTGTCTCGTAGGACGATATTCCCGCATGTTCAATCGTCATTAATTCATCGTCAATGGCGGAAATTATAGGCAATTCGGATGTGCGGTACTCGGGAACGCTCCAGCCAATACTCCAAGGCTTTCCGTCATGGACTTTCGTGGCATGACGGGCAGCTTCGAGCAGCAAATCAGCGACTTGACTTGACTTATTTCCTGACATTTGGCAACCCTCCATTGTTCAGATAATTTAAGATCCTCTTATCTTGCGGCCCGCTTTCGGATTCCAATAATAGTTCCGCTTGGGATTATCGGTGGACTGCGGGTACGCTCCGGCTGCTACTGCTCCGGTTTCTTCAGGTCGTACCCAACAAGAAGTCGAGCCACAGTCTCTTCCCCTGTTCCTTCACTGGCCAGCCAGCTAAATATCGTTCTAAGTTCGCCGTTTGCGACGGGTGCAGCCTGTCTGTGATGCAACGGTTACGACGATCTTTGACTGGAATGCCTACAAGTGGGTGGCCTCTCCGCCATCTCGTCGACCGGCGCAGCCCGATCACGTCGGGTCAAGGGGGCGCCTTCCTGCGGTCCGCAGCATGCCGGGCCAGGGACCTCAGAGCCACGTTCAATGTCCGTCGCATGTCCGTTCCACGGACATTGACAGGCCCGTAGGGTGCTGGGCGTGACTGACGAGCATGGGGCGTGGAAGACCTTCGGCGAGCGGACCATCTACGACAACAAGTGGGTACGACTCGGCCTGGCCGACGTGCAAGCGCCGAACGGTGAGCGGTGGGATTACCACGTGGTGCACCTGGCGCGCATCGCCATCGGACTGATCGTGGACGACCAGGACCGGGTGCTGATGCTGTGGCGCTACCGGTTCCCCACTGACCAATGGGGCTACGAACTGCTCGGAGGTCTCGTCGAGGACGGCGAGGAACCGGCAGTAACAGCAGCACGCGAGATCCGGGAGGAGAGCGGCTATCAGCCTCTCGGCGAGGCCGAGCACCTGATCAGCTTCGAGCCGTTGCCCGGACAGGTGACCGCGGGCACCGACGTGTATCTCTGGCGGGGAGCCGAAAAAGTCGGCGAACCCACAGACACTGAAGAAGTGGGCAGGCTGGAGTGGGTTCCGCTCAGCCGGATACTGGAGTTGGCGCAGCGGCAAGAGCTTCTCGGAGCGGGAGCGCTGGTGCCGTTGCTGTACTACGTCGCCTCACGCGGCACACGATAGAAACTGGCTCCTGCCCGGGCCTCAGGTTCGTTGTCTGCGCCGTCATTGGCGGCAACACAGAGCCGTTCTGGCCGATCGAAGCCTGCGAACTGGGAACGACGGCACGGGGATCAGGTCGTCTGCTCGGTTGCTGCGTGGCCCCATTGGGGCACCGCAGTGGCCCTTCCCTGACCTTTCGGTGAAATCATCCCACCTGCGACGCTGATGTCAGCGTCTGCAGTTGCTATCGCTGGTCAGGGTGGCTTTCGAGCGCCAGCGGATCACGAACAGGTCGGCGACCTTCTGCGAGACGCGCCAAGTCGCGCAGGAGGTCCCAATGGGCTGGTGGATCCGCTTCGACGGCACCGAGATCGACACCGATCCGGATACCGGCGAGATCATCGACGACAGCGAGGCCGTACGGCTCTTCGCCGAATTCGTTCTGAGCCATGTCGAGCGAGGCGTCACCATTCAAGCTCTGGCCGCGCGAACTGGCCTTGACGAGCGCGTCATCGAGACAGCGCTCGCCGTCGCTCGCGAACACCGGAGTCAAGGCGCGAAGCTCGGCAAGAACGAGGCCGCCACCCCGAATAGGCAGGCCTGGTGAAGCCGCAACAGGGCCGCAGCGGCGGATGTCGCGCACGGGCCGTGGTCCTCGGCATAGAACTCCGAGCCGCGCGTGAAGAGAGGTCTTTCGGGGTGCGCGAACTGGCCAGGCGGGTCGGCATCAACCCAGCGCAGTTGAGCAGCTGGGAGTTCGGCATGCGAAGTCCCAGCCCCACAGATGTGGCCGGAATCCTCGGCGCACTCGGAGTGGTCGGTGAGCGCAAACAGCGCGTTTTGCAGATCGCTGAGTTCGCCGAGTCCGATGTCATCGTGCTAGGTCAGGCAGGCCAACCGCGCCATATCTCGACGGCGAACGCATGCGCCAGCACAGCGCGCAGCATTGTGGACTGGCATCCGCTGCTTGTGCCGGACATGGTGCGTACTCCCGCCTATGCGGAAGCCGTCCTGGTCGCGACGCTTCCACGCGGGGCTGCGCCCCGGGCGATATTCAATGCGCGACCGCGGACCCGACCCGGCCATTTGCGGAATCAGGAAGCGGATTTGGCAGTCTTCGTAGGAGAGCGCGCACTCACGCACCCTGTCGGCGATCCTGCTGTCGCGGCGCAGCAACTGTTGTCCCTGCTCGAACTCGCTGACGACAGACGCACGCGCAATACCACTATCAGCGTCGTGCCCGATCACGGCACCGGCGCAGAGAGCGCATTCACCCGCTACTACACACATGTCGGCCCGATCACGTATTTCTCTCACGGGCTCTGCGGCTCATTCATGCTCGACCACCAAGATGCCTACAGTGCGGTCATCGATCACCTCGCCGTCGCTGCCTACCCACCCCGGGAGTCGGCGGCTCTGATCGGCCAACACGCAGCACGGCTTGACCTCGAACTCAACGACGCGAGGCAAGGTGCCGAACCTGGGGCCTGAGCGTCCGACGGCAACTTGCGCGTGTCAATGCCACCTGGATGAACCCCTACTGCCCCTCTGCGGAGCAACTACGATCTGTCGGCTGTGGGTGCGCTGGGGTCGGCCCTATCGCAAAGATATACGCAGGTCACAAGTAGGTAACCAATTAGCATGTGGCATTGGGTGCATCTGACGCACCCAATGCGGCATTGGGGCAGCAGCGTCGGAGCCGCCTGCGCCGCGAAGGCGGTCAGCGGCGTTCGTGCAGCAGCAACAACGTGTACGCCGCCACCGACTGCGCGTCCGAGAACTCCCCGGTGGAGATCATCTTCTCCACCTCGGTCCGGCTGAACCACGCCGTCCGCATGTCCTGTTCCTCCAGTTCCCGCTCCGGCTCGCCCTCCGTGAGGCCGGTCGCGAGATAGACATGCCCGCGCTGGCTGGTCAGGCCGGGCGCGACGTCGAGCATTCCCAGTTCCGTGAACGTCGACGCCCGCAACCCGGTCTCCTCCCGCAATTCCCGCTGCGCCAGCTCGGCGGGCGGGGTCTCGGCGAGGTCGGGCGCGGTGCCCTGCGGGAATTCCCATCGCCGCATCCCGACCGGGTACCGGAACTGATCGACCAGGTGCAGCCGGTCGCCGTCGAGGGGGATGACCAGTGCGTAGGTCGGTTTGTCGACGACGCCGTAGATGCCGTCGCTGCCGTCGGCGCGGCGGATGGCGTCCTCCCGCACCGTCATCCAGTTGTTCCGGTACACCTCGCGGGTCGCGACACGCTGAATGGGGTCCACCTCGCCAGTATCACCGAGACTGTCCTACCCTCGGCGGGTGCGTCTCGTGCTCCCTTCCCAGCAAGCCAGCCCGCTCCGTGCGGGGCGGGTCCGATGAGGCTCGTCGTCGCCCGGTGCCAGGTCGACTACGTCGGCAGGCTGACCGCGCATCTCCCGATGGCCAACCGCGTCCTGATGGTGAAGGCCGACGGTTCGGTGCTCGTGCACTCCGACGGCGGCTCGTACAAGCCGCTGAACTGGATGTCGCCGCCGTGCTGGCTGATCGAGGACCCGGACATCTGGACGGTCCAGAACAAGGCCGGCGAGAAACTCGTCATCACGCTCGCCGAGGTCATGCACGATTCGAAGCACGAACTCGGCGTCGACCCTGGCCTGCAGAAGGACGGCGTGGAAGCGCACCTGCAGGAACTGCTCGCCGAGCACATCAAAACCCTCGGCGACGGCTACACCCTGGTCCGCCGCGAATACCCGACCGCGATCGGGCCCGTGGACATCATGGCCCGCGACGCCAACGGCGGTTCGGTCGCGGTGGAAATCAAGCGCCGCGGCGAAATCGACGGTGTCGAGCAGTTGACCCGGTACCTCGAACTCCTCAACCGCGACCCGCTGCTCGCCCCGGTGCAGGGCGTGTTCGCGGCGCAGGTGATCAAGCCGCAGGCGCGCGTCCTCGCCGAGGACCGCGGGATCCGCTGCCTGGTCCTGGACTACGACGCGTTGCGCGGCACGGATTCCGACGAGTTCCGGCTGTTCTGACGGCGGTCAGGAAGCGATCGGCTGCTGATACCGCAGCGCCTGGGTCGCGACCCGCGCTCCGAGGTGGCGCGCCGTGGTGAGGTCCGCGGCGTGGACGGCGTCCGGGCCCTGGTCGTTCCACGTTTGTGCGCCCGCGCCGAGGTAGAAGCCGAGCCGGTTGTCGTCGTGTTCGCTGCTGGTGGTGGTGTTCCAGCCGGGCATCAGGCCGAGGCTGACCCAGTGCATGCCGTGCTGCGCGGCGAGCAGCGCGAGGTACTGCAGCGTGTGCAGTTTGTCCCCGCTCATCGATCCGGAGTTGGTGAACCCGGACGCGAGTTTGTCCAGCCAGCGCTGGGTCATCCAGCGCTTCGAGGTCGCCTCGGCGAACGCGTGGAACGCCCCGGACGCCGATCCCATGTAGGTCGGGGTGCCGAAGACGATCGCGTCGGCGGCGTCGAGGGTTTCCCACTTCGCGTCGGACATCTCGGCTACGTCGACCAGGTCGACGCGAGCTCCGGGCACTGATTCGACACCCTCGCCGACGGCCTTCGCGAGCTCGAGCGTGTGCCCGTATCCGGAGTAGTAGGCGATGGCGACGTGCACAGAAGGCATGAGCTGATCCTTTCGGTGTTGACGTTGATAACGCTATTACCGTGACAGCGTCAGTGTCAACGTCAACAGAATTCTGTTATCGTCGGCACATGGCAGTGGAGGACCAGCGCGAGCGCATCCTGAGCGAAGCGGTGAAATTGCTGACCGCGGCCGGACCGTCGGGGCTGTCCACCCGGGCTGTCGCGACGGCGGCCGGAGTGCAAACACCCACGCTGTACCGGCTTTTCGCGGACAAGGACGGGCTGCTCGACGCCGTGGCCACCTTCGGTTTCGAGAGCTACCTCGCGGAAAAACGCGCGTTCGAACCCGGTGACGACCCGATCGACGACCTGCGCCGCGGCTGGGACGTGCACGTCGCGTTCGGGCTGGCCAACCCCGCGATCTACGCGCTGATGTACGGAAGCGTCCGGCCGGGCAGCCGGCCCGCGGCAGTCGCGGAAAACCGGGCCATCCTGTGCGGCATGCTCGAACGCGCCAACGCCCAAGGCCTGCTCCGGACCTCGGTCGAGGCGGCCGCGGTGGCCATCGAGGCGTCCACGACCGGCGCGGTTCTGCACCTGCTCGCCCAGCCGGAAGAAACGCGGGATGTCGAGTTGATCCGGCCGTTGCGCGACATCGTGCTCAACGCGCTGACCGAGCAAGACGCACCTGAGGAGAGTTCCCCGATCGCCGACCGTGCGCAGGCATTGCTCGGGATCGTCACGCCCACTAAAGACGCCGACCCGGTGACCGATGCGGGCTTCAGCGTCTCCGAAGCCGGTCTGCTGCGCGAATGGCTCGCCCGGCTCGAAGAGGCCAGCCGGTAACTGAAAAGGGCTCCCGACCCAGGTCGGGAGCCCTCAGTTCAGTGCATACGTCAGATCGTCGATCCGGGTTGCGGGGCAGCCGGACCAGCCGCGCCCCGGCGCTGCGCCGCCTTCGCCTCGAACCAGTCCTTGACCTGTTGCTGGAACAGCGTCGTCACCACCAGCCCGGCCAGCACCAGCCCCACGAGCGCCTGCGGGCTGCCGGACACCAGGTTGATCAGCCCGCCGATCGCGGACAGCCCCTCGCACACCAGCAGCGCCCACCGGCCCCAGTCGTAGCCGAGCAGGATCGCGATGCCGGACGCCAGCAGTCCGGCGGCGAAGACGTAGGACAGGAATTCGATCAGGTACAGGACCCCGGCCGGGTCTTGGCCGTGGTCCACCCATCTCGCGATCTCCAGCTGGGCGAAGATGCCGAATATGCCGTTGAGCAGCGCCTGAAGGAACACGAACACGAGCGCGCCGCGCAGTCGTCCTGGCATGCGGAGAGGGGAAGCGGGACCGGTCATCACAGGGGAGTCCTTTCCGGGGTCCTCGAAGGTTCCGGGATCTTATGGGCGGCGACGGGGAACCCTCCCGAATCGGGTGAATCTGTGACCTTGGTGAGTCCTTGTCCGGTGATGCGACAGGACTCAACACGGGTGCTTCCGGGCACGCGGAATGCACAGGTCAGCGGCAGGTTGGTGAAAAACCGCGGTGTCGGGGTGCCTGTTCGGAATCCATGCAGTACTGTCCCGGTCTGACAGGAACGATGGTGTTTTCTGTGTGAGAATGTTTGATTCGGAGGTGGCAGGGGTGCCGTTCCTCGCCGACGCGAACTTGCGGCTCGACGCGAGTCCGATCGACTACATCGAGTTGGCGTTCTATTTCGTCCTGGTGCTCGGTATCGGCGCTCTCGCCCGAAGGCAGGTGTCGAGCAGCCTCGACTTCCTGCTGTCGGGCCGGTCGCTGCCCGCGTGGGTCACCGGCCTGGCGTTCATTTCCGCGAACCTCGGCGCGGTCGAGGTCATGGGCATGTCCGCCAACGGCGTCCTCTACGGCCTGCCGACGGTCCACTACTTCTGGATCGGCGCCATCCCGGCGATGCTGTTCCTCGGCCTCGTGATGATGCCGTTCTACTACGGCTCCAAGGTCCGCAGCGTGCCCGAGTTCATGCGCCGCCGGTTCGGGCCGACCGCGCACCTCGTCAACGGCATCAGCTTCGCCGCGGCGCAGATCCTCATCGCGGGCGCGAACCTGTTCCTGCTGGCCAGCGTCGTGAACCTGCTGCTGGGCTGGCCGCTGTGGGTGTCGATCGTCATCGCCGCCGCCATCGTGCTCGGCTACACCGCGCTGGGCGGGCTGTCCGCCGCGATCTACAACGAGGTGCTGCAGTTCTTCGTGATCGTCGTGGCGCTGCTGCCGCTCACCATCGTCGGCCTGGTCAAGGTCGGCGGCTGGCAGGGCCTTGTCGACAAGATCACGCACAGTCCCGGCGGCACCGCGCAGCTGCACTCCTGGCCGGGCGACAACCTGACCGGCTTCGGCAACAACTTCCTGTCCGTCCTCGGCATCGTGTTCGGCCTCGGCTTCGTGCTGTCGTTCGGCTACTGGACGACGAACTTCGTCGAGGTCCAGCGCGCGATGGCGTCGAAGAGCATGTCGGCCGCGCGGCGCACGCCGATCATCGGCGCGTTCCCGAAGATGCTGGTGCCGTTCATCGTCATCATCCCCGGCATGATCGCCGGCGTCGTGGTCCCGGAGTACTTGCAGGACAAGGGACTTCTGCTCGCGGACAAACCGGCCACGAGCGGGGTCACCGCGAACAACGCGCTTCTGCTGCTGATGCGCGACCTGCTGCCCAACGGCATCCTCGGCATCGCGATCGCCGGTCTGCTCGCGTCGTTCATGGCGGGCATGGCGGCGAACCTCAGTTCGTTCAACACCGTGTTCACGTACGACATCTGGCAGACGTACGTGAAGAAGGACAAGCCGGACGGCTACTACCTGAACCTCGGCCGCAAGACCACGGTCGTCGCGACCGTGCTGGCTATCGGCACCGCGTTCGTCGCGTCGCAGTCCGCGAACATTCTGACCTACCTGCAGGACCTGTTCTCGTTCTTCAACGCGCCGCTGTTCGCCACGTTCATCCTCGGCATGTTCTGGAAGCGGATGACCGCGGCCGCCGGGTGGATCGGCCTGGTGGCCGGTACCGCGTCGGCGATCACCATCTGGGCGCTCTCGCAGCTGGACGTGCTCTCCCTTGCCGGTCAGGGCACCAGCTTCGTGGCGGCGGGCACCGCGTTCGTCGTCGACATCGTGGTGAGCATCGGGGTTTCGCTGGCCACTCAGCCGAAGCCGGACGCGCAGCTCGTCGGCCTGGTCTACTCGCTCACGCCGCGCGACGCGCTCAAGCACGACAACACCGGCGAGAACGCGGGCTGGTACCGCAAGCCGGGTCTGCTGGCCGGCATCGTCCTCGTGCTCACCATCGCCCTCAACATCATCTTCTGAGGAGGCCCGCATGACCGAGAAAACCTCGCGGCCGCACAAGGCGGGCGCCTTCGACATCCGGCTGATCATCGCGTTGCTGCTCGGCGTCTACGGCGTGATCCTCACGATCATGGGCGCCGGGTTCACCAGCGACGAGGATCTGAAGAAGGCCGCCGACGTGAACATCAACCTCTGGTCGGGCATCGGCCTGCTGGTGGTGACCGCGTTGTTCGTGCTGTGGGCGGTGCTGCGGCCGCTGGTCGTGCCGCCGTCCACGGAAACGACGGAAAGCTCACCCGCCGAATAACCGGGTTGTTCCCACGTCCGGCAACCTAGCCCGCTAGGTTGCCGGACGTGGTGCACGATCGCCGGTTCGGCCGGTTCCTGAAGTTGTCCGCCCTGGTCGCCGCGGGCATCGTCGCGGCGTCCGCTGTGTCCGCGTGCGGCGGCCCGAATCTGGGCAAGGAGAACTTCGCGCGCACGACCGTCCCCGCCGCCGGGGACGGCGCCGCGACTTCCGGCCCCATCACCGATCCCGCGGTCGCCCCGGCCGTCCTGCGCGACCTGCTGCCGTGCCAGTTCGTCGACAAGACCGCGATGAGCCCGCTCGGCACGATGCAGGGCGAGGCGACGGCGTCGAGCACGCAGTTCGACTCCTGCGTCGCCAAGGCGAACGACCCGGGCGGCAAGGAAATCCGCGCGAGCGTCGAGGTCGGCGGCATCGTGACGTTCGCTTCGGACAAGACCACCGGCGCCGTCGGCGGGCTGCCGCAGGTCGAGGTGCCCGACCTCGGCGGCGGGTCCGGCTGCGTGGTCAGCGCGCTCACCGCGCGGAACCCGTCCTTCGGAGTGTCCTTCCGGATCGACTACACCGGCGGCGACGCCTGCGCGGCCGGCCGCAAGCTCGTCGCGACGGCCGTCGAGAAACTGCACAACAACCCGCAGAAGTACACGCCAGGCCCGGGCTCGCTGCTGGCTGTCGACCCGTGCACGGTGCTCGACACCGCCGCGGTGGACGGCGTCGTGAAGGGCGGGACGCCGAGGGCGTCCGGGCTGCACTCGTGCGAATGGGGCCTCATCCCGAGCGTCCGGGTGACGATGTTCCCCGGCATCGCGCCGTCCGAGGGCGACGGCTGGCTGAAGGCCGACGTCGGCACGCCGAACCAGGCGTACGCGAAGCAGGGCACCTCCGGGTCGAGCTGCCAGGTCAAATGGCAGCACCGGCAGTGGAAGGAAGACCACGTCGAGGTTGTCCAGCTGGAGTACACGAACTCCGACGCGCAGGCGGACAAGGACGACCCGTGCGGCAAGACCGTCGGGCTGGCCAAGCAGCTGGCCGGGAAACTGCCCAAGGCGTGACCAGGGGGCGCTTTGCGGCGGGCCGGGCGACCTCATAGGTTGGGGTCCGTCCACGACGCCGAGGTGCCGGAGGTCCGCCATGAAGAAGATCATCAACGATCCGGCGGCCGTCGTCGCCGAATCGCTGAGAGGGCTCGCGGTCGCGCACGCGGACCTGCTGCGCGTGCGCGACGATCCGGCGCTGGTCGTGCGCGCGGACGCGCCGGTGGCGGGCAAGGTCGCGGTGGTCTCCGGCGGCGGGTCCGGGCACGAACCGCTGCACGGCGGGTTCGTCGGTCCCGGGATGCTCGACGCCGCGGTGCCCGGTCCGGTGTTCACCTCGCCGACCCCGGACGCGGTGCAGGGCGCGATCGCCGCCACCACCGGTCCGGCCGGTGCGCTGCTGATCGTGAAGAACTACACCGGCGACGTGCTGAACTTCGAGACCGCCGCCGAACTGGCCGCGGCCGAGGACCTGGACGTGCGCAGCGTGGTCATCGACGACGACGTGGCGGTCAAGGATTCCACGTTCACCGCCGGGCGGCGCGGCGTCGGCGGAACCGTGCTGCTGGAGAAGATCACTGGCGCGGCGGCCGAGCGCGGCGATTCGCTGGATGCGGTGGAAGCGTTGGCGCGCAAGGTGATCGGGCAGGTGCGGTCGATCGGGGTGGCGCTGTCCGCGCCGACCGTTCCGCACGTCGGCGAGCCGAGTTTCGACCTCGGCGACAACGAAATCGAATTCGGCATCGGCATCCACGGCGAGCCCGGCCGCGAGCGGATCCCCGCCGTGCCGGCCGACGCGCTGGTCGCCCGGATGGTCGAGGCGGTGGTGTCCGATCTGCCGTTCTCCTCCGGCGACAAGGTGCTGCTGTTCACCAACTCGATGGGCGGCACGCCGCAGCTGGAGCTGTACCTCGCGCATGGCATCGCCGAGCGGCTGCTGGCCGAGCGCGGCATCCTGGTCGAACGCAGGCTGGTCGGCCCGTACATCACGAGCCTGGAAATGCAGGGCATCAGCCTGACCCTGCTGAAATTGGACGACGAGCTTACGCAGCTGTGGGACGCGCCGGTGCGCACGCCCGCGCTGCGGTGGGGGATCTGATGGCCTGCACTGCCGAAGGGGTCGCGGCCGCGGTGCGCGCCGCCGCCGAAGTGATCGCCGAACACCGCACCGAACTGGTGGACCTCGACCGTGCGATCGGCGACGCCGACCACGGCGAAAACCTGAGCCGCGGCTTCACCGCGATCGTCTCCGCGCTGGAGACCGCGGTGCCGGAAACGCCCGCCGGGGTGGTGAAACTCGCTGCCACCACACTGATTTCCAAGGTCGGCGGCGCGGCCGGACCGCTTTACGGCACGGCTTTCCTGCGTGCGTCGGCGAAGCTCGGCGACGCGGCGGAGATCGACGTTCCGCTGCTGCTGGACGCATTGCGCGCGGCCTTGGAAGGCGTGCAAGCGCGCGGCAAGGCGGTCGGCGGCGACGCGACGATGGTCGACGCGCTGATCCCGGCCATCTCGGCGGCTGAAGGCGCTGCCGACGGCACGATCGCCGATGTGCTCACCGCCGCGGCGGACGGGGCCGACCGCGGCGCGGAGTCCACTGTGGACTTGATCCCGCGCAAGGGCCGCGCCTCGTACCTCGGGGAACGCGCGGTCGGGCACATGGATCCGGGTGCCCGTTCGACAGCTCTGCTGCTGCGCGCGTTCGCGGAGGCCGCCCGGTGACCGTCGGAATCGTTCTTGTGTCGCACAGCGCGAAACTGGCCAAAGGACTGGCCGAACTGGCTGCTCAGATGGCCCCGGACGTCCGGATCGTCCCGGCGGGCGGGCTGCCCGACGGCGGCGGCATCGGCACCGACTACGACGAGGTCGTGGCCGCCACTCAGCGCGCCGATTCGGGCGACGGCGTGGTGCTGCTGTACGACCTCGGCAGCGCGCAGATGACCGCTGAGCTGGCGGTGGAGTCGCTGGCCGACCCGTCCGCCGCGGTGGTCGTCGACGCACCGCTGGTGGAAGGCGCGGTGGCGGCGGCCGTCGCTGCGCAGGGCGGCGCGAACGCCAAGGCGGTGGGCGAGGCCGCGGCGAGTGCCGGGGTCGCGCCCGACCTGGCTTTCACCGAGGCTTCGGCGGCCGGCGAGGAAGGCGTGGTGGAGAAGGAATTCACGCTGACCAACGACGTCGGCCTGCACGCGCGCCCGGCCGCGGTCGTGGTGCGCAGCCTGGCCGAATTCGAGGCCGAGGTGTCGATCCGGCTGGGCGAGCAGGAGGCGGACGCGCACAGCGTGCTGGCGCTGATGTCCCTCGGTGCGCGGCAAGGCGACCGGATCGTGGTGCGGGCCCGCGGACTGCAGGCGAGCGAGGCGGTCGCGAAGGTGGCCGAGCTGGTGGAGGCGAACTTCGGGGAGTGACCTGCGGGTTTCCGACCGGGTGACTTCGCCCTGACTGACTCGATTCCGATGTGCTTTCGGAGGTCTCGCGTGGCACAGTGAGCGGCAATTACCAGCGGGTAACCTCTGGAGGCCTTGTGGCACGGGAAATCTCGACGGTCGGTGTGGTCGGTCTTGGCACGATGGGCGCGGGCATCGCGGAGGTGCTCGCCCGCAGCGGGCTCGACGTGATCGCGGTGGAACTGGACGAGGCGGGCGTCGAACGCGGCCTCGGCCACCTGCGGCATTCGACCGAACGCGCGCTCGCGGGCGGGAAGCTCGACGAGGCGGGCCGGGAGGCGCTGCTGGGCCGGATCCGCGCCACCACCTCGCTCGCCGATCTGTCCGAAGTGGACCTGGTGATCGAGGCTATCCCGGAGAACCTCGCGGCGAAAGCCGAGGTGTTCACCCAGTTGGACCAGGTGACGCGGCCGGACGTGGTGTTCGCGTCCAACACATCGTCGCTGTCGATCACCGAGATCGGCGTGCACACCGCGCGGCCGGGCAAGGTCGTCGGGATGCACTTCTTCAACCCGGCTCCGGTGCTGAAACTGGTCGAGGTCGTGCGCACGGTGGTGACGGAACCGGACGTGGTCTCCGACATCGTGGAATTCGCGCAGAAGCTGGGCAAATCGCCGGTGGTGATGGGCGACCGGGCCGGGTTCATCGCGAACGCGCTGCTGTTCGGCTACCTCAACCACGCGGTGCGGATGTACGAGCAGCGGTATGCCACCCGCGAAGATCTTGACGCGGCAATGCGATTCGGCTGCGGCTACCCGATGGGCCCGCTCGCGCTGCTCGATTTGATCGGGCTGGACACCGCGTACGAAATCCTCGACACGATGTACCACCAATCCCGCAACCGGCTGCACGCTCCCGCACCGCTGCTGAAGCAGATGATCACCGCGGGTCAGCTGGGACGAAAGAGCGGCCACGGTTTTTACACTTACGACGCCCCGGATTCGCCGGTGGTGGTGGATTCGGTCGCTTCGTCCGAAGTGGACTCTTCGGTGGCTCGCGAAGTGCGCACCGTCGGCGTGATCGGCACCGGGACCATGGCCACCGGCATCGCGGAAGTGTTCGCCAAGCGCGGTTTTGACGTCGTGCTGCGCGCGCGGAGCATGGAGAAGGCGCAAGCGTCGGTGGCGAAGGTGAAGAAGTCGCTCGACAAGGCCGTGGTGAAGGGCAAACTGTCCGAAGAGGACGCTGTCGCCGCGCTTGGCCGGATCCGCCCGGTGACGGAGTTCGAGGAACTCGCCGAGGTCGACCTGGTGGTCGAGGCGGTGGCCGAGGAGCTTTCCGTTAAGCAGGCGGTGTTTTCGGCGTTGGACGAGGTCGTCCGGCCGGGCGCGGTGCTCGCGACCACGACGTCCTCGCTGCCGGTCATCGAATGCGCGGCGGCGACCTCGCGTCCCGGCGACGTGGTCGGCCTGCACTTCTTCAACCCGGCACCGGTGATGAAACTGGTGGAAGTCGTTTCGACGATCGCGACCGCCCCGGATGTCACCGCCACCGCGACGGCAGTGTGCGCGGCGGTCGGCAAACACCCTGTCCATTGCGGCGACCGGGCCGGATTCATCGTGAACGCGTTGTTGTTCCCGTATCTCAACGACGCGGTGAAAATGCTGGAGGCGCATTACGCCTCGGCGGACGACATCGACACCGCGATGAAGGTCGGCTGCGGGTTGCCGATGGGACCGTTCGAATTGCTGGACGTAGTCGGGCTGGACGTGTCGCTGGCGATCGAGCGGACGCTGTTCAACGAGTTCCGCGAAGAAGGCTTTGCTCCAGCGCCGTTGCTGGAGCACCTGGTGACCGCCGGACGATTGGGACGCAAGACGGGCAAGGGCTTCAAGGACTACTGACGTTTGTACGTGTAGAGAATGAAGCCGTCGTGGAATTTTCCTACCCGATCGTAAAGCGCGCGGGCCGGGGCGTCCTCGAGCGTATTCCAATAGAGCGACGGAAAACCGTGCTCCTCGGCGTCGCGGGCGACCCATTCGATCAACGCCGTCGCGACTCCCTTGCGCCGGACGTTCTCGGACACGAACAGGTCGGCGAGGTAGCACTTCCCGGAGTACCAGATGCTGGCGTGGAACAGGTAGTGCGCGATGCCGACCATCGCACCGTCCAGCTTGGCGGCGATCCCGCGGATCCGGTCGTCGTCAAGCAGGCGGCGCCAGGTCCGGTCGTAGCTTTCGTCGGCGCGCTCGACGTCGAAGTAGGCGTCTTTGCCGCGGGCGAGAGTTTCCCAGTCGCCGCGGTCGGATTCGGTCAGGAAGCTGATCTGCACCCGTCCATCTTGCGCTGCCGCGCGTAATCAGCGCAGGGGCAAGCTTTCGAGGGTGAACACCGGGCTGGCCGGCGGTTCACCGCGCAGGTACCCGTTCATCTGGGAGTTGCTCGCCAGCAGTCGGTCCCCGCTCACGGCGACGCCGGTCGTGGTATCGGCCCCCGGATAGGTGCGGTCGCCGACGACGGTGGCCTGGGTGTAATCGCAGGACAGCCGCACAGTGGTGATCTCATTGTTCACGGAGCGTGCGACGTACAGCGTGTTCCCGCGCAGCACCATGCCGTCGGCACTGGGCAGGGGCGGCGCGGCGATCTTGCGGATTTCGCCGGTCGCGAGGGTGAGCCGGTAGAGCGCGCCGCTGTACCAGTAGCCGATGATCAGCGATTTTCCGTCGGGGGTGGCGCCGATGCCGTTGCCGTTGGACTGGCCGGCCACGTAGTCCGGCAGGCGATAGGCGGTCTGGAGAATCCGGTGGGCGCCGGTGGCCGGGCCGTGCACCTCGGCGGCCGGGATCCGGTAGAGCACGGGGCGGAACGAGTCGGTGACGTAGACGTCGCCGTTGGGTGCGATGGCTTCGTCGTTCACGAGGGTCTTCTCGCCCGAGTCGGGGACGCTATAGCTGGCAACGAGTTTCCCGGTGCTGGTGTAGGTGAACAAGCGCCCGGTGAACGCTCCGGCGACCACCAGGCGATTGCCGCTGACCTTGATCCCGGCGACCTCGGTGCGGCCGTCGCCACCGCCGGGCAGGAAGGGATCGAGCGTCTTCGACCCGAGGCGCCCGCGGTAGACGGTGCCGTCGGCGATGCTGCCGGTGTAGACGTACCGGTTGTCTGTCGCGATGCTTTCGGGATAGGCGTTGGCGCCGTTGATGGTGATCGTGGCGGGGCTGCCTTCACGGGTTGCGGCCGTGGCGGGAACCGCGAGGGCAGTCAGGGCGGTGAGGGCGAGCAGCGCGGTGCGGGGGTACATCGTGGGGGCACCTTTCCGGTGTCGGCGGGACTTCCTGCCGCAGGACTCCCGCGGCGTCGCGGTCCACGATGACCTGGTGACTTCCTATCGGGAAGTAGCCACTTTTTGGTAAGGTAGCCACCCATTGGAAAGCAGTGAGGTGAGCGCTGTGGCAACCGCCAAGGCCGTGACCGGGACGACAACCTCGTGGGATCCGTACACGCGCGGATGCCCGTCCCGCGACCTCCTCGACCGGATCGGCGACAAGTGGTCGATCCTCGTGCTCGGCGAACTCGGCAAAGAGGGACCGTGCCGGTTCACCCAGCTGCGCAACCGATTGGCGGGAGTGAGCGAGAAGATGCTCACCCAGACGCTGCGCGCCCTCGAACGCGACGGCATCGTCCGGCGAACGGTGTACCCGACCGTGCCGGTACGCGTGGAGTACGCACTGACTCCGTTGGGCGAGTCGCTGCGGGCACCCTTGAAGGCGCTCACGGAGTGGTCGGTGGTGCACTTGAACGAGGTTCTCGATGCCCGCGAGGAGTACGACAACCGCGCTTCGCAGTCCGGCTGAGCAGGGCTTGTTGTTGCTTCGCGTTGCGCGAGCCTGCCAGTCAGCTCATCGGTTGCGCTGGCGGATGCGCTCGCCCTGAGCGGGCTCGCCGTCCGGCGGCAGCAGCGGACCGCCTTGCCACTGCTGGAACACGAGATTCGTGTGCACGCGGGCGACCTCGTCGCGGGAGGTGAGTTCGTCCAGCACCAGCCGTTGCAATTCGGCGGCCGAGGTGGTGGCGACGTGCGCGAGGAAGTCGTCGGGCCCGGTCAGGTGGTAGACCGCGCGGATTTCCGGCAGCGCCAGCAGATGTTCCACGAACTGCTCCACCAGCGGCCGACGATGCGGCCGGACCTGCACGAACAGAAACGCCTCCAGCGGACGCCCCACCTTCGCCGCGTCGACCTTGGCGTGCTGGCCGGTGATCACGCCGGTCTCCCGGAGCCGCGCCACCCGGTCCAAGCAGGTCGACGGCGCGAGCCCGACCGCCGCAGCCAGCTCCTTGTTCGACGTCCGGGCATCGTTCTGCAGCACCCGCAGAATCTCAAGATCAACCGGACTGAGTTCGACCGTTTCGGACACTCTTGAATCTTATCCGAGGTTATTGCTTTGCGACCGTTACCTATCCGAACGTGACTGCCATGACTTCCGCCCTGCGCACCCGAGCCGTCCATGCCGGTCGCGACGATCTCGCCGACCTCGGCCTGCACGCCGCCCCGCTCGACTTCTCCACGACCTACCCCGCGCGCGACAGCGCCGAGGAGGCCCGCCGGATCGACGAATTCGCCGCGGGCGGGAACGTCACCGGCATCTACGGCCGGATCGGCAACCCGACCGTCGAACGGTTCGAGCAAGCGCTCGCGGAACTCGAAGGGTTCGACCACGCCGTGGCATTCGCCAGCGGCATGGCGGCGGTCTCGGCGTGCCTGCTTTCCGCGGTGTCGCAAGGAAAACGCCACATCGTCGGCGTCCGCCCGCTGTACGGCTGCACCGATCACCTGCTGACCACCGGCCTGCTGGGCACCGAGGTCACTTGGACCGCCCCCGAGGATGTCGCCGACGCGTTGCGCCCCGACACCGGCCTGGTTTTCGTTGAAACGCCCGCGAACCCGACCCTGAGCGAACTGGACATCGCCACCCTGACCGAGGCGTGCGGCGACGTCCCGGTTCTGGTCGACAACACCTTCGCGACGCCCGTCCTGCAGCGCCCCGGCCGTCTCGGTGCCCGCATGGTGCTGCACAGCGCGACAAAGTTCCTGGGCGGCCATGGCGACGTCATGGGCGGCATCGTGGCTTGCGATGCGGAGGAAGCCGCGCGGTTGCGTTCCCTGCGCTTCGCCACCGGTGGCGTGCTGCACCCGCTTGCCGGATACCTGTTGCTGCGCGGCCTGTCGACGCTCCCGCTGCGCGTCAAGGCCGCATCGGAGACCGCCGCCGTCTTGGCCTCGCGGCTAGCCTCGCACCCCTCGGTGAGCGGCGTGCACTACCCGAAACTGGGCGGCCCGCTGGTGGCCTTCGAGGTAACCGGCGACCCGCACGCGGTGATCGGCGCCGTCCGGCTGATCACGCCCGCGGTGAGCCTGGGCAGCGTCGACACCTTGATCCAGCACCCGGCTTCCCTGACGCACCGAATCGTCGCCGAGGACGACCGCACCGGCTCGGGCATCACGCACGGTTTGCTGCGGCTTTCGGCCGGGCTGGAGGATGTTGAGGACTTGTGGCTTGATCTGGATCAGGCTCTGAAGGGTTGCTGAGCGATTCGGCACCGGTCGGGCTGACGGCGAATGCCGCGGCCCGACTCGGTGCCGGTCAGCTGCAGCAGCAACCTCCGCCAGCGGGTGCCGGAGCGGACGCTGAGCTGGTGAGCGCGCTCGCGCCGATCAACTGCAACAGCCGCCTCCGCAGCACCCTCCGCCAGCCGGTGCGGGTGCGGACGCTGAGCGCGCTCGCGCTGATCAGTTGCAGCCGCCGCCTCCGCAGCACCCTCCGCCAGCCGGTGCCGGAGCGGAGGCCGAGCCGGTGAGGGCGCTCGCGCCGATCAGCTATAGCAACCGCCTCCGCCAGCCGGTGCGGATGCCCGCGCCAGTAAGCGTGCTCGGTGCCGGTCAGCTGCAGCAGCCGCCTCCGCAGCATCCTCCGCCAGCGGGTGCGGGTGCGGAGGCCGAGCCGGTGAGCGCGACGGTCGTGAGCAGCTTGACCGTGTCCGTGTGCCCCTCCGGGCAAGGGGCGGGCGCGCTCGACTCCGCCATCGGGCGCTGGAGTTCGAACGTCTCGGTGCAGTCGCGGCAACGGTAGGCGTAGGTGGGCATGCCGTGATTATCGCTGGCGGCCCGCGTTGGTGGGAAGCTGTCCGGGTGGATGTGCCCCAGTACGCGGATGTTCCGCACCTAGGCCAGGTCGTTCCAGCCCTGCTCGGCGCGCTGGGCGTGCCCGGCGAAGACGGCGGCCTGGCGTTGCCCGAAGCCCGCAGCGCCTGCGTGCTCCTGATCGACGGCCTCGGCTGGGAACTGCTCGCCCAGCACGCCGCGGACGCCCCCGTCCTCACCGAACTGGCCAGCAGCCCCCTGCGAGTCGGCTTCCCGTCGACCACCGCGGCCGGCGTCGCCGCGATCGGCACCGGCTTGGCGTCCGGCGAACACGGCATGGTCGGCTACACCTTCGAGATCCCGGGCGCGGGCGTCATGAACGCCCTGCGCTGGCGCTCCCACGAAGACGGCAGCGACCTGCGAGGCTCCCTGCCCCCGCGCGAAGTCCAACCCCTGCCGACGACCTTCGAACGCGCCGCCGCTGCGGGAATCGAAGCCGCAGTGGTGTCCTCGGCGCATTTCGCCAACACCGCCCTGACCCAAGCGACCCAGGGCGGTGCCCAATACGTCGGCGTGCACGCGCTGGGCGACCTGGCCGCGCGAACCTTGGACGTACTGTCTTCGCGGTCGTTCTGCTATGCCTACCACAGTGAATTGGACCTGCTGGGCCACCTCTACGGCCCCGGCTCGACCGCGTGGCGCATGCAACTGCGTCACGTCGACCGCCTGGTTGAGTCCATTGTGGACGGATTGCCCGCCGGTGCGGTGCTGGCGGTGGTGGCGGACCACGGAATGGTGACCGTCGAGGAGAAACTGAACCTGGAGGACACACCGGAACTTCTGGCAGGCGTCCGCGCTTTCGGCGGCGAAGTCCGCGCACGACATGTCTACACGGAACCCGGCGCGACGGCGGATGTCGTGGCCGCGTGGCGTTCGGTGCTGGGTTCGCGGGCCTGGGTCCTGCCGCGCGAAGAGGCGATCGCCGCAGGCTGGTTCGGTGCCGCGGTGAGCGACCGGGTACGCCCGCGAATCGGCGACGTCGTCGCCGCGGCGACCGGGACGTTCGGCATGGTGCGCGAACTGGCCGAAGCGGTGGAGTCGAACCTGGTGGGCCAGCATGGCTCGCTGACGTCGGCGGAGCAGTTGGTTCCGCTGGTGATCGCGCGGGGTTGATCGACCTGGACGCTGTTTCGGGGTGCTCGATTGGTAATTGCGCAGGGGTGGTCAATGACCTGGACGCCGCTTCGGGGTGCTCGATTGGTGATTGCGCGGGGTTGATCAACGACCCGAACGCCGCTTCGGGGTGCTCGATTCCTGCCCCGCTGCGGCCCTGGATCGAGATACCCGGCGTCCCTGGCTCACTCAACGCACCGAACGCGAGTGGTTGCGGTCAGCCAATTCAGCGGGGTCCGCGAGAGGCGCTTCCCCGGCAGCCAGGCTGAGCCGGTAGTTCGGGGTGCGTGGCTGCGCCTTCCCCCGGACGTCCAGTTACCGTGACTGCGTGCCCAGACGCAATCGACCCGGCCGAGGCCGCCCCGCTTCCGGCGAGCGTCCGGACGCCGGTGCGGTCAGCGGCTGGGCCCGCAGCGAATCCGGTCCCGACGGGGACTGGCTGGTGCGCACCGTCCCCGGCTCGCAAGCCGCCAAGACCTACCGCTGCCCCGGCTGCGACCACGAGATCCGCCCCGGCGTCCCGCACCTGGTCGTCTGGCCCGCGGACGAGACCGGCGGCGTCGCGGATCGTCGGCATTGGCATCGCCCCTGCTGGGAAGCCCGGGCCCGGCGTCGGCCGAACCGGCGTTGGTGACCGGGGAAACGGTTACTGCGAAAGGCTTCCTGTCGCAGCGCTCGATGCCGCCGGACCGCATCGCGGTTGACGCAGGTGGCCGAAAGGCCATCACCACCGAACGGCCAACACTGCCGAACGCCGGTCATCGCCGAGCGCTCACCACAGCCGAGCGTCCACCACAGCCGAGCGCTCACAACCGCCGAGCGTCCGTCACCTCCGAAAGATCCCCCATCTCCCGAAACCCGTCACCGCCGAAAGTGCCGCGAAACCGCCCCCTCGTACTCCTCCTCCACGTACTCCGTGAACCCCAGCTTCTCCACCACCCGCAACGACGGCGCATTGGTCACCGCCACGCTGATCAGCACCGGAATCGCCGGGATCTCCCGTTCCGCCCACTCCACCGACGCCCGCGCCGCCTCCGCCGCGTAGCCCTTCCCCCACGCCGACGGCCGGAAGCGGTACGCCAGGTTCAGCACCTTCTCGCCCCGGAACTCCCGGTTGCGCACTCCGGCCATGCCGATCACGTCCGACCCGTCGGCCGCCTCCGGCCTGCCCCGCTCCCGGACCGCCAGGTATCCGTAGCCGAACTCCGCCCAGTGTTCGAGCCAGCTGTCGAACATCACCAGCGTGGTCGCGGTGTCCGGCGGACGCGGGTTGTACCGGTTCGTCTCCGGGTCGCTCTGGATCTCCGCCACTGCCTGCCGATCGGTCTCCACGAAGTGCCGCAGCACCAGCCTTTCCGTCACGATCTCTGTCACGCCCTCGACCATAACGACGGGGTACGACAAAAACCGAAGCAATAAAGACGACAATCTCCGCCATGACCGAACTGCCGTTGGTGCTCCTGCACGCCTTCCCGCTCGACGCCCGCATGTGGGACCCGGTCCGCGCGCCGCTCGCGGAACGCCTCCGGGTCATCACGCCCGACCAGCGCGGTCTCGGCCGGAGCCCGTTGCCCGAAACCGAAGCCGAGCCCGATCTCGCCGACGCTGCCCGGGACGTCGTCGCGCTCCTCGACAAGCTCGAACTCGACCAGGTGGTTCTCGGCGGCTGTTCGATGGGCGGTTACCTCGCGATGGCCGTCCTGCGGCAGGCTCCCGAGCGCGTCGGGGGACTGGTCCTCATCGACACCAAAGCCACCGCGGACACCCCCGAAGCCGCGCAGACCCGGCTCGACGTCGCGAACCGGGCGGAAACCGAGGGCGTCAAAAACTGGCTGGCCGACGCGAACCTGCCGAACCTTCTCGCCGACACCGCGTCCGCCGACGTCCTCGCGCGCGTGCGCGAATTGATCGACGCGCAGCCGCCGTCCGGGGTCGCCTGGGCCGCGCGGGCGATGCGCAACCGGCCTGATTCCGTTGACCTGCTGCGCGAAACGGACGTACCGGCGCTCGTCATCGTGGGGGAGCGCGACGCGATCACGCCGCTCGACGCCGCCAACACCATGGTCGAAGCGCTTCCCGACGCGACTCTCGCGGTCCTTCCCGACGTCGGGCACCTGACGCCGCTGGAGGACCCGGCTGGCGTGGTCGAAGCGATCCTCGGCTGGGTCAGCTGAAGTACTCGACCGCTGCGGCGCGCGCATCGGCGAGGCGGTGCGGGAAACGCTGTGCGATCAAGAACCGCCACGCCACTGCGAAGAGCAAGCGAAGCTGCGTACACGTCGCGAGAACGGCTTCGTCCGCTTCGCCCGGGTACGCGGCCAGGAACTCCGGGCCGCCTTGTCGCGCGAGGATCGCCAGGTCCCATTCGAGCGGTCCGCGCCAGGTGTCCTCGAAGTCGAGCCAGTACGGACCGTCGGCGGTCTCGATGAGGTTGCCGGGGTGCGCGTCGCCGTGCAGGGCCTGGACCGGGCCGGACGGCAGCAGCGCCGCTAGTCGTTCGGTCTCCGCGCGGATCCGGTCCGCGAAGCCGTCCAGCAGCGAAGCGTCGCGCGTGACGGTGTCGAGGAGTTCGCCGACCGGGCCGCGGGAGGGCAGTTCGCCGGGGTAGTCGCGCAACGCGGCGTGGACCCGGGCGAGCGATCCGGCGGTCTCGTCCGGCCCGTGCCGATGGTCCGGATCGTGCGGGGTCCAGTGCCAGAGCGTGACCGGCAGGCCCTCGGCGAAATGCGGTCCGGCCGGGGGATCCGCGGCCGGTGAGACGACGCGCACACCACGTTCGGTGAGATAGGCCGAAAGGGCGACGTCCCGCTCGAGCCACGCGGTCGCGTCCGGCCGCAGCAGCCGGGTGGTGGCCGGGACCCTCGCCACGACCGGACCCATTCTCACCAGCACGTTCGAGCGCTCGTGCAGCACCTCGGCGGCATCGGCCGGGAGGCCGAACCGGCGGCCGACCGCGAGCGCGGAGGAGACCGCCGCGACGCGGTACGGGTCGGTCATGCGGTGATCTAACCAGCCGGTGCGAGCGACTGTCGGTACCGAGGGCTACGATCCCCTTGACCGCCCGGAATCAGGCCCGCCTGAGCCCGAGCGCCCCGAAGTTGACCACCACAAGGTTGCAGTGTTGGAGGCAGGAGTGACGGCCGTAGCCCCCAAGCCGATCGCGACGCGCCCGTATCCCGCGCGCGAGACGGCAAAGGGTTCGTACCTGCTGCGGTTGTTCCGCACGACGGACCACAAGCAGATCGGGATCATGTATCTGGTCTCGTCGTTCGCCTTCTTCATGATCGGCGGCGCGATGGCCATGCTCATCCGGACGGAGCTCGCCCAGCCGGGGCAGCAGTTCCTGTCGCAGGAGCAGTACAACCAGCTGTTCACCATGCACGGCACGGTGATGCTGCTGCTGTACGCGACGCCGAGCCTGTTCGGGTTCGCGAACTTCATCCTGCCGCTGCAGATCGGCTCGCCCGACGTGGCGTTCCCGCGGCTGAACGCGTTCTCCTACTGGCTGTTCCTGTTCGGCAGCCTGATCGTGCTGTCCGGCTTCCTGACGCCCGGCGGCGCCGCCGACTTCGGCTGGTTCGCCTACACGCCGCTGTCGGACGCCATCCACTCGCCCGGCGTCGGAGCCGACCTGTGGATCGCCGGCCTGGCGGTGTCCGGTCTCGGCACGATCCTCGGCGCGGTCAACATGATCACCACCGTGGTCTGCCTCCGCGCGCCCGGCATGACGATGTACCGGATGCCGATCTTCACCTGGAACATCCTGATCACGAGCATCCTGATCCTGCTCGCGTTCCCGATCCTCACCGCGGCCCTGTTCGGCCTGCTGGCGGACCGGCACCTCGGAGCCCACGTGTTCGACCCGGCCAACGGCGGGGTGATCCTGTGGCAGCACCTGTTCTGGTTCTTCGGCCATCCAGAGGTCTACATCGTCGCGCTGCCGTTCTTCGGGATCGTGTCGGAGATCTTCCCGGTCTTCAGCCGCAAGCCGGTGTTCGGCTACAAGGGCCTGGTCTTCGCGACGCTGTCGATCGCGGCGCTGTCGGTGGCGGTGTGGGCGCACCACATGTACGCGACCGGCGCGGTCCTGCTGCCGTTCTTCTCCTTCATGACGTTCCTCATCGCGGTCCCGACCGGCGTGAAGTTCTTCAACTGGATCGGCACGATGTGGAAGGGCCAGCTGTCCTTCGAGACGCCGATGATCTTCTCGATGGGCTTCATCGTCACGTTCCTCTTCGGCGGTCTGACCGGCATCATGCTGGCCGCTCCGGCGATCGACTTCCACGTGTCGGACAGCTACTTCGTGGTGGCGCACTTCCACTACGTCCTCTACGGCACGATCGTGTTCGCGACCTTCGCCGGGATCTACTTCTGGTTCCCGAAGATCACCGGCCGGATGATGGACGAGAAGCTCGGGAAGTGGCACTTCTGGACCACGTTCATCGGCTTCCACACCACGTTCCTGGTGCAGCACTGGCTGGGCGCGGAAGGCATGCCGCGGCGCTACGCGGACTACCTGGCCAGCGACGGGTTCACCACGCTGAACACGATCTCCACGATCGGCGCGTACATCCTCGGGGCGTCCACGCTGCCGTTCATCTGGAACGTGTTCAAGAGCTACCGGTACGGCGAAATCGTCACGGTCGACGACCCGTGGGGCTACGGCAACTCGCTCGAGTGGGCCACGTCCTGCCCGCCGCCGCGGCACAACTTCACCGAACTGCCCCGGATCCGCTCCGAGCGGCCCGCGTTCGAGCTGCACTACCCGCACATGGTCGAACGCCTGCACGCGGAAGGCGAGATCGGCTTCTTCGGCAAGGCCAAGCACGTCGCGGCCCCGTCGCAGAAGCTCGTGGACGCCACCATGCCGGGCGACCACAGCAAGGACAACGCGAGCGAGCAGTAACGGCGCTCGGAACAGTCGCACGGCGCGTGCCCGGTCGAGGATTTCTCGGTCGGGCACGCGCCGTTTTCCGTGCCGGGAGCCGTCGGGCTGGGGGTTGCCGAGGCGGGCGGGCGGCGGTGCTGGCGGGGGCCTCGTGAGTGCTGATGCCGGTTAGAACCGGCACAAACATTCACGAGACCCGACGCGCCGCTCATACTGGCCTCGCTGCTCGCTGCGCCGCCCCTAACCCGGCTCACCACCCCTCTCGTCGCCCGTTAGTGGCACCCGCGGTGTGAAGCACGGCACGGGAGCGTTCTGCCCGCCGCCGCTGGAGGCCAGACTGGGCGTGCCGACTCGCCGTGGCCTAAGCGTCGGTGCCGAGACGAACGAGGGATACCGAACCAGTGAGCCAGACTCCCGTCCTCATCACCACGACCGGTCCGGACAAGCCCGGGGTCTCGTCCGTGCTGTTCGCCGTGCTCACGCGGCACGACGTGGACGTGCTCGACATCGAGCAGGTGGTCATCCGCGGGCAGCTCGTCCTCGGCGTGCTCGCCGGCGTCTACCGCGACCCGGAGGGGGTCCAGGAGTCCGTCGAGCAGGCGATGGCGACCGTCGGCATGGAGGTCGAGGTCCGGATCGGCGACGCGATCGGCGCGGATCCGTTCGCGCTCGGGCGGCGCGATTCGTCGCACGTGCTCGTCCTGCTCGGGCGTCCGGTGACCGCGCGGGCGTTCTCCGAGATCGCGCGGCGGCTGGCGGGCATCGGGACGAACATCGACTCGATTCGCAGCGTTGCCGATTATCCGGTGACTGGGCTTGAGCTGTACGTCTCGGTGCGCGAAGACAGCGAAGAGGCCGACGCCGAGCTTCGGTCCATGCTGGCCGACGCGGCGTCCGAGGCCAACGTCGACGTCGCCGTCGAGCGCGCGGGCATCACGCGCCGGGCGAAGCGGCTGGTGGTGTTCGACGTCGATTCCACGCTCGTGCAGGGCGAGGTCATCGAGATGCTCGGCGCGTACGCCGGGGTCGAGGAGCAGGTCCGCGAGATCACCGAGGCCGCGATGCGCGGCGAGCTGAACTTCGCGGAGTCGCTGGAACGGCGCGTTTCGCTGCTGGCCGGGCTGCCCGCCACCGTGATGGACGAGGTCGCGGCGAAGCTCGAGCTGACCCCGGGGGCTCGCACGACCGTCCGCACGCTGAAGCGCATGGGCTTCCGCTGCGGCGTCGTGTCCGGCGGGTTTACCCAGGTCATCGACCATCTCGTGGACGACCTCGGTCTCGACTTCGCGGCGGCCAACGAGCTGGAAGTCGTCGACGGCAAGCTCACTGGTCGCGTGGTCGGCGACATCGTGGACCGCGCGGGCAAGGCGACCGCGCTGCGCCGGTTCGCGGGGGAGTACGGGATTCCACTCGGCGCCTGTGTCGCGGTCGGCGACGGGGCCAACGACATCGACATGCTGGCCGCGGCTGGCATGGGCGTCGCGTTCAATGCCAAGCCCGCGCTGCGCGAGGTCGCCGACACCGCGCTCTCGCACCCGTACCTCGACGCGGTGCTGTTCGTCCTCGGCGTCACGCGCGCCGAGGTCGAGGCGGCGGACGCGGCCGACGGTCTCGAATTGGCCCGCCCGTGAACCCTCTGCTCGAACCGCTGCGCAGCCGCTACGCCTCGTGGCTCGGCCTTCCCGCGGACGAAACCTCGGACACCTCCGACGAAAACCCGGACGAGGTCCGCGCGATGCCGATCATTCTGCGGATCGAACGCGCCGAGCCGCCCGGCCGGACAGCGCTGCTCGAAGCGGCGGCCGCGGCGGCGCTGGCGGTGTGCCTGGACGAACGCGTCGAGCCTGGCGGCGAATGGGCCGAGCCAGTGCAGGCGTGGCTCGACAACCGGATTCGCAAGGTCGCGCGCCGGGCTCGCGGCGCGCACTGGCAGGCGGTGCTGGACCTGCCGGGCATCACCATCGAGGTCGACGGCGCGGAGGCGCGGGCGCTCGTGCCTGGGCTCGTGAAGGAGGCCCCGAAAGAGGTCTCGCGGCTGCAGATCTCCGGCAGCGAACTGCCCGCCGACACCCCCGGCCCGGCCCCGGCTGATGTCCCGCTGCTGATGCTGAACCCGGATGTCCCGATGACCGTCGGCAAGGCGTCCGCGCAGGTCGGGCACGCCACGATGATCCTCGCGTCGCTGCTGCCGGACGACGAACTGGCGGCGTGGGCGGCGAAGGACTACCGGGTCGCGGTCCGGACGCCCAGCCCGGCGCGATGGAAAGAGCTGTGCCCGGTCGACGATCCGGAAGCAGGCTGGCGGGACAACCGCGTGGTCGCCGTCCGCGATGCGGGATTCACCGAGGTCGATCCCGGCACGATCACCGTGCTGGCGCAGCAGCCCGGAACATCGGCGTGACCGGCGCGGTTGCGCCAATGCAGTGATCCGACGGGTGGAAAGGCGTCTCCGATGACTTTGGAAGTACAGCGCGAAGGCACGCACAGCTTCGTCGGCCGCAACGAACGCGGCGCGGAGGTGCGGTTGGGCCGGGCTGGTGCGGAGGGCGCGTTCTCCCCGGCGGAACTGCTGCAGATCGCGGCGGCGGGCTGCTCCGCGGTGACGGCGGAGCAGCTGATCACGCGGCGGGTGGGCGAGGACTCGAAGTTCCGCGTCGCGGTGACGGCTGACCGGCGTGAAGGGGCCTCGGAACTGGACGCGGTGCATGTCGCGTTCGACGTCGACGTGTCGGGCCTCGACGAAGCTCAGCGGGAAGCGCTGGCGGGCGCGGTAGATCGGGCGATCGAGCGGCTGTGCACGGTGAGCCGGACGCTGAAGAAGGCCATCCCGGTGACGGAGACTTTTCCGGCCGCCTGAGCCGCGGCGGGTTGGTGAGTCGCGGAGGCGCACCGGTTGCTGGGCTGATGCGGCGGGTGGTTCGCGCGGTGGTGTCGTGAGTCGTAGCGGCGGGCGGGTTGCGGAGCTGGTGTGGCGGGCGGTTCGTGCGGTGGGGCGCAGCGGCGGACGGCTGTTGCAGCGAGGTCGTCGAGCTGGGCGGCGGCCGGTTCGCGCAGAGCGCTCGCCGTGGCGGCGGCAGCGGTAATCCGGCTCATCGAGCTGCTGCGGCCAAGACCTGGCGAAGCCGCGGCGCGCCCACCCTTGCCCAGCAAGCGTTCCCGGCCGAGCCGAGGTCAGCGAAAGCCGCAGCAGCGAAAAGCCTCGGCAACGAAAGCCGCAGCAGCCCGGAGCGGGCTTCAGCGAGCCCGAATCAGCTTTGCCACACCACGTACGCCTGGTCGGCGTCCGTGGTCATCGCTTCGATGAACTTCTCGTTGTCGAAGCCGGGCAAGGTCTGCAGGCGTTCGATGAGGGCGTCCGCGGCCGGGTCGCCGCTCGGGACTGCCGTGCCTTTGCCGTCGTTGCCGACCAGCATGAAGAAGACGTCTTCGTTCCAGGGGCCGTCAGGGATGACTCTCACCATGACTGAGCTCAGTTCTGACCACGTCACAGCTTCTTCGCTGCCATCGGCGAGCCGGCGCCGCACCCCGGTGTCGTCAACACTGACGGTCCGGGATTGTGCGCTGGACGAATCCTGGGTCAACGGTGCTCCCTGTCGTGTTCGTTCCACTCACCGTACCCGCCTTGCCCGTGCGCTCGGTCAGGCGGGCGCGGCCGCGTCGAGTCGCTTCAGTGCGTCCCGTGCGACCTGCGGATCTGTTGTCGGCCAGAACGGCGGCAGCGACGCGCGCAGGAAACCGCCGTAGCGCGCGGTGGCCAGCCGGGAGTCCAGCACGGCTACCACGCCGCGGTCGGTGACCGAGCGGTGCAGCCGTCCGGTGCCTTGGGCCAGCAGCAGCGCGGCGTGCGTGGCGGCGACGGTGAGGAATCCGTTGCCGCCCCGGGCTTCCACCGCGCGTTGGCGCGCGGACGACACCGGATCGTCCGGGCGGGGGAACGGGATCCGGTCCACCACCACGAGCTGCAGCGACGGGCCGGGCACGTCGACGCCCTGCCACAGCGTGAGCGTGCCGAACAGGCAGGTCCGCGCGTCTTCGGAGAACTGCCGCACCAGCAACGGCGTGGCGTCGTCGCCCTGGCAGAGGATCGGGTGGTCGAGCCGTTCCCGCATCGCCTCCGCGGCCTGTTTCGCCGCGCGCATCGAGGAGAACAGGCCCAGCGTACGGCCGCCCGCGGCTTCGACCAGCTCGGCCAGTTCGTCCATTGTGGACTCGGCGAGCCCGTCGCGGCCCGGCGGCGGCAGGTGCTTGGCGAGGTAGAGGATGCCGTTGCGGCGGTGGTCGAACGGCGATCCGACGTCCAGCCCGGTCCACTTCGGGCCGTTGTCCTCGTCCGACGGCGCTTCCTTGTCGGTGGCCGTCCCCGGCGACTTCACCACGCGCGCGCCGCTCGGCGGAAGACCCCATTGCCGGGCCATGGTGTCGAATTCGCCGCCGAGAGTGAGCGTTGCCGAGGTCAGCACGGTGGTGTGCTGGTTGAACACGCGCTCCCGCAACAAACCCGCGACACCGAGCGGCGCGACTTTCAACGCGGGCGGTCGCGGATTCGCGGAGTACTTGTCCCCGGTCAGCCAGACGACGTCGCGTTGGTGCGCCAAGTCCTCGTCGTACGCGTCGAGCAGCCGGACCGCGGTGTCGTGCACTTCTTCGAGCAGCGACCGGGCCAGCTTGCGCGCGGTGGCCTCGCCGACGTCTTCCTTGCGGTCCGAGCCCAGCGCGGTGAGGCATTCCTTCGCCGCGTCGCGCACCGCCGGGATCGCGCCCTGCAACGGCTTCGGCAGCGCGTCGAGCCTTCCGGACGGGATGTCGTCGAGGATCAGCGCGAGTCCGTCCGACGACTCCAGCAGCCGGTCCGCGATTCCCGCGTCCATCAGCTTTCCGCAGCGGCGCGCGGCGGCCGAGACCATGGCGCTGGTGAGCTCGCCGGTCGCGACGGACGTGACCCGGTCGACCAGGTCGTGCGCCTCGTCGATGATCACCAGGTCGTGGTCCGGCAGCACCTGGTAGCCCTGCAGCGCGTCGATGGCCAGCAGCGCGTGGTTGGTGACCACGACATCGGCGCGGCCCGCCTCGGCTCGCGCGCGTTCGGCGAAGCAATCGGTGCCGACCGGGCACTTCGCGGCGCCGAGGCATTCCCTCGCGGTGACGGAAACCTGCCGCCACGCCTGGTCGGACACGCCGGGCACCAGCTCGTCGCGGTCGCCGGTTTCGGTGTCCGACGTCCACTCGTGCAGCCGCGTGACTTCCTTGCCCAGCCGGGACACCGCGAACGGGTCGAACAGCTGCGCGTCCTCGGGCTCGTCGGCCGGGCCGGTGTCGAGCCGGTGCAGGCACAGGTAGTTGCGGCGGCCCTTGAGGATCGCGAAGGTCGGTTCGCGCCCGAGCGGCTTCTTGAGCGCCTTGGCGAGACGCGGGAGATCACGGTCGACCAGCTGGCGCTGCAACGCGATGGTGGCCGTGGAGACGACGACGGTGGTGTCTTTCTCCACCGCGTGCCGGATCGCGGGCACCAGGTACGCCAGCGATTTGCCGGTGCCCGTTCCCGCTTGCACGGCGAGGTGTTCGCCGGTGCGGATGGCGTGGCCGACGGCATCGGCCATCTTCACCTGGCCGGGGCGTTCAGCGCCGCCGACAGACTCCACCGCGTGGGTGAGGAGTTCGAGGACGCCGGGGAAATCGGTTCGGGCGGGCACAGCGAGACACGATAGCCGCCAGGTCCGACAGGATCTTCGATCCGGCGCGAACGGACCCCTCGCGCCGGATCGAAGATCCCGGGATTACGGCTCAGTCTTCCTTGCGGAACCGCGAAACCGCGGCCCACGCGAGCGGCAGCACACCCGCCGCGACCACGGTCTTCAGCACGTCGCCCACGAGAAACGGCGTGACGCCCTTGTCGAAAGCGGTGGCGAGATCGAATCCGGTAGCGGCCATCAGCCACGGCACGCCGAACGCGTAGATCGCGACGTTGCCGAGCACCATGGTCCCCGCCATGCGCAGCGGAGTGCGGTCGCCGCCGCGGCGGGCGAGCGCGCCCACGAGGGCGCCGGCGAACACGAAGCCGACGATGTATCCGGCCGAGGCTCCGGACAGCCCGGAGGTCCCGCCCTGGAACCACGGCACGCCGGCCGCGCCGACGAGCAAGTACAGCAGCATCGAGGCCGCGCCGCGGCGCATGCCGAGCGTCGCGCCGACGAGCAGCGCGGCGAAGGTCTGGCCGGTCATCGGCACCGGCGTGCCCGGAAGCGGGATGACCAGCTGCGCGGCGGCTCCGGTGAGCACGGCTCCGCCGGCGACCAGCGCCAGGTCGCGCACCAGGGTGCCGGGCACGAGGTCGGCCAGCACCTGACGGCGGGCCGGGAGAGACAGTGACGACACGGGACCTCCAACCACGGAAAACGGACGTCCGGGCAGGTTATCGTCGAGCGACGGGGCGGAACGAGACAAGTTGCGTTCCTCACCACCCCTGTCTTCCGTCACACGTACGGGTGAGCTGCCCCGGTCGACGTTTGGGACCCCTTCCGCGCTGCCGATGTCGAAGCACGGGCGAAGGGAGACAGGTCGAATGCGCGGACGAATCCTGCTGGTCACCGGGGTTCTGCTGGCGGCGGCACCGGCGGTGGCGCACGCCGATCCGCCGGTCACGTCCACCGGCTGGGGTTCCGCGGGCAGCCTCGACGTGCTGGTGGACCACGAACACGTGGTCACCGGAGAGCTGGCCCGCTGCGACGCCGACGGACCGGCGTCCGCGCGCACGCCGGGCGGCGCGGCGGGCGAGGTCGCTGTGTTCGGGTTCGGCGGCACCAGCTGCGAGCGGAAGGGCCCGGTCGCGCAGGTGAAGACCGGCGGGCAGCGGTTCGAATCCGACCTGCTGACCCGGTACGGCGGGCCTGAGCTGAAGGTCCGCACGTACTCGGTCGGTTGCGCCACCACGACGGATTCGGGCAGCACCGGTTCGATGTCGATCGGCGAGGTCTCCGGGTTCACCATTCCGTCGTCGATCCCGGCGAACTACCGCATCACGATCCCCGGCGGCGCGGCGGGCACGGCGCTGGCCACGATCACGCTGAACGAGACCGTGACGCCTACGCCGGCCGACGGCAGCCTGGTCACGCACGCGGTGCACGTGAAGCTGTTCCCGCAAGGCGGTCCGGCGAGCGGGGACATCTACCTCGGCACCGCGGCGTGCAACCCGTATGGCAAGGGCGGCGCGCCCAAGCAGTGAACGGTCAGGCGGGCGGCAACGCGGGCGTGCCGGTGTAGCGCACGCCCGCCTCGTCGAAGTCCTTCAGCGTCGCGTCCACCGTCGGCTGCGAACCGCCCACGGTCAGGTCCAGGAGCACCTGCACGTTGAACCCAGCCTGAGCAGCGTCGAGCGCGGTGGCTCGCACGCAGAAGTCCGTCGCGATGCCGACGACCTCGACGTCGGTCACCTCGTGCGCGCGAAGCCATTCCTCGAGCGTCTTGCCGTCGCCGGACTTGCCCTCGAAACCGGAGTACGCGGCGGTGTACTCGCCCTTCGAGAAGACCGCCTCGACCGGCACCACGTCCAGCGCCGAGTGGAACGACGCGCCCGCCGTGCCCGCGACGCAGTGCACCGGCCAGCTGGTGTTGAAGTCGGGCGTGTCGCTGAAGTGGTCGCCCGGATCGATGTGGTGGTCGCGGGTGGCGACGATGTGGGTGTAGCCGCCGTCGGCCATCCGCCGCGAGATGGCCGCCGCGGCAGCCGCCCCGCCCGGCAGGCCGAGCGAGCCTCCCTCGCAGAAGTCGTTCTGCACATCCACCACGATCAGCGCGGTTCCCATGGTCGGCTCCCTACAGAAAAGTCGTCGGTATCGCGGGCTCGCCGTGCGAGAGCTTCAGGCCCTCCCACGGCAGGCTCACCTGCGCGCGCCGCAGGCGGGCACGCGCGTCGTCCAGTGTGGGCAGATCATCCACCGGCGCGCCCTCGCGCACCAGGGGGATCTGCAGGTCGAGATCGTTCTCGCCGGGCTCCGGACGGCCGCTGGCGGCGGTCCAGACCACTTCCTCGACCGCGGTCCCGGTGCTGCGGTGCCGGCGCAGCGCGTGCTTGCGCCCGCCCCGGGATTCCTTGTGCGCACTGCGTTTCGCGACCGGGCGGCCGTCGACCTCGACCAGCTTGTACACCATCCCGGCGGTCGGCGCGCCGGATCCGGTGACCACCGAGGTGCCCACGCCGTAAGCGTCCACCGGTTCCGCGCGCAGTGCCGCGATCGCGTGCTCGTCGAGGTCGCCGGACACCACGATCCGGGTGTCCCGCGCGCCGAGCGAATCGAGCTGGTCGCGGGCCTTGCGGGCGAGCGGGCCGACGTCGCCGGAGTCGATCCGGATCGCGCCCAGCTCCGGGCCGGCGACGCGCACGGCCGCCTCGATGCCCGCGGTGATGTCGTAGGTGTCCACCAGAAGTGTGGTGTCCGCGCCCATCTTGCTGACCTGCGCGCGGAACGCCGCTTCCTCGCTGTCGTGCAGCAGCATGAACGCGTGTGCGACGGTGCCGCGCGTCGGAATCCCGTAGCGGCGGCCCGCTTCGAGATTCGACGTCGTGGCGAATCCGGCCAGGTAGGAGGCGCGCGCGGCGGCGACCGCGGCGTACTCGTGCGTGCGCCGTCCGCCCATCTCGATGATCGGCCTGCCGTGCGCCGCGCCGGACATCCGCGCCGCCGCGGACGCGATCGCGCTGTCATGGTTGAGGATCGACAGCACCAGCGTCTCCAGCACCACGGCCTCGGCGAAACTGCCGGTCACGGTGAGGATCGGCGATCCGGGGAAGTACAGGTCGCCTTCGCGGTAGCCGTCGATGTCGCCGCGGAACTCGTAGTCGGCCAGCCAGGCCAGCGTTTCCGGGTCGACGACCGCGGTCTGCTCCAGCATGGTCAGCTCGGCGTCGGTAAAGCGGAAGTCGGCGATCGCGTCGAGCACGCGCGCGGTGCCCGCGACGACGCCGTAGCGGCGCCCGTCGGGAAGCCGCCGCGCGAAGACTTCGAACACGCACGGCCGGTCGGCCGTCCCGTCCGCGAGCGCGCTCGCCAGCATGGTCAGCTCGTAGTGGTCGGTGAGCAGCGCCGTGCTGGCGCTGGTGACCGGCTCGGGGGAACCCATGGGAGCAGCCTATTCACTCACATGGACGGACCTGGCGCGGCGTACCGGGATGGCCCCGTGACACCATGGTGTGCATGTCCACGCCTGTCGCATCCGAACAGACGCAGGTCGATCCACTCGGGGCCGAGCTGGCCGAATCCGACCAGCCCTGGCGGACGATCGTCTGGAACGACCCGGTGAACCTGATGTCGTACGTGACGTACGTCCTGCAGAAGCTGTTCGGCTACAGCCGGGACCACGCCACGAAGCTGATGCTCGACGTGCACAACAAGGGCAGGGCGATCGTGTCGTCCGGTTCGAAGGAGAAGGTGGAGACCGACGTGGCGAAGCTGCACGCGGCGGGCCTGTGGGCTACCATGGAACAGCCCTCGTGAAGGCCTGGCGGCGCAAGGGGGACGCCATCCTCGCCGGGTTCGAACAGCAGGAAGCCGCGGTGCTGCGCGGGCTGGTCGGGCAGCTCGAGGACATGCTCACCGCCCGGGCCGAGGAGGCCCCGCAGGACGAACTGGCCGAGCTGACCGGGATCCGCACCGGCCCCGCCGAATCGCCGGACGACCCGGTGCTGTCGCGGCTGCTGCCGGACTTCCACCGGCTCGACCCGGACAACCCGAGCCGCGAGGACCTCGATTCGGCGGCGGCGATGCGGTCGCTGCACGAGCCGGAGTTGCTGGAGAAGAAGGTCGGCGTCGCCAAGATCGTGCTCGACACGCTCCCGCGTGACGGCGGTTCGGTGAAGCTGACTTTCGAGCAGGCCGACGCCTGGCTCGGCGCGCTGAACGACGTCCGGCTGGCGCTGGGCACGGCGCTCGACGTCACCGAGGACATGCCCGACGAACTGCCCGACGACGACCCCCGCGCACCCCATCTCGGCGTCTACCATTGGCTGACATGGGTGCAGGAGACGCTGATCCAGGCGCTGACCGGCTGACCGGCGGGAAAATCACCGACGTTCCTGGCGTGCTCGTAGGCCATCACGAGAGGCTCGGCGACGGCTGGGCCACCGGAACCACAGTCGTGCTCGTTCCCGACGGCGCGACCGGCGCGGTCGATCAGCGCGGCGGCGCGCCCGGAACGCGCGAAACCAATCTGCTGGAGCCGGAAAACCTGGTACAGCAGGTGAATGCGGTCTGTCTCTCCGGCGGCAGCGCGTATGGGCTCGCGGCGGCGGACGGCGTGATGCGGTGGCTGTCCGAGCGGAATTTCGGGTTTCCCGTTGGGGCGCAGCCGTATGAGGTGGTCCCGATCGTGCCCGCGGCCGTGCTGTTCGATCTGCCGCGCAGCAAGTGGGGCAATCGGCCGGACGCCGATTTCGGTTACGCCGCTTGCGAAGCGGCCGGGGACGCCGTCGCGATGGGCACCGTCGGCGCGGGCTCCGGCGCGGTGGTCGGTTCGCTCAAGGGCGGAATCGGGACGGCGAGCGAGGTCGTCGGCGAGGTGACCGTCGGCGCGATCGTCGCGGTGAACGCGGCGGGCCAGGCCGTGGATTTCGCGACTGGGCGGGCGTTTGCCGGAGACCATGAAGTGGACGGCGAGTTCGGCGTCCGCTGGCCGGATCGGCCGGGCGAGGTGCCAGGGCAGCGGACCGACCTGAACACCACGATCGGTGTGGTGGCTTGCGATGCGGAGTTGACGAAGGCCGAGGCACGCCGGTTGACGGTCGCCGCGCAGGACGGGTTGGCGCGCGCGGTGCGTCCGGCGCATTCGATGTTCGACGGCGACACCGTGTTCGCGCTGGCGACGGGCGCGCGGGAGCTGCCGGGGGAGCCTGGGTCGTTCGCGGTGGCCGCGCGGGCGGGTGCGTTGGACGCGTTGTGCGCGGCGTCGGCGCGGGTGTTCGCGCGGGCGATGGTGCACGGGCTGCTGTCGGCGACCTCCGCGGCTGGCATCCCGGCGTATCGGGACGTGTGGCCGGAGGCGCTGGGCTGAGGTCAGAACGGGTCTTGCGGGAGGGCGTCCTCGCTCCGTTCGAGGTCGGCGGCGCGCACGGTGGCCACGTACTCCTCGTCGATCTCCAGCACGAGGTCGCCGAACGACACGGTCGGCCCGAGCGACGGATGCAGCTCCACCGGGCCCAGTTCGGTCGAGCGCGGCAGCTGCGCCCACACCGAAACCGGCTTCGACCGGCGGAAAGTGCTGCAGGCCAGCACCGTCACGTGCCGATCGGTGACCACGACGACGAAGCTCCGGTGCGCGGCCATCATCGAAATCATCAGCGATGTGGCGGGGAACACGTACTGGACGACGTCGCCCTCGGCCAGCAGCGGACGGCAGCGTTCGCGGACCTTCGAGGACACCGGCATCCCGTTATTGTGCCCTGACCTGCGGATGAGCGGTAGCTCTCACAGTGTGGACTCGTTCGGTCCACGAACTAAGATGTGCGTGTGCTCCGGATCCGCCGTGAACTCGTCGACGAGATCGTCGCCCACGCCCGCCGTGACCACCCCGACGAAGCGTGCGGGGTGGTGGCCGGTCCTGTGGGCTCGGACCGCCCCGAGCGGTTCATCCCGATGCTGAACGCCGCGCGCTCGCCGACGTTCTACGAGTTCGACTCGGGCGACCTGCTCAAGCTTTACCGCGAGATGGACGCGAACGACGAGGTCCCGGTGGTCATCTACCACTCGCACACGGCGACCGAGGCCTATCCGTCGCGCACCGACGCGAACATCGCCGCCGAACCCGACGCGCACTACGTGCTCGTCTCGACAAGAGAGCCCGATTCGCACGAGTTCCGCTCGTACCGGATCGTGGACGCCGAGATTACCGAGGAGCCGGTCGAGATCCTCGACTGAACTCCAGCGGAATAAAGCGCGGCGTCCGATGCGTCAGCGTGTAGGAACCCACCCGGAGGTAAGAACCATGGCCGTGACCGTGTCCATCCCGACCATCCTGCGCACCCACACCGGCGGCGAGAAGTCCGTCGAGGCGGCGGGCAAGACCGTCCTCGAGATCATCGACGACGTCGAGTCGCGGCACGCCGGGCTGAAGGCGCGCCTGGTCAAGGAGGAGAAGCTGCACCGCTTCATCAACGTCTACGTCAACGACGAGGACGTGCGCTTCTCCGGCGGGCTCGACGCCGAGGTCAAGGACGGCGACACCCTCACCATCCTGCCCGCCGTCGCGGGCGGCGCGCGCTGAGTCGATGACTCGCTACGAGTCCCTCCTCGACGCACTCGGCGGCACCCCGCTGGTCGGCCTGCCCCGGCTTTCGCCGACCGACGAGGTGCGGCTGTGGGCGAAGCTCGAGGACCGCAACCCGACCGGCTCGATCAAGGACCGGCCCGCGCTGGCCATGATCGAGGCGGCGGAGCGGGACGGCATCCTGCGGCGCGGGTCCACGATCCTCGAACCGACCTCGGGCAACACCGGGATTTCGCTGGCCATGGCCGCGAAGCTCAAGGGCTACGGCCTGGTGTGCGTGATGCCGGAGAACACCTCCACCGAACGCAAGCAGTTGCTGCAGGCGTACGGCGCGCGGATCGTGTTCTCGCCGGCCGCGGGCGGTTCGAACGAGGCGGTGCGGCGGGCCAAGGAGCTGGCGAAGCAGAACCCGGACTGGGTGATGCTGTACCAGTACGGCAACCCGGCCAACGCGGACGCGCACTATCGCGGGACCGGGCCGGAGCTGCTGAAGGACCTGCCGACGCTGACCCATTTCGTCGGCGGGCTCGGCACGACCGGGACGCTGGTGGGCGTCGGGCGGTACCTGCACGAGACCAAGCCGGACGTCCAGGTCATCGCGGCCGAACCCCGGTACGGCGAGCTGGTGTACGGCCTGCGCAACCTCGACGAGGGGTTCGTGCCGGAGCTCTACGACGAGAGTGTGCTCAACGGACGCTATTCGGTGGGGGCGTACGACGCTCTCCGGCGAACGCGGGAGTTGCTGGAGCACGAGGGCATTTTCGCCGGGATCTCCACTGGCGCGGTGTTGCACGCGGCGCTCGGAGTCGCGGAGAAGGCCGCCGCTCGCGGCGAGAAGGCGGACGTGGCTTTCGTGGTCGCGGACGCCGGCTGGAAGTACCTGTCGACCGGCGCGTATTCCGGGTCGCTGGACGAAGCGGCAGAACGGCTTGACGGTCAGCTCTGGGCCTGACCGTACGTGAGGGGAACCCTGATTCCCTCGGGGTTCCCCTCACGGCAGTAATCCCACGACGAGTGCGCGGACGCCTCGTTCGTAACTGTCTTGTGCGGTAAGGGTTTCCCAGCGCGGCCCGATCTCGGCGAGCGTGGGGAATTCCGTCGCGTCCAGTTCCGCGAAGACTCGCTCGCGGTAGGTGTCGCCGCCCTGGTCCCGTCGCCGCGCCGCCGCCGCGCGGGAGCTGATCTCGCCCAGCGTGTAGTGCCACACCGCTCGGTAGACCTCCACTGCCGCGTCGATCGGCAGCCCCGCTTTTACCGCCGCCGCAACGATTTTCTCCGGATACCACAGCCCTCCGACGGACAGCAGGTCGTCGGAGCGCAGGACGTCCACGATCCACGGGCAACTCGCCAGCCCGTCCCGCATCGCCTTCGCGACCGCCACGATCCGCTCCGCCGGTTCCTCCGGGAGGTTCTCCGGCCGAGGCATCTTGCCGTGCGCGTAATCGTCCAGCAGCAGGAGAAGCAGGCCCTCTTTGTCGCGCACGTGGTGGTAGAGCGCCATCGCCGTGCTGCCGACCTCGCGGGCCAGCCGCCGCATGGTCAACGCGTCGACGCCGTCCTCCTCGATGACCCGGTGAGCGGCGGCCACGATGTCGGCCTTGGAGATCTTCGGCGGTCGGCCGGTGCGCGCTGGCATGTCGCCATGCTACTTTTTATACATGTATAAAAACTACTGGGGGACGGTCGCCGCGCTGGCGTTCGCGGTGGCGGTCGGGACTTTGCAGATGACCGTCGTGGTGCCGTTGCTGCCGCAGCTGCAGGTCAAGCTGGGGGTGCCGCTGAGTTCGGTGTCGTGGGCGCTGACCGCCGGGCTGCTGGCGGGCGCGGTCGCGATTCCGCTGGTCGCGCAGCTCGGCGACCTGTACGGCAGGCGCACGATGTCGCTGGTCGTGCTCGCGTTGCTGGTCGGGGGATCGGTGCTGGCGGCAGTGGCGGACTCGTTGCCGCTGCTGGTCGTCGGCCGGATCCTGCAGGGCGCGGCCGCGCCGTTGCTGCCGCTGGCGATCGGCCAGGTCAGGACCGTTTTGCCCGCGCGGTCGCTGCCGACCGCGATCGGCATTCTGAGCGCGACCATCGGTGCCGGGAGCGGCGGCGGGATGATCCTCGCCGGGCTCGCCGGGGGCGATCACCAGCTGGTGTTCTGGGTGCTGGCGGCGCTCGGCGTGGTGGCGTTCGCGCTGGTCGCCGCGGTCAAGGAGGACCGGACGGCCGCGGTGCGGAGCGGTTCGCCGGACCTGCTGGGCGCGGTGCTGGTGTCGGGGTGGCTGATCTGCCTGCTGCTGGCGATCAGCAAGGGTTCCGAATGGGGCTGGGCGACCGTCGGGCTGCTGGTTGCGGCCGTCGTGCTGGCGGCGGTGTGGGTGATGACGGCGCGGCGCACGAAGACGCCGTTGATTGAGATTCCCATGCTGCTGCACCGAAAAACAGTCGGTGCGACGGTGGCGTCGTTCCTGCTCGGGTTCGCGTTGTTCGCCACGATCATGACGCTTTCGGCGTACACGCAAGGCGTGCTCGGTGCGTCGGTGTTGCAGGTTGGGCTTTATCTCCTGCCGACGACGATCTTGATGCTGGTGGTTTCCGTGCTGGCCGGCTCGTTGATGCGCCGGTTCAGCGCGCCCGCGCTGGTCGCTGGCGGTTCGGCGGTGGTGCTGGTGGCCGCGTTGTGGCTGACGACGTTGCCGGGGGACGGGCTCGGGCTTTATGCCGTCGCGGCGGTGCTGGGGCTGGGGATCGGGCTCGGTTACGCCGCGCTGGGGACGATGGCGGTCGAGCACGTCGAGCCCGCGAAGACGGCCGCCGCCGGCGGGATCAACGCGCTGGTCCGGGTGGTGGGCAGCAGCCTCGCCGGAGCGGTGGGCGCGGTGGTGCTGTCGGCAGGCGGTCCGGGATGGAGCTTCGCGGTGGCGGCGGTGGCCGCATTGCTTTCCGCCTTGTTCGCCGCTGCCTATGGAAACTTGCTCCGGAAGCCCGCAATGGTGTGACTAGCGGTCCGTGAAGGGCTCCTTGAAGGAATCTGATTCCCTCAAGGAGTCCTTCACGGCAGGTCACCCAGGGGCCAAGTTCAGGGATTTCTCCCGAGGCCGTCCGCCTCCCGCCGACGTAGCCTGAGGACGTGAGCACACTGCCTCCCCTCCCGCCGACGTCGCCGCCGCCCGTACCAGGCGGCGGCAAGCCGGTCGACGCCGCGAAGCGCATCCTGCCGCCCAATCCCAAGGCCGCGGCGTTCGTCGCGCTGGGGTTCGTCGGGGTGCTGTACCTCGTGGAACTGCTCGACGTGATCCTGCCGGGCAAGTTCACCGACGGCGGGATCCTGGCACGCCACGCGTCCAGCCTCGACGGCATTCTCTGGGCGCCGCTGCTGCACGCCAACTGGTCGCACCTGTTCTCCAACACGGTGCCGGTGCTCGTGTTCTCCTTCCTCGCGATGGCGGCGGGCATCGGCCGGTTCGCCGTGGTCACGGCGATCATCTGGGCGGTCTCCGGGATCGGGGTGTGGCTCGTCGGGCCGTCGGACGCCTACACCGTCGGCGCGTCCGGGCTCGCCTTCGGCTGGCTCGCCTACCTGCTGGTGCGCGGCCTGTTCCACCGGTCGCTCGCGCAGATCGCGGTCGCGGTCGTGCTGCTCGGCGTCTGGAGCGGGATGCTCTGGGGCCTGCTGCCCGGCAACCCCGGCATCTCCTGGCAGGGCCACCTCTTCGGCGCGCTGGCCGGCATCCTCGCCGCGTGGCTGACTTCACGCGGCGAACGCGTCAAATCCCCGAAGATCGAGCCGACGACGCCGGGTAACCTCGGGGCGTGAGTTCTCCCGGCGCGCCCATCGGTGTTTTCGACTCCGGCGTCGGCGGGCTCACCGTCGCACGCTCGATTCTCGAACTGCTGCCTGCCGAACGGCTCCGCTACGTCGGCGACACCGCGCGCAACCCGTACGGCCCGCTGCCCATCGCCACCGCTCGCGAGTACGCGTTGGAAGCTCTCGACGGCATGGTCGAGAGCGGAGTGAAGGCGTTGGTGATCGCGTGCAACACGGCGTCCGCGGCCTGCCTTCGCGACGCGCGCGAACGCTACGACGTACCAGTCATCGAAGTGGTCCTTCCCGCCGCGCGGCGGGCCGCCGTCGCCACACACAGCGGACGCGTCGGCCTGATCGGCACCGAAGGCACTGTGCGTTCGAGGGCGTACGACGACGCCTTCGCCGCCGCGCCGGACGTACGCCTCACCAGCGTCGCCTGCCCGCGTTTCGTGGACTTCGTGGAGCGCGGCATCACGACCGGCCGACAGATTCTCGGGCTGGCACAGGGTTATCTGCAGCCGTTGCTCGAAGCCGAGGTCGACACGCTCATCCTCGGCTGCACGCACTATCCGCTGCTGTCCGGCGTGCTGCAGATCGTGATGGGTCAGGACGTCACGCTCGTCTCCAGCGCCGACGAAACCGCCAAAGACCTCTACCGCGTGCTGACCGAACTCGACCTGCTCGCCGAGCGCGACGAGCCGCCGAAGCACGAGTTCCTCGCCACCGGTTCGCCGGAGCCGTTCGCCCGCTTGGCGCAGCGGTTCATGGGCTTCGCGCCGGGTGCGCTGGACCCGGTCAGCGCGTGACGCTGCGCCGCTGCTGAGCGGAGTTAGGGTGACGGGGTGCGACTGACGATCCTCGGGTGTTCGGGCAGCATCCCCGGGCCGGACGCCGCCGCGTCCGGGTACCTCCTGGAAGCGGAGGGCTACCGGCTCGGTCTCGAGCTGGGCACCGGCGCGTTCGCCCAACTGCAGACCGTGCTGGACCCGTTCGACCTGGACTCGCTCGTCCTTTCGCACCTGCACGCCGACCACTGCGCCGACGTCAACTCCCTGACAGTGCTTCGCCGCTACCACCCCGCGCCGCCGTACCCGGCGCGGCCGAGGCGGTTGCCGCTGTACGCGCCAGCAGAAGCACCTTCGCGCCTCGCGAACGCGTACGCAGCCGATGCGGCTGAGCGCGCAGCTGCGGATCTGTCGGACGTGTACGAGTTCCACGAGCTGCGCGAAGAGCGGATCGAGATCGGTCCCTTCGACGTGACCGCTGTCGCCGTGTACCACCCGACGCCCGCTTTCGGCCTGCGCATCGCGTACGGCGGCACCATCCTCGCGTACACCGGCGACACCGGGCTGTGCCGCGGCCTCGGCGAGCTTGCCGACGGTGTCGATGTCCTGCTCTCCGAAGCGTCCTGGACCGATGCCGCCGACCGTCCGGAAGGCGTGCACCTGTCCGGAAAAGAAGCCGGTGAACTGGCCAAGGAAGCCGGGGTCGGCCGTCTGCTGCTGACCCACGTCGCCCCGTGGACCGACCGGAATGCCGTCCTGGCCGAGGCCAAAGCCGTGTTCCCGGACGCCGAGCTAGTGACGCAAGGCGCGGTCTACGACCTCTGATCGCGAAAGTGTCAGAGGTACGTCCTAGAGTGCTCCCCGTGGTGAGAAAAGATGGCAGGAACGACAACCAGCTCCGCGAAGTGAAGCTCACCCGCGGGTTCCAGAAGTGGCCTGCCGGGTCGGTGCTCGTCGAGTTCGGCAACACCAGGGTGCTGTGCGCGGCGAGCGTGACCGAGGGCGTGCCGCGCTGGCGTGCCGGGTCCGGTCTCGGCTGGGTCACCGCCGAGTACGCGATGCTTCCGTCCGCGACCAACACCCGCAGCGACCGCGAAGCCGTGAAGGGCCGGATCGGCGGCCGGACGCACGAGATCTCCCGGTTGATCGGCCGCTCCCTGCGCGCCTGCATCGACCTGGCCGCGCTCGGCGAGAACACCATCGTCATCGACTGCGACGTGATCCAGGCCGACGGCGGCACCCGCACCGCCGCGGTCACCGGCGGCTACGTGGCCCTGGCGGACGCGATCACCTGGCTGGGCGCGGCGAACCGGCTCAACGACCCGCAGCCGCTGTCGTCCTCGGTGGCCGCGGTGAGCGTCGGCGTCGTGGACGGCCGGGTGCGCCTTGACCTGCCGTACGAGGAAGACTCGCGCGCCGAGGTCGACATGAACGTGGTCGCCACCGACGCCGGAACCCTCATCGAGGTGCAGGGGACCGGCGAGGGCGCCACCTTCGCGAGGTCCACTTTGGACACCATGCTGGACCTGGCGCTGGCCGGCTGCGAGGAACTGACGCGGCTGCAGAACGAGGCGCTGGCCCTGCCGTACCCGGGCGAGCTGCCGGAACCGCGGCCGGACAAGAAGAAGGGCCAGAAGTGACCAAGCTGCTGCTGGCCACCCGGAACGCGAAGAAGCTGGGCGAACTGCGCCGGATCCTGGAAGCGGAAGGCATCCAGGGCGTCGAGGTGCTCGGCCTGAACGACGTCGAGGAGTTCCCGGAAGCCCCGGAAACCGCTCCCGACTTCGAAGGCAACGCGGCGGCCAAAGCGCGGGACGCAGTAGCCGCCACCGGGTTGCCCGCCATCGCGGACGACTCGGGCCTGACCGTCGACGCCCTCAACGGCATGCCCGGGGTCCTGTCCGCGCGCTGGTCCGGCAAGCACGGCGATGACGAAGCGAACCTGAACCTGGTGCTGGCGCAGCTGACGGACACCCCGGACGAGCGCCGGGGCGCGGCCTTCGTCTGCGCGGCGGTACTGGCGCTTCCGTCCGGCGAGGCCACGACGGTCCGCGCCGAATGGCGAGGCACGCTGACGCGGGAAAAGCACGGAACCAACGGTTTCGGCTACGACCCGATCTTCGTGCCGGAAAACGAAACGAAAACCAGCGCGGAACTTTCCCCGGCGGAAAAAGACGCCGCTTCCCATCGGGGCAAAGCCCTGCGCGCACTTCTGCCAGCCCTGCGGAAACTGGCCGACGCATAACTGACGGGTTCGCCCCGGAGCCGCGCTGGTGGCTCCGGGGTGGGCCTGCGGCTAGTCTCGGCAAGCATGTGCGCCAATATCGTCCTTGCCGAAGACGATCCCAAACAAGCGGAACTGGTCCGCCGCTATCTGGAACACGAGCAGCACACCGTCACCGTCGCGCCCACCGGCGAAGCCGCACTGGCGGAAATCCGCACGGCAGAACCCGATCTGCTCATCCTGGACGTCATGCTCCCCGGCATGAACGGCCTGACCGTCTGCCGGACCATCCGGGCGTCCTCCGACCTGCCGATCCTCATGCTCACGGCCCGCTCGACCGAGGACGATCTGCTCCAAGGCCTGGACCTGGGCGCGGACGACTACGTCACCAAGCCCTACAGCCCGCGTGAACTCATGGCTAGGGTCCGGACCCTGCTCCGGCGAACGAACGCGGCGAAAGACGGTCCCATCAAAGTCGGCACGCTGACCGTCGACAAAGACAAACACGAGGTCGCGGTAAGCGGAAACCCGATCGAAACCACTCCGGGAGAATTCCGGATCCTGGAGGTCATGGCCGCGCGGCCGGACCAGGTTTTCACCAGGGCGCAACTCTTGGAACACCTGCACGGTTTCGACCGCTACATCACCCAGCGCGCTATTGACGTGCACATCATGAACCTCAGAAAGAAAATCGAACCCAATCCGAGAAAGCCGGCGAAACTCCTCACGGTCTACGGCGTGGGCTACAAACTGACCGCCAAGTCCGATGCCCCGTAGCCTCCTCTTCCGCCTCTTCGCGGTCACCGCGGCCATCGCGGTGTGCGCGATCGCCGCCACCGCCTGGCTGGCTTCCCGGACCACTTCCGGTGCCATCGAACGAGAACAAGGCCAGCTCTTCGCCGACGACGGCACGATCTACCAGGCCCTGCTTTCGTACGCGGCGACCCATCCCACGTGGTCCGGCGCGAGCAAAACCATCAACGACTACGCGGACAAAACCGGTCGCAAAATCGTCCTGACCACCCCGCAGGGCAAACTGATCGCCAGCTCGGAACAGAACCCCGGCAAGCTCCCGGCGCAGCCTTCCGCGGTCATCGACCCCTTGGCCGTCGACACCCGCCTCGGCATCAAATCCACCCCCGACCGGATCGACCCCGACGCGGTCGGTCCCTACAAGCTCCCCGCGGACGAACGCGACGACCTCCAGGAGGTCGCCGAAAAAGTCCTTTCCTGCACCCAACGCCGAACCGGCCTGGGCAGCCTGGAAATCTCCCCGAGCGGCCATCCGAGGGTCATCGCCCCCGCTGGCACCGCCCAATGCGGCACCGCTCTGCTGGAACGCCCCACCGAGACCGAGCGAGCCGCCCTGACCAAGCTGTCCGGCCTGATCGACGCCTGCCTCGGCCGGAACGACAGCACGATCCCGGTAGCCAAACTGGGCTTGTTGTGGACCTTCGAGGGCCCGGTCGTCCAAACCACCGACCAGACCATCACCAACTGCGTAACCTCCGCCCGCAAAGAGCAGCTGACCCCCTACGTCGCACCCGCGGCCTGGCTCTACATCACCGAAAAAGGCACCGACCAGCCCCCGACCGGCTTCACTCTGTCGTCGGAAAACCGCACGAAGCTCATCGCCGTCACCGCCGCGATCCTCCTGCTGACGGTCATCGTCACCGCACTGGCGTCGATCCGCCTGATCCGCCCCCTCCGCGCGTTGACCGGCGCCGCCCAACGCCTGAAAGCCGGCGAGACGGGCGCCCGGGTCCGCGTCAAAGGCAAGGACGAGATCGCCCGCCTGGCGACCGCGTTCAACGACATGGCGCGGGCGAGGGAAGAGCTGGAGAACGCCCGCAAAGCGATGGTCAGCGACGTCGCGCACGAACTGCGCACGCCGCTGGCCACCATCCGAGGCTGGCTGGAAGCGACCCAAGACGGCATCAGCCAGCTGGACGACGACCTGGTCGCCTCCCTGCTCGAAGAAGCGGTCCACCTGCAACACATCGTGGACGACCTGCAAGACCTGGCTCTGGCCGACGCCGGCGCGCTGCGCGTCCACCCGGAACCCATCGACGCGAACACCCTGCTGGCCCACCTCGCCGCCGCCCACGCCCCGCGCGCCGAAACCGCGGGCGTCCAGCTTTCCGTTCCGCCGATGGAAAATCCGGCCATCACCGCGGACCCAGTACGCCTGCGCCAAGCCCTCGACAATCTGGTCTCCAACGCAATCCGCCACACTCCGCCCGGCGGCTCAGTAACCGTCACCGCGACCCAACGGGAAAGCGACGCGATTTTCGAAGTAACCGACACCGGAACCGGCATCTCCCCAGAAGATCTGCCGCGCGTTTTCGACCGCTTCTGGCGCGCCGACCCGTCGAGAAGCCGAATCTCCGGCGGCAGCGGCCTAGGCCTGGCAATCGTCCGCAAATTGACCGAAGCCCACGGCGGTGAAGTAACCGCCACCAGCACTCCCGGCGAAGGCACGACTTTCACTGTGCGCTTCCCGGCAAATTTCCACGGGTAGCGCTTGCTGGCCGGCGTCGGCAATGCTGTGGGCGTGGAGTACGTGTCCAGAACGCCGCGACCGCCGCTGGACGGGCTCATCGACGACCTCTACTACCTGGAGGGCGCGCCGCCGTATGCCCGCCTGACGCTCCCGCCAGCACCGACGGCGCTGCTCATCGTCAACCTCGGCGCGCCCTTCCGCATCCGTACCGTCCTCGCGACGGCCGAGTACGCCGACGGCTGCGTGATCACCATGCCCACCCGCGCGTACGAGTTCGGCTACCCGCCCTGGACCCGGTCCGTCGGCGTGCACGTCAAACCGTGGGGCCTGGCTCCGTTCCTGCGGATGCCCGCGACCGAACTGTGCGACCGTCCGGTGACGCTAGACCAAGTCTGGGGCCGACCCGCCGTCGCCGAGTTGCGAGATCGCCTGGCCACGGCAAACAACCCGCACCAGATGCTGACCCTGCTGGAAGACGAGCTGCTGCGTCGGCTGCAGGAGACCTCCGGCCTAGGCCTGGTCCGCCACACAAGCCGCATCATCGCCGCGACCAACGGGTCGATGCCGATCGGCGACCTGACCGCGGCAGCCGGAGTCAGCAGCACCCATCTGGCAAAGCGGTTCAAGGAACTCGTTGGTGTCACCCCGAAGCGGCTGGCCCGCACCCACCGCTTCACCGCAACCGTGTTCGCGCTGGACCCCACCGGCCCGATCGACTGGGGCGACGTAGCGGGTCGAGCGGGCTACTTCGACCAGGCCCACTTCGGCCACGAATTCCGCGCCTTCACCGGCCTCACCCCGACCCAGTACGTCGACGTCCGGCGGCGCTTCCTGCGCGAACACCCCGGCCACACGCTGAACAACTGGCCGCTGCCGACCGATTGATTTCTTACAAGAGCGACCGCCCGCCACCCGCTAATTTGGGGTCACCCCAATGCAAAGGAGACTCCGTGGGCAAGGTCGTCATGTACAGCTCCGTGTCGGCGGACGGCTTCATCGCCGACGAAAACGACCAGCCCGGCCCCCTGTTCGACTGGTTGACCAGCGGCGACGTCCCGCTGGACGACAGCGGCGCGCTCAAAGTGTCGCAGCCGTCCTATGCCTACACCCGCCAGTATTGGGACCAGATCGGGGTGACGATCGTCGGCCGCCGCGTCTTCGACCTGACCGACGGCTGGGACGGCAAGCCGCCAAGCGGAATCGACCACGTAGTCGTAGTGACGCACCGCCCAGCCCCCGAAGGCTGGAACCCCGAGGCGCCGTTCCATTTCGTCGACGGCGTAAAATCAGCCGTAGCGAAAGCACAAGAGCTCGCAGGCGACCGCATTGTCGAGGTCGCCGCAGGAGATGTCGGCGGCCAGACACTAGCAGCGGGCCTGATTGACGAGGTACGCATGGATATGGCACCCGTCATCTTCGGCTCCGGCAAACGCTACTTCGGCTCAGTCAACGCACAGCACCTGCTGGAGAACCCCGATGTGGTTCAAGGCGACCGGGTGCTTCACCTGCGCTATCAGGTACGTCGCTGACCAGGCGCGGAGAGGCTTGTCCAGCCTCTCCGCGCTCCGGGAAACAATTCAGGAAGCAATTCCCAAGTCCCGAATCAACTTGGCCACGTGCCCAGTTGCCCGCACGTTATAGGCGGCTTTGGCAATCTTGCCCTCCGCGTCCACGATAAACGTAGACCGGATCACCCCCTGGTAAACCCTTCCGTAATTCTTCTTCTCCCCGAACGCGCCCCACGCGGACAGCACTTCCTTGTCCACATCGGACAACAGCGGGAACGTCAGCCCCTCCGCTTCCACGAACTTGGCCAGCTTCTCCGGCTTGTCCGGCGAAATCCCCAGCACCTGATATCCCGCGTCGTTCAGCTCCGCGAGATTGTCCCGGAAATCGCAAGCCTGTTTGGTGCACCCCGGCGTCCCCGCGGCCGGGTAGAAGTACACCACCACGGACTGGCCGCGGAAGTCGCTGAGCGAGACGTTCTTGCCGGTGCTGTCCGGCAGGGTGAATCCGGGCGCTTCGTCGCCCTCGGCAAGTCGCTGGTCGGTCATGGAGACGAGGGTAATTCAGGCGTCTCCGCAATAGGTGACGACGGCGGGCTCGCCCGTGCTGGGCCGCACCTGCACCGCCATCCGCGCACTCTCGGCGGGCACCGCGAAAGCGAGCGTGACCTGCGTAGACCGGCCCGGCAGCAGATCCTTGCCCGCGTCGGAAACGCCGCCGAGACCCTGCGTGGCGTCCACAACCTGCTTGGCGGGCTTCCCAGCGACCGTCGCGGTGACTGAGAGCGCGGAAACCCGGTACGGATCAGTGCCGTTGTTCGTGACCTGGATGTAGAACGCCGCAGCCCGGGCACTGCGCGGATACGCCGCCGGGCTCGGCTGGAACGACTGCGGGGCCGACAGCGACACCGTGATCCCGCTGGCGAACCGGTGGTTGGCGCCGAACTGCAGGTCACCGGAGGCTTGCGCGGCTGCGGGCTGCGCCGCCGGGTTGCCGACGCCCATCGCGGCCGAGCCTTCCCGAGCGTTGACCCCGCCGCAGGCTGCCACGGAAAACAGCAGGCAGGCGGTCAACAGCAGTTTCGGGGTGCGCGGGGGCGCCATCGCGGGGGTACTCCAGTCGGGGCGGGGCGGTGTGCCGTTCGGCGTAGTTGCCGAGCGGACCCGCTCCACTCTGGCGGCACTAATGCCGTCACGGTGCGGAAGACGCGGACCTGGTGTACAGCCGTGGCCGATCCGTGATCGAAAGAGCACTCCGGGTGACAGTCATCACCCCGATGTCAACGGCCGCAAGTCGGGATTCAGACCGCGAACGCGAACAACAGGATGAACACTGCGACGCCGGCGCCCCACGCGACCATGAGCCAGCCGAAGTCGCGCACCGGGTCGACCGCGCGGCTTTCCTCGCCAGGGATGTACACGCCGCGGTTTTCGAACCAGTCCGCGCATTTGCGCAGGACCCGCAGCGGATTGCGTCCCGGCACGGCCCACACCTCCCCGATCTCCGGGCCCAGCCTACGGGTTCGCGAGCGTTTCGCGGCGGTCGAGCCCGGCGATGCGCACGGCGAGTTCGACGAACGAGCGGACCAGCGGCGGCGTCGAATCCTCGCGCCACGCGACCACGAGCCGACTCGGCGGATAGTCCGCCAACGGAACCGTCGCGACGCCTTCGGGAAACGAGTGCGCGAGCGGGGCGAGCCCGACAGTTCCGTTCCACAGCACGGCTTGCAGGCATTCGTGCACCGTCCGCACGACCGGCCCGCCCGCGCCGCCGCTCCAGAACGCCTGCCACTGCGGGTCGGTGCCGTCCGGGAACCGGAACCACGCGCGGTCAGCGAGTTCCTCCCGGCGCACCTCGGCGCGTCCGGCCAGCGGATCGTCCGCGCGCAGGACGACGCCCATCGGGTCGGAACGCAGCACGTGCGTGCGGATTCCGGTGGTGTCGAACGGAATTCGGGTGAGCGCGACGTCCACGAGCCCGGCGCGCAGCCCGGTGGTCGGGTCGGTGAGATCGGCCTCGCGGACGCTGATCCGCACGCCCGGATGCCGTTCGCGGAACTCGCCGGCGAGCCGGATCCCGACCGGTTCGGAACTGTCGGCGAGGGTGCCGAGCGTGAGCGTCCCGGGTCCAGCGGCCGCGGCGACCTTCGCGCGGGCTTGGTCCGCTGCCTCGAGCAGGGTGCGAGCCTCGTCGTAGAGCGCGGTTCCGGCAGCGGTGAGCGTGACTCCGGACGGCGAACGGTTCAGCAGCGCCGCGCCGAGGTCGGTTTCGAGCTGTTTGATCGCGCGGCTCAGCGGCGGCTGGGTCATGTGCAGCCGCGCCGCCGCTCGGCCGAAGTGGCGTTCCTCGGCGACCGCGACGAAGTACCGGAGCGAACGGAGATCCACAACCAGCGACAATACCCGTGCGGTATCGGGAAAAGCGGATCGGTCTTGGACACCGCGCGGGCGCGGCGCTGGACTGGAAGGGTCACTGATCCCGCGTTCCCGAGGAGCATCCGGCGATGGCCGACTATCCGTATCCCGATCCCGTCGTGCAGACCTCGCAGGTGCGCGAACTCGCCCGCGACCTGGTCGTGGTCCCGAACCGGGGCGTGCAGCTCGTGCCGAACGTCGGCGTGGTCGGCGGGACGCATTCCGTGCTGGTCGTCGAGACCGGCATGGGGCCGCGCAACGCGGAAACCGTGCTGAAATTCGCGACCGAGTACGCGCGCGGCCGCCGGATTTACCTCACCACCACGCATTTCCACCCCGAGCACGCGTTCGGCGCGCAGACCTTCGCCGGGGCCGCGACCTACCTGGTCAACCGCGCGCAGGCGACCGACCTCGCCGCGAAAGGGCCCGGCTACCTGCAGATGTTCACCGGCCTAGGAGAGCCGGTCGCGCGCCAGCTGGAGGGCGTCGAACTGCCGGCCCCGGACGTCGTCTACGACTCTTCGCACGACCTTGACCTCGGCGGGCGCGTCGTGCAGCTGCGCGCCACCGGCCGCGCGCACAGCAAGGGCGACCAGGTCGTGACGGTCCCGGACGCGGGCGTCCTGTTTACCGGCGACCTCGCCGAGACCGGCCAGTTCGCGATCTTCCCGTGGTTCCCGCCGCACGACACTGACGTGTCCGGGATCCGCTGGATCGAGGTCATGCGCAAGCTTTCGCAGCAGCGGCCGGAAATCGTCGTCCCCGGCCACGGCGACATCAGCGGTCCGGAACTGCTCGACGACCTGCGCGCCTACCTCGAACTGCTCCGCGACGAGACCTGGCGTCGCCGCGATTCGGACATGGCCGAGGCGACCGTGATCGCGGAGGTGCGGGACGAGTTGATCAAGCGGCATCCGGAGTGGGAAGGCCGCGAGTGGATCGACACCGCCGTGGCCTGCCTGTGCGCGGAGCACGTCAGTCGCGGTTGAGCAACGGTCCGAGCGTCTTCACGATGGCCTGCCGGGTCGCCTGGGTTCGCTGTTCCGCGGTCAGTTCATCGGTGCGGGCGAGCATGGCTTGCGACGCTCCGCGCACCGCGCCGGCGAACGCGCCGGTCAACGTGCGGGCCGTGACGTCGTCGAGTTCCTCGGGAAAGGCTTCGGCGAGGATTTCGGCGATCCGGCGCTCGGCGTCGAACTGGATCTGCAGGGCCCGGCCTTGGACTGCGGGCACGGTCTGGAGCAGCCGCATCCGCAACGGGGTCAGCTTGCCGATGATGTCGTCGCTGACCTCGCCGCCGTCGGCAAGGACCCGGACTAGCAGGTCGATCGGCCGGTCGTCCGGAGCTCGGTCCGCGAGGGCTTCGAGCAACGCCTGCACGCGGCTTTCGGCGTCCGGGAACACCAGTTCTTCCTTGCTGGCGAAGTAGCTGAAGAACGTGCGCGTGCCGATGTCGGCGGCTGCGGCGATGTCGGCGATGGTCGTCTCGTCGTAGCCGTTGCGCGCGAAGAGGTCCGTCGCCGCGTCGATCAGGGCTTGGCGGGTGCGGGCGCGCTTGCGATCACGAAGAGACACTTCGGCAGCTTACGACACTGGATGCAAATCTACACTCATTGCAGAACTGCACTGAGTGCGGATATCTTGGAGGGCATGACTCGTGACGTCCTCGTGTGCGGTGCCGGGATCGCTGGCTCGACCCTCGCGTTCTGGCTGGCGCGCAACGGTTTCCGGCCGACTGTCGTAGAGCGGGCGGCTGGCCAGCGCAGCAGCGGCAACCCGGTGGACGTCCGCGCTGGCGCGATGGAGGTCGCCGACGCGATGGGCGTTGTGCCGCGGTTGCGCGAGGTCGCTACGCATGCGAAGCGGCTGCGAGTGCTCAACGCGCGCGGGCGTTCGGTGACCACGGTGCGAATGGCCGTGCGCAAGGAGATCGAGGTCCCGCGCGCGGATCTTGCCACCGCGCTGTACGAATCGGCGCGCGACGACGCTGAGCTTCTCTTCGACGACACCATCACCGCGTTGCAGCAGGACGACGGCGGGGTTGACGTCACCTTCGAGCACGCTGCTCCGCGCCGGTTCGACCTGGTGATCGGCGCGGACGGCGTGCATTCGGCGGTGCGGCGGCATGTGTTCGGCGCCGAGGCGAAGTTCGTCCGGCACGCCGGGCTGTATGTCGGGACGGTGTCGCTCGGCGAGCCATCCGACTATCCGGAGGACGTGGTTCTGCTGAACACCCCGGGCCGGCTCGTGGCGATCCATCCGGTGCGGGGAAATTCCGGCGTCGCGTTCATCTTCCGCGCGCCGAATCCCGGACAGGACAAGGAAATCGTGTCCACCGCCTACCGGGGTCTCGGCTGGCGGGTCCCGGAGTTGCTGGCCCGTTTCGAAGCAGCGGATGACGTCTTCTTCGACGCGGTTGCGGTGGTCGATCCGCCCCGCTGGTCGCACGGCCGGGTCGCGCTGGTCGGCGATGCCGCGTCGTGTGTCTCGCTGCTCGGCGACGGTTCGAGCCTCGCGATCGTCGGGGCGCACACCTTGGCCACGGCGCTCGCCGACGGGACCTACGCCGAGGCGTTCGCGCACTACGAGACGACCCATCGAGCGCGCGTGAAGCCCAAGCAGCGCGGGGTCCGGACGGCGGCATCGATGCTGGTCCCGCGCACAAAACGGGGCTTGGCGGTCCGCAACCTCGCGGCCCGGCTGCTGCCCGGCTAAAAGAATTCCTTGACACGAATATTCGACTTGGTGAATACTTCTGTGCATGGACGGGATCGCCGCAGCACTCGCAGACACCACCAGGTGGCAGCTGGTCGAACTGCTCGCTGAACGGCCGCGGTCGGTCGGCGAACTGGCCGAACTGACCGGGTTGCGGCAGCCGCAGACGACCAAGCACCTGCAGACCCTCGCCCGCGCCGGCCTGGTCACCATGGCCCCGCTAGGGCAGCGCCGGGTCTACGCGGCCGAAGCGGCTCCGCTGCGGGAATTCGCGGACCAGCTCCAGAAGCTGGCCGCGACGATCGAGGCGCACGCGGGAGAGCGCGACGTGCTCGACCGTTACCGCGCGGCGATCGAGGCCGACACCGCCGCCGCGGACCGGGATCGCTGGGCCGACGGTCGCGCGTTCTCCTTCGAGCGCGTGCTGCCGGTGCCGCCGGAAACGGTCTGGCGGTACTGGACGGATGCCGGGTTGCTGGCGTCGTGGTGGGTCCCGCCGTCCCTGACTGTCACCGAGTGTGTCCTCGAACCGGAGCCGGGTGGGCGCGTCGTTCTCGCCTACCGCGACGCCGAAGGCACCTACCGCTCGGAAGGACAGGTCCGGACCGCTCGCGAAACCGAGCGGCTCGGGTTCGACCTGTCGGTGCTGGACGCGGCCGGAGCCGTCGCGTTCAGCGGCCACTACGACCTCGCCCTCGCCGCCGCGGCGAACGGCGGCACCCGGCTGCGGCTGGGTCTGGAAATCAGTGCGACAACCATCGAGGCCGTGTCCGCCATCGCCGGAATCGAAACCGGCTGGGGACAGGTCCTCGACCACCTCACCGAAGTCATCACCCGAAAGGAAACCCAGTCATGACCGAGCGTCGTGTCACCGCCAACCTCGCCCTGACCCTCGACGGCCGCTACCACGGCCCGGAAGGCCCTGGCGACATGAGCGCGATCATCCCTTACGTCACCACGGAAACCGCCCGCAACCAGATGACCCGTATCTGGGAGAACGCGACGACCGCCCTGCTCGGCCGCCGCAACGCGGAAGGCTTCCTCGGCTTCTGGCCGACCGTCGCCGCCGACGAAAACGCCGACCCGCGCGATCGCGGTTACGCGAAGTGGTTGGTGGACACGGAAAAGGTCGTCCTGTCGAGCACGCTCACCGAATCGCCATGGGAGCGCACGCGCGTCGTGAACGCGCCCGCCGCCGAGGTCGTCGCCCAGCTCAAGGCCGACGGCGAGGGCGACATCCTGGTCAACAGCAGCGTCAGCGTGATCAAGGCGCTGCTGGCCGAGGACCTCATCGACACGCTGTACCTGACCATCTGCCCGCAAATCGCCGGCGGCGGCCCGCGCCTGTTCGACGACGGCCTTCCGGGTACTAAGTGGACAGTCGCGCACCAGGAGACCGGCGATCTCGGCGAAGTGGCCCTGGTTTACCACCGCGTGCGCTGAGCGGCTTGACCTTCACGCATACGGCAATGTTTAGCGTCGATTGTCATGAGTGAAGGACAGTTTGAAGGCAAAGCCGTGATCGTCACCGGCGGCGGAACGGGCATCGGACAGGTCACCGCACGCGAGTTCGCCAGGCAGGGCGCGAACGTCCTCGTCGTCGGCCGGACTGCCGCGCGCCTCGCCGAAACCGCGGAAGGCGTTTCGCAGATCCGCCCGTTCGCCGCCGACATCACCTCGCCGGGTGCCGCAGAGGAGATTGTCTCTGCGGCACTTGCCGAATTCGGCCGGCTCGACGTGCTGGTGAACAACGCCGGGATCGTCGACCCGGCCGCGCTGGGCGAGATCAAACCCGGCGCGTTCGACGGAGTAGTCGCGACAAACCTGCTCGCGCCGGTCTACCTAGTGCAAGCCGCGCTGCCGCACCTGCGCGATGGTGTCGTCGTCAACGTGACCACCGCGATCGGCCAACGAGGATGGCCGATGGCAGGCCGGGAGTTCTACGCGGCGACGAAGGCCGCGTTGGAGTCGCTGACCCGAAGCTGGGCAGTGCAACTAGCCCCGCAAGGCATCCGCGTCACCGCAGTCGCACCCGGCCCGGTCGCCACCGAGATCTACGCCCGCGAAGGCCTCACCGCCGAGCAGGCCCAAGCACAACACGCCTCCCTGCGGGAAATGGTGCCGCTACGACGCCTGGCCCAGCCGGAAGAAGTCGCCCACTGGATCGTCCAACTGGCCAGCCCCGCCGCCGAATACCTGACCGGCGTGGTCCTGCCCGTCGACGGCGGCGCAGTGATCGCTTAGCGGCGTACGCTCGGGTCGGTGCGGATCGGAGAGCTGGCGAAGGCCACCGGAGTCACCACCAGAGCACTGCGGTTCTACGAGGAGCAGGGGTTGCTGACCGCCGCCCGCTCCCACAACGGGTACCGGCAGTACGAGGAGTCCGCGATCGAGCGGGTGGCGAACATCCGCTACCTGCTCGACTCGGGACTCACCATGGAAGACATCCGCCCGCTGGGCTCGTGCCTGCAGGGCGACCTGCCGTCGCGTCGGCTGTCGTCGAGCGCCATCGCTTTGGTGGACCGTCGGTTGGCGGTGCTGGATGAGCGCATTGAGGCGTTGACTCGGGCGCGGGAGCAGCTGGCTTCGCGTGCGACCGCGTCGCGCGGCGGCGGCGTCGCGTGCGGTTGATATCGCTCCTAAGTCTCATCCTAAGTATGATTCAATCTAAGTAAGATCCGATCATACTTAGATGAGGTCGAGCTTATGGTCGCGTTTCAGGGGCGCACGAACGATCTCGCGCTGCTTGAGCGGCAGCTCCGCCTGGTCAGGGACGCCGCCGCGACCACCCCCGGGCAGGCCGTGATCGTCACCGGCCGTCGGCGGGTGGGCAAATCCCGGCTCGTCCAGGAGTTCTGCGACCGCTCCGGGGTGCCGTATCTGATCTTCCAGGCCTCCCGCGGCCGCAATCCGGCCGCGGAACGAGCCGATTTCGCCGCCGCGATCGCCCAGAGCGCCCTGCCCGGCGCGGATCTGGTCGCCGGGGCGCTTGGCACTGATTGGAACCAGGCCCTGCGCGCACTGGCCGTCGCGGTGCCCGAGGACACTCCCAGCATCGTCGTCCTGGACGAGGTGCCGTGGCTGGTCGAGCAGGACCGCGAGTTCGAAGGCGCGCTCCAGACCGTCTGGGATCGGTATCTGTCGGCCAAACCGGTGCTGCTCTTGCTGGTCGGAAGCGACCTGTCGATGATGGAGTCCCTCCAGGAGTACGGCCGTCCCTTCCACGGACGCGCTGCCCGCATGCTCGTGCGCCCCCTCGACCCGGCCGACGTCCAGCGGATGACCGCACTCGAGCCGGCGGAGGCCATCGACGCGTTTCTGATCACCGGCGGTTTCCCGGAGATCGTCCAGCGCTGGAAACCGGGCACCAGCCGTACCGCGTTTGTGCGCGACCAGCTCTCGGACCCGCTTTCCCCGTTGCTGATGGCGGGAGAACTGTCCTTGCTCGGCGAGGTTCCCGAACCGTCGCACAGCCGCTCGGCCCTGGAGGCGATCGGTACGGGCGAACGCACCTTCGGAACGATCGCCAATCGAATCGGCGCCGGCAACCCGATCCCTTCCGGCACGCTCGCCCCGATCCTGAACACCCTGACGGCCAAGCGCATCGTCGCCGTCGACACTCCGCTGTCCACTCGTCCGGACACCAAGAACAAGCGTTATCGGATCGAGGATCCGTACTTGCGGTTTTGGCTGGCGTTCCTGCAGCGCGGCCTTGCCGAGGTCGAACGCGGCCGCGGCGACTTGGTCGCATCGCGCATCGAAGGGTCTTGGCCATCCTGGCGCGGCCGTGCTGTCGAGCCGGTCGTCCGGACGGCCCTTGAGCGGCTCCTGCCCGACGACCGGCTGCCCGGCGCGGACGTCGTAGGCGGCTGGTGGAACCGGCAGAACAACCCGGAAATCGACCTGGTCGGCGCCGACCGGGACCGGCCCGCGGCGACTCGCGTCGCGTTCACCGGCTCCATCAAGTGGCTGGAGACCGAACTCTTCGGCAAACGCGAGTGGGAAAGCTTGCTCGCCGGATCCATGTCGATCCCCGGCCGCGATCACACGACGCCCTTGATCGCGGTGTCCCGCAACGGCATCGAAGACGGACTGCCGCTGGCCGCGTCGTTCGGTCCCGAGGAGATCGTCGAGGCATGGCGGCGCTGAGAATCCGTCGCTTTCCCGCGGGGAAACCGCTGCGGGACGCTGAACTGTGTCGCATCCGAGTGGGGCCGGAGAGACTCGAACTCTCACTGGCACGGACCTAAACCGTGTGCCTCTGCCAATTGGGCTACGGCCCCCAGGAACCAGGTGTGATCGTAGCGCGCGCCACGTTCGGGTCGGCTCGGCGTGGCCAGTCGCCGTCGCGCGGGGGTTGTCCTCTACCGTGGACCGCCTACAGTCCGACTGCGGCGAGGAGGGCACGTGGCTCGCGACCCCGAGACCATCGAGCGTGAGATCGAGCAGGCGAGGACCGCTTTGGCGGCGACCCTCGACCAGCTGGGCACGAAGGCCAATCCGCAGAAACTCGCCGAACAGGCGAAGGACGGCGTGCGCGCGAAGCTCGACAACCCGAAGGTCAAGTACCCGCTGATCGGGGCTGGCGTGCTGGTTGCGGTGCTGCTGGTGCGGAAGCTGTTCCGCTGACGCTTCGCCTCCCGCGCTGACTCCGGGCCCTCGCGGGTTCGAGGGCAAACGGGGCCGGGCATGGCTTTGGGCATCCGGTTCCGGGCTGCCTGAGCGGCTCTCCGCGACCTGAGCGACTTGCTGGGACCTTCCAGGGGGCGCGGCCTGGCGTGCGCTGGCGCGTTCGCACCGCGCGGCTCAAGGCAGCTCCAGCGGTTACCCGGCGTCGCCTCTCGGGCGGGACTGCTCGGCGGCGGGTGATCTGCCGAATACTGGCTGTTTCATCCCTGGATGGCGGATCGACAGCCTTGATCGTCACGGCGGGTTAACTTCGTGAGAAGTGCCACTGAACCTGGGATCACTCATTCGGCGGTCGCCCGGCTGGGTCGGTTTGGCGGAGCACGTTCGCCGTATTGGGCTACCCCGCCTGGGTGACGCATTGGTTTTTATCCCGCTGTACTGGGCATAGCCGAGCGTTTTGCGGGCTAGACAGCGCCTGGGATGCCGAGACTGTCTCAGGGTGTCGTAGAGCCCGTGAGCGCCGGCCGCAGACGGCCAGGCTTCAGGCGCGAAGCGGGCATAGGCCAGCGCAAAAGCGCCTACCTCGACGGAGGCAGACCGCAGAAGCCCAGCTTCGCAAGGCGAGCCGGTCAGCGCACGCCAAAGAAGCCCGGGAAAACGGGCGAAAGAAACAGTGCAGGTCAGGCGCGCGCGACCGGCGGAGTGGCCGACGCGCCGGCTGTCACACCGGGGCGGCTCGCTTCGTCGGGCTTGCGGTCTTCGACCTCTTTGGGGAGCTGCTTGCTCGGCGGCAGCGCCGGTTTGGCGGGCTGTTCGGGAGCCTTCTCCGCAGCAGGCTTCGCAGCGGCAGCGGGAGCAGCAGCCGAGGCGGCGGCCGCGGTCGACGCAGGAGCCTCAGCCTTGCCGGAATCCGCGGCGGCAGCCTTCGCTCCGCCGGACGGCGGGATTTCCAGCGGCTCGATCTCCGGCAGCGTCAGGCGGGCGGCCATGTACGCGCTGGTGAACTCCAGTGCGTTGCCGTTCAGCAGGTGCACGACCGTGGGACGCTCGTTCGGGGCGAGCTTCTCCACGAGCTGGTCGGCCCGGTCGCGGGCGGCGATGATGCCCGGCGCCTTGCCGGTCAGCTCCTTGCCGCGGCCGCTCACGGTGATCGTCCAGTCGTCGTTGTCGTGCTTGTAAGTCGCCGTGATCGTTTCCACCACTGCCTCACCCCTCTCGTCATCAGCATGCGTCACAGGTCGAGACCCGGCCACCGCAAACTCATGACGCGATTCCTGCTTGCCGGCCGCTGGCGCGACACTCAGTGTGTCTTTCTACCGTGTCATCGATACCGCAAGAAAACTCTGTGTCACAAGTAACGGGACGAGATGTGCGCTGAGTGACGACCGAATGGCCTAATGCACGGTCATCTTCACGTGCAAGCTAGATCGCACGCTGTGACAACCCGGCCCACAGCAGATCCATCGCGTACTCGGTCGCCTTCTCCGGGGTCACCTCCGGGAAGCGCTCGCACCAGATCGCCAGCCGCTCGCAGGCTCCGACCACGAACTCGGCCGAGGCTTCGGCGCGCAGGGTGTCCTCGCTGTCGAAGTAGCCGCTCATCAACGCGGTGATCAGATCGGTCTGCTGGCGGCGGGTTTCCTCGATCTCGTCCGCGGCGGGGGTGCCGATCAGGGCCATCTCGTGGCGCAGCAGCGACCAGGCCTGGCGGCGCTCGCGGATGAAGACGAAGAACGCCAGCAGTCCGCGCCGCAGCGCCTCCTGCGCGGAGTCCGCGCCGACGATCGACTGCTCGGTAGCCTCCTGCAGCGCCGCCCGCGATTGCCGGATGCAGGCCAGCAGCAGGCCCTCTTTCGAGTTGAAGTACTCGTACAGCATCGGCTTGGACACGCCGACCAGTTCCGCGATCTCGTCCATCGACGCCATGGCGTAGCCGCGCTCGCCGAAGACCTGCTCGGCGACCTCGATCATCTGCCGTTCCCGCTCGGCTCGGGGCATGCGCTTGCGCTTGGCGGTGGTCATGGCGCACACTCTACCGCCAGTAACCTACTCCGAGTAAGCTGGACTTCGGGTAACAGTTAACGGGAGGACGCATGGGCAACCGCACCGAGACCGGCGTGATCGTGGTCGGCACCGGGTTCTCCGGGCTCGGCATGGCGATTCAGCTGCGCAAGGACGGCCGCGACGACTTCGTGGTTCTCGAGAAGGCCGAGGACGTCGGCGGGACCTGGCGGGACAACAGCTACCCCGGTTGCGCGTGCGACATCCCGTCGCACATGTACTCCTTCTCCTTCGAACAGAACCCCGGCTGGTCGCGCGCGTACTCGCCGCAGCCGGAGATCTACGAGTACATGCGCGGCGTCGCCGACAAGTACGACCTGCGCCGCTTCATCCGCTTCGGCCAGGAGATGACCGGCGCGCGCTGGGACGCCGAGGAGAACCGCTGGCACGTCAGCACCCGCGGCGGCGACGAGTTCGTGGCTCCGGCGCTCGTCGCGGGCGTCGGCGCGCTGCACCGGCCGATGATCCCGGACCTGCCGGGCATCGAACGGTTCAAGGGCCGCGCGTTCCACTCCGCCGAGTGGGAGCACGACTTCGACTTCGCCGGCAAACGCGTCGCGGTGGTCGGCACCGGGGCCAGCGCGGTCCAGTTCGTGCCGAAGATCGCGCCGGAAGTCGCCGAGCTGACGCTGTTCCAGCGCACGCCGCCGTGGGTGATGCCGAAGGCCGACCGCGACATGCCGGGCTGGCTGCGCGGGCTGTTCCGCGCGGTGCCGCCGGTGCAGCGGCTGTACCGGAATTTCCTTTACTGGACGCTGGAAGCGCGCGCGATCGGCTTCAACGGCCAGCCGTGGATCATGAAGATCGGGCAGCGGCTCGCGAAGAGCAACATCGACCGCGCGGTGTCGGATCCGGAGCTGCGCGCCAAGCTGACCCCGGACTACACCATGGGCTGCAAGCGCGTGCTCATCTCGAACGACTACTACCCGGCGCTGGCCCGCGACAACGTCGACGTGGTCACCGACGGCGTGGCCGAGGTGCGCGAGCACAGCGTCGTCGACAACGCGGGCGTCGAGCACGAGGTGGACGCGATCGTCTACGGCACCGGGTTCCACGTGACCGACGCGTTCGACAGCCTGGAGATCGTCGGCCGCGACGGACGGAATCTCGCGAAGGAGTGGGCGAGCGAGGGGATGCGGACGCATCTCGGGATCACCGTCAACGGCTTCCCGAACCTGTTCTTCCTGCTCGGCCCGAACACCGGGCTCGGCCACAACTCGGTGGTCTTCATGATCGAGGCGCAGATTTCCTATATCGCGCAGGCGTTGCGGCTCGCGGGCGACCGGGCGCTGGACCCGCGCGAGGAGGTGCAGGAGCGGTTCAACGCCGAGATGCAACGGAAACTCGACAAGGGGATCTGGACCCAGGGCGGCTGCAAGAGCTGGTATCTGGACGCCAAGGGTGTGAACCGGACGCTGTGGCCGGGATTCACCTGGCGGTACTGGCTGGACACCCGGACGGTGCGGCGGGAGGACTACGAGCTGCTCGGGTGATCTGGCACGAGGGGGACTTTCGCGACGGGGGATGGCGTCGCGAGGGTCCCCCTCGTGGTCTCTTCGGCAGTCCACAGTGGACCTGCCTGGTACGAGGGGAACCTTCGCGGCAGGGGAGGAGTCGCGAAAGTTCCCCTCGTAGTACTTGGGGGCAGCATTCAGCAGGGAGCGGTCGCTCCACAGTGGACGCAGGACAGGCAGCGTTGTCGTTGAGCGGGAAAGGACCTGCGCGGACGAGTGCGCGCGGAGGTTGAGCAGAACGAGGGGGACTTTCGCGGCAGGGGAGGAGTCGCGAAGGGTCCCCCTCGTGGTCTGTGGTCAGGCAGGAGCGAGCTTGCGCAGGTGCGAAACCAGCTCAGCCGTCGGAAGGCCGCAGAGTTCGGCCATTCGCTCCAATGCGGCGAAGTCGAACGAAACCTCGTCGGTCGACGAGCTCGCCGAAGCGGGCTGTCCCGAAGCCGCGGGAGCGGAAGGGCTTGGCGTGCTTGAGGATCCGGGTACCGCGACAGGCGGCCGGGCGGCGGCACTCGCGCGCGCGGGCGAGCCCGGCATCGCGACTCCGTTCTGCCGCAACCGTCCTTCGGCCCAGCGCCGCAGCGGAGTCAGCTCCGGACCGGCCTCCGCGACGACGCGGCGCAGGTCAACGCGGACCCGGCCCGGTTCCTCGGTGAAGACCCGGCTGTGCACCTTCGCCAGCAAATCCTGCGGAAGCTCGTCCATCGCCACGCACAGTTCGACCAGGCGCACCACGGAACACTGCCGGGTGCCCAGTTCGTACGTCGCCAGTGTCTGCAGCGAGATTTCGCTCTGCAGATGCGCGTTCAGCTCTTTGCGCGTCCATCCCCGGCCACGCCTGAGCTTGCGCAGCTCGTCTCCCAGCACCCGCTGGTAGTGCTCAGCGTCGATCACGGCCCCTGCCCCTCAACCAACTTCGCGGACGCGGGCTTGCGTCCCGATGGTGAAAGTGCCGAAGCGGCCGCTCATTACGCGGGTTTCCGGAATATTTTCTACTTGCCCCGAATGGAGCAACGCGTCAGTTGACGCAGGGCACGCCGTCAGCGGTGATCGGCTGGTCGTCGCTTCCCGGACCCGAGGGGGTGGCCGGGGGCGCGGCCTGCTGCTGCGCCGGAGGTGCTTGCGCCGCACCGGTTCCGCTCGAAGCGCCAGCGGACGGCTGGTAGTCCGAACCGAGGAACACCTTCACGTGGCCCTTGGGCACGCTCTTGTCTTCCTGCACCGTCGCCTTGGTCCCGAGCGCGTCGGCGACCGCCTGCCCGGCTGCCTCGCCGCCGCTGGGGACCCAGATCACAGTCGTCTTCCGCGAGGAGGCGTTGTCCGTGTCGCCGGCGGTGAAGCCCTTGTCCACCAGTTGCTTCGACACGGTCGCCGCGAGACCGGTGCGATCCGAGGCGTTGCGCACGTCGACCGTCGTGTCCTTATGCGACTCGTCCGGCTTCTGCTGCTGTTGTGCCGGCGCGCCGTCGGCTCCGGCCTGCGGACCGGCGAGCCCCTGCACGAACGCCTTCACCTTCGCCGGGTCGACCTTGACCGCGACGCCGTCGTTCGGCGTGCGGTACTCGACGTTGTCGACCGGGATGGTGCGGAACTCGAGCTGCCCGCCGGTGAGTCCCTTCATCTGCTGGGCGAAGCTGAAGATGTCCCAGTTCTGGTTCAGCACCACGGACTTCTTGATCGCGTCGACCAGCGCGTTGAGCTTGGACGGATCGGTCAGCGTTCCCGCGGACAGGATCTTGCGCGCCATGCCCGCCATGAACACCTGCTGGCGCACCACCCGGTCGAGGTCGCCGCGCGGCAGCCCGTGCCGCTGCCGGACGAACTCCAGCGCTTCCACGCCGGCGATGGTGTGCTGGCCCTTGGTGAAGTTCGCGCCGGAGTAGTCGTCGTCGACGTTGTTCTTCAGGCACACGTCGACGCCGCCGACCGCCTTCGTGATGTCGCTGAAGCCGAGCAGGTTGATCGCCGCGTAGTTGTCGATCGTGGACCCGGTCAGGTTCTGGATCGTCGCGATGAGCAGCTTCGCCCCGGCCTGGTTGGCCTTGACGTCGAGTTCCTTCGGATCGGTGACGCCTTGCGCCTGCAGGTCCTTGCGGGCCTGCAGCATCGCCCTGGCATACGCCGAGTTGATCTTGTGCTTGCCGTAGCCGGGGATGTCCACGTACGAGTCGCGCGGCAGCGACAGCGCGACGGCCTTGCTGCCGTCGTTCGGGATGTGCACGAGGATCAGCGTGTCGGTGTTCAGTTCGCCGTCCGATTCGCCCGCGCGCAGCTGGGCGAGCAGTTCCGGCGACAGCGGGTTGCCCTGGGCGTCGGTGCGGCTGTCGAGGCCGACCAGGAGGATGTCGCGCGCGCCGTCGGCCGGCTTGTCGCCGCCCGCGCCGTCGCCGATCACGTCGGAGTAGCTCAGCCCGTTGACCAGCCCCTGCAGCGACGCCCACGCGTATCCGGTGAGCCCCATGACCAGCAGCGACACCACGGCGAGAGCGATTTTCGCGCCGCGCATCCCGCCGCGGCGGGACCGGCCGGACGGACGGCGCGGCGGCGGTCCTGGACGACGAGACGGACCCTGCGGTTCGCGTCGCGAGCGGGCCGGTGGCCCGGGCCGCCGCGCCGGTCCCCGGCCGGGCTGGTCCTGCCACGAGCGGGCGGGGCGGCGATCGCCTTGCCCGTTCCGAGGCGGGTAGTCCACGCGGTCGGCTCCTTCTCGTCGTTCTGGTCGTCCGCTTCTGAAGACGCATGGTGCCGGGCGGGGGTTGCGAAGGATTCGCACCTCCCCCGGGCGGTGTGGCGTGCACCACCCATCGTCCGGTATCCGAAGCATTTTCGCCCGGTCGGCGGTACGCGTGTCGCGGGTCAGGGCGCGGCGGCGGCTGGCCTTCTCGCCGGCACCATGCACGTACCCGCTCCGACCAGCGCGAATACCGCGGTGAGGATGTGCAGGACAACGACTGCCGAGCCGTGCGTCTCGCCGCCCGCGGCGGCCACGAGCGACGGCACACAGGTCAAGGCGGCGGCGAACCACGTCGCGGCCGAGGTCGCCGCTGCGCCGGTTCGCACCGCGTGCAGCAGCAGGACGCCGAGGAGCAGATGCACGAGGCTCTGGACCGGGTCGAGCCGCAAGCCGAGCACGTCGGCGTCCGCGGCTTCAGCGCCGAACCGGGCCAGCGCGAGACCGAACACGCCGAGCGTCGCGTAGCCGATGCCCAGCGCGGCGGCCGCGCGAGTGAGCAGCACCGGACGGCGGCCGGTCGGGGTGTACGGAAGGGGCGCGACTGGTGCTTCCGTGCTGGCCTTGCCCGGATGCCGCTCGAACCACCAAAAGACCAGCGCCGCGGGCACGAGCAGCAGCGCCACTGCGGCGAGCATGCGCGGACGCAGCAGCCAGCTCAGGCCGTTCGCGATCGGTCCTGGCAGGTAGACCACGGCGACGAGCAGCAGCATCGCGGCGAGGAAGGCCAGATACAGGCTCATCGGGGCGCGCAGCATGAGCGCGGCGGTGCGGGTGACGCGGTCGCGTGCGGCCCAGCGCCGCAGCGGTGTCGCGAGGAGCCCGAGGAGGCCGAGTTGCGAGACGCCCAGCAGCAGCACGGTCCACGGCCGCGCGGACAACGCGGCGGGCGCGCCCGGGTTGCCGAGCAGTACCGGCGAAGCGTCGAAGGCGAACACTGCGACCGCGAGAGCCGCGACGCCGCTTACGGCCGCTACGCCGAGCACCGCGCGGCGAAGGCGGACGCCCTCCGCGTACGCGAACGCCACCTGTTGCGCGAGGAGCGCCAAGGCGAGCGTGGCGGCGTAGCGCGGCCAGGAGACGTCCGTCCAGCTGGCGGCGAGTTCTCCGGCTACGACGACAGCGGTCAGCGCTGCGACCGACCACAGCCGCGTACGGCGGTAGAGCGCGAGCAGCATCGGCGCGCCGACGACGGTCAGCAGGTAGACACCGAGCAGCCACAACGGGTGCAGCGCGATCCGCATGACCGTGGCGTTGGTTCCGGCGGGGATGCCCAGCAGCTCCAGCGCGAGCGGCACGATCAGGGCGACCACGGCGAAGATCAACGCCGGGCGCAGCAGCGGGCTGGACCGTTCGGCCAGGTAATGCCGGTAGCCGCGGTCGCGTTCGGCCCGCCAGCCCGCCGCGTTGGCGAGCCCGCCCGCGAAGAAGAGCAGCGGGGTCAGCTGCGCGAGCCAGGTCAGCGGCCACCAGGTGGTTTCCGGCGCGCCCGCCCAGTCGGCCAGCGCGGTCGCCGATTCGCCGACCATCAGCAGCACCGCGCCGGCGATGCCGAGCACCGCCCACGGCCGAGGGACGCCGCGGGGCAGGCGCGGACGCGGGGTGGTGCGGCGGGCGGTGTGCCAGCCGCGCAGGCGCATCACGAGCAGGCAGCCGATCACCAGCACGCCGGCGACCATCGGGCCGATCGGGTCGCCGACCGGCGGGCCCCAGCGCTGATGCCACGAGTTGACCACCAGCCCGCTGGTGAACACCGACGCGACCAGCTGGCAGGTGCGCTCGGAGTTCATCGGGTTCAGCTCGCAGGTGCGGTGCATGTCCTGCTCGAGCCGGTCGTCGAGCGACGCCCGGGCGGACTGGTCGAGCGGGTGGCCCTTGTCGTTGGCGTAGCGGAGCAGGTCGTAGCCGAGGTCGTGCGCCTTGCACGGGACGGAGAAGTCCCACTTCGTGTTGTCGTCGCCCCACGGTGCCGAGCAGCCGCCGTCGAGGTGCGCCGCGCGGACGGTGCCGTCGCGGGCGGGGAGCGGGCCGGGCTTCACGCCGGTGACCGCGGTGAAGTCCTTGGGCAGGAGCGCCAGCGCGGTGGCCTGGCCGTCGGGGTGGGCGAGCGCTTCGACCGCGTTGCGCGCCGCGAGCACGTCGCCGGTCGGCGGGCCCTGGTCGGGCGGGGACGCGGGCCGCGAGGCGATCAGGCCGAACCCGAACACCACGAGCAGGACGAGCAGCAGCCAGCCGGACGTCGACCAGGGTCGGCGAACGCGAACGGCGGCCGGGGCACGGTCGTCGGTGGCTGGCATGCGCACCAGGGTGCCAGCCCGCCGCGCGATCCGGGAGGCGGCTGTCCCCCTCACCCGCGCGGGGGGTAACCCCCGGGTGCGGCGGATCGCTCTGGGCGCACCGGACGCCACGGTGGGTGCAGGCGACGCGTCCACCGTGGCGTCGCGATGGGCGCGTGCGTGGCTCCTGGGGAGGTCCGTGAAGGGCTCCTTGCGGGAATCAGATTCCCGCAAGGAGCCCTTCACGGACCGCTGCGGGGAGATACGCGGCCCAGCCAGTGTTCGACGTCGCCGTAGCGGGGCTGCTGGGAAGACCCCAATGTGGCGTTGGGTGCATGCGACGCACCCAATGTGGCGTTCGGTGCGTCAGATGCACCCAACGCCACATTGGGGCGGTTCTGGCCGGGGCGAGGCGGGCGGGGTGCGGGACCGTCGCGGCTCGGGAGGTTCGGTCCGGGATAGACGCCAGCAGCGGCCGGGTCCGGGGGAGCCGTGCGGGTCGGGGATGGACGGGGAGCGGTGCGGGCCAGGGATGGAGGGTGCTGCGGTTGAGTACGGGGCGGCCGCGAGTGAGTCCGATCCGGCCCCGAGGGATTTTCGGGCTTCGGCCAACTGGGTTCGCCCGGCCCGGCGGCTTTCGTTCCTTCCCGAAAACCGGCAGTCGCGGTTCGCGGTCCGGCGGGCAATTAACCCGGCGGCCCAATGCGGCGGCGGAACGGGGTGCGCGCCGTTGCGCACAGTTGCTGAATCGGTTTCGCGATTAATCGCAAAGAGTGCCGGTGATCGGAATTGTTGATCACTTCGGAGGCAGATTCGCGTCCGCGAAGCGCACCTGGTTCCGGCCGCCTTCCTTCGCGGTGTAGACGGCCGCGTCGGCGGCTTGCAGCAACTGTTCCAGTGTCGTTCCGTTCACCCCGAGCAATGAAACGCCGATCGACCCGGTGCGGCCGGTGATCAATGCCGAACCGCCGCGTTTGTCGGTCGTCACGATGCGCTGATCGGCGATTGCGGTACGGATCCGTTCCGCGGTCACCTTCGCCGCCGTGGTGTCCGCATCGGGCAGCAGGATCAGGAACTCCTCGCCGCCGAAGCGGCCGATGATGTCCTTGGGACGCGTTATCTCGTCGAGAGTTTGCGCCACCGTGCGGAGCACGTCGTCGCCCGCCGGATGGCCGTACGTGTCGTTGATCCACTTGAAGTGGTCGAGGTCGATCATCAGCAGCGCAAGGGTTTCCCCGCCGCGCGCGGCCCTCGCCAGCGCGCGTTCCGCGGACTCCGACCACCCGCGCACGTTGAAGATCCCGGTTTTCGGATCGGTGCGCGCTTCGGACTGCAGTTGGTTGATTTCCGCCAGCCGGTTGCCCAGCACCGTGATGAGCACGAGGATCACGATCGCCGGCGGGATGTTCACGAGCAGGATCGTCGCGATGGTGCCGAGGCTGATCGTCGACAGCTCCAGCAGGTTGTCGTCCTTGGTGCCCAATACGTTGCGCAGGGTGGGCGCGGACGTGCCGCCGAGCGCGAGCAGCCCGCCGATCACGATCGCCTGCAGCGCCGCGTAACTGAACCCGACGAGCATCAGGATCCCGAAGACCTGCAACGAGTTCGCGGGCGAAAGCCGGGCCAGCTCGGCGGACGCGAAAGTCTGGTACAGGTGGTGCGCCAGCAGTGCTGACACCGCATGCGTGAACGAGGTGAACACGAACTTGTGCGGCGGCCGCCGGGAGTTGAACCACCGCTGGACGCGCAGGAGCGCGATCAGCAGCAGCGTCAGCGGGATCGGCAGCAGCAGCGCGGCCGGGAACACCCAGATGCCGGTCAGGTCGATGTGGACGGCGGTGACCCGGTTGCGCCGCCGTTCCTCTTGCCTTCGGGTGAGCTGGATGTGCACCGTCGCGCAGCCGGCGAGGATCGCGAACCGGCCCCAGTCCACGAGATCCGGGCTCGGCGACGTCACCACGCCGAAGGTCAGCAGCGCCACCGCGATCGCGTCCCAGGCGAGCAGGAACGCGATCATCCGGCGCGGTTTCGTCCAGAGATCCCAGGAGTGAATGGGGTTCCCGGCGATCAATGCGCGCAGCCTTCCCGCGCCGCCGTTGGCGGCGGGCGGTTCCTCCCCGGGGCCGCGGCCTTCACCGCGCGCCGGTTCGGTTCCGGGCATCGGGCCGTGCCTCCTCGGGTGTCGGATGCGGTTCCCGGACGGTTCCCGGTTCTGCGCCGTTATCAGTTGCCGGTATCATCTCACTCACCGACTTCGAACGCTGTATTCGGTCGTAGTCTCCGAACCCGGAGACGCCTTCCGCGACAACTGCTGCATCCATGAAGTAAATTGCGGAGGAGCGTCCCCGCCGTCCCCCCGAGTGAGGTGTTTTCCCGTGCGCGACCGCGAAGCGTGAATCGAGCTGTTGTCATTTTCCGATGAATTGTCAGCGAGCGGAGGTGAGCAGCTGTGCGTGACCGTGAAGCGTGAGTTCCGTGACCGATCCACGACGGATTCGTGACAATGCGAACGGAGGTGTGTTCCGTGCGTGACCGTGAAGCGTGAAACGACTTCCCGTCCGGCGTACCCGGACCCATTCGGCCGGTGCCTCGACCCCGGCCACAGATTCATCCAGCAACCCACGATCAGGCCCCGGCCGCGACCGCGTGCCGCACCCGGGTCCACGAGAACGCGGTGGGGATCGCCAGAGCCACGCCGGCCAGCCCGGCCAGTGCGATGGCGGTGACGGCAGAGCCGGTCGCCTGTGCGACCACCCCGCCGAGAGCCACCCCGATGCCTTGCGCCACGCGCAGCCCCGTGCGGTAGAGCCCGCCGGCCCCGCCGCGCAGTTCGTTCGGCACCCAGGTGGAGAACGTCGCGGTCACGGTGATGATGTAGGCGCCCATCGCACCGGCGAGCGCGAGCAGCACCAGCGCGACCACCAGATTCGGCTGCAGCAGGAACAGCGCGAGCAAGGCCAGCGACGTCGTCGCCAGCACTCCGAGCAGCCGCTGCCGGACCTCGGCGGACGCGAATTTCGACAGCAGATAGGCCCCGGCGACGAAGCCGAGCGGGTCGGCGGCGAGCAGCCAGCCGACCGCCGCGGACGGCGCGTTCAGCTGCTGGGCCAGCGGCGCGGCCAGCCCTTCGGGCACCACGGCCAGCCCCACGAGCCACGACAATGCGATCAGCACCCGCAGTTTGCGCTGCCCGAACACCCAGCGCGTCGCGGAGAACCAGGTGCTGTGGTCGCCGCCGGCAGCGGGCCGGTTGTGCACCCACACCCGCACGATCACCGCGGCCACCGCGAAACTCACCGCGTCGATCGCCAGCGCCCACGACGTGCCCACGGCCGTCACCAGCACGCCGCCGCCGGCCAGACCGAGCAGCTGCACCGTGTTGGTGGTGATCCCGCGCAGGTCTTGGCTGCGCAGGTACAGATGGTCGTCGGTGAACACCTCGCGGGTGATCGCGTTCTGCGCCGCGTTCGCGGGCGACGCGGCGAGCTGAACCGCGACGAGCAGCAGGCACAGCGCGGCCAGCGGCATTCCGGGCAGGCTCATCAACCCGACGAGCACGGCCTGGGCGGCGGCACTCACGCTCAGCACGGCCCGCCGCGGGTAGCGGTCGGCGAGGAAGGACAGCCCGAGCCCGCCGGCGAGCGCGGGCAGGAAAGTCAGCGCGTAGACGACCGCGGCCCACAGCGCGGAACCGGTGCGGTGGTAGACGAGGATGGACAGCGCCACCTTCGCCAGCTGGTCGCCCGCGCTCGAGATGGCCTCCGCCGCCCAGAGCACGCGATACTCGACATTCCGCAGCGGCGCCGTCAGCCGAGAGGTCGCTTCGGTCGTCACGAGATGACCACTGCCCCCTCCCCGATCGAGTGAATGCGAGTGTCCCGCATTCTGCCTTCGCCTGTTTCGCTCCTGGCCAGGAGTGTCACTGCTCCGGTCAGGGCATGCACCCTCAGTATGCCGCCGATCACACCAGGGTGAACAGCCGGGAAGAATCCGGTGGCCGGAACGGGGAGCCGTTCGGACTGACCTGCCGCGGGGTACCCGTAGCACTGATCAGCTTTCCTCGTTCGGCGCAGCGCGACCACCGTTCGTCGCGATCGTCCGGTGCGACTGGGCCGAACGGCCCAACACTGGGAGAGACCCGGCGGAGCGGACGTCCTCGCGCCGGGCGCACCAGCGGGGAGTGAGCGTGGACAGACTGTTGCAGGACAAGGCCGTGGTGGTGACCGGGGCCGGGCGCGGGCTCGGGGAGGCGTTCGCCGTGCACGTCGCGCGCGCGGGCGGGGCCGTGGTGGTCAACGACGTGGACGCCGGACTGGCCGAACGCACCGCGGCGGCGATCCGCGAACACGGCGGGCGCGCGGTCGCGAACGGGCACAGCGTGGCCGACCCGGCGCAGGCGCAGGCGATCGTCGACCAGTGTGTCGCCGAGTTCGGCCGGATCGACGGCCTGGTCAACAACGCGGGGCTCAACTACGAGGCGCTGCCGTGGGAGGACGACGCGGAACAGGCCCGCCAGCTGGTCGAGGTGAACGTGCTCGGCGTGATGTACACCGGGCTCGCCGCGATCCGCGCGATGGTCGGCGCGGGCGGCGGCGGGTCGATCGTGAACATTTCTTCCGGCGCGTCGCTCGGGCAGCGCAAGCTCGGGGTGTACTCGGCGAGCAAGGGCGCGGTCGCGTCGCTGACCTACTCGTGGGCACTGGACCTCGACGATTCCGGGATCCGGGTGAACGCGGTGTGCCCGGTGGCGCACACCCGGATGGTCTGGAAATCCGAGCGGGCGCTGCGCGCGTGCCCGCCGGAGCGGACGCCGGCGAAGATCGCGCCGCTCGTGCTGTTCCTGCTCGGCAAGGGATCGCACGGCATCACCGGGCAGATGATCCGGTGCAACGGCCCGCAGCTGCACGTGATGGGGCAGCCGTACCTGAAGCAGCCGATCCTGGAGCGCCCGGACTGGGACACCGAGACCGTGCAGCAGGCGTTCGACGAGGTGTTCTCCGCCCACCTGGAGAACTACGGACTGGAAAAGCGCGTGCCGCCGCGGCTGCGCAAGTGGACCCGGCAGGCCTCGTGAGTGGCGATCACGGTTAGAACCGTGATCGCCGCTCACGAGACCCGAAGCCACGTACGGGGCAGGCATGCGGCGGTCGCGTCGCCCTGGTCAGGTGTCGTGAGTGGCGATGCCGGTTAGAACCGTGATCGCCGCTCACGAGGAGTAGAGCGAGGCGATGTCGGAGCCGTAGCGGTCGTTGATCACCCGGCGCTTGAGCTTGAGCGTCGGGGTCAGTTCGCCGGTTTCGGGTGTCCACGCGGTGGTGATGACGTGGTACTTCTTGATCTGCTCGGCCCGCGCCAGCCTGCTGTTCGCTGATTCGACGGCCCGGGCGATCTCCGCCTGGACCGCCTCGTGCGCGGCGAGTGCGTCGATCCCCTCTGCTTCGACGCCGTTGGCCGCTGCCCAGCCGGGCGCGATCTCGTCGTCGAGCACGATCAGCGCGGTCACGTACGGCCGCGCGTCGCCGATCGCGACCGCTTGGCCGATCAGCGGGTGCTCCTTCAGCAGGCCCTCGATCCGGGTCGGCGCGATGTTCTTGCCGCTCGAGGTGATGATCAGTTCCTTCTTGCGGTCGGTGATCGTGACGTATCCGTCGTCGTCGATCGTGCCGATGTCGCCGGTGGCGAACCAGCCGTCGGCGTCGGTGGCCGGTTCGATCGTGCCGTCCGGCTGCAGGTAGCCGAGGAAGACGATCGGGCCGCGGACGAGCAGTTCGCCGTCCTCGCCGGTCTTCACCTCGACGCCGTCGATCGGGCGGCCGACGGTGCCCGCGCGGAACGCGTCGGCGCTGTTCGCGGTCGCCGCGCCGGTGGTCTCGGACAGGCCCCAGACCTCGCGGATCTCGACGCCCAGCCCGGCCAGGAAGTACAGCACTTCCAGCGGCAGCGCGGCCGCGCCGCTGGACGCGATGTGCAGCTGGTCGAGCCCGAGCAGCCCGCGCACCGGCGCTAGCACGGTCTCGTCGGTCTTCGCGATGCGCTCGGCGAGATCGGCGGGCAGCTCCTCGCCCGCGCTGCGGAGTTTGTAGCCCTCTTGCAGGAGTTCGTTCGCCGAAATGAGCGCCTCGCGCCGGTCCTCGGGCACGCCGGCGAGCATGTTCTTCAGGCCCGCCACCATCTTTTCCCACACCCGCGGCACGCCGAAGAAGCTCTGCGGGTGCACTTGGCCGAGCGCCGCGACCACGCCGGACGGATCGCCGACGGTGTGCACGTGACCCGCCGCGACGATCGGCAGGTAAATCGACAGCTCGCGTTCGGCGATGTGCGCCAGCGGCAGGTACGCGATGTTCGTCGGGTGCATCGGGGCCTTGTGCAGCGTGTGCACGGCGATGCCCTCGTGGATCGCGTTGCGGTGCGACAGCACGACGCCCTTGGGGTCGCCGGTGGTGCCGGAGGTGTAGATCATCGCGAGCGGGTCGTCCGGGCGGATCGCCTGCCACGCTTGATCGAATGCCTCGGGGCCGGCGGCGAGCGCGGTGCGGCCGGCTTCGCGCACCGCGGAGTACGCGACGAAGCGGTCGTCGCCGTCCGGGATCGCGGTTTCGTCGATGACCACCACGCGGCGCAGCGCCGGCAGATCGTCGAGCACCGGCAGCCAGCGGGACAGCTCGTCGGTGCCGGCGAGGACCACGACGGGGGCGGCGCTGTGCCGGGCGACGTAGCGGATCTGCTCCGGGCTGAGCGTCGCGTACGCCGTGCACGGGATGGCCGCCAGGTGCACGGCGGCGAGGTCGGCGATCAGGTGGTCCGGCGAACTCGGGGCCATGATCAGCATCCGGTCGCCCGCGGCGAGGCCGAGCCCGGCGAGCCCGCGGGACACCTCGGCGATCGCGGTCCGGAACTCGCTCCAGGTGAGCGTCGGACGGCCTTCGAGATCGAGCGAGGTGAGCGCGGGCCGATCCCCGTACTCGACGGCATTGCGCCGCAGCAGCGACGGGATCGTCTGGCCCTCGGCTTGTTCGGCGATCGACTGGGTCAACGCTGACCTCCTCCGGTGGTGCCTGGTCAGGTCACTGTAGGTCGTCGAAGCGGCGGCCGATAGAGAATCCCGGCCAGCCTCGGCGCTCGATAGACCGGCCCGCCTCCTGTTAGAAAGAGGGCGAACCGGGACCCGAGGAGCGTCGATGACCGAATCCGCTGTGCGCGGCCAGAGCCTTGCCGACGAGGCGGCCGCGCTCGACGCCGCCGACCCGCTCGCCGCGAAACGCGCGGAGTTCGACCTTGACCCGGAAGTCGCCTACTTCGACGGGAATTCTCTTGGCGCGCCGCCGAAACACGTCGCGGAGCGGTTGACCGAGGTGGTCCGCGAGCAGTGGGGGCGGCGGCTGATCCGGTCGTGGACCGAGGGCTGGTGGGAAGCACCGCAGCGGGTCGGCGAGCGGATCGCGCCGTTGGTCGGGGCCGCCGCCGGACAGGTCGTGGTGGCGGATTCGACGAGCGTGGACCTGTTCAAGGCGCTCGTCGCGGCGGTGCGGGCGAACCCCGGCCGCGGCGAGGTGCTGGTCGACGCGGCGACCTTTCCGACCGACGGCTACGTCGCCGACCAGGCGGCCCGGCTCACCGGGCACACTGTGCGGCGCGTGCCGGTGGCGGAGCTGCCGGACGCGGTGAGCGAGCGGACGGCCGCGGTGCTCGTGAATCACGTCGACTACGTCAGCGGGCGGCTGCACGACATGCCGTCGGTCACCGAGGCCGTGCACGCGGCGGGCGCGCTCGCGGTGTGGGATCTCTGCCACAGCGTCGGCGCGATTCCGGTTCAGCTCGACGCGTGCGACGTCGATTTCGCGGTGGGATGTACGTACAAATTCCTCAACGGCGGACCGGGTTCGCCCGCGTTCATCTATGTGGCACAGCGGCATCAGGCGGAATTCGATCAGCCGCTCGCCGGATGGGCCGGGCACGCGGATCCGTTCGGAATGGAACCGGGATACCGCGGCAGCGCGGGGATCGCGCGCGCCCGGGCAGGCACTCCGGACATCCTGTCGATGCTGGCGCTCGACGCCGCGCTGGACGTCTGGGACGACGTCGACCTTTCCGTATTGCGCGCGAAAGGCTTGGCACTGGGCGATTTCTTCTTCCGGTGTGCGGACGAACTGCTGCCGGGAGCCGACATTCCGACGCCGCGCGAACACGTTCGGGGACACCAGGTTTCGGTGCGCGACGCGGGCGGGCAGCAGACGATGGACGCGCTGCACGAACGCGGCGTGCTCGGCGATTTCCGGCCGCCGGACGTGCTGCGCTTCGGGCTGGCTCCGCTGTACACGACTTACGCCGAGGTGCTGCGGGCGGTCACGGTGCTGCGCGAGGTGCGCTGAAAAGAATTCGCGCAATATCCGCGCGGATTCGCCGGGATCCGGCCGGATTCGCGGGACCTGGGTGAACAATCGGTGTCCTGCTCGCCCCTTTGGGTGATCGACGGGCGCGCCGCGCGCTGCCCGGCGGGTATGCTCGGTGCCTGTTTTTTCGCGGGCCGGAGCCGATCGGGGAGCGGCGCCGCCGGGCGAATCCGGGGCGGAAGGGGCCGAAATGATCGACACCCGCGGTCGGGAAGTGCCGCTCTCGTATGTCGTGACCCTGCTCGTCGGCGTGGCGCTCGGCTTCGTGCTCGCCCGGTTCGGCGACTTCATCGGACGCTATCCGGTCGAATCGACGCTGGTAGCGGTGCTGATCGCGTCCGTGGCCGTGCTGGCCTGGGCGTGCCGGGAGATGCTGCACGATCTGCTCCGCCGAGAGCCTCCGGCGGTCGCGGCGGAAACGGAACCGGCGCCGGGGCCGCGGCTTTCCGCGCACCGGCCGCCGAATGGCGTCCGGCGCTGAATTCCGGAAATCGATCTCGGTTTTCCGTTCGATTCCGCCGCTGATGCGGAAATGCGCATAAGTTTCCGGTGAGTTTTCGCGGGCACCGGGTCGTGACCGACCTCACGCGCGGGAGCCCGGCGGAGCGCGGCGCGGCGGGTGCGACCAAGGTCACGTCCGGTGGTGATCAGTTTTCCAAGCACCGCAGTGGGTTACTAGCAGGTAACAAGAGGATGACGGCAACGCGGGTCCGGACTTGACTCGCCCGTCCGGGTTGCTTACCGTCGTCGCGGGCAACGCAGACCACGGTGAACTGTGATCCGGCTGGTCGGACCGGTGCAACGAAAACACCGAGGACCCGAATACCACAGCAGTGCCGGAAGGAAAACGGATCACGGTGAAGCAGAATTCCGGGCGAAAGGGCCGCGGCTCCTCGATTCGCTCTCGCGTGCTCGCGATCGCGTTGATTCCTAGCGTGGCGTTGCTGATCGTCGGTATCGCGCTCGCCGGATACCTGATTTTCGACGCGACGCAGGCGCGGAGTTACGCGCAGAAGATTCGCGGTTCGGAAGGTCCCGGCATTCCGTTCCTGCTCGCCGCGGAACAGGAACGCCAGCTGTCGATGAGCGTGCTGGCCGGACAGGACGCCGCGCGTGCCGCGCTGCTGGCGACCCGGCCGAAGACGGACGCGTCCGCCGCGCAGATCACCTCGGTGCTGCAGGGCAACTTCGCGAGCGACTCGAACGTGCCCGCGAGCGTCAAGCAGAACATCGCCACGTTCGCCGCGCTGGAAGCGAAACTGCCGCAGCTGCGCCAGCAGGTCGACTCCGGCCAGGTGCCGCGGCTCGAGGTTTTTTCCTTCTACAACCAGATCATCGACCAGTTCACCCAGGGCGTCGCCGGGCTCGCGCAGGCCGCCCGCGGCGCGGACAACGCGTACGCCCGGCTGTCCGCGATCCCGATTTTCAACGCCGCCGAGGAAATGCAGCGCAGCGATGCGCTGGCGTCGGCCGGGCTCGCCGCGGGCGGGCTGTCCGGCGACGAGCAGCGCGCGTACCTCGGCCAGATCGGCGCGTACCACGCGCAGCTCGAACAGTCGGTGCCGCAGATGGTGCCCGAGGTGCGGGCGAACTACGACAAGCTCGTCTCGAGTCCCGCGTGGACGACCGTGACGCAGGTCGAGAACGCCTTGCTGTCCGGCGCGAAACAGCTTCCGGTGCCGCTGGAGCAGTGGCGGACCGACGCCAAGCAGGTCGCCACCACGCTGATGACGATGTTCGCCGCGCAGAGCGCGCACGCGACCAACGCGGCGATCACCGACGCCGACGACACGCTGCGCAACTCGATCATCGCGGGCGCGGCGGCGGTGCTCTTCGCGCTCGCCGTGGTGCTGATCGCGCTGCGGCTGTCGAACCGCTTCATCTCCCGGCTCGCCCGGCTGCGCGAGGACACCCTCGACGCGGCCGAGGTGCGGCTGCCGGAACTCGTCGGCCGCGTGCGGGCGGGCGAACCGGTCGACCTCGACGAGGGCGGGCACCTGCTCGACCACGGCACGGACGAGATCGGCGAGGTGGCCGAGGCGTTCAACCTGGCGCAGCAGTCCGCGCTCGCCGCCGCGGTCGAGGAAGCCAAGACCCGGCAAGGCACCAAGGCGGTGTTCCTCAACATCGCGCACCGCAGCCAGGTCATCGTGCACCGGCAGCTGAAGGTGCTGGACGCGGCCGAGCGCAAGCAGGAGGACCCGGACCAGCTGGACACGCTGTTCCGGCTCGACCACCTCTCCACCCGCGCGCGGCGCAACGCGGAGAACCTGATCATCCTCGGCGGCGGCCAGCCCGGACGGCAGTGGCGCAATCCGGTGTCGCTGGTGGAACTCGTCCGCGGCGCGGCGGCCGAAACCGAGCACTTCGCGCGGGTCAAGACGGCGAAGCTGCCGGAGGTCGCGGTGCGCGGTCCGGTCGTCGGAGACCTCGTGCACCTGCTCGCCGAGCTGATCGACAACGCGACGTCGTTCTCGCCGCCGGAATCGCGCGTCGAACTGCGCGGCAACGTCGTCGGCAAGGGCGTCGTGATCGAGGTCGAGGACCAGGGCCTCGGCATCGAGCAGGACCAGGCCGACGAGTTCAACGCGATGCTCGCCGACCCGCCGGACTTCGGGATCATGGCGCTGTCCGACGAACCGCGGCTGGGCCTGTTCGTGGTCGCGCGGCTGGCGTCGCGGCACGGGATCTCGGTGCATCTGCGCGAATCCGCGTACGGCGGAACCCGGGCGATCGTGTTGGTGCGCAAGGATTTGCTCGCGCCGATCAGCGAGACGGAGCCCTCGGACACCGAGGCGTCTTCGGAAGAGGACGGGACGCCGGAGCTTTCCCGGCTCGCGGTGGAGCCGTCGCGGCCCGCGCCGGAACCGCAGCGACCGGAACTGCCGCAACGGAAAGCGGCTCGCCCGGAACCGGCGCAAGCGGAACTGCCGCAGCCGTCGCGGGGCACGCCGGAACCCCGCGTCGCGCCCGAGCCTCGGGTCGCGCCGGAGCAACAGCGGCCGGAGTTGCCGACCCGCCGCGCGATGCGTCCGGTCGCCGAGGCGCCGCCGGTCCGCCCGCCGCAAACCCGTCCGCAGCACGAGCAGCGTCCGCCCGCGGACAACGGCCGTGCGCCGCGTCCGGCGGTCGAGAACGGCCGCGCCGCGCCGCCGCGTCCGCCTGGTCGTCCGCCGCTTCCGCAGCGGCGGCGGCAGCAGAACCTGGTTCCGCAGTTGCGCAGTGACCGGCCGGCGCCGGAATCCGACGACGTCCGCGAGGATTCGCCGGAGCAGGCCCGGTCCCGGCTCAGCGCGTTCCAGCAGGGCACCCGGCGGGCCCGCGAGGCCGATCCCGGGCACGACAACAGGTACGGAGATCGCGACTGATGGCGAACAACGGAGTCAACGAGCTCGACTGGCTGCTCGACGACCTCGTGCAGCGGGTCGCCGGCGCGGACCGCGCGGTGGTGCTGTCCGCGGACGGGTTGCTCATCGGCCGGTCGGGCACCCTGTCCGAGGCGGACGCGGAGCACCTGTCCGCGGTCGCGTCGGCGTTCCAGAGCCTCGCCCGCGGCACCGGACGGCACTTCGGCGGCGGCAACGTGCGGCAGACGATGGTCGAGATGGACCACGCGTTCCTGTTCGTCACCGCGGCCGGCCGGGGCGCCTGCCTCGCGCTGCTGGCCGGGGTCGACGCGGACATGGGGCTCGTCGCCTACGAGATGAACCTGATGGTCAAGCGGGTCGGCGCGGTGCTCACCGCGGCGCCGCGGGCCGGAGCGGTCCAGCGGACCTCGCCATGATGGCTCAGGGCCGCGAGTCCTGGTACGAGGACGAGGCCGGTCCGCTGGTGCGGTCCTACGCCGTCACCGGCGGGCGGACCCGGTCCGACACGCGCGGGCTCGACCTCATCACGCTCGTCGTCGCGCTGCGCACCGCGAGCGAGACGCCCGGCCTCGAACCGGAGTACTCGCGCATTCTTTCCCTGTGCCAGCGCCCGGTTTCGGTCGCCGAGGTGGCGGCTCGCGTCGACCTGCCGCTGCCCGTGGTGAAGGTGCTGCTGAGCGATTTGATAGAACGCAACCTCGTGCTCTTCCGCACCGCGACGCCGGTGACCGACGCCCCCAGCCCCCACGTACTCCAGGCGGTTCTCGATGGCATCCGGAAACTCTGAGCCCCGCCGGTCGCTCACCGCGCAGGCGGTGAAGGTGCTCGTCGCGGGCGGCTTCGGAGTCGGCAAGACGACCCTGGTCGGTTCGGTCAGCGAGGTGCCGCCGCTGCGCACCGAAGAGGTGATCACCGCCGCGTCCGAGGGCGTGGACGACCTGTCCGGCGTCGAGGGCAAAACCACCACGACGGTCGCGCTCGACTTCGGCCGGATCACCATCAACCCCGAGCTGATCCTGTACCTGTTCGGGACGCCGGGCCAGGACCGGTTCTGGTTCATGTGGGACGAACTGGCCGACGGCGCGCTCGGCGCGGTGGTGCTGGCGGACACGCGGCGGCTCGAATCTTGTTTCCCCGCAGTGGATTTCTTCGAGCAGCGCGGGTTGCCGTTCGTGGTCGGGGTGAACTGCTTCGACGACGCTTACCGGTACGGGACCGAGGAAGTCCGCGGTGCGCTGGATCTCGATCCGCAGGTGCCGTTGCTGTTGTGCGACGCGCGGGAGCGGGATTCGACCAAGCAGGTGCTGACGGTGTTGATGGAGCACGCGCTCGGGCGGGCGATGCTGGTGAGCGGCAACCCCGGATAGGTTTCCGGGATTGCCGCGCACGAGGTCTTTCAGCGGCGGCGCAGGTTGTCCAGGGCTGCCGCCCCCGGCCCCACCACGGCGATGGCCAGGAAGATCCAGGCGAACAGGGCGGCGGGTTCGCCCATGTTGTGCAGGGGGAGCAGGCCTTCCGGGGCGTGCACGGTGAAGTAGGCGTAGGCCATCACGCCGGAGAGCACGGTCGCGGAGATGCGGGTGAAGAGGCCGGCGAAGACCAGGATCGCGCCGATGACCTCGATCAGGCTGGCCCAGTAGCCCGGCCACTGGCCGAAGGGGAGCGCGCCGCCCGCGTTGTCGATGCCGCCGAAGAGGCCGAAGCCCATCAGGCCGTGGCAGAGGAAGAGGAACGACACCACGGCGCGGAAGAGGGCCAGGACGGTGGGCCGGGCTCGGTCTGCCAGGGACTTCTTGCCTTCGGCGGCGGCGGTGGTCTCGACGGTCTTGATGGTCTTCGGGGCGGTGGTGGTGGTCATCGTGGGGTCCTTCCCGGAGTGGCTGTTGGGTGCCTTCTGCCTATGCGTCGAACGGGGTTGGCGTGGATCGACACATCGCCGGGAAGTTTTTTCTGTGGGGGTGTTTGGGCAGGTCAGGTGGGGACTGGCAGGGTGGGGGGATGGTGGTCAGGCGTAGTGCTGGGGTGTTGGTTTTTCGGCGGGGCGCGGCGGGGGTCGAGGTGTTGCTCGCGCATATGGGCGGGCCGTTTTGGGCTAAGAAGGATCTGGCTGCTTGGTCGTTGCCCAAGGGGGAGATCGAGGAGGGGGAAGCGGCTGAGGTTGCTGCTCGGCGGGAGTTCGCTGAGGAATTGGGGGTGCCGGTGCCTGCTGGGGAATGGGTTGCGCTGGGGGAGGTTCGGCAGTCCGGGAAGGTCGTGACTGCTTGGGCTGTGGAGGGGGAGCTTGATCCGGCTCAGGTGGTGCCTGGGGTTTTTGAGATGGAGTGGCCGCCTCGGTCTGGGCGGACGCAGGAGTTTCCTGAGGTGGATCGGGTGGAGTGGTTTTCTCTCGAGGTGGCTCGGGAGAAGCTGGTCAAAGGGCAGCGGGGGTTTTTGGATCGGCTTGCCGAGTTGGGGTGAGGTTCGGCTCGTCGCCTGGCGGCGACATCGCTTGGTGGTTGCGTGGGGCACCCCGAAGCTTGAGTGTGCTGACGGTCTGGGGGTGCTTGTCAAGGCGGGAAAGATGCCTTGACAAGCACCCCCAGACCGCAGGGACGCTTCGTATCGGGGTGCGGGGGAGGGGCTGGGTGTCTCGATTGTTGGGTGCACGGGTGCGGTTGGGTGGTGGGGCGCACGGCTGGGTGCCTCGATCGTTGGGTGCTTCGGCTGCGGTTCGCTGGGTGGTGGGGCTAGCGCCCCAATGTGGCGTTGGGTGCATGTGACGCACCGAATGCCGCATTGGGTGCGTGGGATGCACCGAATGCCGCATTGGGGTCGCTCACGTACCGAATTGCTGCAGTAGCGCGCTCAGCGAGGTGGTGGTGAAGGTGGGGAGGACTAGGTCTGCTTTGGCGAAGTCCAGTGTTGCGGTGATGGGGTTTGGCACCGCGATGGTGATGATTCCGGCTGCTTTTGCCGCGCTTACGCCGTGGGGCGAGTCTTCGAAGGCCAGTGCTTCTTCCGCGGTTACGCCTAGGGTGCGCAGGGCTGCCAGGTAGGTGTCTGGGTCAGGTTTGGGTTTGTGGCGGTCGCCCGTTTCTACTGCGGTGAAGCGGGATGCCAGGCCTAGGCGTTCTAACTGGCCGTGCACCCAGGTTCCGGATGAGCTGGAGGCGACGCCCAGTGCCAGACCACGGCGGGCGGCCTCGTCCAGGTAGTCGAGTACGCCTTCGCGTGGGCCGTCTTCGGCCAGGAGTTCGTGTACTCGGGCGCGCATTGCCGGGCGCAGGGTTTCCGGGTCGACGTCTTCGACTTGTTCGGCTAGCAGCTTGAACATCGTCGCCGCGGTGTTCTGGGTGCCGATGACTGTGTGCCAGACATCCAGGGGCAGTTCGACTCCGTGTCCGGCGAACATTTCTTGCCAGGAGCGCAGTACCGCGGCTTCCGTGTCGGCCAGGGTGCCGTCGAAATCGAAGATCAATGCTCGCGTAGCCACGTTTCGCAGCTTGCCTCACCTGGCCCGCGGGCGGGGTCAGTTCGTGGCGAAGAACTCCGCCAACACCGGTGCCAGGGCGGCGGTTTTCACCAGGTGCGTCTGGCCGGGGAGGGTGCGGTAGTCGGCGTTGGGCAGCTGGCTGGCTGCTGCCGCGACGCCGTTGCGCATCCACTCGGGACTCTTGCCGCCGTCGAGGATCAGGGTGGGGGCGGTGATTCCGGACCAGCGGTTTTCCGGGAGGGGGCGGCCGGCCTGGTTGTCGTCCATGACCTGGGCGTCGTAGGCGAGGGTGTGGGCGACGCGTTTCATGCGCGGCCAGGCTGGCATCAGGCGCATCATCGTGACCATCAGGGCGGGCAGTCCTACGCCTTCGACCATGAAGGTCTTGATCGCGTCGCCTGGTTTTCCGGCGGACACGGCTGCTTCCAGCTTCGCCTGGTAGTCGGCGGGGACTCGCTTGCGGGTGCTGTCGACGACGAAGGGCGGTTCGTAGACCGCGACCTTCTTGACGGGCACGCCGCGGTGGGCGGCTTCCAGCACCAGGGCTGCGCCGGAGGAGATGCCGTAGAGGCCGATCTCGCCGCCGGCTTCCTTGGCCAGTGCGGCGATGTCTTCGATTTCGCGCTCGACGTCGTACGGGCTCGCGTCGCCGCTTTCGCCCCGGCCGCGGCGGTCAAAAGTGTAGACGGTGAAGCGGTCGGAGAGGGCCTTGGCGAGGTCGTCGTTCGGGGTCGAGGTGCGGTAGCAGAGTGCGCCGTCGACGAGGACCAGCGCGGGGCCGGAGCCGATGCGGGAGTAGGCGATCTGGGTGCCGTCGGCGGACGTGACGGTGGGCATGGGGTTCCTCCTCGGGGTGGTGCCGTTGAGGAGAACTCTCGCATCCGACGAGTGCGATTGTCAAGACAAAAAAATTGTTCGGTGGGATGGGGTGCTGTCGGTGCGGGCGTGGGGTTGGGGTCAGGCGCTGCGCAGGGTGAGCAAGGCGATCTCGTTGGGGGCGAAGACCCGGAAGGGCGGGCCCCAGAAGCCGGAGCCGCGGCTGTTGTACAGCTGGGTCGGGCCGTGCCGGGTGAGGCCCGACAGGGTGGGCTGGTCCAGGCGGACCAGGAGGTGGAAGGGCCAGATCTGGCCGCCGTGGGTGTGGCCGGAGATCTGCAGGTCGACGTTTTCCTCGCGGGCCTGGGCGACCTGTTTGGGCTGGTGGGCGAGCAGAACGACGGGGACGTCGGGATCGGAGCCGTCGAGGGCGGCGGCCAGGTCGGGGCCGTGGCCGGGGAGGCCCGAGGCGGCTCCGGTGGGGTCGTCGATGCCGGCGAAGAGCAGGCGGGCGCCGTCGCGTTCGATCAGGGTCGAGCGGTTGTGCAGGGTGTCCCAGCCGAGGCTCGCCATGTGGTCGAGCCAGGCCTGGGCTTCGCCGAAGTACTCGTGGTTGCCGGTGATGTAGAACCGGCCGAGCGGAGCCTGGACGCCGCCGAGCGGGTCGACCTGCTTGCGCCGCATGGCGACGGACCCGTCGGCGAGATCCCCGGCGTGGCAGACGACGTCGGGCTGCAATCGGTTCAACTCGGCGACCAGGCGTTCGGACCAGCGGGTGCGGTCAAGCGGGCCGTAGTGGGTGTCGGTGATGACCGCGACGCGCAACCCGTCGAGCCCGGCGCCGAGCTTCGGCAGCACGACATCGACCGCCTTCACCGGCGGTATCCGCATGGCGATCCGGTTCCCGCTGACGAGCAGCACGGCGGCGACGGCGAGCGTGACCCCGGCGACGATCCGCGGCCGCGCGGGATCGTCCACTCCGGACACCAGCAGGACGAGCCGCAGCACGTGCGTGAGGACGGTCCAGGTGAACAGCACCCAGACGATGCCAAGCGTGACGTCCCCGACCCGCGCGGCGGCGTCGCTCTGCTTCGGACCGTGCCCGAGGACCATGAGCACCGGAAAACTCAGCGCTGCGACACCGAAAACGACCGTCCCGGCGACGGTCCCCGCGACCGGCCAATCCGGCAGCAACACGAGTACCGACCACGGCTCGCCGAACAGCACAAGCACCGCGGCGACCACGAAGGCAACCCGACGAACTCCAACCACGGTCCTCTTCCCTTCGCCCAGGTGCTACCCAGCGTAGCCGCAGCCGGGAGTGGGTGGCGGGGCGTGAAGGGGAGGGGCGAGCCGGATGTTCTGGGTGGAGTGGTCGCTACTGGTGCGGTGAGGCGGAAGCCGTGGGCTCCCGGGAAGTGGCCGCGGCGGGTACGGCCCGGTGGCGCCAACGCGGCGACTGGCAAGCGTCTCCGGCGGCATCGCCCGAATTCAGCTCGCGTGGCTCAGGACTCGCCGCGCCCCGCACGCCAGCTCGCCACCGTTTCCTCCACGTCCAGCGGCCGAGCCCGCAGCACCGGGCCGTCCTGGGGCATCGCGTGGGTCTTGCGGATGCGGTCGTTCAGGTCTTCGACGATCTCCCGCACCTTGCGTTCGGAGTGGATTTTCGCCAGTTTCCCCGGCAGGTCTTGGATTTCGCGCGGGATGGCGAGCGACGGCGGCAGGAACGCGGCCACGTCGAGGTCGCCTTCGCGAGCGCGGCGGATCGCCCAGTCGGTCGCCGCGTCGCGGCCGGTCGGGGGCGGCAGGGGTTTTCCGGTTCCTGGCAGGTCTTCGAAGTCGCCGCGGGTTTCGGCCGCGGCGATTTGCCGGTCGACCCACGTGCCGTACGACACGCCCGGTGGTTTGCGTTCCGTCACGGGAACCACCTCCCTCGCTGCCCAGCGTAGCGGCCCGCGAGCCGCCGCGGAGGGGACGAAGGTCCTGAAACGGCAGGTAAGATCCCACGCTGATGCGTACGAAGGCCGGGAGGGGACGCGATGATCGTCGAGCACGAGGGCGACGGTCCCGAGGCCGCGCGCGAGGAGGTCGCGCGCACGCTCGCCCTGTTGTGGCGCGACCGTACGGGCGCCCCGGAACCCTCGTCCCGCGGCAGGCGGCCGACGCTCACCATCGAACGGATCATCGTGGCGGCCATCGCGGTCGCGGATGCCGAGGGCCTTGTCGCGACGTCGATGCACCGCGTGGCCAAGGAACTCGGGGCGGGCACGATGACGCTCTACACCTACGTTCCCGGCAAAACCGAACTGATCGACCTCATGGTGGACACCGTTCTCCTCGAACGGAATCTCCCCGGCCCGGGCGAACCCCGGCCGGAGGACTGGCGTGCGCAGGTCCGCGTTTACGCCGACCGGACACGCGACATTTACCGTCGGCATCCGTGGCTCCGCGAGCGGTCTCGGGTGCGGCCCGCGCTCGGTCCGGGGCAGCTGGCCGGTCAGGAATATCTGTTGTCCATTATGGACGGACTGGGCTTGCCCGCGCGTGAAGTCGTTGCGGCGGCTAGTTCTGTCGCCGGATATGTGGACGCGAACGCGGCGGCCGAGGCGGAGAGTGTCCACTTGGAACAGACCACGGGACAGTCCAATGACGCGTGGTGGGGGCAGCGTTCTTCTTTCTGGTACACGTTTTTCGACGTCGAGTCCCATCCGGCGATGAACCGGACCTGGCTCGCGGGCGGTTTCGACCAGCCTTCCGGGAAGCAGGCGTCGGACGCGTCGGAGTTCGGCTTGGACCGGCTGCTCGACGGGATCGCCGACCGGATCGACCAGGTCGGCGAATAGACTCAACCGCGAGCGACCGAGCCTGGTGCGCACCGCCGGGAGCTGGCCCGCTCGCGGCGCGGGCCCGAATCGGCGAGACGCGGGGGCAATGCGTCCATGTCGTCGATTCTGGCTTTCGCGGCCTTGTCCGTGGTCTTGGTCGTCATCCCGGGTCCCGCGGTCATGCTGGTCTGCTGACCCGCTCAGCGACTTGTCCAACCCCAAGACCGTCATCGTCTTCACCAGCGTCATCCCGCACTTCCTCCACCCGGCGCGCGACCTGCCGACACCCTCGTCCTCGGGGTGGCGTTACGGGTGAGCAGGGCGGGTCGAGTCAGGAACCCCCGAGTGCGAACCGGATTCCGGTCGCTTCCTCGGAAAGCGTCCACAACCGACGGCCCCGCACCACATCCCGGGAAGCGCCCATAGCCGTCCCCAATCGGGGTCGGCCCACTCCGCCGAAAGCTGGACCGTAGCAGGAACCGCCGGTCGCAGCTGGGTCGATCGCGGCCCGGACCGCGGGCCACGCGCCGTGATCCTTGCCGTGCGTGTAGGGCGCGAGCAGCCGCATCACCGGCACCGGCTTGGTGATTCCCGGTCGAGCGGGGCTGGTCCGCTCAAGACTGAACCCGGGGTGCGCGAGGATCGCCCGCACCGGCGAACCCGCCGCACGCAGGCGTCGGTCGAGTTCCATCGCGAACGATTGCACGGCGTGCTTCGACAGCGCGTACGCACGGAAGTCCGAATACTTGCTTGAGCTCTGCAGATCGTCGATGTGATACGGATACATCCGGGTGATCAGGCTGCCTGCCAGCACTACCCGCGCGGACGAGGCGGTCAGGACCGGCATCGCCAGCGCGGTGAGCGCGAAGTGGCCGAAGTGATTGGTGCCGACCGCCAGCTCCAGGCCCTGTCGCGTGGTCCGGCGCACGGGCCCGGGCGCGGTGATGCCCGCGTTCTCGATCAACGCGTCCACCCGGTCGAGACGGCCGAGCGCCTCGACGGCCGCCGGGATCGTGTCCAGGTCGGCGAGGTCCAGCGGGATCGTGCTCAACGAAGCCGAACCGACCCGCGTGCGCACCATCTCGACAGCCGCGCGCAGCCGCGAAGGGTCACGGCCCAGCAGGGCGACGTGTGCTCCGGCGGCGGCCAGTTGCTCGGTGACGAAGTAGCCGATTCCGGCGTTGCCCCCGGTCACCGCGTACACGCGACCGGCGAGGCCGGGCAAGTTCCGGGGATTCCACGCCACGATCGCCCCCAACAGTCCGGTTTCCGGGTCGGTCCGGACTATACGAACGCCGCGGTCAGTGCGTCGGCACGGCCTCCGTGGTGGTGCTGGAAGTCGTGGTCGACGTGGCCGGGTTCGCCGGGGCGGAGCTGGACGGCGTCGTGCTCGTCGGGGTGGTCGGCGTCGTCGGCGTGCTGCTTGTGGGCGTGGTGCTGGACGGCGTGGTCGGCGGCGTGCTGCTCGGCTTCGCGGGAGTGCTGCTGCTCGGCGCGGTGCTGCTGCCGGGGAGCTGCGTCGGCGTGCCGGGCTGGTTCGGCGTGGCAGGCTGCGCCGGGGCGACCGGCGGCGGGACGGGCGGTGCGACGTCGCCCGCCGGGCTGCCCGCGGCGGCCTCGACGGCGCCGGGGCCGGGCGGGGCTCCGATCGGGACCTTGCTGTCCGGCAGGTTCGAGACGCCGCTGCGGTAGCCGTTCGCGTATGCCATGACAGTGTCCACATAGGACTGCGAGTTGTTGTACCGGCGCACCGCGAGGCGCTGATTGGCGTCGGTGGAGAGGTCCAGACCTCCCGAGCACAGGTAGCGCGCGGTGGCGAGCGTCTCGTCGTAGATGTTGTTCGGGTCGGAAATCCCGTCGCCGTTGCCGTCGGAGGCGTACGACGCCCAGGTCGACGGGATGAACTGGGTCGGGCCGACCGCGCGGTCCCACACCGGGTCGCCGTCGTAGCGGCCGTGGTCGGTGTCGCGGATCGCGGCGAATCCGCCGGCACCGTCGAGGACCGGGCCGAGAATGCGTTCGAGGGTGTTGCCGCGGGCGTCGACGTAGCCGCCGCGCGCGTGGTTCGACTCGACCCGCCCGATGGCCGCGATCAGCGCCCAGTCGAGGTGGCAGCCGGGCTGTTCGCGGGCCATGATGTCGGCCGCGTTGCGGTAGGCGCGCAGCATGCTGTCCGGGATGCCGAGCGGGCCGGCGGTGGTGGCCGAGCCGGGGCCGTTCGGGTAGCCGGGGACGCCGAGCGCCTGCGGGACCGGCGGCTGCGGGAGGCTGCCGTCGACGCCGATCGGCGGGAGCGTGATGCCGGGCGGCAGGCCGGGGGAGTTCGGCGCGGCCTGGGCGGCAGACGGCGGTTCCGCGGCGCGCAACGCCACCGGGATGCCGGACGACGTCACCGTCGGCAGCACCACGAGCGCGCCTCCGGCGAGGGCGGCGAAAGCCCGGCTCCGGGCGTTCCGTCCCTCCAGGCGGCGTCTGGCCATGCGTGTCTCCCCGTTCGTTCGGCCGGTCTGCGGCCAAGCTAGCGGATCTGTGCGCGATCCGGTGAGGGGTCGCCGGAATTCTGTCCGTTCCGGCCAACTTTCGTTCGTCTGGCATAAAACCTTCGGCGGGTTCCGGTCATCGGGGCTTAACCGGGATTTTGCTGAATAGGCCGAATGGAGTAATCCGTTCGTCGGGTCCACAGTGGACCGCGGGGCGTTTTACGCCGCCGGGCCGAATCGTTTCCGGTATTCCGACGGCGACAGCCCGGTGTGCCTGCGCAGCTGCAGCCGGAGGTTCGCGCCGGTGCCCAGCCCGGTGCGGGCGGCGATGCGGTCCAGACCATGTTCGCCGCGCTCGATGAGGCGGCGGGCCAGCGTGACGCGTTCGGCGGTGAGCCAGGCGAGCGGCGTCGTGCCCAGTTCGGCGCGGAACCGGCGGTGCAGGGTCGCGGCGCTGGTCGCCGCGCGCGCGGCGAGGTCGGCGACGGCGAGCGACTGGTCGAGGTGCTGGCGCGCCCATTCCAGGATCGGTGCAAGCGAGGCGTCCGGAATCTCCGGCATCGGGCGTTCCACGAACTGTTGCTGGCCGCCTTCGCGATGTCCGGTGAAAACGAGGCGACGGCTCACCGCGTTGGCGATTTCCGCGCCGTGATCACGCTGGATTACATACAGCGACAGATCGAGCGCGGCGGCGCTTCCGGCGGCGGTGAAAACTGTGCCGTCCTCGACGAAAAGAACGTCCGGCTCCAGGCGGACCAGCGGGTAGCGCGCGGTGAACGCCTCGGCCCACTGCCAGTGCGTGGTGGCGCGGCGATCGTCGAGCACGCCGGCCTGAGCCAGGGTGAACGCGCCGGTGCAGAAGCTCATCAGCCGCGCGCCGCGGGCGTCCGCGCGCTGGATCGCGGCGATGATCTCCGGGTCGGCGGGCGTCTGCGGATCCGGTCGGTTCGGGACGATCACGGTGTCCGCGGCGTCGATTGCCTCGAGGCCGGCGACGTCGGCGAGGGTGAAGAAGCCGAGGTGCATCCGAGCTTGCCCGCCGGGTGCCGCGAGCGCGAAGTCGTACCACGGCACCGGCAGTTCCGGCCGGCGCAAGCCGAACAGCTCCGTCGCGACGCCCATCTCGAACGGGTTAGAGCCGTCGCCGACGATCATCACGACGCGGTGCGAGGATCCTTTCGGCATGTGCGATTCCTAGCACTCCCGGCCGCCGGAAACCAGGCCCAAGATCGAACTATGCCAACTCAACCCCTCGACCTGCGGGCGGTGTTCGCCGGATTCGACGCTCCGTGGAGCCCGCGGATCGTCGCCAACGTCAACGACTACGACATCCGTCTCGCCCGGTTCGCCGGCGAGCACGTGTGGCACAAGCACGACAACACCGACGAGTTCTTCCTCGTCCTCGACGGCGCCATCGAGATCGGCCTGCGCGAAGCGGACGGCGAACGGACCGTGACGCTGACGCGCGAGCAGGGGTTCGTGGTCCCGCGCGGCACGTTCCACAAGCCGTCTTCACAGGAGGGCGCGGTGGTGCTGCTCGTGGAGCCCGCCGGGACGCTTTCGGTCGGCGACGAGCACGAGGAAGTGCCCGACACTGTCGACGTGACCGTCGGGCATCGCGTCTGACCTGCTGGGTTGCACCGTGGGACGGCGTATCCTCGCCGTCATGAAACGCACTTCCTTCGCGCAGTGGCCGTGCTCGATCGCTCGGACCATGGACCTGCTCGGGGACTGGTGGACGCCGCTGGTGCTGCGGGACGCGTTCTACGGCGTCCGCCGCTTCGACGAGTTCCAGCAGGCGCTCGGCATCGCGCGCAACACCCTCGCCGACCGGCTGCGCAGGCTGGTCGACGAGGGGTTGCTGGAGAAGCGCGCCTACCAGGCCGAGCCGGTGCGCTACGACTACGTGCTCACCGAGAAGGGCCGCGATTTCTGGAGTGTCTTGGCCGCGATGACGGCCTGGGGCGACCGGTGGCTGGCCACCGAAGCGGGCCCGCCGATCGTGCTGCACCACGACGCCTGCGGGCACGACACGACCGCGAGAGTCGTGTGTGCGGACTGCGGCGAGCCGCTGTCCGCGGACGACACCCGGATGCGGCGCGGACCGGGCTTCCCCGAACGCCTGGCGCAACGCCCCGACGTCCAGGCGAGGTTCGCGCCCCAGGAATAGCGGTACGTGAGGGGAACCCTGAGGGAATCAGATTCCCTCAGGGTTCCCCTCACGGCTTTTCGGCCTCCGTGGTGATTGACAGGGTCAGTCTTGTTACGCAACTATGCTGGTCGAGACGCCAACGGAGGAGGACTCGCCATGGAGTGGACCGGCGCGCGGTACGCGGACACCCCGACCGTGCAGGTGGACGCGTGGATCGACGGCTCGCCCGAGCAGGTCTGGCGGTTCGCCTCGGACGTCGTGCTCATGCCGGAGCTGAGCGGCGAACTGCAGGCGGTCCAGTGGTGCGACGAGGGCTCGGAACCGGCGCTCGGCCGGTCCTTCGTCGGGCGCAACCACCACAAGATGCGCGGCGACTGGGAAACCACGTCCTACATCGTCGAATGCGAGGAGCCGCGCGTTTTCGCCTGGGCGGTCAGCGATCCGGCCAATCCGACCGCGGTCTGGCGGTTCACCCTCGCCCCGGAGAACGGCGGCACCCGGCTCACGCAGTGGGCGCAGATGGGGCCGGGGCCGTCCGGGGTGACCGAGGTGATCGCGCGGATGCCGGAGAAGGAACAGAAGATCGTGCACGTCCGGCTGAGCGAGTTCGAGGCCTCGATGACCGCCACGCTCGGCGCGATCAAGGACCGCGTGGAGGCCGCCGGATGATGCGCGCGGCCACCACCGTCGAGGCGTCGTCCGGCTGGCCCGGCACCCGGGATTTCGTGCTGGAGGCGGAAAAACTGGGTCTCGACGAATGCTGGGTGGCCGAGGCGTGGGGCTCGGACGCGCCGTCGGTGCTCGGCTACCTCGCCGCGCGCACGGACAAGATCCGGCTCGGCTCCGGCATCATGCAGCTCGGCGTGCGCACGCCGGTCGCGCTCGCGCAGGCCGCGCTCACGCTTGCCGAGATGTCCGATGGACGGTTCGCGCTGGGCCTCGGTCCGTCGGGTCCGCAGGTGATCGAGGGGCTGCACGGGGTGCCGTTCGCGCGGCCGTTGACCCGGATGCGCGAGACGGTGCAGATCATCCGCAGCGCGTTCGCCGGGGAGAAGATCTCCTTCGCTGGCAAGGCTTTCCAGATCCCGTTGCCCGGCGAGTCCCGCCCGATGCGGTTGTCGACCAAGCCGAACGAGGACATCCCGATCTACCTGGCCACGCTGTCGCCTCGAATGCTGGAGCTCACCGGCGAACTCGCCGACGGCTGGCTGGGCACGAGCTTCGTCCCGGAAGGCGCCGACGCCTACTTCCGTCATCTCGACGCCGGGCTCGCGAAAGCCGGCCGGAGCCGCGGCGATCTTGTGGTGTGCCAAGGCGCGGAGGTCGCGTTCGCGTCCGATGAGGACGAACTGCGGACCATGGTCGCCGGGCGCAAGAAGGAACTGGCCTTTTCGCTGGGCGGCATGGGTTCGGCGAGCACGAACTTCTACCACGACGCCTACAGCAGGCAAGGCTGGGCCGAGGTCGCCGCTGAGGTGCGGGAACGCTGGCAGTCCGGCGATCGCGACGGCGCGGCCGGGCTGGTGACCGACGAGATGGTGCTCGCGACGACGCTGATCGGCACCGAGGACATGGTCCGCGCGCGGCTGAAGGTGTGGCGCGCCGCCGGGGTCGACACGGTCCGGCTGTATCCGGCGGGCGACACCTTGGAAAACCGGCTCGCGACGCTCGGCCGGGCACTCGAGTTGGTAACGGAAGTGCCCTGACAGACCAAGCATTGGGCCAACCGGCTGCGTCGGCGGGTCCGGTTGCGCCATAGTGTCGGCGATCCCGAACACCAAGGAGTCGCTCGATGCGCAAGATCGTGTCCACCTTGTTCGTCTCGCTCGACGGCGTTGTCGAGGCGCCGGACCAGTGGTCGCTCTCGTACTGGAACGACGAGCTCGAACACGCGGTGGGCGACGGCATGGCGGACGCCGACGCGATGTTGCTGGGTCGCGTGACCTACGAGGGCTTCGCCGAGGCGTGGCCAGGCCGCACCGACGACCCGGGCGCGGAGTTCATGAACAGCGTGCCGAAGTACGTCGCGTCCACCACCCTGACCGCGGCGGACTGGCACAACACGACGCTCCTGCGCGGCGACCTCGGCGAGGCGATCGCGGAACTGAAGTCCAGCGCGGGCGGCGACATCATGACCAGCGGGAGCACGACGCTGGTGCGGTGGCTCCTGTCGCACGGGCTGGTGGACGAGCTGACCCTGCTGCAGTACCCGGTGGTGGTCGGCAAGGGACGGCGGCTGTTCCCGGCGGAGGGGCCGCAGCTGGACTTCCGGCTGGCGGACACGACCGCGTTCCGCAACGGGGTGCTGCGGTTGGTTTACCAGCCTGCCGACGACTGACTATCCAAAGAGGACGGTCAGTGGCCCCGAATCCCGGCTCGCTGAACAGGATTCGGGGCACCTGCGGTCAATCCGCCAGGCGGGCGCCGCGACGCCAGATGGCGCGGGTGTTGAGCGTGTCGCTGATGTCGCGGGTCGGGTCGCCGTCGACCAGCAGAAGGTCGGCGCGGAGTCCCTCGGCGACGCGGCCTCGGTCGCTGAGCCGGAAGCGGCGGGCAGTGGTCGCGGTGGCTGCTCGCAAGGCGCGCTCGGGTGTGAGACCGGCTTCGACGAGGTACTGCAGTTCGTGGTGCAGGCTCGCTCCGTGTGCGAGGCCTCCGAAGAACGTCTCGGGCATGGAGACATCGGTGCCCGCCAGCACGTCGACACCGGCGGCGTCGAGCGCGCGCACGGTGTCGTACACGTCTTCGAGCTTGCCCTGCGGGTAGCGGTTGTAGCTGGAGCGCAGGGTTTCTTCCCACTTGTCGTCGAGGCGGGCGGCGACTCGGAGGTCGTCAGCGAGCGCGCTGCCGGTGATGCCCATCAGCGAGGCGTTGAGGCTGATGCAGGGAACGACGAACATGCCCGCGTCCTTGACGAGGCTGATGATCTCGTCGGTGTGCGGCTGGTCCATGAAGACGTGGGCGAGACCGTCGATGCCCGCCTCGACGGCCATCTTGGTCGCTTCCACGGTGAGCGCGTGAGCCACGGTGAGCGCGCCGTACTTCTTGGCTTCCGCGACCCCGGCGTTCACCGTGGCCTGGTCGAGACACGGCAGACCGGGGTGCCCCTCGATGCTGCCGTCGTCGATCATGAATTTGATGAAGTCTGAGCCTCTGGCGAGGAGCTGGGGGACGAACGCGGCCGCTTCCTCGGGCGTGGTGGAGAACGGCATCACCGGCATCACCGGCGGGAGGTCCCACTTCGGCCGGAATCCTTCGGGCATCAGCTCGCTGGGGTGACCGCCGGGCGGGGTGATGCCGAAACCGGCGGACCGCACGTCGGCGACGGTGTCGTCGTCGGTGATGTGGCCCCGGTTCTCCCGGGTGTTCATCCCCTGCATCTCCAGTTCGGTGGTCACCCCGAACCGCAGGGCCAGCGCCAGCGAGCCCGGTGCGGAGTGCACGTGGGCGTCGATGAGCCCCGGGAGCAGGGTCGCGCCGGTGCCGTCGACGGTTTCGCTGCCCTGGGGGATCTCGCCGCCGACCTGGGCGATCCGCGTGCCGTCGAGGACGACGGTCCGCACGCCGAGGGACTTCTCCCCGTCGAAGACCCGGGCGTTGGCGATGGCGGTGAGCGTCATGGTGGTTCGTCTCGATTCCTTGCATCGGGTATTTACATACCTAATGCTATGTACTTGCCCTGAGGTATGCAAATGGGCAGGTGCGGCCTAGGATCAAGCGCATGAGCGGCTCTCCCGACCCCGTACTGGACCAGATCGGCCCAGCGCTGTCCCGGCTGCGGCGGCGCACTCCGGCGTCGAACAAGGATTTGTCGCGCAATCTCGTGCTCAACGTGATCGCCGACGCGCCCGACGAGACGACGGTCGGCGGGCTCGCCGTCGAGATGGGTGTCGCGCAGCCGGTGGCCAGCCGGACTGTCGCCGCGTGCATCGCCGACGGCTTGCTGCGGCGGGCGGCGTCGCAGGCCGATGGACGTCGTACGGTGCTCGAACTCACCGAGCATGGCGAGGCTGAGCGGAAACGTTTCGCCGTCGAGCAGCGAAAAGCGTTCGAGGAGATCACGGCTGCTTGGTCGGCGGAGGAGCGGGCTCAGTTCGCGCGACTGTTGACCCGGTATGGCGCTGATGCTGCGGAGTGGTCGAGGAAACAGGCGGCGAGCGGGGGCTGACGGGGCCGTCCGTCGAGGCGGCGCAGTGCTCCTTCGGGCGCGGTACGAAGGAGCACTGCACAAGCTCAGTTCACCTGCCGGTCCTGCCCCTCCCAAAACGGCTGCCGCAGCTTGAACTTCTGGATCTTCCCCGTCGCCGTCCGCGGCAGTTCCTCCAGGAACTCCACGCGCTTCGGGCACTTGTACCCGGCCAGGTGCTGGCGGCAGTGCGTGATCAGCTCGTCCGCCGTCACCTCGCTGCCGTCGGTCACCACGAGGGCGGTGACCAGCTCGCCCCATTTCTCGTCCGGGATGCCGATCACCGCGGCTTCCCGGACGGCCGGGTGCGAGCTCAGCGCGTCTTCCACCTCGATCGACGACACGTTCTCGCCGCCGGTGATGATGACGTCCTTCTTGCGGTCGGCGATGGTCAGGTAGCCGTCGGCGAAGGTGCCGCCGTCGCCGGTGTGGAACCAGTTGCCTTCCTGGACCCGGGCGGTCTCGTCCGGGTTTTCCCAGTAGCCGTCGAGGTTGTGGTTGCTTTGAGTGAGGACTTCGCCGTCGGTGTCGATCGTGACGCGGACGCCGAGGGCCGGGGCGCCGGCGCGGCCGAGGAGCTTCGCCTGCTCGTGCGGGTCCAGGTCGGCCCATTCGCTGCGGAAGCGGTTGACCGTGACCAGCGGCGACGTCTCGGTCAGGCCGTAGATCTGGATGAATTCCCAGCCGAGTTCCGCGCGCACGCGTTCGATGGTCCGGGTCGGCGGCGGCGCGCCGGCCACCACGATCCGGACTCGGTCGCGGCCGGGGATTTCGCCGTCCCAGGAGGCTGCGCCGTCCAGCGCGGCGGTGACGACGGCGGGGGCGGCGCACATGATCGTCACGCCGTGTTCCTGCACGCGGCGCAGGATTTCGGTGCCGTCCACCTTGCGCAGCACGATGTGCCGTCCGCCGAGGCCGGTGACCGCGTACGGCATTCCCCAGCCGTTCGCGTGGAACATCGGCAGGGTGTGCAGCAGGACGTCGTTGTCGCTGAGCGTGGTGTGCAGGCCGAAAGTCGTTGCGTTGAGCCACAAATTGCGGTGCGTGAGCTGGACGCCCTTCGGCCGCGCGGTGGTGCCGGAGGTGTAGTTGATCGTGGCGGTCGCGGATTCGTCGGCGTCCCACGGCCGCGGTTCGGCGTCGCCGCCCCAGATTTTGTCGTCGTCCTCGCCCAGGATGAACACGTGCTTCGCGGTTACGCTGTCCAGCAACGGTTTCAGCTCGGGGTCGATCATCAGGACCTCGGCGCCGGAATGCTCGACGATGTACCGGACCTCGGCGGCGGCGAGGCGGAAATTCACCGGCACCAGGACGCGGCCCCAGCCGGAGACGCCGAAGAACGACGTCAGCAGCCGCGCGGAGTTGTGCGAGACGATGGCGACCCGGCCGCCGGCGGGAACGCCGAGCGCGTCGAGGTTCGCCGCCTGCGCGCGGGCGCGGCGGGCGAGTTCGCGGTAGGGCACCGAGCCCCAGGACTCCGCGGGCTGGGCTGGTTCGTCCACCACCGCGATCCGGTCCGGGTACACCGTTTCGGCGCGGTCGAGGAAGTCGCGGACACTCAGGTCATAGAACACGTGGCGATCCCTTCGCGTCTGCGGGCCGCACTGCCCGCGCGGGTGATTTTCGCTCGCCGGACCGGGTCTGGCCACCCCACATGGAGGGTGCGTCCGATGTGGACTGGAACGAGCCAGCGGGTGCCTTGGTCATCGGTGCCCGCCCACGTGCGGTGGCCGCCCGAAGGTCCGACGCCCAGGGAAACTGGACGGCTCTCGAGCAGGACGCACGGGGTCGAACGGAGAAAGTCCCCGGCGCTGCACTGACTCGCCTCGGCAGCGTGCGTTCAGAAGTACTGCATAACCTCGGCAGAACTGCGGGTACTTCGGGATCGGACATCGCCGCGTCCTAGCGCAGGAGCCCGGCGGCGCGAGCCCGGTTCACCGCCTGCACCCGGTTCGACACCGCCAGCTTCCGCATCGCGTGCTTGAGATACGACTTGACCGTATTGGGCAGCAGGCCGAGCCGGTCTGAGATCTCGTCGTTCGTGCAGCCCTCGCTGACCAGTCGCAGCACGTCGACCTCGCGCGGGGTCAGCGCGACGCCGGGCAGGTCGAGCTCCGGGCGCAGCCGTTCGCACACCGCGAGCAGCCGCTGCCGGGCGCTTTCGTCCTGGATCGAACCGGCGATGGCGGTCAGCTCGGCGTGCAGGTCGCCGCGTTCGGCCGCCGGGACGACCGGCGGCGCGGCCAGCCGTCGCTGTACTTCCTCTTCGACCTCGATGTCACGTCCCAACCGAGTCGCCACCGCGGTCGCCGCGTGCAACAGCCGGTCGCCGAACGTGATCGAATCCCGCGACGCCGCATACAACACCGCGCGCGTGGTCTCGCCGACGCGCACCGGCAGCGCCACCATCGCGCGCAGCCGTTCAGGTGCGACCGCGTGGTCGTATTTGTGCGTGATGCCCTGTGCGTTGAGATAGTCGACGACCGTTGACGGCCGCGCCAGCGCCACCGCTTTGCCGCCGAGCCCGGCCCCGGTGTCGACCTGGATGTGCTGCATCGACCGGGTGGCGGTGCCGCGGAGCTGGTCGATGACGTGCGAACGGGAAGCCGCCGACACCGGTCCGCCCATCGCGACCGGCAGCTCGGTGGCGATTTGCAGTGCTTTGAGCGCGCCGGCGACCAGGGGGCTGGCCGTCAGCGCGAGCCGGCCCGGAGGCGTCATGGGCACCGTCCCGCTTCACTCGACCTTGATGGGTGGACGTCCACGTTACGCGTTGCGTCGCGTTCGGACTACTCGTGTGGTTCGGTGGCACACGTGGCAACCACGGATTTCGATACCGTCGCCGACCGGCTCTACGCAGGTGAGCCGGCCGACTTCGTCGCGGAGCGCACCGCGGCCGCCCGCGCGGCGAAGGAAGCGGGCGACGTCGAGCTGGCGCGCCGGATCCGCGCGCTGCGCAAGCCCACTGCGGCCGCGGCGTACGTCAACCGCCTGGCGCGCGACGGTTCCGCCCCGCTGTCCGAGCTGGCCTCGATCGGCGAGAAGCTGCGCGACGCGCACGAGCAGCTCGACGGCTCCCGGCTCCGCGAACTGGCGCATCAGCGGGCAGAGCTGGTGCAGCGGATCGTGCGGGACGCGTCCGGCTTGAGCGATTCCGTCGAGCGCGAGGTGGAGGAAACGCTGGAGGCGATCGTCGCGGACGCCGACGTCGCCCGCCTGGCGCTGGCCGGACGGCTGACGTCGAAGGCCCGCCAGGACGCCGACCGCTGGCTGTCGCTGCCGACGAATCCCGCGCCCGCCAAGAAGACCCGGCAGTCCGAAAAGGACCGTCGAGCCGAGGAAGAGGCCCGGGTCCGCGCACTGGAACGGCGCCAGGCGGTACGGGCGCGGGCGGAAGCCGAACGGAATCTGCAGCGCGCGGAGCGGACGGCCGAGCAAGCCGACGAACGGGTGACCGAATTGCGGGAACGGCTCGCCGAGGCGGAGCAACGCGCCGCGCGGGCGGCCGACGAGTTGACCAAGGCGCAGAAGACTTTCGAGGAAGCCGACGATGCGGTTCAGCGGTCCTGAGGACGCAGGTACGTGAGGGGAACCCTGAGGGAATCAGATTCCCTCAGGGTTCCCCTCACGTACGACAAAGCCCGCCAGCGCTGTCGTCAGCGGTCGATTTCCCTTCCCGCGCACCAAACAGTGCGAATCGCCCGCGTCGCCGACAGATCAGCCACCGGATCGCCGTCGATCAAGACCAGGTCCGCGCGTAACCCGGGCCGGATCTCGCCTCGGTCAGTCAGCCCGAACGCCCGCGCCGGGCCGATGGTCGCGGCGCGCAGGATCTCCACCGGGCTCAACCCAGCCTCGGCCAGCAGCTCGAACTCGTGGTGCAGGCTCGACCCGTGCGCGACCGCGACCGGGGCTCCGGAACCTCCGTTGGCGTCGGTCCCGGCGAGGATTTCTACCCCGGCGGCGTGCAAAGCAGCCACGTTGGCCAGGTAATCGCCAGCGGCGCCGGCGAAGAAGGCGAGCGCCCCTTCCATCATGGTGAGCGTCGGGATCGCCGTCTGCCCAGCGGCTTTCATCGTGGCGACGTCCTCGTCCGCGATCCGGCCGACCACCGGCACATGCGTCACGAATCGCGCTCCGGTCGCCACCGCCAGGTGGTACGCGCCCGAGGTCGCCGCGTGCAGGACGGTGTCCAGACCTCGTTCCCGCGCCGTGTCGACCAGCGCCTGCAACGCTTCCGCGGGCGGACCGCCGTCACCGGGAGCTTCGGCGACGCCTTTGACGTAGTCGACGCCCTCCGCGGCCCGCGCTTCGACGAACCGGACGGCGGCTTCCGCGGTCGTCACGATCGCGGACGCGGGCATCTCCGGGATCGTGGAGTGGAGGCCGTGCGGGCCGATCGCGGGAAGCCCGGCACTGCGGAAATCCGCCGGGCCCGCGGTGCGCAGTTCGGTTACCCGGGAGGCTGGCCAGCACGCCATGTCGAGGCCGGTCGTGATGCCCCATTCGGCGAGGCCGGCCAGCTGCTCCGGCCGTTCCAGATGGAGGTGCGCGTCGATGAACCCGGGCAGCAGGGCCGCCCCGGCGGCATCGATTTCCCGTGCCCCGGCGGGATCTGTGCCGAGCACCGGCCCGTCGATCACGACGGTGCGCGGTTCGGTGAGCCCTTGTCCGTCGAAGACGCGTGCGTTGCGCAGAGCGGTCTTGGCCACGGTCCCTCCCCGGGTCAGTGGACGCGATACCGCAAGAGTACTGAGTTGTCGTCTACGAGCGCGGACATTAATTCGAGTTGCTGGGGGTCGATAGCGGCACCCATCGCGACGCGTGGTGCGTCTCCGGCGATCAGCATTGGCGCGACGGTCAGGCGCAGTTCGTCGACCACGCCCGCAGCGAGCAGCGAGGCGAATAGGTGCGGGCCGCCCTCACAGTCGATGCGGCGGAGGCCTCGCCGGGCCAGTTCGTCCACGGCCGCGCGCAGGTCTACGTCGCCGTGGCGGGGGCGCGGGCGCTGGTCGTCCGGGTCGGCGTGCAGGGCCGGGTCGCCGGTGGCCTCGTGCAGCGTCGGGTCGCCTGTCCCAGCGACCAGGACATCCGCCCCAGCGGACGCCCACGCCGCGCGCAGTTCCGGGTCGGTCGCCGCGCTCGTGATGACGATCGTCGGCACCAGGGCCTTGGTGATCACCGGCGCGTCCGGCGGCAGCGAACGACCGGTGCTGACCACGGCGATCGGCGCGATCGGGGCCAGCCCGTGCCTGCGCCGCCGCTCCGCGGTCTTCTCGTCCGGCCGCAGGCCCTCAAAGCCCTCGGCCTGCGCGGTGCCCGCGCCGACCAGCACGACGTCGGCGAGGTCGTTGCCCAGCCGGTAGACGATGCGGTCCGCGGGCGTCGACAGCCCGCCCGAGCGGCCTTCGATGGTGATCCCGCCGTCGGCGCTCGACACGAAGTTCACCGCGAGCCACTTCGGCACGTCCGGATAGACGTAGAGCTGCTCGACGTCGGCCTCGGTGCGGTCTGAGTTTCCGGGAAAGACTTCGCGCATCAGACCGACCGTACAACGTTCGCCGGCGGCCGGGTGCCGATGATGCTGGCCACCATCTCCGCGACCTGCCGCGTCTCGCGAACCTGGTGCGCGCGGAACATCGCCGCGCCGTGCAGCGCGGACACCGCGGTGGCGGCGAGCGTGCCGATGACTCGTTCGCCGACCGGGAGGTCCAGCGTTTCGCCGATCACGTCCTTGTTCGACAGCGCCATCAGCACCGGCCAGCCGGTCGCGACCAGCGCGTCGACATGCCGCAACAGCTCGAGCGACTGGTAGGAGTTCTTCCCGAAGTCGATGCAGGGGTCGATCATGATGCCCTCGCGCGGCACGCCCGCGGCGAGCGCGCGCTCGGCCAGCGCGGTCGTGCCTTCGACCACGGCGGCCACCACGTCGTCGTACACCGGCCGGACGGCTTCGGTGCGCGGCACGAGACCGTTGGTGTGCGAGCAGATGTAGCCCGCGCCGTGTTCGGCGGCGACGTCGAGGATCTCGGGCTCGATCGCGGCCCAGTTGTCGTTGACCAGGTCCGCGCCCGCGCGGCAGACGGCGTCGGCGACCTCGGCTCGGTAAGTGTCCACGCTGATGACCAGCTCGGGGAAGTGCTCGCGGGCCCATTCGACTGTCGGCACGACCCGGCGGATCTCCTCGGCCGCGGTGACCTCGGGGCCCTTGCCCGCGGGAACGCCGCCGATGTCGATCAGGTCGGCGCCCTCGGCGTGCGCGCGCCGGATGGCCGCCTGCGCGGGGGCTTCTTCGAAGGTCGCACCGTTGTCGTAGAACGAGTCGGGGGTGCGGTTGATGATGGCCATCACCAGGGCGCGGTCACTGGTGAGGCGACGGCCTCGGAACACGAGGTCGGGCGTATGCATGCGGTCTCCCGGGCCGGAACGAAAGATCTCGCGTGATCATAGGCGAGTTCGCGGCGGGAGTACGTCCGGCAGGTGGCGGGCGGAGCGGTCCGGAGGCCACCTGCGTCCGGGCGTTCGTCGATCCGCGTGAAGCGGTGCGATCAGGAGGCGAGCGCCTCGTTGACGGTCAGGAACTCATCAGCGGTGCGGGTGGCGGAGAATTCGATCACGCGGTAATGCGCGAGGCGTTGCAGCACGAGCGGGTCGGTGGCGAGCACGGCGTCGAGCTTGCCGCGCAGGCACGGGCGGGAGATGATGACCTGGTCCGCGTCCTCGTTTCCTTTTCCGGAAACGAGGAACAATCCGTGCGCGAAGTGGCTTCGCAGCCAGTCCGCGTGTTCGGCCAGTGCGTAGTCGACTTCGTTTCGAGGTGCTGTGTAGGACAGCAATGCGATGTACATGACCTCAGGGTAGGACGCTCGGTCGGATGGTGCATCCTCCTCCCGAGTGCCGTCGTGCTTCATCGAATGGTCAAGTATTCCCAATAATTCTTTACGGATAAGCGTACTGTTTGGATTTCCGTTACGGGGTACGAAAAATCAGGGTCTGCGGCGTTTCCGCAGGACATTCCGGACGGATGGTCAAGACCACCCCCAGTTCTGCGTGAAGCAGCCGGCCAGATAAAGATCCACGCGGTCGGCGAACCGGCTCGGATCGCGTCCGGTGAGTTCCCCGATCCGGGTGATCCGGTATCGCAGGGTGTTCACGTGCAAGTGGAGCGTGGCCGAAGTCTGTGTCCAAGATCCCGAATGTTCCAGGAACGCCTTGAGCGTCGTTATCAATTCGGAACCGTGTGCGGCGTCGTACGCGAGTACCGGCCCCAGTACTTTTTCGCCGAACGTGCGGCGCAAGTCTTCCGGAACGGCCGCGAGCAGCAGCAAATGGGACGCGACTTCATCGCCGGACAGCACCGTCGCGCGGCCCGGCGTCAACGCGGCCAGTGTGCGCGCGTGCCGGGCTTCCTGCACGCCGGCGCGCAGACCGGCGGCGTCCGCGGCGCGGCTGAGGCCGAGCGTCAACCGCGCGGACCCGAGTGCGGGTTCGATGGTGTGCACCGCTTCCCGCAACGTCTCGGTGTCGCGCGAGGAGAAGAGGCCGAACGTCTCGCCGTCGACAGTCGCCGCCAGCACCGGCTGCCCGGTGGTCGAAAGCAGCTCCTCCACCAGCACCTGCGCGAGTCCCGGCCCGCCGCCGCGGACCTCGGCGGACAGTGTCGCCACCGGTTCCTGCGGCGCGAACCCGGCGGCGGCCAGCCGGGAGGTCAGCTCGCCCGGCGCGGCGTCGTCGGAGAGCACCAGCCGCAGCAGCGGTTCGGCCGCCCGGTTCTCGATCCGCCGGGCCTCGTCCACCCGGGACCGTTCGAGCCCGACCAGCGCGGCGAGCTCCTGCGCCAGCTCGCGGCGCGCGGACGGCCACTGCGCCGGATCGCCGTCCACCACCAGGAACCAGCTCGCGATCCGGTGCCCGGAGCGACCGGCCGCGCCGAGCAGCGTGACCGGACCGTCCTGGCACGGCAGCCGTTCGGCGCGCAGGAAGCGGCGGGCCAGCGCGGTGCGCCGCGCGGTGGGCAGTTCGGGTCCGCCCGCCAGCTGCTGACCAGTCGCGCTCAGTACGACGCAGCCGGCCCCCAGCTCTTCCGAGCCTGCTTCGACCAGCGCGGACAGCCCGCGGCCGGAGGTCACCGCGGCCACCAGCCGCCGGTGCGAATCGCGGGCGGGCGCTGAGCGTTCCGCCGCCAGGCCCAGGATCACCCGCTCGGCGACGGTCGCGAACGAAACCGACACCGGCACCTCGAACAACGGCAGGCCGACGCGCTCGCAGGCGGTCACGAGATAGTCCGGCACCGGTCCGCCGACCTCGGCGGTGCCCGCTCCGAGCGCGGTGACGCCCGCGGCGGCGAGCTTGCCGACGAACGCGTCCGCGTCCGAGGGCCCCGGCAGCCAGCGCATTCCGCACAGCACGATCTCGCCGCCGTCGAGGTACCGCGTCGGATCCTGCAGGGTCGCCTGGAAGACGCGGCCGAACTCGCGGTCGCGCGCCTTCTCGCCCGCCAGCAGCCGCAACCCCAGCTCCGGGGTGTCGAGCAGTGCACCCAGCCGCATGCGCGCCTCCTTCCGCCCATCAGTACCGCACACCAGAGGGGTTTGGCGGAAACTACGAAAAACCGGCCGTTCGCGCTCGCCGCTTTCGGCGGATCTGCCGTGGCCCGTGCCACGCCGCGGCGGGTGTACTCACTCGGCGAGCGAAACGGAAGGGATGACAATGGCGATCGTTCTTGGCGACAACCGCTACGGGAAGGCCGAAAACCGGCTGGTCCGCGTCGACCGGGACGGTGACGAGCACCGGATCACCGACCTCACCGTGAGCGTGTCGCTGTCGGGCGACATGAGCGACACCCACCTGACCGGGGCCAACGACAAGGTGCTGGCCACCGACACGCAGAAGAACACCGTCTTCGCCTTCGCCCGCGACGGCATCGGCGAGATCGAGGACTTCGCGCTGCGGCTGGCCAGGCACTTCGTGTCCACGCAGGAGAGCATCCACGCCGCGCGCGTCGGGATCGTGGCTCATCCGTGGGAACGGCTGCAGGTCGGCGGACGGCCGGCGCACCACTCGTTCGCGCGTTCCGGCGCGGGCACGCGGACCACGCGCGTCACCTACGACGGCGAGCGGGCCTGGGTGCTCGGCGGGGTGGAAGACCTGACCGTGCTCAACTCCACCGGCTCCGAATTCTGGGGCTTCCCGCGCGACGAATACACCACGCTCGTCGAGGTGAAGGACCGGATCCTCGCCACCGCGGTGTCCGCGACCTGGCGGTACTCCGTCGAGGAGGCCGACTGGGCGAAGGCGCACGAGACGGCGCTCGCCACGCTGCTCGACGCGTTCGGCGGCACGCACAGCCAGTCTCTGCAGCAGACGCTGTACGCGATGGGGCAGGCGGTGCTGGAGGCCGTCCCGGAAATCGCGGAGATCCGCTTCGCGCTGCCGAACAAGCACCACTTCCTCGTCGACCTCGAGCCGTTCGGCCTCGACAACCCCGGCGAGGTGTTCTACGCCGCCGACCGGCCCTACGGCCTGATCGAGGGCACCGTCCTGCGCGACGACGCCCCGCCGGCCGGCCCGGCCTGGTCCTGAGCAATCCGACCTCCGAACTGTTGGGAGCGCTACCGTTATGACCGTGTCCATCGATGCCGACGTCGAACGCGCCTGGCTCGCCGAATGCGTGCGGATCGCCGAGAAGAACGTCGCCGACGGCGGCGGCCCGTTCGGCGCGCTGGTGGTGAAGGACGGCGAGATCGTCGCGACCGGCGTCAACCGCGTCACCCCGTCGCTCGACCCGACCGCGCACGCCGAGGTGGTCGCGATCCGCGCGGCCTGCCAGGCGCTGGACACGTTCAGCCTGGCCGGCTGCGTGCTGGTTTCCTCGTGCGAGCCGTGCCCGATGTGCCTCGCGTCGTCGCTGTGGGCGCGCGTGGACCGCGTGCTGTACGCGGCCGACCGGCACGACGCCGCCCGCGCCGGATTCGACGACCGGGCGTTCTACGAACTGTTCGAGCACCCGCGCGAAACGTGGCAGACCCCCGTTTCGCGAGTGTCCACACCGGACGCTTTCGCCCCGTTTTCCGCCTGGCTCGGCCGATCCGACCGGATCGAGTACTGAGCCTCGGCGAGTGCTGAATGCCGGTCAGAATCGGCTTCAGCGTCCACCGCCCCACCCCACCGGGCCACCATCCCGGTGCTGACCGGAGCACCAGAAAAACGCAAACGTCCCGCCGTCCCGCCCCTTGCGTGTGCCAGGGGTGCGGTGCGGCACACCCACCGGCAAGGGGAGGACGCATGACCCAGGTACGCCTCGACGAAGCGGTGACCTCGGCTCCAGGACCGCAGCGCAAGTCCATTGTGGAGCTTCTGTTCGAAATACGCGCTCGCGACACCAGCGTAGGCCGCGAAGTGCGCGGTGGCATCACCACTTTCGTCGCGATGGCTTACATCGTTTTGCTCAACCCGCTCATCCTCGGCGCTTCCGCCGACATCACCGGCGCGAAACTCAGCGCCGCGCAAGTGACCACGGCGACCGCGCTCGCCGCCGCCGTGATGACTGTCCTCATGGGACTCGTCGGCAACGCGCCGCTCGCGCTCGCCGCCGGTCTCGGCATCAACGGCATTGTCGCGTTCCAGATGGCCCCGTCGATGACGTGGGCGCAGGCCTTCGGACTGGTTGTCCTGGAAGGCGTCTGCATTGTGCTGATGGCGGTCAGCGGCGTCCGGGAACGCATCATGAACGCGATTCCCGGACCGCTGAAAACCGCGATCACCGTCGGCATCGGCCTCTACATCGCGCTCGTCGGACTGGTGAGCGCCGGGTTCGTGACGCGTATTCCGGACTCCGCGCACACCACCGTTCCGGTGAGGCTCGGTACCGACGGGCATCTGTCCGGCCTGCCGCTCGCGGTGTTCTGCTTCGGCTTGCTGCTGATGACCGTGCTGATGTCCCGGAAGGTGCCCGGCGCGGTGCTGATCAGCATCGCCGCCGCCACCGTGCTCGCGGTGGTGCTGCACGACGGATTCGGCGTCGGCGACTGGGGGTTGACGACGCCGACGCTGCCGCATTCCGTGGTGGCGGCTCCTGATTTCGGGCTGCTCGGCCACGTCGACCTGTTCGGCGGATTCGCCAAGGCGGGTGCGCTGACCGCGACGATCTTCCTGTTCACCCTGGTGCTGTCCGGCTTCTTCGACGCGATGGGCACCATCACCAGCGTGTCGGCCGAGGCCGGGCTGTCGAAGAACGGCCGGGTGCCGCGGATGGGCCGGATCCTCTTCGTGGACGGGGCCGGCGCGATCGCGGGCGGGATGTCCGGGTCGTCGCCGAACACCGTGTTCCTGGAGTCCGCGGCCGGCGTCGGGGAGGGCGCGCGGACCGGGCTGGCGAGTGTCGTGACTGGACTCTTGTTCGGGGCGACCCTGCTGTTCACGCCGATCGCGGGCATCGTCCCGGCGCAGGCCGCCGCGCCCGCGCTCGTGGTGATCGGCGGGATGATGGTGGCGCAGTGCCGCAATATCCCGTGGAACGACCCGGATTACACGATCCCGGTGTTCCTGACGGTCGCGCTCATTCCGTTCACCTACTCCATCACCAACGGCGTCGGCGCGGGCCTCATCGCGTTCGTGCTGATCAAGACCTTCCGCGGGAAGTGGCGTGAAGCAGGGTGGATCCTCACTGTGCTCGCGCTCGTGTTCACCGTCTATTTCGGAATCGACGTGGTGAAGGCGATCCTCTAAGAGAAAGCCCGGCTACCGCCCCACCACCACCCTCAACGGAGCGGCTGCGCCGCGCGGAAAGGATTCCACAATGCCTCTGATGTTCCTCAACGGCGGCGCGATGCGCGGCGAACCCCTGCACCACCTGCTCGACGGCGCTCCACTGGTGGCCGAAACGACCACCGCCGCGAAGTACCGGTTCTACTCGGTAGGCGGGCAATGCCCGGCACTGGTCCCGGTAGCGCACGGCGGCGCGGCGATCTCCGGCGAGGTCTACGACCTCACGCTGGACCAGCTGCGCGACCGCGTGCTCCCGTCCGAACCGCCGGAGCTGGAGCTGGGCGTGATCGAACTGGCCGACGGCAGTTCGGCGTTCGCGATGCTGCTGCGGCGGCCGCAGACCTCGCACGTGCAGCTGCGGGACATCACGGAAATCGGGGACTGGCGAGCGTTCAAGGCCGCGGCGTGACGGTTTTAGTGGCTCCGGACAAGTTCAAGGGCTCGCTCACCGCGGCGGAGGTCGCGGAGGTGGTCGCCGCGGCGTTCGCCGAGGTCGCGCCCGGCGAACCGGTGCGGCAGCTGCCGGTGGCGGACGGCGGTGACGGAACCGTCGCCGCCGCCGTCGCGGCCGGGTTCCAGCGGGTGCCGGTGCGGGTTTCCGGCCCGACCGGCCGCCGGATCACCGCGTACTACGCCCTGCGCGAGACGGTCGCCGTGGTCGAGCTGGCGGAGGCGTCCGGCCTCCACCGGCTGCCCGGCGGCCGGCTGGAACCGCTGACCGCGTCGAGCTACGGCACGGGCGAGCTGATCGCGGCCGCCCGTGCCGCCGGTGCGACGCAGATCGTGCTCGGCGTCGGCGGTAGCGCCTGTACCGATGGCGGAGCCGGATTGCTGACGGCGTTGGGCGCTCGGTTGCTCGACGCTTCCGGTGCGCCGCTTCCGCCGGGCGGTGCGGCGTTGGCCGAGTTGTCCACAGTGGATTTGTCTGAACTGCCCGAAGTGGACATTGTCCTGGCGTCCGATGTGGACAACCCATTGCTGGGTGTGGATGGTGCCGCCGCGGTATACGGACCGCAGAAGGGTGCCGGGCCCGTCGAAATCGCTTCGCTGGAACGCGGGCTGACTCGGTGGGCCGAAGTGTTGGGCTCCGCGCACGCCACCACCCCGGGCGCAGGCGCGGCAGGCGGCGTCGGGTTCGGTGTCCTCACCGGACTCGGCGCCCGTATTCGGCCAGGTATCGAATTGCTGTTGGAGCTGCTGGGTTTCCCGGCCGCTGCCCGCGACGCCCGGCTCGTCATCACCGGAGAGGGATCGTTGGATACGCAGTCGCTGCACGGAAAAGCGCCGGTGGGTGTTCTTCGGGCGGCGGGCGGTACTCCGGTGGTCGCGTTGGCTGGCCGATGCCTGTTGTCCGCACCGGAATGGCAGGCGGCGGGTTTCGCTGGGGTGTATGCGCTGACCGATGTCGAGCCGGACGAGTATCGGTGCGTGGCGGAGGCTCGGTCGTTGTTGCGGGACCGGGCCGCGCAGCTGGCTCGGGATTTCAGCCGAGCAGTACCTGCCTGACGTGGTCGGACAGGGGGAGTCCGGCCGCGTCCGCGGGGGTCAGCCAGCGGTGGTCGTCATGTTCGGCCGGGTTGAGCTGAAGGTCGCCGAGGAAGTCCGGATGCGCGTCGTAGTAGGAGGCGTGCACGGTGAACGGTTTGCCGGTGCGGTCCGGCCACGATTGGCGGGCCCGTTCCCTGGCGAGCCGTACCCGCAACCCGGTTTCCTCGGCGACCTCCCGTACCGCGGTGGTCTCCGGGGCTTCGCCGGGTTCGACGGTGCCGCCGGGGAATTCCCGATGCCCGCCTAGGAAAGTCTCGGGGGCGCGGCGGATCAGGAGGATGGTTTCGCCTCGGGGGACCAGGACGTAGGCGAGCTGCTTGTCGTTCATGCTGTGCCTCCGTTGGCGATGAGGATTTGGCCGTTCACCCAGCCGGTGCCGGTGAGACTTAGGTTCACTGCGATTGCGGTAATGCTCAGGTGTCCGCGTTCTCCGGCTGCGGCAAGGCGGTTTTCCTATTCCTCAATAGCGCTGTCTTTCGCACGAAGATGCTGCCGGAACGTGTAGGAAGGGTCGCTTTCCCGCTGGGCCAGGAATTCGCTGAACCGGACCTGTTCGCGCAGAGTAACCCCGTCACGGATCTTCGCTGCCTGGCGATGCTCGGTGTCGCGAATGGATTCAGCGAGCCGGAACACGTCATCGGCCTGGGCGGCCGGGATGAAGAGGACACCGTCATCGTCGCCGAAGACCAGGTCGTCCGTGGTGACCGTCCATTTGCCGACGGTGGCGGATTCCAGGGCGTTGGCGGCGCGGTCGTTGAGGTGCAGCGGGCCGGTGGAGAGGGAGCCAAGGCTGTAGACCGGGAGGCCGATTTCGCGTAGTTCGGCGGTGTCGCGGTGCAGGCCCCAAATGACAATCCCGCTTAGCCCAGCCGTGGCGACTTCGGCGGTGATGAGGTCGCCGACGCAGCTCTCGTCTAGGCGACCTAGGTTGTCCACTACCAGGACATCGCCGGGTTGTGCGGAAGTGAGGGCTTCCAGGAAGACGTCCACGCTGCCGGAGTGGCGGGCGGGCAGCACCCGTCCGGCAAGCTTGAGTCCTGGGATCACTGCCCGGGTTCCGGCTGGCGCGCACCGGACGGACAGGCGGGCGCGCAGGCAGCCGTCGGCCAGGTGGGCGGTGGTCAGGGTTGCGAAACGTTCGGTTAGCTCGGTGTGGTTCATGCTTCCCGCCCTTCGTGCGAACTGCTTCACGCTAGCGGGAATCCGCGCTGAGGGGCGCCGGTTTATCCGCCGGTCGTCAGTTCCTCCTGGCTGGCCGCCCACGACGCCAGGAGGGCCAAGCCGTCCGCGGTCGGTGTGCCGGTGGCGGCGGTGTAGACGTTCAGGATCAGCCCGGGTTCGGAAGGCAGGTCCATCGACTCGACGTCCAGGTCCAGTTGGCCCACGACGGGATGGTGCAGGCGTTTGCGCCCGGACCGGTGGAGCCGGACGTCTTGAGACGCCCACTGCTGCCGGAACAGTTCGCTGCGCGTCGACAGCTCGCCGACCAGGGCGATCAGGTCCTCGTCGTGCGGGTTGCGCCCGGCTTCCATGCGGAGCTTCGCGGCCACATCGCGGGCGACGCGGTCGTAGTCGACGAAGAACGTTCGTGCCGCGTCGGGATCCAGGTACACGAATCGCGCGGTGTTCGCCGGGCGTCGCGGGTCGGCCAGCACCGGGGAATACAGCGCGCGGGCAAGGCGATTCGTGGCCAGCACGTCGTAGCGGCCGTTGCAGATCCACGCCGGGGCGTCGGTGATGGCGGCGAGCACCTGCTGCAGCGCCGGACGCACCGTCGCGGCGGGTCGCCGACGGCGCGGACCGCCGCTGGACTGCCGGGCAAGGTGGAAGAGGTGGTCGCGCTCGGCCTCGTCAAGGTGCAAGGCGGAGGCCAGCGCGTCGAGCACCCCGTCGGAGGCGCCGGCGAGGCTGCCGCGCTCCATGCGCACGTAGTAGTCCACCGACACTCCGGCCAGTAGCGCGACCTCTTCGCGACGCAGGCCCTTGACCCGGCGATTGCCGCCATAGGCAGGCAGTCCGGCCTGCTCGGGCGTGATCCGCGCGCGACGCGACCTCAGGAACTCCTTGATCTCAGTGCGCAGATCGATCGTGGCCACCCCTTCACCGTAAGCCCTGCCCACAGGCGGAGGGAGGCCCTGCCGGTACCCCGATCTGAGGAGACTCAGGTGCCCGAGGCAGTCGTGGCGGTGCCACCGTCGACCGGGACGACGGCACCCGTCAGGTAAGACCCGGCCCGGCTGGCGAGGAAGACGGCGACACCTGCCATGTCGTCGTCGCGGCCGAGGCGGCGCAGCGGGGTCTTCGCCGCGATCGTGTCGCCGATGGCGTCGATCGTCGCCGCCATCATCTGCGACGGGAACACTCCGGGGGCGACCGCGTTCACCGTGACGTGCTGGGGGCCCAGTTCCCTGGCAAGCACCCGGGTGAGTTGATGGAGCGCCGCTTTGCTGCTGGCGTACGAGTAGTTCGGCGCCGCCGCGACGTGGATCGCGGCGATGCTGCCGATGTTGATGATCCGCGCGGGATCATCGGCGGTGCCCGCCCTGCGCAGCGCGGGCAGCAGCGCCTGTACCAGCCAGAACGGCGATTTGAGATTGACGTCGAGCACCGCGTCCCAGGCCTCGGCCGGGAATGTCTCCAGTGGCTCGCGCCACATCGCTCCCGCGTTGTTGACGAGGACGTCCAGCCGTCCCGAATCGGCCGTGACCAGTTCGGCGAGGCGCTGGCACTCGTCGCGGCGGGACAGGTCGGCGGGGATTGCTTGAACGTCGCCGGATTCGGACAGCAGCCGCTGTGCCTCCGCGCACGCGTCCGCCTTGCGCGAGCTGACGATGACGCGAGCACCCGCCCGCAGAAGGCCGCGCGCGATCATCATTCCGATGCCCCTGGTGCCGCCGGTGACAAGCGCGGACTTCCCGCTCAGATCGAACAGGCCTGCGTGAGTGGTCGTCATGGGTTCCCTTTGTCGTGGAAGCAAGTGCTGACCCAGGTTCGCGGGATTCCCGGACTTCGGGGAGACCCTGGCGATACCGGCACTGGGAGACCTCCCTTGCGCGGGCGTGGTGAGCGAAAGTGTCATACCCGGCGAATCGGGCAGCCCATTACCACACTATTTGGCGGCTATGTCCGGCTTCTTCCGTTCCCTGGTTGAAGTCCTGGTGAATTCCCGGGTGGGCGACGTTCTCGACCAGGGTTTCTTCACTTTCCGCACGCATAATTCCGTCCCGGTAGTCCGAACGTGTGGCAGGAGGAAAAAGTGCCGGGGTCTGTGCGCGCCCGCTGGATCGGCGGTGGGGTCGCGATTGCGGTCGTGGCGGCGGGGATCGCGTTCGCGGTCTGGCCGGACGGGGCTTCGGCGCAGGATCCGGAGATCCAGATCTCCCGGTCGGCCTGCGGGCAGGGCTGGGCGGATCCGCAAGCCGGGGTGCAGACCTTTCGCCTGCACAACACGGGAACCGTGACCGCCGAGGTGGATTTGATCGACCCGGCGACCGGTGTGGTTTACGGCGAGGTCGAAGGGCTCGGCAGCGGAACTGTTCGATCCATGCAGGTCACGCTTGGCAACGGAACCTACGCATTCCGTTGTCTCCCTGAGGATTCCTCGGCGATCGTGGGGCCGACCGTCACGGTGAGCGGTGGTGCCGAGCGCGGTCCCGGTGTCGCGCCGGTGACGCAGAATGATCTGCTCGGGCCGTTGAAGTCCTATCAAGCCCATGTGGCACAAGGGCTCGGCCAACTGGCCGCCGATGTCGGCAAGCTGAAGGACGCCATTCGGAGCAACGATCGCGGTGCGAGCCAGAGTGCTTGGCTTGTCGCGCATCTCGACTACGAACGGCTCGGCGCGGCCTACAACGCCTTCGGCGACTCGGACAAAGCCATCAACGGCACCGCCGACGGGCTGCCCGACGGAGTCAAGAGCCCGGACTTCACCGGATTCCACCGGATCGAATCCGGCTTGTGGCACAACGAAGATCTCGCCGCCCTCGCTCCGGTGGCCGATCAGCTGGACAGCGACGTGCAGAAGCTCCGCAAGTCCTTTGCGGACAGTCAGGTCGACCCGAACGACCTCGGCCTGCGCGCGCACGAGATCGTGGAGAACACCCTGCAATTCGAACTGACCGCCCGCACCGATTACGGCAGCGGCACCAACCTCGCCACCGCACGGGCGAATCTCGACGGGACTCAAGCGGTCCTCGACGTGCTGCGTCCGGTGCTCGCCCCGCGCTATCCGGCACTGTCCAAGGTGGACAGCTGGATGAAGCGCACCGAAAGCACCCTCGACAGCGCCAAGAAGCCGGACAACTCGTGGACGCCGGTGAACCAGCTGTCCGCGCCGCGCCGGCAGAAGCTCAACGCTGACGTCAGCGAATTGACCGAGCTGCTCGCTCCGATCGCCGCCATCGCGGAGCCGAGGAGGACCTCGTGACGACAGAATCCTCCCGTCGGTCCTTCCTGCGGCGCACCGTCGTGGGCGCGGGGATCACCGCGGCTGCCGGAATCGGAGTGACAGCCAGCGCGAGCGAAGAATCGCCTGCCACGGTTGCGTTCCACGGCCCCAAACAGGCCGCGATTCTCCGCCAGCCTCCGGCGCAAAGCATCGTCGCGTCCTTCGACGTGGTCGCCGAAAACCGCGCGGAATTGACCCAGCTGTTCCAGGAAATCACCGACCGCGCGCGGTTTCTCACGAACGGCGGTGCTCCGGCCGCGCTCGGGATTACCGCGCCGCCCGCTGACTCCGGGGTGCTCGGCCCGGTGGTGCCGCACAGCGATCTCGGCGTGATCGTCGGCGTCGGATCGTCCCTTTTCGACGGACGCTACGGGCTGGCCGACCGCAAGCCCAAGAAGCTCAAGCCGATGACCATGTTCCCCAACGACGCGCTCGACGCCCCGCAATGCCACGGCGACCTGTCGCTCACGCTGTCCGCAGGGGACACCGACACCGTGCTGCACGCGCTGCGCGACATCGCCCGCGCGACCCGCGGCGGAATGCAACTGCGCTGGAAGATCAACGGCTTCAGTTCGCCCTCGCGGCCGTCCGGCACTCCGCGCAATCTGATGGGGTTCAAGGACGGCACCGCGAATCCGGGCGAGTCCGAAATGGACCGGCTGGTGTGGGTTTCCGGAGCGGGCGAGCCCGCGTGGACGACCGGCGGCAGCTACCAGGTGATCCGGCTGATCCGGATGCTGGTCGAGTTCTGGGACCGGGTCTCGATCGCCGAACAGGAGAACATGTTCGGCCGCCGCCGCGACACCGGCGCTCCGCTGGACGGGGCGTCCGAAAAGGACGAACCGCGCTACGCCGACGATCCGATCGGCACCGTCATCCCGCTCACCAGTCATATCCGCAAGGCGAATCCGCGCACCCCGCAAACCGACGACCAGCGGATCCTGCGCCGCGCGGTCAACTACGACCGCGGCGTGGACGCCAACGGCAACCTCGACATGGGCCTCGTCTTCACCTGCTACCAGCAGGATCTCGAGCGCCAGTTCGAGACTGTCCAGAAGCGACTGATCGGCGAACCGCTCGTCGACTACATCTCCCCGTTCGGCGGCGGATATTTCTTCGCGCTGCCTGGCGTCACCGGTCCCAGCGACCACTTCGGCCGGGCGCTCCTCGCCTGAGGCGCGCCCCGATCCCCACCCCGCGAAACCAGGAGGAATCCTCAGTGGACACAGCATTCGGCAGGCGGCGCCGTCGCCTGCTCGGTGCGGGCGCGCTCGTCTCGGCGGCCGTGCTCGCGATCGTCACCGGCTCCGCGGCGTCGTCCGCGCAGGCCCAGCCGCTGCACCCGTTGCCGGCGTCGTGGCTGCCCACGCTCACCCCGATCAAGCACGTCGTGGTGATCTTCGGCGAGAACATCTCGTTCGACCACTACTTCGGCACCTACCCGAACGCGACCAACGAGAACGGCACCCCGTTCCAGGCCGCGAAGCACACGCCGAAGGTCAACGGCCTCGACGACAAGCTGCTCACCCACAACCCGAACGCCTACAACCCGAAGCGGCTCGGGCCGGACCAGGCGCTCACCTGCGACCAGAACCACAGCTACGGCGCCGAGCAGGCCGCGTTCAACGGCGGCAAGATGGACAAGTTCGTCGAGAAGACCGAGACCGACAAGTGCAAGGGCCAGCCGGTGCTGTTCGGCGAGCCGGGTCTGGTCATGGACTACTACGACGGCAACACCGTCACCGGCATGTGGAACTACGCGCAGCACTACTCGATGAGCGACAACTCGTTCAACACCGTCTTCGGCCCGTCCACCCCGGGCGCGCTCAACCTGATCTCCGGGCAGACGCACGGGATCCAGGCGGTCGACCCGGTCACGCACGAGCCGAAGAGCGACCCGTACGTCGTCTCGTCGCCGGACGAGAACGGCGTCGGCACCGTGATCAACGACCCGGACCCGGCGTGGGACGACTGCTCGGACAAGAACCACACCGCCAAGGACAACCTCGGCGCGATGCAAGGCCACAACGTCGGCGACCTGCTGAACGACCGGCACGTCACGTGGGGCTGGTTCCAAGGCGGCTTCAAGCCGACCGGCACCGAGAACGGCTACGCGGTCTGCGGGCAGAAGCACGCGAACATCGGCAATCAGTCCTCCGTGGACTACAGCCCGCACCACCAGCCGTTCCAGTACTACAAGTCCACTTCGAACCCGCACCACCTGCCGCCGTCCTCGGTACAGGCCATCGGGCAGACCGACCAGGCCAACCACCAGTACGACACGAGCGACTTCGACGCCTCGCTCAAGGCCGGTTCGATGCCCGCGGTGAGCTTCCTCAAGGCGCCGGAGTACCAGGACGGGCACGCGGGCTATTCCGACCCGCTCGACGAACAGCATTTCGTCGTGGACGAGATCAACAAGATCCAGCAGTCGCCGGAGTGGCGTTCGACCGCGATCGTGCTCGCCTACGACGACTCGGACGGCTGGTACGACCACGAGAACTCGAAGATCGTCAACGGTTCGCAGGACGCCTCGCAGGACCAGGCCGTCTGCACCGGCAAGCCGGCCGGTCTCGGCGGGTACGCCGACCGCTGCGGCTACGGCCCTCGCCTGCCGCTGCTGGTCATCTCGCCCTACAGCAAGCCGAACTACGTCGACCACACCCGGACCGACCAGACCTCGGTGCTGAAGTTCATCGAGGACAACTGGTTCTCCGGCCGCGTCGGCGACGGCTCGTTCGACACTCGCGCGGGCGGACTCTGGAACATGTTCAACTTCTGGTGGCCGCAGGCGGGCAAGCTCCCGCTCGACCCGAAGACGGGTGCGCCGACCGGGCGGAACTAGCTCGCGTTTCGCACGGGAACACCGAAGGCCATCGGGTTTCGACCCGGTGGCCTTCGGCCGTTTCCGGGGCCGGTCTTCCAGTCCGCTCAGCGGGAAACCGCGTGCGAATACCGCGAGGCTGGAAATTTTCCAGTGCGCGGGAACTGTGCGCGCAGTCGCGGATTGGGCACTGAAGGTGTTCGGGAACCGGCCGGGAAAGCAGCGGCCGCCGAACCGGAATGGAGTCGCGCTGCGCGGACCGTCACTCGACACGATAGGGTAATCGAAGGCACATCCTGTAGAAGGTGAAGGAACGCGAATCATGGCGCAAAAAGTCCATGTCGAGATGGTTGACGACATCGACGGCAGCATCGCCGAACAGACCGTCCCGTTCAGTCTCGACGGCGTGAGCTACGAGATCGATCTGTCCGAAGACAACGCCGCCGCATTGCGGGAAGAGCTGGCCCGTTACGTCGCCGCCTCGCGCCGGGTCGGCGGGCGCAAGGTCCGCATGGCCGCCGGGCAGGCCCCGCGGCCGGCTTCGACCGCCGCGGACCGCGAGCGCAACAAGGCGATGCGCGAGTGGGCCGAGAACAACGGTTTCACCGTGTCCGACCGCGGCCGGCTCCCGGCGGAGATCGTGAAGGCTTACGAGGAGCGCGACACCGAGGCTCCGGCCAAGCCCGTTCGCAAGCGCGCGACGCGCAAGAAGGCCAGCGCCTGAGCGTTCTTTTCGGCAGCTGTGCCGCGGGGGCCGCGGCGTGTGATCAGCGGTGGGCGCCGCCGGGAATCCCGGCGGCGCCCTTCTGGCTGTCCGGGGGAAATGGCGATTTCCCCCGGCCTCGACGCGATACGGACTGCTGCGGCCGACGCGGGCGGCGGTCGCGGCCTTTGCCGTACGTGAGGGGAACCCTGAGGGAATCAGAGTCCCTCAGGGTTCCCCTCACGTACTCGCGGAAACGGTCAAGAGCCGCGTCAGCCACTTCGGGGAATCGATTTCCCGGCGTTAAGACTTGCCTAGTCCGAGCAGGGTGTCCAGGTCGATCTTGCCGCCCGCGGCGTCGCGGATCGCGCGCATCGCTTCGGCGGACGCGAGCTGTTCCCCGTGCTGGTCGGCGTGCGCGCGCAGCAGATTCCCGATGTGCCGTTCCGGGACTGTCCACGTGGGCCACCGGCGGCGGGCGATCGTGGCGAGTTCGGAAAAGTCCGGCGTGCTCGCGCTCGCGGTCGCGTCGAGCAGCCAGTGCAGATAAGTGCGCAGCACCGCGACCGGGAAACTGCCCGGATGACTCAGGCCGCCGTGCCCGGGTACGAAGGTGCGGACGTCCGGGAACATTTTGTCGAGCCAGTCCAGCGCGGTCAGCCAGCCGGGGATCGAACCGTGCACGGCGAACGGCGTCGATCCGACCGAGAGCAGATCGCCGGTGAAGAGCGTCCCGGTGCGCGGTTCGAACAACACGAGGTCGCCGTCGGTGTGCGCGGTCCCGGGAAACGGGACGACCTCCACGACGACGCCGCCGAGATCCACTTCGACCGGTTCGATCACCGCGTGCACCGCCTCCGGCCGCGGCGCCTCGAGCTTGCCCCAGTTCGCGCAGGCGAAGATCTCCTCGTTGCACTGCGGGCCGGACCGGATGATCGGCACCGCGGTGGGCGCGGCGAGGATCCGGCCGCCGTTGCGCAGCGCGACGCCCGCCCCGTTGTGGTGGGTGCCGTGCGCGTGGGTCAGCACGAGCGTGAGCGGCATTTCGACGGTCGAGTACTTGCGGACGTCGCTGACCAGGTCGAGCGTGTCGCGTTCGGTGCCGCAGGTGTCGACGAGCAGAACGCCTTCCCGGCCCCGGATCCAGCCGCAATTGGACACCATCCAGTCGCTCGGGCTGCGCACGTAAGCGACGACGCTCGGGTCGGAATACCGAAGCGGGACGATATTGCGCCTGATGACGGGCATGCGATCCCCTCGTTGGCCACCGGACGGGAATTGATCACCGGAATGGTATAGACCAAGTCACCTGCTGTCAGCGGGGTGGAGACCACGCTCACGCACGTGGTCCGCCGCGGTTCTCGCCTGTCCCGTTCCGCCCAGCTTCGCGCGCATCGTTGCCCCCGGCTCCGTCGGTGCCCGACAGCGTATACCCCGAGGCCACGGTTTTCTCGATGGTCCACAGAGGACTGGTTAGGGGTTGCTCACGTCCGGTAGCCGCTGAATACCGGCAGTGAGACCGGCCGCGCCCAACGCCACGGATTTCGCGCCGTGCCGCGAGAGCCGGACGGACACCGGTTTCCCGGAAAGCAGCGGCCGTTCCTCCAGCGCTTCCCGCACTGGCTTCTCCAGCAGCGTCCAGGAGTTGACCACCGAACCGCCGAGTACGCAGGTCGCGAGGCCGAGCAGTCCGGCGGCGTGCGCGATCGCCTGGCCGAGGAACCGTCCCGCGTCCGTGAACACCGCTTGGGCGGCGTCATCCCCGTTGCGCGCCTCCGCGGCGACGTCCGCCGCGGCGAGGGTCCGGCCGGTCGTCTCGGCATAGCGACGGGTCAAGGCCCGGCCCGCGGCGTACGCCTCAAGGTGTCCGATCTGCCCGCAAGTGCAGCGTTCCTCCCCGTAGCGGCCGACATGCCCGATCTCTCCGGCCCCGGTCGCGCCGCCGTACAGCAGCCGTCCGTCGACGAACAGCGCGCCGCCAACACCGGTGCCGACCGCGACGCCCAGCACGTTCCGCTCGCCCGGCAGCAGCTCGCCGAGCAGGAATCCGTCGACGTCGTTGACGGTGCGCACCGGCACGCCGCCGAGCCGCGCGGACAGCTCGGCGTTGACTGGCGTGCCCGCCCAGCCGGTGAACGAATCGCCGGTGACCAGCACTGTTCCGGTCACCGGGTCAACGACGCCCGCAGCTCCGACGCCGACTCCGGTGAGCGCCGCGTGGTCCGGCACGAGCGAGCTGACCAGCTCCGCCGCGCGGTCGAGGATCGCCGCGCCGCCCCGGTGCGATTCGGACGGCGCGGACGCCGACCCCAGTTCCTGTCCGTCCTCGTCGCACACCACCACCAGGGTTTTAGTCCCGCCGATGTCGACTCCGGCCCGCAACTCCGTCACGCCGCGGGGTCCGCGCCGGCCAGCGCCTCGCGCCGGCTCCGCTGCAGCTGCGGGTCCGGCACCGGCGAGGACAGCAGCAACGCTTGGGTGTACGGGTGTTCCGGAGTGCGCAACACCGTTTCCGCCGGGCCTTCCTCCACCAGTTCGCCCGCGCGCAGCACCGCCACCCGGTCGCACAGGCTGTCCACCACCGCGAGGTCGTGGCTCACGAACAGGCAGCCGAACCCGAACTCGCGATGCAGCCGCCGGAACACTTCCAGCACCGCTGCCTGCACGGATACGTCCAACGCGCTCGTCGGCTCGTCCGCGATCAGCAGCTTCGGGCCGAGCACCAGGGCGCGGGCGAGGCTCACGCGCTGGCGCTGCCCGCCGGACAACTCGTGCCCGTACCGGCCCAGCAGGCTTTCCGGCAGCTCCACCGCGTCGAGGAGTTCCCGCACCCGCCGCTGCCGCTCGCCGCGGCCGGTCGAGGTGTGGACCACCAGCGGTTCGGCGACGGTCTGCGCGACCGTCATCCGCGGGTCGAGCGACGACGCCGGGTCCTGGAACACCGCGCCGATCTGCCGCCGGACCGCCCGCGCAGTGCGGCCGGTGCCTTTCGGCAGCGGTGCGCCGAGCACTTCGACGGTGCCGGATTTCGGCGTGACCAGGCCCAGCGCGCAGTTGCCGAGCGTGGTTTTCCCCGAACCGGATTCGCCGACCAGCCCGACGATCTCACCGGGTGAGACGAACAGGGAAACGTCGTTTACCACCTGCCGTCCGCCGTACTCGACCACGACATTCGACAGCGCGAGCACGGGCTTCCGGGTTTCTTCGGCAGGTGCAACGTGGGAGAACGAACCCAGTTGCGGAACCGCGGCCAGCAGTTCCCGGGTGTAATCCGCCTTCGGCGCGGCGAACAGTTCCGCCGCCGGAGCTTCTTCCACGAGCTTTCCGCGGCGCAACACCGCGACGCGATCCGCGACATCGGCGACGACGCCCATATTGTGCGTGATCAGCAGGGTCGCGGTGCCTTCGTGTTCGCGGATATCGCGCAGCAGGTCGAGAATCTGCTGCTGCACCGTGACGTCGAGCGCAGTGGTCGGCTCGTCCGCGATGATCAGTTTCGGACCGGCCGCGAGTGCGATCGCGATCATCACGCGCTGCCGCAAACCGCCGGACAGCTCGTGCGGGTACTGCTTCAGCCGTGCGGCCGGTTCCGGAACGCCGACACGGTCGAGCAGTTCGGCGCACCGGTCGTAGTAGCGGCGGTGGCGCAACTTCTCCGGGTCGTGGTTGCGGATCGCCTCGGCGAGCTGGAAACCGATGGTCCGCAACGGGTTCAGCGCGGTCATCGGTTCCTGGAACACCATCCCGGCGGCCGGCCCGCGCAGTTTCCGCAGCTCCTCGCCGCGCAGGTCGAGCACGTTCTGCCCGGCCAGCTCGATCGATCCGGTGACCCGCGCGGAATCCGGCAGCAGCCCGAGTACCGCGAGCGCCGCCGTGCTCTTGCCGGAGCCGGACTCGCCGACCACCGCCACGATCTCGCCGGGCGCGACGGACAGGCTCAGCCCGTCGACCGCCGCCGAACCGTCCGCATAGGACACCCGCAGGTCGCGGATGTCCAGCACTGCTTCGCTCATCGTCGCCCCTTCACCGCGAACGCGTCGCGCAGCCCGTCGCCGAGGAAGTTGATCGCGCACACCACCAGGACGATCGCGATGCCCGGCGGCAGGATCAGCCACCACGCGCCGTCGAAGGTGTAGGTAATTCCTTTAGAGAGCATCGCGCCCCAGTCGGTATCGGGCGCGGGCACGCCGAGCCCGAGGAAGCTGACGTACGCCACGAGCAGGATCGCGTCGGCGATCTGGAACGTCGCGTTCACCACCACGGTGCCGATCGCGTTCGGAATAATGTGCCGGAACACCACGCGCGTGCGGCTCGCGCCGAGCACGGTGATCGCGCGGATGTAGTCGCGCTCGCGCAGGCTCACCGTTTCCGCGCGCATCAGCCGCGCGGGCACCAGCCATGACACCGCGCCGATCAGCAGCGCCAGCACGCCGACGCTCGGTGTCACCAGCGTCGCGGCCACCAGCAGCAGGAACAGCGCCGGGATCGCGACGCCGGTGTCGACGATCCGCATCAGCACGGTGTCCAGCCAGCCGCCGGTGTACCCGGCGACCGCGCCCCACACCGCGCCGATCGCGGTCGCGATCAGCCCGGCGAGCACGCCGATGACCAGCGACGTCCGGCCGGCGACCATGAGCCTGCCGAGCACGTCGTAGCCGAGGTCGTCGGTGCCGAGCAGATGCGCGGATACAGGGCCGAGCCGAGCCGAGGCGAGGTCGGTGTGCGATTGGTCGGTGCCGTAGAACAGCGGCCCGAGGAAACAGAACGCCACGACGAGCAGCAGCAGGACCGCGCCCGCGACGGCGGACTTGCGGGCAAACAGCCGCGAAAGGACAGTCACGACCGCGCTCCCTTCACCCGCACCCGCGGGTCGATCGCCAGCTGGATCAGGTCCGCGAGCAGGGAACCAAGCACGGTCGCGACGGCGATCACGAGCACGACGCCCAGCAGCACCGGGAAATCGGCGGTGCGGGTCGCGGTCCAGAACAGCAGGCCGATGCCGGGGTAGTTGAACATCGATTCCACGACCAGCGAGCCGCCGAACACCACCGGCACGTAGTAGCCGAGCATCGAGACCACCGAGGTCAGCGAGTTCGGCCAGACGTGCCGCCAGATGATCGTGCGCTCCGGCGTTCCCTTGGCCCGCGCGGTGCGCACGAAGTCCTCGGACAGGCTGTCCAGAGTGGACGCTCGCATGTACCGGCTGAACGCGGCGAGCGCGGCTCCGGTCCCGGCAAGCACCGGCAGGACCAGCGCCCCGGGCTGGGACAGCAGTTCGCCGATCGTTTCGCCTTGTGCGGCTTGCGCCGGGAACCACGGCAGTACCTGCGCGAACAGGATGATCAGCACCAGCGACAGGAAGAACACCGGAGTCGCGTAGAGCACGAACGTGATCGCGGTGGTGAGCAGATCCGCGGTACGGCCGCGGCGGACCGCCTGCCAGACACCGAGCGGCAGCGCGACGAGAATCGCGAGCGCGGTGGAAAGCACGGTGAGCAGCAAGGTTTTCGGCATCCGCTCGGCCAGCAGGGTGCTGACCGGCGAGTTCTGCGTGTACGACTCTCCGAGGTCGCCTTGCAGCAAGCGCAGCAGGTAATCCCAGTATTGCACCGGAAGCGGCTGGTCGAAGCCTTGCGCGTGGTTGAACGCGGCGATCTGCGCCTCGGTGGCCTTCACCCCGAGGACGCCGCGAGCCGGGCCGCCGGGCAGCAAATGCAGCAGCACGAACGTCACCACGGTGACCAGCAGCACGACCACCACGGCCAGCACGAGCCGGCGGAGGATATAGCGCGTCATGTCCTCACCTCGTCCAGAACCAGCGTTGCGGCAGCAACTGCCCGGCCATCGGGTCCTGAGAAACGCCGTGCAGCGCGGTGTCGATCGCCGATACCTGATACGGCGGATTCGGCAGCCACAGCACCGGAAGCTGCTCGGCCAGGTGTGCGCTGTACTCGAGCATCGCCCCGTTGTCGGACGCCAGGTTGGTGGCCGCGATCAGCTTGTCCGCCTTGGGATCGCTGTAGCCGCCGAAGTTCGTGCCCGCGCCGGTCGCGAACAGCTCCTCGCCGCTCGGGTTCGCTGAGAAGTACCAGCTGCCTTGCGTGCCGAAGTAGGACAGCTGCCAGCTGCACGACGGGTCCGTCGACTTGCACGTGGTTCCGTTGGCCAGCACGGTGTTCAGCGGCTGCGCGTTGATCTTCATCTCGATGCCGGCCTTGGACAGCTCCGAGCGCAGTTCCTGCATGGTGCCGTCGGTCTCGTCGGAACCGGATTCGGTCAGCATGGTCAGTGACAGCCGGGTGCCTGCGGCGATGCCCTCGCCGCATTTCGCCGGGTCCGCGCAGAGCAGGACGCCGTCGGAGCCGGGTTTCCAGCCGTGGTCGGCGAGCAGTTGCCTCGACTTGTTCAGGTCGAACGGGTACGGATTGGTCTTTTGTTTGGGGGACAGGTACTTCGTGTCATTGTCCTGCGGGACCGGGCCGTAGCCGACGCGCGCGGCGCCGCGCCAGATCACCGAGGTGATGGCGTCCTGGTCGACCGCGTGCTGGATCGCCTGCCGGACATACAGCTGGGAAAACACCTTGCCCAGCTTGGGATTGTTGAAGTTGTACGGCGAGTACGTGATGGACCAGCCGTTCCACGGTTCGACCCGGTAGCCCTGCTGCTCCAGCTTCGAACGCTGGCCGAGGTTCGACGTCGGCAGGTAACCGTAATCGACGCCGCCGGCGCGCAGCACGTTGTACTCCGCCGAGGAGCTGGTGAAGGTCAGGAACCGGACGGTGTCGAGCTTCGCCGGGTCCGGGCCGGTGTACTTCGGGTTCTTCCGCAGCGTCACCTCGCCGGACGTGGTGAAACCGGCCAAAGTGAACGGTCCATTCACAACCTTCCACAGTGGATTGGTCCCGTAGGTGCCGAGCTGTTTCGCTTGACTGACCAGGAAATCGAAGACCTGCTTCGCGCCGTCCGGAGTGCGGTCGTGGTCGCCGACCGGGCCCGCGGCGCTCGTGCGGTCCCACGAGTGCGGCATCGGGACGATCAGGCTGAGCTGGTTGGCGGTGAACCAGTCCGGGTTGTACGCCTTGTCCAGGGTGAACGTGAAGGTGCGGTCGTCCACGGCTTGGAAACCGGTGATGCTGTCCGGGATCAGGCCCTTCGAATACTTGCCCCAGTTGTCCTTGCCCGCGCGGGCGAGGTTGAGCCAGAACTCGACGTCCCTGCTGGTCATCGGCTCGCCGGTGGCCCAGGTCAGCGGCTTGAGCGTGATGGTCACGGTCTTGCCGTCGGGGGAGTAGCTCGGCGGATTGGCCGCGCTCGCGGCGTCGTCGAGCGTGACCGAGCCGGAACTGGCGTCGTAAGCATAGAGCGGCACGAACATGGTCGAGCGGATCATGCCGTTGTACGACCCGCCGTAGCCGGGGATCGAGAACGGCATGATCCAGTTCGGCGTCGCCGACGGCGGCATCGCGAACCGCACGGTGCCGCCGGTTTTCGGGGTTCCGGAGCCGCCGCCGTGCGGTTCCCGGCTCGCCGCGCAGCCGGACAACGCCAGCGCGGCGGCGAGCGTGACCCCGAGCGCGGTGCGCCACGGGCGTCGAGCCATTCGCATCACTTCCAACAACTCTGATGAAAGACCAGTGCCAGGTGCTATGCGGTGTCCTGGCTGTCGGGTAATCTTGCATGAGAGGCAGGAATTGCCAAGAGGCCTGTCGAACAGTTTAGTTACATCAATCCTGATGAAAGAGGTGGCGCGGTGGATCCGGCCGGACCGCTGCGGCTGTTGTGGCTGGTCGCGCACGGCCACGCGAAGTCGCGCATGGACCTGGCGCGAGCGCTCGGGCTGCCGCAATCGACGGTGTCGGTGCGCACGCAGGCGCTGATGTCCGCCGGGGTGCTGAGCGAATCCGGCGAGGGCCGGTCCGCGGGCGGGCGGCGGCCGAAGCTGCTGTCGGTCAACACGGAGTTCGGCCACGTCTGGGGAGCCGACGTCGGCTCGCGGCACGTGCGGATCGGCGCGCTCGACATCGCGGGCAACCTCCTGGAAGTGCACGAGCGTCCGCTGGACATCAGCCAGGAGCCGCGAGAACTGGTTGCCGGGCTCGCGGCCGCGGTGCGCGACGTGATGGCAGGCGCGGATTGCCCGGGCCGCGCGCTCGGCCTCGGCGTCGCGTTCCCGGGTCCGGTGGACGTCGACGCGGGCACCATCACGCTGCCGTCGCGGATGCCTGGCTGGCGCGGTTTCGCGGTCCGGGATGCGCTGGCGGAGCACTTCGAGCTGCCGGTGTTCGTGGACAACGACGCGAACCTGCTGGCGTTGGGCGAATCCGTGGCCGGCGCGCCCGGCCGGACGTTGCTGGTGGTGAAGGCGGGTACCGGCATCGGGTCCGGAATAGTGCTGGGCGGCGAGCTTTACCGCGGCCGGGCCGGAGTCGCGGGCGACATCAGCCACGTGCGCGTGCCCGCCGCCGAGGACCGGCCGTGCACCTGCGGGAACCGAGGTTGCCTGGAAGTGGTGGCCAGCGGCGCCGCGCTCGTCGGGCAGTTGCGGGCGCAGGGATTGAAGCTGGAGACCACCGCGCAGGTGATGGCCACCGCCGAGGACGGGCATCCCGAAGCGACCACGGCCGTGCGGCGCGCCGGGCTGCGGCTCGGCGAGGTGCTCGCCACGGTGGTCAACTTCAGCAACCCGGACGAGGTGCTGCTCGGCGGCGCGCTGTCCGGTTCGGAAGCGTTCGTCGCGGCCGTGCGCGGTGCGTTGTACGAACGGTGCCTTCCCTTGGCTACCAGGGAATTGCGGATCGACCGGGTGCGCTTCGGTGCGGACGCGGGACTTTGCGGCGCGGGCGCGCTCGCGCTGGACGCGGTGTTCGAGCAAGCGATCAAACGGAGTGGACGATGAAGAAGCTGCGGGTCGGGATCACCGGAATCGCCATCGAATCGAGTACCTTCTCGCCGCATAGGTCCACTGTGGACGACTTCCGGATCTCGCGCGGCGACGACTTGCTGGCCCGCTACGACTTTCTCGACGAGGACTGGGCAGCTGACGTTGAATGGGTGCCGCTGGTCGACGCCCGGTCGCTTCCCGGTGGTGCGGTCACCGAGGAGGCTTACGCTGAGCTGTCCGGGGAAATCCTGGACCGGTTGCGTTCGGCGGGCGAATTGGACGGGCTGTTCTTCGACATCCACGGCGCGATGAGCGTGGTCGGACGGTCCGATGTGGAGGCTTCGCTCGCACAGGAGGTCCGTTCCATTCTCGGCCCGGACGTCCTGGTGTCGGCGTCGATGGACTTGCACGGCAACGTTTCCCGCGAGCTGGTCACGGCGCTGGACCTGATCACCTGCTACCGGATGGCCCCGCACGAGGACGCGTGGGAGACCCGCGAGCGGGCGGCGCGGAACCTGGTGGCGCGGCTGCGGTCCGGCGGTCGGCCGAAGAAGGCTTGGGTGCCGGTTCCGGTTCTGCTGCCGGGGGAGAAGACCAGCACCCGGCTCGAACCGGCGAAGAGCATTTACGCGGCGGTGGACGACGTCGAAGCGCTCGACGGAGTCCTGGACGCGGCGATCTGGGTCGGCTACGCGTGGGCCGATGAACCACGCTGCCAGGCCGCGGTGGTGGTGATGGGCGACGACGTTTCCGTGATCACCAAGGAAGCGGAGTACCTGGCACAGTCCTATTGGGACGCTCGGCACGATTTCGCGTTCGTCGCCCCGACCGGCACCCTGCAGGAATGCCTCACGCAGGCGGTCGCTTCGACCTCGCGACCGTTCTTCATCAGCGATTCCGGCGACAACCCGACCGCTGGCGGTGCCGGGGACACGTCGTGGAGTCTGGACGTCCTGCTGAACACTCCGGCCATTGTGGACTCTTCGCTGACCACTTTGTACGCGGCCATTGTGGACCCTGAGGCTGTCGCTGCGGCGGTGGCAGCCGGTGTCGGCGCGACGATTTCCGTTGAACTGGGCGGAAAAGTCGACTCCGGCCCGCACGGTCCGGTCGCGCTCACCGCGCAGGTGGCCGCGATCGACGCCGACGACCCGGTCGCCGGAACCGCGGTGGTGCTGGCGGTCGGCGGCTTGCGGGTGATCGTGACCGCGCGCCGCAAGCCGTATCACCTCGAATCCGATTTCCACGCGCTCGGCCTGCGCCCGCGCGAGGCGGACGTCGTGATCGTCAAAATCGGCTACCTCGAACCGGAGCTGTACGACATGGCCGCCGACTGGCTGCTCGCCCTCACCCCCGGCGGCGTCGACCAGGACCTGCTCCGGCTCGGCCACTCCGGCATCGTCCGGCCGATGTTCCCGTTCGACCCCGGCATGGCGGCCCCCTCGCTCGCTCCAGAGGTCTTCTGAACACCGTGAGTAGTTAGCGCCGAGGCGGTCGGTAACTCGCCTCGGCGCTGACCTGTATTTACCTCCGCCGACTTGACAGGCAGGTATTTGCCTGCCTTACTGTAGGTGTGCAACCCGACCTGGACAAAGTGTTCAAGGCGCTGGCGGATCCGACCCGCCGGTACCTGCTCGACCAGCTGCGCGAGGACAACGGGCAGACGCTGGGCGAGCTGTGCCGCCGGCTGGAGATGACGCGGCAGTCCGCGACCCAGCACCTCGCCGTGCTGGAGGCGGCGAATCTGGTGAGCAGCGTGCGCCGCGGCCGGGAAAAGCTGCACTACCTGAATCCGGTGCCGCTGCACGAGATGCAGGAGCGGTGGGTGGACCGGTTCGAGCAGCCGCGGCTGCGGATGCTCAGTGCCGTCAAACGTCGAGCAGAGGAAGCCATGAAGCCGAGTTTTGTGTATGTGACCTACATCGAAAGCACGCCGGAGAAGGTGTGGCACGCGCTCACCGACCGCGAGCTGACCGGACAGTATTGGGGCCACCACAACGAATCCGACTGGAACAAGGGTTCGCGGTGGGCGCACGTGCGGACCGACGGGTCCGGGATCGCCGACGTCGAGGGCGAGGTCATCGAGGCGGTCCCGCCGAAGCGCCTGGTCACCACCTGGTTCGACCCGAACGGCCCGAAGGACCAGGAGCCCTCGCGCGCGACGTTCGACATCGAACAGCACGAGGGCATCGTCCGGTTGACCGTGACCCACGAAGACCTGCCCGACGAGAAGGCGCACCAGGACGTGTCCGGCGGCTGGGCGGCGGTGCTGTCGAACCTGAAGTCGCTGCTGGAGACCGGGCACGTGCTGCCGCAGGCTCCGTGGGAGATGCCGTGACTGTCTCCCGGTCCCGGGAATAGACCCGCGGCCAGGTTTGTTGGGGCCTTGTGAGCGCCGGTTTTCCGCCGGGCAGCCGCTCACGAGGCCCCTTTCGCGTGCAGTGCCAGTTGTGCGGCCGGAACCGATGCGCTACTCTCAGCGCATACCCCAGGAAGTCGGCCCCGCCGCCCAGGGGTTCCGCCCTTCCCGCCAGCGTGAGTCCACGCGACGAGGATCGGCGTCTTTCCCGAAGCCCGTCGCCTGACCCGCTTCGTTCTCACTCCGGCGGTCCGCTTAACGCGTCGACTGTCACTGCTCAAGGAGCCACAAACCATGACACAGCAAGGAATTCTCGACATCCACGGCAAGACCGCCGCACTGGGCTACACCCCCGGCGGCCCGTCCGTGCCGCTGTCCCTGATCCGCACCCACGGCCTGCGCCGCGGCGACGAACTCGTCCTCGACAACGGCGAACTAATCTCCGTCAACGGCCGCCCGCCCGGCGAAAAGCGCCCCGATTTCGACAAACTCACCCCCATTCACCCCAACCAGCGACTGGTTCTCGAAACCAGCCGACACCAGCTCACCACCCGCGTTCTAGATCTAGTCGCACCGCTGGGCAAAGGCCAGCGCGCCCTGATCGTCGCCCCGCCGCGCACCGGCAAAACCACTGTGCTGCAAGCGATCGCGCAATCGGTGGCGGTCAACCACCCGGAAGCACACCTCATGGTGCTGCTCGCCGACGAACGCCCCGAAGAAGTGACGGACATGACCCGCTCTGTCCACGGCGAGGTCGTCGCGTCCACCTTCGACCGCAAACCCGCCGAACACACCGCCGTCGCCGAACTCGCTTTGGAACGCGCGAAACGCCTGGTCGAAACCGGCCGCGATGTCGTGCTGCTGCTGGATTCGCTGACCCGCCTGGGCCGCGCGTACAACCTGGCAGCCCGCACCTCCGGCCGAATCCTGTCCGGCGGCGTGGACGCCAGCGCACTGCACCCGATGAAGAAAATCCTAGGCGCGGCAAGGAACATCGAGGACGGCGGCTCGCTGACCATCATCGCGACCGCCTTGGTGGGCACGGGTTCTCTGGCTGACACGGTGTTCTTCGAGGAGCTGAAGAGCACCGGAAACTCGGAACTCCGCCTCGACCGCATGCTCGCCGACCACCGCGTATTCCCGGCCGTGGACTTCTTCGGCTCCGGCACCCGCCGCGACGAACTGATTATCCCGCCGCAGGAACTGGCCGTGATGAACGAGGTCCGCCGCGCCCTGTCCACCCAAGACCCGAAGCGGGCCGCGGAACAGTTCCTGGAACAGGTCCGCACGACCAAGTCCAACGCGGAATTCATCGCGCGGGTCAACGCTTCGCTGGCTGTTCCGTCCACAGTGGCCGCTTGAGGTGGAGACCGAGCGCCTCCGCCTCACGCCGATCGGCCCGCACCTCGCCGACGAGCTGTACCGCCTGCATCAAGACCCCGGCATCGCCCGCTGGTACGGCACCTGGACCCGCGCCGACGCGGAGGCCCGCGCCGCGGAGATCGGCCGAAGCTGGCGACGCGACGGCGTCGGCAAATGGCTGGCCCGCCACCGGAATTCCGGAGAACTCCTCGGCCGAGGCGGACTGTCCTATCAGGACGTCAAAGGCACCCGGCAGCTGGAGATCGGCTGGGCAATACGCGAGGCGCACTGGGGAAGCGGTTACGCCACCGAGATCGGCCTCGCTGGCCTCGCCCGCGCGCGAGAACTCGGCGCGACGGAAGTGGTCTCCTTCACCGAGGTGCACAACGCCCGCTCCCGCGCGGTGATGGAACGGCTCGGCTTCACCTACCGCCACGATTTCCCGCACCGAGGCGAACCGTTCTCCCTCTACGCAATCCCGCTCGGCGACTGAGCGAAATTCACCGCCGTTGCCGAAACGGAACCGCGCCACTCTTTCGAAAAATTAATTTTTCTGCTATACTCCGAAATTACTGGGTTAAAGTCCGAAGTCATGACCCCCGACGCGCAACCCAGCCGTACCGCTCTTCTCTCCGCCGCAGCGCGAGCCGCGCATCTGCTGGTCGACGACCACCCGGCAATCTTCACCGACCCGCTCGCGCACCGCTTCCTGGGAGAACGCGCCGAAGAACTCCTCGGCTACCACCGGTCCTACGGCGACCACTCAGCCCTGTCCGGTGCCCGCACAACAGCCGTCACCCGCAGCCGCTACACCGAAAACCGGCTGGCTGAAATGGCTGTCGACCAATACGTAATCCTCGGTGCCGGGCTGGATTCCTTCGCTTACCGCGAAGCCCGACCGGCCCACGTGCGAGTGTTCGAAGTGGACAAGCCCGCCACCCAGCACTGGAAAAAGAAACTGCTGGCCGAAGCCGGGATCACCACGCCCAAATCCGTCGAGTTCGTCGCCGCCGACTTCGAGAAGGTCCCGGCGTTGACCAGCCACCTTGCCCAAGCGGGGTTCGACCCGAACCGCCCAGCATTGGTCAGTTGGCTCGGCGTAACGATGTACCTCACCGAGGAAGCGATCAGCCAAACCCTCCGCGCGATCAGCGGCCTGGCTCCCGGAACAGAACTCATCGTCGAACACCTCCTCCCCGCCGAACTCCGCGACGAGGCAGGCCAGGCGTACGCGGAGCTGGTCATGGCCGCAGCAGCCGCCCACGGCGAACCCTGGCTAACGTTCCTCAGCGCCGAGCAGATGGCCGCGCTCCTGCGAGACCACCTGCTCGAGCCGAGAGAACACGTCCGGCAAAAAGACATCCCAGTCGAATGGCAACGCGACGACGCACTTCGCCCGACCGAGCTGTCCATCCTCACCAGGGCCCGCGTCAGGGAATCGTGACCAGCCACCGATCCGACCGCCGACGCAGATAACCCCACCAATACCCGGCCGAAGCGACCAGCACCCCAGCCGTGATCGCCAGGTCCAGCAGGCTCTGCGACACCAGCACGTACCCGAGCGCCAGCACCGCCACAACGGGCACCACCGGCCACCCCGGCATCCGCCACACCTGCGGACGCCGGTGCGCCGGTCGCCGAGCCCACAGCACGCTCACCGAAATCGCCAGGTACAGCGCGACCACAGCCACCCCGGTCACGCCGCTCAGCGTTTCCACCGGCACAAAACACAGCACCGCTTCCGAAACACCGACCACGAGCGTCGCCACCCAAGGCGCGCCAAACCGCGGACTCACCACACTCAACGCCCGGTTCACCGGCTCCGGCCATGCGCGATCCCGCCCCGACGCGTACAGCACGCGCGAATTCTGGATCACCATCACGATCACCGCGTTCACGATCGCCGCCGCGATGCACAGGCTGACGATCGTGCCGAACGTCGAACTGCTCCAGCTCACCACAAGCGCGGTCAGATCAAGATTCCCGAGCGTCGCGAGATCCGGCACGCCCAGCGTGATCGCCACAACCGGCACCAGAATCACCACCGCGCTGATGCCGAGCGTCCAGAACACCGTCCGCGACACCGTTTTGTGCGGCTCCCGCATCTCCTCCGCGAGATACACCGCGGTCGAGAACCCCTGCACCACGAACAACGCCACCGCCAGCCCGGCGATCACCGAAACCAGCGCGATCGGATGGACGCCGTCGAGACTGGGCCGCACGAGCACCGAGGCAGGCCGGTCGCTGTGCGCGAAGCCGAGCACGGACACCACGACAATCGCCACGATCTCGATCACCAGGAAAATCCCGGTCAGCCACGCGTTCGAGCGCAGGTTCACCAGGCCCATCCCGGTGGACGCCAGCATCACCAGCGCACCCGCCACGGACGGATCGAGGTGGACGGCCACTGCCAGATAGTCAGCCACCCCGATCGCGATGATCGGCGGCACCACGAGAATCACGATGAACGACAACATAAAGGTGATCCATCCGGCGAACCGGCTGACCACCGTCGACACCATCGCGTACTCGCCACCCGAACTCGGGACCAGCGTGCCGAGTTCGGAGTAGCAGAACGCGATCCCGACGCACAGCAGCACGGCGAGCCCGATGGCCAGCGCGGTGCCGGTGCCGAGCGAGCCGAACAGCGGCGGGACGAGAACGAACAACGACGACGCCGGGGTCACGCAGCTGAGCGTCAGCAGGGTTCCGCCGCCGACCCCGATCGATCTGGTCAGCGAGCGGGGCGCGGGCGAACCGGCGGCAGTGTCGGTCTGGACGGGGACCGGATGAGGCGGCATGGGGATCCCTCCGTCGGCGGCGCTGGAATTCGACGGATGGAACAGGACGGGTTTGCCGTTGTCAACGCTGGAAAGACGACGAAATCCGTTGTTCGCCACCCTGGCTGACGGACGATCCGGACACTCTGGGCGACCATTCGCTACGCCTGAGGGTTGCCCGCGGCGGGGTCGACCCGAGATGATCCCCGGATGCAGAGCCAGGACCCGAACCGGCCCGCGCCGCCGGTGGTCGACGACATCTCGAAGCAGATCATCGCCCAGTTGCAAGAGGACGGACGGCGGCCGTACGCCACGATCGGCAAGGCCGTCGGACTGTCCGAGGCGGCGGTCCGCCAGCGGGTGCAGCGGCTGTCCGATTCGGGCGTCATCCAGATCGTCGCGGTGTCGGATCCCTTGCAGATCGGGCTTTTCCGTCAGGCGATGGTCGCGATCACGGTCGACGGCCCGCTCGATCCGGTCGCCGACGCACTGGCCGAAATGGACGAGATCGAGTACGTCGTGCTCTGCGCCGGCCGCTTCGACGTGCTGTGCGAGGTGCTCTGCGCCGACGACGAGGCGCTGCTCGACGTGATCTCCAACCGCATCCGCACGCTGCCCGGAGTGCGCACCGCGGAGACGCTCGTGTACCTCAAGCTGCGGAAACAGTCCTACCAGTGGGGCACGCACCGTCGGTGACGACGAAATCCGAAGATCTGTCCCGATGAGACTGATGAAATTAGTCGTTGTGGGTGGCCCGGGCGACTGATCCGCTTGCCAACCGGCGTCGGCTCGTGCGATAACCGAGAAGTCCGGCCGGTACGCCACGGTGCGTGCCGGCAGCTTCGAGGCCCGTTTCGAGGAGCCATGACCACGACCGCCGAACCCGCCGGGATCGCCACCGGCCAGGGCGCCGCCGCACACGACAACCTCTGGCTGCACTTCACGCGGCACAGTCAGGCCGAGCACTTCCCGGTGATCGTGCGCGGCGACGGTGCCTACATCTGGGACGACACCGGCAAGCGCTACGTCGACGGCCTCGCCGGGCTGTTCGCGGTGCAGGTCGGCCACGGTCGCGAGGAGTTGGCCGAAGCCGCCGCGCGGCAAACGAAACAGCTCGCGTACTTCCCGCTCTGGGGCCACGCGCATCCGCCCGCACTCGAACTGGCCGAGCGCCTGGCCGCAGCTTCGCCGGGCGACCTCAACCGCGTGTTCTTCACCGTCAGCGGCGGCGAATCCGTGGAAACGGCGTGGAAGCTCGCCAAGCAGTACTTCAAGCTGACCGGAAAACCCACTAAGCACAAGGTGATCAGCCGAGCGCTGGCGTACCACGGCACCTCGCAGGGTGCGTTGTCCATCACCGGCATTCCGGGTGCGAAGGCCGATTTCGAGCCGCTCGTGCCGAGCACCTTGCGCGTGCCGAACACGAACTTCTACCGCGCACCCGAGCACGCTGACGACTATGCGGCGTACGGCCGCTGGGCTGCCGACCAAATCGAGCAGGCTATCGAATTCGAGGGCGCGGACACCGTCGCCGCAGTATTCCTCGAACCCGTGCAAAACACCGGCGGTTGTTTTGTTCCGCCGCCGGGCTATTTCGAGCGCGTCCGCGAGATTTGCGACAAACACGACGTGCTGCTGGTGTCCGACGAGGTGATCTGCGCGTTCGGCCGGATCGGCTACGACTTCGCGGCCAAGCGGTATGGCTACCAGCCGGACATCATCACCACCGCGAAAGGCCTGACCTCGGGTTACGCCCCGCTCGGCGCGGTGCTCGCGAGCGAGAAGCTGATGGAACCGTTCGCCGGCGGCGAGGCGACCTTCATGCATGGTTCGACCTACGGCGGGCACCCGGTTTCGTGCGCGGTCGCGCACGCCAACCTCGATCTCATCGAGCGCGAGAACCTTTACGGCCATGTGCTGGAAAAGGAAACCGCCTTCCGGGCGACCCTCGACCGGTTGACCGATCTGCCGATCGTTGGCGACGTGCGCGGCACGGGTTTCTTCTACGGGATTGAACTCGTGAAGGACAAAGCGACCAAAGAGACCTTCACCGCCGAGGAATCGGAACGGATTTTGCGCGGTTATCTCTCGAACGCGCTGTTCGAGGGCGGTCTCTACTGCCGCGCCGACGACCGCGCCGAGCCGGTGGTCCAGCTGTCGCCGCCGTTGATCTGCGACCAGCCGCAGTTCGACGAGATGGAGCAGATTCTGCGCGAGGCGCTCACTGGAGCGTGGAAGTTGCTCTGACGCTCATCTCCGCGCGGGTTGTCCCGCTACGCTGATCTTCGTTGCCTACCAACGGGAGGAAAGCGCGTGGCGGAGTGGAATGACCTGGTCGCCTACATCAGGCAGACCTACCGGGTGATCCGGGACGACCCGGGCGAAATCCGGATCCGGGTCCTGTTCGGCGACGACGCGGAGACGACGGGGCGGGCGCAGGTCGTGGTGATCGCCCGGGAGATTTTCGACCAGCGCGAGGACTGGGTGCAGATCGCGACGCCGTTCGCCCGGGTGGACGAGGTCGATCTGCTCACCGTGCTGAGCGAGGTAGGCCAGACGCTGGTGGTCGGCGGGCTCGTGGTGATGGGCGAGCACCTCGTGCTGCGGCATTCGCTGCCGCTGCTGAACCTCGACCTCAACGAGTTCACCGATCCGCTCGAACTCGTCGCCGGTTCGGCCGAGCTGCTGGAGCAGCAGTTCACCGGGCGTGACGACTACTGAGCCGCCGAAGCCACGAAAAAGCGGGGCCCTGATCCGATCAGGGCCCCGCTTTTCGCTGTCTCAGTACGGCAGCGTAGCCGGCGCGCGCGGACCGTCCATCCTGGACTGAACACTCGGCTCGACCGCCGGGCAATGCTTGCCCCGGCCCGGATTCGTGCCGTCGATCAGGAAGGCGTCCGCGGCGTCGATGACGCACTGGCTCTTCTTGAAGTACGCGCCGTGGCCCCAGCCCTCGTAGGTGAGCAGCGGAGCGCCGGACTGCTGCGACGCGCGCACCGCCCAGTTGTACGGCGTGGCCGGGTCGTAACGGCTGTTCAGCATCAACATCGGCACGCCGCGCTGGACCGACAGCGGGTGCTGCGGGTTGCGCACCGGCGCGGGCCAGCTCGCACATCCGGCCGCGGCGCTCCAGCCCAGCGGCGAGAAGTGCAGGTCAGGCGATACGTCGGTGAGCGCCCGGCGGTAGCTGTCGAGCTGCGGGTAAGACGTGATCGGCAGCCGCCAGTCCGAGCAGAAGATGCTGTTGAACGGGTTCGGAATGGGGATGTCGTCCTTGGCGAAGGCCGAGCCGAGCGGCTTCCCGTCGCGGAGGCTGACCAGGGTCTGCGCGAGCTTGCCCCAGGTGGGGCCGTAGAAGTTCTGCGAGTAGATGCCGACCAGCGCCATCGGGTCGAGTTTGTCGTCCGGCGTGCCGAGCTCGCCGCGTTCGGCGCGGGCGTACAGGTCCGCGGTCACCGCGCTGACGTCCTGGCCGTGCAGCGCGCACGACGTCGTGCGGTCGCACCAGTCGCTGAACTGCTCGAACAACTCTTGCGTGGCCTGGGTTTCCGTCTTCAGGAACTCCCAGGTGCTGCGGATCGAGTGGTCCATGTTGCTGTCGAGCACGAGTGCGCGCACCCGGTCCGGGTACGCCTCGGCGTACTGCTGGCCCATCAGCGTGCCGTAGGAAACGCCGTAATAGGTGAGCTTTTTGTCGCCGAGCGCGGCGCGGATGGCATCCATGTCGCGCACGACGCTGCGCGTGTCGGAGTGCGTGGCGAGCGGCCCGGTGATCTTCTCGCAGCTGCGGCCGAGCGCGCGGTTGTACGAGAGCAGCTGCTGGAATTCGGCGGAATCCTTCGGCTGCACCGGGTTTTTCGCGGTGAGTTCGTCGAGCCCGCACTTGATCGCGGTGCTTTCCCCGACCCCGCGCGGATCGAACCCGACCGTGTCGAATCGCGCGGCGACCTTAGGCGACAGCGTCCAGCCGCTCTGCACCTCGCCCGCGCCCGCACCGCCCGGCCCGCCCGGATCCATGAGCACCGAACCGATCCGGTGCGCGGGATCGGTGGCCTTGCGCCGCGCGAGCGCGAGCTGAATCGTGCCGTCGCCGGGATGGTCCCAATCGAGCGGCACGGTGAGCTTGCCGCATTCGGCGCCCTGCCCGGTAGGACAAGGCTTCCAGTCGATCGCCGCGGACGCGGCGCTCGCTGGTGTCGCGGTGAACAACGCCGTCGCCGCGGTGACCGCGGTGGCGGCGACGGCCAGTTTCCTGCCCAGACCCAATGCCCTGCCCCTTCGGCGTGAACTGGAGACGTCAGAGCCCTCGATCTTGCCAGAAGGTGACGGGTGCCACTAGGGCGGGTTTACCGTCCTTTGTGGACAGTGTGGGTGCTGGCGAGATGGATCTGGGAGACAAGCGGAATCAGCCCGTCTGGTCTGGTCAGTGCTGGTGCTTCGGCGAAAAAGGCGGTCTTCAGCGTGTTGGATGCCGCTTCGCCGAGCGGGAAGAGGTTGTAGGTGACGGAAACGAAATCCCAGACCTGATCGAGCGAACCGCTGAAGTCGATCGCCTCGGTGCGCCACTGAACGGGAGCGAACCCGGCCGGGGAGAGGACTTCGGCCAATCCGGCTTGATTCCGGGTGCGCTTGTCGCCGAGCGGGGACAACCGCTGCTCCGCCGGGACGTCGGCGAGGATTTCCCGCAGCAGCCTGCCGAACAGCCCGTACGCCTCGTCTCCCGCTGCTCCGCCGCTGACGACGAGGGAGAGTTGCCCGCCGGGCCGAAGCACCCGCGCCAGCTCCGCGGCGACCTGGTCGATGTCATTCATCAGCATGAACGCCATGTGCGACACGCAGGAATCGAACGCGTGGTCCGCGAACGGCAGTTGCTGCGCCCGTGCCTCCGCCACCGTTGCTGAACGCTGCCTGGCAAGCGCCAGATCTACGCTCGACACGTCGACCCCGATCGCCTGATGTCCCGCCGCGGCAAGCAGGTCAAGCAGGAATCCGTCGCCGCAAGCCAGATCGAGCACGCGGCCCGGACCGGCGATCTCGTCGCGGAGAAGCTCGTAACTCGACCGCCCGCAGGCGCTCCGCCCGCCGCCGAACGCGTGCGACGTAACCGCCGGATGGCTCGCGTGGAAGGCACGAAAGAAGGTTTCTTGCCCGGACCTGGTCACTCTCCCAACTTACGCACCGACGCGAAATCCCGTCCGCTCTTTGTAGAATCGCCGGATGGCGGACGTGGTGCCCGATCGGCGCGAGGCCGAGGTCTGGTGTTCCTACCAGCGCGTGCAACGGGCGCTCGGCAGCGCGCTCGACCGGCAGCTGGAGCGCGACGCGGGGATCTCCGGAGCCGACTACGCCCTCCTCGTCCCGCTCGTGAACGAACCGGACGGCGTGCTGCGGATGCGGGAGCTCGGCGCGACCGTCGAATGGGACCGCAGCCGGCTGTCGCATCACGTGAGCCGGATGTGCAAGCGCGGCCTGGTCACGCGGGAGAACTGCACCGAGGACGCGCGCGGGGCGAACGTCCGGCTCACCGAAGCCGGGCGGGCGGCGGTCAAGGCGGCCGAGGGCCAGCACGGCGAACTCGTGCGCCGGTACTTCTTCGACCAGGTCAGCGGCCCTGAACTCGAGCTGCTCGGCCGCGTTTTCTCCCGGATGCTCACCCGGCTCGCCGAGGACTGACCGAGGCCGTCAGCGCTCCGTGCGGGCGCGGTAAGCGGTGCGCCGCAGTCTTGCCGCATCGCCTACCGATCCAGGGGAGCAGAGATGACCAGCAAGACCGTTCTCGTGTCCGGCGCCAGCGTCGCGGGCCCGTCCGCCGCCTACTGGCTGCACCGTTACGGCTATTCGGTGACCGTCGTCGAGGCCGCGCCGCAGTTGCGACCGGGCGGGCAGGCCGTCGACTTCCGCGGCGAGCAGATGAAGCTCATCGAAGCGATGGGCCTGCTCGACGACCTGCGGGAGCTCGACACCGCGCTGCGCGAGCAGGTGCAGCTCGACCCCTCCGGGCAGCCCGCCTTCACCTTGCCGAGCGGGTTCACCAACGGCGAGCTGGAAGTCCTGCGCGGCGACCTCGCCCGCATCCTCTACGACCACACCAAGGGCTACACGGAGTACGTCTTCGGCGACCGCGTCACCTCGCTGACCGAGACCGCCGACGGCGTCGACGTCACCTTCCGCCACGGCGCCCCGCGCCGGTTCGACCTGGTCGTCGGCGCGGACGGCATCCACTCCGGCGTGCGGACGGCCGCGTTCGGCCCGGAAGCGAAGTTCCGCACCGATCTCGGCTACCACGTCGCCGGGTTCACCGCGCCCAACCACCTCCGCCTCGACCACGAGGGCCTGCTCTACAACGAACCCGGCCTCGGCGCGATCGTCACCAGCCACCTCGACCCGGCGACCGTCACCGTCGGCCTCTCCTTCCGCGGCGACCCGGACGGTTACGGCCGCCCGGACCTGGCCCGGCAGAAGGACATCGTCACCGAGGTCTTCGCCGGCGCCGGATGGGAACTCCCGCAGCTGCTGACCGCCGTCGCGGACGCGCCCGACCTGTACTTCGACACCGTCGGCCAGATCAAGCTCGACAGCTGGTCCCGCGGCCGGGTCGTGCTGCTCGGCGACGCCGCCTGGTGCGCCGGGCCGGGCGGATCCGGCACCGGGCTCGCGATGATGGGCGCGCAGATCCTGGCCGGGGAACTCGCCGCGGCCGGCGGCGACCACGCGACCGCGTTCGCCCGCTACGAGCAGCGGCTGCGCAAGGCCGCCCGCGTCGGACAGCGCAACGGGGCCGGTTCGGCCGACTTCCTGGTGCCGGCCACCGAGGAGAAGCTGCGCAAGCGCAACAAGATGTACCGCCAGCTCGCCGGTCCGATCGGCCGCCGCGTCTTCGCGTACATGGGCACCCGAGCGGCGAACGCGGTCAAATTCCGCGAATACCCGCAGCCTCGCGCGCACGCCTTGCCTTGACGTCAGCGACAAGGTTTAGCGTCGAAGACATGCGGATCGGCGAACTGGCACAGCGGGCCGGGACCACCACGCGGGCCCTGCGCTTCTATGAGGCACAGGGCCTGCTCCCGGCGGCGCGCGCGGCGAACGGCTATCGCGAGTACGACGAGGACGACCTGCGGCTGGTCACGGAAATCCAGACTCTGCGCACGGTCGGGTTCAGCCTCGACGACACCCGCCCGTTCGTCGACTGTCTCCGCACCGGCCACGACGCGGGCGACGCGTGCCCGGCGTCGGTCGAGGTGTACCTGCGGAAGCTGGACGAGGTCGAGGCCTGCATGCGCGACCTCGCCGCGGTCCGTTCCGCCCTGCTCGACAAGCTCGCCGCCGCCGCTGCGCGCCCGGCTGACCCCTGCACTGCTGAATCCGAGGAGTCCCGATGACCACCGACGCCACCTTCGCCGCCGAGGTCCTGGAGCACGGCCAGCCCGTACTGGTCGACTTCACCGCCGACTGGTGCCCGCCGTGCCGGATGATCGCGCCGGTGCTCGCCGAGATCTCCGCGGAACGACCCGGCCTCACCGTGCGCGAGCTCAATACCGACGAAAACCCCGAAACGATGCGCGCCTACCAGGTGATGGCGCTGCCGACGTTGATGCTGTTCCGCGACGGAGCCCCGGTGGCGTCGTTCGTCGGCGCCCGGCCGAAGGCGAAACTTCTCGCGGAATTGGACGACCTGCTGGGCTGAACCGGTGGATTTCCCCGTCTGTCCGGTGAACCGGTGACGGAACAGGTACAAAGAGTGCACGACTTCGGGGAGCCGTGCCATGACTGCTTTCGTGCGCTCTTACCTGTTCCTTCGCCGCGCCATCGGGGTGCTCGGGATCCTGCTGCCGATCGTCGTGATCGTCGGGAAGGAGCTGCTGGAAGGCGGCGGCCTGCTCGGCTCGCTCAGCGGCTATTACTACAGCGATCTCCGGAACGTCTTCGTCGGCACCTTGTGCGCGATCGGCGTCTTCCTGATCGCCTACCGCGGTTACGGCCGGGTCGACGACATCGCGGCGAACGTCGCGGCGATCGCCGGCATCGGCGTCGCGCTGTTCCCGACCCAGCCGGTCTCGCCGACGCCCACCCAGCACGCGATCGGCGTCGCGCACCTCGTGTTCGCCGCGATCTTCTTCCTCACCCTCGCGTTCTTCTGCCTCTTCCTGTTCACCAAACACGACGGCGCGCCGACGAAGCGCAAACGTTCGCGCAACGCTGTCTACCGGACGTGCGGCATCGTGATGCTCGCCTGCCTGGTGCTGATCGTCCTCAATGGCCTGTTCTTCAACGCCGCCACCGCGGCCTTGCATCCGACGCTCTGGCTTGAGTCGCTCGCGGTGTTCGCGTTCGGTTTCGCGTGGCTGACGAAGGGCCAGACGCTGCTGGGCGACCAGCCGCAGCCGCAAGCTCCGGCTCAGGCGAGCTTGGCGTAAGCCTCCGAAACCTGGGTGAGCCAGGCGACTTCGGCGGCGAACGTCTTCGCGTCGTGGTCGTCGAACGCGCCGTTGTCCTGGTTTTCCGCAGGGGTCACACCGGACGTCTTCGCCTCGAGCGCCTGGCGGATCTTGCGCGCCTCGGCCATCGCCTGGTCGCCGTTCGGGGTGTCGGCGCGATCCATGTACGGCCGCAGCGCGCGCCAGCCGTCGCGGATCTCGATGACCCGGCGATGCAGCCGGTAGTGCAAGTCCGACCAGCGCCGATCGGTGTCTCCCTCGGCTGGCGGTTCCAGCGCGATGCCCGGCGAGGATTCGTACAGCGAATGCCACAGCGGGTAGAGCGCGCGATAAGAACGGTAATTGCGCTGCCACCGCGCGACCGACGACACGTGCTCGCCCCACGACGGCATGGTCAGCCCGAACGACACGATCACGATGCCCAGCGCGCTGAACACCGACGGCGCGATCGCCCACGTGCCGAGGTGCCAGCCGAGCGCCGGGCTCACGATGTTCACCGCGCGCGTGGCGCAGTACAGGAACAGGATCACCGCGCCGACCGCGAGGGTCCGCAACGTCCGGCGCAGCCACACCCTCGACGTGCTTCGCGCGTACGGCAGGCACTGCAGGTAGATCGTCACGCACGGCACTGCCTGCGAAATGATGAACAGCAGCAGGTAGGTGAGGATGACCGGGTCCTTGCTGCCCACGGCGAACGCGGTGCCCGGCGTGCCCGGCTTGTTGCCGATGAAGAACAGCACGGTCAGCACCACGAACAGCACCGCGCCGGAAACGATCCACGCGCGGATCTGGGCGCGGATCTCCGACGGCGGATTCGCCCACAGCATCAGGAGGAGCTGCGCGCTGATGCAGTACGCGACCGCGGCCAGGTGCAAGATCAAGATCGCCAGATTCGGTATCCCGAACAGCGAGCCGATGCTGAGCGAGATCGCGCCGAGGGTGAACGTGACGCACTGCAGGATCAGCGTCGTCATCAGCACGATGTAGGCCGGGTCGCGCCACGAGCGGCGCATCGAGAAAAGCTTGTACAGCAAGGCCGCGTACGAGGAGACCGCCGACAAGGAGAACAGAATGATCTTCAGGGTGTTCACTCGCGCCCCCGGATTGCGGTCAGTGCCCGGTGGGCGGAACGGTGTGCGCGGCGACCTTGGCGGAATTGTTCACGATCGGCGACCATACACCACCGCAACGTGCTGAACTAGGGCCGGAAAACGGGTTCTGGCCTGGGCGAATTCCGGGTGGAGCCGGGGTGTCGGCAGCCTGGTCGAGACCAGTCCGCCGCGACGGTCCGGTGAACGGCGGACGGCCGGTTCGTGAACGGCCGCAACGGGATGCGCTGGTGGCTAGGGTGTCGCCATGGGTTTTCAGGCGGTGCTCGGATACGGACCGGCAGGGGCGGCCACCGCGGCTTTGCTGGCTGAACAGGGCGAGCGAGTGCGGGTGATCGCCCGTTCGCCCCGAGAGAACGAACCGGGGCTGGAGCACGTCGCGCTCGATGCCGCCGACCAGGCCGCGCTCATCGAAGCGACCAAGGGCGCGACCGCGATCTACAGCTGCGCGAGCCCGCCTTATCACCGGTGGGCGACGGATTGGCCGCCGCTGCTGGACTCGATCTGCGCCGCGGCCGAAACGAACGGCGCGCTGCTGGTGTCGCTGGGGAATTTGTACGGCTATGGGCCGGTCGACGGTCCGCTCACTGAGAATCTGCCGCTCGCGGCCACCGGGACCAAGGGCCGGATCCGGGCTTTGCTGTCCGGACATTTGCACGCATTGCACGACGAGGGCCGCATCCGGATGGTCGAGGTGCGCGCCTCCGATTTCTTCGGCCCCGGAGTGACCGACGGCGGACATCTCGCCGCCCGCGTAGTGCCGAACGTGCTGCGAGGGCGAAAGGTGCAGGTACTCGGCGATCCGGACGCGCCGCACAGTTGGAGCTACCTTCCGGATGTCGCGCGCACGCTGGTCGCGGCCGCGCGGGAAGAAAAAGCGTGGGGCAAGGCGTGGCATGTGCCGACTGGTCCGCCGCGGTCCGCCCGGGTGATGGTGGCGCTGTTGTGCGAGGCGGCCGGAGTGCCTCCGGTGCCGGTGCAACGCCTTTCCCCGATGTTACTGCGGGCTGCCTCCCTCGTTTCGCCGCTGTTACGCGAGTTGGGGGAGGTCCGCTACCAGTTCGACCGCCCGTTTGTCCTGGATTCCCGTGCGGCACAGGAATTTTTCGATATCGAACCGACGGCGGAGAAAGATCAATTCGCCGCGACCGTGGCCTGGTGGCGTGATCGCTTGGCTACCGTGAGTTGAGTTGTCTGTGCATTCCTCCGCAGATTGCCCAATGCCCTTGAAAAACCGGGTAAGAACGGGCAATCTCGGTGTCGACTGGGTGGGAATCGGCACGAGGAAGTCATGCCATGGGGTCTGCTGCATCTGGGTGGGAAGAATCCGAAAATAGCCAGGACATCGCCGTTGTCGGAATGGGATGCCGTTTTCCGGGAGCGCGCAACGTCAACGAGTACTGGGATCTGCTGAGCGAGCCCAAACCGCAGTTTCGGCGAGTGCCGGATTCGCGGTGGCGGCGCGAAGCGTTCTACAACGACGATTTCCGGGACAGCACCGCGGTCTACTCCGACCGCATGGCGCTGCTGGAGGACGTCGGCGACTTCGACGCGGGGCACTACAAGATCCCGCCGCGGCGGGCCAAATCGCTCGACCCGCAGCACCGGCTGCTGGTCGACTTGACCCGGGAAGCGCTGCAGGACGCGGGATGGGAAGCGGGGGGCTTCGACCGCGACGACACGTCGGTGATCATGTCGCTCAGCGACAGCGGTTACCGCGACATGAGCACGTTGCACCTGCGACTAAAGCAGCTGATCGGCGGCGAGTTCGGCCGGGCGGGCGATCCGGCGATGGCCGAGGCGGCGTCCGCGGTCAGCGGCCTGCACGCCACCGCGATGGCCGGGCTGCTGCTCAACATGGGGCCGAGTTCGATCAGCAACGTCTTCGACCTGCACGGCGAGAGCTACGCCCTCGACTCGGCCTGCTCCGGCGGGCTGACCGCGGTGGCGAACGCGGTGTTCGCGCTGCGGGCGGGCAGATGCCGGATCGCCGTCGCAGGCGGCGCGCAGCTGGTCCTGGCCCCGGACCTGTTCGTCGGCCTGTGCCGGATCGGCGCGATCTCGCGCACCGGCGAATGCCGCCCGTTCGACCGCCGGGCCGACGGTTTCGTGCTCGGCGAGGGGGCGGGCGTCCTGGTGCTGCGCCCGCTCTCGGACGCACGAGCGGCGGGAGACCGGGTGTACGCGGTGATCCGCGGCGTCGGATTGTCCAATGACGGCACCGTCAAGGGCGGCATGATGCCGCAGGAATCCGGCCAGCTGCGCGCATTGCGGCGGGCCTACCAAGACGCGGGAGTCGACCCTGCGTCGGTCGGTTTCCTGGAAGCACACGGCACCGCGACCGCGGTCGGCGACGATGTGGAGATCGGCGCGCTGACCGAACTGCGCCGCGGCGCGGAGGACCCGGCGTATCTCGGCGCGGCGAAGTCAGTGGTCGGCCATTCCCTTGGCACCGCCGGAATCGCCGGACTGATCAAGTCCATTTTGTCCGTCCACAAGGGACAGATTCTGCCGCAGCCGGATTTCGAGCAAGCGGACCATCTGCCGCTGCGAGAAGCCGGTCTCCAGGTAGCCGGCCAGATCACCCCGTGGGACAGCGACGGACCGCGCCGAGCGGGAGTCAGCGCGTTCGGTTTCGGCGGCTCGAACGTGCACGTGGTGATCGAGGAGGCCGCACAGGAATCTCCGTCCGCCGAAACGCCGCGCCTGCTGTTGCTCACCGCGCGGGACCGCGCCGGACTTGCTCGGCACGCCCGTGAAGTGGCTGATGCGCTCAGCAGCGAGACTCCGCCGCTGGCGGCGGCAGCAGGCACTCTCGCCCGCCGAACGCTCTTCCCGGAGCGGCTCGCAGTAGCCGCGGACGATGTCGCTGACGCGATCGCCAAGCTCGTCGACGCATCAGTCGCCCTGGAATCCGGGCAGAACGGCGAACTGGTCCCCGGTGTGTTCGCTGGCGTGGTGTCACCGGGGGAAGAGCCGACCGAGGACGGCGTCCCTCTTGAGCTGGCTCCGCGCGCGGTGACCGGAACCGGACTAAGACCGGCCGCGAACGGCCTGCCGCACTGCACGCTGCCACCGAGCCCGCTCAGCCCGCGACGCCACTGGGTCGTCGACGACGCGAAGCTGGCCAAGGCGCAGACGTTGGAACCCCTTGGCGCCACTGCAGCGCCGGTCGAGGAGGCAGCGGAGACGACGTCCGCCCGGGACGTGCTGGCTGTGGTGCTTGAAGAAGTCGCACGGACGACAGCGTTCCCGGTCACCGAGTTGTACGCCGGGCAGCTGCTCGTGGACGATCTAGGCTTCGATTCGCTGATGCTGACTGAACTGGAAGGCCGGCTGCGTAAGCGTTTTCCCGACTTGCCGCTGGAAGTCGAGCAGTCGGGCGCGCTGACCGTAGGCGCGGTAGCGGGTTTGCTCGCTCCCGCAACGGCTTTGGTGTCTGCTGCTCCAGTGCCGGACACACCGGCTCCGTCGTGGGATCCCACGAGCGCGGCGATCGAAGAGTTCCCAGAGGCAGCGGCGATCGATGCACGGCTGAAGGAATTCGACGACCTAGGCGTGCCGAATCCGTACTTCCGCAAGCATCAGGGACGGATGGACGCCACAACGTCAGTGTCCGGCCGTGCGTATTTGTCCTTCTCCAGCTACAACTACCTAGGGCTGGCCGGTCACCCAGCGGTGACCGCGGCGGTGCACGAGGCCGTCGAACGATACGGGACTTCGGTGTCCGGCAGCCGCTTGCTGGCTGGAGACCGCGACCTGTCCCGTGACCTGGAGACGGAGCTGGCTGCGTTCCTAGGCGTCGAGGACAGCCTTGTCCTGGTGAGCGGCCACGCGACGAATGTCGGCGCGATCGGCCACCTGGTCGGCCCAGGCGACCTGATCGTGCACGATTCGCTGGCACACGACAGCATCCTGCAAGGCTGCGCACTGTCCGGTGCCACGCGGCAACCGTTCCCGCACAACGACACAGCACGACTGGAGGACGTGCTGCGTCGATCACGATCGCGGTTCCGGAGAGTGCTGATCGTCGTAGAAGGCGTCTACAGCATGGACGGCGATGTCGCCGATTTGCCTGCGCTGATTGAACTTAAGCGACGCTATGGCGCATTGCTGATGGTCGATGAAGCGCACAGCATCGGAACAATGGGCCCACGCGGAGCCGGAGTCGGCGACCATTTCGCCGTTGATCGTTCTGGCGTCGATCTCTGGATGGGAACCCTGTCGAAGTCGCTGGCCGGTTGCGGAGGCTATCTGGCCGGTTCAGCGAGGACGGTCCGCTGGCTGCGGTATTCGTTGCCAGGTTTTGTTTACAGCGTCGGAATCACTCCAGCCAACGCGGCGGCTTCCCTTGCGGCGCTGAGGATCCTGCAGGAGGAGCCGGAGAGATTGGCGCGACTGCGGGATAATTCCAGGTTGTTCTTGGAGTTGGCCACAGCAGTCGGACTACCTACCGGGTCAGCTGGGGACACGCCGATCGTGCCTTGCGTGGTCGGGGGTTCGGATACCACGTTGAGGCTGGCGACGGCATTGTACGAACGCGGCGTGGTGGTGGATCCGATTCTGTATCCAGCAGTGGAAGAGGAGCAGGCCCGGTTGCGGTTCTTCATCACCAGTGAGCATCGGGAGGATCAGTTGAGGTATGCGGTGGGGGTGGCGGGGACGGAGTTGGCCGGGTTGCGGGCTGGGTGAGGTTCGGCTCGTCGCCTGGCGGCGACATTGCCGCCTTGGTTGCGTGGGGCACCCCGAAGCCCGAGTGTGCTGACGGTTCGGGGGTGCTTGTCAAGGCGGGAAAGATGCCTTGACAAGCACCCCCGAACCGCAGAGAAGGCTTCGTATCGGGGTGCGGGGGAGGGGCTGGGTGCCTCGAACGTTGGGTGCGTCGGTGCGGTTTCGCGGGTGGTGGGGGCCGGCGCCCCAATGTGGCATTGGGTGCGTCAGATGCACCGAACGCCACATTGGGTGCGTCGCATGCACCCAATGCCACATTGGGGGCGCATCGCGGCGGGCGGCGGCGGGCGGACTTGCGTCGGTCGTGAGGGGAGCCCTGAGGGAATCAGAGTCTGTGAGGGTGGCCCTCACGGACGGCGGGTGCACCGGGAGCGGGGCTAGAGGAGCGAGCGCTCGATCCGGTCCATCGGTTTCTCCCCGGCTTTGGGCGTCTGGGCGATCGGTTTCGACGGCGTGCCCATGCGTTCCGACAGCAGGAAGGCGATGATCTCGGCTTCCTGTTCCTGCGCGTCGTCATAAGTAGCGCGCATCAACATGTCGCGGACGATGTCCGGATCCAGGTTCGGGAACAGGGAACGGGCGCTCTCGTCGTCAAGGAGACCCGAGCCGCGATGACAGCAGATGATGTGACCCAGCTCGTGCAAGATGATGTGCTCCTGGTGCGCCCCGGTGGTGTTGGCGTCGAAGAAGATCAGGTCCTCGCCCCGTGCGGCCACCCACATGCCGCACGGGTGCGACGCCGGCATCGGGAGCGGCACGAGGGTGATCGGCCGTTCGCGGATCTCGCCGAGGCGCGCGCAGAGGGCGGCAAGGTCGTATTTCGGCGGTAGGCCGAGTTCGGCGATCCGCCGGGCGCCTTCGTCGCGCATCCGCCGCAGCTGCTCGCGCCGCTGCGGGGCGTCGGACGGGGTGCCGGTCACCGTGCGGCTTCGTCCGTGACCGGGGGCAGCCCCTGCATCTTGCGGTATTGGTCCATGATCGTGGTGATCGCCTGGAGGTTTTCCTCGCGCATGCCCGCCGCGCGCATCGCGACCGCCCGGACGCCCGCCTGGCGCATCGCCTCCACCGCGGCCAGCTCCGACAGGACCGACCCGGCGACCTCGTCGTCGAAGAAGTACGCGACGGAGACCCCGAAGAATTTCGCCAGTGCGGCCAGCAGCTCCTGAGAGGGGTTGGTCCGTTTGCCGGTGCGCAGCTGAGACAAGTACACCGCGCCGACCTTGAGCTCCGGCGACGCCCGCTTCAGCTCGGCTGCCACCTCGGCGTTCGTCCAGTGCCTTCCCTGCGGCCGTACCGTGCGGAAGAGGTCGTCGAGTCTGGAGGCCAGGGTGGGCCGGGAATCCGCCGGCCGATCGTCTTCGGACATGCTGCTACGCCCCTCCAGTCGCAGCTGATTGCTCTCAGCTAAGGCGACTATCTCAGATTAGCTCACAGTTGACAATCACTGGACGGCTCCACAAGACTGTGCCTCGACGAGATAGCTGGTGGCTAACTCGCCACATCCGGGCAAGAGCGGCAGGCGTAGTACCGGCCCGGGGCGACGCTGGGGGTGTCGCCCCGCTCGGTCCGCCGAGCTGGGCCCGGAGGCAGCAGGATGCGTCAGCGGACTGCCTCCGGGCCTAGCGAACTACGCCCGACCGCGCATTCACCGGGGTTGCGAACTTGGCTTGTTCGTTTGCGCTGGCCGGACCGCTTCTTTCTCGCGAACTCGGCCCGTTCGGTAGCGGATGTCTTGTCAACGCGCTAGCCAGCAGCGACCACGCAGGCTGCCAGACTGCTTCCGGCACGCGCGAATCGCCCTAGGGCGGCGGCACCGATCGTCGAGCTGCTTAACGCTCCGTCGAGCGCCGCTGCCGCATTCAGGAACCGCACCCATGCGCGCGAGGTCTTGCCGGGCTGCGCGCAATGCTCCCGCAGGCACCGCAGTCGAGCAGCCTGCGGAAGCTTCAGTGAGCCGCTTCGGGATTCGTGAACCGACTCATCCGGAGGGTCTCACCGGGTTGTGCGGAACGCTCCGGCAAGCACCGCGACCACCCAGTGCGTGAAGGTGTCAGCCAGCCGGTTGCCGAGTCGCGAACCGCATCCATCCGCCGGAGGTCCGGCCAATCCGTGCGAAACGCCCCAGCAAGCACCGCGACCACGCAGCCCGCGAAAACCTCAGCGAACCGCTTCCGGCCCAGCGAACTGCGCCCACTCGGCAGCCCACCGCGCCGCGCGCCGGTGGTCCAGCACTCGCCGCGCCACCCAGAACGCACCGCCGAGCACCGCGACCGCGCACAGCCAGCAGAAGGCCGCGACCAGCACGCCGTTGGTGACCGCGTCCGCGTGCGTCAGCGGGGCGGTGGTCTGCTTGCCGGTGTCGTCGAGCCAGATGTCGGTGGTCGAACCCTCGGTCGCGGAAGCGCTGGGCACCGTGATGATCCCGGTCCGCTGCACGCTGTTCGGCGGCTTCCAGACCGCGTTCACGCGCGCGGTATTGGCGATCGGCGCGCTGTCGCCGACGGAAGCGGCCGGCTGCGCGGCCGTCGTGAGCACCGTGGCGGTGACCTGGTGCCGCGACTGCAGCTGTGCGTCCGAAGCGGCGGTCTCCGCGGTGATGTCCGCGCTGCCGATCATCATCGCGAACGGAATCGCGATGAGCGCCAGCAGCGTGACGATCCCGGCGAACACGCCTTCGATCCGGTCCGACCGTCGCACGAGCGGGTTGCGCACGGCGCCGAGCCGTCGGAGCAATCGTTTACCAGGGTGTGGTGGTCTGCCTGCCCGAGTCCTGTTCCGCATGACTCCCATGGTCCTCTTTCGCGCGCGCGAGCGCTGTGTCCCGCACAACGTTTTTCACGTTTTTCCTGGGGATCCGGTGTGTTTCTGCTTACCTCCAGGGCAGGGGTTTACCCGTGTGGGTGACGACGAGCGGAGGTTCGCCCCGCGGCGGCGAGTGGTCCAGGCCAATGTTCGGCCGCGCCCGCGTGGCCCAGAGCACGTTGCCTGGATTGATCTTTCGCCGCGCAAGCCCGCGAATGGGTTGCGGTGCCGACGATTCGGAGGCGGATCGTCTGATTCGCACGGTTCACGTTGGCGGGCAAGCGATCTTGTGCCATTGCCGACGGGCGGTTGTGCGCCGGATGTTCGCGAGGAGGCAACCGCGGGTTTCCCTCGCGGACGGCTCGGGCAGACTTGCCCGCCCGAGCCGTCGCGAAATGCCTTGCCGCTGTTCACTTCGGAATCAGGCATTGCCGATCACAAACCGAGGGGCAATCCCGATATCCGGGAACCCATTCAGTCGACCAGTCGAATCGTGGCGGTAGGACTGTGCGAACGCCGCCGGGTGATCCCGTGTTCGGCGACGATTCCGAGTTGGATGCTGCGATCGGCGGGCGCCCAGTAGCCCGTGCGCACGAAATAACCGTCCATTGTGCAGAGCCGGTTCGCGCTCTTGCGGGAACTGATCGTCTCCCAGCCCCATTGCCGTCCGCTCTCCTCGACGCCGTTGCGCCGCACGTGCAGCCGCGGGTTCCCGATCTCCCGGCAGTACGCGCTGCCGTCCGCGATGTACAGCACGCCGTCGACCTTGTAGAACCTCTTGCCGTCCAACAGGCTCACCTGGCCGGACAGGGTGAAGTGCACCCTGCCGCCATTGGCCCCGTCCATCGTCCAGTCGAGACAGAATTCCTTCGTCGGAACTTCGAGCGACTGGGTCATGGCCGTGTCTCCTTTGCTCGCAGGCCGGAGCGTCCAGGAAAATATAAGGAAGAAACGCGTTCCCGGCAGGTATCGGGAACCGTTTTCACCCAAAGAGGCCCAGTGACCACGCATCGTGGTCAACGCCCGATTAATCGGTGGAATTACCGCCGATGGGGTAAGGCGGATACGATAAGTGAATTCGTCTTGCCCGAAACCGGTGGCCGCCCGGCGGTCCCGGGGTCCGCGGACTGCGCGGGCCGTGTCGGCAGCGTGACATCTCCCATGACGCTTGTCATAGCCACGGCCGTGTGCAACCCTCGGGTTATGACGACTGTCATGACCGCCGTGCGACCGGCCACCGCCGGTTCCGTGGCCGATCTCGTCCGCGCCTGCTCGCCGGAATCGCTGAGCCGCCGGTTCACCCTCGGCGGCCCGATCGACCCGGAGTCGGTCCTGTCCCGGTACCGGCGGTTTCTCCTCGTCGGCACCGCTCTCGTCGCCGAGGTTTCCGGCACGCCCGCCGGGCTGCTGAACGCGGTTCCGGAAGACGGCCGCCGCGTCGAGCTGGGCCTTCTCGTCGCCGACGGATGGCAGCGGCAGGGCATCGGCCGCGGCCTGGTCAGGCTGGCCGCCGAGCAGTGGCGAGGCTGGACGCTGCACGCCACGGTGCAGGAGGGCAACGTCGCCGCGGAAGGATTGCTGCGGGCGTGCGGGTTCCGCTGCGTCCCGGGGTACGGCGGCGAGAACGAGTACGAGCTGACGGTCACGGAGGAGACGCTCGATGACGGAACGGCCGGCGCGCGACCGGATGGTCTACAGCGCTGCGCAGTTGCTGCGCACGCAAGGCCTGAGCGGCACCGGAATGCGCGAGGTAGTAGCGCATGCCGAGGCACCGCGGGGGTCGCTGCAGCACTACTTCCCGGGCGGTAAGGAACAGCTGTTCGGCGAAGCCATCGACTGGGCTGGCCGCTACGCCGCGCGTCGCGTCACGCGCGCGATGGACGCCCTCTCAGACCCGACGCCGTCCGCGCTCTTCGCCGCCGTTGTCGAGTACTGGCGCGCAGAGTTCGTCGAGATCGGCTACGACTACGGCTGTCCGCTAGTCGCCACAGTCACCGACACGGCCGCGTCGAGCGAACCGTTGCGCGAGCGTGCGAACGACGCCTTCGTGCAGTGGCGGAAGCCCATCGTGTCCGCGTTGGAGCAGATGGGCGTACCGGCTGCGCGCGCTGCTTCGTTGGCAGTGTTGATGATCAGCGCGCTTGAAGGAGCCTTGGTGTTGGCGCGCGTCGAGCGCGCGGTGACGGCGCTCGACACCGTCGTTGAGGAACTAGGTCCAGTTCTCGACGCCGCGGTGGACAAGCGCCGCCGTCGTTAACGACGGTCGAGCTTCGCGCGCAACGTGGCGACAGTGTCCGGGTCGTGCAGCAGTTCGGCGAAGTGCTTGGACTCCGACTCCATTCGCTCCTCGACGCTCAGGTCAGTGCGGTCGTGCAACAGTGCGCGCGTCGCCGTCACCGCGCGCACCGATCGGGTGGCGAGCGTCGCGACGCGTTCCTCGACGCGCTTACTGAGCGCTGTTGCGTCAGGGAGCACTTCGTTGACCAACCCAAGTTGCGCCGCTTCGACCGCAGGCAGTCGTTCTCCAAACAGCAGTAGCTCCGTCGCGCGCTGCGGACCGACACGGCGCGGCAGCGCGTAACTGCTGCCGAACTCCGGCACCAGCCCCAGCGGTACGAACGGGAACTGCAGGTAGCTGCGTTCGGTGGCGTAGACGAGGTCGCAGTGCAGCAGCAGGGTCGCGCCGATGCCGACAGCCGGACCGTCGACCGACGCGACCACCACCGCCTGCGTCGCGAGCAACGCCTCCTGAAAGACCCGCGCGGGCGTCTTCGTGCTGTCTCCTGCTTCGTGGGCAAGGAAGTCGCCAAGGTCGTTGCCCGCCGTGAACGCACCGCCAGCTCCGCTCAGTACGGCGATAGGCGTGCGGACAGCGTCGAAGGCGTCGGCGAGGGCGACGTACATCGCCTTCGTGAGCGCGTTGCGCTTCTCCGGCCGGTTGATGGTGATGGTGGTGACCTGTCCGTCGACAGTCGTCTCGATGCTCATTCACAGCTCCGCAACAGCAGCGAGCAGCAGATCGACTTCCGCTGCAGTCGTGTACGGCGCGATGCCCGCGCGTACGGCACCAGCGTCGCCGAGACCGAGATGCCGTGCGCACTCGATGGCGTAGAACGTCGAAGCAGGCGCGTTGATCCCGCGCGCGCCGAGACGCTCGTACACAGCCTGCGGCGTCAGGCCGGTGACTGAGAACAGCACTGTCGGCGTACGGCGACGCGTCGGTGAGCCGTAACGCACGACGCGCGGCAGCGCAGCGAGACCGTCCTCCAACCGCTGCAGCAGTGCGTCTTCGTGGGCTTCGAGCGCCGTAAGCGACGTACGCAAACGTTCGCGCCGACTGCCTTCGCTCGGCACTAGCCCGGCGAGGAAGTCGATGGCCGCGGTAGTGCCCGCGAGGAGTTCGTACGGCAACGTACCCAGCTCGAAACGCTCCGGAACGGCGTTGCTCGACGGCAGCAGCTTGTCCGGCTGCAGTGTCTCCAGGAGATCGGGCGCGGCGGCGAGAAGGCCGAGGTGCGGGCCGAGGAACTTGTACGGCGAGCAGGCGTAGAAGTCAGCGCCCAAAGCGGTGATGTCGACCGGCGAGTGCGGCGTCAGATGCACGCCGTCCACATAGCTCAGCGCGCCTGCTTCGCGCACCGCGTCGGTAATCGCCGGGATGTCCGGACGCGTGCCGAGCAGGTTCGACGCGGCAGTAACCGCGACCAGCCGCGTCCGGTCAGTGAGCAGGTCTGCGATCGCTGACGTCGACAACTCGCCAGTCTTCGGATCAAAGTCCGCCCAGCGAACAGTCGCGCCGCGCGCTTCGGCGGCCTGCACCCACGGCCGGACGTTGGCGTCGTGGTCCAGCCGAGTGACCACGACGTCGTCGCCAGGGCCCCAGTTCTTCGCGAGCGTGCGGGAGAAGTCGTAGGTCACCTGGGTCATGCTGCGCCCGAACACGACGCCTTCCGGCCGTGCGCCGAGCAGGTCAGCGACGGCCTGGCGGGCTTCGCGCACGACGCCGTCCGCGCGGCGCTCCGCCGCTGTGACAGTGCCGCGGTTCGCGATAGCGGCGCAGAGGGTCGAGGACACTGCTTCGCCGACCACATCCGGGACCTGGGAGCCGCCAGGTCCGTCGAAGTGGGCGGCACCGCTCTCGAGCGCGGGGAAGTGCTTGCGGATCGCGTTCACGTCGTAGGCCACGGCTGCCAGCTTGCCTGATCCCCGGGCGAGTGTCGTGCTCCGCGCGGGTGCGATCATGCCGCAGTCCCGTTGCCCTTGGAGAGGAGTCCGCCAGTGCTCGCCGAAGAGGTCGAAAAACTGCTCGCCCAGCCGTTGCCGTGGCCGATCGTGCAGGCAGGCGACCCCGTGCTGCGCGCCGCGGCCCGCCCGTACGAGGGCGAACTGAGCGACGGGATGCTGTCCGCGCTGATCGAGGGCATGAAGGAGACCATGCGCGCCGCGCCCGGCGTCGGCCTGGCTGCGCCGCAGATCGGCCTGTCGGTGCGGATCGCTGTTGTCGAAGATGGTGCCCGCGAACGTCCAGGCGTCGCCGAATCCACCCTCGCCACCCGCGGGATCGTCCCGCTGCCGTTCCGCGTGCTGGTGAACCCCACGTACACCCGAGTGGGCGACGAAACCGCCGCGTTCTTCGAAGGCTGCCTCAGCGTGCGCGGCTGGCAGGCCGTCGTCGCGCGAGCCCTGCGGGTCCGGCTTCGCGGCAGCGACGAGACCGGTGCGGCTCTGGACGAGGAATTGTCCGGCTGGCCAGCACGAATCGTCCAGCACGAGACGGATCACCTGCACGGAATCCTGTACCTGGACCGGGCCGAACTGCGCTCGCTGTCCACCCACGAAGCCGTCGCCCGTCGCTGGACCCAGCCGACCCCCGCGGACGCCGCCCGCGAACTGGGTTTCGACCTCCCCTGACGAGTTCGGCTCCGGTTTTTGTCGGTGCCCGCTGATACGTTCCTCCGCAGTTGCCCCGACCGGGGCTCGCTACTGGGGAGGAACCTCGTGAACTCGTTGCAAGACAAGGCAAATCTCTTCCGTGAACTGCACGCCGCGGACGTCCTCGTGCTGCCGAACGCCTGGGACGCGGGCAGCGCGGTCGCCATCGAACGCGCCGGTGCCCCGGCCATCGCCACCACCAGCGGCGGCGTCTCTTGGGCCCTGGCCAGAGGCGACGGCCAACACCTCTCCCGCGCGGAAATGCTGTCGGTCGTCGCGCACATCGCCGCGGCCGTAGAAGTCCCGGTGACGGCCGACGTAGAAGGCGGCTACGGCCTAGCCCCTTCCGCCGTCGCGGAAACCGTGACCGGCGTAGTCGAGGCCGGGGCGGTAGGCGTGAACCTGGAAGACTCGCGCGCGGGAACTCTGACCCTCTTCACCCCAGACGAACAGGCAGAACGCTTCACCGCCGCCCGAGCTGCCGCCGCGACGGCCGGTCTGTCCGAGCTGTGGATCAACGCGCGGACAGACGTGTACCTGTTCGGAATCGGCGAACCCGCCGGCCGCTTCGACGATGTCCTGACCCGAGCCCGCGTCTACGCCGACGCCGGAGCGGACAGCATCTTCGTCCCAGGCCTGGTTGACGTCGAAGTCTTGGCAGAACTGGCAAAGTCCTCGCCGATTCCGGTCAGCGCCATGGCCGGACCGGGCGCACCTCCGGTATCCGACCTCGCCGCGGCCGGAGTGCGCCGGGTGAGCGTCGGGACGTCGATCGCCCAGGCGGCCTACTCGCTGGCCCACCACGCGGCGGCCGAGGTGCTGAAGCAGGGGACTTACGGGGAGGTGACCGGCGCACTGGATTTTGGAACGGTGAACGGCTGGTTCAACTGAGCCCGGCCCCGCCTTGGGCGGGAACCGGTTGGCGCTGAGCCTTGCGGCGGCGGCTCACATCGGCTCGGCCCTTGGTGGGTGGGCTGCGTCCCGGCTACGGCTGCTCCCTGGAGGGGTCGAGCCCTGCGCGGGCAGTGATCCAGTCGGGCCCGAGCCTTACCGGCAGCGTCCCTGGTCGGCCTGGGCCTCGGCTGATTCCGGGGTGGCCGAGCCGAGCCGGTCTGCTCGCTTGATCCCGCCGGAAGCCAGGCCGCCCTCGACCCGGCCCAGCCCAGCGCTGCCCAGCCCAGCGCTGTATCAGGTCATCTGGCCCCGGCCCGAGCCCGCGCAATCAGCCCGGCGAGTCAGTCCCGGGAACTTGCCCGGGCCTGAGCCAATCCGTCCAGCCCAAGCCAAGTCACTCCAATCCACCTGGCCGACCTGAGCCAGCGCGCCGAGCCCGAAAGCAAAACCCGAGCCGCAACCCTGCCGCCCGACCCCGACCCTGACTCACCCCGCAACCAACCGCCCGCAACCCCGACCCCGACTCACCCCGCAACCAACCGCCCGCCAAACCGCCCGCCCCGCTCCAACTCCAGCAACCTCCGCTTGCACTCCACCCCAGCCGCGTAGCCGGTCAGCGATCCGTCGCTGCCCAGCACCCGGTGGCACGGCACCACGATGCCGATGGGGTTCCGGCCGTTCGCCAGGCCGACCGCACGGGACGCCGTCGGGCGGCCGATCGATTCGGCCAGCTCTCGGTAGGTCGTCGTCTCGCCGTACGGGATCTGCAGTAGCGCCCGCCACACCGTCTCTTGGAAAGGAGTGCCACTGAAAGCTAACGGAAGGTCGAACTCGACCCGGTCACCGGCGAAGTACTCGTGCAGCTGACGCGTCGCCGCGACGAACGGGCGGTCGTCCCGGTCGCCGAAGGCGGCGCGTGGCGGGCGGTATTGCTCGTCGCCGATGTACAGGCCGGCCAGGCCGCCGTCGCGGGCCATGAGGGTCAGCGGACCTTCGGGACTGTCGATGACGGTGTGCACCACGGTCATGCCGACACCGCGGGAATCCGGTTGATCGGGTGGTCACCGGTCGCCCAGAGGTGCTGCACCGCGTACGCGCGCCACGGCTGCCATCGGCTGGCGTGTGCGATCAAGGCACCTGGACTCGTTGGCAGGCCTAGGGTTTCGGCGGCGATCTTCACACCCAAGTCAGTCGCGACGAAGGCGTCCGGATCGCCGAGGGCGCGCATGGCGATGCTCTCCACCGTCCACGGGCCGAAACCCGGCAGCGCGGCCAACTGCGCGCGGGCGTGCACCCAATCGCCGCCTGCGGTCAGGTCGACGTCGCCGGAGACCAGAGCCGACACCAGGCCCAGCAGCGTCGCGCGGCGGGACTTCGGCATCGCCAGCGTTTCCGGGTCCAGGTCGGCCAGCGACTCGGGCGACGGGAACAGGTGCGTCAGGCCGCCTTCCCGGTCCTCGATCGGGGTGCCGTGCGCCAAGACGAGGCGTGCTGCGTGGGTGCGGGCGGCTGCGGTCGAGACCTGCTGACCGAGGACGGCCCGCACGGCGAACTCGGCCGAGTCGGTTGTGCGCGGGACGCGCCTGCCTGGCGCGGCGGCGACCAGGGGAGCGAGGGTCGGGTCTGCGGCGAGCTGCTCGTCGACCGCGACCGGGTCGGCGTCCAGGTCCAGCAGCCAGCGGCAGCGGCTGATCGCGGCGGCCAGGTCGCGCAGGTCGGTGAGGCTCAGGCGGCACGCGACGTGGTCCGGCTCCGGGCGGAGCGACACCACGCCGTGGCCGTGCGGGAGGCGCAGCGTGCGGCGGTACGCGCCGTCGCGCCATTCCTCGACGCCCGGGACCGCGGTGGCGATCAGGTGCCCGAAAAGGTTGTCCGGGCACAGCGGCCGGCGGAATGGGAGCCGCAGCGACAGCACGCCCGGCGACTTGGTCCGCTTGCCGCCGCGTACGCGGGAGCGCAGTTCGCTCGGCGTCAGGGCGAAGACGGCCCGCACGGTTTCGTTGAACGTCCGGATGCTGGAGAACCCCGCGGCGTGCGCGATATCGCTCATCGGCATCGTGGTGGTTTCGATCAGCAGCCGGGCGGTCTCGGCGCGCTGGGCCCGGGCGAGCGCGAGCGGTCCCGCGCCTAGTTCGGCCTGCACCTGTCGTTCGATTTGCCGCACGCTGTACCCGAGCCGCGCGGCGAGCCCCTGCACGCCTTCCCGGTCGACGACCCCGTCGCCGATCAGGCGCATCGCGCGCGCCACGACGTCGGCGCGCTCGTTCCACAGCGGCGAACCGGGCGACGCGTCGGGCCGGCAGCGTTTGCAGGCGCGGAATCCGGCGGCCTGCGCGGCGGCCGCGCTCGGGTAGAAGCGCATGTTCTCGACCTTGGGCGGCGCCACCGGACAGCTCGGCCGGCAGTAGATCCGCGTGGTCAGCACCGCGGTGAAAAACCACCCGTCGAACCGGTCGTCCTTCGACTGCACCGCGCGGATACAGCGTTCAGTGTCCTCGTACACGCCGACCAGTCTGCCCCGCCGCACCCGCGAAACCTCGCGAAAAAACGACATCACCCTGGCGGGGCAACTGGCTCCCGGACCACCGCTCGCGTGTCTACGACGGACAACCGGCACACCAGCCCGGTCAGGCCCCGATGGCCTCGCGTGAAGACCATGAACACCAGATGCGCCAGCAGCCACAGCGACGTCCACCCGGAATCCAAGCCGACCAGAATGAAATAACCGCCCGAACCGATCAGGAACCGGACGATCGTCTGCAGCACCGACGGCGGCCGTCCGTCCGCGCGCACCACAGTCAGCATGACCGCGCGCTGGCCAGGCGTCGCGCCATTGCCGACCAGCGGCACGAGCAACAGCAGAACCGCAGTGGGCACCCACCGGCCGAGGACGTCGTCGATCAGCGTGTTGTTCTGCAGCGTCCCCTTCGTGACGTACTGCACCGCGAGCGCGATCATGCTCAGCACGACGCCCACCAGCGTGACCGAGATCAGATCGAGCACCATGCCCAGCAGCCGCCGCCGGGCGAGGACCGGACGCGGTTCGTCGGCCGGACGCAGCCGTCCGGACCGGCGCAGTACGGGCGCGAGAAGTGCGCCGACCCCCGCGCCGACGGTGTTCGACAGCAGGTCGCCAGTGTCGAACAGCCGGTACGGGCACTCCATCAGGAACCACACACCGGTCAGCTGGGTCGTCTCGATGGCGAGCGACACGAAGAACCCGCTGACGATCGCGAACCCGATGCTCCGCCCGAACAACCGCCGCAGGAACACGCCCCACGGCACGAAGAACGCGACGTTGAACAACACCTGCCGCAGCGCGGGATTATCCAGCAGTCCGGTGTTGAACTGCTTCATGTCTTCGAGGAACTGAAGCGGATTCCACACCGGATGCCGCAACGATTCGTGCGTCGCGCAGTACGCCGCGTCGACGTCGGGCAGCGGCAGCAGGGTGTAGGTGACCAGCGCGAAGCAGTACACCAGGAAGGCTGGCGCGGCGATCGCGCGCAGCAGCCCGAGCTCGCCGCGTTTGCGATAGCTGACCGCCACGTACGGCACTACCAAAACGAACGCCAGCCCGAAACCGGCGAACACGGCGATCAGCGTCGGGCCGCTCCACTGAGTCATCGTTCCTCCACCCGGTGTGAGCGCACAGGCTAGCGGGCGGCAGTAACCTGGGCACGCGGGAAGGAGGAGCAGTGGACGACGACATCGAAGACAACGCCGACACCGGCGTGCTGGATCCCGAAGACACCCTGGAGGACGGCGACCCCTATGACGAGGGGTATTCGCCGCCGGAACGTCCACTCGCGACTCGCGACTGGGGCACCACCGCCTCCGAAGAAGCCACCGGGGAAAGCTGGGCGGGCCGGCTGGCCCGCGAACTCCCGGAGATCCGCGCGACCGACGGCGACGGCCTCGGCGACACGGACGACACCGACGGCGAACTGGTCGACGACGAGGTCGGCGACTTCCGCGCGGGCCGCCTGGTCGCCTCCAACGCGGGATTCGGCCCCGACACCGAGGCCGAGCTGTATGCCTCGGACATCGGCATTGACGGGGGAGCGGCGTCGGCCGAGGAAGCCGCCGTGCACGTCGTCAATCCGCGGGATCTGTGACCCATAGCGGGCGCACTTTCTCTGTGAGCCAGCGGCCGGGAGCGCGGCGTATGACTAGTCGGCCGGATCCCCGGTCCAGACTGACGCCGGAAGCACATACGGCCGGAGCAGCTTGACCAGCTCCGCGTCCCCGTCGCCGTGCAGGGTTTCCTCGGTCAGCCGCCGGGCGACCCCGGCCAGGAAATCGGCGATCTGGACCCGCGGCTCGGACCTCGAGTCGACGAACTGCCACCGCGGCACCGGGTCGAGCAGCTGGGCGAGCCGGGCCTGGGTGAGGGACGGCTGCTCGTCGTGGATGACGTTTTCCGGCCGCCAGAACGCGATCGTGTCGGCGAGGGCGGGCATCAACGGATCGAGCGGCGGGATGAGCCCCGGGTCGGCGACGAGTTTGTCGCGCAGGGCGGTCACATGCGGGCGGGCCGCGACCAAATCGCCGAGAACGTCCGTCTGCGCGAAGAATTCGTCGGGAGTGGTCGCAGGAAGGCGGCGGTTCGAGGTGCGCAACAGGCCGGTGAACGAGCGCAGGAATTCAGTCCAGCGTCGAAAGCCGTGCAGGCGCGGACCGTCCTGGTGCAGGGCGCGAGCGCGGGAGTCCGGACGGCGTCGCAGGCATTCCGGGTAGGGGGTCTGGTCGACGAGCAGGTCGACGATTTTGCCCGCGAGGAACAACGCCTTGTCGGCGAGCAGCACTCTGGCGGCGTCGGCGAGGGGTTCGGTGAGCAGCCACTCCAGAGCGGCGCGGTTTTTGGCGCGCAGGAGGTGGTTGGCCTTGTATTCCAGCGCGGGGGAACCGATGAGTTCCCGCAGCCGCGCAACACATTCAGCGGCTTCCGCGGGTTCCAGCCGGACGGCGGCGTGCGCGAAAACCGCGGTGTTCGCGCCGATCAGATTCACGCCCTCCGAACCGGATTCGTCGCACGCGATCGTCTGCGGCCGCACGAGGCCCGATCCTGCCAGGTCAGCGAGACGAGGGCGACCCCATTTCTCCAGGGGACCCCTGAGGCGGATTCCCGGATGTGCTGGCGGCCCCCGACGTTCCACCATGAAGGGGACGGAGGGAGCCGGTCATGGTGCTCGTCGAGGAGGACGTACACGCACTGGACGACGTCCGGCGCGGGCTGGTGGTGGTCCACAACGGATTCGCCGGGGCCGCGGAGTGCTACCTGTGGTCGGTCGGCGGGCGGGTTCCGCTGTGGGAAACGCAGGCGATGGACCGCCTGCGCCGCAGAGGCCTGGTGAGAATCGCCCGCCGCAGAGGAGCCCCGGCGAGCCCGGTGGTGCTGACGGACCTCGGCGCGGCTGCTGCTTGAGTCCTTTGTGGACTGTGGGGTTGTTCGCGCGGCAAGGTCGGAAGCGGCGGACTCCGCGGCCCGCGATTCGTGTCGAGTCTTCGTGCCCGGGGTGCTCGGCTGTTGGTTCCCGGCCAACGCATATTGCGAGACGGGTGCCGAGTGGCGGACGTCTGCGTGATGGCTGGTTGCGGCTTCCCGCTGCCGGAGATTGTCCGCACAGGCAGCCTTTGCGGAAGTACGCGACCGCCGCGACCACCGCGACCACCGCGACCGCCGCGAGGCGTTGACCAGGTTGATGGCTGCGAGTGCCGAACACCCTTGGACGTTACAGCTCCGTTTCGGCTGCGGCGGCTCAGCATCAAGGCGTCGGCGAGAGCCGAGGCAACTCGTCACCGCACGTGCCCCCGGCACCGGATGGCCGGAGAGCGAAAACGACCCAAGGTGCCCCGGAGCCGCCGGGAGGGCGGTGTGCGCGGCGCTCCCGGCGGCTCCAGGGCGGTCGGGCGGCCGGGACGGTGATCCCAGTGCACGGCACCGGCGTGCGCCGACCTGGTGAGCAAGCCTTCCGGCTGGATCAATTTCGAACTTAGCCCAGGTCCGGGGCCCGCAGGCGGTGCGTTCCCCGATCGTGTCGGCGGAACCACGCTGGTGGGCGGGTATCGATCGGGGAAGCGGCGCCCAGCGCGGGAAGATCGTCGGGAACGAGCGGGGTTAGGCCGGGGAGTTGCACCGATCGGGAAAGCGGCACCGGAGGGCGCTTGGTTCGACGCGGTGTCCAGCGCGGTAGGAGCGGCGGCAGGAAGTCGCATCGATCGTGCGGCAACGAAGGCAGGCGAAACAGCGCCCAGCACCGAAAGAAGCGAACCCCACCAGAAAAGGACAGCCACCGGGCAGGAAGCAACACAGCGCCGGTGCGGGACAATCGGCCTCGATCGGGAGGATGATCGGGGCATGGCCGGGTTCAGGGCTCGTCATCGGCGGGCGGTTGCGGACGAGGCGCTGGTCCGGGCGCTTTTCGAGGAGCACGGGCGCGCGATGCTCGCCTATGCCACCCGGCTGCTCGGCGATCGCGCGGCGGCGGAGGATGTGGTGCAGGAGGCGCTCGTCCGCGCGTGGCGCAGTCCGGACAGTCTGGTCAACGGGCGCGGGTCGGTGCGCGGCTGGTTGCTCACCGTCGTGCGGAACCTCGTGATCGACCGGTTCCGGGCCAAGGAGGCGCGGCCGCAGGAGGTGGCCGAGTCTCCGGCGAGCGGGCCGGTCGAGCGGGATCACGCCGATCAGGTCGTCGACTCGATGGTGGTGCTCGCCGCGCTGGACGGGCTTTCCCCGGAGCATCGCGAGGTGCTCGAGCAGATGTATCTGCAGGGGCGGAGCGTCGCGGAAGCGGCTGAGCGGCTCGGGATTCCTCCGGGCACGGTGAAGTCCCGCTCGTATTACGGGTTGCGGGCGTTGCGGGAAGAGTTCCGGCGAGCGGAAGGAGTGGCCGGATGAACACTGCCGACGAACACGTCGACCTGGCGGGATACCTGTCCGGTCAGCTCGCCTCGGGCGAGCAGCGCGACGTCGAGGCGCATCTCGACGGCTGCGAGCGCTGCCGGGCCGAGGCCGCGTCTCTGCGCGAGGTGCAGAGTTTCCTCGGCGAATTGCCGCCGGAGGCGTTGCTGGAGGGGCCGCCGGTGGGTGCGGACCTGGTGATGCAGCGGACCGTCGACCGGGTTCGCGCGGAGTCGCGTGCTCAGGCTGGGCGGGGGCGCTCGATGGCGGTCGCCGCGGCGGTCGTGGTGGCCGCGGCCGCGGTGGGTGTCGGGGTGCTGGTGGGGCGCAGCTCGTCGGGGCCCGCGGTCGCGGTGCCGACTGCGCCGCCTCCGTCGTCGACCAGCGTGGTTCCTGGCACGAAGGTCATTTCCGGGGCGAGCGGGCAGGCCCGGCTCACCGCGAGCATCGTTCCGGAGACCGGCTGGGTGCGCGTGGACGGCTCGGTGACCGGCATTCCGGCCGGGCAGAAATGCCTGCTCGTCGTCATCGGCAAGGACGGCCAGCGCCAGGTCGCGGGCGGTTGGATGGTGTCGGAGCGCGCGGCGCGGGACGGCGCGTACCTCTACGGCACGGCGGTCGTCGACCCGGCGCAGGTGGCGGCCGTGGTCATCGAGAACACGGCCGGGCACCGGTTCGTGGAGGCGGACGTCAGCTGAATCGTCGGTCAAGCCATTCGCGGACGGGTTGCCACGGCTCGTCTGACGGATCGATCAGGCGGAAGTGGTCGACGCCGGGGAGCTCGACGTAGTCCACGTCGTCGCCAGCCGCCTTCGCCGCGGTCACGTAGTCGCGGCTGTGCGCGACCGGCACCCGGACGTCGGCGTCGCCTTGCACGACCAGTTGCGGGCAGCCGATCGGGACCTGCCGGATCGGCGAGGCCGCGGGGTCGTCGCCGGTCAGGAAAAGTCCGGCGGCGCCTTCGCCCAGTTCCTCGGCTCGCGCGCGGGGGACGTCGGTGATCGGGGCCAGCGCGACGACACCGGAGAGGGCGCCGCCGGCCAGCAGAGCCAGGTGTCCGCCCGCGGAGTGTCCGATCGCGACTGTCGGCAGCGCGGCCGGGCGTTCGACGGCTGCGATCGCGGCGAGCACGTCGTCCAGGGTTTGCGGCCAGCCGCCGGTGTCGCCGTCGATGCGCCGGTATTCGACGTTCGCCACGTACCAGCCCGCGGCGACGAGGTCGGCCGCCATCGGGTCGAGCTGGTGCAGGTCGTGCCGGGCGCGCCACCATCCGCCGTGCAGCAGGACGGCGGTGCCGCGCCCGCCCGGAGTCCCGTGGAGTTCGACGAACTGGCTGGGCTCGCTGCCGTAGCGGAGGGTTTCCATGCTGGCCATTAGATCACCATCGCGCCAGCCGTTCGTACACTCTCGCGAGCCCTTCGTGCGCCGCGCGATACGCCTCGTACAGGCCGGTCAGGTCCGTCTCGGGGACGAAGGTTCGCTCGACGGCGACGGTCGCGGCCGCAGCGGTTTCGACGTCCGGGTACCGGCCCGCGCCGACTGCGCCGAGCAGGGCGGCTCCGAGTGCGGCGCTGTCGTGCACGCGGAGGCGTTCGACGGGGCGGGACAGGACGTCGGCGTGGAGTTGTGTCCAGAGGTCGCTGCGTGCGCCGCCGCCGGAGAACGTCACCGACGGGAGGGGTTCGCCGCAGGCTTCCTCGACGGTTTCCAGCACGTGCCGCGCGGAGAACGCGACCCCGGTCAGTACGGCTCGGGACAGGTCCGCGGTGCTCGTGGACGAGGTCAGGCCTAGGAAACTGCCGCGCAGGTCCGGGTCCCACAGCGGCGCGCGTTCGCCTTGCAGGTGCGGGAGGAACACCACACCGGGCTGGCCTTCTGCCGCGGATGCGAACACTTCCGGCACGGACAGTCCGGAGGCTCGGCTCCACCAGCGCAGCGCGTCGCCTGCAGCTTGCGTCGGTCCGGCGTGCACGACGACATCGCCGCGCGGCGGGAAGGTGACCAGGCCGCGGACCGATTCGTTCCGGTGCGAGGCGGCCGCGACGACCAACGACGTCCCGCAGGTGACCATCGCGCGGCCGGGTTCTGTGGTGCGGGTGCCGAGAACCGCGCCGAACGCGTCCATGGTTCCGACGACGACTGGCGCATCGCCCAGTGCGGCGGCGTGACCGAGGGGTTCCTCGGGAGCGAGCAGTTCCGGGAGCCGGTCGCCGAGTCCGTCCACCAGGGCGACCGCTTCGGGGAGGTAGCCGGACGCGCCCGCGATGCGCACGCCGGACAGCAGGTCGGTCGCGACCCGGCCGGTGAGCCGGGCTCCGATGAAGTCTTTAGGGCTCATCATCCAACGCGCGCGGGACCACATCTCCGGTTGCTCGCGGGCGAACCACGCGGCCCGCGCACCCGCGAACGACGCATCGAGCACGATCGGCCCGCCCCAGATGCGTTTTTTGTCGTCGTCGGTGAAGCGGGCATCGAGTTCCGCGGCGAGCTCCGCACAGCGCTGGTCTTGCCAGATCACTGCCGGGGTGAGCGCCCGCAAGTCGTGGTCGACGAGGAGATGGGTGTTGACCTGGCTGACGATCCCGGCCGCGCGCACCGAACCCGCGGGAAGTCCGGAAAGGACGGTGTGCAGCGCGGCTTCCGTTGCGCGCCACCAGTCTTCCGGCTCCTGTTCGGCCCAGCCGGGACGCGGCCGCGCGATCGGGTAGGGCGCCGAATGCGCCGCGAGTTCCCGGCCGTCCGGCGCGAAGGCCGCGACTTTCACCGCGGTCGTGCCGACGTCGATGCCGAGCAGAGCTTCTCCGTCCATGCCACAGGGGTACCAGGAATTCGCTACCGTCGGAGCATGACCTCCGCCGCGGAGAACTACCTGCGCGAGTACCACGATCGCAAACCGGACGCGATGTCCGTGCTGATCGAATCCGGCCGGGTGACCGGGGACGGCCGGACGAGTTACGAGGTGCTGGCCGATCGCGTCGCGCCCGCGCGCCGGGTGCTCGACCTCGGCTGCGGCGACGGTGCGCTGCTGGCCGTTTTCGCCCGTGGCGGCGCGGAAAGGCTTGCTGGCGTTGACCTGTCTTCGGGTCAGCTCGCGCTCGCACAGCAGCGACCCGAGTTGGCCGGTGCGGAGTTGCGGCACGGACGGGCGCAGGAACTGCCGTTCGAGGACGACAGCTTCGACGCGGTCGTGTCGCATATGGCGTTCATGCTCATGGACAACCCCGAGGAAGTCGCCGCCGAGGTCGCGAGGATGCTGGCTCCGGGCGGGAAGTTCGCGGTGGTCGTCGGCGGCCCCGAAGCGACCGGCGCGACTCCCGTGTTCCTCGAATTGGCCCGGCCGTTGTTCCGGGAGGTGCCGGAGGAACGCCGGGCGACTTACACCGCCGAGCGGCGCACATCGCATCGCGAGGGGATTGACGAGGTGCTCGCTCCCGCCGGATTCGCGCCGGTTTCCTGGGAACCGTACGAGATCGACCTGACCGCCGCGCCGGACGAGGTGTGGACGTTGTGCTGTGAATCGTATTACTCGACCGACACCCTCGACGACGCTCAGCTGTCCCGGCTGCGCGCGGCCTTCCTCGCCGAAACCGAGCCGCTGCGCACCGCGGACGGACGGCTTCCGGCGGGGCTTTGCGTCAACCTGGCCAAAACCGAGCTGCTGACGTGACCGTTCGCGCTACCGTCACGGGCATGATGACGCCCGCCGAAGAGTTCCTGCGCGACTATCACGACCGGAACCCGGCAGCCGCGTCCGAACTGGCCGATCGGGGCCGCGTTGACGGGCGCTCGGTGTACGAGGCGTTCGCCGACCACGTGGGCCGGCCGGGCAGCGTGCTCGACCTCGGCTGCGGGGACGGCGCGCTGCTGGCCGTGCTCGCCGGTCGCGGCACTGGAAAGCTCGCTGGCATCGACCTTTCCGCGAAGCAGCTGGACGTCGCGCGCGGCCGGGCCGTGCTCGCTGACGCGGACCTGCGGCCGGGCCGCGCGCAGGAGCTGCCGTTTGAGGACGACAGCTACGACGCGGTCGTGTCGCACATGGCGTTGATGCTCATGTCCGACGTCGAGAAGGTGATCGCCGAGACCGCCCGTGTGCTGCGGCCCGGCGGCGCCTTCGTGATCGGCGTCGGCGGCGGCGGAACGGACGCGTTGGAGGTGTTCCTGAAGGTCGCCCGGCCGCTCTTCGCGGTGGTCGCCGAGGACCGCCAGATCCCGACCTCCGGCGACCCGCGCAGCCGCACCCGAGAAGGCCTCGACGCGCTGCTCGGCCCGGCCGGGTTCGCCCCGGTCGAATGGCACCAGCTGCTGGTGGACCTGTCCGGCCCGCCGGATGCGGTCTGGCAGACCTGCCACGACACCTACTACCAGGTCGACGCCCTCGACGAGACGCAGCTGATGGGGTTGCGGACTGCGTTCAAGGTGGCGTCCCGGTCGCTGGTGGCCCCGGACGGCACACTGCCGGCCGGGGCGCTCATCAACGTGGCGACGACACGGCTGACCTGACCGGTGCGCCGAACCACTGCGTGAGAGCGGTTTGGAGCGCCTCGACGTCTGGTTCGGCGTCGGTGGAGGACCAGGCGACGTAACCGTCCGGGCGGATGAGCAGCGCGGTGGGTGCGTCTCCCGTTGCCGTGGTGGACACGGTGGTCACGCGGTTGTGCCACGGCGCGGCCGCATCGGCGAGTGTGGCACCGGGTGTCAGGTCGAGCAGCACTGGGCGCGCGGCTTGGTAAGCGGCAGTGAGCGGGCCTGGGTCGGCGAGCGGCAGGTCGGGAGCCCAGCGGCCGTTGCTCGGGTCGGTGCCGTAGTGGATGTCCGCCCCGGACATCAGGTCGGCGACGTGCTGCCGGGCGTCCGGATAGGACAGCAGTTCGGTGAAGAAATCGCGCAGTGCGGTGACTTCCGGCCCGGGCGCGACGAGCGCGCTCTGCGCCTGGGTGTGCATCACGACGCGCTCGCTCACCGGACGGCGTTCGGCCTCGTAGCTGTCGAGCAGCCCCGGCGGAGCCCAGCCTTGGACCTCCGCGGCGAGCTTCCACCCGAGGTTCGCCGCGTCCTGCAGGCCGAGGTTCAGCCCCGGCCCGCCGATCGAGGAGTGCACGTGGGCCGCGTCGCCGACCAGCAGCACCCGGCCTCGCCGGTAGGTCTCGGCGATCCTGGTGTTGCCGCCGGTCAGCCTGCGCAGCAGGAACGGGCCGGGGCCGGACGGCGGTTCGAGCGGCAGGTCGACGCCGAGTATCCGCCGCACGCTCGCGCGCAGTTCTTCCATGGTCAGCGGATCGTCCTCGGCGAAATCGCCTGCGCCGCCTCGTTCGCTGGTCGACACGGCCGGGTTCGCCGGGTCGAACGGCGCGAACACGAACACCCCGGTTTCCGTCCGGTGGTGCAGGAACGGCGGGATGACGCCGGTTTCCAGCTTCAGCCCACCGGTCGCGGGGTCGACGAATGACTGCGGGAGCCGGACATTCGCGCTGCGGGACACCGATTCGTCCCAGGTGACGCCAGGGAAGTCGATCCCGGCGAGCTTGCGCACGGTGCTGCGCCCGCCGTCCGCGCCGACGAGGTAGTCGGCGGCGATTTCGTAGGGCCCGTCCGGTCCTTGCACCTGCACAGTCACCGAGTTCTCGTCCTGGGTGAAGCCGGTGATTTCGTGGCCGCGGCGGAGTTCGGCGCCGAGCGCGCGGACATGCTCGATCAGGGTCTGCTCAAGCTCGTGCTGCGGCTTGGGCAGGAGATACATCGGGTTTCGGGGCAGATCGGCGAATTCGATCGGAAAAGCGCCGAAGACGAACCGTGGCGCAGGCACCGGTTCAGGGGTGCCGGTGAGTTTCTCGAACAGCCCGCGCCGGTGCAGCAGCGGCACGACCTGGCCGACGAGACCGTTGGCACGGCGCACTCCGTCGGGTTCGGCGAGCCGCTCCAGGACGAGGGGGCGGACTCCGGCAAGGCAGAGTTCGGCGGCGAGCATCAGGCCGTTCGGCCCGGCGCCCGCGATGACGACGGCGGACATGAGGATCTCCTTGCGGGATCAGGGAAGCACCTCGGCGAGGGTGTCGAACGCCTGGTGCACGATGGTGGACATCTCCGCGGGCGGGTCGGTGCGCAGCCATTCCTGGATGACCGCGCGCAGCACGCCGCCCGCGGTGGTGGCGATGAGCTGGACGCGGAGGTCGTGGACGTCCGCGTCGAGGCGTTCCGCGATCGCTTCGGCCAGCGATTCTTCGGCCGCGACGTTGGCTTTGAGGAATTCGCCGGCCAATGCGGGTTCCGCGATCATGACCCGGACCCCGGCTGTCCACTGTGGACCGCCGGTTTCGCCGGGAGCGGTGCCGCGATCGTCGTCGAGTTGCGCCAGCGAGGCCTCCCGCAGCGCGGTCCACAGCGGTTCCGCCGCCGGGCGCGCGCGGAGGTGATCAGCGATCCCGCGAGCCCGGTCCTGGTGCCGCGCGACGATCGCTTCGGCTTTGCTGGAGAAGTAATTGTTGACGGTGCGCGGTGAAACTCCCGCCGCGCGGGCGATTTCCTCGATGGTCACGTTCGACAGGCCGCGCTCGACTGTGAGCCGGACTGCCGCCCAGGAGATGTCGACCCGGGTCTCTTGGCGGCGGCGGTCTCGCAGGTTCGGGCGCTCGGTCATGAGACCACCATAGCGCGCGTCTTGCGCGATGCGCAATGTTTGCGTATTGCGCAAGTTTGAAGGCGAAGAAGAAGCCCGGGGCGAGGTGCCCCGGGCTTCTCGGCGACGCGCGCCAGGTCAGTCCTTGGTGCTCTTGAAAGCGTCCTTCACCTTCTCAGCAGCCTGCTTGAGGTTGCCCTTGCCCTGCTCCGCCTTGCCTTCGGCCTGCCACTGCTCGTTGTCCGTGGCGTTGCCTACGGCTTCCTTGGCGCGACCCTTAAGTTCTTCGGCCTTGTTCTCGGCTTTGTCGTTCACTGTGGGTCCTCCCTTTCTCGTCCCTCGCGGTTCGGCTACCCGCTCTCCCGCGCGGCAAACCTGCGAAAACGCGGAATCGGCGCGTACCCGGTCCGCGGGCAGCACCTGCGGGCACGGTGGAGTGACTGCCTCCGCACCTGCTGTGGGTGGTCGCGGACGGCGACGGCGAAGCGGGAGATTTCCCTTTACTGTGGCCGTGTTCTGTTCAGCTTCGAAGGAGTTTCAAGCCATGCGTCTGTCCACTCGCAATCAACTCACCGGCACTGTGTCCGCGGTCCAGCCCGGTGCGGTCATGACCGTGGTCACGGTTCAGCTCGACGGCGGGCAGTCCGTCGTCGCCTCGATCACCAAGGACGCCGCGGAGGAGCTTGAACTCGAGGTCGGCAAGCCGGTGACCGCGCTGGTGAAGTCGACCGAGGTGATGCTCGGCGTCGAGTGACCGGTTAGGGCAGCACCCGGCACAACGCGTCCAGCGCGCCCGACCACGCGCTCGCCGACGGCGTGCTGAAGCCGATCACCAGCGCGTCGCGGTCCGCGGGCGCGTCGGGATGCCGGAACGCGCCGAGTCCGTGCATGGCCAGCCCCTGCCACGCGGACCCTTGCACCACGGCGTCTTCCTCGCCGGAGGGCACGTCGACGAGCACCTGCAAGCCAGCGGACAGCCCGGTCACCCGCGTATTCGGCGCGTGCTCGGCCAGTGCCGCGACGAGCTGGTCGCGCCGGCGGCGGTAGTGCAGCCGCATCGCGCGGATATGCCGGTCGTAGCTGCCCGAAGTGATGAATTCGGCCATCGTGAGCTGGTCGAGCACGCCGGAGTGCGGGTCGCGTTCGCCCTTGATTTCGGCGGCGAGCCTGGCGATCCGCGGCGGCAGCACCATCCAGCCCAGCCGCAGGCCCGGGGCGAGCGCTTTGCTGGTGGTGCCGAGGTAAATCACGTGCTCCGGATCGAGTCCCTGCATCGCGCCGACGGGGCTGCGGTCGTAGCGGAACTCGCCGTCGTAGTCGTCCTCCAGCACCAGACCGCCGGTTCGGCGTGCCCAGTCCACCGCTGCGGCGCGGCGGTCCGGATGCAGTGCGACGCCGGTGGGGAACTGGTGCGACGGCGTCAGCAATACCGCGCCCACGTCGGGCAGGTCGTTGAGGCGTTCGACCATCGCGCCGTCGCCGTCCACCGGAAGCTGCGGGGTGTTCAGGCCGACCTTGGCGAGATGCGCGCGATGCACCTGCAGTCCGTACGCCTCTACGGCGACCGCTGGTGTCTCTCGCTGCTTCAGTGCTTCGGCGAGAACGATGAGACTGTGCGACGTACCCGTACTGATCATGATCTGGTCCGGGTGTGCGCGTACGCCGCGTGTGCGGGCGAGGTACTCGGCGAGGGCTTCGCGCAGCTCTGGGCGGCCGTACGGACCGCCGTAGCCGAATGCGTCGTCGGGTGCCACGGCTACGGCACGGCGCGCGGCCTTAAGCCAGTCTGCGCGAGGGAACGCCGACAGGTCCGGCTGGCCGGGGCGTAGGTCGTGCACGATCCGGTGTCGCGAAGCAGGCTTCGGCACTGTCGGCGCGGGCGCGATCTCAGCGCGCGGGGCAACCCGGGTTGCGGCGCCTTGGCGTGCGGTGAGCCAGCCTTCGGCGACGAGCTCCGCATACGCTTGCGCCACGGTGTTCCTGGCGATGCCGAGATCCGCGCCGAGCGTGCGGCTGGACGGCAGTTTCGCGCCCGGGGCAAGGCGTCCGGTGCGGATGGCGTCGCGCAGGGCCTCCATCAGGCCGTCGCGCAGGCGAGGCCCGCGCAGGTCGAGGTGGAGGTCTTCACTCAGCGAACTGGCCCACTCTGCGCGCACGGAAATGGACCATAACAGAGTGCCAATCGCTCGTAGAGTCGAAGCCATGACCACGACAGAACGACTTCCGGTGCAACCGCCCCGCCTCAAGATGGCGGAGCTGGCACCCGAGGCATACAAGGCGATGATCCGTCTCGACGCCGCGACCCGCCACGGCCTCGACCCCGCGCTGCGGCAACTGGTGCTGATCCGCGCGTCGCAGCTCAACCACTGCGCCTTCTGCATCGACATGCACTCGAAGGACGCGCTGGCCGCCGGCGAATCGACCGAGCGCATCATCCAGCTCCCGGCGTGGCAGGAGTCGAAGCACTTCTACACGGCGAAGGAGGTTGCCGCGTTCGAGCTGACCGAAGCGGTCACCGTGCTCACCGACGGCTTCGTGCCCGACGAGGTCTTCGCCCGCGCGGCCGAGCACTTCGAGGAGGCCGAGCTGGCGCAGCTGATCGCGACGATCACGGTGATCAACGCGTGGAACCGGTTCGCCGTCACGACGCGGATGGTGCCTGGCGAATACGTTCCCGGGAAACACTGAGCTTGTGGTCTGGACCACTATGTGAGCAGGATCGCGGACGGCCATACCGTCGGTTTGACCGGGGAATGGAAAAAGGGCGCCCGAGGTTTCGGGCGCCCTTTTCCGTGCTTGGTGACTTAACCGATCCAGCGCGATTACCGAGTGTGCTTGAGGTGCCTGGTGGATCCGCCTTCAGTTAAGTAAGCAGCTGCTTAAAACCGAGGTGGGCAAGGGTTTGGTGTCTTACTGACGGCCTGTGACGGCGACTACTGACGGTGAGTTTGACCCGCGAGGGTGAGGTTGATTCCCGATGCCGTAGTTAGCGTGGTCGGCGCGATCCAGGGACCGTTTCCCGGTCGCTTCCGCTCTCGCTGAAATGGAGTTCCGTGATGACCCGGGGTGACGCACCGGTGGTCTGGCTGATTGCCGGAACCCGGCCGGAGGCGATCAAAATGGCGCCGGTCGTGCAGGAGATGCGCCGGTCCGGACGGCTGGAGCCGGTGCTCGTCGCGACCGGGCAGCATCCCGAACTGGTCGACCAGGTGCTCGCGGCCTTCTCGCTGACCCCGGACCTGCGGCTCACTCTGCACCGGGTCGACGGCGGTCAGCCCGAGTTGTTCTCGCAGCTTGTCACCGGTCTCGACGCGCTCGCCGCGCAGCGTCCGCCCGCGGCGGTGCTCGTGCAGGGTGATACGACGTCCACTGTGGCCGGTGCGCTGGTCGCGTTCTGGCGCAAGATTCCCGTGGTGCACCTGGAAGCCGGGCTGCGCTCGTTCGATCTGCAGTCGCCGTTCCCGGAGGAACTGAACCGGCGGCTCGTCACGCAGACCACGAGCCTGCATCTGGCTCCGACGCCGACGGCCGCGCAGAACCTGCGTGCCGAGAGTGTCGACGACAGCGTTCTGCTGGTCACCGGAAACACTGTGGTGGACGCGATTTCCCGAGTTACTGACCGGGGGGTGTCCTTTGCTGACAGCGCGGTCGCCGACGTGGTCGAGTCGGCGACGCGTGGCGAGTGCCGGTTGGTTCTGGTCACTGCGCATCGCCGGGAGTCCTGGGGCGAGCCGCTGACTCGCATTCTGTCCGCTGTGGACACTCTGCTCGCGCGCCATCCGGATGTTCGCGTGTTGCTGCCGGTGCACCCGAACCCGGCGGTGCAGGAGGCGGTCACTTCGGCGCTCGCCGGGAATCGGCGCGTGGTGCTTACTCCGGCGCTGCCGTATGAGCAGACTGCGGCGGCGATCGCGGCGAGTTCGCTCATCTTGTCCGATTCCGGTGGTATTCAAGAGGAAGCGCCAACCTTCAAGGTGCCGGTGCTGGTGCTACGGGAGACGACGGAACGGATGGAAGCCGTCGATGCTGGCTGTGCGATGCTCGTCGGCACGGACGTTCAGCTCATTGTGGACACAGCTTCGAAGCTGCTGACCGATCCGGTGCAGCGGGCCGCGATGAACGCGCGCACGAATCCGTTCGGTGACAGCCGGGCCGCTGAGCGCACCGAGCAGGCGGTGGCGTGGTTGCTCGGTCTGACCGCTGAAGCGCCGGAGCCGTTCGTTCCGGAATTGGCTGAGGTTGTGCGGTGAAGCAACGATTCCCGGCGTGGCTGCGGCTCGGAATCATTGTCGTCGCGGTGGTCAGTTTGGTCGGCGGGATCGTCGTGGTGGTCTCGGACGACGGCTCTGGCTCGGAAGCGGCTTTGCCGACTGAACCGGTTCTGCGGCAACCGAAAATCGGCTTTGCTGGCCCTGGCGGCCGTGATGATCGGCGTACGTTGGTGCTGTTCGACGACGGGCGGCGGTTGCGGCCGAGTCCTCCTGCGACGCAGGTCGCCGAGGAGGCGCAGGCTAACGCCATTCAGACAGCGAACCTGGTTTCCCGTTCCACCGCTTGGCGAATGCTGCCTGCCGCCGACTACCGGAGCGGCGAGCTGAACGAGTATCAGGCGGTCGTCTACGTCGGGACGGTTTACGACGCACAACTGCCGCCCGCGCTGCTGGACGACGTGAGCCGGACCCAGCTGCCGGTGATGTGGATCGGCAGCAACATCTGGCAGCTGTTCGACCACGCGCCGACGCTCGCTGGAAAGTGGGGTTGGACCTGGGCTCCGTTCCGGGAGGACAAGGTCACGACGGTGTCCTATCGGGATACGGAACTGCGGCGCGATCCCAACGCCGGGATCGACGTCGTGGGCGTGCGGGTGACCTCTGCGAAGGCGAAGGTGCTGGCGCAGGCGAAATCCGCTGATGGGGTGGCGTCGCCGTGGGCGGTCCACAGTGGATCTTTCACGTACCTCGCCGAAGTGCCGTATTCCTACATCGGCGCGGGCGACCGCTATTTGGCAGCCGCGGACATCTTGCTTGGCGTGCTCGCGCCAGACGCTCCGGAGCGGCGGCGTGCGCTCGTGCGGATCGAGGACATCGGGCCGCGGACACCGCCTGCCGAAGTTCGGGCGATCACCGACTATCTCAGCGGGCGTGGAGTGCCGTTCTCGTTGGCGGTGTATCCGTATTACGCGGATCCGCGCGGGGAAGCGAATGGCGGCAAGCCGACGTTCGCGAGGCTGGTGGACAGTCCGGAACTCGTTGCGGCACTGCGAGATGCCGTCGCACGGGGCGGGACCTTGGTGATGCACGGTTACAGCCACCAGTACGGCGAGACGGACAACCCGTACTCGGGAACCAGCGCTGCGGACTACGAATTCTATCGCGCGACCGTGGACCACCAGGACAATGTGCGGCTCAGCGGCCCGGTTCCGGAAGACTCGCCGGAGTGGTTCCGCGGCCGGATCGCGACCGGGCTCGCCGAGTTCGACCGGGTCGGACTGCCGCGGCCGGACGCGTTCGAGTTCCCGCATTACGGCGGGTCCGCAGTGGACTATCAGGAGGCGGGCCGGATCTTCCCGATGCGGTACGACCGGGGCAGCTACTACGCCGGGCAGTGCGACGGCGGCCAATGTGGACTGACGGACGTGTCCTATCGCGAGGTCTACGGCCAGTTCTTCCCGTATCCGGCCCGCGACGTCTACGGGACCGTCGTGGTGCCGGAGAACGTCGGCAACGTCGCTCCGGCCAAGTTCAACCAGCACGCCGCGCGCTCTGCTGACGACATCCTTGCCGACGCGAAAACCCATCGCGTGGTGACCGACAGCGTCGTCAGTTTCTACTATCACCCGTTTCTCGGCATCGGCGACCTTCGGAAGGTGGTCGAGGGCATCGAGGGGCTCGGCTATCGCTTCGTGCCTCCCGCTGCAGTTGCCGCCTGAGTTTTATCTGGAAGGAAAAGAAATGTCTGTCACCCGGGTCGCTCCTGCGGTCGTGTCCGCTGCCGCGATCGGTGTCGCGCCGTTCCACGGGGTGCTGTGGTTTGTCTTGTCCGCGGTCGGTTTCATCGCGATGGCGTTCACAGTCCGCTCGGTTCGGCTGCGTACCAACGGATCCCGGGGCCGGCACGCGGCATGACGCAGCCGTGGTGGTTCGTGCTGCTGCTGTGCTGGTGGCCGGTGCACAACCTGGTGCTGGCGGCCTTTGCCTGGCGGGCTCCTCGGCCTGCTTCGGAACGCTCGCCCCGGCCATTGCTGTTCTGGATTGTCATTCCGGCGCTGAACGAAGAACGCGTCATCTCCAACACGGTGCGGAATGCGTTGCGGCTGGGCACTCCGGAAACTCCGGTGCGAGTGCTGGTCATCGACGACGGATCCGATGACGGTACGCCGGAGATTGTCGCGGGCATTGCCGATGATCGGCTGCATGTTCTGCGGCGCGACTTGCCGCAGGCACGGCGAGGCAAAGGCGAGGCGCTCAACGCGGGTTATCGCTACATCGACGCCATTGCCGACCGGGAGGGCACCGTCTCGCAGACTGTCGTGGGCATCATTGACGGCGATGGGCGCGGCAGTGCTGGATTGCTCACAGAAGTAGCGGCGATGCTGCGGAGCCGTGGTGTCGGCGCGGTGCAGTGCCGGGTGCGAATCCACAATAGACACCGGCTGCTGGCTTTGCTGCAGGACCTGGAGTTCGGCGCGATCGCGGATGCTTCGCAGTCGTTGCGGGATGTGCTCGGCAGCGTCGGGATGGGCGGCAATGGGCAGTTCACGCGATTGTCGGTGTTGCGGAAGTTCGGGCCGTCGCCGTGGAGCGACTGTCTGGTCGAGGATCTTGAACTGGGCCTGCGGCTGCATCTGGCCGGGGTGCGGATCCGGTACACGCAGCGGGCGTGGGTGACCCAGCAAGGGTTGGAGGACACGCGTCGACTGCTGCGTCAGCGGACTCGCTGGGCGCAGGGAAACCTCCAGTGCTCACGCCATTTGCGTAGCCTCGCGACCTCGCGATTCATTGCTGGGACTGGATTGTTCGACTTCCTGGTCTACCTCGTGGTGCCTTGGCTGACTGTTCCGCTGTCGTTGCTCGCGGCAGCGCTGCTGGTGATCGTGCCGGTGGCATTGCTGACCGGGAACTCGTTCGGCGGTTTGGTCGCGGAGACCGGGAACCTGGCGCAGGCGGTCGCGTTGTGGCTGGTGGCGTTGCTGCTGCCCGGGATCATGTGGGCGATCGTCTACTTTGTCCGGTTGCGCGACGAACCGCTGCATCGAGCGTTGCTGGCCGGGCTGTGTTATCCGGCGTTCTTGCTGCTCGGTGTGCTGGCGACGTGGCGAGCCGTGTTCCGGATTGTCCTGAAGCGGAATGTGTGGGCGAAAACGGAAAGGCTGGCAGAGTTGCCAGCCTGACCGTCTTCACAGGTTTCGTAGCAACCGCACTGGGTTTTCCATGCAGTCGGCGACGAAGCGCAGGAATCCGCCCGCGGTGCCGCCGTCGCAGACGCGGTGGTCGAACGCCAGCGTCAGCTCGGTGATCTTCCGCGCGGTGACCTGACCGTCCACAATCCACGGCCGGTCGATGATCCGGCCGACGCCCAGGATCGCCACTTCCGGGTAGTTGATGATGGCGGCCGAACCGTCCACTCCGAACACGCCGTAGTTGTTCACGGTGAACGTGCCGCCGGTGAGGTCGGCCGGAGCGAGCCGTCCCGAACGGGCTTGTTCGGTGCGGTGGGCGAGGGCGGCGGACAGGTCTTCCAGGGTGTGCTGGTGCGCGTTCTGGACCACTGGGACGACCAGACCGCGGTCGGTCTGCGCGGCGAATCCCAAGTGGACGGCGGACGGGATGACGATCTCGTCGCCCTCCAGATGCGCGTTCAGCTCGGGGAAACGGCGAAGGCCCGCGACGGCGAACCGGGCGATGAGCGCGAGCAGGCTGAGCTTCGGCGCGTGCGGATCGCTGTTGAGCGCGGTGCGCAGCCGCAGCAGTTCGGTCGCGTCGACGTCCACCCAGACGGTCGCCTCGGGGATCTCGCGGCGGGAGCGGGTGAGTTTGTCGGCGACGGTTTTGCGGAGGCCGCGCAAGGGGATTCGTTGCTCGTCCGGGGTTGCCGCCGCGGGCGCTGGGGTCTCCGTGGCGGCGATCGCGCGTTCTACGTCGGCGCGGCTGACGATGCCGTCAGTGCCTGTGCCGCTGAGTGCGTGAAGGTCCACTCCGGACTCGCGGGCGAGACGGCGGACTAGTGGGGACACTACGCGGATGCGGTCCGAAGTGGACTTCGGCGCAGTGGCTGGCGCTGACGCCGGTGCCTTGCTTCCGCGCGGTCGTCTCGGCCGTCGGGTACGGGTTTGGCTGGTGCCGTAGCCGATCAGGACGTTTCCGCTGCCCTCCGGCGTGACGACGCCAGGCTCGGTGAAGTCCGCGGCACTGTCCACTGTGATCAGCGGACTGCCGACGGTCAGCACCTCGCCCGCTGCTCCGTGCAGCGTCGCGACCCGGCCCGCGAACGGCACCGGGACCTCGACACTCGCCTTCGCGGTCTCGACCTCCACGACGGTCTGGTCGACGGTCACGGTGTCGCCGACCGCGACGTGCCACGCGACGATTTCCGCCTCGGTCAGACCTTCGCCGAGGTCGGGCAGTTTGAAGACGGCCATCACTTCTCCCCGTCGAGCGATGCCGCGTCGTCCCACTGGAGGCGTTCGATCGCGTCCAGGATCCGGTCGACGCCCGGCAGGTGGTGCTGTTCCAGATTCGGTGCGGGATAAGGAATGTCGAATCCGGCGACGCGCAAGACCGGCGCTTCCAGGTAATGGAAACAGTGCTCGGACAACTGCGCGGCGACTTCGGCGCCATAGCCGCAGAATCGGCTCGCCTCGTGCACCACGACCGCACGGCCGGTGCGGCGCACGGAGGCGGCGACCGTCTCCAGGTCGAATGGCGCGAGGCTGCGCAAGTCGATCACTTCGGCGTTATAGCCCTCTTCCGCGGCGGCTTCGGCTGCTTCGAGCGTCGTGCCGAGTGCGCCGCCGTAGGAAATGAGGGTGACGTCGTCGCCTTCGCGGCGGATCACCGCATTGTCGAGACCAGGCGAACGACGTTGCGGGTCAACGGTTCCCTTTTCCCAGTACCGGCGTTTGGGTTCGAGGAAAATGACCGGGTCCGGGCTGTCGATCGCCTCGCGCAGCAGGGTGTAGGCGTCGTCCGGCGTGGCCGGGGTGACGACGCGCAGACCGGCGGTGTGGGTGTAGTAGACCTCGGACGAGTCGCAGTGGTGCTCGACGCCGCCGATGCCGCCGCCGTAGGGCACCCGGATCACGACGGGCAGTTCGACCTGGCCCTTGGTGCGGTTGCGGAGTTTGGCGAGGTGGCTGGTGATCTGCTCGAACGCGGGGTAGGCGAAGGCGTCGAACTGCATCTCGATCACCGGGCGGAGGCCGTTCATCGCCATCCCGATCGCGGTGCCGACGATGCCGGATTCCGCGAGCGGGGAGTCGAAGACGCGGGCGTCGCCGAAGCGTGCGGCGAGTCCGTCGGTGACACGGAAGACGCCGCCGAGGGTGCCGACGTCCTCGCCGAAGACGAGTACGCGGTCGTCCTCCGCGAGTGCGTCGGCGAGGGCGCGGTTCAGCGCGCCGGCGAGGGATAGCGTCGTGTCAAGAGTGGCGGTCATGCCTGGTCCTCGGTGTTCTCGTGCGCCAGATCGGCGGCCTGCTGCCGCAACGCGGCGGTCGGTTCGGCGTAGACGTGCCGGAAGAGATCCGCCGGGTCGAGCTCGGTGTCGACGTTCATCCGCTCGCGCAACGCGGCTGCTTCCTCTTCGGCGCGCGCGTCGATCTCTTGCTGCGCCTTGTCGTCGAGAAGGCCACGGTCGGTGAGGTACTGCTTGAGGCGGCTGATCGGGTCGCGCGTGAGCCACTGCTCCACTTCGGCCTTGTCGCGGTAGCGCGTCGCGTCGTCGGCGTTGGTGTGCGACTCCATGCGGTAGGTGAGGGCTTCGATGAGCGTCGGCCCTTCGCCGGCTGCGGCGCGGGCGACAGCCTGCTCGACGACAGCGTGTACGGCGGCCGCATCGTTGCCGTCTACGAGTACGGACGGCATGCCATAGCCGACACCCTTGTACGCGAGCGAAGGCGCAGCAGTCTGCTTCTCGAGCGGGACGCTGATGGCGTAGCCGTTGTTCTGTACGAGGAAGACGACCGGTGCCTTCCAGACGGCGGCGAAGTTCAACGCTTCGTGCGTGTCGCCTTCACTGGTGGCACCGTCGCCGACGAGAACGAGCGAGACCGTGTCCTCGCCCTTCACGCGTGCAGCGTGCGCGAAGCCGACAGCGTGCAGCGTGTTGGTAGCGAGCGGCGTGCACTGCGGAGCGACGTTGGCACGGTACGGGTCGTAGCCGCAGTGCCAGTCGCCGCGCAGCAGCGTGAGCACCTCGACCGGGTCGACGCCGCGCGCGACGACGGCCATCGAGTCGCGGTAGGTGGGGAAAAGCCAGTCCTGCGGGCGAAGCGCGAGGATCGAGCCGATCTCGGCGGCCTCCTGCCCGCGCGCCGACGGGTAAACCGCGAGCCGGCCCTGTTTGGTGAGCGCGGTGGCCTGGGTGTCGAAGCGGCGTCCGGAAACCATGCCGCGGTAGAGGCGGAGGAGGACGTCGTCCGCGGGCATCGCGAGTGCCGGGTCGGGCGTCGGCGCGCCGTCGGCGGTCACGAGGCCGAGCGGCTCGTCGCTGGGCAGGAAATAGGACGCGGCAGTGCGTTCCGTGGTGGTCACCGACAGCTCCCATCGACAAAGACGAGTAGGCCCTGATACTCGCTGTCTGGCGATCAAGGATCCAGACTTGCTCGGCAAGTGTGGAATGATGGCCGGGTTGTGGATTCTTGATTGGACGATTGGCTTGGGAGGTGGCGCGGATGTCCCAGCCGGGTGGACAAATGGCAGCGGCGCTCGACGAGGTCGACCTGAAACTGATCGCCGAGCTGAAGAAAGACGGCCGCGCCTCGATGCGCGCGCTGGCCGAACGCGCGCACATTTCGCGGGCCGGTTGCTACACGCGCGTGGAGCGGCTGCATCGCGAGGGAGTGATCACCGGGTACGCGGCCGTGACCGATCCGCGCCGGATGGGGCAGGGGCTGGCCGCGTACGTGTACCTGAAGGTCACGCAGAACTCGTGGCGCACGGTGAGCGCGGAACTCAAGCACATCCCGGAAATCGAACACGGCGGCCTGGTGTCCGGGGACAACGACCTGATCCTGTTCGTCCGGACCCGCGACGCGGACAGCCTGCGGGACTTGGTGTTCGAACGCCTGCAGTCCATGCCGGACGTGCTCTCGACGCACACCGTGCTGGTCTTCGACGAGCTGTGAGCCTTCGTCAGGCCGCTTTGACCAGGTAGACCGCGAGCTGCAAGACGCCGGTCGCTTCGAACGGCATCGGCGTGCGGCGGTACCCGGCCCGTTCGTAGATGGCGATGTTGCGCTCGCTGGACGCGCCGGTGAAGAGGACGAACTGCTTCGTCTCCGGCGGGGCATTGCGCTCGGCGTGCTCGAGGAGGACCCGTCCGAGGCCGCGTCCCGCCAGATCCGGCGCGACCATCAAGCGGCCGATCTCCCAGCCGTTGTCCTCGACCGTGCGGGCGCGGACCGCGCCGACGAGCCGGTGTCCCTGGCGGACGACCCAGCTGTCCCAGGTCTTGATGGCCTCGCGGACCTCGGTCAGGTCTTCGGTCAGCGCGGGATGGTCCAGGGTGTTGTTGAGCAGGGCTTCCTGGACCCAGCAACACCGCTGGAGCACCATCAGCTCGGCAGCGTCGTCGGAGGTCGCTGGGCGCAGGGTCGCGCCGGGGAGGGTTTCGAGGTCCACCTGTCCTGTTCTAGCACCGAGTTCAGGGCGATGGAGCCGGTTCAGGAACCCAGGACGAACTCCGTGCCGAACGGATCGCGGACGGTCACCATGCGTCCGTACGGGCTGTCCTGCGCTTCGACGACCTCGCCGCCGTGTTCGACGGCCAGCTTGCCAGCCGCGTCGGCGTCGGTGACGAGGAACAAGGTGCCCCACGCCGACGCGGTGGCGGACGGGTCGCCGATGATGCCGCCGATTTCGTGGCCGTCCGGGCGGCGGAGGAAGGTGAAGTCGACACCGGCGAGGTCGTCGTTGCCGTCGAGGGTGAAGGCGAAGACCTCGCGCGCCGGCCGTCACGATCAACAGGTGCCCAGCCGCGGTGGCGCGGAGCAGTCGTTTACCCGATGCAAATGCGCACGCAGAGCCGATCGGCTACGGCTCCTGCGATTTCACGGCGGACCACCGGGAGTTGTATGGCGCGGTCGCCGGCCAGCTGCCGCCACAGCCTGCGGCCCCGAGCGTCGGCGATCTTTTCGCACCCACGTTCAGCGACGTGATCGCTGGCTCACAGGGGCGTGAACTGATGGTGACCGCCAGGTCCGGAATGTCCCGCCTCTCATTTACCGCCCCAGTCGTTGACCGGAAATGCCGATGGAGGAACGACCTGCCGAACTGCGCAAGGCGTTGGAAGCAGTTGATGCGCTGCGACAGTCAGCAGAGGAAGGGCGAGGTGCCGCCCCAAATCGCAGTGGCGCTCACAGGGTTCTTGAGCGCACCGGCCAAGCAACTGCTCAAGTCGGGGCGGCAAGGAGGCGGGCAAAACTACGCACCCACCGTGCGAGTAGTTGCACCGGTATGCGCGGGCAGTTCCCCCCGGGCGGGCCGATATGCGTGTATTGCCTGGTCCTGGCCCGTACTCTGTGACGGAACGGTCACGGGGAGGGAGCGGGCATGGGTTTCTCGACGGTTCCGGAGGCGCTGCGCGTGGCAGGCAATTCCGCGCGCGAAAAGGTGGCTGATCTGCGCGGCGCGGACTGTGCGGAGCCGGTAGGAAGGGTGACGGGCGCTGTGCCCGGAGGGGCCGCAGCAGCAGCAGCCGCGCACTGTCGGGACGCCTTGTCCGCCACGTTCACCGAGTGGTGCGCCGAAGCGCAGCGCTTTGCCGATCACCTCGGCGTCGCGGCGGACCGATATCGGCAGGGCGACCACGCTGCGGCGGAGGTGTTCCCCTCCGCCGCGCCGACTATGCGCGGGCCGCGCTGATGGTGGCGCTGGCCGATATCCGCGCCTGGAATCCCGGCACTCTGGATGAGATCTGTTCGACCTTGCAGGCCCGGACGCAGGTCCTCGTCCATTCCGGTGACGATTACGGCAAAACCTTGCCGGTCGATGGATGGAACGGGCCCGCCGCCGACAACGCGGCAGCGCAGCACCGGGCGTTGATGCGCGGCCTGGATACCATCGCCGCTGGTGCCGCGGCCTTGGGAAAGGCCGTCGGACAGGCATCTGATGCCATCATCGGCGTCCAAAGCGCACTGAAAAATGCCGACGAATTAGCCGGCAAGTACGGGTTCGCGATCACCGCGGACGGCGCGATCGTCTGCGTCTACGCAGGCCAGCCGCCGCCGGAACTGCATCCGCAGGACCGAGCACGTGCACAGGCGCAGCTGACCGACGAAGTCGCGCAGATCCTGCGCACCGCGAACGACATAGACGCCGATCTCGCGTCCGTGCTTGATCGGGCAGCGGCGGGTCAGTTCGGCACCGGGGACGAATCCACCGTCGCCGCCGCCGTTGGCGACGGGGTGAAGGATCCGGGCCTGACGCTGCCCGAACCCCCGCCGAACGCGACACCGTCGCAAAACGCCGCCTGGTGGGCCACGCTCTCCGCGGCGGGGCGGAACATTCTCCTTCGCGACCGTCCTGGCACGATCGGCGCGATGAATGGTCTGCCCGCCATCGACCGCGACCGCGCGAACCGGATCGTCCTCGACCACGACTACGAGGATCTGCGACATCAGCGGGACGACATTCGCCACCGGCTGGATGGAATGAAGCGCAGTGACCCCCAGCAGCAGGAAGAATACATATCGCTGGACCGGCAATTGGACGCGTTGAACAACAAGATCACTGGAATGGACCAGATCAAGAACCGGCTCGAACAGGCCCTGCCTGGCCAGCCGCCTGCCTACCTGCTGGGTATCAACCCGGCGAACTCCGGGCAAGCAATCGTCGCCATCGGCGATCCCGACCACTCCGTCAACGTCGCCACCTACGTGCCCGGCACCACTGCCGGACTCAACGACGGCATGGCCACCGATATCGCCCTTTCCGAGTCGATGGCCGCGATGGCGGGCAAGATGGGGTCGCCGTCGACGTCGGTAATTACCTGGGTGGGATATGAGGCCCCGCAAACTCTCCCGGACGCGGCCAGCACTGGTTACGGCCGACAAAGCCGAGCCTGCGCTCCGCAACTTCCAAGACGGACTCGGCGCAGCGCACCGCGGACCAATGAACACCACAGTCATCGGGCACAGTTACGGGACCACGGTCGTTGGCCAAACCTCCCGAGATCTTGGCCTGCCCGCCAACAACCTCGTCATGGTCGCGAGCCCCGGCGTCGGCGTCGAACATGCCAACCAACTGCACCTCGACGGAACCCCGCAAGACCAGATCGGCCAGCACTTCTACTCCACCAAATCACCTACCGACCCCATCCCCATCTTCACCAACATCGACAATCCCCTCGCCGACGGCGTCGACCCGCTCGGCCCTGACCCCACGACCGGATGGTTCGGCGGGCAACGATTCGACTCCGACGCGGGCAACCCGGCAACTTCGCACAGTGATTACTGGCTTCCCCGGTCAGAATCACTGAAGTCAATGGGCAGCATTATCGCCGGAAGGCAACCATGACCCACTCTCTTCGGCTGCGCCAACATGGCTTGAAACCTCGGCGAGCGGCAATCGCCCTCGTTGCCCTCGTTGCGTTCACTCTTACCTCCTGCGGAAACGGGGACAAGGTGGAATCATCACTTTCTTTCGACCAAGCCCGAGACACTGCGTTGAAGTCTGTCCATGCCGCCGCGGCGGCCGTCTTCCCTGCCGGGTACAAGCTAACGGATGATTACGTTCCACAGCTTCCTTGCACTGATGCCAGCGACCGGCCAACCGGGCAGGTTCATGCGAGCGTCAGCTTTTGGGTCGATGGTCCCGATCCCGCGCGGAACAACTCCTATTTCGATGCGCTCGCGCGTTGGTGGACCGGCAACGGCTGGAGCCCCGAAACCGACGATCGCCCCAAAGATCTATTTGTCAACGCTCGACGCGACGGTTATCTGATGGGAATGCAAGCGACGCCGGCGGGACGGCTGAACATCGGGGTCGACTCTCCCTGCGCGTGGCCTCAAGGGGCCGCGTCGTCTGGACCCAAGTCTTGAGAACGGCCGCACGCAGGCCTCCAGAGGGCGAGGCGGCGGCTTCGCGTTAGGCATCGGGCGACCTGGCAGGGCTGACAGTACCGCAAGTGCGATGTGCGCGGGGGACCGTCGTTAGCCGACAACTTGGTGATCGTCCGTGGCGAAGCAGACGGTCCAGGCTGGTCGGGAGTCGGTTGCCTGGCGCAGGCCGGCGACGGGGAGGTCGCGCAGCACGCAGTTGTCGCCGTCGAAGGTCCAGCCGAGGACGGCGCGGTAGAAGCGTTGCGCGTGGTCCAGATCCGGCACGGCGAGGTCGATCCAGGCCGGGGTGCCGAGCGGCTGGTTGCGGTCGACGGTGCTCATCGAGATCCCTTCGTCGGTGACGGCGGCGACGTTATGGCCGATTGCGGACAGCCGCGGTCCTCGGCTGCTCAGCATGTGGGAGGCGGTGGCCGGGTCCGGTTCGGCGCACGCATTCTTGATCGAGCACCCCGGATCGGAATGGCAGGCGAGAATGAGCACGTCCCCGCTCGATAACCCCGCTTGGGCCGCGTTGAGCGGCCCGCACGCGTCGTTCGCGGAGCAGAAGGGGCAGGTGCTGCGGTATCCGGTGGACGTCACTCCGTTCCTCGCCGTCCCGGACCAGCCGGACGAGCGCGTGTGGCACGACATCGCCGACCTCATCGGTCCTGGCGCGTCGACGGTCGTGGTCGGCGCGGTCGGGACGCCGCCGCCCGCGGGCTGGACGGTGGAGGCCGAGATCGCCGGGGTGCAGATGGACGGTTCGGCCGCCCCGGCGGCCGCCGACGCGGAGGCGGTGCGGCTGACCGAGGCGGACGTGCCGGAGATGCTGGATCTGGTTGCCCGGACGAAGCCCGGTCCGTTCCTGCCGCGGACGATCACATTGGGCGCCTACCTGGGTATTCGCCGTGACGGCGCGTTGGTCGCGATGGCGGGCGAACGGATGCATCCGCCGGGCTGGACGGAGATCAGCGCGGTGTGCACCGACCCGGCGTTCCAGGGTCAGGGGTTGGCGGCCCGGCTGGTGCTGGCGGTGGCCGCGGGGATCCGGGAGCGCGGGGAACGGCCGTTTCTCCACGCCGCCGGGACGAACACCGGCGCGATCCGGCTGTACGAGAAGCTGGGGTTTCGGCTCGCCCGGCAGATGCAGTTCGGTGCTTATCAGGCTCCTTCGCGGTAGTCGGCGGTTCGGGCGAGGATTTCGGCTAGGCCTGCCGGACGGAGCAGCGGGTCGATGTGGCCGACGGGTAGGGAGTGCACGTCGAAGGGATTGCTCGGGGTCAGGGCGTCGGCTTCTTCGATGAAGTGGTCTTGCAATGCGAGCGGCAGGCTGACGTCCGCGGTCAGCCGAACGTAGCTGTGCGGGACTCCGCCCCAGGTTGCTGGGTCTACGACTTCGGTACCGGCGTCTCGGGATTCGTCGGGGTCGGGGGTCGCGACGATTTCTGCGCCGGTGTCGGGTGCTCTGAAGGCTGGGGTGGCTAGGTAGTCGGCGGGAGTTCCGGTGACACAGCACCAGGCGGAGACGTAGACGGTTCGTGCCAGCAGGTCCGGGACAGCGTTGGCGACGCTCGTGACGGTGAAGCCGCCGCGGCTGTGACCTAGGAGGATCACCGGCCCGTGTTCGCGTACGCGGCGGACGGTTTCGGTGACGTGAGCGACGTTGTCGGCGTGCGTGATGCCAGCGATCGGCGACGGTTCTTCGGCGAGGCTGCGGTGGCCGCGCAGGGTTAGCTCGCGTCGGAGCGCGGTGAAGCAGCGCCCGGCGGCGTGGGTGCCGGGGACGAGGACGAACGTTGGCTGCATGCGAGGGAATCCTTCGGTCTAGGGGGTCGCCCGTGACTGTCCATTGTGGATCTAGGGGGAGTTAGGGGTCGTTGCGCGCGGTGGGCGCGGTTAGCGTGGGTCGGCGAAGAAGGATCCGTGGCCGGGTCGTCCCGGCGCAGACGTCGGAAAGGCGGTGGGACGACATGACGGGTAGCGCGAATTCCGACGAGGACAGCTGGTTTCGCCGCTTCCACACGTCGCCCGAGGCGAAGGCAAGGCTGGTGTGCCTGCCGCACGCCGGAGGTTCGGCTCCGTTCTACTTCCCGGTTTCGCGGGCGCTGACGCCGGACATCGAGGTGCTGGCGGTGCAGTACCCGGGCCGCCAGGACCGGCGGCACGAGCCGTTCCTGACCACCATCGACGCGCTGGCCGACCGGATCGCCGAGCTGCTGCGCGGCCGCGACGACCTGCCGCTCGCGTTGTTCGGCCACAGCATGGGCGCGATGATCGCCTTCGAGGTGACCCGAAGGCTGGAGGCCGCTGGCACCGCGGTGGACACGCTCTTCGTGTCCGGCCGCCGGGCACCGTCGCGGCACCGCGACGAGAACGTGCACACCCGCACCGACGACGGCGTGATCGACGAACTGCGCCGGTTGAGCGGCACCGAAATGGACCTGCTCGGCGACGACGACGTCGTGCGGATGATCCTTCCCGTGGTGCGCAACGACTATCGCGCCGTGGAGACCTACCGGTACCAGCCGGGCTCGCCGCTGGCGGCCCCGGTGGTCGCGTTCACCGGCACCGACGACCCGGTGGCCTCGGTCGACGAGGTCCGGTCGTGGGGCGACCACACTTCGGCGGGCTTCGAGCTGGTCCCGCTCGCCGGCGGGCATTTCTTCCTGACCCGCCACCAGGACGTGATTCTCCGGTACCTGACCGATCGGCTTGTCGACAAGGGGCGTGCACATGTCTGAGGCACTGGCGGTCGGATTCGACAGCAGGCTCGAGGAACTGCGGGAGATCAAGGAGGCCGCACGACGCGGTCCCGACGACGCCGCGACCGCCCGCCAGCACGACCGCGGCAAGCTGACCGCGCACGAGCGCATCGAACTCCTGCTTGACCCGGGTTCGTTCACCGAGATCGAGTCCCTGCGCCGGCACCGCGCGACAGCGTTCGGCCTGGAACACCGGAAGCCGTATTCGGACGGCGTGGTGTGCGGCTGGGGAACGGTGTACGGGCGCACAGTTTTCGTGTATGCCCACGACTTCCGCATTTTCGGCGGCGCGCTTGGCGAGGCGCACGCACAGAAGATCCACAAAGTGATGGACCTTGCCGCGGCGGCCGGTGCTCCGCTGGTGTCGCTCAATGACGGTGCGGGCGCGCGGATTCAGGAGGGCGTGACGGCGCTCGCCGGGTACGGCGGGATCTTCCAGCGCAACACCCGGTCTTCGGGGGTCATTCCGCAGATTTCGGTGATGCTTGGTCCGTGTGCTGGCGGTGCCGCGTATTCGCCCGCGTTGACGGATTTCGTGTTCATGGTGCGCGAAACCTCGCAGATGTTCATCACCGGTCCGGACGTGGTGCACGCGGTGACCGGCGAGGAGATCACCCAGAACGGCCTCGGCGGCGCAGACGTGCACGCTTCGACGTCGGGTGTCGCCGCCTTTGTCTACGACGACGAACCCAGCTGTCTTGAGGACGTGCGGTACCTGATTTCGCTGTTGCCCTCCAACAACAACGAGATGCCGCCGGTGGAGCCGACGGCCGATCCGGCGGACCGTCGTACGGACAAGCTGCTTGAGGTGGTGCCGACGGACTCGGCGCGCGCGTACGACATGTGTGCCGTGATCGAGGAGATCGTCGACGACGGCGAGTTCCTCCAGGTGCATGCCGGTTGGGCGACGAACGTGGTGTGTGCTCTGGCGCGGCTGGACGGGCAGGTGGTCGGGATCGTGGCGAACCAGCCTGCGACGCTCGCCGGGGTGCTCGACATCGAGGCGAGCGAGAAGGCCGCGCGGTTCGTGCAGACGTGCGACGCGTTCAATATTCCGCTCGTGACGCTGGTCGACGTGCCGGGCTTCCTGCCCGGGGTTGACCAGGAACACGGCGGCATCATCCGGCATGGCGCGAAGCTGCTGTACTCCTACTGCAACGCGACAGTGCCGCGAGTGCAGGTGATCCTGCGGAAGGCCTACGGCGGCGCGTACATCGTGATGGACTCGCGGTCGATCGGCGCGGACGTTTCGCTGGCGTGGCCGACGAACGAGATCGCGGTGATGGGTGCGGAGGGTGCGGCGAACGTGATCTTCCGGCGCGAGATCAACGCGGCCGACGACCCGGAGGCGGTGCGGCGGCAGAAGATCAAGGAGTACAAGACCGAGCTGATGCATCCTTACTATGCCGCGGAGCGAGGGCTGGTCGACGACGTGATCGAGCCCGGCCGGACGCGCGAGATGCTGATCCGGTCGCTGGCGATGTTGCGGGCCAAGCACGCCGACGTTCCGGCGCGCAAGCACGGGAACCCGCCGATGTGATGGCGGTCCGGGCTGCGCGGCTGGGAACGGGGGATGTGATGGGGTCAGTTGGGGTAGCGGATCCGGGGACGGGCGTGGGGGTTCTTGCCGCGGGCGGTGAATCGGGTGCGGCTGAGTTGTCTGCTGTGCAGGACGGGTCGGCTGCGGCACCGAACGGTTCAGCTGCGGCCGAGTTGTCTGCACAGGATGGGTCGGCTGCGGTGCCGGGCGGTTCAGCTGTGGTTGGGTTGGAGATGCCTGAGGTGCCGGGGGATTCGGCTGGTTCTTCCGGGCGGCCTGGTGAGCAGGGAAGCGTGATAGCCGCACCTGCAGTTGCGGCCAAGGCGAATTCGGTTTCTTCGCCTGCGGAATCTCCCGAAGAACCGGGCGGTCCGGATGCGGTTGGGGCAGGAATCCTTGCGGAGAATAGAGATTCTGTTCGCCGGGATCCCGCTGGGACGCATCGTTACCGGCGCGACGCGATCGCCGCGTCTGCGGACGCGGCCAGGGCAGAGGTCCCTGCAGTGCGGGATTCGACTGAGGAGGAATCTGCCGGGCCGCACGGTGGGCAGGGCGCTGCGATAACGGTGTGTTCGGGTGCGGCCACGGTGCGGGATTCGGCTGAGGGGGAAGCTGCCGGGCCGCACGGTGGGCAGGGCGCTGCGATAGCGATGTGTTCAGGCGCGGCCACGGTGGAGGCCCCTGCGGTGCCGGGGGATTCGGCTGGACTCGAAGCTGCCGGGCAGCGCGATGAACAGCGTGTTGCGGCGGTAGTGCCCGCAGTACGTGTGGTGCGTGGGAATCCGGACGACGTCGAAGTGGCTGCGCTGGTGGTGGCGTTGGCTGCGGTCGGTCAGGTCGCGGCGTCTGGGCGCGAAAAAATTGCTGTGCCGTCACCTCGGCAACCGTCGACAAGGTTTGTTCCGGCGACGAGCTGGCGGGCGCGGTAGCCCGGTCCGGCAATGCTGTGAAGGAGCGGGGTCCGCATCGGCGCAGGGTGATGCGGACTTTTCTCAGCGCGGCAGTTCCGGCTTGGGCGGCCGCGCGAAACCCCGGTCTTCGAGAGCGCCACGTTGAGCGAAGGGACGGTCTCGAGAGCGGCCGCGACGAGCGACGGGTGGCGGAAGCGTTGCGCCACAAGAGAACAACTACATCGTCCACAACGGACGACACGGGGACAGGTCCAAGATCCATATCTCCAAGCTACCGCCGCCCGTCGAACATCTGCACGGTATCGATCCGGTGAACCGGCTGCGATGGTGTTGTCCGGGCACCGCGGCGGTTCGGGGACAGGTGTGCGCCACAGTGCGGTTCAGGTAGGCAAGAACCGTGCGGACAAGTCGGCCTAGGGGTCAGGCGTGCACCGCGGTGCTGTCCAGATACGTAAGCACAGCACGGATCCGGCGATTCTGATCCCGGCTGGCCTCCAGGCCGAGCTTCGCGAAGATGTTGCTGATGTGGTTCTCGACCGCTCCCTGAGTCACCACAAGCGCCTTCGCGATGGCCGTGTTCGACAGGCCCTGGGCCATTTGCGCCAGCACCTCCGTTTCCCGCGCCGTCAACGCCTCCAACGGATCCCGGCTGCGGGACAGCATCTGGGCGACCACGTCCGGATCAATGGCTGATCCGCCACCGGCGACGCGGCGGACGGCTTCCAGGAAGTCGGCTACGTCGGCGACTCGTTCCTTCAGCAGGTAGCCGACGCCGGACGTGCCTTCCGCGATCAGGTCTACCGCATAGCTTCCTTCGACATACTGCGAGACCACCAAGACCGGCAGGCCGGGGATTTCCTTGCGGGCGGCCAAAGCCGCGCGCAGGCCCTCGTCGGTGAAGGTCGGGGGCATGCGGACGTCGGCGATCACCAGGTCGGGGCGGTGGTCTCGGATGGCCACCAGCAGGTCGTCGCCATTGTCCACCGCGGCGGCGGTTTCGATGCCGACGTCCGCCAGCAGGCTTTGCACTCCAGCGCGCAAAAGCACCGAGTCTTCCGCGATCACGACGCGCATTTTCCTTGCCTCCACAACAGGATTCACCAGCGGACGGGCAGATCGGCCCGCACGACGGTGGGGCCGCCGGCGGGGCTTACGACGGTGAGCACGCCGTCGATCGTGGCGGCGCGGTCGGCCAACCCGGCCAGGCCGCCGCCGGGGCGCATCGAGGCGCCGCCGTGGCCGTTGTCGGTGATTTCCACGACCACGGTGTCGTCGTCGCGGGTCACTCGCACGGACGCGCGGTCGGCGCCGGAATGTTTGGTCACGTTGGTGAGCGTTTCGCTCACGATGAAGTACGTCGTCGTTTCGACAGGTGCGGGCGGACGGGGTTGTACGGTAACCTCGACCTCAATAGGGATAGGCATTCTTGCGGTAAGAGAAGACAACGCGGCGTCCAGGCCCCGATCCTGGAGCACCGGCGGATAGATCCCGCGCGCCAGGTCGCGCAACTCCGAGACAGCGAGTTTCGCGTCGGCGTGCGCGGCTCCGATGAGTTCGCGGACCGCGGTCGGGTCGTCGAGATCGAGTTTGAGCTGGGCGCGGCCCAGGCTCATCGCGACGGACACCAGCCGCTGCTGTGCGCCGTCGTGCAGATCGCGTTCGATCCGGCGGCGTTCGGCCTCCACCGCGTCGACTCCGCGTGCTCGCGAGTTCTGCAGCTGCACCGTGCGCGCTTCCAGTTGCGCGGTGCGGTTCGGGCCGAGGAACGACGCGGCCAGTTCACCGTGCATCGCCCCGATGCGCGGTGCCACGAAAATACCGAAAGGAGGTACTGCGGTGGACACGACGCCCGCCACGAATTCCACGATGCCCAACGGAAAAGCGATCAGCACGAACGCGAACTCGCGCCAGGTGGCGGGGTCGAGCAGCCGCGCCTGCCACACCGCGAGCATGCCGGGACCTGCCGGACGGCGGCGGACGGGTTCGGCGATGGCCACGCCGAGCATCTGGTGCGCCCAACGTCGTTCGAAGGCACAGTACGAGCGCATCAGGGAGGTCGCGACCAACAAGATGGGGATGCCGACCCACAGCATCGTCGTCCCGACGCCGACCAGCATGGTCACGAGGATCAGCACGAACGCCGCGAGCCGGATCGGGAGGCTCAGCACGAGAAACCCGATCGTCCGCATGGTCGGCGGCCGCGTCACGGGCATTGCGCGATCCGTTCCAGTTCCGGCACGAGGTCGTCGAGAGTGGGCGTCGCCAGCATCTCGTCGCGCACCTCGAGCGCACACTCCCGAAAGGACGGTTCTTCCAGCAGCCGGCACACTCCGTCGCGGACGCTCGCGGGCGTCACGTCCTCGAGGTCCACCAGCAATCCGTTGCCGCGCTTCACCTGAGCCACCGCGGAGCCGCGTTCGCTCCACGTGGTGCCTGGGATGACCAGCTGCGGGACACCGTTCACCACCGCGTTGCCGATCGTTGCTCCGCCGCCCTGGTGCACGATCGCGGAGCACGAGGCGAGGAGTTCGTTCATCGGCACGAAATCGACCGCGCGGACATTGTCCGGGATCGCGCGCACGGACGCGAGCTGTTCCGCGTTGAGCGTGGCGATCACTTCGATGTCGAGGTCGGCGAGCCCGTCCAGCAGGTCCCCGACGGAGGTCTCCTCGACGCCGAGCGTCTGCCGGTTGGAGATGCCGAGGGTGAGCATCACCCGCGGCCGCTCCGGCTTCTCCAGCACCCAGGACGGGATCGCCATCGGCTTGTTCTGCGGCACGAACCGGGCCGGGAGGTAGTCGACGTCCACGCCGTCGTACCGCAGATACGACGGATGACAGTCGATGGTCCGCACGCCGTAGCGGAGGGTTTCGTCGTAGTCGGCTCCGAACCGGGCGACCTGGGCGGATATCCACGTCACGAACGGGTCCGGCGAGCTGTCCTCAGGCCGGCTGGCTCTGAGGTCGCGGTACTGCGCGCCGAGGCGGGCGGTCTGGTCGGCGGCGTACATCATCCGCAGGTGCGGCACCCCCATGGCGTGCGCGACGATCGGCGCGGCGTAGATCAGCGGGTCCCACACCACGAGGTCCGGCTGCCACTGCCGGGCGAAGCGGACGAGTTCGTCGAGCAGCAGGTCCGGCGTGGTCCAGCGGTACACGTCGACCCAATGCTCGTACACGTTGCGCACGTACTCGTCGGTGTAGCGCTCGGGTCGGCTTTCCGAGAGCCGGAATTCGCCGTGCATCGCGTTGTTGCCGTCGACCTGCTGCTGCCGGTGGCGGGCGATGTCGAGTTCGTCGCCGAACCACATGGCGTCCAGCCCGGTTTCGGTGAACGGCGCGACCTCGCGCGGGTTGCGCTGCCCGACGAAGCGGACCTCGTGCCCGGCCGCGGCGAGCGCCCAGCCCACCGGAGCCATGCTGTAAACGTGCGTCCTCGTCGGGAAGACCATCAGCATCACGCGCATCGCGGCAGCTCCGGGTTCGTAGTCACGGGAGAACAAAGGAAACGGTAGGGCCGCGCCAGTCCCGGGCCCACCCGGTAGGGGACCCCTGAATCCGGCCCGGGCAAGGCGGATTTGGCTCGGCTTTAGATGCCCCTTAGGGGCTATGGCGCGCGGGCCGCGGCGGATAGACAGGTAATCGGATCCGGCCGCTCTGCGCCGGAGACGGACGAGGGAGGCGAACGAGGTGATGAGCATGGCCGTGGCGCCCACCGCGAAAGGCTGGGTCCCGTTCGGCGAGCACCGCACCTGGTACCGGGTCACCGGGCGACCGGGAGGAACGGCGCCCGCTGTGGTCGTGGTGCACGGCGGGCCGGGCAGCACGCACGACTACCTGCTGAGCCTGACCGAGCTCGCCGGGCACGGATTCCCGGTCGTGCACTACGACCAGCTCGGCAGCGGCGGGTCGAGCCGGCTGCCGGACGCCGATCCCGGGTTCTGGAACCCGGAGCTGTTCGGCGACGAACTGGACAATCTGGTGCACCGGCTCGGCATCGAGGACAACTATGTCCTCTATGGACAGTCGTGGGGCGGCCTTGTCGTCGCGCGGCACGCCGCCGAGCGTCCGGACGGCCTGCGCGGGCTGGTGATCGCCAACTCGCCGGCGTCGTACGAGCTGTGGCGCGACGAGATGGACCGGCTGCGCGCGCTGCTTCCGCCCGGCGTCGACGAAGGCCTGCGGGCCCACGAAACGGCGGGCACCACGGACACGCAGGAGTACTTCGACCTCATGCGCGTCTTCTACGACCGGCACGTCTGCCGCGTGCTGCCGTGGCCGCCCGACTACGTCGCCTCGTTCATGGAGATGGCCGACAACAACACCGTCTACTCGGTGATGAACGGCCCCAGCGAGTTCACCGTCACCGGCACGCTCGCGGACTATTCGGTGATCGACCGCCTCGACGACATCGAGGTGCCGACCCTGCTCATTTCCGGCGCGCACGACGAGGCCACTCCGGCCACCGTGCAGCCGTACTACGACCGGATCCACGACGTGCGCTGGGAGGTCCTCCCGGAATCGAGCCACGTCCCCCATCTCGAGGAACCGGAACGGTTCCGCGAAATCCTGCTGGGATTCCTGCAGGAAGTCCATTCCCCCGCCGAAAGAGAGGTCGCCAGTCATGGATGAGGCCAGCCAGGCCGGATCGGCGGTCGTGTTCCCCGGGATGAGCCCGTGCCGGTTCGTCGACTTCGGCAAGTTCCTGCTCATCAACCCGTTCGCGCGCAGGCTCATCAAGGACGCCGACGACCGGCTGGGCTACTCGCTGGTCGACCGTTTCCGCGAGGCCGAGGGCGACTACTCCGAGTACGCCCAGGTCGGGTTCATGCTCACCTGCGTCGCGCTCGCCGAATGGGCCGAACAGGAGTACGGGATGAGCCCGGACTACTGCACCGGCCCGAGTTTCGGCGAGAAACCGGCCAGCGTGTACGCCGGTTCGCTGACTTTCCCGGACGCGGTGTGGATGACCGCGAAGCTCGCGCAGTGCCTCGACGAGTTCTTCGCGACCGAGCACACCGACGTCGTCACGCACTCGTTCGTCCGCACCCCGGAAGAGAAACTGCGCGACGCGCTGACGGAACTCGACGGGCGCGGCGAGTGGGCCGACATCTCCTGCTACATCGACCACGACTTCTACATGGTCTCGGTGCGGGAGCGGAACCTCGACTGGCTCAAGCAGACCGTGCGGAGCATGGGCGGGCTGTCGCTGTACACGATGCGTCCTCCGCTGCACTCGCGCGCGTTCGGCGCGTTGCGGCGCAAGGCCGAGGACGAGGTGCTCGGCGGCCTCGACTTCCATGATCCCCTCCTTCCGATCATCGCTGATCAGGACGGTTCGGTGCTGCGGTCCGGCGAGCAGGTCCGCACGATGCTGCTGGACAGCATCGTCGAGCCGCTGCGCTGGCCGGACGTCGTCTCGTCGCTCGAACAGCTCGGCGTGCGCAAGCTGTGGGTGGCCGGGCCGGACACGCTGTTCGGCCGCGTCCGGGCCACCACCAGCCGGTTCGAGGTGACCACGGTGAACCCGCGGCTCGCGCTGCAGCCGCGGCGGCGCGGCGCGGGTCCCTCGCGGGTCAGCTAGCCGGCTGCAGCTGCGACAGCGTCGTCCAGAGGCGTCCGGGGTTCTCGAACGTCTCCAGGTTCAGCGCGTCGTCGGAGAACCGGACGTTGTACTTCTCCTCCAGCACCGCCAGCAGTTCCACCGTGGCGAGCGAGTCGAGGCCGTACTCCTTGAGCGGGGTCTCGGCGGTCAGCGCTTCGTCGGCGGGCAGGAACGGGAGGTACGGGCGGAGGGCTTCGTCGAAAGAGCTGTCCCACATGGCTACTCCGGTGGCTGGGTCGGGCACTTCACCAGGCGGGGAAACCGACCGCCCGGTTCGGTTTTGAACTCTACCCCGCGCCGCCGTTCCCGAGCGACGCGTCAGCACCCCTATTGCTCATCCGGCCACAGCAGGCCGACCCCCGACCCGGCACGGAACCGTTGCCGCGAAGCGAGGAGGCCGTGACTGTGGTCGGGTTGGCAGCGATCGGCACAGTAACGCGGAGGACCACGATGGACACGACGACCACCTCGGGACTGCACGCGCGGTTTCTGCGCGGGCTGGCCCGTTCCGAGTCCCGGCCGGCGGTCAGCGTCGGCGGGCAGACGTTCACCTACGGCGAGCTGCACGAGCGGGCGTTGCTGTGGGGCGGCGCGCTGGCGGAGTCCGGCGCCCGCACAGTAGGGGTGCTGGCCGGGAAGGGAGTCACCGCGTACGCCGGGATTCTGGCCGGGCTGTACGCGGGGGCGACGGTCGTCCCGCTGCGGCCGGACTTCCCGGCGGCCCGGACCGAGCAGATGGTCGAAGCGGCGGAGGTAGACGCGCTCATCGCCGACGAACGCGGTCTGACCGTGGCTCCGTCGGTGAAGACGCTCCTCGCTCCGGAGGTTAACCAAAACGGACTGAAAGCGGCGCAAGCGCTCAGCGAGCCCAAGGACGTGCGACCTGAGGACTCCGCGTACGTGCTGTTCACCTCGGGCTCGACGGGACGGCCGAAGGGAGTCCGGATCGGCCACGGCTCCACCGAGCATTACTTCGGCCTGCTCGACGCGCGGTACGACTTCACCCCGGACGACGTCTTCTCCCAGACGTTCGACCTGAACTTCGACTGCGCGATGTTCGACCTTTTCTGTGCCTGGGGCGCGGGTGCGGAAGCGGTGGTCCTGCCGGGGGCGGCGTACCGGAACGTGCCGGCGTTCGTGGCGGAGCGCGGCCTCACCGTGTGGTTCTCCACGCCGAGCGCGATCGATCTGGTGCGCCGCACCGGACGGCTCACCCCGGGCGCGATGCCGGGCCTGCGGTGGAGTTTCTTCGCCGGGGAAGCGCTGACCGTCCGCGACACCGCGGATTGGCGGGCGGCGGCGGGCAATTCCGTGACCGAGAATCTCTACGGTCCGACGGAGCTGACCATCACCGTCGCCGGGTACCGGTGGGACGACGAGGAAACCCCGCGGATCGCGGTGAACGGCGTGGTGCCGATCGGTGCGGTGCACGAGGGTCATGAATACGTGCTCATCGACGAGAACGAGGCGGGGGAGGGCGAGCTCGCCATCGCCGGGCCGCAGCTGACACCGGGCTACCTCGACCCGGCTGACGAGAAAGGCCGGTTCCTCGACCGCGACGGGCAGCGGTTCTACCGCACCGGCGACCGCGTGCGTCGGCTCGGCGGGGACGACTTGGCGTACCTCGGGCGGCTCGATTCGCAAGTGCAGGTGCTGGGCTGGCGCGTGGAACTCGCCGAGGTGGAGCACGCGCTGGAGACGTGCGGGGTGCAGGCGGTGGCGCTCGGCGTCCAAGGCGACGGCGGGACCGAGCTGTTCGTCTTCTACACCGGACCGCGGCGGCCGGTGATCGAACTGGTGCGCGCGTTGCGGGCGGTGCTGCCCGAGGGCGTCATTCCGCGGCGGTACGAGCATGTCGAGGAGTTTCCGTTGAATTCCAACCGCAAGATCGACCGGAAGACGCTCGCCGCGCGCGCCGCGGAGATTCTCAGCCCCGTCCCCGCTTGAGGTCCGTGAAGGGCTCCTTGAGGGAATCAGATTCCCGGAAGGAGCCCTTCACGGACCGGCAGACTGCCAGCTAGGGGCCGTTAGGGGTGTGGATCACCGCCTGCGCGCGGATAGCTTTTTGCGACGTCGGGGAGCTATCCCGCGCAGGCACGGTGATTCTACGAATCCTTTCGGGAGTGGCAGTCGTGAACGAATCCGGTTCTCTCGTCCATGCCCTGCTCGACGCGGCGGTGGCCAGTGCGCCGGACGCCGCCGCGGTGCGCGACCGGGCGGGGGTGTGGACGTATGCCGAGCTGGCCGCTTGGAGTCACGCGGTGGAGGCGGTCCTCGCGCGGCGCGGGGTGCGGCGCGGCGATCGCGTGGTGGTGCAGCTGCCGACGGACCGCGCGCTGGTCGCGCTCTTCCACGGGACTTCCCGCCGGGGCGCGGTGTTCGTGCCGATCAACCCGGCGATGAAGCAGTTCCACTTCGACTCCGTTGTCGAGAACGCCGAACCGGTGCTGATCCTGCAGCCCGCGGAGTTCGCTCCACTGTGGACGGAAGTCGAAGAAGCCTACCGCGAGAAGACCCGCGTAGAGCCCACTGACGTTGCTCTGGACGACGTCGCGGTCCTCGTTTACACCTCCGGCAGCACGGCCGCGCCCAAGGGCGTCATCGGGCCGCACCGGCAGGTCACCTTCGCGGCCGGCGCGATCCAGGCGGTGCTGGGCTACCGCCAGGACGACGTCGTTTTCTGCCGGTTCCCGATGTCCTGGGACTACGGCCTGTACAAAGTCCTCCTCTCGACGCTCGGCCGCAGCGAAATCGTGCTCGCCGACGCCGAGTCCGATCTTCGCCTCCTGCAACGGATGCGTGAGGTCGGCGCGACGGTCGTCCCGATCGTGCCCTCGCTCGCCACGATGATCGCGACGCTGGCCGAGCGCGACCAGGGCGAACCGGCTCCGGTGCGGTTGTTCACCAACACCGGTGCGGCGCTGCCGGATTCGACCATCGAGAAGCTTCGTAACGCTTTCCCGGGCGTCCGCGTGGTCCGGCAGTTCGGCCAGACCGAGTGCAAGCGGATCACCGTGATGCCGCCCGAGGAAGACACTGAGCGTCCGGGTTCGTCGGGCCTCCCGCTGCCCGGCACGACCGTGCACATCCTCGCCGCCGATGGAACTCCGTCGCCTGCGGGCGAAATCGGCGAGATCGTGGCCGCTGGTCCGCACGTGATGCCCGGCTACTGGCGCGCCCCGGAGCTGTCCGCGCGAGCGTTCCGCCGCGACGAGGCCACCGGTGAACTCCGGCTGCACACCGGCGACTACGGACGACTCGACGAGGACGGTTACCTCTACTTCGAGGGCCGCCGCGACGACATGTTCAAGCGCAAGGGAATCCGGATGTCCACTTTGGAGATCGAAGCGGCCGCGATGGACATCCCGGGCGTGCGCGCGGCGGGTGCGATCCCGCCGAGCGAGACCCGCGACCTGGCGATCTGCGTGGAAAGCGACCTGCCGCCGACCACGGTGCTCAAGGAACTGGCGCAGCGGCTCGAGCCGCAGAAGGTGCCCGCGCTGTGCCACGTCGTGGACGAGTTCCCGCTCACCGCGCACGGCAAGAACGCGACGAAGGAACTCGCCCTGCTGGTGGAAGGTGCCCGCAAATGAGCAAGTACGACGAGCTGGCCGCACGGTTCGGCACGCCGGCTTACGTGTACGACCTTGACGTGACCGCCCAGTCGCGCGATCAGCTGTTCAGCCTGCTGCCCGAGGGGTTCGCGGTCTACTACGCGCTGAAGGCCAACCCGCATCCGGACATCGCAAGGGAACTCCGCGAGGGCGGTTGCCGCGCGGAGATCAGCTCGACCGGCGAGCTCGCCAACGCGCTGACCGCCGGGTTCGCGCCGGAGGACATCCTCTACACCGGCCCGGGCAAGACGGATGGCGAACTGGACGCGGCGATCACCGCGGGCGTCCGGTTGTTCTCCGTCGAATCGCTGACTGATCTGCAGCACGTCGGTGCCGCGGCGGAGCGGCAGGGCACTGTCGCGCGTTGCCTGCTGCGGGTGAACACCACGCAGGGCAGCGCGTCGACCGGGATCCGGATGATGGGCCGTCCGTCGCAGTTCGGCGTCGACGCCGAGACGTTGCCGGAGCTGATGCCGCTGTTCAAGGCGGTTACCGGAGCGAAGATCGTCGGCGCGCACTTCTTCACCATGAGCAACGCGCAGGACGAGGACGCACTGCTCGGCGAGTACGAGTTCGTGCTGCAGTCGGCCGCGCAGCTGCGCCAGGAAGTGGGACTGCCGCTGGAGCTGCTCGACATCGGCGGCGGGTTCTCGTCGCCGTACGCGGTTCCCGGCGAGCGCACCGACTACCCGAAGCTGCGCAACGGTTTGGAGCAGCTGCTTGACCTCTACCTGCCGGAATGGCGCAACGGCGAGGTGGAGCTGGCGTGCGAATCCGGCCGGTATCTCTCCGGGACCTGCGGGACGCTACTGGCCGGCGTCGTGAACGTGAAGGAGAGCCGCGGCCACCGGTTCGTCATTCTCGACGCCGGAATCAACGTGGTCGGCGGACTTTCCGGCATCGGACGGCTGCTGCCCGCCGCAGTTGGGGTCGAGCAGATCGGCGACAACCCAGGGCAACTCGTCGGTCCACTGTGTACTCCCGGCGACTCGCTTTCGAAAGCCGCGAAGCTGCCTGACCTGGCCGCTGGAGACCTGCTGACCGTGCCGAACGTGGGTGCGTACGGCGTGACCGCGAGTCTGATCAGTTTCCTGGGCCGTCCCGCGCCGACCGAAGTCGTGGTCCGCGGCGACGAGGTCATCTCGGTGTCTCGTTTGGACTATCAGCGGGCCTATGAGGTGTCGCCATGAGCGAGGAAGTCCGCGCTTACGGCGGCAGCATCGTCGAAGAACCCAGCGGGCGCACGGTGATCGTGAGCAGCATGGCATCGGACTCGCACACCTGGAACCTCGTCTACCTCGAACTTCTCGTGGGCGAGCTGGGTTTCGACGTCGTGAACCTCGGCGCGTGCGTGCCGGACGAGCTGCTGGAATCCGAATGCGTCAGCCGCCGTCCGGCGATGCTGGTGCTGAGCAGCGTCAACGGGCACGGCTACCAGGACGGGCTCCGGGTTGTGCAGCGCCTTCGAGCGATCTCCGAGCTGCGTCGGCTGCCGATCGTGATCGGCGGAAAACTCGGCACCGGCGGTCCGCTGTCCGACGAGCAGACTGCGGAACTGCTGTTCGCCGGGTTCGACGGAGTCTTCGACGAGCAGAACGCCGCTGCCTTCCGGCACTTCGCGGCCACGCTTCCCGGCGGGGTCAGCCAGTTGGAGGGAGCGTGAGCTTCGAGCGGTTCGTAGCGCAGCGGCACGCGGCCGGGGAACTGGTCGTGCAGCCGCGCATGGGCTTCGACAGTCCGGCAGCGATGCGTGCCGGGCTGGTCGCGACCAAGCTCGCGAACGCCGCGACCGTCGGCACGCTCACGCTCGACAGCTACACCCGCGTCCGCGACACCGATTCCGCGGAACACGCGCTGCGCAAAGGAATTCCGCTCAACGGCTACCCGATCGTCAATCATCCGCCCGAGGTGACCCGGGCGATGCTCGACGGTCTCGAAGGCCCGGATTTCCCGGTGCAGGTCCGGCACGGTTCGGCCCGTCCGGTGGATATCTTCCGCGCGATGATCGCCGCCGGTCTGCACGCCACGGAAGGCGGCCCGATCTCCTACTGCCTGCCCTACAGCCGCACACCGCTCGACGAATCCGTGCGGAATTGGGCGTACTGCTGCGATCTGCTGGTCGACGCGGAACATCCGGGCGGCCGTCCGCATCTGGAGACGTTCGGCGGCTGCATGCTCGGACAGCTGTGCCCGCCGAGCGAACTGGTCGCGATCAGCGTGCTGGAAGCATTGTTCTTCTACCGCCGGGGCGTGCGCAGCATTTCCGTCAGCTACGCGCAGCAGACGAACCTCCAACAGGACCGCGAAGCCGTGGCCGCGCTGCGCCGGTTGTGCGCCGAATTCCTGCCGGAAGCCACCTGGCACGTGGTGATTTACGCCTACATGGGCCTCTTCCCGCGCACCCCCGACGGTGCGATGTTGTTGCTGGGCAAGGCCGCCGAGTTGGCGATGAGTACCGGTTCAGAGCGGCTGATCGTGAAGACGGCCGCCGAAGCCCACCGCATCCCGACCGTCGCCGAGAACGTGACCGCGCTTGAACACGCGGCGGCCTCGGCGAAAGGCATCAAGGCCACTGTGGACGAAGACAACCAGGTTTACCGCGAGGCCTACGCCTTGGTCGACGCGGTCCTCAACAGTCACGGCGATCTCGACCGCGCGCTCGTGGTCGCCTTCAAACGCGGTCTGCTCGACGTGCCGTACTGCCTGCATCCGGACAACGCCGGGCAGGCGCGCAGCACGCTCGACGCGGACGGCCGGCTCGGGTGGTCCGAGCTCGGTTCGCTGCCGTTGCGCGGGATCGCCGAGCGCGCGCCGAGCGGCCGGATCACCTCGTCGACGCTGATGTCGGCGCTTTCCTACGTCCAGCACACCCATGACACCCAGGCATTGGAGCAGCCGATGACCGCGATCGGAGGGGAACCGCGATGAGCACTCGCCGGACTGTCCGGGCGTATCCGTTCGACATGCACGAGACGTCCGTTTCCGAGACCTACCACCAGTTGCAGCGCGACGAGCCGATGAGCCGGGTGCAGTTGCCCTTCGGCGAGCAGGCTTGGCTGGCGACGAAGTACGCCGACGTGAAGCTGGTCAGCGCCGACCCCAGGTTCAGCCGGGAGCTGGCCCAGGGGCTCGACCAGCCGCGGATGCGCCGCCAGCAGATGGGCGACGGCATCATGGGGATGGACCCGCCAGACCACACCCGGCTGCGCCGCCTGGTGATGAAGGCGTTCACCGCGCGTCGGCTGGAGGCGATGCGCGAGAGCGTCCGCGTCCTGACGCATGAGCTGATCGACGCGATGATCGAGAACGGCGCGCCCGGCGACCTCGTCGAGGATCTCGCGCGGCCGCTGCCGGTCACGGTGATCTGCAATCTGCTCGGCGTGCCGAAGGAAGACCACACGATCTTCCGCGAGTGGACTCAGGCGCTGGTCAGCGACGCCACGGCGAAGGGCGACGTGCTCGACGTCTACGGCGATCAGCTGGACAACTATGTGGCCCAACTGGTCGCGCAACGCCGCGAGGACCCGACCGACGACCTCCTCGGCGCGCTGGTCTACGCCCGCGACGCGGGGGACAAGCTCTCCGAGAACGAGCTCATCTCGATCGCTGGCGCGGGCCTGCTCACCGGCGGCGTGGAGACAGTTTCCTCGGCCCTGCCGAGCTTCATCTTCACCCTCCTGACGCAGCCGGAGCTGCTCGCGCAACTGCGGGCGCAGCCGGAGATCATGCCGACCGCGGTGGAGGAGCTGCTGCGGTGGGTGCCGATCAACACCGCCGCGATGTTCGCCCGGTATGCCCGCGAGGACATCCGGATCGGCGACGTCGTGGTGCGGGCGGGCGATCCGGTGCTGCCCGCGCTGCACGCGGCGAACCGCGATCCGGAGGTGTTCGCGAACCCGGACGTCATCGACCTCACCCGCAGCCCGAACCCGCACGTCGCGTTCGGGCACGGCCCGCACCACTGCATCGGGGCGCAGCTGGCCCGGCTGGAACTGCAGGAAGCGCTGAAAGCGATTCTGGAACGGTTCCCGGAATTGCGGCTCGCGGACGGGCGCGACGGCGTGAAATGGGAGTACGGGGTGATCGTGCGCGGCCCGTCGCTGCTGCGCGTCGCCTGGTGATTTCCCGCCCCTAACGACGTTTTCTGGGGATCCGGCGCGGCATGAGCCCGCCCTACGATCCGACCGACGACCCATGAATGCTGCCTGGCTACCGCGGTGGAGTGCGCAATGCGTGAGAGTGAGAAGAATCGGGAATCCGGCTTCGCGGAGCGGCTGACGCTTCTGCCGCCGGCGGACCGCGCGGGGTTCCTCGCCGGCGTGGTCCACGACGCGACGCGGGCGGCGCTGCAGGCCGCGCTGCCGGAGGTTCCTGCCGTCCTCGACCCGGAGAAAGCGTTCTCCGACCACGGTTTCGACTCGCTCGCGGCGGTGGAGCTGCACGCGCAGCTGACCGACGCGACCGGGCTGGAACTGCCGGTGACGCTGGCCTTCGACTATCCGACCCCGGCCGCGGTCGCCCGTTTCCTGCACGCCGAGGTGTTCGGCGCGGAGGAGTCGGTCGCGACGCTGGCCGCTGGCGGCGCGAACGACGAGCCGGTCGCGATCGTCGGCATCGGCTGCCGGTATCCGGGCGGCGCGGTGTCGCCGGAAGCGTTGTGGCAGCTGGTCGCCGACGAGGTGCACACCATCTCCGGCTTCCCGGAGGACCGCGGCTGGGACCTCGACAGCCTGTATGACCCGGACCCCGACAAGCCGGGCAGCAGCTACGTCACCTCGGGCGGATTCCTGCCCGGCGCCGGGGAATTCGACGCCGGGTTCTTCGGCATCGCGCCGCGCGAAGCGTCCGCGATGGACCCGCAGCAGCGGCTCGTACTCGAGACCGCGTGGGAAGCGTTGGAGCGGGCCAAGATCGACCCGTCCACGCTGCGCGGCACTCCGGGCGGCGTGTTCATCGGCGCGGAGGCGCAGGAGTACGGCCCTCGGCTGCACGAAGCTCCGGACGGTCTCGACGGTTACCTCCTCACCGGCAACGCGCCCAGTGTCGTCTCTGGCCGCGTCGCTTACGCGCTCGGTCTCGAAGGGCCGACGCTGACCGTTGACACGGCTTGCTCCGGTTCGCTGGTCGCGCTGCACTTGGCGGTGCAGGCGTTGCGGCGTGGGGAAACGCAGCTCGCGCTGGCTGGTGGCGTCGCGGTGATGGGCGCGCCGGGCACGTTCACCGCGTTCAGCCGCCAGCGTGGTCTCGCGGAGGACGGCCGCTGCAAGGCTTTCGCTGCAGCTGCGGATGGCACTGGCTTCGCCGAGGGGGTCGGTGTTCTGGTGCTGGAACGGCTTTCCGACGCAGTCGCGAATGGACACACGGTGCTCGCTGTGGTCCGCGGCTCGGCGATCAACTCCGACGGTGCGTCGAACGGCCTTACCGCGCCGAACGGTCCGTCGCAGCAGCGCGTGATCAAGCGCGCGTTGGCGGACGCTGGGCTGGAAGCGTCCGATGTGGACGCTGTCGAGGCGCACGGCACCGGTACCCGGCTCGGCGACCCGATCGAGGCGCAAGCGCTGCTGTCCACCTACGGTCAGGACCGCGAGACGCCGCTGCTGCTGGGGTCGATCAAGTCGAACATCGGCCACACGCAGGCCGCGGCGGGTGTCGCGGGCATTATCAAGATGGTCGAGGCGATCCGGCACGGCGTGCTGCCGAAGACGCTGCACGTGGATGAGCCGACCCCGCACGTCGACTGGACCGCGGGTGCCGTCGAACTGCTGACTGAACAGCGGGAATGGCCGGAGAACGAACGTCCGCGTCGCGCTGGCGTCTCGTCGTTCGGTGTGAGCGGCACCAACGCGCACGTCATCATCGAGCAGGCCCCGGCCGTCGAAAAAGCGGAAACCACCAGTGACGAACTGCCGGTCGTGCCGCTGGTCGTCTCGGCACGCAGTGAGGAAGCGCTGCAGGCACAGGCCGCCGCACTGGTGTCCACTGTGGAATCCGAGCAGCTGACTGACCTCGGCTTCTCTCTCGCCACTACCCGCGCCGCGCACGACCAGCGCGCTGTGGTCGTGGCGGAGAACGTCGCCGACGCGGTGCGCGGGCTCCAGGCGCTGGCGACGGGGGAGCAGGACCCGAACGTTGTCCTTGGCGAGCGCACGCCGGGTAAGCTCGCGATGCTGTTCACCGGCCAGGGTTCGCAGCGTCTTGCGATGGGGCGCGAGCTGTACTTGGCATACCCGAAGTTCGCCGAGGTCTTCGACGAGGCCCTCGACCACCTCGACGTCCAGATGGAGACCCCGCTGCGCGACGTCCTCTTCGGCGACAACGCCGAGGAGTTGAACGAGACGCAGTACACCCAGTGCGCGCTGTTCGCGGTCGAGGTCGCGTTGGCGCGGCTGCTCGAATCGTGGGGCGTGCGGCCGGACATCCTGCTCGGCCACTCGATCGGCGAGCTGGCCGCCGCGCACATCGCGGGCGTGTGGTCGCTCGCCGACGCGTGCCTGGTCGTCGCTGCTCGCGGACGGCTCATGCAGGCGTTGCCCGAGGGAGGCGCGATGGTCGCCATCGCGGCGACCGAGGACGAGGTCCGGCCGCTGCTGGACGACCAGGTCAGCCTGGCCGCGGTGAACGGCCCGACGTCGGTCGTCGTTTCCGGCGAGCGCGAAGCGGTGGAAGCCGTCGTGTCGGTGTTCCGCATGCAGGGCCGCAAGATCAGCGAGCTGCGGGTGTCGCACGCGTTCCACTCGCCGCTGATGGAGCCGATGCTGGCCGAGTTCCGCGAGATCCTCGAGGTGGTCGACTACGCGGCCCCGGCGATCCCGGTCGTCTCGAATGTGACCGGCCGGATCGCGACCGCCGAAGAACTCTGCTCGCCGGGGTACTGGCTGTGGCACGTCCGCCGCGCGGTGCGGTTCGCCGACGGCGTCAAGGCGCTGGTCGATGCCGGTGTCACGACGGCGATCGAGGTCGGCCCGGACGCCGTGCTGTCCGCGATGGCCGCCAGCACCAGCGACGCCATCGCGTTCACCCCCGCACAGCGCCGCGACCGGCCCGAGGTCACCACTCTCGCCGCCGCGCTCGGCCGTCTGCACACCCGTGGCGTGGCGATCGACTGGACGGCGTTCTTCGGTCCGGCCCAGGTTGTCGACTTGCCGACGTATGCCTTCCAGCACAAGCACTACTGGCTCACCGCGCCGACCGGCCACGGCGACGCGGCGGACTTCGGCCAGCTCGCTTCCGGGCACCCGCTGCTCGCCGCCGAGATCGGCCTGGCGGGCGACGACGGTCTGGTTCTCACTGGTCGCGTCGCGCTGCGGACGCACCCGTGGCTGGCCGACCACGCGATCGCGGGCACCCCCGTGCTTCCGGGCACCGCGTTCGTCGAGATGGCTCTGCACGCCGCCGCGCAGGTCGGCTACGGCGTGGTCGACGAGTTGACGCTGCAGGCCCCGCTCGCGCTTCCGGAGACCGGTGGCGTCGCGCTGCAGACGCTGGTCGGCCCGGACGTCGACGGCCGCCGCACCATCGAGTTCCACTCCCGCCCCGACAACGACGCCGACGCGGCCTGGACCCGGCACGCCATCGGTGTCCTCGCCGCCGGTCCGGTGGTCGAGCCCGCCCCGCGCGGCGAATGGCCGCCCGCTGGTGCCGAAGTGGTCGCGACGAACGAGCTGTACACCGAACTCGCCGAGCAGGGTTACGGCTACGGCCCGCTGTTCCAGGGCCTGCGCACCGCGTGGAAGCGCGACGACGTCGTGTTCGCCGAGGTCGCGCTGCCCGCGATCGGTCGCGACGCGGCGTTCGGCGTCCACCCGGCGCTGCTCGACGCGGTCCTGCACGCCACCGACTTCGCCCCGGGCGAGGCGCGCGAGCCGGACGAGATCCGGTTGCCGTTCGCGTGGACCGGCGTGCGGCTGCACGCTTCCGGCGCGACCGAGGTCCGGGTGCGGATCACGTCGCCGGCCACCGGCGGCGTCTCGATCGACGTGACGGATGTGGCCGGTACGCCGGTGCTGTCCGTCGAGTCGTTCCGCTCGCGGCCGGTCCGCGAGGCTGACCTCGGCACCCAGGCGCGCGACCTGCTGTACACCATCGAATGGACGCCGGTCACCGTTGAGGCCCAGTTGCCGACGCTGGCTTCGCTGGGTTCGGTCAGCGGTTTCGACGTTCCGGTGGTCGACTCGCTGGTGTCGCTGGTCGACGTGCCCGAGGTCGTGCTGCTGCCGGTTTCCGTGCCGGGCAAGAACATCGCCGCCGCTGCCAAGCAGACTGCGCACCGCGTGCGGACTGTGCTGCAGCAGTGGCTGGAAGGCGACCGTTACGCGTCGTCACGGCTGGTCGTGCTGACGCGCGGCTCGCTGGCTGACTCCGCTGTCCGCGGCCTCGTGCGTTCGGCTCAGGCCGAGCACCCGGGTCGCGTGGTGCTGGTCGAGGGCGCTGCCACCGCGGTGACCCTGGCGACCGCGCTGGGCTCGGGCGAGCCGGAGCTGCGCATCGACGGTGACACGGTCTCGGCCGGTCGGTTGGTCCGGCTGGCCGCCGAAGCTGGCGAGCCGACCTGGCGCGCCGACGGGACTGTGCTGATCACCGGCGGCACCGGCGGTCTAGGTGCCCAGGTCGCGAAGCACCTGGTCACGAAGCACGGCGTCCGCAGTCTGCTGCTGCTCAGCCGTCGCGGCCTTAACGCGCCGGGCGCGGCCGAACTGGTCGAAGAGCTGGCTGAGCTGGGCGCGACCGCGAAGGTGGTCGCCTCGGACGTCAGCAAGAAGCGTTCGCTGTCGGCGGCTATCAAGAAGGCCGAGCACCCGCTGTCCGCCGTTGTGCACACCGCAGGCGTGCTGGACAACGCGATGATCGGCTCGCTGACCGCCGAGCAGCTCGACGCGGTCCTGGCCCCGAAGCTCGACGCGGCGTGGGCGCTGCACGAGCTGACCTCGGAGCTGGACCTGTCGGCTTTCGTCCTGTTCTCCTCCTCGGCGGGTCTCGCCGACGGTGCCGGACAGGCGAACTACGCCGCTGGCAACACGTTCCTCGACGCACTCGCCGAGCACCGGCACGCCGCTGGCCTGCCCGCGACGTCGCTGGCCTGGGGCCTGTGGGCTCCCGACGCCGGTCAGGCGATCGGCATGGGCGCGACACTGTCCGAAGTGGACCGAAACCGCATCGCGCGGCTGGGTCTGGCTCCGCTCACCGTGTCGGAAAGCCTTGCCGCCCTTGACGCTGCGCTCGGCACCGGCGTTCCGACGGTCGTCCCGACCCGCGTCGACCGGGCCGCCCTGCGGTCCCGCGGCGAGGACGTTCCGGCTGTGCTGCGCGGGCTCGTGCCCGCCGGTCGTCGCCGGATCGCCGTCGCCAGCGGGGAAGTGACGCCCGAGCAGCAGTTCGCCGAGCGGTTCGCACACCTCGCCGAGGCCGACCGCGACCGCGCCCTGCTCGACCTGGTGCGCACGCACGTCGCGGCTGTTCTCGGCCACGACAGCGCCGACGCGATCAGCCCGGCCCGCCCGTTCGGCGAGATCGGGTTCGACTCGCTGGCCGCGGTGGAACTGCGCAACATCCTCGACTCGGTCACCGGCATGCGGCTGCCCGCGACGCTGGTGTTCGACTACCCGACTCCGCGCGCGCTCGCTGAGTATTTGGCGTCGCGCCTGGCCGGGCTGGCCCCGACTCGCACGATCACTCCGGTGACCACCGTGGACCCGGAGGAGCCGATCGCCATCGTCGGCATCGCTTGCCGCTACCCGGGCGGCGTCGCGACGCCGGAAGACCTGTGGCGGCTCGTGTCCGAGGGCGAGGAAGCGCTGTCCGGCTTCCCGGTCGACCGCGGCTGGAACGTCGACTCGCTGTACGACCCGGAGCCCGGCAAGCCCGGCCACTCCTACGTCAAGCACGGTGCCTTCCTGCACGACGCGGCGGAGTTCGACGCGGACTTCTTCGAGATCAGCCCGCGCGAGGCGGCGGCGATGGACCCGCAGCAGCGACTGTTGCTGGAGGTGTCCTGGGAAGCGTTCGAGCGCGCCGGAATCGACCCGGTCGCCTTGCGCGGCAGCGCGACCGGTGTGTTCGCCGGCGTGATGTACCACGACTGGGGCACCCGCCTCGGCACGGTCTCCGACGACATCGCGGGCTACCTCGGCAACGGCAGCCTCGCCAGCGTCGTGTCCGGTCGCGTCTCGTACGCGCTGGGTCTCGAAGGCCCGACGGTCACTGTGGACACTGCGTGCTCGTCCTCGCTGGTCGCACTGCACTGGGCAGTGCAGGCGCTGCGCCGCGGCGAGTGCACGCTGGCGCTGGCCGGCGGTGTCACCGTGATGTCCACTCCGGACACTTTTATCGACTTCAGCCGTCAGCGCGGGCTTTCCGCAGACGGCCGCTGCAAGGCGTTCGCGGAAGCGGCAGACGGCACCGGCTGGGGCGAGGGCGCGGGCATGCTGCTCGTCGAGCGGCTGTCCGACGCACGCCGCAACGGTCACCCGGTGCTCGCGGTCCTCCGCGGCTCCGCGGTGAACCACGACGGCGCGTCGAATGGCCTTACCGCACCGAATGGTCCTTCGCAGCAGCGGGTGATCGCGAAGGCGCTGGCTGACGCTGGTCTGCAGCCGTCCGAAGTGGACGCTGTGGAGGGTCACGGCACTGGAACCACGCTGGGCGACCCGATCGAGGCACAGGCGCTGCTGGCCACCTACGGCCAGGACCGTTCCGAGGAAGAGCCGCTGTGGCTCGGGTCGATCAAGTCGAACATCGGTCACACCCAGGCCGCGGCGGGTGTCGCTGGCATCATCAAGATGGTCATGGCGATGCAGCACGGCCAGTTGCCGCAGACGCTGCACGTCGACCGTCCGTCCACTGTGGTCGATTGGGAAACCGGCGCGGTCCGGCTGCTGACCGAATCGCGGGAATGGCAGGTCGACCGGCCGCGTCGCGCCGCGGTGTCGTCGTTCGGCATCAGCGGCACGAACGCGCACGTCATCCTGGAGCAGGCTCCGGCGATCCCGGTCGAGCGGCCTTCGGAAACGCAGACGATCGTCCCGGTCGCGCTGTCCGGCCGTTCCGCCGCTGCGGTGCGTGGACAGGCCGCGCGGCTGCGTTCTTGGCTCGCTGAGGGCGTTTCCGTCGCGGAGATCGCGCGTTCGCTGGCTGCGACGCGTGCCTCGCTGGAACACCGTGCGGTGGTGGTCGCCGAGACCACGGCCGAACTTGCCGACGGACTCGACGCCTTGGCAGGCGGCGACGCACCGACGGGCCAGGTCGTGGATGGGAAGCTCGCCTTCCTGTTCTCTGGCCAGGGCGCGCAGCGGGTTGGCATGGGACGCGAGCTGTACGACGCGTACCCGGCCTTCGCGACGGCGTTCGACGCGGTGTGCGCGGCGATCGACCCGCTGGTCGACGTGCCGCTGCGGGACGTCGTGTTCGGCACCACCGAACTCGCCGACCGCGGACTGCTCGACCAGACGCAGTACACCCAGACCGGGCTGTTCGCGGTCGAGGTCGCGCTGTTCCGGCTCGCCGAGTCGTGGGGCTTCCGGCCCGACGCGCTCGCCGGGCACTCGATCGGCGAGCTGGCTGCGGCTCACGTCGCGGGCGTGCTTTCCCTTGAGGACGCAGCGAAACTAGTCGCCGCGCGCGGCCGGTTGATGGGTGCGCTGAACGACCGGCGCGGCGCGATGGTCTCGTTCTCGGCGACCGAAGAGGCGGTCCGCGAACTGCTGCAGGGCCACGAGGACGCGGTCAGCATCGCAGCGGTGAACGGCCCGGCCGCCGTGGTCATCTCGGGCGACGCGGACGCGGTCGCCGAGATCGAGCGGGCGGCTGACGGTGTCCAAACGCGACGGTTGCGCGTGAGCCACGCGTTCCACTCGCCGCTGATGTCGCCGATGCTGGACGAGTTCCGCGAGATCGCCGCTGGCTTGAAGTACGACGCGCCGAAGATCCCGATTGTCTCGACGGTCACCGGGAAACTCGCCACCGACGACGAGCTGCGTTCGCCGGAGTACTGGGTCACCCATGTCCGCGAGACCGTCCGCTTCGGTGCTGCGGTCACGACCCTGGCGGAGAGTGGCGTCCAGACATTCCTGGAGATCGGGCCGGACAGCGTGCTGTCCGCGCTCGGCCCGCAGAGTGTCGACGCGGAGTTCGTCCCGTTCGGCCGGCGCGACCAGGACGAGGTGCGCACAGCGCTCACCGCGGCCGGTCGTCTCCACATCCGCGGCGCGGCGAAGCTCGGCCCGCTGCTCGGCGACGGCCCGGTCCGGCTCGACCTGCCGACGTATGCCTTCCAGCACAAGCGTTACTGGCTCGACGCGACCCCGTCCAGCGATGTCACCTCGGTCGGTCAGCAGCCGCTGGCGCACCCGATGCTGGGCGCTGTCGTGGCACTGTCCGGTTCGGACACCACTGTCCTCACCGGACGGTTGTCCGCCTCGTCGGTGCCGTGGGTGGCTGACCACGTGGTGAAGGGTGCGATTCTGGTGCCCGGCACCGGATTCGTCGAGCTGGCCGTCGCCGCTGGTGACCAGGTCGGCCACCCGGTGGTCGAGGAGCTGACGCTGCAAGCGCCGCTCATCCTGTCCCAGGACGGTGCGGTCGCGCTGCAGGTCGTGGTCGGTCCCGCGAACGGCGACCGCCGCCCGGTCACCGTGTTCTCCCGCCCGGTCGAATCGGACGGCGACTGGACCCAGCATGCGTTGGGCACCCTGTCCGCTGCCGCGCGGCCGGAGCCCGCTGGCCTCACCGACTGGCCGCCGGCGGGCGCGACCCCGATCCCGGTCGAGGGCGCGTACGAATTGCTCAACGAACGCGGCTACGGCTACGGCCCGGCGTTCCAGGGCCTCCAGGCCGCGTGGCGACGGGGCAACGAGGTGTTCGCCGAGGTCGCGCTGCCGGAACCGGCGGCGTCCACGGCAGGTTCCTACGGCCTGCACCCGGCGCTTCTCGACACCGCGATGCACGCCGATCTTCTCGGCGACCCGAGCGGTTCGACGCTGCTTCCGTTCGTGTGGAACGGCGTCAGCCTGCACGCGGTCGGCGCTTCGGTGCTGCGGGTGCGGATCGTGCGGATCGACGGCGACGAACTGTCGTCGATCGAGGTCGCGGACGGCGAAGGCAACCCGGTCGCTTCGGTCGAGTCGCTAGTCTCGCGGCCGGTGCGGACCGAGTTGGCCGCACAGGCGGAGACCACGGACGGTTCGCTGCTCAAGATCGGCTGGCAGTCCGTGCCGGTCCCGGCCGCGGAGCCGGGCGATGTCGTCGCGATCGGCCAGGGCCGAGTCGGCGTCTCCGCCACCTACAGCGGGTTCGCAGACCTGCTCGGTGCCGTCGATCGCGGCGAGCCGGTGCCCGGTCTCGTGACGCTCTCGGTGCCTGCCGCGGCTGGCACGGTGCCGGAAGCAGCACGAGCCAACGTCACCTGGCTGCTCGCCGAGATCCAGGCGTGGCTGGCCGAATCGCGGCTGACCGACACGAAACTCGCCATCGTCACGCAGTCGGCGGTCCCGGCTGGCGAGTCCACTGTGGACGTCACGCAGGGTCTGCTGTGGGGCCTCGCCCGGGCGGCGCAAGCCGAGCACCCCGGCCGCGTGTTCCTGATCGACGCTGACGCGGAGACGAAGGTCGAGACGATCGCCGCGGTGGTCGCCTCGGGTGAGCCGGAAGCGGCGATCCGCGCCGGCGCGGTCCTCGCCCCGCGCTACACCCGCACCGAATCGACCGGAACCACCGCGTGGGACGGCACGGTCCTGATCACCGGCGGCACCGGCGGTCTCGGCAGCCTGCTGGCGCGTTACCTGGTGGCCGAGCACGGCGTGGCGAGCCTGGTGCTCACCAGCCGCCGCGGCCTCGACGCTCCGGGCGCCGCGCAACTGGTCGAAGAGCTGACTGACCTGGGCGCGACAGTCCAGGTGGCGGCCTGCGACGTCGCTGACCGCGAGGCGGTCGAGCAGCTGGTCAACGGCCTGCCGGACCTCGGCGCGGTGGTGCACGCCGCCGGTACCGCCGACAGCGGCGTCTTCGATTCCCTTACCGCAGAACAGCTTGACAAGGTCCTGCGGCCGAAGGTCGACGCGGCCTGGCACCTGCACGAGCTGACCTCCGACCGGCAGCTGTCCGCGTTCGTCATGTTCTCCTCGGCAGGCGGCCAGGTGCTGCCCGCCGGACAGGCGAACTACGCGGCGGCTAACGCGTTCCTCGACGGACTTGCCGAACACCGGCGCGCGGCCGGGCTTCCGGCTACCGCGCTGGCGTGGGGACTGTGGGCGGAGAACACCGGACTCGGCGGAGACCTCGCCGAAGCCGACCTCGCCCGGATGGCCCGCCTGGGCCTGCCCGCGGTGACCGCCGAACAGGGCCTGGCTCTGTTCGACGCCGCCGTGGCCACCGAAGACGCGGTCATCGCGCCGCTTCGCGTGGACGTCCCGGCGCTGCGAGCACGCACCGACGAACTGCCCGCGCTGCTGCGTGGTTTCGTGCCGCCGAAGGCACGTCGAGTGGCGAAGGCGGCCAAGGCGGCGGACAACGCGCTCGCCGACGAACTGGCCGCGCTGGTCGAAAGCGAACGGGACCGAGTGCTGCTCGACCTCGTCCGCACGCAGGTGGCCACCGTCCTCGGCTACGCGGATAAGTCCGAAGTGGACGGAACGCGGGCGTTCAAGGAGCTGGGATTCGACTCGCTCGCCGCGGTCGAACTCCGCAACCTCCTCGGCACCGCGACCGGTCTGACGCTGCCCGCGACGCTCATCTTCGACCACCCGACCGCCAAGGCCGTAGCGGACTTCGTGAAGGGCAAGCTGCTCGGCGCGGTCGCCAAGGTTCCCGCGACGACGGCCCGGACGAATGCGTCGATGCAGGAACCGATCGCGATCGTCGGCATGGCCTGCCGCTACCCCGGCGGCGTCCGGTCGCCGGAGGACCTGTGGCAGCTGCTGGTCGACGAGGTCGACGCGGTCTCCGGCTTCCCGACCAACCGCGGCTGGGACACCGAGGGCATCTACGACCCGGAACGCGGCAAGCGCGGCAAGACTTACGCCAACCAGGGCGGCTTCCTGCACGACGCGGCGGAGTTCGACCCGGCGTTCTTCGGCATCGGCCCGCGCGAGGCGATGGCGATGGACCCGCAGCAGCGGCTCCTGCTGGAAACCGCGTGGGAGGCCATCGAGCGCGCCGGGATCGACCCGACGGTGCTGCGCGGCAGCCTGACCGGCGTCTTCACCGGCGCGATGTACGACGACTACGGCAGCCGCGCTCCCGGCGCTCCGGCCGACGTCGCCGCCTACATCCCGAACGGCAGCTCCGGCGCGGTCGTCTCCGGCCGCATCTCCTACCTGCTCGGTCTCGAGGGCCCGAGCATGACGGTGGACACCGCGTGCTCGTCCTCGCTGGTCACGCTGCACCTCGCGGTGCAGGCGCTGCGGGCGGGGGAGTGCGGGCTGGCGCTGGCCGGCGGCGTGACCGTGTTGTCGCAGTCCGATCTGTTCGTCGACTCCAGCCGTCAGGGCGTGCTTTCGCCCAACGGCCGGTCGAAGTCGTTCTCCGCGGCTTCCGACGGCGTCGGCTGGGCCGAGGGCGCGGGTCTGCTCCTGCTGGAGCGGCTGTCCGACGCGCAGCGCAACGGGCATGAGGTGCTCGCGGTGGTCCGGTCGAGCGCGGTCAACCAGGACGGGGCGTCCAACGGCCTGACCGCCCCGAACGGCCCGTCGCAGGAACGCGTGATCCACGCGGCCCTCGCGGCTGGCGGGCTGCGACCGTCCGATGTGGACGCTGTCGAGGCACACGGTTCGGGCACGAAGCTCGGTGACCCGATCGAAGCGCAGGCGCTGCTGGCCACCTACGGGCAGGACCGAGACCGGCCGTTGTACCTGGGTTCGGTGAAGTCGAACATCGGCCACGCGCAGGCGTCTGGCGGCGCGGCCGGCGTGATGAAGGTCGTGCAAGCGTTGCGGCACAACATGTTGCCGAAGACGATGCACGTCGACGCGCCGTCGCCGGTCGTCGACTGGACCACGGGCAACATCGAGCTGCTCACCGAACCGCGGCCGTGGCTGCGCAACGGTCACCCGCGTCGCGCTGGCGTGTCGTCGTTCGGCATCAGCGGCACCAACGCGCACATCATCATCGAGGAGGCACCGCCCGCTCCGGCCACCGAGACCCGGCGCACCGCACCGGAACTACCGGCAATCCCGTTGCCGCTGGCCGGTTCGGTCGAGCAGGCTCTCGCCGACCAAGCCGCCCGGCTGGCCGCACACCTGCGGGCCAACCCGGACGTCAGCCTGACCGACGTCGGCTACACCTTGGCCACTGCGCGGGCCGCGCTCGACCACCGCGCGGTGGTCCTGGCGGCCGACCGCGAAGCGGCGCTGAAGGCGCTCGACGGACTGGCCGACGGCCGGACCCCGGCGGGCACCGTGGCTGGCACGGTCAGCGCGGCCGACCTGACGGCGTTCCTTTTCACCGGACAGGGCGCGCAGCAGCCGGGCATGGGACGCGGGCTGTACGAGGCGTTCCCGGCCTTCGCCGGAGCGTTCGACGAGATCTGCGGACTCTTCGACGCCGAGCTGGAAACCCCGCTCAAGCAGGTGATCTGGGAAGACTCGCCGCTGCTCAACCAGACCGCGTATACGCAATGCGCGCTGTTCGCGATCGAGGTCGCATTGTACCGCCTGGTCGAATCCTGGGGCGTCACGCCGGATTACGTCGCCGGGCACTCGATCGGCGAACTGGCCGCGGCGCACGTCTCCGGAGTGTTCTCGCTGGCCGACGCCTGCTCGCTGGTTGCCGCTCGCGGCCGGCTCATGCAGTCGCTGCCGACCGGAGGCACGATGGCGGCGATCGCGGCCACCGAGGACGAGGTGCGCGCCTCGCTGCCTAGTGGAGTGGACATCGCGGCGGTGAACGGGCCGCGGTCGGTGGTCATCTCGGGTCCGGAAGTTGCGGTGCAGGCGGCGATGGCGACCTTCAAGGAAGCCGGTCGCCGGACGAAGCAGCTGGTCGTGTCGCACGCGTTCCACTCGTCGCTGATGGAGCCGATGCTGGCCGAGTTCGCGGTGGTGGCGGAGAAGCTCACCTACTCCACGCCATCGATCCCGGTGGTGTCGAACGTGACCGGCAAGATCGCGACCGCCGCGGAGCTGTGCTCGCCGCAGTACTGGGTGGGCCACGTGCGGGAGGCCGTCCGGTTCGCCGACGGGGTCAGCACGCTGCTCGCCGCGGGCGTGACCCGGTTCGTCGAACTCGGGCCGGACGCGGTGCTCACCGGGATGGCTCGCGAATGCGACACGGCGGTGGCCGACCGGCCGGACCGCGTTGTCCAGGTGCCCGCGATGCGGCGCGGCCGGGCCGAGGTGCCGACCGTGTTCACCGCGCTGGCGACGCTGTTCTCCCGGGGCACGAAGATCGACTGGAAGGCGCTGTTCGCCGGCCAAGGTGCGTCCACTGTGGACTTGCCGACGTACGCGTTCCAGAACAAGTCGTACTGGCTCGACGCGACGAAGCCGACCGGCGATGTCAGCACTTTGGGCGCTCAGTCCGCCGGACACCCGCTGCTGGGTGCGCTGGTGGAACTGCCCGACGGCGGCGCGGTGCTGACCGGACGGCTGTCGGTCGCGACGCAGCCGTGGCTGGCCGACCACGTGGTGATGGGGCGGACGATGCTGCCCGGCACCGCGTATGTCGAGCTGGCGATTCACGCCGGTGACCAGGTCGGCTGCAACCTGCTGGAAGAGCTGACTCAGCAGGCACCGTTGCTGCTGCCGGAGGACGGGGTCGACCTGCGCGTGGTCATCAGCGCGCCGGACGGCAGCGGTCGCCGGGAGCTGTCGGTGCACTCGCGGACCGAGGCTGGCTGGGTTCAGCACGCCGCGGGCACGCTGGCCAACGGTGCGGCGGTGGAATTCTCGCTGAGCGAGTGGCCGCCAGCCGGTGCGGAACAGGTTGACCTGACCGGGTTGTACGACGACTTGGCCGGGCTCGGCTTCGGCTACGGGCCGACGTTCCGCAACCTGCGGGCGATCTGGCTCCGCGAAGGCGAGGTATACGCCGAGGTCGCGCTGCCGGATGGCACCGCGGCGAACGAATTCGGCCTGCACCCGGGCTTGCTCGACTCGGCACTCGGCGCGACGGACTTCCTGATCCCGGGCGGTCCGAAGGCGTTGACCGAGACGACCATCCCGTTCGCGTGGAACTCGGTGTCGCTTCAGGCCAGCGGCGCGACTGCGCTGCGGGTGCGGGTCCGGAAGACCGACAGCGGTTCGTCGCTCGACCTGGCGGACGCGGCTGGTGCTCCGGTGGCGCAGATCGCGTCGCTGGTCACGCGGCCGGTGTCGGAGGGCCAGCTCGGCGCGAAGGTGCCGGACTCGCTGTACCGGATCGAATGGCAGCCCGCTTCGGGCGTTCGGCTGGTGCCTTCGCTGGACGGCTGGGCCGTGCTCGGTACCGACGACCTCGGTCTCGGGGTGCCGTTGAAGGCTGAGCCGGTCGACGCGGACGTGCTGGTGCTGCCGGTCGGTTCGGGTTCCGGTTCGGTGCCTGCGCAGGTGCACGAGGTGGTCCAGGAAACGTTGCGGCACTTGCAGAACTGGCTGTCGGTCGGAGACGGAAAGCTGGTCGTGGTCACTCGCGACGAGCTGGCGCAGGCTCCGGTCTGGGGTCTGGTGCGGGCCGCGCAGGTGGAGAACCCCGGCCGGATCCAGGTCGTGGACCTCGACGCTTCGGCGGAGTCGGCCCGGGCGCTGCCCGCCGTCGTCGCGTCCGGCGAACCGGAAGCGCGGGTGCGGAACGGCGAAGTGCGCGTGCCGCGGCTGACCCGGGTCACCGAGGTCGGCGAGACAGTCGAGTGGGATCCGGACGGCACGGTGCTGATCACCGGCGGCGCGGGCCTGCTCGGCGGGCTGCTGGCGCGGCACCTGGTCGCTCGCGGTGCCCGTGACCTGGTCCTGACCAGCCGTCGCGGTCTCGACGCGGCGGGGGCGCGGGAACTGGTCGACGAACTGGCCGGCTCGGGTGCGAAGGTGGCTGTGGCCGCGTGCGACGTCACCGATCGGGACGCGCTGGCGAAGCTGCTCAACACGCTGCCTCGGCTGACCGCCGTGGTGCACGCGGCCGGGCAGATGGACAGCGCGGTGGTGAGTGCCTTGACGCCGGAGCAGGTCGAGAATGTGTTGCGGCCCAAGGTGGACGCGGCCTGGAACCTGCACGAGCTGACGGCGACTCGGGACCTGGCGGCGTTCGTCCTCTACTCCTCGGCGGGTGGCCTGCTGCTCGCGGCGGGGCAGGCGAATTACGCGGCGGGGAACGTGTTCCTGGACGCGCTGGCCGAGCACCGCGCTTCGCTTGGCCTCCCGGCGACGTCGCTCGCGTGGGGTCCGTGGGAAGGCACCGACGGCGAGGTGGACCTGGCACACATCGCCCGGTCCGGCGTCGCGGAACTGTCCGCGGCTGAGGGGCTGGAGCTGTTCGACGCGGCGCTGGCTGCTTCGTCGGCGGCGTTGGTGCCGGTGAAGCTGGACCTCAAGGACGCCGACCGCGCGTCGGCGCTGCTGAAGGGTCTCGTCACTGCCGGGCCGCGACGGGCCGCTGTCGCCTCGTCGTCGGCCACGCCGGAGGCCGGGTTCGCCGACAAGCTCGCCACACTCGCCGCGGACGAGCGGGACTCGGCGGCGCTGAACCTGGTGCGCGAGCACACGGCGGCAGTCCTCGGATACGACGACGCTTCAGCGGTCGGCGTCGAGAAGGGCTTCACCGACCTGGGCATCGACTCGCTCGCCGCGCTGGAGCTGCGCAACAGGCTCGGCACCGCGACCGGGCTGCGGCTGCCCGCGACGCTGATCTTCGACTACCCGAGCCCGCTGCCGCTGGCCCGGCACCTGCTGGCGGAACTGGCTCCTGCTCCTGCGGTTCCTGTTGAAGAGGAACTGAACGGTACTGACGATGCGGCGGCGGCAGTCGCCTCGATGGACCTGGCCGACCTGGTCCGCTCCGCGATGGGCGGCACCGACGAACGGGGTGAATCCCAGTGACCGACAAGTCCGCTCCTTCGACCGAGCAGATCGTCGCCGCGCTGCGGCAGTCCATGACGGACAACGAACGGCTCCGTGCGGACAACCAGCGGCTGGCCGCGCGGCAGTCCGAGCCGATCGCGATCATCGGCATGGGCTGCCGGTATCCCGGCGGGGTCACCACGCCCGCGCAACTGTGGGATCTGGTGGCCGGCGGCGTCGACGCGATCGGCGAGTTCCCGGCCGACCGCGGCTGGGACACCGCCGCCCTGCACGACCCGACCGGCGCCCGGCCCGGCACGACCTACTCGAACGAAGGCGGTTTCCTCTACGACGCCGCCGATTTCGAGCCGGAGTTCTTCGGCATCAGCCCGCGCGAGGCGGTCACGCTGGACCCGCAGCAGCGGTTGCTCCTCGAGACCGCGTGGGAAGCCGTCGAACGCGCCGGGATCGTGCCGTCGACCCTTCGCGGTAGCGCGACCGGGGTGTTCACCGGCGTCATGTACCACGACTACGGCGCGGGCAGCAGCGACGGCAGCCTGATCTCCGGGCGCGTCTCGTACACGCTCGGCCTCGAAGGCCCGTCCGTGTCGGTTGACACCGCCTGCTCGTCCTCGCTGGTCGCGATGCACCTTGCCGCACAAGCACTTCGGCGCGGGGAATGCTCGCTGGCCTTGGCGGGCGGGGTGACGGTGATGGTCACGCCGGACATGTTCGTGTACTTCAGCGAACAACACGGCCTGTCCTCGGACGGCCGATGCAAGGCCTTCGGCAGCGGCGCGGATGGCGTCGGGTGTTCTGAAGGCGCCGGAATGCTGTTGCTGGAACGGCTTTCCGACGCCCGGCGCAACGGCCACCACGTGCTCGCGGTGCTACGCGGTAGTGCGGTGAACTCGGACGGTGCTTCGAGCGGGATCACCGTGCCCAACGGCCCCGCTCAGCAGCGCGTCATCCGTGCCGCTCTGGCCGATGCTTCACTGGAACTGTCCGATGTGGACGCCGTGGAAGCGCACGGCACCGGCACCAAGCTGGGCGACCCGATCGAGGCTCAGGCCCTGATCTCCACCTATGGCAAGGTCGCTACCCCTTCACGTCCCTTGTATGTCGGTTCTTTCAAGTCGAACGTCGGACATACTCAGGCTGCCGCTGGGGTCGGCGGGGTCATCAAGATGGTCGAGGCCCTCCGGCGGGGCGTGCTGCCGCCGACGCTGCACGCGGATGAGCCCTCGCCGCACGTCGACTGGGCGGATGGCACTGTCGCGCTGCTGAACGAATCGACGCCTTGGCCGTCGGCTGACCGTCCTCGGCGAGCTGCGGTGTCGTCGTTCGGCATCAGCGGGACGAACGCGCACGTGATCGTCGAACAAGGCGATCCGGCTCCGGTGCCTTCTTCTTCGGCTGGGCCAGTAACCTGGTTGCTCTCAGCTTCCACGCCGGAGGCTCTGCGGGCCCAGGCTGCCCAGTTGGCTGGTTCTGCTCTGTCAGGCTCTCCCGCGGACGTCGGCCTTTCCCTTGCCACTACGCGAACCCTCAGCGAGCACCGAGCCGGGGTGGTGGCCGCCGATCGGGAAGCTGCCGCGCGCGCTCTGGCAGATTATGCAGCAGGCCGCGCTTCTTCCTCGGTGGTCGAGGGCGTGGCTTCCGCTTCTGGTGTGGCTTTTCTCTTCACCGGCCAAGGTGCCCAACGGGCTGGCATGGGCCTAGACCTCGCCGCCGCGTACCCGGTCTTCGCCGCCGCCCTGGACGAGGTCAGCGCTTTCCTGGACCTCGACGTCCCTCTGCGTTCCCTGCTCTCCGATGCCGACCGTCTCGACCAGACCGGCTACACGCAACCCGCTCTGTTCGCGGTGGAAGTCGCTCTGTACCGGCTCCTGGAGTCGTGGGGCATCCAGCCTGCTTACCTGCTGGGTCACTCCGTCGGAGAAATCGCCGCCGCCCACGTCGCCGGGGTGCTTTCCCTTGCGGACGCCGGAAAACTGGTAGTCGCCCGGGCACGGCTCATGCAAGCTTTGCCCGCTGGCGGGGCGATGGTCGCGGTGCAGGCTACCGAGGACGAGGTGCTTCCGCTACTAACCGATGGTGTAGGAATCGCCGCCGTGAACGGCCCGAGGTCGGTGGTAGTGTCGGGGGTAGAAGAAGAAGTACTTGCGGTTGCTGGGAAATTTGATCGAACTTCGCGGTTGCGGGTGTCGCACGCGTTCCATTCGCCGCTCATGGAACCGATGCTGGACGAGTTCGCCGCGGTGACGCGCACGCTGACGTACTCTGCGCCATCGGTGCCTGTTGTGTCCACAGTGGAGCTTTCGGCGGATGTCGCCACGCCGGACTACTGGGTGCGCCAGGTCCGTTCAGCAGTACGCTTCGCGGACGGCGTGCGTGCGCTGGCCGAGGCCGGGGTGAACACGTTCGTCGAGGTCGGCCCGAGCGCGGTGCTGACCGCGATGGGGCAGAACTGCGCCAACGCCACCTTCGTCGCCGTCCTGCGCAAGGACCGAGCCGAAGCAGAGTCGGCCGCCGCCGCGGTCGCGACTCTGTTCACGCTCGGCGGGACCGTCGACTGGGACGCGTTCTACTCCGGCGCGCACGTGGTCGAACTCCCTACCTACGCCTTCCAGCGCAAGCGCTACTGGCTGGACAACCCGACCGGCGCGCGGGCTCGCGGCGTGGCCGAGGTCGGGCAGCGCGAGGCCGCGCATCCGCTGCTCGGCGCGGTGGTCGGCACCGCGGACTCCGGCGGCGTCGTCCTCACCGGACGGCTCTCGTTGGCCGCGCAGCCGTGGCTGGCCGACCACGTCGTCCAGGGCAACGCGCTGTTCCCCGGCACGGCGTTCGTCGAGCTGGCCGTGCGCGCGGGCGACGAGGTCGGCTGCGGCCGGGTCGACGAGCTCACCCTCGCCGCACCGTTGATCCTGCCCGAGCAGGGCGCGGTGCGGCTGCAGGTGACCGTCGGTGCCGAGGAGGACGACGGCACCCGCGCGCTCGGGATCTTCTCCCAGGCCGAGGACGCCGACGAGTGGGTCCAGCACGGCAGCGGCCGACTCTCTCCCGCCAGTGAGCCGTCCGCGGTCGCCGCGGCATGGCCGCCGGCCGGGGCCACGGAGATCGACGTGACCTCCCGGTACGACGAGCTGGCCGCGCAAGGCTTCGATTACGGCCCGGTTTTCGCGGGCCTGCGTCGAGCCTGGCAGGCGGGCGACGTGCTGGCCGCCGAGGTCGCGCTGCCTGAGCACGCCGACGGCAGCGCGTTCGGCCTGCACCCCGCGTTGCTGGATGCTGCCCTGCACACGATCGGCCTCGCCGGGCCGACCGAGGACAAGCCGGTCCTGCCGTTCGCGTGGTCCGGCGTCTCGCTCTACGCCGGCGGCGCGGCGAGCCTGCGCGTGCTGATCTCGTCGGACGTCGAGAACACCGTCTCGCTCACCGCGACGGACGCGTCCGGCGCACCCGTGCTGCGCGTGGACTCGCTAGCACTGCGCCCCATCGCGGACGACGCGTTCGCCTCGGCTGAGCGTTCGGCGGTGGACGATTCGCTGTTCCGCGTCGACTGGATCCCGTGGCAGGGCGACGACGTCACCGCGGTCACCACCGCGATCCTGGGCACCGACCCCTTCAGCCTCGGCGGAGAGTCCTATGTGGACCTCAACGCATTGCTGGAGGCCATCCACAACGGTGCCTTGGTTCCAGACGTCGTCTACGTGCCTTTCGCCGCCCCGGAAACCGGCACTCCGGAAGCCGCTCGCGCAGCCGTCCACGACCTCCTTTCGCTCGCCCAATCCTGGGTCGCCGAGGACGTACTGGCAGCGTCGCGCTTGGTCGTCGTCGCCTCCGGCGCGATCGCCACTCGCCCGGACGAGGGTGCGCCGGATCTCACCCACGCCGCGCTGTGGGGCGTGATCCGCACCGCGCAACTCGAGTACCCAGACCGATTCATGGTGGTAGACCTCGACAACGGCCCGCTCCCGATCGGCTCGGTGCTCGGCGCGATGTATGCCGACGAACCCGGCGTCGCAGTCCGCGACGGCGCGGTTTTGGTGCACCGCCTGGCAAAGTACGTCCCGGACGGCACCGTCAGCTTCGACCCGGACGGCACCGTCCTCGTCACCGGCGGCACCGGCGTGCTCGGCCAGTTGATCGCCCGGCACCTGGTCACCGAACACGGCGTCCGCAACCTGCTCATCACGAGTCGCCGCGGCCCCGCCGCTCCCGGAGCTGACGAGTTCGTCGCCTCCCTGACCGAGTTGGGCGCGTCAGTCTCGCTGGTGGCCTGCGACCTCGCCTCCCGAGACGCCGTCGCAGCCCTCATCGCCGACGTTCCATCCGACCACCCGCTGACCGCGGTAATCCACACCGCCGGTGTCGTCGACGACGGCGTGCTGCTGTCGCTGACCCCGGAACGGATGGACGCCGTACTCCGCCCCAAGGTCGACGCCGCGTGGCACCTGCACGAACTGACCGCATCCCTGGACCTGGCCGCCTTCGTGCTGTACTCCTCGGCAGGCGGCACGCTCGGTGCGGCAGGCCAAGCCAACTACTCCGCGGCGAACGTCTTCCTGGACGCCCTCGCGCACCACCGTGCGGCACAAGGCTTGCCAGCCGTGTCGCTCGCCTGGGGCCTGTGGTCGGAAGGCGGCATGTCCAACGATCTGGCCGACACCGACCTGATCCGCATGGCCAGGTCCGGCGTCTTCGGCCTGTCCTTCGCCGACGGCCTGGAACTGTTCGACGCGACAGTCGCCGCCGGCCAGCCGTCGCTGGTACCGGTGCGGCTGGACATGTCCGGCCTCCGCGCCGACGCCCACAGCGTCCCCGCGATGCTGCGCGGCCTGATCCGAGGCCGCCGCCGAGTCGAGGCCGTTGACGATTCCTGGAACCAGGTACTGCGCTTGTCCGGTGCCGAACGAGTACGGGCCGCCGTCGACCTCGTCTGCGGCACCGCCGCCGTGGTCCTTGGCCACGAACGACGGGATGCGGTAGACCCGCGAAAGGGTTTCATCGAACTGGGCTTCGATTCCCTGACCGCGATCGAACTGCGCAACCGCCTGGACGTCCTCACCGGAATGCGCCTGCCCGCGACGCTGATCTTCGATTATCCGTCCGTGCAGGTCCTGGGAGAACACCTCGTCGCGGACGGTGCCCCGTCGGCAGTCGAGGTCCAGCTGGACGCGCTGGAAGATGTCGTGCGCAGCCTGGAACCGGACGAGGTCTCCGGAGTCGTGACGAGGTTGAAGGCAGTGCTGGCGTCGCTGGTCCCGGACGAGGAGGTGGAAGGCGCCAGCGCGGACGAGCTGTTCGCGCTGCTGGACGAGGAACTGGAAGCCAGGTAGCGCTTTGGGCCGCCCGCTGATCCGCGCGGGCGGCCGCTACCTGTTCTCCGCCCACCGAGGCAGATCGCGGGCAACCTCTCCGGGCGACGGCATGCGCGCGATCTCCTCAGCAATCGCCCGCGCCGCGTCCCGGTGCCCGCCGCGCGGTGACAGCAGTTTCCGGACACTCTCGGCAACACTGTCCGCACTGAGTTCTCCGGGCAGAATGCTCAACGCAGCCCCCGCAACGCTGAGGGCGTCCGCATTGGCGAACTGGTCCGCTCCCTGCGGAAGAACCAGCTGCGGCACCCCGACCGCGAGCGCGCCGAGCGTTGTACCGCTGCCGCCGTGATGCACAACCGCGTCGACATATGGCAACAACTCCGCCTGCGGTACCCACTCATGGACCGTGACATCTTTTGGCACCGCCCCGAGTCGGACATTCCCAGCCGCGACCACCACGTCGATGCCGGCCGCCGTCAAACCCTGGATAGCTGTGGTGAGCACTTCCGCCGTGCCGAACGCAGTGCCGAGCGTCAGATAGACCAGCGGCCGCGACGTCCTCTCGACCCGCCACTCCGGCAGCGGCTCGGAATAGGCGACCGGCCGCAGCTCTATCCGCTCAGCGGTCGCGAGAAAGTCCTTGTCCTGCAAGGACGGCGGACAAGTATCGAGATGCGGCCGATCCAGCGTGGGCTTCTCCAACCCGATTCCGTCAGGAAACATGCGGCCGAACCCGTGCCAGAGACTGGGAATCCCCGCCCGTTGCGCCGCGATCGCCGGACCCGACTGTCCCCATTCATGGACGATGAGGTCGGGCCGCAGCCGCGCCAGGTCAGGCTCGAGGTCCTCGGCGTAGATCTCGTAGAACGAATCCGCTGGCCGGAAAGGCCGTAATCCGTTGCGATGCAAGGACGCGTGGACGTTCTCGCCCGCCGCGAAATGCACCTCATGCCCAGCCTCCCGGACGGCGACCGCGAGCGGGATGAGCGGATAGGTATGCCCTACCGACGCGAGGCTGGCGAAGAGCACGCGCACCGCTGACCAGCTCCTTCCAAGTCCGATGCCATAAACAGATGTTATGAACATCTGAACTGATAGTAGCCTGCTCACACCCCGCGCGGCCAGCGAGCGCGCGGTTTCGGCTCCGCTGCACCAAGCCAGACAGCCGCGTCTGGGAGCTAGGCCCTGTTGCTTGAATCCGCTGTCACGGCGGAGCTTCCGGTTGTGTGCGCCAAGTCCAGCCATTCCCCGACAGGCAGCACGCATGCCCGGCGTCCGGCCTGCAGGCGGAACTCGGCCTCCGGGTCGAAAACTTCGAGGTAGCCCGCGATCTTGTCCAGCTGCTCGGACTCGTAGTGCATCGGGACCGCGTACCGGGCGTCGAGGATTTCCGCGGCTGCGGCGGCTTGCCTCGGGTCCATCGCGGCGGGCAGCGGACTCGGCGGCTGGAGATGCGGCGCGTCGACCACCGCGCCGTTGGCGGGCAGGAACGCCGCGTCGAAGGGGCTGAACCGGCGCGCGATGAGCCACCAGTAGCCGTGGAACATGGTGTCGCCGCCGTGGAAAACGCGCTGCCCGTCGGCCTCGACGACCCAGTTCAGCTGCGGGTCGCCCAGTCCGTCGACGGCGGGGACCGCGGTGGCACGGAACGGTCCGATCTCGCGGGTGGACCAGGGATCGACGACTTCGACGGTAAGGCGGTGCCGAAGCAGCTCGTGTTCGGCGGGCAGGGTGGTGACGTTGTCCACGTCGTCGCCGTAGCCGGGCGTCGGCCGGAGCACTGGCGCTGCGGGTGCCAGCACGTCCGCGAGCGCGGCGGCGTCAGTGTGGTCGCGGTGCAGGTGGGAGACCAGTGCGGCAGTGGCTATCCCGCTCGGCTCCGCCAGTCCTTCGCCGGACTTCCAGCCGGTGAACAGCGGTGACAGGTCGCGGACGTAGTCGATCACCAGGCGTTCGTCGCTCGCCTCGATCTCCAGCCCGGCCCAGCCCAGTCGTCGCAACCGCATCTCGTGCTCCTTGGTCTCGGTGGTCGCCCGGAATTTAGCGTACGGACGTTCTCTAATCAATAGCGAACGTCCGTACGCTATCCTTGGCGCATGTCACCGCGACGTTCAGCGGCCGAAGCGCAGGCCACCCGGGGCCGGATCCTCGAGCGGGCGGCCGAGATCGCCTCCGAGGAAGGGCTGGACGGGATCACGATCGGCCGGCTCGCCGAGGAACTGGAGATGAGCAAGTCCGGGGTGCACAAGCACTTCGGCACCAAGGAGACGCTGCAGATCTCCACGCTGGACAAGGCGTTCGTGGACTTCTGGCACCGGGTGGTGGAGCCCGCGCTGCCCGAACCGCCAGGCCTGCGGCGGCTGCGCGCGGTGTGCGCCAACTCCGTGGACTACCTGGAAGCGCCGCTGCTCCCCGGCGGCTGCCTGATGACCGCGGCGCTCACCGAGTACGACGGCCGCCCCGGGCGGGTCCGCGACGCGGTGGCCGAGGTGTGGTCGCGCTGGCGGGAGCAGCTGCGGGCCGACTTGGCGGCGGCGGTGGAGAACGGGGGGTTGCCTGCTGGGTTCGATGTCGAGCAGGCGTTGTTCGAGATCATCGCGGCCGGGCTGGCGCTGAATGCGGCTATGCAGTTGCAGCATGACCGGACGGCCGCGGGGCGGGCTCGGCGAGCGATTGAGCGGGCTTTGGAGCAGTCCTGAGGCCTGGTTGCGGCGGAGTCGCTTGATCCTTCTGGAGTACCGCGTTTGGGCAGCGGTTGCCGGTGTCTCCCGCGCAGGGTTGTGGTTCCGCGGTGGGCGTCTTGTTGCTGCGCAGGTGCGGAGTTCGGCTGTCTTGGAGAGTGCTGCGGTGCTCGGGTCTGGTGCGCGAGTTGGCGCAAGTGCCGTTCGCGTCGGGGAAGCTTCGAGCGTGAGTGGCGCATCGGCCGGGAGTGTCGCGTGAGTTGCGTTGCGCAGGCCGGGCTGGGCTGGGCTTGCCGCGCTTCGGGCCAGGCTCGGCTGCGGTTTCCGTGCGGGCTGGGTCGTTCTACGTGCGGATGCCGACCTGCGGTGAGCCGCTGAGGTTGGCGCGGCGTCCGCTGGCCTTGAGGCGATTCCGGTTACGACTCGGTGGCCATGCCCAGCGAGCACAGCGAACCGGCCAGGGCGATCAGGTCGTAGCGGGTGTCGTCTTCGTTCGTTTCCCACAGGGCGGAGAGGGTGGTAGCGGCCTGGTCGACGTCGCCGTTGTGCTGCTTCAGGGCGATCCACATCGCGGCGGCCATCGGCTCGCATTCGATGTGGCGGTTGGTCGTGCGGCAGGTCAGCTCCAGGTGGCCGTTGGCGAGCATGCGCTGGGTGACGCCGGGGGCGGTGGTGATCGCCATCATGATGGCCTCCTGGTTGAGGGGGTGTTTCCTTGATGTACCTAGTTTCTCGGAACCGGCGGGCCGGAACCATGGGGTGTGCTCCTGAAGCTTCCCTGGGGTTTCCCCACCCTTATCCCCGGCAGATTCCCGGTTGCCATCCGGCCAGGGTTGTGGTGATCGTCTTCAGGACGGCGTTGAGCTGGTCGTTCAGGTAAAAGTGGCCACCGGGGAAGATCTTGACCTGGCAGGTGCCGGTGGTGTGGTCGCGCCAGGCGTCGGCCTCGTCCAGGTCGGTTACCGGGTCCGCGTCGCCGACTAGGACTTGGATCGGGCAGCTTGGTTCCAAACCTGGTTCGTGCCGGTAGGTTTCGACGGCGGTGTAGTCGCCGCGGATCGCGGGCAGGACGATGCGCAACAGTTCGTCGTCGCCCAGTACGCCGGCGTCGGTGCCGCTGAGTTGCTTGAGCGCGGCGATCAGACCATCGTCGTCGCGCTGGTGGATGAACTCGATGCGTTGCGCTGACGGGGCCCGGCAGGCGGACGCGAAGAGGCCTAGCGGGGGATTGCCCTGCGCCTCCAGGCGGCGGGCCACCTCGTAGCCGACGGTGGCGCCCATGCTGTGGCCGAACAGGACCACGGGCAGGTCGGACCAGTCGGCCAGGTCGTCGGTGATCGCGTCGGCGATAGCGGCGACCGTGTCCAGGCATGGTTCCGTGCGGCGGTCCTGGCGGCCGGGGTATTGGACGGCGACCACCTCGAAGTTCTGCCCGGCCGCCGTTGCGGAGAGCGGGAAGTAGGCGGTCGCCGAGCCGCCGGCGTGCGGGAGGCACACCAGACGCACCCGTGCCTGGTCGGTCGGGTGGAAACGGCGGATCCACCGGCTTGTGCGTGCGTTCGCGGGTGTTTCGTCCACTGCAGTCACAAAACCAGGAGTGTTCGGGGCTGGGCAGCGTGGGACAACCCCTAGTGGCCTGGGGCTTGGCTGAGGAGGGGGCAACGTCGGCGAAGGTGCGCCGAGGCGTCGGGTCGGTGCGGGTGGCAGCCTGAGGCGGTGCCGGTCGATTTGCTGCCTGCCTTGGTCGCTGCCTCCCTCGCTGCGTTTCTGCTTGCGGTGCTTTCCGCGGTCGCCGGATTTGGCGGTGGGGTCTTGCTGTTGCCGGTCTTCACCGCGTTATTCGGGCTGCGTGTCGCTGTTCCCACGATGACCTTGACGCAGCTGTCTTCCAACGGATCCCGCGTATGGCTTAACCGGCGGGAGTTGCGCTGGGAGCCGTACCGTGCGCGGTCGCTGGAGGGCTGTTGCTCACCCATGCTCCGCTCGCGCCGCTCAAGCGGGTCCTCGGCGTCTTTCTTGTCGGGGTTGTCGTCTGGAGACGGTTGCGACGTCGGCCGCGGACGCCTGCGCCGCCGTCGTTCGCGGTGGTCGATGCGGCTTCCGGGTTTGGTTCAGCGCTGCTGGGCTCGGTCGGCCCGCTCACTGCCCCGTTCTTCCTCGCTCTCGGCTTGACTCGCGGCGCTTACATCGGCACCGAAGCTGCCAGCGTGCTGACTATGCACCTCGCCAAGATCGCCACCTATGGCGTGGGTGACCTGCTCACGTGGCGGGTCCTGCTCTTCGGTCTCGCGCTGACTCCCGCCATTCTGCTCGGTGTTTGGGCGGGGAAGCGCATCGTCGGCCGTATCAGCGAACGCATCTTTGTCCTTCTTGTCGAGCTTGGTCTTGTCGTTGCTGGTGTCCTGTTTCTCGTCGGGTTCTGAGCGCGTCCAGGCAGGGGCCATCGCCCGGACTCGCGGTTGTGGATGCGAGTCCGCGTGCAGGGGGCGGCGGTCATGAGGCTGCGGCCGACGGGTGTGGAGTGTGAGCCGGGCGCGGAGCGGCTTGCCGTCGTGTGTGGCCCAGCGGGATGGGTGGCGGGTTGTGGGCGGTGTTGCGCAGAGGTTTCTGCTCGGGGTCGAGGATGGACGGCGGGATCCAGTACACGACGCCGTCGCGGAGGAGGATTTGCCAGCCGCTGTGGTGCAGGAGGCGGTGGTGGCGTTCGCAGCACGAGGCGAGGTTGTCCAGGTCTGTCGCGCCGCCGTTGGCCCAGTGGACGATGTGGTGCGGGCTTGTCCACTTTGGACTTCGGTCGCAGCCGGGGAAGGTGCAGCCGCGGTCTCGGATTGCCAGGGCCCGGCGTTGGGCGTTCGTGGCGGTGCGGGCCGAGCGGCCTAGGTCGAGGACCTGGCCTTCGGTGCCCAGGACGGCGGGGTAGACCTTGGCGTCGCACAGGATGCGGCGCAGGTGGGAGGCGGGCAGGACCGACTCGTCGTCGGTGAAGACCGCCTTGGCGTTGCTCTGCAGGGTTTTCAGGTCGACGGTCACTGTGGCGACTGCTCGTTCGCCGGCTTTGGCGGGCAGGTCGGGAGTGCGGGCGGCCAGGTCGACGATCGCGGCGATCGCGTCGCCGTGGCGTTCTGCTGGAGTGCGGGGGTCGGGGGTGTCCGGCGTGGTCGCGGGGTCCGGTGCGGCCAGGGGGACCAGCAGTTGTTCGATCAACGTGCCGGTTTCCTGGTCTACGTTGCCGGTGAAGCGGAAGCGGCCGGTTCGGGTCCAGTGCCAGCGGAATTCTCGCCAGGGGCGCGCGGAACCCACGCCCGAGCCCGAGTCGGGATCCGAGCCGGAAACCGCGTCCGGGTCCAAGGAAGGCACGTCGGCAGGATCGCTGTCCCAGTAGATCTTCAGGCGCGTCGCGGCCCGGCGGACCGTACCGGGATTCGCCTGTGCCGCGAGGGTCACCAGGGTGTCTTCGGCGACGGTGTAGTCCTCGGGGGTCAGCCATCTCGGTGCGTCGGCCAGGAATTCGGCGATCACGGCTGCGTGCTGGGCGGTGATTTCGCCCTCGGTCAAGGCTTTCCATGTCAGCGGCAAGGAGCCGGTGGCTTGGGCGAGCCGGGCTCGGGCCTCGCGCGGTGTCACGTGCAGGATCGTCGCCAGGTAGGCCGCGGTCGAGGAATAGCCCTCGGGCACGGCGCCGCGCGCTTCCACTTCCCGGATTGTCTCCAGTTGTGCGGCGTAGGCGGTGTTCTGCTGTCTTTGGGTCGTCAGGAGTCTGGTGGTCAGGTCCTGGTCTGACAATTGCCAGGCCGGGAGCGTCGTAGTCGTGGACACCCCTTCATTTTCTCGAACGCACGTTCGATTACGCCATCGCTCGAACTGGTCATCCTCAACTGCGGAAGCAAGCGAAGCAAGATCACTGTCCGGAGCCAAAACGCAAGCTCGCCCAAGGAAAGCCGCCCCTCGCATGCAGACGGCACCGCAAGGAAAACCCCAGTCGAAAACAACGCAAGGTAATCGTGATCACCTGATTGAGTGACTTTAGATCGCGGTTGGCTGTGCTTAGGGGGCGGCTGCGACTGTGGCACACGCAGGAAGATGACCGTTGGGTCGAGGAGCTTGCGATGGGCGTGAACTGGGGGCAGAACCGCCGCACCGAGCCGAACGAAGCAGTGTCCCTCCTTGAGGGCCTGCTGATCGAATGCGATGCGGGGGCAGGAGACACGGTATTGGTCGGCGGAGGACCGGCCAGCGGGAAAACTCAGGTACAGAACCAAGTTGTGGCGCGAGCCCGCGAGTTGGGCGTTCTGACGCTCACCGCGGCGGGAGCGGCCGACGAACGCGACGTCGACGGCGGCGTGCTCGACCAATTGCTGGCCAGCCCGGCGTTGCCGCGCGAGGTACTGGCCGCGGCTGATGGCGAGGACCGGATCGCCGCGTTGTGCAGTGCATTGCACCGGCTGGCGCGGGAGCGGTCGTTGCTGATCGCGGTCGACGATTTGCAGCACGTGGACGAGACCTCGGCGCGGTTGTTGCTGCGGTTGCAGCGGCGGGCGAGGTCGGCCGCGATGTTGCTGGTGCTGACGCAGCCGGACGGCTGGTATTCGGGTGAGGGCGTCGAATTCGCCGCGCAGCCGCACCGGTACGTGCATCTCACGCCGTTCACCGTGGAGGCGATCGCGCAGCTGGTCGCGGACCACGGCGACGCCGAGCGGATCCACGGGCTGAGCGCGGGGAATCCGTTGCTGGTCAGTGCATTGGTTGACGCATCTCGTAGCTCGATGGACGACGGCGCAGCGTATTCCGATGCGGTGCAACGGCTTCTGCATCGCTACGGCTCGCCGCTGCGGGAAGTAGCGACGGCGATCGCGGTGCTGGACACCGACGTGACCACGGACGCGGTGGCGACGGTCGCGGGCGTCGATCCGGTCGAGGCGGAGGCTTCGGCAGGGCTGCTTGTGGAGACTGGGCTGGTCGATGGGGTGCGCTTCCGGCAGCAGCCGGCCGCGGCGGCGGTCGTCGGCGGGTTGCGCGGGTCCGAGAAGGTGCAGCTGCACATCCGGGCCGCTGAGGTGAAGCACGCACGTGGGTTGTCGGCACCGGAGGTCGCACGGCATCTCGTGGCGGCGGGCGAAGCGCAGGCGGAGTGGGCGTTGCCGGTGCTGGTCGCGGCGGCGGAGCAGGTGATGCTCGGCGACGACGTCGACTTCGCCACCCGCTGTCTGCATCTGGCGGCATCAACGACCACCGCGTCGTGGGAGCAGCAGATGATCTCGCAGCTGCTGGCCAAGATCACCTGGCGGGTCAACCCGGCGGCGGCCGCACCGCATCTCGCGGCGTTGCGTGACGCTGGTTCGCTCGATCAATCGGACCGGATCGCGTTGGTGCGTCAGTCATTGTGGTTCGGTGACCGGGAAATGTTCGAGTCCGCGCTGGTCCGGCTGGGCGACGACCTCGAGCCGCTACACCCGCGCATGGCTGCCGAACTGACTCTCGCCGCGCATTGGCATTACGGCGCGGCACCGCAGTTGTCGGTCGACGCATCGGATCCCTGGATGCGCACGGCAACCACCCTCGCGTCGGTATGGCAGGTCGGTGGCAGCGAAGAGACTTCGGTGTGCGCGGAGCGGATTCTGCAGAACTGTCGGCTCTCGGACACTTCGCTGGAAGCGTTGGCCACGGCCATTCTCGCGCTCGCGTACGACGGCAAGGCGGACCGCGCGGAAGGCTGGTGTTCTTCGCTGGCCGAGGAGGCCGAGTATCGCGGCGCGGTGACGTGGAAAGCGATGCTCGACGCCATCGGTGCGAGTCTGTTGCTGCGTCGCGGCGAACCGGCCGAAGCGGCTGAGGCGGCGAGCCGGGCGCTCGCGCTGCTTGACGAACCCAACTGGGGCGTCGCGATCACGTACCCGCTGGCGACGATGCTGACTGCGTACACCGCGGCAGGCGCGTTCAAGGCCGCAGCTGCGGTGTTGCGACACGCTCTGCCCGAAACGGTGTACACGACACTCGGCGGCGTACGGTTCCTCAGGGCGCGCGGGCAGTTCCACCTGGCCACGAACCGCGGGCTCTCAGCGGTGAGCGATTTCCAGCAGTGCCAACGGATTCTCCGTGACCGCAACCTCGACCTGCCCGCAGTGGCACCGTGGCGGACCGATCTTGCGGAAGCGAATCTGCGGCTGCGGAACCCGACCCTGGCGGTCGAGCTGGCGAAACAGCAGCTGGCCGACACGACGGACGCGTTTTCGCAGGCAGTGGCGCTGCGGGTGCTGGCGTTCGCCGGGGAGACTGGTGCGCGGTCCGGTCTGCTGAACCGGGCGGCGGAGGCGTTCAAGGAATCCGGCGACCGGCTCGAGCTGGCCCGCACGGTCCGTGCGATCAACCAGCTCGGCCAGCGCGCGGAACGTTCGGCGGGCTTGGTGAAACCGGTGCAGGTGCCGCGGCAGCCGATGCGTCCGCTCGCTCCTCGTCCGGTCGCGTCGAGACCCGAGCCGCCGCGCGCGGATCCGGAGGGAGCGGCTGCGACGGCGCTCAGCGAGGCCGAACTGCGCGTCGCGGAACTCGCGGCGCACGGACGGACCAACCGCCAGATCGCCGAAACGCTGTACATCACAGTGTCCACTGTGGAGCAGCACCTGACCAGGGTGTACCGGAAGCTCGGCGTGGCGGGGCGGAGCGCGCTCGCCGGAGAGCTGGCCGGTGCCGGGCAGTGACGGAAAAGCTGACGGAAAGCCGGACGGAAAAGCTGCGGGGAGCAAGGGTGCTGACCGACGTAGAGCTGCGAGTCGCGGAACTCGCCGCGCAGGGCATGCCGGTGGCGGTGATCGCGGAGGTACTGGGAGTGTCCGCGAACACCGCCGCCGGCCACTTGACGGCCGTCTACGTCAAGCTCCGAAACGCTTGAAGGGCCTCTCGCGCGAAATCCGCAAGAGGCCCTTCACCGGAGCAGGAACCGAGAACAGGTCAGGATCGACGGTCAGCGACCACCGCTTCGATGATGTCGTCCAGCGAACGCGTCGGCACGAAGCCGATCTGGTTGTACGCGCGGGTGCAGTCGGGAATGCGCCGCTGCATGTCCTCGTACCCGTCGCCGTACGCCTCCTCGTACGGCACCTTCGTGATGGTGCTGCTCGAACCGGTCGCGCCGATCACGCGCTCGGCCAGCTGCGAGATGGTGGTCTGCTCGTTGCTGCCGAGGTTGAACACCTTGCCGTACGCGGATTCGTCGGCGAGCAAGTCCGCCAGCGCGGGCACGACGTCCTGCACGTGGCAGAAGCAGCGGGTCTGCTGTCCGTCGCCGAACACCGTGATCGGCTCGCCGGCCAGCGCCTGCGTCACGAAACGCGGGATGACCATGCCGTAGCGCCCGGTCTGGCGCGGCCCGACCGTGTTGAACGGCCGCACGATCACCGTGCGCAGGCCGTGCTCCACCGCGTACAGGTGCGCGAACGTCTCGTCCAGCGCCTTCGCCTCGGCGTAGGACCAGCGGTTCTTCAGCGGCGACCCGATGATCCGGTCGTCGTCCTCGCGCAGGCCGTCGGCGGTGTTCTTGCCGTAGATCTCGCTCGTGGACGCGACGAGGATCGGCACGTCGTGGCGCAGCGCCGCGTCGAGCATGTTCTCCGTGCCGTGCAGGTTGGTGCGCAGGCTGTCCATGGTCTTGTCGAGGATGGTGAACACACCGACCGCGGCGGCGAGGTGGAACACGGCGTCGATGCCCGCCATGCACGATTCGACCGCGTTCGGGTCGGTGATCGAGCCGCGCACGAAGCGGAATCCGGGGTGTCCGGCGAAGCCGGTGAGGTTGTCCAGGGTGCCGGTGCTGAGGTTGTCCAGTGCGACGACCTCGTCGCCACGGGCCAGCAGGTGCTCGGTGAGGTGGGAGCCGATGAACCCGGCGCCTCCGGTGATCAGGTAACGCACTGTGTTTTCCTCTCAGTGTCATGTGGGGCTTCGCCCCAGGCCGGGGGCTCCGCCACCCGGAACCCCCGAAAAGAATCAGTTCGCGAAGAGCGCGCGGTCGAAGCGATAAGTGGCGTCGATGACGGTCGGGCAGTCGGCGAGCCATTCGTAGTCGTGGCCCGGCTGGATGGTGTGGATGAGCGCGACGTCCCAGTCCTGGCCTTCCGGCTCCGGGACGGTGTCGAGCGAACCGCCGGTGACCCGGACGTTCGGGACCAGCGGGTCGTAGTAGCCGACCTTCGCGCCCTTCGCGGCGAGAAGGTCGAGGATGTCGAGCGCGGACGAAGAACGCACGTCTTGCACACCAGGCTTGTACGTCACGCCTACCACCAGCACGCGCGTACCCGCCATGCCCTTGCCTTCGCGCGACAGTGTGTTGAGTACGCGGTCGACAACCTGCTTCGGCCGCTCCGCGATGGCGTGCATCGCCTGGGTCACCAGCGGCGCGTTGCTCTGCGTCGCGCGCAGTTGCCACAGCAGGTAGTGCGGGTCGCAGGGGATGCAGTGGCCGCCGACGCCGGGGCCGGGGTGGAAGGCCATGAAGCCGTACGGTTTGCTGGCCGCCGCGTCGATGACCTCGATCGGGTCGATCGCGAAGCCGTCGCTGATCTCCGCGAACTCGTTGGCCAGCGCGATGTTCACCGCACGGAACGTGTTCTCGTACAGCTTGGTCATCTCCGCCGCTTCCGGCGAGCTGACGCAGTGCACGCTCGGGGTGAGCACGTTGATGACACGCTGCGCCATCGCGGTGCACACAGGGGTCACGCCGCCCAGCACTCGCGGCGTCTCGGATTGGGTGTGCGTGACGTTCCCGGGGTCGATCCGCTCCGGACTGGACGCCACGAACAGGTCACGGCCGATCGTGAATCCCTTGGCCACCAGCGGCTTCACCAGCAGCCGGTTCGAGGTGCCGACGTAGCTGGTCGAGGTGAGGATGAAGGTCTGGCCGCGGCGGGCGTTGGCGACTAGTGCCGCGCACGCCGCCTCGAGCGGGCCGAGGTCCGGCATCAGGTACTCGTCGAGACCAGTCGGCACGCACACCAGCACGGCGTCCGCCTCGGCCATCCGCGCCGAGTCCGTGGTGAGCTGGAAGTCCTCCTGGTGCACGGCTTTCTCGAGCCTGCGGTGGTCGGCCTCGATGAGGTCGACCTCGCCGGTGCGGATCGAGTCGAGGCGGTTCTGCGACAGGTCGATGCCGATCACGCCGACGCCGCCGGCGTGCAGGCCGAGCGCGGTCGGCAGGCCGACGTAGCCCATCCCGATCACCGCGACCGACGTCAGTTCGTTCCGTTCGGCGATGGTCTCGAATTCAGCGACAGTACTGGTCATTCCTGGTCACCCGTTTCTGGATGGGCTGTGGGAAAAGCGAGCGGGAAAAGCGGGAGAAAACGCGGTCATCGGACCGAACGGACGATTTCGAAGGCCTCGGCGAGGCCGGCGCTGACCTGCGAGCCGCGGTATTCGGCCAGGGCGCGGACACCGCGTTCGCTGCGCGGATTCGGCCACGGCTCGAGTTCCTTGCCGTAGGCGCGCAGCGCTTCGATTTTGCGTTCGAGGTGGCTTTCGTCGAGAATCTGCCAGCAGTTCGGCCGGAACGTGACCGGCAGCCCGGAGGCCTCTCCGACGTCGGTGGCGGAGCGGATCTCGAAGGTGCGGACCTCGCGCACCGGGCCTTTGCCCGGCCGTCCGGCGACCCGCGCGGCACGGCTGACCAGCGCGTGGTCGGTGCTCAGGTCGCACATGCTCGTGGCGAAAATGGTGTCCGGCTCGAATTCGCGGACCTCGCGCTCGACGACCTGGTTCAGTTCGAGGTGGCTGACCGTGTCGAGCCGGTTGTCGCCGAATTCGTGGACTCGCACGCGCTCGATGCCGAGCGTTTTCGCGGCCAGTTCGATCGCGTCGGAGCGATTGGTGACCTCGGCGCCGGCGGCCGAACGCGAACCGTCGTCGTTGGTGAGAATGCAAAGCGAAACGGTGACGCCCTCGTCGGCGAGCCGGGCGATAGTCCCGCCCGCGCCGAGCGTTTCGTCGTCGCCGTGGGCTCCCACCACCAGCAGCCTGCGTGTCAACGTGTGCATACGATTCCCCAGTCCTTGTCCGGGCGGTGAAACCCCCAGCGGAAACGAGCCGTGCGAAATGGCTTGGAACGCCAGCAAAATCTGACAGCCGCCGGTGCGTGCGACAACCCCTAAAGACCGTCTAAAGCGGACCTTGGCCGGGCGGGCGAGACCGGCGCGGCAGGGGCCGTTAGGGGTGGGTCCGCGCACGGGCGCGCTCGTATCGTCACGACGTCGGGCGAGCATGCGACGCGGAAGGAACGTGGGCACGTGGGCAACTCCGAGGAGAAGCTGGTCGGTGCGCTCCGGGCTTCGGTGAAGGAAACCGAGCGGTTGCGCGAAAAGAACCGCAAGCTCACCGAAGCCGCACGGGAGCCGATCGCGATCGTCGGGATGGCCTGCCGGCTTCCCGGCGGCGCGGGCACCCCGGAAGCGTTGTGGGAACTGCTGTCCGGGGGCGTCGACGCGATCGGCGAGTTCCCGTCGAACCGGGGCTGGGACCTCGAACGGCTTTACGACCCGACCGGGCAGCGGCCGGGTTCGAGTTATGTGCGCGAGGGCGGGTTCCTGCACGACGCGCTCGATTTCGACGCCGATCTGTTCGGCATCAGCCCGCGCGAGGCGCTGCTGATGGACCCGCAACAGCGGCTGCTGCTCGAAACGTCCTGGGAGGCGTTCGAGCGCGCCGGGATCGCGCCGCATTCCGTGAAGGGCAGCCCGACCGGCGTTTTCGCGGGCACGATGTATCACAACTATCAGGGCAGCTACGGCTCTTCCGGCGTCATTTCCGGCCGCCTCGCCTACACTTTCGGGCTCGAAGGACCCGCGGTGACCATCGACACCGCGTGCTCGTCCTCGCTCGTCGCGCTGCACTTGGCGGTGCAGGCACTGCGCAACGGTGAGTGCACCCTCGCGCTCGCCGGCGGTGTTTCGGTGATGTCGACGCCTCGTACGTTCGTTGAGTTTTCCCTTGACGGAACGCTTGCCCGCAGCGCTCGCTGCCGTACCTTCGCCGACTCGGCGGACGGTACCGGCTGGTCCGAGGGTTGCGGCATGCTGCTCGTCGAGCGGCTGTCCGACGCGCGGCGCAACGGGCACCCGGTGCTGGCGATCGTCCGCGGCACCGCGATCAACCAGGACGGCGCGTCCAACGGCATGACCGCGCCGAACGGGCCCGCGCAGCAGCGCGTGATCCGGCAGGCGCTGGCGAACGCGCGGCTGCGGCCGGACGAGATCGACGTCGTCGAGGCACACGGCACCGCGACCAAACTGGGCGACCCGATCGAGGCGCAGGCGCTGCTCGCGACGTATGGCCAGGAGCGCGAAGAGCCGCTGTGGCTGGGGTCGATCAAGTCGAACGTGGGCCACACGCAGGCCGCGTCCGGTGTTGCTGGCGTGCTGAAGATCGTGCTGGCGCTGAACAACGACCTGCTGCCGAAGACGCTGCATGTCGACAAGCCGACTCGACACGTGGACTGGGCCTCCGGCAAGGTCGAGCTGCTGACCGAGGCCCGGCCCTGGGAGCGCGGGGAACAGCCGCGTCGCGGTGCGGTGTCGTGCTTCGGGCTCAGCGGGACCAACGCGCACATCATCATTGAGGAAGCACCGGCACCGGACGCTGTCGAAAGTCCGCGCGACGAGGCCGCGATCCCGGTGGTCGTTTCCGGCCGGACGCCGCAGGCATTGCGGGCGCAGGCAGCGCGGCTGGCCGAACACCTTGCGGCGCATCAGGAACTGGACCTGCTCGACGTCGCCGCCACCTTGGGCGCGTCGCGAACGCATCTGGACCACCGGGCGGCCGTGATCGGGAAGTCCATTGAGGACGTTCTGCCCGCGTTGAACGCGCTCGCGAATGGTGAGCTGGGCGCGGTGAGCGGTCTGGCGCGCGGTGAGGCGTCGTTGGCGTTCCTGTTCTCCGGACAGGGATCTCAGCGAGTCGGGATGGGACGTCAGCTGGAGGTCTTCCCGGTCTTCGCCGAGGCTTACGCGGCGGCGTGCGCGGAGCTGGACCGGCATCTCGGCCGGCCGATCCGCGCGGTGGTCGACGGCGACGCGGACGTGCTGGCGCAGACCGCGAACACCCAGGCCGCGCTGTTCGCGTTCGAGGTCGCGCTGTTCCGGCTGGTCGAATCGTGGGGCCTTACTCCGGCTGCCCTGTGTGGACACTCCATCGGCGAGCTTGCTGCCGCACATTGCGCGGGCGTGTTCTCGTTGGCTGACGCGGCAAAGCTGGTCGCCGCTCGCGGACGGTTGATGCAGGCGTTGCCGAAGGGCGGCGCGATGGTGGCCGTCGAAGGAACTCCGGAGGAGGTCGCGGAGCACGATCCACAAGGGACGGTCGACGTCGCTGCGGTGAACGGACCGCGTTCCGTGGTGGTGTCCGGTGCTGAGGACGCCGTCCTAGCGGTGGCCGCGAAGTTCAGCGATGCCGGGCGGCGGACGACGCAGCTCAAGGTCTCGCACGCGTTCCACTCGCGACTCATGGAGCCGATGCTCGCCGAGTTCCGCGCCGTCGCGCAGAGCATTGCTTATGCGCAGCCGACGATTTCGGTGATCTCCAGCGTGACCGGTGAAGAGGTTTACGCCGAGCTGACCGACCCCGAGTACTGGGTGCGCAATGTCCGCGAGCCGGTCCGATTCGCGGATGCGGTTCGCGCGCTCGCAGCTGACGGCATCAACCGGTTCCTCGAGTTAGGCCCGGACGCGCCGCTGACCGCCGTGGTCCCGCAGTCCGCCGGTGACGCGGTTGCCGTGCCGGGCCAGCGTCGTGATGTCCCCGAGGACGTGGCGCTGCTGACCGCGTTGGCGACGCTGCACGTCCGCGGAGTGGTGCCGGATTGGGCCGCGCACTTCGCCTCGCGGGGTGCGAGCCGGGCTGACCTGCCGACGTACGGCTTCCAGCACCAGCGTTACTGGCTGGAGGTTTCGTCCGAATCCGGGGATGTCTCGTCGATGGGCCTCGACCCGGTCGACCACCCGCTGCTCGGCGCGGCGACGTTGCTCGCCGACGCGGACGGCGTGGTGCTGTCCGGTCGCGTGTCCACGGCGACGCATCCGTGGCTGGCCGACCACGCCGTTGGTGGCTCGATCCTGTTGCCTGGCACGGCTTTTGTGGAACTTGCCGTGCGCGCCGGTGACGAGGTCGGCTGCGGCCGCGTCCAGGAGTTGACTCTGCATGCGCCCCTCGTGCTGCCTGCGAAGGGTGCCGCGCGGATCCAGGTGCGCATCGGAACTCCGGCCGCCGATGGGACTCGGCCGATCAGTGTCCACTCGCGACCCGACGATCTCGCCACCGCCGTCGGCTGGACCCGGCACGCGGACGGCACGCTCGCGGCTGCGGCCTCCGGGACGAACTTCGACCTCAGCGAATGGCCGCCGGCCGGTGCCGAGACGGTGGACGTCGAGGGAATGTACGACATGCTGGCCGAACACGGGATGGCTTACGGGCCAGTGTTCCAGGGGCTGCAGGCGGCGTGGCAGCGCGGCGAGGACGTCTATGCCGAGATCGCGTTGCCCGAGCAGGAACGGATCGGGGCCGAGGCGTTCGGCCTGCACCCGGCGGTGTTCGACGCGACCCTGCACGCCGTGGGGCTCAGCGCGGCGGCCGGGGAAGGGACGACTCTGCCGTACGCCTGGTCCGAAGTGGAGCTTTTCGCGACTGGTGCGTCCTCACTGCGTGTCCACGTGCGACCGACCGGTGAGCAGGCCGTCGAGCTGCGCCTTGCGGACAGCGCCGGGGCACCGGTCGCGCGGGTCGGCACGTTGAAGCTGCGGCAGATCAGCGAGGAACAGCTGGCGGCCGCGGCTCCGACTGGTTCGGACGAACTGTACGAAGTGGACTGGGTGCCGACGACTCTGCCGGATGCGCAGGCGACCTACGAGGTCTACTCGGCGAAGGCCGGGAATGACGCGGCGAAGGCAAAGAAGGCCGTCCACAGTGCACTGTCCAAACTGCAGTCGGACGGCAAAGAGAAGCTTCTGGTGGTGACTGGCGACGACCTCGCCGGGGCTGCGGTGGCTGGCCTCGTCCGGTCCGCGCAGGTGGAGGACCCGGGGCGGATCGTGCTCGTCGAGGGCGACGCGACCGACGAGCAGCTCGCGGCCATCGCGGCGGCCGACGAATCGGCGGTGCGGGTGTCCGGCACCGAGGTGCGCGTGCCGCGTCTCGTCCGGGCGACGCCGGAGCTGGGGGAGCCGGTCGACTGGTCTGTTGGAACCGTGCTGCTCACTGGCGGCACCGGGGCGCTCGGCCGGATCGTGGCCACGCACCTCGCGAAGCAGGGCGCAAAGCGGTTGCTGCTGGTCAGCCGCCGTGGTGACCAGGCACCGGGCAGTGCGGAACTTGTCGCGGAACTGACCGAACTCGGCGCGGAAACAACTGTCGCCGCGTGTGACCTCACCGATCGCCGGGCGGTGACGCGGCTGCTGAAGAAACACCCGGTCGCCGCTGTGGTGCACGCCGCCGGTGTGCTGGACGACGGTGTGCTGCCGTCGATGACTCCGGAGCGGATCGACGGCGTCTTCAACCCGAAGGCGCTCGCCGCCTGGCATCTGCACGAGCTCGTCGGCGACGTCGAAGCGTTCGTCACCTTCTCCTCGGCCGCCGGGGTGCTCGGTGCTCCTGGCCAGGCGAACTACGCCGCCGCTAACGCTTTCCTCGACGCTCTCGCCGCGCACCGTCGTGCCGAAGGCAAGCCGGCGCACTCGCTGGCGTGGGGCATGTGGGAATCGGCGGCCGGGATGGCTGGCGAAACGAACGGCAAGCGCGGGCTCGGCGCGTTCAGCGCGGCGGAGGGCCTGGCGCTGTTCGACACCGCGGTCAGGTCGACGGGCACGGTGTTCGTGCCGGTGAAGCTCGATCTGCCCGCGTGGCGCGAGGCCGGCGCGGTGCCGGACCTGCTGCGCGGCCTAGTCCCGGCAGCCCGGCGTACCGTAGCCGACCGCGAGGCCGGGACGGACTCGTTGCTGGGCAAACTGGTCCGGCTTCCCGCCGACAAGCGCCTCGACCACCTGCGTGACCTGGTCATCGAGCACGCGGCGGCGGTGCTGGGACACACGTCGACGGACGTGATCGACGCCGATCGGGCGTTCAAGGACCTTGGCTTCGACTCGCTGACCGCGGTCGAGCTGCGAAACACGCTCAACGAGGTCACCGGTCTCAGCCTCACCGCGACACTCGTTTTCGACCACCCGACCGCTGGCGACCTTGCCGCGCACCTGCACGACGAGCTGCTCGGTGACCTGGACGCGGACGCGGCCGGGCCGGAGACCACCGTCGTGGGCAGCGACGAGCCGATCGCGATCGTCGGCATGGCCTGCCGGTTCCCTGGCGGCGTGACCACGCCGGATGAGCTGTGGCAGCTGGTCGCCGCTGGTCAGGACGGGACCAGCGACTTCCCGACCGACCGCGCCTGGGACATGGACCACTGGCTGGAGCAGGTCGCGCCCGACGGCGGCACGCCGCGCGGCGGGTTCGTGCCGGACGCCACCGACTTCGACGCGGCGTTCTTCGGCATCAGCCCCAACGAAGCCGTGATGATGGACCCGCAGCAGCGGATGTTGCTGGAGTCGTCGTGGGTCGCGCTGGAGAACGCTGGCGTGGATCCGCTGGCGCTCAAGGGAAGCACGACCGGGGTGTTCGTCGGCGTGATGCAGTCCGACTACGACCCGGGCGACGCGCTCGAACAGGGCGGCGGGGCCTACCGCGGGTCTGGTGCGTTGAGCAGCGTTGTTTCCGGACGGGTCGCGTACGCGTTCGGTCTCGAAGGGCCTGCAGTGTCGGTGGATACCGCGTGCTCGTCGTCGTTGGTGGCCTTGCATCAGGCGACCCAGGCGTTGCGTGGTGGGGACTGCTCGCTCGCGTTGGTCGCGGGGGTCTCGGCGCTCGTTTCGCCGGCGCCGTTTGCGCAGTTCCTTGATGGTGCGGTTGCTCGGGACGGTCGATGCAAGCCGTACTCGGCCGCAGCGGACGGGTTTGGCTGGGGCGAGGGCGTCGGGGTGCTCGTGGTCGAGCGGCTGTCTGACGCGCAGCGCAACGGGCACGACGTGCTGGCCGTGGTGAAGTCCAGTGCGGTCAACGCGGACGGTGCTTCCAATGGTCTTAACGCGCCCAGTGCTCCGGCGCAGGAGAAGCTGATTCGGCGGGCGTTGACGGCGGCTGGCCTGGTGGCGTCCGATGTGGACGCTGTCGAGGGTCACGGCGCGAGTACTCCGCTGGGAGACCGGATTGAGACTGCTGCGCTGCTGGCTACTTACGGCCGGGAGCGGTCAGTGGACCGTCCACTGTGGCTTGGTTCGGTGAAGTCGAACATCGGGCACACTCAGGCAGCGGCGGGTGTCGCCGGGGTGATCAAGATGGTGCAGGCGATGCGGCACGGAGTGTTGCCGTCGACCTTGCACGTCACCGAGCCGACGCACGATGTCGACTGGGCTGCCGGAACTGTGCGGCTGCTGGACGAGTCTCGGGACTGGCCCGAGGTGGATCGTCCGCGTCGTGCTGCGGTGTCGGCGTTCGGGTACAGCGGGACTAACGCGCACGTGATCCTGGAGCAGGCTCCGGACGTTGTGGCGGAAGCGGCTGAGACGGTTGATTCCGGTGGGGTGCTGCCGCCGCTCGTGTTCTCGGCTCGTACTGCGGCGGCGCTTCCGGATCAGGCTCGGGCGTTGCTGGCGCACCTCGACGCGTACCCGACGATGGATGTCGTTTTCTCGCAGGCGAATCGTCAGCCGTTGTTCTCGCATCGGGCTGCGGTGGTCGGCTCGGACGCCGCCGAGCTTCGCGCGGCGCTGGCGGCTTTGTCTACTTCGGACTCTGCGGTGACGGGGCGTGCTCGCTCTGGCGGGCGGACTGCGTACCTCTTGCCGGGGCAGGGTAGCCAGCGGGCAGGGATGGGCCCGGAGTTGTCCGCTGCGTTCCCGGTGTTCGCGCATGAGTTGGAGCGGGTGACGGCGAAGTTCGATCAGCATCTCGGTCGGTCTCTGCACGCGGTGATGTTCGCTGAGGCTGGGTCGGTGGATGCACAGTTGCTGGACCGGACTCAGTTCAGTCAGGCCGCGGTGTTCTCTTTCTCAGTGGCGTTGTATCGGCTGCTGGAATCGTGGGGGCAGCGGCCGGACGTGCTTGTCGGGCATTCGGTCGGGGAGATCGCGGCTGCGCATCTGGCCGGGGTGTTCTCTTTGGACGATGCGGTGAAGCTTGTCGCGCACCGGGGTCAGCTGATGGCGGAGACGCGGGACGGTGCGGTGGTCGCGGTCGAGGCCAGCGCGGACGAGGTTCGGCCGTTGCTGGGCGACGACGTTGCGCTGGCCGCGGTGAACGGGCCGAGGTCGGTGGTGGTGTCCGGTGTGGACGGTGCGGTTCAGTCGATCGTCGAACACTTCGAGAAGCTTGGCCGGCGCACGAACCGGCTGGCGATCGATTGTGCGGTACACTCGCCGTTGCTGGACGAGATTCTCGAAGAGCTGGAAGAGATCGCGCAGGAGTTGACGTTCGCGACGCCGACCGTGCCGGTGGTCTCGACGGTCACTGGCGCCGAGGTGACGGACGAGCTGTCCGATCCGGCGCATTGGGTGGCTAACTGCCGCAACACGGTTCGGTTTGCGGACGCGGTGCAGGCTTCGGGGGCGACTCGCTTTGTCGAGTTGAGTACGAGTGGGGTGCTCACCGCGGCTGCTGAGGCGGTGATCGAGGACGCTGAGTTCGTTCCGGTGCTTCGACGCAATCGTGGTGAGGTTGCTTCGACGCTCCTGGCGGCTGGGCAGTTGCACGTTCTTGGTGCGGGGCTGGATGTTCGGCGGATGTTCGCCGGGCGGTCTGCGGCTAGCGTTCCGTTGCCGCCGTATGCGTTCCATCGGACGCGGTACTGGCCGTCGGTGGACATGGAGGCTCGGCGGGCTGCTGGGACTGGGCTTGCGACGTTGTTCGGGCCCGCGTTGACGGTTGCCGGATCGTCCACTGTGGTGCTGACCGGCACGTTGCCTGCCGGTGAGCCGTTCCCGGTGGCTGGCTTTGTGGAGCTGGCTACTCGGGCAGGCGACGAGGTCGGGTGCGGACGTGTGGTGCGGTTGACCGTGGAGTCGCCGTTGGCTTCTGCGCACGTGCAGATCGTGGTGGGCGAGCTGGATGAGGCTGGGCAGCGCCCGGTGACTGTCCACTCGCGACACGACGATGTCTGGACGCGGCATGCCGAGGGGCTGCTGGCGGTGGATGACGGTGGCGAGCCGGAGGGCATCGGCCAGTGGCCGCCTGCTGGGGCGGAGCCGGTGAGTGCTGGACGGCTCGATGCTGCTTGGGCGGTTGACAGGGTGGTGTTCGGGGAGATTGAAGTCGCTCCGGATGAGCGGTTCGGGTTGTCTCCGGTGGTGCTTGATGCCGCGCTGTCCGCTGTCGGCGGGGATGCGGTGGAGTGGCGGGACTTCCGGCTGTTCGCTACTGGGGCGGCGAAGCTTCGGGTTCGGGTGACTCCGGTGGGGGATGATCAGGTGGCGGTGCTGTTCGCTGATCGTTCTGGGCGGGCGGTTGCCGCGGCGGAGTCGGTTACGTTGCGGGAGCTGGTGGCTCCGGAGGCTGCTTCGGCCGGGCAGACTGTGGTGAAGAAGCGGCGTGCGGTGGCTGACGATGTCTCGGAGTTGGAGCTCACGGAGAAGGGGCTGCTGGCGTTTGTGCTCGAGCAGGTTGCTGGGCTGCTTGGGTATGCCGATGCTGCTGAGCTTGACGAGGACGCGCACTTCCTGGAGATCGGGTTCGATTCGCTGACCGCGGTTGAGTTGCGGAATCGGATCGGTGGGGTGGCTGGGGTTTCGTTGCCTGCTTCGGTTGCGTTCGATCACCGGACGCCGGCGGGGTTGGCTAGGCATTTGCTCGGCGTATTGACTGGGCCTGCGGTTGAGACTGGCGGGGATCCGGTTACGGAGATGTTCTTTGAGGCTGTCCGGGGTGGACAGGTCGAGAACGGTCTCGCGTTGCTGGGGGCGGCTGCGAAGTTGCGGCCGGTTTTCCGTGGTGTGGGTGAGCTTTCGGAGGAGCCGCGGCCGGTGGAGTTGGCTGAGGGGCCTGCTGGGGTGAGGTTGCTGGCGGTGCCTACTCCGGCTGGGATGGGCGGGGCTTATCAATACGCGAAGCTCGCGGCTCGGTTCCGCGGGGTGCGCGGGGTTGCTGCTCTGCCTACGCCTGGGTTCGTGGCGGGGGAGTTGCTGCCTGCTGATCTTGACGCGTTGCTGGATGTGTTGGCGGAGAGTGTTCGGCTTTCCGGGGATGGGCCGTTCGTATTGGTGGGGCATTCATCTGGTGGGGTGCTGGCGTATGCGTTGGCTTCCCGGGTTGGGGCGGCTGGGGTCGTTCTGCTTGATACCTATGCGATGGACGGCGGGGATGCTGGGGATACGGTTCGGGACATGGCTGCCGGGATGGTTGAGCGGGAGGAGCAGTTCGGGCCGTTCGACCGGGATAAGCTGACTGCTATGGCTTATTATCTCGGGTTGCTGGACGGGGTTGAGCTGCCTGAGGTTTCCGCGCCGGTGGTTTTGGTTCGGCCGGATCGGCGGTTTGTCACCGCTGGGGATTCCGTTGATCGGGCTCAGGAGGATCCTGGGTTGTGGCGGACTACTTGGGATCGGGCGGATGTCGTGGTTACTGTTCCTGGGGATCATTTCAGTATTGTTGATGCGGATGTGGAGACTACGGCTAAGGCTGTTGAGGGGTGGGTGGGTAGTCTCTGAGTTCTCGCTCGCGGGCGGCTCGTCGCCTGGCGGCGACATTGCGCCCGGGCGGGGCCACCACCCCGAAGCTTGAGTGTGACTACGGCGCGGGGGTGCTTGTCAAGGCGGGAAAGATGCCTTGACAAGCACCCCCGCGCCGTGTTTTTGGCTTCGTATCGGGGTGCGGGGGGTGTGGGTGCCCCGATAGTTGGGTGCATTGGCGCGGTTTAGGGGCGTGCGAGTGCTTGGTTGGGTGCGCTGGTGCGGTTTAGGTACGTGAGGGGAACCCTGAGGGAATCTGATTCCCTCAGGGTTCCCCTCACGTACTGGTTAAGGGAGCAGGGCGGCGATTCCGTCCAGGACTCGTTCCAGGGCGAAGTCCTCGGGGGCGGCGGCAGGGAATTCGCGGGACTCCGCCAGCTCGGCCAGATGCGGGTAGTCGCCTTCGGTCAAGCGTGGTTGCAGGAAAGCTCGCACTTCGGCGGCGTACTCGGTGGATTCCGGCGAGTCCGGGTCGGCCACAGCGCGTCGGCGGTCAGCCGTGGCTCGGACTACCGCCGAGACCAGTTCCGAGCAAGACAGAGCGTCCACTGTGGACAAACCGGTCGCAACAAAGATCGCCAGCAATTGCTCAGTCCAGCGGAGGCGGTGCGGGGTCAAGCCCTCGCGGACGTCCAGCAGCCATGGGCGCGCTGCGTATCGCTTGGTCGCGGCGTCCGCCCAGGTGCGGACGGAGGAGCGCCAGTCCAGGCCAACCGGAGCAGCGGGAGGCGGGCCGAAGCCTGCCTCGGCCAGGAGGATCAGCAGCTCGTCCTTGGAACTCACGTAGCGGTACAGCGCGTTGGTCGTCAGGCCCAGCGCGGACGCGATGTTCGGCAGTGACGCGGCGGTCAGGCCTTCGGTGTCGGCCAGTTCGACGGCTGCCGCTACGACCGCCTCTACGGTGTGCGACGGCTTCGGTCCTCGGCGGGGACGGGGGGCGCCCAGCCAGGCTGGGGTCAGGCCCGGCGGCAGGGCTCGGGGATCGGGCTCGATCGGCATCTTTCGCTCCGGTACGTCTTTCAGTAAACTGTGCAAGTCTTACACTGATCTGGTCTGGGGGCGAGCCAACGTGAGCGAGACCAACCGGTTCGGATTCGGGAAGGTCACCGAATTGGACCGGAAGCTGGCGGCTACCGAGGTTGAGCACGCCCGTTCCGAAGGGGCCTGCGACGGGCAGGAAGCGGCTCGAAGGCTGGCTCGGATTCGGCTTGCCGAGTCGCACGCGGCGTTGCGGGCCGCGGTCGAGGGGCGTGCGTCCGGGTCGCCGCCTCCGCTGCTCGAGGCCGCGCCGAAGCTCGCGTTCGGGCTCTGGGCGGTGGTCGCGGCGGTCAACACGCTGATCTGGTTCGGGATCGGGGTGATCGGCGGGCAGTGGGATCCGCTGTGGCTGCTCTGGGTCTATCTGGGCGGCGGAGTGCTGGTCGCGGGCGTGTGGAGCGTCCGGGACTTCGACCGGCGGGCGCGGGCCACGGCCGGCCGGGCGTCCTGAGCGGAACCCCTGGGGTTCCCCCGTCAGCGGGAGTCCGCTAAACTGTGCAAGCCTTACACAATTAATCCCGACTCCGTCGAAGCCGTATTGGGGGGCCTCATGTCGGAGAGCACCGAGAAGACCCGCTCCGGGAGCGGACTCGCTCGCCGAATCGTCACGATCGCCTGGGCCGCCATCACGGGGGTCCAGTTCGTGATCTGGCTGCTGATGAGCCTCATCAGCATGTCCTTCAAGTCGCCCTTCTGGCTGTGGACGCTGGGCGGAGGCGCGATCGTGCTCGCGGTCTGGTGGTCGCTCGAGCGCCGCGGTTCCGGGAACGGATCGGAGTGAACGACGTGCCCACCACCACTTCCGTGGCAACACCCGTCCAGCTGGACGCGGTGCACAAGACCTACGGCCGCGGCGAGAGCGCCGTCGAAGCGCTCGCCGGCGTTTCCGTTGCCTTCCCGGCAGGCACCTTCACCGCGGTGATGGGCCCGTCCGGGTCCGGCAAGAGCACGCTGCTGCACTGCGCGGCGGGGCTGGACACGCCGACCTCGGGCACGGTCACCCTCGTGGGGACCGACCTCAAGGGCAAGAACGAAACCCAGCTCACCGAGCTGCGCCGCGAGCACGTCGCGTTCATTTTCCAGTCGTTCAACCTCATGCCGGCGCTGAACGTGGAACAGAACGTCACGTTGCCGACGCTCCTGGCCGGCCGCGCGCCGGACAAGGCGTGGGTGGACCAGGTGATCGCGCGCGTCGGGCTGTCCCAGCGCGTGAAGCACCGGCCCGGCGAACTGTCCGGCGGGCAACAGCAGCGCGTCGCGATTGCCCGTGCGCTCGCCGCCCGCCCGGCAGTGGTGTTCGCCGACGAGCCCACCGGCGCGCTCGACACCACCACCGCGCTCGAGGTGCTCGGCCTGATGCGCGAGCTGGTCAGCGCGGGCCAGACCATCGTGATGGTCACCCACGACCCGGTCGCGGCGTCCCACGCGGACAACGTGCTGTTCCTGGTCGACGGCCGGATCGTCACCCAGATGGCCACGCCCAGCGTCGACGCGGTCGCGAGCACCCTGGCGCACCTCGGCGAGCAAGCGAGGAGGCAGCGGTGAGTTCGCGGCGAGTGGTGCTCGCGCTCGCGCTGTCGAGCCTCCGGTACCGCGCGGCGGCGTCGCTCGCGTCGTTCGTCGCCATCCTCATCGGCTGCGGTCTGCTGATCGCGTGCGCCGGGCTGTTCGAGACGGCGATCGTGCTGAAGGCCGCGCCGGAACGGCTGTCCGCGGCGCCGCTCGTGGTCGGCGGGTCCGCCGGGTTCAAGCTGCCCGACGAGGAATCCCAGGTCGTCCCGTACGCCGAGCGTGCGGTGCTGCCGGAGGACCAGGTCGCGAAGATCTCCGCGGTGCAGGGCGTCGGGCAGGCGGTGCCGGACGTGTCGTTCGCGACCGTGCTGCTGCACGACGGCGCGCCCGCCGAGTCGGGTGCGTCTGTCCTTTCCGGACACGGCTGGGATTCGGCTTCGCTGGGCGGATACAAGCTCACCGAGGGCTCGGCGCCGAATACGCCGGGGCAAGTGGTCATTGACGCGACTACCGCGGCCGCGGCTGGGCTGCACGCGGGTTCGGCCGTTGACTTGGCGGTGAACGGGCAGCGGCAGTCGTTCCAGATCTCCGGGATCGCACAGCCTTCGCAGACCGTGCGCGCGCCCGCGTTCTTCTTCTCGGTCACGGACGCCCAGCGGTTCAACCCGCATCCCGGCACGGTCGGGCTCGTCGGCGTTTTCCCGGCTGCCGACGTCGACGCGGCGGACCTGGCGGGCAAGATCTCCGCACAGGTTCCCTCGCTCACCGTGCTGACCGGCGACGACCGCGGTTCGGCCGAATTCCTCGGCGTGAGCGGAAGCCAGCTGCCGCTGATCCTGCTCGCGGCGGTGTTCGGCGGCATGGTGCTGGTCGTGATGGCGCTGGTCGTCTCCGCGACAATCAGCCTCACCGTCCGGCAGCGGCAGCAGGAACTCGCGCTGCTGCGGGCGACCGGGGCGACGCCGAAGCAGGTGCACCGCATGGTCGTCATGGAGACGATGGCGGTCGGCGTGATCGCCGCGGTCTGTGGCGCGTTCCTGGGCAGCCTGCTCGGAAACTGGATCTTCAGCACCAGCGGCTCGCTCGGCATCGTGCCGGACGAACTCGCCTTCACCCAGGACATCATCGCGTTCGCGGGCGGAATCATCGTCACGCTCGCGATCACCTTCGGGGCCGCGTGGTTCGCCGCGCTGGCCGCCGCGCGGGCCCGGCCCATCCAGGCGCTGGCCGAAGCGGCGATCCCGGGCGTCAAGGTGAACGCCATGCGCCGCATGGGTGCGCTGATCTGCGGTGCGGCCACGGTTTTGCTCGCCGCGACCACGATCTTCATGCCCGCCGACACCGCCGCGGCGATCGGCGGACCGGCGGTGCTCACCGGTGCGATCGGCGTCGCGCTGCTCGGCCCGGAGATCATCGCGTGGGTGGTGGACCGGTTCGGTCCGTTCGTGCGCCGGGTCGCCGGCCGCGACGCCACGCTCGCGGTCATCAACACCCGGGCGCGGGCGGTCGCGTTCGCGGCGGTGCTCACGCCGATCACGCTCGCCAGCGCGGTCGCGCTCGGCAACGTGTATTCCGAGACCACCGCCCAAAAAGCGCAGATCGCCGCGTACGCCGGGCAGTTGAAGGCGGACGCGGTGGTCAGCTCGACCGCGGGTGGGTTCTCGCCGGACGAGCTCGCGCAAATCCGCAGCACGCCAGGGGTGGCGACCTCGTCGCCGCTCGTCACCAGCTCCGGCTGGGTCGAGGATCCCTACGACGGCAACGGAAGCGACCCGCTGCGGCTGCTGGGTGTCGCTGCGCAGGACCAGGGCGGCACCGTGCTCGCCACCGAGGTCACCGAAGGCTCGCTGACGCAGCTGCGCGGGAATTCCGTGGCGCTGCCGGCGTCGGTCGCCGAGAAGCTGGAAGTGAAGGTCGGCTCGAACATCAAGATGCGGCTCGGCGACGGGGCGCAGGTCCCGGTGACCGTGGTCGCGCTGCTGGACAGCCCGTCCAGCTACGCGAGCATGATTCTGCCCGCGGACCTCCTGGCCGCGCACACCACCAGCGGCCTGGCGTCGCAGGTGCTCGTGCGGGGCGGGGACGCCAGCGCGGTCGTGTCGGCGCTGTCCGACCGGGCGAAGGACTGGCCCGGGGTCACGGTCGGCGACGACAGTGCGCTCGCCGCGAGCTTCCAGGCGAGTGCTGATGTCGAGGCGCTGATCAACTACCTGCTGGCCGTGCTCGCCATCGCGTACGCCGCGATCGCCGCGGTGAACACGCTCGCGGTGGCCGTGCTGGCTCGCCGACGGGAGTTCGGCGCGCAACGGCTCGCCGGTGCCGATCGCGGGCAGGTGCGGCGGATGCTGTTCGTGGAAGGCGGGATCGTGGCGGTGACCGGGCTGGTGCTCGGCATTGTGATCTCGCTCTTCACCGTGATCCCGATGGCGCTGACCACCGGCGAGATCATTCCGTCCGGGCCGATCTGGGTGTTCCTCGGCGTGGTGCTCGCGATCTTCCTGATCGTGTGGCCGGCGACCGCGCTCTCGGCAAGGCTGGCGATGCGCCGCAACGCGATCGAAGCGGTGAAAATGCCCGGCCAGTAACGGTTTCTAGGGGTACGCCGGGCCGGCCCGGGGTGGATAGTCTCGTGACGACTGTCCGCACCGGGCCGGCCCGGTCTTTGTCGTATCTGGAGTGATCCCCATGCGTGTACTCCTGGCCGCGCCGTCGTCAACGGCCCGTCTCCACACTCTGGTGCCGCTGGCGTGGGCGCTGCGAAGTGCCGGGCACGACGTCAAAATCGCCGGACGGCCCGCGTTCGTCGAGGAAATCCTCCGCACCGGCTGCGTCGCGGTCGAGCTCGAGGACGGCGACGCGGCGCTGACCGAATCCGCGGCGCTGGTCGAGTTCGCGCAATTGTGGCGGCCTGCGGCGGTGATCTCGAATGCCTCCGCCGGAATCGCTGCTGCCCGCGCGGTCGACGCTAAGGCCGTGCGCGTGCTGGGAACAGCTGATGAGCCGGACGTTGCCGCGGACCTCACGCTCGATGTCGTTCCGCCTTCCTTGCGGGAATCTCCCGGACAGCCGTTGCGGCACGTGCCGTACTTCGGTCCGGTTGAGATCCCGACTTGGTTACGCCGCAAGGCGCGTCGGGCTCGCATTCTTCTGTCGCTGAATGATCCGTCGTGGTATGAGCCGGTCTTCCGGGCAATGTCCGATGTGGACGCTGAAGTCGTCTGTGCGGCAGAGCTGCCCGCTGGTCTCGAACTGCCGCCGAAATTGAAGCTCGTCGACGCCGCACCACCGGCCGCTGTATTGCCGACCTGTGCGGCGCTGGTGCACGACGGCGACGAGGCTTTGGCCCTTGCCGCGGTGGCGTACGGACTGCCGCAGCTGTCGTTGACCGAATCCGCCTTCGGTACTCGCGTAACGGCGGCGGGTGCAGGGCTTTCCGGTGCCGCAGAGGGGATTTACCAGCTGACGGACGAAACGCTTCGTGCCGGTGCGAGCGCGTTGCGTGCGGAGGTGGCCGCGTTGCCGGCCCCTCGCGCGGTCGTCGCCGCGCTGGCCAGCTGAATGTGGGGCCGCTAGGGGTGGGGGCGCGCCAGCGCCGTCGGTAGCGTTCCTGACGTGGCACTTTCCACCCTTTTTCGCGGTTAGGCGGGGCGATTGGCGTGAGTAGCGACTTCCAGTCCGGCGGCGAGAACGAGCGCAAACTGCTCGCATACCTCAAACGCGCGACGACCGATCTTCGCGAAGCGAAGCGGGCACTGCAAGAAACGCGCGAGCGTGCCGGCGAGCCGATCGCGATCGTCGGCATGGCCTGCCGGTACCCGGGCGGCGTCACGTCGCCCGAGGACCTGTGGAACCTCGTCGCTACCGGAACCGACGCGATCGGCGGCTTCCCGGAGGACCGCGGCTGGCCGTTGGACATGCTGTACGATCCCAGCGGCGAGCGGCCCGGCACCACGAACACGCGCGAGGCCGGATTCCTTTACGACGCAGCGGAATTCGACCCGGAGTTCTTCGGCATCTCGCCGCGCGAAGCGCTCGCGATGGACGCGCAGCAGCGGATCCTGCTGGAGACCTCGTGGACTGCGCTGGAGCGGGCCGGGATCGTGCCGGAAACGTTGCGCGGCAGCGAAACCGGCGTGTTCACCGGCGTCATGTACCACGACTACGCCGGACACGCCGCCGCTGGCAGCGTCGTCTCGGGACGCGTCGCTTACGCGCTCGGGCTCGAAGGCCCGGCGGTGAGCGTGGACACCGCGTGCTCGTCGTCGCTCGTCGCGCTCCACTGGGCCGCGCAGGCGCTTCGCCGCGGTGACTGTTCGCTGGCGCTGGTCGGCGGCGTGACGGTGATGGCCACTCCCGAAACTTTTGTGTATTTCTCCGAGCAGCGCGGGCTTTCCGACGACGGCCGGTGCAAGGCGTTCGCCGCCGCGGCCGACGGAACCGGCTGGGGCGAGGGCGCGGGCGTCCTCGTGGTCGAGCGACTTTCCGAAGCCCGCCGCAACGGCCACCCGGTGCTCGCCGTGATCCGCGGCTCCGCGGTGAACTCCGATGGCGCGTCCAGCGGTCTGACTGTCCCTAATGGACCCGCGCAGCAACGAGTGATCCGCCAGGCACTGGAATCGGCCGGGCTGACGACGGCGGATGTCGACCTTGTCGAGGGTCACGGCACGGGCACGAAGCTCGGCGACCCGATCGAGGCGCAGGCGCTGCTCGCGACCTACGGCCAGGACCGCACCGAGCCGCTGTGGCTGGGCTCGCTCAAGTCGAACATCGGACACACCCAGGCCGCGGCCGGGGTCGGCGGCGTGATCAAGGTCGTGGAAGCGATCCGGCACGGCGTGCTGCCGAAGACCCTGCACGTCGACGCGCCCTCGCCGCACGTGGACTGGTCGGCCGGCGAGGTCGAGCTGCTCACCGAGGCCCGCCCGTGGCCGGAGACCGGACGCGCCCGCCGCGCCGCGGTGTCGTCGTTCGGGATCAGCGGGACTAACGCGCACGTGATTGTGGAACAGGCCGAGCCGGTCGAGGAGGCCGCCGCGCCAGCTGAGGTGCCGGTGCTTGCGTGGCCGGTGTCTGCGGACAGCGCCGACACCCTCGATGCCCAAGTGAACCAGCTCTCGGACCTCGAAGGCTCGTCGACCGATATCGGTTTCTCCCTGGCCACCACTAGGTCCGCGCTCGACCATCGCGCGGTGCTCGTCGGTGCCACGCGTGAGGTGGTTCGTGACCGCCGCACCAACGGCCGTACGGCGTTCCTCTTCACCGGCCAAGGAGCGCAGCGGGCCGGGATGGGCAAGGAACTCGCCGCTAAGTACCCGGTGTTCGCCGAGGCTTTCGACGCTGTGTGCGCCGAACTCGACCCGCACCTGGACCGTCCACTGCAGACGGCCCTCGACGATGCCGCCGAGCTGGAGCGCACCGGCTTCACTCAGCCCGCGTTGTTCGCCGTCGAGGTGGCGCTGTTCCGGCTGCTGGCGGCGTGGGGGATCAAGCCGGACTTCCTGCTCGGCCATTCGATCGGTGAACTCGCCGCCGCGCACGTCGCCGGGATTCTCTCGCTTCCGGACGCGGCGGCGTTGGTCGGCGCACGGGCGCGGCTGATGCAAGCGCTGCCGTCCGGCGGGTCGATGGTGGCCCTGCAGGCGACCGAGGACGAGGTCACGCCGCATCTGACCGGGCAGGTCAGCATCGCCGCGATCAACGGTCCGGACTCGGTGGTGCTTTCTGGCGCCGAAGACGCCGTCGCCGCGGTGGTGGCGGAGTTCGGTGGAAGGAAGTCCTCCAAGCTCAAGGTGTCGCACGCGTTCCACTCGCCGCTGATGGAGCCGATGCTCGCCGAATTCGCCGTCGTGGCGGAGAAGCTCACCTACGCGAAGCCGCAGATCCCGATCGTCTCCACAGTCGGTAACGGCGAGGATCTGTCCACTCCGGACTACTGGGTGCGCCAGGTCTGCGCCGCAGTCCGGTTCCACGCCGGGGTCGAGAAGCTGGTCGACGAAGGCGTGCGGACGTTTGTCGAGATTGGACCGTCCGCAGTCCTCACCGCCGCCGCCCAGAACGGGTTCGACGACGACACCCTCGCCTTCGTCCCGTCCCAACGCAAGGATCGCGGCGAAGCGGTCACAGCTGTCACCGCGTTCGCGACGCTGCACGCACGCGGCGTCCCGGTCGACTGGACCGCGTTCTACCCAGGCGCGCGCCGCGTCGAACTGCCGACCTACGCCTTCCGCCGCACCCGCTACTGGCTCCCCGCAGACACGACCAGCGGCGACGCGACCGAGCACGGCCAGCGGCCCGCCGAACACCCGATGCTCAGCTCCGTCGTCCACCTGCCGGAAACCGGCTCGGTGGTGCTCACCGGCCGGTTGTCCACCACCAGCGTCGGCTGGGTCGCCGACCACGTCGTGCTCGGCACGATCCTGGTTCCGGGGACGGCGTTTGTCGAGCTGGTGCACCGCGCCGCCGCCGAGGTCGGTTGCGCGCACATCGAGGAACTCACCCTCGAAGCGCCGCTCACCCTCACCGAAAGCGCGGCAATCCAGGTATCCGTCGAGGCACCGGACGAGAACGGCCGTCGCACGGTCACCGTCCACTCGCGACCAGACAGCGCCGAATCCTGGACCCGGCACGCGAGCGGTTTCGTTGCCCCGAATGCAGAACTTCCGTCATTCGACCTCACCGAATGGCCGCCCACCGGTGCCACCAAGGTCGAGCTGGACGACCCGTACACGACCCTCGCCGCGCTCGGTTACGACTACGGCCCGGCTTTTCAGGGCCTGCAGGCGATGTGGCAAGACGGTGATGTCAGCTACGCCGAGGTCACGCTTCCCGACGGTGCCGAAGCCCGCGACTACGGCGTCCACCCCGCCCTGCTCGACGCCGCCATGCACGCGCAACTCCTCGGCCCGGCTCCCGAAGGCGGTGCCGAGCCGATGCTGCCGTTCTCCTTCAGCGGCACTACGGTGCACGCGCCGGGCGCGTCGACGCTGCGGGTCCGAGTCGCCCCGGCGGGTACTGACACGATCACCCTGCAGATCGCCGACGCCACCGGCGGCCCAGTCCTGACCGTCGAGGCACTCGCCGCACGGGCGCTCAAGCTGACCCCGGCGAAAGACACGCTGTACCGCGTCAAGTGGGAGTCCGTCGAGAACATCGGCGAGCAGCACGACTTCCGGATTCTCGAAGTGTCCACTTCGGAGCGTCGAGTGCCCGAAGCCGCGCGCGCAGTCGCTGCGAAGGTACTCGCCGCCATCCAGGAAACTCTCGACGGCGATGGTCGCCTAGCGGTGGTCACGCGCGGAGCGGTGTCCGTCAACGGTGAGGACGTCGATCCGGCGCTCGCCCCGGCCTGGGGACTGGTCCGCGCGGCTGCGGCGGAGAACCCCGGCCGCTTCGCCCTGGTCGATGGCGACCCGGAGACCGCGTTGGCGACCGGTGAGCCGGAGACCGCGGTTCGCGACGGCCAGGTCTTCGCCCCGCGATTCACCACCGTCACTGCGGAACCGACCGAACTGAACTGGGACAAAGTCCTGGTCACTGGCGGTACCGGCGGACTCGGTGCCGTCGTCGCCCGCCACCTCGTGACCAAGCATGGCGTGCGGAACCTCGTCTTGACCAGCCGCAGGGGAGTGAACGCCTCCGGTGCGGCCGAACTGCGCGACGAGCTGACCTCCCGAGGTGCGACGGTCGCGATCGAAAGCTGCGACGTCACCGACGCGGAGTCGGTGCGGATGCTGCTCGCTAAGACCGGCCCGCTCTCCGCAGTCATCCACGCGGCGGGCGTGCCGTCGGCCGGACGCGTCGAGACCCTCACCGAGGAAGAAACCGCCCGCGTCTTCGCGCCGAAGGTCGACGGAGCCTGGCACCTGCACGAGCTGACGAGCGACCTCGACGCGTTCGTCCTGTTCTCGTCCGCCGCCAGCACGGTCCTCGCGGCCGGGCAGGCGGGATACGCCGCGGCCAACGCTTTCCTTGACGAACTGGCCGAACACCGTCGCGCACAAGGACTTCCGGCGACCTCGCTCTGCTGGGGCGCGTGGTCCGAAGACGGCGGCATGGCGGGCGAACTGTCCGAAGCGGACTTCCGTCGTCTCCGCCGCCTGGGCACCCCGCCGATGGCGACCGCCGAAGCACTCGCCCTCCTGGACGCCAGCCTCGCGTCGACCGAAGCGGTGCTCGCGCCGGTCCGTCTGGACCAAGCCGCGCTGCGCGCCCGCACCGACGACCTGCCGCCGGTCCTCCGGAGCATGGTTCGCCGCCCAGCCAAAAAGGCACCGGCCGCGACCAGGCTGGCGACCGTCCCCGAGGCCGAACGCGAGGAGTACCTGCTGGGCCTGGTGTCCGAGCAGGTGGCGGCGATCCTCGGTTTCGCGAACGCGGCGGCGGTCGAGCCAGAGCGCGCGTTCCAGGAGATGGGCTTCGACTCCCTCACCTCCGTCGAACTGCGCAACCAGCTCGGCGCGCGCACCGGGCTGAAACTCACCGCGACCATCGTGTTCGACCACCCGACTCCGGCCGCGCTGGCCCGGCGGCTGCACGAACTGCTCGGCGTCGGCCGCGGTCCGGCCGAGCCGCTCCTGACAGAGATCGACCGGCTGGAAACCCTCCTCGGGGGCGCGGCCGGAACGCTGAACGGGTCGACCGCGAAGGTCGCCGCGCGGCTGGACGCCTTGGTGCGCAAGTGGGCCGACGCGCACGCCGGAGCCGAAACCGAAGCCGATCTGGACGAGGCCACCGACGACGAGCTGTTTGCCGTCCTGGACGACGAATTGGGCATCTCATGAACGGGCAGACCATGAGCAACGAGGACAAGCTCCGCGACTACCTGAAGCGTGCGACGGCCGATCTCAAGCAGGCCCGCCGCCGGCTGCACGAGCTCGAGGCGCGCGACACCGAGCCGATCGCGATCATCGGCATGAGCTGCCGCTACCCCGGGGGCGTGCGGACGCCGGACGACCTGTGGGACCTCGTCGACGAGGGCCGCGACGCGATCGGGGAGTTCCCGGCCGACCGCGGCTGGGACGTCGAGGGCGTCTACGACCCGACGCCCGAGCGGCCCGGGAAGACCTACACCCGGCACGGCGGTTTCCTGTACAACGCAGCGGATTTCGACGCCGAGTTCTTCGGCATCAGCCCGCGCGACGCCCGCCGCGCCGACCCGCAGCAGCGGATCCTGCTCGAAGCGTCCTGGGAGGCGTTCGAGCGCGCCGGGCTCGACCCGCACGGGCTCAAGGGCAGCTCGACCGGCGTCTACGCCGGCGTGATGTACCACGACTACAGCGGCGGCAGCCCGGACGGCAGCCTGGTGTCCGGCCAGGTCTCCTACACGCTCGGTCTCGAAGGACCGTCGGTGTCGGTCGACACCGCGTGCTCGTCTTCGCTGGTCGCGCTGCACATGGCCGCGCAAGGGCTGCGTCGCGGCGACTGCTCGCTCGCGCTGGCGAGCGGCGTCGCGGTGATGGGCACGCCGGAGATGTTCGTGGACTTCTGCAGCCGTCGCGGTCTCGCGGCGGACGGCCGGAGCAAGTCGTTCTCCGACGACGCCGACGGTACTTCGTGGGCGGAAGGCGTCGGCGTACTGGTCCTGGAGCGGCTTTCCGACGCGCAGCGCAACGGGCACCGGGTGCTCGCGCTGCTGCGTGGTTCGGCCGTGAACCAGGACGGGGCCAGCAATGGTTTCTCCGCGCCCAACGGTCCTTCGCAGGTTCGGGTGATCGAAGCCGCGCTCGTCGACGCAGGGCTCTCGGTGTCCGATGTGGACGCTGTCGAGGCGCACGGCACCGGCACTGCTTTGGGTGACCCGATCGAAGCCCAGTCGCTGATGGAAACTTACGGCCAGCGCAGCAGTGGCGCGCCGTTGCTGCTCGGGTCGATCAAGTCGAACATGGGCCACCCGCAGGCCGCCGCTGGCGTTGCGGGCGTGATCAAGATGGTGCAGGCGCTGCAGCACGCACGGCTGCCGAAGACGTTGCACGTCGGGACGCCGTCGAAGCACGTGGACTGGACGTCCGGCGCGGTCGAGCTGCTCACTGAACCGCAGGAGTGGCCCGAGGTGAACCGGCCGCGGCGGGCGGCGGTGTCGTCGTTCGGCGTGAGCGGGACGAACGCGCACGTGATCCTGGAGCAGGCTCCGATCGCGGAGGAGACCACTTCCGTATCGGCTCCCGTCTACCCGCTGGCTCTGTCAGCGAAGACTCCGGCCGCGCTGGCCGAGTCCGCTGGACAACTGGCTCAAGTGGACAGTGACCTCGCCGACATCGTGCACACGCTCGTCGCCGGTCGCGCGCCGCTAGACCATCGCGCGGTCGTTGTCGCGCAGGACCGCAAGCAGGCTGAGGAAGCCTTGCGCGCCTTGGCTTCCGGCGCTTCCCGCCCGGACGTGATCACTGGTACCGCGGACGTGCGTGGCCGGACGGTCTTCGTCTTCCCCGGCCAAGGTTCACAGTGGACTGGCATGGCGCTCGACCTCATCGAGCAGTCGCCGGCCTTCGCCGCCCGAATGTCCGAATGCGACACCGCGCTGCGGAAGTTCACCGGCTGGTCGGTCATCTCCGTTCTCAACGGCGAACCGGGCACCCCGCCGTCCGACCGGGTCGACGTCGTGCAGCCGATGCTGTGGGCGGTCATGGTTTCGCTGGCCGCGCTGTGGCGTGCGCACGGCGTCGAGCCGCACATGGTGATCGGCCACTCGCAGGGCGAGATCGCCGCGGCGACTGTCTCCGGTGCACTGTCGCTTGAGGACGGTGCATTGGTGGTTGCGCTGCGGAGCAAGGCGATCGGCGACATCCTCGGCGGACGCGGCGGCGGCATGCTCGCGGCTGGTCTCCCGGCGACCGAGCTGGAAGAGCGGCTCGGTGCGTGGGACGGCCGGATCTCGGTCGCGGCCGACAACGGCGCGACGTCCGCGGTGCTGTCCGGCGACACGGAAGCGCTCGAAGAGCTGCGCGACCAGCTGGTGGCCGAAGGCTTCCGCGCCAAGCTGGTCCCGGTGGACTACGCGTCGCACTCGGCGCACGTCGAACACCTCTCCGACCGGCTGCTCGCCGATCTCGGCCCAATTCAGCCGAAGCGCGGCAAGGTCGCGATGACCTCCACGGTCACCCTTGACGCGGTCGAAGAGTCCACTGTGGATGCCGCGTACTGGTTCGCCAACCTGCGCCGCACGGTCCGGTTCGCCCCGGTCGTCGCGCAGCTCGCCGAGGCTGGCTACACCCGGTTCATCGAGATCAGCCCGCACCCGGTGCTGGCGATGAGCATCCAGGAGACGCTGGACGAAACCGGGTACACCGGCTCGGTCGTCGGGACTCTGCGCCGCGACGAGGGCGACCTGACCCGGTTCGCGACCTCGATGGCGGAGTACTCGGTCCGCGGCGGCTCGGTCGACTGGCTCTCGCTGGTCCCCGGCGGCCAGCTCGTCGACCTGCCGACCTACCCGTTCCAGCACAAGCGTTTCTGGCACGAGGAAGAAGCCGCCGCCGCGGAAACGGCGACCCCGGTAGCCGACCAGGAGTTCTGGCAGGACGTCACCGGCGGCGATGTAGACGCGCTCGCCACAAGGCTTGGTGTCGGAACCGGCCCGCTCGCCGAGGTCGTCCCGGCACTGGCCGCCTGGCACAGCCGCCGCACCGAACTGTCCACGGTGGACTCCTGGCGGTACCGCGTGTCCTGGGCGCCGCTCTCCGGAGTGACCAGCGGACTCACCGGCAGCTGGCTGATCGTTGTCCCCGCCGGAGTCACGCAAGCAACCGACCTGGCAGACGCACTGGCCGAACAGGGCGACGTCGTCCGCCTGGTCGCCGCCGACTACACCCGCACCGCGTTGGCCGAACTCCTCGGCGAAGCAACCGCAGTCCGCCCGTTCGACGGCGTCATCTCGCTGCTTGCCTTCGCCGAGAACCCGACGCTCACCACCATCGCGCTCCTGCAAGCCCTGCGGGACAACGAGATCGACGCTCCGGCCTGGGTCGTCACCCGAGGCGCAGTCGCAGTCGACGCCTTCTCCGACGCCGACCCCGAAGCCGCGTCGGTCTGGGGCCTCGGCACTGTGGTCGCCCTGGACCAGCCTGGCAGCTGGGGCGGTCTGGTCGACGTCACGGACGCATCAGACGCGGCGAAGCTCGCCGCCGTCGTCTCTGGCATCAACGACGAGGACCAGGTCGCGATCCGGCCGTCCGGAGTGTTCGCCAAGCGGATGGTCCACGCCCCGCTCGGCCCGGACGCCGCCGAGCCGTGGCAACCGCGCGGCACCGTGCTCATCACCGGCGGCACCGGCGCGGTCGGCGGCCATGTCGCGCGCTGGCTTGCCTCTCGCGGAGCAGAACACCTGGTGCTGACCAGCCGTCGCGGCCTCGACGCCGAAGGCGCGCGTGAGCTGGTCGAGGAGCTGTCCGACACCCGCGTCACCGTCGTGGCCTGCGACGTTGCCGACGAGACAGCGTTGTCCAAGCTGCTCGCCGAGTACCCGCCGACCTCCGTGGTGCACGCCGCCGGAGTGCTGACCCGCGAACCCGCGCTGGCCGACGTCACGCCGGAGGAGTTCACCGCCGCGATCCGCGCGAAGGTCACCGGGGCTGAGTTGCTCGACCGGCTGCTCGGCGACACCGAACTCGACGCGTTCGTCCTGATGTCCTCCGGTGCCGCAGTGTGGGGCACCTCCGGCCAGCCCGCCTACGGCGCCAGCAACGCCTACCTCGACGCGCTCGCTCGCCGCCGTCGTGCGGCCGGGCGTACCGCGACCGCGGTGGCCTGGGGTTCCTGGGGCGGTGGCGGCATGGTCGACGCGGACGCGAGCGATCTGTTGCGCCGCATGGGATTGGCCGAAATGGACCCGCGACTGGCCGTCGAAGCACTCGGCCAGGCGCTCGACCACGACGAGTCCCAGCTGGTCGTCGCGGACATCGACTGGGCCGCGTTCGCGCCGGTCTACCAGCTCGCCCGGCCTCGCCCGCTGCTGCGCGGCATCCCCGAGGCGGCGGCCGACCAGACCGACGCCGAGCCGGCGGGCGCGGGCGACCTCGCCGCCCGGCTGGCGTCGCTGAGCCCGGCCGAACAGCGCCGGACCGTGCTGGACCTGGTGCGCGGCGAGGTCGCCGCGGTCGCCGGATACGACGACGGCGGCGCGGTCGAACCCGCGCGGGCGTTCAAGGAACTCGGCTTCGACTCGGTGACCGCCGTCGACCTGCGCAACCGGCTCGGCGCCGGCACCGGGCTGAAGCTGCCCGCCACGGTCGCGTTCGACCACGTCAACCCGCAGGCGCTGGCCGAGCACCTGTGGAGCCAGCTGTGCGCGGGCGAGACGGAGGTCCCGCTCGAAGCCGGGCTCGACCGGCTCGAAGCGGCGGCCGCCGCGCTCGACGCCGCGGAGATCGACCGGTCCCGCATCCTGCCCCGGCTGCAGGCGGTCGTCGCCGCGCTGCACCAGACGCTGTCCGGCGGCCAATCCGGCTCCGAAGCGCTCGAAGCGGCCACCACCGACGAACTGTTCGCCCTCATCGACGACGAGCTCGGCGCCTGACCACCCGCCCTTGATTCTGCGACAAGAGGTTCTCCAGATGTCTGACGAAGCCAGGACCGACGAAACCAAGCTGGTCGACTACCTGAAGCGGGTCACCGCCAACCTGCAGCAGACGCGGGCGCGGCTGCGCGCGGTCGAGGCCGCCGAATCCGAGCCGATCGCGATCGTCGCGATGGGCTGCCGCTATCCCGGCGGCGTCCGGTCCGCCGACGACCTGTGGGAGCTGGTCGCCAACGGCCGCGACGCGATCGGGGAGTTCCCGTCCGACCGCGGCTGGGCGCTGGACCGGCTGTTCGACGCCGACCCGGACAGCCCCGGCACGAGCTACGTCTCCGAAGGCGGGTTCGTGCACGAAGCGGGCGAGTTCGACGCGCCGTTCTTCGGCATCTCGCCGCGCGAGGCGCTGGCCATGGACCCGCAGCAGCGGATCGTGCTGGAACTGGCGTGGGAGACCTTCGAGCGGGCCGGCATCGCGCCGCATTCGCTGGCGAAACAGCAGGTCGGCGTGTTCGTCGGCAGCGGCGGGCAGGACTACTACGACGAGCTGCCGCCGTCCGTGCTCGCGGGCGAGGTCGAGGACTACCTGAGCACCGGCAACGCCGGCTCGGTCATTTCCGGCCGGATCGCGTACGCGCTCGGACTGGAAGGCCCGGCAGTCACGATCGACTCCGCGTGCTCGTCTTCGCTGGTCGCACTGCACTTGGCGGTCCAGTCGCTGCGCCAGCGGGACTGTTCGCTCGCGCTGGCGGGCGGCGTGATGATCATGTCGCGCCCGGGTCCGTTCCTCGCCTTCAGCCGTCAGCGCGGTCTTGCCGCCGACGGTCGGTGCAAGGCGTTCTCCGACAGCGCGGACGGCACCGGCTGGGCCGAAGGCGCGGGAACCCTTCTGCTGGAACGACTTTCCGACGCCCAGCGCAACGGACACCAGGTGCTCGCGGTCGTGCGCGGCTCGGCGGTCAACTCCGACGGCGCGTCCAACGGCCTCACCGCGCCGAACGGTCCCTCGCAGCAGCGGGTGATCCGGCAGGCGCTGGCCAACGCCCGGCTGTCCGCGTCCGATGTGGACGCTGTCGAGGGCCACGGCACCGGCACCACGCTGGGCGATCCCATTGAGGCGCAAGCATTGCTGGCCACCTACGGTCAGGACCGGACTGAGCCGCTGTGGCTCGGGTCGATTAAGTCGAACATCGGCCACGCACAGGCGGCGGCGGGTGTCAGCGGCGTGATCAAGATGGTGCAGGCGATGCGGCACGGGCTGCTGCCGCGCACGCTGCACGTCACCGAACCGTCCACAGAGGTCGATTGGACCTCCGGCGCGGTTGAGCTGTTGAAGACCGAGCGTCCGTGGGCGGCGGGAGAACGCCCACGTCGCGCGGGTGTTTCGTCGTTCGGCGTGAGCGGCACCAACGCGCACATCATCCTGGAGGAAGCGCCTGCGGTGGAGGCCGCTGCGCCGGCTACCCCGAGTTGGCCGGAGGGCGTCGCGGTTCCGCTGCCGCTGGCTGGCCACGGGAGTGCGGCGCTGCGGGCACAGGCCGCGCAGCTGGTCTCGTTTGCTGCGTCCCCGCTTGACCTGGGCTTTTCGCTCGCGACCTCGCGTTCGCCGCTGTCGCATCGCGCGGTCGTGCTGGCCGAGGACCCGAAGCAGGCCATCGCCGCGCTCGCGGACGGCGTCGCCACTCCGGACATCGTCACCGGCACGCAGGTGGAAGGACTGACCGCGTTCCTGTTCTCCGGCCAAGGCGCGCAGCGGGCCGGGATGGGGGCTGCGCTGGCTGCGGCGTTCCCGGTGTTCCGTGCCGCACTGGACGAGGTCTGTGCCGAACTGGACCAGCACCTCGACCGTCCACTCAAGACAGTCCTGTTCGAGAAACCGCGGTTGATCAACCAAACCGGCTACACTCAGCCCGCGCTGTTCGCGATCGAGGTCGCGCTGTTCCGGCTGCTCGCGTCGTGGGGGATCAAGCCGGACTTCCTGCTCGGCCATTCGATCGGTGAGCTTGCTGCCGCGCACGTCGCCGGGGTCTTCTCGCTGGCCGACGCCGCCACCTTGGTGGCCGCTCGGGCTCGGCTGATGCAGGCGCTGCCGTCCGGTGGGTCGATGGTGGCTCTGCAGGCGACCGAGGACGAGGTCACGCCGCATCTGACTGACGAGGTCAGCATCGCCGCCATCAACGGCCCGGATTCCGTCGTGCTTTCCGGCACCGAGGAGGCCGTCGCCGCAGTGGTGGCTGCGTTCGACGGCCGGAAGTCTTCGAAGCTCAAGGTCTCGCACGCGTTCCACTCGCCGCTGATGGAACCGATGCTCGCCGAGTTCGCTGCCGTGGCCCGTGGCCTGAGCTATCACCAGCCGGAAATTCCGCTGGTCTCCACGGTCGGCCCGGATGTCGACATGTCCACTCCGGACTACTGGGTGCGCCAGGTCCGCGCCGCGGTCCGGTTCCACGACGGCATCGGAACCCTTGCCGCACAAGGTGTCGGACGGTTCGCCGAGGTCGGTCCGGACGGCGTGCTGTCCGCGCTGGTCCGCCAGACGTCCGACGCGCTCGTGGTCCCGGTGCTCCGCAAGGACCGCGAAGAACCGGCCGCCGCCCTCACCGCGCTGGCTGAGCTGTTCGTCAGCGGCCTGACCCCGGACTGGGCCGCGGTCTTCGCCGACCGTGGTGCCCAGCGCGTCGACCTGCCGCCGTATGCGTTCCAGCGCAAGCGGTATTGGCTCGACGCCCGTGCCAACCGCGACGAGGTCACCGCCGCCGGGCTGACGTCCGCCGGGCACCCGCTGCTCGGCGCGGCCGTCGCGCTCGCCGACACCGACGGCGTCGTGCTCACCGGCCGGCTGTCCGTCGAAACGCACCCGTGGCTGGCCGAACACCAGCTCGGCGACGCGGTCACCGTGCCCGGAACCGCGTTCCTGGAACTGGTCGTCCGCGCCGGAGACCAGGTCGGCTCCGGCCGGATCGAGGAACTGACCCTGGGCAGCCCGCTCGTCCTGCCCGCCCGTGGCGGCATTCAGGTGCAAGTCACCGTCGGTGCGGCGGGGGAGCGCGACGTCCGTTCGGTGACTGTCCACTCGCGACCCGAGGACGACGACGCCGACTGGACCCTGCACGCAAGCGGCAGCGTCGCTCCGCAGTCGGCCAGCGGCGGCACTGCGCTGACCGAGTGGCCGCCCGCTGGGGCGGAGTCGGTCGCCATCGACGGCCTGTACGACGACTTCGCCGACACCGGCCTGACGTACGGCCCGCTTTTCCGTTCCCTGCAAGCAGTCTGGCAGCGCGACGGCGAGATCTTCGCCGAAGTCGCGTTGCCGGAGGACAACGACGCTGACCGCTTCGGCCTCCACCCGGCCGCGCTCGACGCGTGCACCCACGCGCTGCGCGTCGCCGGTGGCGGTGACGGCGGCGTCGGCCGGGTTCCGTTCTGCTGGACCGGAGTTGAGCTGCACGCCACCGGTGCGTCCGCGCTGCGTGTGCGGTTCACCCCGACCACAGAGGACGGTTTCACCATCGCTCTCGCCGACCCGACCGGAGCTCCGGTCGCGACGGTCGCCGAGACGGTGTTCCGCGCGTTCAGCGCCCCGGTCGCCGAGCAGGCCGCGCCGCTGTACCGGATCGAATGGCAGCGATCCGCGGATGTCGAAGCCACTGTGGACACTGCCGATGTCCAGCTTCTCGAGTGCATCGGCGAATCCGGCACTGCCGCGGAGACTCACGAACTCACCCACCGTGTACTGGCTGGGCTGCAGGCTTGGCTGACCGAGGAACACCCCGCGCACGCCCGGCTCGTGGTGGTCACGCGCGGCGCGGTCCCGGCCGCCGGAGACGTCACCGACCTCGCCGCCTCCGCGGTCTGGGGCCTGGTCCGCTCCGCGCAGGAGGAGAATCCGGACGCCTTCGTCCTGCTCGACCTCGACGCCGAAACCACGCCGGAAACGGTGTTGCCGCAGGTGCTGGCCTCGGGCGAGGCGCAGGCGGCGGTCCGGCTCGGCACCGTCCTCGTGCCTCGGCTGGTCCGCACGACACCCGAGCTGGAGCGGCCGTACTTCTGTCCGCACGGCACGGTGCTGGTCACCGGCGCGTCCGGCGCGCTGGGCGGAAAGCTCGCCCGGCACCTGGTCGCCGAGCACGGCGTCCGCCGGTTGCTGCTGCTCAGCCGCCGGATCACGCCCGCTCTCGACCAGTTGGCCGCCGAGTTGCGCGAAAGCGAGGTCGACGTCCGGCTGGAACGCTGCGACGTCGCCGACCGCGAGGCGCTGGCCAGCGTCCTGGCGTCGCTGCCGGAGGAGAACCCGCTCACCGCGGTCGTGCACGCCGCCGGCGTTCTCGACGACGGCGTGGTCACCGCTTTGACGCCGGAGCGGGTCGACGCCGTGCTCGCCCCGAAGGTCGACGGTGCGCTGAACCTGCACGAACTCACTCGCGAGATCGCGCTGTCCGCGTTCGTGCTGTTCTCGTCGGTCTCCGGCGTCCTCGGCGCGCCCGGCCAGGGCAGTTACGCCGCAGCTAACGCCTACCTGGACGCCCTCGCGTCGCACCGTGTCGCGCACGGCCTGCCGGGTCTGTCGCTGGACTGGGGCCTGTGGGGCGAGGTTGGCGGCATGGGCGGCACGCTCACCGAAGAGGAGGTGCAGCGGCTCGCGGCCAGCGGCATCGTGCCACTGTCCACTGCGGAGGGTCTGGCGCTGTTCGACCGCGCCATCGCCGTCCGCAAGCCGACCGCCGTCCCGGCCAAGTTCGACCTGCCGGTGCTGCGCAAACTCGACCGGCTCCCGCGCACGCTGGAGCAACTCGTCGGCCGCACCACCCGCCGGGTCGCCGCCGCTGCCGAGTCCTCTGTGGATTCGTTCGCCGCAAGGCTGCTGGGAATGCCGGACGAAGACCGTCGCGACGCGGTGCTGGAACTGGTGCGCAGTCACGCCGCCACCGTGCTCGGTTACCGAGCAGCACACGAGATCGAGCCGTCGGCGCAGTTCCAGTCGCTCGGGTTCGACTCGCTGACCGCGATCGAACTCCGCAACGGCCTCACCGCGGCCACCGGCCAGCGACTGCCCGCCACGCTGATCTTCGACCACCCGACACCGACCGCTCTCGCCGCACATCTGCTCGATGAACTGGCGGGCACTTCCGTCGAGATCAGCACAGTGTCCACTAAGGACAACTCGGACGAGCCGATCGCGATCGTCGGCATGGCCTGTCGTCTGCCCGGTGGCGTCACCTCGCCGGAACAGCTGTGGGAACTGGTCGCCGAGGGTCGCGACGCGATCGGGGACTTCCCGGCCGACCGCGGCTGGGACATCGACGGCCTGCTCGACCCGACCGGCCGCCGCCCCGGCACGACCTACGTCGCACGAGGCGGATTCGTCTACGACGCGGGCGATTTCGACCCGACGTTCTTCGGCGTCTCGCCGAAGGAAGCGCCGATGATCGACCCGCAGCAGCGGTTGCTCCTCGAAGCGTCCTGGGAAGCGCTGGAGCGGTCCGGGATCGACCCGGTCTCGCTCAAGGGCAGCCCGACCGGCGTGTACGCGGGCGTCCAGTACCACGACTACGTCGGTGCGAACAGCGCTGGCTCGATCGTCACCGGCCGGGTTTCCTACACCCTCGGCCTCGAAGGACCGGCCGTTTCCGTCGACACCGCGTGCTCGTCCTCGCTGGTCGCGATGCACATGGCGGCGCAGGCGCTGCGCGGCGGCGACTGCTCGCTCGCGCTGGCCGGCGGCGTCACGGTGATGGCCACGCCGGAGACCTTTGTGGAATTCAGCCGTCAGCAGGGCCTCGCCGCCGACGGCCGGTGCAAGGTGTTCTCCGACGACGCCGACGGCACCACCTGGTCCGAAGGCGTCGGCGTGCTGGTGCTGGAGCGCCTTTCCGACGCCCGCGCCAACGGCCACCCGGTGCTCGCGGTCCTCAAGGGCAGCGCGGTGAACCAGGACGGCACATCGAACGGCCTGACCGCGCCTAACGGTCCCGCGCAGCAGCGGGTCATCCGCGCCGCGCTGGCCGATGCCGGACTCGAACCGTCCGATGTGGACGCCGTCGAAGCGCACGGTACCGGCACGAAGCTCGGCGACCCGATCGAAGTCCAGGCGCTGCTGGCGACTTACGGCGCGCAGACGTCGGCGGACCGTCCTCTGTGGATCGGTTCGGTGAAGTCGAACATCGGGCACACGCAGGCCGCCGCCGGTGCGGCAGGCGTGATCAAGATGATCGAAGCGATGCGGCACGGCGAACTCCCCGCGACGCTGCACGTGGGCAAGCCATCGAGCGAGATCGACTGGTCCACAGGTGCGGTGCGAGTGCTCGCCGAGCCGGTGAAGTGGCTGCCGAACGGCCACACCCGCCGCGTCGGCGTCTCGTCCTTCGGCGTGAGCGGCACGAACGCGCACGTGATCCTGGAGGAAGGCGACCGTCGCGAGGTCACCGCCTCGACTGGCCCGGAGTACGACGGACCGGTCGCCTGGCCGGTCTCCGGTCGCGGCGCGGCTGCGTTGCGGGCCAAGGCCGAACAGCTGATGTCCTATGTGGACGAGGACCCGGAAGGCAGCCTCGCCGACATCGGTCTCTCGCTGGCGACCGCACGCAGCGCTTTCGACCGTCGCGCGGTGCTGATCGGCAGCCGCTCGCCGCAGTTCGTGCGTGGGCTGGCGGCCTTGGTGGACGAGGAAGACGCACGCGGCGTCATCCGTGGCACCGCGACCGGCAGCGGCCGAACCGCGTTCCTGTTCGCGGGTCAGGGTTCGCAGCGGGCGCAGATGGGCACGCAGCTGGCCGCGCGGTACCCGGCCTTCGCCGAGGCCTACGACGAGGTGTGCGCCGAACTCGACAAGCACCTCGACCGTCCGCTCCGTGAAGTGATCGACAGCGGCGAAGGCCTCGACGAGACCCGCTGGACGCAACCGGCGCTGTTCGCGCTGGAAGTCGCACTGTTCCGTACGGTCCGATCCTGGGGCGTGAAGCCGGACCTGCTGGCCGGACACTCGATCGGCGAACTCGCCGCCGCGCACTGTGCTGGCGTGTTCTCGCTGGCCGACGCCGCGAAGCTCGTGGTCGCCCGGGGCAAGCTGATGCAGGCCCTGCCGACCGGCGGCGCGATGGTCGCGATCGATGGCACGCCCGAAGCGGTTCGCGAAGCCGCCGGGGACACTGTGGACATTGCCGCAGTGAACGGCCCGACCGCAGTCGTCATCTCCGGTGCCGCGGAAGCGGTCGCCGAAGTGGCGGCGAAGTTCGAGCGCACCAAGCAACTCCGCGTTTCGCACGCATTCCACTCGCGACTGATGGACCCGATGCTCGCCGAATTCCGCACTGTCGCGGAAGGACTGTCCTATGCGGAACCCAGGATTTCGATCATCTCCACGGTCACCGGCGGCCCGGCCGACCTGACCTCGCCGGAGTACTGGGTAAACCAGGTCCGCGAAGGCGTGCAATTCCGAGACGCGGTCGCCCGGGCCGCGGCAGACGGTGTGACCCGGTTCCTCGAACTGGGCCCGGACACCACACTCACCGCGATGGCCGACGCCAGCCTCGACGACCGTCCGGACGGTCTCGTGCTCGCCTCGCTGCTGCACAAGGAGCAGGACGAAGCCGTCGCCGCGCTCACCGGTGTCGCGCAGCTGCACGTCAGCGGCGTCGACCTCGACTGGTCAGCGATCTACGCTCCGACCGGCGCGCACCCGGTGCCCGTGCCGACGTATCCGTTCCAGCGCCAGCGTTACTGGCTGGAGAGCACGGCTGCCGCGCCGGGGCAGGAAGACCATCCGCTGCTCGGCACCGCGACGGAGCTGGCCGGTGCGGAGGGCCTCCTGTTCTCGGGACGGCTGTCCGTCGGCACGCACCCGTGGCTGGCTGACCACGTCGTCGGCGGCTCGATCCTTTTCCCCGGCACCGGTTTCGTCGAGATGGCGATCCGCGCCGGAGACGAGGCCGGATGCCCGCGCCTGGACGAGCTGACGCTGGAGTACCCGCTGGTGGTGCCGGAGCGGACCGGCGTGCGCGTCCAGTTCGCGCTCGACGCCGCGGAAAACGGTATTCGCACCTTCACTGTCCACTCGCGACCGGAAGGCGCGGCGGACGGCGTCCCGTGGACCCGCCATGCCACTGGACGCCTTGCCAAGGCAGGCAAGTCGGAGAAGTTCGACCTCTCCGCCTGGCCGCCCGCCGCCGATCAGGTGCAACTCGATGGCACCTATGAGGAACTGGCCGCCGACGGTCTCGCGTACGGCCCGGCGTTCCGCGGCCTCGTCGCTGCCTGGAAGGGCGATGGGGAAGCGTTCGCGGAGATCCAGCTGCCTGCTGCGGTGTCCGATGTGGACCGTTACGGCATCCACCCGGCCGTTCTCGACGCCGCCTTGCACACCATCGGCGTCTCCGGCGCGGTCGGCGACGAACCGGCGCTGCCGTTCGCGTGGGAAGGCGTCCGGCTGCACGCAGTCGGCGCGACGACGCTGCGGGTGCACGTGAAGCAGATCGGTTCGGGTGCGGCTGCGCTGAAGATCGCCGACGCCACCGGCGCACCGGTCGCTTCGGTGGATTCGCTGCTGCTTCGCCCGATGTCCGCACAGCCGCAGGCCGCCGAAACCGGGGGCACGGAGTCGCTGTTCCGCCTCGCCTGGGAGCAGACCGACCTCGACGCGGTAGCCGAAGTCACCGACTGGACCGTGGTCGGCGACGACCCGTTCGGCCTCACCGATGCCCTCGGCGCCACCGCCGCGACCAGCATCGACGACGCTTCCGGCCTGGTCGTGCTGCCCGCCGCCGGCGACGACGTGCACGCGGAACTGCACCGCGTCCTCGGCGAACTGCAGACGTTCCTCGGCCGTCCGGAGGGCTCGCTGCTAGTGGTCACCCGAGGCGCGGTCGCGGCCGGCGCCGAGGAAAGCCCCGACCCGGTCGGAGCCGCGGTGGCCGGACTGGTCCGTTCGGCGCAAGCCGAGCACCCGGACCGGATCACCCTGGTCGACCTCGGCACCGGAACCCCTAGCGGCCGCACCCTTGCCGCAGTGTCGGCATCGGACGAACCGCAGGTCGCCCTCCGCTCCGGAGCGGTGCTGGTACCGCGGCTGCAACGAGCCGCCGACGCCGCTGCCGCGCCGGTTTGGCACTCCGAAGGCACCGTGCTGATCACCGGCGCGACCGGTGCGCTCGGCGGTTCCGTCGCCCGGCACCTGGTGACCGAACACGGCGTACAGAATCTCCTGCTGGTCAGCCGTCGTGGCGCGGACGCACCGGGCGCGGCCGAGCTGCGGGACGAACTGACCGGTCTCGGTGCCGAAGTCACGCTCGCCGCCTGCGACGTCGCAGACCGCGCCGCGGTTTCCGCGCTTCTGGACGGAATTGATCTGCGCGGAGTCGTGCACGCAGCCGGTGTCCTGGACGACGGTGTCCTGACTTCCCTTACGCCGGAACGTCTCGACAACGTCCTGCGCCCGAAGGTCGACGCCGCGGCGACGCTCGACGAGCTGACCCGCGACCGCAACCTGACCGCGTTCGTCCTGTTCTCCTCGGCCGCCGGCGTGCTCGGCGCACCGGGCCAGGGCAGCTATGCCGCGGCCAACGCCTACCTCGACGCGCTGGCGGTCCGCCGCCGCCGCGAAGGCCTCGCGGGCTCGTCGCTCGCCTGGGGTCTGTGGGGCGGCGGCATGGGCGCGGCGCTGGAGGACGCGGACGCCCACCGCATCGGCGAAACCGGCATCACGGCGCTGTCCACTGAGGACGGTCTGCGATTGCTGGACGCGGCAGCTGGTTCGCCTGAACCGCTGCTCGTGCCGATCGCTTTGGATACCCGCGTACTAGTGTCCTCGGGCGACGACGATCTCCCGGCCGTCCTGCGCGAACTCGCCGGCTCTCGCGGCCGACGAGCGGCTCAGGATGCCGTGGAGGACACCGAATCGCTGGCGCAGAAACTCGGCGCGCTCCCGCCGGGCAAGCGGGTGCCGACCGTGCTCACCCTGGTGCGCACGCACGCGGCGACGCTGCTCGGGCACGCCGGTCCGGAGGCGGTGGAAGCGGACCGCTCGTTCAACGAGGTCGGCTTCGATTCCCTGTCCGCCACCGGGTTCCGCAACAAGCTCAGCCTCGTCACCGGCCTGAAGCTGCCGGTCAGCCTGATCTTCGACTACCCGACGCCGCGGATCCTCGCCGAGCACCTGGTCACCGAACTGGCTCCGGCCGAGACCGAGCCGGAACCGTTGACGGACCAGGGAATCCGGGACGCGCTGTCGGCGATCCCGCTGGAACGGCTGCGTTCGGCGGGCCTGCTGGACGGACTGCTCGAACTGGCGGGCATCCAGATCCCGGAACAGGCCGAGCACCTGGAAGAGGAACAGTCCGCGGTGGACGAGGACACGATCGACGAACTGGACACCGACGCGTTGATCAGCATGGCAATCGGGGGTGGGGACGACGATTAGCCCACCCCTATCGGGTCCGGCCGGTATTGCCGCTCTCGCGGCCGCTGTGGCCCACTTGATCCCGACAGTTTCCCCGCTTGACCGAACCGAGGAGAGGTAACCCGATGGTCACCGGCTACGCAATCGAAGCACGGGGGCTGCGCAAGTCCTACGGCGATGTCGACGTCCTGGAGAGCGTCGACCTCAGCGTCGAGCGGGGCACGATGTTCGCGCTGCTGGGCCCCAACGGCGCCGGCAAGACCACGACGGTGCGGATCCTCAGCACCCTCCTGGAGGCCGACGGCGGCACCGTGACCGTCAACGGGCACGACGTCGCCAAGCGCACCCGCAAGGTCCGCGAGCAGATCGGCCTCACCGGACAGAACACCGCGGTCGACGAACTGCTCACCGGCCGCGAAAACCTGGAAATGATGGGGCGGCTGTTCCACCTGCCGATCGCGCGGGCGAAGGAGCGGGCCACCGAACTGCTCGCGCAGTTCGACCTCGAAGAAGCCGCGAGCCGTCCGGTGAAGACCTACTCCGGCGGCATGCGGCGCCGCCTCGACCTCGCGATCAGCCTGATCACGTCGCCGCCGGTGCTGTTCCTCGACGAGCCCACCACGGGTCTCGACCCGCGCAGCCGCTCGGCGATGTGGGACGCGATCCGCAAGCTGCTCGACGGCGGAACCACGGTCCTGCTCACCACGCAGTACCTCGACGAGGCCGACCAGCTCGCCGACCGGATCGCGGTCATCGACAAGGGCCGCGTCGTCGCGGAGGGCACCGCCACCGAGCTGAAGCGCCGGGTCGGCACCGAACGGCTGAAGCTGACTTTCGCGTCGGTCGCCGAAGCGGGCCGCGCGCAGCAGATCACCGGCGGCGTGCTGCTGGACGAGACGGTCAGCGTCCCGATCGACCACCCCGGCCAGGTGCGCGCGACGCTCAACCGGGTCGCCGACGCCGGGCTCGAGCCCGCCGGGATCGAACTGTCCGAGCCGACGCTCGACGACGTGTTCCACACCCTCACCTCAACCGCGGGAGCGAAGTGATGACCCAGACCTTGTCCAGGGAAACCGAGGGGGCGCAGCTCCCCGCGGCGCCCGAAAGCGCCGGGCTGGCCACGGTGCTGTCCGACTTCCGCGTGCTGATCGGGCGCAACGTCAAGCACATCACGCGGAACCCGGAGATGCTGCTGCAGGCGGTGTCGCTGCCGATCGTGCTGCTGCTGCTGTTCCGCTTCATGTTCGGGCCCGCGATCAACGTGCCCGGCATGGCCTACGTCGACTACCTGGTGCCCGGCCTGCTGGCCATCAGCATCGGCTTCAACTCGACGACCACGGTCGTCGGCGTCGCCGCCGACCTCACCCAGGGTCTCGTGGAACGCTTCCGCTCGATGCCGATGTTCGGCCCGGCGGTGTTGGTGGGCCACGTCGCCGCCGGCATGCTGCGCAGCCTCGTGTCGTTCGTGATCATGGTGGCGATCGGCTTCGCGATCGGCTTCCGCCCCGGCGGCAGCGCACTGGGCTGGCTCGCCGCGATCGGCCTGCTGGTTTTGTTCGCGGCAGGCGTCTTCTGGCTGGCGGTGCTCCTCGGCTCGATCTCGAAGACGGTCGAAGGCGCCGGCGGCCTCGGCATGATCCTCGTGTTCGTGCCGTACGCCTCCAGCGCTCTCGTGCCGACCCAGGCAATGCCCGGCGTGCTGCGCGTGATCGTGGACAACCAGCCGTTCACGGTCCTGATGGACGCCGTGCGCGCCCTGATGAACGGCACCCCCGCGGGCGGTACGGCGTGGCTCGCCCTCGCTTGGTGGGGCGTGATCACCGCCGCGGCCTCGTTCCTCGCGGTGCGCAAGTTCAACCGGCGCACCAAGGGCTGAACCACTTTTCACCGCCGAAGGGCGACCCGCACGCCGCGGGTCGCCCTTCAGGCTTGCCTAGGGGACCCCGATTCCGCTAGATCCGCTTTAGATCGGTCCGGCACTCTCTGTGGAGTAGAGAGGACCACTGCGTGAAGTGAGGTGGCGACATGCCGACCCGGGTGATGGAAAAGCCGGTCGATCCCGTAGCCGCGTGGCTGGCCCCGCTGGCGGACGACCCGGCGGGCGCGGTCGCGTTCCTCTCCGAAGTGACCGACCGCTGCTCGCGACACCACGGCTCCGGCCGAATCCTGGTCCCCGGCGGCGGTCCGGTAGCGGACGCACTGGCCGGCGAAGGCTACGAAGTCCACCTGGAACCCGGCCCCCGCTTCGACGCGGGATACCTGGGCGCGGACGTGCTGTCCCGCCTGCCAGACCAACGAGACCAGCTGCGAGCCATCGGCCGCTACAGCCGCCTCCTGCGCCCCGGCGGCGCCTTGGTGGTGCAGGGCCGTCACCCCGATCCCGCGTGCTGGACCGCAGACGCCCGGGTGCGAGCGGTGGACGACGTGCGGCAGATCGTGCACCTGACCGACGCGTCGCTGCCCCTGCGCTATGTCTGGCCCGCCGAACTCGACCTGATGGCCGAACTGGCAGGCCTGGCTTTGGACAGCCGCTGGGGCGGCTGGTACGGAGAACCGGTTACGTGCGGCGGTTTCGTCGTCTCGGTCTACCGCAGCTAGGGGTGTCGTGAGGGGAACCCTGAGGGAATCAGATTCCCTCAGGGTTCCCCTCACGGCTTTTCTCTTCCCGCCACGCCCGCGCCACGAAAACGGCCCGGTCTCCGCTTGTGGCGGAAGACCGGGCCGAAACGGCGCGGGTCGGGATCAGACCGCGTCCGACATCTCCCCGACAAGGATGCTGTGATGCAGCTTCCGCAGCGAACTCCCCGGCTCAATCCCCAACTGCTGCACCAGGTTCTGCCGCGCGGACGCGAACGTCTCCAACGCCTCGGCCCGCCGGTTGGACCGAGCCAGCGCAGTCATCAAGTACTCGGTGAACGTCTCCCGGAGCGTATGCTCCTTCGCGAGCGCCGACAGCTGCCCGACCACCTCGCGATGCCGCCCGATGAGCAGCTCGGTCTCCATCAGCAACTCGAGACACCCGAGCCGGCTCTCCTCAAGCAACGTGGCATACGCCTGCACATCAGGAGAATCGGTGAACCCCCCGAACGCCGAGCCGCGCCACAGATTGGAAGCCTCCCGCAGCACCTTCGCGGCCTGACCGTAGCCACGGTCCCAGTGCAACGCGCGCCCCTGCTCGTAAAGCCGGGTGAACCGATCAGCATCCAGCTCATCGATCCCCACATGCAGCGAATATCCCCGCGGACTCGTGACAACAGGGTTGTCTTCCGCGCTCTCACCGTCGCCCCGCAACAGTTTCCGCAGCTGCGACACGTACACATACAACGCCGCGCTCGCCCTCGCGGGCGGATGCTCGCCCCAGATCTCGCCTATCAGATGCTCAGCGGTCACGACCTGGTTGTTCTTGGCCAGCAACACGGACAGCAAGGTCTCGATCTTGCGAGCCCGCGGGGCGCAGACGCCGGGCCGGCCGCTCACTCTGATCTGTCCGAGAATTTCGTAGTTCAGCATGACTGCCCTCCGGTGTCTCTCGCGCCGGACCCGCCCGGCGGCGCCCCCAGCGCCGCTGCCTGCCGGTCCGAGCCGGGTCCACCATTGGACCATAGCAAACCGGGAGGTCGGTTTTCAAGGAAAAACCGGGAGGTTGGTCTGTTTTGATCTTGGATTCCCGGCGGGGGCCAGGTAATCGGCCGGAATCTCTGGTAAACCGGGCGGTCGGTATGTCATGATTAGCCGGTCGGGACGCACACCGTGCCGTTCCCGGCGCGAGACGATGGGGAAGCCGGTGACGAAACAGGCGCGTGCGGAGCTCACCAGGCTCTTGCTGCTGGACGCCGCCGCGGCGCTGCTGCACCGCGACGGCTACGCGGCCACGAGCATGGTGGACATCGCGCGCGAAGCGGGCGTGACCAAGGGCGGCCTGTACTTCCACTTCTCGTCGAAGGACGAAATCTGCGACGAGGTGCAGTCGGCGGCCGTCGCGGTCCTGCACCAGCACGTCGCGCGGGCGCGCGGGAGCCGTCCGCATCTGCGCAGGCTGGCCGATCTGAGCCGGGCGCTGATGGGCTGGCTCGCCGAAGACGCGAAGGTGGGCGCGAGCTTCCGGCTCGCCCGCGAAATGGGCTCGAACGACCCGAGGTTCGTCGCGTTCGTCCGCGCGTGGCTCGGCCAGGTGCGCGCGCACATCGCCGCCGCGCACGGGGCGGGGGAGCTGAGCCCGCACGTCCGCCCGGACATGGCGGCGCTGCTGGTCGTGGTGACCTGCGTCGGCCTGGAATCGGCGGCGGCGAGCGGGACGATCCCGGCCGGCACCGACCTGGCGAGCACGCTTTCCGAGCTGTGGCGGGTGATCGAGGCATCGCAGCCGGCGGATTCGACCACCGCCGAGGCGACCGGCACCTGAGCGGTTGTGTGCCGGGTTGATTCGCGAGTCGCGTCGCTGAGGCGACCGGCACCTGAGCGGTTGTGTGCCGGGTTGATTCGCGAGTCGCGTCGCTGAGGCGACTGGTGCCTGAGCGACCGGTGCCTCAGCCGCTGCGCGCCCGGTCGATCCCCGAGTCGCACCGCGACCGCGCCAGCTTGATTCCCGAGGCCCGCCGCGACCGTACCGCGGCGAATCCAGAATCCCAAACCGACCGTCCGGTTTCGGGCCGCGCGGCACCAGAACTGGCTAGTCGTCGGCGGGAAAAGTCCCGGCCGGATTGAACTTGTGCAGCCGCCGGGGCGGGACGACCGCGCTCAGGATCGTCTGCCACATGAACGTGGCCCGCTCGTGCAGGTCCGTCCGCCCGGTCAGCACCTGCGAGCTGAGCTGGGTCCCGGTGAACGACGCGACCACGTACTGCGCGAGATCGTGCGCGTTGACGTCCTTGCGCACGTCGCCCGCGGCCTTCGCGGCGAGCAGGCAGCCGTGGATGGTGTCGGTCCACTGCTTGTACGCGCCCGCGGCGGGCGTGACGAACGAGCCCTGCTCGATGACGAGCCGGATGCTGGCGCGCACGCGCACGTCTTTGCGCAGGCTGTGCCCCATGTTCTGGGTGAGGTCGATGACCGTCTGCAGCCCGGGGCTCTCGATGTCGGCCAGCGGGTCCCACACGGTGAACTGCTCGTTGATCAGCGCGTCCGCGAGTTCTTCCTTGGACTTGAAGTGGAAGTACAGCGCGCCCTTGGTGACTCCCGCCTCGGCGAGGATGTCCGACAGGCTCGCGCCTAGGAAGCCGACCGCGTCGAACCTGGACGCGGCTGCGTCGAGGATGGCATTTCGGGTCTGCTCCGCGCGTTCCTGGCGAGCCACTGTGACTCCTCTCGGGGGATCGCGGGCCCGCGCCGGGCCACGCTGACACACCAGTCTACCTCCGCGCGGCCCGCGGAGCCAGAGAAAAAAACCGGTAGGTAGGTATGGTTTTGTCCGCTCTTTTCCGCTAAAAATGTTGTGGGGGTACTGGGGAAGTACTTTTTTTCTGGGAGGACCGACATGGTCGGTACGCTGTTAGAGGAGTCTGTCGGAAGAAACTTCATCATCGACGGCGAAAGTTCGCCGGGCGGAAGCCCGGTCGACTTCCAGCAGACGATCCCGCGCAATCTCGTGCACCGCGCGGCCGTCTCGGAAGTTTTCGTCACTGATCTGAACATCGTGGGCGAGGACCGGTTCGAAGTCGGCGCGCAGTGGCCGCGCCGGCACGGGTTCTTCGGTCCGCGCACTCCGGGATCGCACGATCCCATGCTGTACCTGGAAACGTTCCGCCAGGCGATCATGCTGGTCGCGCATCGCGCGTACGGCGTCTCGCTCGGCACCGTGTTCGTCGGCGGCCGCAAGACCAGCTCTATCACCCCCGAAGGGCTGGTCACCGAGGGCAGGCCGATCGACGTGGTGCTGCGGGCGAGCGTCCAGGACGTGATCCGCCGGGGCAACAACGTCGGCGGCATGCGGTTCGAGTTCGGCTGCTTCCGCGACGGGGAGCTGATCGGCACCGCTTCGGAGACCATTCGCTGCGTGTCCCCGGCGGTCTACCGCCGGCTGCGCGGCGACCACTTCGCGGCGACGCCGTTCCAGGCCATCGCGTTGCCCACGGTGGAACCGGTGCTCGTCGGCCGGGAACGCAAGGAAGACGTGCTGGTCGCCGAGACCGCGGAGCCCGGCACCTGGTCCCTGCAGTTCGACCCGGACCACCCGGTCCTGTTCGACCACTCGGTGGACCACGTCCCGGGCATGGTGCTGCTGGAAGGCGCGCGGCAGGCGGCGTTGCTGACGCTCGGCGACCCGTACGCACTGCCGTTGCGCACGGACTTCGATTTCTCCGTCTACGTCGAGTTCGACTCGGAATGCCTGCTGACGGCGGAAGAAATCGGCGTCGATGCGGACGGGGCCCGCCTGGTGCGGGTGGCGGCGGAGCAGAAGGGCCGTCCCGTGGCGAGCGGCACCCTGGCGATGCGCAGGTCATGACTGCCGGCCTGGGGGCGGACAGTACGACCGGGGAAATCCTCGTCACCGGAGCGACCGGGTTCATCGGATCGGCGGTGCTGCGGGCGTTGCTCGCTCGCGGTGCCGCGGTCCGGGTGCTGGCGCGCGGTGCGGTGCCGGAATGGATCACGCGATCCGGCGCGCGGATCCACGAAGGCGATCTCACCGACGCCGCCGGGCTGGCCGGGGCGTGCACGGGCGTTGCGACGCTCGTGCACGCCGCGTCCCGGATCGGCGGCACCGAAGAGGAATGCGCGCAGGTCAACGATCGCGGCACGGCCCGGCTCCTCGCGGAAGCGCGGCGGGCGGGCACGCGCCGGATCGTGCACCTGAGCACCTGTGCGGTTTACCGCGACGGCGAGCATCGAGGCGCGCCCGAGGACACGCTCGACCTCGGGCCCGCCTCGGCCACCAGCCGCACCAGGCTGGCCGGGGAACAGCAGGTCCGCGCCGCGGGCGGGATCGTGCTGCGGCCGCACCTGGTGTACGGCGACGGCGACCGGCACGTGGTCCCGACGCTGGCGAAGTGGCTGCGCGCGGTGCCGGCGTGGGCCGACGGCGGCAGGTCCCGGACATCAGTGGTCTCGTCCTGGGATCTCGCTGCCGTGCTCAGCGCCTTCGCACTGGACCCGGCACTGGGCCGCCCCGGCGAGGTGTTCCATGTGGCCGACCCGGAACCGGTGCGGATGCGCGAGCTGCTCGAAGCCGTCTGCACCGTGCTTGACCTGCCGATTCCCAGCCACGACCGGCCGCTCGCCGAGCATCGGGCCCGCACGCCGTGGCTCAGCGAGCACCAGCGGTCGCTGCTCACCCGGGACCATTGGTATGCCAGCGAAAAGGTCTGGGAGACCACCGGAGTTTCTCCCGGGCCGGGACTCGGCGTCCGAATGGCTCAGTCCCGGAACTGGTATCGGGAAAAGCTGGCAATTCCCGAGGCCGGGTGAAGATCGAATTCGCGGAAAGTGATCGAACGAATTCGAACGGCAATTGTTCGCGGCGCGCGGCCGTCCGGGGAATTTCCTCCCGGACGGCCGCCGCTGTTTCCGCGGAGTTCATTTCGGTGGCGCCGGGCCCGGGCGTGGCGCGAAGATGATCGTCATGTCCCGACGCGAGCTAGTGGTGCTCGGCTCGGCGAGCCAGACGCCGACCAGGCACCGCAACCACAACGGCTACCTGCTGCGCTTCGACACCGACGGCGTCCTCTTCGATCCGGGCGAAGGCACCCAGCGGCAGATGATGTACGCCGGCGCGACGGCGAGCGAACTCACGCACCTGTGCGTCACCCACTTCCACGGCGACCACAGCCTCGGCCTGGCGGGCATCATCCAACGGCTGTCGCTCGACGGCGTCGCGCACCCCGTGCGCTGCCACTACCCAGCGTCCGGCCAGGAGTACTTCGACCGCCTGCGGCACTCGACGTCGTTCCACGAACGCGCCGAACTGGTCCCGCTGCCGATCTCGGCGCCGGGCCCGCTGGGCGGTGCCCTGTCGGCGTACCCGCTGGAACACCGCATCGACTGCTTCGGCTACCGCTACGCCGAACCGGACGGAATCCGGATGCTGCCGGACGCCCTAGCCGCGGCAGGCGTCCAAGGCCCGGCAGTACGAAAACTCCAGGCCGACGGTGTTTTCGAGACAGCCGACGGTGTGGTCCGCCTGGAAGACGTCAGCGTGCCACGTCGGGGTCAGGTGGTCGCGTTCGTGATGGACACCCGCCTGTGCGCGGGCGCGTTCGCCTGCTCGCAAGAAGCGGACCTCCTGATCGCCGAATCGACCTTCCGAGCCGACGACGCCGACCTTGCCTACCGCTACGGCCACCTGACCAGCACCGACGCCGGCCGGCTGGCGGCGGAGTCGGGTGCCCGGGAGCTGCTGCTGACGCACTTCTCGCAGCGCTACCCGTATGAGGAGGCGGACCGGTTCCGCGACGAGGCCGCGAAGGTGTTCGACGGAGAAATCCACTTGGCCCGGGACCTGGACGTGGTGCCGCTGCCTCCCCGACGGTGAAGCACCTGCGACGCTGAGCGGTGACAGAGTCCGGCAGACTCGCGGAATGCCGCACCCGGTCCCCGCCGACCTGCTGGAAATCGCCGAAACCCTCGTACCCGGCTTCGCCGCTGGGCCCGCCCGACTGGCCGAGCAGGGAAACATGCACCACGTCGTGCTGCTCCCAGGCGTCGCCGCCGTGCGAATCGCCAAGCGCCCAGACGCCGCCGCCGAACTACCACGCCGAGTCGAGATCCTCCGCGCCATCGCCGCGGCCGGACTGCCCTTCGCCGTGCCAGAGCCGCTGACTCCAGTGACCACGTTCGGAGACCGCGCAGCCGTCGCAGTCTCCTGGATCGACGGCAAGGGCCTACCGGAAGGCGTCGGCGACCCGGCGGCGTTCGGCCAGCTGCTGACGGAACTGCGAGAGGTTGAGATCTCACCGGACCTCGAAGCCGTCCTCCACCGCCCGCGCAAATATGCCAACGGCCTGGGCTGGGCGGAGATCGTGGAGGACGTCATCCCGCGCCTGCCAGCACAGTGGCGGCGCGGAGTCCAGCAGCGACTGGACACGCTCCTGGCCCTGGACGAGGCACCCGCCAGACTCGTCCACGGAGACCTCGGAGGCAGCAACGTCCACTTCGACGCCGATGGCAAGCTCACCGGTGTCCTCGACTGGGACCTGGCGATCCTGGGGGACCCAGCCGTAGACGCAGCACTAGCCGCGACCTGGCACGGCTGGGACGTCCTCCGCGGCGCCGCCGACGAGGAAACCTGCCAACGGGCGTGGGCCTGGAACGACCTGATCGGGGTCGAACACCTGCACGCGGTCTTCGCAGGCAAACCCCTATCGAACGTCGACGGTTTCGTCCGAGCCGTCGTCGCCTGGTTAGAGGCGCGCGGCTAGCGACTCCTCGGCTTCGTCCGGTGCGTCGGAGGAAGCCCGCCGGGGTGGGTTCGCGCGTGGCGGATGGGGCGGCGGTGCTTCAAGCCGTCGGCAGGGACGGTGCGTCGAAGGAGAGCAGCGGAACGGGTGCGAGCCCCTGGCGTCCATCAACGAGACTGCCTCCACTTACTTGCTCAGCCCACCGCCGCGACCGGCTCGCCGTCGAGAGGCCTTCGACGGCTGCGGCTGGCAGCGCCGAGGCACTTGACGGCTCCGACCGGCACTCAACCTCCCGAGGTCCGCACGTGCCGATGCCCGCTGACCGGAAAGTCCGGCGGCGCGGGCGGCAGCAGCCCGTCGAGGACGTAGCCGCACTTCTCCGCGACCCGACAGGATGCCGGATTGTCCTCGGCATGCAGCAAGTCGAGACGGCTCAACGAAACGAACCGCTGCGTACCAAGCGCCCACCTCGACGTAGCTTCCAACGCCCGAGCAGCGATTCCACGACCCCGAGCCTGGGCGGCAGTCCAGTACCCGACCTCAGCGGCCCCAGCATCCCGAACCTTCACGACGACGTGCCCGAGCGGCATGTCGTCGTCAGCCACCACCGCGAAACTGAACTGTGTCGCGGTCTCCCAGCCGGACGCCTGCGCGTCCAACCACCGCCGGGCGTCGCCATCATCAGTGAGAGGAGCCATCAACCGACGGCGCAACAGCGGATCGCGATGCGCGTCGACCAGCGCCTGCCGATCATCCGACCGCCACGGCCGCAGCTGCAAGGCTGCCTCGGATTCGCTTCGGGGCAGGGAAAGGATGACCGTCACGACCGCCCATTCTGCACTCATCGAGACTTGTCCCGCCTGGAGTCTCCCCAAAGTCCTTACCCGACACCGGGTTCGAGCGCGGTCCCCGAGAAATTCAGCGCGGGATGCCCCGGCAGTCGGGTAAACTCGCGACATGCTCATCGAGGTGGACAGAGGCTAGCCGCCGGGTTCTCGGCGGCGTACCGGCCGACGAGTGCCCTGGCAGCAACTCTTTCCCACCACCCTCTCTCCTCGCGCGCCCCGTCGCGTGCGCTCAGCCGTGCGCCGGTTCGGCGGTTCGTCGCTTCGGCGGTGAGGGGATCGATGACGCTCAGGAGCACTCATGACGCAGGAAATGCCGCGTCCCCCGTTTGATCCAGAACTAGCCAAAGTCCTGCCGATCCTCGACGGCGGCGTACCGGTCGGCATGACAGCAGACCAGCTGCCGCACTACCGGGCCCTCCCTTTCCCCGCCATCGAAGAACAAATCGCCGACCGCCCAGTCCGCTGCACCCACCACACGATCCCCGGCTACGGCGGCGCGGAAATCGAGGTCTCCGTCCTCGCGCACGTGGACCACGACACTCCGGGCGTCGGCATCTACCACCTCCACGGCGGCGGAATGGTCATGGGAGACCGCTTCGCCGCGGCAGGCCCGCTGATCGACTGGGTGTTGAAGCACGACGCAGTCGCCGTCACCGTCGAATACCGGCTGGCCCCAGAGCATCCCGACCCAGTGCCCGTCGAGGATTGCTATGCGGGTCTGCAATGGATGGCCGCCAACGCCGAGACCCTGCGCTTCGCCGCTGACCGCCTGGTCATGTTCGGCGGCAGCGGCGGAGGAGGCCTCGCCGCCGGAACCGCGCTGCTGGCACGCGACCGCAACGGCCCGCCGCTGCTCGGACTGCTGCTGCAGTGCCCGATGATCGACGACCGCAACGAGACAGTGTCGTCCCGCCAGTACGACGGCACCGGTGTCTGGGACCGCACCAGCAACCTGACCGCGTGGACAGCAGTCCTAGGCGACCGCCGCGGAACCGCCGACGTCTCGCCCTACGCAGCAGCCGCCCGCGCGACCGACCTGAGCGGCCTCCCGCCAACCTTCATCGACGTCGGCGCGGCAGAGGTGTTCCGCGACGAAGACGTAGCCTTCGCAACCGCCATCTGGGCCTCCGGAGGCGACGCCGAACTCCACGTCTGGGGCGGCGCATTCCACGGCTTCCACGACCTGGCCCCGCAATCCGCTCTGGCCAAGGCATGCGTCGCGGCACGCGAGTCCTGGCTCGAGCGGTTGCTCAGCCGCCCGACGCCATAGCGGATGGCGCGCCGCCCCGCCGAGGCCGTTGGGGTGGCGCGCACCTCACGCAACACATGACCGACCACGCCGCCCACCAGTGGGTTCCACGGTTTCCATGGTTTCCACAAGCCTCACGCCCAGGTTCGCGCTGGCCGAGGTATGTCACGGCTCGTGGGCCTTGGCTCTGGAGCGGTTCCGATGGACACGAACGATGCCCTGATCGCGGCGGTCGGCGTGACTGGTCTCGCACGCGGAGCGTGCCGCCGCTGCGCGGGGCGCTGTCGGTGCCCGCGCGGTGGCCAGCCAGGCCTCTTGGTCGCCAGACCTCGCCGTGGCCAGACCTCGCCGTGGCCAGACCTCTCGGTGGCTAGGCAGTTCCGGTCAGTGGCTGGGAAGTTCCGTACCGTGGCGAATCGCTAGTCGCCTGCCGAGTTCGCCCGGACGGTGTGCACCCCGCCGAACGACACGACCAACCCGCCACCTCGCGGATCACCAAGAGCTACTCAGCACAGACTCCAAACGAGAGCCACCTCCGATCAACAGCACCACATGAGGCCAACCGCACCACGTCCGTCTAATCGCGCCGCCTCAAGCCAACCGCGCCGCCTCAAGCCAACCGCGCCGCTCAAGCCAACCGCGCCGCTCAAGCCAACCGCGCCGCTCAAGCCAACCGCGCCGCTCAAGCCAACCGCAGCACCTCACGCCAACCGCGCCGCCTCAAACCAACCGCAGCACCTCAAACCAACCGCAGCAACTGCGACCAACCACACCACCTCAGACCACCAGCGCCCAGCCCACTCTCATCACTCCAAAACCTCCGCTCCAGCACTCACCTCCACCCTTCTCAGCTCCCGCTCCTGACCACCCCAAGATCATCCCGCCCACCACCGACAATTCCGGGCGGCGTGTCGCCACCCGCCTCGCAAGAGGCCGCCATCGCGCGTGACAGACTGCCGAGCGATGTACACGCCGTCTGATCTCGCTGACCTGCTCGAATGCGAGCACCGGAGCATCCTCAAGCAGGCATTGGCGGCGGGGATACCCGGCGCGCCACGACCCAGTTCCGCACCCGATCGGCTGGCGGTGAAGCACGGGCGCGCGCACGAGGCGGCCACGCTGAGCCGGTTGCGCGGCGAGCGGACGCAGGTCGTCGAGATCGAGGAGCACGATCCGGTCGTCGCGGCGAAGGCCACCGAGGAAGCGCTGCGCGCGGGAGCGCCGGTCGTCTACCAGGCGGTGTTCCACGACGGCGAGTTCTCCGGACGCGCCGATTTCCTCCTGCGCGACGACCAAGGCCGCTACGAGGTCTACGACACGAAACTTGCCCGGCACGCCAAGCCGTCCGCGGTCGTGCAGCTCACCGCGTACGCCGACGCTCTGCGCCGCGGCGGCTGGCCCACTGGGCCGGAGATGCACCTGCTGCTCGGCGACGGCAGCACGCGCAGCCTCCGCGTCGACGACTTCCTCCCGCTCGTGGACCGCCTCCGCGACCGGTTGCAGGACCGTCCGCCGCAGTTGCCGGACCGGGTCTGGGCCGACGAGCGTCCGGCGTGCACCGGGTGTGCGTTCGCCGATCACTGTTCGTCCGCGCGCGAGGCCGACCGGGACCTGTCACTGGTCGCCGGAATGCGCAGCGAGCAGCGGCGCAAGCTGGTGACCGCCGGGCTCGGCACCATCGACGCGCTCGCCGGCTCCGAACCCGCCGACCGTCCGCGCGACATGTCCGAGGGCACGTTCGCCTCGTTGCGCGCGCAGGCCGCGATCCAGGTCCGCCAGGACGAAACCGGCGAGCTGGCCTACGAAATCATCGCCCCGGACGCGCTCGCCGAACTGCCCGAAGCCAGCCCCGGCGACGTCTTCTTCGACATGGAAGGCGACCCGTACGCTCTGGCCGGCACCGGCCTGGAGTACCTCTTCGGCGCGGTCACCCCGGACGAGCGCTTCACCCCGTTCTGGGCGCACTCGCGCGCGCAGGAGAAACGAGCGTTCGAGGAGTTCATCGACTTCGCCACCGCGCGGCTCGCGGAACACCCCGACGCGCACGTCTACCACTACGCGCCGTACGAGGTCACGGCGATCAAGCGGCTCGCCGCCGTCCACGGCACGCGGGAGGAAGCCGTGGACGAGCTGCTGCGCAGCGGCGCGATGATCGACCTGTATGCCGTGGTACGCAAGGCTTTGCGGGTAGGACAGCGGTCGTATTCGATCAAGTATTTAGAACCACTGTACATGCCGGAAGCCCGCGACGGCGAGGTAAAAACGGCGGCGTCGAGCATCGAGGCGTACGAGGACTACCTGACGCTCTCCTCCGCGGGAAACACCGAGCAGGCCGATGAAATCCTGCGCGGCATCGCGGACTACAACGAGTACGACTGCGTCTCCACCTTGCGCCTGCACGAATTCCTCCACCGCGTGCGCACCGAAGCCGGAATCGACCTGGCCGAACCGGACCCCGAGTCCGAAGTGGACGCTCTCCTGCGCCGCACCGAAGAAGAGGAAGCCGCTCAGCGCCGGGCCGAACGAGCCGCCGCCATGGCGGCTTTGGTCGACCCGCTCCTGGAAGGCCTCCCCGAGGACCCCGCGGATTTCACCCCCGACGACCACGCCCGCGCCCTGCTGGCGGCCTCCGTCGGCTATCACCGGCGCGAGACGAACCCGGCGTGGTGGGAGTTCTTCCGGCAGCTGGCCGCCCCGCTCAGCGACCTCGAAGTGGACACGACCTGCGCGGTCCCGGTGTCGGTGACAGCGGGCGAGTGGGTGCCGCCGTCCGGCCGGTTGCGCACCGCGAAACGCACGCTGACCGTGCGGTGCGACCCGGACCGGCCGCATCCCTTCGCGCCCGGTGACGACGTGCGATTGCGTTACGGCGCCGACGCTCGCGACGCGAAAGTCGTGTCCGCGACGGCGGTCGAAGTGACCCTGGAGGAGAGCAGCGCTCCGGATCGGACGCCCAACGACCTTCCCGCGGCGGTCCTGCCGGGCAGCCCCGTCCGTCCGTCGCCGAAAGACGAGGCGGTAGCCGATCTCGCCCGGCTGGTAGGGGAAACTCTGCCTGCGTTGCCGTCACACCCCGGCGTCGACCTGCTCCGCCGAATCCCCCGGTTGCGCGGCGGTTTGCCCGAACCGGGGGAAGATCTGGTCGCCACGGTGATCACCGCGGTCGATCAGCTCGACGGTTCCGTCCTCGCCGTCCAGGGTCCGCCCGGAGCTGGAAAGACTTACCTGGCCGGGAAACTCATCGCGCATCTGGTGCGTTCAGGCCGGACGGTCGGCGTCACGTCGAACAGCCACAAAGCGGTCGAGAACGTGCTCTCGGCGGCCATGGAGAACGCGCCGGAAATGGCCTGCGCCAAGCGCGCGAAGCGGACACCGGACCCGGAATTGCCTTGGGAGCAACCGAAAAATAACAACGCGCTGGTACGCTGGCGTGAAGAACACGACACCGGTCACCTGGTCGGCGGCACTGCATGGACCTTCGCCAACGCCGCTGTGCGCGAGGAACCCTTCGACGTCCTGGTGATCGACGAAGCCGGTCAGTTCGCCCTCGCGGACGCGCTGGCGGTGTCGATGTGCGCGAAAAACGTGGTGCTGCTGGGGGATCCGCAGCAGCTGCCGCAGGTGGTGCAAGGCACGCATCCGGCAGGCGCGGAGGCGTCCGCGCTGGGCCACTTGATCGGCGACGCGGACATCATCCCGCCGGAACTCGGATATTTCCTCGACCTGACGCGCCGCATGCACCCCGCGGTGTGCGCGCCGGTCTCGAACCTGTCGTACGCCGGTTTGCTGCACTCGCATCCCAGCGCGGAACGTTCGATCGACGGCTTCCCGTCGGGTCTCTATCTGGCGACGGTCGAGCACAGCGGGAATACAACGCGTTCGGTGGAGGAAGCCGAGGAGGTCGTCTCGGTGATCAAGTCGTTGCACGGCCGTTCGTGGGAAGGCCGACCGCTCACTGACGCCGATTTCCTTGTCGTGGCCCCGTATAACCTGCAGGCGCGAGTGGTGACGCGTGCACTGTCCGATGCTGGTTTCGGCGACGTCCGGGTCGGCACCGTGGACCGGTTCCAAGGGCAAGAAGCACCCGTTGTGGTGACGACAATGACGTCCTCTTCGGCGGTAGACTTGCCACGAGGCCTTGATTTCTTGTTGTCCCGCAACCGGTTGAATGTCGCTCTCTCACGCGCGCAGTCCGTCGCGGTCCTGGTGTGCTCGCCGAAGCTGCTCGAGGCGGACATCAGAACGGTGGACCAGATGCGGCTGGTCTCCGGGATGCTCGGGTTGCTGCGCGACGCCCGCGAGTGGATCGACTGAGCTGCGTCGGCTGAGCTGGTGAGCTGCGTCGAGGGACCTGCATGGACTGGCCTGGGCTGACTGCTGACTGGTCCGCAGCGGCAGGCTCGCGTCGACTGGTCCGGAGCGGCTGCTCTGCTGTGGCTGGCCTGCGTCGACTGGGCCGCGTCGGTTGGACTGCGTCGGTTGGCTTGCTGTGCTGTGTCGGCTGGCGTGCACTGGCTGGGTTGCGCTGACTGGCTTGCTGGCCTGCAGCTCTGCAGCTCTGCAGCTCTGCAGCTCTGCAGCTCTGCAGCGGCTGGCCGCGCCGACTGAGCCGTGTCGGTTGGCCTGCCCGGTCGGCTTTCTGTGCTGTGTCGGGTGGCTTGCGCTGACTGGCTTGCTGCTCTGCTGCTCTGCAGCGGCTGGCCGCGTCGACTGAGTCGCGTCGGTTGGCCTGCATCGGCTGGCTTGCTGAGCTGCCTCGGCTCGCCTGCACCGAACTGGCGTGTGTCGACGGACCAGCCTCGGCTGGCCTGCTGGGGGTGCCCGCCCCGGCCGGTTCGGTCGGGATCCGGCGGCCGGGCGGGCACATGTCCCCGCTCGCGCGACCGTGGGGGAGGGGTGGCGCGGCGAGCGAGGTGGTCTGAGCGCCCCGCGCTTCCGGCTTGCGGGAGCCGGAGCGGGGGCGCGGGATCCCCGTCCGCGCGGGGCACTGGGGGAGATGCCGCAACGGACGGGGTGGCTGGAGAAACGGGGTGGCTGGGAGAAACCGGTGTGTTCGGCGCGGACAGTCCCACCCGGACCGCCCGTGCACCGACGGCTGACCGGCGGACTCGGCTAGGTTGTCAGTGCTGCCGCTATTCAGTAAAACTCGTTGCGGGCCAAGAACATTCCCGCAGCCGGGGGTGTGCTCCCGCTCTCCTCCGGACCGGCTGGGGGGTTACCGGCCGGTGGGAGCAGGAGCACCGGATCCCGTTCCGCGCCTGGGGGGAGCAGTCGCGCGGAGCGGGTAGTTCTGCGCCGGTACGGGGGCCGCCTCGCGGCGAGTGGCACGACCAGGCTCCGGCCGAACCGGTATTCCTGGAAGGCAGAAGGTGAGGCCCGGGGGCACCTCCGTACCGACACCCTGTACAACGCACCAGACGCGCGAATGTTCCGGCCCCATAAGGTGATCTGGGTCGCCACCAATCGAGTGACCGCTTGGTCGGCTCGGGTAGCCGGCGACGGCCGAACCTCGATCAGGTTGCGTCGCTTGGCGAATCGTTGTGCATTCGCCGCCGGGCCCGGTGCGCCGAAGCTGTTCCCCGGCTGAATCATCCTCTGCCCGCCTGCCCGCCTGCCCGCCTGCCCGCCTGCCCGCCTGCCCGCCTGCCCGCCTGCCCGCCTGCCCGCCTGCCCGCCTGCCCGCCTGCCCGCCTGCCCGCCTGCCCACGAACGAGGGAGACAGTTGACCGGCGTCACTCCGCAACGAACTTGTTCGTAACGAACATGTTCGTTAAACTCAAGCCAGTCACCCTCGAAAAAGAAACGGAGCACCTCATGACCATCACCATCGTCGGTGCCGGCCTCGGCGGTCTCAGCCTCGCCCGCGTCCTGCACGTCCACGGCATCGAAGCCACTGTCCTCGACCTCGACGCCTCTCCGTCCGCCCGCGCGCAGGGCGGCATGCTCGACATCCACGACGACTCCGGCCAGGTCGCCCTCCGTGCCGCCGGTCTGCACGAGGAATTCCGCGCCCTGGTCCACTCAGGCGGCCAGGAGACCCGCGTCTACGACCGAACCGCCGCCCTCTTGTTCTCTGAGGCGGACGACGGCAGTGGCGGGCGTCCGGAGATCGACCGTGGAGCCCTGCGCGACCTCCTCCTCAATTCGCTGCCGGAAGGCACCGTCCGCTGGGGCACGAAGGTCACCGCCGCGGAGCCGCTGCCTGACGGGCGGCATCGCCTCACTCTCGCCGACGGCACGTCGCTCACCACGGACGTGCTCATCGGGGCCGACGGCGCCTGGTCGCGGATCCGCCCGCTGGTCTCGCCGGAAAAACCGGCCTACACCGGCATCTCCTTCGTCGAGATCGATCTCCTCGACGCCGACTCCCGGCACCCAGAGGCGGCAGCTCTCCTCGGCGGCGGGATGAGTTTCGCGCTCGGCGAGGACAAAGGCTTCCTCGCGCACCGCGAACCGGACGGCAGCCTGCACGTCTACGCCGCCGTGCGTGTCCCGGAAACCTGGGTCGCGTCGATCGACTTCACCGATCGCGACGCCGCCAAGGCCGCCGTGCTGAGTCACTTCGACGGCTGGTCTGACCAGCTCCGCGCCCTGGTCACGGACGCGGACGGCGACCTGGTCCCGCGGCTGATCCACGCGCTCCCCGTCGAGCATTCGTGGGCGCGGGTGCCCGGCGTCACGCTGGTCGGCGATGCCGCGCACCTGATGTCACCGTTCGCGGGGGAGGGCGCGAACCTCGCCATGCTCGACGGTGCCGAGTTGGGGCTCGCACTGGCCGGGCACCCGGACGACGTCGAAAGCGCGCTCGCGGAATACGAGGCGGCGTTGTTCCCGCGGAGCGCGAAATCCGCGACGGAGTCGGCGCAAAGTCTCGACAGCTGTTTCCGCCCTGACGCACCGGCGGCCTTGCTCGAGCTGTTCGGAGCCTAATGTCCATAGTGGACGCGCGTACGACTTAAGCGGTACCCGGATCGAGCCGTCAAGCCGATCCGGGCCAGGCGGTTCGGCTCGCACAATGGACCTCAGCCCGCTGTGCGAGAGGAAACCGACTGATGACCGCCGTCCTGGCCGACACCGTCCATCAAGGCCTGCAGTTCGCCGCCGTCGCCGGGATAGTGGCACTGGTGGCGTTTCCGGTTCTGCTGTTTCTCGGCGCGTTGGTGAGCGTGCTCGGCAGTCCGCTCGGCCTCGGGATGAAGTTCGTGTGGGTGGTCTTCGCGTTCTGCGCGCCGTTCCTCGGGCCGGTGCTGTGGTTCCTGGTCGGCAAGAAGAGCGCCGCGCTTCGCTGACACAGGATGTCAGTGGAGCGCGGTTAGCGTCCGGGCATGGATCACGAGATTGACGCCGGCGCGTTCGCCGATCGGTATGTCGCAGTGTGGAACGAATCCGACCCGGCCGCCCGGCGCGAGGCGATCACCTCGTTGTGGGCCGAGGACGGGGTGCAGTTCACGGAGTCCGCGGAGCATCGAGGTCATCAGGCTCTTGAGCGCCGGGTGGGCGAGGCTTTCGAGGAATTCGTTGGCGGGGCGGGATTTGTGTTCCGGTCCGCCGGAGACGCGGTGGGCCATCACGGGATGGTCCGGTTCAACACCTACCTGGCCCCCGCGGCGGGCGGGGACGTTGCCTGGACCGGGTTTGTCGTGGCTGAACTCGGCGAGGACGGCCGCATCCGGCGCGACTGCCAGTTCGCCGAACCGCCGCGTCCCGCGTTTCCGGACGCTCGGGCGACGGCGGACGAATTCGTACGCCGGGTGACGCAGGGCGATCCGGACCGGATCGCGGAGCTTTTCGCGGAAGCGGTCGACTGGTGGGTCAGCTGGCCGGAACCGGAGCATCCCGCGGTGCCGTGGATCCGCCCTCGCTCCACCCGGGCGGACGTCGCGGACCACTTCCGGACGCTCGGAATCGCTTGTGCCCCCGAAGAAGTTCGGGTCGACCGAATCCTGATCGACGGCCAGGACGCGGTGCTCGTCGGGACGAGTGCCCAGACGGTGAAGGTGACCGGCAAGCGGTTCGCGACGAGCTTCGCGGTGTGCCTGACCGTCTCGGGCGGATTGATCACGCGGTATCACGTGTACGAAGACAGCCTCGCCGTCGCCGAGGCCTTCGCCGGATGAAACACCGGGCAGCCGGAGCGGATTCCGCCCGGCTGCCCGGCATTCGCGCGGTCAGGAAACGTTCAAGTCGATGCAGGCGTAGAACGCGTTGCCGGTGTCGGCGATGTTCCACACCGCGAGCACCTTCTGCTGTCCGGTGTAGCCGCTCAGGTCGACCTGGTGCGACACGGTTTCCGGCGGGGCCTGGTCGTTGCCGCTGAAGCTCGCGACCTGGGTGCCGCCGATGAAGTACTCGTAGTCGCTGGTGCGGTGGCGCGCGGTGAACACCCAGGTGAAGGTGACCTGGGTGCCGACCTGGGTGACCTTCCAGCCCTTGCTGTCGTCGTCGAGGTCGGCGAACCGGTCGTTGCCGCCGCTGCAGCTCTGCAGGCCCTTGGGCCCTTCGACGCTCTGCGGTTCCCATTTGATGTCGCCGCAGGACACCGTTCCGTCCGCGCATTGGGCCTGCCTGCTCGGCGGGGAATTCACGTACCCGTGCGCGCTGGCGATGCCGGGGCCGATCAGCATCAGCACCGGAGCGAGGACCGCGCCGCCGAGAGCGGCGAGCATCGTGCGTTTGCGGGGCATGGTGGCTCCTTCGAAGCCGGGCCCGCTCCCGCGCCGGAGGGCGGCCGGACGAGCCACGGCACGACCGACGAACCCGCGGTGGGGTGGAACGCGGGCGGTGGGGGTGGGGAGATTTGTGGTCTAGACCATACTCGGCCGCCCGCGCTCGGTCAAGAATCAGCTACCCTGTGTCATCTATACACGGGATACTGTATGCAATAGTATGTCGCCGAGGATGCCGACCGCAGGGAGACCGCGATGTACACGGTGACCGACCCGGCAACGGGCCAGCTGATCGAGGAGATCGAGAACGCGACCGACTCGGAGGTTCGCGCGGCGATCGAACGCGTCGGCTACGGATATCGCAGCTGGCGGAACCGTCCGGTGGGGGAACGAGCAGCGATCGTCGCCCGCGCCGCGGACCTTTTCGAGCAGCGCGCGGACGAGCTGGCCGCCATCATGACGGTGGAGATGGGCAAGCGCGTCAACGAGGGCCGCGGCGAGGTCGGGATCGTCGTGGACATCTTCCGTTACTACGCGGAGCGCGGCCCGGACCTGATCGCCGACCAGCCGCTCGCCATCCGCGGTGGTTCCGCGGTGATCCGCAAGGAACCGATCGGCGCGCTGCTCGGTGTGATGCCGTGGAACTTCCCGTGCTACCAGGTGGCCCGGTTCGTCGCGCCGAATCTGGTGCTGGGCAACACGATCCTGCTCAAACACGCGTCGATCTGCCCGCGTTCAGCGCTGGCGATCGAGGCGATTCTGCACGAAGCGGGCGTTCCGGATGATGCTTACGTAAACGTCTTCGCCTCGAGCCGTCAGGTTCCGTCGATCCTTGCTGATCCGCGCATTCAAGGCGTTTCCCTGACGGGCAGCGAACGGGCCGGTATCTCCGTGGCGGCCGAAGCCGGCCGGAATCTGAAGCGATGCGTGCTGGAACTGGGTGGTGCGGATCCGTTGCTGGTGCTCGATACCGCGGATTTGGACGAAACGGTGCGGGCTGTGGCGACTGCGCGGATGCGTAACTGCGGGCAGTCCTGTAATGCGCCTAAGCGGATCATTGTCCAGTCTGACCTTTATGAGGAATTCGTGGACCGCTTCGCCAAGCGGGTCGCGGACTATTACGTCCCGGGGGATCCCTCGGACCCGGCTGCCAAGCTGCCTCCGCTGGCTTCCGTCGCTGCCGCTGACGAGGTGGCTGGTCAGGTGGCTCGCGCGGTGGAGCAAGGCGCGACGCTGCGGACGGGCGGACGGCGTGGCGAGGGGGCTTATCTGGATGCGACTGTGCTGACTGATGTCACGCCGGAGATGGACGCTTACCGGGAGGAGATCTTCGGGCCGGTGGCGATCTTGTTCCCGGCCGATTCGGATGATCATGCTATTGAGATCGCCAATGACTCGCCGTTCGGTTTGGGCGCGGCGGTTTTCGGCACGGATCCGGTTCGGATGCGTCGCGCGGCGGATCGGCTGGAGGCGGGGATGGTGTATTTCAACAAGTCCGGCGGGTCGCAGGCGGATTTGCCCTTTGGCGGGATCAAACGGTCCGGGATGGGGCGGGAGTTGGGGCCGTCGGGGATTGAGGAGTTCATGAACAAGAAATCCATCCGCCTCTGACCTGCGGTTTTGTTGCGCTAAGCCCCTTCGGGTCGTCGTCGGGCCGTCGCGGAATCGGCGGCAGCCCGGCGGGGCGTGAACACCTCGTCGGCGGCGGCCCGGGCTCGCTTGTGGCTCGACGGCACGAGGTGGGTGTAGATCCGGAGAGTGTAGCCGGGGTCGTGATGGCCGAGGTACTCCGCGACTTCCTTGATAGAGACACCTTGCGCGAGTAGCGACGAAGCGTAGAAGTGCCGCATTGCGTGCATCCCGTCGCGCCGGTCCACGTAGTCCAGGCCGGCCGCTGCGAATGCGGACTTCCACTCGGTCTTGGTGAAGTTCGAGCCCTTGATGATGTGCCACACCGGCTTGTTCCGGTACTGACGGGAACGCCGCAGAACCCGGCTGATGAGCAGTTGCACCGTCTCGGGACGCCCGCCGGGTTCAAGCCAGGGAAGGGTGAGCGTGATCGGCTCGTGCATCGCCATGTGGTCGTCAATCCCGTCGAGTACACCCGCCCCGAGCGGGACCACACGTGTCTTGCCGCCCTTGGGTGGGGAGAACACTGGCACACCGCCGATCCACCGTATTTGCCGTTGGACGTTCACGATCATCTCGTCACGGTCGACGTCGTCCGGGCTGAAACCGAACATCTCCATCTGACGCAGCCCGAGCCCGGCACCCAGCGGCACCACCACCGTGTACTCCGGCGGCAGTGCAAGCTGAACCGCGTGCACGCGGGACTCCGGCCACGGGATCACCTTGCGCTGTATAGGTTTTGGTCGTTTGATGCTCTTGGCGCGGCAGGGGTTCGAGCGAATCTTCTTGTCGTCCGTCGCTGCCTGAAGGATCGCCGAGACCGTGTCGAAGAGGACCGCGCGGTACGACGCCATGAGGTTCCGACCGCCCTCCTCCTTTGGGCGTTCAAGCCAGTCGAGCCAATCCCGGATCGTGTCGGTTTTCTCGACCGCCTTTAACGACTTGTCGCCGAGAAAAGGAAAGATCCCGGTCTTGAGGTGGCTGTTGACTGTCTGCCGAGTGCCTGCGTCTGCGGACTGTCCCTTCTGCCATTGGGTTGTGTAGTCGCGGAACTTCTCGTCGCCGGACTCGGGTGCGATGTACTCGCCGGTGAGCACGTCGTGTTGCATCTTGGTCAGGAATGCGCGTGCCCTGGTCAGTTCTTTGTCCGGAAAGGACTTGGATCGTTCGTTGCCTTCAGCGTCGAAGTACCGAACCTTGTAACGCTCGCCTTTGCCGAACCTTTCGGTCTTTTCACGGGCCACATTCCCCCTGGCGTTCAAGACTGGTTTGCCACTCTCGTCCGTTTTTGGCCGCCACCAGCGGTCCTGTACGTGACCTTTCATGCCGTCTCCTTGGTTGTTGGTGAACGCGACTCCTCCCCACGCCTCATGGTCGAGGCGTGGGGAGGAGTCGCTACGGTCGGCAGTTACGCCGCTTCTGTTGTGCCGTGCAAGGTTTCGAGCCATCGACGCACCGTCTCTGGTCGGTACCGAACGTGCTTCCCGATCTTCATCCAGGACGGCCCGTAGCCCTTGAAACGCCAGTCCCGCAGCGTCTTCGATGGAATGCCGAGGAACGTCGCCAACTCGTCTGGTGACCAAAGGCCCTCGACGCTCACCACCGTGACTTGTGCACTCATCGAACCTCCCTTCGTCAGGCCGCCAGCTGAGTTGCCGAAGTTTCGGGCGGCCCAGCTGCGGCGAGTAGGGCTCGGTCGTATTCGGCTTTCCAGGCGATGCGTTCGGCGATGGCGTGCATGACCAGGTGCGGCCGGGGCGGGACGTGTGGGTCTCCGGCGTCGACCTTGCGCCAGACCTGCCGGGCCGGATCCGGTTGCGGCTTCTCGATCCCGACAGCGGCCAAGGCGTCCAGGACGAAGCCACGCCGGTCAGCTTTGTGGTCCACGAGCGTCTTGCCCGACCACTTGCGTGACACCAGCACCCGTCGACCCGGAAGGCCGAGGGTGGTTCGCTGATGTGCCCGGCCCTTGCAGTGGCCAGGAGTGGTCTTCCCGTTGGCACCTTTGGGTTGGATGCCGTAGAGCAGCCAGACCGCGCACCGGGGCGAGCACGGGGTGATGGTCAGTTCGGCGTGCAGCCGGTCGTGGTGATCGGCCAGCGCGGCCGTGTCGGCTTCGACCACTTCGCCGGTGGACTTCGTCAGGTACTTGGTGAGGTAGCCGATGTGACGGCCGGCCTCCTCACTCCCACCCAAGATCCCCTTGGAGTGCACTTGCCGCCCGAAAGTCACCACATGCGCCGGATCCTCGACCTGCTCTACTGCGCCGTCCCAGCTGGTCAACGGTTGCCGTGTCTCCGGGTCGACGAACCCACGTTCCGGGCCATCCCAGGCGGGCAGCCGGTCCGTGTAGACGACCTCGTCGTGATTCGGCCACCACACCTGGTGATAGGTCGCCTCGGTAACCAGCCGGATCACCTCGTGCGAGATCGAGCCCCGTACCGCCGCGTGCAGGTGCGGTGCGGTCCGCTTCTGCGGCTCGACGGTCGCGAAGTACTGCACGTCCCACCCGACGACGCGACGAAGGTTCTGCCACCACCGATCCACTAGCGCGGAGAAATGCACCGCGTCCCGGGCCGCCCGCCGGTAGTGGTAACTCGATGGGTCGACCGGCGAACCGTCCGAGCGAACACGGCCGTAGGTGTCGCAGGTGAGCGTGACGAACATCGACGGCCGAAACCGCCCTGCGTACTCCCGGCCCACCGTGGTCTTGGTGATCTTCCGACGAGGTAGGTTCGGTGCGTCCTGCCGTCGTCGGGTCGACCGCTTCACCGCCTTCCGCGTGGGCAGCTCAACCGAGGGAAGCCGACCCCGGACGCCGAGTTGCCGAAGTTCCTCGTCCACGCCTCGGATCTCCTCCCGCAGTTCCTCGGCCTCTGCCGGGTCCTGGTCGACGACGTCCCGGTAGGCGGCGACGAGATCCGCCCGGTAGGTCACCAACTCCGTCTGGTCGTCGCTGGGCTCCTCGGGGGTGAGGTCGGGCTCCTCGGTCATGTGCCAGCCTTCACGGCACTGCACCTGTCGCAGTGCTTTGGCTTTCCGGGCGCAGGGCAGGCAGACGGATTCCACTGTGGATCCGCACGGGACCGGGACATAGCGCAGTTCCCCGGTGTCCTGATCGCCGACCTCCATCGTGAACGGCCGCACACACACGCCGTGCTTCTCGGCCGTTGCCCGGATCACGTCCTCGGCCAGGGGCGCCCGCATCCGCTCCGCACGCGTCGTCGTTTCGGTCATCAGGCAGCCACCTCCCCGGGCAACGTCCAGTCGCGCAGCAGAGACACCGGCATCTCCTGCGTGTCCCCGGCCGGCAGATCCGGGAACGTGCTCGGATCAAACGGCACCGCCCCATAGACCCGGACCGGGATCCCGCACGGGGTCCGGCCGGTGATGGACAGGTGCACCGACACCCCATCGCGGACCCGCCACAGGTTCGCGGTGACGTCGTCGAGGGTGTGCGCCCACACCCGTAACGCCCGCGCGACCTCCGACAGCCCCTCCGCATCCAGCTGCACCGTGATCGGTCGCGACCACGCCGTCACATCCAGCGACGCAACCGGCGGCAGCTGGTACAGATCCAGGTGGTCTCGGATGGCATCCAGGAAGATCATCAGCCGGTTCATGCCGCCGCCTCCTGTCCCCGGGCGCCCAGATCGGCACGGCCGCCGTTGGTGACGTAGCGCTCCAGTGCCTTGACCGTCTCGTCGGAGACCCATCCGGCGCGTACGCGGAGGGGTTCACGGATGCCTTCGCCCCACACGTAGCCGACGCCGGGTGTGGTTTCGGGGATGCGGTTGGCCCAGGCTCCGCGTTCGTAGGCGCCGTCGCCGAGGACCATCGGGACGTGGGTTTTGGATGTGACGCGCAGGCACACCCGGCGGGTGAACAGTTCTCGCACCGGAACGGTGTCCTTCGTCGGTTCCTGCACGTACCCGCGGACCGACATCCCCAACGCCCGGCCCTGGGTGTTGAGTACCGCGATGTGTTCCACAATGGACTCGCGTGTTTTGCGGTCGGTGTAGCGGGTCAGGGCTCCGATCTCGTCGAACTCCAGCAGTTCCAATGGAAACGTTGTGGAGATCGGCACGTCGCGGGTCTGTCCGGCGAACTCGCGCTTGCGGCGCTCCAGCTCATCCCGCAGCCCTTCCAACAACGTCAGTGTGTCCTTTCCGGACACGGCGTAGCGGGCGAAGATTCCACGGCCGTAGGCGAGTTCCATGCCTTTCGGGTCCACACCGGATACTCGTACCAAACCGGAGCGGATCGCCGAGGCGGCCGACACCAGCGGGCTCCACATCACCGAGTTTTTCCCCGCACCACTGGCACCCGCCACCAAGATGTGCGCACCGGGGCCAGCCAGCGGCAGCCGCCACGGGGTCCCGTACTCGGTCGTTCCGGCGAAGATCGCCCGCAGATCGACCCGCAGCCCGTCGACCGGCACCAGGTCAGGCAACGGCCGGCACCGCACCGGAGCGGACAACAGGTCGCGGCGCATGAAATCCAGCGACACCACGTCCGGCGCGATCTCCCGCACCTGGACCCGCGTCACCTTCCGCGCCGTAGCCAGCGCACGGGCCGCGTCGTCGAAGTCCTCCGGTTTCTGGCCCGGCACGAGCTGCACCCGAACCTCATCCCACGACGGCCCGGACCGGACCTGTCGCAGCTTGGGCACCGCTACCCCCGACGCCCGGCGCGCCCGCGTAACGGCCTCCCGCTTCCGCCGCCGTGACACCAGATTCACCGTGACATCCACCGGGATGGCCTCGTCGCGCACGGTCAGGCCGCAGGCGTGCAACCAGTTCGGCACCTTGCGTCCGTAGACCGCCCAGCGCAGCCACCACGACCGCAGCCACCGGCCACACCACCGATCGAACCTGACCACATCAAGCTGGTGCCACACCATCGCGATCAGGCCCAGCGCGCCGAGCGTGATCACCAGGGACAGCCAGCCACACCAGTGCACCCACGCCGCGATCGCGAGCACGGTGAGGCAGGTCCGCCAGCGGGTCAGGAGTTGCCGAACCAGCCAGCCGACCGCCCGCGCAACTGTCCACAGTGCAAGTCCCACGAACGCCAACGCCGCCAGCGTTTCCACAATGGCCGCCAGAGCACGTCCCAGTTTCGCCAGTACCCACAACACAATCGCCAGACCCGCGCTGAGGGCCAGGAGCATCCCCGCGTTCATCGACGCTCACCACCCTCGACACGAGCCCCCGCACCAGAAGGCAGGTCAAGCGGCAACATCCCTTGGCAGGGAGCGCATTCAATCTCGCCCGGCAGCATACGGGCGAACTTCTTACAAGTGGCGCAACGCATCCGGGTGACCCCTGTTGACGAACGCCGCGCAGAACCCGTTACAGTTCCCATTGTTCACTTCCCAGTGGACAGCGCAGAACCGGTGCAGGTTGGTAGCCAAGAGCCGGTTCTGCGTTTATACGGAACGAAAATCCCCACACAAGGACGCGTTGAAGACAGCACACGTCCCCGTGCGCTTTTTTCGTTATGAACGTAAGTGGATCAGGAGCTAGTCGGCTCGCTCCTCACCCGCAAGAATCTCGACCAGCGACGCATCATTCGCCTGTCGCTGCGCCTCCAGCGCCCGCACCAGCTGGTCGGCCTCTGCTTCCAGCCGATGCAACGATTTCGCCGGGGACAACGCCATCTTGGCGAGCCGGTCCATGACCTCCAGGTACGGAGCGGCCTGCTCATCAACAAGAAACACGCCGACGCCGTGGTGCGGGCAGTAGACCACCGACGAGCGATCCTTCATCCGACACAGCGTGAACGCCCCACCCAGCACCGACGTGGATGCCGCTTCGCTCGGTACGACGCGGACGGTGATGGTGCGGGACATGACCATCACGTCTGTGATGAACCGCAACTGACGCAGCATGACATCGTCGTCCCCGAAGTGGTTCCGCAGCGCTTCCACCGCAATGAACATGTCTGCCCGAATGACCTTCGCACCGAACAGCACGCCCTTGCGCTGCATCCGCTTGTCGACGTTCTCTTGCAGCGCACTGGCATCGGCAAGCTCGGTGCTGCAGGCGAACCCCGCGTAGTCGGGGATCTGCAACAGATCCGGGATCATCAACGGTGCCCACACCGTCATCGACCGCGCTGCCCGCTCGTGCGCCACCAGCGTGGTGAAGTGCGTCGGACTGCCCTGCGGCCCCGGCGTGAACCAACCCGGACCGGCGGCCCCACGGGCAAGAGACATGATCCAGGCCTTCTTCTCGCCCGTCACACCCAATGCGCCCAGAATCCCGGCCACGTCCTCCGGGTTCGGGACGCGCTGGCCCAGTTCCCAGTTCGACACCAACGCCGGGTTCACGCCGACCCGTCGCGACAACTCCCGCAAGCCGTAGTGCGCCTCGAGCCGGGCGTCCCGTAGCGCGGCACCGAGTCCACGCGCGCGGGGAGTCAGCATGTCCGTGGTTCGTATCATCGTGTCACCTCCATCCCGAATGGGTCCCGGCCCAGCGGGCCGGCGACGTGACCGTCAGCCGCATCATGTCTGTCTGCAACGCGAGACCGGGTGCCGTCGTGATCGCCCATTTCGGGCGAACCTGCGTCCACGCCTACGCCGCCTTCCCCACAGCCTCCGCAGGCGACGAGCCAGCCGACCGAGACGACTTACCCAGGGCACTCGCCCCTTCGGCCTTGAAGCCCGTCGCGCGGAACACGTACGTCTGATACTTGAACTCACCCTGCCCGCCGACGCGTGGCTCAGCCGTCAACCCGTCCAACTCGACCGGCCGCATCCCCGGCAACACCTCCGACGTCGTCGGCACCGGCTGCACATCCGCCACGAACGTGATCTCAAACGAAGCGCGCTTCGCCCGCGCCTCACCCGGATCCGTGACTGCCGCCTTCCACTGCCGCTTACCCGTCACCTCGTCAATGCGTTGCCGCGCAGGACGATTCGCCGCCCGATCCTCCCGGGACTGATACTCGTTGTCCGGAGCCACCTCTCCCACCATCACAAGCCCCTGCGGGAACGCCTCGTCGAAGTCGATGCCGAACCGATGTCCCTTGTCGATAGCCATCCCACTAACTCCCTGTTTTCTTTGTCAGTCAGTCATTTCCTGCGTTTGGTCGCCGCACTTCGTTCGTGTCCCTGTGACCAGGGCGGTTCGCGCCTCTTCGAGCTGCTTGCCCAGCACAGCAATGGCGTCGGAGTCGACGAGGAGCACTACGGGGAACGCCTTGCCGAAGCGGATCTCGGCTCGGTTCGCATACGTCAGCGCGCGGACGCGGATCGGCAAGTCTGCCGTCACGTGAATCTGGACCGTGTCCCGCATGTCGCTCGCGCCTACACCGCACGCTGGTGGAACGCCCGTGTTGCCACGTCGCTCGACGGGTCATCTAGCACCGATGCCGCGCTTGTAGCCGTCATGCGTGCCTCCCTTTAGGCCGTGCCGCCGAGCGAGTCTCGGCAACTTGCCACCCAATCTCCGGCAAAAGGCGGGACATGATCACCACATGGCGGGACATCTCAGGACGTCCCTGGTACGGTTGAAGACGTCCCTACACGTCCTAAGGGGTGCAGATGCCGAACGAACGGCTGCGTGACGCGCTGCTCCGCAACGGGCTCACACTGGAGCAGGTAGCCAAGGCCCTCACGGTCGATCAGAAGACCGTTGAGCGGTGGATCACCAAGGGCCGCACCCCGTACCCGAAGCACCGGCACAAGATCGCCGCAATGGCGCGCGAATCGGAGACCTACCTATGGCCAGACTCCGTCGCCCCGGAGCGGAGGGCCGAGACCGCGGCTGCCGAGGTTGTGCGGGTCTTCCCACACCGCAACGCCGTCCCAGTCGAGCTGTGGGACCGGCTGATCAACGATGCGTCAGAGACCGTCGAGATCCTGGTACACGCCGCACTGTTCCTGGTGGAACGGCCGCGGTTCATCAAGGACATCGCAGCCAAGGCATCGGCCGGCGCGAAGATCCGACTTGTGTTCGGTGACCCGGAAGGTGACAGCGTCGCCCTACGTGGGGAAGAAGAACAGCTCGGAGACGGGACGCTTCCGGCACGCATCCGCAACGCCCTGGCGTCCTACCGGCCACTGATCGGCGTCGAGGGGATCGAGATGCGGTTCCACAACACGACGCTCTACAACTCGATCTTTCGCTTTGACGACGAGATGATCATCAACACGCACGTCTACGGGTTCCAGGGCGCGCACGCCCCGTCCTTGCACCTGCGCAGACTCTCAGCCGGGGATCTCTTCGAGACATACTCGGAGAGCTTCGAAGCCGTTTGGAACTTCGCCAAGCCCGCCACCTTCTAGGAGGCACCACATGGCACGAGTTGACTACTACAACGACCCGAACGCACCCAAGGCCAACAGCATCGCCGTCGCAGTGTCCGCGTTCATCCAGGACGAGGAGGGGCGAATCCTGATGATCCGGCGGACCGACAACGACCTGTACGCGATTCCGGGCGGGCAACTTGAGCTAGGGGAAACCCTTGCCCAGGCTGCCGTCCGCGAGGTGCGCGAGGAAACCGGTATCGAGTGCGAAGTCACAGGCGTGATCGGTCTCTACTCGAACCCCAACCACGTCATCGCTTACGACGATGGCGAGGTCAGGCAAGAATTCTCGATCTGCTTTCGAGCTAAGCCGATTGAGGGAGATATTAAAACAAGCGATGAAAGCAAAGAAGTTCACTGGTCATCGGTCGAGAGCTTGTCAATGCTCTCAATTCACCCCTCAATAAGGATGCGCATAAAACACGCGCTAAGCGAGATTGCTAACCCGTACTACTCGTAGCTCTAGGACCGTTATTCCCCAGGTTTTCTTGACTTCTGTTGAATGACGACGCCAACAAACCTCTCCGTTACCCAGAGCAGTCTTGCGATAAAAATTGCACTGTAGAGCAGTGACCATGCGGCAATAGTGCAGAAGACGGGACTTGGGGAACGGTCCTGGTCGAGTAGGGTTGCTAACAAGCAGGTCGCGACTGCGACAGCGGTCCAGCGCAACCCCCTTGTATAAGAACCGAATATTCCATTCCAATGATTGCTTGACTTCAGTAATTCAAAACGAGGACCCTGACTGTATCCAATTGCAATCGCCAGTGCTGCCAAGATAAATCCTAGTATGGTTCCTTCCAAGCTCAATATCGCAGGGTACAAACCACTTCGTCGCCCATCCATTATTGCAAGCAGTGTGTGGTTGATGAATGAAATCTTAACAAGAAGGGATGCGCAGGTGGCTACGGTGATGTAAATGCTGACTTCCACCCAGGTGGAACGCGCGCTGCTCACTGAACCTCTGCCGGGTCAGCCGCTGAGATACTGCTAATGGTCGTCTTGTATGCGCTTACCAAGTCGTCATGAAGTTCATTGTAAGCGTCAACTATTTTCTCGTAGGCATCGCTAGAGTCCAAGACTCTAGTCCGGCGGTTGGCTCGCAAAATCTTTCTGGTGCTTACCAGTTTATCGTCCAGAAGATTCACCTCTCCGGGTTTCCTAGTTTCAGGATCAAGTAGCGTTGCAGTCATTCGAAGAGTATTCTCCCGCAGATCTTCTCTTCCTAGAAGTCGGCGAAGGAGTGGAATGAAGCGTGGATTCAGGTTAACTTTTCGATAAGGCCCTGGCCTGAGTACAATCGAGACCGTCTCCGCGTTTCCTGCGCTCGCAATAGACTTGAGGGCTTGCCCTAATGTTTCGTCCAATTCTGAAATAACTTCGGCGTACGGAGAGCGGATTCTCAACTCAATCGCCCTAATTTCCTTCTTGTTCAGGAGTTGTCTGGCAGCATCGCCACGAATGAGCGACTCCAGGACAAAGTCTGAAACGGCCGAACTTCCGGCCGATAACAGATATCCTGCAAGGCGAGACGGGCGCGGACCGTAGAAGTTATTCTCGATACCAATAATGCCGTCTTCGAAAACACAGACGTGCGAAGACTCACAGATTCCCTCATTATCTGCGAGTACGAGGTCGCGCAACTGTCCCTCGAGTTCAGACTGTGGTAACGCATTTCGGCGAATAGCGGCAAACTTGAACTTTAATGGATATTCAGTCGAATCAACCCAAGTGCACAGTAGGTCACCAGAGTTGCCAACCTGCTGGTACCGTCGAGATTTAAGACTGAATGGCATTTCCCCGATCTTCCTTAAAATTGGGGAAAGATCAATCTTGTTCGGCTCACCTTGTTTATTGGCGCCCGCATCGATGGCAAAGAAGTATATTCTGCGTTCCTTTACTAAATCTCTCTGTTGGCTCGCATTCTGACTTGGCACTTCATCTGCTCCCGTCTGCCGAACTTGGCTCTATGGGATCAAGGCGCCGCCGACGGCGGCGCGTGGTCGCCGCGCGTACGGCGGGCTCGCCCAGTGCGGCACGGACGGCCTGCCGCTCCGCTTCGGCCGCCGGCCGCGGGCGGCCCGCCGGAAGAGGCGTCGGGTGGCGCGCCGCCGCCGGTGATGACTGGTCCGTAGAGACGCATATCGCCATAGACGGCACGGCGCCGAGTGCTGTTACAGGCGGTACGGAAACGTGACCGCCCGCTTCCTCGTCATCGATCGTTTAACACCGGTACGCCGCCATCAAGGGCGCCTTCGGCGTCGCTTCGCGATGGCCGCATGCGTCCACCCTTGACACCGTCGAACCGGTGCTAACGGAGGCGGGGACGAGGAAGACGGGGGAGGCTGGGCGCGGCGGAAACTTGGGGGCGCGAATCAGCGCTGGGCCGTCGTGGGGCCGTCAGACGTCAAGATCGGTCCGGACGCGACCGGACCCAACCGAAGCAAACGAGCAGGTCAGAGGCGGTCCGCTCAGGAGCAACCCCAGGCCCACTGACTGCCTGGATAGTTCATGAACCAGAAGTCGATCCGGCTTTGAGCAGCAGTCGTAGCTCAGTGGACATCGGTGTCTAATGTGGACTAACTCTGTTCGCTCTTGGCCTCTTCGGGCGGCGGGGAGAACAGCGCAGCCTGACGCTCTTCATAGTCAGCCCAGTACAGGGCTTCGTGATGATGCCAGCGGTCATAGTCCGCGACAGCTCGGTACATCCGCGCGTTCGTGAGGTGGAACCCCGCCCAGTCGGAACGGGTCGCGTCCGCCGCGGGCCGTCGGGTTGTCGCGGAGGCGTGCGCGTCGTGCAGTGTTGCTGGTTCAGCTTTGGCCGCCATCGTGGATGCCTTTCCGCTGGCATGTCTGAGTTCTGGAACCCCGGGGACCGCTCGCCGGATTAGAGGTAGTCCTATTGAAGGCTTCCCTGAGGAGAGTTGTCAATAGGACTACCTCTATCTAGTCTGGTAGGTCGGGAGGTGCTGATACCGCTAGCGTTATCGCCGACGGAGGAGGACGACGTGGGCATTGGGTACCGCGACCTGGCCGCGATCCTGCGCGACGCGATCCGGCGAGGCGACTATGCCCCGGACTCGACGTTGCCGAAGCAGGAGGAGCTGGCCGCGGAGTACGGCGTCAACGTCAACACCGTCCGCAAAGCTGTCGGTCTCCTGGAGGCCGAAGGGCTGGTCACACCGATCCGCCGCCGCGGAACCGTCGTTCGCGCACGCCCGCCGATGAAGCGCCTCGGTGCCGATCGCTACGCCAAGAGCAAGTGGAAGTACGGCGACACGGTGGCGTTCATCGCCGACCGCGAGGCGTCCGGTCGCGAGTGGAAGCCCGCGGATCAGACCCAGACCGTTTCGCGGATCGAGGCGGACACGGAGGTCGCCGAAGCTTTGAGCATCGACGTCGGTTCGCCCGTCTACGAGCGTGCGCGCCTGGTCAAGGATGCAGGCCAACCGACACACACTCTCTCCAGCTACTATCGGCCGGAAGATGTCGAGGGCACCCGCCTCGTCGACGGCACTCCGGGACCAGCCGGTCGAGGCGGTGGCTTCCTGGTCCTCACGCTGCAGGGCCTCGAGCCGGACACGATCAGCGAGACTGTCTGCTCACGCATGCCCACGCCCGACGAGATCGAGACACTGGAGCTCCTTGCTGGGGAACCGGTCATGGTCCTGCAGCGCCGCACCTTTACCGAGGACGGCCGGGTCGTGGAGTTCGCGCGCGGTGTTCACGCGGCGAGCCGGTTCTCCTGGTCCTATACGTTCAAGATCCCTGACTGACCCGGAGTCCCCGCATGTCCGAGCGCGCGACCACCCTCCCCGAGCATCTCCGCGCCGACGTCCAAACGCTCTGGGACTACCACGACCTGCACCACGACCTCCGTCCCACGGACGTCGGCATCGGGCTCGGCAGCCACGACCTCGGCGTCGCCACCCACGCCGCGAAGCTGTACCAGCAGGGCTACTTCCCCAAGATCCTCTTCACCGGAGCCAACGCACCGACAACCGTGGAGCGATTCCCGCGTGGCGAAGCCGTGCACTACCGGGAGCACGCGTTGGAGCTAGGCGTTCCCGACGACGCGATCCTGGTCGAGCCAACGGCCCGCAACACCGGCGACAACATCAAGCGAAGCCGAGAGTTGTTGGCAGCACAGGGGATCGGGGTCAAGGAAGTCACGCTGATCTCGCGCCCCTACCAACAACGCCGCGCCTACGCGACGTGCAAAAAGCTCTGGCCCGAGGTCGAAGTCCGATGCGCCTCCCAGCCGCTGCCGCTGGACGAGTACCTCCAAAGCATCGGCGACGTGGCCCGCGTCATCACCATGCTGGTCGGCGACACCCAGCGGATCAGCGTCTACGCCCAGCGAGGATTCGCGATACCCCAAGACGTTCCGAAAAACGTTGAGCGAGCCTTCGAGAACCTGGTAGCGCACGGCTACACGTCCAGGCTCCTCACCTAGGAAGCAACAACCCGCTCAACCACCCCGAAAACACCTGCTGCACGTCCCCCCGCACCCGCGCCGGGTCATCGGCATGGGCGATCATCCGCGCGGCCTCCATCACCGCGGCCAAGACCAGCTGCGCCAAAGCATCCACCGGCGTATCCACGATCAACCCGGCCTCCCGCGCGGCCGCGAGGTTCTCCGCGACCAGCCCCAAGCCGTACTCGGCCTCAAGATCACGCCAGGCGTCCCAGCCCAGCACGGCGGGGGCGTCGGTCAGGGAGATCCGCCGGACGTCCGGGCGCAGGCAAGCATCCAGGAACACTCCCAGCGCGGAAGAAAGCCCGGAAAGCGGGTCCGCCGCGGAATCGAGGACTTCCGAGACCTCGGCGGTAAGCTCCCGTTCCAGCACCTCGACCACGGCCCGGAACAGGCCTTGTTTGTCGCCGAAGTGGTGGTAGAGCGCGCCCCGCGTGACGCCGGCCGTGCGAGTGATTTCTTCGGCTGGCACGTCGTGGTAGCCGCGCGCGCCGAAGAGGTCGCGGGCGGCCTTGATCAGTGCGGCTCGCGTCGCGTCGGAGCGTTCTTGCTGGGTACGTCGCACGCACCTAATCTGCCATGGCGGCGGCGAAGCGCGTGATGTGCCCGGCCAGAGCGTCCGGCTGATCCTCCGAGACGAAGGTGTACGAGTCCGGCACCTCGACGATCTCCGCGTCCGGCAGTACCTCCGCCAGGCGGTGGGCGAGGCTGATCGGGAACAGCTTCTCCTCTGGCGGCCACACCAGCAGTACCGGACGCTTGAACTGGCGCAGTTTTTCGGCCGCGGCCAGGGTGTGTTTTGAGTCGACGGTGCGCAGGAACTTGCGCAGATCCCTTCGCAGGCCAGGGGATTTCCGCAGCTTGCCCAGGTACTCGTGCGCGATGTCCGGCGGCAGCGGGCGCTTCGTGACCCAGCCGAAGAGCAGCGGCAATCGGTACAGCGCTTTGATTCGCAGCAGTTGGCCCAGCACCGCCATCGAGCCGGGGACGCGGGCGATGGTCGGCAGTGGCTGGAAGATCGGCGGGAAGAAGTATTCGAAGCTGTCCGACGGCGTGAGCACGACCCGCCCGACTCGTTCCGGGTACCGCGCGAGCAGCAGTTGCGTGATGGCGCCGCCGGTGTCGTTGGCGACCAGGATGACATCTTCCAGGTCTAGCGCGGTCAGGAAGTCGCCCAGGAGGGTGGCGAGACCGGGGGCGCTGAGGTCGGCGTCCGAGCGCATCGGGACCGGGTGCGCGCCCAATGGCAGATCTGGGGCCAGGCAACGGAATCCAGCGTCCGCGACGGCGGGGGTGACCTTCCGCCACAGCAGGGCGTTGGTGAGTACGCCGTGGACGAAGACGACTGGGCGTCCGCGTCCGCGTTCGAAGTACCGGAGCTCGCCTTGGGGGAGGTTGACGTGCCGGGCAGTGCCGAGTTCTTCGTGTGCGTTCATGCTGCCGAAGATACATACATGCAGTCTGTATGTAAATTACCTCTGCGGTAATGGCCGCGCTGACCAGGACATATGGGCTAGCGCGGGCCCATGCGCTGGGTGATCCGGTCGAAAAGGTCGTCCAGCGGTTCGCGGACGTCTTGGCCGAATTCGGTGAGCCCGTAGGTGACCTGAGGCGGCGTGGTCGGCTCGACGTGCCGCCAGACGAGGCCGTCTTCGACCAGGGCTCGCAGGGACTGGGCGAGCATCTTTTCGCTGATGCCCCGGATGCTCTCGCGCAGTTCGTAGAACCGGAGTTCCTTGTCCCGCAACGAGATGAGGATCCAGATGCCCCACCGGCTGGTCACGTGGTCGATCACGGCCCGCGCGGGGCAGTCGGTGTGAAACACCTCATAACGCGGCTCGGCGGCGGCCGGGGTGAACTGCGCGCTTCCTGTCACGTATCGAGCTTACCCAAAGGTATGTCCTTACGAAGAGTAAGCAACTCGGCCTAGCGTCGGTCGCCTACCGAAGGAGCGATTCATGATTGTGGTGACCGGGGCGACCGGAAACATCGGCAGACCGTTGGTGCGGGCGCTGATCGACGCGGGCGAGCAGGTGACGGCGGTGTCGCGGCGGGTCGCGAAGGTGCCGGACGGTGCTCGCCATGTGGTGGCGGATCTGGCGGATCCAGCCAGTCTCGAACCCGCGCTGACCGGGGCGAAAGCGTTGTTCCTCTTGCTGTCCGGCGATTTGCACGCCGTCGGCGCCAGCCCGGCCGAGCTCATCGCGAAGGCCGCGGACGCCGGGGTTCGCCGAGTGGTTCTGCTGTCGTCGCTGGGCGTGGCGACCAGGCCGTTCGGCACGACGCGGATCGCGATGCGCGAGCTGGAGGACGTGCTGCGGGTGTCCGGTCTGGACTGGGCCATTCTGCGTCCCGGTGGGTTCGACTCCAATGCGCTGGGGTGGGCGGAATCCGTTCGTACGCAAGGAATTGTCGCCGCGCCGTTCGGGGACACCGGGGTGCCGATCGTCGATCCGGCGGACATCGGCGAAGTCGCGGCCGCGTGCCTGGTAGACGACCGGCACGTCGGCGGCGTGTACGAGCTGACCGGGCCGGAGGTGATCACGCCGCGTCAGCAGGCGGAGGTGCTGGCCGCCGCGCTCGGCAAGCCGGTGCGGTTCCACGAGTTGACCCGCGCCGAGGCCAAGGCATTCATGACCGAGAGCGTGCCAGGCGAACTCGCCGACGACACGCTGGACATCCTCAGCTCCCCGAACGCGGCCGAACTGCGCGTCAGCCCGGACGTCGAGCGAGTTCTCGGCCGCCAGCCGCGGTCTTTCGCCGACTGGGTGGCCCGCAATATCGCCGCGTTCCGCTGAGGGTTACTCGGCCGGAGCGCACCGCGAGCACAGGCCGGACTCCGCTTCGTCGGCGGATTCCGTTGGTGCGCCGTCGATTGCCTCCAGCCGGCCGCATTGCCGGCAGAGCAGGTGCCGGTGGTCGAAGCCGGCCAGTTCGTAGCGTTGCGCGACGCCGACGTGGTCGAAGCGGTGGACGAGACCGGCGGTAACGCCGGTGGTCAGCACGTCGTGGACGCCCCTCGTGGACGCCATCGACAGCCGTTCGCGGACCAGCGGCAGCAGTTCCGCGACGGTCACGTGCGGGTTTTCGGCCAGCACTTCCAGCACGACCTGTCGGGCGGTCGTCACGCGCAGGCCGGCGCGCCGGAGCCGGGTGCCGGCGTCGGCGCTGGACGGGAGAGGTGCGGAGGTCGTGAGCACGCCTCCTTTGTAGTCCGCAAAGTTGATCCAGTCAAATGTAAGATCGGGTCAACTCTGGGACTGTGAGCCACTGCACGCCAGAATTGATTCGGTCAAGTCTGGGGGTACCATCCGGGCCATGGACGAGTTCGGGGCGCGCCTGCGCGACAAGGGCCTGCGCAACACGCCGCAGCGGCGTGCGGTGCTGGCCGCGGTCGCGCGGACCCCGCACGTCACGGCCGCGGAGATCGCGACGGTGCTCGACGCCGACGGGGCCGTCGGCGCGTTGTCCAGGCAGGGCCTTTACAACGTGCTCGACGACCTCGTCGGCGCCCGGCTGCTGCGTCCGCTGGAACCGGCGGGCTCGCCGGCGCGGTTCGAACTCGAAACCCACGACAACCACCACCACCTGGTCTGCCGCGGCTGCGGCCGGATCCAGGACGTGCCGTGCGCGATCGGCGCCGCGCCGTGCCTCGAACCCGGTCCGGTGCCCGGTTTCCGGGTGGACCAGGCCGAGGTCACGTGGTGGGGGATGTGCGCGGACTGCGAGGCCAAGGCTTAACGCAGCGCGTCCTGCAGCGCCTCGAGCCCGACCGGCCCGACGGCCAGCGCGTCGTGGTGCCATTGGCGCAAGGTGAATCCGGGTTTGGCGGCGGCTTCGGCGCGCGCCTGCAACCACGCGCGTTCGCCGATCTTGTACGAGATCGCCTGGCCCGGCCAGCCGAGGTACCGCACGATTTCGGCGTGCACGCGGTGTTCCGCGGCCAGTCCGCGCTCGTGCAGGAATCGGCACGCGGTGGCGAAGTCCCAGCGGGAACCGTCCGGCAGCGGCAGGTCGAGGTGCGAGCCGAGGTCGATCACGACGCGCGCGGCCCGGAGCGCGGAACTGGCGAGCATGCCAAGGCGAGTGCCGCGCTCGGAGAACCAGCCGAGTTCGTCGGCGAGGCGTTCGGCGTACAGCGCCCAGCCTTCCGCGTGGCCGCTCACCGAATGGACGCGCGCGTAGCGGCTTACCGAATCTCCGGCCAGGCCCGCGACGCCGATCTGCAGATGATGTCCGGGCGCGCCTTCGTGGAACACCGTCGTCAACTCGGACCAGGTCGCGAAGCGCTTGCGTCCGCCTAGCGGCCACCAGGTGCGGCCGGGGCGGGTGCCGTCTTCGGCGGGCCCGGTGTAGTACGGCGAACCCGACGCGGAGCCGTACGCGAGGACGACGTCCAAGGCGCGCAACGGTTCGGGGATGTCGAAGTGCTCGCTCGCCGCGTCCAGCGCACGGTCATGCGCCTGGCGCAGCCAGTCCAAATAGGACTCTTCACCGTCCACTGCGCACTCTTCGTCCAGTCGCGCGAGGACTTCCGCCACACTCGCGCCGGGCTGGATTTTCGCGACCTCGGCGGCGATTTCCGTTTCGATGCGCTGAAGTTCCGCCCAGCCCCATTCGTACGCCTCGGCGAGATCGAGGTCCGCGCCAAGGGAAAGCCGGGCCGCGACGGCGTAGCGTTCCGCGCCGACGCCGTCGGTTTCGGCGGCGTGCGGGGCGTAATCCTCGCGCAGGAACCGGGCGAGCGCCGCGTAACCGCGGTGGGCTGCGTCGGCACCGGCCCGCAGTTCGGCGGCCTGCGGCCCGTCGCCGTACTCCTCGACGAGTGCATTGTGGATACCGGCGTAACGCTCGGCCTGCGCCGCCGTTTCCAGCGCCTGCAGACGGGCCGCGCGCACACCGCGGTCGAGACCGGCCCGCAGGGTCTTCTGCCAGCCGGAAAGCATCGTTTCGACGCCGGACATCCGGACCGCGAGGACGTGCCAGTCGTCCGCGTCGCGGCGCGGCAGCAGCCGGACCGAATCGGCGATCGAACTCAGCGTGCCGAAATGCGCCTGTACCTGGCGGAACGGCTCGTCCAGCTCGTGCCAGGCCAGTTGGGCCTCGAGGCTGTCGCGCAGATGCGCGGACGCGATCCGGTCCGTGCGGGACTCGGGATTCAGCTTCGCGAGGGAGGCGAGGGTGCGCCGGGCCAGGTCGGCTCGGGCCGCGAAACCGTCCGGGGTGAGGTCGGTGAGCGCGGTCGCTTCGGTGGTGACGCCGTCCAAGGTCGCGGTGATCGGATCGAGCGCTGCCTCGGCCGTGACGTGGTCGGCGGACAGCTGAAAAATCGGGGTCACGCCGCCACGTTAGCCGGGAGCCGCCGCCCGAATATAGAGACGTTAGCGGGGTCTGGCTGCTGGTATAGGGAATGCCCGCGCCGGTGTTCCGGCGCGGGCATCCGCGGGAAAAAGCTCAGTCGGTGCCGGATTCCATCGCGGCGCGGTCGAGCAGTTCGACGTCGTCGGCCCGGCCGCGGGACGCGATTGTCTCGGCCCCGCCCTCGGCCATCGCGCCGATCAGGCCGGTCGCGGCTGCCTGCGCGGCTCCGATCAGCTTCGGGTGCGAGTTGCCGCCGACCATGCCGAGGCTCGCGTACTGCTCCAGCTTGGCGCGCGAGTCGGCGATGTCGAGGTTCCGCATGGTCAGCTGGCCGATCCGGTCTACCGGGCCGAACGCGGAGTCCTCGGTGCGCTCCATCGACAGCTTGTCCGGGTGATAGCTGAACGCCGGCCCGGACGTGTCGAGGATCGAGTAGTCCTCGCCGCGCCGCAGCCGCAGCGTGACCTCGCCGGTGATCGCGGTGCCGACCCAGCGCTGCAGCGATTCGCGCAGCATCATCGCCTGCGGGTCGAGCCAGCGGCCCTCGTACATCAGCCTGCCGAGCCGGCGGCCCTCGTTGTGGTAGCTGGCGATGGTGTCCTCGTTGTGCACCGCGTTGACCAGCCGCTCGTACGCCGCGTGCAGCAGCGCCATGCCCGGGGCCTCGTAGATGCCGCGGCTCTTGGCCTCGATGATCCGGTTCTCGATCTGGTCGGACATGCCGAGGCCGTGCCGCCCGCCGATCGCGTTGGCCTCCAGCACCAGCTCGACCGCGGTGCCGAACTCCTTGCCGTTGATGCTCACCGGACGGCCCTGCTCGAAGCCGATGGTGACGTCCTCGGGCGCGATCTCGACCGCCGGGTCCCAGAACCGCACGCCCATGATCGGTTCGACGATCTCGATGCCGGTGTCGAGGTGCTCGAGGGATTTCGCCTCGTGCGTGGCGCCCCAGATGTTGGCGTCGGTGGAGTAGGCCTTCTCGGTGCTGTCGCGGTAGGGCAGGTTGTGCGCCTGCAACCACTCGGACATCTCCTTGCGGCCGCCGAGCTCGCCGACGAACGCCGCGTCGAGCCACGGCTTGTAGATCCGCAGGCCCGGGTTGGCCAGCAGGCCGTAGCGGTAGAACCGCTCGATGTCGTTGCCCTTGTAGGTGGAGCCGTCGCCCCAGATCTGGACGTCGTCCTCGAGCATCGCGCGCACCAGCAGCGTGCCGGTGACCGCGCGGCCGAGCGGGGTGGTGTTGAAGTAGGCCCGGCCGCCGGTGCGGATGTGGAAGGCCCCGCAGGTCAGCGCGGCGAGCCCCTCTTCGACGAGGGCTTCCTTGCAGTCGACCAGCCGCGCGAGCTCCGCCCCGTAGGCGTGCGCGCGGCCGGGGACGGACGCGATGTCGGGTTCGTCGTACTGGCCGATGTCGGCGGTGTAGGTGCACGGAACCGCACCCTTGTCGCGCATCCACGCCACCGCCACGGACGTGTCGAGGCCGCCGGAGAACGCGATGCCGACCCGCTCGCCGACGGGAAGGGAAGTGAGCACCTTGGACATAGGAATGATTATGCACGACGATGTATGAACGTGCATCCCCGGGTGGTGTGAACTCGCTCTCGCGGGGTTCACCGCTCTTGCAGGCGCTGCCGCCACCAGGCCTCGGCATGCCAGGAGCTGAGGGAACTCGCAGCCGGGTCGGGCAGGGTTCTTCGCCGGAACTCGTCGTCTAGAGGAGCCAGGACTCGGCGCAGTTCCGCACGGTCGCGGCGCGGAAGGGCGCGCAGGGCGGCTTCCAGTTCGTCGCGGGCTTCGACCGGATCGCAGCAGAGGCAGTCGGTCCACGGAACATGCAGCCAGCGGCCGGGCTGGCGCAGGAATCGCCGGTACTGGTCGAGTGCTCGGGAAACGCGTTCGGCCCACGGATCGCGGGCTTCGGGTCGATCGGCGCGCACCGCGCCGGGCTTCCTACGAGGCATTGCCCCTTCGGGTCGACGTCATAGCGAAGAGGATGCCACATCTTCGGTCAGCAGCCAGGTGCTCAGTACGTGCGGCCCTTCCAACCGGTCCGCCGCCGAGCGGAGTCCAGCGTCATCAGGGTGTAGAGCGCCGCGGTGAACGGCAGCAGCAGCCCCGCGACCACGGGCTGCCGGTAGTACAGGGCGACCGGGACGAACGTCCCCGCCATCAGTAGCCACGCCGCGGCGGCCTGCCACGAGCCGGTCAGGGCGAGCACCGGCGGGGCGAGGAAGACGGCGACCATCCCGGCGACGGTCCCGGCCAGCAGCAGCGGCGAATGCCGGAGCTGGGTGTACGCGCTGCGGGCCACCATCTGCCACAGGTCCGCGAGCCGCGGATAGGGCCGGACACTTCGGACTTTCGACGCGTAGCCCAGCCAGATCCGGCCACCTGCGGATGAGACCGCACGGGCGAGTGCGACGTCGTCGATGACTGCGCCGCGGATGGCCTCGATTCCGCCGGCGCGTTCGAGCACCGAGCGGCGGACGAGGACGCACCCGCCGGCTGCGGCGGCGGTGCGCCAGCGCGCGGAATTCACGCGGCGGAAGGGGCAGAGCATCGCGAAGAAGTAGACGAAAGCGGGCACGATCAGCCGCTCCCAGAACGTTGCGGTGCGCAGGACGGCCATCTGAGATACCAGGTCCCGGCCGCTGGTGGCAGCGGCGACGAGGGTTTCCAGTGAATCGGGTTCGTGTGAGATATCAGCGTCCGTCAGCAGAAGGAAGTCGACGTCTCCTGCTTCGCGGACGCCGTGTGCGACGGCCCAGAGTTTCCCGGTCCAGCCGTCCGGTGGTTCGCCGGGGCTGGTGACGGTGCGCGGGAGTCCATTGGGGACAGTCACCGAGCGGGCGACTTCCGCGGTGCCGTCGGTGCTGCCGTCGTCTACGAGGATGACTCGCGCGTCGCCGGGGTAGGTCTGGCGGAGCAGTGTGGGCAGGGTTTCCGGAAGCAGTTCCGCTTCGTCGCGGGCGGGGACGACGATGGCGACGGACGGCCAGATCTCCGGGCGGACCAGCGGGGGAAGACGTTGGTCGGTGCGCCAGAACCAGCTGTGGCACAACGCGAGTCCGGCCCACACGGCCAGCGTTGCCCACCCGAGGATCGTGCTCATGCGCGGAGCGTAGTGACTGGAAGCAAACTGACAGGTCGCTCCCAGCGAACTCATAGATTCGCGGCTGAGACTGGGTGTTCCCACCACCGGAAGGGACACCCGGCATGGACCCGGACATCAGGAGACGGCAAGAGGAACGGGCGCGCGTCCGGCATCGGACGGCGTTCGTCACGGCGGTCGCGGCAGTGCTCGGAGTCGCGGCGGCCGGAGGAATCGGATACGGGCTGACGGCGGCTGGCTCTACGTCCACCAGCGGGACTGGCTCGACGTCGAGCGGCGGGACTGGCTCGACATCGAGCGGATCGAGTACTTCTGGTCAAGACCAGCTGCAGGCGCCCGCGCAGGATCCCGGCTCCGGCTCCGGTCACGCGCACACCGGATCGGGTGCGTCGTGACCGGGCCGTATTCGGCTGCGTTTCGCGCGCTCGGCACGACGGCGCGGGTGCTCGTCACCGAGGAGGCCGCGCTGGGTCCGGCGACCGCGCTGCTGCGGACGCGGCTCGCCGAACTGGATCGGGCATGCAGCCGATTCCGGACAGATTCGGAAATTTCGGCCCTCCACCGTGCGGCGGGCCGGGAAGTGGAAGTGAGCCCGCTGCTGGCCGACGCGCTGTCGGCCGCCTTGCGCGCCTCATGGCTGAGCGGCGGACTGGTCGATCCGACGGTCGGCGGGTCGATGGCGGCGCTCGGTTACGACCGGGATTTCGCCGAGATCGCCGACGGACCCGCTGCGACGCCAGTCCCCGCGCCAGGCTCGCATTGGGTGCTGTTCGAACCGGCCCGGCGGATTGTCGTGCTGCCGCGCGGCGTGACGCTGGACCTCGGCGCTACCGCGAAAGCTTTTGCCGCGGACCAGACTGCCGCCGAGATCGCCCGTCGCACCGGCTGCGGCGTACTGGTGAACCTCGGCGGTGACCTCGCTGTCGCCGGCCCGGCTCCAGCGGGTGGCTGGCGGGTGGCGATCGGCGACGACCACAGCGACGCGGTTGCCTACGCAGACACGACGATCACGCTCACCAGCGGCGGCCTGGCAACGTCCGGGGTGGCCCGGCGGACTTGGCGCCGCGGCGGTCGCGTGGTGCACCACATCGTCGACCCGCGCACGGGCGAACCGGCGGATTCGTGCTGGCGGACGGTATCGGTCGCGGCGAGGTCCTGTGTGGACGCCAACACCGCGAGCACCGCTTCGGTCGTGCTGGGAGTGGCGGCGTTGGACTGGCTCGGGTCGCGCGGATTGCCCGCACGGCTGGTGAGTTCACGCGGCGCGGTCCGGATGACGGCGGGGTGGCCCGCGGATCGCCGGGAGCGTGTGTCGTGAGTTCCGCGCTCTGGTATTTCAGCCGTGCCACCGGAATCGTCTCGCTGGTGTTCTCGACCGCCGTCGTGGTGCTCGGCTTCCTCAACTCGGGAAGGTACGCGACGCGACGGTGGCCCCGCTTCGCCCTCGCGGACCTGCACCGGAACCTCGCCCTGGCCAGCCTCGTGTTCTTGGGTGCACACATCATCTTCGCGGTCGTCGACGGTTATGTGGACCTCAGCTGGGTCGCGGTCGTGGTGCCGTTCGTCTCCGGCTACGAACCATTCTGGATCGGAATCGGTGCGGTAGCAGTGGATTTGCTGCTCGCCATTGTCGTCACGAGTCTGCTGAGGACGCACCTCCCGCCGCGATTGTGGCGTGCGGTGCACTGGCTGGCTTACCTGTGCTGGCCGGTCGCGCTCGCGCACAGCATCGGTCTCGTGGCGTCCGACAGCGCACGTCCGCTGCTCATCGCGCTCGACATCGCGTGCCTGGTCGCCGTCCTGGCCGCCGCGAGCGTGCGGTTCGGCAGTACCAGTCCCGACACCGAGGCTCGCCGCCTCTCTCCACTAAGGAGGTGAACGTGCTTCCCTTGCACCGGAACAATCTCGCCGCCCACCTGTCCGTCCACGGTGGACTCCCCGTTCTGCACCGCGACGCGTTGATCCACGAAATTGACGCCGCCGGTATCCGCGGCCGAGGCGGCGCTGGCTTCCCCGCCGCGGCGAAACTGCGCTCTGTCGCACCAGGACGGTCCATTGTGGTCGCCAACGGCTGCGAGAGCGATCCGTTCAGCACCAAGGATCGCGCCCTGTTTGAACTCGCTCCACACCTGGTTTTGGACGGCATCCAGGTAGCGGCTAGCGCAGTCGGAGCAACCGAGGCTTTCCTCTGCCTGCACGAAGAAAACCGGAGTGTGCTGGCCGCTTTGGCCGAACGCCGCGATGCCGTACCGGTAAAGCTGGTCGCAGTTCCGCCCCGATACGTCGCCAGCGAAGAAACCGCGCTGGTGCATTTCCTGGGCACCGGCGATGCCCGCCCCACTGGCAAATTCCCCCGCCCGACCGAACGCGGCCTGCGCGGTCGCCCGACGCTAGTCCAGAATGTCGAAACATTGGCCCGATTCGCGATGGTCGCCAGAATGGGCGCGGACCGTTATCGTTCTGTCCACACTGACCTGGTCACCGTCACCGGTGCCGTGTCTCGCCCCGGTGTACTGGAAGTCCCGGCAGACACGCCGATTTCCGCGATCCTCGCCCGAGCCGGTGGATCCGTTACCGCACCAGCAGTCCTGATCGGCGGCTATGGCGGAACCTGGATGCCGCGCTCCCTCGCCGACCCCCTGCCGCTCGGTCGCGAACCGGGCCTGTCCTCCCTGCACCTGCTCGCAGAACCGCACTGTGGCCTGGAACTGACGAGGAATATTCTCTCGAGATTGGCCGCCGAATCGGCCCGCCAATGTGGCCCGTGCATGTTCGGACTCCCCGCCATCGCCGCGGATTTCACCGACCTGCTGGCCGGTCGGGACGCCACCGGCCGCTTGGCCCGCCGCCTCCCGCTCCTCACGGGACGAGGCGCCTGCGCCCACCCGGACGGAGCGGTCCGCCTAGCCGCGAGCGCCCTGCGAGTCTTCGCGGCCGACGTCCAAGCGCACCTGACCGCTGGCTCGTGCCGAATCACAGCAGGTGCCGCATGAACCGCCTGACGGTCGACCCGATCGCCTGCCGCGCACACGGTTTGTGCGCGGATGTCCTGCCTGAACTGATCACTGTGGACGAATGGGGCTATCCGGTGGTTCGCGGGGAATCGGTGCCCGAGCCGCTGCTGGCCGAAGCTCGACGGGCCGCTGCGGCTTGTCCGGCGCTGGCGTTGCGGTTACGAAAATCAGATTAATCGCAACGCCAGCTCCGTGTTAACGACTATTCAACAACGCCACCAATCGCTGATGGCGTGCAGTGCCATGATCGACACTGGCAAGATGCTAATAACAGCTGACGCGAAGCCGGTCAACTAGCGCTCCTCAGGCAATTTATGAATTTATTTCACCACAACATGGATATCGCTGTGGCCAGGCCGCCCAGGCTACTCTGCGAACGAGCTTCAGGGGTTACCCAAAGTGTGTCGGCAAATGCAGACGTCCTCGGAAGGAGGAGTTTGCCCTACCGTGGAGTGAACCGTTTCGGCGCCCCCGCCGTTTCAGCGGTGGCGGATTACGGATCGTCGCGGAGCGGGCATGGCCACGGTGTTTTCCTCGTCGCTTTGGCCGTCCCTGGCCTGCGGAATCAGGTGCGGATCCCGGACCGCGGCCAGCCGCTCCTCGACGCGGTCGGCCTTGGCGTCCCGGCCGCGGCCCCGGTAGAAGGCAGCGGCGCGAGTCCAGGCGTCGACGGCGTCCTCGCGGTTTCCCCGTGAGTAGAGAATCTCCGCGAACGCCTCCAGCGCCCGAGCCTGGCCGGTCGCGTTGTGCGCCCGCTCGGCCAGTTCGACCGCTTCCTGGGACAACCGCAGCGCGGCTCGGTCGTCCCGTTCGGCTGCCGCGAGGCGGGCTTGCACGGTGCGCAGCCGCATCGTGGCCGTGAGGTCGCCGGCGATCTGGGCCTGTGCCAGCTGGCAATGCCGGTGCGCGACGGCGAATTGTTCTTCGCGGAGATGGAGTTCCGCGAGCGTTGTATAGGTCGTGGCTTGACCGGCGGTGTCGCCGGTGAGCGCGCGCAAGTGGAGCGCGCGGTGGTAGTGCGGCAGAGCTTTTTCGTACTGGTCGAGCTCGGCGAGGGTCTCGCCGAGGTACTGCTCTGCCTTCGCCTCGCGGACCATGTCGCCGTTGCGTTGCGCGTGCGTGATGCAGCGGCGGAAGAGGGCGATCGCTTCCGCGGGGCGTCCCGTTTGCCGGTATAGCTGTGCGAAGTTGATGTTGATTGTCAACACCCCGATGGGCGACCCGTCGTTCGTGGCGAGTTCCAGCGCTTGCGTCAGGGCGTGCTCGGCCGTTTTGTGGTTGCTGAGCGTGAGATTGAGCTGGCCGAGGTCGTTCAGGCTCGACGCTTCCGCGTGCGGGTTCTTGTTCGCCCGCGCCGCCCGTGCGGCGATAGTGAACCCGGTGCTCATTTCGTCGTAAAAACCATATCTGTCAAGGGTATCCGCAATAAGATGGGGCAGCATATAGGCTATTTCGAAGTGCTGATGCTCCTCGGCCAGCGCCGCCAGCGCGACGGCGTTCGTTCTCTCGAGCAAAACCCACCGCGTCGCGGCGTCCGGCGTTGCGAATTGCGTCGGGCGGGTGCCGGGTTCGGGATCAAGCTGCGGTGGGCGGTCACGGTGCGGATGCGCCATCCGGTGCGCGTGGTACGCGGTGCAGTAGTAATGCGACAGCAAGCGTCGCAACGGCTGCGGGTCGTGGTCTTGATCGCTCAGCGTTCGGGCGTACCGGTGGAAAATCGAGACAATCCGGTAGCGGTCTATGTCTCCGGGCTGGTCGATCAAGTGCAGTGCGACCAGGGTCTCCAGCGCACGCCGGGTCTCCGCAGCCGGACGGCCCGAGGCGGACAGCAGAGTGTCGACGTGGATTTCCGCGCCGGGGTGATGACCGAAGAGCCGGAAAAGGGCTTGGCTCGGCGGTTCGAGCATGTGGTACGACGAGGAAAACGCGGCGCGCAGGCTTTGGTCGTCGCCGTCGTCGCCGATGCTCAGGAGCATCTCCGGATCTCGCAGCTGGTCGAGCATCGTGCCGAGGCTCAGTCCTGGCCGGCGCGCGGCGCTCTCCGCGACGAGGGTGAGTGCGAGCGGCAAGCCGTCGCAGAGATGTGCGATTCGGCGGGCCGCGCCGGGTTCCCGGTCTCCGCGTCCGCGCAAGCGCCGGACGAACAGCTCCAGCGAGTCGTGGTCGTCGAGGCGGGCGAGGCTGAGTTCGGCGAGCTCGTGCCTGCGGACCAGCGCGCTGAGGCGGCGGCGCGAGGTGACGATCGCCGAGCATCCGGACAGCACGTGCAGCAACTGGTCCACGTGGTCGGAGTTCTCGGCGTCGTCGAGGATCACCAGCACGGAGCGGCCGGTCAACTGCTGGCGCAGCACCGCGGCCCTGGCCGCCGAGTTCACCACGTGGTCGACCGGATAGTCGAGGTCTTGGAGCAGCCGGTCGACGACGTCGGACGATTCGAGTCGCGGCGCCGGGCCGAAACCGTGCAGGTCGAGGTAGATCGTTCCGCCCGGGAACCAGTCCGCGGCCCGGTGTGCCCAGTGGACCGCGAGGCTCGTCTTTCCGATGCCGGGCGGACCGCTGAGCACGACGGCGGGCGAGCGCGTCGGCGAGCCGGGGCGGAGCCAGTCGTCCAGCGTTTCCAGCGCGTCGGCGCGGCTGATGAATCCGCGGAGGTCGGGGGGAAGCGGATGGGACGGTGGCGCGGCCCGGCGCGGCGGGGCGACAGCGGGCGGGTTTTCGTAGCTGCCCCGGACCTCGTCGTGGAAGGCGCGCAGCACGGCGCTGGCGGTGTCGTCGGCGGCGTCGTGGAATCGCCGATGCGCGTCGAGATAGTGGGCCTGGGCCTGCTCGGACTGCCCGAGCGCGTAGTAGATCTGTATCTGGAGCTTCACGAACGCCAGGCGGCCGGCGTGGTCGGGGGCCAGCTCCTGCATCCATCCCGCGGCCTCGTCGGGACGGCCGAGCGTCAGCAATTGGCTCGTCAGGAATTCTCGCGCGGGAAGCAACATGGATTTTATTTTGTCTTCGCGCCAATTGTCGGCGCGTTCGGTGCGGAGACCTGCCAGGGGTTCGTCGCGCCATAAGGAAAGTGCGGAAGCGGCTGATTCGAACGCCGTTTCATGATCGCCGGAACTCGCTGTCGCGTGTGCTTTCCGCATTGTTTTCCGGAAGGCGGAGACATCCACGAGACTCTCGTCCAAGCCGACCAGGTAGCCGTCGCCGGATCGGGTGACCGAGGCGGGCACGTCTGCTTCGTCGAGGGCGTCGCGCAGCCGGTGCACTGCCTTGTACAGGGCTTCTTGCGGGTTTCCGGGAAGGTCGTCGTCCCAGAGCCAGGAGATGAGGGCGTCCTGGGAAAAGCGCTGCCCCGGCCGGGTGAGCAGGACGCCGAGAATATTCCGAGTTTGCCGCTGGCCCCACTGCTCATTCATCTTCCCGTGCATCCGCACCGCAGTCTGCCCGAGAATTCCGTAGGCGAAGTCCATTCGACGTCCCTCCCTCGTCGATTGCCCAGTTTCGCATTGATCCGGTCGATCGGCGACCGCTTTCGGGATAACGATCATCCGGGAATTGTCTTGTCCGGTTTCGGTCCGCTTTGTGTCCAGCGGCGGGAAGCGTCCGGTCAGGACCGGATCGCAGGCTCGGCTCGTCGGTTTCCAGGCGGAGGGGATGAAGATGGCGCACGACGTGTGGGTACGCGGTCCGATCGGTCTCGACGCCGCGTCGCGGGTGACGCGGCCGGGCTGCCGGGCCGTGCTGGCGGTCGTTCCGACGGTGACGATCGGGACACGGCTGGTCGAGCTGATCTCGCTGCTCGAGCAGGACCTTCGGGTACAGGTCATGTTCACCGTGCCGCACAGCGTCGACCGGTGGGCCGGAGCGGAAGAGTACGTGCGGGCGAGCCACGGCCTGCTGCTGCCGTGGGAGCAGGCGGTGGCGCACCGGTTCGATCTGGTGCTGGCCGCGTCCGATCAGCAGATCGACCAGGTGCGGGGGCCGCTGCTCCTGATCGGGCACGGGGTCGGGCGGGTACCGGGGCGTCGCTTCAGCAGGCAGGCGGGCGGGGCGACGGTCGCGACGACCGCGATCGAGCGGCAGTCGCTCACGTGTCGCGGGCGGGTGCTGCCCTCGGTGCTGGGGCTCGGTACTGACGCCGAGGTCGAGGTCCTGCGCGACCGGTGCCCGGAGGCGCTGCCCGTCGCGGTCGTGACCGGAGACATCTGCCTGGACGCGATGCGGGCGGCGAGCGGGCTGCGCGACCGGTACCGGCGAGCGTTGGGCGTCGGCTCACGGCGGCTGGTGGTCGTGAGTTCGACCTGGTTCACTGATTCGGCGTTCGGCCGGATGCCGGCGATGTACGAGGCGATCATGGCCGCGCTCCCGCGGGACCGCTACGCGGTGGCGGCGGTGTTGCACCCGAATATCTGGGCGGTCCACGGGCGGCGTCAGGTCGTGGCGTGGCTCGGCCGATGCCAGGAAGCGGGTCTGCGGGTGATCCCGCCCGAACAGGGGTGGCAGGCGACGATGATCGCGGCTGACTGGGTGATCGGGGACCACGGCTCGACCACGGGCTACGCGGCGGCCATGGGACGGCCGGTGACGCTCGCGTCGATGCCGGACGGACGACCGCAGGCCGGGAGCGTCGCGGAGGTGGTGCTGGCGCACGCGAAACTACTGGTTCCGGACCAGCCGCTCGAACCTCAGGAGGAGGCCGCGATCGCCGCGGCGCCGAGGCTCGCCGCGGCGGTGCTGCCGGTTGTCAGCGGGAGGATCGACTGCTCGGCCGGGATCTTGCGGTCGGCGATGTACCGGCTGCTGCAGTTGTCCGAACCGAGCGCGCCGGCGTATCCGCCGTTGCCCGCGGTGCCCCGGCCGCTGCCTGGGCGGAACGCGTGAGCGCCGGGGTCGCGCGCGTCCGGCTCGCGTTGCCCGGGCGCCGCGCGGTGCCGGTGCTGGTCGCGGATGTCGAGGTGGCCGCTCCCCGCTGGGCCGCCAGCGCGGATGTCGTGGTCCGGTCCTGCGCCAGGGCCGCGACCGCTGGCGATGCCGACGACCTGATCTCGGCGTGGCCGGGGGCGATCGCCGCGGCGGTGCACTGGTCCGGCGGGACGGTGTGGTCAGTGCGGCGGCTCGGCGGAGTCACGGCTGAGGATGCGTGCTTCCTGGAGACGGCGCTCGGCGCTTGCCTCGTCGCCGTGGCCGCGTTCGAGCCCGGCGAGTGCGGTGAGGACTTCGGCCTGGAAATGCGGTGACTGAAGCCGTTCCACCCCCTCGAGCGCACTCACCAGTTCGGCGTGTGCGCGGTGGTAGTCGCCGCGCCGGGCGTGGATCGCGGCGAGTGAGATGACAGTGCGCGCGAGCTGGCTCGCGTCGCCCGCTTCCTCCATGATGGCGGCGGCTTCGGTCAGCTCGCGCACCGCGTCGTCCTCGCGGCCCAGGGTGGCCAGCAGGTCGCCGCGCCGGCGCCGAGCCATGGCGACTCCGCGCGGTCTGCCGATCTCGGCGTGCTTTTCGGCGCTGCGCTCATACAAGTCCAGCGCGGCTTCAAGGTCGCCTCGGGCGCGCGCGTCCCTGGCCATGCGGGAAAGCGCGGTGGCCTGGGTCGGTCCGTGCTGTTCCCGCTCGCCGATTTCGAGCGCGGCGGCGTGATGGGCGGCGGCTTGCTCGAAGCGCCGCAGCCGCTCGTGCACGTAACCGGCCTGGCTGTGCATCCGGGCTTCCACCAGCGGGAGCTGACATCGGCGGGCGGCCGCGATTCCCGCCGTGCACAGTTCCAGGAACGGTTCGTAATCCCGGTGGTGCAGGAAAAATCCCCACGACGCTTCGGCGAGCTGCCACAGTTCCTCGTCCCAGCCGTGCGCTGACGCGGCTTTCGCGACGGCGTTGATGACCGGCCGGTCCCGGCGCCACCAGCTCACCGCGTGGTCGCGGTCGGCGAAAGATCCCGTCGCCGCAACGGTTTCGGCCGCGAAGTTCGGCCGGAAAGGATGGATGAGGGCGCTCGCGGTGACGGTTTGGTCGCGGTACCAACGAGTGTAGCGGCGCACGAGGTAATGCCGGTCGGCCTCGGCGTCCTGGCGTTCCGCGCGCACGCGGGCGTCGTGGCGGACGACGTCGTGCTGTGCCACGGTTTCGTCCTCCAGTTCGTGGAGAAGGTTGGCTTCGATGAGCTCGTCGACGGCGTCGTCAAGGTGGGCGGGCGAGCTCTGCAGCGTGTCGGCGAGCGCGTCGACGGTGTGATGCGGGCCGGGCAGGATGCCGCAGGTTCGGTAGAGCCGGGCGGCCGAATCGTCGAGCGTGGCGTACGAGGCGTCGAAAACCGTTGAGAGCGCGGGGAAATCTCCGACCGAACGGATACGTCCGCGGCGGGCTTCCTGGTGCGGCTTGCGGCGCGGCCGGGCGCGCAGTCTCGCTCCGGTGATGGCGAGCGCCAGCGGGAGACCGGCGCAGGCGGTCAGCAGGTCTTGCGCGTCCTCGTGGCTGATCTGCCGTTGCCCGGCGCGGGCGAGCACCTCGCGGGCGGGCTGGTCCGGAAGCGGGCTGAGCGGAAGGATTTCCGCGCCGTCCAGTGCGAGGCTGGTCAGCTGGGACCGGCTGGTGACGAGCACGACCGCGTTCGCGCTGGACGGCAGCACGGCGCGGGCGTCGGCGCTGTGCACCACGTCGTCGAGCAGCACGGCGAACCGGCGATCCGCGGTCACCGCACGGAACTCGGCGGCCCGGTGGGCGAGCGAGACGGGGATGTCGTCGGCCGGGATGCCCAGTGCGGCAAGGAAACCGTGCAGCACCCCGCTTGCGGATTCTGTCGTTTCGGTGCCCTCGGAGGAAAATCTTGTGCACAGGATGCCGTCGGGGAACCGGGCGCGATGCGTGTGCAGCCAGTGCAGGGCGAGCGCGGTTTTGCCGATCCCGCCGACACCGGTGAGCACGACGACCGACGGGGCGGGGTCGGACCGGAGCCGGATTTCGTCCAGCCGGGCCAGTTCCCGGGTGCGGCCGAGCAGCACGGGCGGTGCGGGAGGCAGCTGGACCGGCGCCCGCACCGGTCTGCCGGATGCTACGGTTCCCCCTGGCCGCGCCTCAGTCATTCCGCACCCCCAATTATTCCTCCCTACCTGCTCCGGGTGGCAAAAGAAACGGAATGCGGCCGGAATCACCCACCCCTGAGGCGATGATCAGGGTCGCTGGGTGTCGCCGGGCGTGCGCCGATCGAGAGCATTCTGGCCGCCATGTGGGCGTATCGTCACTTTTTCCCGGAGCAGCAAGCGACGGATAGTTCCATAGGACGCCTGATGCGTGTCCGCGATGCTCTGAATAGTAGAACCAGATTGGTACTCGCGGACTATTCGCGGTACGTCGAGTTCCCGGCGCACCCCCTGGCGGATTTCCGGCAGCACGGCGCCTTCCTGGCGCAGCAGCCGTCCGGTCCAGCTCAGGGACAGGCCGTGTTCCCTGGCGATCTCGGTGATCGACGCGCCGGCCCGCCAGGATTCGAGCATCCGGCGATTCCGCTCGGTCCGATTCGTGCGTGCCTCGTCCGGCGTGTCCATGCAAGCGCTCCCGCTGCTGGGCCTGAAGGTGAACGACCCTCCATTATCGGCCTCGGGGGCACGGAATGTGAACCTACGAACGTGGTGCATAGGAGCGGAGGTTGTTTGTTATCAAATGGTTACACAAGTGCGCGAAAGGGGGATTGAATAATTGTCACCTCGCGGTGGTTTTTGCGGAATCATCGCGGCCGGGCGGTCTCGTCCCGGCTATCGGGAATGGCTCCCGGTCAGTGCGGCACCCAAAGCGTGACGCGGGTTCCGTGCCCCGGCGTCGATTCCACTTGCCCGGTGCCGCCGACCTCCGCCAGTCGCGCTTCGATCGACTGCTGGATGCCGAATCCGGGGCCGCGTTCGCGTACGTCGAAGCCGCGGCCTTGGTCCCGGGCGACCACCGCGGTGCCGCCGTCGCGTTCTTCCACTCGGAGCACGACGCGGCTGGTTCCGGCGTGCTTCACCGTGTTGCGCAACGCTTCTCGTACCGCTTCGCACATCGCGGTGCGGCGATCGGCGGAAAGACGGTCGTCGTCAGCGAAATCGGCAGCCACGAGTTGGGTGCGCAGGCCCTCGCGGGCCATGTCGGCGGCGACGTCGGCCAGTTCGACCACGAAGCCGCGTCTCGTGCGCGGTTCGATCGGTTCGGTGATGCTCCGGCGGAGTTCGGCCGCCTCGGCGTGCGCGACCGAGCGCAGTTGGGCGAGCCGTTCGGCGGCGTGGTCGGCGTCGTCGGACGGGGCGATCGCGAGCGCTTCCAGCGTCTGCAACACGCTGTCATGCAGCAGCCGCTGGGTGCGTTTGCGTTCGGCCTCCTGACCGCGGCGCAGGCCGATGTCGAGCGCGAAGCGGGTGCCGACGCCCAGCAGCACCAGGATCCCGCACGCCACCACGATCGACACGGCCAGCGCGACGAGACAGCCGATCGACCGGTTGATCGCGAGATGGTCGTCCAGCCGCAGCCCGCCCGCCAGGGTCAGCAGGACGCGCACCGGGACGGCGGCGGCGAGCAGCAGCAACGCGGCGGGCAGCCCGGACGTCCCGGCCCACATCGCCACCGAGCCGACCAGCCACGTCCAGGTGACGTCGATCGCGAACGGCTGCACCGAGTCCGGCGCGAGCACCGCGGTCAGCAGGTTCAGCGCGAGTCCCGCGCAGAGGTCCGCGGCGAGCACCCGCCGTGTGCGCCGCGCGGGCAGCCCGCCGGAGCGCAGCAGCCACCACAGGAACGCGGCGTTCGCGACGACGCCAAGCACGGCCGCGGGCAGCACCGGGAACAGTCCGGTGCTGCCGTTGGCCGCGGCGAATCCGATGAACACCTTCACGAACGCGGCGATCCGGTAGGCGACCGGAACGACGACCCAGTACCGCGCGGCGCGCGCCAGCGTCGCGTCGCCGACCGCGGTGAGGTCCTCGCCCGCGTCCGGCCGCTCCGGCGGGCTGCCGCGATGCAGCAGAGTCCGCACGAAGTCCCGGCGCGGTACGGCAAAACCCGGTACGGGCATCGTCCCTCCCCGTGTCTTCGGCGAGGATATTCGATTGGTGTAGTCCAGTGTGGAAACGCCGGGTCACGCTCTGGACATGGTTAGCCGCCACAGCATTGTCCGCTTCGCGGGAACGCTGCGCGTGCAAGGGATCGGCACTGTCCGTGGCGCTTCGGTGCCGTGGCGTGGTTTCCCGGCGTCCCGCGACTTCAAGACCGGCGGCGGAGATCCGGTCGAGCAGTTCGGCCCGGGTCCGCAGACCGAGGTGTTCGGCGAGGTCCGACAGGATCAGCCAGCCTTCGCCGTGCGGCGTCAGATGGTCCGGGAGGCCGTCGAGGAAGCGGTTCAGCATGGCGGACGAGGCGTCGTAAATCCCGAGTTCCAGCGCCGAAGCCGGGTTTCCGGGCAGCCAAGGCGGATTGCAGACGACCAGATCGGCACGCCGCTGCGAGGGCCAGAGATCGGCTTCGAGGACGCGGACCCGGTCGGACAGACCGAGTCGCCGCAGGTTGTCGCGTGCGCAGCGCACGGCGCGCGGGTTCAGGTCGGTCGCCACCACTTCGGCGGCGCCGCGCCGGGCGAGAATGGCGGCGAGCACTCCGGTGCCGGTGCCGAGATCGAAGACAACCGGAGAACCCTTGCCCGGCAACGGTTCCCGTGCGACCAGATCGAGGTATTCGCTGCGTGTCGGAGCGAACACGCTGTACGCGGGATAGAGTCGAGCGTTCAAAGCTTTGATGTGTATGCCTTTCTGGTGCCATTGATAAGCGCTCAGGGCGCCGAGCAGCTCACGTAACGAGATCATCGTGCCGGGTAAACCGCCGAAAGCGTGCTCGCAGGCGGCTTGGATGTCGGGGGCTCGGCGCAGCCGCAGCGAATGGTCATCCTCTACCGAGACCAGGATTTTCCCTAGCAGCGTGGCGCGTTCCGAGCGCGCTGAACGCACCTCGGCGAAAGAACCGGAACGCTGCGGAAGCCGTCGGTCCATGGCGCGCACGAGCTGCCGCGCGTTGGGAAAATCGCCGCGCCACAGCATTCCGGTGCCAGCGCGGGCGAAACGCAGCGCCGCGGCAGCGGTCAGCCGATCATCGACGACGACAATGCGGCCCGGCGGCGGAGTTCCGTTGCCGGAATGCCAGCGGGCGGTGTGGGTGGTTCCGTTTTCGGTCCACTGAACGGTGGACATGAATGCTCCCGGGAAGGGTCGAAGGGCCAGTCAGCCGTCGACGCTTCGCAGAGAGCAGGCAGGGATTCCCGCCGGTCAAGACAGCGGCGTGCCCGCGTGCTCCCGCGAAACGCGGGAGCAGCGGTCGCCGAGAACCATGCCCATCAGCACGGCACATCACTTCCTTCGAAAACTCAGTGGTGCGTAACCGAATGGTGCGTGGTGCCGGTGCTGTGGCCCTTCGTCGCGACGAAGTAGACAATCGCCGCGATCACGATCAGCGCGATCACCACCGCGATGGCGATCTTGACCTTGCTCCACGGACGCTGGCCGTGGATTTCGCCGGTGCGGCCGTTGACGAGGATCTGCCAGTTCTTCCCGGCGTACACATAGGTCGCGACCCACACCGGCAGCAGCATCAGTTTGAAGGTGACGTTGTTGTGCTGCGTGTCGACCGAATTCAGCTGCTGGGTGTCGCCGCCGATGTCGTACTTGCAGTCGTCGGCGATGATCGGCGCCATCCGGTTTTTCGCCTCTTCGAAGCCGTTTTCCGGCTCCACGTCGTACCGCAGCGCGAAGTGCCCGGAGAGGAACTGCGGCTGGTACGGCGCGGAGTCGAGCAGCGGCCACGGCGCGAGCTTGTCCAGCTCGGGAAGCGGCAGCTGGGTGCTCGCCGGGACCAGGACGTCGTCGAAGTTCCGCGCGACCCGTCCGCGTGCCGGGTACCAGCGCGTATGGCGGACTTCGCGCGTCCTGCGCTCGCCGTTCTCGTAGTAGCTCTCGGTGACGTAGTAGTACTCGCCGCGCGCGCCGGTGTAGACCGAGACGGTCTGCGAGTCGTACGTCCAGTGCGGGATGTACGTGCTCTTCGTGGACTCCGCGGTGGTGACCTTCTTCAACGCGGTCGGCGCGAACCAGCGCGAAGACGTCCACTTCTTCAGGTGCGTGCTGACCGCGGGCCGGTCGAACGCGAACGGCAGCACGCCCTCAGGGACCAGCTGACCGGACGCTCCTGGCTCGATGACCAGCGGCGCGCCGCAGAACTGGCACATGCTGGCGGTCTCGTTCGTTTCCGTCCTGGCCGCGCACCGCTGGCACACGAAGACGTACTTGCCGATCGACCCCACCGGCTTGCGCGCCAGGTTCGCCAGCTCGGCGAAAGGGATCTCGCGGATCTCCCGGTCGCCCGCGGCGATTTCCTGCCGGAAGCCGCAGTACGGGCACTGCATGGCCGTCGTGCCCGGCGCGAACTCCAGCCGCGCGCCGCAGCCGCCGCACGGATAGGTCGTGTTGGCCACGCCGCTCTGCTGGGAGCGTGGGTCAGTCATGGGTCCCCCAGAAGGTTGACGCGGCTCAGGACGGCGGCAGCGGCGGCGGGGTCGCGCCGAACAGCGCCGACACCTCCGGCACCTGCGCGGCCGCGGTCCACTGGGCCATGCCTGCCTTCCACACCAGGGTGTCCCGCGCGAGCGTGCCCGCCGAGATCTGCTGGCCGAGGCCCGCGCGGTCGAACGGGCCGAGCTGCTGGCCGTTCGCGCCGATGAACCACTGCTCGCCCTGCGGCAGCGGCGGCGGCATCTGCGGCGGGGCCTGCTGCTGGTACTGCGGCTGCTGCGGGGCCTGCTGGTACTGCGGCTGCTGGTATTGCTGGGGAGCCTGCTGCTGGTACTGCTGCGGGGCGGGCTGCTGCTGCGGTCCGGCCGCGCGCTGGCCGAGCGCCATGCCGAGGCCGATGCCCAGCCCCTCGCCCGCGCCGCCCTGGTTGTTCGCCGCCGCCTCGATCGCGTTCGCGGACTGGAACTTCGTGTACTGGTCGAGGTCGCCGACCACGCCCATCTGGGTCCGCTTGTCCATCGCGGCCTCGACCTCGGGCGGCACCGAGATGTTCTCGATCATGAACTTCGAGATCTCGATGCCGACCTCGCGCAGTTCGAGGTTCAGCGCGACCGCGATCTTGCCCGCGATCTGCTCCTGCTGGGTGACCAGGTCGAGCATCGGCACCTGGGCCGCCGCGATCGCGGGCCCGAGCTTGCTGATGACCATGCTGCGCAGGTAGTCCGACACCTCTTCGGTGCGGAACTGCGGGTCGGTGCCGGCCAGTTCCTTCAGCAGCGCGACCGGCTCGACCACGCGGACCGCGTAGCCGCCGAACGCGCGCAGCCGGACCATGCCGAACTCGGGGTCGCGCAGGATGACCGGGTTCTGCGTGCCCCATTTGAGGTCGGTGAACTGCCGGGTGTTGACGAAGTACACCTCGGCCTTGAACGGCGAGTTGAAGCCGTACTTCCAGCCCTTGAGGGTGGACATGATCGGCATGTTCTGCGTCTGCAGCGTGTACATGCCCGGCGGGTAGGCGTCGGCGACCTGGCCCTCGTTCACGAACACCGCGGCCTGCGATTCGCGGACGGTGAGCTTGGCGCCCATCTTGATCTCGTTGTCGTAGCGCGGGAAGCGCCACACGATGGTGTCCCGGCTGTCGTCGGTCCACTCGATGATGTCGATGAACTCGCCGCGGATCTTGTCGAAGATGCCCACGTCTGACCCCTCGTCGTTGCCTCGTGCCCGCGGGCCACAGTACAGTGCGCGACCCGCGCCGGATCACTGCGGCGCGGCCGCCTCGCGCCAAAAGTCCTGCATGTGCGGTATGCCACCGGGTCCGTCCACCCCGCGCTGGGTGAGAAGGATCGCCACCGAACTCCTCGACGGCGTCACGTAGGCGCTGGTTCCGGTGCCGCCGACCCAGCCGTAGCGGCCCGCGACCTGCCACGGCTGCGTCGGCGCGACGTCGACCGCTCCGCCGAATCCCCAGCCCTGGCCTTCGAGGAAGACCGGATTGGCCGCGATCTGTTCCGCGGTGAGGTGGTTGGCCGTCATCTGACTCACGGATTCCTTCGACAGCAGTCCTTCGCCGTCGGAAAGGAGCATTCGGGCAAAGCGGTGCCAATCGTCCGCGGTGCCCGCGAGCCCGCCGGATCCGGCCGGGAAGGGCGGCACCTCGCGCCACTGGCCGTCCGGGGCGTCGGCCAGCTCCAGGCCGTTCTCGCCCGCGCGGTAGTAGCTGGCGAACCGGTGTCGTTTGGCGGCGGGCACCTCGAACGCGGTGTCGGCCATGCCGAGCGGCTCGAACACCCGCTCGGCGAGGAAGTCCGGCAGCGACTGGCCGGACGCGCGGGCGATCAGGATGCCTTGCAGGTCAGAGCAGGTGTCGTACAGCCAGGCCTCGCCGGGCTGGTGCAGCAGCGGGATGCGGGCCAGCCGGGCGAGCCACTCGTCGGGCTCCGGGCGCAGCCGGACCTCGCGGCCGTCGGTCTGCACCGTGAACAGCTCCTGGACCTGCGGGAGGGAGAAGTCCGACGGGAAGCCGTAGCCGGCGCGGAAGGTCAGCAGGTCGCGGACGGTGATCGGCTTTTCCGCGGGTACGACGTCGTCGACCGGGCTTCGCGGCGTCCGCACGACCATCGGGTCGGCCAATTCGGGCAGCCATTCGGCGATGGGGGTGTCCAGGCCGAAGCGGCCGTCCTCGATCAGCAGCAGTACCGCTGCCGCGATGATCGGCTTGGTGATGGAGGCGATGCGGAAGATGGTGTCGCGGGCCATCGGCGCGGTGCCCTCGACGTCGAGAGATCCCAGCGCGGTCACCTCGACGTCGTCGCCGTGCGCGACGAGGGCTACCGCGCCCGGGATGAACCCGGAGTCGACGTGGCGGCGGAGGCTTTCGTGCTTCATCGGTCGTTCCCTTCGCGGGCGGATGTTCCGCGGAGTGGTCGTCGCCCGGGCCTTCCACTGGACACCCGCCCGGTCCGGATCACTCTAACGGCCTAGCGCGGTGGTCGGGTCCGATATCGAGGACTTGCCCGGTCCAGTTTTCGCGCAGCCGCCGGTCGTGCGTGGCGGCGACGATCGCGCCCGGGCTGCTGCCGAGGGCGTCCTCCAGTTCGTCGCACAGCGTGGGGGAGAGGTGGTTGGTCGGTTCGTCGAGCAACAGCAGGTGCGGCGGATCGGCGATGAGGAGCGCGAGCGCGAGACGGCGGCGCTGCCCGACGGACAACTCGCCGACCGGTCGGGAAGCTTCGCGATTTGTCAGCAATCCCAACGAGTTCAGCGGAACCGCGGTGACGCGTTCCGGGCCGAGCGTGGCGAGGTAGGTGGCGCGGGCGGTGCGTTGCGGGCGGGCGAAAGTGGTGTCCTGGCTGAGGATTCCGGTGCTCAGGTTGGGCTGTCGGGTTACGCCTTTTGCGGTGCGGTCGCCGGACAGGAGCAGAAGCAGTGTTGACTTTCCTGCCCCGTTCGGGCCGGTGACCAGCAGCCGGGTGTCGGTCTGGACTTCCAGCCGGTCCAGGGAAAGCCGGTCTGGCAGGTGCACATTGTCCAGCGCGACAAGGGTTTCTTGCGGATTTTCGACGGCCAGCGCTTGCGGGTGGAACCGGAGCGGCGGGGGTGGCGCGGGAACCTGGGCGCGTTCCCGCTCGTCCAGCTTCCGCGTAGTGGCCCGGGTCCGGCGGGAGATCTGGTTTTGCACGCGGCCGGACCTGCGGCCGAGCCCCATTTTCTCGTTGTCCGGCGCGAGGCGGCCCGGGGCGACCCGATGCGCGGTGACGCCGAGCGTGTCGCGCAGTTCCTCCAGTTCTTCCTGCTCCTCGAGGTACTGCCGTTCCCAGCGCTCGCGTTCGGCCCGTTTCCAGCCGAGGTAGTCGGTGTAGGTGCCGCCGTGGCGCACCGGGCCGTCCCGGGTCGGGTCGAGGTCGAGGATGTCGGTGCACACCGCGTCGAGGAACGCCCGGTCGTGGCTTGCGAACACGACGGTGCCGGGCAGTTCGCGCAGCTGGGCTTCGAGGAACGCGGCAGCTTCGGCGTCGAGATGGTTGGTCGGTTCGTCGAGCAGCACCGCCGACGGACGGCGGACCAGCAGCCCGGTCAGGGCGAGCCGCCCGCGCTGGCCGCCGGAAAGGGAGCCGAGCGTGCGCCCTCGGTCGATCCCGTCGAGCCCCAGGCCGGTGAGCACGATCTCCGCTCGCCGGTCCGCGTCCCACGCCTCGTGTTGCTGGGCCTGGTCGAGCAATTCGGCGTACTCGGCCAGCAACGCGGCGTCCTCGGGCGCTTCGGCGAGCAGTGCTGCGACCCGGTCAAGCTCGGCCAGCACTTCGCGGGCCGCGGCGAGGGCTTGATCGAGGACGTCAGCGACCGTCTCGGCCGGGTCGAACGGCATTTCCTGGTGCAGGAAGCCAAGATCCGGCGGCCGTTCGACCTCGCCCCGATCCGGCTGGTCCACCCCCGCGAGCACTCTCAACAGCGTCGATTTCCCGGTGCCGTTCTCGCCGATCACCCCGATCCGGCGACCGGGGGCGGCGGTGACCGACACTCCGTCGAGCACGCGCCGTTCCCCGAGCACCCGCACGATCTCGTGCGCGCGCAGGGCGGTCATTCCGTGATCCCGGCCGTTTCCCGCAGCTGCCCGTTTTCCAGCCGCAGCCAGCGGTCGACGCCGATCTCGGCCAGGAACCGCTCGTCGTGGCTGACCACCACGAACCCGCCCTGGTAGGCGTTGAGCGCGCTTTCCAGCTGGCCGGCGCTGACCAGGTCGAGGTTGTTCGTGGGCTCGTCGAGCAGCAGCAGTTGCGGGGCAGGCTCGGCGAAGAGAACGCACGCGAGAGTCGCGCGCAGCCGTTCGCCGCCGGACAGCACGCCGACCGGCAAGTGCGCCCGCGCGCCCCGGAACAGGAAGCGCGCCAACAGATTCATCCGGTCCGCAGGCAGCATTTCCGGTGCCGCGTCGGCGAGATTCTCCGCGACCGTGCGTTCCGGGTTCAGCAAATCGAGCCGCTGCGACAAATACGCGATCCGCCCGTCCGCCCGGCTGATCTCGCCCGCGTCCGGCGTGAGCGTGCCGTGCATCAGTCGCAGCAACGTCGATTTGCCCACGCCGTTCGGCCCGGTAAGCGCGATCCTTTCGGGACCCCGGATCGACAGATCCGCACCCTCGCCCGCGAACAGCCCGCGCACCCGAAGATGCTTGCCGTCAAACAACGTCCGCCCCGCCGGTACCGCGGTTTTGGGCAGCTCCAGGCTGATCTTCTGATCCTCCCGCAACGACCGTTCCGCCTGGTCGAGCTTGGCCTTCGCCGCACTGACCCGCGCCGCGTGCGTACCGTCCGCCTTCGCCGCGGACTCCTGTGCGTTGCGCTTCATCGTCCCCGCGAAGATCTTTGGCAGACCCGCGCTGGACAGATTTCGCTGCGCATTGCTGGCCCGCTTCGCCGCGCGTTCCCGGGCCTGCTGCATTTCGCGCTTCTCGCGTTTGACCTCTTGTTCGGCGTTGCGGATATTCTTTTCCGCGACCTCCCGTTCGGCCTGCACGGTTTGCTCGTACTCGGTGAAATTCCCGCCGTAGAAACGGATTTCGTCCGCGCCGAGCTCGGCGATCCGGTCCATCCGGTCGAGCAGCGCGCGGTCGTGGCTGACGACGAGAAGGCAGCCCGACCAGTCGGAGAGCACGTCGTACAGCTGCTGGCGAGCGGTGTGGTCGAGGTTGTTGGTGGGCTCGTCGAGCAGCAGGACGTCCGGGCTGCGCAACAGCTGCGCGGCGAGCCCGAGCGAGACGACCTGGCCGCCGCTGAGCGTGCCGAGCAGCCGGTCGAGCGTGAGATCGCCCAGCCCGAGCCGGTCGAGCTGCGCTCGGGTGCGGTCCTCGATGTCCCAGTCCGCGCCGATGGTGGTGAAGTGCTCCTCGGCCGCGTCGCCCTCCTCGACGGCCGAGATGGCCTTGAGGATCGCGTCGATGCCGAGCACCTCGGCGACCGTGCGATCCGCGGTGAGCGGCAGGTCCTGGGGGAGATACCCGAGCACCCCGTCGACGCTGACACTGCCCGCGGCCGGTTTGAGCTGCCCGGCGATGAGCTTCAGCAGAGTGGACTTCCCGGCCCCATTGGGCGCGACAAGCCCGGTGCGGCCCGCGGGGAAGGTGGCGGAGAGCTGGTCGAAGACGAGGGTGTCGTCGGGCCAGGAGAAGGAGATCCCGGACAGGACGATACGAAGATCGGACATGGTGCGGCCTCGCGGTGGATCGGCAGGGTTGTCCTGCGAAGTGATGTGGACGACTTGGGTGGGGCCATCCGCGACCTGCCCGTTTCTGGGCTCCATCCGACCTGGTTTCGGCGCGCTTGCCTGAGGTCGGGATGCCTCGCAGCCCGTGCGACGTGCACGGGGAACCTCCGCGCGCGGTCTGGTGCGCCGCGCGGGGATCAGCGAGGGGCCGGTGCCGTGATGGCCCGTGCCCCGGGCTCACCCGGAGATGTCGTCTTCACCCACCACGATAGGAATCCTCTGGATCGGGGCTGCTGTCCGTTGGCGAGGATACCAGGAAGCGGACGAAGCGCATCCGGGTTCCACTGTGGACGGGGTCAGAAGTACTCGAGTTCGACACCGGGGCCGAGCCGGTCGACTCCGATCAGTTCGGCTGCACTGCTGACCCACAGCGTCAGCTGCGCGTCTTTCAGCGGGGTCACGTCGAGCGGTTTGTCGACCATGTAGATCGTCAGCTCGGTCAAGGTCGGATGAGCGGCGAGGACGCCGAGATCGGAAATGGCTTGGTAATCCAGGCTCAGCCGCTGAAGCGGCAAAGCGAGCAGCGGCCGGAGGTCGGACGCGGGGCCGCCGTCGAGGTTCAGATCGGTGACGAGCGGGAATCTGTCGGCGAGTATGCCGAGGTCAGGCACCGAGTCTCCGGAGAGTTCCAATGTCCGCACCGCGGGAAGGGCCGGTGCGGCGGCGATCGCTTGTTCGGGACAGTCGGTGAGATGCAGGTCGGCGAGATTCTCCAGACCCGCCAGGACGTCGAGACTCGTGATGGCGGACAACCCGTCCAGCGACAGGTAAGCGAGATGCGCAAGTTCTCCGCATGCCCGGATGCTCCGCCAGGAAGTACGCCGGGACAGGGAGAGGTATTCCAGCCGCGGAAGCCGCTTCAGGACGTTCAAGTCGGTGTAGCCGCGGGCTCCGCGCAACGACAAACCCGTCAATTCGAGATGTCCGACGAGCGGTTTCAGGCTGATCGTCTGCTCGGTGGCGAAGACCAGGAAAAGGTCGTGCAGCGCCGGAGCGTCCGAAATACCGGTGAAATCTCCGTTGAACAAGCTGACCTGCAGATTGGTGAGGTTCTTCAGCTTCCTCGTGTGCGGGATCAACCGATTGCTGCGCACCTCGACGGACCCGTTGTTCAGCGGCGCGTCAGCGAGCACCTCGTCCGCGTAGCGCGCGGGATCGAAGTACTCCCATGCCTGCACGAGTTCGACCTGTACCTCCGCCCGTTCGTCCTGCGCGTAGTTTCGCAGCAGCGGAAGGACCTCGTCCCCGGTGCACGCCACCGCGGCGGCAACGGTCGCGCGCGCGACGGCGTCGCTCAACCCGGATAGATTTTCCGGCAGATAGTGCAGCAATTGGCTCCCGACCGAGGCCAACGACCGGGCTTCCTGAATGCTGCGCGGCGGAACCAGATGCTCCCGGATGGCTCGACGGACCCGCTCGATCACGTCCGGATCCACATCCCCGACCGTTTCCAGGCAAGCAGCGGCGAGCAATCGCAGCCGACGGGCGTTCCGGGGTTCGGTGTCGGCCCGGTCCAGAATTTCCCGCAGCAGTTTGGTCGACTGGTGGTTTTTCGCGTGTCCGCAGGCCATCACGACCGTCTCGCGCCAGGTGTCGCGGTGGGCGTTGGCGATCAACGTGTCGACGTACCCGGCCTCGGTGGCTTCGCTCCCGGCGAGGTACTCCTGGAACGTCCGGTGCACGAAATCGATCCGGCCCTTGACCGGGGACCGCAGCACACCGCTGCGTTCGACCAGGTGGTTCACGACCTCTTCCGCGTTGTGGTCGACGTGCGGGAGCGATTTCAGCCGGTAATCGAGGTGCTCCCGCACTTCGGTCGTGGGAAGTTCGACTTTGTTTCCCGAGGTGAGCCGCCATGCCAGGTGGCCGAGCAGAACGTGTTTCTGCTGTTCGGTGAGCAGGACCGCGATGTCGCGCTCGGCGTCGCGCATGTGGACGAGCATCGACAATGCCTTGCGGTACAAGTCCATCCGGTCGCGCGGCAGTTCCGAGCGGTGTGCCAAATTCAACGCGCACAGCATCGCGCACAACAGCGGATTCGACGCGAGTGCCCGGAGATGCGGACGGTTGTCGAGTTGGCTCAGCAGCCTGCGCTGGGCCGCTCCGAGGTCCACGCCAGGACGGACGTGCGAAGCGGCCTGGTGCCAGCGTTCCACCAGCGCGTGGATGTCCGGCGCGGTCATCGGTTCGAGCGAGACCGAGTCGAAGCCTTCGGAGATCAGCCAATGTTCTTCGGCGGCCGCTGATCGGGAAGTCACCACGATGCGTACCGCGGGGTAGATCGAGCTGAGTTCCCGCAGCCAGATTTTCACCTTCCGGCGCTGGGCAGGCTCGACCTCGTCCACGCCGTCGACCAAGAGGATCGCCTTGCCGGAGCGCAGTACCTCGTCCGCCCAACCCGACGGTGCACGACCGGCCAGCCTCGGCACCGCAAGCGCGACAAAAACGTCCGCGCCCGGCAGCCGGTTGCCCGGCAGGCTCCGCAGGCGGATCGGGAACGGGACGAAACCGTTCCACGAAGCCAGGCGATCGGTGAAGCCGCTGCGGGCGGCAGTGACCGCGAGCCAGTCCAGCAGCGTCGTCTTGCCCGAACCCGCCTCGCCGCGCACGAGGGTGCGGTCCGAGCGATGAATCGCGTCCTCGACGCGAACGGTGCCGCCGGAGTGCTGCTCGAACCAGTCCGGCCGCCGGGCAACCCGCCGTCGTGGGTTCTGCGCGGTCACGCTCAGGCTCAGATACGCGACCGTCAACGGCAACGTCGGCTGGTCCTCCATCGTCAGCCCAAGCAGTTCCAGATGGTCCAGCTTGTCCGCCAGCACCCGCAGGTACTCGTTCCGGAACTGGACATGATCCGTCCCCGCCTCGGTCAGGCTCGTCTTCGGCAGCCGGGCCAGCAGTTCCTCCAGCTGGTTGGACTGCTGATTCAGCCGCTTCAACACCTCGACCAACGCCGTCGGCTGGAAGGACGGCAGATGCCGCACGATCAGCACCAGTTGGCGGCACGACTGGTCCAACGCCACGTCGTACAACGCCGCCCCAGCAGCCGAGAGGAACTCATTAGCCGGGCACTGCGCCCGCACCTGTCGAGCTAGCTGTTCCTCATCCGCATCAACAGCGAGAAGGGCGTCGTCGGAGAGATCGACCGCGCCCAACGCATCTTCGACAGCCGCGAACACGGCAGCGGCTTCAGACTCCGGCAAAGCGGCGTATTCGTTCCGCAGCACCGGTTCCAGCTCAGTCGCCACCTGGGTTCCGATGGTCTGCAGCAACCGCTCCAGGTTCGCTTGGCCGAGTGGTCCGGCGCCAGCGGCGAGTTCGACCAGGCTCAGGCCTCGGGTCTTGCGGTCCTTCCATCGCTGCAGCCACGACTTCGCCGCGTGTGTCGCGATTTTCCCGCCGATCTTGACCGCACCCGCTTCCAGCCCGCTCATGACGCATCACCGTAGCGAGTCAAGGGCGCGCAGTGGAGCGGTTCAGAACGTCTGGCCCAGCCGTTCCAGCAACGGTGCTGCTTCCTTCAGCACAGCCAGCTCCTCCGGGGAAAAGCCCGAGCTGAGCGAAGCCTCGAACTGGCGCATCCGGGCGTCGCGGCGGGCGCGCAGCACCTCAACCCCCTCGGGGGTCAGCGAGACGATCATCTGGCGTCCGTCGGAGGGGTCGGCGTCGCGGGTGACGAAGCCGCGGGTGGCCAGGCCGCTGATGGTCGTGCTCATGGCCTGCGGGGTGATCTGCTCGGCGCGGGCCAGTGCGGCGGTGGTGGCGGGGCCGTCGCGGTCCAGGCGGGCCAGCGCGGAGCGTTCCGGCAGGGACAGTTCGGCCGTGATCTGGCTCTGGCGCAGCCTGCGGGCGATCAGGCTGACCGCGCCGTACAGCGTCGCGGCCAGTTCGTCGGGGGCGGACATGGGAAGAGGCTAGAGCAGGTACTCCGTGACAGCTGCGAAGTCGCCCGCGTCCGAGATCAGGCCGACATAGCCGTCGGGGCGGAGCAGGACGAGGGTGCGGTCGGTCGGGGCGAATGCGCGGGCCAGGTGGCCGTCGGAATCGGCGATCTCGTCGGTCGCTGAAGGGGTGGTGACGACGTGGAAGGTGCGCACGGAGGACTCGAACCGGGGGCCGAAGTTGAGCAGGGTGAACTGGCCGCCGCGGGTGAGGTCGAACAGGCGGCATGTGCCGGTCGTGGTGGTGAGGCCGGGGGCGTCGGGGACGCGGTCGCCTGCGCGGAGCTGGGCGGATTCGCTGCGGTCGTCGCGGGCCAGGACGGAACCGCGGTAGTTGACGTTGAGCTGGGTCGTGTCCCGATCGCTGCGGATCGGGATGCTCTTCTGCTTGACGGCTTCGGCCAGCCGCGCGGTCGACAACTGCAGCACGCCGGCGGCGACCGGGCGGCGTTCGGCCTCGTAGGTGTCCAGCAGGGCGGGCGAGGCGGCGGCGAGTTTCCAGCCCAGGTTGTGCGCGTCCTGGATGCCGGTGTTCATGCCCTGGCCGCCGGCGGGGGAGTGCACGTGCGCGGCGTCGCCGGCGAGGAAGACGCGGCCGTTGCGGTATCGCTGGGCCAAGCGGGTGTTGGAGCGCCACACGGACGTCCATTCCGGCTTGTGCAGGCAGAGGTCGCTGCGGCCGCTGCGGCGGTCGAAGATCGTTTGCAGGGTGGCGAGGTCGAGGCTGGGTTCGCCGCCGAAGGACGCCTGGTACTGGAACAGGCCGGTGGAGGGCAGCGGGCAGAGGCTGACGAAGCCCTCGTCGCAGCGCCACATGTGCCAGGCGTCGCGATCGAGGCCGTCGACGGCCAGGTCGGCGACGATCATCCGCAGCTGATCGTCCGTTTCGCCGTCGAAGGCGATTCCGGCTTGTTTGCGCACGACGCTGCGTCCGCCGTCGCAGCCGACCAGCCACTGTGCGCGGACGGTTTCGGTCTGGTCGCCGGTGCGAAGGACTGCCGTGACGGCGTCGGCGGATTGGTCGAAACTCTCGATCGCGGTGCCGAATTCGACCGCGCCGCCGAGTTCGGCGAGGCGGAGGCCGAGGGTTTCTTCGACTCGCCATTGCGGAGTGATGACCGTTGCGGGGTAAGGAACATCGGGACGCTCCTCGTAGGTCGGGCCGCCGCTCGTCCGGCCGTCGGGGCTGGTCAGGCGGATCGGCATCGCCGCCTGGCCGTTGGCGAGAATGCGGTCGATGACGCCGAGGTCGTCGAACACCTCGAGACTGCGCGGCTGCAGGCCCTTGCCGCGCGAGCCCGGGCGCGGGCCGGGGGACGCTTCGATCAGCCGGAACGCGACGCCGCGCCGGGCGAGTTCGCAGGCCAGTGTCAGCCCGGTCGGGCCCGCTCCGGCGATCAGTACCGGCAATTCCGGCGTGGACAGGTTTGCTCGCGACATTTCTCTACCCCCTGGCTCCGAAGAACTCCTCTCCACCAGAGTAGGGAAACTTGCTAAGAAAGACAAACCTTTCTATCGTGGACGGGGTGGCCCCTGAAACCGCGCGCCGCCGTCATGGCGAGGAACTGGAATCCGCGTTGCTGGCCGCCGGATGGGACGAACTGGTCGAAGCCGGGTACTCGCGGCTGACCATGGAGTCGGTCGCCGTCCGCGCCCGCACGAGCGAGGCCGTGCTCTACCGGCGGTGGGCCAACAAGGACGAACTCGTGCTGGCCGCGATGCGGCGGCACCGCGACGACCACCCGATCATCGTTCCCGACACCGGAAGCCTGCGCGGCGATCTGCTCGCGTACCTGACCGCGGCGAGCGAAGCACTGGCCGGATTCTTCGCCATCGCGGCGGCCGCGGCCATCTCCGGGTTGTCGGCCAGCGCCGGTGCCACGCCCGGGCAGGTCCGGGACCGGATCGTCGGCGACCGGCTGCTCTCGCGAGACATCTACCAGCGCGCCCACGCGCGCGGCGAGATCGACCTGGCGCGGCTCTCCGGGACGGTGCTCGAAATGCCGTTCCAGCTGATGCGGCACGACCTCCTGCTGGACCTCGCCCCGCTCCGGCCCGCGCGGATCCGGTCGATCGTCGACGAGCTTTTCCTGCCCCTCGTGCAGCCAGCTGTTAAAGACTTAACTCCGACTGCCGAAAAGCGACCGGAACCGATGCCGGGCGACCTTTTCCGGTCGATTCGCTGGGCGCAGCGCAAGCGGATCGAGGAATGGAGCCGCTCTCGTGACCTGACCTTCGAGCAGGCCATGGTGCTCGGCTACCTGGAGCGGCAGCCCGGCGTCATCCAGCGCGACGTCGCGGAGATGAGCCACACGACGCCCGCGAACGTCTCGCTGTTGTTGAAGGGGCTCGAACGCCGCGGACTGGTCGAGCGGCGGACGGAGGGCGGGCGCAAGCGGGTCTACGCCACCCCGGCCGGGACCGCCCTGACCGCAGGGCTCGACGCGGTGCTGGCCGAGGCGGACGAGATGGTCTTCGCTTCGCTCGACCGGGAGGAGCGGGACGGGCTGAAGACGTTGGTGGCCAAGATCAACGCGCATCTGCCAGGGGGCTCGTGAGTGGCACCGCCGGTTATAACCGGTGTTGCCACTCACGAGCCCTGAACGCGCGCGCCCTTCGGCGGGGTGCGGGGTGGGGTCGGGTTGTGGGGTGGCAGGGGTCGCGGCTCGCGTCGATTGCTCGCGTTTGCTTGCGTGCGGCCTGCTCGCGGTGCCTTGCGCGGCGAGGTGTGTCCGGCTCGCTCGCAGCGCCGACGGGCGGCGAGCCGTGCGGCCTGCTCGCGGTGTTCGCGGCGCCAGTGCGCGGTGAGAAGCGCCGGTCCGAGCTTGGTGGCGAGGTCGGCGCGCGGCGAGATCGCTCCGGGTCACGTTCGCTCGCGGCTCCGTGCCGCAGTCGCGCCGCGAGACGCCCCGGCTTACCGCCGCAGCCGCCGCAGGCTTCGCTTCCCCATTACCGCCAGCACCGGCTTCAGGGCCAGCCACTCCCCGAACCGGTAGTCCGCGGCGGGCACCAGTCGCTCCGCCAGGTCCGGTCGGTGCTTCCGCAGGTAATGCCGCGCTTTCTCCGCGTGCAAGGAATCCGAGACGATCTTGATCCGGTCCGCGTCCTCGATCAACGGCGCCGCGTGGAGCACGTTCTCCCACGTCGACCGGCTCTCGGTTTCGAGCACGAGCGAACCGCGGTAGCCGTGCTCCCGTGCGTACCGCGCCATCAGCGCGGCCTCCGCCTCCGCGCCGCCGACGGCTCCGCCGCACAGCACCAGTCGCGACGGCCCGGGCGCCTGCGAACGTACTGCCGCCCGCACTCGCCAGCGGTTCACGAAATTGGCCCGCGACCCGCCGTTTCGGTACCCGAGCACGACGACTGCCTCGCCGGTTCCCGTCGTGCCGGGGCGGGCACCCATTGCGCGCCGGGAGGATCGCCAGTGTTCCCATTCGGCCCAGCCGAGCAGCAGGAGGGAAAGCATCAGAAAACGCCGCAGCATTCACCCGATCTTACCATTGTCCACAAAGGACAGACCAGAGCGAGAAAGACGCACGTCTGGAACTTGTCGATCCGCGAAGGTACTGTCACACGAACCGCTACGTCGCCGTCCGGTAGTCGGGAGGAGCAGTGTCGCTCGGAGGGATACCGTCGCAGGGCTCCGCCGTCCTGCGGCCGCCGATCGCCGATTCGTGGCGCCGGTCCCGGCTGTTCGGCGTGGAGCCGGACCTGGACCGGGCCGCGATTTCGATCGCCGAGGTCGATCCGCGCAGCCGGCTGATGACCGCCGCCCGCCCGGTGCTGGACCAGCTCGTCGAGCAGCTCACCGGCACCCGGTTCTCCATCCTGCTCGCCGACCGCGACTGCCGCCTCGTCTTCCGCTGGTTCGGCGACCGCGGCCTGCAACGGCAGCTGGAGGAGATCGGCGTACTGCACGGTTCGCAGCTCAGCGAGGGCCGCGTCGGCACGAACGCGCTCGGCACGCCGCACGAATCGCGCCAGGCGGTGGAAATCCACGGCCAGGAGCACTACGCCGACGCCTTGAAGCGGTTCAGCTGCTACGGCCATCCGATCCGGCATCCGCTCACCGGACGCATCGAGGGCGTCCTCGACATCACCGGCGAGAGCGACAGCGGCAACCCGCTGTTCGGGCCGTTGGTGAAACGCGTCGTCGGCGACATCGAACAACTCGTGCTGGAGAGCGCCCGCGCCTGCGAACGGCGGCTGTTCCTGGCGTTCCAGCAGGCCACACACCACCGCAGCGTGCCGGTCGCGGTGCTCGGCGGCGATCTGGTTTTCGCCAACGAAACCTGCATCGAACAGCTCCGTCCCGCTGATCCGACTCTCCTGCGCACGCTGCTTCCGCAAGTCCCGGAACGCGGAGTATTCGACACCCGCCTCGATGTGGGTGACGGGATCAGTCTTTCGGTCGTAGCCGAACGCGTCGAGGGTTCGACGGACGGTGCCGTCTTCCGCATCGCGAAGGCACCGAGCAGCAGCCGAAAACCGGCCCCCGCCGCGACGAAACCCGCCCGTTCAGTTCTCGTCACGGGCGAACCGGGCACCGGCCGCACCACCGCGGCCCGTGCGCGAGGCGGCGTGGACGATCCGGTCGTCCTGCACGCCGCCGCCGCGCTCCGCGAGGAACCCCGAGCCTGGGCAACAAGATTCACTGACCTCGTCGCGCAGCCGCACACCGCCGTTGTCCTGGACGACGTCCACCTGCTCCCGGAGAGCCTGCTCCCGTTGGTCGGCGAAGCGCTCGACAACCCCGAATCGGCCCGGCTGCTGCTCACTTCCGTCCCGTCGGACGCGATGTCCCCAGCCATCGCAGCGATCGCCGCGAGGTGCGCGGAAACCATCACCCTCGCCCCGCTGCGCGAGCGCCTCGACGATCTGGCCGCGATCGCCGTGACGATGCTCCGCGACGAATATCCGGACCGGAAACCGCACTTCACCGGCACCGCGCTGGCCGCGCTGCGCACGCATCCGTGGCCGGGCAACCTGCACGAACTCCGCGCGGTGATGCGCGAGGTGTCCCGCCTCCCGTACACGGGGGTGATCGACCTCGCGCAGCTGCCGCCCGCGTGCCGCGGCAGTTCGCGCACGAGGCAGCTCGGCGGGCGCGAACTCGCCGAACGGAACGCGATCGTCACGGCGTTGCGCGCCTGCGAAGGCAACAAGCTGCGCGCGGCCCGCGAACTCGGCATCAGCCGCACCACGCTGTATCGCCGCATGCAGGCGCTGGGCGTGACCGACGACTGTCCACTTCTGTAACACTTCGCCCCCGGTCCGCCGGGTGACGATGACCTCCGTCACAACGAAGTGAGGAGGCGCCAGGTGACCGCAACGGTGGAATTCCCCCTGCACACCCAGGTCCGGGAGTTTGTTTCCGGCCCGCTGGAGCTCTTGATCGGCGGGCGGTGGGTCCCGGCCGCGTCGGGCCGGACGTTCCCGACCTACGACCCGGCCACCGGGGAGAAGATCGCCGAGGTCGCGCACGGCGAGGCCGAGGACGTCAACCGCGCCGTCGCCGCCGCGCGCAAGGCGTTCGACGCGGGTCCGTGGGCCGCGATGAAGCCGAACGAACGCGAACGGCTGATCTGGCGCATCGGCGATCTGCTGTCCGAGCGGGCGGAGATTTTCGGCCAGCTGGAAGCGCTCGACAACGGCAAGTCCGCGGCCATCGCGACGGCCGTGGACACGAACTGGGCCGCCGACGTCTTCCGCTACTACGCGGGCTGGGCGACCAAGATCGAAGGCAGCACGGTGAATGTGTCGATGCCGTTCGCGCCGGACGCGCAGTTCCACGCCTACACGCTGCGCGAGCCGGTCGGCGTGTGCGGGCAGATCATCCCGTGGAACTTCCCGCTGCTGATGGCCGCGTGGAAGATCGCGCCGGCGCTCGCCGCGGGCAACACCGTGGTGCTCAAACCCGCCGAACAGACGCCGCTGACCGCGCTGCTGCTGGGCAAACTGTTCGAGGAAGCCGGATTCCCGCCCGGTGTGGTCAACATCGTCACCGGTTTCGGCGACGCCGGTGCCGCGCTGGCCGCGCACGAGGGCGTCGACAAGGTCGCCTTCACCGGTTCGACCGAGGTGGGCAAGAAGATCGTCCAAGCGGCGAGCGGAAACCTGAAGAAGGTTTCTCTCGAACTGGGCGGGAAGAGCCCGAACGTGGTGTTCGCCGACGCCGATCTCGACCTCGCGGTGCCCGGTTCGGTCAACGCGTGGATGTTCAACCACGGCCAGTGCTGCGTCGCCGGAACGCGGCTGTACGTGGAGGACACGATCTTCGAGGAGTTCACCCAGGCGGTCGCGCAGGCGGCGAGCCAGGTGAAGATCGGCCCGGGACTCGACCCGGAAACCCAGCTGGGCCCGATGGTTTCCCAGGAGCAGTTCGACCGCGTCTCGCGCTATCTCGGCGAAGGCCTCGCCGACGGCGCCCGCGCGCTCACCGGCGGAAAACGCTGGGGCGACACCGGATACTTCATCGAGCCGACCGTTTTCGTTGACGTCAAACCGGAATTCAGCATCGTCCGGGAAGAAATCTTCGGCCCGGTCGTGGCGGCCATGCCGTTCAACGCCGAAGCTGGCGTGGCCGCCGCGGCCAACAACAGCGAGTACGGACTGGCCGCCGGGGTCTGGACACGCGACGTCGCGAAGGCGCACCGTACTGCGAAGGAACTGAAGGCAGGCTCGGTGTGGGTCAACCAGTACAACGGCTTCGACACGGCGATGCCGTTCGGCGGCTACAAGCAGTCCGGCTGGGGCCGGGAGCTGGGTGCGGCCGCGCTCGACCTCTACACCCAGACCAAGTCCGTGAACATCGCGCTGTGATCCGCCCGCTCGAACAAAGGAGTTCCCGATGAAGACGAAAGCCGCAGTCGTCTACGAGGTGGGCAAGCCGATCGAGGTGGTCGAACTCGACCTCGAAGGCCCCGGCGAGGGCGAGGTGCTGATCCGCTACACCCACGCCGGCCTGTGTCATTCGGATGTGCACATCGCGCACGGCGACCTGGAGGCCCGGCTGCCGATGGTGCTCGGCCACGAGGGCGCTGGCATCATCGAGGACGTCGGCCCCGGCGTCACCCGCGTCAAGCCGGGCGACCACGTGGTGTGCTCGTTCATCCCGAACTGCGGCGTGTGCCGCTGGTGTTCCACCGGGCAGCAGGCGATCTGCGACATGGGCGCCACGATCCTCGAGGGCTATCTGCCCGGCGAGCGGTTCCCGTTCAGCGGCCCCGGCCCGGTCAAGCAGTACGGCGCGATGTGCATGCTCGGCACGTTCAGCCAGTACTCGACCATCCACCAGAACTCGGTCGTGAAGGTCGACGACGACCTGCCGCTGGACAAGGCGGTGCTGGTCGGCTGCGGCGTCCCGACCGGATGGGGATCGGCGGTCAACGCGGCCAACGTACGTCCGGGTGAAACGGTGATCGTGTCCGGCGTCGGCGGCATCGGCATCAACGCGGTGCAGGGCGCGCGCTACGCCGGTGCGAAGAACGTGATCGCCCTGGACCCGCTGGAGAACAAGCGCGAAAAGGCGATGGAACTCGGCGCGACGCACGCGGTCGCGACGCCGGAGGAAGCGGCCGAGCTGGCGCAGTCGTTCACCAACGGCAACGGTGCGGACAAGACGATCGTGACCGCGGGCATCGTCACCGAGGAAATCGTGACCGGCGCGTTCAACGCCACCGGCAAGGGCGGCACGATCGTGCTGACCGGGCTGAACAAACTGTCGGTCAACAACGTCAATCTGCCTGGTTCGATCCTGACGCTGTTCAAGAAGACCGTGAAGGGCAGCCTGTTCGGCGACTGCAACCCGACCACGGACATCCCGAAGATCCTCGGGCTGTACCAGAGCGGGGACCTGAAGCTGGACGAGATCATCACCCGCACGTACACCCTGGACGAGGTCAACCAGGGTTACGACGACTTGCTGGAGGGCCGGAACGTGCGCGGCGTGCTGGTCCACGACGCACCGTGACGGCTTTGTCGGCGGACTGCGGGCCGGTTTCCGGTCCGCAGTCCGCGGTACCCCGGTTAACCGCGGACGTAGTCGGCCGCCGCCGCGAAATCGAATTGCTCCTGGCCGGTCTCGACTGCGGTGCCCATGTTGTGCTGGAAGGCCCGCCAGGAACCGGAAAAACCACGCTCCTGCGCGCGGTCGCGGAGGCTGGCGGCTCACCGTTCGTATTCGTCGAAGGCAACGCCGAACTGACTCCCGCGCGTTTAGTGGGCCAGTTCGACCCGTCGCGAGTACTCGCCGAAGGCTACGTACCAGAGACCTTTGTGGACGGTCCGCTGATCGAAGCCCTGCGCACCGGCGGTCTGCTGTACGTCGAGGAAGTCAACCGAATCCCAGAGGAGACGCTGAACGTCCTCATCACGGTAATGTCGGAAGCCGAACTCCACGTGCCGCGCTTAGGCCGGGTACGCGCAGCCGACGGCTTCCGCTTGGTAGCCGCGATGAACCCCTTCGACGCAGTAGGCACCGCCCGAATCTCGTCGGCGATTTACGATCGCGTCTGCCGAATCGTCATGGGCTACCAAAGCCAAGACGAGGAAGCCGACATCGTCGCTCGCCGCAGCCCGCCAGTCCCCGCCGAATGGCGAGACCAAGTAGTAGATTTGGTGCGCCGCACCCGCGATCATGCCGATGTGCGAGTCGGCTCTTCCGTACGCGGCGCAATCGACGTAGTACGCCTGGCGGTTTCATTGGCCCGAATCCGCGGCGCTTCCGCCACGGACTGGCGAATCGGCCACGATGCCGCATTGGCCGCCCTGTCCGGCCGGATCGGTCTGCACGAATCCAGCGGCCGCACCGCGGAATCAGTAATCGATGAACTTTACGTGGCCGTCTTCGGCACAGAAAACCCTCCGCCGGATTCAGAGGCTGGTGACCCGCCGGGGGAAGCCTGAGCCCGCCACCGGCGGGCCAACAGCAGCGATCACCCCGGCCAGGCTCCGCGCGGAGCAGCACCACCCCGCGCTCCGAACTGTCCCGCAACGGCCGCTTCGCGGAAATCTCCCCCGAAGTCGGGGTACTGGACGAAGAAGCCTTCAGCGCGGCGTTCCGTGAGGACGCGGACGAGGCGATGGCCTTGCTGGTCGAGATGAGCAAAGCGACCGACGAATCCCTGCGCGCAGCCGCCCGAGGCCTAGCCAGCCGTCTGATGATCGACGTCGCACGACGCGGCGTCGCCCGAGCCCGAGGAGTAGGAAAACTACGCCGAGACCGAGCCGACCGAGGCGGCGAACTAGACCTGGACCGCTCGCTGCCTGCCCTGGTGGACGCGGCCGCAGTAGGCGGAGTCCCAGCCCTGGACGACCTGGTAGCCCGCCGGTGGGCACGCCCGGAATTGGCTCTGTGCTTGGTAATCGACACCAGCGGCTCAATGACTGGAGCTCGCCTGGCAGCAGCCGCCCTCACCGCTGCGGCATGTTCGTGGCGGGCACCAGCGGAACACGCAGTGGTTTCGTTCGCCCGAAACGCGGAGGTGATCCGCCCTCTACGCTCTTCCCGCTCGAAGGCGTCGGTAGTGGATTCGGTCCTTTCGCTGCGAGGCCACGGAGTCACCGCACTGGCGGCGGCTTTGCGGAAGGCGAATGAACAACTGACTTCTTCGCGGGCGGCCAGAAAAACGATCCTCCTGTTGTCAGATTGCCGAGCGACAGATGACGAGGACCCGTTACCTGCCGCCCGCGCCTGCGAAGAACTATTGATCCTGGCCCCAGCCGAAGACTGCGAAGAAGCAGAACGCTTCGCTCGAGAATCAGGCGCCCGCTGGCAGCCACTCAGCGGGGCCGCAGCCGCCCCCGCCGCACTAGCCACCCTGCTGGACCGTCCTTCATGGCTTTCCGGTGCCGGGTAGATGTACGTGAGGGCCACCCTGAGGGAATCTGATTCCCTCAGGGTTCCCCTCACGACCTTTAAGCAGTCTGCGAGGGGCTCCTTCACGGGCTTGGATTCCCGCAGGGGGTTCTTCGCTGCCCGCTCCCACCCGCTCGCGCGCCACCGCGATGCGCCCCAATGCCACATTGGGTGCGTCCCACGCACCCAATGTGGCATTCGGTGCGTCGCATGCACCCAATGCCGCATTGGGGCGCTAGCCCCAGTCGCGAACCGCAGCCAATGCACCCAACTCGAGGTGCACCCACGCAAGCCTCAAAAGCAATGTCGCCGCCAGGCGAAGAGCCGAGAGACTCAAACCCCAGGCTCGCCGATAAGCACCTCATCAGCGAACCCAGCCGCCAACGCCCGCAACCCAGCATCCAAATACAACGTCAAATCAGCATCAGCCCGAGCCGACCACCGCTCATAAGCCGCCCGGCAGGTCGCCAACACCGCACGACCAACCGCCAGCGGATACAACGAATCCTCAGCTTGCCCAGTCCGCCGAGCCACGAAACTGATCACAGCCCGCTCCCAAGCGTCATAATGCCGAGTAGCACTGGCCGCCAACTCAGCCACGGTGCTGAGCAGATTCATCCGCATCCGCAGCTCAGGCACATCCTCGGCCCGATAGTGATTGGCCGCCAGCACCGCCCGGCGAACCGCCTCCATCACGGGAAGATCCTCCGGCACATCAGCGAGCAACGCCCGGATCGTCTCCACCTCGGAGTCGAACTCGTTCCACAACACGTCGGACTTGGCGTCGTAGTACCGAAAGAACGTCCGTCGGCTGACCCCAGCCACAGCCGCGATCTGATCCACGGTCGTCTCGTGAAACCCCTGCTCGGTGAACAGCCGCAGCGCGATCTCCTCCAGTTGCCGCGCACTGGTCCCGCGAGGCCGACCACGCCGAGGCCGAGCCTCGTCGACCGGATCAGCAGGCATGCCTCCCCCTCCCACGGACGCTTCTGTCACCCGGTGACACTACTCGCTCACCGACTCGCCGCAGCGCCTGCGGCCCACCGCGGGACCGCCAAAAGCGATCCACAATGGACTGTCAAATACCAGAAGAATGCGCGGCACCACCCGCTAAGTCCGAAATAAACCCCATTCCCGATTCCGCACTAGCCACCACTCGAAAGAGGGACCTTGTGGACAGTGGACAAGTCTGTTGCGTCAGGTGTCAGATGTGAAGATCCTGCCGCAAAGCAGAATCGAGGATCCGATGAGTGAAACAGCCGCTCGCCCGACCTCAACCGCCGCCGAAGGCATCGCCGACCCAGGTCCACTGGGCTTGGCAGGCTTCGCCGCCACCACTTTCGTCCTGAGTGCGGTCAACGCGGGCTTGATCCCCAAAGCGGTCGAGCCCGTAGTACTCCCGCTGGCCCTCTTCTACGGCGGCCTCGCCCAACTCCTGGCCGGAATGTGGGAATTCCGAAAGAACAACACCTTCGGCGCGACCGCATTCGGCACGTACGGCGCGTTCTGGCTGGCTTTCGCCTTCTACGTCTGGCAGTTCGCCCCGAAGATCCCGCCCGCCGACGCGGCGACCGCCACCGGAATGTTCCTGTTGGTGTTCACCATCTTCACCGGCTACATGATGATCGCGGCGCTGCGCACGAACGCCGTCCTCATCGGCGTCTTCGTCCTCTTGTTCCTGACTTTCCTGTTCCTCACCATCAGCGAACTGGGCGGCGCGGAAGGCGCGGGCAAGATCGGCGGCTGGCTCGGACTGGCCACCGCGGTGGTCGCCTGGTACGGCTCGTTCGCGGTCGTCACCAACGCCACCGCGGGCCGCACGTTGCTCCCGACCGGTCCGATCGGCAAGCGCTAGGCACGCTCAGCGGGTTCGTGCAGGAACAGGATCAGGCAGCCGCCGCGGCTGAACGTCTGGTGCTCGACCTGAGCGGGATAGTCCACGAAGTCGCCACGAGCGCGGCGAGCCGTAGTACGGCGGCCGTCCGGGAAGACCAGTTCGTCGTCGGCTTCCCCGTCCAGGAACAGAAACCGGTGCGCGGTCGGATGCGGATGCCGTGCCGAGAACGATCCTGGCTCGAAATAGGACAGTCCGACCACGCGTTCGTCGAAGGTCTCGTCAAAGGCGACGTCGAGCAGCAACCGGAACCACAGTCCGGGGCTCGATTTCTGCCAGCCAGCAGGCCCGAACACGTCCTCGGCCGGTTCCCCGAGCCGCTCGCCGCTGATGCTCAGCGCGAGACAGCCGTCCGTGCTGGACAGTGCGCCGTCCGCAGCCAGGTAAGCACCGGCGCGATGGTGCGCGAGTGTGCCTTCCAGCACCAACACCCGGTCGCCGGGATCGGACCACACCGCCCCAGCGGCCAGCCGGACCAGCGTGAACGAGTCGCCGGGGGACTGGAGCAGGTCCTTCGTCCAGACCCCGGGCGCGGCGTCGGTCCAGCCTGCGGGAGAAAACGTCGCGGTGTGGCTCGGCATGGCATCCCTTCGAAGCGTCACCTCGACCATGCCGACGCACGAAACCGGACGGCAACCGGATCGCCGCGATGCTGCCCGAAGGTCACTCCGGCCGGTCCTCGCCGCGCACCCACGAATCGAGCACGATCAAGGTGCGCGTGCTGGTGATCCGGTGGCTGCGCCGCAGTTCGTCGATCGTGCTCTGCAGGTGCGCCATGTCGCGGCTGCGCAGCCACACCACCGCGTCCGGGTCGCCGGCGATGGTGAACACCGCCTGCGCCTCCGGGATCCGCGTGGTGGTCTCCACGATCTCGGCGACGTTCGTGCTCCCGAAGAACCGCAGCTGGGCGAACGCCTCGATGCCCCAGCCGAGTTTCGCGTGGTCGACCTGCACGGTGAAGCCGGTGATCACGCCCTTCTCCCGGAGCCGGTCGACGCGCCGCTTCACCGCCGCAGTGGAGAGCGACACCCGCCCGGCGATGTCCGAGAACGTGCGCCGGGCGTCCTCGCGGAGCAACGCGATGATCTCGTGGTCGGTCGCGTCCAGCAGTTCTTCGGCCATGAGCGGCATCGTACGCAACAGATCTGCCCGATCTGCCCTCTCGCGCGACATCCTTTGCGTCCTTGCCACTACAGTGGCCGGGCACGTTGCGCCCGGGCTCAGGGGTGGGGTGAGGTGGCTCACGTCCCAACGGCGGGTGCCCGTGGGCTGATGGCGTGCGGAAGGGAAGTGCGGATGAACGCCTTCACGTTGGAAGACCGGTACGTGCGCGAAGCGGGCACTGTCTACTTGACCGGAGTGCAGGCGCTGGTGCGCGTCCTGCTCGACCGGATCCGGCTGGACCGGCTGAACGGCGCGGACTCGGCCGCCTTCGTGTCCGGGTACCAGGGCTCGCCGCTCGGCGGGTTCGACCTGGAGCTGGCGCGGCGGTCCGGTCTGCTGGCCGAGCACAACATCGTGCACAAGCCGGGCGTCAACGAGGAACTCGGCGCGACCGCGGTCATGGGCAGCCAGCTGGCCGCCCGGGCAGGCACGATGCGGCACGACGGCGTCGTCGGCATGTGGTACGGCAAAGCCCCTGGCCTCGACCGGGCCACCGACGCGCTGCGGCACGCGAACCTCGCCGGCACCGACCCGCGCGGGGGTGCGGTCGCGCTGGTCGGCGACGATCCCAACGCGAAATCCTCGACCATCCCGTGTGCGTCCGAGCACGCGCTCGCCGACCTCGCGATGCCGGTGTTCTTCCCGGCCGACGCGCAGGACGTGCTGGAGCACGGCAGGCACGCGGTCGAACTTTCCCGCGCGAGCGGGCTGTGGTCCTCGATGAAGATCGTCGCGAACGTCGCCGACTCCGGCGGCACCGCGCTGGTCGATTCGGAATGGACCGCGCCGGAAATGCCCGAGGGCGCGTACAAGCACCAGCCGAACAGCCGGCTTCTCGGGCCGGAGCTGATCACCCTCGAACACAGCCTGCACCGCGTCCGGCTGCCGCTCGCGATGGAATACGTGCGCGCCAGCGGAATCAACCGGATCGTCCGGTCCGGACCGGACGACCGCATCGGCATCGTCACCGCCGGAAAGTCCTATTTGGACCTTCGGCAAGCCCTGCGGATGCTCGGTCTCGACGAGTCCGAGCTGTCCCGCTACGGCATCCGGCTTTTGAAGCTCGGCGTCGTGTACCCGGTCGAGCCCGGCATCATCCAGGAATTCGCCGAGGGCCTCGACGAAATCCTGGTGATCGAGGAAAAGCGCGCGCTGGTCGAACCGGCGATCAAGGAAATCCTCTACGGCCGCACCGGCGCGCCGCGCGTGTACGGCAAGTCCGACCAGCACGGCCAGGTGCTGTTCACCGAACTCGGCGAACTGGACCCGGACCGCATCGCCAGCGGTCTGGCGAAGCGTCTGCCCGAGGCGGAACCCGTTGCGGCGTGGAAGGGTCGGCGGCACCGGGAGCGCATTTCGGTGCCGTTGCTGGCTCGCACGCCGTACTTCTGCTCCGGCTGCCCGCACAACTCGTCCACGAAGGTCCCGGACGGGACGCTCGTCGGCGCCGGGATCGGTTGCCACACCATGGCTTTGTTCATGGAGCCGGAACAGGTCGGCGAGGTCGTCGGGCTGACCCAGATGGGCGGCGAGGGCGCGCAGTGGATCGGCATGGCGCCGTTCGTCGAGACGCCGCACCTGATGCAGAACATCGGCGACGGCACGTTCATGCACTCCGGCAGCCTCGCCGTGCGCGCGGCGGTGGCGGCGGGCGTCGACATCACCTACAAGCTGCTCTACAACTCGGCGGTCGCGATGACCGGCGGTCAGGACGCTGTCGGCGGGCTTTCTGTGGAGAAAGTCGCTGCGCTGTTGCTGACTGAAGGTGCGGCGAAGGTCGTCATCACCTCGGACGCGCCGCGGCGGCTGCGGAAGCGGAAGCTGCCGCGTGGGGTCGAGGTGCGTGACCGGTCGGAACTTCTTCGTACGCAAGAAGAACTGGCGGCGCATCGCGGTGTGACGGTGCTGATTCACGAGCAGGAGTGCGCGGCGGAGAAGCGGCGTAAGCGGCGTCGGGGGAAGCAGGAAACGCCTGCGCGCAAGGTATTCGTGAACGAACGCGTCTGCGAAGGCTGCGGCGACTGTGGTGTGAAGTCGAATTGTCTTTCGGTGCAACCGGTCGAGACGGAGTTCGGCCGTAAAACCCAGATCCACCAGGCTTCGTGCAACGTCGACTACTCGTGCCTCGACGGCGACTGCCCGTCGTTCCTGACCGTCGTCCCGACCGGCGAGGTCAAGCGGCGGCACCTCGCGCCGATCAGCGCGGACGTCCTGCCGGAGCCGGCGAAGACGTTGTCTGACGTCGCTGTGCGGATCACCGGCATCGGCGGCACCGGCGTGGTCACCGTCGCGCAGATCCTTGGTGTCGCTGGGGTTCTCGACGGCAAGCAGGTGCGCACCCTCGACCAGACTGGACTCGCGCAGAAGGGCGGCGCGGTCGTTTCGGACGTGAAGATCTCGGCCGGTGCGGTTGAGCAGGCTCCGAAGCTCGCGAACGGTGAATGCGACCTCTACTTGGCGTGCGACGCGCTGGTCGCCGCCGATCCGGCGTACCTCGGCGTGGCTGATGCCGGGCGGACGGTCGCCGTGGTGTCCACTTCGGAGGTTCCGACCGGACGAATGGTGGTGGACAAGGAAGTTTCCTACCCGGACCAGTCGAGCATCCGCGGCGCGCTCGGCGACGCGACCGCCTCCGGGCACTACCTCGACGCGCGCGGCCTCGCCGAGCAGATTTTCGGCGACGACCAATACGCCAACATCCTTCAGCTCGGCGCGGCCTACCAGACCGGCTCGCTGGCCGTCACCGCGGAAAGCCTGGAACAGGCCATCAAGATCAACGGGACCGCGGTGGAGACCAACCTGCAGGCGTTCCGGCGCGGGCGGCAGCTGGTCGCCGACCCGGACGCGCTCAACGCGGAACTCTCCCCGTCGGCCGACGACTTGGCTCCGGCCGCGGTGGACGCGGAAGCGGTCCGCCGGGTGCGCGCGCTGGTGCGGGCCGACGGCGAGCTCGCCCGAGTGCTCGACCTGCGCATCCCGGACCTCATCGCCTACCAGGACGAGCGGTACGCGCGGCAGTACGCGGAATTCGTCGAGCGGATCCGCACGCGCGCCAGCGCTTCGGTGACCGAGGCGGTCGCGCGGAACCTCTACAAGCTCATGGCCTACAAGGACGAGTACGAGGTTGCGCGGCTTTCGCTGGACCCGCAGCTGACCGCGGAAATCGAAGCCCAGTTCGGCGTCGGCACGCGTTTCGCGCATCGGCTGCACCCGCCAGTGCTGCGTGCGCTGGGCATGAATCGCAAGATCAGCCTCGGCGGCCGCAGTATCCGGCCCGCGTTCGCGGCGCTGCGGGCGATGCGCAAGCTTCGCGGCACGAAGCTGGACCCGTTCGGCCGCGCGGAGGTCCGCCGGGTCGAGCGGGCGGTGATCGGGGAGTACCGGCAGGCGCTGACGCGCGCCATCGAGGTGGCCGACCGCGGCGACGCCCGCCTGGTCGAACTGGCCGCGCTGCCGGACTCGGTGCGCGGGTACGAGGAGATCAAGCTGGCCAACGTGGCGGCCTACCGGAGGCGGCAGGAGGAGCTGCTGAAGGAGCTGGAAATGCCGGACTCGGTGCGGGTCGCGACTGCTTGAGGGGAGCCGGGAGCCGCTGCGGGACGGGATCGTGCCGCAGCGGCTACGGCCTGGTGAGGTTGGGTTCCGGCTGGCTGCTTCGGCCTGGTGAGGTGGGGTTTCGGCTGGCTGCTTCGGCCTGGTGAGGTGGGGTTTCGGCTGGCTGCTTCGGCCTGGTGACCGTGCCGGATTCGAGGCGAGGCATCCGCTTGAGCCGTCTCGGAGGCGTTCGGCCGGGCAGGCTGTCGTCAGCCGCGGTTCGGCCGGAAGCCAGCGGACGAAGCCGCACCGGCCGGGTCGGGCGCGGTCCAGCGGCGGCCGGATCCTCGCTCGCGGACCGCGCCGGATTCACCGCCAGCAGCCGTTTCCCCAGCTTGTCGACGGATTCCGCGCGGAATCTCCTTAATTGAAGCGTGATCAACCTCGTCGAACACCATTCAACGCGGATTCCGTGGCCGATTCCCTGCGGTATCTGAAACGCGGCGGAACCGGACGAACCCGGTCTCGTCGTCGTTTCGGCCTTCCCGCCGAGCCCGGCCCTGCCCGAAAAGCCTTGTAGGTGTCACACCAATGGGTGGTCCTGGCGAACCTTCCCGGGAGACCCGCGTCCGTCCCCCGATTGGTGGGGTGGGCGGCGCTCGGCGGGGCGTCCCGCGGGCAGGCCTGTGACCAGTGCAGACGCGCCGAATCCCCTAATGCCCCTAATCGGGGGATCGATAAAGTCCCTAGTGAGTGCCCCGGCTAACCCGGGTGACCCCCCGATGGCGGGCATTCGGCGGAGTCCTATGTTCGGAAAAGGAGCCGGCTCTGGGGCCGGCTCGTCCGTTTCTCGGACACCCCACCCCGATCCGTTGTCACCACAGGAGAATACGAACTATGGGCCCGGTGCAGACGCTGCACGAATTCGCGCTGAACCTGCTGAACGACCCGCAGTCGATGGCGGACTACAAAGCTGACCCGCAAGGCGTGCTGAACGGCGCCGGTCTCAGCGAGCTGAACCCGTCGGACGTGCAGGACATCATGCCGCTGGTCATGGACAGCGCCCCGCTGCCCGCCGCTCCCGCCGTCCCGGCCGTTCCGGCGGTGCCGGGCGTTCCGGCGGCTCCGAGCATCCCGGCCGTGCCGGGCGTGCCCGCCGCCCCGAGCGTTCCGTCGGCTGACCTGGCCGGCGCCTTCGACAAGGCCGACGCCGCCGCCGAGCCGGTCGCGCACCAGGTCGGCGACGGCCTCGGCGGCCTCGCCGGCGCGCTGCCGAACCTCAGCCCGGTCTTCGAGGGCGTCAGCAACGTCGCCGACGCGACCGGCCTGAACACCGTCACCCACGGCGCCCTGGGCGCGGTCTCCGGCGTGCTGGACCACGTCGCCGACGCGACCCACTCGGTCCCCGTCGTCGGCCCGATCGTCGACGCCGCCGCGATCGACACCCAGAACACCGTGAACGCGGTGGGCGAGCACGTCTTCGACGGCAAGCTCGTCGGCTCCGCGGTGGACGCCACCACCAACCACCTCGGCGACGCGCTGACCTGGAAGGCCGTCGTGTCCGAGTCCGGCAAGCTGCCGGTCGTCGGCGGCCCGGTCAGCGGCATCGTCGAGGACGTCCGCCAGGGCGGCTCGCACCTGCTGGGCACCGTCAACGAGGCGATCGGCTCGACCCCGGTGGGCGAGCACGGCGACCTCCGCGCCGACCTGACCAACGCGACCGGCGACCTGACCTCGGCCGGCGACCTGTCCGGCACGCTGGACCACGCCGCGGGCGCGGTTCCGGGCCTCCCGGCCGTCCCGGCGCTCCCGGCTGTGCCGGGCGCGGGCGAGCTGCCGCAGGTGCCGGGCGTCGGCTCCCTGCCGCAGGTCCCGGGTGTCGGCGCGCTGCCGCACGCCCCGTCGGTCCCGGGCGTCGGCGAGCTGCCGCACGCTCCGGCGCTGCCGTCGCTGCCGGCCGCCCCGAACGCGGGTTCGCTGACCCACGCCATCGAGGGTGCGACCGCGCACGCGCCGGCCGTCAACGCGGCCGCGCAGCACGTCACGAGCACCGTCCAGGACGCCGTCGAGACCGGCACCCAGCACGCGACGACCGGCGAGCTGCCGGACGCCGCGCACGCCGCGCCGCTCAACGAGGTCCAGAACCACCTGCACGACGTCGCGGGCGGCCTCGAGTCGCACGCGAGCAACGTGCACCTGGACAGCCTGCACCTGGGTCACTGATCCTGGTGTAGCAAGGGCTTTCCCGCCGCGGGCCTGGACCGGTTACGGTCTGGGCCCGCGGTGTTTTTTGTGCCGGGCAGCAGGGACAACAGCGGCTGGCTGTCGAGGAAGAGGCCGCCGGTGGGGCCGTCGGCTGCCAGGGTCGCGGCCCACACCACGCCGCGAGCGCTGTCGAGCGCTGGGCGGGCGGTGTCCTCGTCGCCGCGTTCGGGAGGGGTGGCGGTTTCTCCCGGATCGACGGCGTTGACGAGGATCGGGGTGTCTCGCAGCGCCGAGGCGAGCACGCCGGTCAGGGTGTTCAGCGCATGCTTGGCGAACGAATGCGCCGGGGCGCGCAGGCTCGCGCCGAGGTCGAGCCCGGTGGAGATCTGCAGTGCGGAAACGCTGGAAACATTGACGATCCGGGCCGCCGGTGCGGCTTTCAACAGCGGCAGCAACAACTGCGTGAGCTGCCACGGGCCGAGTACGTCAATGTCCAATGCGGACTGAACGGCGGCCAGGTCGGCGTCGAGGGCGGACAGGGTGGCGAAATCGACGGTGTCGCTGGCGTTGTTGACCAGCACGTCGAGGTGGCCGAAGGATTCGGCGACGTAGTCGGCGGCGGCGGTCATGGTGGCGAGATCGGCGAGGTCGAGCCGCAAAGCAGTGGCGTTCGGGAGTCGCGCGGCAAGGGCTTCGGCTCGGGACAGGTCGCGAGCGGTCAGGATTACGTGATAGTCCTGTTCGGACAGCAGCCGGGCGGTGGCGAATCCGAGTCCGGCGGCGCGGCTGGTTCCGGTGATCAGGGCGGTTTTGGGCACTGCGATACTCATTTCACGAGTGAGCGGAGTGTTTCGGCAGGAATCTGACAAGGGCCAGTGCCGCGAGGTACAAGGCGGCGCAGATGCCGAAAACCAGTTCAGCGGCAGGGATCCAGGACGGCCCGCCGCGGGCGAAGAACACTGTGCCGAGCGCGGCGACACCGACGGCGCCGGCGAATTGCTGGGCGGCGTTGAGCATTCCGGAACCGCTGCCGACTTCTTCGGGCGTCGCGTCGCCGAGAATGAAATCGAAGAGCGGAATGAACAACAATCCGGCACCGGCACCGGTGATGAACAGCGCGGGGGCGAGTTGCCAGACGGTGATGGCCGCACCCCAGTGCGCGATCGACCACCACAGGACGAGCAGCCCGACGACCGCGATGGCGAGTCCTAAGTGGAGCGAAGTGCGGCCGAGTTTCGCGGCGAGTACCGCGCCGGACAACAGGGTCGCGATGGCGGTGCCGGCGGCCCAGGGGAGCAGGGCGAACCCGGACTGCAGCGGCGTCCAGCCGAGACCGGACTGCAGCAGCAGGTTCACGACGAGCACGAAGCCGCTGAGCGAGGCGTAAAACCCGCCGGTGATCAGCAGGCCGAAGACGAAGCCGCGCTTGGAAAACAGCGACGGCGCGATGACAGGATGGCTGCTGCGGCGTTCGGACCTCGCGAACAAGACGAAGGCGATCACGCCGGCGGCCATCAGCACGTACGTCCAGACAGGCCAGCCGAGTTCGCGGCCTTGGATGAGCGGCACGATGAGCAGCGCTGATGCGGCGGTGAGCAGTCCGACGCCGCGCAGGTCGAGGCGGGCGCCGCGGTCTTCGCCGCTGTGTCGCGGCAGCACCCGCAGGCCGAGCAGTCCGGCGAGGATGCCGAACGGGACATTGATCAGGAAGATCGAGCGCCACTCGCTGCCGAAGAGGTTCAGGTGCAGCAGCCAGCCGGCGAGGATCGGCCCGGCGACGGTGGCCAGGCCCATGATCGGGCCGAACGGCATGAGGGCTTTGCGCAGCTGATCGGGCGGGAAGACGACCTTCACCAGCGCGATGCCCTGCGGGATCATCGCCGCGCCGAACAGGCCCTGGAACACGCGGGCCCCGATCAGGAACCCGGCGCTGGGCGCGAGCCCGCAGGCCAGCGACGCGAGGGTGAAGCCGGTCATGCCGAGCAGGAACAGCCTGCGCCGGCCGAGCAGGTCGCCGAGCCGGCCGGACGTCACGAGCCCGAGCGCGAACGCGGCGGTGTAGGCCGACAGGACCCACTGCAGGGTCACCGGCCCGCCGCCGAGGTCGGAGCGGATCGAGGGGCCGGCGAGGGCGGCGACGCTGGTGTCGATGAGGTCCATCAGGTCGGCGATCACCACGACGACCAGCACGAGCCACGCCTGGACCAGCGGAAGCGGCTCGGCGCGCGGGGACGAACTAAGTTCAGTAGTCACGAACTAAGTTCTAGGTGACGAACTAAGTTCGTGTCAAGCTATAGTGGCGGACATGCCCGCTGATCCCCGAGAGCGCCGCGCCGCCCGGCACGCGTCCGCCAGCGCCGAAGCGGCGCCGAAACCGCGGAAAGAGCCCATCACGGTCGACCGGATCACCGACGCCGCGCTGCGGGTCGTCGCCACCGAGGGCTACGACGCGCTGACCGTCCGCCGGGTCACCGCGGTGCTCGGCACCGGGCCGTCGTCGCTGTACGCGCACATCGTCAACAAAGAGGATCTCGACGATCTGCTCATCGGCAGGCTCTGCGCGCAGATCGAACTGCCCGAACCGGACCCGGCGACGTGGCGGCAGCAGGTCCTGGACGTTTACGGGCAGATCCGCGACCTGTACCTGAAGTACCCCGGCGTCTCCCGCGCCGCGCTCGCGATGGTGCCGACGCACCTGGAAACGCTGCGGGTCAGCGAAGGGATTCTGGCGATCCTGCTGGCTGGTGGGATCGAACCGCAGACCGCCGCGTGGGCGCTGGATTCGCTCACGCTCTACGTCACCGCGTACGCCTGGGAAGTGTCACTGGTCCGGCAACGGCAGCAGCACGGCGGCGAGTGGATGCTCAGCCAGAAGGAGCTGATCGAGCGGTTCACCGCACTGCCGGAGGAGAAGTTCCCGCGCACGCGGCAGTACGCGGCGGAGCTGACGGCAGGCGAAGGGCATGACCGGTTCGACTTCATGGTCAACCTGATCACGCGGAATCTGGCCGGCGAGGTTTCGGGATAGCGGAAGGTTCGTGAGGGGAACCCTGAGGGAATCTGATTCCCTCAGGGTTCCCCTCACGTACGTCTGGGCAAGGGCCGCGGGGGTAGCGGGTCAGCGGGGTTCCGGGATCGCTGGGTCGCAGCAACCGGTCATTCGCGGCAGTTCGCGGTTGACCTCGGCCAGTTCGGCGGCGACCGCGTGGCACGGTTCGCATACGGCGAGGTGTCCGGCGAGGACTCCGGCCCGGCGGGCGGGCAGGGTGCCGCGCAGCCACGCGCCCATCCGGCGGCGGACTTCTTGGCACTGCGGCAACTTCGCGTCCGGCACCTGGACTTGCAGGTACGCCTGCCGCAGCCCTTCGCGCGCGCGGCGGGCGAGCACGGCGACGCCGTTCGGCGAAACGCCGAGCACCGGGGCCAGTTCTGCTGGAGTGTCGCCCTCGGCGGACATCCGCCACAACACCGTCCGCCAGCGGCCGGGCAGAGTCCGGTAGGCCGACCACACGAGCCGGTCTTCCGAGCGCATGACTGCGAGTTCGTCTGCGCCGCCGTCGAGATTTACGGGTTCCGGAACAGTCGCGTAGAGATCGATACGATTTTCGTGGCGACTCCACCGTGCGAACAGATTTCGCATTGTGGCCACGAGATACGCGGGCGCGTTCGATTCCGGGCCGCCGCCGGCCGCGACCGTGCTGAGCACGCGCGCGAACGCTTCGGCGACCAGGTCGTCGCGTTCGGCCTGCTGGCGCACCAAACCGGCGGCGACGCGGCGCATCAGCGTGACGTGCCGCCGGAACAATTCGCCGCCTGCCTGGCAATCCCCGGCGCGTACGGCGGCGAGGAGTTCGGCGTCGGTGCGCTCGTCCTCTCGCGCATCGGTGACCAGAGTGCTGCCCAGCGTCGCGTCCACCGTGCACCTCCCACCGGACCGGCCCACACCTCGTCACGCGGGACTACTGAAAGTAACTGGTACAGCAGTGTACTCCATATGGCGGCGGGGATCGGGCAGTCGGCCGCGCGATTCGGCCCCGGCCGCCGTCGTCAGCCATCCGGGGAAGTCTTGGCTGCTCAAGGACATTTCGTTCGGCTGCCGACTGTCCGAAGTGGACTATTGACGCCTGGTCAGGAAAACTTTCCGGCCAATTCGGTGAAATAGGGCGTCATCGCCGGGTGGTAGTCGGCGAAGTCCGGCCTCGGCGTGCCCTCGAAGGCGGCGGCGAACATGTCGAGGTAGTACTCCCAGCCGGGGCCCGCTTCCGGGATCTTGTCCGCCGAGTCCAGGTGGTGCACGAGCTGGAGTTCCGTTGCCGCGCCTCGGGACTCCAGTCGCAGCTCCATCCGCCATGCCCCGGATTCGTCGGTCGACGAAACAGCCAAGCGGTGCGGCGGCTCGCAGGCGTCGATGCGGAGGTCCATCCAGGGTTCCTCGTCTTCGAACACCATCTGGGCCTGGATCATCCGACCGGGTGCCGCGTCGCCCTTCCAGGGGCCGAACCAGCGTGCGGTGCGTTCCGGTTCGGTGACCGCGGCCCACACGTCGTCGATCGGCGCGCGCAAAGTGCGGGGCAGGATCAGGTCGATGCTGTCGGCGAGCCGGTGCGCTCTCGCGGTGGGCACGGGTTTCATGCGGTGTTTTCCTCTCCGGAAGCGGTGTCCCGGCGGCGTTCGCGACGGGTGCGGTGGACCTCGGTCTCCAGCGCGTCGAGCCGCTGCTGCCAAGCGGGCGGCGCGACGAGGTGCGTGAGCCAGGCGGTGAGTTCGGCGAAACCTTGCGGGTCGAGCGCGTAAAACCGTTGCCTGCCTACGAGTTCGTCGCGCACCAGCCCACTTTCCCGCAGCACGCGCAGATGGCGCGACACTGCGGGCCGGCTGATGTCGAAGCGCGCTGCGATCTCCCCGGCGGGCAGCCGCTGTCGCTGCAGGAGCGCCAGAATGTCCCGCCGCACCGGGTCGGCGATCGCGTTGGCGACCAGATCCACGGGAAGAAGCGTAACCCAGCGGTTACGCTTCCGGCAAGCACGTCACGGCCACGTCGACGCGCCGCCGCGGCGTTTGCGGACCTCTTTTCCCGCGCCGGGCGGGAAACCGTGCTTGGTGAGCCGGACTTCGGCGAGCTCGTCGGCGCTGGTGACGGTGAGGAACAGGCTCAGCAGCAGGCTGATCAGCAACGCGGCGATGATCATCCCGGCGGGCATCGGCGTGACTAGCGTGAGCACGACGTAACCCGCGATCAGCCAGGGCAGCGCCTCGACGAAGATCCGGAACGCGAAGCGCAGGATCCAGGTTTTCGCAGTCGCGTCGTGCAGCACCCACTCGCGGTACTCGTCGGGGAGTACCCCGCCGTACACGTAGTGCAGCCAGCGCACCGGGCCGGGACGCTTCATGCCCGCCGGGTACCCCGTGCTCAGGCGGTATACGCCCCGAGCTTGGCCGGATTCATCAGCCAGAACAGCCGGTCGATGCCCTCGGCCGACGCGGACACGGTCAGCACCGCGATCACCGCTCCGCTGTGGCGCACCACCGCCGCGGGCTGGCCGTTGACGTCGCTCCAGCCCACCTCGGTGCCGGGCCAGAACCGGCCAGCGAACGCGCGGACGTACTTCGCCACCGTGACCGCTCCGACCACCGGGATCCGCGTCGCGCGGACCGCGCCGCCGCCGTCGGAGTAGCTGACGACGTCCTCGGCGAGCAGTTTCTCCAGCGTCGCCAGGTCGCCGCTGCGCGCGGCGTCCACGAACGCGGCGAGCAGCCGCCGCTGTTCCGAGGGTTCGACGGGCGTCCGGCGCTCCGCGGCGAGGTGTTTGCGCGCCCGGCTGACCAGCTGGCGCGCGCTGACCTCGGTGGTCTGCACGATGTCGGCGATCTGCTGGTACGGGTAGTCGAAGGCCTCGCGCAGCACGTACGCCGCGCGTTCCGTCGCTGGCAGTTTCTCCAGCAGGAACAGCACCGCGACCTCGAGCGCGGCGGCCCGCTCGGCGCCCAGCTGCGGGTCGGCGGAGGCGTCGATCGGCTCGGGCAGCCACGGGCCGACGTAGGTTTCGTGCCGCACGCGCGCGGTCTGGCTCGCGGTGATGGCCAGCCGCGTCGTGGTGGTGGCGAGGAATGCGTCCGGATTGCGGACGACCGAGCGGTCGCAGGTCTGCCAGCGCAGCCAGACGTCCTGGAGGAGGTCTTCGGCGTCGGCGACGCTGCCGAGCATCCGGTAGGCGATCCCGAACAGCCGCGGCCGGACCCGCGCGAACACCGAGGCGGCCTCGGCGAGTTCCTCCATCGGCGGCGCGTTCCTTTCCTGGTCCGGCGGGGCATTCGCGAGCTTAGCGGGCAGGGGTGTCACAAATCGGCGCGCTGTCCGGTCCTGACTGGCGACGCTCGCGGCGGCCGTCGCGGCGGAAACGGAGGGAACGGGCATGAAGATCGTCGTCATCGGCGGGACCGGGCGGATCGGATCGCAGGTCGTGCAGCTGCTCGAGGGGCACGAGGTCGTGGCGGCCGCGCCGAGCACCGGCGTGAACACGCTGACCGGCGAAGGGCTGTCCGGCGTGCTGCAAGGCGCTGACGTGCTGGTGGACGTGTCGAACTCGCCGTCGTTCGCGGACGACGACGTCATGGAATTCTTCCGGCGCTCGACCGGGAATCTGGTGTCGGCCGCGCGCGAAGCCGGGGTCGGGCACTTCGTCGCGCTGTCCGTCGTGGGTGCGGACGAGCTGCCGGATTCCGGTTACCTGCGGGCGAAGGCCGCGCAGGAGAAGCTGATCGAGGACAGCGGGCTGAACTACACGATCGTGCGCGCGACGCAGTTCCTGGAGTTCGCGGTCGCGATCGCGGACACCTCGACGGTCGACGGCGTAGTCCGGCTTTCCGACGGCGGTACGCAGCCGATCGCGGCGGAGGACGTCGCGGTGGCGGTCGCGCGGGCCGCGGGCGAGCCGGCGGTCGGCGGGATCGTCGAGATCGGCGGTCCGGACGTGCTCCCGATGGACGAGTGGATCCGCCGGGTGCTGACCGCGCGGAAGGACCCGCGCGAGGTGGTGACCGACCCGGCCGCGAAGTACTTCGGGACGGTGCTGGGCAAGGACAGCCTGGTGCCCGCGGAAGGCTCGTGGCGGGGCAAGGTCGGGCTCGCGGAGTGGCTGAGCCGCTGAAGCTCGTGAGTGGCGATCCCGGTTCTAACCGGGATCGCCACTCACGAGTCAGGAAAGCTGGCCGTCGTAGTCCGGCAGTTTGAAGCCCTTTTCGTAGTCCCCGCCTTCGAGGTCGGTGGACCGGTTGCCGATGTTCGCCGTGATCGTGTAGCCCTGCTGGGTCAGGTCGGCGCGGCAGCGCTGCTTGCCCTCCGCGGTGCCCTCGCCGGATTCGCGGGTGCAGATCGCGTCGATCGGATAGCCCGCGCTGCTCAATTGCTTGCGCGCGGAGGAGGAACTGGTCCGCGCCGTCACGAACAGCACGGACACGTGGTGCTGGCCTGCCCATTGGGCGACCGCGAGCACCGGCTTGTTCGGTTCGCCGGGATGGTATTCGGTTTCCAGCGACGTGTTGTCGATGTCCAGCACGATCGCCAGCTTGGCTCCGCCCTGGGTGACCCGGTCGGTCAGCCACGGAATGGCCGGGTCGACGGCTTCGCGGACGTCGGACTGCCATTGTTCGTAGCTGGGCAGTTCGGACACCGCGGCCGAAGCGGTGGCCGGGGCGGCGATCAGCCCGGCGACGGCGAGAATTGCGGCGCAGGCGCTCTTGACGGTCATCGGCGCGATTTCTCCTTAGCGTGGCGGAAATTGCCGTCGACCACGCTAATCTCGCCGGGAGTTTCGGTGCACCGTCGTTCGTCGGGTTATTTCGCGGCGGCGGCGGGGAATTCGCCGTCCGTTCACCGAAAACTACGGGCAGGTTCTCCGCCGCGATTCGGGGTGATGATTGTCGACGCCGGTGGACAATCATCACCCCGATCCGCCGTTATCCGGCGATGGTGTCCAATTCGGCCAAGGCGTCCGCGGGCAGGTCCAGGTCGGCCGCCGCGACGTTCTCCCGCAGGTGTGCGACCGACGACGTGCCGGGGATCAGCAGGATGTTCGGCGACTGGTGCAGCAGCCAGGCCAGCGCGACCGCCTTCGGGCTGGCGCCGAGCCGGGCGGCGACGTCGTCCAGCGTCGAGGACTGCAGCGGGCTGAACCCGCCGAGCGGCCAGAACGGGACGTAGGAAATCCCTTGGGCGGCAAGGGATTCGATCAGCTTCTCGTCCCCGCGGTGCGCGACGTTGTACCAGTTCTGCACGGTGACCACCGGCGCGATCGACTGCGCCTCGGCCACCTGCTCGGCGTCGACCACGCTCACGCCGAGTTCCTTGATCTTGCCTTCCTGGCGCAGCTCGGCGAGCGCCCCGAACGGTTCGGCCAGCGAACCCGGCACCGGCGAGTGTCCGTCCGCGCCGCCGCCGACGCGCAGGTTCACCACGTCCAGCGCCTCGACGCCGAGGTTCCGCAGGTTCGACTCCACCTGTTCGCGCAGTTGCTCGGGCGAGCGCTCGTGGATCCAGCTGCCCTTGTCGTCGCGCACCGCGCCGACCTTGGTGACGATCTGCAGCCCGTCGTACGGTGCGAGCGCTTCGCGGAGCAGTTCGTTCGTGACGTACGGCCCGTAGAAGTCAGCGGTGTCGATGTGGTTTACGCCCAGCTCGACGGCCGTGCGCAGCACTGCGAGCGCCTCGTCGCGGTCGTTCGGCGGCCCGAAAACGCCGGGTCCGGCCAGCTGCATCGCGCCGTATCCCAGGCGGGCGACGGTGCGCCCAGCCAACGTGAACGTCCCGCCGGGGAGGTTGTCGGTCAATGTTCCGCCCTTCTTTCCCGCCGCGCCGGTGCCGTCGCGGCTGCCGTCCATGGTGCTGCCGAGGGCGCGGCGCGGCCAGTACCCCTCGGTCCTGGGAGTGTCAGGGCCAGGCTCGCGGGACAGGAGCCCGATAATTTGGTATACCATTATCATGGCTTCTCTCACTGTGACCGGCGTGCGCCCGTGGGGCGGCGACCTGGCCGACATCGTCCTCGACGGCGACCGCATCTCCGACGTCCGGCCCGCCGGTTCGGCCCCGGTGGAGGGCGAACGGATCGACGGCGCCGGCCTGCTCGCGCTGCCCGGGTTCGTCAACTCGCACGCGCACGTCGACAAGAGCTGGTGGGGCAAGCCGTGGGTGTCCTACGGCGGCGTCGCGAGCACCGAAGGCCGCATCGCCCACGAGCGCGCCGAGCGGGACAAGCTGGGGATCCCGAGCGTCGAGGTCGCCGAGACGGTGCTGCGCGAGTTCCTGCGGCACGGCACCACCGCGGCGCGCAGCCACGTGGACGTCGACCTGGGGCTCGGCCTGCGCGGCATCGAGATCGTGCGGGAGGCCGCGGAACGGCTGGGCGGCGCGGTGGAGGTCGAGATCGTGGCCTTCCCGCAGGACGGCGTGCTGCGGCGGCCCGGCGTGCTCAAACTGCTCGACGAGGCCGCGGCGGCGGGTGCGGGCTGGATCGGCGGCCTCGACCCGGCGGGCATCGACCGCGACCCGGTCGGCCAGCTCGACGGGCTGTTCGAGATCGCCGAGCGCCGCGGTGTCGGCCTCGACATCCACCTGCACGACGGCGGCGAGCTGGGCGCGTTCCAGTACGAGCTGATCGCGGACCGGACGGTGCGCGCCGGGCTGCAGGGCAAGGTCACCGTCTCGCACGGCTTCGCGCTCGGCGAGGTTCCCCCGGCGCGGCAGGCGGCGTTGCTCGACCGGATCACCGAGGCGGGCATCTCGCTGGCGACCGTCGCCCCGGTCCGGACGGCCCCGCTGCCGTGGACCGAGTTGTCCGCGCGCGAGGTCCCGGTCGGGCTCGGCACGGACGGAATCCGCGACCTGTGGTCCCCGTACGGCGACGGTGACGTCCTGCAGATCGCGCTCGGGTTCGCCCGGTTGCACGGGCTGCGGAAAGACGAGGATCTGACGGCGGCAGTGGAGCTGGCGACGCGGCGGGCGGCGTCGTTCGTGGCTCGGCAGCGGCATGATCTGGCACCGGGTTGCCGGGCGGATGTGGTGTTGGTGGCGGCGGAGAACGTGCCGGACGCGTTGATGCGGGTGCCGGTGCGGTCGCTGGTGATCGCGGGCGGCCGGGTCGTGGTGCGGGACGGCGAAGTGCTCGTCTGAGCAGTTCGTCCGCTGCTCCAGCATGCCGCCGGTTTTTCCGTAGCCAGGGACGAAGTTTTCGGCTCAGCGGAGCGATAGCTTCCCGGAATGGACAAGCTCGACGCTCTCCGCAGGCGGCTGGAGCAGGACCTCCCCGCGCTGCTGGCACAACACCACGTCCCCGCCGCGGTCGTCGCGGTGGCTGTCGGCGACGAGACGGCCGCCGCGGCCGCCGGGGTGCTCAATCTCGGCACCGGCGTCACCGCCACCGCCGATTCGGTATTCCAAATCGGCTCGATCACCAAGGTCTGGACGGCAACCCTCGTCCTGCAGCTCGTGGACGAGGGCCTGGTCGACCTCGACGCCCCGATCCGGCAGTACCTCCCCGACCTCAAACTGGGCGACGCGGCCATCACCGTGCGGCAGTTGCTCAGCCATACCGCCGGGTTCGAGGGCGATCTCTTCACCGACACCGGACCGGGGGACGACGCAGTGGAGAAGTTCGTCGCGACCCTCGACGGCGTCGCGCAGCTCTTCCCGCCCGGGGAGTTGTTCTCTTACAACAATGCCGGGTACGTCGTCCTAGGACGGCTCGTGGAAGTGTTGCGCGGCAAGCATTACGAGGACTGCCTTCGCGAGCACCTCGCCGAACCGCTCAAGCTCCGGCAATTCTCCCCGAACGCCCTCGACGCGATCCGGCACCGCGCCGCGATCGGGCATCTCGAACCCGAGCCGGGCGCCGACCTCGTGCCCGCGCCGTTCTGGTCGATGCTGCGATCCAACGGTCCGGCCGGGTCGTCGCTCGCGATGTCCGCGGCGGATCTGCTCGCCTTCGCCCGCATGCACCTCGCTGGTGGTGCCGAAGTGCTGAGCGCGGAAAGCGCCGCGGCAATGGTGCAGCGGCAGGTCAGCCTCCCGCCGCTCGGCATCATGGGCGACGCCTGGGGCCTCGGCTGGGAGCTGTTCGACACCCCGAGCGGCCAGGTTTACGGCCACGACGGCAACACCATCGGCCAGGCGGCGTTCCTCCGGCTGGTGCCCGAAAGCGACCTCGCGGTGGCCTTGCTGACCAACGGCGGCGACGCGATGAGCCTGTACGCCGACCTCGTTCCCGCGCTGCTCAAGGAATTCGGGGGCGTCGAAGTATCGCTGCCGCCGCGTCCGCCGGCCGAGCCGGAAGCGTTCGCGGCGGACCGGTATCTCGGCACTTACGCCAGCACGGTCGCCGATCTCGTGGTCTCCCAGGACGACGACGGCCGGGTCTGGCTGGAGCAACGTCCTAAAGGGACAGCCGCGGAATTGAGCTCCGCCAGCAAATCCGAGCTGGTCTTCCTCGAAGGCGACACGTTGATCCTCCGCGAAGCGCAGGCCGGGATCCACCTGCCGCTGGTCTTCCTCGGCGACGACGGCACCGGCCGCGCGCAATACGTCCATTCGGGGAGGGCGACCCGTCGCGCCGGGTGACCGGACGGCTTTGCCCGAACTGAACGATCCGGCGGCCGTCCCCGGGTAAGGTTTTACCTCGTGGCCGCTGATCTGGGGTGGAATACGGGGCAGACGCGGATTTACGCCGCCGACGGCCGCCTCCTCGGCGCGGGCGTGCTGATCGGCGGCCGGTACGTGCTGACCTGCTCCCGGGCGGCCCGCGACGAAACCGCTTTCCGGATCGAATCGGCGGGGGCCGCGGCGCTGGCCGGGCTGGTCCCGCCGCGCGCGGGCGGGCGCGGCGACCTCGCGCTGCTCGAACTCGAGACTCCGGTACGCGGCGGCGCGATGATCCGGCGCAAGGTCGAATCCGGGCGGGAAGTCCGGATCCACAGCCTTCCCCTCCGCCTCGGCTACGGCATTTGGGTGCGCGCCACCACCGGCGTGCCGGACGGTGAACGGGTCCCGCTCACGCTCCTGGAGGGGCGCGTCGACCCGGACCTGTCCGGCTGTCCGGCGTTCGACCGCGCCACCGGGCGACTGCTCGGCATCGTGGTGGTCGATTACGCGGTGCGGCTGGTTCCGGCGGACACCGTGCTGGCGTACTTCCCGCAGCTGCGCGAATGGGTGACCGACGATTCGGTGATCGAGGACCGGCTCGACGAACTCCTCGTGCGCACTGGCCGCCTGCCGATGCCGAACACCGACGACCTGCGGGTCGCGCTGCCGAAAGCGACCCTGACCGACCCGTACGACGCGGTCGTGCCCGACGCGACGGTGCCGGAGTCTCGCCGGTTTTGCGCGGAGTGCGGCAATCCGGTGGGCCGCGACCAGGGCTCGCGGGCCGGCCGGACCCGCGGTTACTGCGTGCGGTGCGGCGCGCCGTTCAGCTTCCAACCCGCGCTGGAGCCGGGCATGGTCGTCGCCGGTCGTTACGCGGTCGTCGGCTGCATCGCGATCGGCGGGTTCAGCTGGATCTACCTCGCCCGCGACGAGGCCGACGGCGGCCGGTTCGTGGTGCTCAAGGGCTTGATCGGCGAACGGGACCGCGACGGCGCGCTGGCCGCCGCGCAATCCGCCGTCGTCCCGCGCCTGCTGAGACTGGACCATCCGAACATCGTCCGCACCCTCGCCCACGTCGAAGACCCGGATCCGGAAACCGGCCAGCCCATCGGGTATCTGGTGATGGAATACGTGCGCGGGATTTCGCTGCGGACGGTGGCCCGGCGCGCGAAACGGCTGCGCCCGGAGCACGTCGCCGCGTACGGGTTGCAGCTGCTCGACGCGATCGGATACCTGCACAAGCGAGGATTGCTGTACGTCGACGTGAAACCGGACAACGTGCTGCAGGACGGCGACCGGATCACGCTCGTCGATCTCGGCTCGATGCGGCGGCAGGACGACCGGGACAGCGTGCTCGTCGCCACCCCGGCGTATCAGCCGTCGCGGTCCGAGCTGGACCGGGAAGGGGTCAGCGTTCGCTCGGATCTCTATTCGCTCGGCCTCACGCTCGCGGAGCTGCTGCGTGCTTGCCGCGGGCCGGACGACAGCGTCGGAACGGAGATGCTGCGAGCCCTGATCGACCGGGCGACCGCGGATTACGCCGACCGGTTCGCCACCGCCGACGACATGGCCGAGCAGTTGCGCGGGGTGCTGCGACAGCTGCTCAGCCAGCGCACTCGCGTGCCTCGTCCCGCTGTGTCCCGGCAGTTCGGCAACCCTCGCGGACTCGCCGTGGCGGGGCTCGGGGTGCCGGAGTGGGAGGCCTGGGCTGCGGAATCGCCGTTGCGCGCCGACGACCCGCTGCGGCGCGAGGACGTGCGGGCAGCCTTGCCGATTGCGCTTTTCAGCGGTTCTGATGAGGTCGGGGAAAGCTGGCGCGGCGCTGGGGTGCTGCTGGACGCGGGAATGCTCGACGACGCGGAGCGGCAATACCGGGAGTGCGCCAGTCAGCTGCCGGGCGAGCTGGCACCGTTGCTCGCCTTGGGTTTCTGCGCGGAACTGCGGGGCTCGACCGACGTTGCGGCGCGTTACTACGACGCGGTATGGGCCTGCGATCGGGACATGGTCGCGGCGGCGTTCGGACTTGCGCGGATCCGGCTCCGCAGCGGCGATCACGTTGGTGCGGCAGCGGTTTTGGACGAGGTGCCTGGCAGCACGGCAGCCCGGATCGGCGCGGTGCGGGCGCTCGCCGCGGAACTGTCCAGTGTGGACGAGGCCGCCGCAGCCTGGTCCCGGCTCGGCGAACTGGATCTGGACGAGGACGAACAGGACCGGCTGACCGCGGTGGTCGGGGAAGTGCTGCTGCGACTGGCTCTCGGACAACCCGCGGCCGCCGCCCGGCTGCCGGACCTTCGCCAGGTGCGGGACGACCTCGCGCGGATCTACCGGACGCACTCGAATCGGGCGTGGTCGAACCTGCGGGAGCATGCCCGCCGGGTGCGTGCGGCCAAGGTTCCCGAACCGCGTCCGTCCTGGCGGCCCGCGATCGTGGTGCGGCACCCGGATTACCTGCCGCGGCAGGCTTCGACCACGACCGTGCGCGTCACGGTCACGGCCGGCTCCGACGGCGGTTCGATGCGGCTGTTCGTGCGAGAGCTGCCAGGGTGCGTGCTGTACTGGGTCGGCCAGACAACCCCGGCGGAAACGCTGATGCCGTTGCCGCAGCAGCGAATCAGCGACTCGGTGCTCGACCTCGGGCAGTGGGCGGCCGGGGAAACCCGGAGTTACGCGCTGAGCTTTCTCGTGCCGTCGAGAATGAAGACCGGGCAAGAGAATCAGCTGGCCACGATCTGGGCGCAACAGGAGACCGCGCAATCGGAGGCAGGGCATGTGTACGTGCGGCTGACCGACGATCCGGCCCGAATGACCCCAACGCCGCCCGGTCTCGCGGCCGCCGTGGAGGCCGCGCGTTCCGCGTACCGCGAAGGGAATCCGCGCGGCACGTTGGACGCGCTCGGCTCGGCGGTGGCGCTGGCGACCGCGCAAGGGAACGAGGCTGTGCTGGGCCGGTTGCGGTTGCTGGTGGACATCGTCGACGCGGAGAGCGGGCTCGTGAGTTTCCGCGGGCCGATGGATGGGGAAGACCTTCTGTCGGAGCGGATTTCGGTGCGGTATCGGACTCGGGAGCCGGTCGCTGCTAAGCCGCCGGTACCGGCCGACGAGGACTACGAGATGGACATGCTGCGGCCCGAGACAGCTGCTGACGGGGCGGTGCTCAGCGCGCGGGTCGAGTCGCGTCGCGTGGATTCCCGGCGGGTGGATTCGCGCCGGGTGGATTCCCGGCGCGTCGATTCCCGCCGGGTGGACTCTCGCCGGGTCGATTCCCGGCGGGCCGATCCGCGGCCCGGTACCTGGCGGACCGGCCGGGTCGGCTATCCGGTGCGGCCGGACCACCTGGACCCCGGGCCGGATCCGTTCGACTCCCAGCGCGTCGTCTGGGCCGGGCTGCGGGCGACCGGTGCGAGATCGCCGGACGACGCGCCGCCGCCGGTGCCGGGGTTGCTGGCGGCGAGCGTCGAATGCCGGTCCGAAGATCCGGTCGTCGTCGGGAAGCCGGTGCGGGTCGCGGTTTCGGTGCGGCGCAAGGAACCCGCGGCCGTACCGGCGGGCGTGGTGCGGGTCCGGGTGCTGCTCGACGCTGCGCCCGGGACGGCAGAGCCGATGTCGCGGATCGGCTGGATCACCGGCGACCGGCTGCGCGATCCGGCGGAGTTCGACGTCATGCCCGTCGCGCCGGGGACGCTGCGGCTGGTGTTCCGGATCTACCGCGAGCACGACGCCCAGCTGCTCCTGGAAATCGCGGCCGCGCTGCCGGTGGAGGTGCCGTCATGACCCGTCAGCTGAGCGCCGAGGTGACCGTCGACAACACCGCCGGGCTGAGCCGCGTCGCGGTGCCGCCGTACAACCGGGCGCGGACGGTCAACCTGCGGTTCCTCGAATTCCCTGGGGTGCCAGGACTTCTCGTGCAGGCTTGGGGCAGCGCGTTCCCCGAGGACGGCGGCGGCGGGTACCAGGGCCGGATCACGCACAGTCTCGGCGAGCTGAACTCCCGGATCGACATCCTCCGCGAAACGTGGCAGCGGCACATCGTGGACCTCGCCGAGCAGACCGAACGCGGCCCGCGCCGGTATCCGTTCGCCGACGGCTGGGATCTGTCGGAGCGGCCGGAACTGTTGCGGCGCGCGGGTTTCGCGCTCGCCGATGCTGGCTATCTCATGTACCGGTTGCTGTTCGCCGGACCGGATCGCGGGCTGCAGCGGATCCGTTCGCTGCTGGAACTGGCGCTCGCCGAGGGCGAGAACGTGATCAGCATCGAATCGGACAGCCTCATCGTGCCGTGGGGCATGCTCTACACCTCGCCGCGGCGGCCGGACGAGTACCCGGACGACGAAAACTGGTCACTCGCCGGGTTCTGGGGCTATCGGCACGTTGTGGAACACACCTTCTCTCGGGTCGACGACTTCGACGCCCGGATCACTGTGGACGGTGGAAAACCGGTCGTCGGGCTCAATGTCGATCACGGGGTGGACAAGCAATTCCCGGATACTCCTTACATCGCGCCGGTGGTCGATTTCTTCCACGGCCGGGCGGAGGTGGTGCTGCGGCCGGACAAGAAAACGCTGGCCGCGCACTTCCGCAGCCGCGACTTCGCTGACCACGTCACGTATTTCGGCTGCCACGGCAAGGTGAGCGGTTCCGGCGGCCTGGTCGAGCAGCCGTATCTGAAACTCGGCGACGGCGAACGGATCTACGGCACTGACCTGATCGCGTGGCTGGCGGAAGCGCCGCTGCCGACGCGGCCGTTCGTGTACGTCGGGGCGTGCCAGGGTGGACAGGTGACGTCAGCGTTCTACTCGGCCTTCGGCAAAGCCTTGCTAGGCAACGGCGGACGCTGCCTGATCGGCCCGCAGATCGACCTGCCGCCCGCGTTCGCGCGCGAGTATTCGCAGCGGTTGTTCACTGAATTCATTGATTCGGGCACGAAACTGGGTGACATCGTGCGTTCGCTGGCGCGGGTGTTCGCCGACGAGCACCACAATCCGCTCGGGCTGATGTTTTCGCTGTATCGCGGGATCGACGTGCATCTGTGGCAGGAAGGACGACCGTGACCGAACCGGTGATCCTGGACCTCGACGAGCACGGCGATTTCGTGGATCCGGAAACCGGCAAGCCGGTGCCCGCCGAGGCGACGGCGCGGTTTCTGGCCCGGTGGCTGGAAGTCCCGGCGACGGCGACCGACATCGTCGTGTTCGTGCACGGCTGGCAGAACAACCGGGAGACCGCGGACCGGCGGGCCCGGCAGTTCTTCGGGCTGCTTGAAGAGCGCTATGCGGCCGGGACTTACGAAGGACTCGGTTCGTGGCAAGGGTTTTACGTGATGGTGCGCTGGCCGTCGATGAGCAACCCGTTCGTGACCGGCTACCGGCGGATCCGCGACCGGGCACACAAGATGACCACGGACGGGCGGGCCGCGGAGGCGCTCGGCCAGTTGCTCGGCTATCTGAACGCGGAACGGCAATTGCCCGGCAGCGCGCCGAGTTTGCGGACCGTCACCGGCCAGTACCTGCACTGCGTCGGCCATTCCTTCGGCGGCCGGTTCGTGGTGGAAGCGGTGCAGGCCGCTGCTGGCGATGGCCCGCCAGTGCTCGGCTGGGATCGAGCTGATCCGCGCTATCCGTACACAGTGGACACCTTGCTGGTGTTCCAGATGGCTGCCCGGCCGGACATCTTCACCGACCGGTTCGCCCCGGTGTTGCGCGACGCTCCGATCAACGGCCCGATCGTGCTGACCCGTTCCCGCGCCGACCGGGCCACTGGGTTGTGGCACCGGCTGGCGGAGGGGGTGAAGGGGATCGGGAACGTCGGCGTGAACGCCCCGGCCGCCGAGATCGCGAATACCGTGCTGCACAAAGTGGACGACGACTATCTACGGTCCGAAATGGACCGGCGGATCGTCAATGTCGAGTCGGGCTGGCGGTTCCGGCGCGGGCGGTGGTGGAATCCAGCCGGGGCGCATTCGGACATCTGGTACCCGGAGTCGGCGCATCTGCTGCTTTCGCTGGCGGAACTGGCCCGCTGAACGGGGCTCGGCGGCCGGAGAAAGACCGCCGAGCCCCGAATGCGTTCAGTAGCCGTAATGCAGCCACACCGCCTTGGTCTCGGTGTATGCGTCCAGTGCCCACGGACCCATTTCGCGACCCCAGCCCGACGCCTTGTACCCGCCCCACGGCGCGGCCATGTCCGGGATCGGCGGCATGTTCACGAACACCGCGCCCGCACGGATCCCGTCCGCGTAGCGTTGCGCCGTGCGGATATCGCGGGTCCAGACGGTCGCGGCGAGGCCGTACTGCGTGTCGTTCGCGCGCGCGACCAGCTCGTCCGGGTCGTCGTACGGCGTCACCGCCAGCACCGGGCCGAAGATTTCCTCGCGCATGATCGTCATCGAGTCCGTGACGCCCGCGAACAGTGTCGGCTCGTAGAAGTAGCCGTCGCGGTCGACTTCCGAGCCGCCGGTGATCAGGTCCGCGCCTTCGGAACGGCCGGCGGCCACGAGGTTGGCCACGTGCTTGCGGTGTTTGTCCGACACGAGCGGCCCGACCTGCGTCGTCTCCTCCAGGCCAGGACCGACCTGCAGCCCGGCGAGTCCGGCGGCCATTTTCTCCACGAACTCCTGCTCGCGTTTGCGGTCGACGTAGAACCGCGTGTACGCCGCGCAGACCTGGCCGGTGTTCAGCGTCGCGCCGGCGAGGTTGCCCGCGACCGCGGCGTCCAGGTCGGCGTCGGCGGCGATGATGCTCGGGGCCTTGCCGCCGAGTTCGAGGGTCAGCCGCTTGAGGTTGGACTCCGCGCTCGCCGCGGTGATCAGCTTCCCGACCGCGGTGGAGCCGGTGTAGGAGACGTGGTCGACGTCGTGGTGCGCGCTCAGCATCGCGCCCACCGGGCCGTCGCCGGTGACCAGGTTAACGACGCCCGCTGGGATACCAGCCTGCTCCGCCAGCTGTACCAGCCGGATGCTGGTGAGCGGCGTGACCTCGCTCGGCTTGATCACCACGGTGTTGCCGGTGGCGAGCGCGGGCGCGAGCTTCCACACCAGGATCATCAGCGGGAAGTTCCACGGCGTGATCAGCGCGTTCACGCCGACCGGCTCGCGGCGGGTGTAGTGCAGGGTGTCCGGGAACGAAACCGGGTTGGTGGTGCCCTGGATTTTCGTGACCCAGCCGGCGAAATAACGCAGGTGCTCGGCCGCGCCGGTCACGCTCACCTGCCGTGAGATACCAATCGGCTGGCCCTGGTCGCGCGTTTCGAGCGCGGCGAGTTCCTCGTGGTGCTGCTCGACGAGGTCGGCGAGGCGGAACAGCAGTTTCGCGCGCTGCACCGGCGCGAGCCCGGCCCACTCCGGCGAGGTCAGCGCGCGGCGCGCGGCGGCGACCGCGGCGTCGACGTCGGCCTGGGTCGCCGTCCCGACGTCTTCGAGAACCGTGCCGGTGGCCGGATCGCGGGTCGGGATGGGCTCCCCGCCGGCCTCGGTCCACTGACCGTCGATGAACAGGCGTGTCGGCATGGCGCTCCCTAGTCCCAAATCTTCTGGTCGCCTCCGAGTATCGGCGCGCGGCGGCCGGGCGGTCTTGTCCGCGAGGGCACGCCCGTTGTCGGCGAGTGAAGACAATGCCGGGCGGAGCCGGGGGACCGGTCAGGATCAGGACATGGACGTGATCGTGGTGGGTGCGGGCTCGGCGGGCTCGGTGGTGTGCCGGCGGCTGGTCGACGCGGGCGCGAAGGTGACGTTGCTGGAAGCGGGCGGGCCGGACACCAACGCGGCGATCCACGACCCGTCGCGCGCGGCGGAGCTGTGGCATGCCGCCGAGGACTGGGACTACTACACGGTGCCGCAGCCGCACGCCGGGAACCGCAGGCTGCACCTGCCGCGCGGCAAGGTGCTCGGCGGCTCGCATTCGCTGAACGCGATGATCTGGGTCCGCGGCGCGGCGGCGGACTACGACGGCTGGGAGCTGCCCGGCTGGTACTGGGACGATGTGCGCCCGGTGTACGAGCGGATCGAACGCGACCTGCTCGACCTGGAACAGCACGATCCGCTGCAGCCGATCCAGCAGTCCATTGTGGACGCTGCGCGAGAGATCGGCCTGCCGTTCAACGACAATTACAACAGCGGGGTGCTCGACGGCATCTCGGTGCAGCAGGTCACGATGACCGGCGGACGGCGTCGCAACACCTGGCTCTGCTACTCCGAGCCGGTCGCCGACCAGATGACCGTCCGCACCGGCGCGCTGGTGCATCGCGTGCTTTTCGAGGGCGACCGCTGCATCGGCGTACTGGCGGAGATCGACGGCGAACTGGAGCCGCTGTTCGCCGACCAGGTCGTGCTCGCCGCCGGCGCGCTGGCGTCCCCGGCGATCCTGCTGCGCAGTGGAATCGGCCCGGCCGACGACGTCGCCGCGCTGGGCCTCGACGTCGTCGCGGACCTGCCGGGCGTCGGCGAAAACCTGCACGACCACCTGTTGTCGCCGGTCATCTTCGCCACCGATCGGCGCGAGGTCGCGCCGCCGCAGACCGGGCTTTCGGTGACGCAGACGCACCTGTTCTGGCGCAGCCGCCCGGGCCTCGAGGTGCCGGACACCCAGCCGATCCACTTCAGCGTGCCGATGTACGAGCCGTGGATGACCGGGCCCGCGACCGGGTTCTCGCTGATGGCGGGCATGATCACGCCGCAGAGCCGGGGAACGCTGCGGTTGCGCAGCACGGATCCCACTGAGATGCCGCTGATCGATCTCGCGGCGCTCGCGCACCCGGCGGACTTCGAAAGCCTGGTCGCTTCGGTGGAGCAGTGCCGGTTGATCGGGCAGGCTCCGGCGTTGGCGGAGGAGTGGGGTGCGCGGGAGCTGTACCCGGGACCGGCGGATGTCCGGGAGTACGTCCGGCGGACGGCGATCACCTATCACCACCAGGTGGGCACCTGCCGGATGGGGACCGACGAACTGGCGGTGACGGACCCGACGCTGGCGGTGCGCGGGGTGTCCGGGCTGCGGGTCGCGGACGCTTCGGTGCTGCCGCGGGTGATCAGCGGGAACACGAACGCGCCCGCGGTGCTGATGGGGGAGCGGGTGGCGGAGTTCCTGCTGGCGTAAGGCGACGTCGTGAGTGGCGATCGCGGTTAGAACCGGGATCGCCACTCACGAGCCCTAATCCCGCGAAAACACTCGCTTGCCGCCGAACCACGTCTCTCGCACCGTGATCTCGGCCAGTTCGTTCGCCGGAGTCTTGAACGGATCCTGGTCCAGCACCACGAAATCCGCCGACTTCCCCGGCGTCAGCGACCCCGTCACGTCGTCCAGGCCGCAGGCGCGGGCGGAGTTCAGCGTGAACACCTGGATCGCCTCGGCGAGCGTGATCGCCTGCTCCGGCCACAGGCTCCCGGGGTGCTTGCCGTACGGGTCCTGCCGGGTGATCAGGCCCTCGATGCCTTCCCAGGCGTTCGGGGATTCGCTCACCGGCCAGTCCGAACCGCCGGCGACCAGTGCGCCGGTGTCCAGCAGGGTGCGGTTCGGCTGCATCCGCGTCGCGCGTTCGGCGGGAATCACCTGGGCGATGGCTTCCGGGATCACGCCGGGCACCCACAGGAACGGCGAGATGTCCGCCGACACGTTGAGCGTCGCGAACCGTTCCAGGTCGTCCGGGTGGATGAACTGTCCGTGCGCCACTTGGATTTTCGTCGTGTAGTCGCCGCGCGCTCGCAGGCCGCCGGCAGCGTCCAAAGTGGCCCGGACGGCCGCGTCGCCCGCGCAGTGGATCTTCGCCGAGAGACCGGCCGATACCGCGACGTCCAGCCAGTCCGCGAGTTCTTCCGGCGGCATCGTGGTGTCGCCGCAGAAGCACTCGTGATGCAGGTACGGCTCCAGGAACGCCGCGGTGTGGGCGGGCGGGGTGCCGTCGAGGAAGATCTTCACGAAGTCCGGCCGGTGGTGCTCGCTGCGGTACGCCGCGGCACGGTCGAGCAGCGGCTTGCCGATCGGGTCCGCGCCGAAGATCGGGTCGTTCACCAGCATCGACGACACGACCCACGCTGCCAGTTCCCCTGCGTCGTCAAGGGTTTTCAGCGCGGCGAGGATGTCGAGAGTCGCCCCGGCGTCCTGGAACGCCGTGATTCCGTACGAGTGCAGGATTTCGATTGCCCGCCGCGAAGCCTCGGCGTGCTGCTCGGCGGTGAGCGTGCGCGTGTCCCGCATCGCCCGCTCCACCGCCAAGCCCGCGGTCTCGATGAGCAAGCCGGTCGGCGCGCCGCTGGTCAGGTCGCGGTGGATCGTTCCGCCCGTCGGGTCCGAAGTGGACGCGTCGATCCCGGCCAGTTCCAGCGCCCGGCTGCTCGCCCACCGGTTGTGCCTGCTGTCCTCGATGAGCACGACCGGACGTCCGCCTGCTGCCTCGTCCAGCGCTCGCCGCACGGAGTCGTGGCCGAGTTCGGGGGCCAAAGTGGACGGCCAGGCACCGCCGACTACCCACTCGTCTGGCCCAAGCCGTGAAGACCATTCCCTTACTGCGGCGAGGATTTCGGAAAGGCTCGAGCCGCTTTTCAGGCGCAGCTCGAACAGTTCCCGGCCAGCGAGGGCGTGATGGCTGTGCACGTCCACGAAACCCGGCAGCACGAACGCGCCGCCGAGATCGAGGACCTCGGTGTCCGGACCGGCTTCGGCGGTCGTCAACCGGCCGTTCTCCACCGCGAGCGAAGTCGCCCACGGCCGGTCTTCGTCCACTGTGTACACAGTGGCGTTGGTGAGGATCAGTTCAGGCGCCACGGGTCACTGTCCAGCGGGGTCGTAGTCCGGCGAATAGACGGTGTTGCTGAGCAGTCGGCCGTACGCGCCGAAGGTGAAGTGCGTCGGCGTCTTGCCGTCCTCGCCCAGCCCGAACAGCGAACCGTGCGACCGCAGTTCCCGCACGTTCCGATGGTCGGCCACGGTCACCGACGCGCACGGGATGACCTTCTCGCGCCAGGTGAACACGTAGATCCCGGGCCGGATCTGGTAGACGGAGTTCTCGTCGGTGTCGGCGAGCCCGCGCTCCGGACCGGAGAGGCACTGCCAGCTGTACCAGTGCGGGGTGAGGTAAACGTGCTCGTACGCGTGCTCTTCGCTGTACACCCACTGCACGCGGCGGCCGATCAACGCTGTGCTGGGCGCGATTTCCTCGCCGTGCGCCTCGCGGCCCTGGATGGTCGCGGGACGGAACCGTTGCGTCACGCGGGGAAGTCCGTCGCCGATCGTGCTCGTGATGACCAGCGCGCGGCCCTGGCGGACGTCCAGCAGCAGGCTGAACGACGTTTCCGCACCGGGGTGGAACTGCACGTAGAACAGTCCGGCATCGACCAGGAACGTCTCGGAAGCGGTCTCGCCGGTGGCGCCGTCCTCGTTCCACGACGCGCGGCCGCTGGTGAAGCTGATCGAGAACGTGCCGCCGTCGGCACAGTCCAAAGTGAACGACTGGTTGTCGAGATCGTCCACAGTGGCCGCTTTGTTGGCGTCGAAGCCGGGGGCGAGACCGTCGAGCGGGAGCCAGGTGGAGGTGTCGGACAGGTTGGTCGCGGGCATGAAGCCTTCCTCAGTGTTCACAGTGGCCGTGGGCGGCCGAGGGCAGGTCGAGTGCCGGGTTCCGGTCGCAGAACCCGTAGGGGCGCATCATGAATCCGGAGTAGTCGACCGGCATGACCGGCCAGTCCTCCGGGCGCGGGATGTGCGTCGGGCCGAAGACGTGCCACAGCACGACGTCGGTGTCGCTTACGGAGCGGTCGGCCGCCGTCCACGCGGGCAGGCCTGCGCCGCCCGGGTGCGCGTTGGGGCGGTCGCCCGCCGGGAAGCGTTCGCCGGGCGCGTACGGCGTGACCCACAGGTGGTTCGTGGCGAACGTCGCGCGCTGGTAGACCGTCGATTCCGGTTGTGCCATCAGGGTCGCCGACGGACGCGGCACGAGCTGGTACGCGGTCGGCGCGCCGAGCCGGTTGGTGTGCTCGGTGCTGCGGACTTCCCACACCCGCGCGGCCGCCGGGTTCGCGTGCCGCTTCGCTTCCTGTTCGGTGCGCAGTTCGGTGGCCTTCCAGGTGAAGGCGTTGCCGTACGGGTTTTCGTCGCCGATCGGGATGCCGACAGCGTCCACTTCGTACACCGAGTTGCGCTGGCCGTCGACGGCGAAGTCGAGCCGCGCGCAGAACAGGTGCTGGTGCACCGGCGCGAACAGGCCGGGCGCGATCTCGGACGCGTGCGGATGCGCGGACCCGGGCTCGCCGGCGCCGGAGAAGACGATGCCGGTCGCCTTGGCCTCGCATTCGATGGTGCCGTCGAGGTAGAGGTACCAGAAGAAGCCGTAGTCGTAGTTGCCGATGGTGGAGATCGACGAGATCACCAGCCGGCGCGAACGGCGGACTTCGGCGTTGCCGTCGAGATCGGTGTGCTTCCAGAGGATCCCGTAGTCCTCTTCGTGCATGCAGATCGCGTTCGGCACGCGGACCGGCTGGCCGTGGTCGTCGGCGAGGAAGGCGTCGAAGTAGCGGATCTCGCCGAGGCAGTCGCAGCCCAGCCGGAGGCCGTTGCCGTTCTTGCCGAGCAGGTACTCGCCGGCGTCGAAGTAGCTGATCCAGAACCGGCCGATCGAAGTGTCACCGTAGGGAACAACCATCTCAGGCACCGACGCGCGATACAGCACCGAGCGGTCCTGGAAGGTCAGCTGGTGCAGGGTCAGGCCCTCGCGCGCGTTGAACCCGACGCGCAGCTGCCAGCCCTCCCACGTCACGAGCGAGCCGTCGACCTGGAAGCTCGGGCCTTCCGGCTGGGTGATCTCGATCGGCTTGAGCGTGGTCCGCGCGGGGTGGTGGCCGTAGCGGCCGGAGTCCTCGGGGACCGGGGTGTCGCCCTCGTCCTCGACCCGGAGGACGCGCTGTTCGGTGAGGTTGAGGTGTGCGACCAGGCCCTCGACCGGATGCGCCCAGGGGCTGTCGGTGCTGTCCTCGCGCAGGAAGGTGAGCGAACGGACGACCCGGCCGGTCTCGTCCTCGCGGCCGAAGTAACCGGGGGCGAGCGGGGCGCAGAACGCGTGCTCGATGCGGTCGCCGAGACCGCGGCGCTGCATGGCCGCCTGCCACTCCGGGGAGGCCTTGGTGATGGCCTCGGCCAGGTCGTACTCCTCGAAGAGATACGGGGGCTGGCCCTCGCCGCACTTCTCGTGGCTGACCAGCGTCTCGCCGGTCACCGAGACGACCGCGTCGGCCGATTCGCCGGTCGCGGTGTCGAGCAGGGTGAACTGGATCCGGCGGTCGGTCTCAGTACCGGCCAGTACGGCGGCCTTGTCCGGCTCGACCGGGAGGACCTGCGGAAACCGGGTCGTCTCGGTGATCAGCCCCTGTGCCTCCAGCACGGCCCGGCCTGCCGCGAGCTCGTCGGCGGTCAGCGGGTCAAGGGGGTGGGGGTGTGCGTTGCTCATGGTGTCCCTTCGCGCTCCTCGCCGCAGTGTTCGCGGTGGCCCGGGGGTTGCGGTAGCCGGGCTCGGGGGGTCGTGCGGTCGCTGACAACAAGGATGCACTCGTTGCCAATCCCCGGAAGGGCCGTTGCTGCAGGATTGCGCCATGCGACTGGACCTCGAGGACAAGGCCGTGCTGATCACCGGCGCCGCGTCCGGGATCGGGCTGGCCTGCGCGCGGGCGTTCCTGGAGGAGGGCGCGCGGGTCGGCGTGATCGACCGGGTCCGGCCGCCGTCGCTGCCGGGGGAGGTCGTCGCGGCGCGCGCGGACGTCACCGACGAGGGGCAGGTCGCCGCGGCGGTGCAGCTCGTGGCGGAGTCGTTCGGCGGGATTGACGCGGTAGTCGGCTGCGCTGGGATATCAGGACCGGTCGGACGGCCGCTCGCGGAGACCAGCGCCGCAGACTTCGCCGCCGTGATGTCGGTGAACGTGCTGGGGCAGTTCCTGGTCGCGAAGCACGCGCGGCCGTGGCTGGGAGACGGGAGTTCGATCGTCTTCCTGGCCAGCGATTCGGCGTTCGTGTGTGCACCGGGGATGGTGCCCTACTGCGCGTCGAAGGGCGCGGTGGTGTCGTTGACGCGGGCGCTGTCGGTCGAGTTCGACGGCGTCCGGGTCAATTGCGTGTGCCCGTCGGTGGTGGATACGCCGATGGCACGAGGGGATTTGGGGGACCTGCTGGACGAACCGGGATTTCCGGTGCAGGCGGCCGAGGAGGTCGCCCAGCAGGTGGTGTATCTGGCTTCCGCGCGGGCGCGGACGGTGAACGGTCAGGCCTTGCTCGCCGACTTCGGCTATTCGGCTCGGTCTGGGTTTCCTGCTTGAAAGGGAGAAATGACGATGGCAGACACGCGGGTCGTGGCGATTACCGGCGGAGGGACGGGCATTGGGGCTGCGGTTGCTCGGCGGTACGCCGGCGAAGGTGCGCAGGTCGTGGTTCTGGGCCGGCGGCGGGAACCGCTGGAGAAGGTCGCTGCGGAGACTGGTGCGCACGTGATCGCTTGCGACGCCAGCGTCCGGGAGGACGCGGAGGCGGCGATCGCGGAGATTCTCGGGAAGTACGGACGGCTGGACGTGATCGTGGCCAACGCCGGCGGGCACGGGCTGTCTTCGGTGGTGGACACCGGGGACGAGGAATGGGAAATCGCGCTCCGGTCCAATCTTTCCAGCGCGTTCGTGTTTTGCCGGGCCGCGTTGCCTTCGCTGGTGGAAAGCGGCGGGCAGGTCGTGATTGTTTCTTCGCTGGCCGGGTTGTTCGCCGGGCCCAATGTCGCCGGATACACGGTGGCCAAGCACGCGTTGATCGGGCTGACCCGGTCCATTGCCCGGGATTACGGGCCGCGTGGGGTCCGCGCCAACGCGGTTTGCCCGGGCTGGGTGCGGACGCCGATGGCGGACGGCGAGATGGAGCAGTTCGCCGAGGCGGCCGGGTTCGACGGCGGGCATGACGAGGGGTACCGGCGGGTGACTGCGGAGGTGCCGCTGCGGCGTCCTGCCGAGCCGGAGGAAATTGCTTCTATTGTTCGGTTCCTCGGGTCTTCGGAGTCTTCGTACATCACCGGCGCGGTGCTGGTGGCGGACGGCGGGGCGCACGCTGTTGACTTGCCCACTTTGGCGTTCGAGCGGGCCGGGATGTAGTCCCATAATGGCCGGATGACGTTCGAGGGGGACTGGGCGGAGAAGACCGCGACGGCCAACCAGCGGTTCGTGGACAAGGCCGTGGCGATCGCCCGGGAAGTCGAGGTCTTGCTCGGCCGTGAGGCCATGACGTATCCGCGGCACCCGGTCGCGCGCGCGAGCGACGCGCTCGCCGACCGGGTGTTCGCGATTCTGGCCGCGGCGCGCGACGCCAGCCGGACCTTCTACCACGTCGACCAGGTGCCGGTGGCGGTCGTGTCCGACTCCTACGGCGACGACTGGGTCGAGAAGGTGGCCGACGCCGTCGGCACGCTCGCCGGCGCGATGGCCCGCGCTGCCACCGTTCTGACCGGCGTGGTCGACAGCCGGTTCAAGGACGCGGACATGCAACAGTGGGCCACCGGTGTCCTGGACGACGTGCGAAACGCAGCCGCCGCGGTCCTCCGCGAGGCGGCCGGTCAGCCGACGTGATGACCCAGGCTGAGGTCCGGGCCCGGCTGCTCGGCCACTTCGCCGAAACTCTCCGGGCGCTGCCGTCCGGATCGGCCCTGGTACTGCTGCATCCGGACCTGCCCAAGGCGAGGTTTCACCGCGGGGTGACCCTGTCCGACGACTACGGCCGCGACGAAACCCGGCGGTTCTTCGACATCGCCTACTGGGTGCTCGGAGCCACCGCCGAGACGTCCGATCAGTACCTCGACCTGACGATGCGTTTCTGGCGCGACCGAGGCTGGGCGACGGAGTTCTTCGCGGAGCCGCCGCCTTCCGCCGGTTACGCGAGCACCTCCGACGGGTACGGGTTCGCGATCAGGCGCAGTCTCGACGGGTACCTCAGCATCGCGGGGACGACGCCGGTCTTCGCCGCGGACTCGCCTGAAGGCGACCCGCTTCCCGACCGGATCGATCGCCCGGCCGCGTAGGTAAGTGAGGGGAACCCTGAGGGAATCAGATTCCCTCAGGGTTCCCCTCGCGTACTTCTGCGGAAGCGGGGTGACGGCGGTCCGTGAGCCGCGAGGTCAGTCTCGTTCCGCCAGGGTGCGCAGCCACTTGGTCAGCAGCTGCGTTTCCTCCGAGCCCAGGATTTCCGGGTTCGCCGCGGCGTGCTCCAGCACTCGGTGGACATCCGCGTGCTTGCTGTCGGCGGCGCTGGGCGCGGTGCCGGTGATCGCGGCGATCGCGCCCTCCCGGACGGCCACCGACAGCGGACGATCTTCCTCAGCCAGGATGATCTGGCGCAACGTGACCCCGATGTTCGCCACCAGGATGTGCGCGGCCGCCTGGTCCGGCGGGACCGTCAGGCGGCCCTGGTCGGCGGCGGCCCGGGTCAGCGCCCGGAGCATCGCGCTGGGCCGTTCTTGCGCCGCGGGTGCGTGGCCGGGGTGGACCTGGCCGTACATGAGCGTGTAGAAGCCGGGGTTCGCGATTCCGAAGGCGACGTGGGCGTCCCAGCCGTCGCGCAGGTCCTGGATCGGGTCGCCGGACGGCTCGTGGGCGCCTTTTTCCGCCAGGTACAGGTCGAAACCCCGCTCGACGACCGCGTCCAGCAGGCCCTGTTTGCTGCCGAAGAAGTGGTACAGCGTCGGCATTTTCACCCCGGCCTGTGCGCAGATCGCGCGCAGCGATATGTCCTCGCCCGGCGTAGCGGCGACCTGCTCGGCGGCGGCGTCCAGGAGCCGGGTCCGTGTATCCGCGTTCGCAATCTGTGTCACACCGCTATGGTAGCCTCTGTTGCACTGATACAGTGGTGCATATCAGCGATAAAGAGATGGAGGAGTCACCCATGACCGGCCACACTCTCGAAGGCAAGAACGTCCTGGTCGCCGCCGGGGCGAAGAACCTGGGCGGGCTCATCAGCAGGCAGGCCGCGCAGGCCGGCGCGAACGTCGCGATCCACTACAACTCCGAGTCGACCCGTCCGCAGGCGGAGGAAACTCTCGCCGCGGTCGAGGCGGCGGGCGGCAAGGGCGTCGTCCTCACCGGCGACCTGACCGTTCCGGCGAATGTGGCGAAGCTGTTCTCCGACGCCGAGGCGGCGCTCGGGAAGATCGACGTCGCGGTGAACACGGTGGGCAAGGTGCTGCGCAAGCCGATCACCGAGACCACCGAGGACGAGTACGACTCGATGTTCGACATCAACTCGAAGGCGGCGTACTTCTTCATCAAGGAAGCGGGCAAGAACGTCGCCGACGGCGGCAAGATCATCACGATCGTGACCAGCCTGCTCGCGGCGTTCACCGACGGGTACTCGACCTACGCGGGCGGCAAGAGCCCGGTGGAGCACTTCACCCGCGCCGCGGCCAAGGAATTCGCCCCGCGCGGGATCTCGGTCACCGCGGTCGGGCCCGGCCCGATGGACACGCCGTTCTTCTACGGCCAGGAAACCCCGGAGCGGGTGGAATTCCACAAGTCGCAGGCGATGGGCGGGCAGCTGACGAAGATCGAGGACATCGCCCCGATCGTGTCGTTCCTCGCGACGTCCGGCTGGTGGATCACCGGGCAGACTATCTTCGCCAACGGCGGTTACACCACCCGCTGAGTTTCGCCGACGACAGCAAGGGAAACGCAATGTCCGAAGTGGAGATTCCGGAACCGGTGGCGTCGTTCGTCGACGCGGTGAACCGGCACGACGACGCCGCGTTCCTGGACGCGTTCACCGAAAACGGCGTCGTGGACGACTGGGGCCGGTCGTTCGCCGGACGCGCCGAGATCAAGGGCTGGAGCGACGTCGAGTTCATCGGCTCGCGCGGCGTCCTGACCCCGGAAGAAGTGACGGTTTCCGGCGACACTGTCACGGTCGTCGGGGATTGGCGCAGCAACCACGCCAACGGCCGGTCGAAGTTCGTCTTCGACGTCGACGGCGACCGGCTCGCGAAGATGACCATCCGCGAAGGCTGACCGGCCGGGGCGTGGGCGTCCCACCGCGGAACGCCCACGCCCCGGGTCAGTTGGTGCCCAGGTACGCCCGGTGCAGCGTGTCCGGATTGTCCAGCAGGGGCTGCGATTCCCCGGCGTAGGTGACCTTGCCGGAGGAGACGACCAGAGCTTCCTGCGCGACTTTCAGCGCCAGGTGGGTGAATTGTTCCACCAGGAGGATCGCCGCGCCCGCGTTGGCGAACTCGGTCACCGCCGGGAGAAGCCTGGTGAAGACGGCGGGAGCCAAGCCCAGCGACATCTCGTCGATGAGCAGGAACTGGGGTTTCGCCGCGAAGGCCCGGCCCAGCACCACCATTTGCTGCTCGCCGCCGGACAGCAGCGCGGCGGGCGAGTTCTTGCGTTTCTCCAGTTCTGGGAAAAGCGCGAGGACTTCGTCCACCCCAGCCGGGGTTTTGGCGGTCAGGCGCAGGTTTTCCAGGACGGTCAGGCTAGCGAAGACCGCGCGTCCTTGCTCGACGTGCGCCAGTCCGAGCCGGGCTCTGGACACCCGCGAGTGTTTGGTGACATCCGTGTGTCCAACGTGGATAGTCCCGGACGCCGCGGGAATCACGCCGGACAACGCCTCCAGCAGGCTGGTCTTGCCCGCGCCGTTGGGGCCGACCAGCGCGGTGATCTTGCCCGGTTCCAGCGTCAGGCCGACGTCGGCGATGACTGGGCCCGCACCGCGCGTGACGGTCAGGTTTTCGATGCGCAGCGTGCTCACAGCATCTCCGTTTCGCCCAGGTATGCCTTCAGAACCGCGGGATCGGCCAGCACTTCCGCCTGCGGGCCGCTCGCCAGCACCTCGCCGAAGTCGAGCACGGTCAGGGTGTCGCAGACGGACCGGACCAGGTCGAGGTCGTGTTCGATGATCAGCACCGACACGCCGAATCTGGCCGGGACCTGCCGCAGGCGTTCGCCGAAGGCCACGTGCTCCTCGTGCGGGAGGCCCGCTGCCGGTTCGTCCAGGAGCAGCACCTGGGGCTTCGCCATGAGGTGGCCGACGACCTCGACCAACCGGCGTGCACCCACGTCCACCCGGTCTAGCGGCGTTGCTGCTGGCGGGCAGCCGAAGAACTCCAGCGCGGCAGCGACTTCATCGGCGGGCGGGCGTCGGCGGGCCACGAAGCGGACGTACGCCTCGATGGTCAGTCCTGACGGGACTCGGTCTTGCTGGAAGGTTCGGCGGAGACCGGAGCGGGCTCGTTGCGTCGGATTGCCGGTGAGGGGCCGGTCGGCCAGTTCCACGGTTCCTTGGGCCTGAGGCAGGAAGCCGCTGATGGCATCGACCAAAGTGGACTTTCCGGCGCCGTTCGGGCCGATCACGCCTAGCACTCCGCCCTTCGGGACGGCTAAGTCCACTCCGGACAGTGCTTTGACTTGGCCGAAGGTGACGCTCAAGCCGCGGACCACGAGCACCGGTTCGCCAGGCGGCAGGCGCGGGGGATCTTCGTCCAGCGCGGTGATTTGGACGCCAGCGCTGGCCCTTGACCGGCGACGCCACAGTTCGCGGATCGCGGTGCCCAGGTTGCCGCGTCCCGCCAGAGCCTGGATGCCCAGCAGACCGAAGATGACGTAACCCCAGTCCTGCGGGACTCCCCATCGCTTCAACAGCTCTGGTACGGCAACCCACAGGACAGCGCCGAACACTGCCATATCAATGAGGTGCGCACCGGACATGATGGCGAGCACGTACAACGCCAGAGACTGCAGCGGAGCGAAGCTGGTCGGGAAAGCGAACCCGACCTGTGCGGTGAGCAGACCGCCGCTGATGCCGCCCAGAGTGGCGCTGACGGCGAAGGCCGAGAGCTTCGCGGTACGGACGCTGGCTCCGGCTGCAGCGGTGCCACGTTCGGAGAACGCCACCGCGGCCCAGCTGCTGCCCCGCGGACCGCGCCGCAGGAAGTGCACGACCAACGCGCAGATGATCAGGACGATGACGCAGAGCAGGAAGTACGCGTTGTCGTCAGCGACCAAGGACGGCCGGTCTACCGAAACGCCGTCGGTGGTGCCGGGGAACTGGATTTCCACCAGGGTGACGTCGGCGGCCGCGGCTAGCCCGAGCGTCACCACCGCCAGGTTGATCCCGCGCAGGCGTAGCGCAGGAAGTCCAATGAGGACACCGACGACACCTGCCGCGAGACCGCCCAGCAGCAGCCAGAAGAGGAAGCCGCCGGGAGCGTTGGCGACGTTCAGCGCGGAGACGACCCATGCGCCGATCGCGCCGAAAGTCAGCTGGCACAACGAGATCATGCCAGCGCTGCCGGTCACGACGCCTAGGCCGAGCAGGGCGATGGCGGCTACTACGACGCTTACGCCGAGGTAGGCGAAGTAGCCGTTGAGGCCGACGGTCAGGCCGATTCCGACCAGCACCGCGACCACCGCGACGACCAGTGGGGTTCCGAAGCGGGACACTGCGCCCCGGTCAGCGAGCTGCATCCCACACCTCCTTGCGCTGAGACCACACGAGCAGGCCGACGATGGCCAGGAACGGGACGAAATTCCGCACTACCGAAAGCTGGTCGACCTGCGCGAGCGCGCCCTGCAGCATGCCGAGCACCAGACCGCCGACGACGGCGAGGTCCAGCCTGCGGAACCCGCCGAGCAGGGCCGCCGCCGCGGCGGGCACGACCAGCATGGCCAGCGAGGTGGCGTCGTTCGACTGGGACGGGGCGACGATCACGATGATGACAGTGCTGATCAGGCCAGTGGCGCCCCACACCGCGGCACTGAGCCGTTTCGCCGGGATGCCCAGCAGTTCAGCGGTCGTCGGGCGTTCCGACAAAGCGCGCAGTGAGATACCAACGGGCGTCTTTGTCAGGATCAGCCGCGCGGCGAAGGCGATCACCACGGCGAGCGCGACCGTCACGACGGTCACCTGGCTGATCACCACGCCGCCGACGGTGAAGGCCGGGCCGGCCAGCAACGCCTGGAACGGCTGCGGTTTGTTGCCGAACAGGATGAACGACAGCGAAATCAACAGCAGCAGCACCGCGACGGTCACCGCCGAGCGGGTGCCGGTGCCTGCTTCGGCCAGCCAGGTCGACACGACCCAGCCGATCAGCACGCTCAGCAACCCGCCCAGCAGCACGCCGAGCACCACTGCCAGCCACTCCGGCAGTCCACCGTGGACGGACAAGGCCACCCCGACGTAACTGCCGAACATGCCCGTGGCCGCCTGGGCGAAGTTGACGACGCGGACCAGCCTCGACATCAGCGTCAGGCACACCGCCAGCACCGCGTAAAGCCCGCCGGCGGCCAGCCCGGCCAGCGCTCCCTGCACCATTGCAGTTCTCCTCTGTCCAGAGTGGATCGGGCTAGCGCCGCGGAATCCGCAGCCAGTCGGTACCGGAGATTTCCCACCGGTTCGTGCCCGTCGCGAGCTTGACCGGCCAGCCCGCGATGTTGTCGTGGTGCGTCTGCCCGGGGCCGAACACGTACGGCGTGCCGACCATCGGATCGGTGATCGGTTTCATTTCGCGCAGCGCCTTCGTCACCGATTCCCGCGTGATGTCGCCCTGCATGCCGTTCAGCACCTGCAGGAAGTACTTCGCCGCGAGGTAGCCGCCCTGGCTGAACGAGGTCAGCGGAATGTTGTTGCGGGTCATGAGATCCCGCCACTCCTTGGTGCGCGGGCTCGACGGGTCGGTGAACGGGTAGAACTCGGCGGGGACGTAAACGCCCTTGCCCGCGTCCGACACCGCCTTCGCGTACTGTTCACTGTAGACACTCGTGAGCAGCAGCCAGGTCACGTCTTTCCAGCCCTGTGCCTGCGCGGCTTTCAGCTGGCCGATCGAGTCCGGCTCGACGGGGTTCACCGTCACCGCTTTGCAGCCGGCCGCGCGAGCCTTGACGATGTACGGCGTGTAGTCGGAACCGTTGTACGGCACAGTCGCGTCGACGTACTTCAGTTTTTTGCCGGTGATTTTCGACCATTCGTCGATGGCTGCGCGGTAGTATGGCAACGTGTTCCCGGCGATTTCCAGCAGCGCGCACATGTCCTGCAGGTGCAGCACTTCGGAGCCGTACAGCAGGGTCAGCGTCATGTCGTGGAACGGGCCGACGTTGGCGGGCCCGATGTTCGGGCTGGTGAAGCACGACGGGTCCACGCCGATGCCGGAGATGGAAAGCACCTTCTCCTGCTGGTAGTACTTGGCGTTGATCTGGCATTCGATGAGGCTGGACGAACCGACCAGCGCCACTGCCTGATCGCCGCCCACGATCTCGCGGGCCGCGGCCGCCGCTGCCGCGGGGTCGCCCTTGTCGTCGATGGCGTGGTATTCGATCTTGCGCCCGTGCACGCCGCCCGCCGCGTTCGCCGCGTCGAAGACGGCCTTGGCGGCCTGGGAGGATTCCGGGAAGGTGGCGGGTCCGCTCAGCGCGTTGACCGAGCCGACCACGATCGGTCCGTTCGGATCGGCGGTGCCCGCGCAGCCCGCCGCGACCAGCGTGACGAGCACGGCCGAGGCGAGCGCGGGCAGGAACTTTCTCATCATGGCTCGGCTTTCCGGTCCACAGTGACCAGAGGGGAGGGGAGAGTATGGGGGCGGTGCCGGGGGAAGGACCGGCACCGCCGTTTCGCGGGAGACTCAGTCGGTCGCCGCGGCGACCGGGGCGGAATCGACGATCTGCTCGAAGCTCGCGACCTTGTCGCCGTCGAACTTCCACACGTGCGCGACCCGGGCGGTGAAAGCCTTGCCGGACTTGCGATTCGTGCCGGTGTAGGTCCCGAGCCCGACAATCGAATCACCGGCGTCCAGCAATGCGGACAGCGTGAACTTGTAACCGTCCCAGTCGCGCGCGATCGCCTCGAAGACGTTGCGCTTCACCTCGTCCGGTCCGGTGTAGGTGCCCGCGTAGGGGAATCCGGCGGCCTCGGTCCAGGTGGTCTCGGGGCCGATCGGGGCGAGCATGCCGTCGAGGTCGCCGCGGTCGCTCGCCTCGTAGTGCGCGGTGATCACGTCCAAATTGGACACAGGGAAACTCCTCTTCAGACAGGCTGGACGTCGGGGTAGCTGATCGAGCCGAGCGGGTAGATGTGCCCGCCCGCGCGGGAATGCTCGGACCGGCCGTCGCCGGTGATGCCGAGGAAAACTCCGGTGGTGCGCAGGTCGTAGCCGAGGTCGTGCAGCCACACGCTGGCCACCGCGATGCGGAACTCCCGGAAGCAGAACAGGTACAGCCCGTCGGCGAACTTCCAGACGGTCGACATGTCCACGTCGCCGTGCCCGCGCTGCACGCCCTCGACGCACTGCCAGCAGTAGCGTTCGGAGGAGAGGTAGACGTGCTCGTACAGGTGATTCGGGCTGTAGCGGTAGACATTGCGCTTGCCGATGAGATCGCGCGACGGCCCGGGCACGTCGCCGGTCGGCTCGCCGCCGTCGGTGGTGCCGGCGTGGAAGGTCTGCGAAACCCGCGGCGTGCCTTCGACGTCCTCGTCGCCGATCACCGACCGCACGGTCATCGCGCGATGCGTGGTGGTCGAGTAGACGATCGTGAGGGCTTCGCCTTCGACGCTCGTCAGCGGCAGATTCACGAAGAAGACGTCCGGGCGCACGGCGACCGCGTCGTACGGGTCCTCGACGCCGTTGAGGGTGAGCCGTTCGCCATCGAGGAACCGCAGCTCGAGCTTCGCGCCGTCATCGAGCGTGACGGTGAGCTCCCGCCCGGTGAGGTCCGCGTTGGGCAGCCGGTAGGTGTCGATCCCGGCGGCGAACTCGTCGTAGGTGCGCCATTCGTCAGGGGAAGGGTCGGACATGCCCATCATGCTCGCCGCGCCCCGGCCCGTGAGCGAACGTTCATGCGCTGGCGGGCAACTGCCGGACGCTCGCGGTCAATACCAGGGGGTTCGGGGCGGATTGGCCGCGGGGCGCGAAGCTCGGCGACTACTCGAACGCAGCCCGGAAGACCCGCGAGAAACGCGCCGCGTCGACAGATCCCCATCGGCCCGCGCTTACCGCGACGCGACGGGACGGGCCGTCAGCAACGGATGCCGGAGACTCCGGCCGCGCGCCGCTATCCGCCGTGTCCAAGGGCTCCGCCTCGGACACGGTGGCCTCGAACATCCCGGAGCGCCGTGTGTTGGTTTGGCGGGTTCAGCCGCGAGCCCGCAACTCGCTAGGCGACTGCGCAAACGCAGCCCGAAACACCCGCGAGAAATGCGCCGCGTCCACAAACCCCCACCGAGCCGCGATTGCCGCAACAGGACGCGCCGCCAGCAACGGATCCCGCAGATCCCGGCGGCAATGCTCCAACCGTCGCTGCCGAATCCACCCCGCCACGGTCGTCCCTTGCTCCTGGAACAACCCGTGCAGATGCCGGGTAGAGATGTAATGCTCCGCGGCGATCTGCGCGGGCCCAAGATCCGACCGCGACAGATTAGCGTCGATATAGCTCCTGATCCGCCGCATCAAGTCGTGGTGCGGGTCAGCGGCCGTACGATCCAGGTCGAGTTCCGTGGCCAGCATCGTGGTCAGCAGGTCGACCGCGTTGTGTGCCAGCCGTACCCCGACCGGGCTCGTCAGCACGTCCAGATTCCCGCCCAGCTGCGCCAGGAACGGCACCACCACGTTGCCGACCCCGGAGCGTCCGGACATCCGCACCGCGGTGAGCTGACCAACCAGGTCCCGTGGAAGGTCAACCTGCTGTTGCGGGAACATCAGCACCAGCGTCCGGAAATTCTCTTCGAACACCAGCGAATACGGCCGGTTCGTGTCGTACAGCGCGACGTCGCCGGGACGCAGCACCGCTTCGCGGCCGTCCTGGGTGAGGATTCCGGTGCCGGCCAGCATGACACTGAGCTTGTAGCAGGGCCGGTCCGCGCGGGCGATCAGTTCCGGCGTTCGCTCGACCGCGTGCGGCGACGCGGTGATCTCGGTGAGCGCGATCTCGCCCGCCTCGTGCGTGCGGAGCCTGCCGTGGAAGCGGTCGCGGTGCTCGGTGCTCACCTGCAGCGGCACGAACGATCGCAGGACAGCGGACCGGAACTCCGTGAAGTCCTGCGCGACCGTGGTCGGCGTCTGCAAGATTGCCGTCATCATGTCACCTCTCCGTCGAAGTGCCGGTTCCGCTGCGTGTCCGGGGAAGGAACCTCGGGCTCCTTCCCCGGACGGGACGCACCTTAGACCTGTTCGCCCAGTTTGAAACCCTGTTCGGCGCCCTCGGCGCGGGTGTAGGAGAACCCGTCCGCGCCGATGGTCACGTCCATTTCCTTCGTTTCCGTGCGTTCCTCGACCGGCTGCAGCTTGCCGTCGAGGTCGAGCACCCGCGAGGCCTCGGTGTACCAGCTCGGCACCACCGGATTGCCCCACCAGTCACGACGCTGGTTGTCGTGCACGTCCCAGCTGATCACCGGGTTGTCCGGGTCGCCGGTGTAATAGTCGTGGGTGTAGATCTCGATCCGGTGCCCGTCCGGGTCACGCACGTACAAATAGAACGCGTTCGACACGCCGTGCCGGCCGGGGCCGCGCTCGATCTGGTCCGATTTCCGCACCGCGCCGAGGTGGTCGCAGATGTGCAGGATCTGGTGCCGCTCGTGCGTCGCGAACGCGATGTGGTGCAGCCGCGGGCCCGCGCCGCCGGTGAGCGCGACGTCGTGCACGGTCGGTTTGCGGAACATCCACGCCGCGTACACGGTGCCCTCGTCGTCCACGATGTCTTCCGACACCCGGAAGCCGAGGCCCTCGTAGTACTTCCGCGCAGCTGGGACGTCCGGCGTGTTGACGTTGAAGTGGTCCAGCCGCGACAGCGCGCCCGGACCGTGCACGTCGTAGCGCTGGGTGAAGCGCTCGACGTGCTCGGCCTCGTAGAAGAACTCGATCGGGAAGCCGAGCGGGTCCAGCACGCGCACCGCTTCGCCGATGCCGCGCGTCGTGCCAGCCGGGACGCGGCGCACCTCGACGCCGAGTTCCCGGTAGTACGCCTCGGCGACGTCGAGTTCGGCTTCGCTGCGCACGCGGTACGCGAGCACGGACAGCGCGGGCTCCGCACCCTTGCGGATGATCAGCGAATGGTGCAGGTATTCCTCGAACGCGCGCAGGTAGACCGCTTCGTCGTCTTCGTAGGTCACCACGAGGCCGAGAATGTCCACATAGAACTCTCGCGACGCTTTCAGGTCGCTGACGATGAGTTCCGCGTAGGCGCAGCGGATGACGTCCGGCGGGGTCGTGGTCATGCCTTGTCCTTCCCAGCCCCGAAGCGCGCCGTGTGCACGTCGCCGAGCGTGATGTGCACGGCCTGCTGTTCGGTGTAGAAGTCGATCGAGCGGTAGCCGCCTTCGTGGCCGAGGCCAGACGCCTTGACCCCGCCGAACGGCGTGCGCAGGTCGCGCACGTTGTGCGAGTTCAGCCAGACCATGCCGGCGTCGATGCTCTGCGCGAAGTTGTGCGCGCGGGTCAGGTCGGCGGTCCAGACGTAGGCGGCCAGGCCGTACTTGACGTTGTTGGCCAGTTCGAGGGCTTCCTCGTCGGTGTCGAACGGCGTGATCGCCACGACCGGGCCGAAAATCTCCTCCTGGAAGATCCGCGCGTCCGGCTTCACGTCGGCGAACACCGTCGGGGCCACGTAGTTCCCGGTTTCCAGGCCCTCCGGACGGCCGCCGCCGGCGAGCAGTTTCCCTTCCGTCTTGCCGATTTCGACGTAGCTCATCACCTTGTCGAAGTGCTCCGGGTGCACCAGCGCGCCGACCTCGGTGGCCGGGTCGTGCGGGTCGCCGACCACGATGTCGCGGGCGCGTTCGGCGTACCGGGCGCAGAACTCCTCGTAAATCGGGCGCTCCACGAGGATCCGGCTGCCCGCCGTGCAGCGTTCGCCGTTGAGCGAGAAGACGCCGAACAGCGTGGAGTCCAGCGCCGCTTCGAAGTCCGCGTCGGCGAACACGACGGCCGGGGACTTGCCGCCCAGCTCCATCGACATGCCCTTGAGGCCGGGCGCGCAGTTGCGGAAGATCGTTTCGCCGGTGGTGGTTTCGCCGGTGAACGAGATCAGCCGGACGTCCGGGTGCTTGACCAGCGCGTCGCCCGCTTCCTCGCCGAGGCCGTTGACGAGGTTGAACACCCCGTCCGGCACGCCCGCCTCGCGGAAGATGTCCGCCCACAGGCTCGCCGACAGCGGCGTGAACTCGGCGGGCTTGAGCACCACGGTGCAGCCGGCCGCCAGCGCCGGCGCGAGCTTCCAGCTCTCCAGCATGAACGGCGTGTTCCACGGCGTGATCAGCCCGGCGACGCCGACCGGCTTGCGGTTGACGTAGTTGACCTGCTTGCCAGGCACCTTGTAGGTGTCGTCGGCCTGCGCGACGATCAGGTCGGCGAAGAACCGGAAGTTCTCCGCGGCGCGCTGCGCCTGGCCGAGTGCCTGCTTGATCGGCAGGCCGGTGTCGAAGGTTTCCAGCTCGGCCAGCTGCTTGTCGCGGCTCTCCACGAGATCGGCGATCTTGTTGAGGATCCGGGCGCGCTGACGCGGCAGCATCTTCGGCCACGGACCGTGGTCGAAGGCTTCCTTCGCCGCGGCGACGGCGAGGTCGATGTCCTCGGCCTTGCCCGCCGAAGCCGTCATGTACGGCTTGTTCGTGACCGGGTCGAGCACCTCGAAGGTGTCGCCCGAGACGCTGTCGGCCGGCGCTCCGCCGATGTAGTGGCGGATGTGCTCCGGCAGGTTCTCCGGAACGTAGTGCGCGGTCATGGTCACTTTCCTTCCACGGTGAAGCCGTCGACGGGCGAGAGGTACTGCTCGCCCTGGCGCATCAGTTCGGTGATCCGGGCGATGCCGGGTTCGGTCGGGGTGATCAGCGGCGGGCGCACGAAGCCCGAGCGGATGAGCCCGCGCTGCTCCAGCACCCACTTGCCCGGCGCCGGGTTGGTCTCGACGAACAGCAGGTCGACCAGCGGGTGCAGGCCGTAGTGGATCTCGCGGGCGCGGTCGAAGTCGCCCTCGGTCCACGCGCGGTACATCTCGGCACTGGCAGCGGGGGCGATGTTGGCCGTGGCGCTGACGAAACCGGTGCCGCCGAGCGAAAGCAGCGGCAGGCACAGCAGCTCAATGCCGGACCAGACGAGCAATTCCTTGCCGCACAAGTGAAGTACGCGGGAGAAGTGCTCGAAGTCCTTGGTGGTCTCCTTGATCCCGACGAAGTTGTCGAAATCGCGGAACAGCCGCGCGACCGTCTCCGGCGCGAGGTCGACCGACGTCCGGCTCGGCACGTTGTAGGCGACGATCGGCAGGTCCGGGAATTCCTTCGCGACCGTGGCGTACCAGCTGTAGAGCGCTTCCTGGGTGGGCCGCGCGTAGTACGGGGTGATGATCAGCGCCGCGTCGATGCCCGCGTCGCGTGCCTCGGACGTCAGCTCCAGCGTCTCGTCGAGCTTCGCCGAACCGGTACCGGGCATGAACGGCACCTTGTCGTCCACCGCCTTGGCGACGGTGCGGATCGTCTCCGCGCGCTCGGCCACCGTCATCGCACCGGGTTCGCCGGTGGACCCGCCGATCGAGACGCCGTTCGAACCGGACGCGATCTGCCAGTTGACCAGGTTCGTCAGGCTCTCGTGGTCGACGGCGCCGTCGGCGGTGAACGGGGTCATCAGCGGCGCGATCGAGCCGGTGATGGCGTTCGGGGTACTGCGGAACCTCATGGGGTGGGGTCCTTCCTAGGGAGCTTCGGCGGGCGGGGCGGCCCGCCGGTCGAGGTAGGCGTCGAGGGTGGCGGTGCGGTGCCGGCGCGCGGCCAGCTCGAGTTCGAGCGGGTCGGCGTTCTGCTCGATCAGCACCAGCAGTTGTTCGTGTTCCTTGACGGATTCGTGCGCGCGGCCTGGGACGAAGCTGAAGGTCGAGTCGCGCAGCGAGGCCAGCCGGTGCCAGCCGCGGTGCACGAGGTCGAGCACGTGCGGGTTCGGGCACGGTTCAAAAAGGACTGAATGGAACTCTTGGTTCAGCTCGGTGAACCGGTGCGGTTCGAAGTTTTCCAGCGACAGCCGCATTTGCTCGTTGACCGCGCGTGCCCGTTCAATGTCCTCAGTGGACAGTTTCGGCGCGGACAGCGAGGTGGCGAAACCTTCCACCAGGGCAAGGGTTTGCATGGTGTGCTCGTACGCGGTCTCGTCGACCATCACCACCTGCGCGCCGACGTTGCGCTCGAACGTGACCAGCCCCTCGGCCTCGAGTAGCCGGATCGCTTCGCGCACGGGGACAACGCTGACGTCCAGTTCCTTGGCGATTTGTCCCAGCACCAAGCGATAGCCGGGACCGAAGGTCCGGTCGGCGATCCGGTCCTTGATCCAGCGGTACGCGCGTTGGGACTTGCTCTCGCCGGCTACGGGCGCCACTGGGCGTACCTGGCCTTCCAGTGCTCGTTCATCGGGTAGAGGCCGTCGACGCTTTCGCCGTTCGCGACCTGTTCCGCGATGAACGTTTCCTGGCGTTCCTGTTCGATCGCCGCGTCCGCGATTTTTTCCACCAGGTGCGGCGGAATCACGAGCACGCCGTCGGAATCGCCGACGATCACGTCGCCCGGCTGCACTGTTGCGCCGCCACAGGCGATGGTGATGTCGACGTCCCAAGGAACGTGACGGCGGCCGAGCACCGCCGGGTGCGGGCCGGAGTGGTAGGTCGGGATGTCCAGCGCTGCCACCGCCGCCAAGTCGCGCACGCCGCCGTCGGTGACGATTCCCGCCGCGCCGCGCACCTGGGCACGCAGGGCGAGGATGTCGCCGATCGTGCCAGTTCCCTTTTCCCCGCGGGCTTCCATGACCAGGACGTCGCCGGGGTTGAGGCTGTCGATGGCGCGTTTCTGAGCGTTGAAGCCGCCGCCGTGGGATTTGAAGAGGTCCTCGCGGAAGGGGACGTAGCGGAGCGTCCTCGCGCGGCCGATGAGTTTTGTGTCCGGACGGGTGGAGCCGAGGCCGTCGATGGAGACGTGGTTGTAGCCGTTTTTGCGCAGCTGTGCGGAAAGCGTTGCCGTGCCTACGCTGGTGAGCTTGGTTTTGAGTTCTTCAGTGAGCACGAATTCGGCCGGGAGCCCGGCGGATTCCCTGTCGCCGTAAGCCTGTTCACGCTGGTTGTCGTCAATTTTGGGCTGAGCGCTGAACTCCGGGAGCGGCGTGGTGCCCTCCACGACCGGTGTGACGAGACGCCCGGTGGTCTTCGCGCCGCCGCTGACCTCGACCTCGACGGTGTCGCCCGGCTTCACGACGGACGATCCGGCCGGGGTCCCGGTGAGGATGACGTCGCCGGGTTCGAGGGTGCTCAGCTGCGAGAGGTCGGCGACGAGGGTGCCGAAGTCGAAGATGAGGTCCTCGGTGGTGTCGTCCTGGACGAGCTCGCCGTTGACCCAGGTGCGGACGCGGAGCTTCGTGGGATCGACCTCCGCGGCCGGAATCGTCGCCGGACCCAGCGGAGTGAAGCCGTCGCCGCCCTTGGAACGAAGGTTGGAGCCGCCGTCGGCGTGCCGCAGATCGTATACGCCAAAGTCGTTGGCGGCGGTGACGCTCTCGACGTAGCTCCAGCCTTCCTCGGGGGAGACGTGGCGGGCCTGCTTGCCGATGATGAGCGCGATCTCGCCCTCGAAGGCGAGGAGTTCGGTGCCGGCCGGACGCTCGATGGGGGTGCCGGAGGCGCTGATCGAGGTGGCGGGCTTGATGAAGTAGGAGGGCTTCGCCGGGGTCCTCCCGCGCTGCTTGGCGCGGGACGGATAGTTCAGATGAAGCGCGATGACCTTGCCCGGCCGCTCCGGCGGGGTGGTGCTCGATGCGGGACTCATGGGGGTTGACCTGCCCGGATGTCGTCGGGAGAGGAAGATATCTCAAAAGATATACGATCCTGGCGGGTTCGGGCAAGGGGTGGCGACGCGCCGGGCCGAGTGGTATCGCGGTGCCGCGCGCCGGCCAGTACTATCTGGATACTTGTGGCTCATGTCCCCTGCTGGGGAGCCCTGGACGCGCTGGTGGCGTATAGCGCGGGCTGCGCAACGCAGCTACAGAGCAGCGCCCGGATTACTGCTCGGTTCCGGGGATGACGTCGAGACGTGAACCGCAGCAACTGCATACAACTCGAAGCAGCAACACCGGCACCGGGGCCGGTGTACGTCGTTGCGGAGTTGACTTGCTGTTGCTGGTGGTTCCCCTGTGCACCCTGACTGCCTTCGTCGCAGTGCTCGCTCTCGCGGCGTACATCGTGCACAAGACCGGAGATACCAAGGGGCTTCGTGACCTAGCCGTCCTGATCCGCGCCTTCCGCCCGTCTCGGCGGATACTGCGTCGGTGCCGCCGCTCTTTGCCGGACGTCCACCGGCCGCCCACGCCTCCGGACCGGCGGGGAACTGCTTGAGCGCGTATGGGCCTCGTGATGGCCTACTAAGTAAGCGGGAAAGTCACTTCATGACAGACGCATCTACTCCAGGCAGCGCCGGTGGGCCGCCCGGTCTTCCTCCTCGACCGGATTCGCAGACCGGCGAGCCATTCCCGCCGCACGGTCTGAGCTACTTCGGGGGAGAGCGGCAATCGCCTGAGGCGGACCCGACGCGGGAGAATCGTCCCTCTTGGCGGCCGGAGCCCCCGCCTGGCAAGGGTCCTGTGCTGGCTTGGCACCGGGAGAGCCGAAGCGGGAAGATCATGAGTGCCGTCGTCGGCCTGGCATTGATGCTGGCGTTGGTGGCGGGCGTTTCCCTGGTTCGCGGCATGGGGTTGGGCGCGTTCAAGTACTGGCAGATCTGGGTCGTCATCGCGGTGTTCACGTTCCTGACGACAAGTCCGTTCACGTACTTGACCTACGCGGCGGGCGCCGACTGGCTTCTCGTGGAACGCTCGAGGTGGGGAATCAAGAAACGAGTCTGGCTTGACCTCTACGGCCTGACCAAGATCGACGCGTCCTACGGCGGCACAACCTTCCATCTCTGGCTTTACGGCAAAGAAGGCGGATTCTCTCGCAGCTCGCACGAGTTGCAACTGGATCGGCGAATCTGGGATCTCGTCTACAACGGCATCCTGCACTCGGTCGCGAACGGGGCCCAGGTCAGCAACCAGGCGATAGGCATCTTGCAACTGGGCGAAACGCCAGCTTTGACCATGAGGGACGCGGAGCACCGCGACCCGTGACGGTCGGGTGCGGCGGATGGGCCTCGTGAGCGCCAACCGCGGCAGTCATTCACGAGGCCTTCGGCAGGGCTCGCGTTCGTTTCACCGGGGCCGCGGGTCTCGCGCGCGCCGGGGAGGGGGCCGGCACACGCGAGACCCTTCTTGCGGCGGGGGCGGGGTCTGGGTGGTTACGCGAAGTCCCGGCTCGCCCAGGCGCGGCGTGTACTCAGCCAAAGCGCCCAGGCGAGCCCGCCGCGCCTGCTTTAGGCCCCCTCCTTCCAGCGGCTCACCGGAAGCGCCGGAACCCGATGCCCCCGGTGCCCGGTCATCTCCTCATTGGCCACCAGCGCATTCAGCACCGCCTCCTCGACCGCCTGCACCACGGCTTCGAAGAACGGATCGATCGCACCCCACGGGATGAACTGCATGCTCTCGTACGGTTCGTCGTCCGGCCGGGGGAAATGGCTGGTCAAAGCACCCGCGTTAGCCGTGCTGAAGGCCAGGAACAGGTCTCCGGAGAAGTGCGAGCCGGTGGTCCCGGTGCGGGCCAGCCCAAGCGGCACCCGTCGGGCCAGGGCGGTGCACTGGCCAGGCAACAGAGGCGCATCAGTCCCGATCACCACGATCACCGAACCAGCACCAGCCGGAGCGAGCCAGCTCGTGTCGGCCATCGGGTTGTCGTCAGCCAACTCGGCACCTAGCTGCGCTCCGGCCACGGTGAGCTCCGGACGGCTCCCGAAGTTCGCCTGCACCAAGGCCCCTACGGTGTAGGAGTCCGAGCCATGCGAAACAACCCGCGAAGAAGTCCCGGTCCCGCCCTTGAACCCGTAGCACGTCATCCCAGTGCCGCCGCCCACTGAACCTTCGGCTAAAGGCCCCGAGGTAGCCGCATCGATGGCGGCGACTGCGTGGTCGGTCCGGATGGTCGGGGCGTTGACGTCGTTGAGATACCCGTCCCACGTCTCCGCCACCACCGGAAGCAACCACTCCGCCGCGGCGTCCGGGCGTTCCCGCACCACCCAATCGATCGTGCCCCGGTGACACTGTCCGACGGAGTGGGTGCTGGTGATCAAGACCGGCAGAGTCAGTGAACCGGTCTCCGCGAGCCAAGCGCGGCCGGTCATTTCTCCGTTGCCGTTCAAGGAAAAAGTGCCCGCCGAACAAGGCACGTCGAACTGGGAACGGCCGCGCGGAAGGATCGCGGTGACCCCGGTCCGCACCGACGAGCCTTCGATCAACGTGGTGTATCCGACCTCGACGCCTGGGATGTCAGTGATCGCGTTGTGCGGGCCGGGCTTGCCGCCGAGGGCCAAGCCCAGGTCGCGGGCGCGGGTCATGCGGGGTCCTCCAGGGAGCATCGGGTCGAAACGCGGGCGTAGGACAGCACCATCGCCTCGGCGACGGATCGGTCGAGCGGCGGGACGGCTTGGGTCAGGTGCAAGCCGTACCCGTCTTCGAGGGTGACGAGGTTGCGGGCGATGGTGACCGGGTCGTCGGTCAGGTCGAAAATCCCGGTCGCGGCACCGGCTTCCAGGATGCCGACGTACCCGCGCACCTGGCGTTCGTACAGCGCGATGTGCCGCGCGGAGTACGCCGGTTCGCGGCGGGCGATGGTGCCCAGTTCGTAGAGCAGCACGCACAGTTCGTCGTTCTTGCCGTTCGGCAGGCCGCTGCCGATCATCGCGCGCATCCGGGCGCGCGGGTCGGCCTCCGCGGCGACGGCGGCTTCGCGTGCGACGCAGAAGCGTTCGACGGCCTCCTGCTGCACGTCTTCGAGCAGGTCGCTCAGGGAAGGGTAGTAGTACAACAGGGAACCCGGCGACATGCCGGCGTGGTCCGCGACGTCGCGCAGCTTCAGGTTCAGCACGCCGCGTTCGACGACCGTGTGCCGCGCCGCGGCCACCAGTTCCGCCCGCCGCTCGGGGGCCTTGCTCGGTCTTGCCATGCCTTGATTCTTTGAACAAATCTCGAAAAATGCAACCCCTGAACGGATCGAGACCGCCGAAGTCTTGACGTGGCGGGCGTGAGGGCCTTAGCTGAACGCCCGGCTGGTTATTTGAGTTCCATTCAAACAACGTACCTGAGCAACGACTTGATGGAGGCCAGCGTTGTCCACCCCCGTCTTGCGCCGCGGGTTGCGCACCCTCGGCATGCTGCTGATCACGCTTTCCGCGATCAGCCCGGCGTCCTCGGTGTTCGTCATCGCACCGGGCGTCCTCACCGGCGCCGGATCGGGCGCCTTCTACGCCTTCCTCGCCGCCGCTGTCGTCGGCATCTTCATGGCCTTCGTGTACGCCGAACTGGGCTCGGCCTTCCCGAGTGCGGGCGGCGAGTACACGATCGCCGCGCGCACGCTGGGCAAACTTCCCGGATTCATGGTGCTGGGCATCATGATCGTGACGCAGGTGCTGATCGTCGCGGTGATCGCGCTCGGCGTCGGCCAGTACCTGAGCGTGGTGCTGCCCGGCGTGTCCCCGGCGGTCGTGGCGGCGGTGACGTGCGTGCTCGCGGCGATCGTCGCGGTGTTCGACATCAAGCTCAACGCCTGGGTCACCGGCATTTTCCTCGCGGTGGAGCTGCTGGCGCTGGCCGTGGTCGCGGTCCTCGGGCTCGCCAAGCCGGCCCGTCCGTTCACCGACCTGCTCGCGCATCCGGTCGCCCCTGGCGGCGGTCCGGCGACGATCAGCGCGGTGATGATCGCGACGGCGATCGCGATCTTCGCCTACAACGGCTACGGCTCGGCTGTCTACTTCGGCGAGGAAACCAAGGACGCCGGACGCGGGGTGGCGCGCGCTGTCCTCATGGGACTCGGGGTCACCGTGCTGGCCGAGCTGATCCCGGTCACCGCCGTGCTGATGGGCGCGCCCGATCTCGGCACTTTGTTCAGCTCTCCCAACATGTTGTCGTACTTCGTGCAGGCCCGCGGCGGCAGCACGCTCGACACCGTGCTGAGCCTCGCGGTCGCGCTCGCCATCATCAACGCCGTCCTCGCGATCGTGCTGATCAGTTCCCGGCTGGTGTTCAGCAGCGGCCGCGACCGCGCGTGGCCGAAGGCGATGAACCGCGCGCTCGCGGCGGTGCACCCGAAGTTCGGCACCCCGTGGGTCGCGACGCTGGCGACTGGATTCATCGCCGCCGCACTGTGCTTTGTGGACCCGCAGATCCTGACCGTCGTGACCAGCACGTCGATCGTCGTCGTGTACGCGGCGTTGTGTCTCGGCGCCATCTTGGGCCGCCGCTCCGGAGCGACGGCCGGGGCGAAGTACCGGATGCCCGGGTTCCCGATCGCGCCAGTGGTCGCGTTGATCGCGCTGGCTTTCGTGCTGTATGTGAACGCGACTGACCCGGTGATCGGACGGCCGAGCCTCATCGTCACCGGCGCGATCGCGTTGCTGGCCTTGGGTTACTACCTGGTGGTGCTGCGTCGCCGGGGCGGCTGGCAGCTGAGCGACGCGGTGGAGGAGGAAGAGGAGGCCGCGCCCGCGCCGGTGCGGGAGACCTCGTAGGCCGCGGCCGGACCGTCCACTTGAGACGCGGGCGGTCCGGTTGTCGTCCCGCACCAGGTCCGGGATGATGCCCTGGTGCGGGTTTCAGTGCTGGACACGTCGCCGATCGTCGCGGGGTCGACCGCGCGGGAGGCGTTGCAACGCACCGTCGACCTCGCCGAACAGGCCGACGAACTGGGATATCACCGCTACTGGTTGCCCGAACACCACAGCATGCGTGGTGTCGCGAGCGCCGCGCCTGCCGTGTCAGTCGCCCGCGTCGCGGATGCCACGAAACGGATCCGCGTCGGCGCGGGCGGCGTCCTGCTGCTCAATCATCAGCCGCTGGTCGTCGCCGAGCAGTTCGGCACGCTCGCCGCGTTCCATCCGGGCCGGATCGACCTCGGGCTCGGCCGCGCGCTCGGCGGTCCGCACCGAGTGTCCGCCGCGCTGAACCCCGGCCCAGCGGACAGCTTTCCGGGCCGCGTCAAGGAGTTGCTGACCTACTTAGCCGACGCGGACCAGTCGCTGCGCGCGACTCCCGCGCAAGGAAATGTGCCGGACATCTGGCTCCTCGGCTCAAGCACCGCAAGCGCACACCTCGCCGCAGAACTAGGCCTGCCGTACGCGTTCGCCTACCACCTGCGTCCCGCCGAAGCCGCCGTCGCGACCCGCAGCTACCGCAAGAACTTCCGCCCCGGCCACACAGCTGAACCGTCCATTGTGGTCAGCGTCGCCGTGGTAGCCGCCGCGACCGAGGAGCGGGCCGAATGGCTCGCCAGGTCCATTCGGGCTAAAGCATTGAGCCGTTCGCGCGGCGAGCGGATCTTGTTGCCGCGCCCGGAAGACGCCGTCGTGGACCCGGCGGTCGGCCCCGGCCCGGTGCTCGCCGGGGCTCCGACGGCGCTGCGGAATTCGTTGCGCACAGTCATCGCCGAAACTGGCGCGGACGAACTGATGATCACCACTCCGATCCACGACCACGCGGAGCGGAAACGGTCCTATGCGCTGGTCCGGGAGATCTCGGACACTTTACCCGCGCGCGATTGATCCCGTTTTGTCCGATTGACCGCAGGGAAACCGGCTGCGGCGCACGGGGTTTCCCCAACGTTCAACCTGGCGCGGGTTCGCATGTCACTTGTCGTGCCTAAGTTCCTCACGGCTTCGGAAAGTGGGGATTCATGGAAACCAGCGACGCGGTGCGGGCCCGCGCGATCACCAAGTGTTTCGGCGACGTCATCGCGCTCGACGGTGTCGATCTCGACGTCGCTTACGGCGAGATCCACGGGCTCGTCGGCCCGAACGGCGCGGGCAAGACGACGCTGCTCGGCCTGCTGCTCGGACTCGCGGTCGCCGACGAGGGCGAACTCGAGATCCTCGGCCGCCCGGTCGGCCGCGCGCTCGCCACCCCGGACGGCATTTCCGGGTTCGTCGACGGCCCGGGGCTGTACCCCTCGCTCACCGCCCGGCAGAACCTGGCCGCGCTCGCCTCGCTGCGCGGGCAGACGGTGGACATCGATGACCTTCTCGCGCAGGTCGGCCTCACCGACGTCGCCGACGACCGGGCGCGCGGGTTCTCCCTCGGCATGCGCCAGCGCCTCGGCCTCGCCGCCGCGCTGCTGACCAAGCCGCGGCTGCTGATCCTCGACGAGCCCGCCAACGGCCTCGACCCGGCGGGCAAGAAACACGTGCACAGCGTGCTCACCCGGCTCGCTGACGAGGGCGCCGCGGTGGTGCTGTCCAGCCACCGGATGGACGACCTCGAAGCGCTCTGCTCGGAGGTCACCATCCTGTCCGCGGGCCGCGTCGTTTTCACCGGGCCGCTGGCGAAACTGTCCTCCGACGATCGCGAACTCGCCTACCGCCTGGTCGCCTCGGACCAGAAGGCCGCGCGCGAGATCGCCGAGAACGTCCCTGGGCTGCGAATCGACGACACCCAGACGCCTCGTGGACAGGCCGACGTCCTGGTGGTGAGCGGCCTGGTGCCCGCGCTGGACGACCTCGTCGCGCGCGTCGTCGGCAAGGGCATCGGCGTACGGGAATTGGCTCCGGTTGTTTCGCCGCTGGAGGCGGCTTTCCTGGAGCTGACGGAGCAGGGGGAGAAACGATGACCGTCACCGAGGAACGGGCACCGGCACCGGTCCGTCCCGTCGGACTGGGCCGCGGCTACCGGTTCGAACTGGTGAAGCTGTTGTCGCAGTGGCGGATCCGGGTGCTGCTGCTCGCGTGCTGGCTTGCACCGGCGGTGTTCGTCGCGGCGGTCAGCCAGCAAAGCGACCTGCCGGTGGACACTCTGTTCGGCCGTCTGATGAACGTCACCGGTTGGGCCGGGCCGCTCGTCCTGCTCGGTTTCGCGGGCAGCTACGCGCTTCCGCTGCTGACCTCCCTGGTCGCCGGAGACGTCTTCGCGGCCGAGGACCGGCTCGGCACCTGGCGGCACCTGCTGGTGGCGATGCGGTCGTACCGGCGGATTTTCGTCTCGAAGGCGCTCGCCAGTCTGACCGTGATCTTGTTGCTGGTTCTCGGATTGGCGGTGTCCAGCACGGTCGGCGGCCTCGTCGCGGTCGGCGGGCAGCCGCTGATCGGCCTCGACGGACACCTGCTGTCCTCGGGCGACGCGGCGGTGAAGGTCATTCTCGCCTGGATCTGCGTGCTCGCCCCGACCCTTGCCCTGGCGGGGATCGGCCTGCTCGGCTCTGTCGCGTTAGGACGGTCGCCGATGGGCTTGCTGCTGCCCGCGGTGGTCGCGCTGGTGATGGCGGTGGCGCAGCTGCTGCCGCTGCCGGTCGTCGTGCGGCTCGCGCTGCCGACGTACGCGTTCATCTCGTGGAACGGCCTCTTCACCGACCCGGTCCAGTTCGGTCCGCTGCTGATCGGCGTCGGCGTGAGCCTGGTCTGGGCAGTGGTCGCGACTGCGCTGGCCTACGTGCTGTTCGTGAGACGCGACTTCACCGATCTGACATACGACGGTGCCGGTCGTCGCGTATTAACTGCGGGCTTGCTGCCGCTGGCCGCGCTGGTCGGCGTCACAGTGGCGGTCGTCGCGGTTGCCGCGCCCGCCACGGGATCGGGCATCGACCAGGCCAAGCTGCAGCAGTCGCTGTCCACCGAATTCGCGCACCTCTACCGGCTCCAGGCCGCACAGCTGCACCGTCCGGACGTCACGGAGGAGCAGCTCGCGGCCAGCACGGAATGCACCAAGGGCGGCGGCCTCGTCGAGGCCGAAGGCCCCGGCAACGACTGGCGATGCGTCGTCACCTGGCATCTCCCTGGTATCTCAGCGACCGGGCAGGCGATCTACCAGCTCGATGTCACCTCGGACGGGCGGTACGTCGCCGACGGCGACGGACCGAAGGAAGTGAACGGCTACTTCCAGGTGCGGACCCCGGAAGGGGACCGGCCCAACCCGCTGTGGCAGTTCGACGGCAACGTCGAACTGCTCTCCTCCACGAAGGGATGAGGACATGCAAGTAACGCGCCGTCGCAGGCGTGGCGGGAAGAAAGAACTCCGCAGATCCCGCAAGCTGCGCTTCGTCACGGCGGGGGCGACCACGGTCGCGCTCGTCGCCACGGGCTCGGGCATCGGCCTCGCCTCCACCAAGCAGTTCGGCACCGACCAGGTCGGCCAGGAAACCGCGAACGGCCTGACCATCTCGAGCGACCAGTACCTCAAGCCGATCGGCGAGCGGCTGGTCGTCCCCAACGGCAAGATCATGTCCTCCACGGTCAGCCCGGACGGCAGCCACCTCGCCGCGCTGACCACCGACGGCGGCATCGCGCTGACCATCGTCGACCTGAAGAGCTGGAAGGTGCAGCAGCTCGTCGGCAAGGACAAGAAGGCCGACCTGCAGCTGCCGGGCAACGACGTCGGCCAGGAAGGCCCGTCGTACTCCCCCGACGGCAAAACGCTGTGGCTGGGCCAGATCGACGGCTACCGCAAGTTCGACGTGAAGCCGGACGGCACTGTCGCGAACCCGACGTGGGTCGCGATCCCGGCGGACGGGGACAAGCATTCCCTTGCCGCGGGCGCGATCTTCTCGCCCGACGGGTCCACTGTGTACTCCGCGGTGAACGGCCAGAACCGCGTCGTCGCGATCGACGCCGCCAGCGGCCAGATCAAGCAGAGCTGGACCGTCGGCAACGCGCCGCGCGCACTGGTGCGGATCGGCGACCGGATCTACGTCAGCAACGAGGGCGGCCGCGCGGCGAAGCCGGGCGACACCACGATCAACTCGTACGGCACTGACATCGTCGCCGACCCGAAGACCGCCGCCGCCACCACTGGCACGGTCAGCGTGATCGACCTGGCGAACCCGGCCGCGCCGGTCAAGAGCATCGACGTCGGCCTGCACCCGACCGCGTTGCGCGCCAAGAACAACACGCTGTTCGTGGCGAACACCGGCGGCGACAGCGTTTCGGTGATCGACGCCCAGCGCAACGTCGTGGTGCAGACCATCGCGACGCAGCCGTGGCCGGAGGCGAACGTCGGCTACGAGCCGACCGACATCGCGCTCACCGACGACGGCCACCTGCTGGTGACCCTCGGCCGCGCGAACGCGGTCGCGGTCTACCGCTACTGGTTCCCGCAGGCCCCCGCCGCCTTCATCGGGCTGCTGCCGACGGACTACTTCCCGTCTGGTATCTCAGCGTCGGGCAAAAATATCCTTGTCGCGAACACCCGCGGCATCGACGCCCGCCGCCCGACCACCGCGGCCGGGCACGCCACGCACGACACCACGTCGAGCCTGCAGCGGTTCACCCTGCCGACCGACTGGCAGATCTGGGCGCAGACGTCTCAGGTGTTCAAGCAGAACGGCTGGACGCCGGGTTCGGTGCAGAAGGCGAACGGCAACCGCAACGTCAAGCCGGTTCCGGTGCCGCAGCGGCTCGGCGACCCGTCCACGATCAAGCACGTTTTCTTGCTGGTCAAGGAAAACCGGACGTACGACCAGCTCTTCGGCGACATGAAGAAGGGCAACGGCAACCCGGCGCTGGCGCAGTTCGGCCAGGCCGTCACGCCGAACCAGCACGCGCTGGCCGACCAGTTCGGGTTGTACGACAACACCTACGACATCGGCACGAACTCGGCCGAGGGCCACAACTGGCTGATGCAGGCGGACAACCCGGAGTACACCGAGTCGTCGGCCGGCGAGTACAAGCGCAGCTACGACACCGAGGACGACGCGCTGGGCCACCAGCGCAGCGGCTTCCTGTGGACCGGTGCGCAGGCGGCGGGCAAGTCCGTCCGCGACTTCGGCGAGTTCCACCAGTTCCTGACCAAGCCCGCGGACGCGAGCTGGCAGAACCTGTACTGCGACTCGAAGAACATGGCCGCGACCGGCGAGCCGACCGCGTACCCGCTGGTCTCGTCGTCGCCGATCCCGTCGCTGAACAAGGTTTCGGTGCCGGGCTTCCCGAAGTTCGACACCGCGGTGCCGGACCAGTACCGGTACGAGATCTGGAAGAACGACTTCGAGAAGAACGGCCCGGCGGACCTGAACATGTTCTGGCTGTCGAGCGACCACACCGGCGGGCCGCCGAGCCCGGCCGCGCAGGTCGCCGACAACGACCTGGCCGTCGGCAAGATCGTCGACAAGATCTCGCACAGCCAGTACTGGAAGGACTCCGCGATCTTCGTGGTCGAGGACGACTCCCAGGCCGGGCTCGACCACGTCGACGGGCACCGGGCCCCGGTGCAGATCATCAGCCCGTACGCGCAGCGCGGGGTGACCGACAGCCGGTACTACTCGCAGATCACCATGATCCGCACCATCGAGCAGATCCTCGGGATCCACCCGATGAACCAGAAGGACAGCGCGGCCACCCCGATGGCGACCGCGTTCACGCAGAAGCCGGACGCCACGCCGTTCACCGCGGTGCCGAACCAGACGTCGCTGACCGCGGGCCTGAAGACCCCGCCGTCGTGCGGCACGGACAACGTCCCGACGGCGTCCACCGCGGCGGCGTCGGCGGCGGTGCCCGCGGACAAGCAGCAGCTGGCGCAGCAGTGGCAGCAATGGCAGGCGCAGCAGAAGCTGACCGGCCCGAACGCCACCGCGGACTACGCCAACCCGGCGCAGATGGACCACTTCACGTGGTACCAGGTGCACGGGTGGAGCCAGCCGTATCCGGGCGAGGACAAGATCTTCGCCCCGGACCAGGTGCCTGGCGCGTTCATCCCGTCGGCCGAATCGGACGGCTGATTCGTTAGCTGGTAAGGGAAAGCCCCTGTCCGCTTTGTTCGCGGGCGGGGGCTTTTCTTTGTCTCAGGCGGGCAGCGGGGTGGCTGCGGCCGGGGAGAGGCCGTCGAGCAGCAGAGCGAGATAGCGGGGCCAGCTCGCGCCCGCCACCGCGGTGACCATGGTGATCAGGCAGGGGAGGGCTTCGAGCGTCACGTCCGCGCACACTGCGCCGGATTCCTGCGCGGACAGCACCTCGCCGAACGCTCAGGTGCGTTCGCGGTTAGCGGGTAAGGGAAAGCTCTTGCGATGTGCGGGCGGGGGCTTTTCTTTGTCTCAGGCGGGCAGCGGGGTGGCTGCGGCCGGGGAGAGGCCGTCGAGCAGCAGGGCGAGATAGCGAGGCCAGCTCGCGCCCGCCACCGCGGTGACCATGGTGATCAGACAGGGGAGATCCTCGAGCGTCAGATCGGAACGCACCGCCCCGGATTCCTGCGCGCGGGACAGCACCTCGCCGAACGCCCCCAGATGCCGCCCGGCGATCGAGGCGGCGAGGGCGTTCCCGTTGACCAGCGCGAGGATCCCCGGGTGTTCGCGAAACGCGGCGACCCCGCTCTCCAGCACGATTTCCAGCGCCCGCCGAGGCTCCGGCTCCGCGTCGACCCGAACGCGGATCGGCTCCGCTTGCTCGGCGAAGTAGTCCTCGAGCACCGCGGTCAGCAGGTCGTCCTTGGTCGGGAAATGCCGGTAGAGCGTGCGCGCGCTCACCCCCGCGGCCTGCGCGATCTTGTCGAGCCAGACGTCGCCGCTGCCTTGGACCGCCGTGCGCGCCGCGGCGAGGATGGCGCGCCGGTTGTGCTGGGCGTCGGCTCGCGGGCGTTCGGTTCTGGGCACGGGCGTCACGCTAGCACCGCCGAGCTAAGTGTCATTCGACTGACATTTAGGCTACGGTGGTCGCATGGACCACGGAATCGTCACCTTCCTCACCGACTACGGCATCGCCCCCGTCCGGCTCGGGCAGGCGGTGGAGGAGCGCGGCTTCGGCTCGCTGTTCCTCACCGAACACACCCACATCCCGACCAGCAGGCTCACCCCGTACCCGGTCGGTGCCGCGGAACCGCAGCCGTTGCCGCGCTACTATTCGCACACTTTCGATCCGTTCACCGCCCTTGCGGCCATCGCGGCCAGCACGCGAAGAATCGGGCTCGGCACCGCGGTGTCGCTGGTCAGCCAGCATCATCCGATCACTCTGGCCAAACAGGCGGCGAGCGTCGACGTGCTGTCCGGCGGCCGGTTCGAACTGGGAGTCGGCCCTGGCTGGAACGCCGAGGAGATGGCCAATCACGGCGTCGACCCGGCCCGGCCGCTCGCGCGCATGCTCGAACACGTCGCCGCCGTCCGGGCGATCTGGACCGAGGACGAACCCGAGTTCCACGGCGAATTCGTCGACTTCGACCCGATCTGGTCCTGGCCCAAACCGGCGCGCCCGCTACCCGTGCTGATCGGCGGGGTCGGGGTGAAGGTGCTGGACCGCGTGCTCAGCCACGGCGACGGCTGGCTCCCGCTGCCGCTGTACCCGATCGACTTCCTGCGCACGCGGATCACCGAACTGCGCGAGCGGGCGGGCCGCCACGTCCCGGTCACGCTGTACGGGGCCGATCCGGAGAAGCTGACGGACTACGCGGAGGCGGGCGTCGACCGGGTGCTGTTCGAACTCGAGGACCACGAGGATCACTCGGACGCGCTACGACAGCTCGACCTCCTGGCTGATTTCGTGAGCTGAGTTCAGTGCGCGAGATCGACCACCACCCGGCGGATCTGGTCGGCTGGTACTTCCTGGCTGCTCACCCGGAATGGCACCTGTGCCCGGACGCCGATAGCGAAAGTGCACTGGCCTTCGAAGAAGCCCGCGAACCGGACCGCGTGCAAGGACGGCCAACCGGTTAGCTGCGCGAAATAGTCGCCGACCTGGGCTAGTACGCGACCAGGTTGGTGTCCGCTGTCGTCAAAACCCTGTGCGGGTGCACGGATCACCGCTTGCAGGACTGCGTTGCCGGGCACTGGCAGGGGTTTCCCAGAGGGATCCGCGGTCACGAGCGGCACGTATCGCACGGTGAATCCGGCTGCGGCAGCGCCATTGATAGTGAACACGACTTCGTCGTAACAGCCGTGTCGGCTCACGGTGACCAGGTACAGCGCGTTAGTCGTCGAACCGGGGCTTTCTTTGGTGCCAGTGCCCCAATTCCTTGTCGGGCCACAGGGTGCGGGCTGACTGTCCGAACGGGACGGTGCCGGACGGTCCGAAGAGGACGGAGCGGCAGTGGCGTTCTGGGCTGCCGTGGTGGCGGGAGCCGAAGTCGCGGCGGGAGCGGACGGTGTGGTGGTGCCCGACGGTGCTGGGACGCCGGTAGGCCCACTGCATGCGGACAGCAGCAGAATCCCCGCCGCCACCGGGATCTTGCGCAGCACAACGTTTCGCGCCGGACGCCCGCGGACTTGTGAAGAGTAGGTGTTCATGACGCGCCTGCCTAGGGAAAAGGTCCCCGGGGCAGGCCGGGCGGATGCGGTCAGTGTGCGGTCAGGCCAGGCGGTTCGGCGACGACGGTGACTCAGTCGCCGGGATTTCGTCGCCGAACCGTTGCCTGGATCAGGCCCTTCAGGACCCGGTGTGCTGCTCCGGTTCCAGCGAGTTCCCCGGCGGGATCTGCCCGCAGCTGGACGGCGCGGCCTTGCCCGCGAACCGGTCGCCGAGCCAGGCGATCGCGGCCGGCGCCCACGCCGGAAGCGCGGTGGCGTGGCTCAGCGCGTCGTATTGCGTGTACTTGATCGAAGTGTTTCCGGTGGCGCAGTACTGATTCGCGAGCGCGCGGACGTCGCCGGCCACCATCACGCCGTCGCCGGTTCCGATGCCCGGCTCGTTGCTGACGGTGCCTTCGAGCGCGCCGTTGTTGGCCTGCGCGATGAACCCGGGAATCGACGGCGTCGCGGCCGAGCCGATGTTCACCTTGTTGACCGCGTCGACGAACGGCGGCACCGAATCCGGATCCGCGTACTCCGGCTTCACCAGCTTCTGCCAGGTCAGCCCGGGGTAGTGGCCGAGTGCCTGCGCGATCGACGCGTGCTCGAGTTCGGCGAGCACCTTCAGCCCGTACTCGCTGGCGTACGGCTTCAGGTCGATGCCGTAGCCGCGCGAGACGCCGATCAGCGCCATCGGGATTACGCCGGACCAGACCGGGCTGCCGCTGACGTACTTGAGGTTGTGCGCGGGGTCGACGAGCACCCCGCCCTCGGCGAAACCGACCAGGTTCTTCTCGACGTCCGGCGCGTAGCTCGCGGCGATCGCCGACGCCCAGCCGGTCGCGATCGCGCCGCCGGAGTAGCCGATCAGACCGAACTTGGTGGATTCGTTCATTCCGGTGCCGGACGCGTGCGTCGCGGCGCGGATGGAGTCCAAAGTGGTCTGACCGTATTCGGGACCCGCGGCGAAATCGGCGGCCGGGCCTTCGGTGTCCGGGATGACGACGCTGTACCCGAGCGCGAGCGCCGGTGCGATGAGCAGCGATTCGGCGTTCGGCAGCACGCCGCCGAGCCGGACGTCGCCCGCGATCGCCCGGGACGGTGCGTCCTCGGGGCTGAGCGAGTCGTACGCGGACTGGTACGAAACGACCTTTCCGTTGCCGCCCAGGGGATTGCGGACGACCGAGGTGACGTTCGCGGTGGGATTGCCCTGTGCGTCGGCGGTCCGGTAGAGCAGCTGGGTGGCCTGTACCGGGGTCGGGAAGCCGAAGACGTGATATGTCAACGTCCGCGTCTTCAATACGGTGCCCGGCGCATACGACGAAAGCGGCGTGCTGCCGTCGTAACTGTAGAAGGAATCAGCCGAGGCGGCGGCGGGCAGCGCGACGGCGGAGGTGATCGCGAGAGCGGCGGCGGCGATCAACGCGCGGACGGGTTTCCGGATCATGACTCCCCTTTGAACCATGAAGTTCGAACCATGATGTGGATCACGACTGGCGGGTAACTTACCAGTGAGTAGGTATCCGCACAACTACGGAATGTGCAGGCAGTGCCGGTGCCGGGGAGTCAGGCGGGTCCCGCGTAGGCGGCGGCGATCGCGGCGGCGCGGTGGTGCAGCGCGGCACGCAACGATTGCGGCGCAAGGACTTCCGCGTTCCGGGCGAGCTGCCACAATGCCCATTCGGCGTGCCGGGAATCCTGGAAAGCCGCCTCCAGCCGAATCCACCCGTCCGGGCTGGGTTCCTCGGCGAGAATGGCGAGCGCGGTGCGGGCCAGTTCTTCGCGCTGCGCCGGGCGAATTCGGACTAGCGCGACGATTTGGTCGCCGCCGGTCCGGAATCGCGCGCTGCGTTCCTGCCAGGCCCGGCCGAGGTCTACCCGATCGGGCCGCTGCGCTGGTTCGTCGAGTTCTTCGGCGGCCAGCACTCGCGACAGCCGGTACGTCCGGTCCTCGCCGTCTCGGGTGGCCAGCAGATATCCCAGCTCCCGTACGGTGACCAGTCCAATCGGGTGCACTGTGCGCCACTGAGGAGTCTGGTTGACCGCCTGATAGCGGATGCGCACCTGATGCCCGGCGAACACCGCGCGGCGGATCTCGGCCACCACCGCGTCCGGTGCCTCCTCGGCGACCGCGCGGCGCGAGAGGAGGTCGATCTCCGGGTCGATGAGCAACCGTTCGGCCACGCCCGCGGCCGTGGTCCGATGGCTTTCCGGCAGCGCGTCGACCACTTTGAGCATGGCCGAAGCGAGCGCCGAACCGAGGCCGAACGCCTGCGCGCCGCGGCGTGCTCCGGCGACCAGCAACGCGAGCGCTTCGTCGTGGTTCAGCCCGGTGAGTTCAGTCTGAAATCCGGGCAGCAGCGCGAATCCGCCGTTCCGCCCGCGTTCGGCGTAGACCGGGACGCCCGCCGCGGACAGCGCGTCGATGTCCCGCAGCACCGTGCGAGTGGAGACTTCCAGTTCGCGGGCGAGAGTGGCCGCGGACAGCCGGCCGCGCTGGCGCAGCAGCAGGACCAGCGAGACCAACCGGTCGGCGCGCATACCGGAAATTCTACCCAATACACGACATAGGATGTCGGGTATTGCTTGCCAAGCTCCTCCGCGTACTGCCCGAGAACGCGAATGGAGCAAGTAGTGGAGCGAACGACTGTCAACCCGTGGGCGTGGTCGACGGCGATGGGATACCACCAGGGCGAACTGGTGTCCGGACCGGTCCGGACCCTGTACTGCTCCGGGCAGACCGCGATGAACGCCGACGGCGAACCGCAGCACGCCGGGGACATGGCGAAGCAGGTGGCGCTCAGTCTGGACAACCTGGAGGAAGTGCTCGCCGAAGCGGGCATGACGCTGGCAAACCTGGTCCGGCTCAACGTCTACACGACCGACGTCGACCAGCTTTTCCAGCACTACGGCGTCCTCGCCGCCCGGCTGGCCGCGGCCGGGGTCGCCCCGTCGACCACGATGCTCGGCGTGACCCGGCTGGCGATCCCCACCCTGCTGGTCGAGCTGGAGGGAACGGCCGTCGCCGGGCAGTAGCCCGTTGTCTCGGCCACCCGCATATATCGCGACGTGATATATATGGACGGGTGACCGAACGAGGCATGTCGGAGCAGGTCTTCCTGATCCTCACCGCGCTCGCCGACGAGCCGAAGCACGGCTACGGCATCGTCCAGGCCGTCGAAAAGCTGTCGGAAAACCGAGTCCGCCTGCGGGTCGGCACGCTGTACGGCGTGTTGGACCGGCTGGTGGCCGACGGTTGGGCGGAGCGAGACAAGGAGGAGATCCATCAGGGCCGGCTGCGGCGTTATTACCGGCTGACCGACCTCGGCGGCCGCGTTTTGGCCGAGCAAGCCCGGCGGCTGGCCGCGAATGCCGCCGCGGCGGATTCGGTGCTGCGGGCGCGGGGCTGGGCGCTCGGGGGCGGAGCATGACCGCTCCCGAGCTTCAGCACTCTCATCCGGCGCGAGTCTTGCAGTGGGTCGAGCGGTCGGCCAGATCATGACCGCTCCGGAACTCCGGTGCCGCCGGATGGTGCGGCTGCTGCCCCGTTGGTACCGCGCCGACCGCGAGGAAGAGTTGGTCGGCACCCTGCTCGACGCGCGGGAGGCCGGTTGCGGCCGTCTCGCGGAAGGCCGCGAACTGCTTTCGATGCTGGGTCTGGGCCTGCGCGCCCGGCTGGCTGCTGGCTCAGCCCCGGCTCGCGTGGTCGCGTTCGGCGACACTGTCCGGCTGGTCGCGCTGCTCGGGCTTCTCTGGGGCGTGATGAAGAGCGTCCTCTCCCTCGGTCACGATTTATACGACGCACTCGGCTTTTCTCGGACAAGCCGCCTCTACGCGGCACCCGGATCCCCGGTCGAAGCCGCCATGTCGCTCTACGCTTCACAGGCCGCCCAGCAAATATGGCACGACGTCGCGTTGGCCGTCGCGGCCGTCGCGCCTCTCGCGCTCCTCTTCGCCGGGCGGCGCCGGGCCGCGCGAGGAGTCGCCGGCGTGGTGCTGATCGCCGGATTCGCGGCCTTCCTGTATCAGTATTCGTTCAGTTTCAGTCCTGATCTGCTGGGCTATTTCATCCCGCAATGGCTGCCGCTGCTGCTGATGATCGCCGGGTTCCATATCGGCGCGCCACTGCCCTCCGCGCGGAAATGGTGGCCTGCCTTCCTCGGGGTTACGGCTTCGGCGCTCTACTTCGGTTTCTTCGGCGGATCAGACCTGCGCGGGCTTTCCTGGTTTGCGTGGGCGGCGGCGCTCGTCATCCCGGTCTACTTCGCTTTCCGGCGCCGCTCTCCCTCGTGGTCGTTTGCGCTCGCGGCGTGCTGTGCGCTGGTGCTGGTCCAGTCGCTTGTCCTTAAAGCCACTATGGCCGCGGCAGGCTTCGACGCGCTGGAGCTGGTGCAGGTGTCACTGGTGAGCGCGGGCATCGTGGCGCTGATCGCGGCCGGAATCGTCGACTCCCGCCGAACGCTCTCGTAGCAAGGATTTTTCCATGGACACAATGCCAAGGGCGCTTCCACGCGCCGTAAAACAGCCGATTTCCGTCCGGAATTACCGGCGAAGAAATAGCTGGATAACCGTCGGCGCGATCCTGTTGATCGCCATTCTCGGCTATTTCACCCGCTGGATCTGCGACGACGCCCTGATCTTCACCAGAATCGTCGAACAGATCCTCGCCGGGAACGGACCGGTTTACAACGTCGGCGAACGGGCCGAGGCGTCCACGAGCACGCTGTGGCAATGGCTGCTCGCGTTCGCCGGGTTCGTGTTCGGCCAGTCGGACACCTCGACGCTGTCCTGGATGCTCGGCCTCCTCCTCACCGCGGCCGGGTTCGGCTTCGCGGTGAGCGCGACGAGCCGCTTGCACGGCGGACACGTCGCGGCGATGGTGCCGTGCGGGATCCTCGCGCTGCTGGGCGTGCGGCCGGTGTGGCAGTACGCGACGTCCGGTCTGGAGACCGGGCTCAACACGTTCTGGATGGCGCTCTGCTGGTGGCTGCTCGTGCGGCTGCGCGACAGAAAGTCAGCCAAATCTGTTGTCACAGCAGCGTTTGTGATGGGCTTGGGTCCGCTGGTCCGTCCCGAACAAACGTTGGTCGCGGCAGTGTTCCTGGTAGCACTGTGGTTGGTGACAAAGCCGACCTGGCGCGTCACCCTCGCCGCGGTGGCCGCCGCCGGAGCGCTGCCGGTCGGGTACGAGATCTTCCGCATGGGCTTCTACGGCATCCTCGTGCCGATGCCCGCGCTCACCAAGAACGCGAGCGAATCCTTCTGGGCGCGCGGATTCGCCTACGTCGGCGACTTCGCGAACCCGTACCTGCTGTGGCTGCCGCTGGTGCTCTGCGCGGTTCTGCTCGCCGGGGTGCTGCGGAGGCAAAGCAGCGATCGGATCGTCACCCTCGCCCCGGTGGTCGCGGGTGTGCTGTCGCTGGCATACCTGCTGAAGGTCGGCGGCGACTACATGCACGCCCGCATGGTGCTGCCGATCTTCTTCCTGCTGATGCTGCCGGTGCTGGTGCTTCCGGCGGCGAAGAAAACGCGCGTGATCGGCGTCGTCCTGCTGGCGTGGGCGGTTCTCTGCGCCAGCATCGGGCAGTTCATCCCGCAAGACGGCAAGCTCATCGACGACGAACGCGGCTACTACCACGCGTGGACCGGCCAGACGTATCCCACCGAATCGGCGGATTTCACGCCGAGGATGAAATATCTCAACGACGCCCTCAGCCCGCGCACGCTGATCTACGAAGACCCGCACGAGCGGATCCTCACCGCACGCCTGCGCGCGGACGTCCCGTCGAAGAGCATGGTGATCGGGGTATATCTCGGGACGGTCGGTGTCATCTCACCGGTGGACGTCGGTGTCGTCGACTTCTGGGGCCTCGCCAACCCGATCGGCGCGCGGTTCGAATTCCCGACGGTGAAACCGGGACACTCGAAACCGCTGAGCAACGCGTGGCTGCTGGCGGATTACGCGGACCCGGAAGCCCCGGTTTTCAGTCCAGGCAACTTCGCGATGCGCGCGGACATCACCGCGGACCAGGTCGCCGCCGCCCGGCACGCGCTGAGCTGCGGAGATCTGGCGGAGATCCAGCGGTCCACGCGCGAGCCGATGTCGCCGGGCAGGTTCTGGGCGAATCTCACCGGAGCCGTGCACCGGACCGGAGTGACCGTGCCGCCGGACCCGTTCGCCGCCGAGCGGAAGTTCTGCGGAAACCCGTGATCCGTCCGGCGGAACCCCCGGTTGCCGAGTCCGGGGGAGCGGCGCAGGCTGGGGAGAGGGAACTGCCCGCACCGCATCCCCGGCTTCTTCCGCGCTGAAAGCACGCGGACCTGCCCGGTAACCGGCAAGCGCACGGGTCACCGCCGAGTCCCACCGCTGCTCGGCGGCGCCCCGTGTTCCCCCGGCCGGCCCGGGTCAGCTGACATTGGCGAACTGGCCCGGCTGGTACAGCCCGGCCGGCGTGCGCACGATGACGTTCATCCGGTTGGCCGCGTTGATCAGGCCGATCAGCATGACCAGCGCGGCGAGCTGGTCGTCGTCGTAGTGCTCGCGCGCCTGCGTCCACGTCGCGTCGGAAACGTCGCCGGCGTCCGCGATCCGGGTGCCCTCCTCGGTCAGCGCGAGCGCGGCCCGCTCGGCCGGAGTGAAGACGGTCGCCTCGCGCCAGACGGCGACCAGGTGCAGCCGTTCCGCGGTCTCGCCCGCCGCGGCGGCGTCCTTGGTGTGCATGTCGGTGCAGAAGCCGCAGCCGTTGATCTGGCTGGCCCGCAGCGAAACCAGCTCCTGCGTCGACGTCGGCAGCGACGAGTTGCGCAGCAGCATGCTCAGCCCGGCGAACCGCTTGCCGAGCGACTTGCCGAGGTCGTTGGTCATCATGTCGAAGCGTGCGTTCATCAGATCCTCCAGTGTGGTGAAGCGGATGCCCATGAGATGCCGCCCGCCCGCCGGATGTGACAACTCCGGGTGTGACCCGCGTCGCACCCGGACCGGCCTGCTCCGCAATGCCGAGGTCCGTGAGGGGAACCCTGAGGGAATCAGATTCCCTCAGGGTTCCCCTCACGGACTTCCGCGCATCCGTACGCGGCGGTTACCGAAAACCGGTGGCCCGGGCGCGCGGCCGGGACGCAGAATGCGGGCGTGGCCGACCAGGGCAGTACCGCGCGGGCGACCGGGCTGAGCCTGGTCTCCTGGGTGCTGTTCGCGAGTTCCGGCCCGCTCGCCAAGGCGGTGCTGGACGCGGGCTGGAGCCCGGCGGCGGTCACCGCGGTGCGGATCGGGCTGGCCGCCGTCCTGCTGACGCCCGCTGTCGCGCTGCTGCGGCCGCGAGCGTTGCGGTTTCGCAGCAATGAACTGTGGTTGCCGCTCGGCTACGGACTCCTCGGCGTCGCGGGCGTGCAACTGTTCTTTTTCGTTGCGGTGTCGAGGATTCCGGTCGCGGTGGCGATGGTGCTGGTGAACCTGTCGCCGGTGCTGGTCGCGCTGTGGGTGCGCGTCGTCCGGCGAACGCGGCTGCCCGTGGTGGTATGGCTGGGAATCGCGCTCGCGATCGCCGGGCTGGTGCTGATCGCCGGGCTCGGGCCTGGTGCGCGGCTGGACTTCCTTGGCGTCGCGGCGGGATTGGCGTCGGCGGTCTGTTCCGCCGGATACTTCCTGCTCGGCGAACGCGGTGCGCGGCGGCACGATCCGCTCGGAATGACCGCTGCGGGGCTGGCGATCGGGGCGGTGGCGACATTCGCCGTGAGTCCATTGTGGACCACGCAAATCTCATCCACGCCGGTGGCACTAGGCGATACGGCGATCCCGGTCTGGCTGGCCTTGCTGATCCTGGCCGTCTTCGGCACCGTGCTGCCGTACCTGGCCGGACTGCACGCGTTGAGCGGCTTGCCGGTCGCGTTGGCCGGAGTACTGGCGCTGGCCGAACCCTTGGTCGCCGCTCTGCTCGCGTGGCTGGTGCTGGGCCAGGCGCTGGGCCCGGTGCAGCTGATCGGAGTGGCGGTGCTGCTCGGCGGCGGAACGCTGGCACAGACCGGAAAGCTTGCCCCGCAGCCGAAACCGGCTGCGGGGCAAGCGAATCCGGTTACATCTTCGCGGCGCCGGCCTTGATGGCCTCGCGGATCCGGGAGTACGTGCCGCAGCGGCAGACGTTGCGGATCTCGTCCAGGTCGGCGTCGTTGATCTCGCGGCCCTTCGCCTTGGCCTCCTTGACCTTCGCGACCGCCGCCATGATCTGGCCGGGCTGGCAGTAGCCGCACTGCGCGACGTCGTTCTCCAGCCAGGCCTCCTGCATCGGGTGCAGGTCGGCCTTCACCGTGTCCGGCAGGCCCTCGATCGTGGTGATCTCGTCGGTGGCCTTGATGTCGGCCACGCGCACCGAACACGGGTTGAACGCCTTGCCGTTGAAGTGCGACGTGCAGGCCTTGCACACGTTGATGCCGCAGCCGTACTTCGGCCCGCGGACGCCGAGGACGTCGCGCAGGACCCACAGCAGCCGCACATTGTCGTCGACGTCGACGGACACCGGCTTCCCGTTGAGGATGAAGGTGTGCTTGCTCATCGTGCTCCTCAGTAGGTGTGGCTCAGGCCGTCGGTCGGCGATTCGGGAACGGGCGGGACGAACGACTTGACCTCGAAACCGATCGGGTCGTCGTGGTTGATCGGGAACCGCTTCGGGACCTTCCCGGTCGCGCGGGCGTACGCGCACGCGACTGCCGCGACGGAGCAGGCCACGCCCGCTTCGCCCGCGCCGCCCGGCTGCTCCCCGTTGGACGGCATCGCGATCGCGGTGAAGTCCTGCGGGATGTTCCACTGCCGGGTGTAGAAGTAGTTGTCCCAGCTGGCTTCCAGGAAGTGCCCGTCCTTCAGGTGGACACTGCTGGTCAGCGCGAGCGCCAAGCCGTCGGCGAAACCGCCCATGATCTGCGCCTCGAGACCGCGCGGGTTGATCACCAGTCCGGCGTCGAGCGCGATGACCGCCTTCGTCACGCGCGGGCCGGTGACGCCGTCGCGCACCTTGCGGTTCACCGTTTCCGGGCGGCAGTCGATTTCCACGAGGCAGGCGCTGGCGCCCTTGTATTCCTTGTGGATCGCGATGCCCTGCGCGGTGCCCGGGGCCATCTTCTTGCCCCAGCCGCCGACCTCGGCGACCTTGCGCAGAACGCCCTTCACCTTGTCGTTTTTGAGGAATTCCATGCGGAAGTCGTACGGGTCCTTGCCCATCGCCTTCGCGAGCATGTCGACGACCAGCTCGTTGGCGCAGCCGACGTCGGGCGAGTAGACGTTGCGCATCGACCCGGTGTTGAACCGCTGGTCGGTTTCGGTGAGCGTCTGGTCGACGACGCCGAAGTTGTACGGCATTTCCTGGCTCAGCACGAAAACCGCCTCGGCGACGCCGAGGTTGCCCAGTCCGGTCGGGAGTTTCGTGGCGACCGAGGTGAGCATTTCGCCGAGCCCGTGCCGGAACGACGTCTCGACCGAGGTGTGCCGCTGCTCGAAGGTGAGCACGTTCCCGGCGAGCACGGTGGCCCGGATCCGCGACGTCGCCATCGGGTGCAGCCGGCCCTGGCGCGGCTCGTCGGCGCGGTGCCACATCAGCCGCACCGGCTTGCCGAACGCCTTCGACGCCTGCGCCGCTTCGACGGCGTGGTTGCCGAACAGCTTGTGGCCGAAGGAACCGCCGCCGGTGACGACGTGGACCTTCACCTTGCCCTGCGGCAGTCCGATCGCCTGCGCGACCTCGCCCTGGGAGACGATCGGCGACTTCAGCCCGGCCCAGATCTCCGCGCTGCCCTCGCGCACGTCGGCGACCGCGCAGTACGGCTCCAGCGCGGCGCTCGAGCGGAACATGAACTCGAAGTCCGCCTCGACCGTCTTGGTCAGCACCGGAACCTTCGGCACCGCAAGGGGAAGCTCGGCGCGGCGCAGGTTGGCGAGCACCGATTCGTCGTCCTGGCCCTCGACACTGCCGGGGCCCCAGTCGACCTGCAGCGCGCGCACGCCGTCGATGCACTGGCCGAACGTCTCCGCGCGGACCGCGACCCCGGTCGGGATGATCGCGATGTCGGTGACGCCGGGCAGCTTCAGCACGTCGGCCTTGTTGCGGACGGCCTTCGGCGTGCCGTTGAGCGTCGGCGGGCGGCAGATCATCGTCGGCAGCGCGCCGGGGATGTCCAGGTCCATCGCGAACTGCTTCTTGCCGGTCACGATGTCGCGGGCGTCGAGGCGGGTCTGCGGCTTGCCGAGCACCTTGAAGTCGCTGGAGCCCTTGAGCTTGCTCGGGTCCAGCTGCACCTGCTTGGTGGTGCTGGACGCGGCCTTCGTCGCCAGTTCGCCGTACGTCGCGGTCTTGCCGTTGGGCGCGGTGACGACGCCGCCCTTGACGATGAACCGCTCGGCGGTGCCGCCGAGCAGGATCGCCGCCGCTTCGAGCAGCTGCTGTTTCGCGATCGCGGCGGCGACGCGGATCGGCGTGTAGGTCGAGACCGTGGTGTTCGACCCGCCGGTGAGCTGGTTGAACAGCAGTTCCGGACGCGCCGGGGCGAGCGTGACGTGCACCTTCTCGACCGGCAGGTCCAGTTCCTCGGCGATGATCATCGCGGTCGAGGTGGTGATGCCCTGGCCGACTTCGGCGCGCGGGATCTCGAACGAGGCGCTGCCGTCCTTGTTGATGGTGACGGTGATCAGCTGGGACGTCGGGAGCCCGGCGTCGGTGAGCGCGTCGTTGAGGTCGTACAGCTCGGGCGGCTGCGGAGCGGAGGGGACGGCGGCCGCGGCGGGGGTGGAGAGCCCGACGTCCGCGGCGACGACGAGGGTCCCGGCCGCGACGACGTAACCGAGGAATCCACGCCGGGAAAAGCCCCCGCGCTCCTTCCCGGTGTCCGGCTCGGAGTGACTGAGAGTCACGCTGGTTCCCCTTTCGAGGTAAGGACCGCGTGCCGGAACGCAGCACGTGCACGCGGGTGGTGGTGGGGGACCACCTTGCCGGGTGAATCCGGGCTTGAGTGTTCAAGTTCTGTACAGCGGCAGCGGAGAGCGATGGTTATCCTGCTGCGCGTCACCAACGAAGGTGGAGATCCGCGTGAGCTCGATGACGTCCTCGCGCAGCGTGGTGCTGCGGGAACCGATCGCCCAGTCCTGGCGCCGTGCTTCGCTCGCCGGGGTGCGCCCCGAAACCGCGCTGCTCGGGCTGCGGTCCGCGGAGGTAGACCCGGCCAGCAAGCTGCTCGCGGCGGCCGCGCCGGTGCTGGAGGACCTCGACGAGCGGCTCGCCGGCACCGCGATGTCCACAGTGCTCGTCGACCACGACGGCAGGCTCGTGCACCGGTGGAGCGCCGACCGCGCCGTCGAAGACTGTCTCGACCAGCTGGGCATCGGGGTCGGCACCTGCCTGCTGGAGGACGAGGTAGGGACCACCGGGCCGGGCACCGCGCTGGAAACCCGGTCGAGCATCGTGGTGCACGGGGAAGAGCACTACGCCGAGGCGCTGCGCGGGTTCAGCTGTTACGGGCACCCGATTTTCCACCCGGTCACGCGGCGGCTGGAGGGCGCGCTCGACATCACGCTGCTGGCCGCCGAGGCGAATCCGCTGCTCGCGCCGCTGGTCGCGAAGGCCGTCGAGGAGATTGAACGGCAGCTGCTGGAGGGCAGCCGGGTGTCGGAACGGTCGCTGCTGGCCGCGTTCCAGGCGACGTCGCGCCCGACCCGTCCCGTGGTCGCGATCGGCCCGGACCTGTTGCTGTGCAACCAAGCCGCGGCCGACCTGCTGGAAGGCGCGGACGTCGCGCTGCTGTGGAACCTCGCGGGCGACGCGAGCCGACCGTCCGAAATGGAGACCGAACTGCGCTCCGGCCAGCGCGCACGAGTCCGAGCCGAACCGGTCGCCGGCGCCCGCGGCGGAGTGCTGGTGGAGATCCGCCCGCTGAACGCCGCCGAGGCCCGGCCGACGCGACGTCGTGCTGCTGTCGTCCCCGGACACGTCCACATCTCGGGCCCGCCCGGAACCGGCCGCACCACCGAAGCGCGGCTGCGGGTGCCCGAGGAACCGTGCACCACGCTGACCGGCTCGGAAGCGGTACTCGGCGGCTCGGCAGCCTGGGCCGCGCGGTTTTCCGCCGCCGTCGAGGCTGGGTCCGGCAGCATCTGCGTCGACGGCGCGGATCTGCTCCCCGCCGAACTGGTCGACCTGGTCGCCACTCATGCCGCCCGCGGGGTCGGCCCCCATCTCGTGCTGACCACCGGCCCGCGCGAGGGACTGGCTGGCCCGGAGCGGGCGCTGATCGCGTCGTGCGCGGAGAACGTCGAACTCCTGCCGCTGGCGCACCGACCGGACTTTCCCGAGGTCGCGACGCGAATGCTGGCCGAACTCGGGGCCGCGCGGACGCACAACATCACGCCGGGCGCGATGCGGATCCTCGGCTCGTACGACTGGCCGGGGAACCTGCCTGAACTGCGCGGCGTGCTGAGCCAGGCGATCCGCAAGCGTTCTGTGGGCGCGATCGGGCCCGGGGATTTGCCGCCTGCGCTTGTGGCGGATGCTTCGGGGCACGAGCTGGCACCCATCGAGCGTGCTGAGCGGAACGCGATCGTGGCGGCGCTGCGGTCGGCCGGCGGGAACAAGGTGCGGGCGGCTAGTACGTTGGGGATCTCGCGGACGACGTTGTATGCGCGGATGCGGGCTTTGCGGGTGCCGGGTTAGTCGGCCGGGTTGTTGGCGGTGGGTCAGCGGTAGTCGGCCGGTGCTTGCCCGGTCCACCGGCGAAACGCTCGTCGAAATGCGCTGGCCTCGGAAAAAGCCAGCTTCTCGATCGATTCGTCACCTCGGCTGAGACTGGCGATCGCAGCGTCCCCGACGAACGCCGTCCCGGATCTCGCCGATCGACGTGCCCTCGCCCCGCAACCGCCGACGCAGGTGCTGGGCGCTGATGCCGAGCCGGTCGGCAGTGCTGTCCGGCGCGGTGGCGCCCTGCTCGACAATGGCACGGACCTGGTCCGCGAGAGCCGAACCGTAGTCGCGGGTGGCGAGCCAGGCGTCCGGCTGGACCTCGAGAAACTCAGCCAGTTCAGCCTCGCTGCGGATTACCGGCGCGGGCAGGAGTTTGCTCTCGAAGGAGAGAAGCAGCGCGTCGGCGTCGAACTGCGGATGGCGGCCGAAAACCAGCTCATAATGCGGCGCGTGGTCCGGTTTCGGCCGCGGCAGGCGGAGTTCTCGCAGGTCGATGCGTTGTCCGGGGAGCCAGCCGAGCAGTCGGTGCACGACCATGGCGACCAGTTCGGCGGCGACGTGCTCGGGGGCGTCGAGGCGGCGGACGTCGATCTCGACCTCGACCAGCGGTTCTGTCGTGCGGGTCGTGACGGCGGGCAGGCCGGGGAGGACGTGCGTGGCTTCTTCCAAGCGGTGCAGGGCGGTCCGCAGGTCGGGCGCGGGGGCGACCGACCGGACTACCAGCCGGAATAGTCCGCGCGGGGCTCGCGGGCCGAGGGCGAAGAGTTCGTCGTCGGTCTGGAGCCACAGTTCGCGGGTCAGTTCGGAGACCTGCCGACGGGTGACGCCGGTGCGGTCCGGCGGGATGCCGAGGCGGTGAAGCAGTGCGGGGACGTCGAGGTTCCGGCGTTCGCCGATCCGCGCCAGCCGCTGGGCCAAGGCGTCCAGAACCGCCGGATGGTCCACGCTTCAAGGCTAGCTGGTGGTTAACGGGCGGCCTCGCGCAGTTTTCTACCCGATCGAGTGACGCGGCTCGGTCGGGATCCGCGCGCCGAGCAGCCGTTCGGTCTCCGTCCAGAGCCACGCGCCCAGCTTCGGATCGCGGCTCGTCGTCACCGGCTGTTGCACTTCCGCGTGGGCGGTCCGATGCGGTCCGAGGTACTCGCCGCCGCGCAGTTCCGGCGACGCGACCGCGGCCACGACCGGCCGGGCCGCCTGATCCTTGCCCTGCACGATCCCGCGGAACAGCGCGCGAGCCGCCCGCGCCCCGGGCCGTCCGAGCGTGAGTGCGTCGATCGCCCTGCCAGGGTGGACAACAACCGACTGCGCTGGTATCTCACCAAGCCGCCGGTGAAGTTCGAAGCCGAAGATCTCCACCGCATGCTTGGACATCACGTACGCGACCCGCGCCCGGTAATCCCTTTCAGACAGCCAATTCTCGCGGTCGAACGGGATCTTGCGGGTCAGCATGCTCCCGAGACTGACCACCCGCCGGACCGTCGGGAGCGCGCGCCGCAGCAGGTCCGCGTGCGCGAGATGGTTGATCCCGACGATCTCCTCCACCCCGAACGCGCCGATCCGCTGCGCCGGGCCTGGCCCGAACGCGCCCGCGACGACACCGGCGTTCAGCACCAGCGCGTCCAGCCGCGGCACCTCGCCGAGGTGGTCGCCGACCCGGGCGATCGACGGCCGGTCGGCGAGATCCAGCTGGAGGAATTCGTGCTGGTGCGGATTCGGGAGCGCGGAAACCGCCGCGCGGCCCCGCGTTTCCGACCGGCCGAGGACCAGCACTCGCGCACCGAGTTCGGCGAGCTGTGCGGCGGCGAAGAAACCGATCCCGGAGGTGGCCCCGGTGATCGCGACGGTCTGGCCGTCGATGCGCTCGGGTTGTACTTCTCTCGACACAGCTCGGACGCTACGTTCGCCGCCGACGTCCGAACTAGGACCTGGGCGAGCGGATTTCGGGACCGTTCCGCTCATTCCACATTGGACTTACGGCTTTCTGACGAGTGCCGCAAGCCGATCGGCGATGAGGTCGATGTCGGCGTCGGTGGTGCGGTAGTTCGCGACACACGCGCGGATCGCGGTTTGCCCGCGCAGCCGTGCCGGGCCCAGCAGTGCAGTGCCTTCGTCGGCGAGCTGGGCGAGCAGCTCCGGGTATTCCTCGTCGCGGCGGCCATCGATGCGCACGCACACGGCAGTCAGCGCTACCGGATTCAGCAGACTCAACCCTGGCTCCGCGGCGACGCGTTCGGCGAGCTTTGAAGCGAGGCGGAGGCAGTGTTCGGCGGCGGCGCGGAAGGCGTCGACGCCGAACGTCCGCAGCGCGGCCCATACCTTCAATGCCTTGAAACTGCGCGAAAGCTGCGGGCCGTAGTCCATGAAGTCGAGCATCAGGTCGTCCTCGGCGACGGTCAGATAAGACGACGAGAACGCGAAGGCGGCCCGAAGCTTTCCGGCGTCTTTCACCACTAGCGCACCGGCTTCGAGCGGCGTGAACAGCATTTTGTGCGGATCGAGCGCGATGGAATCCGCGCGGGACAGCGGGGCGAACGTCTTCCGCGCGGAGTCGGCGAGGACAAACAGCGCGCCGTATGCGCCGTCGACGTGCAGCCAAAGGTCTTCTCGTGCGCACAGATCGGCGAAGGGGCCGATCGGATCGATCGACCCGCTGGTGACCGTGCCGGCGGTGGCGACGACGCAGAACGGTTCGAGCCCGGCCGCGCGGTCGGCGGCGATGGCGTCGGCGAGGAGGTCGACGCGCAGCCGGAACTCGTCGTCGACCGGGAGGTGCCGGACGTGGTCCAGGCCGATGCCGACCGTCGCGGCGGCCTTGTCGACGCAGCGGTGGACCTCCTCGGAGGTATACAGCACCAGCGGAGGCGCACCGGATTGCAGACCGCGTTGCCGGAAATCCGGCCGTCGGTCCGCGAGGGCGGTGGTGATCGCGTCCCTGGTCGCACCGGAACCGCCGTTGGTCAGGATGCCGCCCGCGGCCGGGCCGAGGTCGAAAAGACCGGCCAGCCAGTGGACCACCGAGCGTTCGACGACGCTCGCTGCCGGGGAGAGCTGCCAGAAGTTGCAGTTTTGGTTGAGGACAGCGGTGATCGCGTCGGCGTACGGGGCGATGCCGTTCGGCGGACCTTGCACGTACGCGAGGAACCGCGGGTGCGCGATGGCGGTCGAGTTGGGCACGATGCGATCCCGAAGGTCGGCGAAGAATCCTTCTACCCCAATGCCTTCTGCCGGTAACGGCTCGGCGAGGAGCTTCGTCAGAGTGTCCCGGTCTACGTCCGGGAGGATCGGGCGGGTCGGGAGGGATTCCTCATAGTTGTCAACGAAACTGGCCAGCGCGGCGGCGGCTTGCGCGCGTTCCGCCGGGGAGAGGACGAGAGTGTTCACGGTGCTGCCTTCCAGTCGATGGCCAAAACGGTAGTGCGGAAAGCGGGGCAGCCGATGCTGAAGATTGCGCTAACGGGCGTCCTGATTAGCATCGGATTCCATGGACAAGACTGACCACGCAATAATCCGCCACCTCATGGCCGACGGTCGGCTGCCGAACAACGAACTCGCCGACCGGGTCGGTTTGTCGCCGTCGCCGTGTTTGCGCCGGGTCCGCGCGCTCGAAGCGGCCGGCGTGATCACCGGTTATCACGCCGCGGTCGACCCGGGCGCGCTCGGTCGTGGCCTCGGGGTGCTGCTGCACGTGGAAATGGCGGATCAGCGCAGCGAAGTCATCGAGGCGTTCGAGGAGGCGGTGCTGCGGCTGGACGAAGTGGTGTCGTGCCGCCGGATGTTCGGCACCCCGGACTATCTGATGCAGATCGCGGTTCCTGATATGGCGGCGTACGACCAGCTGTATATGACTGAGCTGACCCGGATGCCCGGCGTGGCGCGGACGAATTCGCAGTTCGCGATGAAGACGGTTAAAGCGACACCTGGTCATCACTGGTGATCCGCAGCCCATTCGCGGCAACTGGCTCGCGGCCGAGGCGGTCGAGCGGGGCGACTGGGACTGGGCGAAGCTCGTCAAGCCGCCCGTCGTCCGCGCCGGGGTTGCCTTGCGGGCGCGGCGGGTCGATACATGGGCGGCGGATTTCTTGCGTGAGCACCCGGAAACGACCGTAGCCACCAGGCTGAAGGCCTACGGCCAGGTCCCGCATCGCCGGGTGCGCCGGTTCTCCCGGCTGGCGAGCCGAGTCCGCTGGACAGCGGACTTCCTGTGCGTGTTTCGCGCCGAATTGGGCCACGACGCTGTGTATGCCAGCTACTCGGGTTGGGATATTTATCGCTCCCAGGCTCAGCTGGAAGCACTGCTGGCGGCGAAGGTCGCGTCCGAAACCGCGCAGTCCATGGTGGACGATTACCGGCAGACCGGGATCTTCCCCAAGTGGTCGAAAAACGACGGCGAATCCTATGTGATGGTCGGCGACCCGGCTGCGGCTATCATCGCCGACTACTACGCCTTCGGTGCTCGCGACTTCGACACCGCCGACTCGCTTGAGGGTCTCGCAGCCGAAGCGGCCAAACCGAAAAACAATCGCCCAGACCTGAACTATCTCGACAGTCTCGGCTACCTGCCGCACGATGGAAACTTCGGCTGCTGCAACGCTTACGGTCCCGCAGCGACCAATTTGGAATACAACACCCCGGATCCCTCTCAGACGTTCGCGAGACGAAGACGCTCAGCAGCCTGCTCCTGAAGCGCCTCGCCGCAGATCGGCGGATCGCCGTGCAGCGCTTCCCATCGGGCGTTGTGCGCCGCTGGCCACAAGCTCGCCGCCCACGCGACTTCCTGTTCGGCCAAGGAGAATCGGCGACCTCGGAAGTCCTGATAGGACTCCAGGAACGCCGCGGAGCTCTCGATCGGAGCCAGCGTCGGCGGGGTTGTGCTCGGGAACATCCCGCTCGCCGCTCCCGCCAGTGCTGCTTCCGGTTGCCATGCCAGGCTGTCCCAGTCATGTACGGTCCAGCCTTCGCTGGTATCCCAGCGGAGGTTCTGCGCTTCGAAATCTCCATGGCCGAGGACGTTCGGCAGATCGGCGGCGAGCAGTCTGCGGCGGGCGCGGTCTGCCGTCTTGGTGACCTCCTCGGGCACGGAGCGCTGGTCTCGTTCGTCCAGGAAGTCGATCGCCGGCCACAGACCGGGGTCGGCGTGGTCCCAGCGCAGCCAGCGTGGGTTCGGCAGCGGCGGTTTGACGGAGATCCCGGCGAGAGCGGTCAGCAGCACGGCGAATAGCTCGGCATAGCGCGCGGCAACGTCCGGCGAGTCGCCCGAGATTACCTCGCCGCCGGGGCGGTATTCCTCGGCATGCACGGCCAGGGAACCGACCATGACGGCCGAGGTCAACGGTCGTGCGCACGGGAAGCCTCGCTGAGCCAGCTGCGTTTGCGCCGCGACGCAGGCGATGGCACGGCCGTCGTCCGGGCGGGCCTTGACCACAACCTTCCGGCCGTCTTCGAGGCGCAGGCCGTGCACTGTCGAGACCTGGCGTGCCTCGAACAGCAAGTCGACCGGCTCGGCCCCGAGGTGCGTGCGGCACCAATCCGACAGCCATGGTTCCAACTATTCGACTCCCGGTGCCGTCGTGCGTCGTTCGGTGGACCGGCGTTCGATCGCCTCCGCGACCCCGTCGATCGCCCGTCGGATCATCGCACCGTACTCGTCGTCGGCGAGTGCGTCCTGTCGTTTTCGCGCTGCCGCGATCTGCTCCGTCGCCGCGGAGAACGAGCCGAGGCGGCGGAAGTTGTCGGCCAGGTTCAAGTGCAGCGACGGGTAGAAGCCTTCGATGCGGAGCCCGGCGTCGTGGGCTTGCACCTGGTCGTCGGTCACTGTCGCGGCGGCGTCCAGGGCTCTGACATCCCACACCAGTGCCTCTGCCGGGTCAGTGAACAGATCTGCTTGGTAGTGGGCGAGAACGCAGCGGTAGAACGGATCTCCGCCCGGTCCGATCTCGTCCCACAGCTCCTGCAGACGCGTCCGCGCGGCGTCCGTGTCGCCCGCTCGGCCCTGCGTCACCGCGGCGGTGATTTCGGCCATCATTCGGCATTTCCTTTCATTGGCATGGCGAGGGTGGTCAGGTCGCCGTCATCGGCTGAGCGCACGACGACCGGCAGGTGCGGGGCCGCGACGTCCAGCATCACGTCCGGACCGACAGCAGTGCTGATCGCCGGGTGCAGCGTGCTCACGGCGAAGGAGAGCGAGATCGGTGGGCCCGTGACGTCCGCGGGGATGGATTCGGTTCCCACCTGGACGGCCGCGGCCGAGAGGTCCACCTGGACTTGCGGGGTGTAGTGGCGTTCCAGACATGCCACGAGCGCGTTGCGAGATATCACTGCCCGCGTAAGGACTTCTGGCAGCGAAGCCAGCATCAGCCGGTAGTCCGGGAATTCGTCGGCGACAGTGCGGCAGGTTCGTGTCCCGTCGTCGCCCTGGAAGCAGAACTCCTCGCCCCGGACGCTCAGCCGCAGTTCGTGCTGACGGCGCGTCCACGGCATCGCGAGCCGCAGGTCGTCGGCGTCGACGGTCGCGGTCCAGCTGGACGCGCTCGGTTCGGCCGGGACCAGCGTGCGGGTCGAGAGCCGGTACCGGTCGGTGGCGGTGAGCATGATCGCCTCCGGGGAGACTTCGAGGTGCACGCCATTCAGTACCGGCAGGTCCTGCGACGTCGCGGTCAGCACCTGCTCGATGGCAGCGGTGAACATCGGCCCGGTGAACTGGACCGACGGTGCCGGCACCGTCGAGCCCAGCGTGGCCTTCACCGCCGCAGCGATTTCCCGTGCCTGCTGCACCTGAGATACCAACCCGGCGACGTGGTCGTCGATGATCCGCGACGCCTCGGCCGGTTCCGCGGCGAGGACCGCGCCGACCCGTTCCAGCGGCAGGCCGATCTCCCGCAACCGCCGGACCAGCAGCGCGGCCGGGACCTGGCCGGGGGAGTAGTAGCGGTAGCCGGACTCTTCGTCGACCCGGATCGGCCGCACGAGCCCCGAGTCGGCGTAGAAGCGCAGCGCGCTGGCGGTCAGGCCGCAGCGGCGGGCGAACGCGCCAATGGTGAGCAGGTCGGACACCTGCCCATCATCGGGCTTCAAGCAGCTTGAAGGTCAACCCGGGGCGCTTGACCACGAGTTTTCTCCGATTGTGCTCGTACAGACGGATGAGCGACCCGATCGAGGAGGCGGCGCTGTACGGCGGGACGGCGGCCGAGATCGCGCTGTCGGCCGAGGGTGCCATCTCCGCCGGACGGCTGGCGGCCGGTTGCCCACCCGTGCGCGACCTCGCCGCACGGCTCGCGGTGAGCCCGGCGACGGCACGGCGGCCGCGCAAGGACTCGCCGCGCACCACTGCCGCTTACCGGTGCGATCTCGCCGGGATCACCTCGTAACGGTGCCTGCCGGACCCTGCGCAAACGTGGCCTCTTCGCAGCCGCCGGTCGCGCTGGGACGCGCGTGCTCGAACGCAGTGCGCCGACGAACCGGCGCTCTCGGCGCCCTGGTTGGGCCAGGCCAATGCGGGCCGGGCCGGGCCGGGGCGTTGGGCCAATGCTGGCCTGAACAGGGCGCTGGGCCAATGCTGGCCCGATTCGTGCGCTAGGCGATTGCTGGCCTGAACAGGGCGCTGGGCCAATGCTGGCCCGATTCGTGCGCTAGGCGATTGCTGGCCCGACCGGGGCGCTGGGCCATTGCTGGCCCGATTCGTGCGCTGGGCCAATGCTGGCCAGGCCGGGGCGTTAGGCCAATGCTGCCCGTTCCGTGCGCTAGGCAAGCGTCGACCCGATTCGTGCGCTAGGCCAGGGTTAGCGCGTCGTCGATCGTGGCGTCCAGGAAGGCTAGGGTGTCGCGTCGTCGCGCCAGCGGATTCCGGTAGCTGCGCCGGCCTTCCGCTCCTTCGGTGCGCAGGCTCAAGCTCTCCGCGATGATGCGCTGCCACCGCGAGTCGAATTCCCTTGCCGCATAACGCCCCGCGCCGCATTTGGACGTCATCTCTCCGGTGGCCAGCAGATGGTGCAGGCGGCTCACCCCGAGCACTGCCCACACCGGGAACCAGGGGCTCATTCCGATCGCGAGCGACAACGCGCTGGCGCGCCGGTTCTTCTCCCACCACGGCCGCCAATAGCGGCTCAGGTTGTCGACAGTGAACGCGCGCAGCGCATTCTGGTCCGCCCAAACGTCCATAGCGGACGGTTCGGGTCCGCGCAGTGCGATCCCGCGGCTGGCGAGTTCGCAGAACATCACCGGGTTGAGGCCGTCGCGCGCCGCCTCGGTGAAGCGGCCTTCCTGCGCGCACGGAACGTCCGGGCAGGCATCCGGTCCGGCGGCGAGGTCGGCCCAGGTGAGCACGGCTCCGTCGAAATGCGGTTTCGGGAACTGGGCGACCGTCGTGCCATGTGCCAGCGCCAAGGCCAGCGCCTCGATCTCGCCGGGTTCCGCGCGTCGATCGGTGACCGCGACGAAGTCGATGTCGCTGGACGTGCTCAGCCGCCCTCGTCCGGCGCCGCGGGCGTGGAAGTCGCCGAAGCAGACCGAGCCGACCAGGTAGAACCCGGTGACCAGCCCCGGCGCGACTCGGTCCACTGTGGACAGGAACAGTGCGGTGCTTCGGCGGACTTCCTCTGGTATCTCAGCGGGCACGCCTGCCACGTTACCGAGTTACGCGAGTTCGGCCGCCGCCTTCGCCAGTTCGTCGACGCTGCCGGACATGACCGTGCGGACGTGCTTGGTGAGGTGCGCCAACGGCCAGTCCCACCACGCGATCGCCAGCAGCCGTTCGACGTCCTCGTCGCTGTGCCGCCGCCGGATCAGCTTCGCCGGATTGCCGCCGACGATGCCGTAGTCCGGCACGTCGTCCACCACGACGGACCCGGACGCGACGACCGCGCCGTGCCCGATGCGGACGCCCGGCATGACCATCGCCCGGTAGCCGAGCCAGACGTCGTTGCCCAGCACCGTGTCGCCGCGCCCGGGCAGGCCGGTGATGACGTCGAAGTGCCCGGCCCAGTCGCCGCCCATGATCGGGAACGGGAACGTCGACGGCCCGTCCATCCGGTGGTTCGCGCCGTTCATGATGAACCGCACGCCCTCGCCGAGCGCGCAGTATTTGCCGATCACGAGCTTCTCCGGGCCGTAGTGGTACAGCACGTTGCGGGTCTCGAAGGCGGTCGGATCGTCCGGGTCGTCGTAGTAGGAGAACTCGCCGACGTCGATCAGCGGCGACGTGACCAGCGGTTTCAGCAGTACCACTCGCGGCTGTTCCGGCATGGGGTGCAGGACGTTCGGGTCGGGGAAAATGGGAACCCTCCTCGGAGTCGGGGTCTCAGCGGCAGGCGGCGGCGGACCCGAAGCTCAGCCAGGTGTGCCGATTGCCCCCGCCAGCGCCTCTCGGGGTTGGTCGAGCATCGGGTGCAGAACGGTCGGGTCTGGGAAGTCGGGGGTCTCTCCTCGGTGTCGGGGCTGGTGTCTCAGCGGCGGGCGGTGGCGGATCCGAAACCCAGCCAGGTGTGTCGGTTTCCCCACCAGCACCAGCCGACCTTCGGGGCGTTGCGGCGTTCGCTGCCGTCGCGGCCGGTGCCGTTGCTGATCCACAGCGCCGGCGTGCGGGTGTCGAACTTGCCGTTCTCCTTGCGCAGCCGGGAGCCGATGGTCATGAAGCAATGGTTGCGCTCGAGCGCCGACGGCTGCTGCAGCACCCAGTGGATCCCCTCGGTGAGCAGCAGCGGACTGCGCCCGGCCTTGGTGATCGCGGGCAGCGCCTCTTCGGGGCTCCAGTTCCCCATCTCGTCGCCGCGGTCGATGCCGGCGACCAGGTACAGCGGCGCTTCGGGCAGTTCGACGTCCCGCGGCGCGAACTGGTCGACGTCCGGCATGTCCGTGACGACGAATCCGGCTTTGCCTTCGCGGCGCAGCAACGGCGTGAGCGCTGACGCGGGCGCCCGATCCGGGCGGATCGCCAGCAGTGCGCCGTCCGCGTCGCTGTGGGCTGCCGCGAAAGTGCGCAGGTCGGCGGCGGAAAGCTGCGCGATTTCGGGCACCCCCAGCGCGATCAGGTGCTCCGCCTGGTCCGCGAGCGACGGGAGAGCGGCGATCGACAAGTGGTTCTCCTTCGGGTTATGTTTACGTCGGTAGTAAAAGTATGCCGAGACCCGGAACTGCTGTCAAGGTAAAATTACGTCGGAGGTAAGTTTTTGATGGAGCTAGGCCTGCGGGAAGCCAAGAAGCAGGAGACGCGCCAGCTGATCTCCGACCACGCGACGCGGCTGTTCCTGGAGCAGGGCTTCGAGGAGACGACGATCGCCCAGGTCGCGCAGGCCGCGCGGGTCGCGAAGAAGACGGTGACCAACTACTTCGCCCGCAAGGAAGACCTGGTCCTGGACCACCAGGAGGAGTTCGTCGCGACCCTGGCGGCCGCGGTGTCGGCGCGGGAACCAGGGGAGTCCGCGCTCACGGCGCTGCGGCGGGCGTTCGAGGCCGCGGTCGCCGCGAAGGACCCGGTGGTCGGGTTCGCGGGGCTGGAGTTCACCCGGATGATCGCCGAGAGCCCGACGTTGTCCGCGTGCCTGCGAGGCCTGCACCGGCGGCGGGAACGGGCCCTGGCCGACGCGCTGGCGGACGCGACGGGCAGCCTCCGCTCGGACATCACCGTCCGCACGGCGGCCGCGGTGCTGGGGGCGGTGCACCACAGCCTGTTCGAACGGATCGAGGAGCTGACCCTCGCCGGACGGCCGGACGACGAGATCGCGGAGACGGTCGCGGCGGAAGCGCGGAGGGCGTTCGACCTGCTGGAACCCGCGCTCGGCAACTACGCGGTGGCCTGACCCCGCAGGGGAAGACCGCAGGAGCCCAGCCGCGCTCAAGCACCGGCCCAAAAAAGTTTTCCCCGGGATGTCGATCCGCCAGCACCCCGATCGTCGCGTCAGTGAGAGCAGTCAGCGAGACAGGTCAGCGAGACCGCCGACGAGACGACTTCAGGGGAGAGAGCAATGAGTGCAGGACGACGCGAGTGGCTGGGCCTGGCGGTGCTGGCCCTGCCGACCGTGCTGTTGTCGCTGGACATGAGCGTGCTGCACCTCGCGGTTCCGCACCTCGCCGCGGACCTGCGGCCGTCCAGCACGCAATTGCTGTGGATCATCGACATCTACGGCTTCATGATCGCCGGGTTCCTCGTCACGATGGGCACCCTCGGCGACCGGATCGGCAGGCGGAAGCTGCTGATGATCGGCGGCGGCGCGTTCGGGCTCGCGTCGGTCGCGGCGGCGTTCTCGACCAGCCCGGAGATGCTGATCGGCGCGCGGGCGGTGCTCGGGATCGCCGGGGCGACGCTCATGCCGTCGACGCTCGCGTTGATCAGCAACATGTTCCCGGACCCCAAGCAGCGCGGCACCGCGATCGCGGTGTGGATGAGCTGCTTCATGGGCGGCATGGTGGTCGGCCCGGTCGCCGGCGGGTTCCTGCTGGAGCATTTCCGCTGGGGTTCGGTGTTCCTGATGGGCGTTCCGGTGATGATCCTGCTGCTCGCGACCGCGCCGAAGCTGCTGCCGGAATACCGCGACACCTCCGCCGGACGCCTCGACCTCGCCAGCGTCGGCCTGTCGCTCGCCGCGATCCTGCCGGTCATCTACGCGCTCAAGGAAATCGCCAAGAACGGCTTGTCCCTGACCGAAATCGTCGTGCTCGCCGCGGGGCTCGCGGTCGGCGCGGTGTTCGTCCGGCGGCAGCAGCGGCTCGAGCACCCGCTGCTGGACCTCCAGCTGTTCCGGGTGCGCGCGTTCAGCGCGGCGGTGGCGATCATGCTCGTCGGCGCAGTCACCATGGGCGGAGTTTTCCTGCTGGTGAGCCAGTATCTGCAGATGGTCGCCGGGCTGAGCACGGTCGACGCCGGGCTGTCGCTGGTCCCGCAGGCGCTCGCGGTGGTCGTCGGGTCGATGATCGCGCCGCGGCTGGCGCGCCGGTTCCGTCCGGAATTCGTGCTGGGCTTCGGAATGCTCGTCGCGGCGGGCGGAATCCTGTTGTTCACGTTGGCCAGCGGGCCTGGCGGTGTGACATTCGTGGTGCTGGGCATGTCGGTCGCGAGCTTCGGGATGGGACCGCAGGGTGTGCTGTGCACCGAAATGGTGGTCGGCTCGGTCCCGCCGCAGCGCGCCGGTGCGGCTTCGGCGATGTCGGAGACCAGCGCGGAATTCGGGATCGCCATGGGGATCGCAGTGTTCGGCAGCGTCGCGACAGCGGTGTATCGCAACCACATCGCGGTTCCGGCGCACGTGCCCGCCGCGGCGGCCGCTCAGGCGACCGACAGCATGGCCGGTGCGATGGCGGCGTCGGCGAGCTTGCCCGGCGCGACGGGGGAGCAGTTGCTGGCCACGGCACGGGATGCGTTCACTTCGGGTCTGCACACGGTGGCCGGGATCGGCGCGGCGATTGTGGTGGTGTTCGCGGTGATCGGGATGGTCGCGCTGCGGCGTTCCCCGGCGGCGGCGAAGGCGGAGGAACCGGTGCCGGTCGCGTCGTGACAGACGAAATTGGGCCGGTGTTCCAGCCGAGCTGCTAGCTCAGCCGGAGCACCGGCCCATTGCAAACCTGTTGTGCCGTCAGGGTTTCCGTGCGACCCCGACCGCCACGATCCGCTGGGCGACCGTCGGCTCGCCCAGCAGCGGGCCGTCCGGCCACCATTCGACGACCGGCACGATTTCCGCGGGCTTGTTCGGTCCGCTCGGGATCAGCTCCATGTCGTGGAACAGTTCCTTGATCTCGGCGCGGGTGCGGGACGAGACGTCCTTCATCGATCCGTTGTGGACCGATTCGATGATCCCCTGCACCGCTTCGTCGTCCTCGGAGCCGTCGTGCGCGTCGAGCAGGTGCGAGATCGCCACGTACGAACCGGACGGGAGCCGGGCGATGAATTCCTTCGTCACCTTCGCCGGGACGTCGCGGTCGCCGGTCTGGTGGTGCAGCGCGAGCAGGAACAGGACCGCGATCGGCTGGTCCCAGTCGAGGTGCTCGTTGACCGTCGGGTGGTCGAGAATGCTGGGCGGGTCGAAGAAATCCGCCTGGATGTATTCGGTGAACTCGTTTTCGTCGAGCAGCGCCCGCCCGTGGCTGGCCACCACCGGGTCGTAGTCGACGTAGACGACCTTCGTCTGCGGGTCGGCCCGTTGCACGATCTGGTGCACGTTTTCCGCGGTCGGCATGCCGGACCCGCAGTCGATGTACTGGCGGACGCCCGCGTGATAAGCGAGAAACCGGCAGATCCGGGTCATCAGATGCCGGTTGACCCGCGCGGTCTCCGCGATGTCCGGCATCACCCGGGCGGCTTCCCTGGCGACCTGGCGGTCGATCTCGTAATTGTCTTTCCCGCCCAGGAGATAGTCGTAAACGCGCGCCGCGCTCGACTGGTTCGGGTTGACCCCCGGCGGTGCGTTGACTGCGTCGGCCACGACGCGTACCTCCCGCGTGCTGACACGGTGATAGTTGCCGTACTGAGAGTAGCGGACTTCGCCGACGTCGCGAAACCGGTGCCGCCCGGATGTCAGACAGGCTCATTTCAGTGCGCTGACCAGCGGCGACAGTGCGCTCACGCAGACCCAGCGGTCCACTCGGCACAGGACACGACCTCGAATCCCCGGCTGGGGAACACTTTGTCCAGCAGGAAGTCGTTGACGGCCTGGTCGCCGTCGGCGCATCCGTCGCGCAGTACGGTCACCTGGTAGCCGCGGTCCGCCGCGTCGTAGCAGGTCGCGGTGACCATCGCGCTGGTCGCGACCCCGGCGACCGCGACGTGGCTGATGCCCCGGGCACGCAGCACCAGGTCGAGATCCGTTCCGGCGAACGCGCTGGCCCGGCGCTTGAGGACGACGACGTCCTCTTCGGCGACCGGCAGCGTCAGTTCAGTGCCCGGCGAACCTTCGTGGAAAGCGTCTCCGGCGTCGAAAAAGGAGCGGTACAGCGCGCCGTCCGGCAGGTCGGTTCCGTTGTCCCGCATGGCGAAATGCACGAATACGACGAGTGTGCCGTTTTCGCGGGCCCGCGGCAGCAGGTCCGCGAGCGGCGGCACGGCCTGACGGGCGAACGGGTAGCCGTCGGTGATGCCCCGCTGGATGTCGCCGACGATCAGTGCGGTGGTCATGAGAATCCCCCTTGTGCGCTAGCCGCTATTTAACCCGCAGTCGCGATCACGCGTCGAAGGCGAGCAGCGCTTCGAGCAGTTCTTCCGGAGTTTCGACCTGCGGCAGATGTCCCGTGCGAGGAAGCACGGTGAACGTCGAGCCCGGGATCGCGGCGGCGTACGCCGCGCCGTACCGCGGGTCGGCGATGCGGTCGCTTTCGCCCCACAGGACGTGGACGGGGATCTCGGCTTTGCCCAGTCGTTCGGCCAGGGTCGGGTCGGTCATCGCGGGACCGGTGTAGCCGACCAGTGCCGCGACGTCCGGGCTCGGGCCGCTGCTGCCGGGCGGCGGGGTCGGCGCCTTCGCCGGGTCGTGGAACGAGAACTGCTGGATTTCGGCGACCGTCTTGCCGCGGACGTCGGCCAGCGGATGGCCGTCGACCTCGATGCCGATGCCGTCGACGACCACCGCGCGGCTGACTCGCGGGCTGTGCTGCAGGGCGATTTCCGCGGCCAGCCAGCCGCCGAAGGAGTTGCCGACGACGGTGACGTTCGAGACGTCGAGGTGGTCGAGCATCGCGACGTACGCCTTGGCCAGCGCGGTGACGTCGGTGAGCTCGGCGGCTTTCGGTGTGCCGTTGAAGCCGGGGTGGGTGGGCAGCAGCACTCGCGAACGCGTGCGTCCGGCCAGCAGGTCGGCGAAACCGGCCATCGTCGCGACGCCGCCTCCGCCGTGCAGCAGCAGGAAGGTCCGGGTGCGGTCGTGGTCCTGGACGGCGATCTCGACCGGGCCGGCGGACTGGAACTGGAGGATCTCGGAAGAAGTCATATCAGGAACCTTATATAAGGAAGCTTATATAAGCAACCTGTCTTGAAACGGGGTAGGCTCCTCGGCCATGAAGTACCGCCACGCCGACGTCGCCTTGGCTGTCAAGCGCCTGCAGCACCGCCATCACCGCGCGCTGAGCCAGGCGTTGCAGCCGCTCGGCCTGTCGCTGGTGCAGTGGGATACGTTGCGGCACTTGGACAATCACCCGGACGCGTCGCTGCACGACCTCGCCGTGCTGACCTTCCAGACCGACCAGTCCTTCGGCACGCTGGCCGCGCGCATGGTCGACCGCGGCCTGATCGAGCGGGTGCCCGGTCCGGGCCGAGCGGTGCGGCATCGGCTGACGGAGAAGGGCGCCGAGCTGCGGGCGGCGGGGCAGGAACTGGCGGATGTGGTGGTGAAGGCGTCGTTCAACCGGCTGTCGGCGGCTCAGTTGAATGAGCTGGGCGCGTTGCTGGACGTCGCGCTGGAGTCTGATCCGGCGTAGCCGGGGGAGCCAGCGCGGGTCCGACAACGCGGCGACGGCTGGCGGGCGCTTAGCTGGCCGAGTCGGGTGTGTTGTCGGCTACCGCACGCGGGCCTGCTCCGGCGTAACCGGTCAGCCGGTCGGCGAGGGCGCGCATCTGGTCGCGGAGGGCGGCTGGCTGCTCGATGACGAACGGCCGGTCCAGCGCGGCGAGCTGGGGCGGGATCCAGTCGAGGCGTTCGGCCCGGATTCGCGCCCGCGTCCACGGGCCGTCCGCCTCCAGAATGGCGATCGACGGCGGGAACACCGCGCGGATCTCCTCCGCGGTCGCGTCGATCCGCACCGCTACGTCGTGCCGGTGCGGTGCTTCGGCGATGCCGCTGAGCACCTGCTGCATCGGGTCGAAATCCGCTGGGGCGCTGAAGGTTCCGTCCTGCGGTTCGGCCCGTTCGATGCGGTCGACGCGGAAGGTGCGCACCTGTCCGGCACTTGAGTCGAAGCCGGTGAGATACCAGCGGCCGGAATGTGCCACGACACCGTACGGCTCGACGACGCGTTCGCTGGCCCGGCCGTGTGCCGCGGTGTAGGCGAGTTTGACCGGCCGCTGGTCGCGCGCTGCCTCGGCGACCGCGAGGAGCACTTCGGCCTCGGCGGTGAGCGCGGCCCGCGCGGGTGCGGTGAAGTCGGCGACCTCCAGCAGTGCGTCGAGCCGACGCCCGAGCGCCTCGGGCAGCACCCGGCGGACCTTCGCGACGGCACTTTCCGCGGCCGCGACCGACGTGGTGACCAGCCCCGCGCGGCGACCCGCGACCAGGCCGAGCAGGACTGCGAGCGCCTCCTCGTCGGTGAGCATCAGCGGGGGCATCCGGTAGCCGGGCGCGAGCCGGTACCCGCCGTAGCGGCCGCGCACGGAGCGGACCGGAATGTCCAGGTCGAGCAGGTGCTCCACGTACCGGCGGACAGTGCGCTCGTCCACGTCGAGCCGCCCGGCGAGTTCGGCGACAGTCCGGGTGCCGCCGCCCTGCAGGATCTCCAGCAGCGCCAGCACGCGAGCGATCGGCCGGGTCATGCGGAAAATTCTCGCAATACCGGGCGGATCCTGTCCACTATTGCTTCTAGCGTGGCCACCAAGCAACGAGAGAGGAATTGGGCCGTGCAGTTGACTTCCGTCCGGATCATCACCGGTGACATCGACCGTCTGACGTCCTTCTACGAGCAGGTGACCGGGCTCGTGGCGAGCCGCCCGGCGAAGCAGTTCGCCGAGTTCGTCGGCGAGACCGCGACCCTGGCGATCGGCAGCGCCGAGACGATGGCGCTGTTCAGCGCGGGCGCGGCGGTGCCGGAGTCGAACCGGACCGCCATCCTGGAATTCCAGGTCGAGGACGTGGACCGCGAGTTCGCCCGGCTCCGGCCGCTGCTCGCGGAGGTGGTGCAGGAGCCGACGACGATGCCGTGGGGCAACCGCTCGCTGCTCTTCCGCGATCCGGACGGCAACCTGGTCAACCTGTTCGCGCCGCAGAGGGTTTGATTGCCGCGACTTCGTCGCGGCGGAGAAATCGCCTTCATCCGGTTTCTTCCCTCCCGATCCGCTCGGCCCGAGGGGCCGAGCGGATCGCTCAGTCCAGAAACCGGGGCGATTTCTCGGTGGGGTTGAGCGAGGAAGCGGGCGGAGGACGAACTGCCGGAGTGCTGACTATTGCTGAGACAACAGCATCGGCGACCGGCCGTTCTTTTCCTTGCCACCGCGGAGAATCTGCGCCCGACCGGCACCCGGCCAGCTGTTGACCCAGCTCGACCCCGGGATCTCCTTGGCCTGTTTCTTCAACGGTGCCAGCAGCCGCGCGCTTTCGCGGTACGAACCCGCTGAGGCACCGGTCTGGACGAGGCTCGCCAGGGAGAGCGTGACCGACACGCCGTCCGCGGACCAGCCGTGGCCGAGGACCGCGTCGGCGAGCGAGGTGATGTCCTCGACGCCGCAGACGACCAGGAAATCGTCGCCGCCGACGTGGCCGACGGTGACGTCGCCGAGCCGCCGGGCGTGGTCGGTCAGCGCCCGGCCGATGGCGCGGATCAGGTCGTCGCCCGCGGCGAAACCGGCGGTGTCGTTGAGCCGCTTGAAGTGGTCGATGTCCAGCCAGGCCACGACAAACGGCCGTCCGGCGTCCGCGCGGCGGGCGACGTCCTGGGCGATCGCGTCGCTGCCGGGCAGCCGGGTGAGCGGGTTGAGCGAGACCGCGGCCTCGACCTTCACCGCGGCCATCCGGCGCATCACCTCGTTCGGCCGCACCACGCCCTGGTACCGGCCGGACGCGTCGGTCACGACGAGGTCGTCGCCGCTGTGCTCGGCTCCGCCGTCGGCGATGATCTCGAGCAGTTCGCGGGTGCCGGTGTCGATCCGGACCAGCCGCGGCGGGCCGGCCAGTTTCGCGGCGGGTTTCCCGGCATACAGCGCGTGCCCGTACCGGCCGGTCACCGCCAGCAGGAAGCGCATCCGGTCGATCGTCCATTGTGGACGCGCCTGCTGGTCCAGCCCGACGATGGCCTTCGGCGCGTGCTCGGCGGACAGGATCGCGTGGACGTCGTCGCACGTCGCGTCGTCCGGCAGGGTTTTGGCCTGGCGGAGGAATTCGGGGATCCGCAGTCCGGCGGCGGGCGAGACCGCCATGGTGCCCGGCTGGTCGCCGCGTTCGGCGGTGGGCAGCACGCGTTCCGGGGCGGCGGTGGCGAACAGATTCCCTTGCACGAGACGGATTCCGGCGCGTCGCGCGACGTCGAGTTCCGCGTCGTTCTCGATGCCGGTCGCGACGAGCCGCAAATCGGTCTGGGTGGCGAACTGCACCAGCGCCTCGACGAGCGCTACGGTCGCCGCGTTCGCCGGGAGCCGGCGCAGCGTCGCGCGGTCCAGCTTGATCATCTCGATCGGCGCTTCGGCGAGGAGGTTCATCGGCAGGCCCGCGGCGCCGAGCCGGTCGAAGGCCAGCCGGAAGCCGAGGTCGCGGAGCCGGTGCAGGCCCCGCAGCAGGGTCCCCGGATTCGGGACGGCGAGCGGGGCGGTGACTTCCAGCACGACGTCGGCCGGACGGCGGCCCGCGCGTTCGAGGGTCTGCAGCAGCGGGATGAACCGCTCGGCGGGCGCGCCGGCGGTGCTGGCGCTCAGGTTGAGATGCAGCGACACCCCGGCCGCGGTCGGCGGGGCCGCCGCGGCCGCTCGGGCGGCGAGGTCGAGGTCGGCGTCGATCAGCTGGGCGTGGTCGCCCGCCGCGTCGAGGAGGTCCTGGACCCAGCCCGCCGCCGGATGTCCGACCGCTTCGACTGCGACAGCCGAGCCGCTGTAGAGGCTGTACAGCGGCTCGAAGGCGAAACGGACCTGGTCGGCAGGGGCGAGCACACGCAAATCCTCGCCCGGAACGCACGGATCTCCACAAAACCGTTATCTCCCGTTGACCTGCCCGGCGCGCGGACGAACCGGAAAACTCTTCGGGATCGGGTGCTGTGCTTGGGATTCGCGACCGCGCGGGGCAAACCCGCGGTATGGCCCGTGACTACCATCACAAACCGGCTACGGACCAGGTGTGACCAGGCGTGATGGCTCGACCACCGGCGATGCGCCAACGGCGGGGAGGACGCGGCGGTACGTGAGGGGAACCCTGAGGGAATCAGATTCCCTCAGGGTTCCCCTCATGTACGCGCGGAAGCGGCCCCACTCTGACCCCCGGCAAGAGCGGCGCCGACCCCATCGACCCGAGCAGATGCACCTCAACCGCACCCATGACGTCGCCTTAAGACCCTGGCATCGGACTCAGAGCCCCGCACGGAAGGTCGAGGCACTAGCCCAATACGCCGGTGATGTACCGAAGGTCGCCCATGCGCAGATCGTCGTCCTCAAGCGGCGGCAGACCGTTGGCCGCGAGCAGTTCCCGGACGGTGCTTCCTTCCACCGCCCAGCCGAGGTCGGCCAGGTAGGGCGCCGCTTCGTTGCGCTCGCCGAAGTAGCGCAGCCTCGTCATGTCGGTGTCGAAACCCTCGCCGCGCCATTGCTCGGAGATGCGGTCGAGGCGTTCCTTCGTCTTGTCCTCGTCTCCGGGACGCGGGTTGGGCCGGTTCTCGGTCGCGACCCGGCTGCCCGGCGCGCTGAGTTCGGTGATGGTGTCCAGCAAGCGATCTTGGGCTTCGGGCGGCAGATATCCCAGCAGTCCTTCGGCGCTCCACGCGGTCGGCCGGGCCGGGTCGAAACCGGCGGCGCGCAGTGCGGCGGGCCAATCCTCGCGCAGGTCGACGGCGACCGCTCGCCGGTCGACGGTGGGCTCGGCGCCCAGCTCGGCGAGGGTGCGGGCTTTGAACTCGACCACCGGCTCCTGGTCGATCTCGTACACCACGGTCCCGTCCGGCCAGGGCAGCCGGTAGGAGCGGGAGTCCAAACCGGACGCCAGGATCACGGCCTGGGTGATGCCCGCGCCGGCCGCGGCGAGGAAGAACTCGTCGTAGAACTTGCCGCGGATCTTGGCCGCGTCGATCCAGATCTGCCCGACGAGCGTGCCGGAGGTGGTCTCGCCGGACGCCAGCTTGGCGAGCAGGTCGACGCCGACTGCCTGGACGAGCGGTTCGGCGAACCGGTCCGAGAACAGCGTGCTGTCCTCGCGGGTCGCGATCGCCCGCGCCGCCGCGGCCATGGTCGCGGTCGCGCCGACGCTGGACGCCAGGTCCCAGGTGTCTCCGTCGTGCCGGGCAGAAGTCATTGAGCCGCCTTGCCTTTCGCCGGGTGTCGACCGCAACCTACTCCGATCCCGACACCGTGTCCCACAGTTCGCCAGGTTTCTTCCGCCGCCGCGTCGGAGCGCCCGGCCCGGCGTGCTGCGTAACGTGCCGGGCATGACGGCTGCCGCGCGGTTGCTGGAAACCTTGGCGCAGTGGGGAATCGAGCACGTCTTCTGCTGTCCCGGCACCAGTGAGATACCAGTACTCAACGCTCTTGCTGCCAGGCAAGGCGGACCCGAGTTCGTGCTGACCACCCACGAGGCGATCTCGGTGTCCATGGCCGACGGTTACGCGCGTGCCTCCGGACGGATCGGCGTCGCCTACCTGCACACGAACGTCGGCGTCGCGAACGGCCTGGCGCATCTGTACGCGGCGCAGGTCGCGCGCAGTAGCGTCGCGATTCTTGCTGGGATCAAAGGGACGGCGACCCTCCCGCACCGCGCGTTGACGACTTCGCCGCGGCTGCTCGAAACGGCCGCGCCGTACGTGGGCTATGCCTGGCAGAACCTCCGCGCGGAGGACCTGCTGGAAGATCTCAGCCGGACGCTGTGGCACACCACGGTCGTTCCGGAGCAACCGGCGATTCTCACGATCCCGCAAGACCATCTGGCCGCCGAACCTGGCGTCGCGCCTCCGGTCCGCCGGGGTGCGCGGCAAGGCCCGGCCGCGGAAGCGGTTCGACACGCGAGCGCGCTGCTCGACGCGGCTCGGCGGCCGGTGGTCGTCGCGGGATCGGACGTCGCTCGGCGTCGCGCTGAGGCGGACCTGGCGCGATTGGCTGAGCGGCTCGGCGCGCCGGTGTTCGTGGAGTCCCGGCGGGATCTCGAACGGTGGTCGTTCCGCACGGACCATTCGCACTACGCCGGATTATTCGACCCCCGTGCGTCGCTGCTGGCGGAGGCCGACCTGCTGATATTGGCGGGAATGCCGACGCCGCTGGAGTTCTCGGCCGAGGTCGCGGCGCTGCCGTCCGGCGTCCCTCTTCTCCATCTCTCTGAGGACGCTGCCGATCCTGGCCGCCGGTACGTGCCAGCTGGGGCGGTTGTCGGCGACACCGCGGCGGTGCTGCGCGGACTGGCTGAAGGGGTTCGCGCGCCCGCACGGGTCGAATGGCTTTCGCGGGTGCGGAAGGACAGCGAAGCCCGGCGAGCCCGTTGGGAGGCCGAAGTTCCGTGGGACGGGGAGTTCAGCGCTGCGCTGGCGATGCGCACTCTCGCGGACGTCATCGGCGGGGAACGGCTGCTGGTCCTCGACGCGGTCACGTCGACGCTGCCGTTGCTGCGGTTTCTCCAGCGCACGCGGGCGGATTCGCTGTTCGCCACCGCTAGCGGCTCGCTCGGCTGGGGAATGGGCGCGGCGGCGGGAGTGGCGATGGCGCGGCGCGAGCGAGTGCTCGCGGTGGTCGGCGACGGGGTGGTCCAGTTCGGCGTGCCCGCGTTCTGGACCGTGGTGCGCCACCGGCTGCCGGTGACATATCTCGTGGTGAACAACGGAAAGTACCAAGCCGTGGTCGCCGGTCTGCGGAAAAGCGGCGGCGAGCGAGAGGAGTATCCGCTCACCGACATCAGCGGCGTTGAGATATCAGCGTTGGCGCAGGCGTTCGGCATGAAGGCGACGACGGTCGACGACGCCGACGGGCTGCGGGCCGCGCTCGCCGACGACCCAGGCCCGGAGGACGGTCCGCGGCTGATCGAGGTTCGCGTGAACGACCGGCTGTGGCAGTGATTCCGACACCGTGTCCAGTCGCGGGCGCGGGATTTGCGTCGCCGAGGCGATGAAGCGAGGGCTCGCGCCGACCTAGCATCGCGGCGATCTCCGCACCCGCACCAGGATTGGCAGGCGACGCACATGGCCCGGTGGGATCTCCGCGACGCAGACGGGCATATCTACTCCGGCGGTTGGCGTACCGGCGGGGGAGGGACGCAGCCGGTGGTCTCGCCGGGCGACGGCGGGAAAGTCGGCCTGGCCGGTATCGCCGACCAGCACGACGTCGAGCGGGCCGGAGCGCGCGCCGCGCAGGCGCAGGCTGAGTGGAGCCGAGCGTCGTACCGCGTGCGAGCCGACGTCCTTACCCGCGCTGCGGACGCATTGCGCGACATCCGCGCCGACGTCGAAGACGTGCTCGTGCGCGAAAGCGGCTCGCTGCCCGCGAAGGCGAAGCACGAGGTCGACAAAGCGATCGACGAGCTGATCGCGGCGGCCGGGCTGGTCACGATGTCGCAAGGCGATCTCCTTCCGGTGGAAGACCCGACGACGCTGGGAATCGCCCGGCGGATCCCCGTCGGTGTGGTCGGCGTGATCGCGCCTTGGAACGCGCCGTTGATGCTCGCCATGCGCTCGGTCGCCCCGGCGATCGCGCTGGGCAATGCGGTGCTGGTCAAGCCGGACGTGAAGACCGCCTTCTGCGGGGGCGCAGTGCTCGCGCACATCTTCGAGCAAGCCGGGCTGCCCGACGGCGTACTGCACGTGCTGCCCGGTGGCGCCGCAACCGGCGAGGCTGTCGTGCGTTCGCCGCACACGAACGCGATCTCGTTCACCGGCTCGTCCGCGGCGGGCCGTCGGGTCGGTGAGATCGCGGGTGGCCTGCTCAAGCGGGTAGTGCTCGAACTCGGCGGCAACAACGCGTTCATCGTGCTGGCGGACGCTGACCTCGACCGCGCCGTCGCCGGTGGCGTAGGCGGGACTTTCCGGCACCAAGGCCAGATCTGCATGGCCACCGGACGGCATCTCGTCCACGAAAGCATCGCCGACGGGTACGTCGAACGGCTCAAGGCAGCAGCCAAGAAACTGCAGCTCGGCGACCCGAAAGCACCCGGGACAACGCTCGGCCCGCTGATCACGACCGCGCAGGCCGAGCGGGTGCACAGCATCGTCGAGGCCGCTGTCGCTGGGGGAGCGCGGGTCGTGCACGGGGCCACGCACGACGGCGCGTTCTACCAACCGACCGTGCTGGACGGCGTAACAGCTGACAATGCAGCTTTCCGCAGCGAGATCTTTGGCCCGGTCGCTCCGGTAGCCCGCTTCTCGACTGAAGAAGAAGCGCTCGAACTGGCCAACGCGACCGAATACGGCCTTTCCGCGGCCATCCACAGCCGCGACGTCGCGCGCGCCCTCGGCTTTGCTTCGCGGTTGCGCGCCGGGATGGTCGCGCTCAACGGCCAGACCATCTACGACGCCGCGCACATCCCGATGGGCGGCCTCGGCGCGTCCGGCAACGGCGGGCGGCACGGCGGGCATTGGAACCTGGACGAGTTCACCTACTGGCAATGGGTGACGGTTCCGACGATCCAGCGCTGAGCGTTTCCGACACCGCGTCGGACTTTCCTACACGGTGTCGGACGCCCGCGGCGGAGATTCCCGCAGCGGACCGATTCCGCGGCGCCGCGATTTCCGTAGCTTCGAATCGTCGCCCGGTGCGGGCCTGTCACAGACAAAGGAGTCGGAGTACATGGACATTTCCGGGGCCACCGGGGCGCTGACCGGCGAGCAGTACAAAAAGAGCCTCAACGACGGCCGCGAGGTCTGGCTGGACGGGAAGCGCATCGAGAACGTCGCGGAACATCCCGCGCTGAAGCCGACCGTCGACGAGTTCGCCCGCCTGCTCGACCTGCGGTTCGCCACCCCCGAGGGGCGGGCGGCGACCCTGTTCAAGTCCGAGGAGACCGGCAACGAGGTCAGCTACGCGTTTTCGCTGCCGAAGACCCCCGAGGAATTGCGGGCCAAATTCGCCGCGTCGGAATGGTGGATGCGGGAAAGCCTCGGGCAGCTCGGCCGTTCGCCCGACTTCATGTCGAATGTGGCCGCGGGTCTCGCCGATTACGCCGGCGAACTCGACCAGAACCGCGAAGGGTTCGGCCAGAACGCCCGGGATTACCGCCGGTTCGCGATGGAGAACGACCTCGTCCTGACGCACGCGCTCGGCGACCCGCAGATCGACCGCAGCGCCAGCCCGCTCGACGACCCGGACCTCGCCTTGCGCGTGGTCGAGGAACGCGAGGACGGCGTAGTCCTGCGCGGGGCCAAGCAACTCGCGACGCTCGCGCCGTTCTCTCACGAGGTGCTGGTGTATCTCAACGGCGTCACCGCCGCTCGTGGCGCGGAAGACTTCGTCATCTGGTTCGCGCTGCCAATGAACACGCCGGGCCTGAAGATCCTGCTGCGCGAACCGCTCGGCGCACCGGAGAGCGGCCACTCGCACCCGCTCGGCAACCGGTACGACGAGCAAGACGCGATGCTGTTCTTCGACGACGTTTTCCTTCCGCGCGAACGCATCTTCCTGCTCGGCGACTCCCTGCGCGCGCTCAAGGGCCTCGGCCGGATCAACGTCTGGAGCCTGCAGAGCACGCACATCCGCTTCCTCGCCCGGATGAAGTTCTTCACCTCCGTCGCGAAGAAGCTCGCCCACTCGATCGGCGTGGACACCTTCCGCGGCGTCCAGGAACAGCTGGGCGAACTCATCTCCTACGTGCAGACGCTCGAGTTGGCGATCAAGGGCGCCGAGGCGGACGCGGTCGTGACGCCGGGCGGGCACCTCGCCCCCAGCAATACCAACGGCGTCGGATTCTGGTCGGCTGATATCTCAGCGCGGATGGTTCAGATCTTGCGACAGGTCGCCGCGTCCGGCCTCATCATGCAGCCGACCGAAGCCGACCTCGCGAACCCGGAACTGCGTCCGTTCCTGGACCTCTATATGCGCGGTCACGACATCGGAGCGGCGGAGAAGGCGCGGCTGTTCCGGCTCGGCTGGGAGCTCGCCGGCTCGAGTTTCGGGATGCGCCAGGAACTTTACGAGTACCTGCACCGCGGCGACCCCGGCGCGGGCCGCACCCGGCTGTTGCGCTTCTACGACACGTCGGCGACGGACGCGCGCGTCGACGAACTGATCAGCAAGCCGCTCGTCTGAGACCGCAAGGAGCATCCCGTGATCATCGACGTCCACGGCCACATGTCCGCGCCGGACGCCTACTACGCCTGGAAAGCCTCGCTGCTGTCGCACCGCGGCGCGCACGGCGGCAAACCGCCCGCCATCAGCGACGACGCGCTCGCCGCCGCGTATCACCACCCGCACCCGAGCTTCGGTGACATCTCGCATCTGGCGCATCTCGACGGTGCCGGGATCGACCTGCAGATGATCTCGCCGCGCCCGTTCCAGATGATGCACAGCGAACGGCCGGCCAAACTCGTGCAGTGGTTCACCGAGGAGACCAACAACCTCATCCACCGCGCGACCGAGCTGTTCCCCGGCCGGTTCAAGGGCGTCGCCGGACTCCCGCAGAGCCCGGACCTGACGCCCCGGGACTGGACCGCGGAGCTGCGCCGCACGGTGACCGAACTCGGCTTCGTCGGCGCGATGCTCAACACTGATCCGTACGAGGGCACGGAAACCCCGCTCGCGCTCGGCGATCGGTACTGGTACCCGGTGTACGAGGTGCTGTGCGAACTCGACGTGCCGGTGCTGCTGCACGCCGCAGGGTGCAAACCGCCCGCGCGCGAACCGTACAGCCTGCACTTCATCCAGGAAGAAACCATCGCGGTCTGGAGCCTCGTGAACTCCGCCGTGCTGAAGGACTTCCCGGATCTCAAGGTGATCGTCTCGCACGGCGGCGGCGCGATTCCGTACCAGGTGGGCCGTTTCCTGCCGTCGGTGGTGCGCACCGGAGTGTCCTATCTGGACAAGCTGCGTCGGCTGCACTTTGACTCTTGCCTGTACACCCAGGACAGCCTGGAGCTGCTGATGAAGGTCGTCGGCACTGATCGGGTGCTGTTCGGCTCGGAGAAGCCGGGCACCGGCTCGCAGATCGACCCGGACACGGGTCGCTGGTTCGACGACATCCACCTGCTCATCGACGACATCGCCTGGCTCGGCGAGAAGGAGCGCGCCGACGTCCTCGAGAACAACGCACGCGCGCTCTTCCAGCTCTGAGGGGGAAGGTCATGACCGAGATCGTCGCCGGGTTCGGCACCTCGCACGGACCGCAACTGAAGGCGCCACCGCCCCAGGCCTGGGATACCAGGGGTACAGCGGACCGCGCGAGCAAGGGACTGAAGTTCCGCGGCGAGACGTACAGCTACGAGGAACTGCGCGAGCTGCGGGAAGACTTCTCCGCGGAGATCACTCCTGAGGTGATGGCGCGTCGCTGGGAACGTTGTCAGCGGTCGATGGACCGGCTCGCGGACTTCATTCGCGCCCAGGACATCGACGTCCTCGTCATCGTTTCCAGCGACCACAAGGAAACCTACGGCGACGAATGGCTCGCTCCGTTCTCGGTGTTCTGGGGCGACGAGGTCGCGCACGTGCCGTTCACCCAGGCGCAGCTCGACGCGATGGCCCCGGGTTTGGCCGAGGCCGCGACCGGCGACGTCCCGGACCGCACGATCATGCGGCCGACCCACCGCGCGCTGGGCAAGCACATCATCCAGTCGACGCAGGCTGATGACTTCGACACCGGTGCGACCGAAGTGATTCCCGCTGGCCGGTACGAGAACCACACGATTCCGCACGGCTTCGGGTTCATCTACCAGCGGTTCCTCGGCCAAGAGTCGACGTTGCCGATGGTGCCGATCTTCATCAATACTTTCTGGGAGCCGAATCCGCCGGGAGCCAAGCGCTGCTACGAATTCGGGCGCGCGGTCGGCCGGGCGATCCGGTCGTTCCCCGGCGACCTGCGCGTCGGCGTGGTCGCTTCGGGCGGGCTCAGCCACTTCGTGATCGACGAAAAGCTGGACCAGGAGTTCATCCAGGCCCTGCGGGACCACGATGCCGACTACCTCTCGAACGTCCCGGCCGCCGAGATGCGGTCCGGTGCGTCGGAGCTGCGGAACTGGATCGCGGTCGCCGGAATCGCTGACGAAGCCGGTCTAGCGGTGACGAGCGTGGACTACGAGCCCTGCTATCGCACCGAGGCTGGCACCGGCAACGCGATGGGTTTCCTTACCTGGGAACGGAAGTGACCATGTCTCCCGAAGAGATCATCACCGCACTGCGCGGCCTCGACAGCTGCGCGGTTTCCGACGCGCTCGACACGCTGGGCCTGCCCGGCGCGGTCACGGCGCTGAAGCCGATGTGGCCTGCGGGTACCGTCCTGGCCGGTCGCGTGCGCACGGTCACCGCCGCGCCCAAAGCGACCGTCGGACCGGCGACGCATATCGCCACCCCGCTGGTCGCGATCACTGAGCCGGACGACGTCGTGGTGATCGACAACCATGGTCGCACGGACGTCTCCTGCTGGGGCGGTCTGCTCGCCGAGGCCGCGGTCCGGCGCGGCGTGGCCGGCGTGATCGTGGACGGTGCCTGCCGCGACGTCCAGGAGAGCGAGGCGCTGAAGCTCCCGGTGTTCGCTCGCACGGCCGTTCCGGTCAGTGCGCGGGGCCGCATCGTGCAGGCCGCGATGGACGAGCGCATCCAGATCGCTGGTATCTCAGTTGCTCCGCAAGACTTTGTGCTCGCGGACGTCAACGGAGTCGTCTTCGTCGCCGCAGCAGACGCCGAACGCGTCATCGAGCTCGCGCAGCGGATCGCCGAGCGCGAAGCCCGGATGGCGGAGGCCGTGCGGTCCGGCCGTGACGTGCAAGAAGTCATGCACGATTCCCAATTCCCCTCAGTCACCGTGGAGCAGCGCTGATGTCTCTCCTTGACCGGTTCGCCAGGCTCGGCACCGCGACGGTTTCCGACGCCCTCGACAAGCTCAAGCGTCCCGGCAGCCTGCTCGGGCTCGCCCCGCTGGCGGACGGACAGCGCATGGTCGGCCGCGCGTTCACCGTGCGGTATGTCAGCGCGCAGGTCCCGGCCGGCACAGTCGGCGATTTCATCGACCAGGTCGAGCCGGGCCAGGTGATCGTGCTCGACAACGACGGCCGCCTCGACTGCACGGTCTGGGGCGACATCCTGACCGCGGTAGCGCACCAACGTGGTATCTCAGGCACGGTCATTGAAGGTGTCTGCCGCGACACGCACCGCGCGCTGTCCATCGGCTACCCGATCTACAGCCGCGGTCGCTTCATGCGCACCGGCAAGGACCGGGTCGAGGTAGCCGAGGAACGCGGACCCGTGACCATCGGTGGCGTGACAGTCCGCCACGGGGACATCCTGCTGGGCGATTCGGACGGCGTCGTCGCGATCCCGCGTGACTGCGAGGACGACGTGCTGGAGGTCGCCGAGATGATCCAGGCGCGTGAGGAAGCGATCCTCGCCGCTGCCCTCGGCGGCGCGACGATCGCCGAGGCGCGTGCGAAGTACGGCTACCACGATCTGCAGCGGGCGGACGCATGAGCACGCTGGCCGAAGACACCAAGGAACTGCTGACGCTCGGCACGGCCACGCTGTACGAGGCGTCCGGTCTCGATTGCTTCCTGGACGCCGCGTTCCGGCCAGCCTGGGACGGCGCGCAGATCGTCGGCCGTGCGGTGCCGGTTTCCGCGCAGATTGGCGACAATCTCGCGCTGCACCACGGAATCGAGGCCGCTGGCCCCGGTGACGTGCTCGTGGTCGACGCCGGTGGCGCGCCGTTCGGGTATTGGGGCGAGGTGATGGCGGTCGCGGCGCAGGCACGCGGCATCTGCGGCCTGGTCATTGACGGCGGCGTCCGCGACACCCAGCAGCTCGCGTCGCTCGGGTTCCCGGCGTTCAGCACCGCGATCTCGATCCGCGGCACGATCAAGAACTGGCCGGGAACAGTGGGTCGCCCGATCACCTTGCGCGGCAGGGTGGTTCGGCGCGGTGACATCGTGGTGGCCGACCGGGACGGGATCGTCGTGCTCCCGGCGGACGAGTATGACCGGGTTTTGGCTGCGTCGCGGGCCCGCGCGGAGAAGGAAGAGTCCTATATGGACCGTCTTCGCTCCGGTGAGACCACTTTGGACGTTTACGACTTCCGCCATCTCGGCGTCCCGGACGGAGCGAGGTGACCACGATGACCTCCGACCAGCAACGGATCGACAGCTTCCGCCAGGCCGCCGGACGATTCGCTTCCGGCGTCACAGTGGTGACTACCGCACTCGACGGCCACCTTTACGGAATCACCGCGACCTCGTTCGTTTCCCTTTCGCTGAACCCGCTTTTGGTGACGGTGTCGATCAATTCGCACAGCCCGATCCTCGAAGAGATCCGGGCGAGCGGGGTCTTCGCGATCAACGTGCTCGGTCGCCATCAGCAGGACGTTTCCGCGTGCTTCGCTCGCCGTGGGCGCGGCCGGAGCAAAGAGCGGTTCGACGAGGTCGAGACGCACACCGAGGCTACCGGCGCACCGGTGGTCACCGGCGCGCTGAGCTGGTTCGACTGCACCGTGCACACGATGCTCGGCGGCGGCGACCACATCATCCTCGTCGGCGAAGTTGTTTCCGCAGGTGGCGGGACGGGGCAGCCGTTGCTGTACTGGTCCGGCGAATACCGTGAACTCAACACGGCGGAAGAAGCGGAGGCGGACATCGGCCGGATCGCCGATTCGCTTTCCATCCAGCTGCATTTGCACGGTATGCGAACGGACCAGCTCCTGGAAGCGCAGCACGCGGTCGAACCCGCCGCCGCTGCTCTCGCTGCTCGTGCCGCTGCGGACGACCAGGTCGCGCAACTGCGGGCGTTGGTCGAAGAATCGGAGAAACACGTCCACGACGCCAGCCGGTACAACCCGTTGTCGCTGGAATTCCACGCCCGGCTTGGGTTGCTCAGCGGAAATCCGGCGATCGCCGCGTCGGTCGGCGCGCTCAACCGGCCGCGGGAAAGCGTGTATGCCGTGCACACCAACGCTGAACGGGCTTCTCGGGCTGTCGATGCGCACCGTCGCATCCTTCAGGCCATTGAGGACCGTGACGAGGATGCTGCCCGCCGGTTGATGACCGAGCACCTTGGCGTCGTGGCGCAAGGAATGCCGTGCTGAACGGAGAAACGATGGACGCAGACGTCCTCATCGTCGGGGCCGGTCCGGTCGGCCTTGTCGCCGCACTCGACCTGAGCAGCCGTGGCGTGTCGGTGATCGTTGTCGAGGAACGGGAGTTTCTCGAACCGCCGAACGTCAAATGCAATCACGTCGCCTCGCGCACCATGGAGAGCTTTCGTCGGCTCGGCATCGCGGCCGAGGTGCGGGCGGCCGGTCTGCCACGCGATTATCCGCAGGACGTCGCGTTCCGGACCTCGCTGACCGGACGGGAATTGTCGCGCATCCCGATCCCGGCAAGCGGCGAGCGGTACACTTCGCGCGTCGGCCCCGACACGAGCTGGGCGACGCCGGAACCGCCACATCGGATCAACCAGACGTTCCTGGAACCGATCCTCGCCCGGAATGCCGCCGCCGCTCCCGGCGTGACGCTGCTCAACCGCACGCGATTCCATTCGGTCGAGCAGGACGCGTCGTCGGTCTCGGCAGTAGTGTCCGACGGATCCGGCGAACGGACTCTGCGCGCGCGGTTCTTCATCGGCGCGGACGGCGGCCGTTCGACGGTGCGCAAGCAGATCGGTGCCAAGCTCAGCGGTGATCCGGTGCTTCAGCACGTGCAGTCCACCTGCATCCGCGCGCCGAAGCTGTACTCGCTGATGTCCGCCGACGAACCGCGGGCGTGGGGCTATCACACGTTCAATGCTCGCCGCGTCGGCCACGTGTACGCGATCGACGGCAGCGAAACCTTCCTTGTGCACACCTACCTTTCCTCAGCGGAGGAGGTCGTCGACCGGGACGCGGCGATTCGCGCGATTCTGGGCGTGGACGAGACGTTCGAATACGACGTCGTGTCCAAAGAGGACTGGATCGCGCGCCGTCTGCTCGCCGACCGGTTCCGCGACCGGCGGGTGTTCCTCGCTGGAGACGCGTCGCATTTGTGGGTGCCGTTCGCCGGATTCGGGATGAACGCGGGCATCGCGGACGTGCTCAACCTGACCTGGCTGCTCGGCGCGCACCTCGGCGGCTGGGCCGAGGAAGGGATCCTGGACGCCTACGAAGCCGAACGACGGCCGATCACCGAACAGGTGTCGCACTTCGCGATGAACCACCAGCGGAAGCTTGCCCGGCCAGGGCTTCCCGCCGCCCTCGAAGACGACACCGCAGCCGGTGAAGCCGCACGTGCGGCTTTCGGTGCGGCGGTGCGGGAGTTGAACGAGCCGCAGTTCGCTGCCGCTGGTTTGAACTACGGCTACGCGTACCACGATTCACCGATCATCGCCTACGACGGCGACGAAGCCCCCGGCTACACGATGGGCAGCTACACACCGTCCACTGTGCCCGGTTGCCGTGCACCGCACTTCACGCTGGCGGACGGATCATCGCTGTACGACCATTTTTCCGCTGGCTACACGGCGATTGCAGCCTGCGGAGTTGATATCTCAGCGCTGACCGTTGAAGCGGCAGACCGAGGTATCCCCTTCGCTGTCGTCGAAGCCGACGAGCTGCCGGATGAATATCTTTGCCCGATCACGCTGGTGCGTCAGGACCAGACGGTGGTGTGGCGAGGTGCTCCGCCTGACCGGGCGGTCGCGGCCGAGTTGTGGGACAAGCTTCGCGGCGCTTGACCCTCCGGCCCACGGTGAAGGCCTCCTCGGGGAAATCCCTCGAGGAGGCCTTCACTGGTTCTATCGGCGGATGATTTTGCTGGCCGCCATGGCCTTCAGACCTTCCACGCCGAACTCCAGCCCGTACCCCGAGGACTTGGTCCCGCCAAAGGGAATCGCCGGATCGACGCCACCGTGCTGGTTGATCCACACGGTGCCCGCCTCCATCCGCTGCGCCACCGCGTCGACCTCGTCCGCGTCCGTGCCCCAGACCGAAGCACCCAGGCCCTGGTCAGTGCCGTTCGCCCGACGCACCGCATCGTCCACATCGGAGTACCGGATCACCGGCAGCACCGGTCCGAACTGCTCCTCGTCGACCACCGCGGCGCCGTCCTCGACGTCCGCGATGATCGTCGGACGGTAGAACAGCGGCCCCAGCTCCGGCGCAGGCAGTCCGCCGGTGACGATCCGGGCCCCGCGCGCTCGCGCCTCTTCCACCAGCCGGGAAACGATCTCGAACTGCGCGGGATTCTGCACCGGCCCGAGCCGGTTCGCCTTGTCCTGTCCTGGCCCCATCGGTGCCTTCTCGGCGCGTTCGGCCAGCGCGGAGACGACGTCGTCATAGATCGACTCGTGCACGTAAAGCCGTTTGAGCGCGGCGCACACCTGGCCCGTGTTCATGAAAGCCGCCCAGAACAGCTTGTCCGCGACGGCCTCCACGTCCGTGCCGGGAAGCACGATCGCGGCGTCGTTTCCGCCCAGCTCCAGGGTGAGCCGCGCGAGGTTGCCCGCCGAGCTTTCGACGATCCGGCGTCCGGTCGCGGTCGAGCCGGTGAACACGATCTTGGCGATCCGCGGGTGCGCGGCCAGCGCAGCACCGACTTCGCGATCCCCGGAGACCGCGGTCAGCACGTCCGCCGGAAGGTGGCGGCGGAAGATCTCCGCAAGGGCGAGGACGCTGAGCGGAGTGTTCTCGGAAGGCTTGAGCACCACTGTATTTCCCATGCGCAATGCCGGCGCGACGTGCCATACCGCGATCATCACCGGGAAGTTCCACGGGCCGATCGAGGCTACGACGCCAAGCGGGACATAGTGTTGCTCCGCTCCATCGGGCAGCTTCTGCGGTTCGAGCACAGTGTCCGCGGCGGACCGGAGCCAGTGCGCGGCACCGTGGGCCTCGCCAGCGCCGCCGGCTTTGCCTTGCTCGGCAGTGATGATCTCGCCGAGTTCTTCGGCGTGCGCGTCGATGTCGTCGGCGATGACGTGAAGGATTCGCGAACGTTCAGCGTGCCCCAGCGCGGCCCAGGCGGGCTGAGCCGTTGCGGCAGCCGCGATCGCGGCGTTCAGCTGGTCGACCGTGTGCACGGGTGCGTGGCCGACGACTTCCCGGGTCGCGGCGTCGAGGATCGGCCGCCCGCGGTCGTCGGCGACCGAGACGGTGGTCAGCAGTGCGTTCATGCGGGACCCTTCCGTAAAAGTTCACATTGAATATAGTCAATTGCGAGCGGTGGGGCTAGCGAAGACCGGCGAGCGTCGCGATCCGCAGGCCGGTATGGAGCTCCCGGCGCACTTTGCCGTCGGCGAGGTCGACGTCGGCGACCGCTCGCACGCGATCCAGCCGGTAGTAGAGGGTGCTGCGGTGGACGTGCAGGGTGAGCGCGGTGCGTTGGGCATCGCAACCGCAGTCGAGGTAGGTCTCCAGGGTCTGTGCGAGATCCGGTCCGGACTGCGCGTCGAGCAACCGTCGTACGGCATCGGGGAGATCTGCGGGAGCAAGGTCATCAAGGGGGAGTTGCAGCAGTAGCCGGTCCAATCCCAGTTCCGACCAGTGGGCCACGCAGCCGGTGTCGCCGCCGCGCAAGGCGATCCGGGCTTCCCGCAGCGATCGGTGCACGTCGGACAGCGGCGCGTGTGCTCCGCCGACTCCGGCGTGCAGGCCGGAAAAGGCAGGCTGGGCAAGGAGGGCGGACAGTCGCTCGGTGTCGATCTCGTACGGCACCAGCAAGATCGCTTCGCTGCCGAGCACCGCGCCGACGGCCTTAAGCGTCGGGAAGACCGGAATGCTCGACAACGCCCGGTCCAGCACGAGCCGAAGGGTCGCTGAGCTGGGCTCGGCCCGCGGCGGGGTCGCGATCGAGATGACCGTGTAGTGCGGGACGGGGGAGAGCAGGCCGCTCGCGAGCAGTTCGTCGGCGGCTCGGACGCGCTGGTCGTCGTTCCCTTCGAGCAACGCGGTGAGCAACCGTCGTGCGCGGTCCTCGTCCTCCCGGTTGCCCAGTGCCATGGCGGCCAGCAGCAAGCCGATCTGCGCGCGGCGGTCGCGCAACTCGTCGTCGTCCGCGTAGGCGGAGTCGTCGTCCTCGGGGATCGTCGAGGACAGGTAGCCGACGAGCCGTCCTTCGTGCCGGACGGGCGCGACCAGCCGGGACTGCCCGCCGTCGAGCGGCGGAATCCGGACCGGGTCCTGCGCTTGGCCGACCCGGTAGTCCCGGATGGACTCTCGGGCGCGCGAAGATCCTTTGTGGGACAGGATGATCGCCAGTCGGGCATGGTCGACGTCCTGGTCGTGCACGCTGAACGCGATGACCGTGAAGTCGACGTCGAACACGATGACCGGCCGGCCGAGCCGGTCCGCGTAGGCCTGCACCTGTCCTTCGAGAGTCATGCTCGCCTCTTCCGTTGCCAGCTGCCGGAGATTTGATCTATATTCATTATAGACATTTGACGAGAGGGATCCGCATGGCACAGATGACAGGCGGTGACGCGCTCGCCAGGGCGCTCATCAGCGAGGGCGTCGACACGGTCTTCGGCATTCCCGGAGTCCAGCTGGACGGGCTCACTGACGGCATGTACCGCAAGCGCGACGAGCTGGAGCTGGTCGTCCCGCGGCACGAGCAGGCGACCAGTTACATGGCGGACGGCTATTACCGGGCTTCCGGCCGTCCTGGGGTGGCGATGGTGGTGCCGGGGCCTGGTGTGCTGAACGCCGGAGCTGGGATGGCAACGGCGTATGCCTGTTCATCGCAGGTGATGTTGCTGGCGGGGACGATTCCTTCGCCGCTCGTCGGCGGCGGGCTCGGGGCGCTGCACGAGATTCCTCGGCAAACTGACACGGTTCAGGGGCTGACTAAGTGGTCTGCTCGGCCGAAGCGGGTTGAGGAGATTCCTGATCTCGTGCATGAGGGCTTCCGGCAGATGCGGACTGGGCGTCCGCGTCCGGTTGCGCTTGAGCTGGGGCCGGATTTGTTGCACGCGGTTGCGGATCTCAAGCCGGGGGAGCCGTTTGGGGTTCGGGAGCCGGAGGCGCCGGAGCGGGATGTTGTTGAGCTCGCGCGGTTGCTGGCGGCTTCCTCGCGGCCGGTGATCCATGCTGGTGGCGGGATGCGGGATCCGCGGGCGTTCAAGCTGTTGGCTCGGCTTGCCGAGTTGCTGGACGCGCCGGTGGTGATGAGCGAGAACGGGCGCGGGGCGATTGATGCCCGGGATCCGCATGCTCTGCCTGCTTTTGCTTTATGGGAGTTGCGGTCTACGGCGGATTTGGTGGTGTCGTTCGGGAGTCGGTTCCTGACGCCGTTTGGGCAGCAGTTGAATGTCGGGGATGCTCGGCTCGCGTTGGTCAATATCGATGCGGCTGACCTTCGTCCGCCTCGGCGGCCGGATCTTGCGGTTAATGCTGATGCTGTGGCGGTGTTGGCGGCGTTGGTTGAGCGGCTCTCGCCGCGGGCTACGTGGGGGACTGAGTTGGTTCGGCTTCGGGAGGATTGCGAAGTCCGGATTCGGAAGCAGGCTGGGCCGCAGATGGAGTTCGTGGACGCGATCCGTGCTGCGTTGCCTGAGGATGGGATTTACGTCAATGAGTTGACGCAGATTGGGTATGTGTCTACGTACGGGTTTCCTGTGCAGGCTCCGCGTTCCTACGTGTGGCCTGGGTATCAGGGGACGTTGGGGTATGCGATGCCTACTGCGCTTGGGGCTGCGGTGGGGTCGGGTGGGCGTCCTGTGGTCGCGGTTACCGGTGACGGGGGGATTGGCTGGTCTATGCAGGAGTTCGCTACGGCTAAGAAGTATGGGATTCCCCTGGTGACTGTGCTGTTCGAGGACTCGCGGTTTGGGAATGTGTGGCGGATTCAGCGGGATACTTATGGTGGTCGGTTCATTGGGTCGGATTTGACCAATCCCGATTTCGAGCTGCTTACTCGGGCATTTGGGTTGGATTTCGCGCTTGCTGAGGATGCTGCTGCGGTGGAGAAGCATGTTTCTGCGGCTATTGCGGCTCGGCGGCCTGCGGTGGTGAAGGTGCCGGTGGATGTGTTTCCTTCGCCTTGGCCGTTGATTCACGAGAAGCACTGAGCTGCTCGTCGCCTGGCGGCGACATCGCCCGTTGGTTGCGTGGGGCACCCCGAAGCGTGAGTGTGCTGACGGTCTGGGGGTGCTTGTCAAGGCGGGAAAGATGCCTTGACAAGCACCCCCAGACCGCAGGGACGCTTCATATCGGGGTGCGGGGGAGGGGCTGGGTGCCTCGAACCTTGGGTGCACCGGTGCGGTTTGGGTGGTGGCCGGGGCTAGCGCCCCAATGTGGCATTGGGTGCATCTGACGCACCGAACGCCGCATTGGGTGCATCTGACGCACCGAACGCCACTTTGGGTGCGCGGGACGCACCCAAAGTGGCGTTGGGGCGCATCGCGGCAGTGGCGAGCGAGTTGGTGGGTGGGGTGGGCTGTGAAGGGCTCCTTGAGGGAATCTGATTCCGTGAAGGAGCCCTTCAGGGACCGTCGAGGGTCTGAGGGGAACCCTGAGGGAATCAGATTCCCTGAGGGTTCCCCTCACGTACGGCGACGTGACTGAGGGCTAGGGCGGCCAACGCTGCGGCCTGGTCGCCGAGCACGCTGTCGTCGAAGACCGCGCGTGGGGAGTGATTCATCTCCGCCGCATCTGGGTCGATCCCGTCCGGTGTGGTGCCCAGGAAAATAAACGCGCCAGGGACTTCGTTCAATACTGCGGAAAAGCTCTCCGAAGCCATCACCGGGTGCTCCAGCGGGACAGCCCGTTCCGTGCCGAACAGATCACCGAGAACGGTCAACGCATGTGCCGCTGCCTTCGGGTCGTTCGTGGTTACGGGGTAGACCGACCGGAACTCCGTCTCCGCACGGCAGCCGAACGCCGACGCGATCCCGTCTGCCAGCGAGGGAAGCTCACGGGCCAGAATATCCACGCTCTCCGCGGAAAGCGCGCGGATCGTTGCGCCGAGGGTCGCCTCGTCGGGGATGGCGTTGATGATCTCGCTCGCCTGCATTTTGGTCACCGACAGCACAACCGGGTCGAACACTGGAAACCGCCGGGTGACATAGGTGTGCAGGGCCGAAATGATCTGCGCCGCGGCCGGAACCGGGTCCACTGCCTGATGGGGACGCGAACCGTGTCCGCTTCGGCCGAGGACGCGCACGGTCAGGCTGCTGGCCCCGGCCATGACCGAGCCGGGGCGGGTCGTGAATACGCCAGACTGGCCGGGCAGGACGTGAATGCCGTAAGCAGCTTCGACGTCTGAAAGCACGCCCTCCTCGATCAGCCGTTGTGCGCCGCCGCCTGCTTCCTCGCCTGGTTCGAACATGAAGACCACCGAGCCGGCGATCTCGTCTCGGCGGGCGCTCAGGAGCTTTGCCGCGCCGACGAGCGCGGCGGTGTGCAGGTCGTGTCCGCAGGCGTGCATCAATCCGGGAGTCTGCGAGGAGAACGGCAGTCCGGTCTCCTCCGAAACGCGCAGCGCGTCCATGTCCGCGCGCAATAGGATCGACGGTCCGGGCCGCGTGCCGCGCAGTACTGCGACGATTGACGTGAAATCGTGCGGGCCGGGCGTTACTTCCAGGTCGAGCGGGGCCATCGCCGTCAGGACCGCTCGCTGGGTGCGGGGGAGGGCGAACCCGGCTTCGGGGTGGGCGTGCAGGGTGCGGCGGAGTTCGATCAGGTCGGACTGGAGGGCGGCGGAAGCGGCGAGGATCGAGGCGGAAACCGGCATGAGGCTCCTTAGAGGCAACGGTGCGTGCCGCGCTGGTGACGCCAGCGTCTAATGTCTACAATCAATATAGACGATGCCGGGTGTTCCAGGTTCCGGTGCGCCTCTAATCTGTCACTACGCGTGACCCGCGTCGGCGACGTCACCGGACCGAGAACTTCGGAGGACCCTTGCCGCAGATCACGAACACCGCTGCTGCTGTCCAGGTCGCTCGCGCGCTCGAGGACGAGATCGTCTCGGAGGGCTGGAGCGCCGGGCACTTCGTCGGCCGCCGTCAGGAGTTGATGGCGCGCTTCGGGGTTGCGCCGGCGACGCTGAGCGAGGCGATCCAGCTGCTGCGCGCTCGCGGCATCGTCGACGCGAAGCCTGGGCCGGGCGGCGGGATCTTCGTTGCGACGCGTTCGCCGTTCACGCATCTGAGCGATCAGCTGCTGCAGTTGCGCGAGGGCAAGGCGACGGTGGAGAACTGCCTGCGCGTCCTGGACTCGCTCGACGGTTCGGTGCTGCACGACGCGGTCGAGAACGCGAGCGACGAGGACATCGCTGATATCTCAGCGTGTGCCGAGACGTTGAAGGCGGCCTGGGATTCCGCGGAGGCGCCGACCGCGATCTGGGCGCTGCACGCGCGGATCGCGCAGGTGTCGCCGAACGAGCTTTTGCGCAGTCTGTATACGAATCTGGTCGATTACATCATCGCGGCGCGGCTCGAGGGCGTCACGGCGCCGACCACGCAGGAGCGGTTGCGCACGCACCTCGACTTCGCGGAGGCGGTCGTGCGGCGCGACCACAAGCTGGCGGAGTCGGCGATTTCGCGGCATCGGCGTCCCGCGGTGGCAGCCCGGCCTTCCTGATCTTCGCACGCCGGAGAACTGATGGATGTACACGCGCTCAGAATTATGTATATTCATTACAGTTAATCGTCCGGCTTGAGGAGGATGCATGCTGCTGGAGCTCCGCAGTGTGGTCGACCGCGTGCTCGCCGCCCCCGATCGCTCGTCCCGCGGTGCGCAGCCGCCGATCCGCTTGTCACAGAACGAAATGCCGTGGGCGCCCGCCGACGTCATCGTCGCCGCCATGACCGAGGCGGCCCGGAATGCCCACCGCTACCCCGATTACCACCGCGCCGCGGCACGTGCCGCCGTCGCCGAGGCGATGGGGCTGGACGCGGGGCGCATCGCGATCGACAACGGATCCGGCACTCTGCTGCACGCGCTCGCTCGGCTCGTCTGCGAACCCGGCGTGCACGGGGTGCGCCCGGCACCGTCCTTCGAGGCGTATGCGGCGGCGCTTTCGCTGGCCGGCGCCGAGTCCGCAGAGGTCGGTCTCGACGCGAACGGCGCGATGGATCTCGACGCGATGCTCGCCGCGGTCGGCCCGGAAACCCGCATTGTCTACCTCTGCAATCCCAACAACCCGACCGGCGGGCTGCGCGGGGTCGAGGATATCCGCGACTTCCTGAAAAGCGTCCCGTCGAGCGTGCTGGTTGTTGTCGACGAGGCGTACCGCGAGTTCGTGTCTGCCGAACCACTGGACGCGACTGTCGGATTGCTCGACGAGTTCGAGAATCTCGTGCTGCTGCGGACACTGTCCAAAGCGCACGGTTTGGCGGGAATCCGCGTCGGTTACGCCGCTGCGGCGCCGCGGATCGCGGAAGCACTGCGCCGTACGTCCGTCGGGTTCGCGCTCAACAGCGTGGCCGAGGCGGCGGTCATCGCGGCGTTGAGCGCGGAAGGATTGGCTGTAGCGAAGGAAAGAACCGCTGTCATCGTCTCCGAGCGCGCTCGCGTCGAAGCCGCGTTGAAGGCAGCGAACGTCGCGTATGTGCCGAGCCAGGCGAATTTCCTTTTCCTGCCTGGGGATGCGGCCGAGCTTCTGTCCCGTTTGGAGGCTCGCGGCGTGCTCGCCCGGCCGTTCCCGAAGGCGGGCGGCGCACGCGTGACGATCGGGCTGCCCGAAGAGAACGACGCAGTGCTCGCCGCCCTTATCTGATCAGCGGTTTCCTCCGACACCGTGTCGGAGGAAACCGGGAGGACTTCGGAGAGCCGCTCGATGAGCCGCCGCACCCGAGTTCTTACGCTAACCGGCAGGACGGACGGAGCGGTTCGTTCACGCGGCGGGTAACCGATCGCTCGCAGGAAGGAACGGTGCAGTGACCGAGCGCCTATTCGAGCACGACCGGCGGGCATCGATGCGCCGCTCGGTGACCGGCGGTGTGCTCAAAGCGACCCTGCTCGCCGGACTCACGCTGATTTTCGTCTATCCCGTGGCGATGATCGTGCTCGGCGCCTTCCGCGACGGGCTGCCCTCGGACAACATGCCGTTCACGATGAGCGGCCTGCTCGCGGCGTTCGAGGCCCCGGAAACCTGGCACACGCTGTGGAATTCGATCGTGCTGGTCGTCGTGTGCGGCACGATTTCGGTGGCGGGCGGCGGGCTGTTCGCCTGGATCGCGGCCAATACGAACGTCCCCGGCCGCAAGCTGCTCACGCCGATCATGGTGATCAACCTGTTCGTCCCGCCGCTGTTCCACACCCTCGGCTGGATCATGCTCGGCAACGCGCAGAACGGCCTGCTTAACCAGCACGGCCGCTCGCTCGGCACGCACGGGCCGCTGATCAACATCCAGGGCTGGGGCGGGCTGATCCTGCTGACGTCGCTCGGCTACATGCCGTTCGCGTACCTGCTGCTGCTCGGCGCGTTCAAGAACCGGGACCAGTCGCTCGACGAGGCCGCGGCGATCAGCGGCGCGGGAACGGTGCGGACGTTCTTCACCATCACCATCCCGTCGGTCGGCCCGGCGATCACCGGCGCGGCCCTGCTGATCGCGGTGCTGGTGTTCCAGTCGTTCGACGGACCGCAGCTGATAGGCCGCCAGGCGGGCATTTACGTGTTCTCGACGCAGATATACCACTACGTCCGGGATGAGGCGCCAGCCGAGTACACCAAGGCGTTCGCGCTGTCGCTCGTGCTGATCCTGCTGGTGCTGCTGCTGTTCCTCGCCCAGCGCTGGATGCTGCGCGGCCGCAGCTTCACCACGCTCACCGGCAAGACGTCGCGGCGCGATCCGCAGGAGCTGGGCCCGGTCCGCTGGGTGCTGTCCGCGCTGATCGTCGTGGTGGTGCTGCTGAACTTCCTGCTGCCGCTGTTCGCGATGGTGCTCGGCAGCCTCCAGCCGATCTTCGGGGTGATGAGCACCGGCCTGACGCTGGACAACTACGTCACGATGCTCACCGACCCGCAGTTCAGCTCGAGCCTGGCGCTCACCGCGTGGCTCGCGGTCATCGGCGGCTTCGGCTCGATCGCGATCGCACTGCTCACCACCTACGTCACCGCGCGGCGCCGGGGATTCCTGCGGAGCTACACCTCGTTCGCGGTCTGGATCCCGTGGGCGCTGCCCGGCGTCGTGCTCGGCCTCGCCTACATGTTCGCCGTGCTCTACCTCCCGGCCTTCCGCGGGCTCTACGGGTCGGCGTTCCTGATGACGCTCGTGCTGGTCGTCGCGACGATCCCGGTCTCCAGCCGGATCGCCGAGGGCGCGCTGGCCCAGCTGTCGCCCGAACTGGAGGAAGCCGGCCGGATGTCCGGCGCGAGCGCGGGCCGGGTGCTGGTGACCATCGTGCTGCGCCTGGTCATCCCGAGCTTCCTGGCCGGTTGGTTCCTCTCCGCGCTGTTCATCTCGGGCAACCTCGCCGTGCCGATGCTGCTGGCCCCGCCGGGCCTGGAACCCGTGTCGCTGACCGCTTTCCAGCAGTTCCTCACCGGCGAGATGTCCCGGGGCGCGGCGCTGTTCATGATCATCCTGATCGCCGCGTTCGTCGTGCTGGCGCTCGCCGCGGTGTCCGTCAAGCTCGGCGGCCGGATCCTCGGCCGCGACCGTTCCGCAGGTCCGCTCTCCCGTCTCACCCCCTGACCCGAGAGGAAGAACAATGAAGTTCTCCCGTACGAAACTGCGCGCACCGGCGCTGGCGCTCACCGCCGGCCTGCTCGCCTCGCTCACCGCCTGCGCGTCCGCGGGCGCGACGAAGTCGAGTACTCCAGTTGAGGTTCCTGGCGCGTCAGCCGCGGCCAACAAATATATGAACGAGCTGTACGACAAGGCCTTCGCGGCCAACCACACGCAGCTTGTGCTGTACGGGCCCGGGGTGACCGCGAACCAGGCGATGAACGATGTTTTCACCAAGCGCTTCCCCGGGATCAAGCTGCTCCCGCAGGACCAGGCCGACGCGCAGATCCTCACCAAGCTCGACACCGAGGCGCAGAGCGGGAACCGGATCGCGGACATCTACGTCGGCGGCGAATCCCCGCAGGCGGCCGCGAAGCCGAACATCTGCACGCCCGCGGACGTGCGCACCGCCGACCCCGGGTTCAAGGTCCCGACCGACAACGACGGCAGGCTCACCTACTTCGCCTTGCGCTACTTCGGATTCGTCTACAACACCGACCAGGTGCAGAAGCAGGACGCGCCGAAGAACTGGCACGACCTGCTCGACCCGAAGTGGAAGGGCAAGATCGCGGTCGGCGACATGACCGTGCCCGGCGGCATCCGCTACATCCTCGAATCGCTGATGCTGCCCGAGAACGAGAAGAAGTGGGGCCGCTCCTATCTGGAGAAGCTCGCCGCGCAGGACCTGCAGATCTCGCAGTCGGAACAGATGGTGCCCACTGATGTCTCCAGCGGCCGGTTCCCGGTAGGCATCGCGGTATACCAGGGCTACTTCGAGGCGCAGAAGCAGAAGGGCGCGCCGATCGACATGGTGTTCCCGCTCGAGGACGGCGGAAACTACATGGCGCGCTCGGCGCTGTGTGTGATCAACAAGGCGCCGCACGCCGAGGCCGCGCAGCTGTACGTCAACTGGCTGTATTCGCCGGAAGGCCAGAAAGCCTTGGCCGAGAAGGACAACTCCTACGGCCGCACGCCGACCGCGCCCGGCCCGGCGGGTCTGCCGTCGCTGGACAAGCTGCCGCGGTTGCCGTTCTCGAACCCGGACCCCGCGTTCAACAAGCCCTACTTCGACTTCATCACCCAGGCCTTCAAGAAGTAACGCCTCGCCTCCCGGCCGAAGAGAAAGCGCAGGTCACGATGACCGAGGTCCAGGTATCCGGACTCACCAAGAAGTACGGCGCGAAGGCCGCGCTGCACGAACTGGATCTGACGATCGAGTCCGGGCAGTTCGTGACGCTGCTCGGCCCTTCGGGCTGCGGCAAGACGACGACGTTGCGCTGCCTGGCCGGGCTGGAGCGGCCGACCTCGGGCCGGATCGTCATGGGCGACCGGGTCGTGGTCGACACCGCGCGGCGCACGTTCGTGCCCGCGGACAAGCGCCGGGTCGGGATGGTGTTCCAGAGCTATGCGCTTTGGCCGCACCTGAACGTCACGGACAATGTCGCGTACCCGCTGAAGGTCGCGCGGATGCCTGGCCGGGAGCGGGCGCAGCGGGTGCAGGAAATGCTTGACGCGGTTGGCCTTTCCGACCTCGGGAAGCGTCCGGTCACCGCCCTGTCGGGCGGTCAGCAGCAGCGCGTGGCACTCGCCCGTGCGCTGGCCGCCCGGCCGGGGATCATCTTTTACGACGAGCCGCTGTCCAATTTGGACAGCAAACTGCGGTACCAGATGGGCCAGCAGGTGCGCTCCCTGCACAACCGGTTCGAGACGACGTCGGTCTACGTGACGCACGACCAGGAGGAAGCGATCACGCTGTCCGACCGGATCATCGTGATGAGCGAGGGCGTCATCGTCCAGTCCGGTACGCCGAGCGACCTGTACGACCGGCCGAATTCGGCTTATGTCGCGGATTTCATGGGCTTTCAGAACATCCTGCCCGGGACCGTCACTGGTGTGCACGGGAAGACTGCTGAGGTGAGCGTGGACGACACCTCGCTGGTCTTCTCGGGGATTGCGACCGGTGATGTGTCCTTGGGAGACCGGGCTGACATCGCGTTCCGTGCGGCGCACGCTCGGCTGTCTCCGGATGGTTCTGGTGTGGGTCGGTTCCGGGGAACTGTTGAGCGCACTACTTATCTGGGCAGTGCCGTCAACCTCCTCGTCCGCGCGGACGGGCTCCCGATGCGGGTGCGGACCGAAACGGCTGAGCTGTCCGCGGAAACCGTCCCGACTGCCGGCGAGGAACACACTTTCGCGGTGAGCCCGGACCGCGCTGTCGTCATCCCGCACGAGAACGCGGCTCCCGCTGACGACGACTACCTGACCACGATGACCGATGCCGCCGTCGCGCCCCGCTGACGCCGGACGAAGGGAAGAATCCGTGCCCTTGAATACGCCGCGTTCCGACGGGCCGCGGATCCGGGAACTCGCCGAGATCGGCGGGCGCACCGACACCCGTGACGTCCTCGCCCACGCGACCAAACAGGCCGAGCGGGAGTACGACGACTACTTCATCGTCGACATCGACGCGCACGTCTCGGAGGATCACTTCTGGGGCGAGGTGCTGGAACTCATCGACAACGATGTGTGGCGGCAGATCGGGATGGATCAGTTCGGCAAGTTCGCTGGGAACAACGCGCTGCTGAACATCCAGCCTGGTATGTCACATCAGAGCGTTGGTGGACGGATCGGGCATCAGGGGCGCAAGGAGCCGCTCGACGGCGTGTCCGGGCATCCGTTCGTTGCCGCCGCCCGGCGCGGCATGGACGCGATGGGACTGGACTACCAGGTCGTCTTTCCGAGTGCGATGTTGCTGCTGGGCATGCATCCGCAGGATGAGATCGAGGTCGTGCTCGGGCGGGCGTTCAACCGGTGGCTGACTGAAGTCGTTCTGCCGCAGGATGACCGGCTCAAGGGGATGTTGTACTTGCCGTACAACACGCCTGAGGTTTGCGAGGAGCTGGTCGAGAAGTATGCCGATGACGACGGGATTATCGGGTATACGGTGTGTTCGACGCGCAACAATCCGGTCCATTCGGATGTCTATACCAGGCTGTACAAGCTGATCGAGGACAGCGGGAAGCCGCTCGCGTTCCACTCCGGGTACCACTGGGGCGACCCTTCTTTCGCGCAGCTGAACCGGTTCCTGTCGATGCATGCGTTGTCGTTTACGCATTACAACCAGATTCATGTGACCAACTGGATCATCAACGCCATGCCGGAGCGGTTCCCTCGGCTGAAGATGGTGTGGGTCGAGAGCGGGTTGGCGTGGATTCCGTTCCTCATGCAGCGGCTTGACCACGAGGTGCTGATGCGGCCTAGTGAGGCTCCTGGGTTGAATCGGCTGCCTAGTGAGTACATGAAGGATATGTGGTATACGAGCCAGCCGATGGAGCGGACCAGCATGGAGTTGCTGGAGGCTGGGATGAAGGCGTTCAACGCGGAGACGCAGTTGTTGTATTCGTCGGATTGGCCGCATTGGGATTGGGATGCGCCTTCGACTATTACGCGGCTGCCCTTCTTGTCGGAGCAGGCTAAGCGCAACATTCTCGGCCTCAACGCGGCGCGCGTTTTCAATCTGCCCACTGATCGCCGGAAGCCCGCTGCGCACAGTGTGCTCCATGACCGTCCTGGGGTTTCGTGATGTCTGAACTGACTACGCTGGTATCTCAGTTGGGCGAGTTGACCTCCCGGATCGTCTCGGAGGACCGGGCTGCTTCGGTTGGTGACGAAGAAATCGCGGACTTGTTGTATGCGGCGGCTCGGCTGTTCTCCGCCAAGACTGACCGGGTCGGCAAGATCGCCTGGCCGATTCGTGAGGATGCGCTGACTGCGACGGAGACTGTTGTTCTGGTGACTGCGTTGCTGGACGCCGCGGATGTGAACCTTTTCGACATGGCGATCTGGTACCGGAGGGCCGAATGAGCGCGGTTCAGCGTGATGTTGTCGTTGCCGGTCTGGCGGATCTCCAGGCGCGCGAACGGATCGTGGTGGAGGTTGACGGGCTGGAAGTGGGACTTTATTTCCATGCCGGGGAGGTGCGGGCTTGGCATAACGTGTGTCCGCATCAGGGCGGGCCGGTTTGCCAGGGGAAGATCATGCCGCGGACGATTCAGCCGGTTCGGGAGGATCGGAAGAGTGCCGGGCCTGCGTTTCATCCGGCTGATCGGAATATTGTTTGTCCTTGGCATGGGTTCGAGTTCGATGTCTTGACTGGGCGGCATCCGGCGGATGCTCGGGTGGGGTTGCGAGGGGTTCCGGTTCGGGTGGTGGGGGATGAGGTTGTGGTGACTCTCTGAGTTGCTGGGTTTCGGCTCGTCGCCTGGCGGCGACATTGCTCTGAGCGGTGCGGTGGGCACCCCGAAGCTGAGTGTGACTACGGCGCGGAGGTGCTTGTCAAGGCGGGAAAGATGCCTTGACAAGCACCTCCGCGCCGTGTTTTTGGCTTCGTATCGGGGTGCGGGGGGTGTGGCTGCCTTGGGTGGGTGCATCGGCTGCAGTTGGTGAGTGGCGGGCGTTGGCGCCCCAATGTGGCATTGGGTGCGTCAGATGCACCGAATGCCGCGTTGGGGGCGTGGGATGCACCGAATGCCGCGTTGGGGGCCTGGGATGTACCGAATGCCGCGTTGGGTGCATGGGATGCGCCGAACGTCGGATTGGGTGCGCGGGATACAGCGAACGCCGCGGTCGGTGCGTGGGATGCACCCACCGCAGCATTGGGCGCATCGCGACGGCGACGGCGACGAGCTCTTGCGCGCGGCGCGGGCGAAAGCACGCTCCACGTGCGAGACGGGTGGGGCCGTCCGTGAAGGGCTCCTTGAGGGAATCTAAGTACGTGAAGGGGTCCCTCACGGACATCGGCGGGTCGTGAGGGGAACCCTGAGGGAATCAGAGTCAATGAGGGTTCCCCTCACGAACTCGGGCCCACCGCGTCAGATCGTGTCGGGATCCACGTCAACCGCAGCGAAAAGAGTTCGCGCGCAAAGATCCCGCAGCTCCTCCGTGCTGATCTTGGGCTCGTCCAGCCAGTCCAAAATCAACGTCGCCACAAACGAAAGCCACCCCCGAACCGCCAGCTGCGTAGTAGCGGTCACCGGCCGCAGCAACCTCACCGCTGCCAAAATCCGCTCGGCGTTCGCTGTCATCCCGGCCTCGCAGATCTCCCGGATTTCCCGATCCGCGTCGCCCGCGCTGCGGTGCACGATGCGGTAGCCGTCCGGATGGGTGCGGGCGAATTCCAGGTACACCTCCAGCCCGGCGCGCAGCTGCTCGGCCACCGGCAGCGCGGGGTCGGGTTCGCTCATCGCCAGCAGCTGGTCGCGCTGCCCGCGGACGATAGCGGCGAAGAAGTCCTTCTTCGTGGGGAAGTAGTGGTACAGCAAGCCGCGCGAGACGCCGGCGATTTCGGCTACTTCTTCGATCCACACCTCGTCGTACGGGCGTCCCGCGAACAGGCCTGCGCCGATGGTCAGCAGCTGTTCGCGCCGCTGTTCGGTGGTCAGGCGCGTCCGCATCGTCCCAGCTTACTTGACACCGGTTCAGTAGCGGGGGATGGTGACCCTATTGGATGTGGGTTCAGTAGGGAGCGAACTGTGGACACCGCCGCGATTCCGCACCGGCCCGGCCGGTTGCCGGTGCTTGGGGACCTGGTCGGGACCAATGTGCGCACGCCGTTGCAGAGCACCATGCGCGCCGGCGCGGGGCTCGGGCCGATTTTCACCCGTAAGTTCTTCGGGCTCGAGATCGTGTTCGCCTGCGGGATCGACCTGGTCACCGAACTGAACGACGAGTCGAGGTTCGGCAAGCACGTGGGCCTCGGCGTCGAGCGGTTGCGCGGGGTCGTCGGCGACGGGTTGTTCACCGCGCACACGCGCGAGCCGAACTGGCGGCTCGCACACGACATTCTGCAGCCGGCGTTCTCCGCCGAGGCCATGCGCCGTTACCACTCGATGATGCTCGAGGTCGCCCGCGAGCTGACCGCGTCTTGGGACCGCGCGACCGGGCCGGTCGACGTCGCGGCCGACATGACTCGGCTGACCCTCGAGACGATCGGTCTCGCCGGGTTCGGGTACCGGTTCGGGTCGTTCGAGCGGGCCGAACCGCATCCGTTCGTCACCGCGATGATCCGTGCGTTGCGGTTCGCGCAGCTGGACAACGTCAAGCTTCCGTTCGTGCGGCGCGCGCTGGCCGGGTCGGTCGCGCAGAATCAGGCTGACATCGCGACCATGACGAACCTGGTCGACGAGGTCATCGAGAGCCGTCGCCGGGAAGGCGGCGAAGCGCGTGACCTGCTCGGGTTGATGCTCACCGACGGGCACCCGATGACTGGGGAGAAGCTCGACCCGGTGAACATTCGCAACCAGGCCATCACTTTCGTGGTCGCGGGTCACGAGACGACGTCTGGCGCGCTGTCGTTCGCGCTGTATTACCTGACGCGGCATCCCGAGCTGCTGGCGAAGGCTCGCGCCGAGGTCGACGCGGTGTGGGGCGATCGCGAACCGGGCTTCGGCGACGTCGCGAAGCTGCGGTACGTCCGGCGCGTCCTCGACGAGGCGATGCGGCTGTGGCCGACCGCGCCCGGCTACTCCCGGGAAGCCCGCGAAGACCTTGTGCTGGGCGGAAAATACCGGATGCGCAAGGGCGATTCGATCATCGTTCCGCTGCCGATGCTCCACCGCGACCCGACGGTCTGGGGGCCGGATCCGGAGAAATTCGACCCGGATCGCTTCGAACCGGCGGAGGTGCGGAAGCGTCCGGCTCAGGCGTACAAACCGTTCGGCACCGGGGAACGGGCGTGCATCGGCCGCCAGTTCGCGTTGCATGAAGCGGTGCTGGCGTTGGGAATTATGCTGCAGCGCTGCGACTTCGAGGCGGATCCGGCGTACGAGCTGAAGATCGTCGAATCGTTGACGCTGAAGCCGAGCGGGTTCACCGTCCGGCCGCGGATCCGGGAGCGGGCGGCGGAGCTGACCTCAGCTGGCCGCTAGCTCCCCGGAAAAGCGCTCCGGTCACGGCGTAACGCACGCTGCGCTGGCTCACGCACCGCGGTCACCTCGACTAGGTGAGCGCCAGACGCTAGAGGACGGACCGGACATCGCCGCCGCCTCCCGCCTTCAGGTGAGTCTTCGATCACCCGCTTTACCTGGGTCAACGGGCCGCGCTACGATCAGGGCAGTCGTACAGGACGAGCGCCCTGTACGAGCGACCTGGGCAGTTGGCCAGGGCGATCGACCTGTATGGGAGCGGGATGAGTTCTCCGGCGGCGGCACGCGGCCAAGAGGCACGGCAGCGGTTGCTGACAGCGGCGGCGGAGCTGGTGCCGGAACGCGGGTGGACGGCGGTGAGCACCCGCGTGCTGGCGGAGCGGGCCGGGGTGACGTCGAGCGTGGTGCACTACCACTTCCCGTCCCTGCAGGCGTTGCTGCGCGAGGCGGTCCTCGACGCGATGCGCGAGGTGCTGGAGAGCGTCGGCCCGGCGCTGGCCGCGACGCAGAATCCGGCTGACCTGGTGACCGCGCTGTTCGGGTCGGTCGAGCCGTACACCGGGGTGGATCCGTTGTCGGTGCTGTTCGTCGAGGCGTACCTGGCGGCGCGGCGCGACGACGAGCTGCGGGACCAGATCGGAGGACTGCTCCTGGCGTTCCGTGCGCAGGTCAGCCGCTGGCTCGCCGAACGCGGCGTCCCCGAGCCGGACGCGACCACGGAGGTGCTGGTGGCTGCCATCGACGGCTTGCTGCTGCACCGGGGCCTCGCCCCCGGCGGCGATCCGGCGGCGGTCACTGCCGTGCTGCGCGGGTTGGTCACTCAGCCTTAAGGGGACGCGATGAGAATCCTGGTCTGCGGCGCTGGCATCGCCGGGCTGGCCGCGGCGAACCGGCTGTCCGCGCTGGGCAACGAGGTGACGCTGGTCGAGCGGTCGCCCGGCCCGCGCCCGCAGGGATACATGATCGACTTCTTCGGCACCGGCTACGACGCGGCCGAGGCGATGGGAGTGCTGCCCGCGATCAAGGACGTCGCGTACCCGATTTCCGAAGCGGTTCTCGTTGACGCACAAGGGAAGCGTCGATCCGAGATTCAGTTCGCCCAGTTCGCGCGCACCGTCGGCGGCCGGTTGCTGAGCGTCCTGCGGCCGGATCTGGAACAGGCATTGCGCGCGACGCTGCCCGCTGAGGTCGAGTTTCGGTACGACAGCGGGGTAGTCGCCGTAGCGGACGACGGCGACCGAGTCGCGGCCACTCTCTCGGATGGTTCGGTCCTGGAAGCCGATCTGCTGGTCGGTGCCGACGGAATCCATTCGACGGTCCGGCGGCTGGTGTTCGGCGCGGAGTCGCAGTTCCTCCGCTACCTTGGCTTTCACACCGCGGCGTTCCTGTTCAAGTCGCCCGAGATCCAGGCGGCGGCCGCCGGACGGTTCTGCCTCACCGACACCGTCGGCAAGCAGATGGGTTTCTACGGTCTGCGCGCCGGAACGGTCGCCGCTTTCGCCGTCCATCGCACGCCCGACCCCGCCATGCCCGCCGACATCCGGGCGTCGCTGCTGGACACCTACGGTTCGCTGAGCTGGCTGGTGCCGGAAGCGTTGACGCACTGTCCGCCGTCCGAGGAGATCTACTACGACCAGGTCGCCCAGATTGAGATGCCAACGTGGAGCAAAGGACGGGTCACGCTGGTCGGCGACGCGGCGTACGCGGTGTCGCTGCTGGCCGGACAGGGCGCGTCACTGGGCATCGGAGGCGCGTACGTGCTGGCAGATCAACTGAACCGAGCGTCGTCGGTCCCCGAAGGACTGGCGGAGTACGAACGGCTCTGGCGTCCCGTCGCGGCAGACAAACAGCAAGTCGCCCGCAACGGCGCACGCTGGTTCCTCCCCGACAGCAAACCGCAGCTCCAGGTGCGGCGGCTCGCGCTGAAACTGGCCCGGTTGCCCGGAATTGACCGATTCGTGGCCGGGAGTTTGACCGGGAAATCCACCGCGCTCATCACGAACCTGCACCATTCGGCGAGGGAAGGAGTCCGACCGTGAACCCGATAGCGCGCACGGTCTTCAAGGCGCCGGCGAAGCTGTACGGCCGCGACCTGGGATGGTTGCTGGGCAAGCGTTTCCTGTGCCTGACCCACGTCGGCCGCAAATCCGGCCGGCAGTACCGGACCGTGCTGGAAGTGATCGGCCTCCGTCCTCAGGCCGACGAAGTACTCGCCATCGCGGGGTTGGGCCCGTCGTCGGATTGGTACCGCAACATCCAAGCCGCCCCCGCTGCGGAGGTCGCGATCGGCCGCCGGAAGTTCGTCCCTGAGCACCGAATCCTCGACGAACCCGAAGCGGCCGACGCCATCGCCGACTACGAACGGCGAAACCTGCTGCTGCGCCCAGTCCTGCATCCGGTGCTGAGCAAACTGCTCGGCTGGCACTATGACGGCTCCGACGCGGCGCGGCACCGGATGGTCCAGCAACTGCCGATCGTCGCCTTCCGCCCGCGCGGCGGGACCGAAACCGACCAAGAAGGTACCGACCGCTGATGAACTACATCGCCGAGCTGCGCGAACTAGTCGGCACGCGCCCGCTGATCCTGCCCGGAACGTCGGTGCTGATCGCCGACGAGCGCGGCAGGCTGCTGCTGGTGTTCCGAGGGGAAAGCCAGGACTGGGGCCTGCCCGGCGGATTCCTCGACCCCGGAGAGTCCTATGAGGACGCTGGCCGCCGCGAGGTGCGCGAAGAAATCGGCCTGGTGGTAAGGGATCTCGAACTGCTGGGCGTCTACTCCGGACCGGAGTACTTCTACCGGTACCCGCACGGCGACGAGGTCCACAACGTGACCGCCGCTTTCACCGCGACTGTCGAGAACACCGAGGTCGCGGTGGACGGTACGGAGATCACCGGGTACGAGTTCTTCGAGCTGGACCGATTGCCGGACACCATCATCGCCCCGGAACGGCCGATAGTCGAGGACTATGTGAAGCGATTCGGCGGCTAGGTCTTCGGCGTCAGACGGTTTGCGTCATCCCGCCGTCGACGACGAGATCCGCGCCGCTCATGTTCGCCACCTTCCCGGAGTCCAGGAACACCGCCAGCGCAGCGATCTCGTCCAGTTCGGCGCCCGCGCGCCGGGCGAGCTGGTCACCGGGTCCACCGGTCAGTCCACACCGGACCGGGCGAGACGGTGTTCACTCGCAGGCCCCGGCCGCTGAACTCCTCCGCCAAAGCCTTGCCCAGATTCGTACCGCCGCCTGAGCGATCAGTCGTGGCTGTGGCACCTTCGCGTTCACCGAACTGATGTTGACCACGGTGCCTCGCCGTTCGAGCAGGCTGGGCAGCGCTGCTCGCGTGGCACCAAGTCCTTCAGCAAACCGGTGATGGTACGGATCGCGGCGACCACCGTGTACCCGTCGTTGACCAGTGCCGGACGATCGCCAGCCCGATTCCCCGTCCGGTACCCCTGCTGCGATGGTTGTTTCAGAGCCGCTGAGCGCGCAGTACACAAGTCGACATCGGCAGCGTGAACGTCCCGGACGCGGTCTCCGGCCGTTCCGCGAGGAAAGCCCGGATCCGGTCAAGCGCCGCGGACCGCTCCGGTTCCGGCAGCATCAGCATCCCGGCCCGAGTGGACAGAGTCGCGACCAACGTCTCCGCGGTGCGGACCTGACCGTGCGGGAACTCGGCGCGCTCCGGCGATGCGAATCTGGCCGGCGAACCGGCTTCCGGAAGATGCGCGGTCGCGGCACGCCAGCCCGACGGGGTGTCGCGCGGCCCGATCGCCGCGCTGCCGCTGACCCGCGCCAGTTCGGCGACCCAGTCCACCTGGTCGTCCACGACATTCCACAACCCGGCCAAAATCCCGCCGCGCGAAAGAACTCGCGTGATCTCCGGTCCGGCGACGGCCATGTCGAACCAATGCATCGCGTTGCCGGACAGCACGGCGTCGACGGACCCGTCCGGCAGCGGGATCGCTTCGGCACTGCCTCGTTCGGCGCGGACGTCCGGCAGCGCGCGACGGAGTTCGCCGAGCATCGCCGGGTCCGGCTCGACCGCGATCACGTCGGCGCCCAGCGCGGCGGTGAGTTTCCCGGTGCCCGCGCCGAGGTCGAGCACCCGAGGCCCGGGTGCCGCGTCGAGTGCCCATCGCACCGCGGCCTCCGCGTAGTCCGGGCGATGCTCGGCATACGCCGACGCCGCCGCGCCGAACGACAAGGCGGGTTGACTCATCCGCCGAGCCTATCGGAGCTTCAAGCCTGCCGAAGGCAGAACGGATGCCCCGCGGGACTCGCATACACGTGGCCGGAAAGCCGACGCGCGCCCGCCTCCAGCGCCAGCTTTTCCGCGGTGGCAAGATCATCCGCGGTGACGTCCAGGTGCATCTGCTGCGACGTCCCGTCCGGCCATTCCGGCGGCACCTGTCCGGCGGCGTGCTGAATCACCAGCACCGGAAAACCCTTAGCCCGCAGGAAGTGGTGCGTGTCTGTCGTAGCAACCGAACCGCCGAGCAGGCGATGCCAGAACACGCTCTCCTCCTCAAGCGACGCCGCGTCGATGATCACCGCGCCAAGCTTCAAGTCCATCGGAAACTCCCTCCGTCACTGCGGTCAGACTGCCGGGATGATCCCGCCGTCGACCCGGAATTCCGCTCCGGTCAACCATTTCGCCCGGCTGGACGCGAGAAACGCGATCATCTCCGCCACGTCCGACGGGTCGCCGGGCCGCCCCATCGGCACGTCCAGCCGGTCCACGATCTGCTGCTGAATCTCGTCCACCCCAACGCCTTCTCGCGACGCGATCTGCTGAAGATGCGCGGTCGCACCCTCGGTGACCACAAACCCCGGCAGCACGCACACGACCCGCACGCCCTGCGCGCTGACCTCCGTCGCCAGCGAACGGCTGTACACATTGAGCGCGGCCTTCGCCGCCGCGTAAGGGGCTTCGCCGCGCTGCGGCAGGTGACTCGCGATCGACGACACGTGCACGACGACACCGGACCCGCGTTCGACCATCCCCGGCACCAGCGCGCGATCGAGGCGAACGGCGCTGAGCAGGTTCATCTCCAGGTCGGCGAGCCAGGATTCGTCGCTCCGCTCGAGCGTCGGCGAGGGATCGGTCGCCGCTCCCGCGTTGTTGACCAGCACATCGACCCCGCCGACGCTCTCGGTCACCCGGCGGCCGAGTTCCGCCGCGCCAGCTTCGGTCGAGAGGTCTGCGGGGAGGAAGGTCGCGGGCAGATCGTCCGGCGGTGCGCTGCGCGAAGCCGTCAACACGGTCGCACCCGCGGCGGCGAAGCGGCGGACCGTTGCGGCGCCTAGCCCACGGCTGCCGCCGGTGACCAGCACGCGGAGGCCCGCGAGACCCTCGTCCGGAACTGTCATGGCATCGCTCCCGCACTAAGGTGAGTCTGACTCCGGAAACGATACACTAAACTGAACCGGACTCATCTTATGGAGGTGCTGGTGCCGTCCACCCGTCCGTTGCGCGCCGACGCGCGACGCAACCGCGATGCGCTCCTCGCTGCCGCGCGGGAAGCGTTCCTCGCCGGAGAGGCCGACGCGCATGTCGACGAAATCGCCAAGCGGGCCGGGGTCGCAGTCGGCACGCTCTACCGGCATTTCGAGACGCGCGAAGCTCTCGTGGAGGAGGTCTACCGGCAGGAAGTCGACCAGTTGTGCGCTCTGCCATCTCAACTGCTTGAGCAGTACGCGCCGGACGAGGCGTTGAGGTATTTCCTGCTGGGGCTGGTGGATCACGCGGCGGTCGGCAAGGGGATGGCGGTCGCGCTGGAGAGCATCATGGCGACGGATTCGCCGGTGTTCGAGGACGCCCGAGCGCAGATGGCGGGTGCGCTCGACGAGTTGCTCGACGCCGGTGCCGCGGCCGGAACGCTCCGCGCTGACATCGGCGGACGCACTGTGCTGCGCGCGCTCGGCGGGATTTGCGGGATGCGCGTCGCGGAGGGCTGGAAGGACGAGGCGGTCCGGATCACCGAGGTCCTGCTGGACGGACTGCGATACGGCGCTGCACGGACCTCGTGAACGGCTCGGGAATCCAGCCAGGCCCGAACCGCCGGGCCCAAGCAAAGACCGGCCAGCGGGCCTCGCCGTCGCCGACGAGACCCGCCGAGCCAGAACCGGACCACCGGTCGTCCCCGCAGGTGTTACTTGCCGAGTGCGTCCACCCCGGCCTGCGCGAAGCTCTCGTCCTGCGCACCGGACGGCGCACCGGCCACGCCGACCGCCGCGATCGGGGCGTTGTTCGCGTCCACCGGGACCGCTCCGGCGAGGAACAGGGTGCCCTTGATGTCCTTCAGGGTCGGGGCCTGCTGCAGCCGGCCGGTCAGCTCGGAGGTCTTGGCGTTCCACGAAACCGCGGTGAACGCCTTCTCCTCGGCCGACGAGTACGACTGCGGACCGGCGCCGTCGCCGCGCAGCGTGACGATGGTGTTGCCGTCGCGGTCGACCACCGCGACCGACACGTGCTGGCCCGCCTTCTCGGCGGCGGTGAGCGCGGCCTGCGCGGCCTTCTGCGCGGCGGCGATCGACAGGTGAGTGGTCTGGACCAGACCCTTCGGCGCGGCCTGAGCCGGAGCGGCGGCGGGGGCGGCCGACGCGGCCGGGGTGGCGGCGTTGGCGGCCAGCGCGCCGGTGGTGGCGGCTCCGATCACGGCGAGGCCGCCGACGACGGTGGCGATGCGGGTCTTGGCGGTGAAGTTCTTCATCGGGTGCTCCTTGGCTTGTCCGGCTTGATGCATTCATCGTGCGGCCAGGACCCCCTTAACCGGATCGGAGTCTCGGCTCGCCTCGCGGCGCGGAACGGCCGACACTCAGGTCATCCGATCGGCTGATGCCGGCCGGGTTCGCACAGGTCAGGCTCCACAGCGGACCGAAACGGAGGTGGCGATGACTGATCGGGACGCGCGGTGGCTGGCCGCGACCATGCACACGGCGTTCTTCCTGCTGCTGGTCGCGTCGATCGTGCGCTTCCTCGACCACCATCACGGCGAACCGGCCGCGCCGTGGGTCATCGCGCTGACCGGCTGCCTCGCCGCGGTCTACGCGGTCGGCCTGGTGCTGCGGGTGACCGGTCCGGAGCAGGTGACCGTGCCGTATCTGGCCTGGCTGACCGTCGTGACCGTGCTGTGGGTGGTGCTCGTGCTGCTCGCGCCGAGTTTCGCGTGGTGCGCGGTCCCGCTGTTCGTCACCGGCCTCCGCACCCTGCCCACCGGACCCGCGTTGGTGCTGGTGACGCTGGTGACCGCGCTGGTGGTGCTCTCCCAGAACCGGCTCGCGAGCGGCTTCGACCCGAACCTGACCATCGTGCCGGTCGCCGTCGCCGCCGTGACCGCCGCGGTGATCACGTACCTGCGGCGGCAGGCGGTGCGGCTGCGGGAAACCGAGCGCCGCGCGGGAATGCTGGACGAACGGCAACGGCTGTCCCGCGAGATCCACGACGCACTGGCGCAAGGTCTGTCCAGCCAAGCGATGCTGCTGCAAGCGGCCGACCGCGCGTGGGCCGACCCGGACCTGGCGCGCGAGCATTTGCATGCGGCACAACAGATCGGCACGCGAAACCTGGCCGAAGCCCGCGGTCTCGTGCAAGACCTGGCCCCGGCCGATCTCGACGGGCACTCGGTCGAGGAAGCGCTGCGCAACGTCGCCGAACGCGAACCGCGGCCGGTGCGGGTCCAGGTCGACGGGCCCGCGCGGCCGTTGCCGAGCCGGGTGCAGTCCACTTTGGTCCGGATCGCGCAGGGCGCGCTGGCCAACGCGCGCGAACACGCGGACGCGTCGGAAGTGGCGCTCACCCTCACCTACCTGGACGATGAGGTCGTGCTGGACATCACCGACGACGGCCGGGGTTTCGACCCGGCTGCCCCGAGCGCCGACGGCCGCGGCCACGGCCTGCCCGCCATGCGCGCGCGGGCGACGCAGCTCGGCGGCCGGTTGACCGTCGAATCCGCGCCCGGGCAGGGCACCGCCATCTCGGCCGCGATCCCGTTGGGACCCGACCATGTCTGACGATCAGCCCATCCGCGTCGTGCTCTGCGACGACCACGCCATGGTCCGGGCCGGGCTGCGCGCGTTGCTGGCCGGCGCGGGCGGGATCGAAGTCGTCGGCGAAGCGGCGACGGGGCAGGAGGCGCTCAACCTCGCCGCCGCGTTGCGGCCGGATGTGGTTCTGATGGATCTGCAACTGGGCGACGGAATGGACGGCGTCGAGGCGATCCGGCGGCTCCGCTCGACTCCGACGCCGCCGCGAGTGCTGGTGCTGACCACATATGACACCGACGCCGACATCACGCGGTCTATTGAGGCCGGTGCTACGGGATACTTGCTCAAGGCCGAGTCCGCCGACGAGTTGTACGCGGCGATCCGGTCGGCCGCGGCGGGACGCACAGCGTTGTCGCCGCCGGTGGCCGACCGGATGATGGCCCAGTTGCGTGCACCGCGGCCGACGCTCACCGACCGCGAGCGGGACATTCTCGAACAACTCGCGCAGGGATTGGGGAACCGGGAAATCGCGCGACGGCTGTTCATCAGCGAGGCGACGGTGAAGACGCATTTGGGGCGGATTTACGAGAAACTCGGCGTGGACACCCGGGCCGGTGCGGTCGCGGTGGCCAAGGAACAGCGGTTGCTGTCATGAGGTTTTCGGCGTAGCGCGCATTCCAATGTAGACACACGGGCTCCCGTCGGCGAGTTTCGCGAAGACCACCGGCACCGGGTTCGCGCCGAAGTTTTCCCCGCAAGCGGCGAACACCGTTTCGGTCACCGGCACCAGTTCCGCTTCCAACGGCGGCGACAGGTCCTTCATCCCGTCCACGAACTCGTACCTGATCCGCGCTGTGCCGTCATCAGCCCGGCTGATTGTAGTGAGCACGCCTTCCCGCACGTATGTCCCGACCAGCGGCGTGATATCCACTGCGGGCGGGTTGATCGGCGGCGCGAACGGCGCTGGCATCTCAACGTCGGCCAGTTCGCGCAGCAGTTCGCTGAACAGCTCGTGATACAGCCGGTCGAAGTCGCCGCCGTTGGTCAGCAGCACGACCGCCACTCCGGCGTGCGGCACCACTCGCAGGAACGAATGCTGCGCGACGGAACTGCCGTCATGTCCGAACCCGGCGACGCCGTTCCAGTCGTAGAGCGTCCATCCGAGGCCCCAGCCGTCGGCGGAAACGGTCCACTTGTCCGGGCTGTCGACTACCCGGCGCTGCATCAGCTCGACCGCGTCACTGGACAGCACGCGCGTACCATCGGCCGCGACCCCGCCGTCCAGGTGCATCTTCGCGAAGCGTGCGACATCGCCAGCGGAGATGATGACGCGGCCGTACGGTCCGGCTGAACGCGGCATCAAATCCCAGGCGGGCGTGGGTTCCTCGCCGAGATGGCTCATCGCCACGCGGAAGCGCAGAGCTTCCTCGGGCAGGGTCATCGAGTGCTCCAGCCCGAGCGGGGCGAACAGCAGGTCTTTCACCGCCTGGTCCCACGTCTTGCCGGTCACGACCTCGATGACCCGGCCCAGCACGGCGTACCCGACGCTGCTGTAGGACAGCGCGGTGCCGGGCGGGCAGTCCAGCGCCACCCCGGCGGCGGCCTCGACGTAGCGGGCGAGGCAGTCGTCGCCGCGGCCGGAGTCGTAAGTGAAATCGCAGGTCAGGCCGCCGGTGTGGCTGAGCAGCTGCCGGACGGTGATCTGCTCGGTGGCGGCCGGGTCCGGCGTCGCGAATTCCGGCAGCAGCTTGACGATCGGGGTGTCGAGGTCCAGCGCGCCCGCGTCGACCAGGTTCAGCACGACGGTCGCGGTGTAGGTCTTCGCGAGCGAGCCGGACAGGAACACCGAGTCGGTGGTGACCTCGACGCCGGTCCCGCGGTGCAGGACGCCGCTCGCGAGTTCGTGCACCTCTCCGCCGGCCAGCACGGCCAGCGAGGCGCCCGGAACGCCGCGGGCGGCGCGCAGAGTGTCGAGCCGCTGCTGCCAGTGGGCATGGTTGAAGGACATCAGTTCTCCCCAGTGAGATATTTCGGGCAGGACGAAATCGCCGGACGGATTCGCCAGGCGCGTGGTGAAGCCGGATTTACTTGCGGTGCAAGGCTTCGCGCCGGGCACGCCATTCGACGGCGAGTTCGGGCATCCGCTCGGCGAGGAACTTCGTGAACTCCGCGAGTTCTTCCAGCCGGGCCCGCCGTTCCGCGGGCTGGCCGGTCATCGCGTCCAGCCCGCGTTGTGCCAGCGCGCTGAGCGAGGCGTACTCGGACTGGTTGTCGAGCAGCCGCAGCCACACGTCCGGGGCGAGCCGCACGCGGTCGACCCGTTCCCCGGCCGTTCGCGTGCGCTGGATCCAGGACCACTCTTCGAGTTCGCTGATCGCGCTGGTGACCGCGCTGCGGCTGGCCCGCAGCGCGCTCGCGAGTTCGGCGATCGTCTGCTGCTGCGGATCGCAGAGCAGCAGCCAGCCGATCACGCGCCCGGTCATCGGCGTCATGCCGTACTGCCGCGCGAAGTGGCGGCCGGCGTCGTCGGCGAACGCGAGTTCCCAGTCCTCGTCCATGCGGCTCAAGTTAGCGTAATGACTGAGATAACGCAAATCTCCGTCATTTCAGATGTGTGACGCCTTGCGCGCCACCCCGGCGAGCAGCAGCGACTCGCTGGCCGCGCCGAGGAGGAGCGGCTGGTCGTTCGGGCCCGCCTCCTCCGGATGCCACAGCGGGGTCCAGGTGACGCCGGGTTCGAGCAGGGCGAAGTCCCCGAACAGGCCGGTGATCTCGGCCCGGCTGCGGTAGACGAGATCGGTGCCCGCCTCGGCGTAGCGCTCCTTGGCGTCGGCGAGCAGCTGCTCGCAGTGCGGCGGGACGCCCTCGGCGGTGACGTGGGACAGCGCCAGGTACGAGCCGGGAACGAGGAGATCGCGGTAGGCGGCGACGACGCTGGGTCCGAGGTCTTCGGTGCGGCCGCTGCCCGGAGCGGGCGGCAGCCCGAAATGCAGGACGGAGATGAGCAGCAGCGCGATCGGCCGGTCGAGGTCGATGACGCCCGAGCCGGCGAGCAGGGACCACAGCCGCGGCGGGTCGCGCAGGTCGGCGTGCAGGGCGACGTGCCGGGCGGGGTCGCCCTGTTCGCGCAGCAGGCTGGTGGAATGCGCGACGGCGACCGGTTCGCAGTCGACGTACGCGACATTCACCTTTCCGGGGGCGATCTGCTCGGCGATTTCGTGCGCGTGCCCCATGGTGGGAACGCCGGAACCGAGGTCGACGATTTGGTGTATTCCCGCGCGCACCAGATGCCGGACCGCCCGGTGCAGAAACCGCCGGTTGGCCTGAGCGATCGGGCGCACCATCGGATAATCGCGCAGCATGCGTTCGGCGAACTGCCGGTCGATTTCCCAGTTGGCGGTTCCGCCGAGGTAATAGTCGTAGACGCGGGCCACGCTGGGGCGGCTGAGGTCGATCCCCGGCGGCGGAAAGGGCTCGTGTTCCAGGCCAGTCACCAGTTTCTCCTCGTGGTCGACGGCGCGGGATCAGCGTAGCCGGTCTCCGGGCCGCCGGACAGCGGGCGTACGGGTGCTGATCAGATCCGCTTCGGCTTCTTCGAGAAGAATTGCCGATTCCTCCGCCGAAAGGGCGACACTCGAAAGGGATTCCCACGATTGCAGATCGGTGTCGTAGGTTTCGGACTCGTTCATGAACGTCTGGACGCCATTCGACGTTTCGGCGAAGGAACGGTCGAGCTTGTTGTTGGCGAACTGCAAAATCGTGAAATCGGGGCCGACGTGCAACGGGCCTTTGTCGAACGGCACGAACCGGATCGTCGCACCGGGATGGTTGCGGGCCAGGCCGAGCAGATGCCGGACCTGGCCGAGCGCGACGTACGGGTTGTCCGTGCGCGCCCGTGTCAGCCGGTGGACCGCGCTTTCGCTGAGAATGAACTTGTACGTCCGCTCCGGGTAGTCGTCGAGGAGTTTGGCCCGCAGCTTGCGTTCGTGCACCGCGTCCGTCACGTCGGTGCGGCCGTAGGCCTGGAACTGCTCCATCATGTAGTCCTCGGTCTGGAGCATTCCGCTGATGCGCTCGCCGGTCCATTTCAGGACGATCGCGGCCTCCTGCTCGGCCTCGAACACCGGATGGAACCAGGCCGGGCTGGCCGCGAGGCGGCGGGCGTTCCACACCCGGTCGGCGCGGGAGGCCTGGTTGTACTGCCGCATCGTCGCCGCCTCGGCGGGCGCGACCTCGAGGATGTCGATCCATTTGTCGAGCAGGTGCGGGTGGACGCGGGTCCGGCCGCGCTCCATCTTGCTGATGTTCGGCTGCGTGTAGCCGAGGGCGTCGCCGAGTTCGCCCTGGGTCAGCCCGCGTTCGACGCGGGCGGCGACGAGAAGTTTGCCCAGTTCGACAAGCTGGGCCTCGACGGAAAGCCGGCTCACGAGGCGCGAGCCGTCCGATCGGGGAAGGGGGCGATACCGTTGCCGGGCACGAAAGCATAGTAGTCCTAGCATTCCTCCCGGCCAAGACGGGCGGAGCCCGTGCGGTCGTCCGGGACGTGTTTCGGGCGGGGGGTGTCCCTATGTGGTTGTCAAGCCGCAGCGGGCTGGTCGGCGGGTTCGGGGTGGCGGTAGTGGGTGCCGTTGCGGAGCATGGCGTAGAGGACGTCGCAGCGTCGTCGTGCGAGGCAGATCAGCGCAGCGTTGTGTTTCTTGCCTTCCGCTCTCTTTCTGTCGTGGTAGGCCCTGCTGGTCGGGTCGGACAGGGCGGCAAACGCAGCCAGGAAGAACGCTCGCTTGAGTTTGCGGTTGCCGGTGCGGGCAGGGTGTTCGCCCTTGATCGAGGACCCGGAGCTGCGGGTGACCGGTGCGATGCCCGCGTAGGCCGCGAGGTGTGCGGAGCTGGCGAAGCTGGAGGCGTCGCCGATTTCGAGCAGGATGCGGGCTGCGGTCCTGACGCCGATGCCGGGCATCGATGTCAGGACCCCGGCAAGAGGGTGCGCATCGAGTATCTCCTCGACCTGCTCGGCGACTTGTTTGCGTTGCTGGAGAACGGTTTTCAGGCTGTCGGCCAGTCTGGGCAGGACCGTGTCGGCGGCTGCGGTGCCAGGGACTGTGACGGTCTGCTCGTCCAGCGCGGTCGTGATCGACTCGACCAGCCGTTCGCCCATGCGGGGCGCGTGGGCCTTCGCGATCGCGGTCAGCTTGCGGCGTCCGGCCTTGGCGATTCCGGCAGGGCCGCCGCAGCGGGACAGGATTTCCAGCACCGCCGGATGGCTGATCCGAGGGCCGATGGCGCGTTCGAGAGCGGGGTGGATGCCGGTGAGCAGGCCGCGGATGCGGTTGCCGATCCGGGTGGCTTCGCCGGCGAGGTCGTCGTCGAAGCCGATCAGCACGTCCAGTTCGGCCAGCGCGTCGTCGCCGACGTCGACCGGGCGCAAGGTGTGCGGCAGGGAGCGGGCGGCGTCGGCGATGACGAACGCGTCCCGCGCATCGGTCTTCGCGCGTCCGGGATAGAGGTCGGCGATGCGGCGCATCGCCAGGCCGGGCAGATAGGCCACCTGGTGACCCGCGGCGCGGGCGACCGCGACCGGCAATGCCCCGATCGTCGCGGGCTGATCGACCACGACCAGCAGCGGCCCGTGGACGGCGAGCGTGTCGAACAGCGCCCGCAGCTTGGGTTCGCTGTTGGGCAGCGGCCCGTCGTGCAACCGCTCGCCCTCGGTGGTCAATCCGACCGCGTGATGGGCGTCCTTGCCGACGTCCAGGCCGAGGAACACCCCGAAACTTCTGCTCATCACCAAGTCTTTCGCCGAGTCCCGGGTGGTCGCCGGTCAGGCATCGAGCGCCGGCACCCACGCCTGCGACGAGACCTGCCTTTCCGGCGGCCGTGTCCCTATCAGCGGTCGGTCGATGCCACCAGACCCGGTGACACCACCCCCCGGATCATGCCTGCGACAGGGGACAAAGTCATGCCGAGCCTGGCGACCACAGCTCCTTGATCAGGAACCACGAAAAAGGTAACGGGGACCGGGATGATGATCTGTCAGCGGTCGAACTGCCCCTCGCGCAGTGCTCCGGCGAAGGCCTCCCATTCCTGATTGTCGAAGACGAGCGCGGGGGAACGGCCGATCTTGGAATCCCGTACCGCGACAAGATCGGGATCGCTCAAATTCACTTCGACGCAGTCCCCGCCGTTGCCGCCGCACGCCGAAGGCCGCTGCCAGGCGGTGGCGTCGAGCGAAGAACTCACGGTGTCCGGATCGTAAGAACTCATGGTTTCTTCCTTGTCAAGCCGTTGTCTTTCGCTGGCATATTCAACTCAGGATCGAGGATGGAATATGCCGAAGCAAGGCGCGGACTTGCACAATCCCGAAATGGGCCGATAGGTTCACCTGTTTGGCGTCGGGCCGGTTTTCTCGCGGTGATCGAGGGGATGCGGGCTCCGTCCTGTTCATGGCCGGGATTTGTCCAGTGCGGCAGCGTTATTGGCTGATCGGCAGCATTCCGGCGAGCCGGATCCGGGGTCGCTGGAAGCCGTGGCGGCAAGGCAGGTAAGAATATTCTGGCTCAGCCTGGAAGGCATGCATATTCCAGTCGGCAGATGCCTTCCGGTGAGCGATGAGCGGGGGACTTCGCGTCGGGTTGGCTGAATGCCAATGTTGGCCCAGCGGTCCGGTTTCCGCGAGAAAATCACTGGTCAGGACTCTCGGTCGCGTCCGGCTGCTCCGCGGTGGCAGTTCTTCTTGATCCTTTCTCGTCAATCGATGCTACCACTCTTGTGAGTGATGAAAAGCGGTTCCCGATGCGCTACTAGTCGCCGCTGGCATCGAGGTTTCCGGGCGTTTTTGTCCCGTGCCGATGCACGCGCGCGTGAAGGACGACGCGGACGTTTATCCAGGCGAGTGCAGGTCGGCGTCTGATTGGACGCGTGCGAACCGGAGTTCGGCCCGGCAGTTCGTTTTCACCGAAGTTCGCACAAGCGCTGGGCCGAACCGGTGGACTGATATTGCGCACGGTAGTTCGTCGTGTCTCTTTGCCGTTAATCGACCGCTGGGCGCCGCTCGGCGAGACGACCGTCAGTGGCTATCGAGGTCGGTGTGCGCTCGTGGCCAAGATGGGAACTATCGAACCGCGCGCCCGGGGAAACAGGTGTGGCCCCCTGCGGGAACAGGGGGCCACGGGATGTCTGAAACTCGCTGCTACGCAAAGGACCAGACGAAATGACTCTACCGCTGGGGAACACCGGCCCGCTAGACGACGACCGCGCCGGGCGGGTGGAACGCGTCGAATTCGGCGCGGCCGTCGCACCGGCCCGCGGCGGGCGGCGGATCGCCACCCGCGACGAGATGCTGGCCGCCGCGACGAAAGTCTTCGCCCGCAGAGGTCCGGGACGGCACCGCAAGCCGGTCGCGCGGGGCCGGTGGGTGTGCGCGGCGTCCGGTGCGCTGGCCTGGGTGACGCCCGGGTTGTGGGCTTGCCTGCAAGTGGCCTTCGCCGCGAGCGTGATCAGCGCGGTGGTGCTGCTGATCAGCCCGGTGGTCGGGTTCGCGGTGGCCGGGCTGGTGCTGATCTGCAGCACGGTGCTGTTCAACCAGGCGCGGCCGAGCCATCGCCGGTAACGGCTTGCTCTTGTCCGTTTCCGTTCCCTGCGGCTGGTCTCCGCTACAGTGGAGGCCGTGCCGGAGTTCCAGCTGCCGCTCTACGGAGCTGACCGCGACCGTGGCGACCTCGCTCCCTGAGTCGTCCCGTTTTCCTTTCTCCGTCACCTCATTCTGTTTTCAGGGAGCCTCCTCATGCTTGACCCGCGCGCGTTCGTTCATGCCCTGCCCAAGGTCGAACTGCATGTCCACCTCGTCGGATCCGCCAGCGTCGACACGGTTCTCGCGCTGGCGCGGCGGCATCCGGAAGCCGACGTGCCCACGGATCGTGCTGCGCTGGAACAGTTTTTCGCGTTCCGCGACTTCGACAATTTCCTCAAGGTCTACTGGGCGGTGCAGTCGATGCTGAAGGACCGCGACGACATCCGCACGCTCGTGATCGGGCTGGCCGCGGAACTCGCGCGCCAGAACGTCCGCTACGCCGAAGTGACTGTCACGCCGTACAACCATCTCCTCGACGGCCTGCCCGGCGACGAACTGCTCGCCGGGCTTGTCGACGGCCGTGCCGTCGCGAAGACCGAGCACGGCGTGGAATTGGCTTGGTGCTTCGACATTCCCGGAGAGAAGGGCGTCCGGGCCGGCCGGGAGACCGCGGTGTTCGCGCTGCGGGAACGTCCGGACGGACTGGTCAGCTTCGGCCTCGGCGGCCCGGAAATCGGCGTCGGCCGGGCACAATTCGAGCCGTTCTTCACCGCCGCGCGCGAAGCGGGTCTGCACAGTGTGCCGCACGCCGGGGAAACGAGCGGCCCGGCGACGATCTGGTCGGCCGTCCACGACCTCGGCGCGGAACGCATCGGCCACGGCACCAGTTGCGCGACGGACCCGGCGCTGCTGGCGTACCTCGCCGAACACCGCATCCCGCTCGAGGTGTGCCCGACGTCGAACGTCCGAACCCGCCAGGTCCCCTCGATCGCGGCGCATCCGGTGCGGCGGATGCTCGACCACGGACTCGTCGTCACGCTCAACACCGACGATCCGCCGATGTTCGGCGCGACGCTGGAAGGCGAGTACCTGGCGGTCGCGACGACCCTCGGTTTGCGGGCGGCTGAGGTGGCTGCGTTGGCGAGGAACGCGGTGGAGGCTTCGTTCCTGGGGGAGGCGGCGAAGGCGGAGTTGCTGGCTGAGATCGACTCGGTGACGCTGGAAGCTCACGCGGAGCCGAGCTAGCGAGTCACCGGAGAATCGGGTCGCTCACCACGACCTGCGCAGCGCGCCGAAGTGCCGGAAAATTCACCCGGTAAGGTGGCGATCGTTGTCCACAGCCAGGGAGCAGGGTATGACGGCTGTCCACGCCGACATCGATTCGACAGTGCCGGAAGAGGACCGCCGGAAGCGGGCTCTGCCGGTAGTGCTCGCGTCGCTCGGGCTCCTCGTCGTGTTCCTGATCGGCGCGTGGGCGGCCTGGTTCTTCACCATCGACGACGCGTTCATCAGCTTCCGCTACTCCGCGAATCTCGCGGACGGGCACGGTCCGGTGTGGAACCTGCGGGGGCAGCCGGTCGAGGGCTTCACGAACTTCGCCTGGGTCGTGTGGGGTGCGCTGGGCTCGGTGCTCGGCGTCGCGCTGCCGCTGTTCACGAAGCTGACCTCGCTGGTGCTCGGGCTCGTCACGCTGGCGATGCTCCTGCGCGAGGGACACCGCCGGGCCGGGATGCTGGGCCTGCTCGTCGGGGCCGGCGCGTACGTCGTGTTCCTCCCGACCTACTTCCACATCACCGGCGGCCTCGAAACCGCCGCGTTCGCCGCGGTGCTGCTGCGGGTCGTCGTGCTCGGGCTCCGGGTGCTCGACGGGACGCGGGTGCGCGCGTGGGAACCGCCTGCCCTGCTGGTGCTGCTCGGCATGATCCGCCCGGAGGGCGCGCTGGCCGCGCTGCCGGTCGTCCTGTGGTGGCTGGTGCGGCAGCGCGGCCGGGCGCAGTGGCTGTGGACGGCGGCCGCGGCGCTGGTCGGCGCGGGCTATTTCGGCTGGCGTTGGCAGTTCTACGGACAGCTGCTGCCCAACACCTTCTACGTGAAGTTCGGAAACCTCTCGCTCGGCTGGATCTGGACGAAGCACACGACGCTGGTCCTCCTGCCGTTGCTGCTGCTGACCCTCTCGCTGCTGTTCCGCCGGGCAACGCGCGCGGTTGGCGTACTACTGGTCGTCACTGTTGGTGTCACGTACGTGACGTATGCGGTCTCCGGCCCGACGATGGACTACCTAGACCGCTTCGCTGACCACGCAGTACCGGTGCTGTGCCTCGGCGCGGCGCTGGCCGTCGGGACGCTGGGCAGCCGCGTGGTCGGCTCGGCGCTGGGCGCGGTCGCCGTCGGCTGGTCCGCGTGGGCGGGCGCGACGGCACCGGACCTCGGCGCGATCACCAACTACGGACCGGACCTGCAGCGCGCGCACATCGCGATCGGCAAGGGCCTCGCGAAGGCGGAAGTCCCGGCCGCGAACCGCACCCTCGCGGTGACGGACGCGGGTGCCATCCCGTACTTCAGCGGCTGGGAATCGATCGACTACATCGGCCTCAACGACCGCGCGATCGCCCACGGAGCCAACCCGACCGACGTGGTCGCGAACGCTCGCCCGACGGTCGTCGTGGTGACCTCGGCGGTCCCGGAGCCGACGGAGGGCCGGTACGGCTTCGACCTGGCGCGCGGCACTGCCGGGTATGTGCGGGTCAATTCCGTGCAGCTGCGCGAGGGTTACTGGCAGGTGGTTTACGCGCTGCCGCAGTACGCGGGGACGGTGGGCTCGCACGTCCAGGAGGCGGTCACGGAGGCCGCGCCGGCTAATGATCCTGGGCAGCCGCAGGATACGGTCGAACGCTGGCTGAACCGGTTGCGTCGGCAGTTGCCGTTCTGATCGGCTCCGGAGCGCTGACCTGCTTCAGCAAAGTCAGCGCCTCCTCCGAAGCCGACCCGGCCGGAGTCGTGCACACGATCAGCACCTGCTCCGGCGACCGAGCCACCGACAACGTCTGCTGTGTCACGCTCACCCGCCCGACCAACGGATGCCGCAGTTCGTACGAGTCGGCGTCACAGGGTCCGACCCGGTGGTCTCGCCACAGTGAGACGAACTCCGGGCTCTTCATGGTCAGCTCGCCGATCAGTTCGGCCAGCAGCGGGTCGTCCGGGTGCTTTCCGACGGTGATGCGCAGGTTGCCGACCACCGCGCGGGCCTTGCGTTTCCAATCCACGTACAGCTCGCGGCAGTGCGGGTCCAGGAACAGCATCCGGCTCAGGTTGGGGCGTTGGGCCAGGTCCAGGTGCCCGGCCAGCAGGGCATGGCCGAGGGTGTTCCAGGCCAGGACATCGGTGCGGCGGCCGAGCACCAGCGCGGGAACGCTGTCGACTGCGCGCAGGAGATCGCGCGTTTCGTCGGCCAGCTTTTCCGGGCGTGGGCGGCGCGGTTGGGGAGTGCGGCGGGCTGCGTCGGCGAGACGGTCGAGGTGAGCGCGTTCGTGGATGTCCAGTTGCAGGGCCCGCGCGAGCGCGTCGAGTACTTCGGCTGACGCGCCTCGGGAGAGTCCCTGCTCCAGCCGCGTGTAGTACGAGACGCTGACCCCGGCCAGGTGCGCCAGCTCTTCCCGGCGCAGGCCAGCGACTCGGCGGCGCGGTCCGACGTCCGCCAGGCCGACGTCGGAGGGGCGCAGCCGGGCGCGTCGTGCGTGCAGGAAGTCGCCTAGCGGGCCAGCGGTCATGGATTCCACTATCCGCCGCGGGAGATCTCACTGCCACACCCTGCGCGGGGTAGGAAAACGCGGGAGTGGTCCGGGGTCGCTCACAAGCCCAGGCTCGGTCTCATGGACGAGATCATTCTGGGCGACGTCACGGTCACCCGCGTCAAGGAGTTCTCCGGGTCGGTCGAGATGCGCCCGGACCAGTTCTTCCCGGACAGCCCGGCGGGCTCGTGGGACGAGCATCGCGGCTGGCTGGCCCCCGATTTCTGGGATCCGGAGACCGGCGAATGCCAGTCGGCGATCCAGTCCTGGCTGCTGCGCAGCGAGGGCCGCACGATCCTCGTCGACACCGGCGTCGGCAACCACAAGGACCGGCCGTACGCGCCGGTGTGGAGCCGCCTCGACACCGGCTACCTCGACCGCCTCGCCGCCGCTGGTATCTCACCCGAGGACGTTGATGTCGTCGTCAACACCCACTTGCATATCGATCACGTCGGCTGGAATACCCGCCTCGACGGCCGCGCCTGGGTGCCGACCTTCCCGAACGCCACCTACCTGATGCCGTTGCGGGACTTCGAGTTCTGGGACCCGGCCAGCGAAAACGAGACTGTGCTCGGACGCGGGAACCAGAACGTTTTCGAGGACAGCGTCGCTCCGGTGCACCAGGCCGGTCAGGCTCGGCTGTGGGACGGGACGTACCGGATCGACAAGAATCTGCGGCTCGACCTCGCGCCGGGGCACACTCCCGGTTCGTCCGTCCTGACGCTGGACTCCGGCGGCGACCGGGCGCTGTTCGTCGGCGACCTCGTGCATACCCCGTTGCAGATCGCCGAGCCGGAGACCAACTCCTGTTTCTGCGAGGACCCGGCCGAGGCGCGGGCGACCCGGCGCGCGCTGCTCGGCCGGGCCGTCGAGGACAACGCGCTCCTGTTCCCGGCGCACTTCCCCGGTTCGGGCGCGGCGGAGGTCGAACGGGACGGGACGAAGTTCGCGATCAAGAAGTGGGCCGGGTTCTCCCGGATCTCCTGAAGGAAGTGATTCTTGTGTCTCAGCAGGACAATCCGGTCGTCGAGACCGGGGCGGGCGCGGTCCGCGGCCAACGCGGCGCGGCGGGCGAGCTCTACCGGGCCATCCCTTACGCGGCCGCTCCGATCGGTCCCGGCCGGTTCGCTCCGCCTGCCCCGCATCCGGGCTGGTCCGGACTCCGCGACGGGACCCAGCCGTCGCCGACCGCGCCGCAGCCCGTCCGCGACTTCGGCCGTCTCGACCTGACGCCCTACTTCGGGCCGGGATGGGTTCCTGGCGAGGAGTATCTGACGGTCGACGTTCGTACGCCAGCCGCGGACTCTGGTCACCGTCCAGTGATGGTTTTCGTGCACGGCGGCGGGTTCGTCACCGGGTCGACCCGCGCGGCGCTCTACGACGGCAGCGCCTTCGCCCGTGACGGCATCGTTCTCGTGACGGTGAACTACCGGCTCGGCATCCCGGGTTTCCTTGCCCTGGAAGGAGCACCGGACAATCGCGGGCTGCTCGACGTTGTCGCCGCGCTCCGCTGGGTGCGCGATTCGATCACCGCGTTCGGCGGGGATCCGGGGAATGTCACGGTGTTCGGGCAGTCTGCGGGAGCGACGCTCACCGGTGCGCTGCTCGCGACCCCGGAGGCCAACGGGTTGTTCCGGCGCGCGATTGTCCAAAGTGGAAGCGGCACTGGTGCGTTCACTCCGGAGCAGGCGCGACGGGTTGCGGCGGCTGCTGCCGCGGCGTTGGGTGTCGAACCGACTGCAGCGGCGTTCGCTGAGATCCCAGACGAGCGGTTCTTGGATATCTTGCCCGCGCTGGCCGGCCTGGATCTGCGGACCGCGACCGCGGCAGACCCCCTCGCTGGGCTCAGCCCGTTCAGCTTGGTCCTGCCGGTGCAGCCTGCCGACAGCCTGGTCGGCGACGTCGATCTGCTGATCGGCACGAATACCGAGGAGGGACGGCTTTACCTGGTACCGCAGGGAAAATCGGACGACGCCGCCGATCAGTTGGGTGAGCTGTTGTTCGGAGCTGGCACCACTCGCATGGCACGAGCGCACGCTGAGATCTCACCTGGCCGCACTTACGTCTATTCGTTCGGGTATCGCTCCACTGCTCTGGACGGTCGGCTCGGCGCCGCGCACACCGTCGAGCTGCCGTTCGTCTTCGACCTCGCCGATAAACCCTGGCTGCACGGCGACACCGGCCTGCTCGGTCCGGACGCCGCTCCGGCTGGTCTCGCGGCGGAGGTGCATGCCGCCTGGGTGGCGTTCGCGCGGGAAGGCAAGCCGGGCTGGGCGGCGTATGACCCGCAACAACCTGAGACGCACCGCTTCGGAGGCTGAAACTCACCGCGCCGCGCGAAGCTCGGCCTGATAACTCCCCGGAGTCTGGCCGAGGATCGCGGCGAAGGTCTCGATGAAGCTGGTCGGGTTGGCCCATCCGCATCGCAGCGCCGTGTCGGTGACCGAGCGGCCCTGCCCGAGATGGACCAGCGCGTGCTGGACGCGCAGTTGCGACCGCCACTGCGAGAAGCTCATCCCCAGCTCGCCGCGGAACAACCGGCTCAGCGTCCGCTCGCTGGCCCCCACGGTCCGGCCGAGTTCGCCGAGAGTGGCGGACTCGGCCGGGTTCCCGCGCAGGAGATCGGTGACCGCGCGGAGCCGGTCGTCGGCTGGTTCGGGCAGGTACATCGACTGCTCGGGGAGTTCGGTCAGCTCGTCGACCAGCACCCGGAGCAGCCGGTCGCCGACGTCCGGGCGCAGCGTCGCGCCGCCGGTCAGTTTCAAGACGGCGGCTCGCAGCAGCCCGGACACGGTGAACACCGTCGGTGTGGAGGGGAGCGCGGAGCACAGCTCGGCGGGCACTTCGAGGATGCTGAGCTCGGTCTCGCCGTAGGCGCGGTGGCCGTGCTCGAAGTGGGGCGGCGTCCATGAGATGCGATCAGCGGGTGCCACCCAGGTGCCCCGTTCGGTGGTTGTGGCCAGCAGTCCGCTTGCCGCGTACAGCAGCTGTCCCCGCACATGCTGATGCGCGGCGACCCCTTCCCCGTGGGCCAGCGACCAGCGGCCCTGGATGGGATCGTCGCCCGACCAGCAGAGGTGGCGGCGGTTCGGCATCGGTTCGCATGATACCGGAAAACGGCCCGCTGGTGATCTTGGCGGGATACCGGTATCCGCTGTCCGGCAGGCGGTGGCGGCGCGCCCTGCCGCCGGGCGATGCTGGCTGGACGAGTCTAGTGCCTGGGAGATTCCTTGTGACGGAAGAAATCCGCGCCGCCGACCGGCAGGCGATCACCGACTTGATGACCGGCTGGATCCATCGCGACCGGGAGCACTGGGACGCCTTGGCGAACCTGTTCCACGACGACGCGACCCTGACGATCCTGTGGTTTTCCGGTCCGGCCAAGGACTTCGTCGACGGATCGCGCCGGATGAGCGGCGGCGCGTTGCGCAGCAAGCACTTCATCGGTTCGCCGGTCATCGAGGCGGTCGGCGATCGCGCCTTCGTGGAGACCAACGCGATGCTCGTCTCCGACCACCTCGAATGGGGGCTGGGCGTGACTGTCCACAATAGATTCCTTGACCGGGTCGAGCGTCGCGACGGAGTCTGGCGCATCACGCGCCGCGATTCCGTCTACGACATGGGAGGCTTCACTTATCCGTACGGATCTCGACCGGCCGACGACCTCGATCCGCGACGCCATCCACGCGAGTACGCCGCGTTGGCATATCTGCTGGAGCACAGCGGCCATCAGGTGCCCGACACCTGCCCCACCCGCTTCAGCAAGCGCGAACAAGAGATCCTCGAAGAAGGCCAGGCCTGGTTGACGGGAGTTTCCGCATGACGCACAGCCCGCTCCGCGATCCGATCGTCAATGCCGTCATCGACAAGCTCGTTGCCGCACGGCAATATCCGGCTGACGACCCGCGCTCCGGCCTCGAACGTGATCCGCACGAATACGGCGAATACGGCTTCTCGGTCTCTCCGGAACAAGGGGATCTGATCTATCTGCTGTGCCGGGGAATCCGCGCCACCCGGACCGTCGAATTCGCCACCTCGGTCGGCATGTCGACGCTCTACGCCGCGGCCGCGGTGCGGGACAACGGGGGAGGCACGGTGATCGGCGCGGAGCTGGTCCCGGCCAAAATCGCTGCCGCGCGGCACAATCTCGCCGAGGCCGGGCTCGCCGCCTACGCCGAAATCCGCGAAGGCGACGCACGGGTCACATTGCGCGATCTCGGCGGTGAGGTCGACTTCGCCTTGATCGACGGGTGGCTGGGCGCTGAACCGTCGCTCGCCCGCGAGGTCATCGAGTTCGTGGCGCCGCAAATCCGGATCGGCGGCTATGTCATGAACGACAACGCCGAACCCGATTTCCTGGAGTACGTCCGCGATCCGGCCAACGGTTTCGTGTCGGTCTCGCTGCCGCTGCACGGCGGAACCGAACTGTGCGTCAAGGTCGGACGTTAATCGCCCTGCTCCACCGGACTGATCTCCAACGGCGCGGCGCTCCCGCCGGTGAGCTGCTGCCGCTGCAGGGTGACGGCGTGGTCGAGCTGCCGCGCCAGATGCGGGACGTTCGCCGAGGTCAGGTACGTCTCCGCGCCGGCGTCGAGCAGCCGCCGGACCGGCCCGTGATAGCTGACGCCGAGCTCCGCGTCCTCGACCTCGGCGAGGACGACCCGGGCCTTCGGGAACTTCGCCCGGAGCCCCCCGATCAGCTGCGGGCTGACCGGCGGCACGAGCAGGACGTCCGCGGTGGCCGGCGCCGAGTGCAGGTCCAGCACGAGGTAGTCCGAGCCGAGTTCGGCGGACAGCGACATCCGGGCCGAGGCGGACAGCTTCATCGCGGTGGCGACCACCGTGACGTCGTCGTAGTCCGTCCGCGGAGTTTCGGGCCGGGCGCCAGCGCTGGAGATCGTCGCGACCGCTTCGCCGTCCCTGGCGAGGACCAGGTTTTCGCCGGGTCTCAGTGTGTCGATGAGGGCCACGAGGTCTTCGGGCAGAAGGTTGACGTCGATCTGCCGCGTGGCGCGCTCGCCGGTCATGACTCGCCCAAATCCGGCCGGAAGTCAACAGCGGGCACAGGCTGTGGCGTCGTCATGGAACTCGATCATCCCACAAACGCGGCACCGCTGTCGGGTCTTTCGCGAAGCCACGGGTGATGGCGGTTTCTCGCCAGCGTTACCCGCCCTGCTCTTCCTACGCTCGGCCGGTGCATTCAGATATCACTCCGCGCCTTCACGGCTCGGTCGTCGGATTCATCTCGCTCGCCGCCGCACTAGGCACCGCGGCCATCTACCCCTTGCAGCCCGCGATCGCCGAGGTCGCCGGCGGACTCAGCACGTCGCTCGGCGCGGTCGGTGTCGCGCTCGCCTGCGGGCCGGTCGGGTACCTGTGCGGACTCGCGTTGCTGGTGCCGCTCGTCGACCAGTTCCCGCCGCGCTACGTCCTGTCCGCGCAGTTCGGCGCACTCGCCGTCGCGCTGGGGCTGAACGCGATCATCGGCCAGGTGTGGCTGCTCGGGCTGGTGCTCGGCGTGCTCGGCGCGGGTTCGTCGGTCGGCGCCGGGCTGAGTTCGGTGACTGCCCGGCTGGCGAGCCCGGACCGGCGCGCTACCGCGCTGGGGATCGTCACCGCTGGTATCTCAGCGGGGATTCTTGCCGGACGCATCGTCGGCGGCTGGCTGGCCGACCTGATCGGCTGGCGCGCGATGCTGGGCGTTTTCGCCGCCGGATGCGCGGTTGTCGCAGTGTCGGTACTGCTGGTGCTGCCCCCGGTGTCCGGGGCGAACAATCGGGGCTATCTTGCCACTTTGCGCTCGATTCCCGGGCTGTACCTGCGATACCCGGCGCTTCGGCTCGCGGCGGTCCGGGGCACGCTCTGGTTCTTCGCGTTCTGCGCGGTGTGGTCCGGAATCGCGGTCGCGCTGTCGAAGCCGCCCTTTTCGTATTCCGCCGAACGCATTGGTTTGTACGCTTTCGCTGGCATTTTGGGGATGCTCGCGACGCGAATCGCCGGTGCCTGGACCGATCGCGTGGGCGCGCGCCGGGTAATCCTTTGTGGACTGAGCCTCGCTGGCGTTGCAAGCGCGGCACTAGCCATAGCGTTGCCGAGCACGGTGTCGACGTTGGTCTGCCTGGCTCTGTTCGACGCGGGCCTTTTCGCCGCGCAGGTTGCGAACCAGAGCACGGTGCTGGCGATCGAGCCCAGCGCACCGGCGCGGTTCAACAGTGCGTACATGGTCGTCTATTTCGCCGGCGGAAGCCTCGGCACGGCCTTTGGCGCGACGGCGGCCGAGCGGATCGGCTGGCCGCTGACCGCGCTCGTCACCGCGGTGGTGATCGCGGCCGCGGCTGTCGTCACGCTGCTTGCCCGCGCCCAGAACGCGGAACTGGGAACGCGCGCGACGCGTCGGAGGACCGTATCCGCAGTGCGCGTCGAAAGGACCCATCGGTGAACGACGACTGGCCCGAGCAGGTCGACGGCTGGGAACTCGCCCGGCACGACCGGGTCGAGGCCTACCGCAAACGCTTGGCCAACAACGTCACGGTCACCGCGACCTGGGACGGCGGTCTCGGCGTTGGCCGGGTGGAGGCCTACGTCGAACCGGCGGGGATCGGGCGGACGTTGACCCAGAGCCGCAAAGACTTCCGCGACAAGGAAGCTTTCTGGACCGCGGCGCACTCCGTGGTCGAGATGGCCGCGAACCTGTCTTCGGTGAGCCAAGGACAGGAGAGTCCGGCCGAATTGGTGTTGTTCGGCGACGTCGCGGGGACCGTCGAGGCCGAACCGGGCAGCGCCGGAGTCCCGGAAGCGGAGCTGACGTTCACGCTGGTCGACGGACGCAGCGTGTGCCTGCGCATGTCCGACGAGCAGGCGTTCGACCTGTGCCGCCGCATCGATCGGCTCGAGGATCATGTGTGGTCGGAAGAACGGGAGGAGGGCGCCTCGGAGCCCCTTCCGGAAACCGGTGCCGAGGTGCCGGACACGACAGGGATCCAGTCGAGCCCGGACACCGGTCACGACGTGGTCGCTCTCCTGGACACGCGGTTCGGGATCGGCGAGGACCACCTGATGGCCCACGTCGACTGGTCGGCCGTGATCGTGGTCGGCGAACCCGCCGTGAGCTCGCTGATCGACCGGAGCGACGAGCTTGCCGCGGCAATGGGGCCGCGCTGGTATCCCACCGCCGTCGACCGGCCGGGGGAGCGGTGGGTCGTGCTGCGTCGCGCGGCTCGCTGACGGTCTAGTGGGCCGGGCTTAGGGGCGCAGGTAGGTCAGGGTGTGGTGGGAGACCTGCCGTCCGGTGTCGTCGGTGACCGTCGCGGTGCCGTAGATCGTCCGGCGTCCCGTCCGGGTCAAGGAGGATTCGCAGGTCAGGTCGGACCGCGCGGCGCCGAGGAACGCGGTGGTCATGTTGACCGTGACGGCTGGTTCGTCGGGTCCGATGACGGAGAGGATCGCGATCCAGCAGGTGACGTCGGCGAGCGTCATGGCGCAACCGCCCTGCAAAACGTTGCCCGGGCGGAAGAACTCCGGCCGGGCCGGCAGCGAGAGGGTCGCGACGCCTGAGTCGACTGCCTGCACCGTGAACCCCCACCACGGCCCGAACGGACTGCCGTCGATGATTTCCTGAGCCCGTACCGTGTCCACGCACAGAAACATAACATGATTAGGTAAGTGGATGCGGCGAACGAACGAGGAACGCTCCCGAACCACCCGTCACGACCTGGTCGAGGCCGCGCGGCGGCTGTTCGCCGAACAGGGGTACGCGGGCACTTCGCTGGCCCAGATCGCCGCCGCGGCCGGGATCACCACGGGCGCGGTCTATCACCACTGGGCGAACAAACAGGAGCTGTTCTACGCAGTGGTGGAGCAGGTGCACGCCGATCTGCACCGGGTGCTGCAGTCCCGATCCGGCGGCTCAGGAACCCCGCTCGACCGGATGAAGGCGTCCGGCTCGCTCTTCCTCCGCCGCTGCGCCGACCCGGCCGTGGGACGAATCCTCCTGGTCGACGGCCCGTCCGTGCTGGGCCAGGAAAGGTGGCGAAACCTGGACGAACAGTGGTGGCGCGAGCCGACCGTCGCGTTGCTGCGCGAGGCGGGCGGTTTCGGCGGCGGTGTCGAGGAGTTGGCGGTCGCTTTGCTCGGGTCGCTGACCGCGTTGGGACAGGAGATCGCGGGTGATCCTGGCCCGGCGCGGATTCGGCGGTGCCAGCAGGTGTATCGGACGTTGGTGGATGCGGTATCCGGTCGGGGGAACTGAGATCCGTACCCGTTGATCTCAGGAGACGATTTGCTGCCTCCCGCGTCGGTTGCTCGCTCGGCGCTGAAGTTCGTCGCGTAGAATACCCGACTATGGCCGAGGTTGATCATGAGTTCGACATCGCTGTTTCATTCAGTGGCAGACAGCGTGAATACGTCGAAAAGGTAGTCCGGGGCTGCCAAGCGCGTGGCGTCACAGTTTTCTATGATCAGGACGAAACTGTCCGCTTGTGGGCAACTGATCTGATACCTCAATTGCGACGAGTCTACGGCGGTGTTGCCGCACGGTATGTAGTGCCGTTTCTCTCGCGAGAGTACCTGGACGGTGCGTACCCGATGGACGAGTTCTCGGCGGCGATGAGAGCCGACGTCGAGCGCGGCGGCGGCTACATCCTTCCCGTCCTGATGGACGACGTAGTAGTTCCGCCGGAGATCCTGAACCCTGCGGTTGCCTACATTCGGGCAGACCCGCAAAGGCCTGAACTGCTCGCTGAGATCATCGCGGAGAAGGTCGGCGCTGCTCGGAGCCGGTGCCAGGAGCCTCGCGACGTCAGCCGGGTCGTCGAGGACGCCGTCGAAGTCAGGTTGCCGCGTATCGCCCCGAACAGCTTCAGCGCGCAAGCGACGCTCGACGCCGCGCTGAGCCGGGTAGGAGAACTGTTCACGCAAAAAGTTGGGGATCTGGACAGTTCCGGTGTCCATTGCAGCGTGCGCAAATCTGAGACTGCGGTCAAGGTACTTGTTGAAGAGCGTGGAAGGCCGGTTTGCGAACTGGTTCTTCGAGACGGTGGGGGCAGTTGGAGTGGTCAGCTCGTGTTGAGCTTTGCTTGGCCACGTGTCAGCGGTGACGCTGCCAACGGGTTCGTGACCGCAACGTGGGACGCGAGTACGGGTCAGGCGAAAGTTGAATTGAACGATTTTACTCTTTCCGGAATGGGAAATTCGTCGAAACCTCTGCTGACTTATGACGAGCTCTTTCTTCTTCTGTGGGAAAAGATCGTGAGTTTCATCGAACGGCGGGTCTGACCTGGCGGCCAGCCTCTTGGCGACCGCCTCGGGCAGCGTATCCCTACGAAGCTGCGAGAAGAAGCGCAGTCTGCACCGCTTCCTCAATGTGCGCGCTCACCGTCCCGCCGTGCTGCAACGCGTCCTCGGCCAGCTTTTCCAAGCCTCCGAACAGGATCAGCGCACGGACTCGCGACAGCGGAACCCCACCGGATTTCCGGAATTCGTCGCCGGCCGAGATGGCGCGGGCGACGTTGACGTAGGCGTCGTGGTTCAGGTCGGCGGTGATCGGGGCGTCGATCAGCGGCACGTCGCGGATGTAGCTCAGCATGACCGCGGGCCGGGCGTCGACGACGCCGGTCCAGGCCGTGACGAGCTGGCGGATTTGGGTCTGCCAGGGCGCGGTGCGGTCGATCGCGGCGGCGACCTGGGCGGATCCGGTTTCGGCCGCTTCCTCGAGCAGGGCGAGCAGGCAGGCTTCCTTGGAGTCGAAATGCTCGTAGAAGCCGCGGCGGGACGTGTGCGCCCGGCCGACGAGGTCGCCGATCGTGATCTTCGGGAAGCGTTTTTCCGCCAGCAGCGATTCCAGCGCGCCGGTGAAGCGGCTCCGGTAGGCGCCGGGGCGCTCGACGGGCGTTTCCGGCTCAGCAGCGCGTGACACCGCGCGGGTCCTTCCTGTCCGCGGTTATTCCGCGATTCTACCAGCCCGCACGCCGGGATATTGCGAAAACGGGGGTGCGCTATCCGGGAAATGTCCGGGTTAATAGGGGGCGGCATTCGGCGGCGCTGGTTGGTCCGGGCGGCAGCGACGGGCGCGACGCTCTGCCAGCGGCTGCGCCATCTCAGTGACATCACCGAAAGACGTTTGGCGGATTGCGGGTACGTTCGGTAGTGTTTTGTTTCAAGCGTCAGATTGGGGAGTCGAGCGCTAGGGGGATCATCAGGTGTTTTCACCGCTTTTCTTCGTGCCGTGCACGAGACGCGGCATGTCTGTGCCGAAGTAGTCATCACCGCAGGTCACCGAGGTCCACGGCGACTGTCGCGGAGCAGGCTGTTCGGGGAAATCAGAAAAAGAATGGCGAAATCAGGACAATGACGTCTGATTCTCTGAAGATCGCCAGGGTGGCTACCCGTATTGCAACCCCAACGCGTGATCATGGCCTGACGTACCGGGCATGATCACCACGACGCGGCGCCGGGCCAATGGCGTCCCGGCACCGCGTCTCCACCGCGGAAAGCGTGCGCCAGCGAGCCGTAGGACTGATCCAACGACGGAGTAAGTCACTGAAGCCGAAGCACCGCCTGCTCCACCGAAGCGCACCCCGGCTCGTCGATCGGCGGCAGGATGTCCGCCGGATCCGCGCACACCCCGCGGATCACGTCAGCCACCCGCAACAGCAACCCGAGCCGCGGATGGTGCGGCGGCCAAGCGATCCCGATTTCCCGGGGCGACACGATCTCGCTCAACGAGAACCGGGTAACCCCAGGATGACGTTGCCCGAGCGCCAGTTGCGGCACGATCGAATACCCGACATCCGCCGCGACCAGTGGTTCGACCACGTGGATCTTGTCGGTGTCGAAGACCCAGTTCGGCTCGATGCCCTGGCGGCGTAGCTCCGCCGCGACCTCCATCTGTTCGCTCGTCAGGCACACCATCGGCAGGCCGCGCAGGTCCGCCGGCCGGATTCGGGGGACTGACGCCAGTGGTGCGTTGCGGGGCGCGAGCAGGATGAACGGGTCGCTGAACAGTTCCAGGCCGTGTGCTTCCCCGCTTTGCAGGGGAAAGATGACGAACGCGATGTCGATTTCGCCGAAGCGCAGCAATTCCTGCAGGCGGACGTCGTCGTCGACCTCGATGGGTTTGACGCGGCACGGGATGTGCTGCGTGCGCATCGCGGCCAGCACCAGCGGCATCACCCGCACCGCGACGCTCGAGAACACGCCGATCCGGACGGTCGGTTCGCGGCCGTCTCGCATGTCCTGGATGTGCCTCGTCGCGGTGCGGAGGATGACCTGTACCTGTTCGGCGGCGTTGACCAGCGCGATTCCGGCGTCGGTGAGCCGCACCTGGCGTTGTCCGGACGTCCGGCGGACCAGCACGACGCCGAGCCGTCGTTCGATCGACGCGATGCGCTGGCTCACGGCGGGCTGGCTGCAGCCGAGCGCGACCGCGGCCGCCGCGAAGGAGCCCTCGTTGGCGACCGCGTACAGCGCTCTCAGCTGCAGCAGCGTGAGACGGCCGTTGTCGGACCAGATCGCGTCCAGCACAACCCGGCCGAGCCGGTTCCGTCGTTCCGCGCCGATCATGGGCTGGCCTCCTTGCCGGGTGGTACCGGGAAACTCAGGGTTCCCGCATCGGGCTCACCGGGTCCCTCCGGCGAGGCAGAACGCGGCGGCGAGGTCGATCGTGCTGGCCAGATCGGCCAGGTCCGCCACTTCGCCGGAGCTGTGCATGTGCCGGATGGGGATATTGATGACGCCGCACCGGATACCAGCGGCGACAGCTGCCATGGCATCGGCGTCGGAACCGCTTTCATCGCCGTATGCCTCGATGGTGTAAGGGATTCCGAGTTCTTTGGCCAGCCTGCGCAGGCTGCGCGCCATGGGTTCGTCGGTGACGGCGCCGCGGCCGATCGCCGGGCCGGAGCCGAGCCGGTGGTCGCCGGTTTTGTGTTCGATGCCGTCTTCCGGGATGTCGCTGGCGAAAGTGGTGTCGATCGCGAGCGCGAAATTCGGTTCCGTCGCGTAAACGGCGCCCATCGCGCCGTGGTAACTCGTTTCCTCGCGCACGCTGGCGACGACGGAGATCTCGGCGGTGACCGACGCCGCGGCCGCCGCGCGAGCCGCTTCGAGGACGGCCAGCGCGCCGAGCCGGTTGTCCAGCGCCGGTGCGGCGATCCGGCCGTTGAGCAGGTCGACCGGGGACGCGCCGAACACCACCGGGTCGCCGACGGTGATCACCGATTGCGCGTCGGCCCGGCTGGTCGCGCCGATGTCGATCCACAAATCGGCCATTTTGGGCGACGAATCCTCGTCGTTCAAATGCGGCGGGGAAGTGCCGATCACGCCCGGAATCCGGCCGTCTTCGGCGAGGACCACGACGTGCTGGCCGTACAGGATCGCGGCGTCCCAGCAGCCGATGCTCACCGCCCACAGCCGTCCGGCGTCGTCGATGTGGCTGACGCTCAGCCCGATCTCGTCGATGTGCCCGATCAGCGTGATCCGCGGCGTGCTGCCCGGGTTCAGCACCGCGTGCCCGCTGCCGAGCGGATCGACGTGCACGTCCGCGAATTCCCCCGCCAATTCGACCCAGGCGCGCACCGGTTCTTCCTCGTAGCCGGACGGCCCGCGCGCGGCGAGCAGCGGCAGGAGACGCCGGCGCAACGTGGCGGCGTCGGGCGCGTAGTGCGAGGAACCGTCGGGGTTCGGCATGCTGCTCCTTTTCCGGGGCGGGGTTTTCGGGAGAGATCAGCGCAGCCAGGCGACCCCGGGCAGGAACCCGAACTGGCCGCTGAACCGGTAATTGCCGAGCCGCGCCGAGGTGAAATCAATCCATTTCGGCACGTACATCGACACCCACGGAGCCTGGTCGGTGACCGCGCGGTCCACTTCGGACCACAGCCGGTTCGCCGCGTCCGGGTCCGTGTTGGCCAGCCGCAGGGCTTCGGTCATCCGGGCGTCGACGGCCGGATCGCAGAAGCCGCCGATGTTCGGGCTCGCGTCCGAATTCGGCACGAACGCGGCGCACGAGGTGAGCACTTTCAGGAAATCGCTGGCCGCCGGATAGTCCTGCGACCAGTCAGTCAAGGCGGCTTCGACGTGGTTTCCGGAATTCTGGACGAAGGGGAACTGCAATCCCTCGTCCATCGGTTTCAGTGTCGCACGGTACCCCAAATCGGTCAACAGCGTCTGCAGGTATTCGCCCATCGCGATATGCATCCGGTTGTTTCCGGGCACCACCGAAACCGCGGCTCCGGCGGTGCCGGATTCCGCGACCAGCCGCTTCGCTTTCGCGAGGTCGGGGCCGCGCCACGGCCCGCGGCCGTTCGGGGCCGGGTTGCTGGTCCACGGGCAATACTGCTGGTATCCGGGAAGATTCGGCACCAGGATCTGGCAGGTCGGGACAGCCAGCCCGGGGCCGCCCGCCTGCAGCACGGCCGAATTGCGGTCGAACGCGTAATTCACCGCTTGCCTGGCCTTGAGATTGTCGAACGGCGGAATCCGCGTGTTCAGCGCCCAATACCAGATGTGCCCGAGCTGGTCGATGTGCAATTGCTTCGGATGGTCGATGCTGACCTCGGTCAGCCGGTCCGGCGGAATCGAGTCGACGGCGAGATCGGCCTGGCCGTTGATCACCGCGGTGACCTGGTCAGTCGGTTCGAGGCCGAATTTCTGCACGATCCGGTCCGGGTATCCCTCGGGCGCGGCGAGCGGCGACCAGGAACGGAAGTACGGATTGCGCTTCAGCACGACGCGGTCGGTCGGATCGTAGCTCGCCCAGTAGTACGGTCCAGTCGAGCGCAGTTTCGACACGTCCGAACCGACATCGGCGGGCGGGGTGTCCGCGGGCAGGATCGACGCCAGCGGCTGGCCGAGCTGCTGCGGGAACTCGGGATCCGGCTCGGTCAGGGTGAAAACGATCTTGCCGGCCGTCTCGTCGATCGAGATGCCTTTCGACAGATCGCAGGTTTCCGGGGTGTCAAGGCATTCCTTCGCCCCGGCGAGGACGTCGAACTGCGAGGACGTCGTCGGCCCGTGCACCTTGAACATCCGCTCGAAGGACGCTTTGACGTCCGCCGGCCGGACCTCGCGCCCGTCGCTGAACCGGATCCCGGAGCGCAGCGTGAACGTCCACTTGAGACCGCCATCGGTCGGCTTCGGTATTTCGGTCACGAGATCCGGCGCCACGTGCTGGCCGGTTTCCGGGCCGGATTTGGTGAACGCGGTGAGACCGTCGTAGGTCGCGGTGAAGAGCGTCCACGACGACGTCGAGAAATTGACCATCGGATCGGCCGTGCCGACATTGCCCGACGACAGCATGACTTCAGTCCCGCCCTGGTGCCCGTGATCGCCGGGCGCGACCGACGTCAGGTCCAGCGTGTCGTCCACCGCGCATCCGCTCGCGCCGAGGAGCACTAAAGCCGCGAGCGCCGCTGACCTCCGCTTCATCGCGCCATCCCCTCGCCGTCGACCGGCGGGAGGATCTCCGCCGAGCGGGCGCACACCCGCTGGATGATGTCGATGACCCCGCGAATGAACGCCAGCCGCGGGTGATAGCGCCGCCAGGCGATGCCGACGGTTCGCGCCGGGACCGTGCCGGCGAGGGAAATCCTTCGTACGCCAGGGGTTCGGCCGCCGAGGGTGAGCCGGGGCACGGCACCGTAGCCGAGGCCGGCGGCGACCATCGCCTCGACGGCGTGGTTGGTTTCCATCTCCAGCACCCAGTTCAGCTCCGCGCCGACGGACGCGGCCCAGGCTTCCATCGGGTCGCGCTGGCCGCGCAGGCCGATCAACGGCAGCCCGGCGAGCCGTCCGGGCGAAACCCGCTCCGCACCGGCGGGCGCGAGCAGCACGAACGGATCGGTGAGGAGTTCCGCGGTGAGCAGCGCCGGGTCGGTGATCGGCAGTTTCACGAACGCGAGATCGATGTCCCCGTTGCGCACCAGCCGTGATACTTCAGTTTGCTGATCTAGTTCTACCAATTCGATCCGGTAGTCGACCGGCTGCCGCCGCAGCGCCGCCATCATCGGCGGGATCACCCGCTCGCTCGCGCTGGTGAACAGGCCGATCCGGACAGTCGCGTTGAGGCCCTTGCGGATCGTCTCCACCTGGCTGACGGCGACCGAGAGGATCCCGCCGACCTGTTCCGCGGCGGCGACCAGGGTGTCGCCCGCTTCGGTCAGCGACACCCGGCGCTGCTGCCGGGACCGGTGCACCAGCAGGACCCCGAGCCCGCGTTCGAGGCTCGCGACCCGCTGGCTTACCGCCGACTGGGTGCAGCCGAGCGCGGTCGCGGCCCCGGCGAACGAGCCGGTCGCGGAGATGGCGATGAGCGCCGCCAGTTGCGGCAGTGTCGGGCGGGCGGATTGGTCGGTGTCGGCGCTAGTCATCGTGAGCGACCTTCGGTTCGGCAGCGGCCAGCGGCACCGCCGGGGCGAGCGGATGGTGACAGGCGACGTCGTGACCAGCGTGTTCCCTAGTCAGCGCCGGTTCCGTGGTGCGGCACACGCTGGTGGCGCGCGGACAGCGCGGATGGAACCGGCAGCCGCTCGGCGGCTCCAGCGGGCTGGGCACGTCCCCGGCGAGCGTGGTGTCGCGCCAGTCCGAGCCCGCCGCGGGATCCGGGACCGGCACCGACGCCAGCAGTGCTGCGGTGTAGGGATGCTGCGGTGCCGCGAAGATCTCAGCGACCGATGCCTGTTCGACGATCCGGCCGAGATACATCACCGCGACCCGGTCGGAGGTGTGCCGGACGACGCCGAGGTCGTGCGCGATGAACACGTAGGTGAGGCCGAGCCGTTCCTTGAGATCGTCGAACAGGTTCAGGATCTGCGCCTGCACCGAGACGTCCAATGCGGACACTGGTTCGTCGGCGACGACGACACGCGGCCGCAGCGCCAGCGCTCGCGCGATGACGGCGCGCTGCCGTTGCCCGCCGGACAGTTCGTGCGGGAACCGGTCCGCGAGTTCGGCGGAAAGGCCAGTCAGGACAAGGAGTTCGGCGATGTCCGCGCGGCTCGCCGGCTGCCGGTGCACGCGCAGCGGCTCGGCGACCGAATCGCCGATCCGGCGGCGGGGATTGAGGCTGGCGTACGGGTCCTGGAAAATCATCTGCACCGAACGGCGGACCGGACGCAGCCCGCGGCGGCCAGTCCGGCTGATCTCGGTGCCGTCGAAGGTGATCGACCCGCTGCTCGGCTGGTAGAGCCGGACGAGACAGCGGCCCAGCGTGGACTTGCCGCAGCCGGATTCGCCGACGAGACCGAGGGTTTCGCCGCGCCGCACGGACAGCGAGACCCCGTCGACGGCCCGCAGCCGTCCGGGGCGGCCGAGCCGATTTCTTCGTACCGCGAACCATTTCACCAGGTCTGTGGTGCTGAGCAGGTCAGACATCAGGCGGTTCTCTTTTCGTCCGGGGTCGACGCGTGCCGCAGCAGGCAGGCGTCGAAATGCTCCTGAGCCGAAGGCAGCAGAACCGGCCGCTGCTGGACGCAAACGGCTTCCGCGTCCGGACATCGCGGCGCGAACGCACAACCCGGTCCGATGTCGGCCGCCAGCGGGGGCAGTCCCTCGATGGAGGGCAGCCGAGCGGGCCGCGGCATGTCCAGGCGGGGAATGGAACCGAGCAGCCCGACGGTGTAGGGATGCTGCGGCCGGGCGAACAACTGCGCGGTCGGCGCCTGCTCGACGATCCGCCCGGCGTACATCACCTGCACCCGCGACGCGATCCCGGCGAGCACGCCGAGGTCGTGCGTGATCAGGATGACGCTGGTGCCGGTGCGGGCGCTCAGATCCCGGATGATGCGCAGGATCTGGGCCTGCACCGAGACGTCCAGCGCGGTGGTCGGCTCGTCGGCGATCAGGATGTCGGGTTCGCAGGACAGCGCCATCGCGATCATCACCCGCTGCCGCATGCCGCCGGAGAACTGGTGCGGATAGTCTCGCGCGCGGGCCCCGGGGCTCGGAATGCCGACCGTCTCGAGCAGTTCGACGGCTCGGCGCAGGGCAGCTCGCCTGCCAATGCGCTGGTGCTGGCGGATCTGTTCCGCGATCTGCCAGCCCACGCGGTACACCGGGTTCAGCGACGTCATCGGGTCCTGGAAGATCATCGCGATCCGGTCGCCCCGGTAGTCGCGCATGCGTCGCGCGGGCAGGGCGAGGAGGTCCTGGCCGTCGAACAGCACCCGGCCGCTGACGACCGCGTTGCCGTCGCGGATCAGGCCGAGCAGTGCGAGCATCGAGATCGACTTGCCCGAACCGGATTCGCCGACCACGCCGAGGGTTTCGCCCGCCCGGAGCTCGAACGACACGTCGTCCACCACCCGCACCAAGCCGTTGTGCGTGCGGAACTCCACGGTCAGGCCTTCCGCGGACAGGACTTTCGCGGGCAGGGTCGTCATCGCACTCGGATCCTCGGGTCAAGGGCCGCGTAGCCGAGGTCGACCAGGAGGTTCACCAGCACGACGGTGAACGCGCCGTACAGCGTCACCGCCATCAGCACCGGCAGGTCGAATCGGCTGAGCGAATGGAAGGTGAGGTTGCCGACCCCGGGCAGGCCGAACACCTGCTCGGTGAGCACCGCGGCCCCGCCGAGCATGGCCCCGAGGTCGAGGCCGAAGAGGCTGACGAACGGGATGAGCGAATTCCGCAGCACGTGCCGGAACAGCACCCGGGATTCGGAAAGCCCCTTCGCTCGCGCGGTGAGCACGAAATCGGATCGGTCGACCTCGATCAGGTCGGCCCGCAGCACGCGCGCGTACAGCCCGGCGGTGCCGATCGCCAGCGTGATCCACGGGAACAGCAGTTGCTCGAACCACTTCAGCGGGTTGACGTTGATGGGCGTGTAGCCGAGTTCCGGCAACCAGCTGAAGAGGCTGTTGTGCCAGGTGCCCTGGGTGAGCAGGTTAACCACGCCGCCCAGCCAGTACACCGGCAGCGACATGCCGACCAGGCCGAGGCCCATCAGCAGCGGATCGACCGCGCGGCCCCGGAAAACCGCGGCGAGCGTGCCCGCGCCGAGCGCGAGCAGCAGCCAGATCACCGCGGCCCCGGCGACCAGCGACAGCGTGACCGGGATCGTCTTGGCCACCCGGGAAAGCACCGGGCCGCGATCGGTGTAGGACACCAGGTCCCGGTCGACGACCAGGCGCTTCATCATGGCGAAGTACTGCTCCGGCAACGGTTTGTCGAGGCCGAAGTCGGTCCGGATCTGCTCGATCACCTGCGGGGTCGCCTGTTTGCCCGCGATCTGCCGTGCCGGGTCGACGCCTGGGGTCTTGAAGAAGATCAGGAACACCAGGACGCTCACCGCGATCAGCACCCCGGCCGCGGAGAACACCCGGCGGACGACGTAGCCGATCACCGGGCACGCATCCGCAGTTCGGCCTTCGGGTCGAAGGCGTCCCGGATCGCGTCGCCGAGAATGTTCAGCACGCACACGGTGATCGCGAGCAGCGCGCCGGGCACGATCGCCATCAGCGGCCGGTTGCGCAGCAGCTGCGTGCCGTCCTCGATGATCGTGCCCCAGCTCGCGGCGGGCGGATGCACGCCGATGCCGAGGAACGATAGCCCGGACTCCAGCAGCATCGCCGTCGCTACCATCAGCGGGAACAGCACGATCACCCGGGACAGCACGTTCGGCAGGATTTCCCGGCGGATGATCCGGCCGTGCCCGGCGCCGTAGGACGTCGCCGCGCCGACGTAGTCCGCGGCGCGCACGGACAGCACCGCGCCGCGCACCGGTCGCGCGACATAAGGCACATAGACCACGCCGATAATCAGGACCGGCAGCGCGAGACTGCCCGAACTGACCCGGACGAAACCGAGGCTGATCCCGGACGCGAAGCTGATCGCGGAAATCGAGATCGCCAGCATCAGCACCGGAAACGCCCACACGACGTCCAGGATTCTGGACAGCACGCCGTCGACGACGCCGCCGACGTACCCGGCGATCAGCCCCACCACGAGGCCTCCGGCACAGGCGACGAGACCGGCGAGCACCCCGATCACGAGGGTGTTCCGGCCGCCGTACAGGATCCGCGCGGCGACGTCCCGGCCGTCCCCGTCCGCGCCGAGCAGGAAATGTGCCTGTCCGGTCGGACCGATCGGCAGCACGCCGACGCCTTGGGGCGCTGGTTGCAGCAGCGGCACTACGGTCCCGTCGTCGAGCACGGTGCTGCCGACCGGGTTGGCCACGAACGGATCAGTGCCGGAGATGTGGCTGGCGTAGAGCGGCGCGAGCAGGCACAGCACCACGATCAGGGCGAGGACCGCCGCCGAAACCATGACCCGGGAATTGCCGAGCAGGGCCCGGAGGCCGCGCCGCCACGGCCCGCCGCCGGACTCCGGTTCTGATCGCGGGCCGACGACCGCCGCCTGCGCGGGATGGGGCTCGGTCACCTGGCCACCCCCTCGGATTCGCCGCCTGTGGGCAAAAGCTAGAGAAGGTTCACGTTTTTCGGCAAGAAGACCGGCATCGCATTCGATAAGACGGACTAATGGGCTGACCGAGGCGTTCCCGGCCGGAAGACTTTCCGGTAAGCGCCGGGAGTCACGCCGACGACCTGGCCGAACTGGGAACGGAAGTTGCTCGTCGTCGGAAAACCGGTCTGCGCGGCGATCCGGTCGACGGTGTGATCGGTCGTTTCGAGAAGTTCCTGCGCCTGTCGCAGGCGCACTCCGGCCACCCATTGCATGGGGCTTTGCCCGGTTTCTTCCTTGAACCGCCTGGTCAGCGTCCGCACGCTCAGCCCGGCCGCGTCGGCGATGTCCGCGAGCGCGAGGTCCCGGTACGCGTTTTCCTCGATCCACGGCAGGATCTGGCCGAGCGTGGCCGGGCGGCTGGGCGCGCGGTTGCGGACGATGTATTGCGCCTGTCCGCCGGGCCGGTGCAATGGCGCGACGGCGAGGCGCGCGGCATCGGCCGCGACGGCGGTTCCGTAATCGTTCTGGACGATGTGCAGGCACAGATCAATTCCGGCTACCGCACCCGCGGAAGTGAGGATTTTCCCGTTGTCGGTGTAAAGCACGTCGGGATTCAATCGGACGGCGGGATATTTGCGCGCGAATTCGTCGGCGGCCAGCCAATGCGTTGTCGCGTCCCGGCCGTCGAGCAATCCCGCTTCGGCGAGGGTGAATGCCCCGACGCAGATCGACGCGATTCGCGTGCCGCGATCGGCGGCGGCCCGCAACGCGTCGAGGACGGCGGGCGGTGCGGGCGCCAGGGGGTTCTCCCGGCCGGGCACCACGATGAGGTCGGCGCGCTGGAGAGCGTCGAGGCCCTCGTCGATCGCCAGCCGCAGCGGGCCGGCGCTGATCGCCCGCTCCGGACCGGCGACGACGGTCCGGTACCCGGGGCGGCCGTCCGGGAGCCGAACGCGGCCGAAGGTCTCGATCGGCGTGGCCAGATCAAAGGGGATCGCGTCCGGAAGCGCGAGCACCGCTGTGGTGTACATCCCTGCAGAGTAAGGTATCTGCCGCGTGGCCAGATACAGGTGGAAGCTGTCTTGATAGCCATTGTGGAGATCATCGCGGAAGGACTTCGATGGACGAAAGCGTCCATCGAAAGGAACCGCTCGTGCTCCGTGCCCAGTTCGTGCTCTTCGACGGGTTCGACCCGCTCGACACCATCGCTCCGTTCGAGGTGCTGTCTGCCGGAAGCGATTTCCTCGGCGGCAAGCTCGCCGTGGAACTCGTGAGCGCGGACGGCCCCGGCGTCGTGCGCTCCGGCGTCCCCGGGCTCACCCTGACCGCGACCGCCGCGTTCGACCCGGACGCACCCGGCTACGTCCTCGTCCCCGGAGCTGCCGGGCCGATGGACGGCGACCCGGGCGTCGAGACCATCCCGGTGCTGTTGTCGCGCTTCGCGTCGGGCGACGCGATGCCGTTGCTGCGGCGCGCGTTCGACAATCCGGACAGTACGGTCGTGACCATCTGCGGGGGTTCGCTCGCGCTGGCGATGGCCGGTCTGCTCGAAGGCCGTACCGCGACGACGCACGTGCTCGGGGTGGACCTGCTCGACACCGCCGGAGTGCACGCCGTCCGCGCCCGGGTCGTGGACGACGGCGACTTGATCAGCGGCGGCGGGGTGACTTCGGGCCTCGACGTGGCTCTTTACGTGCTGGAGCGCGATTTCGGTTCGCACACCGCGAGGGCCGTCGAAGAGCTTTTCGAATACGAACGCCGCGGCACCACTTGGAAAGCCTCGCACTCCGTGAAGGCAAATTCGTGAACGCTTTCCTGCTGTCAGTTCATGTCTTGGCGGCCATTCTCGCCATCGGCCCGGTCGCCGTAGCCGCGAGCATGTTCCCCAGCGCCGCCCGGCTCGCCCCCGACGACCCGAAAAAGGCGGCCACACTGCAGGTTCTCCACCGCACGACCCGGGTATACGCGGTGCTCGGCGTGCTCGTTCCGGTCTTCGGACTCGCGACTGGTGCACGGATGGGCGTGCTGGGGGATGCCTGGCTGATCGTTTCGCTGATCCTGACTGTCGCCGCCGCCGGAATCCTGATCGCGCTTATCCTGCCCGGCCAGAAACGCGTAGTCGACGCACTCGGGTCCGAGAAGCCGGTGGCCGTTCGCTTGGGCATGACAACCGGCATTTTCAACCTGCTCTGGGCGACGGTGGTCGTGCTGATGATCTACCGTCCCGGCTCGACGACGGGAGTCGGATTGTGAGCCCGCGACGGATCCTGGACATCATCGGCGCGGTGGAATTGGCGACGCTGGCGCTGATGCTGGGGAATATCGTGACCGTGCATCAGCGGGAGGTCTCGCAGGTGCTCGGCCCGGTGCACGGGTTGGCTTATACGGCGACGGTGATCGCTGCTGTCCTGCTCATGGGCGGCCGCCATCGGATCTGGCTGCTGGCGCTGATTCCCGGGATCGGCGGGCTTCTCGCGGCACGGGCCGCTTCGCCCGCGTGACCAGCCAAGGTCCCCCGAGCGCGACAAGGGTGGCACTAGGTTCACCAGGAGATCTGGTACGGGCTTCATGGCATCGACCTCCCGCGGTGCCTTAGCGTCGTGCCATGACGATTCCTGCCGGACTGAGCCGCGCGGTCCTCCGGGCGCGGCGGGACACCGGCTTTCTCGCCGCTGGTGTGCTGCCGCACCTGGCGCTGGTGCCCGTCTGGGCCTGGGCGGCGGCGACTGTCGCCAGGACCGGGAACTGGCTCCTCGCGGTTTCCGTGTCGGCGCCCCTGGTCCTGCTCGGCACCCCGGTGCTGACGGCCGTTCAGCGGGCTCGCTATCGGATGCTCATCGGGGTGGACGTCCCCCGACTCGGCGCCGCGCCGGAACGATGGACGTGGGCCGCGATCGCCCGGTGGCTCGCGGCGACGCGGCCGTGGCGCAAGATCGGCTACCACCTCCTGCTCGGCCCGCTGCTCGCGCTGCTGGAACTGCTGGTGCTCGCGGCGGCAGCGGCGGGCCTGGCGGGCGTCACCGGCTACGCCTGGGCATGGGCGCTGCCAACCAGAATCCGCCCGGACCGGTTCGGCTACCTGACCCAGCTACCGGTCTGCACGGTGGGCGGGATCCTCCTGCTGTGCGCCCTGCCCTGGACCGCGCGGGCAGCAGCCCGGGCCGAGGCGCGGCTGGCGTCGGGTCTGCTCGGCCCCAGCCAGGCGCAGCGGCTCCAGGAGCGGGTCGATCAGCTGGCGGTGAGCCGGACCGACCTGATCGAGGCCGTCGACGCGGAGCGCCGCCGGATCGAGCGCGACCTGCACGACGGCACCCAGCAGCGGTTGGTATCTCTTGCGGTCAACCTTGGTCTGGCCATCGCCACCCGCCCGGACCTGCCGAGCGATGCCCGGGAGGTGATCGAGAAAGCGCACCTGGAGGCGAAGGAAGCGATCGCCGAACTCGACGACCTGGTGCGTGGGCTGCACCCGGCCGTGCTCGAGGACCGGGGTCTGGACGCGGCGTTGTCCGGACTGGCTGCTCGCACGCCACTTCCGGTGCGGTTGCGGGTCACCTTGGACGAGCGGGTGGCGCCCAAGGTGGAGTCAGTCGCGTACTTCGTGATCTCCGAGGCCCTGACCAACGCGACGAAGCACGCCAACGCGATGCGTGCGGAGGTGACGGTCCGTCAGGTCGGCGAGGTATTGCGAGTGCGCGTCACCGATGACGGGCTGGGCGGTGCCGACGCCTCCTCAGGCTCGGGGCTGACCGGGCTGGCCAAGCGGGTCGGTTCCCTCGACGGGGCCTTTCGCGTCAGCAGCCCCGTCGGCGGGCCCACCACGATCACCGCGGAGCTGCCGTGCGCGCGGTGATCGCCGAGGATTCGGTGTTGTTGCGCGTCGGCCTGATCAAGGTGCTGGAGGCGGGCGGGTTCGAGGTCGTCGCGGAAGCCGGCGACGCGGAGGGACTGCTGGCGGCAGTGGCGGAGCACCAGCCCGAACTCGCTCTGATCGACGTCAGGATGCCGCCCAGCTTCACCGACGAGGGCGTGCGGGCGGCGATGGAGATCCGCCGGCGCTGGCCGGGGACGCCGGTGGTGCTGCTTTCGCAGTACGTGGAGGAGCGGTACGCGGCCGACCTGCTGTCCGCGAACACCAGCGGCGTGGGCTACCTGCTCAAACAGCGGGTCGCCGATGTCGCCGACTTCGTGGCGGCGGTCCGGCGGGTGGCCGACGGGGGCACGGCCTTGGACCCGCAGGTCATCGCCCAGCTGCTGCTGCGGCGCGACAGCGACCCGCTCGCCCGGCTGACTCCCCGCGAACGGGACGTGCTCGGTCTGATGGCCGAGGGACGCTCCAATGCTGGCATCTCGCAGTCGCTGGTGATCAGCGAGAGCGCGGTGGCGAAGCACATCAACAACATTTTCGCCAAGCTCGACCTGCCCGTGGCCGACGCGGACCACCGCCGAGTCCTGGCCGTGCTGCGGTTTCTCGGAGCGTCCCGGGCCTGATCTCCCTGTCTGTGAGGGGAACCCTGAGGGAATCAGATTCCCTCAGGGTTCCCCTCACGGACCTCCGCATAGCGCGCCGGCACCGGACCGCGAGCGCCGATCACGTCGCGAGCCCTTCCACCCGGTGGCTCGGCCGGGGCAAGGCCCGGGTCGCGAGAACCGCGCAGACCACCGCCAGCGGCACCTCGGCGAAGACCGCCATCAGCACCGCCAGCGTGAAGTCCGAACCAGGGGAGGCCGTCATGGTGTCGAACCAGGCGTCGGCCAGCAGCAGGGCCGAGGTCGCGGCGGCGGTCAGGCAGGCCCGGCGGTCGCCGCGTCTGAGGAGCAGTCCGGTGGACAGCAGACCGAGCGCCTCGAGGCTGTCCAGCCCGGTCCACGTCCATGCCCAGTGCGCGGCCTGAGCGGTGGACGGCAGTTCGGTGTGCAGGAAGACCAGCCAGGGAATCATCGCCAGCCCGAGCACAGTGAGAACCGTAGCCGCCCGGCGAAGCACCAGAGGGAACGGCGAAGCGGCCTTCGGCAGGATCCGCGGGACACCGCTCGCCATGACACTCCCTCCGGTGCCCGCCCCTCGAGCACCACATCAGGATGTCTTCGCGGCGTGCCCGAGGCAGTAACGCTCCTATCCGACTTGATGGTGGCAGTAGGTACACCTCCCGCCAGAACTAATCCGCGTCCCGGAGATCAGGCATATCTCTGAGCTGCCTCCGTGACGTGATACCCAGCTTGCGAAAGATATTACGAAGGTGCGCATCTACCGTCCGAGGACTGAGGAACAACCGCGTAGCGACCTCTTTGGACGTTGCCCCCGCGGCGACCTCGCGGGCGATGTGCATTTCCTGCATGGTCAACCGGTCATAGGTATGCGAGGAACGGTTGCGCGCGACCTCCCCGGTAGCGCGCAGCTCATCGGCCGCCCGTCGCGTGAACGCCGCCAGCCCGATCTTCGACAGCTGCTCATGCGCGACCCGCAGATGCTCGCGTGCGTCGCGACGGCGGCCCGCGCGGCGCAGCCATTCCCCGTACCGCAGGTGTGCCCGCGCGATCTGCACGGGAAGCGGACTGCCCGTCAAATACGAGAACGCCGTGAGATAGTCGTCTTCCGCGTCGGTGACCATCGCCCGCGCACCTGCCGCGACACCGAGCGCGAAGTCGGTGCCAGCGGATTCCGTGCGCTCCACCAACGCATCCAGTGCCGACCGCGCGACGGTGTCTTCCCCGCATCGCACGGCTGCTTCGATCTGTTCGGGCAGCGCGATGCCGGTGAGGAAGAGGTCACCGCTCGCGACGGCCTGCGTCGCGGCTTCGAAAGCGGCGGGATATTCGCCAAGGCCGTTGTACAGCACGGCCATCGCCCAGTGGGCGTTCGCGGTCAGCTGCCCGGTGGGTCGGCTCGTGGCCTCGGCGAACAGGTCGAGCACCTCCTGCTTGCGGCCGCGCATCGCCGCCAGGTGCACTCGCGGGTAGAGCTGCGGCGGATCGCCGAGAGCGTCGGCGACGGCTTCCTCCTCGGCGATCGCGGCCATCGCCTGGCCGAAGTTCCCGGTGAGCACCGCATAAACCGCTGCTTGCGACAGACCGAGCCGGATGGTCATCGGCGATCCGGTGGACTCTCCGGCGCGCGTCAGCCAGTCGATGATCGTCCGGTGCAGGTCGAGGTCCCACAGTTCGCCCGCGAGCACGGTGGCCAGCGCGGGCGTGCGGGTCCAGCCCGCGTCGTCGCCGGTGAGGACCTGCCGGATGGCGGGCACCCCGGTGCGGTGGCCCTCGGTGGTCAAGCGCACGAGCGCGGCCAGCAGATCCGGCGGTCCGGACAGGGGTGCGGCGGCGAGCACCCGGTCCAGCACTCCCGCGGCCCGCCCGACGACCAGCCCCATTTCGAGCGCCGCCACCAGGAACTCGCGCGACCGTTCCGGATCGCTGTCCGCGAGCTGCTGCGCGGCGTGCAGGATGATTTCCGGACCGCGAACCGCCCCGTCCGCGCCTTGGACGAAGGCGATCTGCCCGCGCAACAGATCGACCGAGGCGTGCTGCGGAAGCGCCAGCGTTGAGATGTCAATGCTGGTCAGCAGGTCTGCGGCGGCGTCGGTCCGGCCTGCCGCGAGCGTCGCCCGCGCGGCGGCCAGCGTGCGTTCGACCTGCTTGCCGGAGTCGAGCGACAGCGCGGCGGCCCGCTCGAGGAACGCGGCAGCGGCTGCGACACCACCGCGTGCCTGCGCACGGGAAGCCGACAGCTCCAGCTCCGCCGCGACCTCCTCGTCCGGCCCGGCGGTGGCCTGCGCACGGTGCCAAGCCCGACGGTCGCCCGCAGTGGCCTGGTCGGTGACGTCGGCCAGCGCTCGGTGCGCTGCCTGGCGCTGTTTTGGCTCAGCCGCGCGGTAAGCGGCCGAGCGCGCCAGCGGATGCGCGAAGCGCGCCCGGGTGTCGAACTGGATCAGCCCGGACGCCTCAACATCGGCACTCGCGGCGGGCACGTCGAGGTCCAGCTGTCGCGCGGCTGCCCACAGCAGACCCGGGTCGCCGGTGGGATCGGCGCTCGCGAGGATCAGCAGCTGCCGCGCGTCCGGGGGCAGATCCGCCATTCTCGCGAGGAAACTCCGCTCGATCCGGCTCGCGATCGGCGACGGCGTCGGCAGCGCGTAACCGCCTGCTTTCGGCAGTTCGATCAGGGCCAGCGGGTTGCCGCGGGCTTCGGCGAGCAGACGATCCCGCACCCGCTCGTCCAGCGTCACGGTCTTCTCCTCGGCCAGCAAGGCGCGTGCTTGCGCGTCGCTCAGGCCGCCGACGGTCATGCCCGGCAGTTCGTCCAGCCCCGGGACCGGATCCTGGTCGCGGGCGGCGAACACCATCGCGATCGGCTCGGCCGAGATGCGCCGGGCCAGGAACGTCAACGCCCGCGCCGAGGCGGCGTCCAGCCAGTGCGCGTCGTCGATCACGCACAGCATCGGACGTTCCGCGGCCGCGGTGGCCAGCAGTTCGAGCGCGGCGAGACCGACGCGGAACGGGTCCGGCGCGCCGTCGGCCAGCCCGAAGGCGACCAGGAGGGAGTCGCGGTAGGGCGTCGAGAGGGTGTCGAGGTGCGCCAGCACCGGAACGCACAGCTGGTGCAGCGCCGCGAACGGCAGCTCGCCCTCGAACTCCGACCCGGACGCTCGGATCCGCTGAAACCGCTCCGCTGCCCGTTCGACGTGGTCCAGCAGCGCGCTCTTGCCGATCCCCGGCTCGCCGCGCAGGACGAGCACACCGCCCTCGCCCCGCTCCGCGGCGCTGACCAGCGCGAGAAGGCGCTCGATCTCGTCGTGCCGGCCGATGAGGGAGGACGTCGTGGGCATGGTCCGAACCTTAGGGCAGCGCGGCCGTAGGCGAAGTAGGCGATTGTCACCGACGCGAGCAGAGGGGTGCCCGGGCGATGGTGGTGACAGGCCATCCGAGGAAAGGAATTCCACAATGGACACCGTGCTCGTCACCGGAGCGACCGGAACTGTCGGCTCCGCGCTGATCCCCGCTCTGCAAGCACGCGGCAGCACCGTCCGCGCCATGACCCGGGGCCGTCCTGTTGACGGTGTCGAGACCGCCATCGCCGATCTGCGGGACCCGGCCTCGGTCGCCGCGGCGCTGAAGGGGGTCGACGCGGTGTTCCTGAACAGCCCTTCGGCCCCGGATGCCGCCGAGTTGCAGATCCAGTTCGCCAACCTGGCCCGCGACGCCGGCGTCAACCGGCTCGTGCTGCTTTCCCAGTACGCGGCCCGCGCCGATTCGCCGGTGCGCTTCCTGCGCTGGCACGCCGAAGTCGAGGCGCATGTCGAGAAGATCGGGCTCGACTACACCGTGCTCCGGCCCAATCTCTATATGCAGGCGTTGCTCAACTTCTCCGCCACCATCGCGCAGGGATTCTTCGCCGCGCCGATTGGCGCCGCAGCGGTCAGCGTCATCGACACCAGAGATATCTCAGCTGCCGCCGCTGCCGTACTAACCAGCAGCGGACACTCCGGCCGCACCTACACCCTCACCGGCCCGCGCGCCGTGACCCACACCGAGATCGCCGCCGCCCTTTCGGCCGCCACCGGACGCGACATCGCGTTCCACGACGCACCCGCGGACCAGTTCGCCGCCGCGCTGACCGGCCTGCTTCCGGCGTGGCAGATCGGCGGTCTCGTCGAGGACTACGCCCACTACGCCCGCGGCGAGGCCGCCGAGGTGCACACCTCCGTCGCCGATCTCACCGGTCGCCCCGCGCGCGACCTCACCGATTTCGCCCTGGACTACGCCGCCGCGTTCGCGGCTCTCTGAAAGGAAAATCCGATGATCTGCCACAGCATTCGATTCACCCTCAAGCCTGAGGTCACTCCGGACGAGAAGGCTGAGCTCGTCGCGAAGATGCGCGAGCTGTTCGACGCGATCCCGGCGGTCAAGTCTCGTGTCGTCGGCCCGGATTTCGGCGGGAAGTACGAATACGGCGCCGTCCTGGTGATCGAGGACATCAACGGGTACTCGGACTACATGAACCACCCGGCGCATCTCGAACTGGACCGGCTCGGGCTGCCGTTCGTGGACGAGTTCATGTCGTCCGACATCACCGACGACCCGGACCCGGAGATCGGCGCGAAGATCGCCGAGGTGCACCGGATCCGGTTCGAGAACGTGCCGGACATCGCGGACCTCATCTCCGGTCTCGCCTCGTACACCGGAAGCGCGGCACCCGGCCCGCACGGCAGCTGACGCGGTGTGGCGGGCGTGGTTTCGCTGGTGAACCGCGCCCGCCGCGTTAATTCGTTCGCTCCAGCCCCGGCTTTCCGGTTAGACTGATCGCAGCTGCTGCCGTTCATCGGAGAGGGACATTGATCTTCTGAGGTTCAGAGATACCGCGATCCGGGTTTTCGCCCGTCGCGCGTCTGGCCTCGGATGACGGCAACCAGAATCCCGTCCCGTGATACGCGTGCTGCGCCGCGGTGTCTCCACGTTCATGTCCACCACGAACGAGGAGTTACGCCTATGTCTTCGTCCATTGTGTGCTCAGACCTCAGTTTCGCCTGGCCGGACGGCGAGGTCGTCTTCGACCGGTTCAACCTGACGATCAGCGAGGGCCGCACCGGGCTCATCGGCCTCAACGGTTCCGGAAAATCCACCCTGCTGCGGCTGATTTCCGGGGAACTGCGGCCGACCGGGGGCTCGATCAGCGTGTCCGGCGAACTCGGCTACCTGCCGCAAAACCTGATCCTCGCCGCCCATCGCCGGGTGGACGAGGTGCTCGGCCTGCGGGAGATTCGGGCCGCGCTCGCCGCGATCGAACGCGGGGAAGCCGACGAACGCCATTTCGCGACCGTCGGCGACCAGTGGGACGTCGAGGAACGCACCCGCGCGACGCTCGATCAGCTCGGCCTCGCACAGGTCGGCCTGGACGCGCGGGCGGGCCAGCTGTCCGGCGGCGAACTGATCCTGCTCGGTCTCGCCGCGCAGTTCCTGCGGCAGCCGGAGGTGCTCGTGCTCGACGAACCGACCAACAACCTGGACCTGCGGGCCCGGCGCCGGGTCGGCGAGGCGGTCCGGGCATGGAAAGGCGTGCTGGTGCTGGTATCTCACGACCGCGAGTTGCTGCGCCACGTCGACCGGATCGGCGATCTCCGGTCTGGCGAGGTGACCTTCTACGGCGGGAATCTGGAGGACTACGAGGCCGCGGTGGCCGTCGAGCAGGAGGCGGCGGCGCGGATGATGCGTGCCGCGGAGTCGGATCTCAAACGGCAGAAGCGGGAGCTGATCGAGGCGCGGACCAAACTGGACCGGCGGGCCCGGTACGGCCGGAAACAGTGGGAGAACAAGCGCGAGCCCAAGGTCCGGATGCGCAAACGCCAGGAGGACGCGGAAATCGCGGCGGGCAAGCACCGCACGATGCATCTCGGCAAGGTGGCGGAGGCCAAGGAACGGCTGAAGGAGGCCGAGGACGCGGTCCGCGTCGACGACGAGATCCGGATCGACCTTCCGGAAACCACGGTGCCGTCCGGGAAAGAAGTGCTCACCCTGTCCGATGTGGAGCTTCGGAACGGTCTCGCGGTGAACCTCGCGCTGCGCGGCCCGGAGCGGATCGCCTTGGTCGGGCCGAACGGTTCCGGCAAAACCACACTGCTGCAAACGATCACCGGAGCGATCGAGCCGCGCGCGGGAAGGGTCAATGTCCCGGTTCCGGTGCGCTGGCTGCCGCAACGGCTCGACATTCTCGACGACACGCTGTCCGCCGCGCAGAATGTGGCCCGGGCGGCTCCGTCCGCGTCGAACAACGAGATCCGCGCTCAACTCGCGCGATTCCTGTTGCGCGGCAGGCAGGCGGATCAGGCAGCCGGAAGCCTTTCCGGCGGCGAGCGTTTCCGGGCGACGTTGGCAACGTTGCTGCTGGCGGAACCGGCGCCGCAGCTGCTGTTGCTGGACGAGCCCACCAACAATCTGGACCTCGCCAGCGTCCTGCAACTGTCGGAGGCTCTGAATGCTTACGCTGGAGCCCTTATTGTGGTGAGCCACGACATCCCGTTCCTGCACACAATCGGAGCGACGAGGTGGGTGCGGCTCGGGTCCACAGTGGAGGAAACGATGGTCAGCGGATCGCGGTGAGGAGCGTGACTGCTCCCGCCGCGATCAGCGCCGCCGCGAATCCGGTCCCGCCGCCGAGGTTGGCGACCGTGCTGAACACGGCGACCCCGCCGCCCGCGCCGATGGCGAACCCCACCTCCTGGGTCGCTCCGGCCGCTCCGGCGTGTTCGGCGGTCGAGGCCTCGAACAGCGCGGTGGTCGCCAAGGTGCCGATCGCGCCGTACCCAAACCCGACCAATGCAACCGGAAGCACTGTGTGAGTCAACGGAATCGCGGCTAGCCCGGCAGCCTGAATCGCCAACGCGAAGGACGTCGACGTCCGGCTGCGCAGCCAATTCAGGCTGAACGGCGCGACCAACCCGCCGACCGCGGTGGCCACAGCTTGCGGAGCCAACGCGAAACCCGCTTCAATGGGCGTCCGCCCTTGCGCGTGCTGAAGTTCGAGGCTGACGAGATAGAGACAAGCCGCAGCTGTCGCGGCGGAAACGACAATCCGCGCGAACGACGACGCGAACCCCGGCCGCAGAAACAACCGTACCTGCAACAGAGGTTCCCGAAGCCGGAGCTGTCGGCGCACGAACACAATCCCCGCTGCCAAACCCGCCGCGGTGCACAACAATCCACGCAACGGTGCGACGGCAATTTCCTGCAGCCCGTACACAATCCCGCCGATCGCCGCCACCGACCACAGGAGACTCGGGATCTCCCATCCGGCAGCCGCCTGTCCGACGGATTCGGGCAGCAACCACACCGCCAGCGCGATCGTGAGCGCCGCGAGCGGCACCAGCGCGAGGAAAACCCAGCGCCAGCCCGGCCCCTCGGTCAACAGCCCGCCGACGACCGGCCCCAGCGCGTTCCCCGCTCCCAGTGTCGTGACCCACGACCCGTTGGCGAACGCGAGCGAGCGCCCGGAAAAGAGCGATCCGATCGTGCCGACGACCCCGGCGAGAATCAGCGCGCTGGCCACCCCGAGCAACCCGCGGCACACGATGAGCAACGTCGCGCTGGTGGCGGCCGCAGCCACCGCGTTCAGCACCGCCAACGCGCTCACGCCCAGCAACAGCACGCGTTTCCGCCCGTACCGGTCGCCCGCGCGAGCCGCCCCGACCATCGCGACCGCCAGGGCGAGCGGGTACACGTCGACGATCCACGCGCGCGCCGGCGCGGACACCTGCAGTTCGGCAGCGATCCGCGGCAGCGCGGTGTTGACCATGCCGAGGGCGAGACTTCCGCCGAGCACTCCCGCCAGCAAAGGAATCAGCACGAGCCCGCGCCGTGGTTCCACCCGGGTCAACGCCATGCGACCATCGTGTCCGGGTACCCCGTTGGCCGACAAGTACGGACTTCGCCGTCCTGTACTGACCAAATGGATAGTGAGGAGGCCAGATGCGTCCGCAAACGGAAAAGGCCGTGCGAGCGTGGCGAAGCTCATGCGCCGCCGAGATCACGACGATGGTGCTCGGCGGCGCGTGGAAGCCGAGCATCCTGCACGCGCTGGCCGACCACGGTGTGCTCCGCTTCGGCGAACTCTCGCGCCTGCTGTCGGATCTCACCGACCGGGTCCTGACCCGCCAACTACGCGAACTGGAAGCCGACGGCCTCCTGCGTCGCGTGGTGTACCCGCAGGTGCCGCCGAAGGTCGAGTACAGCCTGACGGAACTGGGTGAAAACGCGCAGGAGGTCCTGAACGCGATGGCGGCGTGGGGCCGGTCGTACGCCGAGAAGCACGACCCCGGTCGGTGATCCGCCGGGCCTTTCCGGCAGCGGATTCTCCGTAGGATCAAGGTCATGAGCGAGCGGGACGAACTGCCGAGCAACTGGGGTCGCTGGGGCGCCGACGACGAACGCGGCACACTGAACCTGATCACCGACGAGGTCCGCGAACGAGCCGGGCGCGAAGTGCGCACCGGCCGCTCGGTCTCCCTCGCGGTGCCGATCCGGCCCGCACCAGTGCTGAGCGGCCCCTTCCCGCCGCGGACCGCCGAAGAGTCGCCGGTGCAGCAGCTCATGCTGTACACCGGAAGCCCCGCGTTCGCGCACGCGGACGCCATGACGGTGACGAACCACCACACCCTGTCCACGCACCTGGACGCGCTGGCGCACATCCCGCAGGACGGGCAGGTGTACCCGGGTCGCCCGGCGAACGAGAGCGTCACGATGGGCGGCGTCGTGCACGGGTCGACCGCGGCGTTCGCCGAAGGGATTGTGACCAGGGGAGTCCTGCTGGATCTCGGCGCCGACGGCCCGGTCCCCGCCGATCGCGCGATCACCGGTCGGGACCTCGATGCCGCGGAGGAACGCTTCGAAGTCCACGTCGAACCCGGCGACGCACTGGTCGCGCGGTTCGGCTGGGTGCGGACGCGCTACCGCGGCAACCCGATGCCCGGCATGAGCGTCGACGCGGTGCGGTGGATGCACGACCGCGGTGTGTCGCTGTATGCCGGAGACCTCTCGGATGCTTACCCGCCCTCGCAACCGTTCGCGATGCACGGGGTGGCCCTCCCGAGGTTGGGCATGCCGTTGATCGACGCCGTGGACGCCGACGAACTCGCCACGGTGTGTGCTGAGCTTGGCCGGTACAGCTTTCTCTTTGTCGCCGCACCGCCGCGGATCCTCGGGTTGACGGGGGTGCCGGTCAATCCGCTCGCGATCTTCTGAGCGGCCTTGGTCTTCCCGGTCGGCCATTTTTTGGTGGCGGCAAGGGCAGTCTCTTGTTCTCGGCGGGCCCCGGCATCGCCATGGACCTGATCGAGTCTCCGGGACGAAGCGCCGCGTGGCCGACGCGCTCAACACCGGACCCGCCTCGCTTTACGCGCACGTCGTCAACAAAACCGATCTCGACGAGCTGCTCATCGCGCGACTGAGCGCGAAAATCGACCTGCCGAAGCCGGATGGCGCGTTTGCCCGGCCCGTGCGAACTGACCTGCGGCCGCGAGGTCCGGGGCAGCGGTGCGTACTGGCACGAGCTCCCGGCGATCGCGACCGGGCGGAATATAGCGGACGGACTACCTTGCACAGCAACGAAAACCAGCGTTCGCAGTTGCTGCTGCCTCGGATTCCCAAGGCCTGACCGCCGCACTTCGCGAACCGGGGTCACCCGCCGAACCCGCGGCACGGAACCGCCGGTTTCGCGAAAGCGCCAGACGCCGCCCTCGATCGGCGGCACCGTGCGGGACAGATTGTCGCCGTCGTACGCGGTCGCGACCAAAGGCCCGTCCGGGCCGGGTGCCGCCACGCCCACGACCAGACCGGACAAATGGACCGTCTGCGGGCTGAGATACATGCGTTAGTCCTTTCGCCGATCGGTTCCGACGATAGCGGCGATCGAAGAACAGTTCTCGCGCAATGGGGGATATTCCGGCTATCATTTCCGGGCTAACGTCGACCTGTCGGGGGTCTGGCCGAGAAGGAGGTCGCATTCCCCGCCCTTGGTCAATCCGGCTTGAAGGCGACGAAATTCCGTGCGGCCGAAAGAATGAGCAGCTGTGCTCCGAACGGCCGTGAGCACGTGCGGCGCGGCTGAGGCGGGGCAGTCCCTTTTTCCTGTGTTCTGCCTAACCATGGAACGGGTGATCAGCAGTCATGAGAAAAGTTATTGTCGCGGCGATGTGTGTTCTCGCCTTGCTCGGGATGGGCGTTCCCGCCAACGCGGACCCGGCGCCGTCGAGCACCGTGAGCATTACGCCGACCACTGTCGCGCCAGGGGCGGCCCTGACCTTCTCGGTGACCCTGTCGAACGCCGACGCTGATCCGCTGAAAGGCGGAAAGCTCGGTCTGGGCGTGGCGAACGGCGCGATCAACCAACTCCTGGACGTCAGCACCTGTCCGCTGTGCTACCAGGCCGGAAACACCATTCGCTACGACGTGGGCGACGTCCCGGTCAACGGCAGCAAAACCTTCACCTTCACCATCGGGGTTTTCGCCAACGCACAGCTCGGGCAGTACGTAATCGAGCACCAGTTCGTCGGAGACAATTACTCGTACGAGACGTTGGAAGGCCCGACGGTCACCGTCTCCCGGTAGCGAGCGGTCGGCACTGCGTCGCCGGGTTGTCGTCTGTGAGGGGAACCCTGAGGGAATCTGATTCCCTCAGGGTTCCCCTCACGTACCTGACTACGCCGCGGTGCCCTCGATGTGCGCCTTCAGCAGTTCCAGCCCGGGCTGGATGCGGGCCGGGTCTTCGACCGGGTGCGGGCCGGCCGGTTCGGTGGGCGGGATCAGGCGCTCGAACAGGCGGCAGAACAGGGTCGTGCCGTCGCCGAGGTCGAAGGTGCTGAAGGTGGCGATCGCGTGCATCGACGGCACCAGGGTTCCGTCTTCGAGCACGTCGCGGCCGACCACGGTCCAGAGCTTGCCCGGGACTCGCGCGACGACGGTGTACAGCTTCGGCTTCTCGTTCAGGTCCGGCACGATGGTTTCGAGCAGTTCGTCGCCGAGTTCCGCGGGGACGTCCGCGGTGCCGCGCCGCACTTCGGTTCCGGACGCCATCGGCAGCCACTTCGGCAGGTTCGACCAGGTGGTGACCCAGTCGTACACCTCCTGCGCCGGACGCTTGACCACGATGCGGTTTTCGACGAAACGGATGTTGAGGTTGTCCGGAATCTGCCGGACGTACAGTGCTTCAGGCATGATTTCTCTCCTTTTTCGGGATTACTGCGGGATTACTTGGGGGAATGCTGGCCGGTCATGAGCGCGCCGAGGTCGTCCGGTTCGAGGAACGACGGCGGCGGGGGCGGGCCCCAGCTGAACAGGCCCTGTGCGCCTTCGAAAACCTCCGGCTTCCAGATCTCGTCCTCGGGGACGCAGTCCATGTCGGAGTAGTACTCGCTGAAGTTCCCGGCCGGGTCTTTGAGATACCAGAAGAAATTGGAGCCCGCGTGATGGCGGCCGAGGCCCCAGACGTGCCGGTCGGGATGGCCGTTCAGCATCGCCGCCGCACCGCGGCCGACGTCGTCGATGTCGTCGACCTGCCAGGACGTGTGGTGCAGGAAGTTCACCGGGGCCGCGAGCGCCAGCACGTTGTGGTGGTCGACCGAGCAGCGCATGAACGCGCCCTTGTTGCCGATGTAGTCGCTGACCTTGAAGCCGAGCGCCTCGGTGAAAAACCGCATGGTGGCGTCGAGATCGGTGGTGCCCACCACGCAGTGGCCGAGTTTCTTCGGCCGGACCGCGCTGGTGCGCACCACTCCGGGCGCACGGCCGGACCGTTCGATGCGGCCGGGTCCGTTGTACGGGGTGGCCAGCACCGGTTGCTGCGTGATCCGCGGTGAGATCTCAACTCGGACGGTGAATCCGGAGACCGGCTCGATCGCCGCGACGGCGGTGCCGGTCTCGGTGCTGACGACACCGAGCCGGTTGAGGCGCGCCGCGGTGCGCGCGATGTCGTCGGCGTCGTCGACGCCCACGCCGAGTTCGAGCAACTGCCGGTATGGCGCGTGCCGGACGCGCAGCTGTTCGCCGCCGTCGAGAGTGGTGAAGGACCCGTCGCCGACGTGGTTGAGCCCGAAATCAGCGTAGTAGGCAATGGTTTCCGCGACGTTCGGGACGCCCATCGTGACCCGGGTCAGCCGATGCATCCCCATGTCAGGCCTCCGGATCCGCGACGAAGGTCTGCCGCATTTCGCCGAGGCCTTCGATCCGGCTGACCAGCTCTTCCCCGGCTCGCAGGAATCGCTGCGGCGTACGGCCGACGCCGACCCCGGACGGCGTTCCGGTGAAGACGAGATCGCCCGGGTACAAGGTGATCGTTTGCGACAGAGCGGAGATCAGCTTCCCGACCGGGAAGATCAGCTCGCTGGTCCGGCCGTCCTGCACGGTCTCGCCGTCGATCGCGCACGACAGGGCCAGGTCGTCTCGATCCGCCAGCTCGTCCGGCGTGACCAGCCACGGTCCGACCGGAGCGAAATTCGGGAAAGACTTCCCGAGGCCGAATTGCGGGGCCGGGCCCGCCAGTTGCGAGACCCGCTCGGAAAGGTCCTGCCCGATCGTCACTCCGGCGATGTGGTCCCACGCCTTGGATTCCTCGAGGTGATGGGTGGTCTGGCCGATGACCGCGACCAGCTCCACCTCCCAGTCCACGTTTCCGCCGGGCGGCAGCACGACTTCGGCGTCCGGGCCGGTCAGCGCGGAAACGAATTTGGCGAACACCGGGGGAAGGCCGTCCGGCGCGGCGAAACCCGACTCCGCGGCGTGGGCGTCGTAATTGAGCCCGACCGCGACGATCTGCCGCGGCGCGGGGGACGGCGAACCGAGCTGGGCACGGGTGAAGACGACGTCGGGTTCGGCGGTGAGTTTCTTCGCCCAAGCCCGGAATTCGGTCCAGTTTTGGTAGACGGAGCCGAAGCCGAAGATGCCGCCCGACGCTTTGGCGACGTCGATCCCCTTGTCCTCAGCGGTGAGCAGGACGGCCCGACCGTCCACATTAGCCAGTTTCACGGGTTTCTCCTCAGAAGCAGAGCGTCAGATTGGTGCGCACCGGCAGCGGGAGGCTGACGACGAGGTCGTCCTCCTCGCGCCGGACGTGGAGGCCGGGGGTTCCCGTCCCGGCGGAATCGGCGGCGAACACGTCGTCGCGGAAGAGTTTCCAGGGCGCTTCGGCATTGCTGATCCGCAGCGTCACGTCGGTGGGTTTTCCGGCGACGGGACGCAAAGTCAGCGCCAGCAGCGACTTCTCCCGGTCGTACCAGGCGCGGAGAACTTCGGCCGCGCCGTCGATCCGGGTCACCTGCGGCTCGCGGAAATGCTCGGCGGTCCACGGGTGGTGATACATCTTCCACAGCCCGTCCGGGACGTTCAGCCGGGCATAGCCGAGCATCGCGTTCCCGGTCAGCCGGTCCATGAAGATCAGGTTGCCGTTCTCGTCGAACGAACGGTCCTGGCGCGGGTAGAACAGGCCGCCGTTCTCCCAGATCGGGTTCAGGTACGCGTCGGCGTAGCCGAGCAGGCCGCGCAGGTTCTCCGCATCGCCCACCTCGGCCATGCAGCCGGCGACGTAGCCGAAAGCCGGGGCGCGCCAGGTGAAGTCCAGGTCGCGGGTGAACTCCGGTTCGCGGCCGGCGGCGCGGGCTTTGCGGGCCTCCAGCGTCGCGGTCGGTTCGGCGAGGGTGACCAGGCCGTCCGGGGTGCGCCGGATCTCGTCGCGGATCTGGTCCGGGTAAAGCCGGTGCACCAGGTCGCGGCTCCAGGCGTTCAGGTTCAGCGCCGTCCAGGCGTTTCCGCCGCCTTCCAGCGGCATTTCCGGCCGGTTCTGCTCGACCAGCCAGAGCCGCCAGTACTCGCCGTATTCGTTGAGGATTCCCCGCTTGTCCCACGCCGCCTGGTAGGCCTGGGTGACCTCCTCGGCGACCGACGTGCCCTTGCGCAGGTCGAGGAACCGGAACCCGAGGATCGGGAACTGGTTGCAGACGAGGAAGAGGCAGTTGGGTTCGCAGACGATGCCGTACCAGCCTTGTTCGGCCATCTGCCAGTACAGGTTGTCGGCGAGCGAGCTGAGCGAGTACTCGTAGACTTCCGGGCCGAGTCCCTGGAAAAGCGGGTCCCAGCGGAAGGAAAGCGCGCCGTCGCGGTCGTATTGGTCGCTGTCGAAAAGCATGCTGTGCATGCCGAGGATCGCGAAGAACCGGCCGCTGTACATGATGTTTTCTTTGAACACCGGATCGCGCCAGCCCTCGCGCAATTCGGTGATGTCCGGATTGTTGCGGATGCTGCCCCGACTGGTCTCGCGCCAGTACGCCCACACTTCCGGAAGCTGCATTTTCCGGATGATCTCCTCGAAAGCCGGACGGAACGCTCCAGGGGCGGCGGGAAGATGGTGGAAATGCGCGAAACCCAGGGTATAGGCCATCTGAGTGAGCTGGTAGCGATAAGCGTCGGTCCATTCCTGGCCCCACAGCATGCTGCCCATGTTCGCCCACTCGTTGTCCTGCTGGGCGACGAGGTTGCGCACGTGCTGGACGTGTCCCGCTTGGAAGTCGTCGAGCGCGGGATACCCCGAGATGTCCGGCGCGGCGAGCATCACCGCACCGCCAGGGAGGCCTTGACGGCGGCGGCGATTTCCTTGCTGTCCACCGTATCCGCGAAGTGCGCGAGGTAGTCGCCTTCGGGTCCCATGAGAAAGGTGAACGCGCTGTGCGGCACCCGGTAGCCGTCCGGCTCGTCGACGCGGCGGGCGTGCACGTGATACGCCTTCTTCATCGACTCGATTTCCTCGGCGGGCCCGGTCAATCCGGTGATCCGCGGGTGCCGCGCGGAGAGAAACGCGTGCATGGCCTCCGGGGTGTCGCGTTCCGGATCGACCGTCACATAAAGGGCCTGCACGCGATTCGCGAGCTCGCCGAGTTCTTCGAGCGACTGGTCGATCCGGGCCAGCGCGGGCGGGCACACGGTCTCGCAATGCGTGAAGCCGAAAAAGACGATGAGGTATTTGCCGAAATAGGACCGCTCGGTGACCGCGGTGCCGGAATCGTCGATCAGCCGGAAACTTCCGCCGACTGTCGGAACCGGGCGCACAATGGTCGCCGAACCGGAACCGGGAGGGGTGCAGCAGGAGGAATTCATTTCCATGACTCCCAAGCTAGGAGCCCTGGCCATGCCCGTCCAATGCCGCGTTGGTGCTCGGCTATGTCGGTTGGGTATAGCCGATGGTCTTCCGGATCTCGGCCGCCGCCTCGTCCAGTTTCCGCATCATCAGCAGCATCGTCGGGGTGAGCTGCCTGCCCGCGGGCAGCGTGACGCCGACCGATTCGACGATGCCGAGGTCGATCGGCAGCGCGGCCAGGCCCGGTTCGGTGTCGGCGACCAGTTGCGGCATCACGACCAGGGTGTCGGTCTCCAGCGCGATGGCGCGCACGGCCAGGAACGAACCGCATTCGATGCGGTTGGCCGGGGTCGAGAGGCCGCGGCCGAGGAGGTGTTCTTCCAGTTGCCGCCGCTGCGGGTTGTCGGCGGGCGGCAGCGACCAGAGTTCGCCGATCAGATCGGCGATCGTGAGCCCGGGCCGCCGGTGCGCGGGATGCTCGCTGCGCGCCACCACGCGAGCGGGTTCGTAGTAGAGGTGGTGCTGGCGCAGCCGGTCGTTGTTCGCCGGTTCGAGCGTGCCGACGACGAGGTCGACGTCGCCCGCGAGCAGCGCCTCGTACAGCGCTTCCGGGCCGCCGTGCCGGATGATGACGGTCAGGTCGGGCGCGACGGCTTTCACGCGCGCGACCGCGCGGGGCAGCAGCACGCTCGCCCCGGCGAGGAAGGCGCCGATCGTGACGGTGCCGGCGTGGCCGTCGACCAGCTCTTCGAGATGCCGCCCGGCCTGGCGGAGTTCGGCGAGCACTGCGCGGGCGTGGTCGACGAAGACCTCGCCGAACAGCGTCGCCGTCATCCCGCGCGGGCCGCGTTCGAACAGTTCGACCTTGAGGATCGACTCGAGCTCGCGCAGCCCGCGAGTCAGCACCGGCTGGGTGATGTGCAGCCGCTCGGCCGCGGCGACCAGCGACCCATGCTCGGCGATCGCCACGACATACCGCAGATGCCGCAGCTTGAGCCTGCCGTCGGCGAGGTCGGTCATCCGGAACGCTCGGCTGTTCGCATGCGCGCGATTCTGCCGGTCCGCTCAGTGGTGGCCGCCCACCGGCACGACGAAACTGACGGTTTTGCTGTCCAGGACGTGGTGCGTCGGGTCGGCCAGCCCGATCCACACCTTGTGCGGGCCGGGTGGAAGCGCCTGGATGATCAGCGGTTCGCCGCTGCCGTCGGCCCAGTGCCACGGCGCGTCGTCGACCGTGACGTGGATGTGGCCGATGCGCGGGGAAACGTCGAGCGCGGCCGGGCCGTAGACCGGGACGATGCGCAGGTTCTCCGCCCGGTAGCGCAGGACGACCAGGCCCTTCGCGAGTTGTTCCGGCAGCGGTGCGTCGACAACGAGTGCGGGCGGCGGCTGCGACGGCAGCCGGACGACGGGCGCGGGCGGCCACCCCGAGGCCGCGACAGGAGGAGGGGTGGCGGGCGGAGGGGCCGCCGCGGCAGAGCAGGCGGTCGCGAGCAGGACGACTGAACCGAGCGCCAAGGTGCGAAAGAAGTGAGGCATAGCAAGAAAACTAGGTCGCTGTTGATCATCTTCGCGTCGGTCGGCCGACCGAATCGCTGTACGTCATAAGGGAAGTGCCGTGCGTGCCGCTGGGGTCGGCACGCACGGCACAGGTCAGCGGCAGCGGTAGCTGGACGCCACGGCCGGGTCGCCGTAGCCCTTGTACCGCGAGACCCGCGGATACGCGCACAGGTCGCGGGTCTGCTTCCCGTCCGCGGTCGCGGCCGCCAAGGTGGCCGGGGCCTTGCCGTGCTCGACCCAGTCGACCAGCGCGCCGAGCGGGTTCGTCGGCGCCGCGCCCGTCCCGCCGCCGCAGTGTTCGACGCCGGGGGCCAGGAACAGCCGGTAGAAGTCGTTCACCCGGTGGGAGCCGCCCATCGCCTGTTCGACCTCGGCGCGGTAGCGCAGCGTGCCGCCGGGCGGGATGAGCTGGTCGTCCGAGCCGACGAAGCTCAGCAGCTTGCCGCCGGTCCGGCGGAAGGCCGACAGGTCCGGGTCGGCGGTGCCGATCACGTCGTCATACTCGCGCACCGACTGGCGGAACACCTGGGCGAACTGGGCGTAGGTGAGCTTCGAGGCGTCGAAATCGGCTTGCTTGGCGACGAACGACTGCACCCACTTGACCGCCACCGGGAACCCGGTGGCGTACGGGCTGTCGCCGGTTCCGGCCAGCCAGGCGAAATCGGCGCCCTTCGGGAGGCCGTCCCACAGCTTCCGGCCGCGTTCGTCGGTCGGCCCGGCCCAGATCTTGCGCATGACGTCGGCGTCCTTGGCCGTGACGGTGACTTCCTTTCCGTCGCAGACGACCTTCGTGCCGATCAGGCTGCGCGGGTCGTAGCTGCACTCGTCCGGCCGGTCGATGATGCCGTTCTTGACGCCGTCGTTCGCGTCACAGGCCTTGACCGCGGCCTGCCGGAACGCGCTGAAGACACAGGGGCTCGGGAAATCGTGCTCCTGGTTCATCACGATCTGCGGCCAGAGCGTCGCGACCGCGAACTGCGTCCAGTGGACCGCGGGCGCGTTCGCCAGGATGCCGTCGAAGTCGCCGGGGTAGTTCTGCGCTTCGGAGTAGCCCTGGCGGCCGCCGGTCGAGCAGCCGTTCCAGTACGAATAGGTCACCGGCCGGTGGTAGAACCGCTGCGTGACGTCCTTGCCGATCAGCGCGGCCTCGTGCACCGAGCGGGTGGCGAAGTTCGTCAGCAGCGGCCGGTTGACCTGGCCGGGCGCGGTCAGCGCCCACGAGGTGTCGAGCCCGGTCAGCACGCCGGCGTCGGTGGTCACGCCCGCGTAGCCGTCCTTGGCGGCCTGGGCCAGCGGTGCGCCGAAGTCCCCGGCGGCGTACGCGCTGCCGCCGACCGCTTGGAGCCGTCCGGTCCACCCGGTTTGCGGCAATGCCACGGCGACCTTGACGTGGTCATTGGCCCCGGGGTGGGTGAGCGTGACGGTGATTTCGCAGTAGCCGGGCTTCGGGTCGGCCTGCACCGATTCGATCTTCGCGCCGCTGGGTGCGGTGACTCCGGTGGTGGCGCAGGCGGTGGTCTCGGCCGCGGCGGCGCTGGGCGCGAGCTGGGTGACGGTGGTCACCAGCAGCGCCGCGAGCGGCAACGCCGAGAGAAGGGGTCGGGTGCGTCTCATCGCTTTCCTTTGTGGAGGGTCGCTTTCGCCTGAAACTAAGCCGCTCGCAGCCGTCTCCGCGCCCGTCGGACGACGCCGTCGACGTACGTCGTCTCCCGGTATCGTCAGGGATCATGACGCTGCACGGACGGGACGCCGAGCTCAAGGAGCTGACCGAACTGGTCGACGGCCCGGAAGGACGCGTCGGCGTTCTCATCCGGGGCGAGGCTGGCATCGGGAAGTCCGCGCTGGTCGCGGCCGCCTCGGCCGCGGCTTCGGTCGCGGGGATGCGGGTGCTGCGGACGGCCGGTGCCGAGGCCGAGCAGGATTTCGCCTACGCCGGGCTGCACCAGTTGCTGCACCCGGTCCGCGCGGGCGTCGCCGAGTTGCCCGCGCCGCAACGGGCGGCTTTGGAGACCGCGCTCGGGCTCGCGGACGGGCCGGAACCCAGCGCGTATCTGGTCGGGCTCGCCGCGTTGACGCTGCTGGCCGACACCGCCGCCGCGAAGCCGGTGCTGGTCGTCGCCGAGGACGTCCATTGGCTCGACCGCGCCAGCGTCGATGTCTTGGCCTTCGTCGCGCGGCGGATCGAGACCGAGCCGATCGCGCTGATCGTGACGCTACGAGACGATTCCGGCCCACTGCTCGACGCTGGTCTCTCACCGATGCCGCTCGACCGCCTTCCCGACGACGCCGCCGCGGAATTGCTGGACTCGGTCGCACCGAGGCTGGACGCGATGGTCCGGACGCGGCTGCTCGCCGAGTCCGCTGGCCATCCGCTCGCACTGACCGAGCTGCCGTCCGCGGTGGCCGACCTCGACGTGCTTGACCCGGTCCTGCCGTTGACCGAACGGCTCGAGCGGACGTTCGCCTCCCGGGTCGCGACGCTGCCCGAACCCACCCGAGCGGCGTTGTTGGTCGCGGCGCTCAACGAGACCGGCTCGATCGCCGAAACCCTTGCCGCGACGGGGATTCTGCTCGACACGCCGGTCGAGGCCGACGTGCTGAGCCCCGCTGTCGACGCCCGGCTGGTCGAGTTCGAGGTCGGCTGTGTGACGTTCCGGCACCCGTTGATGCGTTCGGCCATTCCCGCCGCCGCGACGCTCGGCGACCGGCGGCGGGCGCAGCTCGCGTTGGCCGAGACGGTGCGCGAACAGCCTGATCGACGTGCCTGGCATCAAGCCCGGGCAGCCTCCGGACCGGACGAAACCGTGGCCGCGGCCTTGGAATCGGCGGCCGATCGGGCTCGCCGCAGGGGTGGGGCGGCTGCCGCGATCGCCGCGTTGGAGCAGGCAGCGCGGCTCAGCGAGGACGCGGGCGCGCGGGCGGATCGGTTGCTGCGCGCCGCCGAGCTGGCGGTCGAATCGGGGCGTCGCGAGACCGCCGAACGCTTGGTGCGCGACGAGTCGTTTTCCCCGCGCCGCAAGGCAACCGCGAGCCAGTTGCTCAGCGGTTTCGAAGACGGCGTCCGCGAGGATCCCGCCCGGATCGGGGAACTGGCGGCGCTCGCCGAAGCCGTCGCCGCCGACGGGCAGGACGACGCGGCGATGCGGATCCTCTGGGGTGCCGCGATGCGGTGTTTCTGGGCCGAACCGGGCGCGACGGCTCGTCGGAAACTGCTGGACGTCGCTTCGGGCTTGCCCATCCCCGACGACGATCCGCGCCTGATCGCGGTCGCCGCGTACGTCGCGCCGTTTGAGCGCGGCACCGCAGTACTGGAGCAGCTGAGGGTGCTCGTCGGCGCGACCGGAGCTGATCCGGAAACCGACCGGTACCTGGGCAGCGCTTCCTTGCAGGTCGGCGCATTCGACCTGGCAGCCCGCTTTTCGACGGCCGCGGTGCCGGGCTTGCGGGCGCAGGGCAAGCTCGGGGTGTTGCCGCGCGCTTTGGCCGTCCAGGCCTGGAGCCGGGTCCGGCTCGGCGACCTGGCCGGTGCCGCGCCAGCTGCCGCGGAGGCCGTCCGGCTCGCGCGGGAGACGGGCCAGCCGTTCATGGGCGGGCTGGCGCTGGCGGTCCAAGCCGAGATCGCGGCCCTTCGCGGTGACCACAAGCAGGCCAACGCACTCGCCGACGAGGCCGAACGCGCTGGGCTCGCCGCGGGTGCGCGTCCGGTGCTGGCCACTGTCCAGCTCGCGCGCGGGCTCGTGGCGTTGAGCGAAGGCCGGTACGAGGACGCGTTCGCCGACCTGCGCCGCCTGCTCGACCCCGCCGATCCGGCTTACCAGCTGGCCTTGCGCGCGTACTGCGTCGCGGAGCTGACCGAGGCCGCCGTCCGGGCCGGGCAGGCCGAGGCGATGCGGGAAATCCTGTCCGAGCTGGAGCCACTGGCTATGGCGAGCGCAGCCCCGGCGTTGCACATCGGGCTCCGGTACGCGCGGGCCGTGCTCGCGCCGAAGGAAACCGCGGAAGACCTGTTCACGGCGGCTTTGCAGGCGGATTTGAGCGGGTGGCCAGCCGAACGCGGACGGGTTCACCTGGCGTTCGGCGAGTGGTTGCGGCGGCAGCGCCGGGTCGTCGAATCGCGGGCGCACCTGCGTGCCGCGCGGGAGACTTTCGACGCGCTCGGCCTGGCGGCGTGGGCCGAGCGGGCACGGCGCGAGCTGCGCAGTGCGGGGGAGTCGAGCCCGAACCGGAGCCCGGACGCTCGCGACAAGCTGACGCCGCACGAGCTGAGCATCGCGCAGCTGGCCGCCGAGGGGCTGACGAACCGGGAGATCGGGCAGCGGCTCTATCTTTCGCACCGGACCGTCGGGACTCACCTGCACCGGATCTTCCCGAAACTCGGCGTCAGTTCCCGCGCCGAATTGGCTGGTGCGGTGCGGGCGCTGGGCGACTGACTTACGCCGGTTGCGTCATCTGACGGGCGCGGACGGCGGCCGGGCTCCTTAGCGTCGAGGCCGTCCCACGGTCTCGCGCACAGGAGTTCAGATGATCAGCAGGAGACGATTCACCCAGGCGTTCGCGGCCGGTCTGGCGGCGACCTCTCTCGCTGCCTGCTCCTCGCCTGCCGCCTCGCAGCCCGCCGCCCCTGACCTGCGAGCGGGCTCGGGCGAGCACACTTCGCTGGGCACGATCAAGCACGCGGACGCCGGTCTCGTTTCGATGGCTTACGCGGAATTCGGCCCGGCGAACGGCAAGCCGGTGCTGCTTCTGCACGGTTGGCCGTATGACCCGTACAGCTACGTCGACGTCGCGCCGCTGCTTGCCGCGCAAGGGTTCCGGGTGATCGTCCCGTTCCTGCGCGGCTTCGGACCGACGGTGTTCAAGTCGGCCAGTACCGTCCGAAATGGACAGCAGACCGCGATCGCGCAGGACGTCGTCGCGCTGATGGACACGCTGAAGATCGACAAAGCGATTCTCGGCGGGTACGACTGGGGTTCCCGGACGGTCGCGATCATCGCGGCGCTGTGGCCCGAGCGCTGCCAGGCGGTCGTCCCGGTGAGCGGGTACATCGTCGCCAACCTCAAGGCCAACCTCCAGCCGCTGCCCCCGGCCGCCGAACTGGGCTGGTGGTACCAGTATTACTTCGCGACCGAGCGCGGCCGTGCCGGTTACGCGGCGAACCGGCACGATTTCAACAAGCTGATCTGGAAGACGGCGTCGCCGACCTGGCGGTTCGACGACGCGACGTACAACCGCAGCGCAGCCGCGTTCGACAACCCGGACCACGTTGCGATCGTCATCCACAACTACCGCTGGCGGCTCAGCCTCACACCCGGCGAACCGCAATACGACGCGGATGAACAGAAACTCGCCGCGGGCGCGACTATCGGCGTTCCGGCGATCACGCTCGCCAGCGACTTCGACGGCGCGGCCAAGGACGGCAAGGCTTACCGCGCCAAGTTCACCGGGAAGTACGAACACCGGATCCTGGACGGCATCGGGCACAACGTGCCGCAGGAGGCGCCGCGGCCGTTCGCGCAGGCGATCGTGGACGCGGCGAAGCTCTGACGATTCATCGAAGTTTGATCGCGAGCGGATACGGTGCGCATTCCTCTCGCCGGAAACTGCTGTGCCCGTTCAGGAATCGGCAAGCCCGGCGATGGTCGACACGAGGAGTGCGATGAGACGCAAAGCTTTCGGGGCCGTCGCGGTGGTGGCGGCTTTGACTGGCCTGGCCAGCCCGGCTTCGGCGGAGACCCCGGCGGAGATCCTCCAAGCGGGCGCCCAGGCCGGGGTCACCGTGGGATACCCCGGGGTGATCGGCCTGGTCCGGAACGGTGAATCCGCCCAGTACATCCACGCCGGGTACGGAAATCTCACCACCAAGACCCCGGCGGATCCGAAAGCGCAGTTCCGGATCGGCAGCGACACCAAGGCGTTCACCGCGGCCGTCCTGCTGCAGCTGGAAGCCGAGGGCGGGCTCTCCCTCGACGATCCGCTCGCCCGCTGGCTGCCCGGCGCGGTGAACGCCAACGGGAACGACGGCACGAAGATCACCGTCCGGCAGGTGCTGCACCAAACGTCCGGGCTTCCGGAGTACGCGGGCGACCCCCGGTTCCTCAACTCCTACGTCGCGAACACCAACCCCCGCCAGCCGTGGCCGCCGCAGACGCTGGTGGACATCGCGACGTCGCATCCGTCGCTGGGCGCGGGATTCCACTACTCGAACACCAACTACGTGCTCGCGGGAATGGTGATCAAGGCGGTGACCGGGAACGAACCGGCCGCGGAGATCCAGAAGCGCATCATCGAGCCGCTCGGCTTGCGCGGCACTTCCTTCCCGACCGCCGACCCCGGCCTGGCCGGCAACTATCTGAACGGCTACTACATCTCGTTCGGCGCGTTCTACAACGACGTCACGGTCTCCAACGTGCAGGCGTTCGGCACCGCCGGCGCTATTGTGTCCACAGAGGACGATCTGGCGGCCTTCGAACGCGCATTGTTGAGCGGAAAACTCCTGCCGCCGCAGCAGCAAACCGAGCTGAAGACGACGGTGCCGGTGGACAACGCGGGCAACCGGTACGGCCTGGGGATCGGCCTGTCGCCGACCGCCTGCGGCCTGGCCTGGAATCACAGCGGCGGGGTGCTTGGCTACTACAACCTGTGGCTGACCAGCGACGACGGCAGCAAGCAGGTGCTGGTCGCGGCCAACGAGAACCATCTGGCGGGAGCTGCCACCCGCGGGCAGACGACGCTGGGCAACGCGGCGCTCAAGGCCTATTGCGCGTCCTGACCCGGCGGTGATGCGGCGGTGACGCGCCCGGCCGATCCTGTGGACTGAAGCCGTAGCCAGGCGACCGGAAGCGAGGCGCGATATGCGGGCGCGCGACCACCGTCCGACGAGGCGGCAGGCTGATCCGGTATCTCAGGTCGCGCCGGACGACGTCCACGAGACGCCGACTGCCATCTCAACGGACTTCAGTCAGATCCCAGCGCGGTCGGCTGGGATACCGCTGCCGTCCGAGGTGCGGCGTCGGCTGGAAGACCGGTGGGGCGAGGACCTCAGCGGCGTCCGGGTGCACACCGGTCCCGAGGCGGCCCGCTCCGCCCAGGACCTGGACGCGGTCGCGTACACCTCCGGCGAGGACATCGTCGTCGCGGGCACCCCCGACGAACACCTCCTGACGCACGAGGCGGCTCACGTGGTGCAGCAGCGGCACGCGAGCCGCCTCGTGCCCGGGGTCAGTACTCCCGGGGATCCGGCCGAGCGGGCGGCCGACGCGGGGTCGGTGGTGCCCGGCGGTCCGGTCGCGGCGATCCAGCGGCAGGCCGACCGCACCAGCGAGAAGCCGGGCGTGCCGGTAGACAAGGTCGAGAAGGCGCTCGCCGAATACCTGACCGAGATACAGCGAGTGCAGGGCGGCCAGACACTGCACAACACCGACGAGGTGAAGTTCGCGATCCTGAAGCTGTTCGTCGGCGATGCGCTGAAGATGGCGTCGGTGCAGGCGTGGTTGTCCGGGCCGGTGTCCGGTACGCCGTCGGCCCTCGCGCACGAGGTCGCCAAGAAGTTGCCGCCCGTCGTTCCGGAGAATCGGGTGGCGCACTTGGGCATCGCTCAGGCGAAGGCCGACCCGGACAAACGGCCGAAGAACGTGGGCGAGGCGGTCGGCGCCGTGGTCGTCGACTCGACCCTCACGCCGATCCTCCGCCGGCTAGGGCTGTCCGACAGCCTGCGGAAGCTCGTCGTGGACGGTGCCAAGTCGGCGGTCGCGTCGGGAATGCTCAAGCTGGTCGACGTGGCGATGGACCAGGCGCACCTCAAGCCCGCGGAGCAGGGCGCCATCCACAGCCTCGTGGAGGGATGGATCAACCAGCAGCCGGGCAAGGCGATGGAACGCCAGCCGGAGGGCGCGGGCAGCCCGTACGCCCAGGTCGCGCCGCCGTCCGTCGCGCCACCGGTGCTGTCCGTGCCCGGCGAGAAGATCATCCAAGGCCCGTCGGTCAAGTTCGACGCCTCTCCGGTGCGGGACGCGCCCAAACCGGACCTCAAGCGGGCCGGGCCGAGCGAGGCTGTCTTGGCCGCCGCCCGGCAGTTCGACCCGCTGTTGCTGACGCCGCCGGAGGTGCGCGGCACCGAGCGGGGTGGGGACTATCTCCTGGCGGGCGAGTTCGCCGTCAAGGCCGCGACGCTTCTCGAAGACGCGCAGCAGAAGAATCGATCCAGTGTGGACCTGAGTCTCCCGGCGAGCTACCGCTTGGTGAAAGACCGCCCCGCGATGTTCGAGGCGATAAGGACGATCTTCTTCACGATGCGCGACATTCTGCCAGGCCGCGCCCGCGGCGTCGTCCAGATCTATCTGATGGTCGAGGGGCGCCAGTTTTACCGCTTCGAGTTGCATTGATCCGCGACCGCGTGCCGGTCAGCGGCACCTGTCCCGCGCGGATTCCCAGCACCAGGCGGCTGCCGGGAACTTTCTCGAAGTGACCTCGTGACAACGACCGGTCACGGATGGTTCACTATGTTAGGAAGTTTTCCTAATGAAGGCTGGAGGTCGCCCGGTCATGTCATCCTCCCGTAGGCGTTTCGCAGTGGTCGGCGCCGCTCTGGCGCTCGCCGTGCCGCTCGCCGTCAACTCCGCTCACGCGTCCACCGCGGACACCGCCGCCAAGTCGTACACGGCCGCGGAGGTGCTGGCCGGCGTCAAGAAGAACAGCACGAACGCGAACAAGGTCAACACCCAGCCGCACATCAACACCATGACGCGGGCCAAGAACGTCAACGTCTACCAGGTGGCGAAGGGCGTCTACGCCTACGGTTCCGGGCTCGCCGTCGACACCGACGGCAGCGACCCCGACCCCGATCCCGACCACCAGGGTTCGACGACTTTCAAGGACAGCAACGGAAAGTCGCTCGGCGCGCACCACGTGCCATTCTACGTCCTCGGCGACGACTGCTACGACAAGAAGAGCCCGTGCCCGCACTTCTTCTACAAGGAGCACGGCATCAAGGGCAGGCAGTTCGCGCTGATGTTCTACAAGAGCAAGGTGATCGGCGCGATCTTCGGCGACACGCAGACCGCGAACGACCAGGACACTTCGGACAACGATTCCCGCGAGTTGGGCGAGGCGTCGGTGAAGGCGGCGTCGCTGCTGGGGATCAACAGCAGCGGTACTGACGGTGGCGTGGACAACGGCGTGACTGTGGTGATGTTCTCCGGTTCGGATTGGGTGGTGAACGGGACGAATGCCAACCTGAACGCTACCGCGCAGGGCATGGTGAACAAGGCGCTGGACACGCTCGGCGCGAGCATGGGCATCTGAATTACTGGCTGACTGATGCGGTCACTGCTGTAGGTGGCAGTGGCCGCATTCAGCTGTCTCGTCTTGCTGCCAGTTTGTCCAGGTATTGCACCGTTTCCCGTTCCGGCAAGGGCGGCAGCGTGAACGTCACCCGGTCCACTCCAGCCTCGGCGCAGGCGGCGAGGTCGGAGTCCAAAGTGGCTCCGCAGAGCGTCGTGCGGACGTCGGCGCGGCCCTGATCAGCCAGCCAGGACGCCACGCGGCGGAGTTCGGCGACCGGGGTTTTCGCGCGGGGCATCCATTCGTCGCCGTAGCGGGAGAGCCGGTCGAGGGCGGCCGGGCTTTCGCCGCCGACGGCGATGGGCGGGTGCGGGCGTTGCACGGGTTTCGGCCAGGAGAAGACCGGGTCGAAATCGACGTGCTCGCCGTGGAATTCGGCCTCGTCGGTGGTCCAGATCGCTTTGAGCGCGGCGAGTTTCTCGTTCAGCAGAGGACCTCGGCGGCGCGGTTCGACGCCGTGGTTGCGCATTTCTTCGCGGTTCCAGCCGACGCCGACTCCAAAAAGGACTCGGCCGCCGGAGAGGACGTCGAGGGTCGCGACTTCTTTGGCGGTCTGGAAGACGTCGCGCTGTGCCAGCAGGGCGACGGCGGTGCCGAGGGTGAGCGTGGTCGTTGCGGCGGAAGCGATGGCGAGAGCGACGAACGGATCGTAGGTGCGGTAGTACTCGCGCGGCAGTTCGCCGCCGCCGGACCAGGGTGTCTCCCGTTTGACCGGGATGTGCGAGTGTTCCGTGATGAGAAGCGTTTCGAAACCGCGCTCTTCCAGCGCCCGGCCCAGCGCGTCGGGGCGGATGCTCTCGTCGGTCACGAAAGTGTTGACGCCGAATTTCATGCGTCCTCCTGCGGGTAAGTGAGCGCGGGTCGTAATTTCTCGATCAGAGCGCCTATCGCGAGCACGGTCGAGTCCGCGTAGCGGGGGCCGACGACCTGGATGCCCACCGGCAGGCCACGCGAGGTAAGTCCGATCGGGACACTCAACGCGGGTTGCCGCGACATGTTGAACGGGTAGGTAAAGGGTGTCCACTGTGGCCAGTCGGTCATCCCGCTGCCCGGTGGCACGTCGTGTCCGGCGGCGAAAGGTTCGATCGGCACGGTCGGGGTGAGCAGGATGTCGTAGCGCGTGTGGAATTCGCCCATGGCAACGCCGAGCGCGGCGAGTTCGCTTTGCGCGTCGAGATAGTCGGCCGTCTCGTAACGGGCACCTCGTTCGATGAGCGTCTGCAGGCCCGGGTCGAGCGGTGCCGTGCCGCCGTAACGCCGGACGATGTGTGCGACTCCGACAGACCACAGCACGTCGAACGCGCTCGCCGGGTCTGGGAAAGAGGGGTCCGCCTCCTCGACTCGCAAGCCCTCCTCGGCCAAAGAGGCGACAGTTTCCGCGACAAGGGCGGCGACCTCCGGCTGCACGTCCACGCGGCCCAGCGCTGGCGAGAACGCGATCCTGACGGGGTCCGCTCGCTCGCCGATCGTGGGTGTCCAGGAGGGATCGCGGTGGTCCCGAGCAGACAGGATGTCGGTGAGCGCGGCGACGTCGGCGACGGAGCGGGCCATCGGTCCGGCGTGCGCCAGGGTGCCCAGGACGCTCGGCGGGTACATCGGGATGCGTCCGTATGTCGGCTTGAAGCCCACAACGCCGCAGAACGCGGCCGGGATGCGCACCGAACCGGCGGCATCGGTGGCCACGGACACCGCGCCCATTCCCGCCCGGACGGCCACGCCGCTGCCGCCGCTCGATCCGCCTGCGGTGAGCGCTGGGTCCCATGGGTTTCGGGTGATGCCGTCGACGGGGTTGTCGGTGACGCCTTTCCAGCCGAGTTCGGACGTCGTCGTCTTGCCGAGGAGAACGAGACCGTTCGCGCGGAGTGCTGCCGTGGCAGGGCTGTCGGTGTCCCATCTCTGTGTCGGATCGGTGCGACGCGAACCGCGCAACGTTGGTATATCTCGGGTTAGGAAGAGGTCCTTGATCGACGCGGGAACACCGTCGAACGGCCCCAGCGTGCGCCCATCGACCCAACGTTGTTCGCTCAAGGCCGCTTGCTTGAGTGCGCCTTCCTGATCGACGTAAGCGAAAGCGCGGAGATCGACGTCGATCGCCTCCAGCGCCGCCTTTGTCGCTTCGACCGGCGAAAGCTCGCCGGACGCGTAAGCGGCACCGAGTTGTTCAGCCGTCCACTGGCTGAGGTCCGAGGTCATAGGGGCTCCGGGCGGGAGAGCGGTTCGGTGACGCGGCCGTACAGCTCTGGCCTGCGGTCGCGGAAGATCGTGAGATATCTGCGCTGCGCTTTGAGATCTGAACCCTGCAGCACAGCCCGGACAGCGTCCTCCCGGTCATCGTTCGAACGCGCGAGCACGTCGCCGCTCGGGCCCGCGACGGCGCTTCGACCGTAAAAGTGCTGTTCGTCGTCCGTGCCAGTTCGGTTGCAGCCCAAGAAGAACACCGCGTTCTCCATCGCCCTCGTCGCACACCGCGAGACGATGCTGTCCGACGGAACCTTGCCCGGCTGCACCGCCGATGCCCACAGCGAGACGACGATCTCGGCACCGGAGAGGGTCTGTACCCGGGCCATCTCAGGGAACCGGACGTCGTAGCAAACGTTGAGCGCGAGAGTGCCGAGCGCAGTGGGGAACACTGAGATCTCATCGCCAGGGACGTAGTATTCCTTCTCGTCGCGGCACGGATGCACCTTGTGCTGCACACCGACCACCTCGCCGGACGGGCCGATCAACACGGCGCTGTTGTAAAGCACCTCTGGTATCTGTGGATGCCGTTGTGACATACCAACCACGACGTGTGCACCACCCCGGCGAGCCGCCTCGCCCAGTGCCTCCGTGGTCGGGCCCGGAACGAGTTCCGACGCTGCGTAGAGACTCTCGGCATAGGCGTCGTCGCGCGCGGAGCGGACGTACCCGGTGTTGCTGAGCTCGGGGAAGACGATCAGCTCGGCCCCGTGCTCCTGCGTCTCGCGCTCGACGAACTCCGCCATCCGTTTGGCGTTCCCTGGGCAGTCCAGCACCGCCGAACTGAACTGGACCAGCGAAACGCGCACCTCGTCCTTCATCGGTGATTCTCCGGATGCACGTCGCGTGCGAACTGCGGATTGCCCGCCAGCAGACCCCCGTCGACCGGCAAGAGGCTGCCGGTGATGAACGACGCCTCGTCCGAAGCCAGGAACAGCGCCGCGGACGCGATGTCGTCGGGCACGCCGACCTGGCCGAGCGGATACCAGGTCGCGAGGCGGTCGAGGAGATCCGGGTCGATCTTCTGCCGTTCCTTCCAGACGTCGGTGCGGAAGGTGCCGGGCACCAGCGCGTTCGCCCGGACCCCGAAGGGCGCGAACTCGACGGCCAGGTTGCGGGTCAGCGCTTCCACCCCGGCTTTCGCGGCGCTGTATCCGGCCGCGCCGACATGGGTGTGCGCGTTCACCGACGAGACGCTGATGATCACCCCGCGCTGCTGGTCGATCATCGTCGGAAGAACCTGTTGGGAGCACCGGAAAGCACCCGTCAGCACCACGTCGAGGTCGCGTTGCCAGTCCTCGATGCGAGTGTCCAGAATGGACGCTGGATTCGACGTGAAGGCGTTGTTGACGAGGACGTCGATGCGGCCGTAGGCAAAACGGACCGCTTCGACCATCGCGCGGACGTCGTCGTCGCTGCGGACGTCGGTCCGGACCGCCAACGCCCGCCCGCCCTGTTCTTCCACCTCGGCGGCGGCCTGGTCGGCAGCCGCCTCGTCGCGGTCGGCTACCACGACGGCGGCCCCCTCGGCGGCGAAGCGGCGGACCAACGTCCGGCCCAGTCCGGAGCCACCGCCGCCGGTCACGATCACCACACGGTCTGCGAAACGCATTTCACCAACCCATCAAGGTCATTCGAGCAACGACATCCGGTCCGGGGAGTACCGCTCCCCGGCGATCTGGTCGGCGGGCACCGCCTGCTCGATCGCTGCCACGTCGGCAGCGGACAGTGAGATATCAACGGCCGCGACGTTTTCCTCCAGCCTGCTCCGCTTCTTCGTGCCCGGGATCGGCACGACGTCGTCGCCGTGGCTGTGCACCCACGCCAGCGCGAGCTGACCCGCCGTGACGCCGCGTGCTTGGGCGAGTTTTTCCAGCGCCCGCACGAACTCCAGGTTGCGTTCGAGGTTGCCCTCGGCGAAGCGCGGCTGCGACGTCCGCCGGAAGTCGTCCTTCTCGAAATCGTCCGTCGAACGGTAACGACCGGTGAGAATGCCGCGGCCCAGCGGCGAGTACGGCACGATCCCGATGCCCAGCTCGCGGCAGACCGGCACCACCTCGTCCTCGATGGTGCGCGACCACAGCGACCACTCGGTCTGCACGGACGTGATCGGGTGCACGGCGTGCGCCCGGCGGATCGCGTCCGCCGACGCCTCCGACAGTCCGATATGGCGCACTTTCCCGGCCGCGACCAGCTCCGCCAGCGCCCCGACCGTCTCCTCGATGTCGACTGCTGGGTCGACCCGGTGCTGCTGGTAGAGGTCGATGTGGTCGACACCGAGGCGGCGCAGGGACGCGTCGCACGCCTGCCGGACGTACTCGGCGTCCCCGCGCACCGAACGCGCCATCGAGTCGTCCTCCGCGCGGACGACGCCGAACTTGGTGGCCAGAACGACGTTGTCGCGGCGGCCGGCGATCGCCCGTCCGACCAGTTCCTCGTTGGCGCCATAGCCGTACATGTCGGAGGTGTCCAAGAGCGTCACGCCGAGGTCGAGCGCGCGGTGCACGGTCGCGATCGACTCGGTTTCGTCGCCGCTGCCGTAGAAATCGCTCATGCCCATGCAGCCGAGCCCTTGGGCGCCGACGTCGAGCTTGCCGAGATGCCGGGTGGGCATCGCCATGCTGTTTCTCCTTTGGTCAGACGGCTGGGTCGTTCGCGGCGGCGGGTTCGGATACCACCACCGACTCGTTGATGTCTTTCAGGTGGGTTTCTGGCATGAGCAGTACCGCGCCGAACGTGATCGCGCAGACCACCGCCATGTAGATGGCCACCGACATCGAGGATCCGGTCGCCGCATACAACGACGTCGCGATCAGCGGGGCGAACGCGCCGCCGATGACCGCGCCCAGTTGCACGCCCAGCGAAACGCCGGAGTACCGGAGCCCGGTGGAGAACGCTTCGGCGAAGAAAGCGCCCTGCGGCCCGTACATCGTGGTGTGCATCAGGCCGAGGCCGACGATGAACGCGACCAGGATCAGGAACGTCGACTTCGTGTTCAGCAGCGGCCAGAACGCGAACGAAAAGGCACAGAGCATCCCCGAACCGGCCAACAGCATCGCGCGCCGGCCGATGCGGTCTGAGATGGCACCGGACACCGGGAGCAATACCAGTTGCACACCAGCCGCGACGAGCACGGCGAGCAGGACGGTGTCCTTCGACAGCCCCAAAATCGCGGAGTTCGTGCTGTAGGAAACCGCGAACGTCATGAACAGGTAGTAGGTGACGTTGATGCCGATGTAGGCGGCCGCGACCAGCGCGATTTGCTTGTAGTGGACGCGAAACGCGCGCAGTACGGGGGAGCGTCCGGCGTCCGGTTTCTTGACTTGCTTGAGCCGCCGGAACGCGTCGGTGTCCTCAAGGCGAAGTTGCAAGTGGATGGCCAGCCAGACCAGCCCGGCGCTCGCGAGGAACGGAACGCGCCAGCCCCACGCCTCGAAGGCCGCGGGCGAGGTGAACCGGATAGCCGCGATGAACGCGAGGTTGCCGAGGATGATGCCGCCCGGACCGCCCGCCTGAGCGAAGCTCGAGAAGAAGCCGCGCTTGCGGGGCGGCGCGCTCTCCATCGCGAGCAGGACGACGCCGCCGAGCTGTCCGCCGACCGCGATGCCCTGGAGGAAACGCAGCAATACCAACAGAATCGGCGCGGCGACCCCGATCACCGAGTGCGTCGGCATCAGCCCGATGAGGGTCGACGCGAGCCCCATTCCGGCGAGCGCGCCGATCAGCGCCTTCTTGCGGCCGTGCACGTCGCCGATGTGGCCGAAGAGCACGCCGCCGAGCGGCCGGGCGATGAAGCCGACCGCGAAGGTCGCGAAGCTGAGCAGTGCGCTGGTCAGCGCGGTTTGCTCGGGGAAGAAGAGCTGGGGGAAGACCAGCGCTGCCGCGGTGCCGTAGATGAAGAAGTCGTAGTTTTCGATGCTTGAGGCCGAGAGTGCGGTCACCGCGACCTTGGCCAGTCTCGTCTCGGGTCGTGCCTGGGTCGGTTCCTGCGCCGGCGCCATTGCCCGCTCCTTCCGCCACCTTCGACGGCCGTCGGGACGAAACTCTGCGTTTCGTCCTATGAAACGTGCGAACCACTACGTGATATGGCTTGTCTACTCGCCCTGGTCACGCAGGTCAAGAGGGGTCTTGCTTCGGCTCGGCCTGCGCGGCCTCGGCCAGGTACGTGAGGGGAACCCTGAGGGAATCTGATTCCCTCAGGGTTCCCCTCACGTACAGCGTCAGGTCGCCTCGTGGAAGGCCGTCACGATCTCGTCCATCGACGCACCGGGCCCGAAATGCCGGTGCACCCCCGCCGCCATCATGCGATCGATCTCGGCGGGCTCGTCGATGCCGCCCGCGAGGACCGGGACGTCGGAGCCTTCGCGGCGCAGCCCTTCGACGGTCAGCGAGGCGAAGTGGCCGAGCCCGCCGCTGAGGCAGCTGAGCCCGACGGCGTCGGCGTCCTCCTGGACCGCGACTTGGACGATGGTCGTGGTGGCGACGCGTTTGCCGAGGTAGATGACTTCGAATCCGGCGTTGGCGAGGTGTTTGCCGATGAGCCGGACGCCGACGTCGTGGCCGTCGAGGCCGAGTTTGGCGAGTACGACGCGTTTCATCTGTCGAACCCTTCCCGGGTGGCGCCGACGATCTCGGCGGAGGTCGCACCGGCCCGCAGCGCCTCGATACTGGGCTGGACGAGGTTCTCCGTCCCCGCGGCCGCGGTCTCGACCGCCTTGAGCGCGCGGTCGACCAGCGCGGTGTCCCGGCGGCGCTTGTGCTCGGTGATCCGCTCGACGGCGTCCCGCTCGACCTCCGCGAAGTCGATCTCGCCCGAGCTCTTGCCCGCGAACCACTCCGCGCGGGCCTTGGCGTCGAACACGCCGTGGCCGACCATCAGCCGCTCGCCGGATCTCAGCTGCTCCTGGCGGGCACCGCGGTTCTCGTCGATGCGCCCAGCGATGTAGCCGTTCTCGATGGCTTCGAGCGGCCCGCCGGCCTCGGTGAGGCGGTCGAGTTCGAGCCGGACCTTGCGCATCACGTGCTCGTCGACGTCGCGCAGTTTGGCGCTGCCCGCGAGCGGGTCGATGGTCGTCAGCGTTCCGTGTTCGTAGGCGACGACCTGCATCGTCCGCACGGCGAGCGCGGCGGCGTCGGCGGACGGGATGCGCAACGCCTCGTCGTAACCGGTGGCGCAGAGGTAATCGACGCCGCCGAGCATGGACCCGAGCACGCTGAGCGTCACGCGCGGGACGTTCACCAGCGGTTCGTCGGCGGATTCCAGGCCGTGGGCGTAACCCATGAGCTTCGCGACGGGTTGTTCGGCGACCGGAATCCCGTAACGGTCGCGCAGAATCTCGCTCCACAGGATCCGTGCGGTGCGGAAAACCGAAGCCTCCACGAACAAATCGCTGCGCTCGTTGAGGAAGAACATCAACTTTCCAGCGACGTCCGCGGGTTCGTAGCCGCGCGCGACCAATTCGTCCATGTACGCGATGGCGTTGCCGAAAGCGAAAGCCACCGCCAGCAACGGACCCGCGCCTGCGACGTCGTAGTGGTTGGAGCAGACGGTGAGCGCCGCACCGGGCATGTCCTCGTCGATCGCGAACGCGACGCAGTCGGCGGCGATCCGCAGCGCTTGCGCGGGGGAGTGGATCTCGGTGCCCCGCGCGGTGAATTCCTTGAGCGGATCGTTCTGCATCACCAGCTTTACGTGCCGCGCGTCCCGATCGGACAGAACACTGTGGACCATCCCCAGCGCGACGTGCCCGAGCGAGTTCTGCAGCATTCCGACGCTGTCGGCAGCGGACAGGTCGAGCCGGGAGCAGATCGTGGCGAAGTCGTCGAGCGTCGCGCACGACACCCCGGCCCGGCCGACCTGGGCGTGCGAAAGCTCGTGGTCGGGGTCGAAACCGAGCTGCGAGGGCAGGTCCGCGGCCAGCAGGAACGACTCTGCGCCGACCTCCTGCAGCACTGCGAGCCGTTCCGCGGTCATCGCGGGCGGGCCGAGTCCGGAGTAGACCATGAAGCGCGGCCGGAACGGTCCGGGCTCGGCGATCCTGTTGTCGCTCCACGCTTTCAGCGCGGGCTCGGCAGTGGTCGGCTCGTACCGCGCGCGGATCGGAACCCGGCCGTCGTTCGCCGTGGCGACGTCGTCGCTGTCGTGGGCCACTGGACCTCCGTCTCGTTCAGTCCACTTCGGATGCTCCGGACACCGTCGCCGAAATCCGGGCCGCGACTTCCCGTACGTGTCGTTCGATCTCGGCGATTTTCTCTTTGCCGAGGCGGCCTTCCGGCCCGATGACGCTCAACGCCGCGAGCGCGAAGCCGTTCGCGTCCGTGATCGGCGCGGTGACGCCGACCGCGCCCATCGCCCGTTCGCCGTGGCTGTGCGCGATGCCCGCGGCCGCGATGCTCTTCAGTTGCGCGCGCAAGGTCTCGAGGTCGGTAATCGTGTTCGGCGTCGTCGGGTTGAGCGGGAGGTCCTTGAGCAGCCGCTCGCGTTCCGCCTCGGGCATGAACGCGAGCAGCGTCTTGCCCGCCGACCCGGTGTGGATGCCCTCGGAAACGCCGACGCCCGCGATGTAGCGGATCAGGTGCGGGCTGGGGAGTTCCTTGACGCAGATGCGGGAGCGGCCGGCGCGCACGTGCACCGCGACGGTCTCGGCGGTGACGTCGCGCAATTGCTCGAGCGCGTCGGTCGCCTCGAAGATGAAGCCCGCGTTGCCGTTGGAGATCGACGACATCAGGTGGAAGCAGCCGGGGCCGAGCCCGTAGTGCCCGCTGGCCTGGTCCTGGACGACCATTCCCTTGGCGCGCAACGTGCTCAGCAGCCGGTACGTCGTCGGCTTCGACAGCGAGACGACCTCGGCCACATCGCCGAGCGTGAGCGGGTTGTGCCCGAGCGCGAACAGGATGTCGATCGCCCGGCTGACCGCGCGGACCGTGGAGCCGTCGGGGGTTTCAGTCACTGGCCACCTCTGCGTTTTGTCGAGTGAGGTCACCGTATCAACCAGCGAAACGCTCGGGGACGAACCAGTAGCGCGGCGTCTCGCTCGGGGCACCGATGCGCACGCGCACGGCCATCCCCGCCTCGGGCTCGGTTCCATCGGTCCGGACCTGGCCGAACACCATCGGCCCGCCGTCGTCGAGGGCGATCTGGCCGAGCGTGTACGGCGCGGGCAGCCCAGGTCGCGGGACGTGGACGGTCGTGTAAGTGAGCAGCACGCCGGTCGCGGCGAAAGTGTGCTCGGCAGGCGCGGCCGTCCCGCATCGATGACAGACGGCGCGGGCCGGAAACGATGTCGCGCCGCATTGCCCGCAACGGCTGCCGACGAGCGCGTGCCCGTTGTCGCGCGGCCTCTCCGCAGTAGTGGGAACTTTCAAGGCGGCGTTCAGTCCCATGGATCGGTCCTCTCCAGCAAATGCACGCACGAGACAGCCGACTCGCCCTCCAGCCAGCCGCCGTTGTTGTGGGCGAGGCCGATGCGCGGACGCTCGGTCTGCCGTCCGGCCGCTTCGCCCCGCAACTGCCAGGTCAACTCGGCGATCTGGGCCAATCCGGTCGCCCCCACCGCGTGCCCGCGCGACGACAGCCCGCCGCTGGGATTGACCGGACGGGAGCCGTCGATCTGGGTCGTACCGCTGTCGAGCAGCGCGCCCGCGTCGCCCGGACTGCAGAAGCCGAGCTGCTCGTACGCGATGAGTTCGGCCGGAGCCATCGCGTCGTGGACCTCGGCGACGTCGACGTCCTCCGGCCCGACCCCCGCCTCCGCATACGCCGCAGCCGCGCACAATTCGGTCAACGACGGCTCGTTCCCGGTGGTCGTATACCCGGTTGCTGCTTGCGACGCTCTAATGCGGACAGTCGGCTTGCTGTTGTCGCGGACCGCCCCACGCCGCGCCACCACGACCGCCGCCGCACCGTCGCAGATGGAGCTGCACATCAGCAACGTCAACGGGTCAGCGATCGGCCGAGAACCCAGCACTTCCTCGGGGCTGACGACTTTCCGGTGCTGCGCATAGGGATTGCGCTCGCCATTGGCGTGACTCTTGACGGAAACGGCGACCAGATCGTCCACCGTCAGCCTGCCCGCCGCGATGAGCTTGCGCAGCCGCATCCCGTAGACCGCGGTGAACTGCAGCCCGATCCCGGACACCACGTCGAGGTCGCCCGCGGACTCCAATGCCGCGAGCGTCCGGGAACGATCCTCCACGAACATCTTCTCCACGCCCGCGACCAGCACGACGTCCGCCGACCCGGCGCGGATCGCGAGAACGGCCTGACGCAACGCAGTCGAGCCGCTCGCACAAGCGTTCTCGACATTCGTGACCGGGACGCGCTCGATCCCGATCTCCCGCATGACCGACTGTCCGCGGATCATCTCCTGCCCCTGCAACAATCCTGCCATCGCATTGGCCGCGTACACCGCGTCGACGTCGCTGACCGCAAGCCCCGCGTCAACCAACGCGGACACACACGCGACGCGGTTGAGATCTTTCAACGACGAGTTGGGGTACCGACCGAAGGGGTGCATCCCCACGCCTAAGATCTCAATGTCGTCGGTGTTCACTCGAACCCTCCGATCAGCTTGTCGCGCAATGCGACCCGGTCGACCTTCCCGTACGGTGTGCGCGGAATGGCGTCCCAAATCTCGAGCCTTCTCGGCGTGCGAATCCCCAGCCGCGGCCGGACAAACTCGATCAATTCCTGGCTGGACGCCGCCCGCGCGTTTCGCAACCGCACCACCGCCGTGACCGCATCGCCCCAACGCGGGTCGGGAAGGCCGAGCACCACCGCTTCGCTGACCGCTGCGTGCGCCGACAGTTCGTTCTCCACCTCGCGAGGCGCGATGTTGTACCCGCCGGAATTGATCATTTCGTCATTGCGCCCTTGGAGGTAAATGAACCCGCGCTCGTCGGCCCGTGCGAGATCTTTGGTGCGCAACCACCCGTCCACCAGAACCGCAGCCGTAGCCTCGGGTTTGCGGTGATAGCCGGACATCAGATGCGACCCGCGCACATAAACCTCCCCGAGCTCGCCCGGTCGCACAACCCTGCCGTCCCCGTCCCGCACCTCGACCGCCACCGACCGCCAAGGCCGCCCCGCGGACTGTCTCGCCTGCGTGTCAAGATGATCGGATTTGCTGAGGCAGGTGATCGTCATCGGCGCCTCGGATTGCCCATAGTCCTGCACCAACGTCGGCCCGAACTGATCGAGCGCGCGCTCCAGTACCGGCAACGCGACGCTCGACGCTCCGTAGACGATCGTTTCGAAACCCCACTCGCCGTGCGCCGCGTCCAGCAACGGTTCGAGCATCGCGGGAACCGCCTTGAGCGTACGGAAATGCCCCTCGCGGGATCGCTGCCAGACCTCGTCGGGATCGAACTTGGGCATGACATGCACGCCCGCGCCGCTGATCAGATACGGCAGCACGAAGTACCCCGACGCGTGCGAAACGGCCTGGGTAAGCAAAATCCGCTCGCCCTCACGGACCGGTGACAGTTCCAGCAGCAGATTCAACGCCACCTCGCGCAGCGCCCGATGCGACAGGACGACTCCCTTGGGCCGTCCGGTCGTCCCTGAGGTGTAGGAAATCCACGCCGCGCCTTCAGGATCGTCGTCCCGCAACACCGGCTCGCTCTTTGCTTCTGAGATGAGACCCTCGTACGAGTGCTCGAAACCTGGGTGCTTTTCGAAGGGGATCGCCTGGAGTCCGAATTCCTCCGCCAGCGCGTGCGCCTCCGCCGCGAACCTCGGCGCGAAGAAGAGTGCTCGGAGTCCGGCATCTTCGGCTACGTAACGGAAATCCTCCAGATGCAGCCGAGCGTTGAGCGCCACCCGAACCCGCCGTCCGAGAGCGAGAGCGCAGTCGGTCTCGACGAACTCCGTGCGGTTGTCGGACAGAATCCCGACACTCGCGCTCTCCGGGATGCCGAGCGCGTCGAGGGAGTTGGCCACCCGCTCGGCGCGGTCGAGAAGCTCGCCGAAGGTGCGAGCCGTACGCCCGTCGTCGACCGCGGTGAGGCCCCGGTAGGAGGCCCCCGCCCGGCGGAGCAAGTAGGCGGTGTCGAGAACCATCCGAGCGGCCTCCCTTGCTGAGGGTGTTTCATCTGGTGACAAGAACGTATTGTCTGATGAAACGCCCTGTCAAGGGGGTGCCTCCGCCGGGCAGGTGGGCGGCACCGAAGAATTGCGTCGCTTGCGGGCCTCTGGAGAAGATGTCCTATGGCAACAACGACCACCGTCATCGTCGATCAGGACGGCGGTGTTGACGACGCGCTTGCCCTCGTTCTCCTGGCCCGCACCCCTGGCGTCGAGATCGTCGGCGTGGGTTCGGTGCACGGCAACGTGTCCGCGGCTGCCGCGGCCGACAACGGCTTGCGGGCGCTCGAGATCGCAGGCGATCATTCGACGCCGGTGGCAGTGGGGGCGTCGGAACCGCTTGCGCGCCCACTGCATCTCGCGCACCCGGAAGATCTCCTGGGCAAGGCGGCGGGCTCGCCGAAACGGAAGCCCGTGCGGGAGGAAACCGCCGCCGCCCAAGTGGTGCGCCTTGCTCGGGAGAACCCCGGTCGGGTCGATCTCCTGACTCTGGGCCCGCTCACCAATGTCGCGATCGCCCTGGACGCCGAACCCGACTTGCCCACGCTGGTCCGACGCGTGGTGTCGATGGCCGGAGCGTTCGAGGTGAAGGGCAACATCAGCGACTGCGCCGAAAGCAACGTGTGGCACGATCCCGAGGCAGCCGCCCAGGTCGCGGCGGCTGGGTTCGACCTGGCGCTGGTCCCTCTCGATGTGACCCGAAAAGCCACCGTCACCCGGCTATGGCTAGAACGCCTCGCCGCGGATCAAGACCGGTTGTGGGGACGCATGGCGGCGACGCTCCTTGCCTTGCCGGGGAAGTTGCCGGCTTTCCCGCTTCATGATCCGCTGGCCGCCGCGATCCTGCTCGACCCGACGATCGCCAGGCTGCACCGCACGTCGGTCACGGTCGACCTCGGGGGGCAGCGGCGTGGGCAGACCCGAGCCGTCAAGGCCGAGCACCCGGCGGGGTCGGCTGTCGCCGTCGCCGCTGACACCAGTACGTTGCTTGAGCAGTTGACGCACGCTTTGATGCCTGGCCGCGCTTAAGGGAGGGCCTTATGAGAATCTCCTTCTCGCCCAGTCCCGTCTACTCGCCGCACGGACGAGAGCGCACCCAAGCTGAAGACCTGATTTCCGTTTCCGAGGACGATCTCAGGTGGTACTACTTCCTCGGTCGGCTTTCGATCTCCCACGCCGACGTCGAAGTCGGGCCTTCATGGGGCTGGGTGCCGCTGTTCGACGCGATGTGCAGTGTGCGGAATGTGATGACGGCCGCCCGGGAAGGACACGGGCTCTGGAAGGTCGACTTCACCGAGAACGCCGAACTGATCACCTTCGAGTTTGAGCACGGTTCCCTCCGGGCGACTCCGACCTACCTGGAAACCACATTGCAGTGCTCCGTCGACGAATTCGTGGCCGCCGGGACGAGGTTCATCGCAGGAGAACTGCAACGGGTGACGCTGGAGTATCCGTCGCTGGCCGGTAACCGAGCCGCGCGTGCGCTGGCGCAGGACGTGGGTTTGAAGTGATGTCAACGGTGCTTGCCGGTGGCAGTCCAAGCCGCGCACAGCAGCAGCAACTGGATGCTCAAATCGACAAACGCCAGAAAGCCGATCACCGGCCTGAATACGCGCCAATAGCGGCACCAACCCAAACACTGCGCAACGGCACCGGGCGCCGGGGGAATTTCGCCAGTACCACCAAGAAGACTGCCCAATTGGCGACCAGGGCGCAAGCGGTCAGCAGAGTCCCGGACCGGACAAAGGTGAGTGCGCCCGAAGCGGCGAGACCGACACTGAGACCCAGCAGCGCAGCGAAATCGTAGAGAACAGTCCTAAACACGCCGCGGCGAGCAGGAGCGTCCCCGTGCTGCAGGGTCAGAGCCTCGCGAAGGTGGCGCATCCACCCGAGACCGGAGTAGGCGGCGGCAGCCAGTCCGGTTAGACCGACGGCGGTGCGTGACGCGATCGCGCTGTCGACCAGGTCGAGCGCCTGCCGGTGCAAATGCCGGAGGAACCTGCGCCAGGACGAACGTCTGGAACTGCTCCAGCAAGGCATGGTCGTTCGCCAGCACGGTGAAGTAGGTGATCGCGGCGGTGCGGGCGGTGCCTCCGCGAAATTGTACGACTTGATCGCACGCAGTAGATGAGCCACGCGGTGAAGCTAGCCGATTGTGCGGCGGAACAATATTCTTTGGTGCGGCCCACAATCGTCAGGCGAATGCGCTGGAAAAGGCGAAAGCGAAAACCATTTCGTGTTGACGCTCCTTTCCGCCTCCAGTACACCAGACCTCGAACTCGTCCTGTCCCGAGGCTTCGGACAGGCAAAAACCCGGAAAGGAACGGCGTCGTGGCGAAAGCGGTGGGCATCGACCTGGGGACGACCAACTCGGTCATCGCGGTGCTGGAGGGCGGCCAGCCCGAGGTGATCGCCAACGCGGACGGGGCCCGGACGACTCCGTCGGTGGTCGCGTACACCGATTCGGGCGAGCGGCTCGTCGGCCAGCTCGCGCGGCGGCAGGCGATCATGAATCCGAAGGGCACGATTTCGTCGGCGAAGCGGTTCATCGGCCGTCGCTACGACGAGGTGGCCAGCGAGATCGACGCGGTCTCCTACGACGTCGTGCCGGGCCCGGACGACGCGGTGCGGTTCGACGTGCACGGCAAGAAATACGCGCCGGAGGAGGTTTCGGCGCTCGTGTTGCGCAAGCTGGTCGACGACGCGTCGAAGTTCCTCGGGGAGAAGGTGACCGAGGCGGTCATTACGGTTCCGGCGTATTTCAACGACGCGCAGCGCCAGGCCACCAAGGACGCGGGTCGCATCGCGGGGCTTGAGGTGCTGCGGATCATTAACGAGCCGACTGCGGCGGCGTTGGCTTATGGGTTGGACAAGAAGCAGCACGAGACGGTGCTGGTGTTTGACCTCGGCGGCGGCACGTTCGACGTCAGCGTGCTCGACATCGGCGACGGTGTGGTCGAGGTTCGTTCCACCGCGGGCGACACGCATTTGGGCGGCGACGACTTCGACCGTCGGGTCGTCGATCATCTCGCGGACCAGTTCGAGCAGGAGAACGGCATCGATCTGCGGAAAGATCCCCAAGCGCTGCAACGGTTGTTCGAGGCCGCGTCAAAGGCGAAGGAAGAGCTGTCCTCGGTCACGCAGACCACGATCAACCTGCCGTTCATCACTGCGGACGGCTCCGGCCCGAAGCATCTCAACACCACGCTGATGCGCTCCACCTTCGATCAGATCACCGCAGACCTTGTCGACCGGTGCAAGGTGCCGGTGGAGCAGGCGCTCGCCGACGCGAAGCTGACCGCGCACGACATCGACGAGGTGATCCTGGTCGGCGGTTCGACGCGCATCCCGGCGGTCCAGGCGCTGGTACGGCGGATGACCGGCGGCAAAGACCCGAACATGACGGTCAACCCGGACGAGGTCGTCGCGCTCGGCGCGGCGGTCCAGGCGGCCATCATCAAGGGCGAGGCCAAGGACGTCCTGCTGCTCGACGTCACCCCGCTGTCGCTGGGCATCGAGACGATGGGCGGCGTGATGACCAAGGTCATCGACCGCAACACCACGATTCCGGCCCGGCGCAAGGAAACCTTCTCCACGGCCGAGGACAATCAGTCCGCTGTGGACATCGTCGTCCTGCAGGGCGAGCGCGAGAAGGCAGCGGACAACCGGGTGCTCGGCCGGTTCCGGCTCGAGAACATCCCGCCGGCGCCGCGCGGCGTGCCGCAGATCGAGGTCACCTACGACATCGACGCCAACGGCATCCTCAACGTCTCGGCCAAGGACACCAATTCCGGCCGGGAACAGACCATCACCATCTCCGAAAGCTCCAATTTGGACTCCGCGGACGTCGACCGCATGGTCGCCGACGCCGAGACGCACCGGGCCGAGGACGCCAAGCTGCGCGAGGTCGTCGACGCCCGCAACACCCTCGACAGCGCCGTTTACCAGGTGGAGAAAAGCATCACCGAGCTCGGCGACGCGGTGCCGGTCAATGAAAAAGCCCGCGCGGAGAACCTTGCCGTGGACGCCCGGGACCTCCTCAAACAGGACGACCCGAGCCTGGAGAAGCTGCGGTCGATCACGTCGGAGCTCCAGCAGTTGTTCCACGGTCTGGCCGCGGTCGCGTCCACCGCAGGCGACACGACCGGCGCACATTCCACGGGTAACGGCGACGACGGTGACGACGTGGTCGACGCCGAATTCACCACCTCCTGATCGCCATGGAGAACAAGCAGCAAGAAGCACCTGAAGACAACACAGATGTCTCCTGGCTCCAGCAAAGGGTCGCCGAGCTGGAGAACAACTGGCGCACGGCGATGGCCGACCTGGACAACCTCCGCAAACGCACCGCGCGGGACACCGTCCAGGTGCGCCAGCAAGAACGCAAGCGGGCCGCCAAAGAACTGCTGACCGTGCTGGACAATTTGGACCTGGCCATCGGGCACGCCGAGGCAGACCCCAAGTCCATCGTCTCCGGCGTCGAGGCGGTGCGCGCACAGGCCGACACGGCGATGGCCAACCTCGGCTTCCCCCGGCACGCGGACGAGCAGGGGACTCCGTTCGATCCGCAGCTGCACGAGGCTGTGTCGGTCATTCCGGCGGTGGGCCTCGATCCCGGCACCGTGGTCGAGGTCGTGCGCCCCGGTTACGGCGACGCGGAGAACCAGTTGCGGCCCGCGGCGGTCGTGGTCGCGAAGGCGGATTGATGAGCGACAGCGAGGACTTTTACCAGCTGCTCGGCGTCTCCCGGACGGCGAGCCAGGACGAGATCCAGAAGGCGTACCGCAAACTCGCCCGCAAGTACCACCCGGACATCAACAAGGACCCGGGAGCTGAGGAGAAATTCAAGGCCGTTTCCGAGGCCTACGACGTGCTCTCCGAACCGGAGAAGCGCAAGCGCTACGACGCGTTCGGCAAGGACTTCCGGCAGGTTCCCCCGGACATGGACCCGGAAACCTACGCTCGCGCCAAGTCCGGCGGCGGTTTTCAAGGCGGTTTCCAGAGCGCCGAAGGAGTCAACTTCGAGGACCTCTTCGGCGGCATGTTCGGCGGCGGCTTCGGTCGCCAGCCGCGCGGCCCGATCCCCGGTGCCGACCAGGAAGCCGGGGTCGAAATCCGCCTGGACGAGGCCTTCCACGGCGGACGGCGCTCGTTCACCCTCGACGGTCCGGAGGGTTCGCGCACCGTCGACGTCAACATTCCGGCCGGAGTGATCGACGGCAAGCGCATCCGGCTGGCCGGGCAGGGCGGCTACGGCAGCGGCGAAGGCGCACCCCGTGGCGACCTCTACCTGGTGGTGCATCTGTTGCACGACAAGCGGTACCAGATAGAAGGACGGGACGTGACCGTCGATCTTCCTTTGCTGCCTTCGGAAGCGGCACTGGGCGCGACAGTCGCCATGGATCTTCCCGGCGGCGGCGAGGCGAAGCTGAAGATCGCGGCGGGAACGTCCAGTGGACGGAAGCTGCGATTGCGCGGACGCGGAATCCCGAATTCGCGGGGAAATCCCGGCGATTTGTACGCCGCGGTCAAGATCGTCGTCCCCAAGGACCTGACCGACGAGCAGCGCAAGCTCTACGAGGAATTGGCCGCGGCCACCGACGACAACCCGAGGAGGCCGGGATGACCTACGCGCTTGTGCGCCGCAGCCCCGGCGGGGCGCATCTGGATCTGCCGACGTTCGCGCACGCGACCGGCCTGCATCCGGAGCTGGTCCGCCGGTTCACCGTGCTGGGCCTGCTGGAACCGGTCGAGGACGCGCGCGGCGAGTGGTGGTATCCGGTCGCGCAGGTGTCCGCGGCGGCCCGGATCCAGCGGCTGCGCGCCGGATTCTCGCTGAACTACGCGGCGGTCGGCCTGGTCGCCGACCTGCTCGACCGCATCGCGGACCTCGAAACGGACCTTCGATCCCGACGCAGCGGAGACTGATCATGGATCCCAACCGGCTCACCCAGAAGTCCCAGGAAGCGCTGCACGACGCCCAGACCGCCGCGCTGCGGTACGGCCAGCCGGAGGTCGACGGCGAACACCTGCTGCTCGCGTTGCTCGATCAGCCCGACGGGCTCGCGTCGCGGCTCCTCGACGAAGCGGGCGCGGATCCGGCCCGGCTCAAGCAAGAGCTGGAAACCGAGCTTGGCCGCCGTCCCAAGGTGAGCGGCCCCGGTGTCACGCCTGGCGAAACCCGCGTGACCGCTCGGCTTGCGCGGGTGCTCGACGCGGCCGATCGCGAAGCGGGGCGGTTGAAGGACGATTACGTGTCCGTCGAACACCTCGTGGCGGCGTTGCTGGAGGAGGGCAGTTCGAGCGCGGCCGGACGATTGTTGCGCGGGGCGGGGCTGACGCGGGACAAGTTCCTGGAGGTGCTGCGGAAGGTGCGCGGCAACCAGCGGGTGACGTCGGCGACGCCGGAATCTGCTTACGAGGCGTTGGAAAAGTACGGCCGCGACCTCGTCGCCGACGCGGCGGCGGGCAAGCTGGACCCGGTGATCGGACGCGACGCGGAGATCCGCCGGGTGATCCAGATCCTGTCGCGCAAGACGAAGAACAACCCGGTGCTCACCGGTGATCCGGGTGTGGGCAAGACCGCGATCGTCGAGGGGCTCGCGCAGCGCATCGACCGCGGCGACGTGCCGGAGGGGCTCAAGGGCAAGACGGTGTTCTCGCTCGACCTCGGCGCGCTCGTCGCGGGCGCGAAGTACCGGGGCGAGTTCGAGGAGCGGCTCAAGGCCGTCCTCAACGAGGTGACCGCCGCCGAGGGCCGGATTCTGTTGTTCGTCGACGAGCTGCACACCGTCGTCGGCGCGGGTGCCACCGAGGGTGCGACGGACGCGGGCAACATGCTGAAACCCATGCTGGCGCGCGGCGAGCTGCATCTGATCGGCGCGACGACGGCGGACGAGTATCGCAAGTACATCGAGAAGGACGCCGCGCTCGAACGACGGTTCCAGCCCGTGTTGGTGGACGAGCCGTCGGTCGAGGACGCGATTTCGATCATGCGCGGGCTGCGCGAGCGGCTCGAGGTGTTCCACGGCGTGAAGATCCAGGACAGCGCGCTGGTCGCGGCGGTGGTGCTGAGCCATCGCTATATCTCGGACCGGTTCCTGCCGGACAAGGCGATCGACCTGGTGGACGAGGCGTGCGCGATGCTGCGCACGGAGATCGACTCGATGCCCGCTGAATTGGACGAGCTGAGCCGGCGGCTGACTCGCACGGAGATCGAAGAAGCCGCGCTGGCGAAGGAAACCGACGCGGCGAGCAAGGCGCGGCTGGAAGAACTGCGTCGCGAGCTGGTCGATTTGCGGGCCGAGGCGGGCGGGATGCGGACGCAGTGGGAGGCGGAGCGCTCGGCGTTGCACAAGGTTCAGGCGCTGCGCGAGGAGATCGAGCAGGTCAGCCGGGACGCCGATTCCGCCGAACGCGCTTACGACTTGAACAAGGCCGCCGAATTGCGGCACGGCAAGCTCCCGGAGCTGGAGCGTCGGCTGGAGGGCGAGGAAGAGCTGCTCGCCACGCGGCAGGCGGGCACCCGGTTGCTGCGCGAGGTCGTGACGGAGGAGGAGATCGCGGCGGTCGTGTCGCGGTGGACCGGAATCCCGGTGAGCCGGTTGCAGGAGGGCGAGCGGTCGAAGCTGCTGCGCCTGGACGAATTGCTGCACGAGCGCGTGATCGGGCAGGACGAGGCGGTGCAGCTGGTCGCGGACGCGATCATCCGCGCCCGGTCCCGGATCAAGGATCCGCGCCGTCCGATCGGGTCGTTCCTGTTCCTGGGCCCGACCGGGGTCGGGAAGACCGAGCTGGCGAAGGCGCTGGCGGCGGATCTGTTCGACACCGAGGACAACATCGTCCGGATCGACATGAGCGAGTACCAGGAGCGGCACACGGTGTCGCGGCTCGTCGGCGCGCCGCCCGGGTATGTCGGTTACGACGAGGGCGGCCAGCTCACCGAGGCGGTGCGGCGGAAGCCGTATTCGGTGGTGTTGTTCGACGAGATCGAGAAGGCGCACGCTGACGTCTTCAATACGCTGCTGCAGGTGCTCGACGACGGGCGGTTGACTGATTCGCAGGGCCGCACGGTCGACTTCCGCAACACCGTCATCATCATGACCTCCAACATCGGCGCGCACTTCCTGCTCGACGGAGTGAACGCCGAGGGCGAGATCACCGAGTCCGCGCGCAGCGAGGTCATGGGCGCGCTGCGCGGGCATTTCCGGCCGGAGTTCCTCAACCGGATCGACGACATCGTCCTGTTCAAACCGTTGACGCTGCCGGAGATCGAGCGGGTCGTCGAGCTGATGCTGGGCGACCTGCGCACGCGGCTCGCTGAGCAGAACATGACCCTGGAGGTGTCGGACAAAGCTTTGCGTTTCATCGCGGAACAGGGCTTCGACCCGGTCTACGGCGCCCGGCCGCTGCGCCGGTTCCTCGCCCGCGAGGTCGAGACCCGGATCGGCCGCGCGCTGCTCGGCGGCGAAGCGCACGACAACACGACCATCGACGTCAGCCTCGACGACGGCACGCTCACGGTGACGTGCCGGGACGCCGTGGCCTGAGCCGATGACTATGGGCGGACTCGTCGCTTGGGCTCAGCCGCGACTGCCGCGGCTGATCGACGAGATCTGCGCGGCGGCGTGCGAACGGATCGACCTCTACCGGGACGAGAAGATCGTGCCGCGCGCGGACCTGCACCGCTCCATCGCGGTCAACGTGCGGTTCCTGATCGACGCGCTCGGCGGCATCGAGGCCCCGGACCAGGGCGCTCCGCAGGAGACCGGCAGCCGGCGGGCGCACCAGGGCGCGCCGCTGCCGGAGGTGCTGCAGGTGTACCGGATCGGCTGCGCGATGCTGTGGGACCTGCTTGCCGCCCACGCGCGCGAGACCGGCAGCGTCGACGTGCTGATCGACGCGGCGAGCCTGCTCTGGCAGGTCACCGACGAGCACGCGGTCCGCGTGACCGAGGCGTACCGGGCGGCGAGCGCGGAACTTCTCGTCGCCCAGCAACGCCGCCGTTCTGCCCTGGCCGAAGCACTTTTCACTGGTCAGCGCCTCTCCGAAGCCGGGCCGTGGGAAGCCGGACGGCTGCTCGGCCTGCCGCTCGACGGGAAACTCGCCGTCGTCGCGGCAGAGACCCGTGGGCTGGCCGAGGAGAGTCTCCCGGGCATCGAACGGCGGCTCGGGCAGCTCGGCATTGTGTCGGCGTGGCAGCTCACTCCGGCCCTGCAAGCCGGGGTCGTGTCGGTGCGCGACGAGCAGTACAGCGCCGTGCTGACCGTGCTCAATGAGGTCGCGTTGACCCGCACCGGCGTCAGCCCGCTGTACACGTCGCTGGCCGACACCCCGCGTGCGCTGCACCTGGCGCGGACTGCGTTGGCCGGTGTCCCGCCGGAACGCGTCGAGGTCCGCGCGTTCGACCCCAGTCCGCTGGCCGCGCTCGTCGCGTACGACCCCGACGAAGGCAGGCGGCTCGGAGACCAGGTCTTCGGCCCGGTCCTGGATTTGCCCGCCGACGAACGCGACCTGCTGCTGGAGACGCTCGAGGCGTACTTCTCCGGCGGCGGTTCTTCCGAACGCGCCGGACAGACATTGCACTGCCACGCCAACACGGTCCGCTACCGGCTGCGGCGGATCCGGGAACTCACCGACCGGTCGCTGACCGATCCTCGTGACCTGGCCGAGCTTGTCACCGCGATGCAAGCGCTGCGCATCGAGATTCCAGCCCACTCTCAAAGGGATTGACCATGAACCAGATCACCGCGAAAACCCTCGGCACTCCCAGCGGAGGCCTCTTCGCCAACCCGTGGCCGCCGGACTTCCCGGCCGCCGGACAGCGCGTCGCGATCTTCGCGTACGAGGTCACCAGGGTCGACGGCACCGACGAGGACACCATCCGCACGTATCACGTCGGCCCGGCCGAAACCGCCGCGCAGGGCCCGATTTCGAGCCACGACGAGCCGCAGGGCATCACCACGGCCTGGCGCGGCTGCGGCACCGGCACGGTCACGTCGATGTCGGCTCCGCTGGACCGCGAACGCACCTGCGAGGTCGTCCCGGACGAGGCAGGTCTTCTGTGACGACTCCGCAACCGGTTCTGGCCCAGCTGAGCGAAAGCGCGACTTTCCTGACGCTGACCATCAATCCCGGGGGAGAGGCCGCTGTCCGCGACCTGCTGCCCGATCTCGCCGGGCTGGTCCGTTCGGTGGCGTTCCCGCTGCCGGAAGAACGCCTCACCTGCGTGACGGGGTTCGGCTCGCAAGCCTGGGACCGGCTTTTCACCGGCCCGCGCCCGCCCGGCCTGCACCCGTTCCAGGAACTGACCGGTTCGCGGCACCACGCGCCCGCCACGCCCGGCGACGTCTTCCTGCACATCCGCGCGACCCGGCAGTACCCGTGCTTCGAACTGGCCCGGCGGGTGGTGACCCGGCTCGGCGACGCGGTCTCGGTGTACGACGCCACCCCCGGGTTCCGCTACTTCGACCGCCGCGACCTGCTCGGCTACGTCGACGGCACGGAGAACCCCACCGACGCGGCCGCGGCCCGCGCAGCGCTCATCAGCGAAGGCCCCTTCACGGGCGGATCCTTCCTGATCGTGCAGAAATACCTCCATGACCTCGCGAAGTGGACGGCGATGCCGGTGGAGGAACGCGACGAGTCCGTCGGCCGGCACCTGGCCGACGACGTCGAGATCCCGGACGCGCAGAAGGCCCCGGATTCGCACGTCGCGCGCACCACCATCGAGGACCCGGACGGCACCGAACACAAGATCCTGCGCGACAACATGCCCTTCGGCTCCATCGCCCGCGGCGAGTACGGCACCTACTTTTGCGGCTACGCGGCCGATCCCGCAGTGACCGAGAAGATGCTGGAGCGGATGTTCGTCGCCGACCCGCCGGACCGGCTGCTCGACGTCTCCACCGCGGTCACCGGCAGCCTGTTCTTCGTGCCCCCGGCCGATTTCCTCGACGATCCGCCGGTCCGGCAGGGCTGAACCGATGGCGGACTGGAACGCCGGGGCCCTGGTGATCTTCGGGATCACCGGGGACCTCGCGGCGAAAATGACCCTGCCCGCGCTGTACCGGCTCGAACAGCGCGGTTCATTGCGGTGTCCGGTGATCGGCACCGCCACCGCCGCGTTGTCCCAGGCCGAGTTCACCGAACTCGCCCGCCGCTCGATCGAGAAGGCGATCGACGACTTCGACGACGCGGTGTTCGCCCGGCTAGCCCGGCGGATGACCTACCTCAGCGGGGAGGCCACGGATCCCGAGCTGTACCAGGCACTTTCCTCGCAACTGACGGCCCGGCCGCTGTACTACCTGGCGCTGCCGCCTTCGCTGTTCGCCCCCGTCGTCGACCACCTGGCCGCCGCCGGTCTGCTGGCCGACGCCCGCGTAGCGCTGGAGAAACCCTTCGGCGCCGACCTGGCGTCGGCACAGGAATTGCGGCGGCGGCTGAGCGAGGTCCTCGACGAGAAGCAGGTGCTCCTCGTCGATCACTTCCTCGGCAAGGAACCGGTCACCGAAATCGAATACCTGCGGTTCGCCAACCACGTGCTCGCCGAACTGTGGGACCGCGACAGCGTGGCCGCGATCCAGATCACCATGGCCGAGAAACTGGACGTCGCCGGGCGGGGACGGTTCTACGACCGCGTCGGGGCACTGCGCGACGTCGTGCAAAACCATCTGCTGCAACTGCTGGCGCTGGTGGCGATGGACGCGCCGGTCGGGTCGAGCGTGGCGGACCTGCGGGCGAAAAAACTCGAAGTGTTCCGGGCGATCCCGGCCGTCGAACCGGGCGACTGCGTGCGCGGCCAGTACGAGGGCTACCAGAGCGTGCACGGGGTGGCGGCCGGGTCGAACACCGAAACCTACGTCGCGCTCAAACTGTCGATCGACGACTGGCGCTGGGCCGGGGTGCCGATCTTCCTGCGGGCGGGCAAATGCCTCCCCGCTCAGGCCACCGAAGTCCGGCTGTTCTTCAAGAACACGCCCCGCTTGCGGTTCCTGCCCGACGCCGCACAGGTCGAGGCCAACCAGTTGGTGCTGCGCATCTCGCCGGACCCGGCCTTCCGGCTGCGACTGTCCGGATTGGACAGTGCACAGCAATGGCGTCCGGTACGCTTGGACACGACCTTCGAGCGGGACCTGGGCACGCCGAGGTCGCCTTATGAACGTCTGCTGGCCGACGCTCTTGTGGGCGACGACCGGCTGTTCGCCTGGCAGGACGCCGTTGAGGAAAGCTGGCGAATTCTGCGACCAGCACTGGCCTACCCGCGTCCGGCGCGGCTGTACGCGCCCGAGACATGGGGCCCTTCCGCCGCGGATGACCTGGTGGACGGATATCCGGCTTGGCAGTCGCCCTGGCTGCCCGCCAGCTAGGTACCTGGGCCTTACTCGACATACCAGTCGGGCAGCGGAGAGGGCCGGAGGTCAGTCGGATCGCCCGGCCGAGCCAGAGTCACTACGGCCCGCTGGATCTCCGGCCGTGCGTCGAGCGCGTCCTGGACATCGTTGACCCGCGCCGCGACGGAGGATTCAGGCGCGTCCCCGGACAGATCGACCGCGGCGACAAGAAAGATCTTGTCCGCCCCGACCCACTCCATGTGCAGGAAACTGACCCGCTCGATCGCCTCGTGCTCAAGCAGCGCCCGCAACACCCGGTTCCGGGCCAGCGGCGTGACCTTCTCCCCGGTCAGAAAATCCATGTTGCGCATAATGAGGAAGACCGCGACCGCGCCGAGCAGCAGCCCGACCAGGATCGAGCCGAGCGCGTCCCAGCGGGCGTCGCCGGTGAGCTGGTGCGCCAGAACGCTCGCCCCGGCGATCACGAGCCCGGCGAGCGCCGAAAGATCCTCGGCGAACACCGCCCGCAACACTGGATTGGACGTGACGCGCACATACCGCAGCGGCCGGAGCTTCCGGGTCGACGCGCCGCGCCGCGTCTGGCGCAGCGCCTGGGCGAACGAGATCCCCTCAAGCACGAACGACACCCCGAGCACCGCGTACGCCCATCCGTACGAGGACGATTCCTCCGGCGCGCGCAGCGACTGCGCCCCGTGCCAGACCGAGACCGCCGCCCCGACCGTGAACAGGCCGAACGCCGCGAACATCGACCACACGTACCCGCCCCGGCCGTAACCGAGCGGATGCGTTTGGTCCGGGCTCTTGCCCGCCTTGCGCTCGCCGACGAGCAGGAACACCTCATTGCCGGTGTCCGCCCAGGAATGCGCCGCCTCGGCCAGCATCGCCGCCGATCCGGTAATCGCCGCCACCGCGGTTTTCGCCGCCGCGATCAGCACGTTGGAACCCAACGCGACGAGGACGGTCGTCAAGCTCTCGCCAGGCCGTGGTTCGGTCATGCTGGGGTCCTTCGCGCTCAGTGGGTGACGATCCCGGCGACAAGGTTGATCGTGGCCGCCAGGATGACCGTGCCGAACACGTACGACAGCAAGGTATGCCGCAGCACGACCGCGCGGATCGTCGAACTGGACACGCTGGTGTCGGACACCTGGTAGGTCATGCCGAGGTTGTAACTGAAGTAGAAAAACTCCCGATACGCGGGCGGATCGTCGGAATTGAAGTCAATTCCGGCGGACGGTGCCGCGTAATACAGGTCGGCGTAACGGGTGGCGTACATGAGATGCAACGCCGCCCACACGAAGAACACGCCGCCCAACGCGACCGCTGCGGCCGCGGGACCGGCAGACTGCCCGGAGACCAGCAACACCACGATGCCAGCCAGACCGCACAACGCGGCAGTGACGACAATGAGCTCCTCAAACGCGGGCCGCACATCCTCGCGGCGCGCGTACTGGCGGGTCAGCTCCGCCGCCATCGGCCACAACACGAGCCACCCCGAGCCGACAAACACCGCCGCGGCCACCGCGATTCCAGCCAAGACCCCCAGCGCGGCACCGGAACCGAAGCCCGCTCCGACACCGACCGCGACTCCCGCCGCCGCCGTGATCCAGAGCCGCCGCGCTACCGGTGCGAGAAAACTGAACCGCATTTCTTTAACTCGCTGAAGACTGCGGTCCTTGACCGTCCACGCCGAAGTGCGCGCAGAGACAGTCGACCTTCCATTCGAGCTCTTGGAGTTTCTCGCCGGCCTGATCAACGCTGGAAGCCATGGCGGGTACCGTACCGTTCAGCTGAGCCATGGGTATAGCGCGGCGGTTTGAACGCAGCCGTTGTTCCAGGGATTTTGGTGCGCGGAACAAAGGAAATTGTCCGCCGTCACAAGATCCCGTCAAACCCCAGCGAGAACCCCCAACCGGGCACAACCGAGGAGATAGCCCTCAGGATCAGGGAAACGTCCTCGGCAGTAATGACCGTGTCGAACAACGCCCGCACCCCGAGGCATCGGTTCGGCCACGTCGGTCGCGTAGGACATCGCCTCGGCGAACAATCCGTCCAGTGTGTACTCACCAGGAAAGAGATGAAGGTTCTCAGCCAGCACAGTCTTGCCAGGACGCCCAGCAAACGACGCCAGCAACGACTCGTCCAACTCGACTCCGTGCGTGTGGAACAACCGACGCCACGCGGCCTGACTGCGGGGTTCGGTATCGACGAGCGTCCCGTCGAGATCGAACAGAGCTACGGCGAGCATGTCATTTCCTTTCCGTGCCGAGCGCGAGGACGGCGGCGATCAGGGCAAGTCCAGTGAACCTGCCGAGCACCGTGGCGAACGAGGGGGTCGTCGCAAAGGGGAGCCCAAGATAAGCCGTGCTCGCACCGGCGACCCCGAGCGCGGCGCACAGCTGGGCATTGGTGTTGAGTACACCGGAGAGATCCGCGACGCGATCCGGGCGGGCGGTCGAGGTGACACGGTCGATCAGCGAGTTCGAACTGGCCCCGAGACCAAGCCCGCCGATCCCGAGAAACACGATCAGCAGCGGCCCAGGACGCCCGGCGATCGACAGGTGGACGCACAACGAGGCATAGCCGGTGGCGAGGAGAAGGCACCCAGCCGTGGGCGCGAACCTCGCCAGCGAGCGGGAAGAAGGGGGAGCGCCAGCCCAGCCACCCCGAAGGCAGCGACCCAAGACACCATGGCCAGCCCGGTCGCAGCCGGTCCGAAGCCGACGCCAGAGATCAGCGGAGACGAGCAGCCCGCCGAGAACCTGCCCCACAACAGCACCGCCAGAGAGCGCGACCGCGTAGTACCCCAGCGCCCGACCCCGGTCGGTGCCGGTGAAGTGCGCCTGGATCCCGCTCAGGACCTGCGGCACCATCAGCGCCCCGGCCGCCCCCTGCAGGAACCGCGCGACGATCAGCCAGCCGATCCCCGGTGCGATCACGCAGGCCAGCGACGCGGCGGTGAACCCGGCCAGCCCCCACAGGAAAATCCTCCGCCGCCCGTTCGTGGCCCCCAGCCTCGCCCCGGTGACCAGCAGCACCGCGCAGGCGATGAGACACCCCGAGACGACCAGCGCCACCGGCCCCGCGCCAGTACCGAGCCCGGTCCGGATCGTGGGTGCGGCGATGGTGACCACCGCACCGTCCACATTGACCATGAACTGCCCGGCCAGCAACACCCCGAGCAGCAACCCCCGACGGGGGCGGATCTGCTCGGAGAGCGGGGAGAGTTCGACAACCACGGGTGTCGAGCGTGCCTGGGCGGGGCGGCGCGCGCTGGCGGATTTCGGGCACTGCTCTCGATCTTGGTGACGGGTACCATGAGGTATGGACGACGGTTCTCCGAAATTCGAGCTCCGGAACGGAATGCTTCGCGACTCCGGTCTTGCCGTGGTGGAAGCGAGTTATTCTTTACCCGGGCCTGTTCCGATGGACGCCTGGCGAGTGGTCATCAGCGGAGACGCTGTTCCGACCGTCCGGGTGCCACACGATTCCGTCGCGGGAAACAATGTCGGCGAAATTGAGCGAAGCTGGGTGTCGACGGCCGCGGAGTTCGGCATTTTCGGCCCCGGCGGGGACTTTCTGCTCAGTGTCGGAGCAGGTCAGCTGGGGAGTCTGCCGTGGGCGCACGTCCGCCGTGGCCAAGACTCCTCCCTTGCTCGTCACCTCGCGGACCATCCTGGCGAGCCTGAATTCGTGGCAATGTCCATGGACGGCCGCGCAATTTGCGGGGTTACCACTGAGGAATACGATGTTTGGATCATCGGCGCCAACCTTGGTTGACCGGGTCCCGGACGAGCCAATGCCCGTCCGGGGCCCGCCCTGCACACACGCCAGGCAGCTGACCGATTCCGGCGTTCACCCGATCCCGCCCAGGCCGGAGTGTCCGCCAGAACCGGCAGCGACGCCTCAGCGTGCAGGCCAGCGCACCGCGTGCACCTGATGGTCGCCGTTGTCGGACTTGCCGATGACATCCCCGCGCGCGTTGACCCCCAACGCCCGCGCCGAGGCCCCGCCCGGCAGCGACGGCAAAACGGTCAGGGCCCCGTCCGCATTCCACCGCAGCGCCCGGTCGGGAACGCCGGAACTGAACGCGGCCCAGCCGACCACCTCTCCAGCACCGGTGATCCCGGTAGCCTCGGCATGGGTCGCGCCAGCGGGGACAGCGAGGACCATGAGCTTGCCATCCACACTCCACCGCGCCGGCCGATTGGCGGTATAACCAGCCGCTTCGCCGCGGTCATTAACCGCGAGGGCTGCGGTGTAACCGGCCAACGGCAGGCCGGGCAACTGGGTGAGCGTCCCGTCCGCCGCCCAGCGGAGCGCGTGCCGGGAGGTGTCGTCCCGGTGCCCCGAGTGCCCCACGACGATGCCCCGATTGTTGACCGCGGCAGCGCCGCCGGTGAAGTCGCCGTCCAGCTTGGGCAGGTAAGTCGAAGTCCCGTCCGCGTTCCACCGGATCGGCCGCGCCCCTCTCGACCGCTGCGCCGTCCGGCCGACGATCACTCCGCTGTCGTTGATCCCCGCAGCGCTGGACCAGGCGTTGCCACCCTGCGTCTTGAGCCGCGTGACGGTCCGGTCCGGGTTCCAGCGGATCGCCCAGGAGCCGTCCGTGCCCGCGATGACGCCGCGGTCGTTGATCGCGCTCGCCCACCGGGTGTCCCCGTCCGGGTCGAGGTCGGTCATCCGGCCGTCGCGGGACCAGAGCACCGGATGCAGCTTGCCGCCGGTTTTCCAGGAACTCCCGATGGCCTGCCCGCGAGCGTTGATCGCACTCGCCGAGGCCGATTCGAACCGAGGCAGCGAACGGCCCAGATCGACCGCCTGTCCCGACGGCGACCAGCGCACCGCCTTTCGCACGGAGCCGGTGGACGCCACGGAATAGCCGACGACCGTGCCATGCGAATCGATCGCGGAACCGCCGCTCTCCCGACTCCCCGGCAACGCGCCGAGATCGGTAATGCCGCCGTGGGAATCCCAGCGCACAGCGTGACTGACCCCGTCCGCGCCACTGGAACTGCCGGTGATGACCCCGGCTTTGTTGATCGCGTTCGCACCGCCGCCCGAGTCCGGCGAACCGAGTCCCGGCAGCTGGTGGACGGTCCCGTCCGCGTCCCAGCGCACCGGCCGCCCGCCCGAACTGCCCACGACGACCCCGGCGTCGTTGATGCCGGTGGCCTTGCTGTCGCTGGCCCCAGGAAGCATGACGAACTTGCCGTCGGAGTCCCACCGGACAGCCTGATTCTGAATAGTCCCGACGACCGTCCCGCGGTCATTGATCGCCAAGGCCGCCGACTCGTCGGCGCCGGACGGCATCGGGAGCATCGTCAGATTCCCGTTGCCGTCCCACCGCGCCGCCTGCCCGCGGGAATTGACCGGCGTAGTCAAGCCGACCGCGACGCCCGCGGAATTGACCGCCGCGGCCTCGCCGTACCCGAAACCGCTCGCCGAACGCAACTCGACGAACGACCCGTCCGGCTGCCAGCGCACGGGTTTCCGCGTGCCGTCACCGTTGTAGGCCGACCCGACGACGACACCCCGGTCACTGACCGCCCGCGCCGCCGACCTGCTGAACGGCGCGGGAACCGGCAACCGTGAGACCTCGCCGCCCGGCTCCCAACGTGCAGCGACGGACGCCTCGGCCCCCGTGTCGTAAAACCCGACCGCGACGCCACTGTCGCTGATCCCGGTGACCTCGCTCGAGGTATCGCCCGGAAACGCGCCGAGATCGACGACCGCCCCCGTCGCAGCGGCTTGGTTTCCGCCCAAGAGGAGACCGCCGCCGAGTAAAAGGACGGAAAAGAAAGTGCCCGGAAAGGAATTTCTTCGCACCACTCGAGAACACCTCCCGCCGCGCGCCGAATGCGCGACCGAGCCGAGTATGACCCGGGCGGCCCGGTGGCGGAAACCCGCTGTTCGGACGCGCGGGATCGGCTGGTTGTCTGCGGTCAAGGCGCTGTCGTGTCCACTGTGGACGAATAGATGCCAGCAGGTGTCAGCAGGAAATCTTCCTTCTCTGCCGCGTCGTGGCGACGATGTCGTGTCGCCGGTGTCCGGCGCGTGCGGAAACTGAGCTTGCCGCTGCCTCGGCGAACGCCGCATATTCACAAGGTCAGGCGTCGGATAAATGGTTGAGCAAAGTTGATTGAACTTGCTTATTTGATTTCTTCCCGGAGTTCGCAGTCACGGCGGTTCCTCCTTCTGTCGCGGCCTCAAGGGGTGCGAGTTCTTCCAGGTTGCTGTTGTTGCCGCGGATGGGGCCGCCCCGTGCACGGTCGGGCCAACGGCATGCGGAACCAGTGCGATATTTGGTCGATTTGTTCAGTTTGGGAGTTCTCGTGGTGCCAGACCACGCCGTCGACGCTCGCGGGCTCGCGTATTAATCTCTTGCTCACTCGGGTCCGATCAGGAGCCGCCTGGTCAGGACGGATTCGCCGATGAGCGCAGTCCCCGATGCCAACACACCGCCGGCGGTGGACCGCGTCGTTGTCGAGCCGGAGCCGGGTCGGCCGTTGAGCGAGGACCGATGGTTCGCGCCGAGCGTGCGCGGGGACCGGAATGCACGGCGCAAACGTGCTGTGTTCCTGTTCGTCTGTTTGACGACGGGCCTGGCGCTGATCGTGTTCGCCCGGTCGAAGATCTACCTAGCTCTTCCCGCCGTCGTGACTGCCTTCGCGGCTGCCAGGCTCTGGTTGCTCGCCCGGAGCGCGTTTCGTGCCCCGCGAAAAGCACGGGAGCGGTTGCTCGACATGCCGTTCCGTAAAGTGTTCGTGGACGACGACATGCTCCAGGCCACGAAGCGCGCGCTGTACCTGAGGCTGGCGAACGACCAGTGGTTCCGCGTCGGCCCGCCAATGGTTAACGGGTTGTTCAATAGCGGGAGTTATGTCTGGACGGTGGGCCCCGAACCTTCGGGCCGTGCAGGGATCGTGGTGCCTGGCTCAGTGGCCACTGCCGTTCTGCGCGCCCGCGCACTGCCCGACTCGGCGCGTCCGGTGCCCCCTTTGGTACCGCGTCCGACTCACAACGCGCAACTTCGCCTCGTCGTCCGGCTCTACCGGCCCCGGAGAATCGCGGCCGCCGTGACGAGGCTCGCGCTGGCGGCCTGGCTGTGCGCCACCTACGCGCCCCTGCTGCTGCACACCTACCGGCAATCCGACGAACTCCTCGGGCTCGCCACGTTCCTCGGGCTTTATCTGGCCGGCGCCCTCGTCTGGACGTCGGCGGCATCCCTGCACTACTGGCTGAACCGCGCACCGCGGGCAGCTCGGGCGACCCAATGGACACCACTGCGGCTTGTCCCCGACTCGATGAGAAACGGCGGGAGGAACCGGAAACTCACCTGCCGGGCCACCTCACCGGAAGGATCCCGCATGGTGTCCGTCGGCGGAGCCTCCCTCGTCGCCGCAGCCCGCACGACCGGGGTGCTGTGGGTAGCGGGCCAGCCAAAGAAAGGCGTTGTCTCCATCGGATTGCCCGGCTACCCGATCCTCGGCCACGCGAAACTCGGGCGCATCGAGCACCGTTGACCTGCGCAGCGGGCCGGGGCGAATCGCGCGGAGCAACTGTCGGCCAAGGGATTCGCGGATGACACCTGCCGACGGCCAGCCGCGAGTTCCACAAAAGCGATCTCCAGCGCGAGCGTCGGAGGACCCGGCGCGGTCGACCTGCAGTCCGGAAAGGGCCGAAGGCGCACAGCGGTCTGAAACAGGGCCCAACGCGTTAGCGTGCGTGGTCGGTGGCGTCTGGCAGGCACCAGTGCCTGCCGGTCGTCCAGCCAAGGAAGCGCCGTCCCGCCTCACCTTCCACTTGCCCGTCCGGGTTGAACCGACCGCCCTCCACCACCTGGGCCAAGCCGGTGACCGCCGGGGCAAACCGTTCCGCCAAGCCTGCTCGGGTCACCTGCTCGCCGAGCTGGCGTACGGTCGCGCGCTGAGTGTCGGTGTCGCAGAAGCTCAGGAAGAACAGTGCCTGCCGCCAGGCGTATGCCGCGTTCTTGATCGCTTGCAGGGCTGCGTGGTGATGGTCGGTGCGGGTCGCCAGCCGGGTCACCGTCCATTTCAATGACTCTGCGGCCAGGTCGGGCGCCGATGCCCGGAGCCGGTTCCGCAGACCCAGCGTGTGCACCAGGACTGCCAGGTTTTGCGTCGTGAGGATCTGGCTCTGCTCCAGGACCGTGCCGTTCGCGGCCACCGAGCCGGGTCTGCGCGCTGGCTGGGCTTCGGCAGCTCGGGTTACGCACATGTCGGCGAAGTCCTCGGCGGTGCGCTTGGCGAGCGCGCGAAACGGCCGCGGGCGTGGCGTCGAAGGCCAGGACTGCGGCAGGTCGTAGTAACGGGCGTAGAGCGTGCCTGCCAGCGTGCGGCTCGTGAGTTCCGCCGCCGTCCGCCATTTCGCGGTGAACTGGCCCATGAAGATGTCCGCGGCTACCTCCTCCACCAGCGGCATCGGCAGCCCGGCCTGCTTGGCGAGCGCGCCCAGTTCGCGCACCAGCGTGTTCGGCAGGATCGCGTGCGGGAACGCGTTGAGCGCCAGCAGCACCGTCTGGGCCAGCGTCTGCCGGGCCGCCCGGGCAGTGTCCGGACGCCGTACTCGCAATGGATCGATCGCCTGGACCCAGGGCAGTTCCTCAAGCCGGACCTGGTTTTCCAGATCGAGCAGCAGCAGACTGCGCCGGCGGCGGAAGGCCGCGTAGGTCTGCGCGTACAGCGTCGAGAGCTGCTCGTCGTCGAAGTTCGCGGCCAGCAGCTGCGCGGTGATCTGGGGCAGGACCGTCGCGAGCACGTCGGCCGAGGTGATCACGTTCCGCGCGACCAGTTCCTCGATCGGCGCCTCCAGCGCACGGGCGATTTTGGCGACCAGGTGGGCCGGTGCGTCCTCGGCGACCGGTTCGATCGACGGCAGCCCGCCGTCGGCCGGAAACCGGTCCAATCGCTCGGCAAGCGCGGCCGCGAGTTCGGCGTGGGTGGGCCGCGCGGCGACCGCGGCCTGCAGCGCCCGCAGCGCCGCCCGCGGTTCCGAGCCCGGTTCGCCGTGCTTGGTGATCGTGTTCGCCAGGGCACGGCGGATCCAGCCCACGTCCCGCCCGTCGAGTTCCGTGCTGTCGCGCTCGCACGCCAGCAACGCGCGGTGCAGCCGGGCGAAGTTGCTCTTTGGATGAAGGTGGGCTTTCGACGCGGTGTGCCGGGCGCTCGCGCTCGCGTAGTCAGCGAGCCACTCGGCGCGGCGCTGCCTCCAGTCGGCAGGCCAAGTACGGCACGGCCAGCCGCCGGCGACGCCGGTTTCGGCCAGCCGCGGCAGATCGCCCTCCACGGTGTCGCACCACAGCGCGACCAGCCGGTCGAACAGCGGATGCCACACCTGCAGCGTTTCCAGCATCTCCGCGATCGCGGGCCGGGTGCTGGCCGACCGCAGCGATTCCCGGACCTCGCCGACGGTGCTCAGCCGCACCAGCGCGCCCGCCGGCCGCGGCGCCGCGCCGGGCAGCGGGGCCAGCCGAAGGCGATGCAGGTGCGGACGAAGCTCGGCGACCAGGTCGAGCGCGGCTTCGGCGTGCCCGCGGTCCAGCAGCCACGCCACGACTGGCAGCGCGGCGTCCTCGGGAACCTCGATCCGGTAGGACTCGGAAGCCAGCATGGCTCGGAGCGCGGCGAGCCCGGCGTCGGTGAGATACCAGAGGTTGAGCCGTTCGCGGTCGGTCGTGCCGGGCCCGTCGGCGCACAGGGCGGCCTCGGCAGGGGAAAGCGGAACCTCGGCCAGGAAGCGGCCGGTAGCGAACCCGCCGTGCGCGACTTCGAGGGTCACCCACGCCGGAGCGCCCGTGACCGGAACCCGCGAGCCGATCCGGAGAGAGCCGTCGGCCATGCCCGTCAGGACGTCCTGCCACCGGCTTGCTTTCGTCCGCGCACGCTGGCGTGTCGCATTGTCCTTCGCGGACATAGCGGTGCGGACAGCCCGCTGCAGCTGCCCGTAGGCGTACCCCGGCGACGCGGCGTGTCCCATGTGGATTCCCCCTGCTCTCAAAGACTTGGAGGCAGGATTCGAACCTGCGCCCTCCCGGTCCGGAGCCGGGTGTTCTGCCTGCTGAACTACTCCAAGACGCGGAGGGGCGGACATGGAGGCGGGATTCGAACCCGCGCCCTCCCGGTTACGAGCCGGGTGATCTGCCGCTGATCTACTCCATGCCGTTCCCCGCACTGGAAAGCCTATGCTGATGCGGGTCGGCACCGCCACCGATTTCAGGCGGTACTCGCTAGTCCAACGGGGGCGTGCGAATCTCCTGCACGGCGCCCGAGCCGTGCTGGAGGGTCCACGGCTACAACGAAGACCTTGGAAGGACCATCCGATGACCTCGGAGCAAGCCCGTCCGCGGACGAACTGGTCGCGACAACGAGGATCTGTGGCACGCGAACTCGCTGGAGACCTCAGCCGACTGGAAGGTCGTGCGCACGCTTTCGAGGGATGCGTTGGCCCGATGGGAAATATCTTGACATGAACGGAATACGCTTCCCTGGGATCAGAACGCAGATCGTCTCCGCGATCGTCAGTTTGTCGGACCGCGACTACCAGGAACGAGTGTGGATCCGGCGCGAACTCCCGCACCCGGACTACTATGACGAATTCGATTTGGCAGTCCACTCCCTCTTCGACGACTCGCCGATTCTTCCGGCCCCCGCCCCCGGCTGCGTCGGGGAGCTGATCTACGCCGACGAGGAGTTTCCGCTCGCTCGGCTGGGTGAGGTACTCGGCCCGCTGGTCGACGAACTCGGGGACGTTCCCGACGCTGATTACTTGAACAGCTCGCAGTGGCCGGAAGTGATTCGCCGGGCGAAGGCCGTGCGAGAAATAATGGAACGGAACGAGGAAACCCGTCGTGATTGACACACTCGGCGTCCAGTCCGAGGAGTGACGCGGTGGTGCCGCCGGGACACTCATGCGGGCCTCGCCGCCGGTCGCCAGGCGTGTCGACACCTGGCGGTCTTAGGTCACGTCGAAGAATTACCGGAAACGCGGCCAAGACCTGCCCTTGCGCGCGGCGAGCGCCTCGTTGTACCGGCCCAGGTTCCGCAGCGTGCTGGCATACTGCACCCTCCCGCCGCGACGATCGTCATCCGACAGCGCCGACCAGCCACACCGCTCGTATTCCTCCGCCGCATCGGCCTCCAATCCGGAGTAGTCCAGCGCGCATGCGAGCGCGTATTGGGTCCGCGGGTCCTCCGGGTGTTCGGAACGGAGAGCACGGAAGTACTCGAGCGTCACCGGGTAGTCATCGCGCCGAGCGGACGTCCAGCCGTCCTTGATCGCCGTTGCTACGATATCGAACAAATTGGACTCCCGTCGTTTTCGTTGTCGCCAATCGCCGGGTTCACCGGCCGCCACCAAGATCCACCAGCGCGACGGATCTGTTCCAGCGTAACCAGGAGCCGCGGTTCTCGGTGGCATCTCGTTCCAGGTCCGAGGACCCGTTCCACTTGCCGCCGATATGACGCCGCTGCGGCGGCGGGACTGTTCCGGGATATTTCTTCGATCAGCACGCCGGATTCCCACGCCGCAAGGGAAGTCCCTTGCCCGAGTGGGGGATCGGTCACCGCGAGTGAGTCGCCGACGCGAACGAGATAGTGGGGATCCGTCGAGGTGTCTATCAGAACATTCCTGGCACCGCTATGGGTGGACAGGTCGGAAAGGGGGGTCGATGTGCCCGGCCGACACTACTCGGCTATGCCGGGAATCTTCGAGAGAATCCGGTCGAAGTCAGCTGTGCCAGCGATCCGAAACGGGGCTTTTTCGCTGATCATGCGAGCGATGATCAGCACGAAATCACTCGTCTCTTGCCACAAGACCTGACCCGACCACCCGCGGAACGAGCGACTGGTTCCGTAGCCGTATTCCAAGCTGGTGGGCGGATGTCCGGTCAACGTGTAGATCAGGTCGCACGATTCGTCGATGTGCTCGGGGGAACCTCTCGAACTCGCACCGCCGTGTGCATCGACGACCGAGTCCGCGGTCTGGTGTCGCTGCGGACCGGTTCAGCGCGGCCGATGCGTCCCCGGTCGCCCAGCACAGTCGCCGCGGGGGCCGCCCGCCCCTTCGAGCAAGGCCTGCGCGGCCTCGCGGAACGCGGCCACCAAATGCGCGGTCTCCCCGGCGCGGGTGGCGAGCACCACCTGGCAGGGCTCGAAGCCGTGCAGCGGGATCGAGATCAGGTCCGGGCGGGTGCTGTCGGCACGCAGCCCGGCGGGCACGATGGCGACGGCCTGCCCGGAGGCGACCAGTTCGAACGAGTCCTCGAGGTGGCCGATCAGCGGACCGCCGGGTGCCGGCGTGCCGTCCGGACGGGGGTCCAGACGCCAGTACGAGTCCCACTCCGCATCGGGCAGCCTCGGCATGGGCTCAGTCGCGATGTCGTCGAGGGTGACCGATTCCCGGCCGGCCAGCCGGTGGTCCCCGGCCACGAGCAGCACCCGGGCCTCCTCGTACAGGACGGTGACGCACAGCCCGTCAGTGGCGAACGGCAGTCGCGTCACGACGGCGTCCACCCGGTAACCGAACAGGGCCGTCCGCAGCTCGGACAGCTCCAGGTGCACGGTGTGCACCTCGGCCTCCGGGTGGTGGTGGCGCAGTCGCCGCACTGCCGGAGTGACGATCAGCCCGCGCGTGTGGCCGACGGTGACCCGGCTGGGCGCCGCGGCCGCGCGGGCCTCCGCCGCGGCCGTCGCGGCGACGGCCAGCAATTGCCTGGCGTGGGGAAGGAACGCGGCTCCGGCAGGGGTAAGGCGGGTGCCCTGCCGGTCACGGTCGAGCAGCCGGGTGCCGACGCGCTGCTCAAGAGTCCGGATCTGGCGGCTCAGGCTCGGTTGCGTGACGTGCAGCAGTGCCGCGGCGCGGCCGAAGTGCTGCTGCTCGGCGACTACCGCGAAGTAGCGGACCAGCCGGAGGTCGAACTCGACCGATGGCAGCGCGTCGGTCGGGTTCACAACACCCAAGATAGCCCGCTCGCCGGGCCGTGATGCCTGAAACGCGTCACGGGATGCGAAACAAGCCTTGGACGGCCTCCCTCGGCAGCGTGGAGTGTTTGAAGTGAGGTGACGGGCACGGGCCGAGCGGGTGCCCTCCTCGCGCGAAAACCGCTTGAGCAGAGCCGATGTGGGAGTGCCATCATGATCGAGTACTACGAGACTGTCGTGGTCGGTGGGGGTTTCGGCGGCATCTGCGCTGCGCACGATCTGCTGGCTGAGGGCCGGGAAGACTTCGTCATTCTCGAGCGTGCCGCGGAACTGGGCGGAGTGTGCCGGGACAACCGCTACCCCAATGCGGCCTGCGACGTCCCGGCACATTTTTACAGCCTCTCGTTCGCGCCGAACCCGACGTGGACGCGCAGCTACGCGCCGTGGGACGAGATTCTCGCCTATATCGGCAAAGTGGCCGAAGATCTGGGGATCCGGGACCGCGTCCGGTTCGACACCAGGCTGGTGTCGGCGAGCTGGGAAGAACCCGCGGGGGTGTGGAACCTGCGTACCGCCGAGGGAGCATCGCTGTCGTGCCGGTTCCTGATCGTGGCGAGCGGTTCGCTCAGCACCCCTCGCATTCCCGACCTTCCGGGGCGCGAGACGTTTCGCGGCGACGTGATCCACACGGCGCAATGGGACGACCGAATCTCCCTGGCAGGTCGACGCGTGGCGGTCGTCGGTGCGAGCGCCAGTGCCGCGCAGGTTCTCCCCTACGCCGTCGATGTGGCCGAGAGCGTGCTGGCGGTGATCCGCACCCCGCCCTACGTCATGCCGAAGGACGAACAGTTCTACGACCTCGAGGCACAGGCCCGGTTCCGGGCCGAACCGGCGCGGATGGACGCCATCCGTTCGGCGGCCGAGCACCGGTTCAACGTCGAGGCGGAGACACATGCGGTCATGGACGAGGCCAACCTCGCCAAGCTCGAAGGGCAGTGGCGGGACTACCTGGAGTCGGAGATCCGCGACGCGGGCCTGCGCGAACTCCTGACCCCGTCGTACCGGTTCGGCTGCCGCCGGCCGGTCATGTCCAGCACGTTCTATCCCGCCCTCGCCGACCGCAAAACCACTGTCTGGTCGGCAGAAATCGAAGCGATGACCGCGACCGGCGTCATGACCAGCGACGGGCGCGCCTGGGACGCCGACGTGGTCGTTCTCGCGACCGGCTTCACCGCGACCGCCATGTTCGCCGGGATCGAGTTCCGCGGTGAATCCGCGTGCTCGTTGAAGGCGGATGCGTGGCGCGAAACGCCACATGCCTACAAAGGGACTGTCGTCGCGGGGTTTCCCAACCTCTTCCTCGTGACCGGGCCGCACACCCAGGCGAGCGGGTCGATCATCGCGGTCATCGAGGCGCAGATGAAGATGATCATGCAATACATCCGGCTGGTCGAGGAGAACGGCGCTGTCTCCGTTCAACCGTCGCAGCGAGCTCAGCGAGACTTCAACACCTGGGTCGACGGCGCAATGGCGGACTCTGTCTGGGAGGCCGGTGCGTGCCACAGCTGGTACCGCCAGGGCATGACGGGCAAAGTGGTGACCAAATGGCCCGGAAGCCTCGCGAGCTTCCAGAAAATGACCAGCACGCTCGACCTCGACGACCTCGTGCTGAAGTCAGGCGCGGCAGGGTCTCAATCTCGGCCGACGACCGGGAAGCCGGCCAGTTCCCGCGCAGAATCGGCGTCGGCCGTGCGGTGCGCGAAGTAGGTCGTCACCGGACCGTCCTCGTGGCGAACAATGCTCATGAAACCGGGCGGAGTGTCGATATTCGAACAGCGCCGTATGCCGAGGTATCTACCGCGTCCTGAACTGTCGGATGGCTACACGGTTTTTGCAGCCGCGCACCAGACCGCGGCGCCGCGCACGGCTGTCCAGCTTCCAAGGACGCCGCTGCGCCGACGGTCCGTACCCAGGCCGGGCGGACTTCGCACCGCTTCCGCCCGGCCTCCGGCGCGGCGACTCTTGCTCTCGGCGCGGCGAAGAGGGGCCTCTACGCCAACGTCGCCCAGGAGGTCGCCGCCGCTGCCGCCCGCAAGCTTGCCAGAGCCACCCGGCGGAAGACCAGGCTTCACCCGGCTCGCACTCCTGGGCTTCCCTTGGGCTCCCCGGAGACCACAATGGACAGACAACAATCGGAAGAATGTCGTTCAGACAGCACAAATCCCCAGGCCGAAAACTTCTCGAACCTGGGGAGTGTGAGGGTGCGCCATCAGGGACTCGAACCCCGAACCCGCTGGTTAAGAGTCGTTTCGACGGGGTTTCGGGTGGTGCCGAGTGATGTCGGTCAGTGTCGTTTTCCTCGGGGCCCGGGTGCTCGTTGTGTCGGTTGATGTCGCAGCCTGTCGTCGTGTTTCTGCGCTCTCGGGCTCCCCTCGGGCTCGCACGCGCCGGAGTCTGTCGCGTCGTTCGGTGGGGTTTGACCAGCGGCTTCTGTCGATGGTCGGTCGTGCGGCGAAGGAGGCGTCCTGATGGGGGAGGCACATGGACGGGTTGCTCCGAACCTTGCCCTGTGGATCCAGTGCGGCTGCACCGGTCTGGTTGCGGTTGGCGCGGCGTATGCCTCGTATCGCCACGGGCGTGAGTTTGCGCTCCGGTTCGGGGCAGACTCGTCGACGGCGTCGATCTGGCCACTTCTGGTTGACGGGTTGCTGACGATCGCGACCGTCGAGTTGTGGAAGCGAGGCCGGTCTGGCCGGGAGCACGGCCGTTGGGTGGCGTGGTCGGCGTTCGTGTTCGGGATCGGGTTGTCTCTGCTGGCGAATGTCGGGTCGGCTCCGGTGGAGAGTCCGTTGCAGGTGGTGGTGGCGGCGTGTCCGCCGGTGGCGTTGCTGTTCGCGGTTGAGCTGCTGAATCGGGCGTTGAAGCAGCAGATCGCCGAGACTTGCCCCGAGGCTGTGGCTGAAGGCGAGACTGAGGTCGTGCGAGCCGGCCTGAACGTGGTCTCGGACAGTCTCGGCGAGGCTAGTGCGCGGACCGCGGAGCAGCGGATGTGGAGGTATTACGCGGAGCAGGCAGCCGCGGGACGCTCGCCGAGCGGGGCAGAGCTGGACCGGGTGGCGGGGACGCACAACTACGGTCGTCGTGTCCTGCGCCGGTGGCGGCGGTCGGGCCGTCTGCTGGAGGCCGATGCGGCTTCTGAACAGGAGGAGCTGGTGGTGGAGGCGCTATCGGCTGTCGGGCGGTGAGCGATGGATGCCGGCTCGAGGGTGGACTACGCGAAAGGAACGGGGACGTCATCCGCGACGAGTACACGGCAGACAGCACCACGGACCGTTCGCTCCGCTGTTTGGCTCTTCTGCCCGCCGACGTCGACACGACCGATGCTGTAGCGGAGAACGAGTGGATTTGCCGGTGCGGGAACCAGTCGCACCGTCCGGTTTTCGTTCCGATCGACCGGAACCGCATCGAGATCCAGCCCACGCTCGAAAGAAGATGCCTCGACGGTTGACACGGTAGCTCGCACCGTTGCAGTCGTTGGCCACATTGTCAGCCAAACATCGTGCGTGCGGAGAACGTCCTGCCGTGGCCCGACGATCCGCCGGGAGTGGAGCCGCGGTGGTGCGCGGGCCGCTCTCGCTTGCCGACGAACAGTCTGGATCGAATAGCTGTTCGAAGGTCATTTGCTGAGCTTTGCGCTGGCGGAGGGTGTTGTCGAGCGCTGGTCAGAGCCGCCCGCGCAGTTCGGGGGGAAGGACAGTCGACATATCGGTTACTGCCGCCTTGAGTGCATCCGCAGTGAGGCCGACCGTGGTGCTGAGATCTGTTCCAGGCAGGTCCGCTTCGGCAAGGTTCGCGCCGGTCAGGTCCGTGTCGTGCAAGGTGGCTCCGCGCAGCCGAGCGCGGCGCAGATCAGCGTTGACGAAGCAAGTCCGGGAAAGGTCCGTGCCTCGGAAATCGGTATCCGTGAAGGTGGTGCCGTTGGCTGCGGCGCCACTGAGCGAGGTGTTCGAAAGCCGGGCGTTGTCCAGGGCAGCGCCGCGTAGCTTGGCTGAGCCGAGGATCGCGTCTCGCAGGTCGGCGTGGGCCAGGGTCGTGCGGTCGAGGTCAGGTTCGCCCGGGCCAAGACCGCGTTTTCGCCGAAGCGGGCTTCGCGAAGCACCGCGCCGGTCAGATCAGCTCCGGACAGTTCCACGTCGGTGAGGTCCGTCTCGCTCGCACCTCCCGCATCGGGGCGGGCTCAGCCGCCAAGCAGTGCGGGCGGTGCGGAAGCCTGCCGCCGCGTGGCGGCCGGCGGGGAGGGCTCCGCGGCCGACAGCCGTGTTAGGCGGCCCCGGGCGAGCCGGTGCACCATGTCGCCGAGGGTTTCGGGAACGATCGAGCCGTCCAGATCGCGGGCTGCGGCGCGGACCTCCCGGTGCACCGCGTCGGGGGAGAGCTGGCTGGCGAATTCGCCGCCGAGCCACTCGCCGACCTCGGTGACGACGTCCTTGCCAGTGCTCGGTATCGCAGTCATTGAGACTCCTTCCCGAGCGAATGCCGAGAATCTGGGCGACGAGACCGGACCGTCGGCAGCGGGTGCCGACGGCTACGTCACGCGGTGGGGATAAGCCGCGGAGCGCCGTTGGAAGGTGAGGATCGCCGGGTTCGCGATGACGCCGTCGCGGATTTCGACGGCGCGTCCGATGGTGTCGTCGGTGTCCCATGCGGAGGGTCCGTCGAGCACCGGTCGCAGCAGGGGGAGCAGGGCCTCGCTGATCTCCCAGGTCGCCGAACTCCACAGGTAGGACGGGCTGTGGTCGACGGCGTAGTAGGTGATGCCTTCGCCGACGGTGAAGGTCGGGTCGGCGAAGGTGGTGGGCCGGGCCCAGCTGAAGCCCATGCCCTCGTCGCACGAGACGTCGACGATGAGGCTGCCTGGTTCGAACGCGTCCAGGTCGGCTTTGACGAGAAACGTCAGCGGCTCGGCGGGATCCTGCAGCACGCAGTTGACGACGATGTCGTGCTCGGCGAGGAATCCGGCGAGGGGGACTCGTCCGCGGTCGGTGAGTGCGTGGCTGCGGCGGAGGTCGCCGGGGCTGTTCGCGTCGTGCTGGAAGTGCACCATCGTCGCGGAGTGGATGGGCGAGCCGACCGCGGTGATGCCGCGGCCGGTGAGGACGCGCACGTCGTGCACGCCGTGTGCGTTGAGCGCGGTGACCGCGCCTCGCGCGGTCGCGCCGAAACCGATGACCACCGCCCGGAGGCGGCGTCCGTAGTCGCCGGTCGACCCGGTCAGCTGCAGGGCGTGCAGGACCGAGCAGTAGCCGGCCAGCTCGTTGTTCTTGTGGAACACGTGCAGCCCGAAGGACCCGTCGCGGGTCCAGTGGTTCATCGCCTCGAACGCGATCAGCGTCAGCCTGCGGTCGACGGCCAGCTGGGTGAGTTCCCGGTCTTGGACGCAGTGCGGCCAGCCCCACAGCACCTGGTGCGGCCGCAGTTCGGCGACGTCGCTCCGCACCGGTTTGGCGAGCAGGACGACGTCGCATTCGGCGATGAGTTCCTCCCGCGTGCGCAGCCCGGCGACGGTGCCTTTCAGCTGTTCGTCGGGCACGTCGAAGTCCTCGCCGTAGCCGTGTTCGAGGTAGATGCGCTCGCGCAGATCGGCGTCGATCCGCTCGAGATGCCGGGGGTGGATCGGCAATCGGCGTTCGTCCGGTTTCCGCGAATGCGCGACGACGCCGAGAGTGAGCTGGTGCACCGGGTTCCTTTTGCTCGATGGTGGTCTGGACAACGTGTGCCCGAGGGCGTTATCGGCGCAGGTCTTCGGGCGTTTCGTCAATGAGGTGCAGCAGTCGCACAGCGAGGGCCTGGCAAGCGGTGTCGGTGAGGCCGGTGTCTTGCTTGAGCAGGTCCCGTACCTTGGCGACGCGTTGGTCGTAGCGGGAGACGAAGTCGATTCGTGCGGTCATGGGTCGTTCCTCTTTCGTGGTTTCGCGGCCGCCAGCGGCGCAGGCGCAGCGGCGGTGGAGCGCGCCTGCTGCGGTCGCGGCGCAGAAGCGGTCCGCGATCGGGTCGTGCGCGTCTGTCTGATGTGGACAGACCGGGCAATCGCCGGACGGCGCCGCGGCGGTCGGCGCCAGCGCGGCGCGCATCGCGATCATCGCCGGGCTCTTCGGCCGGCGGTCGCCGATCCGTTCGCGGCCGTGCGGAACACGCTGGCGACGGTGCCCGGGGAATGGACGGGCTCCGTACGGGCCCGCGGCGGAATGCGGTGCGGTACGTTCATGACGCTCCAGCCCCGGCAACCACCGGAACTGGGACGAGAAGGCCGGCGTGCCGCGATCGTCACCACGTGGCGCGCGAGAACCAGGCGGAGTCCGGGGACGGTGCAAACTCGATTGCCCGCACACGGGATGCTCCCGGACACCACTGACCCTACACGCGCCTGGGCCTCAGCAGGTAACGGTCACCCGCTCGGCGCCGTCCCGGCATCCCGGCGACCGGGCCGCCGGCCGGGGACCGTTCCCGACGGGGATCTCCGGCGGCACCGAGCAGGCCGGCCCGCCGAGGACCCGTGCCGATCGCCGTGACCGGCAACCGCCCGGCCGGATTCGGAGAACGCGGCCCTGCCGCCGTCGACATCCGTGTTCGGCACCGGCGAGGATCTGCCGCGCCACGCGGTGAACCCGGCGTGCGCGGCTGGAATCTCCGGTGCTTCCGCGCCTCGAACGACGTGCTCACGGCGCTGCGCGGAGCGTGTGTCGCTGGTGAAGCACGACGGTTCGGCGGTTCCGGCGCAGATGGCTGCTGGTTGCGCTCGAGTCGGCGCAGGCGACGCCAGTGCAGACGCAGAATGCGGATCCGCTTGGCAGAGTTTCGTCAGGGGCGGTGTGCTCGAGGGGTACGCACCGAGTTCCGTTCAGCACGATTGCCCGCCCGGCAAGCGCGCGAGCGGGTCGGCCCGCGCGGCGTTCCACCGCAACGCCGCGTCCAGCTGTGCCTCCGAAAGCCGTACCCGTCGCGAGATCTGGCGCAGGGATGCGCGGCTCAGCGACGAGTCCCGGCTGGCCTGGCACAGCAGCCCGAACCACCACTGCTCGTCGACCCATTCGAGCTTGGCCTTGCTCACCAGCGCGGCCAGGTGCTCGTCGCAGCACGCGTGGACGACCCGTTGTCCGGGCAAGGCCAATTCCACGGAATCGACGACCGACGAGTCGCGCACCAGAGCGGTCTGGAGGCTCGTGGACACGGGCCGCTCGCCGCAGTACCCGCAGGGCGGGTCACGGCGGCCGGGGATCGCCCCGAAGGGGTAGGCAGGCGGCACCAGAACCTCCGGCTCACTGCGACCAGTTCCGTCTCGCGGGCAGCAAGCCGGTGGCGGGGCGGAACGGCGTCTGCACGATCCCGGGCAAGGCTGAGGCCGTCCCCCTCTGCGGAATCACACTACGGGCACCCTGACGCGATGTCAGTACACCATCCGGGTCCGCCGCAGCCGCAAGCTCGAGCAGAGTGCGCACGAGATCGGCGGTGCGAGAGAGAAAAGCGGCTGCTTGACTTGCGGTGCGAGCGAGTCCGGTCTTCGCCGCCCACGGAGCGCGGCTGGCTCCCGGCAGCAGTGGCCGGGCCGAGAGCTGTCCGGCCGCTACTGCGTGGCGTGGTCTGCTGACCGCGGCCACCAGCCGCTGCCGACGTGCCCGCACTCGGAGCGGGCGGCTTCAACGAAACCCGCGCTGCAACGGGCCGCGCGCTGCCTCCAGCCTGAGACTGTCATCCGGCTTCCCGTGCTCGAGGTCGCCTTCGTTGCCGTTCGGCGCATGGAGAGGTCGACACCCCCCCGGCAACAGCGGAGGAACGAAGAGGCAAGCCTGGCATTTCGCCGTACGGCACAGGAAACCGGCCTCGGCGCCGCCCTGCCGGGTCTGCACGGCCGATGTCCGGGCCGGTCCCGTCGAACATTCGGATGAACCTGGTGGCGCGTGTGCTTGCCGAGCCGCCAGCCGCAGCTCAGCCGGGCCGGCCTTGTCGTCGGCCGACATCGCGGCCTGTAATCGACAACTGCCGTGCCGCCTGCCGCCACGCGAGCATTGCCGCCGAAACGGCGAAGGTGCTCCCGCCGCGCACCGCACCGGACGCCGCCGAGCGGTCCCGCCGACAGCTCTGTGTACTCGCTTCCGGTCGACTGCCCGGCGTCCGGCGCGGCCGCGGTCTCGCGTTCGTCCATTGTGGAATCCTTAAGCGCGGGAGCGGAAAGCCGCCCTGCCGGGGCGCGGTCGCTTGGCAGGGCGGCGGGAGCTCCGCGAGGTTCCCGGCCCCTCCGCAAGCGACAGGGACACGGCTCTGCCGGTGCGGCACCGGTTCGCCTGCGCCGCACCAGCCGACGAGGTTGGGCAGGGCTCCAGCCGGCGATCGCGGTCCGCGACAGCGGCGACGGCAGCAGCGGGAGGGTGTACTGTCAGCGGTGTCCGAAGGCATTCCGTGTGCGGGTGCAGGAGCCCGCATCGTCCTCGGGTCTCATCCGGTCACGTGAACCGGGGACGGGAGCACGGCATGCAGCCGGCCTACGGCGCACCATCGTCTTCCCAGCGGCCATGATGCCGCCGAGCAGCTGCGGGCGGGTTTGTGCTCCGTCGGCAGCGCCCACTCGGGAGGGGTGACGGTGCGGCGTGGCCCGCTGCCGTGCGAATGACGGAACCCGTTGTGCGGAAAGAATAACAACGCAATCTCGGAGCGGTTCGCAGGTCCCGTCGCGGCCCGATGCGCTGATCCGCCCGCAGGACGTACTCCGGCCGCGGTTTCCTCCGGTGCAGAGCCGGTTCCCGCGTCGGCGAGCCCCGGCTTCGGAGCCGTTTTCCGGCGCGTAGGGCCGGTGGTATCGGCGTCCGCCAACGGGCCGGCCGGACGGGAGCGACTGTCCCGGCGAACCTGGCGGCGGGCATGGGAATCGGACTTGTTGCCGGCAGGCGAGCGGTCGCGGTACAAGGGGCCGGACGCCGAGGAGGGCTGTTTCGACAGCGCCCGGCGGCCGCGGTCCCGGAAGCCGGGCACGGAAATCCGCGCCTAGGTCGAACAGTTCGGGCGGGTGGGCCGCAGCAGGCTCAAATCCGGTCACTGGGGATCTCGTTTCTTCCCCGCTCCGCCACGGGCCGCACCTGGTTGCCTGCCCGGTTTTCCCGCCGCCGGCAACGCTCCGTCGTGGTGACCAGGCCGCACGTCCGCGACCTGACGATCCCTCCGGAGGCGGATCCGGTTGCCGCGCCTCGCGCGCTGCACGCGGCCGGTCGGACGAAAGGGCCGGGACCGCGTGGGAAATCCTTGTCCGCTCAGGTCATCGGACCGTCCATTCCGGCACAAGGAGCGACGTCTGTCCTGCGCGCGGATCACGGGCCGATCATCGTTGCCGAACCGTCGCAGACGCGGGCTTGGTCCGAGGCTGCCGGCGAGTTGCCGGCGACGGAGCGGCGAGCGCGCCGCTCCCCCTCCGGCCGGACCGCGGCGGGGCGGCACCGCGCCCGGATGCGGCGGCCAGCCGGACCGGTTCGCCTCGCTCGCGCGGGTGGAATCGGACGACCGTCCGCGCCCGAACTGCCGCCCAAAGGACGCAATCGCGTCCGGCCGCGAAGAAACCCGGCCGGAACGGGTGTGGACGGGATGTCCTGCCGGGTACCTCTCCTTGATGAGAATCCGGATATCGGCCCGTTGCGTTCCCTCCGCGAGTCTGTCCGCCGGGATGGATCGCGGCGGATGACCGGCAGCGGAGGGGACAATGGATGCCCGTGGACGCTCGACGTGCGCGGGACCGGCCTCTCGTCGGTGCCCGCCGTCCGCGTCTGGGCGGCCGGTCTGCTCGGCAGCCTCAGCGCCGATCGTCGGCTCGACGTGCTCCTGGTGCTCGACGAACTCGTGACGAACGCCCATGCGCACACCCTCGGCCCGACGTGGGTCCGGCTGACCGAACAGCCCCGGCCTTGCCTGGTCGTCGTGGAAGCGGACGACCTCTCGCACGGCTGGCCGGTCGTCCGTGCTCGGGGAGGGACCGCGCCGCACGGACGGGGGATGCAGCTCGTGGACCGGCTCGCGGACGAGTGGGGAGTGCACGACAATCTGGACGGAAAGACCGTGTGGGCGCGCTTGGGCTGGTCCGGGGAAGGCGTCCGCCGGCGGTGAGTGTCGCCCGCCGAGCCCGACAGCGACCAAGGCGGTCGTGGAGATCGACCAGAGGAAGCGGACTGGCCCTGGCCGCAGTCGTGGCGGCCGGTTCCGACGACCAGACAGCCTGGCTTGCCCCGCAGCCGTCGCGGACGGCCGAACTGGAGCGTGCGGAGCACCGTGGCGAGGTACGGACACAGGTGCGCGAGTGCCCGATGCCGCGGAACTCGCCGAGATGCCCGGGCGTTCGGAGCATCGGCTTCGTGACCGGCGTCCGCCGCCGATGGAGATCAGCACGCGGCGGGCGACATCCGGCGCAACCTCCATGCGGGGCTGGAGATCGGGGCATTCGAACCGGCGAGCAGCGAAGCAGGCAGCGGGGTCCGCCTTTCCGATCAGCGACAGTCCGGCCGTGTTCGGGAAATTCTTCCGGGCAGGCAAAGGCCTTCGCGGCGATCGGGCACGCAAGGCGTGTCGCGCGGTTTCAGCCGTCCGCGGAGCAGCGCACGCGCATCCCTCTTGGGCGGCGTCGCTCTCGACAAGGAACCCGGTTCCGATCCTCAGCGCACCTTCTGCCGGCTGGGCAAGCTCTGGAACATCGACACACACCAGCGACTGATTCCGGGATCTCGCCGCAGTGGTCGCGAGCGGGCGAAAAGACCTTCTGCCTCGGGGTCGCGAGTCGCGAGTCCTGTCGCGAACTTCGTGCCAGGGCTGGTTGCGATGAGGCAAAGCGAGAACGAGACGCGACCGATCGCAGCTCGATGCGGCACCGGAGCCGTGGCGATCGCGGCGGGCGCGAAATGGACGTTGCGCGCGGTGTGTTCTTCCGCCGTATCCTCGGCGTCCGGATCACCGTGCCGGCAGCCGAATGTCCGATTAGCGCGCGACCTTGCTCACGGCGTATTGCACCGCACGGGCTTTCGGTCATCTGGTCGCTGTTCGGCGGCCGACCCGATAGATTGAGGACGTGTCAGACGGCGAACTCGAACCGCGCGGTGGTGACGTAGCGCGCGGGAATCAGCGTGCGTCCGATGCCGACCGCGACCGTGCGGTGGAACTGCTCCGGCAGGCCGTCGGTGACGGCCTGCTCGGTCTCGACGAGTTCAGCGACCGGGTCGGCGTCGTGCTCGCGGCGGGGACCCGGGGACAGATGGAATCGGTGCTGGCCGATTTACCCGGGCTGTCGCTGTTTCCGCCCGAACCGCCGTTCTCCGAACCACCCGCGCTCGTGCTCCGCACCACCAACGGTTCGGTCAAGCAGGAGGGCGAGTGGGTCGTTCCGCGGCGGATCCTGGCGCAGTGCGGCTCTGGCCGCGTCCGGATCGACTTCACCCGGGCTGTGTGCCGGCACACGGAAATCCAGCTGAAAATGGTCTGCACCGGCTCGGGGCAGGTGCAGGTGACCGTGCCGCGCGGATGGTCGATCCGCGTCGAGGAGCTGAGCGCGACCAGCGGCAGGGTCATCGACAAGGCGGCGGACCCGTATGTGCCGGGTTCCCCGTTGATCCGGGTGTCCGGCGAGCTGGCCAGTGGACGGCTCAAGATAAGGCATCCGCGCGAGACCTGAATGGCCGACACGACGAGGGCGGTCCGCTCAGTCGATGACGGTCGGTGTCGCGCTGAGCCAAGCGCTGCGAGCCGGCTGACTCCGGAGACCGACGCGGCGACGTGGAACGCAGGACCGCCATTGGCCGGGCTTTCGAAGCTCCGCACGTGCCGAACAGGGAACTGCCGTCCGAATCCGCGTCGCGCGGACCGGTTCCGAACGGTCGCTCGCGGCGGCGGCCAGCCCAGAACGGGATCGTCTCCGTCGCGGGGCACGGCGGTTCGCGATAGGCATGGGCGAGCAGAAGGGCGTCCGGCGCCTGCTTTCGCGGCCTGCTGGAAATTTCCTTTCGCTGAAGCGAAAGACGCCGATGGCAGGGGTGGAATCAGTCCGTTCAGGATTCCCTGGCACTGTGTCGGCGCGTGCCGACGCAGTTTCGCGCCGGCTCGACCACGCGAGAGATGGCGACGGATCAGCTGTGACTGGAAGACCTGGGCACTCCGAGGTTGTGCCTGCCCGGCCGTGGACTTCGGGGCGGGTGTGCCTGGCACGGCTCCGGCTGGTTGCGCGGTGCTTCCGGATGTGTTGTGGTTCAGTCGCTTTCTCGCCGCCACGTCTCGCCCGGCCGGCTCGTCCGCCAGAGCGGACGACCAGGTTCGCTTGGCGCGAGAAAGATCGTGATCTGTCGGGCGGCCGCTTGCGGGAAAAACGCGGAGGAGGCCGCCCCGCCGCCGCGGCGACCCTGCGGTGGGCGCTCGTCCCGCCGGAGGGTCGCGGGAAAATCTAGGCTGACGCGGGGATGCGGCCGCCGTCGACGTCCCAGCGCTGGGTCGCGTCGTCCATCGCGCCGGCGGCCGCCGCCTCGTGGTCGGTCTCGCTGGGGGCGGCGAGCAGGGACTCGACGGTATCGAGGTTGTCCCGGTGCGCCGCGGCCGCCAGAATGCGATGCGCGTCGGCTTGCCCGGTCTCCGGCGGTACGACCAGCAGAGCCAGCCGGCGCGGTCCCCGCGCTCCGGTGACGGTCACCGTGTCGGGGTGGTGCGCGCGGAATCCTTCGAGCCGGATCGCGGAGCCGTCGACGGTGAGCCGGCGCTGAGCCGGAGTCCAGGCGGCGAGGTGGTAGGAGACCCGTTCGATCCGGTCCAGCCGCGCGGCGAGCATCGCGAGCAACGCCGGCAGTTCCACGGCTAGTTCGCGGGTGTAGGGCCACCATGCGCCGTCGACGTATCCCGTTGCTGGGCCGTCCGGTTTCAGCCGCAGGCGTGGTGCGCGCCAGGCCGGTGTGGCGGCTTTCCTGGCCGAGACAGTGCTGGCGACGGTGCGGAGGTTCGGTGCCATGGCGGCGTTCCCGTCCCCGGCCGCTGTCACCGTCCGGACTGGGTGCCGAGGACGGCGCAAGCTTGACCGCTCACGCACGAGATGCTCTCGGACACTGTCAACACTACACCCTTTGCCTCCCCGGCCGCGGAAACGCCGACGGCAGCGGGACTTCGCTTCTGAGCAGCCGGAAATCGGGACGAGAAAAAGAACCGTTCACGGGGAAGACGCCGCGCCCGCGCGGGTCGTCCCTTCCGTCCCGGTCGTCGACCGGCCGCGGCTCAAGCCCCCGAACTCGGCGAGGGGTTTCGCGGACTGCGCGTGGTGGCCGCGGTGCGGGCCGGCCGGTCACGGTGTTGTCGTGATGTGGAAGGCGTAGCGCCCGTTGATGTCCTTTCGGACGTCGAGTGTTTTGTCGGCGAGCCGGACGCGGGTCTCGCGGGCGAGGAACACCTGGGTGTCGCCGGTCGCGATGATGTCCTCCCCGGCCGCGGGGTAGGCGGCGACGTCCACGGCGAATGCGGCGCCGTCCTCGGGAAGGCCGTCGAGCGTGAGGCGCAGGCCGCCTTCGGCGTGGAAGTTCTGGGATGCGGTGAGCTGGTTGATCGCTTCGGTGGCTGCTCCGGTCAAGGTGAACATCGATGGTTCGCTTTCTGCGTGTTGTGATCAGGCGGCGTCGCCGCGCCTTGTGCTGCGTGGATCGGTGGCAGACGGCGCGTGCTGCGTGCGGGCAGGTCCGAAAGCTGGGCATCCTGGGGCCAGAGGTCGTGCTCGTGCGGCGGGGTCCGCGCAGCCAGCGAACCGAGGGGGCTGGTAGCGGGGTCGGTCGTCGGGAGGGCGGAGTGCGGGCTGGTCGGCGCTGCCCTCGTGATTCTGCTGCGAATACCGGGGCGCATGGGCGTTCCTGGTGCGATTTCTGCCGTGCCTGTTGTCGCGGACCGCTCCGATGCGGAAGCGTCGTCTCGCGCACGGCGTCCGCGACAACCCTGGCCTGCCGCTGTTCATTCCCGCCTGGCGCCGGTCAGGCAGCCTCCAGTGCTCCGCTGGCGGCGAGGATCACGTGCGCCGCGTCGGTGCTGTCCGGGTCGATGGCCGAGCACAGGGCGCGTTCCGCCGCCGCCGGGCTTGCTTCCGGCGGGATCACCAGCAGCGTCAGGTGGTGGATGCGCGGGCCGATGACCACGACTGTGTGCTGCTGGAGGCCGTAGAACGCGGCCAGCCGCACGAGAGCCGGTCCGTGGGCGAGCCGGGCGGGTGCGAGGTCCCAGGCGCCGGGGTTGAAACCGATCCGGTCCACCCGGCCGAAGCGGTCGACGAGCGCGGCGGCGAGTGCGCTGAATTCCGTGACCGGTTCCCGCGAACGGGGCCACCAAGCGCCGTCGAAGCAGCCTTTCGCCGCGTGCTGTTCTTTGAAGCGCAATCGCCGCCCGAGAGCGGGCGGTCCGAGCACGACGCCCGTGCTGGACTCGTTCGAGGCGTACTCCATGATGGCGCTCCTGTCCGGCCGGTGCGGGACCGTTCCGGCAGCGGATGCCTGCGGAGGCGGACCTGTCTGCCAAGCCTACGCCGAAAGGGAGACCGCCCGGCGGAATCAGCCGGATTTCCTTGTGCCGGGCCGGAATGGCGGACGGCAGCTGCTCCCGCCAGGCTCCCGAGCGCGCCGGATTCCGTTGGCGCGAAACTATCGCCGGGCGCGGCTGACCGTCAGGAGTAGGCTGGGCGCAGGCGGTGAAGGCGGTTCCGGTGAGCGTGGCACAGGCCGCGTTCCAGGACCCGCGCGGCCGCATTCCGAAGGGACCGCACATGCAGGTCGAGATCAGCACCGACAACAACGTTCCCGGCAGCGCGGAGCTGAACCGCTGGGCCGAGGAGGAACTCCGTGCCGCGCTCTCGCGGTTCAGCGACCACCTGATCCGGCTGGAGGCGCACCTCAGCGACGAAGTCGCGTCCGGTGCCGCCGGGGTGGACCGCCGGTGCGTGCTCGAGGCCCGTCCCGAGGGCAAGCCCGCCGTCGTGGTCACCCACTTCGCGGGTTCGGTGGACGAGGCGCTTCGCGGGGCGACGCGCAAGCTGGCAGGCATTCTCGACCGGCAGCACGACCAGGCCGCACACCGCAAGGGCGGCGACACTGTCCGATATGGACGGTCGGCGAACCAGGGCTGACTCCCGATGTCCGGAACACAAGCCGCGTCGCCTCGGCTTGCTGAGTGTCCACACAGGACGCCGTCGTCGCCGAAATATCCGAGTAGCGCCCGATGTGAGTTTCGACAGGTCCGTGAGGGGAACCCTGAGGGGCTCAGAGTCTGGACCGTTCCCCGGGAGTTGGACTGGGAATCGAGTTCCGGCTTGCGGCGAGCGTGTTCGTTGTATTCGTGCAGTTCGTTGTCTGAGGGGCAGCGGGAGGCTGCTGTGGTGTTGTTCGAGGCCGGGCGCGGCCGCAAGGCGGTCGCGGCCCGGTTGGGCGTGTCGGAGACGGCGGTGCAACGCTTGCGTGATCGTTGAATGCTGCGGAGCGCGGGGGCGCTGATGAACAAACCGGACCGGCGGTCGTTCGCGTTCGAGTTCAAGCTCGAGGTCGTGGCCCGCTATGTCGGCGGGGAGGCGACCGCGCTCGAGCTGGCCCGCGATCACGGGTTGCGGCCCCGGCGGAAAGGCCGTCCCCCGGCCGCAGCGGCGGAGCGGTCCGGGCCGGGCGAGTTGGAGCGATTGCGGCGGAGAACCTGCGGCTGTCGGCGAAGGTGGCCTGCCTGGAAAATTGCGGGCCTTGAGGGATCAGGGGCGAGGGTGAAAACCCTGGCGGTCGCCGCCCTCAAGGTCGACTACTCGCTGCTGGTGGTCGCGGGACTGGCCCGGTCGACGTTCTTCTACCACCAGGCCCGCCTGGGCCGGCCCGACCCGCACGCCGGGCTCAAGACCGCGGTCGCCGAGGCGTTCGAGGCCGCCCGCGGCCGCTACGGGCACCGGCGGATCCACGCGGTGCTGGTCCGCGACGGCTGGCAGATCGCCAAGAAGACGGTGCTCAAGGTCATGAACGCCCTCGGCCTGGTCTGCAAGATCCGGCGGCCGCGCCGGCGCCGGTCCTGGCCGGCATGACCGCCGAGAACCCGCTCGACCGCCAGTTCGGCGCCGACGCTCCGAACAGGAAATGGGTCACCGACGTGACCGAGTTCCGCATCGGCGACCGCAAGGTCTACCTGTCACCGATCATCGACCTGTTCGCCCGCTCCGTCGTCGCCTGGGCCTGCGGCCCGTCCCCGTCGCTGGACCTGACCACCACCTCGCTGCGCGAGGCGATCGCCGCCCTGCCCCCGGTGCCGCGCCGCTGGTCCACACCGACCAGGGCTTCCGGTACCGGCACCGCTCCTGGCGCGCCCTGATCGAGGAGGCGGGCCTGACCCAGTCCAGGTCACGCCGCGCCACCTGCCTCGACAACGCCATTGTCGAGAACTTCTTCAGCCAACTCAAAGGAGAACTGTTCCACCACAACAGCTTCGACACCATCGGGGAATTCGCCGCCGCACTGCACGACTACATCCACTGGTACAACACCACCCGCATCTCCACCACCCTCGGAGGCCTCAGCCCAACCGAATACCGAGCCCAAACCCTCACCGCCTGACCTCCACCCCAACCAGTCCAACTTCTGCGGACCGGTTCAACCGAGCGCGGTCCGCGGGAATGGGACGCGCACTTTCTCGTCGCCGGCGATTTCCTGCGCGTACTGCCGCGCGGCCCGGGTTTCGAACCGCACCGCCCGTCCGCCGGTCACACCGCCGCGCGTGCCGGTGCCGGAGGTCATCGAGTCGGACAGCCCCCGTCCGGTCACGGCGTACAGGTAGAACTCGGCTTCGAGGTATTCCAGGTCGAGTGCGAAGTTGAGCACCGCGCCGTCGCTCACCTGGCCGGAGTCTTGCGCGACCGGGGCGGCCTCGCGGACGGCGGCCCCGGCGGGGTTCGTGAGGCCGCCGAGCCCGAGAGCGCCGGCCACGTCGAGCCCGGCCATGCCTGCGGCTTGCAGGAAATTGCTTCGGTCCTGGGGACTCTCCGCGCTCCGGGCGATCATCGAGGCGGCATAGCGGGTGCCAAACACGGGCGATCTCCTTCCCGCCCGGCGCGAACGCCGGCCATTCCCGCACGGACAGCCGTCCGCGCGGGAATGGCCTTCGTGGACGGTCCTGCTTCGTCACCGGGAGCGGTTTGGCCGGGTCAGCTCCCCGATCGGGGGCACCGCGGAAATCGGGAAGAAATCCGTTCCAGGTCACTCCGCCGACGGGATACGGAGAGCGATGAGTACATTGTGGACTATGACGCGACCGCTGATCGCGGTGCGGATCTCGAGCGGAGAGCCGGTCTGGTTCCGCTCAGAAGGCGATGCGAGCCGGCCAGCTCACCGCATACGCGGGGATTCGGGTATCGCCAATCCTGCTTCGCGGGGATCTTGCCGGCTGGGCAGGGTCCGGAGCGGAAGTCCGAGCGGCACGGCTCCCCGCCGATAACCGGGATGCCGGCCCGCGCACCGAGCTCGTGCGCGGCGTTCTCCGCCGAGCCCTCGGGTCCGGCCTTGTTTGGGGCCGCGTCCTGGCGGGAATTCGCGTAGTGCGACCGGTCGCCCCAGTCCCCGGCATCGCAGAACTCGGGAAGGAATCCCATGGTCACATCGCCGGTGACTCCGCCGACCAGGGTCGGTGCCGAGACGACCGCGTCGCGCAGGGAATTCGGCGCTCTCGTCCGGCTTGTGCGGGGAGCGGGCCTGCTGGAACGGCGTTATGGTTACTACGCGGTGAAAATCGCTCTCACCGCGCTCGCTCTGGCCGCCGGGTGCCTGGTTTTCGTCCTGGTGGGCGATTCGTGGTGGCAGCTGATCACCGCGGTGTTCTTCGCTGTGATGTTCACCCAGATCGCGTTCCTCGGCCATGACGCCGGGCACAACCAGATCTTCCGGACCGGACCGGCCAACGACCGCGTCGGCCGGATGCTCGGCGGGATCGTCGGGATCAGCTACGGCTGGTGGATGGGCAAGCACACCCGCCACCACGCCAACCCCAACCACGAGGACGAGGATCCGGACCTCGACATCCCGTTGCTCGCGTTCACCCGCGGGCAGTCGCGCGACCGCAGCGGGCTCGTGCGCTGGACGGCCAAGCACCAGGCCGCGCTGTTTTTCCCGTTGCTGCTGCTGGAAGGGCTGAACCTGCACTGGGCCGGCGTCGAAGCCGCGTGGCGCGGGGAGATCGCGGCGCGCCGGACGGAAGCGGTTCTGCTGCTCGTGCATGCCGCCGTATACCTCGCCGCGGTGTTCGTGGTGCTGTCCCCGCCGGTGGCGATCGCGTTCATCGCCGTCCACCAGGGACTGTGGGGGGTGTACATGGGCTGCTCGTTCGCGCCCGGGCACAAGGGCATGCCCACCTACGCCCGGGAGACCAGGCCGGACTTCCTGACCCGGCAGATCCTTACCAGTCGCAACGTCCGCGGCGGCCGCTGCGTCGATTTCGCCCTCGGCGGCCTGAATTACCAGATCGAGCACCACCTGTTCCCCGGCATGCCGCGCGCCAACCTTCGCCGAGCCCAACCCCTGGTACGCGCGTTCTGCACCGACCGCGGCATCGAGTACGCCGAATGCGGACTGTTCACGACCTACCGCCACGTGCTCAACCACCTGCACGACGTCAGCGCCCCGCTCCGCGCGCGCGGCGCCGCCTGAGAACGAGGCCGCGCCGCGCGCGACTCGCGACGACGGATCTGCCCCGCGGTCAACCCGCGCAGGACGGACTACCGGTGTTCGCCTCGATGCTCGCCGACCTCGTACCGGCCGTATACCGTGCCGTAACTCGACTGTGGTTCGCTGATCTGCTGTTTGTCCGGGTGAGGGTTATGCGATGCTCTCCGGCCGTGCTGTTTCGACTGATGTATTTGGTCATGGTGACGTTGTTCGGCTGGTGGGGTCTGCTTTCTCGGTCCGCTAGGGCCAAGGACGTCGAGATACTGGTGCTTCGCCACGAGGTGTCGGCTCTGCGCCGCCAGGTCGGGCGACCACGTCTTCCGCGGCCGGATCGTGCGGTCTTGTCTGCGTTGGTCGTCCGGCTTGCCCGGGAGAACCCGGGTTGGGGGCATCGCCGTGTCCAGGGAGAGCTGGTCCGGCTCGGGCACCGCGTCGGTGCAGGCACGATCCGCCGTATCCTCGAAGCCGCCCGTATCGGGCGCGGGGACACCGATCGGCGCACGTTCCTGAGCGCCCAAGCGGCAGGCCTGACGGCCACGGACTTCTTCCATCTGGACACGATCGGGTTGCGGAGGCTCTGCGTGGTGTCCATGATGGAGATCCGCACCCGGCGAGTGCACCTTGCCGGGGGTGAACTCGCATCCGGCGGCGGCCTGGACCACGCAAGCCGCCCGCAACCTGCTGATGAGCCTCGGCGAGGGAACCTCCCGATTCCGGTTCCTTGTCCGCGACCGCGATGCGAAGTTCACTGCACCGTTTGACGCGGTGTTCGCCTCCGAGAGCATCGGCGTGGTGAAAACCCCGCGGCGAACGCCCCGAGCGAACTGTTACGCGGAGCGGTTCGTGCGCAGTGTCCGGTCGGAGTGCACCGACAGGATGCTGATCTACAACGAACGCCACGCTGCCGCGGTCCTCGATGAGTTCGCCCGGCACTTCAATGATCACCGTCCGCGCCAGGGACGTGAGCATCGCCCGCCCGACCACGATCCCGCTGCCGTCATTCCGCTCGACTGTCCGTTCCGGCGGCACCGTGTCCTCGGCGGCGTGATTAACGAATGCCGCCGAGTAGCCTGATTCGATCTCAAAACCGCAGCTCATGGAGCGATTCGCTAGTTTTGGCACGGTACAAGGTACTGCGGCAGAGGTGCGGCGTGTCATGTATGCGGGAGCGTCACGAGCGGGGCAGCTTCTGATGTTCGTAGTCCACGGCGACCATTTGGGCAGATATGTGGCGCAGCTGGCGGCAGACGGGCTGGCGGTCAGAATATGGACGCCGGAAGCTTCGTCAAAAATAACTGGCAATGTGTTTGCGCATGCATTAAAATGCTGAAATTGTGGTCTGGATCGACTGCTGGTCGGCAACCGGGCGATGGGTGTGCAGCAGAGCTGTGCGTAAACGCGCTTTACACGTCGGCTACCGCTGCTTCGGCCCGGCCCGGCCCGGCCCGGCCCGGCCCGAGGCCCGACCCGAGGTCCGGTCAGGAACAGGATGCCGCTGGTGCGTCGTGGGAGAAGATCGACTGCCGTCTGATGCAGCTGCATTTCGGTAACGAGTATGCGAAAACGGCGGCGGGCTGGGGGGCGTAGGCACGGATTGCGCTGTTCAAGAACCCGCGGTCGGGGCGACCGGGTTCACCCATTCGGCCGGGTTTGGTTGGTTGTCGTGCTGATTCGACGCAGAAAAGCGGAGAATGGCTGATGAAATGCGCGCTCGACGCTGTTCAGAGCCGCCCGCGCAGTTCTGGCGGCAGAATGGTCGACATATCCGCCGCTGCGCTCTTGAGTGCGGCGGCGGTGAGGCCGACAGCGGTGCTGAGGTCCGTCCCGGTCAGGTCGGTTTCGGTGAGGTCTGCTCCGGTCAGGTCGGTACGGTCCAGGGTCGCTCCGCGCAGGCGGGCGCGGCTGAGGTTGGCATTGCGGAAGTCGGCCCGGGAGAGGTCGGCTCCGCGCAGGTCTGCTTCTCCGGCGAAGGACGCGCCGGTGGCGATCGCGTCGGCGAGGCGTGCGTTCGGCAGTTTGGCCCCGTCCAGCATGGCGTTCTCCAGCTTCGCCGAGTTGAGCACTGCGTCGCGCAGATCGACGAGAGCGAGCGTCGCGCCGGTGAGGTCCGCGCTGGTGAGTTTCGCGCGCGACAAGACGGTGCCCTCATCGCAGATGGTCCCTCGGAGGTTCGCACCGGTCAGGTCGGCACCGGTCAGCTTCACGCCGGCGAGGTCCAGCGGGTCGGTCTGACCGTTGTCGGGACGTTCGCGGAGGGCGTCGACGGCTGCGACGACGTCCGGGTCGGGGCGGGTGCCTTCGGCGGCCGCGGTCGCGCGTTGGCGAAGGAGATCGCAGATCGACCGGACAACGCTCGGGCGGTCCCGCTCGAAGTCGATCATCAGCCTGGCGAGCGTGCGCACGGCGTTGGCGCGGATGGCCGGGTCGTCCGAGCCCAGCCTGCTCCATGCGGAGTCGAACTGGCTGACGACGTGCTTGTCTTCGTCCAGGCGCTGCTTTTGCCGGTCAAGCGAGTAGCGCAGGAAGGCCAGCCCGGCGGTGGCGATGCCCGCGCCCACGTTCAGCCCGGTGAGGAGCGACGACCGGGCGTTGTTGACCGCGGTCAGCCACTCGGCGCTCGACATGTCCGGCCGTTGCGGACCGACGGCTCGTTCGGCGAGGGGAACCGCGAAGAGCCATTCCATCGCGCCGAGCACGACGACTATTGCGGCGGCGATCCCCACGCTGCGCCAGAATCGGATCTGCATGGGGATATTCCACCGTATGGCGTGCTGCGTTGCTTTCGCAGGGCGGTTTCGGCAAGATCGGCATCCGGTGTTCGACCGGGCGCGGGGAGGCGCGATCGATGGCGAAGAAGCATGCGGGGACGGCGGATGCTCCGGTTTCGAGAATCGGTGTTTTCCGTTCGGCCACGAGCGGCGCGGTCGTCCATCCGGTTCTTGCCGCCTCCGGTTCGAGGAACTCGGTCGCTCTTTCCCTGCTGGTTGTCAGGGCTCAGTGAGGGCGATGAGCATTATTCTCGTCCCGTACCCGGCCCGGGGCCACATTGCTCCGTTTCTCCGGATGGGCGCGGAACTGGCTCGGCGGCGGATTCCGGTTCGGATGATCGTGCCGCCGCCGCATGCCCGGGCCGTGGCTGCCGCCGGGGTGGTCCCGGTGGTGATCGGCTCGGACGAAGGAGCTCGGGTGCCGCCGGGCTGGTCCCGGTCGGATCTGGCCGCGAGACGTGCTGCCGCCGTGCGGCGTCGCCGGACGGCGCTGGAGATGCAGGCGGTTTTTGACCGTGAGGTCGCGGCGTTCCCTCCGTCGGCGGTGCTCCTGGACCCGCATGCGAGGTGGCTGCGCCGACTGTCCCGGAGCGGCCGGCGGATCTGGTTGTGGACGACTTCGTCGTCGGCGCCGCGGTGCGCCGCGCCGGCACTCGTCAACGGCCTCCCGGCGTTGGCCGCTCCGTCCCGGCGGGCACGGTTCGTCGCACCATTGCACGGCGGTTTCCCGGTGCCGGGGGAGGAATTCCCCTACCATCGCTTGGCGGGCCGGAAGCTTCTGGTGGTCTCTTTCGGCACTGTGTTCGGGCGTCGGCCAGGCATGTTGCGGTGGATCGCCGAGTCGTTCCGCGGCACACCATGGGATGTGGTTCTCTCCACCGGGCGAACCGAGCCGGCGGCAGTGGGCCCGGTTCCGGGCAACGTGATCCTGGCTTCGAGCATTCCGCAGGAGAAGCTGCTGCGCCGAGCTTCGGCGCTGCTCACCCACGGGGGAATGAATTCCGTCCTGGAAGCTGCCGCAGCCGGTGTTCCGATGCTCTTCGCGCCACGCAGCGGGGAGCAACGCCGGACGGCTCGCCGGGTGATCGAACTCGGTGCCGGAAGGCTGCTCGACGCTGGAACTTCGCTGGCCCGGCAAACCGAGCGGCTACGGGCTGACGATGCCGTCATCGGCGGTGCACGGCAGTTGCGCGCACTCGTCGAGGCCGCACCTTCCGTCGCGGAAGCAGCTGACCGGCTCGTCGCGCTGGCTGATCTCGCGCCTGTGTGCTGATTCGATCACAGAACGTGGGCTGGACCCGATAAGGTCGAGGGCACTGTCGCCAGGGGAGGGACAAAGCGTGGCCGTTCAGTCAGCCGCACCGTGGTCGTTGCCGCCGCGCCCGTTGCCTTTTGTCAACAGGGACAGCGAAATCGCCCGCATCCAGGACATCCGGGCCGGTAAGGCCGGCGAGGGCGTCCTGCTCCAGCTCGCCGGCGCCCGGGGCATGGGGAAGACGCTGCTGGCTGTCCATGCCGCCTACGAGCTGCGGGAGCACTATCCCGACGGAGGTGTGTTCCTCGACGCGCGCGGCTCCGACCCGCAGGGCATGGTGCCCGCCGCCGACCTTGCCCGGCAGCTGCTCGTCCAGCTGGGCGTCCCGTACGCGGAGATCCCCGGCGCACCTGCCGACCGGCTCGCCGTCGCGCGGGGAACCGCGGCGGGCAAGCGGCTGCTGATCGTGCTCGACGACCTGAAGGCCGCCGAGCAGCTCGACGGGCTTCTCGGCGACGTATCGCAAGCGGCCGTGCTCGTGACGAGCCGAGGGAAGCTGGACGCGCTTCGTTTCCGCGGGTTCAGCCGGGTAGCCCTGGATCCGTTCGACCGCCAAGCGACCGCGAAACTGGTGAATGCGTTCGCCGGCGACCCGCACGCCGTCGCGGAGAGCGTGATCGACGCGTTGTGGCGAAAATGCGCCGGCCTTCCGCTCGCACTGGCAGTAGGCGCGAGCCGGGTCGTAGGGGGCGACGACGACCCGCAAGCGTTCGTGGACGACCTGGCTCTCGCCGATCTCGAACAGGGCGGGGAGCTGTCCGTCCGAGGCGTTTTCGACGCCATCTACCAGGATCTCGACGAAGACCGGCAGCGGGACTACCGGGTGCTGAGCCTCGTCCCCGGCACGGATTTCGGGGTGCCGGTCGCAGCGGAGGTGCTCCGGTGCTCGCCTAAGGACGCCCGAAACAGGCTGGCCGGACTGAGCCAGGCATGCCTGCTCGAAAACCGGCGGGCCGGGCGATACGGGTTCCATCAGCTGATCCGGGAACACGCGCAGGAACTTGCGCACAAGGAAGCCTCGGACGACAGCCAGGAAGCCCGGGAGCGTTCCGTGTTCTGGCTCGCGGCCAGGGCGATGGCGCTCGACAGCGCTTACGCCGCCCGTAAGACGCCGGAACCGGTCCGGATGCTTTCCTTTGCCGCAGAGCCCTATTCCGGCAGCGCGGAGGAAGCAGCTCAGGAGTTCGACCTCGAGTGGGACAACGTGGTCGCGGCCGCCCGCATGTGCGCTGACCTCGGCCGGGCCGACTTGGCGGCCGCGGTGCCGACGGCGCTCTACTCTTTCGGCTATCAGACCGGTCGTGCGGCGGAACTGGTCGATCTCTACACGCGTGCGCTCGACTTCGACAACACGCCCGCGGTGCGGTGGCAGCTTCATCGCGACCTGGCCGGACTGTACGAGGACCTCTGCGAGGGAGAGGAATCGCTGTCACACGCCCGCGCGGCTGCTGAATCCGGGCACGCCCCTGGCACCGCCAGCGCATTGGAATGGCTCGGACTCGCCTGCGAACGTCTTGGCCGGGCGGAAGAAGCTCGCGGCTACTTCCGGCAGGCACTGGCCGCGGTTCCGCTCATGGGCGACTCGCACGACGAGTCGCGGGCCAGGGCGCTGCTGTCGATGCACGAGGGAAGGGTGGCGTTCAAGCAGGGGCAACTCGACGAGGCCCGGCCGGCGGCGACGGCAGCGCGGGATTATTTCGTCGCGCACGAGAAAGATCTGCCCAACGTCGCGAGGTGCGAGAAGCTGCTCGGAGACATCGCTGCTCAGGCTGCGGACCTGCGAGCTGCCGAAGCGCACTGGTCTCGCGCGGCGGGTCTGTTCGAGCGGTCGTTGATGGTCAAGCTCGCCGCCGGTGCGGTCGAAGCGCTGGCCCAGCTGGCGGCATCGGAAGGCCGTGCGGCGGAAGCCGCGGATTTCCGGGAGCAGGCCGCCCGGCTGCGAGGAGAGCCGAGCTCAGCCTGAGTGTTCTATTTCCACCCGGTGAGTCCGGCCGTCGAGGGTCAGTTCGACGGCCCCGGCGAGTGCGTCCGTTCCTGCATTCGCCCATGTGTAGGGGATCGATGCAAGTACCTCGCCCGCGACTCCGGGTGCACGAAGCGTCAGTGCGGGTCCCGAGCGGAGCCGCACGTCGGCTTTGCCTTCGGAGGACAGCGAGCTGACGGCGCAGCTCGGATACCGGGCGAATAGCGCGGCGTGCCACTGCTCGCTGTCGGTGCCTTCGTCGCCCGGGCGTGCATTCAGCACAGCCGCGCTCGTTCGCAGGGACCGGATCGGATAGTCCACCGAGCAGTTCACATGGACGTCTGCGGCACCGCCGAACTCCGTGCGCTGCACTTCCGCGGCACGGCGGGCCAGCTGGACCGTGCGGGCCTCGACGTCGGCTTCTCCGGACACGAAGTGCGCTCCGGCCGCGGGGCCGCGAGTTGCGAGATTCTTGGCCGCCACGGGTGCCACGGAGACCTCGGTGCTCGGTTCGGACAGCTTCATCAGCGAGTAGAAATGTCGGCGCAGGACCGAAAGAGACTCGCCGGGCATCGAGGACGCCAACTGGGCGATGGGCCGGAACCGGTCGGAAGCGCGGCTGGCGAGCGCAGCGTCGATAGTGTCCTCGTACGGTCCGGCAAGCTGCAGCCGAGGAGCCAGCTCGCCGAGGGCCGAGATAGGCGTTCCCGGCGGCACATCGTCGAAAGCACCAAGGACGGTGGGTCTGCCCAGCGCCGCCGCGTATCCGGTCACCGAGCCGTGGTCGCCGATCACCACGTCGCTCGCGACCAGGCCGGCGCGCCAGCCTTCTATCTCGTCGAGGATGAGCATCCCGGACCGGAGGCAGTCGGCGTACCACTGGCGGACCGCGGCGAATCCGTGGCCGTGGCTGATGTTCGGGTGGAGCACGAGAGCGACACAGTACGAATCGGGAGACAGTTCGGAGAGGAGCTCGCGCGGGAGGTCCGGCCGCTTGCCGAGCAGCGAGGTCCGGGACCAGGTGGAGGTGATGACGACCAGCCGGCGTCCTCCGATGCCGAGTTCGGCTCGGTACCGGTCGCGCAGCGGCAGGCTCTCGACAATGCGGTCCAGGCACGGATCGCCTGCGACGAGCATGGCGCTCAGCGCGGCCGGAGCGAGCGTTTCGACTGTGCGGAGCTGGTCAGGGTGAGAGAGGACGAACGTATCGGCGACCGGGCGGCCTTTGGCGAGCAGCCATTCCGGGGACAGACCGAATGGTCCCTGGTCCCTGGTCCCTGGTCCCCGGTCCCCGGTCCCCGGTCCCCGGTCCCCGGTCCCCGGTCCCCGGTCCCCGGTCCCCGGTCCCCGGTCCCCGGTCGGAGGATATTTAGTATATCCAATCCCATGAGACAAGATCACTCGGCGCGCCGCGGCAGCGGGTAATTTCCCGTGGTGACTGGCGCTGATCGCGAGATCGAACCGCGTTTTCCTGGCTTGTTTCCGCGAAACGATGATGATTCCCGCGCGTTCGAACGCGGCCGCCAGTCCGTGCCGGAAGGGATCGGCTTCGAGGTCGGCGGCCACCAGCTGGACGCGAGCGTCGTTCTCGAATACCGGGACGATGTCCAGCAACCTGGTGAAGGTCGTGACGTTGTGCCCGGCGAGCAGCACCGTGCGTTCCGGCGGCATGGTGGTCCAGCGCCATGCCTCGTCTCCGATCGGTACCGAGACGCGTCGTCGGCCAGTCACTCAGTTCGTCCAGGGCGTGAGTCGTCAGGTTGTCGGCGTGATGGTATCCGACGGCGTGAGCTCTCTGGATCATCGCCGAAGGAGGTGCCACCGGCCGACGGAGAGGATCGTTCGCGCCGGTGGCGGCTCCGTTGCCTTCGGTCGTGGTTTCGACCCAGCCTTAAGCTCGCAGATCAGCGCAGCGCACGCGTCGATTTTGTGCTTTTCCCGAGCCCGGGTCCGGTTTGCCAGCACGAGTTCTTCGGTTGCGGCTCGGTGCATCAGCAAGCCCAGGAGCACGTGCCAGCCGCAGAGCACGACGGCGACTGCGATGACCGCTACCGGGGATGCTCCGTCGGCCGCGATCGCGCGCAGGCCGACAAGAGCGGCAGAGGCCAGAACGCCGAGCGAGAGCGGGCAGACGAGGGCCAGTTTCCGGCGGGCCCAGATCCAGCGCCACACTGCTCGCGGCGAGAGATCGGCCCGAACGAGCTTCGCCCACTCCTCCGGCGGACGGTTGCCCGAGGGAGGCCACTCGCGCGCCGCGGCGGAAGAAGCGATGCCCAGAGTTTCGAGGGTATCGGCTTTTTTCAGGAAAAGAACGGAGGTCTCTGAACGCAGTTTCTCGAGTATCTGTTCGTACTCGTCGATCGTGTGGTCGGGCACGGGGCCTTCGCGTAAGGATTGGCGCAAAGTCGCTTCGAGGACGAACGGGTTGGTGATCCATGCCAGTCGTGGCCGTGACGCCCAATGCCCGACGACCAGCCCGCTGGCCTGGACCGCTAGGACGGCCATGCCGATCATGAAGATCGGCACCACGGATTGGGTGAACTGCAGATGGTTGTTGGCCGCGTACATCGATGCACCAAGCCCGGCCGCCGCGCCGGCAACGGTGTTGACGATGCCCATCATCGAGAGCTGAGCCATTAGGCTGTGCCGGTCCCGGACCGTTTCCGCGTCGTCGCCGGTGATCCACCGCAACCGCCGGTTGCCTCTTCGGGAATCGAAACCGACGGCGAATATCGCCAGGACGCTCCACAGTTCGGCCAGGACGAGTGTGGCCGCGACAATGACGCGCGCGAGGATCATGACGGGAAAATAGCAACGTGCGAGTGGCTGCGTCTCCGGATTCGAAGAGATAACTCTGGCCGGCCGTCGATGCGACGGGTGAATTCGGGTGTCGCCCCGAGCCCGGATGATTCCTCTCTGGTTGACTGTGGTGATCGCGTGCGTCAGTCCGTTTTGGGGTCAGCTGATTTCGTTGCGTTGCGCACGTCTGCAGGCGCAGGGAGACGCACGTCAGAACTAGCGTGATCTCCAGGACCGGCGGGCGGTCTATGCGAAGTTCATGCGTGCCGCCTGTGGGCGGGTTTCCTCTGTGAGGCTTCTCCCCGGTTCGCGCTGGCGGGCCCCGTCAGCTGCCACGACCGCGAATCTGCCGTCGACTGTCTTTGAAGGTCGCTGCTGGTGGCTGCGATCTCTTCCTGACGGCTGACCGGCAAGGCGAGGCCGACGAACTCCCGCCGGAGGCCGCGGATCTCGCCGCGGCGCTCGCTGTCGAATGGGCTGAGCAAGTCGCCGAACACGGAAACCGCGACGCGGACCGGGCACGGGTGCGGTACGCGTTGGACGCGGCGCGCGGCAACCTCGTCGACGAGCAAGGGCTGGGTGCCGGACTGCGACCCGTTCTCAACGCGCTCAGCCGCATCCGGTCGATGGCCGCGCTGGGGGAGGCTGTCGCGGGAAAGCTCCTGCGCGCCGCGATCGTCCAGGTCAGCCGCTACCTCACTGACGACGACCTTCGTGCCGAGGTTCAGCATGATCAGCGGTCGTGTGTTTTCGGCTTCTCTGCTTGATCACAGTCCGGCTGTTCGGCTGGCTGGGCGTACTCGCGCGTGGTGACGCAGCAGTGGCCGCTGAACTGCTGGTACTTCGGCACGAGGTCGCGGTGTTGCGCAGGCAGGTCAGCGGCCGCGGTTGACGTGGTCCGATCGGGCGTTGTTGGCCGCGCTGGCTCGGCTGCTTCCCCGGCGGGTGAGGATGGCTCGGATCGTCACGCCGGGCGCCTTGTTGGCCTGGCATCGCCATCTGGTCGCGTGGAAGTGGCGGTGTCCGAATCGGTCTGGCCGGCCTCCGATCAGCGCACAAGTACGCGAGATCGTGCTTCATCTCGGACGGGAGAATCCCTGCTGGGGATACCGGCGGGTTCATGGCGAACTCGTGCGGCTGGGCTATCGCGTCGGTGAAGCCACCGTCCGGCGGATCTTGCGAGCCCACCGGATCGGTCCGGTGCCGCGTGAGGCGAACACCTCGTGGCGAACCTTCCTGCGCACGCAGGCGGCCGGACTATTGGCCTGCGACTTCTTCTATATCGACACGATTTTCCTGCGTCGGCTGTACGTCTTGTTCGTGATGGAGATCCGCACCCGTCGAGTGCATCTTCTCGGTGTCACAGCCCGTCCAACCGGTGGCTGGGTCGCGCAGGCCGCCCGCAATCTGGCCGTGGGCCTCGGGGAGCGGATCAGTGCGTTCTGTTTCCTCGTCCGAGATCGGGATGCCGAGTTCACGCCGGCGTTCGGCGAGGTGTTCCGCAGCGGGGGCGTGAACATCGTCAGGACACCGCCGCAGGCGCGGAGGGCGAATTGCTGCGCCGAACGGTTCGTGCGCACCGCCCGCACCGAGTGCACTGACCGACTCCTGATCTACCACGCTCGGCATGCGCATGCCGTCCTGACCGAATACGTCGGCCACTGCAACGGACACCGCCCGCATCAGTCACGGGCGCAACGGCACCCAACGACGAAAACCGGACCGTATTGCAGGACCTGGATGCCCAGATCCGCCGTCGTGTGCTGGGCGGCGTGATCAACGAGTACCGAAGAGCCGCGTGAACCTAGTCGACATTACCGCTGGTCATCGGCCCGCATCGAGTTTTGAAGCGGTACAGGGTTCAAGCCTGCTGGTCCTCTGCCAGTCCCGGCGTTAGTGCTGCGGCACCGGAAGTTCTCGGCAGGATGGTCCAGAAGAACCTTTACCGTCCGCGGCCTGCGGGGCATGGTCCTTTGCGGAAGTCAAGGCAGCGTATCCGACACGACATGGTGCGGGGCAATCGTGGAGTTCGACGTCCTGATCGAGGTGCCTAAGGGCAGCCGCAACAAGTACGAGGTCGATCACGGCTCCGGCCGCATCAGGCTGGACCGGACGTTGTTCACTGCGACCCAGTATCCCGCGGACTACGGTTTTGTGGAGGACACGCTCGGCTTGGACGGCGACCCGCTCGATGCCGTGGTCGTTACGACCGGCGAACCGCTGTTTCCCGGAGTCCTTGTCGTCTGCCGGACCGTCGGCATGTTCCGCATGACCGACGAGGCGGGCGGCGACGACAAACTGCTGTGCGTGCCGGCCGCTGATCCGCGACTGGAGCACCTGCGAGACATCCACCACGTGCCGGAGTTCGACCGGATGGAGATCCAGCACTTCTTCGAGATCTACAAGGAACTCGAACCAGGCAAGAGTGTCGAGGGCGCCAGCTGGGCCGGCCGGGCAGACGCCGAAGCCGAGATCACGGCTTCACGCGAACGTTTCCGAGCGGCAGGCGGCCACTCGTGAGAATCGTGCTGGTGGGACCGCCCGGCTGCGGCAAAGGAACCCAGGCGACGAGGTTGGCCGCGCGGTTCGGGATCGTGCACCTGTCGGTCGGCGACCTGCTTCGCTCCGAAGCCGCGGCCGGCTCGGACCTCGGCCGCCGCGCCGCGCAGATCATGGCCAGCGGAGAGCTTGTGGACGACGACCTGATCATCGAACTCATGGATCCCAAGATCACCGCGGCCGCGCAGGGCCGGGGCTACCTTCTCGACGGTTACCCGCGATCCGAGCCGCAGGCCGCTGCGCTGCTCGCAATGGACACCGCACCTGAGGTCGCGATCGCGCTGGAGGTTCCTGAACCGGTCTTGGTAGACCGAATTCTCCACCGGGCCGAGGTCGAAGGCCGCGCCGACGACACCGCCGAGGTGATCGGCAACCGGGTCGCGGTCTACCGGCGGTCGACCGAGCCGCTGCTCGCGATGTTCGCGGACCGTGGACTCCTGCGCATCGTCGACGCCGACGTCGACCCGGCCGCAGTCACCGTCGCGATCATCGAACAGCTGGAGAACATGACGAGTCGGTAGGCAGCCGCGTGCTATTTCGGTCGGTCCCTGGCACCTGAAGCACCGGTGCGTGGTCGACGCCGCACCGGGAAAGGCGCGCAATGTGGTTCCCAGCGACCTTGCCCGCAGCGGCCTTCGTGCGCGAAGTTCGGTCACGTCGATGCAGCCGAGGAACTCGATGAGGAGAGCGCCCATGGCCACTCACGTCAGCAAACCGGCCGATCTGCTGGAACTTGTCGGCAAGCCGATGGGCGAGAGCGGCTGGTATGAGATCACTCAGCATCAGGTCGACCAGTTCGGCGATGCGACCCGCGATCATCAGTGGATTCACGTCAACCCGGAGCAGGCGAAGGAGGGTCCGTTCGGCGGCCCGATCGCGCACGGATACCTGACATTGTCGCTGGCGCAACAGTTTCTCGCCGACACCGTGCACGTCGACGAGCTGGCCGCTCGGCTGAACTACGGGCTGAACAAGGTCCGGTTCACCGCTCCGGTACCGGTTGGCGGCCGGGTCCGCGGCGTGGTCGCGTTGGTCGACGCGAGGCAGCGTTCCAGTGGTGTCGAGGCGGCTTTCGAGGTCACGGTCGAGCTGGCCGGATCGCAGCGTCCGGCGCTGGTGGCCGAGACTCTCGTTCTGTACAAGTGATGGCCGGGCGGCCTCATTAGGTGGTGGTGGCCGGAGGGGGCTTCGGCGGCGTCGCGGTCACCAAAACGCCCAGACGGGTCGATGTCGAGATCACCCTCGTCGACCGGACCAAGCATCACCTGTTCCAGCCGCTGCTATACCAGGTCGCGACTGGCATCTTGTCCGAGAGGCTGATCGGACCCGCGCTGCGCGGAGTGGTGAAGGAGCAGGCCGACGTCCGGGTAGTGCTCGGCGAGCTGACGGGTTTCGACACCCGCGAGGAGGTGCGGGTGCTGCTTGGCCGAGGCGGGACCGGCGGTGCTCGGGCCGTTTCCGGCGAAGCTGCGCGACTGCACCCGCCGGCATCTGGAGAAGATGGGCGTGGAGGTGCGGCTGAGCGCGGCGGCGACGGCGATGGACGCCGAGAGCATCACCGTGCAGGGCCCGGACGAGGCGCAGCGGATCGCCTGCCGAACCAAGATCTCGGCCGCGGGGGTGCAGTCTTCGCCGGTGGCCGGGATGCTGGCCGAGGCGGCTGGCGGCGAGACCGACCGGGCGGGCCGGGTGGCGGTCAACGAAGACTGCACGCTGCCGGGCCGTCCCGAGGTATTCGCCATCGGTGACATGGTGGCGCCGCAGGGTCTGCCGGGGGTTGCGGAGCCGGCCATCCAGGAAGGCAAGTACGTCGCCGACGTGATCAGAGCGCGGCTGGACGGAGAGCAGGGTGCCGAGGTTCCGGTATTTCGACAAGGGCAGCATGGCGACCGTCGGGTACAACGCGGTGGTGGCGAACGCGTTCGGCAATGCGATTCACCGGTCTGGCGGGGTATCTGACGTGGGGGCCGGTCCATGTCGTGTACTTGATCACCTGGAGGAACAGAGTCTCGACCATGTACACCTGGCTGCGCTCGCTGGTGTTAGCGCGCAACCGCGCGCAGCGGATGATCACTGCCGAGCAGGCGCACGGGGAGGTGTCCGCGGGCACCGCAGAGCCCGTGGCCGTGCTCGTCCGCCACAAGCCGACTCAGTTGTTGACAGCGGCAGCGCGGGCTGGCCCAGGCGATCGCGAGCGTCGAGCGGACCAACCGACGCCGAGGCCGTTGGCGGTGCACCGGCTGGCGTCCCTGTTCTGCCTGCCGCAGCCGTTCAAGCCGCCGCACGGCGTGCTCACGTTGAGCCCGAGCGGCGCGGCAGGCGGCCGGCTCAGGGGTATTCGTAGAAGCCGCGGCCGGATTTGCGGCCGAGCCGGCCCGCGGCGATCATGCGTTTCATCAGCGGCGGCGGGGCGTACTCTTCGCGCTTGAACTCCTCGTAAAGCGAGTTGCACACCGAGTTCAGCACGTCCAGGCCGATGAAGTCGCACAGCTGCAGCGGGCCTATGGGGTGGTTGGCGCCGAGCTTCATCCCGGCGTCGATGTCCTCGCGGCTGGCGAATCCTTCTTCGAACATCCGCACCGCGCCCATCAGGTACGGGGTGAGCAGGAAATTCACGATGAAGCCGGACCGGTCTTTGGTGACGATCGGGTGCTTGCCGAGCTGCTCGACGTAGGCGATGCACTTGTCAGCGGTCTCCTGGCTGGTGTCGAGCGCGCACACCACCTCGACGAGTTTCATCACCGGGACCGGCGAGAAGAAGTGCACTCCGATCACTCGATCCGCATTGCGCACCGCGCCGCCGAGCTGGGCGATCGGGATGGAGGAGGTGTTGGACGCGATGATCGCGTGCTCGCCGACGATCTCGTCCAGCGCTTGCATGATCCCGACCTTGAGCTCCAGCCGTTCCGGCACCGCCTCGACGACCAGGTCCGCGCCGCCGGCATCGGCCAGGTCCGCAGTGAACGAGATGCGCGAGCGCAGTGCGTCGCGGGCGGCCTCGTCGAGCTTGCCGCGCTGGACGGCTTGGGCGAGCGAGGCATCCACGCGCCGGCGAGCGGCGTCCAGGAACTCCGGCAGGTCGCGCACCACCACCGGAATTCCGGCGGCGGCGGTCGACTCGGCAATGCCCGCGCCCATGAAGCCGCCGCCGATCACCGCGACTGACTTGATGTCCGACACCTTGCACCTCCCACGATGGGCGCCGCACGCGTGCGGAGGGACGGCCGCGACGACGGCGAGCGGCACTCTCGCGAACGGACGCTACCGCCGCGGCAGCCGGGCCCGGCGGTGCGCCGCCACCACAGATTCGCGCTGGCATGGTCGTTCGCCATCTTTACCGCGGCGTCACGGCGAGGAAATGTCTATCCGTGAGCGGCGGCATGGCGCCGGCAGCGACGCCGGAACCCGGTATCGGAGGCCAGCATGGAGTTGCAGGATCACATCGCGGACGCCCTGGGCACCGACTTCTTCGGAATTCGGGAGGGTTTGACGCCACAGCAGCGCGACTACCTGACGCGGACGCGGCAGTTCGTCGACACCGAGGTCGTGCCGGCCATCAACGGCTACTGGGAGCGGGCCGAGCTCGCGATGCCGCTCTTCCGCCGGATGGGCGAGCTCGGCCTGGTGGGCGACACGATCGACGGTTACGGCTGTCCCCCGATGGACCCGCTGTCGGCCGGACTGATCTCGATGGAACTCGGCCGCGGCGACGGCAGTGTCGGCACCTTCATGGGCGTGCACTGCGGCCTCGCCATGAAGACGATCTACAAGCTGGGCTCGGAAGAACAGAAGCAGCGCTTCCTGCCGCCGATGGCGAAGCTGGACAAGCTGGGCGCGTTCGCCCTCACCGAGCCCGACCACGGGTCCGACTCGGTCGCGCTGGAGACGTCGGCCCGCCGCGAAGGCGATCACTACGTGCTCAACGGCCGCAAGAAGTGGATCGGCAACGGCGCCGCGGCGGACTATGTGTGCCTGTGGGCCCGCGACACCGAAGACAACCAGGTCAAGTGCTTCGTCATCGAGCGGCCCGCCACCGGCTACGAGGCGAAGGTGATCACCGGCAAGGTGTCCCTGCGGGCGATCTACCAGGCCGAGATCACCCTCGCCGACGTGCGGGTTCCGGTCGAGAACAAGCTGGAGCACGCGAACAGCTTCAAGGACTGCGGCAAAGTCCTGGAAGGCACCCGGATGGAAGTGGCGTTCTCCTCGCTCGGGCACGCGGTGGCCGGTTTCGACGCCGCGCTCACCTATGCCAAGCGGCGCAAACAGTTCGGGAAGACGCTGACCAGCTTCCAGATCGTCCAGCAGCGGCTGGTGGACATGCTCGCCGACATCACCGCGATGCAGCTGTATTGCGTGCAGATCGCCAAGCTCGCGGCGGAAGACCGGCTCAGCCCGACGCTCGCCGGGCTGGCGAAAATGCACAACACCACCAAGGCCCGCAAGGTGCTCGCCGCGGCACGCGACACGCTCGGCGGCAACGGCATCCTGCTCGACTTCCACGTCATGCGGCACATGTGCGACCTCGAGGCGCTGCACACCTACGAGGGCACCGAGACCATGCAGACCCTCATCGTCGGCCGGGACATCACCGGCGTCGGCGCATTCGCCTGAAGCGAAAGGCGATTCCCCATGCCGGAAGCTGTTGTCGTCGCCGCGGCCCGATCGCCGATCGGACGGGCGTTCAAGGGATCGTTGACGGAGGTGCGCGGCGACGATCTCGCCGCGACCGTGGTGCGCGCGGCGCTGGACCAAGTGCCGCAACTGGACCCGGCCGAGATCGACGATCTGGTGCTCGGCTGCGGCCTGCCCGGCGGCGAGTGCGGGTTCAACCTGGGCCGGGTGGTGTCGGTGCTGCTCGGCTTCGATCACCTGCCGGGCGCGACGCTGACCCGCTACTGCGCGTCGTCGCTGCAGACGACCCGGATGGCGATGCACGCGATCAAGGCGTGCGAGGGCGAGGTTTTCCTGTCCGTCGGAGTCGAAACGGTCAGCCGGCAGGCCGCCGGCAGCAGCGATTCCTGGCCGGACACGCAAAACCCGAAATTCGCGCACGCCGCGGCGCGCACCGCGACGGCCGCGGCGGGAGACGCGTCCGGCTGGCACGATCCGCGGCGCGAGGGCCTGCTGCCCGACGTCTACATCGCGATGGGCCAGACCGCCGAGAATGTGGCCGCGCTGCGCGGCATCAGCCGGGCCGAGCAGGACGAATTCGGCGTGCGCTCGCAGAACCTGGCCGAGGAAGCGATCCGGAGCGGGTTCTTCGCCCGCGAGATCACCCCGGTGACGCTGCCGGACGGCACCGTGGTGGACCGCGACGACGGTCCCCGCCCAGGCGTCACCTTGGACGGGGTGGCCGGGCTGAAGCCGGTGTTCCGCCCGGACGGGACGGTCACCGCCGGCAATTGCTGCCCGCTCAACGACGGCGCCGCGGCTCTGGTGGTCATGAGCGACCGCAAAGCCCGCGCGCTCGGCGTCACGCCGCTCGTCCGGGTGGTGGCGACCGGGGTGAGCGGCCTGTCTCCGGAGATCATGGGGCTGGGGCCGGTGCAGGCGTGCCGGCAGGCGCTGGCGCGCGCGGGCATGAGCATCGGCGACATCGACCTCGTCGAGATCAACGAGGCCTTCGCCGCGCAGGTGATCCCGACCTACCGCGACCTGGGCATCGACATCGACCGGCTCAACGTCAACGGCGGCGCGATCGCGCTCGGCCACCCGTTCGGCATGACCGGCGCGCGCATCACCACCACCTTGATCAACAGCTTGACCGCGCACGACAAAGGCATCGGCATGGAGTGCATGTGCGTCGGCGGCGGGCAGGGCATGGCACTGATCATCGAACGGCTCAGCTGAGGAGCACGGATGTCCATCACCGCCGACTCGCCGTCCGCCGGCTCGCCGATCCGGGACAAGGTCGTCACCGCCGAGGAAGCCGTGCGGCTGATCCGCGACGGCGACTACATCGTCGTCGAAGGGTTCGCCGGCCACTGCTACGCCGAGGAGCTGGTCCTCGCGCTGGAGGACCGTTTCCTCAAGTCCGGCTCGCCCCGCGACCTGAGCATCGTGTTCGCGGTCGCGCAGGGCAACCGCGGCGACCGGGGCCTGCTGCACCTGTGCCACGAGGGCATGCTCAAGCGGTCGATGGGCGGCCACTACGGAATGTCCCCGGAGCTGCAGCGGCTCGCGGTCGACGGCAAGATCGAGGCCTACAACATCCCGCAGGGAGTCATCGCGCATCTGCTGCGCGACACCGGCGCGAACAAGCCCGGCGTGCTCACCAAGGTCGGGCTGGGCACCTTCGCCGATCCGCGCAACGGCGGCGGAAAGGTCAACGACATCACCACCGAGGACCGGATCCGGGTGATGGAGATCGACGGCGAGGAATACCTGTTCTACAAGGCTTTCGAACGGCTGGACGTCGCGCTGCTGCGCGGCACGACCGCGGACCCGCAGGGCAACATCACCATGGAGAAGGAAGCGCTGACCCTCGAGGCGCTCGAGGTCGCCAACGCGGTCCACAACAAGGGCGGCCTGGTGATCGTGCAGGTCGAGCGGCTGACCGAAGCCGGCGGCCTGCGCCCCAAGGACGTGAAGATTCCCGGCGTGCTGGTCGATTGCGTCGTGGTCGCGACCGCGCCCGAGCGCCATACCCAGACCTGGGGCACCGCCTACAACCCGGCGATGAGCGGCGAGCTGCGCGTCCCGCTGTCCTCGGTGCCGGCGATCCCATTGGACACCCGCAAGATCATCGCCCGCAGGGCGGCGATGGAGCTGCGCCCGAACGCGGTGGTCAACCTCGGCATCGGGATGCCGGAGGGCGTCGCCGCGGTGGCCGCCGAGGAGCAGGTCCTCGAGTACCTGACGCTGACCGCCGAGCCCGGCGTGATCGGCGGCATGCCGACCGGCGGCCTGGACTTCGGCTCCGCGCTCAACCCGCACGCCATCGTGGCACAGCCGTCGCAATTCGACTTCTACGACGGCGGCGGGCTGGACGCGGCGTTCCTCGGAATGGCCCAAGCCGACCGCGAAGGCAACGTGAACGTCAGCCGGTTCGGGCCGCGGCTGGCCGGTGCGGGCGGCTTCATCAACATCAGCCAGAACTCCAAGGCGGTGTATTTCCTTGGCACGTTCCTGGCGCCGTCGCGCACCGAGGTGCGCGACGGCCGGCTGGCGGTGACCGATGGGGTGGCCGCGCCGAAATTCCTGACCGAGGTCCAGCAGCGGACCTTCTCCGGGGAATACGCGGTCAAGGCCGGCCAGCCGGTGCTCTACATCACCGAACGGTGCGTCTTCCGGCTCACCCCGCAGGGCCTGCAGCTGACCGAGATCGCGCCCGGCATCGACCTGGCCAAGGACGTGCTGGCGCACATCGAGTTCGAGCCGATCATCGACGGCGAACCCGAGCTGATGGACGCGCGGATCTTCGCCGACGATCCGATGGGGATCAAAGACGACCTGCTGACCATCCCGCTGGAGGCCAGGTTCGGCTACGACGAACCGCGCAACCTGTTCTTCCTGAACCTGGAAGGCATGACGCTTCGCACCGCGGACGAAGTGGACGCCATCGCGAGGGAAGTCGACCAACGGCTGGCCGCCCTCGGCCGCAAGGTCCAGATGGTGGTCAACTACGACAACTTCTCCGTCGACCCGGCGCTGACCGACCAGTACCGCGCCGTCGTCCGGCGGCTGGCCGAGCGCTACTACGAAAACGTCACCCGCTACACCACCAGCGCCTTCCTCCGGCTCAAGCTGGCCGATCAGCTCACCGGCCGAGGGCTGTCGCCGCATCTGTACGAAAGCCGGCAGGAAGCCTTGACTTGGCTGGAGCGCCGCCGGACGGAGTGACGACCGGAGCGCCCTCAGATGGTGTCGGACGACCGGTCGACGGGTGCGGCCGACCACCTCCGGCGGACACGACGGTGGGCGCCGACCACATCGATGGCCCTATGCTCGGGCGATGCCGAATCCAGCGCCGGATTCCGACGTCACGGAACTCGCCAAGCGACTGTCCGCGAACATCGGCAGCCTGATCACAGAGGTCGCCGACCGGATCAGCTCGCAGGTCGAGGTTTACGCGTCCGGCGACTTGGTCGACCGCCAAGACCTGGACGAGAGCCTTCGGGACAACATCGAGTTCTTGATCTCGCAGCTCGAGGGCGGGAAGCCGCTCGACCTGGCGGCGCCGCGGCGGACCGGCCGCCGTCGGGCCGAGCAGGGCGTGCCGCTCGCCGCCGTGCTCAGCGCGTACCGGATCGGCTTCGACCTGGTGTGGCACACCGCGGTCGCCGAATCCCGCGAGAGCGCTCTGGTCACCGACAGAGACCTGCTCGACATCGGCTCCCGGCTGTGGCGAATGCTCGGGGTATACACCACCGAAATGATCAATTCCTACCGGGACGGGCAGACCGAGCAGCTCCTGCGCGATGACCAGCAGCGTTCTGCGCTCGTGGGCGCGATCTTGGAAGGCCGCGTCGCCGACACCGCGACCATATGGGAGGCAGCCGACCTGCTGTCCCTGCCGTACGAGGGAACATTCGCGGTGGTCGCGGCCGAGTCGCCGTCCTTGGGCAAGCTCCCGTTGCCCAACATCGAGACCCGGCTGTCAGTCCGGGGGATCGGGTCGGCGTGGCGGCTGCACGCCGAGTTCCAGGTCGGTGTGGTGACGCTCCGGTCGGCGGAGGCCGTCACCATGCTGGTCGACGTCTTGCGCGCGGCCGCGACGAGCCGGGTCGGCGTGAGCCCGGTGTTTTCGACCCTGGACGGCACCTCCAAGGCGTTGCACCTGGCCCGGATCGCGCTGGCCAGCGCCACCGCCGGGAAGCCGTCGGTGACGGTGTTCGACCAGGCGCCGCTGCCTTTGCTCGTGACCAGCTCGCCGACCACGTCGTACCGGGTGGCGCGGATGGTCCTCGGCCCGATTCTCGACCTCCCCGCGGGGGAGTGCGAGCTGCTGCTGGAAACGCTGGAGACCTACTTTTCGGTCCAGGGCTCAGCGGCCGAGGCCGGCAACCGGCTCTACCTGCACCCGAACACCGTGCGCCGACGGCTGCACCGGATGGAGCAGCTCACCGGGCGCTCGCTCGACGATCCGGAGGCGTCGGCCGAGCTGCTCGTCGCCCTGAAGGCGTACCGTCGGCTCCCGGCTTCGCGCGACACATTGACGGAGGAATGAGGTCATCGTCCGTCCGGCGACAGGCTCGGCTGCCGGAGGAAGCTCGTGATCCGGGGGGCGAGGTCCTCGGCACGGGTCACGAGGCCGAGATGACCGTCCGGGAAGATGTGCAGGGTCGCGTGCGGCAGCAGCCGGTGCATGATCTTCGGGTTGGCGAGCGGGATGATGGGATCGTCGGATCCGGCGAGGATCAGTGTCGGCTGCCGGACCAGCGGCAGGAACGGCAGGCTCGTCCACCCTGCCGCAGCGACGAGCTGCAGGGTGTAGCCGCGGCGGGTGGTCAGCGGAGAGTGCGCGTCCGCGAGCACCCGGGCCAGGGCCGGGTCGTCGCGAAGGCTTCCGCCGTAGACGGAACCGGCGATCGTCGCCACGTACTGGGGGTCGCGATAGCGCCTCGGGGTGATCATCTTGCGGAGAACGTGCGGCCGGGCGGGGACCATCAGACAACCGGTGGCCGTGCTCACCAGCACCAGCCGGCGGCAGCGGCGCGGATTCTGGAATGCGAACTGCTGTGCCAGGCCGCCGCCCCAGGAGATGCCCAGCACGTCGGTCTCTCCGACGCCGAGCTGGTCGAGGAGCTGCCCGAGCAGCCGAGCCAGCGTGAAGAAGCTGTAGGGCCGCGCCGGCATCTCCGAGCCGCCGATGCCGGGCACGTCGAAGCGGATCACCGGAATGCCCGGGTCGAGCGCGTCGACGAACGGCTGCAGCAAATCCAGGCTGGCCCCGATCCCGTTGCACAGCACCAGGGGACGGCCCTCGCCAGGGCGCACGGAAACGCGTATCCGCCGACCGCGGACCAGCACCTCCCGCACGTTGCCCGACACCTCGCCGATGGCGGGGCCTGAGCCGCCGCCCCGACGTCGATGCGACCCGGACGTCTTGCGCGGCCGAAGCCGACTGGTGACAGGCGCGTTCGCTGGATGCTGGGCTGAACGGGGCACGGTGCGACGCTATGCGCGGGCACTGGCGTTGTGGATGTTGTTGCCGACACATTTCCGGCGCGAAACGGGTGACCGCCCACCTCGGCCTCGGGCGGCAGGTTGCCGAGGATGGACGTCATGGCGGCATGCGGTCGGGTGGAGGCAGGATGACTAATCTCGCGAGCAATCTCAGCGATGCAGCGGCGCGGTTTCCGGATCGGCCTGCGATCCGGCTGGACAGCGCCGTGCTCAGCTTCGCCGACCTCGACGACTTGAGCGCGGCGGTGGCCGGTTGGCTGCGCGGCCATGGTGTTCGGCCCGGCGACCGCGTCGCGATCATGCTGCCCAACGTCCCGGCGTTCGCGGTCCTGTACTACGGCGCGCTGCGCGCAGGAGCGACTGTCGTGCCGATGAACCCGCTGCTGAAGTCTCGCGAGGTACGGCACTATCTCAGCGATTCCGGCGCGCGCATCATCTTTGCCTGGCAGGCTTTCGAGCCGGAGGCGTCCGCCGGCGCGGCTGCCGCGGACGCGACGGTCGTCGTTGTCGCCGACGACTCTCTGGCAGAGATCGCGTTGTGGCCCCGAACCGGAGACGTAGCGGTCAGTCGCGACGAGGACACCGCGGTCCTGCTCTACACCTCGGGCACCACCGGCACACCGAAGGGCGCGCAACTGACGCACGCGAACTTGCGGGCGAATGCGGCGGTCGCGGCGGCGCTGTTCGACGCTGGCACCGAGGACGTGATCATGGGCTGTCTGCCGTTGTTCCACGCCTTCGGCCAGACCTGCGCGCTCAACGTCGCGGTGCTCGCAGGAGCGAGCCTGACTTTGATTCCGCGGTTCGACGCGGCAGCCGCGCTGAAGGTCATCGAGCGGGACGCGGTGACGCTGTTCCAAGGCGTGCCCACGATGTACGTGGCGATGCTGCAGGCCGGCCGGGGCGTGGCGGACACCTCGACGCTGCGGCTGTGCGTGTCCGGCGGCGCGGCGTTGCCGGCCGAAGTGCTCAGCGGTTTCGCCGCGGAGTTCGGGGCGCAGATCCTCGAGGGCTACGGCCTGTCGGAGACCTCGCCGGTCGCGTCGTTCAACCGTGCCGGCAACGCGAAAGCCGGTTCGATCGGGCTCCCGGTCGACGGCGTCGAGATGCGGATCGTGGATCTGGACGGCAACGAAGTCGCGCCCGGCGAGGTCGGCGAGATCGCGATCAAGGGCCACAACGTCATGCGCGGCTACTGGAACCGGCCGGACGCGACTGCGGCAGCGATCCGGGACGGCTGGTTCCGCAGCGGCGATGTCGGCCGCCAGGACGAGGACGGGTTCTTCTTCATCGTGGACCGCAAGAAGGACCTCATCATCCGCGGCGGCTTCAATGTCTACCCGCGCGAGATCGAAGAAGTCCTCTACGAGCATCCCGCCGTGCTGGAGGCTGCGGTGATCGGGCTCCCGCATCCGACGCACGGCGAGGAGGTCGCCGCTGCGGTGGCGCTCAAACCGGGCGCTTCGGCGACTGCCGGCGAGTTGCGCGACTACGTGAAGGAACGGGTCGCGGCGTACAAGTATCCGCGACACGTGTGGCTGGTGGACGAGTTGCCCAAGGGGCCGACCGGGAAAATCCTCAAGCGGGAGATCCAGTCCCCGGACGGTGCGCGATGACGGGCGCGGGCTCGGACGAGGCACCGGACGCAGTCACGCCGCTGGACCAGGTGCTTGCCCAGGCATCGAGCGGAGCCGCCCGCCGGCTGCTTCCTGGTTCCGCGTCGCTGCGGTTCGCCGGAGCGCTGGCCCGGCGACCGCGGCTGGTTGCGACGCGTCTCGGCGCGCTGGCCGCCGAACTGGGCCGGATCGCGGTCGGCGGGTCGGACATCGCACCGGCTCGCGGGGACCGCCGGTTCTCGGACCCCGCGTGGACACAGAACCCGGTGCTGCGCAGGGTCGTGCAGGCATACCTCGCGACAGGCCGGACGGCGGAGGGGCTCGTCGAGGACGTGCCGATGGAGTGGTCCGACGCCGAGGAGCTGAAGTTCGCGGTGTCCAACCTGGTCGACGCGGCGTCGCCGAGCAACAATCCGTTGCTCAGCCCGGTGGCGTGGAAGGCCGCGATCGACTCCGGCGGCGCGAACCTCGTCACCGGGCCGCGCAACCTGATCCGCGACATGAGCAGTGCGCCTCGGGTGCCGTCCATGGTGGATCCCAAGGCGTACCAGGTCGGCGGCGACCTCGCCGTGACGCCCGGGGCGGTCGTGCTGCGGACTCCGATGCTGGAGGTGATCCAGTACCGGCCGCAAACCGAGACGGTGCACGAGGTGCCGTTGCTGATCATCCCGCCGACGATCAACAAGTACTACGTTCTCGACCTGGCGCCTGGCCGCAGCTTGATCGAGTACCTGGTGCAGCAAGGCCAACAGGTCTTCGTCATCTCCTGGCGAAACCCCGATGCCCGGCACAGCAAGTGGGGGATCGACGCCTACGCGCAGGGGATCCTCGACGCCTTCGACGCCGTCGACAAGATCACCGGCGTGGATTCGGCGCACGTCGTCGCCGCGTGTTCCGGCGGGCTGCTGGCCTGCCTGACCGCCGCGCACCGCGCCGCCGTCGGCCGGATCGACCGGCTGGCCAGCCTCAGCTTGCTCGTCACGATGATCGACCAGAGCAAAGCAGGAGTGACCTCGGCGGCGATGAACGAGGAAACCGCGGCGCAGGCCGTCGCCAAGTCCCGGCGCAAGGGCTACCTCGACGGCCGCAACCTCGCCGAGGTGTTCGCCTGGCTGCGACCCAACGACCTGATCTGGAACTACTGGATCAACAACTACCTGCAGGGCAAACAGCCGCCCAAGTTCGACATCCTCTACTGGAACGCCGACACCACGCGGATGGCGGCCAGCCTCCACCGCGACTTCGTCGACGCGGCCTTGCACAACAAGCTCGCCCGCCCCGGCGGCGTTTCCGTGCTCGGCACCGAGGCCGACCTCTCCTCGATCACTGTCGATTCCTACGTGGTCGCAGGCTCGGCAGATCACATCTGCCCCTGGGTCAACTGCTACCGCAGCGGCCAACTCCTCGGCGGCAAAGTCCGGTTCGTCTTGTCCACCAACGGACACATCGCCGCACTGGTCAACCCGCCGGGCAACCGGAAATCCAGCTACCAGGTCTCCGACGACAACCGGCTCGACGCGACCCAATGGCGGCAGACGGCACCGACCGAACAGGGCTCCTGGTGGCCGGACTATGCCGGCTGGCTCCGCGATCGCTCCGGTGCCGAGAAACCCGCACCGGCAGTGCTGGGAAACGCCGAGTACCGGCCGCTCGAAGAGGCACCGGGCAGTTACGTTCTCGACAAGTGAGAATGCCGGAGATCGAGCGGCGCACGATTGCTGGGCAGCGCTGCGCTTGAGAGTGTCCTGGTCGAGAACTCGGTCGCTAGCCTTGACCTGCTGTTTGTGCCGTTCGCTGATCGGTGGTCTGTGACTGTTCGGCTGTCGTACGGGATCTCAGTCCAGGTGTTGTCCTGGCTGACGCTGCTTGCCCGGAGCTCAGCCTCCAAGGACGCGGAGATACTCGGCGCTGCGCCACGAGGTCGCCGTTCCGAGCCGCACCAACCCTCGCCCGCGGCTGGACTGGGCCGATCGGGCGGTGCTCGCGGCCTTGGCCCGGCTCCTGCCGAAATCCCTGCGGGCCTGCCGCATGGTCACGCCGCAACATTGCTGTGATGGCATCGTCGGCTCGTGTCCAGGCAGTGGCGCCAACCGAAACCGCCGGGCCGCCCGCCGATCAGTGACGAGATCACGACGCTGATCGTGCGCCTGGCAATGGAGAACCGGACCTGGGGCGTGGTCCGCATCCAAGGCGAGCTGCGCCGGCTCGGACACCGCATCGCCGCCTCCACCATCCGCGGGATCCCGCGCAGCCACCGAATACCGCCACCCACCGGCCGCGGCGACACATGGCGCACGTTCCTGCGTGTCTTCTCGCGATCGCCTTCTTCCACATTGACACCGTCGTGCTCAAGCGCCTGTATGCAGCGTTCGTCATCGAGCATCGCACCCGACGGGTCCTGTGGGGGCTGGAAACGCTGTCATAGGTTCTGACCAGCTGATTCGTGGCGTGTGGGCGGGTGGTTGATGGGGTGACTGCCCGGTGGTCGATGATCATGAGTTGTGGTCATGAGGTTTCTGTATCTGCTGGTGGTGCGGGTGTTCGGGTGGCTGGTGCTGTGTGCGCGGTCCGCAGCCGTGAAGGATGTGGAGATCCTCGTGCTGCGTCATCAGTTGGCTGTGCTGCGGCGCCAGGTGACGCGGCCGCATCTGACCTGAGCTGATCGCGCTGTGCTGTCGGCGTTGGTGCGGCTGGTGCCGAGCTGGCGTCGGTTGACGCTGATCGTGTCGCCACGGACGATCTTGCGATGGCACGCCTCGTTAGTGCGGCGTCGGTGGACCTGTCGACGCCGACCAGGGCGCCCGGCGGTCGCGGCAGCGATCCGCCGGTTGGTGCTGGAGATGGCCCGGGACAACCCACGATGGGGTTACCGGCGAATCCACGGTGAACTCGTCGGGCTGGGGCACACAGTCGCGGCATCGACGGTATGGACGATCCTCAAGGGTGCAGGCTTGGACCCGGCACCGCGCCGAACGGGACCGACATGGAAGCAGTTCCTCACTACCCAGGCTAAGGGCATCCTGGCGGTCGATTTCGTCCACGTCGACACGGTGTTGCTGCGCCGGTTGTACGTGTTGTTCTTTGTTGAACACGACCGTCGTTGTGTCCATGGTGCAGGGGTGACCGCTCGTCCGACTGCGGAGTGGGTGGTTCGGCAGGTCCGGAATGTGCTGATGGAGCTTGATGGTCGCGTGGACGGTCTGCGGTTTCTGATCCGTGACCGCGACGCGAAGTTCACCACTGCGTTCGATGAGGTATTCGCGTCGGTTGGCATCGATGTCCTGCGCAGTCCTGTTGGGGCGCCGCGGGCGAACGCGATCGCTGAACGCTGGGTGGGCAGCGTTCGCCGCGAGTGTCTGGATCTGATGTTTATCGTCAACCGGGCTCATCTCGAGCAGGTCCTGGCCGAGTACGTCGATCACTTCAACCACCATCGACCTCATCGCTCCTTGGGCCAACGACCGCCCGAACGACAGGCTCCGGTCCGGATGCGTGAGGCCAGATCGGTACGTCGGCACGGTCGACTTGGCGGTCTGATCTACGAATATCAGCAGGTCGCATGATGTGACATAGTTTTCGGCACCCACAGGCGCTGCATCGGGCTCGCGCTCTCGGGCTCCCCTCGGGCTCGCAGGAGACTACAATGGACAGACAGCAGCCGGAAGACTCTCGCCCAGACAGCACAAATCCCCAGGTCGAAAACTTCTCGAACCTGGGGAGTGAGGGTGCGCCATCAGGGACTCGAACCCCGAACCCGCTGGTTAAGAGCCAGCTGCTCTGCCAATTGAGCTAATGGCGCTTGGTGCTTCCTGCCGCTGTGGTTTCCCTCGGCGACGTGGAAAAGATTAGCAGGGCGTTCAGACCCCGTTCCAGGGGGGTCCCCTTTTCGGCCCGCAGGGGCAACCGCCCTGGTCAGCCGCAGTGACCCACGGTGAACCCGGCGAGCGGGAGCCAGCGCGACGGCAGTTGGGCAGCGCAGAAGCCGCAGTGACCTGCGCGACACCCGCATAGCCACCGTACCCCGGAAATGACAAAACCCCGGCTTCTCCGAAAAAGATCTCGGTGAAGCCGGGGTGCAAGGGTGGCTAACGGGGCTCGAACCCGCGACCTCCTGGACCACAACCAGGTGCTCTACCAGCTGAGCTATAGCCACCATCTGGCAAAAAGATCTCGCGATCGCCTTGCTGGAAGCAATCCTAGCGGGTGCCCGCGAGCGCTTTTCAGGGGGTCACCCTCGGTGGCGTTCCAGCACTTCGGCGGCGGCGGCTTTGGCCTCGTCGCTCGTCGGGCCGGGCTGGGGGACGAAGGCGATCGCGCGGTAGTACTCGAGTTCGCCGACGGACTCCTTGATGTCCGCGAGCGCGCGGTGGGCCAGGCCTTTTTCCGGCTTGGCGTAGTAGATCCGCGGGTACCAGCGGCGTACGAGCTCCTTGACCGACGACACGTCGACCATCCGGTAGTGGAGGTGGCTGTCGAGCGCGGGCATGTCGCGGGCGATGAACCCGCGGTCGGTCGCGATCGAGTTGCCGGCGAGCGGCGCGCTGGCCGGGTCCGGCACCCATTCGCGGATGTACTCCAGCACGCGCTGCTCGGCCTCGGCCAGCGTGGTCGTCGAGGCGCGGACTTCTTCGGTGAGGCCGGACTTGGCGTGCATGTCGTGGACGACCTGCGGCATGCCGTCGAGCTCGGCGTCGTCGGCGTGGATGACGATGTCGACGCCCTCGCCCAGCACGTTCAGGTCGGCGTCGGTCACCAGCGCGGCTATTTCGATCAACGCGTCCTTGCCGAGGTCGAGCCCCGTCATCTCGCAGTCGATCCAGACAAGATGGTCGTTCACCCGCACCACCCTAACCCGACACGGGGATATCAGCGGCGTCACCTGGGCTTCCGGCGCGTTACGCTCGGTCAGCCAGTGCAACGAGGTGTGATTTCGGACTCGGAACGGGGTGCGGCCAGTGGCCGAGCAAGCGTCGGGACCAGCGGCGGAGATCGCGCAGGGATACGTAAGCGACGGGGCGGCCGTCGAACTGGGCGCGGTGGTGATCGACGGGAAGACGGAAGCGTCGGCCGCGGTCCGGTTGCCGCTGGCGACGCTGAACCGGCACGGCCTGGTCGCGGGCGCGACCGGCACCGGCAAGACCAAGACGCTCCAGCTGATCTCTGAGCAGCTGTCCGCGGCCGGGGTTCCGGTGGTGCTCGCCGACGTCAAGGGCGACCTGTCCGGGCTGTCCGCGCCCGGCGAGGCGAGCGACCGCACCGCGAAACGGTCCGCGGAACTGGGCGACGACTGGGCGCCGGCAGGCGGTCCGGTGCAGTTCCTGTCGCTCGGCACCAGCGGCACCGGGATTCCGGTGCGCGCGACGATCACCAGCTTCGGGCCGGTGCTGCTGTCGAAGGTGCTGGGGCTGAACGAGACGCAGGAATCGACGCTCGGCCTGATCTTCCACTGGGCCGACCAGCGCGGTCTCGCCTTGCTGGACACCAAGGACCTGCGGTCGGTCATCACGCATCTGACCAGCGACGAGGGCAAGGAAGACCTCAAGGGCATCGGCGGGGTGTCCGCGGCGACGGCGGGCGTCATCCTGCGCGCACTGTCCAATCTGGAGGCTCAGGGCGGCGAGGAGTTCTTCGGCGAGCCCGAGCTGGACGTCCACGACCTGATGCGCCAGCAGGACGGCAAGGGCGTCATCACCTTGCTGGAGCTGGACAATCTGCAGTCCAAACCGGCCCTGTTCTCGACCTTCCTGATGTGGCTGCTGGCCGAGCTGTTCGAGGAGTTGCCCGAGGAGGGCGACCTCGACCAGCCGAAGCTGGTGTTCTTCTTCGACGAGGCGCATCTGCTGTTCTCCGGTGCGTCGAAGGCGTTCCTGGAGCGGATCGAGCAGACGGTGAAGCTCATCCGGTCGAAGGGCGTCGGCGTGTTCTTCTGCACGCAGCTGCCGACAGACATCCCGAACAACGTGCTGTCCCAGCTCGGCGCGCGGGTGCAGCACGCGTTGCGCGCGTTCACGCCGGACGACCAGAAGGCGTTGGCGCGCACGGTGAAGACGTATCCGAAGTCGCCGCATTACGACCTTGAGACGGCGTTGACGTCGCTGGGGATCGGCGAGGCGATCGTCACCGTGCTGTCCGAACGCGGGGCGCCGACGCCGGTCGCGTGGACGCGGTTGCGTGCGCCGCGGTCGAAGATGGGGTCGATCGGGGCGGACGCGATCCGCGCGGCGGTCACGTCGTCGGAGCTGAACGCCAAGTACGGGGAGACGATCGACCGGGAGTCGGCGTACGAGAAGTTGACGGCGAAGGCCACGCCTGCCGAGCAGCCCGCTGCCGAACCTGAGGCGCCAGCCGCTCCGAAGCCGGAGAAGGAGGAGCCGGGGATGATCTCGCAGGTGTTGAGCAACCCCGCGGTGAAGTCGTTCATGCGCTCGGCGGCGAGTTCCCTCGGCCGGGAGTTCTCGCGCGGACTGTTCGGCAACCGGCGGCGCTGAGATACCTGACAGGAGATGGCAGGTATCCGCGGTTGACTGTGCCTGATCGAGTTTCCGGCAGAGGAGCAGCAGCATGACCAGTACCGCCGTCGCCGCGTTCGAACTGGACAAATGGGAGCCGCAGGCGCAGGACGAGGCCGGTGGCACGGCGTTCGCGCAGGTATTGATCGAGAAGACGTTCACCGGGGTGGTCGAGGGGACCAGCCGGGTCGAGATGCTGACGGCGTCGAACGAGACATCGCGCGCGTACGTCGCTTTCGAGCGCTTTACCGGCTCCGTCGACGGACGGAAGGGCAGTTTCGTTCTCCGGCACACGGCCGGGGACGAGGGTCTGTCGCTGACCCTGCTTCCCGGCTCGGGCACGGACGAGCTGGCAGGCATCTCCGGGTCGGCCGACATCGCGATCGACGACGCGGGCAAGCACACGTTCACGCTGGTCTACGAGCTGCCGGGCGCGTGAAGAAGCCGCTCTCTCCAGGTCCCGAATCCCCGGAGAGAGCGGCCAGGTTTCCTCACCGTCCCGAGTGAGGAACGAAGGCGGGCCGCCCCGACCGCGGTCCGCCTCCGGGGTCCCCGGTCAGCCGTTCCCGATCTGGTCGACGATCTTCTTGGCGTCGTTGACCGGGATCGCGAACCCGATCCCGACGCTGCCGGCCCCCGAGTTCGGGCTGTAAAGCGCGGAGTTGATGCCGATGACCCGGCCCTGGCTGTCGACGAGCGCGCCGCCGGAATTGCCCTGGTTGATCGAGGCGTCGGTCTGGATCGCGGTGTAGCTGGGGCCGGACGTGACGTTCGAGGTCTGCCTGCCGAAGGGCGAGTTCTGCTGATCGCCGCCGTCCCCGCCGCCGACGTCGGACAGCGGCCGGTTGAGCGCGCTGACGATGCCGGTGGTGACGGTGTTCTGCAGCCCTCCCGGCGACCCGATCGCGATGACCTGCTGCCCGACGGCGAGCTTGCTCGAATCGCCGAGCGTCGCCGCGGTGAGCCCGCTCGCGCCCTGCGCCTGCAGCACCGCGATGTCGCTCTTGGTGTCCGAGCCGACGACCTTGGCCTGGTATTTCTTGCCGTCCGATGTGGTGACCGCGACGGTTTGGGCCCCCTGCACGACGTGCGCGTTGGTGAGGATCCGGCCGTCAGCGGTGAGAATGACGCCCGACCCGATCGCCGTGCCCCGCCCGGTCGTGACGTTCACCTGAACAACACTGGGCACGACCTTCGCGGCGACGGTGCTGACGTCCCCTGAGCCGGTGGTGTTGCTGATGGTCTGCCCGGTAGCGGAGGACGACGCGGTGGTCGAGGACCCGCTGGAACCGCCGCTCAGTCCGACGATCGCCGCGCCCGCACCACCGCCGAGCAGCGCCGCGGCTAGCGCAGTGGCCCCGACGAGTGCGGCCATGCGTCCAGGTCGCTTCCGCGGATCAGCCAAAGCCGCGGGCGGTTGCGCGGGCTGCGGCATCGGCCCGTAGTGCGGGGTGCCGGGTTGGTGCTGTGCGGCGTGCTGGTTCGGCAGGGGAGCGGTGTTCGGCTCGGACCGTGAGGCAGCGTCCGGCTGGGATTGCTGGGCGCTGTTCTGCCCGACCGTTTGGGCAACACCCTGCCCGACCGGTTGGGCAACACTCGGCCGACTCGCCGGGACGCCGCCGGACGTCTGCGCGTTGCCCGGTGCCGGTTGCTGCGCGGGTCCCGCCACCGTTGGCTGCGCGCCATCGATCGCCGACGGCCTTTGCTGCGCGCCATGCTGCGGCACCGCCGGAACTTGCTGGGCGGCGTGCGGCATCTCCGCGTTGCCGTCGAACGGACTCGACCCGGCCCGGTACTGGCCGTACTGCTCACTGCGCTGGTGCGGCTGGCACCCACCGGGTGTAGCGGGGCCGGGCCGGCTCTCGTTCTCGGTCATGAACCCAGACTCGCGCCCGTGCTTATGAGCAGCCTGTGGAAAACCCTCAGGCTTTCCTGAGAAGAATCAGCTGAGAATTCTCAGCCGTTCTCAGCTGGCAGGCAGTGCATCCTCGTCCGTGCCGTGCCGTGCCGTGCCGTGCCGTGCCGTGCCGTGCCGTGCCGTGCCGTGCCGTGCCGTGCCGTGCCGTGCCGTGCCGTGCCGTGCCGTGCCGTGCCGTGCCGTGCCGTGCCGTGCCGTGCCGTGCCGTGCCGTGCCGTGCCGTGCCGTGCCGTGCCGTGCCGTGCCGTGCCGTGCCGTGCCGTGCCGTGCCGTGCCGTGCCGTGCCGTGCCGTGCCGTGCCGTGCCGTGCCGTGCCGTGCCGTGCCGTGCCGTGCCGTGCCGTGCCGTGCCGTGCCGTGCCGTGCCGTGCCGTGCCGTGCCGTGCCGTGCCGTGCCGTGCCGTGCCGTGCCGTGCCGTGCCGTGCCGTGCCGTGCCGTGCCGTGCCGTGCCGTGCCGTGCCGTGCCGTGCGCCGCCAAGAGCCCGAAATCGCTCGGTCCCCGCTACTGCCACGGCATCGGACCAGCCTGCGCGAACCTCCAGCCAAACCAGCGCGCAACTCCGGCCAAACCCGTCAAGCCGTCCGAAGCACCTCTTCCCCAGCCTCGCGGCCGATGGTCATCCCCGCTTTCTCCGTCTCTCCCACCACGAATCAGTCGAAGAAACGCGGTACGTCCAGCGCCCCTCCCGATGCCTCGAACTCGTCGTGCACGGCTTTGCGCAAGTCGGCGTCGGCGAGATAGTCGGCAGCTGTCAGAGCCAGGCCCAGCGCACCGTCGACGACCGCTTGATCACCCGTCGGCGATCCGGCGGCCTCGGCGAATTCCTTGGTGTGCAACGCGACCGTCGGACCGGACACAGCGATCATCGGATGCAGCGCCGGCATTCGGAACGACAAATTTCCGAGATCCGTGCTCCCGGTCAGGAACTCCGGCACGATGCCCGGCGGCAGCGGCTTCCGCCCGGTGCCCTCTTGATTGACCGTCCACCGCCCGGCCAGTGTGGTGTTGAACCGGATCGGCAGGTACGCCGGCTGCTCGTCCCAGTGCAATTCCACCCCGCAGCCCGTCATTTCTGCTGCGCCGTGGGCGATCGCAGTCATCCGGTTGGCCAGGTCGCGCAGCGTCTCCGGATTCGCCGACCGGAGGTAGAACAAAAGAGCCGCCCGGGCTGGAATCACGTTCGGCCGCGCGCCGCCATCGGTGAAGATGCCGTGCACTCGATCGCTCGACGGCAACTGTTGCCGCAGCGCGGACACTCCTTGATAGGCCGCCACCGCCGCGTCGAGCGCGTTGCGCCCCATGAACGGTTGCGCCGAAGCATGCGCGCCAACGCCGTGGAACACCATCTCCAGCTGTCGCCTGCCGAGGAACGGGTGCAGCGCGATGTCGTGGCTGAACGGATGCAGCATGATCACCGCGTCGACATCGTCGAAGATCCCGGCCCGCGCGAGCGTTTCCTTGCCGCCACCGCCTTCCTCCGCGGGAGTGCCGACCAGCGACACACGACCGCCGAGTCGTTCGGCCACTGCCGCCGCGCCGAGGAACCCGCCGGCTCCGGCAGTGCAAATAACGTTGTGCCCGCAGCCATGTCCCAATCCGGGCAGCGCGTCGTACTCGGACAGGACTGCGATGTGCGGTCCGTCGTTGTCCGGAGTTCCCGTGCGCAAGGCGGTATCCAGCCCGCCGAGCCCGACGGCGACTTCGTGCCCGTGCGCACGCAGCAACTCGGCGAGCGCGCCGACTGACCGGTGTTCGGCGAACCCTTCTTCCGGATGCGCGTGCAGATCCTGACTCAGCGCGACTAGTTCGTCAGCTCGGGACCGCACTGCTTCTTCAACCGCGGCACGGGTTTCCGCGTCGGCTCCGGTGTGGTCGGAGCCGAGCGGTTCGGCGGCGGCCACGGCGTCGGCGGTGGCTTCGATGAGGGAACGGAGGTGGCTGTCGTCGGGCGGGACAGGTGCGGCGTGGGTCATGCGGGGAATGCTATCTCCGAACCCCGACAAAAATGGATCACCGCACGTCGGACAGCCGACCGGAGACGAGTTGGGCGACTCCGAAGTACTGCTCGTGCACCTCGTCGAAGCCACGCGCGCGCAGGCTGGCCGCGATCTCCCCGCGGTCGAACATGCGTTGTCCGCTGACGATTCCTCCTGCGGTGTCGGCGATCCGGGCCACCTGGCAGTCGCGGCGAGCGCTCGTGAGCAGGACGATCCGGCCGCCGGGACGCAGAACTCGCGTGAACGAATCAAGCGCGCGTTCCGGCTCGGCGAACATGTGCAGGGCGGCGAAACAGCAAATTGCGTCCACAGTGGACGAAAGCAGCGGTGGCTCGACCGCGTCGGCGCGAAGGTAGGTCACGGCCGGGGAATCAGTTTCTTCGACCGCGCGCGAAAGCATGCTGCGTGCTCCGTCCAAACCGATCGCAAGCCCGTCCGGTCCCACTGCGTCGCCGAACGCGCGCGTGAACCGGCCAGTGCCGCACGCGACGTCGAGCACGACCTGACCTGGTTGCAGCGCGAGACGTTCGGCGGCCAGGGCGACCTCGTCGGCCATGCTCGGGCCGCTGGGGCCTTTGAGGACACGGCCGAGCACTGGCCGCCAATAGCGTTCGTAGACCTGCGGCAGCAGCGTGGTGCGCATGAGCCGCTGAGTGAGGCCGGTGGGCGGACCGGCTTGGGCAGCGTCGCCGAGTGTGTCGAGGAAGCCGTCGGCCGTGGTGGCCGGTTCGCTGAGCAGGTCGGTGAGCCGTTGCTGGGTGCTGTGGTGGGGCACGGGGGTCCTCTCGGTGGGGATACCGGCAGTATGCGGCATCAATGGCTCACTCGTTCGAGTGAAGATCGGCCCGATCAAGCGTTCGACGCCCGGCATTGTCGGTGCCTGTTCCTAACGTCGTCAGCACGGTCTCCGACCCGCGGAGGCCAGCGAGGAGGACTGTCTGATGACCGCACCGATCCTGCGTCCGATCGACCTGCCCACCGGTGAAATCGCCGTGCACGGGGCCTTCGACCTGAGTGCCGCGGCGCAGTGGCTCGCCGGGGCGGGTCCGGTCGGATCCTTCGCGGCGGAGCCGGGCGTGCTGCGGTTGGCGTTCCCGGTGGAGGGGACCTGGACCCACGCCGGGGTCGCGATCCGGCAGAGATCCCCGGGCACGGTCGAAGTCGGCGTGGCGGCGCCGGTGGAGATTGCCGCGCGGGTCGTCGCGCAGGTGAGCCGGATGCTCTCGCTCGACGTCGACGAATCCGGTTTCGCCGAGGTCGCGAGCCGCGACTCCGTGGTCCGGCGGTTGCAGGCCCGCCACAGCGGAGCGCGCCCGGTGCTGTATTCGTCGCCGTACGAAGCAGCCTGCTGGGCCGTGCTCACCCAAGGAATGCGTGCCCGGCAGGCGATGCGGTTCCGGGAACAGCTCGCGGTGCGACACGGTCGTAAGGTCGGCGAGGATGGGCCGTTTTCCTTTCCCGCACCGCAGATTCTGGCCGAGTTGGGCGACGAACCGTCGGTGGGACCGTTCCGGCTCGCGCGCCTTCGAGCTGTCGCCCGGGCGGCAGCTGATGGCCGCCTGGACGCTGAAGAGTTGCTGGCGCTGCCGATCCCCGACGCGATGACGCGGCTGTGCGCGATTCCGGGCATCGGAGCGTTCTCCGCCGAGCAGATCCTGCTGCACGGCGCGGGACATCCCGATCTCTTCCCGCGGCTGGACACCCAGCTTCACCAGATGCTGTGCGCGGAGTACGCGTTGCCTCCTGACACGCCGCCGGACGAACTCGAACCACTGGCTGATGACTGGCGTCCGTATCGGTCGTGGGTCGCGCATCTCTTCCGGCTCGATCGGCTGCGGACGTCGGAATCCGGGGAGGTGGCGGACTGAGCGGTTGCTGAAGTCGCGGATCGACAGGAGGGAGACGTTATGGAGTGAGCCGCCGCTCATACCGAATCGCGGCCGACGGTTGTTGCCTGGGCACTCACAGGGGTCAAATAGCGCCTGTGGTGAGGTGTCCGCGTGACTACGCCTGTACTCGCCGTCTCGACTGTGCTCAGTGCTCGATCGGGTACCGGGGAAATCTCTGGTGCGGCCATGGCAGCGGGCACTGGGACAGTCGGTGCGGCGCTGGAGCAGGCGAACACGCCCAGCGTCATCACGTTGGTCACCGGCGGTATCGCCTTGCTGGTGGTGCTCGCCGGCGGGACGCCGTGGCGGTTCGCCCGCAACGTCATCACGATCGTGCACGAGGCCGGCCACGCGCTGGCAGCGGTGACCGTCGGACGGCGGCTGCGGTCGATCCGGCTGCACTCGGACACCTCCGGGGTCACCGTGTCGCGCGGCAAGCCCGAAGGGCCAGGCATGGCATTCACGGCCTTGGCCGGGTACGTCGCGCCGTCGGTCTTGGGGCTGCTGTTCGCGAGCCTGGTCGGGGCTGACCTGATCACCGCGGTGCTCGTGCTGGTCGCGTTGTTGCTGCTCGGTGTGCTGATCATGGTGCGCAATGCCTATGGCGTGTTCACGGTGGTCGCGAGCGCCATCGTGCTCGGGCTCGTGGCTCTGGTCGCGCCGAAGGTCGTGCAGGCGCCGTTCGTGTATCTGCTGACGTGGTTCCTGCTGTTCGGCGGGGTCCGGCCGGTGGTGGAGCTTCAGCTCAAACGGCGACGTGGCCAGGCGCGGGACTCGGACGCCGATCAGCTGAGCCGGTTGACCGCCGTGCCCGCGGTGTTGTGGGTGCTGGTGTTCGGCGTGCTCACGGTGAGCTGCGTCATCGCGGGCGGGCTGTGGTTGCTGCAGCCGTTGGCGTTGTGATGCTGCCGCTGCGGTTCTGGGCTGTGGCGAGCTGACACGCGGGCTGGTTGGTCGGTCGCGTGGGGCGAGCTGATGCGCGGGTTGGTTGGTCGGTTGCGTGGGGCGAGCTGATGCGCGAGCTGGTTGCTCGGTTGCGTGAGGCGAGCTGGTTGCGCGGGGCGGGCTGGCAGGCAGGCTGGTTGCTCGGTTGCGTGGGGTGACTGCGTCGAGTCGCTGGGTTGTGGCGGACTGGTCGGTGGCGCGGCGGCGACGTCTGTGGGCGTCGAGTCGCTGCGGGGCCGGTGGTTGGGCTGTGCGTGCTGACGTCGTGAGTGCACGGCTGCGGTGGAGCGGCTGGCCGTGGGCTGGGACTGGCGCGGGAAGGCACCTGCTGAGTTGCGCGCGTTGACGCCGTGGGGCGCTGGGTTCGGCCGTGGTGCTGGGCACTGGTGACGCTGTGGGTGTCGTGAGTGCGGGGCTCTGCTGTGTGGCTCCTCCGGCAGTCGATGGGCTCGCGGTCGCGGCTTGTCTGCTGGCCTGGGTGTCCGTCTGAGGTCGCGGCGATTGGCGGGCTGACGGGTGGCGCGGCGGCGGTCGGCACGGCCGCGTGGCGGTGTGACGACGCGATCGTGGGCCCAAGCACCGGCCGGACACCAGCAGCGTCGGCGGCTGGCGTGGGTGCGTCCCGGCTCAGGCGGCAGACCGCGGGCATGGACGCAACGGTCGTGAGCGGCGGCGTTGTCGACCATGTCGTCCACCAGGAGACTGGTGCCGCGAGTGTCCCGAGGGCTGAGCCCGTCGTCTCCCCATGTGGGCGGTACGGCAGACTGGACGTCTGCTGAGCCGCCGGAGGGAGACAGGCGATGGACGAGGTCGCGAAGGCCGTCGAGGAGTGTGCGCGGGCGGCGAAGGCGGCTGCGCCGTCGTTGGCTGCCGCCGGGGACGAGGCGGTGGACGCGGCGCTCGTCGGGATGGCGGAGCGGCTCGTCGCGCACCGGGACGAGGTCCTTGAGGCCAACCGGGCCGACGTCGCCAAGGCTACGGCCGACGGCATGAGCGCCGGTCTGCTCGATCGGCTTACCATCACGCCCGAGCGGCTCGACGGGATGGCCGCGCAGCTGCGGTTGCTGGCTGGCGCGCCGCACCAGGAGCGGTCCGTTCCGGTGTCCACGTTGGACGGTGGGCTGCGGCTGGTCGAGCGGCGGCGTCCGGTGGGTGTCATCGGCGCGAACTACGAGGCGCGGCCGAACGTGACGGTCGATGTGGCGTCGCAACTGGTCAAGTCGCGTAACGGCGGCGTGCTGCGGACCGGGTCGGCGGCGCTGGGGTCGGCGCAGCGGTTGCGGGACGTCGTGATCGCGCCCGCGCTCGAGGCCGCCGGGATCAACCCGGACGTCGTGCAGTTGGTGCCGCGCGTCGAGCGGGAAGCGGCGTCGGCGCTGGTTCGGTTGCCTGGGCTCGTGCCGCTCGTCATCCTCCGCGGCAGTGGCGACAGCACGCGTGCGCTGGCGACTGAGGCCGCGGTGCACGGGGTGCGCACGTTGGCGCATGCCGACGGTGGCGGGGTGCTTTACGTCGACGCCGCTGCGGATGCGGGCAAGGTCCGTGACCTCGTGTTCTCGAGCCTCGACCGGCTCGGCGTCTGCAACCGGCTGAACCTGCTGCTGATCCACGAGGACGTGCACGACACGGTGTGGCCGCAGATCGAGTCGGCGCTGGCCGAGCGGGGCGTCACGCCTTCGCTCGCGCCGCACGAGCATCCGATCGGCTACGAGTGGGCGCTGGACTCCGAGCGGGAGGCGACCGTCACGGTGGAGAAGGTCGGCGGGCTCGTCGACGCGGTCGAGATCGCGAACGAGCGCACCTCGGGACTGGCCGCGGGGATCGCGACCGAGAACCCGGCGGCCGCGGAGCAGTTCTTCGACGGCTACACCGGCACCGGCGTGTTCTGGAACGCGCCGACCCGGCTGCTGGACGGCTTCAAGCTGCTCGCGGTGCCCGAAACCGGCATCAACCTCGACCGGGTGCCGGGTCCGCGCGGACCGGTGACCTACACCGACCTGTACGTCCGCCAGTACGCCGTGGTGCCTGCCTGACCTGGCCGGAGCACGATGAGCGGATGGGCACGATGACCGGACGGCCGCACGTCCTGCTGTCCGCGGCGCAATCGCTGGACGGCTACCTCGACGACGCCGGTAGCACGCGGCTGATCCTGTCCAACGAGGACGACTTCGCGGAGGTCGACCGGCTCCGTGCCGAGGCCGACGCCATCCTCGTCGGCGCGGGCACGGTGCGGGCCGACAACCCGCGGCTCCTCGTGCGCTCCGCCGAACTGCGGCGCGAGCGCGTAGCAGCAGGACTGTCCGAGCAACCGGTCAAAGTGACGGTCACCAGCAGCGGCAAGCTGGATCCGACGTCGCGGTTCTTCACCGTCGGCGACACCGAGAAGCTCGTCTATGCGCCGCGAGGCAGCGCGGACAGTCTGAGCGCGGTCGCGACTGTCGTGGATGTCGGCAGTCCGCCGCAGCTCGGGCGCGTCCTGGACGACCTCGGCGCGCGGGGGATCCGGACGCTGCTCGTCGAGGGCGGCGGGGCGGTCCACACGCAGTTCCTCGACGCCGGGCTCGCCGACGAACTCCGGCTCGCGGTCGCGCCGATCATGGTCGGCGACCCGCGTGCGCCGCGGTTTCTCGGGCCGGGAGCGTTCCCGCGACCGTTGGAGCTGACCGAAGTGCGGCGGCTCGGGGACGTCGCGGTGCTGCGGTATCGCGCCGCGGCTGAACCGTCGTCGCTCGATCTGCTGCGGTTGCGCCAGGCCATCGACCTTGCCGACGAGTGCCCGCCGAGTTCGACGTTTCGGGTCGGCGCGGTCGTCGGGCTGCCGGACGGGACGGTGCTCGCCACCGGGCATTCGGGCGAGGGCGATCCGCACAACCACGCGGAAGAGTCCGCGCTGGCGAAGCTCGATCCGCACGACCCGCGGCTCGCCGACGCGACCATGTACAGCTCGCTCGAACCGTGCAGCGATCGTGCGTCCCATCCGAAAAGCTGCACGCAGTTGATCCTCGAAACGGCCATTCCGCGCGTAGTGATGGCTTGGCGGGAACCGTCGTTGTTCGTTGAGGCCGAAGGGGTCGAGCGGCTCGTCGCGGCTGGACGGCGGGTGATCGAGGTGCCGGCGCTGGCCTCGGAGGTTCGCCGGGCGAATACGCACCTTCCCGGCGTTCGTCCCTGATTTCTCAATACAATTGACGGATCGGGCGCTGCGGCACGGAATCCGCGTCGCAGCGCCCGATCGGGAAAACTAACCGGTCAGCAGCCTCCGTTGTCAGTCCAGACGCCCCACTGGCCAGTCGTGCCGGGTTCCTCACCCTGGGTCCACCATTTCGCGGTCCATTTGTGGCCGTTGTGCGCGACCACGGTGCCGCCGGTGTAGACCTGCGTTTTCTGCCATTCCGGTGCCGAACAGGTGCCCGGGGGATTGCTGGTCGGACTGGTCGGGCTCGTCGGCGGAGTGGTCTGCGGCGGGGTCGCGCCGGCGAACCGGGTGGTGAATTTCGTGAAGTCCCAGTCGTTTTGCTGGACGTTCGAGCACACGCTGTTGTCGGTCGTCGTCGTGCACTGCCGGTCGCGGTTCACTGCCCAGAAAGTGAACCGGCCGAGATGGTGGCTCGTCGCGTAGTCGTACACGGTCTGGAAATCGGAAACGTTGAAGTATTCCGACGAGTCGGATTTCCCGTTCATTCCCGAGAAACCTTCGTGCGAATACGCGGTGTCGCTGTCCCAGCCGAGGTGGCTTTGGAGCAGGCCGTGGAACGCTTCCAGTGCCGAGACCTGCGAAGCGCCGCCGCCGGTGAAGCCGCCGTCGAACGGCATGATCGAGAAGTCGTTGGGGGCGAAGCCGATCGACTTCGCCTGGTCCAGCAACTGGGTGCCGAACCAGCCGGTGCCCGCGGCGGTTCCCGGCATGGTCACCGAGACGAACAGCCCGGGGTTGTCCGCCTGCAGCTTCTTCGCGGCGCCGAGTTCGTTCGCGATGGCAGCGGTGTCTTCGTACTCGGGTTCTTCGAGGTCGAAGTCGATCGCCTTCAGGTTGTATTTCGCCACGACCTGCTGGTAGGCGGCGGCGGTCGCGTCGACAGTGCCGCAGGTCTGGCCCAGCTTCGTGCCGCCGTAGCCGCCGACCGAAACCGACACGTCGCCGCCGTTGCCGCGGATGCGGTTGATCGCGTCGCCGACGGTCGTGTCCGAGGAAACCGGCGTGGTGCCGTCCCAGGTGGGACTGCATCCGCCGCCCTTGGGCGCGAGGATGAAGGCCAGCTGGAACGCTTTCTGCCCGGTCGCGTTCATGACGGTCACCGGGTCGGGCGGGTTGTTGCTCTGCGGCATGAGGTACGGCGCGGCGGCGTACCAATTGTTGTCGAGGCCGGTCGACGTCCCGGTCTGCGCGTGGGCGGTCGCGGCCACGACGGCAGCTGCTCCGGCCACGGTAGCGGCGGCGACGAGTGTGGCGGCCAGTCTGCTTCGCTGCATCTGTCCTCCGGCGAACATGCGGAAAATTGATGCGGTAAGCATTGGACTAGACCATTATGAAGTCAAGGTGCGGTCGGCTGCTCTTGTCCGGCGGGGGACGGGTTCGGGGCGTATGCCGGAATTCGGTGGGAGCGGGTTCACCCTTGTGGCGCAACGGTTCCGCGCAAAGGGACGCGGACCGCGGGGGCGAGTGGTCCGCTGGGGGAAGGGGAGACGGTGACGGTGCGGTTGGACTGGACGGGTGCCGCCAGGAGGCGCGCCGCGAGAACTGCGGTGGTCGGGCGGCGGGGAAAGCTCGGACGGCTCGGTGCGTGGTGGCGGGAGCAGTGGTGGTGGCGTGGCTGGGCTGGGCGGGCTTGGCGATAGGGCTCACGCTGCGGGTGGATGCGGGGGCGGGCGCTGGAGGGGCGGCGTGCGTGGTTGAGGTAAGCCGCGCAGCAGGGTGAGAGCTCGCACGCGGAGCGTGCGGCTGATCGGCATGGGAGTTCGCGTGGCAGCGGTGACAGCGGCTGATCGGCGGTCATGGGCGGTGACGGCGGTTGATCGGCGGAGAGGGTGCCCGGGTATCGGAAATCGGTGGAGCGTCTGGCCTGGTGAGTCCTTCGAGAAGGCGCGGGCAAGCTCGGCGCGGGCGCGGTTCGGCCAGATGAGCTGGGACAGCGCGTGAGACCGTCGGTTGCGGCGGGACGGCGGGTAGGGGCCCGTGAATGGAATCGCCGCGAAGGGGAGCAGCACGCCAGCGGTAAGTTCGCCGGGTGGCCTCAGCTGGCCGAATCCGAACCAGCCGAGGCCACCCGCGACGAGGCTCAGTCGTTCTCCAGATCGCCTTCCAGCGTCAGGTAAACCTCACGCATCTCGGCCAGCAACTCCGGATCCGGCTCTTCCCATAGCCCTCGGTCCGCGGCTTCCGTCAAGCGTTCGATGATTCCCCGCAGAGCCCACGGGTTCGCGTCGCGCAGGAACTGCTGGTTTTCCTCATCCAAGACATACGACTGCGACAACTTCTCGTACATCCAGTCGCCGACCACACCAGCGGTCGCGTCGAAGCCGAACAGGTAGTCCACCGTGGCCGCGAGTTCGAAAGCGCCCTTGTAGCCGTGGCGGCGCATGGCGGACAGCCAGCGCGGGTTCACCACTCGGGCGCGGAAGACGCGGGCCGTTTCTTCGCCCAGGGTTCGAGTACGGACGGCATCTGGCGTGGTGGAATCGCCGACGTACGAGGCGGGGGCGGAGCCGGTCAGGGCGCGGACGGTGGCGATCATTCCGCCGTGGTACTGGAAATAGTCGTCCGAGTCTGCGATGTCGTGTTCGCGGGTGTCGGTGTTTTTCGCGGCTACGACGATGCGTTTGTACGACGTTTCCATGTCGGAGCGAGCGGGGCGGCCGTCCAAATCCCTGCCGTAGGCGAAGCCGCCCCAGACTGCGTAGACCTCGGCCAAATCCTTGTCGTCGCGCCAGTTTCCGGAGTCCATCAACGGGAGCAGGCCGGCTCCGTATGCGCCTGGTTTTGAGCCGAAGATTCGGGTGGTGGCTCGGCGGTCGTCACCATGCGCGGCCAGGTCCGCGGCTACGTGGGCGCGGACGTAGTTGGAGGATTCCGGTTCGTCCAGTGAAGCGGCTAGGCGGACGGCGTCGTCCAGGAGGGTGATGACGTGCGGGAAAGCGTCGCGGAAGAAGCCGCTGATGCGGACCGTCACGTCGATCCTCGGGCGGCCCAGTTCGGACAGCGGGACTGGCTCGATGCCGGTTACGCGGCGGGACGCCTCGTCCCAGACCGGCTGGATTCCCAGTAATGCCAGGACTTCGGCGGCGTCGTCACCGGAGGTGCGCATGGCGGAGGTGCCCCAGACCGACAGGCCGACGGACCGGGGCCAGTCGCCGGTGTCTTCGCGGTAGCGGCGGAGCAGGGAGTCCGCCAAGGCCTGGCCGGTTTCCCAGGCCAGACGGCTGGGGATGGCTTTCGGGTCGACGGTGTAGAAGTTCCGGCCGGTCGGCAGGACGTTCACCAAGCCGCGCAAGGGGGAACCGCTGGGGCCGGCGGGGATGTAGCCGCCGTCCAGGGCATGCAGGACCGCGTCTACTTCGGACGAGGTGCCCGCCAGGCGGGGGACGATTTCGGTGGCGGCGAAGGTCAGGACGCGGCCGACTTCGGCATCGAAAGTGCCCAGGACTTCGCTCACCACTGAAGAGACCGAAGAAGGGGACCACGCGTTGGTCTCCATCAAAGAAACCAAGGTGTGCGCGGTGGTTTCGATGGCGTCCACTTCGGACAGTGGGGCGTCCGAGTTTTCCTTCAGGCCAAGGGCGGAACGGAGGCCGGGGACGGCGCCTTGTTTGCCGCCCCACATTTGCTGGGCTCGGAGCATCGCGAGGACCAGGTTGACGCGGGCCTCGCCGACCGGGGCCTCGCCCAGGATGTGCAGGCCGTCGCGGATTTGGGCGTCCTTGACCTCGCACAGCCAGCCGTCGATGTGCAGCAGGAAGTCGTCGAACTCCGCGTCGTGCGGGCGTTCGTCGACGCCGAGGTCGTGGTCGAGTTTCGCGGCCTGGATGAGAGTCCAGATCTGGGCGCGGATCGCCGGGAGCTTCGCCGGGTCCATCGCGGCGATGTTGGCGTGCTCGTCCAGCAACTGCTCCAGGCGGGCCAGGTCGCCATACGATTCCGCGCGGGCCATGGGCGGGACCAGGTGGTCCACGATGGTCGCGTGCGCGCGGCGTTTCGCTTGCGCGCCTTCGCCGGGGTCGTTGATCAGGAACGGGTACACCAACGGCAGATTGCCTAGGACCGCGTCGGGTGCGCAGGCGGCGGAGAGGCCTGCGGTCTTGCCGGGCAGCCATTCCAGTGAACCGTGTTTGCCGAGGTGGACGACGGCGTGCGCGCCGAATTCCTCTTCCAGCCAGCGGTAGGCGGCGAGGTAGTGGTGGCTCGGCGGCAGGTCCGGGTTGTGGTAGATCGCGACCGGGTTTTCGCCGAACCCGCGGGGCGGCTGGATCATCAGGATGACGTTGCCGGACTGCAGCGACGCCAGGACGATGTCCCCCTCGGGGTTTGCCGACGTGTCGACATACAGCGAACCCGGTGGGGGGCCCCAGTGTTCTTCCATCGCTTCCCGCAACTCGACCGGCAAGGCGGCGAACCACGAGCGGTAGCGGGCGGCGGGGACGCGGATCGGGTTGCCGGACAGCTGTTCTTCGGTGAGCCACTCAGGGTCTTGGCCGCCCGCGGCGATCAGGGCGTGGATCAAGGCGTCGCCGTCCGGCTGGTCGGTGCCGGTCGGGTCGACGCCGGGGAAAGCGTCCGTGCCGAGGTCGTAGCCGCGTTCGCGCATGAGGCGCAGGAGTTTGATCGCCGAAGCAGGAGTATCGAGGCCGACTGCGTTGCCGACGCGCGAGTGCTTCGTGGGGTACGCGGACAGCATCAGGGCGATCCGGCGGGAAGCAGGCGGGGTGTGGCGGAGCCGGGCGTGCGCGAGAGCGATGCGGGCGACGCGGGAGGCGCGTTCGGCGTCGGCGATGTAGCGGGGGAGGCCGTCGTCGTCGAATTCCTTGAAGGAGAACGGGACGGTGATGATCCGGCCGTCGAATTCCGGTACCGCCATCTGGTTGCCCGCGTCGAGCGGCGACAGGCCGTCGTCGCTGGCGGACCAGGTTTCGCGGTCGCTGGTCAGGCACAACGCCTGCAGCACCGGCACGTCCAGCGCGGCCATTTCCGCGACGTCCCACGATTCGTCGTCCCCGCCGGCTCCGGCTTCCGACGGACGGGTGCCGCCCGCCGCGAGCACAGTGACCAGCAGGGCGTCGACCTTGCCGAGCTCAGCCATCATCTCCGGCGCGCGCGTGCGCAGGGACGCGGTGTGGATCGGCAACGCCCGGCCGCCCGCGGACTCGACCGCGTCGGCCAATGCGTGCACGAAACCGGTGTTTCCGGACAGGTGGTGCGCGCGGTAGTAGAGGATCCCGATGACCGGGCCTTCCCCCGCCGGAGCCGGCCGCGAAAGCACGCCCCACGACGGGAGTTCGGCGGGCGGTTCGAAGCCTTCGCCGGTCAGCAGCAGGGTGTCGGACAGGAAGCGGTGCAGCTGCGTGAGGTTCTCCGGACCGCCCTGCGCGAGGTACAGATGCGCTTGGGCGGCGATCCCGGCCGGAGTCGTGGAGAGCTTCATCAGCTCCGCGTCCGGCGTCTGCTCGCCGCCCAGCACGACCACGTGCGCACCGGACGCGCGCAGCGTGTCCAGGCCTTCTTGCCAGGTCCGCGGCGTGCCGAGAATCCGGACGACGACGATCGAGCAGCCCTCGAGCAGCCCGGGCAGCTCACCGAGCGGAAGCCGGGACGGGTTGCCGAGCCGGTAGTCCGCGCCGCTGGCCCGGGCGCTGAGCAGGTCGGTGTCCGAAGTGGACAGCAGCAGGATCACGGCGTTCCTCACTCGGGGTGTCCGCGCCCCGGGTCGACGGTGTCGCCGGCGGGAGTTCCTGGCTGCCGGCGGCCGCGGGGCCGCCGGTCACAGTGGCGGGACCGCCCCGGATTCGCACCGGGTTCCTCCGCGTGCCGACGCGTGTGCGCTCTTACTCTCGCCGGGCGCACCCGCGCCGTCAAGGTGAGCAGACCCTCACGCGGGCTTGCTTTCGTCCCCGATGCGCGGGAAGGGCGCGGTGGAGAAGAGCACCTCCACCGCGACCTCGAAGAACTCCGCGATCCGCAACGCGAGGTAAAGGCTCGGGCTGTACTCGCCGCGCTCCAGGTACCCGATGGTCTGGTAGTGCACGCCGAGCGCGTCCGCGAGCTGCCGCCGCGAGATGCCGCGTTCGGCGCGCAGCACCGCGATGCGGTTGTAGACGTTCTCGCTCACCGCGCCTCACACACGCTGAAGTGCCCTTTCCCGTCGCGCCGCCACCGACGACCCCGATTCGCGCCGGGCCATCCGCTTCAGCAGGATCGGGGCCAGCACCAATCCGATCACGGCCCACGCGAGCAGCACCCCCAGGGTCGCCCACGGCCGCCACGACTGCCCGATTTCGACGACGACCGCCTGGTCGGGCAGCAGTGCCGAGCGCATGCCGAGGCCGAGCCAGTACATCGGGAACACCTGCCCGACGTCCTGCAGCCAGACCGGCAGCGCGGTGATCGGGTAGAAGATCCCGGAGATCGCGCCGAGCCCGAGCACCGGCAGCATGACCAGCGCCATCATCCGCGAGTCCTGGATCAGCGAGCCGATCGCGGCGCCGATCGGCATGGTCGCGACGAGGCCCGCGGCGAGCACCCACACCAGGTTCAGGATCGAGAAGAACCCGTCCGGGGCCAGCCCGTCGAACAGGAACAACGACGGCACCAGCATCACGACGATGCTCGCGACCTGCATCATCGAGAACGTCGTGATCTTCCCGACGAGATAGCCGAACATCCCGTTCGGCGTCGCCTTCGCCCGCAGCAGTGTGCCGTCCTCGCGGTCGACGATCAGCGAGCCCGCGACGGCGGACATGCCGTTGAACACGAGGCCCGCGCCGATCACGCTGGGCACCGTCGCGGCGCCCAGCGAGAACGAGGTGCCCGGCAGGTGCGCGTCACGCATGAAAAACAGCGTGCCGAAGATCATCGCCAGCCAGACGAGCTGGCCGATCAGGTCGTCCCGGTTCGTCCACTGCTGGCGGAATTCGATGAACCCGCGGCGGAGTCCGGCCCGCGCCGCGGTCCGCTGTGCCGACGCCGTCATCGCGCACCTGCTTCAGCCAGCCCGGACTCCGCGCGCTGCACGAGCGTCAGGTAGGTGTCCTCCAGCGACGCGCGACGGACCTCCAGGTCGGCGACCGCTTCGCCGTGCTGCTTGAACAACTCGTACACGTACTTCGTCGCCTCCGTGGTCGAGTGCACGAACCGCTGTCCGTCGACCGTCCAGCGCACCTCGGCCTCGCCCGCGATCTGCCTGCTCAGCTGGTCCGGCGAACCGTCGGCGACGATGTGGCCGCCGCTCAGGATCAGGATCCGGTCGGCGAGCTTCTCGGCCTCGTCGAGGTCGTGCGTGGTGAGCAGGATCGTGGTGTCGTCGTCGGCGAGCCGGTGCACGAGCTCGTGGAAATCGCGCCGCGCCCGCGGATCGAACCCGGCCGTCGGCTCGTCGAGGAACAGCAGTTCGGGGCGGCCGACGATGCCGATCGCCACGTCCAGCCTGCGCCGCTGCCCGCCGGACAGCATCCGGATCTTCTTGCCCGCGTGCTCGGAAAGCCCGACCGCCTCGATCAGCTCGTCGGTGTCCCACGGGCGGCGGATCCGGTCGGTGGAGTACGGCGCGTAGAACGACCCGAGCAGGTCGAGCAGTTCGCGCACGCGCCATTTGCCGTGGTCGCGCCAGGACTGGAGGACGACCCCCAGCCGCGCCCTCCAATCCTCGCCGCCGCGCGCGGGGTCGGTGCCCAGCACGGAAACCTCGCCCGCGGACCGCATACGGAACCCTTCGAGGATTTCGATCGTCGTGGTCTTGCCCGCCCCGTTCGGCCCCAGCAGGCACAGCACCTCGCCGCGGTGCGCGGTGAACGACGTGCCGTGCAGCACGTCGTTCGTGCCGTAGCGCATGCGCAGGCCTTCGACGCGGAGCACGGTGTCCGCTTGATCTCTCATTGGATAACCCCCATCCTCCCTATGCGATGGAATGTAGCAGATGTACTACATATGATCGCAAGCCTGTTGAATCGGCCGCGGGTTACAGTGAGCGCCATGTCCAACCCTGCCCGCGTGCGCGCCGACGCCTGTCCCGGAGTCTTCGCGACGCACGACGCGGCGGACGGGCCGCTCGCCAGGGTCCGGCTTCCCGGCGGCGTGGTGACCGCGGATAGGTTGCGCGCCTTGGCTTCCTGTGCGGAAGACCTCGGCGACGGCGACGTGCATCTGACCTCGCGGGCGAACGTCCAGCTGCGCGGAGTGCGCCGTCCGGGCTTGGCGGGACGGCTGACCGAAGCCGGATTGCTGCCGTCGCCGAGTCACGAACGCGTGCGGAACGTGCTGGCTTCGCCGTTGAGCGGGATTCGCGGCGGGCTCGCGGACGTCCGGGGGCTTTCCGCGAAGCTGGATCGCGAGCTGTGCGCGCGGCCGGAGCTCGCGGAGCTGCCGGGACGGTTTCTCTTCGGCTTTGACGACGGTCGCGGCGACGTCGTGGGCACGGACGTTTGCTGGCGCGCGACCAGCGAGTCGACCGGTGTGGTGCTGCTGGCGGGCGCTGATTCCGGCTGGCCGGTGCCGCGCGACGAGGCGGTGGTCGCGCTGCTCACCGTGGCGGAAACGTTTGCGCGCACGCGAGGTTCGGCGTGGCGGATCGGAGAGCTGGACGATCCTTCGACGCTGCTGCCGGACGGTCCGCGGGAAGCGCCGCGACCCCGGCCGAGCCGAATCGACCCAACGGTCGGCCGGATCCAGCGCGACGACGGCGGCGAAGCGGTCGGGGTCGCGCCGCGGTTTGGCCAGCTGACTGCCGCGCAGCTGCGCACGCTGGCCGACTTCGGCGACGCCGTGGTCACGCCGTGGCGTTCGGTGCTGCTGCCCGGCGGTGCGGACGTCGAGCGTCTGCACGCGGCGGGATTGTCGACGGATCCGGCGACGGCGGAGCTTAGCGCCTGCATCGGCGCGCCGGGGTGTGCGAAGTCTCTCGCCGACGTCCGCGCGGACGCGGCGACACTGGTCGCGGACGGGGAGCTGGTGCACGTTTCGGGCTGTGCCCGGCGGTGCGGACGGCCGTCCGGGGCCCACCGCGACGTCGTCGCCGAACCCGGCGGCTACCGTGTCGACGGACGCTGGACCCCGGCGTCCGAGTTGGCGGATGCGTTGGCGAGAAAGGGACCTTCGTGATCGACTACCTGCGGGACGGAGCCGAGATCTACCGGCACTCGTTCGCCACGATCCGCGAAGAGGCGGACCTGGCGATCCTGCCCGACGACGTCGCGGGCGTCGCGGTCCGGATGATCCACTCCTGCGGCATGGTCGACCTGGTCGACGACCTGCGGTACTCGCTCGACGTGGTCGAGGCGGGCCGCGCCGCGCTGGAGGCGGGTGCGCCGATCCTGTGCGACGCGCAGATGATCGCCAGCGGCATCACGCGCAAACGCTTGCCCGCGGCGAACGACGTCGTGTGCACTTTGGCCGACCCGAGCGTGCCCGGGCTGGCCGAGCGGCTGGGCACCACGCGGTCGGCCGCCGCGCTGGAGCTGTGGCGCGATCGGTTGCCCGGTTCGGTGGTGGCCATCGGGAACGCGCCGACCGCGTTGTTCCGGTTGCTGGAGCTGCTGGACGAGGGCGTCGGCGCACCGGCCGCGATCATCGGGGTGCCGGTGGGGTTTGTCGGCGCGGCTGAGTCCAAAGTGGAACTGGCGAAGCGGGCGCCCGCGCCGTATCTGGTCGTACACGGCCGTCGCGGCGGCAGTGCGATGGCCGTCGGCGCCGTGAACGCGATTGCGAGCGCGGTCGAATGACGGGGCGGCTGTACGGCGTCGGGCTGGGCCCCGGCGATCCGGAACTGATGACGGTCAAAGCGGCGCGGCTGATCGGCGAGGCGGACGTCATCGCCTACCACAGCGCGCGCCACGGGCGCAGCATCGCGCGGTCGGTGGCCGAGCCGTATCTGCGCGAGGGGCAGCTGGAAGAGCGGCTGGTCTATCCGGTCACCACGGAGACCACCGACCATCCCGGCGGGTATGAAGGCGCGATCGCCGATTTCTATGAGCTGAGCGCGAAAAAGCTTGCCGAGCATCTCGACGCCGGGCGTGACGTGGTGCTGCTGTGCGAGGGAGATCCGTTTTTCTACGGCTCCTACATGTACATGCACGAGCGGCTTGTCGGACGGTTCGAGACCGAGGTCGTGCCGGGCGTGACGTCGGTGAGCGCGGCGTCGTCGGTGCTCGGCCGTCCGTTGGTGCAGCGGGACGAAGTGCTCACTGTGCTGCCGGGAACGTTGCCAGCGCCCGAATTGGCGCGGCGGCTCGCGGACACCGAAGCGGCGGCGGTGCTGAAATTGGGCCGTACCTTCGGTTCTGTCCGGGAAGCGCTCGCGGAGGCGGGCAAGCTCGACGACGCCTGGTATGTCGAGCGGGCGACCTGGGGACAGCAGCGGGTGGAGCCGTTCGCGGACGTCGACCCGGAGTCGGTCCCGTATTTCTCCTTGGCATTGCTGCCAAGCCCGGCTTACAAGTCGCGTGTGGACGGTGAACCGGCGGTTCCGGCTAGCGCTTCGGCACCGGTGGAGGGCGGCGAGGTTGTCGTCGTCGGGCTCGGTCCGGCCGGGCCGGAGTGGTTGACGCCGGAAGCGTCGGCGGAATTGGCGGCGGCGGACCACATCGTCGGCTACGGCCCGTATGTCGCGCGGGTTCCGCAGCGGGCGGGGCAGCAGCGGCACGCGTCGGGGAACCGGGTCGAGGCGGACCGGGCGGTCGAGGCGTTGCAGTTGGCCGCGACGGGCGCGCGGGTGGCCGTGGTGTCGTCCGGGGATCCGGGCGTGTTCGCGATGGCTTCGGCGGTGCTGGAACAGGTTTCGGCCGGGAACGGCGCTGGTGCGCGGGTGCGGATCGTGCCCGGGGTGACGGCGGCGCAGGCGGCCGCGTCGCGCGTCGGAGCGCCGTTGGGGCACGACTATTGCGTACTGTCCCTTTCGGACCGGTTGAAGCCGTGGGACATCATCGAACGTCGCCTCGACACGGCTGGCGCGGCGGATCTGGTGCTGGCGTTGTACAACCCGGCTTCGCGGACTCGGGTGACGCAGCTGGAGAACGCGCGGGAAGTCCTTTTGCGGCACCGGAATCCGGAGACGCCGGTGGTGGTGGCCCGCGATGTCGGCGGGCCGGAGGAAGACATTCGGGTTACTACGCTCGGCGAGCTTGACCCGGCCACAGTGGACATGCGCTGCCTGCTGATTGTGGGTTCTTCGCGCACGGTCGTGGAGGAAGGGCCGGACGGGCGGTCGATCGTGTGGACGCCGCGCAGCTATTCCTGACCTTCTCGCAGCAGTCGCTCCGCCTCGGCGAGGTGATGGGTGAGTTCTTTCCGCTGCGCGGCACTGAGTTTCGGTGCGTGCGCGGCCAAGGCTGAGGCGATCGAACCGTCCGCGCGGGTGCGGAACATCGCGCGGGCGGACGGTTCGATCTCCAGCCGCGACTTGCGCCGGTCCTTCTCGTCGGGACGCACGCGCACGACGCCCGCGTCCGCCATCCGGTGCGTGATCCGGGAGACGAGGCTCTGCGCCAGCCCGGTCCGGCGGGTCACGTCGCTGATCGTCGCGCCGGGATTGCGCGAGACGTCCTCGATCACCGCCAGTTCTCCCGCGTTGACCTGGTCCGCGCCGGTGTTCCCGGTGCTGGTCAGGGCGATCTCGCGCAGGGCGCGGGCGAGTCGGTGCAGGTCGGCGGCGCGCATGGCCCCATTCAATCACTGGTGATACATTCGGGGAAGTATCACTAGTGATGGAGTTGGCGATGGTCGACGACGTGCTCCTCGCGCTCGGGATCGGCATCCTGATCGTGCGGCAGTTCCAGTGGCGCTCCGCCGAACCGCGGCGGATGCTGCTGATGCCGGTTCTCCTGATCGTGGTGGGACTGGTTTATCTCGGGTTCGAGCTGGGCGGCGGGTTCGAGTCGGCGGATTGGCTGTTGGTCGGCGAACTCGTCCTGGTCGCGGGCACCGGCACCGCGATGGGCTACGTGACGCGGTTCCGGCAGGCAGGCGGGCTGCAGTATCGGCTCACTGGCGCGGGAATCGTGCTGTGGGCGGTCTTTCTCGCGGTCCGCGTCGGCTCATTCGCGCTGGCCAGCGTTCTCGGCGCGCACCTGCTCGACGCGACCGGGCTGATCCTCGTCTCGTTCGGCGTCAACCGGCTGGCGGCGAGTCTCGTGGTGCGCCGCCGGATCCGGTCTGTCCACTGTGGAGATAAGACCCCGGCGTATCACCAAGGGAACGCCGGAACACGTCGATGAACGCGCTGGCCGTGGCAAACCCGCACTGTTGCGCCACGGTCGTGACCGATCGGCCCTCCACCAGTAGCCGCAGGGCGTGATAGAGCCGGAGCTGGGTGCGCCACTGCGGAAACGTCATGCCGGTATCCGCGCGGAACAGCCGGGTCAGCGTCCGGCCGCTGGCACCGACGGTCCGGCCCAGCGCTGCCAAACTGCGCGAGTCAGAAGGATCTTCCTCCAGCAGTTGGCACACGGCGACCAGCCTCGGATCGTGCGCGGCCGGAACCTGCACCGGACGTTCCGGCGCGAGCGTGAGCTGGTCGAACAACACCGCTCGCATCCGTTGTCCAGCAGGCGTCGCACGGTCCTCACCGAGTTCGGTGTACGCGATCAGCAGTTCCCGCAGCAGTGGAGTGACCGCGAGCGCGGTCGGCTCGGTCACTGGCAACGGGCTCAGCTCTTGCGGAAACCCGAACAGGTGCAGCCGTGTGACGCCGTAGGCGCGGTGGGAATGCACGGTTCCCGCCGGAATCCACAGCGCTCGGTGCGCGGGCGTGATCCAGCGGGACCGGTCCGTGTGCACCGCAAGAACGCCGCTGCTGGCGTAGACGATCTGGTGCTCGTCGTGCCAGTGCTCGGCAATGCTCGCGGTCGCCGCCAGGTCCCGGGTGTTGGTGGGAGCCGCGGGCAGATGGCCGGAAATCGACACAACTCGGCATAATAACGGAATCGCGAAGACTCACCCCGATCTGACGATGATCGGGTGACGACGACACTCCCGGCCCGCACCGCGCGCTGGCCGATGCCGCTGATGGTGCTCGGCCACGCGGTCGACGACCTCTACCAGGGCGCGGTCCCCGCACTGGTGCCGTTTCTGGTCGCCGAGCGGCATTACGGCTATCTCGCCGCGGCCGGGATCACGGTGGCCGCGACGCTGCTGTCCTCGGTGGTCCAGCCGCTGTTCGGCGTGCTGACCGACCGGCGGCCGATGCCGTGGCTCGTGCCGGTGGGGATGACGGTCGCCGGGGCCGGGATCGGACTCTCCGGGCTCGCCGATTCTTACGCGCTGACCTGGCTCGCGATCGCGCTGTCCGGCCTCGGCGTCGCGGCCTACCACCCGGAATCGGCGCGGATCGCGCGTCGGATCGCCGGGCGCGGGCACGTCGGGATGAGCTGGTTTTCCTTGGGCGGCAACGTCGGTTTCGCGCTCGGGCCGATCGTCGTCACCCCGGTGCTGCAGGCGGGCGGACTCGGCGCGACGCCTTATCTGGTGCTGCCCGCGCTCGTCGCGGGGGTGGTGATCGCCGCGTTGTTCCGGCGGATGAGCGACCTGCATTCGGCCGCGCGACACCGGGCGCACGCCGGGCGCGACGATTGGCGTCAGTTCGGCTGGCTGACCGTCGTGGTCGTCGGACGTTCCATCGCGGCTTTCTCGCTCAACACTTTCCTCGCCATCTGGATCACGCAGCGGACCGGCAGCGTGCTCGCCGGGGAAGTGGCGTTGGTGGTGCTGTTCGGGGGTTGGTGCGCTGGGCACGTTGCTGGGCGGTGTGCTGGCCGGACGGTGGGGCCGGATCCGGACGGTTCGGGTCTCGTATGCGGTGGCGGTGCCTGCGGTCGCTGGGATCGCATTGGCGCCGGGGTACGCGGTGTTTCCGCTGGTCGCGCTTGCGGCGGTGGCGTTGTACGTGCCGTTCTCGCTGCATGTGACGTTGGGGCAGGACTACCTGCCGAACCGGCTCGGGACCGCCAGCGGGGTGACGCTTGGACTGGCGGTGAGCGTCGGCGGGGTGGCCGCGCCTGCCGTGGGAGCGCTCGCCAACGCGGCCGGATTGCAGTGGGCCTTGCTGGCGCTGGCGGTGCTGCCCGCGGTGTCGGTGGTGGGGGCGCGCCGGTTGCGGGAGCCCTCGTGAGTGGCGATGCCGGTTAGAACCGGCTGTTGAGTCTCAGGACATCGCCGACAGTTGATGTCTCAGGACATCGCGGACACTGACCGGCCTGTCGGCGTGGTGACCAGGGGTGTTGTGGTGATCATGCGGCGATGGGCAGAGCAGGGTTTTCGATGGATCCTGAGTTCGTCGCCGCGGTCGCCCGGGTGGCTCACGGCGAGAAGATCAACGTGGTGCGGTTCTGCCGCGAGCACGGCCTGTCCCGGGACACCTTCTACAAATACCTGGCCCGGTTCCGGGCCGAGGGCGCGGACGGGTTCACCCGCCGCAGCACCGCCCCGCACCGCCGTCCGACCGCGTTCGGGGCCTCGGTGGCCGAGGCGGTGCTGCGCGCCCGCAAGGAACTCGCCGACGAGGGCCTGGACAACGGGCCGGTCTCGATCCGCTGGCGGCTGCAGGACACCGGGCAGTCGCCGCTGCCCTCGCCCGCCTCGATCCACCGCATCCTGCGCGCTCGCGGCCAGATCGTGCCCCAGCCCCGCAAGAAACCGAAGACCCGGCGGCGGTTCGAGTACGCCGATCCCAACGGCTGCTGGCAGATCGACGGCATGGAGCACTATCTCGCCGACGGCACGAAAGCCTGCGTCATCCAAATCCTCGACGACCACTCCCGCCTCGACGTCGGCGCCTGGGCCGCGGCCAACGAGAACGGCGCCGACACCTGGGCCGCGCTGCAACAGGCCTTCGCCGGCCACGGCCTGCCCGTCCGGCTGCTCTCGGACAACGGACTGGCCTTCTCCGGCAAACACCGCGGCCGCATGGTCGACCTCGAACGCCGCCTCGCCGAGCGAGGGATCACCGCGATCGCCTCCACCCCGCACCACCCGCAGACCTGCGGCAAAGACGAACGAGCCCACCAGACCCTGCGGAAATGGCTCGCCGCCCGGCCGCCCGCCGAGAACATCCCCGCCCTGCAACAGCTTCTCGACCAATACCGGACGATCTACAACAACCGCCGCCATCAAAGCCTCGACGGCCGGACGCCCCAGCAACGCTACGACGCCCGCCCGAAAGCCGCCCCCGCCACCGGCCCCCGCCGGCCCAGCGGCGTCACCACCCGCCCCGTTTCCGCCACCGGCGTCATCGCCTTCTCCGGCTGCTCCATCGTGCTCGGACGCACCTGGGCCGGACACACCGCCACCGTCTACTGGCAAGGCGACCGCGTCACCGTCATGACCGGCGACACCCTCATCCGCCAACTCACCCTCGACAGATCGCTACGCTACCAACGCCTCACCAACCAGAAACCGTCCGGAAAGTCCTGAGACACATCTGTCCGTGAGGTCCTGAGACAGGACACCCGGTTCTAACCGGCATCGCCACTCACGACGTCCTAGCGCGTCGGGTCCTTGCCGTTCGGCTGCGAAGGCCCAGGCCCAGGCGACCACCAGCCCCACACCGTCTTCTCCCCGTGCCGCACCGTCGGCGCCACCCCGGTCGTATACGGCTCGATCTGCAGCAGCTGTCCCCACGACTGGTACGGCTGCCCGTTCAGATAGCTCGGCACCTCGGGCTCGTCCGCGATCTCCTCGAGCCAGCCGTTCGGGCCGCCGTTGGTGCTGGACGCCCATTTCGCCTCGTCGGCGAGCTGGCCGGGGGTGATGCGGTAGTCCGGCATCGCGGAGATGCCGTCGTGCGAGGTGACCGGGTTCGCGCACGGGTACACGAACGACGCGGGCCAGTCGATGTACACCGATTTGCCCGCCAGCTTGTCGGTGAGCGTGGTGAACGTCGGCACGCGCGGCGCGGACGCGGCGATCCAGCCGTCCTCGGTGAGGTCGTTGTCCACCATCACGATCCGCACCGACGTGGTCTCCGGCGGCAGGTCGCGCAGGTTGATCCGGGTGTCGTTCCAGCCGCCGGTGCCCGCGCCGGGCGGGAGCGCGAACTGGCTGCGCAGCACGCGCACGCCTTCGGGAGTGTTGACGCCGTACTCCAGGCTCACCGACGCCGGCCGCCGGGGCTGGCTCGCGGTGGCGACCACGATCTGGCCGTTCTCGGTGCGGTCGGTGAGCGCGTACCAATCGCTGCGCAGGCGTCCGGCGCGGGTCTGGGTGTCGAGGTAGCTGCTCCACATCGGGACCTGGTCCTGCTTGAACCCGTGCGGCGGCTCGGCCAGCGGGTCCTTGTCGTCGACCGGGCTGGTGTGGAAGCCGGTCTGGACGCGGCCGTTGTCCTGGTCCGGATTCGGCAGCGGGTTCGGCGGGTTCTGCGTGACCGGTTTTTCCGGCACGGTCCGCTGGTCGGGCTGCGGGTGCAGGATGCTCTTCGCCGCGTCGCGCTCCACCATCACGTGGTCGGACAGGTTGCAGCTCTTGCCGAACAGGTGCCCGATGTTGGCCGAGCCGAGGCTGTAGCTGTCGCGCTGGAAGTAGATCGCCGCGCCCATCGTGTAGATCTCGCCCGCGGCGACCAGGCCGCAGACCACGACCAGCGACAGCGAACCGAGCCGCAGCGACCGGCTCCGGCCCTCCTGCGGCGCCGGTCCCGGCCGGTGCGCGCGGATGTTCTCCACGAACGCGTAGATCCCGGCGACGGCGGCGGCTCCGAGCAGGATCGTCGACAGCGGGATGCCGCCGATCGAGGGTGCGCCGGTCGTCCACGGCACCCCGATCTTCGAGACGAACCAGTACGCGTTCGGCCCGGTCGCGGCGAGTGCGCCGACCACCAGCAACACCGCCAGGAACGCCGCACGGTTTCGGTTGGAGCGCAGCACCGTCGAACTGGTCGCCAACGCGGTGAGCGCCGCCATCGACGCGCCGACCGCGGCGAACGCGCCGAAGTGGTGCGTCCATTTCGTCGGGGTCAGCGCGAGCAGCAGGAAGAACAACGCGGTGGTGCCGATCAGCCGACGGCTCGGCCCGAGCGCCGCACCGGGGATCCGGCCCCGGCGCAGCAGCACCACCAGGCAGGTGACCGTGCAGAGCAGCACGAGCAGCACCGGGAACCGGCGCGGCGCGGAGCCGTCCGGCAGGTTCTCGAACAGCAATTGGTAGCGCGCGAGTTCCTGGAACCACGACAGGTTCGGGCCGACCGCGGTGCGGATGCGGGTGGCCTCCTGGACCGTCGCGAACGTCTGGTCGGCGAACATCACCACGAGCACCAGGAAGCCGGACGCGAGAATCGGCGCGAGCATCGGCAGCCAGCCGCTCGACGACCGTTGCCGGACCAGTTTGAACAGCGGTTTCCCGGCGACCAGGAACGGGGCGACCGCGATCAGCCCGGTCGGCGTCGCGGCCAGGGTGAACGCGGCCGCGGTCAGGCCGAGGCACAGCGGCAGCAGGCGGCGGGTGACCAGCGCGCGTTCGACCGCGCAGATCGCCAGCAGCGACCCGAGCGCGGCGACCGGTTCCGGCCGGACGCCGTTGTTGTAGGGCATCCACCAGACCAGGAACACCGCCGCGGCGGCCCAGCCGGCCGCGCGGCTGCGGCGGACCTGGGTGCCCAGCCGCGGCATCACCTCGCGGCTGATCAGCAGCCAGCTGATCACGCCGAGCAGGTACGAGGGCAGCCGGATCCACGGCGGCACCGTGCTGACGTGCGTCATCAGCTCGTACAGGTGGTAGAACCAGCCGAACGGGGCCTCCGCGACGCCGAACCAGCGGTGGTAGTTCGTGAGGTATCCGGTGGCCTCGGTGACCCTGGCCATCGTGAGGATGTAGCCGTCGTCGGAGGTCACCGGCCCGATGAAGACCCACGCGCCGAGCACGCCGAACACCGTCGCGTCGCGGCCGGTGAGCCGCCACCAGCCGACCGGGGCCCAGCGCGGCGCGCGGCGGGCGAAGCCGGAGTCCATCCGCCACACCGCGATCAGGCAGCCGAGGAACGACAGCGCGGCCAGGATGCCGACGACGATCTTCAGCGTGGTCGGCGAGGTCTGGTAGCGGGTGTCCGGGACGACCGACACGTGCAGCCCGGCGATCGGGTCGCGCGCGGAGGTGATCGAGGAGTAGATGCCGAGCACGCGCGGCCGGACGTCGCCGGTGGTGTGGAAGATCGGGGTCTTGCCGACCGAGAGCGTCATCTGGGTCGCGTCCGAGTCGAGCGTGACCGAGCAGCCGGTCTGCGGGAGCGGCTGCTGCGAGATCTGCTGGCCCTGGCTGGACGCGAGCAGCACGCCGTTGTCGACGCGCAGTTGCAGGCCGACGCCGTTGGCCGCGTGCTTGCCGGTGCGCCCGTCCGGGACGGTCGAGAACAGCAGCGCGGGGCCGTTCGTGCGCGCGTCGAGCGAGCGGATCGTCTCGCAGGGCAGTTCGGCCTTCAGGTCCTGTGCCCAGTACCCGGTCAAGGGCGCGTTGACGGAACGCGTGTCGGAGGCGGTGGGCCAGACGACTTCCGCGGTGTCCTGCACGACCGGCAGGAAGGGATAGGCCAGGGCGCACAGCGCCGAAAGCAACCCCAGCACTACGGCAATCGGACGCATTAGAGGGAATCTATTGGGTCACTGGTGACGCCGTTGCGCTGACCCCTCGTCGCGCGGGGTGAAGCGCTCGTGGTGTACCGCGCTGGCCAGCGGCGCGCGGCTGCGCCAGCCGTGCCGTTCCAGGTCGGGGACCTCGGCGAGATTCGTTACCGGTCCTACACAAAGCCAGGCCACCGGGCGGATCCCATCGGGGATGCCGAGCAGCTTCGCGAGCGCGGGTTCGCGGTAAAAACTCACCCACCCGACGCCGAGTCCCTCCGCCGTCGCGGCCAGCCACAGGTTCTGGATCGCCAGGCACACCGAGTACAGCCCGGCGTCGGCGATCGCGTGCCGGCCGAGCACAGCCGGGGCGCCGCGCTGCTCGTCGTAGGTGACGACGATGCCGAGGCTCGATTCGCGGATGCCCTCGACCTTGATCTTGGCGAAGGTGTCCGCGCGCTCGCCGTCCAGGGACGCGGCGAACACGTCGCGCTCCTCGTGCACGTGGCGGGCGAATTCCTCGCGTGTGCTGGGGTCGCGGACCAGCACGAAGTCCCATGGCTGGCTCATCCCGACGCTCGGCGCGGCGTGCGCGGCCTCGAGCACCCGGGTGAGGACGGCGTCGTCGACCGGTTCGCCGGTGAACTCGGCGCGGACGTCGCGGCGGCGGTGCAGGACGTCGTAAAACAGTTCATTCATTGGTTGAGCACCCATTCGACAGCGGCGGCTACGTCCGCGGTTTCCGTTGTGGACGGTCGGGGCGGACGGCGCACGACGACCACCGGCAGGCCGAGTTCCCGCGCGGCGGCCAGCTTCGCGCCGGTCATCGCACCGCCGCTGTCTTTGGTGACCAGGACGTCGATGTCGTGTTCGGTCATCAGCGCGCGCTCGTCGTCGAGGCGGTACGGGCCGCGGTCGAGCACCACCTCGTGCTGGCGCGGCAGCGGCTGGGCGGGCGGGTCGACGCAGCGGATCAGGAACCACAGCGGGTCGAGGTCGGCGAATGCGGCCAAGCCCTGACGGCCGCTGGTGAGGAACACGCGGGTGCCGAGGCCGGGCAGGAGCGTGGCGGCTTCTTCGAGGTCGGCGGCCCAATGCCAGCGGTCGTCTTCCGTCGGCTGCCAGCCGGGGCGCGCGAGTCTTAGGAGCGGAATGCCCGCGGCTCGGGAGGCGTGGAAAGCGTTGGCGCCGATGCGTTCCGCGAACGGATGCGTGGCGTCGACCACTGCCCGCACACCGTTTTCGCGCAGCCAGGTGGTGAGGCCGTCGACGCCGCCGAACCCGCCGATCCGCACTTCGCCAACGGGCAGGCGGGGTCGCGTGACGCGCCCGGCCAGCGACGAGACCGCCTTGACGGCGCGTTCGTGCAGTTGGGCGGCGAGGTCGCGGGCTTCCGCGGTGCCGCCCAGGATCAGGACGGTCATCGCCCGTATCCGACAGCCGTGCGCCACCGGTCGAGGGTGCGCATGTTGGCGAGCGTCTCCGCCCAGGTCAGCTCCGGGCCTTGCCGGTCCGCGACGTGCGCGGCGACGTAATCCGCTTCCCGCGCGTAAACCCCTTGGGTGGCTTCGATTTCGATGACCTCCGGCTCGCCGTCCGACGGAGTCAGCACGATCGTCGACACGCCCGGCGCGCGCAATTCGTGGATCCACGCGGGCTTCGGTACATACAGCTGGCCGGTGGTGCCGTAGATGCGGATGTGGTCGTCCTGCGTGAGCAGGTAACCGCAGGACAGCTGGGCGATGATGTCGCCGGGCAGCCGCAGCAGGCCCATCGCGAACTCATCGACGCCGCTTTCGGTGAGCCGCGCCATGCCGGTGACGCGCGTCGGCTCCACTGCCGGAATTCCGGTCGCGGCCTGCGAAACCAGCCGGGCCAGGGAGGTGCAGTAGCAGCCGACGTCGAGGATTCCGCCGCCGCCGAGCGCGGGGTCGCCGAGGCGGGCCGCGTCGTTCTCGTCGGAGTCGAAGCTGAACGTGACGTCCACCGCCCGGACTTCGCCGATCGCGCCGCATTCGATCAGCTCGACCAGCCGCCGGGTCTGCGGGTGGAGCCGGTACATGAACGCTTCCATGAGGAAAACGTCGTTGCGGCGCGCGGCATCGATGACTTTCTCCGCTTCAGGCGCGGCGATCGTGAGCGGCTTCTCGCACAACACGTGTTTGCCCGCTTCGATGGCGCGAATCGCCCATTCCTCGTGCTGCGCGTGCGGAGTCGCGACGTAGACCGCGTCGACGTCCGGGTCAGCGAGGAGCTCCTCGTAGCTGCCGTAGGCCTTCGGAATCTCGTACCTGGTCGCGAAATCGCGCGCCCGCTCGGCAGTGCGCGAGGCCACTGCGGCGAGCACGCCGTGGCGGCTTTGCTCGACGCCAGCGGCGAATTCGGCGGCGATAGTCCCGGTGGCCAGCAGGCCCCAGCGCAGTTCGGTCACAACGACTCCGGTTGGCTCGCCCGATCGCGGGTGCTCGAATACAGGAAACTGTCCGGGAATCCGCCCGCAGCGAGGACCCGTCCGACGAAAATCGTGGCCGCGCGGGTCATTCCGGCGGATCGCGCTTGACCGGCGATATCGGCGAGCGTGCCGCGGACCACCGTTTCCCCCGGCTGGCTGGCCAACGCGACGACGGCGGCGGGACAGTCCTCGCCGTAGTGCCCGGCGAGTTCTTCGGTGACGCGCTCGATGTGGTTGATCGCCAGGTGCAGCGCGAGAGTCGTGCCGGAGCGGGCGAAATTCGCCAGCGTTTCGGTGTCCGGCATCGCGGTGGACCTCGCCTGCGCGCGCGTGATCACGAGGCTCTGCCCGATACCTGGGACAGTCAGTTCGCGACCGAGCACAGCGGCGGACGCGGCGAAGGCCGGAACGCCGGGCACCATCTCGTACGGCACGCCTTCCGGTTCCAGCCGTCGCACCTGCTCGGCGACCGCGCTGTACAGCGACGGATCTCCCGAACACAGCCGGGCGACGTCGTGCCCGGCTCGATGCGCGTCGATCAGCTTCGCGGTGATTTGGTCGAGGCTGAGATTCGCGGTGTCGACGCGCTCGGCGTTCGGCGCGCAGTAGGCGAGCAGGTCGGTCGGCGTCATGCTGCCCGGGTACAGGCACACCTGGCAGCGCGCGAGCAGGTCGCGGCCGCGCACGGTGATCAGGTCGGCCGCGCCCGGTCCGGCGCCGATGAAGTAAACGGTCATTTCCAGCTCCACTGCGTGACTGCCCGGGACGGCGTCCATCCGGTGAACCCGCCGAGCGGTTTCGCGTGCTCCACGGAGATCCGTTGCAGCTCCCCGCCGTGCCGGGCGTAGGCGGCGGCGAGGATCTGTTCGGCTTCGAGGGTGACACCGTGCGCGACGATCCGGGCGTCGGTTTCGACACACTGGCCGAGGACGCCGGGCACGGTCAGGCCGCCGCCGATGAAGATCGCGTCCGGACGGGGGAGTTCGGTCAGCGCTTCGGGCGCCGGGCCGGTGACCACCTGTAATTCCGGTACGCCAAGGGTATTGGCGTTGCGCTGGATGCGTTCGGCGCGCGCCGGATCGCGTTCGATCGCGACGGCGCGGTTCAGCGGATGCGCGCGGGACCATTCGATGCCGATGCTGCCCGCGCCCGCTCCGACGTCCCAGAGGAGTTCGCCTGGGTTGGGCGCGAGGCGGGCGAGAGCGGACGCGCGGAGGTCGCGTTTGGTGAGCTGGCCGTCGTGCTCGAAGGCGTCGTCGGGGAGACCGATGAGCGGGAAGCCGGGGCCGTTGCAGAGCACGGCGAAGACGGTGAGCGGGCCGGGGTCGTGGGTCCAGCCGTCGGAGATCCGTTCGTCGTCCGCGCCGAGGTTTTCCAAGGCGGTAAGGGCGGAATCGCCGTAGCCGCGGGCTTTGAGCAGCTCGCGCAGTTCTGGTGCGGAACCGCCCAGGACCAGCAGTTTCCGGTTAGGTGCCAGCGCTCGCGCGACGCGGTGGACGGCGCGGCCGACGACCGTCACGACCTCGGTTTCCTCGAACGACCAGCCGAGCCGCGCGCGGGCCAGTGTCACTGACGAAACGGAAGGGTGGACTTCGAGCGGGTAGCCGCGATCACGGAGGGTGGTGGCGATGCCGGAGAGGTACGGATCGCCGCTGGCCAGCACACACACTTGCCCGGTCTGCTCGGCGATGATTTCGTCGAGCGCGGGCAGCAGGGGGCTGGGCCACGTTTGCGTGCGGAGGTCTGCCGACAAGGATTTCAGTTGCCGTTCCGCGCCGAGCACGACGTCCGCCCGCCGCACGGCGTCGCGGGCCGCGGGGGTGAGCCCGGCCCACCCGTCGGCCCCGATCCCGACCACCGTCAGGCGTGATTCTTCGCGCACGATTTCCCACCCTAAGCGAGAGCTTGCCTGTGCGATGATCGGCCGGACGCCGACCCACGAGGGAGTGCTCTTGAAGCCCTATCCGTTCACCGCTGTCGTCGGGATGCCGGACCTGCGTCTGGCGCTCGTCCTGTCCTCGATCTCGCCCGCGGTCGGCGGGGTCTTGGTGCGGGGCGAGAAGGGCACCGCGAAGTCGACCATGGTGCGCGCGCTCGCCGGGCTGCTGCCGGGTGTCGACGTGGTGGACCGCTGCCGGTTCTCCTGCGACCCGGTCAGCCCGGACCCGGGGTGCCCGGACGGTCCGCACGCGGCGGGCGTTCCCGCGCACCGGCGGCCGGCTCGGCTGGTGGAACTGCCGGTCGGCGCGGCCGAGGACCGGGTCGTCGGCTCGCTGAACCTGGAGAAGGCGCTGGCCGAGGGCGTCACCGATTACCAGCCCGGCCTGCTGGCCGCCGCGCATCGCGGGCTGCTGTACGTCGACGAGGTCAACCTGCTCCACGACCACCTGGTGGACACGCTGCTCGACGCGGCGGCGATGGGCCGCGCGACAGTCGAGCGCGAGGGCGTTTCCGTCTCGCACGCGGCGCGGTTCGTGCTGATCGGGACGATGAACCCGGAGGAAGGCGAGCTGCGGCCGCAGCTGCTCGACCGGTTCGGGCTGACCGTGGAGGTCGCGTCGAGCCGGGATCCGGAGCAGCGTGTGGAGGTCGTCCGGCGACGCCTTGCCTACGAGGCGGATCCGGACGGTTTCGCGGACGGCTATGCCGCGTCGGATGCGGCTTTGGCGGCGGAGATCGAGGCGGCGCAACGGCTTTTGCCCTCGGTGAAGCTGCCGGACGAGGCGCTGCGGCAGATCGCCGAGGTGTGCGCGTCGTTCGAGGTCGACGGCATGCGCGCGGACATCGTGACGGCGCGGACGGCGGTCGCGCACGCGGCGTGGGCCGGACGTGGCGAGGTGACTACGGAGGACATCCGGGTCGCGGCGCGGCTCGCGTTGCCGCACCGCCGGCGGCGGAATCCGTTTGACGCGCCGGGGATTTCCGAGGAGCAGCTGGAACAGGCGCTGGAGGATTCTCAGCCGCCCCCCGAGGGACCTCCTGAGGGGCCGGACGACGACGGTCCTTCCGGCGGCGGGCCTGGCCCGGACGACGGCGGGCCGATTCCGGACGACGGCGGCCCTTCCGAGGGCGCTCCGCCTCCCGGGCCTTCCGAGCCTTCGGGCAATGGATCCTCGCCACAGAAGACGGTCGGTGCCGGGGATACGTTTCGCGCACGGGTATTCCGGGTGAAGGGCACTGGCGAGGGCGAGCGCGGCCGCCGGTCGCGCGCCATCACCGACACCGGCCGGACGATCGGCGTGCAGCCGCCCAGCGTGCGGGACGGACGTCCGCACCTGGTCGCGACGATCCGTGCCGCCGCGCCGCATCAGCAGGCGCGGGGCCGGTCCGGACCAGGCTTGGAGGTGCGCTCGCCGGACCTGCGGTTCGCGCTGCGCGAGGGCCGCGAAGGCAATCTGGTGCTGTTCTGTGTGGACGCGTCGGGCTCGATGGGCGCGCGAGCACGGATGCGGGAAGTGAAGACCGCGGTGCTTTCCCTGCTGTTGGACGCTTACCAACGGCGGGACAAGGTCGGTCTCGTCACGTTCCGTGGCGCGGAAGCCGAACTGGCGCTGCCGCCGACGATCAGTGTCGAAGCCGCCGCCGCCCGGCTGGACGGTTTGCCGACCGGCGGACGCACGCCGCTCGCCGAGGGATTGCTGGAAGCCGCGCGGGTGCTGCGGGTCGAGGCGATCCGCGACCCGCGGCGTCGGCCGTTGCTGGTGCTCGTCACCGACGGCCGCGCCACGAGCGGCTCCGACGCGGTCGCCCGCGCCAAGGCCGCGGCGGGCTTGCTCACCGACGTGACGACGATCGTGATGGACTGCGAGACCGGCCGGATGCGGCTTGGCTTGGCCGCGGAATTGGCGGGACACTTGGGAGCCGAGCACGTGCCACTGTCCGATGTGGCCGCTGAATCGCTGGCCTCGGCAGTGCGCGAACGGACGGGGAGGGCTGCCTGATGCCACAGGGAAGACCGGCTGTCGTGCCGAAGGACGGGCTCACCACGCGGCAGCGCCGCAACCGTCCGCTGCTCGCCGTGCACACCGGCGAGATGAAAGGGAAATCCACCGCGGCGTTCGGAATGGCGTTGCGCGCGTGGAACCAGGGCTGGTCGATCGGCGTGTTCCAGTTCGTGAAGTCGGCGAAATGGCGCGTCGGCGAGGAAGCCGCGTTCAAGGCGCTCGGGAAGCTGCACGACGACACCGGGCAGGGCGGTCCGGTCGAGTGGCACAAAATGGGCGAGGGCTGGAGCTGGTCGCGCAAACAAGGGTCCGAAGAGGACCATGCCGCCAACGCCCGGGAAGGCTGGGCGGAGATCAAACGCCGGCTCGCCGCCGAGACGCACGATTTCTATGTCCTGGACGAATTCAGCTATCTGCTCAAATGGGGCTGGCTCGAGGTCGACGACGTAGTGTCCGCTTTGGCCTCGCGGCCCGGGCACCAGCACGTCGTGATCACCGGCCGCTATGCGCCGCCGGAACTGATCGAAGCCGCCGATCTGGTCACTGAAATGACGAAGGTGAAGCACCCGATGGACGCCGGGCAGAAAGGCCAGCGGGGGATCGAGTGGTAGCACGGGTCGTCATTGCCGCGCCCGGGTCCGGGCACGGCAAAACCACCATCGCGGCCGGGCTCATGGCCGCGTTGCGCACCGCCGGGCACGCGGTGTCCGGGCACAAGGTCGGCCCGGACTTCATCGACCCCAGCTACCACTCGCTGGCCACCGGCCGTCCCGCGCGGAACCTCGACCCGTTCCTGCAGGGCGAGGACACCCTGGTTCCGTTGCTGCGCCACGGTTCCGCAGGCGCGGACATCGCCGTCATCGAAGGCGTGATGGGCCTGTTTGACGGCGCTTTGGGCACCGAAGGCTACGCGTCGACCGCCCATGTCGCGCGGCTGCTCGACGCCCCGGTCGTGCTGGTCGTCGACGCTTCCGCGGCCTCGCGCAGCGTCGCGGCGACCGTGCTGGGTTTCGCGCAGTACGACACTCGCGTCCGGCTCGCCGGGGTGATCCTGAACAAACTGGGCTCGCAGCGGCACGAGGACGAGATCGTCACCGCGCTGGAGGCGACTGGCGTTCCGTTGCTGGGTGCGTTGCGGCGCAACGAAAACGTACACGCGCCGAGCCGTCATCTCGGCCTGGTCCCGGCCGCCGAGCGGGCCGCGGAGTCGCAGCGGATGCTGCCGGAACTGGCGGCCTGGGTCGCTGCCGGGGTCGACCTCGAGGCCGTCGTGCGGGTAGCGCGGAGTGCTCCCGCGCTGACTGGTCCTTTGTGGAATCCAGGCCCCGTTTTCGACGGTCCACGTGCGACCATCGCCGCCGCTGGCGGTCCGGCGTTCACCTTCCGCTACGCCGAGAATCTTGAACTGCTGGCCGCTCGCGGCATCGACGTAGTGGACATAAACCCGTTGCAGGACAGAGCTTTACCGCCGGGCTGCGCTGGCCTGTACTTCGGTGGCGGTTTCCCGGAAGTGCATGCCGCCGAGCTTTCGTCCAATGTGGAACTGCTCGCGGCCGTCGGTGCGGCTATCGACGCGGGCATGCCGGTCAGCGCGGAGTGCGCAGGCTTGCTGTACCTGTGCCGTTCACTGGACGGCCTGCCGATGGTCGGTGCCGTCGCCGCGGACGCGATCATGACCGCACGCGGAAAACTCGGCTACCGCCGGGCTGTCTCGGTGGCGGACAATGTGCTGGCGGCAGCCGGGCAACGGGTCACCGGACACGAATTCCACCGCACCGAAATCGCGCCCGCACACGGGGAAACCGCCGCGTGGGGCTGGGATCGCACCCTGGACGGATTCGCTTCGGAATCGCTGCACGCTTCGTACTTGCACGTCCATTGGGCCGGGCATCCCGAGCTGGCGGACCGTTTCGCGTCCCGGGTGCGTGCGCATTCCCTGGCAGCGGTCCATGGCTGATTACGACCTCCACCACCACGGCGACCGCGAAGTCGGCGACGGCCTCGTCGACCTCGCCGTGAACGTCCGGCTCCCGGCCCCACCTGCATGGCTCCGTGCGGAACTAGCTGCCGCGCTGGACGATCTGGCCGCCTACCCAGACCCCACCCGCGCCGCGGAAGCCGTCGCCGCCCGACATGGCCGGGATTTCGCCGACGTCCTGGTAACCGCCGGTGCCGCGGAAGCATTCACGCTGCTGGCCTCGCTTCCGGCGAAGCACCCAGTGGTGGTCCACCCGCAATTCACCGAACCGGAAGCCGCTTTGCGCGCCGCCGGACACTCGGTCGACCGGGTCATCCTGTCTGAAGTGGACGGTTACCGGCTAGATCCGTCGCTGGTGCCCGCTTCCGCTGATCTGGTCTTCCTCGGCAATCCGACCAACCCGACCTCGGTCCTGCACCCAGCCGATTCCGTGCGTGCCCTGGCGCGCCCCGGCCGGACGCTCGTGGTCGACGAAGCCTTCCTCGACGCCGTCCCCGGAGAGGTCGAAAGCCTTGCCGGAGAACGGATCCCAGGCGTCGTAGTCTTGCGAAGCCTCACCAAGACGTGGGGCTTGGCAGGCTTGCGTGCCGGATACGTCCTCGGCGAACCATCGCTGATCGCGCGCTTGCGCACGGTGCAACCACCCTGGTCAGTGTCCACTTTGGCCGCTGTCGCGACTGTCGCCTGCTGCCGCCCCGCCGCTCTGGAAGAAGCCGAAAAACTGGCCGCCGCCGCGGAAGCCGACCGCGACTACCTGGAATCCGGCCTGTCCGTACGGAGAATCCCCGTACTCGGTATCCCGCGCGGCCCCTTCGTGCTGATCCGCGTCCCTGGCGGCGCGGACGTCCGATTGCGGCTGCGCGAAGCAGGCTACGCCGTCCGCCGGGGCGACACCTTCCCTGGACTGGGCCCAGATCACCTGCGCATCGCAGTCCGAGACCGAGCTACGACAGACGCTTTCCTTGCCGCGCTGACTAATGGTTCTGGAGCGCAGTGAATTCCTCAAGCCAAGCGTAATTCGGCGCTGCGGTGCCGTCGGGATTCTTCTGGACGGTCGCCCGCGCGAACACGCTGTTGAGGAGCCAAGGCGGGGTGTCCGGCCCGAAGTCCGCGCCCTTGAGTGCGGCAATGCCCTGATCGATCCCGTAGGCAGCGACAGCGAGCTTTCCGGTAGCGCGGAACTTCGCCATCTGGTCGGTCAGGAAGTTCTTGTTGTTCTCGAACCACGGACTGCTGCGGAGAAAATCGTCCCACCGCGCCTTGGGGAACGGCTGATGCAGCGCGTTGCGGATGACCTGCCAGACCTTGGTGTCTTTGGGCACGTGATACTTGTCCGCGTATTCGGCCGAGATTCGATCGGTGAGGTGCTTCTTCCACAGCTGAACCAGCGAAAATTCGGTGACGAGGAACTTCTTGCCGCCCAGCTTGGGCAGGGTGTAATCGAGAAACGCCTGAACCTCGTCCGGTGCGCCGACGTGCGGATGGAGGTCGGTGCCCTCGATTTCCGGCGTCTCGCGGACGTACTTCAGCCAGCGCTCGGTGCCCGCGCCGGTCCACTGAGGATCCTCGATATTGTTGAGCGCTCCCATGTACAGGAGCGTCTTTCCCTTGCGCTGCTTGATCACCTGGGCGGCGATAGTCTCGTAGAATTCGTTGAGCGCGCCGTTGTTCCAGTCGGACTTCGGGCATTCGATGAACGGCTCATTGCCGATCACGAGGATGTCGACCTTGTCCATGACCGCGGGCAGCACCTTGTCGACCCGCGCGAGATCGGCCCGCATCGCCGGAGTTCCCGGGCGCGGAATCGGTTTATGGGAATCAGGAAAGTACGGGAACTTGAGCGACAGCACGGTGCCGTACTGGAGATCGGCCGCCTGCAGCAACGTCTTGATCGTCGGGTTTTCGGCGGCGTCGTGCTTGTCCAGATCGGGCATCGCGGTGAACCCGCGCACCCACTTCGCGGCGGACCGCTTGAGCTCGTCCCAGCCCATGGTGTCCGGATCGGCGTTGAAATTCGCCCCGAGCGCCCCGTCCGCCTTGGGCGAGGCAGTGTTCGGAGCTGGACTGTCCGGCGCCGAATCGCAGGCAGCGGTGGCGAGAACCGAAAAACCGGCGGACAACTGGAACAGCCGGCGCCGGGTAAGGCGCGCGGATACGGGCGAGCTGGGTGCCACGAGGTCCCCTCGGTCATACGTCGCGGACACTCCCTTGGTAACACGAGTCGTGCTCGCGTCGCAGCCTGGGACTGCCCGGCCTTCGCCGGTAGGATGGCGTTCTGGGGGATTTGGGTGTCTTTGTGCGGGAGGGGTGATGGTGGAGTTCGCGTACTCCCGTTTCGACACCTCGGATCTGAATTACCGGAGTTCGGGCGACGTCTTCGTCAACGTCGAAGCAGACCTGGAGGTCGTGGACGACGGGACCGTCCTTTGTGCCTGGCAGTCGTTCCCGGTGGCGGAACTCGCCGTGGCACTGCGGACATGGAAGGCAAGCCCGGAGGCGGACCGGCGCGACTTCGAGTTCCTGTCGCTTTCGCTGGAAGCACGGTGGTCGCTGCGGATCTGCCGCGCCTCCGACGGCTGGCAGGCAATCGACGACGCCGCGCGAGTGGTGCGCGGCGCAGTGCGTCCAGCCGCCGAGATCGACGCGGCGATCGACGACTTCGCGCGGCGGGTGCGTGCGGATTCCGTGCGTACGGAGGGGGCGTGGATCGAGGAGTTCCTGGTATGACGCTGAACTCGGCTGAACGTGCGGTGCTGCGCCGGGTCCTGGCCGGTCATCCGGTGCTGCTCGCGCGGAAGTCGTCGAGACCTGGGCTCCGGGTTGGCTGAGCGTTGATCTCGCGGTGCCCGATGCCGTCCCGTACGCGATGTGAGCGGTGTGTTTCCCCGGCGCGCCTTGGTGCCGGATGTCGGCGAGATCCTCGTGTGGGTCACCCGGGGAAGTGCTTTCCTGATTCAGGCGCTCGCCAGTAACGTCGCGGCCACCGCCACCTCGACGCACCCGCCGAGGACGTCGCCGGTTACCCCGCCGATGCGCTGGACGCACCGGGCCAGCAACACCGCTGCCGCAGCGTAACCAAGCACCACCGCGAGAACCCCACGCCACCACGGCAATCCCGGCGTCAACGCGGCACACCCCGCCGCGAGCACGAACACCACGGCGGTCATGACGACCGGAACCGATCCGGCGACCGTCGCGCCCAATCCTTCCGGCCGGGCCGAGGGGACACCTCGTGCGCAGCACAGCGAGAGCACACACCGTCCACAGAGGACGGACAGGACCGCGGCGGCGATCCCGTGTCCGTGCGCGATCGCGCCGGTCAGCGCGCCGGCTTGGACGAGCAGGACGAAGAGCAGCGTCGCGACCCCCGTCGGCCCGGAGTCGCCGCGACGCATGACGTCGAGGGCTTTCGCGCGGTCGTAGGAGGCGCCGAGTCCGTCCGCGGTGTCGGCTAGGCCGTCGAGGTGCAATCCGCGGCTGCCCAGTGCTACCGCACCCAGCGCCAACGCGGCGATGGCCAGCGCGGGGAGTCCGATCGCGACCCCGCCCGCCACGATGAGCCCCGCCACCGCGGCGAGCGGGAGCGCGGCGAGCGGGCCGAGTGCCATCGCCACGCCCGCGACCCGCCGATCGATCGTGCGCGGGGCGGGGACCGGGACAGTGGTCAGGGTGCCTACGGCCAAGCGGATGCCGTCGCTCAGCGGCGGGGTCACGGCTCGCGCCCCAATGCCACGTTGGGTGCGTGGGGTGCGCCGAATGCCGCGTTGGGTGCGTGGGATGCACCGAATGCCGCGTTGGGTGCGTGGGACGCGCCGAATGCCGCGTTGGGTGCGTGGGATGCGCCGAATGCCGCGTCGGGTGCGCGGAACGCAACCAACGCCGCATTGGGTGCGCGGAACGCAACCAACGCCGCGTTGGGTGCGTGGGATGCGCCGAATGCCGCGTCGGGTGCGCGGAACGCAACCAACGCCGCATTGGGTGCGCGGGATGCGCCGAATGCCGCATTGGGTGCGCGGAACGCAACCAACGCCGCGTTGGGTGCGTGAGATGCACCCAATGCCACATTGGGGCGGCCCCCGGCGAAGCGAACTCCGAGCCGGTCCGCCCCCCGAGCCCGGTGCCGAATACCGGCTCGAATCTCAAGCCGGGCCGCCGCCCGAATCCCGGCCCGGCTCCCGCTCCGAACCGCAGTACGAAGACCGGACCCCAACCCAGGCAAACCCCGTGCCCCGAACAAACCCGTCACCCGAGGTCCGCCAGCAAACCCATCTCCGCGATCACCGCGCGTGCCGCCCGCAGCGTCGGCACGGCCTGCACCGCCCCGCTGCCTTCCCCGAGCCGCAGGCCCAGGTCCAGGATCGGCGTCAACCCCAAAGCCTTCAAAGCAAACGCTTGCGCGGGCTCCGTCGAACGGTGTCCGGCGAGCCACCACTGCTCCGCACCCGGCGCGATGTCCCGGGCCACCAACGCGGCCGTCGCGGAGAAAATCCCGTCCAGCACCACCGGGATCCCGCGGACCGCAGCTTCCACGAGGAACCCGGCCGTCGCGGCGAGGCAGGCGCTGCCCAGGGCGGTCAGGCGGTCGAAAGCATCCGTCACGGAGCGGCGTGCGAGAGCAGCGGCAACGACCGAAGTCTTGCGCTCCAAAGCCTCCCCGGAAACGCCGGTCCCGGTCCCGACCACCTCGGCAGCGGGCAGGCCCAAAACCGAAGCCACCACCGCCGCACAAACCGTCGTGTTGCCGATGCCCATGTCGCCGGGAATGAGAACGTCCGCAGTGGACTCCGAAGCAGCGATGGCGCGACCCGCCTCAAAAGCCGCAAGCGCCTCGCCGGGGGCCAAAGCGTCTTCGACGTCGATGGCTCCCGAACCGCGGCGGATCTTGTGGGCGGTGACTTCGTCGGGAACGTCCGCGGCGTCCCAGTCGACCGCGATGTCGGCGACCCGCACGGAAGCCCCGACCTGCGCTGCGAGCACCGTCACCCCGCTCCGCCCGGCCAAAAACACCCGCACCATCGCCGCCGTCACCTCGCGCGGGTACGCCGACTGCGCCGACACCCCGTGGTCGCCGGCGAAGACGACCACGCGGACGTCGTCCAGCGGGCGCGGCGGGACAACGCCGTGCGCGGCGCTCAGCCACGCCGCGAGTTCTTCCAGCCGGCCGAGCGAGCCGACCGGTTTGACCAGGCCGTCCAGCCGCTCCAGGGCGGTGGCGCGGGCGGCGGCGTCCGGGACGGGGATGGCGAAACGCGGCACGGCTAGCTCCTCACGGAAGGTCGAGCGCCCGCCCGGCGACGATGAGCGAAACGCGGTCGCTGTCGGCGGACACCCGGTTGTTGAGTGCGCCCAGCACATCACGGAACAGCCGCCCGGACACCGTTGCGGGCACCACACCGCTGCCGACTTCGTTGCTGACCGCGACGATCGGCACCCGTGCTTGGCTCCAGGCGGCGAGGAAATCCTCGAGCCGGTCGTCCAGTCTGCGCTCCCAGCCCGTTTTGCCCGTCCACGCGCCGACCTCGTCGAGCACGCGCGACAGCCAGGTGCCGAGACAGTCGATCAGCAACGGGCTGGTCGCGTTGCGCAGCACGGTCGCCAGGTCGGTGGTCTCGACCGTCGTCCAATGGCGCGGGCGGCGGGCCCGGTGCGCCTCGACGCGGGCGGCCCATTCCGGGTCGTCGGCCGACGGGGGCAGCCCGGGGGCGACGTACACGAGGTGGGGGTGGTGCGCGACGAGCCGTTCCGCGTGCCTCGACTTGCCCGAGCGAACCCCGCCGAGAACGAGCACCTTGCCGTCGTCGCGTCCGTACCGGCGGAGGGCCTGCGCCAGGGTTTCGAGAGACCCGGCGAGCCGGTGCGTCAGCTTGGTCATACCCGGCATTCTCTCCCTAGCGCTACGGTTCGCCACGTGCCACTCCGACAATCCGCCGCGGCGGCCGGGATCGTTGCCGGATACGCCGCCGACGCGTGGTTCGGCGACCCGCGCCGGGGCCATCCGGTCGCCCTCTTCGGCACCGCCGCTGGCCAGCTGGAACGCTGGTGGTGGGCCGATTCCAAGCCGCGCGGCGCGGCCTACGCGGCGGTCTGCGCGGGGTCGGTCGCCGGGCTGGGATTTCTTGCCGAGCGAGCCGTGCAGGACCGGCCGGGTGTCCGTTTTGTCCTGACTGCCGCGGCGACGTGGGTCGTCCTCGGCGGCCGCGGGCTCGCCGCGGAAGGGCACGAAATGGCGCGATTACTCGAATCGGGTGAATTGCCCGCCGCCCGGCAGCGGCTCAGCCACCTCTGCGCGCGCGACGCCACCGGCCTCGACGCGGCCGAGCTGACCCGCGCGGCCACCGAATCGATCGCCGAGAACACGTCCGACGCGGTGGTCGCGCCGCTGCTGTGGGGCGCGGTCGCGGGCGTGCCGGGCCTGCTCGGGTACCGCGCGGTGAACACGCTCGACGCGATGGTCGGCTACCGCTCGCCCCGGCACCGCAACTTCGGCTGGTTCGCCGCGCGCGCCGACGACTGGGTCAACCTGGTGCCGGCGCGCGTCGGCGCGGTGCTGACGGTGCTGACCGCGCCGTTGGCCGGCGGGCACGCGCGGTCGGCCTGGCGTGCCTGGCGACGGGACGGGAGCGCGCATCCGAGCCCGAACGCGGGACAGGTCGAGGCCGCGTTCGCCGGGGCGCTGGACATCCGGCTCGGCGGCACGAATACGTACCACGGCGAGGTCGAGCGCCGGGGCACGCTGGGTGACGGACGTCCGCCGGGGGCGCGCGATCTGCGCCGAGCCGTGCGGTTGTCGCGGCTGGTGGGAGCGGCGGCGTTGGCGGTCTCGGCCGGGATCGCGATGAGCGGGTCGCGGAGCGCAAGGATTACGGTGGCGAAATGAGCGGGCTGCTGATCGCCGGGACCACCTCCGACGCCGGGAAAAGCCTGGTCACCGCCGGACTCTGCCGGTGGTTCGCGCGGCGCGGGGTGCGGGTCGCCCCGTTCAAGGCGCAGAACATGTCGAACAACTCCATGGTCTGCGCGGACGGCGCGGAGATCGGCCGCGCGCAGTGGCTGCAGGCGCGGGCCGCGCGGGTGGAGCCGGAAGCGGCGATGAATCCCGTGCTGCTCAAGCCGGGCAGCGACCGGCGCAGTCACGTCATCGCGCTCGGCAAGCCGTACGGCACCCTCGAAGCCGGGGAGTACGCGACCGGCCGCGCCGGGCTCGCGGAGATCGCCTTCGACGCGTTCGCCCAGTTGCGGCAACGGTTTGACCTCGTCGTCTGCGAGGGCGCGGGCAGTCCGGCGGAGATCAACCTGCGCTCCGGCGACTACGTCAACATGGGCCTCGCGCGGCGGTTTTCCCTGCCGGTGCTGGTGGTCGGCGACATCGACCGCGGCGGGGTGCTCGCCGCGATGTTCGGGACGCTCGCGTTGCTGTCGGCCGAGGACCAAGCCTTGGTGGCGGGCTGGCTGGTCAACAAATTCCGCGGCGACGTCGGGTTGCTGCAGCCTGGTTTGAACAGCCTGGAGAAGGTCACCGGACGGCCGGTGCTGGGCGTCCTGCCGTGGCTGGACCGCGTGTGGATCGACTCCGAGGACGCCCTCGCCGCAGCCGGATGGCGGCACGAAGCCGCGCAACGCGGGTTGCGGGTGGCAGTGGTCCGGTTCCCGCGGGCTTCCAATGCCACCGACGTGGACGCGCTCGCGGCCGAGCCGGGCGTGACAGTGAGCCTGACTGCTGATCCGGACACCGTTGCCGCCGCGGATCTGGTTGTGTTGCCGGGCTCTCGGGCCACTGTGGACGATCTGAACTGGTTGCGTGCGCGAGGTTTGGCGGATGCGGTGACCGCGCGGGCCAAGGCAGGGCGTCCGGTGCTGGGGATCTGCGGCGGGTACCAGATGCTCGCGGAGTCCATTGAGGACGATGTCGAATCGGGTGCCGGTCTCGTCGAAGGGCTGGGGCTGCTGCCGACGCGCGTGACGTTCGCGGGGGAGAAGGTGCTCGGCCGTCCGACCGGCGAATGGCGCGGACATCCGGTGGACGCGTACGAGATCCACCACGGCAGCGCCGCCCCGGCCGACGCGGAGTCGTTTTTGGACGGTTACCGCGTCGGTTCGGTGTGGGGCACGACGTGGCACGGTGCGTTGGAGAACGACGGGTTCCGTCGTGCGTGGCTTGCCGAAGCGGCGGCGCAGGCGGGTATTGACTGGCAAGCCGCCGAAGGTGCGCCGGGGTTCGCGGACTTGCGCGAGGACATGCTGGACCGGCTGGCGGACGCGATTCAGTCCGAAGTGGACACCGGGATGCTGATGGCGCTGGCGGAGGCGGGCGCACCCGGCGGACTGCCGTTCGTGCCGCCGGGAGCGCCTTGACCGGTCAGTGCACGACCCGGCCGGTGGTGGGGAAGTCAGTCTCCAAAGTGCACACCGCGTGCTGATCCGGTGAGTCCGATGTGGACGGCTGCCGTGCGTTCACGTGAACGTAGTCCGGCGGGACGCTGCTGGCGAAGTACTCCTTGGCTTGGGCCGCGCAGGCGTTGACGAGCGAATCGCCGCTGGGTGCCAGGCGGAACACCTCGATGTCGTGCGCCTCCTCGCACGAGACCGGGCTGGCCTTGGTGCCTGAGCGGAAACAGTCGCCGGGCCTGGCCTGGAACAGCGGGTCCGCTGAAGGACTGGCCACCGCGAGCCCGACCAGGAGCACCGCCAGCCACGCGCCGCTGATCGACAGCCCGGCGATCGCGAGGCCGCGGCCCGGGTTGCCGAACACGCGGATCTGGCGGAGCGCGATGATCCCGAACGCGATGCTCAGCGGCAGGCTGAACGCCGGGACGGCAAGGACCAGCGACGCGATCGCGAAGCCGTTGGTGCCGCGCGGCTCCATCAGCGGCGGTGGCGCGTGTTCGTAGCTCGGTCCGGTCGGTTTCGGCGGCAGCATGGGGTCCCCTCGGAAATGGCCCCCCGACCCGGCGTCGAGCATAGAACCTGGCAACCCGTTGCGGGGTAACGATTCAGGCGAGCCCGGCGTCGTGCACGAGAATCGCGACCTGGGTGCGGTTCGCCGCCTCGGTCTTGGCCATGATCCGTCCCAAGTGGACCTTTACGGTCGCCTCGCTGAGCCCGAGCCCGCGAGCGATCTCGGCGTTGCTCGAACCCTGCGCGACGGCTACCGCGACCTCGCGTTCCCGTGGCGTCAGCGGCTCGAGCCGGGCACGGGCGGGCGTCGGCGTGGCGGCGGTGGCGAAGTGCGTCAGCAGCCGACGGGTGATCGAGGGCGACAGCATCGCCTCGCCGCTGCCCACCACGTGCATCGCTTTGACCAGCTCGCGCGGCGGCGTGTCCTTGAGGAGGAATCCCGTGGCACCGTGGCGAAGCGCCTCGTGCACGTACTCGTCGAGGTCGAACGTCGTCAGCACGACCACCGCGGGCGCGTCCGGTTCGGCGGTGACCAGGCGCGTCACCTCCAGGCCGTCGACCTCGGGCATCTGGACGTCGGTGAGCACGAGGTCCGGCCGGTGCTCGCGGACCAGCGCGAGCACTCCGCGACCGTCGCCGGCCTCCGCGACCACCTCGATCCCCGGATCGGACTCCAGGATCATCCGGATGCCGCTGCGCACGAGCACCTCGTCGTCGATCAGCAGGATTTTCAGCACGTTTCCTCCGCTCGCAGCGGGAACGCGGCCCGCACCCGGTAGCTGCCCGCGCCGTCCGGACCGGCACGGAGCGTCCCGCCGGTCAGCGTCGCGCGTTCGCGCATGCCGATCACCCCGTATCCCGCGCCCGGCAGCCCGGCCGAATCGGCGAGCGGGTTGGCCACTTCGACCACCAGTTCATCGTCGGAAGTGGACAGTCGCACGTCGATTGTCGTTCCAGGCGCGTGTTTCGCGGCGTTCGTGAGCGCCTCCTGCACGATCCGGTACGCCGCGCGCCCGGTCGGATCGGGCACGTCCGGCATCGGATCCGGCAGGTCGGCGCGGACCTGCGCGCCGGCGGCGGCGAGGTCGTCGGCGAGCTGGCGGACGCCGCCCAGCGTCGGGTCCGGCAGCGAGCGCGGTTCCGGACCGTCGTCGCGGAGCACCTGCAGGATGTCGCGCAACTCGTTGAGCGCGGCGGAACTCGATTCGCGGATGATCTCGGCGAGCTGCACGGTCTCGTCGTCCTTGGCCCGCACGGAAAGCGCGCCCGCCTGCAGCGCGACAATGCTGACCCGGTGCGCGACGACATCGTGCATCTCGCGCGCGATCCGCCGCCGCTCCGCCGTCACGGCCCGCTCGCCGAGCAGGTCACGCTCGCGTTCGGCCTGTTCCGCGCGGTCGCGCAACGCAGCGAGCAAGGCCGCGCGCTGGTGCATCCAGAGTCCGGCCAGCGTCGGGACCACGACCATCATCACGAGCGCGAGCCCGAACGACTTCCAGTCCGGCAGGCTCGACGGCCGCGAAAACGACACCATCAGCCCGATTTCCGCCAGCACCGCGACCGCGGTCGGCCAGCGGAGCCCGCGCAGCGAAGCGACCGTGTAGAGGGTGACTGACGTGCCCCAGAACGGCGGCGTGACGAGCGCGACGCCGACCGACACCAGCATCGCGCTCAACGGAAACCGGCGGCGCAGCAGCACCGCCGCGAACATCACCGCGACCGCGACCGGCCAGAACCACGGCCGGTCCGCGTCCGGCAGCTCGCCGGCCAGCGTCAGGCCGAGCACGGCGAGCGCCACGGCCAGGTCGATCAGGTGGTTGCGCACCAAGCCACCGTAGGCCTTGCCCGAAATTCCCCCACCCCGTGGTCTCGTGAGCGTTCGCCCTGGTGGGAACCGGCCTGGCCACTCACGAGGGGGTCGCGCGGTCGCGAACGGCCGCGAACGCGAGGTACTCTCCGGTCGTTGCGATCAGACCCAGCCCGGGGAGTGCGGATCATGTCCTACGCCGTCGATTTCACCACCGTGTCGACAGTCGGCCTGGAGTCTTCCCCGGTCGCGGACGCGCTCGCCGGGCTGCGGGCCAACGAGGCTCGCTACTTCAAGAACAAGTACGACCACGTGTTCACCGTCGAGCCCGCGGCCGAGGTTCCGGAGCTGATCGACTACGTGCACCGGATTCTCAAGGAAGAACGCGATCTCGTCATTTCCTCGCGGCCGCTCGAGGCGACCGAATTCGAGGTCGACGGCATCCGGATCACGTACGTCTTCTACGAGAGCGGCCTGTCGATCAACGTCATGTACACCCTTGAGGACGGTGGCAAGCGGGCCGTCGGGTTCAAGCTCTCCGACGGGATGGACGTCCCCGAGGAGCTCGCCGACAAGTTCAAGTTCGCGCGCCAGAAGTCGAAACTCGCCGGGACGATCCGCGGGTCCTACTTCGTCATCAAGAACGAGCACTGACCCGCAACGCGGCGCTGCGCAGGCACAACAGCAGCGGGAGAGAACTGTCGTCGCGCAGCCGGGGCGGCAGTGCGTTCGCTTCGGCCAGCGGCACGCCGTCGGCCAGTTCTTGGCCCAGCGCGGCCAGGTCGATCTCCAGGACGGTGACTCCGGCGCTGTAGAGCCGTTCCGCGCCCTTCGCCCGGCGGCTGGTGAGTTCGGTGCTGTCGACGGACAGCCGCGTGACGCCGAAGAATTCCGGTTTCGCGCCGCGTTCGAGCCAGCGGGCGAAGCCGGTCAGCCGCGTCTCGGAGACTTCATCGGGCCGGACGGCCGCCTCTTCGCACAGTTCGCGTTCCATTCCGGCGCACACCGCGGTGTGCAGGTTCCGGCGGGTTCCTCCTTGCTCGGTAAGGAGATCTCGCGGTTCGAGGCTGCCGCTTCCGGACGGGGCGAGCAGCAGTCCGCTGGCTGAATTCCGCGCGGACTGTCGGACGACGACGAGCAGACCGTCCGAAGTGAACGCGATCGTGGACACGCCGACGAGGTCGGCGAGCGTGCTCGCGGCGAGGGTGCGCAGGGCACCGGAGGAGTCGGTCAGCTCCTCGTTGCGCAGGTCGTATTCGCGGCCGTCGGCGGAGTTCGTGATGCGCAGGGACGCCAGTTCGTTGCTGCAGAGCGCGTCGAAGAACCGGGCGCGATGCAGGACGATCGGTGCTGGCCGCGCTCCGGTGACCGGCAGTGGTTCGCCGCGCATGCCGACGATCGGGCCGTTGAACAGCAACCGGCCGCGCGCCCGCAACGGCAGCACGTGGGGTGCGGTGGCCTTCAGCTTCGCGGGCAGCCGGTACGGATCCTCGGAGACGGTGATGCCGAAGGTGGTTTCGGTGAGCGCCGCGTCGATGGCGTCGCTGACCAATGCCGTGCCCCGGGAGGGAATCGCCAGGTACTGCGCGTCGGGATAGGCGCTCGGCGGCGGCGTGTCCGCGATCGGGAACGGCGCGACGATCGCGGTGAACTCGTAACCGGCCCAGCGTTTCCGCAGCAAGCGGATGTCTCGTACCAGCGTCAGCAGGCCGAGCAGGAGCGCGACGATCGAGATCGCGACGCCGAACGCGCTCGGCAGGATCGTGACCGCTCCGAGCACGACCCCGAGCGCGGACACGGCGACCGGCCATTCCCCGGCACCGACGAAGAAGAGATAGTCGGCCGTGGCCCGGGCCCGGCGGGTCAGTTTTCCCATCGCCGCACTGTTCTAGCACGGATCGGGCCGCCGGGTCACCGGATCGAGTGAGTTGGTTAGAGGGAGATCGTGCAGTAGAGGTGGTGGCCTTGCGCGGCGGCGCCTGCGGCCAGCGTGGCGAGTTCCTTCAGGAACGCGATGACGTCCTCGACCTCGGCGTCTTCCTCGTTCTGCTCGACGAAGGCGGCGGCAGCGGTTTGGAGAGCAGCGTCGTCGGCGGCAGCCAGTGCGTCGCGGAAGGAGTTGGCCAGCGACAGCACGACAGCTTCGCCTTCGTCGAGGAGCGCGACCTCCCGGCCGCGGTCGGACTCAGCCTCGACCTCCGCGGTGGTCCTGCGCGCGACGAAGTAGTCGTATAGCACCAGCCGAGAATAGCGAAGCAAACCCGTTGTGCCACAACGAAAACTTTTCACCGAGTGCAGTTCATTCGCCCGACGCGCCACGAAACTCCCGTAACCCCTCGATCAGCGCCAGAATCGACGGCCGCGCGTAATGATCCGGCCGCCAGCCCGCGTACAGCGGCACGGTCAGCGGCCCGTCGGCGGTTTCGATCGGGATGGAGCGCAGGCCGAACCGGACGAGGTCGGTCACCAGGCATACCTCGCCACGGCCGGCGGCGCGGGCTTGGGCGACGCTGGGGGAGCCGGTCTCGTTCAGCTCCGACGGCACGAGTCCGGCGCGGTGGAACGCCTCGTCCACGACCAAGCGCGCCGCGTTGCTGCGGTTCATCACCAGCAGCGGTTCGGCGGCCAGTTCGGCCAGCGGGATCGACTTCACCGCGTACCAGCGGTGGCCCGGCCGTACTTGCGCCGACACCAGAACCCGGCCCAATGCGGCGGTTTCCAGCTGCGCGGGCGGCGGGGACGTCGAGATGCCGAGGTCGGCGCTGCTGCGCAGGAGCCGCTCGAAAACCTGGTCCGGCGCGACCGGGAAGGCGTCCCGCAGCACCGGCCCGGCTTTGCCGGTGGCCATGAACGGCGCCAGCAGACTGTCCACTGTGCTCGGCGGCGCGACGAGAGTCAGCGGAGTGTCCTCGGTGCGGCCGATCGCGGCCATCACCGCGCCCGCTTCCTCGGCACGGCGCACCAGATCCTGCGCAATCGGCACGAACCGGGTGCCCGCCGCGCTGAGCGTCAGCGAACCCGGCGACCGCGAGAACAGCGCCACCCCGAGTTCGGTTTCCAGCGCCCGAAGCTGCCGCGACAACGACGGCTGCGCGACCCGGACCGCGCGCGCCGCGGCGGTGACTGAGCCTTCTCGCACGACGGCCAGGAAATAACGCACCACGCGCAGTTCCACCCTATGCCTCCGAGGTATCGGAATGGGTCCGGACAGGTATTGGACAGCATAGGTCGCGGGACGAAGACTCTGGGGAACACCGCCGCCAGGGAGTTGCCCGTGAACCAAGAAACCACCGCCGGCCGCCGGGCCGCGCTCGCCTCCTTCGCCGGGACGGCCATCGAGTGGTACGACTTTTACTTGTACGGAACGGCGTCCGCGCTGGTCTTCGGCAAGCTGTTCTTCCCGGAGCTGAACCCGGCGACCGGCGTGCTCGCCGCGTTCGGGACGTTCTGGGTCGGCTTCCTCGCCCGGCCGCTGGGCGGGATCGTGTTCGGGCACCTCGGTGACCGGGTCGGGCGCAAGAACACCCTCGTCATCACGCTGCTGCTGATGGGTTTCGCGACCTTCGCCGTCGGGTTGCTGCCGACTTACGCCAAGATCGGCATCGCCGCGCCGTTGCTGCTCGTCGCACTTCGCGCGGTGCAGGGCGTCGCGGTCGGCGGGGAGTGGGGCGGCGCGGTCGTGCTCGCAGCGGAGAACGCGCCTGCCGGACGCGGGTCGTACTTCGCGATGTTCGCGCAACAGGGTTCGCCAGCCGGGTCGATTCTGTCCACAGTGGTCTTTCTCGCCGTCGGTGCGTTGCCGGACGAGCAGTTCCTGACCTGGGGTTGGCGGGTACCGTTCCTGCTGTCCGGTGTGCTGGTCGCGCTGGGCTTGGTGATCCGGTTGAAGGTCGAGGAACCGGCGGAATTCTTGCGGGCCAAGGCGACCGCGGCCGTCGCGAAGGTGCCGCTCGTCGAGGTGCTGCGGACTGCATGGCGCACAGTGTTGCTCGGCATCGGCGCGAGCATCATGGGCATCGCCGCCGCGTACTTCAGCAACACGTTCGTCCTCGCCTGGTCCACGAACGAACTCGGCATCGGCCGCCAGACCATGCTGTACGTGCTGCTCGGCGCGTCGGTGGTGCAGTTCTGCTGGCAGCCGGTCGCGGCGCGGCTGGCCGAACGCGTCGGCGAAACCCGGTTCATGGCCGTTTCGCTGGCCGGCAACATCGTGGTGACCGTGCCGATGTACCTGCTGATCGCGTCCGGCAACCCCGGTCTGGCGTTCGTCGGCATCGCGGTCGCGACCATCTGCGGATCCGGCTACTACGCGGTGCTCGCCGGATTCCTCACCCGCGGATTCCCAATCCACTTGCGCTACACCGGAATCTCGCTGTCTTACCAGCTGTGCAGCACGCTGTTCGGCGGGACCACGCCGTTCATCGCGCAGGCCCTGCTCAACTCGACGCACGGAGCGATCTGGCCGGTCGTCATCTACCACGTCGTGCTGCTCGCACTGACCCTCGCCTGCGTCCTGGCGCTCGCCCGCCGCACCGCGGCCGTCGCCGAATCCGAGAAAACCCTGGCCCGACAAGGATGAACCACGTGCGTCTCGATGCTTTGTTCCACAATGGACGCTTCGCCACGCTGGACGGAGACCGTCCGCAAGCGACCGCGCTGGGTGTGATCGGCGGCCGGATCGCCGGATTCGACGACGAGGTCCGCGGCCTCTCCGCGGACGTGGTGGTCGATCTCGGCGGCGCACCGGTCGTGCCTGGCCTCAACGACGCGCACCACCACTTGAGCATGCGCGGCAAGCGAATCCGCGAATTGGACGTCTCCGCTGAGGCCGCCCCGACGCTCGACGCGCTCTACCGAGCCGTCGAAGAGCGGGCCGCGAGCCTGCCCGCCGACGCCTGGGTCACCGGCGCTGGCTACGACCAGAACAAGATCGGCGCGCACCCCACCGCCGAAGCCCTGCACCGCGCGGCCGGAGGACGCCCGGTCTGGCTCACGCACACGTCGCGGCACATGGCCGTGGCGAGCACCGAAGCCTTTGCCCTGGCCGGATACCCGGGCCGCCTGGGTGTTCCAGACGTTCCCGGCGGCACGGTGGTGCGCGACGAAGACGGCCGGGCCACCGGATTGCTTCAGGAACGCGCGACCGTCCTCGTCGACCGCCTGCTGCGTCCCGAAGCGACTGAAGAGGTCATCGCCAACATCTCCGCCGGTGCGTACGCCGCCCTCGCCGACGGCCTGACCAGCGTCACCGAACCCGGCATCGGCACCGTCGACGGCATCGGCCACGGTCGTGCCGACCTCGATTCCTTCCAGCGCACCCGCGAACGCGGCCAGCTGGGCGTGCGGATGACGGTGATGCCCTACATCACCGCCCTGCGCGACTGCGGCCCGTTCGAGCCAGGCGGCGAGTGGTTCGGGCTGGACCTCGGCGTGCGCACCGGAGTCGGCGACGACCGGCTGCGCATCGGCCCGGTCAAGATCCTTTCCGACGGTTCGCTGATCGGCCGCTCCGCCGCGATGTGCTGCGAGTACGAGGACACCCCCGGCAACCAGGGGCTGATGCTGTTCGAACCGGACGAACTGCGCCGCTACATCCTCGAAGCACACCGGTGCCACTGGCAAATCGCCACGCACGCGATCGGCGACGCGGCTCTCGGAGCCGTGCTCGACGCGTATGAGGAGGCACAGCAGAAGTACCCGCGCAAGGATGTCCGGCACCGCATCGAACACTGCGCGGTCGCCGACGATGCCGCGGTGGCTCGGATCGCTCAGCTGGGCGTGATTCCCGTGCCGCAGGGGCGATTCCTGTCCGAGATCGGCGACGGGCTACTCGCCGCCCTCGGTCCGGAACGGAGTCGGCTGGCGTATCGGATGCGGAGCTTCCTCGACGCCGGAGTGGTCTTGCCGGGGAGCACGGACGCGCCGGTGGTCGCGGCGTCGCCGTTGCTGAGCATTCACGACATGGTCAACCGCCGGACCGCGTCGGGGCAGCCGATCGCGCCGGAGGAGGCGGTGACTCCGTTGGAGGCGCTGCGTGCGTACACGGTCGGTTCGGCTTATGCGGTGCATGAGGAAGCCGTCAAGGGCACGTTGAGCCGGGCGAAGCTGGCGGACTTCACGGTGTTGAGCGATGACTTGCTTACCGTTGCGCCGGAACGAATCGGGGAGATCAGCGTTGGCGCGACTGTGGTGGGTGGCGAGGTCGCTTACAACGCCGGAGCCGCGAAATAAGTCCGTGAGGGGAACCCTGAGGGAATCAGATTCCCTCAGGGTTCCCCTCACGGACGTCTACGTAAGAAGGGCGGGTGCGACGCCGTTGTCACACCCGCCCGGCAGCCGGGACCGGCGCGGCGGCAGTGACGCGCCCGTCCCGAAACTGAACGGAGCGAAACGCGGCGACAGTGACGCGCTTGGCCCCGAGACTGAACGGAGCAGGCGCGGCGACGTTGACGCGCCTGCTCCGAGCCATCAGGAGATCGGCCGGTCCGTCGGCGCGATCGGGGCCGGGAGCACGCCCCGGCCGGTGAGGAAGGCGTCCACGCCGGCCGCGCACGAGCGGCCTTCCGCGATCGCCCACACGATCAGCGACTGTCCGCGGCCCATGTCGCCCGCCACGAACACATTGTCCACAGTGGTCTGGAAGTTCTTGTCCCGCACGACGTTGCCGCGCTGGTCGAGGTCCACGCCCAGGTCGGTCAGCAGGCCCTCGCGCTGCGGGCCGAGGAAGCCCATCGCCAGCAGCACCAGCTGCGCGGGCAGTTCGGTCTCGGTGCCCTCGACCGGGACGAACTTGCCGCCCTCGTTGCGCACCTCCACCAGCTTCAGCGCGCGCACGCGACCGTCGGAATCGGACAGGAACTCCTGCGTGTTGACCGAGTACAGCCGCTCGCCGCCCTCCTCGTGCGCGGAGGTGACGCGGTAGATCATCGGGTACGTCGGCCACGGGTGCGCGTCCGAACGCGACTCCGGCGGCTTCGGCATGATCTCCAGCTGGGTCACCGACTTCGCGCCCTGCCGGTGCGACGTGCCCACGCAGTCCGCGCCGGTGTCGCCGCCGCCGATGACCACGACGTCGAGGCCCTTGGCCGAATACGGCGACTCCTCGAGTTCGCCCGCCGCGACCCGGTTGGCCGGCGGCAGGAACTCCATCGCCTGGTAGATGCCCTCGGCCGAACGGCCCTCGATCGGCAGGTCGCGCCACGCCGTCGCGCCGCCGGCCAGCACCACGGCGTCGTGGTCCGACTTGAGCTGCTCGACGGTGACGTCCACGCCGACGTTCACCGACGTCCGGAATTCCGTGCCCTCGGCCCGCATCTGGTCGAGGCGGCGGTCAAGACGGAACTTCTCCATCTTGAACTCGGGAATCCCGTACCGCAGCAGCCCGCCGATCTTGTCCGCCCGCTCGTAGACCACGACGGTGTGGCCCGCGCGCGTCAGCTGCTGCGCCGCGGCCAGCCCGGACGGACCGGACCCGACCACGGCGACCTTCTTGCCGGTCTTCGTGACCGGCACCTGCGGCGTGACCCAGCCTTCCTCGAAGGCCCGGTCGATGATCGAGATCTCGACCCGCTTGATGGACACCGGGTCGTCGTTGATGCCGAGCACGCACGCGGTTTCGCACGGCGCCGGGCACAGCGTGCCGGTGAACTCCGGGAAGTTGTTCGTGGCGTGCAGCCGTTCCGCAGCCTGCTGCCAGTCCTCCCGCCACACCAGCGTGTTCCACTCCGGGATCAGGTTCCCGAGCGGACAGCCCTGGTGACAGAACGGGATGCCGCAGTCCATGCAGCGCCCGGCCTGCTTTTCCAGCTTGGTCGTCGCGAAGTCCTCGTAGACCTCGCGCCAGTCCATCAGCCGCAGGTCCACCGGACGCCGCTTCGGTTCCTCGCGCGTGGTGGTCAGAAAGCCCTTGGGGTCAGCCATGTGCGGCCTCCATGATCGCCTCGTTCACGTCCCGGCCGTCGCGTTCCGCAGCAACCTGGGCGGCGAGAACGCGCTTGTAGTCCTTGGGCATGACCTTGCCGAACCGGTCGACCGCACTGTCCCAGTCCGCCAGCAATGCCCGCGCGACGGCGGATTCGGTTTCGTTGTAATGCTTTTCGATGGTTTCGCGCAGGAAGTCGACGTCCGCGGTGTCGAGCGGGTCGATGTCGACCATCTCCGGGTTGACCCGGTGCGCCGGCAGGTCCAGCACGTACGCGACGCCGCCGGACATGCCCGCCGCGAAGTTGCGGCCGACGTTGCCCAGCACGACCATCCGGCCGCCGGTCATGTACTCGCCGCCGTGGTCGCCCACGCCCTCGACGACCGCCAGCGCGCCGGAGTTGCGCACGCAGAACCGTTCGCCCACCTGGCCGCGGATGAAGATCTCGCCGCTCGTGGCCCCGTACGCGATCACGTTGCCCGCGATGATGTGGTTCTCCGCGACGATCGGCGATTCCTTCGGCGGCCGCACGACGATCCGCCCGCCGGAGAGACCCTTGCCGACGTAGTCGTTGCCGTCGCCGTAGAGCCGCAGCGTGATGCCCTTCGGCACGAACGCGCCGAACGACTGGCCCGCGGTGCCGGTGAAGGTGACGTCGATGGTGTCGTCGGGAAGCCCTTCGCCGCCCCACTTCTTCGTCAGCTCCGAACCGAGCATGGTGCCGACGGTGCGGTTCACGTTGCGCACCGGCAGTTCCAGCCGCACCTTGTCGCCCGCCGCCAGCGCGCCCTCGGCGAGCTGGATCAGCGTGTTGTCGAGCGCCTTGTCCAGCCCGTGGTCCTGCTTCACGGTCTGGTGCCGCACCGCGCGCGGCGGCAGCTCGGGCACGTGGAAGATCGGCGACAGGTCGAGCCCGGCGGCCTTCCAGTGGTCCACCGCCTTGCGCTTGTCGAGCAGCTCGGCGTGGCCCACGGCCTCCTCGACCGACCGGAATCCCAGCTCCGCCAGGTACTCCCGGACCTCCTGGGCGATGAACTCGAAGAAGTTCACCACGTACTCCGCCTTGCCGCTGAACTTCTCGCGCAGCTTCGGGTTCTGCGTCGCGACGCCGACCGGACAGGTGTCGAGGTGGCACACGCGCATCATGATGCAGCCCGACACCACCAGCGGGGCGGTCGCGAAACCGAACTCCTCGGCGCCGAGCAGCATCGCGATCATGACGTCGCGGCCGGTCTTGAGCTGGCCGTCGGTCTGCACCACGATCCGGTCGCGCAGCCGGTTGGCCAGCAGCGTCTGCTGCGTTTCGGCCAGGCCCAGCTCCCACGGTCCGCCCGCGTGCTTGATCGAGGACAGCGGCGACGCGCCGGTCCCGCCGTCGTGGCCGGAGATCAGCACGACGTCCGCGTGCGCCTTGGACACGCCCGCGGCGACCGTGCCGACGCCGACCTCGGACACGAGCTTCACGTGGATGCGCGCGTCCGGGTTGGCGTTCTTGAGGTCGTGGATCAGCTGCGCCAGGTCCTCAATCGAGTAGATGTCGTGGTGCGGCGGCGGGGAAATCAGCCCGACGCCCGGCGTGGAGTGCCGCGTCTTCGCGATCCACGGGTACACCTTGCCGCCGGGCAGCTGCCCGCCCTCGCCGGGCTTCGCGCCTTGGGCCATCTTGATCTGGATGTCGTCGGAGTTCACCAGGTACTCGCTGGTGACGCCGAACCGGCCGCTCGCGACCTGCTTGACCGCGCTGCGCCGCTCCGGGTCGTACAGCCGCTCCGGGTCTTCGCCGCCCTCGCCGGTGTTCGACTTGCCGCCGAGGCGGTTCATCGCGATCGCCAGCGTCTGGTGCATTTCCATCGAGATCGAGCCGTACGAGATAGCCCCGGTGGCGAACCGCTTCACGATCTCCGAAACCGGCTCGACCTCTTCGATCGGCACCGGCTTCCGGTCGCCGAACTTGAAGTCGAACAGCCCGCGCAGCGTCAGCAGCTTCTCGGCCTGGTCGTTGACCGCCTTCGTGTACTCCTTGAAGACCTCGTACTTCCCGGACCGCGTGGAGTGCTGCAGCTTGAACACCGTCTGCGGGTTGAACAGGTGCGGCTCGCCTTCGCGCCGCCACTGGTAGTCCGCGCCGGTTTCCAGCTCGCGGTGGCTCGCCCGGACGCCGTCGGCCGGGAACGCCCGCACGTGCCGCTGCGAGACCTCCTCGGCGAGGGTGTCGAAGCCGACGCCGCCGAGCCGCGAAGTGGTTCCGGTGAAACAGGTGTCGATCACTTCGGCGCCGAGGCCGACCGCCTCGAAGATCTGCGCGCCGGTGTAGGAGGCCACCGTCGAAACGCCCATCTTCGACATGGTCTTGCGGACGCCCTTGCCGAGCGCCTTGATCAGGTTCGTGGTGGCCTGCTTGGGAGTCACGCCCGGGATGAGGCCCCGGTGCGCCATCTCCTCGACCGTCGCCATCGCCAGGTACGGGTTCACCGCGGCCACGCCGTACCCGACCAGCAGCGCGATGTGGTGCACCTCGCGCGCGTCGCCCGCCTCGACGATGAGGCCGACCTGCGTGCGCGTCTTCTCCCGCACCAGGTGGTGGTGCACCGCGCCGGTGAGCAGCAGCGAGGGAATCGGCGCGTGGTCGGCGTCGACCCCGCGGTCGGACAGCACGATCAGCCGCGCGCCGTCCTCGATCGCCTCGGACACCTCGGCGCGGATCTCGTCGAGCCGCTGCAGCAGCGCGTCCCCGCCGCCGTTCACCTTGTACCGGCCCATGACGGTGACCGCCTGGAACTCGGGCAGGTCGCCGTCGTCGTTGACGTGCACCAGTTTCGCGAGCTGGTCGTTGTCCAGCACCGGGAACGGCAGCACGATCCGGCGGCACGAGGACGAGTCCGCGGCCAGCAGGTTCGGCTCCGCGCCGATCTGCGTGCCGAGCGCGGTCACCAGCTCCTCGCGGATCGCGTCCAGCGGCGGGTTGGTCACCTGGGCGAACAGCTGGATGAAGTAGTCGAACAACGGGCGCGAACCGGATGAAAGGGACGCGAGCGGCGAATCGTTGCCCATCGACCCGATCGGCTCCGCTCCGGTGCGGGCCATCGGCTCGAGGATGGTTTCCAGCTCTTCCTCGGTGTAGCCGAACGCCTGCTGCCGCCGGACGAGCGCGGCGTGCAGCGGGACCTCGCGGTCGCGCTCGGGCAGTTCCTCCAGGCGGAGCAGCCCGGCGTCGACCCATTCGTCGTACGGGTGCTCGGAAGCGAGCTGGCCCTTGATCTCCTCGTCCTCGACGATGCGCCCGGCGACGGTGTCGACCAGGAACATCCGGCCCGGCTCCAACCGTCCTTTCCGGACGATCTTCGCCTGGTCGAGTTCGAGCACGCCGACCTCGCTGGCGAGCACCACGAGACCGTCGTCGGTGACCCAGTAGCGGCCCGGACGCAGGCCGTTGCGGTCCAGCACCGCGCCGATCTGCGCGCCGTCGGTGAACGCCACCAGCGCCGGCCCGTCCCACGGCTCCATGAGCGTGGAGTGGAACTCGTAGAAGGCGCGGCGCGCGGGGTCCATTTCCTGATGGTTCTCCCAGGCCTCCGGGATCATCATCAGCACCGAATGCGGCAGCGACCGCCCGCCGAGGTGCAGCAGCTCCAGCACCTCGTCGAAGGACGCCGAGTCGCTCGCGCCGCGCGTGATGACCGGGTAGATCCGCTTGAGGTCGCCCGGGATCAGGTCGGTCTCCAGCAGCGCCTCGCGGGCGTCCATCCAGTTGCGGTTGCCCTTGAGCGTGTTGATCTCGCCGTTGTGCGCCACGTAGCGGTACGGGTGCGCGAGCGGCCACGACGGGAAAGTGTTGGTGGAGAAGCGGGAGTGCACCAGCCCGATGGCGCTCGTCACGCGCTCGTCGGCGAGGTCGAGGAAGAACTTCTCGACCTGCGGCTCGGTCAGCATTCCCTTGTAGACGATCGTGCGCGAGGAGAGCGACGGGAAGTACACGTCGTCCTCGACCAGTTCGTGCTCGACGCGCTTGCGCACGCAGAAGGCGGCGCGCTCGAGCGCGAGGCCGTCGAGATTGTTCTTGCGCCCGGCCAGGAACAGCTGGGTGAAGTGCGGCATGGTCTGCGCGGCGGTCGGGCCGCAGTGCGCGGTGTCGACCGGCAGCTCGCGCCAGCCCACCACGCGCATGTCCTCCTCGGCGGCGATCCGCTCGATGGTGGTCATGGCGCGGCCGCGGCGCTTTTCGTCCTGCGGAAGGAACGCCGTGCCCACGGCGTAGCTGCCTTCCGGAGGCAGCTCGAACCCGGCGACCTCGCGGTAGAACGCGTCGGGAACCTGGATCAGCAGTCCCGCGCCGTCCCCGGTGTCCGGTTCGGCCCCGCGGGCGCCGCGATGTTCCAGATTCTTCAACGCGACAAGGGCTTTCGCCACGATCTGATGGTCTCGGCGACCGGTCAGGTCCGCGACGAACGCCACCCCGCAGGCATCGTGCTCGTAAGCGGGGTCGTAGAGGCCGTCAGTGGCCGGGGTGCTCGAACGGTGGGTCACGGCTGGCCGCCTCCCAAGGCGTTGGCGCGGTTCTTTCACTCCGAAGGAGGGTTCATCACTGAACCGGTTAACGAAGTGGTCCGAAACCGCGATGGTCAGTCGAGAAGGGAAACCGTCCGGTGCCTCCGCACTCGCGAGGCGCGGCACTGCGTCGCGATGCGTGGCTGACCGCGGCCGGTCGACGACCGGGCCGGGTGCCGGATGGTTTGTCACCGCACGGCGATGGGCGGCGGAAAAAAGTTCTGCACGTCGCTGTACAGGCGCACGCGCCGGGGTCGGTCAGCCTGTGTGGTGGGGGCCAGCCGGGGCGCGTGGTGGTGACTCCCGGGTTCGCCGGGTCTTATGACGATAGTGTGAATTCGCTGTGATCGACATACGTCATCGCGCTCTCGTGGGATAAGCCACGCATACGTTGACGCCCTCCGGGGTACTCCCATATGTCGGGCCGTCTCTCCCGACACGCGGTCAGCCAGGGCGCTGACCTGCGCAAACCTGTCTGCCCGCCCGGTGTCAACCCCGCGTCTGATGCTGGTTGACTGGTGGTCATGAGGGGGAGCGCCGATGACTGATCGTTATCTGTCCGTGGCGGCGGCGGGGCTGCACGAGATTGAAATACGGCGTTCACGGTTCCTGTGCGCGCTCGCTCCGGCCGGCGACGAGGCGGCCGCGCGGGAGGTCATTTCGGCCCGCCGGCGCGCCGAACCCGCGGCCCGGCATCACTGTCACGCGTTCGTCCTCGGTCCGGACGGCCGCACCCAGCGTTCGAGCGACGACGGCGAGCCCGCCGGGACCGCTGGCGTCCCGATGCTGGAGGTGTTGCGCCGCCGCGAAGTCACCGACACGGTCGCGGTGGTGTCGCGGCATTTCGGTGGAGTGCTGCTCGGCGCGGGCGGCTTGATCCGAGCCTACGGACAGGCGGTGTCGGAAGCGCTCGACGCGGTAGGTCTGGTGGAGTACCGGCGATTGCGGCTGTTCGACGTAACGATGGACTACACCCGCGCGGGCCGCTTCGAGAACGATCTCCGCGCTTCGCCGTACGTGCTGCACGAGACGCGGTTCGAGGCGGCGGCGCACTTCGCGGTCGGGTTGTCGCCCGGCGAGGAAGAACGATTCAGCAGCTGGCTGGCCGACCTCACCGGCGGCGAGGCGGTCGCGGCCGAACTGGGGGAGGAGTGGGTGCGCGGGTAGCCGCGCACCGGGCTCCGGAAGATCAAGCTGCGACGGGCTTTCCGTCCAACGCGCGCGCCCCGGCCTCGGTGAGCACCGCGCGTACCCGCGCGCCGCACGCTCCGTCCTCGGCGGGCGCGATCAGCCCTTTGCGGACGAGGTCGCGGACCGTGCCCTGGTCGCAGCAGCTCAGTCCGTCCACGAACAGGTCCGGTTCGCAGCTGCAGCTGATTTCCGCGTGCCCTCCGGCGACGGCACGCAGGGTTGCCCGCTCCCGATGGTTCAACTCGGCAGTCACGGCGGTTCCTCCTTCTGTCCCGGCCCCTGTGTACCCCGGGAACGGTTCCAGTGTCCGTCGCGAATGCCGGGTTGTCGCGTATTTCACTCCTTTTTACGGGGGTATGTCGCGGGGTAGTCTCGGGGTACCCCTCATACGCCCCACCATGCGTCGGCAAGGGATACGAAAGTAGGTTTTTCCGGAGCCGGGAGCACGTCGAGGTACCAGCGGAAGTCGCTGTAGACGTGCAGAAGCGCGTACGCGAGGCAGCGGCGGGAAAACTCCGCGCCGAGGTCGGCCGGACGGTAACCGTAAGCGAGCAGAAGACTCCGCAAAACTGCCCGATCGCCGCCGGAAACGAACAAGCCGACCGCGCCGAACTCGTATTCCGGCGCGCCGCGCATCGCCGGTTCGAAATCGAACAGGCCGGACAGCCGCCAGTTATCCCCTTCGCGGGTGACCATCAGATGATCGCGCATGACCTCGGTGTGCACCGGAACGGTTTCCGGCGTTCCCAGGTCCACCGAGTCGACGAACTCCGGCAGCTGGGCAAGCCAGTGTTCGGCCAACGCGGTCTCGCGGTGGTGGTCGACCAGCTTTGCGCGTTGCCCGGCAAGGAACGCGGTCCAGTCCTGGGGAGCGAGCACGGACAACGCCGGGTCGCGCACCGAGTGCAAGGTGGACAGCGCCTCGCCGATCTTCGGGGCGAGCGCGAGTTTGTCCGCTGTGGACAGTTCCGGCCAGACCTGCTTGAGCGTGCGCCCGGGAAGCCGTTCCATCACGACGTAACCCCAGCCGTCGCGCGTTCCGGCGTGCACGACGCCCGGAGTCGGGACGGGGAGCTTGCCGTGCAGGACCTCCAGCATGGTGCGCTCGGTGGTCAGCTCGTCGAGATAGACCGGCGGATAGAGCTTCAGGACGAGCTGGTCGCCGACCGCGTACACCGGCAGCGAACCGTCGTCGAACGGCACGGGCTCGCCGGGTTCGCCCAGCGAGCGGAGAAGGTCTCGCACCGCGGGCAGCAGGCTTTCGCGGGTCAGCTGGTCGGGCTCGGTGGCGGAGGGGAACATGCGCCGACGCTATCGGCGTGTCTTCCGCCGCCGCAGCGAATTACTTGCCGCGGGCGGGTTCCCCTCACGTACCTCGCCCGGGGTGCCAGCCAGCGAATTACTTGCTGCGTTCGAGCAGGGTGCGCACGGCGGGTCCGATGAGCCGTTCGATCTCGTCGGCGGGCGCGGTGGCGAGCGGCTCCTTGCGGGTGATCGAGCGGACCAGCCCGATGCCGAGCAGCCAGGCCATCGCGAGGTCGGCGCGGAGCTCGGCGTCCGGCTCGTCGGTGAGCCCGGAGAGCGCGCGGGTGTACTCGGCGTCGAGCTGCGCGCGGAGGGCCTCGTCGGCGCGATCGGTGCCGGACGACCGCAGGTAGGTCTCGATGGAGCGCGACGCCGTGTCGTCGCGTTCGAGGAGGCTCCGCAGGGCCGCGGAGAACAGCCGCTCCGGCGGGGTCGTCTCGACCTGGGCTAGGCCGCCGCGCGCCATCACGTGCTCGAACAACGCGTCCTTGCTGCCGAAGTACCGGAACAGCAGCGCCTGGTTGACGCCCGCGCGGTTCGCGATGTCGCGCACCGTGGTGCGGTCGAAGCCGCGGTCGGCGAACAGCTCGGCCGCGGCGTCGAGCAGCGCGGCTTTCGTCGCCGTCGCGTCGCGTTTGCGCGAAGGCTGGTCCGCGGCCATTCGGTTTCCCCCTGGTGTGCGCCGGTGATGCGCGACGAGGTTAACCCGGACGGCCGCGGATCGGCCGGACGAACTACGCGGGCCAGGCGACCGGCAGCTCCTCGGGGCCGTAGACGAGCGCGTTGTGCTTGTACGCCAAAGATTCCTTCGGCACCGCCAGCCGCAGGTCCGGCACGCGGCGGAACAACGCGGTCAGCGCCTCCTGCATCTCGACCCGGGCGAGCTGCTGGCCGACGCACTGATGCGCGCCGAGCCCGAAGGCGACGTGCGTGCGCGGCGATTCGCGGGTGAAGTCCAGCTGGTCGGCGTGCGGATAGCGGTCCTCGTCGCGATTGGCGGAGTTCAGTGCGGCGATCAGCCAATCACCCTCGGCCACCGTCTGGCCGCCGACCTTGACCTCTTCGGTGGCGTACCGCAGCACGCCGAACTGCACGACCGACAGGTACCGCAGCAGTTCTTCGACCGCCCGCTGCGGATCGGCGAGGGCCCGCGCGCGCTGGTCCGGGTGTTCCATCAGCACGAGGGCGCTGAGCGCGATCATGTTGGCGGTGGTTTCGTGTCCGGCGACCAGGAGGCTGAGCCCGAGCATGATGAGCTCGTCCAGGTCGAGCGGCTCCCCGGAGGCCTCGGCCCGGACGATGAGCTTGCTGAACAGGTCGTCGTGGGGGTCCTGCTGCTTGCTGGCGAACAGTTTCCCCAGGTAGCCGGCCAGTTCGTGGTACGCCTGCTCGGTGGTTTCGGTGTCTTGATCGGTGCTGACCAGCACGCTGCTCTGACGCTGGAACAGCTCGCGGTCGGCGTACGGGACGCCGAGCAGTTCGCAGATCGCCAGCGAGGGGATCGGCAGCGCGAAGTCCCGCACCAGGTCGGCGCGGCCCGGCTTGGCGAGCATGGCGTCGAGGTGCTGCTCGACCTGCTCGCGGACGTACTCGCGCAGCTTCTCCACCCGCCGGACGGTGAACTCGGCGACGACCGTCTTGCGCAGCCGGGAATGCTCCGCGCCGTCGAGCTGGATGATCGAACCGGGGTCGACCTCGGCGTACGGGTCCTGTTCGGCTTTGACGTGCACCGACGAGGCTCCGCGCGAGCTGAGCGCCGGGTCGGCGAGGACGGCGCGGACGTCGTCGTAGCGGGTGACGAGCCAGGTGTCGAACCCGGCCGGGCAGCGGATCCGCGACACCGGCGCGGTCTCCCGCAACGAGGCGTATTCGGCGGGCGGGTCGAACGGACATCCGGTGGTTCGGGTGGTCGGGAGTGCCGGGGTCTCGGGCGGGGTGGGCATGCGGATGGCGCCTTTCCTCCGACGGTGCGGGCATCTTCCACTCTGGAGACGCCCGCACCGTCGCGGGGCGATCGACCGGGATAGGCGACGGAAGGACCACAGCTCTGCCCGATTCACCCCATCGCGATTAGACTGGTTCGGTGATCGGCTCGTCGGCGAAACGGCGGGCTACCCGTTCGGCCCCAGCACGTGCCCAGGCGGTGGTGGCGAGGACGGCGAGCGCGATGATGAGCGTCGTCCCGCCCGCGACGGCCCACCAGGCGGTGGAGTAACCGGCCAGCGGGGTGGCCGCGGCGGCGAGAATCGTGCCCGCGACGGCGACGCCGAGGGTCTGCCCGACCTGCCGCGAAGTGGACGCGACCGCGGCGGCGACCCCGGCTTGAGACCGCGGCATGCCGCTCACCGCCGCGTTGGTGATGGGCGGGTTCAGCAGGCCGAAGCCCATCCCGAACACGCCGTACGCGAGCGCGAGCACCCACAACGGCGTGGTCTCCGACGCGGTGGTGAGCACGATGGCAACGACGGTCATTGAGATCCCAGCGGTCAGCAGTGGAATCCTCGCGCCGCGAGTGGCGACGAGACGCCCGGCCAGCGGCGCGGCGATCGTGACGGCCACGGCGGTCGGCAGCAGCATCAGGCCGGATTGCAGCGCCGACAGCCCGCGCACGTCCTGCAGGTACAGCGGCGACAGGAACAGGAACGTGCCGAATGCCGCGAGCCCGCACACCGCGCTGATCGTGGCCGACGAGAACGGCGCGCTCCGGAAGAACCGCAGTTCGACCAGCGGTTCCCGGCGGCGGATTTCCCAGCGGATCAGTGCGAGCAAGGCGAGCACGCCGAGCCCAGCAAGACTGAGGATCAGCGGCGAACCCCAGCCGAGCCGTTGGCCTTCGATCGCGGCGGTCACCACCGAACCGAGCAGCACCACGACCAGCACCTGTCCCACCGGATCCGGCCGGCGCGGCCGTGGAGCCCGCGATTCCGGCACGTAGCGCATGGTCAACGCGATCGCGGCGACGACCACGGGGACGTTGACCCAGAAGATCGCCCGCCAGCCGATGCTCTCGGTCAGCACGCCGCCGAGCACCGGGCCGACGCCCAGCGAGATTCCGACGATCGATCCCCACACCCCGATCGCCCGCGCGCGCTCGCCCGGGTCGGCGAAGACGTTCGTGATGATCGACATCGCGACCGGGTTCAGCATCGCGCCGCCGAGCGCCTGCACGATCCGCGCGGCGACCAGCCAGCCGATCGACGGCGCGACGCTGCACAGCAGCGAGCCGAGTCCGAAAAGGACCAATCCGGCCAGGAAGGTTCGCTTGCGCCCCAACCGGTCTCCGGTGGCACCGCCGAGCATGAGGAAGCAGGCGATCACGAGCGTGTAGGAGTCGATTGTCCATTGCAGACCGTTGATCGACGCGTCCAGATCGGTGCGGATGACCGGGAGCGCGACGTTGACGATGGTGTTGTCCATCGCGACGACAAGAATGCTGGAGCACAGGATCGCGAGAATGCCGAAGCGTCCGCGTGCGGTGTCGACGCCCATTCAGCGCTCCATCCAGTCAGTGGTGATCTTTTCGTCCGCTGTCCACACTTCGGCGGCGTAACCGTCCGGGCGCACGAGCACGGCGGCCAAGTCGTGCCAGTCCCGGGTTGAGCGCACGACGTTCTCGCCCTCCGCGACCGTGCTGCCGAACGCCACGAGAGTCAACCGGTCCGGCCGCAACGCGCGGTGGAGGGTGCGGCCGTCGGCGAGCGGAAGATTCGGTACGCGACGGCCGACGAGGCTGCCGTCTTCGGCATAGGAAACCTCCAGCCCGGACAGCCAGCCGCGCAGTTCGTCCGCGGTGTCGCCGTCGCGGCCGATGAGGTCGGACATCAAGTCGCGCAACGCTTTTCCGCCGGGCGTGAAATTGACCATGAGCGCGGCCTGAGCGAGGGTGTTCGCCGCGAGCCGGGCTGCGATGGGGCGGCGTTCGGCGTCGTAGGACTGCGGGCCGTCGATGATGCGCTGCGGCGCGCGGCCCTTCACCTCCGCGGCGAGCTTCCACGCGAGGTTCGCCGCGTCCTGCACACCGACGTTGAGGCCTTGACCGCCCGCCGGAAGGTGTACGTGCGCCGCGTCGCCCGCGAGGAACACCCGGCCGACCCGATACTGCTCGACGTGGCGCGTGGTGTCGCCGGTCCGCGAGGCCCAGAGCACCTCGGTGATGCCGAAATCGTCGTCGGCGAGCCGTTTGAGCGTCGCGCGCAGTTCGGTCTCGTCGGGAATCAGGGCTTGGCGGCGCGCGGCTTCCTCCGGCGTGAGGCGGGTGTCGCCGGGTTCGTGGCCGAAGATGCGGTGAATGCCGCCGGGCAGCGGAAGCACGCTGTACGAGCCGCGCTCGTAGTCCCAGTTGTGCGGGTGTGCCGGCGGGCGTTCCAGGCGCACGTCGGCGAGGAAACCCATGGTGGACGCGGGATTTCCGGGAAAGCCGACGCCGAGCGCGTGCCGGGTCGCGCTGTGCGCGCCGTCCGCGCCCACGACGTAACCGGCGCGCTGGGTGTCGCCGGTTGCCGAGACGATGGTGACGCCTTCCTCGTCCTGCGTCAGGCCGGCGAGTTTCCACCCTGGCTCGATCACGACGCCCCGCTCGGCCAGATGTTCGGCCAGCAGTCGCTCGGTTTCCGGCTGCGGGAGCATCAGCACGAACGGGAACGAAGTGTCGAGACCGGTGTAGCTCAGCAGGTTCGGCAGGGTCGCGAAATGCGCGGCGGGCACCGGATTTCCCTCGGCGACCATGCGCGCGGCGAGCGAACCCGCCTCGTCCGGCAGCGCGTCGAGGACTTCGAGCGTGCGCGGATGGACGGTCGTCGCCCTCGATTGCCCTGCGGGTTCCGGAGTCGCCTCGAAGACCCGCACCGCGACTCCCGCGTGATGCAGGAACGCGGCCGCCGCCATCCCGACGGGTCCGGCTCCGATCACCGCGACTTCGATGTCCATGGTTCCCCCTTGGTTCGACTGGCGAACTGTCTTGACGTCAAGGTATTCTCTCACTGTCTTGATGTCGAGAGAAAGGTCCGTGCCGGTGAACACAACGCCGCGCGACGCGGTCGACGACCTGGTGGACGCCGTCCGGCGCGGCGGCGGCGACGAGAGCGTGCTGGGCGCGAAGTCGCTGTCCTACCGGCTGCGGCGGGTCGCGCACCAGCTGGAAGTGGCGATGCGCCGCGAACTGTCCGCGCACGGGATCGAGTTGTGGGAGCTGGAAATGCTCGCCGCGCTCAAGCGCGCGCCCGGGCACCGGCTGACGCCAGGGCAGGTCATGGCCGCGGTCGAGCTGACCTCGGGTTCGGTCACGCACCGGATCACCCGGCTCGAAGCCCGCGGCTGGGTCCGCCGCGACAAGGACCCCGGCGACCGGCGCTCGGTGCTCGTGACCCTCACCGAGGAGGGCAAACGGCAGGCGCTCGCGTCGTTCGAGCTCAAGACCGAGATCGAACGCGAAATCGCGCGCGCTCTCGACCCGGAAACCATCGACGTGGTGAACGACGCGCTGCGGCGGGTTTCGCACCACCTCAAGGGAAAGGACGAGCAATGAAGCGGGAAACCCTAGGCGCGGCAGCTATTGTCGCGGGCCTGGCCGCCGCCGCGCCGTCGGTGTGGCAGACGGTCACGCACATCACCGATCCGAGCTACCGCGCACCGGAGGTTCAGCACGGCGAAGGTCACGTGCAGTACCACATGGCGCGCGAAGCACTGATCACCGCGGGCGCTTTCGGTGCGGTGGGCACCGGGTTGGCCGCCGGACGGGATCGCTCGCCGGCGCTGTGGCGGGCAATGGCTTGCGCCGCAGGCGGTTTCGTGGCGGCGATGTGGTCCGGCGGTCCGACGACCGGGGTGTGGGCACCGAACCGCAAGGCGCTGGCGATTCACGTGGCGTCGACTAGTGCGTTGACCTTGGGTGTTGCGTTGTTGCGGCCTAGGCGTCGTTAGGAGGAGGCTCGGGTGTTCTCGAGCCATGCTTTCGTGGCGTCGACGAGCGCGTTGACGGTGGGTGTCGCGCTGCTGCGGCCCAGGCGTCGTTAGAGGAAGACCCGGGCGTTCTCCAGCCACGCCTTCGCATCGTCGCCGATCGCGGCCAGACCGGTTTCGTCCAGGGCGCGCCGCTGAGTGATGCGAAGGAAGAAATCCCGTGCGCTGCCTCGGATTCGTTGCGCGGCGTCGTCCGGGCCCCAGCCCCAGACAGTGCCGTCGGGACCGGTCAGCTCGACCCGGATCGGCTCGGTCGGCAGCGGCAGCTGGGCGGCGTAGAACGAAAGCCCGCGCCCGGCGAAGCCCAGCGCGGCGATGTGCTTGAGCCGGTCCGTCGGACGGTGTTCCAGGCCCACGGTGTCGAAGATGTCCTGCCCGTGCGCCCACGTTTCCATCAGCCGAAGCGCCACTCCGAGCGTCGCGGTGGACTCCGAGCCGTACCACGGAAACGCCTGGTCCATCGGGATCTCGCCGAGCGCGGCCGCCGCTTCGGCCCGTCCGGCGCGCCAGCGGTCCAGCAGCTCCGAACGCGGCCGCGCCGCTCCCTCGGCCGCGACGGTGTCGGCGTCTTCCGCCAGCACGTCCGCGAACTTCTCCGGCGTCCGGATGGCGAGGACGACGTTCGCGTCGGCCGCCGCGAGGTGCGCGATCTGGTGCCCGATCGTCCACCCCGCGGCTGGGGTCGGTCTCGACCAGTCCGGTTCCGCGGACACCACCGCGTCGAGGTCGTCGCCTTCCGCGAGCAAGTCCGGCAATGCGACTTCGCGGGCTATCTCGGACAAATCCAGGCCGTAGTCCAGCATGCGACCACGCTATCCAAATCGCAGCCGTCGCCGGGACGTTCGGGAACCGGTTATTGGCCTTACGGGCAGCCGGTTTCCGCCGCGACGATCAGGAAGTTCGGCATGCGCACGTAAGCCTCGATCCCGTGCGCCGGGTCGAGCCCCGGCTCGACGACCTCGCGCACCCGGCAGCCGAGCGCGGCCACCTCGTTGAGGTACGCGGAAAGCGGCCGGTGGAAGTCGGACGCGTCGCGCCCGGCGATCTCGTACTCCGCCAGATACTCCTTCCGGCGGTACTCGCCATGCTCCCGCCAGGTGCCGAACAACTCCTCGAACGCCGGATGGACGATCGCGAACACGTACAGCCCGCCCGGCCGCAGCGCCTCGACGCAGGCGCGCATCGCGGGCTTCCAGTCGGGAATCGCCATCAGCACCATGCTGCAGACGACAGCGTCGAACGGCTCCAGCTCGGGCAGGTGCGCGAGATCCGCCTGCAGGTAAGAAATATCCGCCGCGGACTTCTCCCGGGCGAACGAAATCAGGCTCCCGGCCGGTTCGACCCCGGTCACGCTGGCGCCGCGCTCGGCGAGCATCCGGCTGAAGTACCCGTTGCCGCAGCCCGCGTCCAGCACCCGCCGGCCGCGCACGTCGCCGAGAAGCCGGAGGAGGACGGGGTTGACCAGATGCTCTTTGGAGAAGTCGCCGTTGGCGGCGGTCGCTTCCATCGATTCCCGGCTGCTGCCGGCGTCCCACTGCTGGATGGCGGCTTCGTTCGTCCATGCGGAGGTCATTGGATCGAGCCTAGGGCGGGTGTCCCGGGGTTTTCTGGAAGCTCCTGGCGGATTGACGCGCGGCCGATCCCGGGTGTAGGCATGTAAGCACCTGCTTACAAAGGGATCCGGGGAGTCGTTGGCATGACCACCACGCACACCGAACCGCTCGCCTATCCGTTCAACGAGGAGGCGGGCCTCGCGCTCAACGAGGCCTACACCGCCGCTCGCGAGAACGCCGGGATGATTCGCGTCCAGATGCCGCACGGCGAGGCCGCCTGGCTCGCGACCCGCTACGCCGACGCCCGCCTGGTGCTCGGCGACCGGCGGTTCTCCCGGGCGCTGGCGCAGGACAGCGACGAGCCGCGGATGTCGGAGTACCGGCGTCCGGGCGGCATCCTGTCGATGGACCCGCCGGATCACACGCGGTTGCGGACGCTCGTTGCGAAGGCGTTCACGGCGCGGCGCGTCGAGGAATTGCGCCCGAGGGTCGCGCGGCTGGCTGACGAGTTGATCGCGGAGCTGCGGGAGCACGGGCAACCGGCTGATCTCGTTGATCTGTATGCGTTGCCGATTCCGGTCGCGGTGATTTGCGAGTTGCTCGGGGTTCCTGTGGGGGATCGGCCGCAGTTCCGGGAGTGGAGCGACGCGGCGTTGTCGACCACGCGGCTTACGCCGGAGGAGTCGGAGCGCAGCCGGGAGGAACTGCGGGCGTACATGGCCGGTCTGATCGCCGAGCATCGCGCGCGGCCGCAGGACGATCTGATGACCGCGCTCATCGAGGCGCGGGATGTCCGGGATCGGCTTACCGAGCTGGAATTGGTCGATCTGTGCGTCGGGATTCTGGTCGCCGGGCACGAAACGACCGCCAGCCAGATTCCTAACTTCGTGTACGCGCTGCTGGATCAGCATGAGCACTGGGAGCGGTTGTGCGCCGACCCGTCGCTCATCCCGACGGCGGTGGAGGAGTTGCTTCGCTTCGTGCCGCTCGGGGCTGGAGCCGGGTTCGCCCGGTACGCGACGGAGGACGTCGAGGTCGGCGATGTCCTGGTGCGCCAAGGGGAACCGGTGCTGGTGGCGATCGGTGCGGCCAACCGCGACCGGCTGCAGTTCGGGACCGCGGATCAGCTCGTTCTGGATCGCGGGGACAACCACCATCTCGGGTTCGGGCACGGGGTGCACCATTGCCTTGGCGCCCCGCTCGCGCGGCTGGAACTGCAGGAGGCGCTGCGGGCGCTGACCCGGGAGTTGCCGGGGCTGCGGCTGGCCGGGGATATTGAGTGGAAGACGCAGATGCTGGTCCGCGGGCCGCGGTCGATGCCGGTGGGATGGTGACGATGAGCTGGACGGTCGAGGTCGACGGGGGCGTGTGCATCGGGAGCGGGATGTGCGCGTCGCTGATGCCGGAGGTGTTCGAGCTGGACGGGGCCACCGCGCGTGCCGTCTCCGGGACTGTCGGACCGGACGAAACGGTGCTGGATGCGGCGGATTCTTGTCCGGCCATGGCGATCACCGTGCGGGACGGCGCCGAGGTCGTCGGCCCGCGCCCCTAGCTTCGGACTGCGGTCGGTACGTGAGGGGAACCCTGAGGGAATCAGATTCCCTCAGGGTTCCCCTCACGACCCTCCGCCGCACCAGGCTCACGAGCCGAACACACCGTCCTCGGTGACCACCGCGGTGATGAGCGCCGCGGGAGTGACGTCGAAGGCCGGGTTGAACACCGCTGATCCCTCCGGGGCGATCGTGGCTCCGCCGAACTTCGTCAGTTCCGCGGCCGCGCGTTCCTCGATGGCGATGTCGGCACCGGCAGCGATGGTTTTGTCCACAGTGGACGTTGGGGCGACGACCACGAACGGAACTCCGTGGTGCGCGGCGACGATGGCCAGGCTGTAGGTGCCGATTTTGTTGGCCACGTCGCCGTTCGCCGCGATCCGGTCCGCGCCGACGAGCACACAGTCCACGAGACCGCGCGCCATCGCCGCGGCTGCCGCGCCGTCCGGCTGCACGCGATACGGCACCCCGGCCTGTTCGAGTTCCCAAGCGGTGAGCCGGGATCCCTGCAGCAACGGCCGGGTCTCGTCGACCAGCACCGATTCCACCAGGCCCCGCTCGTGCAGGTGCCAGACGACGCCGAGCGCCGTGCCCCACGAGACGGTCGCCAGGTGGCCGGTGTTGCAGTGGCTGAGAAACCGCAACGGCCTGCGTGGGCACGCATCCAGCACCACTTCCGCCGCGTGCGCCGACGCGGTGCGGTTGCGCTGCTCGTCTTCATCGAGCATCGCCCGCGCCTCGGTCAGCACCGCGTCGGCCCCATTCGGCAACTGTGCCAGCGCCCGGGAAACGCCCCAGGCCAGGTTGACCGCTGTCGGCCGGGCATGCGCGATCCGGTCCGCTTCCGCCCGTACATCCCCGCCTTGGTAAGCCGCCAGTGCGACTCCCAATGCGCCAGCCGCTCCCAGCGCCGGTGCTCCGCGGACAGCCAGCCGCTGGATCGCGTCGACCAGTTCGGTCACCGTGCGCAGAGTAAGCGTGCGGTATTCGCCGGGAAGTGCGACCTGGTCCACGATCACGATCGCCCCGTCGGCCCAGTCGATGGTCCTGCGCATGCGTCCTCCCGCTCCGGAAATCCCGTGGCGGCCAGCCGCGTGCGTGAGCGACGATCCGCCTCGTGACCATTGAACGGCAGAACCCGCCCTCCCTGCATCCGACTCCCGGCTATCACCACGTGACCACCGTCGACGCGCGCCGCACCCTGCACCTCGCCGGTCAGTGCCCGCTGACGCCCGACGGCCAGGTCGTTCCCGGCGACGTCCTCGCGCAGGTGGACCAGGTCGTCGCGAACACCGAGGTCGCGCTGGCGCACGCCGGAGCGACTCCCGAGGACGTGGTGCGGACGGTGATCTACGTGGCGACCTCCGACCAGCCGACCCTCGCCGCCGTCTGGGAGCGGTTCGTGAAATCTCCGATCGCGGCGGCGTTCACCACCGCGAGCACGCTGGTCGGGGTGGCGTGCCTGGGCTACCGGGGCCAGCTCGTCGAGTTGGACGTGACCGCGGCGCTCGCGTGAGTCACCGGCCAACCGCGGCCAGGCTGCAGCGAGACACCGTGTCGGTCAGCTCCGCGCGGTCGAGGTTCCGCCCGATCAGGACGAGCTTGCTGACCGGCGGCTCCGCACCCCATTCGCCCGCATCGGTCAGTTCGTAGATCCGATGGACGCCTTGCAGCACCGTGCGGCGGTCGAAGGCCAGGATTCCCTTGAATCGGTACAGGTCGTCGCCGCGTTCGGACAACAGCGCGGTGAGCCACTGTTCGAACGCGGCGCGGTCCAAGGGGTAGTCGAGTTCGATCGAGACGGATTCCAGCGTCGGGTCGTGGTGGTGGGACTCGTCGTCCAGCCAGCCGGGGTCGGCGGCGACGGTGCGGTTCAGGTCGAAGGCGTTGATGCCGAGGATGTCGTCCAGATCGACGCTGCCGTAGCTGGACGTGAGGATGTCCGCGGTCGCGTTGACCGAGCGCAGCTGCGTGCGCAGTTCCTGGATTTCCGGCTCGGTGACCAGGTCGATCTTGTTGAGCACGATCCGGTCGGCGAACGCGATCTGGTTGCTCACCTGGCCGCCGACGCCGTCGTGTTGGCCCTCCTCGAGATGGCTGCCGACGTGCCGCGCGTCGACGAGCGTGACGATCGCGTCCAGTGCGAAGGCCGACGACACCTCGTCGTCCACGAAGAATGTCTGCGCGACCGGGTTCGGGTCGGCCATGCCGCTGGTCTCGATGAGAATCCGGTCGAACCGTTCGCGCCGGCGCAGCAGCGACTGCAGGATTTCGATCAGGTCGGTACGCGCGGTGCAGCACAGGCAGCAGCCGTTGCTCATTTCGATGATTTTCTCGTCGCCGCCGAGCACGAGCGCGTTGTCGATCGGGATTTCGCCGAACTCGTTCTCGATCACCGCGATCCGGTGGCCGTGGTTCGCGGTGAGGATGTGGTTGACGAGCGTGGTTTTGCCGGAGCCGAGAAAGCCGGTCAGAACGGTCACCGGGATTTTGGCCATGATGATTCCCTCCTTAAACGTTCCCGCCGAGAATCCGGCGAGCGTACTGACGTGCTTCTTCGGAAACGACGATGCGGTTGCCGTCGAAGTGCGGGCCGCGGGTGGCGTCCAGGCCCATCCGGGACGTCGTGCCGTCGGAACCCGAGGACGGGTCGAGCGGCGAGCCGGGCAGACCGTCCACAGTGAACAAGTCTTGGTGTGGCTGGAAATGCGTGGCCAACGCCCACAAGACTTCGCTGTCGTTGGTGATGTCGACGTCCTCGTCCACGGCGATCACCGTCTTCACGTACGGGTCCCAGCCGAGCAGGCCGAGCATTACCTGACGGGCTTGCCCAGGTCGTCGCTGGCGTAGTGCGACATAGCAGTGGAAATGCGTGCCGGATGTCGGGTAATGGACCGCCGTGACGTCCGGGAAGCGCGCCTTGAGTTTCTCCGCCATTTCTGATTCGCGTGGCACGCGGGCGAGATTCAGGTGTTCGTCGGTGTTGCCGCCGACGACGTCGATGAGCATGGCGTCGGAGCGGCGCATGATCGTTTGCACGCGGAGCACGTTGTTGGTCGAGCGATTCGAGGAATAGCCGGAGAATTCGCCGAACGGGCCTTCGTCCGCGTGCTCGGAGGCGTCGATCGTGCCCTCCAGCACGAAGTCCGACCAAGCCGGAACACCGATGCCGTGCTGCGGGGTGCGCACGACCTCCAAGGGGTCGCCCAGCAATCCGCCAGCTACCGCGCGTTCGTCCACGTCGTAGCCGACTCGCGCGGACGCGGCGAGCATGAACAGCGGATGCCCGCCGAGCACCATCGCGACCGGCATCGGCTCCCCGCGTTCGGCGTATTTCTGCAGCATCCGCCACAGGTCACCCCGGGAATGGAGGCTGGTCGCCAATTCGGTACGGGAATGCGGCATCGCGCGGTGGTAGCTGAGGTTGCCGACGCCGGTGTCCGGATCCTCCGCGACGATGATTCCGCTGGTGACGTAAGGGGAGCGGTCGCTGGCGAAGTGTCGCAGCATCGGGATGGTCGCCAAGTCGACCTCGGTCGTCACGTCGTCCAGCACAGGCCCGCTGTCGACCACCTTCGGCGGCACAGCGCGAAGGGCCCGCTGCTGGTAGGCACTGTGCAAACCGGACGGTCCGGTTTCGAGCATGCGGGCGATGCGCTCCCGTGAGGCGAACAGGTTGCTGACCACCGGCACGTCGAGCCCGGTCACCTTCCGGAACAGCACCATCTCGTGCCGCCCGGCCGCGGCGAGTTCGTAAATCACCCCGGTGACGCCCTCGTCGGCCGGGACGGGATCGTCGAGGACGAGCACGTCGTCGGGAAACTCGTGCCGGTACTGGTCAACGAAAGCATGGGGATCTTGCCGGTGGTTCACCGCGAAACTCCTTGCGAGGCGGGCGGACCCTGCCAGCGCGCGAACAGTTTGTTCTCGATGCCGAACTGGTCGAGCACCTTGCCGGTCAGGTGGGCGAGAATGTCCTCAATGGACTCGGGCTGGTGGTAGAAGGCGGGAACCGGCGGCAGCACGGTCGCGCCAGCCTCGGTCACCGCCACGAGATTGCGCAGATGCACGAGGCTCAACGGGGTTTCCCTGGCGACGAGCACGAGCGGACGGCGTTCTTTCAGCGTGACGTCGGCGGCACGGACGAGCAGGTCGTCGCTGTAGCCGTGCGCGATTCCGGCGACGGTCTTCATCGAGCACGGCACGACGACCATGCCCATAGTGCGAAAGGAACCGGACGCGATCGACGCGGCGATGTCCCCGCGTGCGTGGCGGACGTCGGCCAGGTCGGCCACCTCGGCGGGCGGCATTCCGGTTTCCAGTTCGATGGTGCGGTGCGCGGCCCGGGACATGACCAGATGCGTTTCCACCGTGCCGAGCTTGCGCAGCGCGGTCAGCAGGTGGATGGCAAGGTGCGGGCCGCTGGCCCCGGTGATGCCGACGATCAGCCGGGGCCGCTGCGGTTCGGTGCCCATGACGTCCTTTCAGGACTGGGAAAGCTTTGCGGCGGCTTCTCGGTGCACAGTCGGTTCTTCCGGCTGCCATGTGCGCCGGGCGAAGAAAAGCAGGTTCAGCAGCACTGCCAGGACCGTACCGGTGGCGACGCCGCTCTTCAGGAAAACCTGTGCTGCGAACGGGAACTGTTTGTAGAAGTCCGGCGCACCGGCCGGGATCAATCCGACGCCGAGCGACAGCATGACGATCACGAGGTTGCCGGTCTTGTTGAAGTCCACTCGGGACAGCAGTTGAATGCCGGACACGGTCAGCGCCGCGAAGGTGGCGACGGCGGCCGCGCCGATCACCGGTTGCGGGATCGCCGCGATCACCCGGCCGATCGGTTGCACCACCCCGAAAACCACCAGGATCATGCCGCCGACCGCGACCGGATACCGGCTGCGCACCTTCGTCAGCGCGACGAGCCCGATGTTCTGGCCGAAGGTGGTGTAGGCGAAGCCGTTGAACACGCCGCTGAGCGCGGTGAGCAGCCCGTCCACCCGGAGCAGATTGGCGATGTCGCGCGGTCCGACCTTCTTGCCGACCACCTGGCCGACCGCGAGCCCCTGCCCGGACGCCTCGACCATCAGCACGAAAACGATCACCAGGAACAGCAGAATCGACGGAATGTCGAAATGCAACGCTCCGTAATGCATCGGTCGCAGAAGCCCGAAAACGGGACCGTCGGCGACTCCGGCGAGGCTGCCCAGCCCGGTCAGCCAGCCGACGATCGCGCCGACAGTGAGCGCGATCAGCATCGCGAGCTGGCCGAGCAGACCGCGGAACACCCGGTAGAACACCGCGATCAAGGCGAGCGTGAACCCGGCGAGCGCGAGATTCGCCGGCGCACCGTAGTTGTGCGCGGACGGATTGGAACCGGCGATGAGTTTCAGCCCGACCGGAATCAGCGTCAATCCGATCAACGTGATGACGGTGCCGGTGACGACTTCCGGGAACAGCTTGAGCAGTTTGCTGAACAACGGCGCGATCAGCACCCAGAGCACGCCGACCACGAGCAGCGAGCCGTACACTGTGGACAGCCCCTGCGTGCTGCCGATCAGCACCATCGGGACGATTCCGTTGGACGCCGCGCCGACCACGAGCGGCATCCGGATGCCGAACTTCCAGACGCCGAACGCCTGCAGCATGGTGCCGATCCCGGCGAGCACCAGGTCGACGCTGACCAGGTCGGCGATCTGCGACTGGGGAAGCCCCAGCCCGGCGCCGACCACGATCGGCACCACGACGACACCGGCGTACATCACGAGCACGTGCTGCAAACCCAGCAGCACCAGCGGGCCGAATCGGGGACGTTCGTCCACGGGGGACACGGGACTGGCCATGATTCCCTCACCTCGTTGGGCCGGCGGGGCCGGGAAAGCGGCCGGGCCGGGCGGATCGTGGGTCGTCGCCGGAGCCGGACGGGCAGCCGGCGTCGATGACCCCCGGCCGCGCGCGAATCCTGCCGCCGCACCTACGGGGTTATGGGATGATCGAAGATTTTTCCTTCCCTGCAAGGAGTTTCGACTATGGTGCATCGGAAGCCGCCGAGGGTCAATACCCGGGCGCGGCTTCTCCTCCGGTGCGCGGAGCCCGCTCGCGGCGGTTGAGCACGAGGTTCAGCAGGAACGCCGCGATGCCGCCGGCCGCGATGCCGCTCGTGAGCACGGTCTGCACCACCACGGGCAGATGTTGGTAAAACTCTGGCGCGCCGACCGGCAACAGGCCGAAGCCGAACGAGATGGCGACGATCAAGATATTGCGCCCGTTGCTGAGATCCGCCTGGCTCATGATGCGCAGCCCGACCGCGCCGACGGTGCCGAACATGACCACGCCGACGCCGCCGAGCACCGGTCCGGGCAGCGACGCGACGGCCGCGCCGAGTTTCGGCACCAGGCTCATGAGCACCAGCACCGCGCCCGCGGTGGCGACCACGAACCGGCTCATCACGCGGGTGATGCTGACCAGGCCGACGTTCTCGCCGAAGGTGACGACGGTGAACGAGCCGAACACTCCCGCAAAGGCGGAGCCGATCCCGTCCGCGCGCAGTGCCCGGGAAATCTCCGGCGGTCCGACGTCGCGGCCGACGATCTGCCCGATGGCGAGCGTGTCGCCGGTCGATTCGACCATGTTCACCAGCTGCACGATGATCATCGGCAGCAAGGCGGACAAGGCGAACGTCGGCATGCCGAACTCGAACGGCTTCACCACACCGACCCAATCCGCGTGCCCGACCGAGCTGAAGTCCGCCATGCCGAGCGGAATCGCGACGAGCGTGCCGACGGCGAGCGCGATCAGGATCGCGAAGCGGCGCACCGCGGGCGGAGCGAACCGTTCCAAACAGACAGTCAGCACAATGGTGCCCAGCCCGAGAATGAGCCGTCCGGCCGAACCGTGGTCGGCGGCGCCCGGATTGGACCCGGCGATCAGCGTCGCCGTGGAGGGCAGCAGCGAGAACCCGATGATCGCGATGATCGTCCCGGTCACGATCGGCGGGAAGAACCGGATCAGCTTGCTGAACCACGGGGCGACCAGCCAGGTCAGCAGCCCGGCGACGATCGTCGCGCCGAAGACCGCGGGCAGCCCGGCCTCCTTGCCGACGATGATCGCCGGGGTGATGCCGGTGAAGGTCGAGCCCATCACGATCGGCAGCCGGACGCCGACGTTGCCGATCCCGAGCGTCTGCAACAGCGTCGCGATGCCGCTGACCAGCACGTTCGCCGTGACGAGCGTGGCGATCTGCGCGGTGGACAGGCCGACGCCGAGCCCGATCAGCAGCGGGACGGTGACCATTCCGGAGTAGGCGACCAGCAGGTGCTGGACACCGAGCGGGAGCATTTGCCGCAGCCGGGGGACGGTGTCGACCGCGTCGCGGGTCGCGGCTTCGGCTCGGGTGGTGCGCGGACGGAATCGCATGGTTTCCTCCACAGCGGGGAAAGGGGAGCGCGGATCACCGCGCCCAGGGAGTGAGCAGGCCGCCCATGCCGCTGCGTTCCAGCAGCCGGGCCGCGTGCCGTTCCGCCTCGTCGGCGGCGGCCTCTTCGTCGACGCGGACGCACTGTCCGTCGCGGTAGACGATCTCGCCGCCCACGATCGTCAGCTCCACATCGGACCCGCGGGCGGAGTAGACGAGGGCGGCGACAGCCCGGTGCACCGGGCGCACGTGCGGACGGTCGAGCGCGGTCACGATGACGTCGGCGAGTTTGCCCTCGCTCAACACTCCCGCGTCGATTCCGGCGTAACGGGCCCCCTCGCGGGTGGCCATTTCCAGCGCGTCCTCGGCTCGCAGGGCCGTCGGGTCCAAAGTGGCCGTTCGCTGGCCGAAGACGCTCAGTTTCATTGCCTCGAAAAGATCTTGCCGATGGCCGCAGCTGGGACCGTCGGTGCCCAGCGCGACCGGAACATTCCGCTTTCGCAGGTTCGCGATCTGCGCGGTGCCCGAGGCGAGGTAACCGTTGGACGCCGGGTTGTGCGAGACCCCGGCACCGGCAGCGGCGACCTGCTCGATTTCGGCTTCGTCGAGCCAGATCGCGTGCGCGAGGGTGGCCCGTTCGTCGAGCAGGCCTTCTTTCGCGAGCCATTCGACCGGCCGGAGCCCGTGGGTTTCGAGGTAGCTGACCGGATCGGTTTTGCTCTCGCAGCAATGGGTGTGCCAGCGAGTGCCGAATTCGCGGGCGAGTTCGACCGTTCGGCGGACGAGTTTCTGCTCCACGTAACAGAGATTGAGCGCGGCCGGCCACACCGCGACCTTGGCGGTCGGCGGCCGGTGTTCCATCGCCTCGCGGGTGATCGCGAATTCGTCCTCGCTGGAATAGCGGAACAGTTCGATCGGCTGCCCGCGGCGGTCGGCGATTTCAGTGCGTTCGCCCAGCATGCCGCGGGCGACCGCGCCGCGAAGACCGGCCTCCTCGATGACGTCCGCGACGGCGAGCGTCGTTTCAAGATCGCTTGGCGCGTAATGGTTGTCGATCACCGTCGTGATGCCGGCACGCAACGCCTCGACTGCGCCGAGCCGAGCTCCGGCCACTGCTTCGGGCCCGGTGATCGCGATCGAATACGGCCACATGAAATCGCACAGCCAGGGCACGATCGACATGCCTTCGCCGAGCCCGCGAGCGAGCGCTTGGTAGAGGTGGTTGTGCCCGTCGACCAGGCCGGGCAGCACCGCCTTGCCGCGACAGTCGACGATCTCTTCGGCGTGCCAGCGCTCAGTGCCGGATCCCGGTCCGACGCCGACGATCCGGTCGCCGGTGATCGCGACGTGGCCGCTGGAGTGGACTGTGCGCTGGTCGTCGACGGTCACCACGGTGCCGCCGGTCAGGAGGAGTTCGCAGGGTTCCGCAGCCGACATCGGGCCGCCCTTCCCCGGGCGGGGTCGGACCCGGCCCGGCGGTCGTCTCCAGCGCGCGGCTGGAGGCAGCTGGCCGAACGGTTGGCCCGAAACGGGAGGTCACCGGCGCCCGGCAGCGCCGCCGGGTCGTTCAATGCAAAGCCCTCGCGGGACCGGTGTCAAGAGCCTTCTCCGGAAAAGTCTTGCCGCGCAAGGCATTCGGCGATCATGTGTTGACAGCGGGCGGCGAAGGTGTTGCACTCGGTTGCGCCGGAGCGCGGATCGCGCTTCCGGGTCCCGTAGGTGCGGTGAAGCGCGGCCGGGGAGTCCTTTACTCAAGTCTTGCGTAAGGAGACATCCGGTGATTATCGATACCCATGTCCATCCGACGAATCTCGTCGACGAAGCCTGGCGGCACACCGGAACCCCGTTCACCGGCGAGCGCACGCTGGAAATGATGGACGGTCCATTCTGGATCAACGGCAAGCCGCGGCGCGTGGACGTCAGCTGCATCATGCCGCCGCCGGGCAACACGACCTGGCGCGAGGGCAACAAAACCGGGCGCGAAGGCATCCGCGAGTACCAGGCGTACGTGACTTCGCTCGTGCAGCAGTACCCGGACCGGTTCGTCGGGAACTTCATGTACAACCCGCGGTTCGGCCCGGAAAACGGCGCGGCGGAGCTGGCCTTCCACGTGAAGGAATACGGCTACAAGATGCTGAAGCTGCACGCCAACATGCATTCCTACCGCCCGGACCGGGCGCTGGACTGGCTGCGGCCGGTGATGCGGGTGTGCGACGAGCTCGGCGTGATCGTGCTGATCCACACCGGGGACGGGCCGTACTCGATCCCGACCCAGTTCTACCCGATCATCCGCGAGTTCCCGAACGTCACGTTCATTCTCGGCCATTTCGGCATCCAGACCGGCGGCGTCTACTGTTTCGAGGCGTTCTGGATGATCCAGGACTCGCCGAACGTGATCGGCGAATCGGGCTGGCTGCTGCAGTCGCGGATCGTCGAATTCGCCAAGGAGATGAAGAAGAGCGACCTGGTCTTCGGCACCGACTCGCCGCCGAACGAGCCCGGCATGTGGGCACGGGAGCTGGAAGTGCTGTGCCACCAGCCGCCGCAGGGCCTGAACCTGTCCGAGGACGACCTGGAGGGCTACCTCGGCAACAACATGGCCAAGCTGCTCGGCCTGGCGCCGACGCCGCCGCCGAAGGACAAGGCGGAAGCCGAGGCGTATTTGCGCGGGGACATTCCGCAGGCCTCGGCGGCGAATACGCACGCGTCGCATTATCTCGGCTACACGCCGTCGGCGTGGGCAGAGGCCGCTAACTCCTGATTCTGGTGCTGCGCCAGCTGCGGGTTTACTCGCACCCGCAGCTGGCGCGCGCGGTCAGGTGTACGTCGAGGACGCGGTCTTCCGGTTGGGTGTTCTCTCGGAGTTTGTCCAGCGTGGACACTGCGGCGTCGGCGAAATCGTCGAAGGAATGCCCTGCGGTGGACAATGCGGGCCAGCTGTGCGCGGCGGCATCGGTTCCGCCGAAGCCAATCACCGCAAGGTCTTTCGGCACGCTCAAGCCAAGCTCTGCGGCGACAGTGAGCGTATCGAGCGCCAGCCCGTCCGCGGTCGCCATGATCGCGCGCGGTCGCTCCGGCGACTGCAGCCACCGCCGGATGTCGGCCCGTGCGGCATGCCGATCCAGACCGGTGCGGACGACGTTGCCTGTTTTTCTTTCGGCCGCCCGCATTGCCTCGGTCCAGCCGCGGGCTCGATCGGCTACCGGCCCGGACCGCGCGGTACCCGTGAGACACCCGATCTCGCGATAACCGTGCCCGAGCAGATGTTCGGTGGTCAGCCGCCCGCCCGCCTTGTTGTCTAGCACCACGGACGGTGCGGCGGCACCGGACGGGGCGTGGTGATGCAGGTAGACGACCGGAACGTCCAAAGTGGAGTGAGTCGCGGCCGCGCCGGCGATCTCCGCGCGGACGAGCAGCAGGCCGTCCACGCGCATGTTCGCCAGCGATTCGGCGTACCGCAGCTCCTGCTCCCGGGAGAATGCCGAATTCCCCAGCAGCACAAGGGATCCGCGCGCGAACGCGGCGCGCTCGACCGCGTGGGTGAGCTGGGTGAAGTAGCCCTCGCTGCTGTCCGGCACGACCAGCCCGAGCACGTTGCTGCGCGTGGACCGCAATGCGCGCGCGACGAGATTCGGCCGGTACCCGAGGTCGGCGATCGCCTGTTCCACCCGTGCCCGCGTGGCGGGAGCGACCGGACGCGGCCCGTTGTTGAGCACGTAACTGACCACGGCCGGCGAGGTGCCCGCCAGCCGTGCGACATCGTCCCGGGTGACCCGCTGCATGCGCCAGACGATACCCGAAGAGCCGTTGACAGTCCCGATCTACACGTGTTGAATCCCGTGGAGTCGGCAAAGCAGGAAAGCTGGTGGTCACTGTGGACTCGCTGGTACGCGCCGCGGAAACCGGGAAAGCCGCCGGGGTGGGCGAAAGCGCCCTCCGTCCGGACGGCGCCGCCAAGGTGTCCGGCAGGTTCGCCTATTCGTCGGATTTGTGGATCGAGGGCATGGTCTGGGCGACCACGCTGCGCAGCCCGTACGCGGCCGCGCGGATCCGGTCCATCGACACGAGCAAGGCTCTCGCTCAACCGGGCGTGCACGCAGTGCTCACCCACGAGGACGTACCCGGCGCGAAGACGTACGGAATGAAGTCCGCCGACCAGCCGGTCCTCGCTGTCGACGAGGTCCGCTACCACGGCGAACCCGTCGCGCTGGTCGCCGCCGACGACCCGGAAACCGCCCGCCAGGCCGCAAAACTGATCATCGTCGACTACGAACCGCTGACCCCGGTCACCGACCCGATGACCGTCTTGGACCAGGGCATCCGCCCCATCCACCCCGACGGAAACCTCGTACGCCACGTGAAAATCCGCCACGGCGACCTTTCGTGGGCCCGCGCCGAAGCGGACGTCGTCGTCACCGGCGAGTACGAGGTCGGGATGCAGGACCAAGCTTTCCTGGGTCCGGAATCCGGCCTGGCTATTCCCTCCGAGGATGGCGGCGTCGAGCTTTATGTTTCCTCGCAATGGCTGCACAAAGACCTAGAACAGTTAGCTCCGTGCCTAGGTCTGCCGCCAGAAAAAGTCCGCCTCACTTTGGCAGGCGTCGGCGGTGCCTTCGGCGGCCGAGAAGACCTCTCCGTCCACGTGCACGCCTGCATGCTCGCCCTGCGTCTCGGACGCCCGGTGAAGATGTCCTACAACCGCTACGAATCCTTCTTCGGCCACGTACACCGCCATCCGGCCAAGATGCACTACGAACATGGAGCCACAAAGGACGGTCGCCTGGTCTATGTCAAAGCGCGCCTAGTTCTGGACGGCGGTGCCTACACGTCGACTTCCCCCGTAGTCATCGCTAACGCCTGCTATTTCGTGACCGGCGCCTACGACGTCCCTCATGCTGAAATCGACGGCCTGGCAGTGTTCACGAACAACCCACCCTGCGGCGCGATGCGCGGTTTCGGCGCTGTCCAGTCGGCCTATGGCTGCGAGTCCAATATGGACAAACTGGCGCACGAACTGGGCATGGACCCCATGGAGTTGCGCCTCCGCAATGCCATGACGACCGGCACCGTCCTACCGACTGGCCAAGCCGTCGACGGCCCGGCCCCCGTCGCGGAACTGTTGCAAGCCCTCCGCGACCGTCCACTACCACCCGCGGCCGCGATGGATCTTCTTTCTATGCCAGGCGGAGCCGCCAACACGACGCACGGCGAGGGGGTGCGTCGCGGAGTCGGCTACGCGGTCGGGGTGAAAGCGATCGGCTACTCAGGAGGCGTCGACGACATCTCGACCGCCCGAGTCACTCTGGCCGTCGTGAACGGCGCCCCGGTGGTCTCGGTGCACACCGCCGCCGCGGAATGCGGACAAGGCGTCACGACGGTCCAATCGCAAGTGGCGAGCACGGAACTAGGCGTCTCCCGGGTAGTCGTCCTCCCCGCCGACACCCAAATCGGCGACGCCGGTTCCGCCTCCGCGTCCCGAATGACCTGGATGTCGACCGGTGCCGTGCAGGGGGCTTGCCGCTACATCGCCCGGGAACTCCTGCGCCGCGCGTCAGCTGCTTCAGGCTTCTCTTTGGGCAACGACCAAGTCCTGGACACCGCCGGACGACCCGTGTGCTCCATCGCCGACCTGGTCGGTTCGGACACTCTTTCGCACACCTTCGAGTACCACCACCGCCCCACCCAGGGCATCGACCCGGAAACCGGCCAGGGCGACGCACACATCGCCTTCGCCTTCGCCGCCCACCGAGCCGTGGTGGACGTGGATGTCGAACTGGGTTTGGTGAAGGTCGTAGAGCTGGCGACCGCCCAGGATGTCGGCAAGGCGATGAACCCGCTGGCGGTAGAAGGCCAAATCGAAGGCGGGAGCGTGCAGGGCCTTGGTTTGGCTTTGATGGAAGAGATCCTGGTGGATGCCGAGGGCCGGGTGCGAAACCCGTCCTTCACGGACTACCTGATCCCGACCGTGCTGGATGTGCCGCCGATGCCGATCAGCCTGTTCGAATTCCCGCACCCGGACTCGCCTTACGGCTTGAACGGCGTCGGCGAGCCGCCGACCCTTTCCTCGACCCCCGCGATCCTGAACGCCCTCCGCTCAGCGACCGGCTTGGCTTTGCCGAACGCCCCGGTCCGTCCGGACGACATCGCTTTGGCGGGAGGCCGCGGCGCGGGGTTGGGTGCGGCTTCGTGACCGGCCTCCCTTTGCTGACCCTGATCCGTCCGGACGGCATCGCTTTGATCGGAGGCTGCGGTGCAGGCGTGAGTGCCACTTTCGTGACCGGCTTGCCTTTGCCGAACTCCCCGATCCGCCCAGACGACATCGCCCAGGACCACGCGGCGAGCTTGCATACCGCTTCGTGACCGGCTCGCCCGACGCGGCCGTTCGACCCTTCCCGTTCCTTCCCGAGGCCGGAGGTGCCCCGTGGATTTCCTGACCCCTGTGACCTGGGCGGAAGCCCTGGCGGTCAAGTCGGACCGCCCCGACGCCGTCCCCCTGGCGGGCGGCACCGACGTCCTGGTCGAACTCAACTTCGACCACCGTCGCCCCACCGCGTTGCTCGACCTGACCCGGATCAGCGACCTGACCGAATGGACCGAAAAAGACGGCCGCATCCGTCTGGGCGCAGGCGTGTCGTACACCCGGATCATCACTGAGCTGGGCACCCGCCTCCCCGGATTGGCGATGGCGAGCCGCACCGTCGGGTCCCCGCAAATCCGCAACCGCGGCACCGTCGGCGGAAACCTGGGCGCTGCCTCCCCAGCCGGCGACGCCCACCCCATGCTCCTGGCTTGTGACGCGACAATCGAGGTCGCGTCCGTGCGCGGCACCAGGATGATCCCGGCTACGGAGTTCTACCAAGGCGTCAAACGCAACGCACTGACTCAGGACGAGCTGATCGCCGCCATCCACCTTCCGGTCGCGACCGGCCCGCAACAGTTCGCGAAAGTCGGCACCCGCAACGCGATGGTCATCGCAGTCTGCTCGTTCGCACTGGACCTGGCCCCAGAAACCGGCTGGGTAGGCGCGGCAGTCGGATCGGCCGCCCCGACGCCACGCCGAGCCACCGCCGCCGAAGACTTCCTCCGCGACGCCCTCTCCGAATCGTGGGAATCCCGCTCCCCGCTGCCGGGCCCGGTAGTCCGCCGTTTCGGCGAACTGGCCGCGAGCGCCGCGTCCCCGATCGACGACGTCCGGGGCAGCGCGGACTACCGCATCCACGCGATCGCAGTACTGGCCCGCCGGACGTTGAGCTGGGCCTGGGACGACTATCGGAAAGGCGGGCAGCCGAAATGCGCCTGAACCTCACGGTCAATGACGAGCCGCGGACTGTCGACGAGGTCTGGGAAGGACAAAGCCTGCTCTTCGTCCTGCGCGACCAACTGGGCTTGCCAGGCTCGAAAAACGCCTGCGAACAGGGTGAATGCGGTTCGTGCACAGTGTATTTGGACGGTACCCCAGTGTGTTCGTGCCTGGTCGCCGCGGGCCAAGCCGAAGGCAGGAACGTCCGCACGGTCGAGGGCCTGGCCGACGGCGACGAGCTGGACGCAGTACAACAAGCCTTCATCGACACCGGCGCCGTGCAATGCGGCTTCTGCACGCCGGGGTTGGTCGTCGCCGCACACGAACTCGTGCACCGCGTGACCGCCCCGACGGACCCAGAAATCCGCGAAGCCCTGGCGGGCAATCTGTGCCGCTGCACCGGGTACGAGAAAATCTTGGACGCAGTCCGCCTGGCTGCGGCTCGAGTCGGAGACTCGGAGCCCGCGAACCCCGCGTGACAGCTGCCCGCGTGCGGGAACCACCACGTCGACTGGGCTGCGTCGACTGAGCTGCCTTGTCAGGCGCATGCGCCGAGACCCCGCACGACCCGCATGGCCTCCGCATCGTCCACGTCGGGCGGCGGCCGCGCGATGTCGTACCCCCGCGCGGGCAACTGCCTGTAGTCCCGCATGAGAACGCGGACCGGCCAACCATTTCCCTCGGCTCGGGCATCACCCACACCTGTTCGGGCTGTCCGCCCGGTGTCACGCGATCAATTCCGTCTGCTCCGCAGCATGGCCAGTCTGCTCTCGACTGCGGGCTGTCGCGGCCCCGCCGTTCCTCGCAGCTCGGCGCACGTGCGACCGCCAGTGCCCATCCGCGACCGGGCTCGGTCTGCGATCCGCACCGGAAATCGTGCCTGCGCGGGCGACTCCGTCGGCGCTGACCTGCCGGCCCATCTCGGTCTTGCGCTGACCTGGCGACCCGTTTCGTTCTTGCGGTGACCTGCCGGCCCATCTCGGTCTTGCGCTGACCTGGCGACCCGTTTCGTTCTTGCGGTGACCTGCTGACCCGTCTCGGTCAGCGATCCGCATCGGAAATCGTGCCTGCGCGGGCGACTCCCTCGGCGCTGACCTGCTGACCGATCTCGGTCCTGAGCTGACCTGCTAACCCGTCTCGGTCCTGCGCTGACTCGCCGACCCATCTCGGTCCTGCGGTCAGCACCGGTAGCTCCGTGCCCCGGCTTGTCCCAGGCCGGTCAGAGTCCCTTCATCAGATCCGTCTCCGTCACCCCCGGCCCCTGCCCTTCGCGAATGAACCACTCCGTCCCGAAAGCCTGGCCGAATTTGTCGTCCGGCAGGGCCAGGAAGAACGAATCCTCGCTGATCTGGCTCTGGTGCGCGCGCATCGCAGCCCGCTTCACCTTCGCGTATGCCGTGACGTCCACTTCCGCGGTGAGCTCGGCTGCTGGCTTGCCGATGATCATGTCCTCGTCCGGGCCGCCTTCCTCGCCCGCCGCGCGTGCGGCTTCGGCGGCGCGGCGGATCTCGTCGCGGTTCGCCGAGCCCTGGTAGATCCGCGGTGTGCCCGCGAGTTCGCCCGCGCGCATGCCGACGCGGTGGACCTGGATGTGGTCCGGGTGGCCGTAGACGCCGAAGTCGTCGTACACCGTCAGCACGTCCGCCGACTCCTCGCGCAGGATCGTCGCCAGCCGCTCCGCCGCCTCTTCGACCGGCGCGCTCCAGAACGTGCCCGGGCCGTCGTTCGACGGGTCGCCCATCATTCCGGAGTCCTGGTATCCCAGGAACTCCACCCGCGAGACGCCCAGCACCTCAGCAGCCGCCTGCGTCTCCTTCACGCGCCGGTCCGCGAGCTGCTCGCCGTCTTCGAGCAGGCCCTCGGGGATCTCGCCCTTTTCCCCGCGCGTGGCCACCACGAGCACCACCCGGTGTCCCTCGTCGGCCGCCTTGCGCATCACGCCGCCGGTCATGATCGCCTCGTCGTCCGGATGAGCGTGGAACGTCACCAATGTCGCCATGCCAACGAACCTACCGGCACCCACCGACAAAAACCGGCGCCCGCCGGAAACGGCTTCCGGCGAATCGTCCACACCCTCCATTGTGGACAGGTCGCCCACACGGGTGGACCTGCGGCTTTATCGGCGCGAGGGGTCCCCTCGCGCGCTCTCGCGCTTGGCTTCTCCCGCCGCCCGGCTTACGTTGGGGTCCGCCGACCGAGGAGGCGTCATGGCAGAACGGACGAAATACATCCTGGACGAGGCCGATCTCCCGGCGCAGTGGTACAACGTGGTGCCGGACCTGCCCGAGCCGCCGCCTCCGCCGCTGCACCCGGGCACGCGCGAGCCCGTCGGGCCCGCGGACCTGGCCCCGCTGTTCCCGCAGGCGCTCATCGAGCAGGAAGTGACCACCGAGCGCTACATCGACATTCCCGAGGAAGTCCGCGACGTCTATCGGCTATGGCGTCCGTCGCCGCTCTACCGCGCCCGCCGGCTGGAGAAGGCGCTCGGGACCCCGGCGCGGATCTACTACAAGTACGAGGGCGTCAGCCCGGTCGGCTCGCACAAGCCGAACACCGCTGTGCCACAGGCGTTCTACAACGCGGCCGAGGGCGTCACGCGGCTCACCACCGAGACCGGCGCCGGGCAGTGGGGGAGCGCGCTGGCATTCGCGTGCGCGACGTTCGGGCTGTCGTGTGAGGTCTGGCAGGTGCGGGCGTCGTACGACCAGAAGCCGTACCGCAAGCTGATGATGGAGACGTTCGGCGCGCAGGTGTACCCGAGTCCATCGGACCGTACTGCTGCTGGCCGCGCGATCCTGGCCGAGAATCCGCAGTCGACGGGCAGCCTCGGGATCGCGATCAGCGAAGCCGTCGAGCAGGCCGCGGCGGATCCGGGCGCCCGGTACGCGCTGGGCAGCGTGCTCAACCACGTGCTGCTGCACCAGACAGTCATCGGAGAGGAAGCCCTCCGCCAGTTCGAAATGGCCGGCGACACCCCGGACGTGCTCGTCGGCTGCACCGGCGGCGGCTCCAACTTCGGCGGGCTCGCTTTCCCGTTCCTGCGGGAAAAACTGGCCGGCCGGATGAACCCGGTGATCCGCGCGGTCGAACCGGCGGCTTGCCCGACCCTCACCCGCGGCCGCTACGCCTACGACTTCGGCGACACCGCCGGTCTCACGCCTCTGCTGAAAATGCACACGCTCGGCCACGGCTTCATCCCGGACCCGATCCACGCCGGAGGCCTGCGCTACCACGGGATGTCGCCGCTGATCTCGCACATTTACGAGCTGGGGCTCATCGAGGCGCTCGCGATCGGCCAGCAGGAATGTTTCGCCGCCGGGGTGCAGTTCGCCCGCACGGAAGGCATCATCCCCGCGCCTGAACCGACGCATGCATTGGCGGCGTGCATCCAGGAAGCGTTGCGCTGCAAGGAGACCGGCGAGGAGAAGGTGATCCTGACGGCTCTCTGCGGACACGCACACCTCGACCTTCCCGCGTACGGCGCGTATTTGGCGGGGGACATGGTGGACAACGAACTGCCGGACGCGGCACTGGAGGAATCGCTGGCGGCGCTTCCCTGACGGGTGCGGCTGGCGGACGGGAGAGGAGGGGAGGGGGTGCGGGAGTTCGTTGGCGGGTGATGCTGCGTTAGCGGGATGGCTGGAAGTGGTCGGCTGAAAGTGATTGGCCGGGATCGGTGCGCAGGCGGCGGCAGGCTGGACGGATCAACTGACGATCCAGGCGGGTTGCGGTCGGCGGGGATCGGTTGGGATCGGTTGGCGGGCAGCGGCGGACCGGACCGATCGACTGGTTGCCCAGGCGGGTTGCGGAGGTCGGTGGGGTGTCGTTGGCTTGGATGGCCTGACGATGACGGGACGGTGCCTCGGCCTGGCCCGGTTCGACCCGGCCAAGGAGGTTTGCTTGGGCTGCGGTCGGTCGGTGAGGTGTCGTTGGCTTGGATGGCCTGACGATGACGGGAAGGTACCTCGACCGGGCCCGGCTCGACCCGACCCGGCCCGGCTCGGCTCGGCTCGGCTCGGCCAAGGAGGCTCGCCTGGGTCGCGGTCGGTTGACCAGGAAGCGGTTCGGGCTTCGTCGCGGATGACGCGGAACTGCGGCGAACTGGTTCAGTGCCGTCCTCGCCGAACGTGGCCGACGAGTCGGAATCCAGCGGATGGGCCGGTGCGTGGCGGCGGACGGTGAGGCTCCGCCGAATCATGCCGCGGTGTGTGCTCGCGGGCTGGCCCGGGCAGATGCCTGGGCGTGCGGGCGGATACAGCTGAAGGCCTGCCGAACTGAACTGTGGGCTGTGCTCGCGGGTTGGCCTGCGCTGGTGAGTGGGCAAGGCTGGCTTGCGGAAGCCGAAGCCTCCGTCGGACCAAGCCACGGCTGTGCTCACGGGCCGGGCCGGTGCGCAGACGTGATGGCAAGGGCTGGCGAGCGGGAGACGAAAGCTCCGCTGAGCCGAGCCGAACTGTCGCGTGCGCGAAGAACCGGCGACGGAACGGGAAGCGAGACCGAGCTCAGGCATCTCCGGCGAGCTGCGATCGGCGGGTCTCCAGGAAAGCTCGCTCAGTGTCGTTCGTGGCCAGCGCGATCGCCTCGGTGTAGGCGGCTTCGGCTTCGGCGGTGCGGCCTAGGCGGGTCAGCAGGTCCGCCCGGGTGGCGGGCAGCAGGTGGTAGCCGGGCAGGTCCAGCTCGTCCACTAGGGCCAGGGCCAGTTCTGGGCCGTGGACTTCGGCGACCGCCACCGCGCGGTTCAGGGCTACTACGGCGGTGGGGGTGTGGGCCAGGAGTCGGTCGTAGAGGGCCAGTACTTGCGGCCAATCCGTCGTCGGGCCATCGGTGTGGACGGCGTTGATCGCGGCTTGAAACTGGTACGGCCCGGGCTGGCCGCGGCGTAGGCATTGGCGTACTAAGGCGTGGCCTTCGGCGATCAGGGTTCGGTTCCACAGGGAACGGTCTTGGGCGGTCAAGACGACAAGCTCGCCGGCGGGGTTGACTCGGGCCGGGCGGCGCGCCTCGGTCAGGAGCAGCAGGGCTAGCAGGCCTTGGACTTCGGGTTCGTCGGGCATCAGGTCGGCTAGGGCGCGCGTGAGGCGGACAGCCTCCAAGCACAGGTCTGTCCGGACAAGCGGGCCGGAGGTCGAGGTGTAGCCCTCGTTGAAAACCAGGTACAGGACGGTCAGGACAGAGGCCAGGCGGTCCGGCAGTGCGGCCTCGTCGGGGACTCGGTACGGGATTCCTGCGTCGCGGATTTTCTTTTTGGCTCGGACGATCCGCTGGGCGATCGTCGGTTCCGGGACCAGGTACGCGCGGGCGATCTCCGCGGTTTCCAAACCGCCCAGCAGGCGCAGGGTCAGGGCGGTTTGCGCGAGCGGCGACAGGGCCGGGTGGCAGCAGGTGAAGATCATCCGCAACTGGTCGTCGCGCACGGGGCCCTCCTCTGCTGGTTCGGCGGGCTGGTGGAGGAGCAGGGCCTGGGCGTGCCGGGCCTCGCGGGTGGATTCTCGGCGGAGGCGGTCGATCGCGCGGTTTCGGGCGGTGGTCACGATCCAGGCGCCTGGGTTTGCCGGCAGAGACTCGGCCCAGGCGGTGACTGCGATGGCGAACGCGTCCTGCACCGCCTCCTCGGCTAATCCGATGTCGCCGAGGAGGCGGGTCAGGGTGGCGACGCAGCGGCCGTACTCGGCTCGGTAGACCGCGGCCAGTGTCACGCGACGTCCTCCGGGCCGTCGGCGAACGGGCGTACTTCGATGGGGCGGCCGCAGGCTTGCGCGCACTTGTCAGCCCACAGCAGGGCTTCGTCCAGGTCCGCGCATTGGATCACCCAGAAGCCGCCCAGTTGCTCCTTTGTTTCGGCGAACGGGCCGTCGGTCACGGTGGTGGTGCCGTTCGCGGGGCGGACCACCGTGGTGGCGTGCGAAGGACGCAAGCCGCCGACGAAGACCCAGGCGCCGGCGGCCTTCATGTCGTCGGTGACCTTGGTGGTGCGGGCCATCTGGGCGGCCAGCTCCTCGCCGGTCTCCAGGGTGGTTTCGTCTGCCTGGACGGCCAGCAGGTACTGCTTCATGGCGAACTCCTCAAGCCGGGTCTCTTACCTTGGCTACGAACGCACGTGACGCCAGTCGACAACCCGGCGGAAAAATCCGGCAAGAAAAATCTGTCACCGTTCCTTGGAGACGGTCGCCAGCAGCTCCGGGCCCCGCTCCACCAGCCGTTTCTGGGCGAGCGAACCCCACCACCACGCCAAGGCGACGCCGGTCGCGATGCCGACCGGAATGCCCAGCCACTGCAGCACCGGCAGGTCCGCCAGCTTTCCGGCCACGCACAGCGCCACCACCGGCAACGCGCCGAGCACGATGAGCAGGGTTGTCGCCAGCATCATGGCGCCGCGGGCACAGCCGGGGCGGCCGCCGGACGACCACGGGCTGCCGCTGCGGCGTTGATCCGGCAGCGGGAACGCCAGGAAGACCGATTGCAGCATCAGGATTCCGGCTCCGGCGCCCAGGGTCGCCGGGACGAGGCCGAGGACCCACGGGTACGCGCCCGGCACGCCGGTGACGCCGGGCAGGACCAGCGCCAGCACCACGGCGATGGGAGCGACGATCAGGGCCCACGCCAGCTGCCGGCCGCGCACGTCGGCGCGTTCGGCGCCGGGGACGACGAGCGTGTGCCACAGCGCGCTGCCGTCCATTCCGTACAGGTTGCCGGACTGCATGGACGCGAAAATCACCACTGCGACACCGAAATACGGCAGCATCACCGACTGTCCGCCGCCACCGCCGGACAGGGCTGGCACGACGGTGATGACGAAACCGATGAGCAGCGTCGACAGCAGAGCGACGCGTCGGCGGGCGTCTCGCCACCAGGTGTAGAGCTCCTTGCGCGCCACCGCACCGATCGGGGTGGCAGGGAGCAGGCTGCGCTTCGTGCGGGTGCCCTTCGCGCGGGTGCGGGAGGCGCCGCGGAAGGAAGGGGTGGTGACCTGGCGGGCCAGCAGCGCGCCCCAGACCAGGACCAAGACCGCTACTGACCCGAGCAGTGCGGCGAAGAGACCGCCGACGGTGCCCCATTCACCGACTCCGGCGGCGTGCACCGCGAGGGTGCCCCATCCGGACGGCAGGGCGTGCATGACGCTGACGAAGCCGGGCATCTGGCCGGTGACGATCGCGGGGCCGACACTCCGCATCACGTAGTTCACCGCGACGCCGGACAACCCGGTGAGCGCCACCAGGATGATGCCCAGTTCCTTGCCCTTGCGCGACGTCAGCAGCGTGCCGAGCGCGGCCATCACCACGCGGTACAGCAACACCACGAACGCCAGCTGCAGCACGGTGAACACGAGCCCGACGAGCGCCGCCCCGGCGCCGAACCGCAGGCCGTAGAACACCAAGCCGAGGAACGCCAGCAGGCTCACCAGCGCTGTTACGCCCACGAAACTCGCCGCGAGCAGGCCGACCGCCAGCTTCCGGCGGCCGATCGGCAGCAGCGCGAAGTGCTCCGGCCGCAGGGTGTCGTCCCCGCCGCCGGTCGCGATCGGCGCGAGCACCCAGCCCGCCATCCACACCGCGTAGACCGAGGTGAGCAGGTCGACCGTGATCCGCGCTTCCGGAGCCGGGAACACCGCGATGCCGATGGTGAACAGGGCCGCCAGCAGACCGAAAATGCCGCCGACGATCATTCCGGCGATCTGCCGCCCGCGCAGCGAATTGCGCAGGACCCGCAGCTTCAGTCGGACGAGGACGCCAACCACGCCAGCCCCTCCGCTCCACCGGTCCGCCCGCCGACAATGTGCACGAACGCGTCTTCCAGCGTGCCTTCGCCGCGCACGTCCGCCACCGCGCCCGCGGCGACGACGCGCCCGCGCGTGATCACCGCGACGTGGCTGCACAGCTGTTCCACCAACGCCATCACGTGGCTCGACAGCACGACCGCGCCGCCGGAAGCGACGAACCGCTGCAGGATCGTGCGAATCGTCGACGCGGAAACCGGGTCCACCGCTTCGAACGGCTCGTCCAGCACCAACAGCCGCGGCCCGTGCAGCAACGCCGTCGCGAGGCCGATCTTCTTGCGCATGCCCGCGGAATAGTCGATGACGAGGGTGCGCTCGGCGTCCGTCAGCTCCAGCACGCCGAGCAGTTCCTGGGCGCGTTCGGCGACCGTGTCCGGCGCGAGCCCGCGCAGCAAGCCCATGTACGTCAGCAGTTCCCGCCCGGTGAGCCGCTCCGGAATGGACAAGCCGTCCGGAAGAACGCCGATCAGGCTTTTCGCCCGTTCCGGTTCCCGCCAGACGTCCACCCCGAACACGCGCGCCTCGCCGGCGTCGGGCCTCAGCAGCCCGACCGCCATCGACAGCGACGTCGTTTTGCCAGCTCCGTTGGGGCCGACGAGGCCGAAGAACGACCCCCGTGGCACTTCCAGCCCCACATTGTCTACTGCCAGCGTGGTCCCGAACCGTTTGGTGAGTCCGTAAAGCCCCATGGCCGCGTCGTCGGACACCGGTTCCCCCTTCCCGTGGTGTGCGCACGACTGTACGCGGGGTCACCGACAAAAAGCGGGCGGAGTGGTCTCGGAGAGCCGCGGATCCGGGGTTCCGGACATCGCCAGCAGCCCGCGCACCGCCCGAACCAGCTTGGGCCACGAGGCGGGTTTCCGGACGTCGTACGCGCTCAGCAGCTGGCGGAGCATGGTGAGCGTGTCGAAGTAAATGCGTTCGCACACCAGATGCTCGTCGGCGTCGAACAGGAAGTACGCGGTCATCCGGACGCGGAACCGCTGCCCGGTCGGCGGAATTTTCCCGAGCGGCCCGCGATGTGTGCCGAGAAGCCAGAATTCAACGATTACCGCATCCGCGCTGTGCCGCAGGGCAATGATTTCGTGGTCTTGATCGGGAAAAGCGCGACGCGTTTCGTCGTAGTAGCCGCGCACCGCGGCATCGCCGTCGTGCACGGTCATCGTCGGGACGATCTCGTAGCGCGGGTGCGGGAACGTCGCCAGCACGTCGTCCCAGTCCTGGCGCACCTCGTCGCGGAAGTGGTCGAGGACGAGCTTTTGCCGGGCTCGCAGCACTTCGGGCGCGGGGATGGCCAACGGGTCCACGGGTTCCTCCAAGCCGGGAGAGGGGAACCGCAATTTAATCCACAGTGTGGGTTAACCGCAAGTGCGCCATGATGGAGCCGTGAACACCACGACGCGCCGGGGACGCCCGCGCAAGGGAGACGCCCGGCTGTCGCGGGAGGCGATCCTGACGGCCGCGCTGGAAGTAGTCGACGCCGACGGCGCGGCAGCGGTGAGCATGCGGACCGTCGGGCAGCGCCTCGGCGTGGACGCGAAGAGCCTCTACCACCACATCGACGGCAAAGAAGCCTTGCTCGACGCTGTCGCCGGGCACGTGCTCGGCGGGATCGACCTCCCGGACTTGACCGGACAGCCCGAAGAAGACCTGCGCGCGATCGCCCAGTCCTTCCGGAAAGCAACGCGCGCGCATCCGCAGGCCGCCGCGCTCGTCCTAACCAGACAGTTGCCGTCGATCGCCGCACTCGCCCCGGTCGAGGCGGTGCTTTCGGTGCTGCGCAAGGCAGGCGCGTCCCCCGAAGAAGCCGTGCACCTGCTGCGTTCGCTCCTCGCCGTCGTGGTCGGCTCGCTCCTGCGCGAGGCGGGCGCGGGACCGGCGTTCGGCGTCACCGACGAGGCCGGAATCGCCCACCGCCGCGCCGAACTGGAGCAGACCGAACTTCCCGCCGTCGTCGAATCCGCGCCGCATCTGGCGCGGTGCGATCACGAAGCGGAGTTTTCCTTCGCCGTCGATCTGGCGGTGGCCGCCACGATGCAGCGACTCGCTACTCCCCGCAGGTGATCTTCGGCTGCGGGTTGTAGCGGACCGACCGCGTGTGCCGCGAAACCTCCCGGCCCGACGACGCGTCGCGCAGGATCCGGGTATCGCTCGCGGTGAAACCGGGCGCGCCGTTGGACGCGTGGCAGTTCTCCGCCGGACCCGGTTTCGTCGGCGGCGGCGTCGGATTCGACCGCTCGCCGGGAACCGATTCGACGGTGTAGCGCTTGGTGCCCCACAGTTTCACGGTGATCGACGACGGCGTCCAGACGGTCTGGATCGCGACGCCGGTGTCCGAGTCGTTCGTGAACTTCAGGTCGATCACGCTGGCGCCATTGGGGTTCTGGAACACCGTCGCCTCGCGCGCGGCCGGATAACGGCTGATGTAGTAGCTGTGTTCCTTGTGCCCGGCGTCCTTCATCCCGGAGAAGTACGCCGCGTTGTACAGCGTGGTGGCGAACTGCGAAATGCCGCCGCCGACCTCGCGGGCAGGCGCGCCGTTCTCGATCACGCCCGCCTCGACGTAGCCCTGCGGACGCCCGCGCGGGCCGGTGAACCCGTTGAGGCTGAACGTTTCTCCCGGCTTCACGATCGCGCCGTTCACCTTCTCGGCGACCACGCGGATGTTCGTGCCGGAGTCGGGCGCGAACCCGCCGGTGCTGAATTCGCCGATGACTTCCTTGACGCCCAGCTTGTCCGCCTGCTCGGTGGTGACCTTCGCCGGCGTCTTCTTGTAGATCGCCTTCAGCTCGCGGCTGTCGGTCTGCTTGAGCGTGTTCGGCAGCGGCTTGAGGCTCTGCTCCCAGTCGACTGTGTTGCCGTCCGCGGACGGTTCGACGACCGGTTTGCCGCCGGAGAACGCGATGGCCGCGTCCTTGCCCTCCTGCTCGGTGGACTTCAGCTGCGGCGCGAGCGCGTCGGTGACCTTTTTCGGGTCGACCTGCGGGGCGAGGCCGCCGCCGTCGCCGGGCACGAACGTGAGCGCCCCGGCGATCTGCTCCGGCGTCAGCGTCGCGTCCGCGCCTTCGCCCTTGACCACGATCGGCGCGGACACCGCGGGCTTGGCGAACTCGGTCAACGCCCGCTGGACGCCCTCGGCGGTGGTGCGCACCGGCGTCGGCGCGACCGGGAGCGTCAGTTCGTTGCTGGAAGCCCAGCCGCTCAGCACCTTCGCGCGCGCCGCCGCGACGTCCAGCTTCTGCCCGGCCTGCGGCGGGACCGCGACCGGGGTGGTGCCGTCGAACCGGATCGTGCCCTCGACCGGCTCCCGGTCGACGCGTCCGCGCAGGTCCTCGAGCGCCGGGTCGAGCTTGTCCGCTTCGGTGTGCGACACGACGCCCAGTTCCCGGGTGCTGAAGAACGACGCGAGCCGGGTGAAGGGGTTGATCGGCTGGTCGCCCGCCTGGTCGAGAGTGCCGCTCCAGTCCAGGCCCAGCCCGGCCTCGGTCGGCGACAGCTTGGTGTGCGCGTTGCCCGCGGTGACGGTGAGCGGCTGGGTGAGCCGCGGCTCGATCTTCCCGCGCAGCTCGCGTTCGGCGACCGGCCGCTCCAGCCCGCCGACGTCCACGCCGGCCACGACGACGCCGCGCGGCACCCGGCCCTGGCTGGTCAGCAGGTCGATGAGGTAGGCGACGACCAGGACGCCGAGCACGCCGCCGCTGATCCAGCCCGCTTTGCGCAGGCCCCGCCTTCGCGGCGGGGACGGAGGTTCCTCGGGCGGCACGACCGGCAGGACCTCGGTCTGGTCGCTGTCGGTTTCCGGCCAGCGCGGTTCGTACTGCACCTCACGACCCCTTCGATTCGCTGCGGTCAAGGGCACAGCGTACGGGCCGAGCCGGACATGCCGGACTACTGCCCCCAGCGGAACAAACCGGTCACCCGGCGTCCGGTTCTGGATTGGCACCGGCGCGGGCGAGGAAGTCGAAGTCGCAGCCCTCGTCGGCCTGCGTGATGTGCTCCGCGTACAGCGCACCGTAACCTCGTTCGAACCGCGGCGCAGGGGCGGCCCACGAAGCGAGACGACGCTGCAGTTCGGCGTCGTCCACCTGAAGCTGCAACGTCCGCGAAGGCACGTCCAGGGTGATCAGGTCGCCGTCGCGGACGAGCGCGAGCGGCCCGCCGACGTGCGATTCCGGTGCCACGTGCAGCACGCACGCGCCGTAGCTGGTGCCGCTCATCCTGGCGTCGGAGATCCGCACCATGTCTCGGACGCCTTGTTCCAGCAGGTGCGCCGGGATCGGCAGCATGCCGTACTCGGGCATCCCGGGACCGCCGAGCGGACCGGATCCGCGCAGCACCAATACGGAATCGGCGGTGATACCCAGCGCCGGGTCGTCGATGCGCTTCTTCAGATCCTGGTAGTTGTCGAAAACCACCGCCGGGCCAGTGTGCGTGAGCAGCGCGGGGTCGGCGGCGATGTGCTTGATCACCGCGCCGCCGGGCGCGAGATTTCCGTGGAGCACGGCCACGCCGCCTTCGCTGGCGACCGGGTTGTCGCGCGGGCGGATCACGTCGTCGTTGTGCACGCGGGCTTCGGCGAGGGAATCGGCGAGCGGACGCCCGGTGACGGTGATGTGGTCGAGGTGCAGCAGGTCGGTCAAGCGGGACAACAACCCGGGCAGGCCGCCCGCGTAATAGAAGTCCTCCATCAGCCAATCGCCGCCCGGCCGGATGTTCGCCAGCACCGGCACCCGCCGGGCGATCTCGTCGAAATCCTTCAGGGACAACGAAATCCCGCTGCGTCCGGCCATCGCGATCAGGTGGATCACCGCGTTGGTCGACCCGCCGAGCGCCAGCACAGTGGTGATCGCGTCGGCGTACGCGCGCTCGTCGAGGATCTTCGCGATCGTGAGGTCCTCCCACACCATGCCCACGATTCGCGCGCCGGTCGCCGCCGCCATCCGGTGGTGCGCGGAATCGACCGCCGGGATCGACGCCGCGCCGGGCAGCGTCAGCCCGAGCACCTCGGCGGCGGACGTCATGGTCGACGCGGTCCCCATCGTCATGCAGTGGCCGGGGGAGCGGGCGAGGCCGCGTTCCAGTTCGGCCATCTCGCGGTCGCCGATCGTGCCGGCGCGCCGTTCGTCCCAGTACTTCCACATGTCGGTGCCGCTGCCGAGCACCTCGCCGCGCCAGTTTCCGCGCAGCATCGGCCCGGCGGGCACGAAAATCGACGGCAGCCCGGCGCTCGCCGCACCCATCAGCAGCGCCGGGGTGGTCTTGTCACAGCCGCCCATCAGCACCGCGCCGTCGACCGGATACGACCGCAGCAGTTCCTCGGTCTCCATTGCCAGCAGATTCCGGTACAGCATCGGCGTCGGCTTCTGATACGTCTCCGACAGCGTCGCCACCGGGAACTCCAGCGGGAACCCGCCCGCCTGCCACACGCCGCGCTTGACCTGCTCCGCGCGTTCGCGCAGGTGCTGGTGGCACGGGTTGATGTCGCTCCAGGTGTTGAGGATGCCGATCACCGGCTTGCCGAGGTGTTCTCCCGGCTCGTAGCCGAGCTGCCGGGCGCGGGTGCGGTGGCTGAAATTCCGCAGGTCGTCGCCGCCGAACCAGCGGTGGCTGCGCAAGTCCTCGGGTGCCTTCATCGGGCTGCGTCTCCTCGGTCGGCGGATGGCATCTGATATATGATCGTACGTGTCGACGCTCGGAGACGCCCGCCTGGTTGAATGTGCGGGGACGAGCGCGAAAGCCAGGAGGGTCGGCATGCCGTCCACGTTCAGCCTCCCCGCCTCCCGCACCGAGGTGGTGCTGGAGGAGATCCGGCGCGGCATTCTCGCCCGCGAGCTGGTGCCCGGCCAGCAGCTCGTGGAGGCGGAGCTGGCCGCGCGGCTCGGGGTGTCGAAGACGCCCGTGCGCGAGGCGCTCAAGGTGCTGTCCAACACCGGGCTGGTCACGTTCAGCCCGTACAAGGGCGCGTCGGTGTGCGTGGTCGACGCGGAGCTGGCGCGATCGGTCTACGACGTGCGGATGGTGCTGGAGCCCGAAGCGCTGCGCCGCGCCATCCGGTCTTCGGACCGCACAGCGTTCGACGAGGCCGCGCAGGTCCTCAAGGAAGCGTCGAGCGCGGACGCTGACCAGACCACGTTGAGCCTGCTGAACCGGCGGTTCCACCGCGCGCTGTACGCGGGCTGCGGAAACCCGTTGATGGTGTCGATGCTGGACGATCTGCGCGACCGCGCGGCGCTGATCACCGTGGTCGGCTGGGACGCGAATCCCAGCTGGCGCAAGGAATGGAACGAGCACAAGGCGGTGCTCGCCGCCGCGAAGAAGGGCGACGAGGACGGCGCGGCCGAGCTGCTGCGCGCGCACATCGCGGCGTTCCTCGACCACGTGCTCGAGGCGATCGGGGAGGAGTGACGGCGTGCGGTTGCTGCTTCTCGCGGACACTCATCTGCCGAAGCGGGCGAAGGAACTGCCCGCACAGGTCTGGGACGAAGTCGCGAAGGCGGACGTCGTGGTGCACGCGGGCGACTGGGTCGACGTCGACACTCTCGACGCTCTTGAGGCCCGCAGCGCCCGGCTGATCGGCGTTTATGGCAACAACGACGGCCCTGAACTGCGGAAACGGCTGCCGGAGGTCGCTCGCGAGACGCTGGAGGGCGTCCGGCTGGCGGTGGTACACGAAACTGGCGACGCGAAGGGTCGCGCGAAGCGGTGCGACGCCTTGTATCCGGACGTCGACGTGCTGATCTTCGGGCACAGCCACATCCCGTGGGATTCGGTGACGCCCGGCGGGCTGCGGCTGCTCAACCCGGGTTCGCCCACCGACCGGCGACGGCAGCCGTTCTGCACCTACCAGACCGCGGAGCTCAAAAACGGCCGTCTCGGCGACGTCGAGCTGCATGAGCTGCCTCGGCGCGGCTGAACGGGTAAAACAGGAGGCATGGACCCGGCCCGCGCCCTGCGCGACATCGCCTTCCAGCTCGAACGCGCCGGTGAACCGACTTACCGGGTGCGCGCGTTCCGCCAGGCCGCCGCGGTGGTCGACAAGCTCTCCGAAGACGAACTAGCGTCACGCGTCGGTGCGAAGACGCTTCAGGCGTTGAAGGGGATCGGCAAAGCCACTGCCGGGGTTATCGAAGATGCGTGGCACGACCGTACGCCCGCGTACGCGGCGAAGCTGCCCGAGAAGAAGCTGCCGGACGGCGGTGCGCTGCGTACGGCGCTTCGCGGTGACTGTCACACGCACTCTGACTGGTCCGACGGCGGCAGCCCGATCCTCGAGATGGCCGAGACGGCGCGCGAGCTCGGGCACGAGTGGATCGTGCTCACCGACCATTCGCCGCGGCTGACCGTCGCGCGCGGCCTGTCCCCGGAGCGGCTGCGCGCGCAGATGGACGAGGTCGCGCGGGTGAACGAGCAGCTGGCCCCGTTTCGCCTGCTACACGGCATCGAAGTCGACATCCTCGACGACGGTGCGCTCGACCAGACCGAGAAGCTCCTGGACCGGCTCGACTTCGTGGTGGCGAGCGTGCATTCGAAGCTCCGCATGCCCGCGCGAGAGATGACGCCGCGGATGCTGGCCGCTGTCGAGAATCCGCACGTCCGAGTGCTGGGGCACTGCACCGGACGGCTGGTCGGCGGACGCAGCAGGCCGGAGTCGCAGTTCAACTCGGAGAAGGTCTTCACCGCCTGCCGGGAGAACGGGGTGGCGGTGGAGATCAATTCGCGGCCTGACCGGCTCGACCCGCCGATGCGGTTGCTGCGCCAGGCCGTCGAGCTGGGGTGCGAGTTCGCGATCGACAGCGACGCGCACGCGCCCGGGCAGCTCGATTGGCAGGTCTACGGCTGCGAGCGGGCGAAAGAGGCGGGCATCGAGCCGGACCGGATCGTCAATACGCGGACGGTTGCTCAGCTATTGCGATGACGGGGTTTCGCGCGGGGTCGAGCCAACGCAGCACCGCGATGAGGTCTTCGACGGCGAGCGCGACGCAGCCAGCGGTCGGTCCGCCGGTGGCCACGTGCAGGAAGAACGCCGAACCGGCACCGGGCACGACCGGCGAGCGGTTGTAGTCGATCACCACCGCGTGCGCGTACGCCGGGCCCGCCGCACCGAGATTCTCGCCCGCCGCTTCATCGAACGGGCCTGACGTGCCTCGGTAATGCGTGTTGTACAGCGGAGAGTGCACATCGGACACCCACCAGTCCGAAGTGGTCACCTGCCGGTAGGGGAGCCGGGTGCCGGGGTTCGGCTCGATGCCGAAAGCCTCGGTGAGCGGCCAGATTCCTGCTGGCGTAAGGGAAAGTCCTTCGCGTGCGACGCCGATTCCTTGCGCGCCGACTTCCGCTGGGTACGGACCGAGTGCCCGTACCCAGCGGTCGCCGTCGTGGTCCCACGCGGACGCGCTGTGCGCGGTGACCGTGAGAACCTGCTGGGGGTTCAGTTGATCTCGTACGGGTCGCCGTAGACCTGCCACTTCAGCGGCGTGTGCAGATCAAGGTTGCCGTCGTTGAGGAACACCAGCTGTTCTGTGTCGACGCGAGACGTGTCCGCGTGCGCCTCTTCCTTCTTCATGACCACCTTGCGCGCGTCGAGGAATGCCTTGAGGTACGCGGTTTCGTCCCCGCCCTGGGCCGGTGGCTTCGCCTTCGACAGCGCGGCGTCGCGGATCCCGCCGAAGCTGTCGGTGCTCGTGCCGGGGCCGTGCATCACGATCGCGTCGTAGTAGATGAACTGGCCGAGCGCGCCGAGACCGTCCGACTTGCCCTGGTTCACCGCCGGGTCGAAGTACACGCGATCGCGCTCGCTGTTCTGCGCGTCCTGGAATTCCTGGGTGCCCGCGGCTTCCTTCCACGCGCTCTCGAACGGCGCGCCGAGCCCTTCGTGCGAATCGGAACCGTTGACCTTTTCCAGCGCTGGCAAGAACTTCGCGAGCGGGTTGTCCGGCACGGACTTGGTGTAGGCCTGCACCAGCTCGAGCATGTCGCCGGTGCCGGAACAGAACCCGATGATGCCCGCGGTGTAGCCGCGGCCGTCCTTGATGTCCTCGATGTAGGAGTACTGCTTCTTCCAGTCGAGCGACGAGTTTTCCGCGCTCGACACCAGCTGCATCGCGATCTCCTTCTTCTCCGGAGACGCGAGGTCGCCGCCGGAGCCCAGCACGGACGCCGAGGCGGCGAGCGGGGCCGGCACGGCGGCGGCCGAGAGAGCGGGGGTGCTGAACACGAGGGCGAGGGCCGAGGCGGCCGTGAGACAGGCGACCAGCGTGGGCCGCATCGTCTTGCGCATGAGGGGAATCCCTTTCCGCGGTACGTGGGCAAGGCGGCCGGACCGGCGAATGACCGGTTCCGGATACTGCTGCGGCGTAGCGTCACGATAACCGAGCGTTAAGCCGCGAGGCAAGGGATGCGAAAATTTTTCACGGATGTGAACGCGACTGGTCCACTGTGGACGATGAAGATTGCCTGAAGGCGGCCGAAAATCCGCTGGAGCGGCAGGAGTCTCCGTTGGACTGTCCACTATGGACGCCAGCGAGAGCCGCCAGCGCACGTTAAAGACATGGTAAACTCGCCCCGAGATGACGACTGCTGCCGCCGCTTCCGCGCCGCGGCACCGGTCCATCCTCGTCCTGGTGCTCGCCGCGCTGCTCCTGCTCGGCGTCGCGGTCCCCGGCCCGGGACCGTCCGGCCCGCGTCCGCACGACCCCGAACCGGCCCTGGTCCAGGAACAGGGCCCGCATCTCGTCGCCGCGCACCCGCTGCCGCTCGCCGACGCCCCGGGCGAGATCCGTCTTGCCCGGCCGGGCTGGTGCACCGTCCCGGTTTCCGCCGCATCGCCGGTGGAACTGGACCGCGCCCCCGCACCCGCCGCAGCGCGGGCCCCTCCTGATTGCTGAGTACCCGTTTCCCGCCTGTACCCGGCTCTCAAGAGGATTTCATGAGCAACGGTCATGCTTTGCTGGCCGTCGGCGGCGCGTTTCTCGCCGCCGGCGCCCTCGCCCGCGTCGGCGCCCGGATCGGGCTGCCCACGATTCCCCTGTTCATGCTGGCCGGTTTCGTCTTCGGCCCGCACACCCCCGGACTGTCCCTTGTGGACGACCCGGCCGAGTTCGGCGTGCTGGCCGGGCTCGGCCTCGTGTTCCTGCTCTTCTATCTCGGACTGGAGTTCTCGCTCGACGACCTCGCCCACGGCGGCGCCAGACTCGCCTGGGCGGGGCTGGCCTACCTCGTGCTGAACATCGGCGGCGGGCTCGCGTTCGGCTTCGCGCTCGGCTGGGGCACGCGCGAGGCGCTGGTGATCGCCGGCGCGATCGGCATCTCGTCCTCGGCGATCGTCACCAAACTGCTCCTGGAAACCCGGCGGATGAACAACCGGGAATCCCGCCTCGTCATGGGCATCGTCGTGCTGGAAGACCTGTTCCTCGCGCTGTACCTGGCGCTGTTGCAGCCGGTGCTGAGCGGTGCCGACGGATTCGGCGCGGCGCTCGCCGACTTCGGCAAGGCGTTCGGCTTCCTGCTCGTGCTCGCCGCGCTGGCTCGCTGGGGCGGACGGCTGGTGTCGCGCCTCTTCGGCTCAGCGGATGACGAGCTGCTCACCGTCTGCTTCGTCGGCGTCGCCGTGCTCGGTGCCGCGGTGGCCGAGGAAGTGGGCGTTTCCGACGCGATCGGCGCGTTCATGGTCGGCATGATGCTCGGCAATTCCCAGGTCGCGCCGCGGGTGCACAAGCTGGTGCTGCCGCTGCGGGACGCGTTCGGCGCGCTGTTCTTCTTCATCTTCGGGCTGTCGATCGACCCGGGCACGGTCGGCACGGTCGTCCTCCCGGTCATCGCCGCGGTCGTGCTGACGCTGGTGCTGAATCTCGCCGCCGGAGCGTTCGCCGCCCGGCTGCACGGCTTCGACCGGCAGGAAGGCGTGAACATCGGCCTGACCGTGCTGACCCGGGGCGAGTTCTCGCTGGTCCTGGCGACGATGGCGACCGCGGCCGGGCTCGACTCGCGGGTCGCCCCGTTCGTCGCCGGATACGTGCTGCTCCTGGCCGTGATCGGACCGCTCGCCGTGCTCCGCTCGGAGCGGCTGACCTGGCTGCTTCCGGCCAAGCTCGTGCGGCCGCGCCCGGCCCCGGTGTCGTGAACGGGGGAGCGGCGGCTGTCACTCGCGGCATATTCGGAAGCCACGACGGTCACGCACGGCTATCCTTGGCCCAAGTATGTCCACTCCATCCCCCTTCGCAGAGCTGCGCGCCCAGCTGCCCGAACTGATGCTGCGCGACGAGTACCGGCTCCGTCGTCGTCTCGACGGCGCACGCCGGTCTCGTGCCAAGCAGGAGACGGCCGAGCGCATCGCCGCCGATGTCGAAACGGCGCTGCTGCGCGTGCAGCAGCGCCGCGAAAGCGTGCCGAAGATCGAGTACCCCGCCGAGCTGCCGGTCAGCAGGCTCAAGGACGAGATCGGCGACGCGATCCGCGACCACCAGGTGGTGATCGTCGCGGGGGAGACCGGTTCGGGCAAGACCACGCAGCTGCCGAAGATCTGCCTGGAGCTGGGTCGCGGCGTGCGCGGGCAGATCGGGCACACCCAGCCGCGCCGGCTCGCCGCGCGCACGGTCGCCGACCGGATCGCCAGCGAGCTGAAGACCGAACTGGGCGACACCGTCGGCTACAAGGTCCGGTTCACCGATCAGTCCGGCCAGGACACCCTGGTCAAGCTGATGACCGACGGCATCCTGCTGGCCGAGATCCAGACCGACCGGATGCTGCGCCAGTACGACACGCTGATCATCGACGAGGCGCACGAGCGCAGCCTCAACATCGACTTCATCCTCGGCTACCTCAGGCAGCTGCTGCCGCGCCGTCCCGACCTGAAGGTGATCATCACCTCGGCGACCATCGACCCGGAGCGGTTCTCGCGGCATTTCGACGACGCGCCGATCGTCGAGGTCTCCGGCCGGACTTACCCGGTCGAGGTGCGCTACCGCCCGCTCGTGGACCCGGACGAGCCCGAGGGCGACCCGGACCGCGACCAGACGCAGGCGATCGCCGAGGCGGTGCAGGAGCTGTCCGGCGAGGCGCCGGGCGACATCCTCGTGTTCCTTTCCGGCGAGCGCGAAATCCGCGACACCGCGGACGTGCTGAACCGGCTGGACCTGCGGAACACCGAGGTGCTGCCGCTGTACGCGCGGCTCTCCGCGGCCGATCAGCACCGCGTGTTCCAGCGGCACACCGGACGCAGGATCGTGCTGGCCACGAACGTCGCCGAGACGTCGCTGACCGTGCCCGGGATCAAGTACGTGATCGACCCGGGCACCGCGCGCATCTCGCGCTACAGCCACCGCACGAAGGTGCAGCGGCTGCCGATCGAGGCGGTCTCGCAGGCGTCGGCCAACCAGCGCAAGGGGCGTTGCGGGCGTACCTCCGACGGCATCTGCATCCGGCTGTACTCCGAGGAAGACTTCGAATCGCGGCCGGAGTTCACCGATCCGGAGATTCTGCGGACGAACCTGGCGTCGGTCATCCTGCAGATGACGTCGCTCGGGCTCGGCGACATGAACGCGTTCCCGTTCGTGGAGCCGCCGGACCGCCGCCAGGTCACCGACGGCGTGCAGCTGCTGCAGGAACTCGGCGCGTTCGAGACCGGCGATTCCTCGAAGCTCACCGAGGTCGGCCGCAAGCTCGCGCTGCTGCCGGTGGACCCGCGGATGGGCCGGATGGTGCTGGAGGCCGCGCGGAACGGCTGCGTGCGCGAGGTGATGATCATCGCCGCCGCACTGTCCATTCAGGACCCGCGCGAGCGGCCGGCGGAGAAGCAGCAGGCCGCCGACGCGCAGCACTCCCGGTTCGCGGACCCGACGTCGGACTTCCTCTCCTACCTCAAGCTGTGGGAGTACGTCAGCGAACAGCAGAAGACGTTGACCGGCAACCAGTTCCGCCGGATGTGCCGCACCGAATACCTGAACTACCTGCGGATCCGCGAGTGGCAGGACATTTTCGGCCAGCTGCGCCAGCTCGCCAAACCGCTCGGCATCACGCTCAGCACCACGCCCGCCGAACCGCAGCACGTGCACACGGCGCTGATTTCCGGGCTGCTGTCGCACATCGGGCTCAAGGACCCGGCGAAGGGCGACTACCTCGGCGCCCGCGGGGCCCGGTTCTCGGTGTTCCCCGGTTCGGCGCTGTTCAAGAAGCAGCCGCGCTGGGTGATGTCGGCCGAGCTGGTCGAGACGTCGCGGCTGTGGGGCCGGGTCAACGCGCGGATCGAGCCGGACTGGGTCGAACCGCTGGCGCAGCACGTGGTGAAGCGTTCGTACTCGGAGCCGCACTGGGAGCGCAAGCAGGGCGCGGTGATGGCGACCGAGAAGGTGACGCTGTACGGCGTGCCGCTTATCGCGGACCGGCGGGTGAACTACGGCCGGATCGACCCGGAGATCTCGCGCGCGATGTTCATCCGGCACGCGCTCGTCGAAGGCGATTGGCACACGAACCACCGGTTCTTCGCCGAGAACCGCGCGCTGCTCGACGAGGTCGAGGATCTGGAGAATCGTGCCCGGCGGCGCGACATCCTGGTGGACGACCAGACGCTGTACGAGTTCTACGACGCGCGAGTGCCTGAGGACGTCGTGTCCGTGCGGCACTTCGACAGCTGGTGGAAGAAGGCGCGGCGGAACGAGCCGGACCTGCTGTCGTTCGAGAAGTCCATGCTCATCAACGAGGTCGCGGGCGCGGTCCGCGAATCGGACTACCCGGACTCGTGGACGCAGGGCACGCACGTCTTCAAGCTGACCTACCAGTTCGAACCCGGAGCGGACGCCGACGGCGTGACCGTGCACATCCCGCTGCCGGTGCTGAACCAGATCACGCCGGACGGCTTCGACTGGCAGGTGCCCGGCCTGCGCGGCGATCTGGCGACGCAGCTGATCAAATCGCTGCCGAAAACGTTGCGGCGCAACTTCGTTCCCGCTCCCGACACCGCCGCTGACGCGTTGACGCGAATGTCCCCTTCGGACGGTCCGCTGCTCGACATCCTCGGCGACGAACTGCACGCGATGCGCGGCATCGACGTCCCGCATTCGGCGTGGGACCTCTCGACGGTGCCGGACCACCTCCGGATCACCTTCCGCGTGGTGGACGAGCGCGGCAAGCGGGTGGCAGAGGGCAAGGACCTGGACGAGCTGAAGCGCCGTCTCGCGCCGCGGGTGCGGGAGACTATTTCCAAGGCTGCCAACAGCATTGAGAAGGCCGGTCTGGTGCAGCCGTCGTTCGGCGAGCTGCCGAAGGTCTTCGCTTCGACCCGGCGCGGCCACGACGTGAAGGCGTATCCGGCGCTGGTGGACGAGGGCGCGTCGGTGGCCGTGCGGCTGCTGGACACGCCCGCCGAACAGCAACACGCGATGTGGTCCGGCACGCGGCGAATGCTGCGGCTGAACCTGAACTCGCCGATGAAGTTCATTACGCGGTCGCTGTCGAACTCCTCGAAGCTCGTGCTGAACCGCAATCCGCACGGCAGTGTCGCGGGCTTGCTGGAGGATTGCGTCGACTGCGCCGTCGACGCACTGATGGCTTCTGCGGGCGGCCCGGTCTGGGACGAGGCGGGTTTCGCCGCGCTGCTGGAAAGGGTGCGTGCGGGCTTGAACCCGAAGGTGCTGGAGGTGTTGACGGAGGTCGAGCGGATCCTGCGCGCGGCCATCGACGTCGAAACGCGCCTGGCGGACACCCGCGGCCCGGCCGAGTCGCTGGCGGACATCCGTCGTCAGCTGGATGGCTTGGTGCACAAGGGCTTCGTGACGGAAACGGGTGCCGGACGGCTGTCGAACGTGGTCCGGTACCTGCGCGGCATCGAGCGGCGACTGGAGAAACTGCCGCTGGAGCAGACGCGGGACTTGCAGCGGATGGCCGACGTCGCGTGGATCACGAAGGAATACCAGGACGCGTTGGCTGCTTTGCCGCCCGGGACGTCTTCGCCCGCGCTGGCGGAGGTGCGGTGGATGATCGAGGAGCTTCGGGTGAGCTTCTTCGCGCAGACATTGGGGACGGCGCATCCGGTTTCGCTGAAGCGAATCACCAAGGCGTTGGACGACGCGCTGGCCTGAGGATCACTTCACCAGGAGCGTGACGGTGGCGGCGCTGGCTGAAACCGTGCCTGCGGCGGCGGAAAGCGAAGCTGCCACTCCGTTCAGGTTGCTGAGCATTCTTCGGAGCGCTTTCGCCGGAGCTTGCTCCTTGAACGCCATCTTGAGCTTCTGCCATTTGTGCTGCCGGAGGTGGCAGCCGAGCAGGATGCCGTTGGCGTTGTTGCGGCAGAACTCGTTCTTCCGGGTAGGCGCGCAACACCAGGTCGGTGCTTGAAAGAGGCCGTAGAGCACCACGAAGGCCGACAGGACCGCGATGACGCCGGGCCCGATCGCCGGGATCGCCCACAGGGCGATGACCGCGATAAACGCCAGAAAGCTCCAAAGACTGCTGTTTTTGCTTTTCCTCTTTCTCCCCGCCATGGAGCACGAAGGTACTGATCATCGGCGCCTGGCGGATAGCGCCTTTGCGGTGGAATATCCCGTGACGAGTGCGACCGACGGCAACACCGCGTTCCCCCGAACGGATTTCCCGGATGCCGCCATGTGGTTGATGGGAAACCTGGGTCAGCTGATCACTTCGCCTCCGCATAATTGTCCACCGATTTCGCGTCCATGGGAAATCGCACCGGGCACGCCTCTCCGAAGACCAGCCTCGCGGCTTCCTGGATCGACGTCTCCACGATGTCCGCGACCTCGTCCGCCAGCTCGGCAGGCGCGTGCACGATCACCTCGTCGTGCAGGAAGAACACCAAATGCGCCGGATCCGGCAGCCGTCCGCGCAAAGTGGCCAGCAAGACCGCGGTCAGATCAGCCGCGCTGGCCTGCACCACGAAGTTCCGCGTGAACCGTCCCCAGCTGCGCGACGCTCGCCGCGCGCGGGTTTCCGTTGCCTCGTCCTCGGTGAGCCCACCGGTCAAGGCGCGCCAAGCAGCCGACGGAGCCGGAGACGTACGGCCCAGCCTCGACCGGACCCGCTCGCCCCGCTCACCCGCGGCGGCGGCATGCTCCACATAGGACACCGCGTCCGGGAAACGCTGGCGCAGCAACGCGAGCAGCGGCCCAGCCTCGCCAGACGTGCCGCCGTACATCGCGGACAGCATGGCGATCTTCGCGCGCGAACGGTCGTCTCGCGTGTCCCCGGGGCGGAGCGGGACATAGCGCGTGCCGGAGAACAGCGCTTCGGCCAAGCGGGCGTACAAATCGGTCGCCGCGGCGACCTCGGCCAGGCGGCGGTCGCCGGACAAAGCGGTGAGGACGCGCGGCTCGAGTTGTGCGCCGTCGGCGACGACGAGTTTCCAGCCGGGATCCGCGGACGCGCAGGAACGCAGCGCGCGTGGGATCTGCAGGGCTCCGCCGCCCCGGGTGGCCCAGCGGCCGGACACGACGCCGCCGACGACGAAGTGCGGCCGGAATCGTCCGTCGGCGACCCATTCGTCCAGCCACGCCCAGCCGTTGGCCGAATGCAGCCGCGACAGTTCCTTGTACTCCAGCAGGGGCGCGACGGCGGGGTGGTCGATGTCCTGCAGCAGGTACTTCCGCGCCGCCGGGATTTCGATCCCCTCTCTGGCCAGCGCGCGGACGACGCTGGCCGACGAGTCGGGGTTGACGGGCCGTCCGCCCAGCGCCGCGGAGATTTTCGCGGCGAGGTCGACGAGGGCTTTCGGGCGCTGACCAGCGGGGACGCGCGGTCCCAGGCGTTCTTCCAGCAACTGCAGATGCCGGTCGGCGCGCCAGGGGAGCCCGGCGGCGGAGATCTCGGCGGCGGCCAGCGCGCTCGCCGATTCGGCCGCGAGCAGCAGCCGCATCCGGGCGGGGGCCTCGGTGGCGGCGACGCGTTTCTCCTGCTCAGCCAGGACCCGGCGGGCCGCGGCAACGACCGTGACGCCCGCTGGCAGGCCGGGGCCGCGCGGGGAGAACAGCGTGGGCTGGGCGTCCTCGCCGAAGGCCGGTCCGTCGTCGGGCGGTTCCTCCCCGTTCGCCCGGGCCCACGCTGCCCGCAGGCTGCGCGATTCGCCCTCCCGGCCCTCGTAGGCGAGCAGCAGTCCTTCGGCGAGCGACAGGTCGTAGCACCGGCCCAGCCGCACCCCGGCCTTGACCAGCGCGGGGTAGATCTCCTCGACCGAGGGCAGCACCCAGCGCGGGCTCTCGGCCGCTTCCAGCCGACGTACCTCGTCGGCCCAGTCGGCGCGCGACAGCCCGCGGAGGGTCCCCGCGGGGCCCTCGATCGTGTAGCCGGACTCTTCCTCCCGGCCGGTGATCACCTGCACCGTCACATTGTGCGGACCAGCACCGACAATTTCCGCACAGCGGTTCGCGACGGGCTCATCGAGGGACTCAGATTCCCTCGTGGAGCCCTTCGCGGACAGCCAGTGACCGGTACCGGAGATTTCCTCCCCGGCCGGGCACTGGTGCGCGGCCGGGCCTTGCTTTACTGTCGAGTAACTCCCATACCGGCGGTACGGAGACCGTCGGCGTGGGCGCTCCCGCAGCAGCAATGGAGGTGCCCGGATGAGTGTGGCCGAGCTGGCCGGCCAGGTGGCAGGCAAGCTGACCGAGACCGTGCGCAGCGTCGAGGTGATGCGCCGCGCCGGGCTGGTGCCGTTCCCCCGCCTCGACGAGGGCCTGCGTTCCCTCGTCGCGATCCGCAAGTACGGCCCGTTCGCCGGCGCGAACCACATCGCGGCCCGGCGCGATTCGACGGCCGTCGGGATCGTCGACGACCTCGGCCCGCTCACCTTCAAACAGCTCGACGACCAGTCCAACGCGCTCGCCCGCGCCTGGTCGCAGCGCGGCCTCGGCCCCGGTTCGGTGATCGCCGCGCTGTGCCGCGACCACCGCGGGCTCGTGCTCACGATGGCCGCCTCGGGCAAGCTCGGCGCGCGGCTGCTGCTGATGAACACCGGGTTCGCCAAGCCGCAGTTCGCCGACGTCGCCAAGCGCGAGGGCGTCACCGCGCTCGTCTACGACCAGGAGTTCACCGGCCTGCTCGACGCGATCGACGGCGACCTCGACCGCTACCTGGCCTGGGTGGACCAGCCGGGCGGCCACGAGATCCCGGTGCTCGCCGAGATCATCGCCAGCACCGACGACCGCCCGGTGCCCGCGCCCGCCAAAGCCGGCGGATTCGTGCTGCTCACCAGCGGCACCACCGGCACCCCCAAGGGCGCGCCGCGACCGCACACGTCCGCGCTGGCGTCGGCGCAGTTCCTGGACCGCATCCCGCTGCGCTCCGGCGAAGCGACCTTCATGGGCGCGCCGCTGTTCCACGGCACCGGACTGTCGCAGTTCATCCTCAGCTTCGCGCTCGGCTGCACGGTGGTGATGCGCCGGAAGTTCGACCCGGAAGCGACGCTGAAGGGCGTCGCGACGCATCGGTGCACCGCGCTCGTTCTGGTGCCGACGATGCTGCAGCGGATCGTCGACCTGCCAAAGGAAGTCCGCGATCGCTACGACACGTCGTGCCTGCGGATCATCTTCGTCGCCGGGTCCGCGCTGTCGCCGGATCTCGGCAACCGGGCGAACGAGGAATTCGGCGACGTCGTGCACAACCTGTACGGCTCCACGGAAGTCGCGGTGGCGACGGTCGCGACGCCGGAGGACTGGAAGCGCGCGCCAGGCACGGTCGGCCGCGCGCCGGTCGGCTGCCGCGTCGCGCTGTACGACGAGCGCGGCGCCAAGGTCACCGAGCCGCACGTGACCGGACGGGTGTTCGTCGGCAGCGGGCTGAGCTTCGGCGGCTACACCGACGGCCGCAACAAGGAAATCATCGACGGTCTCCTCTCCAGCGGCGACGTCGGCCACTTCGACGAGGACGGCCTGCTGTTCATCGACGGCCGCGACGACGAAATGATCGTCTCCGGCGGCGAGAACGTGTTCCCGATCGAGGTGGAAAACCTGTTGGTGGAACGGGAAGACGTCCTCGAGGCGGCGGTGATCGGCGTCGAGGACCCGGACTTCGGCGAGCGGCTCAAGGCTTTTGTGGTGCGCACGGAGGGTTCGACGCTCGATGAGGACGGCGTGCGCGAGTATGTGAAGGCGAATTTGGCGCGCTACAAGGTGCCGCGGGATGTGGAGTTCTTGGACGAGCTTCCGCGCAACGCGACGGGGAAGGTGTTGCGGACCAAGCTCAGCTGAGCGGGATCACTGAAAGAAGCCTCGCAGGTAAGGATCTGCGAGGGCGCGGATCTCGGCGAGCGTCCCAGGGGCGACGGTGCGGCCGTCGCGCATGAACGCCATCGCGTCGGCGTACCCGGTCTCGGCAAGCAGCGAGCCGTCGTGGGTAATGGCCAGCACGGCGGCACCAGCATCGGCATAGGCGCGCAGGGTGGCCCACACCTCGTAGGCGGTGCCGCGGTCGAGGGAGGCGCTGGGTTCGTCCGCCACGAGCAGATCCGGTTCGAACAGCAAGGCCGCCGCGAGCGCGGCCCGCTGGATTTGCCCGCTGGAATGCTGGTGCGGATAAAGATCCAGGGTCTCCTCGGGACAGACCGCTGCCTTGCAGGCGTCCTCGACGCTCCGGCCACGATAGAGCTGCTGCCGCTCGTCCAACTGCGCGCCGACGGTTCGCTCCGCGGCGAACGCCGCGACCCCGGACTGAGGCACCAGTCCGACGCTGCCACGAACGCACATCTCCCCAGTTTTGTGTGCAACCGAAGGAAGCGAACCCGTCAACGCCGCCGCGACCATCGATTTGCCGCACCCGGATTCGCCGAGCAAGGCGGTAATCCGCCCCGGCGGCACCACAAGACACACCGAGTCCAGAACCGTCTCGCGCCACCGTCCCGTGTCGACCAGAACGGTCAGCTCTCGCAGTTCGGCCGCCGGATTCACGAACCCCAGCCGATGCCGAAAATCCCCGGCCCGAAGTCCAGCGCGATCGCGTGCACCCCATTGCCGCTGTCGAGCCGCAGCCGACGCCGAGCGGGCGCTTCGTCGGTGGCGTTCGCGTACTGCCAGCAGCGGGCGGGCACGGCTGTCGGATCGAAGCGGACCTCCAGCAGGTACTCGCGGACCGGGCGGCGGAATTCCCGGTAGTGGGTCGCCCGGCACTGCGGATACGGCGGCCCGGAGTTGCGCAGGGTGTACTCGATGAGGTGCGTCTCGCCGCGTTCCAGCGCGCGGTCGAAGAGCAATTCGGCCACCAGGATGCCGTGGTCGTCGTCCACTTCGGCGCGTCCGACGCGGCAGTTGCGCACCGGCTGCAAGTCGGGCACCGCGGTCGCGTCACCCTGTGCGTACACCAGCAGCCAGCGGTCCTGACCGTCCGCACCGGACTGGAACACCGCGCGCGAGGTGACCGCGAGCTGGCCTCCGTCGGCCGCGATGTCGCAGCGGTCGTGCAAACCGACGAGCTTCAGCTGGTGCTGCTGGTCCAGCGCGTCGGGGGCACCGACGCGGTCCAGCAGCGGCTGGAGGATCTCGCGGGTGAAGGTGACCGGTTCCTCGCCCGCCCGGTCGCGCCTGCTCGCGCCGCGCGGACGAGGCGGCGGCAGAAGACCGAGCAGCGCGTCGTCGGGGACGTCGAGGATTTCCTCCAGCACCCGCACCGCCGACAGCGATCCGGCCCGTTCCGGCTGGCGTTTGCCCGACTGCCAATAGCTGAGCGCGGTGACGCTCACCGTCGCGCCGCGGGCGCGCAGCCGGGCTTGGATCCGGTCCAGGGAAAGCCCGCTGGCTCCGATCGCGGCGCGCAGCGCGCTCGCGAAGGCGGTCCGGGCGCCTCCGTCGGCGTCCGGACCCGCGTGGTCCGCATGTCGCTGCGCCATTTCTCGTCGACCGCCCCCAGTGGTAACCGACCGTGCCGAGTCCGACACAGGCACGGTAGCAGCCGCCGGACCAGGTTGTACCGCCGTACCACTCCGGCGAACGGGCTAGTACTGGCAACTGTGAACCATTGCCCTGACCTGCACGGTCGCGCTTCCATGGCCAGGACGGAACGCGCCGCCCCCGGCGCGTCCGGAGCCTCGGCCCCGGCAGCGCGGACCGCGCCCCGCGCCCGGCCGGCGGCCGCGCCCGGAACCGGTGGCCCGGCATGCCCCCAGAAGCCGGGCCACCGGTCATCCGCGCCGGACGAGCCTGGCTTGCGCGGGCGGCCGAAGCGGCAGACCATGAGCCCGATCCCCGTCAGCGGGGCGGTTTCCCTCGATCGCAGGTGATCGGAATGGCGAAATTCCTTCTGCTTTACCGCGCCGATCAGTCGGCCGCGGAGCGCATGGCCCAGGCGACGCCGGAACAGCAGGCCGCCGGGATGCAGGCTTGGATGGCGTGGTTCGCCAAAGCGGGCGACGCAGTGGTGGACGGCGGCGCGCCCACCGCGGGCGGCGACGGCACGATCGGCGGGTATTCGATCGTGCAGGCCGATTCGGCGGACGCGGTGCGGGGCCTTCTCGAGGGGCATCCGCACACCGAGATCGGCACGATCGACGTGCTGGAAATCCTTCCTCCGCCGGGGGCGTGAAATGGCTGAGCCGGAGTTCGACGGCAAGTGCGCGTTCGCACTGAGCCTGGGGCCGGCGGGGAAGGCGCCCGCGGGCAAAGCGCAGCACGCGCTGGAGGTCGACGGCAAGACGTACTACTTCTTCGGGGCGGTGCCGAAGCTCCTGTTCCGGCTGATTCCCGGCAGCCGGGAGCGGGCCGAGCGGAGGTGGGCGGCGAGGTGAGCCGCGGGAGCACCCGGTTGGTTACCAGCGGGTAGGCTCCGGTCATGGTCCTGCGGCAGAACATCCTGATCACCGGAGCCAGCTCCGGTCTCGGCGAGGGAATGGCCCGGCAGTTCGCCGCTCGCGGCCGCAATCTCGCGCTGTGCGCCCGGCGCACCGAACGGCTCGACGACCTGGCCGCGCAGCTGCGCGAGGCGTACCCGGGCATCACCGTCGCGACGCGCGCGCTCGACGTCACCGACCACGCGCGCGTCTTCGACGTGTTCGAGGAATTCCGGACGGAGCTCGGCAGGCTCGATCGTGTGATCGTCAACGCCGGACTCGGCAAGGGACAGCCGGTCGGCGCGGGCCGGTTCGACGCCAACCTGCAGACCCTCGAAACCAACCTCGTCGGCGCGGTGGCCCAGATCGAGGCGGCGGCGGGCATCTTCCGCGAGCAGCGCGACGGGCATCTGGCGGTGATCTCGTCGTTCATGGCGCTGCGCGGTTTTCCCCGGAATCTCACCGCGTACTCCGCGTCGAAGGCAGGGATTTCCGCGTTCGCCGAGGGCGCGCGGCTGGAGCTGAGCAGCCACGGCATCACGGTCACCGACATCCGGCCCGGCTACATCAGCTCCGAGATGACCGCGCGCTCGACCAAACCCAATCCGCTGATGGTGTCGGCCGAAGCCGGAGCGCATGCGCTGGTCAAGGCGATCGAAGCGGAGCCGAAGCGCGCGTACGTGCCTTCGTGGCCCTGGGTGCCGCTGAGTCTCGCGGTACGCTTGGCCCCTGGCCGGTTGCTGCGGATGTTTTCCTGACGGGACGGGCGTAAATGGGTGCGATCTACCTGATCCGGCACGGGCAGGCGTCGTTCGGCGCGGCGGATTACGACGCCTTGTCGCCGCTCGGTTTCGAACAGTCCACATTGGTCGGTGCGGAGCTGAAACGGCGCGGAGTCGAGTTCGCGCAGGTGCGCTCGGGAACGCTGGCCCGCCAGCGGGACACCGCGGCGACGGCGTTGAAGGTGCTCGGCTGCGACGTGCCGGTGATCGAGGACGAACGCTGGAACGAATACGACCACGTCGACATCGCGGCGCACCACGCGGGCGGTGCGCCGCAACAGGATTCGCGCGAGTACCAGCGGTTGCTGGACGCCGCGCTGACCGCGTGGGTCGACTCCGGCGACACCGGCCCGTGCGCGGAAAGCTGGCACGCTTTCCTCGGCCGCTGCACGGCGGCGCTGGCGGAACTGGCCGGTTCGCTGGGCAAGGGCGAAAACGGGCTCGTGTTCACCTCCGGCGGGGTGCTGGGCGCGGTCGCCGGATCGCTGCTGGGCACGCCGGGGCCCGGGCTGCTGAAGCTGAACCGCGTCACCGTGAACACCGGAATCACGAAGCTGACGTCCGGTCGCGGCGGGGTGAACCTGTTGTCCTTCAACGAGCATCCGCATCTCGAAGGCGAGAACGCGCGGCTGCTCAGCTACCGGTAGGAGGCCGGCGTGCAGTTCGGTGAGGTCACGGTCGTCCCGGTGAACGGGCACGGTCCGGAAGACGTGGTCGTGGACGCCGAGGGCCGGGTCTACACCGGCGTCGACGACGGCCGGATCCTGCGGCTTTCGCCGGACGGGCGGCGGATCGACTTGATCGGCGACACCGGCGGCCGTCCCCTGGGACTGGAACTGTACGGCGACGACGAACTGCTGATCTGCGACGCCCGCGCCGGATTGCTCACCATGCCGCTGGCCGGCGGCGAGACCACGACCCTCGCGACGTCCGGTGCCGGGCTGGATTTCGTGTTCTGCAACAACGCCGCGGTCGCCGCCGACGGCACGGTCTACTTCACGGATTCCTCGCGTCGCTTCGGCATCGACAACTGGCGCGACGATCTCATCGAACAGACCGCAGGAGGACGGCTGCTGCGCCGCGCGCCGGACGGCCACATCGACCTGCTCGCCGACGGTCTCCAGTTCGCGAACGGCGTCGCGCTGCCGCCCGACGAATCCTTTGTGGCGGTTGCCGAAACGGGCGCGTGCCGGGTGAGCCGGGTCTGGCTGACCGGCCCGCGCGCGGGCGACCAAGACGTCCTGATCGACGATCTGCCGGGCTTCCCGGACAACATCGCGACCGGTTCGGACGGGCTGATCTGGATCACCGAGGCCAGCCCGCGCATCCGTGCCCTCGACGTCGTGCGCCGTCTGCCGCGCGCGGTCCGGACGGCGGTGCGCGCTCTGCCGGACGCGGTGCAGCCCGCGCCGAAACGCCGGGTGGGCGCGGTGGCGGTCACGCCGGACGGTTCGGTGGTGCGGGAACTGCGCGGCGAGATCCCGGGATTCCACCTGCTGGTGGGCATCCGCGAGTACCACGGACGGCTGTGGTTCGGCTCCCTGGAAGAAAACGCGATCGCCTACACCGACCTCTGATCAGCTTTCTTGACTCTCACACCGTGTCAGGCGGTCGACTCTAAGACGTCATGTTCACTATCGGAGACTTCGCCCGGCACGGCCGCGTCTCGGTCCGCATGCTGCGGCACTACGACTCGACCGGACTGCTGCGCCCGGCCCACGTCGACCCCGCAACCGGTTACCGCTACTACGCCGCCGCCCAGCTGGCGCGCCTCAACCGCGTCCTCGCGCTCAAGGATCTCGGCTTCACTCTCCAGCAGGTCCAGGAGATCCTCGACGAGAAGGTCACCGCTGAGCAGCTGGGCGCCATGCTGCGGCTGCGGCGGGCTGACCTGGAGGCGGCGATGGCGGCAGCGGCGGCCCGGCTGGTCCGGGTCGAGGCGAGGCTCCGCGCGATCGAAAGCGAGGGGCACATGCCCGAGAACGACGTCGTCATCAAGAGCGTCCCCGCCGTGCGGGTGGCGGAGCTGACCGCGATCGCCGCGAGTTTCGAGCCCGAGGACATCGGCCCGGTAATCGGACCGCTCTACGAAGAGCTTTCCCGGCGGCTGGACGCGGCGGGCATCGCGTGCACCGGACCCGGAGTTGCCTATTACGAGGACGTTCCGGAGGCCGACGGCAAGGTCGTCGTCCACGCCGCCGTCGAGGTTTCCGCCCCGCCGCGGGACGGCGACGTCCGGGTCCACGACCTGCCGCCGCTGGACCGAGCGGCGGCCATCGTGCACCGCGGTTCGATGGAGACGATCGACCCGGCGGCCCAAACCTTGGCCCGCTGGATCGACGCCAACGGCTACCAGTCGACCGGCTATCCCCGCGAGGTCAACCTGGAGTGCCCGGAAAACCGCGACGACTGGGTGACGGAACTCCAGGCGCCGGTGACCCGTTCCTGATCAGCTGTCCTTCACGGACGGTCAGCGGCCGGTCCACTGCGGACTGCGACCGGCGGCCCAGGCGGCGTAGAACTCCTTGTGGTCCTTGGCGGTCATCAACAACGCCTGCGTGATGGCTTCCAGTTCGATCGAGCTGCCGAGGTCGCTGTCGAGTTCGCGGGTCAGCAGCACCTTCGTGGTGGAGTACGCCAGCGCCGGGCCGTCCGCGAGCCGCCGGGCCAGCGCGGCGGCCTCGTCGGCCAGTTCGGCGTCCGGCACCACGCGGTTCGCCAGCCCGATCGCTTCGGCGCGCGCGGCGGGGAGTTTGTCGCCCAGCATCAGCAATTCCGTCGCGCGCCCGAGGCCGACCAGGCGCGGCAGCAGGTACGCCGAACCCATGTCCGCGCCCGCCAAGCCGACCTTCGTGAACAGGAACGCGAACTTCGCCGATTCGGCCAGCAGCCGGAAATCGCTCGCCAGCGCGAGGACGGAACCGGCACCCGCCGCGACGCCGTTGATCGCCGCGATGATCGGGATCGGCGTTTCGCGCATCGCTTTCACCACCGCGCCGGTCATCCGGGTGAATTCGAGCAGTTCCGCGGTGTCCATTTTCTGCAGCTCGCCGATGATTTCCTCGACGTCGCCGCCCGAGCAGAATCCGCGGCCCTTCCCGGTGAGCACGAGCACCCGCACGTCGCCGCGATGCGGCAATTCGGCGACGAGGTCGCGCAGGTCGGCGTAGACGTCGAAGGTGAGCGCGTTGAGCTTTTCCGGACGGTCGAAGGTCACCGTCGCGACCCCGTCGTCCACGGTGAACTCGAAGTGCTCCCACGATTTCGTGAGCGGGACACTGGCGCGGAACGGGCTCATTTCTGGATTCCTCCACCGTCGAGTACGAGAGTCTGTCCGTTGATCGCGGCCGCCTCCGGGGCGGCGAAAAACTCCACGGCGTAAGCGATTTCGCCGGGTTCGAGCAGCCGTCCGAGCGGGGAGGCGGCGGCGAGCGCGGCTTCCGCGTCGGCTTCGTCGCGGCCGGTGCGTTCGCGGATCCGGGCCACCGAGGTCGCAGTCATGTCGGTGCGGACGAACGACGGACACACCGCGTTTGACGTGACGCCGGTGCCAGCCACCTCTGCCGCCACCGCCCGCATCAAGCCGACCGCCGCGTGCTTCGACGCGGTATAGCCCGACGTATAGCGCGCGCCAGCCAAGCCCGCCGTCGACGCGACCGTGACGATCCGTCCGAAGTCGCGCTCGCGCATCCCCGGCAACACCGCGCGGGTGCACAGAAACGCGCCGGTCGCGTTCACCTCGAACTGGCCGCGCCAATCGTCGAGCCCCGTCTTCGCCAGCGGCGCGCTCGACGACACGCCAGCGTTGTTGACCAGCACATCGACCGGTCCGAGCTGGGCGAAGTACGCGCGGACGGCGGCCTCGTCGGTCACGTCGCACTCGGCGCGGCCGGGGGAGTGCACTGTCGCGCCGGCGCTGCGGAACCGTTCGGCGACGGCCGCGCCGATGCCGCGCGTGCCGCCGGTGACCACGACAACTCGGTCCGAAAAACTGCTCACTCCCGAAAGCTACACTGCAGCGGGCTGAGGTGTATAGAGTTGCCTCGTGCCCGACACCGAACCCGCTCGCACGCCCCAGGAGCTCGTGATGACGCTGCTGGGCAGCTACGTGCGCCCGCGCGAGAGCAAGCGCGTGTGGTCCGGCGGCCTCGTCGCGCTGCTGCACGAGCTGGGGTTCTCCGACGGCGCGGCCCGGATCGCGCTGACCCGGCTGGTGCGCCGCGGCCTGCTGTCCCGGCATCGCGAGGGCAGACTGGTGCACTACTCGCTGACCGCCCGCACGGTCGCCCTGCTGGACGACGGCGACCGGCGGATCTTCGGCCTCGGCCGCCGCGACGAACCGGCCGGGACCTGGACCGTGTTGTGGCAGAACATCCCGGAAACCCGCCGCAAATCCCGCGAACGGCTGGTGCGGCGGCTGCGCTTTCTCGGTTTCGGCCCGGTCCAGGACGGCACCTGGCTCGCCCCGCACGACCGCGAGGCCGAGGTGCTCGCGGTGCTCGCCGAACTCGAAGTCGCCGAGCACGCCGGGCTGATGCTCGGCACGCCGTCCGCCGCCCTGGACGTGCGCCGGCTCGCCGGACGGGCCTGGGACCTCGACGGACTGTCCGCCCGCTACGCCGCGTTCGTCGTCGAATTCGGCGACTGTCCAGGCGATCTCAGCGACGCGCAAGCGTTCGCCGTCCGCACCCGCCTGGTGCACACCTATCGCGAATTTCCTTCGCTCGACCCGGAATTGCCGTCCGAACTGATCCCGGCGCCGGAAACCCGCGACGCCGCGGTCAAGCTGTTCCACGACCTGTATTCGGCGCTCGCGCCACCCGCGCAGCGCCACTTCGACCGAACCCTGTCCACGAGATGAGGAACCCGATGGCCGGAACCGACGACACGCAAGCCGCGCTGAGTTACACGTCCTACCTGGCGCTCGACGAGGTGCTCTCCGCACAGCGCACGCGCTCGGACGAACACGACGAACTGCTGTTCATCGTGATCCACCAGGTCTACGAACTGTGGTTCAAGCAGATCCTGCACGAGGCCGCGTTCCTGCAGGAGAACCTCGAAGCGGGCAACACCGCGCATTCGATCCGCACGCTGCGCCGCATCCTGACCGTGCTGAAGGTGGTGGTCGCGCAGATCGACGTGCTGGAGACGATGACGCCCAGCCAGTTCACCAGCTTCCGCGCCCGCCTCGACGCGTCGAGCGGCTTCCAGTCCGGCCAGTTCCGCGAGCTGGAGGCGGTGCTCGGCCGCCGCGACGAGCGCGTGTTCGCGCACTACCCGGACGGCGGCGAGCAGCGCACCCGGATCGCCGACGCGATGCGCCGTCCGTCGGTGTTCGACTCGTTCCTCACGTATCTGTCCGGAAAGGGCTACCCGGTGGCCACCGACCGCGACGTCACCCGGCCGATCGAGGCGTCGCCGGAGCTGCAGGAAGTGCTGCTGAAGGTGTACCAGGACGACGGCGGCCCGTCGGTGCTCGCCGAGGCGCTGGTCGACCTCGACGAGGGCCTGCAGGAATGGCGCTACCGGCACGTGAAGATGGTCGAACGCACGATCGGCGACAAGACCGGCACCGGCGGCTCGTCCGGCGCGACCTACCTGCGCACCACCCTGTTCAACCCGATGTTCCCGGACCTGTGGGCCGTCCGGAGCCGGTTGTGACCACAATGGAATCCTTGCGCGCCAAGGAAAACGCGCTCGCCCCGCACTACTCGCGGTTCCGTGTCGCCGACCGGTTGCTGCTGTCCGCGCATTCGCACCAGGCCTGGCCGGACGTCGCCGAAGAGGGCCTGCGCGAAGCGTTCGCCGACGCCGCGGAGGAGGTGGACGAGAAGTGGGGCCGGGCGTTCGCGAAGGCCGACGAGCTGCGGAACGGATTCCGGCAGTGGCTGTCCGATCCGCACGGTGATTACGCGCTCGGCCAGAACACGCACGAGCTCGTGCTGCGCTTTCTGTCCGCGATCGAGCTGCGGAAGCGGCCGCGTTTGGTGACCACGGACGGAGAATTCCACACTCTGCGCCGTCAGCTCACCCGGTTGGCCGAGGAGGGTGTCGAGGTCGTCCGCGTGCCCGCCGCGCCCGTGGCCACTTTGGCCGAACGGCTCGCCGACCAGGTCGACGACCGCACCGCCGCGGTGCTCACGTCGGCAGTGCTGTTCGAGACGTCCTGGATCGTGCCGGGCCTCGCGCACCTGGCGGAAACCTGCCGGAGCCGCTCGGTCGAGCTGGTCGTCGACGCCTACCACGCGGTCGGCGCGGTCCCGTTCCCGCTGCACGACCTCGGCCTCACCAACGCGTGGGTCCTCGGCGGCGGCTACAAATACCTGCAACTCGGCGAGGGCAACTGCTTCCTGCGCCTGCCCGCGCACGCGCAAGAGCTGCGCCCGGTGATTACCGGGTGGTACGCGGAATTCGGTGCTCTCGCCGACGAACGCCGACCAGACGAAGTCGCCTACGCCCCCGGAGGCGACCGGTTCGCCGGAGCCACGTACGACCCGTCGAGCCACTACCGCGGTGTGCGGGTGCAGCGGTTCTTCGCCGACGAAGGACTCACCGCCGAGTTCCTGCGCGAGGTGTCGCAGCACCAAGTCGGACTGCTCGCCCGCTGCTTCGACGACCTCGGTCTCCCCGACGACGTCGTCACCCGCGATCGAGAAACCCCGCTCGACGGCATCGGCGGCTTCCTCTCGCTGCGCAGCCCGGTCGCCGGACAGCTGTGCGAACGCCTGGCCGCGCGCGGCGTCCGGACCGACAGCCGGGGCCATTACCTCAGGTTCGGCCCGGCGCCGTACCTGTCGGATGAACAGCTCGAGACCGCGATTTCCACACTTCGGGAAGCTGTCGCGGATCTGGGGTGAAGCTCCCGGGATGCGGGTGGTGGCACGGAGAACGGCGAAGTAGGTTGACGGTGTGCACCAGTGAGCGGGCAACCCCCGCTCTCCGGTGCGCACCGTTCACACATTTGCGCGGCCACGAGCCGCGTGGGAGACAAAGGAGTCACCACCGTGACCGAAGGCGTGTTCGGCCGGCACAGCGGCCATGAACAAGTCGTGTTCTGCCACGACGAGGCCAGCGGGCTGAAAGCCATCATCGGCATCTACTCCACCGCTTTGGGCCCGTCCCTCGGCGGCACCCGGTTTTACCCCTACGCCACCGAAGACGCCGCGCTGGACGACGTTCTCGCGCTCTCCAAGGGAATGGCGTACAAGAACGCACTCGCCGGACTCGACCTCGGCGGCGGCAAGGCCGTCATCATCGGCGACCCGAACACGCTGAAGTCCGAAGCGCTGCTGCGCGCTTTCGGCCGGTTCGTGGATTCGCTCGGCGGCCGGTACATCACCGCCTGCGACATGGGCACCTACGTGCGCGACATGGACGTCGTCGCCCGCGAGACCCGGCACGCCACCGGCCGCTCCCCAGAAGACGGCGGGGCCGGCGACTCCTCCGTGCTCACCGCTTTCGGCGTGTACCAGGGAATGTGCGCTTCGGCGGACCAGGTCTGGGGCGTCCCCGAACTGACCGGCCGCCGCGTCGGCGTGGCCGGGGTCGGCAAGGTCGGCCACATCCTCGTCGGCCACCTGGTCGAAGCTGGTGCCCACGTAGTGATCACCGATGTCGCACCCAGCGCGGTCGAACGCACTCGCGCGGCCTACCCCGGTGTCGAGGTGGTGTCCGATGTGGACACCATGATCGGCGCCGAACTGGACGTCTTCGCCCCGTGCGCGATGGGCGGCGTGCTCACCGACGAGACCGTGGCCGCCCTGCAAACCCGAATCGTCTGCGGCGCGGCGAACAACCAGCTCGCCCACCCCGGCGTCGACAAGCTGCTCGACGACCGCGGCATCCTGTTCGCTCCCGACTACCTGGTCAACGCAGGCGGCGTAATCCAGGTCGACGACGAACGGCACGGCTTCGACTTCGCCCGCGCCCAGCGCAAAACGGCGGCCATCTTCGACACCACGAAGGCGGTGTACGAACTGGCCAAGGCCGATGGCGTGCCTCCCGCTGCCGCCGCCGACCGCCTGGCCGAACGCCGGATGACCGACGTCGGCCGCCTGCGCTCGATCCTCACGGTGTAGCAAGGCAAACGGACGTGAGGGGAACCCTGAGGGAATCTGATTCCCTCAGGGTTCCCCTCACGACCATCGACCGGTCCGTGAAGGGCTCCTTGAAGGAATCAGATTCCCTCAAGGAACCCTTCACGGACCCGCCCGCCTGCTGTCGCCGGGATGCGCCCCAATGTGGCATTGGGTGCATCTGACGCACCCAATGTGGCGTTCGGTGCGTCGCATGCACCCAATGCCACATTGGGGCGTTAGCCCCAATCGCGAACCGCAGCCAGTGCACTCAACCATCGAGGCACCCACACCACCCCCGCACCCCGATACGAAGCCAAAACGCGGTCTGGGGTTGCTTGTCAAGGCATCTTTCCCGCCTTGACAAGCAACCCCAGACCGTAGTCACAATCAAGCTTCGGGGCGCCCCCACGCACCCACGAACTCACTAAGAAGAGCGGCGATCAGCCACTCTTACGCCGAAAAGTCCGCTTGTTAGCAGCAGGTCCATGCGCATGCTGCCCCTGCTGCCCGGCGTTCTCGTGCGCGGCCCCTTCCCGGGACTTCGCCTGCTTCCGCTCGAGCGCCTCGCGGAACTTCCGCTTGACGTCGCCCTCCCCGTCGCTGGGTGCCGGTTGCGCTTCACTCATGGCTGACCTCCGAAGGTGACGACGTGATACCCCGTCAGCCTGGCGCCCTTCGCGCACGTTGGCGAGCCATTTCAGAGTGATGCCACCCGGCGGTGGCCAGCTTCGACAGCCTTCCGCGGCTCCGGCACGACAGCCTCGGCGAAGACCGGGCGAACCCGCTGAACGGTGCGCCATCCGGCGCCGAGGACAAGCCCGAACCCGGCCGCACCAGCCAAGATCACCGCGACCCACCCCGTCGCCGCGTCGAAAAGCAGCTCGCCGGCCCGGCCGTAGGCGAACCCGGCTAGCACTGCCCACCCCACCGCGGCCACTCCGGCCGCCGCGAGCGGAGTCGTGATCACTGCCACTGCGCCGACCGCGATCGCCACGGCCGCCACGGCAAAACCGGGATGCGCAGTAGCGAGCCTCGCCGCGATCGCGGCCGCCACCACCGCCACACAACCGAGCGGGAAACCGAACCCGCCGACCAGCCGTCCTTCAGTACGCATGCCCCATGGCACCCCGCGCGGGCGCGTAAACGAGGGCGCGCGGACAGGTTCCGTACGCCCCGGCGCTCGTTTTTGACGGCTTCTTGACCTCGATCAGGCGCGGGCGGTCGCGCGGACGATCGCGGCCACGATCTCCGGCCAGAGCGGTTCCGGCAGGTCGTGCCCCATGCCCGGGATGATGACCAGTTCCGAGTCCGGGATCGCCGCCGCGGTGGCTTTCCCGCCGCTGACGTCGATCATCACGTCGGAGTCGCCGTGCAGCACGACCGTCGGCACCTGGACGTTGTGCAGTCGTTCAGTACGATCGCCCGACGCCATGACCGCGGCGGCTTGCCGCTGCATCCCGGCGGGGTGCCGTCCCCGGTCGTAGTTCCGGGTTGCCTTGCGCAGCAGGTATTCCTCGGTGGCCGGGTAGCCCGGCGACCCCGTCACGCGGTAGTTCGCGGCGCTCAGCGCGATCTGCTCGTCGCGCGTTTCCGGCACCGGCTTGGTGAGCGTCGCCAGCGCCGCGGGCGAGATCTGGCCGACCGACCGGTCGCCGGTCGTCGACATGATCGAAGTCAGGCTCAGCACCCGGTCCGGGTGGTCGAGCACGAGCTGCTGCGCGACCATCCCGCCCATCGAAGCGCCGACGACGTGCGCCTTCGCGAAACCGAGCGCGTCGAACAGCCCGACGGTGTCGTTCGCGAGATCCGACAGCAGGTACGGCGCCGGGGCGGTGCCCGTCACGATCCCGGGGAGATCCGGCGCGCCCAGCTCGTCGAACCAGGTGGACAGGCCCGCGTCGCGGTTGTCGAAGCGCACCACGTGAAAACCCTGGCTCGCGAGCAGCGCGCAGAATCCCTCCTCCCAGGTGATCATCTGGGCGCCGAGTCCCATCACCAGGACGATCGGCGGGGCAGCCGGATCGCCGAATGTGTCGTACTCGAGTTCGAGGCCGTTGGCCTGTGCGCGTGGCATGCCCCGATCATGCCGCAGCGCGGAACCGCGTGTGGCCGAGCCGGCGGGTTCCCGGTTACGGTGCACGGCATGCCGACTCCGCGTGCCGGACAGCGCGCCCGGTCCCGTTCGGCCGCCGGGCTCCCCGCGGTCACCGCGAAAAAAGTGATCGACGCGGCGGTGAAGCTCACCGTCGAACGCGGTTTGGAAAACTGGACGCTGCGGCAGCTGGCCGCCGCGATCGGCGCGTACCCGGCGGTCGTCTACCACCACGTCGGGGACCGGGACGCGGTGGTGTGCGCGGTGCTCGACCGGGTCGTCGGCCAGCTGCGGCTGCCCGACGACGGGCTGGAGTGGCAGGAGTGGTTCGTCGAACTGCTGACCGGCCTGCGCGAGCTGCTGCGCAAGCACCCGGGCACCGCGCGCCGGATGGCGTCGTTCGGCCCGTCGGTGGCGGCGGCGACGCCCACGGTGGACCGCGGCGTGCGGATCCTGCTGGACGCGGGCTTCGGCGAAGAGAGCTCGCTCGCCTACACCATCCTCACCACTACTGCGTGCCAGTACGTCGCGCTGGAGGACGACCGCGACTGCAGCCTCGCGCTGCGCTTGGACAACACCGAGGAGTACGCCTCCTACCGCGACCGCGAGGACCTGCCCGGCATGGCCGCGTTCGGGCGCTCGATGCAAGAGCTGCTCAGCGACCCCGAAGCGGCGGCCGATTACCATCCGCGACTGTTCGACTTCGCGATCCGCCGGTGCCTCGACGGGCTCACCTGCAGATTGGCCCAGCTGAACGGGTGAAATTCGCGAAATTGCTCCCGCCCGGGCGTTCACGCTGGGCCGTCCGCGTGGTCATGGTGAAAAGTCGGGCGGCCGCTGCGCCGACCGACACCGATTCGACGCTTTCCCGGCGTAGCGTGGACAGCTACCGGGGGCCCGGCCTCCGGAAGGGACCCCCGGCACTTTCCTCCCCCCTCGTGGTGCCGGGGGTTCTCCTTCCGGGTACCTCAGTGCTGGGGCGGATGCTGGATCGCGGGGAACACTTGGCCCACCACGGTCACGAGCGACATCGTGAGCAGCGTGTGGACCTGGTGCCGGTCCAGCGAGCGGTGCACGAGCCACTCGCGGCCCGCCGCCTTCACCATGCCGGCGAACGCGCGCACTGCGGCGTTCAGCTCCTCGCCGTGCGCGCTTTCGCGGGACAGCCCGACCGCCTCCAGCACGCGGTCGGCCGACGCGCGGTCGGCCTCGGCGACGATCCGGTCCACCTCCGGATCGCGGCCGATGCCCTCCGGTGCGATCGCGGCGAGCCACAGTTTCTCCTGCCCGCGCACCATGTCGAGCAGCCAGTCGATGGCGGCGTCCGCGCGCACTTCCAACGGTCCGTCCGGCAGAATCTGCACCGCAATCCGCGGTACGGTAAGCGCGCGTCGAACTATTTCGAGGTACAACTCCCTTTTTGTTCCGAAATAATGATTGATCAGCCCGCGGGCCACGCCTGCCTCGGCCGCGATGTCCGAAGTGGAAACTTGCGAATACGGACGTTCGCCGAACAGTCTCGCCGCACAGGCGTAGATCTGCTCTTTGCGTTCGTCCGGTTCGAGTCGCCGCCACTTCGGCGCCGGATCGGTGCTCATGGCATCAGTTTGGCATGATCGGTTCAGAAAGGCGGATTAACCGGGCGGAATGTCGCAGCGGAAACACGTTCGGCTGCTACCGCGCGGTATCGCTTGACTGCCCCGCTCAGTCCGGAAGTTCGATCGGCGCGAGGTCCTCGAACCGGTCGCCAGGACCGGGATTCGCCGGATCGCTCGCGCCGCCGAAGTGCCGCTGCACGCCCCACACCGCGTTGAGCGCGGTCTGCACCGCGCCCTCGGCCCAGCCCGCCGTCCACGAGATGTCGTCGCCCGCGAGGAACAAACCTCGGTAGCGCTCGGGCAGTGAATCCTGCACGAAGTGCGTGAAAAGCCGGTGCTGGTACCGGTAATGCCCGGGCAGGTTCGCCTTGAACGCGCCCATGAAATGCGGTTCGGCCTCCCACGACACGGTCACCGGGTCGCCCACGATGTGCCGCCGCACGTCGACGCCGGGGTAGATCTCGCGCAGCGACTGCAACATCACCTCGACGCGGTCGGACACAGAAAGCGGCAGCCACTTCAGCGAATCGTCGGCCCACGTGTAGGACAGGCAGATCACCGCGGGCCGGTCCGGGTCGTCGCCGAGAAGGTAAGTGCCGCGCGGCATCCGGTCGGTGAGCGTCATGCTCATCGTGTCGCGGCCGGTGACCGGGTCCGGGTCGAGCCAGAACGGGCGGTCGACGGGCACGAACACCTTGGAGGAAGCCATGTAGTGCGTGCGCTCGATGGCCGTCCAGTGGTCGATCGGGAACAGCGCCTCGTCGCATTCGATCTTCGACAGCAGCATCCAGCTCTGCGCGGTGAACACCGCGGCGCCGAACGTGCGGATGTGGCCGGACTCGTCGGTGACGGTGATGTTGTTCGGCGCGGTGCGGTGCAGTCGGGTGACACCTGGTCGCGGCTGGCCGTTTTCGTGCAGTGCGGCCAGATTCGTGCCGGACGGCCAGTGCGCGAGCTTGTCCGGGACGTGCTCCCACAGCCGCTTCGGGAGCTGCCCGCTGCCGCCGACGATGCTGCGGTGCTCGTCGTCCGCGCCGGTATAGACCACCCGGAGGATTTCGAGAATCGAGTTCGGGAAGTCGGTGTCCCAGCCGCCGGTGCCGAATCCGACCTGCCCGAAGATCTCGCGATGCTGAAACGAGGAAAAGGCCGGGGAATCGCATAGGAATCCGTAGAAGGTCTGGTTGTCGAGCCGGGGCACCAGTTCGTTCCAGATCTTTTTGACCGTCGCGGCGTCGCGATTGCGGATCGCGGTCTGCATCTCGGCGAACGACGCGTGCTCGTCGAGTGTGCGCTGCCACGCCTTCGCCACTTCGCCGTACACGTCAGGCAGATCTTCGGGCGTGCGCGCGTAATGGCTGCGGCCCTTGAGATCGACCACCGTGCTCGGTGTGGCGGGCGAAAGCGGGTTCGGGAACGGCACGGTTTCCAGCCCGGCCGTGTCGAGGTAGTGGAACAGTGACGTCGACGCGGGCGGGAACCGCATCGCGCCCATCTCGGCGACGACGTCGTCGGGCAGCCCGGGGAAGTGGTGCGTGCGCAGCCGTCCGCCGATCCCGTCGATCTCGTACACGACCGGCCGCAGCCCGAGCTTCATCAGCTCGTAAGCGGCCACGATGCCGGAGAGGCCGCCGCCGATCACCGCGACCTCGGTGCCGTGCGCCTGCTCCGGCACGGTGCCGAGCCCGGCGGGATGCGCGAGGTAATCGTCGTAGGCGAACGGGAAATCGGGGCCGAACATCGTGATCGGCCTGCCGGCCGGTTCCTCGGCGTGGATCGCGGCGGGAACTGCGGAGGTCATGCCCGGGGTCCTTCGGTGAGAGAGCGGTACATCGACGGCCGTCGGTCGGCCAGGTACGGGGTTTCGGCTCGCGCGTGGGCGAGCACAGCGGGGTCGAGGTCGGCGAAGAGCAGCTCTTCGTCCGGCCCGGCCTTCGCGACGACTTCATCCGGCGACGCGACTGTTGAGCGTCCGCAGTAGCTCAGCTCGCCTTCGGTGTCACAGCGATTCGCGTACACGACGTACAGCTGGCTTTCGTGCGCACGAACCGGAATGAGCAAGTCGGCGACGCGCTCGTACGGCCGCATCAAGGCGGTGGGAACGAGCAGCACCTGCGTGCCCGCAAGGGCGTGCGCGCGGACCAGTTCGGGGAACTCGACGTCGTAACAGATCAGCAGGCCAGCGCGGAGGCCGTTGAACTCGGCCTGCACCACCGGCTCGTCGCCGGGCGAGAACTGGTCGCGGTCGAGGTCGCCGAACAGGTGGGTCTTGCGGTAGTTCGCAAGCCGTTCCCCTTGCGCGGACAGCAGTTGCGTCGAGTTGTACACCGCGTCGCCGTCGCGCTCGGGATAGCCGTAGACCAGCCCGATCTGGTGCTTGGCAGCCAACGCCCCCAGCTCGGCCGCGCGCGGTCCGTCCGCCGGTTCTGCCAGCTCGGCGACGGCTTTCGCACCGATGTTGTACCCCGTCGTGCCCATCTCGGCGGTCACGATGAGCTCGGCGCCGCGCTCCGCCGCCGCGGCCATTGCCTCGGGCAGCCGGTCGTGCGGTCCTTGGTGGACGGCGATGATCATCGGACCTCCGCGAGCCGCGAGCGGCGGATGCTGTAGCCGAAGTAGATGACGAGGCCGAGCAGCATCCACGCGCCGAACACGATCCAGGTCGCCCCGTCGAGGCTGAACATCATGTAGGCACAGCATGCCACGCCAAGGATTGGCGTAACCGGCGAAAACGGCACGCGGAAGGTGCGTTCGGCTTCGGGACGGCGCTTGCGCAGGATCAGCACGGCGATGTTGACCAGCCCGAACGCGAACAGTGTCCCGATGCTGGTGGCGTCGGCGAGCTTGCCGAGCGGGATGAAGGCCGCGAGCACCGCGACGAACCCGGACACCACGAGCGTGTTGGTGCGCGGCACGCCGGTCTTCGGATGCACTGTGGACAGCGATTTCGGCACGAGTCCGTCGCGGGACATGGCGAAGAGGATCCGTGTCTGTCCGTAAAGGACGGTCAGGACGACGCTGGAGATCGCCACGATCGCGCCGATCGCGAGCAGGATGGCCCACAGCGGGTTGCTCGAGATCGTGGTGAGCACGTGCGAGAGCGCGGCTTGCTTGTCGCCGAACTCCTGCCAGGGCAGCGCGCCGACCGCGGCGAACGCGACCAGGCAGTAGAGCACGGTCACGATGGCCAGCGACAGCAAAATCGCGCGCGGCAGGTCCCGCTGCGGGTTGCGCGCCTCCTCGCCGGCGGTGGAAGCGGCGTCGAACCCGATGTAGGAGAAGAACAATTTCGCCCCGCCCGCGCTCATCCCGGCCAGCCCGAGCGGCAGGAACGGAGTGAAGTTCTGCGCCCGGACGGCGGTGAACGCGATGGCGCAGAACAGAATCAGCGTGCCGATCTTCACGACGACCATGATCGCGTTGGCCCGCGCGCTCTCCTTCGCGCCGGAGAGGAGCAGCACCATCGCCAGCAGCACCACGACAATCGCCGGAATATTGACGAGCCCACCGTCACCCGGCGGCCCGCTGAGCGCCTCCGGCAACGTGACGCCGAACGCCAGGTGCAGCAGTTCGTTGACGTACTGCCCCCACCCGACCGCGACGGACGCGACCGAGACGCCGTACTCCAGCACCAAACACCAGCCGCACACCCAGGCGATCAGCTCGCCGAGCGTCGCGTACGCGTAGGAGTAGGAGGAGCCGGACAGCGGGATCATGCCCGCCAGCTCGGCGTAGGAAAGCGCGGAGAACAACGCGGTGATCCCGGCCAGCACGAACGAGACCACGACAGCGGGCCCGGCCACCGGGACCGCCTCGCCGAGCACCACGAAAATCCCGCTGCCCAGGGTGGCCCCGATGCTGAGCATCGTCAGCTGGCTGAGCCCGAGCGACCGCTTCAACGGACCGTGATCCGCCTCGGCCACCAGATCGGTGACCGGTTTGCGGCGCAGCATCGCCGAGGCGAGCCTCCCGCGCGCAGGACTGGAGGAGGTGGTGCTCACCGGGCGGCTCCTAGCGATTCATTGTGACGCCACTGTCGACTTCGAGCCACGGTATCGATCGAAAATTGCCCCGAGAACCGCGTTCTGTTGTGGATTGCGGGTGCTGAGGGGTGATTCATTGCGCTCTCGGGGTCGGTTTCGGCGGGGTGGTGCGGCCCGGAGAGGTTCGGGGTTCCGGGCCGGGAATGACTGTAAGTGATCGGTCCCGGCGGTTCGCGGCGGTGGGTTTACCTGCGCGGATCGGCTGGTGAGGAGCTGTGGACTGGCGGCTTGGCGGTACTGCGACCGCGCTGTCCGATCACCGTGCGCGTAATCGGTGGGAACTGGCGACGTCGAGCTGCCAGGCAGACCGGCCGGAAGCCAGTTCGAGGCGGAAGAGCTTCGGGAGGCGAACGGCGGCTGTTTGCTACCGGCTGGGTCAGGAAGCGGGCGCTTCGGGAAGCAGCAACGTGAACGTCGGCGGATCGGGCCGGGAAAGGCGCAATCGGCCGCCTTCGGCTTCGGCCAGGCTTCTGGCCAGCCGGAGGCCTATGCCGTGGCCGCCGGGGGTGTGGTCGGCGAAGGGGTCGCGCTCGCCGAGGTCTGGGCCTTCGTCGACGACGTCCACGGCCAGGGCGCCGCCGGCGTCGCGGGCTCGGACGGTGATGGTTCCTTCGCCGTGGTTCAGTGCGTTGTCCAGCAGGACGGCAAGCACTTGCCGGACCGCGGGGGCCGATGCGCGGACTGGTGGCGGATCGGTGATTTCCAAACGGAGCTGGCGGTGGTCGGGCAGCGGGTGGTCGGTCAGCTCGGCCAGGAGAGCGGTGAGGTCCAGTTCGTCGCGAGGGGTGCGGCGTTCCCTCGACAGCGCGAGCAGGTCTTCGACGGTGCGTTCCAACCGGTCGGCGGCGGTGATTCCGGCGCGCACCGCGGCGTAGGGATCGCGGCCGGGAGTTTCCAGGGCGGATTCGAGTTGCAGGCGCAGTCCGGCGAGCGGGGTGCGCAACTGGTGTGACGCCTCGGCGGAGAAGGCGCGCTCTCGTTCCAGGGTTTCGCCGATGCGGGTCGCGGTGACGTCCAGAGCCGCGCCGACCCGGTCTATTTCCGGGATCGCCGAGCGTCGGGAGCGGGCGGAGAAGTCGCCTTCGCCCAGGCGCGCGGCAGCGCAGGCAAGGTCCTCCAGCGGACGGGTCAGCCGCGCGGCGATGCGGCGGGCGACCAGCCAGCTGGCCAGCACCGCGCCGATCGCGCACCCGGCCATCACCAGCCAGGTGATGCCGACGTCGCGGGTCAGCGCGGACCGGGGGAGCGCCGCGCGCACGATGCCGGTGAGGCGGGCTCCGGTCAGCACTGGCACGGCCAGCACGTCCTCGTCGCCGACCTTTTGGTTCAGCATGTCGCTGCGGGTCGCGCCGACTCCGCGCACGACGTCGTCCGCGACGGGCGGGCCTTCTCCGGCGAGAAGGTGGCCCTTCGGGTCGTAGACGCCGACCTCGGCGCCGTCCTCGTTGTCCGGCACCTGGAAGGGCTCGCCGGCGGCGAGCGCGTCGGACACCACGACGGCCGCGCCGTCGGCTGCGCGCTCCAGCGCGGACGTGGTGTGCGTGCGGAAGTACCACAGCGCCCCGACGGCGAGCGGCAGTCCGAACAGACTCGTGGCCAGGACCGCAGCGAGGACGGTGAGCGTCACGATCCGGCGGCGCACCCCGTTCAGTCCCCCTCTAACCGGTATCCGTGCCCGCGCAAGGTCGCGATCCTCGGCACTTCGTACGGAGACTCGGCGGCCGAGGCGAGCTTGCGGCGCAGCGCGGCGATGTGCACGTCGAGCGTCTTGGTGGAGCCGTGCCAGTGCGAATCCCAGACGTCGGACATCAGCGTGTCCCGGCTGACGGCCTGCCCCGGCTGGACGGCCAGCCGCGCGAGCAGGTCGAACTCCCGCGCCCGCAGCGCGACCTCCCGGCCGTTCAGGCTGACCCGCCTGCTCGCGATGTCGACCTCCAGCGCGCCGATCCGCACGACCGGCGTCGACGGCGCGGCGGGCGCGCCGCGGCGGAGGTGCGCGCGCACCCTGGCGAGCAGTTCGGCCAGCCGGATGGGCTTGGTGAGGTAGTCGTCGGCACCGGCCTCCAGCCCGACCACGACGTCCATCTCGTCCGCCCGCGCCGTGAGGATCACCAGCACCGCGCCAGGGATGGCCGAGCGCAGCCGCCGGCACACCTCGACGCCGTCGACGTCCGGGAGGCCCAGGTCCAGCAGCACGAGATCGGCCGCCGTCTCGCGCAGCGCGCTCCGGCCGTCCCGGCACCATTGCACTGTGTGGCCGTGCCCGCGCAGCGCGGAGTCGAGGACGCTGCCGATCGCCGCGTCGTCCTCCACCACCAGTACCTTCGCCATGAGGGAAGCCTAACCGGACCCTCCCGGCCGTGTCCGCGCGTCCACAGTGGACCCTCAGCGGGACGCGGCCGAGGTCGGGCATAGTGGCTGCATGCTCGGTCTGTACCCGGAACTCGATCCGTACGACCACGGGATGCTGCCGGTCGGAGACGGCAATACGCTGTATTGGGAGGAATGCGGCAATCCCGAGGGCAAACCGGTCGCGTTCCTGCACGGCGGGCCCGGGGGCGGCGCGTCCGCGCGGCACCGGCGGCTGTTCGACCCGGAGCTCTACCGGATCGTGCTGTTCGACCAGCGCGGCTGCGGCCGGAGCACGCCGCATTGCAGCGAGCCGGACGTCGACCTCTCGGTGAACACGACCTGGCACCTGGTCTCCGACATGGAGCAGTTGCGCGAGGACCGCGGCATCGACCGCTGGCAGCTGTTCGGCGGCTCGTGGGGAAGCGTGCTCGCGCTCGCCTATGCCGAGACGCATCCGGAGCGGGTGACCGAACTGATTCTGCGCGGCGTCGCGACGCTCCGGGTGAAAGAGGTGCAGTGGCTCTTCGGCGGCGGTGCCGCGTGCATGTTCCCGGAGGCGTGGTCGCGCTTCCTCGCGCCGGTGCCGTACGCGCGCCGCGGCGGCGACCTGCTTGAGGTGTACCACGAACTGCTGAATCACCCCGATCCGAACGTGCACGGGCCCGCCGCGCTCGCATGGAGCCGGTGGGAGGGCGAAACCGTGAAGTTCACCCCGCAGGAAGAAGTGGTGGCCGCGTTCGCCGAGCCGGAGTTCGCGCTCGCGATCGCGCGGATCGAGAACCACTACTTCCGCCACGGCGGCTGGCTCGCCCCTGACCAGCTGATCCGCGGCGCCGGGAAGCTCTCGGGCATCCCGTGTGTTCTGGTGCAGGGCAGGTACGACGTGGTCACTCCCGCCACCACCGCCTGGGAACTCGCACAGGTGCTGCCGGGCGCCGAGCTGAAGATGATCGGCGACGCCGGGCACGCCTTCGACGAACCGGGCACGCTGCACGAGCTGATCAGCGCGACCGACCGGTTCGCGGCAGGGTGGGAGGGCAGGTCCGGGCTGTCGAGCGCGGAAGTCGAACGAAAGGAAATCCGCATGCTGTTCGGTGACGAGCACGTTCGCCGTTACGAGGAGACCGACGGGGAGGTCGGGCACGACTGGCAGGACGGCGTGCCGACGCTGGTGCTCACCACGAAGGGCCGCAAGACGGGACAGGACCGGAAGTTCGCTCTCATCTACCAGGAGGACGACGGCAACCCGGTGATCGTCGCTTCGAAGGGCGGCGCGGAGAACCACCCCGGCTGGTACCTGAACCTGCAGGAGAACCCCGAGGTCCGCGTGCAGGTGCGGGCGGACAAGTTCACCGCGCGCGCCCGGACCGCGACCGGCGAGGAACGCGCCCGGCTGTGGGACAAGCTCGCCGCGGTGTGGCCCGCCTACAACGACTACCAGAAGAAGACCGACCGCGAGATCCCCGTGGTGGTGCTCGAGCGGGTGTGATTCCCGCCGCGTCCCGGGTCCGCGCGGCGCCGAACCGGAGCGTCTTCCGCTACGAATGACGCTCATGGCGCTGCGCACCCGGACCCGGGACAACTGGACCCCGCTCGAAGGGGAGCTGCTCGGCTTCCGCGGCATGCAGAAGTACGGCAGGCGGTTCGCGAAGTCCGGCCGGGGCGCCTGGTACCACTTCGCGATCGAGGTGGTGTGGCAGCTGCTCGCCCTCACGAGCCGATTCCGTGTGCGCGGCGCGCGGAACATCCCGGAATCGGGCGGCGTGGTGGTGGCCTCCAACCATCTCTCGAACGCCGACCCGACGACGCTCACCGCGTTCTGCCTCGGCTCCGGCCGGGTGCCGCGGTACCTGGCGAAGGCGAGTCTCTGGAACGCCCCGGTGATCAAGTCGGTGATGCGTTCGGGCAAGCACATCCCGGTCCACCGGGGCGCGCCGACCGCCGCGGGCGCGTACCGCGACGCCGTCGCCGCGGTACGCGCGGGCGAATGCGTGGCGATCTTCCCGGAGGCCGGGCTTTCCGCGGATCCGGACGGCTGGCCGGCGAAGGGCAAGACCGGCGCGGCGCGGATCGCGCTGGAGACCGGCGTGCCGGTGATTCCGGTCGCGAACTGGGGCACGCACGAACTGCTGCCCGCCGGATCGTGGTATCCGCATGTCCTGCCGCGGCGGAAGATCGAGTTCGTCGCCGGGCCGGCGGTGGAGCTCGGCGATCTGCGCGGGCGGGAGCTGACCAGGGACGTGCTGGAGGAGGCGACGGCGCGGATCATGGCCGCGGTGACGGAGCTGCTGGCGGAGATCCGGGGCGTGCGTCCGCCGGTCTGACAACCGGATCCGGCGGTCCGGCTCGGCGGGGTGGCGACCACTGTGGACAATTCAGCGGCGTTACGGGCCAGGTGGCGTCCAATTCCGGTGAGCATCGCCCGGACCCGCCGTCCGGGAATGCGCCGGGGCGAGCGGCCGCCGGGCTGAAAGCGGGCGCCGTCACGCCGCCCCGCGCGGGCGCGGCGGGTAGTTTCAACGGTATGAGCGCAGACTATGACGTGGTGGTCCTCGGGGCCGGAGTCGGTGGGTACGTCGCGGCGATCCGGGCTTCGCAGCTGGGCCTGAGCGTGGCGGTCGTGGAAGAGAAGTACTGGGGCGGGGTGTGCCTCAACGTCGGCTGCATCCCTTCGAAGGCGCTGCTGCGCAACGCGGAGCTCGCGCACACGGTGAAGGAGGAGGCCAAGACCTACGGCATCTCCTCCGACGGGGAGATCCGGTTCGACTACACCGCGGCGTACGAGCGCAGCCGCAAGGTCGCGGACGGGCGCGTCAAGGGCGTGCACTTCCTGATGAAGAAGAACAAGATCACCGAGTACGACGGGCGCGGCACCTTCATCGACGCCAACACCCTCGAGGTGAACGGCGAGCGGATCACCTTCACCTACGGCATCATCGCGACCGGCGCGACGGCTCGGCTGCTGCCGGGCACGCAGCGCAGCGAGCGCGTGGTCACCTACGAAAAGCAGATCCTCGAAAGCGAGCTGCCGGGCAGCATCGTGATCGCCGGAGCCGGCGCGATCGGCGTGGAGTTCGCGTACGTGCTGCGCAACTACGGCGTGGACGTGACGATCGTCGAATTCCTCGACCGGATGGTGCCGCTCGAGGACGCCGAGGTGTCCGCCGAACTGGCGAAGCGCTACCGCAAGCTGGGGATCAAGGTGCTGCTGGGCACCAAGGTCGAGGCGATCGACGACTCGGGAGCCAAGGTGCTGGTGACCGTGTCGAAGAACGGCGAGCAGCAGGTGCTCGAGGCGGACAAGGTGTTGCAGGCCATCGGGTTCCGGCCGAACGTCGAGGGCTACGGCCTGGAGAACACCGGCGTCGAGCTCACCGAGCGCGGCGCGATCGCGATCGACGGCCGCGGCCGGACGAACGTGCCGCACCTGTTCGCGATCGGCGACGTGACGGCGAAGCTGATGCTGGCGCACGCGTCGGAGTCGATGGGCATCGTGGCGGCGGAGACGATCGCCGGCGCGGAGACCATGGAACTGGACTTCGTGATGATCCCGCGCGCGACCTACTGCCAGCCGCAGATCGCGAGCTTCGGCTGGACCGAGGAACAGGCGCGCGAGAAGGGCTTTGACGTCCAGGTGTCGAAGTTCCCCTTCACGGCCAACGGCAAGGCGCACGGCCTCGGCGACGCGGCGGGCTTCGTGAAGGTGCTGAGCGACGCGAAGTACGGCGAACTGCTGGGCGCGCACCTCATCGGCCCGGACGTCACGGAACTGCTGCCGGAGCTGACGCTGGCGCAGCAGTGGGACCTTACGGTGCACGAGGTTTCGCGCAACGTGCATGCGCACCCGACACTGGGCGAGGCGGTCAAGGAAGCGGTGCACGGTCTGGCCGGTCATATGATCAACTTCTGATTCTTCGACGGTCGCCCTGGTCCGCGGTGGTTTCGCGGGCCGGGGCGCTCTCGTTTTCGGCCAGCGGCAAGGAGAACGCCAATTCCGGCCGCGACCACGAGATCCGCGGCGGTTTCGGCGGGACAGTCCCGATCTGCCGGGCACCCATGCGTTCGTAGAACTTCACCGCGGGCGGATGCGACACCACCCGCATCTCGGACAGCCCGTTTTCCCTTGCCGCATCAAGAATGTGCCGGACAAGACGCGCGCCCAACCCTGTTCCCTGTGCTTCGTCGGCGACGAACAACAGATCTAACTCGGCATCGGTGAGCGCGGCGAATCCCACTGGTCCCGAAGGGCCGCGCGCGACCAGAACCTGGTGCTGGCGAAGGTAATCCGGCGTGACGACGTATCCCTCCAGGATCGAGGCGTACTGGCCTTGGTAAGCCGATGATGCGTGCATGAGGTTGGTGAGCGCGGCGGCGTCGGCAGCGGTCGCGCGGTCGATCTTGAACATGGCAGCCACGTTAACCGGCACCACCGACAAAAACTGATCACCTGGCGCGGCGAGCGGGCAACGCGGCCGCGCTGAGCAGACAGAGCGCGGCGCCAATCCCCAGGGAGAAGCGCACGCCGAGCACCCCGGCAGCGATCCCGCCGAGGGTGATGAAAATCGGTTTGGCGGTACGGGTTCCGGTCGACCAAGCGGTGAGCGTCCGCGTCAGGACAGCGTCGTCGATCAGCGACAGGCGGTACGCCGAATAGGTCGGGTTGAAGATGCCCGCCACCAGCAACAGTCCGAAGTTCGCGGCGATCAGCAGGGTGACTCCGGCAGCTCCGGAAATGGCGAACGGCAACACGAGCAACCAAGGCGTACGCGCGAAACTAGTCCACAGCAACACTTTCTGTGCGCCGTATCGAGAACTGAGCGTCGGCGCGAGACGGGCGCCGAGCAGTCCGCCAAGACAGGGGACACCCAGCACGAGCCCGTATTCCCACGGCGCGAAGCCGAGATCCCGCAGCATCAGCACGGTTTGCAGCGGCGTAACCCAAAGGACCGCCCCGCTGAACAACACCGAGTTGAAGAACAACGGCCGCAGTTCGGGACTCCGCAGCAGGTATCGCCATCCGTCGGTGAACCCGCGACGCGCAGGACCCGCTGCGACAACAGGTGGCGGCTCCGGCGCGCGCACGCGGCGGATTCCGAGCGCGGACAGCAGGAACGAAAACGCGTCGATGAGCATCGTCGCGGTCGCGCCCAGCGCGCTGATCAAGACGCCGCCCAACGGCGGTCCGGCTGACCAGCAGATCCAATCGGTGCTCTCGAAGCGGCTCAAGGCGACCGCCCGCTCATCCGGCGCGACAAGGGCCTTGAGATGCGCGCCGCTGGCAGCGGAGAAGATGACGGCTGCGGTGGCGACGACGATGTCGACGGCGTAGAGCTGCGGCATGGTCAGCACGTGCAGCGCGGCCGCCACCGGCACGCTCGCCAAGGCGGCGCAGCGGACCAGGTCTCCGGTGATCATCGCGGGACGCTTCCGGGCGAACTCGACGCGCGGCCCGAGCGGGAAAGCGAGAACCGCGCTGGACGCGGCCGAGATCGCGGTGATCAGGGAAACCTGCCATGCGGGCGCGTCGAGCACGAGCACCGCGACGAGCCCGAGCGCGCCCGCGCCGACCGTGCTGCCCGCCGTGCTGATCGCGTACGCGGCCCACAGCCGCGCGAAATCCCTCCCCAGGTTCGCCACGTGAGCAGACTGCCAGCTCCGCTTCGTGCCCCGGAATGGCCCATCTGCATCTCACCAGATGGGCTATCCGGGCAGATACCACTTTGGTCGGTGGTCTTAGCCCCAGTCGCTATTTAGATTCACGTGACCACAGTCGGTGGCCGGGGGCGAGGACAGGAGCTGTCATGAGAAGAACGAGCCGGGTGGTCGCGTATTCCGCGCCGCTGGCGGTCGGGGTGGTGCTCGCCTGGAGCGGGGTCGCCGTCGCGCAGCCGTCGGCGGCGGACGCGGCGAACGCCCGCGCCGGAGCCGGGATCAGCGCGCTGCAGGGAATCAAGAAGACCCTCAGCCCGGCCGAGCAGAAGCAGTCCAGCCAGCTCGTCGTGGAAAAGCGCCTGCGCGCCGACCGCGGTCTCGCCGCGCTGCTTCCGGATTACCGCACCGGGCTGCCGGTCAGCCAGACCGGCACGGTTTCGGTGGACATCGCAGGTACGGCGGGTGCCGCGATCGCGAACGCGGTGCGCGCCGCGGGCGGCACCGTTCAGTCCACCTCGTCCAATGGCTCGGTTCGCGCCCAGCTGCCGCTGAACGCGGTGGACCGGATCGCGGCGCGCGGCGACGTCCGCCAGGTCCAGCCCGCGACGCAGGCGATGACCTGGAACGAGCCGGACGCGCAGCGTCAGCAGCTGGCCAAGAAGGCCGTCGCCGCCGTGCAGGTGTCCGAAGGGGACAAAGCCCACGGCGCGGACACTGCCCGCACGGATTACGGCGTGAACGGCACCGGCGTGAAGGTCTGCGTGCTTTCCGACGGCGTCAACTCGCTGAAGAAGTCGCAGGACGCTGGCGAACTGCCCGCGGTCGACGTGCTGCCCGGCCAAGCTGGCAGCGGCGACGAAGGCACTGCGATGCTGGAGATCGTCCACGACCTCGCCCCGGGCGCGACGCTCGGTTTCGCGACCGCCTTCACCAGCGAGTCGAGCTTCGCGGACAACATCCGCGCGCTGCGCAACACCGGCAAGTGCACGGTGATCGTCGACGACGTCGCGTACTTCGACGAGTCGCCGTTCCAGGACACGCAGGTCGCGCAGGCAGTCAACGACGTGACCGCGGCCGGCGCGCTCTACTTCTCCTCCGCGGGCAACTCCGGCAACCTCACCGACGGCAGCAGCGGCTACTACGAGGGCGACTTCCGCTCGTCCGGCACCACGCTGCCGGGCGTCACCGGGACCCCACACGACTTCGACCCAGGCAGCGGCGTGCAGACCACCGACCCGCTGTCGCCGGGCTCGCTCGGCAGGCCGGTGACACTGTTCTGGTCGGACCCGTGGGGACACTCGGCCAACGACTACGACCTGTTCCTGCTCAACGCTTCCGGCAGCGTCGTCGCCTCCAGCGCCAACGCGCAGAACGGTTCGCAGAACCCGTACGAGAGCCTGACCGTGCCGACGTCCGGCTCCGGCTACCGGCTCGCGGTGGTCAAGTACAGCGGCGCGGACCGGTTCTTCGCGGTCAACGTGGTCCGCGGCCGGTTCGTCGACTCCGGCTCGCTCAAGGGCTTCAGCACCGCGGGCGTGACCTCGGGCCACTCGGCGGCAGCCGCGGCGTTCTCGGTGGCCGCGGCCCCGGCGGCGGCCGCGTTCGGGCGTCCGCTGGAGACCGGCGACCCGGCGAACCCGGCCGGCCCGTACCCGGGCCTGTTCACCTCGGCCAGCAAGTGGGAGCGCTTCACCTCCGACGGCCAGCGGCACCTCTTCTACAACGCCGACGGCACTGAGCTGACCCCGGGCAACGTGTCCTCGACCGGCGGCGCGACCCGCGCGAAGCCGGACATCACCGCGGCCGACGGCGTGGCCACCTCGGTGACCGGCTTCCAGCCGTTCTTCGGGACCTCGGCGGCGGCCCCGCACGCGGCGGCGATCGCGGCGCTGCTGTTGTCGGGCAAGCCGTCCGCGACCCCGGCGGACGTCCGCACGGCGCTGGTGTCGAGCGCGATCGACCTGGGCGCGCCCGGGTTCGACGCGGTGACCGGCAACGGCGTGATCATGGCCGGTCCGGCGCTGGCCGCGCTGGGCGTGCCGAAGAAGTAGCGATACCGGGAAGGGCGGGTTCTCCGATCGGGGAACCCGCCCTTTTCAGCGTCCGGCGACCAGCAGGTGGAACGCCCGCGGCCCGTCGCCGAGGCGGTCGTGGCGGCGGAGTTCGAGCCCCGCGTCCTCGAGGGCTTTCTCGATCTCTTCCGGCGGGCGCAGCCGGAAGCCGTGGCCGGTGAACGGCATTTCGCGCATCATCTCGGGATCTCCGATGCCGACGACGAACCGGCCGCCGCCGCCGGAGAGCACCCGCGCGACTTCGGCGAACGCGGGCACCAGATCGGGGATGAAGTAGACCGTGTTGACGGTCAGCGCCGCGTCGATCGTCCCGTCTTCCAGCGGAAGCTCGGCCATCCCGGCTTGATGCAGCACCAGCCGTCCGGCGGCGAGGTTCTTCGGGAACGTCCGCCGCGCCCGGGCGAGCGCCGTTTCGGAGATTTCCGCGCCGTGCACGGTGCCGCCCTCGGTGGCCCGCAGCAGGAGGTCGAGACCCAGCCCGCCGCCGAAGCCGAGGTCCAGCGCGGTTTCGCCGCGGCGGATGTCCAGCGCGTCGACCGCTCCGGTGACCGGCCCGCGGTTGACGTTGTTGAGCAGCCGGACAACGGCCTGCCCGGCTCGGCCGCGCGGATGGCCCAGTTGTTTGGCGAAACCGGCGAGCAGAGTGTCACGTGGTCCCATGAACCCAGTGTGCCGCGATATGGCAACGTGCGGGCGAACTGACTTTTGAGGAGGCGACGTGTCGGAGAAGACCGCTGTGGTCACCGGGGCAGGTTCCGGGCTGGGCCGCCGGATCGCGCAAGCGCTGCTCGGTGCCGGTTACCGGGTCGCGCTCGCCGGACGTCGCGAGGACGCCTTGCGCGAAACGGCCGGTTCGGACGCGAACGCGCTGGTCGTGCCCACGGACGTCGCCGATCCCGCTTCGGTGGAGGCGCTTTTCTCGACGGTGCGCAGCGAGTGGGGCCGCTTGGACCTGCTGGTGAACAACGCAGGAGTGTCGCTCGGCGGCACCGTCGCGGATCTGTCCGTCGAGGATTGGCGACGCACTGTCGACACGAACCTCACCGGCATGTTCCTGTGCGCGCAGCAGGCCGTGCAGCTGATGCGCGACCAAGATCCGCAGGGCGGCCGGATCGTCAACAACGGCTCGATCTCCGCGCACGCGCCGCGCCCGGCGAGCGTCGCGTACACCGCCACCAAGCACGCCGTCACCGGCCTGACCCGGTCGATTTCGCTCGACGGCCGCGCCTGGAATGTCGCGTGCGGACAGATCGACATCGGCAACGCGGCCACCGAGATGACCGAGCGGATGGCCGCGGGCATCCCGCAGGCCGACGGACGGCTCCTGGCCGAGCCGACCTTCGACGCGGGCCACGTCGCCGACGCGGTGCTCTACATGGCGGGACTGCCGCTGGACGCCAACGTCCAGTTCCTCACCATCACCGCCACCACGATGCCGTTCATCGGCCGGGGATGACGTGATCGCGGCGGAATTCGTCGAACAGCCGGTAGAACATCTGCTCAGTGTCCACATAGGAATGGAAACCGGCACGGCGTGACTTCGACGTGTCCGCGAACATGTCGTAGTCCCACGAGAACACGAAGTCGCCGAAGGCCCACGAAGAGACGTCGGCGTACGAAGCGGTGAGACCGTGCTTCGCCGCCATCTCGGTCCACAGTGGTTCCTTGTCGGCCATCACCGTGCTTAGCGGCAGCTGTAGCGGCGGAGCGACTTCAAGGTCGAAGTACGCGGCTAGCTTCGGCCACAGCTCTCGCCAGCGAAAGAGGTCACCGTTGGCGATGTTGAACGCTTCGTTGCGGCTCGACGTCGCCGCCCACACCGTGCCCTCTGCGAGCAACTGTGCGTCCGTCATCTCAAGCAGGCTGTCGTACGCGCCGGGCTTGCCGGGAAACCGCAGCGGCAGGCCGAGTTCCTTCGAGATCGACGCGTAGACCGCGATCACGAGCGCGAGGTTCATCGGGTTGCCGAGCGTCGTCCCGCCGACCACGGACGGCCGGATCGCCGACCACGACCAGCCGCCGGCTGCGGCCCGGCGTTCCAGGAACTTTTGCTGGTCCACGTTGAACTCCGGCGGCATGTGCTGTCCGGCGTCGGCTTCGCGGGCGGGAGTCTTGAACGGGCCGAGGTGCGCGCCGTAGACCTTGTAGCCCTGCATCAGGCTGACGTGCTCCAACGGGCCTTCGTCGAGGCCGTTCACCAGGTTCTCCAGCATCGCCACGTTCGGCGGCACGAGTTCCGCCCACGTCGGCCGGTCCTGGTAGGCCGCGTAGAACAGGTGCGTCGCGCCGATGCCGGCCAGCGCCGCCCGGGTGCCCGCCGGGTCGAGCAGGTCGACGGCGAGGCCGCCAGACCCGCCGCGACGGGAGAGTCCGAGCACCTCCCAGCCGTCGAGAGTGCGCAGGTGAGAGATGAGTTTCCGGCCGATGATCCCGTTGGCCCCGGCCACGAGGGCCACGCGTGTGCTGCTCATGTCTTCGATCCTGACCGCACCGTTCGGATAAATCTAAGGCTTACTTCTCACTGCTTCGATAAGCTGTGTTTATGACAAGTCTGCGGCAGCTCGAGTACCTCGTGACGGTGGTCGACACCGGTTCGTTCACCCGGGCCGCCGAGCAGTTGCACGTGACGCAGCCCGCGCTTTCGCACCAGATGCGGGCGCTGGAGCACAGCGTCGGCGGGCCGCTGCTGGAACGGCTGCCGCGTGCGGTCCGGCTTACGCCGATGGGCCGCGCGATGCTGCCGCACGCCCGCGCCGCGCTTGCCGACGCCGAACGCGCTCGGTGCGCCGCGCGGCAGGCTTCCGGCCAGGTCGCTGGAGAACTGCTGATCGCGACGGTTTACTCGGTGAGTCTCGGGGTGCTGCCGCCCGCGCTCCGGGTGTGGCGGCGCGAGCGGCCGGACGTCGACGTGCGGCTTTTCGAATACCGCCACGCCGACGAGTTGCGCGACGCCATGGTGGCCGGAGAAGCGGACCTCGCGATCGGTCCGCGTCCGGCTGACTGGACCGGCCCGGTGCAGTCGTTGGGCACCGAGGAGTTCGTGGTGGTGCTCCCTGCTGATGGCGCGATGGAGTCCACTTCGGACGGTACGGTCGAGCTGGCCGATCTAGCCGGCTGCGCGTGGGTGCATTACGCACCTGGTCACGGCTTGGCGGAGCTCCTCGACGCTGCCTGCGCGGAGGCGGGCTTTCGGCCGCGACCTGCCGTGCGCACGGAGCAGACGGCCGCCGCGCCATTGCTCGCGGCGGCCGGATTGGGGCCTGCGCTGGTTCCGGCGAACGTGCTGCCCGCGGAGTTCAGCGGGCGGGTTTTGCGTCCTGGCAAGCCGATTCGCCGCGAGCTGGTCGCTTACGGTCGCAGCGAACCGGATCCGTTGACGGCGGCGTTCGGCGAAGTGCTGAAGCAGCACGCACGGGTCTAGTCGCGCAGCCGAGTCAGGTCGATTCCGGTGAACGGCGTCGTCACCGCGTCGTGGACTCGCGCGGACCAGACAGCGTGCCCGTGTGCAGTCCACAGTGGAATCGCCGGGAGATCGCGCAGAGCTTCGTTCTCCGCGATCCGGAACAGCTGCGCGGCTTCTTCCGGTGCCGCGGTGGTTTCGGCGGAGTTGAGGTCGGCGGCGAACCCGGCGTCGGTGTAACCGGCTGCGTCCGCGAGAGCGTGCAGGATGTCGGACGGGCTCGGCGACACGGCCTTGACCTCCAACGCGGACGGTCCAGTCGGCTTGCCTCCGGTCGCTTTTCGCTGTGCGGTGACCGAGATTCCCAGGCTCTTCGACAAACCGTCGGCCAGCGCCTGCGGCCAGGTGCCGTCGAAGCTGTCGTAGTACACCGCGGCGTCGCCGGTGAATCCCGCTTGGTTCAACAGGGATTTGGCAGCGGGGCCGTCGAAAGTGCACGGACGGCAGCCCCCGGTGCGCTCGCCGGGTGCGACCGCTGGCGGCAGCAATCCCTTGGCCGCGTCCGCCTGATGCGCGAGCGGCCCGGATTCCAGCGCGCCGCGGTCGGTGCCGAGAGCGAACGCGTGTCGCACCGTCGGGTCGGCGAATCGCGTCGCCTCAGCGGAAAACACCAGGTAGCCAGCGCGAGGGAGCGCCCACATCGCGTGCCGGTCGGCGAAATCGGCGTGCATCGCCTCGTGTCGATCGCCGGGGACGGACGTGGCGACGTCGAGCTTGCCCTCCTTGACCTCGTCGTACTGTTCCGCCGGATTGCCGACGCGCAGATTGATTTCCTTGGCCCGTCCCGGATCCGCGGTGACCCGGACGAGCTTGCCGCCGGACCCGGACTGCCAGTCGCCCTCCAGGCGCAGCGGGCCGTTGCCGATCGGATGGCGGGCGAACCCGTTCCAGTCGCGCGATTTCAGCACCGACGCGGGCAGCGGAACCAGCCCAGGCGCGGACAGCCAGGCCGGCACCTGGTTGGCCGGACGGTCGAGCACGATCCGCAGCTGCGCCGGGTCGACCGCGGTGATTTCCTTGGCCCGCAGCGACTTCGTGAGCACCTGCGTGCTGGCCCAATGATGTCCCGCGATCGCCTTCCAGGTGTCCACATAGGACTGCGCGGTGACCGGCGTGCCGTCGTGGAACTTCCCGGGCCGCAGCTTGACGGTCCAGGTCACCTGGTCGGTGCTGCTGATCGATTCGGCCGCGCGCGGGGTCGCTTTTCCGCTGGCCGGATCGTAATCGGCGAGCGGCGTCCACAACGCGCCGGTGACGAGCCGTCCGGACGGATCGGTGACGTCGGCGGGCAACAGGGTGCCGGGTTCGCCGAGGCCGACCGACAGGACGCCGGGCTGGGCGGGTTCGGCCGACGACGAACAGCCGGGGAGACCGGCCGCGACGAGGGCGGCGAGCGTGAGCGGGACCAGCAGACGCGATCGCATGCTGACTTACTACCAGGTGGAAAGCCACTAAAGGCGGTTGTGTCCGGTTAGGGACCGTCTTAAAGTACTTCAGTCACACTGGGGTCTCCGGGAGGTTTCGCGTGCGCCGTTGGTGGATTCGTTCCGGACTGGCGATGGCGACGGCAGCGGCGACACTGGTCGCCACGGGATTGCCCGCCGCGGCCTGCGAGGACGACAAGCCGGTCACCGAGGCGAAACACTCGCTCGGCGACCCGGGCGCGATCAAGGGCGTGGAGCCGGTCGGCAACGTGCCGGACGCGCAAGGAGCCATCTCGGCGAACTTCCTCAGCTACGGCAAACGCGACGTGATGGTCGTGTCCGGCCAGTTCGGCTTGAAGGTCTACGACCTCACGGACAATCCGGCGAAGCCGCGCGCGATCGGCGAGCTGAGCCTGCCCGGGCTGTGGGAAACCGAGGACACCGAGGTCGACGCGAAGCGCAAGCTCGTGTTCCTCTCCCGCGACCCGCGCGCGTTCAAGGGCAACACGCACACCGGCGAGTCCGGGATCTACGTGGTCGACGTCAAGCATCCGGAGAAGCCGGAAATCCTCAGCTACGTCAAGGTTCCGGCGGGCCACACCACCAGCTGCGTCGACGACTGCCGCTACCTCTGGACCGGCGGCCCGGCGAAGGCCGACAACCAGCCCGCGGACTGGGGCGGCAGGCCGATCTGGGTCACCGACGTGCGCAACCCGCGCAAGCCGAACGTGTACCCGGACCCGATCGAACTCGCCCGCAACGACGGCAAAACCGACTACGTGCACGACGTGCAGGTGGACAAGACGGGCGTCGCGTGGGTGTCCGGCGCGGGCGGCGTGCGCGGCTACTGGACGTCCGGCCTCCACCACGACCCGGTGGAGAACCGCTACCGCTGGGCGACCGCGCTCAAGCCGGTGCCGTACGCAGGCGGCGGAGTGTCCGAAACCGCCGCGCCGTCGAAGTTCATGCACAACAGCTTCCACCCGGTCGGCGCGCGCGACGACGGCGCCTGGCGCGGTCATGACCTCGTGTACGCGACCGAGGAGAGCTTCCTCCCGGGCTGCGCGGGCGACGGCGTGCTGACGATTTCCTCGCTGGATGGTTCGTACCAGGGCGAAGGCTGGCGGTCCACGCCGGAGAAGCCGTTCCGGATGCGCAGCATCGGCACCTGGGGCGTCGCCGGGCAAGAAGGCAGCGACCCGGTGTCGGACGACTGCTCGGCGCACTACTTCGACATTCGCGGGCATGTGCTGGTGCAGTCGTTTTACGCGCAGGGAACCCGGTTCCTGGACGTGAGCGACCCCTCGAACCCGACGCAGATCGCGTACTTCCGGCCCGCGGACGCGGCTTCGTGGGCGCCGTACTGGCACGACGGGTATGCGTATGTGGCGGACAACAAGCGTGGGATCGACATTCTGAAGCTCACCGCTTAGCGGGCGGCTAGTTCGCGGCGGAACGGGCAGTATCCGGCCGTCCGGCGCATTTCCCGGAGCCTCGAAGTCGAGATACCGGCGCTCACCAGACGGATGCGGTTCACGCCAGCCGCCCGGAAACCTCGCCGCCAACCGGATATCGGACCGCCAGCCCGTCCAGCAGCGCCTGCAGCCCGATCTCGAAAAGATGGTCCAGATCCAGGTCATACCCCTCAGCAAGATCCCGCACCATCCGCGTCAGCACCGGATACCGCCCGGACCCCATCAACGCCGCGTACCCCCGCGCCTGCGTCTCCATCCACTCGTCCTCGGTGATCCCCGTCGCGCCCATCGCGTGCCGCTCGCGCTCCAGGTGGATCGCGGTGCCTTGAATATGGTTGTAGAACAACACATTCAGATCGCACAGATCAGCCGCGTTGAGCCCGAACACCGACAACGCGGCCAGCGCGCGTTCGTTGTGCGCGGCCAGGTTCGGCAGCGGCCAAGGCCGGGTGAGCGGCACGAGATGCGCCAGCCAAGGATGCCGCCGGTGCACGGACCACAGCGTGCGCGCCGACAGCTCCAGTTGCGCCCGCCATCCCTCCGGTTCCCGTGCTGGATAACCGATTTCGCCGTAAACGTGGTCCGCCATCAGGAAAACCAGTTCGTCCTTTCCGGACAGATACCGGTACGGGGCCATCGCCGGAACACCCAGCCGAGCGGCGAGTCCGCGCATCGACAGTGCCGCGACACCTTCCGCATCAGCGATCGCGATTGCTGTGCGCACCAGCCGATCCCGCGTCAACGCTGGCCGCTTCGAGTCGGTCGCAGTGTGCTGACCAGCGACGACATGACCCGACCGGGGTTCGGCGCGGAGCACGCCTTCACGACGCAGCACGTCGAGCGCCTTGGCCGCGGTGGCGTTCGCGACACCATGCGCCGAAGCCAGCCGACGCGTCGAAGGCACCTTCGCGCCCGGCGGCAACTGCGAAATCTCCTCGCGCAACGCAGCAGCGATCCGGAGGTAGGGCGGTTCGGTCGGCATCGGCGTCCTGTCTGTACTAGGTCAGCGGGGTATCTGTACTAGGTCAGTTTTGGCAGCGGTAACCAGGTCAGGGCAGGTTCATCAGGGTAATGATGCACCGTATCAAGGGGTGAGGACATGCCTGAAGCACTGGTTTGCGGCGCGGGAGTCGCCGGATGCGCGTCGGCCTACTGGCTGCGCCGCAACGGCTACGACGTGACGGTCGTCGAGCGTGCGGACGGACTGCGCAGCGGGGGTCAGGCGATCGACATCCGCGGGGTCGCGCTGGAGGTCATCGAGCGGATGGGGCTGGGGGAGCAGGTCCGCGCGGCCCGCACGCGGATGCGCGGGATGTCGATGCTCGACGCGTCCGGCAACGAGGTGTTCCGCTCCGAGGAACGCGTCTACAGCAGCGGCCGGCTCGACAGCGCCGACATCGAGATCCTCCGCGACGACCTGGTCGAGCTGCTGCACAACGCCGCCGACGTCGAGTACCGCTTCGGAGACGAGATCACCGCGCTCGACGCCGAGTCCGGCCGGGTCGAGTTCGCCAAGGCCGAGCCGCACACGTTCGACCTGATCGTCGGCGCGGACGGCGCGCACTCGGCGGTCCGGCGGCTCGCGTTCGGACCGGAGGACCAGTTCCGTCGTTACCTCGGGCAGTACCTGGCGATCTTCCCGGCGGCCAACACCGTCGGCCTCGAAGACTGGCAGATCTGGTTCCAGGGCGAGGGCGTCGGCGGCGCGGTCTACCCGGTGCCGGGCAACGAGGAGATCCGGGTGACGCTCGGCTTCGGCGAGCCGGAGTACCGCGAGATCCGGGACGTCGCGGAGCAGAAGAAGCTCGTCGCCGAGCGCTTGAGCGAGGTCGGCGGCCCAGTCCCCGAGCTGGTCAAAGCCATGGCGGAGTCTGAGACGTTCTTCTTCGACGCGATGCTCCAGATCCACCTCGACCGCTGGACGACCGGCCGGGTCGCGCTGGTCGGCGATGCCGGGTACTGCGCGTCGGTGCTGTCCGGACAAGGCACGAGCCTCGCCCTGGTCGGCGCGTACATCCTGGCGGACGGCCTCGACGACTACGAGACCCGCATGCGCCCCTTCGTCGAGCTGAACCAGGCGCTGGCCACGGAAAACCCGGCCGGACCCGCGTCGGAGGAATCGGTCGAGCGGGCGAAGAACGCGATCAGCCTGACCCGCTGACCCGCCATCTGGCGGGAGATTCCCGCCGCCCGGCTGTCCGCGCCCGGCCAAGGGGCGGCGAGGATGAGGTCCAGCAACCGAGTCCCTGGAGGCCCCGCGATGACTGCGTATCCGCCGCTCCCGTTCGACCCCGAGCTCGCCGCGGCGCTCGAGGTTCTGGCGGCCGAGCGTCCGCCGATCAAGACGCTCGAGTCGATCCCGGCGGTGCGCGCGGCCGCGGCGAAGCGGCAGGTTTCGCTGGAGGAGATCACCGCCGACGGCGCCCTCGAAGTGTCCGAAGTGGACGCCGAGGGCCCGCGCGGCCCGATCCCGCTGATCGTCGCGCGGCCGGCCGGGGCTGTCGACGTTCCGGTGCTGTACTGGCTGCACGGCGGCGGCATGATCATCGGCGGGCACAAGGGCGGCGACCTGTACTTCCTCAAGGAATACGCGACCGAACTGGGCCTCGGCTTCGTCTGCGTCGACTACCGCGTCGCGCCCGAGCACCCGCATCCGGCGCCGGTCGAGGACTGCTACGCGGGCTTGGAATGGACGGTCAAGCACGCCGCCGAGTACGGCTTCGACGCCTCCCGCGTCGTGATCGGCGGGGCGAGCGCGGGCGGCGGGCTCGCGGTGGGAACGGCGCTGCTCGCCCGGGACCGAGGCGGCCCGGAACTGATCGGCCAGCTGCTCGTGTACCCGATGCTCGACGACCGCAACGACTCTCCGTCGGCGATTCAGATGGCCGAGATGGGCAGCTGGGACCGCGCCGCGAACAACGTCGGCTGGACCGCGCTGCTCGGCGACGCCCGAGGCGGTCCGGACGTGTCGCCGTACGCCGCGCCCGCGCGCGCCGAAGACCTGTCCGGCCTCCCGCCCGCGTTCCTCGACGTCGGGAGCACCGAGACCTTCCGCGACGAGGTCATCGCCTACGCGAACCAGCTGTGGCTGTCCGGAGTGCAGGCAGAACTGCACGTGTGGCCCGGCGCTTTCCACGGCTTCGACGGCTCGGCCCCGCAGGCAGCGCTGTCGCAGCAGGCTCGCGCCGAGCGGACGCCGTGGCTCCGGCGGCTGCTCGGCTGAACCGGACCAGCGATGATGGACCGATGAGGGAGCTGGTCACGCATCTGAGCGCGCTCGATCCCGGCGCGGCCGAGACGGTCAAGGTCATCGCGTACTTCGACCGGCTGGTCGAGGGCCGCGCCGGGCTGGAGCCGATCGTGCGCGGGGCGGCGGTGCTGTCCGGCTGCCCCGCGCGGCTGGCCGACGACGAACGCCGGGTGCGCGTCCGCGTCGAACCGGACGGGCGCGTGGTGCAGTCGGCCGTGCCGCCCGATCCGGAATGGCCTGCTGCGCCGGTGCGTCCGGACGGGCCGGTCGCGCTGTGGCTGGAACGGCCCGGTCCGGCGAGCCCGGTGGACGCGATGGTGCTGGAGCGCGCGTCCGCGGCGGCCCGGGCAGTGCTGGAACGGACGCGCGGCCGGGTCGTCGATCCGGCGTCGGTCGAAGTGGTGCTCGACGCGTCGGCGGACGAGCGAACCCGGCTCCGTGCCGCACATCGCCTCGGCCTGGGCACGACCGCCCGGGCCGTCGTGGCCGACGCGGTACCGCTGGTCGTCCCTCCGCAGTGGACTCCGCCGGAGCGGACCCGGGTGGGGCTGGGAACCGTCGTGAACCTGGTCGACCTGCCGGCGTCCGGCGAACAAGCCCGGACGGCTTTCCGCTTCACCGCAACCGAAGAAGACCCTGGACCGTCCGTTGTGGACTATGCCGACCTCGGCGGCCTGGCCGTGCTCGCCGATGCGGTCGGGCCAGGCACCAAACCGGTCGCGGACGTGACAAGCCTGGAGAACGCCCGCACGACGGCCCCGTGGGTCCTGCCCACGCTGGTCGCCGTAGCGGGCGCTCCGAGCCTGCGCGCCGCCGCGAACACGCTGGTAGTGCACCATTCGACCCTGCAGGAGCGCCTGGCCCACGCCGAAGCGCTGCTCGGCTGGCCAGTGCGCGATCCCGCGGGCCGGTTGCGGTTGCAGCTGGCTATCGCGCTGTGGCGGCTGCACCGCACCGGTTGATCACGGCGTGAGCAGCGGCAGCAGCGGCTTCCGCACCGCCGTCGCGACCCCGTCGGACTCGTTCGCCGCGGCGATCCGCTCGTCCGTCGGCGTTCCGTACGACGTGGTCCGCTGCCGCAGCGTACGCCCGAGCGGCTCGACCATCGCGCGCATGTCGCTGATCGTCTTGTACGACCCGTTCGAGGCACCCGCCATCCGGCTGATCGTCTCCTCCATCAGCGTGCCGCCGATGTCGTTGACGCCGCCCTGCAGCACCGCCCGGCTGCCCTCCTCGCCCAGCTTCACCCAGGAGCTCTGGATGTTGTCGAACGTGCCGTGCAGAAGCAGCCGGGACAGCGCGTGCACCGCCCGGTTTTCGCGTAGCGTCGTGCCCGCGCGGGCGAGCCCGGCCAGGTAGATCGGCGAACTCTGGTGGATGAACGGCAGCAGCACGAACTCGCTGAACCCGCGCCGCCCGTTGCGTTCCACGCCCTCGCGCTGCAGTTTGGCCAGCAGTTTCAGGTGGCCGACCCAGTGGCTCGGGTTGTCCACGTGGCCGTACATCATCGTCGCCGTGGTCGGCAGCCCGACGTCGTGCGCGGTGGTCACGACTTCGATCCACGCGTCCGTCGGCAGTTTGCCCTTGGTGAGCACCCACCGGACGTCGTCGTCGAGGATTTCCGCCGCGGTGCCCGGCAGCGAGTCCACTCCGGACTCCTTCGCCCGGATCAGAAAGTCGCGAATGGACAGATTCGTCCGCGACGCGCCGTTCACGACCTCCATCGGGCTGAACGAGTGCAGGTGCATGTCCGGCTGCCGCCGCTTCACCTCGGCCGCGAGGTCGAAGTACGCGGTGCCCGGCAGATCCGGGTGGATCCCGCCCTGCATGCAGATTTCGGTCGCGCCCGCGGCCCACGCCTCGTCGACGCGATCGCCGACCTGCTCCAGCGACAGCGTGTACGCGTCCGCGTCGGTCTTTCGCTGCGCGAAGGCACAGAATCGGCAGCCGGTGTAGCAGACGTTGGTGAAGTTGATGTTCCGCGTGACGACGAAGGTGATGTCGTCCCCGACGACCTCGCGTCGCAGGTCATCGGCCAGTTTCGTGAGCGCGTCCAGCTCCGGCCCGTCCGCGTGCAGCAGTGCGAGCGCGGCGTCGTCGGACAGCCCGGCCGGGTCTTTTTCCGCACTGCGCAACGCATCCCGGATGTCAGTGTCGAACCGCTGCGGTCCGGTCTTGATCTTCCGGCCGATTTCTTTCCAGTCGCCGTAGACCGAATCGAAGTCGCCGCGCCGGTCCTCGGTGCGGCCGGTCGTGTCGATCTCGGTGTGCAGATCGGTGCGGCCGGATTCCTGCCAGCCGCCGTCCGGCTCCTGCCACGGGATCCCGACCGGCATCGCGCCGTCACGAGCCAGCCCGGTCTCGCCGTCGACCAGCGCCGCGACGTGCCGCGTGACGCGCGGGTCGAGCCACGGCTGGCCGCGCTTCACGTACTCCGGGTAGATGGTCAGCCGCTCGCGCAGCGCGTATCCGGCCTTTTCGGTCTGCCGGGCGAGCAGGTCGATCTGCGGCCACGCGCGTTCGGGATTCACGTGGTCCGGCGTGAGCGGCGAGACGCCGCCCCAGTCGTCGATGCCGGCGCGGATCATCAGGTCGTACTGGTCGCCGATGAGGTTCGGCGGCGCCTGGATGCGCATGCGCGGACCCAGCACGAGCCGGGCCACGGCGATGTTCGCGGCCAGTTCTTCGAGGTCGGCGTCCGGGGTCGCGCGCATCTTCGTGTCCGGTTTGGCCCGGAAGTTCTGCACGATGACTTCCTGGATGCCGCCGTACTCGCGGGCGGTCTTGCGGATCGCGAACAGCGCGTCGGCGCGTTCCTCGTGCGTCTCGCCGATCCCGATCAGCACACCGGTGGTGAACGGGACCGAGCTGCGGCCCGCGTCCTCCAGCACGCGCAGCCGGACCTCGGGATCCTTGTCCGGCGAACCGTAATGCGGCCCGCCCTTCTCGCTCCACAGCCGGCGCGCGGTGGTCTCCAGCATCATGCCCATCGACGGCGCGACCGGCTTGAGCCGCTGGAAGTCCTGCCAGGACAGGACGCCCGGGTTCAGGTGCGGCAGCAGACCGGTCTCCTCGAGCACCCGGATCGCCATCGCGCGGACGTAGGACAGCGTGTCGTCGTAGCCGTGCGCGTCCAGCCACTCGCGCGCGGCCTTCCATCGGTCCTCCGGCCGGTCGCCGAGGGTGAACAGGGCTTCCTTGCAGCCCATCTCGGCGCCCTTGCGCGCGATGTCGAGGACCTCGTCCGGCGACAGGAACGGCGATTCAAGCTCGCCGGGGACGGTCACGAAGGTGCAGTAGCCGCACCGGTCCCGGCACAGCCGGGTCAGCGGGATGAACACCTTGCGGCTGTAGGTGATGATTCCCGCGCGACCGGCTTCTTCGAGGCCCGCGTCGCGGATGCGGGAAGCGTGGTCGGACAACGTTGTCAGGTCGTCGCCGCGGGCGTGCAGCAGCACGGCCGCCTCGGCGACGTCGAGCGTCTTCCCGTCTCGCGCCCGGGCGAGCGCACGGCGCATGGCCGACGGGGTGGGCGTGGTCACGCCAGCTTCGGGCTCCATTCCCGCCACGCTAGGACCCGGCCGCCGCGACCAGCCAGCTCTTAGCCCGCCACCGTGCGCACGACCGGCCCAGAGTGATCATTAGCGCAGGTTGCGGGCTTGTGGACGGGCGTCCGCGCCGGTATTACCTAAAGGGTGGCGTCAGTGATCGGGAAGCGCATCGGCGGGCGGACGTACTACTACCTCGCCGAGTCCGCGCGCGTCGACGGCAAGCCGCGCGTGGTCGGCCAGCGGTATCTCGGGACGGCCGAGGACATCGCGGCGGCGGTGGCCGGCGGGGGCCCGGAGGCGGCTGGGGCGCGGCATCGGTCGTTCGGGGATGTCGCGGCGGTGTGGGGGACGTTGCAGCGGCTCGACCTTGTTCGGCGGGTCGATTCGGTGGCTGGTCCGCAGCGGGCTCGTCCGACGCTTGGTCTCCATGTCGCGCTTGCGGTGTTGCATCGGGCTACCGCGCCGGAGATGGAGTTCGAGGAGTGGTGGACTGGGTGTCTGGCGCAGGATCTCGTTCGGCCTCGGCCGGCTAAGGGGTCGATTACGACTGCCAGTCATTGGCGGGCCTTGCAGCGGCTCGATCCGGAGCGGATCGCCGGGGTGGAAACCGTTGTGGCTGAGGCGGTTTTGGATCTGCTGGGGGACGACGGGACCGAGGCGTTGGCGGTTGATGTTGCGCAGTTCGCGGCGTTTACTGCTGCGGACTGTACGTTGCCGTCGGCTTGTCAGGATGTGCTTGCCGGGCTGGGGCTGGTTGTTACTCGGGATGGGGCTATTCCGTTGGCGTCTCGGGTTTATCGGCGGGAGAAGGCTCCTGCTTTTGGTGCGCTGGCCGCCGAATTGGGGGAGCGGCACACGTTGGTGTTCCACTCCGGCCAGGCTGCGCAGCTCGACCTCGGTGCGCGTCGCGGGTTTGTCGGGTCGCTTCCGTTGGCTGATCATCCGGAGTTGCTTTCGCGGCCCGCATCGGTGCGGCGGAGGGTGGATCCGGAGCGGTTTGCCGGGTTGACTGCCTTTGACACTGTGGCGACTGTGGACGGTGCCCGGCGACGCGTCGTCCTCCTGCACTCCGCGACTCTGCATGCTGCGCAGTATCGGGCGTTCACCAGTGAATTGAGCACTACGGTTCGGGAGCTTGACGGGTTAGCGGCTGCGCTCGCGGCGGGTACTCATCGGGGGGATCGGACGCAGGTGCATGCGGAGATGTCGCGGATTATTCGGGGGCGGCGGGTGGAGCGGGTGTTGAATACTTCGCTTACCGGCAACCGGGCGGGGGAGTTGCGGTTGGAGCGGCGGGTTGACGAGGCCGCGGTTGCTCGGTTGGCGGAGGAGTTTTTCGGCAAGCAGATTTTGGTTACTGATCGAGATTGGCCCGTTGCCGAGGTGGTTACTGCTTATCGGGCTCGGACTTATCTTGAGTCGACGTTTCGGTGGTTGACCGGGTCTGCGGTGGCTGGGCCTTCGCCTCGGTGGGAGTGGACTTCGCATCGGATTTCGGTGCATGCGTTGGTGTCCGTGCTTGCTGCGACGGTTACGCACCTGATGCGGCGGGAGGCGGATCGGGCTGGGATGAATCTTTCGGTGGCTGAACTGTTGGATCAGTTGCGGGGGATTGGGGAGACCTTGTTGCGGCATCGGTCTACTGGGGGGCGGCCGCGGACTCGGCGGATTTTGTCTGATCGGACGGCGAAACAGCAGGCGTTGTTCGAGTTGTTCGGGTTGGAGAGGTTCGCGCCTGGGTAACGGCTCGTCGCCTGGCGGCGGCATTGCCGTGTTGGTTGCGCCGGTCGTGAGGGGAACCCTGAGGGAATCAGAGTCCCTGAGGGTTCCCCTCACGTACGTCGGGCTCAGGACTCGCGGTCGATGTTCAGGGCGGAGAAGGTTTGCACCACCGGCATCAGTTCGATGACGTTGATGTTCACGTGCTTCGGCTGGGAGCTGGCCCAGAAGACCGACTCGGCGACGTCGTCTGCGGTCAGGGGCGTGGTTCCGGCGTAGACGCCTGCTGCCTTGTCCTGGTCGCCGCCGAAGCGGACGGTGGAGAATTCTGTGCCGCCGACCAGGCCTGGCTCGACGTTTGTTACGCGGACGCCGGTGCCGCGCAGGTCGGAGCGCAGGTTGAGGCTGAACTGGTGGACGAACGCCTTGGTCGCGCCGTAGACGTTCGCGCCGGGATAGGCGTAGCTGCCTGCGACGGAGCCGATGTTGATGACGTGGCCGGCGCCGCGTTCGACCATGCCGGGCAGCACCGCGCGGGTCAGGTGGACGAGGCCGGTCACGTTGGTCTCGATCATCTGGTCCCAGTCGTCCAGTTTTGCCTCGTGCGCTGGCTCGAGGCCCTTGGCGAGGCCGGCGTTGTTGACCAGGATGTCGATCTTCGCCCACTCCTCGGGCAGCCCTGCGACGACGCCTGCGACTGCGTCCGCATCACGGACGTCCAGCACCAGCGGGTAAACCGCGTCGCCGAGTTCGTCCGCGAGGGTCTTCAGCCGGTCGCCGCTGCGGGCCGCGGCGACGACCCGCGCGCCTTCCGTTACGAACCGGCGCGTGATCGCGGCGCCGAATCCGGCGCTCGCGCCGGTCACCAATACGGTCTTCATGGAGTGCGTCACCGTTCTTCTGCGTGGTCCGGCCGGACCTGGTCCAGGAAGCGGCCGAACACGTCGTTGAACTCGGCCGCGCGTTCCAGGTTAGGCAGGTGTCCCGCGCCGTCGAGCACCACCAGCTCCGAGCCGGGTACGAGCTGGTGCAGCAGTTGTGCGTCGGAGACCGGGGTGAACTCGTCTTCGCTGCCCACTGCGACGAGCGTCGGCACGCTGACCTGCTTGAGGGAATCGCGGTAGTCCGGTCGTTTCGCCCGTGCTCGGAGTGCTGCCGCCGCGCCTGGTGCTGGTGCGTCGCGCATCATCTTTTGGACGTGTCCGGTCACTTCTGGGTTCTCGTGGAAGGTGCTCGGCGACACCATCTTCGGCAGCAGTTCGTCGGCGTACGCGGTCATGCCTTCCGCCAGCACCCGGTCCGCGGCCTGGTTGCGGGCCACCTTTCCTTCGGCGGTCTCGGGCTCGGCGAACGTGTCGGCGAGCAGCAGCGCGGCGATCCGCCCGGGGTAATCCCGGACGGTCTGCATCACGATCTGCCCGCCCATCGACAGCCCGCCCAGCGCGAACCGGTCGAGTCCCAGGTGGTCAGCCAGCCCGATCAGATCCTCGGCGAAGTCGTTGAGCCCGCTGACTGCCGGACCGGCGCTTTCCCCGTATCCCCGCAGGTCAGGCACCACGACGCGGTGTCCGCTCCGTGCCAGGTGCTCGGCCTGCGGACCCCACATGGACCGGTCGAACGGGTGCCCGTGCACGAGAAGGACCGGGATCTTCGGCTGCGAACCCAGGTCGTCGTAGGCGATCCGGGCGCCGGAGGGGAGAAGGACTTTCTGCATGTCCCCGACGCTAATCGGGGCGATTTCTCAGTGCAATACGGTGCAATGTAGTCGGAGCAATGTTTTTCTAGCGCAGCTTCGCGAAGAACTGGCGGACGTCGCCCACCCACAGTTCCGGCACCTCCTGCGATGCGTAATGACCGCCGCGGTCGTACTCGTTCCACGACACCAGGTTCCGGCGATGCTCGGTGAACACCCGGATCGACGGCAGGTCGCCGGGGAACTGCGCGACCCCGAGCGGCACCGGGTTGCGGCCCTCGGCGGGCGTCTCCCGGTCTTGCTCGGCGTAGATCCGGATCGCGGAACCCGCGGTGCCGGTCAGCCAGTGGATCGTGACGTGGGTGAGGATCCCGTCGGCGTCGAGACCGTGGTCGTGCATCGCCTGCGCGTTCCAGCCGAGCAGGCCGACGGGGGAGTCGGACAACGCGTGCGCGAGAGTCTGTGGCTGCTGCGCCTGGACGACGCCGTAGGAAGCTTCGTGGGTGAAGTAGTGGTGGAACGCGTCCCAGGCGGCTTTGTCCTTTTCGGACAGATTGGCAATCCACTGTGGATCGTCGTCGGGCGGCGGATCCCAGGTCTGCGTCACGTGTGCGCCGATCACCTGCTCCGGCGCGACGCGACCGACCTCCGGCGCGATCCCCGAACCCCAGTCGTTGCCCGCGGTCCCGTAGCGCTCGTAGCCGAGTCGGCGCATCAGCTCCGCCCAGGCCCGCGCGATCCGCTGCGGGCCCCAGCCGGTGTCGGCCGTCGGACCGGAGAACCCGAACCCGGGCAACGACGGGAGCACGACGTCGAACGCGATCGACGGGTCAAGCCCGTGCGCGCGAGGGTCGCTCAACGGCCCGAGCGCGGCCAGATACTCCGCCGCCGACCCGGGCCAGCCGTGGCTGAGGATCAACGGGATCGCGTCCGGCTCGGGGGAACGGGCGTGCAGGAAATGGACGTTGCTGCCGTCGATCGTCGTCGTGAACTGCGGATACTCGGTGAACCGCCGCTCCCAGGCCCGCCAGTCGTAATGATGCCGCCAGTGCTCGGCCAGCTCGCGCACCCGGCCGACGCTGACGCCGTACCCCTGGTCGCCGCCGGTCGGCTCGGGCGCCCACTTCGTCCGATCGAGCCGCTCTCGCAGATCGACCAGGTCCGCTTCCGGGATCTCGAGCCGATACGGCCGGATCTCGTCAGTCATGTCCAGCTCCTTCGGAGAGCCGCCGGGCACGGGCGTTGAGATACCGCACCTGACGGATGTTGGTGGCGAGCTCGGCCGCGCGCAGGTACGCGCTCCGGGCCGCTTCGCGGTCGCCCGCCTTTTCCAGAAGATGTGCCCGCGCCGCGTAAAACCGCCGGTCGCGGTTGTCCAGCGCGGCAAGCAGTTCGAGCCCCGCCGCCGGCCCGTCCGCCATCCCGACCGCGACCGCGTGGCTCACCTTCGCGACCGGACTCGCCGAAACCTCGAGCAGCAGCCGGTAAAGCCCGACGATCTGCCGCCAGTCGGTCTCCTCCGCGGTGGACGCCTCGTCGTGGACGGCCGCAATCGCCGCCTGCAGCTGATACGGCCCGACCGGCCCGCGCGGCAACGCCGCCGTCACCAGCTCCACCCCGCGCCGGATCGAGTCGGCCTTCCACCGTGTCCGGTCCTGCTCGTGCAGCGGGACCAGCTCGCCCTGCTCGGTGACTCGTGCTGGCGACCGGGCGTCGGTCAGCAGCATCAAGGCGAGCAGGCCTGTGGCCTCGCTGTCGTTGGGCAGCAGCGCGGCGGTCATTTCCGCCAGCCGGATCGCCTCCGCGGCCAGGTCGCTGCGGTGCAGATCCGGCCCTGACGTCGCCGAGTAGCCCTCGGTGAAAATCAGGTAGAGGACATGCAGGACCGCGTCGAGCCGCTCGCGCTGGGCCTCCTCCGGCGGCATCCGGAACGGGACGCCGCTGTCCTGGATGGTCCGCTTGGCCCGGGTAATCCGGCGGGTCATCGAGTCCTCGGAGGTGAGGAACGCGCGCGCGATCTCTGCCGTGGTGAGCCCGCCGACGGCCCTTAGCGTGAGCGCGATCTGCGACGCGGCCGTGAGTGCCGGATGGCAGCAGAGCAGGAGCAGGATCAACGTGTCGTCGGCGTCGCCTTGGTGTTCGCCGACCTCCTCGCGGGCTGCCCTGACCTCTCGTTCCCGCCTTGCCTGTTCCGCCCGGAGCAGGTCGATGAGCTTTCGGCTCGCGACCTGCAGCAGCCAGCAGAATGGGCGCTCGGGGATGCCTGTCTCCGGCCACCGCTGGGAGGCTTTGAGCAGGGCTTCCTGGACGGCGTCCTCGGCCGGGTCGAACCGCCCGTAGCGGCGGACCAGCGCGCCCAGCACCTGCGGGGCGAGGGTGCGCAGGGTGCCGTTGACCGTGGCCCCGGATTCGTCGGTCATCTCTGCCGCCTTGGTCTGTCGGTTCCGCCTGGCTGAGTTGCCGGGTCAGAGTTCGTTCTCGGCTCCCATCACCGGCCGGACCACCACTCCGGCCTCGGACAACCGGCCCGGCGCCTTGAGCAGCCCGGCCGCGATGTCGGTCGCCCGGTCGAAACTGGCGCAGTCGACCATCCAGTACCCGGCGATGACCTCCTCGGTCTCGCCGAACGGCCCGTCGGTGACGACCGGAACCCCGTCCCGCAGATCGAGGCGGCGGGCCAGCACGGGAGCGGTGAGCCCCTGCGTCTCGACTAGCTCGCCCGACGCGGCCAGCGCCCCGGTGTACCCGGCGAGGAACTCCTCGATCGTCTTCAGTTCCGCCGGAGTGGCCGGGGGCGCGGCGCCGTCCTTGCCGCCGAGGTGGTCGTAGTCCTGCTGGTTGCCGTACGCCAGGATCAGGTACTTCATCGGGTGCTCCCTCTCGCTCGGGTCTGCTCTCGCGACCGGCGCCGGGCGGCCAGTCGGGGAAAGAACGAGGCTGCCTGCCCGGGACCGGACATCGCCTCGGCACCTGTTCTCGTGACCCGGGTCACTCGCTGGTTGGTTTGGCGCTCATGGTGCACCCGGCGGAACGCGCTCGCTGCAGATGTGGCCCCTGCTCCTCTCCGCCGAACCGACCCGCTGCTGGTCCCTTCTCGACGCCGCACTCGGCCAAAGTCCGACCACTGCGGTGCGTGCCCCGCCTCTCCTGATGCTTCGGCCGGTCCGTATTGGGGAGCGAGGGGACCACTCGCTCTCGCTATTCGCCGATAACGCGCCGCCCGTTCTTCCGGACCGCGGCATCCGCGAGCCGATAAGCCATCGGATTCGCCGGGCTCGGGTCCGCCGACTCGGGCCCGGCGCCCCGCCAGATCGGCCGCTGTGGGGCTATTCGGCCGGTTGACCTGCGAAGATCGTATTAAGGGACCCCCCTGTTTCGGGCCGTTTCGGGCCGTGTAATGTTCTCCAAGTCGCCAGGGAAACCGGGTGGCCGCCGGGACACGAACCAAGCTCTCGCCTCTAGGGTGATTGAGTGGGTGTCCCACCACAAACTGCTAGGAATGACCGCTTCGGTCAGGCTCGCCCTCACGGGGGTTCGGGTTTGATGCGGGGTGTGTTGCTTGAGAACTCAACAGTGTGCTAGTGAACTAAGCCAGTAGAGCTTAATATGAAACCCCCTCGTCGGGGTTTCCTTTGAGAATAATTGATTGAGAAGTAGTCTCGATCGAACTTTACAGCATTGTTGGAGAGTTTGATCCTGGCTCAGGACGAACGCTGGCGGCGTGCTTAACACATGCAAGTCGAACGCTGAACCGGTTTCGGCCGGGGATGAGTGGCGAACGGGTGAGTAACACGTGGGTAATCTGCCCTGTACTCTGGGATAAGCCTGGGAAACTGGGTCTAATACCGGATATGACATTTCACCGCATGGTGGGGTGTGGAAAGTTCCGGCGGTACAGGATGAACCCGCGGCCTATCAGCTTGTTGGTGGGGTAATGGCCTACCAAGGCGACGACGGGTAGCCGGCCTGAGAGGGTGACCGGCCACACTGGGACTGAGACACGGCCCAGACTCCTACGGGAGGCAGCAGTGGGGAATATTGCACAATGGGCGCAAGCCTGATGCAGCGACGCCGCGTGAGGGATGACGGCCTTCGGGTTGTAAACCTCTTTCGCCAGGGACGAAGCGCAAGTGACGGTACCTGGATAAGAAGCACCGGCTAACTACGTGCCAGCAGCCGCGGTAATACGTAGGGTGCGAGCGTTGTCCGGAATTATTGGGCGTAAAGAGCTCGTAGGCGGTTTGTCGCGTCGGCCGTGAAATCTCCACGCTTAACGTGGAGCGTGCGGTCGATACGGGCAGACTTGAGTTCGGCAGGGGAGACTGGAATTCCTGGTGTAGCGGTGAAATGCGCAGATATCAGGAGGAACACCGGTGGCGAAGGCGGGTCTCTGGGCCGATACTGACGCTGAGGAGCGAAAGCGTGGGGAGCGAACAGGATTAGATACCCTGGTAGTCCACGCTGTAAACGTTGGGCGCTAGGTGTGGGCGACATTCCACGTTGTCCGTGCCGTAGCTAACGCATTAAGCGCCCCGCCTGGGGAGTACGGCCGCAAGGCTAAAACTCAAAGGAATTGACGGGGGCCCGCACAAGCGGCGGAGCATGTGGATTAATTCGATGCAACGCGAAGAACCTTACCTGGGCTTGACATGCGCCAGACATCCCCAGAGATGGGGCTTCCCTTGTGGTTGGTGTACAGGTGGTGCATGGCTGTCGTCAGCTCGTGTCGTGAGATGTTGGGTTAAGTCCCGCAACGAGCGCAACCCTTATCCTACGTTGCCAGCGCGTCATGGCGGGGACTCGTGGGAGACTGCCGGGGTCAACTCGGAGGAAGGTGGGGATGACGTCAAGTCATCATGCCCCTTATGTCCAGGGCTTCACACATGCTACAATGGCTGGTACAGAGGGCTGCGATACCGCGAGGTGGAGCGAATCCCTTAAAGCCGGTCTCAGTTCGGATCGCAGTCTGCAACTCGACTGCGTGAAGTCGGAGTCGCTAGTAATCGCAGATCAGCAACGCTGCGGTGAATACGTTCCCGGGCCTTGTACACACCGCCCGTCACGTCATGAAAGTCGGTAACACCCGAAGCCCATGGCCCAACCCTTATGGGAGGGAGTGGTCGAAGGTGGGACTGGCGATTGGGACGAAGTCGTAACAAGGTAGCCGTACCGGAAGGTGCGGCTGGATCACCTCCTTTCTAAGGAGCACAACACATCCCGGCCACGGCCGGGAGTGGCCCGTGCTTAGGCCTCGAATGCAGGTCTGTTCGGGTTGCTCAAGGAATTGTGGAACTACTGGTTATGGTCGCTTCTGGCAGGCAATGCCTCTTCTAGTACAGGCCCTTCGGGGTCGCGGAGCGGAGAGCCGGAGACTGGGGGAGCGATTGTTCACTGCGCACTGTTGGGTCCTGAGGCAACACACGTTGTTTCTGGTGTGGTGTTTGAGAACTGTAGAGTGGATGCGAGCATCTTTGTGGTCAAGTTGTTAAGGGCACATGGTGGATGTCTTGGCTTCAGGAGCCGATGAAGGACGTGGGAGGCTGCGATATGCCTCGGGGAGCTGTCAACCGAGCTGTGATCCGAGGATTTCCGAATGGGGAAACCCAGCACCAGTGATGTGGTGTTACCCGCCGGTGAATATATAGCCGGTGTGGAGGGAACGCGGGGAAGTGAAACATCTCAGTACCCGCAGGAAGAGAAAACAAAAGTGATTCCGTGAGTAGTGGCGAGCGAAAGCGGAAGAGGCTAAACCGTTTGCATGTCAAGCTGTCAGGCGTTGTGCAGGCGGTGTTGTGGGACCCAGCGTCGAGGATCTGACAGTCCTCGGAATGTGCGCGCGTGTTAGTGGAACCGCTTGGGATGGCGGACCGGAGTGGGTGAGAGTCCCGTACGCGAAAACACGTTGCGTGTGTTTGTTTGGTGTTCCCGAGTAGCAGCGAGCTCGTGGAATTTGCTGTGAATCTGCCGGGACCACCCGGTAAGCCTAAATACTTCCTGAAGACCGATAGCGGACGAGTACCGTGAGGGAAAGATGAAAAGTACCCCGGGAGGGGAGTGAAAGAGTACCTGAAACCGTGTGCCTACAAGCCGTCAGAGCGTTTCGACGTGATGGCGTGCCTTTTGAAGAATGAGCCTGCGAGTTAGTGCTGCGTGGCGAGGTTAACCCGGGTGGGGTAGCCGTAGCGAAAGCGAGTCTGAATAGGGCGATATAGTCGCGTGGTCTAGACCCGAAGCGGAGTGATCTACCCATGGCCAGGGTGAAGCGACGGTAAGACGTCGTGGAGGCCCGAACCCACTTAGGTTGAAAACTGAGGGGATGAGCTGTGGGTAGGGGTGAAAGGCCAATCAAACTCCGTGATAGCTGGTTCTCCCCGAAATGCATTTAGGTGCAGCGTCGCGTGTTTCTTGCCGGGGGTAGAGCTACTGGATGGTCTAGGGGCCTTACCGGGTTACCGAAATCAACCAAACTCCGAATACCGGTTAGTGAGAGCGCGGCAGTGAGACGGCGGGGGATAAGCTTCGTCGTCGAGAGGGAAACAGCCCAGAACACCAGCTAAGGCCCCTAAGTGTGTGCTCAGTGGGAAAGGATGTGGGATTGCCCAGACAACCAGGAGGTTGGCTTAGAAGCAGCCACCCTTGAAAGAGTGCGTAATAGCTCACTGGTCAAGTGGTCCTGCGCCGACAATGTAGCGGGGCTTAAGCACACCGCCGAAGCTGTGTCATTCGTGCATGTACATCCGCCAGTCCTTCGGGGTTGGTGCAGTGGCACGGATGGGTAGGGGAGCGTCCTGCATCCAGGGAAGCGGCCGCGGAAGCGAGTCGTGGAGGGTGCGGGAGTGAGAATGCAGGCATGAGTAGCGAATGCAGAGTGAGAAACTCTGCCGCCGGATGACCAAGGGTTCCTGGGCCAGGCTAATCCGCCCAGGGTAAGTCGGGACCTAAGGCGAGGCCGACAGGCGTAGTCGATGGACAACGGGTTGATATTCCCGTACCCGAGCATGTGCGCCCATGGCGAGGCGGTTGACACTAACCACCCGAAGCCGCGGAGGAAGTCTTCGGACGGAGTCTGTGTGTGGAGCGTGGGACCTGATTCCGTAGTAGTCAAGCGATGGGGTGACGCAGGAAGGTAGCTCCGCCAGGCGATGGTTGTCCTGGTGTAAGCGTGTAGGCCGTCATGTAGGCAAATCCGCATGGCACATGGCTGAGACGTGATGCGTAGCCGTTTGAGGCGAAGTGGGTGATCCTATGCTGTCGAGAAAAGCCTCTAGTGAGTGCATGCACGGCCCGTACCCCAAACCAACACAGGTGGTCAGGTAGAGAATACCAAGGCGATCGGGTGAACTGTGGTTAAGGAACTCGGCAAAATGCCCCCGTAACTTCGGGAGAAGGGGGGCCAAGCACCGTGAAGCTTCACGCAAGTGGAGCGGTGGTTGGCCGCAGAGACCAGCGGAAAGCGACTGTTTACTAAAAACACAGGTCCATGCGAAGTCGCAAGACGATGTATATGGACTGACGCCTGCCCGGTGCTGGAACGTTAAGAGGACCGGTTAGCGCTTCGGCGCGAAGCTGAGAATTTAAGCGCCAGTAAACGGCGGTGGTAACTATAACCATCCTAAGGTAGCGAAATTCCTTGTCGGGTAAGTTCCGACCTGCACGAATGGCGTAACGACTTTCCGGCTGTCTCGACCACAGGCCCGGCGAAATTGCATTACGAGTAAAGATGCTCGTTACGCGCGGCAGGACGGAAAGACCCCGGGACCTTTACTATAGTTTGGTATTGGTTTTCGGTTCGGCTTGTGTAGGATAGGTGGGAGACTGTGAAGCGCTCACGCTAGTGGGTGTGGAGTCGTTGTTGAAATACCACTCTGGTCGGATTGGGAATCTGAACCTCGGACCATGATCTGGTTCAGGGACAGTGCCTGATGGGTAGTTTAACTGGGGCGGTTGCCTCCTAAAGGGTAACGGAGGCGCCCAAAGGTTCCCTCAGCCTGGTTGGCAATCAGGTGTCGAGTGCAAGTGCACAAGGGAGCTTGACTGTGAGACAGACATGTCGAGCAGGGACGAAAGTCGGGACTAGTGATCCGGCACCTCCTGGTGGAAGGGGTGTCGCTCAACGGATAAAAGGTACCCCGGGGATAACAGGCTGATCTTGCCCAAGAGTCCATATCGACGGCATGGTTTGGCACCTCGATGTCGGCTCGTCGCATCCTGGGGCCGGAGTAGGTCCCAAGGGTTGGGCTGTTCGCCCATTAAAGCGGCACGCGAGCTGGGTTTAGAACGTCGTGAGACAGTTCGGTCCCTATCCGCCGCGCGCGCAGGATACTTGAGGAAGGCTGTCCCTAGTACGAGAGGACCGGGACGGACGGACCTCTGGTGTGCCAGTTGTCACGCCAGTGGCATGGCTGGTTGGCTATGTTCGGAAGGGATAACCGCTGAAGGCATCTAAGCGGGAAGCCTGTTCCAAGATGAGGTATCCCACCCCTTTGTGGGTTAAGGCCCCCAAGAGACGATTGGGTTGATAGGCCAGAAATGGAAGCACAGTAATGTGTTGTCGAGTTGACTGGTACTAATAGGCCGAGGACTTGCCCACGAAGATGTTACGCATCCACTCTACGGTTCTGAAACACCACACCGGCTGTCACGACTGTGACAGGGTGTGTGTTGTTTCGGAGTGTTTCGGTGGTTTTAGCGTCAGGGAAACGCCCGGTCCCATTCCGAACCCGGAAGCTAAGCCTGACTGCGCCGATGGTACTGCAACCGAAGGGTTGTGGGAGAGTAGGACACCGCCGAACTTAACCTGGAAAAAGGGGCGGGGCCCCGGTCGAGAACCTGAAAAGGTTTTCCCGGAGCCCCGCCCCTTTTTTCATGCCCAAAAACAAGCGGGTCGAGTAAACGGCCCGCCACCCTCACTCCGGTCGGCGCAGCAAATACGTGTCCATGATCCACCCATGACGCTCCCGAGCCGCGGCGCGTGTCTCCCGGATCTTCGCCGCCAGCTCGTCATCCAGCGGACCGGACAGCAGGATCTCGTCCGGAGTCCCGACGTACGCGCCCCAGTAGATCCACAACCCCTGGTTCGCGTACTGATCGAACGTGGTGTGCGCGTCGAGCAGCACGAAGACGTCATCGGCGTCACTCGGCCAGCCGTCAGCCAACCGGCGACCCGTCGTCAGCTGCACAGCGCGGCCGATCTGGTTCATCGTCGTCCGATGCCGGGCGACCAGCGCGGAGATGCTGCTGATCCCCGGCACGACCTCGTAGTCGAACGCCACGTTCCCGCGCGCCAGCACGGCCTCGATCAACGCGATAGTGCTGTCGTACAGCGCCGGATCGCCCCAGACGAGGAACGCGCCGGTCTCGCCGTCGGCCAGTTCGTCGCGGATCAGCTGCTCGTAGACGTCGGTGCGGAGCTGGTGCCAGTCGGCGACCGCGGTGCGGTAGTCGGCAGGCGTCCGGTCGCGGTCCGGGTCCTTCGCGCTCACCACGCGATACCCCGGCCGGCTCACGAACCGCTCCAGTATCTCCTGGCGCAGCTGCACCAGGTCGGCCTTCGCGCTGCCCTTGTCGAGCACGAAGAACACGTCGACGCGATTGAGCCGGTCGACTGCCTGCACCGTGAGGTGTTCCGGGTCGCCGGCGCCGATCCCGATCGCGTAGATCTTCCGCATCCTCGCAGTCTCTCCCGGCGGGTAACCCGGTTCACCAGAGGGTCCCCTGGCGTACTGCTACCCCCTAGGGGTATAAAGGAGCTATCAGCAAGGAGCACGATAGGGAGTGTGGCGATGACTGAAGCGACCTACACCGTTGAGGGCATGACGTGCGGACACTGCGTCGGATCGGTGAAAGAGGAGGTAGGCGGCCTGACCGGCGTGCAGACGGTCGACGTCGACCTCGCCACCGGCGCCGTGAAGGTCACCAGTGCAGAGCCGATCTCGCGCGAAGCCGTCGAGGCTGCCGTCGCTGAGGCCGGCTACCAGGTCGTCGCGTAAAAAGGAGTGACATGAGCACCACGACACCGGCCCCCGTGCAGTCAGTCGAACTCGCCATCGGCGGGATGACCTGCGCGTCGTGCGCTGCTCGGGTCGAGCGGAAGCTCAACAAGGTCGAGGGCGTCAGCGCGAGCGTCAACTACGCGACCGAGAAGGCGCACGTCGAATACCCCTCCACCGTTTCGGTCGACGACCTGGTGGGCGTCGTCGAAGCGACCGGCTACACCGCGCAAGCGCCGCAACCGGAGAAGCCGGAAGAGCCAGAGCAGGACGAGACGCGGCCGCTGCGCGACCGGCTCCTCTACTCGGCGATCCTCACGGTGCCGGTGATCGTGCTGGCGATGGTCCCCGCATTGCAGTTCACGAACTGGCAGTGGCTGTCGCTCACGCTCGCCGCGCCGGTCGTGGTCTGGGGAGCGTGGCCGTTCCACCGCGCCGCGTGGACGAACCTCCGGCACGGCGCGGCGACGATGGACACGCTGATCTCGCTCGGCGTTTCAGCCGCCACGCTGTGGTCGCTGTACGCGCTGTTCTTCGGCATGGCGGGGATGCCCGGCCTGCGGCACGGCTTCGAGTTCAGCGTGTCCGGGGGATCCGGGACTGACAACATCTACCTCGAGGTCGCGGCGGGCGTCACCACGTTCATCCTCGCCGGCCGCTACTTCGAAGCGAGGTCCAAGCGCCGCTCCGGTGCCGCGCTCCGAGCGCTGCTCGAACTCGGCGCCAAAGACGTGACGGTCCTTCGCGACGGTCGCGAGCAGCGAATCCCGGTCGAACAGCTGCGGGTCGGCGACACGTTCGTGGTGCGGCCTGGCGAGAAGATCGCCACCGACGGCGTGGTCACTGACGGTGGCTCTGCCGTCGACGTCAGCATGATCACCGGGGAATCCGTGCCGGTCGAGGTCGCAGTGGGTGACGGCGTGACCGGAGCGACGGTGAACGTCGGCGGCCGGATCGCAGTGCGCGCAACCCGGGTCGGCGCGGACACGCAGCTCGCGCAGATGGCGCGGCTCGTCGAGGAAGCACAGAACGGCAAAGCCGCGGTGCAGCGACTGGCCGACCGCGTCTCGGCGGTATTCGTGCCGATCGTCTTGGTCCTGGCTCTGGGAACCCTGATCACCTGGCTGCTGACCAGCGGAAACGTCACCGAGGCGTTCACCGCTGCAGTCGCCGTGCTGATCATCGCCTGCCCGTGCGCCCTGGGGCTCGCGACCCCGACCGCCCTGCTGGTCGGCACCGGCCGCGGCGCGCAGCTGGGGATCCTCATCAAGGGTCCGGAGGTCCTCGAATCCACTCGCCGTGTCGACACCGTGGTGCTCGACAAGACGGGGACCGTCACGACCGGGCGAATGAGCCTGGTGGACGTCCACGCCGGGGAAGGTGTCACGGAGCGCGAACTGCTGCGCTATGCCGGGGCGGTCGAGCACGCTTCGGAGCACCCGATCGCGAAAGCCATCGCAGACGGTGCTCGCGAACGGGTCGGCGACCTCCCGACGGCGACGGAGTTCCGGAACACCGAGGGCCTAGGCGTCTCCGGCCTCGTGGAAGGTGCGGCTGTACTGGCCGGCCGCGCCGCGTTCCTGGCCGACTGGAGCGTGAAGGTCGACGACGACCTCACCAAGGCCAAGGCCGCAGCGGAGGAACAAGGCGCGACGGCGGTATTCGTCGCCTGGGACGGCGTGGCACGAGGCGTGCTGGTGGTCGCGGACACGATCAAGCCGACTTCTGCGCAAGCCGTCGCCGAACTTCAGGCGCTGGGATTGCGTCCCGTGCTGCTGACTGGCGACAACGCGGGCGCAGCGCGGGCCATCGCCGACGCCGCGGGCATCACCGAAGTCGTGGCCGAGGTGCTGCCCGCGGAGAAGGTGGCCGTGGTGAAGCGACTGCAGGACGAAGGCCGGGTCGTGGCCATGGTCGGCGACGGCGTCAACGACGCAGCCGCTCTCGCCCAGGCTGACCTGGGCCTGGCCATGGGCACGGGAACGGACGCGGCCATCGAAGCAGGCGACCTGACCCTGGTCCGAGGCGACCTGCGCGCCGCGGTCGACGCGATCCGCCTGGCCCGGCGCACGCTCGGGACGATCAAGGGGAACCTGTTCTGGGCTTTCGCCTACAACGTCGCGGCGTTGCCGCTGGCGGCGTTCGGCCTGCTCAACCCCATGATCGCGGGTGCCGCGATGGCGTTCTCGTCAGTGTTCGTGGTGTCGAACAGCCTCCGGTTGCGGCGGTTCCGGGCTGCGTGAGGCGCCCGGGGAACGGGCCAGTGGCGGGATTTCCGCTGCTGGCCCGTTTCGCGTTCGCTGAGGAGCCTTGCTCCGTGCGCTGAGACACCGGGTTGCCCGGGGCGCTGAGTGCGCCAGGCTTACCGGCGGCCGGAACCACCTGGGACTTGCCTCATTAACGCAGTAAGCGGGCAAGTCGCGTTGGACAGCACTGCCCGGCGTAACGGACGCCAGACTTGCTTGCCTCCGGCCTTGGACACGTCGACGCGCGGCCCGAAGCAATGTCCGGTTACCGCCGCCCCGCGCCGTGCGGAACCACGGGGGAGTTACGTCAGGAACGCACCAGTCGAGCGATCGCGTCGGAGGCTTCGCGCACCTTCAGGTCCGCTTCCTCCCCGCCCGCGGCCGCGGCCTGGACGACGCAGGTCGCCAGATGCTCGTCGAGCAGTTCCAGCGAGAAGGACTGCAACGCCTTCGTGGCCGCGGACACCTGGGTCAGGATGTCGATGCAGTACTTGTCCTCCTCGACCATGCGCTGCAGGCCGCGGATCTGTCCCTCGATCCGGCGAAGGCGCTTGAGGTAGGCCTCTCGTTCACTGCCGTAGCCGGTCATCGCACATCGTCCCTTGTTCTCGACATCCCCGGTGGTCCACTGCCGAGTATACCCACCCGGCGTATCCGGGGCCGGTGTTCAGCCGGTGGCGGCGGCCTCAGTGCCTCCGGCGCGCGGAGACGCGGCCTCGGTTCGGCACCGGGTGCTGTCCGGGGCTGGGGCGGCGTTCGCGGTGGCCCTCGATGCCTCCGATGAGCGCGGGGCGCTGGTCAGCCGAGCGGACTTCGGGCGGCCGAGACCGACGGTCAGCCGGTCGGGGCGGCCTCGGTGACTTCGGTGAGCGCGGAGGTCCGTCGTTGGTTCGGCACGGGAGTGCCGTCCGGGGCGAGGTCGGCGTTCGCGGTGGCCAGCAATTCGCGCGCGCCGCGCAGTGCGGCCTTGACTCGTTGCTGGACAGCGACGAGTTCGGCGACCCGCTGTTCGGCGTCGGCGACGATGCGGGTGGCGTGGTCGGTGGCTTGGCGGACGTGCGCGTCGGCTTCGGCGCGGGCGGTGGCGGTGCGGTCGGCGATTTCGCGGAGTGCGTCGGTGCGGCGGTCGGCCAGCCTGCGGGTGAGGTGTTCTTCGAGCCGTCGGCGTTCTTTCGCCGCTGCTTCGTCCGCGGCCTTGCGTTCTTCGACCGCGCGGCGCAGCAGATCTTCGTGTTCTTGACGTTGCAGCACGCGGTCCGCGGAGACGGCTTCGACGAGCGCGCGTTCCTTTTCGGTGAGGCGCACGGCTTCCGCCTTGGCTTCGGCGATGATCCGCGCGGCGGTGTCCTCCGCGCGGGCGGTGATCTCCGCGGCTTCCTCGCGCGTCAGCTCGACCATCCGGCGGGAGCGTTCCTGCAATGCGTCCGGCTCGATGGGGGTGGCGCTGATCCGGTCGATCGTCGCGCGCAGTTCGCGATTGCGCTCGGCGAGTTCGGCGGCCTGGTGTGCCGCGGCGTCGCGTTCCGCGGCCAGGCGCCGGAATTCCGCCTCGACCCACGTGACGAATTCTTCGACCTGGCCGCGCTGATAGCCGCGCCAAGCCGAGTCGAAGGACGGCCGGACGGACATCAGGTCCTCGCCACCGCCGGGGGCCATGCTCTCACCTCCCATTTGGATGGTTTCTCCTCGGCGCTCGTTTTTCTTGCCGCACCGGGGTTTCCGCACTGCCTCCAGTGTGCCTGAAGTCCGGCGATCCGTGTGCGCCCGGGGCGGGTCAATCTTCGAGCGGGTCCTCGGTGCCCGTCGCGGTGCTTCGCACGCCGGGCAATTCGGCCAGTTCCGCGGTGAGTTCGGGAAGATCGCCGCGGCCCTGCAACAGCAACGTGACGACCGCGATCCGTTGCCCCTCTTCGGAAACTGTTTCGCGGTCGACCGCCACCCGGTGGACGGCCCAGCCCCGATCGGTGCAAGTGGCGAGCACCGCCCGCAATACGCCGTGCCCGTCGGCATAACTCAAGCGGAGGATCGGCGGCTGCCGCCGATGGCGCGCGACGAACCGGGAAAGCGGCGGGAATCCGCGAGTGATCACCACGAGTCCGGCGGTCGTCGCGACGGCCAGCACCGGCAGCCCGGCGCCGCACGCGACGCCGACGGCCGCGGCGAGCCAGACCGTCGCCGCGGTGGTGAGGCCGCGCACCGCGTCGCGGCGCACGAAGATCAGCCCGCCGCCGACGAACCCGATGCCGGACACGATCTGCGCGGCGATCCGCGACGGGTCGAGCGCGACGTGCTCGATGCCGAGCAAATCGGCGAAGCCGTATTTCGACACCAGCATGAAGACCGCCGACCCGACGCCGACCAGCGTGTGCGTGCGCAGGCCGGCCTGTTTGTTGCCGACCTCGCGCTCGATGCCGATCACCGTGCTCAGCAGCAGGGCGAGCAGCACCGGCGGCAGCAGTTCCCACTGTTCGCCGGTGGACCAGAGAGCATGCACGGACGTACCTCCTCGCCCGTCACTGTGCCCGGCCCGCGGCGAGCCCGCGCGCCCGGCCCGGCGGGCACGCCTAAGCTCGGGCAATGGCCCGTTACTTCGACGTGCACCCGCAGAACCCGCAGCGCCGCGCCCTAGCCCAGGTAGTCGACCTGCTGCGCGACGACGGGCTCATCGCCTACCCGACCGACTCGTGCTTCGCGCTCGGCTGCCGCATCGGCAACCAGCAGGGGATGGAGCGGATCCGCACCATCCGCAAGCTCGACCACCGGCACCACTTCACGCTCGTCTGCCAGGACTTCGCCCAGCTCGGCCAGTTCGTGCACATCGACAACGCGGTGTTCCGCGCGATCAAGGCCAGCACGCCCGGCGCGTACACGTTCATCCTCCCGGCGACGAAGGAAGTCCCGCGGCGGCTGCTGCACGCCAAGAAGAAGACCGTCGGCGTGCGGATCCCCGACCACGTGGTGACTCAGGAACTGCTCGGCGAACTGGGCGAGCCGATCCTGTCGAGCACGCTCCTGCTGCCCGATTCCGGCGAGCCCCTCACCCAGGGCTGGGAGATCAAGGAAGAACTCGACCACGTCCTGGACGCCGTGATCGACTCCGGCGACTGCGGCGTGGAACCCACCACGGTGATCGACTTCTCCTCCGGAGAGGCGGAGGTCGTGCGGCACGGGGCGGGAGACCCGTCCCGGTTCGAGTGAGCGGGGTCGGCATCGGGTTCTTGACCGGATCCTGATTCGGGCGGCGGTTACGGGCAGCCCAGCGCGGGGACGGCAGCTGAGGGCCGCTGCGGATGCGAGCGCACGCTGGTGCAAGCCACCCGAAGCGTCGGCAGGGGGAAGCGTGCCGATCACCGGCGAGCGTCGTGTCGGAGGACGGGGCGGCTGGCTCTGAGCGGAACGAAATGGGTCCGGTCAGGCGGCCGGGTCTGTGCGTTCCAGGAGGAATACCCGGATTTCGCGATGAGCGGCGCGCTCGGCGTAGCGGTCGTAGGCGGGCCAGTACGAGGCGACGGCGTCCCACATTTCCTGGCGTTCGGCGTCCTTCAGGAGGCGGCCTCGGACGGGGAGGGTGCGGCCGTGGACGGAGACCGTCGCGTCGGGGTGGGACAGGAGGTTCGCGGTCCAGGCGGGGTGGTGTTCGCCGCCCCAGTTGGAGCCGATCACGACGTAGCCGCCGGAGCGTTCGACGTACAGCAGCGGGACCTGGCGCGGTTCGCCGCTGGAGCGGCCGATGGTGGTGAGCAGGAGGGTGCGCAGCCCGACTGCCGCGCCTACGCCCACGCGGCCGCCGCTGATGCGCAGGAGCAGGCGGTCGGCGGGCATAACCGCCTGGCCGAACGCGGCGAATGCCTTGCTGCGGCCCAAACCGGCGAACATCCTGCGCAGTTCCATGATCGGCAGCCTACGGGGCGGCGGGAAAACAGTCGGCAGGGCGGTTCGGGGTGGGGCAGGTGCTGGGCCCAGCGATGAACATCCGGCAGAAGAGGGCGGAGAACCGGCTCGGGGCCAAGACACGAGCCCGGCAGGGGGCTAGAAGCCGCTGGTCGTCAGCTTCAACAGGGCATCCGTGATCGCCGGAGCGTGGTCCACCAGGTAGAAATGGCCGCCGGGATATGTGGTCAGGGTGAAGTCTCCCCGGGTGTGCGACGACCAGGCTTGGACGTCCGCCACGGGAGCGTGCGGGTCGGCGTCTCCGGTGTGCGCGTGGATGGGGGCGGCGAGCGGGCCCGCGCTCGGGCGGTACGTCTCGATGGCCGTGTAGTCCGCGCGCAGGGCCGGCAGGAACAGTTCTCGCAGTTCCGGGTCTCGCAGCACCTTCGGGTCAGTCCCGGCCAAGCCTTCGATTTCGGACAAAAGGCCGTCGTCGTCTTGGAGGTGGACTTGTTCGTTCACCAGGCGGGACGGGGCTCGACGGCCGGAGATCACTACTGCTTCCGGAGGTGTGCCGCGTTCCTCCAAACGGAGGCCTACCTCGTACGCGAGCGTCGCGCCCATGCTGTGGCCGAACAGGACTATCGGCAGGTCGAGCCACGCCAGGAGAGCTTGGGTGATGCCGTCGGCCAGGGCCCCGATGGTGCGCAGGGCGGGTTCGGCCATGCGGTCCTGGCGGCCGGGGTATTGCACCGCCAGGACATCGACAGCTGGGGACAGCGCCTTCGACAGCGGGTGGAAGAACGGGGCCGCGCCGCCTGCGTGCGGCAGGCACACCAACCGGGCGGGGGCGTCGTCGGCGGGGTGGAAGCGGCGTAGCCACGGGTCCGTCATGTGGGCGATTTTACCGAGGAGCGGGCGGCGTTAAAGGGAAACTCGGCGGAATTCGATCTTTTCGTAGGCGCTGGTGCCGCCGGTTTCGAACAGGACGCCGACGGTGTGGCGGTCTGGTTGTACCAGATCGGAGTAGCCGGCCGGGGCGTCGGCGAGAACTGTCGACGGGTGCCAGGTTTTGCCGCCGTCGGAGCTGGTTCGGAGTTGCATGGTGTGGCGAGCGGCGGGGTCTGCGGGGCCCGAGTAGAGGAGTACGCGGCGGTTGGTGGTTTGCAGGACGCTGCCTTCTACCTTCGGGCCGGACAGGGTTGGCTGCACTTGGTAGGGGCGAGTCAGCGTGCGGCCGCCGTCCGTGCTGTAGGCGTCCAGGCGGTGTTCTGGGGCGGAGCCCTGGTTGCGGCTGGAGAAGTACACCGTGCCGTCCGGAAGCTCGGTGGCGGTGGTTTCGTTGGGGGCGATGACGCCGTCGGTCGGGTCGTCGGTGAAGCCGATGTGCCAGGTACGGCCGTTGTCGTCGCTGTAGAGGTCGTGGCCGCCGTAGTACTTGGCTTCGGTCCCCACGTCCGCCGAACCCGGAGCAGGGGCGCTGGAGTGGTTGGCGGGGACGATGATCCGTCCTGCGTAGCGGCCGTGTTTGAGGAGGGTCGCGTGGCCGGGGGCGGCGGCGTACCAGCGCCAGTTCGGGAGTTTCGTCGTGGCGGTGATGTCGCGGGCCGGGGTCCAGGTGCGGCCGTTGTCGGGGCTGCGCTGGACGAAGACCCGGCGCGAGTCTTGCGGGGAAACCGTGCCGGACATGATGGCTTTTTCGCTGACGGGTCCGTTGTGGACAGTCAGCAGCACCAGGTCGCCGTTGCGGGCCAGTACTGGGGTCGGGTTTCCGGCGGTGGCTTCGCTGTTGCTGTCTACTACGCGCAGGTCGCCCCAGGTGCAGCCGCCGTCGCGGGAGGTTTTGGCGACCGTTTGGATCGCGCCAGAGTCGCCGGGGGAGTCGCGGCGGCCCTCGGCGAAGACGATCAGCGAGCCGTTCGCGGCGCGGACCACGGCTGGGATGCGGAAGGTGTGGTAGCCCTCGGCGCCTGAGACGAACGGGGTTGACGACGTGCAGGCGGCGCTCGCGTGGGCGGGCGGGGCCGGGGTGAGGCTCAGGAGGGTTGCGGCGAGCGCGAGCGTGACTGTTCTCGGGAGCATCGGGGGACCGCCTCTCGATCCGGACATGGGATGTCCGACGTCCTATGTCCGGAGAACTTAGAGAGGCGGTCGCGCGGCGTCAAGACTCCGGATCGGTGGCGGTCGCGCGGATGGATCCGGTAGCGGCGGTGGCGGTGATCCGGAGCGGGGCGGTGCCGGTGGGGCGGACGCGCATGATTTCCGCGGCCACGGGGGCGGCCAGGTGGGTGCGCAGCGTTCGGCGCAGGCCGCGGGCGCCGTAGATCGGGTCGAAGCCTTCGACGGCGAGGAAGCGGACGGCGGAGTCGGCTACCTGGAGGTCGACGCCTCGGCGGCGCAGCCTCGTGCGCAGCAGATCGGTTTCCAGGCGGGCGACTTGTTCGACGGTGGTGCGGTCCAGTTCGTCGAAGATCACCGTTTCGTCGATGCGGTTCAGGAATTCCGGGTCGAAGAACGACTGCAGGGCTTTGTCGACGACGGTGCGGCGGGTGTGGCCGCGGTCCAGGAGCGAGCGCCAGCGGGAGCCGCGACGGCGGGCCAGTTCTTTGGAGCCCAGGTTCGAGGTGAGGAAGACGAAGCTGTTGCGGAAGGAGATTTTCTCCTGACCGTTCGCGAGACGCAGGATTCCGTTGTCCAGTACACCCAGGAGAGCGCGCAGGACGGTGGGGTGGGCCTTTTCGACTTCGTCGAACAGGACGATTCCGGGGGTGTACGGATCACCCTCCACTGTGGATCGGTCGAAGACGGTGAAGGCTTCTTTGCTTCCGGCGTATCCGGGCGGGGCGCCGTTGAAGGAGGCGGCATAGTGTTCTTGGGCGAGGGAGTTCATGTCCACTCGGCACAGGTCGTCCGGGCCGGATCGCAGGGCGGCGGCGACTTGGCGGACCAGTTCGGTTTTGCCTACGCCGGTGGGGCCCAGGAGCAGTACTGTCGCGGGTGGACGGTCGGGTTCCGTCGCGCCCGCGCGGGCCAGGGTGATGGCGCGGACGACGGCGTCGATGGCTGGTTCTTGGCCTAGGACGCGGCTGCGCAGGCGTTGCGCCAACGCGTCGGGGGTGTCCGGAGTGGACGGAACGGGCGCGGCGGCCGGAGCGGCTGGCTGCCGGTTCCGGTTCTGGTCGTGGTACCTGTCGGTGATGAACGGCATGGTGTCCTTTCCCTGAACCGAAAACCGGCAGCCAGCGAGAATCAGGCCTGTTTGGTCTTCTCGACCGGCAGCTCGCCCACCGGGCATTCGGCGACGCCGACGGTGCTGCGCGTGAGGGCTTCGACGTTCTCCTGAGCCTTCTGCGCGTCGGTGACCCACGTGCGGTAGAACTCGAACGGGCAGTCCGCGACGCCCTTGTCACCGTCACCGGCCGCGTGCACGCCCGAGTAACCGCGGTGCAGCAGCTTGAAGAGGTGGTTCTGTGACTGGTCGTACTCGCGTGCGTCGCGAATCGCCGAAAGCGACAGCTGGGCGAATTGGATGCCGTATTCCTCCTCGCCGGTTTCGCCGAGCGTCCGGCCGTCGAAGCCGATGATCGAGGAGTGCCCGAAATACGAGTACACGCCGTCGAATCCGGCCGCGTTGGCGACCGCGACGTAGCAGTTGTTGGCCCAGGCCATGGCTTTCGCCATCAGCACCTGCTGGTCCTTCGCCGGGTACATGTAGCCCTGGCAGCGGACGATCAGTTCGGCGCCCTTCATCGCGCAATCCCGCCAGATTTCCGGGTAATTGCCGTCGTCGCAGATGATCAGCGAGATCTTCAGGCCCTTCGGACCGTCCGTGACGTACGTCTGGTCGCCCGGGTACCAGCCCTCGATCGGGCACCACGGCAGGATTTTCCGGTACTTCTGCACGATCTCGCCGTGGTTGTCGATCAGCACCAAGGTGTTGTACGGCGGCTTGTTCGGGTGGTCCTCGTGCTGTTCGCCGGTGATCGAGAAAACGCCCCAGGTGTCGGCCTCGCGGCAGGCGGCGGAGAAGATCGCGGTCTCCTCGCCGGGGACGGTCGCGGCGGTGTCGTACATTTCCTGCTCGTCGTACATGATTCCCTGCGTCGAGTACTCGGGGAACACGACGAGGTCCATTCCGGGCAGGCCGCTCTTCATGCCGACCACCATGTCGGCGATCTTGCGCGCGTTGTCCAGCACCTCGGCCTTCGAATGCAGCCGCGGCATCTTGTAGTTCACGACCGCGATGCCGACCGTGTCCGGGCTCGAGGAAATGTCACCGTGTCGCATGGGATTTCTCCTTCTGATGGGATGGTCAGGCCGCGGCCGCCGCGCGGTCGCGGACGGAGCGGGGCTGGCCGCGGAACCCGAGCACCGCGGCGAGAGCGACGAGCAGGACGGCGACCGCTGCCGCGATGAGCGCGGCGGCCCCGGTGGAGCGGTAGCCGCCGGTGAGCGCGAGGAACGCGGGCAGCGTGCAGGTCGGCTGGCTCAACAGGACAGTCGTCCAGCCGGTGAACCGGGTCAGCTCCTCGCGGCCGAGCCCGAGCACGAGGAAGAACAGGCCCCACAGCAGAGCCCAGGAAAGCCAGATGACGCCGAACACCGGATCGTGCTGCCGCCAGAACGCGATGCCGGCGTAGACGATCGCGGCGCCCGCGACGAACAGCGAGAACCAGCCGATGCCCTCGGGTTCGAGCCCGGCGAGATTCGCGATGCCGACGTACAGATAGGTGAAGCCGAACAGGAACAGCCCGGACGCGCCGAGGATCGCTTCGGAATCCCCGTGCGCCTGGACGATCAGCACCGTCGGCGTCACGCACTGCAGCCCGCCCACGAACAGATTCAGCGCGGCGGCCGACCGGGCGGGCACTCGCCCGAGCAGCATCAGCCCGTTGACCAGCAGTACCGCCCCGACGTAGAGCAGGCCGACGTTGTTCATCGCACGCTCCTCAGTTGGTACCAGATGAAATACTGTCAAGTGAAAATAAATGGCCGGCGGGCGGCCGTCAAGACCGGGGCAGGACGGGTCAGAGCCGGGTGATCGGATCGAAGTCGCAGCCGCTCGCGGCGGCGAGGTGCACGTGCTGCGCGGCTTGCTGGCCGTGGAATTCGACGGTGCCGCGCGGTCCGTCGTAGGCGACGCCGTCGATGGCGGCGTTCAGTGCGCGCATGTCCGGAGTGCCGGCGCGGCGGGCGAGTTCGGCGAGCGTATGCAAGCCCTCGTAACAGGATTCGGCCGCGTTGTTGAGCGGCGGCGCGGCCGGGCCGTGCAGGTGGACGTAGCGGCCGAGCAGGTCCATCGCGTCCGCGGTGACCAGGGAACGGAAGTACGCGGCGGAGGCGAAGAGGTTGCGGGTCGCCTCGGCTCCGCTGGCGAGCAGCATGTTTTCTTCCATCAGCGGGCTGAAGCGCAGCATCTGCTCGTGGAGGCCGCGCGCGGCGAACTGGCGGTTGAATCGCACCGCGTCTTGTCCGACGAACAGCATGAGAACGCCGTCGCACGCGGAAGTTTCGACCCGGCGGACAAGCCGTGCCATGTCACCGGAACCGAGTCCGACGAACGCTTCGCCGGCGATCTGGAGATCAAGTTCCCTTGCGTAGCGCCGGATCGCGTCCGCGGAACCGCGCGGCCACACGTAATCGTCGCCCGCCACGAACCAGCTGCGCGCGCCGCAGTTGTCGCGCAGCCACCGCAGCGCGGGTTGGATCTGCACGCGCGGGACTTCGCCGGAACAGTAGATGCCAGAACGGCTTTCGCCGCCTTCGTAGAGCGACGTGTACACGTACGGCACGCGGTCGGCGAGGACCGGCGCGAGCGCGTTGCGGACTGAGGAAATGTGCCAACCGGTGACCGCGTCGATCTCGCCCGCGTCGACCAGGCGGCGCACGGACGACGCGACCTGCGCGGGAGGGGCGCCGCCGTCGACGACTTCCAGCGTCACCTCGCGGCCGAGGATTCCGCCCGCGTCGTTGAGTTCCCGGACCGCGAGTTCGCTGATCGCCTCGCACGAAGGCCCGAAAAGGCCCGCCGGTCCCTGCAGCGGGACGACCAGCGCGACGCGCAACGCGCTCGCGCGGCTGGCGACTCCGAGTCCCATGCCGGCTCCGGGCTTCTTTGCCGGTTGACTTGCTTCCATTTGGAAGTCTTACAATGCGGAGGCATTTGCGCAAGGGCGGGAACGAGGGCGGGCGGATGAGGCAGGCACAGGCGGCCGAGGCGTCGTTGATCCGCGCCCTCACCCGCACCGCACGCGCGGTCACTCTGCGGATCGAGCCGCTGCTCAAGGAAGAGGGGCTGTCCCTCGACGGCTGGCTGGTGCTCGACGCGCTCGCCGCGGGTGACGGCCTCACGATGACCGAACTCGCCGGGCATACGCTGGTCACCGGGCCGACGTTGACTCGGGTGGTCGACCGGCTGGTCACCACTGCGGCGGCGTACCGCGAGGTCGACGCGGAGGACCGGCGGCGGGTCCGGGTGTATCTCGCGCCGCGCGGACGCAGCGCGCATCAGCGGGCGACGGCGAAGCTCGGCGAGCTGGGGAAAGAGCTGGATCCGGCGGGGAGTGTGCTGGCGGCTCTCGTGAGTGTTGATCCCGGTTAGAACCGTGATTGCCGCGCACGAGGGTGGCGGGCTGGGCTCGTGAGTGGCAAAGCCGGTTAGAACCGGCTTTGCCACTCACGACGACGCTGGCCCAGCACCTTGATCAGCTCGTCCTTGCGTTCGGCCACCTCGGCGTGGCTGCCCATGATCCCCACCGCGGCGACGGTTCGGCCGTCCTCGACCACGGAGACTGACACGCCGTCCGCCTCGGTCGAAGCGCTGGGCGCGGCGACCAAGCCCTCGGCGCGGATCCGCGTCAGGTCCTGCACGAAACGCTCGACCAGTTCGGCGTCCGTGGGCGGCAGCGCGCCGATCTGCGGCCACAGATCGCGGTTTTCCATGGCTGCCAACAAGATCCAGCCGGTCGACGTGCGGATCGGCGAGCGGCGCACGAAGCCTTCGGCGAGGTAGGCGTAGCGCGGGTCGTGCGAGGCGTAGTCGACGTAATAAAGGTCGCTGCCCACCATGATCGCCAGCACCGCGGTCATCCCGGTTTCCTCGTGCAGCGCTTCGAGATCCTCGTGCGACACCGTCGTCACGGTGGGGCGGCCGACGAGGCGGACGAGCAGGAACGGGGCCGGGCCGAGGGAGTAGCGGCGGTCGTGCTCGTCGAGGTAACCGGTGGCGACGAGGCCGTTGACCAGGCCCTGGATCGAGCTCATCGGCGCGTCGAGCTCGCGCGCGAACTCGGTGAGCGTGACCCCGTTCCGGGAGCGCGCGGCCCGCTCCAGGATGGTCGACACCCGGTCGATCATCCGGTGGTGCGGCCTCGGGCGGCCGTCCGGCGTGGGGTGCGTCGGCATCGGTGCTTTCTCTCCTCGGGTGATCGGGAACTCTACCCGGACCTGCAGGTTGCGTAAATACGTATTTCGATGCCAGTATGCGTAGCGAGGAGGTGCGCTCGTGAGCATGCCACTGGACGGTGTCGTCGTCGCGGATTTCAGCCGGGTGCTGGCCGGGCCGCTGGCGTGCGTGAACCTGGCCGACCTCGGGGCGACGGTGATCAAGGTCGAGCGGCCCGGTTCCGGGGACGACACCCGCGGCTGGGGACCGCCGTGGACCGGAAACTCCAGCTCGTACTTCGAATGCGCGAACCGGTCCAAGCAGTCCGTGGTGCTCGACCTCGGCGATCCGGACGACCTGGTCTTGGCGCGCGAACTCGCACAACGCGCCGACGTGCTCGTGGAGAACTTCCGGTCCGGCGCGCTGGGGCGGCGCGGGCTCGACTACGAATCCGTCCGCGTGGGTAATCCCGGCATTGTGTACTGCTCGGTTTCCGGCTTCGGCGGCGACGCGGATCTGCCCGGCTACGACTTCCTCGTGCAAGCGATGGGCGGCTTGATGAGCATCACCGGCACCGACGAACCGGCGAAGGTCGGCGTCGCGCTTGTCGACGTGCTTGCCGCGAAGGACGCCACCATCGGCATTCTCGCCGCGTTGCGAGCCCGCGAGCAGACCGGACGCGGGCAGCGGGTCGAGGTGAATCTGCTGTCCAGTTTGCTCGGTTCGATGGCCAACCAGGCTTCGTCATATCTCACGACCGGACGTGCGCCGGGCCGGATGGGCAACTCGCATCCGTCGATCGCGCCGTACGAAACGTTGCGCTGCAAGGACGATGTGCTCGCGCTGGCTTGCGGCAACGACGGGCAGTTCCGTCGGCTGGCCGAGGTGCTGGGCGTTCCGGAACTGGCCGACGACGAGCGGTTCGCGACGAATGCCGAGCGCGTCCGCAATCGTCCGGAGTTGAGAGCTGCGCTCGAAAAGCAACTCGGCACCGACACCGTGGTCGCTTGGGCCGTGCGGCTGACCGAAGTCGGCGTGCCCGCCGGGCCGGTCGGCGATCTCGCGGACGGGTTCAAGCTCGCGGAATCGCTCGGTCTCGCGCCCACCGTGCCGGTCGGCGACTCGCCGCCCCAGGTCCGCCATCCGATCGGCTATTCGGACACGCCGGTCGCCCGCTACACCGCCCCGCCCCGGCTGGGGCAGCACAGCGACGAGATTCGCCGCTGGCTCGCAGAGGAGAAGAAATGAGCGCCACGAAGTCCCTGCCGCCGCTGGATCCCCGCGACCCCGCCGGGCTCGGCGACCTGTTCACCGAAGACGAGAAGGCGATCGCGGCCGCGGTCCGCCGGGTCTGCTCCGAGCGGATCGACCCGTACGTCGGCGACTGGTTCGAGCGCGGCGAGCTGCCCGACGTCCGCGGTCTGGCCAAGGACCTGGGGTCGCTCGGGGTGCTCGGCATGCACCTGGAGGGCTACGGCTGCGCGGGGATGTCGGCGACCGAGTACGGGCTCGCGTGCCTGGAGCTGGAGGCGAGCGACTCGGGCATCCGCTCGCTGGTGTCGGTGCAGGGCTCGCTCGCGATGTTCGCGATCTGGAAGTGGGGTTCGGAGGAGCAGAAGCAGCAGTGGCTGCCGTCGATGGCGGCGGGCGAGGCGATCGGCTGCTTCGGGCTGACCGAACCGGACGCCGGATCGGATCCGGGCAGCATGCGCACCCGCGCGCGGCGCGACGGTGACGACTGGGTGCTCGACGGCCGGAAGATGTGGATTACCAACGGAAGTGTCGCCGACGTCGCCGTGGTGTGGGCGCAGACCGACAAGGGCGTGCGCGGTTTCGTGGTGCCCACCGACACGCCGGGCTTCTCGGCGCCGGAGATCAAGCACAAGCTGTCGTTGCGCGCTTCGATCACCAGCGAACTCGTTCTCGACGGCGTGCGGCTGCCCGCGGACGCGGTGCTCCCGGAGGTCACCGGGCTGAAGGGGCCGTTGAGCTGTCTTAACGAGGCCCGCTTCGGCATTGTCTGGGGTTCGGTCGGCGCGGCGCGTTCTTGCTTGCAGGCAGCGATGTCCTACGCGGAGGACCGCACGCAGTTCGGGAAGCCGATCTCCGCGTTCCAGCTGACGCAGCAGAAACTTGTCGACATGACGCTCGAGTACACGAAGGCGTTGCTGCTCGCGATCCACTTGGGACGGCGCAAGGACGCCGGGGTGCTGCGTCCGGAACAGGTGAGCCTCGGCAAGCTGAACAACGTCCGCGAGGCGATCGAGATCTGCCGCACCGCCCGTACGATCCTCGGGGCGAACGGGATTTCGCTGGAGTACCCGGTGATCCGGCACATGAACAACCTCGAATCCGTGCTCACCTACGAGGGCACCGTCGAGATGCACACGCTGGTGGTCGGTCAGGCGATCACCGGGCAGTCCGCTTTCCGCTGAGGTTTCCGGCGAGGGACGGCCATGGCCGCCAGCGCGGCGGCCGCAGCGAGCATGCCGAGCCCGGCGAGCGTCCAGCCGAGGAAGCCGAACGTCAGCACCAGCGGGACCAGCACGATCGGCCCGGTGATGCGCGCGAGCGCGGTGCTGGTGGCGAACAGCGCTTGGTATTGGCCCTGATGTCCTTCGGGGGCAAGGCTGAACGCGAGGTGCCAGGCACCGGCGGAGGCGGTCGTTTCGGCGACGGTGAGCAAGAGCGCACCCACTAGCGCCAGGACCACCGGGTGCTCGGAGGCGCCGAGCGAGCCAAAGACGGAACAGGCGGCGATCAGGAAGATTCCGGCTACGGCAAGGGATCGGCGGGCCGTGCGGGCGTCGCGGACCTGTCGGCTGATCGGCAGTTGGAGGAGTACGACGAGGACGGTGTTGGCCAGCAGCACCACCGCGGAAGTCCATTGTGGAGCGGCGCTGCGCGTGACTATCCACAGTGGAAGGGTGACGCTGAGGATCGGCATGGTCAGCTGAGTGATCGCGGCCAGCAGCGTCAGGGTGACATAGCGGCGGTCGCGCAAGGCTGGCCAGCCGGTCTGGCGTTCGGTGGGTGCGTCTGGTCCGGCGTGCAGATACAAAGCGGTGGCGAAGATGAACAATCCGGCGTCGACGAGGAAAACAGTGACCGCGTTGGTTCCGGCGGCCAGGACGAGCGCGCCCAGTCCGGAGCCCGCGCCGATGCCGATGTTGACGGCGGTGTGCAGCAATGCGCGGGCCCGGACGCGGCCTTCGGGAGCCACGACGGTGGCGACGACGGCCTGGCGGCCCGCCGCGAGCGCGCTCTGCCCGCAGGCGAAGAGCGCGCACGCGGCGATGTACAGCGGAACAGTGTGCGCGACGGCGAACAGCAGCAGGCCCGCGACCGCGGCGACGGTCGCCGCGGCGAGTGCCCGGCGGGCGCCGATCCGGTCCAGCAGCGTCCCGAACGGAACGGTGGTGGTCAGGCTCGTCGCGGCGCCGAGCGAGAGCCCGAGCGCCACGATTCCCGCCGGCAGGCCGACCCGGGTGGTGAAGTGGACGGCGGACACGGCCAGCACCGCGCCGTCGCCCGCCGAGGTCAGGGCTTGTGCGGTGGCGAGCCGCCGGATCGCCGTGCGCGCGCTGGTCATGCCGGGCTGACCGACCAGCAGCGGGTCGACACGCCGACCGTGTTCCACATGTTGATCGCGGTGATGAGCGCGATCACCGCCGCCGCGCCTTCCTCGCCGAGTGCCTTGACGGCGTCGGAAACGGTCGACTCGGGCACGTGCGTTTCGGAGAGGCGCGTGACGTCCTCGGTGAGCGCGAACGCGGCCCGCTCGGCCGCGGTGAACAGGCCCGATTCCGCCCAGACCGCGAGCGCGTCGACCCGCTGAGCCGTGACGCCTTCCTTGCGCGCGGCCTGCGAGTGCATGTCGACGCAGTACGCGCAGCCGTTGATCTGGGAGGCGCGGAGGCGGACTAGTTCGCGCAGGCCCGGCTCGATGCCGGCGTGGTCGAGCTGCTGGGTCGCGGCGTCGTCCAAAGTGCTCATCGCACGGGAGAAAATCGGGGCCAGTGCGTCGAAATCGAGGCGCTGGGGGATCGGGACCAGAGTGGGGTTCGTCGTTGCCATGGACCTAGATTAGGTCGCCAATGGACCGAGTTCCCGGCCAATCTGTCGCTAGGAACTCAGTCCATTTGCCAGCGCGTCGGCGGCCAGGGTGAGGGCGCGGGCGGCCCGGGCGGACGACACCGCGCCGTAGCCGATGACGACCCCGGCGCGGTCCGGATTGCCGCCGGGCGCGCGGTAGTCGGCGAGTCCTTCGAGAGCGACGCCGAACTGGCGCGCGGCGGCGAGGGTGCGTTCTTCGGCGGCCGCGTTCGGGAGTTCGACCAGGCATTGGAGACCGGCGGCGAGACCGCCCGGCCGCAGGTCTGGCGAGCGCTCGGCGAGGAGTTGGGCGAACAGCTCGCGGCGGGTCCGGAAGGTGGCCCGGCGCCGGCGGACGGCGCGGTCGTACTCGTGGGAGTCGAGGAAGCGCGCGAGGACCTGCTGGTGCAGCCCGCTGGGCGTGACGCCGCTGAGGGTGCGCTGGCGGAGCAGTTCGGGGAAAAGCTCGGGCGGGGCCACCGCCCACGCGACGCCGACGGCCGGGGCGAGGGCTTTGCTCGACGTGCCCAGGTAGACGACCCGATCCGGCGCGAGGGCCTGGAGCGCGCCGATGCTGCGGCGGTCGTAGCGGAACTCGCCGTCGTAGTCGTCCTCCAGGATCAGCGCGTCGCGGGCGTTCGCCCATTCGACCGCGGCCCGGCGGCGTTCCGGGGAAAGCGGCACTCCGGTGGGGAATTGGTGGGCCGGGGTGAGGAAGACCGCGTCCGCCGGGGTGTCCGCGAGGTCGGCGCCGTCGGAGTCGACCGGGATCGCGACGATCTCCAGCCCGGACTCGGCGATGATGCGCCGGTGCCGTTCGTGCCCGAACTCCTCGACGGCGATCCGCTTGCCGCCGCGTGCGCGAATGCTTCGGCAGGTCAACGAAAGCAGGTCGCCGAAGCCGCTGCCGATCAGGAGTTCCGCCGCGGTGACCGCCACGCCGCGCGTCCGGGCGAGGTACCCGGCGAGGGTGTCGCGGAGTTCGGTCGCTCCTTCTGGCGGCGCGTAGGCGAATGCGGAGACCGGCATTTCCGACAGCGCTCGCCGGGTTTGCGCGCTCCATTGGCTGCGCGGGAAATCTCCCGCGTCGGCGAGACCGCCGCGAAGCTCGTACTCCGGCGGCGATTGTCGTTGGGCTGCAACTGGTTGTGTCTGCCGAGGGAAGCCAGCGATCCACGTTCCGGCTCCGACGCGGCTCTCCAGCCAGCCTTCGGCGGCGAGCCGCGAGTAGACCTCGGAAACAGTGCTGCGGGCGATGCCGAGATCGGTGGCGAGTGCGCGGGAGGCGGGCAGGCGGGTGCCTACCGGAAGGCGACCGTCGACGACCGCCGCGCGCAGGGCGGTTTCGAGCGCGTGCGCGGGGCGGGTCGTGGAGACGGGCAGGTAGAGGTCGAGACCCTCGGCCACCGATGCGCGCTTCATGGCCGGACTCTAGCCTGGCGCGTCCACAGTGGGCGGACGTCAGCTGAGCAGGGCTTCGATTTCGCGGTACCGCGCGGGGGAGACCGTCTTTCGTCCGGCGGCCGCGGCCAACGGGACGGTGCCGAGATCGGTGCCGCGCAGCGCGACCATGACCCCGGACTCGCCCGCGTGCACCGCGTCAGCCGCGCGGAGGCCGAATCGGGTGCCAAGTTCGCGGTCAGCGGCGGTAGGCCGTCCGCCGTCCTGGCTCACCGCGACCGCGCGGGCTTCCTTGCCGGTGTGCCGGGAAATCTCCTCGGACAGCCACGCGGCGACGCCGTTCGGCACCGGGGATCCTTGCGGGAGCGCGCCTTCGGCGATCACGACGATCGGGGCTCGGCCGCGTTCGAACCGGCGCGTCACCCGCGCCAGTACCTGGTCGAGGTCGAACGGGTGCTCCGGCCCGACGATCACGTCCGCGCCGCCCGCCAGCCCGGCGTGCAGGGCGATCCAGCCGGAATCCCGGCCGGAGACCTCGACGACCAGCGCGCGCTCGTGCGATTCGGCCGTGGTGCGGCACCGGTCGAGCGCGTCGGCGGCGATCTGCACCGCGGTGTCGAAGCCGAAGGTCGCGTCGGTCGCCATGACGTCGTTGCGGATCGTCGCGGGAACGACGACGACCTGGACTCCGTCGGCGGCGAGTTTCGCTGCCCCCGCAACGGCATCCTCCCCGCCGAGCACGACCAGCGCGTCGAGACCGTGCAGCGAATCGCCCGGCTTGACCGGGCCGTGCGAGGAGCCGAGAAGCGGACGGTTCCGGGTCAAGGTCTCGTCGATTTCACGCGGCCCGATCGGCACGGTGCGGTTCTCCCGCAGCCCTGCCCACCCGTCCCGGATGCCGACGATTTCCCAGCCGTACACCTGAATGCCTTTGCGAGCGAAGGCCCGGACCACCGCGTTCGATCCGGGGCAGTCGAGGTCGCCGGTCAGCATGCCGATCCGCATGCGGCGAGAGTGGCATGACTGAATCGATGAAGCAAGCGGGATGCGGAAACGCCCGGCAGGTTCCACCCGGCCGGGCGTTTCCGTTCTCTTTAGTGGACTTTCGCGGGGATTACCGTCGCGGACCGGGGTCGCTGAAGCTGGGACGGCCGGTCTCGTTGTGCCCGGCGAACCGGCGCAGGTAGCCCGGCGCGGCCGGGTCGGTCAGCGAGATGTCGAACCAACCGAACGCGGACGCCGTTTCGCACGGGACCCGCCGGGTTTCGCCGGGGCCGAGCACGATCGTCCGGGCGGCACTGCGGCTGTAGTCGTTGCGCAGCTTGAGCTTCCGGCGCTGGCGGCCCGGGTTCGTGACGGTCAGCGTGAGCAGCGGGGCACCGTAGTTGTTGGTGGACACCGAAACCTCGGGCTCACTGGTGTCCGCCGTGGTGCCGGTGAACTGCGCGAGGTAACCGTTCGCGCCGGTCACGCGAAGGTTGTAGTTGCCGTGCTCGTCGGTGCCCGGCGCGCCTTCCCAGATGTCGCTGACGGTGTCGTGCGCGGCGACCGTGTAGCGGCGGGGCGAATCGCCGTGCGCGTAAACGTAGAAGTACGCGCCCGCGGTGCCGTTGTTGGTGAACTGCACCGAAATCGAGTGCCCGTCGCGCTTCCCGGCGACCTCGGAGGTGAACCGGTACGGCAGCGCCCGCGCGGGGCGGACGCCCGGCTCCTGAGTCGGCATCGTCTGCGGCAGCTTCACCGAGAACGGCTGGTTCTTGCTGGGCAGCGGGGTCGGCGTCGGCGTCGCGACCGGTTTGGTCTGCGGGCGGGAGAAGTCGAACGCCGAGGTGAGGTCGCCGCAGACGGAACGGCGCCACGCGCTGATGTTCGGCTCCGCCACCCCGAACCGGGCTTCGAGGAAGCGCAGCACCGAGGTGTGGTCGAAGGTTTCCGAGCAGACCCAGCCGCCGCGCGACCACGGCGACACGACGAGCATCGGCACGCGGGAACCGAGCCCCGCCGGGTGCTTGCCGGTCAGCGGGACGCCGGCCGGTCCGCCGCCGGTGCCCTTCGGGAGCTTGTCGAAGTCGAGCGTCTCGTCGGGGAGGCTCGCCGCGAGCGACCGGGAGACGAGACCGTCCGTGCCCGGCCGGTTGACCAGCGGCGGCATCGGCGGGACGACGTGGTCGAAGAGTCCGTCGTTCTCGTCGTAGTTGATGAAGAAGACGGTCTTGCTCCACACCTCGGGGTTGGAGACGAGCGCGTCGAGGACGAGGTTCAGGTAGTACGCGCCGTCGCTGGCGGACGCGGCCGCGTGCTCGCTGTACTTGTACGGCGGGACGATCCAGGTGACCTGCGGCAAGGTGCCTGCCTGCACGTCGGCGCGGAACTCCTTGAGCGTGTGCGTCGAAACGCCCTGCTCGACCAGCGGCCCGGACGCGCCTTCCTGACGGTGGTACTTCGCGAAGAACTCGAGCGAGTTGTCGGTGTAGTTGTCCGTCGGCTCGCCGGGAATGCCGCTGCCGCCCTGGTAAAGCTTCCAGCTCACGCCCGCCTGCTGCAGGCGCTCGGGGTAAGTCGTCCAGCTGTAGCCGTTGGTGTCCGGCCGCTCCCAGAGCCCAGGCCCGTTCTGCTTGCTGCCAAGGCGGTTCTGCGTGTCGATGGTGCCGGACCACAGAAGGATCCGGTTCGGTGCGGTGTCCGCCGGGACGGAGCAGTGGTAGGCGTCGCAGATGGTGAACGCCTCGGCGAGCGCGTAGTGATACGGCAGCTCGGACCGCTGCTGGTAGGTCATGGTGAACACGTCCTGCTTCTCGTTCACCCAGCCGTCGTAGCGCCCGCCGTTCCAGAGCGGCTCGCCACTGCCCCAGCCGTGGTGCGTGCCGGCGATGTGCTCGCTGGTGCGCAGCGCGTCGAGCGGGAACGGCAGCACGTACTCAGCGTCGTTGGGCAGCCCGCGCCCGTTGTATCCGGCAGTGCGCACCTTCGCCGGCGGCTGGTAGAACACCGGCCGCCCGTTGGGCAGCAGGTGCGGCCGGGGGTCGCCGTAGCCGCGCACGCCGCGCATGGTGCCGAAGTAGTGGTCGAAGGACCGGTTCTCCTGCATGAGGACGACGACGTGCTGGACGTCCTCGATGGTGCCCGACCGGCGGGCCGGTTCGACCGCGAGAGCCTTCCCGATAGACCCGGGCAGCAGCCCGCTGGCCGCCGCGCCGGCCAGCGAAGCCCCCGCCATGCCGAGAAAATTCCGGCGACTCGTACCCGCCATGGTTCGTTCCTCCACGTGTTCGCGGCGAGACAACGGTCACCCGGATTTACCGGCCGCCGCCCGCCCGGGTGAGAGCATGAACGAGGAGAGTGTCCCGGATCTGGCGCGCGGGTGAATACTTCCGCCGGGGGAAACTGAGGCCAGACTTGAAGCAAGACTGGCAAAAGGACGCAAGCTCGGCAGGCGAAACCAGGCGGCCGCACGAGGATGGACGAAGTGACGACGTTGCGAGCCGACCTGACCGCGTTGTTCGAGGCCGCCGGGCTGACCGACGTCGAGGTCGATGCGGCGGTCGCGAACGAGCATGTCCGCTCCGCCGCTTACCGTCGCGTTATCTCAGCGAGCGGCGGGGCGGATCGGCGGGAGCTGGCCGCGGTGCTGGTGCGGGATCCGGAACCGCTGACGGCCAAAACGGCGGTGGTGGAGCTGGTCGACCACCTCGCGGGGGAGACCGCCGATCCGGCGGAGTTCCTTCGGCGGGCGGCGGAAATCGTCGAGGAGGCGGGCCGGCTCGCACCAGCGAAGGACCGCGAGTTCGTCCGGCAGCGGGTGCGGGATTGGGAATTGTGGCTGGAGACCGAAAACGGCCGGGTCTTGGACGTCGCCGACCTGGAATCGGCGAGCGACTGGATGCAGCGGCGGCTGGCCGACTTCTCCGCTTCGCGGCAGGTGCTGGCATTGCTGGCTGAGCACGGCCGCACCAAACGGATCCGGAACACCGCAGCCTCCCAGAAACCCACGACGCCCTAACCCCGACGAAGCTGGCGGCGCATCGCTGACGACGGTCACTCAGAGGGACAGGCTTCGGCTTCCTCGACCAGTTCGACTAGCTCCGCGATGTTCTGGCGGGCGCCCTCGTGGCCCGGATACCACTTTTCGACCGCGTCCGGCAGCTTCTCCCGGATCACCTTCATGATCTCGGCGCCCTGCTCCGCGCTGTAGCTGCTCAGGGCGATGAACGCGTAACCCCCGGCCACGAACTCGCGCAGGTCCGCGGCCAGCGCCTGATCCTCGACCTCGTCGGCGATGAACTCGAGAACCTGAAGGAGCATGCCGCGAGAGGGATTCCAGTCAAGGAAGCCCAAGTCGCGCTTGCCGAGAGGATTGATGACGAACACAGCGGACACGGGTCACCTCATGAGCTTCTGGACGTGCCGGGGGCCTCTTCGGCTTGCGCTCAGGAGACCGTTCTCCCCGGATGTTCCCAAAAATCACGAACGGCCTGCCAATGAATATCATCGACAGGCCGGGTGACCAGAACAAACACTGTGGGCGATACTGGGATCGAACCAGTGACCTCTTCGGTGTGAACGAAGCGCTCTCCCCCTGAGCTAATCGCCCGTTGTGCAACGCACCAGCCTGGGGTGGACTGGAGTGCGCGATACTGGGATTGAACCAGTGACCTCTTCCGTGTCAGGGAAGCGCTCTCCCGCTGAGCTAATCGCGCTTGCTGCTGTGCAACGTGTCGTAAACATTAGCGGACGCCTCGGCGACGTCTGACAGGGGGCCCGGTTTCGCTGCCCGCGCTGGTCACTGTCCTGCGTGGACAGTCATGCGCACGCCTTCGGCCAGCCGGTACGGGCGGGTGTCGACGATGGCGCCCAGCAGGCGGCGCAGGCGGGATACCTCGGCGCGGACGGTGACGAGGTGTTCGGCGTCTCCGTAGAGGGCGTGGCTCAGCGCGACCGCGGACAGGCCGTCGCGGCCGGCCTTCTCCAGGCGGACCAGGATTTCCGCGTGTCGTTTGGTGATCGGGCGGCGCCAGCCGGTGTCGCCTGCTTGCAGGCTGAGCAGGGGAGCGGGCGTGAGGTCCAGGTCGAGGCGGACGGTGCGGGCGGTGTCGGCGGGGCGGACGAGCCAGCCGTCGGCGATGGGTTCGGGGAGGCAGGCTCCGAGGCCGGGGACGGCGACGACCTGGCCGGTTTGGGGGGCGGCGATGCGTTCGCCCGCGGAGACGCCGACGCTGTGCGCGACCCAGCCGTCCTCGTCCACGACCAGGGCGGGGCCGGAGGACAGGACAGGTTCAGCCATTTGGCGCAGTCGTTCGAGGCGTTGGCGATGCGTGCGCCACAGTTCGGATTCGGCCAGCCGTTTGCCGGTTTCGACCAGTGCGCCGATCGCCGGATGCAGGGTCAGGGCGGGGCCGCTGATGTCGATGACGCCCAGCAGTTCGCCGGTGCGCGGGTCGTGGATCGGCGAGGCGGTGCAGTACCACGGGTGCTGGTTCTGCTCGAAGTGTTCGCCGGCGAGCAGTTCGATGGGCGCGGCTTCGGCGAGCGCGGTGCCGATCGCGTTGGTGCCGACGCGGGATTCGGTCCATTCGGAGCCTTCGGTGAAGCCCAGCGTGTCCGCTTTGCGCCGGACGGCGGACGAGCCTTCGCGCCACAGGATGATGCCGTCCGCGTCGGTGACTACCAGGAGCATGTGCGCCGAATCGGACGTCGCGCCGACGACCTGGCGGAGGTCTTCGATGACGTGCCGCAGCGGCGAGCCGTGCCTGCGGCGTTCGACCTCGTCGCCGGGCACCGAATCGCGGGCGTTCATCCCGTCGGCGGTGAGGCCGAGGCTCAGCACGCGGGACCAGGAGCGCGAGACGAGCGGGCGCGGCGGCACGGCGGGGCGGCTGCCGCCGATGACGGCTTCGTGCATGCGGACGAGGTCGCGGGCGTGGGTGGGCAGGTTGCGGCCCGGAGGCACCGCACTGTGCACCACCACAGTCACCTCCCGCACCGTCGCGTTAGCCGCCCAGCATAGGTGACCTGCGCCGATGTTTCCATGCAGCGGGCGCGTGCAACTCGCTGCAACCCTTGCCGCGCCCGTCGCCCGGGGAGTGTGATCGGCGCTACACCACGACAGCGACGTCCGAGGAGTAGCGATGACACAGACAGTCGACCGGATCGCGGAGGCGAGTACGCCGCAGGCCCGGGTCGAGGACTGGCTGGCCCGGTTCGAGGCCGCGCTGACCGCCCGCGACGTCGAGGCCGCCGCGGCGTTGTTCGCCGTCGATTCCTACTGGCGCGACTTGGTTTCGTTCACCTGGAACCTCAAGACCGTCGAGGGCCGGGACGGCGTCGCCGGGCTGCTCGGCGGCTGTCTGGAAGCGACTGATCCGAGCGGATTCCGCACCAGCGAACCCGCCACTGAAAGCGACGGCGTCACCGAGGCGTGGATCGAGTTCGAGACCGCCGCCGGACGCGCGAAAGGGCATTTGCGGCTGAAGGAAGAGGGCGCGTGGACGCTGCTCACCAGCCTGCGCGAGCTGAAGGGTTTCGAGGAGTCGCAGCGGGAACGGCGGCCCAAGGGCGTCGAGCACGGCGTGGTGCGCGGCCGCCGGTCCTGGGCGGAGAAACGGGCCGAGGAGCAGGAGACGCTCGGCTACGGCCAGCAGCCCTACGTCGTCGTGATCGGCGGCGGGCAGGGCGGGATCGCGCTCGGCGCCCGGCTGCGCCAGCTCGGCGTGCCCTCGCTGGTGGTGGAGCGCAACGACCGGCCCGGCGATTCGTGGCGCAAGCGGTACAAGAACCTCTGCCTGCACGACCCGGTATGGTACGACCACCTGCCTTACCTGCCGTTCCCGGAGAACTGGCCGGTGTTCGCGCCGAAGGACAAGATCGCGGACTGGCTGGAGATGTACACGCGCTTGATGGAGGTGCCGTACTGGACGCGCTCGGCGGTCACCTCCGCGGTGTGGGATGACGACGCGAAGCAGTGGCATGTCAAGGTGGACCGTGACGGCGAAGAAGTGGTTCTGACGCCGAAGCACGTGGTGTTCGCGACCGGGATGTCCGGCAAGCCGAATCTGCCGTCGTTCCCCGGAATGGACGAGTTCGAGGGCGACCAGCACCACTCGTCGCAGCACCCCGGGCCGGACGCGTACGCGGGCAAGAAGGCGGTCGTCGTCGGCTCGAACAACTCGGCGCACGACATCTGCGCGGCGCTGTGGGAGCACGGCGCGGACGTGACGATGGTGCAGCGCTCGTCCACGCACATCGTGAAGTCGGATTCGCTGATGGACCTGGGCCTCGGCGACCTGTACTCGGAGCGCGCGCTGGCCGCGGGCGTCACCACCGAGAAGGCCGACCTGATCTTCGCGTCGATCCCGTACCGGATCATGCCGGAGTTCCAGATCCCGGTGTACCAAGCGATCCACGAGCGCGACGCGGACTTCTACGCCCGGCTCGAGGCGGCGGGCTTCAAACACGACTGGGGCGACGACGGTTCCGGCCTGTTCATGAAGTACCTGCGCCGCGGCTCCGGCTACTACATCGACGTCGGCGCTTCGGAGCTCGTCGCCGACGGCAGCATCAAGCTCGCGCACGGCCAGGTCGACCACCTGACCGCGAACTCGGTGGTGCTGTCGGACGGCACCGAGCTGGAAGCCGACGTCGTCGTCTACGCGACCGGCTACGGCTCGATGAACGGCTGGGTCGCCGACCTGGTCGGGCAGGAAACCGCGGACCGGGTCGGCAAATGCTGGGGCCTCGGCTCGGAAACGACCAAGGACCCGGGTCCGTGGGAGGGCGAGCAGCGCAACATGTGGAAGCCCACCCAGCAGGAGGGATTGTGGTTCCACGGCGGGAATCTGCACCAGTCCCGGCATTACTCGCTGTATCTGGCGCTGCAGCTGAAGGCTCGGTTCGAAGGCCTTGAGACGCCGGTGTACGGGCTGCAGGACGTGCATCACCTGTCTTGACGTTGTTGGGAAACCCGGTGGCTGCCTTGGCGGTCACCGGGTTTTTTCTTGCAGGCCGGCCAGGACGACGCGCATTCCCTCGGCGAACTCGGTTTCCGGATCGCTCACCGTGGCGGCCTCCGCGATTTCGAGGAGCCCGGCGAACTGGTCTTGATGCAGTTCCGCGATCCGGTCGGCGGTCTCGGCTTCGTCCGCGTCGCGCGACAGCGGACCGGCCAGTTCGGCCTGGGCGCAGCCGATGACGAAAGCGGAAACCGTGCGGAAGGCGACCAGCAGCTCGGCTCCGGAGCGTCCGCTGCGGGCGAGTGCGCGAACCAGGGCCTCGGCCGGCCGGAGCGTTGTCAGGTCGAAGCTGCGGCGGGTCAGGATCAGCGGGATGGCGTGCGGATGCGCCCGCACCGCCCGCCACATTCCCTCGGCGACCGCGTGCACGTCGGCGACCCAGTCGTCGGACGGATCCGGCCAGGTCGCCTCTGCCATCACGGCTTCGGTGACGAGCTGCTCCAGCCCGTCCCGGCCGTCGACGTAGTTGTAGATCGTCATCGGCCCGGTGCCCAGTTCGGTCGCGAGGCTGCGCATCGTCAGGCCGTCCAGTCCGCCGGCGTCGACGAGTGCGAGCGCGGCGGCCTGCAGCCGGTCGCGCGTGAACTTCCGCGGTGCGGGCATGATTCTCCTTGATTAAGTACAAGGTACGTGTTTAACTAGGTTCACGTACAACGTACTTGAAGGGGGGATCATGCGCACCAGTTTCCGTTCCGGCCGTGACCAGTGCGCGGCCTGGCTCACGCTCCCGGACGGGCCGGGCCCGCATCCGGCGGTCGTGCTCGTGCACGGTGGCGGCGCGACGCACGAGATGATGCTCGGCCAGTACGAAACCTGGTTCTCCGCAGCGGGTTTCGCCGTGCTGGCGTTCGATTTCCGGCACCTCGGCGAGTCCGGCGGGCAGCCCCGGCAGCTGGTCAGCCAGCGCCGGTACGCCGAGGACGTCGACGCGGCGCTGGCATTCGCCCGCGCGCGGCCGGAGATCGACGCCAGCCGGATCGCGTTGTGGGGCACGTCGTTCGGCTCCAGTCACGTGCTCGCCGCTGCGGCACGGCATCCGTGGCTGGCCGCGGCGGTCGTGCAGTGTCCGGTGTTCAGCGGCCGGGCCGTCGTCGCGCGGGCCGGGCTGCGGCACCTCGCGCGGTTCACCGGGCCGATCGTCTCCGACCTGCTGCGGTCCGTCTTGCGTCTGCCGCGCCGGTACGTTCCGCTGGTCGGCCGCCCCGGCGAGCTGGCGTTCGTGAATCAGCCCGGTGCGCTGGAAGGCTGGGAATCGGTCACGCCAACCGGCTGCCGGTTCGACAACCGGATCACCGCCGCGTCCGGGTTGGGCATGGTGTTCTACCACGCCGCCGCGCAGGCCTCGCGCGTCCGATGTCCGTTGCTGATCTGCGCTTGCGACCACGAGAACCTCATCGACCCGTCGATCGCCGCTCGCGTGGCCGACGACGCGCCGCGCGCGGTGCTGAAGCATTACGACGCGGATCACTTCACGGTTTACCATCCGCCTGTGGTCGACAAGGTCGTCGCGGATCAGCTCGACTTCCTCGCCGTCCACCTGACCAGTGAGGACGAGCGATGACGCGTATTCACGACCTGCTCCGCACCGCCTCCGCGGACGCCGTCGGCTGGACCGCCGGTTCGCGTGACCTCCGGTTTTCCGAGATGGACGCGTGGTCGGACCGGATCGCCGCCGACTTCCTGCGGCGGGGCGTGCGGCGCGGCGACCGGATCGCGGTCAACGGGCGCACGACGCCGGAATGGCTGGCGGTGTACTTCGCCGCCGCGAAAATCGGCGCGGTGGTGGTGGGGTTGAGCCCGCGCTACCGGGAAACCGAATTCGCGCACATCCTCAGCGATTCCGGCGCGCGGCTCGTGGTGACCGAACCGTCGGCGGGCGACGTCGATTTCCTTGCCCTGCTGGAAAAACTTGGCCTGCCCGGTGTTTCCTTCGTGACGTTCGCCGAACTGGGTTCAGCGGAGCCCGATGAAACGCTGGCTGCTGCTTCGGCGGCGGTCGAAGACGACGACCCGGTGATGATCATCTACACCTCCGGCACCACCGGCCGCCCCAAAGGCGCGACGCTGACCCATCGCGGCCAGCTGGCGTCCGCCGCCGCGGAAGCCGACCACCTCCAGCTGAGCCCCGCCGATGTGCTGCCGGTGGCCGTTCCGCTGAATCACGTCAGCGGCATCACCTGCTGCATCCTGTCCGCTTTGGTCGCGGGCAGCCGGACGGTGCTGCTGCCGTCCTTCGACGCCGGTGCCGCCGCCGATCTGTTCCGGACCGCCGGGCTGACGATGTGGGTCGGCGTGCCGACAATGCACACGCTGCTGCTGAATCACGAACGTTTCGCCGGCGTCGACACGTCCGCGATCCGCGTAGTGGTCACCGGCGGGGCGAACGCGGAACCGGCTCTGCTGCAACGCCTTACGGCTGCGTTCCCGAAGGCGACCGTGATGAATCTGTACGGGCTGAGCGAGGTTTCCGGCGCGGTCGTGATGACGCCGTGGGGTGCCAGCACGGAAGCGACCGAACGGTCGATCGGGGTTCCTTTCCCGGGCGTGGAAGCAAAAATCGCCTCTCCGACGGGAGAAGCGCTGCCCGTTGGCGAAACCGGCGAGCTACTGTTCCGGACCCCGTCGATCATGGCTGGCTACCACAATCTGCCGACGGAAACCTCGGCGGCGGTCGACGCGGACGGCTGGCTGCACACCGGCGATATGGCCCGCGCGGACGAGGAGGGTTATCTGACGTTGCACGGCCGCGCCAAGGACATGTTCGTCCAGGGCGGCTTCAATATTTATCCGATCGAGGTGGAGAACGTCCTCGCCGAGCATCCCGGAGTGCTGATGGCGGCCGGGGTCGGCGTTCCCGATCCGGTGCTGGGCGAGATCGGCCGGTATTACGTTGTGCCAGCACAGGATTCGGCGGTCACCGAGGCGGAACTGAAGGAGTTCTGCGCGGGGAAGGTGGCCGACTACAAGGTCCCGCGCCAGATCGTGCTCCGGCCCAGCCTGCCGCTGACGCCGTCCGGAAAGGTGCAGAAGGCGGCCCTGCGTGCGGAAAGCTAGGCGTTGGCCGTGACTGCTTCTTGAATCACTCGGGCGGCGTCGGTGAATGCGCCGGGGTTGGGTCCGGCGTAGTTGAGCCGGATGAAACGTCCGGTGGGTTCGGCGGGGAACCATTCGTCGCCGGGACCGACAATGACACCGGCGGTTTCGCAGTCGCGGACGACGCGGGTCAGGTCGACCGTTGCGGGGAGCCGGGCCCAGAGGTTGAGCCCGCCCTGGGGCACGGATTCCACGTGTACCGCGGGTGCGTGGTCGCGGAGTCCGGTGAGCAGCAGGTCCCGGCAGGTTTTGAGCTGGTGCCGGACCCGGCGCAGGTGGGTGCGCCACGCGGGCTGGGTCACGACGTCGAGCGCGACGGTCTGCAGCACTGTGCTGACGTACATCGACTCCGCCAGCGTATCGACGAGAATCCGGTCGCGCGCCGGGCCGCGGGCGATCAGGGCGGCGACTCGGATCGCGGGGGAGACGCTCTTGGTGAGCGAGCGGAGGTAGACCACGTGGCCGTCGTCGTCACGGCCCGCGAGCAGTTGTGGTTCCGCGGTGATGCCGAAATCGTGCGCGGAATCGTCCTCGATCAGGAACGCTCCGTGCTGCCGAACAGTGTCGAGGACGCGGCCGGCCAAATCAGGAGACCACAGCGCGCCGGTCGGGCTGGCGAAACTGGGTTGCGCGTAGAAGGCCCGCGCGCCGGTTTGCTCGAACGTCCTGGCCAGTTCGTCGGGATCCGGTCCGTGAGGGCCGCTCGGCACCGGCACGACCGCGACTCCCGCTTTCTTCGCCGCGAGGATCGCTCCCCAGTACGTCGGCGATTCCAGCAGCAGCGGCTGTCCCGGCCCGACCAGCGCGCGGAACGCGGTGACCAGGCCGCTCTGGCTGCCCGGCGTGATCACGACGTCCCGAGGCGTCACCGGGGCGATCCCGGCCAGCGTCACCGCGCGGAGTTCCGCGGCGAACCAGGCCTGCAGTTCGGGAACTCCCGCGGTCGGCGGCCGTCCCACCAGCGCGGCCGTGCGGGCGGCCCGGGAGAACGCACTCCGGACGAGACGTTCCGGCAGCAGTTCGGGGTCGGGGTAGCCGGAATGAAGCGCTACTGAGTTAGTGGAGGCCGGTTGCAGTGACGCGGGCTGTTTGAGCAGCCCGTGCCCCGGGCTTCCGAGTGCCGCCGTCTGCCAGCTGTAGTCGCCGGACCCGGTGGTCGGCGCGGCGCGGACGAACGTGCCGACGCCCGGCAGACTCTCCACCAGCCCTTGGGAAGACAGGCTGCGCAGTGCTTTCTGGACAGTCACCGGACTGGCCGAATACCGCGCGACCAGCTCCCGCGACGAGGGCAGCTTCGCTCCGGCCGGTGCGGTGCTGATCCAGTCGCGCAGTGTCGAAGCGATCCGGGAGCTGCTATCGTCGGACATGAAACTGAAGGATAGCGCTACTCTACCGGCGGCACCGGCGCTACCCCGGGCCGGTCTCTGGTGGGGCCTGCTCGGTGTCGTGGCCTTCTCGTTCACGATGCCGTTCACCCGGCTCGCCGTGGAAAACGGCGGACTCTCGGCGATGTTCATCGGCTCCGCCCGCGCAGTGGTCGCCGCGGTGCTCGCGACCGTCGCGCTGGCGGTCACCAAACAACGCCTCCCGCGCGGCACCCAATGGTTTCGTCTCGCCGTCGTCGCGGGCGGAGTGGTGATCGGCTTCCCGCTGCTGACCTCCTACGCCCTCACCACCGCCTCCGCCAGCCACGGCGCCGTCGTCATCGCGCTACTCCCCGCCGCGACCGCCGTAGTAGCGGTCCTCCGCACGCGCGAACGTCCGCCCGCGACTTTCTGGGCCCTGGCCGCGGTCGGTGCCGTCGCCGCGATCGGCTTCGCCGTCCTGCAAGGCGGTGGACTCAGCGGAGTGCAGTGGTCGGACGCGCTCTTCTTCGGTGCCGTACTGGCCGCCGCCGTCGGCTACGCGGAAGGCGGTTTGCTCGCGCGGGAATTGGGCGCGTGGCAAACCGTTTCGTGGGCTCTCGTGGTCGCGTCGCCGTTGATGGTCGGGTTGACCGTCGTGTCGATGGCGAGCCACCCTCCACATGCGACAGTCGGCGAGTGGGCCGCCTTCGCGTATTTGGCGGTGGTGAGCATGTATCTGGGCTTCTTCGCGTGGTACCGGGGACTGGGGCTGGGGCCGATGACTCAGGTCAGCCAGGTGCAGTTGGTGCAGCCAGTGCTGAATCTGTTGTGGGCAGCGGTATTCCTGGGCGAAGAGCTGACCTGGCAGACCATCCTGGGCGGGATAGCGGTGGTGGCGTGCGCGGGAAGCGCGGTGCGGGTCCGGACTGCTCGGCCTCCGGTGCAGGTTCGGGAGACGGTGGCCGACCGCGCGAGATAGCGACGTTGGGTGCTGATTTCTCGCGGGTTGCCGTGAACAATGGCAGGATTCGAGGCGACGACGTTGACGAGGGGGTCCTGTGGTCGCACACCCTGCGACGGAGGCGCTTGCGAGCTTCTGGGCTAAGCGAGCGTTGCTGGGGCGGCTGGTACCGCCAACCGTGCCGAAGCCAGGCAGCCGGATCCTCAGCGGACCGCCGGATCGGGAATTGGTGAACCTTGTCGTGGAGGAACTCGTCCGCGCGGGTCTGGACCGGTCCGCTATTCGCACGGGCGAGGTCATGTCACTGCCCGGTGCCTACAACCCGGCTCCCCGGGAATGGGACCTGCTCGTGGTCGAGGACGGGATTCCTGTTGCCGCCGTGGGGTTCCGGGCAGACGACGGCGAGTCGGTCGGCAAGAACTTCAACTACCGGGTCAAAGAAGTTCTCGGCGATGCCGTGAACCTCGGCCGTCCGTATGAACCAGAGGCGTTGACAGCGTTCAAGCCCTGTTTGGCACTGTTGTTCGTGACGGAGGATTGCGCGAGCATGACAGCTGGTGTTCGGGTTGCGAACGCGAGCTTCGGCAACGAGTTCGGCTTTCCCGAGTGTGCTTCCTACGAGGACATGTACGGGATCGTCTTCGAACGGCTGATCCAGGACGGCAGGTACGACGCGATCTGTTACTTGGCGTCCACGGCGTCGGACGAGCCCAAGGTGCGCGAGCCGCGCGAGGAGATGAGTTTCGGCCGGTTCGCGCGTTCCATCGCCGACCGGGTCGCCGAAATCAGGAAGCTGCGGCACGCCAGCGCATTCGACGCTGTCGAGTTCGGGCGGAAGCTGGCTCAGCGCGACGATCTCGGCAAGGTTGTTCATGGCATCACTTCCACGCCGCAAGGTCTCACCGCCGCGGAAGCGGCCGTGATCGGGCATCGGCGGCGGCTTGTGGCGCGACTGCGCGAACTCGCGCTGATCGACGATGCCACCGAGACGGCTATGCAGAACGCGATAGGGACGAATTACTGGATCTTCGGCGGTCAGTACGTCGGCATCGCGGCCAGACGTACCCTCATGCCATTGGACCAGCACGACATTCCCTTGCTCTGTGCGGACAGAAGCTTGCACATCGTGGAACTCAAGGGGCCGGCAAGCAGAATTGTGCGCAAGCACCGGAACCACCTCATCGTGGCCGACGAGGTCCATGAAGCGGTCAGCCAGTGCATGAACTATCTTCGTTCGTTCGACGACCTGGGGCCGGCCCTCCAGACCGTTCATAGCAACGAATGCGGCTTCGACTACGACTACCGCCGTGTCAAGGGGTCTGTGGTCATCGGCCACCAGGACCGAGCACTCTCTGCCGATGTCACGAGGGAGCAGGTGGATCAGACGATCCGCTCCTACAACGCACACCTCAGCCGCGTTCAGGTCGTCACTTATGACGACTTGCTGGACAGCGCGGACAGGGCGCTGAATTTCGAGATCAGCTAGTTCCGAGCAGTCCGGCTTCGAAAATCGCGCTCGAGATGATCCTGAAGCCGCGCATGGCGAAACTGATACACCGCCCCAGCCTGCCGCAACACCCCGCGCCGGTACGCGTCGTCGAGAAACTCCGTCACCGCCCACGGCAGCCGACCGGTCAGCGGCAGCCAGATCCGCGCCAGCAGCACCCACTGTCCCCAAGCCGTGAACGCCAGCACATAAGAAAGCCCGCCACCCAGACCGCCTACAGCTCCGATCAGCAGGCCCGCCGACAGCGGCCAGCGAAGCGGACCCAGCGGGCCTTGGAGAAGTTCAACCAGCAGCCACCCTCCGAAAGCGATGGCTAGGGCGACTGTCGGCACCAGAATCAGCAACTGCCGCACCGCAGTCGTGCGGTTTGTGGCCAGCAGGCCGAGCGGAGTGGCGGCCGAGCCGACGTCCAGCGGGATTTCCAGCGCGGCCATCAGCCCGAACACGAGACCGGCGGCCAGCCCGAAGATGAGTCCGTAAACGAGCGTGGGGACCAGCATTTTCTCGACCAGGGACTTGCCGTCCGGCGGGAAACCGAAGAGCAGGCCGTGCAAAGCGGTGTTGACTGGGCCGTATCCGAGTCCGATCACGAAGCCGCCCAGCAGGGCGGTGCCGAGCCGGGCGGCGTAGGTGCGGAGGAATTGCCGTCCGGTTCGATGTCGTCCCCGCAACCGGATCTGGACGCGCGACGGCTCGATCGTCTTCCCGCCGCACACGATCATCAGGCCGTAGACCAGTCCGAAGGCCAGGCCGACCATCGGCCCGATCAGGAGTCCGTCCATCAGGCCCGCGCGGAAGGTGAACGCGCTGCCGCGGCCGATCAGGTCGAGCGGGACGAAGACCAGCCAGTTCAGCACGGCGATCGCCAGCGTCGAAGCCGCGACGACGGCGAGGATCCGCGACGACCGGCGCAGCGAAGTGCCCAGTTGCCACCAGGCGAGATCGTGGTCGTCGAGCTGGCCCACGTGCTGGGCGAGATAGCCCAGCCACCGCTGGGCGCGTCCGGGGTCCCAGCTCCGGAGCGGGCGCGCCAGATGCGGGGGCCGGTGCCGGTACACGGTGGGCACGAAGCTGGCTAGCAGGTGGTCTTCGACGGCGTCGGAGGTCGGAAACCGGGTGGTGTCCAGCAAAATCGCCGGGTCGCGGCCGGGGACGTCGCTGTAGACGGTCCGCGCGAGACCCACCATCAGCGGCGTTCGCAGGGCCGTCGCCAGGTGCCCGTCGGGACGGCCGCGCATCTCGGCGAGCACCGGGCCCCACCGGTTTCCGTCGCGGGAGGTGGTGCGGGGCAGGTAATTCGCGACGTCGGCCGGGGTCAGGTCGAGCAGTTCCACGCCCGCGGCCGAAGTCGGCACGTCGGTCGCGGCGACCGCCGTCGCGTATTCGCCGGGGCGCGTGGTCAGAAGGAACGGCAGCGAGGTGGCGCTGAGCGCGGCCAGCGCGGCGGCGTGCAGTCCGCCGGAGATCTCGTCGAACCCGTCCAGAACCGGCAGGATGCACCCGGTTTCGACCAGTTCGGCGGCCAGCGAAGCGGTGAGGCCGGGATAGTCGGGATAGTCCTGCGGCAGCCGTTCGATCAGCCAGTCCCGCAGCGTGCTGGCCGTCGGGTCCCACGTGCTGATGGCGAAGATGGTCGGCACCGGCTCGCCGGCGGCGCGCGTCCGGAGGCAGCTCAGCACGAACCGCAGCGTCAGGATCGTCTTCCCGGAACCGGCCCGGCCCAGCACCACCAGCCGCCCGGACGGGATCCGCCGGTAGACCTCCGCGATGTCGTCCAGTTCGCCGTCCAGCTTCAGCGGTTCCGTCGCACCGCCGGGAGGGACGTTGCGGATGTTGTCCCAGCGATCGGTCAGCCGTTCGGCCGCCAGCTCCCATCGGACCGGCAGCGGAAAGGGATCGTGGACCCTGCGTTGCTCTTCTTCGCGTTGCCAGCGAGAAGCGACCACCTGCGCGAATTGGTCCGCGGCTTCGGAAAGCGCGCTCCGGATGCGCGGCGGCTCGGCTTCCTCAGGCGCGGGGGAGACGCCGAACTCGGCCAGCAGCGCGCGCCGCTCGGCCGTCGTGCTTCCCAGCGCATCGGCCAGCAGCTTCACGGTGCCCATCCGCGGATCGATGGGTTTGCCGTTCTCCAGCCGCCGGATAGTGCTGACGCTGACCTCGGAGCGCTCCGCCAATTGCTCTTGCGTCAACCCGGCCTGACGCCGCATCTCCCGCAGCAGAACGCCGGCCCGGCTCGTCACCGCGGAGACCCCTCACTGTGCGCCCGCTTTCCCGGAAATGACCTTACCGCGCGGGCCGGTCATCTTTGACCGGCTTGTGCTCTGGCGCCACGACCTGCGCGAACGCGACCATGATCGGCACCGGATCCCCCAGCCCGGTCACCTCGCCGCAAGAGAGAAGGAAAGCGGGTATGGCCGCCGACTACCGGTACTGGTGCGGCGAATGCGGCTATCGGACGCCTTGGCTCACGAGGGCCGACAGCGCCGAGCAGCGGACGCGGCACTACGCCGAATGCCATCCCGGCGTTCCGCCAAGGGGGCAGGCGGAGCGCCGCCGGTCGGCCAGCGGCGGGGTCGGGTGCCTGGTGCTGGTGGGCGTGCTGCTGCTGATCGTCGTGGCGGTGGCCGTCTGCCGGTACCAGTTCAGATAGCTCCGGAAACCCTTCGAGCGAAGGAGAGATTTTGTGCGCACACTGAGACGGACGGCTTCGGTGCTGGCGAGCGTCGTCGTCGCCGTGGCGCTGGCCGCACCGGCGTCCGCGTCCGACGCCCACGCCGACACCCAGGCTGTCCTCAACGGCTACCAGTCCCACGCCGGACCGGGCGCGGCCGTTTATGCGGGCAACGCGTCCGGGTCGTGGCATCTGTCCGCCGGCAGCGCGACGATCACCGGACCCGCGCGCCCGCTGCGGCCGGACGAGCGCTTCCGCATCGCCAGCCAGACCAAGACCTTCACCGCGTCGGTCGTCCTGCAACTCGTCGACGAGGGCAAGGTAATGCTCGACGCGCCGATCGAGCATTACCTGCCCGGCCTCGTCGACGGCAACGGCTACGACGGCAACCGGATCACCGTCCGCCAGCTGCTCCAGCACACCGCCGGAATCCCCGCGCCGGATGTGGTGGCCTGGGCCCAGAAAGCGGCCGGGTTCGTCAAACCGGACGGCAGCATCGGTCTTCGCGACCTGGTCCAGGTCGGGCTGCGCAACTTCCCGCCCGCGTCCGCGCCGGGCACGAGCGTGCTGTACTCCAACCTCGGCTACCTGATCAACGGCCTGCTGATCGAGCAGGTCACCGGGATGTCCGTCGGCGACGCGATCACCACGCGGATCATCGACCGGCTCGGCCTGGCGCAGACCAGTTTCCCGCACGCGGGCGACCGGTCCCTGCCCGCGCCGTACCTCGCCGGGTACCGCGGGGTCCGGGCGGGCCCGTTCTTCTTCTGGACCGAGACGACCTCGGCGCCGGTCATCTCCGAACCGTCGATCGAAAGCTCGGCCGGCGCGGTCGTCTCGACGCTGTCGGACCTGTCGGTGTTCTATCGCGCGCTGCTCGACGGCAAGGTCGTCTCCCCGGCCGCGCTGGCCGAGATGCGCCGGACGATCCAGGTCCCGGTGCACGACCCGAACTACGTCGGCCTGGGCCTCGGCCTGCAGGCGATCACGCTGTCCTGCGGCGGGGAAGCCTGGTTCCACAACGGCGTCGCGGCGTCCGGCTACACCTCGCTGACCGCGGTGACCGACGACGGCCGGTACGCCTCGATGATGACCAACGCGTGGGAGCTGACGAGCATCCGGCCCTCGCCGGTCGACGTGATCGACTCCGCTCTCTGCGGCAGCAGGCAGTGAACCCTACGAATCAAGGAGCGTGTGTGCGCACCCGAAGTTTCCTCGCCGCGATCGCGGTGGTCGTCCTGGCGGTCACCGGCGCGGCCAGCGCCTCGGCCGAGACGGCGAAACGGGTCTTCAACTCGATGCAGATCCTGTTCGACCCGAACGCGCCCGACCATTTCTGCACGATCGGAGCGGTCGGCACCGACAAGTACGACCGGAAGATCGCCGTCTCGGCGGGGCACTGCCTGCAGGATCCGCCCGGACAGAAGTACTCCGACCGGGACATCCCGGAGAACATCCAGCCGGTCTACGACCGCGGCGACACCGGGTTCGGCCCGATCGGCTACGTGCGGTACTTCAAGAGCCGGGAAGGCTCGATGACCGGCCACCCGGCCAAGGACTACCTGATCATCGAGCTGGTGCCGTCGGTGACGCTCTCCTCGCAGGGGCCGTACCTGAAGCAGACCGGCGAAATGGAAGCCCCCGACGGGCAGCCCAGCCCCAACGCGCTGAACCCGCCGCTGCCCGGCGAACGCCTCCTCGGCGCCGCGCTGAACAACAACAACGAACTCGTGGTGTCCGGTCAGCTCGGCGTCTGGTACGGCCGGATCACCAACAACGCCAACGGCGTCTACCAGTCCTGGGCCAAGCACAAGGCCGGCGACTCCGGCGGCCCGGCGATCTGGCACGTGCCCGGCACCGAATATCCCGGACAGGGCAACAACTTCCAGGCGGCCGGTCCGTGGGCGGGCATCACCAAGGCCGTCATTCTGGGCGTCCCGCAATACGCCTACACCAGCTCGGCGAACATCCTCGCCGACCTGCGCGCCCGCGACGCCGCGCACCCCGGCACCTACGGCGCCGGTTTCCACGTGACCCAGAACCCGTGACCCCCGCTACCGAGAAAGCGACCATGAGACCGTTGTTTACGCGTACGCGAGCCCTGGTGTCCGCTGTCGCGGCAGTGCTGGCCTTCAGCAGCCCCGCCCACGCCGACACTCCCGCTGTGCCCACCCTGACCGACGGCTACGGCCTCACCCAAGTCGGGACCCCGCAAGGCACCGCGACCAACTTCGTCCTCACTGTGACGACTCCGGCGGTCGCGGGACAGCACCACATCCGCGTCATCGTCCCGAGCAGCTATTACACCGACGCCGCCAAGCGCTACCCGGTGTTCTACTTCCTGCACGGCGTCGGCGACGATCCGAGCAACCCGCATCTGGCGTACCCCGCGATGCTGGCGAGCCAGAAGATGATCACCGTGATTCCGGACGGCGGGCTCCGCGGCTGGTACACCGACTGGGTCCGCCAGGACACCGCGGCCGGGGCGCAGAACTGGGAAACCTTCCACCTCAACCAGGTGATCCCGTTCATCGACGCCAACTTCCGCACCATCGCCGCGAAGCCGGGCCGGGCGATCGGCGGATTGTCCATGGGCGGCTTCGGCGCGCTGCACTACGCCGAGGACCGGCCTGAGTTGTTCAGCCAGGCCGTTTCGCTGTCCGGCGCGATCGACTTCAACCTCTACTGGGTCCGGACGGCGATCCGCGGCACGCTGTCCAACGTCGGTTTCGCCATGTCGGGCACGTCCGGCTCCGGCGAGACCGCCGGCGGCAGCGGATTCGGGCCGGCGGTGCCGACCGACTCCGCCTTCGGACCGCTCAACGAGGCGGGCGACATGTCCGCGGCGCTGGCCCACGGCCCGGTCGTCAATGCCGGGAAACTGGCCACAGTCGGCGTTTCGCTCTACACCGGCTCCGGCAACGGGAACCCGATCAACGTCCTCCTCGACGAACCGGCGTTCGCCGAATCGGTCACCGAGGCCGCCCAGCAGAACCTGAAGGCGGCGCTCGACAAGGCCGGACATCCTTACTACGCCGTGGATTACGGCAACGGCAAGACCTGGGGACCGAACTGCCAGGGCAAGCACACGGCCGGGTGCTGGGGCCAGGACCTCGTCGACTACCTGCCCCGCCTGGAGCAAGCTTTCGCCGCTGCTGGGGTCGCCTAAAGTACGTGAGGGGAACCCTCAGGGAATCTAATTCCCTCAGGGTTCCCCTCACGTACCTCGGTCGGGAGCGGGGCTAGAGGCTCAACCGGGCGGCGTCGTCCGGACTGACTGAGATCGCCAGCTCCGCCGGTCGCAGTTCGACTGTTTCCGGTGCGCCGTCGAGGAGTTCGAGCAGCCGGGACAGGTACTTGGTCAGTACTCCGGTGTTGTGCGCTTCGAGAGCGGCGCGCGAGGGGTACTTCTCGACCACCGTCACCCGCAACGGGTCCTGTTCAACATAGAAGGCATACCGCAGAGTCTCAGGCTCATCGCGCAGCACTTCGGGAACCAGTTCGGAAAACAGGGCGAGCATTTCGCCACTGCGGCCCGGCTTCGCCTTGAGGCGGGCGATAACAACGATTTCAGACAACGGAAGCTCCTGGTTTCTTATGCGCCGAGCACTGGAAGACGCAGTGCGGATGGATAATTTTCGTTGTGGTGCAAGGTGTGCTGCGCGACTACCGCCTCGTCGAGAGTGCCGAACTCCGGCACCGTGCGAGTGTGCAGATTGCGGCTGAATCGCGGAAAGCTGAACCCGGCGATCTGCACCCGGATACGATGCCCGCGGGCGAATCGATGCGCGACGTCGTGCAAGGTAACTATCACGCGGCTGGGTTCTTCCGCGGCAAGCCAATCGGTGTCGCCGCCGTTGCGATATCGGGCCCGCTGCGCACCCTCGGCGACATTGAGCGCGAAACCATCAGGCTCGACGTCCACCAAAGTGACGCAGATGTCGGCGTCCGGCGCGGTGCTGGTGACGTACGCGATCATCTCGGCTTGCCCGGCGATCGTCACGTCCTCGGTCAGCGGGGCGCTCGTGTAGCGGAGCACGTCCTCGCGCCCGTCGACCGCGCGCTGATCCTGGATGCCGCCCGGAGCCGCGGCGGGGTCGCCCTCGAACGCGATTACTCCGCCGTGCGTGGGAAACGGGTCTCGCGGATCGGCCGTGAAGGTGTCTGAGCCGTGGCTCCCTTCGGTCGTCAGCAGGCCGTCTGAGGAAAGCGCCCATTCTTCGACCGTCGATGCGGGCGGCCAGGCAGGTGCGTTCGCCCACGTATTCGATCCGCCGACGAAATAGCTGACCCTCCCGGACAGATATGGCTCAGCCGCGGGGAAATCCGAACCGTCGCCGCCGCGCAGATGCCGGTCGAAGAACGAGGCGAGCACCGGACTCCACGTCGGCACCCCGGCCGCCGCGTTCGGCAACACCCGCGCGCCGACGTCGCCGAACGCGCTGTAGGTGCCCGCGTGAGTCCACGGACCGGCGATCAGGCTGGCTTTTTCGTTGCCCGCCAACCGGGTCGCGAGCCGGAACTGCGTAGGGCTTGTGAAGTCCCGGTATCCGCTGATCTGCAGAAACGGAATGTCCACCCGCTCGGGCTCGGTGAGCAGCGTGGGCCGGTCCCAGAACGGATCGTGCGGCGACCGCAGCCAGTCCGCCCACGACGGCGCGACCCGGCCGTCGTCCAGCGGAGCGAGGCTGGTCAACGGCAACTGGCTCACCGCCGCCCGACGGTCAGCGAAAGCCTTCTCCAGTTGTTTGCGCACCTGGTCCCGCTCGGCCGGGCTCAGCGAGGTGTGGTCCAGACCTTCCGCGGCCATCCCCAGGGCGTACAAGGTCAGAAACCCCAGCTCGAACAGTCCGCCCGGGCGCGCGGTGTGCCGCATGTCGGCGGTCCCGATCATCCCGACCGCCGCCTTGAGCCGCGGATTCCGGGCGGCGACGGCCTGCAGCACGGTCATGCCCAGATAGGACGAGCCGTAAATCCCGACGTTGCCGTCGCTCCAGGGCTGCTCGGCGGCCCAGTCGATCGTGTCGGAGGAGTCGTTGTACTCCTGCGTGATGAAGTCGAACTCCCCGCCGGACCCGAATCGCCCGCGGCTGTCCTGCACCAGCACCGCGAAGCCCTGCCGGGCCAGCCATACCGGATCGGCGACGAGCCCCGACACGCGGAAAACGCCCGTGCGGTCGTAAGGCGTCCGGTGCAGCAGCACGGGCCAGCGACCGTCCGCGGCCGGGCGGTACAGGTCGCCGACCAGGGTGACGCCGTCCCGGGTCGTCATCTGGACGCCAGCGTCGATGCGCGGTGGATACACGGTTACTCCCGTCAGGAGAGGAGCTGGCTCGGTGCGGCCGACCGTAACACTAACCGTTGCAAAACACTAACCGTTGTTGTTAAGTTGGCGGCATGAAAGCAGTGCGCTTCGCCGAATACGGCGGCCCCGACGTCCTTGACCTGGCAGAAGTGCCCGAACCCCACGCCGGCCCCGGCCAGATCCGGGTCGCCGTGCGAGCGGCAGGCGTGAACCCGCACGATTGGCGCACGCGAGAAGGCCAGTTCCAGCGGATCCGCCCGATCGACCTGCCCTCCGGCGTCGGCCAAGACGCCTCCGGCGTCGTCGACGAGATCGGCGAGGGCGTCACCGGCATCGCGGTCGGGGACCTGGTGCTGGGCCGGGGCTCGAACACCTACGCCGAGTTCGCCGCCCTGTCGTCCTGGGCGCGCCTGCCCTCGGGCCTGACCTTCGCCGAAGCCGCCGGATACCCGTCGGTGGTCGAAACCGCGCTCCGCGTCCTCCGCCTGGTCGATGTCCAAACTGGACAGACGCTGCTGGTGAGCGGCGCCGCGGGCGGAGTCGGCTCAGCGGTGCTGCAGATCGCCCGCGAGCGCGGAATCAAGGTGATCGGCACGGCCAGTCCCGCGAACCAGGACTACGTACGGAGCCTGGGCGCCATCGCGACCACCTACGGCGAGGGCTGGGTCGACCGGGTCCGTCAGCTCGGCCAGATCGACGCCGCTCTGGATCTCAACGGCACCGGGGTGATCCGCGGTCTCTTGGACCTGACCGGGGATCCTTCGCGAGTGATCACCATCGCCGACCTGGAGGCCCCGATGCTGGGGATTCGCTTCGCGGGCGTCGGCGGGAACATGATGGACGCGCTGGCTGAGACGGTAAGCCTTATCTCGCAAGGAAAACTCCACATCCCGGTCGAGAAGTCCTATCCGCTGGCCGAGGCTTCGGCAGCGCACGCGGACAGCCAGGCGGGGCATACTCGCGGACGCCGGGTATTGCTGGTCTGACGGAATCGGTCCCTCTTCGCTGGTTCCCAGCGCTGGCTACGGGGCCCGGATGTCCGGGGCCCGCAGCCAGGATGTGCCGCCCAGGATGCCGTCGGTTTGCTTGGTGACATTTTCCGTCCCGCCGCTACTCGTGGACCCACACAGTGCTGAACGACGCGCCGCGCGGCCCGAGGGCCAAGGCGTTCTGCTTGGTGACGCCGCTCGTCGGGCTCACCTGGTTGACGTGCCCGAGGTCCCAATGAGGATTGTCCAGGGATCCGACGTGCCCGCCGGTGTCGGTCACGGACACCTGGTCGTATCTGACGGCCCCGTAGTTCGGCAGGAAAAACACGCCGTCGCCGGCGCTTCCGCCGAGCGGCGTCTCGGTGATCACCTCGGCGTTGACCCGCGGGCAGCCGCCCATGTCCGGATAGCAGGGCTGGACCTGAATCAGCGTCTGCCCGGTCGTCTGGTCCTTGACGACGATGCGGAACTTCTTGGCCGCGGCTTCGTAGGTGACGCTGGCGTCGATCAGGTCTCCCGGTTTGACCGGGTTCGCGAGCTGGATGTCGTTGTGCGGGAACATCTCCCACCAGAGCGCGTACTGCGGGACGCCGTTGACGCAGCGTGCCGAAGAGCCGCCTTGCTCGACGACGTCGTTCCACCAGCCGTCCATGCCGACCCAGGAGACGACCCAGGCGTCTTTGTTCGCCGGACAGGTGACCTTGGGCTGGATCCACCGCGCGTGCACGGACCGGAAATCGGTCGTGTGGGCCGCGTTGGTGGTGAAGTAGCCCGACCAGTTCCGCGAGGTGAAGTTGGTGACCGTGGTAGTTCCGTGCGGCCGGACTGAAGGCCCGGCTTGTGTTTGGTCCTGGGCCGCGGCCGCGTTGGCGGACAACGGTTTCGCGGGCAGCTGTGTCACCGGTAGCGGAAGCAACGCCCCAGCGGCGAGCACGGTGATCGTTCTCGCCAGGTTTCTCAGCGGTCGTTTTGTCGGCACGAGATTCCTCCTGGTCGGCGGATTTCGTTGGTGCACTGGGGATATGCCGCGGACTGCGGGGAAATCCGGACGGAAAGCCATGAATCCCGCCTCCGCGGCCAGCGCCCGTTCCGGGATGCAGCGGTGATTCAGCCGCGGAACGGCGGCTCAGTCGATCCGGTAGCGGTAGAAGTAATACCAACCGGCCTGCCCGCCGCCGCTCGGGCTGCGCGGGTCGCTGGTGTGGTATCCGCAGGGATAGGTCAGGAGATCCGGCGGGTCGTTCCGGTTCGCGCTCGAGGCGTCGCAGTTCGCCTTGGCGCTGAACACTCCCGCCCACGCGCCCCGATAGGTCGCGGCGCCCGCGATGCCGCCGGTGAATACGAACAGGGCGGTCGCTGTCGCCGCCAGCGTCATCGAACGGTTTTGCGGACTTGTCATTGATCCGTCCCTTTTCGAGAACCTTGATCGTCATTTCGAAAACGATCTCGGCTCAGCGGGAATGCGCGGTTCGCTGCGAGGGCCGCTTAGTGTGGCACGCTCGCCCGGGTCGGGCCAGCGGGCAAAGGTCCCTGACTGTGCGCCGTTCGGATGCGAGCGATGAGCGGCTTCCGGCGTTGCCCGCTCATCGTCGGCGGCCTTGCGGAGGCCTCGATCCTGCGCATCCGATTCGCGGATCTGGACGGCATTGCGAAGGAAGCGTCGGCCGAGCGGCAGACCTTGTCTCGCGGGGAAATGTCCGTATCCCGGTCGAGAAGTCGTACCTGTTGGCCGAGCTTCGGCGGCGCACACTCGCCGCCAGGCCAGACATCCCCGCGGGCGGCGGGTTCGCGGGGATGTCTGGCCTGCCGCCGCCAGTTCACGGCGCGAGCAGTGCCTCGGCGTACGCGGCGAGTTCCGCGGTTACGTCGGGCCAGGCGGGGACGTAAACGATCTCGGTCACCCCGGCCGCCGCCGCTTGGTCCGCCTTGTCTCGCAGTTGCGCCGGGGTGCCGGTCCAGCCCGGGGTGAGCAGCGCCGGGCCCGCGCCGGCGGCCAGGCCGCGGTCCCGGGCGGTCAACGTGGTCAGATGCCCCTGATGGACGTCGAGGTGCCGTTCCGGCTCCGGTCGGGCGGCCTCGATCTCGGCGCGCCAGCGCTGCCCGCCGGGCAGTTCGTCGACCGCGGCCGGATCGTTTTCCCAGACGGCGTGGACGATGCTGGCCCAGCCGGGCCCGGCGGCCTCGACGACGCGCGGCGCGGCGTGGTCCTCGCCCGGCCGCAGCACGGTGCCGAAGCGCAGCAGGGCGCATTCGGGCCAAGGCCGGCCGGGCAAGCCGGTCGTCAGCACGCCGGGGACATCGAGGCCGGCGGCGGCCTCGGCGGTTCGCGGCCCCGAGGCGGCCAGCCAGACCGGGACGTCCACCGGCCGGGCGGGCCCGAAGCCCGGCAACTGCCGCAGCTGACAAGGCTTTCCGTCGATCTCCACGACGTCGCCGGCGAGCAGCGACCGCACCTGCCGCACCTCGCGGACGAGGCCGGCGACCCGGACCGGCCGTTGCCCGAGGGCGCGGCGGGCGGTGTGGCCGGTCCCGAACGCCAGGGTCAGCCGCCCTGGCGCTGTTTCGGCCACCGCGGCGGCCGCGGCGGCGGTCACCATCGGATGGCGCAGGCCGGCGACGGCGACCCCGCTGCCCAGCCCGATCCGTTCGGTCGCCGCGGCGACCTGTGCCAGCGCGATCCACAGATCTCCGTGCAGTGCGGGCGAATCGAAGACCCACACCCGGTGATAGCCGAGCCGCTCGGCCTGGCGGGCCTGCTCGGCGATCGCGGCCGACGGCGGCAGCGCACACGACAAGCGCACGCTCAACCCCGCCGGTCCGCGGGCTGCCACAGCGCGAGCGTCGCGCCGCCGGGTTCGTCGACGACGGTCACCGAACCCGGCGGCAAATCGGTGCGCGGCTTGACGATCCGCCCTCCCAGCGCGACCGCGCGCCGGGCCGCGGCGTCCACATCGGACACCTGGACGTAGGGAATCCACTGCGGGCGCCGTGCATCGCCGTCGGACAGCGGAGTGAACCCGCCCCAGGCGCCGTTGTCGTCGCCGAACATCGGCCCGGCGGGGGTGTCGTCGACCGCCCAGCCGAACAGTTCGGTGTAGAAGCGGCGCGAGGCCGCCAAGTCGGCGGTCCGGACGTCGTGGAACACGAATTTGTGGGACATGTGTCCTGACTTTAGGCCACGTGTCCCAAAGTGGCAACGGAGAAGGTAGATTCACCGGGGTGACACCGAACAGGCCCGTGATCGAAGCCAACCGGCGCGGCAAGCGCGAGCAGATCGTCGACGCCGCCAGACAAGTCCTGGCCCGTGACGGGCTCGCGGCCTGCACTGCGCGCGCGGTCGCCGACGCGAGCCCGCTGACCAAGAGCGCCGTGCACTACTACTTCGACGAGATCCACGACGTCGTGGACCTCGCGATGCGAGAACACGTGACGGCGATGACGGCCGAGTTGCGCCGGACCGCCGACCGCGAGTCCGATCCAGCCGAGAAACTGCGCGCGGTCGTGCGGGCTTACCTGGCCACCTTCGCCGACCGGCCGCACGCCGCGTTCTTGTGGTTCGAATACTGGATCGACACCGGCCGTCGGCAGGCGTCCGAGGCCGTGGCCGCGACGCTGGACGACATGGGCGCGCTGTTCGGGGAACTGACCGCGCGACTGCCGGTCGACGATCCCGAGGACGCGCCCCACGCGCTGCTGTCCTGGTTGCTGGGAACCGTTGTGCAACAACAGATCCGGCCGCGTCCGGTGGCGCGGCTCCTGCGGGAGCTGGACTCCGTGCTCGGGACGGGCTCCGGATGAAGGCGAGGCGGCGGACCGGGCCGGTGGCGTCCGCTCGGGGCGGATCGCCGGAAGGGCTCGTCGCGCACCGCTGACGCGGCACGGTGCCCGGGATTCTTCTGTCGTGGCCGAGGCGGCAGGTGAAACGACGTTTCGGAGGCGAACGGCCTTGCCGGTTAGCCTGGACGGCCCGCGTCGCTCGACGCTGTCGCACGGGAGTTCGGCGCGGGATACTGCGATTCCAGCGGAGTCATCGGCCCCCTCTTCGGGAAGTGGTGCGTGATGAACGAATCTGGCTTTCGCGCGGCGATCGCGAGCACAGCCGCCGTGCTGATCATCGGCTCTCCGGTACCGGCGCAGGCCGCTCCGGAGGCCGCCGGTCATCTCCGGCAGGCCGCCGCGAGCGACTGGCCGACCTATCACCGCGACAACGCGCGTACCGGCGACGCCGCCGATCTCGCGCCGCTGGGCACGCTCGGAACGGCCTGGCAGTCCACTTTGGACGGCGCGGTGTACGGGCAGCCGCTGGTGGTCGGCGGGCAAATCCTGGCCGCCACGGAAAACAACACCGTGTACGCGCTCGACCCGGCCACGGGCGCGACGCGCTGGTCGGCCCATATCGGCGAACCGGCGCGCCGGTCGGAACTGCCGTGCGGGAACATCGATCCGCTCGGCATCACCAGCACCATGGTGTACGACCAGGCGACGTCGCGGGTCTACGCGCTGGCCGAACTCACCGGCGGGCAGCACGTGCTGGTCGGGGTGAACACGGGAACCGGTGCGGTGGAGGTGCGCACGCCACTGGAGCCGCCGAAAGGCGACGCGGTGGCCCACCAGCAGCGAGCGGCGCTGACCCTGTTCGACGGCCGGGTCTATGTGCCTTACGGCGGACTGGCTGGCGACTGCGCCAACTACATCGGCTCAGTGGCATCGGTGACCACCGCCGGTACCGACCCGATCAGCTACGCCGTGCCGACCACCAGGGAAGCCGGGATCTGGGCCCCGGGTGGCGGCGTCGTCGACGGGCAACGGCTCCTTTATTCGGTGGGCAACGGCGAATCCACCATGGCCTACGACGACAGCGATTCCGTGCTGGCCCTGTCGCCCTCCCTGCAGCGGGTGGACCTGTTCGCCCCGGACACCTGGGCCGACGACAACGCACAGGACCTGGATCTCGGTTCGTCCAGTCCGACCCTGCTCGGCGACCACGTGATCGCGGTCGGCAAACGGGGCACCGGGTACGTGCTGAACCACGACAAGCTCGGCGGCATCGGCGGGCAACTGGCCCAGGCCGATATCTGCCAGTCCTTCGGCGGGAGCGCGACCAGCGGAGACACCGCCTACCTGCCTTGCACCGACGGTCCGGCAGCAGTGCGCGTCGACGCGGCCGGCACTCCCACCGTGGTCTGGCGCGCCGCAGTCTCCGCGAACGGCTCCCCGACGGTAGGCGGCGGCGCGGTGTGGGTGGTGGACTGGAACACCGGAGACCTGTACGCACTGTCCCCGGCCGACGGCACGGTGCGGAGTCAGATCAACCTGGGCACTGTCCCGCACTTCGCCTCTCCCACCCTGTCCGGTGACCACGCGTACGTGGGCACCATGACCGGCGTGGTGGCTGTCTCCGGAGCCTGACCCCCGTGGGATCGGGGAGGCGGCGGTAATTTCGCCAAGTTGCGGTGCCCGGATAAACCGCGACAGTTCGGCGAAAACGTCTCCCCGAAACCTCACGTGCTTCTCGGGATTCCCTAGCCGTTTCAGGCGAATTCCCGCGTCAGCGCGTCCGCGGTCTCGGCCGGTGTCGGCAGCGCGAGCATTTCCTCCCGCAGTTCGGCGGCTCGCCCGGCCTCGTTGCCGGAGGCCAGGACCTCGTCGATCACTTCCGCCGGCTCGGCACCGGTCTCCCGGGCGACGCCGGTCTTGAACAGGCGTTCCGCGCAGCTCGCCAGCGCGGGGTGGGCCTGGGGCATCACTAGTTGCGGCAGACCGAACGTCGCGGCGGTCAGCGCGGTGCCGGAGCCGCCGTGATGCAGCACCAGCGCGCAGTCGCCGAGGACGGTGTTGAGCGGGACTTGTGGTACGACGCGTACGGGAGCGGGCAGCTCGCGCACCTGCTCCAGGTATTCGGCGGGTACGGGCAGCACCACGTCCAGATCGGTGCGTCCCGCGAGCTTGCCGGCCAGTACTTCCAGCACGGTGGCCGAACCGTCGCCGGCGAGCACGCTGAAGCCGAACATGCCGAGCGATACGCAGAGCCGCGTCCGGCCGTCGGACGGCCACCTCGGCACCGTGCCGGAGCCGTTGAAGGGGACGAAGCGCAGGGGATGGCTCGCCGGGGTCGCTTCGGGGGCTTGCAGGCTGGGCGGGCACGGGTCGACGATGGCCGAGGGGGCGTTGAACGGCCCCAGGTCGGCGAGTGCCGTTCGTGCGTGGGGAAGGGCGTCGCTGGACAACGACTCCGGGCCCCACCGGTGGACGGCGTAGGGGATGCCGAGCAGACCGGCGAGTACCGGGCCGCTGTATTCGATGGGGTCGGTGACCACCAGGTCCGGGCGGAACTGCCGCGCCGTTTCCAGGTAGCTGTCGAGCACGTTGCCGACTCGCGCGCGCCAGTTGTCCGCCATCCGCGCCCAGTCGGGCGGGCCGTCCGGGGACACGGGCTTCGCGGCGGCCTTGCGGCGGGCGTCGAGTCCGCTGTCGGCTTCGCGGACGTCGGCGGTGCACAGGCCGGCACTGCGCGCGGTGGCGGTTACGTCGGCTTTGCCCGCGACCAGTACTTCGTGGCCCATCGAACGCAATGCCCAGGCAAGCGGGATGATCGACATGAGGTGGCTGGGCACCGCCGCGGTGACCAGTACGCGCATCGAACCCATTAGAGCATCACCGGTCCCGCGACCTGCTGTGCGCCGGCGACAGTCAGGACATAGCGACCGTAGTCCGAGTGCGCCATGTCCTCGCCCAGTCGGTGGCATTCGGCCGCATCGATGTAACCCATGCGCAGTGCCACTTCCTCGAGACAGGCGATCCGCACGCCCTGGCGGTGTTCCAGCAGCTGGATGTACTGCCCGGCGTCCATGAGCGAGCCGTAGGTGCCGGTGTCGAGCCAGGCGAACCCGCGTCCGAGCGGGACGAGCCGGGCGGCTCCGGCGTCCAGGTAGTGCCGGTTCACGTCGGTGATTTCCAGCTCGCCGCGCGGAGACGGCTTCAGGCCGCGGGCGATGTCCACCACGTGCCGGTCGTAGAAGTACAAGCCGGTCACCGCGAGGTTCGACTTGGGGTGCCGGGGTTTCTCTTCCAGCGACAGCAAGTGGCCGGTCTCGTCGATCTCGGCCACGCCGTAGCGCTCCGGGTCGGTCACGGGGTAGCCGAACAGCACGCAGCCTTCGACCGGGGAGTGGTGGCGGACCAGGAGTTCGGAGAAGCGGTGGCCGTGGAAGATGTTGTCGCCCAGGATCAGCGCGCAGTCCTCGTCGCCGATGTGGTCGGCGCCGATCAGGAACGCGTCGGCGAGGCCACGCGGTTCGTATTGCACGGCGTAGGTGATTTCGATGCCCAGCCAGCTGCCGTCGCCCAGCAGGTTCTCGAACAGCGTGAGGTCGCGCGGGGTGCAGATCACGAGGATTTCCCGGATGCCCGCGAGCATCAGCGTCGAGAGCGGGTAGTAGATCATGGGTTTGTCGTAGACCGGCAGGAGCTGCTTCGACACGCTCCGCGTGATGGGGTGCAACCGCGTCCCGTGACCGCCGGCGAGGATGATTCCGCGCATATCCGCCCGTTTCCGTTGGTGCCGAATGGATCTTTCGGTTCAGCTGCGACCGCCGGAGACTTCGAGGACCTGGCCGCTGATGTTGCGGTTGGCGGCCGATCCGGCGAAGACCACCGCGGAGGCGACGTCTTCGGGTTCCGACAGCCTCCCGGTCGCGGTGCGCGAACGTTCCTGTTCCCGCAGCGCTTCCGGCAGTTTCGCGAGCACCGCCTCGGTGCGGGTGAGGCCCGGCGCGACCACGTTCACGAGCACGCCCTCCTCGCCCGCCTCCCACGCGAGGCTGCGGGCGAAGCCGTGCAGCCCGCCTTTCGCCGCCGCATAGGTTTCCTGTCCGCGCCGGCCGTGCGAGACGACGTGGGAAGACAGCAGCACGATCCGGCCCCAGCCCGCCTCGCGCATCCCGGGCAGCACGAGCTGGCACAGCCGGATCGTGGCAGCGAGGTTGTCGGTGAGCGTCGCTTGCCACTCGCTCGCGGCGACGTCTTCGAAGCGGTGCCCCGGCGCCCGCCGTCCGGTGCGGTGGTAAGCGTTGGCGACGAGCACGTCGACCCGGCCCCACCGTTCGGTGATCTCGGCGAAGGCGGCTTCGGCGGACTCCGGTTCGGCGAGGGAGTAGCGGACGGCCATCGCCCGCTCCGGCCCGAACTCCTTGACGAGCACGGCCGCGGCCGCCGCGCTGTCGCGGTGGGTCAGCGCGACCTTGGCGCCCTCCGCGGCGAACGCCCGTGCCGTGGCGAGCCCGATGCCTCCGGTCGCGCCCGTGACGAGCACGACGCGGCCGGTCAGTCCGGTGTCCATCCTTGCCTCCCTGAGGTTTCGTCCGCGGCGATCCTCCGGCGTCGCGCTTGAGCGCGGCTGGTGCCGGGGTGGGTCAGATCGCGTGCAGCAGCGCGACGAGCGTGCGCGCCTGCATGTTCAGGTAGTAGCCGTGTTCCAGCAGCCGCCGGATCTGGGCGACGCTCACCCAGGTGAACTCCGGCGGCACGTCGAGCGGGAAGTCTTCGCCGCCGTCGACGATCAGATAGCGGTTTTCGGCGTGGTGGAACCGCGCGCCTTCCTCGGAGATCACACCGTCGTAGCGAATCCGCTCGGGCGCGGCGCCGAGCACGGTGTCGAGGAACGGCGGGCGGGTCCGGCCGTCGTAGTTGGCCGGGGTGCACTGCACGGTGGGCCGGAACTCCGCGACGTCGAGGGAGCCCGCTTCGATGTGGGCGTCGAGCAGTACGTGCAGGACGCCGTCGATGGTGCGGGTCACCAGCGCCGAGATTCCGCCCGGAACCGGGGCCAGCAGCGGTTGGGTCCACTGTGGAACTTCGCGGTTCGCTTCGACGCGGGCGGCGACCACGGAGAAGAAGCGGCCGTCCGGGCGGAAGAGGCGATGGTCGTCGCGTTGCCAGCCTTCGGCGGTGTGCAGCGGGATCGGGCGCTGGCCGATTTCGTGCCGGGCCTTGATCTCGCACAAGCGGCTGCCGACTTCGCGCATTCCGTGTTTCGCCTGCCATTTGCCCGAAATCGAGCGGGCCAGCGCCGTGTGGAAGTCGGACGCGCCGTCGGACGAGGGCGCGGGCAGGCAGGCCAGCACGGAGCAGATCTCCATGCTCACCGCGTTGTCCTCCTTCATCAGCCGGCGCAGCTGCCCGAGGGTGAGCCAGCGGAAGCCGTCGTGCTCGGGCACGTCGCGGTCGACGCGCACCACGAGGTGCCGGTTGCGTTTGCGCAGGAACCACGCCGCGCGTTCGCCTTGGAGACTGTCCACGAGAACGCGTTCCGGCGGCGCGTCGAGGAAATGCTCGAGGTACGGGATCGAGCGGCCGCGGTGCACGCCGCTGAAATTGCTGCGGGTGGCTTGCACTGTCGGGGAGATCCGCACGCCGCCGGTGTAGCCGGGTTCGGCCTTGGCCTGCACGAGGAAGTGGGCCACGCCGTCGATGTCGCGCACGAGCAGGCCGAGGATGCCGATCTCGCGCTGCACGAGGATCGGCTGGTCCCACGCCGGTCCGGAGTCGGGTTCGAGCCGCAGTCCGGCGACGGAGAAGAACCGCCCGCTGTCGTGCGCCAGCGCGCCGGCGTCGCCGGCGAAACCCCAGTGGTCCATCTCGGCGAACGGGATGCGGGTGACCGAGAAGTCCGAGCGCGCGCGATGCGCGGCGAACCACTGGTCGACGTCCTTGTTCGGCGTGACGGCGCTGTCGGTGACCGCCGCTGAGACGGCGATGCTTTCGTCTTCGTCCACAACAACCCCGGATCTCGTCAACCGACCGGGCAACGGGCCTGGCCGCCGTTCGGCTTTCAGCGTCGGGCGTGCTCTTCGCGGACTGGTCGAGCCCTGGCCGAGCGGGCTGGATCCGTGGTCGAGGGCGGGCTGGCACGCTGCGGCGGTGAACGATCGCGCGGTGGTTCTCGGTGGCACGGGTTTTCTCGGCAGGCAGGTCTGTGCGGGGCTGGCCGCACGCGGCTGCGACGTCGTCGCGATCGCCCGGCGGAGCGCCGACGTTCCCGGCGCCCGGATCGTCACGGCCGACCTCGCGACGGCACTGGCCCGCGAGCTGTTCGGGGACCTGCGGGCGAGCCTTGTCGTGAACGCGGCGGGCGCGCTGTGGGGCGCGGTGACCGAGGAACAGATGGAGTATTCGAACACTCGCCTGGTGGAGAATGTGCTCGCCGGGCTTTCGCCGCGGACGCGCTTCGTGCAGTTCGGCACTGTCCACGAACACGGTTCGGTGCCTGGCGGCGTCCGGCTCGACGCATCCGTGCCGTGTGCGCCGCGGACTCCCTACGGGCGCACCAAGAATCTCGCCACTCGTGCGGTGCTGGCGGCCACCGCCCGCGGCGCTGTCGACGGCGTGGTTCTTCGACTGTCCAATGTGCTCGGTCCAGGCATTCCGGAGGCCAGTCTCCCCGGAAAGGTCGCCGCGGTTCTCGCAGCGGCTGCCCGCGAAGGTTCGTCCGCCACGCTCGATCTCTTCGCCCTCCGGGCTTCCCGTGACTTTTTCGATGTCCGCGATCTGGTGTCCGCCGTCGCTCTCGCCGCGCGTACGCCGATTCCCGGCGGGGTTGTCCTTCTGGGCAGCGGCAGGTCGATCTCGGTGCGCTCGCTGGTCACGGACCTCGTCGAGATCAGCGGGGTGCCCGCGCGGTTGTCCGAGCGGGCTCCGCAGCAGACTGCGTCCCATCGCTCCGCGGAGGGCGCACAGGAAGTGGATCCGGGTCCCGCCTCGGCGGTGCTGAACTGGCAGGCACGGCACACGCTCGACGATTCGCTGCGGGCGTTGTGGGAGTCGGTGCGGCCGTGATCCTCGTTGCGGGGCACCGGATCCGGTGCCCCGCAACGGTTCAGTGCGCCAGCACAGCGGTCAACACGGTCTCCAGGGCTGCCGCCGGGTCGGCGCCTTCGGGGGAGCGCCAGGCGACGTAGCCGTCGGGGCGGGTCAGGAGGGCTTCGTCCGGGCGGAGCGCGAGGGCTCCGCCCGGGTCGAAATCCGGGGTGGGGTGGAGGTCGGCGCCGAGGAGGTCGGCGGTCAGGGGCAGGCCGTGCTGGTCGGCGGCAGCGCGGGCCGCGAGCACCCACTTGCCGCCGTCCGGCCCGGCGAGCAGGTGAAAACCGCGAGCGGAAAGATCCACTGTGGACACTTGAGCGGCGGACCGGCGCAGCCATCCGTGCGGAAGGCGGGTGCCGGGAGCGCCGACGAGCTCGGTGGCCCTGGTGACAGTCGAGGGGTCGCCCGAGGCCGCGACCGCGGTGGAGTACTGGTGATAGCCCAGGCTCATCGACAGCGGGTCCACGGTCGTAGTTTGCTCGCCCGCGCGCGAGGTGCGGCCCTGCTGGCGCGCACGGCAGTAGTCGCCGGTCATGAGGGCGACGGGGCGGCGCTCGGCTTCGTAGGTGTCCAGCAGGCCGTCGCCCGCGGCTCCAGAGCAGACGAGCGCGATTTTCCACGCCAGGTTGTGCGCGTCCTGGATGCCGGTGTTGCCGGCGAGCCCGCCTGCCGGCGCCATCACGTGCGCCGAGTCGCCCGTCAGCAGGATGTTGCCCGCGCGGAAGCGGCGCGCGGTCCAGCTCGCCAGCTCCCACGTCTGCACGGGCGCGGATTCATACAGCGGCATCAGGGAAAACGGCACCGCCGGGTCGCCGATCGCGGCCCGGATCGCCGCTGTGCACCCGGCTTCGTCCCAGGCGCCGGAGCCCTCGGGCACCATGAGCACCCAACGGTCGTCGCGGTCGAGGCGGGTGAGGATGGTGTTCGGCTCCGGACGGCTCAGATACGCCAGCGCGATCGGGCGCCCGGCCAGCGGCCCGGACAGGTCCGCCTCGAACGGGATGTTCACGATCGGCTGCGCCTGCCCGACCCGGTCCACCTCGATGCCGAGTTTGCTTCGAATCGGCGACCGGTGCCCGTCGGCGGCGATCAGATACCGGGTGCGGACCTCGCTCACCGACCCGGACCGCCGCTCCCGCAAGCGAAGCAGCACGTGGTCGCCGTCTTGTTCGAACTCTTCCAGTTCGGTGCCGAACCGCAGCCGCGCCCCCAGCCGCGCGGCCTCCTCGCGCAGCACGGGTTCCACGGCGTCCTGGTCCACCATGATCGCGGTCGTCGGGCTGAGCGGATCGGCCGCCCGCGGCGCCGGTCGCGACGTGCGGTATTCCTCGGCCCCGACGAGATCCGGCGCGCCCAGCACGTCGGTGTAGCGGTTGAGCACCGACCTCGGCACGGCGCGCAACGCGTCTTCGATCCCCGCTGACCGGAACACTTCCATCGACCGCACGGTGAGACTGCGGCTCTTGGGCAGCTGCGACGTTCCGGGATGACGCTCCACCACCAGCGGCGGTATGCCGTGGTGCGCCAGCAGAACCGCCGCGGTGAGGCCCACCAGTCCGCCGCCGCACACCACCACAGGAGTTTCTTCCATCACCAGTCCTTTCGCCCGCGCCTGCAACCCTGATCGTCTCGGCCGCCGCTCGACCGCCGTTCGAGACCGCCTCGGCGGACCGCTTGACCTCCGCGTGCGCTCCGCTCGATCCCGGCTGGACCGATGAGCTTCACGATGGTCCGCATGATCGAGACCGAAAGGGCGAGCCGCACTGCGGTGGTGCTCGGCGCGAGCGGGTTCGTCGGCAGGCACGTCTGCGCCGGGCTTGCCCGCGACGGCTGGGCCGTGCTCGGCGTTTCCCGTACCCCGGCCGCGGCCGATTCCCCCGACCGGCGCGCGGTCCTCGACCTGGCCGCCGCCGACCTCGCCGAAATAGCGCAGCTGTTCGCGGCCGCGCGGCCGGCGTTGGTGGTGAATGCCTCCGGTGCGGTGTGGCGCACCACTGTGGAGCAGCTGCGGTCCGGCAACGACATCCTCGTCGGCAAAGTCGTGGAAGCCGTCGCCGCGCTGGCGACGCGGCCTCGGTTCGTACAGCTCGGGTCCACCGCCGAGTACGGGCCGGTGCCGCCCGGAACCCTCGTCGACGAGTCAGCGCCTGCGCGCCCGGCAAGCGAATACGGTCGCACCAAGCTCGCCGCCACCCGGACGGTGCTCGCCGCGACCGAGGCCGGTCGTCTCGACGGCGTCGTCCTGCGTGTCGCCAACGTGATCGGGCCCGGTACTCCGCCGGGAAGCCTGCTCGGCACCGTCGCGGCGACGCTCGCGCGAGCCGCGCGCGAAGGCACCCCGGCAACGCTTGACCTGTTCACCCTCAGCTCCGAACGCGACTTCGTTGACGTCCGGGACGTCGCGGACGCGGTGGCCGCGGCGGCGGGCAGCGAGCTCACCGGGCAGTGCGTGAACATCGGAGCCGGCGAAGCCGTCGCGGTCCGGCAGCTGGTGACCGACCTCGTGGCTGTCAGCGGGGTCGAGGCGCGGCTTGTCGAACGCGACGCCACCGACTCCGAGGTCGCCGTCCGCGGCAAAGACATGCGCTGGCACGCCGTGGACGTCGCCCTCGCCCGTCGCCTGATCGCCTGGCGTCCGCGGCATTCCCTGCGGGACTCGGTCCGCGCGGTCTGGGCCGAGGCCCGCCGTGTCGAGGCCGTCGGAGCGCGCTGACCCCCAGCCGGGCCGAAGAACAACGGCGGCTTCTCCCGATGGTTCCGGGAGAAGCCGCCGTTGTTCTTCGCACTTTCAGTGCTATGCCGGCCGGGTGCAGGACAACGCGAACTGCCTGGGCTGTGCCTGCCGCGGGGGCGGCGCGCCCAGCGACAGCAGCTCGCGGTGCAGGCGTTGCAGTTCCGGCGCGGGGTCGAGCCCCAGTTCCTCGCTCAGCACGGCTTGCAGGCGCTGGTAGACCTGCAGTGCTTCACTGCGCCGCCCGACGTGCGACAGCGCCCTGATCAGCTGGCCGTGCAGCCACTCGTTGAGCGGGTTCTGCGCGACGAGTGTGCGCAGGTCCGCGATCACCTCCCGGTAGGAACCGAGCTGTGCTTCGGCTTCGATGCACAGCTCGACCGTGCGCATGCGCTGCTCTTCCAGGTGCACGACATACGATTCGAGCACCGTGCCGACCTTCGTGTTGGCGAGCGGTTTGCCCCGCCACATGCCGAGCGCCTCCCGCAGCAGCGGGCGTGCCTCGGCGGGCTCCCCTTCGTCGAGCAGCTGCCGCCCCCGGCGCGAGAGGTCCTCGAACCGGCGCGTGTCGATCTGGTCCGGGCTGACGCGCAGCTGGTAGCCCGGCGGTTCGGTGATGAGCCAGTCTTCTTCCGCGTGCTGGTTCAGTTGCCTCCGCAATTGGTACACATAGGTCTGTGTGGTCGTGGTCGCGCTCTTCGGCGGCGTCTGCCCCCAGAGTTCGTCGATGAGCACTTCGGTCGGCACGATCTGGTTCGCCCTTGACAACAGCAAGGCCAAGACCTTCCGCACCATTGGTGTCGCGGGTGTACAGGTTTCACGCTCGTTCGAGACTTCGAGCGGACCGAGTAATCCGTAGAACAGCAACTCGCCTCCCAGTGATTCGCTCACCTCGGAGTTTTGCAGATCCTTGGTGAAGCGAATAACAAGAAGCGGAACCCCTGACAGATGTCACTTCCCTCGGGGGTTACCCCGTCCCGGTGGCTGGGATGAGCGGCGAAAAGCCTTGTGCGGAAGCGAAAAGCGCACCGGACCCGATGCCGGGTCCGGTGCGCTTTTCGCCGGTTGCGGTTCCGCCGTTCAGTTCGCCGCCAGCGCGTCGGTGAGGTGCCTGGCGATGGCTTCGACAGTCGGTCGTTGCCAGAAGAGAGAACTGGAGAGAGATATTCCGAATATGCGCTCCAGCCGATGGCGCACGGTTACCGTCATGACCGAGTCGAACCCCTGCTGGATCAGCGGCCGCGTCGCGTCGAGCTCGTCCGGCGGCAGCCGCATTTCGACGGCGATCTGATCCCGGACGCGCCGCAGGATAAGGGAAAGCGCCTCGTCGGCGGCAAGCCCTCGCCACGGCGCGGCGACCTCTTCTCCCGCCTCGCCGTCGTCCTGCTCCGCTCGTGCGGCCGGGGGATCGACGACGGGATAGCGGAGCCCGTCGAGCCGTCCGGCGATCCGGCCGTCGGGGTCGGCGAGGAGAACGTGGACGAGGTCCGCGTCGTCGCTGTCCCGGCGCACTTCGACGAGCACGCGTTCCGGCGCCGCCGCGGCGAGCACGACGTCGTCGATCCGCACGACCATCCGCAGCGCCAGTTCGCCTTCGAACGCGGCGGGCGCGACCGACAACGCGGCGTCCAATGCCGACGCCCATGTGGCGGCGGGAGCGTGCACGAGGGCTCGCACCACACCGGCGCCCCGGTCGAATTGTTCGACGGTCCAAGGAAACGCGGTCTCGGGCACGCCCACCTGAGCCAGCCGGTCCCGCACCTGCGCCGGGTCCTCTTCGGTGAGGGCCGATCGCGGTACCAGCGTCCCTGACGGAGCGTCGAGGGCTTCGCGCGGCGGCGGTTCCTCCGCCTGTGCGAGCACGAGCCACGAATCTTCGTCGTCCGCTCGCGACTCCGCCGGGCTCGCGGCGAGCCGGACCTCCGTCGAGTCGTGGACCACCTGCACGCGCTGCCGCTGTGCGGTGAGCAAGGGGTGGTGCATTTCGAGCCCGGACAGCGCGAGCAAGTCTTCGCGTTGCCCGACGGCGCCGAGGAACGTCAGCACGAGCACCGCGGCCGGCACGATCTCCGCACCGCGCAAGGCGTGACTGCCCGGATACGGACGGGTGCTGTCGTCGAGTTCGGTCGTCCACACGCGCAATCCGGTGCCCGCGATCGGGAGCGGATCGCCGATCAGGGTGTGCGTGTCGATCTGGTGCCCTCGACCGCCGGAGCCGTCCTCGGGCGTCGTTTCGCGCCAGTACCGCCGGTCCTGCCACGGATAGCGCGGCAGCGGCACGAGCGGTCCGGCCGGTTGAAGCCGTTCCCACGGCACCTCGACGCCGTGGCAGTGGGCCTCGGCGAGCGCGGTGCGGATCGTGACCTCCGCGGACTTGCGACGGCGCATCGTGACGCCGACGTAGGAACCGTCGTGTCCGGACGCGAACAGCGTCTCCCGGATCGAATGCGCTACGACGGGGTGTGCGGAGACTTCGAGGAATGCGTGGAACCCGTCTTCGACCGCCGCGGTCACGGCTTCGTGCAACCGCACCGGGTTGCGCAGATTCGCCGCCCAGTAACCCGCTCCGGACGCGGCCGGGGTGCGCGGGTCGTCGAGCGCCGTCGAGTACATCCGCACGGTCGCCGGCTGGTGGGCGAGCTCCCACACCGCCGACGTCAGGTCGGCCAGCAACGGGTCGACCTGCGGGCTGTGGAACGCCACGTCGGTGTCGACCTGGCGCACGGCCAGCCCCTCGGACTCCCATTCGGCGCGCAGTTCCGCGACCGCCGGCGCGGAGCCGGACACGACGGTCGACGACGGCGCCGCGCTGATCGCCGCGGCGACGTCGGTGCGGCCGGCGAGGCGACGGCTTACGTCGGCGAACGGCAGCCCGACCATGACCATCGCCCCGTCGCCCGCGATCCGCCGGAGCAGCCGCGACCGGCGGCAGATCAGCTTCGCGCCCTCTTCCAGCGGCAGCGCGCCCGCGACGACGGACGCCGCGACCTCGCCTACCGAGTGGCCGATCACGGCGGCGGGTTCCATCCCGCGGGCCCGCCACTGCGCGGCGAGGCCGACCTGCATCGCGAACGTGAGCGCCTGCGCGAGGCCGGTCTCGGTCAGTTCGTCGGCCACGAGGGCGGACCGGGCCGAAATACCCAGCTCCGCCTCGAAAATCGGCTCGAGCACGTCGATCGTCCCGGCGAACGCGGCCGAGCGCTCCAGCAATTCGGCCCCCATCCCGGGCCAGTGCGAACCGTGCCCCGAGAATACCCATACCAGCGGCTCGGTTCCGGCGGCCGTCCCGGTCACGACCTCGGGGTTCGTTCCGTCGTCCGCCAGCCCGCGCAGCGCGGTGATCAGCTCGGCGCGGCCCGAGGCGACCGCGACGGCCCGGTGGGCGAGGTGCGAACGACGCTGCGCGAGGGTGGCACCGACGCCGGCCAGCGGCAGCTCGCGCTCGGTCGTGGCAGCCAGCCGGTCGGCCAGCTCGCCGGCCCGCGCCCGCAACGCGGGCTCGCTCTGCGCGGACAGCGGGAAAAGCTCACCGGCCGCGCCGGTTTCCTTGCCTGCCAACGGTTCCGGTGCTTCTTCCAGCAGGATGTGCGCGACCGTGCCGCCGTACCCGAATCCGGACACGCCCGCGCGCCGGGGTCCGGCACCGCGCGGCCATCCGGTGGCCTCCGTCGCGACGCGCAACCCCAGCCGGTCCCATGCGATCTCCGGGTTCAGCTCGGCGGTGAGCCGGGTGGGCGGAACTTCGCGGCGGCCGAGCGCGAGCACGGTCTTGATCACGCCGGCGACCCCGGCCGCGCCTTCGAGGTGCCCGATGTTGGCCTTCACCGAACCGAGCAGGCACGCTTCGTCCGGCGCGCGGCCCGGACCGTAGACGGCGCCGAGCGCGGCTGCTTCGAGCGGGTCGCCGAGGCGCGTGCCCGTGCCGTGCGCTTCGAGGTATCCGACGCTCGCCGGCTCGATCCCGGCGTTTTCGCACGCTTGGCGGATCACGTGTTCTTGCGCCGTGGCCGAGGGCGCCATGATGCCGTCGGTCCGGCCCTCCTGGCGCACCGCGCTGCCGCGGACCAGCGCGAGCACGCGGTCGCCGTCTCGCTGCGCGTCGGCGAGGAGCTTGAGCACCACGACGCCGCAGCCTTCGCCGCGGCCGTACCCGTCCGCGTCGCTGCCGAATGCCTTGGAACGCCCATCGGCCGACAGGGCGCCGGCGGCGTCGAGCGTCAGGGACTGCCCCGGGGTGAGGATCACGTTGACGCCGCCGACGAGCGCGGCGGAACTTTCGCCGAGGCGCAGGCTCTGGCACGCCAGGTGCAGCGCGACGAGCGAAGCCGAGCACGCCGTGTCCACCGCGAAGCTCGGCCCGCGCAGGTCGAGTGCGTGGGAGATCCGGTTGGCGACCGCGCATCCGGCGGCTCCGATGCCGCTCCACGCGCCGAGAGCGGGCAGGTCCTCGAGCATCTGGCCGCCGTAGTCGTGGGTGCACACGCCGACGAAGACGCCCGCGTCAGTGCCGGCGAGGTCCGAGGGAGGGACCCCGGCGTCTTCGAGCGCCTCCCACGCGACTTCGAGCAGCAGCCGCTGCTGCGGGTCCATGAGTTCGGCTTCGCGCGGGGAGATGCCGAAGAACGCGGGGTCGAACTCGTCGACGTGATCGAGGAAGCTGCCGTTTCGCACGGCACGCCGCAGCGCGGCGGCGAACCGCGGACCCCTTGCGGCGTAAGCGCTCCAGCGTTCCTCGGGGATTTCGCCGACAGCGTCGCGGCCTTCGCGGAGCAGCTCCCAGAACTCGTCGGGCGACCGCACGTCGTTCGGGAACCGGCAACCGATGCCGACGACGGCGATCGGCTCGGTCGTGTCCGCCGCGGTCACTGGGCAGCACCTTCTTCGTCGATCCACGACGGAACTTCGAGGAGCTTCACCACGGCGCACGCGAGATTGATGCCCGGCGCGGTGCCGAGCAACAGCATGTGGTCGCCCGGCTTCAGCGCGCCGGTGCGCAGCTGGTCGTTCAGTGCGAGCAGCTGGTCGCTGGCTCCGCAGTGGCCGACCGTGCGGCCGAAGTCCCAGGTGGACTTCTCCATCGGCAGGCCGAGCGGCTTCATGCACGCTTCCTCGACGATCTCGCGCGAATAGTTGATGTAGGCCACGCGCGCCAGGTCGTCGCGGGAAATCCCCGACTCCTCGACGGCGCGGTCCACGAGATCGACGAGTTCGCCGCGCGCGCGGTCGAGCCCGCCCTGCACGGCCTCGCCCGCCGCGCCGCGGCTGCGGAAGCGGGACGCGAAATCGAGCGACCGCCCGAGCGTGACGCCCGGCGGGAACAGCGGTTCGTCGCCGCGGTGCAGTTCCTCGGCCTCCGGGATGTTCGCCGTGCACACGGACGTGACCCGCGCGAAGCCCGGTTCCGTGGTCAGCACGAGCGCCGTCGCGGCGTCGCCGGGGATGAAGCCGGGGCCGAGCCGCCAGCGGTTCATCAGCGGGGTGCCGTAGTTGTCGGCGGTGACGAGCAGCGCCGCGGTCCGACCCGCGTCGGGGTCGAGGTACCCGGCCGCCAGCTCCATCGAGCCGAGGATCCCGTTGCAGCCCAGGCGGATCTCCGCGACCGGGGCGCGGCCGCCCACCACGTGGCGCTGGAGGTAGCTGTGCGGCAGCCAGCCCTCCGGACCCTGATGCCAGGTGCTGGCGTAAAGCAGCAGATCCACTTCGTCCTTCGGCCGTCCCCAGCGCCGCAGCGTCTCGACGGCGGCGAAGCGCGCCATCTCCGGCGCCGGGGTGGTCCCGGCGACCGCGACGCCCGCGAGCTGGTGCAGGTCGATGTCCTCGGCGGGGTAAAGCCCCTGGTCACTGGCCTCCTGGACGGTGACCGTCTCCGGTAGGTAGGTGCCGATCGCACCGATGTACAGGTCAGTCGTACGCACACGCGCCTCCCTCAAGCCGGCTGGCGCGGCGAGATTAGGAAGCGCGGCTGGAGCCTGGATCCACGCCGGACCTGAGCCGGGCGGAGGTCAGTCCCCGGCCGCGGCGGCGCGGCGCTGGTCCACGTACTGCTCCAGCCCGTCGAGCACGATCCCGAGCGTCGTGTCGAAAATCGCCTCCGGGTCCTGTTCGTGCGACACCGCGAGCATGGTGGCGACCTGCGGGTAGTCGCCGCTTTCGAGCACCTGGTTCAGGTACGGCGCCATGCTCTCGTGCCAGTCCGCTTCGGACAGCCCGGTCCGCTGCTGCTCGTCGACCTCGCCGACCTCCGTCTGCGCGGTGGCCTGCGCGACGCCGATCACGGTGAGCACCATCCGGGACATGTCGGCGATCGGCAGGCCGAGGCCGGCCACCGCGGCCAGCGCCCATTCGAGGCCGAGCAGCGCGTTGGGGCCGAACGCCGGGCGCCCGCTGGTCATCATGCGCGTGGCCCACGGGTGGGCCAGCGCGACGTCGCGGATGTTGCGGGCGACGACGTGCAGGTCGCGGCGCCAGTCCCCGGAGTGGCGCAGGTCGCGGTCGGGGGCGATGACCGAGTCGTACATCAGCTCGAGCAGGTCGTCCCTGCCGTGCACGTGCCGGTACAGCGACATCGGGCTGGTCTCGAGCTCGTCGGCGAGCTTGCGCATCGACACCGCGTCGAGTCCCTCGCGGTCCGCCAGCCGGATCGCGCTGTCCACGATCCGGTCGCGGGTCAGCACCTGGCGCGGCTCGCGCACGGGCTCGCTGATCCGCGCCCAGACCGTGGGGGCTCGCCGGGTCTTCTCCTCGTTCGCTGGACTCACCGATCACTCCTCGTGCACGTCTGGTGCGTACGATGTTATCAAATCTTTGCGGGTGTACGCAGTCGTTGCGCTGGCCGTCCGCTTCCTGTTCTCGCACGTGCTGGTCGTGGCTCGCGCGAGCCACGCTCCACCGGGGTGAGCGCGGGTCTCCAACGGCATTCGACCCGCCCGTCCCAGCATGTGTGCCGTCAACCACTCGACGCGAGAAGGTGAACATGCCGGAATCGAACGACGGCCTGACTGCTGCGGCCTTGCACGACATCCTCCGCGGTTACGTCAAGACCGCGTTGCTGCGCACCGCGATGCGGCTGCGGGTCTTCGACGAGTTCGCGGGCGGGCCCCGGGACGCGGCGGCGCTCGCCCTCCAGCTGGGCACCGACGAACGCGGGATGCGGATCCTGCTCGACGCGCTCACGGCGATCGGCCTGCTGCGCACCGACCCCGGCGGCTACCGCCTCCCCGACGGCGGCGACGAGCTGCTGGTGTCCACCGGCTCGCGGTTCTTCGGCGGCGCGGTGCGGATCGGCGCGAGCGACTGGGAGTGGGACGCGCAGAAGAACCTCATCGACGCCGTCCGCAAGGGCGGCACGGTCGCGGACACCCACGCGCTCACCCCGGAATTCGACTACTGGGAAGACTTCGCCAACCACACCAGCTGGTTCAACAACGGCGCGGCCGACCTGATGGCGGAGCAGCTCGAACCGTGGGCCGCGGACCGCGAGTCGGTGAACGTGCTCGACATCGCGTGCAGCCACGGTTCCTACGGGTTCTTCCTCGCCCAGCGCAATCCGCGGGTTCATCTGTCCTGTGTGGACTGGCCGAACATCCTGGAGATCACCGAGAAGAACGCCGAGAAGCTCGGGCTGGCCGACCGCACCGACTTCATCCCCGGCGACATGTTCGAGGTGGACTTCGGCGGGCCGTACGACATCGTGATGCTCACCAACGTGCTGCACCACTTCCGCGAGGAGAAGGCGACCGAGCTGCTGGCCCGCATCGCGCCCGCGGTGAAGCCGGGCGGGCGCATCGCCGTCGTCGGGCACACCCACGAGGAAGACGACACCCCGGAGACCAATCCGCTGCCGTACATGTTCTCGGTGATCATGCTGGTCCAGACCTTCGACGGGCAGACGCACTCGGTCGGCACCTACCGCCGGATGCTCGAGGACGCGGGCTTCGCGAACGTCACGTCGCACCGCTCGGAGCGGGCGATGCACCGGGTCTTCATCGCCGAGCGCCCCTGAATCCGCTGTGCCGACCCCTGGAGATTCCATGCTGCAGCAGGAAAAAGCCGCGCCCCTGGCGTTCGAGCGGGTGCGGGCGGTCGCGGCGGCGCACGCGGCGGAGGCCGACCGGGACCGGCGCCTGGCCGGCCCGGTGGTCGCCGCGATCACGGCGGCCGGCTTCCCGGGGCACTTCGTCGCGAAAGAGCACGGCGGAGCCGCCGGCGGCTACACCGAGTTCGTCGATGCCGTGCTCGCCGTCGCCGAAGGCTGCGCGTCCGCGGGCTGGTGCGCGTCCCTGTTCGCCTCGCACGCGCGGATGGCGGGGTTCCTGCCGGAACCGGGCCGCCAGGAGATCTGGGCCGACGGCGCGGGCGCGCTGGTCGGCGCTGCGTTCGTGCCCTCGGGCGAGGTGACGCGCGCCGACGGCGGGTGGACGCTGTCGGGCCGCTGGAAGTTCGTGAGCGGCGTGGACTTCGCCGACCACGTGCTGCTGTTCGCCCGCGACCCGGAGGCCGAACCGCCCGGCTTGCGGGTGTTCGCGGTGCCGGCCGGCGAACTCGACGTCGAGGACACGTGGTTCACCTCCGGCATGCGCGGCACCGGCAGCCGCACCGTTGTCCTCGACGGAGTATTCGTGCCGGAACACCGGACGTTCCTGCAGAAGACGATGCTCGCCGGCATTGCCGAGGCGCCCGACGCTCCTGCCCACCAGGTGCCGTTCCGGCTCGTGAACGGCCTCACCATGGTCACGCCCGCCATCGGCGCGGCGCGCGGCGCGCTCTCCGCGTGGACCGAGTGGATCGGCGGCAAGACCGAGGTCGCGATGGGCAAGGTGCAACGCTCCCGGGACAAGGCGAGCGTCCGCTTCGCACTGGCCAGGGCTTCCGCGGAACTGGACGCCGCGGAGCTGCTCGTGCGGCGCATCGCGGCGGTCGCGGACGAAATCGGCCCGGTGCCGCCCGAACTGGTGGCACGCAGCCATCGCGACCATTCCGTCGCCGCCGAGCTGGCGGTGTCCGCCGTGGACCGGATCCAGAGCTGCAGCGGGACCAGCGGACAGGAGGAGGGCAACCCCGTGCAGCGCCACTGGCGCGACGTGCACGCGGCGGCGAGCCACGCGGCGCTCCAGTTCGAAACCGCGGCCGGGGTGTACGCGAACCACGTGTTCGGCGCGTGAACGGGGGCGGGGACGGGAGCGGCGATGGTCATCACTGACGGCGGTCTTCCCGGTGTCCTGCACGTCCTGCCGGAGAAGAAGACCGACGCGCGCGGTTCGTTCTTCGAATCGCTGCGCGTGGGACGGATCAGCGCCGCGGCCGGGCACCGGTTCTCGATCGCGCAGGTGAACTACTCGGTGTCGGCCCGCGGCACGCTGCGGGGGCTGCACGGGGTCGCGCTGCGGCCGGGCCAGTCGAAATTCGTCAGCTGCGTGCGCGGGGCCTTGCAGGACATCGTGGTGGATCTTCGCGTGGGGTCCCCGACGTTCGGGGAGCACACCTCTTCGGTGCTCGACGCGGAGTCCGGGCGCGGGGTGTACGTGGCCGAGGGCCTGTTCCACGGGTTCGTGGCGCTCGCCGACGACACGTGCATCAGCTACCTGTGCTCGACCTCGTACGTGCCCGGCACGCAGATCGACATCGATCCGCTCGACCCCGGACTGAAGCTGCCGTGGCGGCTGGAGACCGAGCCGACCCTGTCGGAGAAGGACGCCGCGGCGCCGTCGGTCGCGCAAGCGCGGCGGGCGGGACTGCTGCCGCGCTACGCAGAGTGCCTTGCCCTGTATGAGGAACTGGGGCGGAGAACGGAGACGGGAACCGGATGGACAGACGGATAGTCATCACCGGCATCGGCGCGGTCGCGCCGGGCGGGATCGGCACGAAGGAGTTCTGGGCGCTGCTGACCGCGGGCCGCACCGCGACCCGGGCCTTGTCGCTGTTCGACGCCGGCGGCTTCCGCTCGCGGGTTGCCGCCGAATGCGATTTCGACCCGCTGGCCAAAGGATTGAGCGCGGAGCAGGTAGCGCGGCTGGACCGGGCCGCGCAGTTCGCCGTGGTGGCCATGGGCGAGGCGATCACCGACGCCGGGCTCGAAGCGGACACGGTGGCGCCGGAGCGGCTCGGCGTCTCGCTCGGCAGCGCGGTCGGGGCCACGATGAGCCTGGAGCGCGAATTCGTGGCGGCCAGCTCCTCCGGTCGCGAGTGGACAGTGGACCACACGAAGGTGCGCGACAGCACTTACGACTACTTCGTCCCCAGCTCGATGGCGGCCGAGCTGGCCTGGCTGGCCGGCGCGGAGGGACCCGTGCGCACGATCTCGACCGGGTGCACGTCGGGGATCGACTCGATCGGCCACGCGTGCGAACTGCTGCGCGAAGGCTCGGCGGACGTGATGATCGCCGGCGCCGCCGACGCCCCGATCTCGCCCATCACCGTCGCCTGCTTCGACGCGATCAAGGCCACGACTCCCCGCAACGACGAGGCCGAAACCGCGTCCCGCCCCTTCGACAACACCCGCAACGGGTTCGTGCTGGGCGAGGGGTCCGCGGTCCTCGTGCTGGAGACGCTCGACGGCGCGCGGGCGCGGGGCGCGCACGTGTACGCCGAAATCGCCGGTTACGGCACGCGGTGCAACGCCTACCACATGACCGGCCTGCGTCCCGACGGCCGCGAGCTGGCCGAGGCGGCGACCCGGGCGCTGGCGCAGGCCCGGATCGATCCGTCCGATGTGGACTATGTGAACGCACACGGCTCGGGCACGAAACAGAACGACCGCCACGAAACCGCGGCGGTGAAGCGCGGTCTCGGCGAACACGCGCACCGCGTGCCGATGAGTTCGATCAAGTCGATGATCGGGCACTCGCTCGGCGCGATCGGCTCGATCGAGATCGCCGCGTGCGCGCTCGCCATCGAACACGGCGTGATCCCGCCGACGGCCAATCTCACCGAATCCGACCCGGTGTGCGACCTGGACTACGTGCCGCTGACCGCGCGGCAGGCCGGGCTGGACGCCGTGCTGAGCCTCGGCAGCGGCTTCGGCGGATTCCAGAGCGCGATGGTGCTCAGACGGCTGCGGGACGGAGCACGGCCATGGGCGCGGTGATCACGGGCATCGGGCTGCTGACTCCGACCGGCGTCGGCATCGCCGAGTACTGGGCGTCGACGACCGCCGGGACGTCGGCGGTGGGCGAGCTCACGCGGTTCGACGCGAGCCGGTACCCGGCCCGGCTCGCGGCCGAGGTCACCGGCCTCGACCCGGCCGAGCACCTGCCGGCGCGGCTGCTGCCGCAGACCGACCGGATGACGCAGCTGGCGCTGCTCGCGTCCGACCGCGCGTTCGCCGACGCCGGGCTCGTGCCCGCCGAGCTGCCGGAGTTCCGCGCGGGGGTGCTGACCGCCAGCTCGTCCGGCGGTTTCGAGTTCGGGCACCGCGAACTGCACAACCTGTGGAGCCAGGGCCCGCAATACGTGAGCGCCTACCAGAGCTTCGCGTGGTTCTACGCGGTGAACTCGGGGCAGATCTCGATCCGGCACGGCTTGCGCGGCGCGGGCGGGGTCGTGGTGGCCGAGCAAGCGGGCGGCCTCGACGCGCTCGGCGCCGCGCGCCGCCGGCTGCGGGACGGGGAGCTGGAGACGGTGGCCACGGGCGGAATGGAGAGTTCGTTGTCGCCGTGGGGCTGGGCGGCGTACCTCGCGAGCGGGCGGTTGAGCACCCGCACCGACCCGGCGCGGGCGTATCTGCCCTTCGGCGAGGACGCGAACGGCTGGGTGCCCGGCGAGGGCGGCGCGATCCTGGTCCTGGAGGACGAAACCGCCGCGCTGGCCCGGAATGCGCGCAGCTACGGGTCGCTGGCCGGGTATGCCTCGACGTTCGACCCGGCCCCGCGTTCGGGCAGGCCGCCGACCTTGCGCCGCGCGGCCGAGCTGGCACTGGAGGACGCCGGCTGCTCGTCCTCCGACATCGACGCGGTGTTCGCCGACGGCGCGGGCGTCCCGGAACTGGACGCGGCGGAAGCCGACGCGATCCGCGGGCTTTTCGGCCCGGACGGCGTACCGGTGACGGTGCCGAAGGCGGGCACCGGACGGCTGTCGTCGGGCGCGGGCCCGGTCGACGTGGCCGCCGCGCTGCTCGCGGCAAGCACCGGGGTGCTGCCGCCCACGGCGAACGTGCCCGCGCCGCGCGCCGGCTACCGGATCGACCTGGTGACCCGGCCGCGCACCGCGCGGGTGCGCACGGCGCTGGTGCTCGCCCGCGGCCACGGCGGTTTCAACTCGGCCGTCGTGCTGCGCGCGCCCGCCGAACCGGTGCGCCTCGCCTCCCCGGACTCGCCGGGGGCGGCGGAAACGACAGAAGGGGTACGACGATGACCGGATCCGACCGGCCCACGCTGGACCAGAACACCCTCAAGGAGATCTTGCGCGCCGCCGCGGGCGAGGTCGGGGAAGAGCCCGACTTCCTCGACACGCCGTTCGCCGAGTGCGGCTACGACTCGATCGTGATGCTCGAGACCGCGGCCCGCATCGAGCGCGAGTTCAAAGTGAGCGTGCCGGAGGAGACCCTCGCGGCCGAGTCCACGCCGCGCTCGCTGATCTCCGCAGTCAACAACCAACTGATCGCCGCCGGCTGAGCGCGCGGGAACGAGGAGCACACCATGACCGAGCAGATCACCGCGATCACCCGATTCACCGTCGCCGACGAGGCTGACGCCGAAGCGTTCGCCTCGCGCTTCGCGGAACAGGCGGCCGGGATCGTGACCGCAGCCGGATGCCTTGGCAACTTCTTCGCGCGGTCGGCGCGCGACCCGAGGACGTTCGCCAATGTCGGCTGGTGGGCGAGCGCGGGCGACCACCTCGCCGTCGTGCGCGGCGAGGAATTCCAGAGCCACGTCGCCGTGCTGGCCGGGCTCGCGAAAGCCGAGCCGGACCAGTTCGCCGCGACCGGCGTGGGCACCTTCGACGGCCCGGAGCCCGTGCGAGGCGCCGGGGAAGCCGTCGCCGTACTGGCGCTTACCCGGTTCACGCTGCACAGCGCCGGTCATGAGGGCGGCTTCCGCGAAGCGTTCGAGGAGCACGCCGCGACGGTCCGCACCCGCGACGGATTCCTCGGGCACACCCTGCTGCGCTCGACGATCGATCCGCTGCGCTACGTGAACCTCGGCTGGTGGAACTCGCCCGCCGAGTACCTGGCCGTGCTGCGCACCCCCGAGTTCGCCGCGGACTCCGAGCGCATGGCCGGGTTCGCCGAGGGCAAGGGCGACCTCTTCGTGCGCGCGGACTCCTGAGGATCCGCCCGTCCACGCACGCTCGAGGCCGGTTTTGGGGGCGCTGGAGACCGCTTGACGCCCAACACCGTTACCGTTAGCGTACGTCGTAACCAATGCGTACATCGTTATCAGGAGGTGAGAAGATGCCAGGGCTGGCCATTCAGGCGGAGGGGCTCGTCAAATCGTTCGGCGAGACCCGCGCTTTGCGCGGCCTCGACCTCGAGGTTCCCGAAGGGACGATCTTCGGGCTGCTCGGGCCGAACGGCTCGGGCAAAACGACCGCGGTGCGGGTGTTCTCCACGCTGCTGCGACCCGACGCGGGCGTCGCCAAGGTGGCCGGCCGGGACGTGGTGCGAGACGGCGCGGGCGTGCGGAAGCTGATCTCGCTGACCGGCCAGAACGCTGCGGTCGACGAGCGGATCCCGGGCCGGTCGAACCTGATCATGTTCGGCAGGCTGCGCAACCTGTCGGCTTCCCGGGCCAAGGCGCGCGCCGACGAACTGCTGGAGCGCTTCTCCCTGCAGGAGGCCGGGGGGCGGCTGGTCAAGACCTACTCCGGCGGCATGCGGCGCAGGCTCGACCTCGCGGTGAGCCTCATCGTCACGCCCGCGGTGATGTACCTCGACGAGCCCACCACGGGCCTCGACCCGGTCAGCCGGTCGCAGCTGTGGGACGACATCCGGCAGCTGACGGAGTCGGGCACGACCGTGCTGCTGACCACGCAGTACCTCGACGAGGCCGACCAGCTCGCCGACCGGATCGCCGTGCTCAAGGAGGGCCGGGTGGTCAGCGAGGGGACCCCGGCCGAGCTCAAGCGCGAGACCGGGCCTTCGCGGCTGGACGTCGTGGTGTCCGACAAGTCCTATCTCTCCGCCGCGGAGACCGCGCTGCGGTCGATGTCCGCCGACGACGAGGTGGCGGTCGACCCCGGCACGCTGACGTTGACCACGGTGGCGGGCGCCGGTTTCACCACGCTCGCCGCGGCCGTGCGCGCGCTCGAATCGGCCAAGGTCGACGTCGTGGACCTCAGCCTGCGCCCGCCGACGCTCGACGAGGTGTTCCTGCACCTCGTGCACCCCGACCAGCCATCCGAAACCGAGGCAGCATGAGCACCGCCCACGCCCCGTCCCCGCCCCTGACCCCGCTCCCGGAGTCGTGGATGGCCCGGCCGCGGCCCACCGCGATGCTGCGGGACGCCTGGATCCTGATCCGGCGGGACCTCGCCCATCTGCGCTACGAGCCGGGCGGCCTGCTCGCCGAGCTCATCTGGCCGGTGATCATGATCCTGATCTTCGGCTACGTGCTCGGGTCCGCCATCGCCATCCCCGGCGGCGGGAACTACCGCGACTACCTCCTGCCCGGCCTGTTCGTGCTGAACCAGGTGTTCACCCTCAGCATCATCGCGGGCGGGGTCGCGAACGACGCCGAAGCCGGCGTCACCGACCGGTTCCGCTCGCTGCCGATGTCGCCCATGGCGGTGCCGCTCGGCATCACCGGCGCGGACATCGTGAAAAGCATGCTGGGACTGGCGATCACGACCGGGCTCGGCCTGCTCGTGGGATTCCGCATCCACGACGGGGCCGCCAACGCCGCGCTCGCGTTCGTGCTGCTGATCCTGTTCCGCTACGCCATCAGCTGGATCGGCACGTTCCTCGGGCTGCTCGTTTCCCCGACGACGGCGGACTTCCTGTTCCCGCTCACGTTCCCGTTCGCCATGATCGCCAACATGTTCGTGCCCACCGCCGGTTTCCCGGCGTGGCTGCGGGTGGTCGCGGACTGGAATCCGGTGAGCTCGGCGGTCGCGGCGACCCGGAAGCTGTTCGGCAGTCCCGGGGCCGCGGACGCGACGGCGTGGCCGCTGGCCCATCCGGTGCTGGTCACGTTCGGCTGGATCGTGCTGATCCTCGCCGTGTTCATGCCGCTGGCCTGCTGGCGCTACCGCACCACGACTCGCTGACCGCGCAGACCCGCGGACCGCACGAGAGGAGGGGCGCACCCGATGAACGCCGTCGACCTCGCCCGGCTCCAGTTCGCGCTCACGGCAGGGTTCCACTTCCTGTTCGTCGCGCTGACGCTGGGCTTGGCTCCGCTGCTGTGTTTCCTTCAGACCAGGTGGGTGATCACCGGGAAACGCGAACACCGTGCCGCGACCCGGTTCTGGGGCAGGCTGTACGTGGCCAACTACGGGATCGGGATCGTGACCGGGCTGGTGATGGAGTTCCAGTTCGGGCTGAACTGGGGCGGGGTCACGGCGTACGCGGGCAACGTCTTCGGCGCGCCCATGGCGCTCGAGGCGATCGTCGCGTTCTTCCTCGAGTCCACGTTCCTCGGGATGTGGCTCTTCGGATGGGACCGCATCCCGAAGTGGGCGCACCTCGCGCTGATCTACCTGGTCACGCTCACCGCGTACGCTTCGGCGCTGTTCATCATGGTTGCCAACGGTTTCCTGCAGCATCCCGTCGGCGGCGAGGTGCGGGACGGGGTGTTCCGGCTCACCGATTTCGGTGCGCTGATGACCAACCGCGAAGCCCTCGACGGACTCGGCCACCTGGTGGCCGCAGCCTTGCTGACCGGCGCGCTGTTCATGGCGGGCATCAGTGCGTGGCACCTGGCGCGGCGCACCCCGCAGCGGGAGTTTTTCCTTTCGTCGCTGCGGATCGGGGCGGTCGTGGCCCCGGTCGCCGCGCTCGTCACCGTCGCCGGCGGGTTCGTGCAGACCGACTACCTGAAGATCGACCAGCCCGCGAAGATCGGGCAGGCGCTGGAGGACCAGGCGTCGCTGGCGGCCGCGCACGGGCAGCCGCTTCCGCCGGCGTGGATCTCGGGTCCGACGCAGATCATGGTGATCCTCGGGTTCCTCCTGGTGCTGCTGTCGCTGTACGCGCTGATCGTCACGCTGATTTCCCGGGGCAAGCGGGCGCGGTTCTTGTTGCGCCCGCTCACCTGGGTGATCCCGCTGCCGTTCCTGCTCACCCTCTGCGGCTGGGTGCTGCGCGAGGTGGGGCGGCAGCCGTGGACGGTCTACGGACTCCTGCGCACGGACCAGGCCGCCTCGGCGGTGCACGAGGGCTCCGTGGTCGCGTCGTTCGCCGTGTTCGGCCTGCTGCTGGCCGCGCTCGGGGTGGCCGACTACCTGGTGATCCGCCGGTTTTCCCGGCGCTGGGACGACATTCCGGAGCTGGTCCGCGAGCAGACGGCGGCGCCGGCGGTTCCGCTCGAGGCGGGAAGGGTCCTCTGATGGCACAAGGGTTGCTGCTGGCCGCGGTCGGGCTTTTCTTGACCGGATACCTGATTCTCGACGGGTCGGCGTTCGGCGTCGGAGCGGTGCGGCTGCGCACCGGCGGCGGCGAGACCGAGCGGCGGCTTTCGCTCAACGCGGTGGGGCCGTACTTCCTCGGCCACGAGGTGTGGGTCGTGGCCGCCGTCGGGCTGCTCATCGGTGCGTTCCCGGAACTCGAAGCGGCGGTGTTCACCGGGTATTTCCCGGTGTTCGTGGTGCTCGTCGGCGCGTTCGTGCTGCGGGACGGCGGGATGTGGTTGCGCAGCCGCAGGGAGAGCGCGGGTTCGCGGCGGTTCTGGGACCGGGCGATCGCGGTGGCGAGCGTGGTGCTCGCACTCAGCTGGGGGCTCGTGCTCGGCAATCTCGCCGAGGGCGTGCCGAGCGGCGGGCACCCCGCCGCGGCGTTCAGCCCGTACGCCCTGTTGTGCGCGCTGGCCTTCGGGTGCCTCGTGGTGGTGCACGGCGCGGCGTTCCTCGCGATGCGGGTGCGCGGAGAGCAGTCCGTGCGCGCGGCGGCGCTCGCGCGACGGCTGGTGCTGCCCGCGGCGGGGTTGCTGGTATTGGTGCTGGCGTTCGGATTCCTGGCCGCGGATGTCGCCGCGCCGGTGGTCGCGGCAGTGCTGGTGGCGCTGGCCGTCGTGGCGTTGGCCGTGGCCGCGCGGTTCCTCGGCAGGGGAGTGCACGGCCCGGCGTTCGCCGCCACGGCTTGCGCGGTCGGGCTGCCGGTGCTCGCGGTCGGAGCTGGGCAGAGTCCGGTGCTGGTCGGGCTGGCGGCCGCGCCGGAGAGCTTGGCGGTGCTCGGGGTGTTCCTCGCGTGCGCGCTGCCGGTGATGCTGCTGGGGCAGGTCTGGCTGTGGCGGGCGTTCGCCGGGCCGATGGTGCCGGCCGCACCGCTGTATTTCTGATGGGCGACCGGACTGCGGCCCGGCTCGCGCGCTTGCCGGGGACGCGGCGGCTGACCGCGGTGTCCGCGGGCACCGGCGCGGCGGCGGCCGGTCTCGTGGTGGCGCAGGCGGAGCTCCTCGCGCTCGTGCTGACCGGGCCGAGCGCGGCGAATGTCGTCGCGCTGGCCGGTGTGCTCGGTGCGGGGGCGGCGTTGAGCTGGATCCGCGGGCGGCTCGTCACGTCGGCGGCCGCGACCGTCACGGGCGCGGTACGGGCCCGGCTCGCGGACGCGATCAGCGGCCTGGGCCCGGTCCGCCTGCGCGCCGAGCGCGGCGGCGAGCTCGCGACGCTGGCCGGCCCCGGTTTGGACGGCCTTGACACGTACCTCACCGAGTATCTGCCCCAGCGCGTGCCCGCCGTACTGGTGCCGCTGGCCGTGCTGGCCGCGGTCGTCGCGGCTGATCCCTTGTCGGCGGTGGCGATCGCGCTGACGTTGCCGCTGATCCCCGTGTTCGGCGCGCTCGCGGGGTGGTACACCCGCAGCGCGGCGGCCGGGCAGTGGGGCAAGCTCGCCGAACTGGGCGGGCATTTCCTCGACGTGGTGCGCGGGTTGCCGACGCTGCGGGCGTTCGGCCGGTCGGGCCACCAGATCGGCGTCGTCGAGCGCACCGCCGAGGCCTACCGCGGCGCGACCATGCGGACGTTGCGGATCGCTTTTCTTTCCGGTCTCGCCTTGGACTTGGTGACCACGTTGTCCGTCGCCCTGGTCGCGGTGCCGATCGGATTCCGCCTGCTGGACGGCACGCTCGGTCTCCGGACCGGCCTTCTGGTGCTGCTGCTGGCCCCCGAAGCCTACAAACCCTTGCGCGACTTGGGTTCGGCTTTCCACGCGGCCGCCGCCGGCCGCGCCGCCGCGGACCGGGCTTTCGCGGTGATCGACGAGGCCGGGCCCCAGACTTCTGCTCCGGTTGCCGAGGACCAGTCGCTGCCTTCCGGCGCCGGGCGGGCTGTCTCAAGCGAAGTGCTGATCCGGCTCTCCGGTGCCGAAGTGCGCTTTCCCGGGGCAGCCGACCCGGTGCTCCGGGACGTCGAACTGTGCGTGCGACCGGGCGAACGGATCGCGCTGGTCGGCCCGAGCGGAGCGGGCAAGAGCAGCCTCCTCGCGGTGTTGCTCGGCTTCCTGCCCGCGACCGGTTCGGTGCACCTCGGCGGCACCCCGCTCGACGATCTGCTGGCCGATCCCGCAGCCCTCGCCGCGTGGCACTCTCGCCTCGCCTGGGTCGGCCAGCGCCCCCACCTCTTCGCAGGCACCATCGCGGACAACATCGCCCTCGGCGACCCGGCCGCCACCCCGGACCGCGTCCGCGCTGCCGCGCGCGCCGCCTGTGCGGACGATTTCATCGACGCTCTGCCTGATGGTTACGCGACTCTCTTGGGTGAGCGCGGCGTTGGTCTGTCTGTCGGTCAGCGCCAGCGCGTGGCCCTCGCTCGGGCGTTTCTCGTCGATGCGCCGTTATTGCTTCTCGACGAGCCTACCGCCGGTCTCGATGCCGGGAGCGAGCTTGCCGTCGCCACCGCGACTCGTCGTTTGATGGCTGGTCGTACCGTCGTGTTGGCCACTCATCGGCCCGCGCTTCTGTCCGATGTGGACCGGGTTTTCCGGGTCGCGGACGGGCGAGTCTGGGCTGATGCTGGGGCGGGGGTGCCTGCCGGATGAGCACTCTGCGCGCCGCCTGTGCGGATGATTTCATCGACGCCCTGCCTGATGGCTATGCGAATCTCTTGGGTGAGCGCGGTGTCGGTCTGTCGGCCGGTCAGCGTGTCGCCCGCGCCCGGGCGTTTCTCGTCGTGCTGGCCACTCATCGTCCCGCGCTTCTGTCCGATGTGGACCGGGTTTTCCGGGTCGCGGACGGGCGAGTCTGGGCGGATGCCGAGGCGGGGGTGCCAGCCGGATGATCACCTTGCGCGCCGCCTGTGCGGATGATTTCATCGACGCCCTGCCTGATGGCTATGCGAATCTCTTGGGTGAGCGCGGTGTCGGTCTGTCGGCCGGTCAGCGTGTCGCCCTCGCCTGGGCGTCTCTCGTCATGCTGGCCACTCATCGCCCCGCGCTTCTGTCCGATGTGGACCGGATCCTCCAGGTCGCGGACGGGCGAGTCCGCGCCGACGCTGAGGCGGGAGAGTCAGCCGGATGAGCACTCTCCTCCGCACCGTGCTGCGCTGGGCCGGCGGACGTGCGCTGCGCGGGCTCGCGCTGGCCGCCGCGGCGGGAGCGGCGAGCGAACTGGCCAGCGTGGGGTTGATGGCGACCGCGACGTGGCTCATCGTGCGGGCTGCCCAGCAGCCGCCGGTCGCGGCGTTGGGGTTGGCGATCGTCGGGGTGCGGGCATTCGCGTTGTCGCGCGGGTCTTTCCGGTACGTCGAGCGGCTGAGCGGGCACCACGCGGCGCTGTCGGTGCTGGTGCGGCTGCGGCGAAAAGTGTTCGAGGCATTGGAGCGCGGAGCGCCGAATCGGTTGCGCAGCGGGGATTCCCTCTCCCGGATGGTGTCCGATGTGGACGCTATACAGGACCTGCTGCTGAGGTCGCTGGCTCCGTTCGCGGTGGTGGTCGTCGTCGGAACCGGAGTGGTGATCGCGGGCCTGGTGCTCCATCCGGTGGCGGGGGCGGTGCTCGCGGGCGGGCTGGCAGCTGCCGTGATGGTGGTGCCGGCGCTCGCCTGCCTGAGGCTGCGCCAGTTGCTGCCCCGCGTCGCACGGGCGCAGGCGGACCTTGGCGACTGCTACCTCGACCTCGCCGAAGGAGCCGCCGAGCTCGCCGTCTACGGTGCCCGCGGCCGCGCCGAGCAGGCAGCTCGTGCCACGGCCCGGAACTTGGCCGAGCTGACCAAAAAGGGTGCGCGCGTGGTGCAAACCGCGACGGCCGCGGTGGCGCTGGTGCAGGCAGTCACGACCCTCGTCGTCTTGCTGGTCAGTGGGTCCGCGGTCCTCACGCTCACCGCGCTGACCGTGTTCGCGATCGCCGCTCCGCTGCCCTCCGGGGCGAGGCATCTGGCCGGGGCGGCCGCGCCGGTGCACCGGATCGAGGAACTCCTCGCTGCCCGCGCCGCGTTCAGCGAGCCTGAGCATCCGCGGGCCGTTCCGGAAGCGGTTGCCGTGGAACTGACCGGGATCCGCGTCCGTTACGACGAGGACCGCGTGCCCGCGCTCGACGGGTTCGATCTGCGGGTGGAGCCCGGCAAACGCGTCGCCCTCGTCGGGGCGAGCGGGTCGGGCAAGAGCACCGTGCTCGCGGTCCTCTCCCGGTTGGCGGAACCCGACGCTGGCCGCTACCTCCTGAACGGCCACGACGTGCGCGAGTACGCGACCGTCGACGTCCGTGCCCGCATCACCGGCGCCGCGCAGGACGCGTACGTCTTCCACGCCTCTCTGCGCGACAACCTCGCCCTCGCCCGGCCCGCGGCGACGGACTCCGAACTCGAAGCCGCCGCTCGCCGGGCCCGGCTCGAACTGCCGGGCGGGCTAGACACTGTCGCCGGTCACGACGGCAGTCTGCTTTCGGGAGGGCAGCGGCAACGGCTTGTCCTCGCCCGTGCGCTGCTCGCCGACCCCGCGGTGCTGCTCCTCGACGAACCTGTCGAAGGCGTCGACCCGCCGACAGCCGCGCAGTTGCTTGCCGAAGCCCTCGACGCCACGCGCGGGCACGCGGTCGTGCTGGTCACGCACACACTGACCGGTCTCGACGCGGTCGACGAGATCGTGGTGCTCGACCAGGGCCGCTCCGTGCAACGCGGCACGCACGCCGAGCTTGTCGCGGAACCCGGCCCGTACCGGCGGTTGTGGGAGGCCGAGAACTTCGCGGCCGGCCCGAGCCGCGCACCGAGGCGACTCTAGGCGTGCCCGCCATGGTCAGTGCATGAGAGTCCTGTTGCTCAGCAGTCCTTCCGGCAGTCACCTGCTTCCGATGATCCCGGTCGCCTGGGCGCTTCGCGCCGCGGGACACGAAGTCCTCGTCGTCGGCCGCCCGAACGTCGCGGACACCGCGACCCGCGCCGGCCTGTCGGTGAAGACGATCGGCGACGAGTTCGACGGCAACGCCATCTGGGCGGAACTCCTGCCGCCCGGCCAGCGTCCCATCGAGGCGTTCGGCCGCGGCGGCGAGGACTCCGGCGGCGAGGCGACGCGCGCGTGGTCGTTCCTCGCCGATCAGGTGGTGGACGAACAGATCGAGTTCGCCAGGGGGTGGGCTCCCGACCTGATCGTCGCCGACCCGTTCGAGCTCAGCGCGCTGCTCGTCGGCGGGGTGCTCGGCGTGCCCGTGGTGCAACACCGCTGGGGCGTCGACGTGATGGGCGCGTCCGCGCTCGTGTCCGGCCGCCGGTTCCTCGCCGGAACCTGCGCTCGCCTCGGCCTCGACGCGCTGCCCGATCCGGCGCTCGTCATCGACCCCTGCCCGCCCTCGCTGCAGACCGAAGCCGCAGCCGGCGGCAAAGCGATCCGTTACGTGCCCTTCAACGGCGCCGCCCGCGACGTCGACATCTGGCCTGAACACACGTCGGGCCCGAAGGTCATCGCGACCTTCGGCTGGCACGCGCTGGCGCTCAACAGCCACCGGCTGCTGCGTTCGGTGCTGGACGCCGCGGCCGGCCTCCCCGCGGTGACCTTCGCGATGACGCTGGGGGAGAAGTACCGCGAAGAACTCGGCGAGATCCCGGCCAACGTCGTGCTCATCGACCCGACTCCGCTGCATCTCGTCGTCGGCGACTGCGCCGCGGTGGTGCATCAGGGCGGCTCCGGCACCGGCCTCACCGCGCTGGCGCACGCCGTGCCGCAGGTCGTGCTCCCCGGCTACATGGAGGAATTCGACTACGGCGACGTTCTCGCCGAAGCCGGCGCCGGCGTTACCCTCGACACGGCCGAGGGGCAGAACGATCCGGAGACCGTGCGGGCTGCGCTGGTCAAAGTGCTCGAGGACGACGGCTACCGCGAACAAGCCCGGCAGCTGCGCGCCGAGATCGAGCGCACCCCGGCGCCGGCGGCCGTGGTGGCCGAACTCGAAGCGCTCGCCGCGCGGTAGGGCCGGCTCGCGCGCGAAGCACCCGTCGTCCCGAGCCGCGGCAAACCCGACATAGGGCCTGAATGGGATAAATATGTGCCCCTATTGGTGAATAGTGCGGTTCTCCTCGAACGGCTGATATGATCGTTTGAGATTCGCGATTTCACCGTCTGGGGGCGGCAGAGATGGAATTCAATTGCTGTAGAAAAAATACTCGCCGGACGCCGTGCGGCAGATGGTGACTAACGTGAATGGGGTACGCGTACTCGTCGGCAACGCCAGTCGGCTCATGCTCGAACTACTGGCGGGTACGTTGTGCGCCGCGGACGGGTTCACCGTGGTCGGAGTCGCCTCCGGTCCGGCGTCGGTGCTGCCCGCGATCAGGCACTACACGCCCGGGGTGGTGATCATCGGGGCGAGGGGCGGCGCCGCGACCGGTCTCACGTTGACCGAGCGGGTCGCGGCCGAGGCTCCGTGGTGCAAGGTCGTGGTGGTGACCGTGAGCCTGGAGGAGGCGCTGCGGGACCAGGAAGCGCTGCGGGACCGGGCGATCGAGAGGGGTGCCACCGCGGTCATTTCGATGGAACACTCGCTGTCGCAGCTGATCCACGTCGTCCAGGGCGCCGCGGGGGTCGGGCGGGTGCGCGCGGGGGCGGACCCGGTGGGGTCGCTGGCCCGTGCGGAACTGACGAAACGGGAGCAGGACATCCTCCGTCTCACGTGGACGGGTGCGTCGGTGAAGGAGGTGGCCCGGGAGTTGTGCCTGGCTCCGGGCACGGTGCGGAACCTGACTTCGGGATGCATGCGCAAGCTGGACGCGCGCAATCGGTTCGAAGCGGCCCGCATTGCCATGGAACGACATTATTTGTGAACTGCTCCATTCGTGCGGAGAAGGTAATCCGGTACTGCCCGGGCGGAGTCCGGCGGGCGGATTGAAGGCGTGGGTCGAAATAGCGTTTTCGATCCACGCCTTCGACGTCAGGTGCGCATTTTCCGGCTCAAGGAAACGTCGACGCGCTCTCCACCGCCGCGGCCGACGCTGATCGCCACGGCATCGGTGATCGGGAGGACGGCATGCGCATTCTGTTCGTGACATGGTCGGCGCCAGGGCATTTCAACCCCATGGTGCCGCTCGCGAGGGCCTGCCTCGCGGTCGGGCACGAGGTGCGGGTCGCGGGGCCTCCGTCGTGCCGGAACCCGATCGTCTCCGCGGGGCTGCCCGCGGTGGTGTGCGGGGAGGACGTGGATCTTTCCGCCATTCCGACCGACGGCCGGCTGCGCGCGTGGGACGAACCGGAGTCGTGGCCGATGGGCTGGCCGCAGCGGCCCGGGCTGCTCGGGCCGGCGCAGACGGACGCACTGGACTGCGCGGCCGACCGCCAGGTCGTGGTCGCCGAGGCGATGCTGCCCCAGCTGATCGCCTTCGGCCGCTGGTGGGGCGCGGACCTCGTGGTGGCCGACCCGCTCACGTTCGCCGGCCCGGTCGCGGCTGCCGCGCTCGGCGTGCCGCTGGTGTCGCACGGCTGGGAGATCGGCACGGTGCTGCACGCGGAGCGCGCCGGGCGCGGTGTGCACTACCGCGAGGGGTACGCGCAGCTGTTCCGCAGCCGCGGCCTCGAGCCGCAGCCCGCTTCGAGGGTGCTCGTCGACCCGTGCCCGCCCAGCCTCGTCGCGGGAGGCGAAGGCGTGGTGCGCCGGGTGCCGATCCGCCATCAGTCCTACACCGGGTCCGGGGCTGTCCCGTCGTGGCTCGTGGAACCGCGGGAGCGCAGGCGGATCTGCCTCACCGGCGGGATCGCGACCGGCAAGATCGACGGCGGCCAGGCCAAGCGCGTGCTCGCCGACCTGATCGAACTGACCGGTGACCTCGACGCGGAAATCCTGCTCGCCGGAGAACAGGGCACGACGGCCGAGCCGCTGCCGCCGCGGGTGCGCGAGATCGGGCTCGTGCCGTTTTCGCTGCTGCTGCCTTCGTGCGACGCGGTCGTGCACCACGGCGGGACCGGCACCGCGTTGTGCGCGGTGGCCGCCGGAGTTCCGCAGGTCGTGGTGCCGCGCTCGCCGATCTACGGCGAGGTGGGCCACCAGATCGCGGCCGCCGGTGCGGGCCGGGTGCTGCCGGCCGGCGCGGAGCGCGCGGCGCTGACCTCGGCGATCGAGGAGGTGCTCACGGATTCGCGCTATCCCAAGGCGCTCGCGGGGTTGCGGCGCGAGATCGAGGACGCCCCGACGCCCGCGGCGGTGGCCGAGCGGCTGCCTGAAGTCGCCGAAGCGGCGGCCGGCGCGCGGGTCGGCGAACCCGTTTGAGGCCGGCTCCACCCAGCCTGGTGTCACTCCGCTTAGCGTACGCGGTATCGGAACGCGTACAACGTACACAGATCGGTGAGGTATGGACAACGCAGCTCTGACTTCCCGCCGGGCCGGTGCCGGCCCGGTCCGCTCCGGGCGGGTCGCGTGACGCCCCCGGTGCTCGCGGCGCTCGGCGGCCCGCCGGCGTTCCGCGAGCCGGTGCACGTCGGCAGGCCGAACGTGCTCGACCCCGACCGCGTCCTCGAACTCATCCGCGGTGCGCTGGACAGCCGGTGGCTGACCAACTTCGGCCCGCTCGTGCGCGAGTTCGAGCAGCGGGTCGCCGAACTGGCGGGCGCGCGCTACTGCGTGGCCACGACCAGCGCGACGTCCGGCCTCCAGGCGCTGCTCACGGCATCGGAGCTCACCGGCGAGGTCATCGTGCCCTCCTTCACCTACGTCGCCACCGTGCACGTGCTGCGGCTGGCCGGGCTGACGCCGGTGTTCTGCGACATCGACGAGGACACGCACAACCTCGACCCGCGCGAGGTCGAACGGCTGGTCACGCCGCGCACGTCCGCGATCCTCGGCGTGCACGTGTGGGGCCGCCAATGCGCGGTCGACGAACTGGCGAAGATCGCCGACCGGCACGGCCTCAAGCTGTTCTACGACGCCGCGCACGCCTTCGACTGCGGTTACCGCGACCGCGGGATCGGCGGATACGGAAACGCGGCGGTGTTCAGTTTTCACGCGACGAAGTTCGTCAACGCCTTCGAGGGCGGCGCCGTCGTGACCGACGACGAGGAGCTCGCGGCGCGCGTCCGGGCCACGCATTTCTTCGGCTTCGACGCCGAGAACCGCGTGATCGGGCTCGGCATCAACGCCAAGATGACCGAGGCGTCCGGTGCGATGGGGCTGACGTCGATCGAAGGGCTGCCGACGTTGCGCGCGGTGAACCGCGAGCGCTTCGGGTGCTACACCGAGGACCTGGCCGAGGTGCCGGGCGTGCGGCTGATCGTGCCGGGGCCGGGGGAGTATTCGAGCCACCATTTCGTGGTCGTCGAAGTCGATCCGGCGTCCGGTCTCGACCGGGATCTGATGGCGAAAGCGTTGCGGGCGGAGAACGTGCTGGTGCGCAAGCACTTCGATCCGCCGTGCCATCGGCTGGAGCCCTACGCGCACCAGCGCGTGCGGCGTCCGCTGCCCGCTACGGAGCGCCTGAGTTCGCGGGTGATGCAGCTGCCGACCGGGCTCGGGATCAGCGCGGAGGGCGTGCACCGGCTGTGCGAGCTGATCGCGGCGCTCGTCGAGCACGCGCCGCGAGTGCGGGCGCGGCTGGCCGGGTGAGGCTGGGATTACATCGTTCCGTCGTGCGTGCAGCGTTACTCTTGCGTACAGTGTTACCTGTCAAGGTTGCCCTGCGGCGAGAAGGAGACGCACGATGGAAAGCCAGGTGCGGGCCAAGTCAGGCCTGCTCCATGCGGCGATGGGGCTCTCGGTGTGGCTGTACCGCCGCAGCGGCGGCGCGATCGGCGGAGTGCTCGGCGGCGCACCCATCCTGTTGCTGACCACCACCGGACGCAAGACGGGCCGCACCCGGACTCGCCCGGTGGTCTACACCGAGGACGACGGCAGGCTGGTGGTCGTCGCCGCCCGCGGCGGCGACGACCATCACCCCGCCTGGTGGCTGAACCTCCGCGCGACCGGCCGCGCTTCCGTCCAGGTCGGCAAAGACCGCTTCGACGTCAAGGCTCGCGAAGCCGTCGGCGAAGAACGCGACCGGCTGTGGGAAAAGCTGGTGGCGGTGTATCCGCCGTACGCCGAGTACGCGGACAAGACCAGCCGCCGGATGCCGGTCGTGGTTCTCGAGCGCAGTTGATCTCTGGTGATGCGCTTCTGCCGGCTGGACGCTCCCTAGTGGACAGTCGGCCGTTGTCAGGATTCGGCCGGTCGACGGCACGTCTCGCCGATCCGTCCACACTGGACAGAAGTCCCGGCCCAGCCCGCCGCGGGAATGCGAGAGTGTCCGAGCCGGGCCGGGAAGTGTTGTGCGGCAACGGCATGCCGGCCGCCGGGGGGCGGGACTGGCAGGCCGGTGCCGCGGGTTCAGGCGAGGTCGTCGCGCCGGACGGCGCGGCTTTGGACCTGCCATTCCCCTTCGGAAGTGCGGACGAGGACGTCGTCGCAGGTGGTGCTCATCAGGACGGTCGTCTGGCCGCCGCGCGGCGTTTCGAGGATCTGGGCGTAGGAGCGGACCCGGTAGCCGCCCTCGGTGCGGGGTTCGGCGGCGAGCATGCCGAGCCAGTGGCGGCGCTGCACGCCGCGCTCGGCCAGTGCGGCGTGCGCCTTGCGGGCGCCGTCCGCGATCGCGGAGCGGCCGACGAACGGGGCCGGGTGCGCGTTCGCGCCGAACGATCCGTCCTCGGTGAACGTGGCGGCCCACTCGTCGACCTTGCCGTCGTCGAGCAGGTGCATCTGGCGGGAGTAGAAATTCTGGATCGACGGGTATTCGGTCCCGGGGTCCTGCTGGGTCGGCATCGCGGTCCTCTCCTGCGCACTGGTCGATGTGCTCCGGCGTGATGCTCCGGACGCCGCTTAGAGCGCCGCTGGAGCGCGGATACAGGAGTCGAGCCGACCTGTGCCGCGCCTCAAGCCGCGCCCCGCACCCTTCCCGGTGTGCCGTCCGCCGTTTCCCGCGGCGGCACTGGACGCGGAGAAGGGGCATCGATGGAGAACACCGGACACGCCGCTCTGGTCACCGGCGGGACCAGCGGCATCGGCCTGGCGGTGGTGGAGGAGCTCGCCGGGCGCGGGATTCCCGCCTTCCTGTGCGGGCGCACCGCCGGCAACGTCGAAAAAACTGTTCGCGCGCTTCAGGAAAAAGGACTGCCGGTCGCCGGGCGCACCGCTGACGTGCGCTCGCGCGAGTCGGTGGAAGAGCTGGTCGCCGCGGCGACCGCGGAGTTCGGCCCGATCTCGGTGCTGGTGAACAACGCGGGCCGCAGCGGCGGCGGCGTCACCGCGGAGATCTCCGACGAGCTGTGGAACGACGTCATCGACACCAACCTCAACAGCGTGTTCCTGCTGACGCGGGCCGTCCTCTCGAAGGGCGGCATGCGCGAGCTTCCCTCCGGCCGGATCATCAACATCGCCTCGACCGGCGGCAAACAGGGCGTGCCGCTGGGCGCGCCGTACTCGGCGGCGAAGAGCGGCGTCATCGGCTTCACCAAGGCACTGGGCAAGGAGCTGGCCCCGACCGGCATCACGGTCAACGCCGTCTGCCCTGGTTACGTGGAAACCCCCATGGCGCAACGGGTTCGCGAAGGCTACGCGGCGGTGTGGGGCGTCACCGAAGACGAGGTGCTCAGCCGTTTCCAGGCGAAGATCCCGCTCGGGCGCTACAGCACGCCCGCCGAGGTCGCGGGGATGGTCGGCTACCTCGTGAGCGATTCCGCCGCTTCGGTGACCGCGCAGGCGATGAACGTCTGCGGCGGTCTCGGCAACTTCTGAAACCCGCAACCCACCGAGGGACGACCCGATGCCTACGCAGCAGCTGCGCACCACCACCCATCACATCGAGATAGCCGCGCCCGCCGACACGGTCTACGGCCTGCTCGCCGACGCCACCCGGTGGCCGGTGTACTTCCGGCCCAACGTCCACGTCGAGCGCCTCGAAGGCACCGACCGTACCGAGCGCCTCCAGATGTGGGCGACCGCGGGCGGCCAGGTCAAGAACTGGATCTCCCGGCGCGATCTCGATCCGGTCAAGCGCACGATCGGCTTCCGCCAGGAGGTGTTCAAGCCGCCGGTCGCGGCGATGCTCGGCGAGTGGCAGGTCGAAGCCACCGGCGCCGCCGCGAGCGCGCTCACGCTCCGGCACGAGTTCGCGGCCGTCGACGACGATCCGGACGACTTCGCCTGGCTCACCGACGTCACTAACCGCAACAGCACCACGGAATTGGCCAACGTCAAGGCACTGGCCGAACGCGGCGACCGGCTGGGGGAGCTGGTGTTCTCCTTTGCCGACGAGGTCACGGTCAACGGTTCCGGCGAGGACGTCTACGAATTCCTCTACCGGGCAGACGAATGGCCGCGGCGCCTGCCGCACGTGTCGCGGTTGGACCTCACCGAGGACCCCGACGGAGTCCAGACCATGATCATGGACACCCGTACCAAGGACGGCTCCACGCACACCACCGAGTCCATCCGGGTCTGTTTCGGCCCCGATCGGATCGTCTACAAGCAGACCGTGGTGCCCGCCTTGATGAACGCGCACACCGGAGAGTGGACCGTCGTCCCGGACGGCGACGGGGTGCGGGTGATCTCGCGCCACACCGTGGAGGTCAAGGAAAGCGCGATCGCGTCCGTGCTGGGCGCCGACGCCAGCGTCGAGACGGCGCGGTCGTTTCTGCGCAAGGCGCTGGGAGGCAACAGCAGCGCGACCCTCGCCCTCGCCAAGGAATTCGCCGAGGGCCGCCGTGGCTGAGCCGTTCGTCGCCGTCGGCCCGCCGCTGCCGCCCGAATGCCCGGACGGCCAGGCGGGCGGCCTGCTCGCCGAGGCAGCGAGACGATGGCCGGACCGTCCGGCCATCGTCGCGGGCGATCGCACGGCGACCTTCGCCGAGCTGGACGCCGCCGCCGACCGGTTTTCCCGCTGCCTGGGCGACCGGCTCGGTTCCGCCGGGGCCGCGGTCGCCGTCACGTCCTCTTTGGACATTGACTTCGCCGTCGCCTATTACGGCGTGCTGCGCAGTGGAAACGTCGTCGCCCCGCTCAACCCGTTGCTGCCGCCGCCGGTGATCGCGCACAACCTCGCTTCAGTGTCGGCGCGGCTCGCGGTGGTGACTCCGGAGGTCGCGGAGCGCATAGCTCAGGTCCGTACGCAGTTGCCGGACCTCGAGGATGTGCTGCCGCTCAGCGACGTCGCGACGTTCGACGGCGAGTCCGCCGCGGCCGAGATCGCCGCTGACGCGCCCGCGTGCCTGCTGTTCACCAGCGGCACCACTGGCGCGCCGAAGGCGGTGCGGCTCTCGCACCGCAACATCACGGTCAACGCGGCGCAGGTCCGTCAGGCGCACCAGCTCGGGCCGGACGCGGTGTGCGTGGTGAACCTGCCCACCTACCACCCGATGCACCTCAACCCGGCGCTGCTGGCCGGTGCCACGCAGATCCTGTGCCCACGCCCATTCGGAGCTGTCGAGCTTGCGATTCGGTACGGGGCGACGCATTTCTACAGCATGCCGGCCTGGCTGACCCGGCTGGCCGCGACGGACACCAATACGGCCGTCCCGTCCTTGCGGATGATCGCGTCGGGGGGATCGGCATTGCCGGCTGACGCGGCCGAAACGCTGACCGCGCGCTTCGGCACGCCGGTCTTCCAAGGCTACGGTCTCGCCGAAACGTCCCCGCTCACACATTCCGACCGGCCGGACGCGCCGGTCACCGGATCCGTCGGATTTCCGGTCGCGGGAACGGAATGCGACGTCGTCGACCCCGACACGGGTGCGCGGCTGGCGGCAGGCGAGGCGGGCGAGGTCCGCGTGCGCGGACCGCAGGTGATGCTCGGCTATCACGGCCGGCCCGACGGGGAGCACCTCGAAGCGGGCGGCTGGTTCCGGACCGGCGACATCGGGCGCATTTCCGAAGACGGCAGGCTCGTCCTCGTCGACCGGATCAAGGATGTGTTCAAACGCGACAACTGGCTGGTCTCCCCGTCGGCGATCGAGCGGCGGCTGCGCGCCCACGCCGAGGTGGAGGACTGCGTGGTCGTCGACGTCGCGGACCGGGTGGCGGGCGCGGTCGCGGCGGCGTTCGTGGTGTTGCGGGCGCCGGCGGCCGAGGCTGACCTCATCGCGTTCGCCAACCGGGAAGCCCCGGCATACGAGCATCTCGAGTTCGTCGAGGTGCTCACCGAGATCCCACGATCGGCCAACGGAAAGGTTCAGCGCAAGGAGCTGCGTGCCGAAATGGCACGGCGGCGCGGCACGGCATCGCGCCGCGGCGCGCTGACCGGGGAGGGGAAACCGTGAGCACACCCGCCGTTCTCGTCGTCGGCGCGGGTCCGACCGGGCTCACCCTGACCCACGAACTCGCCCGCCGCGGCGTTTCCGTCCGGCTGGTCGACGCCGCCGACGGCCCGGCCGTCACGAGCCGCGCGCTCGCGACCCACGCCCGGACGCTGGAGGTGTTCGACCAGATGGGCGTGGCCGAACGGCTGCTGCCGCGCGGTTGCCGGGTCGAGCATTTCACGCTGCATCAGCGGGGCCGCGAACTCATTCGCTTCGACACCAACTACGACCGCCTGCCGACCCGGTTCCCGTTCACGCTGATGGTCGACCAGGCCGTGACGGAACAGGTCCTGCGCGAACGCGTGGCCGAGCTCGGCGTGGAGGTGGAATGGGGCGTCGAGTTGACCGGGCTGACGCGCCGCGAGGACCGCGTCGACGTCCGGCTGCGCGCCGGTGGCGTGGAAAGCGAGCTGAGTGTGCCGTGGCTCGTCGGCACCGACGGCGGGCACAGCACTGTGCGCAAGGAGCTTGGCCTGAAGCTCCACGGCGACCAGTCGCAGACGTGGCTGATCGCCGATGCCGAGGTCGAGTGTTCCCTTCCGCAGAACAGTATCCATTGGCTCGACACCGGCGCCGGAACGGTGATGCTGGTGCCCTTCCCCGAACCGGGCAAGTGGCGGCTGCTGGACACGGCGGACATCGGCGGCGACGCGGACCGCGTGGTCGACCGGTTCACCGGGAAGATTTCGCGCGCGATCGGCGAGCGAGTCGTGATCCGGCCGCCGAGCTGGGTTTCGGTGTTCACCATCCAGCAGCGCATGATCGAAGCGATGGGCCGGGGGCGGTGCCTGCTCGCCGGCGACGCCGCCCACGTGCACAGCCCGGCGTCCGGGCAAGGCATGAACACCGGCATTCAGGACGCCTACAACCTCGGCTGGAAACTGGCCGCGGTCGTGACCGGCGAGGCGGGCCCCGAACTGCTGCGTTCCTACGACGACGAGCGGATGCCGGTCGGGCGCAAGCTCCTCGGTTCGACGCGCACGGCCACCGCGCTGGTGGCGCTGCGCAGCGCGGCGATGTCCACCCTCATGCCGGTCGGTCTCGCGGCCCTGCGCAGGCTCACGCCGGCGAAACGCAGGCTGGAGCACAAGATCATGAGCGGCATGTCGGGCCTGTCACTGTCCTATCCGGACAGTGTGCTGAGCGGGCCGGACGGCTGCACCCGGGCGGGGTGGGCGCCGTCCGACTGCGCCGATCCCGCCGCGCTCGCGAGCCTGCTTCGAACGCCGGGCTGGACACTGTGGACGGTGCCGGGCGATTCGGCCGACTGGCCCGCCGCGGTCGCCGCGATCGAAGGCGCGGTGCCCGGCCCGCTGTCGCCGATTTCGCTTGGCAGCGGGGGAGAGGTGCCCGATCCGGACGGCGCGCTCGCCGCGCGGCTCGGCCTCGGACCGGGATCGTGGCTCGTGGTGCGGCCCGACGGGTACCGCTGGGCCTCGGGAACGGGCCCGGAAGCACTGCGGGCGGCGGCCGCGCGCTGGCCGTTCCCCGCCGCCGACGCGATCGTGACGGAATCCGGCTGAGGCCGGCCCGCCAACCTGGGCTCGCGCCGCGGTGCGGGCGCCCGCTGTTCCTCCGAGGGGAGAACCCTGCAATGACGATCCAGAACACCACGCCGCTGCTCACCCGGGAAACCCCGGACCTGTTGCGGCGGTTCACCGAATCGGCCACCACGTCCGATCGCCTGCTGCTGCCGACCGGCGAGTTCCGCGAGTGGTTCGCCGACCGTGCGCGGACGCACGAATACCAGGTCGAGCGCGTGCCGCTGGAGAAGATGCCGGGCTGGTCCGTGCGGCCGGACACCGGGAACCTCGTGCACGCCAGCGGCCGCTTCTATTCCATCGAAGGGCTGCGGGTCGACACCGACCACCGCGACGACGGCAGCTGGACCCAGCCGATCATCGTGCAGCCCGAGATCGGCATCCTCGGCATCCTCGTCAAGGAGTTCAACGGGGTGCTGCACTGCCTGATGCAGGCCAAAATGGAGCCGGGCAACGTCAACATGCTCCAGCTTTCGCCGACGGTGCAGGCGACCAAGAGCAACTACACCCGGGTGCACGAAGGATCGGCGATCCCGTACCTGGAGTACTTCACCGCGCCGCGCCGCGGCCGGGTGCTGGCCGACGCGCTGCAATCGGAGCAGGGCGCGTGGTTCCTGCGCAAGCGCAACCGCAATATCGTCGTGGAGACCGACGAAGACGTGCCGCTGCACGACGACTTCTGCTGGCTGACGCTCAATCAGCTGCGCGAGCTGCTGCTCGTCGACAACCTCGTGAACATGGATTCCCGCACCGTGCTCGCCGGCATCCGCTTCGCCGCGCCCATGGACCGGCCGTCGGCGGTGCGGGAGGATTCGTTCCGCGGCGCGCTGATCCGTTCGCTCGCGGAGGTCGACGGCTCCTTGCACAGCACGGCCGAATTGCTCAGCTGGTTCACCGAGCTGAAGGCGCGCCACGAGCTGAGACAGGCCCGCACGCCGCTCGCGCAGGCACCCGGCTGGAGCGAGCGCGACGGCGTGATCTCGCACGCGAGCGGCAAGTTCTTCGAGGTGATGGGGGTCGACGTGCAAGCGACCAGCCGGGAGGTCGCACACTGGGCCCAGCCGTTGTTCGCGCCGCGGGAGAAGGGCGTGCTGGCATTCCTCACCCGGCGAATCGACGGCGTGCTGCACATGCTGGTGCAGGCGCGCACCGAGGCGGGCACGTTCGACGTGGTCGAAATGGCGCCGACGGTGCACTGCACCCCGAACAACTACACCGGCCTCAACGAACACCACCGGCCGCCGTACCTCGACTACGTGCTGAACGTGGACCCGTCGCGAATCCGGTGCGACGTGGTGCATTCCGAGGAAGGCGGACGGCTCTACCAAGCCGAGAACCGCTACCTCATCGTCGAGGTGGAGGACGACTTCCCGCTCGAGACCCCCGACGACTACGTGTGGATGACCGCACGCCAGGTCAACGATCTCGTTCAATACGGCAATCACTTCAACGTCGAAGTCCGCAGTCTGCTCACCTGCTTGCAGGTGCTGTGGTGAGCACCGTGCGGCTCGGGGTGCTCGGCTGTGCCGACGTCGCCGTCCGCCGGGTGCTGCCCGCACTCGCGCGGACGGACGCGGCCGGGCTGACCGCCGTCGCCAGCCGGGACGCGGAGCGGGCCGCCGAGATCGCGGGCCGTTTCGGCGGGGAACCCGTGACCGGGTACGGAGAATTGCTCGCCCGGCCCGATGTGGACGCGGTGTACGTGCCGCTGCCGACCGGCCTGCACGCGGAGTGGGTGCGTGCCGCGCTGGAGCAGGGCAAGCACGTGCTCGCCGAGAAGCCCTTGACCACTACGGAAACCCAGACGCGCGAGCTGTTCGAGCTTGCCGAAAGCCGCGGGCTCGTGCTGCGGGAAAATTACATGTTCCCCTGGCACAGCCAGCACGATGCCGTGCGCAAGCAGGTAGCCGACGGCGCGATCGGGCAGTTGCGCTCGATCCGGGCGACCTTCACTGTGCCGCGCCGGCGCGACGACGACATCCGCCACGACGCGGCACTCGGCGGCGGATCGCTGCTGGACAACGGCGGCTACCCGGTGCGGGTGGCGCGGATGTTCCTCGGCGACGACCTGACTGTCGCCGGCGCCTCGTTGTACCGCCCCGCCGGTGCGGAGGTCGACCACGGCGGATCAGCTGTGCTGCGCCGCGCGGACGGAGCGACCGCGGTGCTGACTTTCGGCATGGATCACGCCTACGAAGCAAGCTACACACTGCACGGCTCGACGGGAGTCCTGACGCTCGAGCGGGCGTACGCCCCGCCCGAGGACCATCGCCCGGTGCTGCGCGTTCGGCGGCAGCAGCACAGCGAGGACCACACCTTGCCCGCCGACGACCAGTTCGCCGCTTCGGTGCGCGAGTTCGCACGGGCCGTCGACAGCGCGCGGCGGGCCGGGCGTGACGAGGCCGCCGCCGCGGCCGCGGCGGGGGCGATCGCGCAGGCTCGTCTGATCGACGGGATCCGGCGGTGTTCCCGGCAGTGAGCGAAGCGGTGAGCAATGCGGCCTGTCCGCCCGGAACCGGTGTCCCGAGAGGAAGACCATGGACCAGCTGAAGGATGACATTCTCGACCAGGTGCGCAAGCTCCACGCCGAGCGCCTGCCCCGCGAGTTCCGGCCCGGGATCACGCCGATCCCGAGTTCGGGCGCGGTGTTCAGCGAGGACGACCGCGTGGCGCTGGTCGAGGCCGCACTCGAGATGCGCGTCGCCGCGGGGGTGAGCTCGCGGCGGTTCGAGCGCGAGTTCGCCCGCCTGTTCGGATTGCGCAAAGCACACATGACCAACTCCGGTTCGTCGGCCAACCTGCTCGCTCTCTCGGCGCTGACGTCGGAGCAGCTCGAAGACCGCCGGCTGCGCCCCGGCGACGAGGTGATCACCGTCGCCGCCGGGTTCCCGACCACGGTGAACCCGATCGTGCAGAACGGCCTGATCCCGGTGTTCGTCGACGTCGAACTCGGCACTTACAACACCACGCCGGAGCGGATCGCCGCGGCGATCGGGCCGCGCACGAAGGCGATCATGATCGCGCACGCCCTCGGGAATCCGTACCAGGCGGCGGAAATCGCGCAACTGGCCGACGAGCACGACCTCTTTTTCGTCGAGGACAACTGCGACGCCGTCGGCTCGACCTACCACGGCCAGCTCACCGGCACGTTCGGCGACATGGCCACCACGAGCTTCTACCCGGCCCACCACATCACGACCGGAGAGGGCGGCTGCGTCGTCACGGCGAACCTCGTGCTGGCGCGGATCGTGGAGCAGTTGCGCGACTGGGGCCGCGACTGCTGGTGCGAACCCGGCGAGGACAACACCTGCTTCAAGCGGTTCGACTACCAGCTCGGGACGTTGCCCGCGGGCTACGACCACAAGTACATCTTCTCCCACATCGGCTACAACCTGAAGTCGACCGACTTGCAGGCCGCGCTCGGCGTCTCGCAGCTCGCCCGCGTGCACGAGTTCGGCGCGGCGCGGCGGCACAATTGGACGCGCCTGCGCGACGGCCTCGAAGGCGTGCCCGGTCTGTTGCTGCCGAGTCCCACCCCCGGCTCCGACCCGAGCTGGTTCGGTTTCGTGCTCACCGTGCAGCCGGACGCGCCGTTCACCCGGCGCGACCTGGTGGCGTTCTTGGAGGACCGCCGGATCGGCACCCGCCGTTTCTTCGGCGGGAATCTGACGCGCCACCCGGCCTACCTCGGCACTGAGCACCGGGTGGTCGGCGACCTGGCCAATTCCGACGTGATCACCGAGAACACGTTCTGGATCGGCGTGTACCCGGGCATCACCGAGGAGATGACCGCGTACATGATCTCGTCGATCCGGGAGTTCGCCGGAGTGCCCTCGTGAGCACCAGCGCCGAAGCCGAGGCGACGCGCACTCGCACGCAGGTGTGCGTCGCCGGAGGCGGCCCGGCCGGCTTCGCGCTGGCGCTCGCGTTGCTGCGAGAGGGCGTCGCGGTCACCGTGGTGGAGCGCGCGACGATGAAGGAACGCAAGTTCCGCGGCGAGATCCTGCAACCCGGCGGGCAGGCCGTGCTGGCCGGGCTCGGAGTGCTGGAGGACGCGAAGGCGCTCGGACACTGCGCGACACCGCGGTTCACCGTCGTCGACCGCGGTCGCACGATCCTCGACATCGACTACCGGCGGCTGCCGCCGCCGCACGACCATCTGCTGAGCCTGCCACAGCTGCACATGTTGAAAACGCTGTACGAGCGGTGTTCGGCGCTGCCCGGTTTCACTTACCTCGAGGGCTACCGCGTGTCCGAGCTGTCGGGCACGACGGTCACCGTTCGCGGGCGCGCCGGGAACCACGTGGTCGAGGCCGATTGCGTCGTCGGCGCCGACGGGCGTTATTCCAAGGTGCGCAAGCTCGTGGGCATTCCCGACGGGCGGGAGGACGTGTTCGACCAGGACGTCCTGTGGTGCAAGCTGCACGCGCCCGGCCGCCCCGTCGGCACGGTCAGCGTGCACCAGGCGGCGCGGCGGCCGGTGCTGATCTACGACGCGCATCCGGACACGGTGCAGATCGGCTGGATGCTGCCCCACGGCGGATACGCCGACGTGCTTGAAGCGGGCGTGGACCGCGTGATCGATCAGCTCGCGGACGGATTGCCGCAGTATGCCGACCTCATCCGCGAGCAGGTCCGCGGCCCTCGCGATTTCACCCTGCTCGACGTGTTCGCGGGCTGCGCGCCGCGGTGGTGCGCCGACGGCGTCGTCCTGATCGGCGATGCGGCGCACACCCACAGCCCGCTTGGCGCGCAGGGCATCAATCTGGCGTTGCAGGACGCGCTCGCGCTCGCTCCGGTGCTGGTCGAAGCGGTGCGGACGAACGACTTTTCGGCTGCGGCGCTGTCCGAGTACGAACGCGTCCGGCGGCCAGCGGTCGCGTCGATCATGCGGTTTCAGAAGCGGCAGAGCCGCGGCATGCTTTCGCGCGGTCGCGTGGCGACGGCGATGCGTCCGGCGATCGCCGGGTTGATTTCGCATACGCCGCTGGCCGCGAAACTCACGCGGCTGGTCGCGTACGGGAAGGTCGCGCCGCCCTCCGGCGCGCCGGCTGGGAAAGGCGGAAGCTGATGGCCCTGATCGATCTTTCGTCGCCGATCGACGCGGCTGGGTGGGAGCCGGATCCGGTGAGCCACGACGTGCTCTCCCCGGCCGCCGCCGCGCAGCACATGGCCGACGAAATGCGCGCGCACTTCGGGATCGAGTTCGATCCGGCAGTACTGCCCGGCGGGGAACTGTTGTCGCTGGACACCTTGTCGCTCACCACGCACACCGGCACGCACGTGGACGCACCGTCGCACTACGGTTCGGCGGCGGTGTCCGCCGCTCGGCCGCGGCACATCGACGAGCTGCCGCTCAGCTGGTTCCACGGGGCAGCGCTCACCCTCGACCTCACCGGTGAAGCAACGGGCGCGGTCGGCGCCGCCGCGCTGGAGAAGCGGTTCGCCGCGCTCGGCCGGGGGCCGCGGCCCGGCGAACTCGTGCTGCTGCACACCGGAGCCGACGCCCGCGCCGGAACGCCCGCGTATTTCACGGAGTTCACCGGGCTGGACCATTCGGCGGTGACCTTGTTGCTGGACCACGGGGTTCGCGTGATCGGCACCGACGCGTTCAGCCTCGACGCGCCGTTCACCTGGATGATCGAGCAATTCAGAAGCACCGGCGACCGAGGCGTGCTGTGGCCGGCGCACTTCGCCGGCCGCACCCGCGAATACTGCCAGATCGAACGGCTGGCGAACCTCGGTGCGTTGCCCGCGCAGGGATTCACGGTGAGCTGCTTTCCGGTGAAGGTCAAGGGAGCGGGCGCGGGCTGGGCTCGTGCAGTGGCCTTTGTGGACTGATCCGCCGCGCGAAAACGGTCCCCTGGACACGTTGTCCGGGGGACCGTTTTCGTCTGGCGAGGAAATGCCGGGCTTGGCGGCCCGGCTTCGTTCACCGCTTGGCCGGTTCTTCCAGTATCGGCGTGATCGTCGTCGGGCTGGGCTCGCGCAGTGGCCTTTGTGGACTGACCCGCCACGCGAAAACGGTCCCCCGGACACCATGTCCGGGGGACCGTTTTCGTCTGGCGAGGAAATGCCGGGCCCGGCGGCCCGGCTTCGCTCACCGCTTGGCCAGCTCTTCCAGCACCGGCACGATCGTCGCCGGGCCGGGCTGGGCGGCCATCTCTTCCTTCAGCGCGCGGGCCGCCTCGGCGAAGGCGGAGTTGTGCAGGAGTTCGCCGACGCGGTCGCCCGCGGCGCCGTCGGTGAGGTCGTCCTGGCGGACTTGGAGTCCGGCGCCCGCCGCGGCCACGCGCATGGCGTTGAACTCGCCCTCCGGGATCTTCGTCACGGCCAGCTGCGGGATCCCCGCCTCGGCGGCGGTGAGCATGACGCCGGTCCCTCCCGTGTGGACAATCGCGGAGCAGTGCGGGAGAAGAAGGTTGAGCGGGACCCAGTCCAGCGGGCGCACGTTGCCCGGCAGGGCGCCGAGGTGAGCGAGTTCGGTTTCGCTCATGCCGCCGGTCAGCAGCAGCACGTCGACATCGTGCTTCGCGACCTCGCGCACGATCCGGCCGAACAGTTCGAACACCGCCGGGCCGAGCTTCTTCTGCTGAGAGGTGCCCCAGGTGACGCACACGCGCGGCCGCTCCGCCCGGTCGAGCAGCCAGTTCGGGGCCGAACCCGGGCCGTTGTAGGAGATGTAGCGCATGGGATGGCGCGGTTCGATCGGCCGCTGGTCCGGCCAGCGCAGGCTCGGCGGGCAGGGGTCGATCCACGCGGTCGGGTCGACGCGCGGCGTGCGGTCCCATCGTTCGAACAGCCGCAGGAACCCCGGCCGCGGCTGATCGCCCACCCAGTCCTCGATTTCCAGCCGCAGCAAGCGGGCCAGTCCGTAGAGGTGGCTCACCGACGGGATGCCGAGCGCCTCCGCGGCGACCGGGCCGGCGAACGTCACGGGGTCGTGCACGAGCACGTCGGGCGACCAGTGCCTGCCGAAGTCGACCAGGTCGTCGACCATCGCTTCGCAGACGCTGTACTGCTTCTCGGCCAGCCGCTGCGTGACGCGCCGCCACGGGTCGTACTCCGACGTGTCGGATTCCTCGGCGTGCGGCCGGAAGTTGCCGCTCGCGAACCAGCGCTCGGCGTCGATGTCGGAGCCCACCGACAGCGACGGCAGCCCGGTGCCGTGTATCGCGTCCTGCAGCGCGGGGGTGCTGGCCATGCGAACCTCGTGGCCCGCCGCGAGGCAGGACCACGCCAGCGGCACCATCGGGTAGAGATGCGGCCGGGCCGCGAAGGTGGTGAACAGAAAACGCATCGCTTACTGTCCTGCTTTCTCGGTCGGGTCAGGCGGAAATGCCAGACGTGGTGTGCTGGAGGGCAAACGAGCCTTGTTCGATCCTCGCCACGATCTCGGCGGGCGCCGGCGCCGTCCGCACGGCCGCGGCAAGCGCTTCGGCGCCCTCGCGCAACGCGGCGTCGCCGAGCACCGAATCGATCGTCGCCGCGTCGGGGATCCTGGCCGAAAGCCTCCCCGCCCCAGCCGCCTCGACGCGCTCGGCCGCCGTCCACTGCTCCGGCCGCATCGGCACCACGATCTGAGGCACCCCGCTCGCCGCCGCGGCCAGCGTCGCCGGCCCCGAGCCCCGGTGCACGAGCACCTCGCACGCCGACAGCGCGAGACCGTCCGCGTGGGCGACTGCGACGTCGAGGTCGAGCTGGGCGAGCGGATCGTGGTGGCCGTCGGGCAGGACGGCGACGCGGGGAGCACGGCCGTACGGCTGCGGGGGCAGGCGAGGCACGGCGCGGATCGGGCGGAGGTCGGCAGCCGGGTCGCCCGGGGCGCGGAGGGCGGCCGGGCAGGGGTCGAACTCGGGCGGGGCGTGGTCGGGGACGGGAGCGTCGAATCGGGCGAACAAGTCGGCGTACGCGGGCAGCGGAGCGCCGTCGGCGTCGCGGTGCAGGCGGACGGGGGCGACGCGGCCCCAGGAGTGGGCGATGGCCGGAACTCCAAGCCGGGTGGCGGCGACCTCGCCCGCGAGGCTGGCCGCGTCATAGATGACCACGTCGGGTGCGAAGGGCGTGGCGTAGGCGAGCAGGTCCGGCAGCATCGCCGCGGCGATGCCGAGTTGCTTGCGGGCCAAGCCGGCGAGGAATGCGCGGCCGGTGTCGTCGAGGAGCGCGGGATCGCGCTGCCAGCCGCGGGGCCACGGGGCGGGCATTGAGCCGGACGGCGGTCCGCCGTTCGCCGGCTGGGCCCCGACGGCGACCGCGGACAGCCCCCACCCGCGGGCGCGCTCGGCGTCCTCCGGCGGGGCGGCGACCGCGATCTCGTGTCCTGCCGCGGAAAACGCCCAGGCCAAGGGCAGCATCGCGGGCAGGTGGGCGGTGGAGTTCCAGGTGACGAACAGTATTCGCATCAGCGCTCCGTCGGAATCGGCTGCCGTCACTCTCTCCGATGCCGGCCGTGGCTCGCTCGAGTCCAGTTCACCTCCAGCGCGGTCCGAGCGGCGCGGGCTTGGGTAGCCAGGAAGCCCACTTGACTGGAGGGATTGGACATGCCGGAATCAGACGGGGTCGCCGCGCCGCTGCGGTTGCACGCGCTCGCCTACAGTCTCGGCGTGACCGCCGCGCTGTCGGCGGTGGTCAGGCTGGGTGTCGCCGACGCGCTGAGCGATCAGCCGCGCCCGGTCGCCGAGCTGGCGGTCGACGCAGGCGCCGATGCCGGGGCGTTGCGCCAGCTGTTGCGGGCGCTCGCGGTCCGCGGAGTGTTCGCCGACGTCGGCGGCGACCGGTACGAGCACACGGAGCTTTCGCGACTGCTGCGCAGCGGCGAGACCGGCGGCAAACGGGACATGGTGCTGCTGGCGAGCGCGCCGTTCGCGTGGCGGACGTGGGCATCGCTCGACGAGGCGGTCCGCAGCGGAGAGTCGGTGTTCCCGAAACTGTACGGCAAAACGCTTTTCGAGTATCTGGCCGAGGACGACCCCGAGTCGGGCGCGGTGTTCGAACAGGCCATGGCCCGGTCCGGACGGCTGATCGCCGACTCCGTCACCGAAGCGCTCGATCTGTCCGGCGCCGCCCACGTCGCCGACGTCGGCGGCGGCCGCGGCCACCTGCTCAAGGCGTTGCTGGAGCACAACCCGTCGGTACGCGGCACGTTGTTCGACCTGCCGCAGGTCATCGCGAACGTAGATCCCGGGCTGCGGGACGACCCGCGCTGCGCCGTCGTGGCCGGCGACGCCACCGAAGCCGTACCCGTGCACGCCGACGTCTACCTTCTCAAGCACGTGATCCACATGTGGGACGACACCACCGCGGTGCGTGCGCTGCGTGCCGTCGCGGCGGCAGCGCCTTCCGGCGCGCGGATCGTCGTCGCGGAACAGCTCCTCGACGACGGCCCCGCACTCGAGGTGACCACCACGATGAGCCTGCTCATGCTGGTCACCCAGGGCGGCCGGGAACGCACCGGTGCCGAGCTGCGCGCGCTGCTCGCCGCGGCCGGCCTGCGGTTCGTGGGCATCACCCTGACGAAATCGCAGGTCCGGCTGGTAGAAGCGGTGGTCGCCTGAGCAGCGGCCGGGGCCTCGCGGACGGGGTCCCGGCTTTGCCGTGGATCACAGCTTGCTCAGCTTGTGGTCCGCCGCCACTGTCTTGACGCCGTAAGGGGTGCCGAAATCGGCCGTCACGGCTGTTGTAGTCGCCGCGGTCACCTTGCCCATGCCGAAAGCCGTGCTCACCACCCGGTCGCCGACCGAGTAAGGATTCCGCGCCGGCACGGGAGCCGCCGGGAACGAACGCCGGACCGGAACGATCTGGTCGAGGAATCGGGAAGGCTTCCGGGGATACCCCTTTTCGCTGACCATGGCGTGCGAAAGTTCCAGCCGCTCCCTGGCCCGGGTAACGGCGACGTAGAACAGGCGGCGTTCCTCGTCGACCTCCGCCGACGAAGTCGCGTAAGCGATGGGGAGGAAGCCTTCCGCGAGGCCAGGAAGCAGGACGGCGTCCCATTCCAGTCCCTTCGCCTTGTGCATGGTGGCCAGGGTGACTCCGCCGCCGCCGCGGGGCGCGTGCTCCGCGGCCGCCCGTCGTTCCAGCTCGCGAAGGAGGATGCCGACGGTTTCCCGTGCGTCGTCGGGTGTCCGTTCGACAAGCCGCAGCAGCGCTCCCAGCGATTCCCATCGATCGCGCGCGGCGCCCTGCCCAGTCGGTGGAACGTCCGGGTCGAAGCCGGCCTTCTTGAGGACCTCCCGCAGCCCGGCCAAGCCAGGCGACCGTTCGTCGAGATCGGCCAGCGCTGTCATCGCCTGGCGGATCTCCTGCCGTTCGAAGAACTTCTCGTCGTCGAAAACCTCGGTGGCGACCCCCTCGTCCTGCAGGGCGGTTCGGTAGAACAAGACCTGGGACCTCGTCCGAACCAAGACGGCGATCTCGGATGCCGCCGTGCCCTCGGCGACGAGTTCGCTGGCCCGTCCCGCCACTGCCGCGGCTTCGGTCGCTTCGGTGTCGTAGGTCCGGAGAACCGGTTCGGGACCGTCGGGTCGTTGACCCTTGAGCACCACGCCCGCCGACGCTTGCCCCATGAGCCGGTTGGCGTAGCCCACGATCTGAGGCGTCGACCGGTAGTCCCGGTCGAGCGAAATGCTGACCGCGCCGGGAAAACGATCGGCGAACCCGACGAGCAAGGAGGGGTCGGTCCCTTTGAACGAGAAGATGGTCTGGTTGGGATCGCCCACGACGGTCACATCGCGGCCCGAGCCCAGCCAAGCCGCCAGCAGGCGCTCCTGCGCGGGGTCGGTGTCCTGGTACTCGTCCACTACGAAGCACCGGTACCGGTCTCGGAACTGCGCTGCCGCCGCACGGTCGTTTTCGAGAAGAAGCGCGCACTGCTCGATAGTGTCACCGAAGTCCAGCACAGCCTGGGACCGCTTCGCCTGCTCGTACCGTTTGTAGCCGGCCGCCAGCACCGCGGCGGGCAGGTTTCGCTTCCGTCCGCTCGCATTCGCCACTTGCGCGTACTGGTCCGGCGTGAGCCGGCTCCGCCGCGCCCAGTCGACTTCCTCCTTGAGGTCCCGAACATCCGTGGTCGCGACCGACCGCACCTCGGCTTCCAGCGCCTTGCGGAGAAAGGATCCCTGACCGCCCGGGACGTCGTGAATCATCCGCAGCTCGTCTCCGGGAAGGCCGGTCTTCGCCCAGAAATGTTTCAGCTGGCCCATCGCCGCGCTGTGGAACGTCCGGGCCTGCACGGACACTCCCAACGCCCGGATGCGATCCCGCAGCTCGCCCGCGGCCTGGTTGGAATGGGTCACCGCGAGGATCTCGGTGGCCTTGACCTGATTTGTCAGGGCCAGATAAGCAATCCTGCGAGTGATGGTCCGGGTCTTGCCGGTCCCGGCCCCGGCAAGAATGCGCACCGGACCCGACGGTGCCAGCACAGCCGCACGCTGTTCGGGATCCAGCCCGTCGAGCACCTGCTCCCGCCGCCGAACATCGTCAGCCATCTGAACCCTCCCCGGTTTGGCGCGTTGTTCGAATCAAGACCCTACGACGTGGCTGCTCGGTCGGGGAGCACGCCCGCTGCCGTCGCCTTCTTATCGGGACAGCAGCCGAGAACGGCGGGCTTGGAAACCGTCCGGTGATCACGGCTGCGCATCGCCCGCCGTGTTCACCGCGAGGCTTTCGCTGGTGGGAACAAGGGCGATCGTGGCAGTGGTGAGAGCAGCTGCCACACCGAGCAGGAGTTGACTGCTGACGGTGTCGCGGAATGCGGTGGCCGCCAGGCTCCCGAGCGGCGTGGCTCCGTAGGTCAAGGCTCGAAAGACACCCAAGACTTGGGCTCGCTGGCCCGGTTTGGTGGCGCGTTGACGCAGATTCATCGCCTGGACGGCCCACATCGCCCCGAACGCGCTTCCCGCGACCATGACGGGCGCGATGAGCCAGGGAGAGCGCAGCAATGGGCTGAGAAACAGCAAAGCCCAGCCGACCCGGGTGAGCCGCATGGTGCGGACCTCGCCGAAGAACCGTTCGGCCCGGCCCGTGAGGTAGGCCCCGACTCCCGCCCCGGCGCCGACGAGACCGGTAAGCACTCCGTAAGTCGCCGGGGTGAGGCCAAGACCGGTGTCGGAGTTGGCGTAAACGGCGAAGACAGTCAGATAGATGCCGTTGGCGATGCTGGTTACGCAACTGATGGCGATAGCTGCTTTGAGAATCCGGTTCCGGCCCACGATCCGCAGGCCGCTCCGGAAGTCGACCTTGCCCTGGCCGCCACGCCGGTGCGGCCACGGCTGCCGTACCGCGGCAATGCACAACGTCGATATCCCGCAAAGCACACCGGAGAGCAGCGACGGTGCCGATGGCCAGAGCGCGTAGGCCAGCCCCGCGATCGGCGGTCCGAGGAACTGGTAGAAGACCCGAGTCGACACCGAGAGCGCCCCGTTCGCGTCCGAGAGCCGGTCGCGGTCGACGACTTCGGGGACGAGTGCTTCCGCCGCACCGTCGACGAAAGTCTGAAGCACCCCCGAAATAAAGACTGCTGCGACGAGAATAACGGCTGAAATGTGCCCCGTGGTGCTGATTATGCCGATGGCGAGCATTATTCCCGCACGCACGAGGTTGGCGATCTGGATGACGCGGTGCCCGTCCATGCGATCCACGACGATTCCCGCAGGAATCGCCGCGACAAGCCACGGAATTGTCGCCAGGGTGAGCAGAAGTCCTACGAGGGCAGGATTTTCCAAGGTGTGGATGGCGAGGAGCGTCGCGCCGATGAGGAAAATGCCGTTGCCGGTGTCGGAGAGCGCGGTGGAGCACCATAAGCCAAGAAAACGTGGCCCGAGTCCGCCCTTTCGCGCCTGTCGCGCGCCCCTGTTCGTTTTGGCCATGTACTGACTCTGGCCAGCGGGAATCAACGTTGTCAACGTTGATTGAGTTCACTATGGTCCTGGCATGGACGGCGAATGGATGACCGCTGCCGAGGCCGCGAATCGGCTGGGCGTCACCATGCGCACCCTGTACGCCTACGCGAGCCGAGGCGTCCTGACTTCGCGCCCCGTGCGCGGCGGTGGCGGCCGTCGATCCCAATACGAACGCGCACAGGTCGAGGCGCTCGCCGCCCGGACGGCGAAACGAGAACGAGCCGGTCAGGTCGAGATCCGCGTCGAGACCGCCGTCACCGACCTCAGCCCGGCCGGCGCGCTGGCGTTTCGCGGTTACCCGATCGAGGACCTGCTGGACCAGAGTTTCGAGAACGTCGCGGAGCTGCTCTGGACCGCGAATTTACCGCCTGGCCCGGTTTTCTGGCCGAGCGCGAACAGCCGGGAGATCACCCGCGTGCTCGCCGCGCTTCCCGAAACCGCAGGCGTACTCGACCGGATGAGCACGGTAGTATCGGTCCTGGGCATGCTGGATCCGGCACGCCCCGACCGAGGACCGGACGCTGCCGCCGACGTCGGCAGGCGACTCATCCCGGCCCTGGCCGCGGCGATCTCGGCGCACCCAGACCCGCCCCCGGCGTCCAGTTCGGTCGCGGCCACCATCACCTCTGAGCTCGACCGCGATAACCCCCGTCCTTCGGTGCCGGTCGACCTTGCCCTGTGCCTGCTCGCCGATCACGAACTAGCGGCATCGACCTTCGCGTCCCGGATCGCAGCCACCAACGGCGCGGATCCCTACGCCGTCGTGGACATCGGCATCCAGACCATGCGAGCCATCGATCACGGCGGAACCGCCCGCGATGTCCACCGAATGCTGCGACGGGCAGCAGAGGAAGGACTGTCCACTGTGGAATCTGACGCGCGGAACTGTAGTCCGCTGCCAGGTTTCGGACACCCGGTGTACACCGACTTCGACCCCCGTGCCCCGCATCTGCTGGCCGCTCTCCAGCTCGCCCACGAGGAGAGCGACCGCCTGGACCTCGTACGGACGTTACTGAAATCGGCATCCCGGCACGGCTTGCCCAAACCCAACATCGACTTCGCGCTCGGTGCGATGACTTGGCTTCACCGCTGGCCCGAGGAAACATCGACGGGTTTGGTGGTCGTGGCAAGGACAGCAGGCTGGCTCGCCCACGCGGCAGAAGCCTACGAACGACCGTCGCGAATGCGCCCCCGCGCGGTCTATGTCGGATCGCGGCGCCGTTGAGATTGGTAGTGATTATCGAAGTAGTCGTGCTGACGCCTTCGTCCGACGTGGCGGCCCGCCCGATTCATGACAACTCGCTGGACTGAGGCTCGCTCGCCCCGATGAGACCGAGAATGGGCGCGGGCACGGGATAGATTCGTTCGACCGGCAGTTCTTCCTGGGCGGCATCGAGACGGCCGGAGCTGACGCAGCGGTGCACACGCGCGGCGAGTGGAGTGATGTCCGTGATCCTGGTGATCCACTGGTCGAGATACCGGTCGACAGCCTCGCCGGAGAGCCCGATCTGGATAGCGCGCCGGTCGAGCGGAGCGAGGGTCGCCGACCGGTCAGGATCCCACTGGATGCGGACCGGGCTGGCGTCCTTGCGCTCAGCCCATTGCCGCTGGCTGGCGTAGGTGCCGGGTTCGTAGCTGCTGAGGGCGGCGTGGGCGAGCGCCCATTCGAAGCCGTCCCTGGTGATCTGGATTTCCAGGATGCGTTCCTGGCCGGACTTGGTCGCCCACCCGGATCGGTACATCATCCACAGGAACGAGGGCTTGATCCAGGTCATCCGCTCGCGCTTGAACGGCGGCGCGAACGTCTGGGATTCGACTGCCACGTCGGCTATTTCCCGCGAGTACGCCTGGTAAACCGTGATGGTCTCGTCGGTGAAGCTCGCCCGTACATCACGGCGCGGCACGCTTGGCCCATGGGTCCGCGGGTTGCGAAGCTGGTTGGGATTGAACTGATCAGACACGTGGTTTCCTTCGTGGTCGTAACGTGAGGTGCATTGTGCCTCGCCTGCAACGGCTGTGTCGCTTGAAAATTGGTTCTGGCGCGCCGTTCGACCCGCTCAGGCGTGTTGTCCTGCAGGGAAGTTCGACTACGTGTCGATCCAGACGACCGTTGCCGGTAACGGATTCTCCGAAGCGACGACCTGTTGTTGTCGGAAGAGGAGTTTCGATGACGGTTGTGGTGGCTGACGAGGTCGCGGCGAATGACGCGGCGGCGCTGCAAGTTCCCGGAACCGCGGTAATCGCCGTGGGCAGGGGCGACAACGGCGTGGAGTCGGAAGGTGCTCGAATATCTTGCGTCCTCGGAGCCGCGAAGCGAAGCAGGCGGGAGGCTCTGGCTCGGACGAAGGCAATAGGTGGCTGAGGTCGGTGCCGCTTGCGCGCAGCTTGCCGGATCCAGGACGTCAGCGTCCTTCTTCTGCGGACGCTGGCGGCAGACCTCTGCAACCCTCTCGCAGGCACCGGATGCGACCGCGCTGAAGCTGTGATGACTGCCTGGCCGCTTCAGTGCGGCTTCATCAAGGGCTGCGTTTGCCTCGTCGATGTTGGCTTCGGTTCGGAGTCTTCATGGCAGGGCAGCCGTGTCGCTAGTGCGGCGACGTTCGTCGGTGTCTATTGCGCCGCTGTCCGAGCGTTTCGACGAGGAGTTCGGTCGGTGAAGATGTATGCCGGAGATCTCGAGTCGAGCTTGACCCGGGTGCCATTGCCTTGGCTGCGCGCCCCCGGTCCACCGGAGTGGGTTCGGGTACGCGGCAGACAGAGTCGACGTGAGACCTGTCTATGTCCTGGACTGGCATCGCATGCTCGCCAGGCAGGTGTCTCGCCGAGGTGCCTGGGGTTAAGCCTCGCCGGGGCTCGAGGTGGATGGTTCTGTTTGGGCGGCGGTCAGGCGGCTTCGTCCGGCGCGGCGGCCTCTGTGGACGGTCGGTGCGGCGGTGTTGTCGCAGGGTGGGCGAGGTCAATACCGAGCGCGAGTTGCCCCGCTGGTGGACGACTTCGTCGGCGTGTTGGAGGCTGGTGCGTTGATGCTGCTTCGACAGCGGCTGGGGTCGCGACTGGTCGCGCTGTGCTTGCTGTGGGTGAGTGCGGGTGCCGGGCGAGGTGGTGGAGTTTGCGGAGGTGTCGTTGGACGAGTCCGGCGCGGCGGGCTTCCTCGAAGAGAGCTCGGGCGGCTCTGTTTCGCGACCGGCGGCTGGGGTCGGGCATGGGGAGTTCCTGGCGTGGACGAGCTGGTTGAGGGCAAGATCACGAATGCGTTTCGGCCTGGTTGAGACGTCGTGATGGCGGGTAGTGACGCCGTGCCACGGGACTGCCGGAGGAGGCGACGCGGGCTTGCGGTGAGAGGCCCGGCGGTACTGAGGGTCGCGGGCGGTTCGACCACCCGGGTGTGAGCCGTGCCTGGTCAGGGGTTCCCCTGACCAGGCTGTTTGTGCCCCCGGCAGGACTCGAACCTGCGACCTAGAGATTAGAAGGCTCTTGCTCTATCCAGCTGAGCTACGAGGGCCCGGGTGGCCGACAGCTGCTGACCTCCAGCATGGGCAGCTTAGTCATCGCCAATCTCTCGATCGTTCGACACCGTCGAATCGTTTCAGCCTCGGTTCGTCGGATTTGCGGGCCTCCGGGGGCGGAATGCCACAGCGCGCGACGGTTCCGGTACGCACTGCTCGGGAGAACAGCCCTGGACGGCTGATGGGTGGCGGTTTGTGCAGCTTGGGCACCTGGATCTCCTGGCTGGGGCGGCAGGCGGGGCGGACGTGCGGGCTTCGTGGCTGGTGGAGACTGTGGCGATCTTGTGATGTAGGACGTCTGGCTGGGCAGCGACGGTTAGGCGGTTCGGCGGTTGCGGTCGGGCGGCGAGGTGTCGGGGCGGACCGCGTGTGGTTCGGCGGGCGGCTTTGCGCGTGGCGTCATCGGGTCAGTGGCAGGTCCCCGGGTCTCACGAGAGGTCGCCGCGAAAGGGCGGGTCGGCCGCCGCAGCGTTGCCCGGCGACCGCCGGTGCGTGCCGGGCTGATCCACCGGAGTCTGGCGCGAGGGCACTAGTGCGTGGTGGTGGACCGGGCGGACCGCCTTCCGAATCTGGTGGCGGGCGGGCATCCGCCTGAACTGCGGCGGATCACGACGGGGGCCAAGGCCTCTCACGGCGGAACCCACGCCAACCATGACGGCAGCCAGGCCTGCCGCGACGGAATTGAGGTCTGCCGCGGAACCCAGGCCTGCCGCGACGCAAGCCTGACCTGCCGTGGCGGAACCCAGGCCTGCCGCGACGCAAGCCTGACCTGCCGTGGCGGAACCCAGGCCTGCCGCGACGCAAGCCTGACCTGCCGTGGCGGAACCCAGGCCTGCCGCGACGCAAGCCTGACCTGCCGTGGCGGAACCCAGGCCTGCCGCGACGCAAGCCTGACCTGCCGTGGCGGAACCCGGGGCCGCTGCGAACGAAGTCAAGCCAGCCCTGGCGGAAGCTTGACCTGCCGCGACGGGACGCAGCCCCGCAACAACGGAAGTCAAGGCCCCTCGCGATGGAACCCAGATCCTTCCGACGACGGAACCCAAAGCCTCCTGCGAAGGACCCCAAGGCCTCTGCGACGGCACCCAGGCCTCGCCTCCCGCTCCCAGGTCGGGGCCGGGAGCGGGAGGGCGAGGGGTCAGGGGCCCGTGGGCGCGGGTGTTCCGGGCTGCGCGCCCACGGGCCGGGGGCCGCTCGGGGGTGCGGCCCCCGGGCCGGCGAACTTCGGCTGCGAGTCGACTCGGCCTGGAGCTCGCCTTGTTCGCCTGGCCCGGTCTCGGGTTATTCCCACACTTTCAGGGCACGCACCGCGAACGGGGACTGCGGAACGTACGTGCCACCGCCCGGATAGGTGATGAAATCGCCCTCGGTGGAACAGTCCGCTCCTTGGTAGATCGTGACGTCGCGGGTCATCCGGTTGACGAAGGAATGTCCTTGGAATCCCTCGGGCAGGGGAATGCAATCACCCGGATTTGCCGTGCGCAGGTCATAATTCTGTGCCCCGCCGGAATAGGTTTCGCTGTCCCACAGGCAGAACTCTCCCGCGTTGCAGGCGGGTGCCGGGGGAGTGGCGGGCGTGGCTTGAGCCAGGCCCGAACCAGTCAGGAGACCGGCGGTGACCAGCAGCAATACGCCGGGCAGGCGGGACGGGGCGGCGGCGGGCCAGGTGCGGCGGCCGGGGAACGGCAGGGACGGCAGCAGACGGCGGAACATCGTGGGAACTCCCCCTCAATCGAAAGCGGTGCCGGGCGAAGAGGCCGGCGGTATCCCGGGAAACCGGGCATGTCTCCACCTTGGCCGGTTCCGTGCGGTTTGTCTGCCCGCATTCCTACGTCTGTGGACAAGTAGTTTCCCTTCACCCAGAAGAGACCTAGTTGTCCACAGATCGCCGAACGGTCTTGCTAAATCGCCGCGGTGCTTTCGCGGACGGCCAGCGACACCGGGAGTTCGACCGGCGGCGGGATCGGCTCCCCCGCCAGCAGGTCCATCACCAGTTCGCCGGCGACGCGGCCCTTGCCTGCCAGGTCTTGGCGGACGGTCGTGAGAGGTGGTTCAGACCATGCGGCTTGCGGGGTGTCGTCGAAGCCGACGATCGACACATCGGCGGGCACCCGCAGGCCCAGCCGGTGGGCGGCGGCGATCGCGGCGAAGGCCAGCTGGTCGGACATGCACAACAGCGCAGTCGGGCGCACAGCGGCAGTGAGCAGGTCGGTGGCGGCGGCGCGGGCAGTGGAGGCGGACAGCCACGGGGCTTCGGTGATGGAGATGTCGGTGATTCCGGCGGCGGCCAGTGTGTCCAGGTAGCCGGCGAGGCGTTCCCGGGTGCCGTGGAAAGGGCTGGTGACCGCGGAAAGCCGTGGTGCGGCCAGGATTCCGAACCGCCGGTGTCCTAGCTCCACTAAATGGCGCGCGGCCAACGATGCGCCGCCGCGGTCGTCGCAGCCGACTCGGGCCGTGTCCGGTAGCGGCGGCTGGTCGATGACGACCAGCGGCAAACCCCGTGCCCGCACGGCTTCCAGCGCCGGAGTGCCGTCGGCGAGCGAGTAAGCCACGGCGATATCCGCTTGTGCGGCCAGGACTCGCGACGCTGGCGGGCCCTCCTCGGCTTCGCGGCCGGGCAGCAGCAACAGGGCATTGCCGGTCGGTTCTACGGTTTTCGCAAGCGCGTCCAGGGTGATCGACAGCGCGGGATCGGAGAAGGCGGCCGACAGCGACGAATCGAGCAGGAAAGCGATCGCGCCGGTGCGGCTCGTGGCGAGGCTGCGGGCGGTCGGGTTCGGGCCGGGGTAACCGAGTTCACCCGCTACGCGCAGAATCTGTTCCCGCAACTGCGTCGACAGCTGGTCAGGCCGGTTGTAGGCGTTGGACACAGTGGCGCGCGACACCCCGACCGCCTCCGCGACGTCGTCCAGCGTCGGGCGGCGGCGACGGCTGCTGGTCATCGGCGGAGCATAGAGGAAAGCCTTGCCACGCACCGGGTTCCGCCCGGCAACCCGGCTCGACCAGGGCAAACACCGCAAGCGAGCGATCCGGCGCGAAACCCACCCCGGTGCCGGGCCGCGCGCGACCGGCCTAGTCTCGTAACGTGAGCTCGGAACCTGTGACGAAACCCGCCCCGAACCGCGGACGCAAGATGAGTGTGCTCCCGCTGCTTTCGGTCGGAGTCGTGCTCGCCGCGGTCGTCGCGGTCGGGCTCGTCGCGCTCACCGGCGGCGCTGGCTACGTCATCGCCGGGCTGCCGGACCCCGGGCTCGTCACGCGGTACGGCGTCACGGTGGCCCGTGTGCTCGCCGAGGCCTCGTCGGTCGTGTGCGTCGGAGCCTTGCTGCTCGCCGCTTTTCTCGTCCCGCCACAGAAATCCGGCACGCTCGCGCCCGAGGGGTACGCCGCGGTCCGCACCGCCGGAATCGCCGCGTGGGTCTGGTTCGCGGCCTCGATCCTGTCGGTCGCCTTCACCGCCGCGGACAGCGCGGGCAAGCCGTTCGGCGACGTCCTTTCCCCGGACACCCTGCTCAGCCTCATCAGCGCGATCGAGCAGCCCAAGGCGTGGCTGTGGACGGCGCTGATCGCGATCCTGCTCGCCCTCGGCTGCCGCCTGGTGCTCAGCTGGGGCTGGACGGCCGTGCTGTTCTTCCTGGCCGTCGCCGGGCTCGTCCCGGTCGCGGTCACCGGGCACTCGGCCAGCGGCGGTTCGCACGACCTGGCCACCAACAGCCTCCTGTACCACCTCGTCGCGGCCGCGCTGTGGGTCGGCGGCCTGCTGGCCGTGCTCGCGCTCGGCTGGCGCCGCGGCAAGAACCTCAGCCTCGCCGCGCAGCGGTTCTCCAAGCTCGCCCTGGTCTGCTGGGTCGTGATGGCGGTGTCCGGCATCGTCAACGCGCTCGTCCGGATCAACCTCGGCGACCTGTTCACCACCGACTACGGCCTGCTCGTCGTGGCCAAGATCGTCGCGCTCCTGCTGCTCGGCGTCTTCGGCCAGCAGCAGCGCAGCCGCGGCGTCGCGAACCTCGTCGACGGCAAGGGCGGCAGCCAGCTGCTCCGGCTCGCGGCCGTCGAGGTGCTGATCATGTTCGTCACCATCGGCATCGCCTCCGGCCTCGCCCGCACGCCTCCGCCGCCGGACGCGGTCACCCAGCCGGGCACCGTCGAACTCCTCATCGGCTACGACCTCCAGGGCCCGCCGACGTTCTGGCGGCTGCTCACCGACTGGCGATTCGACCTCGTCTACGGCACCCTCGCGATCGTTCTCGCCGGCCTCTACCTCGCCGGCGTGCGGCGGCTGCGCAAGCGCGGCGACGCCTGGCCGGTGGGCCGGATGGTGTCGTGGTTCGCCGGCTGCCTGGTGATCCTGCTGGCCACGTCGTCGGGCATCGGCCGGTACGCGCCCGCGATGTTCAGCGTGCACATGGGCAACCACATGCTCCTGTCGATGGTCGCGCCGGTCCTGCTGGTGCTCGGCGGCCCGGTCACGCTCGCCCTGCGCGCGATCCCGCCCGCCGGCCGCGACGCTCCTCCAGGGCCGCGCGAATGGCTGCTGGCCGCCGTGCACTCGCCGGTGTCGCGGTTCCTGACCAACCCGATCGTCGCGCTGCTGCTGTTCGTCGGCTCGTTCTACGGGCTGTACTTCTCCGGCCTCTTCGACAACGCGCTCAACTACCACTGGGCGCACCTGGCGATGAACGCGCACTTCCTGCTCGTCGGCTACGTCTTCTACTGGCCGGTGATCGGCGTCGACCCCGCGCCGCGGCGGCTGCCGCCGGTCGGCAAGCTCGGGATGATGTTCGGCGCGATGCCGTTCCACGCGTTCTTCGGCGTGATCCTGATGAACATGCAGACCGTGATCGGCCGCGAGTTCTACACGTCGCTGAAGCTGCCGTGGGTCGGCGACCTGCTGACCGACCAGCGGCTCGGCGGCGGCATCGCGTGGGCGTCGGGCGAGGTGCCGGTGCTGCTCGTGCTGATCGCGCTGCTGGTGCAGTGGGCGCGCCAGGACGAGCGCGAGGCGAAGCGGCGCGACCGGCGCGAAGAGAACACCGGCGGCGAGGAACTGGCCGCCTACAACGCGATGCTGAAGAACCTCGCCGAGGGCAAACGGGCCGAATGACGCGGCGGAAAATCATGCTGTCCGCGTGACCTCGACTTGACCCTCGGTAGCACGGTGGTGACCGCCGTCAGGCCGCCGGAGGAGCCACTCTACGATCGATGGCATGGCCGAGTTCATCTACACCATGAAGAAGGTGCGCAAGACCGTCGGGGACAAGGTGATCCTCGACGACGTGAGCACCGCGTTCTACCCCGGAGCCAAGATCGGCGTCGTGGGCCCGAACGGCGCCGGCAAGTCGACCGTTCTCAAGATCATGGCGGGGATCGAGCAGGCCAGCAACGGCGAGGCTTTCCTGCAGCCGGGCGCGACCGTCGGCATCCTCATGCAGGAGCCGGAGCTGAACGAGGAGAAGACCGTCCGGCAGAACGTCGAGGAGGGCCTCGGCGAGACCAAGCAGAAGCTCGATCGCTACAACGAGATCGCCGAGCTGATGGCGACCGACTACAGCGACGCGCTGATGGAGGAGATGGGCCAGCTCCAGGAGGAGCTGGACCACGCCGACGCCTGGGAGCTCGACTCGACCGTCGAGCAGGCCATGGACGCCCTGCGCTGCCCGCCGCCGGACGAGCCGGTCACCCACCTCTCCGGGGGCGAGCGCCGCCGCGTCGCGCTGTGCAAGCTGCTGCTCTCCGCTCCTGACCTGCTGCTGCTCGACGAACCCACTAACCACCTGGACGCCGAAAGCGTGCTGTGGCTGGAGCAGTTCCTGGCCACCTACAAGGGCGCCGTCCTGGCCGTCACCCACGACCGGTACTTCCTGGACAACGTCGCCGAGTGGATCATGGAGCTCGACCGCGGCCGCGTCGTCGGCTACGAGGGCAACTACTCCACGTACCTGGAGAAGAAGCGCGAGCGGCTCGAGGTCCAGGGCAAGAAGGACGCCAAGCTGGCCAAGCGGCTCAAGAGCGAACTCGAGTGGGTGCGGTCCAACGCCAAGGCGCGCCAGACCAAGTCCCGTTCGCGGCTCGACCGCTACGAGGAGATGGCCGCGGAGGCGGACAAGCACCGCAAGCTCGACTTCGAGGAGATCCAGATCCCGCCGGGCCCGCGCCTGGGCAGCGTCGTGGTCGAGGTCGAGAAGCTGCGCAAGGGCTTCGACGACCGCGTGCTGATCGACGGGCTCTCCTTCGACCTGCCGCGCAACGGCATCGTCGGCGTGATCGGCCCGAACGGCGTCGGCAAGACGACGCTGTTCAAGACCATCGTCGGGCTCGAGGAGCCGGACGGCGGCTCGGTCAAGATCGGCGAGACGGTCAAACTGTCCTATGTGGACCAGAGCCGCGGCGGGATCGACCCGAAGAAGACCGTGTGGGAGGTCGTCTCGGACAAGCTCGACTACATCCACGTCGGGCAGACCGAAATGCCCTCGCGCGCTTACGTGAGCGCGTTCGGCTTCAAGGGCCCGGACCAGCAGAAGCCGGCCGGCGTGCTGTCCGGCGGCGAGCGCAACCGGCTCAACCTCGCGCTGACGCTCAAAGAGGGCGGGAACCTGATCCTGCTGGACGAGCCGACGAACGACCTGGACGTCGAAACGCTGGGCTCGCTGGAGAACGCGCTGGAGCAGTTCCCCGGCTGCGCGGTCGTGATTTCCCACGACCGGTGGTTCCTGGACCGGGTCGCGACGCACATCCTCGCCTGGGAAGGCACCGACGAGGACCCCGCGAAGTGGTTCTGGTTCGAGGGCAACTTCGAGGGCTACGAGAAGAACAAGGTCGAGCGCCTCGGCGCCGAAGCGGCTCGTCCGCACCGGGTCACCCACCGCAAGTTGAAGCGCGACTGACCGGCGCGGGGGTCCCGAGTGGAAACCAGCAGGCACAACCGGCCCAGCCCGTCCGCGACCGCGGACGGGCGGCCCGCCGTTGCCAGTGGCGGGACCCTCGCCGACCTCGGTCGGCTCATCGACCGGGCGGAATCTTTGCGCTTCCGGGCGCCCGAGCTTTCGCTGGTTCTCGGCGAACGCTCGGCCGCGCTCGCGGAGACGGCGGGCGCGGACGGGCACTGGATCCGGGCGGAAGCGCTCGTGGTGTCCGCGCGCGTGCGGATCGGCAAGCGGACGTCCACGGTCGGCCGCGCGGTCGCGGCGTTGCGCGCGGCTGAACACGCCGGATACGCCACGACGGCGGCGCGGCTGCGCGTCGACCTCGCGGTGTGTTCGCGCAGCCTCGGCGTCCCGCTGATGGGGCTGGCCGCGCTGCGGCCGGTGCTGTCCGAGGACGTGCCGCCGTCGCTGCGTGCGGAAGCGTTGTGCCACCTCGTCGGATGCCTCGCCCAGTTCGGCCGGAAGGCGGAGCTGGACCGGGTGCTCGTCGAGGCGGACCGGCTGCTGGTGGCCGACGATTCGCTCGACGCGGACGACCGGTTGCTGATGCGGGCCTTGCTGCGCAACGGAACCGCGGCGCACCGGCGCCGGCACGGAGACCTCACCGCCGCCGCGGACGCCGCGCGCACCGGGCTCGGCTTCCTGGAGAAGATGGACCGTCCCGGCGACGACGGCGGTCTCGTCCGGATCCGGCTCGTGCTGCAGCTGGTGAGCACGCTGCTCGACCGCGGCGACGCGGACATGGCGTACGACATCGCCGAACCCATGCTGCGCGAACCGGTCCGTGCCGCCGGCATCGCGCCCGCGGCCTGGCTGCGGCTTGCGGTCGCGACTCGCATTCACCTGCCCTCCGGCGCTGGTGACGCCGCTGCCGAGCTGGTGGGGGAGGCCGTCGCGGCCACCGACCGGCACGGCCTCGCGGCGGTCACCGCGCGGTTGTGGCTGGAGCTGGCGCAGATCGAAGAGCGGTTCGGCAGCGCGGAAGAGGCCATCGGGTGCCTGCACCGGGCGCGGGCCGCGGAACACGTGCACGCGCGGGCCCGGCGCCAGGCGTGCGGGCTGATCGCGGGCGAGCTGGGTGCGGAATCGGTGGCGTCGATGGATCTCGACGACGTCCTCGCCGCGTCCGCCCCGCGCGACGGACGCCCGGTGTCGATGGAGGTCGAGCCGCGGGTCGCGGCCGAGGAGACCTCGGTGATGCCGGCGATCCGCGACGTCCCCGCCCCGCGGCCGGATCCGGTCGCGGCCCCGCTGCCGGTCGTTCCGGCGCAGATCGAGGTGGCCGCGGAGCCGGTTTCGGCTTCGGCCTGGGTCGAGGCGGCGGAGAAGAAGCCGGCGTGGTCGTTCCGGCGGGCCGCGGCGGAGGCTGAGGTCGAGCAGACCTCGGTACTGCCCGCGATCCGGGAACCGGAGGAGGCCCCGCGGACTGGCGGACGGCGGCGGGCCGAGGACCGCAAGTCGCCGGTGCTGCCGGGGTGGGCGCGGCCGTTCGGGCGGAAGGGCGCGGAAGCGCCCGCGCCGCGGAAACGGGCGGCCGAGGACGCTCCGGCGCGGGCTGGCGCTGAGGAGCCGGTCAGCCAGGCGCAGGCCGGGGAAGGTCGCCGGGCGAAGGACGTGTCGGTTCGCTGGACGGACGCGCCGCGCGGAGCGGACCGGCGGACGGACAGTACGGCTGGGACGCGGGCTGCGGAGGACGCGCGGGGCCGTCGGGCTGAGCCGTCGCAGCGGCCGACTCGAGCCACGGAAAGCGCGGACACGGCGGAGAGCGTGGCGCAGGACGCCTCGGCTCGCCGGGCAGACAAACCACAGACAGCACGGCGGGAAGAGACGCCGCAAGCCGAGACGGAGTCGGTCCGGCCGATGCGGGCGGCTGACGACACGAAAACGCCCCGGGCCCGGGAGGAAACCCCTCGTCGCGCGGCGGAAAAAGCGCCGGCCGAGGAGACCCCGAAAGAGGAGCCGCGGTTCTCGCTGCGGATGCCGGATCTGTCGGACATCCTGCCGGAGCTGCCGCTCGCCCCGGCGCCCGCGGAAGAGGGCGCCGCGCCGTTGTGGGAAAGCGCCGAGTGGGCGCAGGAGGAAGCCGCGCGCCGCGATTCGCGCGGACGCAAGACCCGGCATGACGCCGAACACGGCTCGGTCGCCGCGAAGTCCGTGCTGGACCGGCTGGGCATCACCGCGACCGGCGGAGGCGGGGGACGCCGCCGGGCCGACGAGCCCGGACGTCCCGAATCCGCCGCGGCGGAACCGGAAACCCCCGCGCGGGACAAGACGGACCTGGCCCCCGCGCCGCGCCCGGAGGAACCCGAGCCGGCCGAGGAGCCGTGGCTGCCCCGGCTGCGGATGCCGCCCGCGCTGGACCCGCTGTCCGACATCGACGCGTGGACCCCGTCGGAGCAGCCGTTCCCGGAGAGCTACGCGCGAGCCATCGCCGAGGACGAGCCGCCGCCGGACGCCGGTCTCGCGGAACTGCTCGCCCGAGCCCTCGCCGAACACCAGGCAGGAACGGCGAGCGCGGCGGCGCTGGTGAAACGCCTCGGCCCGAACGACAAGCCGAAGCCGATCAACGGCCGCGCGACCGCCGACCGGCACCGCAACAACGGCGACTGAAAGTCCCTGCCCCGCAGGGAAGCGCTCGCTTGGGCGGGCGGATTCCGCGGCGGGGCAGGGGATTGCGTCTCGACGCGGCTTTGACCTCGAACTGTCTGTGAAGGGCTCCTTGCGGGAATCTGATTCCCTCAAGGAGCCCTTCACGGACCACAGCGGGAGAGCGGCCACTCGGCCCGTGCTGTTGGCGGAGAACGTCATCGGCGTGGAGGACCCGGCGGCTTCGGTCTCGAAAGGTCCGTGAGGGAAACCCTGCGGTGGGGAGCCTCGCGGCCCGCGCTGCTGGCGGAAACCTCATCGACGCGGAGAGTCCCGTGGCTTCGGCCTCGAAAGGTCGGTGAGGGAGGCGGCCTCGCGTCCCGCGCTGCTGGCGGAGCACGTCGTCGACGCGGAGGATCCTGCGACTTCGGCCTCGAAAGGTCGGTGAGGGAGGCGGCCACGAGCCCCGCGCTGCTGGCGGAAAACCTCGTCGGCGCGGAGAATCCCGCAGCTTGGGCCCCGAAAGGTACGTGAGGGGAACCCTGAGGGAATCAGATTCCCTCAGGGTCCCCCTCACGACCTTCCGCGGAAGTGCGCACACGCGACCCGCCGAGGCTTCAGTCGTCCGCCGATTTTCGCGCTGCGCCAAGCGGTTTTCCCAGTCACTGGCAGAACGCGCCAAGATTATGCAGCACAACCCACCCGGTCCCGCCGATCTGCGCGCACCCCGTGCTTGCCCCATCCTGGAAACCCGGATGCTCCTCCCAGCCCACCCAGCTCCGTCCTCCGCAACGGAAGAATTAGCCCGTACGGGTGGGAATTCTCGCAGGGGAGGGAGGCAACCTTTTCCGTTCCCGCCGCGGGCGATACGGGCACTGAACCGATCCCGAAGCCGCCGCCGCGTCCCCGGAACCCACCCTCCGGCCTCGTGCCAAGCCTTTTGCCGAAAGCAGCCCGCGCCGAACTCGTCGGTAGCTGAACCGATCCCGCGCGACGGCGCCGCCGGGGACCCCTGAAACGAACCTTAAGTCTTTCCCCGCCGCGCACGGGGGCGTCTCAGGGCGGATTAGGGTGAGGGATGTCCGGCACGTTGTGGTGACGGACGCATCTCGGTCTCGCACACTGGAGAGTTGCTCAATGAGCTCGACGGGAGTCTCGTCCCCGCCCGATGTCGGCACCGAAGCCGGCGCCGCCCGCCGCACGGCCAGCCCGGAACAGATCCGGGACGAGCTGATCGACACCGCCGCGGCGCAGGCGCCGGAGATCGCGGACCTGATCCGCTTGTACTACCGGCACATTCCGGCCGACGAGATCGTCGGCGACGATCCGGTCGCGCTCGTCGGCGCGGTGCGTTCGCACCTGCAGCTGGCGAAGAAGCGCATGCCCGGACGCCCGGCGGTCCGCCTGCTGAACCCGACCACCGCCGAGGACGGCTGGACGCGCGACGCGACCGTCGTGCAGGTCGTCACCGACGACATGCCCTACCTCGTGGACAGCGTCACCGCGGAGTTCGCCCGCGACGGCGTGCAGGTGCAGCGCATCGTGCACCCGATCGTCGTGGTGAGCCGCGGCCTGACCGGCGAGCTGGAGGGCCTGCACCTCGACGCCGACCCGGCCGATCCGCCCGCGGGCGCGTCCGCGGAATCGTGGATGCTGGTGGAAATCGACCTCGTCACCGACCCGCAGCGGGCACGCGAGCTGGACAACCGGCTGTCGTCGGTGCTCGGCGACGTGCGCGAGGTCGTCGAGGACGCCGAGAAGATGGCACAGACCGCCTGCTCGCTCGCGGAAACGCTCGAACAGAACCCGCCGAAGCTGCCCGGCAACAGCGACGAGGTCGTCGAGGGCGCGCGCCTGTTGCGCTGGCTCGCCGACGGCCACTTCACGTTCCTCGGCTACCGCAAGTACGAGCTGGTCGACAGCCCGCAGCCGGACAGCGACGAGCCCGCTCTGCGCGCCGTTCTCGCGTCCGGGCTGGGCGTCCTGCGCCAGGACAGCCTCGCCGCGCGCAGCCTCACCGCGGGCCCGGACAGCTCGGTCGACGCGCTCGCGCCGTCGCTGCTCGTGCTCACCCAGGCCAGCGCGCCGAGCACGGTGCACCGTCCGGTTTATCCGTATTACGTCGGCGTGAAGACGTTCGACGAGCACGGCAAGGTCACCGGCGAGCACCGGTTCCTCGGCATGTTCACCACCACCGCGCTGCATGAGAACGTGCTCGACATCCCGGTGGTCGGCCAGCGGGTGCGCGAGGTCATCCACCGCGCCGGGTTCCCGATGGAGTCGTTCTCCGGCCAGCGGATGCTGGAGGTCCTGCAGAACTGGCCGCGCGCGGACCTGTTCTCCGCGGACACCGATTCGCTGTACTCCACCACCACCGGCGCGATCACGCTGTCGGACCGCCGCCGGCTGCGGCTGTTCCTGCGCCGCGACCCGTACGGCCGCTTCTACTCCTGCCTGGTCTACCTGCCGCGCGACCGCTACACCACGCGCTCGCGGCTGGCGATGCAGGAAGTGCTGCTGGAAGAACTCGAAGGCACGCAGCTGGAATACAGCGCGCGCGTCGGCGAGACGCTGCTGGCGCAGGTGCACTTCATGGTGCACACCGACCCGTCGAACGCCGTCGAGCCGGACACGCTGCGCATCCAGGAGCGGCTCAACACCGTCGTGCGCAGCTGGGACGACCGGCTGGTCGAGGCGATCATCGCCGAACGGCGCGAGCGCGTCGGCGACGGCGGCCCGATCGGCATGATGGGCGAGGAGTCCGCGGTCGATCGCGGGCAGCGCTTCGGCGCGGTGTTCCCCGAGGCGTACAAGGAAGATTTCACCGCCGAGGACGCGCTGGCCGACCTGAGCAAGCTCGACACCCTCGCCGACGAGGGCGACCTCGCGCTGTCGTTCTACCTGCCCGCGGACGCCGAACCCGGCGAGCGGCGCTTCAAGCTCTACCTGCGCGGCGAGGGCGTCACCCTGTCCAAGGTGCTGCCGGTGCTGCAGGCGATGGGCGTCGAGGTGGTGGACGAGCGGCCGTACGAGCTGTTCCGCGAGGACGGCGGGGCCAGCTGGATCTACGACTTCGGCCTGCGCGTCGACAAGAAGGGCCTCGAAAACGCCGACGAAACGGCCGCGCACGAGCTGCGTGAGCGGTTCCAGGACGCGTTCCACGCGGCATGGCAGGGCGAGGCGGAGGTCGACGGACTCAACGCGCTCGTGCTGCGCGCTGGGCTGACCTGGCGCCAGGCCGCGGTGCTGCGGGCCTACTCGCGGTATCTGCAGCAGGCGCGCAGCCCGTTCTCCCAGGCCTACATCCAGAACACGCTCGTCAAGCACACCGAGGTCTCGACGAAACTGTTGCGGCTCTTCGAAACCCGCTGCGATCCGCAACTGTCCGATGTGGACCGGAAGACGCACGCGGAATCGCTGGCCGCCGAGATCTCCTCGATGGTCGACGAGGTCACGAGCCTCGACGAGGACCGGATCCTGCGCCGGCTGCTCGCGGTCATCAACGCGACGCTGCGCACGAATTACCACGTGCGCGACGCCGACGGGAACCCGCGGCCGTACCTGGCGCTCAAGCTCGACCCGAGCGGCGTGCCGGAGCTGCCCGAGCCGCGCCCGAAGTACGAGATCTTCGTGTACTCGCCGCGCGTCGAGGGCGTGCACCTGCGGTTCGGCGAGGTCGCCCGAGGCGGCCTGCGCTGGTCGGACCGGCAGGAGGACTTCCGCACCGAAATCCTGGGCCTGGTCAAGGCGCAGGCGGTGAAGAACGCGGTGATCGTGCCGGTCGGCGCGAAGGGCGGCTTCGTGGTGAAGCGTCCGCCGGCCCCGACCGGTGACGCCGGGGTCGACCGCGACGCCCAGCTCACCGAAGGCATTTCCTGCTACCGGATGTTCATCTCCGGCCTGCTGGACCTCACCGACAACCGTGTCGAGGGCGAGACCGTGCCCGCGCCGGACGTGGTGCGCCACGACGCCGACGACAGCTACCTGGTCGTCGCGGCGGACAAGGGCACCGCGAAGTTCTCCGACATCGCCAACGAAGTCTCGGCGCAGTACGGATTCTGGCTCGGCGACGCGTTCGCCTCGGGCGGTTCGGTCGGCTACGACCACAAGGCCATGGGCATCACCGCCAAGGGCGCGTGGGAGAGCGTGAAGCGGCACTTCCGCGAGCTGGGCAAGGACACCCAGACCGAGGACTTCACCGTCGTCGGCATCGGCGACATGATGGGCGACGTTTTCGGCAACGGGATGCTGCTGTCCGAGCACATCCGGCTGGTCGCGGCGTTCAACCACATGCACGTCTTCCTCGACCCGAACCCGGACGCCGCGTCGAGCTACGCGGAGCGGCGCCGGCTGTTCGACCTGCCGCGCAGTTCGTGGGACGACTACGACCGCTCATTGATCAGCGAGGGCGGCGGGATCTACCCGCGTTCGGCCAAGACCATCCCGATCACCCCGCAGGTCCGCGTTGCGCTCGGCTTGGACGAGGGCGTCACGAAGCTCGCCCCGATGGACCTGATCCAGGCGATCCTGCTGGCCCCGGTCGAACTGCTGTGGAACGGCGGCATCGGCACCTACGTCAAGGCGGAGAGCGAAAGCCAGGCCGCGGCGGGCGACAAGGCCAACGACGCGATCCGCGTCAACGGCAACCAGTTGCGCGTGCAGGTCGTCGGAGAGGGCGGCAACCTGGGCCTGACCCAGCTCGGCCGCATCGAATTCGCCCGGAACGGCGGCAAGATCAACACCGACGCGCTCGACAACTCGGCCGGCGTCGACTGCTCCGACCACGAGGTCAACATCAAGATCCTGCTGGATCACCTGGTGGCGGGCGGCGAACTGCAGCACGCGCGGCGCAACGAGCTGCTCGGCGAGATGACCGACGAGGTCGGTTCGCTCGTGCTCGCGGACAACTACCGGCAGAACGCGGTGCTCGGCGTCAGCCGGGCGCACGCCGGGCCGATGGTGTCGGTGCACGCGCGGCAGGTGTCCGCGCTGGTCGCGAAGGGCGCGTTCGACCGCAAGCTGGAGGCGTTGCCGAGCCCGTCGCAGTTCCGCGCGCTGGAGAAGGCGGGCGAAGGCCTGACTTCGCCGGAGCTGGCGACGCTGCTGGCGCACGTGAAGCTCGACCTCAAGGACGAGCTGCTCGCCTCCGACCTGCCCGAATCCGAGGTGTTCACGCGCAGGCTGCCGGAGTACTTCCCGGCCCCGCTGCGCGAACCCTTCGCCGCGGCGATCGCGCAGCACCCGCTGCGCCGCCAGATCATCACCACGCTGATCACCAACGAGCTGGTCGACGGCGGCGGCATCTCCTTCGTCTACCGCCTGATGGAGGAGATGAACGCGACCGCCACCGACGCGGTGCGCGCGTACGCGGTGGTCACGCACGTCTACGACCTGCCGAAGCTGTGGGCCGAGATCGACGCGCTGGACAACGTGGTGCCGACCGCGGTCGCGGACCGGATGGTGCTGGAGACGCGGCGGCTGCTGGACCGGGCCGCGCGCTGGTTCCTCACCAACCGCCCGCAGCCGCTCGCGCCGCTGGCCGAGATCAACCGGTTCGGCCCGGTGCTCGCGGAGCTCGGCCCGAAGCTGGGCGAGCTGCTGCGCGGACGCGAGCTGGAGTCGGTGGAGCAGGACGCGGCCGGAATGGTAGAGGAAGGCGTGCCCGCCGGCCTCGCCCGTCAGGTGGCGCTGCTGCTGCACAGCTACGGCCTGCTCGACGTGGTCGAGGTGGCGGAGCTGGCCGAGCAGCAGGTGGGGCTCGACGCGACGCACACCCCGGCCGACACCGCCGAGCTGTACTACGCGCTGTCGGACCACCTGGACATCGACAAGATGCTCACCGAGATCAGCGCACTGGAACGCGGCAACCGCTGGCACGCCCTCGCCCGGCTCTCGCTGCGCGACGACGTGTACGGTTCCCTGCGCGCGATCGCGCTCGACGCACTGCGGCACAGCGACCAGGACCTGTCCGTCGACGAGCAGATCGAGCAATGGGAGAAGGCCAACGCGTCGCGGCTTTCGCGGGCGCGCGTGGCGCTGGACGAGATCACCCGTTCCGGGCGGCTCGACCTCGCGACGCTGTCCGTGGCCGCGCGCCAGATCCGGAGCACGGTGCGGTGACATTCGTTTCCCACGTCCAGCCGCGATGGTCGGACATGGACGTGTACGGGCACGTCAACCACGCCAACGTGGTGACGCTGCTCGAAGAGGCCCGGGTGCCCGTGCTGTTCGGCGAAGCCGAGCGCGCCGGGCTGCACGAGCTGCCGAAGGGCGTCGTGGTCGTGAAGCTCGCCGTGCACTACCGCGCGCCGATCGTCGCGACGCCCGGCCGCACGGTGCGTGTGGAGATCACGCTCGCCGAGCTGAAGGCCTCGACGGTGACGCTTGGGTACGTCGTGCGGACCGGCCCGGACGCGGCCGATCCGGTCGCGGTCACCGCGGAAACCGTGCTGGCCCCGTACAACACGGTCGAGCTCCGGCCGCGCCGGTTCAGCGACGAGGAATCGGAATTCCTCAAGCGGGTGCTGGCCGATGCCTGAGCTGCGGATCCCCGATCCGGGCGACCGGGAGACGCTCAGCGCGTTCGTCGCCCGCGCGGTGCGGCTGGACGGCACGACCGCCGTCCGGCTGCGCCGCCGGGGCGACGACGTCGTCGAGGCGTGGACGGCCACGCCGTTCGAGGTTCTCGCGACCCGCGCGGTGGCGGGGACGGTGACGCCCTCGGACGTCACGGTGTCCGGCAACGAACTGCTCGCGGCGCTCGCCGTCGCGGGCGGCGAGGTGATGGACCCGGGTCCGGCGCGCGATTTGCTGTGGCACGCCGAGCTTCCGGTGTCCGATCGGTGGCAGAAGGTCGACGAGCTGCCGGTCGGCGTGGTGTCGGAGCTGGCTGACCGCGGCGTCGCGCTCGCCCGCGACAACGCCGGGCCGCACGGCACGCCGCCCGCCTCGCTGATGGACCAGGCGGTGCTGACCGTCACCGGGGGAGACCTCGAGGTCAAGGTCCAGATGCGCTGCCTGTTCGCGTTGTCCGGCATGGGTTTGTTCGATTCGTCGATCGACGGCGACGTGGTCCGCGTGACCGCCACCGATTCGTGGCTGCGCCTCGACGCCCGCTACGGCGCGGTGCTGAAGCGGCGCCAAGCGTTGCTGCCGCTGCTGTTCTGAGGCTGGCGGGAGCCGTCGGGGAGTGCCATCGTGAACGGATGACCGAACCCGACGGCGACCCGACCGCGGACTTCCTCGCCGAGGTCCGGGCCGAGGAGACGCCGTGGCGCACCGACCGGCCCGCGGACGCTGATCCCGCTCCGGAAGCCGGGCCCGGACCTGGCCGTGCGCGGTCAGTGGTGCGCGCGGTCGGCGAGGCCGCGCCCTATGTGCAGGCGGGGTTGTTCGCCGCTTGGGTGGCCACCTCGATCGCGGATTCGGCCGACGGCGGCCAGCCGGGCGATGTCAGCGGCTGATCTTGGCGGCTGATCTTGGCTGCTGGGAACCGGGTGCGGCCGCGCCGGGTGTCCAAGCAGGACTGTCGACCGCGCGGATCGCCACGTCGATCGCGGATTCCGCCGCCAGCGGCCGCCTGTCGAGCGACTTCGGCGGCGGCCAGACGGGTTGATCTCGGCTCCGGGGTTGTCCCAGCGGGTAGAGTCGGAGTCCGGTCCAGCTGCCGGATGCCCGATCCGGTGCGACCCCGATCATCGCGACCGCCGGCCTTCGCGCGATTCGACGACCCCGGTTCGCTTTCTGCGCGAAGCGGAAGCGGCGGCGGAAGAGGAGACCCATGCTCCTGTCCGGTCCGGAACGCCCGATGTCCCTGCCCACCGCCGACGACCCGCAGGTGCTGCGGCAGGCCTTGGCCGCATACGTGCGCGAGGTCGCCGCCGCGGTCGGGGTGTCGGTGGAGTGCACGTCGTGCGAGGTCACCGACACGATCACCGCGTACGTCGCGCTGAGCGGCCGGTCCCCGCGGTTCCCCGGCCGGGATCTGATGCTGCTGTGGACGATGCGGCAAGGCTGGTCGGTGGCGGTGGAGACGACGCCCGCCGAGGCCCCGCAACAGGTAGCCCAGCTGGGCGGCGACGTGACCCCCGCGCCGGAACGGGTACGCCGGTTCGTCGCGGACGTGGTGAGTTCGGCCGAGAAAGCCGGGACTCCGGGGCCGGTGCTGGCGGTGTCCAGCCACGGCGACCTGCGGACCCGGCTCGAGGAGCGGGTTCGCCGGGCTTGAGGGGCCGGAAGTTCACTGAACGTTCGCGTGCTTCGAAGCCGGTGCGCGGCGGTGTCCGGCCGCGGCGACCTGCGGACCCGGATCGCGAGGAGCGGGTCCGCCGGGCCTGAGGGGTTCGGCCGGGAACGTCGGCATCGCCGGAACATCCGCGCTATGGCCACTTCGCCGTGTCTTGATGTTCGTGAGGGGAACCCTGAGGGAATCTGATTCCCTCAGGGTTCCCCTCACGAACCGTGAAAGTGCTCAGGCCGTCTTGAGCTTGCGGGCGAGCCGCTCGGCGCGGGGCCAGCGGACGTGCGAGGCCCAGCGGAACTTCTCGAACATCCAGATCAGCCGCGCGGAGATGTCCAGCTGACCGCGGCCGACGCCGTGCCGGGCTCCGGTCGGGTCGGCGTGGTGGGAGTTGTGCCAGGACTCGCCGAAGGACGCGATGGCCAGCGGCCAGAAGTTCGCCGAACGGTCGCGCGCCTCGAACGGGCGCTCGCCGATCAGGTGGCACAGGGAGTTGACCGACCAGGTCACGTGGTGCAGCGCGGCGACCCGGACCAGCCCGGCCCAGAAGAACGCGGTCAGCGCGCCCCACCAGGTCATCGTGATCAGTCCGCCCAGGAGTGCGGGGCCCAGCAGGGTCGCGAGGGTCAGCACCGGGAAGAGCCGGTCGATCCGCTTCAGGTCGGCGTCGTCGAGCAGGTCCGGGGCGAAGCGGCGCGGGTTCGTCCGGTCGCGGCCGAACAGCCAGCCCATGTGCGCGTGCCAGAAGCCCTTCGCGAGCGCGGCGGGCGTGGTGCCGAAGCGCCACGGCGAATGCGGGTCGCCGTCGCGGTCGGAGTACGCGTGGTGGCGGCGGTGGTCGGCGACCCAGTCGATCACCGGTCCCTGCATGGCCATGCTGCCCGCGACGGCGAGCGCGATCCGCAGCCCGCGGCGGGCGCGGAACGCGCCGTGCGTGAAGTACCGGTGGAAGCCGACGGTGATGCCGAGGCCGCTCACGCAGTAGAACGCGGCGGCGAGACCCACGTCCAGCCAGCTGAGGCCCCAGCCCCAGGCCAGCGGCACCGCGGCGGCGACCGCGACGAGAGGGACGACGGCGAAGAGCTTCACCAGGAATGCCTCGGTGCCGGTCTTGCGGCCGGCGAGCATGGGCTGGGGCTGTTTCGGGGGACGCTGGAGGGTGCTCTGGGTGTCGATGGGTAACGCTCCTACTCGAGCTGGTCCGGCCGCCGCGCTCTGCGGGGCCGAGGCCGGTGCCGCGGCGGGTGTCCGGGGCAAGGGGGAGCCGCCGGACAGGGGATGCGCCGTGCGTTGCGAACTGGCCAGGCAGGGGAGGGCCTCAAGGCCAGTCGCGACCTGCTCTGGTCAACGGGTGATCTTCGGTCCGGGTTCCCGGGACGCGGAAGACCTTGCGCGGCCGGGTGAATTCACCGGCGCGCACCGGAACGTGAATCAGAATCGGTTGCCGTGGGCGGAAAGTCCGCTCCGGCGAGGGTCCCCCTGGTGCGGAAAGCCTTCCGCACCAGGGGAAACACCAGCGGAACTCAGATGGCGCGGACGCCGGTGGCCTGCGGGCCCTTCTGGCCCTGGCCGACCTCGAACTCCACGCGCGCGTTTTCCTCAAGGCTGCGGAACCCGTTGCCCTGGATCTCCGAGTAGTGCACGAAGACGTCGGCGCTGCCGTCGTCCGGGCTGATGAACCCGAAGCCCTTTTCGGCGTTGAACCACTTCACGGTGCCTTGCGTCATAAAAACTATCTCCATCGGACTAAACAGCAGATGCCACCTCGACACCCGGGTCTGGCAACCGACGGTGTGCCTTCCGAAAAGAGAAACACCACGCCCGCTACATCTTGCGAGCGTGGCTGCGGGACGTACCCACCGCACGAACACAAAACACGACCGCGATCAGTAAAGCACGCCGGAGCCGGTCTCACCAGGGCTGCCGCTCCGCGGGTCCACTGTGGACGCCGCGACGCGCGGAGGGGGACGGGCTCGCGGGCAGGTCGGGGGCGGGGAGTAGCGTCAGCACCGTCGAGAAGTCTCACCGTGTGCCGGCGCTCGAGCCGGCGCCGTCCCCGGCGGACCCGCCCGCGCGGTGCCCGCCGGTGGCCCCTTCCACCTCGACGAGGAGCGACATGCGCTCGGAACGACGTCCGCTGTCCGCCGAAACCAGTGAATTCGCCCGTGCCCGGGTCTCCGCCGAACAAGACCTGCGCGTGCAGCAGGAACACGCCGCCCGCACCGTCGCCGAACACGCGCACGACGTCGACGACCTGCGAGGATTGCTCGACATGCTCGGCTTGGAGGCGGGCGCCCGAGTCTGACCCGTGCGCAGGTCGTGAGGGGAACCCTGAGGGAGTCAGATTCCCTCAGGGTTCCCCTCACAGACCCGCACGACAGCCGCGCTGTCCACCGACAGGCGTGGGCTACCCGAGCCAGGCGGCTGAGTCGGGTGCGAGCCTGCCGTCGATCAGCGGGCTGCTGGTCAGCAGCACTTCGCCTGGTGGGAGGGCGATCGAGCTGGCCGAGGTGTTCAGCGCGCAGATCAGCCCGCCCCGGCCGCGGCGGAACGCGAAGCAACCAGCAGGCGCGCCGTACCACTGAAGCTCGTCCCCACCGCGGAACGCCGGATGGTGTTTCCGCAGCTCAACCGCGCGGCGGTACAGCGACAGCGTCGATTCCGGGTCTTCGAGCTGCCGTTCCACCGTCAGCGGAGCCCAGTCCGCGGGCATCGGCAGCCAGGTCTGCGCGGTGCGCGAAAACCCGTACGGCGGGAGCGTGCCCTCCCAAGGCAGCGGCACGCGCTCGCCGTCGCGGCTGAACTCCGGGCCCTGGGAGCGGGCGCGCGGGTCGGTCATCGCTTCCAGCGGCAGGTCGGCGTTCGGCAGGCCCAGCTCTTCGCCCTGGTACAGGTAGACCGCGCCGGGCAGGGCGAGTTCCACCAGCGCCATCGCGCGCGCCCGGCGGACCCCGGCCGCGCCGCCGCCGTAGCGGCTCGCGGCGCGCCAGACGTCGTGGTTGGACAGCGTCCAGGTCGCGGGAGCGCCCGCCGCGCGCGGCACCGCCAGCGAGCGCTCGATCGACGTGCGCATCGCGTCCGCGTCGAAATGCGTGAGCACCAGGCGGAAGTTGAACGCCAGATGAAGTTCGTCCGGCCGCAGGTAGCGCGCCAGCCGTTCCTCGTCCTGCACCCAGATCTCGCCGACGGCCATCGCGTCCGGGTACTCGTCGAGCACCTTGCGGATCAGCTGGTGCACCTCGTGCACGCCGTCGTCGTCGAAGCGCGGATCGCCGAGCGCGCCGCCGCCGTGCGCGGGCGTGTCCGGGTCCATGTCGGGCAGCCCGGCCGGCTTGGCCATCCCGTGCGCGACGTCGATCCGGAATCCGTCGACGCCCCGGTCGAGCCAAAACCGCAGGGTGCGTTCCAGATCGGTGCGGACGTCCGGGCTGGCCCAGTTCAGATCCGGCTGCTGCGGCGCGAACAGGTGCAGGTACCACTGCCCGTCCGGCACCCGCGTCCACGCCGGCCCGCCGAACACGCTGACCCAGTTGTTGGGCGGTTCGGCTCCGCCGGGACCGCGGCCGTCGCGGAAGTGGTAGCGCTCCCGCTCCGGGCTGCCCGGCCCGGCGGCCAGCGCGGACTTGAACCACGCGTGCTGGTTGCTCGTGTGGTTGGGCACCACGTCCACGGTGACCCGGATGCCGCGCCGGTGCGCCTCGGTGAGCAGCACGTCGAAGTCGCCGAGGGTGCCGAACATCGGGTCGACGCCGCGCGGGTCCGCCACGTCGTAGCCGTGGTCGGCCATCGGCGACGGGTAGAACGGCGTCAGCCACAGGGCGTCGACGCCCAGCAGCTCCAGGTAGCCGAGCTTGCTGCGGATGCCCTCGAGATCCCCGATGCCGTCCTCGCCCGAATCGGCGAACGACCGCACGTAGATCTCGTAGAACACCGCGTCCGACCACCACGACGGCCGCGGAAGGCGGTCCGGCCGCCTGCCCGCGACCTTGCGTCTCATCAGACGAAGCTGTTCATCATGCTGTGCGCGGCCATTTCCAGGTACGCCCACAGCTGGCTGAGGTACGGCTCGGGGAGGTTCTCCTCGTCGATGGCGATCCGGATGCAGCGCAGCCACGCGTCGCGTTCGATCGGGCCGATCTTGAACGGCGCGTGCCGCATCCGCAGCCGGGGGTGGCCGCGCTGGTCGGAGTAGGTGTGCGGACCGCCCCAGTACTGGATGAGGAACAGCCGGAACCGCTCCTCCGCCGGGCCGAGGTCCTCCTCCGGGTAGAGCGGGCGCAGCACCTCGTCGCGGGCCACTTCCTCGTAGAACCGCTTGATGATCCGGCGGAAGGTCGGTTCGCCGCCCACCGCCTCGTACAGGTTCGCCGGTTCCGGCTCGCTCACAGACACACCTCCATCTTGCCCTGCCTCAGCTGCGCTGCGCGCCCGACTGCTTGTCCTGCATGGACGACAGCAACCGGCCGAGCGGGGGTTCGAAACCGGCCTCTTCGAGCGCGCCGAGCAGCTGCCCGCGCAGCTTCCGCTGCACCGCCCACTGCTTGCCCGGTCGCACCTTGACCGTCAGGCGCAACAGGATTCCCTCCGGTGTGACCTGTTCGACGCCGAGCAGCTCCGGCGGCTCCAGCACGTTGGCCGAAAGCGCGTCCGATTCGACCGCCTTCGTGGCCGCGCCGCTGAGCACCTCGGTCGCCTTGTCGACGTCCGCGGAGTAGCTCAGCGGGACATCCACCACGGCGTAGGCGAAGCCCTGGCTGGAGTTGCCGACGCGCAGCACCTCGCCGTTGCGGACGTACCAGACGGTGCCCTTCAGGTCGCGCAGAGTGGTGATGCGCAGGCCGACCGCCTCGACGGTGCCGGTCGCTTCGCCGATGTCCACGACGTCGCCGACGCCGTACTGGTCCTCGATCATCATGAACATCCCGGAAAGGAAGTCCTTGACCAGGTTCTGCGCGCCGAATCCGAGCGCGACGCCGACGATCCCGGCGGACGCGATGATCGGGGCCAGGTCGATGCCCAGTTCGCCCAGCACGAGGATGAACGCGAGGCCGTAGATCAGGAACGTGGAGCCGGACTTCAGCACCGAGCCGATCGTCTTGGCGCGCTGCCTGCGGCGTTCGGTCACCGCGGTGCCGAGCATGTCCGGCGCGCGTTCGCGAAGCGGTCTCAACAGCGCCGGGATCTTGCCGCCGCTGCCCGAGGCCGGAAGCGTGGTGACCCGTTCGATCAGCCGCTTGGTGAGAAATCGCACCAGGAAGGCGACGACCAGGATCAGGACGATCTTCAGCGGCTTCGTGAGGAGCCAGCCCGCCGACGCGGCGAGCCACTCGTTGTGCGTGACCGAATAGACCTGGGCGCACCACGTCCCGGTCTCGGAGATGCAGGCGGGTGGAGCGCTGAGCACGGCATTCACTGGCGGAGATTGTCCCTTCTCGTTTCTTCGCCCCGGCGGCGCGCAGGCGGCCGCGGGGTGGCCGCCGGGTCGCGGGTATGTGACACGTCACAGAACACGCGTGCGCCGGGGCCCTGATGTGTGGTCGACTATGCCTGCACCGGTGGAGGTGGTCGAGTGCCAGACCGACAACCCGTCCCCCTCGGCGGCGCCGGCCAAGCCATGGCCGAGCTGCCGCCGGAGGCGATCCTGCGTGCCTGCCCGGGAGGGTCCGCATCCGGCGGCTCCGTCCCGTCCGGGCCGGGGACCCGTCCAGGGGGAGCATCCCGTCCGCCCGGACAGCGTAGAGCCCGCGATCCGGTCGCCCCGGCGTGGGGGCGGCGCCGGGTCCTCCTGCTCAACGCCACTTTCGAGCCGCTGACCGCGGTGCCCATGCGGCGCGCGGTGGTGCTCGTCATGTGCGGCAAGGCGGAGGTCGTCCACGGCGATCCGGGCGGCGTCGAACTGCACGCCGCGACGGTGTCGCTGCCCGTTCCCTCGGTGATCCGGCTCAGCACATACGTGCGGGTGCCCTACCGGGCGCAGGTGCCGCTCACCCGGGCCGGGCTGATGCACCGGGACCGGCACCGCTGCGCCTACTGCGGCGGCCGGGCCGAGACGATCGACCACGTCGTCCCGCGCAGCAAGGGCGGTCCGCACAGCTGGACCAACTGCGTCGCTTGCTGCGCGAAGTGCAACCACCGCAAGGCAGACCGGCTCCTGTCGGAGATCGGCTGGCGGCTGCGCGTGGTGCCGCGCGCTCCGCACGGCCCGCACTGGCGGCTCCTGGCGCATTCCAAAGAGGCTGATCCGCTGTGGCGGCCGTATCTCGGGTCGGCGGCCTAGGCTCCCGGACCTGGACACGTCGGCACCCCGGCTGCCTGTGCGGCGGCCGGGGCGAGCCGATGGATCGTGCTCGACGTCTGGTGTCCGGTGCTGGGCGGTGCTGACTGTGCCGTTGGCGCTCAGGCGGCGAGGCTGTAGTCGGCCTGGCAGGTGACGCGGGTGCCCATCGTGACCCGGGTGCCGCGCGTGACACGAGTACCGCGGGTGACCCGGGTGCCGCGCGTGACACGAGTACCGCGGGTGACCCGGGTGCCCATCGTGACGCGAGTGCCTGCCGTGACGCGGGTCCCGCGGGTAACGCGGGTGCCCATCGTGACTCGAGTTCCCATGGTGACCCGGGTACCCATTGTCACGCGAGTGCCCGCGGTGACCCGGGTTCCGCGGGTGACCCGAGTAACCCTGGTGCCGGACGTGACCCGCGTTCCGGGCACGAATCCGGTCTCGCTGGGTGACGAAATGGTCTCGGTGATCGCCTGAGCGGGGGTCTGGACGCTCTGCATGAGGTGTCCTCCTGGGACCGGTGCGTAACGGGCTGGGGCTGGGGAGGCGGGCGCAAGGCCCGTACAGGTGAAAAAGCTACGAGGATTTCAAGGTTCGGACAAGCCGGTATCGCCCGGTACGGCCGCCTGTACGGCGAGTTGCCATCTTTCGGCCCGCCGCCCTTCGCCCCAACGTTCCAGCGGGGGCGGGCCAAGCGGCGGACGGCGCCTCAGCGACGACGAACGGTCGCCGCCGGTCGCGGTGTCGCGCGGTGGCTCCGGAAGGCATCCGATACGCTCACCGGCGTGAACGTTGTCGAGACGATCCTGGTCTACGCGGTCATCCCCGGGGCCATTTACTTCGTGGTCGGCGCCGCGACCTTGCGGAAGAAGTTCTCGGGGACGCCGCGGTACCGGCCGGGGCAGCCGTGGGAGTACCCCGCGATGTGGTGGACCGCCAACCCGGACGGCGTAGGAGCCGGCCACGGCCCGGCGGTTGACGTGAATGCGGCGCCCGCGGGCGCTTCGACGGCCGCAGGAGGCGCTCGTGGCAAGTGGTGAAGTGACCCAGACCGCGGTCGCGGAGAAGGACCTGGCCTTCGGCGAGGTCATCACCAACAGCGGCAGGCTGTCGGCGGCGAAGATGTACGAGCCCGCGGCCCCGACGAGCCCGTTCACGGTGCAGCAGCTCGCGCGCCTGGACGAGGCCCTGACCTTCGCGACCCGCGAAACCGGCCTCGGCTTCAGCATTTACCTTGGCGACCTCGGCGAAGACACCCGCGCCGGCGCGGAAAAGCTGCACGCCGCCACCGACGACCCCTCGAACGCGGTCCTGCTGGGCGTCTCGCCCGCGCAGCGCGCGATCGAGATCGTCACCGGCGAACGCGCCCACTCGCGCCTGCCCGACCGAGGCGCGAATCTGGCCGTGGCGAGCATGGTGGCCTCCTTCAAGGAAGGCGACCTCACCGGCGGCCTGGTCAACGCCCTGCGCATGCTGAGCGACCAAGCGGGCCCCGCCCCGAAGCACTAACCCCCGCACAACCTTTCGAGAGCCGTCCCGCCATCGCGCGGGGCGGCTCTTTCTACGTTCTGGCCCCGGCCCTAGTCCGTGAGGGCCACCCTCACTGACTCTGATTCCCTCAGGGTTCCCCCACGACCTTTCGACGGTCCGTGAGGGGCCCCTTCACGGAATTAGATTCCCTCAAGGAGCCCTTCACAGACCATCCGCCCAGCGCGCGCCGGGATGCGCCCCAATGTGGCGTTCGGTGCGCCAGACGCACCGAACGCCACATTGGGTGCGTCGCATGCACCCAATGCCACATTGGGGCGCTAGCCCCACCACCCAACCGCAGCCAACCTACGAAGCTAGCCATGCAGCCAGACCCGGCCCTGCACCCCGATACGAAGCCAAAAACACGGGCTGAGGGTGCTTGTCAAGGCATCTTTCCCGCCTTGACAAGCACCCTCAGCCCGTAGTCACCATCAGCTTCGGGGTGCCCCAACGCAACACGCTTGCGTCAGAACCCCGAAGAAAACTCAAGCCTGGCTATCGAAGTCCCGAGCGGCCAACGCCCGAACAATCCCAGCGCGCCCCTCGGAGACGAGCCGTCGCAGCGCCGCCGGGTGGTCACCTTCGAGCCACTCATCCGAAGCATTAACCGTCGCAGGCTCAACAGCCCAAGACGGGTACAGGCCGATCGCCGTCGGCTGAGCCCGCTCGCTGGACCGCCGAGCCCACACGTCGTCGATAACCTCGAAGTACCGCTCGATGTACTCCCCGAGCAAGTGCTTCTGCCCCGGGTGCGAGAACCCAGAAATCAACGCATCGCTCACCGCATTGGGAATCTCGTCGTCGTAAATAGCCCGCTGCCAGGTATCAGCCTTGGCCTCCGCAGTCGGCTGCAACGCCCGAGACCGCTCAGCGTGCCGCCGTCCGGCAGCAGTGTCATCCCGCTCTTGCTCGGCATTGATCTCGTCCGCACCAGCCTTGCCATGCGCGACCAACGCCTGCAACAACCGCCACCGCAGATCAGTGTCCACCGTGAGGCCCGGCAACGGCGCAGACCCGTCGAGCCACCCAGCGATCTCCGCCAGGATCTCGTCGCTCAACACCCCACCGGCCAGCGAGTTCACGAACGCCAGCTGATGATCCGACCCAGCCTCCGCGGTCCGAGCCAACTCCAACAGCCGCCCGCTCAACGCAGGCCACCCCTCAGAAGCAGCCCACTTCTGGTCCGCATAGGAGTTGAGCGCAGTCTGCGCCTGCAACAGCAGCCGCTGCACCACGCCGACCTCGCTCTCGGCGTGAATCCCGCGCGCCACGAGCGTCACGAAGTCGCGAGCCTTCAACTCGGCCTCGCGCGTCATCTCCCAAGCGGCCGACCAGCAGAGCGTGCGCGGCAGCGATTCGGTGATGTCGCCGATCCGGTCGATCAGCGTGGTCAGCGACGCCGGGTCGAGGCGCATCCGGCAGTAGGTCAGGTCGTCGTCGTTGACCAGCACGAGCTTGCCCGCGGCCTGCCCGACCAGGTCCGGGACCTCGGTGCGCTCGCCGGTGACGTCCAGTTCGACGCGGCGGGTGCGGACGATCTTGCCGTCGCCGTCCTCGTCGTACACGCCGACCGCGACGCGGTGCGTGCGCAGCTCGCCGGCGCCCGGCTTCGCACCGGTCTGCACGACGGCGAACGACGCGAAGGTGCCGTCCGCGGCGATCTCGTAGCGCGGGCTGAGCGAGTTGAGGCCGGTGGTCTCCAGCCATTCCGCGCTCCACCACGACAGGTCGCGGCCGGACGCTTCCTCCAGCGCGGCCAGCAGGTCGGCGAGCGTGGCGTTGCCCCACGCGTGCTTGCCGAAGTAGACCTTGAGGCCGTCAAGGAAGTGGTCGATGCCGACGTAGGACACCAGCTGCTTGAGGACGCTCGCGCCCTTGGCGTAGGTGATGCCGTCGAAGTTCACCTCGACCGCGTGCAGGTCGACGATGTCGGCCGCGATCGGGTGCGTCGAGGGCAGCTGGTCCTGGCGGTAGGCCCAGGACTTCTCGATGTTCGCGAAGCTGGTCCAGGCGTTCTTGTACTCGGTCGCCTCGGCCTGGGCGAACACGCTCGCGAAGGTCGCGAACGACTCGTTCAGCCACAGGTCGTCCCACCAGCGCATGGTGACCAGGTCGCCGAACCACATGTGCGCCATCTCGTGCAGCAGCGTCTCGGCGCGGCGCTCGTAGGCGTAGCGGGTGACGCGGCTGCGGAAGACGTAGTCCTCGAGGAAGGTGACCGCGCCGGCGTTCTCCATCGCGCCCGCGTTGAACTCCGGCACGAACAGCTGGTCGTACTTGGAGAACGGGTACGGGGTGCCGAATTTCTCGTGGTAGAAGGCGAAACCCTGCTTGGTTTCGACGAACAGCCGCTCGGCGTCCATGTGCTCGGCGAGCGACGCGCGGCAGTAGATGCCGAGCGGGATGGTGCGGTGCTCGTCGCGGAACTCGTCGGTCCATTCCGCGTACGGGCCGGCGACGAGCGCCACCAGGTAGGTGGAAATCCGCTCGGATTCGGCGAACTGCGTGCGGCGCGCGCCGTCCTCGGTGTCCTCGGCGCTTTCGACGAGCGCGTTGGACACGACCTTCCAGTCGCGCGGGGCGTGCACCGCGAGCCGGTAGACGGACTTGAGGTCCGGCTGGTCGAAGCAGGCGAACATGCGCTTCGCGTCGGCGGTCTCGAACTGGGTGTAGAGGTAGACGCCGTCGTCGACCGGGTCGACGAACCGGTGCAGGCCCTCGCCGGTGTTCATGTAGCGGCAGTCGGCGGTGACGACGAGTTCGTTCTCCGCGGCAAGGCCGGGCAGCGCGATGCCCTTTTCCTCGGCGTAGCCGCTGACATCGAGCTCAGTGCCGTTCAGCACGGCGGAGCGGACGCCTTCGGCGACGAGGTCGATCCACGAGGCTTCGCCGGGACGGCTGCTGGAGAACCGCACCGTGGTGGTGGAGCGGAACGTCTTCTCCCCTGGACGGCCGCTGCCGTCGGTCAGGTCCAGCTCGATGTCGTAGGACGACACGTCCAGCAGGCCGGAGCGCTGCTTGGCTTCGTCACGCGTCAGGTTGGGGGCGGGCACGGGCACCTCTGGTCTTCGGTTCCGGTTGGCACGACGTTCAGCATCCAATCATGACGGGCCCGCAACCGGCGACCAGGGAACAATGCGGAGGGCCTCCCGCGTTGCCTCGCAGTGCGGGGGTTCGCCCCGCCCTCCGGCGAATGCCGGGGAGCAGCCGCGCCGAGGAGCCCGTGAAAAATGACTGACGCGTCCCAGCCTGTGAAGGTGGACTTTTTCTTCGACCCGATCTGCCCGTTCGCGTGGATCTCGTCGCGGTGGATCCTCGAGGTCGAGAAGCACCGTGAGCTTGACCTGACCTTCCGGGTGATGAGCCTGTCGGTGCTGAACGAAGGCCGCGAAGACCTGCCCGAGCGGTACAAGGAGCTGCTGAGCGAGGGCTGGGCCCCGGTGCGCGTCGCGACCGCGCTGGCGCAGACCCAGGGCCAGGAAGCCGTGCGGAACTTCTACACCGAGTTCGGCACCCGCTACCACAACCAGCACAACGAGGACCGCAAGCTCGTCATCAAGGAAGCGCTGGCCGCGATCGGCGCCCCGGCCGAACTCGCCGAGGCCGGCGAATCGGCCGAATACGACGAAGCGCTGCGCAAGAGCCACCACGAGGGCATGGACCCGGTCGGCATGGACGTCGGCACGCCGACCATCCACGTCAACGGGACCGCGTTCTTCGGCCCGGTGCTGTCGTCGATCCCGCGGGGCGAGGACGCGCTGAAGGTGTTCGACGGCGCGGTCGCGCTGGCCAGCTACCCGGACTTCTTCGAGCTGAAGCGCACCCGGACCGGGGACCTGAACTTCGACTGACTCCCGGCTCGTGAGTGCTGATCGCGGTTAGAACCGTGACCAGCACTCACGAGAACCCGAGCGCCGCCCTGGTGACGTCCTCCGGGTAGGGCGCGTTTTTCAACGCCTCTTCGAGCGGCGTCTTGGCGGTCTTCAGCTCGTGGAGCTTGAGCAGACCGTCGCGGTGTGTGCGGACGAACGCTTCATCCACCGGCTCGCCGTGACCGGGTACGACGATGCGCGGTTCGAGTGCGAGCAGCGCGTTCATCGCTTTGGCCCAAGCGTCGAGTTCGTCGTCCGGCCCGAATGAGTACGCGGTGAAGCCGTGCGGACCGTGTTCCACGACGTCGCCCGCGAAGACGACGTCGGCATCCGGCACGTGCACCAGCAGGTCGTGGTCGGTGTGCGCGACGCCGGGGTGCACGAGCGTGACGGTGCGGCCGCCGAGTTCGAGTTCGGCACGGTCGGGCACGAGGCGGTCCGGCGGCATGAGCCCGGTGCGTTCGATGGCGTCGGCGATTTCCGGCTTGCCCTCTTTGCGGTAGTGCTCGGCCCAGGTTTGTTTGTCGGCTTCGCCGTTCTTCAGCATGGCCCGCAGGCAGCCGGGGTGAGCCCAGACGTCGCACGGCAGGAACGGCGTGGTGCCGAAGGCGTGGTCGAAATGCGCGTGCGTGTAGACGACCGACCACGGCAGCTCGGTCAGCTCGCGGATCGCGGCGGCGAGTTCGGCGCCCTGGTCGACGTCGCCGCGGGTGTCGATCACCAGGCACTGCTCTCGGCCGAGCACCAAGCCGGTGGTGAGGTCCAGTTCGTCGTACCGGCGGGCGAAAACCCCGTCGGCCACCTCTGTCCAGCTCATTGCCCCTCCAGAATTCCGTGCGACAGCCTCGCCACGCTATCGCTGACGTCCTGCTGGGCAGCGAGAAATACGTCGTTTCCGTGGCCGGTCGCGGCGAGCTCCCGGCCGGAGGTGCAGCTGGTCAGCGCGGCTGGCACGTCGGTGGCCGCGTAGGCAGCTGCGGCGAGCGCGGCTTCGGCGGATCGCGACCCGGTCAGCGCGCTGACGATCGCGCCCGCGCCCAGCTGGTCTTCGACGCACGGCCGCAGCGGACCGAATTCCGCTCCTTTGCCGAACATGTCCACGCCCCAGCGTTCCCCGGCGGGAATGACGCCGATCGGCCGTCCGTCGGCGATTTCCATGGCTTTCGCCGCGGTCGCTGACGCATTTCGCAGACAACCGGCCAATACGTGCGCGCCGGTTTTCTGCGCGGCCGCGCAGAGCGTCGCGCCGTTGGGGGAGGGGAGAGCGAGCAGCGTGCCGGACGGGATCTGCGTCACAGAAGACGGCCGGAGCGTCCATTCCTCTTCGCCCGCGACTGCTGCTCCGGCTCCGCGCGCCTCGGCGATTCCGCGTTCGTCGCGCCAGCGCACCGGCAGCACGCGGCCGCCCCGGCTGACGACGAGATCCGTTGTGGTGCTGAAGGAAAGCACGTCCACGATGATCAGCACCGCGCATTCCCGGCCGAGGATTCCGACGCCTTCGCCGCCCCATTCGAGCCGGACGTCCGCGCCGTGCTGCGCTGCGATGTCCACCCCCGGAGCATGCCGGGTCGGGCGCGAGATGGCACACTCCCGCTGTGCGTGTCTACTTGGGATCCGACCATGCCGGTTTCGAGCTGAAGAACCACCTTGTCCGCCACCTCGGCGAACAGGGGCACGAGGTGACCGACATCGGTCCGTTCGTCTACGACGCGGCCGACGACTACCCGGCGTTCTGCGTCGAAACCGCGCGCCGCGTGGCCGCCGACGAGGGCAGCCTCGGCATCGTCATCGGCGGTTCCGGCAACGGCGAGCAGATCGCCGCGAACAAGGTGCCCGGCATCCGCGCCGGACTCGGCTGGAGCGTCGAAACCGCGCAGCTGACCCGGGAGCACAACCACGCCCAGGTGCTGGGCGTCGGCGCGCGGATGCACACCGAGGAGCAGGCCACCGAGATCGTCGAGGCGTTCCTGGCCACGCCGGTCGACCCGGCCGAGCGGCACGCGCGGCGCGTGCAGCAGCTGCTCGACTACGAGCGCACCGGCACCCCGCCCGCCCTGCCGGAGGCCTGATGCCCGAGGGGCACACGCTCCATCGGCTGGCCCGTCTGCACAAACGCCGGTACGCCGGCGAACCGGTCTTGGTCAGCAGCCCGCAGGGCCGGTTCGCCGCGGAGGCGGAGAAACTCGACGGGCAGGTGCTCGTTTCCGCTGAGGCGTACGGGAAACACCTGTTCCACAACTACGGTCCTATGGGGACAGTCCATGTCCACTTAGGTCTGTACGGCACGTTCGGCGAGGCCGCGCTGCCTGTTTCTTCGCCGGTGGGCCAGGTGCGGATGCGGCTCGTCGGCCGCACCCACTGGACCGATCTGCGCGGCCCGACGCGGTGCGAACTGCTGGACCCGGCGCAGGTCGACGCGATCAAGGCCCGGCTCGGTCCGGACCCGCTGCGCCGCGATGCGAAGCCGGATCGCGCGTGGGAGCGGATTTCGCGGTCTCGTACGACGATCGCGGCGTTGCTGATGGATCAGGCTGTGCTGGCCGGCGTCGGGAACGTTTATCGCGCGGAAGTGCTGTTCCGGCACGGGATTTCGCCGATGGTTCCCGGACGCGCGCTGGACCGCGTGCTGTGGGACGACATCTGGGCGGACCTGGTGACGCTGATGCGCGCCGGGGTCCGGGTCGGGCGGATCGACACCGTCGCGCCGGAGCATTTGCCCGCGGCGATGGGCCGGGCTCCGCGCGAGGACCGGCACGGGGGCGAGGTTTACGTCTACCGGCGGGCCGGGATGCCGTGTCTGGTGTGCGGGACTCCGGTGGCGCAGAAGGAATTGGCTGCGCGGAATCTTTATTGGTGCCCTACTTGCCAGCCTGCTTGAGTTCGGCGGAGTTGGGTTTGCGCTCGCTGGCTTGAGCTGGGTTCGCCCCGATGCGGTTTTCTCCGCAGCACGCGGGGTTCTCGCCACTCGCACCCCGGTCGGCGGGTTCCGTTGCGCTAGGCCGAGGTTCGTGAGGGGAACCCTGAGGGAATCAGATTCCCTCAGGGTTCCCCTCACGAACCTTTCTCGGGACCAACGGAGCCGCGCAACCTCGTCTTGCCAGGCGGTGCACCGCATCCCCTGGTGACCGCTGCAACGAACCCTGCCGCAGTACTGGGAAACCCCAATGTGGCATTGGGTGCATGGGACGCACCGAATGCCACATTGGTTGCGCTGGGCGCACCTAATGCCGCGTTGGGTGCGGGGGGAGGCACCGAAGGCCGTTGGTTGCGCTGGATGCACCGAAGGCCGCGTTGGGTGCATGGGGTGCACCTAATGCCGCGTTCGGTGCGCTGAACGCACCCAATGCCACATTGGGGTTGTTCCGTAATCGTCGTGCGGCTGCGTGCGGCGATGCGAAGCACCGGCTAGGCCCTGATGGTTCGCGGCGCTCGGCTCCGCAGTCGTCCGTGAAGGGCTCCTTGAGGGAATCAGATTCCCTCAAGGAGCCCTTCACGGACGTTGACAGCGCCGGACCGCGCCCGTCGGCCGGAGAATTCCGCACACCGTTGGCGCTGCGGCCAGCCGCCGGGACAGACCTGTCACGCGGCAGCCGGGGCTGGTTCGCGTGTGGAGACGGCGAGGGTCCTGCGGGGTTTGTCTGCGTGCGGAGACGGCGAGGGCTCCGCGAGGCTTGTCCACACGCGGAGACGACGAAGGCCCCGCGGCAAACCTGCCACAGGGCCCTCTCGCTGGTCATCGGTCAGAAGTCGAAGCCCCCGCCGTCAAACCCGCCTCCATCGAAGCCGCCTCCGTCGAAACCTCCGCCGAAGTCCTGGCTTCCGTCGAAGCCGCCGCCGTCGAAGCCTCCGTCCATGCCGCCGGCGTCCAGGGCGTCCGCTTGGCCCGCGTCGTAGCCGGATTCCCAGGCCGAGGCGCTGGCGATGCCGCTCATGCCGGAGAACATGGCGCTGAACAGGAACATCGAGCCCAGGCCCCACGCGCCGGCGACGAGTGCGGGCTTCCACCACGGCTCGCTGTACCAGCCCTGCGGCACCGGGCGGCCCGCGACGCGGCCGCCGGGGTAGTAGTACGGCGTTTCCTGGCCCGGGTCGGGCGAGGCGGCGTAGCGCTGGCCTTCGACGTCCACCTCGCGGTGTTCGGTGACCTTGCCCGCGCGTTCGCGTTCGGCCTCGTCCGGGAGCGCGGGGCCGGGGTCCATGCCCATCGCCGTGCGCGCGGCGCGCACGTAGTACAGGCCTTCGATGGCGGTTTCCTTCACCAGCCGGGCCTGTTCGACCGTCTTGGCCTGCTCCAGCTGCGAACCGGCGGCGTTGTAGCGCTCGCTCGCGTCGGCCATCGCCTGCTGGGAGGCGGTGTCGGTGCCGGTGATGTTGAGGACCTGGCCGCCGAGGCGCTCGACGAGGCGGCGCGCGTCGGCCTTCGCGTCGTCGAGCTGGCTCTGTCTGGTCGCGGCCTGCTTCCTCGACAGGTACAGCACGCCTCCGACGATGACGACGACCAGCACGATCAGGAGGATCGCGGTGCCCATGGGTCACTCCGTGTCTCGATCTGACGAGCCGGCCGGGCAGCCGTCTCTGAAACGGACAACGCGGACCGTGCGCGGAGAGTTCCCGGCGGCGCCTCCGATCGGGCGGTGGCCGACAAAACTAGAACACGTTATAGTCCGCGGCATGAAGTTCTCCTTGTCGATCGCGATGAGCCCGCTCGACCAGCTGAGCGGCCTGGCCCGCGCCGCCGAGGAGGCCGGGTTCTCCTCGATCGTGCTGCCCGATTCGCTCTTCTACTCCGAGAAAGTGTCCGCCGACTATCCCTACACCCCCGACGGCAGCCGGTTCTGGGACGAGAACACGCCTTGGGCCGATCCGCTGGTCGCGACCGCCTCGATGGGCGCGGTGACCGAGCGGATCCAGTTCTACACGTCGGTGCTGAAACTCGGCTCGCGCAATCCGGTGCTGCTCGCCCGCCAGGTCAACTCGGTCGCCGCGCTGACCGGCGGACGGTTCGGCCTCGGGCTGGGAATCGGCTGGTCGCCGGAGGAATTCGAATGGTGCGGCGCGCCGTATGCGCGGCGCGGCAAACGGTTCGACGAGGCCATCGAGGTGCTGCGGCTGATCCTCAGCGGCGACATGGTCGAGTTCCACGGCGAGTTCTTCGACTTCGACAAGCTCAAGATGAGCCCGCCGCCGCCCTCGCGCGTGCCGTTCTACATCGGCGGGCACACCGACGTCGCGCTGCGCCGGGCCGCGCGCGTCGCGGACGGCTGGTCGTCCGCGATGATGACGCTCGACCAGCTGCGCGACACCATCGGCAAGCTGAAGGGCCTGCTCGCCGAGCGCGGGCGCGCCGACGACCCGTTCGAGTTCCAGGCGGTGTGCGTCGACCGGTTCGGGCTCGACGGATTCCGCGAGCAGGCCGAGGCTGGCGTCACCGACGCGATCACCATGCCGTGGGTGTTCGAGGGGCACGGATTCGACGCGGAGCTGCGCCCGAAGGTCGACGCGATCCGCAAGTTCGGCGACGAGATCATCGCGAAAATCGAGGAGTGACATGGGAGTCGAGGTCTGCTGGGACCCCGCGGCGCAGCAGCCGCCCGCGCGGGAGGCCGCGTTCAAGTCGATGACGGCGGCGACCGCCGGGGACAAGGACGGCTGGCTCGCGCTGTTCGCCCCGGACGCGGTCGTCGAGGACCCGGTCGGGCCGTCGATGTTCGACGAGGAGGGCAAGGGCCACCACGGGCGCGAGGGGCTTTCCGCCTTCTGGGACAAGACGATCGGGAACGTCGAGAAGTTCGAGTTCGTGATCCGCGATTCGCACGCGGCGGGTTCGGAGGTCGCGAACGTCGGCACCATCACGACGTTTCTGCCCGGCGGCTATCGCGTCGACACCGACGGGGTGTTCGTCTACCGGGTCAACGAGGACGGGCTGGTCGTTTCGATGCGTGCGTTCTGGGAGACCGAGCGGGCGATGGCGACTGCGCGACAGGTATGATGTCAGCCCGCGTCCGTTTCGACGAAGTCAAGAACGTGGGCGGTGACGAGATCGGGTTGCTGCAACGTCAGCGCGTGAGTGGTTCCCGGCACGATTTCCGTGCTGATAAGGGGATTCAGCGTCGCGATGCGCGCGGCGACCTCTCGTGCGCGGTGGATATGGCTGCGTTCGCCGAGGACCAGCAGGACGGGGACTTCGATCGCGCGAAGCTCGTCGTCGGTGAAGACGTGCTGCGGCGGTAGTCGCGCTTTGTATTTGAGACTGGCGAACAGCAGCGGCCGCAAGGTGTGCCGCACGCTCGGATCGCCGGCGACGATCCGGCGCTGGACCGCGGCGGGCAGCAGCCAGAGGAAGATCTCCGTGAAACTCCACAGGATGAACTTCGGGACGCTGATCGCCGCGAATCCGGCCGGTTCCAGCCCGATGACGCCCGCGATCTGGCCGGCGGACCGGGTCGCGAGGTTCAGCGCCAGGAAACCGCCGCGCGAGACGCCCGCGAGGTAGACCTTCTCCTGGCTGATGGCGGCGAGGACTTCGGAGAGCCACTCGGCGAGGTCGTCGTCGGTGCTGGCGGAAGCGGTCTCGACCGAGTGCCCTGGTTCGCCGATCGAATCGATGGCGTAGACCGGGTGGCGGGCGGCCAGTTCGGCGAGGTGCGGGTACCACGACAACGACGAGCCCATGATGCCGTGCAGCAGGACGATCGGCGTGCCCTGTTCGGGACCGCTGCGCCGGACGCGGGTGGGGCCGAACTTCGTCGGAATATCCAGTTCCTCGGAGGGAACCGGCCACTTTCGCAGGATCTTCGCGTACGCGGCGAAGTAGCGTTCTTGGGCTTTGGGGTCGGTGAAAGCTCCCGGCATGTCGTCCCCTCCCCGAGACGGATAACCGTGCACTTACACCGTAGCAGGGTTACGCGTTGTCCAGGCGCAGCAAAGTGTTCAGCAGATTTCCGCCGGGAAGCCCCTCGTCGCCGAAGATCCGGTGCTGCACCTCGATCACGAGCGGCAGCGCGGCGCGCAGGGCGGCTCCGCCGGAGTCGGTCACCTCGACGCGTTTGGCGCGGACGTCCTCGTCGCTGCGCGCGCGGGCGACGAATCCCTTGCGTTCCAGCGTTTTCAGGATCTGCGACACCTGCATCGGGTGGATGTCGCCGGAGGTCGCGAGACCGGATTGGGTGACCGGGCCGCCGGTGCGGTTCAGCCAGGCGGCGAGCGCGAGCGTCTGGAACTGCAGGTGCGTCAGGTCGAGCGGGGCGAGCGCCTGGTCGATCTCGCGGACGTAGCGGTGCACGACGCGCCACATGACGAAGCCCACCGCGTTCTCGGGGGCGCCGAGCGAGGCGGTGGCGAAGAGTTCGGCGAGCGCGTCTTTGTCCATCGGGAGGCATCGTAGCGGTTGCCCTTCGATAGTAAACGCGTTTAGTATCGGAAGGGACGGAGAGGGGCTTCTGATGACTGACCTGCGGCTGGACTTCGGCCTGTACCGGTACGACAACACCCGCCCGCTGTTCGACGGCCGGGTCCGCTTCGACGGCGTCGACGCGACCCTGCACACCGCCGACATCGTCTCGGACCTGTTCGAGCGGATGGTGCGGGGGCGCGAGTTCGCCGTCGCCGAACTGGGCCTGACTTTCTACCTGCGCACCTTGGACCTGCCGGATCCGCCGTTCGTCGCGTTGCCGGTGTTTCCGAATCGGCAGTTCCGGCATTCGGCGATCTACGTGAACGCCCGCAGCGGCATCCGGACGCCGCGGGACTTGATCGGCAAGACGATCGGCGAGTTCGCGACCTACGGACACGACGCGGGCGTGGTGGCGAAAGGCATGCTGTCCGACGAGTACGGCGTGCGGCCGGAACAGAGCCGGTGGGTGATCGGCGGGTTCGATTGGCCGATGGAATGGTTCGACTTCGTGCCCCGGCTGCATCCTCCGGAGGTGGAGGTGCGGCAGGCTCCGGAGGGGAAAGCGCTCGGTTCGATGCTGGAGAGCGGGGAGATCGACGCGTTTATTTCCGCGGATCCGCCGCGCGGGATTCGGGAGGATTCGCCGGAGGTGGCGCAGTTGTTCCCGGATTACGTGAGCGTGGAGCGGGAGTATTACCGGCGGACAGGGATTCGGCCGATCATGCATGCGGTTGTGGTTAGGCGGGATCTGCTGGCGGAGCATCCGGGGCTGGCGGAGCGACTGTATCGGGGGTTCGTCGATGCTAAGGAAATGGCGATGGCGGACTACCGGCGGGGGCGGATCTTCAATCACATGGGGGATGCGGGGATGGTGCCGTGGTTCAGCGCGTTGTATGACGAGAATCGCCGGGTGTTCGGGGAGGATTGGTGGCCCTACGGGATCGAGAAGAACCGGCTTTCGGTGGAGGCGTTCTTGCGGTGGCACTTCGAGCAGGGGCTGTCTCGGCGGTTGATGACGGTGGAGGAGATTTTTGTGCCGGAATTGCTGGGTACTTAGCCGGTTAGCGGACCGGGCTGACTGGCTGTCGAGGCCTCGAATGGACGCTCAATCCGCCGCCAGTTCCTCGTGCAAGCCTTCCAGCGCGATGCGGTCATCCTCGGTCCCGGTGTGCGGCGCGGAAAACCAGTCCGCGTATTCGCGCAGTTCCGACAGCCGCCAGTCGAGGGCGAACAGTTCGACCATTTCCGGGTCCAGGCCCGCCGTGTCGGGCAGGTCGGCGTAGTCTCGTTCGCGCGGGGCGACGGCGAGGCTTTCCCAATCGACCAGGCGCAGGCCGTCCGGGGTCTGGACCTGGTTGTCGTTGTGCGGTTCGCCGTGAGTGGGGACCCAGGAAGCGCGGTGGGAGGCGGCGAGGGAGGCCAGTTCCAGGTAGCGGGCGTTCCAGCGGTGGATCGCGTCGGCTCGGGCGGCGAGGGCGGTGCGGGCTTCTTCGGCCAAAGGACCGGACGTCCACGGTTCGGCGGTGCGGGACCGCAGTTCGTCGGCGAAATCCGGGCCGACTTGCGGGGACCAGTGGCGTAGTCCAGCGGGTGGCGGGGTGTGATGCAGGGCGTCGAGTACGGCGAGGATTGCCGGTTTGTCGACTTCGGCTTCCGCGGGGCTGCGGCCGTTCAGCATCGGGGTGACGCTGAGCGCGCCGACGCCGGTGTCCACTGTGAACTGGCCGGATCGCGCGGGAAGTGGCGCGCAGACGAACTCGAGCCCTGAGGCGGCCAGTTCGGCGGCGCTCGCGTAGGTGCTTTCGAGGGACGCCGCGGTGTGCCGGGGTTCGAGCTGGTCCAGCGTGACGAACAGGGTATCGGCGCGCCAGTGGTGCGCGCCGAAACCCCAAGGCAGGTAAGCGATCTCGGAAACCGGCTGCCAATGTTCGGCGAGCGCGCGGGCGATGGCGGCATCGGTGACGAAGGACGGTCGAGATCGCACAAATCGGATACTAGGCAAGGCTTCGTGGTGGGAGCAACGGAGTTTCAGAACAGTTCGTTCTGGTACTTGTCGTCGATCACGTCGTACAGGGTGCCGCTGACGAGGTCGCCAAGGCTGTTGTTCATCTTTTGCGCTTGCTCGGCGATGGAGAGGGTGTAGAAATCGCCGCCAAGGGTGGCGGCTTCGGCGAGTCCGCGGGTGTCGCCCTCCCACAGTTTCGCGCGGATAATGGCCTTTCCGCACTGTCCGAACACTTCGCGCACGCGCACGATCGTCGCGAGCACGGCGGGTTTGCCGTCCGCGCTGAGCATGCCCAGCAGTTCCGGGTCGTCGGTGACGAAGGCGTCGCCGTTGACCCGCATCACCTCGCGCAGGCCGGGCACGAAGAAAACGAGCCCGATCGACGGGTTGGCGGTGATGTTCTCGAAGGTGTCGGCGAGTTTGTTGCCCGGACGGTCGGGGATGGCGAGCGTCCACGGGTCGAGGATCCGCACCGAACCGGGCGGGTCGCCTTTCGGTCCGACGTCCATGAGGCCGTCCGCGCCGACGGTGGCGGCGCAGAAGAACGTGCTGTGCGCGATGAACCGCATGGCGAATTCGCCGAGGTGCGGTTCCTTTTTCTCGGCGATGAACTGGTCCGGGAAACCGATGATTTCCCGGACGCGCGCCATGCTGATCGGAGTGTAGGCGTCTGCCGCGGTGGTCATGATTTCTCCCGTCACAGGTCGAGGACCAGTCGTGGGGTGCGGGCGCGGGACACGCAGACGAACATCCGGTCGCCCGCCGCTTGTTCGCTCGAGGAGAGGATCCCGTCGCGGTGGTCGGGGACGCCGTCGAGCACCTTGGTCTCGCACGAACCGCAGATCCCGGACCGGCATGAGGTCACCGGCCGGATGCCCGCCTTTTCCAGGGCGCTGACAATGCTTTCGTCAGCGGCGACGGACACGGTTTTCTTCGAAACCGCGCATTCCACTTCGATCGGCTTGTTTTCCGCCGGGGCGGCTTGCGGGGCTTTGAAGCGTTCCAGCCGCAATGCTTCGGGCGGCCAGTTCGCCGCCGCGGTGTCCAAATCGGACAGCAGCGAAGCCGGACCGCAGGCGTAGACCTTCGCGCCGGCCTCGACGGGCTTTTCCAGCTCGGTCAACGGAATCCGGCCGGTGGTGTCCGAGGAGTGGCAGCGCACGCGCTCGCCGTAGCCGCGGAGTTCGTCGAGGAACGGCATCGACGCGCTGGTGCGGCCGCCGAAGTACAGCTGCCAGTCGGCGCCCCGGGCTTGCGCGGCGCGGACCATCGGCAGGATCGGCGTGATGCCGATGCCGCCCGCCACGAAGACGTACGACTTGGCCGGGCGGAAGGCGAAATTGTTCCGCGGGCCTTTGATCGAGATGCGCTGGCCGGGCCGGAGAAAGGCGTGCACGTATTCCGAACCGCCGCGGCTCGCGCGTTCCCGGCGGACGCCGATCCGGTAGTACGCGCGTTCGCCGGGCGGGCCGCAGAGCGAGTACTGGCGCTCGAGGCCGTTCGGCAGCACGAGGTCGACGTGCGCGCCGGGTTCCCAGCTCGGCAGCGGTTTCCCGGTCGGGTCCGCCAGGTCCAGCGAGACCACGCCGTCGGCTTCCCAGCGCAGCTGCCGGACGGCGACGTCCAGCTTCCCGGCGGTTCCGGCATTCGGGGTCATCGGCTTCCCTCCTTTTGTTAACGTTGTTACTTGCCGCCTGGCCGAGGGTATTGGTAACATCGTTAACATGTCAACCGAGGCGAAACGGGCCGGAATCGCGGCGACGCGGGCCGAGCGAGCGGTGGCCGAGGCGCTTGACCTGGTCGACGCGGGCGGGCTGGAGGCGCTCACCATGCGTCAGCTGGCCGACCGGATGGGCCTGCACCTGCCCGCGATCTACCGCCTGTTCGACGGCAAGGACGCGCTGATCGACGAAATGGCCGAGGCGATCCTCGCCGGCGCGGTCGCCGACCTGCCCGCCGAGGACGGCGACTGGGAAAGCCGCGTGCGGAGATTGGCCGCCGGATTGCGCACGGCCCTGCTCGCGCATCGGGACGGAGCGCGGATCGTCGGCGGGAACTACGCGGCCAAGCGCAGCAATCTGACCTATGTGGACACTCTGCTCGGCTGCCTGCTGGCTTCCGGGCTGCCGCGGAAGCAGGCGATCTGGGCGGCGAGCACGGTGTTTTGCTACGTGCTCGGGGAGGCGCTCGAGGAGCAGGGTGCGACCGGGGACGAGATCGGCGTGCTGATGGGGGTTTTGGGGACGCGGGAGTACGCGCACCTGGAGTCGGGACCGATGGAGTCGATGCTCGACTTCGAGGCGCGGTTCGCGTTCGGGCTGGAATTGCTGCTCGCCGGGGTGCGAAGTGTGGTGCGCGGCGGCGAGTGCGCTAGTTTTCCGGGCTGATCCCCGCCACCGCGATCCGGGGTGCGGAATGTCGTGGGCTGTGGTGAGAACCGGCGGCGAGTGCGCTAGTTTTCCGGGCTGATCCCCGCCACCGCGATCCGGAACAGGCGGCTGGCCTCCGCGGCCGGGTCGGGGTGGCGTTCGGTCGTCAAGGTGATGCCGACGATCAGTGCGATCAAGTCGCCCACGGTCACTTCCGGCGAGACGGCCCCATCGCGGGCGGCGCGCGCGACTAGCGGGGCCGCGGACTCCTCCAGGGTCATCGAGCAGGAGTTTCCGTGCGCTGGATCTGGCGTGTCGTACGCCAGGGCTGCCGCGAGGCCACGGGCGGTTACGCAGTAGCTGACCACGTCGTCGAGCCATTCCAGGAGCGCGCGGCGGCTGTCGGATTCCCCGGCCAGTTCCTGCGCGCGGGCGGCCAGCAGCGCGATCCGTTCCTGCGAGACCGCTTCCAGCAGCGCGTGCCGGGTGGGGAAGTGCCGCCGCACGGTCGCGGAGCCGACTCCGGCGGTGCGCGCGATCTGTTCCAGCGACGCGTTCGCCCCGTGCGCGGCGACCTCCTCCTCGGCCACCTCCAGAATCCGCGCGTAGTTGCGCCGTGCGTCTGCGCGTTGCTGGCCGGGCATGGCGTGACCTCCGGGTTTGCTAAGTGGCGGGCCCCGCCGTATCGTAGCGGACACGAAACGGCGGGGCCCGCCACTTAGTGTTCTGAGGGAGAGTCATGGGTGAGCAAGCACCGGTACTGGTCGTCGGCGCGACGGGACGGCAGGGCGGCGCGACCGCCCGCGAGTTGCTGGCGGCGGGGGTGCCGGTCCGCGCGCTGGTCCGGGATCCGGCGGCGGAGCGGGCGAAGGCGGTCGAGGCGTTGGGTGCCGAACTCGTCGTCGGGGATTTGAATGATCGGGATGGGCTGGCACCCGCGATGAAGGGCGTGCGGGCGGTGTTCAGCGTGCAGATGCCGGACATGAGCGGGCCGGAGCCGGATTTCGCGGGCGAGGCGGCTCAGGGGATCAACCTGGTCGACGCAGCGGAAAAAGCCGGGGTGCCGCAGTTCGTGCACACCTCGGTGAGCGGGGCGGGATCGCCGGAACTGGCCGATGAGCGGTGGGCGTTCATGGCGCCGACGATGGAGGCCAAGGCGGCGGTCCAGGATCGGCTCCGGGCGGCCGGGTTCCCGCGGTGGACGTTGCTCAAGCCGGCGTTTTTCATGGAGAACTTCCTGCCGTCCCTGCAGTACGTGTTCCCGCGCGGCATCGAGGGCGGCTTGGTGACGATCCTGCGTCCGGAAACTCGGTTGTCGCTGGTGGCGGTACGGGACATCGGCCGCGCGGCAGCGGCGGCCATCGCTGAACCGGAACGGTTTGACCGGGTCGAACTGGAGCTGGCGAGCGACTACCGGCCGATGACGGAGATCGTGCCGGTCCTGTCCCGCGTGCTGGGGGTGCCGTTGGCGGTGCCGGACATGACCGTCGACGAGGCGCTCGCCGCCGGGATGCCGCCGATGGGGTTCTCGCACACGATGCTGAACGAGCTCGGCCAGCCCGCGCGGCCCGAGTTCGCGCGTGAGCTGGGGATTCCGCTGACCTCCTTTGAGGAGTGGGCTGAGACGGCTATGCGGGCTTGACTGCTCGGTGCAGCAAGGCTTCCAAGTCTGGACGGTGCGCTGGGCGAGGGTTGGCGTAGGGGTTGGCCAGCACCTCGTCGACGACCGGGGTCAGGTCGGTTTCCTTGACGCCTAGTGCGGCGAGATCGCTCGGGGCACCGGTGCTGGCGGCTAGTTTGGCCAGGGCCGCGGCCGGGTCGTCGGTGTTCAGCGCGCGGGACAGGGCGGCAGCCGCGTCGGGAGCGGCGGGCAGGTTGAAGGCGGCGACGTGCGGTAGCAGGATCGCGTGGGTTTCGGCGTGCGGCAGGTCGAGCATTCCGCCTAGTACGTGGCAGAGTTTGTGGTGCAGGCCCATGGTTGTCGCGCCCAGGCAGGCACCGCAGAGCCAGGCTCCGCGCAGGGCGGCGGGGCCGGTGAAGCTGGAGGCCAGGTCTTGTACGCCTTGTTCCGCCATGGCGGCGACTACGGGCGAGACGTCCGGCGCGTACAGGGCTTCGACGGCGTGCGCGATGGCATTCAAGCCGCTGGTCGCGGCTACGGTCGCGGGCAGGCTTGCGGTCAGATCCGGGTCGTAGACCACCGAGCGGGGCAGGACTTTGCGGTCCCGGCCGGTTTGTTTGCGGTTGTTCTCGGTGAGTCCCCAGATCGGCGTCATTTCGGAGCCGGCGTACGTCGTCGGGAGTGCGACTATCGGCAAATCCTGCTGCAGGGCAAGGGCTTTGCCTAGTCCGATCGTCGATCCGCCGCCTGCCGCCACGCAGCCGTCCGCCCGCGATTTGGCGGCTGCGCGCGAGGCGGCGGCGACGGTCGGCACCGGGACGTGCGGGCGGGCCTGGGCGAAGACTCCGGCGGCGCGGTCGCCGAGGGCGGCGGCGACCCGGTCGGCCAGGTCGCGTTGCTCCGGAGTGGACAGAACCAGGACCCGGCGCAGGCCCAAGCGGTCGGTTTCTTCGGCGATCCGGGACAGCGCGCCGGAGCCGAAGACGACGCGCATGGGAAGGGCTTCGTAGATGAAAGAGTCCATCATGGACGGTCCCCGTCCGGGGTGAGGCGAATGTCGAAGTGGGCTTCGCGGTGGTCGCCGCGGTCAGCGAATTCGGTGATCAGGCTTCGCTTCACGGCGAACACCGCGTCGCTGTCGAGATAAGGACTGTCCGCGACGAACATGTGCGTGGTCAGCGACTCGTGCCCGGCGGCTTCGGCGATCACGTGGACGTGCGCCGGGCGGTACGGGTGCCGTCCGGTCGTGTTCAGCAGGCGGCCGACCGGGCCGTCGGTGGGGATCGGGTAGTGGCTGGGGACGACTGTGCGGAACCAGAATTTCCCGTTCTCGTCCGTGCGGAAGCGGCCGCGTCCGTTGCCGGGCGGTTGCACGTCGGGCTGCTGGACGTCATAGAAGCCGTCCTCGGTGCATTGCCAGATGTCGACGCTCGCGTTGGGGAGCGGTGTGCCGTCGACAGCGCGGACGGTTCCGGTGATCACGCACGGGGTTCCGCTGCCGAGCAGGTCGATCGAGTCGCCCAGTTCGCGTTCTGGAGAATCGGTCAGGTGGAACGGGCCGAGTACGGTCGCCTCGGTGCCGCCGTCGCTGTCGTTGAGGGTTTCGACCAGCATCGACACCCCGAGCACGTCGGACAGCAGCACGAATTCCTGCCGGGTGGCGTCGCACGTCTGGCCGACGTCGGTGAGGAACTCGACCGCCTGCTCCCACTCCGTCATTGTCGGGCGCAGTTCCCGCACGAGTGCGTGCAGATGCCTGGTGACGGCCGACAGAATTTCCTTGAGCCGTGGGTCGGCGGTGGCCGCGAAGCTGTCCAAAACGGCTTGTTCGGCAGTGGTTTCGGTGAAGTCCACAGTGGTCAGTCTTTCTGTTCGCGGAAGCGGTCGGCGAACCAATCGGCGACGTAGGCAGTGCGTTCGGCCGCGTGGTTGTAGATCGTGTGCTCGCCGTCGTCCCACTGCTTCAGGTCCGCGCGACCCTCGGCGGCGGCCAGGAACGGTTTCTGTTCTTCAAGGCGCACAATGGGGTCCTCGCCGCCGTGCAGGACGAGCAGATCGCCGCCGATCCGGTCCTCCGGCTTGAACGCGAGCCGGTCGAAGTTGTCTTGGACGGCTTGGCGGTCCCGGGTGCCGAGCATGGCGCAGGCTTGTTCGTCGAACGTCCGGAAGCCCAGCAGGCGCGGAGCGGCGGGTGCGCCGTTGACACAGACCGCGGTCACCCGGTCGTCGGACGCCGCGGTGGTGGCGGCGTAGAGGCCGCCCATGCTGTTGCCCCACAAGCCAACGCGGTCGCTCGGAGCGTGATCGACGAAGGTCGAGTACGCGGCCCGAACCTCGACGTCCAGCAGGATTCCGCCGCGCATCCGCGTCTCGCCTTGGCCGGGGCCTTCGGCGAGCAACGCGGCCATCCCGCGCCGGGCGAGTGCGTCGGCGATCGGGAGATACGTTGCGCCCCAGCCGCTTTGGCCGCCGAACACCACGACGGTTCCGGCGATCGGACCGGGCGGGCGGACCAGCCAACCGAACAGTGTTCCGTTCTCGAACGGTGTTTCCACCCGTTCCCAGCGCGGCGTCGCGAGTTCGGCGGCGCGCGCGACGACGGACGTGAACCGGTCGTAGAGCGCGACTTTGCGTGGCTCGTCGAAGTTGAACGCCATTTGCGCGAAGAGCAGATCCGCTGCGGCGTAACGCAATTCCGCCAACGCGGTGACCGGATTCGCGGGATCCCGGGCGAGCCGGACGTCAGCGAGTTCCTCGGCCGCGACGTGCCACGGTTGCCCGGCGGCGGTGCGGGTCCGCAGGGCGAGGACGTCGGCGTAGTCCATGCCGCCGTCCAGCAGCCGGGTCGGCGGCAAGGCGCGCCAAAGCGCCTCGGTCAAGCTCATGCGGGCACCGCCGTGCTGAGCTGCTGCCGGAGCTGGTCCACCGCAAACGGCAATTCGGCGAGGTCGCCGGCCCAGAAGAGATGGAAATCCGGACGGCTGAGGAACGCTTCCGTCCCGGTCGAGGAGAACCACCGCTGATAAGTCCCGTCGACGTCCTCGACGGCACCGGATGCGACGGTCGCGATCGTCACTCCGATCCGGGACAGGAACCCCTGCTGTTCCGCGTCGAGCACACCAGCGGGGTCGGTCTGAGATACCAGAGTGAAGCCGCCGCCGACGACATCGTCGAACCGGCCCTCGCCGGACGGTCCGCGCACCATCCCTTGCGGCGCAAGCGTTCCAGCCAACGGGCTGTCCGGGTGGACCACTCCGGCGACGATGGTCGGAAACGGCGGTGGCGGCGGAACGTTCCCGCTGCGGAACGCATCGTCGCGGGCGGCTGCTTCGGCCAGGTCGTGGGTGTTGGCGACCTTGCCCAGCGCGGTGGAGATGTCAGCGATCGCGGTGGCGTGCGGTTTGCGTTCCGCCTCGTAGGTGTCGAGCAGCTGGTCCCCGGCGAGGCCGCGCAGGACGAGGTCGAGCTTCCAGCCCAGCGTGATTCCGTCGCGCATGCCCGAGCACGCGCCCTGCCCGAGGTAGGGCGGCGTGGTGTGCGCGGCGTCCCCGGCGAGCAGCACCCGCCCGCGCCGCCAGGATTCCGCGATCCGGCCCTGGAAGGTGTACACGACCTGCCGCAGAATCCGGACGTCCGCGCGGCCGAGACCGTGTTTTTCGCCGAGCCAGCGCCAGGCGAACTCCGGGTCCTCATACGCCGCGACGTCCTCGCCGGGCAGCACCGCCAGCTCGAACCGCTGCCTGCTCCGGCCGATCGGCATGTACATGTGACCGCGCGCCGGATCGCAGAACTGGGTCACCCGGCTGAACCGCTCCGGCAACGGCCGCAGCCGCTCGGTGTCGATGTTGAGCCATTGGTCGTGTACGCCGGTGTCGCTGCGCTCGATGCCCAAGGTAGCTCGCACGAAGCTGCCGGCTCCGTCCGCGCCCACGAGGTACTTCGCCGTGACAGTGCGCTCTTCACCGGAGTGGGACCACTGGCCGGTGCGGTCCTTCGACCACGGGCGAGCGGTCAGCTGCACCCCGTCGGCCTCCGCGCGGAGGTTCACGACCGCCCAGCCCTGGTTGACCTCGACGTTCCCGGTCGCTCGCACGTGCTGGTCGATCGCGTCCTCGATGTCCGGCTGGTAGATCGACAGATGCGCCGGGTGCCCGCACGACGTGCCCCGCCAGTCGAGTTCGATGAGCTGCTCGCCGTCCGCGCTCAGGTAGCGGTAGTGCGGCAGCGGAAGGGCGTCGCGCAGGGCGTGGTCCAGGTCGCCGGTCGCCTGGACGATCCGCGCGGTCTCGCCGTCGATGTGGGTCAGCCGGGGCAGCCCGTACAGGCCGGGCCAGCGTTCGAACACCGCGACGCGGTGGCCCTTCTTGCCGAGTGCCGAGGCGAGGACCAGCCCGGTCGGTCCGTAGCCCACGATTGCGACGTCGAAGTCGTGGTGCATCTGTTGTCTCCCATCGGGAAGGAACCCGTGGGAGGAGATTAAGAACCTTCGGCCGGGCCGCCGATCCGCTTCGCGACAGGTCGATCCGCCGCGCGACACGAACTGTGCAGCGTCTCCGACGGACGCACGCCGTAGCGCGCTTGATAAGCCCCGGCGAATCGCGGAACGTGACCGAATCCCCATTTGAAGGCGATGTCGGCGACCGTGGTCCCGGGTCGCGCCGACTGCAGGTCTTCGTGCGCGCGGGCGAGGCGAATGCTCCGCACGTATTCGCGCGGACTGCAGCCGACGTATTCCTTGAAATGCCGTTGCAACGACCGAGGTGTGGTTCCGGCCTCGAAGGCCAGCCGTTCGATCGACAACTCGGCCGACGGATCCCGCTCGATCAGCTCGAGAGCGCGCTTGACCGGCGTCGAACGGCGCGGGCCTGCTTGCCGGTTCTCCAGCTCGTGGCGGTAGTTGTGCGGCTGGGCGAGCAGGAGCCCGGTCATCAGGAACCGCGGCCACGGGCTGTCGTCGCCGGCGTCGGCGAGCCCGGCAGGCTGATCGAGGTCCCGCAGGAGCAGCTGGACGGCTTGCGCCCACGACGCGGCGGCGGGCTGGGCCAGGTCCATCCCGGGAAGGAACCGGATCGGCGCGGCGATCGGGCGGTCGAGCAGCTCTTCGAGGTGCCGTTCCAGCGCGTGCCGTTCGACGCGGACGTGCAGCTGGCGGTAGCCGTCGGACAGCGCCATGCGAGCGACCATGCTGGGGGAGAGGATGCCCGCGGTCCCGGCGTCGACGTACACCTCGTCGCGATCGGCCCGCAGCAGGTTGGTGCCGCCGAGCGCCAGGTTGACGTCGTAGTAGTCGACCTGTTCGGTCAGCTCCACCCGCAGCTCAGCGCCGGTATTGCGGCAGTAGACGAGCGTGACCGGGCCCAGTTCGGCCATCGCCACGTCGGTCTGCAGGCCCGCGTGGCGTCCCGCGGGCGAGAGCCGGTGCGGGGTCAGGTACCGCGCCGCGGTGGCCCGGAACTGCTCCAGGTCAGCGGTGTGCAGCACGGAGAACCGCGAGAGTGTCGCCATCTGCGCACCGCCTTTCCGCTGCTCCGGTCCATCGTAAGCCGGGGCGCGTTGCTCCGTTCGTGTCAGCCGGTTGGTGCTGGTGCGCGGTGGCGGCACTTCTGCCCTGGTGCAGCGTGCCCCGGCTTGCCGATTCCTCGCCGTCCGGGCGGGATTGTTTGTTACCTTCTGGGCCCGGCAACCGCGGCCAGCCCGGCCAGTGAGGAGCACTTCGATGGCCGCTGTCCAGCCGACCACGGGCAAGCGCGGCGGCCGGGCCCGGGCGCCGCGCGATCCGGACGCCACGCGGCGGGCGCTGGTCGGGGCCGCGCTCACGCTGTTCGAACAGGACGGTTTCCACGCCACTTCGGTGCAGAAGATCGTCGACCGCGCGAAGCTCACCAAAGGCGCTTTCTACTACCATTTCGAGACCAAAGAAGACGTGCTGCACGAAATCCACGACCAGTTCATGGATTTCCAGCTGCGGCGGATCCGCGAGGTGCTCGCCGAGGGCGGCGCGCCGGAGCGGGTGCTCCGCCGGGTGATGACCGAGGTGCTGGTCGAGCCGATCGGCATCTACCGGTCCGAGATCTCGATTTTCCAGCAGGAGCGCCGGTTTCTCTCCAGCACGACGTTCGCCTCGATCGAGCGCAAGCGCGACGAGTTCGAAGCGCTCGTCACGCAGGTGGTCGAGCGCGGGATCGAAAGCGGCGCGTTCAAACCGGTCGCGACCGCGCGGGTGCTCGCGTTCGCGGTGATCGGCGTGGCCGCGTGGGCGCACACCTGGCTCGACCCGCGCGGCGCGATGACGCCCCGGCAGATCGGCGACGCGTTCGGCGAGATCGTCGTCGCCGGGCTGCGGACCGGTTCGCTGCCGGAGAGCCGGGCCTGAACGTTCTGGCACGAGCGGCTGCTTTCCCGGTAGAAAGGAAAGATCATCGGGGAGGGAGCACCCAGTGAAGGTCCTTCTGCGCAAATTTGTCCCCATCGCGGCAGCCGCCGTACTGGCGGTCACGCTGGCACAGCCCGCGGCGGCGGCGCGTCCGGCCGCTGGTCCGGCGGCGTCGCCCGAGTGGCGCGTCGCCGACGGCCAGCTGGTCTGGACCGCGCCAAAGCCGCTGTTCGGCGACGGTGCGGTGGAGTTCTGGTCCGGCGGCGAGCTGCTCGGCCGTGCCCAGCCGGGCGCTGATCTGCGGACGTTTTCGCTGCCCGCAGGCGGGATCCGCGATGTGCGCGGGCTCGAGGCGCGCGTCGGCGGCCGTTCGCTGACCGAAGCGCCCAAGGCGACGGCGAATCAACCGGCCCCGGCGCCGCTGCCCGTGTTGCCCGCTAACGCGGTAGATCCCGGTAAACCCGGGCAGTTCTCGACGGTCAAGGGCGAGTATTCGCTCGACCCGGTGCGGCTGCCGGGATTGGACGGGCCGATCGAGATGCAAGGCCTGGTCGTCGCACCGAAACACGCGCCGGGGAACCGGCCGCTGGTGGTGTTCCTGCACGGCAGGCACCAGCCCTGCTACAACCCGGCCGATCCGGACGACCACTCGACGGCTTGGCCGTGCAAGGCCGGGATGCTGCCGATCCCGAGCTACCGCGGCTACCTGCAGACCCAGGAATTGCTGGCGTCGCAGGGATTCGTGACGGTGTCCATTTCGGCCGACGCGATCAACGCGCTCGACCACGCTGCGCAGGACGGCGGTGCGCAGGCCCGGTCGTCGCTGGTCCGGCTGCACCTCGCGCATTGGGCGGATTGGTCGGGCAGCGCTCGTTCGACCGCTCCGGCGATCGTGAAGGATTCTCCGGCGGCGGATCTGTCGAATGTGTTGCTGGTCGGGCATTCCCGCGGCGGCGAGGGCGTCAACCGCGCCGCGATGGACAGTTTGTATCCGCCGCCGGGCGACACCGGGTTCTCCGGGCCGGTCCGGTGGAAGATCCGGGGCGACGTGCTCATCGCGCCGACCGTGTTCGGGCTCAACCCGGCGCCGGACGTCCCGTCGGTCACTTTCCTGCCCTCGTGCGACGGCGACGTCTCGGATCTTCAAGGGCAGCAATACATCGACGCGGCACGCGGCGTCAGCCGGGACGCGGCCTTGCACAGTGCGCTGTACGTCTCCGGTGCGAACCACAACTTCTTCAATTCCGAGTGGACTCCGGGCGTCGCGGTGGCCCCGGCGCAGGACGATTTCTATTCTCCTGAACCGGATCCGAATTGCTCGCCCGGCGTGCCCGCACGGCTGACGGACGCGCAGCAGCGGGCGGTCGGCGCGACCTATGTCGCCGCGGCCGCGCAGCTGTTCCAGAAGCACGATCTGCGGGTGCAACCGTTGTTGGACGGTTCCGGCGTGCGTGCGCCGTCCGCCGATCCGGCGCACGTGTTGACGCACGCTCTCGGCGGAGCGAGGACTTCCGTGCTGATCCCGGATTCGTCGACGAAGGTCACCGGCAGCGGGGACGTTTGCCAGCAGGTCGGCCCGGATCAGCGGTGCCTCACGAATTCCGGTGCTTCCAAGTCGCCGCATTTCGTCGGGCTTGAGGAAGCGCCTGATCCGACGCGGACAGCCGTGCACGTGCGCTCGGCGACGGCTGGCGTTCCAGCGAAGATTCAGTTGCCCAGCCCGGTTTCTTCGAGCGGTGCGCGGGCGTTGGCGATGCGGGTCATCGCGCCGGAAAACGCTCCGGCCGAGTCGTTCGACGTCGCGGTCACCGACGCGCGCGGCAAGCGCACGAAGCTGGGTGCGGTGACGGTGGCCGGGCTGGCCGGGACTGAGCGGACGAAATCGTTCTGGGGCCAGGAAGTCCGGGTTCCGCTGCCGCCGTATCTGGAGGTGGCCGGTCTGGAACTGACGCCGCAGAAGGCGGGCGACGAGGCGTGGCTGCTGGACGCGTACGCGTGGCGGCCCGGTCTGCCGGACCCGAACCCGGCCCCGCTGACGCGCGTCGACCTCGGGTCGATGACGGTCAAGGAAGGCGATTCCGGCTCGAAGACGTACCAGATCCCGGTCACGGTGACCGGCGACGGCGGCGGTTCGGTGCGGGTCTTCCGGGCCGATTCGCTCTCGCCGATGTCGATGAAGTGGGCGTACCAAGCGGTCACGCTCGCGCCGGGGCAGCACACGCTCGACCTGCCCGCGACTGTCGTCGGGAACACCCGGTGGAGCTGGCCGTACCGGATGCTGGCCGGGGTGAAGGCCACCCACGGGACGGTTGTCGGGTCGGCGGAGGGTTCGCTGAACGTCGAGAACGACGACCCGGAGCCGGACGTGAGCGTCGGCAAGACGGACGTGTCGGCGGTCGAGGGCGGCGTGCTGGCGTGGCCGGTCAATCTGTCCACTGTGGCCGATTCGGACATCTACCTGACGGCGGAGGTGAAAGCGCCGAAGACCGGGCCGGAACTGATGACCTCGGACATCGACCCGCAGTGGCTGATCGAGCACCGCCTGGATCCGAAGAAGCCGCAGCCGTTGTCGGAGACCGGGGTGATGGTGACGGTGCAGATCATGGCGGGGAAGCTGAGCGGCGACCTGACGATTCCGACGGTGCGGCACGACGGAGCTGATCCGGCGAAGCATGTCTTGCTGCACATGAAGGAATCCGGCCGGGACATCGATCTCACCGGGACGGTGACGGACGCGGCCTGACCGCGGCGGTCAATCCTCCTGGTCCGGGTCGCGGGCCAGGAGGATTTTCCTTTCCCGCCGGGCGGTTTCGCGGAATCCGTGCCGCAGGTAGAAGGCGTGTGCGCGGGTGTTGATCGCGAGGACTTCGAGCACGAGCGGTTGGCCGCGCTCGGCCGCGACGCCGATCAGCCACCGGAGCAGCCGTCCGCCGATCCCCTGGTTCTGGTAGCGGGGGTCGAGTTCGATCCGGCCGAGGCAGACCTCTGTCGGCCGGTACTCGACCACGAGCAGGCCCGCGTCCGCTCCGTCGACCGTGATCACCTGCCACTGGCCGGGAGTGAAGGCGCGGTCGTGGTAGCGGCGCTGGATTTCGTCGTCCCAGCCCCAGATCGCGGCGACATGCTCGCCTAACGCGGCTCGGTGCAGCTGGAAACAGAAGTCGCTGTCCGCGGCCATGGCGGGGCGCAGGTCGATCTCGCTCGGCATGCGCGCCTCCACCGCTCGGGAGCGTTCAGGATAGCGAGGTCACCGGCTCTCCCTGCGCACCCTCGGCAGGATCCGCAGCAACGCGGTCCCCGCTGCCAGCAACGCGAACCCGGCCAGCAGCAGCCACAACGCGTTCACTCCGGTGAACGCGAGTCCGCTGGTCACTCCCGCAGCCGAGGCCGCGCCGATTTTCTGGTACATGGCTTTCTCGCTTCCGTCTCGGTGTTCACCAGTTCTTGCGGGTGCGCAGGAGCGCGTCCGCGTACGCCTTGAGATGGCAGGCCTGCAGGAAATAGTCGAGGACCAGTTCGTACATCGACGCGGCGAGCAGCATGCTGCGCCAGCCGCGGTACCGCACCGTCACGACTCGTTCCACTACGAAGATCGCCGAGATGCCGAGCCACCACGGGTTGAGGTGCAGACCGCCGCGGGCGAGGGCCCAAGCCAGTGCGGTCAGGTAGATTCCGCTCACCAGGACACCGGCGATGGTCAGCAGTTGCCTGCCCCAATACCGCCACGTGACGCGCGTGAGTCCATATTGGACGCAGTTCTCCACCGCGCCGCGCTTCCACCGCAAGCGTTGTGTCCACAGTGCACCCCAGGTCGTCATGACCTCGGTTTCCAGCGTGCAGGCGCTGGGCGAGATCACCCGGTGGCCGAGGTGCAGGAGGGCGAAGGTGAGTTCGTTGTCCTCGGTGAGCACGGTGGTGTCGTAGATCCCGCCGCTGCCGTCGCCTGCGGGCAGGCGGCCGGCGAGTCGTGCCGCGGCGACTTCGCGGAGGGTGCTGACCCGGAACATCGCCGCGGTTCCCGTCAGTACCAGGCATTTTCCGCGCAGCCGGTGGACGTCGCGAGCGTAGCGGGCGTATTCGTTGCGCTGCAGGTGCCCGACGAATCCGCCGCCCGGACCGCCGCGGAACACCCCGCCGACGCCGCCGTAGCCGTGGTCGAGGTGGCGCAGGGCGGTGCTCACGAACTGCGGGTCCAAAGTGGAATCCGCGTCCTGGACGAGGATTACGTCGTCCTCGTCCAGTCGCGGCAGGAGCCAGGCGAGCAGTTGGTTCAGTGCGCCGGCCTTCTTGTGCGTGTTGTTTTCGGACGGCCGGACTCGGGCTCCGGCTGCCGAAGCGGCTCCGGCGGTGTCGTCGGTGCAGTTGTCGGCGACGACGAAAACCTCGTCGACAACCCGGTCCTGCCTGCGAAGCGCGGCGACGGTGTGCGCGATCTGCGGTTCTTCGTCGTGCGCGGGGATGACGGCGACGACGCGCGCGCTGCCGGAACGATGCCGTCCGGCTCGCGGCTCGGCGAGCGTGGGTGCAGACATGAGCGGGGTCCTCCGCGCGGAACTGCGACGTGATGCGTCGCGCTTGACCCTTACTCTGCTGGCGGTCACGGAACGCTACGGGAAGATCCGATAGACCACCCGCGCGGGGGAGATTTTCTCGCGAAACCTGTGTAGTAGCTAGGAATTACGCAGCGAGCGGTGATTACGGTGAGTGCATGCTACTCGGACTGTCGGTGTGTCCGCGGAGTCATTAACCGGGTGATGAGCGGTGTCGACCCGAGCCCGTGCAGCACCACGCTGCCGAGGGCGCAGACCACCGTCAGCGTCAGGACGAGGTCGCTCGCTTCGCCGGTCAGGCCGTTGATCGCGAGCAGCCCGAACACGATCGACGTCGTGCCGCGCGGGCCGAGCGCGCCGACGAGGAACCGGTCCCGCAGCGGCATCCGGGTCCGTGTCAGCGACAGCATCACCGGGAGGATCCGCAGGACGGTCAGCGCGAGCAGGCAGAACACGACCGGCTCCCAGGGCACGCCGAAGGACACCATGACCACCGCGGCCCCGCCGACGACGAACCACATCGCCATCGTCAGAATCCCGGTGACCTCTTCGAGCAGTTGCAGGTCCTCCGACGGCCGGGCGAAGTGCTCGCGGGCGGCGCTGTCCGAGGTGCGGAGATGCCGCGCGGCGAAGGCGCGGTAGACGTAGCGGAAGGCGATCCCGGAGACGAAACAGGCGACGAATCCGTTGCCGTCGATGGCGACGGTGGCCGCGTAGGTCAGCAGCGGAGTGGTGAGGATGGCGATGCGCCGCCCCTGCCCGGAAGTCCAGCCGGAGCGGACGGCGAGGAACAGCAGGAAACCGATCACCGTGCCGATGATCGCGCCGGCGGTGATGGCTTTGAGCGCGAACGGCAACGCGGTCGCGAGCGCTTTCCCGGCGGTATTCGCGGTATTGTCGCTGCGCGCGAGAATGAGCGCGAAGAGGAACAGCGGCGAGACCAAACCGTCGTTGTAGCCGCTTTCGACGTTCAGCACGCTCCGCACTTGCGGCGTCAGAGTCTTGTCCCGCACCACGCGTTCGGCGGCGGCGAAATCGCTCGGGATGACGATGCACGCGACGATCAGCAGCAACGGCCACGACAGTTCCGGGAAGAACGCCCAGCCGACGAGCATGGCCAGCCCGAGGCTCAGCGGCAGCGCGAGGAACAGCACCCGAGCGACGAGACTGGGTGCGTGGCCCCACAGCCGTCCGCCGCGGACCTCGGTGGCGTCGACGAAAAGCAGCATCGCGAGAATGAGTTCGGCGACGTGCTGCGCGATTTCGGTATCGAAGAGCTCAAGCAGTTTTCCCGGATTCGCGAACAGCGCGGTCGCGACTCCGCACAGCGCCATCAGCACGGGCGCGGCGATGTTCCACCGGTCGAGCTGTTTGGCCGCGAGCGCGCGCATCAGGACGGCGGCCGAGAGGACCAGCAATGCGGGAATCATCGTTTGTCCGGCTCCACGGCTTTGATTGCGCCCAGCCGTCTTCGGCCGCTGACGCTCCACAGTGTACCGGCGCGGGTGCGCCTTTCCCGGTATTCCGGGTGTACGTCACGTCAACCCGGAATCGGTCGATGGTTGGACGATCCGGCGGGCTTCGCGCCCTAGCTTCGGTGAGGCGGGTGTTCCGGCCCGCCTGACCCGAGAAGAAGGCCGCGATGACCGACGCTCTCATCATGGGCGGGATCCTGCTCGCCCTCGTTCTTTTCACCCAGGTGGGCCGCCATCGGCACAACCTGGTCATGGGCATCATGCCGTTCGTTTCGTGCACCGTCATCGGAGTCCTGTACTTCACCGGCGGCATCTCGCTCACCGGGCCGAACGTGGCGGCCGGCCTGGTCGGGGCCGTCGTCGGGGCGGTCGCCGGCGCGGGGCTGATCGCGACCACCCGGGTGGAGCGCAGTCCGGTCACCGGGCGCGTGCAGACCTGGGCGGGCTGGCCGTACCTGCTGATCTGGCTCGCCGTGCTGGTGGGACGGCTGGTGTTCGTGTGGGCGGTGGAGAACGTGCACTCGTTCGCCGCGAAGGTCGGCGAGTTCCTGGTCAGCACGCATCTCGACGAGGACGGTGTCGGCCTGTTCTTCGTGCTGATGGCGCTGTCCATGGTCGCGGTGCGGGCCGGCGGGGTGCTCTGGCGCGCCCGGCGGCTGGACGCTGTCCGCGACGCGCAATCGGTGCGGGTCTGACTACGCTGAGCAGCGAAGAGGCCCAGGGGAGGGGATGCGATGAGTCGGCTGCCGCTGGTGGTGATGCGGCTGCTCACGCCGGTCGCCTTCGTCGCGATCCTCGTCACCGCTGCGCCCACTGCGGAGTGGCTGTGGGTGCCAATGGTGGCTTCCGCCGCGAGTGGCCTCGCGTTCGGGCTGCTGGACCTGCGCTGGCCGCGCGCGGCTGGCGTGCTGCTCTCGCTGGCCGCGCTGTTCGGCGCGGTCGTCACGGTGGCGGATCAAAGTCTCACCGGACCGTCGTTGATATGTCTGTCCTTGCTCGTGTTGTCTTCGCTGGCGGCGATCCGCCCGGGGGAGATCATCACGGTGGCTGCGGTCGTGGGGGTCGCAGCCACCGCCGGCGGGTATCTCGCCGGGCAGCCGGGCGGGCTCGTGGCGGGAAACGCGCTCGCGGTGGCCGTCGTGGTGCTGCTCGGACTGAACCGGCGGCAGTACCGGGTGCAGGCGCGCCAAGCCCGCGATCTGCTGGATCAGACCCGGCTCACCCAGGAAGCCGTGGCCAGGGGCGCGACGTTGGAGGAACGCGCCCGGCTGGCGCGGGAGGTCCACGACATCCAGGCGCATTCGCTCTCGGCGCTGTCCCTGCATTTGCAGGCGGCGGCGCGGCTGGTGGCCGAGTTGCCGTCTCCGGACGAAAAACTCGCCGCTTGCGTGCAGAAGGCGGGGCAGCTGGCGCAGGACGGATTGATCGAGACGCGTCGAGCGGTGCACGCGTTGCGCGGCGATCCGATGGCGTTGCCGGAGTTGTTCGGCTCGCTGCCCGACAACGCGTCGATCCAGGTGACTGGCGAACCGCGCGAGCTCCCCGCGGACGTCACCCTGCTGCTGTACCGCACTGTCCAAGAAGGACTTTCCAATGCCCGCAAGCATGCCGCCGGTGCGCCGGTATCGGTTGAACTGTCCTATCTGGACAGCGAGGTGGCGATGACGGTGGTCAACCGGACCGGTTCCGGCAGCGGTTTGCCCGGTTCCGGATACGGCCTGACCGGCTTGCGCGAGCGCGCGGAACTGGTCGGCGGCGAGGTGAGCGCGGGCCCGGATGGCGCGGGCTGGCGGTTGTCGGTGAGGATCCCGGCATGACGATCGTGCGCGTGCTCGTGGCCGAGGACCAGCCCGCGGTGCGGGAGGGCTTGGTGCTGCTGGTCGGGCTGCTGCCGGACATCGAGGTCGTCGGACAGGCGGGCGACGGTATCGCGGCGATCGAGGAAACCGTGCGGCTGCAGCCCGATGTGGTGCTGATGGACCTGGACCTGCCGCGCTGCGACGGGGCGGCGGCGACTCGGCGGATTGTCACGGAGTTGCCGGGAACGCGGGTCGTCGTGCTCACCACTTATGCGGATAGTGCCTCGATCGTGCGCGCGTTGGACGCGGGCGCGGTCGGTTACGTGACCAAGGCGGCGAACGGCGACGAGATCGGCCGGGCGATCCATGCCGCGGCGGCTGGGCAGACCGTGATGGACCTGGCGGTGCAGCGGACGTTGCTGGCCGCGGCCCGGCGTCCGGCCGCGCCGCCGGAGGACGGGCTGACGGCGCGCGAGGTGGACGTGCTGAAGCTGGTCGCGGCGGGGCGGGGGAACCGGGAGATCGCGCGGGAGTTGCAGGTCAGCGAGGCGACGGTGAAGACGCATGTGAACCGGATTTTCGCGAAGACCGGGTGCGGGACTCGGGCGCAGGCAGTCCGCTACGCGCACGAGCACGGCTACGCGGACTGAGTCACGGCCGTGAGGGGAACCCTCAGGGAATCAGATTCCCTCAGGGTTCCCCTCACGGACCTCCGCGAACCAACCAGCCCGGAAGACCGGGGCCTCCCCAGCCACGGCCCGGCGGCACCAGTCCGCGACCGCCGCGCCGACCTCCTCCGGACCGAGCGCAGAAGTGTCGAGCACCGTCATCGCCCATTCCGCACCCGGCGACCGGCCGACCCAGCGGTCCCAGCGCATTTCCGGCCAGGAGTCGTTCGTGACGGCTTCCGGAACGTGCCCGGGGTCGTGCGCGTGCGCGCGCATCCAGGCCGCGAACGCTTGGTTCGCGGGGCTCGGCTCGCCGCGGCGGGCGAGCCGGGCCAGGTGGGCCTCGTCGCTGAGGTCGAGCAGGCAGCCGGCGATGTCGATCCGGTCGGCACTCGGCGCGGCGAGCGCTTCGCCGATCGGCACCGGATCGCCGGCCAGCAGCAGGTGCTTGCCCTCGGCTTCGAGCGCGATCGCCCGCCGCACCGCGACTTCCACCCGCTCCTGCCGCCACGCGACGGTCTGCACGGCCGGGATCGGGCCGAGCGTGCTCAGTTCGGCGTCCTCGTACGTGTTGTCGAGCAGATGCCGCGCGTGCAAGCGAGCCGTGGTTTTGCCGACGCTGGACGCGCCCGAAACGAGCAGCAACATGGCCGGCGACGTTACGGCTTACTGCTCGGAGCTCTCCACTGAATTTTCCCGCACATACCGCGAAAGCGTCGCCGCGCCAACGCGTTCGGACGATACGCATTCCAGGTGCGCGGGCCCGGTGCCGTCCGGGAAAAGGCGGGTTCCGGCGCCCAGGATGGTCGGGAAGGTCAGCAGCCGGTACTCGTCGACCAGGTCTGCCGCCATCAGCGCGTGCGCGACGCTCAGGCTCCCGATGACGATGACGTCGCGCTCTTCCCGCTTCACCGCGTCGAGCAGGTCGCCGTCGAGGACCGAGGAGTTCTGCCACGCGCTGGTGTCGGTCAGAGTGCTGGTGGCGACCAGCTTGGCCGCGGCGTTCATCCGCTGCGAGAACGGGTCGTCGCGGTGCGGCCACAGACCCGAGAACTGTTCCCAGGTCTTGCGGCCGAGCAGCAGGACCCCGTCGTCCAAGGTGCTTCCGAGCCGGAATTTGTCGCCCGCGACGGACTCCGGGCCGTGCCGGAACGCCCAGCCGCTGCTGGGGGCGCTGCCCGGGTCGGACGAGATGCCGTCGAGGGTGGTGAAGGCGATGACGATGACGCTCATGGCGGAGATCCCTTCAATCGGTGTCGCCAGTACTTACCGGCGGCCCCGCCCGAACTCATCGCTCCCGGCTAAAAAATCTTCAAAGGCAGGTCGAACGCCTCGAAAACGTGCGGATCGGCGAAGACGACGTTGTGCGAAATCCGCCCGCCGGTCACCGTGAAGACCTGCAGGGTGTGCAGCTGCCCGTCGGGCGTGTAGGCGGCGAGCGCGGGCTGCCCGTTGGCAGTAAGCCCGCGGACGCTCCAGCCGACCCCGCGCATCTCGAACACCCGGTGCATGAACCGGCCGTAGTCGTCGCTGCCCTGGAACCACAGCGGGACCGGCGGCATTTCCAGGATCGCGTCGTCGGTGAGCAGCTTGACGAGCGCCTCGACGTCGGCGGCCTCGAAGGCTTGCGCGTACCGGTCGATCACGGCTTGGGTTTCCGCGTCGTCCGGTTCGGCGATCTCGTCCATCGCGCCCGCGTCGGCGAGGGCGGCGCGGGCTCGTTGCAACGCGCTGTTGACGGCTGGAACGGTCGTCTCCAGCTGCGTCGCGACCTCGGCGGCGCTGAACTCGAGCACGGACCGGAGCACGACGACCGCCCGCTGCTTGGCGGGGAGAACCTGCGTCGCGGCGACCCACGCCAGCCGCAGTCCGGCGCGGGTGTCGGCATCGCAGCGGGCGTCGGGGAACGGCTGCAGCCACGGGATGTCCGTCGCCGGTTGCAGCGGCGCGCCCGGGTTGTCGCTAGCCGCGCCGAGGCCGGACGGCAACGGCCGCCGCGCGCGGCCCTCAAGGGCGGTCAGGCAGACGTTGGTCGCGATCCGGTACAGCCAGGTCCGGACGGAAGCGCGCGCCGAGTCGTACCGGTCGCGGGCTTTCCACGCGCGCAGCAGCGTTTCCTGTACCAGGTCCTCGGCCTCGTGGAACGAGCCGACCATCCGGTAGCAGTAGGCGGTCAGTTCGCCGCGGTGCGCTTCGAAGTCCACCGGGACATCATCCGGCACGCGCGACGCTGAGGAAACGGTCGACCACCGGGTTGTTTTCGTGATCGGTGCGCGAGATCGCCGAGACCGTCGAAAACGCGCCAGCGTCGGTGAGCGCGAGATAGCGCAATCCGGGCAATTGCAAGGCGCGCAAGGCGTTCGGCACGATCGCGATGCCGGTGTCGGCCGCGACGAGGCCGAGCATCGTCGGGAATTGGACGGCTTCCTGGACCACGCGCATCCGGAATCCGGCGCGCAGGCACAGCGTCTCGATGTGGTCGTGCAGCCGTGAGACGCGCGTGCGCGGGAAGGCGAGAAAGGGCTCGTCGGCCAGCTCCGCCATCTCGACGGTTTCGTTGTCCGCCAACGGATGCGTCTCGGACACGGCCACGATCAACCGTTCCTGGCCCAGCGGGTGCACGGTCAGTCCGGGGGCTTCGCCGACCTCGCGCGCGATCCCGACGTCGAGCTGGCCGTCCCCGAGCGCGGCGATTTGCGCGTCGGTGGTGGATTCGGTCAGTTCGAAACGGACATTCGGCCATTGCCGCCGCATTTCCAGCACTGTGGCGGGAACGATTTCCAAAGCGGCCGAGCTGACGAACCCGATCCGCAGGAGCCCGAGTTCGCCGCGCGCGGCGTGCGCGACCGCGGTGAGCGCGTGCTGGCTGCCCGCGAGCACGCGACGGCCTTCGGTCAGCAGCACCCGGCCAGGTTCAGTCAGCTCGACGCTGCGCGTGGTCCGCAGGAGCAGCCGCACGGACAGCTCTTTCTCCAGTTTCGCGATCTGCTGGCTGAGCGCGGGCTGGGCGAGGTGCAGTCGTTCGGCGGCGCGGCGGAAGCTGCGTTCCTCGGCGACCGCGACGAAGTAGCGAAGCTGGCGGAGTTCCACGCCGCTGATAATGGTTCCTTATCAGTGCGTAGGCAATAGATACTTCACTCTGTGTTCCGCGCGACTTAGCGTCATGGAAGACAAGCACCGTCGCGAACGTCGAGGAGCACCCGTGGATCACGCATTGTCGTTGCAGCACTTCGTAGCGGGACGGTGGGTTCCCGGCGACGGACCGGTCGCGCAGAGTGTCGACCCGGCGGATCCCGCGCAGGTGGTGGCCGAGTACCGGACGGCTGGTCCAGAGCTGCTCGACGAAGCGGTGCGCGCGGCCGTGGCGGCGCAGCCGGAGTGGGACCGCCAGGGCACCATCGCCCGCGGCCTCGTGCTGCGGCGGGCCGCGGAACTGCTCGCCCAGCGCGCCGAATCGGTGGCCGCGTTGATGACCCGCGAACAGGGCAAGACGCTGGCGGAGTCGCGGGGCGAAGTAGCCGCTTCGGTCGAGACGCTGCACTATCACGCGGGCCGGGCGCGCAGTGCCGACGGCGTGCTCTACCCGTCTGGCAACCCGGATGAGGTCGTGCGGACCGTGCGCCGTCCACTCGGGGTCGTCGGGGTGATCACGCCGTGGAACTTCCCGGTGCAGATCCCGGCCTGGAAACTGGCGCCCGCGCTGCTGTGGGGCAACGCGGTGGTGTGGAAGCCAGCCAGCGACACAGTCGCGCTGGCGGTGGCGTTCGCTGAGATCCTCATCGAGGCCGGGGTTCCGGACGGCGTCCTCAACCTGCTGCTCGCGCCCGGTTCGCTCGGTGCTGAGCTGGTGGAGCGGCCGGAGCTGTCCGGTGTCACTTTCACCGGGTCGGTGCCGGTCGGCCGGGCGATCCAGGCCGCGGTCGTGCCGCGCGGGGCGAAGGTGCAGCTCGAACTCGGCGGGCACAGCGCGGCGATCGTCCTGCCCGACGCCGACCCGGCGGAGGCGGCAGCGGCGCTGGTCACCGCGTCGATGAGCGGGACCGGGCAGAAGTGCACCGCCGCTCGCCGGATCATCGCGGTCGGGGATGCTTACGACCGGCTCGTCGCCGAACTGTCGGCGCGGGTAAAGGGTCTTGTGGTCGGGCCGGGGACGACGCCGGGAGTCGAAATTGGACCGTTGGTGTCCGCGCGGGCGGCGGAAGAGGTCGAGGGCGCGATCCAGCAGGCGGTCGACGAGGGCGCGACTGTGCTGGCCCGTGCGGACTCCCCGGAGGGTGGTGCGTTCGTCGCGCCGACGCTGCTGGCCGGGACGCCCGAGTTGACGATCAGCCAGGAGGAGGTGTTCGGCCCGGTCGCCACCGTGCTGCGCGCCGCTGACCTGGACGAGGCGATCCGGCTCGCGAACGGCACCCGGTTCGGGCTCACCGCCGCGGTGTTCACCGACGACGAGCGCGCGGTTCGGCAGTGCTTGCGCGATCTGGACGCGGGCATCGTGAAGGTCAACGCGCCGAACACCGGGTCCGAAGTACACGCTCCGTTCGGCGGGCTCAAGGACTCGTCGTTCCCCGCGCCCCGCGAGCAGAACGGCGAATCCGCCGCGGAGTTCTTCACCTGGACCAAAACCGCGTACCTGCGGACGTCCGCGCCTCGGGACCGATCGTGACCCGGCCAGCGGACACGGCGCTCGCCCCGGCGGAACTGGGCGCCGCCCGCTACACCCGGCACAGCTTCGCGCGGTCGTTCCTCCGCCAGGCGGCTCGGGAACGCTGGACGGTCTCCACCGTTCGCTGGGAATTCGACGACCACGGGCACGGCGAAGCGGTCTACCGGATCGACGCCGACGAAACGCTGCTGCACTTCGCGGTGTTTTCCACGGTGCTGCAAGAAAACGAGCGCACTGACCGGGTCATCGCGAAACGGTGGGATGTCACGGCTGCTCTGGTGGAAGGTCCAGTTCCGGACTTTCGGATGGCAGAGCTGCGTCGTGAAGTACCACGGCAGGAAGCTGGCCGGGCCGACGCCGCGACGCTGGTGTGGACCCGCGCCAACCGCAGCGAACGGTTCTTCGACTACGTCGCAGCTCAACTGGCGAGCGGGGAACAGCCGGACTGCGCCACGATGGGCGACGCCTGCTACATCCTGCGCAGCACCGCCTTCTACAGCAACGGAAAGTTCGGTCTCGCCGACTTCGACCGGGTTGCCGAAGTCCCGCCGCTGCGGGTGCCGTACCGCGCGCAAATGCTGGCCGCGTGGCTGCTGCGCGAGTTCAGCTACGACCTGGTCGAGCACTGTGCCGCACGGCGAAACCCCGCTGCGGCAACGCTGTCTGGAGAATGGCGGCGTTACCTCGGCCTGGGCAACGCGACCGGACTCGGCATGGTCCCGTTCGTGGTGAACCATCCGAGCATCCTCGACGCTTGGTGCTCGGCGAGGGAACTGCCGCTGGCCCATGCCCTCGATGCGGAAGCCGATGCCGGTTCCGTGCGGCGGGCGAGCATGCTGCTCGACCGCGCTCGCCGGTACTTCCGCGAACGCGACACTCTGACGACCGCGCCGTACCTGACCGGCCCGGAAATGGCCGAACGGCTCGACGGAATCGCTTCTCTGCTCAGCGAATTCCCTGCGGGCGGCTTCCGCTGGCGGGACCTCGACGACCGGGCAGCGGAGTTCGGCGCCGAGGCCCGGGCGGTACTGCACACCGTCCTGGTCGAACTGGACGACTCGCTCGACACGGAGATCGAGCACCTGCTGACCTGCGACCAGCGTCGGCGCGTCGAAATCGCCCAGACCTGCGGGCAGCTGCGCGACCTGCTGGCCGACCGGTACGACTGGACCCGCGAATTCGACTTCACCGACCCGAACGAACAGGCGAGGTTCTGGTTCTCGGCGGAGGACAACGAAGAACCCCGGCGCGGCAAACGCGGCCAGGATCCGGGCGAATCGATGGAACATCCGATCGACATCGCGCGCGCCGTGCATGCCCTCCGGCACGACCTGGCCGCCGCCGACGCCGACCGTTCGGTCGCGGAGTTCCTGCTGGAATTCCCGTGGCACCGCGGCATTGTCGCGCGCGTGCAGTCGGTCGCCGGGCTCCGCTACGGCGAGGTCCGCGCGAACCTGCTCGCCGACGATTTCCTTCCGCTGCACCTGCAGCGATTCCAGCTGGCCCTCTACGGCATGGAGAACTACAGCCCGCAGTCGACCGACTGGTTGCGCGTCACGCTGTTCTCGGGCGCGCCCCGGGCGAGCGACGTCGAGTCCGGAACGGACGACGACTGGCTGTTCACCCGCAAGCCCGGAAAGGAGTCCTGAGTGGACCCCCTGGAGCACGGCGACCTCACTGTCGTCGACGGACTGCAGATCAACAACTGGGACCGCAAAGTCCTGGAGGAGCTGAAAGCGGGCGGCGTCACCGGGGTGAACGCGACGTGCGCGGTCTGGGAAGGCCCGCAGGAAACGCTGCGCGCGGTCGCGGATTGGTACGAACTCGCGCGGGACAACGCCGATCTGGTCGTCCTCGCCGAGAACGCCGACGACGTCCGGAAAGCAAAGATCGACGGCAGGCTCGCCGTGCTGCTCGGCTTCCAGAACACCTCGCCGTTCGGCGACGACTACCGGATGGTCGAGGTGTTCCACCGGCTCGGCGTGCGCATCGCGCAGCTCACCTACAACATCCAGAATCTCGTCGGCGGCGCCTGCTACGACGAACACGATTCCGGGCTCACCGCGTACGGCCGGTTCATCGTCGCGGAAATGAACCGCGTCGGGATGCTGGTCGACCTGTCACACGTCGGGAACCGCACCAGCCGCGACGCCATCGACGCCTCGGCCGGTCCGGTCGCGATCACGCACGCGAACCCGTTGTCGTTCGCCGATTCGCCGCGCAACAAGCCGGACGACGTCATCGACGCCCTCGCCGAGCGCGGCGGAGTGCTCGGCTGTTGCTTGTACCCCAACGTGATCGGCGGCGAGAAGACAACCCGGCGGCAGTTCTGCGAGATGGTCGCGGGGCTGGTCGAGCGGATCGGGCCGGACCACGTCGCGCTCGGCAGCGACTGCACGCGGAACTGGTCGCAGGACTATGTCGCGTGGCTGCGCAACGGCCGGTGGCGGCCCGCGTCCGCGGTGCCGGTGGAACCGCAGTGGCCGGTGTGGCCCAACTGGTTCGGCGGACCGGCCGACTTTCCGGTCCTCACCGAGGGGCTGCTGGAAGTGGGCTTGGACGAAACCGTGGTGGCGCAGGTGCTGGGCGGCAACTGGCTCCGGCTGTTCGACACGGTGTTCCCTGGAGCTGGGCAATGACCGCGGCGCGGGCTGAGCGCGTGTCGGCCGCCGAAACCGTGCTTACCCGGGTGTCCGTGCGGGAGATCCACGAGGTTTCGCTGCGGGCGTTGCGGGCTTCGGGGCTCAGCAGCGGCGAAGCGGAGTATTTGGCCGAGGTCATCGCGTCCGCTGAGGTACACGAGGGTGCCGGGATGGACGCCTTGGTCACTGAGACGGCGCGGGTTCCGGCCGGGCGAGTTGGGCTGCGGCTGGAACATTGCGACGGTTACGCCGTCGCGCACGACCCGGCTTCGCGCGGTCCGCTGCAGGCGTTCGTACCGGCGTGCGAAACGGCCGCGGTGGTCGGCACGTTGGTCGTGCCTGGCATGGCGGGAGCCCCGGCATTGGATTGGGCCGCGTTGGACATCGCCGAACGGGCTGGCCGGGTGCTGTCCCTTTCGGACGGTTCACAACGCACCATTGTGACTCCGGACGGGGATTTGCTCCGGCTCCCCGCTGAAGCCGAACCGCGTCCGCCGGTCGCGGGATTGGTGATCCGCTCGTTGTCCGACGTTCCCGCCGGTGAAGTGATTTCCACTGCGGCGGAACGAAAGCAGCGGTATCGCGAAGCGGTCACCCAGGGCGTGGCCGTGAAGACTCCACTGTGGACCCACGCGTATTCGATCGCGCGCGGGTTCCTGATTCCGGACCACCGGGAGGGCCGATGAACTCGCGTGAGCTGGTAGCGCATCCGCACGGACCTCGTCCCTACGCCGGTGCCGCTGTCTTCGGCGGAGTGATCTGGGCGTGCGGGCAGGTTCCAGCACGGCGGGACGGCAGCGTCCCGGACGAAATCGACGAGCAGGTAAGGGTGGCCCTCGACAACCTCGAGGACACCTTGCGGGCCGCGGGAGGGAGCCTGCGCACGCTGCTCAAACTGACGGTGTTCCTCGCCGACCTCGGCGAGTTCGACGTCTACCACCAGGCTTACCTCGACCGTTTCGCCGGCATCGACCTGCCGCCGCGAACCACGGTCCAGGTCGCCGGATTCCGGGGGACGAAACGCATCGAGATCGACGCCGTGGCGGCGGTCGGCAGCGAGGAGACCAACCGACATGAAGACTGACCGCGCACCGGACACCGCTGGCTCTGTTGTTCGCGCGACCCTGGATTCGGCCAAGCTCAACGGGTTTCACCGCAAACTCGCGCTGTATTCCTCCGGCGGGCCGTTCCTGGACGGCTACATCCTCAGCATCATCGGCATCGCGCTGGTGCAGATCGGCCCGCAGTGGCAGATGGACTCGCTGTGGTCCGGCCTGATCGGCGCGTCCGCGCTGGTCGGCGTGTTCATCGGGGGAGCGGTGTTCGGCCCGCTCACCGACCGCATCGGCCGGAAACTGATGTACACGATCGACCTGATCGCGATCATCGTCTGCTCGGTGCTGCAGTTCTTCGTCGCCGACGCGGCGCAATTGTTCGTGCTGCGGCTGCTGATCGGCGTCGCGGTGGGCGCGGACTATCCCATCGCCACCGCGCTGGTCACCGAGTTCGCGCCGAAGGCATGGCGGGCGCGGCTGGTCGGCGGGCTGAACGCGATGTGGTTCGTCGGCGCGACGGTCGCCGCGTTCGTCGGGTTCTTCCTGCTCAACGTTGACCAGGGCTGGAAGTGGATGCTGCTGTCGTCGGCGGTGCCCGCGCTGCTGATCGTGATCGCCCGTACCAGCATCCCGGAATCGCCGCGCTGGCTGCACAGCAAGGGCCGCGACGCCGAAGCGCTGGAAGTGCTGCGCACGACGATCGGCGAGCACGCGACGCTGGACGATCTTCCGGAAGCCGAAACCAAAACCCCGATGTCCGCGTTGTGGCGCCGCGGATATCTCAAGCGGGTCGTGTTCATCTCGATCTTCTGGACGTGCACGGTCGTCCCGCTGTTCGCGATCTACGCGTTCGGTCCGCAGATCCTCGAACTGTTCAACCTCGGCGGCGGCAACCTGTCGCACCTCGGGTACGGACTGATCAATTTCTTCTTCTTCGTCGGGAACATCGCCGCGCTGCTGCTGGTCGACCGGCTCGGCCGTCGCCCCGTGCTGATCTGGGGCTTCGCGATTTCCGCGGCCGGGCTGTTCTACCTCGGTCTCCAACCGGGGGCCGCGCTGTGGCTGATCGCGCTGGCTTTCGCGGTGTACGCGGTGTTCAACGGCGGGCCGTCCATTTTGGAATGGATCTACCCGAACGAACTTTTCCCGACCGAGGTTCGCGCCTCGGCGGTGGGGCTGTGCACCGGGATCAGCCGGATCGGCGCGGCGGTCGGCACGTTCGCGACGCCGTGGTCGCTCGCCAATCTCGGGCTGTCGGCCACGATGTACATCGCTGCCGGTATTGCCGCGCTGGGTGCGATCGTGAGTGCGTTCATGGCTCCGGAGACGAAGAACATCGATCTGCATGTGGCTTCTTCGCTCAGCTGACCAAGAAACAGGCCCGGCGCGGGAGTGCGCCGGGCCTGTCGGCTCAGTTCTTGTTGGTGCCAGGGGTGAGCACCTTGTCGATGACGAAGACGGTCGCGTTCTTGGTCGGGATGTTCCCGCACAGGATCTTCGCGCCGTTGACCGTCAGGTTGTCGCCGGAACCCTCGATCTTCAGCGGCCCGCCCGCCGCGTTCAGCGAGGTCAAGGTGCCGGCTTGTTCGAGGCCCTTGGCGTCGTACCGCTTTCCGACCACGTGGTACTGCAGGATCGGCGCGAGCTGGTTCGGGTTGGCCGCCAGCTCCTTGAACTTCGCGTCGCCGAGAGCGTTGAACGCCGGGTCGGCCGGGGCGAAGACGGTGATCGCCTGCTGGCTGTTGAGCGTGTCGACCAGGTTGGTGGCCTTGACCGCCGCGACCAGCTTCGTGAGCAGCGGGTTCGTCGAGGCGGCGGACGCGACCGGCTGCGGGCCCATCGAGTCGAGCGAACCCGGCGCGCTGCCCTGCGGGAGCTGGGAACAGGCGGGACCGAAGACCTGGTCGTTGGTGGTGACGCCGGAGCTGCTGCTGCTGGACATCGGCGCCGAGGACGGCATCGACGAGGGCATTGCCGGCGAGGAGCTGCTCGAGGCGTTGTTGTCGGTGCTGCTGCCGCACGCGGTGAGGGCGAGAGCAGCGACGGCACCGATACCGGCGAGGCGAAGGGACTTCACGGCAATTCTCCGTTCACAGTGGACTGTTCTTCAGGGATTCGGCGCCGGGTCGGCACCGGATTGGTCAGGAAGCGATAAAAGTCGTGGAATGCCAGCCAGTCGCTCCGTCAGGCACCGTGCCAGCGCGGGCTTCGGTCTGCGTATAGCCGGATTTGTCGGTCGCGCGCACGAACACCTGGTGCGTGCCGGGCTGCACGGAAATCTGGGCCCACCACATCCGCCAGGTATTCGGGTTCACCTCGGCGGACAAGGTGGTCGGCTGCCAGGCACCACTGTCCACTTTGATCTCCACCTTGGCGATCCCGGTGTGCTGTGCCCAAGCGACGCCCGCGATCCGCACCGCACCGGACGGAACCGTCGCGAAGCCCTTGGGCGTGTCGATCCGTGATTCGGTCTTGATCGGCGCCTGCTCGCCCCAGCCGCGGCGGAGCCAATAGGCCTGCCGGGCCTTCCAGGTGGTGACCTCGATGTCCACCACCCACTTGACCGCCGAGACATACCCGTAAAGCCCGGGAGTGACCAGCCGCGCGGGAAACCCGTGTTCCAGCGGCAAGGGCTCGCGGTTCATCCCGATCGCCAGCATCGCGCCGCGCGAACGGTCCAGCGCGGCGGCGACCGGCGTGCCGGACGTCCAACCGTCCACACTGGAGCAGAACAACTGCTCCGCACCCGGCTGTACTCCGGCTTCCGCGAGCAGATCGGCGAGATCGATCCCGATGAAGTTCGAAGTGGACACATAGTCGCCACCGACCTCATTGGACACACAAGTCATCGTCACGGTGCGCTCGACCAGCGGCCGGTCGCGGAGATCGCGGTACCGGTACCGCATTTCCCGCTCGACCATCCCGTGGATCCGCAGGCTCCAATCCTCGGTTCGCACCTGCGGAACGGACAACGCGGTGTCGACGCGATAGAAGTCCCGGTTCGGCGTGAGAAACGGCGGCGTCCCGAGCTTGGCGAAATCCGCGTCGGCGGGGATCGGCGGAGCCGAAACCGCGGGCACGAGCTGGCCGACCGCTGCCCGGGAAGCGGTCGCGTCGCGGCTTCCGCTGATTAGCTGCCCGGCACCGCCGAGCACTCCAGCCCCGACGACGGCGCCGACACTGCCGAGCAGGAACGACCGTCGTGAAGAGTCCGTCGTCTGCTGCTGTAAAGCGATCCGGTGCAGCAGCAGGAAAACCGCCGCTCCCACGACCAAACTGGCCAGGGGAGCGAGCAACGCCACCGCGGTCAGATCCGGCCGCGCGCCCACCGCGACCCCGCCGATCAGTCCAAAAGCGACAATGATCGCGAGGCCCGGCCACGGCGATCGCCGAGACAGCAACCCGGCCGCCGCGGACACGAGCACCAGCACTGCAGCCATGCCGCCGAGCAGGACCGCCTTGTCGTAGGTGCCGAAGGTCCGCACCGCGAAGTCTTTCACCGGCAGCGGCGTCAGATCGATGGCTCCGTTCCCGACCGCGAGGTACGGCGAAGCGTTGACGTTGCCGAACGACGCCGCCAGGTGTCCGGCGGCCAGCGCCGAGACCAGGGCGAGGACACCGCAGAGCGCTGCCGGGAGGATCCGCAGACGGGAGGTCATGCCAGGCATTCGCGGCCGGACCGGCTGCGGATGGGCGCCGGTTCGTCACCCGTCTGGGTAGCGGCGAAGGCCCGGGTCACCTTTTTCGCCGCATTTGTGTGATCTCGTGCACGCGCGGCCGTTTCGTCGGCTAAGTTCCCCGACGACTCCGAATGGAGCAGTGATTCGGGAGAACGGGGACACCGATGCGGCGAATCGCGAGTATCGCGGCCGGTCTGGGGATGCTGGCCGCCACGGCCGCGTGCGGCGGCGGGTCGCTGCCGACCGATCTGCCCACCGACCAGGCCGGACCGGCCGGGCAGCAGCCGCCCGCCTCGTCCGCCCAGCCCGAGGCGGTGACCGCCGATCCGCCGCTGGCGTTCGACACCAGCAAAGGCGTCCCGCTGCCCCGCACGGCGCTGCAGGCCAATTTGGGCGGCTCCGTGACGTCGAAGTTCATGACGCTGCGCGACCGCACCGGCTACATCATCGCCCCCGAATCGCTGAGCGCGGTCGACGTCCTGACCGGCCGCGAGAAGTGGAACACCAAGATCGAAGGCCCGGCCGCCGACCCGAACGCGCACAACGGGCCGTTCGTCGAACAGAGCGGCCCGCGTCCTCCGCTCGTCACGGACAAACTCGCCGTCGGGGCCGTCCCGCTGCGGATGCCCGAGCAGGGCACGACGCCGGGCTACCTCGCGCTCGCCGTCATCGCGGTGAACCCGGAAACCGGGGCCAAGGCCTGGCAGGCGAACACCAAGATCGCCGACGACCAGTACGGGATCAGCGGCGACCGTTCGGTCACGCACGTCGTCGCGGTCACCGACAAGGCGGTGATCGCCAGCTTCACGCAGTCGGAGGGCAACCGCACCGTCGGACTGGACCCGGCGACCGGGAAACAGCTGTGGGAGCGCAAGGACTTCGACGCGGGGAGCCTGAACGGCGACGTCGTGGTCGGCGTCGACTCCAACGTGGCCGAGAACTCCTCGATGGTCCAGGCGACCGCGCTCGACATCGCGACCGGTGAGCAGAAGTGGGTCGCCGCCGCCAAATCGAGCGCGGTCGAGATCATCCAGGCAGATCCGGCGATGGTGGTCCTGAAAGCGAATGAGTACAGCACCGGGCACGCGTTCCTGAAGTTCCTCGACGCGACGACGGGCGCGGAGAAGTTCTCCGTGGAAGGCGCCCGCAACCTGGGACCGGACCGCTACGGTGACTGCCTCTACGACGAGCAGTCGGTGCTCGCCTGCACCGACTCCGGCGTGCTCACCGCCTACGACGCCAAGGCCGGGACCAAGCTGTGGAGCCTCCCGGACCAGGCCGCGAACCGCGTCCCGCCGGGCGGCCTGACCGTCGCCTGGCACGGCGCGCTGTACGGCTACACCAACGGACGGCAGCCGATCGTCCTCGACGCCAAGACCGGCAAGGACCTGTCCACCGACGTCGGCTACGTGCCGGACTGGGTGAGCAAATACGCCGCGGCGGGCGTCGACAAGGACGGCGTGCCCACGGCGTACCCGGTCAAGAAGTAGCGCCGTCCGCCGCGAGGATCTGCTCGCGGAGGATGTCCGCGTGCCCGCAGTGCTGAGCCAGCTCGCGCAGAACGTGCAGGTAGACGAACTGCAGCGGCAGCGGGCCGCGCCGGTTGCCGGGCAGGATGCTGGCCAGTTCGAGCGCCGCGGTGGCCTGGCGGGCGTTCTCGCACGCTTCGCGATGCGCCTGCTGGACGGACGCGACGGTGTCGTCGTCGGCGAGGGCGAACGATTCGTCGGGCGTGTCCGGGATCCCGATCTCGGCCCGCGTACGGCCGGTGACGGCTTCGTCGAACCAGACCTGCTCCACGAAGGTCACGTGTTTGACCAGCCCGAGCAACGTCGTCCGCGACGGCACGAGCGACCGGCGGGCCTGCTCCTCGGTGAGCCCGTCGAGGCAGTGCTGGAGCGCCTCGCGGTGCTCGTCGATGAAGAATTCCAGCTGCTTCTTGGCGGGACTGTCGATCACTGATTCCATGGTCACCGGTCCAGCTTGCCGGATCGCTGAGGCCCGGCAAAGCCCCCGGCGAGCAGCCTCGCCCGGACCGTCCTCTGTGGACCGTGCGGTAAAGCTTCAGGCGATCGCGCTCAACCCGGCCGGGATGTCTCCCTGCACGACCAGTCCCGCCAGTTCGCTGAGCTTCAACCGCTGCGCGCGGGCGTGCGAGCGCAGCCGGTTGAACGCCTCTCCGATGTCGATGTTCAGGTGCGCGGCGAGAATCCCCTTGGCCTGTTCGATCACGACGCGGGAGTCCAGCGCCGACTGCAGCTGCCCGATGATCTCGTCCTTCGTCCGCAACGCCTGGCGCTGCGACAGCCCGGCCCCGGCGGCGTCGGCCAGGACTTGCGCCAGCCGCAGATCCTGCGCGGCCGGGACCGACGGCGTCCCGCCGAACAACGTCACCGCACCGACCGTGTACTCGCCCGCCCGCAGCGGCACGGCGGCGGCGCGAGCGACTCCGGCCCGCAGCGCCCGGGCGGTGAACCGGGGCCAGCGCTGCGGTCCCGATCCCGCGGGCCGCAGCGTGACCGGGGGCAGTACGGCACCGGTGCGGATGGTGTCCAGGGCCGGGCCTTCGCCGAGTTCGAACTGGCTGCGGGCCAAGGGGAGGAACGTTTCGTCGGAGGTGGTGAGGCAGTCCGCTTTCCCGGTCTCGTCGAGGACCGAGACCCCGGCGGCCCGCAGGCCGAGGAGCGCGGCCACGCTGATCGTGAGGTCGTGCAGCAGGTCCGGGACCGGCCGGTCGCCGGCGGCAAGGCTGAGCACGGCCTCGGCGACCAGTGTTTCGCGTTCGGTGGCAGGCATAGTTCCCCTCCAGGCAGGCGGGAACCGGGCGCGTGCGGCGAAGCGGGTCCACCGGCTGCGCGGCGGTACGGCGCCGGCGTATGCGGCTGTCTGCCGCCGGTGTCCAGTGAAGCCCGGATTCACCGGACGAAGCCATGCCGATAACGCAGCACCTCGCGCCGGGCGTGCAGAAAACGCAGGAGTCCCGCTCAGGGGCCGCGCTGGACGAGAGTCTGGTGCGGGGAGCAGCCGTAGGCGGCGCGGTACGCGGCGGCGAACCGGCCGAGCTGGAAGAAACCCCATCGGGCGGCGACGGCGGTGACCGTGACGGTGCCCGCCGGGTCGGCGGCCACCAGGTCGGCGTGGGCGTGGGAGAGCCGGACCCGGCGCAGATAGCCCATCGGGGTGGTGTCCAGGTGCCGCCGGAAGGCGACCTGCACCGTGCGGACGCTGACATGGACGGCGGCGGCGATGTCGGCCACGGAGAGGTCTTGGTCGGCGTGCTCGTCGATGTAGGCGACGGCGCGGCGCAGGGTGTCCGAGTGCGCGTCGCGGCGGTCCGCGCCGGTGGGCTCGGTTGTCGCCGTGTTCGGGAACGCCGTCAGCACACTCGCGGCAAGCAGTTGCGAAGCGGCTGAGACGAGCAGCGGCTGCTGGCTCAGTTCGGGATCGGCGCAGACGCCGTCGCGCAGGTAGGCGATGGTGCGCCGCAAATGCTGTGCCGCCGCCGGGGAAACGGGCCGGTCGCCGACGAGCCGCACCGGATCGGGCCTGCGGCCGGGGAGCCCGGCGGCCACGCGGGTCAGCAACTGCGGGTCGAACATGACGAGGTTGTAGCCGGAACGGCGGATCACCCCGGCGTAGGGCCGGTCGTGCGGAGCGTAGACGAATACGTCGCCGGGCCCGAAATACCCTTCCTGCCCGTCGGGAAAGTACTGCCGCACGATCGAACCGGAATGCACGTTGCCGAGACAGATTTTGCCGAGGGTCCCGGCGTCGTGGCTCATGTCGTAACCGAACTCGAGATCGTCCACGCTGACCGATCCCACGACATTGCGGGAGACGTGCGCCCGGGTCTGCTCGACGTCGCCGCCGATCTGCATCCTGGTGTAGGCCCTGCTGAGGAACTCTTCGGTGACCTCGAGGTCTTCGCTGTCGAAATCGAGTTCTTTCATCACGATTCCCGCCGTTCCCGGGCGTTCGCGCACTCGCGGCGCTGCCTGCCGGGCAGGCAATTCCGGGCCGGGGAAAGCGCCGTCCCGCGGCAGCGCGCCGAATGCGAAAACACCTCACCATCGCCGGTCTGCCGGAACCTGCCTTTCCGTCGTGCCAGCGCTTCCGCAACGGTACCGCTCGCCGGGGAAAGCCGGGAGACCGCGTTTTCCCCGACGGTGCGCTAAATGGGGCGAGAAAACGATTTCTTTGCCGAATGCGCGTAATATTTCCCGCCATGTCCGTCGCCGATAGTCCTCAGTGGACAGTGGAGCACGGGCGCCGTGGACCCCTCCCGGCCCGCGCCGGGATACTGGGGTGCAGAGACCGGCGGATAGCGGAAAGGGGCTCGACGGTGACGCGGCGCGGATCCACGGAGCGAACGAAAGCGTGCTGGAAAGCCGCTGTGGCCACCGAATCCGGACGGATCGGGTGAACCGCCGCCGAATGCCGCGGCTGCGGCGACCGGCCACGACCGCGGACGAACAGGTCGGTTTCAACGGCGCGTTCGCGGCCGCGCTGACGCGCGCGGTCGGCTCGATGCCCGCGCTGTATGTCGTGCTCGCTCTCGTCGCCGGATGGATGGCGCTGGCGACCTGGGGCCCGCTGCGCGCGGCCGACCCGTATCCGTTCGCGTTCCTGCTCTTCCTCGACAACGTGGTGCAGCTGGTGCTGTGCCTGGTGATCCTGGTCGGCCAGCGGGTGCTGGGCGGCGCGGCCGACCGGCGTTCGATCCAGACCTACGAGAACGCCGAGGCCGTCTTCGAGCAGATCGCGGACCTGCAGCGGCATCTCGACCAGCACGACCGGGCGCTCAGCCGCGGCGTGAGCCTGCTGGAGTCGAGCCCGCATCCGTGGATCCAGCAGCACCGGGTGCAGCGGCCGCCGCAGGCGCTCGACCAGGCGGTGAGCGTCAACGGCCGGATCGCGGCGTGGCTGACCCAGCGGCTCGGCAGCATGTGGGCGTTCTACCTGGCCGCCGGCACACAGGTGGTCTGGATGGGGCTGGCCGGGCTGGGCGTGCAGACGCTGGACCCGTACCCGTTCGCGTTCATGACCTTCCTGTCCACGCTGGTGCAGCTGGTCTTCATGATCGTGATCATGGTCGGGCAGGGCGTGCTCGGCCAGGCCGGCGACCGGCGGTCCGAGCAGACCTTCCTCAACGGCGAGGCGGTCCTGCACGAATGCCGCCGGATGAAGGCCCGGCTGGAGGCGCAGGACCGGCTGATCGAGGACCTCAGCCGCTACACCCGCGGCGAGCTGATCGAGGATCTCGCGCGGGCGCTCCACGACGTCAACGGCCACGCCCAGCGGACCGTGCACGCCTGGGTCCCGCCCCGCTGGGACCAAGCCCCCGAGGAACACAAGGCGGTCACCCGCGCCCAGGCCCGGCAGTTGGGCGAGCATCTGGCGCTGGTCGGCTGCGTGATGGTGCCCGCGTTCGACCCCGACCTCACCGTCGCGTTCGGCGACGACGAGGTCCTGCTGCTGGCCCAGCGCGAACACGACCGGTGGCGGACCGAACAGTCCTCCGGCGAACTGCCCGACCCGGACCTGGTCGACTGGGACGACCTGCCGGAACCGGCACGGACGCGGAAACTGCACGTCGCGCGCAGCATCCCGGGTCTGGTGGCCAGCGTCGGCATGCAGGTGGTCCGCGACGGACGGGCCCGCGGCGGCGCGGGCGAGGAGGATTTCACCGCCGAGGAATGGGCGACCCTGCAGCGGGCGATGATGGCGTCGGGAATCCTGGTCGGGCTGTCGGTCGGCGGCGTCGATTCGGACGAGATGTTCGCGCTGGTGAAAACCTTGCGCGAAGCCAGCGTCGCGCACCCTCGGCGGTTCATCCGCGAGGTGGCGGCCTCGTCGGCCTTCGACACGGGCCTGCGGCCGGGCGTCAAATACTCCGAATACCTGCCGTACGCGGAAAAGACGATCCGCTCAGCCGCGACGATCGTCGCCGGCACCGCGCCCGCGGAACTGCCGGACTTCCGCGAGTTCCTGGTCGAGATCGCCACGGTGGTCGCCGAAGTGAACCAGGAAGGCGGATTCCTCGGAGTGGGCGCGCAACGCCGGACGCCCAAGGAGGTCGCGGCCATGGACGCCGTCCGCTTGGCCGCCCGGCACGACTGACGTCACCTGATCGCCGAGGCCGCTCCGACGACGGCTCCGTAGAGCACGAAAACGTTGACCAGCGCGATGAACGACGGCTGGAGCCAGCGGATCAGCTTCGGCGGCTGGTCGGCCAACGGAGTGCCGCTGGCGTCGAGCGCTTGCTCGCCCGGCCGCGAGGCCAGCAGCGAGACCAGGCCGAAGAGGGCGCAGAGCGCGAAGGGGAACCACTGGCCGTGCAAGGGATTCCAGAATCTTTGCGCGCCGCCCCAGGCGGCGGAGACGGCGCCGGTCATCGCGGCGAAGTTGGTCAGCGACTGGACGGTGACGAAGTCGCTGACGTTCTTGGTGCCCGCCGGCGCCGAGTCGCCGAGGTTGCCGCTCGTCGGTTCGGCCGTCGGGGTGGTGGTGGCGAAAGCTTTGGCCAGGGACATGAGACACCTCGTTGTGACTCGGATTCCCCGAAGTCGCGGCGAGGAGGGGTGGCGTTACGTCACTTCGATCGGGCTCACGGTGATCGGCTCGAGGACGGCGATCAGTTCGGCAAGCTCGGCGACGGGCAAGGCGTCCTGCGGCGCGGTCCGGTCACTTCGATCCGGCGGCGACCAGGGTGGCGGTGGTCGGTTCGTGTGAGGCGATCAGGTTGTCGGATTCGGCGGCGGGCGAGGCGTCCTGCGGCGCGGTCCGGTCACTTCGATCCGGCGGCGACCAGGGTGGCGGTGGTCGGTTCGTGTGAGGCGATCAGGTTGTCGGATTCGGCGGCGGGCGAGGCGTCCTGCGGCGCGGTCCGGTCACTTCGATCCGGCGGCCACCAGCCTCGCGGTGATCGGCTCCAGCACAGCGATCAGCTCGTCGAGTTCGGCAGCAGGCAGGGCTTCGTAGGGCGCGGCGGCGAGTTCGTCGGTCAGGTCTTCGATGCCCTGCTTCACCTCGCGCCCAGCGTCGGTGAAATGCCCGTCGGCGTCCACGAGCCCCCGCTCCCGCAACCCTTCCATGACCGCCGCCAGCCGCTTCTTCGGCAGGTGATGCACCCGCCCGAACGACTCCGGCGGATGGATGCCCATCTCCAGCGCCGACAGGATGTGCGCCTCGGTCCCGCCGATCCGCGCGCCGACCAGAGCGGCGATGTGCCCGTCCCCGCGGTGCTCGCGCAGCATGGTCGCGGAATGCCACAGCCGGGCCACCGGATCGCTCGGCACCGGAAGCGTGCGCATCCCGGCGAACATCACGCGGCCCACGGTGGGTGCGCTCGTCGCGGCCTTGGTGGTCAGGTCGGCGGCGCGCACCAAGCCCGGCGAGTAGGCCAGTTCGTCGCCGAGGATGCGGCGCACCGAGGCCGCGCTGCCGCGTTCGCGTGCGGCGACGGACGCCTCGGCCGGGATCGTCTCCCACGCGCTCGGGATGTGCCGCGCGGCCTCGCCCTCGGCGAAGTTGTAGAACGCTGCGTGCACGACCTCCGCCGACGGTCGTCCCAATGGTGCGGCGCGGCTGGCGAAATAGCCGTCCCAGTAGGTGCGGTGGCCGAGCGCGGCCAGTTCCTCGTTGCATTCGTCGGCGAAGAACGTGACGAGGCAGATCGGCTCCAGGAGCTCGAACATGCGCCGGGCGATGCGGGTCATGGCTGCATCATGCCAGCGCGGTGAGGAAAACATCGGCGATTTGCCCGCCGAGATCGACCGTCGCGGCGACGCCGTCCACGCGGTCCGCCTCCGGTGCGCGCAGGACGACCTCGGCTCGGTACCGCCCGCGCCGGGTCATCACGTTGAGAGCCTGGGTCGGCTGATCGAGGGAGACCGTCACGGTGTCTTCTCCGGCGAACCGGATCTGGTCGCCGAGGCCGAGGTCGGTCGTGGTCCCGTTGATCGTCAGCCGGAGCGGGCCGAGGGCGGTGAAAAGCCGGTCGATGTCAGGGAAAGCCGAGAACGGGGCGTCTTCGAGAAGATCCGCGACGCTGATCCGCCACAGTGTTTCGCCGGAGGGATCGGCGGCGAGTTCCCGCGTGGTGCCTGCTCCGTTGCGCCAGGGGACCGGGGTGACTTCGAACGGGTTGAGCATCAGAGCATCTCACCCGGTCTCGAGGACGGATGCAAACGACCTGCTAAGCGGGTTACTGCGGCAAAAGCGTCCGGACCGCGTCGGGGAATCCGGCCACTCCGTCCGGTCCGGACAGCGCCAGAGTGAAGAGGAATCCGGGCAGGAGCGCCAAAATCGCCTGCGCGAGGGCATCCGCCGATGCCCCGGTCCAGGCCCCGGCCTCCTGCCGGTCGCGCACGAGGCCGGCCACTTCGGCACTCATCTCGGCTGACGCGGCGGTGAGCCGTCCGGCGAGTTCCGGGTTGCGCTGGGCTTCCGACCAGACCAGCACCGCCATGCCCGCCAGCTGCCGGTCGCGATGAAGATCGGTCACGGCCTCCAGCAGCTCCGCCATCACCTCGCCGACGCCGTGCTCACCGGTGCCGCGAGTGAGAGCAGCGCGCAGGACCGCGGTCACGTCGTCGAGATTCTGCGCGGCGACGGCGACGATCATGTCCTCCTTCTTCGGGAAGTACCGGTAGACCGCGCCCGCGGACTTGCCTGCCTCGGCGAAGACGTCCTGCATCGACGTGCGGTGGAAGCCGTCGCGGAGGAAGCAGCGGCGCGCGGCCGCCAGGATTTCTCCCCGCTGGTCGTCCTTGTACTGCTGGCTCACCCTCGGCAACGTCCGCTCCTTCGCCTTGACACTCCTCGCCTCCGCAGCCTAGCGTGAAAGAAAAGCGGATGTCCGTCCTCTTTTAACTCGCCGGAGGGTCCCTCATGCCGATGACTCCCGTTCCCGACGTCACGCTGACCCCGGTCGCGTCCTTCCCGGAGAAGTACTTCCCGGAAAACCTCGCCGTCCGCGCCGACGGTTCGGTGCTGGTCACCGTCCTCCTGCAGCAGGAGCTGTGGATCGTGCCGGAGCCGCGGCGGCCCGTTCTCGTGCACCGCTTCGACCATCCGGTCACGGGGATCGCCGAAGTGCTGCCGGACGTTTTCCTGATCAGCCTGACCGAGGGCTACACCACCCACGAATCGCACCTGGTCCGGCTCGACCTCACCGGCTGGTCGCCCGGCGAACCGGTCTCCCCGGAGGTCATCTTCACCTTCGACGACCGCGTGCGCGCCCTCAACGGCAGCTGCCTGCTCGGCGACGGAGTGCTGGCTGTCGCGGACTGCTTCGCCGGGCTGATCTGGCGCGTCGACCTCGATGCCGACGCCCGCAGCGCGCAGGCGCGGATCTGGCTGGCCCACGACACGATGGCCGACGACCCGGACGCCGAGGTCGCCCCGCCGCGCCAGCCGGGCGTCAACGGAGTCCGGTACAGCGCGCGGACCGGATACCTCTACTACACCTCGACGGCGCAGAAAGTCTTCATGCGAGTGCCAGTCGACCCCGCCACCCTCGACCCGGCCGGTGGCGCGGAATTCGTCGCCGCGATCGACAACGCCGACGACTTCGCGCTCGATGAAGAGGCCGGATTCGCATACGTCACCAGGCATCGCGCCAACACGCTGGACCGGGTGCCGCTGATCCCGCGGCACGGCAGCGAGGTCCGGCACGTCGCGGGGGAGCCGTTCGACGACCTCTTGGTCGGGCCGTCGAGCGCTGTCTGGGTCCCGGGCGAGGAGGGGCGCGCCCTCTACGTGACCACGGACGGCGGGACGACCGCTCCGCCGGACGGGGTCTTCCGGAACGCGATGTTGGTGCGAGCTGAACTAAGCACGGGAGCGTGACGAGACGTCACCGCGCTGGATCTCGAACGCGCTCGCGTCGATCCGCCAATCCCCGGAATTCCCGGCAACGGCGTCTCGGCCGTCGGCAGCGATTCAAGTGTCCACTTTGGATGGAGGGCGACGATGTTCGAGATCGCGCATTTCTCAGTTTCAGTCAGTGTTTGCGCGCGACCCCGGCCAGCATCGCGGCCTCGCTGGGGTCCGCGAACTCGATGACCGGAGTGTTGAGACCGCTTTCCTCCGGATGCCAGGCGGCAGTCCACGTGACGCCCGGGTCGAGCAGTTCGAAGTCTCCGAACAGGGCGTGGATTTCCGCGTTCGAGCGCAGCACGTGCTTGCTGACATTGGTGTCGTACAGCTGGATGACGGCGTGCAATTGGCGGGCGATGTCGTCGGGCAGTCCCTCGTGGGTGAGTTGCGAGAGCACCAGATACGAACCCGGGGAAAGCATTTCCCGGTACCGCGCGATGGCCTCGGGACCGAGGTCGCGGCCGTCCCGGCCGGGCTGCTGGATGTGCAGGACGGCGGTGACCAGCAGGGCCAGCGGCTGGTCGAGGTCGACGACGCCGGTGCCCGCGACGGATTCCCACAGTTCGTCCGGTTCGCGAAGATCGCCCTGGATCACCGCGTGCCGTTCGGGGTCGCCGTGGCGCTCCAGCAGGATCCGGGAGTGCGCGACCGCGACGGGCTCGCGGTCGATGTAGACGACGCGGGAGTCCGGCGCGACCTCGTCGGCGATCTGGTGCACGTTGCCCATCGTGGGAACGCCGGAGCCGATGTCGACGAACTGGCGCACGCCGAGTCGGACGAGGTGCCGCACCGCGCGGTGCAGGAAGGCGCGGTTGGCTCTGGCGCAGTACATGCCGGCCGGAAAGGCCGAAAGGACCATTTTGCCGAACTCGCGGTCGATGGCCCAGTTGGCCGTGCCGCCGAGATACCAGTCGTAAACCCGCGCCACGCTGGGCCGGTCGAGGTCCACGCCCGGGATGGGCTCCTCAGGTCCTTGCGCCACGCTGCCTCCCCCGCAGTCGTGACCAATCGTATCCAATCCGGGCGATGGCGCCGGACGGGCGTGCTTGCCCGAGCGCGGGTTGTCCGGGTTGGCGGCGACGACCAGCGCAGCAGGACCGAGGCTGCGGGAGCTGAACCAGGTCCGCTCCCGCCCGGAACACCGGCCCACTTGCCCGGTCTGGCTTGCCTTGGTCCCCGGCTGCCGAAATCGTGTGCCTGAATTCCCCGCGCGCGAAGACGTCGGCAAAAGAATGCTCCGTTCGGCCCATCCGCCCCGCCCCGTCCAGCAGTCTGCTGTGGTCTGGACAACAAGGTTTCCGCCAGCCCGCAACGGGAAGCGCCGCATTCCGGGGCCGCGGAACGATCTGTCGGCGGGCGTTGAGTAGGCTGCGGGCAGAAACTTTTATGGGGGAGTCATGACTGACGAAATCGAACCCGCGCGCCGGGACGCCGTCCGTTTTCCGGGAATCAGCCCGCGAGCCTACGAACATCCGGTGGATCGCGGCGCGCTCGCCACGCTGCGCGCGGTGCCCGGATTCGCTCAGGTGATCCGCGCCGTCTCCGGTTTCTACAACGAACGCGGCGAACGGCTGATGGCGCTGGCTTCGTCGATTCGCGTCGGGCCGCGGCAGTATCCGGAACTCGACCGGCTGCGCCACGAATGCGCCGAGACGCTGGATCTCGCCGCCGTGCCGAATCTGTTCGTCTACCAGGATCCGCGGCTGCAGGCGTCCGCGCTGGGCATGGACGAGCCGTTCATCCGCATCAGCACCGCGCTCGTCGACCAGATGAGCCACGAATCGCTGAGGTTCGCCATCGGGCACGAGATGGGGCACGTGCTGTCCGGGCACGCGGTCTACCGCACGATCATGGTGCGCCTGATCAGCCTCCAGCTGTCGATGTCCTGGACACCGGTGAGCGCCCTCGGCATCCGGGCGATCATCGCGGCGCTGAGCGAGTGGTACCGCAAGGCCGAACTGTCGTGCGACCGAGCGGGCCTGCTCTGCGGCCAAGACCCGGCCGCGGCGCTGCGCGCGCAGATCCAGCTCGCCGGCGGGGTCGACCCGTCCCGCATCGACATTCCGTCTTTCCTCCAGCAGGGAGCGGAATACGAGTCGGTCGAAGACATCCGGGACAGCTTGCTGAAGCTGAAAAACGTCGAAACCGAGACCCACCCGTTTGCCGTGGTCCGGGCGACGCAGTTGCAGAAATGGGCCGCGTCGGAGCAGTACCGCGCGATCCTGTCGGGCGACTACCCCCGCCGGGACGACGACGCGCCGACGACGGACTGGAAGGACGACCTGAAGTCCGCGGCCAAATCGTACAAGGATTCCTGGAACGCCTCGGCGGATCCGCTGACGAAGGTTTTCACCGAGGTCGGGGAGACGGTCGCCGGTGCGGCCAGCAAGGTCTGGACCAAGTTCGGCGGAGATTCGGGAAACGGCAACAGCTGAGGCGACTGCGGTGTGCCGGATCCTTGCCGCTGGCGGGATCCGGCGGGCGAGTCGCGCGCATCGCGAATCCGGCTCGTTCAGCCAAGAACGGCGGGCCCGCAGGCGATCTGCGGGCCCGCCGTTCTTGTTGATGCCGTTGACTACTCGGAATACAAGTCCGGCGCGCTTTGCCGGACTCGCTGTTTTCTGGTCAGCTGTAGGCGACCTGAGTGCTCGAGTCGGCGCTGATCCAGGTGATGGTCCCGTGCTGGAAGGTGTTGCGGCGTCCGCCGGTGACGGCGAATTCGTCGCTGGTCGGGTAGCCGAGGCGGCCCTTTTCCCAGCCGAGGTCGGCCCACTTTTGCCGGATGGCTCCGTGGATCGATTGCGCGCCGGTCGCCGGGGTCCAGTAGATGGAGGAGCCTTGGGCGCCGTTGAAGTGGTTGTAGCGGCCGATTCCGTCGGGTGTGGTGCCCTGGTCGGTGGTCGGGTAGCCGAGCCCGCGTTCCCAGCCGAGCGCGGCCCATTTGTCCCGGATGGGGCCGCGGATGGACTGTGCGCCGGTGGCGGAGGTCCAGTAGACCGAGGCTGAGTTGGTGAAGTGGTTGTAGCGGCCGACTCCGTCCGGCGTGCCGGTCTCGTCGGTGGTGGGGTAGCCCAGTCCGCGTTCCCAGCCCAGTGCCGCCCACTTGTCCCGGATGGCTCCGTGGATCGACCTCGCGCCAGTGGTCGAGGTCCAGTAGATCGAGCCTGAGTTGGTGAAGTGGTTGTAGCTGCCGCTGCTGTCCGGGGTCAGGGTTTCGTCGGTGGTGGGCAGGCCGAGGAACCCGTTGGGGCCGCCGAGTTCCTGGTAGTGCTGGGCGATCGCACCGTGGACCGCGTAGGCGCCGGTCGGCGGGTTGTAGCCGATGACGCCGTACTGGTAGTTCTGCGCCCAGCCGCCTGCGGCCGGGTAGCGGTTGCCGACCGGGGTGCCGAGGTAGGACGTCGGGCCGCCGAGTGCGTTGTAGTGCTCGGTGATCTTGTCCGGTTCGGTGCCGGCGGCGAGGGTCTGGAGGTCGGTGAGGCTGCCGTTGAAGACGTCCTGGTCGCCGGGGAAGGTGCCCGACGTCGCGGTCTGGGCGAAGGTGTAGTCGGTCCAGCTGGCGGGCATCGTGATGGCGGCGGCGATCCACAGTGGATCGTTGGCGAAGCCGGGGTTGTTGCCGGTGCAGTGGTTCCACCAGCCGTTGGTGGTGTAGATGACCGGCCACCGGTTGGTGCGGTCGTGGACGGTGGTGGTGAAGTCGGTGATCCAGGCGGTGATCTGGGCCGGGGTCATGTTGTAGCACCAGCCGGTCCAGTCGGCGGTGCTGTAGGGGTTGTACTCGATGTCGAGCACGGGCGGGAGGGTTTTGCCGTCGGAGACCCAGCCGCCGCCGTGGCTGAGGAAGAACTGCGCCTGCGCCGCGCCGGTCGAGGTGTCGGGCAGTCCGAAGTGGTAGGCGCCGCGCAGGATCCCGGCGTTCGCGGAACCGGCGTAGTTGGTCGCGAACTGCGGGTCCACATAGGTCGTGCTCTCGGTGGCCTTCATGTACGCGAACTTCGCGCCGTTGCCCGCGGCCGCGCCCCAGTCCACTGTGCCCTGGTAGTGGGAGACGTCCATGCCCGGCGTCGTGACGCCCGCCGCCATGGCTGTCCGCGGGGCGGTTTTCGGCTTTGCGGCGGGGTCTTTGCCGATGGTCGAGCCCAGGTAGTCCGAGCCCGGATGCGCGGGTGCGCTCGCGGTGCTCGGGCTCGGTGAGCTAGTCGACGCCGCAGCCGGTGTCCCGGCCAACCCGCACGTGAGCAAGACGGAGACCGCACCCGCGCTCACCGCACTACGAAACCATCTCACTGAAACCTCCACCCGGTATCTGTCCACACCGCTATCGCCGGGGGCCCGGAAGCGTTACCGGTGCGGCGAAGAAAATCCGGAGACCGGGAAAGCCGGGCTGCTGCGGCCGGTGAAAGCCACGGAGAGGTGAACGAGAAATGGCTCAGAGCGGTTGTCGGGCCGGGGAAGAACCGGACTGCGTGGTCGGAGATTAATCCAGTCATCCGTTCGGTCCGTGTCTCGTGGGGAAGCGCCGTGGAGTGAAACGGTGCGGTTAGGCAATTTCCCCTCTGCTTTGCCGAAGCCGGGCGGCACCGTACTGTCCCCGGAGCGGTGGGGCACACTGCCGCGAGTGCGTCCGGCGACGGGCGCGGAAACGAGGGGGTCTTGTGCGGCGTTGGGGTGTGGCTGCGGCTGCGGGAATTGTCGTCGCCGGTGCGGTGGCCGCGGTGGTGTGGTGGCCCCGGGGCGACGATTCGGGCCTGCCGCCCGCTCGGGCGCGGGTGTACGCGGACTTCTCGGCCTGCCTGCTGACCGGAGGGCAAGGTCTCGCGAGCCCGGGCGCCGGGCCGGTCTGGGCCGGCTTGCAGGACGCGTCGGGCGACACCCGGATCAAGGTCTCCTATCTCGCCGCGGCCGGGCCGGCCACTGAAGCGAATTACTTGCCATACCTGAATTCCCTGGCACAGCGGCGATGCGACGTCGTCCTGACGGTGGGGGAGCCGGGCACGTCGGCGGCGCTCGCGCAGGCTGCCGCGCACCCCGCGATCCGCTTCGTCGCGGTCGGCGGCACCGGTCGCGAAGGTCCCAACGTTTCCGCTGTGCGGGCTACTGATCACGTGCGCGGGGACGTCGCCGAAACCGTGCGGGCAGCGGCGCACGCCGCCGGGCACTGAGGAATTAGTGCCCTTTCATCCGATTTACGGATTATTTGTCCGATTTCTCATGTGTCGTGCATCGCGAGGATTAGTCGTTTAGGAGTCTTTTCCGGACAGTCGCCCGTGTGGTGAACTTTCTCGCCGCTCGCGGAGGCGGCCCTTATCGAGGGGGAACCGGTGCGCCGAGGCGTCGCGAGATCTTGTGCTGCCGCAATACTTCTGGGCCTGGGTCTTTCTCTGGGAACTGGGCAGGCGGACGCGGCACAGCTGGCCGCGGGACAGCGCCCGATCACGGAACTGGGCTCGTGGCTCGGTTCGCTGTTCTCCGGTTCTTCGGAGTCTTCCCCGCACTGGGGCGCGACGCCTCGGCAAGCGGGCGGCACGGCCGAAGGCAAGTCCCACGACGCGAGCACCGCGTCGACCCGCGCGAGCGGCGGCACAGGAGACGCTCCCGACACCGGACCCGGTGAGCTGCCGGAGAATCGCGGTCACGCCCGGAAGGTGAATCCGGGACCGAGCGGCGTCGCCACCCGCGGGTTCGACGCGGCGACGAGCCGGCGCGATGCGCTGAAGTCGAGCGCCACGATGAACTACTTCCTCAACGCGGACGGCTCAGTCACGCGGGACTACACACGCGGCCCCGTCAACTTCGCCGACGGCGCCTGGGGATGGAAGCCGATCGACACGTCGGTACACGGCGACCCAGACGGCCGATGGCACGAAACCGCGAACTCGTTGTCGGTCGATTTCGCGGGCAGCGCGGCGGATCCGGCACTGGCGAAGCTCGCAGTCGACTCCGGGCACACGATCTCCTACGGCCTCGACGGCGCCCGCTCCGTGGCACCGCGCGTCGACGGCCGCGCCGCGACGTATCCGGATGCGTTGCCCGGCACCGACCTCGCGCTCGAACCCACCGCCACCGGCCTGAAGGAATCGCTGGTCCTGCACTCGGCGACCGCGGCGAACACATGGCTGTTTCCGTTGACGCTCAACGGATTGACCCCGCGGCTGGAGTCCGACGGTTCCGTCAGCCTGCTCGACGGCGCCGGGGCGATCCGGCAGCGAATCCCGCGCGGCTACGCCTTCGACTCGCACGTCGACCCGGTGTCCGGGGTTCCCGCCACGACGTATGCCGTCGGCTATGAGCTGACGACCGCCGCGGGAAAGCCCGCGCTGAAGGTCACGCTGGACCCGAAGTGGCTGACCGACCCGGCGCGGGTGTTCCCGGTGACCGTCGACCCGACCTTCACCGACGCGCCGGCGTCGACCTACGCCGAGATCGGCGCCCCCGGCGACCACTCGATGGAGAAGGTCGTCAAGATCGGGTCGTACAACTCCGGCCCCGATTCCGCGAACACGTTCCTGCAGTTCCCGAAAGACCTTGACGGGTCGCAGGTCACGGTCAGCGCGGCGACGCTGAAGCTGTTCGACACGTGGGCTTCGACGTGCACCCCCACGCGCTTCGACGTCGCCCCGGTGACGCAGGCGTGGACGCCCTCGACCGTGACCGCCTACCCCGGCCCTTCCTACGGCGCGAGCATCGGCAACGCCACCCCGTCGGTGCCCACCGCGTGCGCGAACCGCGCGGCCGACCGGACGAAGGGCGACTGGGTCAGCGTGCCGTTGTCCACGGCGACTTTCACCGGCTGGGCCAACGGATCCGCGGCGGACAACGGCCTCGCGGTCTACGCGGCGACCAATGACGCGTCGCACTGGAAGCAGTTCGACTCCTGGCTGATGAACGCCGGCTACCAGCCGGTGCTGTCGCTGACGACGAGCGGGAACGTGCCTCCGGTGGTCGACTCGGCCTACCCGGGATCCGGTGGCACGACGACCAGCCTCGTGCCGTTCCTGTTCGCCACCGCCCACGACATCGACGCCGGCCCCGGCGCGCTGAAGTACCGCTACCAGGTGGCCGATTCGGCGGGCGCCACGATCGCCGATTCCGGTCTGGTCAACGAGGGCACCTGGCGCGTGCCCGCCGGAAAGCTGAAGTACAACCAGACTTACTACTGGGCAGTGCAGGCTTACGACGGCACGTCCTATTCGGCCGATCCGCCGTGGAACCCGCTCACCGTCCAGGTCGACCAGCCGCTGGTGACCTCGTCGTTGTCGCAGAACACCGGCGTGCACGGCGTCGAACCGAGCATCGGCAACTACACGACCTCGGCGACCGACGCCGAGGTGCGCACCGTCGGCCCGGCGCTGTCGGTGGTGCGCGACTACAACTCCCGCGACCCGCGGTCGACCGGCGCGTTCGGCGCGGGCTGGTCGAGCGTGTTCGACGCGCGCGCGGCCGAGCAGTACGACTTCGACGGTTCCGGCGCGGTCGTGAGCGTCCTCGTGACCTACCCCGACGGCTCCGAGGTCGGATACGGCAAGAACGCCGACGGCACGTTTTCCCCGCCCGCTGGGCGATTCGCCACGTTCAAGGCGATCACCGGCGGGTACAGCCTCACCGACAAGAACGACACCGTCTACACCTTCACGCAGTCCCTCGGCTCCGGCGCCTACCGGCTTTCGTCCATCGCGGACGCGAGCGGCCGTACCGTGAACCTGACGGTGTCGGGCGGTCAGGTCACGGCGCTAACGTCCGCGGTTTCCGGCCGTGCGCTGCACCTGAACTGGACCACGCCGACCGGCGCGACGAGCCCGCACGTGGCCTCGGTCTCGACCGACGACCTGACCGCGGGCGCACCGCTCACCTGGACCTACAACTACACCGGCGACCAGCTCGCCAGCGTCTGCCCGCCGGGCACGACGACCGGCTGCACCCGCTACGGCTACACCGCGGGCTCGCCGTACCGCACCGGCGTGCTCGATCTCGGGCCGCATTCGTTCTGGCCGTTGGCCGAGACGACCGGCACCACGGCGGCGAGCGCGGTCCTGACCAACGAAGGCACCGACGCGGCGACGTATCACGACGTCGCGCTCGGACAGCCGGGTCCGCTCGCCGGATCCGCCGCGACGTCCGCCGGGTTCAACGGCACGTCGTCGTACCTGCAGCTTCCGCGCGCGGACGCGGCCGCTCCGAACACGATGTCGGTTTCGATGTGGTTCAAGACCGCGGCGGCCAACGGCGTCCTGTTCTCCTACAGCACCATGCCGTTGAGCGAGACCACGAGCCCGGCCTCCCAGTACACCCCGGCGCTTTACGTCGGCAATGACGGCAAGCTGGTCGGCGAGTACTGGACCGGCGACACGACCAAGACGATCACCACGGCCAATCCGGTCAACGACAACGCCTGGCACCACGTCGTTTTCACGCATTCCTCGACCAGCCAGGGCATGTACCTCGACGGCCAGTTCGTCGGCTCCTCGATCGGCGCGATCGTGCCGATGGGCCCGCAGAACCGCTACATCGGCGCCGGGTTCCTCGGCAACGCCTGGCCCGACCAGTCCCACGCCGGGCAGCCGGGCACGGCGACGTTCTTCAACGGCCAGATCGCCGACGTCGGCATCTGGGACAAGTCCGTTCCCGGCACCCGGGAGCTGCCGCTCTACCAAGCGGGCAAACAGCAGGAAAGCCTGCTCACGTCGATCACCCGGCCCAGCGGGGCGGTGCACACGACCGTCTCCTACGATCCGGTTTCCCAAGCGGTCACTCAGATCGGCGACGAAAACGGCGGGACCTGGAAGTACGCGCCGCTGACGGCGACCGGTTCGAGCCAGGTTTACCGCGGCGCCGTTCTCGGCTCGCATCCCGAGCTGTACCAGCGGTTAGCGGACGCGCAGGGCACCGCGTCGCCCGCGGGAGAGGTCAATTACCGGCCTTCCGCCTACACCAACGCGACTCTCGGTGTCCCTGGCCGGTTCACCGACTCGACCGCGGCGAAGTTCCCCGGCACCGTCGGCGGCGTCACGCTGCCGGACCATCTGGTGAGCGCGTCGACCACGTCGTCGGTCGAGCTGTGGTTCTCGACGACGTCCACCGCGGCCGGAGCGCTTTTCTCGACCGGGGGTTCCGCGCTCGGCGCGGCGAACCCGTCCGGCGGCGCCATGCCGGTGCTGTACGTCGGGACCGACGGGAAACTGCACGGCCACTTCTGGGACACCACCGTGGCGGGCATGGCGTCGGCCGCCAAGGTCAATGACGGCAAGTGGCATCACGTCGTGCTGACCGGCGCGAACACCGCCCAGGTCCTCTACCTCGACGGCCAGCAGATCGGCACGTTGTCCGGCCAGATCGGCAACTACGACCCGCTGAACTTCGTCGGGGCCGGTGTCTTCAACAGCAACGGCTGGCCCGCCGCGCCGTCCGGGAACACCTGGAACTACTTCGCCGGTTCGATCGGCGAGGTCGCTTACTACCGGTCGGCGCTGTCCTCGGCCGAAGTCGCCCAGCATTTCCTCGCCGCGGGCAACTCCCAGGGGCTCGCGCCGGTCACGACGGCGACGATCACCGACCCCGGCGGCAAGACCGCGGTGCAGCAGTACGACCCGGGCGCGGGCAACCACAAGGTTTCCGAGACCGACACCGGGGGCAAGCGCACCAGCTACGGCTACGACACGTCGGGCTTCCTGCACACGACCACGGACCCGAACGGCAACGTCGTCACCGTCGGCCACGACGTGCGCGGCAATGTCGTCTCGCAGACCACGTGCCAGAACCAGGCCGCGGAGAAGTGTTCGACGTCGTACTCGACCTACTTCCCCGACGACACCACTGCGCAGCTCACCACCGCCGACGCGCGCAACGACCTGATGCTGACTTCTCGGGACCCGCGGTCGGCGAACGCGACCGATCCCGCGTATCTGACGACATTCGGTTACGACACGGCGGGCAACCGCACCACGGTCACCACGCCGCCGGTGCCGGGGTTCCCGAACGGGCGCACCACCAAGATCACCTACAGCGACGGCACCTCCGCTTTCCCGGCGGCCGATTCCGGCGCCGTGCCCGCGGGCCTGCCGGTGAAGACCGTCTCTCCCGGCGGCGCGGTCAACCAGATCGCCTACCTGCACAACGGCGACGTCGCGAGCACGACCAACGCCGACGGCCTGGTAACCCGCTTCACCTACGACGCGCTCGGCCGGACGCTGACGAAGACAGCGGTCTCCGACAGCTTCCCGGCAGGGCTGGTCACGTCCTACACCTACGACGGGAACGACCAAGTCGTCTCGCAGACCGACCCGGCGGTGACGGACCGGGTGACCGGCGCGGTGCACACCGCGGTCACTTCGAGCGTCTACAACGCCGACGGCAGCCTCGTGTCCCAGACGGTCGCCGACGGCAGCGGCGGCGACTCGGCCCGGACCACCAGTTCGACCTACAACGACAAGGACCAGGTCGAGTCCACCACGGACGCGAATGGCGCCGTCACCACCTTCACCTACGACGCTTACGGCAACAAGAAGAGCGAAACCGACGCCAACGGCACCGAAACCGACTGGGCCTACGACGGCGAAGGCCGCTTGCTGTCCCAGGGCGTCTGGTACACCGGCAGCCCCGTCGACCCCAAGCCGGCGACGTTCCTGACCCAGAAGTCCAACGCCTACGACCCGGCAGGGCGGCTGGCGTCGGAAACGGACTCGATGGGCAACGTCACCGCCTACACCTACACCGACAACGGTCTCACCGCGACAGTCACGCGCAAGGATCCGAGCGGACAGCTGTCGTTCGTCACCGAGTCCAATACCTATGACGCGGCTGGCAATCTGGTCGGCAAGGTCACCGGCAACGGCGCGAACACCTCATCGTCCACAGTGGACGCAGCAGGGCGCGTCGAGCGGACCGTGGACGATCCGGGCGGGGCCGCGCGCACGACGTCGGTCTCCTACACCCCGGACGACAAGGTCGCGACCAGCATGCAGTCCGACCCGTCGGGCCGCAGCCGCACGGTCAGCACGGCTTACGACCCGATGGGAGTGCTCACCTCGCGTTCGATCTCCTCGGACGGCACCGGGCACCCGGTCGGCTGGTGGAAGCTGAACCAGACCTCCGGCACCGCGGTCACCGACTCCTCCGGGAGCGGCAACCCCGCCACCGCCACGGCGGTCACGTGGTCCGGCGACGCCGCGAACCTCGACGGCAGCGCGTCCCAGATCGCCACCGGCGGCCCGGTGCTGAACACCGCGGCGAGCTACACCGTGTCCGCGTGGGTCAAGCCGGCGGCGTTCGGCGCGGGATTCCAGACGTACGTGGTCCAGAAGGCCAACGTGATGAGCGGCCTTTACCTCGAATACGACTCGAGCACGCACAAGTGGTCCTTCTCGAGGTTCGGCACGGACGCGTCGAACGCCACGCTCTACCGAGCCGAGTCGGCCGCCGACGCGCAGTCCGGCGTGTGGACTCAGCTCACCGGCGTCTACGACTCCGGCACCGGCGCGATGACGCTTTACGTCAACGGGGCGGCGGCGGGCAGCGCCACCGATCCGACCCCGCTCGCGGCCAACGGCCCGCTGGTGATCGGCCACGGCTGGTACAACGGCGCGAACGGCAACTACGCCACCGGCCAGGTCAGCGGGGTCCAGGCCTATTCGCGAGCGCTCTCGGCGGCCGAGGTCTCGACTGTTTACAACGGCGGGCACAGCGGCGGGACCGTCGCGTCGTCGCCGGCTGAAACCACCACGTGGACGGTCGACCAGCGCGGTCTGCCGACCTCGATGACCGACGCCAACGGGAGCATCACTTCCTACGCCTACGACGAGGCCGGAAAGCCCGCCGTCACCACGGCACCGACGGTCAACGCCGAGACCAACGGCGGAGCACCGGCCGCGGTGCATCCCGTCACGACCACCGGCTACAACACCTTCGGCGAGCCAGTGGAAGCCGTCGACCCCAACGGCAACCAGGTCACGACCGTCTACGACGCGGCGGGCCATCCTGTCTCGGTCACCAACCCGAATTACACCCCGCCCGGCGGCGGCGCGCCGATCACGGCGACCACCGTGCGCACCTTCGACAAACTCGGGCAGGCCGTCTCCGACAAGGACCCGCTCGGACACGTCACGAAGGCGGACTACGACCAGCTCGGCAACGTCGTTCAGGTGACGAAACCGTCCGGCGCGAAGACTGTGTCGACCTTCGACACCAATGGAGACCGGCTCTCGATCACCGACGCGAACGGCGCCCGGACCGAAGCGACGTACGACTTCTTGTCCCGGCCGTTGACGGCGACTGTGTTCGAGCGCTACCCGAGCACGTTGACCGCCACGACGACGAACTCGTACGCGGCCTCCGACAGCAACCCGGGCGGCGCGAACCTCGCGTCGACCAAGACGCCGGCGGGCGCCGTGACGTCCTACGGCTACAACGCGCTCGGCGAAACGACCTCGGTCACCGACGCCGCCGGGAACACCACCCGCTACGGCTACAGCTACCTGGGCGAGAAGGCGTCGGTCACCGCTGCCGACGGCACGTCGACGTCGACGGCCTACGACCAGTCAAGCCGTCCGGTGCAGGTGACCCGCAAGGACGCGACCGGCGCGGTGCTGCAGCAGACCTCGGCGGTCTACGATGCGGGCGGCCGCATGACGTCCAGTGTGGACGGACGAGGCACGGCGCGGACGTTCACCTACGACGCGGCGAACCGGCTGGCGAGCGAAATCCAGCCGGTGTCGGCGACGTCGTCGATCACCACCGCGTTCGGCTACGACGCGGCGGGCAACCGGACCAGGTTCACCGACGGCCGCGGCAACGCGACCGTCACCCGTTACAACTCGTGGAACCTCCCGGAAGCCCAGCTGGAACCGGCCACGGCGATCTACACCGCCGACGCCGACCGGACCTTCACCGCGGTCTACGACGCGGCGGGCCGCCAGGTCCAGCAGACCCAGCCGGGCGGGGTGAGCGTGTCGGCCGGCTACGACGACGACGGCAACCTCGTCAGCCAGTCCGGCAGCGGAGCCGACTCCGCCACCGCGACCCGGACGTTCGGGTACGACCCGGCCGGGCGGATGACCTCGGCGGCCACCGCCGAAGCCGGCGCCGCGGGCCACGCGGACCACCAGGCGGCCACCAGCGAAACCTTCACCTACAACGACCGCGGCGCGCTGCTCACCGCGAACGGCTCGGCAGGTTCGTCGTCGTTCGCCTACACCGCCGACGGACTGATGAGCGCCCGCACGGACGCGGCGGGCACGACGTCGTACGGCTACGACAGCGCCGACCGGCTTTCGAGTATCACCGACGCGGTCACCGGCGGCAGCCAGACGTTGAGCTACAACGCGCTCAACCAGATCAGCGGAGTCAAGTACGGCACCGGGAACACTCGGACCTACAGCTACGACGGCCTGCACCGGCTGACCGGCGACGCGCTCAAAACGGCGGGCGGAGCGGCGATCGCTTCGGTGGCCTACGGATACGACGCCGACGACAACCTCACCTCGAAAACGACCGCGGGCTTCGCGGGATCGGCGGCCAACACCTACACCTACGACCTGGCCAACCGGCTCGCGTCGTGGAACAACGGCACGAGCACGATCGAGTACGGCTACGACGCCGCGGGCAACCGCACGAAGGTCGGCTCGTCGACCTACACCTACAACGAGCGGGACGAGCTGACGTCCGACGGTTCGAACACTTATCGTTACAGCGCAAGGGGAACGCTGCAGGAACGCGCGTCGTCGACCGGCACCCTGATGTCGCGTTCGGACGCGTTCGGCCAGATGACCGAGCAGGGGACACAGTCCTTCGGCTACGACGCGCTGGCCCGGAACCTGACCGACACGACCAGCGATACGGGCGCGACCGTCGCCACATTCTCCTTCTCGGGACTGGGCAACACGATCGCGTCGGACGGCACGTCGACCTACAGCCGCGACCCTGGCGGCGGCCTCGTCGGCGTCGCTGCCGGCGGAACCGGGGCGTTCGCGTTCGTCGACCAGCACACCGACGTCGTCGGGACGTTCACGGCTAACGGATCCACACTGGACGGTTCGACGTCGTACGATCCGTTCGGCAACGTGCTGGCGTCCCAGAACCCGAAGGGGCAGCTGGGATACCAGTCGGGCTGGACCGACCGCTCGACCGGCACCGTGAACATGGCGGCCCGCTGGTACAACCCGGCGGTCGGGCAGTTCATGAACCGGGACACGGTGTCCAACAACCCGGTGCCGAACCCGATGGAGGCGAACAAGTTCGCCTACGTCGACGACAACCCGATGACAGGCACGGACCCGTCCGGGCACGGGCTGTTCGACTGGTTCAACAACACCATCGTCAAACCGGCCGCGTCGTTCGTGTACCACAACGTCGTCCAGCCGGTCGCGCACTTCGTGAACACGTATGTGGTGCAGCCGGTCGTGCACGCGGCGGTGGCGACCTACCACGCCGTGCGCGACGTCTACCACGCTGCGGCGCGGGTGGTGCGGACCGTCTACCACCACGTGGTGCGGGTCGTGCGAAAGGTGTACCGCGCGGCGGTGCACGTGGTGAAAACCGCCTATCACGCGGTCGCGAAAGTCGTGAAAACCGCGGCACACGCGGTGGCCCACGCGGCGAGAGCAGTAGCGCACGCCGCGGTGTCGGCAGCGAAAACGGTCGGCCATGCGGTAGCGACAGCCGCGGTGGCAGTAGGCCATGCGGCGGCATCAGCGGCCTCGCACGTGGCCACGTTCGTGAAGGACCACGCCTCGACGATCGCGGGCATCGCAGCGGGCGTCGTGGTCGGTGCGGCGTGCACGGCGGCGACATTAGGCATCGGCGCGGTCGGCTGCGCGGCCATCGGCGGCGCTGTCGGCGGCGCGGTGTCGTACGGAATGGACTGCTCGAAAGCGCACAACTGCTCGGTCGGCGGTGCGGTGGAAGCAGTCGGCCTAGGCGCACTGGGCGGTGCTCTGGGCGCCGGATTGGCGGGCCCGCTGGGCGGCAAACTGGTGTCGGAGGCACTGGACGGCGTCCTGCCGGAAGTCGCGACACAGGGTTTGGTGGGCGCGGGTTCCGGAGCGGTCAGCGGCGGTGTGACGGCGTTGGCCGGTTACGGAATGAACTGTGGCCGGAACTGTTCGGTGAGCGGTGCGCTCGCGGCTGCCGGCTCCGGCGCATTGGCAGGCGGTGCCGGCGGCGCGGCATTCGGGGCGGTAGGCGGCCTGCGGGCTCGCGGGCGCAGTTCCGCGGAAGCGCCAGCGGAGTGCCACAGCTTCCTGGCCGGGACGAAGGTGCTGCTGGCGGACGGTTCGAGCAAGCCGATTTCGTCGCTGAAGCTCGGAGATCGGGTCGCGAACTCGAAGCCGGGCAAGGCGGGCTTGGAGACGCACCCGGTCGACCGGGTGATCGTGACGGAGACGGACCACGATTTCGTGGACCTGAAGGTGAAACCGAGCCGAATCCGCCGCGCGGCAACCCGGGTGGCAGCGGGCCTCGCGGTAGCCGCAGCGGTAGTGACCGGCGGCAGTGTCCCGGCGTCAGCGGCACCGGCGACGCTGACGACGACGTATCACCACCCGTTCTACGACGTCACGCGCGGTGCGTTTGTCGAGGCCATCGATCTGCATGCGGGCGACCGTCTGCAGACAGCCGACGGTGGCGAGGCGACTGTCGAGGAGGTGACGCCGTACCACTCGACGGAGGTCACGTACGACCTCACGATCGACGAGCTGCACGCGTACTATGTCTACGCTGGGGACACGCCGGTTCTGGTGCACAACTGCGGCGATGCTCTCGCAGCCTACGCTGCCAGCCAACGGGAGGTACCGGGCACAAAGTTCGCATCGGAGTACACCTCGCCTTCGGGACAGCGGTACTACAGCACGAACCGGCACGGTACGAACGGCGATTTGAAAGAAATGCCCGAGCTGCAGGACGCTGCTTCCTCGACTGGACATCACGGCGGCTGCGCTGAGGTCGGCTGCCTTATCCAGGCATACGCTGCGGAGGGTCCGGATGCGATTTCCGGTGGAGACATGCGCACAGTCAACGTTCGAAATCCGCGGTCTCCTCGGGCCGAGGAGCAGGGAACACCCGCCTATCCCTGCGGAAGATGCCGACGGTTGCTGGACGGGCTCGGAATCGGATCGGAATAATTGAGGATGCGCAAGGTGTTTTCTCCCGAGGTGCTTGAAGAACTTCGCGCGTCAGGCTGGACGCCCAGCCGCGACGTCGATATTTCTTCATGGGTGACAGCGCTCGCGCCGGAGGGATATCGCGTGAGCGCTGGCGCAGCCGAGGCTCTCCGTTCATTCGGCGGTTTGACGCTCGGCCCGATCAATGCGGAGGGGCCTAACTTCAGCAACGACGAGCCGTTGAACGTTGACCCTGTTCTCGCGGGCTTCGGGCATTTTGCTCTTGCTGAGGAACTCAGCCGAGAGCTTGGCGACGTGTGGTATCCGCTCGGTGAGTGGTTGAGTTCATCGAGCGTCTTCGTCGGCGAGTCGGGGCACGTCGTCGCGACTGGCTTGGGGTGGATTTGGGAAATGGGAGAATCGGTTGAAGAGGCTGTCGAGTTCGCGCTGCGGGCGCACCGGCCGTTGCGTTGCCTCAGGGTGCTGACGCCTGGTGGCGAACCGTGGCCGCCGGAGAACGGATAAAGGTTTGCCGGTGCCTGAAGCCCGGGCTGCGGCGGGCCGGGTTGGGCGTGGTGCGCCTGGATGCCGCGGTGGCGGTCGAGCAGGCACTGGTGCGGTCGCAAGAGCGCGGTTGGGCGGACTTGGCATGGAGCGTGTCGTCGTTCGTCGCCCCAGACTGAAGGAAGGGCTTGCCGTTGGGGCTGTCGGAGTGGGTGGAGTCTGAGCGAGTTCCTCGCAAAGCATGACGTATCCGGGGCTCGGTTCGATCACCAAGATCTGGACAGCCACACTGATCCGCTCTGATCGCCGCCACCGCAAACGAGGCAATCCTGCACTGCGCGGCAATCAGCCACGTCCAGGCAGGCAGAATGCTCGAGACCCCAGCTCGGGTCCGTCCCCGATTTCGGCAGGAGCATCCTCGGCTGGATGCTCTGCGGGGACGGCGTCGTCGGCCACACCGGCGTCTCCAAGGGACAAAGGGCTTCCTTCGCGCTTGGTGGAATCGGCAAGTACGGGGCATTGCGCGGGCGCGCCGAGGAGCCAGCGCTCACGGAGGCCAGTTGATGGCGCGAGAGCCACTGGCAGGGCATCAGGAGATGTCCACGGTCGACTGCGGCACTTACGGAGTCTCAGAGCCGACCGTGAGCAGACACACTGGCCGTCGCTGGCGGAAACATGTGCAGGGCACGGGCTGCGCCCTGCCAACAGTATCGGTTCCTTGCTCAGTTCGTGCTAGTGGCGGATTCGTGGAGGCGGTAGAGGTTAAGGTCGGAGATCGGGTCGCGAACTCGAAGCCGGGCAAGGCGGGCTTGGAGACGCACCCGGTCGACCGGGTGATCGTGACGGAGACGGACCACGATTTCGTGGACCTGAAGGTGAAACCGAGCCGAATCCGCCGCGCGGCAACCCGGGTGGCAGCAGGCCTGGCGCTCGCGGCGGCCGTGGTGACCGGTGGCAGGCTTCCGGCTTCGGCGGCTCCGGCGACGTATCACCACCCGTTCTACGACGTCACGCGCGGTGCGTTTGTCGAGGCCATCGATCTGCATGCGGGCGACCGTCTGCAGACAGCCGACGGTGGCGAGGCGACTGTCGAGGAGGTGACGCAGTACCACTCGACGGAGGTCACGTACGACCTCACGATCGACGAGCTGCACGCGTACTACGTTTTTGCTGGCGATATCCCGGTCCTCGTCCACAACTGCGGTGATGCTCTTTCGGCAGCCAGGGCTCTGGCCGACCGGGCCAGTTCGTTGTCCAACCGGATCAGGCCGGCGGTTGCGGAGGCGATCGAGTCGCCGGACGGCCACGTGATCGCGAATACCAGCCAGCGGGGCGGGGCATCTCCCGAACTGCACGAGGACGTGCAATCGGTGCTCGACGACATTCCGGCGGACGCACGTGGCGGCGGGTACGGTCGATGCGGTCTCGCGATGTGTTTGTCCGAGGCGCTCGGCAATGGCCTTGATCCCACGGGCTGGAAAGTGGCTGCGGTTAAGATCAGGGCGTCGACGGGGCATCCGGGGCACGGTGAGGGCATCGGTCCATGCCTGAGCTGCGTACCCCTGGTCGAGCAATACAACCTGGATTTCGTTACTGGCGGAAGGAATTAGCGTGAAGGAGTTCTCGCCGGAGGTTGTGGAGGCCCTTGAGGCGGCGGGGTGGCACCGGGGACGCCAGGTCGACGTCGAAGGCTGGCGTGCGGGCCTGGCGGGCGAAGGGCTCCGCATGCCTGATGCGGCCGCGGAGTTCCTTGCTTCGTTCGGCGGCCTGAAATTCGACCTCAAGGGTCGGGGGATAACGCGCGGAAAAGAACCGTTCGACTTGGATCCGTTGGTGGCTGCGGGAGAGGAGGGGCGGTTTGTCGACTGGGGCCGCGAGATCGGTCGGGCTCTTTTCCCGATCGGCGAGCTTGATGGCGGGCATTTCTTTCTCGCGATCGACGAGGAAGGCGAAATCTACTGTTTGGCGGATCGGCTCGGCTCGTTCGGTCGGGGCGTCGAAGGATTGGAAGGCTTGATCCTGGGGGTCATGCCAGAATGGCGGGACGCGGCTGACTGCTGAGTGCGCGAGCCGCCCGTAGGAATGATCGCGGCGAACGCGCGTTGCTTCGAGGCATCGAGGATGCATAAGGGCGGGTTTTCGCAGCCTTGGAGTCGAGGCCGCAGCGACGCGGGTCCGCTTCGGCGTTGCTGGCGAGGTCCCGGGCGGCACGGCGAGAGCAGCTGCGGCTGAGATCAGTGGGTAGTCAGCTCGGTGCTGCGCGTGCCTGTAGCGGAGCGAAATACGCTTGCTGGCTGCGCCTCGGCCTGAAACTGCCAAATCCAGGTCGATGGTGCCTCAGCGCCGACAGTGAGGCAGTCACTGGCCAGAAGCCTGTGTCGGGCGCGGTCGCGCTCGCCCGGCTGCACCTGGGGGATGTCGCCTCTCTGCTCAGTTCGGGCTAGGAGCGGATTCGTGCAGACGGTAGAAGCGGCCGCCGAGTACTGCGTAGACGGTGACCGGTCCGGTGCCGGGGCGTGCAGTGGCTTGCCAGGCGTTGCCGTCCGGAATTCCCGGTGCGGGGGAGGGAAGCCCGACGATGCCGCCTCCGGTGACGATGTTGGCGGAGTCGGTGACCAGGACGCAGTCGGGGTGCAGGTCGGTCCATCCGGTGATGAGCGCGCTGCCGGTGGATGTGATGGCACCGTGGGCGGTGGGGAGGTCGGTGGCGGTGTTGGGGTTGATGGTGGTGCCGAGTTCGGGTCCGTGGCAGCCGAGGGTGAAGCGGGGGTTGAAGGGGTAGGTGCCGAGTGCGCGGGCGGCGGGGATGACTTGGCTTTGGATGTGGAGTTGGTCGAGGACGCTGGTGGTTTCGGTGCGCAGGGCGATGGGGGCGAGGGCGAGCGGGGCGTAGCCGCGGCGGGTGAGGTCGGCTTTGGTGCCGCCGATGGCGTGGGTGGTCAGGGAGATGGCGCAGATGCCGATGACGACCGTAGTGAGCGGCCATTGTGGACGGACGAGCGTCGCGAGGGCGAGGAGTGCGCTCACCGCGAGGGTGCTGACGATGGCGTAGCGGCTGATCAGCCCGATGTTCCCGCCGGGAGCCAGGTTGCTGGTGCGGCCCAATGCGACAAGCACCGCGAGCGCGACGGCATATCCGGCGATCCCGATCCATCCCGCGGCACGCGCGTCGCTCTTCGCGGCGATGGCGCAGGCGGTGAGGAGTGCCGTGGTGAGGGCTCCGGCGAGGACGGCGATGACGGCTTGGTCTCCGGACCAGAGGCTGCCGAGCGCGGCTGCGGCGGCGGAGAGGCGGCCGTCGGGGTCGAGTGCGGTGGTGGCCAGTGATTGGGTGCCGCTGGGTTTGGTGAGCAGCCAACCGGCGACGACGATCGTTCCGGCGGCGGTCATGGCGATCGTTTTGGCCCGGTTTTCGTGGCGGAGCAGGAAGATCGCGGCGACGACGAAGAACGCGGGCAGTCCGGCACCGAAGCTGAGGCTGGCGAGCAATGCTGCGGCTGCGGCGGTCCACAGGCGGCCGCGGTGGGCTTGGGCGGCGGCGAGGACGGTGAAGAAGACGGCGGGGATCCAGCTGATGCCGTTGGTGCCTTGCAGCCAGATCTCGGCCAGGTGCGAGGAGAACAGCAGCCACGACATCCCGGCCGCGAGCGCTGCTTTCCGCTGCGGGGACAGGGAGCGGGGGAGCATCGAGTACAGGCACGTGCCGATCCCGGCGACCAACGCCACCGTGAGGACGGTCAGGACGCGGTTGTCTCCGCCGAACCAGGCGGCGTCGGCGTAGAAGAGCAGCGAGGGGAGGACGAAGGGCTGGTCGAGGTGGTAGGTGAACACCTGGCCCAGCAGGAGATGTCCGCGGTCGTCGGTGATTTTCGCCAGGACGTGCCAATAGTCGAGCAGCACGTGACCGCGCGGCGCGCGCAGGGCGGTCCATAACGCCAGCATGGCGGGTACTGCGGCGAAGGCGGCCAGCGCGACGATCCCGGCGCGGGGTCTTCGGACGACGGGGACGGCGGCGGCGGGGGAAGCGAGCGCGGTCAAGACCTCTCCTGGCGAAGTGAATGTCACCCCGGTCGGCGGCTTGCCGGACCTGCCCGCTGCGGATTGCGGATTTTTCGATGTGACCTGCTGCTTTTACCGCGTCGCGGATGGTCTGGACAAGAGTGTCCTTGCTCTCTGTTTCGGGTGTAACGAAACAATGCGGACAAAACGATGCTATGGCCCGCAGTCCGGAGGATCGCGCGGGAAATTTACCGAAAGCGGTTCAGTGGGAAGAAAACCATCGGAAACGAGGTTCTCGGCAGGCCGCGCGAGATCACCGGGCCCGGCGGTCTCCTTCCGGAGTGTTCGACAGCCAGCACAAACCCAGCCCGGCGGACCAGCCGACCGCCTGGCAGTCGCGGACGACGCGTTCGACGGTGTCCTCGACGGACGCGGCAGGCCACGGCTCGAACCCCGTGTCGCCGATCTCTCCGACGACCATCAGTCCTTCACGGAGCAGGTAGTCGAGAACACTGGCGAAGAAGGCGGCGAAGCGGTCGCTGTCCCTGGGGACGACCTGGGAGGCGTTCCAGATCAGAGAATCGACCGGGACCCAGTCGTCGAGGCCTTCGTCGAGCGTGGGGGCCACGACTCGTTCGATCTCGTGCGCCTGCCGTTCATACATCGAGATGCACCTTCAACCTCTTGCCGTCCGCCGTCGCGATGTCGATTGTTTCACCGCTCGTCTTGGACGTCAGACGCCATTGGATCGTCGTGCCGTCTTGCAGTTTGAACACGTCGGGAATCTTGTCTCCCCGCGACGGAAGCCGCTCGGTGCCCGCCGTCCAGTGGTCGAACAGGGTCCGCAGTTCGGTCGTGTTCGACACGGTTTTCACGCCGCTGTTCTTGCCCTGGGGCAGCGCGTCGAATGAAATGCGCCAGTCCTTGGCACCGTTCTTCGCCGCGAGCTCGATCCCGCGGGAGACCTTCGCCGCTCGTTCGACGGCGACGAGTTTCTTGAGGGCGCCGCCGGCGATCGGGACGGCGGCCATGCCGTAGAGGGCACGTTCGAAACCATCGAGTTCCTGCTGGGTGAACGCGTCCTTCCCGGCGATTGCCTCGACCGCGCTCTTGATGCTGCCGACCCCGGGAACGAAGTCCGTCACGGCCGACAGGACCGCCGCGACGTCCGGGTTGAGCGAACCGGAATGGGTGGGGTGACCGAAGGCCTCGTCGAAGTTGAACTTGATGCCCTTCAGCGACAACCCGCCCACCGGCATCCACGGCGTGGACGTGAACTTGTCCAGGGTCCGGTTCGCCTCGGCCAGGATCGCGTTCGCCGCGGCCAGATCACGCTTGGCCCCGGCGAAATCGCGGTCGGCTTGTGCCATGGCGGTGCGGATCTGGGCAGCGCTGTAGTCCAGCTGAGCCGAGGCCTGCGCGATGCCGGCCGCGGTGGCCGCGAGTCCGCGATTGTTGGCTTCCAGCGCGGCGAGGTCGATGTGGATGTCCAGATCCGGAAGCGCGTTGAACTGCGCGATGGCCGTTTTGGCGATCGCGGCCAGTTCGGGGAGCGACTTCACCACGATCCTTGTCGCGACGACAGTGTCGCGCAATTGCTGCAGCGAATCCTCGCTGAACTGATCGAGTGCCTGGCCAGCCCGGGAAATGTCTCCGGCGTCGATCGCTTTGCCGACCTCGTCCAAAGTCCGGGCGGCTTCGCTGAGCGCGTGGCCCGCGACCTGGCCGATGCCCTGGCGCAGGTGGCCGAGAACCAGGGCGCCCAGCTGGGTGCGGGCGACCGCCTTGCCCACCACAAGCGCCGCTTTGGCCCGGTCAGCGGCTTTGCACGCCGCCAGCTCCGGATGCCGGTCGCAGAGACCGGACGCCTGGGCGGGCATCGCCACGAGCATAGCGACGATCGCGACGACGACGCCGATGACGCCCCCTCGGCGCGCGGCCTGAGCACGGAAACGCACCCGTGTCCTCCTTGATCTTGATCAGCGGAAGAGAGAGTAAGGCACGGCTGCGGCGACCGACGGCCACCGGGAGGTATTTGTGTCGGTGGGCACAAATACGTAACGGAAAGCGTGGGTGTCGTAATGAATAGCGAATTCCGGGGGAAAGGCACCCGGCCGGATCCCTTGCCAGGAGTGCGAGGAAACGGCAGAGCGCCAGCACATTCCTGAATCGCGGGCCGGGCGAACCGCGACGGATCAGCGCGGTTCGGGCCGAGGAGAGGGGCGGGCGGGCTCTGTCGCCGGGGATCGCGTGGCTGCCCAGCTGGCGAGGAGTTTGAGCCGGTCCTCCGATTCGGTGCCGGGTTCGGCGGTGTAGGTGATCAGATCGTGCACGGCTCGGCCGGGCAAGGGCAGGTCTAAGGACTGGAAGGTCAGTTCCAAGCGGCCGACTTCGGGGTGTCGGAGCCGTTTGACGCCGTCGTGGCGGATCAGGACGTCGTGTGCGGCCCAGAGGCTGCGGAACTCCGGACTGAGGGTGCACAGCTCGCCGATGAGTTCGCGCAGCGCCCGGTCGTGGGGTTCTCGCCCGGCCTCGGCGCGCAGGAGGGCAGCGGTGGCGTCGCAGGCGGCGTCCCAGTCGACGAAGAAGTAATGAGCGCTGGGGTCGAGGAAGATGTAGCGGGCGAGGTTGGGACGGCCGCGCTCGTCGACGGTGGTGCTGCCGAACATCGGCGCGTACAGGGCTCGGGCCAGGGGGTTGCTCGCGACGACGTCCGTGCGGCCGTTGCGGACGAACGCCGAGGACACCGTCATGGAGTCGAGCAGCCACCGGACCTGGGGCGGGACCTCGACGTCCCGGCGACGCGACGGCGTGCGGCTCGCCGGCCGCGATGACCGGGCCAGGTCGAACAGGTAGGTGCGTTCGTCGTCGTCCAGCCGCAGGGCGCGGGCGACTGCGTCGAGGACGGCTTCGGACACGCCGCCGATGTGGCCCTTCTCCAGCCGCGTGTACCACTCGGTGCTCACCCCGGCCAGGACGGCGACCTCCTCCCGCCGCAGCCCAGCGACCCGGCGACGGGTGCTGGTCGGCAGTCCCGCCTGCGCCGGGGTGATCTTGGCGCGCCGGCTGGCAAGGAAGTGCCGGATCTCGCCGCGGTTTCCGGGCTGCTGGTCCATGCCATTCACGGTAGCCGTAGGTCGCGGCGCGAAAGGGGTTGAAGCAGTACCCCCACTAAGCGCGACCTTCTCCGGCGGCGGCCGTCGCGGTCTCGTAGGGATTGAACGTCAGGAAACGAGAACGGAGTCAGGGACATGACGAGCAAGACGCCGACGGTGGCGCTGGGCACGTGGGCCTGGGGAGACAGCGGCGAGCCGGGCGACGGCTATTTCGGTAGCCAGCTGACCGCGTCCGGCCTGCGAGAGGTTGTTAGGACGGCGCAACCGCACGGGTTCACCCTGTGGGACACCGCCGTGGTGTACGGCATGGGCCGCTCGGAGACGGTCCTCGCTCAGGCGCTGAAAGGCTATGCCCGCAGCGAGTACCAGCTGTCGACGAAGTTCACCCCGCAGATCGCGGGCGACGGCGACGATCCGGTCACGGACATGCTGGAGCAGAGCCTCGCCCGATTGGGCACGGACTATGTGGACCTGTACTGGATCCACAACCCGGCCGACGTAGCCCGCTGGACGCCGCTGCTGATTCCGCTGCTGCAGAGCGGCCGGATCAAGCACGTCGGCGTTTCGAACCACAACCTGCAGGAAATCGCTCTCGCCGATCAGATCCTCGGCGAGGCAGGTTTCCGGGTGGAGGCGGTTCAGAACCACTACAGCCTGCTGTACCGGAATTCCGAGCGCGCGGGCATCCTTGAGCATTGTCGCGAGAACGATGTGCGGTTCTTTTCCTACCTGGTCCTCGAACAAGGCGCGCTGACCGGCAGGTACAGCCCGTCCCGTCCGTTGCCGGAAGGCAGCAGCCGGGCGGCCGTGTACAACAAGATCCTTCCCCAGTTGCAGGCGCTGACGGACAGAATGGGAGCGATCGGCGCGGCTCGAGGCGCGTCCGCCGCCGACGTCGCCACCGCCTGGGCCATCGCGAAGGGGACCACCCCGATCATCGGGATCACAAAGGCGGCCTACCTGGACGGGTTGGTCCGCGCTCACGACATCGCGCTAGCTGAAGAGGAGATCGCGGAACTGGAGTCACTGGCGGACGCCGCGAACGTCGACACGCGCGGCAGCTGGGAGCACGATATGTAGCAGTCGTCGGCGGGCCGAGGGAGAGACTGGGCGGGGAGCCCCTTCTGACTGTCTCCCTCGGCGTCGGTCAGATACTGCTGGAGGAATACTGACAGTGACCAGCTTCTCGGATTTCGCCAGCTACGGCGACAGCTACTACGGAGGTGGCATAGCCCGGTTTTCGTTCGGCCTGCTGGTGGTTTCGTCTCCGGACAGCGTCGACGACCACTCGGGTTGGGATCCTGCCCGCGAAAGTGTGCACGCTGGCAAGGATTCATTGCACGTCGCCGTTCGGCAGTCAGCGAGCGGGGTGGTTGCTGTCTCGTGTGTCGAAGAGCCGGTCGTTCCGGAGAGGCTTGAGCTGCTGCATCGCGGCGTGATTCAGTTGGCTCGATCCTCGGTATTGCTCTACGACCCGAATGGCCAGCTTCGCCTGGAATTGCCTGTGGAACGCGAGTTGAACGCAGTGTCTGTCTACGGTGACGACATCACGGAACCGGCCGAGATTGTCGTGGTGCTCGGCGTTCCCTAGTGTTGACCGCTGATTTCGGTTGATCTCACCTGTTCAATGAAGAATTTTCGGTAATTTACTTAGCTGTCCCGAGTGGTGGATAGGATGTTGTTGTGGTTGAATACATGACTCCTGCGCGTGCAACGGAATGACGCTCTTGCATCACGCTATTGATGCCGAAGGCGATGGTCACGTGCAGACGGGCAATCCATTGCATGTCGACGTGACGGCTTACCTTCTCGCTCGCGGAGCCGACCCGCTTCGCCGAACCACTGATTCCACGCGGGAGACGGCAGAGGAGATGGCTCAAGGCTACGGTCATTGGCTGGCGCTCGCCCTGATCGAAGCATGGAAGCAGCAATGGCGTCGGCGGTCTGGTATGTGAATCCCATCGGGGGCGATGGCACGGCTGGTCGGGGACCCGGGCTCAGGTGCGCACGAGAGAACCCTCAAGCAGGAGCGCCACTAAGCGCTGCGCCAGCCCGATCCTCGAGTCCGGTGGCACCAGCATGAAAAAAAGCCGCAGGTCGAGCCCCTTCGAAGCAAAGTCGGGAGGACAGGATTTGCTCAGCGCAGTGCCGCATCAGCATAGTCGCTGGTCGGCACTGAGCGGAAATCCTCAATTAGGAGGGTGGCAGGCTGATCTTGTGTTCCGTCGGCAACGGTCAAGCCCTGCCAATGCTCAAGTACTGTCTATGTCGACAACGGCAGCGATCGACACTGACAATCAGAGCGTGGTCTCCAAGCAATGGCCGGACCGACCTCCTGTTCGCGGGGATATAGGTAGCCAAGGCCGTTCGCTCCTGCGAGCATGGTGGCCGAGCAGTCGACTTGGAGGATTTGGCTGATGGTCGTCGGACAGGCGGATCACGTCATGTGGGGCATCCACAACGACCAGCTGGACATCGATCCGGTCGCTGACGGCGCGGTCCGCATCGGCTGGGACGGCACCGGCGACCTCTCGGACGTCGCGTCGTCCCGCGACGCATTCAAACAGCGTCTTGCCGAGACCATGCCGGAGATCGAGCCCAAAACCATCGCTGGGTCGGCCGGCACGCTCTACCGCTTCGTCCACGAGATCAAAATCGGCGACATCATCGTTACGCCGAACCGCTTGAAGCGGACCCTCAACATCGGACGGGTCAGCGGCCAGTACGAATTCCACCCGTCCTCGCCGGTCCACCGGCACTGGCGGCCGGTCGACTGGCTGAGCGTCGACGTGCCCCGTGACGAGCTGTCCGAATCCGCGCAGAACGAGCTCAGCTCGCTGATCACCCTTTTCAAGATCACCACCGGCCGCGAAGAGATCGAACAGGTCATCGCCAAGCCGTCCACCGCGGAAGCCGACTTCGCCTGGACCGCGTTCTACCCCGAGCTGGCCGACCGGATCCTGGAGTACGCGACCGACCGCGAAGCCCTGCTGGAGAAGGTCTGGTCCGTCGCCGAATCCTCTGGTTTTCCGCACCTGTTCAAATACCTCAAGGGCGACCGTCGTCTCGACGGCAGCTACGGGCCCCTTCGCGACGTCGATCCGTTCACTGTCCTCACCTGCTTCAACCGCGGCATCAAGAATGACGCGCGCGCGGCCATCGCCGCAGCCTTCCGCGCCGAGTTCGGAGTCGGTGCGAAGGCGCCTGCCCAGTTCTCCGGCATCCCGATCGCCAACAATCTGAAGTCGTGGTTCATCCGCTGGGAGGTCGACCGCGGCCCGCATGACATCGACGCTCTTTGGCAGCTGGCGGCCGCCGCCGTCGCGTACGCCAAGAGCGCCGACGAAGCTACTCGCGAGGACCTCGTCAGCGCTTTCGACGAGTGCGCCACCGGTCAGACCCGGCTCCTCACCATGGGGCTGTACTGGATCCGGCCGGACTCATTCGCGGCCTACGACAGCCTCAACGGCAACCTCATCAAGAAGAACCTGCCCGAGCTCGCGGCTCAACTTTCTCTCGGCGCGAAGATCACCGGCGAACAGTTCCTCTCCAACACTGAGGCGGTTCAGGCTTGGCTGTCGTCCGGCGCGGCGCCCTACGACAGGATCTGCGCTCTGTCCTACGCCGCCTTTATTGATTCGCTCGAGCCGGTGGAGGAGTCCGAAGCCGCCGCGTCGCCGAGCGTCCCCGACGCGCCGCTCGCGAAGCCGGCGGAGATCGTCGAAGAGCCAGGCGATCCGTACGACGTCGCGTCCATCCGTGACGACGGGTGCTTCCTCGCGGAGGACGAACTCCAGCCGATGCTCGAGCGGCTCCGTTCGAAGAAAAACCTCGTCCTCCAAGGCCCTCCCGGCACCGGCAAGACCTGGCTCGCGCGCAGACTGGCCTGGGCGCTGTGCGGCGAACGCGATACTGATCGTGTTCAAATCCTCCAGTTCCACCCTTCGCTCGCCTACGAGGACTTCGTGCGTGGCTGGCGTCCTTCCACCAGCACCGCCGGCGGCGGGCTCAGGCTGGAGGACGGTCCGTTCCTGGAAATGTGCCGGCAGGCCGCCGACGACTCGAACCACGACTACGTGCTCGTCGTCGAAGAGATCAACCGCGGCAACCCCGCCCAGGTTCTCGGCGAGCTTCTGACCTTGCTCGAGGTCGACAAACGCCATCGGAGCTCCGCCATGCGGCTCGCCTATCCCCGGAGCCCGGACGAGCGCTTCTTCGTCCCGCCCAACCTGCACCTGATCGGCACCATGAACGTCGCCGACCGGTCGCTCGCGATGGTCGACATGGCGCTGCGACGACGGTTCGCTTTCATCGAACTCCGCCCGCGCCTCGGGGCGGACTGGGTCGAGTACGTCAGCCAGCTGGGCTACGAGCCGAAGCTGCTCGAGACGTACGGTCGCCGCGTCGACGAGCTCAACGAGCAGATCAGCGCCGACAGCGCACTCGGCCGTCAGTACTGCGTCGGCCACTCTTACTTCACCCCAGCCGTACGGCTCGAAGCGACAGGGCTGGATACCAAGGCGTGGTGGCAACGAGTCGTCGAGACGGATGTCCGGCTGCTGCTCGAGGAATACTGGTTCGATCGCAGCCACCTTGCGGAAGAAGCCTGCAAGAAGCTCCTCGGCGAGTAACTGTGCAGATTCCGATCCGCAACCTATGGCTGCTGCAGTTCTTCGCCTCGGAGCTGTTCCGCACCAACGGCCACCGAGCTGTCTCCCCGGAAGACGCTCCGGACGACCTGCCCGACCTCGTCGCCCGCATCCTCGCCGACGAGGCGGCGCAGCGCTTGCACCGCGGACTCTCCGTCGGCTTCCGGCCGATCACCCGCAACGAACGCCGGGTCAAGGGACGGATCAACCAGCTCACCACCGAGCGCCACCAGCTGCTCAACCGCGGCCAGGTGAACTGCACCTACGATGAGATCGTCACGGACATCCCTTCGAACCGGCTCGTCCGAGCGGCTCTCGAACGAGCAGCGATCCTGGTCCCGGGAGAACCGCGATATCGCTCGCTCGCACGGCAAATGGAGGCCGGGGGCGTTCGCGGACCATGCCCGCGGCTCGCGGAGGTTCCGCACCTGCGGCAACAGCGGCTTCTTCAGCGGGATCGCACGATGCTCGCCGCAGCCGAACTGCTCCTGACCCTCGCGATCCCGACGACCGAGACGGGCGATCGATACCTGCCGCTGCCAGCGGACGACGACGGCTACCTGCGAACGTTGTTCGAGCACGCCGCCTACGCCATTTACCGACATCGCCTCACCCCGGACGGCTGGAAGGTGAAGCACGGGCCCATACAGCAATGGGACATCTCGCAGCTCTCCGGCGGCATGCGCGCGGTGCTCCCCAGCATGAAGCTCGACATCGTGCTCCAACACCCGAACCCCGATGACAACGGACCGCGCCGGATTGTCATCGACACCAAGTTCACGTCCGTGACGAAGGCAGGCTACTACCGGGAAGCCACGCTCAAGAGCGAATACCTCTACCAGATCTACGCCTATCTGATGTCCCAGGCCGCAGCCGAAGGAGCCTGCCCGTCCGAAGGGCTCATGCTGCACCCGGTAGTCGACGGCCACTTCGATGAGGAAGTCGTCATTCAAGGCCGACGGATCCGATTCGCGACAGTCGACCTCGCTGCGTCGGGGCGGCGCATCGTGGACGAGTTCCTTTTGGCCTTGTCGCCTCGGCCGGCGGAGACGCGACCCGTGCTATAGGTGGCACGGACTCGTACGGACCTCTGATGAGTTCGACTCTCTCGGGTTTCGAAGAACTTTCCAGATTTGACAGCAATGAATGCTCGCATAGGTGGGTGTACTAACCGCTGAGGGGCGCGCTGGGCTGGTATTCGCTCCGCGAAGAAATCAAAATAGCTCGAACGAGAGTATTCTTGATCGGGCGAAATTGACCGTCTCCGCGGCGAACGCGGCTTCGAGTTCCCGAACCTTTTTCCGGGAGCCGAACAACCCGGGCTTGCCCGATGCGGGAGCGGGGTCCGCTTGGGCTGGTGCCCGTGGGGAATTCGGTTGGGCCTCGAGTGTCCACAACTGCCAGAATTTCGGCGGCGCGGGCCAGTCGGCTGGCGGCTGCCAGCCGGGCGGTGGCGTCCAGTCGGCGGGAACGGCCAGCCGGTTCGGTGGCGGATTGAACCTGTACCCCATGCCGCTGCCCTCCGCAGTTCACGATCACGGCAGGAGTCGCGGTTTCGGGAGAGTGTGTTACACGGTAGCGGCCGCCGCCCCCCGATGCGACTTCTCGAGTCGGAGGCGGCGGTTTCGTCGGCGATCGACGCGCACCCGCGCGGACGGCAGTTCCATTATTCAAGCGGTTGTTCGCGGGCCTGTGGTTCCCGGATATACGGCCCCGCGTCAGTCGTGGACGGTGAGGCAGGCTTGGTGATCGACGTCGGTCCAGCCGAGACATAGCTGCAGGTTGTTCGGAAAGTCGTTGTTCATGAGGAAGTGCTGCTTCAATGTGCCCAGTTTGCTGCAGGTGTAGAGTCCCAATCGAAACATCCGGCCGTTGGCGTACAGCACTGGTGCCGCGCAACTGGAGTCCGCCCAAGGCGGAAGGCCCTCGCTCGCATCGAGAGTGTCGACGTGAAGCTTCTCCCCGTGCACGTTCTCGCAGACCGAGCGGAAACCCAACGGCCCCAACCAGCAGCTATCTCCCGAGTACGGCGTGACGCCGCTCTTCGCGAAATTGGGTGTGTGCTGCGCAGCGGCCGGGATGCCCAAGCAACCCTCCCAGTTGTTGCTCGCTGACGAGCCGGGTTGCGACGTGTAGGCGGTCACCACGTTGTCGGTCTCGACGTTGACGATCACGACGGCGTCGATGTTCGGCGACGAAATGGTGTACGAGACGTTGTTCTGCCCGCTGGCAGGGCCTTCGTACTTGGCGTTCCTCAGCACATGTTCGATGCACCGGACTGTCGTCGTGGTGAATGGCGGGCGGCGGTCGTCGATGTGCCGGACACCGAAGCCGGCTTGATCACTGACGTCATGGCGGCCACAGCGCAGGTTGACGGTGCGGAAGGTGTCCGTGTTGCGCACCGATGTGACCAAGTAGTCCTCGGCAGTGCCAGGTTTGAAGCAGTCCTGATATCCCTTGATCGGTGCGGCCGCAGTCGCGATGGTGTTCGCTGCGAGCAGCGCCCCTGTCGTGATGATGGCCAGTATTCCGAGGCGTCTGAAAATGTCGGCAAAGCCCGGCGATCTCATGATAGTTCCCGAATCCTTCCTGGCAACGTGAACGAAGCATTGCGGTTTCTGCGGGATGTCAGCCGAGCGCGCGGCGGAGTTCGGTGACAGCTGTGTCTGGGAATGGGTGCGGCCAGCCCGGGATGACGCCTCCCGGTTTCATTGCCGAGCTGACGGTCTCGTAGCCGCGCAGGAAGGCGCTGGCGAGTTCGTGGCGCGGCGCGACCTGTCGTAGCAGCACTTCGCCTCGTTCGGGTGTCCAGTCCGGCGCGGTGATCCAGGTGCGGATCGCCACCGCGTGCACCACCAGCGCTAGGTGGTCCGCTACTGGCGAGGCGAAGTCCAGGAAGACTCCGCCTGGTTCATCGCCCCACAGCACGGACTGCAACTCCACTACCGGTCTCGGGCGTGCGAGGTTCGCGACGGCCTGCGCGAGGTCTCCGAAGGCGTCGTTGAGCCCCGTTGCGTGGAAGGTTTGCCGTTGAGGACCGGAGCCCAGCGTCAGCCTGCACCAGGCCGAGCTGAATTCGAACGTGACGTCTTCAGTCATGGCGCAATTCTCCCTGACCGGTCGGACACCATTTTTCCGGGCAGGTGTCCGGCTTTTCTCCCGGGCGAATGATCAGATCAACGTCGCGACCCGGGGCGGGCCTAACTGATCTCGCGTCTGCAGGTAGTTCTTGTGGTGCCCCTGGCCCATTCCGGCCGCACGGCGGGCAGGCTCAGGAGCGAGCGCAACCGCCGGTGGTCGGCTTCCGGCCGTCCCAAGGGAAACCGATGTCTAGCAAAGTCTTGCTGGTGTGAGCCGCGTGATTCCTGTGCGGACGCGGTGCCGTGCGCACGCGGTGCCGCAAGCGTCGCGGCGGCGAGCACCGTCCGGGTGGCTCTTCGCTGATAATTGTTCTGACCACAGCTGTTCTCCTCGTTGCTCAAGGAACCGAACACATACGAGCAGACGCGAAGCACCGGCTGGCGCTCCGATCCGCACCTCGCAGTGACGCTGACACCGCATATTCGCAGCGGTGCGGCGAATGAATCCCCCTGCATGCAGCTGGTTCTCCCGGTCAAGCTCTGCGATCCTGACATTCCCACAACTGCCAGGATTGACGCAAGAACGGTTGGCGCACGATAGACGAGTGAACGTCGCCGCCGTTCGCTGGCTGTTTCGAATCCCTCCGTCGCGCGCGGAACGGTCAGTCGAAACCGGAAGAGAAACTGCCTGGAGAACCGATTGCGGGGAGTCGTGACGATTTCGCATGTCTCACCTGCGAATATTATTCGCGCTTGTGTCGGCCCGCTAGAATGGATTCGCGGCTGGCGCACGCTTGTTTCCGCGGATCTGCCCGGCGAGAGGGCTCTCCCGTCGGAGGCTCGGCCCGGAAGTCGGCGGAGCATGATCTTGATGCCGTTCGGCAAGAGCGGAGTGCTGCGGGGGCGGTCGCTGAGCCACAGTCTGGTGGTGGTGTCGGCGTAGGGCTGACGCGCTCTGACGCGGAGGCAGCGGCCGACGGCTGCGCTGAAGGGGGTGCGCACGCCATTTGCTGCCTTTGCCGAGGACGTTGACGACACGACGGGACAAGTCGATGTTGGCGATTTCGGAGAGGCAGCCACCGGTGTCCCAGATCAACTGGATGATGGCTTCGTCGCGGCGGCTGTGGAAGTCGCGGCTTTGGCAGTCCCGGCGCACCTGCTTGATGAATTGCACCGCGATGATGGGTATCGGCTGGTCCGGAATGTGCGGCGGGTTCATGCGGGCCCTCGGGTGGTGCTCGATCTCCTCTTCGGCCAGGAGCCAGTTGAACCGCGCGCTCAAGGCTCGGCAGTTGTTGTTCGCGTTGCCGGGGCTGGTGGCGGCGAGGCGATAGGCGATCCACCGTTTGACGTGGTTTGGTTCGTAGTCTGCCGGTTCGGGCGTAACGGAAGCCAGCCACGCTTCGGGGTCGTCCGGCGGCGCGACGGGGTCGGCGAGCCAGTTGTGGAAGAAGCGCACGGTGTCGCAGTAACCGTGGATGGTGCGTGGCTCTTGCTCTCCGCCTCGAGTGACATAGCCCACTCGTCGATCAACGCCTGCCAGGCCGGCGGAGCGGGCTTCAGAGCTCGGGTGTGCAGGTGAAAATCCCCAAATAGGAGTGTCGCTGGGCGTCGCACCAGCTCCCGCGCCGCGTCCGGCGGCACGAAAAAGGGGCTGAACCCGCAGGTCCAGCCCCTCCAAAAGCAGGGTCGGGATGACAGGATTTGAACCTGCGACCCTCCGCTCCCAAAGCGGATGCGCTACCAAGCTGCGCCACATCCCGGCACCCCCGAAGCCTCCGGAAACCCCGGTACCCGGGGGGTGTACGACCCACCCTAGCGGGCACGCTAAGCTGGCTTCGCTCCCGGGTCACCGAGGGCGCTGCGGGTGTAGCTCAATGGTAGAGCCCTAGTCTTCCAAACTAGCTACGCGGGTTCGATTCCCGTCACCCGCTCCAACGGTTCCACATCAGAGGACGAAGACGCCGCATCCGCCTCCAGGCGGGCGGCGATCACGTCCAGCAGCAGGTCAGTGTCCACCGGCTTCGTGATGTAGTCGTCCGCTCCCGAGGCCAGGGTTCGTTCGCGGTCTTCCTCCGTCGCTTTCGCTGTGACGGCGATCACGGGCAGGTCTTCGTGGGCCGCTTCGGCTCGGATTGCGGCGATGGTCGCGTTGCCGTCCAGTTCCGGCATCATCACGTCCATCAGCACCAGTGCGGTGTCCTCGTGGCGTTCCAGGGCCCGGATTCCGGCCACCCCGGTGTCGGCGTAGATGACTTCCAATCCCGCCTGTTCCAGGACCGCTGCGAGGGCGAAGACGTTGCGCAGGTCGTCGTCGACGATGAGGACCTTTTCGCCGTTGAACCGTTTCGGGGCGCTGTTCGGCTCTGCCACGGTGATGGTGCTCGGCAGGACCGGCAGCTTGGGGGTGGGTCGCACCGGGGTCGTGGGGGCGATCAGGTTCGCGGCGCCCACCGGCAGGTACAGCGTGAAGGTGCTGCCTCGGCCGGGGACGCTGCTGACGCGCAGTTCGCCGCTCAGCAGTTCCGTGAGCTGCTGGCTGATCGACAGGCCTAGGCCGGTGCCGCCGTATTTCCGGCTGGTCGTTCCATCCGCCTGGCGGAAGGCGTCGAAGATGACTTCCAGCTTCTCCTCGGGGATGCCGATGCCGGTGTCCTCGACGCCGAACGCGATGATCCCGGCCGCCGAGCGCAGGGATTCCTGCTCGACCTCCTCGGGGTCCGCCATCCGGATGTGCAGGCGCACGCCGCCCTCGTCGGTGAACTTCGCGGCGTTCGACAACAGGTTCCGGAGCACCTGCTGGAGGCGGTGTTCGTCGGTGTGCACGCTGCCGGGCACCGGGGGATCGATCAGGACCGCGAATTCCAGGCCCTTGTCCGCCGTCAGCGGGCGGCAGAGCGATTCGACGTAGTTCACCAGCTCCGGCAGCGTCACGTCGGACATCTGCAGGTCCAGCTTTCCGGCCTCGACCTTCGCCAGGTCCAGGATGTCGTTGATCAGCTGCTGCAGATCGCTGCCCGCCGCCCAGATCGTCTTCGCGAACTGGATCTGCTTCTCCGTGAGGTTGCCCTCCGGATTCTCCGACAGCAGCTTCGCCAGGATCAGCGCACTGTTGAGCGGCGTTCGCAGCTCGTGCGACATGTTCGCCATGAACTCGTTCTTGTACTGCGACGCGACCGTCAGCTGCCCGGCCCGCTCCTCGAGTTCTTGGCGGGCCTGTTCGATCTCGATGTTCTTGACCTCGATGTCGCGGTTCTGCTGGGCCAGCAGCGCCGCCTTCTCGGCCAGTTCGGTGTTCGACCGGCGCAGTTCGCCCTGCTGGGCCTGCAACTGCTCGGACCGCGCGCGCAGTTCCTGGGCCAGCCGCTGCGATTCGGTCAGCAGCGCCTCGGTGCGCGAGTTCGACAGGATCGTGTTCACGTTGACGCCGATCGTGTGCCGCAGCTGCTCCAGCAGGTCCAGGTGCACCGCGGAGAACTCGTTGACCGACGCCAGTTCCAGCACGCCGAGCACCTCGCCCTGGAACAGCACCGGCAGCACGATCACGTTCACCGGCGGGGCCGAGCCGAGCCCGGACGACACCAGCGCGTACTCCGGGGGAGCGCCGTTGACCAGTATCGTCCGCCGGTCCACCGCGGCCTGGCCGATCAGCGATTCGCCGAGCCGGAACCGCAGCCCGGTGCGGGCCTGGGCGAGGCCGTAGGCGGCGATGCAGTCGAGCAGCTTGTCCGGGTCGCCCGCGTCCTCGTCGTCGTGCGCGATGAAGAACGCGCCCTGCTGCGCGCTCACCAGCGGGGCCAGCTCGGACAGGATCAGCGTCGCCACCGACGCGAGGTCGCGGTGGCCCTGCATCCGGCCGGACAGCCGCGCCAGGTTCGTCTTCAGCCAGTCCTGTTCGCGGTTCGCGGAGGTGGTCTCCTTGAGGTTCGCGATCATCTGGTTGATGTTGTCCTTGAGGTCCGCCAGCTCGCCGGACGCGTCCACGGTGATGTGCCGGGTCAGATCGCCCGCGGTCACCGCCGTCGCGACCTGGCCGATCGCGCGGACCTGCGTGGTCAGGTTGCCCGCCAGCTGGTTCACGCTCTCGGTCAGCCGCTTCCAGGTGCCGGACACGCCCTCGACCTCGGCCTGGCCGCCCAGCTTGCCTTCGGTGCCGACCTCGCGGGCGACACGCGTGACCTCCGCGGCGAACGCGGACAGCTGGTCGACCATCGTGTTCATCGTGGTCTTGAGCTCCAGGATCTCGCCCCGGGCGTCGACGTCGATCTTGCGGGACAGGTCGCCTCGCGCGACCGCCGTCGTGACCTGCGAGATGTTCCGGACCTGGCTGGTCAGGTTGTGCGCCATGAAGTTGACGTTCTCGGTCAGGTCCTTCCAGGTCCCGGCCACGCCGGGCACCCGCGCCTGACCGCCGAGGATGCCTTCCGTACCGACTTCGCGGGCGACACGCGTCACCTCGTCGGCGAACGCGCGCAGCGTCTCGACCATGTCGTTCAGCGTCCCGGCCAGCGCCGCGACCTCGCCCGCCGCGTCGATGGAGATCTTCTTCGACAGATCGCCGTTCGCCACCGCGCTCGCCATGGTGGCGATGCTCCGCACCTGGACGGTGAGGTTGTCGGCCATGACGTTCACGTTGTCGGTGAGGTCTTTCCAGATCCCCGCGACGCCGGGGACGCGCGCCTGGCCGCCCAGGCGGCCTTCCGTACCCACTTCGCGGGCGACCCGGGTGACCTCGTCCGCGAAGGCGGACAGCTGGTCGACCATCGTGTTCAGGATGTTCTTGAGCTCAAGAATTTCGCCGCGCGCGTCGACGGTGATCTTCTGCGTCAGGTCGCCGCGCGCCACGGCGGAGGTGACCTGGGAAATGTTCCGCACCTGGTCGGTGAGGTTGTTGGCCATGAAGTTGACGTTGTCGGTGAGGTCCTTCCAGGTCCCCGCCACGCCCGGCACAGTCGCCTGACCGCCGAGTTTTCCTTCCGTGCCAACCTCTCGCGACACTCGGGTGACCTCGTCGGCGAAGGACGAGAGCTGGTCGACCATCGTGTTCAGCGTCGTCTTCAGCTCGAGGATTTCGCCGCGCGCGTCGACCGCGATCTTCTTCGTCAGGTCGCCTCGCGCCACCGCCGTCGCGACCTGCGCGATGTTGCGGACCTGCGCGGTGAGGTTGTTGGCCATGAAGTTCACCGAGCCGGTCAGGTCGCGCCAGATGCCGGCGACCCCGGGCACGGTGGCCTGGCCGCCCAGCTGCCCTTCCGTACCCACTTCGCGGGCGACTCGGGTGACCTCGTCGGCGAAGGACGAGAGCTGGTCGACCATCGTGTTCATCGTGGTCTTGAGCTCGAGGATCTCGCCGCGCGCGTCCACGGTGATCTTCTGCGTCAGGTCGCCCTTCGCGACCGCGGTGGTCACGTGCGAGATGTTGCGGACCTGGTCGGTGAGGTTGTCGGCCATCTGGTTGACCGAGTCGGTCAGGCCGCGCCACGTGCCAGCCGCGCCGGGGACCTCCGCCTGACCGCCGAGGCGGCCGTCGCTGCCGACCTCGCGGGCGACTCGGGTGACTTCGTCGGCGAAGGACGAGAGCTGGTCGACCATCGTGTTCAGCGTCGTCTTCAGCTGCAGGATCTCGCCGCGCGCGTCGACGTCGATCTTCTTCGTCAGATCGCCCGCCGCGACCGCCGTGGCGACCTGCGAGATGTTGCGGACCTGGTCGGTCAGGTTGTCCGCCATCAGGTTCACCGAGTCGGTGAGGTCGCGCCAGGTGCCCGCGACGCCCGGCACCCGCGCCTGGCCGCCGAGGCGTCCTTCGGAACCGACCTCTCGCGACACCCGGGTGACCTCGTCGGCGAACGACGAGAGCTGGTCGACCATCGTGTTGATGGTGTTCTTCAGCTCGAGGATCTCGCCCCGGGCGTCGACGTTGATCTTCTGCGTCAGGTCGCCGCGGGCCACCGCGGTGGTGACCGAGGCGATGTTCCGGACCTGCTCGGTGAGGTTGTCGGCGAGGAAGTTGACCGAGTCGGTGAGATCGCGCCACGTGCCGGCCACGCCGGGGACCTCGGCCTGGCCGCCGAGCCGGCCTTCGCCGGCGATCTCGCGGGACAGCCGGATCACCTCGGCGGCGAACCGCGACAGCTGCGCGTTGAGGCCGTTCACGGTCTTCGCCAGCTCGGCGTACTGCCCGCGCAGCGGACGCCCGTCCAGCTGCAGCGCCATCGGCTGCGACAGATCGCCCTCGGCGACCGCGCCGAGCACCCGGTCCAGCTCCACGACCGGACGGCTGACGTCCTCGATCAGCCCGTTGACCGTGTCGACCGCGGTGGCCCAGCCGCCGGGGCCGATCTCGGTGCGCACGCGCTCGGTGAGCTTGCCTTCCTGCCCCACCTCGTCGCGCACCCGCATGAGTTCCGTCACGAGCCGCTGGTTGCGCTCGGCGATGTCGTTGAACGCCGAAGCCAGCCGGGCGGTGATCCCGTCGCCGTGCGCCACGAACCGCCGCCGGAAGTTGCCGTCCCCGAGGTCGTGGACAGCGCCGAGCAGCCGCTCCAGCGCCGCGACCTCGCTTGCCGGGACGAGTTCCGGTTCCTGGGCCCCGGAGTTCCGGGGGTTCCCGGAAGTCTGGAGGGACTCTGTCATCTTTGCCGACCTTCCCACCACGCGTGTGCCAGCCATGGTCGTTGACCCAGCGTGCCATGGTTCGCCCTACACTTCGACCCAGTCCGCCCGCGCACACTGTGCCAACCTGGAAGGACCAGGACCGTCAGGTCGACCCGGAGGCAGGAGGTTCGTGCATGGTGTCACGGCCCGCTCCGGCGTCGGCCCTGCCACCCGGCGCCGAGCTGCCCGGGCACGCCGGATTCTGGCGCTCGGTGCTCGACGACGTGCGGGAGCCGGTGTTCCTGCAGGATCCCGAAGGCGCGCTGCGCTGGGCGAACGCGGCCGCCGAGCGGCTCGGCCCGGCGGAGCTCGTCAGCGTGACCGAGACCACCGGCAAGGTCGGCCACCGGCCGGCCAAGGTCCGGGTGCTCCCCGGCGGCTGGCGCGCCTGGACCGTGGTCGACGACGGCCGCCGCCGTCCGGAAGAGTTCCTCGCCGAGGCCGGTCCGAAACTGGCGCTCGCGCGCGGACGGCACGGCACGGCCCGGGTGATCGCGGAGCTGGCGGCGTCCGCTTTGGGCGATTGCGCCTTCGTGCTGCTGCCGACGACCCGCGGCCGCTGGGAGTGGTGGAGCTGCACCGAGCACGGCGCGGCGGGGCACGGCCGGATCCGGCGGGTGCCCCCGCAGCTCGCGCCGGTGGTGTCCGACGCGGTCGCCGATGTCGCCCGGCCCGAGATCCGCGCGGTGCCCGCGACCGAGGTCGCGGCGTTGCCCGCAGCGGTCGCCGAGCCGTTCGAAGGCCATCTCGAGGTTTCGGTGGTCTCGTTCGGCTCCGGCATGGCGGGCGCGGTGCTGCTCGGCAGGCGCGGCGAGCCCGCGTTCGGCGTGGCGCAGGGCCAGGCGGTCGAGGCGTTCGCGGACGCGGCCGGCACGGCGCTGGCCAACGCGCAGCGCTATGCCAGCCAGGAGGAAGCCACCCGCGGGCTTGAATCGACGTTGCTGCCGACGCCGCCCGCGCAGGTCGACGGCGCGAATTTCGAGCTGTGGTACGAACCCGCCGGCGGAGTGCTCGGCGTGGGCGGCGATTTCTACGACGTTCTCTCCCGCGACGACGGCAGCGCGTTCGTGGTCGTCGGGGACATCTGCGGCAAGGGAGCCGAGGCGGCCGCGCTGACCGGCCGGGTGCGGCATTCGCTGGCCGCGCTGCACCTCGTCGAACGCGACGGCCGCACGATGCTGCGGCTGCTCAACGAACTCCTGATCTCCGGCGGCAGCAACCGGTTCGCGACGCTCGTGCTCGGTTCGGTCGAGGCCGCGGAATCCGGCCTCGACGTCACGCTCGCCTCCGGCGGCCATCCCGCCCCGCTCGTGCTGCGGCGCGGGGGAGGGGTCGAGGAGATCAGCGTGCCCGGCACCTTGGTCGGCGTGTCGCCGCAGGCCCGCTTCGCGGAGGCGACGACGCACCTGAACGAGGGCGACGTCTGCCTGCTTTACACCGACGGCGTCACCGAAGCCCGCAACCGCACGGAATCCACCGAACTGTTCGGCGACGAACGGCTCTACACGGTGCTGGAGGACTGCGTCGGGCAACCGGCGCGGGAAGTCGTGCGCCGGTTGCGCGAGGCGGTGCGGGAATGGCTCGGGAATTCCGGCCACGACGACATCGCGGTGCTGGCGATCGAGGCCGCGCCGCGCGCGGAGTAAGCCAGAATTTCCTTGCCCGGCAACGGGAAGTTCACTTCCCGGGCTTGACTTCCGGCTCCGGTTCGGCCTTCTCGGCTTTGGCCGGAGCAGTCTCGACGTCGTGTTTCGGCTCGGCGGCGCGAGCGGCTTCCGGGTGCTCGAAGTGTTCTCGGCACTGCCGCCCGAATCGACGCGAGTGCGCGGTCATCGCCTCCACCTCCCCGGTTCGCCACCAGGATCGCGCGCCGGGGACGACTTCGCCACCGAATTGCGCGGCGTCAGCCGACCGGGTGGCCCGTCTGTCTAATGTGGAGTCTTGTCGCTCGGCGGGCCGGTGACCGTGTTCCGGGGCGGTTTCGTCTGTCCTGGCGGGGTTTTCGGCGGGGTCCGGCGCGGCTGGCTCGTCGGGCCGGCCTGGCTTTCCGACGCCGGTGCGGTCTGGGCCGTCGTGCCGGGCGGAACAGCCGAGGTCTGCGCGGGCGTCGCCGCGTTCGTCGAGCGGACCGGCGGCGCGGACGACGAATGCCGGGGAGACGAGTCCGGTGAATCGGACGGAGCGGAAGAGGGCGGAGAAACCGGAACCTGAGCCGGTTCGGGGCCGGGCGGGGACCCGGTGCCCGGGCGAAGCGGGGTCGCCAGCAGCAGCGTCCCCGCCGCGACCAGCACCACCGGCAGGCCCGCCGCGAGCACCGCGCGCCGCCGCGAGACCCGGTGGCGGCGACAGAAGACCGCCAGTCGCGTCTTGATCGGAAGCCGCAACGTTTCCGTGCCGCGCAAGGCACGCGCCACGGCGGTCGCGGAGGGTCTTTCTTCCGGGTCGCGCATGGTCATCGCGCGCAGAGTCCGCGCCAGCGGTTCCGGCGTGCCCGGCGGCACTCGCGGCGACCGATGCAGCCGCACCACCGCGGTTTCCGCCGCCGTGCCCGGGTATTCGCGGACACCGGTGAGGCATTCCAGGAGCACGAGCCCCAGTGCGTACACGTCCGAAGCCGGGCCGGGGTGCTCGCCCAGCACCTGCTCCGGCGACAGGTAGGCCGCCGTTCCGACGACCGCGCCGGTGTCGGTCACGCGGGTCGCGTCCACGATGCGCGCGACGCCGAAGTCGGCGATCCGCGGGCCGTCGTCGGACATGAGGATGTTGGCCGGCTTGAGATCCCGGTGGGTCACTTCGTGCGCGTGCACGTGGGCGAGCGCTTCGGCCAGCTGTGCGCCCAGCTCCACGACCTGGTCGGCGGGCAGTGGTCCGGACCGCAGCCATTCGGACAGGTTGGGCCCGTGCACGCAGTCCATGACGAGGTACGCGTGCCCCTCGTCGACCCCGGCGTCGACGAATCCGACCAGCCCCGGGTGCCGCACCGCACGCAACGCCGCGATCTCCTGGTCCCGGCGGTTGCGGCCCAGCTCGACCGCTCCGGCGTGGAACAGCTTCACCGCGACCGCGGCACCGGTTTCGCGGTCTTCCGCCTGGTGGACGCAGGCCGTCGCGCCCTCGCCGATCCGCTCGCCGACCTCGTACCGGCCGTCCAGGACCAGCGGCGCGGGCCCGTATCGGCCCAGCGCGAACCGTCTCGCGGTGGTGGCCGCGTCCGAATCGCCAGCGCCGGTCATTCGCCGATCACCTTTCCCCCGGGTAGCGGGGACAACTTACTCGCCGGACGGCGAGGGCAAAAGCAGTGGCGCGGTTCGGGGGACCCCGCACGGGGGCGTGCCGCCGTCTACGCGCGGCGCGCGATGCCTGCTCCGCCATGCTCCGGACAGCGGATTGACCTCGCGGGCGGTGCGGTCGAGGTTCTGCGGCGACCCTCCTGGAGTTTCGCGGGTACAGTGGCATCTGGGTATTACCGGCGCGCGCAATACTTGCAGTCACATTGAGCTGGGCGCGCCGAGGATGCTCGGGGCCGCGGCCGCCCGCAACCGGGGCCGTCTGGAGGAGGTGCACCATGTCGGTGTCGGACGACGCCGTCGAGGCGCGCGCGCAAGGCTGGCGGACGCTGGCGGCGCTGCACGCGCGGATCGAAGACCGGCTGAACCGGGCGCTGGAGAGCGAGCACGAGCTGTCGGTGAGCGAGTACACGGTGCTCGACGTGCTCGGCCGCCAGGACGGGTTCCACCTGCGGATGAGCCAGCTGGCCAATGCGGTGGTGCTGAGCCAGTCCGCGACGACCCGCCTCGTCACGCGGCTGGAGGAGCGCGGCCTGCTGTCGCGGTACCTCTGCCAGGACGACCGGCGCGGGATCTACACCGAGGTCACGCCGTCCGGCCAGAAGCTGCTGGCCGCCGCCCGCCCGACGCACGACGCGGCCCTTTCCGCCGCGCTCGGCGAGGCGGAGGAACTGCCGGAGCTGGCTCCGCTGGTGACCGCGCTGGGCTCGCTCACTTTCGCTGCCAAGTGAACTGTCCGTGAGGGGAACCCTGAGGGAATCTGATTCCCTCAGGGTTCCCCTCACGGACGATCAAGGCCGCAGACGGTGCAGGTCGCGGGGGAAAAGCGTCGCCCCGCGCACGTTGGCCACGCCCAGCACTCGCGCGACCCACCGTTCCAGGCCGATCGCGAACCCGCCGTGCGGCGGCATTCCGTACGCGAAGGCGTCGAGGTAGTCGGAGTACTGCTCGGCAGACTCGCCGAGGACGGCCAGGTAGTCCGCGTACCGGTGGAGCCGCTGGCCGCCGGTGACCAGTTCCAGACCGCGGAAGAGCAGGTCGAAACTGTTCGACTTAACCGGGTTCGCTGGGTCCGGGTGGGTGTAGAACGGCCGTTTCGCCATCGGGTAGCCGGTTACGAACAAGAATTCCGACCCGTGTTCTCGCTCAGCCCATTCGCACAGCCATCGTTCGTGCGCGGGCGCGAGGTCGGGTTCTCCACGCGGGTCCTCGCTGGTATGCCGGGCCAGGAGTTCTTGTGCCGCAGTGAAATCGATCGACGGGATCTCTTCCGGTACCACCGGTGCGTCCGGGCCAGCTGCGGCGGCCATTCCCGCTATGACGTCGCGCAGCACTGCCATCACGTCACGATGGTCGGTGATGAAGCCCAGTTCCGCGTCGAGACTCGTGTACTGGGCCAGATGCCTTGCGGTGTCGTGGGGTTCGGCCCGGAAAACCGGCCCGACCTCGTACACGCGCTCGAACACGCCGACCATGGCCTGTTTGAAGAACTGGGGCGACTGGGCGAGATAAGCCGGGCGTCCGAAGTAGTCCAGCTGGAACACATTCGCGCCGGATTCCGTGGCGGTAGCAACGATCTTCGGCGTGTGGATCTCAGTGAACCCTTGGTCGTCCAGCACTCGCCTGAACGCCGCGACGCTAGCTGCAGCCACTTCAAACCGCCTGCGCAGCAACGGATGCCGTAACGCGACCGCTGCATTATCCAGCACTACCGGCAAACCAGCGGTCACGTCGGGCCGGTAAAGGTCAAACGGCGGCCGTTTCTCCGGTGCGGACAACACCTCCACCGTGGGCTCGCGCAGCTCAACCCCTTGCGGCGCTTGCGGATTGGCGACCACCTCGCCAGTGAGCCGCACGACGGTCTCTTCGGCAATCTCGGGCGGCTCGGCGAAAACCGCCTGCGCGGTCCCGGACCGGTCGCGGACGACGAGAAATGCCACGGATTTCAGCACTCGCCGGCGGTGGACCCAACCGGCGATCGTTGCGGTGGAGCCCACGCGGTCACGCAGGCAGGCCACCGGGGTGCGGGTACTCATTCCTTCTCCTGAGCGCACTCGGCGACCCCTTGGGGGTGCGGGCGAGAAGGGACACTCGCGGTGCCACCGCACCTTCGCCGCCAGACGGCGGCCTCGTTCTGACCGGATGACGGCGGCCGGGCCGGCGGGGCATTTCCTCCCCGCACTCAGGAGTGTCTTCGCGCTGGGCCGCGACGCTGCCTTCTCACCGGCGGCAGCTCTCTGTCCCTCGCCGTGCCCCGCGCTACTCGTCTCCGTCAACGTGTTGCCCGCAACGGTAAAACACCGCCGCCATCCGCGTCGCCTGATTTATCGCACGCCGAGCAGGTGCTCCAGTGCGAGCTGGTTGAGCCGGGTGAAGTGGTAGCCGCGTCGACCGGCGGCCTCGACGTCGAATTCGTCGGCGGCCAGGTCGTCGAGGGTCTCGCCGGGCGAGAGCGTCGGCGTGGCCAGCTCCGGCACCCGCGACGCGGCAAGAGCTTCGGCGACTTCCGGATCGGCTCGGAACGCGCGGGCTTTCTCGCGCAGGATCAGGTACGTGCGCATGTTCGCCGCCGCGGAAACCCAGACGTCTTCGGGATCCTCGGTGCGCAGCGGTTTGTAGTCGAAGTGCCGCGGACCGTCGTAGCCGCCGTGTTCCAGGAGGTCGACGAGGAAGAACGCGCTGGTGAGGTCGCCGTGGCCGAAGATCAGGTCCTGGTCGTACTTCGGGCCGTGCTGGCCGTTGAGGTCGATGTGGAACAGCTTGCCCTGCCACAGCGCCTGCGCGATGCCGTGCACGAAGTTCAGCCCGGCCATCTGCTCGTGGCCGACCTCCGGATTAAGCCCGAACAGCTCGGGCCGGTCCAGTTGCGAGATGAAGCCGAGCGCATGGCCGATGGTCGGCAGGAGGATGTCGCCGCGCGGTTCGTTCGGCTTCGGCTCCAGGGCGAAGCGCATGTCATAACCCTGCGCGACCGCGTAGTCGGCGAGGACGTCGAGACCTTCCTTGTACCGAGCGAGCGCGGCGCGGACGTCTTTCGCCGCATCCGATTCCGCTCCCTCGCGGCCGCCCCACAGAACGTACGTCTGCGCGCCGAGTTCCGCGGCGAGGTCGAGATTGCGCCGGACTTTGGTGAGCGCGTACCGCCGGATGTCGCGGTCGTTGCTGGTCAGGCCGCCGTCCTTGAAGACCGGATGGCTGAACAGGTTCGTCGTCGCCATCGGCACGCGCAGGCCGGTTTCCGCCAGCGCCTTCTTGAACTTGCCGATCGCCGCGTCGCGGTCCGGCTCGGTGGCGAGGAGGTCGTCGTCGTGGAAGGTGACGCCGTACGCGCCCAGCTCGGCCAGCCGGTGCACGCTCTCGGCCGGGTCGAGCGGCGGCCGGGTGGCGACGCCGAACGGGTCGGCCGCGGGCCAGCCGACGGTCCACAACCCGAATGAAAACTTGTCCTCCGGCGCGGGGGCGTAGTCGGCCATGCCCGTCCCTTCATTTAGTTCACGATGTAGACTAAATACTGCGCCGCGGCCGCCCCGGCCGTCAAGAGCGGAGGTTGCGATGGAGCCGGTTCGGCATGACGCGATGCGTGCGCGGAACCTCGAGCTGGTGCTCGGCGAGATCAGCCGCGGCGGCCCGCTGACCCGCGCCGCACTGGCGGAGCTGACCGGGCTGACGAAGTCGACAGTGTCCACTTTGGTCGGCTCGCTGCTCGACGCGGGCTTCCTGGCCGAGACCGCCGCGGTGCGCGCGGGGGAACGCGGCCGCCCCGGCGTCGAGGTGTCGCTGAGCGGCGGGCGGATCGCGTCGCTGGGACTTGAGGCCAATGTGGACTACCTCGCCGCGTGCGTCTTGGACCTGACTGGCGCGGTACGCAGGTCCGTCCGAATCGAGCGCGACAACCGTGCTGTGCCAGCGGAAACCGTGCTGGAGGCGGTGCGGGAACTGGCTTCCTCGGAGCTGGCGGAGGCGCGCGAGCTGGGCTTGACCGTCGCTGGCGCGGTGCTCGCGGTCTCCGGCCCGGTGCGGGACGGCCTGGTGCTGAGCGCGCCCAACCTGGGGTGGCGGAACGTTCCGGTCGAGCTGGAGCTGCCGGTCCCGGTTTCAGTGGACAACGAGGCCAACCTCGGTGCGCTGGGCGAGCTGTGGTTCGGTGCCCGGACGGCGGATTTCCTTTATGTATCCGGCGAAATCGGCATCGGCGCGGGCTTGGTGGTGGACTCTCGGCTGTTCCGCGGCACCGGCGGGGAGCTGGGACACGTGCTGGTTTCCCCGTCCGGCCCGCCGTGCCGCTGCGGCGCGGTCGGCTGCCTGGAGACCTACGCCGGACAGGAAGCGATGCTGACCGCGGCCGGAGTATCCACAGTGGACGCTCTCGCCGCCGCGCTGCGCACGGACGACGACGCGGCACTCTCAGCGGTCAATGCGGCGGGGGAGGCTTTGGGGCTGGCGCTCGCGTCAGCGGTCAACCTGGTCGATGTGGACCGCGTGGTCCTCGGCGGGGTGTTCGGGCCGCTGTTTCCCTGGCTGGCCCCCGCCGCGGAAGCCGTATTGCGGGCACGGTTGACCGGCCTGCGCGGATCGGTGCCGGTGCTGAACCCGTCCGCCCTCGGCGATTCCGCCGCGACGCTGGGTGCGGCAGGCCGGACGATCCATCACGTCTTGGCTGATCCGGGACCGTTCCTCGCCCGCTAGCCCAGGTTTTCGGCGAGCAGAGTCACGACGTCGCGCCAGGCCCGCTCGGCGTGCCGCGCGTGGTAGCCGACGCCGGGGACGAGCCGCTGCTTCGGGCCGATCGGCGGGTGGTGGAAGGCGTGCAGGGCGCCGCCGTAGACCGTCAGCTGCCAATCGACGCCCGCCGCCTGCATCTCGGCGGCGAACGCGTCCCGTTGCGCGGGCGCCATGATCGGGTCCTCCGAACCGACACCCGCCCACACTGGGCAGCGGATGTTCGCCGCCTCGCCCGGCCGTCCGGTGACCAGTCCGTTGACCGTGCCGATCGCGCGCAGATCGACGCCCGCGCGGCCGAGTTCCAGCACGATCGCGCCGCCGGTGCCGTAGCCGATCCCGGCGATCCGGCTCGGGTCGGTCCGAGGTTCGGCGAGCAGCACGTCGAGCGCCGCGTGGCCGATGTCGCGCATCCGGTCGGGGTCGTCGAGCAGCGGCAGGCAGCGGGCCAGCATCTCGTCGGGATCGGTGAACCAGCGGCCGCCGTGGATGTCGAAGGCGAGGGCAACGTAACCCAGTTCGGCCAGCGCGTCGGCTCGGGCGCGCTGAAAGTCGTTGAGGCCAGTGCCTTCGGGCCCGATCAGGACCGCGGGCCGGCGGCCGGTGCCGGCGGGGAGCGCGAGGCGTCCGACCATGGTGAGGCCGTCGGCCTGGTACTCGACGGTGCGCGTCGTGACGGTCTCCATGAGAACCCACCGTAATGAGCGCCGGGTCCCGGCGGGGCGCTGTTCACCGTCGGCGGACACGTCCATTCAGGTGACCCCCTCGCGGTGGTCTCGGAAACATGTTAGGAAAGCTTCCTAACTAAAGGAGGATCCGGATGCGCAAGACGTTGGTGCTCACCGCGGCCGTGCTGGCGGTGGCCGGAGCGGTGCCCGCGGTCGCGATGGCGGGGGACAGTCCCGCCGCGGACTCCAGCGGCTGGCATCCGAAGGCGCGCAACATCGTTTACATCCAGGGCGACGGCATGGGCGCGGCGCAGCGGGAGTTCGTCCGGCTCGCGACGACCGGCCGGGCGGGCGACCTGGTGATGAACCGGCTCCCGGTCACCGGCATGGTGCACACCGACCCCGCCGACCCGGAAGAGCTCGTCACCGACTCGGCCGCGGCGGCGACCGCGCTGGCCACCGGGCACAAGACCCGCAACGGCGCGGTCGGCCAGGACGCACAGGGCCGCCGGCTGCTGACCGTCCTCGAACAGGCGAAACGCGCCGGCAAGTCGACCGGGCTGGTCACGACCGCCCAGGTCACCGGTGCGTCGCCGGCCGCGTTCGCGTCGCACGTGCCTTCCCGCGACCTGCAGAGCGACATCGCCAAGCAGTACATCACCGAAAGCCGCCCGGAAGTCCTCCTCGGCGGCGGCGAGGACTGGTGGCTGCCGAAGGGCGATCCGGGCGCGTGGCCGGACAAGCCGGGCGAGGAAAGCCGCAGCACGCACGGCAATCTCATCGAACAGGCGAAGCGCTCCGGCTACACCTATGTGCGGAATGCCAGCGAACTCGCCGCGACCCGCGCGCCGCGGCTGCTCGGACTGTTCGCGAACGAGGACATGGTCGACTACGGCCCGGACGGCAAGGGCGCGTACCAGCCGAAGGTCGCGCTGCCGGTGATGGCTAAGAAGGCGCTCGACACGCTTTCCACCAACCCGCGCGGGTTCTTCCTGTTCCTGGAGGAAGAAGGCATCGACGGAATGTCCCACGAAAACAACGCGCACGGCGTCCTCGACGCGGGCCGAGCACTCGACGCGGCCGTGGCGGAGGTGCTTCGCTTCACCCGTTCGCACCCGGACACTCTGGTGATCATCGGCGGCGACCACGAGACCGGCGGACTGGCCATTGAGGACACTGACGGTGCTCCCGAAGGCAACGAGGACGGCCCGTTTCCCGTTCCTGGCACCAAACTTTCGCTGACCGTCGATTGGACGACCGGCGACCACAGCGGCGTGCCGACCCCCGTCACCGCGACCGGCCCCGGCTCGAACCGGCTCGACGGAACACTGGACAACACCGACGTCTATCGCGCGATGGTTTCCGCCGCACACCTTTCATGAGGCCAGATTCGTGACCCCGTCGTAGTCGCCGAGAACGGCTTCTCCGGTGACGTCGTACTCCAGCAGCACCAACCCGCTGGGCGTGGCTTCGTGGCAGGCCAGCCGCAATCCGGTCGCCGATACCGGATGCGGGAACTGCGGACGTCCCGCGCCCAGCACTGTCGGCGCGATTACTAGCCGAACCTTGTCCACGACTCCCGCGGACAGCAAAGTGTTGCCGAGCCGGGCGCTGCCGTGAATCTGCAGCTCCCGGCCCGGCTGCTCTTTGAGTTTTTCTACTGCAGCCACCGGATTGCCGCGCAGCACAGTGGTCGGCGCCCAGTCGCCGGTCTCGATCGTGTTCGACACGACGTACTTCGGCAGCGAATTCATCCGCTCGGCGAACGGATCGTCCGGATCGTCGACGGCAGGCCAGTCCCGGGCGAACGAGGTGTAAGTGCGGCGGCCGAACAACAGGCCGTCGGCGCGGTCCAGCCATTCGGAGGCGCGCTGGACGAAGGTCTGGTCGAGATGCGGGACGAACCAGCCGCCTCGGCCGAACCCGTCGCTCGTGTCCTCTGTCGACGATCCGGGCCCTTGGCTGACGCCGTCGAGCGTGACGAACGCCGTGATCGCTACGTGCATCAGGACCCGCTTTCTGCTACTTGCGCGAGCTGAGCCGTGACTGTGCCCCATCCGTCCGCGAACCCGAGATCAGCGTGCCGTTCCCTGGCCGCCGGATCCCCGTGCCGAACGATGACGCGATAATCCGTGCCGTCCGGATGATCGCGAAGAACGACCTCCGCCGTCATCGCGACCGGCTGCGGCTTCGCGGGCCGCCAGCCGCTGTCGAGCGCGTTCGTGAAAACGATCCGCTCGTAGTCCTCCACGACAAGGAAACACGCGTCGAGATGTGGGACGAAGACGTCGCCGTCCTCGCTCATCCGCGTGACGAACGCACCCCCAGCGCGCACGTCCAGTTCGTCGACGCGACACCGCAGCGGCGCGGGAATCCACCATTGCGCGAGGCTCGCCGGGTCCGTCCAGGCGTCCCAGACGCGCTTGCGGGGTGCGCGGATGACGCGGTCGAGGGAAAGATCGAGGTCGGGGTTCACGGCTGGTCCTCCTGGCTGGTGACGAACTGCTCGAGCCGGTCGGTGCGCCCGGCCCAGACGCGCCGCTGCTCGGCGAGCCAGTCCTCGACGAGCGCGAACCGCTCGCGATTGAGCTCGCACGTCCGCACCCGCCCGGATTTCACGGTGCGGATCAACCCGTGCGACTCGAGCATCCGCACGTGCTTCATGAAGGAGGGCAACGTCATCGGCGCCTCGCCGGCGAGATCCCCGACACTCGCCGGCCCCCGCCCGAGCCGCCGGACGACGGCCCGCCGAGTCGGATCGGCGAGGGCGGCGAAGACCCCGTCGAGCGTGGTCGAATACTGAGCCATGAGGCTAAGTATTACTAGGTGGGGATAGTTAGCGCAAGGGCTAAGTTTCTCGGTGCTCGACGGCTGTGGAGAGGCGGGGTGCGACGGCCGAGGCGTGCTCACCCGCTTTGTGGATCGCCCGGCGGGCAGGGGACGGGGCGCAAACGCGCTCCGGGCACTCCATGGTCCTGCGGACCGAAACGCGCTCCCAGGCGCACATCCACTCGCCCGGCTGATCAATGCATGACACAGAACCCGCGGACCGTCCGAAACCCCGGCGGCTACACCGCTCCCGGCCGCACCAGGTGATCAAGTCAGCCGCAGTCGAACCAGCCCGCGCACCCGCGGCTCAGCGGAAAAGAAGCGGCAACCGAGGGAGTCGAACCCTGCGCGGCTTGTGAAGGCGGCGCTCCTGACCGGCCCTGACCCTTCGGCGGGCGACGGCTGCCATGCTTTCGGATACCCGTTCCAACGCCCGTTCCCACCTCGGAATTCCCGCTTCCCCGATCGGATGAACCCAGGGCCGGGTCAAGAGTCGGCGATCTCGCACAGCTGACCGCGCAGGGTCTCCTCCGCCCACCGCTCCCATTTGGCCGCCGCCCAGCCCCGTTCGCGCGTGAACACCAGGTACAGCTCGGGGCTGAGCACCCCGTACAGAACGTCCGCCGCGTGCCGTGCCGACACTCCCGGTCGGGCACCGGGTTTCGAGACCAATGACTTCGCGGCGGCGTGCTGCACGGTGTAGCGCGGGTCGCGGTCCGGCCAGAGGGTGGCGATTTCCGGATCGGTCGCGGCGGCGGCCGCGATGACCGGGACGATCGGGGCGACCCGCTCGAGAATGCGGCGGGTGCCGCGGATGTGGCGGCGCAGGTGGTCGTCGGCGGTCGGCGCGGCGAGGGCGGCACGGAACCAGTCGCGGCCCATGGTTTCGACCGGTTCGGCGTCCCCGGCGATGGTGGTGTCGACGACTTCCTTGAACAGGGCGCGCTTGTTGCCGAAAACGAAGTAGACCGTCTGCACCGCCACCTCGGCCCGGCTCGCGACGTCCTGCAGGCTCGTGGCCCCGTATCCCTTCTCGGCGAACAGTTCGCCCGCGGCGGCGGTGATCTTCTCGCGGGTCCGGCGGGATCGTTCGGTCTGCTTGGCAGCGCTCACGAAGAAGAGTATAGCTCTAGAGTGAAACACTAGAGCTCAACTCTAAAAAGGAGCGCGCCATGACCGAGCAAGCACAGTCCGAGCAGGAGCTGGAAGAGGTCGTCCGGCTGGCACTCGAGGCCTACTACCGGGACGGACCGCCGTGGGACACCGGCGTCACCCCGCCGGAGCTGGTCGAGACGGTGGCGGCGCTCCCGGCCGGACGAGCGCTCGAGCTGGGGTGCGGCACCGGCACCAACGCCGTCTACCTGGCCAGACACGGCTGGGAAGTGGTCGGCGTCGACCTGATCGAACGCGCGGTCCGGCAGGCCCGTGCGAAAGCCGAGGAGGCAGGCGTGGCCGCAAAACTGCTGCACGGCGACGCCACCAAGCTGGACGAACTCGCGGTCGGCGACGGTTTCTCGCTCGTGTTCGATCTGAGCTGTTTCTGCGGCATCCCGCCGCATCGGCGCGACGCCTACGCGGCCGGCGTCACTCGCGCGACGGCCCCCGGCGCTCGGTTGCTGATGTTCGGCTACGGCATGGAAGCGTTCAACGACGGAATCTTCGGCGTCACCGCGGACGAACTGCGCTCCCGATTCCCCGCCTGGGACCTCGTCGACAGCACGCCCGGCACCAACCCGTTCCCGACGTTCTGGTTCACCCTGCTGCGCCGTTGAGAAACCCCTTCACCCGGCCCGGTCCGGGCTGGCAGGCTGGGGCGCATGGACGATCTTCTCCTCCGCCGGGTCCGGGTCGGGTTGCAGGGGCCGCTCGCCGACGTCCGCGTGCGCGACGGCGTCGTGTCGGCCGTCGAGGAGCCGGGCGCTGGGGCCGGGTTCGCCGCCCGCGTGCTCGACGGACACGGCGGCACGCTTCTGCCCGGGCTGGTCGACGCGCACGCGCATCTGGTCCAGTGGGCGGGTTTCCGCAGGCGCATCCCGCTGGACACAGCACAGTCCGCCGTCGGTGCGGTCGAGTTGCTGATGGAGAAGCTGCTTGACGCTCCGGCGCGGGAACTCGTCGTCGGAGTCGGGTTTCGGGACGGGCTTTGGCCGGATAAGCCGCATAAGGATCTGCTGCAGCGCGCGCTCCCCGGCCGCGCGGTGGCGTTGTTCAGCGCGGACCTGCATACGCTCTGGCTCAGTCCGGCGGCGTTGAAGCTGATCGGGCGAGAGCATCCGACCGGCGTCCTGCTGGAGAACGACTGCATGAGCGCCACGGCCGCGCTGCCGTCCGCGCCCGTCGAGGTTCAGGACGGCTGGGTCGCGGACGCGCTGACGGCCGCGGCCAAGCGAGGCGTGACGTCGGTGGTCGACTACGAATACGCGGACACGGTCGCGGATTGGACTCGCCGGGCCGCCTCCGCGAAACCGGCGACAAGGGTTTCCTGTGTCATCGCGCGGTATCTGCTGGACGAGACCATCCAAAGAGGACACCGCACCGGCGACATTCTCGAAGCAGGCGAAGGGTTGCTCACCGTCGGCCCGTTCAAGCTGTTCGTCGACGGCTCGCTCAACACCCGCACGGCTTACTGCCACGAGGCGTACCCGGGATCCGGCGAGAAGGGGTTGCTGGAACTGCCGCCGGAGGAGCTGGTGCCGTTGCTGCGCCGCGCACACGAGCACGGCCTGACCCCGGCGGTGCACGCGATCGGCGACCATGCCAACACCATCGCGCTGGACGCGTTCGCCGAGGTCGGCTGTCCGGGCCGAATCGAGCACGCACAGCTGTTGCGGCCCGAGGACGTGCCGAGGTTCGCCGCGCTCGGGCTGGTCGCGAGTGTGCAGCCCGCGCACCAGCCCGACGACCGTGACGTCGCCGACCGGCATTGGCACGGCCGCACCGATCGCGCGTACGCCTATCGTGCCCTGCTGGAGTCCGGGGCCCGGCTGGAACTCGGCTCGGACGCGCCGGTCGCGCCGCTGGATCCGTGGGACGGGATCGCCGCCGCGGTCGGGCGGACTGACGACGAGCGGGAACCGTGGCATCCGGAGCAGGCCATTCCGCTGGCGGACGCGTTGGCGGCGTCCTCGGGCGGCCGCCGTGGCGTCCAGGTCGGCGAGGTGGCCGATCTGGTGCTGACGGCGGCTGACCCGAGTGGACTGTCTACAAAGGAACTGCGGGACATGCCGGTCTCGGCGACGATCGTGGCGGGAAGACCGACGTACCTGGCGTAGCTCACTTCCCGTGCGGGTCCGCGGCGTTGAGCATCGCCACGACCTGGTGGTAGTCGCCGCGGGCCTCGCCGTGCCGGAGGAACTTGACGTTCTCCACCTGGATCTCGGTGGCGTCCGGCTGCGTTTCGAGCAGCTCCAGGACCTCGGCGACGAACGTGTCCAGCGGCATCGCGAACTCGCTTTCCTCCTGCCCGGGCAGAAGCGCGGTGCGCACGGCCGGCGGCTCCAGCTCGACGACCTTCACCGAGCTGTCGGCCAGCTGCAGCCGCAGCGATTCGCTGAGCATGTGGATCGCGGCCTTGGACGCGTTGTAGCTCGGCGTGGCCTTCAACGGCGCGAAGGCGAGGCCGGACGAAACGGTGAGAATGGTGGCGTCCGGACGCGTCTGCAGGTGCTCGACGAACGCGGCGATGAGCCGGATCGGGCCGAGGACGTTGGTGGTCACGGTCGCTTCCGCGCTGTCCAAAAAGGACTCCGGCCGGTGCCAGTCCTCGACGCGCATGATGCCCGCCATCGGCACGAGCACGTTGAGGTCCGGATGCTTCGCGAGCACCTCCTTGGCCGCGGCTTCGATGCTCGCCGGGTCGGTGGTGTCGATCTGCACGGTGTCGAGACCGGGGTTGTCGGCAGCGATCCGCGCGAGCAGCTCGGCACGCCGGCCGCCGACGATGACGGTGTTGCCCTTCGCCTGCAGCTCACGGGCGAGAGCGAGGCCGATGCCGCTGGTCGAGCCGGGGATGAAGACGGTGTTTCCGGTGATGTTCATGCCACTGAGTTTCGGCGGCTCGGAGCAGCGGCGGCAGAGACCGCATATCGGGGGATCGGCGATCCCTGGCTGGCGCGCCCGGCCGAGCCGATACTGGACACATGGATCGAGCTGAGCTGGCGGTTTTCCTCCGGAGCCGCCGCGAGGGTTTGCGGCCCGAGGACGTCGGGCTGCCCACGGGCGCGCGGCGGCGGACGACCGGGTTGCGGCGCGAGGAGGTCGCGACGCTGGCGGCGATGTCCACCGACTACTACACGCGCCTGGAGCAGCAACGCGGACCGCAGCCGAGCGAGCAGATGCTGGCCGCGCTGGCCAGGGCCCTGCGGCTGACCGACGACGAGCGCGATTACCTGTTCCACCTCGCGGGCCGCAACGCACCGTCACCGATCGTCGCGGCGACGCACGTCGCGCCAGCGCTGATGCGGGTGCTCGACCGGCTGTCGGACACTCCCGCGCTCATCCTGTCGAACCTCGGCGAGGTGCTGGTGCAAAACCGGTTCGCGGACGCGCTGTACGGCGACCGATCGCAGTACACCGGGCTGGCGCGCAGCGAGATCTACCGCTGGTTCACCAACCCGGACGAACGGCTGGTCTATCCCGAGCACGACCGGGACCGGCAGAGCCGCGCTCTGGTGGCGAACCTGCGAGTGGTGCACGGGTCGATGGGCCCGCGCTCGCGCGCGGGCGAGCTGGTGCGCGCGTTGACGCGGGAGAGCCGCGAGTTCGCGCGGTTGTGGGACGAACATCAAGTGGCCAAACGGTTTGAGGACCACAAGGTGCTCGTGCATCCGCAGCTGGGGGAGATCGAGGTGGACTGCCAGGTGCTGTTCACCGAGGACCAGTCGCAGGCGCTGCTGGTGCTGACCGCGCCGCCGCGCAGCGAGGCGTTCGAGAAGATCCAGCTGCTGGGCGTGCTGGGGAACGAACAGTTCGCGGGCTAGCTGAGGCCTCGTGCGTGTTTATGCCGGTTAGAACCGGCATTGCCGCTCACGAGGGCATCAGCGCGGGAGCGGGCCGGTATAGGAGTCGCGCGCCTGCTCAACGGCGGGCAGATGTTCGTCCGTCCACTCGGCGAGCGCGGCGAACACCGGCGACAGGCTCCGACCGAGGTCCGTGATCTCGTACTCGACGCGCGGCGGCACCTCGGCGTAGTAGTGCCGCCGCACCAAACCGTCCCGCTCGAGCTGGCGGAGTCGCTGCGTGAGGACCTTCCCGGTGGCGCCGAGCCGTCGTTCCAATTCGACGAAACGCACCGGACCGGACTGGCTGAGCGTCCACAGGATCGGGGTCGTCCACCGGCTGAACAGCAGGTCGACGGCCGGGCTGATCCGGCACGCGGCGAGCGGATCGGCCCCGGTGCGCTCGGTGGTGGTCATGCGGCTCCAATACTTTCCCTGGGGAACCTACTGTACGGCGGCTTTTAGCCTCGCTGTGTCGCTTTCGACCCCTAGCCGAGGAGCAAGTCTTGATCGTCGTCACTGGTGCCACGGGCAACGTCGGCCGCCTGCTTGTCGAATCCCTGACCGAATCCGGCCACGCCGTGACCGCCGTTTCCCGTGGGCTGACCACTCCGCCGCCGTCGCTGCCCGGCGTCACCTCGATGGTCGCGGATCTGGCTGACGCGGACAGCCTGATCCCCGCGCTGAAGGGCGCGGACGCACTGTTCCTGCTGGTCTCCGGCGCGGGAGCGCACGTCGACGGGGAAGCCGTTCTGCAGACTGCCGTCGATGCCGGAATCAAGCGAGTCGTCCTGCAGTCGTCGCAGGCCGCCGGTACTCGGCCCGATGCGGTTTCGCACGCGCCGCTGGCCGCGTTGGAGGAGACGGTCCGGTCGTCCGGTCTGGAGTGGACAGTCCTTCGCCCCGGCGGATTCACGACCAACACCTTCGCGTGGATCCCGTCGATTCGGGCGCAGCGCACGGTTTTCTCGCCGTTCGGCGACGTCGCGCTCCCTGCCGTCGACCCGCTCGACATCGCTGAAGTCGCCGCGGCGGCGCTGACTGGGGATGGCCATGCCGGACAGGCGTATGTCCTCACCGGACCGGAAGCGACGAGCCCTCGGCAGCGTGCGGAGATCCTCGGCGCTGCCCTCGGCGAGCCGCTGGAATTCGTCGAACTCGGCCGTGCGCAGGCACGGGAACAGATGCTGCAGCTGATGCCGGAACCGGTCGCCGACGGCACGCTCGACATCCTCGGCGAGCCCCTGCCGGAGGAGGCTCGCATCCGCCCCGATGTCGAGACTGTCCTGGGCCGTCCGGCGACCTCGTTCGCTTCGTGGGCCAGCCGTAACGCCGACGCGTTCCGGTGATCAGAAGTCGCGCGAGTGGAGGAGGGATCGCACGCCGAGCTGCCGACGGGGTTCGTGCCGGCGGAGCCCGTCGACGATCACGGCGACCCCGATCCACGTCGCCCCGGCGTCGGCGACCAGGGCTTGCGCGGCGAAGGCCTGTCCGCCGGTGTCGATCCAGTCGTCCACCAGCAGCGCGCGGTCGCCCGCCCGCAGCAGACGGCGGCTGAAGCCGAGCCGCAGGTGGCGATCCTGGTAATCCGGCGGCGAGGTGCGCTGGAGCCACCGGTCGGAATCGCAGGCCGGGTACCGGTTTTTGCGCACCTCGACGAAGCCCGCGCCGAGTTCCACCGCGACCAGCGGCCCGAGCAGCGACCCGCGGGATTCGGGGCCCAGCACGACATTCGGCCGTTCGTCGGCGAACAGCCCGGCGAGCGCCGGGCCCAGTTCCCGCAGCAGTTCGGGCGCACGCCACCATCCCGTCGGGTCGGGGAAACGGTGGCGGTCCGTCCGGTCCCCGAGCACGACGGTGGCTTCGCGGATCCGGTCCGCCACAGTGCTCGTACGCATGCGTCGATGGTCGCAGCGGCGCTTGCCCGAAGCGAGCGATTTACGGCTTGCGCGCCGCTCCGGCCAGGATCACCGAATGCGCCGGCGTCAGGAACTCCACCTGCGGCGCGCCTTCGCCGGATTCCTCCGGATGCCACGACGGCGTCCAGGTGAGCCCCGGTTCCAGCATCTCGAACGGACCGAACAGCGCCTGGATCTCTTCGCGCGACCGCCAGATCACCGGGCTGCTCGACCGGTCGTACAGCTGCTTCAGCTCGACCAGCCCGGCGTCCACATCGGACGGAACACCCTGGTCGGTGATGTGCGAGATGGCGAGAAACGAGCCAGGGGCGAGGAGATCGCGGTACTGCGCGACGAGCGACGGCCCGAGGTCCTCGGTGCTGCCGCTGTCCTCGGCGGGCGGCTGCTGGACGTGCAGGACCGCGATCAGCAGCAGCGCGAGCGGCTTCTCGACGTCGATCACGCCGGTGGCGGCGATCTGCTCCCACAGCCGCGTCGGATCGCGCATGTCGGCGTGGATCACCGCGTGCCGGTCGAGGTCGCCCGCCTCGCGCAGCAGGGTTTCCGAATGCGCGACGGCGACCGGTTCGTAGTCGACGTAGCAGACGCGGCTCTCGCCCGGCGCGAGTTCGTCGGCGACCTGGTGCGCGTGGCCCATGGTCGGCACGCCGGAGCCGATGTCGACGAACTGGCGGACGCCCTTCTTCACCAGGTGCCGCACGAGCCGGTGCAGGAACAGCCGGTTGGCCTTCGCGATCGGGCGGATCAGCGGGAACTCGCGGATCACCTCGTCGGCGAAGTCCCGGTCGATCGTCCAGTTCGTGGTGCCGCCGAGGTAGTAGTCGTACACCCGCGCGACGCTGGGGTGATCGAGATCGACCCCGGGAGGCGGGAAGGGTTCGTCGGCCACCGGTGGCTGTTCCTTTCGTTCGGGCTTCGGTCAGCGGGCGGGCGGCGCGCAGCGGCTCGCCCATTCCTTCAGGTACTGCAGGGATTCCTCGCGCGACAGAGTGGCGGCGAGCTGGGCTTCCCACGACTCCTCGTAGGAAGCGAACTCGTCCTGGCCCTGCGGCACGGTGATCAGCTTGACCTTGCTTTCCTGGTAAGCGAAATCGGGAAGGTCGGGGTGGCCGAAGCGGAGGATGGTGAAGTCCTCGTCCGGATAGGCGGCCGCGTCGCGCGGGAGGATCCGGACCTCGGCGAAGGGATGCGTTTCGACGATCCGGATCATGTGCTCGAGCTGATCGGTGGCGATGCTGGCCTTGGTGCCGTAGACGAGCTTCTCGATGCAGCTGTACTCCATCATGAAGACCGCCTGCGGACCGGGGCAGGCGTCGAAAAGCCGTTGCCGCGCCTTGCGTTCGGCGACCCGGTCGGTGACCCGTTCCTGGCGGCTGGCCTGGAACTGCGCGAGCATGTAATACTCCGATTGGAGCAGCCCCGGGATGCGGTTCCCGGTCCAGCTGAGGATTTCCGCGGCGGCCTGTTCCCGTTCCAGGATCTCGCGGAACCACTGCGGCGTGATCATCCGGCGCTCGGCCCGGCGCGCGGAAGGATCGTTGGCCTGGTTGAGTTCCCGCAGCTGGTCGGCCTCGGCGGGCGGGATGCCGAGGACCTCGATGATCCGTTCGAGATCGTCGGGCCGGGTGCCCGCCTTGCCGCATTCGATCTTCTGGATCTTGGGCTGTTTGCAGCCGATCCCGTCGGCGAGATCGACCTGGGTCAGCCCGCGTTCGGTGCGCCACTTGAGGATCCGGGAGCCCAGCCGGGAACGCTGAGTCCGGAGAGAGGGCGGCGGTTGCCGGATCGGCGAGGTCACCAGGGGCTCCGTCATTTCGTCCAGCGGCCGATGTGAGAACCCTCCGATGATAATGCGCCGACCCGGCGGACAATACTCCGGGTCGGCGCCTTTTTCGCAAGGTGCACTGCGGCCGGACGGCGGTTTCGGCGGGGCGGGATTGTCGTCGTGCCAGGTCAGCCGTCGAATTCCCCGCGCCGCACGGCGGCGACGAACGCGTCCCACTCGCGCCGGTCGAAGACCAGCACGGGGGAGCTGTCGATCTTGCTGTCCCGCACCCCGACCAGCCCGTGGGCGGCCAGGTTGACCTCGACGCAATTGCCGGAATTCGGCCCGCAAGCAGCGGGTTTCCGCCAGGCGTGGTCGGGTAAGCGCGCCCCCGGACCGGCCGCCGGGAGGCGATGCGCCTGGGCCGGGTTCGCGTGCTGAGGCCCGTGCGGGCCGGGCAGGTCGTGCGGGTCGAAGGTGTCCACTGCAACCCCTCGTTTTCCTGTTTTCGGGTCGGGTAATGGAATATTCCGCGATACACGGAATGTGTTCGGAATATTCCTGAGGGTAGTGGGCCGGTGGAGCGATCGCGCCGTGCTTCGGGGAATTCACCTGAATGGACACTTCTCGTGCATTGGGAGGTGCTTTCGCACGTGCAATACGGAATTGTTGGTGCGGATTTCGTTGTTGATTTGGGGTGGGGTTGCTCTTTTCGTGGCGTTTTGGGGGTCGGGGGTGGTGTGGGGTGTCTGCAGTTGATAACACCTGTTGAGCGGTTGATTAGCTGAGCTGTTTGGTGCCGTTTCGGTTGTGTCGCTTGCGATGCGGACTTCTCGTGCGAGGTGCGGTCGGCGGTCCGGGGCGGAGCGGGTCAGGCTGAGCAGGCGGACCACGCGGCGGATCCAGGTGGCCGGACGGAGCTGAACTTTGCCGAGTGGCTCAGCAGCGCTGGGCGTACTAGGCAGCGCCTAGTCGGAAACCGCGAGCGGCCGGGCGGGGCCGGAGCAGGGCAGGGCAGGGCAGGGCAGGTCGAGTTGAGCCGAGCGGCCGGGCTGAGTCACGCGGGGCAGGCCGAGCCGAGCGTGCGGGCCCGGGCGAACTGGGCGGAGCTGCCAGGCCGAGTGCGCGAGGCTAGTTCAGCCAAGCCTCGAGAGCTTCGTCCGTGCGGTGCGGATCTCGGTGTCAGGGCAACGCTCTCCCGAGCCGAGCCGAGCCGAGCCGAGCCGAGCCGAGCCGAGCCGAGCCGAGCCGAGCCGAGCCGAGCCGAGCCGAGCCGAGCCGAGCCGAGCCGAGCCGAGCCGAGCCGAGCCGAGCCGAGCCGAGCCGAGCCGAGCCGAGCCGAGCCGAGCCGAGCCGAGCCGAGCCGAGCCGAGTCGAGCGGTCGAGGCGACTGCGAAGCGGCCTCGGGCCGGGCGGGCCGCGGCTGCGGGGTTGCGCTGTGCGGATGGGCAGAGCGGATCGAGCAAAGACGCTGAACCGAGTCGAGGCCGCGTCATGCCGATTCGGCGGCGATCTCCGGCATCGACCGTGCCTTCGCCCGCCGTCGCCCCGCCGCTGGCCGGGCGCTGAGCAGCACCTGCCGCGACTCTCGAAACATTCCGCGGGACAACAACCCTCGTCTCCCGGTGCCCGGCCCTGCCCGGCCGGGCACCGGGAGCGCAGAACGCGGGCGGCCGTGAGCCGCCGCCGGCGTCCGCTTCGAGGGTGGTCAGGCGTCCCGGTTCGCGGTGTGCCGCTTGCGGAGCACCGCGCCGGTGACGTGCACGAGCGCCACTCCGCCCGCGGTGGCGAGTCCGGCCAGGACTCCGGCGGTCGCGAAGACGATCGCGGCCGCCCCGGCGAGCAGGGTCAGCAAAAGCGCGATCAGCTGCCACGGCTGAGTCCCGCCGTCCGGTTGCCGCGCGGCCAGTTCGACCGACGTCCGCGCGGTCTTCCACGACGGATACGCCGGGCGCGTGCTCGGCCGCGGCGACGGTACGTCCGGCGCTGGGTGCGGCATGCCTGGTTCGTGAAACGTCACGGTCACCCGGCCGGGGCGTTGACTTACGGCGACCGCATACGGTCTGTTGTCGCCGGTGTCCGATTTTTCTGTCCGACGGTATGCCTGGCCTGCATTTTCCGCGCCAGGACCGGTCATTGTGGATCCTTTCTTGTCCGCCGGAAAAGTGCCGGAACACAGTTCCCAGCCCGCCCCCGAGGGGAACTGGTTCCGGCGGCCGCGGCGGGCGTCCGGGGAATGGAATATTCCACCCTCTTAACCCCTCCTGCCTGCGGCAACGCTATCTTTGCATGCCCGCTGCCGATCGCGCTAACCCGGGGCGCGAAATTCTTCGCCGAAGCCGCGCGGACTGGTGTTCCGATGCCCGGTATTCGCGATCTGCCGGACTATTCCAGGCGTTATCAATGCGCACATATTCGACCCGATCGGGTGAATGTGCGCCGAGGCCCACTTTGGGGTTCGCCGTCCTGATCAACCCAGCGAACGCGGACGGGTCGCTGCTACGGTGAGTGTCCGGCGCAGACAGGGGAGAGCATGGACGTACGGACGCTGGCTCGCGAGGAGCGCGCCGACTTCGCGGACTTCCTCGAGACGCTCACGCCCGAGCAGTGGGATGAGCCGACGCTGTGTGCCGGCTGGAACGTGCGCTCGGTCGTCGCGCACGTCGTCAGCTACGACGAACTCGGCGGACGGCAGCTGGCGCAGCGGTTCGTCCGCGCGGGGCTGTCGCTGAAACGGTCGAACGAGGTCGGCCTCGCCGAGTACCGGGTGCGCGCGCCGGAGGAACTGATCGGCGTCATGCGGCGGAACCCGCAGCCGGGCCGGATCCTGGGCAAGTTCGGCGGGATGGTCGGCTTCCTCGACGGACTGATCCATCAGCAGGACATCCGCCGCCCGCTCGGGCTGCCGCGGACGATCCCGGCCGCGCGACTGCGCCGGGCGCTGGAACTGTCGCTGCGCGCGCCGCCGATCGGAGTGTCGCGCCGGCTGACCGGGTTGCGCGCGGTCGCGACCGACCTGGAGTGGACGTCCGGGAGAGGCATCGAGGTCCGCGGCCCGGCGGAGGCGCTGCTGCTCGCACTGGCAGGCCGTCGCGCGGCGGCGGACGACTTGACTGGTCCAGGACTCGACGTGCTGATCAGCCGCACCGTCGTCGCTTGATCCGGCCTGGTGCGGGATTGTTGGCCCTCTGTGTGCTGCCCGGCTGCGCCGTGACTCCGCTCTGGCTCTGAGTGTCCATGCCGCATGGCTCGGACGCTGCTTTCGGCGTGCGGGTCAGCCGCGCCATCGTGGCGGGATCCGCCTTGACGCTGGCCAATGCCCGCGGCGCGCGGCCAGCTTGTCCGGACGCTGGCTGTTCACGCAGCATTGCCCAGACGTCGCCTCGGGCGACCTGATCGGTCGGGCATCGTGGCGTGATCGGGCCCAGCTTGCTGACTATTTGCACCACGGTCGTGTGACAACCCTCGCGCGGGGGTTGCGTATGCGCTTGGCGACAGCAGTCATGTCCGCGACCGCACTCCTGGAAGCGAGGTGATGCCCGACCGGACGCCCGCCGCTTTTCCCCCTCGCGGCACCCGTGACTGCCGCCGCGCCTCGCATCGCTCAGGCAGCACGAGTGCCGGCCGCGGCGGCGTCCGCCCTCCGGGGTGTCACCAGTTGGTGACGGCTAACCCGGCGGTAACCCGCGCTCAGCCTCCTGTCGCACGCCGAAAGTGCTTGCGGCAGCGGGAAAATCCCGGCTCCGATGATCACCCGGACCGGGGGCTTGCGTTACGCGCGGGCGACATCCCAAATGGGACTCCAAGCACCACAAGGGGAGGAGTCCGGTGTTCAGGTGGCAGCAGGCGGAAGGAAAACGGCACGCACTGGACGCGCCGTTCGCGCCGAGACCCGGGGAAACGTTCACCGCACTGTGCGGGGCCGAAGTCACGGTCGCCCGCCGCGATGTGCCGCAGCTCGGCGGGCACTGGTTCGATCCGACGTGTTCCGACTGCTCGGAGGAATGGCTCCGCCAGGAAGGACAGGTCCGCTCGGACGAGACCCGGTGCCTGGCGTGAGCAGTGTGGTGACCGCCTTGTGCGCACGGGTCGCTGGGGCGGATTCGACCGCAGTGGGCGTCCGGTGCGCGAGCGACGCAGCACTCGCGGGGAACGACGCATGACCGGACGCTGGAGCAGGCTCCCGGAGCAGCGCGGTTCGGCAGTGGGGCTCACCGGACCCGAACTGGTCACCTGGATTCGCGACCTGCAGGCCACCCTGGCACTCGACCTCACGTTCCTGACCCGGGCGCTCGACGAACGTTCCCCGCGGCCGGACGCGGTGCGGGACCTCGGCGAGCGGCTTCTCGACCTCGGCCGGGCGTTGATCCGACGGGCCGATCACCTGAACGAGGCCGTCCTGGCGAGCCTGCCCGCGCACGGCTGGCTGCCCCAGGCGGGTGCGCCCGCGAACGCGACACGGCTGGCGCATCAGGTCGGACGCCGCCCGCTGCGCTGCGGGCCGGTGTATCTCGGACTGTGCGGAGCGGCGTGTTTTCCGGTGTTCGGGCAGGATCCGCACGACCACACGAAAAGGTACGAGCGGTGCGCGGAATGTCTGAGCAAGGGCGGTGTCGCGATGCACCGTGAGTGACGTAGTCAGCGAGCGGGAACAGGCCGGGCGGCGGAGCCGTGAGCCGGAACGAGTTGGCTGAGGGCGGGTTGCGGCGGGGCACGTAGCGGCATGGCCGGTTCGGAGCTCGGGCTCGCGAGCTGTCGGGCAGGCGCACCGGCACCGGTCTGAGCCAGTGTGCGTAGACCCGAGCGGCGGGGTGAGCAAGGACGGAGCACCGCGCCTAGACCCGAACCAACAGGCCACGCAAACCGGATCACCCGTCCGAAACCCGGCCGTCAACCCAGCACCCCACGGGATTTTCCGGTTTCCTGTACCGATGAGCGAGGAGACCTCCACCCGTTCCACCGAGCGGCTGTTCCGGATCGCGATCACGCTGAAGGGCCTCGACGGAGGCCTTCAGCTGATCGGGGCGCTGATCCTGGCGTTCATCCCCGCGACGGCCGTCACCGGGTTCGTGAACGCGGTCATCACCCGCGACCTGCTCGGCGACCCCTCCGGCACGCTCGCGCGGCATCTCGAAACCGCCGCCGAGCATTTTGTCGGCGGGGGGACCAAGACGTTCGCCGTCGCGTACCTGCTGGCGCACGGGTTGCTCAAGCTCGGCCTCGTGTGGGCGCTCGCGCGCAAGTGGGTGCGCGCCTATCCGGTCGCGATGGTCGTGCTCGCCGCGTTCGTCGTGTACGAGATTTACCGCGCCTTCGAAACCCACTCCATCGCGCTGCCCTTCTTCGCCGCGCTCGACGCGGTGATCATCGTGCTCGTCTATCGCGAGTACCGGAACCTCAAACGCGATCACGCCTGACCTCGCTCAGGCGGCAGCGGGAAACCTTTCCGTCACCACCGTCGCCACGTCCGCGGGTTCCACGAACAGGGCCGTCGCGTTGTCGCGGCCGCCCAGGGCGATGGCGGTCGCTACCAGCGCGGACGCGCCGCGGGCCGGGTCGGCCAGGATTTCGTCGATCGTGGCGGGCGTCAGGACCTTGTGGACGCCGTCGCTGGTGAGCAGAAGGCCGCCGCTCGACGTCTCCGTCGTGCCGATCTCCTCCGGTTTCGTCGTGCGGACGCTCGTGGTCACCAGGTGCTCCATCCGCGGCGAGTACGGCTGGTGCCGCGACCGGAAGTACTCCGCCATCGTGTGGTCCTGCGTCAGTTTGTGGATCATCGACCCGTCCCAGGCGTACGCCCGCGCGTCGCCCACCCATGCGATCCGGTATCCGCCGGCGAACGGCATCGCCACCACCAGCACGGCGTCTCCGGTGCCGCCCAGCCGGTGAACTGCCTGCTGCGCGGCCAAAATCGCCTTGACCGGGCCGAATTCGACGGGGGTGCGCGCGGCGGCCGCGGCGGCGACCCGGGCGGCCCGTCCGGCGCCGGGATCGTCCCCGACGCCGTCGGCGAGCGCGAAGGTGATTCCAGGCGCCCCGGCGGCCGCGTAGGCGCTCACCGCGTCGGCATTGCGCTCGCGCGGCCCCTGCTCGCTCGCGGTGTGCCAGCGTGGATATCCGGCCATCGTGACCTCCCGGGCGTTCCCTGCGGATGACTCTCCGTGCTTTCCAGAATGCGCCTCGTTCCTGGGAGGAGGCTGAGGATCCGCGATCTCACCGGGTGAGCTGGTAGACAGTTTCGCCACCGACAGTGGTCGCGGTGAAGTTCGCGGCCACCCACTCGGAGATGTCGTTCGACCCGCCGCCAGGACCGCCGCCTCGGCCGCCGTCCACGTAGTACGCCACTTCGCCCGCCGCGACGTACTGCTTGAACTCCTCCAGCGTCGGGGCGGGATCGCTGCCGTCCCATCCGCCGATGCCGATCACCGACTTGCCGCTCGCCAGCTCCAGGCTCGCCGCCGACTGCGATCCGGTCGTCGCGGCGGCCCACTTCGTCGTCGTACCGCCCAGCAGCTGTCCGACGGAGCCGCTGGCCTCTTCCATCCCGCCGCCGAAGCCCATGCCCCCAGTACGCGGACCCGAAGTAGGGATAGAACCGCTGTGCGGCAAGGAAACCGTCTCGACCGCGTACCCGGCGGTGCCGACCCCGAGTGTCAGGACAATCGCCGCCGCCAGACTGACCAGAACAGTCCGCGCTCGCGGCACCCCGACCACCACGATGGTGCTCACGAGCAACCCCAGTACCACGATTGCCCAGCGCAGCAACGGGAACCAGTCCGGCGTGCGGTCGAGCAGGATGAAGTCCCACACCGCGGTCGCCGCGATCATCCCGCCCAGCACCGTCCGCGGCGCGGTGTGCGCCCGGCCGCGCCACAGTGCGTGCCCGGAAATCGCGACCAGCGCGGCGATCGCGGGCGCGAGCTGCACCGCGTAGTACGGGTGCACGGTGCCGCTCATGAAACTGAACACCAGCCCGTTCACGAGCAGCCAGCCGCCCCAGACCACCAGCGACGCCCGGGTCCGGTCGGTGCGCGCGGCCCGCCGGGTGAACCACAACCCGGCGACCAAGCCGATCAGCGCGGCGGGCAGCAGCCACGAGACCTCGGTGCCGAAACTCGCGCCGAACATCCGCCCGAGACCCGAACTGCCGCCGAACGCGCTGTTCCCGCCGCCGCCGAAACCGCCGCCCATCCCGCCGCCGTTGCCCTGCCCGCCGAAGATCCGCCCGAGCCCGTTGTACCCCAAAGCCAGCTCCAGCAGGCTGTCCCCAGTCGACCCGCCGATGTACGGACGCGACCCCGACGGCCACAACTCCACCAACGTCACGAACCACCCAGCCGACACGACCACCGCGACCCCGGCGTAAACCAGGTGCAGCAACCGCTTCCCCAGCCCGGTCGGCGCGGCGATCAGGTACGCCAGCGCGAACGCGGGGAGCACGAGGAACGCCTGCATCATCTTCGTCAGGAACCCGAATCCAATTGCCACGCCAGCGAAAACGAGCCACCGAGGACTGGCCTTCTCGATCGCCCGCACGGTGCAGTACGCCCCGGCGATCAGCAGCAGCGTGAGCAACGCGTCCGGGTTGTTGAAGCGGAACATCAGCGCGGCGACCGGCGTCAGCGCGAGCATCGCACCGGCCAGCAATCCCGGCAGCGGCCCGGAAACCCGGCGAACAGTCAGGTAAAGCAGGCCGACCGAGCCGACGCCCATGAGCGCCTGCGGGGCAAGCACGGTGAAGCTGGAGAACCCGAAGACCCGTGCGAAAGCCGTCCCCACCCACAGCGCGGCAGGCGGTTTGTCGACAGTGATCACGTTCCCGGCGTCCAGCGAACCGAACAGCCACGCCTTCAGGCTCTGCGTGCCCGATTGCACGGCGGCGGCGTAGAACGAGTTGCCGAACCCGGAAGCGGTCAGGTCCCAGAAGTACAGGACAGCGGTGAGCGCCAAGAGCCCGAACACCGACGGACGGATCCAGCGAGGCGTCGCGCGATCCGGCGCGTCCGGGGCGGTAGGCCGGGCGGACAGGACAGTGCTCAAGACGACTCCTCGGTAGCGGTACGGCGCGGATTGAAGACCCAGCCCCGCAGCAGCAGGAAACGGAGCACCGTGGCGGCGAGGTTCGCCAGCACGAGCACGGTCGTCTCCAGGACGAGCCCGGGATGGGTGGTGTGGTTGAGCAAGGCGAGCGAACCACTGGTCAGCGCCAGTCCGAGGCCGAACACGAGCAGCCCCTCGAACTGATGCCGTCCGGCGCCGGCGCGCCCGCGGACGCCGAAGGTCACCCGCCGGTTCACCGCGGTGTTCGCGATCGCGGTGACGAGCAGTGCGGTGAAGTTGGCCGCCTGCGCGCCGACCATCGTCCGCAGCAGCAGGAAAAGCAGCAGGTACGCGACCGTGCTGGCGACGCCGACCGCGGCGAACCGCACGAGTTGTTTCACCAGGCTCGGGGACACTCCGGGGGCCTCCACGCCGATCGGTTCGCGGCCGAGCTGTTCGCGCAGCCGGTGCACGGGAATCTCGCCGGTGAAGGTCGCGCGGGTGACCCTGGCGATGCCTTTGAGGTCGGCGGTGGCGGTCGCGATGAGGTCGACCGAGGAGTCCGGGTCGTCGACCCAGTCGACCGGCACCTCGTGGATCCGCAGTCCGGCGCGCTGGGCGAGCACGAGCAGCTCGGTGTCGAAAAACCAGCCGGTGTCGCGCACGTGGGGGAGCAGCGCGCGGGCGACGTCGGCGCGGATCGCCTTGAATCCGCATTGCGCGTCGGAGAATTTCGCCGCAAGCGTGCCGCGGAGGATCAGGTTGTAGCAGCGGGAGATGAACTCGCGCTTCGGCCCGCGGACCACCCGGGCGCCGCGGGCGAGACGGCTGCCGATCGCGACGTCCGAATGTCCGGACAACAGCGGCGCGACGAGCGGATCCAGCGCGGCGAGGTCGGTGGACAGGTCCACGTCCATGTAGGCCAGCACGGCGGCGTCCGAGGCGGACCAGACCGCCTGCAGCGCGCGGCCGCGGCCCTTTTCGTCGAGGTGATGCACCTCGACCTCGGGGAACTCGCGGGCCAGTTCTTCGGCGACCGCAAGGGTTTTGTCGGTGCTCGCGTTGTCCGCGACGGTGATCCGGTACGGGTAGCCGGCGCGTTCGGCGAGATGCGCCTGGAGCCGGCGGATGCACGGCTCCAGGTCGGTTTCCTCGTTGTAGACCGGGATGACGACGTCGAGCACGGGATGCGGGCCGCCGAGGCCGACCGGAGTCGTCCCGGGCCGCGGGGCGCCGCTGCGGGAGGGGGCGGTGGCGTTCATGCGTTCACCGTTGTCCGCGGGGCTTTGGCCACCTTGTGGTGTTCCTGTGCTTGCGCTGTGCGACGTACGCCCGATCCGGTGATCTTGGCCGCACGGCACGGAATCAGGCAGCCAGGTCGTAGACGGTCACACCGTCCACTGTGGTCATTCGGTAGTTCTCGGCCACCCATTGGACGATCCGGGCGGCGGCGTCGCTTCCGCTGCTGGAGCCGCGCATCGTCATGCCGTCGCCGAGAAAGTAGCGGATCTGGCCTTCGCGGACGTACTGCTCGAACTGCGCGAGCGTCGGATACGGGTCGGTGCCGTTGAATCCGCCGACCGCGAGGACTGGTTTCCCGCTGCCGAGTTGGTATCCGGCGGCGTTGTTGGACCCGACCGTCGCGGCGGCCCATCGGTGCTCGCCGGAGTTCCGCAGCAGCGCTGTCAGGTTCGCGCCGGGCAAGGTGGTGCCGAGCAATCCGCCGCCGCCGAACATCTGCCGCGTATTCGGTCCGGCGGACGGGATCGCGCCGGTGTGCGGAGTGGATGCGGTGGCGATGGTGTACGCGCCGGTTCCCGTGAGCAGTACTACCAGGCCCAGTACGGCGGCGATCCGACCAAAGTGCTGGGCGAAAAACAGTGCGATAGCGGCTAAAAGACCGAGGACGAGCACTGTCGGGGCGAGCCAGGGTTGCCACGAATTGTCCAGCAACAGGTAGGCCGTGACTGTCGTCAGTGCGACACCGCCGCTCAAAAGCCCTACGGCGGTTGGATTGCCGCGGATACGCCACAACTGGACGGCCGCGATCCCGACGAGAGCGGCGATCGCCGGGGCGAGCGCGACGGTGTAGTAGGGATGGATGATCCCGCCCATGAAGCTGAATATCGCGGCGGTCACGATCAGCCAGCCGCCCCAGATCAGCAGTGAAGCGCGGCTGCGGTCGGTGCGGGGCGCGTAACGGGTGAACCACAGGCCAGCGCCGAGTCCGAGCACCGCGGCAGGCAACAGCCACGCGATGCCGCCCGCCATTTCGTTGCCGAACAACCGGAACAGCCCGGTGCTGCCCCAGCCGCCGCCCGGACTTCCGCCGACGCTGCCGGTCTCGTCCCCGGTGATGCGGCCGAAACCGTTGTACCCCAAGGTGAGTTCGAGCAGGCTATTGTTTTGGGACCCGCCGATGTACGGCCGGTCGGCGGCTGGCCACAATGCCACGACGGCGAGGTACCAGCCTGCCGAAACCACGACGGCGGCGAGTCCGGCGAGCAGGTGCAGGAAGCGTTTGCCTAGAGTGATCGGCGCGGCGACAAGGTAGGCGAGTGCGAAGGCGGGCAGGACGAGAAACGCTTGCAGCATCTTGGCGAGAAAGCCGAATCCGACTGCTGCGCCCGCGAAAACGAGCCACCGAGGGCTGGCCTTCTCGATCGCCAGGACGGTGCAATAGGCAGCGGCGATCAGCAACAGGACGAGCAGCGCGTCCGGGTTGTTGAAGCGGAAAATCAGTGCCGCTGCCGGGGTAAGTGTGAGCACCGCGCCAGCTAGCAACCCCGCCGCCGCACCGGAAGTACGTCGCACGGTCGCGTAGAGCAGCCACGTGGAGCCGACGCCCATCAGTGCCTGCGGCACCAGGATGCTCCAGGCGTTCACTCCGAACAGCCGCGCGGACAGGCTCATCACCCAGAGCGCGGCGGGCGTCTTGTCCACCGTGATGCCGTTTGCCGCGTCGGTGGAGCCGAAGAACAGCGCCTTCCAGCTCTGCGATCCGGCTTGGGCGGCGGCGGAGTAGAACGCGTTGGCCCAGCCGGATGCGTTCAGATCCCACAGGTACAGCGCGGCGGTCGCGACGAGCAGCAGCACGAGGCTCGGGCGCACCCACCTCGGTTCGCCGCGCTGTTCCGGCGTGGCGGGGACGGCTGGATGGGTCGCGACTGCGGTCATGCGGTCAGCCTCGCGGCGCGACCTGGGGCCGGGATGTGCTTACCCTGTGTGCCCGCTGTGGGACCTGGGGTCATGGGCTCGCTGTGCCGGGACTGCGATCGGCAGGCGGACGGCGAAGGACGTCTGGCCTGGGCGGCTGTGCATCGCGATGGTGCCGTGGTGTGCGGTCAGTACTGCCGACACGATCGCCAGGCCCAGTCCGGTTGACCCGGCCGCCCTTGATCGTGACGAATCTCCGCGGGCGAAGCGTTCGAATACCGCTGGCTGTAGTTCGGGCGGGATGCCCGGGCCGTCGTCGGTCACGGTCACCACGGCGCTGCCGTCCGCGGATCGGGTCAGGGCGGTGATGACGGTGCTTCCGGGGGGCGTGTGGACGCGGGCGTTCGCCAGCAGGTTCGCCAGAACTTGGTGCAGGCGTTGGACATCGCCCAGTACGAGGATCGGTTCGTCCGGTAGGGCGAGTTGCCAGACGTGGTGTGGACCGGCGACGTGGGCGTCGCTGACCGCGTCCGCTACCAGGCGGGTCAGGTCTACTTCGGCGACGTCTAGCGGGCGGCCTGCGTCCAGGCGGGCTAGCAGGAGGAGGTCTTCGACCAGGGCCGTCATGCGGTCGGCTTCGGATTCGATTCTGGTCATCGAATGGGCTACGTCTGGCGGGGCGTGGCTGTCGGATCGTCCGGCTAATTCGGCGTAGCCGCGGATGGCGGCCAGTGGGGTGCGGAGTTCGTGGCTGGCGTCCGCGACGAATCTGCGGACGCGTAGTTCGCTGGCGTGGCGGGCTTCCAGGGCGGAGGAGATGTGGCCCAGCATGTGGTTCAGTGCTGCGCCTACTTGGCCGACTTCGGTGCGAGGGTCGGTGTCTTGGGCTGGGACTCGGACGGACAGGTCTACGTCGCCTCGGTCCAGCGGGAGTTCGGAGACTCGGGAGGCGGTCTCCGCTACGCGTTCCAGGGGGCGAAGGGTTCGGCGGACTGCGAAGGCGCCTAGGAAGGCTGCTCCCGTTACTCCGGCTGCGGCTACGCCGAAGAGGATCAGGCCGACGGTCAGCAGCGTCTGTTGCATGGGGGCTAGGGGGACGCCGGTGATGACTATGCCGTCGGGGATGGGGATCGCGGTCAGGCGGTAATCGCCGAGGGTGCCCAGGGTGCGGGTGTAGGGGCGGCCGGTTGTTGGGGGGTTTTGCAGGGCCGTCAGTTCGTCCGGGGTGAGGGTGATGCGCTGGCCGTGGGGGGAGAGCCAGCCGCCGGTGCCGTCTTCGCCGTCGGAGTCGAGGTGGGCGGTGACTGTGCCTGCGCCTTGGCCTGGGGCGTCTAGGGGGTTGCGTTCGTTGCCGGGTGGGCCTGGGTGGGTGGCGAAGTCGAGGGCGCGGGCGGTGGCTGCGGAGAGCTGGGTGTCGGTTTGGGTCAGGAGGAAGGCGCGCAGGGCGAATTCGCTGATTACGCCGATGGTCAGGCAGACCAGGGAGAGGAGGATTACTACCGAGACGGTCAGTTTCGTGCGCAGGGATCGCCGTCGCGGGTGGGCGGCGGCTAATCGTGCGCGGAGGGGCATGACCCCGAGGGTGCGGTTTGCGGGTGTGGGGGCGATGTGTGGTTGCTGTGAGTGGGCTGTGCGGGTGGCTCGTCGCCTGGCGGCGACATCGCTGGTGGTTGCGTGGGGCACCCCGAAGCCGAGTGTGCTGACGGTTCGGGGGTGCTTGTCAAGGCGGGAAAGATGCCTTGACAAGCACCCCCGAACCGCAGGGAGGCTTCGTATCGGGGTGCGGGGGAGGGGCTGGGTGCCTCGATAGTCGGGTTCAGCGCCTGCGGTTCGAGGTGGGTGCCTCCATGAGTGGGTGCGGCGGTGCGGGTTCGCGGTGGGCTTGGGCTAGCGCCCCAATGTGGCGTTGGGTGCATGTGACGCACCGAATGCCGCATTGGGTGCGTGGGGCGCACCCAACGCCACATTGGGGCGCGTCGCGGCGGCGAGCGAGCAGGTGGGCTGGCGGGCTGTGAAGGGCTCCTTGGAGGAATCTGGTTCCGTGAGGGGCTCCTTGAGGGAATGTGGGTCGTGAGGGGAACCCTGAGGGAATCTGAGTACGTGAAGGTGGCCCTCACGTACGTCGGCGGGTCGTGAGGGGAACCCTCAGGGAATCTGTTTCCCTCAGGGTGGCCCTCACGGACACTGAAGGCCGGGGTCAGCCCAGGGAGCGCGCTGCTTCGGTTGCTTGCCGGGCGTAGGACCGTCCGAACAGGACTGTGTGCACCAGCAGCGGGAAAAGCTGGTGCAGTGCGATTCGCTCTCGGTATCCGTCCGCCAGGGGTGCGACCTCGTTGTAGGCCGCCACGATCCGCCCTAGTTGCGGGCAGCCGAACAGGTGCAGCATCGCCAGATCGGTCTCCCGGTGCCCGCCGTGCGCGGCTGGGTCGATGAGCACCGCTCCGCCGGAATCCCACAGGACGTTTCCGCTCCACAGATCTCCGTGCAGCCGCGCGGGTGGTTCAGGCGGGCCAGCTATCGACGGGATTCGTGCGCAGGCGCGCTCGAAGACCGCTGTGTCGAGGATCTCGGACGCCATCCGGACGTAGGGGCGGATTCGGTATTCGGCGTACCACTCCGGCCATGACTCGCCTGGTGAGTTGCGCATCGGCGCGGTCCCGATCCATGCGTCCGCCAGGCCGTCCGGGGGAGGGGCGCCGAACGCGGGGGCTCCGGTTGAGTGAAGCCGGGCGAGGTCGCGGCCGAACTCCTCGGCGTGCGAAGGCGTGGTCTCGGCCACCCGGTCCAGCACCAGCCACGTGTCGTCCGCGCCGTGCACTCGGGGGATCCGCACTGCGTCCGCTGCGGCCAGCCAGCGCAGTCCGGCTGCCTCGGCTCGGGTCGCGCCTGGAGCGTGGCCCCGTTTCACCATCGCGTCGAGGTGCTGGTGGCCGTCGGTCAATACGACCTCGCTGAGGGTGCCTGAGGAGCCTCGCGAGACTGTCTCGAACCCGGTGAGCCGCGTCGCCGCCGCGGCCGGACCTTCGTTCTGTTGCCCGGAAACCACGTCCTCGACGCTACGGGCGCGCACCGGCGGCCGCTGAACGGCTCCGCCTCGGCAGGTGCCCCGCAGCCGGTCTTGTCAACCCTCTGGCCTAGACTCGGATATCCCGGTCAGCAGGTGACCGGGGCGGTCCCGAGGGACTGTCCGCCCCCATCGTTTACCGCTCGAGGAGAAGACCTTGAAGAGCACCGTCGAGCAGCTCAGCCCGACGCGAGTGAAGATCAATGTCGAGGTGCCGTTCGACGAGCTCAAGCCGAACTTCGACGCCGCGTACCGGAAGATCGCCCAGCAGGTGCGGGTCCCCGGTTTCCGTCCCGGCAAGGTCCCCGCTCGCGTCCTGGAAAGCCGGATCGGCCGCGCGCCGGTGCTCGACGAGGTCGTCAACGAGGCCATCCCGGCCAAGTACATCGAGGCCGTCCGCGCGGGCGAGGTCCGGACGCTCGGCCAGCCCGAGTTCGAGGTGACCAAGCTCGAGGACCGCGAGGTGCTGGAGTTCAGCGCCGAGGTCGACGTGCGGCCGGAGATCGAGCTGCCCGACCTCGCCGGCCTCGAGATCAGCGTCGACGACGTCGAGACCACCGACGAAGAGGTCGCCGAGCAGCTCGACGAGCTGCGCGCCCGCTTCGGCACCCTGACCGGCGTCGAGCGCCCGGCCCAGACCGGCGACTTCGTGTCGATCGACCTCTCGGCCAGCGTCGACGGCAAGGCCGTCGAAGAGGCCTCCACCACCGGCCTGTCCTACGAGATCGGCTCCGGCCAGCTCGTGGACGGCATCGACGAGGCCATCGTCGGCGCCAGCGCCGGCGAGACCAAGGTGTTCACCACCAAGCTGGTCGCGGGCGAGTTCGCCGGCCAGGACGCCGAGGTCACCGTCACCGTGCAGTCGGTCAAGGAGCGCGAGCTTCCCGAGGCCGACGACGAGTTCGCCCAGCTGGCGAGCGAGTTCGACACGATCGACGAGCTGCGCGAGGACCTGCGCACCCGGCTCGGCCGCGTCAAGACGATGCAGCAGGGCGTCCAGGCGCGCGACAAGGTCCTCGAGATCCTCCTGGAGCGCACCGAGGTGCCGCTGCCGGAGAAGGTCCTCGAGGCCGAGATCGAGAACCGCAAGCACGACGCGATCCACCCGTTCGACCACGACGAGGACCAGTTCGCCAAGGCCCTCGAGGCCGAGGGCCGCACCCTCGACGAGTTCAACGCCGAGGTCAAGGAAGAGTCGGAGAAGGCCGTCCGCACGCAGCTGCTGCTGGACACCATCGCCGACAAGGAGAAGACGTCGGTCAACGACGGCGAGCTCACCGAGCGGATCATCTACCAGGCGCAGCGCTTCGGCGTCAGCCCGGACGAGTACGTGCAGCGGGCCCAGCAGTCTGGCCAGCTGACCGCGATCTACGCCGACGTGCGCCGCGGCAAGGCGCTCGCCTCGGTCGTGCGCGGCACCACGGTGAAGAACGCGTCCGGGTCCGAGGTCGACCTGACCGAGCTGTTCGGCGCGGACGAAGAAGCCCCCGCCGAGGAGACGCAGGTCACCGAAGAAGCGGCGGCGACCCCCGCGGAGTAAAGCTGTAAGCGAACTTGGGCGGTGTCAGGCATTCTGCACCGCCCAAGTTCGTTAGGGTCGGTTGCAAGATCTCAAGCATCTGAACACGACAGCGGCGGCGCGGCTCTCACAGGCGGCCCGTCGCCGGTGAAAAGGCAGGCAGACGTGAAGCAGCACATGCCCGAGGGGCGGACCGGCACCGCGGGGCTCAACCTCACCGACTCGGTGTTCGAGCGGTTGCTCCAGGAGCGCATCGTCGTTCTCGGCTCCGAGGTCAACGACGAGGTCGCCAACCGGCTCACCGCGCAGCTCCTGCTGCTCGACGCGGACGACGCCGAATCGGACATCCGGTTCTACATCAACTCGCCGGGCGGCTCGGTGACCGCCGGGTTCGCGATCTACGACACCATGCAGCTGATCCGCCCGGACGTGGCGACCTACGCGATGGGCATGGCGGCCTCGATGGGGCAGTTCCTGCTCTCCTCGGGCACCCCGGGCAAGCGCTACGCGCTCCCGCACGCTCGCATCCTGATGCACCAGCCGTCCGCGGGCGTCGGCGGCACCGCCTCCGACATCGCGATCCAGGCGGACCTGTTCAACAAGTGGAAGCAGGAGCTCGCGAAGATCACCGCCGAGCAGACCGGGCAGACCACCGAGCAGATCATCAAGGACGGCGACCGCGACCGCTGGTTCACCGCGCAGGAGGCGAAGGACTACGGCTTCGTCGACCACGTGCTGACCCGCGACAGCGGCCTGACCTCGAGCAACTGAGTCCCGAAGCACCACACAGGAGAGCATCATGAGCAACTTCCGGCTCCCGGGTGACTTCCGGGCACCGCAGACTCCGCAGTCGCGGTACATCCTCCCGTCCTACGTCGAGCGCACCAGCTACGGCGTGAAGGAGTCCAACCCGTACAACAAGCTGTACGAGGAGCGGACGATCTTCCTGGGCGTGCAGGTGGACGACGCGTCGGCCAACGACGTGATGGCCCAGCTGCTGCACCTCGAGCACGAGGACCCGGACCGCGACATCAGCATCTACATCAACTCCCCGGGCGGGTCGTTCACCTCGCTGATGGCGATCTACGACACCATGCAGTACATCCGCCCGGACATCTCGACCGTGTGCCTCGGCCAGGCCGCCTCGGCCGCCGCGGTGCTGCTGGCGGCGGGCACGCCGGGCAAGCGCATGGCGCTGCCGAACGCGCGCGTGCTGATCCACCAGCCGGCCACCGAGGGCACCTACGGGCAGGTCTCGGACCTGGAGATCCAGGCCAACGAGATCCAGCGCGTGCGCCGCCAGATGGAGGTCATCCTGGCGAAGCACACGAACAAGGAACCGGACGAGATCAAGGCCGACATCGAGCGGGACAAGATCCTCACCGCCGAAGAGGCCAAGGCCTACGGCCTGATCGACGAGGTGCTTCCGTACCGGAAGGCCTCGGCGAACTGACCGCGACGGGCCGGTGCGCGGCGAATCCGCGACGCGCACCGGCCCGCTGGTCTAGTGTCGGTCGTCGACGTGCCCTATGGGGGTCGGGTGTTCCCGCCCGCGCCTTCGGGCGGGTACCGTCGATGGCAATGCGTGTTGGTCCCGGGAACGCCTGGCAGTCGCGGGGCCGCCATCCAGTAGTGCAGGTGCGCTCGCGCACCGGAGGGGACGAGGTCAACGGCCATGGCACGGATCGGTGACGGCGGCGACCTGCTGAAGTGTTCTTTCTGCGGCAAGAGCCAGAAGCAGGTGAAGAAGCTCATTGCCGGGCCAGGGGTCTACATCTGCGATGAGTGCATCGACCTCTGCAACGAGATCATCGAAGAGGAACTGGCCGAAGCCGGCGACGTGAAGCTCGACGAGCTCCCGAAGCCCGCCGACATCCACGAGTTCCTCGAGCAGTACATCATCGGCCAGGACGACGCGAAGAAGACGCTCGCGGTCGCGGTGTACAACCACTACAAGCGGATCCAGGCCGACGACAAATCCGGCCCGAAGGACTCCAAGGACGAGCCGGTCGAGCTGGCCAAGTCCAACATCCTGATGCTCGGCCCCACCGGCTGCGGCAAGACCTACCTCGCGCAGACGCTGGCGAAGCTGCTGAACGTCCCGTTCGCCATCGCCGACGCCACCGCGCTCACCGAGGCGGGCTACGTCGGCGAGGACGTCGAGAACATCCTGCTCAAGCTGATCCAGGCGGCGGACTACGACGTCAAGCGCGCCGAGACCGGCATCATCTACATCGACGAGGTCGACAAGATCGCCCGCAAGAGCGAGAACCCGTCGATCACCCGCGACGTGTCCGGCGAGGGCGTGCAGCAGGCGCTGCTGAAGATCCTCGAGGGCACCACCGCGTCGGTGCCGCCCCAGGGCGGGCGCAAGCACCCGCACCAGGAATTCATCCAGATCGACACCACGAACGTGCTGTTCATCGTCGCGGGCGCGTTCGCCGGGCTGGAAAAGATCATCAACGAGCGGGTCGGCAAGCGCGGCCTCGGCTTCGGCGCGGAGATCCGCACCAAGGCCGAGATCGAGGGCAGCGACGTGTTCTCCGAGACCATGCCGGAGGACCTGATCAAGTTCGGGCTGATCCCGGAGTTCATCGGCCGGCTCCCGGTCGTGGCGACGGTGAACCACCTGGACAAGGAATCGCTCGTCTCGATCCTGACGCAGCCGCGCAACGCGCTGGTGAAGCAGTACAAGAAGCTCTTCGAGATGGACAACGTCGAGCTGGAGTTCACCAAGACCGCGCTCGAGGCGATCGCCGACCAGGCCGTCCTGCGCGGCACCGGCGCCCGCGGCCTGCGCGCGATCATGGAGGAAGTCCTCCAGCCGGTCATGTACGACATCCCGAGCCGCGAGGACGTGGCGAAGGTCGTGATCACCGAGCAGACCGTGCGGGAGAACGTCAACCCCACGATCGTGGCTCGCCAGCCGTCGCGCCGCACTCGCAGCGAGCGCGGCGAAAAGTCGGCCTGACCCGGCGTCCGCCGGGCGTTAGCAGGAGTCGGCTGTCCGGGTGTCGGCGGCAGGCGCGATAATGGACAGGATGACAACCGTGCCGCTGACCGCACCCCGGGGGGACGAGACAGCCGACCCCGGCGAAGCGGTACCCGCCGAGACCGAGACCGAGACCGAGACCGAGCCCGCGGCCGCGCCGGTCGTCGGCATCCTGGAGCTGAGCGAGCGGGTAGCCGCGTCCGTGTTCACGCGCTTCCCGTGGCTGCCCCGCGCGTCCGAGATCATGCTGGCGCTGTGCACGCTGGTCTGCCTGGTCGCGGTCGGCACCCGGCTGTCGGCGCTGCCGCTGCTGCCGATCCCGCTGTTCGTGGTGGCGTGGCTGTTCCTGCGCCGGTGGCGTGCGTCGGAGACCCGGGCGCTTCAGCTGCGCTGGTCGCTGCTGACGGCGCTCGCGGGGCTGGTCGGGTTCTGGGTGATGTCCGTCGTGGCCCGCTGGGTCTCGTAACTCGCTCGCGGCGAGCGTCCTTCGCGGTGAAGGATTGCCGCCATGGATGCGGTAGTGCAGTGGGTGTGCACCTCGTGGACGAAGAAATCCCGTGGCGGGGCGGAGGCGGCTCTCCGCAACGCGGCCCCGATGCTCTGGTAGCCGTTGACGGCACTTGCCGCGATGGCCGGATTCTCAGCGATGTTCGGTAACGGCTCGCTGGGTCTCGTGAGCGGTTGTCGCGGTGAGAACCGGGACAACCACGCACGACCTCAGTTCCCGCAGTTGTCGCTTTCTGATTCTGTGTGGCGGCGTATTTTCCTGAGACGAACGCGTTGATGCCGTTGGATTCCGTCGCGGAAGCCGTGAGTGTTGGCCCCGGACGGAACTGTGCTCGACACTCACAAGATCGGCAGGCTCAGACCTTCTGCCGCAAATGCTTCCCCAAGAACCCCACCATGCTGGGAACCGTCGTCCGGAAGAACGTGTCGCTGTGCTTCCCGTGCGCCGTATATCCAATCGTCGGGTGCGTTTCCGCGATATACCGCCGCACACCGGTGATGAACGGATCTTCCGTCCCGCAGTAAACCGCCGTCGGAATGCCCTGCAGGGACGACTGATGGCGCAGCGGGTCGAGCGAAGTCCAATCAGTCATGCCGGTGAAAATGCGGCGTTTCGCCATTTCCGGCCACGACGTCAGCAGCGCGGGCGCGATCGCGGCGACCGCGGCGGGCGGTTGGCGGCGTTCGGCGCGGCGGCGGGCGTACAGGAGGGCTCCGAAGCCGCCCATCGAGACTCCGGCGCAAGCGAACGGCACGCCGTCCGTGCCGCCGAAGCCGCGGGCTCGCAGCCACTGCGGGACTTCTTCCAGCAGCATCGCCATCGGGTCGTCGCCGGGGCGGACCTGGTGCCAGTAGTTGTCGCCGCCGTCGACCGCGACGAAGCCGTACGCCGGCACGGCTTTGCGCGCGACGTCGCTGCCCAGTTGCTTCAGCAGGCCGCTCGGCGCGGCGGAGCGCGCGGATCCGTGCAGGCCGTGCAGCATCAGGGACATCGGCAGACCGGCTGGGGGCTTCTTGCTCGGCAATTGGAAAACGAGGTCCACTTCCCGGCCGCGGGCGTGGGAGTAGACGCGTTCCACCCGCATGCTGCCGAGCTGGGTCACCGGCGTCGACGACGTCACGCCCAGTGCCCGCTGCATCGCTTGGTTGAACGGCACCACGCCGGTCGCGCTCCCCACCGCGAGCCCGGCGATGCCGAGGCCCGAGGCACCCGCGATCAGCATGGACCGGCGGCTCACCCGCCTTCGGCCCTCGGTCTCCTCGCTCACCCAATCCCCCTCACCCATATAGCGTAAGACGTGGCGAAGGGACAAAACGTTGCCTTCAGAAGATCTTCATGCGGTTGTTGTGATCAGACCCACGGACGCCCGAGCGGCGGCAGGGCTGTCTCCGAGCCCGACGACGAGCGTCACGCAGAGTGGCGAGAGCACCTCGCTCACTCCCCGGTCGCCCCGGCCGAAGTGGCCCAGCAGTTCGAGGGTGACATAGCCGTGGATCGCGCTCCAGATCTGTGAGGCGACCGACAGCGGATCGCCCTTGAGCCGTCCGGCCTCGATCGTGCGCGAGACGGCCGCGACCATGCCCCGGAACGACGCCGCGGCCTCGCTGTCCGGGCTCTCCTTCAAAAGGTCGCCGACCGCTTGTCCGTGCGCGCCCGCCTCTCGGAACATGAGCGTGAACAGCTCCGGATGCTCCACCGCGGTGCGGCGGTAGGCCAGCGCGAGGCGGTACAGATCGGCCACCGGATCGTCGCTCTGCCCGACCGTCGCCATGTTCGCGATCAGCCGCCGAAACCCTTCTCGCGCAACGGCATCGACGAGCGCGGCCATGCCGCCGAAATGGGTGTACACGGCCATTGTGGACGCGCCGATCTCGGCCGCCAGCTTGCGGGCCTGCAGTGCTTCCGCGCCGCCGTCGGCCAGCAGCCGGATCGCCGCCTCGACCAGTTGCGTCCGCGCGTGTTCGCCCCGAGTCCGCTCGTTCATGCTTGCCAGTATCCCATAACCCTGTTATACCGGTGACCATAACCACGTTATGGACGGAGCGTGTCATGGGAAATCTCTTCCTCGAAGGCAACTTCGCGCCGGTCGAGCGCGAGTACACGAGCACCCGCCTGACGGTGACCGGGCAGCTGCCCGACTACCTCGACGGCCGCTACCTGCGCAACGGGCCGAACCCGACCGACCCGGATCCGGAAACGCACCACTGGTTCCTCGGCCGCGGCATGGTGCACGGCGTGCGGCTGCGCGACGGCCGGGCCGAGTGGTACCGCAGCCGCCGCGTCGGCACCGACGAGGGCGGGGCCAACACCAACGTCATCGGGCACGCCGGGCGCACGATCGCGCTGGTCGAGGGCGGGGTGCCGCAGTGGGAGCTCAGCGAGGAGCTGGACACCCTGGGCATCTGCGACTTCGACGGCACCCTCTCCGGATACACCGCCCACCCGAAGCGCGACCCGAGGACCGGCGAGCTGCACGCCGTCTCGTACCAATTCGGGCTGGGGAACAAGGTCCAGTATTCGGTGGTCGGCACCGACGGACGGGCACGGCGCACGGTCGACGTCGAGGTCACCGGTGCGCCGATGATGCACGACTTCTCGCTCACCGAACGGTATGTCGTGTTCTACGACCTGCCGGTCACCTTCGATCCGGACCAGGCCCCGGTGCCGGTCGACGTGCCCGACCCGCTGACCGCGCGCACCGGTCGCGGAGTGAGTTCCTTGCCGTACCGGTGGAATCCGGACTACCCGGCGCGCATCGGCGTGATGCCGCGCGAGGGCGACAACAGCGACGTCCGCTGGTTCGATGTCGGCCAGTGCTACGTCTTCCACCCGCTCAACGCCTACGACGAGGACGACCGGATCGTGCTCGACGTCGTCCGGCATCCGAAGATGTTCGACCGCGCGCTGCACGGCCCGGCCGAAGGCGAGCCGACGCTCGACCGGTGGACGGTCGATCTCGCGCTCGGGAAGGTGGTCGAGGAACGGATCGACGAGCACGGCCAGGAGTTCCCGCGCGTGGACGAACGTCTTGTCGGCTTGCCGCACCGGTACGGCTACGCCACGGCCCTCGACGACCGGTCTCGCAGCGTCGGCGCGGTGTACAAACACGACCTGCGCAAGGGTTCCGTGGAGGCGCACCGGTTCGGTCCCGGACGCGAGCCAGGCGAGTTCGTGTTCGTTCCGTCCCGGGCGGACGCGGGCGAGGACGAGGGCGTGCTGATGGGCTACGTCTACGACGCGGCCGAAGCGCGCAGCGACCTCGTCCTGCTCGACGCGGGCACCCTCGAAACCGTTGCCGCCGTGCATCTTCCGGATCGGGTCCCGCACGGTTTCCACGGCAACTGGGTGCCCGCCGGAGCGTGATTACGTCAGCAGCCGCTGGTCTCCGGTGTAGAGGTTCATGCTGTCGCCGCGCAGGAAACCGATGAGCGTCATGCCGTTCTCCTCGGCCAGTTCCACCGCGAGCGACGACGGCGCGGACACCGCGGCGAGCAGCCCGATGCCGGCCATCGCGGCCTTCTGCACCAGTTCGAACGAGGCGCGGCCGGAGACCAGCAGCCCCAGATCCGGGGCGGGGATCCGGCCCGCCTGCAGGGCCCAGCCGAGCACCTTGTCCACCGCGTTGTGCCGTCCGACGTCCTCACGCACCACGACGAGCCGACCGTCCGAAGTGAACAGTCCGGCGGCGTGCAGGCCGCCGGTGGACGAGAACACCTTTTGCTGTTCCCGCAACCGATCCGGCATCTGGGTGAGGACGTCGGTCTTCACGGTGAACTCGGACGCGCCGGGGGAGAAGCGGCTTCGCAGCTTCACCGCGTCGAGCGCGGCCTTGCCGCAGACGCCGCACGACGAGGTGGTGTAGAAGTTCCGCTCGACGCCGGTGTCCGGCGGGGCGACTCCCTCGGCGAGTGCGATGTCGAGAACGTTGTAGGTATTGCGGCCTTGATCGTCGACCCCGTCGCAGTAGCGCGCGACGGCGACGTCCTCACGGGACCCCAACACGCCTTCGGACAACAGGAAGCCGTGCGCGAGCTCGACGTCGTGGCCAGGAGTGCGCATTGTCACTGCCAGCGCCTTGCCGCCGACCCGCAGCTCCAACGGCTCCTCGGCGGCCAGCGAGTCCGGCCGGCGCCGCTCGCCGGTCGCGGAGATCCGCCGTACCGGCCGCCGTACCGTCACTCTGCCCATCGCCTGCTCCGCTCGTCCTCGTTGTCCGCTTCGGCGTCGATTTTTGTTGTCATCGACAAGACATTCTCAAGTCATTCGACAGTCATCCGGCGCAACGCCGAGGATCTGGTAAACCATTCCCAGCACCTCGTCACTGTTGGGAGGAGACCGCCGATGGCTGTCCCCGGCTTCCTTGCCCGTTCCCGCATCGTCGCACCGCCTGGCTGGACCCGCTGGCTCGTGCCGCCCGCTGCGCTGTCCATCCACCTGTCGATCGGCCAAGCCTACGCGTGGAGCGTCTTCAAGACGCCGCTGGAGAAGACTCTGGGACTGTCCGGCACGCAATCCGGGCTGCCGTTCCAGCTCGGCATCGTGATGCTGGGCCTGTCCGCCGCGTTCGGCGGCACGCTCGTGGAGCGCAACGGCCCGCGCTGGGCCATGGCCGTCGCCACGGTCTGTTTCTCCGCCGGGTTCCTGCTCGCCGCGCTCGGCGTCGCGACCGGACAGTTCTGGCTCGTCGTGGCCGGTTACGGCGGCGTGGGCGGGATCGGTCTCGGCATCGGCTACATCTCGCCGGTGTCGACACTGATCAAATGGTTCCCGGACCGGCCGGGCATGGCCACCGGGATCGCGATCATGGGCTTCGGCGGCGGCGCGCTGATCGCGTCGCCGTGGTCGTCGGCGATGCTCGGCACCTCGCCCACGACGGGCGACATCGCGACGGCGTTCCTCATTCACGGGATCGTGTACGCGGTGTTCATGACGATGGGCGTGCTGATCGTCCGGGTTCCCGCCGACGACTGGCGTCCGGCGGGCGCGGTCAAGCAGGCCGCCGCGAAACCGATGATCTCCACGGCGAACGTCTCTGCGGCGAACGCGCTGAAGACGCCGCAGTTCTGGTGTCTCTGGATTGTCTTGTGCCTCAACGTGACCGCGGGCATCGGCATCCTGGAGAAGGCCGCGCCGATGATCACCGATTTCTTCAAGGGCACCTCCGCCCCGGTCGGCGCCGCGTCCGCCGCCGGGTTCGTCGCGCTGCTCTCGCTGACCAACATGCTGGGCCGGTTCGTCTGGTCGTCGGCCTCGGACCTGGTGGGGCGCAAGAACATCTACCGGTTCTACCTCGGCGTCGGCGCGCTGCTGTACCTCGTGATCGCGTTGACCACGAACTCCTCGAAGCTCGTGTTCGTGCTGTGCGCGATGCTGATCCTGTCTTTCTACGGCGGCGGGTTCTCGACGCTCCCGGCGTACCTCAAGGACCTGTTCGGCACCTATCAGGTCGGCGCGATCCACGGCAGGCTGCTGACCGCGTGGTCGGCGGCGGGCGTGCTCGGGCCGCTGATCGTGGACGGGATCGCGGACAGCCAGAAGGCCGCGGGCAAGACCGGGCCGGACCTGTACCAGCTGTCGTTCTGGATCATGATCGGCCTGCTGGTGGTCGGGTTCGTCGCGAACGAATGCGTGCGCCCGGTGAAGGAGAAGTTCCACGAGCCGGCCGGGCAGGCCGCGGTGGGGAGTGAAGCCTGATGACGAGTGCCGAGGGCCGTTCCAGCGGCCGGACTGTCCTGCTGGTGATCGCCTGGCTGTGGGTGCTCGCCCCGTTCGCCTACGGCGTGGTCGAGCTGATCCGGAAGGTGGTCGGGCTCTTCGGCGGCTGAGCCGCCGGCCAACGCTGCTCCGAAAATTAGCACTGGACAAATGGTCAAGAGTCGTTGACCATTGTCCCCATGACTGGGGACGACCAGGCGGGCTATGTCCCGCCCCAAGAATCTGTCCAGGTGGAGACGACCGATCAGCTGCGCGCGGTCAGCAACGTCGTGCGGCACCGCGTGCTCGCGGTGCTGCGCGACGGGCCCGCGACGATCACGCAGGTCGCCGAGCAGCTGGACATCGCGAAAGGCAGTTCCAGCTACCACATGCGGGTGCTGGAGCGGGCCGGGCTCGTGCACGTCGTGCGCACGCGGAAGGTGCGCGGCGTGCTGGAGCGCTACTACGCGCACGTCGGCAAGAGCATCGAGCTGCCCGAACCCGCGGCGGGGCAGCGGGACGTGCTGATGCAGCACGCGATCAACGACCTCTCGACCGCGCCCGAAGGCTCGCGCCGGTACGTTCGGATGCAGCACACGCGGATCAGCGAGACGCAATTCGAGGAGTTCGAGCGCCGGCTGGCCGGACTGCTCGACGAGCTGCGGGACGCGCGCGACGCCGACGAGGCGGCCGCCACCGTCGCGATCGCGTTCTTCCGTCCGGGGCCGGGTGCTGCCCGATGACCAATCCGAAGATGCCGCCCGCGTTCAGTCGCTTGTGGACAGCCGCGACGGTCAGTTCCCTAGGCGACGGTGCGTATGTCGCGGCTCTGCCGTTGCTGGCGCTGTTGCTGGACAGCGATCCGCTGGTGGTCAGTCTGGTGACGGTGGCGGTGCTCGCGCCGTATCCGGTGGCCGGGCTGTTCGCCGGCGCCCTGGTCGACCGTTGGGACCGGCGGCGCACGATGTGGCTCGCCGACCTGGCGCGAGCGGTGTTGCTGGTGCTGACGGTCGTTGCGGGCGCGTTCGGCTGGCTCAGCATTCCGGTCCTGCTCGTGGTGGCGTTCCTGCTCGGTACTGGCACCCTGTTCTTCGACACTGCCGCGCAGGCCTACCTGCCGGATCTGCTCGCGCGGGACCAGACTTTGCTCCGGCGGGCCAACGGATACCTGCGCGGGGCGTCGACCGCCGCCGGGCAGTTCGCCGGACCGCCGGTCGGGAGTTTCCTTTTCACCGTCGGAAGAACGCTGCCGTTCGCGGTGAACGCGCTGACCTACGTGGCCAGCGCGGTGCTGATCCGGACGCTGCCGCCGGCTCCGGTGCCGAAACGCGAGCCCGGACGGACCGTGTGGGCGGACTCGAAAGAGGGTTTCGCGTACGTAGTAAAGGATCGGCTGCTGCTCGGCCTCGCCCTGCGGCCCGCGGTCGGGAACCTGGCGTTCGGCGCTTTCGGCGCGGTGCTGGTGGTTTTCGCCAAGGACGCGCTGGGCCTGCACTCCGCCGGATACGGGTTCCTGCTCGCCGCGGAAGCCGCCGGGGGACTGGTGGGCGCGATGGTGCTCGCCGGACCGCTGGAGAAGTGGCTCGGCACCGGGACCGCGCTCACCGTCACCGCGGTGATCGAGGGCGGCGCGGTGCTGGTGTTCGGCCTGGCCAGGGACCCGTGGCTGGCCGGAGCGATGTTCGCCCTGTGCGGCTGCGCCATGGCGACCACGATGGTGCTCGGCGGCTCGCTGCGACAGGTCGTGGTCCCGGCACGGCTGATGGGCCGAGTGGCCGCGGCTTCGCGCCTGGTCTCGGCCTCGGCCGCACCGGCAGGCGCCGCGCTCGGCGGCTGGCTCGCCGCGACGGCCGGGGTGCGGGTGCCGTACATCGGGGCGGCGGGGGTGCTCGTGTCGATGACGCTGGTGACGATGAGCATGACGAGCAACAAGCGGATCGAAGCGGCGCTCGCGCGAGCGAAGGAGGCTACTCCAGTCGCATAGCAGTCACGGCGGCGAAGAGGATCGGGAATAGCAAGGTGAGCGGGCAAACCGTGAGCCACACGCGGCGCGCTAGTCGTTTCGGCTTGCCCAGCGAAGCGACCAGCGCGCCGATTCCGGCCGCGACCGGCAGCGCGAAAAGCCCCCACATCGAGAAGGAGGCGAGCACGATGATCCTGAGCACGACCGGCCAGCTCAGCTCGTTCGAGCCAGCCGTCACTCCGATCGCGAGCCCGCAGAGCACTAAGGCGCTGACCAGGAACGCGCCCGCGCCGTGCAGTGCGCCGACGATCGCGGGGCGGGCTTGGGTCGGTTCGCTCGGGTCCGGGTCCACCTAAGGATCGTGGCAGGCCGGGAAGCGCGGCGGATGCGTGGAACTACTCGGTTCGGAGGCGGTCGAGCAGGCTTTCCCTCGCGGACTCCACGTGATGTTCGGCCACCCGGGCTAACCGTTCCCGGTCGCCGGCGCGAATCAGCTCCGCCAATTCCCGGTGCTCAGCCACCACGCGGGCCCGGTAATGCTCGTGTCCCAGCGAAACCCGTTGCAGCTGGAACAGGAACACCTGCGAGCGCACGGCTTCCCACGCCTCGGTGAGCCGTCCGTTGTCCGCCGCCGCGTAAACGCGGTCGTGGAAAGCGATATCCAGCGCCAACAGTCGCGGGCCGTCCGCATTCGTGCGGACGGCCGTCGCCAGCTCCGCGACTAACGCGTCCAGCGCGTCCAGATCTTCGGCGGTCGCCGTGGCGCGCGCGGTGACCGCGGCGAGCCGGTCGAGGGCGGCGCGGACCGAGTAGACCTCGTTGACATCCGAAGCGGTCACGTCGACCACCGTGGTCGGGCGATGCCAGCCGCAGCGGACCAGGCCTTCCCGGGCCAGCTGGGCGATGCCCTCGCGCACCGAACCGCGGCTGATCTCCAGTGACGCGGCCAATTCGACCTCGCGCAAAGGCGCGCCGGGCCGGAAATGGCCGGCGAAGATCGCTTCGCGCACCCGGTCGGCGGCCTCGTCGGCGAGCCCGCGGCGCGCCGCCTTCCTCAGGGGGGTGACTTCCACGTGCCAATGTTGACATTCGGACATCGGCCGGTCAAGGTGAAGAAACCGATCCCCGCGCCGAAGGAGTGCCCCATGGCCGTCCGTCCCGCCTTCCACCTGGCCATACCGGTCGACGACCTGCCGAAGGCCCGCGAGTTCTACGGCACCGTGCTCGGGCTGTCGGAAGGGCGCTCGGCGGACGCGTGGGTCGACTGGAACTTCCACGGCCACCAGGTCGTCACGCACGTGGTCCCGGGCGCCCGGGCGGAAGCCGGCCGCAATCCCGTCGACGGGCACGACGTTCCGGTGCCGCATTTCGGGCTGGTGCTCGACGTCGACAGCTTCCAGGAGCTGGCCGGGCGGCTGCGCGCGGCGGGCACCGAGTTCGTGATCGAGCCGTATCAGCGGTTCGCCGGAGAGAAGGGGGAGCAGTGGACGATGTTCCTGCTCGACCCGGCCGGGAACGCGCTGGAGTTCAAGGCTTTCCGCGACGAGACGCAGTTGTTCGCGAAATGAACGTCCTCGTCACCGGAGCCTCGCGCGGGATCGGCCGCGCCATCGCCGTCGCCTTCGCCACCAGGGGCGACCGGATCGCTGTCCACTGTGGATCCAACCGGGAGGCCGCGCGCGAGACGCTCGAGGCGCTGCCCGGTTCCGGGCACGTGCTCGTGTCCGGCGACCTCGGGAATCCCGATGCCGCGCAGTGGATCGCCGACGTGGCCGAGGAACAACTCGGCGGCGTCGACGTGCTGGTCAACAACGCCGCGGTCGGGACTACTCCGGCCACCCGGACGCCGATCGGCGAGATGTCCTATCCGGACTGGCAGGAGGCGTGGCGGCGCACGCTGGACGTCAACCTCCTCGGCGCGGCCAACGTTTCCTTCCACGTCGCCCGGCACCTCATGGCTCGCGGCGTGCCAGGACGGATCGTGAACATCGGGTCGCGCGGGGCGTTCCGGGGCGAGCCCGAATACCTCGCGTACGGCGCGAGCAAGGCCGCGCTGCATTCGTTCGGCCAATCGCTCGCGGTTCAGTTGGCTCCGCACGGCATTTCGGTCACCTCGGTGGCTCCGGGCTTCACCGCGACCGAGCGAGTCGCGGACCGGGTCACCGACCAGGTGCGGGAGCAGAGTCCGTTCGGCCGGGTGGCCGAACCGGAGGAAATCGCCGAAGCGGTGGTGTTCCTGGCGTCGTCGGAGACGCCCTGGGCGTCCGGCTCCATCCTGGACATGAACGGAGCCTCACACCTGCGCTGACCTGTGAGCTGCGTCACGAATGCAGCAGATCGGGGCCGCCGGACGTCCAGAAGGGCGTGCGGATCGCAGGAAAAGTTATCGCCGGCACGCTGTCGATGGCGGTGTTCGCCGGCACGGCTTACGGGTTTTCGACCCTGAGCGCGCTCGACGACATCACGCGCAGCGACGTCATCGGCGGCGGCGGATCGGTGGACGAAGGCCAAAAGCACGCCGACGGGGCGCTGGACATCCTGTTGGTCGGCCGGGACGCGCGCAAGGGCCCGGACGGGACCCCGCTGCCGCAGAGCGTCCTGGACGAACTGCGCGCGGGCGCGAACGGCGACGACCTCACCGACACGTTGATCGTGCTGCGGATCCCGGACGGGCAGCAGGAGGTCAAGGCGTTCTCCATCCCGCGCGACTCGTACGTCTCCATGCCCGGCGGAAAAGGCAAGATCAACGCCGCGTTCGGCCGCGGCAAGGCGGCCGAGGCCTCGAAACTGCGCGCGGCCGGGGAAACCGACAAGGACAAGATCGAGCAGGACTCGATGACCGCGGCGCGCAAGTCGACGCGGCAGGCGGTCGAGGATCTCACCGGCGTCACCATCGACCACTACGCCGAGGTCAACCTGCTGAGCTTTTCCGAGATCAGCAAGGCCGTCGGCGGAGTCGAGGTGTGCCTGAAGAAGGCCACCAAGGACGAGAACTCGGGCGCGGACTTCCCGGCGGGCAAACAGCGGCTTTCCGGCGGTGCCGCGCTCGCTTTCGTACGGCAGCGCGACAATCTGCCCGGCACCGACTTCGGCCGGATGCGGCGGCAGCAGGTGTTCCTCGCTTCGATGGCGCACGAGGTGCTTTCGGCCGGGACGCTCGCCGATCCGGGCAAGCTGAGCGATCTCATCGACGCGGTGAAGCGGTCGGTGGTGCTGGACCAGTCGTGGAACATCCTGGACTTCGTCAGCAAGATGCGCGGGGTGTCCGGCGGCGGCATCCAGTTCACGACGATCCCGGTGGTGAACCAGGACTACCGGTACGACAAATCCCATCCGACGGCGACTGCGGTGCAGGTGGATCCGGCGCAGGTGAAAGCGTTTGCGTCCGGGCTGATCGGCGCGGCGCCGCCCGCCGCCCCGCCGGGTGCGCCGAAGGCGGCGGTGGAGATTTCCAACGCCGGTGGCGCTTCGGGCCTCGCGGCGCGGGTCGCGGATGTGCTGAAGGGCAAGGGATTCGCCGCCACCGCCGACGGAAACGCGCCGTCGCAGCGGACGTCGATCGTGCGCTACCCGGCCGCGCTCGCCGCCGAGGGCGCGGAGGTGGCGAAGGAACTGGGCGGACTGTCCACTAAGGAATCGGCGGACGTTCCGGCGGGGCACATCCAGGTGGTGCTCGGGAAGGTCTACTCAGGACCGGGGGTGTCGGACGGCGGGTCCGCGGCTGGGGTGCCGGCGAAGGCCGACCAGCCGCAGCCCGTCACGTCAGACGGTGACAACTGCATCGACTGACGCCTCGCGGGTGGCGGTGCCGGGGTTCTGACCGGCACCGCCACTCACGAGCAGGTCACACGTGGTGGTGCGGCTCCAACCGAATCACGACCGCCTTCGACACCGGCGTATTCGACTTCTCTGCCACAGAATCCAGCGGCACCAACGCATTCGCCTCCGGGAAATACGCCGCCGCGCACCCGCGAGCCGTCGGATACGCGACCGCCCGGAAGCTGGGCGCGCGCCGGTCCCCGTCCCGCCATTCCGAGACCAGGTCCACGATCTCCCCGTCCGCAACTCCCAGCGCGGCAAGGTCGTCCGGGTGCACGAACACGACCCGGCGGCCGTCCTCGATGCCGCGATACCGGTCGGACAGCCCGTAAATCGTGGTGTTGTACTGGTCGTGGCTGCGCAGCGTCTGCAGCAGCAACCGGCCCTCGGGAACTTCCGGGTACTCCAGCTCCGACACCGTGAACGTGCCCTTGCCGGTAGCCGTGCCGGTGAACTCCCGCGAGTCGCGCGGTGCGTGCGGCAGGACGAAACCGTCCGGTTCGCGGACGCGCTGGTTGTAGTCGTGGCAGCCCGGCACCACGGCGGCGATGCGGTCGCGGATCAGGTCGTAGTTCTTCTCGAACGACCGCCACGGCACCGAGTGGTCGGGACCGAGCAGCTTCTCCGCCAAGCGGCACACGATGGCGACCTCGGACAGCAGCTCGTCGCTCGCCGGAGCCAGCCGGCCGCGCGAGGCGTGCACCTGCGACATCGAGTCTTCGACGGTCACGAACTGCCGTCCGGATTCCTGTTCGTCCCGCTCGGTGCGGCCGAGCGTCGGCAGGATCAGCGCGGTGCGGCCGGGGACGACGTGCGAGCGGTTGAGTTTCGTCGACACGTGCACGGTCAGCGAGCACGCCCGCAGCGCGTCCGCGGTCCGGTCCGAATCCGGGGTGGCGGAGGCGAAATTGCCGCCCATCGCGAAGAACACCTTGCCGCGGCCGTCGAGCATCGCGCGAATCGAGTCGACAGTGTCCCAGCCGTGCTTGCGCGGCACGGCGATGCCGAACTCCCGGTCGAGCGCGTCCATGAACGGCTCGGGCATCTTCTCCCACACGCCCATGGTGCGGTCGCCTTGCACGTTCGAGTGGCCGCGCACCGGGCACAGGCCCGCGCCCGGCTTGCCGATCATCCCGCGCACCAGCGCCAGGTTCACGACCTCGGCGATCGTCGGCACGGCGTGCTTGTGCTGGGTCAGCCCCATCGCCCAGCAGTAGATCGTGCGCTCGGACGTCGCGATCATCCGCGCGATGTGCTCGATCTGCTCGCGAGCCAGACCGGTCGCCTTCTCGGTCTCCGGCCAGTCGATCTCGCGCAGCTGCTTGGCCCAGTCCTCGAAGCCGTGCGTGGACTTCTCGACGAACTCGCGGTCCACAATGGACCCCGGCGCGGCGTCCTCCCACTGCAGCAGCAGATGCCCGACCGCCTGGAACAGCGCGAGGTCGCCGCCGAGCCGGATCTGCGCGAACTCGTCGGCCAGCGGCGTGCCCTTGCCGACCACGCCGCGCACGTTCTGCGGGTTCTTGAACCGCATCAGCCCGGCCTCGGGCAGCGGGTTGACCGCGACGACCTTCGCGCCGTTGCCCTTCGCCTGCTCCAGCGCGGACAGCATCCGCGGGTGGTTCGTGCCCGGGTTCTGCCCGACGACCACGATCAGGTCGGCCTGGTGGATGTCGGCCAGCGACACCGAACCCTTGCCGATGCCGGTGGTCGCCGACAGCGCAGCGCCGGACGATTCGTGGCACATGTTCGAGCAGTCCGGCAGGTTGTTCGTGCCGTACGCGCGCACCAGCAGCTGGTACACGAACGCGGCCTCGTTGCTGGTGCGGCCGGAGGTGTAGAAGATCGCCTCGTCCGGGCTCGCCAAGCCCTTCAGTTCCTCGGCGATCACGCCGAACGCCTCGTCCCACGAGATCGGCTCGTAGTGCGAGGCGCCTTCGCGCAGCACCATCGGCTCGGTGAGCCGGCCCTGCTGGCCGAGCCAGTAGTCGGTGCGCTCGTTCAGCTCGGACACCGGATGCGCGGCGAAGAACTCACGGCCGACGCGGCGTTTCGTTGCCTCCTCGGCGACCGCCTTCGCGCCGTTTTCGCAGAACTCCGCGAACTTCCGCTTCTCGCCGTCGACCTGCCGCGGCTCGGGCCACGCGCAGCCGGGGCAGTCGAAGCCGTCCCGCTGGTTCAGCAGCCGCAGCGTGCGTGCGGTGCGGACCGGGCCCATCTGCTCCACCCCGCGCGCGAGCGAAACCGCGACTCCCGGGATTCCGGCCGCCCAGCCTTTCGGCTTGCCCACTTCGAGGCGGGCTTCGTCCACGTCACCAGTCGGAGCTTCGCGAGTCATGGGCACATCGTCCGCCTTTGCCTTGCAGAACCCAAGACGGGGGTGGTCACACTGCCGTCTCGCGGTCCCGTTCCCGGCGTTCGGCCCGCAGCAGCGCGCGGTCCGCGGCGGTCACGATCAGCAGCAACCCGCTGGTCACGATCAGCACGACGGCTAGCCGGTGCAGCCCGCCGGAGTCGGCGTGCCCGCCATAGCACTGCGCGATGACCGTGGCCGCGACTATCGCGCCGAGGTATTGCGCGGTCCGGAAGAGCCCGCTCGCGGTGCCCATCGTCTCGGCCGGAGTCTCGCGGTACAGAGTCGTCTGGTTGGCGACACTGGTGAGCCCTTGCGCCAGACCGAACAACGCGGCGAGCACGAGCAGCCAGATCAACGCGGTGCCGTCGTTCACGAACAGCAGCGCGACGGAGCCCGCGAGGAGTGCGGCACCGACGAGCAACAGCCGCAGCCGGACACCAGTCGGTCGGCCGGACAACGCGGCCGCGCCCACTGCGATCCCGGACATAGGCAGGAGCAACAGCCCGGCGGCGGATTCGGCGAACCCGCGCGCCTCTTCGAGCCACTGCACGTAGCCGAACATGATCGTGTAGATCGCGAGGAAACTCAGTGCCTGCCGCAAATACGTGCGCAGGACCGGACCGTTCGCGGCGAGCATCCGCAGGTCGATGAACGGCTTCCGGGCACGCAGTTCCACCCGCACGAACAGCGCGCCGAGCACGATCGCCGCGGCCAGCAGCCACAGATCGCCGATGCCGGGAGCCATCAGGTAGCACAGCAACACCAGCAGGGCGGCGGAAAACAGTGCGATCCCAGCGACGTCGATCCGCTCAGTCGGCTTCTCGGTCGGAGTGTCCTTCGGCACCCACAACAGGGTCAGCACGAGGGAAATCCCAGCCAGCGGCAGGTTCACCGCGAAGATCGCGGGCCAGCCGAAGAGCGCGATCAGCACGCCGCCGAGCGTCGGGCCGATCACCATGACCGTCTGCGCGGACATCGCCAGCACGGACAACACCCGCGCGGGCACGCCCTCGCCGATCTCGTCGGCGCGCCGCCGCAGCACGGCCATCGCGGCCGGGAACCCGGCGCAGGTGCCGATGCCGAGCACCGCTCGCACACCGGTGAGCCATTCGACCGAGATCGGAATCATCCCGGCGATCCCGGCCACCATCACCACGGCCGCGCCGCCGAGCAGCACGCGCCGCGCGCCGTAGCGGTCCACCAGCAGCCCGACGACCGGCTGCCCGACCGCCGTGGCCAGGTACAACGAGGAAATCAGCCAGGCCGTGCGGCCCGGTCCGGCGCCGAAGGCCTGCCCGATCGGGACGAGCGCGACGGCGATGAGCGTGGAGTTGATCGGATTCAGCACGGCGCTCGCGACCAGCGGGGTCACCAGGCGCGCGCCGAAGCGGGATTTCGCGGGGGCGGTCGCGGTGTTCGTCAGTGCTCCTCAGGGTTAAGGGGGTCAGCGCTGGGCGATCCGCTGCAGCAAGGGCAGCGCGCGCCGGACCGTTTCGAGTTCGTCCTCGGTGAGTTCGTCGGCCAGCGCGGCTGCGAGCCATTCGTCGCGGTGCTGCCGGATCCCGATGACGGTCTTGGCGCCGAGATCGGAGAGCGAAATCACGACGCGCCTGCCGTCGGCGGGGTCGCGCGTGCGGTTCAGGTAGCCGAGCGTGTCGAGCACCCCGAGTGTCGCGGCCATGGACTGCTGCCGGACGTGCTCCGCCGCGGCCAGCTCGGCCTGGGTCCCGGGACCCTCGCGATGCAGCCGGTTGAGCACGGCGGTCTGGGTCGGCGTGAGGATCTCGGCGTTGTCGACCTGCCGCAACCGGCGATGCAGCTGGCCGACGACGCCGCGGATCCAGCCGGCGGACTCGGCTACCTGCGGCGGGACGGACGGGTGTTCGGACATAAGCACAGTCTAGCCTGTTGAGTCCAGGCTGTGCATCCTCGGCTCAAGGGAGTGCGGATGTGAGGTTGCTGGTCCGAAACGTCCGGTCCGGGAGTTCAGCGCCTGAACCGGCGCGCAGCACGGTACGGACTGCTCAGAGTCACTCTCGAAGGGCTGCGCGGCTGTGTTCGAGCCAGCGCTCGTCGTCGCCTTTTCGGCGAAAGAGCTGGGGCATCCCCGCGACGCTGTGTCGACGCGGGGGCAAGCCCGGCACGGAGGTCAAGCGGCTGGTGACGGTGAAGAGCATCGCGGACGGCGCCGCGATCTTGAACCTGCGGTCCTAGAAGAGCGCCTGACCGCTGGTGTCAGTCGGCGAACCGAGCCCGACGATGTACCCGATCTTCTCGTCGTTCACCCCGATCGGCTGAATCTGGTGCACCACGATCGCCGCCGCGAGCAGCAGGACCAGGCCGACGATCGCCGCGATCCCCGGCACGCGGCTCGGGACCGCGCCGCCGCGGCCGTACACCGGGGACGGAGCGCTGCGGCGTTCGCGCTTGCGCCGCTTCTTCATGTCCTTCTTCGCGCCGAGCCAGGCGTCCCGCTGGGCGTGCTTGCGCCATTCGGGGTCCATGAGGTCGGGATGGGTTTCCATCCGGTCGTCCGGATCCTCCGGCCGAGTCATCGGCGCACCGCCTTTCCCCCTGCGTAACCCCGCCGCGGCGGGTTCGTAGACTTGTCCATTGTGACCGAGAACGCTCCGCAGCAGAAAACCGACCTTCCGGGTGCCTGGGACCCGGCCGCCGAGGAAGCCCCGATGTACGACCGCTGGGTAGCGGCCGGGTACTTCACGGCTGACGCTTCGTCGGAGAAGCCGCCGTTCTCGATCGTACTGCCGCCGCCGAACGTCACCGGCAGCCTGCACATGGGCCACGCGCTCAACCACACCCTGATGGACGCGATGAGCCGCCGCCGCCGGATGCAGGGCTACGAGGTGCTCTGGCTGCCGGGCATGGACCACGCGGGCATCGCGACGCAGAACGTCGTCGAGCGCCAGCTGGCCGGCGAGGGCCTGTCGCGCCACGACCTGGGACGCGAGAAGTTCGTCGAGCGCGTCTGGGAGTGGAAGGCCGAGTACGGCGGCAAGATCCTCGGCCAGATGAAGCGGCTCGGCGACGGCGTCGACTGGTCCCGCGAGCGCTTCACCATGGACGAGAACCTGTCCAAGGCCGTCCAGACGGTGTTCAAGAACTTCTACGACGCCGGCCTGATCTACCGCGCCGAGCGGATCATCAACTGGTGCCCGCGCTGCCAGACGGCGCTGTCGGACATCGAGGTCGACCACAACGACGACGACGGCGAACTCGTGTCGATCCGCTACGGCGACGGCGACGCCTCGATCGTCGTGGCCACCACGCGCGCCGAGACGATGCTGGGCGACACCGCGGTGGCCGTGCACCCGGACGACGAGCGCTACGCGCACCTGGTCGGCACCGAGATCGAGCTGCCGCTGACCGGCCGGAAGATCCCGGTGGTCGCGGACCGGCACGTCGACCCGGAGTTCGGCACCGGCGCGGTCAAGGTGACCCCGGCGCACGACCCGAACGACTTCGAGATCGGCCGCCGCCACGACCTGCCGATGCTGACCGTCATGAACGAGCGCGCCGAGGTCACCGTGCCCGGTCCGTTCGAGGGCCTCGACCGGTTCGAGGCGCGGCCCGCGGTGGTCGCCGCGTTGCGCGAGCAGGGCCGGATCGTCGCGGAGAAACGGCCGTACGTGCACGCGGTCGGGCACTGCTCCCGCTGCGACACGGTCGTCGAGCCGCGGCTGTCGCTGCAGTGGTGGGTCAAGGTCGCGGAGCTGGCGCAGGCCGCTGGCGACGCGGTGCGCGACGGGCGTACCAAGATCCACCCGGCGGAGCTGGAGAAGCGCTACTTCGACTGGGTCGACAACATGCACGACTGGACGATTTCCCGCCAGTTGTGGTGGGGGCACCGGATCCCGGTCTGGTACGGGCCGGACGGCGAGGTCGTGTGCGTGGGTCCGGACGAGCAGCCTCCCTCTGGCGACGGGTGGAAGCAGGACCCGGATGTGCTCGACACGTGGTTCTCGTCGGGGCTGTGGCCGATGTCGACGCTGGGCTGGCCGTCGGAGACCGCGGATCTGGCCAAGTTCTATCCGACCAGCGTGTTGTCCACTGGGTACGACATTCTGTTCTTCTGGGTTGTCCGGATGATGATGTTCGGCGTGCAGCAGATGGACGGGCGGCAGCCGTTCGACCATGTTTATCTGCACGGGCTGATTCGCGATGCTAACGGCAAGAAGATGTCCAAGTCGCGCGGGAATGTCATTGATCCGCTGGAGTGGATGGACGCTTACGGGGCGGACGCCACTCGGTTCACTCTTGCTCGCGGGGCCAATCCGGGGACGGATATGGCGTTGGCCGACGAGTGGGCCGCTGGGTCGCGGAATTTCTGCACGAAGCTGTGGAATGCCAGCAAGTTCGCGATGATGAACGGGGCGACCGTTGAGGGGTCGTTGCCGGATGCTTCGGAGTTGACCGAGTCGGATCGGTGGATTCTCGGGCGGCTCGCGTCGCTGGTGTCCGAAGTGGACGGGTTGTTCGAGGACTTCCAGTTCGCCAAGGTCGCCAATGCGTTGTACCAGTTCACGTGGAACGAGTTGTGCGACTGGTATTTGGAACTGGCCAAGGTCCAGTTGTACCAAGGGGATTCCGCGCGGGTTGAGGCTACGCGGAAGGTGCTTGGGCATGTGCTGGACACTGTGCTGCGGTTGCTGCACCCGTTTGTGCCGTTTGTGACGGAGAAGCTGTGGACTGCGTTGACTGGTGGCGAGTCGTTGGTGATCGCCGAGTGGCCGAAGGCGGTTGAGGGGTATGCGGATTCGGTCGCGGACGCTCGGATTGCTGATGTGCAGAAGCTGATTACCGAGATTCGGCGGTTCCGGGCTGATCAGGGGTTGAAGCCTGGGCAGAAGGTTGCTGCTCGGTTGGCTGGGGAGGCGTTCCCGGCTGGGCACGAGGCTGGGATTCGGTCGTTGGTGCGGCTTACTGAGCCTGAGGATGGGTTCTCGGTCAGTGCTTCGTTGGAGGTCGCGCTGGCTGGTGGCGTGGTGACGGTGGAGTTGGATACTTCCGGGACCATTGACGTTGCTGCTGAGCGGAAGCGGTTGGAGAAGGATCTCGGGGCTGCGCGGAAGGAATTGGCGCAGACTGAGGGGAAGCTTGGGAATGAGGCGTTTATTGCTAAGGCGCCGGAGCAGGTGATTGAGAAGATCAAGGTGCGGCGGGAGACTGCTGTTGCCGATATCGGGCGGATTGAGGCTCGGTTGGCTGCGTTGCCTGCGTCCTGAGGTCTCTCGTTCGGCTCGTCGCCTGGCGGCGACATTGCGCCGGGCGGCCCCCAACCCCGAAGCGCCATTGTGCTGACGGTTCGGGGGTGCTTGTCAAGGCGGGAAAGATGCCTTGACAAGCACCCCCGAACCGCAGGGCGGCTTTGGATCGGGGTTGGGGGCGGTGTGGGTGCCTCGATCGGTGGGTGCATCGGTGCGGTTTTTGTCGTGAGGGGGACCCTGAGGGAATCTGATTCCCTCAGGGTGGCCCTCACGGCGTTTTTTAGCGGAGTTGTTGGCGGATTACTTTTGCTTCGCCTTCCATTCCGGCGTAAAGGGGGTGGTAGGGGGCTGCGGCCAGCAGGTTCAGGTCTTTGCCGTTGATCCAAGCTACGCCTTGGGGTTTGCAGGCGTCGTGGCCGAAGGACGGGGTGTAGGTGTCCACATAGGACGATTGGCCGTCTGCTTCTACTGCGTTGCTTACGGCGGCGTTCAGGGCTTCTTCGACGCTCGAGAGCCAGGCGTAGTCGCCGTTCGCGAAGGGCAGGACGTCTGGGCAGTAGCCTTCTGCGGGGGCGATGCGGGGGTAGCCGATGGCCAGCACCTTGGCGTGCGGGGAGCGGGCGTGGATTCCGGCCAGGACCTGCTGGATGGCTGCTTGCGTTTTGGGGAGCAGCGCCTTGATCGTGTCCACGCCGTCGACGGTGAAGTGGCGTTGGCACGGGTTTCCGGTCGGGTCCGAATCGCGCAGGGTCGGGCAAGTGTCGACTAGCTTGCCGAACAGGCCCGAATCGTTGCCGCCGATGCCGACTGTCACCAGATCGGTGTCGGAGCGCAGTGCGGAGAACTGCGGAGGGTTCTGGCCTAGCGGCACGCTTTGCGGGGCGGTCATGTGCGAGGTGTTCGCGCCGCCGCAGCTGACGTCGGTGAAGCGGTCCACGTCCAGGGAGTCCGCCACCATTGACGGGTAGTTGGACGTCGAGCGGAAGCAGCCGAACGGATCCAGTCGGGGCAGTGGGATGAGCGGCCCCGACGTGTAGGAGTCGCCTAGGGCGACGTAATGGCGGTAATGCCGGGGCGCGGCGCTCGCGGCCGCCGCCGTCGACAGAAGCAGTGCGGCCGCCGCGATTGCGGCCAGCGCGATTCGGATGATGCGCATGCGAACCCCGTCCTCCCGAGCGGTACGACCCGCTTTACCTTTCGGCACCGAGGGCGCGAGCGCTCTCCGCCGATCGGGTGGTCGGGGCGGGTTTTCACCCGGCTGCGGGGTGATCTGTGGGTTTCCGCCAGGTCAGCAGGTACCGCCAGAAGACCAGCGGGCGGACGGTGCTGCCGGGGAGCAGGCGGGCGGCGTCTCGGCGGACGTCGTTCAGCGGCGGGAATTTCATGTGCACGGGGGCTTTGGCGACGGGGTCCGGGCCGCCATTGAGGCGGTCTCCGGCGAAGACGATCAGCCTGGCCAGGGCGTTCGCGGGGGCGGCGACGAACTCGCGGGCGAAGTCGCTCGGGCGGCTGGGGCGGGCGCAGCCGAGTGCTGCGAGCACGCCGCCGGGGGCGAGGGCGTCGCGGAGTCTCGTGACGGTTTCGAACGGGACATGGTGCAGGGACGCCAGGCAGGAGATGAAGGCGTAGGACCCAAGGTCCAAGGGATCGGTGGTCACGTCTGCGCGGCGGTACTCGACAGTGCCTGGTCCTGGCGAACCGGCGGCGGTGGCGCGCGTGATCATTTCGGCCGAGGTGTCGATGCCTTCGACGGTCATTCCGGCGGCGGCCAGTTTGCGCGCGAATCGGCCGTCGCCGCAGCCGACGTCCAGGGCCCGGCCGGGGCCTGGCGGCAGGAGCCGGAGCAGTGCCGGGTGATAGTGATGGTTGTGGTCGAAGGGCATGTGCCCGACCTTGCCACGGATCGCTGCGGGCGTGATCACGCGCGGGCCCCGGGGCCGCTGGGCGCGAGGCGGCCCCGGGTACGCTCGAGGATGTGCCGGGCCGAACCTTTCGCCTGGTCTTCCCGGTCGCGCGACCGCGCCGGGACAGCGACTTCAAGGAGTGCACGAGTGCCGCGCGGTGAGGAGCCCGAGGAGACCCGGCGGCCGGATCTCGCCGATCCGGACAGTTTCGCGGGGGTCGACGAACTGGGCGCGCTCGCGCACAGCGAAGACGAGTACGACGCCGGCAACGAGCTGGAGCCCGACCTCGACGCGCCCGACGCGGCCTACACCGTCGGCGGCGGGTCGCGCGGCGGGATCGGCGGCATCGGCCAGCTCGGCGACAACCTGGCGCTCGGCCCGGTCCCCGATCTGCACGCCGAAGAGGGCACTGAGCTGCACGAACTCGACGACGAGGGCGCGCCGGCCGAGTTCGGCGACGAGAACGGCCCGGAGGCCCGCCGCGACCTGATGGCCGCCGAGGCCGAGCTGAACCAGCGCTGGCCGGAGACGAAGCTCGAACCGTCGCTCGCCCGGATCCAGGCGCTCATGACGCTGCTCGGCGAGCCGAACCAGGGCTATCCGGTGGTGCACGTCGCGGGGACCAACGGCAAGGGCTCGGTCGCCCGGATGGTCGATTCGCTGCTGACCCGCATGGGCCTCCGGTCGGGCCGCTACACCAGCCCGCACCTGCAGCTCGTCACCGAGCGGATCGCGCTCGACGGCCGCCCGATCTCCGCCGCCCGCTACGCCGAGCTGTACCAGGACATCGCGCCGTACGTGGCGATGGTCGACGGCGCGAGCGAGGACGGCGTGCCGATGAGCAAGTTCGAGGTGCTCACCGGGATGGCGTTCGCGGCGTTCTCCGACGCCCCGGTCGAGGCCGCGGTGATCGAGGCGGGCATGGGCGGCGCGTGGGACGCGACGAACGTGGCTGACGCGCAGGTCGCGGTCATCACGCCGATCGGGCTGGACCACACCGAATACCTCGGCCCGACGCCGGTCGACGCCGCCGCGGAGAAGGCCGGGATCATCAAGCCCGGGTCGGTCGCGGTGATCGGCGAGCAGGACCCCGAGGTGCTGAACGTCCTGCTGAAGCGCACGGTCGAGGTCGACGCCGCGGTGGCGCGCGCGGGCAGCGAGTTCGGTGTGCTCGAACGCGAGGTCGCGGTCGGCGGGCAGATGCTGAAGCTGCAGGGCCTCGGCGGCGTGTACGACGAGATCTTCCTGCCGCTGCACGGTGCGCACCAGGCGGCGAACGCGGCGCTCGCGCTGGCCGCGGTCGAGGCGTTTTTCGGGGCGGGCAAAGACAAACAGCTCGTCGTCGAGGCGGTGCGCGAGGCGTTCGCCGAGGTCGAGAACCCCGGCCGGCTCGAACGCGTGCGGGCCGCCCCGGCGGTCATGGTCGACGCCGCGCACAACCCGATGGGCGCGCGGGCGCTCGCCGCGACGATCACCGACGAGTTCAACTTCCGCCGGCTCGTCGCGGTCGTCGGCGTGCTGGCCGACAAGGACGCGCGCGGCATCCTGGACGCGCTGGAGCCGGTGGTGTCCGACGTCGTGGTCACGCGCAGTTCGTCGCCGCGGTCGCTGCCGGTCGAGGACCTGGCCGAGCTGGCCGCGTCGATCTTCGGCGAGGACCGCGTGCTCGCCGAACCGGACCTGGAGACCGCGATCGAGACCGCGATCGGCCTCGTGGAGCAGAGCGACGACCCGGAGGAACCGCTCGCGGGCGGCGGCGTGCTGGTGACCGGATCCGTGGTCACCGCGGGCGACGCGCGCACGCTGTTCGGGAAGGAACCGGCATGAGCGAGAACCCTGAGACTCCTGCGACGCCGGTGAAGCCGCCCGCGAAGGACCCGATGAAGGGCTTCCGCGGCGTCATGGCGGGCACGTTGATCATGGAGGCGATCACCGTCGCGCTCGCGCTGCCGGTCGTCGCGAAACTCGGCGGCGGCATCACGAGCTTCACCGGCTGGACGGTCATCGCGTTGGCCGTGGTGCTGATCGTGCTGTGCGGGATGCTCAAGCACGTCTGGGCGGTGCCGGTGATCCTGCTGCTGCAGCTGGCGATCATCGCGATCGGCATCACGCAACCGGCGATCGCGATCATCGGGATCATCTTCCTGGCCGCGTTCGTGTGGTTCCTGTGGCTGCGCCGCGACGTCGCGCGCCGGATGGCCGCGGGGACGCTGCCGAGCCAGCAGCAGCCGCAGGCTTAAGCGTGCGGTACTGGCAGCCGTACTGGTGGCGGCTGTCGTTCCGCGCGGACGGCGAACCGGGATGGACGCCGATGGGACCGGGCGAGTTCAGCCAGGTTCCGAACGACGCGCTCAAGAACGGATCGCTCGAAGCGTGGGCCGACGCTCTGCTCGAGGAAGCGCCGGACGAACTCGACGACCTCCGCGGCGATCTGCTCCTCGAATGCTTTCCGGAACCCGGTGCCGCGCCGGTGTACTCCCGCGAGGTGCGGCTCAGCGGTAGACGCTGACCTCGATCAAGTTCCGGTCCGGGTCCCGGAAGTACACGCTCCGGATCGGCCCGGTCGCGCCCGTGCGGTCGACAGGCCCCTCCTCGATCGGCACTCCGGCCCCGGCCAGATCTTCGACGACCTGCTCCAGCGAATCGCTCGTGATCAGGCACAGATCCGCGCTGCCCGGCGTCGGCCGTTCCGCCTTGGGCTCGAACTCGTGCCCGGCCTCGTGCAGGTTGATCTTGCTGGCGCCGAACGTCAGCGCCTTGCGTCCGGCCCCGAACGTCACCTCGGTCATGCCGAGGACGCGCGTGTAGAAATCCACCGTCGCAGCGAGGTCGGCGACGGTGAGGACGAGGTGGTCGAGCCGGTCGATGCGCATGGTTTCACCCTATTCCGATGTAACGGCCGGGCCGCCACGGCGACGGTGCAAGTGTGATCGTGGTGCGCGAGCTGAGCGTGGACAACTGGGCGGAGTGGCGCGACCTCCGGCTGGCGGCGCTGCGCGAGGACCCGGAGGCGTTCAGCTCGAAACTCGCGGACTGGCAAGGCGAAGGCGACACCGAACCGCGCTGGCGGGCCCGGTTGCGCGACGTCTCGCTCAACGTCCTCGCCGACCTCGACGGCGTTCCGGCGGGCATGGTCAGCGGTCACCTTTCCGAACGTGGCGACACCGCCACACTGATGTCGATGTGGGTCGCTCCCTCGGCGCGCGGCAGGGGAGTCGGGGACGCGCTCGTCCGAGCGGTCGTGCGCTGGAGCGAAGGGCGCGGGGCGGGCGAGTTGGCGTTGCGGGTCGCGGGCGGCAACGAGTACGCCATGGCGCTGTACCAACGGCACGGGTTTGCGGAGCGTCCGCTGTCCGAACCCAGCGAATGCGAGCACGAGCTGGTCCGGCAAGCGCACCGAGCGTGACGACCGGCTGTGAGCTTCCTCCTGACGAGTGAGCCGTTCACCCGCCGGTCAGCCCGAGTTGGCCGCTTGGCCGTGGTCGCCGGATAGAACGACCGCCATGACCGAAACGACCCCATCGCGGCGCTCCGTGCTCAAAGCCGGAATCGCCGTGCCCGCGCTCGCCGCGGCAGGCGGGCTGCTGCTGCCCGGCTCCGCGTCGGCCGCCCCGCTCGTCCGCCGCGACCGTCCGGTGCTCGCCCACGGCGTCGCATCCGGGGACGTGACCACCGGCTCCGGCATCGTGTGGTCGAAGGCCGACCGCCCCGCGCGGCTGATGGTCGAGGTCGCGCGCGACCCGTCGTTCCGGCACGCCCGCCGGGTGCCCGGCCCGTTCGTCACGCCCGCCACCGGCGGCACCGGCAAGGTGCGCGTCGCCGGGCTGGCCCCCGGCACCGAATACCACTACCGCGTCACCGCCGTGGACCTCGACGGCCGCAGCTCGAGCGAGCCGGTCGCCGGCCGTTTCGCCACTGCGCCGGTCGGCCGCGCGAACACGCGGATCCTGTGGAGCGGCGACGTCGTCGGCCAGAACTACGGCATCAACCCAGGCCTCGGCGGCATGACGATCTTCTCCGCGATGGCCGACCGCCGTCCGGACCTCTTCCTGCACAGCGGCGACACGGTGTACGCCGACGGCCCGCTCACCGAAACCGTCACGCTCCCCGGCGGCGCCGGGACCTGGCACAACATCGTGACGCCGGAGAAGTCGAAGGTCGCCGAGACTCTCGACGAATACCGCGGCCAGCACGCCTACAACCGGCTGGACGCCAACTTCCGCCGGTTCGCCGCGGAGGTTCCCGCTTATGTCCAGTGGGATGATCATGAAGTAGTCAATAACTGGTACCCGGGCGAAATCCTCAACGACCGCCCCGAATACACCGAGAAGCGGGCCGACGTCTTGGCCCAGCGCGCGTTCCAGGCGTTCCACGAATGGCATCCGATCGACAGCCGCCAAGCGGTGGATGGCCGGGTGTACCGGAGTTTCCGCTACGGCAGCCGGGTCGAGGTGTTCGTCCTCGACATGCGCACCTACCGCGACGCCAACACCTCCGACCAGACCAAGCCCGGCCACATCCTCGGCGACGCGCAGGCCCGCTGGCTGGCCGACGCGCTCCGGCGCAGCACCGCGACCTGGAAGATCGTCCAGGCGGACATGCCGATCGGCCTCGTCGTGCCGGACGGCAAGGACATCGAGGCAGTCGCCAACGGCCTGCCCGGCGCGCCCGGCGGCCGCGAGACCGAACTGGCCTGGGTGCTGAAGCAGATCTCGCGCCATCGCGTGCGCAATGTCGTCTGGCTGACCGCCGACGTCCACTACACCGCCGCGCACCACTATTCGCCCGAGCGTGCCGCGTTCCAGGACTTCGACCCGTTCTGGGAATTCGTGTCCGGCCCGCTCAACGCCGGTGCGTTCGGCCCGAACAAACTCGACCCGACGTTCGGCCCGGAAGCGGTCTTCGTGCACGCTCCGCAGACGCAGAATTCCTCGCCGTTGCAAGGATTCCAGCACTTCGGCGAGGTGAATGTGGACGGTGCCAGCGGGGCGCTGACCGTCGACCTGCGCGACGCGACCGGGGCGTCGCTGTGGTCGAAGACGCTGCAGCCCCAGCGTCGCTGACCGGCCCGGTCAAGGCGTCGGATAGGCTCGGCTGTCGAATAACACGAATCCGCACAAGGAGAAATACCGTCGTGACTGAACGCACGCTGGTCCTCGTCAAGCCCGATGGCGTCGCGCGCGGCCTCGTCGGCGAGGTCGTTTCGCGCATCGAGCGCAAGGGCCTGAAGCTGGCCGCGCTGGAACTGCGCACCGTCGAGCGCTCCGTGGCCGAGGAGCACTACGCGGAGCACAAGGAGCGCCCGTTCTTCGGCGACCTGCTGGAGTTCATCACGTCCGGCCCGCTCGTCGCGCTGGCCGTCGAGGGCCCGCGCGCGATCGCCGCGTTCCGCCAGCTGGCCGGCGGCACCGACCCGGTCGAGAAGGCCACCCCGGGCACCCTGCGCGGCGACTTCGCGCTGGAGACCCAGTACAACCTGGTGCACGGCTCGGACTCGCCGGAGTCGGCCGAGCGCGAGCTGAAGCTGTGGTTCCCGGACCTGTGATCCGGCGCTAGACCCCGCGCACGCCGGGCTGGGACTTCGGTTCCGGTCCGGCGTTCGTGTGTCCGGACGCGGATATTGCCAGTGCTCGGAACCCGGCGCATCGGTTAACCTCCACCGGTGACTGCCCTGCCGCTGCCGCCCCGCGATTACCTGCCGCACCTGCGCTCGCTCACCGAGGCCTTCGCCGCGGAAGCCGCGGGCGACCTCGACAATCCGGTCCCGTACTGCGGCGACTGGACGAAACGCGACCTCGTCACGCACCTGGGCAACGTGCACCGGTGGGCCGCCGGGATCGTCCGCACCGGCGCACTGAGCGACCAGGAATTCGACGTCTCGCCGAGCGGCGACCTCGCGCCCTGGTACGCCGAAAGCGCCGCCGAACTGCTCGCCGCGCTCGAAGCGGCCGATCCCGCCGACCCGTGCTGGGTTTTCGGCGCCGCGGAGAAGGCGAAGGGGTTCTGGTTCCGCCGTCAGGTGCACGAAACCGCCGTGCATCTGGTCGATCTGTTCGGTGCGCGCGGCGCAACGACGCAGCTTGACCTGCTGATCGCCGCCGACGGCGTCCTCGAGGTTCTCGGCACGATGCTGCCGCGCGTCGCGCGCTGGAAGCACGAGGTTCCGCTGGCCGCGCCGATCACCTTGCGCGCCACCGACACCGGGCACGCGTGGACCGTCGTGCCCGGCGACCCGCCCGCGCTGGGCGAGGGCGAAGCGGTGGCCACCGTCGCGGCGCCCGCGCAGGATTTGCTGTTGCTGCTGTGGAATCGCACCGACATCCAGCCGGAGATCGCTGGCGACGAAGCCGTCGCGAAGGCGTTTCTCGCCGCGCGCATGACTCCCTGAGCGGATAATCCTGCGCCATTCAGGTCCCGTTCACCGCGGGGACTTCCGGCGGTCGCGCCGATGGATTTGGCTGACCTGAGCCATTTTCGCGATCGTGGGGTACCTGGTGAAAAGATCAAGATCCGTGCTGCTCAGCGCCCTCCTGGTGCTGACGCTGGCCACGCCTGCCACTGCCGACCCGCTCTCCGCTCCGCTCGGCCCGCCGCCGGTCGAGGGCGCGCCCGCCTTCTCCTCGGCCCGGGAAGCGGCGGCCGTCGCCGCGGCACCCGCCGCCGATGACGGCCTCGAGACCAGCAGCGCCACCAACGCGGTGGCGCCTGGTCTGAACCTCACTCAATTCGACCGCTTCGACCCGAAGGGCTGGATCCGCGGCGACGCGCTGAGCGTCGACCTCACCAGCAAGGTCCTGAAGCCGACTTACCTCAGCCCGGGCACCGTTTCCGCGCGCACCCCGCTGTCCCAGCAGGTCGCTCGCGCCGGTGCGGTCGCGGGCGTCAACGGCGATTTCTTCGACATCAACGCCTCCGGCGCGCCGCTCGGTGTCGGCATCGACAAGGGCGAGCTGCACAACGCGCCCGCGTCCGGCCACAACACCACCGCCGCGATCACCGATCAGGGCCGCGCGAAGCTCGCCGACATCTTCCTCGAAGCGTCGGTCACGCTGCCTGATGGTCGCGTTGTCCCGGCCACGAACTTCAACAGCCCGGTGCTCGCGAAGGACGCTCTCGGCGTCTACACGCCGCTCTGGGGAGCTTCGGCGCGCGCGACATCGGTTGCCGGTGCGCAGCGTGTCGCCGAGGTCGAGATCCGCGATGGTGTCGTGACGCAGGTGCGTCCGAAGCCCGCGGACGGCCCGATTCCGGCTGGCAGCACGCTGCTGCTTGGCCGTGAAGCTGGCGCGGATGCGTTGTCGGCGCTGAAGATCGGCGACCGTGTTGGCGTTTCGTACGCGCCGCGGACCGACGCGGGCAAGATCGCGGTCGCGGTCGGCGGGAACAAGACGCTGCTGAAGGACGGACAGCTCCAGCAACTCGACGACGTCACCCTCGCCCCGCGTACCGGCGTCGGTTTTTCCGCTGACGGCAAGCGGATGTGGCTCGTCACGGTCGACGGTCGTCAGGCCGACAGCCGCGGGATGACCGAGCTGGAAATGGCTCGTCAGCTGAAGCGGCTGGGTGCCGACGACGCGATCAACCTCGACGGCGGCGGCTCCTCGACGCTGCTCGCGCGGGGCGAAGGAGAAGCCGCGCCGTCGGTGCGCAACTCGCCTTCGGACGGCGGGGAACGCTTGGTGCCCAACGGCATCGGCGTCGCGACCGTCCCCGGCAGCGGGCGGCTGACCGGCTTCGCGCCCGCCCCCGCGCAGGAGGGCGACAACTCGACGCGCGTGCTGTCCGGCCTGAGCCGCGCGCTCGTGTCGAACGGACACGACGAGACTGGTGCGGCGGTAGCGTCGAAGCCGTTCTGGACGACGTCGAACCCGTTCCGCGGCACCGTCACGAAGAACGTCTTCACCGCGCAGCCCGACTTCCTGCACCCGGACGCGCGAGCCGACGTCACTGTCACAGCGCGCCAGAACTTCGTGAACGGCCGCACGAAGCTGACCGTGCTGGGCAAGCCGGTCCGCCTTGGTGCGAGCACGAAGCAGGTCGCGCTGTCCGGTGCCGACGCGCGCGGCGAGTTCCAGGTCTACGGCTACGACGCGGACGGTTACGGCACCTGGATCGAACCGTCGGATGTGAAGCTCGAATACGACCCCGCCGTGGTGAAGATCGAGCCGTCGGGCAAGGGGTTCGCGGTGTCCGCGAAGACCGCGTCCGGGGCCACCGCGATCACCGTGCACGCTGGCGGGAAGACCATGCATCTGGCGGCTTCGGTGGGCACCGAAGCCAAGGTCGCGGCTCCGCTGGCCGGTCCGGAAGGCTGGTCCGCCACGGTGTACCCGGCGGTCGTCGGCGCTGCGCTGTCGTCAGCGGACGGCCGCAACGGCGGGAAGGGCCTGGCGCTCGACTACCGGCTCACCGGCACCACCGCCACTCGCGCCGCGTATGTCAACGCCGCCAATCCGATCCCGGTTCCGGCCGGCACGCAGAAGATCGGCATGTGGATCAACGGCGACGGCAAGGGTGCCTGGATCCGCGCGGAACTCCGCGACGGCGCCAACACCGCGTCCATTGTGGACCTTTCACTGAGCGTCAACTGGACCGGCTGGCGATACGTGACCGCGGCGGTGCCCGCCGGGCTGCCGGACGGACAGCGGTTCACCCGCTTCTACGCCGTGGAAACCGCGGCAGGCAAGCAATACGAGGGCAAGCTGGTCTTCAACGACCTCACCTTCGAGGTCGCGCCGACCACGACCGTGCCGCACGATCCGGCCGTCCCGGACCCGGCGCTCGCCACCAACGGCACGCTCGGCAAGGGAGGCCTGAAGATCGCGGTCGTCAGCGACGCCCAGTTCACCGCCGACGCGCCGGACGGCCCGCTCGTCGCCCAGGCCCGGCGGGCGCTGCGCGAGGCTGTCGCCGCGAAACCGGACCTCGTCCTGATCAACGGCGACTTCGTGGATCGCGGCACCGCGCCGGACTTCGTCCTGGCCCGCAAGATCATCACGGAAGAGCTGGACGGCCGCGTCCCCTGGTACTACGTCCCCGGCAACCACGAGGCCGAAGCTGGCGACGGTCTGAAGAACTTCCAGGCCGCGTTCGGGGAAACGCACCGCGTGGTCGACGTGCACGGCGTGCGGCTGATCCTGATGGACTCCTCGCGCGGCTCGCTGCGCGCCGGTGGCTTCGACCAGGTCCGCATGATGCGCGAGGCGCTCGACAACGCCGCGCAGGACCGTTCGGTGCGCGGCGTGGTCGTCGCGATGCACCACCCGGTGAAGGACCCGAGCCCGACCGGCAATTCGCAGCTGGGCGACCGGAAGGAGGCCGCGCTGCTGCAGACGTGGCTGACCGGTTTCGAGGAAAAGTCCGGCAAACCGGCGGCTTCGCTGGCCTCGCACGCGGGCGTGTTCGGCCTGTCGCGCACGGACGGCGTGCCCTATCTGGTGAACGGCAACTCGGGCAAGACCCCTGCCGCGGCTCCCGGCGACGGCGGTTTCGTCGGCTGGACCATGGTGCAGGTCGACCCTGCGGACCGCAGCCAGCCGGTGCGCTTCGAGACGCGCCCGAACGTCGACGCGCTGACGGTGACCGGCCCGGGCACGCTGCCGTGGGGCGGCACCGGAAAGGTGACCGCTGCGGTCACACAGGAGGGCCGGTCGATTCCGGTGGCGTATCCGGTGAGCGCCGTCTGGGGCGGTCGCGGGGTGCACATCGGCAGCTGGCCGCCTGCCCCGTGGGACGTGGTGTCGCTCGACCCGGCGACCGGTTCGGTGCGCGGCTTGCGGCAGGGGACGGCGGAGATCTCGGTGACGGTGAACGGGGTGACCCGCTCGGTTCCGGTGACGGTGCGCTGATTGCTGGCGGGGCGGTCCTCGGGCCGCCCCGCTATTTCCGCGCGGTGCTGCGCCACAGGCTGATCGCGAGCGGGACGATCACGACGTCGAGGATCGGGTGGAACACGCTGAACGGGTTGGGATGGACGGCGACCAGCCGGTAGAGCCCGAGCAGCCCGCCGATCGCGGGGAAGATCGCGGCCGCGAGGAAGGCGGGCCGCGCTTGCCGGAACACCCCGGCCGCGATGGCCGCGTAAAGGACCCCGAAGGCCGCTGATCCGACCGTGTCCGAACCGGTTCCGTAGACGGCCAGCTGGCTCACGTGGGTTACCGCCGACAAGGCGAGGATCGAGCCGAGCAGCCGGGAACGGCTCTGCGAAGCCTCGGGGGAGAGCAGCACAGCCGTGCCTCCAAACGGTCAGGTAACCTGACTAAAAAAGGTAAGGTAGCCTGACTGGTGTGTCAACCCCGCAGGACCCGCCCGCCCTCGTCGCGCTGACCGGCTCGGCGCGCCTCGGCGCGCTGGCCAGGCGGCTTGCTCAAGCGGTGACCGCCGGAGTGCTCGCCGAAGTGCAGAAGCGGGACGCCCGGATCCGCGCGGTCCATCTGCGGGTGTTCGCGTCGCTGGAGAACGGACCGGCCCGAGCGGTCGCCGTCGCCCGGCTTCTGGGGACCACCAAACAGACGACCGGGCCGGTGATCGACGAACTCGTCGCGTGGGGCTATCTCGCTCGCCGCGACGATCCTGCCGATGCCCGGGCGAAACTCGTCGATTTCACTGGCGCGGGGCGAGCGTTGGCTGAAGCGGCGGCGGAAGCGGTTCGCGTGCTGGAATCGCGGATGGCTGACGAGGTCGGGCGCGAGGAACTGGATCGCTGCCGGGAAACGTTGTGGCGGGCCATCGAAGCGCTCGAGTCGCTCGGGGGCTGAGGAAACAGGTCGAGAATTGTCGGTCCCTCCCTCTACTGTCGTTCTCGTGGGAGAGTCGGCATCGGAACCAGCGCTCGTGCAAGCGAAGGCGCTGGTCAAACGGTTCGGGGAATTCGAGGCAGTCCGCGGCATCGACGTCGAGGTGCGGCCGGGGGAGGCATTCGGCTTCCTCGGGCCCAACGGCGCCGGGAAGTCGTCGACGATGCGGATGATCGCGTGCGTGTCCCCGCGCAGCGACGGCGATCTGCGCGTCCTCGGCATGGACCCGGACGTGGACGGGCCGCGGATCCGCGCGCGCCTGGGCGTGGTGCCGCAGGAGGACAACCTCGACGTGGAGCTGACCGTCCGGCAGAACCTCCACGTTTACGGCCGCTATTTCGGTCTTTCCCGCGCGCACGTGCGGCAGAAAGCCATCGAGCTGATGGAGTTCGCGCAGCTGTCCGACCGCGCCGAGAAACCGGTCGATTCCCTGTCCGGTGGCATGAAGCGGCGGCTCACCATCGCCCGGTCCCTGGTCAACGACCCGGAACTGCTCCTGCTCGACGAACCGACCACCGGCCTCGACCCGCAAGCGCGGCATCTGTTGTGGGACCGGCTTTTCCGGCTCAAAGCGCGCGGTACCACGCTGATCGTCACGACCCATTACATGGATGAAGCAGAACAACTCTGCGACAGGCTGGTCGTCATGGACGGCGGCCGGATCGCCGCGGAAGGCTCGCCCGCCGACCTGATCGCCCGGCATTCCACCCGCGAAGTCGTCGAGCTGCGGTTCGCGCCGGGGGAGCAGCAGGACGCGGCGAACCGGCTCGACGGGCTGGCCGAACGCGTCGAAGTCCTCCCGGACCGGGTGCTGCTCTACACGATGACCGGCGAGGCCACCCTGGAACGAGCCCACGAGCGCGGCCTGCGTCCGCTGTCGAGCCTGGTGCGGCGCAGTTCCCTCGAAGACGTGTTCCTCCGCCTCACCGGCCGGACGTTGGTGGACTGATGACCGCTCCCGCCACCGGCCGCGTCGTCGGCCGGTTCCACGGCGCCTGGCTGCGCGTCGAGGGCTACTGGACCTGGTACCGCAGACATTGGCTCAGCACGCTCTACTCCACCGGCCTGCAACCGGTGCTGTTCCTCGCCGCGATGGGGCTCGGCTTCGGCTCGCAGGTCAAGGCCGGTCCGGCGACCGGCGGAGTCTCGTACCTCGCCTACGTCGCCCCGGCGCTGCTCGTCGCCGGTGCGGCGCAGCAGGGCGTCAGCGAGTCGAGTTATCCGGTGCTCAGCGGATTCAAATGGCAGAAGGACTATCTGGCGGTCACCGCGACACCGGTGTCGCCAGGCCAGGTTCTCGGCGGGCATCAGATCTGGACCATTCTGCGGCTCGCCCTTTCCGGCGCGGTCTACGCGCTCGTCGCGTGGCTGTTCGGCGCGTGGGACAACGCGGGGGCGCTGCTGGTGATCCTCGTCGGCGTCCTCACCGGGCTCGCCTGCGGATCGCTGATCGCCGCGCTGGCGGCGTGGACCTTCGACGAGGGACAGCGGTTCGGGCTGATCTTCCGGTTCGTGGTCATCCCGATGACCTTGTTCTCCGGCACGTTCTTCCCGATCACCCAGTTGCCGCCGTACCTGCGCTGGCTCGCCTGGATTTCCCCGCTGTGGCACGGAACCGAGCTGTCCCGCGCCGTCACGCTCGGCGGGCGCGAGCTGCTCCCGATGCTCGGGCACCTCGCGTATCTGGCGGTGCTGGTCGCGATCGGCTGGGCGATCGCGCACCGCGGCTTCTACCGACGGCTGGTGGCGTGATGACCAACCTGCAAAACGCCCCGATTCTCCCGCAGCGGCGCGGAATTCTGCTCCGCGTCCTGCCCTCGGGCATGTACAGCGGCCGCGCGACCGCGCTGATCGAACGCGCGCTCACCGTCTACGGACGGTCGTGGGGGATCCTCGTGTCCGGCGCGCTCGAGCCGTTGTTCTATCTGCTCGCGTTCCAGGTCGGTTTCGGCAAGCTGGTCACCACCGTGCCCGGGCCGGACGGGCAGCCGATGAGTTACGTCGCGTTCGTCGCGCCCGCGCTGCTGGCGTCGTCGGCGATGAACGGCGCGGTCTTCGAGTGCACGTACAACCTGTTCTTCAAACTGCGCTACGCCAAGACATACGACGCGATGCTGGCCACCCCAGTCGGCCCGCTCGACGTCGCGCTCGGCGAAATCGCGTGGGCGGTGATGCGCGGCGGGCTCTATTCGGTCGCGTTCCTGGCAGTCGCCGGAGTGATGGGGCTGCTCACGTCGTGGTGGGCGCTGCTGCTCCTGCCCGCCGCGCTGCTCGTGTCGTTCGCGTTCGCGGCCATCAGCATCACGCTGGTCAGTTTCCTGAAGTCGACGTCCCAGTTCGACTACATCCAGCTCGTCCTGATGCCGATGTTCCTGTTCTCCACCACGTTCTTCCCGATCACGGTCTACCCGGAGGCGCTGCAGTGGCTGGTCCGCTGCTTCCCGCTGTACCACGGGGTCGAGCTGATGCGCGGGCTTTCCACCGGCATCTTCTCCTGGAGCATGCTCGGCAACCTGGCGTATCTGCTGGTGCTCGCCGCGATCGGGATCTGGGGCGCGACAAGGAGGATCGCGAAACTGCTGCTGACCTAAAACGGAGGCGGTCAGCGGGCCGGGCTGGGCCCGCCGACCGGCGCGGGAGCGACCGCGGAGCGGGCGTCGACGAGACCGTGGCCGTAGAAGCCGTTGTATCCGTCGTAACCGGAGCAGTAGGCGTCCTGGACGCCGTCGCCGGTCAGGTCGTAGTTGTCCGGGCACGGCATCGGCGTCGCGCGGGAGTCGAGCGCGCGGCGCAGTTCCGCGGCCGACCACGTGGGATGCACCGACTTGAGCAACGCCAGCACTCCGGCGACGTGCGGCGCGGCCATCGACGTCCCGCACATCGGCGCGTACCCGCCAGGGACGGTCGAAACCACGCACCGGTCGTCGTCCCCGCCCGGGGCAGTGACATCGACCACACCGAGCCCGTACGAGCTGTAGCCCGACTTCACCCGGTCCTGGCTGATCGCCGACGCCGTCACCACGTCCCGCAGCCCGGCCGGCAACGCCTCGCACTTCCCTGCGGCCGAAGGCGAACCCGAATGGGCCGACGGGGTGAGGCCGACCGCCTCGTTGGTCGCGGCGGCGACGTTCAAAGTGCCCTGCGAAGTCGCGTATTCGACAGCTCGCGCCAGCACCTCGTGCACCACGCCGCGGTCGTTGCCGCGCACGCACGACAGGGACCACGGGTTCACGAACCAGCTGCTGTTGGCGATCGGCAGATGCCGCGCCGCCGACCACATGATCCCGCAGACCGCCGCCTCGGGATCGGCGTAACCGCGGTCGTCGATGACCTTCACCGACGCGATTCGCACGCCCGGCGCGACTCCCGTGATGCCTTTGCCGTCGTCGGCCGCAGCGATGATGCCCGCGACGTGCGTGCCGTGCGCGGAGGTCGTCGGCTGCCACGCGGCCGGGCTCGGGTCCGGGACGCCGGTGAGACAGCCCGCCGAATCGTCCGGGTCCATCGCGGCGGCGAGGTCGGGGTGCTTCGGGTCGACACCGGAGTCCAGAACGCCGACGACCACCGAGCGGCTGCCGCCGGTCACCTGGTGCGCGGCCGGAGCGCCGATCAAGTCCATGTCCCACTGCTGCGCGGACAGGTCCGCGGAAGGAACTCGCGCCGGGTCGCTGAGCGGGAGCGCGGCGCGCGCGGGCTGCGCGGCGGTGCCCGGCTGTTCGGCGGCCGTCCGGGTGGCTTGCGCGCTGAACGTCCGCTCCGGGCCGAGGCGGTCCGCGAACGCCCGATCGGATGACGTGACGACCGCCACGGAAATCTGCGGGTAGTAGCCGGCGACCTGCCCGCAGGCCGCGCTCGCCTGCTGGCGGGCGGAAGATTCCGGGGTTCCCCGGTCGAACGCGACGACGTAGCGCACCGCCCGCCCGCCGGGAACGCATCCGGGACTCGCGACGGCCTGCGGAGAGACCGCGGCGCATCCGGCGAGGACCAGGAGGGAGCACACGGCCGCCCGCAGCGGCCGCGCCAGCACAGACACCGGACCTCCCACCACGCGCGGGGCTATGCCGGGCGCCCGCGCGAGCGCCCGAGCCCGCACGCTAACCACCCCCGGCCCGGCGCGACAAGCGAAGCGCGGAAGTTCGCCCGAGTGCATGATCGCGGCACGCCCGGGCGCCTGCCGCGGGACACCGACTACACCGGGTGTCCCCCCGGGTGTGGGATACTCGCGTTGGCCGCTGCGCCGACGGGCATCCCGCCCGCGTCGTGAGCGGCCCGGAGGAGTGCCGGACCGGCACCACGCGCGTCGCCCCCGGGAGGCCGGGCCAAGGTCGATGTCGTGGCGGGTGGCCCGGGGGTCGCGAGCAGGCCGGCACCCCGCCGAGCAGACCAGGAACCGAGCGGCCGCCGACCGGCGGACCGCACGGCTGCCAGCAGGATTCCCGCCGCTGGTCACCACCACGGCGGGCACGGAACAGAAAGGGCCCCTGCGCGGCCGCGTCACCACCGGTGCGAACCGGCTGACGCGCCCGGGGGCGGAGGAGACATATGTCGAACGCGGACACACCCGCCGATCAGACCGGCGGGAATACCGTCGCACCCACGACCAGCAGGCTGGGCGAGCTGCCGCCGCGCATCCGCGTGCACGCGCTGGCCAAGCTGCTCGGCCTGAGCAGCCGCGACCTGCTCGGCAAGCTCGCCGAGCTGGGGGAGAGCCCCCGCAGCGCCCAGTCGAGCGTGACCAAGGAGGTCGCGCACCGCGTGGCGGTGATCCTCGACGCGGAGACCGCCACCGAGTCCGGCGGCTCCGCCCAGGACGCATCCGGCGCGGCCGAGCAGAGCGCGACCGCCGAGGCCGCCCAGGACGCCACCGCCGCGGCCGTCGCCGGAAGCGACGCCGAGCAGGCCGCGAGCACCGCCGGGTCCGCCCCGGAGGCCGCTGCCGGAACCGAAGCCGTCGAGCAGTCCGGCGGCCAGGCGACCGCCGGAGCCCAGGACGGCGAGGCCGCCCCCGAAGCCTCCGCCGCGAAGGACGTCGCCGCCTCGTCCGCCGCGCAGGACGTCGCCTCCACGGACGCCGCTGCGGAGTCCGCCCCGGCGCAGGGCACTGGCTCTTCCCCGGAAACCGCCGCGGACCAGGGAACCGGTAGCTGGTCGGCCCGCCCGTTCTCCGCCGGGACCGCCGCCGCGGAAACCGGCCAGGAAGCCGAGCAGGAGTCCGCTCAGGAGAGCGAGAAGCCCGCCCGCAGCCGCACCCGTCGCGCCCGCCGGGCCGTCGCGCCCGCGATCCCGGCCGAGCAGCAGGAAACCGAGCAGGCCACCCCGGCCCGCGGCCCCGTGCACGTGCCGGTCTTCGCCGCGCCGTCGCCGGTCTTCCTGCCGCCGGAGCCCGCGCAGCAGTCGCGCACCAAGCCCGAGCCGGTGTTCGGCGTCGGCGAGGCGCCCGCGCAGACCGAGCGTCCGGAGCGTCCCGGACGGGCCGAGCGCGCCGCCGACACCGCTGAAGAAGAAACCACCGACGAGGCCCGCGACGAGCGTTCCGACGAGGACGGCGACGACGCGAGCGGCCGTCGTCGGCGCCGTCGCGGCCGTCGTGGCCGCGGCCGGGGCAAGGGCGGCGACGAGGCCCAGTCCGAGAACGAGGACGAAACCTCCGAGGGCCAGCACGACCAGCAGGCCAAGGACAGCAAGGACGGCAAAGACAGCAAGGACAAGACCGAGAAGCCGGACGAGGCGGGCGAAGCCGAAGCGGAGTCCGACGACGACGCCGAGTCCGACAGCGGCAGCAAGCGCCGCCGCCGTCGCCGCCGTCGCAAGGGCGGGGACGAGGACGGGGCCGAGGCCGCCGGCGGAGACGACCCGCCGAACACCGTCACGCACGTCCGCCAGGCCAAGGCCGCCGAGACCGAGCGCCCGGCGCGCGACGAGGTGCGCAGCGTCCGCGGCTCCACGCGGCTGGAGGCCAAGCGCCAGCGCCGCCGCGACGGCCGCGAGGCGGGCCGCCGCCGCGCCCCGATCCTGTCCGAGGCCGAGTTCCTGGCCCGCCGCGAATCGGTCGAGCGCACCATGGTCGTCTCCGAGAAGGGAGACTCCACGCAGATCGCCGTGCTCGAGGACGGCGTGCTGGTCGAGCACTTCCTGACGTCGTCGGGCACCGGCTCGATCGTCGGCAACGTCTACCTCGGCCGCGTCCAGAACGTGCTGCCCAGCATGGAGGCCGCGTTCATCGACATCGGCCGCGGCCGCAACGCCGTGCTCTACGCCGGCGAGGTCGACTGGGATTCGGCCGGGCTGGAGGGCAAGGCGCGCAAGATCGAGCAGGCGCTGTCCACCGGCGACAGCGTCCTGGTGCAGGTCACCAAGGACCCGGTCGGGCACAAGGGCGCCCGGCTGACCACGCAGATCTCGCTCCCCGGGCGCTTCCTCGTCTACGTCCCGGCGGGCGGGGCCACCGGCATCTCCCGCAAGCTGCCGGAGAACGAGCGCCGCAGGCTCAAGGACATCCTCAAGCGGATCGTCCCGGAGGACGCGGGCGTCATCATCCGCACCGCGTCGGAGGGCATCGGCGAGGAGGAGCTGGGCCGCGACGTCGACCGCCTCAAGGCGCAGTGGGACGTCATCAAGGAGAAGGCCGCCGCCGCTTCCGGCAAAAAGGGCAACGCGCCGACCATGCTCTACGAAGAGCCGGACCTGCTGGTCAAGGTCGTGCGCGACCTCTTCACCGAGGACTTCGCCAAGCTGGAGGTCCAGGGCAGCAGGCCGTGGGACACCATCAACGACTACGTGCAGCACGTCGCGCCCGACCTCGCCGACCGCCTCAAGCGCTACACCGGCACCGGCGACGCGTTCGCCGACCACCGGATCGACGAGCAGATCACGAAGGCGCTCGACCGCAAGGTCTGGCTGCCCTCGGGCGGCTACCTGGTCATCGACCGCACCGAGGCGATGACCGTCATCGACGTCAACACCGGCAAGTTCACCGGCTCGGGCGGCAACCTCGAGGAGACGGTGACCCGCAACAACCTGGAGTCGGCGGAGGAGATCGTCCGCCAGCTGCGGCTGCGGGACATCGGCGGCATCATCGTCATCGACTTCATCGACATGGTGCTCGAGTCCAACCGCGAGCTGGTGCTGCGCAGGCTCACCGAATGCCTCGGCCGCGACCGCACGCGCCACCAGGTGGCCGAGGTCACGTCGCTGGGCCTCGTGCAGATGACGCGCAAGAAGATCGGCACCGGGCTGCTCGAGGCGTTCTCCACGCCGTGCGAGCACTGCAAGGGCCGCGGCGTCGTCGTGTCCACCGAACCGCAGCGCACCGCGGGCGGCGGCAACGGGAACGGGCACAACGGCAACAACGGCCACAGCCACGGCGGCGACACCAAGAGCTCCCGGCGCTCCCGCGGCCGCGGCAAGGGCGAGGAGCAGCAGCACCACGAGCCCAAGGCCGAGCAGGCCGCCCCGGCTCCGACGCCGGTGCAGCGCGAGTCCGTGGTGTCGGCGGTGCAGGCCATGGCCAACGCGTCCAAGGCGAAGCACGAGCACCACGGTCCGGAAGGCTCGGCGGACACTGCGGAGGCGAAGGCCCACGAGCCGGTCAAGCCGTCCGAGCAGGACACCGCGACCGAGAAGGCCGAGGACAAGACGGAGGCCCCGGCCGCCGTCCAGCAGCCGGAGCCCGCCGCCGCGCAGGCCGCGCCGGAGGCGGAACCCCAGCAGCCCGAGGCCGCCGAGGCGGACGCGGGAGAAGAACCCGAGGTCGACGTCCCGGCCCCGGCCGTGCGGAGCACCCGGCGCCGTCCGCGCCGCGCCGCTTCGCGTCCGGCGGGGCCGCCGGTGAAGGCTTCGGACCAGAGTTGATCCACCACGGGTACCCCGGGTGCAGCAGCGCCCGGGGCCTCCCGTAACCTGTAGTACGGCTCATCGCAAGCATGAGTTGCTGCGCGAGCACCTGGACCGTCTTCGGGCGGGCCGGCCGCGCCAGCCCCCTAACCCATTGTCGAGTAATGCAGGAGACATCCGTGTCGGCGTACGCGATCGTCAAGACCGGCGGCAAGCAGTACAAGGTTGCCGTTGGCGACGTCGTCGAGGTCGAGAAGCTCGAGGGCGAGCCGGGCACCGAGCACACCTTCCCCGCCGTGCTGTTCGTGGACGGTGGCGAGGTCACCACGGACGCCGACGCGTTGGCGAAGGTCTCGGTCACCGGCAAGGTCGTCGAGCAGACCAAGGGTCCGAAGATCCGGATCCACAAGTTCAAGAACAAGACCGGCTACCACAAGCGCCAGGGTCACCGGCAGAAGCTGACCCGCGTCGAGGTCACCGGCATCTCCAAGTAGTTCTTCGAACTTTCGAGACTGAAACTTTTCCTGGAAGGGGCTTGAGCGATGGCTCACAAGAAGGGTGCGTCCAGCTCCCGCAACGGTCGTGATTCGAACGCCCAGCGACTGGGTGTGAAGCGCTTCGGCGGCCAGGAGGTGAACGCGGGCGAGATCCTGATCCGCCAGCGGGGCACCAAGTTCCACCCCGGCGTGAACGTCGGCCGTGGCGGCGACGACACGCTGTTCGCGCTCGCCGCCGGTGCGGTCGAGTTCGGCTCGAAGCGCGGCCGCAAGACGGTCAACATCGTGCCAGTCGAAGCCTGATTTTCGGCTTCGTCGCATAAGAACCTCCGAACGAGGGGTGGGGCCGGAATACTCCGGTGCCACCCCTCGTTCGTTTTTGTCCGGATACTTTTTCGCACCATCGCACGTGAAGTGAGGCAAGCCCATGGCGTCCCGGTTCGTGGACCGCGCGGTCATCCATCTGACCGCCGGGGACGGGGGAAACGGCTGTGCCTCGGTGCACCGCGAGAAGTTCAAGCCGCTCGGCGGCCCGGACGGCGGCAACGGCGGCAACGGCGGTGACGTCACGCTCATCGTCGACGCCAACGTGCACACCCTGCTCGACTTCCACTTCCGCCCGCACGCCCGCGCGGGCAACGGCAAAATGGGCATGGGCAGCAACCGCAACGGCGCCGCCGGCGAGGGCCTGGAGATGAAGGTCCCGCCGGGCACCGTGGTGTTCACCGAGGACGGCGAACTCGTCGCCGACCTCACCAACCCCGGCACCCGGTTCATCGCCGCGCAGGGCGGCCGCGGCGGGCTCGGCAACGCCGCGCTGTCGTCGAAGGCCCGCAAGGCACCGGGGTTCGCATTGCTCGGCGAGCCGGGCGAGAGCCGCAACCTCGTGCTGGAGCTGCGGTCGGTCGCCGACGTCGGCCTGCTCGGCTTCCCGTCCGCGGGCAAGTCGTCGCTGATCTCGGTGCTGTCCGCGGCGAAGCCGAAGATCGCCGACTACCCGTTCACCACGCTCGTGCCGAACCTCGGCGTCATCACCGCAGGTTCGTCGGTGTTCACGATGGCGGACGTGCCGGGCCTGATCCCGGGCGCGTCCGAGGGACGCGGCCTCGGCCTGGACTTCCTGCGCCACATCGAACGCTGCGCCGTGCTGGTGCACGTGGTCGACTGCGCGACGCTGGAGCCGGGCCGCGATCCGCTGTCCGATGTGGACGCTCTCGAGGAGGAGCTGGCCCGCTACACGCCGGGCCTGGGCGGCAAGCTCGAGGAACGCCCGCGCGTGGTGGTGCTGAACAAGATCGACATCCCGGAAGCGGCCGAGCTGGCCGAGTTCGTGCGTCCTGAGCTGGAGGCTCGGGGGCTGCGCGTGTTCGAGGTGTCCACCGCGTCGCGCAAGGGCTTGAAGGAGCTGAGCTTCGCGCTGGCGGAGGTCGTCGAGGCCTACCGCGAGGCGCAGCCGGTGCTGGAGCCGGAGAAGATCGTGCTGCACCCGCTCGCGGTCGACGACAGCGGATTCACCGTCGAACGCGATCCCGAGGAAGAAGGCGGGTTCATCGTCCGCGGCTCGCGCCCGGAACGCTGGATCCGGCAGACGAACTTCGCCAACGACGAGGCCGTCGGCTACCTCGCGGACCGGCTCAACCGGCTCGGCGTCGAGGAAGCGCTCGCGAAGAACGGTGCCCGCCCGGGCAGCCCGGTCACCATCGGCGACATCCAGTTCGAATGGCAGCCCTCGACGCCGGGTGTCGCGGTGCACCTGTCCGGCCGCGGCACGGATGTCCGGCTGGAGCGCACCGACCGCGTCGGCGCGTCCGAGCGCAAGGAAGCCCGCCGGATCCGCCGCGACGGCACCGGTGAGGAAGAAGAGCTGGCCGAAGAGGAAACCACCCCGTCCGTCGACTCCGAACTGGACGGCGTGTGGGACGACGAGGAGCAGGCGGAGCGCGACCGGTGAGCGGCACGCGCCACGAGATCGCGGAAGCCCGCCGGCTGGTCGTGAAGATCGGTTCCTCGGCGCTGACCACCGCGGGCAGCGGCCTCGACGTCGCTCGCCTCGACGCACTGGTCGACGCCATCGCGGACCGCGTTGCCCGTGACGCGCAGATCGTGCTCGTGTCGTCGGGTGCGATCGGGGCCGGGCTCGCGCCGTTGAAGCTGGGCAAGCGTCCGGGTGACCTGGCGACGCAGCAGGCCGCGGCGAGCGTCGGGCAGCTCGCGCTGGCGCACGCGTACGCGGAATCGTTCGGCCGCTACTCGCTGACCGTCGGCCAGGTGCTGCTCACCTCGGACGACGTCGTCCGCCGCGCGCACTACCGCAACGCGCAACGCACGTTCTCCCGCCTGCTCGCGCTCGGCGCGGTGCCGGTCGTGAACGAGAACGACACCGTTGCCACGCAAGAGATCCGCTTCGGCGACAACGACCGGCTCGCCGCTCTGGTGGCGCACCTCGTCGGCGCCGACGCACTGGTCCTGCTGTCCGATGTGGACGGTCTGTACGACGGCGACCCGCGCGACGGTGCGACCCGCAAGATCACCGAGGTGCGCGGCGAGTCCGATGTGGAGGGCATCGCGGTCGGGATGTCGTCCTCGGGCCTGGGCACCGGCGGCATGGTCTCGAAACTTTCCGCGGCGCGTACTGCGGCCGGTGCCGGAATCCCCGTGCTGTTGGCCGCTGCGGCCGACGCCGGAGACGCGCTGCGCGCCGCGAACGTCGGCACTGCCTTCGCGCCCGCCGACACCCGTCTGTCCGCCCGCCGCTTCTGGCTCGGCTACGCGGCCGACACTTCCGGCCGCCTCCGCCTGGACGACGGTGCGGTGCGGGCGATCCTGCGCCGCCGTTCGCTGCTGGCGGCGGGAATCACCGGCCTGGACGGGGATTTCGAGGCCGGTGACGTGGTCGATCTGGTGGATTCGGCGGATGTCCCGGTGGCGCGTGGTGTGGTCGGTTTCGACGCGGGGGAGTTGCCCGCGTTGATCGGGCGGTCGAGTCATGAGGTTCCGGTGGAGCACCGGCGGGAGGTCGTGCACGCGGACGACCTCGTCCCGCTGCGCCGCTAAGAACCCCCGAGATGCCGCGCCACGCGCGCGAGCTGCTCCGCGTAATACTCCACAAAGGACTCTGACGCCGGATCCTCTCCGGTCAGCGCTTCCGCGACCCGGGGCAGCGACATCGGCGCGCTGGCCGCCGCCATCAGCATCAGCAGGAACGTCTTCGGGTCCACATCGGCCGGGAAATCGCCCGCCTCCTGCCGCGCCCGCATGTACTTGAGCTGCCCCCGCAGGAACTCGCGCTGAGACTCCGCGCCCGCCTCGTTCGGCGTGCCCTCGGCCATGTTCTCCCGCAGGAACAGCCGCGCCTGGTCCTGGTCGGCGAGGCCGCCCTTGGCGAAGTCCTCGAGCACGTCCGCGAGCGGCCGGTCGGTCGTGGTCATCGCGGCGAACCCGGCGAACGGTTCGCTCGCGACCTCGGCGTACAGGCCTTCCTTGCCGCCGAAGTAGTACGAGATCAGCTGCTTGTTCACGCCCGCGCGCTGCGCGATGTCGCTGACCCGCGCGGCCGCGTATCCCTTGCTGCCGAATTCGGCCTTCGCCGCCTCGAAAATGCGGGCCTTCGTGCGTTCGGGATCGCGCTGGCGCTCGCCGGGGCGCGGCGCGCGGCGCGGGGTGGTCTCGGACACCTCGGCAGCCTAACCGACGCGTTAATCATCCTGAAGGTTGACACAATCATCCGCGTGGATAATTATGGAACGAGACCGAGAGGGGATGACCGTGAACAAGATCAAGGTGGCGGTAGTCGGCGGCGGCACCGGCGGGTTGTGCCTGGCGCACGGCCTGTCGCGGGCCGGCATCGAGGTGGCGGTGTACGAGCGCAGCCGCACCCGGGCCGATCGCCTGCAGGGCTACCGCGTCCACATCGCGCCGATGGGCTCCGCCGCGCTGCACGAGTGCCTTCCGACGGCGGCGTGGGAGCAGTTCCTCGCGACGACGGGGGAAAGCAAGGGCGTGTTCGGCTTCGTCACCGAGCAGATGCGCGAACTGGCGGTCCTCGATGCTCCGCCGAGCGAGGATCCGGCTGCCGCGCACCATTCGGCGAGCCGGATCTCGATGCATCAGGTGCTGTCGTCCGGATTGGACGGCATCCTGTGGTACGACAAGGAATTCGTGCGGTACGAGACCGGTCCGAAGGGGGTCGGCCTGCACTTCGCGGACGGCACCACCGCCGAGGCGGATTTGGTGATCGGCGCGGACGGAGCGAATTCCCGGGTCCGCGCGCAGCTGCTGCCGCACGCGAAGCGGGTGGACACCGGGATCCGCACCGTGATCGGCAAGTTCCCGTTGACCGACGAGTCCCGTGCGCTGCTCCCGGAGCGGTTGGCGACCGCTCCGACGTACGTGCTGCCGCCGGCGGGCAGCGGGATGTTCACCGCGCCGCACGAGTTCTCGGCGGCGTCGGTCAACGACGAGACCGCGACCGTCGACCCGGTCCTGTTCGACAACACCAGCAGCTACGTGATGTGGTCCTACGGCGCGAAAGCCGAGCGTTTCCCGGCCGACCTCGCCGAACTGGACCCTCCCGCGCTCCGTTCGCTGATGCTGGAACGGATCCGCGACTGGCACCCGGGTTTCAGCCGATTGGTGGCCGGATCGCTGGACGCCACCGTGGCCATGCTGCCGATCCGCACGTCGGTGCCGGTCCGCGAGTGGGAGACCGGCCCGGTCACCCTGCTCGGCGACGCCGTGCACAGCATGACCCCGTTCCGCGGCATCGGCGCGAACATCGCCCTCCGCGACGCGCAAGTGTTGTGCCGCACCCTTTCCCGCGGCGGCGACGTGACGGCCGCGGTCGCCGACTACGAACGGCAGATGCGGAAGTACGCGTACCCACAAGTCCGCGGTTCGCTGCGCAGTGCCGAGCAGTTCGTGACCGAAAGCCGATTCAGCCGCAGCACGATGCGCGCGTCGATGGCCGCTATGGGGGCGGGTCTGTCGCTGCGGCGGAAACTGCGCGGCTGAGGTCAGCCCGCGCCGTACCAGCGCCCGCCGGGCGGCATGGCGTACTCCGTGTACAGGAGCGCGGCCAGGGAGTGCCAGCCGGTCTCGTCCGCGGTGAACGTCCGGCCGCCCGGCGCGATCAGCACCGCTTGGCCGCTGGCGTCGGCGACCAGCGAGATCGGCACGCGGTACTCGTCGTAGTCGTGCTGCACGAGCCAGCGCCACCCGATCGTGAACCGGCGGCGCGCGGTCACCGGATACCGCACGTCGACGTCGGAGACCCCGGTGCCGACGGTCGTCCAGAGTGGAGTGACGCGGAGTCCGGCCAGGTGCACGAGCTGCGGTTTCTTGCCGTCCGGTTCGAACCGGTAGTACGGCCGCCGGCGCCACTGCTCCCAGCGCAGCCGCCATCGCTCGCGGCGGATCGGGCGGCGCAGCCGGGCCAGCGCTTCGTCGACCAGCGCGAGGGCGCGGGCGAAGTCGGGATCGTTGCGGGACACGAGATTCTCCCCTCTCTCGCGCCCGAAGCTACTGAGGCGGCTCGGGACCGGTCCCGCTCTGCTCTTCCACCAGCGCACGGAGCTGGAACTTCTGGATTTTGCCGCTGGCGGTCCGGGGGAGTTCCGGAAACAGCTCCACGCGCTCCGGCCAGTACTGCTTGGCGACGCCCTTCTCCGAGAGAAAGCCGCGCAGCTTCTCCAGGTCGAGGTGTGCGGCAGGCTTGAGGACGAGACAGGCGCACGCGCGTTCCTGCAGGCGTGGATCGGGAACCGCGACCACGGCGACCGCTTCGACGTCCGGGTGTTCGTAAAGGACGTTCTCCACGTACGCGACCGGGATGTTCTCTCCGCCGCGGATGATCACGTCCTTGGTCCGGCCCGCGATGCGGAGGTACCCGTCGGCGTCGATGGCCGCGAGATCGCCGGTGTCGAACCAGTCGCCGGTGAAACTCTCGCGGGCCAGCTCGAGCCGTTCCGCGTAGCCGACGAACAGGAACGGCCCGGCGACCTGCAGCCGGCCTTCGGCGCCCGGCGGCAACTCGGTGCCGTCTGCGTCGACAACCCGGATCCGCATCCCCGGCCAGGGACAGCCGTCGGTGTCGATCAGCTTGTCGTCCGGATCGCCCGGGATGCCGAGCGTGACCAGCGCGTCCTCGCTCTGCCCCCAGCCGCCGAGCACGACGAGACCGGGCAGTTTCCGTCGCGCTTCCCGCACGAGCGCCCGGGGGATCGGCGCGCCCATGCAGCAAAACCGTTGCAGGGACTGGAGATCGTGCTCGGCGAGGTTCGGCGCGGACAGCAGGTCGTGCAGGAACGGCGTGGCGGCGGAGGTGTAGGTGATGCCGTGTTCGGCGACCAGTTCGACGAATTGCGCGGCATCCCACACGTCCTGCAACACGCAGGTCGCGCCGTTCTGCACGCCGAGCCTTGCGCCGTAAAGGAAACCGGTGAGGTGCGCGAGTGTCGACGCCATGTGCAGGACGCTGTCGGAGGTGATGCCGAGCCGGTCGGGGAGGGGGTTGTTCGCGGCGATCGCGGTGTTGTGCGTGTGCATCACGCCTTTGGGCTCGCCGGTGGTGCCGGAGGTGAAGATCAGCAGCGTGACGTCGTTGGGATCGGGTCGCCACGACGGCAGTTCCCGCCGCTCTTCCCAGTGCGTCGCGGCGAACTCGTCCCAGGACGATCCGACCACCAGCACGTGCTCCAGATCCGGCCACTGCGGACGGAGCCGCCGCGCCATCGCCGGATAGTCGAAACCGCGGAATTCCCGCGGCACCACCAGGACTTTCGACTTCGCGAGCGCCACCATGAAGCCGACCTCGCGGTCCCGGTAGATCGGGATGAGCGGGTTGCTGACCGCGCCGATCCGGCTCGCCGCGTAGTGCACGACGATCCACTCGATCCGGTTCGGCAGCTGAAACGACACGACGTCGCCGGGCCGGACGCCCAGTTCCAGCAGCCCGAGCGCGCACCGGTCGACCTCGTGTTTCAGCTGGCCGAAGGTGACGCCGCGCTGTGAATCGACGAACGCGGTCTTGTCCGGCGTGGCCGCGGCGGCGTCGTCGAGGTAGTCGGTGATGGTGCGGTTCACCCAGTACCCGGCGCGGGTGTGGGCCTCGATCGTCTCGTCGTTGAGGATCGTCGCGAACGGCATGGCGGGCTCCGGGTCAGCTCATGGTGAGGCCGCCGCTGACGCTGACGGTCTGGCCGGTGACGTAGGCGGCCTCGTCGGAGGCCAGGAAGGCGACCACGTTCGCGATGTCGGACGGCTGCGCGAGCCGCCGGAACGGGATGGCTTTCGTCAGTGCTTCGCGCAGTTTCGGGTTGTCGCCGCCGAGCGAGGCGAACAGTTCGGTGTCAGCGGGACCGGGGCAGACGACGTTCGCGTTTACCTTGCTGCGCGCCAGTTCCCGGGCGATCGACTTCGTGAACGCGATGATGCCGCCCTTCGCCGCCGAGTACACCGCCTCGCCGGACGAACCGACGCGACCGGCGTCGGACGCGATGTTGACCACGGAACCGAAGCCCTGCTCGGCCATCACCGGCAAGACCTCGCGGCAGGTGTTGAGCACGCCGTAGAGGTTGATCTGCACGACGCGGTCCCAATCGGCACGGTCGGACTCGACGAACGGGCCCGCCTTGTCCCAGCCGGCGTTGTTGACCAGCACGTCGATCCGGCCGAACTGCGCGCGGACCTGCTCGACCGCGGCGGCGACGGATTCGGGGGACGTGACGTCGGTCTTCACCCCGAGCCCGCCGATCGCGGCCGCCGTTTCCTTCGCGGTGGTCTCGTTGATGTCGCTGACCACGACGGTCGCGCCCTCGGCGGCCAGCTTCTCGGCGATGCCGCGGCCGATGCCCTGACCTGCGCCGGTCACGATGATGACTTTGTCCTTCAACATGCTGTCTCCATTAGGGTGCGTAGGCGCGGCCGAGCAGGTTGCGCGCGATGACGAGCTTCGACACCTGCGCGGTGCCGTCGCCGATTTCGAGGCCGATCACGTCGCGAAGCCGCTGCCCGACCGGGCTTTCGCTGGAGTACCCGAGGTGCCCGAACGTGAGCAGGCACTGGTGGATGGTCTCCGCGGCGAGCTTCGGCGCCCAGAACTTCGCCATCGCCGCCTCAGTGCTGTGCTCGACGTCGTTGTCCTTGCGCCACAACGCTTCGTAACAGACATGCCGGGCTCCGCGCAGGTACGTCGCCTGCTCGGCGAGCGGGAACGCGACGCCTTGGAAGGTGCCGATCGGACTGCCGAACGCCTCGCGGTCGCGGGACCACTGCAGTGCCTCGTCGAGCGAAACCTGCGCCGCGCCAAGGCAGGCGAGTCCGATGATCGCGCGCGAATAGTCGAATCCCTGCATCACGGAGACGAACCCCTGGCCCTCGCCGCCGACTAACGCTTCCTTGGCGACTGGCAGTCCGTCGAAGTGCAGTGACGCGCGTCCGATGGCCCGGCTGCCGAGATCGTCGAACGCCGCCCGCGAGACATACGCGTCGTCCAGTTCGACCCAGAACGCACTGACGCCGCGTGCCCCGGGGCCGCCGGTGCGGGCGAGCACGAGCGCGACGTCGGCGGACATCCCCAGCGTGATCGACGTTTTCTCGCCGGTCAGCCGCCAGCCGTCGCCGTCCGGTTCGGCTTTCATCTCCAGCTTCGCCGCGTCGGTGCCGTGCCCGGGTTCGGTGATGCAGAACGCGGGCACGACCTCGCCGGACGCGATCGGCGGCAGCCACGCGGCCTGCTGCTCCTCGGTCGCGTTGCGGGTGAGGATGTCGCTGACCAGCGCGCTGACGATGATGAGATACGCCGCGTTGAAGTCGCCGCGCGCGACCTCCTCGGCCGCCATCCCGGCGACGACCGCGCTGGCCTCCTGGCCGCCGTGCCGTTCCGGGATGCGCAAGCCGGTCAGGCCCATCGATGCCAGGTCCGCGACGAGTTGGGGCCGCAGCTTCGCCGCCTTGTCATCGGATTGGTAATGCGGGGCAAGGACTTTCGTCGCGAACCGGCGCAGCTCGTTCCGGTAGGCGTCCTCGTCGTCGGTGAACGTGAAGTCCATGGTCAGTGCCAGTTCACGTGCGAGACGAAGTCCGGCTTGCGCTTCTCCGCAAACGCTTGCGCACCTTCCAAGCCCTCCGGCGAGGCGGTGAACAGGTCGAGCGCGGACATGGCCAAATTGGACAGTCCGGCTTGGTGGTCGGTGTCGGCGTTGAAGGACTGCTTGAGAAAACGCAGTGCGGTCGGGCTCTTCTCGGCAGCTTCGTCGGCCCAGGCTTTGGCGGTCTTGAGCAGTTCGCCCGGCGGGACGACGGCGTTGACCAGCCCCATCCGCTCCGCCTCGGCCGCGTCGTACTGGCGGCAGAAAAACCAGATCTCGCGCGCCTTCTTCTCGCCGACGACCCGCGCGAGATACGCCGAACCGAACCCGGCGTCGAACGACCCGACCCGCGGACCGGCTTGGCCGAATCGCGCGGTCTCGCTGGCGATCGTGACGTCGCACAGGACGTGCAGCACGTGCCCGCCGCCGATCGCGACGCCGTTGACCGCGGCGATCACTGGTTTCGGGATGTCGCGGATGAGCTTGTGCAGGTTGCCGATCTCGAACATGCCGCTCTCGGTGGGGCCGTAGTCGCCGGTCTCCGCGCGCTGTTTGACGTCGCCGCCGGTGCAGAACGCCTTCTCGCCGGTGCCGGTGAGGATCACCGCCTGCACCTGTTTGTCCGCCCACGCCAGGCGGAACGCCTTGATCAGCTCGTCGACCGTCCGCCCGCGAAAGGCGTTGTAGCGCTCCGGCCGGTCGATCGTGACGACGGCGGCCGGGCCGTCGATTTCGTACCGGATGTCCTCGAACTCCATCGTCCGCTCCCGTCTGTCGTCTGACCACGGTGACAAAATTTGACTGTAGAGTCAAGAGTTGAATCTATGGTCAACCGGTAGGCTTTCGGGACAGCGGAGAACCGGGAGGGGCAGGATGGGCGCGGTGAAACCGCCGTCCGAGCGTGTGCAGCGCAAACGGGGCAAGCGGATCCAGGAGATCCTGACGGCGGCGGCCGAGCTGTTCGGCGAACGCGGCTACGACGCGGTGAGCCTGGAGCATGTCGCCGAGCGCCTCGATGTCACGAAGGGCTCGCTGTACTACTACTTCTCCAGCAAGGACGAGCTAGGCACCGCGGCGATCGAGACGCTCGGCGACGAGTGGACGGCCCGGCTGGAGCAGTTGCTCGAACGCACTGACGGCACGCCGGAAGTCCGGTTGCGCGCGTTGATCCACGAGCACGTCACGATCGCGGTCAACGACTATCCGGCAGCGCTGCGGCTGTTCCTGATGCCGCGCGAATGGCCGAGCGCGCAACGCGAACGCATCAAGGAACTCCGCCTCCGCCACGACGCGCTGTTCCGCGCGCTGATCGAAGAAGGCCTGGCGGGAGGCGAGTTCGCCGTCACCAGCGTCGACACCGTGCTGCAGTGCATGCACGCAGCGATGAGCCAGGCACCGACGTGGTGCGGTGAACTGCCGTCCGCCGCGCGAGGAAAAGCGGTGGACGAGGTCGCCGATACGTTGATGGCGCTCGTCCACATCGGACCGCTCGTACGCTAGAGGCGGCGCGGGGCCTCGATGCCGAGCAACGCCAAGCCCTGCACGAGCGTGCGCGACGTGAGCGTGGCCAGCTGTACCCGCGAAGCACGCAGCTCCGGCGTTTCTGCAGTTAGCACTGGGCACTGTTCGTAGAAGCGCGAGAAGGTGACTGCGGTGTCGTACAGGTACGTACACAGCTTGTGCGGCGCGTACGCGGACGTCGCCGCGCTGATCGCTTCGCTGAACCGCAACAGCGTCAGTGCGAGCGCGCGTTCTGCCGGTTCTTTCAGCAGGACTGACGCGTTGTCGTTGGTTTCGCCTGCCTTGGCGAGGATCGACTCGATTCGCGCGTGCGCGTACTGCAGGTAGACAGACGTGTTGCCGTCCTTGGCGAGCATGCGGTCCCAGTCGAAGACATAGTCGCGTTCGCGGTCACTGGAAAGGTCGGCGTACTTCACCGCGCCGATCCCGACTGCGCGCGCGACCTCCTGCTGCTCTTCCTTGCTGAGTTCACTGCGCTCCGCAACGACTTCCGCGGCCTGCGCCACCGCTTCGTCGAGCAGGCTGGAGAGCTTGATCGTCTCGCCGGCGCGGGTGCGCATCACCTTGCCGTCCGCGCCGAGGATCGAGCCGAATCCGATGTGCTCGGCGTGCACGCCCTCGAGCCAGCCCGCCGCGCGCGCCACCGCGAAGATCATCGCGAAGTGCTGCGCCTGCGGCGTGCCGACGACGTACAGCAGATCGGTCGCGCCGCGTTCGGCAGTCCAGTACCGGACAGTGGCGAGGTCGGTGGCCGCGTAGCCGTAGCCGCCGTCGCGCTTGCGGACGATCAGCGGGAGCCGGTCGCCTTCGCGGTTGGTGAAGCCTTCAGGGAACACGCAAACCGCGCCGTCGCTGATCTCGGTGAGCCCGTCGGCCTCGAGTTCGTCGACGACCTCGCCCAGGTACGGGTTGTAGAAGCTTTCGCCGTAGATGTCGTCGTCGGTGAGCGTGATGCCGAGCTGGCGGTAGGCCGCGTTGAAGTGCCTTGTCGACTCGTCGACGAGTTCCTGCCAGAAGGCGAGCGTGTCCGCGTCGCCGCTCTGGAGTTTCACGACGCGCTCGCGGGAGCGGGTCGCGAAGGCCTCGTCGGCGTCGAACTTCCGGCGCGCGGCCTGGTAGAACGCGTTGAGGTCGCTGCGGTCGCCGGACGGTTCGTCCAGGTGGTGCTCGATGAGCATGCCGAACGGCGTGCCCCAGTCGCCGAGATGGTTGTGCGGCAGCACTTCGTGGCCGACGAAGCGCAGCAGCCTGCTGATCGCGTCGCCGATCACCGTGGAGCGCACGTGCCCGACGTGCATTTCCTTGGCGACGTTGGGACTGCTGTAGTCGAGCGCGATCCGGCGCGGCTGCTCGGCCTCGGCGACCCCGAGCCGGTCGTCTTGTGATTGCTCGGCGACGCGCTGCTCGAGCCATTCGCGGCGCAGCACGAAGTTCAGGAATCCGGGCCCGGCGATCTCGGGCTGCTCGGCGACGCCGTCCAGCTCCAGGTTCTCGACGATCCCGGCCGCGACCTCGCGCGGCGGTTTGCCGAGCCGTTTGCCGAGGCTCATCGCCAGGTTGCACTGGTAGTCGACACCGTCGCGAGTGGACACCGCGATGAGCGCCTCGGACGGGTCGAGGTCGACGTCGAACGCGCGGCGGAGCGAGGCCACCACGCGTCGGGCCAGTTCCTCACTAACCTCGGGCTTGCGCACGGTGTCCCTCCTTCGCGTAGTCGATCGGTGAAGCCTACCGACCGCGCGCGAGCGGGTTTACCGCAGTTCGCTGCCCTTCGTTTCGGGCATCCGGAGGATCACGAAGAACGCGATCGCCGCCGCGACGGCGACGTACCAGAAGAAGGCAGTGGCAGCGCCCGCCGCGGACAGCGCGCTGAGCACGAGCGGCGCGGTCCCGCCGAACACGGCGACGGTCAGGTTGTACCAAGCGCCGATGCCGAGCCCGCGCAGTTCGGTGGGGAAGAGCTCGCTCATGATCGCCGGCGCCAGCGAGGTCATCGCGGTGTAAAGCGCGAGGCCGACGCAGAACACGATGAGCAGATTCCCGAACCCGGGCCGCACGAGGTAAGAGAGCGGCACGATCACCAGCGCCGTCGCCCCGGACCAGACCAGCAGTTGAGGCCGCCGCCCGTGCCGGTCGGCGAGCGCGCCCATCGGGTACTGGAGGACGACGAAGAGGGCGGTCGCGATGGAAAGCGCGAGGAAGGTGTCGACGTCGTTCGCGCCGCGTCCCTTGACCGCGAAGGACGTGAGGGCGCTGAAGAAGGTGTAGTAGCAAAGCGTCGAGAGCATCGAGAACCCGATGAGCTGCCCGACCGCCCGCGGATGCTGAGTGACCGTGGTGAGCAACGGCCGCCGAACGCGTCGTGCCGTTTCCTTTTTCTCGTGGTACAGCTCGGTTTCTTCGAGACTGCGCCGCAGCCACAGCCCGACCAGCCCGAGCACACCGCCGAGCAGGAACGGAATCCGCCAGCCGAACGAGGTGAGATGCGCCTTGTCCATCGTGCGGGCGAGCACGAACCCGAGCACCGTCGCGATGAGCACTGCGGAGCCGGTGGAGATGTAGAAGAAGGAGGAGTACCGCCCGCGCCGCTCCTTGGGCGCGACCTCGCCGAGGTACGCGGAGGCGTTGGATACTTCCCCGCCGAGCGAAAGCCCCTGCGCGATCCGCGCGAGCAGCAGGAGAATCGGAGCCAGCCACCCGACCTGCGCGAACGTCGGAAGCACGCCGATCGCGACCGACCCGCCCGCCATCAGCGAAATGGTGAGCAACATGGCGGGCTTGCGCCCGTGCACGTCGGCGAAGCGCCCGAGGAGCACGCCGCCGAGGGGCCGGAAGAAGAACGCGAGCGCGTAGGTGGCGAACGTGTTGATCAGTGCGAGCGTTTCGTTGCCGGGAGGGAAGAACGCGCCGGCGAAGTAGATGCTGAAGGTCGCGTAGATCGTCCAGTCGAACCACTCGAGCGCATTGCCCGCACTGGCAGCGAACAACTTCCGCACCGGCAACCGATGCCGGGCGACGCCTTCGGTCGTAGGACCGGCCATCGGGCAACCTCCACACGTCCGCACGTCCGCCGAGTGGAACGGGACTTTGCCAGAAATGCCCGGAGATCGGTAGATCCCGCCCCATGATGGCAGTTGGTGCTTGTCCCACTGCGGTACGTGATGCGGGAATGCTTTTGCCGCAGGGGGATCTTGCGGAGACACGGGTGTCGGCGCGAACGATCGCCACGCGGGGAGGCGCGTGCGGTCGCCACCGGGGAGGGGGCATGTGCGGCGGCTCGGGTGGTTGCCATGGGGGTGTGGCGGCGCGGGCAGTCGCCGCGCGGCCACTGCGTGGCGGCACCGACGGTTGCCGTGGCGGAGACAGGCCCGCGTCGGGGACGGGCGGCGGCGCGCGGGCCGCCGTGCGCAGACTGCATGGCGACATGGACGCCAGGTCGCTCCGGCTGAGCCCCGCCGCCGGGCTGCTAGGCCGATACTTGTCCCCGCCCCGCCCCGCCCCGCCCCGCCCCGCTTCGTTCGTGCGGCATGGCAACCCGTGACCACATGAACGGCCGCAGTCGCGTGGCACGGATCGGGCGCACAGCCGAGGCAGATGCCGCAGCGGCATCACCGATGCAGCGCTCGCGCACCGGACCGGATCAATCCGCCAGGACTAGCCGTGGCCCGGGCTCGCTCCCGCCGCGAACACGGCCTCATTCGGCACCGGCCCGCCGCACGCTCAAACCCATCTCGCCCAGGTCCCAGCTCCGCTCAAACCGATCGCGCCCGGACACCCAGGCCACAGCGCATTTCAAGGCCGCCCCGCCCGGTCGCCCATGCCCGGCGCATCGCAAGCCGATCCCGGCCAGCCACCCAGGTTTCAGCGCACTTCGAGGCCATCCCGCCCAACCGCCCAGGGCATCCCAAGCCAAACCTGGCCAGCTGTCCAGATCCCAGGGCGCCTCAAGCCGAACCGGCCCAGCCACCCAGACCGCGCCGCACCTCAAGCAGTGGTCGCCAACGCGAACGGCAACACCCCCTCCGCCCCGGCCTTCCGCAGCAGCCGCGCCGCCAGCGTCATCGTCCAGCCGGTGTCGATCAGATCGTCCACCAGCAGCACCGGCCCCTGCGCCTGCGCGACGCTCGCCGCCACGTCCTCCGGCAGGCTCAGCCTTCGCCACAAATCAGCCAGCCGCTGGGCGCTGTTCGCCTGCCGAGGCGGCGGTCCGGCCGACGCCAGCTCTCCCAGATAGTCCAGCCGTCCGATCGCCGACAGCCGGAGCGCGAGGCTGTCCACCAATTGCGGCCGCGTCGCCGACGGGATCGCCACCACCGCCACCGGACGTTGCGCCCACTGCCATCCCGCGAGCACTTTCACGCACGCGTCGAAAACCGAGTCGGGGACCTCGGCGTCCGGCGCGCCCGGGCCGAGCAGGTCGCGCAGCCGGCCGCCCCAGCCCACGTCCGTGAGCCGGCCCAGCACCTGTCCCTGTTCGGCCAGTTCGCCGGCGGCAATCCGGCCCGACAGCGGCACGTCGAGCCCTTTCATCCCGCTCGGCCACTGCTTCCGCGGCGCCACCGCGACCCCGGGCCGGTCCAGCCGTGCGCGCGTCTCGCCCGCGACTTCCTCGGACACCGCCGTGTTCCAATGCTCTCCGGTGCAGTTGTCGCACCGGCCGCACGGCACTGCCTCCAGATCGTCGAGCTGCCGCCGCAGATACTCCATCCGGCACCCGCCCGTGCGGATGTAGCCGAGCATCGCCTCCTGCTCGGCCGCCCGCGCGACGCCGACGCGTTCGTACCGTTCCCGGTCGTACTCCCACGGCTGCCCGGTGCTTTCCCAGCCGCCGCGCACCCGGCGCACCGCACCGTCCACATCGAGCACCTTCAGCACCATTTCCAGCCGCGACCGGGAAAGCTCGACCGACGGCTCCAGCGCGGCTGTCGAAAGTGGACGGTCGGAGTACGCGAGCGCGTTGAGCACCTGCGTGACGCGCAGCTCGTCCGGGAACGCCAGCGATCCGAAGTACGCCCAGATCGCCTTGTCCTCCCGCCCGGGCAGCAGCACCACCTCGGCCCGCTCGACGCCACGACCGGCGCGGCCGACCTGCTGGTAGTAGGCGATCGGCGACGACGGCGCGCCGAGGTGCACCACGAACCCGAGGTCCGGCTTGTCGAACCCCATCCCGAGCGCCGACGTCGCCACCAGCGCCTTGACCCGGTTCTCCAGCAGGTCGTCCTCCGCGGCCTGGCGGTCGGCCGGATCGGTCTTCCCGGTGTAGGCGGCCACCGGATAGCCGCGATCGGACAGCAGCGCCGCGACGTCGTGCGCGGCGGCGACGGTGAGCGTGTAGATGATGCCCGACCCCGGCAGTTCCGCCAGATGCTCGGCGAGCCAGGCCAGCCGCGCCTCGTCGCTCGGCAGTTCGGCCACCGCCAGGCGCAGGCTTTCCCGGTCGAGCGGACCGCGCAGGACGAGCGTGTCCGTCTCGCCGCCGATGCCGAGCTGCTCGGCGACGTCCGTGGCCACCCGGTCGTTCGCGGTCGCGGTGGTGGCCAGCACCGGCACGCCTTCCGGCAGGTCGCCCAGCAGGGTGCGCAGCCTCCGGTAGTCCGGCCGGAAATCGTGGCCCCAGTCCGAAATGCAGTGCGCCTCGTCCACCACCAGGAGACCGGCGCTGGCGGTGAGCTTCGGCAGCACGCTGTCGCGGAAGTCCGGGTTGTTGAGCCGTTCAGGACTGACCAGCAGCACGTCCACCTCGCCCGCGGCCACCGACGCCTGGACCTGGTCCCACTCCTGCGCGTTCGCCGAGTTGATGGTGGCGGCGTGGATCCCCGCCCGCGCGGCGGCGGAGATCTGGTTGCGCATCAGGGCGAGCAGCGGCGACACGATGACCGTCGGCCCCGCTCCCTGTTCCCGCAGCAGCGCGGTGGCCAGGAAGTACACGGCCGACTTTCCCCAGCCGGTGCGCTGCACGACGAGCGCGCGCCGATGGTGCGCGACCAGTGCCTCGATGGCGGTCCACTGGTCCTCTCGGAGGGCGGCGTTGTCCCCGGCGAGCGCGCGGAGCAGGGTCTCGGCGCGGGTCCGGAGAGCTTCGGTGGTGTCCACGCCCCCCGGTCTACCCCATGCCCCCGACAATCCCGGAGCCGACCGACCCGGAACGGACAGTTTCCGGCCGGAAACGCAGAGTTATGTGACTCATGTCACAACAGTAACCTAGGTCGCAGCCGCGACGGGAAGCCCTCGCGTGCCCGCGCGTATAGGCTCACCGGCTATGTCACCACGCCGGATCGGGGTCATGGGCGGCACCTTCGACCCCGTGCACCACGGCCACCTCGTCGCGGCCAGCGAGGTCCAGTCGCGGTTCGCGCTCGACGAGGTCATCTTCGTGCCGACCGGGCAGCCGTGGCAGAAGTCCGGCCGCCGCGTCACGCGCGCCGAGGACCGCTACCTGATGACGGTCATCGCCACCGCGTCCAACCCGGTCTTCTCGGTGAGCCGGGTCGACATCGACCGCGGCGGCCAGACCTACACCGTCGACACGCTGCGGGACCTGCACGAGGAGTACCCGGACGACGAGCTGTTCTTCATCACCGGGGCCGACGCGCTCGAGCAGATCCTCACCTGGCACAAGGCCGACGAGCTGTTCACCTTCGCGCATTTCATCGGCGTCACCCGCCCGGGCTACCGGCTCAACTCGCACCATCTGCCGAGCGGCAAGGTGAGCCTCGTCGAGGTCACCGCCATGTCCATCTCGTCCACCGGATGCCGCGAACGCGTCGAGCGCGGCGAGCCGGTCTGGTACCTCGTGCCCGACGGCGTTGTGCGCTACATCGCCAAGAAGGACCTCTACCGCAAGGACGCCGAGGCCTGACCGGGTACCCTCGTCCGGGCATACCCCGAATCTGAAGGAGCACTGTGGCAGCGACGTCCGAGGCACGGGACCTGGCGGTGGCGGCCGCGCACGCGGCGGCCGACAAGCTGGCCAGCGACGTGGTCGTCCTGGACGTGTCCGAGCAGCTCGTGATCACCGACGCGTTCGTGATCGCGTCCGCGGCCAACGAGCGCCAAGTCGGCGCGATCGTCGACAACGTGGAAGAGAAGCTCCGCATCGAGGGGCACAAGCCGGTCCGGCGCGAAGGCGCCCGCGAGGGCCGCTGGGTGCTGCTCGACTACGTCGACGTCGTCGTGCACGTCCAGCACGCGGACGAGCGCTCGTTCTACGGCCTCGAGCGGCTGTGGAAGGACTGCCCGCGGATCGAGGTCGAAGGGCTGGCGACGGTTCCCGCCAACGACACCGACGACGCGGACGGTCCGGAGGCGTGAGCCCGCGGCGGCTGCTGCTCTGGCGGCACGGCGAGACGGACTACAACGCCGCCGGCCGCATGCAGGGACACCTCGATTCGGCGCTGACCCCGGTCGGCTGGAACCAGGCCCGCTTCGCCGTGCCCGCGCTCGCGCGGTTCGCGCCGGAGCTCGTGATCGCGTCCGATCTGCGCCGCGCCACCGACACCGCGACGGTGCTTACCGAGGCGATCGGCGTGCCGCTGCAGATCGACAAGCGGCTGCGCGAGACCCACCTCGGCGAGTGGCAGGGCCTGACCGGAGCCGAGGTCGACGAGGGCTATCCCGGCGACCGCCGGCTGTGGCGCACCAACGCCGCGTGGGCCCCGCCCGGCGGCGAATCCCGGGTCGAGGTCGCCGAACGCGCCGCCGAGGTGGTCAACGACCTGATGCAGCCGAACTCCGACGTCGGCGAATCGGTCCTGCTCGCCTCGCACGGCGGCCTGATCCTGGCGCTCACCGCGAAGCTGCTCGGCCTTCCGGTCGAGGTCTGGCCGTCGCTCGGCGGGATCATGAACTGCCACTGGGTCGAACTCGGCCACCGCGAGGGGAAGTGGCGGTTGCACGCGTACAACGCGGGCATCACCGGCTGACCCGATGAGCCCGCAGCTGCTCGTCTTCGGCGATTCACTCTGTTTCCACGGCCCCGAGGGCCCTTGCGCGGCCGACGATCCGCGCCTGTGGCCCAACGTCGCCGCGAACGCGCTGTCCGGACAAGCCGATCTCGTCGCCGGCATCGGCTGGACCGCGCGCGACCTGTGGTGGTCCCTTACTGGTGACCCGCGCGTGTGGGCGGATCTGCGTCGCGTCGACGCTGTCGTGCTCGCCGTCGGTCACATGGACACACTGCCGTCGCCTCTGCCGACTTATTTGCGTCAGGGGCTTCGTTACCTTCGCCCCGACGGCGTGCGTCGCGTTGTACGCGGTGCCTATCTCGCTGCGCAGCCACGGTTGTCTGTCGTGATGCGCGGGCGTCCTCGCGTGCTTCCTGCGCGGCTGAGCGTGAGCTATCTGGACCAGTCCGTCGAAGCGTTGCGCGCGCTACGCCCTGAGTTGCCGGTGTTCGGCATGCTGCCTTCGGTGCACCGCGCTGATGCGTACGGACGCGTACACACGGGACGCGCCGAAGCAGCCGCTGCGCTCGCTTCGTGGGCCGCGCGACGCGAAGTGCCGTTGCTCGACACGCCCGGCGTGGTTGGCGAACATGTCTTGAGCGGCGCGGGAAATCCCGACGGCATGCACTGGGGATGGGCGGGGCACGAAGCTGTTGGAACTGCGATGGCGAAGCTCGTTGCGCCGCACCTCGGCTCTGGCAACGTAGGCTGACGACGTGTCGGTCGCCGTGGTCACGGACTCCACCGCGCACCTGCCCGAAGGCTTCGCCGAGCGGCACTCGGTGCGGGTGGTGCCTCTGCACGTCCTGGTGGAAGGCGTGTGCTCGCTCGACGGCGTCGAAATGGGTCCCGCCGCGCTCGCGGAAGCGCTGGGGGAGCGCAAGATCGTCACGACTTCCCGGCCCACTCCGGCCGAATTCGCCACCGAATTCCGGGCCGCGCTCGACGCGGGTGCGGACGCGGTCGTGTCCGTGCACCTGTCGAGAGAGCTGTCCGGCACCTGGGAAGCCGCCGTTCTGGCCGCGGAAGAAGTCGGCTCGGACCGGGTTCGCGTGGTCGATTCCCGCACCACAGCGATGGGTTTGGGCTTCGCCGCCCTGCACGCCGCGGACGCCGCCGCCTCCGGAGCCGGCCCGGCCGAGGTCGAAGCGGTCGCAACGGAAGCGGCCGACCGGTCGTCGACGTTGTTCGTGGTCGAGACGTTGGAACACCTGCGCCGTGGCGGCCGCATCGGCTCGGCCGCGGCGTTGCTCGGCACCGCGCTGGCGGTGAAACCGGTGCTGCACATGTCCGGCGGCCGGATCCTGCCGCTGGAGAAAGTGCGCACGATGAACCGCGCGATCGGGCGCTTGGTCGAGTTGTCCGTGCAGGCGGCGGGGACGGGGCCGGTCGAGCTGGCGGTGCACCATCTTGCTTCGCCGGAACGCGCCGTCGAACTGGCGAACCGGCTGGAGGAAGCGATTCCGGGCTGTGCCGGGGGATGCGTGGTGTCGGAGATCGGCGCGGTCATCGGCGCGCACACCGGGCCTGGCGTGCTCGGCGTGGTCGTGCAGCGCGCCTAGCTGAGTTCCTGGTTGCCGAATCGCGCGAGCAGGTGCCATACGCGTTTGAGAGCTTGGTCGTCCTGGCCGGTGGCTTTCCCGAGGATGCGCGGGTCGAGTTGCCCGTCCTCGGCGAGTTCAGCGCCCAGCGCGGTGAATTCCGGCCCGCGGTAATCGGGATGCCGGAGCAGTTCTTCAGTGGCGATCCGGAACCCGTCATGCCATTCGACGGTGCCCAGGTTTCGGGCCGCCGCCTCGATTTCGGTTCCTCGGTAGGACGGATCGAGAACCAGCGCTTCGACGTCCCGCGCCAGGTCCACCTCGCCGTGCACCTGCGCCTCGATGTAGTCGTCCAGCACGTCTTGCGCGTCCGACTTGGCAATCGCGACCAGTTCGGACAAGCGCGCCTCGACGCCGAAAGCAGTCGGCTCGAAGACGCTGTCGGGATAAGCGAAAGTCGTGCGGGACATCGTGTGCCGCGCGAGCCGCAGATACGCCGAGCCGAACCGAGGCGAGCCGCCCGACTTTCGCCCGCGGAAATTGAGCGACCCGTATTTCGGCCGATGCGTGGCCTCGACGTCGTCGTAAGCGCCGGCGAACAACCGGCTTTCCCAGCGCCAGCGGTCTCCTCCGGGATGCGCGGTCAGCCCGCCGTTGCTGACGCCGGTCTCGAACTGCGAGCGGTACCGGCCGTCGCGCGCCAGGCTTTCCAGGATCGGCACCCCGCCGACCAGCCGGTCCGGGTGGAAATGCAGCGTGACCCGCCACGCCGGATTCGCCGGGCCGCCAGTCGCCAACGCGGCTACGTGAGCGACCGCGCGTTCCCAGGGTTCCGTGTCGATCACGGCCAAGCCATCGTGATCGTGCGCTCGAAGTTGACGTACCCGGCGCGCCGGAACGCGTTCGCCATCGGGATGTTGTCGAGGTCCGTCGCCGCCCGGATGCGCGGAACCTCTTGGGCGGCAAGGATTCGGGTGCCCTCGGCGAGAATGTCGTCGATGTAGCCGTTGCCGCGGTGTTCGGGCAGGACGGCGAGATACCCGATGATGGGGTTGTAGTTGTTGCGCGCCGGGGTGACGAACCCGACCGGCGTGCCGTCGGGCAAGGCGGCGACTCGCCACCAGTCGCGTGGGCTGCGGTAATGCGCCAGTTCGTCCTCGTAATGCCGGATCGCAGCTTCCCTGGCGGACATCCGGGTCAGGTCGTCGCGGCTGTGGGCGTCGAGCGTCCCGTCCAGGACGCGGGTCATCAGGTCGAGGATCTCGTCCGCGTCGCGGATCGGACGGAAGAGCAGCCGGTTCCGCGGCGGCGCGACCGGAGTCCCGGGTCGCCATTCGAAGCGCAGCCGCTCGGCGAGCAGCTTGGCGCCGGTCTGTTCGAGCGCGGTCATCCGGTCTTCGACGACGCTTCGGGTCGCGGCTTCTTCGCGCCACTCCGCGGGGATCATCCGGTTGTAGGCCGGAGGCCTGGTACCTCTGGGCAGAATCTCCGCCATCGCGGTTCGCAACAGTCGCGCTCCGACGGCTGGGTCTTCAAGATCGAAAACGTCCAGCAGAAACGGGACCGGCTCGTCGGCGCGACCCCACCACGCGGCCCTGGCGACGAGTTCGCCGCCGCGAAGCGCGACCCACATCCAGTCCGGCCTGCGGCGTCCGGCGGCGAGGTCGTCGGCGAGTTCGTGGTCAAGGGCGTAGGCAAGTTGGCAGAAAAGATCGAGTTCTTCCGGCCCGGTGATCGGACGCAAGGTCAGTTCGGCGTGGTCCACAGCTGCGGCATGCTCCCGTTCGACGGCTGACTGCCAGGTCTATCGGATGACAGCGGCAGGTGCGAACCCTTTTCCAGCACCGATGCCTGCGGCCGAACCCGCCAGTATGACCGCGCACTCCGACAAATTTCGGCGCGTCTCCGCCGGTGACGGCCGAGTTGTCCCCAAGGGGCGGGTTGTCCACAGATCGCGCGGAAGCCTCTCGCCGCCGAGCTGGCCGACGCCTAGCGTCGATCGTGTGTTCGAGCAGCCCGCCCGGGATCCGGGCACTCCCGTCAACGTCAGGCTCACCTGGCTCGCCGACCAGCTGGCCGCGGTCCCGCACACCGCCGGACCCGGCGACCGTCCGGCACGCCGCTGGCTGCCCCTCGGCCGCGCGGGCCGGTCAGCGCGCGGACGGTTGTCGGCAAGTGCAGACAGCCAGCTGTCCGGGGGGACGGATCTGGACAGCCAGCCAGCAGCTGAGACGAGCTCCCAACGTCACGCGCGGCCCACGGGCTCCCACACCGGACTGTCTGCATTTGCCGACAACCCGTCGCCGTCGGAAAGCCAGCTGCCCGGCGGAAAACTGGTTCGCAGCTGGCTGCCGGAACACACCGAACAGCGATGGACCCGCCGCTGGCTCCCCGGAGCAACCGGCCTGCCGGGCTTCCTGGGCCGCCGAGGAATGGTCTTCGCCCTGGCCTTGCTGGCAGCCGCCGCCGTCATCGCCGGTGGCCTGGCGATCTTCGGCCGCTCACCCGCAGCCGAGATCGCCCCGCCGCTCCCGACCGCCCGAGCACAGGCACCGCATGCGTCGAAGACCAACGAGAACCTGGTGATCAGCGTCGTCGGCCACGTGCGTTCGCCAGGACTCGTCACCGTCCCATCGGGTTCCCGTGTCGCCGACGCTCTCCGCGCCGCCGGTGGGGCAAACCCGGGCGTCGACCTGACCGCGCTGAACCTCGCCCGCAAACTCACCGATGGCGAACAGTTGGCGGTCGGTGTCCCCGCCGCCCAAGCCGCACCGGCCGGTTCCGCCGCTGCAGCCAGCAAGATCGACCTGAATTCCGCGACCGCCGAACAACTCGACAGCCTCCCCGGCGTCGGCGAGGTCACCGCCCGGCGCATCACTGACTGGCGAACGCAGCACGGCGGATTCTCGAGCGTCGAACAACTTCGCGACGTCGACGGCATCGGCGAAAGCAAATTCCAGAAACTCCGCGAGCAGGTGACCGTCGGATGAAGCTGGAAACCGAGGAAAAGTCGCGGCGTGACCACGATTTCCGCCTCGTCCCCGCAGCCGTCGCCGGATGGGCGGCCACCCTCGCCGGACTGCAACTCGGCTGGTGGGCCGCAACCGTAGTCGGAGCCGTAGCGGTCATCGGAGCCGTGGTGCTTCTGGCGCGCGGCCGTTCCCGATACGTAGGTGCCGGGGGAGCGCTGCTGCTAGTGGGCCTCATTGCCGCAGTGCCAACGGCCCTGCGCATTCACGACGCAGCATCCGACCCGCTGGGAGCCGCCGCTGCCCATGGCGTCACCGCGACACTGCGGGTCGAGATCAGCGAGCGTCCACGGCCGATCCACCAGGCTGGCTACGCCGATCAGCAGGCAGGCTCCCGGTCAGTCGCGATCCCCGCCCGCGTCACTACGGCCACAGTGGACGGTCAGCCAGTCGAATCGACCGGCCGGGTTCTGTTGCTGGCACCGGTCGAGGGATGGAACGGTCTGCTTCCAGGCCAGGAAGTGACGACGTCCGGACGGCTCCTGCCCGCCCGCGGCGGCGAGCTGACCGCCGCAGTGCTCTCCGTCCGTGCCGCGCCGACCGACGTCGGAGCAGCACCGTGGTGGCAGCGCGCCGCTGCGGCCCTGCGCAACAGTTTGCACTCGCTGTGCGCGGTCCTGCCGGAGGAACCAGCGGGGTTGCTGCCCGGACTGGTGCTAGGCGACACGAGCGCGTTGCCGCAACGGGTCGAGAGCGAGTTCACCGCCTCGGGGCTCACCCATCTGATGGCGGTGAGCGGTGGAAATCTCGTCATCATCGGCGGGGCCGTCCTGCTGCTGTGTCGATTGGTTCGAGCGGGCCCAAGGTTTTCCGCAGCAGCGGCTGGTACCTGCCTGGCGGGATTCCTCGTCCTGGTGGGCCCTGAACCAAGTGTGGTGCGGGCAGGCGTCATGGGCGGCATCGGTTTGCTCGCGCTGGCTCTGGGACGGCGTGGTTCAGCGCTGCCCGCGCTGGCGTTCGCAGTGTGCGTACTGGTGGCGTGGGATCCGACGATGGCAGCAAATTTCGGTTTCGCGCTCTCGGTTCTCGCCACAGCTGGGCTGGTGCTGCTCGCGCCGCGCTGGGCGGATTCGCTGGTACGACGGGGAGTTCCGCCCGGTTACGCCGAAGGCCTCGCTGTCCCGCTGGCCGCGTTCGTGGTCACCGCGCCAGTCATCGCCGGGATGGCGGGCACGGTCAGCCTGGTCTCAGTCGTCACCAATGTCCTCGCGGCGCCAGTGGTCGCGCCGGTCACCGTGCTGGGTGTTCTGGCGACAGTCGTCGGGCCCTGGTGGCCAGGCGCCGGACAGGTGCTGATCCACCTGGCGGACCCGGAGGCCCGGTGGCTGATCACCGTCGCCAGGCATGGCGCGAGAGCACCCGGGGCCGCGCTGTCCTGGCCCGGTGGCTGGTGGGGCGGATTGTGCGCGGCGGCCCTGCTGGTCGCAGTCGTAGTAGCGGCAAGGTTTCGCCGGCTCCGACTGCTGGTGGCGATCGGATTGGTCGTCGTGCTGCTGACGGTCGTGCCAGCCAAGGTACTGGCTCCTGGCTGGCCGCCGGATGGTTGGGCGATGGTGGAATGCGATGTCGGACAAGGGGATGCGATCGTCCTCGCGACGGCCGAGCCGGGCCGCGCCGTGGTCGTCGACACCGGGCCGGAGCCGGGGCCGGTCGACGAATGCTTGCGGAGGCTGGGCGTCGAACGGGTGCCGCTGCTCGTGCTGAGCCACCTGCACGCGGATCACATCGGCGGTCTCGCCTCGGTATTCGAGGGACGGGCGGTCGGTGCGATCGCGGTAGGGCCCGGTCGTGCTCCGGCGTGGGCGTGGCAGTCGGTTTCCGGTGAAGCGCGGCGTCGTGGCGTGCCGCTGATGCAGTTGAGCGAGGGGCAACGGCTGGAATGGCCGGGATTGTCGCTGGACGTGCTGGGTCCGCGCTACGCCACCGCTCGGTCACCGGCGTTGCAGGACGGCACGATGATCAACAACAGTTCGGTGGTCCTGCGCGCGGACACCCCGGCCGGCCGGGTTTTGCTGACCGGAGACGTGGAATTGGCCGCACAAGCGGACCTGCTCGCCGAGGGTGTCGACCTGCGGGCTGACGTGCTGAAGGTGCCGCACCACGGTTCGAGGTATTCGCTGCCGCAGTTCCTCGCGGCGGTGCGGCCGCGCACAGCGCTGATCAGTGTCGGCGCGGGAAACGGATACGGACATCCGAGCAAGTCCACAGTGGACGTTCTCGGAACGATGGGAGTGCTGGTCACCCGGACCGATGTCGACGGTGATACCGCCGTTCTTCCCGCGGGAAGCGGACCGGCGGTCGCGCGCCGGGGCGAGCCGCGGGGTCCGCCGCGGTAGTGCGGCGGACCCCGGGCCGGTGCGCTAGTAGCCGAGCGCCTTGGCGACGGCCGCGGCGGACGGCGGCACGGTGGCCTTCGGGCCGACGTGGTTCTCGACCGCGTCGAGGGTCTTGAGGCCGTCGCCGGTGATGAGGAGGACGGTTTCGGCGTCCGGGTCGAGCTTGCCGGTTTCGACGAGCTTCTTCGCGGTCGCCACGGTGACGCCGCCCGCGGTCTCGGTGAAGATGCCTTCGGTGCGCGCGAGCAGCCGGATGCCTTCGACGACCTCTTCGTCGGTGACGTCCTCGATCGCGCCGCCGGTGCGGTTGACCACGTCGAGCACGTACGGGCCGTCGGCCGGGTTGCCGATCGCCAGCGAGCGGGCGATGGTGTCCGGCTTCACCGGCTGGACCACGTCGTGGCCGTTGCGGTACGCGGTGGAGACCGGCGAGCAGCCGGTGGCCTGTGCGCCGAACACCTTGTACGGGCTGGCGTCCACGAGACCGAGCTGGCCCAGCTCGCGGAAACCCTTGTCCACCTTGGTGAGCTGGGAACCGGAGGCGATCGGCACGACGATCTGCTCGGGGATGCGCCAGCCGAGCTGCTCGGCGACCTCGTAGGCGAGCGTCTTCGAGCCCTCGGAGTAGTACGGGCGGACGTTGACGTTCACGAACGCCCACTTCGGGTGCTCGCCGGCCAGTTCGGTGGCGAGCCGGTTCACGTCGTCGTAGTTGCCGTCGACGGCGATCAGGTCGCCGTCGTAGACCGCGGTGGTGAGGATCTTCGCGCGCTCGAGGCTCTTCGGGATCAGCACGACCGACCGCCAGCCGGCGCGGGCCGCCGCGGCGGCGGTCGCGTTGGCCAGGTTGCCGGTCGAGGGACACGCGAGGACCTCGAAGCCGAACTCGCGGGCCGCGGCGAGCGCGACGGCGACCACGCGGTCCTTGAACGAGTGCGTCGGGTTGCCGGTGTCGTCCTTGACCCACACGCTCTTGAGGCCGAGTTCCTTCGCGAGCCGGTCGGCGCGCACGAGCCGGGTACAGCCGGGTTCGGTGTTCGGAGTCTCCTCGACAGTCGAGGGGACGGGAAGGAGTTTCTTGTAACGCCAGATGTTGCGCGGGCCCGCCTCGATGTCCTCGCGGCGGACGCGGCCGAAGTCGTAGGCGACCTCGAGCGGCGAGAAGTCTTCGGCGGAGACGAATTCCGGAGCGAGCGGCTGCCGGTGCCCTTCTTCCTTCGACACCAGTTCGACGGCCGGACCGAGGTCGATCGTCTTGTTGGCGGAGGTGGCGCTGAGGGCTGCAGTCATCGCGAGGTTCCTTTCCTCATCTGCCCCGCCGAAGCGGGCCGGAATTGGCACCGTGGTCGTCAGCTATCCCGCGATCGCGGGATGACAGGCTGTACGCCGGTTGCCGGGGCTTCGTCGGGCCGTTCCCTCTGCCCCTCTGGATGAGCGGTATTCGGTTGTCGGAGCGCCGGTGGGCGCGTCCTCGGCTACACCGTACGACATCCCGATCAGCTCGTGCCACGGAGGCGGCCCACATCACCGGAGCGGACGGCCCGGCGACCGGGTGAGAGGATGGCGAGGTGACCACCGCACCCGCGCCGCTGCACCTCGTCACGGGCGAGGAAGAACTGCTCATCGAACGGGCTGTGCGAGCGTCCCTCGACGCGGCCAAGGCCGCGGACCCGACGGCGGACCTCACGCGGACACGGGTGTCCGATCTCACACCGCCCGTGCTGGCTGAGCTGGTCAGCCCGTCATTGTTCGCCGAGGGCCGCGTGATCGTGCTGGAGTCGGCGCAGGACATCTCGCAGGAGCTGTCCGACGCGGTCCTGGCGTACGTGAAGGCGCCCGCCGACGGCATCGTCCTCGTGGTCGTGCACAGCGGCGGCGGGCGGAGCAAGGCCGCGAAAGCGCTGCCTGGCGCGTTGAAAAAAGCGGGCGCGGAGATCACCGAATGCCCGAAGCTCACCAAGCCGGCCGAGCGCGAGGCGTTCGTCCGCAACGAGGTGCGCCGCGCGGGCGGCAAGATCGACGGCGCGGGCCTGATGGCTCTGCTCGACTCGGTCGGCTCGGACCTGCGCGAACTGTCCTCGGCGGCGACGCAGCTGGTCGCCGACACCGGGGGAGTCATCGACGAGCAGGCGGTCCGCCGCTACCACACCGGACGCGCCGACGTGACTGGCTTCGCGGTCGCGGAGAAGGCCGTCGCGGGCGACCGGGCGGCCGCGATGGAGTCGTTGCAGTGGGCGATGCAGCTGGGCGTTCCGCATGTCCTGGTGGCCGACGCGCTGGCCGACGCGGTCCGCACGATCGCTCGCGTGTCCGCCGCCGGCCGCGGCAATCCGAACCAGATGGCGGGCGAGCTGGGCATGCCGCCGTGGAAGATCCGCAAAGCCCAAGGCCAGTCCCGTGGCTGGGGCCAGGACGGCCTGGCGACCGCGATGCGCGTCGTCGCGCGGCTGAACGCCGAGGTCAAGGGCGCGGCGGCCGACGCGAACTACGCCCTGCAGCGCGCGGTCCTCGAGGTGGTCGCGGCCAAGGGAGACCGCTGACGCCGAGGCGAGGGCGCCTCAGCGGACTGCTGTGTCACCGCCGTGGGAAGACTGCGGCGTTTTGCTGGACGGGATAGCGGTCGCCGGGTTCTGCCCCTGGCGACCGAGCCACCCCAGAACACGGAAAAGGCCCGGCAGCCGAAGCCGCCGGGCCTTCCGGAAAGACTGCGCTCAGAGCTGGTTCGCGCGCTTCGCGAGAGCCGACTTCTTGTTCGCGGCCTGGTTGGCGTGGATGACGCCCTTGGTGACGGCCTTGTCGAGCTTGCGAGCGGCGTCGCGCTGCAGTTCGAGGGCCTTGTCCTTGTCACCGGCTTCGGCGGCCTCGCGGAACTTGCGGATCGCGGTCTTCACCGAGGACCGGATCGCCAGGTTGCGCTGCCGCGCCTTCTCGTTGGTGTCGATGCGCTTGACCTGCGACTTGATGTTGGCCATGGAGGCGTTCCTCTTTCACTCGGTGAAGGTCGCTGCCGCGTTCGCGTGGCTCCGGATCAGTCCCGAGGGACTGCCGGGTTTCCTCCCTGACGGAATGCCGCACGGCAACAGTCGAAAATCTTAACAGCCCTGCTCGCGGCCCTGGAGCGGGCCCCGGAGCCGGTGACTGTTCGGCATTCCGCCCGCGGCTCCGATACGGTGGATCTCGGTAGTGCCTAGGGTTCCGTCGCCTGCCCGTGGTCCCGCAAAGCGGGTCGCGAAGACAACGAGGGCGGGCGGGGCTGGTCCGAGCGGCACCTTCGGCGGGACATCGAGCCCTGCCGTTCATCTGACGGGACAAAAGCCTGGAGGACCCGGTTTTCAGCGTGCGCTGAAAACCTGAAAGGGTCGCAGATGAACACCACTGCCCTCGCCATGGTTCTCGTCGCCGCGGTCGTGCACGCCGCGTGGAACCTGGCCGCCAAACGGGTTTCCGCCGGCGGTCCGCGATTCGTCTGGCTGTACTACACGGTTTCCGCGGTGGGGATGCTCCCGGTGATCGCGGTCGCGCTCGCCGTCGAACCGGAACGTCCACAATGGACTTGGCTGCTCGCCGCGCTGGTCACCGCGGTCCTGCACGTGGTGTACGGGATCGTGCTGCAGCGCGGCTACGAGGTCGGCGATCTGTCGGTCGTCTACCCGCTGGCCCGCGGCACCGGACCGCTGGTGTCGGTGCTCGTGGCCGTCACGGTCCTGGGCGAACGGCCCGGTGTGCTCGGGCTGGCCGGCGCCTTCCTGGTCGTCGCGGGCGTCCTGGTGATCAGCCTCGGCGGCAGCACCGGCGACGCGAAGGCTCGTCGCGCCGGCGTGTTCTACGGCGTCGCCACCGGAACAGTCATCGCGGCTTACACGATTTGGGACGCGCATTCGGTCACTTCGCTCGGCGTGCCTCCGCTCGTCTACTTCGGCGGCGGTGCGATCGGCCAGAGCATCCTGCTCGCGCCGGCTGCCGCCCGCGGCCGCTCCGAGATCAAGCGGCTGTGGCGCGACCATCGGCGCGAGGTGCTGATCGTCGGGCTGGCCTCGCCCGCCAGCTACCTGCTGGTCCTCTACGCCCTGCGGATCGCGCCGGTCAGCCTCGTCGCTCCGGCGCGCGAACTGTCGATCGTCTTCGGCGGGGTCGCCGCCTGGCTCGTGCTCCGCGAGCGCAATGCCGTGCGGCGGCTCGCCGGCTCGCTCGTGGTACTGGCTGGGATCGCTGCGATTGCGGTCGCCTGAGCGGCTCAGGTAGGCAGGAACCATGGACGTACTGAGCAGCCGGGTGCTGATCCACCCCCGCGACCACGAGGTGTCGACCGCGTTCTATCGCGACGCTCTCGGCCTCGCGATCGAGCGCGAGTTCCCTGGTGGCACGCGGTTTTTCGCCGGTGGCGGTTCGATCGAGGTGGTCGGAGCCGGCGAAGAAGGACCCGGTCCGGACGTCAATCTGTTCCTGCAGGTCCGCGATCTCCCGGCGACTCTGGCCGAATTGGCCGGACGCGGGGTCGAACCGGTGCGCGAGGCCCGTCGCGAACCGTGGGGCACCGACGAGGCGTGGATCGCCGACCCGGACGGGCTGCGGATCGTCCTCGTCGAGGTCCCGGAGGACCACCCGTTGCGCCGCGACAAGCGCTAGCTCGGTTTCACGGCCCGGAGCTGGGCGGCGAGCGGGGCGAACCCGGGCGGGTCCCAGGTCCAGGTCTGCAGGTCGGTGAATCCCGCCGCGGCGGCTTCGCCGGCGAGTTCGTGCCGGGTCACCGGAAGCCATTTCTCGTGCGCCGAGAGCAGCAGCCGTCCGCCTGGCCGCAGCACCCGGAACAACTCGGCGAAGCTCGCCGTACGGTCGTCCCAGAGCTGGACGTTGTTCACGGTCAGCACGACGTCCGCGATCTCGTCCGCGCAGCCGGTCTGAGCCGCGCTGCCCGCGCGCACCTCGGCGCGGTCGCCGCAGCGGTCCGTGCAGAGATCGCGCATCTCGGGGGAGGGTTCGACGCCGATCACCTCGCCGGCGAGCTTGCTCGCCGCGTCGAGGCCGATCCCCGGGCCGGGGCCGACGACGAGAACGGTTTCGTCCGGTTCGAGGCGGGCGAGGTCGACGACGCGGTGCTCGGTCGTGGCGTTGCTGACCGCCATCAGCTTGCCGCCGAGCCTGCCCAGCAGGCCGCTGGGGTGGCCGAAAGCCCGGTCGAGCGCGGCGTCGAGGACGCCGGGGCCGGGCGGCGAGGGGGAGGGTGAAGTGGTCATGCTTCGAGGTCATCACGAGTCGCGCGGGGCCGCATCGGGGATGACCCCCACCCGCACCCGGAGGTCCATGGGACGATGGGGTACGGACATCCCCCACCATCCCGAGGACAGCCCGAGTGACAGCGCCCAAGACGTTCGCCGACACCACCTTCACGCCGCCGGAGTTGATCCGCAACTTCTGCATCATCGCCCACATCGACCACGGCAAGTCGACGCTGGCGGACCGGATGCTGCAGCTCACCGGCGTCGTCGAGGAGCGGGCCATGCGCGCGCAGTATCTCGACCGCATGGACATCGAGCGGGAACGCGGCATCACGATCAAGGCCCAGAACGTCCGGCTGCCGTGGAAGATCAAGGACGGCCAGGGCGGTGAACAAGATTATGTCCTGCACATGATCGACACCCCCGGCCACGTCGACTTCACCTACGAGGTGTCCCGCGCGCTCGAAGCGTGCGAAGGAGCGATCCTGCTGGTGGACGCCGCGCAGGGGATCGAGGCGCAGACCCTGGCCAACCTGTACCTGGCGCTGGAGAACAACCTCCAGATCATCCCGGTGCTGAACAAGATCGACCTGCCCTCGGCCGACCCGGACAAGTACGCGGGCGAGATCGCGCACATCATCGGCTGCGAGCCCGACGACGTGCTGCGGGTCTCGGCGAAGACCGGCGTCGGCGTCGGCGCGGTGCTCGACGAGGTCGTGAAGCAGGTTCCGGCTCCGGTCGGCGACTCGGAAGCGCCCGCGCGGGCGATGATCTTCGACTCGGTCTACGACACCTACCGCGGCGTGGTGACCTACATCCGCGTGGTGGACGGCAAGATCACGCCGCGCGAGAAGATCAAGATGATGTCCACCGGCGCCACGCACGAACTGCTGGAGGTCGGCATCATCTCGCCGGAACCGAAGGCCAGCAAGGGCCTCGGCGTCGGCGAGGTCGGCTACCTGATCACCGGTGTGAAGGACGTGCGGCAGTCGAAGGTCGGCGACACCGTCACGGCCGAGCGGAACGGCGCCAAGGAGCCCCTGGCGGGCTACCGCGAGCCGAAGCCGATGGTCTACTCCGGGCTGTACCCGGTGGACGGCTCGGACTACCCGGAACTGCGCGAGGCGCTGGAGAAGCTGCAGCTCAACGACGCCGCGCTGACCTATGAGCCGGAGACGTCGGTGGCGCTGGGCTTCGGCTTCCGCTGCGGCTTCCTCGGCCTGCTGCACCTGGAAATCACCCGGGACCGGCTGGAGCGCGAGTTCGGGCTGGACCTGATCTCGACCGCGCCGAACGTGGTGTACCGCGTGGTGCTGGAGGACCGCAGCGAGGTTATCGTCACGAACCCGTCGGACTGGCCGGGCGGGCTCAAGATCTCCGAGGTGCACGAGCCGGTTTCGAAGGTGAGCATCCTCGCGCCGTCGGAGTTCGTGGGCACGATCATGGAGCTGTGCCAGGCGAAACGCGGCAACCTGCTGGGCATGGACTACCTGTCCGAGGACCGCGTGGAGCTGCGGTACACGATTCCGCTGGCGGAGATCATCTTCGACTTCTTCGACACGCTGAAGTCGCGCACCCGCGGTTACGCGTCGCTCGACTACGAGGAATCGGGCGAGCAGGTGGCCGATCTGGTGAAGGTCGACATTTTGCTGCAGGGCGAGACGGTGGACGCGTTCTCCGCGATCGTGCACAAGGACGCTGCCTACACGTATGGAAACCGCATGGCGACCCGCCTGCGCGAGCTGATTCCGCGGCAGCAGTTCGAGGTGCCGATCCAGGCGGCGATCGGTTCGCGGATCATCGCGCGCGAAACGATCCGCGCCATCCGCAAGGACGTGCTGGCCAAATGCTACGGCGGCGACATCTCGCGGAAGCGGAAACTGCTGGAGAAGCAGAAGGAAGGCAAGAAGCGGATGAAGACCGTCGGCCGGGTGGAGGTGCCGCAGGAAGCGTTCGTCGCGGCACTGTCCACTGAGGACAACGGGAAGAACAAGAAGTAGGTCCCCCTTCGGGTGAACGGCGGCTCCGGGTTTCCGGGAGCCGCCGTTTTTGTCGGTGGGGGCTGGTGTTCTCAATTGCGGACAGAGACTCTCTGGCGCGAACAGGGAAAGGAGAGCACCATGACGGTCATGACGGACATCGAGTATCCGCCCGGGTCGGACCCCATGACGGTGCACGACCTCGAGGGGATGCCGCAGGATGGCCGCCGTTACGAACTTATCGACGGGACACTCCTCGTGAGCCCCGCGCCAGGTCTGAGACACCAGACCATCGGCTACCGGCTGTACGGCGTGCTCGATGCGGCCTGTCCGGAAGAATTGTTCGTCGTCGGCGCGCCGTTCGCGGTGCACGTGGGCGATCGGATAGAGCTGCAGCCGGATGTGCTGGTAGGACGGACCGAGGATTTCACTGCCAAGGATCTGCCCGTGCCGCCGGTGCTTGCGGTCGAGGTGCTGTCGCCGAGCACGTCGATTCACGACCTGAACACCAAGAAGGCGCTCTACGAACGGCTGGGCGTCCCGAGCTACTGGGTGATCGACCCGGTGACCGCCGAACTGGCCGTGTTCGAACTGGACGAGGACGGTCGCTATCGCCAGGTCGCCAAGACGGCGGGTGCCGAGGTTTTCGAGGCGCAGCGGCCGTTCTCGGTTCGGGTGGTGCCCGAGGAGTTGATCGGAAGGAGCTGATCTGTTCCGGTTGAGTCGCCCGGATATCGTGCGACGGAGGACTCGGTCAGCCGTTGCCGATGATCCTGACCACCTCCACGAACACCGCGGCTCGGCGTTCGGCGGCCATCACCCGGTCGTACTCCGCCCAGTCGTCGTGGGTTCCGGTGGCGGCGCGGAACACCTCGCGCAGCAGGGGCGGGAGGTCGTCGGCCGGGAAGGACGGGTCGGGGTCGTCCGGGCCGATCAGGCGGACCGGGCCGGTCACCGAGAGCCAGCGCCAGCCGCGGCGGAACGTGACGGTCGCGTGGCCGTTGCGGCGCAGCAGCGCGAGCTTGTGCGCGCCGCCGACGGCGACGAAGCCGACGCTCGGCTTGCCGGTCACCGGGTCGTTCAGGATGCCCGCGTTCACCACGGAGGCGTGCACGGTGCCGTCGGCGCGAGTCGTGGCCACGGTGGCGAGGCCGTTTTCCTCCACCGTCAGCGCGCGGAGCTGTTCCAGGGTTGCCGTCATGCTCTTCTGCAACGCGGCGGCGGCCCGGCGCATTTCCGCTCCGGCACTAGGCTCGGGGACATGTTCGATGATCTCGAGTTCCCGGTGATCGTGGCGCCGATGGCGGGCGGGCCGACGACGCCGCAGCTGGTCGGCGCCGTCACGGACGCGGGCGGGTTCGGTTTCCTCGCGGCGGGCTACCTCAGCGCGGAGACGCTGGACGCCCGGATCGCGCACACCGCCGACCTCACCGGCGGCCGGTTCGGCGTCAACCTGTTCGTCCCCGGCGGCCGGTCGGTGGCCGACCTCGCCGCGCACCGCGAACGGTTGCTCGCCGAAGCCGTGCGCTACGGCGTCGAACTCGGCGACCCGGTCTGGGACGACGACGAGTACCCGGCGAAACTCGACCTCGTCGTGCGCCACCGGGTTCCGCTGGTGTCGTTCACGTTCGGCGCGCCGACGTCCGCCGAGGTGCAGCGGATCCACGAGGCCGGCGGAAAGGTCGCGGTCACCGTCACGAATCCGGAGGAAGCCGACCTCGCCGCCGCGCGCGGAGCCGACGCGCTCGTCGTGCAGGGCTTCGAGGCCGGTGGCCACCGTGGCCTGTTCACCGACGACCCGGGCAACCCGGCTGGCGGCGAGGAGTACGGCCTGCTCGCGCTGCTGCGTTTGCTCGGCGCACGAACGAGCCTGCCGTTGATCGCAGCCGGTGGACTGGTCAACGGTGCCGACGTCGCGGCGGTGCTGGCTGCCGGTGCGTCGGCGGCGCAGCTGGGCACGGCCTTCCTGCTCGCGACGGAAGCCGGCACCGGCGAGACCCAGCGGCGGGCGCTCGCCGAGGCGGGCCGGGCGACGGCGTTCACGCGCGCGTTCAGCGGACGCCCGGCGCGGGGCATGGTGAACCGCGTCCTGAGCGACCTCTCCGCCGACGCGCCCGCCGCCTACCCGCAGCTGCACCACCTGAGCAAACCGGTCCGCGCGGCAGCAGGCAAAGCCGGTGACCCGGAGGCGATGTCGCTGTGGGCGGGGCAGACGTATCCGCTCGCCAGCGACGGTTCAGCGGCCTCGATCGTGGCTCGTCTCCGTGCGGAAGCGAAGTCCGCGGCGGAACGGCTCGACCGGTTGCGCTGAGCTTTCCGACGTTCGTGTGCCGCCTCGAGTCGGTGGCAGCGCGCCCGAGGACCCGCATGTGGTTTGGTCGCGGGCAGTGTCGAAGCGGGCGGTTCACGCGATGGCGATGTGCGCTCATGGGCCACGAACGTGGCCGATTGGGCATGTCAGCGGATCGCCGACACGGGCAAAGCACATGCGGGGGACACCGCAACGGCGTCCCCCGCATCAAAGCCGCGGCAAGCAAAGCCCGCAGCGATCCGAACTGCGGCAAGCAAAGCCCGCGGCGATCCGAACTGCGGCAAGCAAAGCCCGCGGCGATCAGAACCGCAGCAAGCAAAGCCTGCGGCGATCCGAACTGCGGCGAGCAAAGCCCGCGGCAAGCAGAACCGCGGCAAGCCCGCAGCGATCAAACCCGCAGCAAGCAAAAGCCGCAGCGATCTGAACCGCAGTGTCAGTCCGAAGTGGACTTCACTCCGCCAGCATCCCCGTCGCCAGAACCAGCCGACTCGCCCCGTTCCATCGCGGAGTGCCGTTTGCTGTAGGAGAAGTAGATCACCATCCCGATCGCGAACCAGATCGCGAAGCGCAGCCAGGTTTCCGGCTTCAGGAACGTGATCAGCCAGACCGAGAAGATCACCCCGATGATCGGCACCACCGGCATGCCGGGCGTCTTGAACGTGCGCGGCAGGTCCGGGCGCTTGTAGCGCAGCACGATCACCGCGATGCAGACGACCACGAAGGCCAGCAGGATGCCGATGTTCGTCAGTTCCGCGGCTTCGCCGATCGGCAGCACGCCCGCGATCAACGCGGACGCGACGCCCAGGATCCACGTGATGCGCGACGGGACCTTGCGCACCGGATGGGTCTTCGAGAACCACTTCGGCAGCAGGCCGTCGCGGCTCATCGAGTAGCCCACCCGGGTCGCGCCCAGCAGGAAGGTGAACAGCACCGTCAGGATGCCGATGATCGCGCCGACCGCGATGATCGCGCCCAGCCAGCCGAGGCCGACCTTCGCGAACGCGCTCGAGAACGCGGCTTCCGGGTTGATGTCGGTGTACTTCACCATGCCGGTCAGGACCAGGCAGGCCAGCACGTACAGCACCATCGAGATCGCCAGCGAGTAGATGATCGCCTTCGGCATGTGCTTCTGCGAGTCCTGCGACTCCTCGGCCGCGGTCGACATCGCGTCGTAGCCGAAGACCGCGAAGAACACCGTTGCCGCGCCGGTGAAAGCGCCGCTGAGGCCGAACGGGAAGAAGTTGCTGTAGTTGCCGCTCTGGATGTGGAAGGCGCCGACCACGATCACCAGCAGCACCAGGCCGACCTTCAGGTACACCAGCAGCGTTTCGAAGCGCGCCGCGTTTTTCATGCCCTGGTTGAGAATGAAAGCGATCAGCAGGCAGAGCAGCACCGCGAACAGGTTGATCTTGTACGACCCTGGTTCGACGCCCGCCGGTTCCGTCCCTGGGGCGCCGGACATCCAGTGCGGCAGCGACACGTGCAGGAAACCCAGCAAATCGTTGAAGTAACCCGAAATCCCGATCGCCACCACGGACACGATCGCGGTGTACTCCAGCAGCAGGTCCCAGCCGATGAACCAGCCGACGATCTCGCCGAGCACCGCGTACCCGTAGGTATAAGCCGAGCCCGCGCGCGGGATGAGGCCGGCGAACTCGGCGTAGGAGAACGCCGCCGCGGCGCTCGCGATGCCCGCGATCAGGAACGAGATCAGCACGGCCGGGCCCGCGGTCTTGTTCGCGACCGCGCCGGCGAGCGAGAAGATGCCGGCGCCGATGATGCCGCCGACGCCGATCGCGGTCAGCTGCCGCAAGCCGAGCGTGCGCTGCAGGCCGCTTTCGCCGGCCTGCTCGATGGTTTCGATCGGCTTCCGCCGGAAGATCCCGGACCCGGAGCCCAGGTTAGGGCCGCGCGGAGCTGACATCGATGTCTCCTCAGACTGGTGGTTCGCAGGCCCCGGGTTCCGGGCCCTGGCAGGGCACCGTACCCGGCGGTGCCTCGCCTGTCACCGACTCCATAGTGTGACGATCTTGGCAGCCTGAGTCACCCGGTCGCGGAGTCGTCCTCGACGTCGTTGACCGTGGGCGCCGGGCGCGCGGCCGAGCGGACCGCGCCGGCGGAGAAGAAGGTGAGCAGTTCGGCGACCTCGGCCGGGTCGTCCAGCTGCGGGCAGTGGCCCCAGTCCTCGCGGACGACGAGCCTGCTGTGCGGCACCAGGGCGTGCAGCTTCCGCCCGGACGCGGCCGTCACCAGCTTGTCCTTGCCGCAGGCGACCGCGAGCAGCGGGATCTTGATCTGGTCGAGGCGGTAGGCGTCGGCCAGTTCCGCGACAAGCTGCCGGGCCTCTTCGAGCCGCGACGTGGTGGCCCGGTAGTCGGGAAAGAGGGTGGTGAACCGCCGGACCTGGCCCGCGTCGGCTTGCCGCGAGTCGGCGTAGAGGATCCGCGGCACGAGCTGTTCGGCGACCGCGCGGACCAGGAAACCCGGCACCGGCAACGGAAGCGAGGAGTACAGCCGCAGCGGCAGCGGGTTGCGCCCGACCGTGCGCACCAGCCACGAGTCGACGAAGCCGGGCGCGGCGATCGACACCACGCCCGCGGTCGGCAGCCGCTGGTTCTGCGCCGCGCGGAGGCTCATCGTGCCGCCGAGCGAGTTGCCCGCGAGCACCACCGGGCCGAGCACGGCCTGCTCGCGGACCACCGCGGCGGTGAAGGCGTCGAGCTGCGGCAGCATCGGACCGGGGCGCAGCGGCTGCGCGTCGCCGAAGCCGGGAAGGTCGACAGCGATCGCGGCGATGCCCGCGGCGGCTAGTTCTCCGAGTACTGGCCGCCACGTGTCGGCACTGTCGCAATATCCGTGGAGCAACACGAGGCGCGGCGCGCGGGGTTTCCCGTCGGCCTTGCGGCGCGTGCGCTTGGGTGCGGGCGCCTCGGCGACGGGCGGCCCGACCTCCAGCACGCGCGTGCGCATGCCGGCGAACCGCCGGAAGGATTCCCGGATCGGCTCCGGTTCGCTGGGGTGCCGGCCGCCCCGGCCGGCCGGGACTGGCCGCTGCGTCGCGGTCATGTTCTCCAGGTTAACCGCCCAAGGTCGAGTTCTGGTGGAACTTTGGGGGTCACTATCTGATTGCGAAGCTGGGGTGTTGACGATTTACCGGAGAACAGGTAAAAGCGCCGGCCTGGACTCACTGAACGTGAAAAGCCCAGGCCAGCGCGGTGCGACCAGTGTCAGCGAGTGAAAACGATCTTCCCCGCGGTCTCGCCGGCGGCCATCGCGGCGAATCCCGCGGGGGCCTCCGTAAGGGGGAGCTCCGTGCCGATCTGCGGCTTGATGCCCTTCAGATCGAGGTAGGCGAGCAGGTCGGCCAGCTCGTCGCGGGTGCCCATGGTCGAGCCGAGGACTCGCAGCTGCAGGAAGAAAACCCGCTGCAGGTCGGCCGACGGGTCGGGGCCGCTGGTCGAACCGGACACCACGACCACGCCGCCCGGCTTCAGCGACTTGAGCGTGTGCCCCCAGGTGGCCTTGCCGACGGTCTCGAACACCGCGTCGACCCGCTCGGGCAGCCGCGCGCCGGACTCGAACGTCTGGTGCGCGCCAACGCTCTCGGCCAGCGCGCGCTTCTCTTCGGTGCGCCCGGTGACCCAGACGCGGAACCCGGCCGCGCGGCCGAGCGCGATCAGCGCGGTCGACACCCCGCCGGACGCGCCCTGCACCAGCATCGTCTGGCCGGGCCGCAGCTCCGACTTCACGAACAGCATCCGGTACGCGGTGAGCCACGCGGTGCCCATCGTCGCGCCCTCGGCGAAGCTCAGTCCGGCCGGCTTCGGGACCGCGTTGCGCGCGGGGACTACGACCTGGTCGGCGAACGTGCCCTGGTGCTTCTCGGTGAGCAGAGTTCGCTTCGGGTCGAGCGTGTCGTCGCCCTGCCAGCCCGGCGCGTTGATCACCGAATGCAGCACGACCTCGGTGCCGTCGTCGAGCGTGCCCGCGCCGTCGCAGCCGAGGATCATCGGGAACTGGTCGGCCTTGATGCCGACGCCGCGCAACGTCCACAGGTCGTGCATGTTCAGGCTGGCGGCTTTGACGTGCACCCGGACCCAGCCTTCGGGCACTTCGGGTTCCGGCCGCTCGCCGACGACCAGCGAATCGAGCGGGGACTCGGCGTTGGGTTCCTGCGCGTATACGGCGAACATGGCAGCAACCTACCTCCCCTGCGCGACCCGCCGCAGTGGAGCGCGCGTAGGCTCACACTCGTGTTTGAGGGCCTGGCCAACTGGTGGGACGGGGTCGAGCTGTGGCTCGCCCAAGCCTGGTTCCCCGTGCAGTTCGTGCTGGTGATGGCGGTGCTCGTGCCGCTGTGCCTGCTCGCCGCGTGGGCCATCGACAAGCTGGTCGAGCGCTTCGGCCGCTGGTTCGGCACGGCCCGTGACGACGACGGTCCCGGCCGCTCCTAAGCTGGCACACCATGGTCAACCGTAGGCGGATCACCGCTGCGCTCGTCGGTCTCCTCGTGCTGGTGCTCGGCGGATGGCTCGTCAAGGAAACCGCCGGCTCCTCGGATTCGCCGGCGCCGTCGTCCTCGTCGAGCGCTCCCGCCGCCGCTTCCGGGAAGGTGCCGGGAGCGGACTCGAAGCTGCCGGTCAAACCGTTGTCCTCGCTGCCTTCGCAGGCGAAAGACACCTGGACACTGATCCAAAAGGGCGGGCCCTATCCGTATCCGCGCAATGACGACGTCGTCTTCCAGAACCGGGAGAAAAGGCTTCCCGCGGAGAAGAACGGCTATTACCACGAATACACCGTGAAAACGCCGGGGAGCCCGGACCGAGGGGCCCGCCGGTTGATCACAGGGGCGGGGAAAGAGTTGTATTACACAGGCGATCATTACGCGTCGTTCGTCGTTGTGGACCCCGCGCGGTGACCGGCGAGACGGCGCAGGCCGCGGCGGACGCGGCTTTCGCGCGCGGGGCTTATCCGCATCGGGTCGACGGGGCGCGGGCTCTGGACAAACTGTCGGCGTTGGACGCGATCGGCGAGGCGCTGTCTTTTCCGTCTTATTTCGGGCGGAATCTGGACGCGCTGTACGACATGCTCACGGATTTGTCGTGGCTGCCGACCGGCGAGCACGTGCTGATCTGGGCCGGGTCGGACGGACTGAAAGCCGCCGAGCCCAAGGCTTATCTGGCGGTGCGAAGCGTCTTGTCGGACGCGCAGCGGGCGATGGGCTCCGGTGACCGGCGGCTGACCTTGGTGCTGGTGGACGCTTGACGAGCCGTGAGGGGAACCCCGGGTTCCCCTCACGGACGGCGTCAGTCCTGCGGCACCCAGTTCGGCTTGCGCTTCTGGGCGAAAGCCTGGATCCCTTCCTGGCCTTCCGCGCTGGCGAAGAATCCCGCCGAGAGGGCGTTCATGTCCGCGAAGCCTTCGGCCGGAGTGGCCGGACGCGGGCGGGCCAGCAGTTCCTTGGTGGCGGCCAACGCTTTCGGGCCGCCAAGGGTCAGCGACTTGAGGTAGCCCTCGACGGTCTTGTCCAGGTCCTCGGCGGGGACGCAGGCGTTCAGCAGGCCGATCTCCACCGCGCGCTTCGCGTCGAAGACGTCGCCGGTCAGGAACAGTTCGTGCGCGGCACGGGCGTTCAGCCGGGGGAGGACCGTCAGGCTGATGACCGCCGGGATGACGCCGATGCGGACTTCCGAGAAGGCGAAGGTCGCTTCCGGGACCGCGACCGCGATGTCGCACGCGGCGACCATGCCGATGCCGCCCGCGCGAGCCGGGCCGGCCAGCCGGGCGACGACCGGCTTCGGGCTCGTCCACAGCTGGTCCAGGATCTGCGGGAACTCGTTCACGCCCTGGTCGGAGGAACCGGCGCCGCGGGCTTCCTTCAAGTCCATGCCGGCGCAGAAGACCGGGCCGGTGTGGGTCAGTTGCACCACGCGCACCGAGTCGTCCTCGCGGGCCTTGGTCAGCGACTCGCTCAGTTCCCGCCGCAGCTGCGCCGACAGCGCGTTGCGGTTGTGCGGGGAGTCCAGGGTGATCGTGGCGATGCCGGCCGCCACCTCGTAGTGCACCAGTTCGTCAGCCATGCCTGACACTTTCGCACACCGCCTGCCCGGGAGCGGGTGTGAAGTTCATGCACGAAAACCCGTGCACGAAAATTCGTGCACCGCTACCTTGGACGCATGGCAGAACCTCGCCCCGCCGATCTCAAGGCACTCAAAGCGCTCGCGAATCCGTTGCGGCAGCGGATTCTCGAGGCGCTCGCCGCCTCCGGACCGGCGACGTCGACCACGCTCGCCGAACGGCTGGGCGTGACCAGCGGCGGGACCAGTTACAACCTGCGGGTGCTGGCGGAGAACGGGTTCGTCGAGGAGCTTCCCGAACGCGCGCGCGGACGTGAACGCTGGTGGCGGGTGGCGGATTACGACCTGCGGCTGCCGCCCGCGGACGAACGCGACGACCCGGCCAAGGCGGCGATCGGCGAGCTGCACCGGCTGTGGCTCGCGGGCGACACCGAACTGTACGAACGGTTCGAGCGCGAGCGCCCGCGGCTCGGGGAATGGGCGGACGCGATTCCGTACTCGCGCGGCGCGATCACCGTGACGCTGGACGAGCTGGGGGACTTTTTCGAGGCGTATCTCGCCTTGCTGCGCCGGTATCAGCGGCCGGACTACGAGACGCCGGAGGGGGCGCGCCGGGTCGAGACGCGGATGCTCGCGTTCCCGGCGCCGGGCGGAGAGGGGGCCGTCCAGGACTGAACTGGAGGAGGCCCTGGGTGCCGAGCGGCAACTCGGCACCCAGGAATGAGGGAAAACGTCGCACGATCTCCCGAAGCAAGGAGAACACTTCATGCTGCCCTGGGGCAAATCGCGGCTCGCCGCCGCGATCCTCGCGCTGGGCTCGGTCCTTCCGACCGCCCAGCCGGCACAAGCACCACCGTCCGCCGACGTCAGCTTCACCGGCTCGGGCGGAATCACGTTGCACGGCACGGTATTCCGGCCGGACGGACCAGCGAAGTCCGCGATCGTCCTGCAAGGCGGGTCGGACTGGCGGACGCGGGACAACCTCCGGTTGCAGGCCGAGATGTTCACGCGGCTCGGCGTGACGACGCTCGTGTACGACCGGCGTACCAGCGGTTATTCCAAGACCCAGCGCGATTACGGCGTGCTGGCGGACGATCTGGTCTCGGCGGTGCACGCGTTGCGGTCGCAGTCGGGAGCCGCGGAGGTTGGCGTCTGGGGCGTCAGCGAGGGTGCGTGGGTCGTGCCCGTCGCGGCGACGCGGACCGCGGACATTTCGTATGTGATCACCGTCGGCGGATCCGGGTGGGGCGGAGCCAGGCAGACCTCGTGGTACTGGGGGAATGTCCTTCGCCACCAAGGGATTTCCGGTTCGCTGCTGACGACGTTGCCGGTGCAGGGAACGCGCTTCGCGGTCGGGGCGGGGCTGTTTCCCGAGGCGGATTACGACCCGGTCCCGGTGTTGCGGCGGCTGAAACAGCCGATCCTGGCGTTGTGGGGCGACCTCGACATCAACCACGTGCCGGTCGAGAGTTCCCGGATCTTCGCGGACGCGCTGGCCGGGCACCCGAACCACACGATTCGGTTTGTCGCTGGCGGCGGGCCGGATCTGTACGCGACCAGCGATGCCGGGTTCGACCGGCTGCCTCGGGTCGTGTCCGGTTACCCGGCGGTCGTCGGCCAATGGCTGGCGGATCGGCAGGGCGTGCACGTGGAGACCGCGGCGTTCACGCAGTGGCCGACCGAAGCGCTCCGGCCGCTTTCCTGGTGGGAATCTGTTTGGGCGCAAGGGATCGCGCTCGCCTTGCTGCTTGGCGGGTTCGCGGTCGGCGGCGTGGTCGCGCTGGTGCGTCGCCGGGGGACCAGGTCGTCGCGGTGGCTGGCCGGGTTGGGAACGGCGACTGTCGCCGGGTTCGTCGGAATGCTCGGCTGGGCGCAGATGTCCGGGATGAAGGATCTCGGACCGGTGTTCGTCGGACGGCCGTTGCCGTGGCTTGCGGTGCAAGCGCTGGCGGTCGCGACGGTGGTGGTGTTGGTGGTGACCGCAACCGGGCTGCTGCGGAAACCGGACCGGCGGCGCGGGACGATCGCGCCGCTCGTGGCCGGGTTGGTGTTCGTGCCGTGGGCGGTCTACTGGGGACTGCTGCTCCCGTGAACCGGGCGCGGCCACCCGGGCGCAGCGGGTGGCCGCGGTCCGGATCAGCCGATCGTCGTCGTGGTGAAAACCGGGCTCGGGTTCGGGAAGCACGCCGTCGGTGCGGTCACGTCGCCGATGATGCTGCTGGCCACGGCCTTGAAGGTCAGGCCGGGGTCGCTGTAGCTGGTGCCGGACAGTTTGGTTTCGATCGTGCCGGAGTCGCCTGCCTTGAGATGTGCGGTGATGGTCGGCAGTTCGAAGGTCGAACCGCCGGCGATCGGGCCGGGGAAGCTCAGGGTCGCGACGCCGTTGGCGACGCTGATCGTCGGCGGGGTGTCGCCGAGGCCGGAGCCGCCGGCGAGGTCGGCGCTGACGTAGGTCGAGTTCGCCGGGATCGGGAACTTCAGCGCGAAGGTGTTGATGTTCTTGACTTTGTTGCCGCCCACGTCGCTCGGGACGGTGTTGGGCGCGGGGTCGATGACGACGTCGAACGCGCCGCCGGGGGCGACCGTCGCGGGTGCGGTGACGTCGGCGTTCTGGGTCAGCGACACCTGCTGCGGGCCGACCACCGGTGCGTCGGCCTGGCAGTCGAAGTTGATCGCGGTCGCGGCGGACGCCGGGGCCGCGAGGGCGAGCGGAAGGGCGGCGACCGCCGTCAGCGCGGCCAGCCGGTAAAAGTGAGGTGCTTTCATCTGTGTGCTCCTACCTGCGGGTTTCACGGGGGAGAGAGAAAGCTGCGCAGCGATTAGAGAGTTACCGGCAAGTTAAGTAGCGCGTCAAGGATTGACCGTTCACGGGTGCGCACCGTGACGGAAAATGTGAATACTGCTCACCTTGTGGCGGTAGGAGTGGTCTGAAGCGGCCGTTCGGGCCTACCGACGGTGGTCCGACAGGGCGAGCCAGGCGAGTTCGACCCAGCGCTGCCGGGCGGGCTCCGGAACGTCGGCGCTGGGCGAGGTGGCCAGGAGCAGTCCGACGTCGTCGGCGGAGATTCCTGGCCGCAAGGCGTGGTCCCGGTGTGCGGCGACGATGAGGGATTCGATCGCCTTCGTGGCGTGCTCGCGCATCGTCTGGAGCGGCTCGGGCGAGAGGTTCGAGAGCGCGGCGCGGAGGAGGCGTGCTTCGCCGAGGTCGACGACGACTCGACGGATCAGATCGAGAAGTTCGTCGGCTGCGGTGGTCTGGCCGGCGGCGACGCGGGCCGCGGCGGTGTCGAGCACTTCGGCGATCGCGGTGCCGAGGCCCTCGGCGATCTCGCGCACGAGGTCCTGTTTGGTGGGGAAATGCCGGTAAAGGGTGCCGACGGCGACCCCGGCTTCGGCGGCGATCTCGTCCATTCCGGCCTCGGGGCCGCGGGCGATCAGCAGGGTTCGCGCGGACGTCAGGATCGCCGCCCGGTTTCGTGCCGCGTCTGCCCGCACTGCCGCTCCTTGCCACTCAAGGTGAACCGATGGTTCACTATACAACATGAACGAGTGGTTCAGGTTAAAGAAGGGCAGCGTCGCGGTGGTCACCGGCGCGAACACCGGGATCGGCTTCGAAACGGCTCGCGCGCTGGCTGAGCGCGGGGCTCGGGTCGTGCTTGCCTGCCGGGATCCGCGGAAGGCGCGCGACGCGGCGAGGAGGATCGGCCCGCAAGCGGAGGTCGTCCGGCTGGACTTGGCGTCCCTGGATTCGGTGCGGGAAGCGGCCGATGAGCTGCGCGCCCGGCGCGACCGGATCGATCTGCTGATAAACAACGCTGGGGTGACCAATGCGCCCGGCCGGACCGCGGACGGGTTCGAGATGCAGTTCGGGGTGAACCACCTCGGGCATTTCGCGTGGACGGCGTTGCTGATCGACCGGCTGCTGGACGTGCCGGGATCACGGGTCGTGACGGTCAGCAGCATCGCGCACCGGTTCGGCCGGATCGATCCCGGGGATCTGCGCGCGGCCAGCGGGTATCCGGCGTCGAAGCTGGCCAATCTGCTGTTCGCCTATGAACTCGCGAAACGCTTGCGCGGCACCGAAACCGCGTCTCTGGCGGCACATCCCGGAGGAGCGACCACGGAGATCTTCCGGCACTCGCCGTCAGCGTTCCGGATCGCGAACCTGGCGATCGCGCGGCTCTTCGGGCGGACGCCTGCGATGGGTGCGTTGCCGACGCTAAGGGCGGCGACCGATCCCGGCGCGAGCAACGGCGAGTACTACGGCCCCGGCGGGCTTTTCGAGATCCGCGGTTACCCCGAACTGGTCAAGTCCAGCGCGCGTTCGCACGACGACGACCTGCAAAAGCGATTGTGGGAGGCATCTTTGCGGGCGACCGGCGTCACCTGCCCGGTGTGACGGTCAGGCGGCGGTCCGCAGCAGTCCGGAGATCGCGGCGGCGTACCGTCCGATCACGACGTCCGCGACGCGCGGGTCGTCCGCGAGCGGTTCGGCGATGAACGCGCCTGGGTCGGCGTCGCGGGCCAGCAAGGCGATCCGGTCCGGCAGCAAACCGGGGGCCAGGAACCACGACGCCACCACGAGATGCCGCACGCCGCGATCGCGCAGGCGAGCGGCGGCGGCCGGGATGTCCGGCTGAGTGGCGCTGGCGAACGCCTCGCTCACCGGAAGCCCGAGCTGCTTTTCCCAGCGTGCGGCCACTCCGGCGACGACCGCGTTGGCCTCGGGATTGGACGAGCCGACCGCGCTCAGCAGCACTCCGGTTCCGCTGCGGAGGCGGGCTCCGGCGAGCCGGTCGAGGGCGACGGCTTCGAGCGCCGGGTCGGCGCCCAGCACGTCCGACACCCGGATCCGGAACCCGGGGCACTCCGCGGTCACCTCGTCGACCAGCGCGGGCAGGTCGACCCGGGCATGGAAAGCGCTGCCCAGCAACAACGGCACGACGACCGCGGAGCGGTGCCCGTCAAAATAAAGGCCGCGCAGCACGTCGGTAACCCGCGGCTCCGACAGGTCGAGGAACGATTCGTGCACGTCCAGCCCCGGCGCCTGCGCACGGACGACGTCGACCAGCGCCCGCACCGTCGCGGCGGAGCGGGGGTCACGACTGCCGTGCGCGACGGCGACCAGGGGAGGCGTCACGAGAACCGTTCTCCGACGAGTCCGGCGGCGAGCGTGTCGCCGTCCTTCGGGTCGATCACCAGGAACGCGCCGGTGCGCGGGCTCACGCCGTAGTCGTCCACCGGCAGCGGCTCGGCCAGCTGCAGGCTGACACTGCCGATGTCGTTGAGCTCCAAGCTTTCCGGAGAGTCCACACTGGACAGGGTCTGCTCGTCGAACCGGGCGTGCAACTCGGTGGTGAGTCCTTGCACGGTCCGCGTGCCGTGCTTGACCAGCACCCGCGCGCCGGTCTTGAGCGGCTTCGAGGACAGCCAGCACAGCGTGCCGGTGATCTCGTCAGTGACCTCCGGCGGCGCGTCGGCGGCCGCGATGAGGTCGCCGCGGCTGATGTCGATGTCGTCGGAGAGCAGCAGGGTCACCGAGGTGCCGGCGCCTGCTTCTTCCAACGGGCCGTCCGCGGTGTCGATCCGCTCGACTCGGCTGCGGATCCCTTGCGGCTGCACGACAATCTCGTCGCCAGGACGCACCGTGCCGGCGGCGATCTGACCGGCGTAGCCGCGGTAATCCGGGTACTCGGCGGTGCGGGGGCGGATCACGTACTGCACCGGGAAGCGCAGCGCGGAATCGTGCGGATCCGGTGCCACGGGCACGTTTTCGAGGTGCTCCAGCAGAGACGGGCCGTCGTACCACGGGGTTTTCTCGGACCGGGTCGCGACATTGTCGCCGACCAGCGCGGAAACCGGGATGGAGACGACGGACGCCGAGTCGTAGCCGAGGGATTCCGCGTGCGCGGTGAACTCCTTGGCGATGACGCCGAAGGTGTTCTCGTCGTAGTCGACGAGGTCGATCTTGTTCACCGCCAGCACCAGCTGCGGCACGCCGAGCAGCGCGAGCACGGCCGCGTGCCGCCGGGTCTGCTCGACCACGCCGTTGCGCGCGTCGACCAGCAGCACCGCGAGCTGCGCGGTGGACGCGCCGGTGACCGTGTTGCGGGTGTACTGCACGTGCCCCGGGGTGTCGGCGAGCACGAACGACCGCTTCGGCGTGGCGAAATACCGGTACGCGACGTCGATCGTGATGCCCTGTTCGCGCTCCGAGCGCAGGCCGTCGACGAGCAGCGAAAGGTCCGGAGTGGACAGTCCTTTGTCGACGGACGCGCGGGTGACCGCGTCGAGCTGGTCGGCGAGGACGGACTTGGTGTCGTACAGCAGCCGCCCGACCAGCGTGGACTTCCCGTCGTCCACGCTGCCCGCGGTGGCCAGCCTCAGCAGGCTCGACATCAGAAGTAGCCCTCCCGTTTGCGGTCTTCCATGGCCGCCTCGGACATCCGGTCGTCGGCGCGGGTGGCGCCGCGTTCGGTGAGCCGCGAAGCCTGGACCTCGGCGATCACTTCGTCCACAGTGGACGCCGTGGATTCGATCGCGCCGGTGCACGAACCGTCGCCGACGGTCCGGTAGCGCACGCTCAGCTCGCGCACGTCCTCGCCGGGACGCGGCCCGCCCCACGGGCCTTCGCTGAGCCACATGCCGTCGCGCTGGTAGACCGCGCGCTGGTGGGCGTAGTAAATCGAAGGCAGCTCGACCTTCTCGCGGGCGATGTAGTTCCACACGTCCGCTTCGGTCCAGTTGGACAGCGGGAACACGCGGACCTGCTCGCCCGGACGGTGCCGCCCGTTGTAGAGGTTCCACAGCTCCGGCCGCTGCCGGCGCGGCTCCCACTGGCCGAAAGCGTTGCGCAGGCTGAAGATCCGCTCCTTGGCGCGCGCCCGCTCCTCGTCGCGGCGGCCGCCGCCGAAGACCGCGTCGAACTTGTTCTCCGCGATCGTCTCCAGCAGCGGCGTGGTCTGCAGCGGGTTGCGCAGGCCGTCGGCGCGTTCCTCGAGCCGGCCGTCGTTGATCCAGTCCTGGACCTTCGCGACGACCAGCCGCAGCCCGTGCTTTTCGACGACGCGGTCGCGGAACTGCAGGACCTCGTCGAAGTTGTGCCCGGTGTCCACGTGCAGCAGCGGGAACGGCACCGGCGCGGGCCAGAAGGCCTTGATCGCCAGGTGCAGCATCAGCGTCGAGTCCTTGCCGCCGGAGAAGAGGATCACCGGCCGGTCGAACTCGCCCGCGACCTCGCGGAAAATGTGGATGGCCTCGGATTCGAGGGCGGCGAGATTGTCTACAGCCGCGTCCGCGGCTGGCTCCAAAGTCGTCATGCGTCCTTCCTCAGCCGTGCAATCCGCACTCGGTCTTGCTCTGCCCCGCCCACCGGCCGCTGCGCGGATCCTGCCCCGCCTCGACCTTCGCGGTGCAGGGCGCACAGCCGATCGACAGGTAGCCGATCGACACCAGCGGGTTCTCCAGAATCCCGTTCGAGTGCAGGTAGCCGTTGAACTCGTCGTCGGTCCACGCCGCGATCGGGTTGATCTTCACCAGGCCGTTGCGCTCGTCCCAGGTGACGATCGGCGTGTTCGCGCGGGTCGGCGCGTCCACCCGGCGCACGCCGGTGACCCACGCCGAGTACTTGCCGAGCGTCTGCCGCAGCGGCACGACCTTGCGCAGGAAGCAACATTGGCCGGGGTCGCGTTCGTGCAGCTTCGGCCCGTACTCCGCGTCCTGTTCGGCGACGCTCTGCTCGGCCTGCGCGTTGACGATCCGCACTTCCGGGTACACCGTCTGCACCGCGTCGCGCACCCCGAGGGTTTCGGCGAAGTGGTAGCCGGTCTCCAGGAACAGCACGTCCACCGCGGGCTTGACCTTCGTGGCGAGGTCGATCAGGACGGCGTCCTGCATGTTCGACGCCACGATGAAGTCGTCGCCGAAGGTCTCGGCCGTCCAGCGAAGCGCCTCCTCGGCGGTCGCCTCGGCCAGCTCCTTCTCGGCGCGTTCGGCCAGCGCCCGGTAGTCCGCCACCGCGGTCACTGCAGCACCCCTTCTTCAGCCCGCAACGCCCACTGCGGGAACCGTTCGCCCGGTTCGCGGCCCGCGACGTACGCGCGCACCACGCGTTCCACGTACTCGACCAGTTCGCCCGCGGTGACCTTGTGGCCGCGCAGCTTCCGGCCGAATCCGGCGTCGAGCCCGAGGCCGCCGCCGAGGTGCACCTGGAAGCCTTCGACCTGGTTGCCGTCGGCGTCGCTGACGATCTGGCCCTTGAGCCCGATGTCCGCGGTCTGCACGCGGGCGCAGGAGTTGGGGCAGCCGTTGAGGTGCACCGTCACCGGCGTTTCCAGCTGCGCGTTGATGTCGGCGAGCGACTTCTCCAGATCCGCCACCAGCTGCTGCGCGCGCACCTTCGTCTCGACGATCGCGAGCTTGCAGAACTCCAGCCCGGTGCACGCCATCACGCTGCGCCGCCACGGCGACGGCTTGGTCTGCAGGCCCAGTTCGGCCAGCTCCGTCTCCAGCGCGGGGACCTTGTCCTCGGGCACGTCCAGCACGATCAGCTTCTGGTGCGGGGTCAGCCGCACCCGCTGCGATCCGGCGCGCTCGGCCGCCTCGGCGACCGCGACCAGCGTGCTGCCCGACACCCGTCCGGCGATCGGCGCGGCCCCGACGTAGAACTTGCCGTCCTTCTGCTTGTGCACGCCGACGTGGTCGATCGGGGTCGCGGGGTTCTCCGGCGGCGGGCCGTCGATCAGCTTCCGCTTGAGATACTCGGTTTCGAGGACTTCCCGGAATTTTTCCGCGCCCCAGTCCTTGACCAGGAACTTCAGCCGGGCCTTCGAACGGAGCCGCCGGTAGCCGTAGTCGCGGAAGATGGAAACGACGCCTTCCCACACCTGCGGGACCTCGTCCAGCGGGATCCACGCGCCGAGCCGCTGCGCGAGCATCGGGTTCGTGGAGAGCCCGCCGCCGACCCACAGATCGAGGCCGGGGCCGTGCTCGGGGTGGTTCACGCCGACGAACGCGATGTCGTTGATCTCGTGCACGATGTCCGGCAGCCCGGAGATCGCGGTCTTGAACTTGCGCGGCAGGTTGGCGAACCGCGGGTCGCCGATGTAGCGCTCGAGGATCTCGTCGATCGCCGGAGTGGCGTCGAGGACCTCGTTCTCGGCGATGCCGGCGACCGGGGAGCCGAGCACGACCCGCGGGCAGTCGCCGCAGGCCTCGGTCGTGGTCAGGCCGACGTTCTCCAGCCGGGACCAGATCGAGGGCACGTCCTCGATCTCGATCCAGTGGTACTGGATGTTCTGCCGGTCGCTGATGTCGGCGGTGTCGCGCGCGTGCTCCCGCGAGATCTCGCCGACCACCCGCAGCTGCTCGGTGGTGAGCGCGCCGCCGTCGATGCGGACTCGCATCATGAAGTAGCGGTCGTCGAGCTCCTCGGGCTCCAGCAGCGCGGTGCGGCCGCCGTCGATGCCGGGCTTGCGCTGGGTGTAGAGGCCGAACCAGCGGAACCGGCCGCGAAGGTCTCCCGGGTCGATCGAGTCGAAACCCCGGTGCGCGTAGATGTTCTCGATCCGCGAGCGGACGTTGAGCGGGCTGTCGTCCTTCTTCGAGCGCTCGTTCGGGTTCAGCGGTTCCCGGTAGCCGAGCGCCCACTGGCCCTCGCCGCGCTTCTGGCGAGTCCGAGGCGTGCGGCCCTTCGCGGGCGTCTCACGCGGGGGTGCGGACATGGAGATCCTCCGGGCGGGGTTGTCGAGGCGGCTCCGCCGCGGCGTCGATGCGGGGCGGGCGGGCCGGTCGTCCAGGTGGTGGGCTGGGCGGGTGGTGCGCGGGAGTCAGCGAACAGGCCGGCAGAGCGCGCTCGCGACCCGGAGAAGGTCGACGTGGCGGCGCGCCACGAGAAGGACACCGGCAGGACTCACCAGCTCAGATTGCCACGCGGGCCGAACGTCGTCCAAGGGCGTCCGGATCGTGGGAGAAGGCTCACTGCGGGGGTGCGAAACGGCCGCCGATGTGCATCGGCCGGGCGATCTGCCAGGTCTTTCCCGGCTTTCGGACGCATCGTGGGACGGTTTCGGGCGCTTGTCAAACGGGTGCGCGCCGGGCGGCGCATCGTTCGGCGGCCGAACTTTCCGCCGGGTGGCGCAGGGGCGCGCGGGAGTCGGCGCGCGGCGGGGGAGAATGGACGTCGTGCCTGTTCCCGACACCCACCGTCCTCCCGCCGGACTGCCCGAGACCGCGCTCGCCGGTCTCGGCACCCGTCCGTTCGGCGTGTACGTCCACGTGCCGTTTTGCGCGACCCGCTGCGGTTACTGCGACTTCAACACCTACACCGCGGGCGAACTCGGCTCCGCCGCCTCGCCGCGGTCGTGGCTGGACGCGCTGCGCCGCGAGCTGGAGCTGGGCGCGGAGATCCTGGGCAACGCACCTCAGGCGGAGACGGTGTTCGTCGGCGGCGGAACGCCGTCCATGCTCGGCGCGGACGGGCTGGCCGAGGTGCTCGACGGCGTCCGGTCGGTGTTCGGGCTCGCGCCAGGTGCGGAGGTGACGACCGAATCGAACCCGGAGTCCACTTCGCCCGAGTTCTTCGCGGGCATCCGTGACGCGGGTTACACCCGGGTGTCGCTGGGCATGCAGTCCGCGGCCCGGCACGTGCTGAAGGTGCTCGACCGCGTGCACACGCCCGGCCGTCCGGTCGACGCCGCGCGCGAGGCCCGGGCCGCCGGGTTCGAGCACGTGAACCTCGACCTTATTTACGGCACGCCGGGGGAGCGGGTCGAAGACCTGCGCGCGTCGCTCGACGCTGTGCTCTCTGCGGGCGTTGACCACGTGTCCGCGTACGCGCTGATCGTGGAGGACGGCACCGCGCTGGCCCGCCGGGTGCGGCGCGGCGAACTGCCCGCGCCGGACGACGACACGCTGGCCAGCTACTACGAAATGATCGACTCCGTCCTCGCCGGTGCGGGGTTGACCTGGTACGAGGTGTCGAACTGGGCGACCGGCGAGGCCGCGCGCTGCCGCCACAACCTCGGCTACTGGCAGGGCGGCGACTGGTGGGGCGCCGGACCGGGCGCGCACAGCCACGTCGGCGGCGTGCGGTGGTGGAACGTCAAGCATCCGGCCAAGTACTCCAGCCTCCTCGCGGAGGGACAGAGCCCGGAGGCGGACCGCGAGGTGCTCACCGAGGAGGACCAGCACCTGGAGCGGATCATGCTGGAGCTCCGGATCTCCGACGGACTGGCGTTGTCGGCGCTCGACGAGTCCGGGATCAAGGAAGCGAGGGCGGCCGCCGCGGAGGGGCTGCTCGAAGTGTCCGATTTGGACAGTCGGGGCCGCGCGGTGCTGACCGACCGGGGCCGGTTGCTCGCGGATGCCGTGGTCCGGCGGCTGGCCGGCTGAATTTTCGCCCGCCGGGCATAAAACCTGTCGATCGTTTGTTGGGCTAAGCATACGAGCGAGGGAGACGCGTATGCCGCAGGCGGTCAGATACGGCGAACACGGCGGGATCGAAGTGCTGCAGCTGGCCGAAGTGCCTCGCCCGGCGCCGGAATCCGGGCAGGTGCTCGTGCAGGTCCGGGCCGCGGGCATCAATCCGGGGGAAACGAAGATCCGCGTCGGCGCGCTGGCGGAGCGCTGGCCGTCCACCTTCCCGTCCGGGCAGGGCAGCGACCTGGCCGGAGTAGTGGTCGAGCTGGGCGCGGACGTCGAGGAAATCCAGGTGGGGGACGAGGTCGTCGGCTTCGTGCACACCCGTTCCAGTCACGCTGAATACGTGCTGGTTCCGGCGGAGCACCTCGTGCCGAAGCCGAGCGGGCTGGCGTGGGAGGTCGCGGGCGGGTTGTTCGTGGCCGGAACGACCGCGTACGCCGCGGTTCGGGCGGTGTGCCCGCGCGAGGGCGAGACGATCGTCGTGTCCGGGGCTGCTGGCGGGGTCGGTTCGCTGGCTGTGCAGTTGGCGAAGCTCACTGGCGCGACCGTGATCGGCATTGCCAGCGAAGCGAACCACGAGTGGTTGCGCGAGCACGACATTGTCCCGATCGCGTACGGCGAAGGGCTCGAGGAGCGGCTCCGTGAGCTGACTGGCGACCAGGTGCACGCGTTCATCGACACTTACGGCGACGGTTATGTCGAACTCGCCTTGCGGCTCGGCGTCTACCCCGGCCGGATCGACACGGTGGTCGACTTCGACGCCGCCGAGAAGTACCGGGTGAAGACCGAGGGCAACATCGCCGGGGCGAGCGCCGAGGTCATGCGGGACCTCGTTGCCTTGGCGGACAAGGGATTGCTCGCCGTCGAGGTCGCCGCGACGTACCCGCTGGCCGAGGTCCAAGCCGCCTACCGCGAGCTGGAACAGGGCCACACGCGCGGCAAGATCGTGCTCACTTTCTGACCATCGCCGCCAGCCCGGCCACGAACGCCTCCAAGGCGAATTCGAGCCGGGCTTGGCTGGTGTCCGCGTTGAAGAATTCCCCGGCCTGCAACAGGTTCGGGAACGCGCTCGCGGGCAGCGACTGCATGTAGTCCGCCATCTGCCGCTCGCGTTCGCTCATTTTCTCCGGGTCGTAATCGCCGAACGTCCAGCCGCTGGCCTCGTAGGCGAAAGCCTTGGTGTACGTGCTCAACGCGTCGCTGGCGAACATCGCCTGCCGCAGATCCAGGCCGCCCGCGCGCAGCAGCTGAAGCATGACTTCGCCCTGCCGCAACGAATTCGGCGTCACCGGGATCGGTGTCTGCCACGCGACTTTCGCGATGCCCGGATACGCCACCATTGCCCGGATCTGGTGCCGCACTTGCTCTTTGACCTGTTCGGTCCATCGCCGCGGATCCGGCTCGGGGCACGGCACTTCGCTCAGCGCCGCGTCGAGCAGCAGTTCGTCTAGTTCCTCTTTGTTGGCCACGTACGCGTACAGCGACGCGGGCCCGGTCTCCAGCTGCTGCGCGACCCGCCGCATCGAGACGGCGTCAATGCCCTCGGCGGCGAGGATCTCGAGCGCGGTTTTCACGATCAGTTCCTGCGACAGCATTTGCTTCGCGGCGCGCCGGCGCGGGCTCGGCGTCCGGCGCCAGGGCGGGGGCGGTGCGGTCATCCCCGAAGCCTAGACGAACCCCGCGCTTGACGCGAACGGTGTTCGTGAGTACAACTTGTCTCGTACGCGAACGACGTTCGTTAAGGGGTAAAGACATGTCGCAGCACGAAGAAGTCCTCTGTGTCCTCACCCGGCTCGCCGACGCCTGGAACAGCGGAGACGCCACCGCCTACGGGAACCTGTTCACCGAAGACGCCGACTACGTGACGTTCTTCGGACTCCGGTCCGTCGGCCGCCAGGCGATCGTGGACTCGCATCGCGAGCTGTTCCAGGGAGTGCTCCAGGGCTCGAAGCTCACCGGCTTCGGCGAGCCGCGGGTGCGGTTCCTGCGGGACGACGTCGCGGTCGTCGTGACCGGCGGCGGCTCGTCGCTGACCGGGGGCGACGACCCGGCCGCCGAGGGGCGGGAGAGTTCGCTGACCTACGTGATGGTGCGGGGTGACGAAGGCTGGCAGATCACCGCTTTCCAGAACACGCGGGTCTCGAAGCCGTGGGAAGCATGAGAACGATCGGGGCGTCCCGCACGGACGACGGCGAGTACGTGAGGGGAACCCTGAGGAAATCAGATTCCCTCAGGGTGGCCCTCACGGCTGGCGGATCCCGGAGAACCTCGCGATCGGGCCGACGCTCGCGGAACTCGGGGACGGCGGTACTGGGCGGAACGGGTGAAGGCGCGTACCGTGGGAGACGCGACTTAGGTAAACCTTACTGAAACAGGGGTGTTCGATGGCCGAAGGTCCGGCGCGCAAGGGGAGGACCGCGGTGCGGCTGGAGGTGCTGCGCAAGGAGCACCTCACCCCGCACATGATCCGGATCGTGGCCGGCGGCGAGGGGCTTCGCGATTTCCGCCCGAACGAGTTCACCGACGCGTACGTGAAGGTGATCTTCAAGGTGGACGGGGTGGAGTATCCGGAGCCGTTCGACCTGAACCGGATCCGCGAGGAGCTGCCGCGCGAGCACGCGCCGCGGCTGCGTACGTACACGGTCCGCTCGTACGACGAGGCGGCGGGCGAACTGGTGCTCGACTTCGTGGTGCACGGCGACGAGGGGCTAGCCGGGCCGTGGGCGCAGCGCGCACAGCCTGGTGACGAGCTGCTGCTGGCCGGTCCGGGCGGGGCGTACGCGCCGCGCGCCGACGCCGGCTGGCACCTGCTGGTGGGTGACGAATCGGCGTTGCCGGCCATCGCCGCCGCGCTCGAAGCGCTGCCGGCGGGAGCGTTGGCGCACGTGTTCCTGCTCGTGGCGGACAAGTCGGAGCACCAGCCGCTCGCGACGAAGGCCGACGCTCAGGTCACGTGGCTGCACCGCTCGGCGTCCGACGATCTGGTCGCCGCGGTGAAGGCGCTGCCGTGGCCGGGCCAGGACGTGCACGCGTTCGTCCACGGCGAGGCCGGGTTCGTGCGGGAGCTGCGGCGGTACCTGTTCGACGAGCGCGGTGTCGCGCGGGACGCGGTGTCGCTGTCCGGATACTGGCGCGAGGGCAAGAACGACGAGGCCTGGCGCGAGGAAAAGGCAGCGGAGCGAAAGTCGGCTGCTTCGGCGTAAGGTCGCCGCCATGGCGACCGAGGTGAAGGTGGAGGCCGATCCGGCCGACGCGGGTTTCGACGGGGCACGGCTGCGGCGGATCGACCGGCATTTCGCCCGGTACGTCGACGACGGCCTGCTGCCGGGCTTCCTCGCGGTGGTGAGCAGGCACGGCCGGATCGTGCACGTCGCGTCCGCTGGGGCGCGCGACGTCGAGGCCGGTGCGCCGGTCGAGACCGACACGATCTGGCGGATCTTCTCGATGACGAAGCCGGTCACCTCGGTGGCGGCGATGACGTTCGTCGAGGAAGGCCTGATCGACCTCACCGACCCGATCTCGCGGTGGCTGCCGGAGTTCGCGGAGCCGCAGGTGTACGTGAAGGGTTCGGCGCTGGCTCCGGTCACCGAGCCGGCGACCGAACCGATCCGGCTGTGGCACCTGCTTTCGCACACCTCGGGCCTCACCTACGGCTTCCACCACACGCACCCGGCCGACGCGATCTACCGCGCCGGCGGGTACGAATGGGGCACGCCGCCGGGGCTGGATCTGGCGGAGTGCACCAAGGCGTGGGCGCGGTTCCCGCTCGTGTTCCAGCCGGGTGCGGAGTGGAACTACTCGGTGGCCACCGACGTTCTCGGCCGGTTGGTCGAGGTGCTGGCGGGGAAGCCGCTGGACGAGGTGTTCGCCGAGCGGATCTTCGGCCCGTTGGGCATGACGGACACCGGCTTCTGGACTTCGGACACCGACCGCTTGGCGGCTCTGTACCTGCCTGCGCCGCGGACGAAACAGCTGGTTCGCAACGATGCCTTCGGCGCTTTGGGAACGTCGCGCCCGGCTTGCCTTTCCGGCGGCGGAGGCTTGGTGTCGACGGCGGCTGATTATCACCGGTTTACGCAGATGTTGTTGCGCCGCGGGGAACTTGACGGGGTGCGGATTCTGAGCCCGCGGACGGTGGACCTGATGACGGCCAATCACCTGCCGGGGCATGTGGATCTGGAGGCATACGGGCGGCCGCTGTTCGCGGAGATGCCTTTTGACGGGTATGGGTTCGGGCTGGGGTTCTCGGTTCTGATCGACTCGGTGAAGGCGAAAACCCTTGCTACGCCGGGTGAGTACGCGTGGGGCGGGGCGGCTTCGACGGCGTTTTGGGTGGATCCGGATGAGGATCTGACGGTCGCGTTTTACACGCAGCTGCTGCCGTCGTCGACGCATCCGATCCGGCAACAGCTGCGGCAGCTGGTTTATCAGGCGATGGTGGACTGATCACGCGGTCAGCTTAGGGATCACCTGCGCCCCGTAAGCCGCCATCGTCTCCTCCCGCTCGTCGTGCATCAGGTACAGCGCGAACTGGTCCACCCCCAGCTCCGCCAATTCCTCCAGCCGGGCGATGTGCGCCGACGCCGGGCCGAGCAAGCAGAACCGGTCCACGATTTCGTCCGGGACGAACGCCGTCGACGGGTTGCCCGCGCGCCCGTGGTGGGAGTAGTCGTAGCCTTCGCGCTCGCGGATGTAATCGGTCAGCTCGTGCGGCACCGGGCCGGACGAGCCGTAACGGGACACCAGGTCCGCGACGTGGTTGCCCACCATTCCGCCGAACCAGCGCAGTTGTTCCCGTTGGTGCGCCAGGTCTTCGCCGACATACGCGGGAGCCGCGACGCAGATCGTGATGCCTCCGGGGTCGCGGCCAGCCGCGCGGGCGGCGTCTCGGACCGCGCCGATGGTCCAGCGGGCGATGGCCGGGTCGGCGCATTGCAGGATGAAGCCGTCCGCGTGTTCGCCGACGGTTTGCAGCGCCTTCGGGCCATACCCGGCCATCCACATTTCCAGCCGTCCGCCGCGGATCCACGGGATGCGGACCGCGGTGTCGTTCATCGTGACTTCGCGGCCCTCGGCGAGATCCTTCACCACGCGCATGCATTCGCGCACGGTGGCCAAAGTGGACGGTGGGCGGCCGACGACCCGGTGCGCGGAGTCGCCCCGGCCGATGCCGCACACCGTGCGGTTGCCGAACATGTCGTTCAGCGTCGCGAAGGTCGACGCCATCACCGACCAGTCCCGGGTGCCGGGGCTGGTCACCATCGGCCCCACGACCAGCGCTGACGTCGCTTCCAGGATCCGCGCGTAGATCACGAACGGTTCCTGCCACAGCACGCACGAGTCGAACGTCCAGCCGTACCGGAACCCGGCGTCCTCGGCGGCCTTCATCATCCGCACGACCTCCGCCGCGGGCGGGTCGGTCTGCAGCACGATCCCGAAATCCATCAGGAAACCCTCAATTCAGATACTGATTGAGTTCGCGAGACAAGAATTTGCCGTGCCCGGGACTGCCGTGGAAACCATCCGGAGAGACCACGACACGGCCGCGCGACAGTACAGTGTGGACCTTCCCGGTGAGCGAAAATCCTTCGTACGCCGAGTAGTCCACGTTCATGTGGTGCGTAGCCGCGGACAGGGTCTGCTGTGCTGAAGGGTCATAGACGACGATATCCGCGTCCGAGCCTGCTGCGATCACGCCCTTGCGCGGGTACAGCCCGAACATCCGCGCGGGCGTCGCCGAGCACGTCTCGACCCAGCGGCCCAGCGAGATCTCGCCCGCGACGACGCCCTGGTGCAGCAGGTCCATCCGGTGCTCGACGCCCGGCATCCCGTTCGGGATCGCGCGGAAGTCGCTGCGTCCCAGCTCTTTCTGGTCCTTAAAACAGAAGGGGCAATGATCGGTCGATACCACGGAAAGGTCGTTCGTACGCAACCCGCGCCACAGATCGGCCTGGTGCGATTTCTCCCGCAGTGGCGGGGAAGCCACGAACTTGGCACCTTCGAAATCGGGTTTCGCCAAGTCCTCAATGGACAAATACAGGTACTGCGGACAGGTCTCGGCGAAGACGTTCTGCCCGTTGTCCCGTGCTTCGGCGACTGCGGCAAGCGCTTGTGAAGCCGACAGATGCACGATGTACAGCGGCGATCCGGTCACCTGGGCGAGCCGGATCGCTCGCGAGGTCGCCTCGCCTTCCAGTTCGGGCGGCCGGGTCAGACCGTGCTGCACCGGGTCGGTGTGTCCGGCGGCGACCGCTTGCGCGGCCAGTTCGTCGATCGCGATGCCGTTTTCCGCGTGCATCATGATCGTCGCGCCGATCTCGCGCGCCTGCTGCATGGCGCGCAGGATTTCCCCGTCGGTGGAGTAGAAAACGCCGGGGTAGGCCATGAACATCTTGAAGCTGCCGACGCCGCCGTCGACGCACCCGCGCATTTCCTTCAACGTGGAATCGTTGACGTCCGACACGATCATGTGGAACCCGTAGTCGATCGCGCAGTTGCCGTCCGCTTTGGAATGCCATTTGTCCAGTGTGGACAGCAGCGACGTTCCCTTGGCCTGTACTGCGAAGTCGATGATCGTCGTCGTTCCGCCCCACGCGGCGGCGATGGTGCCGGTCTCGAAGGAATCGGCGGAATGCGTGCCGCCGAACGGCATCTCCATGTGCGTGTGCGCGTCGATTCCGCCAGGAAGGACGTACTTGCCGGTCGCGTCAATAGTGTCGTCGCCGGTCAGCGTGCCGGGGGCGCCCACTGCCGTGATGGTTTCGCCGTCCACCAGCACGTCGGCGGCGACCGCGCCGGACGGCGAAACTACTTGCCCGCCTCGGATCAGGGTAGTCATCAGGCCTCCGCGAGCGGGCCGTAGCTGTCCGGGCGGCGGTCGCGGTAGAACTGCCACAGATCGCGGACCTCGGCGAGCCGGCCCATGTCGAGATCGCGGACCACGATCTCCTCCTCGGTGTCCGACGCCGCCTCGCCGACGAGCTGGCCGCGTGGGTCCACAAAGTACGATTGGCCGTAGAAGTCGTTGTCGCCCAGCGGTTCCACGCCGACCCGGTTGATCGTCCCCACGTAGTATTCGTTCGCCACCGCGGCTGCGGGCTGCTCAAGCCGCCACAGGTACTCCGAGAGCCCCCGGCTGGTCGCGGACGGGTTGAACACGATCTGCGCCCCGGCCAGCCCGAGTGCGCGCCAGCCTTCGGGGAAGTGCCGTTCGTAGCAGATGTACACGCCGATCCGGCCGACCGCGGTGTCGAATACCGGATAACCGAGGTTTCCCGGCTTGAAGTAGAACTTTTCCCAGAATCCCTTCACCTGCGGAATGTGGTTCTTGCGGTGCATTCCGAGGTATTTCCCGTCGGCGTCGATCACCGCCGCGGTGTTGTAGTAGACGCCCGGCTGTTCCTGTTCGTACATCGGCACCACGAGCACCACGCCGTGCCGCTCGGCGACCTCCTGCATGAGCTTCGTGGTGGGGCCGTCCGGGATCGCTTCGGTGTAGGAATAGAAATCCGCGTCCTGCACCTGGCAGAAATACGGGCCGTAGAACAGTTCCTGCAGGCACACCACCTGCGCGCCTTGCGAAGCCGCCTTGCCGATGGCATCGACCGCGTTCGCGATCATCGACTCCTTGTCACCCGTCCACCGCTGCTGGATCAAGCCGGCTCGGACCGTGTCAGACACTGGTTTCCTCCTCGTTCCGGTGCGCGTTCAAAGGAAGGCTGAACAGGATGTAGGCGACGAAAGCGCCGACGAATCCCACCGCCCAGTTGTAGTCGTACAAAGGCTTCAGGAACGGAATGAGCCCGTCCGCCGGGAACGGACCGCCGTAGGCGCCGCCGACCGCGAGGACCGCGCCGATCACGGTCGCGACGAGCGCGCGCCAATGCCAGCCCGCGGTGAACCAGTACTGCCCGCTTTCCAGGTACAGGTCGGCCAACTTCAGCCGCGTCCGCTTCACCACCCAGTACCCGGCGACGAGCACCCCGGCGACCGCGCCGAGCAGCCCGCCGTAGAAGCCGAGCCAGGCGAAAATGTAGATATCCGGGTCGGAGTAGAGCCGCCACGGCTGGATCAGGATGCCGATCACGCCGGTGATCAGCCCGCCGAGCGCGAAGGTGATCCGTTTCGGGAAAGCGTTGGAGAAGTCGTAGGACGGGCTGACGACGTTCGCCGCCAGGTTGGCCGAGATCGTCGCCAGCACCAGCGCGATCAGCGCGACGACCACCACGACCGGGCTGGAGAACTTGTCCGCCAGCTGCGCCGGGTCCCAGATGTCCTGCCCGTAGAGCACGTGCCCGCCGGAGGTGGTGAGGATGGCGACGATCGCGATGAACGTCATCGTCGTCGGCAGCCCCAGGATCTGGCCGCGCATCTGCTTGCGCTGGCTGCCGCCGAAGCGGGTGAAGTCCGGCATGTTCAGCGACAGTGTCGACCAGAACGCGATCATCGCCATCAGCGACGGCGCGAACACCTTCCAGAACCCCGGTCCCCAGCCGAGTTTCCCGCCGTCGTGCAGGATCGGGCCGAGCCCGCCTGCCTTCACCAGCACGTAGCCGAGCAGGATCAGGAACCCGACCGACACCAGCGGCGCGGTCCAGTTCTCGAACTTGCGGACCGCCTCCATGCCGCGCCAGATGATCAGCATCTGCACGAGCCAGAACACCGCGAACGACAGCCACAGCGTCCAGTGCTGCCCGGCGATCACCGCCGAATCGCGCCAGCCGGATCCGGCGAGGCGGCCGACGATCACGTAGATCGCCTCGCCGCCCACCCAGGTCTGGATGCCGAACCAGCCGCACGCGATGAACGCGCGCAGCAGCGCGGCGAGGTTCGCGCCGCGCAGGCCGTAGAACGCGCGGGCGAACACCGGGAACGGGATGCCGTACTTGGTGCCGGCGTGGCTGTTGAGCAGCATCGGCGCGAGCACGATCAGGTTCCCGATGGTGATCGTGATCAGCGCCTGCAGCCAGTTCATGCCGAGCGCGATGAGCGACGCGGCCAGTGCGTACGAGGGGATGTTGTGCGCCATCCCCATCCACAGCGCGAAATAGTTGTAGGTCGTCCAGGTCCGCTTCTCGACCGGGACCGGGGCCAGTTCGTCGTTGAAGAACCGGCTGCCTCGCAGCGCCCGCACGTCGCCGAGGTCCACCCGGCTGTGCTCACGTGTCGTCGGCTCCATTGCGGAATCCTGCGCGCCGGGCGGGGGCCGGGGGCAGAGACAGACTGTTCACTGTTCGGCCGCCCTTGGCGCAGTCTGTCGATTGCGCCGAACCGGGCCAGGGTGCATGACGTACGTCACAACGCGCTCGTGACGCGCGTGCAAACCGGCGGAAACATCTCCACCGGATCTTCACAGCTCACCCGGATGGCCTCCACGGCGATTGCTTAAAGTCGGCGGCATGGACAACGGGGGAAGACGGGTGCTGGTCGTCGAGGACGACCTCACCATCGCCGCGTCGATCGACGCCCGGCTGAGCGCGGAAGGGTTCTCCGTGACGGTCGCGCACGACGGTCCCGCGGCGGTCGAGGCGGAGGCGGCGACCAATCCCGACCTGGTGGTTCTCGACGTGATGCTGCCCGGTTTCGACGGTCTCGAGGTGTGCCGCCGGATCCAGGCGCGCCGGCCGGTGCCGGTTCTCATGCTCACCGCGCGCGCCGACGAGACCGACCTGCTGGTGGGCCTCGGCGTCGGCGCGGACGACTACCTCACGAAGCCGTTCTCGATGCGCGTGCTGTCCGCGAGGATCCAGGCGTTGCTGCGGCGGGTGGAGCGGTCTTCGGCGGCGGCGGAAGACCGGATCGTGCTGGGGGACCTGGAGATCGACATCGCGGAACGGCGGGTTCGCCGAGGGGGCGAACCCGCCCAGCTGACGCCGATCGAATTCGATCTCCTGGTGCATTTCGCGCGCCGGCCGCGCGCGGTGCAGCCGCGGGAACGGCTGCTGAGCGAGGTGTGGGACTGGGATGTGCAGGCGACCGGAGCCGGTACCCGGGCGGTGGACAGCCACATCAAGGCGCTGCGGCGGAAACTGGGGGCCGATTTGATCCGGACGGTGCACGGCGTCGGATACGCGTTGGAGGTTCCCGCGTGAGAGTGCTGGTGGCGAAGGCCGTCGATCTGCTGCCCAGGCCGCTCGACCCGATCCGGTCGGTGAAGCTGAAGCTGGCGATCCTGATGGTGGCGTCCGGCGGGATCGCGTTCGGGTTTTTCCGCTACCAGATCGGCTGGCTGCCGCCGCAGACGACGGTGATGGCCATGGTGATCGCGCTGGTGACGTCGCAGATCCTGGCACATGGCATGACCCGCCCGCTGCGCGAAATGACCGCCGCCGCGGGCGAAATGGCGAAGGGCGACTACACCCGCCGGATCCGCGCCACCGCGCGCGACGAGGTCGGCTCGCTGGCGGCGGCGTTCAACCAGATGGCCGCCGATCTGTCCACTGCGGACCAGCAGCGCCGGGAACTGATCGCGAACGTCTCGCACGAACTGCGGACGCCGATCACCGCGCTGAACGCCGTCCTGGAGAACCTGGTCGACGGCGTCGCCTCGCCGGACCCCGCGACACTGCGCACCGCGCTGAACCAGACCGAACGCCTGGGCAGGCTGGTCACCGAACTGCTGGACCTGTCGCAGATCGACGCCGGAACCCTGCCGCTGGACCGGTCGACGGTCGACCTGGCGGACCTGCTCGCCGAGGTCGCCGCCGAGGCGGAGGCAATGGCCACGGCGGCGGGCCGGGGCGTGCGGTTCACCGTCTCGGTGACCCCGCCGGGCGCGACGGTGCCCGCCGATCGGGAGCGGCTGTACCAGGTCGTGGTGAACCTGCTGGAGAACGCCGCGCGGCACGGCCCGGCCGGGGGAGAGGTGGCGGTGCTGGCGCGGGTCGAGGCCGGGGAGGCGCGGATCGAGGTGCACGACCAGGGTCCGGGGATCGCGGAACCCGACCGGGACCGGGTGTTCGAGCGGTTCACCCGCGGAGAACGCGCCGGGGGCGGCGGGACCGGGCTGGGGCTGGCGATAGTGCGGTGGGTGGTGGAACTGCACGGCGGGACGGTCGCGGTGGTCGACGCCGAACCCGGCCGTGCGGCTGCTGGGAGTGGCGGCGGGCCGGGGTGCCGGATTCGGGTGACGTTGCCTGCTTGACGAGTTTGCTTCGGAGGCTGTGCTGCCGTCGAGGTGGAGGCGAGTGGTTTGCTGCGGTGGCGCTCTGCTCGACGGCGCTGCTGGGCTCGAGGTGATGGGGGAAGCGGCGGCCGGGATGGAGAGGAGCGGGCGGGTGCGAGTGGCTAGCTGCAGTGGCGCGCTCGACGAGGCGGCCGGGCTCAAGGTTATTGGGGAAGCGGCGGTCGAGATGGAGACGAGCGGGCGAGTGGCTTGCTGCAGTGGCGCTCTGCTCGACGGCGCTGCTGGGCTCGAGGTGATGGGGGAAGCGGCGGCCGGGCGTCGAGGCTGGTTGCCGATCGCGGCGGTCGGTTGGCTCGGTGTTCGCTGAGGTCGGTGGTTGATCGCGGACGTCGGCTCGCAGGCCCTTGCGCGGACCTTCGCTGGCCGGGTGTTTCCGTTCCCGCAGCGCCTCCGCTGAAGCACCCAGCCCCCGAGCCCTCCTGAACTTGCCCATTTCTCCTTCCCGGGAGCGAAATCCCGTCCGATATTTGCCAATGCGAAGAGAGGTGTCATGTCCGAGGACGTCGAAGTCCGGCCCGCGCACGCCGTTCCGCCCGGGATTGTGGTGATCGACCAGCGGCGGTCGGGGCCGCGGCCGTTGTTCGCCCGCGCCGAGACCGCGGTGCCGGGCGGGGCGAGGCTCGCGGCGGTGGCCGTCGCAGTGGTCGCTGCCGCGCTGGTGCCGGTCGACCGGCCGGGAATCGGGTGGGTGGTGTCGGCGGCGCTGGCGGGCGTCGCGGTGCTGGTCGTGCGGGTGGGGCCGGGGCTGCGGTGGCGTCGCGCGGGGTGGGGAGCGCTGGCGATCGCGTTGCTGGGCGTCGGATCGGTGCGGGCGGCGGACTGGTTGTTCGTGCTGTGCGTCCTGGCGGCGGGAGTCGCGGCGTCGCTCGCGGTGGTCGGCAGGCGAACCGTGCACGGCACCACCTACGACGCCCTCGCGATTCCGCTCGAAGCTTTCCGCGCCGTGCCGTGGGTGCTTCGCCGCGCGCGGCGTTCGGGGCGAAGCCAGACGCGGGTTTTCGCGGCAGTGCTGGTGTCCGCGCTGGTGCTGGTCGTGTTCCTCCCGCTGCTGATCAGCGCGGACGACAACTTCGCGCACTTCGTCGGCGACCTCGTCCCGACCGTGCGGCCTGATTCGGCTTTCCAGTTGGCGCTGGTGTTCGCCGTGACCTTCGGCGGTACCGCCGCTGCCTTCCTGATCTCCGCGGATCCCTTGCCGGAACGGGAAAACCGGACGTCCACCGTCGGCGACCGTCTACTGTGGACGGCGGCGTTGGCCACGCTCGCGTTCCTGTTCACCGTCTACGTCCTGGTGCAGGCGGTAGCCCTCTTCGGCGGCACGGACTACGTCCTCCGCACCGACGGCCTCACCTCGGCCGACTACGCCCGCAGCGGTTTCTGGCAGCTCTGCGCCTGCACGGTCCTGACGCTCGGCATCATCGCCGCGGCCCTGCGCTGGGCCCCGAAAGCCAGTCGCTCCGACCGGATCCTGCTGCGTTCGCTGCTTGGTGCCTTGGCAGGGTTGAGCCTGGTGCTGGTGCTGTCGGCGTTGAGTCGCATGTGGACTTACCAGCAGGCTTACGGGTTCACCGTGCTGCGCGTGGTGGTGGAGGTGTGCGAGATCTGGCTGGGCGTGGTGTTCCTGCTTACGGTCGCGACGCTGGGCACGCTCCGCGCGACGTGGCTGCCCCGCGCGGCGATCGCGACCGGGGCGCTGGCACTGCTCGGGCTGGCCGCGGCGAACCCGGAAGCCCTGATCGCCGACGCCAACCTCGACCGGGCGGCGCACGGCAAGCCGCTGGATGTCCGTTATCTGAGCCGGTTTTCCGCCGACGTGGCCCCGGTCGTGGCGCAGCGCCGCTCCGACGCGGCCTGCCTTTTGCGCCCGATCGCCCGGACTCTCCCCGACGACGCTTGGCCAGCCTGGAACTTGAGCCGTTCCCGGGCCAGGGAGATCGTCCGGTCGCAGGCACCGTGCGAATGACCGGGTTTCACTTCCGGGGCACGGTCAGCCGCCAGTCGAGCACGGGGTTTTCGTGCTGCGGGAGGTGCTCGGAGCGGCGCACCGCGCAGCGATGGCGCACCAGGTCGCGGCGCTCCGCCGGGGTCAGTTCCTCATCGGAGAACGGGCTTTCCTCGTCGATGTCCAGGTTCGCGTCGACATGGAACCGGTAGGCGTCCGCGGTCAGGTAGTCGCGGCGGAGGAACGAATCGTCCAGCGCCGACCGGCCCGCGATTCCGGCTGCTGCGCGGCGTTCCCCGGCCCGCACGGCGACGCCCGGCCGGACAGCAGTTCACCGAGCATGAGGCACAGCCAATGTTCGGCGACGATTTTTGTTCGCGCGCCCGGATCCCTCTCTGCTCGGCGGCGCGATCTCGCGGAAGAACGGATCGAACCGCGCGATGTCCTCCTGTCGCATGCTCAGCGCGGAGAAAGGCTGAGGTGCTCCTCAGCGGTGATGCGCATTTCGTGCTCAGGCAGGTGCAATCGGTGCGCCCACGGCGTTACGGTTCCGCTGCCATTCTCCGCAGACCGCCAGCGGGACGAGCGGTTCGCGCGCGGCGTCGGCATGCTTGTCGAGTCACGGGGAAAGCATGTCGGAGAACAACGCCGGGCCGGTGTAGTCGTGCACAACGTCGTACAGCTCGCGGAAGGCGGTCGGGGTCAGCACGACGCCGCGGCCTACGCAGAGTCGCGACGGCTCCCCACTGAATTGTTCGGTGCGGCAACCGATTCCGCCTCTGCCTGCGGGAAGCCGCCGTGCGGGACCGCCGGGCCGGCCAGACCTCGCGGCCTAGAGCGCGAAGACCCCGTTCGACTGGGCGTCCGCCGCGCACTTGTTCGGGTAGGTCGCGCGGTAGGTCACCCGCGTGCCCCGCCAGCTGCCCAGCGCCGTGACGTCCACCGGCGAGTAGATCATCGTGCACTTCTGCCGGTGCGGGGTGATCCGGGCGAAATCGCCGTTGACCGCGGTGAGCGTGGCGCAGGCGGTGTCGCGGTGGCGGTGCGTGCCGCCGGTGGGGTCGCAGGTCAGGGACGCGCTCGTGACGCGCCCGGAAGTCTCGTGCACGGTCAGCTGCATGACGGACTCCGGGACGTGCGGGGCGGCCAGGCCGCCGAATCCGATCAGGGCGGCGGCGACCGAAGCGAAGGAAGAGAACACCATACGAGGGATATCGGCTCGCCGAACCCGATCACTGTGCTCCTCGTCCGGGTGGGTTTTCCTCGCTCGGACGGGTGGCGTTCCCGAGGTCGTGCGCGAGTAACGCCACGTACAGCGACAGCATCGACTCCGGATCTTCCAGTCGCACTCCCAGCACCTGTTCGATGCGGGCGAGTTGCTGGTAGTAAGCCGTCCTCGAGGTGTGGGCGGCGACGGCTGCGGCGGACTTGTTGCCGCCGTGCGCGCAGTAGTGCCGCAGCGCCGGGACGAGGCGGCTGCCGGAAGCGGCGTCGCGTTCGAGGAGCGGGCCCAGCTCTCGTGCGGCGAAGGCGTGTACGCGTTCGTCGTCGGCGAGAAGGTGCAGCAGCCCGCGTAGCCGAACATCCTTGAGCCGGTGGAATGGCGGGCCGTCGTCCTCGTCGAGGGCAGCGGCAGCGACGTGCGCGGCTTCGACCAGAGTGCGTTGTGCTTCAGCAGGTCCTGTGACCGTGGTGCCTACGCCGAGCGCGGCGGGGGCGGAAGCGCGCGCGTCGTGAATGTCGGTAGCGAGACGCTGAAGCACGGCGTCGGCGTTGGCTTCCGGCGAGAGCGCGAGAAGCGCGCGTACAGCGGTCTCGTCGGTCGAAACCAGCGCGGATACCTTCGCGCGTCGTGTCGCGAGCGCGGTGGCTTCAGCGAGTTCGCGCAACAGCGGAGGCGTAGACAGCGTCGGTCGCGTAGTGGCGGTGATGCGCGGCCGTACCGCGAGGCCGACCAGCTGCCGTCCCGTCAACGGCACCGCGAGCGCGGAAGAGCGCGCGAGGATCTCTGCAGTCGGCGCGGGCGAATTCAGCAGCTCGGTCAGCACCGCGCGGTGCGCTTGCCGTTCGAGAGTGTCGGAGTCGCGCGCGACGAGGCGGTGCACCGCGAGCGCGGACGCCGCTCGTTCGGCGACCACCTGGTACCGGTGCGGCGGCGGTTCGGCGCACACCAGAACCAGCCGTCCCCAGTCGTGCCCGCGCGCGCCGACCACGGTGACCAGCCAGCCCGCCGCAGAGTGGTAGCCGGTGCGCTCGCCGACCTGCACCACCCGCGACCGCGCCGGCCAGCCGATCAGCAGCTCGCCCGGATCAGTGCCCGCTGTGTCGTAGGCGAGGACTTCGTGTTCGAGGGTTTCCAGCACGGCCGGCTGCTCGGTCAGCCGCGCCACCTCGGCCAGCACCGCGGCGGGCTCGGCTCCGGCGACGGTCAGCGAGGTGAACGTTTCGTGCACTCGTTCCGCCGCCCGGAGCTCGGCGAGCTGCGCGTCCACGATCATTCCGTTCACTGCTTCGGTCACCGCGACATAGCGCGTCTCGCGAGACAGCGTCACCAGTGGCAAGCCGCGCTGCTCGGCCGCGGTGACGAGGGCGCGCGGCAGCCGGTCGTTCCAGTGCCGCACCAGCTCGACGACCAGGCCCGCGACGCCCACTTCGGCAAGGTCGGCGACGTACCGGGTCAGCGTCGCGTCGTCGTCGGGGAGCGCGACCCCCGTGGTGAGCACGAGTTCTCCGCCGCGCAGCAGGTGCGCGATGTCGGCGACCTCGGCGGCGTGCGCCCAGCGGACCCGCCGTTCGAGCCCGGTGCTGCCCGCGACGACACGCGGACAGCCCTGGCGCAGCACCGGCAACGCGAGCGCCTCGGCGACGGTCGGGTACATCGGTCCCCCTTGCTGGCCGGCAGGGCACAGACTGTACGGCGGAGAGGGGTAGTCCGTACACGTTGTCGATGGCGGACCCGGGCGTCTCGCCCGGAGACTCGTGGGCACCCGACCGGAAGGAGCGGACGTCGTGACCGACCGCATCAGCCATTGGATCGACGGCAAGCCGGTCGTCGGCGCCGGACGCACCGGCGACGTGTACGACCCGGCGACCGGCCAGGTCAGCGCGCAGGTGGACTTCGCCGGACCGGCCGAGGTGGACCAGGCGGTGGCCGCCGCGACCGCCGCGTTGCCGGGCTGGCGGGGCACGTCGCTCGCCGGGCGCACGCGCGTGCTGTTCGCCTTCCGCGAGCTGCTTCAGGCGCGCAAACACGAACTGGCGAAGATCGTGACGAGCGAGCACGGCAAGGTCGAATCGGACGCGGCGGGCGAAGTCGCGCGGGCGATCGAGAACGTAGAGTACGCGTGCGGCGCGGCGCAGCTGCTCAAGGGCGGGTTCAGCGAGAACGCTTCCACCGGCGTCGACGTCTACTCGATCGCGCAGCCGCTCGGCGTGGTCGGGGTGATCTCGCCGTTCAACTTCCCCGCGATGGTGCCGCTCTGGTTCGTGCCGAACGCGCTGGCGTGCGGCAACACCGTCGTGCTCAAGCCGAGCGAGAAGGACCCGTCCGCGGCGCTGTTCATCGCGGAGCTGCTTGCCGAAGCGGGCCTGCCGTCCGGCGCGTTCAACGTGCTGCAGGGCGACAAAGTCGCGGTCGACGGACTGCTCGCGCACCCGGACGTCAAGGCGATCTCGTTCGTCGGTTCCACTCCGATCGCGCGCTACGTCTACGAAACCGGCACCAGCCACGGCAAACGCGTCCAGGCGCTCGGCGGGGCGAAGAACCACATGATCGTGCTGCCGGACGCAGACCTCGACCTGGCCGCGGACGCCGCCGTGTCGGCCGGTTTCGGGTCCGCGGGGGAGCGGTGCATGGCGGTGTCGGTGGTGGTCGCCGTGGAGCCGATCGCGGACGAACTGGTGGCCAAAATCGTTGACCGGATGCGGAAACTGCGCGTCGGAGACGGCCGCAAACCGTCGTCGGAGATGGGCCCGCTGGTCACGAGGGCACACCACGAGCGCGTTTCGTCCTATGTGGACGCCGGCGTCGCCGAAGGCGCGGAACTGGTGATGGACGGCCGGGGCGTGGAAGCAGACGGCGCGAGCGACGGATTCTGGCTGGGCCCCACACTTTTCGACCGCGTCACGCCCAGTATGGCGGTGTACACCGACGAAATCTTCGGCCCCGTGCTGTCCGTCGCGCGAACGACGAGCTTCGACGACGCGCTGGCCCTCATCAACGCCAACCCCTACGGCAACGGAACCGCCATCTTCACCGGCGACGGACGCGCGGCGCGGCGCTTCCAGAACGAGGTCGAGGTAGGCATGGTGGGCGTCAACGTGCCCATCCCGGTGCCGGTCGGCTATTACTCGTTCGGCGGATGGAAAGACTCCCTGTTCGGCGACACGCACGCCTATGGCCCGGAAGGATTCCACTTCTTCACGCGGACGAAGGTGGTGACGTCCCGTTGGCCGGACACCTCGCACGCGGGGGTGAACCTGGGGTTCCCGAAGAACTCCTGACCCGGGTTCACCACACGCCGTTCTCGCCGACGATGCTCGCCACCGTGCCGCTGTTCCCGAACAGGCACACCGCGACGACCCGCTCGGCGGCCAGCCGTTTGCCGCGGGTCGGATTGACCGTGTGGGTGCGGCCGCCCACGCGGAGCTGCCATTTCTCGATCGTCCCCGGGCCGCGCGGGGTGTGCTTGAGCCCGACCGGATAGTCGTCGGTGATCGGACCGGCACCGAAATCGTGCACCGGCCCGGGCACGACGGTCAGCGGCGTGCGGCAGTCGGCGAACTGCCGCCGCCCGAACCGGATCGCCAGCACGAGGACGACCAGTGCGACCGCCGCCGCCACCAACGCGGACGCGGTGAAGCCGGACTTGACGACCGCGACGACCGCGATCGCCACCTCGATCGCGACGAACACCCAGACCGCCCAGAAGAACCAGCCGAGGACCTCCCCGCGCTGGCTCCGGTGCAGTCGCCCGGCGAGATTGGCGGCGGCGACCTCGCCGGGATCGGCTTTTGCGGTCACGCGGCGACCACGTTGACCAGGATTTTGCTGCGCGGAGTGAGGATCGCGGCGTTCGTGCGGTTGCCGAGCACGCGCTGTCGCATGTCGTAGTCGAGCCGGTAGGTCTTGCCGTGCACGACGAGATAAGTGAACTTGATCCGGTCGGTCATCTCGTACATGTACATCGCGTGCTGTCCCCTCGGGGGGATCTTGGTGACGTGCCCGTAGTCGTGCGTCCAGCCGGGCACTACGTCGAGCTTGCCGCTGCGCACCTCCGCCAGCCGCCGCAAGATAAGTCTCCCGGGGAGCACGGCGAGCGCGAGGAAGAGCACCGTCAGCAGGTATACCGGCCAGTTCATCGACCAGTACGAGACCGGCGGGGTGCCGAGGTCGTTGTTCACCGCGTTCAGGCTCCGCAGTGCGTCGCCGCTCACGCCGATTCCGATCGGTGCCAGGACCGCGGCGGCGACGAACAGGATGATCCACACGACAGCCATCGAGAAGCCCGCGTTCAGGATCATTCTCCGCTGAGACGGATGCAGGCGGCCTTCCCGGTTGGCCTGGTCGGCGGCCGCCTGCACAGTTTCGCTGCTCACTCTCCAGTGCCGCCTTCGCCGCCGCCGGAGCCGCCTTCGGCCTTCTCGTGCTCCTTCTTGTAGGCCTCGGAGCCCTCGGCGTACCGGTCGTACTGCTCGTTCTCCTGCCTCCGGACTTCAGTGCCCGCTCCTGTGTAGTCGGCCCTGGTGAACGGCGGCCGACCTCCCTCTTTCTGCCATTCCTGGAGCTTGAAGAACTTCCGCCCGTCCTCCGAATACGTCTCGCCGGCGTGTTCGAAGTGCTCGCGGCCCGGCACCTTCTCCTTGGCCGAGTTGGTCCAGCGCTCGGCCTTGTCCGCGGCGCTCTCGGCCTTGCCCGCCTGCTTGAGGTCGCCGGCCTTCTTCTCCAGACCGGCAGCGATGTCCACGCTCTTGTCCGTGACTTTGCCCGCCGCCTTGCCGGCCTTCCGCAACGCGTTTGCTGCCTGCTCGATGGCGGCCTTCGACTTGCCCGCGCTCTCCGCGAGCTTGTCCAGCTTCTCCACGACCTTCGCGATCCGGGTGCCGATCTTCTCCGCCAGGATCCCGCCTTCGACAACCGTGTCGGCGATGAACGCCGCGACCGTGCCGCCGAAGGTGCACCACGACGACGCGAGCGCCGCGATGCCCTTGACGATCAGCTCGCCGACGAACGACGAGATCATGTCGCGGATCAGCCCGCGCTCGGTGCCGACCAGCGCGGCGGCGACGTTCATCCCGGTGGACGCGGCGCTCGCGTGCCCGGCCACGCCCCGAAGAGCGTTTGCGTAGTCCTTCGCGGTCTTCTGGTACGCCTCGCCGCCCTGGCCTTGGAAGTTCGGGGCGACCTTGCTCGCGGCCTGGTCGTACTGGTCCGCGCTCTCGGTCAGCTGCTTCGAGATGTTCGACCAGGTCACTGCCTTGGCGGTGACGGCCTCCGGGTTGCCCGCGAGCTGGTCGAGGCCTTCCTTGAGGAAGCTGATGTGCTCGATCAGCCAGCCCACCCCGGCGCTGGCCAGCGTGCCCAGCGGGTCCATCGCGGCGCCGAGCAGGTCGAGGCCGTCGGTCACGACGTCCACGCCGAAGTTGCCCCAGTCGCCGTGCCGGGCGTCGGTGAGCGTCGCCGCGACGTCGTTGAGCATGCCGGAGCCGGAGGTCTGGGCGTTGAGGTTGTCCAGCTCGTTCGAGGACGACCCCATGTTCGTGGTCAGGCCGCTCGGCGACTCCGACTTCGCGACCAGCGGGTTTTCCTGCGTCTCGGTCATTCCGGCAGCTCCTTGCCGAGGCCGTTGATGTGGCCGACGGTCTGCTTCTCGTGGTTGTCGTAATGATCGTGCGCCTGCTGCAGCCGGTCCGCGATGTCGTCGGCCTTGCCCGCCACGTCCTCGACGAAGGAGGAAGCGATCGACATCCAGATCTGCAGCGGCATCGCGAACACTTGGCCGACGATGCCGAACGCGTCGTCGCCGAACGTCTGCCCGGATTCAGTGGCCTGCGCCGCGGTATGCACGCCCGCCGCGATGTTCTCGACCTCGCTCTTGTGCTCGCGCAGCGACGGGAGGTCGACGTGAGGTCCGGTCATCAGTTCCTCCCCAGGAACGAGCCGCCGCTGTAGTAGTCGTCGTCATCGGACGGGTCGGCCGCCGGGCGGGCGGGCCGGGACGGCGGCGCGGGCCGGGCGGGCGGCGTGGCGGAATCGTCCTGCGCGTCGAAGAATTGCGGCTGCGGCGTCGAAGGCGCGGCCGGTTCCTCGGGAATCTCCGGTTCCGGGATCTGTTCTTCGAGGAATTTCATCGCGTCGCTGTGCTCGCCGATCACCGGAGCCATGATCGCGGTCAGCTGCTGCGCCGCCTGGGCCTGGGCGCGCCGTGCGGTGGCCAGGACGGCGGCGGCGAGCGCGGCGCGCGGCATCTCGTCCGCGCGGGAGCCGAACTGGAGTTCCTGCAGCGCACCGGCGGTGTTGACGGTCGCGGTGACCGCGCCGTCCTGGCTCGTCGCGGTCGCCGACACGTGCTTCAGCCGTTCCTGCGCCTCGGCGGCCCGCTGCCGGATTTCGGCGATTTCGGGAGAAAGTGCGTTCATGTCGGCCACTGCTTTCGGATCGACTGGTTCATAGTCTTTCCGAGGCAGAAAACCGGGTTCCGGTTCCCCGTGCAAGCGAAGATCCGAGTTGCCCGGTTCGTCGCTATTAAAAATTGTTTGCCTGCCATTTACCCGCGGCGGTCCGGACCGGAGGGCGCGCCGGGCACTCCCGGGTCCGTAAACTCGTTGTGAGTAGCAGGAGGACCGCGAAGGAGGTGCCGGTGGCGAACACGGACGAGCGTCGCTTCGAGGTGCTGCGCGCGATCGTCGCCGACTATGTCTCGAACCAGGAGCCGGTCGGGTCGAAGACGATCGTCGAGCGGCACAACCTCGGCGTTTCCAGTGCCACCGTGCGCAACGACATGGCGGCCCTTGAGGAAGAGGGGTACATCGCCCAGCCGCACACGAGCGCCGGGCGGATCCCGACCGACAAGGGCTACCGGTTGTTCGTCGACCGGCTTTCGGAGATCAAACCGCTGTCGAGCGCCGAGCGGCGCGCGATCACCAGCTTCCTCGACTCGGGCACCGACCTCGACGACGTGCTGCGCCGGTCGGTCCGGCTGCTCGCGCAGCTCACCCGCCAGGTCGCGGTGGTGCAGTACCCGATGCTCACCAACACCGTCGCGCGCCACCTCGAAGTGGTTCCGCTCACACCCGCGCGGCTCATGCTCGTGCTGATCACCGACTCCGGCCGGGTGGACCAGCGCACGGTCGACCTCGGCGACGTGGTCACCGAGGAAACCGTGCTGCGGCTGCGCACCGTGCTCAACGGCGCGCTCGCCGGGCGGCGCCTCGCCGACGCCGCGGCGAACGTGGCCGAGCTGCCCGAGGCCGCTCCCGCCGACCTGCGCGACCACCTCACCCGGATCTGCACCATGCTGGTCGAATCGCTGGTCGAGCACCCGGAAGAGCGGATCGTGCTCGGCGGCACCGGCAACCTCACCCGCAACGTCGCGGACTTCCCCGGTTCGCTCCGCCAGGTGCTCGAAGCGCTCGAGGAACAGGTGGTGGTGCTGAAGCTGCTCGCCGCGGCCCGCAACCCCGGTGCGGTCACCGTGCTCATCGGTGAGGAAAATGAAGACGAGCAGATGCGCAGCACCTCGGTCGTGTCCATCGGCTACGGCCGGGACGACATGCTGCTCGGGGGCATGGGCGTCGTCGGGCCGACCAGGATGGACTACCCCGGCACGATCGCGGCGGTCCGCGCGGTCGCCAACTACGTGGGGCAGATCCTGTCCGGCCGCTGACCGGCGGCAGGCCGGGAAAGCGGCGGAACACGAAGGAGAAGGCAGAGCAACGTGGCGAGGGACTACTACGGGATCCTCGGGGTGGCCAAGAACGCGAGCGATCAGGAGATCAAGCGCGCGTACCGCAAGCTGGCCCGTGAGCTGCACCCCGACGTGAACCCGTCGGAGGACGCCCAGCACCGCTTCGGCGAGGTGACCACCGCGTACGAGGTGCTCTCCGACCCGCAGAAGCGCAAGATCGTCGACCTCGGCGGCGACCCGATGGACGGGGGCGGCCGCGGCGGAGGCGGCGGCGACCCGTTCGCGGGCTTCGGCGGGCTCGGCGACATCATGGACGCGTTCTTCGGAGCCGCGGGCGGAGGCGGCGGCCGGGGACGCGGGCCGCGCAGCCGCGTGCAGCCCGGCTCCGACGCGCTGATCCGGCTCGGCCTCACCCTCGAGGAGTGCGCGACCGGCGTCGACCGCGAGATCACCGTCGACACCGCCATCGTCTGCGACCTGTGCCGCGGCGCGGGAACCGCCGAGGGCACGAGCACCAAGACCTGCGACACCTGCGGCGGAGCCGGCGAGGTCCAGTCCGTGCAGCGGTCGTTCCTCGGCCAGGTCGTCACCGCGCGCCCGTGCCCGGTGTGCCGCGGCTTCGGCGAGGTCATCCCCGACCCGTGCCGCCAGTGCGGCGGCGACGGCCGGATCCGGTCGCGGCGCGGCGTCACCGCGAAGATCCCGCCCGGCGTCGGCGACGGCATGCGGATCCGGCTGTCCGGACAGGGCGAGGTCGGCCCCGGCGGCGGCCCGGCGGGCGACCTGTACGTCGAGATCGACGAGGCGCCGCACGAGGTGTTCGTCCGCGAGGGCAACGACCTGCACTGCAACTTCCGCATCCCGATGACCACCGCGGCGCTCGGCGCGACGGTCCCGATCGCCACCCTGGTCGACGGCGACTACGAACTCGACATCGAACCCGGCACCCAGCCCAACACCGAACTGGTGCTCACCGGCAAGGGCATGCCGCGGCTGCGCTCGTCCGGCCGCGTCGACGGCCGCGGCGACCTGCACGTGCACATCGACGTCGTGGTGCCCACCAAGCTCGACGAGGCCCAGCGCGACCTGCTCGTCGACCTGGCCCAGCAGCGCGGCGAAGAAGTCCCGACGCTCGCCGCCAACGGCAGCAAGCACGGCGGCCTGTTCTCCAAGCTGCGCGCGAAGAACCGCTGACGGTGCCGGACACCACCCTGCCGGTCTTCCTCGCCCCGGCAGTGCCCGCCGAAGGCCGGGCGCTGCTCGACGGCGAGGAAGCCCGGCACGCGGCCACCGTGCGCCGGCTGCGCGTGGGGGAGCAGCTCGTGCTCTCCGACGGTGCCGGCGCGATGGCCCGCTGCGCCGTGGAGGCCGTTGAAGCGGGCCGCGCGGCCACGGTCACCCTCACCGTTCTCGAGCGGTGGCAAGAGGAACCGCCCGCGTTGCGCGTCCACGTCGCCCAAGCGCTCGCGAAGGGCGACCGCGGGGAACTCGCAGTCGAACTGGCCACCGAAGCCGGCGCGGACGCGATCGTGCCCTGGCGCGCCGCCCGCAGCGTTGCTCGTTGGGACGACGGACCCCGCGGCGAGAAAGCACTCGCCCGCTGGCGCGCAACCGCCCGCTCCGCCGCGAAACAGGCCCGCCGCGCCCACGTGCCCGCCGTCGCCGAACCGGTCGGCACACGCGAACTCGCGCAGCTGGCCGCGACGATGTCCGCGACGCTGGTCCTCGAATCCGGCGTCACCAGCAGGCTCACCGACCTCGACCTCCCCGACGGAGGCGACATCCTGCTCGTCGTCGGCCCGGAAGGCGGCATCACCGACGAAGAACTCACGGCCCTCGAAGAGGCCGGAGCCACGACGGTCCGGCTCGGCCCGACGGTCCTCCGCACCTCCACCGCGGCCGCCGTGGCATTGGGCGCACTCGGCGTCCTCACCGGCCGCTGGCACTGACACAGAACCGGAAAACCCGGCAGAACCCCTAAACATCCGCACCAGGTGATGGCGCGCCGCACCCCCGGCGGCTACTCTGCTTCGCAACGTGCGAAACACGAGGGTTTCAGCCCGCCCACCGGCGGGCATTACTCTTGAGTACGAACCAGAACCCCGCCGGGCACCTCCCCCCTCGGTCCGGCGGAGCCGCGGCGGCGGTGGAGCGACCCCCAGGCTCCACCGCGCCGCGGCGTCTTCGTATCGCTGGCGCGATACTTCGCCGCCGCTGTTTCGCCATTACTCCCGGGGGCCGAGCCCCCGGACCCCCACGGTGCGGTGGTTGCCTGCCGTGCGTCGGTTGCGTTGGGTGCATCCGGTTGTTGCGTGGCGTTCGTTGGTTGCGGTCAGTGTCGAGCGTTGGCGTCTGTTTGTAGGGTGGGGCCATGAGCGATGCTGGTGCTGCGGAGACGTTGTTCGAGCGGATTATTGCCGGGGAGATTCCGGCTGACGTGGTGTACGAGGACGACGCCACGTTCGCGTTTCGGGACATCAATCCGCAGGCGCGGGTGCATGTGCTCGTGGTTCCGCGGAAGCGGTATCGGAACGTGGGGGAACTTGCTGAGGCGGATCCGGGGTTGTTGGCTCGGGTCTTGTTGACTGCTCGGAAGGTGGCGGAGATCGAGGGCGTCTCTGTCAGTGGGTATCGGGTGGTGTTCAACACTGATGCTGATGCTGGGCAGACGGTGTTTCATGTGCACGCCCATGTGCTCGGTGGGGAGCAGTTGGGGTTGTTCGGGCGGCCGCAGGCCGGGGTGCACTGAAACCGGGCTGCGGGGCGGGGATCTGGGCAAGTAGCATTCAAGGGTCCCTGTACGTTGACTTGCGAAGTGCGCAGAAAGCAGGACCGAGGCCACGTGGCCGGAACTGAGACGGGTGGAGCCGCCCGACCTGACAATCGGGTATCGGCCGAGGCACAGGTCCGATTTCCGATCCCGGACGGGGCTCAGCTGAGCCTTCTGGGGTCGCGGGACGAGAATTTGCGGGTGGCGGAAGAGCTGCTGGCTGCTGACGTGCATGTGCGCGGCAATGAGGTCACGTTGACCGGCGCTGCGGCTGATGTGGCGTTCGCGGAGCGTGTCTTTACTGAGCTGGTGCAGCTTGCTGGTGGTGGGCAGCAGGTAGGGCCGGACACGGTGCGGCGGACTGTGGGGATGTTGTCCAGCGGGGACGGGTCGCCCGCGGAGGTGCTGAGCCTCAACATCGTGTCGCGGCGCGGGAAGACCATTCGGCCCAAGACTCTGAACCAGAAGAAGTACGTCGACGCGATCGACAAGCACACGATTGTGTTCGGGATCGGTCCCGCGGGTACGGGCAAGACGTATCTCGCGATGGCGAAAGCCGTGCAGGCGTTGCAGGCCAAGCAGGTCACGCGGATCGTGCTGACCCGTCCGGCCGTTGAAGCCGGCGAGCGGCTCGGGTACCTGCCGGGGACGCTGAACGAGAAGATCGACCCGTACCTGCGGCCGCTTTACGACGCGCTGCACGACATGGTCGAGCCGGAGTCGATTCCGCGGCTGATGCAGGCGGGGACGATCGAAATCGCACCGCTGGCCTACATGCGCGGCCGGACGCTGAACGACGCGTTCATTATCCTCGACGAGGCGCAGAACACCACGCCCGAGCAGATGAAGATGTTCCTCACCCGCCTCGGGTTCGGCGCGAAGATCGTCGTCACCGGCGACATCACGCAGATCGACCTGCCCGGCGGGCAGCGCAGCGGGCTCCGCGTCGTGCGCGACATCCTCGGCGGCGTCGAGGACCTGCACTTCGCCGAGCTCACCAGCCAGGACGTCGTCCGGCACCGACTGGTCGGCGACATCGTCGACGCGTACGAGAAGTGGCAGGCCGTGCAGGACGCGCAAGAGCAGCAGAACGGCGGCTGGAAGGGCACCCGCCGATGAGCATCGAGATCGCCAACGAATCCGGCGTCGACGTCGACGAGGCGTCCATCGTCTCCGCCGCGCGCTACACCCTCGAGAAAATGGAGGTCAGCCCGCTCGCCGAGCTGTCCATCCTGTGCGTCACCCTGGAGGTGATGGAAGACCTCCACGAACGCTGGATGGACCTGCCCGGGCCCACCGACGTCATGGCCTTCCCGATGGACGAGCTCGACTCGTCCCGCCGCCCCGACGCGCCCGACTCGTCCCCGGCGCTGCTCGGCGACATCGTGCTGTGCCCGGCCTTCGCGAAAGACCAGGCGAAAACCGCGGGCCACCGGCTGATCGACGAACTGCACCTGCTCACCGTCCACGGCTGCCTCCACCTCCTCGGCTACGACCACGCCGAACCCGCGGAGGAACGCGAGATGTTCGGGCTGCAGAAGCGGATCCTCGGCGAATTCCAGGCCGCCGTCGCGGCGCACCAGGCCCGCGACGCGCAGCGCGACGTCGACGACCGCGTGCTCGGCATCGCCGGGCTCGACGTGCCGCAGCCCGGGGAAACCTCCTAGGCTCCGACCATGGGAAATCCCCCGGCACAGGTCGTCATCGCGGTGACGCTGGTGCTGCTCGCGGGCGTGTTCGCCGCCGCGGACGCCGCCGTCGGCACGGTGTCGCAAGCCAGGGTCGACGGCCTCGTCCGCGCCGGCCGCGTCGGAGCCCGCCAGCTCGCCGCGGTCGTCGCCGAACGCCGCAGGCACATCAACCTGCTGCTCCTGCTGCGGCTCGTCTGCGAGCTCACCGCCACGGTGCTGGTCACCGTGTCCTTCGTCGCCTGGTTCGACCGGCTGTGGCTCGCGATCCTGGTGTCGGCGGTCGTGATGGTCGTGGTCAGCTACGTCATCATCGGCGTCGGCCCGCGCACCATCGGCCGCCAGCACCCGTACCGCGTCGGCATGATCGTCGCCGGACCGGTCCGCGCTCTCGGCACGGTCCTCGGCCCGCTGTCGCGGCTGCTGATCGTGCTCGGCAACGCGATCACCCCCGGCCGCGGCTTCCGCGAAGGCCCGTTCACCTCCGAAGTCGAACTGCGCGAACTGGTCGACCTCGCCCAGGAACGCGGCGTCGTCGAGGACTCCGAACGCGAGATGATCCACTCGGTGTTCGAGCTCGGCGACACCGTCGCCCGCGAGGTCATGGTGCCGCGCACCGAAATCGTGTGGATCGAGCGCACCAAGACCGTCCGCCAAGCCCTCGCGCTCGCGCTGCGCACCGGTTTCACCCGCGTTCCGGTGATCGACGATTCGGTGGACGACATCGTCGGCGTGGCCAACATCAAAGACCTGATGTCCGAGTACATGGGCCCGGACGGGCCGAGCACGGTCGTCGACGCGGTGATGAACCCGGCGAGCTTCGTGCCCGACTCGAAGCGGCTCGACGAGCTGCTCAAGGAAATGCAGCGCACGCACAACCACATGGCGATCGCGGTGGACGAGTACGGCGGCACCGCCGGCCTGCTCACCATCGAGGACATCCTCGAGGAGATCGTCGGCGAGATCACCGACGAGTCCGACGCCGACGAGCGCCCCGAGGTCGAGGAATTGGAAGACGGCTCGGTCCGGGTGTCGTCCCGGCTCGGCGTCGACGACCTCGGCGAAATGTTCGGCATCGACCTCGAAGACCACGACGTGGAGACCGTGGGCGGGCTGCTCGCCGAGCGACTGGGTAGGGTCCCGCTGCCGGGGGCCGAAGCCGAGGTCGCCGGTCTTCGGCTGTTCGCCGAAGGGGGCAAGGACCGCCGCGGCCGGATGCGCATCACGTCCGTGGTCGTCCGGCCGTCCTCCGCGCGCCCGCGCACCCGCCCGCCCCAGCCGCAAGAGCACGACAGGAGAGTCGAACATGCCTGACCTCGACGCCGAGGACCAGAAACTGGTCACGCTGGCCCGTTCGGCCCGCGCGCGCACCGGCGCCGCGGAAGGCGCCGCGGTCCGCGACAGCGACGGCCGCACCTACGCCGCCGCCACCGTCGACCAGCCGTCGTTCAAGCTCACCGCTGTGCAGGCCGCCGTCGCCGCCGCGCTCTCCAGCGGTGCCGAAGGCCTCGAAGCCGCCGCTGTCGTGACCGCGGACGCGCTCGTCGCCGAGGCGTCCGTGCACGCGGTCCGCGACGTGTCCAGCGCCGCGCCGATCGTTTTCGCCGATCCGTCGGGCGCCGTGGTCGAGGTGCTGCACTCGTGACCGAGCCGCACCGTTCCGGATTCGCCTGCTTCGTCGGCCGCCCCAACGCGGGCAAATCGACGCTCACCAACGCGCTCGTCGGCACGAAGGTCGCGATCACCTCCAGCAAGCCGCAGACCACCCGGCACGCCATCCGCGGCATCGTCCACCGCGACGACGCGCAGCTGGTGATCATCGACACGCCCGGCCTGCACCGTCCGCGCACGCTGCTCGGCCAGCGGCTCAACGACGTCGTGCACGAGACCTGGTCCGAAGTGGACGTCGTCGGGTTCTGCGTGCCCGCCAACGAGAAAATCGGCCCCGGCGACCGGTTCATCGCGGCCGAGCTGAAGAAGATCGCCCGGCGCACCCCGGTGATCGGCGTCGTCACCAAGACCGACCTGGTGAAGCCGGAACAGATCGCCGAGCAGCTGGTCGCGCTGCAAGAGGTGATGGAGTTCGCCGACCTCGTGCCGGTGTCCGCTGTGGACGGTTTCCAGGTGCAGACGGTCGCCGACCTGCTGGTGCAGCGGCTGCCCGAAGGGCCGCAGCTGTACCCGGGCGGCGAACTCACCGACGAGCCCGAGCAGACCCTCGTCGCCGAGCTGATCCGCGAGGCCGCGCTCGAAGGCGTCCGCGACGAACTGCCGCACTCCATCGCGGTGACCGTCGAGGAAATGATCCCGCGCGAAGACCGCGACGACCTTATCGACATCCACGCGCTGCTGTACGTGGAACGCCCCAGCCAGAAGGGGATCATCCTCGGGCACAAGGGCGAACGGCTGCGCGAGGTCGGCGCGACCGCGCGCAAGCACATCGAACGGCTGCTGGGCACGAAGGTCTATCTCGACCTGCACATCAAGGTGGCCAAGGACTGGCAGCGGGACCCGAAGCAGCTGCGCCGGCTCGGTTTCTGACCGGTTCCCGTCGTGTCCGGCGGCGCGGGCAGGTAGCGTCAGGCCGAACCGTATCCGATTTGTCCAGGGGGACCGCATGACCGGCCCGTATCCGCCGCAGGGCCCGTACCCTCCGTCGTACGGCTACCCGCCGCAGTACCCGCCGCCGCCGGACAGCAACCTGGTGTGGGCGATCCTCGCGACCGTGTTCTGCTGCCTGCCGCTGGGGATCGTCGCGATCGTCAAGGCCAGCCAGGTGAACACCTTGTGGTACCAGGGATACGCGGCCGAAGCGCACCGCGCGGCGGACGAGGCGCGCAAGTGGGCGATGTGGTCGGCGCTCAGCATCGCCATCCTGATCGGGCTGTACGTGCTCGTCGCGCTCGTCGTCCTGCTGATCGCCGGAAACGTGCTCTGGTTCCATTGAGCACCGTCTACACTGGACAGCCGGCGCGCGGAACCCGTGCGGTGGCAAGGGCTCTCGCCGGTCCCGCGGCCGCGGCGGGCGGGATCGGCCTGGCGTGCGTCGCGGTGTGGTTCGGCGATCCGACCACGCCCGGCGGCCCGCTTCCGGTGTGCCCGACGAAGCTGCTTTTCGGGATCGACTGCCCCGGCTGCGGCGGGATGCGGATGGCCTACAGCGTGCTGCACGGCGATTTTTCCGCCGCACTGCACTACAACGCGGTGGCTTTGGTGTTCGTCGCGCTGTTCGCGTGGAGCGGTCTCGTGTGGACGATGGGACGGCTGCGCGGCGCGCCGATGCGGTCCTGGCTGCACTGGCGCTGGACGCCGCACGTCGTCGCGGTCGTGTTCGTCTTGTGGTTCGTGGCGCGCAACATTCCGCTCGCGCCGTTCACCGGCCTGTCCGTCTGAGTTGGCCCCGTTTTCGCTTGGTCCGGGGCCGTCGCGTCCCACGCGTGACCTGATGCGGACACCTGCTCGGCCCATCCCGGTTGGACGAGGTACGCTCCCGCGCACTGACGTGTCCACCGCGGCCACCGTCAGCGCTCGCCTGCCGAGACCACGAACGAGGGGGACACTCGATGACCTATCCCTACGGCCAGCCCGGCGGCCCGCCTCAAGGCGGACCGTCGTTCGGCGCGCCGCCGGGACAGCAGGCACCGGGCTACCCCCAGCCGTACGGCCCCGCCCGGGTCTACGCGGACTGGGGCCAGCGCGCCGGCGCCTACCTCATCGACTTCGCCCCGTTCCTGGCCGGGATCCTGATCGCGGTGCTCGTGTCGCTGGTGTCGGGCGTCGCGGGCACGATCGTCTACCTGCTGGCGATTCTCGGCAATCTCGCCTGGACAGTCTTCAACCGCTGGATCAACGGCGGCAACACCGGCCAATCGCTGGGCAAGCGGATCGTCGGCATCAAACTCGTCAGCGAGGCCACCGGCGAGCCGATCGGGGCCGGGATGGCGTTCGTCCGCGACGTCGCGCACGCGCTGGACAGCATGGCGTTCGCGCTCGGTTTCCTGTGGCCGCTGTGGGACGACAAGGCGCAGACGTTCTCGGACAAGATTCTCAGCACGATCGTGGTGCCCGCGGAGCCCGCGCCTTCGGGTGCGCCGGGCGCGGGATTCGGGCAGCAGAGCGGATTTCCCGGTCAGCCCGGCGGATTCGGGCAGCCTGGCGGTTTCGCGGGAGCCGCTCCGGGATTCGGTCAGCCGGGCGGGTTCCCCGGACAGCCGGGCGCCGCGCCGGGGTTCGGTCAGCCGGTCTCGGGCGGGTTCCCCGCGCAGCCGAACGCCGGATTTCCCGCCGCACCAAGCGGATTCGGGGCTCCGCAACCGGGGTACGGCCAGCCGCCGGTCCCGGGAACCCCGCCGCAGCAAGGATTCGGGCAGCCGGGCGTCCCGCCGCAGCCCCCGTTCGGCCAGCCAGGCCAACCTCAGGCCGCGTTCGGCCAGCCAGTCCAACCGGGCCAGCCGCAGCCGGGATTCGCGCAGCCGCCCGCCGGAGCGTCTCCGCAGCAGCCGGGCCCCACGGCGTTCGAGCAGCCGGAGCCGACCCAGGTCGTGCGCCCGGCCGCACCTCAGCAGTCACCTTCCGAAGCGTTCGGCGCCGCCGAACGCACCCAGGTCGTGAAGCCGGCAGCCGAGCCGGAAGCGACGCAGATGATCAAGCCGGAGACACCGGAGCCCGGTCCGGCACAGTCCTGATCCGCACCGGATCACGGTAAGCACGGTAAGCACGAGAAACTCGGGGGAACCCAGATGACCAATCCCTACGGCCAGCCGCAGCAGCCCCAGCAGCCCTACGGCGGCCAGCCGCAGCAGCCCTACGGTCAGCAGCCGTACCCGCAGTCCGGCGCGACGCCCGCGCAGCCGTACCCGCAGCAGCCCTATGGCCAGCCCGCGCCGTACGGCCAGCCCGCTTACGGCGGCCAGCCCGGCGGCGACATGAGCGCCATCAAGGACTACAAGGGCTGGGCGATCGGCTGCATCTTCCTGATGTGGATCATCGCGATCTTCGCGATCATGAAGTCGAACGAAGTCCAGACGTACAAGATGCAGGGCAACTACGCGATGGCCCAGCAGTCGTCGCAGACGACGCGCACGCTGTGCCTCGTCGCCACCATCATCGGCGCGCTCGGCTGGGTGTTCGCGATCATCATGATCATCATCAGCCTCGTGGCCGCGTCCGAGGTGCACAGCTACTACTGCACCGGCAGCTACTGCTGAACCAGGGTGTCCCGCCCCGGCATCGACGGCGAAGTGCGACGATGTCGGGGTGGTGAACCTCTACCGCGACACCGGGGTGGTGCTGCGCACGCACAAGCTGGGCGAGGCCGACCGGATCGTCACCCTGCTCACGCGGCGGCACGGCAAGGTCCGGGCCGTCGCGAAGGGCGTGCGGCGCACGTCGTCGCGCTTCGGGGCGCGGCTGGAGCCGTTCGGGCACGTGGACGTGCAGTTCTATCCCGGACGGTCGCTCGACGTCATCACCCAGGTCGAGACCGTCGACGCGTTCGCCCTGCCGCTGGTGGCCGACTACCAGCGCTACACCGCGGCGTCCGCGATCGCGGAAACCGCGGACCGGCTCTCAGCTGAAGAGGGCGAACCGGTTCTGAAGCTGTACCTGCTGGTCGTAGGCGCTTTACGAGCCCTCGCTGGCGGGCAGCGAGACGCGTCGCTGGTGCTCGACGCGTTCTTCCTCCGGGCCATGGCCTACGCGGGCTGGGCCCCGGCGATCACCGAATGCGCCCGCTGCGGCCTGCCCGGCCCGCACGCCGCGTTCAACGTCGCCGCGGGCGGCTCGATGTGCCCGGACTGCCGCATCGCCGGTTCCGTGCATCCCTCGCCCGAGGTGCTGACCCTGCTGGACGCGCTGCTGCAGGGGGAGTGGGCGGTCGCCGAATCGTCGCCCGGGATCACCCGCCGCGACGCGTCCGGCCTGGTCGCGGCGCATCTGCAGTGGCATCTGGAACGGCAGCTGCGGTCGCTTCCGCTCGTGGAGCGGCGTGCCCGGGAGGTTGCCGGGCCGGGCCCAGTAGGGTCGGCCGGGTAGAAAGTCCATTCTTCAGGAGGCCGCGAGTGCTGCGCAGGGGACGGGAGACCCGCTCGGCGGGGTACGAGCAGCGGGAGCCGGAGCCGCACCCCTCGGGCGCGAAACCGCCGGAAATCCCGCCGGACCTGGTGCCGAAGCACGTCGCGCTCGTCATGGACGGCAACGGCCGCTGGGCCAACCAGCGCGGCCTGCCGCGGATCGAGGGCCACAAGCGCGGCGAGGCCGTGATGATCGACGTCGCGAGCGGCGCGGTCGAAATCGGCGTGAAGTGGCTGTCGGTGTACGCGTTCTCGACGGAGAACTGGAAGCGCAGCCCCGAGGAAGTGCGCTTCCTGATGGGCTTCAACCGCGACACCATCCGCCGCCAGGTCGACTACCTGGGTTCGATCGGCGTGCGCATCCGCTGGGCCGGGCGGCGGCCGAAGCTGTGGGCCAGCGTGATCAAGGAACTGCAGATCGCCGAAGAGAAGACCAAGAACAACACCAAGCTCAACATGACGATGTGCGTCAACTACGGCGGCCGTGCCGAGCTGGGCGACGCGATGCGCCGGATCGGCCAGGACGTCGCGGCGGGGAAGATCAACCCGGACAAGATCGACGAGCGCACCATCGGGAAGTACCTGTACCAGCCGGAAATGCCGGACGTCGACCTGTTCCTGCGGCCCTCAGGGGAGCAGCGGACGTCGAACTTCCTGGTGTGGCAGTCGGCGTACGCGGAGATGGTCTACCAGGACACGCTTTTCCCGGATTTCGACCGGACGCACCTGTGGCAGGCGTGCCTCGACTTCGCCAAGCGCGACCGCCGGTTCGGCGGCGCGGTGGACCAGGCAGGGAGCACGAAATGAGCACCGCGGAAGCCGCCGAGACCGGAGCGCTGCTCACCCGTGCGCGCGAGGCGCTGGAACGGTACCTGGAAGTCCACGTCGACGACGACGGCGCGATCACGTTTTCCCACGCGGACGTCCCGTGCGTCATCCAGGCGACCCGCCTCGCCGACGGCTTGACGGTCCTCAGCCTGACCTGCGTGGTGGCCTGGGACCTGCCCGACGACCCGTCCCTGGCGGTCGCGGTCGCGGAGCGGGCCGGGCAGGGGTTGTTCGGGACTCTGGGCGTCGGCCACACCGAGCGCGGGGTCGACGTGACGTTGCGGTACGCGTTCCCGGCGGAGGGGATGGATCCGTCGCCGTTGGGGACTTTGCTGATGCTGGTGGTTTCTACTGCTTCGCAGCTTCGGACTGAGTTGCCTGGGGTAGAGGCCTGAACCGGGTTCCTGGCTGAGCGCTGGCGTGTTGCCTTGCTTGAGCCGGACTCTGGCTGGGCGGCGTGTTGCTTGAGATAGCGGCCTGAGCTGGTTTCTGTTTCCTGACCAGGCTTGGCGCGCGGCTCGGCTGTGTGCCGCCGTGTCCGAGTCGTCGTGGTTCGGCCGATCTCGGTGTCCGCGCTGTTGCCTAGCCTGCTCGGTCGTCGCGGACCAGCGGCGGCTCGCTGCCTGAGCGCCTTGGTCGCCCACCCCTTCTGTCCAAGCTGTTCCACCCGCCCCCATTCCCGCGCCACCCGCCCGATTCCGCCCCTTCCTCCCTCCCAATCGAGTGACATTCACGCAAAACCGGCGCGAGGGGACCCCTCGCGACACCTGCGGCTGGGGTTCTGTCGGACCCGGCTGGCATCATCGCCTTCGTGGAAACCCTTTCCAACAACGCCGCCGAGGAGCGCCCCCGCACGCGGCGGTTCCGAATCAGCTCCATCGAGATCCTGTGCGCCGTCTTGCTCGTGGCTGTCCTCGCGCAAAGCAAGCTCCAGGACCTCTTCGACGTGCCCGCGCTGCGCACCGGGTCCACCGTGTTCGTCGCGGTGTGCGTGCAAGCGTTGCCGTTTCTCGTGCTCGGCGTGCTGATCAGCGGCGCCATCGCCGCCTTCGTGCCCGCCCGTGCGCTGGAACGGGTGCTGCCGAAGAGGGCGTCAGCCGCGGTCGGCGTCGCCGGGCTGGCCGGAGTCGCCTTGCCCGGCTGCGAATGCGCGTCGGTCCCGGTCGCGCGGCGATTGATCGGCCAAGGCGTCGCGCCCGCCGCCGCGCTCACCTTCCTGCTCGCCGCGCCCGCGGTGAACCCGGTGGTGCTGGTCGCCACCGCGGTCGCCTTCCCCGGCCGCCCGGAAATGGTCTTCGCGCGGTTCGCCGGATCGCTCGCCACCGCGATGGTGATGGGCTGGATCTGGGCCCGCTGGGGCAAACTCTCGTGGATCACCGAACGTGCGCTGCGCCGCCTGCCCGACGTCCAGCCAGGACAGCGATGGCGCGTCTTCGCCGAAACCGCCCGCACCGATCTCGTGGAGGCCGGCGGATTCCTCGTCCTCGGCGCGCTGATTTCCGCGTCCCTCAACGTTCTCGTGCCCGCGAAGTGGTTCGAAGTGTTGTCCGGGCAGATAATCGTCGGCGTCGTAGTGATGGCGGTTCTGGCCGTAGTCCTCGCGCTGTGCAGCGAGGCCGATGCCTTCGTCGCCGCTTCGCTCACCGCTGTGCCGTTGCTGCCGAAACTGGTGTTCCTGGTGGTCGGCCCCGCCGTCGACGTCAAGCTTTTCGCCTTGCAGACAGGCACTTTCGGCCGATCCTTCGCCGCACGGTTCGCCCCGGTCACCTTCGTGGTGGCGATCGCCTGCGGCACCATCGCGGGCGTGATCTTCCTCGGAGGAGTCCGATGAGGCGCGAAACCCAAAACGTCCTGCTGATCCTGCTCGGCGGCGCCCTGGTGAAGATCGCCCTCAACGGCGACTACCTGCGCTACGTAAAACCAGCCCAGCAACCATGGATCATCGCCGGCGGCGCAGTGATGCTGGTGCTAGGCGCGACAGCCATCGTCCGCGACATCACGGCCGCACGCGCCGCGGCGAAAGCAGCCCAAGAATCCGAAGCGGACCCGGAACATCCAGACGCACACGGCCACCACCATCACCCCGCGCGTTCAGCCTGGCTGCTGGTCGTCCCGGTACTAGCGGTATTTCTGGTCGCCCCGCCCGCTCTCGGCGCGGATTCGGTCACCCGCACCGAAGCCCGCCTGCCCGCCAGCGCCGCGACCACGTCCGCGGCCGCGTTCCCGCCGCTCCCCGCCGGAGCAGTCGTGCCCATGGCGATGAACGAGGTAGTCACGCGCGCGGGCTGGGACGCCAACGGCACCATGAACGGACGCACTGTCGAAGTCTCCGGATTCGTCGTCCACACCGGAGGCCAAACCCTGTTGGCCCGCCTGGTGATCAGCTGCTGCGCGGCCGACGCGGCCCCCGTCACCGTGCACCTCAAGGGCGGCGGCGCCGACCGCTTCCCGAGCGACACCTGGCTGCGCGTCGCGGGCCAGATCGTCCCGGGCACCGCGACCGAGGCCAACAGCTACACGCCGGACCTGGTCCCGGCGACAGTCGAACGGATCACCGCGCCGAAGGACCCGTATGAGTACTGAAGGGAGCGATATCCCCGACCCCTCGGGCGCGACCGCCTCGGAACGCGGACCGCCGCGCCCACCCGCCCGGTGCACCTGAGCCAGTCGGCTGATCCCGGAGCGGTTCCGGTCCCGCGTGCCCACTCAAGCCCGTGCCGCTTGAGAAGGCCGCAAACGGAACCTGACCGCGATCGGTCCGAGTAGCTCAGAGTTGCGAAACCCCTGCGGCCAGACAGCCACGCAGCGGCACGGCTTGCCCGCCCCGGCCAGCCTCAGAGCAGGTCGCGGCCCGGAAGAGGGTCAGCTCGCGTGCTCGGCGCAGGTGCCGGTGATCTCCACGGTGTGGCTGATCTCGGTGAACCCGTGGTCCGCCGCGATTTTCTCCGCCCAGCGTTCCACCGCGGGACCCTCGACCTCCACCGTGCGCCCGCACACGCGGCACACGAGGTGATGGTGGTGGTGCGACGAGCAGCGGCGGTAGATCGCCTCGCCGGAGTCGGTGCGCAGCACGTCGATCTCGCCCGCTTCGGAGAGCGACTGGAGCGTCCGGTAGACGGTGGTCAGGCCGATGCCGTCGCCGCGCTTGCGGAGTTCGTCGTGCAGCTCCTGGGCCGAGCGGAAGTCGTCGACGGTGCTGAGCAGGTCGACCACCGCCGCACGCTGCTTCGTGGAGCGCCGGCCGGGCACCGGGACCGGCTTGGGGATCGAGGACATCGTCACTTCCCTTCCTGCACGTGGGCGACCGCGTCGACGACGATGTGCGCCAGGTGATCGTCCACCAGCCGGTAGACGACCTCGCGACCGCGCCGCTCGCCCTGCACCACGCCCGCCGTCTTGAGGACGCGCAGGTGCTGGCTGATCAACGGCTGGGCGACGTCGAGTTCGTCCACGAGCTCGTGCACGCACCGGTCCGCCTCCCGCAACTGGAGCACGATAGCGATCCGCACCGGAGCGGCGAGCGCCCGGAGCAGTTCGCCCGCGTCCGCGAGCACCCCCGGGGGCAGGACCGCCGGTCCGGACGCGGCGGACCGGCCAGCCGAGCCGTCCGAACGGCCCGCGCCAACGGGATGCGGCGGGTCCGCGGGCGCTTCCGCCTGCCCGCCGCCGACCGCCTCGTCCGCGGGATCGGAGCCGGGCCCCGCCGATGGCTCGATGTCCTTGGCCACGGAATCTCGGACGTCTCGACTCGCTGCGGCCGTCTCGTCTGCCGCGGCGGGCTTCACAGACGCCTCGACGGCCGTGGTCGTGGCTGGGCGTGGTGTGGCTGTCTCGCCTGCAGCGGGCTCTGCGGACGCCTGGACGCTCGCGGCGGCGGCCGAGCTCGTGACTGGACGTGCTGCGACCGCCTTGTTCGCGGCAGCGGGCTTCGTGGACGCCTCGGCGCTCGTGGTGGGGTCCGTGGCTGGGGGCGGTGAGGCTGCCCTGTCTGCGGCAGCGGACTCAGCGGACGTCTCGGCGCTTGCAGCCGAGTCCGTGGCCGGACGTGCTGCGGCTGTCTCGCCCTCGGCGGGATTCTTCACTGAGGCCTCGACGTTCCTGGTCGTTGCCGGATCCGGGCCTGCCGAGCTTGCCTCGGCTGCCACGACCGGGTGGATGTGTGGTGCGGATGCCTCGGCGCTCTCGACCGTCGCGGAACCCGGAGCGACTGAACTCGCTCCGGCGGAATCTGCCTCAGCGGAACCCGCTCCGGCGGAACCCAGAGCGACTGAACCCGCCCCGGCGGAACCTGCCCCAGCGGAACCTGCTCCGGCAGGACTTGCCCCGGCGGAACCCGCCCCAGCGGAACTCGACGAACCCGGAGACCCGGCCCCCAGGCCGTCGGACAAGGCGCTCGAAGGTGCCGATGTCATCGCTGCCTCCACTCGCGTCCCGCCGCCCGTCTCGGCCGCGGCCTCCCGCGCACGGCGACGGCGTGAACCGTGGCCTGCCGGGGGGCGGCGTTTCCGAAGCCGGATGTCATTGCCGATAACCGTCGCCGCCATCGTAGTGTTCCCTTCCCCGGGCCCGGTGATCGCCGGGTCGCGCGGGGACTAGCCTTCCGCGTGACCCGATCGGGTGAGTTCGGGAAGATTTGGCTTGTCGGCTTCGCAAGTCGTGGCGGACGGTGCAAGGTTGTCGCGGGGGCGTTTCGTCGCGTCTCGTACAGTGGCGGATCGCTCGGGGTTGCCGGAGGGCAGTGGGGAGACATGACTCGTTTCGTGACGAAGGCCGCGGTGGCGGCCCTGGTGGCACTTCCCGCCCTGGCTCCGGCCGCCGCGGCGCAGACTCCGGCCGGGCAGGCCGTCGACGAGAAGACCGGGCCGGTGTCGTTCGCCAACGTGGCGTCGGTCCGCCTCGGCGGCGACCCGCAGCACGGCGGCGCGCTGATCACCGAGACCCAGCGGTCCCCGCTCACCCCCGGCCAGTCGCAGCTCGGCACGGACCGCGTGGCGGTGCCGAAGAACGACGGCGAGCGCAACACCTTCGGCCCGAACTACGAGATCGACCTCGGCAAATACGGAGACAGCTCGGCGAGCCCGTACCCGGCGGGCATCGCGAGCCGCGACCACCAGGTCGTCGCCGCGCTGCAGACCACGCACGTGCCCACCGCGGTCGCGGAGACCAACTACGCGCTGCGCGACAACGGCCGCAAGAAGCCCAAAGCGCTCGACAACACGATGCTGGTCCTCGAGGGCGCGCGCAGCTCGGTCGACTGCTCCGGTCCCGGCAAGGCCACCGGCTCCACCACGGCCGCCCGCGTCTGGGTGCGCGGCGAGGACGACGCGCTGAAGCAGGTCGCGATGCCCGCCAACGGGACGCTCAGCGTCACCGGCCTCAAGATGGGCTCGCCCACGAGCGTGCCGCAGAGCGACCCCGGCAAGACCGTCTCCGACATCGTCGTGTCCCGCATTTCCTCCTTCGACCAGCTGATCAAGCAGGACGGCTGGCGCTCCGGCGACGTCACCGCGCAGGCGGGCTGGCGCGTCGAGATCACCACGCACGCGCGCGACGCCAAGGACACCAAGCTGAGCGACGTGCAGACCACCATGGTGCTCGGCGGCGTCAGCTGCTCGATCCCGAAGAACTTCGTCGCCGCGGCGGGCAACGGCTCGGGCAGCGGCGCCACCGTGCAGCAGCCGTCGGTGCCCACCGAGGTCCCGGCCGGCTACCTCGGCGCCGCGGCCTCCGCGCCGTCCGACGACCTGCGACTGCCGCTCGGCTTCGGCCTGCTCGGCGGCGGGCTGCTCTTCGGGGCCGTCGCGATCGTCCTCGGCCGGCGCCGTGCGGCGGCGCGGGTCGTGCGCACCCGCGGCGAATAGGCCGTGCCGCGCACCGTGCTGACGGTCGTGTCGGCGGTGATCGCCGTCCTCGCGATCGCGGCCGGCGTGATCGTCCTGACCTGGGTGCCCGCCCCGGACCAGACCGTCGTGGCCGACCCGCCGCCCGGCTCGCTGCCGGGCGAGGACGGCGCGCCCGCCGAACTGCCCTCGGACGGCCAGGCGATCGGCCTGCAACGCCCCGGCAGCATCCGGCTGCCCGACGGCTCCGAGGCCCGGCTGAAGCGCACCGAGATCACCCAGAAAGGCATCCTGCCGATCCCGCGCGGCCTCAGCGACGCCGCGTGGTGGGGTGCCCGGCTCGGCGCGCAGCAAGGCGCGGCGGTGCTGTCCGGGCACGTCAACTGGGCCGGCGCGAAGGGACCCTTCGACGACCTGTGGCGCGTCCACACCGGCGACAACGTCAGCATCGTCGACGCTTCCGGCGGCCGCTGGCTCTACCGCGTCACCGGCGCGACCACGATCCCGAAGGAACAGCTGCCGGCGCAGGCCCCCGGCTGGTTCGCCCAGACCGGCCCGCACCGCCTGGTCCTGGTCACCTGCGGCGGCGACTACGTCGGCGGCACCGAGGGCTACGACGAGAACCGGATCGTCACGGCGGACCTGGTATCCCGTCCGGACTGAACCGGCCGGCCCGCGCCGCTCAGGGACGGCGTCCGCGCGACGGGTTCCGTCATCCGAAAACGCCCGCGGACACCAAGGCCGCGAAGAAACCCGCAACCCCGCCGAAAATCCCTGCAACCCCTTTGCCGTCCCGCCGCATGTCTCCCCGGAGAAACCTCCAGACCAGGGAGCACGATGCAGGGGACACAGGCCCAACCAGCACGCAAACGCGGCGCACTGATCGTCGCGGCGGCCGTCGCGGTCGTGGCAGCCGTCATCGCCGCGGTGCTGATTTTCTTCACCGGCAACGACAACGCCGCGCAGCCGCAGCAGCAGACCGGCACCGCGCAGGTCGGCAGCGGCCAAGCCGGAAGCAGTCAAGCCGGGAACACCCAGCCGGACCCCGGGCAGACTCCCGGCACCGTCAAGCTGCCCGGCGGCGGGCAGGCGAAGCTGATCGCCGAGGAGGTCGGCGCGGACGGCGCGCTGCCGATCCCGAAGAGTCTCGGCGAAGCGGCCTGGTGGGGATCCGGCGTCGGAGCCGCGCAGGGCGTCACCCTGTTGTCCGGGCACGTCAACTGGGCCGGCAAGACCGGTCCGTTCCAGGAGCTCTGGCGGATGAAACCGGGCCAGGTCGTCACTGTCACCGACGCCGCGGGCAAGCAGTGGGAGTACAAGATCGACGAGGCGCGCACGATCCACAAATCGGATCTCGCCGCCGAATCCGCGAAACTCTTCGACCCCGACGGCCCGCACCGGCTGGTGCTCGTCACGTGCGGCGGCGACTACGTGGGCGGCCAGGAGGGCTACGACGACAACCGGGTCGTGACGGCCTCGCCGGTCACCCGTTCGTGACCTCCGACCTGCGCGGAGGCTCCGGGGCCCGGCCGGATACGCTGGACCTTCCGATAACTGTCCCCGCATGCGTCCGGAGCGTGGAGTGCCCGCCAACAAAATCGAAACCGTCGTCAGTCTGTGCAAGCGCCGTGGCTTCGTCTTCCCGTCGGGAGAGATCTACGGCGGCACCAGGTCGGCGTGGGACTACGGGCCGCTCGGCGTCGAGCTGAAGGACAACATCAAGCGCCAGTGGTGGAAGACCGTCGTGCAGGGCCGCGAGGACGTGGTCGGCATCGATTCCTCGGTCATCCTGCCGCGCCAGGTGTGGGTCGCCTCGGGGCACGTGAACGTGTTCACCGACCCGCTGATCGAGTGCCTTTCGTGCCACAAGCGGTTCCGTGCCGACCAGCTCGCCGAGGACTTCGAGGCGCGCACCGGCAAGACCACGACCGAGGACGACCTGTCCGAGGTGCCGTGCCCGAACTGCGGCACCCGCGGCAAGTACACCGAGCCGCGCGACTTCAACATGATGCTGAAGACGCACCTCGGCCCGGTCGAGACCGAAGAAGGCCTCGCCTACCTCCGCCCGGAGACGGCGCAGGGCATCTTCGTCAACTTCCTCAACGTGCAGACCGCGTCGCGCAAGAAGCCGCCGTTCGGCATCGGCCAGGTCGGCAAGTCCTTCCGCAACGAGATCACGCCGGGCAACTTCATCTTCCGCACGCGCGAGTTCGAGCAGATGGAGATGGAGTTCTTCGTCGAGCCGGGCGAGGACGAGACCTGGCACCAGTACTGGATCGACGCGCGCACCGAGTGGTACAAGGACCTCGGCATCAAGGCCGAGAACCTGCGCCACTTCGAGCACCCGAAGGAAAAGCTCTCGCACTACGCGAAGCGCACCGTCGACATCGAGTACCGGTTCGCGTTCAACGCCGGGCAGGAGTGGGGCGAACTGGAAGGCATCGCCAACCGCACCGACTTCGACCTGACCACGCACTCGAACCACTCGGGCGTGGACCTGTCGTTCTTCGACCAGGCCTCGGGCCAGCGCTACCGCCCGTTCGTGATCGAGCCGGCCGCGGGCGTGGGCCGGTCGATGATGGCGTTCCTGGTCGACGCGTACGACGAGGAAGAGGTGCCGAACGCCAAGGGCGGCACCGACAAGCGCACCGTGCTGCACCTCGACCCGCGGCTCGCGCCGTTCAAGGCCGCGGTGCTGCCGCTGTCGCGCAACGCCGACCTGTCGCCGAAGGCGCGCGACCTGGCCGCGCGGCTGCGCAAGCACTGGAACGTCGACTTCGACGACGCCCAGGCGATCGGCCGCCGCTACCGCCGCCAGGACGAGATCGGCACGCCGTACTGCGTCACGGTCGACTTCGACACGCTCGAGGACAACGCGGTGACGGTTCGCGAGCGGGACAGCATGAGCCAGGAGCGGATTTCGATCGACCAGGTCGAGTCGTACCTGGCCGGTCGGCTGCTCGGCTGCTGACCGGCGCGAAAGCCCTTCTGGACGGCCCTTTCCCGCACTGCGGGGGAGGGCCGTCCGGCTTTGTCGCGCGACGCCGAAGCGCAACCAGGTCGAGTCGTACCTGGCCGGTCGCCTGCTCGGCTGCTGACCAACGCGAAAACCCTTCCGGACGGCCTTTCCCGCACCGCGGGGGAAGGGCCGTCCGGCATTCAACCCGGGTCACCCCTGACACCTGTCACGGTCGGGTCGTGACGCTCGGCCTGCGTACCGGCCCCCGAAGCGCGGCAGGCTTCAAGCCATGGACAACACACAGGAAATCGCGGCGGGGGCGGCGATCCGGCTGGGCGGGATCGCGAAGCGCTACGGCGACGTGCGCGCGGTCAAGCGAGTCGACCTGACCATCGCGCCGGGGGAAGTGGTGGCGCTGCTCGGGCCCAACGGGGCGGGCAAATCGACCACCGTCGACATGATTCTGGGGCTCACCACCCCCGACGAGGGCACCGTTTCGGTGTTCGGCCAGACGCCCGCCGACGCGGTGCGCGCCGGGATGATCGGGGCGATGCTGCAGGGCGGCACGCTGCTGGACGACCTGACTGTGCGCGAAACCGTCGGTCTCGTCGCGAAACTGCACCGCCGTCCGATGCCGGTGCGGGACGCGTTGCGCAGCGCGGGCGTCGAGGACATCGCCGACCGGCGGGCCAACAAGCTTTCCGGCGGCCAAAAACAACGCGTGCGATTCGCGGTCGCGCTGGTGTCCGACCCGGATCTGCTCGTGCTCGACGAGCCGACCGCGGCGATGGACGTCGGCAGCAGGCGCGAGTTCTGGAAGTCGATGTACTCCTTCACTGATACCGGCCGCACCGTGCTCTTCGCGACCCATTACCTCGAAGAGGCCGAGGAATTCGCCGATCGGGTGGTGCTGATGCGCGCCGGGGAGATCGTCGCCGACGGGTCCGTCGCGGAGGTCCGCGCGCTCGCCGGGGGCCGCACGATCCGCGCGGTGCTTCCGGCCGGGGTCAGCGACCAGCTGGTCTCGACGCTGCCCGCGGTCACTTCCTTCGAACTGCGCGGCGAACGCGTCGCACTGTCCAGTTCGGACTCCGACACCACCCTGCGCGCCTTGCTCGCCGCCGTTCCGGCCGTGCGCGACATCGAGATCGGCGCGGTCGGCCTCGAAGGCGCGTTCCTTTCCCTGACCTCCGACGAGACGGAAGAAGCAGTCCGATGAATCCCGCCTACCTGGTCGTCGAAACCCGCAGGCTGTTCCGCTCGCCGCGGTTCCTGATCTTCGTCGTGGCCTTCCCGGTCGTCATGTTCCTGTTGCAGGCCACGGTGTTCACCGACAAGTCCGCGCCGGACCACGTCGCGGTCGCGGGCGTGCTCATGGTCAACATGATGACGTTCGGCACCTTCGCCGCGGCCACCACGAACGGCGCCCGCCTCGCGATCGAGCGGGCCGGCGGCTGGCAGCGGCAGCTGCGGCTGACCCCGCTGTCGGGTGCGGGCTACCTCGGCGGCAAAGCGCTTTCCGGGATGCTCGCCGGGCTGCCCGCGCTGATCCTGGTCCCGGCCATCGCGGCCTTCTCCCAGGGCGTGCACCTCGACCCGGCGGGCTGGCTGCGTGTCTTCCTCGGCATTTTCCTCGGCACGATTCCGCTGGTGCTGCTCGGACTGCTGCTGGGCCAGTTCGGCACGCCGGAGTCGATGCAGCCGATCAGCATGATCGTGACGCTGGGCATCGGGTTCCTCGGCGGGCTGTGGATCCCGCTGGAGGGCATGCCGTCCTGGATGCACGACGTCGCGCAGATCATGCCGACCTACTGGGTCCTCGGGCTGGCCCGGCCAGCGGTGACGAATCAGCTGCTGGTGAGCCTGCCGACGGCGGTCGGCGTGCTGGGCGCGTGGACGCTGGCGCTCGGGATTGTCGTGGTCAGGCGATACCGTAAGGACAGCGCTCGGGTTTGACCGGGCGGGGAGGGGACAGGAACGTGTGGCCACTCGGCCGAGAGGCGACGACCGGCAAGCCGGCCTCGCCCGGATACTCGCTCAAGGACCGGGCGGCGTGGTGGGACGACCCGGTGCCGGGAGGGCGGCGCGGGCCGGGCAAGCCGGGCTGGGCGATCTTCTCGGCGGCGTTCCTGCTGCCCTTCCTGATCCCGGCGACCCGGGGACTGGTCGTGGACCCCGGACCGCTGTGGGCGCGGATTCTGCTCGGCGTCACGATCTACGCCTACGCCGCTTGCTACGGGGTGTTCCCCGCGCTGTTCGGCAAGCCGCGGCGGATGAAACTCTGGTTCGGCGGGGTCATGCTGGTGCTGGGCCTGCTGAGCGCGCTGCTCACCGACGCCAGTCCGTACGTCCTGCTCTATGCCACCGCGACGCTGGCCTTCCTGTTCCCGCCGGCCTGGGCGGTCATCTTCGACGGATCGGCGCTCGGCCTGCTGGTGCTGGTGCTGTATCTGCGAGGGGACCTGGCGGACCGGATCAACGACGTGACCACGGTCGCCTCGGTCACGCTGGCGATGTTCTTCATGTCCAACCTGATCCGGGCGATCCGGCGGCTGGAGCTGGCGAACAAGGAAATCGCGACGCTGGCGGTCGCCACCGAACGCGAGCGGGTCGCCCGCGATCTGCACGATCTGCTCGGGCACAGCCTCACCACGATCACGGTGAAGTCCGGGCTGGCGCGGAGGGTGCTGGAAAGCTCCGGCGACATCGACCGCGCGGTGCAGGAGATCCGCGAGGTGGAAGGGCTGAGCCGCTCCGCGCTGTCTGACGTGCGGGCGACAGTGACCGAGTACCGGGAAGTGTCGCTGCCCGCGGAGATCGCGGGGGCGCGGGCGGCGTTGCGCGCGGCGGAGATCGAGGCCGAGCTGCCGCACGCGGTGGACAACGTGCGGGCGGAGCTGCACAGCACGTTCGGCTACGTGCTGCGCGAGGCGATCACCAACGTGCTGCGGCATTCCGGGGCGAAGGCGGTCAAGGTGCGGCTGGGCCGCGACTGGCTGGAGATCGAGGACAACGGCTGTGCCTCGGCGGACGTCACGCCGGGCAACGGGCTGCGGGGATTGTCCGAACGGCTGGGCGCGGTCGGGGGCACGTTGACGACGCGGGTGCGGCCCGGGGGAGGATGGGTCGTCCGGGCCGAGGCCCCGGAGCCGAGCCCGGACGGATCCGCCGTCGCGGTGCGGGCCGAACCCGCTGGAGGACTGGCGTGATCCGGGTGCTGCTGGCCGACGACCAGGCGATGGTGCGCGGGGCGCTGGCCACCGTGCTCGGCCTGGAAGCCGACATCGAGGTCGTGGGCCAGGTCGGCAGCGGCGACGAGGTGGTGGCCGCGGCGAAGGAAACGGCGCCGGACGTCGCGCTGCTCGACGTGCAGATGCCCGGCATGGACGGCCTCACCGCGGCGGCCGAGCTGAAAACCGCGCTGCCGGCGTGCCGGGTGATCATCTGCACGACGTTCGGCCGCCCCGGCTACCTGGCCCGGGCGATGGCGGCGGGCGCGGCCGGGTTCGTGGTGAAGGACGCGCCGCCGGAGCAGCTCGTCGAGGCGGTGCGTCGAGTCCACAGTGGACTGCGGGTGGTCGATCCGGCGCTGGCCGCGGAATCGCTCGCCACCGGGACGAGCCCGCTGACCGCCCGAGAGCGCGACGTGCTCAGCGCGGCCAAGGACGGAAGTACGGTCGCGGACATCGCGAAATCCCTTTTCCTGTCCGACGGAACGGTGCGCAACCACCTGTCGTCGGCGATCGGGAAGACCGGCGCGCGCACCCGCGCGGAAGCGGTGCGGCTGTCCGAGGAACGCGGCTGGCTCTAGCCCAGGCGTCGCGCCAAAGCGCCCCGATGAGGTTTTCTGGCGCTCCTGCCTGCTTTGTGGGTAGTCGGCGTGGCTTGGGGAGCGGGGTGTCGGCGGTGCGCAGGTCTTTGCTGTCGATGGGCTTGGCGCGCGGGGAGCGCGAAGCTGTCCGGTCCGTCTGGGCGCGGCTTCCCGCGGACGTACGTGAGGGGAACCCTGAGGGAATCTGATTCCCTCAGGGTTCCCCTCACGGCCTTTCGCCTCCGCTGCGAAGCCTGAGCGGGGTGCCTTCCCGCCGCCCGGGGAAGGCTCTGCGAGGATGTCCGCCATGGATGCGTGGACGGGACCCACCGCGGGAAACTGGGTGCGCCGCATCGTTTTCGGTGTGGTGCTGGCCCTCGTCGCGGTTATCGGCGGCACCGCGTTCCGGGTGTGGCAGGTCGCGCGCGAGAACGACCGGACGCCGGCGGACGCGATCGTCGTGCTGGGCGCCGCGCAGTACAACGGCAAGCCCTCCGAAATCTTCACCGCCCGGCTGGAGAAAGCGCGCCAGCTCTACGCCGAGGGTGTCTCGAAGACCGTCATCACCGCTGGCGGCAAGAAGACCCGCGACAACTTCACCGAGGCGACGGCGGGCGCGCGGTGGCTGACCAAACACGGCGTGCCGCAATCCGCGACGTTGCCGGTCGGCGAGGGCAATGACACCCTCCGCAGCCTCCGCGCCGTAGCCGATCAGGTGAAGGCGCGCGGCTGGCGTTCGGTGGTGCTGGTCAGCGATCCGTGGCATTCCTACCGGTCGCGGACGATGTCCGAGGACCTCGGGCTGGAGGCGTGGACCGCGCCGACGCACAGCGGGCCGATCGTGCAGGAGCGGTCGACGCAGGTCCGCTACATCTTCCGCGAAACCGGCGCGCTGCTGTTCTACGAGCTCACCAAGTCGCCCGCGGACGACTTGTTCGGCACGACGATGGGCTGAATTGTCGGTCCCCGCGCCTAAGCTGACGGGGTGAGTGACGGCTACCGCGAGCACGACCGCGCCCGCGTGCTGGCCGAGGAACCCAAGGGCGCGGCGCTGTCCGGCGCGCGGCCGGACGGGCGCAGCGCGTTCGCCCGCGACCGCGCGCGGGTGCTGCATTCCGCCGCGTTGCGCAGGCTGGCGGGCAAAACCCAGGTGGTCGGGCCTGGCGAGGGCGCGGAGGTCAGCGGCGCGCCGCGGACGCGGCTCACGCATTCGCTGGAGGTCGCGCAGATCGGCCGCGGCATCGCCGAGGAGCTGGGCGCCGACCCGGACCTGGTCGACACCGCGGGGCTGGCGCACGACATCGGGCACCCGCCGTTCGGCCACAACGGCGAACGCGCGCTCGACCAGGCGGCGCAAGCCTGCGGCGGATTCGAGGGCAACGCGCAGACGCTGCGCATCCTCACCCGGCTGGAGCCCAAGGCGGTCGGCCCGGACGGCGCGACGGCCGGGCTGAACCTCACCCGGGCGTGTCTCGACGCCGCCACGAAGTACCCGTGGCCGCGCCGGTCCGGGGAGCCGAAATACGGCGTGTACCCGGACGACATCACGGTGTTCGGCTGGATCCGCGAGGGCGCGCCGGGCCTTCGCCGGTGCCTGGAAGCGCAGATCATGGACTGGGCGGACGACGTGGCCTATTCGGTGCACGACGTCGAGGACGGGGTGCTCGCCGGCCGGATCCGGTTGCGGCTGCTGGCCGATCCGGAGGAACGCGCGGCGGTCGCCGAGGCCGCGTCCCGGCATTTCTCCACGCTCTCGGTGTCCACTTTGGAGGGTGCGGCGAAGGAACTGCTCGACCTGCCGGTGGTCGACGGGCTGGTGCGCGCGGAGCCGGACGGTTCGCTGCGCGCGCAGGTCGCGCTCAAGCGGCTCACCAGCGAACTCGTCGGCCGGTTCGCCTCGGCCGCGGTCACCGGCACCCGCGCGGGCTACGGCGAGGGTCCGCTCACCCGGTACGCGGCGCGGCTGGCGGTGCCGGAGCAGGTCGGGGCGGAGGTGGCGTTGCTCAAGGCGCTGGCGCTGCGGTACGTGATGAGCGATCGCCGCCGGCTGGCGATGCAGGACGGGCAGCGGGAGGTCATCACCGAGCTGGTGGCGGCGTTGTGCAGGCGCGCGCCCGAGGCGCTGGACCCGTTGCTGGTGCCGGCGTGGGACGCGGCAGCGGACGACGCGGCGCGGTTGCGAGTAGTGGTGGACCAGGTGGCATCGCTCACCGACGCGCAGGCGTACGAATGGCATCGATGGCACACCGGACGGCACGGAACGGCGCCGCCTGCCGAACCGTGAGCCGCGGAACCACCCGTTCCGGTACGGTCGCCGCATGGCCCTGGACAGCCACCTCACCTTCACCCTGGCGTTGCACGGTGCGACCGCGCCCCCGGGAACTGACGCGTGCTTCTCGCCCTACTCGGCGGCGAGCGCGCTCGGTCTAGCCGAACAGGCCGCGCGCGGACGCACCGCGGAAGAACTGGCCGCCGTGCTCGGCCGCGACCAGAGCGGGCTGCTCCACGCCGCGGCCGAGCTGGGCGACAAGGCCCAGCTGGCCGTCGCGAACACGCTCTGGGCCTCGGATCTGATCACCGTCGAGGACAGCTTCCAGGCCGCACTCGTGCGCTGGCCCGGCGGCAAAGCCGAGACCGCGCCGTTCAAAACCGACCCCGAGGGCGCGCGCGAGCGGATCAACGCCGACGTGGACCAGACCACTCACGGGCTGATCCCGGAGCTGCTGCCCGAAGGCGCGATCCACCCGGACACACGCGCCAGCCTGGTCAACGCGCTCTACCTGAAAACCGCCTGGCGACACCCGTTCCCGGAGCACGCCACGGCGGACGCCGACTTCCACACCCCCGACGGCGTGCGTCAGGTGCCGACGATGCACCTGGACGAATCCGTCGGCTACGCGCACGAAAACGGCTGGCAGGTCGTCCGGCTGACGGCCGAGGGCGGCGTCGAGACGGTGATCCTGCTGCCGGACGGCGACCTCGACAGCGCCGAAGCCGCGCTCGACACGCAAGCGCTGCGCGGGCTGCTCGAAAGCCCGAAGCAGCAGAAGATCCAGCTCTCGCTGCCCAAGATCTCGCTCGACGCGCGCGCGGACCTCGAACGGGCGTTGCAGGGCCTCGGCGTGCGCGAGCTGTTCACCGACGACGCGGACCTCACCGGTCTCACGCCGGACCGTCCGCTGTGGGTGGATAGCATCCTGCACCAGGCCGTGCTGCGGCTGGACGAACAAGGCCTCGAAGGCGCCGCGGCCACCGCGATTCAGATGCGCACGCTGTCTCTGATCGCTGGCGACCCGCTCGAAGTCCGGGTCGACCGGCCGTTCCTGCTGCTGGTGCGCCACGCCGAAACCGGTGCGGTGTACTTCTTCGCCCGGGTGGTGCGCCCCGCGTGAGCGTGTTCCGGCCCGAAGCAAACCCCGAAGCGAAACCCGAAGCACCGCCTCGCGAACCCGGCGCGGCCGCTGTCGCCGCCGCCGAACCGCGGATGCGCCGGTCCTGGGCCGACGCCGGGATCATCGGCGCGTACCTGGCGTTCTCCGTGCTCCTGTTCGGCGGCCTGTGGGCCGACCTCGGCCAGGGCTACCTGTGGAACAGCGCGTCGGACCAGAACCTGTGGGAATGGTTCTTCGCGGTCACCGCGAAATCGGTGCAGCACCTGGAGAACCCGCTCACCAGCGGGCTGCAGAACTACCCGCTCGGCGTGAACATGATGGCCAACACGGCCATGCTGGGCCTGGGTATCCCGCTGACCCCGATCACGCTCGTCTTCGGCCCGACGGCCACCTGGGCGATCGCGCTCACCGGCAGCCTCGCCGGCAGCGCGGCGGCCTGGTACTGGGTGTTCTCGCGGCATCTCGTGCGGCACCGGGTGTCCGCGGCGATCGGCGGCGCGTTCGCCGGATTCGCGCCGCCGATGATCTCGCACGCCAACGCGCATCCGAACTTCGTCGCATGGTTCCTGCTGCCGTTCATCGCGCTCAAGGTGATCCAGCTGGCCCAGGGCCAGCGCCCGGTGCGCAACGGGATCTGGCTCGGCGTACTCACCGCGTACCAGATCTTCCTCGGCGAAGAGCCGCTGCTGATCTTCGCGCTCGGCTTCCTGATCTTCGCGGTCGCGTATTGCGTTTCGCGGCGGCGCGAGGTCAGGGCGATGGTGCGGCCGGTGCTGCTCGGCGGCGGCATCGCGGTGGTGCTGACGCTGGTGGTCGTCGCGTTCCCGTTGTGGTGGCAGTTCTTCGGCCCGGACAGCTACACCGGGCTGGAGCACGGCCAGGTCGGCAACGACACCGCCGCGATGACCCGGTTCGCGACGCAGTCGGTGTCCGGGCAGCCGGAGGCGGCGGCCGCGGTGTCGCTGAACCGCACCGAGGAGAACGCGTTCTTCGGCTGGCCGCTGATCGTGCTGATGGTTGTGGTCACCGCGTGGCTGTGGCGCGAGGTCGTGGCCCGTTCGCTGGCGATCTCGATGTTCCTGATGGCCTGGCTCTCGCTCGGCTCCGAAATCACCGTGCTGCACGAGAACACCGGCGTGCCCGGCCCGTGGAAACTGCTGGCGGACCTGCCGTTGTTCGAATCGCTGCTGGAATCGCGGCTGGCGATGGCGTGTGTGCCCGCGATCGGCGCGCTGCTCGCGATCGCCACTGATCGCGTGTTCACCGCGGCCGGGAAGGGCGAGCTGAAGCTGCCGGTGCGGCTGATCTGGATCGGCGCGGTCGCGGCCGTGCTGCTGCCGGTCGCACCGACCCAGCTGCTCGTGCAGAAACGCCCGCCGACGCCCGCGTTCTTCGCCGACGGCACCTGGCAGATGTACGTCGCGCCCGGCGGGACCGTCGTGCCGGTGCCGCTGCCGAGTTCGGGGGAGTCGGAGCCGCTGCACTGGCAGATGGACGCCGGTCTGCAGTACGCGATGCCGGAGGGCTACTTCGTCGGTCCGCAGGGCCCGAACGACAAACGCGGCCGCTACGGCTCCTACCAGCGGCCGACCTCGACGCTGTTCGACCGGGTCCGGGACTCCAAACAGGCGCAGCCGATCACCGATGCCGACCGGGACCAGGCGATCGAGGATCTGCGCTACTGGAACGCCAGCGTCCTCGTGCTGATCCCGCGCGAGCACAGCGACGCCTACCGCACCACAGTCGACCTCCTGCTGCGCAAACCCGGGCAGTTCGTGGACGGCGTGTGGGTCTGGGATGTGCGCCCGATCACCGGGCATCGCTGACGCTGTCACATCCCGCGCGGCTGTCCCGTTCCTCCCTCGAACCACTCAGAAGGAGGACCCGACATGCCTCGTATCCCGGTCAAACGAGCCACTGACGGCGGCCCGGTGCTGAAGCTCTTCTACCGGATCGCCGGGAAGCGGTACGGCGCGGTGCCGGAGCCGATGGCCGTCGTGGCGCACCACCGCGGGCTGCTGCGGACCAGCATCGCGCACGAGCTGATGGCGGAGAAGGCGTCGAAGCACCTGCCCACAGGAGTGCGGGAACTCGCCGTGTACCGCGTCGCGACCCAGATCGGCTGCTCGTGGTGCGTCGACTTCGGCACGATGCTGCAGCGGCACGACGGCCTCGACATCGACCGGCTCAAGCACATCGACGAGTACGCGACGTCGCCGCTGTTCACCCGCCAGGAGCGGCTGGCGCTCGCGCTCGCGGACGCGATGTCCGGCCCGGCCGTCACGGTCACCGACGAGCAGATCGCCGAGCTGGTGGCCGAATTCGGCGAGAAGGGCGTGGTCGAGCTGACCTATCAGATCGGCCTGGAGAACTCGCGGGCGCGGATGAACAGCGCGCTCGGCATCGTCGACCAGGGCTTCACCTCAGGAGACGCCTGCCGCGTGCCGATCCCGTGACCGCCCGGCCCGGCCGGGGGCGTCACTGCTCCGGCCGGGTGATCCGGGTGAGCTTCTCCGGGTTGACCTGGTCGTAGACGCCGACGATGCGGCCGTCGCGCACGCTGAACGTCTGCACGCGCTCGTCGAGGGCGAGGTAGCCGTCGACCGCGGGCAGCTGCGGCAGCCACAGGCCGAGGTCGCCGTTGACGAGCACCGGCCGTCCGTTGTCCATCGTGCCCGGCGCGTACTTCGCGAGTACGCCGAGCACGAAGCGGGCGACCTTGTCCTGCCCGACGATCATGCGGCGGCTGGTGCGCGAGCGGCCGTTGGAATCGCCGATCAAGACCACGTCCGGGTGCAGCAGCTCGGTGACCGCGCGGATGTCGCCCGCCAGCAGCGCGACCACGAACTTCTCCAGCACCGGCTGCTGCTCCGCCAGTTCGAGCCGGGCGGGCGGATCGGAGTCTTCGACCGCACGGCGGCCGCGGGAGGCGTGCTGGCGCGCGGTCGCCGGGCTGCAGCCCAGCGCGTCGGCGATCTCCGCGAACGGCACCGCGAACGCGTCGTGCAGCACGAACGCCACGCGCTGCTCCGGCGTGAGCCGGTCGAGCACCACCATCGCGGCCATGCGCAGGCCGTCGTCGCGCACCGCTACTTCGAGCGGGTCCTCGCTCGCGGGCACGCCGAACGGCGTCACGATCGGCTCGGGCAGCCATTCGCCCACGTACTTCTCGCGCCGCACCGCCGCCGACCGCAGCCGGTCGAGGCAGATCCGCCCGACCACCGCGGTCAGCCAGCCGCGCAGGTCGCGGATCCCGGCGCGGCCCGCGTCGTCGAGCCCGGACAGCCGCAGCCAGGCCTCCTGCGTCGCGTCCTCGGCGTCCGCGCGGGTGCCGGTGAGCCGGTAGGCCGCGGCGATCAGGTGCGGCCGGTGGGCGTCGAACTCGGCGGCGAACTCCTCCAGCGCGGTCGTGGTGCTCATGTCCCGAGTGTGCCGCACGGCGCGGGGGGAGGGAGAACTATTGTGGTTCCCGTGGCAGGACGGATTCGGGAGAGCGATATCGCGGAGGTGCGTGAGCGCAACCGGATCGACGAGGTCGTGGGGGAGTACGTCGCGCTGCGCCGTGCCGGCGGGGGCAGCCTGAAGGGCCTGTGCCCGTTCCACAACGAGAAGACCCCGTCGTTCAACGTGCGCCCCACTCACGGGACCTTCCACTGCTTCGGCTGTGGCGAGGGCGGCGACGTCATCAAGTTCATTCAGAAGATCGACCTCGTGTCGTTCGTGGAGGCGGTCGAGCGGCTCGCCGACCGCGTCGGGATCCGGCTGACCTACGAGGGCGGCGGCGCGTCGGTGCAGCGCGACCGCGGCACCCGGTCGCGGCTGATCGAGGCGCACCGCGCGGCGTCCGAGTTCTACATCGAGCAGCTGGGCACCGACGAGGCGCGGGCGGCGCGGGACTTCCTGACCGAGCGCGGTTTCGACGCCGCGGCGGCCAAGCAGTTCGGCTGCGGGTTCGCGCCCGGCGGCTGGGACAAGCTCACCAAACACCTGCTCAACCGCGGGTTCGAGGTGAAGGAACTGCTCGCGTCCGGCCTGTCGAAGGAGGGCCAGCGCGGCCCGATGGACCGGTTCCACCGGCGGCTGGTGTGGCCGATCCGCGACGTCGGCAACGACGTGGTCGGCTTCGGCGCGCGGCGGCTTTTCGACGACGACCGGATCTCGGCGAAGTACCTCAACACCTCCGAAACGCAGATCTACAAGAAGTCGCAGGTCATGTTCGGCCTCGACCAGGCCAAACGCGAGATCGCGAAACGACACCAGGTCGTGGTGGTCGAGGGCTACACCGACGTGATGGCGATGCACGCGGCAGGCGTGCCGACGGCGGTCGCGTCCTCGGGCACCGCGTTCGGCGAGGACCACATGAAGGTCCTGCGCCGGCTGATGATGGACGACGACGCCTTCCGCGGCGAGGTCATCTTCACCTTCGACGGCGACGAAGCGGGGCAGAAGGCGGCGCTCAAGGCGTTCGAGGGCGACCAGACGTTCGCCGGGCAGACCTACATCGCGGTCGCGCCGGACGGGATGGACCCGTGCGAGCTGCGCATCGCGAAGGGCGACACCGCGGTGCGCGACCTGGTGGCCCGGCGCACGCCGCTGTTCGAGTTCGTGATCAAGAGCATGCTCAAGCAGTTCGACCTGGATTCGGTCGACGGCCAGGTTTCCGCGCTGCAGAAGACCGTCCCGATGGTCGCCGCGATCAAGGACCGGGCCAGCCGGGACGGTTACGCGTCCAAGCTCGCCTGGTGGGTCGGCTGGCAGGACGTCGCGCAGGTGGTCAACCGGGTGCGCGGCGCGGCCGGAGCGGCGTCCCGGCGCGGACCGGCCGAACCGCAGCTGCGGCGGGGCGCGGCCCGGCGGGAGGAGCCCCCGGCGCCCGAGCCGGAGAAGCAGGACCTGCCGCGTCCCGCGCCGAACGACCCGAGGTTCGTCGGGCAGCGCGAGGCGCTCAAGGCCGCGCTGCAGCAGCCCGCGATCGCCGGTCCGGAGTACGACTCGCTGCCGGAAGAGGCGTTCACGCATCCGGTGTACATCGCGGTGCACCTGGCCGTGCTGAAGGCGGGCGGGGCGGCCTCCGGGCTCACCGGGCCCGCGCTGCTGGACGCCGCGTCGGCGCACTGTCCGGAAGGGACGGTCCGCCGAGTGCTCAGCGAACTGGCGGTGGAACCGTTGCGCGCCTTGGGAGAAGTGGACTCGCGCTACATCTCCGGCGTGCTCGCGGGGGTGCAGGAGAACCTCGTCGGCAGGCAGATCGGCGAGATCAAGTCGAAGCTGCAGCGGCTGTCGCCGGTCGAGGCCCCGGATGACTACCGCGCGCTGTTCGGCGACCTGGTCGCGCTGGAGCAGTACCGGAAGTCGCTGCGCGAGCAGGCGGCGAGCGGGTGGGAGTGACGTGGGACTGCTGAACCGGTTCTTCGGCGGCGGGCTGCCCGCGGGGTTCCCCGGCGAGCTGGACCAGGGCGAGGATCCGGTCGCCGCGGCGGCGGTCGAAGGCGGCGGGCACCTGGTCGTGACGTCGCTGGGCCTGTGGATCCCGTCCGGCGAGGGCACGACGCGCCGGGTCGGCTGGCACTTGGTGGGCAAGGCGACCTGGGGCGACGGCGTGTTCACGCTGACCGAATCGGAGGAGACCGGGCGGGCGGGCGCGGTCGCGGTGCTGGCCGACCGCGAGCCGGTGCGGTTCCGGCTGCCGCAGCCGGGGAAGGTGCCGCAGCAGGTGCGCCTGCGCGTCGACGGCTCGGTGCGCGGACGGCACCGGCACGAGTTCCCCGAGGGCGGCGCGTGGTTCGTGCAGCGCAAGGTCCCCGGCCGCGACGGCGTGGAACTGCAGGTCCGCCCCGATCCGGGCACCGATCCCGCGCTGGTCGAGGCGGTCGCGGCGGAGGTCGCGGAGAAGCTGGCCAACCTAGGCGAGTAGCAGTACGCTCGTACTCAGTACGGCTGTACTGTTGCTCGGCGGGAGGCTGCTCATGTGGGATCCGGCGAAGTACCTCGACTACTCCGACCTGCGCGGCCGGCCGTTCTACGACCTGATCGGGCGAATCTCGGCCGATGCGCCCCGCCGGGTGGTCGACCTGGGCTGCGGCCCTGGCACCCTGACCCTCGACTTGGCGCTCCGCTGGCCCGACGCGGTCCTCGAGGCGATGGACAGCTCGCCGGAGATGGTCGCCGCGGCCCGCGAACGCGGGGTGGCCGCCGAGGTCGGCGACGTCCGGACGTGGACGCCGAAACCGGACACCGACGTGGTCGTCTCGAACGCGGTCCTGCAATGGGTGCCCGGCCACCAGGACCTGCTGCGCCGCTGGGCCGCGGAACTCCCCGCCGGAGCGGTCCTGGCGGTGCAGGTGCCCGGCAACTTCTCCGCCCCGTCGCACGCCATCAGCCGCCAGCTGGCCGCCTCGCCTGCCTGGGCCGCACGGCTGTCGTCTGTGTCGCTGCGAGCCGAAGACGCAGTCAGCGAGCCTCGCGACTACGCCGACCTTCTCGCCGACGCCGGATGCCTGGTCGATGCCTGGGAAACCACGTACGTACAACAACTTTCCGGCCCTCGAGCGGTCCTGGAATGGATCACCGGCACCGCGCTCCGCCCCATCCGCGCGGCTCTAGGCGACGACGACTGGGCTTCCTTTCAAGATGACCTCGCCCCGCTCCTGGACGAGGCCTACCCGCCCCGTCCCGATGGCACGACCTGGTTCGAATTCCGGCGGATCTTCGTCGTCGCTAAGATCCCGGGCTGATGTCGTACTGGAACACGAACGTCGCCCGCCATCCAGGCATCCTCCGCGCCGTGTCCGCCGGATGCGCGAGCGCCCTGGACGTCGGCTGCGGAGACGGCCTGCTGGCGCGGAAACTGGCGTCCGCAGTGCCTTCGGTCACCGGGATCGACAAGTCGCCGGAGATGATCGCTCAGGCCCGCTCGCTGTCCTCGGACACCTTCGTCGAGGGCGACTTTCTCTCCGCTGACCTCGGCACGTACGACTTCATCTGCTCGGTGGCCACCATCCACCACCTGGACTTCGAGGCAGCCCTCGCCCGCATGCGAGACATGCTGAACCCAGGCGGCGTGCTGGTAGTGGTCGGCCTGGCCCGCGACGCGAGCGTGACCGACTGGGCAGCGACGATCGCAGCCGCACCGGTCGTGCGCATCGTGAAGACGCTGCGTCGAGCACACGGCCCAGACGGTATGCCAGCCATGCAGCCGCAGATGAGCTACGGCGAGGTGCGCACGACCGCGCGACGGTTGCTGCCAGGCGTGCGATACCGGCGACACGTACTGCGCCGATACTCGCTCACCTGGCAAAAACCGTCCTGAGCTGGGGTTTTGCAGGGCTTTCGCTGGGTGTCGCTCAGCCGTTCCCACGCCCGAACTTCTCGCCGAGCTTCGCCCGCGCCACCCCCGCCGCACCCTGGACCATCGGATGGTCGACCAGCTTGCGGTAGGTGCGCACGATCTGCTCGTACCGTCCCCGGCCGGCCTTGGTGCCCAGCACGTACCCCAGGCCCACGCCCAGCAGGAACTTCTTCATCGGCGGCCACACCTCTTTCTCAGCAGGACTTCCGACTGTCCATTGTCCAACACAACCGCCTTCCGCGCGGGGTTCCCTCCGTCTGCCCGCAAGACCCACCCCCCTGTGCGAGGCCGGAACGGCATGGGCTAAAGTTCTTCCTGTCAGCCCGGAGAGATCCGGACCGGCGAAGCACGATCCCCTGTAGCTCAACTGGCAGAGCATTCGGCTGTTAACCGGAGGGTTCTTGGTTCGAGTCCAAGCGGGGGAGCAAAGCCCAGGTCAGCGACCTGGGCTTTTTTGCTGCCCGTAGGTAGGGGCGATTTAGTGTCGATTTCGACAGTCGTCCAAGCGGTCGACTGTCGGGGTCGCCGGTGGTCCGCCGCGGTTGCCCGGGTGGCAGCTCGAAGCCGTGGGTCGGCGCTGCACTTGACCGCTGTCGGTCTTGGCACGGTTGATCCCGCCCGATATGTCGATTCGGCGCTTGACGCGTGCCTCCAGGGCCGGTGGCAGCGTCAGGTTGACGATCGAGTTCTGGGACCGCGTCAGGTGGGAGCAGGCAGATCTGCTGCCGCGTGCTGTGTCTTCGACTTAATCTTCGCGCGATTCAGGCTGGGCCGTCGAGTTCGTCGCGGTTGAGTCGATCAATGCGGGCTGCGGGACGAAACGTCGCGGCGCTGAAAGAGTCATTGCCAGAGGCGTGCTGAAGCTGCGGACCGTGCGTCGTCCGAAGATTCTGTGGTCGGGTGCCGACCTTGTGTCTTTGGGCGCGATGATCAAAATAGATGCATGAGACTTTAGCGCAATTGTCCTCGGAAACTTCTTTCCCTGTGTGGATGGCGTCATGCTGGCCGATGCGCCGGAGCTTCCTGATTCGGCATGACCGCCGAGCTTCAGTGCGTGCTGGCGGAGCGGGGGCTGGACTTGTTGACGTTTTCGACAATCCTGGTCAGGAAAGAGATGAGCAGGTCCAATTCGCCGTCCGAGAAACCGTCCAGCACTTGCTCGCCGCCCGCGCTGACGATTCGGGAAAGCCGTTTGTACGCGGCCTGGCCCTGGGGGCTCAATTCGACGACCGCGGCGCGCCGGTCCTCCGGCGTACGTCGCCGCACGATCAGCCCTTCGGCTTCCATCCGCGCGAGATGACGGGTCAGCGTCGGCCCCTCGACTCCCAGCATGTCGGCGATTTCTCGTTGGATGAGGGGGCTGCGCGACTTGAGTGCGAACAGCACGGTCCAGGTGGCGAAGCTCGACCCCGCCAGCATCAGGTGTTGTTCGAGATAGGTCCGCGCGGCCTTGGCCGCGTAGTTCAGTTGACGGCCGACAGCATGCTTGGTTTCCGCGCCGGGTGCCGGGACGGCCCCCTTGTCGCCGGCGTTTTCGTTCTTGCGCATCCTGTCTTCTCCGATTTCCGCGCTCGGATGTTGGTATCCGGCCAAAGGTACACACGACCCACGCCGACCGTCGCCTTCGACGTGCCACGGCGATCGCGACCGAGTCGGCATCCGCAGCCGGACGTCTTCCCGTGCCCGGTCGCCTTGTGCTGCTTGACAGCTCCTCCAAGTAGATAGTTAGCTAGCTAAGCAATGTGAGCCTGACGTCTCGAGGAACGGAGTAGGGCAGTGGCAGCCGACGACTCGACGCGAAGCGCCCGGGGAGTGAGCTCCGCGCGCGCACCCCAGGATCTGGATGTCATGCGAGGCAGGGACTGGCTGGGGCTGGTCGTGATCCTGCTCGCGGCTTTCATGGAACTGCTCGACGTGAGCGTGGTCAGCGTCGCCATACCGGCGATCCAGAAAGACATCGACGCGACCTATTCGCAGATCCAGTGGGCTCTCGCCGGATACCAGCTGGCCTTCGCCGCGGGGATGATCACTGGAGGCCGGCTGGGCGACATCTTCGGCCGCAGGCGCATGTTCGTGATCGGGGTGACGTGCTTCACGCTCGCCTCGCTGCTGTGTTCGCTCGCGCCGAATCCGGAGATCCTGATCGCGGCCCGCGTGCTTCAGGGCCTCGCCGCGTCAGTCATGTTCCCGCAGGTCCTGTCGATCATGCATGTCTCCTTCCCGCCGGAGAAACGAGCGGCGGTTTTCGGCGCTTTCGGCGCGATGGCCGGGCTTTCCGGCGTCGCCGGGCCTCTGATCGGCGGACTGCTCGTGGACGCGGACGTCTTCGGCTGGGGCTGGCGGACCATCTTCTTGATCAACCTTCCGGTCGGGCTGATCGCGGCGCTGGCCGCGCCCGCTCTGGTTCCGGAATCGCGATCGTCGGAACGGGTCCGGCTGGATCTGATCGGCGTCCTGCTGGTGACAGCGAGCGTGTTGCTGCTGGTGTTCCCGGTCATCCAAGGGGGCGACTCCGGCTGGCCCGCGTGGACGTGGATCTCGATGGCCGCGTCGGTGCCGATGCTCGCGGCTTTCGTCGCCTGGCAGCGGGCGCGCAAGCGCGGCGGCGGCACTCCGCTGATCGAACTGCGGCTCTTCCGGCAACGTGCGTTCAGCGCCGGGCTCGTGGTGACTCTGCTGTTCTGGACGTGCATCGCGTCCACTTTCCTGGTCCTCACCATCTTTCTCCAAGCGGGCTGGAACTTCACTCCGCTGCGGGCGGGATTCACGTTCCTGCCCTTCGCCGTGGCTTCGCTGTTCGGCTCCGGAGCAGCGGTTCGTCTCGCGCCCAGGATCGGGCGCGCGGTCGTGCAGATCGGCTGCCTGTTCTGCGTCGGCGGGATCTGCTGGCTGATGGCGACCGTGTCCGGGGAGATCGGCGATCTCACCACCTGGCGGCTGCTTCCGCCGTTCGTGGTCTTCGGGTTCGGGCTGGGAATCCTGATCGCCACTCTCAACGACCTCATCCTCGCCGGCGTGCACAACGACGACACCGGCTCGGCCACGGGCGTTCTGAACACCGCGGGCCAGGTCGCCGGCGCGATCGGGGTCGCGGTGGTCGGCGCGATCTTCTTCGGCCAGATCTCGGACCGAGCGGAGGACGCCACCACGGCCGCGGTGCCCGCGCTGCGGAACGAACTGCGAGCGGCCGGCATCGCCGAGCCGGCCTTGGACGGGGTGGTGACCCGGTTCCGGGTCTGCTTCGACGAAATAGCGCATGCCAAGGATCCGACGCAGACGCCGGGGAGCTGCCACCGGATGGCGGACGGGCTGGCTCCGCAGGACATGCGCGTGGTCCAGGAAGCGGTCGGCAAGATCAAACCCGAGGTGCAGCGGCGAGACTTCGCGAATTCGCTGCCGCCGACTTTGATCTTCCAAATCGTTGTCTTCTCGTGCACTTTCATCATGGCGTTCTTCCTGCCGCGCAAGACGAGCGGTGAAAAAGGAGGGCACTGATCGGAGTGCGGGGCGAGCCGCGAAAGGCTCGGCCCCGCGCCGTACGGGAACGAGGAGGGGGTGTTTTCTGCGAGAAGCGAAAAGGACGCGACGTCCTTGCACGGCAAAGTCGCCTTGGTCGCAGGCGCTAGCAGCGGCCTGACCCCGCGGGAAACCGAGGTGCTGCGGCTCATCGCGGCGGGCCATTCCAACAGCGAGATCGCACAACGCCTCCATATCACCGAAGGAACCGTGAAAACGCACGTCAACCACATACTGGCCAAGGCCGGACTGCGAGATCGGGCTCAAGCCGTAGCCTTCGCATTCCGGCACGGGCATGCCCGCCTGCCGACATCGGAACAGCACGACGCCTGATCTCGCGATCATCCGTCTCGACGAGAGAAGCACGTGGCGACGCGAGCGGCCCTTGCCCCTTGCCGTCAACGATCTGTGCGGGAAACCGCTGGGACAGGCCGTTCGAACCGCTCATCGGATTGCGGACAGTCGACGATGTTCGAGCAAGGCGCGTTCCTCAGTGAAACAAATGTGAGTTTTCCTGCTGCGTGAAGCAACCCGCGAAGCGGCGGAACAAGCAATTTCGTATCTGATGCGGAACGGCCCTCGCGCGCCCGAGGATTCTCAGCAGGAACCCGGCCTCGGGATACGGACATCGGCGGACCGGAGCTTGGTCTTGACGAGCGCGAGGGCCTTCGCTGCCCCGCTTGATCAAGTCGACGTAGCGGTCGTTCGTCGGCGGCTTCGCGCTCCGTTCGGCTCTGTCGCTCCGGCGCTGCCGGTCCGCTCACGTTGCTCGCCGCGGATCTGTGGTGACTGCCCGGCGAAGCCGGAATCGACGATCTCTTCGAGCGTCTGCGAGCAGGTCGAGTTGCAGGCCACGTGCCTGGGCCACGATCATCGTCGCGATCGCGGGCGCTTGCTTCCAGGGACATCCCTCGGCGTCGGAGGAGATCTTTGTGCCGGCCGAGACCGCACTCGGGTGCCGCTATCGTCTTTCGTCAAGCAACGCCCGAGTGATACCTCCTGGAGTGCCGAAGATGGAAATCGTCGAGAAGGAGCTTCTGGAAGACGGCTATCCGGATTTGCGCGATATCGTTCCGCTGATTCCGGACAACGACTGGTGCTGGTGGGTACTGGAGGCCGAGGCCCTGGGACTGGCTGACGCGGTGGTCGAAGAGCTCTTCGGCGGAGGTGTGCCGTTGCGGCCCGGGATCACCTGGCCGGGCGTGGTTCGCCTGGCGGAGGGGATCGGCCAGTCCATCGACGTGCTGGTGGTGGCCACTCGTTCGGAACAGGACTACGTCCAGGAAGAGCTGGATCGGGACGACTTTTCGCGCTGCTTGGTGATGATCCGGATCTTCGATTCGGGCGAGGCGGCTCTTGGCGTCAGTTCCGGCTTGTCCAACGGCAAAGAGATCCTCGAAGGCTTCCTGGCGCTCTGGGACCCGAGCTGACGGCGCTCGCGTCTGGGACTCCAGCGCCCGGTTTGCTGCCGGTTCCCGGGCGGTTTTCTGGCTGGTCTGGGACGCCTCGCGGTCCCATGGTGGTCGGGGTTCCTGCTCGCCCCGCGCGGTCCGACCTGAACCGCGTGGCCAGGGCTTGATCTCTCGGAAGGGATTCTCGCGATGACCCTTGTTGCGCGTGGCAGCCGTTCGCGCTGCTTGGCCGGGGACCACGGGGCCGCGCTGCGGTCGTTGCGTTCGGCGGCCGAGAGCTACGCCGCGCGGGGCTGGCCGGTGTTGCCGGGGCCGGTGTGCGACGGGCTCACGAGCTGGGATCCGGTCACTCTCGAGCTGCTCGGCGGCCGGGAGCCGGCGGCGTCCCCGTCCGGCGCCACTGTCGACCGGTGCGTTATCTCGGAGTGGTGGTCTGCGCATCGGCAGGCGATTCTCGCGCCGGTCGGACGGCACTTCGACGTCCTGCGCACCCCGACTCACCTCGGCTGGCGGATGCTCGCCGCCTTCGGCGGGGGCCGGCCGCTTGGTCCGATGGCGCTGTCGCCGCACGGGGCGTACTTCTTCGTCGAGCCTGGCCTCCGCGTGGACCACGATCTGGCACCCGGGGTCGAGGTCCTTTCGCCGGGGGACCTCGTTGTTCTCCCGCCGAGCAGGGTTGTCTCGGGGGTCGTGTGGTGGCGCATCTCGCCGGTCGATCAGGACGCGCTGGGCGACGGCGACGGGATTCTGGGCAAGGTTGCCGAGCTATCCCGCGAATTCGGGTAGTGCTTCCCTTCTCGATCACGCGGAACCTGCACCGCGGTCTTGCCGGAGTTTCGCGGTCCCGGCGGCGGGGCATCCGGGCGGTCGAAGGGCTGGCTCTCCGGCTGCCGCGAGCCGTCCCGCCATGACCGCCGCGACCCGGGAGCGTCCGTGCCGATTTCCCACCCCGACAAGGTGTTCTATCCCGACGACGGTCTCACCAAAGGCGACGTCGTCGAGCATTACCGCACGGTCGCGTCCGCGATGCTGCCGCACCTGCGCGGCCGCCCGCTCACCCTGCGGCGGTACCCGGACGGGATCGCGGCCCAGGGCTGGTTCCAGAAGCACCCGAGCGAGCACTTCCCGTCGTGGCTGCGCACCGAACGCGTGCCCCGCAGCGGTGGCGGCACCGACGAGTACGTCGTGTGCGACGACGAGGATTCCCTGCTGTACCTGGCCGATCAGGGCACGGTGGAGTTCCACGTCTGGCTGTCCACTGTGGACGCGCCGGAAAAGCCTGACCTGCTGGTGCTCGACCTGGACCCGCCGGACGGCACCGACGTCGCCGACCTGCGCACCGCGGCCCGCCGCATCCGGGACCACTACGCCGACGCCGGTCTGACCGCCTACCTGCAGGCCACCGGCGGTCGCGGCTTCCACGTCGCGGCGCCCCTCGACGCTACGGCCCCGACGGACGTCGTCTTGGAACTCTCGCGCGCCCTGGCGGACCGCGTCGCGTCCGCCGACCCGGACCAGCTCACCACCGCACAGCGCAAGGACCAGCGCGGCGACCGCATCTTCGTCGACGCGAACCGCAACGGTTACGCCCAGACGTTCGTGGCCCCGTACTCCCTGCGCGCCCGGCCCGGCGCGGCCTCCGCGACCCCGCTCGACTGGGCGGAACTCGGCAAAGCCGAGCCGAACGGCTGGGTCCGGACAAACTGCACCGGCGGCTGGCGCGCAAGGACGACCCGTGGCGGGGAATCCGGGAGGACGCCGGATCGGCGGAGAAGGCGTTGGAGAAGCTCGGCTGAAGTTGCTCGGCGCGCGGCCTTAAGCCAGTGTCGCACTTGCGTTGCGGGCTTTGCGGTACGTGAGGGGAACCCTCATTGACTCTGATTCCCTCAGGGTTCCCCTCACGTACCGCGACGATCAGACTCCGGAGATCTGCTGAATCCAGTCCCGGCCCGCGGCCACGCTGCCGTAGGTCGTCACGCTGGAGCGGTCGCTCGTCGAGCACACGCCGACCTGAACGCCGTCGTCGACCATCGGCCCGCCCGAATCCCCGCCGGCCACCGCGCCGTTCGGCGTGCTCGCGGTGATTGCGGGTCCGCCGGAGTTGTCGCTGTCCTGGGTGTTCGAGATCGTGACCACGGCCTGCTTCAGCACGCTCGACTGGTGGTGGCCCTCGTCGGAGCTCTGCGTCGCGCCCCAGCCGTACACCGTGGCGCTGTCGCCCTCCTGCGCGTCGCTGGAGCTGCTGGCGAGGCGGGCGAACGTGCTGCCGCCGTCGGTGTTCAGTTTGATCAGCGCCAAGTCGCCGCCGGAGTAGACGTACGTGGACGAGGCTTTGGCGTGCACGCCGCCGCTGGCGCTGTTGGAACCGATGTAGAGGTCGATGTCCGTGAGGCGCTGGCCGTTGTTGTCGTACATGCAGTGCTTCGCGGTGAGCACCCAGCGGCTGCCGATCAGCGTGCTGGTGCAGAAGAACGTGTACCCGTTGGCGTGGCCGTTGAACCGCGTGATGTAGCCGGGGTTCTGCGCGGTGCTGCCGCCGATGATCGACGGCTGGGCCTCGGGCGCGGCGGGGCTCGCGGACGCTGGGGTCACGGCGATCGCGCCGAGCACCGCGCAGGAACCGGTCAGCACGGCGAGGGCCCGGGTGAGTGCGCGCATGTCGCTCCTTGGGGAAGGCGTTTCCGATGGGGACGCTTCCGAACGTAAGCAGCGCGGCGGGACAGCGGAATCCGCCGAAACGCCCGTGGCGGGCAAGCGGCGGCGACGCGACTTTCGACGGGTTGCCAACCGGTGAATCAGTGCCGACAATCCGTCTCAGTCCGTTTTTTCCAGGAGGGGCGAAATGCGGTTGTTCGCCCCGCCTCCGGTGCGGGAGCGGCTGGCTCAGGCATTGGCCGAGGGCCCGTTCGAACGCGCCCTCTCGCTGGCCATCGAACGCAGCGGGCTCGGCTTGGCGCGGCTGCGCGAGCGGCTCGCGGTGTCCGGCGTGCCCGTCAGCACGACCACGCTCAGCTCGTGGCGCACCGGCCGCAGCCGTCCGGAGCGGCCGGAATCGTTGCGGGCGCTGGCCTTGCTGGAACCCGTGCTGGACGTGCCGCCGGGTTCGCTGCGCGCCCTGCTGGACCGGCCGCGCACCGGAGGCCCGGCCCCGCGCGCGGCGCGGTGGGACCGGTTGTGGGAGAACCGCAGTCTCCTTCCGATGGTGCTGAATTCCTTCGAGGACTCTTCGCCGGAGTCGGTGAGCGTGCACGAGACGCTGCACGTCGATGCCCAAGGCCGGATGCGCGGTCTCCACGTGCGGGAGGTGCTGCGGGCATTGGACGAACCGGCGTTCGTCCGCATCGTGGCGCTGCGGGGATTCACGCCCGGGCGGTCGCCGGAGCTGGTGTCGGCGCGGTATTGCCGTCCGGGGATCGTGCGGGCGACGCCGGAGCAGGCGTTCTCGGTGACGGAACTGGTGCTGGACCACCCGCTGGCGCCGGGCGAGACGGCGATCGTGGAGTACCGGTTCGCGTTCCGGGACGAGGAGCCGGACTCGCGCTACGACCGGCGGTTCCGGCTGCCGATCGCGGAACACCTGCTGGAAGTGCATTTCGACCCGGCGGCGGTGCCCGTGGAATGCGTGTCGTACCGGCAGGATTCGCCGGCGGGGCCGGAGTTGGAGAACGCGGAGGTGCGGGTGCGCTCCGGCGTGCCCGCGCATGTGATCCGGACCGGGCAGGGGCCGGGGATTCACGGCATGCGGTGGCGGTGGTGACCCGGCGACCGTCCGCGATCCACTGCGGACAGATCCTTTGTGGACAGTGGCTTCTGCCTTGAGCTGAGCGTTTCGCGTGCGGGCGGCTACTGAGAGTTCGTTTTCCGCTGACTGGCGGGGCGTCGCTGCGCTGTTCGGCCGAATTTCTTTTTTTCCTGGCGAGTAGCCAGTTTTGCCGGGGACGTTCCGGGTAGCCGACCCCTCATGTTTCCACGGCCAGGTGTGAGAGGACGCGGCGACGGCCGGAGGCGGCATGGCTGAGGATCGCCGGTCGCCCGCCGTTCTGATGCGCGACGCGCGTTCGGTGTTCGAGGAGCTGACCGAAAAGGACATCGAGTCCGTGTCGGCGTTCACCAAGGACGGCGACGGATGGAAGCTGCTGGTGGAAGTGCTTGAGCTGGAACGGGTTCCGGACACCACCAGCCTGATGGCCACGTATTGCGTCCGCGTCGACGCACAGGGCGGCTTCCTCGGCTACGAGCAGGTGCGGCGGTACGCGCGCGGCCAGACCGACGTGTGAGGAAGGGAAAGGGGATTTCATGACCATGGCGACCGGACGGTCAAGCTCGGGCAGCCAGCTGCAGCGCGGGCCGGGAACCGGGAACCTTTACGACATTCTCGAGCTGATCCTGGACAAGGGTCTGGTGATCGACGCCTTCGTAAGGGTTTCGCTGGTGGGCATCGAGCTGCTCACTGTGGACGCCCGGATCGTGGTGGCCAGTGTGGACACATACCTGCGGTTCGCCGAGGCTTGCAACCGGTTGGACCTCACCCGCGCGTCGAGCGCCACGACGCTGCCTGACCTGCTGGGCGAGGTGACCGAGAAAGGCGCCAAAGGAAAGTCCAAAGGCGCGTTGACCGGTGCTGTCGAGACCTTCGCCGAGCAGTTCCAGAAGTCCAGCGACAAGGACGGGGAAGAGGCTGAGGACCGGCCTCGCAGCCGCAGCCGGCGCAGCAGTGCGAGGTCGAGCGAATGAGCACTTACCTGTACGGCATCACGTTCGCCGATCATCCCGCCGAGGTGGGCAATCTGCGCGGCGTCGGGTCGTCGCCAGCGCCCGCGCGGGTGCTGCCCGCCGGAGACGAACTCAGCGCGATAGTAGGCGACGTCGAAGGCGAGCTGCGGGCGAAACGCCGGGATTTGCTTGCCCACCAAGAGATTCTGCAGGCGTTGTGCGACCGCGGTCCGACGTTGCCGATGCGCTTCGGTATCGTCGCCGACGACGATACCGCTGTGGCGGAAGAGATCGCGGCCAAATCCGAGGTCTACACGGCTGTTCTGCACCGCGTCAGCGGCCACGTGGAGATGAACGTCAAAGTCTCGCACCGGGAAGAGGCTGTCCTCAGCCAGATTCTCGCGGGCGACGAGGAAATCCGGAATCTGGCCGCGAGCCTGCGGGAAGACGCCGGACGCGGGCAGGCGGAACAGGTCCGGTTCGGCGAACTGGTCGCCGGGCGGCTGGAGCAACGCGAGGCTGAGGACGCCGACGCGATTCTCGGATATCTGCTTCCGCTGGCATCCGAGCATTCCCCGGGACCCCAGGTCGAGGGATGCTTCTTCAACTGCTCATTCCTGGTGCCCAAGGAGAAAATGACCGAGTTCCAGGACGCGGTGCGGAAGTTGACCGCTCTCGTCGAAGAGGTCGCGGAGGTTCGCGCACAAGGACCGCTGCCGCCCTACAGCTTTACCGAGGACCAGTAGTGGGACTGCTCGGCGAGCTTCTCCTGCTTCCGCTGGCACCGGTGCGGGGTGTCGCCTGGGTGACGGGACGGGTCGTCGACGCCGCCGAGCAGGAACAAATCGCCCAGCTGCAGCGGGAACTGGTTTCCCTGGAAAAGGAGCTGACAGCGGGCGGCATCAGCGAGGAGGAGTTCGACCGCAGGGAAGACGAAATACTCGATCTGCTCGAAGAATTCGACCGGGGGGTTGCCGGATGAACGGAGCGAACAGATGACACCGGGAATGAAGGTCGCGGCCGCCGTGGTCGGCGGATACGTGCTCGGGAGACGGAAGAAAGCCAAACTGGCCATCACGATGGGCGCGTGGCTCGTCGGGAGGAAGCTGAATCTCGACCCGAAGAAGCTGCTTTCGGACATCACGCACGAGCTGGCTTCGTCGCCCGAACTGGCCGGGGTGCGGGACCAGGTGCGGGACGAGGTCGTGGGAGCGGGCAAGACTCTGGCCTCGGACATCCTGACGCACCAGGCCGGACGGCTTGCCGGTTCGCTGCAGGGGCACACCGAGAGCTTGCGCGACAAAGCCGCCGGTCTTCCGATCGGCGGCCAGGACGAGGAAGACTCGCATGATCAGGACGGCGACGACAGCGAGGACGACGGTGCGGAAGAAAGCTCTGCCCGTCGCAAACGTCCGGCGAAACCGCGCAGCTCGGCGCAGGGGGAGCGTAAACCCGCGCGCAAGCCGTCCGGCGGTTCAGCGTCGCGCAAGCGGACGTCCTCGAACAGCCGGATGCGCAAAAGCCCGGGGGTGAACCGTGGCTGAATCCCGTTCTGGCAGCGAGGAAATCGGACCCTTGGCGAAGCTCCGGGAACTGGCCTCGCGCAATCCCGCGACGGAGCAATTGCTGCACGCCGGCGAGGAGTACGCGCAGGCGAAGGCCGAACAGGTGATGTCCTCGGCGGGCGCCAAACTGGGCGAGGCGTCCCGACGGCTGGCCGACGCTGGCGGAAACGGCTCGCTGAAAGGGTTGTTCCGTGCCGGCGAGAAAATCGCCGAAGGGAAAACACCGGTCAAGTCGATGGTCGAGGCCGGCGGCAAAGCCTTGAAGAACTCCTTGTCGGGCCTCTTCGGCAAACGCGGGAAAGGCTCCGGCACCAAGAAGGTCATCAACATCATCGAGGACATCGACGTCGGCGTGCCGATCCGCGAGGCGTACGACCAGTGGACGGAGTTCCAGAAGTTCAGCAGCTTCACCAAGGGCGTCGTCAGCGCCGAGCAAACCGACGACACCACTTCGCAGTGGCGGTTCAAGATCTTCTGGTCGAATCGGTCGATGAAGGCCACTGTCACCGAACAGATCCCGGACGAACGGATCGCGTGGACCACCGACGGGGCCAAGGGCACGATCAAGGGCGTGGTGACCTTCCACGAACTCGCTCCGAGCCTGACGAAGGTTCTGCTGGTCATCGAGTACTACCCGTCCGGGCTGTTCGAGAAGACCGGCAATATCTGGCGGGCGCAGGGCCGCCGGGCGCGTCTCGACCTCAAGCATTTCCGCCGGTTCATCACGATGGCCGGGCAGGCGTCGGGAGACGGCTGGCGCGGCGAGATCCGCGACGGCGAGGTCGTGCGCGGCCCGGAGGACGAATCCGACGAGGACGAACCGCCCGAGGAGGAGGACACCGGCGGCGAGCCCGAGGACGAGGAGTTCGCCGAGGAAGAACCCGACGACGTCGACGAGGAAGACGAGGACGTCGACGAAGACGACGCCGAACCCGAGGACGACCGGCCCCGCGGCCGCCGGGCAGTCTCGGCGAGGTGACGAGGAGGAATCCGATGAGCGAGCCCAGCCTGCCCGCCGGGCGACCGCTCGGCGTGTCCCGCGCGACCGGGTCCGGCGGCGGCGCGAACCTCGCCGACATCCTGGAACGGGTGCTGGACAAGGGAATCGTGATCGCCGGGGACATCCAGGTCAACCTGCTCGACATCGAGCTGCTGACCATCAAGATCCGGTTGCTGGTCGCGTCGGTCGACCGGGCCAAGGAAATGGGCATCGACTGGTGGGAGCACGACCCGTCCCTGTCGTCGGGTTCGCGGCGGAACGATCTGCTGGAGGAGAACGAACGACTGCGCGCGCAACTCGAACTCGCGCGGGGAGAGCGAGCGGAACAGTGAGCTGGTATTGCTACGCGGTCGCCGAATTCGCGCCGGGAAATCCGGCCGAGGGCCTGACCGGGCTCCGCGACCGCCCGGTTTCCGCCATTTCCGAGGCCGGGCTGACCGCGCTGGTCAGTCCGGTCCCGGACGAGGAGTTCGGCGAAACCGTCCTGCAGGCGAACCTGGAAAGACCTCCGTGGCTGGAAGAAATCGCCCGCGCGCACAACGCCGTCGTGGACGAGGCGAGCCGTCGAGCCGGAGTGCTGCCGCTGCGGATGGCGACGATCTATCGGGACCAGCATCGGGTGCGAGAAATGCTCGCCGAACATTCCGCGCACTTTGCCGAAGCGTTGCGTCGAGTCCGGGATCATGCCGAATGGGGCGTCAAAGTCTTTGCCTCGCTCCGCAGTTCCGCTGAAGAGGAGGAGCCCGCCGACGGCCGTTCCTACTTGCGGCAACGGCTCCGCCACCGCAAGGCACGGGACGCTCGTACGGACGAGGCCGCCGGTGTCGCCGAGCGCATCGAGCGAGAACTCGCGCAGCTGTCCGCGGAAATCCACCGGCACCGCAATCAAGATCCCGCCTTGACCGGGCGCGAGGACAGCAACATCCTCAACCTGGCCTGCCTGGTACCCGACAGCTCCCGGGAACGCTTCCTCGCCCGGATCGAGGAACTGCCGGAGGCCGCCGGAATCGTCGTCGAGGTGACCGGCCCGTGGGCCCCGTACTCCTTCGCGGGGATCTCGTGAGCGCCGCGGTGGAGCACACCGACCGGCTCGCGCTGGTCGACCTGCTGGACCGGCTGCTCGCCGGCGGAGTGGTGCTCACCGGCGATCTCGTGCTGTCGGTCGCCGAGGTCGATTTGGTGCACATTTCCTTGCGCGCACTGATCACCTCGGTCCGCGAAGACCGTCGGGCGCCCTGGTGAAAGGAACGACGATGCAGGAGGCCGAGGAACTGCTCGGAGCGGCGCTCCGCGACGCGCCCGCTCGCTTGGCGACAGACGCCGATTCGGTGGAACGCGACCTGATGAAACTGGTCCTGACCATCATAGAACTGCTCCGGCAGCTGATGGAACGCCAGGCCCTGCGCCGCGTCGAGGAAGGCGGGCTGACCGAGGACCAGGAGGAGCGGCTCGGCCTGACCCTGATGCTGCTCGAACAACGGCTGGCCGAGCTTCGCGACCAGTACGGGCTTTCCGCCGCGGAGCTGAACCTCGACCTGGGACCGTTGGGGACGCTTTTGTGACGGGTGCGTCCTGGGTAACTGCGGGGAAACGGCAGCCGAGCCGCGGAGGAGCGCATGACCGAGTTCGTGTGGACACCGGACTTGAAAATCGGCTACGAAACGGATGGTCCGCCGGATGGGCGGCCGCTGGTCGCGGTCCACGGCTGGCCGGACGATCCGCATTGCTGGGACGGGGTGGTTCCCGCGCTGGCCGAGGCCGGTTACCGGGTGTTCCGGCCGTATTTGCGGGGGTTCAGCCCGACGGAGTTCCGCTCGCCGGACAAGCCGCGCAGCGGTCAATCGGGCGCGCTCGGCCAGGACCTCCGCGACTTCCTCGAAGCCCTCGATCTCTCCGACGTCGTCCTGGCGGGACACGACTGGGGCGCACGGGCCGGATACGTGGTCGGCGCGCTGTTCCCGGAGCGGGTGTCCCGGCTGGTCGCGATGTCCGCGGGGCACGGCGCGAGCGGCCCCGGCGCCCCGCTGGACTATCCGCTCGCCCACGCGTACTGGTACGAGTGGTTCGTCGCCACGAAACGCGGCCAGGACGCGATGCGCCGCGACCGGCGGGCGTTCAGCCGGTACCTGTGGACGTCGTGGTCGCCGGGCTGGCAGTTCTCCGACGCTGATTTCGACCGGGCAGCGGTCTGCTGGGACAACGACGACTGGCCGCCGATCACCGTCTCCGCCTACCTGCACCGATGGGGCGAGCAGGACGGCGACCCGGCGTACGCCGACCTGGAGCGCGAACTCGCGAAGCCGCCGCCGGTGCGGGTGCCGACGCTGGTGCTCCACGGCGGCAAGGACGCCGACAACCTGCCCTCGACCAGCGGGGGAAAGGACGAGCTGTTCGCCGCCGGGTATCGCCGGGCGGTCTTCGACGACGTGGGGCACTTCCTGCCCCGGGAGGCTCCGGTCCGGACGGCTGAGCTGATCTTGCGACCCGGCCGGTGACCAGGCGGAGGTTTGGGGCCGGGACGAGCGGGTATGGCGGCGGTATGCGACCGGGCGAGACGGAAACCAGGCCGGAAACCGCCGGTGCGGTCCGGACGATCGCGCTGCGCGTCGACGGGACCGCGCACCGGCTGACCGTCGATTCGCGCCGCACCCTGCTCGATTTGTTGCGCGAGCAGATCGGCGACTACAGCGCGAAGAAAGGCTGCGACCACGGCCAGTGCGGGGCCTGCACGGTTCTGCTCGACGGCCGCAGAGTGCTGTCCTGCCTGACGCTCGCGCTGTCCTGCGACGGCACCGAGGTGACGACCGCCGCTGGACTCGCCAAGGATGGTGAGCTGCATGCGTTGCAACAGTCTTTTGTGGACCATGACGGGTTCCAATGTGGTTACTGCACGCCGGGCCAGATCTGTTCGGCAGCCGGATTGCTGACCGAATTCGGCGACGGCGCGCCCAGTCATGTCACCAAGCCGGTCGCCGACACTCCGCAGTGGACCGACGAGGAAATCTCCGAGCGGATGAGCGGGAACCTCTGCCGCTGCGGCGCCTATGCCGGAATCGTCGCGGCGGTCCGCGAGGCGGGAGAACAGCGATGAAGCCGTTCGCGTATGGCAAACCGGCGACGACGGCCGAGGCGGTGCTGGCGGTGGCGGCCGAGCCGTCCGCGATGTTCCTCGCCGGCGGCACCAACCTCGTCGACCACTTGAAACTCGGTGTGGCACGGCCGGATCGCCTTGTCGACGTGACCGGCTTGATGTCCACTGAAATCCGGGACGACGAGGGCGGCCTGGTGATCGGCGCGGGAGTCCGCAACAGCGACCTCGCGGCCGACCAGCGGGTCCGGGAGCAGTATCCGGTGCTGGCCGAAGCGCTGCTGTCCGGGGCGTCGCCGCAGCTGCGGAACATGGCCACCGTCGGCGGAAACCCGTTGCAGCGCACGCGATGCGTCTACTTCCAGGACGTCACGACTCCGTGCAACAAGCGGTCGCCCGGCTCCGGCTGCTCGGCCCTCGGCGGCTACACGCGCCATCACGCGATCCTCGGGGCGTCCGACCAGTGCGTCGCGACTCACCCGTCGGACATGGCGGTGGCCATGGCGATGCTCGACGCGCGTGTCCACGTGATCGGCCCGTCGGGGGAGCGGACGCTGCCGTTCACGGACCTGCACCGGCTTCCGGGCGAGCACCCGGAGCGCGACACCGTGCTCGAACACGGTGAACTGATCACCGACATCACGCTTCCCGCTACCGCCTGGTCGCGCCGGTCGGCCTACCGCAAAGTGCGCGACCGGGCCTCTTACGCCTTCGCGCTCGTTTCTGTCGCGGTTGGACTGTCCATTTCGGACGGAGTGATCGAGGAGATCCGGATCGCATTCGGTGGAGTGGCGCACAAACCGTGGCGTGCCGAGCGGGCGGAGCAGGTCCTTCGCGGTGCCCGGCCCAGCGACGAAAGCTTCCGTGCGGCCGCCGACGCCGAACTCGCCGATGCCACGGCGCTGGACGGCCTCGACGGAGGGAACGCGTTCAAGATCCCGCTCGCCGCGCGCACCCTGACCGCGGTGCTGCGCGACCTGACCGCCGAGGAGCGCGACCGATGACCGGACTGCTGGAACCCCGAGCGATCGGCCGCGGAACGACTCGCCGCGACGGCCCGGCGAAGGTCACCGGAACCGCAACGTACGCCTACGAAGTCCCGGTCGAGGCGCCGCTGTACTGCCATCCGATTCAGGCGACTATCGCTCGCGGCCGCTGTGTGCGGATCGAAGCTGTCGAAGCCGAAGCCCTCGACGGTGTCCAGAGTTTGATCACTCCCTTTACCGCCGAGCGACTCGCCGACACCGACGACGCGGAGCTCGCGGTGCTGCAGGATTGCGAAATACCCTTTCGCGGCAGGGTAATCGGCCTCGTCCTGGCAGAATCTTCCGAGACCGCGCGGCACGCGGCGGAACTCGTTGACGTGCACTACGAAAACGATCCCTTCGACGCCCGGCTCACCGCCGACGATCCTGCCCTGTACAAGCCGGACAAGGTCAACCCGAGCTTCGCGACCGACACGAGCGAGGGCGACGCCGAGGCCACGTCCGCTGTGATGGTGGCGCAGACTTACCGTACGGCGATGTACCACAACAACCCGCTCGAACCGCACACGACAACGGCCTTGTGGGACGGGGATGTGCTGACGCTGTGGGATTCCACCCAGAGCGTCCACTCGGTACGGTCCACAATGGCGAAGACGTTCGGCCTGCCCGCCGAAAAGGTCCGGGTGATCTGCCCCTACGTCGGCGGAGGCTTCGGTTCGAAGGGCATGCCGCACGCGAACGTCGTGCTCGCCGCGCTGGCCGCCCGGACGGTGCCGGGCCGTCCGGTGAGGCTCGCGTTGACGCGGCAGCAGATGTTCAGCCTGGCCGGATACCGCACGCCGACGGTCCAGCGGGTCCGCCTCGGCGCCGACCGCGACGGACGGCTGGAGTCGCTCGGCATGGACGTCGTCGAGCAGACGTCGCGGATCAAGGAGTTCGCCGAGCAGACCGCGGCGCCCGCCCGGATGATGTACGCCGCGCGGAACCGGTCCACCAGCCACCGGCTCGCCCGCCTCGACGTGCCGGTGCCGTCGTGGATGCGCGCGCCGGGGGAGTGCCCGGGCATGTTCGGCCCGGAAGTGGCGATGGACGAACTCGCCGCGGGACTCGGCGTCGACCCGATCGAACTGCGCGTCCGCAACGAACCGGAGCGGGATCCCGAAACCGGCCTCCCGTTCTCCAGCCGGAACCTGGTCGAATGCCTGCGCACCGGAGCCGAACGCTTCGGCTGGAACGAACGCGACCCGCGGCCGGGCGTCCGCCGCGACGGACCGTGGCTGGTCGGCAGCGGCGTCGCGGCTTCGGTGTACCCCGCGAAACGGATGCCCGGATCGAGCGCGACGGTCCGGTTCGAGGACGGCCGCTACGTCGTCGAAATCGGCGCGGCCGACCTGGGGACGGGCGCGTGGACAATCCTGCCGCAGATCGCGGCGGACGCACTGGACGTGCCCGCCGATTCCGTCGACGTCCGGATCGGCGACACCGATTTCCCGAAAGCCACCGTGGCCGGCGGCTCCACCGGGACCGCCTCGTGGGGCTCAGCGGTGGTCGCGGCCGCGCGGGCGTTCCGGGAGAAGTACGGCCCCGACCCCGGTGCCGGTGACGAAGCCCAAGCCGACACCCCGGAAAACCCAGCCTCGGAGCATTACTCGATGTACGCGTTCGGCGCGCAGTTCGCCGAGGCGCGGGTCGACGTCGACACCGGCGAAGTCCGGGTTTCGCGGTTGCACGGCACGTTCGCCGTCGGGCAGATCGTCAACCCGCTCACCGCGCGGTCGCAACTGCTCGGCGGCATGACAATGGGGCTGTCGATGGCGTTGCACGAAAACAGCGTCCTCGACCCGCGGTTCGGGCACGTCGTCAACCACGACCTCGCCGAGTACCACATCGCGACCAACGCCGACGTCGAAGACCTGCGCGCGGACTGGCTCGACGAGACCGATCCGCACCTCAATCCCATCGGCAGCAAGGGAATCGGCGAGATCGGCATCGTCGGCACCGCGGCCGCTATCGCCAACGCGGTCCATCACGCGACCGGGGTCCGGGTGCGGGATTTGCCGATCACGCTCGACAAACTGCTGCCCGGACTGCCCGACGCTACGCGGACCTCACAGGACTAACGCGTGGTCGCCGCCGTCGGGAAGATACCGGCTGAACCACCCGGCGGCCGCGTCGGCGACCTGCTCCAAGGCACCGGCCTCCTCGAACAGATGCCCCGCTCCCGGCACCACCACCAGCTCCCGGTCGCCGGTCAGGCGCCCCGCGGCGGCCTTGTTCAGCCTGCGCACGTCATCGTCGTTTCCCCCGACGATCAGCAGCACCGGGCAGCGCACCTCCGCCAGAGCGTCCTCGGCCAGATCCGGCCGCCCGCCCCGCGAAACCATCGCACGCACGACGTCCGGCCGAGCCGCCGCCGCACTCAACGCCGCAGCCGCTCCCGTGCTGGCCCCGAACAACCCGACCGGCAACCCGGACGTCGGGGGATGGCGGCTGAGCTCGTCCAGCGCGCGCAGCAGCCGGTCCCGCAGCAGCCCGATGTCGAACCGCTGGTCGTCGGTGTCTTCCTCGGCGCTCAGCAGATCGAACAACAGCGTCGCGAACCGGTGGTCCTGCAACGCCCGGGCGACCGCCTGATTGCGCGGGCTGTGCCGCGAACTGCCGGACCCGTGCGCGAAAACCACCACTCCGACAGCATCGGCAGGCACTGTGAGATCACCCTCGGCCGCCTGGGCGCCGACTGTGAACGGTTCCGTCATGGCTTCCCTCCTGCGTCTATCCGAACCCGGATATCCGCGCGGAACGGCGACCAAACGGACCGCTGCCTGACGCGCGCGGCGGCGTTAGCGTGAGGTCATGCTGATCGAACATCGAGGACAACGACCCGTGGTGCCCGAATCGGCGTACGTCGCCCCGTCCGCGGTGCTGTGCGGCGCAGTCGTCCTCGGCGAACGCGCCCGGGTCCTGCACGGCGCGGTGCTGACCGCGGAAGACGGCGAGATCCGCACCGGCTCGGACGTCGTGATCATGGAACACGCACTGATCCGCGGCCGGGCCGCGCACCCCGTGGCCCTCGGGGATGCGGTCCTGATCGGGCCGCACTCCCACGTCAACGGAGCCGTCGTCGAAAACGAGGCATTCGTGGCCACCGGCGCCTCCCTGTTCCCCGGCTCGGTCGCCGGTGCCGGGGCCGAGCTGCGGATCAACAGCGTGCTGCACGTCAATTACCGCCTCGAACCCGGAACGGTGCTTCCCATCGGTTGGATCGCTGCGGGGGATCCGGCTGAACTCTTCTCGCCGGATCGGCATGAGGAACTGTGGGAGGTTCAGCGGCCCCTCGACTTTCCGGGCACTGTGTATGGGGTTCCGCGAGGCACGTCGATGCGCGAGATCATGGCTCGGCAAGCCGAGTTCTACGGTTTCCATAAGGACGATCGCCTTCTTGACGAATGACGGTGGCCGGGGGTCGCTCTGGGGCGAGCGCGTCGCGGAGGAAGCCGATGCCGCGAGCCACGATGGCGGGTACGTCCGGAGAACCGACGAAGCAGTGGTCCGCATCCGGGACCGGCACGAAAGTCACCGGCGTACCGGCCGCTTCCAGCGCGGCGGCCAGCCGTTCGCTGTGGTCGAACGGCACCACGGAGTCGGCCGTGCCGTGCTGGACCAGCATCGGGACACGTGGGCCGCTGCCGGGTGTGAGATAGGCGAGGGGGCTGGCGGCCCGCGCCAGCGCCGGCCATTGGTCGCGGCGCGGGCCGAGCAGCGATTCGCACGGGTCCGGCTGCTCGGCGGAATGCAAGCGGGACAGCAAAGCCGCGACGTCCGCCACGCCGTACCAGTTCACGACGGCCTGGACCTCGCTGGACTGCGCGGTCACCCCGACGATGCCTTCGAGCGCCGGGTCGGAATCACCGGTGAGCGCCAGCAACATCGCGAGATGACCGCCCGCGGACTCGCCCCAGACGCCGATGCGGCCGGGGTCGATGCCGAACTCGCCGGCGAACTCGCGCACATATCGGACGGCGGCTTTGCCGTCGTGCAGTTGCGCGGGGAACGGCGACTCCAGGCTGTGCCGGTAATCCACGCGCACCAAGGCCAGCCCCGCGCGCACGATGCCGCCGAACAGCCCGTCCGGGTCGATGGTGGGCGGCGGGTAGCGGCGGTCGCCGTCGAGCCAGGCGCCGCCGTGGAGCCAGACGACCGCGCCGACCGGTTCGGCGGACGCGGGGACGTGCACGTCCATCAGCACCGGCCGGTATCCGGTTGTCTGCGCGTACGTCACATGCTCGTATCTGCGGACGCCTTCGCTGTCGATGGCCGGCTCTCCAGGAGGGAGGAACGGAGGGGGACGCCATCCGACTTCCAGGGGATCACCGGGGGTTTCCTTCGCTGGGTGCGTCATGCGATCACCAATCCGCTTTCCGGCAGGGGGAATCGGATGTCCTTCTCCTGCCTCGGGGTTTCTGCGAAAACCATCTGATTCGGCTCGTCGCCGGTGTAGGGCGTCCAGTGTGCCGACTGATTTCCGTTCCGTGCGAACGCCGTCCAGGCCGCACTCATCGCCGCTGATACCGCGCCGCGTTCGGGTCGGCTGCCCGTGATGGGCGCGCGGTCGGTGTTCCGGAAGACGAAGGCAAGGTCGAGGCTGTGGTGCGCGCCGAGGATTCCGCCGAGTACCTCAGTTCGGTAGTCGAGCCGGTACGAGTAGACGGGCGCTCCCTGGGCCGCTTTAAGTCCGCGGACGTGGTCACTGGAGGCGCGGAAGGTGACGTCCGAGGCGGCTCGCGCGAAAACCAGTTGCGGCGGACCGCTGGGCTCGAGCGACGCGTAACGTTCGAGCGTGCCAGCGCCCTGCCCGGGGAAGAGCGCGTCGAACCGGTCCGGCAGATCGCCCCAGGAAAGCGAGTGGTACCAGCTGTTTTCGGCGAGCATCAGGGAGAACTCGTGGGTTGTCGTGCCGATGAGCAACGGCACGCCGGCCGCCTGATCCGGTGCGGCGGAACGGAACGGGTGTCGCGGAAGCTCGGCCGGATGCAGCACAGGCCCGATGCCGAGGATGCCGTTCTTGCTCAGCAACGGTTTCTGCGCGTCGAGGAGGGCGGCCGCTGGCGCGTCTTGGAGGGTGGTTCCCGCTGCTGCCAGGTGTGTTTCCAATTCCCAGCGCACTCGCGCGGCGTCCTCCGGGAGCACGGCTTCGCCAGTGGGGACACTTTGCACGATCGCCCGGTGAAACAGCCCGTGAGCCGCTGGCATGGCGAGCAGCGTGGTGACCTTCGCTCCGCCGCCGGACTGGCCGAAAACCGTGACACTTTCAGGATCCCCGCCGAACGCGGCGATGTTCTCCCGGACCCAGCGAAGCGCCTGGACGATGTCGAGCATGCCCGCGACGCCGGACCGCTCGACGTCGTCTTCGGGGCCGAGGAATCCGAGCACGCCGAGCCGATGGTTCAAGGTCACCACCACGACGTCTTCGAGCGCGGCGAGCCGGTCCCCGTGGAACCAGCCTTCCGCGCCAGTTCCGTGCACGAAGGCGCCGCCGTGCAGCCACACCATCACGGGCCGCTTGGCCGAACCGATTCCCGGCGTCCACACGTTGAGGTACAGGCAATCCTCGTCGCTCGGCCGTCCCTCGAGCGGGGCGGGGACGCCGGGGTAACAGAGCCGGAGGACTTCGTAGTACTCGGCGCAGGCGTCCGGCCGGGGATCGTTCTGGGGACTCGCCGCGCCGAATCCGGTCGCGTCGAGTGTGCCCGCCCACGGTGTTCGCGGGCGCGGCGGCGAAAACCGGGAAGACTCGGCGTACGGGATGCCGAGGAACGCGGTGACCGGGGGAGCCTCGACGCCCCGGACTCTTCCTGCGGCGGTGTCGACTTCGGCGGACGATCTCATGGAAAACCCTTTCAGCGCACCGATGTGATCGGAAGGATCGCGACGGCTCCGAGGAGCGAGCACGCGATCGCGAAGACGAACAGCCCGGGATATCCGCCCGCGAAGGTGATGACGAGTGCCCCGACGAACTGTGCGAGAACTTGCGGGATTGTCGCGGCGACATTGAGGATTCCGAGGTCGCGGCCGTTGTCCTCGGTGCCTGGCAGCACCAGGGTCATGAGCGCGGTGTCCGCGGCGAGGTACGCGCCGAACCCGAATCCGTTGATCGCTTCGAAAACCAGCATCCCGGAGAAAGCCGGGTGCGCGAGCGGGATGACCAGAGAGGCCGCGCACACGAGCGAGGCCGCGATCACGATCGCCTTGCGCCGCTTGAGGACGTCGGAGAGCCAGCCGCCGAGGAAAGTCCCGATCAGCAAGGCGATCATGCCGACCGACGTGAGCGTGCCGACCGCCGCGACCGGGTCGCCGCCGGGAATCGAATCCCGTTCCACGTAGTCCTGCAGTGTGTACAGCAAGTAGCTCGCGATTGCCCAGTACCCGAACATGTAGAGCGCGCGGGCCGCGAACGCCCAGCTGAAATCGGCCACGCGGAACGACGAAAAGAAAGTGGTGATCGCGCGGCCGAATCCGCCGGGGCGAGGCGGGGCCGCCGCGAGCACGGGCTGATCTTTAGCGAGGAACACGAAAAGCAGCGCGAACACCACCAGAGTTCCGCCGAGCACGGCATAACCGCCGAGCGGCGTGGTGAAGACGCGCGACACCATGTTCACGCCGAAGAGGACTCCGATCGGGAGCGCGATCCCGACGATCGCGGAGGCCGTTCCCCGTCTGGCGACCGGAACCCGGTCGGGCACAATCGCCGTGATGACCGCCTGATAGCAGCCCATGACCAGCATGACGAGGCAGTAGACCGCGCCCAGCAGGAAGTATTGTCGTTGCCCGGCAAGCAAAAGCAGCCCGAGCGCGGCGAGCAGGGGAGTGACGAGCAGCCACGGCGCGCGCCGCCCGAAGCGCGAGCGGGTCCGATCGGAGATCGCACCGGCGATGGGGCCGAAGACCGTCGCGATGAGCGCGCCGAGCGCGGCCAGCACCGCGAGTGCGCTGACTTTGTCGTCCCCGCCGAGTTGTTCTACCTGTTGCGGCAGCAGGACAGCCTGCATCCCTTGGAACACGGAGTACATCGCGGCGGTGGCCGGCAGCAGCAGGGCGAGCTGCACCGCGAGCGGCCTCGGGCCGGCTGGGCGCGAGGCCGCGAGGGATTGTCCGGGCGGGGCGAGTTCGCCCGTCGAGGGGTGGTCGGCGGTCATCGGGATTCTCCTGCGTCGTCGTCGACGGTGGGCAGGAACATACAACGGCGACACTCGCTGTTAAGTCAAGCTTCGAATTCAAAAAGCAAAATTATACGTTCTTGAGTTCAGAAAATGAATACAAGCCGCAGCGAGTGGCTGCGTCGACAACCGCGCCGAGAGCGACGGCGCGGGGTCCGAGGGAAGCCAGCCGGGTCTCGACGCGCGGGCCGACGAGAGCCGAGAAATGACTCAGCGTCTCGGTGAAAGAGGAAAGGAGTGGATCGCCGCACGCGGCGAGCTGTCCGCCGACGACGACGGTCGAAAGGTTGAGCGCCTGGACGAGCGGGGCCACCCCGTAGCCGGCGTCGCGCCCGGCTTCGACCGCGATCCGCCGGGCGAGCTCCCGGCCGTCGGCGACGTCGTCGGCCAGCGTTCGCAGCGTCATCGGCTCCCCGGGGTGCAGCGCCCGAAGGCCGGGGAGAAGGGCGTCGGCGCCGACGAGGAGCTCGAGACATCCCCGGTTTCCGCACCAGCAGCGGGGACCGTGCTCGGACCCCTGGAGGTGGCCCAGCTCGCCGGCCATGCCGCCGTCGCCCTCGAAGACCTCGTCGTCGAGGATGAACGCGCCGCCGACGCCTTCGGACAGCTCGAGGTACAGCGCGTTCGAAACCCCTTGCGCCGCACCGATCCGCAGCTCCGCGAGAGCCGCGAGATTCGCGTCGTTCTTCGCCGCGGCCGGCGTTCCGAGCACCTGCTCGAGCGGTGCCAGCGCGTCGTCGCCGACCCAGTCCGCGAGCGGGTACTCCGGCGGGAGGACGATCGTCCGGCGCTTGGCCAGCGGCACCGCGGCGGGCATGGCGACGGTCGCTTCGATCGCCTGCTCGCCGTCTGGCAGGGCATCCGCGACGAACCGGGCGACGCGCTCCCGGTTCGTCCGGCCAGGATCCGGCAGGCCGTCCCAGCCCGCCGATTCCAGCCGGGCTCCGCTCTTGCCCCAGGTCGCGACGTCGATCCCGTCCCGGCGGAGACTGATTCCGACCAGCGTCCCCGGAGGCTGGGTCGCGAGCGACACGATGGTCGCCCGGCGCCCGGACGAGGTCCCCGGCTCGACGGTCGCCTGCCCGCTCTCGACCAGCTCCCGGACGATGGCGGTGACGGTCGCCGGGGAAAGGCCCGCCTCCTCGGCGATCCGCGCTTGCGGCCGCGGCCCGGCCTGCAGAATCCGCAGCACCCGCTCGCGATTCGCTTCGCGGAGACCTCGCAGCGAACCGCCGCGCGGAGCGGGGCGGGAGGATGGGGTCGGCATGCGGTCAGTGTGCCATGAGTTCGAAGTCCTAATCCAGTGTCGTGGGCTGGGTGCCGCGGCCGGAAGCTCTCTTTCGGCCGCCCCCTCGCCTCCTCGGCCGCGATCCGCTGCCAGCGGAGAGGCGCATCGCGGACATCCTGGAAGGCGACCGGTTGCCGATCCGGCCGAGTCAGTCCAGTGAAACGGAAGCGGAGGACGTGGACGTCATCGTCCCGTTGAGAAACGCCCTCCCCAACGGTGTGAGCGAATGCTGCACCCCCGCCCCCTCTCGAGTCGTCGTGATCAACCCAGCCGTCCGCAACGTCTTCGTATGCTGGCTAACCGCCGCAGGCGACACCCCCAGCCGAGTAGCCAGCGCCGTAGTAGAAGCCTCCGCCGCCAATTCGCACAGCAACCGAGCCCGCGTCCGACCCACCAGCCCCGCCAGCTGATCCTCCCGAGAACCCACCGATTCATCCGGCACCAACCCCGCCGCCGGGCACACCAGCGTCGGTCGTTGGGCGGCGTCGATGAACGTCACCGGTTCGCCCCAGCAAAAATGCGCAGGCACCAAAACCAGCCCCCGGCCTTCCAACGACACCGTGCGATCGCGGGGATAGTCCGCCTCCAGCACCGGATTGCGCCACCGGATCGACGGGTGCAGGTTCCCCAGCAGCGCCTCGACCCCACCGTTCAGCAGTTGTTCCGCATAGCGGGCACGGTCGGTCTCGACCCGCCGGTCCAGGACCGGCCGCGCGGGTCCGAGGACCAGGTCGCTGTACTCGCGCAAGGCATGCACGACACCACGCGTGCTGCCGTCGGCGTAAACCGTGCGGGCCCAGCTCGGTACGCGGCGGTGCCGGGCGAACGTGCGGACGATGTCCTCGCGCAGGGCCGCTTTCGGCTGGGCCAGGATCGCTTCGAAGTGGGCTCCGACGTCCGTTTCGTCCAGCGCGGGCGTCAGGAAGTCCGGGAAGTTCCCGGCCGGGACCAATTCCGCGGCGGCCTTCAGGCAGCGCCAGCGGGCGGGGGCGCGCCGGGCTCCGCCGAGGACTGCCGCTCGCCAGCCGCGGTACTCCAGGGGCAGGTGAGGGTCCTGGAGACTGTTGATGCTCAGAATCAGCTCCCACGTCGGGTGCGCGCCGCTGGCCACTCGCACCCGGCACAGGTCTTCGGCGGTGAAAATCATGCGCAGCATCGAAACCACCCCTGGTCCGCGCCTCCCCAGCGCGGCTCTGCGTCCAGGATGCGGCCCGGAACCGCGGTCTGGGAAGCGTCCTCCGACGACCGGCGCGGATCCGTCGGCGGGCGGGGCCGCGGATTCGGCCGGGCTCAACGGCGACGGCTTCCCAGACCGCGAGCGGATCACGCCTTGCTGCGGATCACGTCGATCAGGCTGGACCAGCTGTCCCGGCCGTGCCCGGCCGCGATGGCGCGGTCGTAGTGCTCCTTGACCGCGGCGGGCAGGGCCGTGTCGATGCCCGCGTCCCGGCTGGCGGCGAGGACGTGGTCGGCCGTCGCGCCCATCATCTTGGCGTTCGCCTGGTCGCCGGGATGGGTGCCGCTGTCGACGTTCTTCGCGGTTTCGTCCAGCGTCGTCTGCACGAGCGTCAGCAGTTCCGCCGCGTACGGCACCAGCGTCGCGGCGGGCACCCCGGCCGTGCCGACCAGGGCGGCGGAGTGCAGGAACGCCGAGAGCGTGGTGAGGAACAGGTCCAGCAGCGACTGGTAGTACAGCTGCGCCAGGCCCGGGTCCGCGCCCCGGTAGTCCGGCCGTCCGATGACGCGCAGGGCAGGCTCGATCCGGTCGAACACCGGTTGCGCGCCGCTGTAGAACACGAACGAACCCTCGGTGCCGACGACCGGCGCGGGCACCATGATCCCGCCGGCGATCATCTCCGCCCCGCGTGCGGCCAGCCATTCCGCGGCCACTCGCGTCCGCTCCGGCGTGTCCGAGCTGAGGTTCACCACGATCTTGCCCCGCAGCGCGTTCTCGGTCGGCGCGAGAATGTCGTACATCGCCTGATAATCAGTGAGACTGAGAAGCACCAGTTCGTTCGCGGCCAGCGCGTCCACGACCGTTTCCGCGCGCTTCGCACCGGCGGCCACCAGCTCGTCGGCCCGGCTCGCGGTGCGGTTCCACACTGTCACCTCGTGGCCGGCGGCCAGGTAGGACCGCACCATGGCCTGGCCCATCGGGCCGAGCCCGATCAACGTCACATTCACGGGTTTCTCCTTATTTCTTCAGCAGTTCGATGACGCTCGTGAGGTTTTCCGCGCCGTGGCCGTCGGCGGCCCGGCGCAGGAGCAGCTGGTGCAGCGGCGCGAGCAGTTCGGAACTGACGCCCTGGTCAGCCGCCGCGGCGGGCAGGTTGTCGAACGCGGCCGCCTGCATGCCCAGGTTCGACACGACGCCCTGGGTGTAGTCGCCGCTGTCGACCTCCACAGCGGCCTGCTGGACGAAGCTGCTCATCGCGGTCAGCCATCCGCTCAGCAGCGGCGCGAACTCGACCGCCGACAGGCCTTCGCTGCGGATCAGCGCGTAAGCCTGCAAGATGCCGATGAACTGGCCGTACATCCCCGACAGCAGCGCGAGGTCGTGCAACGCCGCCAGCCCCGGGTCCTCGCCGACGTAGTTGCTGCCGCCGAACGCGTCGAACGCCGCGCGGTGCGTGTCGAAGAGATCCTTGGGCCCGCTGTAGAACACGAACGCGCCCGGCTGCCCGATCATCGGCGGCACTGCCATGATGCCGCCGTCGAGGAACTTCCCGCCCTGCTCCGAGACCCATTCGGCCAGCTCGCGCGCCTGCCGAGGGGTGCCGTTGGTCAGGTTCACCACCGTCTTGTCGGCCAGCGAAGCCGTGCCGAGCACCTCGCGCACCGACGCGTCGTCCAGCAGGCAGGCGATCACCAGTTCGCTCGCCGCGACCGCTTCGGCGGCCGACCCTGCCGCCACCGCACCCCGTGCCACCAGCGGCTTCGTCTTGTCCGCCGAGCGGTTCCAGACCGTCACCGGCCGTCCCGTCTCCAGCAGTGCACCGGCCAGCGCGCTGCCCATCGCACCGAGCCCCAGCACGGTCGCCGAGGTCGCATTCCCGGACATGTCGTCCCTCCAGTTCGTTGATCTGCCGACCACGGTGCCGAGCGCCGCGCACGGTTCGCTGGGGGTCCGCGCACGGATGCGGCTACGGTGGTTCTGTGCGATTCGGCATCCTGGGGCCCTTGGCCGTGACCAGCGACGACGGCGAGCCGGTCCGGGTGCCCGAGGCCAAGGTCCGGACCCTGCTCGCGGTCCTTCTCGTGCACGAGGGCCGTCCGGTGTCGGCGGACCGGCTGGCCGACGACCTGTGGGGCGACCAGCTGCCCGGCAATCCGGTCAACACGCTGCAGACGAAAGTCTCGCAGCTGCGCCGTGCGCTCGAAGCCGCCGAACCGGGGCAGGGTCGCGCGCTCGTCCATCAGGCACCCGGTTACGTCCTGCGGACCGAGCCGGAGGCGGTCGACGTCGGACGGTTTCGTGTGTTAACCGTTGCGGCAAGCACGGCGGCGGATCCGGAGTCGAAGGTCGAGCTGCTCACTGAAGCGCTGGCGTTGTGGCGGGGCCCGGCGCTCGCCGAGTTCGCCGACGAACCCTTCGCGCAGCCGGTGATCCAGCGGCTCGACGAGGATCGCCTTGCCGCGCAAGAAAACCTCGCCGACGCCCGGCTCGCTCTGGGCGAACATGCCGCGCTCACCGCGGAACTGGCCGACCTCGTCCGCCAGCATCCGTTGCGGGAACGACTGCGCGCTCTCCAGTTGCGCGCGCTGTATGCGGCGGGCCGGCAGAGCGAAGCGCTGGCCTCCTACGACGAGTTGCGCCGCCGTCTCGCCGATGAGCTAGGCCTGGACCCGGGGCCCGAACTCGCCGCACTGCACCGGTCGATCCTGGCGCAGGACCCGGCGCTGACCGCCGTCGTCCCGCAGCTTCCGGTGCCGCTCACCGAACTGGTCGGCCGGACCGCCGCGGTGCGGGCCGTCAGCACGCTCGTCAGCGAATCTCGCCTGGTCACGCTCACCGGGCCCGGCGGCGTCGGCAAAACCCGGCTCGCGCTGGAGACCGCGCACCGGCTCGGCGGCGACTTCGCCGCGGGTGCGTGGCTCGTGGAACTGACCGGCATGGACCGGCATGAATGCGCGTTGAGCCAGTGTCCGCCGATCGAATGGGTCGTGGAGGCGATCGCCGCGACGCTGGGAATCCGCGACGCGGCGGTTCCTTCGCAGGCGGATCCCGTGGAACGGCTGGCCGAGTCGTTGCGGGGCAAGGAAACCCTCGTCGTCCTGGACAACTGCGAGCAGCTGATCGAGCCGGTCGCCGCGCTGACCGCACGACTGCTGGCGGCCGCGCCCGGACTGCGGATCCTCGCCACCAGCCGGGAGCCGCTCGGGATTACCGGGGAAACGCAATTCCCGGTGCCGCCGCTGGACCACGACAGCGCCGCGCAGCTTTTCACCGCACGGGTAGCCGACACCGGGTTCACTGTGGACAGTGCTGATTCGGCTGCGGTCGCGGAGATTTGCCGGAAACTGGACGGATTGCCGCTGGCGCTCGAACTCGCCGCGACCCGTGTGCGGGCGTTGGGCGTCCAGGAGTTGCTGCGGCGGCTGGACGATCGGTTCCGCCTGCTGGACACCACCCGTCGCGGCGTACCCGCCCGGCAGCAGACTTTGCGCGCGATGATCGACTGGAGCTGGGAACTCCTGAGCGAGCCTGAACGCCTTGTGCTGCAACGTCTATCGGTGCACACCGAGGATTGCGCGTTGGACGCGGCCGAGGCGGTCTGCGCAGGCGGCGGCGTCGAAGAAGCCGAGGTGCTGGGTCTGCTGGCGAAGCTCGTCGACCGCTCACTGGTCGTGCCCGCGAACAACGCGCGGTACCGGCTGCTCGAATCGGTAGCGGTTTACGGCTTGGAGCGACTGCGCGAGGCCGGTGCGGTCGAAAAGACGCGGCGTCGGCATGCGGAGTACTACGTCCGGCTCGCCGGTGTCGCGGACGCCGGTCTCCGTGGCCGAGACCAACGACGCTGGCTCCAACGCCTTGATGCGGACCTGCCGAATCTCCGTGCCGCAGCAGAAAATCTGGCCGGTTGGGGGAGCGCCGACGACGCGTTGCGGCTGGCGAACCGGCTGTCCTGGTACCGATTCCTGCGCGGCCGGATGGCCGAGGCGATGCGTTCCCTGCGCGCCGCGCTCGGCTTGCCCGGCGGCGATCCCGAACTGCGCGCGGAAGCACAGGCGACGCTCACCGCGCTCGGCATCTTGGCTGGCGACCGGCCCGACTGGCGTCCCGTGGCCGAACAGCCGATGAGCGCCCGGGCCAAGTGGTTCATCGGCTATGCACTGTCCACGGTGGCCGATCTGACCGGTGCCGAACCGCTGACCCTGGACGCCCTAGCCGCCTTCGAAGCTGCCGACGACCGGTGGGGAATCGCTGCGGCGAGTGGCGACCGCGCGAGCCAGGTGTTGTCGAGAGGCGATGTCGCGGCAGCATGGCGTTACGCCGATCGTTGCGCGGGTTTGTTTACTGAAATCGGCGACAAATGGGGCCAGCTGCAGGCGATTTTCGCGCGGGGCGCACTCAGTTCCCTTGCCGGGGACTACGCGCGCGCTGAGGCGGTCCACGTCGACGGATTGCGGATCGCCGAGGAACTGGGCTTGTGGCCGGAAGCGTCGTACCAGCTGTCGTGGTTGGGCCGGGTTGCGTTGCTGCGCAAGGACTACACCGCCGCCCGCGAACTGCATGACCGTGCTCGCGAGGTCGCCGCGGAGCACGGCTTCACGCCGGGGGAGATGTATGCGCTGACCGGGCTGGCTCTCGGCGCCCGGCGCGAGGGCGACCTCGATCTCGCCGAGCGGCATTTGCGGACGCTGCTCGAATGGAACAAGCAGGTCGATTTCGAACCGGGGAACACATTGATCCTCGCGGAACTCGGTTTCGTCGCCGAATTGCGCGGAGCTCCGGAGGCCGCGTTGCTGCGGCAGCGGGAAGGTTACGAGATCGCCCACCGGACCGGGGATCCGCGCGCGATTGCACTGGCGCTGGAAGGTTTGGCGGGCGCCCACGCGTTGGCCGGCGCGGCCCGCGAAGCCGCGCGGTTGCTGGGCGCGGCTGCGGCTTCTCGCGCCAGGGTTGGTGCACCGCTGCCCGCTGCGGAGCGGGGCGACGTGGACCGGATCACCGCCCGGGCGAGCGGCGTTCTCGGTGCGGAGAATTTCGCGACGGAGTTCCGCGCGGGCGGTGAGCAGGGAGCGCCGCTGACGGTCCGTGAAGGGCTCCTTGAGGGAATCTGATTCCCGGAAGGAGCCCTTCACGGACCTTGGCCTGCGCGGCAGGGCAGCTCAGAAGACCGGCCGCTGGCTCCCGTGCGAAAGCGTGCGCGGCGCCGACAGCCCCAGCTCGGCCCGCATCGGTGCGAAGATCTGCAGCCCTACCGGCCGTCCGTCTTCGGTGAACCCCGCAGACACCGACAGGGCCGGGCAGCCGGTCGCCGAGATCGAGCTGGAGGGTTTGGCGGGCGCACATGCGTTGGCCGGTGCGGCTCGCGAAGCCGTGCGGCTGCGGCTTCTCGCGCCGGGGTTGGCGCAGCGCTGCCCGTCGCGGAGCGCGGGGACGTGGACCGGATCACCGCCCGTGCGAGCGGCATTCTCAGTGCAGCCGAGTTCCGCGCGGGCGGCGAGCTGGGCAGCTCAGAAGACCGGCCGCTGCTTCCCATACCCGGTGGCCTGCTCGAAAGCATGCGCGGCGCGCAACAGCCCTAACTCGCCCCGCATCGGTGCGATGATCTGCAACCCCACCGGCCGTCCGTCTTCAGTGAACCCCGCAGGAACCGACAGCGCCGGACAACCAGTCGCCGAGATCGAATACGCCGAGCGCATCCACTCCAGATAGTCGTGCATCGGTTGCCCGGCAACAGTTTCCGGATACTCCCACTCCACCGGGAACGGCGGCACCTGGCTCACCGGCGCGAGCAGCAGGTCGTACTGGCTGAAGAACTCCCGCATCCCGCTGATGAGCTGCAGCTGCCGCGTCTGCGCGCTCGCGATGTCAGCACCGGAAAGCGTTGCGCCGAAAGCAATGTTGTCCCTGAGGGTCTGCTTCATCTTGTCAGGATGTTCTTCGAGCAGACCGCTGAACCCGGCGTGGAAGAGCCATCCTCGCAAGGTGCGGAAGACCTCGTCGGCGGAGGCGAGGTCCGGGCAGGCGGGTTCGACGCGACAGCCGAGCTCGGCGAACACCTTCACCGCCGGTTCCAGCACAGCGGTGACCGCCGGGTCGACTGGCAGGCCGCCCAGATCCGGCGACCACGCCACCCGCAGCCCGGCGAGGTCGGCGTCGAGCGATCCGGCGAAGGGCGCGGCGGGCTGGTCGAGCGAGATCGGGTTGCGCTCGTCGTGCCCGGCGATCACGGACAGCAGCAGCGCGACGTCCGTGACCGTCCGGCCCATCGGCCCCTGCACGCCCAGCGCCTCCCACGGCAGCGTCGCCGGCCAGGTCGGCACCCGTCCCGGCGACGGACGCAGACCGACGACGTTGCAGAACGACGCCGGATTCCGCAGCGAACCGCCCATGTCGCTGCCCTCGGCGAGCGGCTGCAGACCCGCGGCCAGCGCCGCCGCCGCGCCGCCACTGCTGCCGCCAGCGGAAAGATCCCGCCGATACGGGTTGCGCGTGGCTCCGAAAACGGGATTCATGGTGTGCGAACCGGCCCCGAATTCCGGCGCGTTCGTCTTGCCGAGCGTGATCGCGCCCGCGTTGCGGATTCGTTCGACGACCAGCGTGTCGCTGTCCGGCACGTGGTCGGCGAAAATGGGGGAGCCGTAGGTGGTGCGGACTCCGGCGACGTCGTGCGTGTCCTTGTGCGCCACCGGAATCCCGTGCAGCGGACCGACCTCCTCGCCGTGCGCGAGACGTTCGTCGGCGGCCGCGGCCTCGCTCCGCGCGCGCTCGGCGGTCAGCGTGACGATGGCGTTGATCTGGGGGTTGACCTGCTCGATCCGGTCGAGGTGGGCCTGCAGCACCTCGCGGGCGGACACCTCGCGGGTACGCAGCCGCCGGGCCAGTTCGCGGGCGGGCAGGTAACAGATCTCCTCGGCGCTCACTGGCTTTCCTTCCTGACCCCGGTGTCCGTTCGCGACATCAGCTTCGCGCGTGGTGCTGGGGTATTGGCTGATGACCGCACGGCTGGACCCCCTCGACCGCCGGATCGTCGGCGCGCTGCAAGTCGACGGCCGCGCGTCCTGGCGGCGGATCGCCGAGGTGCTGGACGCGCCGGAGCGCACGGTGGCCCGGCGCGGGACGCACCTGCTGCGCACCGGCGTGGTGACGGTTGTCGCCGTTTCGCCGCACGGTGTGCCGCTGCTGGTCCGCGGCCGTTGCCGGGCCGGGCTCGGCCGTCCGGCGGGCACCGCGCTCGCGGGACGGCCGGAGACGAGCTTCTGCTACCTCATCACCGGACAGGGCGAACTGGTCGCCGAGGTCTTCTGCGACCGCAACCGGCTGCCGACCTTCATGTTCGACGAGATGGCGGCAATCCCCGGCCTGCACGATCTGACGGCCGATACCGTCACCCGCTACTACCGCACCATCCACGAATGGCAGCCCGGCTTGCTCAGTCCTTCCGAGACGGCGGCGATCTCCTCGCTGCCGCAGCCGACCCCGCAACCCCGGCAGCCCGACGGCGTCGCCTTCAGCAGCGACGAACGCGCCATCGTGCGCGCGCTGCGCGAGGACGGCCGGCGGACCCACGAGGAGCTCGCCCGCGCCGCCGGGATCTCGGAATCGACCGTCCGCCGCCGGCTGGAAGCGTTGCGGCGGGAGGAAAAGGTGTTCATCCGGGCCGTGGTGGAGCCGGCCGTGCTGGGGCTGCCGGTCGAGGCGCTGCTGTGGATCCGGTGCCGCCCGCACGACGTCGACGACATCGGCCGCGCGTTGCTGGGCTCGCCGTACGTGCGGTACGCGGCGGCGATGACGGGCGAGTATCAGCTGCTCGCTGACGTGACCTTGCCCGACATCGCCGCGTTGCACGAGTTCGTCGGCAGCTCCGGATGGTCCCGGCAGGCGGATTCGGTGCATACCGGGGTGGTGCTGAAAGCGTTGAAGCGCAGCAGCGTCCTCGCTCCCGAGTTGCGCTCCTGACGGTTACGCCTTTTCCGCCAACCCGTTCAGCACCGACGGCAACGTGCCGCGGTGCAGCACGCCGAGCCGTTGCGTCGCCCGGGTAAGCGCGACATACAGCTCAGCCGCGCCGCGCGGACCGTCCGCGAGAATCCGGTCCGGGTCTACGAGAAGCACAGCGTCGTACTCCAGCCCCTTCGTCTCCGACGCCAGCACCGCACCCGGCACGTCCGGCGGCCCGATCACGACGCTGGTCCCTTCCTTGCCCGCTTCATCGCGGACGAATTCCTCCACCGCGGCAGGCAATTCGTCGTCGGTGACCTTCCGCGACCACGGCCGGATCCCGCACGCGCGAACCGATTCCGGCGGCTCGACCCCCGGCGCGAACTCAGCGAGCACCGCCGCCGCGACGGCCATGATCTCCGCCGGGGTGCGGTAGTTGACGGTGAGCGAACGGTAGGCCCAGCGGCCCGGGACATACGGATCCAGCATCGTGCCCCAGTCGAGCGCCCCCGCCGCCGACCGGCGCTGCGCCAGGTCGCCGACCACGGTGAACGACCGGCTCGGACACCGCCGCATCAGCACCCGCCAGTCCATTTCGGACAGTTCCTGGGCCTCGTCGACGACGACGTGCCGGTACGTCCAGTCCCGGTCCGCGGCGGCGCGTTCGGCGAGGTCGCGGGTGTCGTACTCGACGAACCGCTCGGCCAGGTCGGTGTCGTAGAGCAGGTGCTCCGCCGAGAGGCCGATGTCCTCGTCCATCTCCTCGCGGTCGAGCCGCATGATGTCGAGCACGCCGGCCGCGTACTCGGCCTCCGCCTCGCGTTCGGCCTTGTCCTCCTTCTGTTTCGCCCGGTCCGGCGCCTTGCCGAGGAGGTCGATCAGCTCGTCCAGGAGCGGGACGTCCGACACCGTCCAGGCGTCGCCCTGCTCGCGCAGCAGCGCCGGGCTGGCGCCGGCGGCGGCGAGCCTTGCGGGGGAGGAATACAGCGTGGCCAGCAGGCTTTCCGGGGTGAGGATCGGCCAGAGCCGGTCGATCGCCTTGACGAACGCGCTGTCGGCGAGGAGTTCCTTGACGAGCGTGGAACGGAGGTCCTCCCATTCCTCCTTGTCGTCGCGAGTGAGCCAACCGCGCCCGATGCGGGCCATGGCGCGTTCGGTGAGCACGTACGTGACGATCTCGACGAACGTCGCCCGCGCCTCGTTGTGCGGCCGTCCGCTCTGCCGCGCCTCGTCGCGAGCCCACTCGGCTGTTGCAGCGTCGATCCGGACCGTGATGTCGCGAAGTTCGATCAGGATGGGCTCCTGCGGCAACTCCTGCCGGTCGGCGACCGCCGCATTGAGGACGTCGAGCATCCGCAGAGATCCCTTGAACTGCGCGATTTCCGGCTCGTCCTCGATGTGCGTGCGCAGCCCCGGAAGCAGCCCGCCCGGGGTGGTGAACACCACGTCGGACTCGCCGAGCGACGGCAGCACGCGGCCGATGTGGTTCAGGAACGCCGGATTCGGCCCGAGGACGAGGACGCCGTGGCGCTCCATCCGCTCGCGCTGCGTGTAGAGCAGATACGCGACGCGGTGGAGCGCCACGACCGTTTTCCCGGTTCCTGGCCCTCCCTCAATGACCAGGACGCCGGGATGGTCGAGCCGGATGATGCGGTCCTGCTCGGCCTGGATCGTCGCGACGATGTCCCGCATCCCCTCGCCGCGGGGCGCGTTGACCGCGGCGAGCAGCGCGGCGTCGGCGTCGTTCTCCTCGTCGCTGCCGCCGCCGCGCCCGAAGACCTCGTCGGTGAAGGACGTGACTTGCCGGCCGTGCGTGTGGAACTGCCTCCGCCGCCGCATGCCCTCGGGCGTGGCGGCTGTTGCGGTGTAAAACGCGCTCGAAGCCGGAGCGCGCCAGTCGAGAAGAACGGGTTTGTACTCGTCGTCCTGATCGAAAAGCCCGACCCGGCCGATGTAGGAATGGTCGCCCTCGAGCGAATCGAGCCGCCCGAAACACAACCCGGAGTCGGCGAACGCCAACCGCCGCTTTTCGCGCGTAAGGGCGCGCACCTCGACCTCGCGCTCGCCCGGAGTCCCGTCGTTTCGCTTGAGGGCAGCGGTGTAGCGCTTATCGGCCCGCTCGCGCTCGTCGTCGAGCCGCCGGTACAGCCCGGCGACGTAGTCCTGTTCGGACCGCAGTTCTTCTTCGTACCCCTGAGTTGACACGTGCCCCTCGCTGCTGTTATTCTGAACCCAGATTCGGCGCGAACTTCTGATTTCCTGGTGAAGACGCGTCGAATTTTTTATTGTCCACCTTCTGTCAAGTGGCGTGGTGGGACTGGTTGCTTTTCCGGCTTTGTCTCGTCGCGGGTTGCGGTAGCTGGCGGGTTGCGGTGGCTGGCGGGTTGCGGTGGCTGGCGGGTTGCGGTGGCTGGCGGGTTGCGGTGGCTGGCCGCATGCTCTCCCGAGCCGAGCCGAGCCGAGCCGAGCCGAGCCGAGCCGAGCCGAGCCGAGCCGAGCCGAGCCGAGCCGAGCCGAGCCGAGCCGAGCCGAGCCGAGCCGAGCCGAGCCGAGCCGAGCCGAGCCGAGCCGAGCCGAGCCGAGCCGAGCCGAGCCGAGCCGAGCCGAGCCGAGCCGAGCCGAGCCGAGCCGAGCCGAGCCGAGCCGAGCCGAGCCGAGCCGAGCCGAGCCGCCCCATCGTCGCGCGGTGAACGGGGGAGGGGGCTCGGCGCGAGTCCGGGTGCCTGTTTGGCGGAAAGCAGGGCGTACCGGGATCGGTCGAGGCTGGCTGAGCCGAGCCTTCAGGTGAGGCGGGTCGCGGCGCAGCGGGTCGGGTCCTGGCGGCTGATTCGAGTCCGGAGCTGCGCCCGGGACCATGGCCTGGCGGGCGGAGTCTCGAGCTGATGCGGCTTTGGCGGGCGGAGTCTCGAGCTGGGGCGGGCGGTCGGGCCCAGTCGCGGTCGGTCAGGTCGGTCAGGTCCTGACGTCGTGCGCCTGGCAGTCGCGCCTCCGGCTAGCGGTGGCGGGTCGGCTGATGGCGAACGGTTCGGGTCATCGCGGCTGGCTGCGTGCATCGGGCCACGGGGCTGGGCCCGCTCGAGCCGGGCGGATTGGGCAATCGTCATGCGGGCCGGGCATTTCCGGGCGGACTCCGAGTCGCCGGAGCGGGCGGGTCGCGGGCCCGTCCGGTCGCGGAGTCGCGCGACGGTCGTCGGCGGTTCGGCCGCGCGATCACTCCGTCTGGCGAGAGCGTCCTTAAGGAGTCGCGTGAACGCGTCCACGGCGGTCGCATCGGGCCCATCGCTGCCGACGCGACTTTTCCGCACGCCCCAAGCCCCGAACTTGCCCGCAACAATCCCACGTTCGCCCCCGACAGCCCGTTTTTATGGTCGAGCAGCGATTGTGCGGCATCCCCCGGGGCTTGCGGCAAGCCCCGGGGGATGCTATATCTTAGAAAGGGCGAGGGAAATCATTTTTTCACCAGTGCGCGCAATCCCGCGCGATTCACGGCTGCTCCGCCGGCACCCAGTTGCGCACCGTCGGCCGATAGCCCTCCGGCTTGTCGCCCACCTTCGCGCCGGGGTTGATCAGCCACGACTGGTAGTCCGGCGTGAACATCCGGTACGGCCCGGCAGGCGGCACCTCGCTTGCGCGGTCCAGGGTGTCGCGCAGGTCGGCGGGCAGGGTGAAGTCGAGCGCGTGCAGCGTCGCGTCCAACTGGTCCGCGCTGCTCGCCCCGACAATCGCCGACGCGATGCCCGGCTGCGTCGCGACCCAGTTGATCGCGACCTGCGCCATCGTCACGTTCAGCTCGTCGGCGACCGTCTCGAGCGTCTTCAGCAGTTCCCACTGCTGTGGGGTCCAGGTCCCAGCAGCACCCGTCAACCGTCCGTCGCCGCTCAGGCCAGCCGACGAACTGCGGTATTTGCCGCTCAGAAACCCGCTTCCGAGCGGGCTCCACGCGGTGATTCCCAGTCCCAGCTCCTGGCCCGCCGGGACGTGCTCGGTCTCGATCGTCCGCTCGATCAGCGAATACGGCAGCTGAAGACTGATCATCGGCGGCAGCGAATGCGCGTCGGCGAGCGTCTGCGCGCGGCTCGCGTACCACGCTGGCACGTCGGACAGCCCGGCGTACCGGATCTTCCCTGCCCGCACCAGATCGTCGAACGTCCGCAGCACCTCCTCGACCGGCGTGATCCGGTCCCACGTGTGCAGCAGGAACAGGTCGAGATAGTCGGTGCCCAGCCGCCGCAGCGACGCCTCCACCGACCGGATCATGTGCTTGCGGCCGTTGCCGCCCGCGTTCGGATCGCCCGGGGCGACGCTGTTGGTGAACTTCGACGTCAGCACCAGCCGATCCCGCTCGCCCGTCTCGGCGATGAACTTTCCGAGCAGCCGCTCGCTCTCGCCCGCGGTGTAAAAGTCCGCGGTGTCGATGAAATTGCCGCCTTCCTCGACGTACTTGCGGAAGATCGGCCGCGCTTCCTCCTCGGATTTCCCGTAGGCCGCGTGAAATCCGTCAGTGCCGAAATTCATCGTCCCGAGCGCGAGCCTGCTGACCCGCAATCCGGACCGTCCGAGCAGGTAATACTGGTCAAGAGACATCGGGGTCATCGCTCCGTTCCCGAAAACACGCGCGGGCCGCGCCCGCCTGGCCCGGCCAGGGTGCCTCCGGAAAAATGGACCAGCAAGTCCAATCTCCTGGGAGCCGCCGCGGGGCGAAGAGCCGCTCGAATGTCCGTGAGGGGAACCCTGAGGGACTCTGATTCCGTCAGGGTTCCCCTCATGGACACCAGCGGGAGCGGAGGAAGCTGCGCGGTCCGGCCGGTGTTCCGCGACGTCGCGCACCACGGCTGCTGAGCGAACCTCACCGGGACGTACGCTGCAAGACATGCCGTCGAACATGATCAGCCTCCGCGGTGTGCGCACGCACAACCTCGCCGACGTGGACGTCGACATTCCGAAGCACCAGCTCGTCGCGGTCACCGGCGTATCGGGGTCTGGCAAGTCGTCGCTGGCGTTCGCGACGCTGGCCGCCGAGTCGCGGCGGCAGCTGTACTCGACGATGCCCGCGTTCGTCCGGACCAAACTGCCGCACGATCCGGCTCCCGAGGCCAGCTCGCTGAGCGGGCTGACCACCGTCGTCGTGGTGGACCAGCGGCCGCTCGGCACGAATTCGCGGTCCACGGTCGGCACCGCCACCGAGGTGTGGACGATGCTGCGGATGCTGTTCTCCCGCTTGGGCGAACCGTCCGCGGGGTACTCGCCCGCCTACTCCTTCAACGATCCGTCCGGCATGTGTCCGGCCTGCGCGGGGCTCGGCACGGTCACCGACATCGACGGCGAGCGGATGATCGACCGCAGCCGTTCGCTGAACGACGGCGCGATGGTCTTCCCCAGCTTCGCGGTCGACAGCTGGATCTGGAAGCGCTATGTCTACTCGGGATTCTTCGACAACGATCTGCCGTTGCGGGAGTGGCCTGAGGAGCTGGTGCAGTTCCTGCTGCACGGGCCGACGCAGAAGCCGCCGAATCCGTTGCCCCGCTTCCCGGCCAGCGCCAAGTACCAGTCGATGGTGCCGCGGATCCGGCGGCTGCTGGTCGAACGCGAGGCCAAGATGGGGCCGGCGGTCCGGGCGGCGCTGGCCGACGTGACCCGGCAGCGGCCGTGCCCGGACTGCGGCGGCAGCAGGCTCGCTCCGGCCGCGCGGGAGAGCCGGATCAACGGTTTGTCCATTGTGGACCTCGGGTATCGGGACGCGGCGGGATTGCTGGAGTTCTGTGCCGGAGTGGAGCACGAGTGGGCGCGGCCGCTGGTGGCGGCACTGCGGTTGCGGCTGGAATCGATGATCACGCTCGGCCTCGGCCATCTGCACTGCTACCGCGCGACGCCGACGTTGTCCGGCGGCGAATCGCAGCGGCTGAAACTGGTGCGGCACTTGGGATCGAGCCTCACCGACCTCACGTACGTGCTCGACGAACCGACGGACGGGCTGCATCCCGCCGACGTCGCGTCCCTCGTTGATGTACTACGGCGGCTGCGTGATCACGGCAACACGGTGCTGGTGGTGGACCACCACGAAGCGGTGATGGTCGCCGCGGACCACGTGATCGACTTGGGCCCGGGAGCGGGAGAAGCTGGCGGACGCGTGGTGTTTCACGGTCCGCCGGCGAAGTTGCGGAAGGCGGACACGACGACCGCGCGGGCATTGCGCACCGGCGTCCGGCTCAAGGACACGCTGCGAGAACCGACCGGCTGGCTGCCGTTGCGCGGGCTGGACCGGCACACCCTGCGCGACATCGACGTCGATGTGCCGACGGGCGTGCTCACGGTGATCACCGGGGTGGCCGGGTCCGGGAAGTCGACGCTGGCGGGCGAACTCGCCGAGCGGCACCCGCGGTTCACGGTGGTCGATCAGAGCCAGATCGTCGCGACGTCGCGGTCAACGGTCGGCACCTGGCTCGGGCTCGCCGAGCCGGTGCAGCGCGCGTTCGCGGAGGCGAGCGGCGAGTCGCCGAAGCTGTTCAACCCGCGTTCGCAGGGCGGGTGCCCGGCCTGTCGCGGCACCGGTGTCCGGCGGACCGACCTGGCGTTCCTCGAGGACGTCGACACGCCGTGCGAGGAGTGCGACGCGACCGGATTCCGCCGGGAGGCACTGGAAACGCGGCTCGAAGGACGGACTGTGCTGGAGGTCCTGGGCACGCCGGTGTCGGCGCTGGCCCGGTATGTGCCGCATCCGGACGTGGTCCGGCTGGCCGCGCTGCTCGGCGAACTGGGACTCGGGCACCTGGCGAGCGGCCGCACGCTCGACACGCTCTCCGGCGGCGAGCGGCAGCGGCTGAAACTCGCCCGCCAGCTCGACTCGACCAGCGACGACCTCCTCGTCGACGAACCCACCGCGGGCCTGCATCCGAGCGACACCACGCGGATGGTGGCGCTGCTGGACCGGCTCGTCGACGAGGGCCGGACGCTCGTCGTGGTCGAGCATTCGCTGCACGTGGTCGCCGCAGCGGACTGGGTGCTCGACCTCGGCCCCGGCGCGGGCGAGAACGGCGGCCAGGTGCTCTACACCGGGACGCCGAAGGGGCTCGCCGAGCACGACGGCGCTACGGGGCGGTATTTCCGGGCGGCGCTCGGCGGATAACGGCGACCCTGCTTTCACGCTTCGCGTGCGAGCGCGCGGGGGTGTTCCTCGCGCGCTGGTCCGGCCCGCTGGTTCCGTGAGGGCCACCTTCACGGACTCTGAGTCCGTCGAAGTTCCCCTCACGACCCGCGACCCGGACCCGTGACCCGCGACCCGGACCCGTGACCCGCGACCCGGACCCGCGACCGCGATCCGCGACCCACGAGGCGAGAGGCGTACGGCGTGCGGCAGGGGAGCGCGCGGGAAACCGTGCGGTGCAGGGCGCGCGGGAACCTAATGCGGAAACCGCCGCGCCCCCGCGCCGCCCTGGCCGAGGACGTCGTCCGGATTCGAGTACGGGCAGGATTTCAGCGACAGGCACCCGCAGCCGATGCAGTCGGTGAAGCGGTCCCGCAGCGCGGTCAGCTCCTCGATCCGGGCGGTGAGGCGGTCGTGCCAGCGGCGGGAGATGCGCTCCCAGTCGCGTTTGGTGGGGATGCGCTGGTCCGGCAGTTCGGCGAGCGCGTCCTTGATCTCTTCCAGCGACACCCCGACGCGCTGCGCGGTCCGGATGAAGGCGATCATGCGCAGCGTGTCGCGGCGGTACTCGCGCCGGTTGCCGCTCGTGCGCCTGCTCGCGATGAGCCCGCGGCTCTCGTAGTAGTGCAGCGTCGGGACGCTCACGCCGGCGCGTTCGGCGATCTGTCCCGGCTTCAACCAGACGACCTCGCGCGTGATCTGGGGCATGGCAGCTCTTTCCGTGCTTGACATCAAGTCCGCTTGATGAAGTCCACTGTAAGCACCGCCAGGAAGGCGGCGGTGATCGCGCGGGAAAGGGATTCTGTGACGACTACGACCCTGCGGGTATGGGCCGACGTGCTGTGTCCGTGGTGCTGGATGGGGCATCGCCGCCTCGCGCAAGCGATCGCGGAGTCCGGCGTTCCGGCGCGGATCGACCATCGGAGTTTTCTGCTGGCGCCGGAAGGTCCTGGCCCGCGGCGGCGGCGGATCGGCGAGGTCGCCGCGGTCGAATGGGGGATCAGCGAGGCGGAATGGGGACGCCGCCGGGACCGGATCGAACAGGCGGGGCGCGCGGACGGGCTGACGATTCGCATGGACACCGCGTGGGCGCTCGATTCCCGGCCCGCGCATCGCGTGCTCAAGCTGGCCGCCGCGCGAGGACTCGCCGAAACTCCTGCGTGGGAAGCCATGTTCGCCGCGCATCTGCGGGACAACCTCGATGTGGCGGATTGGACTGTGCTGGCGGACTTGAAGACCGGATTGGAGCGTGACGACGTGCTCGCGCTCGGCGAGAATGAGGACTACGTGACGGAAGTGTTGGCGGATCACGAAGAAGGACAGTCGCGCGGGATCCATTCTGTGCCAACGGTTGTGCATGGCGACCGACTTCTCGCCGGGGCGCGCAGCGTCGCGGAACTGACGGAATTCGTCCGGTCGGCAGCGAAGGCGGTGGCGTGATGTCCGGGATTCCGACGGTGATGCGTGCTGCCGCGATCGACGAGTTCGGGCCTGCTGAACGGCTGACCGTCCACAAGTTGCCGACGCCGGTCGCGGGGCCGGGAGAAGTGCTGGTGCGCGTCGAAGCTGCTGGTGTTCAGCCGACCGACGTCGCGATCCGGGACGGTTGGACGCCGCCGGGGGCGACCATCGAATTCCCGCAGATTCTGGGCAATGAGTTCGCCGGGACGATCGTCCAGGTCGGCGCTGGGGTGACTGAATTCGAGACAGGACACCAGGTTGCCGGGTTCCGGGTGCTGGGCTGTTACGCCGAGTACGTCAGTGCGCCAGCCAGTCAAATGACTCTCAAACCGGAGAAGGTCGATTGGCTGACAGCGGGAGCGTTGTCCGCGTCCGGACAGACGGCGCACACTGCGTTGGAGCGGCTCGGCGCACGGTCCGGCGAGACGATCCTGATTCACGGCGCGGCTGGTGGCGTCGGCTCGATGGCGGTCCAGTTGGCGCGTCACCGCGGCCTGCGCGTGATCGGGACGGGCAGCGCGCAGAATCAGGAATATCTCCGCGCGCTGGGTGCCATACCAGTGATATACGGCGAAGGCGCAATCGACCGCCTACGGGAAGCTGCTCCCGGTGGTATAGACCTCGCTTTCGACACGGCCGGGCACGGAAGCCTGCGCACCTCAGCGGAGATCGTGGCTGATCGCGGCCGGATCGGGTCCATTGTGGAGCCAGCGTTGGCCGCGGAACTCGGCGCACAGTGGATCACCAGCGACCGGTCCGCCCGGCGGCTCCGCGAGCTGCTTGACCTGTGCGCGCGAGGCGAACTGCGGGTCACCGTCCGGGCGGAGTACCCGCTCGAGGACGCTGCGAGCGCCCATCGCGAGGTGGCCGTCGGGCACGGTCGCGGCAAGGTAGTGCTGCGGACGAATTAAATCGGTGGACGGGGTCGTCAGGCGCCGTTATGGTTCGCCACGACCGTGACTCGACACCGGGAGGTGAGCCCCATGAACGCTGTTTCGATGTGGGTGCTCCCCGTGTCGTCACGGTCGGGCGACTGACGTAGGGGTTGCCAGGAGCGCCTTGAACAGAAGGCACTCCGAAAGGTGACCATCATGGACACTGTGCGTTTCACCGCGGGCGAACCCGCGGTGAGCATCACCCGGGCCGAACCCGGACTGTGGCAAGCGCTGGACGACGGCAAGCTGGCCGGTCGCGGCGAGGCCACCACCCGCCCCGACGGACGGGTATTCCTGAGCATCGACGCCTGGCACCGCTCCGTCTTCGACCAGCTCGCCCGCGAAATGCTGGCCGCGCTGCCGGACCCGCTCCACACCGTGGTCGACGAGACCGACCGCGAACTGCTGGACGGCTGGCAGCAGGCCGGTCTGACGATCCGCCGGCGCGAGTGGGAGTACGTCGTGCCCACCGACCCGGGCCCGGTTGTCCCGCCGCCGGGCGTCGCGTTCGTGCCCGCCGGATCCGCTGAAGAGGGCCCGTTGCGGGAACTCGACCGCGTCATCCGAGCCGAGGTCGAGGCGACCGTCGGCTGGTCGGAAATGCCAGCCGAGGTGCTGCCGCGCCCGGCTGGCGACACTGTCGTCGATCCGTCGAAGTACGCCGTCGCTGTCGAGGACGGCGAGTACGTAGGCCTGATCCGCGTGGTCCAGGTGACACGCCTGCCCCGGATCGGGCTCATCGCCGTCCGGGCGGATCGGCAACGCCGCGGCATCGCGCGCGGGCTGCTGCTTCATACGCTCGACGTCCTGCACCGAGCGGGGATCAAGACAGCGTCGGCCGAGGTGAACGAGGCGAACGCGGCGGCGACGGCCCTGTTCGAGGGCGTCGGCGCGCGGCGGGCGAACAGCACGGTGGAGTTGATGCGCCATGGCCGGTAAGGGCGGGATCGAAGTCGAGGGAACCGTGGTCGAGTGCCTGCGCGACGCCCGGTTCACCGTCGAACTGGCGAACGGGCACCACGTGCTGGCCCACATCAGCGGCAAGATCAGGAAGAACTTCATCAAGATCGTGCCGTATGACCGGGTTTTGGTGGAATTGAGCCCGTACGACCTCGACCGGGGCCGGATCCTGTTCCGGTACCGGAACTAGTCCGGCCCGTCCTTGCGGTCCCGGCCGGGACCGCAAGGACGGTCAGCTCGTTTTCGCGGTGGCGAGCCTGGTCAGCGCGTCGCATTTGCGGCCGAAGTTCGCCACGATGTCGGCGCCGATGATCCGCACCATCATCGCCCGCAGCGGGGTGTCGAGGACGATGCGCTGGGTCAGCTCGGCCCCGCCGGGGACGGCCGCGACGCTCAGCCGGAGGTCCATCCTCCCGAGCGGAACGGGCTGGCGGAGCGTGAACTCGTGTCCGGGCCGCCAGCTCGTGAAGGTGAAGTCCTTCGCGATCTTCGCGTGCACGCTGCCGCGGAACCCGCCGCTGGGGTAAAGGAATCCGGTCGATCCGGCAGCGATCGGCCCGTGCAGGACGACGCGCGCGACGTCCGGGTCCCAGCGCGGCCAGTTCTCGACGTCGGCGAGGACGTCCCAGAGCGCGGCCGGGTCGACGGCGAGGGTCCGGGCGGAGGTTTTGTCCCAAGTCATGCCCCCGAAGATATACGGAACTGTCAGTCTCGTAAACTGTCCGCTATGACGCACAACCGGCGCGGACGACCGCGGGAGCAGGGGATCGACGAGGCGGTGCGGACCGCGGTCAACGAACTGCTGGAGGAGGTCGGCTACCAGCGGTGCACAGTCGACGCGATCGCCGCGCGCGCCGGGGTCGGCAAGGCGGCGCTCTACCGGCGCTGGAAGTCGAAAGCAGAACTCGTGTTCGCGGCCGTCGTGCACGACGACGCACTGGCGCCGCCGCCCGACACCGGCACCCTGCGCGGTGACGTGGCAAGCGTTCTCGCCGACATTCAGTCCGCTTTGGACGGACCGCAGGTGCGAAACGCATTGCCCGGCCTGCTCGCCGACCTCCGCGCCGAAGACGCCCCCACCGCCCGGCTCGGCGAGCTTTTCCTGATCCGGGAACGTGCCTACCTGGTCGAAGTGCTGGACCGCGCCATCGCCCGCGGCGAACTCGTGCGGCGACCCGAAGTGCCCGCAGTGCACGCGATGCTACTCGGCTCAGTTTTCGCGTGGCTGCACCTTCTGCGCGAAGCGGTGCCGCCAGGCGGCCTCGCCGACGCACTCGCCCCCGGCTTGTACGGTGCCATTATCGAGCTGGGAAAGTGATTTTCCCCCGCCGCCGCAACGGATCCCGCGCTCACCGCCGAGGTCGCGGCGAAGGCTTACGACGGGATAGCTCGTCCGCGATTATCGCGTCCAGACGGCTGTTCGCACTGCGAAGCACGCGGTATCCCCGGTATGCCACCACGATTACCGCGGCAGCGACGACCGCGGCGATCGACAGGACCGGCCCGTGCGAAATCAGGGTGTCCCGGTAGACGCGGGCGAGATACCCCAGTCCGAGCCCGGCGGCGAGAGCATCGAGAAGCGCGAGCGGAACCCGTCCTGGGATGGGCATGGCGGTCTCCTCTCGGGACCCGACCCCAGCAATCTAGGCGACCGGAGGCTCTCGCGAGCGTTCCCGACCCGATCGGCCTACACTCCCCGGCCCGCGCGGGCCCTGTGCTAAGTTGACCTGAACTGGGGGGATCGACCTGCGGAAGCGAACCCAGGGGCCGGTAGCTCAGTTGGTTAGAGCAGGGGACTCATAATCCCTTGGCCGTCGGTTCGAGCCCGACCCGGCCCACTCTGCCTTCCCTTTGCTTAGGGTGTGACCTGCTGAAACGGTCTCGTGAACGATCTTGAACCGAGGTCTCGCGGGAGCGCCGGAGACGAGTTCGGCGCTGGCAACCCAAGGGATTGTTCGAACAAGCCGGTTTTCCTGACCGCCGTTGAGGCGTCTGTGGAGGCGCTCGAGCCCGATGGCATCTCGATGCTGACTCCGGAGATCGACGGCGGGAGCTGGAGCGGTATTCCGACGTTGAAGGCACTGCGGGCCACTGCGAAACTGGCGAAATGAGCAAGGAGTTGATCATCAGCCCTCGCAGTGGGCGAGTGAGAGCGGAGTTGGCCGACGCAGGTGCCTGGAGTTCGTACGCGGCAGCACTGCGCCAGGTGCTCGGAGCGGTGATCGCGAAGAGCGGCACTGGCTTTCTGGAGGTCGGCGAGCTGCTGGTGAATGAACCCCTTCCGGACAGGCACCTCGGCCTTCGCAACGGCGCGGAGGTCCATTTCCCGCAGGCGATTGACCTTGTCGAGGGAATGGCAGCGGGGCGCGGACCGTATTGTCGGCTTTCCGTCCCGGGGCGGCTTCAGATCGAGTCGGGATGGGACGGGGCGATACACCTCACCATGACGCGAGCGGTTGCCGCTGATCTGGCGAGACTCCGTTGCCAGGACGCGATTCTCCAGTGGCGCGACGCAGCTCCTGAGCCCACGGCGATCTTGAATCCTGTTGGTGCCGTAGCGGACGAGAACTTTTGGGAGACGGTGGCGAAGGTCTCCGAGCGCTTCACGTTGTTGTGCGAGCGCTGGGCGTACGGTGCCTCCGGGTGCCGATGGTTCCGCGTAAGCCGGGAGAATGTAGCCGAAGTGGCCCGACTCATGCGACCGCGTTCACTGGTTTGCGTGATAAGCGATCCGGCATTGCAACCCAGGCCTGAGCTAGTGGAGGACGACTTCACGGCCTTCGTAGCCCCATTGCTGCCCGGTGAGTTGTCCTATCGGGCCTACCCCGGTGGCGTCGATACGCTTTCCGCGGTTACGGGTGCGGGTTTCTCCCTCATGCTGGCGGACAGAGTGATGGGCGATTGGTGCGCCGTGGTGCCGGACTTGGACGGGGTGAACAGGGCGCAGTGGGAAAGCCCAGGGTGGCCGTAGTTCGATTGCCCGCACTCATGCGCCAACACTCGGAGTGAGCCGGGCGGGATGTTCCGAAACTCGACCGCTCCCGTCCCCGCCGCCGGAATCGTCTCCGGACAGCTGAACGCGATCAGCGCGGTCGTTGACCCTGCTGGCGCCAGAGTTCCGCGGCAGTGATCGGCTGCTGCCCGGGCGGGCTCCGGTCAGCGAACCCCGTTGAAGTTGACGCGCAGGGTGTAGACCGAACTGGACGCGGTGATGAACAGTTCGTTGCGGCGCGGTCCGCCGAAGGTCAGGTTCGAGCAGATCTCGGGCATCAGCAGTTTGCCGATGCGGGTGCCGTCCGGTGCGAAACAGTGCAGGCCGTCGTGGGCGGCTGCCCAGACTCGTCCGGCGGTGTCCACTCGGAGCCCGTCGAAGGCGCCCTTGTCGCAGGTGCCGAACACCTCGCCGCCGGTGAGCTTGCCGTCGTCGGTGACGTCGAAAACCCTGATGTGGCTGGGATTCTGCCGCGTGTCCGCGATGTAGAGCTTGCTCTCGTCGGCGGAGAAGGCCAGTCCGTTGGGCCGTTCGAAGTCGTCCGCCGCGATCCGGACCTCTCCGTCCGCCGGGTCGACCCGGTAGACGTGGCAGGCGCCGATCTCGCTTTCCGCTTGGCAGCCCTCGTAGTCGCTGTCGATGCCGTAGCTCGGGTCGGTGAACCAGATGGACCCGTCGGACCGTTCGACGACATCGTTGGGGCTGTTGAGCCGCCGGCCGCGATAACGCTCCGCGAGCACGGTCACGCTGCCGTCGGGCTCGGTGCGCGTGACGCGGCGGTGGCCCTGCTCGCAGCTGATCAGCCGACCCGCGCGGTCCCTGGTGTGGCCGTTGGCGTAGCCCGAAGGCTGCCGGAACACGCCGACCTGGCCGGTGGTCTCGTCCCAGCGCAAGGTCCGGTCGTTCGGGATGTCGCTGAACACGAGGTACCGGCCGGCCGGGAAGTAGACCGGCCCCTCGGTCCAGCGGCACCCGGTGTGCAGCCGCCGCATCCACTCGTCGCCGTTGCAGCGCGCGAACCTCTCGTCCAGCACCGCGAACTCAGTCTTGATCGCGTCCACTGACTACCCCCAGTATCTGAATGTCATCTCGCATCCAGCTTGTCTTGCCGAACCTGGTATCGTCAAGCTGTGGATGACTTGGATCGCGGACTTCTCGCCGAGCTGCAGCGCGACGCCACCCAGGCCTACGCCGCGCTGGGGCAGGCCGTGGGACTGTCCGCGGGCGCCGCGCACGAGCGAGTGCGGAAGCTGCGCGAACAGGGCGTCATCCGGCGGACCACCGTCGACGTCGATCCGTCGTCGGTCGGCCGGGGCGTGGCGGCGTTCGTGCTGGTGGAGGCCAACGCCTGGATGGGCGACTCGCCGACGAGCGAAGCGATCGAGGCGCTCCCCGAGGTCGTCGAGGCGCATGTCATCGCGGGCCCGGCGGCCCTGCTGGTGAAGATCCGCACGTCGACTACGGAGGAGCTGCAGGCATCGCTTCGCCGCCTCTACGCGATCGATGGAGTTACGAGCACCCAGGCGATCGTCGTCCTGGAGACCTTCTTCGAACGTCCGCTCGACACTGCCTCCGGGATCGCCGGACAGTAAACCCGCGGCGCGCAGGACCGTGCCGCCCAGCGATCACAGGTGCTTGCCGAAGAACTCCGCCAGCTTCTCCGCCGCCGCGCCGACCGCCGCCGGCCGGTCGTAAAGGTCCACATGGGACGCTCCGGGGACGCGGAACATCTCCTTCGGGCCGGTGGCTCGCTGGAAAGCCTCGATGCTCATCCACGCGGTCTCGGCGCGGTCGCCCACGATCGTCAGCAGCGGCCGCGGACCGAGCAGCGAGAGCGGCGCGAAAGCGTCGAAGAACGCGAGCCGGTCGATGCTGTCCCAGGTCAGCGTCTTGGCGGATCGGGGGTGCGCGCCGCGCGGGGTGCAGTAGTACTCCCAGCCCTCGTAGGCATGCTGGCCGGCGGCACGGGCTTCCTGCTCGTTCGCGGGGAAGACCGGCAGGCCGCCCGCAGCGGTGCGGGAAGCGGTCAGCATCGCGTCGAACACCGCCGGATCCTGGGTTCCGTCGGCGCCAAGGCGCAGCTGGCGGGAGACGTCGGCGGCGCTGACCGTGGCGACGGCGCGCACTCGGCGGTCGGTGGAGGCGGCGGTCAGCGAGTAGCCGCCGGACGCGCAGATGCCGAGCAAACCGATTCGGGCCGGGTCGATGTCCTCGCGGCTCGTCAGGTAGCTGACGGAGGCTTTGAAGTCCTCGACTCGCTGCGCGGGGTCTTCGAGTCCGCGCGGCAGGCCCTCGCTTTCGCCCTGGTAAGCGGCGTCGAAGGCGAGAGCGGCGTAGCCGTGTGCGGCCATCAGTTCGGCGTACGAGCCGGCAGTCTGCTCCTTGACACCGGTGCCCGGGTGCCCGACGACCAACGCGGGATGCGGACCGGGGGTGTCCGGGAGATAGAGATGGGCGGCGATGCGGAGGTTGTTGCTGAGGAAGGAGACGTCGTTTCGCATGTCTCCAGCTTCGGTGCGGTCCAGAGCCGCGACCAGGGACAGTGCTGCCTATGCACCCCAGTACCAGGCAAGCAGCCCGACCCGCCCGGCACACTGGTGGCATGGCAAGCGAACTGGGCGACTTCCTGCGCGCCCGCCGGGCGGCGCTCGACCCGCGACAGGCCGGGTACCCGGACGACGGACGGCGGCGGCGTGTCCCCGGGTTGCGCCGCGAGGAGCTGGCTCAGCTCGCACACCTCAGCATCGACTACATCGTGCGTCTCGAACAGGGCCGCACGAATCGCGTTTCCCGGTCAGTGCTCGACGCGCTGGCCGATGCCCTGCAGCTCGCGCCGGACGAACGCGCGTACCTCTTCACGGTCGCCGACGTCGCGCCAGTCTCCCCGCGGCAACCGGCCCGGCCCGAGGTCGCGCCCCGGCTGCGGCAGTTGCTGGACACGATGCGCGACATTCCGGCGATGGTGCTGCACCGCCGGATGGACGTGCTGGCCTGGAACCGCGGGAGCGCCGCGTTGCTCACCGATTTCGGGAAACTGCCAGCGGCCGAACGAAACCTGATCCGGCTGACCTTTGTGGACGAATCGTTCCGGTCGCTGTACGCGGACTGGCCGCGGGCCGCGCGCGAGTGCGTTTCGGTGCTGCGGATGGAAGCCGGCCGGACGCCGGACGATCCGGCGTTGAGCGCGCTGGTCGGCGAGCTGAGTGTGCGGGACCCGGATTTCCGGCGGTGGTGGGCTGATCACCAGGTGCGCGGGCCGCGGGCGCTGTCGAAAGGCTACCGGCATCCGGTGGCGGGGAAGCTCGAACTCGACGTCCAGCAGTTCACAGTGGACACTCATCCGGAGCAGCTGCTGGTCGCCTATACCGCGGAACCGGGTTCGCCGAGCGAGGAGGCGCTGCGGTTCCTGCTGCAGTGGTCTCCCGAGCGAGCCCGCTGAAACGCGGTGCCGGTTCTCGACGACGAGGAACCCGGTCTCGGTGTCCTCGGCGCTGGCGGGGATGGGGTGGCACTGTACGAGCAGAACTGCAGCACCCAGTGCTCGACCACCTCGCCGGCGCAGGGCAGGTCGCCTGCTCGCCGGGCCTCCTGCCGGCCCCGGCACAGCACCCGGATGCCGTAGACCCCGGGACCGCCCAGAGACAGGGTCCGCTCCGAGACCCCGGACGCGACGAACGCCAGCCGGACCACCCCGGAGGTCATCGGGATCCGGTCCTCCCACGCGGTGTCCCAGCGGTCGGCGGCGGCGGGCGGGACACCGTCCCAGAACTCCAGCCGCACGCCCGCGCGATGGGCGGTGCCGCCGCTGCGGAAGACGGCTCCGTTCTTGCCGGTCAGCAAGGTGTCCGGGGATCCGAGCGCCAGCCAGCCCGGCTCGCCCGGCGGCACCCGCTCGTCGTCGATGAGGCCGAACTTGCCCCACTCCACATCCGCGAAGTCGTCCAACGACGACACCAGGCTCGCCACAGCATCCTTCCGGCAACTCTCGAAGACTGCTCGCCACCACACGATACCGGTTGCGCCGTGTCGACGACCTGAGCCGAGTCCCGGCGGAGGCAGCGTTTCTTGACCGCTGCTGAGGTGCGCGAGGTGGCTTCGAGCGGCCGGGCACCGGCTGGAGAACGCGCTTGGGCGCCAAGAATCGCGCCGGTTCCGCGATCGGTCGCTGCTTCGACGACGAGGACCTTTCGGTCCCGCCTTCCGGGATCGGGCGCCTGAAATGCCCACGCCACCTTGCGAGCACGGTGGCGGATCAGCGACGAGCGCGTCGTGCTCTCGCTGCGGTCATGATCCGAATCGGCAGCGCGGCCTGGTGATGACGCCAAGAGGCTCGCCCGTACGAGGCGTGGCCGGCTCGCGGTGCCAATTTCCTCGGACCATTCGTCTTCTCGTCCGGTTCGGAGAGGTGCGCGCGGGTCGTGCTCGGCAAGGGCGCGACCGGTCGGTGTCGACGTGTGCTTCGACAACGTCGGCGGCGATCATGTGCGGGCCACCGTCGCCGAGCTGAGCTTGCATGGCTGCTCAACCGGTGGATCCGGTGAAGCAAACCCCGGCGAGACCTGCTTCGGAGACGCCGCGACGGCACGATCCCGTGGCCGCTATTCGCGATGCAGGTGGCGCAGCGTCGCCGGAAGGTCGAGGTCGAAGTCGTCCTTGTCGTCCGCCCAGCGCGACAGCACCTCGGCCGAGCCGGTGGCGAGGGCGTCCGGAAGGCCGAGCTCCCGCGCGGTTTCCGCGACCTCCAGCATTTCCGGCGCCCAGCGCCAAGCGCGTGCGGCCGTGGACGGCAGCCCGTCCGGGTCCGCCAGCGCGTTGCCGCCGAAGGCGTTCGCTTCCCTGAGCAGGTGTTCGCCGACGCTGTAGTCGTCGGCGATCGCATGGCTGAGCGCGGCCAGCACCCGCGAAGTCTTTTGGAACGATCCGTAGGCCATCTTCAACGCGCTCGCCGAGCCGACGCGGTTTGCCAGCGGCACGGGTTCGGCGTTGCCGGAGGCCAGCAGTCCCCGTACCCGTTCGACGGCGTTCTCCGGACCGGACAGGTAGACCCGCGCGGTCGCATGTTCGTCCGGGGGCGGCCCGATGATCGATCCGTCCACCACGGTCGCGCGGAGCCGGCCGGCGATCGCGATCATCCTTTGTGGACTGATCGCGTTCGCCTCGACGTAGATCCCGCGGTAATCCCCGATGTCCGCGGCGACCTCCTCGGCCGCGGCGGGCGGGCAGATCGAGAACACGACCGCGCTCCGCTCGAGGAGAAGGGGAATCGTCTCCACCGCGGTCAACCCGGTCGCCGCGGCTCGGCGCGCTGTTCCCGCCGACCGTCCGGCCGGGCACCACAGCACCTGGTGCCCGCCCGCGATCAATTGCCTCGCGATGGCCGAGCCCATCCGGCCCGGATGCAACAGTCCTACCGTCGAAGCCGCCACAGCAAGGGGTATACGTCAGCCAGGACGGTTCCGCCACCTCGGCCGACCATCGCCGCGCTAAGCAGGCTTGGAAACGCTCGATTTGGCGCGCTGCCGGAGGATCCGCGCGGCGTGCTCGCCCCACCGCAGGTTCTCCTGCTCGAACGAGATGCCGCGCAGCAGAGTCAGGTAGGGCCCGACCCGGTCGTTGTCGCGCAGGTAATCGCTTTCCGTCCGGCCGTCCAGCATGCCCTCGCGCAGCCGTTCGAAGCGGGCGAGCTTGGCGCGGCTCCATTCCATGCGTTCCTCGACGGCGGCGATCACCGCTTCGGCGTCGCCCGCGTCGCTGCCCTGCACCTTGACCAGGAGGTCGTCCCGGATCGTGGTGGGCTGGACCGGCGTCGCGGTGAATTCGTGCAGGGCGCGCCGTCCGGCGGGAGCGAGGCTGAACATCCGCTTGTTGGGCCGGCGTTCCTGTTCGACGACGCGCGCGGTGATCATGCCGTCGGCCGAGAGCCGTTCGAGTTCGCGGTAGAGCTGCTGCGGGGTCGTCTGCCAGAAGTTGGCGACCGACGCGTCGAACGACTTGGCCAGGTCGTAGCCGGAAAACTCGCCCTCCAGCAGGGCCGCGAGGATCGCGAACTTCAAGGACATCTGGACACCGTAGCATCGAGGCGATTAATCTCATCTGCACCTAATCAACAAAGTTACTAGGAGGCTGCGTGCACCCGCTCCGAGAGGCAGTCGAGAACAACGACCACGCGGCCGTCGAAGCCCTGCTTGCCGACGACGTGACCTTCACCAGTCCGGTCGCTTACCGGCCGTACCCCGGCAAGCCGATCACTGCGGCCATCCTGCGCGCCGTGAGCGGGGTCTTCGCCGATTTCCGCTACGTCCGGGAGATCTCCAGTGCCGACGGCCGCGACCACGCGCTGATCTTCACCGCGCGGGTGGGGGACAAGGAGATCAACGGCTGCGATTTCCTGCACACCAACGAAAACGGGCTGATCGACGACTTCACGGTGATGGTGCGCCCGCTCTCCGCGGCGACGGCGCTCGGCGAAGCGATGGCCGCCCGGTTCGAGCAGATCAAGCAGGAGGCCGGTGCGTGACCGTTCGTTACGTGGCCTTGGGCGACAGCCAGACCGAGGGCATCGGCGACGGCGACGAGGCCACGGGCTACCGAGGCTGGGCGGACCGGTTCGCCGATCATCTCGCCGCCACCGGCGAGCCGGTGGAGTACGCCAACCTCGCCGTCCGGGGACGGCTCGCGGGTCAGGTGCGTGCCGAACAGCTCGCCCCGGCGCTGGCGTTGCGTCCGACGCTGGCCACCGTCGTCGCCGGAATGAACGACCTGCTCCGCCCGGGCTACGACGCCGGCGCGGTGGGGGATCACCTGACCGCCATGTTCGCCGCGCTCACTGCCGCTGGCGCCGACGTGGTCACCCTCGCCTTCCCCGACATCGGGAAGATCGCGCCGATTGCGGCACCGTTGCGTCCGCGAGTCGCCGACCTCAACCGCCGGATCCGTTCCGCGGCGGCCCGATACGGGGTGACAGTCGTCGACACCGACCGGCACGAGGTCGCCGGCGATCCGCGGCTCTGGTGCGCGGATCGCTTGCACGCCAACCCGATCGGGCACGCCCGGATCGCGGCCGCCGTCGCGCACCGCCTCGGCCTCCCCGGCAGCGACGACAGCTGGACCGACCCGCTGCCGCCCGTCGTCCGCCCGCCCGGGTGGCGCACCGCGGGCGCGGAAGTCCGGTGGCTCGCCGAGTTTCTCGGTCCCTGGCTGGTCCGGCGACTGCTGGGCAGGTCTTCCGGCGACGGCCGCACCGCGAAACGTCCGTTGCTGCTGCCGGTGTGAGCGCACGTCGGCGGGGATGGCGGGACCGGCTGGCCTGGCCCGCTCGACGATCACGAGTCCGCCGACGCTCGCGAACTCGCGTACGCCGTGATTACCGCGCTTCGGCCAGCACCGAGCGTTCGATCTCCGACACCGGCAGGTTTCGTCCGGCGGGACGCAGGTACCGGTCGGTGAATTCCTCGGGCCCGGCTTGTTCTCGTTCGCTCCAGCCGTATTCGGCGAGGAAGGCTTCGACGCGGCCGGGCGTCAGGCCGAAGCGCCAAAGCCGCTGCTTGAGAACGAAGTCGGAGTACGCGGCGTCGGCGCCGTAAAGCGTGGTGCCTTCGAGGAAATCCTTGCGGACGTAGGTGAAAACCAGGCGGCTGCCCGCGGGTGCGGTGGCGAGGAAGTCGAACGTGCGGCGGACGCCGTCCTCGGTGAGGTACTGGGTGACCGCTTCCCAGACAAAGAAAGTCCGCCGGGCGGAGTAGCCGTGCCGGGCGAGGGCGTCGGCGAGGTTCTGGGTTTCGAAGTCGACCGGCACCAGCTTCACGTTGTCGGGGACGCGGCCGAGCGCCTTCGTGAGCGCGGCACGTTTGCGGTCGATGTTGGCGGGCAGGTCGACCTCGTAGACCGGGATCCTCGCGAGGGCGGGCAGGCGGCAGGCGCGCGTGTCGAAGCCCGCGCCGAGGATGACCACCGCCTCGATCCCGCCGTCGTCGAGAGCCTCGCGGAGGGCGTCGTCGACATAGCGTTTGCGGCACAGCATGCTCGCCCACAGGCCGGGGATCTTCTTCTCCGCAGCGGCGATCAACGCTCGCCGGACCGGCCGGCATCTCGTCAGCGCGACGGCGAACCGCCCGGCGGCGGGCAGGAGGCGGCTGGCCCACGGGTCGTCGATCAGCGGCCGGGCTTCGTGCTGGTCGGCGGCGACGATAACCATCGGCCCGACCGCGGTCCGGTCGGCTCCGGTTCCCATGAGGCGCTCCTCGGTCAGGTCAACGAAGATTCCGTTGCGGGCCAGTCTTTCCGGCACACCGCGGGCCACGATACGCGTTCAGCCGCCCGGCCGAGGCGGAAACCGCGAGCTTGCCGTCCTGGCGAGCGCGTTCGACGACGCCGCCAAGGAGGGTGCGCCGCCATCGGCGGATCGCGCGGATCTGTCCGTGGGCTCGGGCGAAGCGCTCGGTCCGCCGAATTCCCCAGCGATCCCGCGCCTTCAGCTATTTCTGCTGCTCGACGGACGGTTTGACGCCCAATGTGCAGTGAGGTTTGCGCCATTCGAGTGTTTGGTGAGCGAAGCGATTCCGATCCCGGCCGGGGCGGCCATGCTGTGCTGCATGGCGTCCATGTGGCTGGCGGCGTTTGCCGTCGGAGTCGGGGTCGCGCTGGTGGCGGCGCTGCTGCTCGGCCAGCGTCGGCAGCGCAGGAACGTGCACGACATTTCTCGGCAGATACGTGCGGCACCCCCGCCTGCCGCGAAGCGCCGTCCTGCTGAGCGGCCTGCACCTCCTCCGGAGAATCGACGACCGGTGCCGCAGGCCGCGGAACTGGCCGGGGTTCGGGTGCGGATAGCGGCGAGCGGGCGCGGACTGGCGGTGTACCGGCAACAGGGCAGCTCCTGGACTTGTCACGTCGAACTCGGGTGGAGAGAAATCGAAAAGGTGTATTTCACGTCAGGTGGGTACGATTCCGCCGTTGCCCTGTACGCGACCACGAGTCAGGGAAAGCGCAAACAGCACTTGGTGGACTCTCGGCAGTTGAACGGCGGGCAGTGGAGCGAACTCGCTTCGGTCGTCGAAGCTTGGACCGAGGGCAGGTTGGTCATCGATCTTTCCGCGCGTACCGATTCCCGATTCGGCACAGATCTCTGATGAGCTGCTGCTCCGCGCGTGCTGGTCTCGCCGGATTGCGAGACTGGACGATTGATTGACCTCTAGCTATATCGAGGTTCGAGAATCGCGATCATGACACTATGGATCTGCGACCGCTGCGGCATCGAACAGCCCGGCTCCCCGGAACCCCCGCATTGTGTGCTGGACCGCGGCGAAGTCGGCATCGAGGAGCGCGGGGATTTGGGCCCGCATTCCGGGAGTTGGCGCACTCACGAACAGCTTGCCGCCGAACCGCATGAGGTGCGGCAGCGGGATCACGGTCGCGGGGTGCACAGCCTGCGGCGGGAACCGGTGGTGGGCATCGGGCAGTGGTCGTTCGTCGTGTGGACCGCGCGGGGGAATGTGCTGTGGGATCCGCCGACCTCCATTGAGCCGGACACACTCGCCGCGGTTCGGGCGCTCGGCGAGGTTGTCGCGGTGGCGACCAGCCATCCGCACATGTTCGCTGCCCAGGTCAGCTGGAGCCACGCGTTCGGGCGGATTCCGGTGCTGGTCAACGCCGCGGGCCGGGAATGGCTGGGCCGCACCGGCCCGGTGCTCGAGTTCTGGACGGAGCACGCCGAGCCGGTGCCCGGGGTCGAGTTGATCCAGGTCGGCGGCCACATGCTGGGCAGCGCCGTGCTGCGCACCCCGGACGGCTCGCTCTTGTCCGGCGACTCGATCAGCGGCGGCCTGGCTCCGAACTGGGTGTCGTTCCAGCGCAATTTCCCGAAGCACATCCCGCTGTCCGCCGCGGTGGTCCGGCGGATCGTGGACCGGCTCGACGGCTGGTCCTACGACCGGTTGTACACGCTCGGCGGCGACACCATCGACGCGGACGCCAAAGCCGTCGTGCAGCGCTCCGCCGACGCGCACATCCGTTGGGTCAGCGGCGAATTCGACCACCTGACCTGACCGGTACCAGTAGGCGGCGCGCGGTCGCCAGCTGCGCGCCGCCGTCCTCTCCGATCCGGTCGGCCGCTCTGCCGCCGGATCTCGCGCTCTCGTCTCCGAGGATGGTTAGCTTGTTAGGATGCTAGCATTCTAGCGAGACGAGCTGAGTCGGCTCCGGCGACCGGTTTCCGCCGGGCGGCTCAGGCGGGGTGCGGAGGTCTGGGAGGAATGCGAATGAAGCGTTGGCGCGGCAATCCGTGGGCGGTCCTGGTGACGCTCAGCCTGGGATTTTTCCTGACCCTGCTGGATTTGACGGCGGTCAACGTCGCGATCCCCAGCATGATCGAAACCATGGGCGCCTCGCTGGACGAGGTCTTGTGGGTGATCAACGTTTACATCCTCGTCCTCGCCGCGCTGCTGATCGCCTTCGGCAGGCTGGGGGACGTGTTCGGGCCGCGCGCCATGTTCGTCGCGGGCACCGCGGTGTTCACGGCGGCATCCGTCCTGTGCGCGCTGTCGCGGGATCCGGCGCAGCTCATCGCGGCCCGGGCAGCGCAGGGGCTCGGGGCCGCCGCGCTGGCGCCGCAGACGATGACGATCATCATCGGCACGTTCCCGCCTGCCCGCCGCGGCACGGCGCTCGGCGTGTGGGGAGCGGTGGCCGGGGTGGCCACGATCGCGGGGCCGACTTTGGGCGGGCTGCTGGTCAGTTCGGCCGGGTGGCGGTGGATCTTCGTCGTCAACGTCCCGATCGGCCTGCTCGTGCTCGTGCTGGCCGTGCTGCTGGTGCCGGACCTGCGGCACGGCGCTCGCCGTCGGGTGGACGTTCCCGGCGTCGTGTTCGCCGCGGCCGCGCTCGCGTCCCTGACGTTCGCGCTCACCGAGGGGCAGCGGTACGAGTGGAACGCGACGATTTGGTCCCTGCTGGGCGCGGGCGTGCTGCTGCTGGCGGTATTCCTTGTGCAGCAACGGAACCGGCAGCGAAACGATCCGCTGCTGCCGTTCGTGCTGTTCCGCGACCGCGGTTTCGCGGTGATGAGTTTCGTGTCCGCGACCGTCCAAGTGGGAATGATCGGCCTGTTCCTGCCGGTGATGATCTACCTGCAGTCGGTGCTGCGCTTCAGCGCGGTCGAGGCCGGGCTGGTGATGGCTCCGGCGATGGTGGTCTCGGCGGTGCTGTCCCCGGTCGCGGGCAGGCTGGCCGACCGGCTCGGCGGCAAGTACGTCCTGATGACCGGCCTGGCGCTGTTCGCGGCCGGAATGGCGTGGCTGGCAGTCGCGGCCGACGTCGGGCGTGCGTGGTGGGAGTTCCAGCCCGCGCTGCTCGTCGTCGGGGTGGGCATCGGCGGACTGTTCGGCCCGATGGTCACGGTCGCGATGTACCGCGTCGAGCCCGCGATGGCCGGAGCCGCTTCCGGCGTGCTGAACTCGATCCGGCAGATCGGCACGGTCATCGGCAGCGCGGCGGTCGGCGCGGTGCTGCAGAATCGGCTCGCCGTGTCTCTCCAAGAGGAGGCGGCCGCGCGTGCCGCCGCTCTTCCGGAGACCGTCCGCGACCGGTTCACCGCGGCGTTCGAGCACGCGGCCCGGAGCGGGACGGACATCGGCACCGGGCAGTCCGGCGCCGCGGTCCCGCTGCCGCCCGGGACGCCGGCCGCGGTGGTCCACGACGTTCAGCAGGCCGCCGCCTCGGTGTTCGGACAGGGGGTGGTCGACGCGATGCGGCCGACTCTCGCGCTGCCGGTCGCGGTGATCGCGATCGGCGCCGTCTCGTGTCTTTTGATCCGAAGCCGCAGGTTCGATCAGGTGCGGGAACCAGCCGATCTTGGCACGTCCGCGGCCGGATGAAGCACTTCAAGCCGCACTGCGGGCGCGGGAACCTGTCGCGAGCAGCGCAACGACGAGAAGGACGGCGACGACCCCGGCGAAGGCCAGCGCGGAAGCACGCAGGCCCCACTGGGCGGACGCGGCGCCGGCCAGCACCACCGGGACCGAGATGCCGAGGTAGACCACCAGGAAGAAGCTGGACATCGTCCCGGCTCGCTGGTCATCGGGGGTGCGCGAGCCGACCGCGGCCACCGCGCCGCGGAACGCCACTCCCTGCCCGGCGCCGATCACGATCGTCGCGGCCGCCAGCACGGCCGCGGATTCCAGGCCGATCGCGGCGGCCAGCCCGGCGACCCCGGCCAGCACCACCGCGCAGCCGATCGGCAACGCGCGGGCGGCGGGGACGCGCCGGGAGACGATCTGGCCGCCGGCCGACGCGGCGAACATCGCGAACACGACCAGTCCCGGCGCCACCGGGCTGTGCACGTCCAGCAGCCGCACCAGCATCGAGGGCTCGACGGCGGCGACGAGACCGAACACCGCGAACGCGGCGAACATCGCGGTGGCCGCGGGCAGGAACACCGGCCGGACCTCGGCGGGCAGCACCGGCCGCACGATCCGGAACCGGGCCCCGGCCTCGGCGGGTCGTGGTTCGCGCGTTCGCCACACGACGCCCGCGGCGGGCGCCAGCAGCGCGAGGTGCACGAGAAAAGACAGCTGCAGCGGCGCGGGCGCGACCGCGGCCAGCACCCCGCTGAGCAGCGGCCCGCACCCGAGGCCGAGCATGTTGGCGACGGTCGCGACCAGCCCGGCGTGTGCCTGGTTCCCGCGCGGGTGCAGTTCGCCGAGCGCCGCGGTCGCCGTGCCGGTGACCAGGCCGGCCGAGAACCCGGAGAGCACGCGACCGGCCAGCAGCGCGGCGATCCCGGCTCCGCTCAGGAAAGCGGCTGCCGACAACGCGGCGCAGGCCGCTCCGGCGAGCAGCACCCGCCGTCGGCCGAGCACGTCCGAGGCACGGCCGAACAGCACCAGCGCCGCGATCACCCCGCCCGCGTAGACGGCGTAAAGCAGCGTGCTCGCGAGCTCGCCGAACCCGAACTCCCGTTGTAGCAACGGATACAGCGGCGTCGGCAACGTCGTGCCCGCCATTGTCACGCCGAAGGCGAACGCCACGCCCCAGAAACCCACTGCCTGCTGAACTTTCATGCAGACCAGCGTCGCCCGGCTGCCACGACCAGTCCAACAGATGCTTCCCGTGCCATCGATCGATACAGTCGATCCATGGAGTTGCGCCAGCTCGAACACTTCCTCGTGCTCGCCGACGAACTGCATTTCACCCGCGCCGCGGCCCGCGTGCACCTGGTGCAGTCGAGCCTGTCCAGTTCGATCGCCGCGCTGGAACGCGAAGTCGGCGCAGAACTGTTCACCCGCTCCCGGCGCAAGGTGGAGCTGACCGAGGCCGGCCGCGCCCTGCTGCCGTCCGCGCGCCGAGCGGTTGCTGCGGCGGAAGAAGGCAAGGACGCGGTCGCCGCCGTCCGCGGGGTGCTGCGCGGCCGGGTGCGGGTCGGCGCCATCCAAGCGATGGGCGGCGTTCCGTTGCCCGGTCTGCTGGCCCGCTTCCACGCCCGCCACCCGGCAGTGCACCTCCACCTGCGCCACGATTCCGTGCCCCGGCTGATCCGCGACGTCGTGGACGGCGAACTCGACCTCGCCTTCGTGGACCGCCCCTTCGACACCCGGCACGTCGAGCACCGCGCGCTCGCCGCCCAATCGCTGGTGCTGGCGGTGAAGGCCACCGATCCGCTCGCTGAACGCGATCGCGTCGCCCTCGCGGAACTGTCCGATCGCGACTTCATCGAATACCGCGCGGATTCGGCTCTGCGCACCCGGATCGACGCCGCTTGCGACCACATCGGACTGTCCCGGCGCGGCATCTGCGAGGTCGACTCCGTCCACGACCTCCTGGACGTCGTCGGCGAAGGAATCGGCATCGCGCTCGTTCCGCCGGAAACGGTGCGGCACCATCCCGGAGTCCGCACTCTGGCGACGGACCCGCCGATCGAACGCGAGGTGGTCGCGGTCCACGCGGCCACCCGGCCGCCGACTCCCGCCGCGGCGGCGTTCCTCGCGCTGCTTCCTCGCCGGTGACTGCAGCAGGACTGTCTACTGTGGATCTATGAGAAAGGAATAGCCTGCGTGGCAAGCTTTTTCGTCATCGGCGCGTCCGAGGCGAAGGCACAGTTCAGGCTGGTACGTGCGCCCGGGCGATCCGGCGGCGGCGGTGTGCGGCCATGCGGACCGGAGCATCGGTCCAGCCGTAGCCGTCGTGGTCGCCGAGGCGTTGGACCAGTGCGAGGAACACCCGGCCGCCGAGGACTTCGGTGCAGGCTTGCAGGTAGTCGCCTTCCGGGGTGCGTTCGTGCAGCACGCCGAGGTCCCGGTAGGCGGCGAGCCGGTCCGCGGGCAGGTCCAGGCGGGCGTCGAGGTCGGCGTAGTAGTTGTCCGGGATGGCCAACATTGGTGCACCGGCGGCGCGGGCGGCTTGGGCCGCGGCGAGGATGTCGTCGACGGCGAGGGCGATGTACTGCGGTTCGGACACCCCGGGCGCCCATTCGCCGCGCCGCAGCAGGGAAACCGTGAGTGCGAGCCGGATCCGGCGGTGCGGGTCGGCGACGGCTCGGCTGCGGACCAGGCCGAAAGGCGCGGCGAACTCGCCGGTCGCGGCGGGTTCCAGGCCAAGCACGGTGCGGTAGAAGAGGGCGGCTTCGTCGAAGTGGTCGAAGGGCTGCGCCAGTCCGATGTGGTCGATGCCGGTGATCCCGATGCCGTCGGCGGTTTCGCCGGTGGGCACGAAATCTCCGGTCCAGTCGTCGTCGTTTCCGGTGCGGCAGAAGAACAACGCTGTTCCGTCCGGCGCGGTGACGGCGGCGAGGTCCGCTTCGGCGGGGCCTCGGTCTCGCGGCAGGCGGGTCGCGTCGAGCCGGACGGCGCGGCGGGCGGCGGCAGCGGGGTCGGCGGATTCGACGGCGAGGGCGGCGACGGCTGCTGGGCCGCCGGAGCGGTTGACGAGGATCCGCGCGGTGCCTTGTTCCCAGCGTTCCACGGGTTTGGTGCGGTGGATTCCGGTGCGCGCGAAGCCGAGCGCGGACAGGACGGGGGCCAGCGAGTCGTCGGCGGAGAGTTCGACGAAGGCCGGTCCGCGGACTTCTGGTGCGGGTTGCGCAACGGGGTTCGTGGCTTCGGCGAGCGCGAGCAGGGACCGGTGCGCGTCGATCGCGGCACGGTCGGGATCGGCTTGGCGGAAGACGTCGTTGAACACTTCGAGCGACAGCGGTCCGGTGTATCCGGCGGCGAGCACAGGAGCGAGGAAGCCGGGCAGGTCGAACGCGCCTTGCCCGGGGAAGAGCCGGTGGTGGCGGCTCCACTGCAGGACGTCCATCGACAGGTGCGGCGCGTCGGCGAGTTGGAGGAAGAACAGCTTGTCGCCGGGGATGTCGGCGATGGCGGCGGGATCCGAGCCGCGCGAGAGGATGTGGAAGCTGTCCAGGCACAGGCCCAGCGCCGGATGATCAGCGCGGCGCACGGCCTCCCAGGAACGGTCGTAAGTGGACACTTCCTTGCCCCAAGCCAGTGCCTCGTAAGCGATTCGCAGCCCGCGCGCGCCGGCTCGTTCGCCGAGTGCGTGCAGTTGCTCGGCGAGGCGGTCGAGGTCGGCGACCGCGTCGTCGGCCACGGAGGAGCAGACCAGGATGGTGTCGGTGCCGAGTTCTTCCATGAGGTCGAACTTGCGTTCCGCGCGGCGCAGGTTCGCCGCGAACCGGTCCGGGTCGGTCGAGTCCAGGTCGCGGAAGGGCTGGTAGAGGTCGATCGACAAGCCGAGGTCCGCGCAGCGCAGCCGTACTTCGCCGGGCGGCATGGGGGAGGCGACGAGGTCGGGCTCGAAGATCTCGACGCCGTCGAATCCGGCTGCCGCGGCGGCGGAAAGCTTGTCGTCGAGCGTCCCGGAGAGGCAGACGGTGGCGATTCCGGTGCGGGGTTCACGCGACACGGCTGGTGCCTCCTGGGGTTTCGGTGCCGACCAGTTCGGTGAGGTGACGCAACATCCGTGCCGGATCGGGTTCGCGGCCGCAGAACAGTTTCAGCGCGGCGGCGGCTTGGTGCACCGCCATCCGGCCGCCGTCGAGGGTGCGGCAGCCGAGCCCGCGGGTGGCGCGCAGCAGCGGGGTCTCCAATGGACGGTAGACGATCTCGGCGACCCAGAGTTCCTTGCGCAGCAACGACATCGGCAGCGGCAGGCCAGGGTGGTCGGCCATGCCTACGGGGGTCGCGTGCACCAAGCCGTCGGCTTCGGAGAGTTCTTGCTCAAGACCGTGCCCGGCCCGCACCCGGCCGGTTCCGAACCGCGCGGTGAGATCGTCGGCGAGCCGGGCCGCGCGGGCGGTGTCAGTGTCGAGCACGGCGAGCGATTCAGCGCCGAGGCTTAGTAGCGCGTGCGCGGCGGCCGCGCCCGCACCGCCCGCGCCCAGCAGCACGACTCGGTTGAGCGGCGCGTCGGGCAGACCGGCGACGAAGCCGTCGCGGAATCCGGACCAGTCGGTGTTGTGCCCGATCGTTCGATCGTCCTCGAAGACGACGGTGTTGACCGCGCCGATCGCCGCCGCGTCCGGCGACAGCTCGTCCAGGTGCGGGATCACCAGCTGCTTGCACGGATGCGTGACGTTGACCCCGGCCAGGCCTTCCGCGCGCGCCTGGGCGATCAGCTCGCCGACGGCTTCGGCCGGAACGCCGAGCACGTCGAGGTCGAACCGGGTGTAGGTGCACTCGAGGCCGAGTTCGCGCGCCTCGCGCTCGTGCAGCGCGGGGGAGAGCGACGGGCCGATCCCGGTCCCGACGAGGCCGGTCAGCAGCCGGCCGGGCACGGTGCGGTCGGGGGACATGCGCACGGCTCCTCGCAGTCAATGAATGTACTAGTTAGTTACTTGTACCGTGTCCGAGCGCGAAAGGGAAGCGGCGGCCGGATATCCTCGGCGAGATGAGCCGAGCAGCGAGGACGATCCCGTGAGCGCCGAATCCTCCGACGCGCCGGAGCGGCAGCGGGACGCGGAGCGCACCCGCGCCGAGATCCTCGACGTCGCGACCGGCGAGTTCGCCGACCGCGGCTACGACGGCGCCCGCGTCGACGAGATCGCCGCGCGCACCAGGACCACCAAGCGGATGCTCTACTACTACTTCGGCAGCAAAGAAGGGCTGTACGTCGCCGTTCTGGAGCGCGCCTACCAGGGGATCCGCGCCCTGGAACAGCAGCTCGACGTCGACCATCTCGACCCCGCGCGCGCCATGCGGGCGCTGGCCGAGCTGACCTTCGACCACCACGAATCGCATCCCGCGTTCATCCGGCTGGTCGGCATCGAGAACATCCACCACGCGCGGCATCTGCGGACCTCGCCGATCCTGTCCGGCCTCGCAGCGCCCGCGGTCGACGTGCTCGCCGGCATCCTCGAGCGCGGCCGCGCCGCCGGCCTGTTCCGCGACGACGTCGACGCGCTCGACGTGCACATGATGATCAGCGCGTTCTGCGTGTTCCGGACCGCGAACCAGCACACCTTCCAGGTCATTTTCGACCGCGACCTGCTGGATCCTTCCCGTCGCGACCACTACCGGCGCATGCTGGGGGACCTGGTTCTCGAGTACTTGACCGCGCACGTCGGGCGGGCCTGACCGGACCGGATTCGCGCCGAGGTCTTGACACACCAGCGGCGGCTAACTCACTATCCGGTACATAAACAGCCGGTCCCTTCCGGCCGGACGGACCCGTCGACCGCCGCCGCGGTCATCAAGGAGGCTGACGTGGACGACGCTGTCCCGCGCCAGGAGCACGACCCCGCATCGTCCGGCGCCGCCCGCCGCACCCCACGCCAGGCCGCCGTGTCCTCGTGGATCGGCAGCGCGCTGGAGTACTACGACTTCTTCATCTACGGCACCGCCGCGGCGCTGATCTTCCCGAAGGTGTTCTTCCCGGCGGGCAACGCCGCGACCGCGACGATCGCCTCGCTCGCCACGTTCGGCGTCGCCTACGTCGCCCGTCCCGTCGGTTCGTTCATCCTCGGGCATCTCGGCGACACGCTGGGCCGCAAACGCGTGCTGCTGCTGACCCTGCTCGGCATGGGCGCCGCGACGTTTCTGATCGGCGTCCTGCCCGGATACGGCACGATCGGCGTCGCCGCCCCGATCCTGCTGGTCGCGCTGCGGCTCGTCCAAGGGCTCGCGGTCGCCGGCGAACAGTCCAGCGCCGGATCCGCGACGCTGGAACACGCGCCGCCGGGCAAACGCGCCTACTTCACCAGTTTTACCTTGGCGGGCACGCAATTCGGCCTGATCCTGGCGACCGCGGTGTTCCTCCCGCTGTCCTCGATGCCGACCTCCGCGCTGCTGTCGTGGGGCTGGCGGATCCCGTTCCTGCTCAGCGCGCTGGTCACCGTCGCGGGCTGGTGGATCCGGCGGTCGCTGCAGGAAAGCCCAGAATTCGCCGCCGCGCGCAAGCAGAACGCTGTTCCCAAGGCTCCGCTGCTGGTGCTGTTGCGACACCACACGCCTGACGTGCTCAAGATCGTGGTGAGCGCGCTGATTTCGGTCACCAGCACGATCGTCAGCATCTATTCGCTCACCTACGGGGCGACCACGATCGGCCTGTCCCGCAGTTCGATGCTGTGGATGATCATGCTGAGCAACGTGGTCGCGCTGGCCGCCATTCCGTTGTGGGGCAAGGCAGGCGACCGGTTCGGCCGCAAACCGGTCTTCGCGGTCGCGTCGTTGGGCGTGGCGGTGCTGATCTGGCCGTTCATCTGGTCGATCAGCCAGGCGAACGTCGTGCTGGTGTTCGTGTTCGGGATCCTGCTGTCGGGAGTCGTGTATAGCGCGTACGGCGGGATCGGGTATGCCTTGTGGACCGAGCAATTCGGCACGAAGGTGCGGATGTCCGGGGTCGCTGTCGGCACGCAATTGGGCTTCGCGCTCGGTGGTTTCGCGCCGTCGATCGCGGCGGCGCTTGCCGGAGCGGACCTGAAGAACTGGCTGCCGGTCGCCGGTCTGACCGCCGGAGCGGCCGTGGTGGCGGGGCTCGCGGTGCTGACGATGCGCGAGACTTACCGGACGCCGCTTGAAGAATTGGGCCACCGAGCGCCGCGTGCGGCGGACGAAAGCCGGATTGTGGCGGCCTGACGCGGAAACGCCGACGCTGCGACATCTGCCGCAGCGTCGGCGTTGACTCGATCAGCTTGCGGCCGTGACGAGTTCTTCCGGAGCGGGTGTCGCGGCGGGGCGTTCCGGGCGGGAGCGCTTGCCCAGCAGGGTGTAGGCGGCGCCGACCAGGAGACCGCCGCCGACCAGGTTGCCCAGGCCCACGAACAGCAGGTTGCGGCCGAATTCGCCGACGGTCGCGCCGGGGACGCCGTTCATCAGGCCGAGCGAGAACGTCGTCATGTTGGCGACCACGTGCTCGAATCCGGAGCTGATGAAGGCCAGCAGGCACCAGAAGATCAGCGCCAGCTTGGCCCCGTCCGACTTCGTGCGCGCGGCCATCCACACGGCGAGGCACACCAGGAAGTTGCACAGCACGCCGCGGAAGAACAGCGCGCTGGCGGACTCCGCGGCTTTCGCCTTGACCAGGCTCGCGAGCAAGGCCGCTCCAGGCCCGGCGTGGCCGCCGGCGCCGCCGATCGACAGCACCCCGCCTTCGTGGACCAGCCACGCGAACACGATCGAACCGAGCAGGTTGCCGACGAACGACACCACGATGACCGCGGCCGCCGCGCCGACCCCGCGCCGCCGGACCAGGACGCCCTGGACCATGGTCATCATGTTGCCGGTGGACAGTTCCGCGCCGGCGAACACGACGGCGGTCAGGGCGATCCCGAACACCAGCCCCTGCACCACTTTGGTCCAGGGGGAACTCGCCGCGTTGAGCGGTCCGGTCGCGGAAAGCAGCAGTACGACCGCCACCCCGATGAAGGCCCCGGCGAGCATCGAGCTCACCAGGTAGCGGCCGGGGCGGCGCAGGTCGTCGATCTTCCCGTCGGCGACGTCTGCTTGCAGGTCGAGGGCATCGGACACGGGAATCGGCATGGGAGGAAAGCCTTCCGGTGAGGTCAGGTACCCGGGCATTCGACCGCGCGGATTCTTCGCTCCGGTAGCGCGGTGATCAGCAACGGGTATCCGAGTGCGCACAGGCCGCGGCCCGCGCGGGTGAATTGCGGCGCCGAGGACCATTTCGGACAGTCGCTCAGTCTTGTGCGGGAACGCGGCTGATCCGGGCCGCGACGATTCCGCCCGCGATCAGCAGCACAGCCGCGGCGGCGATCCACACCCAGACCGGGATTCCACTGCTCGCGTCATTGGCGACGGCTGGTGCGGCTTGCGTCGCGGGAGGGGGAGCGGCTGCCGGTGCGACGCCGGTGCCTGCTTTGGTGAGGGTGAAGGAATAGGCACCGGACACGGGATGCCCGTCGGCTGACACGACGCGGTATTCCACTGTGTATTTCCCGGCCGGGCCGAGCGGTTTCACGGGTGCGGAAAGGGCCGGGCCGGTGACTGTGGCGGCCGCCGACTCCCAATGTGTCGCACCGTCCGGTCCTAGTACCGCCAATTCGGTGAAACCGCGGTCCAGTGGTTCGTTGAAGGTGAGCACTATTTTCGCGGGCGCGACGGAAAGTTCGGAATCCTTCGCAGGTGTGCTCGATTCCAGAAAGCTGTGCGCCTCGGCTGCCGAGGTGGGGAAAAATGTTGCCAAGAGACTGAACGCGATAACCGCGAGGACGCGCACGAGAAGCGCGCCCCGGCTCGGTTGGCGGCGGACGGGGACGGAAATCCCGGAAGATGGTCGCATGAACCCTGCTTCGCTAAGGGGACAGGTGTCGGAACGAGATGGTTTCGGTACCGCGTTGTCGGCGGCGGGTCGAACGCGAAACGCGAAGGTTAAATAGTTCTCACTGTCGGCGGCAGTGTCGAATTCACTGTTTGCCGGTTGTTGTTCGGAGATCAATTTTACGTTCCCGTCATGATTGAGTCGGCTGGAGAAACGCGCGGTTTGATGTGGTGCTCCCCGTCGTGATCCGGCCGGGTCGTCGGCAGGCGTCGGGGAAGGAAATGCTTGTGGTGGCTTCAGTGGGGCGGGAACAGGTGGTCGCGGCCTGTCTGGCGGGCGCGGTCGTGGTCGTGGTGGGGTACGCCTCGGGAATCGGCTTGAAGACGACTGCGGCGAGCGGTCCGGTCGCTTTGGATCAGGCTCCGGCGCAGGCGGCGCCCGCACCGCAACCGGTTCTGCCCAACGGCGAACTGCCTCCTCCGGGCGCCGTGCAGCCGATGCCGCCGGTGCCCGGCGGCGGGATCCCGCCGGTCGACGCGCCTCCGCCCGCGGCTCCGGTGGCCGACGCGCCGTCCGGCGAAGTCCCGCCGCCGACCGGGGAAATCCCGCAGCCGTCCGGTGATCCGATGCCGCCCGCCCCGCCGGAAACACCGCCGCAGACCCCGACGGGAACTCCTCCGCCGAGCGGGACGCCGACGTGCCAGCCCGGCGCGGTCCAGCCGGTGCTCGACACGGTGAGCGGGCTGCCGCTGATCGGCGGTCTCACGACCGGGATCGGCGTGACCGGACCGGACGGGCTCCTCTCGACGATCCTCGGCTCCTGCCCGCCGGTGCAACCCGCGGCGATCCCGTCGAGCGGCGGCTGAGCCCATGGACCTCGGTTCCGCGAAATTCTGGTACGTCCTCGCGCGCTGCGTCGACTACTCCGGGCTCGCCTTGTTCGTCGGCGGATTGTTCTTTCTCGCGCTGCTGTGGCCAGCGGGAGCGGACCGCCGCCGGGCGCGCGGCGTGCTGGTGACCGGCTGGGTCCTCGGGTTCGCCGGGACAGTGGCCGGGCTCGGCTTGCAGGGCACGTGGGTGGCACAGCGGTCCCCGGCGGATCTGGTCGACCCGGATCTGCTCGGCCAGGTCCTCGACAGCCAGTTCGGCCGGATCTGGTTCGCCAAGGCGCTCGTGTGGGTGCTCGCCGGAGTGGTTCTCGCCGACGTGCTGCAACGCGGCCGCCGCGCTGCGGGTTCGGTGGCGTGGCGGGTCGGCGCGGGGGTGGTCGCCGCCGGGCTGCTGCGCACGACCGGCCTGACCGGGCATTCCGCGGAGAGCGCGCATCCGCTGCTGAGCCAGCTCGCGGATTTCGGGCACCTGGCAGGAATCTGCGCGTGGATCGGCGGACTCGCGATGCTGTTGTTCGGCGTGCTGTCCCGGCGCGATCCCGGCGAACTCGCCGACGTCGTGCCCCGTTATTCAAAACTCGCCCTGACGGCGGTGCTCCTGGTGATCGTCGCGGGGGCCGTGCTCGCGCTCGAGACGCTCGGCGACGTCGAGCGGGTGTTCACCACCGGCTACGGCCGGATCCTGCTGACGAAACTCGCCGCGCTCGCGGTGGTGCTGCTCTTCGCCCAGGCGAGCAAGAGCTGGGTCGCGCGGCGGCTCGACTTCGCGGTGGTGCTGCGCGGAGACGCCGGCGCGGTCCGTCCCTTCGTCTATTCCGTCGCCGCGGAAGCCACGCTCGTCGTCGTGGTGCTGTTCGCGGCGAGCCTCCTCGTCACCGCCAGTCCCGGCCGGTGAACGTCCCACCCCGGAAAGGAATCTCCTTGATGGACAACCCGGAACCCACCTCTGCCGCCGCCGGAACGCGGCCGGAAGCCCCGCCCGAGGCGGCTCGCCGGCGCCGGTGGCCGGTCGCGGTCGCGGTCGTCGCACTGGCGCTGGCCCTGGTCAGTCTCACCACCCTGCGCACGGGACAGCAGACCGCCCCGGTCGCCGCGCCTGCCTCGCCGCAGGTCGACCTGGCGGCGCTGGCCAAGCAGAGCCCGCTCGCCGTGCCGCTTTACCAAGGAATCGCGCAGCAGCAAGGAGGCGCCGCTCCCGCCGCGGCGGCTGGCTCGGCCAAGTCGGTCGAGATGAGCGGGTACAGGTTCTCGCCGGCCAGCTTGACCATCTCCGCGGGCGACACGGTGACCTGGACCAATCACGATTCCGCGCCGCACAACGTCGTCGTCACCGACGGCCCGGAGAAATTCACGTCGCCGACCATGCAGACCGGCGGCACCTTCTCCCACACCTTCACCAAGGCAGGCACCTACTCCTACTACTGTTCGATTCATCCGGACATGAAGGCGACCGTGACGGTCCAAGGCGCTCCCGCCCCGCCGCCTTCTTCGCCGACCGCCCCGCCGTCTTCGTCCTCGACACCGACCGCGCCGTCCAGCCCGACGCACACGATGCCGATGCCGACCGACCCGCCGCCCGGAAACTGCGTGCCCAAGGGCGTGCTGCAGCCGATCCTCGACCACGTCAAGGCCGCGCACTTGGAGGAGTCGCCCGGCCAGCAGGTCACCGATCTGCTGAATCTGGACCAGTACATCAAGACGCACACGGTCTGGCTGGAAAGCGTGCTCAAGCCCGTGCTCGACGGTTCGGCCGACAAGGTCGTCACCGACACGCTCGCGCCGATCATCGCGCACATCAAGGCCGCGCATCTCGAGGAGTCGCCCGGCCAGCAGGTCACTGACCTGCTGAATCTGGACCAGTACATCAAAACGCACACTGTCTGGCTCGAAAGCGTCCTGACGCCGCTGCTGAACCAGGCGTCCTGCTGAGCGTGCCGACCCGGTCCGGGGCGGGCCGCCGCGCCCGCCCCGGACCACCTCGATCCCCGGAGGACTTCGTGCCCACTGACACCCGGTTCCTGCCCTCGGCCGCCGCCGCTGACCATGCCGTGCACCGGATCCGGCCCGACCGCTGCGTCCTGGAGCTGACGCAGCGGCTGCTCGGGATTCCCGTGCTGCGCGGGCGATTGACCGTCCGCCGGGCCACGTTCACCCGCGACCCGGAAGGCAGCCGCCTCACCGCCGAGATCGACGGTTCGTCATTCCGGTCCGTCTTCCCGCTTCCGTCCTCAATGGTCACCCGGGAACTGGGCGAGGTGCACTTCGCCGCCGAGGAAATCGCCGAACGCCCGCCGGTCGAGTTCGCCGGACGGCTCGATTTCGGCGACTCGTCACGCGATCTGGTGTTCGGCGGCGAACTTCGCGACGCCGGGCCGGATCGCGTCATCCTGTGGCTGCGCGGGACATTGCCGCCGCCGCGCCGTCCGCTTCAGACCGTCGGCCGGGTTGCGCGACTGCTCGCCCGCCTGCCGATTCGCGTCGAGTTCGCCGGGGAGCTCGTTCAGTGAAACGCTTTCTCGCCCTCCTGGCCGCCGCGGTGCTGCTCACGCTCGCTGCTCCGGTGACGGCACCGGCCGCCGCCGCGACTCAGACCGTGATGATGCAGGACTACGCCTACTCGCCCGCGTCGCTCACCGTGCACGTCGGCGACACTGTGACCTGGATTCAGCACGACACCGCTCCGCACGACGTGGTCACCACCAGCGCGCCTGTCGCGTTCCGCAGCCCGCAGCTGTCGCAGGGGCAGAGCTGGAACTACACCTTTCGCACCCCCGGCACCTACTCTTATTACTGTTCGGTGCACCCGGACATGCGAGCGCAGGTCATCGTCCAACCGGCGGCCGCCACCCAGCCGCCGCCCCCTCGAACCCCTTCTGCCGCACCAGCTTCGCGTGCCGCTCCCAGCCGTACTGCCGTGGCAGCGCCTCCAGTAGTGCCCACTGCTACAACGCCACCGTCCACAGTGGCCACTTCCGCGGCACCGAGCCAGCAGGGTGCGGCGGCAGCTCCTCCGACGTCAGCCGCTGCGCCGCCGGTCGCCCAGGCCGCCTCGACCACGAGTCTCGATCCCAAGCTGCTCGTCGCCGGTCTCGTGACCGCGGTCGCGATCGGCTGCCTCCTGCTCGTGAGCTCGCGGAAAGCGTGAATACGAGCCTGGGCTACTCTGCGAAGAGCCGGAAACGGGGGTGCGGATGGCCGAGCTGCTCGACGAGTTTGCGAAACGCTATGTCGATCCGCTGATGAAGGAAGAGGGCTTCAAACGGCTCCGGATCCGCCGATGGTGGCTGTCCTCGCCGGGCGGGAACGCTGCCTTCGTGCAGTTCCGCGCCTATCCGATGGATTCGAGGATCGCGTTTCACGTGGAAGCCTCCGGGATCCCGCGAGTGCTGCGGGAGTACTACGAAGGCGGCTCGGCGGCGAAACCGCCGAAATTCGACTGGGGATTCGTCCGGACGAGGCAGGCGTCGCCGCCCGATCGCGGCCCGGGTTCGCATCTCGGCGGCTATGTCTGGGATTTTCTTCCGGACACCATGGACGAGTACGGTCCTCAGGTACAGGACTACCTCCGGGCGGTGGCGATCCCGCGGTGGACGAGTTTCCTGGATCCGGCGGGCCTGCTCATGGCGGCTCACGGCGGGCCGAATCGCGACTTCGCGGTCGTGGGCGGTTACGGTCTGAAGTTCAGTCAGGTGATCCTCCGGGCGGACGACGGGAATCCTTAGGTGCTGGAGGCGATGATCGAGGATCTCCTCCTGAAACGCGCCGATCCGAGGCTGTTGGAGTGGCTGCGGCAACGCGTGCGCGACCGGGCCGAAGGCCGTCGCTGAGCCTGTGTTCGTCATGGCTGAGCTCAACGGCTCAGCGTCGGCTCGGGTTCGCGGTGGGGTCGGCGGAAGGTATCGCGTCGAGGGGGACGAGGCGGGTCCCGGTCCAGTGATAGCGGACCGTCGCCGCGTTGGCGGTGGGGCAGCACTGCGGGTCTTCGGCGTTGTAGAGCTCGTAGGAGAGGGCGATGGTGGTGTCGGTGGACCACGCCTCTTGGATTCCGGCGCTGTCGGCCGAGGTGTCGGTGCCGAGGTACTTGCCGTCGTGGAAGAAGAAGGCCCGGTTCGCGTAGCCGTCGGCCGACTCGGCGATGGTGGCGAGGATGACCTGCAGGCCGTCGGACGATTCCCACGAGGTGCCTGGGTAGGGGCGGTACCCCTTCCCTTGGACGACCGCTTCGGCGTCGGCGAGGGTGTTGCGCGGGACAGTCGGCGGCTCCTCGGTCGAGGTCGAGGTGGCGGTCGGGACGCTGGTGGACACCGGCGGGAGAACGGGTTCCGGCGACGAGGGGATGACCGGCGTTGGCTCCGGCGTGGCTGCCGTGCTGCCCGCAGTGGTGCGAGTCGCTCGGTCGATGCTGACGGCGGACGTCAATCCCAGCACGGCGACCACGATGACGACCGTGCACGCGACGCTGGAGAAGACGGCACGGCCGGAGGCACGCGGCGGTCGGTGGGCGGGCTGCGGCACCACCGCGCCGACGAGCATGAAGAGCGCACCAGCGACGGCGACCCAGGGCCCCAGTCCGATGCGCAGGAGGCCGCCGGCGTCGGCGAGACCGCTCAGCAGACTGACGAGGAGCAACCCGCCCAGGACTCCGGCGACGCCGAACAGGACGAAGCCGGTCGCCCGGGCAGCGACGCCCTCCCGCAGCACGACCGCCGCGACGATCGCGGCGGCCCCGCAGACCGCCAGAGCCACGGGAAGAAAGACGAGCGGCACGGTCCGGCTGCTCGCCAGGCGAGCGACGTCGAACAGGCTCGCGTTCCCCAGCAGCACCACCTGAAACCAGGGCAGGACCGGCGACACCCCGACCAGCACGCCGCCCGCGGCCAGCCCCGCCGCGGCGGCGAACCGCCGAACGCTCTCGCCCGGAGCGGCCGCGAGAACCAGCCGGTTGCCGCATCGCCAGCACCGCACCGCGCCCGCCTGGACGGGTAGCGCGCAGTACGGACACGGGAACGCGGCGGGCGAAGTGCTCGGCCGCGGTGCGGGGCCGCCGGAATGGGAATCGGTCATCGCTTGAGCTCCTCGTCTGTGCCAAGACAGACGCAGGGGCGCCGGATCGCGTTACTGAGCAGTGAAAAACTCGTGCCGTTCGATCGCTTCTCCGGCGCGGACGAGTCCGAACGCGACCCGGGCCGAGGCCGTCGAGCCGCGGTGCTCGTGGCGACGGCCCGGGTCTCCGGCCGTGCCTCGGTCAGGCGCAGATCACCTTGTCGATCAACGAGGAGAAGGCGGCGTTGCCGGGTCCGCGCCCGAACGTCAGCGAGGCCTCCACCCGGCGCTTCCCGTCCGCGCTGGTGAACGCGATCGTCCCGTAGCCGGGAATTCCGCCGGTGTGCCCGAAAACCGGAATCCCGCACGGCGTGGTCCGGGTCTCCAACCCCAGGCCGTACTTCTCGGTCGCCGATCGCGGGGTGGTCATCTGCCCCAGCAGCGTCCGCGGGACGAGCCGCCCCGCCGCGAGCGCTTGGACGAATGTGTCCAGGTCCGCGGTGGTGGAGACGATCTCGCCCGCGGCGCCGGCGACGCTCGGGTTCAGCTCGGTGACGTCGACCAGCTTCTCGTTCACCTCCTGGTAGCCGTGCGCGTGCCGGCCCGGAATCTTGGTGCGGTCGCCGGGAATCACCGTGTGGTGCATGCCGAGCGGGCGCAGGATCCGCTTGGCCGCCTCGTCGCCCCAGGCGTGCCCGGTGGTCCGTTCGATGAGCATGCCGAGCACGGTGTAGTTGGTGTTGGAGTACGAATACGCGCTGCCCGGCGGGAAGTCGAGCGGCTGCGCGGTCGCGATGGCGACCAGTTGCTCCGGCGAAAAGTGCTGGTAGCGGACTTTCTCCAGATCGGTGCCCGCAAGCGAGATCGTGCGGAGGTAGTTGTAGAGGCCGCTGGTGTGCTGCAGGAGCATGCGCACGGTGATCTCGTTGCCGTGTGGCAGCAGTCCGGGGAGGTACCGCTCGACCGGGGTGTCCAGCCCGATCCGGTGCTCGGCGACGAGTTGCAGGACCACGGTGGCCACGAACGATTTGGTCGTGCTGCCGATCCGGAAGCGTCCGTGGGGCGAGACCGGTTTTCGGGAGTCCAGTTCGGACACTCCGGCGGTGACGGTACGAGAGTGTCCGTTGTGGACTGTCCGGATCTGCACGCCGGTCGCGCCGGCCGTGACTGTTTCTTGCGCCACCGTCCGAATGGGGTCAGCCGCGGCCGGGGCGGCGGGCGCGAGCAGGGAAGCGGTCAGGATAAAGGGCACAGCAGTGAGCATGGGTTTCCTTGTTCAGTGTTGGCACTCAGTTGCAAAAAACCTTGTCGAGCACGGCGCGAGTCCAGTCGAAGTCCGGGCCCCGGCCCAACGTCACCGAAACCTCGACGCGCTGTTTCCCGTCCGGGCTGGTGAACGCGACGGTCTGGAACCCGGGAATCCCGCCGGTATGCCCGAATACGCGCGCTCCGCACGCGGTGGCCGGGGTGCGCAAGCCGAGCCCGTACTCCTCGGTCGCGGAACGCGGGGCGGTCATCTGCGCCAGCAGGTCCGGCGGCACCACTCGCCCCGCCGCGAGTGCCCGGACGAACCTGTCCAGGTCCGCGGTGGTGGAAATGATCTCGCCTGCCGACCAGGCCATGCTCGGGTTCAGCTCGGTGACGTCGACCAGCTTCCCGTTCATCTCCTGGTACCCGTGCGCGTGCGGACCCGGAATCCCGGTCCGGTCCCCGGGAACCGACGTGTGATGCAGTCCGAGCGGCCGCAGGATGCGCCGTGCCGCTTCGTCGCCCCACGCGTGTCCGGTGGTCCGCTCGATGAGCATGCCGAGCACGATGAAGTTGGTGTTGGAATAGGAATGTTTGCTGCCGGGCGGGAAGTCCAGCGGCTTGGCGGTCGAGACCGCGACCATCGACTCCGGCGAAGGGTGCTGGAACCGGATCTTCTCAAAGCCGGCCCCGAGCAGCGGGAGGGACTCGGTGTAGTCGTAGAGGCCGCTGGTGTGCTGCAGGAGCATGCGCACGGTGATCTCGTTGCCGTGCGGGAGCAGTCCGGGCAGGTACTGCTCGACCGGGGTGTCGAGCTGGATGCGGTGTTCGGCGACGAGTTGAAGGACCACAGCGGACGTGAACATCTTGGTGGCGCTGCCGATCCGGAAGCGTCCGTGGGGCGAGACCGGCTTTCGGGAGTCCAGTTCGGACACTCCGGCGGTGACGGCACGAGAGTGTCCGTTGTGGACTGTCCGGATCTGCACGCCGGTCGCGCCGGACGAGACGATGTCCTGTGCGACCGCCCGAACCGGGTCCGGCGCAGCGGACGGCGCCGCGGGCGCGAGCAACGACGCGGCCAGCACCAAGGGCACGGCGTTCAACACCGGCGTCAGCCCTTGCGGCGCGCGATGAAGCGCACGATCAGGATCAGCAGGCACGCCACGGCGATCCCGCCCGCGGTCATCCGGAACATGGTGTCCAGACCAGTGAAAGCGCCGATCGAGTTCGTCGCGGCACCGGCGACGAAGAACAGGAAGAGCAGAGTGGTGACGGCCGGGCCGCCTGCTTGGCGGCTGGGGGAAGCTTCCATTTCCATGCCGACGACACTAAAAACCGCTGGCGCTCGCCAACAGGCCTTGAGCCCCCAACTTCACGGTGGTGTCTGCGCTACCTTCGCCGTTCGGCTGGGTCAGCCCCCCCCGGGTGCGGGCAGTGCTCCGGCGGTGCGGCTGAAGTGCACGCCCGACCCGGCCCCGCGGTCGCGTCGGGAAATTTCGCGGTCCACGAAGCAACGGACGCCGCTATATATCGTCTTAGGATATATGTGGACCATGGCTGAGCGAGGCGGAGTCGTCCAGAGGAAGCCGTCCGAACGCGGGGCGCGGCTGCGGGCAAGCACTTTCGACGGCGTGCTGGACCGGCTGGTCGCCGACGGCTGGTCTCGCTCAGCGGAAGTGCGCGCATGATCGGCACGGAGGCGCGGTACCGCACGTTGGTGCGCGTGCTCCCGGCCTGGTATCGCGCCGAACGCGGCGACGAGCTGGTCGGCACCCTGCTCGATCTGCACGGCGAGCGGGACCGTGCGGCGCTGTGGAGCGAAGTGTGGGCGTTGCTGGCCCTGGGGATGCGGACCCGGCTGGCGGGCAGGGCGGCGCCCGCTCGCACGGTCGCCCTCGGGGATTTGGTGCGCCAGGTCGCGCTCCTCGGCCTGGTCTGGGGCGTGCTCAGGTCCGCGAGCAAAACCGGCGAGACGCTCTGGGTGCTCTTCTCCTTCTCCGGCCCTTTCCCCGGGGACTTCCGCGCGACGCTGACGTCCGATCTGACCACGGAGCTCATCCGGCTGGCAGCCTCGCTGATCCCGCTCGTGCTGCTGGTGGACGGGTGGCGCCGCATGGCGCGAATCGCCGCCGGGACGATCCTGGCGGCGGGCGCGTTCTGGTTCCTCGCCAGGCATTCGTCCGATCTCGGTCCCGAATCGGTCTTGTACTTCGCTCCGCAGTGGCTTCCGCTGGTGCTGTCGCTGGCGGCCTTCCACGTCGACGCCCCGCTGCCGCCGTCACGGCCGTGGTGGTGGGTCGTCGGCGGCAGCCTGGTCTTCGCTCCCGCGCTCGCGCTCAGGTTCGGACTCCCGGGCGATCCGGACCGGATCACCGGTTTGTCCCCGCTTGTCTGGCTTTGTGCGCTCGCCGGAGCCGGATACCTGGTGTTCCGGCACCGCATCGAGCCGCGCCCGGGATGGACGCTGGCGCTGGCTCTGTGCATCGCGCTGGCGGTGACCCAGAACGTGGTGCTGAAGAACGGGATCATTCCGTTCGGCGCGACGGTGCTCGCGCAGGTCTGCTGTGCCGGGGCGATCGTGGTGGCGCTGACTGTCGTCGGGATCCGCGACTATCGCCGGATCGGCGCGGAGCGGTGATCCTCCCCGGGAAGTGATTCCGGATCCGTTCGTCCACTGGGGAACGGACTTCCGGGCAGTTGCGGCAAGGCTCGCGTGTCGCGGCGCGATCTCCGCAGCCAGCGGTGACAGTCTCCGCGGGATCCCGGACAGAGGAAAGGTGCGACACGGATGAGTGCCAGCGACGCCGCCGACGAAACCGGCGCGGGAAGGCCCGGCCCGCCGGTTTCCGCGCCGGGCCGAAGCAAAGGCGGCGCCTCCGGGGAGCGGCTGGTGCTGTTCACCGACGCGGTGACGGCGATTTCCATCACCTTGCTGATCCTGCCGCTGGTCGACCTCGTCCCCGAGGTCGCCTCCGCCCACGAACACGCCAGCGAGGTGATCACCGGTCACTTCGATCAGATCTGGAGTTTCCTGCTGAGTTTCGCGGTCATCGCGAACATCTGGCGCGAGCATCACCGGACGTTCTCCTCGGTCGCGACGGTCACCCGCCCCTTCACGATGTGGAACATGGGGTGGCTGCTGTCGGTCGTCGTGCTTCCCCTCCCGACGGAGATGATCGGCGCCTTCGGCCGCGACCGGTTCGTGGCGGTGTTCTACTACGCCACGCTCCTGGCGGGCATGGTGTGCCGGTTCGGGATGCTGCGGATCCTGAAATCCGCGCCGGAGCTGATGGACGAGGACGATCGGGATCCGGTGGCGCTTCAGGAGCTCTACACGGAGAGCTACCTCAACGTCCTGGCTCTGGTCCTGGCTTTGGCCCTCGCCCTCGCCGTGCCCGCGCTGCAGTACTACAGCCTGGTGCTGCTCGTCCTGCCCGGCAGGCGGGCGTTCCTGCGGCGCCGATCGCGGACTGCCGACCGGCCGTGAGCCGCGTCAGGGCCGGTCGGCGTCGTCCATGACGATCCCGCGGCCGGTGACCTCGAACGGCGTCGTGTAGGGCAGATTCGGGCTGGCCCGCGTTTTCAGCACGGTCAGCGCCCGGTCGATGCGCGCCCCGGTGCGCTGGTACTGCAGCAGGATCACGTTGTCGGACAGATGGGAGATCCCGGTGCCGGACAGGCCCGCCTGCCCGTACAGATCCGGGATCTCCAGGGTGAGCAGCGTGGTGATGCCCACCTGAGCGCACCGGCCCAGCAGGGAGTGCAGGAATTCGTTGAACCGCTGGTCGTCGTCGCACGCCGCGGCGAGGTCGGTGAGGCTGTCGATGACCAGCCTGCGGCTGCGGCTGGCGGTCAGCGATTCCAGCAGGTCGTAGAACCACTGGTCGATGTAGATGTCGTTGGGGGATTCGCAGCGCAGCGTGACGGCGTCGGACCGCGGTTCCCAGCCCAGGCTGTGGACGGCTCGGCTGAGCTGGAGCTGGCTTTCCTGAAGCGTCGTGAAAGTGCTGTGCTGGCCCAGTTCCGCGCCCCGGAACGCGAAATGCAGGCCGATGACGGTTTTCCCGGAACCGGGCGGTCCGGCCACGATGGTGCTCGAACCGGGCCAGAAGCCGCCGCCCAGCATGGTGTCGAGGCCGGGGATGCCCGAGCTCGCGCGTGCGGTGGCGGCGGGGTCGACGGTGCCGTCGCCGTCGGTGGGATCGCTGAGGCGGGGGAAGGCGTCCAGGCCCTCTTCGGAAATGCGGTAGGTGTGCCAGCCGGGCAGGAACGTGCTGCCGCGGAGCTTGAGCACCTGCAGGGCGCGGTTGGTGCGCTGGCCGCTGGCCTGGGTGGACAGCGCGATGGTGGCGTCGGCGATGGTGAACTCGGCCGACGACGCCAGTTCGGCGCTGTCGTATTCGGCCAGCCACAGGGTGCTGGTCGCCAGCGCGCTGAGCCGCCCGGCCAGTTCGTAGAGGAACCGCGTGTAGCTGGCCTGGTCCGAGGCGGCGTAGCGCAGGGCTTTGATGCTGTCGACGACCAGGATTCCGCACCGGGTGCGGGTCGCGACCTCGGTGAGCCGGGCGAGCCCGGCGTTCAGCCCGCCTTGGGTGACCACGTCGCCGAGGTCTTCGAACAGCACCGACGTCCCGATCCGGTCCGGCGCGCAGAACGCGAGGCCGTCGAGGAACTGGGTGATCTTCGGCAGGGGTTCGGTGAGAGTGCTGAAGTACACCACGGGACGGGCGGGGTCGGCGTTGGCGAACGCGTACTGCTGGGCCAGCACGGTCTTGCCGGACCCGGGCGTTCCCGCCAGCAGGGCGATCGACGGGTCGATCAGCCCGCCGCCCAGTATCGCGTCCAGCCGTTGGCAGCCGCTGGCGAGTCTCTGTTTCATCACGCGGCCTGCCGGGCTGCGGGGTGCAGATCGCGGACCACGGCCAGGACCTGTGACGGGTGGACCGGTTTGGGCAGCACCCGGGCGGTGGCGGGCGGAGCCTGCCGCACCGCCACCGGCGAGATCACGATCACTTGCGTGCCCGGTCCTTCCGAGAGGGTCCGGATCAAGTCGCCGGCGCCCGCGGCGGTCTGGTCGATGATCGCCACGGGCGGAGGAACCGCGCTCTGTGCCGCCGCCGCGGAAACGACCGCGGTGACGTCGAAACCGGCCGCGCGCAACGTGTCCGACAAACAGCTGACCGTGAAGCGGTCCGGGTCCACCACCAGGATCCGGGTATCGTGCCCGGGACCGGCGATCTCGTCCGCGCCGCCGTCCGCCACGCGTTCGGCGCTGTGCACGAGCGGCTGGGCCAGGTCCCGGGCGTGGGCGCGCAGCATCGCCTCCGCCGCGGCGAGGTCCACGCCGCTGTGGCCGGCGAGCATCCCGGCGGCCTGCCACACCGCGATCTGGTCCTGCTGCGCGGTGTGGTGGCTCAGCCGGAGGACGGCGGACGGCAGGGTTTCGGCGACGGCGTCGGCCAGCAGGCCCGCCGCGGCGATCCCGGCGCAGCCCCGCACGAAGGCGATTTCGCCCGCGGACAGCGCCTGGCGCTCGCGGCTGGTCAGCACGACCGTGCCGACGAGTTCGCCGAACGCCTCCATCGGGACGGTGTGCACGGCGGCGATGCCGTGCGCGGCGGCGATCCGCGCCAGCCCCGGCCACCGGCCGGCCTGACCGGCGAGATCGGCGTAAACGGCGGCTTCCCGTTCGCCTTCCCCGGCCGTCCCGCACAGGTCCTCGTCGGCCCGGAAGGCGAGCAGGTCGTCGAACAGCGGCCAGTCGGTCCCGGCGAGCGGGACGCCGCGGCCGCGGTCGTCGGGCAGCAGCACGATCGCCTCGTCCACGCCGGGCAATCGCGTGCAGACGCCGGTGAGCAGATACGCGGCGTCCAGTCCGGCGCGCTGGCCCGTCAGCGTCCGGGCCGCCTCCAGCAGGATCGGGACCCACTCCTCGCTCAGCTTGTTCACTCCGTCCGCCTCCCGCTTTCGCCGTCCTGGTCGGGACCTTCGCCCGCGTCGTTTTCGCCGCGGTCGCCGTCGCGCCGCCACGACGGGTGATCAGGGGGCAGTCGCAGCACGCCCGCGGTGACGTCGTCAGCCACCTCGGACAACCGCCGGCCGCTGACGTACGCGTAGGCCCGCAACCGCAGCAATGCCTCAGCGACCGGGCAGCCCAGCTGCGCCGCGACCATTCCCGTGGCGGAGTGGACGGTGCGCCAGCGGCGGTAAAGCCCCTCGTCGACCATCGCCTCCGCCTCGCCCGACGCCACGAGGGCCACCTGGGCGAGCAGGTGGCCGGTCATGACCTGGACCAGCGTGAGCGCCAGGTCCAGTTCGGCGTCGGACAGGGACCGCCCGGCCTCCCGGTAGAACTCCAGCACCCCCAGCGACGCCGCCCCGGTGGCCAGCGGGAACGCGAACGCCGCGCGCAGCCCCTCCTCGACCGCGGCGGGCGCGAACATCGGCCACTGCCGGAACCGCCGCGGCTCGTCCAGGTCCGCGGACAGCACCGCGAACCTGCGCCGCAGCGCCGTGAGCCCAGGGCCTTCGCCCACCGTGATCTGGAGTTCGAGCATCCGTTCGGCGCGCGGGTCGGTGGCGCAGGCGGGTTCGCCGAGACCGAGCCGGTCTTTCAGCCGCACCCCGACCCCGTCGACGGCCAGCAGGTCCCGGCACACCTGGGCCACGTGCCGCAGCGCAACCGAGGAACCCTCGGCCAGAGCGCGGGCCCGGATCGCCGCGTAGATCTTCGCCAGTTCCTGCTCGATCACCACAGTCGTCCTGCTCGATCACCACAGTCGGAGCCTCTCCCCCCGGAGAACTGCACGGATCGCGACGCTAGAACCGGCCGTCCATCGTGGCCAGAGGAACAATGCCCGGGAATGGGTGCCTTCCGGCCTCGGCACCGGTCTCCGCGGCGAATCCCGCGTTCCTAGATCGACTTTTTTGCTTCTTGACCCGTGGGGTCCCGTCATGGAGAGTCTCCTGTCAGACAGTGAGACAGAATGACAAGGAGACAGTATGAATCGACGTGGAGTCGCCCTGATCGTCACTGGCGCTGTCGCTGTTTGCGCTGCTCTGACGGGGTGCGGAGCGAGTTCCTCGGCGGGCGGGGAGTCAGCTGGACCGTCTTCGGAAGTCGCGATTCCGGCGGTCGCCAAGGACGCGGCGCTCGCGGCCAAGCTTCCCGCGGAGGTCCGGAGCGCGGGGGTGCTCCGGGTGGCGATGGACGAGACCTATCCGCCGTTCGAGTCGGTTCAGGCGGGCAAGGTCGTGGGACTCGACCCGGATTTGGCGAACGCGATCGGCGGCGTGCTCGGGGTCCGGGTGGAATTCGTGAACACGTCGTTCGACGCGATCATTCCCTCGCTGACGTCGAACAAAGTCGACCTCGCGATGTCGTCGATCGGCGACACCTTGGAACGCGAGCGCACGATCGACCTGGCCACCTATTACTGGAACGGCACGCTGGTGCTGGTGAAATCCGGGAATCCGGCGGGGATCAAGGCCGACCAGGTGTGCGGCGCGCGCGTCGGCGTGATCCGGGGATCCTTGCAGCAGACCAGTTTCCTGCCGTCGCAGGCGGCGAAGTGCGCGGCCGCCGGGAAGCAGGCCGCGAAGGTCGAGGTGTATCAGAACGGGCCGCAGGCGCAGCTCGCGTTGCAGAGCGGGCGCATCGACGGCGTGATGGAGGACGCGCCGCCGCTGCTGGCGGTCGCGGCGCAGCAAAAAGACGTTTTCGAGACCGCCGGGCCGTTCTTCCGCAATCCGAATCCGGGCGGAGTCGCGTTCCCGAAGGGGAGCAAGCTCGTGGAACCGGTGCACGAGGCGATCGGCGTGCTGATCAAGAACGGTACTTACCGGGCGATTCTGAAGAAGTGGAACCTGGAGAAGATCGCGATCGACAAGTCGGAGATCAACGGCGCGCAGTCGTAGCCGCGCAATCGTCGACCCCGGAAGGGAAACGGGAACATGACAGCGATAAGTGCGCCACGGATCCAGGAAGAACCGGTAGTGCCGCTGCGCCGTCCCGGGCGCTGGGTCACCTGCGCGGTCGCGGCGGTGCTGGCGGCGATGTTCGTCCACACCCTGCTCACCAACAAGAACTTCGGCTGGGACGTCGTCGGGAACTACCTCGGGTCCGGCGAAATCCTCGCCGGGCTGGGGAAAACGATCGAGCTGACGGTGATCGCGATGGCGATCGGGATCGTGCTCGGCGTCGTGCTCGCGGTGATGCGGTTGTCGGCGAATCCGGCGATGAAAGGGTTCGCCTCCCTCTACATCTGGTTTTTCCGCGGCACGCCGGTATTCGTCCAATTGCTGTTCTGGGGCTACGCCTCGGCGCTCTATCCCCGGCTCGGGATCGGCATCCCGTTCGGTCCGCAATTCGTGTCCGCGCCGACCAACGTCCTGATCACGCCGTTCATCGCGGCGATTCTGGGCCTGGGGCTGAACGAGGGCGCCTACATGGCCGAGGTCGTCCGGGCGGGAATCCTGTCGGTCGACCGCGGGCAGACCGAGGCCGCGCAGGCGCTCGGCATGTCGCGGCTGCGCACCTTGCGCCGCGTCGTGCTGCCGCAGGCGATGCGGGTGATCATCCCGCCGACCGGCAACCAGGTGATCACCATGCTGAAAACGACGTCCCTGGTGAGCGTGCTGGCCTTCCCGGAATTGCTGTACTCGGCGCAGCTCGTCTATTCCACGAACTTCAAGACGATTCCGCTGCTGATCACCGCGTCGCTGTGGTACTTGCTGATGACGTCGGTGCTCAACGTCGGCCAGCATTTTCTGGAACGCCGGTTCAACCGCAGCGAACGGGCCGTGTCCCGCCGGGCGGCGGCCGAGATCCCTTCGGAGGGCCGATGACGACCGTCGAGACGAGCCGCGAAGCACCGATGGTGGAGGCGGTGAACGTCTGCAAGAGTTTCGGTTCCGCCGCCGTGCTGAAGGGAATCGATCTCGAAGTGCGCCGCGGCGAGGTGATGACGCTGCTGGGACCTTCGGGGTCCGGGAAGTCCACTTTTCTCCGGTTGATCAACCATCTCGAGACGTTGAGCGCCGGCCGCTTGTACGTCGACGGCCAGCTGGTCGGCTACGGCGAGCGCAACGGACGGCTGCACGAACTGCCGCCGTCGGCGGTTCAGCGGCGGCGGGCCGAGATCGGCATGGTGTTCCAGCGGTTCAATCTTTTCGCGCACATGACCGCGTTGCAGAACGTCATGGAGGCTCCGGTCGGCGTCCGGCGCGAAAAGCGGGAAGTCGTCCGGAAACGCGCGCTGGAACTGCTCGACCGGGTCGGGCTCGCCGACAAGGCGTCGTCGTATCCCAGCGCGCTCTCGGGCGGACAACAGCAACGGGTCGCGATCGCGCGAGCCCTTGCCATGCAACCGAAACTGATGCTCTTCGACGAGCCGACGTCCGCGCTCGACCCGGAACTCGTCGGCGAGGTCCTCGACGTGATGAAGGACCTCGCCCGCTCGGGCATGACGATGGTCGTGGTCACCCACGAGATCGGGTTCGCGCGAGAGGTCGCCGACCACGCGGTGTTCATCGACGGCGGGGTCGTCGTCGAGAGCGGAAATCCGGCACAGGTGCTGACCGATCCGCGACATCCGCGGACGAAAGCATTCCTCGGGAAAGTCCTGTGAACTCCCTCGCGCCTGGAAAGGGGCTGCGTTCCGTGCAGATCGTCGTCATCGGGGCCGGGGTGATCGGCCTGTCCGTCGCCACCGAGCTCGCCCGCCGCGGCGCCCGGGTCACCGTCGTGGACCAGCACGTGCCCGGCGCGGGCACGTCGTCGACCAGCTATGCCTGGGTCAACGCGAACAAGAAGGAACCTCAGGCGTACTACGACCTCAACCTCGCGGGCATGGAGGCGCACCGTCGCTTGGCGGAAGCCGCGGGTGGCGGCTGGCTCGCCAACGGCGGGCACCTCGAGGTCGCGACCGATCCGGCGCACGCGGCCGAGCTGGAACAGCGGATGGCGCGGTTGACTGGTCACGGGTACGCCGTCGAACAGGTCACTCCGGAACGTGCGCGGCAGCTGGTCCCGGATCTGCTTGTTCCGCTCGACGCGGGTCCGATCGCGTACTTCCCGAGCGAGGCGCATTGCTATCCGCAGCTCTACCTGGCCCATCTGCTCACGGCGGCCGAGGACCTGGGCGTGCAGGTGGTCAGCGGGGCGCGGGTGAAGGCCTTCGACGTCGACGCCGGACGGCCGGTGCTGCGGCTCGCCGACGGGACGGCGCTCGGCTGCGACCGGGTGGTCAGCTGTGCCGGGCGGTGGACCGGGGAGTTGCTGGCGCAGGCGGACCTTCCGTTGGCGATGGAGACGTTCACCCATCCCGGGGATGCGACGGTCGGCTATCTCGCGGTCACCAGTCCGGTGCCGGTGGCGTTGTCCGGATTGCTCACCACGTCGCGGCTCAATGTCCGTCCGGACGGGGCGGGGCGGTTGCAGTTGCAGGCGCTCGACCTGGACCGGACCGCGGATCCCCGGGCTGTTCCGGGGACGGATTCGCCGCTCGCGGAGGAGTTGCTGGACCGGCTCGCGGGCGTTCTGCGGCACAGCCGGGCGGCGACGGTGTCGGAGTTGCGGGTCGGGCAGCGGGCGCTTCCGGCGGACGGGCTCACTGTGGCCGGGCCGGTGCCTTCTTCTCCGTGGCTGTATGTGGTCGCAACGCACAGCGGGGTGACGCTCGCGCCGTTGCTGGGCGATCTGGTGGCCGCGGAGGTGTATGACGGCGTGGTCCAGGATCTGCTCGCGGAGTTCCGGCCGGATCGGCTGCTCGCGCCCGGGGTCCGGCACGCCGCCGCGCAGCCCCCTCGACGGCCGGGTGAGCAGTAGGATCGAATCGACGTTTGTTCGAGAAGGGAACCGGGGGGTATGGGCCGAATTCAGCGGGAGACAGTCGCCGAGAAGAGCGTGGCGATTTTGCGGGAGCGCATTCTCAGCGGGGAGCTGAGCCCTGGGACGCCGGTGACCGAGGACGCGGTCGCGGAGGATCTCGGGGCTTCTCGGGCGACGATCCGGCAGGCGCTCAATACCTTGCTGATGGACGGTTTGCTTACCCGGCATCCGGCTACCCGGGTGCTTCAGGTGACTACGTTGAGTCCTGAGGAAGTCCGGGATATCTACCGGGCTCGGCGGTTCCTGGAGCTTGGCGGGGTGGAGGCGGCCGCGCATGCTTCGGCGGAGCAGTTGGAGCGGGTCGCGGATGCGGTGCGGGAGTTGGAGAAGACTGTCCACGCGCATGACGTGACCGGGTTTGTGCAGGCTGATATTCGGTGTCATGTCGAGGTTGTGGAGCTGCTGGGGTCGCGGCATTTGACTAACGCGCATCGGCATTTGATGGAGAAGCTGCGGTTGGTGATTACTGCTACTGAGCAGCAGGAGTCGCTCGTTCGGGAGAATTTGAAGGAGCGGTTGGCTGTGCATAAGGAGTTTGCCGAGTTGCTCGTTGCCGGGGAGGTTGAGCGGGCGCGGGCTAATTTGGCTGCTCGGCTTGAGGATGCTGAGGAGGTTGTCGCGGCGGAGGCTGCGGGCGGGTGACTGCTCGTCGCCTGGCGGCAACATCGCTTGGTGGTGGCGTGGGGCACCCCGAAGCGTGAGTGTGCTGACGGTCTGGGGGTGCTTGTCAAGGCGGGAAAGATGCCTTGACAAGCACCCCCAGACCGCAGGGACGCTTTATCTCGGGGTGCGGGGGAGGGGCTGGGTGCCTCGATCGTTGGGTGCATCGGTGCGGGGTTTTCTTGTCTTGTAAGGGAAAATGCTGTGGTCCGTGACGCTGTTTAGTATTGACTGGGTTTGTTTTGTCTGGCTAAACTTGTCGGGACGGAAGGAGGGCCGGGGCTGTGGTGGAGAGCGATCCTGCTGTGCGGGTTGGGGTGGCGATCAAGCGGGTCCGGTCCGAGCGCGGCATGACGTTGCGGGAGTTGGCTGAGCGTTCTGGGCTCTCGCCTGGGTTTCTCTCGTTGGCTGAGCGTGGTGTTAACTCGATTTCGTTGACCTCGTTGTTCGCGATCGCTGGTGCGCTCGAGGTGGATGCGGTCGAGTTGCTCGGGTCGGCCGGCAAGCGGAGCCAGGCGGAGTACGAGGTGTCTCGGCAGGGCGATCCTCGGGCGACTCGCGTTGTCATGGGTGAGCGGGAGCATCGGGTGCTTACCGCTGAATTGCCTGATCAGCGCATTGAAGTGCTGGCTACCAAGGTGCAGCCGACTAGTGAGCCTTCGCCGGTTACTCAGCATGACGGCGAGGAATTTTGTTACGTGCTGAGCGGTGAGTTGACGTTCCTGTTGCCGGATGAGTCTGTCGTGCTTGCGGCGGGCGATTCGATTCACTTCAAGTCTTCGACGCCGCATGCGGTGCACAACCAGGGCGATGCGGTCGCTGAGGTGTTGTGGACTGTGGACCGCCCGTTGTTGCGGCGGCCCGGCGTCTCCTGCTGATCGCTTTCTTCTTTCGTCGTTCCCGGCGCCATCCTTATCGAAAGGCGGGCTATGAACGAGCAGACAATGGCGTCCGCGCGTGATCGACGGTTTTTCGGGCATCCTCGCGGGCTTGCGACATTATTCTTTGTCGAGATGTGGGAGCGGTTTTCCTATTACGGGATGTCCGCGATTCTCCTTTATTACTTGTACGACCGGACTTCCGAGGGCGGGCTGGGGCTCGACAAGGCGACCGCCTCGGCGCTGGTGTCTATTTACGGTGCGCTGGTGTTCATGTCGGGCGTCGGCGGCGGGTGGCTGGCCGACCGGGTGCTGGGCATGCGGCGTTCGGTGCAGGTCGGCGGGGCGCTGATCATGTGCGGGCATCTGGCGCTGGCCGTGCCGGGCGGGTTGCCTGCGCTGTTGGTGTCGATGGTGCTGATCGTTGCTGGTACTGGGTTGTTGAAGCCCAATGTGTCCAGTTTGGTCGGTGAGCTGTACTCGATGAAGGACAATCGGCGTGACGCTGGGTTTTCCGTGTTCTACATGGGAATCAACCTGGGGGCGTTCATCGCGCCGTATCTCGTCGGGACGCTCGGGCAGAAGGTGGATTACCACCTGGGGTTCGGGCTTGCCGCGGTGGGGATGGCGGCTGGGCTGCTGGTGTTTGCTCGTGGGCGGCGACAGTTGGGTCAAGCTGGGGAGGCACCGACTAATCCGCTTCGGGACGGCGAGCGGCGGCGGGTCGCGATTCGGGCCGGAATGGGCGTCGTTGTGCTGGCGGTGCTGGTCGGGGTGTTCGGGATCGCGGGGGCGTTGACTGTTCGCACGTTGATCAACGCGGTGACGGTGCTGGCGGTGGTGTTGCCGGTGGCGTACTTGGCGATGATGTTGCGCAGTCCGCGCACGGACGCGGTCGAACGGTCTCGGTTGATTGCTTATATTCCGCTGTTCCTCGGGGCGGTGTGCTATTGGGTGGTCAACGAGCAGACCAGTTCGGTGCTGGCGCAATTCGCGGACAAGCGCACGGATCTGGAGATCTTCGGCTTCTCGGTGCCGTCGTCGTGGTTTCAGTCGTTGAACCCGATCGCCACGTTGGTGCTGGCTCCGACGTTCGCCTGGTTGTGGATCAAGCTGGGGGACCGGCAGCCTGCGACACCGCGGAAGTTCGCGCTCGGGTTGTTGCTGGGTGGTGCGTCGTTTGTGGTGATGGCTGGGCCCGGGTTGTTGCACGGGGTTGAGGTGCCAGCCAGTCCGTGGTGGCTCGTCGCGAGTTACTTCGTGGTGATTTGCGGGTCGATGTGTTTGTCGCCGGTGGGGCTTTCCGCTACCACCAAGCTGGCGCCGCGGGCGTTTCTCGCGCAGATGATGAGTTTGTGGTTTCTGGCGTCGGCTGCGGCGAGCGGGATCAATGCGCAGCTGGTGCAGTTGTACAGCGCGGACACGGAGATCGGCTACTTCGCCGGAGTGGGCGCGGCGGTCATGGCGGCGGGCGTGGTGTTGTTGCTGCTCGCGCCGTGGGTGCAGCGGCGGATGAGCGGTGTGCGGTAAGCGAAATGCAGACAGAGCAGTGAAGGAGCGGGGCGAAATGCGTGTGGTCGTGGTCGGCGGCGGGATTGTCGGTGCGGCAGCCGGGTATGAGCTGGTGCGGGCCGGAGTGGACACGGTGCTGGTCGACGGGGCGGCCAGCGGGCGGGCGACGTCGGCGGGGGCGGGGATTATCTGTCCGTGGGCGTCCGCTGTGGACGATCCGGACTGGTATCGGATCGCGGCCGGCGGCGCGGAGTACTACGAGGGATTGCGGGCGGCACTGGCCGAGGACGGGGAGACCGACCTCGGTTACCGGCGGGTCGGGTCGTTGAGCCTGGTCTCCGAAAGCGAAGCGGCGCAAGTGTTTCAGCGGGTCGCGGATCGGGCGAGGGAAGCGCCGTTGGCCGGGGAGGTCGAGTTGATCGACGCTCGCCAGGCCCAGGAAATGTTCCCGCCGCTCGCGCACGACGGTCCGGCCATTCACATCCCGGGCGCGGCCCGGCTGGACGGGCGGCTGGTCCGCGACGCGATGCGGCGGGCTGCGGTGCGGCGTGGGGCGCGGATTGTGGAAGGTACGGCGTCGATCGTCGCGGACGGGGCGGTTCGCGGGGTGCTGGTCGGGGAGGAGTTCATCGGTGCGGACGCGGTGATCGCTGCGGCGGGGGCGTGGTCGCCTGCGTTGCTGGGGCCGCTCGGGGTCGAGGTCCGGGTCGAGCCGCAGCGGGGGCAGATTGTGCATCTTCGGTTGCCGGGGGCGGAAACCTCGCGATGGCCGGTGGTTTTGCCCCAGTCCCGGCATTATCTGCTCGCGTTCGACGATTCGCGGATTGTGGTGGGGGCGACGCGGGAGGAGGGGGCTGGCTTCGATTACCGGGTGACGGCGGCTGGGTTGGCGGAGGTGCTGGCCGAAGCGCTGTCGGTGGCGCCTGGGCTGGCGGACGCGACGTATGTGGAGACGCGCGTTGGCTTCCGGCCCGCGGGGCCGGACATCCGGCCGCTGCTGGGGGCGGTGCCGCAGGTGCAGGGGCTGGTGGTGGCCAACGGGCTGGGTGCGTCCGGGTTGACGATGGGACCGTACGCGGGTTCGATCGCGGCTCGGGTGGTGCGGGACGCGGACCCGGGGATCGATCTCAAGGCTTACGACCCGTTGCGGTGACGGCGTGCGCGCCGACCGGGAGGCCCGGTCGGCGCGTGAGCCGGGTGCCCACAAAGGACTCCTTGGCGTTCAGGTCAGCGTCTTGTGCAGGGCGTCGGGGCTGTCGCGGTAGATGCCGGTGAACAGGTCGACCGTTCATCCTCGGTGACGCCGTCGAGGGCGGCGCTCTCCGGGAGGTAGGGGGGCCAGTCGAGCAGCGAGGCGAATCCGCCGGTGAGGTCCCAGACCTGCTGGGGCGAGGCGGGAACGGTGCGCCGTGGTGGTGCTCCGGTTTCAGGCGTTGCCGGGAAGCGGCGCGGCGGGGTGGACGAGACCGGCGGCGCGGAGGTCGTGCCAGAACTCGGCCGGGACGTTCTCGGCCAGCGCGGCGGTGTCCTCGGCGATCCGGCCGGGCCGGGTGGCCCCGGGGATCGCGGCGGCGGCCACCGGATGCGCGAGCGAGAACTGCAGCGCGGCGGCCTTGATGCTGATGCCGTGCCGCGCGACGAGTGTCTTGAGTTGTTCCACGCGCGCAAGGATTTCCGGCGGGGCCTGCTGATACTCGAAGTGGGTGCCGCCCGCGAGGACGCCGGAACTGTACGGTCCGCCGATCACCATGCCGACGTTGTGCTCCTCCGCCATCGGCAGCAGCCGCTGGAGTGCGTGCGCGTGGTCGAGCAGCGTGTAGCGCCCGGCGAGCAGGAACCCGTCCGGCCGGGGCTCGTCGAGGTCGAGGGTCAGTTCGATCGGCTCGGTCTTGTTGACGCCGAGCCCCCACGCCTTGATGACGCCCTCGTCGCGCAGCCGCGACAGCACGCGGAAGGCTCCGGTGCGGGCCTCTTCGAACTTCCGCAGCCAGCGGTCGCCGTGGAAGTCCTGGGCGATGTCGTGCACCCAGACGATGTCGAGCCGGTCGGTGCCGAGCCGTTTCAGACTGTCCTCAATGGAGCGTTCGGTCGCGTCGGCGGTCCATTCGTGGAGGAGCTTGTTGGGGTTGCCGTGCTCGAACAGTCCGCCCTTCTCGCCCAGTTCGCCGGGGTCCTGGTCCTCGTGCTCGTCGAGCACGACGCGCCCGACTTTGGTCGACAGGACGTAGGAATCGCGCGGCTTGCCCGCCAGCACCTGGCCGAGCCGCGACTCCGCCAGGCCGGCCCCGTAGAACGGCGCGGTGTCGAAGTAGCGGATGCCCTGCTCCCAGGCGGCCTCGACGGTCGCGAGCGCCTCGTCGTCGGGAATGGCGCGGAACATGTTCCCGAGGGGAGCGGTCCCGAACCCGAGCCGTCCGGGGAGAATGTGGGTGAGCGACATGGGTTTTTCTTCTCTCTCGAGTCCTGCTCGACCTGTTCGCGGCCGGGTTGTCCCAGCCGGTTACATGCGCCGACAATAGTTGCACGCGCTGGCTATGGCAAAGGGAAGTGCGCCGGGTCACCGGGGCGGGCGGGTCCATCGCCCGGTCAGGGGAGGTCTTCGGGGGTGGCTGTGTGCAGGGTCAGGTGGTCGATGAGGTCGGGGACGCCGACGCACAGCACTGTTGCGCCGGCGTGCCAGGGGAGTTCGAGCACGGAGAGGCCGAGGGCGTCGAGGCGTTGCCCGGTGCTTGGGGTGCCGTCGCAGAACACCGTCACGGGGAGTCTGACGGCGTCGTCGGCGGCGCGCTGGATGCTCTCGTAGCGCTCGAGGCGAGCGGTCGGGTGCTCCTGGGCGAAGGTGCGGCGGTTGGGCTCGATGACGAGTTCGTTGCGGCTGAGGAAATTGCTCAGCAGATCGGCGGTGGTGGCGACAGGCAAGCCGCGGGGATTCAGGCCCTCGTGGGAGCGAACGGTCTTCACGGTCAGCTGGCAGCGGCGGTCGCGCTCGTAGACCAGTTCCAGTGCGGTTGCCAGGGAGTCGACACCTTGAAGGTTCCAGCTGGCGGCGGTGCCCCCGTTCGCCGCTGCGAGGGGGCAGGGGAAACGGGTGCGGTAGTCGGCGAGGCTCCGGGTCACCGGGGCTCCGCTTTCGTCAGCGTCCATGCGGCGCTCGCAATCGCAGTTCCGGGCCCGGGGGTTCCGGTGCGCTCAGTCGAGGGTAGTGGCTGCCGAGGGATCGCCGGAATAGCCGATGCCGTCGTCGGCGCGGAGAACGGCTGCCGAAAACGTCGCGGAAAGGGCTGGCGGACATGGCCGGGCGGCCCGGATGCGCAATCCGGCGCGGGGAGACCGGACGGCACCGGAATCCGCATGCCGTGCTGCGCGGTTAGTCCACATAGGACTTTCGTCAGCGTGCAGTGGACAACACCAGCTCGCGGTAGTTGCGCAACGCCTGCCGCCAGGACTCCAGTTCCAGCTTCTCGTTCGCCGCGTGCATCTGCCGGGGGTCTCCCGGGCCCCAGATCACGATCGGCGCACCGGCCACGGACCCGGCCAATGCCGAGGCGTCGGTGAAATACGTCGCGGCGGGTGCGGTGGCTTGGCCGGAGAGCGCGTCCGGCAACGTCGGGGTCCGAACCGCGGGCAGGTCAAGTTCCACCTCGGCGCTGATGGCCGGATCGAGCGAAGAAGCCCAGGCGATCACCGGCGCGCCACCGTCCACAGTGCGCACGTCCAGCGTCAGAACCGCCGACGCGGGAACGATGTTCGTCGCGGTGCCGCCTTCGAAGGTGCCGACGTTGACGGTTTCCTCGCCCAGATAATCCTCTGTGGACAGCGGGAGCGAATCGAGCGCGCCAAGCGCCCGGTCGGCGAGCAGCTGGATCGCGTTGCGGCCGAGCTGGGGCGTGGACCCGTGGGCGGCCTTGCCCGCCGCGGCGATACGCAGCCAGGTGGCTCCTCGATGCCCGAGCGAGACGCGGTTCTGCGTCGCTTCCGGCACCACGACAATCCGCGGCGTCAGCTCCAGCGACGCCGAGGCCTCCGCCGCGCCTCGGCAGCCGATCTCTTCGTCGCTGGTGATGAGGACTTGCGCGGCGGCGCCGGCTTCCGCGGCGTTGCGCAACGCGGCCAGGGCGGCGACCAGCCCGCCCTTCATGTCGACGCTGCCGCGGCCGTGCAGGAACTCGTCGTCGACGTCCGCGGAGAACGGGGCGCGCTCCCACAAATCGCGGGAGCCGACCGGGACGGTGTCGATGTGGCAGACGAACAACGCGCCGCCAGCCGAACCGGTGCCGAGCAGTACCCATGGCCGACCTGTGGTGGAGCGTTGCAGCACGCGTACGCCCGCAGTGGCAGTGGCGTAGGAGACGGCCCGCTCTTGCGCGGCAGCCTGTGCGGCACTGTCGCCGGAAGTGGTGTCCTGGCGCACCAGATCGCGCAAAAGTGCGAGAGCTTCGTCGGTCATGCGGAGTACTCCCGGGTCGATTCGCGGACGACGAGCTGCATGGAGAGCACGTGGTCCGCGGGGCTGTCGCCGGCCGCGAGGCGGGTGATCTCGTCGACCGCTTTGCGCGCCATCTGCTCGGTCGGCTGCGCGACGGTGGTCAGCCGCGGCGACGTCCATTCGCCGAGGGTGATGCCGTCGCAGCCGATCACCGACAGGTCGCCCGGCACCGAGACCCCCGCGCGGCGGGCGGCTTCGAGCAGGCCGACGGCGGCGATGTCGCTGGCGGTGAACACGGCTGTCGGCGACGCGTCGGCGCGCGCCATGTGCGCGAAGAAGTTCATGCCGAAAGCGGAGCTGAAGGTGCCGCGCACGATCATCGATTCGTTGACCTCGACCCCGTGCGCCTTCATGGCCGCGCGGTATCCGGCCTCGCGCTGGTCGGCCGTCCGTAGCCCGGCCGGGCCGCCGACGTGGGCGATGAGCCGGTGGCCCTGGGAGATCAGGTGGGTGGTCGCCTGGTACGCGCCGCCGAAGCTGTTCGCGGTGACGTGCGCGATCCGCGGTCCGGCCGCCTCGACGTACTCGTCGAGGAAGACCACCGGGAAGTCGCCCGTCAGCCGGTTCGCGAACGCCTCGTTGGTGCTGTTCATCCCCAGATAGATCAGCCCGCCTACGTCCGGCACGCGCATCAGGCGTTCGACGCTGGCGCGCTCCCGCGACGGCGACGAGCCGGTGAGGGCGGTGAACACGTCGATGCCGTCGGCCGCCGCGGCGTCGGCCACCGCGTCCGCCAGCGTGGAGAAATACGGGTTGTCCAGCGACGGGACCACCAGGCCGAGGCTGAGCCCGGTCACCTGTTTCCGCACAGGCGGATGCCCTTCGGCGGACAGCGCGGCGTCGATGCGCCGGGCCGTTTCGGAGGCGACGTTGAGCTCCCCCCGGACGTACCTCGACACCGTCGACACGGCCACCCCGGCCTCTCGGGCCACCTTCGCCAGCGACATCCGGCTCCTCCCCGTTCGAGCGTTGACGGCGACTGCAACCGCATCCTATATTGGCGTTGTTGCGCTACGTTGCGCAACACACGCTAAGCGCTTTCGCTCGAAGGAGTCGTCGATGGTCAAGGTCCTGCTAGCCGGGGAGTCGTGGGTCAGTGCGACGATCGACCACAAGGGATACGACCCGTTCGCGCACACGCAGGTGGAGATCGGGTGCGAGCGGCTGCTGGCGGCGCTGGCGGCGGAAGGGGTCGAGGTGACTCACCTGCGTTCGCACGACGTGGCCGAGAAATTCCCGCAGACGCTGGCGGAACTCGAGGACTACGACGTCGTCCTGCTCTCCGACGTCGGCTCCAACACCCTGCTGCTGCACCCGGACACGTTCACCCGCGGCCGTCCCGCGCCCAACCGGCTCAAGCTCTTGCGCGAGTGGGTCCAGGGCGGCGGCGGGCTGATGATGGCCGGCGGCTACCTGAGCTTCCAGGGCTTCGAGGGCAAGGCCAACTACCACCGGACGCCGATCGAGGAGATCCTCCCGGTCGACATCGACCCGTTCGACGACCGCGTCGAGACTCCGGAGGGCGTCCGCGCGCAGGTCGTGCGGTCCGGCCACCCCGTGGTCGCCGGTCTCGACCGGGAGTGGCCGATCCTGCTCGGCTACCAGCACACCACGCTGAAGCTGGACGCCGAACTGCTCGCCACCGTCGAGGGCGACGTCATGCTGGCCGCCCGCCAGGTCGGCCAGGGCCGCACCCTCGCCTTCACCTCGGACATCTCCCCGCACTGGGCTCCCGAGGAGTTCATGAGCTGGGACGGCTACGGCAAGCTCTTCGCGCAGGCGCTGACCTGGCTTGCCGGACGCGAAATCTGAGCCGCGCGCACTCAGGATCAAGGAGGATTCGATGAGTACGTCACCCACCCGCCGCGCGACCTCGGCCGTCGTATTGACGATCGCGACCGTCTTCGCCGGAATGCTCGGCCCGTTGCAGTCGCTGGTCAACGGACATCTCGGCACCGCGCTCGGCGACGGGCACGCGGCCGCGCTGGTGTCCTTCGGCACCGGCCTGGTGCTGATGCTGATCATCGTGCTGGCGCGCGCCCGCACGCGCACCGCGTTCTTCCGATTGCCGGGTCAGCTGGTGCGCGGCGAGATCCCGCGGTGGAACTTCTTCGCGGGCCTGTGCGGTGCGGTGATCGTGCTTTCCGAAGGCGTCACGGTGGGCTTCCTGGGGGTGGCGATCTTCCAGACCTCGCTGATCTCCGGCATGGTCATCTCCGGCGTGGTGTGCGACCGGCTCGGCATCGGCGTCCCGTTCAAACAGGCGATGAGCGCGCCGCGCGTCGCCGGGGCGATCCTGGCCATCTGCGCCACGGTGCTGGTCGTTTCCCCGAACTGGTCGGCCCCGCACATGATCGCGCTGGCGATCATGCCGTTCGTCGGCGGTCTGCTCGCCGGCTGGCAGCCCGCGGGCAACTCGGAGATCGGCCTGCTGTCCGGTTCGATGTTCATCTCCATCACCTGGAACTTCCTCATCGGCTTCGTGGCGCTCGGCCTCGTGTATGTGGTGCGGATGGCGACCGCGGGCGCGCACTTCGCCTTGCCGGGCACCTGGTGGATGTACTTCGGCGGGCCGCTCGGCCTCCTGTCGATCGCGCTGATGGCCTTGCTGGTGCGCGGTTTGGGGCTCTTGCTGCTGGGCCTGGCCTCGACGGCCGGTCAGCTGATCGGGTCGCTGCTGCTCGAAATCGTCGCTCCCGCAGCGGGTTCCAGCCTGCACCTGGTCACCGTCCTCGGCGCCGGCGTGGCGCTGGCGGCCGCGGCGATCGCGATGATTCCGTCCCGGCACACGGCCGAACCGGCGGTCCTCGCCCAGCCAGCCGAGGTGCATCGTGGCTGAGGTGCGCGGCGTCCTCGGTGCGATCGACGCGGCGGACCTCGGGCTGGTGCTGCCGCACGAGCACCTGTTCAACGACCTGTCGTCCGCGGTCGCCGAACCCTCGTACTCCGCCACTCGGCGGCTCGTCGAGGCGGAAGTGGGACCAGAGTGGCAATTCCTGCTTCGCCAGGATCCGTACTGCTGCGCCGACAACGTGGCAGTGAAGGACCATGCGAGCGTCGTGCGCGAGGTGTCCGCGTTCGCCGCGGCCGGCGGCGGCACGGTCGTCGACGCCACCGGAAGCGCGGCGATCGGCCGGGATCCGCGAGCCCTGGCGGCGGTGGCCGAGGCGACCGGGGTCAACGTCGTCATGGGCACCGGTGCGTACCTGGAGAAGTTCGAAGGCGAGCGCATCACCGCGGTCACCGTCGAAGCGCAGACCTCGCGCATTCTCGCGGAGCTGGACGAGGGCGTCGGCGAAACGGGAATCCGGGCCGGTGTCATCGGCGAGGTCGGCGTCTCTCCGCTTTTCACCGAGGGGGAGCGGGCTTCCTTGCGGGCCGCGGCCCTCGCGCAGGCCGCGCGGCCGGCGGTCGGGCTCAACATCCACATGCCGGGCTGGCAACGCCGCGGGCACGAGGTGCTCGACCTGGTGCTGGAGGAATGCGGTGCGGCGCCGGGGAAAGTGGCGCTGGCGCACAGCGATCCGTCCGGCGACGATCCGGGCTACCAGCGCGAGCTTCTCGAGCGCGGCGTGCTGCTGGAGTTCGACATGATCGGCCTCGACATTTCGTTCCCCGGCGAAGGCGTGGCCCCGACGGTTTCCCAGACCGCTCGTGCCGTGGCGCGGTGGGTGCACGAGGGCTTCGGGGAGCAGATCATGTTGTCGCACGACCTATTCCTGAAGCAGATGTGGACGCACAACGGCGGGAACGGGCTCGTGTTCGTGCCGACGATCTTCGCCGATCTGCTCGAAGCCGAGGGCGTGGCGGCCGACGCCGTGGCCCGGCTGATGCGGGACGTCCCGGCCCGATGGCTCACCGCATGAGCCCAGCGGTAGCGGTCGTCGCGTCGCTCAACGTCGACCACATCGTCCAGGCCCCGCGCATCCCGGAGCCAGGGGAGACCTTGATGGGCTTCTCGACGAGCCGGGAGCTGGGCGGAAAAGGCGGCAACCAAGCGGTCGCCGCCGCGCGGCTCGGCGCGGAAGTCGCCGTGATCGGGTGCGTCGGTCAGGACGAGGACGGCGACGAATACCGGGAAGCCCTGCTCGCCGAGGGCGTGGACGTCGCGCACCTGCGAACCTCGGCGCTGCCGACTGGACGGGCGGCGATCACCGTCGACGCGGAGGGCGTCAACTCGATCGTCGTCGTGGCCGGGGCGAACGCCGACATTCCCGCCGCGGCGGCCGAAGCAGCGATCGGCGAGTTGCCGGGGCTTCGGGTGGTCGTGGGCCAGCTGGAGGCGGCGGTCGACGCGACAGAACGCGCGTTCGCGGCTGCTCGCGAGCGCGGCGCGCTGACGGTGCTCAACACCGCGCCGGTCGACGCCGTCGCCGCGAAGCTGCTGCCGCTCAGCGATGTGGTGGTGGCGAACGAAATCGAGTTCCGGCAGCTCACCGGCCAAGACCCAGTCGACGGCCTGCGGCGCGGCAGTGCCGAACTGTTCGCCGCGGGATGCCGGTGGGTGATCGTGACGCTGGGAGCTGAGGGGTGCGCGGTCCTCGATGCGTCGTCGTCCGCACACGTCCCGGCGGTTGCCGTGCGGGCGGTGGACACGACTGCCGCGGGTGATTCGTTCGTCGGTGCGCTTGCGGCGCGGCTCGCGAGAGTCTCGGGTGAGCCGACGACTGCGGACGTGGTGGCGGCTTGCGGTTTCGCGGCCAAGGTGGCTGCCGTCGTCGTGACGCGGCATGGGGCGCATCCTTCGCTGCCGACGCTGGTCGAGGTCCTCGACGCGGCAGTGCCGAACTGACGCTGGTACTGGGGATGCGCGCGTCGTCCGCACACGTCCCGGCGGTTGCCGTGCGGGCGGTGGACACCACTGCCGCGGGTGATTCGTTCGTCGGTGCGCTTGCGGCGCCGCTCGCGGATATGCCCGGTGAGCCGACGACCGCGGATGTGGCGGCCTGCGGTTTCGCGGCCAAAGCAGTCGCCGTCGTTGTCACGCGGTATGGGGTGCACCCTTCGCAGCCGACCTTGGCCGAGATCCTCGGCGCATGAGGCGGCGGCATCCTCGCCGGATGCCGCCGCCGCACGCCGTCGTCAGTCAGCAGTCGTTCGAGATGTACCACACGGGGTGCCAGTTCCCGTGCGGCTGGGCGTAGTACGCCTTCGGCGAGGTGGACAAGTAGGTGTATCCCTTGCCCCAGAACGAGGTCGTGTAGTGGTGCGTCTGGTTGTTCATCCACGACCCGCCGCTGTTGAAGCCGTTCGGGATTTCGTAGAAATCGCCGCAGGCCGCGTGCGTGAATCCCTTTCCTTCGTAGTTCGCGTCCTTCCATCCGCAGAACGCGCCGTAGGAACAGAGTTCGTACGGAGTGCGCGGGTCGTTGCCGTTCAGTCCGTCGCCGAATGCGTGCGCATACTTATCGCCGGGCAAAGGGTAAGTGATGACTGAATTGTCGCCGGTAACGATTTGATTAGGCGTGACTTGTCTGCCGTGCAGCGTCGCCAGGCCGCGGTCGATCTCGCTCTGCAGTGCGACGCTCTGCTGGGCAGTGAACCCCGCGGACCGCAGTTGCGCCGTAAAGCCCGCCGACGTGCTGATGGGAGACGCGTCCGCCACCGTCGCGACGGCGGCAAGCGAAACCAATGCCGCCCCCAGCACCGCGCCGATTCTCACTCGCATGGAAACCCCTCTTCCGCTGGAAATGTCCAGGAGGACGCGAACGGCGTATACCGATAGGCCGAATGCGATACCGCCGTTCGGTGAATTCCCGTCCCCCTGCCGGAAAACCAATATTTGCGCACCCGGAGCCGGGGACGCGATGGTTTAAGCTAGAACTCAAAACAAGGGGGGTTTCCGTGCTTCGGCTGCGCTGTACGCCCGAGGATCTTCTGCACGTGTCGATCGCCGAACATCCGGCGCCGCTCGGCGAGCTGACCCTCGCGATGCAGATGCTGCAGCGCCGCGATCCGCACCCGGCGTTCGCGCCGTGGCGCGAGCAGGTCGTGCGGCAGTTGCCGGTCGAGAGCAGGCCGCTGCTGCAGCTCGTCTCGCCCTCCGGCGCGGGCCCCATGTTCCTCGACCCGCCCAGCCGCACCGTGGAAGAGGGGCTGGACCGCGTGCTCTCCACTCCGCGGGCCGAAGCGCGCGCCGAACTGAAGCGGGTATGAGCGATCGACCGGCCGCTGACCTCCTGGACGAAGCGGCTGGCCAGGCAGGACCGAGAGGCGTGGAAAATGCTGGACCGGGCGCTGCGCGCCGGTTACCAGAACGTCCTCGCCGAACGCTGGCACAGTCTGCGGGCGGGCTTCGACGCCGAAACCGCGTGGCGGGCGAAAATCCTTGCGCGCCAAGGCATCAGCGCCCTGTTCGCCAGCCTCCGGCCGACGCTCCGCTGGAAAGGACTGACCCTCGAAGCCGACTTCCCCCGCGACCTCGACCTGACCCTGCGCGGCCACGGCATCGTCCTGCGGCCCACGTTGCTGTGGTCGGGACACCCGCTGGTGGCGTACTACGCCGACCGCCCCACCACGCTGATCTATCCCGCGCTGACCCCGCTGCCCCTGCTCGCCCCGTCCGGACGGTCGGACCCGCTGGCCGCGCTGCTAGGCGCCACTCGCGCCGGTGCGCTGCGGGCCCTGATCAGCGGACGCACGACCACCGGTCTCGCGCGCGAGCTGTCCGTCTCGGTCGCCGCCGCGTCCTTGCACGCCAAGACTTTGCGCGAGGCGGGTTTGATCGTGTCGCGTCGGGAGGGCAAGGCGGTGTGCCATGAGTGCACCCCGCTGGGGCTCGATCTGCTTGCCGCCAAACCGCCGCGTGCTGGCGGGTGACGTTCTCGGTCGCGTGGTTCAGTTGCCCGCGGAGGTCCAGGCGGCGAATTCGTCCAGTACGTGTGCCAAGTCGGCCCGCGAGTTGATTTGGCGGTGCTCGTCCGTGTTCGCATCGTCAAGAATGTTCGCCCGCATCAGCTGCGCGTCGCCGCTTTCCCAGACGATCAATTGACTGAAAAGATGCTGGTGATCGATGGAGACCGACACGGCCCACCTAGGCGGGCGCAGGTCCACCGCGACGGTCATCCCGCGGCTTTCGAGAACCTCGCGGCGACCGGAGATCCACGCGACAACCTCCTCCACGATCGGAAACGAATCTGTCATCGCGGTCCAGTCCGATCGTCGAGGGGCCTGCCCGAGCTTAGCCTGGCACAGCCGGAAAAGGCCGCCCCGCGCACGGGACGGCCTCTCCTCGGGGTTCAGCTTCAGCTGACAGTCAGCGACGTGTCGTCGAGGCAGAACGACGTCTGCAGGCTCGAGTCCTCGGTGCCGGTGAAGGTCAGCGTCACCGTCTGGCCGGCGTAGGCCGACATGTCAACGGTGTGCAGCTGGTATCCGGTCGCCTGGTTCAGGTTCGAGTACGAGGCGAGCGTGGTCGAACCGGCCTTGACGGTCAGCTTGTCGTAGGCCGTCGTGGTGGTCGTCTCGGCGGTGTCGACGTGCAGGTAGTAGCTCAGCGTGGCGTGGCAGCCCGACGGGATGCTCACCGACTGCGAGACCGTGTCGGTGTGCGCGCTGCCGTAGCCGTCGAGGTAGGCGAGGTACGTGCCGCTGTGCGGGGGTTCGCCGTTCGACGACGTGCTGATCACTCCGCTGGACGCGGTCCACGGGCTGGTTCCGTTTTCGAAGCCGGGGTTGCCCAGCTTCTGCCCGGAGCAGGTGCCGCCGCCGGTCGGGGCGATCGTCCAGCTGAACGTGGTGGAGCCGGTCGCGCCGGAAGAGTCCTTGGCGGTCGCGGTCACCGAGTACGTGCCGGCGGTGGTCGGCGTGCCGGAGATCAGGCCGCCCGAGCTGATCGACAGCCCGGTGGGCAGGCCGCTGGCGGTCCAGGTGTAGCCGCCGCTGCCGCCGGACGCGGACAGCTGCAGGCTCGCCGCGGTGCCGACGACGCCGTTCTGGCTGCCCGGGTTGGCCGCTGTGACGCCGCCGCTCGGTGCGCCCGCGCTGAACGCCGCGGTGCCGTTCGGGGTGCCGAGACCGGTCGGGCCGTCCCAGCCGGGGCCGGCGTTGCACTGCACGGAGGCGGAGCAGCTGCCGTTGCTGCCGGAGGTCACGTCGTTGAGGTTGCCGGTGTGCGAGTACGGGTAGGCGGCGGGGGTGTCGGACGCGCCGGGCGCGCCGGCGAGGGCGTAGACGGACGCGATGATCGGGGCGGACGCGCTGGTGCCGCCGTAGACGGCCCAGCCGCTGCCGCCGTAGGTCTGGTACACCGCGACGCCGGTCTGCGGGTCGGCCACGGCCGAGACGTCGGCGACCGCGCGCTTGCCGCAGCCGGTCGTCACGTTCTGGAAGGCCGGCTTGGCCACGTAACCCGAGCAGCCGCTGCCCGCGCCGGTCCACGCGGTTTCGCCCCAGCCGCGCGCGCTGCTGTTGCGGCTCAGCGAGGTGCCGCCGACCGCGGTCACGTACTGCGAGGAGGCCGGGTAGCTGATGCCGTAGCCGTTGTCGCCGGTGCTCGCGGTGATCGCGACGCCGGGGTGGTGGAAGTAGCTGGAGTCGGAGGAGGGTTCGGTGCCGTCCTCGCCGCCGCCGTAGCTGTTGGACACGTATTTCGCGCCCATCGACACGGCGGTGTTCACCGCGGTGCCGAGATCGGCCATGCTCGGCTGGTTCGCTTCGACGAGCAGAATGTGGCAATTCGGGCAGATCGCCGAAACCATGTCGACGTCGAGCGAGATTTCGCCCGCCCAGCCGGAATCCGCGGCCGGAAGGGGACTGGTTTGCCCGTTTTCGTTCACCTTTTTGAAGCAGCCGTTCGCGGTGGTGCACGCCGGCAGCCCGTAGGTGGAGCGATAGCTCGCGAGGTCCGATTCAGCATTCGGGTCGTCGTTGGAGTCGACGATCGCCACGGTGGCCGACGCGCTGCCCGCGGCGGTCAGGTTGTAGGCGGAACGCAGGTCCGAGGGACCGAACCCGCCGGGCAGCGCGCCCGGTGTGAGGAACGCGCGCATGGTGTCGGTCTGGCGTTCGGCGAAACAGGTGACCATGCCGGGCTTCGCCTTCTCGGCGCAGACGCGGGCGGTCGGATGCGCCGCGGCGGGCGATGCCACGGCCGGCAGGGCCGGGGCAGTCAAGGCCAAGGCCGCGAAACCGGCCATGGCAAGGATTCTTCGGGCTGAACGGGACACGATCCCTCCCAGGGAATTTCCTGCGAACGGCGTCGGGCCATTCGGTGCCCAGTTGTCTACAGTTCGTTCAGCCCTGGCGGTGACGCGCTGGTGCCAGTGGCGCAATGGTGTCGGCCAGCCCGATGGAGGTGCCTCCGAATGGTTCCCGAAGCAATCGGCCATCTCCTGACTCTCGGGCTGAAAGCGGACGAAGCAGAAATCTATCTGGACCTACTTTCGTCGGGACCGGTTCCGCCTGATCGGCTAGCGCGCGACACCGGCCGCGACCCCGGCGAGGTGCGTCGTGTGCTGGCGGTGCTGGCCGGAATCGGACTGGCCGGCCGGGTCGACGGTCCCGGTTCGCCGATGTCCGCGCTGCGCCCGGAACCGGTGCTGGAGGTGCTGACCAGGCAACGCGAGGCGGAACTGGCCGGGGCCCGGGCGGCGATGACGCGCCTGTACGAGCAATACCGAAGACACTCGGTCCGCTACGACGCCGACCCGATGATCGAGGTAGTCAGCGGAACCACGGCCGCCGAACGGGTGCAGCAACTGGAGCGATCGGCGCGCACGGAGGTCCGCGGACTGGACTCCCCGCCGTACTACGCCGACGCGGACGCCAACGAGATCGAACTGGAAAACCTGGCCCGCGGCGTCCGCTACCGAGCCGTCTACGGCAGGCTCGCGCTGGAACGGCCGGAGTACGTCGCGGAAAACATCCTGCCCTGCGGCAAAAGCGGCGAGGAGGCGCGGGTTCTGCCGGAGGTGCCGGTGAAACTCCTGATCGTCGACGATTGTGCGGCTTTGTCGGGCGCCGACCGCACGGTGTTGCTGATCCGCTCGTGCGACCTGTTCGACGCGCTGGCCGGACTGTTCGACATGTGCTGGCAGGTCGCGCTGCCCCTGGGCCTCGCCGACGACACCTCCGGCCCCGCGATCCGCCCCAGCGAACGACGGCTGCTCGCGCTTCTCGCCGCCGGGCTCACGGACGACCAGGTGGCCCGGGTGCTCGGCGTGAGCAGGCGGACGATGTTCCGATATCTGGAGAACCTGATGGCACGGACGGGGGCGGCGAACCGGTTCCAGCTGGCGCTGCACGCGACGCGGAATGACTGGCTTTCGGTGGATGCTCAGCCTGGCGTGTCGGCGGTGCGCTCGGTTCCGCTGTGAGGGGTGCTTTGTGCCGGTTGGCCGCGCTTGCGCCTCGTCGCCCGAGCCAGCGCGGCCGACAGGCTCCGGCTGGCACCGCACGCCGCCCGCGATGACTGGCTTTCGATCGACGCTCAGCCCGGTGTTTCCCCGGTCCGGCCTGCGCTGCGCCAGGCACGCCGTGATCGCGCCTGACCGGTTGTGCCCCAACAGCTTCCCGCTTGGTCGAGCACCTCCTCGACGCGCGCGGCCCAGCCTCTCCGGCATGACGTTTACCGTGACCTCCGCGTGCAGCGCCGACGTTGCCGGGCAGCCGAGCCACCAGCAGCCTCGACTGCCCGCCTAGGTGCGGCCGAACAGCTCACCCCTCTCCTTCCGCGAGAGCCGGAAAGGCTTGCCGGACTTCGGCGAACAGCACCCCGTGCCGTCCATAGCCGAAAGCGACCGCGGCTGACCAGAGCGCGTCGAAGGCGGCGGCCAGCGGGTCCGGCTCCCGAACGGAGAACACCGCCGGAAACGCCATCGCCTGCTGCAGGCAGTTCTCGTGCCGTCCGTCCGGCGAGGTGGCCAGCGTCTGCGGGACCTGTTCGTCGGTGAACAGACGATTCCACGCCCGCTGGTTGTCGTCGAACGGAGGCGGCAGCGCCTCTCCCCGGTCCATCGCCGCGAGTGCCGGGGCTATCCACTCGACCTCGGTCAGCTGAGCCTCGGAGAACGCGCGCCGGACTGTCCACCGGGCGATCTGCCGCTGGGTCGCCGGATCCGTCCGCGCGAGAGCGTCGACCAGCGACCGGTCCAGCCTCGCCACGCTCTGTACGGCGCCCGGCAGCTGCCGCAGCCGTTCGCTGGGCAGGCTCCCGCCCCACGCGTTTTTCTCCGCCCTCAAGCGCGCTTCCTCAGCGAACCGTTCCTGTTCGCGGCGAGCGAGGCGCTCGGCTTCGGCTTTCTCCTCCGGCGTCGGGGGAGGCGGCTGCTTGCTGGCCGCGTCGTGCCAGTAGGCGGCGCTCGCGCTGGTCTGCTTGACCACCCGGTCCGGTTCCGGCGGAGCCGGCCAGAACTGGAGCAGATAGCGGTCGGGCTCGAAATGCTCGCCCTCCGGAATGCCCAGCCGGTGCGCCTCGTCCATCCGCGTTCCGCTGTAGCGGACCCGGTAGTCGATCTCGCGCAGGCCGAGCGGCCAGACGGCACTGCCGCCCCAGGAGACGAGCGACGTCTCGCCGAGCGGGCGGAACGACACCTCGACGATCTCCTCCCAGGTCTCGTCCAGCGGCGGTTCCTCGTCGTGCGACTCCACGCGGAAGCCGACCTCGCCGGTGTGCAGGCCGGTGATCAGAGTCAGCGCGCCTGGCACCGCGCCGCCGCACAGCCCGTTCCGCTGGCCGCCGAAACACTCCGCGAACCTCGGGGGCCCCGGCTCGCTCTCGACATAGATCTGCCCGTAGCTCACCGGTGCCTCGCCGCTCATCACCACTCGCATCGCCGTTCCTCCCCTTCGGCTGCTGTCCGGGGCATCATCGCGCGGGGCACCGACAAAAACCGGAGTCTCGCTCAGCGAAGGCGAAAGCGGTCCAGTTGCCGAACTCGGAGCGGTGAGGCGGGAAACTCGACGTGGAAACGCGCGTGGAATCCATCGACCTGGTCGCGGAATTCGTGCCGCACCCGCCGATCAGCAGCCTGGCACACTGCGCGCGGCGCCCGAAACTCCGGGTTCCTGGACGTAGCCGCCGAAGCATTGTCGCCCAGGAACGGTCGAGACCATGCTGTGTGCGCAGTCGCTCCGGCGAACTAGGCCGCCGGTGGCACAGAGGGATCAGGCCACGATCTCGCGGACGCTGTCGGCCAGCAACCGAAGGCACCCCGGGGCGCCAGGGTTGAGCAGCAGATCGACGTCGTCGTAACCGTCCAGCAGCCGCACCAGATCCGCGGGCGCGGCCGGACGCCACCCGGCGGCGCGGACTCGGCGGCGGTGTGCCGGGGCGGTCGTGACGAGCAGGCACGGGATGTTGTCCGGCGACGGCGCGACGAGCGGGGATTCGTCGGTGTTCACGGCCACCGCGAAGGCCGATTCGCGGAAAACTGTGGCCAACTGGTCGAAGTCGGCCTCGCCGCGGGCGGTCAGGCGGAGCACGGCGTCCAGCGGGTCGGTCGGGGAGTCTTCCGCCGCCGGTTCGTAGGACGGGTTGGGCTCGAAGCGGCTGACGGATCCGTCTTCGCGCGCGAGCCAGCCGCCCACCACGGCCTGCGGCGGCGGGCTCGGGACCTCGGCCCCGTCGGTCGCCGACGCGGGTTGCCACGCCGGGTCGACCAGCAGCACCCACTGGTCCTCGGACATTGCCGGTACCTCCTTCGCGTGCGGTGAATCTACCGGCCTGGGCTCAGGCACGGCGGGGGCCTGCTTCCGCCAGCTCGGCCAGTTCAGCGGCTTGCCGGGCGGACGCCGCGCGTTCTTCCGCCTGGTACCGGCGGATGGCGGCGGCCGTGTGCCACCGGTCAAGCCAGCCAAGGCCGACGACGCTCAGCCGGTGCAGGGTCGGTCGCGTCCTCGGGCCGTCGAGGGCATTCCGGAGTGCGGTACGGAAGGCGTCTGCGGGCAGGTTCTCGGCCGTCAGTTTCTGGATGACGGCGGCCAGGTCCCGGGCGTAAGCGTCGGGGTTCGGACGGCCGGCGAGCCGGGCGATTTCTTCGAGCAGCAAGGCCCGGCCGCCGGGGGCGTTCAGGACGGCGTCCAGGGCGCCGTGCCGGTCCAGGACCTCGACTGCTTCGGCGATGCGGGTGACGTCAGCGCCGTCTCGGGTCGCTTTGGCCAGGTCGGTGAGCACGGCGGTCGCATCCGGTTTGCCCAGCAAGGCGTCGGTCACGCCGTGCAGATGGAGGGCGGCGTGCTGCCCGGCGTTGTGGAGCGTGGCGAGTTCGCGGGCGGCGGTCCAGATCAGGTCCGGTCGTTCGTGCCGGGCGACGGTGTCGGCGAGCGAGGCCGTCGATTCGCCGCGGCCGAGTTCGGAGAGGACCCAGCCGAGCAGCTTGGCGGTCCCGTCCTGGTCGCTCAGTGCGATCGGACCGACTGGCGGGGTGGGGCGGAACCACCAGCGGTGCGTCGCGGTTCGCACCAGTTCTTCGAACAGCAGGTCCGTGTCCGGGGCGCCGCTGAGCAGGTAGGTCGCGGTCGGGTGTGCGGCAGCCGACGGGCGGACGGTGATCGCGTGGGCTAGACGGTCGGTGCCGTCGGTGCGCACCTGCTCGGTGAAGTTTCGGACGGCTGTCGCGTCGGTGGTCAAAATGGACGATCCATTCGGGACGGACACATCGGACAGTGAGTAATGCACTCCGACGGTACGGCCGTTGTGCGTCCAGGGCCGAGGCGTTGCGGGTGCGGGGCCGTTGTCCAGACCGCGGAAGACCCTCGGCGTTGACATCCCGACAGTGGGCAAGGAAATCTTGACGCGACCGTCCCCTTCGGACACCCGGATTTTCACCGGGACGCGGTCCAGCACTTCGGTGCCCAGGGCGTCGGCGAGCTGACCGGCCAGTTCGCGGGCCGTGGCAGTGGCGTGCGCTCGGCCGTCCGGTCCGGTTCCGGTGACCTCGATCGGCGGGACCGGGCCGTCCGTCGTACGAAGCCGGGAGATCAGGTTCTCCAGCGGCGTATCCGCCACCAGGACGGCGTCGGCGGCGTGCATCGTGGCGGCACGCTGGACCTCGCCGAGGTGGTGATGCACGCGGCTGTCGTCGATGGTCAGCAGTGCGCGGGCAGCAGGCGGCAGCGGAACGTCGTGCACCTTGCCGGTGTAGCTGCTGCGGTCGGTGACGGTGCGGACGAGAGACGAGAGCTTCGGGTCGGCGGCGAGGTAGGACAACGCCGCGTGCCACACCAGATCCGGCTCGGCGTGCCGGCGCACGGCGGGCTCGACCGCGGTCAGATGCAGGTCGCCGTCCCGGTTGTGCAGCCCGCGTACCAGGGTCTGGATTACGCGCTGGGTCAATTCCAGCGTCTCGAACCGGTCCGCCAGCGGAGCCGGATCGCCCTGCGGCGGCAGGAGCCAGCTGTGGTCGCTGTTCATCCGGATCTCCGTCATGCCCGGCAGTTCGAGCGCGGAGTTCAGGCCGATCCGCCGGGCCGTTTCGGTCATCGCGACCGGGCCCGAGCGGTACATCACCGACTGCCGGTGCACCCGGCCCAGCGGCGTGGCGAAGAAGCCTTGACCGAGGGAGTCGACCTCGCGCGGCATCAGATTCGCCTGGGTCTTCCCGTAGTTCTCCCGCAGCTGGTCCAAATAGGACGCGGCGAACGGGTGTCCTTTCGACATGGCGAACGCCGAGTTCGCGATGTTCCCGCCGATCCGGTGCACCGCGTAACCGGCGTCGGACTCGGCGGCGCGGACGACGTCGTCCAAGCCGTGCACGACGTTGTCCCCGTCGGTGTAGAGGCCGCCGAACCGGTGCATCAGCTCCAGCCGCAGGATGTCGCTGGCTGCCGCGAAACCCGGGCCGGTCTGTTTGGCCAGTTCGGACAGGTAGAACTCCTGCGTCCGCATCGGGTGCTCGCTGGTGAACACTTCGTCCACATTGACCAGTTGGACTCGGTGTTCTCCTGCCCACCGCAGCAGATCCCGGACGTCGTGCAGCGGATCCGGTCCGTCTTCCGGGGCCGCGGTGGTCAGCGCGAGTTCGGTTTGCCAGCGCGGCACGTCCGTCCACAGGATCGGGACGATGCCGTCGCCGAGCCGGTCCGCCGCGTCGCCGAAGTTCCGGCGGAAGGTGTGCATGGTTCCGGTGTCCTTGAGCGGGCCGCCCAGCCAGATGGAGTGCATCAGCAGGGGGGTCGAGGTGGTCTTGGCGAGTGGTTCGACGTCGCCGGGTGCCCACGTGGCCAGCTTGTCGTCCGGGCGTTCCTTCTCCAGGGTCCACTCGCGGTTGTCGTCGAGGTGCGCGGGATCCAGGTGTTCGCTGCTGAGCTGATAGCCCTTGGCGAGGTCCAGCAAGTCCAGGAAGCTGATGCCCTGTCCGGCGGTGAGGCCGCGGAAGTCGTGTCCGCGCAGAAACTCCGGCGGTTCGGGGGCGCGGTACAGGCCGAACAGGTCCGGTCCGAGCAGCGGAGCTGGCGGCGGGTTGTTCACGGCGGTCTGGCGGAGGTCGGCGACCAGATCCTCCGGTGCGGAGTAGTGGTGTTCCTCGGTGCGTGGTGCCGTGTCTGTTGTGGACTGTGCTGGAGGATTGCCGAAGGTACGGAACTGGCCGCCATCGGTGACCGCGGTGAAGCCGTGCGTCGCACCGATGGCCTTGCCGAGCGTAGCCGAATCCCGGCCGAACAATGCGGGTTTGGTCGGTGCGTGCACTGTGGACGGTCCGCCGAGTTCGCTGAGCGCGCGCTGGAAATCGTGGGCCAAGCCGCCCGGACCGTCGGTCTGGCCGGTGCTGCACGCGATGAGCGTGACCGAGCGGGATTGGGCTCGGGGAGCGGCTTGCGCCACGATCCGGGCGAAGGTATCGCCGTCAACGCGGACCGTCCGGCCGCCCAGCAGGGTCACTTTGACTGACTGCTCACGGCCGTGAGCGAAGACGAAGAGGGAATCGTCGTCCCACGGTGCCGCCGTGTGGTCGGCCCATTCGCCGAACTGGCGTCCGGAGAGTTCCGGGGTGGCCCCGGTGGTGTTGGCCTGCTTCAGCAGCGGATCGAACTTGTCCGGCGTCGCGCCTTCCGGAAGCGTGCTGACCGCTCGCGAGTTGTTGGCTACCCAGTCTCGTTCGACGCTTTCGGTGTGCTCGTTCGCCGGAAGGAACGAGACGGCGCGAACTCGGCCGGAGCTGTCGGTGATCGTCCGCGTCTGGATCTCGCCCGGGTCGAAGCTGTATGGCCGGTCGGTGTCAGTGTCCCAACCGGACACTGTGTCGTTCGCCTCGACAGTGCCTTCGCGGTGCTGTTCGGGAGTGTTGTCCGGCGGCCGCGGCCAAGCGTGCGCGGCGATCTGGTTGTCCACTTCGGACTTGGCCTGCCACCACTTCCGCAGTGCCTCGTCGGCCTTCTCCCGGGCTTCCTGGATCCGGTTGTTCGCGTCGTCCCGCCGCGCGGTGTGGTCGGTGTGATTGTTGCGGTACTCGTCCAGCACGGCCAGGATTTCCGCGGCGCGGTCCTGCGCCGCCTGCCGCTGCTGGACCAGTTCGGCCTGCTCGTTCCGGATCTGCTGGGTCTGCCGTTGGGTGTCCCACGCGCGCGCGACCAGGTCGCTTTGCGCGACCGAACCCGGTTCCTCGCCGAGTGCCAGGGAAAGAAGCTGTTCGTCGAGTTCGTTGAGCCGAGCGATTTCGTCGTTGCCCGCTCGCAGTGCTTGGCCCATATCGCGGGCCTCGTTCTGCGCCGTCCGGACGGCTTGCCGCATCTGCTGCACTGGATTGCCGTCGACCGGAAGGTTCAGCCCGCGCGCACCGTCGGTCGTCGTGCGCACATTGTCGTTTTCGGACAGCCACGCATCATCGAAATCGCGCTGCGCCTTTTCGAGTTCCTCTTCTGCGGTACGCCAATCCTCGGCGGCTTTCTTGACCGCGTCTTGTGCTGAAGCGAGCGTCTCGGGCAACGGCTGGCCTAGCGATTGTTCCAGGTCGGTTTCGCTCATCCGCGTCCGCGAAGACTGCGGTACCCGCACCTCGACCGCCGCGGTCTTGCCGTCGACGGTCGCGACGATCCGGTACTCGACGTCCAGCCCGACCAGGCCGGTCCGGCCCTTGTCCTTGCCGACGACAGACCGCTGCGCGCCGGCGGTGCTGGACGTCGGATCGCTCTGGCCGACCGGGCTTCGGACGTCGAGCCCGCCCCAGGCATGCGTGTTCCGGCCAGGGTCGGTGATTCCGCCGGTGCCGATATTGCCTTGTTGTTCGCCGGTGACCGTTTCCTTGGCCTCGCCGGTGAACGTGGTGCCGGATTGGTCCGAACGCTCCAGTTTCACCGAATCGCTGAGCCCGACCAGATCCGGTTTCACCAAGCGGGTGTACACCGTCACCGAAGCGTGGCTGCTGCCGGTCACTGCGGAGGAATGCAAATCCGGAGTGGCGAACGGTTTGCTGACCATGTTCGGGAGGTGCGCTTGCAGCGTCTCATTGGTGATCGAAGACGAGAGCGTGTTGTGCGCGCCGGTGCCGGGCCCGGTGAGTCCGTTGCCCGCACCGGCCAGTCGCAAGGCGCGGAGAGCGCCAGCGCGTACGTCCGCGGCACCGCGAAGTCCTTCGACGGTCGAAGACTTCGGCAGCGGACCGAAACCTTCCTGCTGCCACGCTGCGAGATGGTCCGAAGTGGACTCCGCGGCGTTGAGTTCGGTCGTCCGAGACCCGTACAGTTTGGTGTGGTACTGCTCGCCGCCGGAGATCTTCTGGTCGTCCGCGGACGACCGCGAGGTCACGGTCGCCTCTTGCGAAGCGACCGGGTAAGTGTGCCCGTCCCTGGCGACGACCAATTCGAATTGGAACTGGTGCTGATACCGCGCCGACGGTCCGCTCGAGGACGAGGTCAAGGCCGTGGTCGTGGCCTTGTTCTCGACTGTCTGGTCGGTCTTCGCACGGGTCCCGGAAGCGCCCAGGTACGCACCGTCGTAGCCGCTGACCTTGGGCTGGCTGTCCTGGAACAGGCCGCGGCCGGCACCGCGAATCTGCCCGCCGTAGGACGAACCGTGACCGGAATTCTCTTTGTCCGTAACGGTCGAGTTGACGACGTGATCGACCTCGCTGCCGTCGTGTTTCACGTCGAGGAACTGGGTGTCGAGGATCTTCGCTTTGAGCAGCAGCTGGTAGTTGTCCGTCCAGAGCACGCCCGGGTCTTGCGCCACTAAGGACACGCCGCCGTCCAGCGCGCCGTCCACAAGGGACGTGACCGCTTCGGGGGAGGCGGTGTCGAGTGTCCGCTGGAGATTGTTCATGGAATCGTCGAGCACCGACTTCGGCAGCAGTTTGTCGCCGAGTTTGCCGAGCTGCTGCCGAGCGTCCTGCACCAGCTTCGACAGGTTGGGAGCGTCCTCCAGCACCGCCGAGCCGAGCGAGCTGGACTTGCCGCCGACCAGCGGCGGAGCCGAAAGCTTGCCCGGCGCCGGGGTGCGCGGCTCGACCGGCGGCAGCAGTCCCTCCGCGCGAGCCTCGTCCTCGGTCATCGCCACGAAGACCGAACCCGGCAGCTGGACGTCCGCGCCCGCCCGCGAAATCGACCCGTTGACCAGGCCTTCCTGACGGCTTTCCGCGATCAGCCGGACGTTGCTGTCGTACTGGACGAGCACCGTTCGACTGTCCGATGAGGACCGGTTGGTGTGGTCGATGCTCGCGGTGATTTCATGCGACGAACCGGAGCTGCGCTGCCACGGGCTCCACTTCGCGGTGCCGAAAAGCTGGCCTTGGCCATGCGTGTCGGTGCCGGTCGGTCGCACGGTGAGTCCAAGCTGGACGTTGGCCTCGACAGATTGTTTGTGCGTGCCTTCGTAACTGGCCTTCGAACCGCCGGAGTACGTCCGGTCGCCGCCGCCGGTTTCGGACACCGCGACGAGTTTCGGATTGCTCAGCGAGATGCCCATGCCCAGGCCGCCGACGCGGTCGGCTACGCGGCGTTCGTAGCGGAATCCGTTCGCCGTCCCGCCCTGCTTCAGCAGCTTCGGCGTGAGGCCGCGGAAGTTTTCCGGCGAGAACATCCGGTCCACGCGGGCCCGTGCTTCGCTGCCGGGCAGGCCGAGCACCGCGTCACCGCCGGCGGCGCGCTGGAGTTGCCGCAGTGCCTCGTCCCGTAGCGCCTCGGTGTTGGCGAATGCCTCCACGTGCAGGAACTTCGGCGTCGTCTGGTTTTGCTGCTGGGTCAGCAGATCGTCGATGCTCGGGGTTTCGTTCTTGCTCATCGAGACGACACCCGGCTTGCCCGGCTTGAATTCGGCCGGATCCTTGGTCAGCGCGGCACCGTCGTTGAGCCACATATCGACTTTGCCGGAGATCGGCGGCAGGTCCGGATCGCCGGTTTTGGCCACTGTGGACACCTTCGGCGTGACCCGGAACGGCGACCCGGGCGTCAGCCGCCGCACCCACGGCCGGTTCCGGGTGTAGCTGGTGATCTCGACCTCGAACTCGATGTCGTGTTCGAACACCTGCGAATCCGGGCTGCCGCCCTTGCCGGTCGTCGTGGTCACCGTCGGGCCGCCGGAGTTCTTCCACGTCCGGTTGTCGGAGTACTGCAGCGGGGTGACGGTCGGGCTGATGCCGAGGTTCGCGACCGTCGAGGCGCCGGGAATGATCACGCGGCCTTCGACGCCGACCGACCAGCCTCGTTCGGTGGTGGTCGCGCTGGTCAGCGACGGGCTCGTTTCGTTGCTGTTCTTGACCGAGCGGCCGTCCGCCTGTCCGAGATGACGGCCCGGCCCGGGCTTCGCTTTGACCGTGACGTTGATGTATTCGTCGGTGAACAGCCCGCGCCGCTTCATTTGCGCCGAAACGCCTTGGGTGAACAGACTGTCCATTTTGCCCCGGAGCGAGGCGACCGAGAACGTGGACGTGATCTTGCGCAGGTTCGCATACCGGTCGGCGATGTCCCGGCTCGAGCCTTGTTTGTCGCTCTGGAATTGGTCCCAGCGCGGCAGGAACTTGTCCGCGCCGGGCAGATTCCGCAGCGCGTTCTCGATCTGCGGCTGAACGCGGGTCGCCGGTTCGAACGAACCAGGCCGGGCCGTGCCCGCCGCGACGGCCGCCGCGAGATACGGCGGTTCGTAGCGCGCGCCGACGTCTTTGAACTTCGTCGGGGTGTTCTTCGGGACCGGCAGTCCCTGGGCTTTCGCCTCAGGCAGGCCCATCCGCGTGTACGAAGTGGCCTTGACGGTGGTCTTCTCGCCGGTCGAGGTGGTGACATCGAGGTCGACGGTGACCTTGTACAGGCCGATGTCACCCTTCGCGTTCACTGTGGACTTGTTGGTGAAGCTGGTGCCGCTCGTGGACTGTTGGTTGACCTTCCGGGAGTAGCTTCCGCTGACGCCGCCGACGCCACCGACCGTGCCGGGCACGTAGGACCCGCCGCCGAAGATCGCGTTGACCTCTCCGCCGTACTTGGAGGAGACGGTGGTGCTGCCGCCGTTCACCGCGGAATCGTTGAACCGCAATTCGCTGTCGCCGGGAATCGTGCCGAGGTATTCGACGTTCGTGGGCCGCACCGCGAGTTGCACCGCTTCGCGGTGGGCGCCGTGCGGGCTGAGCAGGTCGTTCGACACCACCGGGTTGCCCTGCATCGCGGTGCCGAGCATGCTGCGCACCCCGCCGCGGCTGAGGAATTCCCGCAGCGAGGTGCGGCCCGGGGCGCCGAATTTGGTCACCGAGGGATGGAGGTTCTTGCTTACCTGATCGAACAGCGCGTTCTCGTCGAAATCGACCGCCTCCGGCGAGAGGAATTCGATCTTCTTGGCCCAGTCCGGTTTCGGTTCCGCCGGCCCGACCGTCTGTTCCTGCTTCAGGTTGGCCAGATCAGTGGAGAGAACCAGTCCGACGTGGCCGTCCACTGTGGATCCGACCAGGCCGCCGGTTTCGTTGCGCACCGTGATCCGGTAGGTCGCCGGGGCGTCGGCGCGTTGCATGTCGCCCGCGGTGCGGATCACGCGTTGCTCGGTGCCGGTCGTGGTGCCGGTGTGCTCCGCGGACGGACTGGCGAGCTGCGCGGTGCCGCCGACGGACGCGTACGGACCGGCCGGGAACATCGCGAAGTACGAACTGCCGACGACTTTCGCGGTGGTGTCGGTGTTCGGGCTCGCGTGGGTGGTCTTGACCTCGTTCTTGACGTCGCCGATGGTCGGCTGCGGCAGTTTCGTGATCTGGTCGGCGTTCACCGCGCTGAAGTCCGGCTCGGCGGTGACGTGCACCTCGTACCACTTCTCGCCGACTCGGACCATCGACTTGCGGCCATCGCCCATAAAGGACTCGAACTCAGGGCCGGAGAGGGAATCGGTGATCGCGTCGATGCCGTGCGCCCGCGGCGGGTTCTGCTGCTTCGGGCTGAGGCGGTGGATCAGGTTCTCGATGCTGGTGCCGACGTCCTTCGCGCCGCGGACGTCGACCGGGACGACGGAGCCGAGCGCCTTGCCGTCGCGGACGAACTCGGGCAGCCGGTCCGCGAGGGGGCGGGTGTCGGGTGGTTCCTCGGTTTGCTCGTCCGCGACCAGGACAGCGTCGTCGTGCTGCGTTGTCTGGCTCGAGCCGGGGGCTTTGATGGGCGTGTGAAGGTTCGGCTTGCCGTCGGTCTCGGGCTGCGAGCCGGGGCTTTCCGAGTGCGGCTGCGGCTTCGGCGCGGGTGCGTCGCCGAGGTGGTGGTCGCGGATGTTCGCGGTGTTCGAGACGCTCTCGAGCTGGTCGAGATTGCCTTGGTTGAGCCGCGAATCGTGCCACGCGTCCGGTCCCATCACCCCGGGCTGGTCGCCGCGGTTGAAGAGCATTTCGTCGTTTTTGTAGCCGTCGCTGAGACCGAGGAAGTGCATCAGCTCGTGCGTGACGCCGAAGGCCGAGTCGTGCACGTCCCAGTTGAGCTGGTTCGTCTCCGGGGTGCCCGGGTCCACAGTGGAATCGTGGAGATTCACCGGGATCCGGCGGCGGGGGTCGGCCTGCCAGCTGGTGTCGTCCGGGTGGATGTCGTCGGCGACGCGGACGTCGAGACCGACGTGCAGCTGGTCGCCGCCGGGCAGCCGGGTGCTCTGATTGACCCAGTCGTCGAGGTGGGCCTGCAGCTGCTGGATGAACTGTTCTCGCTGCTCAGGCGAAACCGAGCCGGAGTGCGAGGTCAGGTCGATCGGGATGGTGTGCTCGCGCACCCAGTGGCCGGGCGCGATCTCGAACCGGCGCACGTCGAACCGGATGTGCGCCATCGCGCCGGCGAGCTGCCCGCCCCTGAGTCCCGCGCGGTTTCCGGTGAACTGCTCGGCGATTTTCTTGATCGGATCGAACCGCTCCGAAGAGAACCGCGTGACCGGCGCGGTGTCGCGGCGGCCTTTCCAGTCCTTGGGCCCCGGCAGAGTCTTCGGATTCGGCTTCGGTGTTTCCTTTGCCTGGCCAGGGTTTTTTGGTGCAGCAGCGGGAGTCTGCGTATTCGTCGGACGGTTGCCGCTGAGGTTGTCGACCAGGGCTTGACGCGTCGCGAGCGTCAGATCGGCGAGCTTCTTGCCGTCCTCGACGTTCTCCTTCATGCCCTTGACCAGCGAGGTGCGCTCGTTCTTGGGCAGATTCGCGACGACCTCGGAGAACACCTCCGGCCTGGCGGGAGTCGACCCGCTCGGCGTGATCCCGTGGAACGCGGCTTTCGCGGCGATCTTCGCCAGATTCGGGTCGAGAGTCGTGTGATTGCCGAGGTAGTGGCCGATCTGGTCGGACCACCTGGTCTCGTTGGCGTGGCTCTGGGCGAGCGCGGTGATGCCGTTCGGGTCGGTGCCGAGTTTGCCCGCGATGCGGGTTCCGTCGGTCTGAATGGCGAGACCGGAGGAGAATTTCGCGATCGCCGTCGGATGGTCGCTGTACTGCCAGCTCGGGTTGCGCTGCGACAGCACCGAATCGCTGATCCCCTGGCCTTCCTTGGCTCCGTAATCGAAGCTGCCGGTGTTCGGGTTCTTGGTGCCGAATGTGACGTCGTTCTCCAGCCTGTTTCCCGGCATCCGGACGAATGTGTTCGGCTCCGGGAAATACACGGATCGAGGATCGACCCCGGCCAGCGCCTGTCGAACGTCCAGATCCAATTGCGCGGCGCGATTGGCGAGATCCCCGTCCTCGGGCCGGACGTGATAACCACCGCTGATCAACTCCGGCGGCCCCTCGGGATTCTGCTCTACCGCGGTGTTGACCGCGTCGAACAGTGGCCCGTTGCGAGTGGCGAGGGAATGGACGTCGGCGTCGCCGGTGTGCAGGTAGACCTCGTTGGTGCCACCGGCTTCGCGGATCTGCCCGGTGAGCCTTTCCGTGACCGGGTTGCGGGCGATCGTCTCGCGGATGCCGCCGTAAGGGATGGTCTTCTGGTCGATGACCGGGTTGCTCGGGTGTTTCCACGTGAACCCGATTATTGCTACCGGGAAGCGGTTGTCCCAGGTATTCTGGAATTGCTGGATCTTGTTGTTGATCGCTTGTTCTGAGCCTGGTGTGCCGTTGATGCCGATGACCAGGCCGAAACGTCCTTCCGCGGAGTTTCCGGTGAACCCGGTGGCGTATTTCTCCGCGATGGCCTGAAGGTTGTCGTCCGGGGTCGCGGCGACGGTGGCTACTACGCCGATGCGGTTCTGGTTGTCCTCGTTGCGGGTGCCGAGATCGCCGATGATTCCGGTTTCGTGCACGACGGTGAACTTGAAGTTCTTGTGGTGCTGCGCGAAGTCGCTCTTGCCGCCGGTGATCGGGGGTTGTTTGCCGACGTTGGGCCCAGGGCCGGCGGTGGCGGCTGAAGTCGGCTTTTTCGGTGCGGCGACTGGTGTGTGGAGGTCGCGGTGCGGTGGGTTCGGTGTGGGGGTTGGCTTCTTGGGTGCGGCGACTGGTGTGTGGAGGTCGCGGCGCGGCGGGTTCGGCGCGGAGGCCGGTTTCTTGGGAGAAGTGGCTGGCGTGTGCGGGGTGCGGCTCGGGGGAGTCGGCTTTGTGGGCGCGGCGAGAGGGACGTTGGGGTCGCGGGGCGGGGCGGTGTTGTCACGGGTGCGCGGTGCAGGGGTCGGCTCGGTGCTGATCGGCTTCGCCGGAGTGGCGGCTGGCCCGTTTTTGGCCGGCTTGGGGGTGGTGGCGCCCGGAGTCGGCTCCGCAACGGGGGCGGGCTTCGCACTGGTGGCCGGATCCGGTGAAGAGCTGGTGCTTCGAGCGGGGTTCGCCGGTGACGGGGCCGGACTGGGGTTGGCCGAGGGATTCGGGTTGGCAGACCGGTCCGGGCTCGGAGCGGGGTTCGGACTGGTGGATCGGGTTGACCCTGGACTGGCAGTCGGCTGGCTGGGATCGGCGGTGGAGCTCCGGATGGGGCTCGGGTCGGGGGTGGGCGAAGGGGCCTGTGCGGTGTTGACCGGTGTCGGGTTCGGGCCGCCGATGGTGGCCTTCGGGGCGGGGCCGGGGGTCGAGTCGATGCCTTTGACGCTGGTCGACGTCGGCGGCGGGACCGGCTTGGGCTCCGGGGCGGCGGCCGGGTTGGCGGAGGTGTTCGGGCTGGTGCTGGCCGAACCTGGGTTGGGGTTCGGGGTGCGGACGGAATCGGGGGACGAGTTCGCGCCCGAGACGTGGTCGGCGGCTGGGCTCGGAGCGACGGCGGCGTTCGGGCCGGGCGACGGGTTCGAGGAGCCGGTGATGTTCGTCGCGGGGGTCGGGTGGGCGGACGGGTTGGGGGCGGTCTCCGGACCGGGGTGAGTTGTCGGGTTCGAGAGGCCGCTCACCTGGCTGGGGCCGGTGGCGGAGTGCGGAGCGGGGTCGGTGCTCCGGTTGCCGCCGAAACCCGGAAGGCCGGTCTCGGGCTGTGGGGCGGGAGTGTGGTTGCCGTTGGTCGCGGAGGGGTGGTTCCCGGCGGACGGGAGGGTCTGGCCGTTCGTTCCGGTGGAGTCCGGAAGGTTTCCGGTTGTGCCGTGGTCCGGCGTTGACGGTGTCGGGGTTCCGGCGGTGCCCGGCGGGGGAGTGGGGGTGCCGGTGTTGACCGAGTCCGGTGTGGACGGGGGCGGGGCGGCGTGGTGGCCGGTGCCGTTCCCGCCTTGGTTGGCCGTGCCGGGAGCCGGGTTGGAGCTGGATGCTGGATTGGTGTTCGTACCCGGGTGGGGCGTGGAGCTGGGATTCGGATTCGGGCTGGCGCCCTGATTGCCGGTCGTCGTGCCGGGGCTCTGGTTGCTGCTCGGGCTGGGGGCGGCGGCTGGTGAGGTGGGGCTCTGGTTGCTGCTCGGGCTGGTGCCGCCCTGGTTTTCGGTGCTGGGGTTGGCTCCGGGCGGGTTCGAGCTGGTGACGGGGGTGCTGTGGTTGGTGCTGCCGGGCGAGTCGCTGCCATCGGTGGGGTTGTTGCTGGGCGAGTGGGGGCTCTGGTCGGGATTGCTGGCCGAGCCGCTTTGGTGAGCGTTGTTGCCAGTGGGGTGGGAGACGGGGGTCGAATCGTTGCCGCTGGGGGTGTTCGCGGAGTGGGAACCGTTCGCCGAGTCCTGGCTTCCCGTGGAGTTGGGGCCTGGGGCGGTGGCGTTGTCGGCTGAATGCGAGTTGGTTGGGGAGTTGGAGCCGCTCGCCGAGTCAGAGTTGCCGGTGGTGCTGGGGTTGGGGGAGTTCGCGTTGCCGGTCGACTGCGAGCCGCTGGGGGAGTGGGAACTGTTGGCCGAGTTCGGGTCGCTCGGTGAAGTCGAGTTGCCGGTGGTGCTGGGGTTCGGGGAGTTCGCGTTGCCGGTCGACTGCGAGCTGCCGGGGGAGTCGGAGCTGTTCGTCGAAGGTGGGCTGCCCGCGGGGTTGGGGTTGCCGGTTGAAGTGCTGTTGCTTGTCGAGTGCGAACCGGTTGCGGAGATGGTGGCGTCTGAAGGGTTGGGGCCGCCTGTCGAGCTCTGGCCGCTCGCGGAGTTGGGGCCGCCAGTTGAAGGGCCGCCAGTTGAAGGCGAGTTGTCGGCGGAGTTGGGGTTGCCGGTGGAGGTGCCGCCGTTTGTGGAGTTCGGGCCGCCTGCCGAGGTGGGGTTGCCCGTTGAGGTCGGGTTGCCGGTGGAGTTGCTCGGCGGGGTCTGGCTGTTGGGGGTGGAGTTGCTCGCCGGAGGCTGATTCGTCGTGGTGGAGTTGGTGCCGGGCGAGTGGGCGTTGTTCTGGCCTTCGCCGTGAGGGGTGTTGGTGCCGGAACCGCTGGTGCCGTTCGAACCACCTGAGCCAACGCCGCCTGAGCTGCCAGGGCCGCCTGAGCCACCAGGACTGCCGGAGCCACCAGGTCCGCCGGATCCGTCCGAGCCACCAGACCTGTTGCCGCCAGAACTATCGGAGCCACCGGGCCCGTTGCCGCCGGAACTCCCCGAGCCGCCTGAGTCGCTGGAGCCGCCAGAGTTGGCAGGCGGGGTAGGGCCGTTGACCGGGTCCACCTTGATGTTTCCGGTCCCCTCGCCCCCGCCGGGGTCGTTCGGGCCCTTCGGCTGGCCGCCATCCTTGCCGCCGTTGAGTTTGTCGTGCAGGTTTTGTCCGGCGTGGTGGGCGCCGTGGGTGGCGGCGCCGGATAGGCCGCCGTTGAGGGCTCCCCAGCCCAGGCTGTCCAGGTCTCCGCCGAACAGCCCGGCGCCGGCCAGGCCGACTACTACCTCGGTGGCCGCTTCCACTCCCGCCGCGCCGAAGACGTTGTGGCCCCACTTGCCGAGGCCGCTGTGGGCACCGGCGGCGAACGCGCCGCCGATGGCGCCCAGAGCCGCGTTCTGACCGATCTGTTTCCAGTCGAAGCCGTCCCGGTTGCCCTGCGCGATCTGGATGAACTCCGCCAGCATCTCCTCGGCCGCCTCTTCGGCGGCTTCCTGCGCGGCCTCTCGCGCGACGCGCGAAAGCAGGCTCATCAACCGCGACATCAGCGAGCGTTCGATCTGCATTACCGCGGTCCGGCCGGCTGCCCAGATTCCCGGGATCAGCGGGGCGGTGAACGGGTTCGTCATCGCCCAGATCAGGTCCGCGGCGGTTACCGCGATCGAAATCAGGATGCCGTATTTGGCGTTTTCTACGTTCAGGGCGTATTCGCGTAAAGCGGCGGCTTGTTGCTGGGCTCGGTAGGAGAAACCGGCGCCCATGGTGCTGAGTTTGTTGGCGTAGTCGGCGAAGTTGGTCGCTACGTCTCCGCCGACGTTGGAGACGACCTGTTCCGCCAACTGGCTGAATCCGGTTCCCGCAGCGGAAATTTGCTGCGCGACTTGGTCCCATTCGGCGGCCAGTTCGCGTGCTTTGTCCTCATCGCCCTGCGGCCAGGCGTCGCCCGCGATGATGTAGAACACCCAGTTCAGACTGGGGTCCACCATGAGGCTCATCGCGGGGTCACCTCCTTACAGTGAAAGAAAAATCAGTGTTCTTCCGGGGTGATCGCGGGCTGGGCGGGGATCGACTTCGTCGGGGCCCACCCCGCGCCTTCCACTGGGCGCTGCCAGACCTCGGCGGGCTCCAAGGGAGTGACTTCGCCCTCGGGGGTTTCCATCTTGTCTTCTACCGCATGGACTGGCTTTTCCGAGCGGACGAAGACGGTCGACTCGGTCGGCTGCAGCGGGGTCACGGCCTTCTGAACCGGACGCTCAACCGACAGACGCCTCAACTGCTGCGGTTCTTCGCCCGGCTTCGACGGAATTGGTTCCTCGCCCCGGTCAGGGATCCGCGCCCGGACGCTCTTTGCTGCGGTCCAGCCCTCTTCCTTGCCGAGCAATTTGCCTTGGATTCGCACGCCGCGCCGGTATTCGGTCGGGGGTTCCTCGGAGCCAGGGTCGGCCTTGCGGACCTTGTGGTTCAGGTCGGTGAAGTTCTTGAACAGAGCGTTGGAACCGTCGTAAGCGCCCTGGTCGGCCTCGCGGAACGACGTCGCCATGTCGCCGATCGCGTCGCGCGTCGCTTCCACCGCCAGCGCCCAGGCGTTGATGCCGTTGTAGATTTCGGCCGCCGACTGGATGTGCGTCTTCGAAAACTCGTTGCCGTTCTTGTCGTTTCCGGCCGCGTCCTGGATCCGGCTCGGGTTCGCCAGGCTTTGCACCAGCTGGGCGAGCGTGCGCAGTTCGGCGCTCTTGCCGTCGAAGCCGTCGCGGCCGCCGTCCAGACCGTCGGCATCGACGAAAAACTGGTCTGTCATGGCAGATTCCCTTCGTCGAATCCCGGCACTCGCGCCGAGAACAGGGCGTTGACATCCACTTTTCCGCTCATCAGGTCCTGGGCGGAGATGCCCGGCGGCAGCATGGGGGCCATCAGTTCCGCGGCGGCGGCGACGGATTTCTGGCGAGCCGCCGAGATGGTTTGCACGATCACCGAGGCCAGCTCCGCGGGAGCCATGCGTTTGTAGGCGCTGGTGGGAAAGGAAAGTTCGGTCAATTCACCGGTACGGCCGACGGTCGCGGTCACCTCGCGGCGGGCGGAAGTGACGGTGCTGGTGGCGGTTTCGACGTCCTGGCGAGCCTGGTCGAAGTGGTCGCGTTGGTGCTGGTAGGCGGCCATCGCGTCTTCGAGCATCTTTTCGTGCTGAGAACTCATAGCGGTTCCTCCCGAGGGTCAGCCGACCGAGGCCAGGCCGGGGCCGAGGGCCATGGCTCCGGTGTCGGGCGGGCGGATGCCGCGCAGGTCGGCGGCGGCCAGCGTGCGGGACGCGGCGGCGGCCGAGAGCGTGCGGGCGAGCTCATGCGCGGCGTGCGCGGTGTGGTCGGACGCGGCGGAGAGTTCGTGGGCGAGTGCGTCTCGGACGTCGTCCGGGACCTCGTGGCCGCGTCGGATCAGCAGGCGCACCGCGATTTCGGCTAGCTCGTCCACTGTGTACTCACTGAGTTGCCAGCCGTACGGGAAGGCGTCGCGCAGGGTGGGCAGCTGGGCGAGAAGTTCGCCGACGCGGTCGCTTTCCCCGGTGAACACCACGACGGGATCCGCGGGGCGGCGGGAGACCATTTCGGACAGTGCTTCCAGGGCTTCGATCCCGGGGGTGTGCGGGGAGGTGTCCCAGTCGCCGTCCAGGTCGATGACCAGGGTACCGCCGGAAGCGTCTTCCACCGCGGCGCGGACCAGGTGCTCGGCTTGGCCCGGCCATTGCGGTGACAGCTCTTCGGCGAGGTTGCGGCGAACCAGCTGCCCCGTCGGGGTCATGCCGAATTCGGAGAGGATTTGTGCGTACAGGCTTGCGTATTCGGAACGTCCGGTGCCGCGTTTGCCGCTGATCACCAGGTTTGCCTGGTGGCCAAGCGGTTGCCGTTCGTGGGTGAGGCGGCCGAGCTTGAGCAGCAGCCGTTCGGCGTTCTCTCGGACCGATTTCTGGCCGACCAGTCCGCTGAGGCGTTTCCAGCCCGCACTGGTTTTCACCGCGGCCGCGGGGTCGGCGGTGACCGAAACGGAGGACTTCGCCGCGGAAGGCAGTTGCGTCAGTTCGGCTTGCAGGTCGTCGGCGGTGAGGCGGTTCAGTTCGATGTCTTTGGACGGCGGATACAGCGCCAGCCGCGACGCCTGGTTGTTCACCATCGCCTCGAACAGCTTGCGCGCGACGCGACCGTTGCCGAACGTCGAATTCTTCGGCACCCGCTCGAAATACTCGCGCAGCGCGGCCAGTGCGTCGTCGGTCATTTCGTAGTAGTGCTTGCGGGTCAGGCCGGTCGTGATGGTGACCAGTTCGTCGACGCTGTAGTTGGGGAATTCGATGGTGCGCGTGAACCGCGAGGCGAGACCGGGGTTCGACTGCAGGAACTGTTCCATCTGCTCGGAATAGCCCGCGACGATCACCACCAGCGAATCGCGCTGGTCCTCCATGATCTTCATCAGCGCGTCGATGGCTTCCTGCCCGAAGTCCGGGCCGGAACCGCCGGTCGGCGCGCTCAGCGTGTACGCCTCGTCGATGAACAGCACCCCGCCGACGGCCTTCTCCACGACCTCGGTGGTCTTGATCGCGGTGGACCCGATGTACTGGCCGACCAGATCCTGGCGGGCCACCTCGATCATGTGCCCCTTCGACAGGATGCCGAGTTCGGCGAGCACTGTGCCGTACAGCCGCGCGACGGTCGTTTTACCGGTGCCGGGCGGGCCGGCGAACACCAGATGCCGCGACATCGGCGGCATCGGCAGGCCCATCCGCTCGCGCATCTGCGACATCTTGATCAGGTTGATCAGGCCGGTGACTTCCTTCTTCACCCCGGCGAGCCCGACCAGCGCTTCCAGATCGCCCAGCGGGCCCTCGAGCACCTCTCCGGCCGCTTCGCTCACGGTCTGCTCAGCGGCGTCGCTTGTCGGACCAGCGAGCACTTCGAGCGGGCGGGCGGAATCGGTGAGCAGGTTGTCGACGTCCGCGTGCTCGCCGCTCACGAGTTCGCCAGAGGCGTCGTTGACCACGCAATCGCGGATGCTGACCGGCTCGGTGGTTTCCACGTGGAAACCGTCCTCGCCCGCGCCGAGGACCTCGCATTCGGTGAACGAGGCCTGAGCGCCGACGTACACGCCGTTGCCTCGCGCATTGCGCACCCGGCAGCGGGAAGCGGTCAACGTTGAGCCCGCAGCGACGGTGATTCCGTCCACTGTGGAGTCGATGATCTCGCAGTCCTGCAAGGAGATTTCCGCGGTTCCGGAAATGTGCAGACCGCCGCCGCGGACCTGCACCGACTTCGCCGAGGACGGCGCGCCGCCAGCGAACGAGACCGCCTGGTCCGCCGTCGAATCGACCCGAATGTCGGTCACTGTCAATCGGGCGTTCTCGGTGACCTGCACCCCGGCTTCCCGGCCAGTGTCGATGGAGGCGTCCGCAAGATCCAAGGTGGACTGTCCGGAAAGGACAATGCCGACACCGCTGTCCGGCGTCATCCGCAGCCCGCCGACGGTCACGGCGGAATCCGCGCTGACCGACAGCGCGGTGTGCGTAGAACCCCGGACGGTCGCGCGTTCGAACCGCGGCCGCGCCTGGTCGTCGACTAGGATCGTGACCGGCGAACCCTCGAAGGTGCAGTCCACGAACTGCGGCGCGGCGGTTCCGGTGGCCTGCACCGCGTTCGTGCCAGCCCCGGCGAACACACACTCGCGCAGCAGCGGTTCAGCAGACGCGGCGATGTGCGCGGCCTGCATCGGTGCCGACCGGAACTGCGACGACGCAACGGAAACCCGGTCCTTGCTGGTCACATACAGGTCGACGTTCGCGCTGTCCCGCACAGTCAGCCCGGTGATGGTCGCGCGTCCCTGCTGTTCCACGACCATCGCCGGTTTTTGCGCGCCGACGATCTCGCACTGCTCGACAATCGCGACCGCTTCGCCGTTGACACACACCCCGTTGCCCGCCGCGCCCCGCACCGCGCATCGGCGCAGCAGCACCGAACCGCTCTCGGCCACGACCACTCCGGACGACGCGGCGTCGACGATCTCAGTGTCCTCAATGGCCGATTGCACCGGCGAGGCGATCACGACCCCGGCACCGCCGGTGCTGGTCACCGTGCAGCCCCGCAGCGCGAGCGAACCTTCCAGCCGCGCCAGCAAAGTCGCCCACGAATTCCCGGACAGCCGGCAGCCGTCCAGCGCCGCCTCGCCGCGGACAACGTCCACTGTGACCAGTTGGTCGTCGGTGCCGGTCAGGACGAATCCGCTCAACTGCACCGCTTCGGCGTTCGCGACGAGCACGCTTCCGGTGCTCGCCACGATTTCCACGGTGCCCGCGCCTTGTTCGGCCACCAGCGACACCATCCGGTCAACCACGAGGTTTTCCTCGTACCGTCCAGGGTGGACGCTGATCGTCGCCCCCGGCTGCGCCTGCGCCAGCGCCGCGCCGATGGTTCCGAACGCACCCGGCCGGTCGCCGCCGACCACGAGCAGCTGTCGGTTCATCGTCTCCGCCTCTCCGCACTCACGCCAGGCCCGGGAGCGCCCCGAACCGCTCCGCCGCCTGCTCGTCCATCACGGTCCGGACCAGGTCCTCGTCCGCTTCCGCCCACGTCTCGAGCGTCTGCCGGAGCGAGTTCATCGCCAGCTCGTCCAGCGACGCCCGGTCGTTCGCGACCCGGCCGGTCTCGTCGATCTCGCTCGCGGTCAGTTCCCGCAGCAGCACCGCACCCCGCGCGCCCGCGGCCGGTTTGCGTGTCTCGAGCACCTTGAAGCTGGTCCCCGGCACGAACAGCACCCGGTTCTCGACGCCGCCCTCGCTCGGTTCCAGCAGTTTGGTGCGCCGTCCGGTGATCGACCACACCAGCACGTCCGTCTCGCCGTCCACAGTGGACGACGGTTGGGTCAGTGCGTTCAGGAAGCCCCATTCGGTCAGCACTTTCCGCCCGTCGAGCAGCGGCCACACCGGCGGCGGCAGCTCGGTGGCGAAAGTGGCTGGACCTCGGTGTGAAGGCAGCCTGCTCAGCCCGGCCACGACGCATCGGGCGACCGGGACGTGCGGGCCGTTCGCGCCACGACGCAGCCCGGCATCAATCGTCGATCCCTTGGGGGACAGGTAAAGCTGCACGGCCACCGCGTCGGTCAGCACCTCAACCGAGGACGAGGTCGACAGCACGCCTTGGAAACCTGGGTGTTCGGACAGGATCCGCGCGACGGTGTTCGACATCAGGCCGTACTCCGCGCCGAGCGATTTGCGCAACCACTGGCGTTCCTTGTCCGCGCCGCGTTTGGGCAGCAAGGCGGTCGATTCCGCGCCGGGGGTTTCCTGGAAACGCAGCTGTGCCGGGGCTTTCGACGCGGACTCCGGGCCGGATGGCGTCTTCTCGGCAACCGGGGTGGCGGCCTTGGCGACCGGCGGTTCGACGGGCTTGGCCGGGGCGACGTCCGCCGGAGCGATGCGGCTGACCGGCACCGCAGCGGGAGGAGCAGCCGAGACCTTGACCGGGGGCACCGCCGGAGCGACCGGCACATCAGCAGGCGCAACGACAGACGCAGCAGCAGGCACATCGGCAGGCGCAACAACAGGCGTAACGGCAGGCGAGGCAGGACTAGGAGCCGCGATCGCCCCAGGAACCTCCGTAGGCGCAGCGATCCCCAACGCCGCCGGAGCCGCAGGCAGGTAAGCCGCCGGAGGAGCCGCGGCGACAACCGGCACCGGATTTCCAGCCTCGATCGCCTCCAACGCCCGAGTCACTACCCGAGGCCGCGCACGCTCCGCAAGCAGCGCCGCAGCGGGCAACACCCGGCTCATCCGGCGAGTCTCCTCGTCGAGCCGCGCCAGCAAATCCTCCGCCAGCAACCGCATCCGCGACACCGAACCCTCGTCGGCCGCGTCAAAGGTGAGGTTGTGCACCGCGGCGTCGAGAGTGATCTCGCGGATCGCGGCCGACGAAGGACCGTCCTGCGGCGGACGCACCAGCAGACCCGACTGCACGACCTCGACCACCGCGTCCGGCGAGTACCAGTACACCGCCGGAGAGACCTGGTCGAGCCCGTGGATCGGCGGACGGTGCGACAGCAGCTCAGGCAAGACGGAAGCCGAGCCGGGTTCGTACCCGAGTTCGGTGGTGAACGGACGCCAGCCAAAGCGTCCGTCGTGCATCACGGTCCGCAAAGTCGGCAGCTGCGGCGAACCGACCGGCACGCCCGCGTAGAACGCGACCGGCTTGCCGAGCAGATCCGCCAGCGCCTGTCCGATGGTGGCCTCGCCGGGCACCGACATCGGCCCGTACTGCACGAACCGCGCCTTGGCCCGCACCTTCTCGGGCAGCTGGACCCACAGCCGGGCCGCGTCGTCCAGCGTCAGCGGCGGACAGCCGGGGCAGCCCAGGACGATGGTCATGGTGTCGTGCTGGGCGGGCATCCGGGAGATCAGCGCCTTGCGGTGGTGCCGCTGGGGCCCGTCGAAGCCGACCGGACGGACCCACAACCCGCCCGGCAGCGGTTCGGCGACTCCGCGCGAACTCGTCGGCGTCAGCTCGGCGGCGATGCCGGAATCCCAAGCCGGGCGCGGGAACCGCTTCGCCTCCCAGGCCGGCGGGCGGCCCGGCCGGAAGCGCACCCAGCCGCCGCCGCGTCCGGCGTGGACGAACAGCGCGCCGCCCGCGCTCGGGATCACCGAACCGTCCGGCGCGAGCACCGGGCGGTTGATCCGCTCGGCCAGCCACTGGCCGGCCAGCGCGGTCGTCTCGCGCGAGCGGCCGCCGATCACCAGCCGGACGCCGCGCCGCCGCCGGGGGAGCGCCTTGGCCACCGATTCCCACATGGCGATCGGCGAATCGACCGGCAGGTCCACGACGACGAGGTCATGGTCGGGATCGGCCGCGACGCCGAGCGCGAGCGACTGCGCCTGCACGGTCATCCCCTCCGCGAGATGCACGACCAGCGCGTTGCCGACGGTCTTCTTCTCCAAAGCGCCGTCGTCACGCCGGATCAGCGAAAGCTCCATGGCTGCCTCCTTCTCAGACTCGGCGGCCGACGGCCGGGGCCGCGCCGCCGGTGTGGTGCGCGATCAGCCCGTACACGAAGAACCCGACCGCGATCAGCAGCCCGAGGACCAGCCCGACCAGCAGGCCCACCCACGCCCGCCGGGCGGGCACGTCGAGGTGGCTCGCGTCGCCGAGCACCAGCGCCGAGGTCATCCGTCCGATCAGGAACGAATACGCCTCGACGTGGTCCTTCTGCGTCTGCACCATGTCACCCCTCCATCGCTTAGGAAGTGAGCCCGACGGCCCACGCGTAGACGCCGAACAACTGCAGCAGGACCGGGATCATCGCCACCGCGCTCAGCGTTTCCAGCCAGTTCGCCAGGTGCCCCCAGATCGGCAGCAGCCGCCGCGGCGGCGGGCGCAGCATCGCCAGCAGGAGCAGGAAGAACACCAGGCACAGCCCGCCGAGACAGGCGCCTCGCCACGGCGTCGGCAACGGCTGGATCAGCGACAACCCGAGCAGCACCAGGCCGATCGCCCCAGCCGCGGCGAGCGGAACCCGCTGCCACACGCCGAGCAGCGCCCGCGAACGCATCAGCACCGCCGCGGACACCAGCCCGCCCAGGATGGTCGGGAACAGCCCCTGGCCGACCAGGAACGGGAAACAGCCGACGAAAACCGCCGTGGCGGCAAGGCAGGCGATGGTGAGGTAGCCGTCGGCGTACCCGGTCTGGTGCACCATCTGCGCGGCGGGCATCGGCTCGATGTCGTACTGCAGTTCCCCGGCCGAACGCGGCAGCTGAGGACCGCGGATGCGAGCGAACCGGATGCCGATCCGCGGCGCGAACACCATCAACCCGACCAGCACGAACGTCACCAGCCCGGCCGCCTGCTCGGTGGTGAACCCGGCTCCGAGGTGCAGCCACAGCGAAAGCGCCCCGGCGAGTCCGGTCGCGACCACCGCGCCGAACGGCACGAACGGGATGGCGGGCGACCACGCCGCCCGCCCGCCGAGCACGAGACCACCGGCCAGCGCGAACGTCAGGCAGCCGGTCAAAATCGGCGCGCCCTGCAGGTCGAACGCCGGATCGAGTCCGGCCACCGCGACCGCACCGGCGAGGAACGCGAACGCACAGCCGCCGAGCCCGAGCAACGTCAGCAGGGCCTTGTCTTCGGAACGCACCCCGGTCGCTACCGCCGCGACGAGCAGGCCGAGCGACACCACGCCGCCGCCGATCGCGGTCAGCCCGGCCGAACCCGGGTAGAGCAGCACTTTGGCGAGCACCGCGAGGGAGAAGATCGCGAACCCGAGGAACAGGCCCCGGTTGAACTCCGGGCGCCAGCGGCCGGGGTGCCGGCTCACCGCGGTGGCCATGCCGTCCGCGATGTCGTCGAAGTCCAGCTCCGGCAACGGATCCGCGCGAGGGCGGAGGTGGAATTCCTCGCCCTCCTTCCAATCCAGCGACTCCGGCGTGCCCGACGCGTCCAGCGGCTCCTCGCCGAGCCGCTGCAGCACCCAGCCGTCGCCGAGGTCCTCCCGGCTGCCGGTGTGCTCCAGCAGCACGGGCAGCAGGCTGGTCAGCGGGACGGACATCGGCACCGCCAGATCCGCCCGGCCCTGCGGCCCGTACACGGTGATCCGGCACAGTTCGCCGGTCGACGCGGTCATCGCACGCCCCTTTCGGTCGTCGCGAGCGGGGACCAGCCCTCGCCGGCCCGGTCTTCTTCCGCGATCGCGGTCTGCACGAGCTTCACGCCGCGGCGGGTCACCAGCTGCGCGCGGCCGGCGGGCAGCTGGCGCGGGGCCGCCTCGCCGAGGAACTTGCCCTCCTCCTTCGGGTAGGAGAACACCACGCCCGGGCTGCCGAGCTCCCAGATCCGGCGGACCACCGAGTCGCTAAGCGCGCGCATCGCGCCCGAGGTGCTGCGGCTGAGGATCAGGTGGAACCCGATGTAGGAACCCTGCGACAGCAAGGACAACAGCGGTTCCAGCGGCGAACCCATGCCGCTGGTGAGCAGCTGGTAGTCGTCCACCACGAAGAACAGCCGCGGGCCGGTCCACCAGTCGCGGCGCTTGAGCCGGTCCGCGGTGATGGTCTGGTCCGGCACTCGCGGGGTGAGCGAAACGCTGGCCTGTTGGGCCAATTCCTGCAGCGCCTCGGTGGTGGTCGCGTATCCGACGCGGTATTCCTCGGGCACTTCGACGTCCAGCTGGCGGCTCGGGTCGGCCAGCACGATCTTCGCCTCATTCGAGGAATAACGCGCCAGCACCGACCGCAGTACCACCCGTAGGAGGTTGGTCTTGCCGGTTTCGTTGTCGCCGAAGGCGAGCAGGTGCGGAGTGGCCGCGAAGTCGTGCCACACCGGCAGCAGCCGTTGCTCGTCCTGGCCGAGCGCGATCCGAAGGTCGCCGTCCGGCGCGGGAAGCTGCGCCATCGGCAGTTTCGCGGGCAGCAGCCGCACCGACGGCGCGGGTGCGCCTGGCCAGAACAGATGCACCTCTTCGGCGACTGCCTTGGCTGCGGCGGCGAGGTCGTCGGTGTTGCCGCTGCCGTCCATCCGGGGCAGCCCGGCGAGGAAGTGCAGGCCGTCTGGAGTGAGGCCGCGGCCCGGCTGGTTCGGCACCGTTTTCGCTTTGCGCGAGCCGATTTCCGACTCCATCGGGTCGCCGAGCCGCAGTTCGAACCGCGTCTGCAGCAGGTCGCGCAGGTACGGGCGGATCTCCGACCAGCGCGTCGCGCCGATCACCACGTGCACCCCGAACGACAGCCCGCGCGAAGCCAGCTCGCCGATCTTCTGCTCCAAGTCGCTGTAGTCGTTCTTGAGGCTGTACCAGCCGTCGACTACCAGGAAGACGTCGCCGAACGGATCCTCGATCTGGCCGCTGCGGCGCAACGCGCGGTAGGCGTCCATGGATTCGATGCCGTGCTCGGAGAACAGCGTTTCGCGGCCTTCCATGACCTGCGAGATTTCCTCGATGGTCCGGACGACCCGGTCGCGTTCGAGCCGGGTGGCGACCGAACCGACGTGCGGCAGCCCGGACAGCGACATGATCCCGCCGCCGCCGAAGTCCAGTCCGTAGAACTGGACCTCCTGCGGGGTGTGCGTCATCGCCAGCGCCAGCACGAGGGTGCGCAGCAGAGTCGACTTGCCGGTCTTCGGCCCGCCGACCACCGCGACGTGCCCGGCCGCCGACGAAAGGTCCGCCGTCAGCAGCTCGCGGACCTGCTCGAACGGCCGGTCGATCATCCCCATCGGCACCCGGAGCCTGCCCCAGTGCGCCGGGTCGGCCACCGCCATGCCGCGCACCGGATCCGGCGTGACGCTCGGCAGCAGCGAATCCAGGCTCGGCGATTCGGCCAGCGGCGGCAGCCACACCTGGCGGGCCGCCGGACCCGCGCCGGTCAGCCGGTCGATGAACGCGTCGGCGAGCGTCGGCCCGCCCGGAACGGCGGCTTCCAGAGCGTCCACATCGGACTGCTTCTCGGCCGGTTCCGGCTCGTCGTCGCGGATGATCAGCTTCGCCGGATGGGACTCGGTGCGGAACGGGACGACCTCGCGGCTGGCCCGCGCCGCGGCGACCGCGGAGTTCTCGCCGTTGCCCGCGGGGACCGGACCGGAGACGTAAGCGGCCTTGAACCGCACCAGGTTCGTGGTGTCGATCTTCAGGTAGCCGTTGCCTGGTTCCGGCGGGAGTTCGTAAGCGCTGCCCGCGCCGATCACGCTGCGGGATTCCATCGAGGAGAAGGTGCGCAACGCGATCCGGTAGGACAGGTGGCCCTCGACGCGGTGGATGCGGCCCTCGTCCAGCCGCTGCGACGCGAGCAGCAGGTGCACGCCGAGACTGCGGCCGAGGCGTCCGACGGAGACGAACAGCTCCATGAACTCCGGCTTCGCGCTCAGCAGTTCGGAGAACTCGTCCACCACCAGGAACAGCGTCGGCATCGGGGCCAGCTGTTCGCCGGCCGCGCGGGCCTTCTCGTATTCGTACAGCGACGGATAGCCGCTCGCGCGCAGTTGTTCCTGGCGGCGCACCATTTCGCCGTTGAGCGAATCCTGCATGCGGTCGACCAGCGGCAGTTCGTCGGCGAGGTTGGTGATCGTCGCCGAGGTGTGCGGCAGCCGGTCCATTCCGAGAAACGTCGCGCCGCCCTTGAAGTCGACGAGCACGAAGTTGAGGATCTCCGACGAATGCGTCGCGGCCAGCCCGAGCACCAGCGTGCGCAGCAGCTCCGACTTGCCGGACCCGGTCGCGCCGATCAGCATCCCGTGCGGGCCCATGCCGCCTTGCGCGGATTCTTTCAGGTCCAGCTCGACGATCTCGCCGTCCTCGGTCACGCCGATCGGCACGGACATCCGGGCTCGCTGCGCCGCTCGCGGTCGCCATTGGCCGGGGATGTCGAAGGTGTGCACGTCCTTGATGCCGAGCAGCGCGGTCAGTCCGAAGTCGCTTTCCAGCGGCTGGTCGGCGATCTCCAGAGTGCCACTGGTCCGCTTGGGTGCGAGCAGCCGGGCGAGTCCTTCGACCTGGGTCACCGACAGCTCGTCGCGGGTCGCGGAACCTACGCCGCTGCCCGCCGGGAACTCGACCAGACCGTCCTTTGTGGTCAGCCGCAGCACTTTCGGGCCGCCGGGGAGCGCGCCGGTGACGTCCAGCAGGACGACGTTGCGCAGCCCCGCGCCGACCAGCCGCGACGACTCGGGAATCGTCGCCAGATGCGCGACGATCACCACGAACGGCTCGGTCGTCGTCGGCCCGACGGTCTTGTCGTGGTCGTCGCGGTCGGCCACGTCCGGGCCGAGGAGGTCCATCAGCTCGTCATGGTCGGCAGCCAGCAGCCGGAGCGGGCCCGCCGCGTCACGGAGGGCCGGATGGTTGTTGTGCGGCAACCACTTCACCCAGTCCCACTGCGCCTGCGCGGCTTCGGTGGTGAGCACCGCGAGCCGCAGTTCGTCCGGCGAATGGAAGGCGACCAGCTGCGCGAGCATCGCCCGGACCAGCGCGACGGCCGCTTCCGGATCTCCGTCGAACTCGACGCTGGTGAAGCTCCGCAGCCCCACCGCGGTCGGGATGCCGGACAGCGTGCGGTACGTCTCGGTGAAGCGGCGCAGCGAGATCGCCGACAGCGGTTCGAGGTCCTCGATCGGCTTGGTCACCGGCGGCACCAGCTCCAGTGCCGACTGCTGCGTGCCCAGCCCGATCCGCACGCGCGCGAAGTCCTCGTGGCTGATCCGCCGTTCCCACAGCCGCGGGCCCATCGCCAGCGACCACAGCGAATCCGGGGACGGGTTGTTCCAGGCCACCGCGTGCCGCTGGTCCTCGGCGGTCGAACGGGCCCGCTCGCGGACCTGGCCGATGTAGCGCAGGTAGTCCCGCCGCTCGGCCTGCATCTTGCGCTTGCGTTCGGCGGCCGCGCGGGAGAGCTGCCCGAGGCTCATCGCGATCATGGACACGCCCATGCCGCCGCCGATCACGTAGGTGAACGGCGAACTGCCCGCGACTCCCGAGAACGCCAGCACCATCACCAGCGACCCGATGGCCATCGGCAGCATCATCAGCAGCGAGTTGAAATCGCGCGCCGCCGGTTCCGCCATTACGGGCGGCTCTTGCAGTTCTTCCTGGCCCTCGGGCATTTCCGGACCCGCGGCGCGCGGGCCCCGCTTGACGGTTTCCGTGCTCATTCGAGCACCCCCGGGGAGCTGCGCCGGGCCGGCTTGCCCCAGGCCGCGTCGTCCTGCCGGAGCAGGTCGGCCATGGTGCGTTCCTCTTCTTCCTCGGTCTCTTCTTCGGCAGTGTCGGCTTCGGGCTCCGGGGGTTCCGGAGCGTCGCCGCACGTGGGCAACTCGTCGGGGACGACCTCGGCCGGTCCGCCGCGGACCCGCTGGTAGGTGCCGAGCGCGGGTTCCGCGCCGGCTTGGGTCGGCCGCCACGGTTCGTCGGTGCGCTGGAGGAAATCGGTGGCGATTTCCTCTTGCCGGTCGTCTTGTGCCGTGGTGACCGGCAGGAGGGCGGGGAGGAAGTCGGCGGTGCCTACGTCCCAGGCCGAGGTGTCCTCGTGATCGAGGGGCTGCACGACCGCGATGCGGACGAGGTCGGTGTCGTCGCTCGCGGCGGCCCAGCCGGTGCTGGCGGGTGCGTCCACAATGGACTGAGGTGTCCAGGGCTCCTGGACTCCGGTGAGCAGCCCGGCGGAGTCCGGTCGTTCGGGGGTGCTCGTCCCGTTGCTGACTGGCGGGACGATCGGGATGCCAGCGCCGGTCGCCCAGCCTGCCGAGGGGCTTGGCGGGGTTTCGCCTTGTGCGCTGGGGTCTCCGATGCCTGCCGGTGTGCTTGTCGCCCAGGGTGCTTGGACGTCGCCGAGCAGTCCGGCCGAGTCGGGGCGTTCGGTGGGTGTCGCGTTGCCGGTGTTGCCCGGTGGGGTCATCGGCATTCCGGGGCTTTCCGGTCCCTTCGCCGGGGTCCAGCCGGTTGAGGTGCGTGGGGGAGTTTCCCCTTGTGCGCTGGTGCTTGCTGCCCAGGGTTCCTGGACGTCGCCGAGCCGCCCGGCCGAGTTGGGGCGTTCGGCGGGTGTTCCGTTGCCTGCGTTGCCCGGCGGGACCGCCGGCATGGCAGGAGCCCAGTCCGCGGATTCGCTCGGCGGCGTTTCCCCGGACGCGCTCGGATCGCCGACGCCGCCGGGCAGATCGGCCGTCCACGGCTCCTGGACGTTGCCGAGAAGTCCGGAGGAATCCGGTCGTTCGGCGGCGGGTGTGTTCAGGCCGCTGCCGCCGCCCATGCCGCCGGGCGGGACTATCGGCGGGGTCCCCGAAGCTGGGAGTTGTTGCTGTTCGTGGTTGGTGACGGGGTCGGGAAGCTTGGGCAGGGCGCTCTCGCCGAGCCCTTTCACCCCAGGGCCGACCGGCTCACTGCCCGGACCGCCCAAGCTGTTGCCGCTTGCTCCGGGGCCGTCCAAGCTGTTGCCGCTCACTCCAGGACCGCCCGCGCCGTCGCCGGTTCCGCCGCCTGCGGTGGGCGGCGGTGCCCACTTGGCGGAGGTGAGCGGTGGCGTGTCGCCATGGGCGTCGGGGTTGCCGATGCCGTCAGGCGGTGCGCTCACCCACGGCTCCTGGACGTTGCCGAGGAGTCCGGAGGAGTCCGGACGCTCCGCAGCGGGCGTGTTCAGGCCGCTGCCGCCGCCCATGCCGCCCGGCGGGACCATCGGCGGCGTTCCCGAGGCCGGGAGTTGTTGCTGCTCATGGTTGCCGACGGGGTCGGGCAGCTTCGGCAGGTCGCTCTCACCGAGCCCCTTCACCCCAGGGCCGACCGGCTCACTGCCCGGCCCGCTCAAACCGTCGCCAGTCCCGCCGCCCGCGCCGGGCGGTGGTGCCCACTTGGCCGAGGTCAGCGGTGGCGTGTCGCCATGGGCGTCAGGGTTGCCGATGCCGTCGGGCGGCGCGCTCACCCACGGCTTCTTGATGTTGCCGAGCAGCCCGGAGGAATCCGGACGCTCCGCGGCAGGCGTGTTCATTCCGCTGCCGCCGCCCATGCCGCCGGGAGGCACCATCGGCGGAGTCCCGCCACCGGGGACCTGCTCGTGGTTCCCGACCGGATTCGGCAGCTTCGGGAGATCGCTTTCGCCGAGGCCTTTGATCGCGCCCGGACCGCTGTCGCCCGGTCCGCCCATGCCGTTGCCGCTCGCGCCAGGGCCGCCCACGCCGTCGCCGGTTCCGCCGCTCGCGCCGGGCGGCGGGGCCCACTTGGCTGAGGTGAGCGGGGGTGTGTCGCCGTGTGCGTCGGGGTTTCCGATGCCAGCCGGCGGCGGGCTGATCCACGGCTTCTTGATGTTGCCGAGCAGCCCGGACGAGTCCGGTCGTTCCGCGGACGGCGGGTTCAGTCCGCCACCGCCGCCCATGGCTCCCGGCGGCATCATCGGGATGCCGCTGCCGCCGGGATTCTGGTTGCCCGGCGGATTGCTGAGGCCCGGCGGCAGGTGCGCCGGATTGAGCGCGTTGTTCGCCAGGTTGCCGCCGGAGTCTCCCGGGGGCGGCGGGATCGCCGCGGGGTTCACGTGTCCGGACCCGCCCGAGCTTCCCGGCGGGGCGGGGATGGACGGCGGGTTCACGTGTCCGGACCCGCCCGAGCTTCCCGGCGGGGCGGGGATCGACGGCGGGTTGACGTGCCCGGACAGGTTGTTGCCGGACGCCCCGGGCGGGGGCGGGATCGACGGAGACTTGAGGTTGTTCCCTCCCGGAACATCGCCCGGCGGCGGGGAAACCTTCGGCGGCTTCACGCTGCCGGAATCGCCCGGCGGCGCGGGAATCGACGGCGGTTTGACCTCCGAACCGGGCGGCTTCTGCAGGTTCGGCGACTTGTTCCCGCCAACCCCGTTGGGCGGCGGCGGAATGGAAGCAGCCGTGATCGGAGGCGGTGTGCCGTTGCCTCCGGGACCGTTGACGTCGCCCGGCGGCGGTGACACGAGGGCGTTCTTCAACGGCGGCGGCACATCGCCCCCGCCAGGACCGCCAGGACCGTTGACCCCGTTGGGAGGCGGCGGAATCGCGGCCTTGTTCACCGGCGGCGGAGCACCGTTGCTGCCGCCCGGCGGAGGAGACACGGGCGGCGGTTTCGGAGTCGGCGGCGGCTGCGTCACCGGCGGTGGCGGCGGAGAAGCAGGCGGCGGGGGAGGCGTCACCGGCGGCGGAGGCGGCGGCGGCGTGGGCGGCGGGGGAGGAGTCGGCGGTGGCGGAGGAGGCTTGGGCGTATTGCCGTCACCACCGCCGGGAGTCGGCGGCGGGGTCGTCTTGCCCGCGTTGACGTGCACGGTGTTGTACTTCTGCGCGAGCTGCCCGCCGACCTTGCGCATGTCGTTGGTCATCATCTCGACGGCCTCGGGGAACTGCGAGATGTACGCGCGCCCGTCGCTGAGGTGGTATTTGCTGCCCTGGGCGAGGACCTGGCTGGCGTAATAGCTGTCGATGTAGCGGATCGTGTCCTGCGCCCACTTGAGATACGCCGCCGAATTGACGAGGTTGTTCGGCACGTTGTTCGACCCGCCGCCGTCGCCGATCCGGTCCGCCAGATCGGAGAACTTGTTGCCCAGCGCGGTCATCATGTCCTTGAACTTCGTCGCGGCGTCGCCCTTCCACGGACCGTCGGGTCCGGCGAGGGCGGCGGTCTGGTCCTGAATGGACTGAGCGACCATCGCGAGGTTCTGCTGCGTCTCCTGAAACACCCCGGCCGCGTCCTGAAGCGACTGCCAGTTGACGTTGCCGTAGGCCTTGTCCCGGTTGTCCTGGCCGCCCGACAGCGAACCGCCGCCGAGGATCGCCGCTTCGATCTGCTTCCACGTCAGGCCGTCGAAATCCTTCGACGGGTCACCAGTGGTGTTCTGGTTGCCGGTCTGCGTGGTGTCCGGCCAGACCCCGTTGTCGTCCGAGGTGAACCCGTGGGTGTTGTTGTCGTCCGCCATCTTCCCTCGATCGCTTCGAACCTGAGAGACCCCGGAGAGAACCGGGAAAGACCGCCGCCCGTCCGGTCAGGGTTTCTGACCGGCGCCGGTGATGTGGCCGCTGACTGTGTTGAAGTACTGGTTGTAGTCGTCGGCCGACATCTTGTTGACCTCGTCGGCGTTGTCGTACGCCTTCGAAGCCTTGTTCACCGCGTCCGCCACCTCGTCGAGCGCTTTGCAGAGGTCGTGGATCGCGGTGCGGGTGGTGTCCCGCAGCGAGTTCGCGCCCTGGATCGGCGTGAAGATCTTGTTCTGCGCCGTCAGGAACACCCCGGGCTTGAGCTGGATGCCGTCGAGTTTCGCCGGCAGGTCCTTCAGCGGCCCGTCCGCGAGCGTCTGCAGGTTCTTCGCGAACGTGCGCATCGCCTCGGTGTTGACCGCGGTGACGCCCTTGCCCGGATGCTCGGAACCGCCCGGCACCGGCGGCGGCTTGCCGACGTCGCCCGGCGGGATCCACTCGTTCTTCACATCCGGGGGAGTCTGGTCGCCCGGACTGTGGAACTTGCCGTCGTCCGAAGTGGTCTGGTGCTTGTCGGACGAATCGTTGTTCATCCCGTAGTTGGTGTCACCCAACGCGACCATGGCCGGTCACCCTCCTTTCAGGTCAGTTGCGCCCGCGACGGCGGCGTCAGTTCGCGGCGAACCGCTTGGCGTTGTTGCCCTCGGTGTTCGAGGTGCCCTCGTTGATCTGGCCGAGGGTCTGCGCGGCGGCGTCGAGCGCCTGCGGCAGGGTGAGCGCCGCCTGGTGGCAGTAGTTGTAGGTCTCGTGGAACATGTCCGCCGCGACACCGGTCCAGTTTTCGCGCTGGCCCTCGATGACCGCCTTCATCTGGTCCAGCAGTTCGGTGATCTGGTTCGACTGCTGCTTCGCCTGCCCGACGGTGTCCTGCATGGTCGCGAAGCTGATCTGGAACTGGCCCAAAGCCATGGGAAGCGTCCTTTCGTGGGAGGGAAGGGGATCAGAAGCCCTGCAGGCCGCCGCCGCCGATGACCGTGGCGGCGTTGTTGGCGGTGGAGGTGTTGTCCGAGTCCCGGCTGTCGTACTCGCTCGCCGAGGTCTGCACGTTCTGCGAAAGCTCGTCCAGCTTCTGCACGATCTTGCGGACCGTCTGGTCGAACTGGCCCATGGCCTGGTTGAACACGTTCGCCGAGTCCGAGCGCCAGGTGCCGAACAGCGTCTGCATGGTGCCGTCGACCTTCTGGTTCACCCCGGTGATGTTCTGCCCGGTGTCGCTGATCGTCTGCGCGCCCTTGCGCATGACGCTGGTGTCGACGCGGGCGCCGTCCTGCGAAGCCATGCTTTCTCCTCTGGTCGGGTTCTCCGGATATGACGGACTGGCATGCCAGGCCGCCGACGTCGCCGCGGATGCCCTTCGTTCGGCCGATACGACAGAGCACGGGGGAGACTGCGGACTTACGGTAAGCGCCGGTCTACGGGTTGTCGCCGCGTTGTTCCCTTCTGAACACCAGTGCGCGGACGGCGGGGCAAGCCGCTCCTCCACCCGGGGGGCACTGAGCTGCGGCAACGCTTTCCGCGCGATCCGGTTACGCACGATTGCCCGTTCAGGCAGCGCTGGTGCCCGGGTTCGCGGTTCGCGCTCATGCGAGCGGAAGTCGGGAGTGGACTTGCGGAGTCCGTTGTGGACAGACAGCGGCCCGGGCGGGGAACTCTGAGAGACTCAGAGTTCCCCGCACGGACTCGGCTCAGTACTTGAGCGTGAAGGCGAAGTCGCCGGAGAGCTTGCCGCTCAGCCGGACTCCCGACACCACCTTCCCGCCGGAGAGCAACCGCTCGACCTCGGCCCGAGCCAGCCCGCAGCCTTCGGCGATCAGCCGCACCGGCCGGACCGGGATCCGGGCCGCGAAGCCGACCGAGACGTCGATCGCGTCCTGGTCCAAGTGGTCCGAACCACCGGTGTCGAGCCGCCAGGCGCCGTCCCAGTCGAGCGCGACGCGGTTGCGCCGCAGCAGGACCGGGTCCTGGAGCAGTTCGGCGGCGAGGCCGGGATCGTTGTGGTGCAAGCGGTCCAGCAAAACCGGGCTGACCGAGCGCACCTTCGCCCGTTCGAACACGGTGAGTTTCGCCGTTTCCCCGCAGCCGGTACAGAGCACGAGGAGCCAGGCGTCGATGAGTTTGTGATGGGCGTTGACCCGGAACTTGCCGTCGGCCCGGAAGGTTCCGGACGCGCACGTGTGGCAGCGCCGCCGGACGAGCGGCAGGCAAGTGGGCAGGACTGTCCAGTGATAGAGCACAGGAGTACACCGATTCCAGTGAGAATTCCGCAGCACGAAGAAGCGCGGCGCATAACGCGGCGCGCGACGGGATCAGAGCTTGGGATGCCTCACGCGATGTACAACGGCACGTCCTCGCCTAGCCGACACTGGTCGGGCGACAGTAGCTGCGGGCGCGGGCGCGGCTCCACTGGTTTTCGGGCCGGGTCAGGCGTTGAGATAGGCGAGCACGGCCCGCACCCGCCGGTGGTCGCCGGTGCCCGCGGACAGACCGAGCCGGGCGAAGATGTTGCCCACGTGCTTGTTCACCGACGTTTCCGCGATGAACAGCTTCCCGGCGATCGCGCCGTTGCCGTGGCCCTCGGCCATCAGCGCGAGCACCTCGCGTTCGCGGGGGCTGAGCACGTCGAGCGCGTTTGCCGCCCGCCGCCGCGCCATCAGCTGCGAGACGACCTCCGGGTCCATCACCGTGCCGCCCGCGGCGACCCGGTCCATGGCGTCGCGGAATTCCTCGATCCGCCCGACCCGGTCCTTCAGCAGGTAGCCGACCCCGGACGCACCGCCGGCCAGCAGTTCGGCCGCGTAGGCGTGCTCGACGTACTGCGACAGCATCAGCACCGGCATCCCCGTGATTTCCTCGCGCGCCGCGGCGGCCGCCCGCAGCCCCTCGTCGGTGAAGCCCGGCGGCAGCCGGACGTCCAGGACAGCGAGGTCGGGCCGGTGCTCCAGCAACGCGGGCAGCACGTCCGGCCCGCGCTCCAGCACGGCGCACACCTCGTGGCCGACCGTGGACAGCATCAACGCCAGGCCTTCCCGGATGAAGGCGTTGTCGTCGGCGATCACGACACGCACGGCAGCTCCGCCCGCAGCACCGTCGGGCCGCCTTCGGGACTGCTCAGCTCGAACCCGCCGTCGAAGGCCGCGACCCGGCGGCGGATCCCCGCCAGCCCGGTGCCGAAGTTCTCCGCGGCACCGCCCTTTCCGTTGTCCCGCACAGTGATCCTGATCCTCTCCTGGTCGAGCGCGAGCGTAATCCACGCCCGGTCGGCCCCGCTGTGCTTGGCGATGTTCGTCAGCGCCTCGGCGACCACGAAGTAGGCCGCCGCCTCCACCGCGGCCGGGGCCTGCCCGGTGCCGGAGACGCCGACCTCGACCGGGATCGCACTGCTCGACGCCAGCGCTTGCACCGCGCCGACCAGGCCGCGGTCGGTCAGCAGCGGGGGATAGATCCCGCGGACGATCGTGCGCAGCGAGGCCAGCGAATGCTCGGTCAGCTCCTGCGCGTCGTCGACCAGGCTGAGCGCGCTGGCGGGCTGATTCTGCAGGGCGTGCTTGATCAACCCGAGCCGGAGCGAGATGGCGACGAGCCCGGCCTGGGTGCCGTCGTGCAGGTCCCGTTCGATCCGCCGCAGCTCGGCACCGTGCGCTTCGAGGGCCTCCGCCCGGGTGACGGTCAGCTCTTCGATCCGGCGGGCCTGCCTGCTGCCGCGCGGCGGACGCAGCAACGCCCGGGCGAGCATCGCGTGCCCACGGGCCAGCAGCGGCACCAGAAGGACCAGCCCAGCGGCGTACAGGAGGCCGATGCCGGTCGCGCCGAACGCCTCGGGCCAGCTGGTGACCGGACGGAACGTGAGGTGTGCGGCTGGCGGCAGGAGAGTCCACCAGATGGGCGCGGTGCCCCAGCAAAGCGCGCCGGACAGCAGGCTCAGCCCCAGGAAACACAGCGGGGTGCCGACGAGGGTGTTGGCCGTGAGGAACGCCAGGTCCTTCCAGACCGCCCGGTCTTTGAGCACGCCGAGCGGTGAACTGGGTGCCGCGTACTTCTCGCCGACCGGCGTGCCCAGCAGGCGCTCGACCCGTTTCCGTTGCGCGCGGGCGTACCGGCGCAGCAGCGGGACGAGCAGGACCAGCAGCGGCAGCCCGATCCCGACCAGGCTCAGCAGCAGGCTGCCAGCGGTCAGCCAGAAGAGCAGCAGGCCGACGAGACCCACCGCGGCGCCGACGGCGAGGTAGCGGAAGGAAGTGCCGAACCCGGCGAAGTAGCCCCGGAACCGGTCCGCGCGCACCGGCTCCATCCGACCCCCTCGGAAGCTTCGCGGGTGCAGTTTTCTGCACCTCGGATCTGCAGGATACGTGCTGTCCGGCGGGTTCCCGGCTCCGTAGCGTCCGGGACAAGCAAGATCACCGCACCCGGAGGACGAAGTGGCACGCGAGAAACGGCAACGCCCGGCACTGGCCGAGACCGGAGCCCCGCCGGACGACGTGGTCTCGCTGCGCTCGGTGCGCAAGACCTACGGTTCCGGCGCGGGCGAGGTGACCGCGCTGCGCGACCTGACTGTCCAGTTCGGGCGAGGGTCGTTCACCGCGGTGATGGGCCCGTCCGGCGCGGGCAAGAGCACCTTCCTGCACTGCGCGGCCGGGTTGGACCGGCCGACCAGCGGAACGGTGCTGCTCGGCGGCACGGACCTGGCCGGGCTGGACGAGACCGCGCTGACCGTGCTCCGCCGCGAGCGGGTCGGGTTCGTGTTCCAGGCCTACAACCTGCTGACGTCGCTGACCGTCGCGGACAACATCTCGCTCCCGATGCGGATGGCCGGGCTGACTCCCGACCGGGCCTGGCTGGAGGAGGTCGTGTGGTGGGTCGGGCTCGCTGACCGGCTGGACCGGCGTCCGGCGCAGCTGTCCGGCGGCCAGCAGCAGCGGGTGGCGATCGCCCGCGCGCTCGCGCCGCGGCCCGAGGTGGTGTTCGCCGACGAGCCGACCGGCGCGCTCGACACCAGGACCGGCCGTCAGGTGCTCGAACTGCTGCGGAAGCTCGTGGACGAGACCGGCCAGACGGTGATCATGGTGACGCACGATCCGGTCGCTGCGTCCTACGCGCACCGCGTGGTCTTCCTCGCCGACGGTGCGCTTGCCGACGAGATGACCGAACCCGCCCCGGACCGCGTGGCGGAGCGGATGACCACGCTCGGGGAGTGGTGAGCGGTGTTCGAACTCGCGGTCAAAACGCTGCGCGGACGTGCTTCCGGTTTCGCGGGTGCGTTCGTCGCTCTTCTCGGCGCGGCCATGCTGGTCACCGCGTTCGGCATTCTCTTGCAGTCCGGGGCGGAAGCCGGGGTGGCGCCGCAGCGGTATGCCGGGGCGCCGGTGGTCGTCGGCGGTGCGAAATCGTTTGAGGTGCAGGAAAACGGCAAGACCAAGTCCAAGACGCTCAAGGAACCGGCTCCGCTGACGCGCGAAACGGTGCGGAAGATCGCCGGGACCGACGGCGTCGCCTCGGTGGTGCCGGACCTGAGTTTTCCCGCGGTGCTGGGCGATACGACTGCCACCGGACATCCGTGGTCGAGCGCCCGGCTGGGTCCGTTCGATCTCATCGACGGCCGCGAACCGCAACGGCCGGGCGAGGTCGTGCTGGACGCCGGACTGGCCAAGGAGCCCGGAGCTGTCGCCCGGATCCAGACGACCAAAGCCGCCGCCGACTATCGCGTCGTAGGCGTGGCGAAACTGTCCGGTGTGGACGGAGACCTCCGCACTCCCGGTGTGTTTTTCGCTGATGAGGAAGCGGAAAGCTTGGCCGGACGCGGCGATCGAGTGGACGCCGTCGGGGTGTTTCCCCGGCCTGGCGTCGATCCCGACGAGCTGGCCGACCGGCTGACCTCGCAGCTGGGTTCCGCCGCGGAGGTGACCACGGGAGACGACCGGAGCCGGATCGAGAACCCCGACGTCGCCTCGGCGCGCAGCACGCTGCAGGAGATCGCGGGTTCGCTCGGCGGCACCGTGCTGCTGATCGCGATTCTGGTCGTAGCAAGCACTCTCGCGTTGAGCGTCCACCAGCGCCGCCGCGAATTGGCCGTGCTGCGCGCGATCGCGGCGACTCCGCGCCAGATTTGGAAAATGCTCGCCGCGGAAGCGCTGGTGCTGTCGGTCGTGGCATCGGCGATCGGGTGCCTGCCAGGGATTCTCGCCGCGCAACTGCTGCGCGGTGCGCTTGTCCTGATCGGCGTCGTGCCGAGCGATTTCTCTTTCTCCGTCGGTATTCTGCCGATGCTCGTCGCAGTGCTGGCCGGGATGGCGACGGCGCAAATCGCGACGTTCGCAGTGGCATGGAAAGCCTCGTCGGTGCGACCGGTCGAGGCCTTGAGCGACGCCGCAGCCGAGCAACCGGGAATCAGCGGCGGCCGTCGGACGCTCGGTGTGCTGTTGTTGCTGCTCGGCTTGGCCGCGTCGCTGCTCCCGGTGTTTTTCTCCGGCGTCTTCGCGGTGATGGGCGCGGGCAGCGGCGGGTTGATCATGATCGTTGCGGTCCTGCTGCTGGCTCCGCCGGTGGCGGCGTTCGCGACGCGGTTGCTGGCCAAGCCGATCACCCGGCGGTTCAAGGAATACGGCTACCTGGCCGCCGCCAATACGCGAGCGAACGCGCGTCGGCTGGCCGCCGGGATCGGACCGCTCGTGCTCGCGATCGGGTTCGCCTGCGTGCAGTTGTTCATCCCCGCCACCCTCGGTGCCGCGGCTGCCGACCAGGCCGACGAAGGGATCACCGCGCAGTACACGCTCACCGGCTCGGAGGGCGGCCTGCCTGCCGACGCCGTCCGGGATGCCGCCGCATTGCCCGGCGTGGAGGCCGCGACCGGCGTGACGCGCGTGCAGGTGTTCGCCTCGACGAAGGTGCTCGATTCGCCGGAAATCTTTGAGTTTCCCGCGCAAGGCATCACCGTCGACAACGCTTCCCGCACGATGGACCTTGGTGTCTCGTCCGGAAACCTCGCCGACCTGGCGCCGGGAAAGGTCGCCCTGAGTGCCAACGCGGCGAGCACCCTGGGCGGCAAAGTCGGCGAGCAAATCAAACTGACCCTCCCGGACGGCTTCGCCGCGACCCCGGCCGTCGTCGCGATCTATCAGCGAGGAATGGGATTCGGCGACGTCACCCTGGCGCACGAGGACGTGTTCGCACACAGCTCCCGGCAGTTGGACCAGCAGATCCTCGTCCGGGCCCGCCCAGAGGCAAATCTGGCGAGCCTGTCCGGGAAATATCCGGGATTGACCGTGTCCGAGAAGGCGGGCCTGTCCGAAGAACAACGCGACGCGGCGACTGCTTCCGTGCTGAGCAGCGCGTTGCCGCTCGTGCTGGTCTTCGCGTACATCGCGCTGGCGGTGGCGAACACGCTGGTGATGACCACGCTGGCCCGGACGCGCGAGTTCGCCCTGCTGCGGCTGGTCGGGATGACGCGGGACCAGGTGCTGAAGGTGCTGCGGATCGAGGCCTTGACGGTGGTGCTGATCGCGGTGGCGGTGGGCTCGGCGGTCCCGCTGATCCCCTTGGCCACGGTGAGCTTCGGCCTCACCGGGTCGCCGGTTCCGAGCATTCCGCCGTTGCTGTACCTGGGGATCGTCGCCGCGACCGCGCTGGTGGGCGCCGCGTCGGTGCTGGTGCCCGCGAAGTTCGCGCTGCGCGCCCGGCCGGTGGACGCGATCGGCATGCGCGAGTAGCCGGTGTGAGTCACCCGACCGCGGCGAGTTCCCCCGGTTCCTCCGCGGCGGTCTGCCGGGCGTAGCGGCGCGCCATCGCCGCGCACACGATCAGCTGAATCTGGTGGAACAGCATCAGCGGCAGCACGATCAGCCCGACCTCGGCGTGCCCGAACAGCACCGTCGCCATCGGGAGGCCGCTCGCGAGGCTCTTCTTCGAACCGCAGAACATGATCGTGATCCGGTCGGCGCGGTCGAATCCGAGCAGCCTCGCGCCGCCGCTTGTCGCGCCGAGCACGGCCGCCAGCAGGACGCAGCAGACCGCGACGAGCGCGAGCAGCGGGCCGACGTCCAGCTGGTGCCAGATGCCCTCGGTCATGCCCTCGCTGAACGCGGTGTACACCACCAGCAGGATCGAACCGCGGTCGACGATCTTCAGCGGCGCGGAATGCCGCTGCACCCAGCCGCCGATCCAGCGGCGCGCGAGCTGCCCGGCGACGAACGGCACCAGCAGCTGCAGCACGATGTCCAGCACCGCCGAACCGCTCACGCCCGGTCCGTCGGTGGCCAGCAGCAGCGCGACGAGCAGCGGCGTCAGCACGATGCCGAGCAGGTTGGACAGCGACGCGCTGCAGATCGCCGCCGCGACGTTGCCCTTCGCGATCGAGGTGAACGCGATCGACGACTGCACGGTCGACGGCAGCAGGCAGAGGAACAGCACGCCGGTGTACAGCGGCGACGTCAGCAGCCCGGGGGAGAGGAACGACGCGGCGAGCCCCAGCAGCGGGAAAAGCACGAAAGTGGCGCAGAGCACCGTGACGTGCAACCGCCAGTGCCGCATCCCCTCGACCGCTTCCTGACTGGAAAGCCTTGCGCCGTAAAGGAAGAACAGCATCCCGACCGCGATCTTCGTCGCGACGCCGAACCCGGTGGCGACCGCGCCGGACGCCGGCAGCAGCGAGGCGATGCCTACGGTGACGAGGATCAGGGCGATGAAGGGGTCGATCCGCAGCTTGGCGAGCAAAGCCGAGACGGGGCGGGCGAACGAAGCGAGCACGGTGGATCTCCTTTCCCGGCCATTCTCTCGTCGCCGTCGGTCATTCGGAACCCCGATGACCGTACTGACTGCCATTGCGAAAGCCGATAAGATGTGACGCATGCTGGATCCGCGGTTGTGCCGTTCTTTCCTTGCTGTGGCGGAAACCCGCAGCTTCACCGCGGCGGCGAGGCGCTTGGGTGTGGGGCAGCCCACAATCAGCCAGCACATCCGGCGGCTCGAGTCCGAAGCCGGCGGTTTGCTGTTCGCCCGGGACACGCACGCGGTCGACCTGACCGCGCGCGGCCAGGCGATGCTCGGATTCGCGCAGACCATTGTGGACACCGAGGACCGCGCGGCCCGGCATTTCCGCGGCGCACAGGTGCGCGGCCGGGTCCGGTTCGGCGTGTCCGAGGACTTCGCGCTCGGCGAGCTGCCGGAAATCCTGCGGCGGCTGCGGGAAAGCCATCCGCTGGTGGACGTGGAACTGCACGTGGAACTGTCCGATGTGCTCGCCCGCCGCATCGCCGACGGCCGCCTCGACCTGGTGCTCGGCAAACGCCGCCCGGGCGCGCCCGGCCCCGGACGGCTGCTGCGCCGGGAACCGCTGGTGTGGATCGGCTCGGCGGCGACGGACCTCACACCCGGCCAGCCGGTGCCGCTGGTGCAGTACCCGATGCCGTCGGTCACCCGTCAGCTGGCGGTGGAAACGCTGGAACGCGCGGGCCTGGAATGGCGGGCCGCCTGCCTGACGTCCAGCCTGACCGGCCTGCGCGCGGCGGCGGCCGCCGGGCTGGGGATCACGGTGCACGCGCGGAGCCTGGTGCCGTCCGATCTGGTCGAATTGCCTGCCGAACTCGGCCTTCCGGACCCGGGCGACGTCGATTTCATCCTGCTGTCGCGCGACGGCAGCGAGGGCCCGGCGGCGGCGTTGGCGGAGTTCGTGGTGGCGCGGATCGGGTCAGCGACGCCGTCGTTCGAGAGCTGAGCGAAGCCGCAACAACGCCCGGTGCTGCGCCACCCGAACCGCCCCCGGCGTCGAGCTGACCGCTTCCGCCGCTTCCTCCGCAGAGAGCCCGACGACGACCCGCAGCAGCACAATCTCCCGCTGTCTCTCCGGCAACAACTGCAGCAACCGAGCCAGCTGCCGATTCAACTCAGTCCGCAACGCCCGCTCCTCCGGCCCGTCAGCAAGATCAACCGCCTCCGGCAGCTCCGCCATCGGGTCCGTCCGATTGCGCGCGTGCGCCCGATGCGCGTCAGCCACCTTGTGCTGCGCGATCCCGTAAACGAAAGCGAGAAACGGCCGCCCCTGATGCCGATAACCCGGCAGCGCGGTCAGCAACGCCAGGCAGACTTCCTGCGCCACATCGTCTGCCGAGGAATATGCATCGGCTCCGCCTAATCGAGCCCGGCAGTAGCGCACGATCAGCGGCTGCACCGAGGCGAGCAGGTCTTGCGCCGCATCCGGATCGCCCTCTACCGCGGCGCGCACCGGGCCGTCGAAGCCGAAGCGGCCGGCTGGGACTCGCGGTGCGGCCAAGGCGGACGCCTCGGTTTTCACCCGGGTCAGCGCTTCCTCGACGTCGAGCGCCGAGCGCAACGCGCCGACCAGTGCGGCATCGGCTTCGCGCAGTGCGGTCATCAGGGCCTCCTCGCGCCCGGCCAGGCCGAGCCGGTGTTTCAGGCGTTCCCGGGCGTGCCGCAGGTTCGAGCGGACTGTGGTGCCCGCCATGCCGAGCGCCGACGCGATCGCGGCGGGCGAGAACCCGTCGAGCGACCACGTCAGCACCGTGCGCTGGGTTTCCGGCAGCGTCGAGAGCAGTTCGACCCCGCGTGCGTTCTTCTCCACGACCGCGGCCAGCCGGTCGCCCGGCGGCTCCGCGGACGGGGCGCCGCCGTCGAACCACGTCTGCTCGGCGGCCAGCCGGGCGGCGGTGAGCCGCACCGCCACGCGCGGGTCGCCCGGCGGCGGCCACGTCCCGGTTTCCTGGACGAACGCCTCCACCGCCACCTCGCGCGCGGTGCCCGGCCCGAGCCCGCCCGCGCACAGGAACGCCACGAGGCGAGGGAAATCGCCCCGGAAAAAGCCGTCGAACCCCGCCACGCGCACCCCCTCCCGAACCCGGCCCCTGTCGAACAGGTGCGGTGGCGCGCCCGTGGGATGTAACGATCCGGTCACGGAAATGTGGTTAAGGCCGGGACTGACGGGTACCTGACTCGGACGGGCGCTTCGCCCGCGACGGCGGCGGAAGGGGGAAATGGCGCGCGGAAAAGGAAAACCCGGACTCTTCGGCCCCGGCAGGCGGCGCACGAGGGGGCCGTAGCACGCCCGGCGGCAACCGCGTCCGCGATGTGAGCTGAATCGAAATTTCCCGCGCGGACGGTGATCGGTGGTAACTTGGAAAGCCGGTCGTCCGCCGGGTCCTTCGCGGCCCGGGGCGGTTCGGCCGAAAAGCCCACCGAACACCCTCCGAAGGCATGGCGTGCCCGTGCGCGCGGAGAAGTCGGTTGACCACGGTTCGACAATGAGGACAGGAGGTGAAAAGCAACAATGGAACTCACGGCCACCAGCTGGCTCGCCCGCGCGGCGTGCCAGGACGAGGACCCGGAACTGTTCTTCCCGATTTCCGACATGGGTCCGGGGGCGCAGCAGGTCGCGAAGGCCAAGGCGGTCTGCGCGCGATGCCCGGTCCGCGCGGAATGCCTTTCCTATGCTCTCGACAACGGTCTCGGCAACGGGATCTTCGGGGGAACCACCGAGCTGGAGCGCCGGAAGCTGGTGCGAACCGGCTCCGCCGCCGCACGGCATCGAGTCGCCTGACCGCGAGCCGGTGACCACTTCCCGGCGGCGAGGGCGCTAGCAGTTTCCCCCACCACGACCGGCAAAAGCCCGGAACTCGGTGGTTGCGCCCGGGCGGCGATCGCACACCAGCGATCGCCGCCCGGGCGTTTTTCATTGCTGATCCGACCGGTTGCGGCCGCCGCCGATCCGCGCGGGGCGACCGGTTTCCGCCGTGGCGGCAGCCGGATCGGCAATCATCGGCGCCTTATTCTTCGAACGTTTCGGCGAGTCCGTACGGCGCCAATGCCGCCGTTTCGAACGCGGCCATCGCCGTGACCAGTCCGTTTCGCACGGTGAGCACGCAGACGCCGAAAGCGCGATAAACCGATTCGCCGGGCCGCCGCAGATATCCGGCGACGGCGGGCTGCCGGTTCGCCCGCACCGGCACCATCCGGAAACTGCCCCGGTAGTACGGCGACCGCGGATCGAAACTCGGCCCGAGTGCGCCGAGAATCCGATCGCGACTGTCGAACCACAACGAGTACGGCGGCATCACCGCACGCGCGTCCTCGCTCAGCACCGCGGCCACGGCCTGCACGTCTGCCGATTCGTACGCGGCGATGAACTTCCGCAGCAGTGCCGTTTCCTCGGCGGTCGTGCTGTCCGGAGCGGACCATTCGGCGCGCCGGGCGGGCAGTTTGGTGCGCAAGGTCTCCCTGCCCCGCTGCAGTGCACTGTTCGCCGAGGCCACCGAAGTGTCCAGCAGTTCGGCAGTGTCCTTTGCGGACCAATCGAGCACGTCGCGCAGGATCAGCGCGGCACGCTGCCGCGGCGGGAGCAACTGGATCGTGGCGAGGAACGCCAGTTCGATGGTCTCCCGTTCGACGACCGCGGCGCCGGTGTCGTCCGGCGCCGCGGGTCGAGCAGCAGGTCGGGAAACGGGCCGAGCCACGGCACGTCGAGCGCGGAGATCTCGCCCGCCGGGTCGGCCGCCGGACCAAGTTCGTCCGGCAGCGCGCGGCGCGGCCGCCGGGCGAGCGCGTCGAGGCAGACGTTCGTGGCGATCCGGTACAGCCACGTCCGCACGCTCGCCCGGCCGGCGAAGCCGCTGCGGCCTTTCCAGGCCCGGAGAAACGCCTCCTGGGTGAGGTCTTCGGCCTCCTCGAACGAACCGCTCATCCGGTAGCAGTGCACGCGGATCTCGCGCCGGTGCCGCATCAGCAGAGCGCCGAACTCCTCGTCGCTGGTCACCCAGCAGACGGTAGCTCAGGCCGCCTCGTCCGCCAGCCGTTCCAGGCCGCTCTTCGTCTTGAGCGGCAAGTGCTTCAGGAACGCGACCGCCACCACCACGAGCAGCGCGATCGGCGCGCTGATCAAGAAGAGATCGCTGGTCGCCACTCCGTAAGCCTCGCGGATTACCGCCACGACCGGGGCGGGCAGCTGCGCCAGATCAGGCACCTTCCCGCCGCCGGACCCGGCGGACGCGGCCGGCCCGAGCCCGTCGGCGATGAGCGTGCCGACCCGGCTGGCCAGCACCGCGCCGAGCGCGCTCACGCCGATCGACCCGCCGAGGCTGCGGAAGAACGACAGCGTCGAGGTCGCCGCGCCCAGATCGGCGGCGGGGACGTCGTTCTGTGTGACCAGCACCAGGTTCTGGTTGAGCATGCCCACGCCGACGCCGAGCACCAGCATGAACAGGCTCAGCTCCAGCAGCGAGGTGTGCGCGTCGATCAGCCCGAGCAGGCCGAGCCCCGCCGCCATCAGCACCGCGCCGAGCAGCAGGAACGGCTTCCACTTGCCGGTGCGGCTGATCAGCTGGCCGGACACGGTGGACGACACCAGCAGCCCGAAGATCATCGGCAGGCTCATCAGCCCGGCCACCGTCGGCGATTTGCCGAGCGCCAGCTGGAAATACTGGGACAGGAACACGGTGCCGCCGAACATCGCGACGCCGACCAGGAAGCTCGCGACAGTGGCGAGAGTGACCGTGCGGTTGCGGAACAGCGCCAGCGGCACGACCGGCTCGCGCACCTTCGACTCCACCCACACGGCGAGCACCAGCACGAGCACGCCGACCGGCACGAGCACCGCGGTCTGCCAGGAACCCCACTCGAAAGTCGAACCGGCCAGCGACGACCACACCAGCAGCGTCGAGACGCCGAGCATGATCAGGAACGCGCCGAGGTAGTCGACGTGCACCTCACGGCGCAGCGTCGGCAGGTCCAAAGTGCGCTGCAGCAACAGGATCGCCGCGATCGCGAACGGAACGCCGAGGAAGAAGCACCAGCGCCAGCCGAGCCAGGAGGTGTCCACGAGCACCCCGCCGATCAGCGGGCCCGCGACCGTGCCGACGGCGAAGACCGCGCCGAAGACGCCGGAGAACTTGCCCAGCTCGCGCGGCGAAACGATGGCCGCCATGATCACCTGCGCGAGCGCGGTGAGCCCGCCGCCGCCGATGCCCTGGGCGATCCGGCTGAGGATCAGGATGTCGATGTTCTGCGCGAACCCGGCCACCAGCGAGCCGACCACGAACAGCCCGAGCGAGAGCTGGATCAGCAGTTTCTTGTTGTACAGGTCGGAAAGCTTGCCCCAGAGCGGGACGGTCGCGGTCATCGCGAGCAGTTCGGTGGTGACGACCCAGGTGTAGGACGACTGGCTGCCGCCCAGTTCGGACACGATCCGCGGCAGGGCGTTCGCGACCACAGTGGACGCGAGGATGGCGACGAAAATGCCCATCATCAGGCCGGACATCGCCTGCAGCACTTGCCGGTGGCTCATCGCCGGGGAAGCGGCGGGCGGTTCCGCGGTGGACAGGGACATGACAGTCCTTTCCGGACTCAGGTGGGAAGGGTAGTTCGAGCAGCGCGGGGTCCCGCGATCGAGGATCTCGGCGGTACGGCTCAGCGAGGGTCGGGCAGGCCGGCGGCAGCGGTGGCGGCGGCCTCGTCGAAGATTTCGAGCAGCGGCTGGGCCCCGTTCCGGGCGGCCCAGCGGCTGAGCGAGGTGTTGAGCACTCCGCCCGCCACCGCGAGCAGCAGCGACGGGAACAGGTCCTTCTCCGCGTCGGTGCCGCTGCGCCGGGCGATCGCGGCGATCATCGGATCGCGCGAGCCGGAGTTGAGCACGGTCGCCCGGATGAGCAGCGACGGATCGCCGTGGATGATGCGCAACCGGGTGAGCCATTCGTCACGGTCCCGCTCGATGTCCGCGAGGTCCTCCCGGACGGTCGCGATGAACGCCGGAAAGGCGTCGATCCCGTCCGGCTGCGCGACGAACCGGGCGATCGTCCGCTCGGCCCGCTCCGCGTGGTCGGCGTACGCGAGGAGGACGGCGTCTTCTTTGACCGCGAAGTAGTTGAAGAACGTGCGCGCGGACACGCCCGCTTCGGCGGCGATGTCGTCGACGGTGACCTGGTCCAGACCATGTTCGTCGATCAGCCGGAGCGCCGCGAGCGCGATGGTGCGGTGGGTTTCGAGCTTCTTGCGCTCGCGAAGACCGGGAGTGGACACCGGATCAGCGTAGCGAGATCTTGCAGAGTCTGCAAAGTTGCAGTTTGTGAACCAGGGCACCCCGTGCTGGCGAATCGGGACACCTCGTGTCGTCAGCGGAGCGGGCTGGCAGACTCACCCACCGTGAGCGGAACGGTGCTGGTACTAGGCGGACGCAGCGAAATCGGGACGGCGGCGGCCGTCCGGCTGGCGCGTGGGGGTGCGAAGCGGTTCGTGCTCGCCGCGAGGCCGGGCGCGGACCTCGCGGCGCAGACCGCCGAACTGCGCGGAGCGGGCGCGGAGACCGTCGCGACTGAGGACTTCGACGCCGACGATCTCTCCGCACACCGCCCGCTGCTCGATCGCGTCATCAAGGAACACGGCCCGCTCGAGACGGTCGTGCTGGCTTTCGGCATCCTCGGCGATCAAGCCCGCGCGGAAACCGACGCCGCGCACGCCACCGCGATTGTGCACACCGATTACGTCGCCCAGGTGTCCGTGCTCACTCACACGGCGGAACTGTTGCGTACTCAGGGTTCCGGAAACCTGGTCGTCTTCTCGTCGGTCGCCGGGATTCGAGTGCGACGGGCGAATTACGTGTACGGATCGGCGAAAGCAGGACTCGACGGGTTCGCCTCGGGCCTCTCGGACGCACTGCACGGCACCGGCGTGCACCTGCTGCTCGTTCGGCCGGGCTTCGTGATCGGCCGGATGACGGAAGGAATGTCGCCCGCGCCGTTCTCCAGTACCGCCGATCAGGTTGCCGACGCGACAGTTTCCGCGTTGCGCCGACGGCGGGAAGTGGTGTGGGTGCCGGGGGTGTTGCGCTTGGTGTTCGCGGCGATGCGGTTCGTGCCGCGCGCGATGTGGCGGCGGATGCCGCGCTGAACTCCCTGTGCCCGAAGGGATACCGGCTGTCGCCGCACACTCGGCCGAACGGGCAGCATCACATCTTCGCGACAGGTTTCTCAGGCTATTCCCAGCTAACGCGGTGATCCTCGAACGCGGGGGTCGAAATCCGTCCCCGGGGAAGCGAGGAACCGGCCGTGCTGATCACGTCCCGGGGCCGCCGGATCGGCGGCCGGGCAGTGCTGGGGGTGGTGTCCACCCTGGTGCTGGGCGCCACCGGATTCGCGTGGTCGCAATTGCACCGGCTCGACACCAGCCTCGTCACCGCGGACGTCATCCCGCCCTCGGCGCAGGTTCCGGACACTCCGGCCGGGGAACCGCTCACCGTCGCGCAGAACATCTTGTTGGTAGGTCTCGATTCCCGTACCAAACCGGACGGGACGCCGCTGCCGCAGAACGTCCTCGACGCGTTGCACGCGGGCAGCGGGGACGACGGCGGCAACACCACGGACACGATGATCGTGGTGCACGTCCCGGTCGGCGGGGCGGCGGCCACCGCGATCTCGATCCCGCGTGATTCCTATGTGGACATTCCGGGTTACGGCAAGCACAAGATCAATTCGGCGTACAGTCGTGCCCGGGCCGATCAGCGGGGAAAGCTCGCGCAGCAAGGAATGAGCGGTCCTCAGCTTGAGGTAGCGGCCGACGCGGCCGGTGCGAAGTCGGCCATCGCCGCGGTGCAAAAGCTCACCGGGCTCACCATCAATCACTACGCCGCAGTCAATCTCTCCGGGTTCGCCGCTCTGAGCCAAGCGGTCGGCGGAGTGCAGGTGTGCCTGAAGGCACCGGTGAACGATTCCTTCTCCGGAGCGAATTTCCCCGCTGGAGTGCAGACGATCTCCGGTACGCAGGCGCTCGCCTTCGTGCGGCAGCGGCACGGCCTCCCGAACGGCGACCTGGACCGGATCGCGCGGCAGCAGGCGTTCATGTCCGCGATGGCGAAGACCGTCCTCGGCTCCGGCACTTTCACCGATCCCGCGCGGCTTTCGTCCCTTGTGGACGCTTTGGAAGGTTCGGTGACGCTTGACCACGGCTGGAACCTGCTGAGCTTCGCCGATCAACTGCACGGTCTCAGCTCGGGCGCGATCGCGTTCGGCACGATTCCGGTGCAGAGCCTGTCGCTGGCCACTCCGGCCGACGGGGACGCGGTGAAGGTGGATCCGGCGCAGGTGAAGCAGTTCGTGCAAACCCAGATCAGCTCGCCGGACGTCTCGGCCTCCGGAGGGACAGCCGACCCGGGCACTGTCCGTCCCTCGTCGAGCGGCGGCGCGGTGCGGCCGATCGCGGAGACCACGACGCCGACGCCTCCGGCGGGCACTCCCGCGCAGCCGAAGATGACGACCGCCAGCGGGTGCGTGAACTAGGCCAGCGGCAGCGTGATGGTGAACGCGGCCCCGCCTTCGGGGGCCGGTCCAGCGGTCAGGGTGCCGCCCATTCTCGTCACCAGCCCGTGCGCCAGCGCCAGACCGATGCCGGATCCGACCGGGCGGCTGTCGCGGTACCGGGCGTTGAGGACGCCGCGTTCGAAAGCCACCGGGTAGTCCTCCGGCGCGAGCCCCGGGCCGCCGTCTCGGACCGACAGGTGCGCGTGGCCGTCCGCGACCGTCAGCGCGAACACCATCGGCGCACCGGCGGGGGTGACGCGCAACGCGTTCTCCGCCAGGCCGTCCACGACCTGGTGCAGCCGCCGGGCGTCGGCGGTGACCATGGCGGCGTCAGGGGGAGACTGCACGGTCAGCGGGACGTCCGACCGGGCGCAGCGCAGCTGCCACACCTCCGCGCAGTCGCGAACCAGCGCGGCGAAATCGAAAACGTCCAGGTCGAGCTGGAATTCGTCGGCCCCGAGGCGGGCGAGTTCAAGCAGGTCGGACACGAGCCGTTCCAGGCGTTGCGCTTCGTGGTGGATCGTCTCGCCGGCGCGGCGGGCGTCCGGGCCTTCGGCGACTCCGTCGGCGATCGCCTCGGCGAAACCGGTCACTGCGGTCAGCGGGGTGCGAAGTTCGTGCGACACCGACAGCAGGAATTCCCGTTGGCGGGCTTCGCTTCGGGCCAGCGCGTCGGCGAGTTCGTTCAGCGAGCCCGCGACTTGCGCGACTTCGGCCGGACCCTCGACCGGCACCCGGACGTCGCGTCGACCGGCGCTGAGACTGCCCGCGGCGGCTGCGGCGCGGCGGAGGGGGCGGCCGAGCAGGCGTCCTGAGACATATCCGGCGATGGCGGCGACGAGAAGCCCAATGCCCAGGGCTAAGAGGATGTTGCGCAGCAAGGCATGTTGGGTCGCCTCGGCGCTGCGCACCGGCTGCACGAGCGCGAACGCGGCTTGCGGGCCGACCGGGCGCACTTCCACGAGGTAATCGACATTGCCGATCGCGACCCGCGTCGAATGGTCCTTTCCGGACGTCAGCCCGGCCCGTTCCGCCGCGCGCACCGCGGTCGCCTGGCCGGAATTCTGGCCGCTGACCCGGTGCACGACGACCTCGATGCCTTGCCCCCGCACGACCGCGGCCGCCTTGCCGATCGCGAGCCGGTTGCCGATGCCGGTGTCGTCGAGCTGCCCGGCGATGACGTCCGCCTGATCCCGCAACGACTGCTGCAGCACCGAATCCGCGGTATTGCGCACCAATCTGGACGCGACGAGCCCGGCCACGAGCACCGCGATCCCGGCGACGGCCAGGCACACCACGGTGATCCGGAGCGCGAGCGTGGTTTTCATCCGGCGTCCGCCGCGTACCCGATGCCCCGGACTGTCCGGATTGGACTGTCGTCGCCGAGTTTCGCTCGCAGCTGCGCGACATGCACGTCGACGGTGCGGGTCCCGGCAGCAGCGGCATAACCCCAGACCGCGCTGAGCAGCTGATCGCGCGACAGGACTTGACCGGGATGCCGCAGCAGATGAGCGAGCAGATCGAATTCGGTGGAGGTGAGCGTGATCTCGGCCTCGCCCGCCCACGCGCGGCGGCCGGGCACGTCGATGCGCACGCCGCCGCAAGCGAGTGTCGTGGATGGACTCCCGGACGCTCGGCGCAGCACAGTCCGTACGCGAGCGGCGAGTTCACGAGGGCTGAACGGCTTGGTGAGATAGTCGTCCGCGCCGATTTCCAGCCCTAGCAACCGATCCAGCTCGTCGTCGCGGGCGGTCACGAACAGCACCGGCGTCCAGTCGCCCGCCGCGCGCAGTGCCCGGCAGATCTCGATACCGTCCATTCCGGACAGTCCGATGTCGAGCACCACGGCGACCGGCCGCAACCGGCGGATCGCCGCGAGCGCCTTCGCGCCGTCCGGCTCGACCTCCACCCCGAACCCGTCGCGCCGCAGGTACAGCGCGGCGAGCTCGGCGATCGCGGTCTCGTCCTCCACGACGAGGACGAGACCGCGGCCAGCTGACCCCATGCGGGCTCCCGTTCCTCCGGCCGGCTACGTCGGGGGAAACGGTACGCGGGTCACCGCGACCCGTCGCCCGCCATGTCGGACTGGATCGAGTCCAGTGTGGACTGGATGCCGCTCAGATCGCCGTTCGGCGCCGCCCCCGACGACGGCGTCGAACCGTTGTCGCACGCCGCGCAGCCGAGCCCGACGACGACAGCCGCGGCAGCGATCGCGATCAGCCGCTTCACTTGGGCGCCTGGCAATGCGCGGCGGTGAACGCGTCGAGCTGCTTCGTCGCGTCCGCCAGCTCGCCGATCCGGCTCTGCCGCTTGTCCGCGCGCTTCTGCAACCGGTCGGCCTGCGCGGTGTGCCCCTTCGTACGGGCGTCGTTCGCGCGCGCCTTGAGATTCGCGACCGACCCGGAGACCTCGGGTCCGCCGTTGATCCGGTTGGTCAGGTTCTGGGCCTGTTTGCGCAGTTTCGGCACCCAGGCCGTGCACATCTGCTGCACCTCCTGCGGGCTCAGCGTGACCGGAGCCGGCGCCGGAGCCTGCGTGTCCGCGCTGGCGATCGGCGCGGCCACGAGCAGCCCGGCCGCGATCCCGCAGCCCGCCAGTGCCAGCCGCCTCGTTCCTCGCATCGTTCTCGTCCTCCCGTGTCGGTGTTCCCGATGACCACCGTCGCGCGCGGGTGTACGAGGGGTGTGGGCCGAATGTTCGGGTTCGGTAAAGCCTGCTGACCCGGCGGAGTGTTACTCTCTTGCGGAGAGTGAGGAGGCCGCCGTGCTGGGAAATCCGTACGACCGCGACTGCCCGACGCGCCAGCTGCTCGACCGGATCGGCGACCAGTGGACGGTGCTGATCGTCGGCGCCCTGACCGACGGCCCGCTGCGGTTCACCGAGATCGGCAAGCGTGTCGAGGGAATCTCGCAGAAGGTCCTGACGCAGACCCTGCGCAGCCTGGTCCGCGACGGCATCCTGATCCGCACGGCGTACCCGGTGATCCCGCCGAAGGTCGAGTACGAACTGACCCAGCTGGGCCGCAACCTCGCCGAACCGCTGGAACTGCTGGACCGCTGGGCCCGCCGCAACATGGACCAGGTGACTGCTGCCCGGGCGGCTTACGACGCTGCCGCCGCTACTGCCTCGTGAGTGGCGATGCCGGTTCTAACCGGCATCGCCACTCACGAGGGCTGCCGCATATGAGCACCCCGGATCAAGGGCGGAGCCAGCGGTCGAACCAGGCGCGGGTGCGGCGCAGGACGTCGAGCTGGTGGTTGCGTTCCCGGATCGAGTGCCCCTCTCTGGGGTAGATCACGAACTCGTGCTCGGCGCCGAAATGGCGCAGTGCCCGGTGGAAGTACCCGGCTTGGCCGAGCGGGACGTTGGTGTCCTCGGCCCCGTGCAGGATGAGCACCGGGGTCCGGACGCGGCTGGCGAAGGAGACCGGGCTGACCGCGTCGTGCGGATGTGGGCCGATCCCCTCCCATCCGATGCTGCCGCCGAGCGCGGCCTCGAACTGTCCGTTCTCCCCGGTCGCGGCGAGCATTCCCCAGTCGGTGACACCGGCGAGAACCAGCGCGGCGCGGAACCGGTCGGTCTGCCCGATCGCCCAGGCGGCGATGAAACCGCCGTGGCTCCCGCCGGCGATGCCCAGCCGATCGGGGTCGGCGACGCCCTCGGCGATGAGCGAGTCGATGCCGCCCACGATGTCGGTCCATTCCTCCTGGCCGACCCTGCCCGCGACGCTGGCCGCGAACTGGTGGCCGCGGCCTTGGCCGCCGCGCGGGTTGGGCAGGAACACCGCGTAGCCAGCGGCGGCCAGCCATTGCGCGCTGGGGAACCAGAACAGCTGCAGGCGATCGGCGTATCGGTCGTAGGGGCCGCCGTGCGCGATCGTCACGAGCGGGAACGGGCCGTCCGAGGCGGATTTCCCGGCCGGCAGCACGAGCAGGCCGTCCAGATCGAGGCCGTCGACGGCACGGTAGGCCAGCGGTCGCTGGGCGCCGAACGTGATGCCGTCCAGTTCGGGACGGGTGTCGGTGACCTTCCGCAGCGGTCCGGTCGGCGGTCCGACGTGGACGTTCGCGGGCTGGTAACGGGTGCCGGTCAACGCCGCGATCGTGGTGCCGCCGGGGGCGGCGGTGAGGGCGTCGAGGCGGCCGGGATGCTGCGACAAGGTCGTGGGGCCGGCGGGGTCGAGCCGGGCCAGGGTCGTGTTCAGGCCGTCGGCGAACACTATGAGCGGGGCGGCGTCGGTCTCGCACAGTTCGGTGGGGCACCTCGGAAGGCCGGTGGTCCGATTGCGGCGGACGCGGCTGTCCATGGCCAGGTCGAACACCGCGGTGCCGGCCTGCAGAACCGGCGGGGTGAGGGCGACGTAACCGAGGTGCCAGCCGTCCTCGCCGTGCCACCAGGTCAGGGAGTGCGCCTCGGCCTCGACCGGTCCGAGGTCTTCCGCGGTCCCCGTGATGGGGTCGAACAGGTGCAGCCGCCCGGTGCGAGGGCCGTAGTCGTGGTCGCTGCTGGCCTGGGTGAGCACGGCGAGCGGGCCGCCGTCGGGGCGTTGCCGCAGTTCCACGACGTGCCGGTCGCCGAACACCTCCGGGGTGGCGACCTGACCGGTGCGCAGGTCGAGCAGACGCAACCGGGCCCGCGGTTCGCGCTCGCCGACGACAATGGCGTCGTCGCGGTCCCGTGCGCGACGCGCGTCCTGCTCGGTGGGCTCGTCCTCGGCAAGCAGAGCGACCACGTCGGGGTCGGCGAGCGGCAGGTGGTCGAGGATGCCCGCGCGCCAGTCGGTCACCGCGGCCGCGGTGCCGTCGGCGAGCCGGTGCACCTGTGCGGTGCCGCGGTCGGCTCGGTCGGACAGGAAAAACAGCGTGCCCGAGACCGGAGACCAGCGTGGTCGAGACTCCGTCGCGGTGTCGGCGGTTGCCCGGCGCGCCGCGGCGTCGGCGAGGTCGACGAGCCAGAGTTCGGTGTCAAGGTGGTCACCGGTCCGGCTGACGGGAGCGAGGACGTAGCAGAGCAGTTGCCCGTTCGGGGCAAGGGTCGGGGTTTGCGGGGCGCGACCATCAACGACGAGTTCGGCGGTCAGACCTGTCATTCGCTCAGTCTGCCCATCTCCACAGCGCAGCACACTGGCCGGAAGCAGTCACGCCTCCCGGAGCACGTTCGTCAACGTATGCGCCTCCTTGAGCAGCAACGCCCCCAGCTCCGCCCGCCGCTCTTCCCGGAACCGCGACTCCACCCCGGTCAACGTCAACGCCCACGCAGGCTCCCCGCTCGGCGTGAAGACCGCCGCCGCCATTCCCCAGCTGCCCTCCACCACCAGCCCGGGATTGGTCGAGTACCCGTCCTCCCGCGTCCGCGCGACCCGGGCGCGCACGTCCTCCGCCCGGTGCGCCGGGCCCCATTCGGTCGTGAGATCCACAGTGGACAGATACTCCTCGACCTCCCGGTCCGGCAGCATCGACAGCACCACCAGCCCCGCCGACACCACGCCCAGCGGGAACCGCGCGCCCTCGTACAGCACGAACGAGCGGATCGGGAAGTCGCCGTCCTCTCGCAGCAGGCAGACCGTCTCGTTGCCGCGGCGCGCGGAGAAGAACGCGCTTTCCCCGGTCGCCGCGGCCAGCCGGTGGACGCTCGCGCGCGCCTGCTGCGTCACGTCGTAGCGCGGGGCGGCGGCTTCGCCCAGCAGGTACAGCTCCGGGCCTAGGTACCAGCGGCCGCTCTGCCGGTCGCGGTCGACGTAGCCCTCGGCGGCCAGCGACGCGAGCAGCCGGTGCACGGTCGGGCGGGCCAGGCCGCACTGGCGCGCCAGCTGAGAGGTCGACGCTCCGTCGCGGTAGGTGGACAATGCGCGCAGGACCGCGGACACCCGTCCGACTACGTGGTCAGGAGGCGAGGAGGGCACGGGTTCGAGGGTACGTCCGCTCAGTGGACGCATCGGGCGCGGGTGTTCGGTGCGCGAGAGGTTTGCCGGGGATCCCGGCGTGTCGGTTGACCCGTTTCCCCTGCGCTGGGTTGTATGCGAGGACTGACCACTCACCGAACGAAGTGGAGAGGATGCCGTGCCGACGAAGTACCGCAGCGCCGCGGAGGCCCTCGACGGGCTGCTCGAGGACGGGCTGACTATCGCGGTCGGGGGCTTCGGCCTCACCGGGAACCCGAACGACCTCATCGAGGCGGTCCGGGACTCGGGCGTGCGCGATCTGACGATCGTCTCGAACAACATGGGAGTCGACGGGGCCGGGCTCGGCATTCTGCTCGAGAACCAGCAGGTGCGGCGGGTGATCGCGTCGTACGTGGGCGAGAACAAGCTGTTCGCGCAGCAGTATCTCGACGGGACCGTCGAGGTCGAGTTCACCCCGCAGGGAACGCTCGCCGAGCGGATGCGCGCCGGCGGCGCGGGAATCCCGGCGTTCTACACCAAGTCCGGGGTCGGCACGCCGATCGCCGAGGGCAAGCCGCACGCCGAGTTCGACGGGGTCACCTACGTGCAGGAGCGCGGGATCGTCGCCGATCTTTCGCTGGTGCACGCGTACGTCGCGGACCCGGCCGGGAACCTGATCTACCGGTACGCCTCGCGCAACTTCAACCCGCTCGTCGCGACGTGCGGGAAGGTGACGATCGCCGAGGCCGAGCAGGTGTCGGACGAGTACCTCGATCCGGAGCGGATCACCACGCCGGGGATTTACGTGCAGCGGCTGATCCAGGCGACTGCGCGGGAGAAGCAGATCGAGAAGCGGACTGTGCGCGTGCGTGAGGAGGCGTCGGCGTGAGCTGGAATCGGGACGACATGGCCACGATCGGGGCTCGCGAGCTGCGGGACGGCGATTACGTGAATCTCGGGATCGGGATTCCCACGCAGGTGGCCAATCATATTCCGGACGGTGTGCAGGTCACGCTGCACAGCGAGAACGGGATTCTCGGATTGGGGCCGTTTCCCTGGGAAGGGGAAGAGGATCCTGATCTGGTGAACGCTGGCAAGCAGACTGTCACATTGCAGCCCGGGGCCAGTTTGTTCGATTCCGCCGAATCGTTCGCGATGATTCGCGGCGGGCATATCGACCTGGCGTTGCTCGGGGCGTTGCAGGTCGGGGCCAATGGGGATTTGGCCAACTGGACTGTGCCTGGTGCGTTGGTGAAGGGGATGGGCGGGGCGATGGATCTCGTCGCCGGGGCTCGTCGGGTGGTGATCATTACGGATCACACTGCCAAGGACGGGACGCCTAAGATTGTCGAGAAGTGCACGCTGCCGTTGACTGGGGCTGGAGTGGTGAATCGGATCATCACTAACTTGGCTGTGCTGGATGTTACTGAGGACGGGTTGAAACTGGTGGAGTTGGCGCCTGGGGTTTCTCTCGAAGAAGTGCGGGAGAAGACTGGGGCGCCGATCGCTGAATAGCTGCGTGGGGGCACCCCGAAGCTGATTGTGACTACGGCGCGGGGGTGCTTGTCAAGGCGGGAAAGATGCCTTGACAAGCACCCCCGCGCCGTGTTTTTGGCTTCGTATCGGGGTGCGGGGGGTGTGGGTGCCTCGATGGTTGGCCGCGTCAGCTGCGGTTCGGGCGGGGCCAGTGCTGCGCTTGCGAGAAAGCCGTGAGGGGAACCCTGAGGGAATCAGATTCCCTCAGGGTTCCCCTCACGGCTTTTGGTTACTTGGCGGGGAGGATGCGGCCCCGGACTTCGCCGAAGCCCAGCGTCGCGCCGCTGCTCGTGGTTGCGGCACCGGTGATGGCGACCTCGTCACCGTCCTGCAGGAAGGTGCGGGATTCGCCGTTGACGGTCAGCGGGTCCCGGCCGCCCCACGAAAGTTCCAGGAACGAGCCCCGTTCGGCCGGTTCCGCACCGGAGATGGTGCCCGAGCCGTAGAGGTCGCCGGTGCGGGCGGAGGCGCCGTTGACGGTCAGGTGGGCCAGCATCTGCGCGGGGGACCAGTACATCTCGCGGTACGGCGGGCGGGCGACCTCCTGGCCGTTCCACTGCACCGTCAGGGTGATGTCCAGGCCCCACGGCGACGATTCCCGCAGGTAGGGCAGGGGTTCCGGCGACGTCTGGCCGGGCAGTGGGACCCGGGCCTCGGCCAGCGCCAGGATCGGGACCACCCACGGCGAGATCGACGTGGCGAAGCTCTTGCCCAGGTTCGGGCCGAGCGGGACGTACTCCCAGGCCTGGATGTCGCGGGCCGACCAGTCGTTCAGCAGGACCGCGCCGAAGACGTGGCGAGGGAAGTCGTCGGGCGAGATCGGAGTGTTGGCGGGGGTGCCCGCGCCGACGATGAAGCCCAGTTCTGCCTCGATGTCCAGGCGGGTGCTCGGGCCGAAGACCGGACCGTCCTCGCCCTTGCGCTGGCCGCTCGGGCGGACCACGTCGGTGCCGGACACGTAGACCGTCCCGGATCGGCCGTGGTAGCCGACCGGGAGGTGTTTCCAGTTGGGCAGCAAGGGTTCCGCGTCCGGACGGAACAGGCGGCCGACGTTCGACGCGTGGTGTTCCGACGCGTAGAAGTCCACGTAATCGGCGACATCGATCGGCAGGTGCAGGGTGACGTCGCCGATCGCGTGCACGGCTTCGGCGGGCACCTCGCCGGTGACCAGCGTCTGCAGGCGCGTGCGGACCTCGACCCAGCGGTCGTAGCCCTGCGCCATGAAGGCGTTCAGCGTCGGCTCGGCGAAGACCGCGTCGCCAAGGGCGATCGACAGGTCCAGCACGTGCTCGCCCACGCGCACGCCCACTCGGGGACTGCCGTCGCCTGCCGAGAAAACGCCGTACGGCAGGTTTTCGACGCCGAAAGGGGAGCCGGCGGGGATGTCGAGCACGGTCATGCGGTGGCTCCGATCAGGCCTAGATCTGTCAGTTCGGTGAGCGGGTCGGTGATGCTGCAGGTGCCGAACGAGGTGAACTGCGCGCGGGCCGCGGCCAGGCGTTCCGGGGCCAGTGCGCGGATGCGGTCGGCGACCGCAGCACCGTCGCGTTCCGCAAGCAGCGCGACGACTTCCTCGTCCTCGGCGCCCCGGTCGACCGCCTCAGCGGCAAGAAGCAGGTTGAGGAACCCGTGTTGCTCGAAACCGGTCGTCGGATCGGTGTTGCGGATCGCGTGGTGCAGGCCCGCGGTTGCCTTGAACGGGACACCCGCCTCGGCGGTCGCGCGGATCGCGGCGGCCAGCTCGGCCTCGTCCGGGTAGTACTCGGCCGAGGTGCCGCCGGTGCGGAACTTCGCTTTGTGCGGGGTGCCGGAAAGCGCCTGCAGCAACGGGACTCGGCGGTCGTCGCGCGGGATCTCCACGGCGACCGGAACCGGGCAACCGTCCACTGCGGACAGAAACTCGGCGACGCTCATTCCTTGCGGCACCGCGATTTCCAGCGATTCGACCGACACCGGCAAGCCGTCGACGGCCTTGAGCACGCCGGCGATCCCGCCCGGCCCGGCGGGCAGCGTCACGGTGAGCGGCAGGGTCGTCGAGCGGCCTGCGACGACTTCGGCCAGCTCCGCCAAACCGGACGCGGCGACCACCAGCGGGCCGACCATCGCGGCGTACCCGGAAGCGGTGTGCCGGTCATGCGCGGCGACGGCGTCCGGCAGCGGTGCCAGGCCGGGCGGGAACACCGCCGCGTCGTCCAGCAGGCCGCGGGTCAGTGCGTCGGTCACGACTGCGGTCCCCGTCCTGCCCAGGTCCAGGCGTAGCCGGGGTCGTCGCTCGCGTGGCCGCCCTCGCCGATTTCCAGCGGGCGGAACGTGTCGACCATGACGGCCAGTTCGTCGAAGAACTCCGCGCCGATCGAGCGTTCCACGGCGCCCGGCTGCGGGCCGTGGCTGTGCCCGCCGGGGTGCAGGCTGATCGAGCCCTGGCCGATGCCGGAACCCTTGCGCGCCTCGTAGTTCCCGCCGCAGTAGAACATCACCTCGTCGGAGTCCACATTGGAATGGTAGTAGGGCACCGGGATCGACAGCGGGTGGTAATCGACCTTGCGCGGGACGAAGTTGCAGATGACGAAGTTGTTGCCCTCGAACACCTGGTGCACGGGCGGCGGCTGGTGCACGCGGCCGGTGATGGGCTCGAAGTCCGAGATGTTGAACGTGTACGGGTAGAGACAGCCGTCCCAGCCGACCACGTCGAACGGGTGCGTCGGGTACACGTAGCGCGTGCCGACGACGCCGCGCGAGCCGCGGTGCTTCACCAGCACCTCGACGTCGGTGCCCTCGGCGAGCAGCGGTTCGGCCGGGCCGTGCAGGTCGCGCTCGCAGTACGGCGCGTGCTCCAGCAACTGGCCGTAGCGTGACAGGTAACGCTTCGGCGGCGCGATGTGCGAGTTCGCCTCGATCACGTAGGCACGCAACGGTTCCGGGCCCTTCGGCACCCAGCGGTGCGTGGTGGCGCGGGGGAGGAGCACATAGTCGCCAGCGCGGGCGGGCAGTGCGCCGAACACCGTCTCGACGACCGCTTCACCGGACTCGACGTAAACGCATTCGTCGCCGATCGCGTTGCGGTACAACGGAGAAGCCTCGCCGGCGGCGACGTAGGAGATGCGCACGTCGCCGTTGCCGAGCACGAGCCGGCGGTTGTTCACGACGTCCGCGCTCTTCCATTCCTGGCCCGGGAACAGCGTGTGCAGCTTGAGGTGCAACGGCTTGAGCGGCCGGTTCTCGGTGAGCGTCTGGTCCGGCAGTTCCCATGGCGTCGCGTCGACGATCGCGGACGGGATGCCGCGGTGGTAGAGCAGCGACGAGTCCGACGAGAAGCCCTCCTCGCCCATCAGTTCCTCGGAATAGAGCCCGCCTTCGGGCGTGCGGTGCTGGGTGTGCCGCTTAGGCGGGATGCTGCCCGCGCTGCGGTAGTAGGCCATGGGTCGCCTCCTCGGCGCGAAGTAATCAAAGTATGTACTACTTTCAGGCCAGCCTAGTCCACTCGCTGGCCTGGGGAAAGGGTTAGCGGCGGGTCGCGAAGCCCGCCCGGCCGGAGATGAGCTTGTCCAGCAGCATCACCAGCACGCGCTGCTCGGCCTCGGTGAGCACCTCGACCCACCCGGCCTCGCGTTCGTTCTGCGCCTCGAACACCTCGAGCATCTCGGCGTGCCCGGCCTCGGTGAGCGAAAGCCGCACCGAGCGGCCGTCGGTCTCGCCCGGCGTCCGCGTCAGCAAACCTTCGCTGACCAGGGACTTCGCCAGGTTCGACACCGCCGCCCGGCTCATTCCGGTGAGCCGGGCGGCGGCGGACGGTTCGAGCGGCCCGGCCAGCCACACGACGAACAGCACGCGGAACGCCGACCACGACCGCCCGCGCGGCCGGTGCACGGCGGATTCGAGGTCGTAGGTCACCAGGTTCGAAGCCCGGTTCAGCGTCAGCAGCACCTCGGTCGCCAGCTGGTGGCGGAACCCGAACTCGTCGGCCAGCCTGCGGTTGGCCAGCGCGATGAACGACCAGAAGTCGAGCGAGTCCGGGTCCGGCGGCGCGGCGGGGTCCTGCATGGACAGCACGGTACCCGCGCCGCCGGGATAATCAAACTCGAAACTACTTCACCGGACGAGCCAGGCGGGCGCCCGCGTCGCGCGGCACCTTCAGGAACGCCAGCATCACCGCGGCGACGATCAGGCAGCCGATCGGGAAGTACAGCCCGACCGTCACGTCGGTCTCGGTCGCCGCGAGCCCGATCGCGTACGGCCCGAAGAACCCGCCGAGCGCGGCGATCGAGTTGATCGCGGCCAGCCCGACCGCGGTGTGCTCCTTCGACAGCACCCGCGCGGCCATCGCCCAGTACGGCGCGAGGTAGCCGAGCACGCCGATCGCCGCCAGCGACAGGCTGATCAGCGACAACGTCGGCACGGTCTTGAACTGGATCGCGCCGAAGAACCCGATCGCCGCCACCAGCACGGTGCCGATCACGTGGCCCTTGCGCTCGCCGGTGCGGTCGGAGTTGCGGGCGAGCAGCAGCATGCCGACCGCGCCGACCACGTACGGGATCGCGCCGAGCAGGCCGATGTTGGTCGAGGAGTATTTCGGGTCGAGCTGCTTCACGATCAGCGGCAGGAAGAACGTGAGCCCGTACAGGCCGCAGGCGATGAAGAGGTTGGAAATCGCCAGCAGCATCACCTTGCCGTCACGCACCGCGCGCAGTTGGCCGAGGAACGTTTCCTTCTCCTCCGGCACGTACTCGCGGTCGATTTCCGCCTGCAGCCAGGAGCTTTCCTCGGCGGTCAGGAACTTCGCGTCGGCGGGCTTGTTCGGCAGGTAGAAGAAGGTGAGCAAGCCGATCAGCACCGCGGGCGCGCCCTGCAGGATGAACACCCACTGCCAGCTGCTCATCCCGAACCAGTGCACGTGGTCGAGGATCCAGCCGCCGAAGAGGCTGCCGAGGATCAGCGCGATCGGCTGCGCGAGCGCGAGCGTCGCGATGGCCCGGCCGCGTTCCTTGCCGCGGAACCAGAAGGTCAAGTACAGCAGCAGCCCGGGGAACAGGCCCGCTTCGGCGATGCCGAGCAGGATCCGCGCGATCATCAGGTGCGTCACGCTCGCGACGAACCCGGTCAGCACGGTCACGATGCCCCAGCTGACCGCGATCCGGCTGAGCCACAGCCGGGCCCCGACCTTCTTCATGATCATGTTGCTGGGGACCTCGAACACCACGTAGGCGAGGAAGAAGATCGCCGACGCGACGCCGAAGGTCGCGGCCGTGATGGTGAGCTCTTTGGCCATGCCGAGCTGGGCGTAGCCGATGTTCGCCCGGTCCATGTAGTTGAAGATGTAGAGCAGCAGGACGATCGGCATGACGCGGACGCCGACCTTGCGGACGGTTCGTCTGGCCAGCGGGGAGTCCGCCGTGGTGGCGGCTGCGGCGGGGACGGACATGAGGTTTCTCCTCGACGGTGAGCAGTAACTCTTGAGCGGTCAGGCAGCGGCGGAACGGCCGGCGATGCGGCCCATGGTGACGGCGTTGGCGACCGCGTTGCCGCCGCCGACGTAGCGGAAGCCGAGCACGCCCGCCCCGGCCTCGCCCGCGGCGAACAGCCCGGGCACGCGGTCGCCGCGGACGTCGAGCACCGCGGCGCTGGAGTCGATCTCCAGCCCGGCGTGCGTGCAGACCAATTCGGCGGGCAGCGTGCGGGCGGCGAAGAACGGTCCGGTGGCGATTTTCGCGGGCGGTTCGGTCGATCCCTTGGCGGACAAGGTTTCGTGCCGCAGGAACTCCGGATCATCGCCAGTGGGGAGCTGGACGTTCCATCTGTCCACAGTGGCTCGTAGAGCTTCAGCGGGCACGTTCATCTTGCCCGCCAATGCCTCCAAGGTGTCGGCGCGCAGGGTGCGGCCAGCGTCCGCTTCGGACAGTACGTGGTCGGCGTTCCAATGCGCGTAGCCCGGCGGGAGGTCGCGGCGCGCTCGGTCGTCGAAGACCATCCACACTGGACCGTCTTGCGCGGAAATGATGCCGCTGGACACCGCGTACGACGCGTCCTCGTCCATGAACCGGCGGCCGTGCGCGTTCACCAGCACGCGCGAGCGCGGCGGGAAACCGGACTGCCAGTGGTGCAGGCGCTGGAAATACGCGGTCGGCAGCAGCAATCCCCAGCCCTCGCCGGTGATCGAGGCGGACACCTGCTCGCCGAACGCGAAGTGGTCGCCCCGCGAGCCGGGCGCGGCGACGACGAACAGATCCTCGCCCGCCGCGTCCGCGTCCGGGTAGTAGCGCGAGCGCAAGGCGGGGTCCTGAGCGAACCCGCCGCTGGTCACGATCACCGAGTTCGCGCGGACCTCGATGCCGTCGGCGACCACGCCGGCGACCCGGCCATCCTCCACGAGCAGCCGTTCGACCCGGGTGTTCAGCACCGCTTCGGCCCCTGCCTTGCGGCGCGCTCGGTCGAGCACCTGGACAAGGCCGTAGCCCTGGTCCTTCGGCACGTGCCCGCGCCAGACGTCCTCGACGCCCGCGCGGGTCAGCCCCGGCGTGTGCGCGTCGTGCGACACCTTCGCCGGGATCTCCGCGCCGAGCCCGATCAGCCATTCGACGGCCGGACCGGCTTCACGGCAAAACGTCTTGAGCAGCCCGGGTTTCAGCTGCCACTGGTTGAGGTCGAGGTAGTGCTGGAAGAACCGCTCCGGTGTGTCCTCGATGCCCAGTTCGCGCTGGACGCTCGTGCCCGCCGCGGTGAGCATGCCCGCGGACAGCTGGGTCGAGCCGCCGAGTTCCTTCTCCGACTCGAACAGCATCACCGAGGCACCGTGCTCGGCCGCGGAGACCGCCGCAGCAAGGCCCGCGCCGCCACCGCCGATCACCACGACGTCAGCTTCGACGCTCATCCGAGATCACCTCCGGTTTCGGCGAGAATGCGATGGTAGAGACCGTTCGAGACGAGACCACCGTCCACAGTGACCTCGCTTCCGGTCAAATAGGTGGATCGATCCGACAGCAGGAACAGCACCGTGTCGGTGATTTCCTTGGGATCGGCCATCCTTCCGGCAGGCACACTGTCCACAGCGGACTTGACGAACGCGTCCGCGCCCGCCAGCAGCCCGGTGTCGACCAGTCCGGGGTGGACGGAGTTGACCCGGATCCGCCACTTCGCGAAATTGCCCGCGGCGGACTTCGACAATCCGGTCAAGCCCCATTTGCTCGCCGAGTAGGCGGGGGAGAAGTAGCCGATCTGGCCCGAGATCGACGAGATGTTCACGATCGAACCGCCGCCCGAATCGCGCATCAGCGGCGCCGCCGCGCGCATCCCGTGGAACGGCCCGGACAGGTTCACCGCCAGCACGCGGTCCCAGACTTCCGCGGTGGTGTCCTGGAATTCCAGCCGCCGCGAGATCCCGGCGTTGTTCACGAGCCCGCCGAGCGAACCGTGCTCGGCGCGGATCCGGTCGAGCACGCGAGTCCACTGTGCTGGTTCGACAACGTCCATTGTGTACGGAGTAGCCGCACCACCGGCCGCGCGAATCTCGTCCGCGATTTCGTCCGCACCAGCGAAATCCGCGACGCAGACGTGCACCCCACGCTCGCCGAGCGCGCGGGCGTGCTGCGCGCCCATCCCGTTCGCCGCGCCCGTCACGAGCACGACGTCTGGGTAGCGCACGGCTTCGGTGGCGTCAGACATGCCGGGAGCCGCCGTCGACCGCGAGGCTGTGCCCGGTCACGTACCGCGAGCTGTCCGAAAGCAGGAACAGCAACACGCTGCAGACCTCTTCCGGCGAGCCGATCCGGTGCAGCGGCACCGCGTCCAGCGCCTTCGCCAGCGCGGGCGCGTCGTCCTGGATCCAGCGGGTCATTTCGGTGTCGATGTAGCCCGGAGCAATGGAATTGACGCGGATGCCCTGGTCGCCGAGCTCCACCGCGAGCGATTCGGTGAGGTGCGCGACGGCCGCCTTCGAACTGCAGTACGCCGCGCGACCCTTCCGCACACGGACCGCGGACACCGACGCCATGTTGACGATCGCGCTGCCCGGTTCCATCCGCGCGGCCGCGGCCTGCGCGCCGAACAGCACGCCCTCGACGTTCACCGCGAGCGTCGAGCGGATCTGCTCCGGGGTGATGTCGGGAACCTCGCCGTAGGGGAAGATCCCGGCGTTGTTGACCCAGAAGTCGATGCGGCCGAACTCGTCGATCGCGCGCTGCGCGAGGGCGACGTGGTCCTCGGCGCGGGTGACGTCCACCGCGGACGCGACGATCCGGCCCGGCTTGTCCTCAATGGACTCGACGGCGAGCGCGGCGGTGAGTTCGTCGGCGGTGGCGGTCATCGCGGCGGTGTCGAGATCGCCGCCCACCACGTGCACCCCGCGCGTGGCGAGACCGGCGGCGAACCGCGCGCCCATGCCGCGGGCCGCACCGGTGACCACGGCGACCTTGCCCGGCATCTCCGGGTACCGCGCGTTCGCGGGCTGGTGCAGCACCCGGCCGGGGCCGGTGGGGGTGAGAGGGGGGAGGGGGGTGCGCAAGGGGGCTCCTAGGGTGAGGGTGAGGGTGAGTGGGGGGTGTCGTGAGTGTTTATGCCGGCTTGGGTTCTGGTGGTCGTTGCAACACCTGTTGTGGGAGGTGTTGCGGTGGTGGGGAAACGTCGTCGTTGGTTGTCCCGGGGTGTTCGGGTGGCGTTCTGGGACGGGGTGCGGGCCGGGTTGCCGGTGGAGGAGGCGTCTCGGGCGTCGGGCGTGTCGCGGGCTAGCGGGAGGCGGTTGTTCGTCGAGGCTGGCGGTGTGATCGCCAACGCGCCGCAGGCCGGGTCGGGTCGTTATCTCTCGCTGGCCGAGCGGGAGGAAATCATGGTTTTGCGTGCCCGGGAGCTGCCGAGGGCGGAGATCGCGCGGCGGCTGGGCCGGAATCGTTCGACGATCGGGCGGGAACTGGACCGCAACGGCACCGCGGAGGGCTATCGGGCCAGCACCGCGCAGCACGCGGCCGAGCAGCGGGCGAGACGGCCGAAGACGGCGAAACTGGCCGCTGACCCGGTGCTGGCCGAGCGGGTGCGGCAGGACCTGCTCGCGTGGTGGTCCCCGGAGCAGATCGCTGCCAGGCTGAAGCGGGACTTTCCCGACCAGCCGAGGATGCACGTGACCCACGAGACGATCTACCAGGCCCTCTACGTCCAGGGCCGGGGCGCGCTGCGGCGCGAGCTGGCCGCGTGCCTGCGCACCGGTCGCGCGGTCCGCAAACCCCGGCGGACGCCCGACGGGCGCCGCGCCCGCCAGGGCAAGATCGCCGGCATGGTCCCGATCTCCGAACGGCCCCCGGAGGCCGACGACCGGGCGGTGCCCGGGCACTGGGAAGGAGACCTGATCGTCGGCAAGGACGGCCGCTCGGTGATCGGCACCCTGGTCGAACGCTCCAGCAGGTTCTGCCTGCTGCTGCACCTGCCCGACGGCAAAGACGCCGCAGCGGTCGCCGCCGAGATGACCGCGACGATCCAGCGTCTGCCCGAGCAGCTGCGCAGGTCCCTGACCTGGGACCAGGGCACCGAAATGGCCCAGCACGCCGCCGTCACCCTGGCCACCGACCTCGACATCTACTTCTGCGACCCGCACTCGCCCTGGCAACGCGGCTCCAACGAGAACACCAACGGCCTGCTCCGCCAGTACTTCCCCAAAGGCACCGACCTCTCCGCGCACAGCGCCCACGACCTCGCGAAAGTCGCCGCCGAACTCAACGCCCGCCCCCGCAAAACACTCGACTGGGACACCCCCGCCGAACGACTCGCCATGCTACTGTCCTAAATGGACCATGTTGCGACGACCACATGAATCCACCCGGTTCTGACCGGGATGAACACTCACGAGGGTTCTCAGGGCTCGCGGTGCACGGTGCGGCGGCGCACGCGCCAGCCTTCCGCGGTGCGCACGAGCTCGTCGTCCAGCACGGTGAGCCGGTGCAGTCGCGGGGATCCGCCTTCCGGAGTCCCGACGATCTGCAGATAAGCGAGCGCTCGCAGGGCATCCCCGGACTGTCCTAACCGGACTTCCACTGTGGACACCACGTGCCGCAGCCGCTCGCCGGACTCCGCGCACCCGGCGTGGAACCGCTCGGCGAACGCGGTCAGCGCGGCCGTGCCGACCTCGGGTTCCGGATAGCTGGGCGAGACGAACTCCCCGTCCGGGGTGAACGTGGCGGCCCAGCGCGCGGCTTGCCCGGAGTCGATGGCGTGACTCTGGCGGCCGTAGAGCTGATGCACCGCCAGCACGTCCTCGACGGGGACTTCGCTCATGTCAGGGACCTCGATCCGCGGGGAGTTGCCTCGAGCGGCAAACGTGCTATATTCGCACGCACCGTGCGATATGTAGGAACAGTAGGTCGCCGGACAAGCTGTCGTCAAGGGAGTCGTGTGTCCGAAACGGGGACGTCGAAGACGCTGAGCCATGGGCTTCAGGTGCTGGAGCTGCTGGTGGAGCATCCGCAGGGGCTCACGATGACCGAGATCGCCGAGGGGATCGGCGTGCACCGGACGGTCGCGCACCGCCTCGTGCGCACGCTGGAGGCGCACCACCTCTGCCGGCGCGACCGGTTCAAGCGGATTTCGCTCGGCACCGGTCTCGTGCGCCTCGCCGAACCGGTGGAACAGGACCTGCGCACGCTCGCGCGCCCGGTGCTGGAGGAACTCTCGGACGCCGGTCGCGCGTCGGCGCACCTGGTCGTCCGCGAAAACACCGAGCAGGTGCGGATGCTGATGATCGTGGAGCCGCGGCAGGCGCGGATGCACGTGTCGTTCCGCAGCGGCCAGCTCGACCCGATAGGCCGCGGCTCGGCCGGGCTCGCGCTGCTTTCCGCGGAGCCGCCGGTGGAGGGGGAGCGTGAGGAGATCACGCGCGCCCGGTCGCGGGGTTATGCGGTGTCGGTGGGGGAGATCGCACCGGGGATCACGGGGATTTCGGCGGTGGTGCCGACTGGTCGTGACGCACCGGGCACGAGTATCGGCCTCTCGCTGTTCGAGGCCCCGGACCCGGACGAACTGGGCCGGTTGGTGGTGGCCTCGGCACAGCGCCTGGGCTCGCTGCTGAAGTGACTTGACGGCGACGAGCCGGGCATCGTGCAGGTGGGGCTCGTGAGTGTTTATGCCGGTGAGAACCGGCATAAACACTCACGACCCACAGCGCTAACGGCCGACGAGCCCGGCCTCATGCGCGAGCAGCCCGGCCTGGGTCCGGTTCGTGCAGTCGAGCTTCACCAGCATCCGCGACACATAGCTCTTCACCGTCGCCTCCGCGAGATGCAGCCGACCGGCGATGTCCGCATTGGACAGTCCTTCTCCCAGACAGGCCAACACATCCCGCTCCCGCTCGGTCAACCCGGCGGTCCGGCGGCGGGCCTCGTCGTCGCGGCGGTGGCCGTCCGAGGACAGCGCCACCAACCGGCGCGCTGCCGACGGCGACAGCACGGTGTGCCCGTCCGCGGCGACCCGGACCAGGCCGATCAGGTCCTCCGGCGGCGTCGACTTCACCAGGAACCCGGCCGCGCCCGCGCGGAGGGCGCGGATGACGTAGGTGTCCGCGTCGAACGTCGTCAGCGCGACGACCGCGGGCGGTTCCGGCATCGCGCAGATCCGCTCGATCGCGGCCAGCCCGTCCACTCCGGGCATCCGCAGGTCCATCAGCACCACCGAAGGCCGGTGCCGGACGACTTCCTCGACCGCCTCGGCGCCGTCCCGCGCCTGCGCGACTACCTCGATGTCGCCGGCCGAACCGAGGATCGTGCGCAGGTGCGCGCACACCATCGGCTCGTCGTCGGCCACCACGACCGTGATCACCGGGCAGCACCTTCCGTGGTCGGGACGTAGGCGGGAAGTATCGCACCGATCCGGAACCCGCCGCCCGGCACGGGGCCCGCCTCAAAGGTCCCGCCGACCAGTTCGACCCGCTGCCGCAACCCGCTCAGCCCCGCGCCGGAGCCGCTGCCCGCGAGCGTCGCGTCCGGCGGCTTGGCTGAGCTGGTGTTGGCGACGGCCACGTCCAGCCCGCCCGGGTGATAGCGCAGCGAAACCGACGCCGAACAGCCCGGCGCGTGCTTGCGGATGTTGGTCAGCGCCTCCTGCACCACGCGATACGCGGTGCGCGCGACGGTCGGCGACACCGAAGTCCGGTCGCCGGTCACGGAAAGCTCGGTCGCGATGCCGACCGCCACCGATTCGGCGACCAGGTCCGCCACCTCGCCCGGCAGCGGCGGATTCGGCACCGGCGGTTCGATGCCGGTGCCGTTGCGCAGCACGCCGACCAGATCGCGGAGTTCGTCCAGGGCATGCGCACCCTCGCGCCGGATGTCCTCGGCAGCCGACTTCACCGACGGGTCCGGCGACGTCACGCCGAGCGCGCCTGCGTGGAGCACCATCAGGCTCAATCGATGGGTGACGACGTCGTGCATCTCGCTCGCCAGCCGACGCCGCTCGGCCGCCAGCGCCTGTTCGGCGAGCAGATGCTGTTCGCGTTCCGCGCGTTCGGCCCGGTCCCGCAACGAACTCAACAGCTGCCGGCGCGCCTCGAAGTACAGCGAGACCGCCACCGGAAGCGCGGTGCTCAGCAATCCGAACGGCGTCGTGTTCCAGGCCGGGTTCCACGGCCGCGTCGCCAGCAGCGCGAGGAATCCGGCGATCCACAACAGCCGCCGCCGGTCCAACTGCCGGACGAGCTGCGCCAGCACGATCGGCGTGATCGTGGGAACGGTCATCAGTGTCGGCTGGCGGGTGGGCACGAGCAATCCGGGGGAGAAGAGGTCGGACGCCAGCATCGCCAGCGAGGCCACGATCAGCAGTCCGGCCACCGCGTTCGGGAAGCGCGCGAGGAGAAGGAGGGACGCGTCGCAGACCAGCTCCAGGACGAGCGTCGCGTACGGCCCGAGGAAACCGGTGGTGGGCCCGGCGGCGAGAAAGAGCCCGAAGTCGAGGCAGGCGAACGCCAGCGCGGCGCCGCCCAGCCAGAGCCAGTCGGTCGACCGCGGCCAGGAACGGCACGTGCTGGTCACCGGGCCACGGTATCCGTTCGCCGACCGCGCCGCGCCGGATCCGCACCGCCCGGGTGGCGGACTACCGCCGAAAGTTGCGGACGCGCCGGAGATGATCCACTTTCGTCGCTGCGAGTCGCTACCGAGCACGCTTACCCCGTACCCGCCCGGCGCGGTGGACTCGATGCCATGACGAGCGAAGGAATCCCGCGGTTCGCCCGGCTGCCGGTGCTGGCGGTCGCGGCGGCCGCCGTCGCGCTGCTGGTGGCGACGAGCACCCGGTACGCGCACGGGTTCGACGAGCTGTACTTCCTCGTGGCCGGTCGAGATCACCTGGCCTGGGGGTATTTCGACCAGCCGCCGCTCGTCCCGCTGCTGGCCGGCGCGCTCGACCAGTGGTTCCCCGGTTCGCTGGCCGCGCTGCGGCTGCCGATGGCGCTCGCGGCCGGCGCCGGGGTCGTGGTGACCGCGCTGACCGCCCGCGAGCTCGGCGGCGGGCGCGGGGCACAGGTGATGGCGGCCGGGGCGTATGCGACGTCGGGGCTGATCATCATCAGCCACTGGGTCGCCACGTACGCGCTGGATCCGTTCTTCTGGACGCTCGTGGTGTTCTTGCTCGTGCGCTGGACCCGGACCCGGCGCGACGGCTTGCTCGTGTGGGCCGGAGTGGTCACCGCGGTGTCGCTGCAGACGAAATTCCTGATTCCCGCGTTGTGGGGCGCGGTGCTGGTGTCCGCGCTCGTTCTCGGACCGCGGAAGCTCGTTTCCCGGCCGAAACTGTGGCTGGGCGCGCTGATCGCCGCCGTGGCCACCCTGCCGACGTTCCTTTGGCAAGCCACGCACGACTGGGCTTACACCCGGATGGGCGAAGTCGTCGCGGCCGAATTCCCCGGCTACCTCACCTTCGCGCGCGACGGTGTGCTCGGCGCCGGAATGGGAATCGGCGTGCTGGCCCTGCTCTACGGGATGTGGCGGCTGTTCCGCTCGCCGGACCTGGTGCCGTACCGGTACCTCGCGGTGGCGTTGCTGCTGGTCGTGGCGGTGATCATCGGGACGCACGGCCGCTCGTACTACTTGATGAGCCTGTATTCGCTCCCGTTCGCCGCCGCCGCGACGGAGCTTTCCCGGCGGAATCTGGTGCGCTGGTGGAAGATCCCCGTCGGAATCGCTTTCGTGCTTTCGGCGGCGGTCACCGTGGCCGGGCTTCCGGTGTGGCCAGCGTCGATGAAAGCGACGTCGTTCGGCCCGATTTCGCTCGGCACCGTTTTCGCGGCAGGGGAGACCGCGCAACAGCAGCTGGCGGACGGCGTCGGGCAGACATATCGGTCGCTGCCCGAGTCAGTACGGCGGGAAACCGCTGTATACGGGGAAATCTACCCGTTCGCCGCGGCCGTGGAGTACTACGGACCGCGGTACGGGATCAATAACGTCTACAGTGGACACCGAGGATACTGGTACTTCGACCAGCCGCCGGATTCAGCGAAGAACGTGCTTTTCGCGGGCTTCGACCCGGCGTTGCTGAGACCGTACTTCTCTTCGGTGACCGAAGTGGTGCCCGGACTGATGTGGCTGTACACCGGGCGGAAGCAATCCTGGGAAACGATCTGGCCAGAGGTGAAGAAACAATGAGCGATTCCTTGCCCGCGCGAGCGTATTTTCTCGCCTGCGACACCGACGGCGGCCCGGTCTCCCGCCGCTCCAACGCGGCCCTGCTGGTCCGCGCCGCCGCGGTGACCGACCTGGTGCTGCGCGGAAACCTCCGCGACCAGCGCGGCCACGCCGAACCGACCGGCGCCGCCCCGACCGGAGACCTCCTCCTCGACGACCTGCTCGCCGACGTCCGCGCACACAGCTCAGCGTCCTGGCGAGCGTTGCTGCGGCGCGGCAAAAACGACACGTTGCAGTCGCTGGAAACACAACTGTCCGCAGCGGGCTTGCTCGAAGAAGGAAGCAGTTCAGTCTTGCACCGCAAGGTTTTGGTCCCTTCCGACCCGACGCGAGTGCGCGATGCACACGCGCAACTCGACCACGCCCTGACCGCGCCACTGTCCGAAGTGGACGCCCCCACCGCAGCGCTGGCCGCCTTAGCCGCTGCCTCCGGAGCCGGGATGTCCCGATCGGACGCGCGGCACCACTCCGATCGGCTGGCGGAGCTGGAGAAGCTCGCCGGACCAGTGGTGCCAGCGCTGCGCAAGGCGGTAGCGGGCCGACGAGCGGCACGGATCGCCGCGTTCTCCGGCGGTTCCGGGGGCTGAGCCGGGGCCGTCGCCTCAGCCGAGGGGGCTGAGGCGACGGTTCGGCCGCCGCCGAAGCGTCGAGGTCGTACCGTGGCGGACATGACCTCCTTCGCCGCGCTGCACGTCCCCGGCCGTCCGCTGCTTCTGCCGAACGTCTGGGAGTTCGGCTTCGCCGCCGCCCTCGCCGACGCGGGCCATCCGGCCGTCGGCACCACGAGCCTCGGCGTCTCGGCCGCCGCCGGGCTCGCCGACGGCGCCCCGGAATCCCGCGCCGCGACCGTCGCACTGGCGAAATCGCTGGCACCACTGGACATCCTGGTCAGCGTCGACCTCGCCGACGGCTTCAGCACCGACCCCGCCGAAGTAGCGGACCTCGTCGCGGAACTCGCGGACGCCGGGGTGGCGGGCGTCAACCTGGAAGACGGCCGAGCCGACACCCTCGCGCCGATCGTCGTTCAGGCCGCGCTGCTGGCCAAGGTGCGCGAACGAGTCCCGGACATGTTCCTCAACGCCCGCACCGACACGCATTGGCTCGGCACCGGCCCGGTCGCGGACGCCGTCACCCGGGCCCGCGCGTACGCCGACGCCGGTGCCGACTGCGTATTCGTTCCCGGCCTGCACGATCCCGCGGACGTGACCGAATTGGTCGAAGCGGTCGAAGTACCGGTAAATCTGCTGCACCTGCCCGGGAAAGCCACTTTTTCGGAATTGGCTTCTTTGGGTGTGGCGAGGGTCAGCCTCGGCTCAACCCCTTACCGCGTAGCGCTTTCCGCCGCACTGGCCACAGTGGACTCAGTGCGGGAAGAGACGGGGCTGCCGATGAGTCCGCCGTCGTACGGTGAAATCACGGCGCTGCTCCCGTAATCTGCCCGACATGATCTTCGGAGGAAACGCCGACTTCGCTGTCCCCGCCGGATACCTCAACACGCCCAGCATCGGGATCCCGCCCACGCCCGTCGCCGAAGCGGTAGAAGCAGCGGTCGCCCGGTGGCGCACCGGGCAGGACACCCCGTCGGACTTCGACGAGGCGGTATCCCGTTCCCGCAACGGATTCGCGCGGCTCGCGGGCGTTCCGGCGGATCGGGTGGCGATCGGCGCGTCGGTGTCGCAACTGGTGGCGAATGTCGCCGGCGGACTGGCTCCGGACGCCCGCGTTCTCGTCGCGGAGAACGAATTCACCAGCGTCACCTTCCCGTTCGCGCAGCGGGCGAACGTCACCGAAGCGCCGCTCGCCAAGCTGGCGCAGCACGTCGAAGGCCACGACCTCGTCGCGGTCAGCCTCGCGCAGTCTTCCGACGGCGCGCTCCTCGACACCGCCGCGCTGCGGGCCGCCGCCGAAGCCGCGGACGTGCCGGTGCTGATCGACGTCACGCAGGCCGCCGGATGGATTCCGCTGGACGTCGCGTGGGCGGACTGGATCGTCTGCGCGGGCTACAAATGGCTGTTCTCGCCGCGCGGCTGCGCCTGGCTCGCGGTGCACCCGAGGGCGCACGAGCGGACCCGCCCGGTCGCCGCGAACTGGTACGCCGGCGACGATCCGTGGTCCTCGGTATACGGAATGCCACTGCGCCTGGCCGGAAACGCCCGCGGGTTCGACCTTTCGCCGGTGTGGCTGTCGCACGTTGGCGCTGCGGAAGCGTTCGACTACTTCGCGTCACTGGACCTGGCCGCGGTGCACGAACACAACGCCGGCCTGGCCGATTCCCTGCGCGCCGCAGCGGGCCTGGAGCCGCAGGGGAGCGCGATCGTGGCACTGGAAGCCGATCCGGCGCGGATCGCCGAAGCCGGGGTCGTCGCGGGCGTCCGCAACGGGCGGGTACGGGTCGGTTTCCACCTCTACAACGGCCCTGACGACGTCGAACGCGTTCTGGGCGCCCTTGGCTGAGCGTCTGGGCTCACCGCCGGAGAAGCGGTGAACTACGGTGGTCGCGTGTCGCACCCGCAGTTCACCCCCGGTACCCCCGGCCTTTCGGACACGGCCCCGATCCCGGCCGTGCCCGCGCAACCGGGCCCGCCGCCGTCCGGACCGCCGCGCAACAACCGCACTCTGCTGCTGCGCGGCGCCGGACTCGTGGCGATCGCCGTCGTGGCCGGACTCGTCTGGTACCTGATCCGGCACGAAAGCACGCCGGAAACGCCGGTCGCCGAGCCCCCGGCGACCACGACGAAGCCCGCGTTCGACTACAAGCTGGCCGAAGGCCCGGTGAAGGCCACCGACTGCGCCGCGAACTCCTACACCGACGCCAAGAAGTTCTTCCAGGACAACCCGTGCAAGTCCTTGGCGCGGGCGCTGTACACGGTGCAGTCCGGCGATGCGAAGGCGCTGGTCTCGGTCGTGCTGGTGACGATGCCCGACGCGGCGAAGGCGACGGAGCTGAAACAGCTCACCGACCGCGACGGCACGGGCAACGTGAGCGACCTGGTCCGCGACGGCACGTTCCACGACACCGACGCTCCGAAGCTGAGCGGCAACGAGGCGGAGTACGAGTCGAAGGCCAGCGGCTCCGAAGTGACGATCGTGCTGACCGATTTTTATTACGGCCACCACGACAAGCAGCTGCTGAACCGGATCGCGAAGAACGCGCTGAAGCTGTCCGGGAAGCTCCGCTGAGGTGGTCTTGAACGCGCAGGCCGGTCACGTCCGGCCTGCGCGCTTTTGCTACGAGGGCTGCCCGGGGAGTGCAACCGCGGCGGGCTTCTGACCCGCCTCCTGCCGCCAAGGCATCCCGCGCCGCGTGGTGCTGCACTGCTGTTTCGAGCTCCGCGCCAGCTGGGGCGCGACCTCGGCAGGCATCGCGCCCGCGTCCTCCGCCCGGACAGCCCGCCGCGTCGCAACCGCACAAGTGGCTCGGGCGGGCGTGCGTCGCCCCCTCAAGCCGCGCGTCCACCAAGCTCCGCTGGCGTGGTCTCGTGCGTGCATATCCCGGTTAGAACCGGCATCCGCACTCACGACCTCTACGAGGGCTGCCCAGGCAACGCCACCGCAGCAGGCTTCTGACCGGCCTCCTGCCGCCAAGGCATCCCGCGCCGCGCCGAAGCCACCAACGCCTGCAACGCCATCCCGCGCAACCCCGCGTCGTCGGTATGCGTAAGCACGGCAAGCCAAGCCGCCGCCGTGTCCGCCTCCGCGCTCGCCACGAGGGCAGCAGCCGAAGCAGTGTCCGTAACCGGCTTAGGCGGCACGTACGCGGCTTCAGGAGCCACCGGCGTCGCCGAAGCCGAAGTGATCATCTGCGTCACCACATCGCGTCGCGCGGTGTGCTCCGCGCGCCCGGCCTTCACCGCGTCCCCGAAATCACCCGGCAGGAACGCCGTCACCAGCCCGTACACCCACAACGACGCGTGCTCGGCCGCCAGCGCCTTCTGCAGCGAATCCACCGCTTCCTTCGGCACCGACGACGGCGCGGCCGCGGCCTTCGCGTCGGCGCCCGGCCCGAGCTCCGGCGCGATCCGCTGCAGCCCGGCGCATCCGGCGGCCACCGAGGCGACGAGACCGGCCCGGTACGCGGGCAGCGCCGCCACCAGGTCCTCGGCCTGCTTGCGCGCGGCGGCCAGCCGGTCCTTGAACCCGCCAAGATCAGCGGGCGCGGGCGGGACGTTCCCCGCCTTCTTGGGCCGGTTCAGCCGGTCCACCTCGGCCTTCAGCGCGGCCGCCTGCGCGGCTCTGGCGTCGGCCACCTGGCCGGCCGCGTCGCCGCCGGACGGCAGCTTCCTTGCCGCGGCGGCGTCCGCCTCGGCCATCGCCAGCAGCGGGGCCAGCGGATCGGGGGCGTCGTCGTAGCCGCCCGAGCAGGCGGCGAGCGGCACAGCCGCGGCGACAGTGGCGCTCAGTGCGCCCAGACGCAGCACGGCGCGCCGGGAGAGGTCTGCGGTCACGTCGGCCCATCCTGCCAGGCCGCCCGGGTGCGCCGCCGCTCGCGCGTCTTCGCGGGGGCGCAGGATAAGCTTGACCTCCACTGACCAACAGGCCGAACAGGAGTGCTCCACGTGCCCAACGAACTCGCCAGCCGGCTGGAGCCGATCGTGGCCGAAGCCGTCACGACCGCGGGCTTCGACCTCGACTCGCTCGAGGTGCAGCAAGCCGGACGGCGACAGCTGGTGAAGGTGGTCGTCGACTCCGACGACGGCGTCGGGCTGGACGAGGTCGCCGAAGTCAGCCGCACCGTCTCGGCCGCACTCGACGAGAACGAGCACGTGCTGGCGAGCGCCTACACGCTCGAAGTCACCTCTCCCGGCCTCGACCGGCCGCTCACCCAGCAGCGGCACTGGCGGCGCGCCCGGTTCCGCCTCGTCAAGATCACGCCCGTCGAGGGCGCGGCCTACCTCGCCCGCGTCGGGCACGCCGGCGAGAAGAGCGTGCGCGCGCTCGTCGACGGCCGGATCAAGGACGTGCACTACCAGTCCGTCGCGAAAGCCGTGGTGGAAGTCGAATTCAAGCAACCGCCCGCCGAAGACCTCAAAGCCCTGACCGCGGACGAAGACGAAAAGAAGGAGGAGTCGAAGTGAACGTGGACATCGCCGCGCTGCGGGCGATCGAACGGGACAAGGACATCCCCTTCGACACGGTCATCGAGGCCATCGAGACCGCGCTGCTCACCGCGTACAAGCACACCGAGGGCCACCAGTCGCACGCCCGCATCGACATCGACCGCAAGACCGGCCTCGTCCGCGTCCTCGCGCACACCCTCACCTCCGAGGGCGAGGTCGACGAGGAATGGGACGACACCCCCGAGGGCTTCGGCCGGATCGCCGCCACCACCGCGCGCCAGGTCATCCTGCAGCGGCTGCGCGACGCCGAGCACGAGAAGACCTACGGCGAGTTCTCCGCCAAGGAGGGCGAGATCGTGGCCGGAGTGGTGCAGCGCGACGCGCGCGCCAACGCCCGCGGCATGGTCGTGATCCAGGTCGGCGACACCGAGGGCGTGCTGCCGCAGGCCGAACAGGTCGCGGGGGAGTCCTACGAACACGGCACCCGGATCAAGGCGTTCGTGTTCGGCGTGTCGCGCAGCAACCGCGGCCCGCAGATCATGCTGTCGCGCTCGCACCCGAACCTGGTGCGCAAGCTGTTCGCGCTGGAGGTCCCGGAGATCGCCGACGGCACCGTCGAGATCGCCGCGGTCGCCCGCGAACCGGGACACCGGTCGAAGATCGCCGTGCGCTCCACCATCCCCGGCGTCAACGCCAAGGGCGCCTGCATCGGCCCGATGGGCGCGCGCGTGCGGAACGTGATGAGCGAGCTCGCCGGCGAGAAGATCGACATCATCGACTGGTCCGACGACCCGGCCAAGTTCGTCGGGAATGCATTGTCGCCCGCGAAGGTTGTCTCGGTACGTGTCGTGGACGAGCGGGCCAAGACGGCGAGGGTCGTCGTCCCGGACTTCCAGCTGTCGCTCGCGATCGGCAAGGAAGGCCAGAACGCCCGGCTGGCGGCCCGGCTCACCGGCTGGCGGATCGACATCCGGAGCGACGCGGCGCCCGCCGAGCCGGCCGGTCCGGCCGAGGGTGAGCAAGACCACGCCGGCCAGGCGCGGCCCGCCGCGGCAACCGGTTCGGCCGACTGAAGGTGCAGGCGCTAGACTCGACAACGGTTCAAGACCCGCGAAGGGCTACTGGGGACACCCCCGACCTCCAGCGTCACCGGCAGTCGCCGGTGCGCACGTGTGTCGGCTGCCGGAAACGGGACTTGACCGGCGAACTGCTGCGCGTGGTCGCGGCGGACGGGCGGGTGGTCGTCGACGAACGTCGGCGGCTGCCGGGCCGGGGAGCGTGGCTGCACCCCGGAACGGACTGCCTGGCCAAAGCCGAGCGGAAGCGGGCGTTCCCCCGGGCTCTTCGAGTCCAGGGCGCGCTCGAGGCCGCGGGGCTGCACGACCACGCGGCGTTCGCCGCGGACGACGACTCCGGGACAAACCCGGGATCGCGAGATACAAGGAAGCAGGTCGACCCGTCATGAGTCAGCCGTGAAGCTGAAGCCATGAACGCGCGACGATAAGGACGAGGTCAGCGGGTCCCCGCCTGGCCTCCCCTAGATGAGGAGAGCTGTGCCAGGCAAGGCCCGTGTACACGAGCTCGCTAAGGAGCTCGGCATCACCAGCAAAGAAGTTCTCGCCAAGCTCAAGGAGCAGGGCGAGTTCGTGAAGTCCGCGTCGTCCACCGTCGAGGCGCCCGTCGCCCGCCGGCTCCGCGACGCGTACCCCGCCAAGGGCGGGAAGAAGCCCGGCCCCACCCCGGGACCGCGGCCCGCTCCGGCGGCCCCGAAGCCGCCCGCTCCGCAGCAGCAGAGCGCCGCTTCGCAGGCCCCGTCCGCTCCGGCCCCCGCGCCGCAGCAGGCCCCGGCCGGGAAGCCGGGTCCGCAGGCAGCCAAGCCGGCGGCGTCCCCGGGGCCGAAGCCCGGCGGCCCGCGCCCCGGTCCGCGCCCGCCCGCACCGGCCCAGCCGGCCCCGGCTCCGGAGGTCCCGGCCGCCAAGGCCGAGCCCGCCGCGCCCAAGCCGGCCCCGAAGCAGCAGGACTCGTCGTCCGCCGGTTCGGTCGTGCCGCCCAAGCCGCAGGGCCCCAAGCCCAGCGGCCCGCGTCCCGGTCCGCGCCCGCCGCGGGTCGGCAACAACCCGTTCGGCGTCGGCTCCGGTTCCCCGGCCCCGCGTCCGCCCGCCCCGCGCCCCGGCCCCGGCCAGGGCGGCGACAACCGTCCCCCGCGTCCGGGCGGCGGCCAGGGCGGCGACACCCGTCCGCCGCGTCCCGGCGGCGGCCAGGGCGGCGGCAACCGGCCGAGCCCGGGCAACATGCCCCCGCGCCCGAACCCCGGCATGATGCCGGGCCGCGCCCGTCCTGCCGGACCGGCAGGCGGCCGAGGCGGTCCCGGCGGCGGCGGTCGTCCCGGCGGCGGCGGCGGTCGTCCTGGCGGCGGCGGTGGCGGCGGCTTCCGCGGCGGCCCCGGTGGCGGCGGCGGTGGCGGCGGTTTCCGTCCCGGCGGCGGTGGCGGCGGTGGCGGCTTCCGTCCGGGCGGCGGCGGTGGCGCCCCGGCCGGCGGCGGCGGTTTCCGCGGTGGCGGCGGCGGTCGTGGCGGCCCCGGCGGTCGTGGCGGCACGGCCGGTGCCTTCGGCCGTCCCGGCGGGCCCTCGCGCAAGGGCCGCAAGTCGAAGCGGCAGAAGCGCCAGGAGTACATGGACAACATGCAGGCGCCCAGCGTCGGCGGCGTCCGCCTGCCCAAGGGGCAGGGCGAGACGATCCGGCTGCCGCGCGGCGCTTCGCTGACCGACTTCGCCGAGAAGATCGACGCCAACCCGGCTTCGCTGGTGCAGGTGCTCTTCCACCTCGGCGAGATGGTCACCGCGACGCAGTCCGTGTCGGACGACATCCTCGAGCTGCTCGGCGGCGAGATGAACTACGTCGTCCAGGTCGTCTCCCCCGAGGAGGAGGACCGCGAGCTGCTCGAAACCTTCGACATCACCTATGGCGAGGACGAGGGCGGCGAGGAGGACCTGCAGGTCCGGCCGCCGGTCGTCACCATCATGGGTCACGTCGACCACGGCAAGACCCGGCTGCTGGACACGATCCGCAAGACGAAGGTCCGCGAGAGCGAGGCCGGCGGGATCACCCAGCACATCGGCGCCTACCAGATCGAAACCGAGCTCGAAGGCGTCGAGCGGCTGATCACCTTCATCGACACCCCGGGTCACGAGGCGTTCACCGCCATGCGTGCCCGAGGCGCGAACTCGACCGACATCGCGGTGATCGTGGTGGCGGCCGACGACGGCGTCATGCCGCAGACGGTGGAGGCGATCAACCACGCGCAGGCCGCCAAGGCCCCGATCGTGGTCGCGATCAACAAGATCGACAAGGAGGGCGCGAACCCGGACAAGATCCGGCAGCAGCTCACCGAGTACAACCTCATCGCCGAGGAATACGGCGGCGACACGATGTTCGTCGAGATCTCCGCACGGGAGAACATCAACATCGACGGGCTTCTCGAGGCGATCCTGCTGACCGCGGACGCGGCTCTGGACCTCCGGGCCAACCCGGACATGGAGGCACAGGGCGTCGCGATCGAGGCGCACCTCGACCGCGGCCGCGGCCCGGTGGCCACCGTCCTGGTCCAGCGCGGCACGCTGCGCGTGGGCGACTCGGTCGTGGCGGGCGACGCCTACGGCCGCGTCCGCCGGATGGTCGACGAGCACAACGAGGACGTCACCGAGGCGCTGCCCTCGCGTCCGGTCCAGGTCATCGGGTTCACCTCGGTGCCGGGAGCGGGCGACACCTTCCTGGTGGTCGACGAGGACCGCGTCGCCCGGCAGATCGCCGAGCGCCGCTCCGCCCGCACGCGCAACGCGCTCAACGCGTCGCGCCGCAAGCGGGTCAGCCTCGAGGACCTCGACTCCGCCTTGAAGGAGACGAGCAGCCTCAACCTGATCATCAAGGGCGACAACTCGGGTACCGTCGAGGCGCTCGAAGCGGCGCTGCTGCAGCTGGACGTCGGCGAAGACGTCGAACTGCACGTCGTGCACCGCGGCGTCGGCGGCGTGACCGAATCGGACATCGACCTGGCGACCGCGTCCGACGCGATCGTCCTCGGGTTCAACGTCCGGGCGCAGGGCAAGGCGACCGAGCGGGCCACCCGCGAGGGCGTCGACGTGCGCTACTACACGGTCATCTACCAGGCGATCGAGGAGATCGAGCAGGCCCTGAAGGGCATGCTCAAGCCGGAGTACGAAGAGGTCGAACTGGGCCGCGCCGAGGTCCGGGACGTCTTCAAGTCCTCCAAGATCGGCACGATCGCGGGTTGCCTGGTCATGTCCGGCGAGATCCGGCGCAACGCCAAGGCCCGCCTCCTGCGCGACGGCAACGTCGTGGCGCAGAACCTGCCGATCAACTCGCTGCGCCGCTTCAAGGACGACGTGGTCGAGGTCCGGGAAGGGTACGAGTGCGGTCTCACGCTGGGCTCGTACAGCGACATCAAGGTCGACGACGTGATCGAGACCTACGAACAGCGGGAGAAGCCCCGCGCGTGAGCCAACGGTCCGGGGTGTGCCGAGCGCGCACCCCGGACCGCGTTCGCGGCACAACTTCGCTGCCTATGTTTGTCGGAGCCTTGGAGCTCGACCTGCTGCTCGACGACGTGCATTCGTTGAAGCAGAAACGATCCGTGGTGCGGCCGGTGGTGGCCGAACTGCGGAAGCGGTTTTCCGTCTCGGTCGCCGAGGCGGGACATCTGGACCTGCACCGGCGCGCGCTCATCGGCGTCGCCGCGGTCGCTCCCGACGGCGAGCACATCCGGGACGTGCTCGACGCGTGCGAGCGGTTCGCGGCCGGACGCCCCGAGTTCGAACTGCTCTCCGCGCGCCGCCGGCTGCTCGGCCCGGACGACTAGAAACACCCGGACATCCGGAAAACCCGGAGAAGGAGACCTCAGCCATGGCCGATCCCGCTCGGGCACGCAAGCTCGCCAAGCGGATCTCGCAGATCGTGGCCTCGGCGATCGAACACGACGTCAAGGACCCGCGTTTGGGCTCGGTGACCATCACCGACGCCCGCGTCACTGCGGACCTGCACGACGCCACGGTGTACTACACGGTGCTCGGCGAAAGCCTCGACGCGGAGCCGGACTTCGCGAGCGCCGCGGCCGCGCTGGAAGCCGCGCGCGGCGTCCTGCGCACCAAGGTGGGACAGGGCACCGGCGTCCGCTACACCCCGACGCTCACCTTCGTCGCGGACAGCGTCCCCGACGACGCCCGCCGCATCGAAGAGCTGCTGGCGAAAGCCCGCGAGTCGGACGCCGAGGTGGCGCGCCGGGCGACCGGCGCCCAGCCCGCGGGCGACGCGGACCCTTACAAAGCTCCTCGTGCCGACGAGGACGAGGAGCAAGCAGAAGAGGAGACGCGCGGCTGAAGCGATGCGGTCAAAGCCCGGTGTCACGCGACGCGGCCTGCTGTTCGGCAGTGCCGCGGCGCTCGTCTCCGCCTGCACCGGGCGCTCCGCCCCGGTGGCTGCGCCGTCCTCGGCTGCCCCGGCCTCCAGCCCGTCGCCCCTGAAGGCGTCGATCACGATCCACCGCAGGCACTCCGCGGCCCGCGGCCGGGACGTCGACGTAGTGCTCATGACGCCCGACGGCGTGCCCAGCCTCGGCCTGCCGGTCTGCGTCGCGCTGCACGGCCGGGGGTCGAACGCCCGCACCTTCCTGGACCTGGACCTGCCCGCGGCCCTCACCGCCGCGGTGCGGTCCGGCGTCCCGCCGTTCGCGGTCGTCGCGGTCGACGGCAGCCACTACTGGGTCCCCGACGGCAGCGACGACCCGCGCCGCATGCTCGCCGACGAACTCCCCGGCTGGCTCTCCGAAGCCGGTCTCCGCCCGATGACCGGCGTCCTCGGCATCTCCATGGGCGGCTTCGGAGCCCTGAACCTCGCCCGGCGCCGTCGCGACGTCCGCGCCGTGGCCACCTGCAGCGCGGCCCTGTTCCGCACCTGGCCCGAAGCCCGCACCCGGCACATCTTCCCGTCCCAGGACGACTGGACGGCCGCCGAACCGCTGCAGCACGTGGACGAACTCCCGACCCGAGGCCTCGGCGTGTGGTGCGGCGACGGGGATCCGTTCCTGGCGGCCAACCGGAAGCTGATCAGCAGCGCCAAACCGGAGGTCTCGCGGATCACCGCGGGGGAGCACACGTCGGAGTACTGGCGGGGCGTGCTGCCGGAGGTACTGCGGTTCATCGGGCCGCGGCTGGCGTAGCGAGATCACCGGTTCGGGTAGCCGGGGTCGTGCAGGCAATGGGCAACCCCGGTGGCCTGGGCGCGCGGTAACCACAATGCCCAGCGCGAATTCAGGCGGGCTTTCCCGCCACCACAAGATCCCGCACGATCGCCTGGTCCACCCGGTGCGCCAGCTCCTCATACGGCCCGCCCGACCGCACCGCCAGCCCCGCGCGTTCCAGGATCGCCACGAGTTCCTCTCGCGGCAGCACGTGCGTGTTCCACGAGATCCCCATCGCTCCGCCCGGCCGCAGCACCCGGTTCCACACCGGGACCGCCGCGGCGAGGAGGTCGCGCGGGCTGCGGGCCAGGCCGGTCTCGCGGTGGCTGCCGTGCTGCACGCCGTACGGCGCGTCGGTCACGATGAGATCCACCGACGCCGGGCGAAGGACCTCGTCGGTGGTCAGAGTGTCCGTGTTGAGGTAGCTGAGCCGCCGGACGCGGCCGGCCTTGTAGTCGTCCTTGTCGAACGCGTACTCGATGTCCAGCCGACGGCCAAGGCGAACCTTGTTGCGGCGCAGCTGCCCGGCCTCCGCGGTGTGCTTCACGCGCTTCGTGCGCAGCCACGTCTTCACGAACTGTTCGTACGCTTCGAAATCGCGCTCGTCGACGTCCAGGCCGGTGGCGTCGAAGCCGTACATCACGGCCTGGTTGAGCGTTGTTCCTCGGCCGCACAGGGGGTCGAGCAGGTGCAGTTCGCGGTCCGGCCAGTCCGCCGGCCGCGCCGTCGCCAGCAGGGTGAGGTTGAGCAGCAGTTTGGTGAACTGCTCGTTGGTTTTGCCGGGGTACTTCTGGATGGTCAGCAGGTCCGAGTCGGCCTTCGCCAGCGGATGCACAGCGACCGGCCGCAGCACGCCGTCGCGCAGTTCGAACAGGGCGTACAGCGAGGACAGGTTCGACAGCAGCGCCAAGTCTCGCTCACCGAGAGGGGCCGCGCAGGCGAATTTCACGTACCCGACGCCGCCGAGTTCGATCTCTTCGATCGCCGACACTTCGGCGGAAAGACCAGCGCCGAAGGCCGCCAGCTCGGCGCGCAGCAGCGCCGGCGACGACGCGGCGTACACGCGGTTGGCGGAAGGAAGAACGAGGATCACGTACTCAGGCATCCCGCAGAGCGTAGCGTGACACTTTGTGACAGCTTCCCTGGTACAGGACATCGAGGCCGCCGCCGCACTGCTGGCCGGGGCCACCGACGTGACGCTGCTCGGACACGTGCGCCCCGACGCGGACGCCCTCGGCAGCGCGCTGGCCCTAGGCCACGTGCTGCATCGCGGCGGCGCTCGCGTGCGGGTCGCCTTCGGAGAGCCGGACGAGGCCCCGGAAACGCTCGCCTGGCTGGACGTCGACGGCCTGATCACCCCGGTCGACGCCCTCCCTCCGACCGACGGCCTGCTGGTCGCACTGGACACCCCGACCCTGGCCCGCCTGGGCAGGCTCGCCCCGCGCGTCGCCGCGGTCCGCGACGCGGGCGCTCCGGTCCTGGTCGTCGACCACCACGCGACGAACGCCCGCTACGGCACCCACCACGTCGTGGACGAGTCCGCCGAAGCGACGGCGATCCTGGTCACGCGCATCATCGAGGCAATGGGCGTCGAGTTGGACGAGGCCGCCGCACGCTGCCTGTACGCCGGAGTGGTCACCGACACGAGCGGCTTCCGCCGGGCAAGCCCCGAAACGCACCGAATCGCCGCGCGCCTCCTGGAAGCCGGGGCCGACCCGGGCGAGGTCGCCCGCCGAATCGTCGACGACCACCCGTTCGCCTGGCTGCCGATGCTGGCGACGGTTCTCTCCGAGGCGAGGCTGGAACCCGAAGGGGCGCAAGGATTCGGCTTCGTCCACACGGTAGTCCGCGCGGCTGCCGCGGCGACGGTGCGACTGGAAGAGGTCGAGTCGGTGATCGACGTGGTGCGCGCCACTCGGGAGGCTGGCGTCGCGGCTGTGCTGAAGGAGGCCGGGCCTGGTCCAGTGTGGACAGTCTCGCTGCGCTCCGCCGGTGACATCGACGTGTCAGCCGCCGCCGCGGAGTTCGGCGGGGGAGGCCACCGGATGGCGGCTGGATGCACGGCGGAGGGCCCGGCAGAGGAGGTACTGGACCGGCTGCGTGACGCGTTGGGGCGGGCACCGCTGCTGCGAGCTTCCTGAACCGGGCGGGGCTTCTGGCGTCGGTTCGCCAGCGCCACTGGGACGGTCTCTCGGCGCGCAGCTGCACCTGTTAGCCGACCACGGGAGATGCGGGCGCCGGCCGCGGACTGTCCTGCTCCGAGATGCGGCCGGTTGGCCGTGTTCCCGGGTGCCAGTCCGGCATGTCCGCGGCCGAAGCCGGACCAGTCGAATGTCCGCGCCGTCCGAGATGTGGCCGGTTCGCGGCGCTCCGGGGTGCGTCTGTCTGGAGTGCCCGCGGCCGAAGCCGGGCCAGTCGAATGCCGTGCCGCCCGAGATGTGGCCGGTTCGCGGCGCTCCGGCGTGCGTCCGTCTGGAGTGCCCGCGGCCGAAGCCGGGCCAGTCGAATGTCCGCCCCGCCCGGGACATGGTCGTCCGTGGCGCTCCGGGGCGCGTCCGTCTGGAATGTCCGCGGCCGAAGCCGAACCCGTCGAATGCCGCCCCGCCCGAGACGCGGCCGGTCCGCGGCGCTCCTGGATGCGTCCGTCTGGAGTGCCCCCGGCCGAGGTTGAGCCAGCTGAACGTCCGTCCTGCTGATACGCCGCCGATTGGCCGTGCTCCCAGGTGTGTCCGTCCCGTGTGCTCGCAGCCAAAAGCCGAACCGCCGCCACCGCCGAACCGCCGCCGGTTGGCCGTGCTCCCAGACATGCCCGTCCAGCATGCCCCCAGCCAAAGCCGCACCACCCGAACAAACCTCCCACATCCCAGGAACCCGCCGCGCCCCCAGCCGAATTCCCTTGCCCCACAACCAATTCCCCGGCCCCCGTCACCCACCTCGGTGAACCCAACCCCTCCGCCCCGCCGGAATTGTCGGACCCGGTAGCTACTCTCGTCCCCGTGTCCGAAAACGCCACGACCACCGCCGTAAGCGGTGACCGCATCCCGCCCCGCCGAGTGTTCGGGCTCGCCGTGCCCGCGCTCGGCGTGCTCGCCGCCGAGCCGCTCTACGTGCTGGTCGACACCGCCGTCGTCGGCCATCTCGGGGCGCTGCCGCTCGCCGGCCTCGCGCTGGGCGGCGTGGTGTTGTCGCAGGTCTCCACGCAGCTCACCTTCCTGTCCTACGGCACCACCTCGCGCACCGCGCGACTGCACGGCGCGGGCAGGCGCGCCGACGCGGTCCGCGAGGGCGTGCAGGCCACCTGGCTCGGCGTGCTAGTCGGGCTGGTGCTGCTCGTCGCGGGGCAACTGCTGGCGGAGCCGATCGCCCGCGCGCTTTCGGGCAGCGACGAGATCGCCGCGGCGGCTGTCTCCTGGCTGCGGATCGCGTTGTTCGGCGCGCCGCTCATCCTCATCACCATGGCGGGCAACGGCTGGATGCGCGGCGTGCAGGACGCCACCCGTCCGCTGCGCTATGTCTTGGCGGGCAACGGAATATCCGCCGTACTGTGCCCAGTGCTGGTGTACGTCGCCGATCTCGGGCTGGAGGGGTCGGCGATCGCGAACGTCGTCGCGCAGGTCGTGTCCGCGTCGATGTTCGTCGCCGCGCTGGTGCGCGAAAAGGTGCCATTGCGGCCGGATTTCGCGGTGATGCGGGCACAACTGGGTCTCGGCCGGGACCTGGTGCTGCGCAGTTTCGCGTTCCAGGCGTGCTTCGTGTCCGCCGCCGCGGTGGCCGCGCGCACCTCGACCGAGGCGGTCGGGGCGCACCAGGTGGTCCTGCAGCTCTGGACGTTCCTGTCCCTGGTGCTCGATTCAGTGGCGATCGCGGCGCAATCGCTCGTCGGCGCGGCGCTCGGCGCGGGAGCGGCGCGGCAGGCGCGCGGGGTCGCCAACCAGATCACCGGATACGGCCTCGTCCTCGGCTGTTTCCTGTGCGTGCTGTTCGCCGCGTTGTGGAGCGTCCTGCCGCACGCGTTCACGTCCGATCCGGGAGTGCTCGGCGAAATCCCGCACGCGTGGTGGTTCTTCGTTGCGCTGCAACCGATCGCGGGAGTGGTGTTCGCTCTCGACGGCGTCCTCCTCGGTGCGGGCGACGCCGCCTTCCTCCGCACCGCGACGCTCGTCAGCGCCGGTCTCGGATTCCTGCCGCTGATCTGGCTGTCGCTGGCGCTGGGCTGGGGATTGAGCGGGATCTGGACCGGACTGTCGCTGTTCATGGTGTTCCGGCTGGCGGCCGTGGTGGCGCGATGGCGGTCCGGGCGGTGGGCCGTGGTCGGCGCGGTGAGGGAGGCCTGATGGCATGACGGCGAAACCCGCTCGCCGCCGTCGCCCGGCGGATGCGAGGGTGGGCGCATGCCGAAGTTCACCCAGGTCGACGTCTTCACCGACGAGCTCACCCGAGGCAACCCGCTCGCTGTCGTGCACGGCGCGGACGGGCTGTCCGACGAGCGCATGGCCGCGTTCGCCAGCTGGACGAACCTCAGCGAGACCACGTTCCTGCTGGAGCCGTCCGACCCGGCCGCCGACTACCGCGTACGGATCTTCACCCCGCATGGCGAGCTGCCGTTCGCCGGACATCCGACGCTCGGTTCGGCGCGGGCGTGGCTGGCCGCCGGGGGAGTGCCGAAAGCCGGGCACCTCGTGCAGGAATGCGGGGTCGGGCTGGTCCGGGTGCGCCGCGACGGCGACCGGCTGGCGTTCGCCGCGCCTCCGCTGCGTCGTGGCGGCCCGGTGGACGACGCCGATCTCGCTGCGGTGAAGCGCGGTCTGCGCCTCGGCGACGGCGACGTCCTCGACGCACGCTGGGCGGACAACGGCCCCGGTTGGGTCGCGTTGCTGCTGCGCGACGCGGCAACTGTCCTCGCGATCGAGCCGGACTTCGGTGCGCTCGGATCGTTCAAGGTGGGCGTCGCCGGTGCGCAGCCGGCTGGGTCCGACACGGCGTTCGAGGTCCGCGCGTTCAGCGACGTCGTCGAGGATCCGGTCACCGGCAGCCTCAACGCGGCCCTCGGCCAGTGGCTGATCGGCGACGGCATCGCGCCCGAGTCGTACGTCGCGGCGCAGGGCACGCAGCTCGGCAGGCGCGGGCGGGTGCACGTCGAACGGGACGGCGACGACGTCTGGGTCGGCGGCGAAACGGTCGTCGGAATCCGCGGCGAAGTGGATCTGTGGTGAAACACACCCCGGTTACGGCTATGTATCGAGATTGCTGAGGCGATACAACTATCGAGGCGGCAGCGTCGTCGTCCTCCTCTGTCCGACGCTCGCCTGCTCATCTGGAGGAACCCTTGACGCCCGCCGGCCGCGCCCCTGTCCGGTCCTGGCTCATCTGGCTCACCGCGGTCACGGTGTACCTGCTCGCCGTCTTCCACCGCACCTCGTTCGGCGTCGCCGGGCTGAAAGCGGCCGAACGCTTCGGCGTCGGATCCGCCGCGCTCGGCATCTTCACCGTCCTGCAGGTCGGTGTCTACGCGGCGATGCAGATCCCGACCGGCGTGCTGGTCGACCGCTACGGCCCGCGCCGCGTGCTCACCGCCGCCGTCCTGATCCTCGGCTCCGGGCAGCTCCTGCTCGGACTCGCCGACACCTACGCGCTCGGCCTGGTAGCCCGCGGCGTCCTCGGCCTCGGCGACGCGCTCACCTTCGTCAGCGTCCTCCGCCTCGTCGCGGCGCATTTCCCAGCCCACCGTTACGCGCTGCTCGCATCCTTCACCTCGTGCGTCGGCTACATCGGCAACCTCGCCGCGACGGTCCCGCTCACCCTGCTCCTCGACGGTCCAGGATGGACAGTCACCTTCCTCGCCGTCGGCGCGGTGACGGTCCTGTACTCGGTGCCGGTCGCGCTGCGCGTCCGCGATACTCCCGAAGGCGTGCCGGAACGCAAGCGCGAACCCGTGCGCCCGGCGGAACTGGCCACGCAGGTCAAGCTGGCTTGGCGAACCCCCGGCACCCGGCTGGGTTTCTGGGTGCACTTCTCGACGATGTTCGCGCCGAACGTGCTGACCCTGTTGTGGGGCATGCCATTCCTGGTGCAAGGCGAGGGCCTGCCCGCCGCGACCGCAAGCGCCCTGCTGACCGTGTTCGTATTCGGCTCAATGGCGGGCGGCCCGCTCTTGGGCGCGCTGATCGGCCGCTCCCCGGCACTGCGAGTGCCGCTGGTCATCGGCTACCTCAGCGGCGCGGCGATCATATGGGCGGTGCTGCTCGGCTGGAACGGCCACGTCCCGGTGGGCGTCCTCGTCCCGGCATTCGCATTCCTCACCCTGGGCGGCCCGGCGTCGATGATCGGCTTCGCCATCGCCCGCGACTACAACCCGCTGTCCCGCGTAGGCACCGCAACCGGAGTGGTGAACGTCGGCGGCTTCATGGCGACCACTGTGACCGCCCTGCTGATCGGCATCCTGCTCCAGGCCACCGGCGGCAATTTCCGGATCGCACTGCTGGTCATCGTGGCCGTCCTGGCGTTCGGCGCGACCAAGATGCTGGTGTGGTGGCGACGGGCCCGCGCCCAGGTGTTCGCCGCGGAGGCCCGCGGGGAGGAAGTCCCGGTCCAGATCCGGCGGCACCGCTGGGACCACGCACCGGAAGAAGCAGTGGCGGCTGCCTGATCGAACTGCCCGAACCCTTCCCGGCGACAGCCACCCCGCCTGCGTCGCCCGGCCTGCTCTCTCCGGGAGCTCGTGTGTGGCAATGCCGGTTCTAACCGGCATTGCCACACACGACAACCCAGCCCCTCATCGCCAGCCTGGCCGCTCGCGCGCACTCCAGCCCGCTTCCGCCGCCCCGGCCGCTCAAGCCATTCGCCCGAGCCCCTTCCGCCGTGCCGCTCTGGCCGCGCGCTGGACTCCAACCGGCTTCCGCGCCCAGCCCGGCTGCTCAAGCCAGTCACCCCCGCTCTTCCGCCGTCCCGCGCTCCCGGGAGCTCCTTTCCGCCGTGCCCGCTCTGGCCGGTCGCGGCGGACTCCGACCGGCTTCCGCGCCCAGCCCGGCTGCTCGGCCAGTCGCCGCAGTTCTTCCGCCGCCCCGCGGGCCCGGGAGCCCCTTCCACCGCGCGGCTCCGGTCGCGCGCTGGACTCCAACCGGCCTCCGCGCCCAGCCCGGCCGCTCAAACCAGTCACCCCAGCCCTTCCGCCGCCCAGCACGCCCGAACCACCCGCCACTCGCGAAACCCCGTCTAGGTAGGGTTTCCGCCGTGTCCCGCCCGAAAGAACCGCGTCGTCCCGCCCCTCCGCCCGGACTGCTCATCGTCGACAAACCGGCGGGAATGACGTCGCACGACGTGGTCGCGCGGGCGCGGCGGATCATGGGCACCCGCAAGGTCGGCCACGCCGGCACGCTCGATCCGATGGCGACCGGCGTGCTGGTGCTGGGCATCGAACGCGCCACCAAACTCCTCGGCCACCTCGCCCTCGACCGCAAGACCTATCTCGCCACCCTGTCGCTCGGCCGGTCCACCACCACGGACGACGCCGAAGGCGAACCGCTGGCGGAAACCGATGCCGCTCCGGAAGCCCTCGCCGCCGTCACCGACGAGCAGATCGCTGCCGGCATCGCCGCGCTGACCGGCGACATCCAGCAGGTGCCCAGCGCGGTGTCCGCCGTCAAGATCGACGGCAAGCGCGCCTACGCCCGGGTGCGCGCGGGAGAAGACGTCGTCCTCCCGCCGCGGCCGGTGACCGTGCACCGGTTCGACGTTCTGGGGCTCCGTCGCGAGGACGACCGGATCGAGATCGACGCGATCGTCGAATGCTCGTCCGGCACCTACGTCCGCGCGCTCGCCCGGGATCTCGGCGCCGGACTCGGCGTCGGCGGGCACCTGAAAGCCTTGCGCCGCACCACAGTCGGGCCGTTCACGCTCGCCCGCGCGCGCACGCTCGACCAGCTCGAGGAAAAACCGGAACTGTCCTTGGACCTCGACGCGGCCGTCGCCGCCGCGTTCCCGCGCCGGGATCTCGACGCGGCCACGGCCAAGGCGGTCCAGTACGGCAGGCGCATCCCGGCGGGCGGAATCGAGGGCACCTACGGCCTGTTCGCGCCCGACGGCCACGTGCTCGCGCTGGCCTCCGACACCGAGGGAGTGACCCGCTCGGTGGTGGTCCTCCTGCCCGCATAGGGTGGGGGCAAAGGCACCTTGCTCGGGGAGAGTTGACAACAGTGCAGCGGTGGCGTGGGCTCGGGGACCTCCCGGGCGGCTGGGGACGGTGCGTGGTCACCATCGGCGTGTTCGACGGCGTGCACCGCGGGCACCAGGAACTGATCAAGCGCACCGTGGCGACGGCGGCCGAACGCGGCGTGCCCAGCGTGGTGCTCACCTTCGACCCGCATCCGTCCGAGGTGCTGCGCCCGGGAAGCCATCCCGCGCAGCTGACCACCCTGCGGCGCAAGGCCCAGCTGGTCGAGGGGCTCGGCGTGGACGTGTTCTGCGTGCTGCCCTTCACCCTGGAGCTGTCCCGGCTCAGCCCGCACGAGTTCGTGCACGAGGTGCTGGTCGACCGGCTGCACGCGGGCGCGGTGCTGGTCGGCGACAACTTCACCTTCGGGGCCAAGGCCGCGGGCAACGTCGCGCTGCTGCGCGAACTCGGCCGCCGCTTCGGGTTCGTCGCCTACGGCGCGGAGCTGCAGGGCCGTTCGCTCGACGACGACCGCGGCGCCAACGACATCACCTTCTCCTCCACCTACGTGCGCTCGTGCATCGACGCCGGCGACGTGGTCGCCGCGTCCGACGCGCTCGGCCGCCCGCACCGGCTGGAGGGCATCGTCGTCCGCGGCGACGGCCGGGGCCACGACCTCGGCTACCCGACGGCCAACCTGTCCACCGCGCGGTTCGCCGCGGTGCCCGCGGACGGCGTCTACACGGCCTGGTTCAGCCGGCTCTCCGACCCGGACCGGCGGCTGCGCGCGGCGGTGTCGGTGGGCACGAACCCGACGTTCTCCGGCCGCGAACGCACCGTCGAGGCGTTCGTGCTGGACGTCGACGAGGACTTCTACGGCCAGCACGTCGCGCTGGACTTCGTCACCCGGTTGCGGGATCAAGCGCGGTTCGGCGCGTCGGCCGATCTCGTGAAGAAGATCGACGAGGACGTGGCCCGGACCAGGGAAGCGCTCGGCTCGGACAGCTGAGCGGAGGAGATCCCGGGGCGGGCCGGACCCGGGGCGAATCGGGCGTTCCGGCCCGCCGGGGGCGTCCGGAGTGGCAAGATGGGCCGGCGGCGCCGGGCCGGGGGAGCAAGTCCTCCGGCTGGCGGCCGCGGGACGACAGCGCTAGGGGAGCGGAGCTAGGTGGAGGACCACAAGATCGTCCAGCGGAACATCGCGCTGCAGCGGGAGTGGTACGGGGAGCCGCTGGGCGATCGGGTGCGCAGGCTGGTCGTGGCCTTCGACGTGTCGCAGGCGTTCCTGGCCGAGGTGCTGGGGATCAGCGCGCCGATGCTGAGCCAGGTGATGAGCGGGCGGCGGGCGAAGATCGGCAATCCGGTCGTGCTGGCGCGGATGATCATGCTCGAACGCAAGATCCTCGTGCCCGAGGTCGCCGCGGGCGACCGCGACGCGATGCAGGCCGCGCTCGAGGACGTGCGCGATTCGCGGCCCACCGTCGGCCGCGACAACATCCCGGTCAACTCGGACGAGAAGATCCTGCTCGCGGGCATCCGCGACGTCGCCGAGGACGAGAACCTCTTCGAGGCGGCGAAGCTGCTCGACGACGACTACCCGGCGATCGCCGACCTGCTCCGCCGCGCGGGAGCCTCGGGCCAGTAGCCGATGCGGTTGTTCTCCGCGCTGCGCCCGCCCGCTGACGTCGCGGCGGAAATCGACGGCGCGCTCGGCGCCCGGGACCGGCAGCTGCGCTGGTCCGACCCGGCCGGCTGGCACATCACGCTGGCCTTTTACGGCGAGGTCGACCCGGCCGAATGCGGCTCCTTCCTCGACCGGACGCTGGACGGCCGAAAATCCGTTGACGTCCGGCTCTGGAGTTCGGGAACATTTCCGGGAGTGCTGTGGTTGGGAGTGGCGGGGGAGGACCTGGCCGACCTGGCCGCGGCCGCGGGCTGCGAAGAAGACCGCCCGTACCGGCCGCACCTGACGCTGGCGCGGTGCTCGCGCACGCAGCCGCCCACCGAGTGGACGGAACGGCTCGCGGGCTTCCGCAGCCGCGTCTGGTCCGCGGACCGGGTGGAGCTGATGGGCGGCGGCAGCCCGTACCGCACGCTGCGGACTTGGCCTCTGCGGCGCGGGTGAGGCTGTGCTGCCCAGCTAGCCGTACGCGCCTGAAGCCGCAGTTCAACCGGCTGGTAACCTCAGCAACCGGGTCCGGCTGCAGTCCGTGGCGGCCGCGACCGTCTCACCCGGCCGCGTGGCGCGGTGCGGGCCTCACGGCACTAGATGCACAAGGAGCACCACCAGTGGCGCTGTCCACCGATGAGAAGAAGACGATCCTCGCCGAGTACGGCCTGCACGACTCGGACACCGGATCCCCCGAGGCCCAGGTCGCGCTGCTGACCAAGCGGATCATCGGCCTCACCGAACACCTGAAGACCCACAAGCACGACCACCACTCCCGTCGCGGTCTCCTGCTGCTGGTCGGCCGTCGCCGCCGGCTGCTGAACTACACGGAAAAGGTGGACGTGGCGCGGTACCGGGACCTGATCAAGCGTCTCGGCCTGCGCCGATAGCGTGCTGACGAGGGGGAGCGGCTTCGGCCGCTCCCCCTCGCCGCAAGCACACCCCCCACACGGCGCGAGCGCGCTGGAGGAACGATCTCGCCGGTCCTCGGTAGTGGTTCCCGGGCAACGGACCCGGGGGCTTCGATCGAAGACCGGCCTCACACCTCCTCGAGCGTCCTCGGGCGAACCGGGTCCCACAGTGGGAGACTCTCGCCGTACGAAGGAACCAAAGAGGAGATTGACCATATGACCGACTCCACCGGAGTCACCGTGTTCGAGACCGAAGCCGTTCTGGACAACGGCCGGTTCGGCACCCGCACCGTCCGGTTCGAGACCGGCCGGCTCGCCAAGCAGGCCGCCGGCGCCGTCGTCGCGTACCTGGACGAAGAGACCATGCTGCTGTCGGCGACCACGGCGTCGAAGCACCCGAAGGAGCACTTCGACTTCTTCCCGCTGACCGTGGACGTCGAGGAGCGGATGTACGCCGCCGGCCGCATCCCGGGCGCGTTCTTCCGCCGCGAGGGCCGCCCGTCGACCGACGCGATCCTCACCGCCCGCCTGATCGACCGCCCGCTGCGCCCGTCCTTCGCCGACGGCCTCCGCAACGAGATCCAGGTCGTCATCACCGTCCAGAGCCTCAACCCGGACGACCCGTACGACGTGCTGGCGATCAACGCCGCGTCGGCCTCCACCCAGATCGCCGGCCTGCCGTTCTCCGGCCCGGTCGGCGGCGTGCGCGTCGCGCTGATCGAGGGCCAGTGGGTCGCGTTCCCGACCTGGCCGCAGCTCGAGAAGGCCACCTTCAACATGGTCGTGGCCGGCCGCATCGTCGGAGACGACGTCGCGATCATGATGGTCGAGGCCGAGGGCACCGAGAACACGCTCGACCTGATCGCCGACGGCGGCACCGCGCCGGACGAGGTCACCGTCGCGCAGGGCCTCGAGGCCGCGAAGCCGTTCATCCGCGTGCTGTGCGAGGCGCAGCAGCGCCTGGCCGCCGACGCCGCCAAGCCGACCGGCGACTTCCCGGTGTACCCGGCCTACCAGCCCGACATCTACGAGGCCGTCGCCGCGATCGCGTCCGACGAGCTCGCCAAGGCGCTGCAGATCGCCGGCAAGCAGGAGCGCGACGCCGCGACCGACGAGGTCAAGGCCGCCGTCCTGGAGAAGCTCGGCCTCGGCGAGGGCGAAGCCTTCGAGGGCCGCGACAAGGAGGTCGGCGGTGCGTTCAAGGCGCTGACCAAGAAGATCATGCGCACCCGCGTCCTCACCGAGAAGATCCGGATGGACGGCCGCGGCCTGACCGACATCCGCCAGCTCTCGGCCGAGGTCGCCGTGATCCCGCGGGCGCACGGTTCGGCGCTGTTCGAGCGCGGCGAGACCCAGATCCTGGGCGTCACCACGCTGAACATGCTCCGCATGGAGCAGCAGATCGACTCGCTCTCCCCGGAGACGACGAAGCGCTACCTGCACCACTACAACTTCCCGCCGTTCTCCACCGGCGAGACCGGCCGCGTCGGTTCGCCGAAGCGGCGCGAGATCGGCCACGGCATGCTCGCCGAGCGCGCCCTGGTCCCGGTGCTGCCGAAGCGGGACGAGTTCCCGTACGCGATCCGCCAGGTCTCCGAGGCGCTGGGCTCCAACGGCTCGACCTCGATGGGCTCGGTCTGCGCGTCCACCATGGGCCTGTTCAACGCCGGCGTGCCGCTGAAGGCTCCGGTGGCGGGCATCGCCATGGGCCTGGTGTCCGATGAAGTGGATGGGGAGACGCGTTATGTCGCTCTCACCGACATCTTGGGCGCCGAGGACGCGCTGGGCGACATGGACTTCAAGGTCGCCGGCACGAAGGACATCATCACCGCGCTGCAGCTGGACACCAAGCTCGACGGCATTCCGTCCGAGGTCCTCGCGGCCGCGCTGAAGCAGGCGAAGGACGCTCGCCTCACCATCCTGGAAGTCATCGCCGAGGCGATCGACGGCCCGGACGAGATGAGCCCGTACGCCCCGCGCGTGACGTCGGTGAAGATCCCGGTCGACAAGATCGGCGAGGTCATCGGGCCGAAGGGCAAGATGATCAACTCGATCACCGAGGAGACCGGCGCCGACATCTCGATCGAGGACGACGGCACGATCTACGTGGGCGCGGCCGACGGCCCGTCGGCGGAGGCGGCGATCGGCAAGATCAACGCCATCGCCAACCCGCAGCTGCCGAAGGTCGGCGAGCGCTTCCTGGGCACCGTGGTGAAGACGGCCGCGTTCGGCGCGTTCGTCTCGCTGCTGCCGGGCAAGGACGGCCTCGTGCACATCTCGAAGCTGGGCAACGGCAAGCGGATCGCGAAGGTCGAGGACGTCGTGAACGTCGGCGACAAGATCCGCGTCGAGATCGCCGACATCGACAACCGCGGCAAGATCAGCCTGATCGTGGTCAAGGAAGAGGACGCCGCGAAGCCCGCCGAAGGCGACGCCGCTCCGGCCGAGACCGCCGAAGCCAAGTAGCACCACACACCGCGAGGGCCTCCTGACCCGACCCCGGGGCAGGAGGCCCTCTGCGCATCCCAGCCTCGGCCCTCGCTTCGCCCCCTTACCTGACCCCAACGCGGGATCGCGTCGGCGTCTGGAGGAGCAGTGCGCACGGCCCCCGGGCCGGGTGCACTGCTCCTCCAGACGCCGACTTAAAGGCGATCCCGCCGCGACGGCGGAGCCGGCGCCAAAAACACAGTTTTGGCGACCCTTCAACCCCGAAGGACCACACTTGGCACGGCAGGTTTCCGGGCACGAGCAGCCCGTCGGCACCACCCGTACGCTCGAGTCCACTTCGGACGGTGCGGTAGTCAAGCGAAGTGTTTTGCCCGGCGGCTTGCGGGTAATCACCGAGCACGTCCCAGCGTCTCGCTCGGCGACGGTCGGACTCTGGGTCGGCGTGGGTTCCCGTGACGAGCCGTTGGCGGTCGCCGGTGCCGCGCATTACCTGGAACACTTGCTGTTCAAGGGAACCGCCAACCGCGACGCCACCCAAATCGCCGAAGAGATCGACGCGGTAGGCGGCGAATTCAACGCCTTCACCGCCAAAGAACACACCTGCTACTACGCCCAAGTCCTGGACGCAGACCTGCCCCTAGCGCTCGACCTCGTCACCGACGTGGTCTTCGAAGCGCAGTGCACGGACCGCGACATGGACATGGAACGCAGCGTCGTCCTCGAAGAGATCGCGATGCGCGACGACGACCCCGAAGACCTGCTGCACGAAACCTTCGTAGGCGCGATCATCGGCGACCATCCGCTGGGCCGCCCGGTGCTGGGCACGGAAAAGTCCATCACCGAAATGTCGCCGTCCGCCCTGCGCGGCTTCTACCGCCGCCGCTACACCCTGCCGCGGATGGTGCTCGCGGTCGCCGGAAACGTCGAACACGGCCAGGTTTTGCGGCTGGTGAAGCGGGCGCTGCGTGACCGCCTGGGAGGCACCGCGATCCCGGTCGCGCCCCGATCCGGTCGCGCGCGACTGAAGACCGTGCCGAAGCTGGCCCTGCACCCGGACGACACCGAACAAGCCCACGTGATGCTCGGCTTCCGCGCGCTCCCGCGGCACGACGAGCGCCGGTTCACCCTGTCCGTGCTCAACGCCGCGCTCGGCGGCGGCATGAGTTCCCGGCTGTTCCAGGAGATCCGCGAACGCCGGGGCCTCGCGTACCAGGTGTATTCGTCGGTGGCGAGCTACGCCGATCTCGGGCACATGTCGGTGTACGCCGGCTGCCAGCCGGAGCGGCTGGGCCAGGTCGCGGGCGTGATCCGCGAGGTGCTCGACTCGGTCGCCGCGGACGGGCTGTCCGACGCCGAGGTCGCGCGCGCCAAGGGGCAGCTGCGCGGCGGGCTCGTGCTGGGCCTGGAGGACACGTCGTCGCGGATGTCGCGGATCGGCAAGAACGAGCTGAACTACGCCCGGTACCTGGGCGTCGACGACACGATCGCGCGGATCGACGCGGTCACGACCGAAGAGGTGTGTGCGCTCGCTCGCACTCTGCTGCGGCGCCCCGGCGGGGTGTCGTCCGCGGCGGTGGTGGGGCCGTACGCTCACTCCGACGACCTGCCGGACGATCTGCACGAGGTGATCGCGTCATGACCGAGTCCCCGATCCGCGTCGGCGTGCTGGGCGCACGCGGCCGCATGGGCGCCACCGTGGTGAAAGCCGTGGAAGGCGCCGCGGACCAGGAACTGGTGGCCGCGCTGGACGCGGGCGACGATTTCGCCCCGCTGGAAAAAGCCCAGGTGGTCGTGGACTTCACGCACCCGGACGCGGTGATGGACAACCTGCGCTGGCTGATCGCGCACGACCTGCACGCGGTCGTCGGCACCACCGGCTTCAGCGAGGAACGGCTCACCGAACTGCGCGGGCTGCTGGCGGACAAGCCGCAGCTGGGCGTGCTGATCGCGCCGAACTTCGCGCTGGGCGCGGTGCTGGCGATGCGGTTCGCGGCGCAGGCGGCGAAGTTCTACGCCTCGGCCGAGATCATCGAACTGCACCACAACCGCAAGGCCGACGCCCCGTCCGGTACCGCCGCGCACACCGCGCGGATGATCGCCGCCGCACGGGCCGAAGCCGGGGTCACTCCCGGGCCCGACGCCACAACGTCCGAATTGGACGGTGCCCGCGGCGCCTCCGTCGAGGACGTCCACGTGCACTCGGTCCGGCTGCCGGGGTTGGTGGCGCACGAGGAAATCCTGTTCGGCGGCGAGGGCGAAACCCTGACCATCCGGCACGATTCGCTGGACCGCACGTCGTTCATGCCGGGCGTGCTGCTCGGCGTGCGCTCGGTGGTGTCGCGTCCCGGCCTGACGGTCGGCCTGGAGAACGTGCTCGACCTGTGAAAGCCCGCAATGTCGCGCTGCTGATGACGGCGGCGCTGGTGGTGTACCTGGTCCTGCTGGCGGACCGGGCCGTGGCGCTGCTCGCGACCGGGACGCCCGCCGGGATCGCGCTCGGCGTCGGCGTGTTCCTGCTGCGTGCGCGGCCTGACGGTCGGCTGGGCGTGTGAAAGCCCGCAATGTCGCGCTGCTGATGACGGCGGCGCTGGTGGTGTACCTGGTCCTGCTGGCGGACCGGGCCGTGGCGCTGCTCGCGACCGGGACGCCCGCCGGGATCGCGCTCGGCGTCGGCGTGTTCCTGCTGCCGCTGCTGGGCGTGTGGATCGTCGTCGTGACCTGGCGGTCCGGCATGCAGATCCAGCGGCTGTCGCGGCAGCTGGACGCCGAGGGCGGTCTGCCGGACGTGTCGGACCTGCCGCGCCGCCCGTCCGGCCGCGTGGACCGCGACGCCGCGGACGTGTGGTTCGACGCGCGCCGCGCGGAAGTCGAGGCGAGCCAAGAGGATTGGCGGGCCTGGTACCGGCTGGCGTACGCGTACGACATCGCGGGGGACCGGCGTCGGGCTCGGGCGACGATGCGCAAGGCGATCGAGCTGGAAGCCGCGGAGCGCAAGTAGCGCCTCGGGTTACTGCAGCCAACCGGCGAACAGCGCGGGCGAAGCCGCCAGCAAACTGAACCGCACCCACCGTCCCGCGAGCCCCGCCGCGAGGAACGTCGACAGCCGCATCCGGACCATCCCGGCGAGCACGCTCGTGGCCATGAACGGCGGCAGCCCGACGAGCGAGCTGATCCCGTAGGTGCCGGTCATCCAGTGCGGATGGCGCTGGCACCGCTCGCGCAGCGCCTCGACCTTGCTGCGGATCACCTTGGTGCGCAGCTGCCACCGGACCCGTCGCGGAGTCAGCGGCCGTTCGCGATGCAGCCGGTCGTGCAGGAACTTCGGCAGCCGGATCGAGCCGCGGGCGGCCAGGTAGTACAGCAGTTTCCCGGCGATCTGCCCGACCGCGACCGCGCCGCCCAGCCACAGCCAGTGCACGCTGTGCTGGCTCGCGCACAGGCCGATGACGAAGAGCTCGGCGTTGATCAGCGGCACGATCGCCGAGCCGAAGGCGACGCCCAGAGTCAGGAACACCCATCCCATAGCGTCACCCCTTTCGTGGCTCGGCTCACTCCAAGCTATCAGCCATCACGAAAAGATCACGGGGGCTAACCCCACTCTTTCCCCTGGCGCCAACCCCAGAAGATCACCTGGCCGACCGGTCTCGGACACCTTCCGCTGCCAGGATCGGACCCGTGCCTGAGGTGCCGATCGCCGACCGTTTCGCCCGACTGTGCGAGGCGGTCGTCCGCATCCTGCCGTTCGGATTGTCCCGGATCGTCGCGCCGAGCTTCCTCGGTTTCGCGGTGATCAACGGCTTCACGTTCGGCGTCGACCTGTTGCTGCTGACGCTGTTCCATGGCGGGCTCAAGTGGCCGGTGTGGCTGTCGATCAGCGTCGCGTACGTGGTCGCGTTCGGGCTGAGTTTCGTGCTGAACCGCGCGCTGAACTTCCGTTCGCACGCGCCGGTGGGCCGCCAGGCGGTGCTGTACGTGGTGGCGATCGCGGTGAACTACGCGGCGTTCCTGCTCGGCCTCGGCGCGGGATTGACGGCGCTGGGCGTGGAATACCACCTGTCGCGGCTGATCGCCGGGGCGTGCGAGGGCGTGTTCATGTACTCGGTGATGCGCTGGGTGGTTTTCGCGAAGCGCGAAGAGCCGGTCAGTGTGTGAGTTCTAGTTCCAGCGTGCCGGTGAGCCGGACTTCGCGCAGCGTTCCGCGGCCGGTGTCGAGGGTGCGGACGGTCCCGTCGGGGGACCAGCCGGCGCGACGGTAGAAGCCAAGCGTCGCGTGGTCGGACTGCGCGACCCAGGTGATGCCGCGGTTCAGGCCGTTCGCGCGCAGATCGGCGGCGGCGGTCGCGAGCAGTCGCCCGGCGTGCCCGCGACGGCCCCAGCGCGGTTCGACCACCAGCGACGCGATCAGCCCGGGCGCGTCGTCGGCAGGTGACCCGTCGGCCGCGGCGGCTTCGTCCTGCGGGGCCGGCCCCGCGACGCAGTAGCCGACCGTGAACGAGCCCTCGGTGGCCAGGTAGACGCGGGAATCGGGGTACTCGATCGTCTCCGCCCAGGTGCCTTCGAGGTCGGCCTTCTCAAACTCGTCGATGGCCTCGGCGCCCAGGAGGTCGGCATAGGCCGCCCGCCAGGTCAGCCGCTGGATGCGGGCGATCTCCGCGGCGTCGGACGGGTTCGCGGGACGGACTTCGGCGGCACTCACGCGGGCAATGTACCGAAACTGTCGGGGGTGGCTGGCACCATGGCGGAATCATGCAGACGATCAGCCTTTCCGCAGCCCGCCGCACCGCTCTGGCCGCGCAGGGGTTCGCCGACCCCCGGCCCGCTTCGCCCCCGACCCGGCGGCACCTCGCCAAGGTGCTGTCGCGGGTCCAGCTGCTGCAGCTGGACTCGGTCAACGTCGCCGTGCGCGCGCACTACATGCCGCTGTTCTCGCGCCTGGGCGGATACGACCCTGCGCTGGTCGACGACGCCGCGTGGAGCCACCGCGCGAAACGGCCGCGGCTGCTGGTCGAGTCGTGGGCGCACGAGGCGAGCCTGCTGCCGATCGAGGACTGGCCGCTGCTGAAGTCCGGCGCGAAACGGGACGGCTGGTGGCGGAACTACACGCGGGTGGTCGACACGGTGCCCGGCCTGCTCGACGACGTGCTGGCGGTCGTCAAGGAACAGGGCCCGATCGGAGCCGGGGCGATCGAAAAGGCGCTGGAAACCGAAGCGGTCCGGCGCGGGCCGGGGGCGTGGTGGGAACGCTCGGTGGTGAAGAAGGCCTGCGAGTACCTGTTCGGCGTCGGCCAGCTGAGCACCGGCACCCGGCGGTCGTTCGAGCGGCTGTACGACCTGACGGAGCGAGTGGTGCCGCCGGAGATCTTGTCCCGCAAGGTTTCCGCGGAGGAAGGCGCCCGCGGCCTGATCGACCGTTCGGCGCGAGCTCTGGGCGTGGCAACGGAAACCGACCTGCGCGACTACTACCGCCTCGGCCCGGATGTCTCAAGGAAAGCCGTCCAGGAGCTGGTCGAGGAAGGCGTCCTGGAGCCAGTCCAGGTGGACGACTGGCGCGCGGTCGCCTACCGGCACGTCGACGCGCGCACGCCGCGGGCAGTGTCCGGACGGGCTTTGCTGTGCCCGTTCGACCCGCTGATCTGGGAGCGCGCGCGGACGGAGCGGCTGTTCGGATTCCGGTACCGCATCGAGATTTACGTGCCGGAACCCAAGCGGGTGCACGGGTATTACGTGTTCCCGTTCCTGCTTGACGGTGCGCTTTCGGGCCGGGTGGACCTGAAATCCGACCGGGCGGCCGGGGTCCTGCGGGTGCAGGGCGCGTTCGCCGAGCCAGGTGTCGACCAGGCGCGGGTGGCGGCGGAACTGGCCGGGGAACTGCGGACGATGGCGGAATGGCAAGGGCTGGACGGCGTCGTGGTGGGGGAGCGAGGTGATCTGGCCCGGGCGTTGCGGCGCGCGGTGAAGTGAGGGGAGGTTCGTGATTGCTTACGCCGGTGAGAACCGGCATCAACACTCACATCGCGCAGAGGTCCTGCGGCGAGGGCTGGGGTTTGGGCCGCGCAGAAGTTCTTGCGGCGGTTGTGGCTTGGCGCGCCGGGATCCGCGCTGAGGCGGACTGTCTTGGGGTTCGGGAGTCCGCGCTGAGGTGCCTTGTCTTGGCGTGAGGTGATCCGCGCTGGGATGCCTTGTCTTGGCGCGTGGGAAGCCGCGCGGAGGCGGCTTGCCATGCCGCACGGGAACCAACGCCGAGGCATCTTGCCCTGGCGCACAAGGACTTCTCGGGCGCAGCACGAAGCGGCGGGCCACCCGGAATGTCTCCGGTGCGGCCCGCCGCCTCCCCCTTGCATCCGTCTGCTCGGCGCACCCGGGGTGTGAGGTATCGGGTGTGTCGGCCAGAAGCAGACGGGATGTTCCCGCGGTCAGCCTGCCGCGCGAGTGACCACCGCGTTGCCCGTTCCGGTGCGGGCTCGGACTTTCAGCGCGACCGCGCCCTCCGGCGGCGTGTCCGAGACGTCCAGTTCGCTCGAAACCCGCCCGGCCGCCGATGCCAGTTCGACTTCCGCTCGGACTCCGCCCCGGATGCCGACTCGTACCTCGCCCGAGCCGGTGATCAGTTCGAGCGATCCGGACGCCGCGTCGGCCACCGAGAGGTCGCCGCTGCCGGTGCGGGCCATCACGTCGCCTTCGACCGCGCCCAGCCAGACGTTTCCGGTGCCGGTGCCGAGCGTCGCCGGTCCGGCGATCGACGCCGCTTCGACCGAGCCGCTTCCGCTCCGCAGTTGCAACCCGGCCAGGGTCGGGCCGAGTTTCACGGCTCCGGTTCCGGTCCGGATGGTGGCCGCGCCGTCCGCGCGTTCCAGCGACACTTCGCCGGACCCGGTGAGGATGTCCGCGCGGCCCGCGGCACCGGTCACCTTGACGTCCGCCGATCCCGCGCGCACCTCGAGATGCGACCCGGCCGGTGCGTGGACGGTCACCGACACCGGCACATTCCGCAGCTGCCACGCCTTCGCGGCCCGCACGACGACCCGGTTGCCGGTCTTCTCGATCCGCGCCTGCCGCACCGCGTCGGCGACCGAGAACTCCGGCAGGCCGCCGAGCTGGTCCCCGAACTTCTCGCCGACCCACGACAGCAGGCTGCTGACGCCGTTCACCCACGACGGCTGCTCGCCCGCGTCGTGCTGCAGCCGCACGGTCACCCCGGACTCCCGCCCGAGCACGACCTCGACCCGCCCGATCGTGACGCCCAGGTCCAGCTCGACCGGACCGTCCGCCTCGAAGTCTTGCAGCCGCACGTACGGACCCGGTTCCGCGGAATCCGAGCCGCCGCCTTCCGGAGCGGACTCAGAGCTGGCAGACGCAGCCCCCGCCTCGCGCGAAGCGGTTCCAGCAGCCTCGGAAACAGACTCGGACCCGCTGCCCGCATCGCTCGCCGAGGCTTCCCCCGCCGCAGTTCCCGCGGACTCCGGCCCCGCAGAGGTTCCGCCTGCCGCGGTCTCCGCCGCGGCCCCGCTCGGCGCAGCCCCGGTCCCCGCATCCGCAGACGTTCCGTCTGCGGCGGCCCCGCTGGGTGCAGCCCCGGTCCCCGCAGCGTTCCCGCTCGCGGCGGACGAGGCTCCGCCCGGAGCATCCGCCCCGGCAGAGGTTCCGCCCGCCGAAGCACCGCCTGCCGCAGCCCCGGCTCCGCCCGCGGCCGCAGCCTCTGTCCCCGCAGCAGTCCCGCTCGCGGCGGACTCAGCTCCGCCCGCTGCCGCAGCAGAGGTTCCGCCCGCCGAAGCCCCAGCATCGCCCCCGACGCCGGACCCGGCCGCGCTCCCGAACCCGGGTTCCCCAACCCGGCCTTCGGTGTTCTTCCCCTGGTCTCCCCGGTTCTCGCCCATGGTGATGCCCCCTTCTAGCCTTCGACCCAGCCGTGCAGCTTGGTCTCCGTGCGGCCCCCGCCGCTGCCGCTGTCCTGCCAGCGCTGGTGCCGTTGCTGGTGCTGCTGCGCCTGGCCGAGCGCCCCCTGCACGGCCTGCGCCACGAACGTGTTCAGCGAAACTCCCTGCGCGGCCGCCGCCTGTTCGGCCTGGCCCTTGATCTGCTCGACCAGCCGCAGGGTGATCCGCGAGATGTCGCCGCCGTCGATGGGAGGCGCGGGAGGAGGCGGCGGGGGAGGCGCGGAAGAAGAACGCTCCTCGCCGCCGGTCACGACCACGCGCACGTCCCGGCCGTTCAGGCGGACGTCCACGACCTGGCCGGGCAGGGCGGCGGTCACCTCGGCCGCGAGGTCGGCCAGCGCGTTCATCAGCGTGAGCCGGACGGCCGGCTCCAGAGCAGACGACAGCAGTGCGGCCGCCCGCCGGGTCTGCTCGTCCCCGGCGGAGGCCGTGTTCGCGAGGTCTTCGCGAAGGTTCGCGATATACGGCGTCAAGTCCATGACACCACTATGGCGTCACCAATGACGTCACGTCAAGGCGCGGTGATGTCACCGGTGCCGCCTGGTTAGGCTGGCGGAGCCGACATGAGGGGAGCGAGACCGGTGCCGCCCAAGGTGCAGCTGATCGCGAAAACCGAGTTCTTCCCGCCCGAGGACGTGCCCTGGTCCACCGACGCAGACGGAGGCGAAGCGCTCGCCGAGTTCGCCGGCCGCGCCTGCTACCAGTCCTGGGAGAAGCCGAATCCGGCGACCGCGACCAACGCCGGCTACCTCGAGCACGTCATCGACGTCGGCCACCTGGCCGTGCTGGAGCACGGGTCGGTCACCTTCTACCTGTCCGGGATCTCCCGCTCGCTTACCCACGAGCTGATCCGGCACCGGCATTTCTCCTACTCGCAACTGTCGCGGCGCTACGTCCCGGAGAGCGACGCCGAGTTCGTCGAGCCGGACGTCATCGCGCAAGACCCGGTGCTGCACGAGAAATTCGTCAAGGCCACCCAGGCCAGCGCCGCCGCGTACGACGAGTTGCTCGCCGGGCTGGAGGAGAAGTTCGCGGACACGCCGAGCGCCACGCTGCGCCGCAAGCAGGCGCGCCAGGCGGCCCGCGCCGTGTTGCCGAACGCCACCGAAACCCGCATCGTCGTCACCGGGAATTACCGCGCCTGGCGGCATTTCATCGCGATGCGCGCCACCGAACACGCGGACGTCGAGATCCGTTCGCTGGCCATCGAATGCCTGCGGCAGCTGCACAAGGCGGCGGCCAACGTGTTCGCCGACTTCACGATTTCGACCCTGCCCGACGGCACCGAGATCGCCTCGAGCCCGAAAGTGCTGGAAGGCTGACAACGCACTGATGAAACACCTGACGATCGACCTCCGCCCCGGCCCCTACTCGGTCGTGCGGCTGCCCGCCGACGCCGCGGTCCCCGCAGAGCTGCTGGAGCCCGGCGAGCCCGCGCTCGTGTCGGTGACCCGCACGCCCGACGAGCTGTCGGTGATCTGCCCGACCGGCCGTGAACCCGAGGGCGGCACCGTCGAGGACGGCTGGCGGCTGTTCACCGTCCGCGGGCCGCTGGAATTCACCCTCACCGGCATCATTTCCGCGCTCGCGTCGGAGCTGGCGGCGGCGGGCGTCGCGCTGTTCTCGCTGTCCACTTTCGACACCGACCACATCCTGGTGCGCTCGGACGACCTCGACCGCGCCGTGGCCGCGTTCCGCGAAGCCGGCCACGAAGTGCTCCTGCCCGCCTGACAAAGGTCCGTGAAGGACTGGGGTTTGTGGTCGTGAGGGGAACCCTGAGGGAATCAGATTCCCTCAGGGTTCCCCTCACGACCTCCGCAAGCCAGTCACGTGGCGACAAGTCGGCGTGGCGCAGCACACCCTTGCCCGGCAAAGTTCGGCATGCCTAAACTTTGAGTTGGGGCGACCGATATCAGGGAGTGGGCGTACATGGCGGTGGCGGAAGCGGCACGTCCGCGCGGCGTGGCCCGGCTGCGGGCCGGCGCGGCGCTGCTCGGGCCCGCGTTCGTCGCCGCGATCGCATACGTCGACCCGGGCAATGTCGCGGCCAACGTCAGCGCCGGCGCGCGCTACGGCTACCTGCTGGTCTGGGTGATCGTCGCGGCGAACCTGATGGCCGTGCTGGTGCAGTACCTGTCGGCGAAGCTCGGTCTCGTCACCGGCCAGTCGCTGCCCGAAGCGCTGCGCGACCGACTGTCCAGCCGGGCGCGGCTCGCGTACTGGGCGCAGGCCGAGATCGTCGCGATCGCCACCGACCTGGCCGAGGTCGTCGGCGGCGCGATCGCGCTCAACCTCCTTTTCGGACTCCCGCTCGTCGCGGGCGGGCTGATCACCGGTCTCGTGTCGCTGGTGCTGCTCGCGGTGCAGGACCGCGGCGGCCAGCGCCCGTTCGAACGCGTCGTGACCGGCCTGCTGGTGGTGATCGCGGTCGGGTTCCTGGCGAGCCTGTTCATCGAACCGCCGTCGGCCGCCGGGATCGCGCACGGCCTGGTGCCGCGGTTCAGCGGCGGCGACAGCGTCCTGATCGCGGCCGCGATGCTCGGCGCGACGGTGATGCCGCACGCGGTGTACCTCCACTCCGGACTCGTCCGCGACCGGCACGGCAAACCCGCACCCGAGCGGCGCAGGCGGCTGCTGCGGGCGACCCGGTACGACGTCGGGTTCGCGATGCTGCTCGCCGGCGCGGTGAACCTCGGCATGCTGCTCGTAGCGGTGACGAATCTCCAAGGCCAGCAAGGCGTCGACACCATCGAAGGCGCGCACGGGGCAGTCGCCGCCGCGCTCGGACCGGGCGTCGCGCTGCTGTTCGCGATCGGGTTGCTCGCTTCCGGACTGGCGTCGACGTCAGTGGGTGCGTACGCGGGCGCGATGATCATGCAAGGCTTGCTGCGCAAGAGGATCCCGATCGTGGTGCGCCGGCTCGTCACGCTCACTCCGGCGATTGTCGTGCTGGCGCTGGGCGCCGATCCGAGCGCGGCGCTGGTGGTGTCGCAGGTGGTGCTGTCGTTCGGCATCCCGTTCGCGCTGGTGCCGCTGATCCGGCTCACCGCCGACCGCGGGCTCATGGGCGCGGACGCCAACCGGCGGACCACCACGGTGCTCGCCTCGGTCGTCGCCGCGGTGATCATCCTGCTCAACGTCGTGCTGATCGTGCTCACCTTCGGCGGCTGAGACAGTCCTAACCGGACGGAACCGGCAGGGCTGCCGGACGGTCCGACTAGCATCTGCGCGAAGCCGACCGAGGAGCCCGACCCCGTGACCGATGAACAGACCCGCCCGCACGACCCGAACCGCACGGCCCCCGCCGGCCGCGTGGTGGCCGGCCGCTACCTGCTGCTCGGCGAACTGGGCCGCGGCGGCATGGGCATCGTGTGGCGCGCGCAGGACCAGGTGATCGGACGGCAGGTCGCGATTAAAGAGCTGCGGCTGCCCGAAGCTGAAGGCGCCGCGGTGTTTTCCGAGCGGATCCTGCGCGAAGTGCGGGCAGGCGGGCGGCTCAACGACCCCGCCGTCGTGACGGTGTACGACGTGGTCACCGACCAGGGCACCACCTGGATCGTGATGGAGCTGGTCGAAGCGCCCACCCTCGCCGATCTGGTGCGCACGCACGGCCCGATGCCCGAACAACAGGCGGCGATGATCGGGGAGCGGGTGCTGTCCGCGCTGCAGGCCGCGCACGCCGCCGGGATCGTGCACCGCGACGTCAAACCGGCCAACATCATGGTCGCGCCGGACGGCCGGGTGAAGCTCACCGACTTCGGCATCGCGCACGCCATCGACGACCCGCGGCTCACCACGAGCGGGATGATCGTCGGCTCGCCCGCGTTCATGGCCCCGGAGCGGGTCGAGGGCCGCGAGGCGATGGCCGAATCGGACCTGTGGTCGCTCGGCGCGACGCTGTACTTCGCGGTCGAGGGCATCGTCGCGTTCGAACGGCCCACCACGGCCGCGACGCTGCACGCGATCATGACCGAAGTGCCGTACCTGACCCGCGTGCAGGGCCCGCTCGGCGCGGTCATCCTCGGCCTCCTGGTGGCGAACCCGGAAGCCCGGCTCACCGCGACGCAGGCGCGGGCGCAGCTCGCGCACGCCACCGGTCCGACGCAGCGTCCGGCGACCGCCGTGCTGCCGCAGCAGGAAACCCGGGTGGGCGGGCAGCCGACCCGGATGGCCGCGAAGCCGGAGGGCAAGAGCCGCCGCGGCCTGTGGGCGGGCGCGATCGCGGTGCTGGTGGTCGCGGCGCTGGCCGGCGGGTTCTTCCTCGGCAAGCCGGTGTGGTCGCCGAAGAAGGACGCGCAGCAGGCCGACACCGTCAGCTACGGCCCGGACGGCTACCTCAAGACCCAGATCTCCTCGTACCAGATCTGCTACAACGCCGTGGTCCAGCCGGGCGTGGTGATCAGCTCGGACAACAACGTCGACTGCAAGAAGAACCACACGCTCGAGGTCTACGACGTCGCCGACCCGCTGCCGCTGGAGAGCTGGAGCGACAGCGACGCGGTCGTGGCCCCGTATCCCGGCCTGGAGGACATCAGCCGGGCCGCCGAGGCGCGTTGCGCGGCCGCGTTCCACTCCGCGGTGGTGCCGCCGCAGCAGCGCGCGGGCTTGTCGTACCGGGCGATCGTGCCGACCCAGCAGGCGTGGCAGGTCCAGCCGGACAACGACAGCAGCAGCGGCCCGAACCGCAAGATCTACTGTGTCCTGTCGCGCACCAGCAACGACCAGATCCCGGCGCAGATCACCGCCAAGGTCAAGTAGCCGCGCGAGAAGTTCCGCGCGAAGCGGCGCGGCGGCGGAAATTCTCCGAAGTTCCCGGTGGCACACCAGGTCGAGGCCGGGTTCGGCGGTTCGACGAGGTACCGTCGTGGCCATGTCCACCTCACCTGCCGCCGCGCCCGGACGTCCGTTCGGCCGCGTGCTCACCGCGATGGCGACCCCCTTCGACCGAGCCGGGGCGCTGGACGTGAAGCGGGCCCAGGAACTGGCCGAGTACCTTGTGGACCTCGGCAACGACGGCCTCGTCGTCAACGGCACCACCGGCGAGAGCCCGACCACGACCGACCAGGAGAAGGCCGCGCTGATCCGCGCCGTCGTCGAGGCGGTCGGCGACCGCGCGACCGTCGTCGCGGGGGCGGGCACCAACAACACCGCGCACAGCATCGAGCAGGCCCAGGCCGCCGCGGAAGCGGGCGCGCACGGCCTGCTCGTGGTCACGCCGTACTACTCGCGGCCGAGCCAGGCCGGGCTGTTCGCGCACTTCACCACGGTCGCGGACGCCACCGAGCTGCCGGTCATGCTCTACGACATCCCGCCGCGCTCGATCGTGCCCATCGAGGTCGACACGCTGCAGCGGCTGGCCGAGAACCCGCGCATCGTCGCGGTGAAGGACGCGAAGGGCGACCTGATCGCCGGCTCCGAGGTCATCGCGAACACCCACCTCGCCTACTACTCCGGCGACGACGGCCTGAACCTGCCGTGGCTGTCGGTCGGCGCGGTCGGCGTGGTCAGCGTGATCGGGCACGTCGTGGCGGGCCGGATCCGCGCGATGATCGAGGCCTACGAGGCGGGCGACACGTCCACCGCGCGCACGAACCACCGCGCGATGCTGCCGGTGCTGCGGGCGATGTCGCGGGTCGGCGGCGTCGCGTTCAGCAAGGCTTCGCTGCGCCTGCGCGGGTTCGACATCGGCGACCCTCGCCTGCCGATCGTGGCCCCGTTCGACGACCAGCTCGAGCAGATCGCGGCCGATCTCGCCCAGGGCGGCGTGCCGCTGGAGGACAGCGCGGCCTCGGACTGGCATGGTGCACGGGTGGCACAAGCAGATTCGCAGGCGGCCTACACCGCCCCCACCTCGCACACCAGCGTTGGGACAATGCCCCGGTGACCTCACTTCCCGCCGGACCCGGCCCGACGCACCTCCCGCCCGCACTTCCCGAGGGAGCCCTGCGCGTCGTCGCGCTCGGCGGCATCGGCGAGGTCGGGCGCAACATGACCGTCTTCGAATTCGACGGCAGGCTCCTGATCGTCGACTGCGGCGTCCTCTTCCCCGAGGACGACCAGCCCGGCGTCGACCTGATCCTGCCGGACTTCCGCGCGATCGAGGACCGGCTCGACGACATCGACGGCCTCGTGCTCACCCACGGGCACGAGGACCACATCGGCGCCGTCCCGTTCCTGCTCCGGCTGCGCCCGGACGTGCCGATCTACGGTTCGCGGTTCACCAACGCGCTGCTCGCGGCCAAGGCCAAGGAGCACCGCCAGCGGCCGAAGCTGATCGAGGTCCGCGAGGGGGAGCGGCGCAAGGTCGGCGCGTTCGACCTCGAGTTCTTCGCGGTGAACCACTCGATCCCGGACGCGCTCGCGGTCGCCGTCCGCACGCCGGCCGGCGTCGTGCTGCACACCGGCGACATCAAGCTCGACCAGCTGCCGCTCGACGGGCGGCTCACCGACCTCGCGGGCTTCTCGCGCCTGGGCGACGAGGGCGTGGACCTGTTCTGCGTCGACTCGACCAACGCCGAGGTGCCCGGGTTCGTCATGCCCGAGCGCGACATCGGCCCGGTGGTCGACGACGTGATCCGCAAGGTCGACCAGCGCGTGATCGTCGCCTGCTTCGCCAGCCACGTGCACCGCGTGCAGCAGGTGCTGGACGCGGCTGCCCGGCACGGCCGCCGCGTGGCGTTCGTGGGCCGGTCGATGGTCCGGAACATGGGCATCGCGGCCGAGCTGGGCCTGCTGAACGTCCCGGACGGCCTGCTCGTGGACCTGGACCAGGCCAGCAACCTGCCCGAAAGCAAGGTGCTGTTCGTGTCGACGGGTTCCCAAGGCGAGCCGCTGTCCGCGCTGTCGCGGATGGCTCGCGGCGAGCACCGGCAGATCTCGATCCGCGCCGGCGACACCGTCGTGCTGGCCAGCTCGATGATCCCGGGCAACGAGACCGCGGTGTTCGGCGTCGTCAACGGACTGACCCGGCTCGGCGCGAACGTCGTGCACCAGGGCAACGCGAAGGTGCACGTGTCCGGCCACGCGTCCGCGGGCGAGCTGCTCTACCTGTACAACGCGGTCCGGCCGAGCAACGTGATGCCGGTGCACGGCGAGTGGAAACACTTGCGCGCCAACGGAGAGCTCGCGATCCGCACTGGCGTCGCGCCGGACAACGTGGTGATCGCCGAGGACGGCGTGGTCGTGGACCTGGTCGACGGCAAGGCCTCGCGCACCGGCCGCGTCGAGGTCGGGCACGTGTACGTGGACGGCCTGTCCGTCGGCGACGTCGGCGAGTCGACGCTGTCCGACCGGCTCGTGCTCGGCGAGGGCGGGTTCATCGCGATCACCATGGCGGTCGATTCCAACACCGGCCGCGCGATGAGCAGCCCCACGATCTCCGGCCGCGGTTTCTCCGACGACCCGAAGGCCCTCGACGCCGTCGTGCCGCTCGTCGAGATGGAGCTGGCGCGGACGGAAGCCGAGGGCATCACCGACACCCATCGCATCGCGCAGGCGGTGCGCCGGGTCGTCGGCCGGTGGGTCGCCGACACCTACCGCAGGCGGCCGATGATCGTGCCGACGGTCATCCCGGTCTGAGCCGGCTCTGATTCAGCGGCGCGCGCCCGCCAGCAGCAACGCCATCATGACGATCGCTGCTTGGCGGGCGAGCGCGTTGCGCGCTCTGCGCTGCTGCGCTCTGCTCGGTCGGTTGTCCATGAGAACCCCCAGGTGTCTCGTGCGGCTCGCTCCAGTGTGGCGGGCTCGCGGATAGGACACATCCCGCCCGAGGTTGGTTCCCGTCTCCGCCCGGGGGAGTAGTCAGGCCACCGCGGCGGTCTGTCGTTGGACCAGGTACGCGCCGCCGAGCAGCAGTGCGGCCCCGACCGCTTGCGGCCAGGCGAGCGCTTCGCCGAGCAACGCCCACGCGAACGCCGCCGCCGCGACGGGTTCGAGCAGCCCGACAACGCTCGCCACCGAGGCGGGCAGATGGCGCAGCGCGGAGATTCCCGCGACGTAAGGGATCGCCGTCGACAGCACCACGAGGCAGATCAGCAGCAGCCACTGCGGCGGCGTCCACGGTCCGAACGGGACGGTCTGGTTCGCCATGCTCAGCGGCAGCGTCCACGGCGGAGCGGTGACGCTCACGAGCAGGCCGCCGATCACCATGCCCCACGTGACCAGCCCGAGCGGTTCGCGGTCGGCGACCGCGCGTTCGCCGAGCAGGAAGTACCCGGCCGAACAGAGCGCCGCACCGGTACCCGCCAGCACGCCGATCGCGTCGAGCCGCAGCCCTTGCCAGACCTGCGCGACCAGCGCCAGCCCGATCAGCGCCACCGTCATCCCGAACCACAGCATGCGCGGCAGCCGCTTCCGCCGCACCACGCGTACCCACAACGCGATCAGCACCGGCGACAGGAACTCCAGCAGGATCGCGATCCCGACCGGAATCCGTTCCGCGGCAATGAAATACAGCAACTGTGTCCCGGCCACGCCGAGCGCGCCGTACGCCAGCAGCATCGGCCATTCCCCGCGCCGGACCCGCAGCGTGTGCGGGGCGAAGAGCGCGGTGCCGATCAGCAGCAGGACTCCCGCCGTCCCGATCCGCAGCACCGCCACCTGTTCCGGCGTCATGCCCGCTTCCATCACCGGTTTGGCGAGCGTTCCGGACGTGCTGAAGAAGACCGCGGCGAGCAGCACGAGCGAGAGGCCGCGGCCCCGGTGGATCACCCGGGGTCGTTCGAGGACAGGGAGTTCGGTGGTCACGCGCGGGACACTACGGAGCGGAACGAGCGAGCGAAACTGAGTTATTCCCCGGTTTTCAGGCCCGTCGCGACGTGTGTCGTGATCGTTGCCAGCCGTCGCCCCTGAATCCGCAGTGCCCGCAGCGCGGTGTCGTCCGGTGCCGCGGATTTGCGCGAGACGAACGAGCCGCCGTACGGGTTGCCGGACTCCATCAGGTGCGGGTCGGCGTAGCCGAGGGGGACGACGATCGCGCCCCAGTGGTAGAAGATGTTGTTGATTGCCAGCACAGTCGCTTCGAGGCCGCCGTGCGCGGTGGACGCCGAGGTGAACGACGTCGCCACCTTGTCGGCCAGTTTCCCTTGCGCCCACAGGCCGCCTGTGGTGTCCACAAAGGACTTCAGCTGCGCGGCGGGCCCGCCGAACCGGGTCGGGCTGCCGAGCGCGAGCCCGTCCGCCCACTCGAGATCGGCCAGCGTGGCGAGTTCGTGGTGCGGCCCGGCGTCAACCCAGGCCTGCCACCGCCGATTGCTCGCCACCGCTTCCGGCGGCGCGGTCTCGGCCACGGTGCGAACGCGTACCTCCGCCCCGGTTTCGCCCGCCCCTTCGGCGAGCGCGTCAGCCAGGGCGGCGGTGTTGCCGGTAGCGCTGTAGTAGACGACCAGAATGCGGGTGCTCACACCTCGCGACCCTAGCCGGGTTGGCTGGTGTGTCCCACGATCCGGACTCAGCGCTGCGGCTTCCAGGGGCTGACCGTGTCGGTCGGCCGGGTCGGATCGTAGAAGCGCGGCCGGATGGGTTCGTGGCGGCGCAAGGGGACCAGGCCGTCGGTGATGGCCTGCATGATCTTGGCGTGCGCGCGAACGCCCGCGCCCGGCCGCTCCGGCTCGACGTCGGAGAGGTCCACCGGCGTCCCGAAATGCACCTTGAACCGAGGCCGCCGCAACGGCGCGCTCAACCCGGATTTCGCCAGCGGCAGCAGATCAGCGGGCCCGTTGACGGTCTCCGTGCCCCAGTACACGGCCTCGTGCGCGCCCCACTGGCTGATCGGAATCACCGGCACGCCCGCCGCGAGCGCGAGCCGGGCCGCCCCCGTCTTGCCGCGCTCCGGCCACAGCCCCGGGTCGTGGCTGATCCGCCCCTCCGGATAGACGACGATCGGCTCGCGCGTAGTCCGCAACGCCTCCGCCGCCTCCGCGAACTGCCCGATCGCCGTCGCCGCCTTCGCCCGGTCCACGCGCAGATGCCCGCTGACTTTGAGCGCCGGACCGATGACCGGAGCGTCGAGAATCCCTCCGGCGAGCATGAAGCGGGGGTTGATGCCGATCCGCTTGCAGGCCGCCATGAGCACGAAGGCGTCGAACACGCCGATGTGATTGGCCGTCATGAGCAGCGGTTTGCCCCGGAGTTCCCGCGGCACCGAGCCGGTCACGGTGAGCCGCCCGACGAGGTTCACCAGCCCCCGGTCGATGTTGAGCATCGTCCGCCAGATCGCGGGGGCACGGCGCGGAGCCTCGTCCTGTTGCAGCGCGAACATGGGCAAAGCATTTCACGGCGGCTGGATTGCCCCTGATCGGGTGGTTCTCTCTGCCGACGACCGGGGGAGCGGCGATAGCGTCTGCCACGTGCCCGCCGGTGTTCGAAAGAGGTGCTGATGGCTGACCAGACGCTCGCTTCCGGCTTCGTTCAGCGGACCGGTTACGACCCGGTACGTGCGGCCGCGACGGTGCGGTGGAGCGACTTGGGCGCCGAGATCCGCCGGATGGACAAGGCGGGTGCGGTGGACCACGAGCTGCGTGCCGCTCTTGCCAAGCTCGCGGATGCGACGTCGGCGGAACTGGACCGGGTATTCGTTCATGCAGATTGGTGCGAGGACCAGACTTACGGGACCCGGCACAACTGCACATCTTGTCCTGACTATGTGATCGGAGTTCCTCGGCTGGCGGGGCGTCCGGTGCCGTCGGCGACGGCGCGAGCTTGGGCCAATGAAGAGGACGGGGCCAAGTCAGTCTGCGTGCACATGCTGACGGACTCCGAGGACGACGGGAGCTACGCAGAAGGCTGGTTCACCCCCGACGTGGCCCGCGCGCTGGCCGCCCAGCTGATCGAGGCAGCCGACTTGGTAGACCGCCGTCGTCGACTGTGATCTGGCGACGATTGTTTCGGGTGCGCTGCGAGTGGCACATGTGACTATCGGTCCGCGCCCGTTACCGTGGAGGCATGGCTGGGTCGGCGACGAGGAAGCGGAGCACGGCGGGAAGCGGCGGGAAGGCACCGGCGCGCAGTTCGCGTACTCCGGCGAAGTCTCGGGCAACTGCGTCGAGCAGGTCGTCAAAAAGCGGTTCGGCCAGGGGCAGGAGCAGCTCCCGGCCGCGGACGTCCAGCGCCCGGCGCCCAGCCCCCCGGCGCAAGAACGGCGCGTTCGGGCGCGGAGTGCGCAGCACCTGGAACCTCGCCGCGAAGGGGATCGGCTCGCTCGCCCGGACCGTAGGGCGCACGCGGGAGCTCGAAGCGGAACACCGTCGCGACGGGCTTGCTCTCGGGCTGATCGCGCTGGCCATCGTCGCCGCGGTCGGGGTTTGGTGGCGGGCGGCCGGGCCGATCGGGGCGGGCGTCGAGGTCGCTACCCGGACGGTGCTCGGCGCGGGGGCGGTGACCCTGCCGCTGGTGCTGCTTGTGGTCGCGGTCGCGTTGATGCGGTCCGAGCCGCAACCGGAGACCCGGCCGCGGATGGTCATCGGCACGGTGCTGGTCGTGCTGTCCGTGCTCGGGATGCTGCACATCTTCACCGCGCTCCCGGACACCAACGACGGCCGCATGTACGCGGGCGGCATTCTCGGCGCGTTCTCCGGCGGCCTGCTGACCAAGGGCGTCACCACGTGGGTCGCGGTGCCGCTGCTGATTCTCGCGCTGCTGTTCGGCGTCCTCGTGTTCACCGGCACGCCGGTGCGCGACATCCCGCACCGCTTGCGCACCTGGGGGCTCGACGAGGAGGAGCTGGCCGAGTACGAGGGCGGTCAGCACGACGAAGAGCCCGAACCCGAGGCCGATCCGAAGTCCGTCCGGCTGCGGAAGCCGTCGCGGCGGCGCCAGGCCAGCGCCGACAAGGACGGCGAGCAGCTCGACATCGACGCCGCGCTCGCCGAACCCGCCACGCCGATCCGGCCGCCGAAGCCGGTCGCGCCGCCCGCCGAGGTGCCGGAGAAGAAGCAGAAGAAGGCTCCGGAACCCGCGCTGTCGGTCACGCGCACCGTCGAGGGCGACTACGCGCTTCCGCCGCCGGACCTGCTGAAGCTCGGCGACGCGCCGAAGTCCCGCAGCAAGGCCAACGACCAGATGATCGAGGCGATCACCGGCGTCCTCGACCAGTTCAACGTCGACGCACAGGTCACCGGCTTCACCCGCGGCCCGACGGTCACCCGGTACGAGGTCGAGCTCGGCCCGGGCGTGAAGGTCGAGAAGATCACCGCGCTGACCAAGAACATCGCCTACGCGGTGGCCACCGACAACGTCCGCCTCCTCGCGCCGATCCCGGGCAAGTCCGCGGTCGGCATCGAGGTGCCCAACTCCGACCGCGAGATGGTGCGCCTCGGCGACGTGCTGCGCGCGCCGACCACGGTCAAGGACAACCACCCGATGCTGATCGGGCTGGGCAAGGACATCGAGGGCGAGTTCGTCACCGCGAACCTCACGAAGATGCCGCACTTGCTGGTCGCCGGTTCCACTGGTTCCGGTAAGTCGAGCTTCGTGAACTCGATGCTGGTGTCGCTGCTGGCCCGCTCGACGCCCGCCGAATGCCGGATGATCCTGATCGACCCGAAGATGGTCGAGCTGACGCCGTACGAGGGCATCCCGCACCTGATCACGCCCATCATCACGCAGCCGAAGAAGGCGGCCGCCGCGCTGGCCTGGCTCGTCGAGGAGATGGAACAGCGCTACCAGGACATGCAGGCCAACCGGGTCCGCCACATCGACGACTTCAACTCCAAGGTGCGCTCCGGCGACATCACCGCGCCGCCGGGCAGCGAACGCGAGTACCAGCCGTACCCGTACATCATGGCGATCGTCGACGAGCTCGCCGACCTGATGATGACCGCGCCGCGCGACGTCGAGGACGCGATCGTCCGGATCACCCAGAAGGCCCGCGCCGCGGGCATCCACCTGGTGCTCGCGACGCAGCGGCCGTCGGTCGACGTCGTCACCGGCCTGATCAAGACGAACGTGCCTTCGCGGCTCGCGTTCGCCACCTCCTCGCTCACCGACTCGCGGGTCATCCTCGACCAGCCGGGCGCGGAGAAGCTGATCGGCATGGGCGACGCGCTCTACCTGCCGATGGGCGCCGGGAAACCGGTCCGCATCCAGGGCGCGTTCGTCGGCGACGAAGAGATCGCGGCGGTCGTCAACTTCGCCAAGGAACAGGCGCAGCCGGACTACAACGAGGGCGTCACCAGCGCCAAGGCGGGCGAGAAGAAGGAAATCGACCCGGACATCGGCGACGACCTCGACGTCCTGCTGCAGGCCGCCGAGCTGATCGTCACGTCGCAGTTCGGGTCCACCTCGATGCTGCAGCGCAAGCTCCGCGTCGGGTTCGCCAAAGCCGGACGGCTGATGGACCTGCTGGAAAGCCGCGGCATCGTCGGCCCGTCGGAGGGCTCGAAGGCCCGCGACGTGCTGATCAAGCCCGACGAACTGGAGTCGGTGCTGTTCATGATCCGCGGCGGCTCCGACGCGGGCGGGGCGCCCGCCGGCGGCGAGGACGAAGACTTCTGAGCCGCCCGTGCAACCTGGCGGCCCGTCCGGCTCGTCCACTGCGCATGGACCTCAAGAAGCTCGCACTGGGTATCGGGACGGCCGCCGCGCTGGCCGGGTGCGCGGGCGGCACGGTCGCCGTCGCGCAGACACCGTCGCGACCGCCTGCCGCCGAGCTGGGCGGGAACGTGGCGCTCACGCCCGGCCAGGAGGTGCAGGTCGCCGGCCGGGATCTGACGGTGCGCTACCGCCAGCTGGTCTCGGATTCGCGCTGCCGTCCGGGCAGGCAGTGCTTCGTGGCGGGGGAGGCGGTCGTGGCGCTGGTCCTGACCGAGCCGGGTCGCGGCGAGCACACGTCCGTCCAGCTGCACACCGGGCGCCAGGGTCCGGACGCGACGTCGTTCGCGGGCACGACGGTGAAGCTCGAGGCGGTGGACGGGTCGGGCGGCCGGATTCTCGTCCGGTTCTCGTGAGGGTTCAGAACTCGAGCAGCATGCGCGAGTTCCCCAGGGTGTTCGGCTTGACGTAGGGCAGGTCGAGGAACTCCGCCACACCCGGGTCAAGGGAGCGCCGCATCTCCGCGTACACCTCGTGCGACACCGGTGCCCCGTCGATCTCAACGAACCCGTGGCCAGCGAAGAACGACGTCTCGAACGTCAGCACGAACAGCCGCTTCAGGCCCAGTTCGCGGGCCTCTTCGACGAGCCTGCCGACCAGCGCGCGGCCGATCCCGCGGCCGCGCGCCGCCTTGTCGACCACCACGGTGCGCAGTTCGCCGATGTCCTCCCACAGCACGTGCAGCGCGGCGGCGCCCAGCACGTCCTCGGTGCCGTTCTCTTCGTCGGTCGCGACCCAGAACTCCTGCACCGCCTCGTAGAGCGTGACCAGATCCTTCTCGAGGAGCACGCGGCCCGCGTCGGAGTCGACGAGGGCCTTGATCTTGCGGACGTCGGCGATCCGCGCGCGGCGGACGGACGGAGGGCGGGAATCGGGCACCCGGTCAAGATAACTACCGCGAGGACCGGGTGTGCCGAGCGGCTCCATCGGGGGACCCCGGATGCGTGACGCTACGAGTCGTCACGTATAGCTAGTGACCGCACATGACCAGTAGCGGCGGGCGCTGGCCGGCTACCGGCCCTCGGGAGGAACCTGCATGTCCGGCAGCACTGTGGCCGCCCCGGAACGATCCGGCCATCCTCCCGCCGGGCCGAGCGCGCAGGCCCGGTTCCGGCCTGAGCTGCAGGGCGTGCGGGCGCTGGCCTCGGTGCTGGTCGTGGTCTACCACGTGTGGTTCGACCGGATCTCCGGCGGCGTCGACGTGTTCTTCCTCGTCTCCGGGTTCCTGATCACCGGCCAGCTCTACCGGGCGCTGCTGCGCGGCCGGATCGAGCTGCGCGCCACCTGGGGCAGGATGATCAAGCGGCTCTTCCCGGCCGCCATGACCGTCTTGCTGACCGTCGTGGTCGTGTCGCAGCTGCTGCTGCCCCAGGACCGCTGGTTCCAGACCATCCGCGAGGTCGTCGCGTCGGCGCTGTTCTACGAGAACTGGCAGCTCGCGGCGGATTCGGTGGACTACTTCGCCCAGCACAACAGCGCGAGCCTCGTGCAGCACTTCTGGTCGCTGTCCATCCAGGGCCAGTTCTACCTGGTGTGGCCGCTGCTGTTCGTCGGGCTCGGCCTGCTCGTGCGCCGCCTCGGCTGGTCGCTGCGCGCCACGGTGAACCTGCTGCTGATCGTCCTGTTCGCGGCTTCGCTGGCGTACTCGGTGTACCTCACCGCGGCCGACCAGCCGCTGGCCTACTTCCACGGCCTGACCCGCGTGTGGGAGTTCGCGCTCGGCGGCCTGATGGCGATGTTCCTCGACCAGGTCACGCTGCCACGCCTGTTGCGCATCGTGCTCGGCTGGATCGGCGTCGCGGGGCTGGTGCTGTGCGGCGTCCTGCTCGACGTCGACAGCGTGTTCCCCGGCTGGATCGCGCTGTGGCCGACCGTCTCGGCGGGCCTGGTGCTGGTGGCCGGGCAGACCGGCAGCGTGCTCGGCGCGGACCGCTGGCTCAGCTCGAAATTCCTCGGCTACGTCGGCAATCTCAGCTTCTCGCTGTACCTGTGGCACTGGCCGGTGCTGGTCTTCTACCTGATCATCCGCGACCGGGTGGCGGTCGGCCTGCTCGGCGGCACGTTCGTGGTCGGCGTGTCGTTCCTGCTCTCGATCCTGACCTACCACCTGATCGAGAACCCGATCCGGCTGTCGAAGATCGGCACCGCGAAGCACTGGGGCTCCTACCGGTTCGGCGTGCTCGCGCTGGCCCCGGTGCTCGTCGCGAGCGGCGTCTGGCAGGGCGTGAGCAGCGCGCGGGCGAACTACGAGATCGCCATCGGCGACCCGGACCACCCCGGCGCGGTCGCGCACGCGCCGGGCTTCGTCTACCGCGGCACGCCGTCGCCGGCGATCGTGCCGCCCACGGTGAAGCTCGCCGACGACTGGGCCCGCATCGCGCCGGACCAGTGCTCGAAGTCGCCGCGCAACAAGGAGCTGGAGATCTGCACGGAGGGCCCGGAAGGGCCGCCGACCAAGCGGATCGTGCTCGTCGGCGATTCGCACATCCAGCAGTACCTCGCCGCCTTCCGGCCCGCGGTCGTCTCCGACGGCTGGCAGGTCTCGACCATGCTGAAGGGCGCGTGCCCGTACTCGTCGGGCTCCGAGCTGATGCCCGGCGACAAGAACTGCATCGAGTGGAACAAGGCCGCCACCGACGAACTGCTCGACACGCGCCCGGACGCGGTCGTCATGCTCGGCACGGTCAACTCCAAGCCGGGGCCGAACGAGTCGACGCCGAAGGGCTTCGTCGACGTCTGGTCCGCGTTGAACGACGCGAACATCCCGGTCGTCGCCGTCCGCGACAACCCGCGCTACGCGTTCAACATGGCCAGCTGCGTCGCGCAGAAGAGCCCGACCGACGCGTCGTGCTCGGTGCCGCGGCCCGCCGCGGTGGCCCCGGCTCCGTCGTGGGAGCGGGTCCAGGACATCCCGGACAACGTGTCGTTCCTGGACTTCACCGACTACTACTGCGACCAGAAGCGCTGCCGCGCGGTCGTCGGGAACGTGCTGGTCTACATGGACGACAACCACCCGTCCGCGACGTTCAACACGACACTCGCGCCGATCGCGGTCAAACAGCTCAAACAAGCCCTGCAGTGGTGACCGCGCGCGAGGGGCGAACGGGCGACTTCGGCGACTAGCCGTCGCGGAGCGTCCCGGGTTCGGCACAATGGGGCGGCGGCGGGCTTGCCGCACGGGCACCTGAGGGGGAGCTGGTTTTTTTGACGCGCGCAGGGTGGGACGCATTCCAGGCCGCACAGTCCGAGGCGGCGGCGGGCCGGACGGCCGCGCTGACCGGCCCGGACGGCGTCGGATGGCTGCTCGTCCCCGGCCAGGCGTGGCAGCGGCGGCTGCCGGACGGGAGCTGGCAGTACACGCAGCCGCCCGCGGACCCCGGCTACCGCGCGGCCGCCCGGCTCAACCCGCCGCCGGGCGCTCCCGGCCAGCCCGTCCCGGGCGGATACGGCGCGCCGCAGCAGTACCCGGGCGGCCAGCAGGGCTACCCCGGCCCTGGCAACGGGCCCCGGCCGCCGTACCCCGGTCCGCAGAGCACCCCGGGCGGATTCCCCGGACCGCAAGGAAATCCGGGCGGTTATCCGGGACCGCAGGGCAACCCCGGCGGTTATCCCGGACCGCAGGGCAATCCCGGCGGTTACGCGGGACCGCCTGCGCCGCAAGGGAACCCGGGCGGCTACAACGGCCCGCCTTCGCCGCCGCAGGGCTACCGCCCGCCGCAGCCCGGGTTCCCGCCCGCACCGCAGGGCGGCCCGTGGTCCGGGCAAGTCCCGGCGCAGCCATCTCCGCCCGCGCCTCCGGGACCGCCGCCCGCAGCCCCGCCGTCAGCAGCTCCGCCGGTCCCCGCGAGCGCCCCGCCGACCCCAGCCCCGCCGCAGATCCGGGTGGAGAACCTGGGCCAGGCCGGGATGTTCGTCGCCGGAACCGAGTCGATGGCGGAGTTCGTCACGCGCGCCACCCGGGTCGTCGCCTGGGCTGACGCCACCCGGCACGGCACCGCGAACGGTCCCGGCGAACCGCCGCCGCCCGAGCCGGAACGGCCGGGTTCGGACGGTTCCGGCAACAACGTGCTCGGCGACATGGCGCGGCACAGCCGGTCGGTCACGCTGGACCTGCTGGCCGCGGGCAATCGCATGTGGCAGCGCAAGGAGCAGTCCCGCTACGAAAAGGCCTATGAGGAGTGGCAGAAGGCCTACGCCGAGTGGGAGAAGCGCGAAGCGGCCCGGATGACGGCGGGCACCAAGCAGCCGAACCCGTTCATCCTGCTGGTGGGGGAGGCGAACACCGGCCAGCGCCGCTTCACCCGGGCGCTGAAGGCGTCGCTGACCGAGGCCGAGGTCGGATTCGACACCGCCGAGTTCTTCGACTGCGCCGCCCTGCTCGCCGAGTACGCCGACGACCCGGTCGAGCGCTCGGTGCCCGCGACGATCAACGACATCGAGAACGGCGGCTCCGCGCTGCTGCTCGCTGAGCGGGTCGACGCGCTCTTCGAGAAGGACCTCGCCGCCACGATCCGCATGCTGCGCAATTACGCACGCGACCAGGACAGCTGCCGCCTGATCATCCTGGACGGCACCGAGAAGGTGCTCGAACAGCTCAGCACCGAGGCTCCTGACCTGGTGCAGAACATGCTGCAGTACCGGCTGCCCCGGTTCGACCGGCCCGGCGCGGCCGCCGCGCTGCTCGACGTTCTCGCCCGGGAGCGCTCGTTCGGCCTGCCCGCCGACGTGCGCGACCGCCTCGCCGCGCTGGCGAACGAACCCAGCGCGCGCACGGTGGAGGCCTTGCTGGACGCCGCCTCGCGGCAGGCGATCAGCCGGGGAGCGATGCCGGGCACCCGGATCGAGATCGGCCACCCGGACATCGAGCCGCTCGTGGCCGCGGCGGGCCAGCGCGGCGGATCCTCGATCGAGGAGCTGCTCGCCGAGCTGGACGGGATGATCGGCCTCGCCGCGGTCAAGGAGCGGGTCCGCTCGCTGACGTCGGAGATGACGATCGACGCGCGGCGCCGGGAAGCGGGCATGAAGGTCGCCGTGCGCAGCCGGCACCTGCTGCTGACCGGGAATCCGGGCACGGCCAAGACGACTGTCGCCCGGCTGCTCGGCAAGATCTACCAAGCGCTCGGTGCGTTGCCCAAGGGCCACGTCGTCGAGGTGACCCGCACCGACCTGGTCGGCGAGTACGTGGGCCAGACGTCGCTGAAGACCCGTGCGGCGGTCCAGCGGGCTGTCGGCGGCGTGCTGTTCCTCGACGAGGCCTACAACCTCGTGAACGACAAGGACGACGACTTCGGCCGGGAAGCGGTCGCGGAACTGCTGGTGCAGATGGAAAACCACCGCGAGGACCTGGTGGTCTTCGCGGCCGGTTACCCCAAGGAGATGGACGCCTTCCTGGAGTCCAACTCCGGCCTGCGCTCGCGGTTCGCCGGCACCATCGAATTCCCGGACTACTCCAACGACGAGCTCGCGCAGATCTTCCGCGCGATGGCGAAGGGCCAGGGCTACGAGCTGTCCGCCGACCTGGTCGCGGCGCTGCCCGAGGCGGTCCGGCGGATCCCGCGCGGCCGCGGGTTCGCGAACGGCCGGTCCGCGCGCGTGCTGCTGGAAGCGGCGATCGGCAAGCAGTCGACCCGGCTGACCACCGACGGCGGCGCGGACCTGGTCACGCTCGTCGCCGCTGACCTGCCGCAGCCCGGCGAATCCGGAGTAGGTGCGGTGGACGACTCCGGGCCGCGGCGCAGTCTCCCGGAGCTGCTGGCCGAACTGGACGCGATGATCGGGCTCGACTCGGTGAAGCAGCGCGTGCGGTCCATGGTGGACGAAATGGCCGTGGACGCGCGGCGCCGCGATGCGGGCATGAAGGTCGCCGTCCGCAGTCGCCACCTGCTTTTCACTGGCAACCCGGGCACGGCCAAGACGACCGTGTCGCGGCTGGTCGGGCAGATTTACCGGGAGCTGGGCGTGCTTCCCTCCGGTCACCTGGTCGAAGTCGGCCGCGGGGACCTCGTCGCCGAATTCACCGGCCAGACCGCGCCGAAGACGCGAGAGGTGTGCGAGCGGGCCGCGGGCGGCGTGCTGTTCATCGACGAGGCGTACAACCTCGTGCGCGACGACAACGACGACTACGGCAAGGAAGCTGTCACCGAACTGCTGGTGCAGATGGAAAACCACCGCGAGGACCTGGTGGTCTTCGTCGCGGGCTATCCCAAGCAGATGGACGAGTTCCTCGAGTCCAACCCGGGGCTGCGGTCGCGGTTCTCCGGCCGGATCGAGTTCCCGGACTACTCCAACGACGAACTCGCCGGGATTTTCACGGTGATGGCGAAGAGCCAGGGCTACGAACTGTCCGCCGACCTCTCAGCCGCGCTGCCGGAGGCGATCCGCCGCATTCCGCGCGGCCGCGGCTTCGCGAACGGCCGGTCCGCGCGCGGCCTGCTGGAAGCCGCGATCAGCGGACAGTCCAGCCGTCTGGCCGCCGCGCCGGACACGCCTTCGGATCAGCTGGCCGTCCTGGTCGCCGCGGACCTGCCGGGCGAAGCCGGGGTCGCGGTCAGCGACGACGCCGGACCGCGCCGGGGACTGGACGACCTGCTGGCCGAACTCGACGGGATGATCGGCCTGGACGAGGTGAAGTCGCAGGTCCGCGCCCTGGTGGCGGAAACGCGGCTGGACGCGCGCCGCCGCAAGGCCGGGCTGCCGGTCGGGGCGCGCAGCAGGCACCTGGTGTTCACCGGCAACCCGGGCACGGCGAAGACGACCGTCGCGCGCCTGATGGGGCAGCTGTATCGCGAGCTGGGCGTGCTGCCGTCCGGGCACCTCGTCGAGGTCGCGCGGCCGGACCTGGTGGGCGAGTACATCGGCCAGACCGCGCCGAAAACCCGCGAGGTGTGCGAGCGGGCGATCGGCGGACTGCTGTTCATCGACGAGGCGTACAACCTGGTCCAGACCTACTCGAACGGTGCAGACTTCGGCGGCGAGGCGGTCGCCGAACTGCTCGTGCAGATGGAGAACCACCGCGAGGACCTGATCGTGATCGCCGCGGGCTACCCGGTGGACATGGACCGCTTCCTCGACGCCAACGCGGGCCTGCGGTCCCGCTTCGGCGCCACAGTGCATTTCGCCGACTACGACAACGCCCAACTGGCCGAGATTTTCACCGCCATGGCGGGCAAACAGGGCTACCGCCTCGACGCCGGGCTCGTAGAAGCGCTGCCCGGATTCATGGCCGGGCTCGACCGCGGCGCCGGTTTCGCGAACGGCCGTTCGGCCCGCGGCCTGCTCGAACGCGCGATCCGGGCGCAGGCGATGCGGCTGGCCGGCCCGGACGTCGACCTGGAGGCCCTGGACGACGCGGAGCTGACGCTGCTGACGGTCCCGGACGTGTCCGCAGGTACGTGAGGGGAACCCTGAGGGAATCAGATTCCCTCAGGGTTCCCCTCACGTACTGGAAGCCCCGCCGACAGCCCCGGCGAGACCCGGCCGGAGGAGACCGGGTCACCGCACTGGGCGACGCCGTCGCGGGGCGGTCCGAATGCGACGGCTACCCTGAACGTCGTGCCTTCTCCAGCCGCTGATTCCGCTCGCGCCCGCCGTGTCTCCCTCGTGACTTTGGGCTGCGCCCGCAACGAGGTCGATTCCGAGGAGCTGGCGGGCCGGCTGGCCGCGGGCGGCTGGGAGCTGGCCGCCGAACCGGAGGACTCCGACGTCGTCGTGGTCAACACGTGCGGCTTCGTCGAATCGGCGAAGAAGGACTCGGTCGACACACTGCTCGCCGCCGCCGACACCGGACGCAAGGTCGTCGCGGTCGGCTGCATGGCCGAGCGCTACGGCAACGAACTCGCCGACAGCCTGCCCGAGGCCGACGCGGTGCTCGGCTTCGACCACTACGCCGACCTGTCTTCGCGCCTCGATGACGTGGTCGCCGGCCGCACGATCGCCTCGCACACCCCGTCCGACCGCCGCAAGCTGCTGCCGATCAGCCCGGTGCAGCGGCCCGCCGCGACGGCCGAGGTCGAGGTGCCCGGGCACGCGCAGCACGGCTGGGGCCCGCGCGTCCTGCGCACGCGGCTGGACGATTCCCCGGTCGCCGCGCTGAAGATCGCCTCCGGCTGCGACCGGCGCTGCTCGTTCTGCGCCATCCCGTCGTTCCGCGGGTCGTTCGTGTCCCGCCAGCCCGACGAGATCGTCGCCGAGGCGGCCTGGCTCGCCGAGAACGGCGCGAAGGAACTGTTCCTGGTCAGCGAAAACTCCACCTCGTACGGCAAGGACTTCGGCCGCGACGGCACCCGCGCGCTCGAGCTGCTGCTGCCGCGGCTGTCCGAGATCGACGGCATCGAGCGCGTCCGCGTGTCCTACCTGCAGCCCGCCGAAACGCGGCCGCAGCTGGTGCAGGCGATCGCGACCACGCCGGGCGTCGCGGACTACTTCGACCTGTCCTTCCAGCACTCCAGCGAGCAGGTGCTGCGCCGGATGCGCCGGTTCGGCTCCACCGATTCCTTCCTCGCGCTCACCGAGCAGATCCGCGAGTACTCGCCCGAGGCGGGCATCCGCACCAACGTGATCGTCGGCTTCCCCGGCGAGACCGAGGACGACCTGGCCGAGCTGGAGCGGTTCCTCACCGGCGCCCGGCTCGACGCGGTCGGCGTGTTCGGCTACTCCGACGAGGACGGCACCGAGGCCGAGACCTTCGACGGCAAGCTCGACCCGGCCGTGGTCGCCGAGCGCGTCGCGCGCATCTCGGCGCTGGTCGAGGAGCTGACCGCGCAGCGCGCCGAGGACCGCATCGGCACCTTCGTGGACGTGCTGGTCGAGCACGACGGCACGGACGGCGACGACGCGGTCGGCCGCGCCGCGCACCAGGCTCCCGAGGTCGACGGCGAATGCGTCATCCTCGAGGACGAAGACACCAAGCCGCTCGCGGTGGGCGACATCGTCCGCTGCGAGGTCGTCGACTCCGCCGGGGTCGACCTGGTCGTCCGCCCGGCGCCGGACGCCGGCCGGTGAGTGCCGCGCCCAGCGGGGCGGGCGAGGGCGTGCCCCGCGCCGCTTCCGAGGGCGGGGCCCAGCTGCCCGAAGCCACCCCGGTCCCGACGCTGAACCTGGCGAACCTGCTCACCATCTCGCGGCTCGTCCTGGTCCCGCTGTTCGTCGTGGCGCTGTTCACCGGCCACGGCGAGGACACCACGTGGCGCGCGATCGCCACCGGGCTGTTCGCCGTCGCGTCCGCGACCGACCAGGTCGACGGCTGGGTCGCCCGCCGCTACGGGCTCATCACCGACTTCGGCAAGATCGCCGACCCGATCGCGGACAAGGCGCTCATCGGCGCCGCGCTGATCGGGCTCAGCGCGCTGGGGGAGCTGGGCTGGTGGGTCACCATCGTGATCGCGGTGCGCGAGATCGGCGTGACGCTGCTGCGGTTCTGGGTGATCCGGCACGGCGTGATCCCGGCCAGCCGGGGCGGCAAGGCGAAGACGATGGCGCAGATCATCGCGATCGTGACCTACCTGCTGCCGCTCCCGGCGGGAGCGGACCCGGTGCGCTGGGCGCTGATGGGGATCGCGGTGGCGCTGACGGTGGTCACCGGCGTGGACTACCTGGTCCGCGCGATCCGGCTGCGCGCCGCCGGCCGGCGCGCGATGGGCTCGTGATGACCGAAGCACGCGAACTCGTCGCGACCCTCACCCGCCGGGGGGAAACCGTGGCGGCGGCGGAGTCGCTCACGGCCGGTCTCGTCTGCGCCACGCTCGCCCAGGTGCCGGGCGCGAGCGCGGTGCTGCGCGGCGGGTTCGTGGTCTACGCCACAGAGCTGAAGGCCGCGCTCGCCGGGGTCGACGAACAGTTGCTGGCCGAGCACGGAGCGGTGCACCCCGAGGTCGCCGCGCAGCTGGCCAGGGGTGCGCGGGAGCGCTGCGGGGCGACCTGGGGCCTCGGCCTGACCGGCGTCGCCGGGCCGGATCCGCAGGACGGCGTGGCCCCGGGAACGGTGTACGTCGGGCTCAGCGGACCAGGCGTGAACACGGTGCGTGAGCTGGCCGAGCCCGGTGACCGGGACACGATTCGGACGGCGTCGGTCCGCGCCGCGTTCGCGCTGCTCGGGGAACAACTAGACTGAAAACGGCGTTCGCCCTTGGCGTACGTACGTGTCAAGTCCTGCACTCGGGGTACCGCTCTGGGTAACGTAGGAGGCACCAGTTCGGGAAGGGAGGCGCGTGATGACCGTGCTGTTGCGCGAGGCGATCGGTGATCGGCTCCGTCATGCCCGCACCAACCAGCGTCGGACGCTGCGTGACATCTCCCGCGCCGCCCGGGTGAGCCTCGGCTACCTGTCCGAGGTCGAGCGCGGCCAGAAGGAAGCTTCCAGCGAGCTGCTCGCCTCGATTTGCGAGGCGCTGGAGCTGCCGCTGGGCGAGCTGCTGCACAAGGTCGCCGCCGACGTGTCGGCTCTCGACAAGGTCGAGGTCGCGCCGGTGGAAGAGGTGGAGACCGCGCCGAGGGAGACCGTGCCCGACCGCGGCGAGGCCGGGTTCGAAGGCGGCCGTCTGGTGTCGGAGCTGATCGGCGACGACCTCTCCGACCTGCGGCTTCAGCCCGCTCCGCGGATGAACACGACGTTGCGGACCACGATCGGCGCGCCGAAGCTCGCGTCCACGATCGCGGCGTAACGCCAGCGCTGTTTCGCTGCACGGCCCCGGGGATCTCCCCGGGGCCGTCGGCGTGCGCGGGGTTCCCCTTCCGGGCCGGTCCTGACCGCCGGTCAGGGCTGACCCTGAATTCCCCCGGGGTCGCCTGGAACGGCGGAGGCCGACCTGACACGATGGAACCCAACGCCGGGGTCGGTACGTTGTGCGACTAGGGGAGCGACGCCCCGCCCCGAAGCAATCAGGGCCCGTGGGACGCAAGAAGGCAGGCGGAGGAGATGGCCAACCCGTTCGTGAAGTTCTGGAAGTACATGATGGCGGCGTTCTCGTCGAAGATCGACGAGCACGCCGACCCGAAGGTACAGATCCAGCAGGCCATCGAGGAGGCGCAGCGCAATCACCAGGCGCTGACGCAGCAGGCCGCCTCCGTGATCGGCAACCAGCGGCAGCTGGAGATGAAGCTCAACCGCCAGCTCGGCGAGGTCGAGAAGCTGCAGGCTTCGACGCGCCAGGCGCTCGTGCTGGCCGACGAGGCCCGCGGCAAGGGCGACGAGGCGAAGGCGACCCAGTTCGAGACCGCGGCGGAGAGCTTCGCCGCGCAGCTGGTCACCGCCGAGCAGAGCATCGAAGACCTCAAGACGCTGCACGACCAGTCGCTGCAGGCGGCCACGCAGGCGAAGCAGGCCGTCGAGCGCAACGCGACGATGCTGCAGCAGAAGCTGGCCGAGCGCACCAAGCTGCTCTCGCAGCTGGAGCAGGCGAAGATGCAGGAGCAGGTCTCCGCGTCGCTGAACCAGATGAGCCAGCTGGCCGCGCCGGGCAACACGCCGTCGCTGGAAGAGGTCCGGGACAAGATCGAGAAGCGCTACACCACCGCGCTGGGCTCGGCGGAGCTGGCGCAGAACTCGGTGCAGGGCCGCATGATGGAGGTCCAGGAGTCGGCCACCCAGATGGCGGGCCACTCGCGGCTGGAGCAGATCCGCGCGTCGATGCGCGGCGACTCGGTCGCGCAGGTCACCGACGGCGGTGCGGGCGCGGCCGCGGCCAAGCCGGCCGCCGCCTCGGGCGACATCCAGCGGGAGATCCAGGCCCGCGTGCAGGCGGAACAGGGCAAGAACCCGGCCTGACCGGCCGGGCACGAGCGGCGCAGGGGGTAGCGCGGATGACCAAGCGGCGGGACTTCAGCGAGTTCAACGCCAAGCTCGAGAAGCACATCGAGCGGTTGCCCGACTACGCCCAGCGCGCTCAGGAAAAGCTGCAGCGGTACTTCCCGCCGGCCGAGGAAGCCGGCGGGAAGCCGCAGCAGACCCAGCGCGGTCCGGTCTCGCCGCCGCCGGTGCCGCGCCGCCCGACGAGCGCTGCCGCGTCCGCGGCGTTCTCCTCGGTCGCCGGGCAGGTGCCCGCGGTGGCCGAGGTCCGCGCGAAATGGCAGCGCTGGAACGAGCCGAGCGCGAAGCACCAGCGCCGGATCCGCCGCACCTCGCGCGTGCTCACTTTGTGGGTGCTGGTCACGATCCTGCTCGGGATCCTCACCGTGCTCACCGCCACCGGCCTGCTCGGCGGAGCGGTGGCCGGCCCGGAAATCGGGCAGGCGGTGTTCTCCGGTTTCGCGACGCTGGTGTTCGGCACGTTCAGCGTCCGCACCGGGATGCGGTTGCGAGAGCTGAAGAAGGTAGAACTTCCCGCCGCGCCCAGCGGCCCTCCGCCGCTGCCCGCGGCCGGTTCGGCCGCGCGCGAGCCGATGGAGCGCTTGGCCGAGTCGGAGGCTTCGCTGCGCGAACTCCTGCGGCAGCTTTCGGTGCCCACTTCGCTGGGCACCACCGCGGTTCCGGAGGTCTCGGTCGCCGACGCGCGCGCGACGGCAGACGAGGCCGCCCGCGCGCTGCGCGGCCTGGCGGACCGGATCCAGGCGATCGAACGCGGCCGCAATTCCGCGCCGGAACGCGAACGTTCGGCGTTGCAGGCCGCGGTGTCGAAGCTGCGCGAGCAACTCGACGACGGGATCGAAGGCTATGGCGGGTTGGTCGCCGCGGCCGGTCGTGCGGTGGCCGCGAGCAGTGACGGCATGGTCACGTCGCGGGAGGCGCTGACGGACGCGACGGATCGGCTCGCGGGGTTGGCGCTGGCGTTGAAAGACCTTGGCTGACCAACCTCGTCGCGGGGTCGTGCGGGGCGACTCCGGGAATCGCCGCGGCTGGGCGAGCGGTGACGGCATGGTCGCGTCGCGGGAGGCGCTGACGGACGCGACGGACCGGCTCACCGGCCTGGCGCTGGCGTTGAAGACCAGCCTGCGCTGGCCCCGTCACCGGGGTCGTGCGGCGCGGTAATCCGCCGCGAAACGCTCGATCCAGGGGTGAATGTGGTCCGGGCGCGCGGCTTCACGGCGACTCCGGGATTCGCCGCGGCCGGGCGGAAACGCCGTCCTGATGGCCGAGTTTGGGATTCCGGTCGGCGCAACCGGACAGTCCGGCCGCGACGGTGCGTGAGTTTCCCCCGCATACCGCAACAATCGCGTAATCCGATCCTGCTGGTGACGGAAACGTCTGCGGTTTAACGTTTTTCTCATGAGGTCGGTGTTGGCACCCGCCAGGCCCGGCGTCACGGGCTGAGGTTCGCGGCGCCGGACGTACACAGTGGACTCCTCCGATCCCGCCGAGGAAAGGACGCCCTCGTGACTACGCTCCCGCCGGAACCTGATCCTGTTCCCGTCCCCCCGCCCAGCTCGCACGAGCGGGTCCGCACCGCGTTCGAGCGGCTGGCGAAAGCCGACCGCCCCGGACTCTGGGCCTCGGTGCGCACCATGGAGGAAGTGCTCGTCGAAGCGAAAACCGTCGACGAACGCGTCCACGCGGGCGAAGACCTCCCGCTGGCCGGAACCGTCTGCGCGGTCGATTCCGACAGCCCGCCCGCGCTCGCCCGCCTCACCGAGGCCGGCGCGGTGGTCCTCGGAACCACCGTCGCGGACCCGGAAAACGCGGCGATCGGTCTCGAGATCGTCGACCTGGCACTGAATTCGTCCGCGCGGGAGATCGCCGCCCCGGCCGGAGTACTCACCCTCAAGCCGACGCCCGGCCTGATCCCGGCGACGACCGTTTCGGTGTCCGCGCACCGCCTCACGACCGCTCAGCGGACCGTCGCGGCGATGTTCGGCACGGACTCGGCAATGCGCGAATGGCCAGCCGACGTCCGTCTCGCGGCCGGACAGCATCCGCGCCTCGGCATCCCCGCCGAGGCCAGCCTCCCGCTGCCCGCGAGGAGGGCGTTCGACGTCGCTGCTGCCTCTCTGGAGGCTTCCGGTGCCGTCTTGGTCCCGGTAGACGTCAGCGCGTTCTACGGGGCCGGAGAAGCCTCTGGAGCCCGCTCGCTGCTGGCAGATCTGGACGCGGTGCTGCTGCCGACCGTCGGCGTCCTAGAGGCGACTCTCGACGCACTGGACGTCGCCGCGGTGACCGTGCCGGGTGACCGGCGGCCATACGGGATCACTGTGGTGACACGCGCGTTCGAGGACCAGATCGGAATCGACCTGGCTTCGGTGCTGACTGGCGAGCAGTCGCCGGACCCGTACCCGAGCGAGAGCGTCGATGTGGTGGTGTTCGGTGCGCACCTGTGCGGCCAGCCACTGCATGACGAACTGCACGGGGCGCGGTTCGGTGGTCTGGTCCGGACTGCCGAGCACTATCGCCTGGTGCTGCTCAACGGTGTCACCCCGCCTCAGCCCGGAGTGGTCTCCGGCTCGGCTGGCGTAGACGGCGAACGCTGGCGGCTGTCTCCGGCGGCGTTCGACCGTTTCGCGGAGGGCTTGGCGGCGCCGTTCGTGATGGGCCGGGTGGAGCTGGAGGACGGGAGTTCGCCGCTTGCGGTGCTGTGCGAACCGTCGGCCGCGGTCGGCGGGGAAGGACTGGACCGGTACGCGTCTTGGCGGGGATACCTGCGGTTCGTGAGCACCGGCGGCCCGCGGTTCCCCGGCTGACGCGGAGGGGCCCGAGTGCGCACTGCCGGACTCGGGCCCTGCCGGACGAGGTCTGGTTCGGGCCCGGGTTCCTGCGCCGGGCACGACCTCAGGCCGAAGCCGTACTTCTGGCTTTGCCGAGCAGTCGTTCGCCGATGCGGGGCCCCGGTTTGCGTGCCGGAGCCCGGACTTCGCCGTCGGACAGGTGAGCCCGCTACCGGGCGGCGAGCCCCCGGCCGACGCGGCGGACCAGACCGGGCCCGTGCAGCGCGAAGCCGGTGTAGATCTGGACGAGGCTGGCACCGGCGTCGAGCATGCGACGGGCGTCGTCCGGGCCGAGGATGCCGCCGACGCCGATGATCGGCAGCCTGCCCTCGGTCTTCTCGTGGACGAAGCGCACGACTTCGGCCGAGCGTTCGGTCAGCGGGCGGCCGGACAGCCCGCCGGTTTCCGACGCCAGCGCGGCTTCGGCGGGGGCGATGCCCGCGCGGGAGAGGGTCGTGTTGGTCGCGATGATCCCGGCTACGCCGTGCTCAAGGCAGACTTCGAGGAGTTCGGCGAGCGCGTCGTCGGTGAGGTCGGGGGCGACCTTCACCAGCAGGGGCGTGTCGCCGCCCAGTTCGGCGCCGGTCTTGCGGAGTTCGGAGAGCAGTTCGGCGAGTGCGGATTTGTCTTGCAGCGCACGGAGGCCGGGGGTGTTCGGGGAGCTGACGTTGATCGCGAAGTAATCGGCGAAGGGGTGCAGGGTGCGGAGCGAGTAGCGGTAGTCCTCGACGGCCTCGTCCAGCGGCGTCACCTTCGACTTGCCGATGCTGATTCCCAGCGGCACCGCGGGTTTCCCGTGCGAGGCCAGACGGTCGGCCAGTGCTTGGGCCCCGTCGTTGTTGAAGCCCATGCGGTTGATGACCGCGTCGGTGGCCGGGAGGCTGAAGAGACGGGGTTTGGGATTGCCCGGCTGGGGGTGGCGGGTGACTGTGCCTACTTCGACGAAGCCGAAGCCCAGGGCCGGCCAGGCGTGGAGGGCTCGACCGTTTTTGTCCATGCCCGCGGCCAGGCCGATCTTGTTGGGGAAGGTCAGGCCTAGGACTTCGGTGGGATCGGTGGTTCGGTACGCCTTGGCGACGGGACGGAGGGCGGTTCCGGCTCGGCTCAGGAGGGTGACTGTGCGCTCGTGGACTACCTCGGGGTCGTGGTAGGCGAGCCGGTACATCGCTGGGCGGACGATCCTGTCGAAGAGCACGTTGTCCATGCTGCCGTATGAGGGGTGGGTTGGCTGGGGTGGCTTGGGTTCTTGTGGCGGGGGTCGCGTCTTGGGCTGCTCGTCGCCTGGCGGCGACGTTGCGCACCTGGGTTGCGTGGGGCACCCCGAAGCGTGAGTGTGCTGACGGTCTGGGGGTGCTTGTCAAGGCGGGAAAGATGCCTTGACAAGCACCCCCAGACCGCAGGGACGCTTCGTATCGGGGTGCGGGGGAGGGGCTGGGTGCCTCGACCGTTGGGTGCGTTTGCTGCGGTTCGCGAGGGGGTCGGGGCTCGCGCCCCAATGTGGCGTTGGGTGCGTCAGATGCACCGAATGCCACATTGGGTGCATGGGATGCACCCAATGCCACATTGGGGGCGCGTTCTGGCGGGTGGTGGGCGGTCTGTGAAGGGCTCCTTGAGGGAATCTGATTCCCTCAAGGAGCCCTTCACAGACCGTGGCGAGGCTGCGGGTGCGTCCCGAGATCGTGTCCGGCATCCGTGCCCAGGCACCGAGTTGAGGCAGGCCAGCTTTCAGCCGGGGCCCGCCCGAAGCATCCGGGCTTCCCGCGCCCGCCCAGCGGCATCCGCGAACCAATCGTCGCGGGCATCAGTTCAACCGGGCGGCTCCGGCTTTCCACTCGTCTTCCAGCATGGCGTAGACCAACTCATCAGTCCATTCGCCTTTGACGATCTCGTTTTCCCGCAGCCGTGCTTCCTGCCGCATGCCCAGCCGCTCCATCAGCGACGCCGACGCGGTGTTGCGGCCGTCGCAGCGGCCGATGATGCGGTGCAGGCCCAGGTCTTCGAAGCCGAGCCGCAGGACTTCTCTCGTTGCTTCCAGGGCCAGGCCTTTGCCGTGGTGGTCGGGGTGGAAGACGAAGCCGATCTCGCCTTGGCGGTGTTCGGCGCTGAGGTATTCGAGGTTGAGGTCGCCGATGAGCTGCCCGGTTTCGGCGAGTTCCACGGCGACGGCGAGGAACTGGCCTTCCTCCGACAGCGTCGCGCTGTGGACGCGCTTCGCGAGCGCGGCAGCGGATTCCGCGCGGCTGCGCGGTCCCCAGTACAGGTAGCGGACGACGTCCGCGCGGGACTGGAACGAGTTCAGGGCATCGAGATCGTCGTCCCTGAAGGGGCGGAGGAGCAGGCGTTCGGTGCTGATCGGGTAGTCCGGCCTGAGCATCCTCCCAGCCTAGCGACTTCCGCGGCTGCGCAGGAACCGCCGCGGTGATCGCCCGCGGGGAACAGCGTGCGGCGAACACCGGAAGCGGACATGGAAATTCCCGGGGCGCCTCCTGGACGCCGTCAGCGTCCAGGCTCGAGCCGGACCGGTGCTCGAGAACCCCGGGAACCCGGTGACTGCCTGGTATTCGTCAGCAGGCAGCACGTGAAGCAGGCGATGAGCCGAAGGTGGCTCTGTTGCATCGCTGCTCAAAGTCCCAACACGTGCCATCCGCTAGCGGACAGCCACCTCACGAGTCCTGTGTGAATACAACTTAGGACCACCTCCTCTCTCGTGTACTGCCACGCTAACCGCGAACCTCTCGGTACGGCAACATCATTTGCGCGGCGGTCCGTCGGCCGGGACGGGGCCGGGCTGGCAGCGCGGGCAGCACCAGGTCGGGCGCTGGTACGGTCCGTCGCCCTGCTCGCGCACCAGCAGCGCGCCGCCGCAGCGGAAACAGCCTTGGCGGGTGCGTTCGTAGACCCAGGTGCGGCGGCCGCGGCGGAGGTCGCCGGTGGTGGCTTGTTCGTGCCGCCACGCGTTGGCGACCAGTAGCTTCCGGGCGAGCGCCACCGCGCGTGCGGGGTCCACTTCGGACACTGGGGTCCATGGGGAAACCCGCAGCAGGAAAGAGATCTCGCACTTGTACAGGTTGCCGACGCCGGCCATGATCCGCTGGTCCAAGAGGGCGTCGCCGAGTTCGCGGTCCGGTTTCGCGGCCAGGTTGGCGGCGGCCAGTGCGGCGTGTTCGTCTGTCCATTGTGGATCCAGCAGATCCGGGCCCAGGTGGGCGACGAGGTCGTGTTCCTCGGCGGTGGGCACCAGTTTCAGGTCGTGCACACGGAAACCGATCGCCTGGACGTCCTCGGTCATCAGCACGACGCGCGCGTGATGGGCTGGCATCGCCCACTTCGCGCCGGCGGGCTGGATCTTCCACGAGCCGTCCATCCGCAGGTGGCTGTGCAGCGTCAGATCGCCGGAGAAGCGCGTGAAGAGGTGCTTGCCGACGGTGCCGACGCCGTGCACCTCGCGACCCGCCAGGTCCACAGTGGCCAGTTCGGGATGGCGGAACTGGCCGCGCACCAACGTTTTCCCGGCGAGCGCGCGGTCGAGCAGCTTTCCGGCCAGGAATACGGTGTCGCCCTCGGGCACGGTTCAGCCCGCGGTTTCCGACACTTCCGCCTGCGCGGCTTCTTCCTCGGCGCGCACGCGGTGCCGTCCGGCGCGGTTGGAGCGCAGGATCTTGGCGAGGACCATGTTGAAGGTCAGCGCGATCTCTTGTGCGCCAGGGGAATGCCACTCGTGGATCGGGCTGCACGCGCCCTGGGCCTGCTGCACCGCGAGCCGGTCCGGGATCGCGGTCGGCATCACCAGGGAGCCGAAGTTCTCGCGCAGCTCCGAGACCCGGAACTGGTGCTCGTACGACCGCACGCGCAGCTTGTTCACCAGCACGCCGATCGGCCGCAGCGAAGGATTGCTGTCCTCGCGGATCCGTTCGATCGCTTCGAGCGCGCGCTGGGCGCCCGCGACCGCGTACATTGTGGGCTCAGTCACAATAAGCGCGCTGTCGGCCGCCACGAGTGCCGATTTCGTGAGCCGGCCCAGCGACGGCGGGCAGTCGATGATCGCCAGCTCGTACGGTTCCTCGCGCAACGGGTTCTGGTGCAGCTCGTCGAGCGCGCGGGAGAGGTTTTCCAGGCGGCGGCCGTCGGAGTCGGGTTCGTTGAGCGACTCCAGCTCCTCGGCGCCGACCAGCACGTCGATCTCCTCGCTCCACACGCTGGGCGCGATCGCGCGTTCGAGGACGGCCCGCGCGGGCGTCTCGAGCACGTCGGCGAGCGTCGCGTCGGTGAACGGCGGGTCGAGCGAGGTGGTGGCGTTGCCCTGCGGGTCGAGGTCGGCTACGAGCGCGCGGGTTCCCCTACGCAGTGCGGCCGACGCGATACCGAGCGCGACCGTCGTTTTGCCGACACCACCCTTGAGGCTGAGAACGGCGACCGTGTGCACTCGACACAGCCTACGGGCCGCCCGCCGGTGCGGTAGTGCGGAAGGTGGCGAACGCCGCTGCGGCGCCCACGCGGGTCACGGCAAGTGACCGGCGGCCATTACCCTGTCGCCCATGAAGACCGACACCGTGGCCGCCCGGGGTTCGGGCGCTGTTCGCCGGGCGCTCGAGGCCGAACTGCGGGCCGCCCGCGCCCGCGGCGTGGAGCAGCCGGTCGTCGTCGACGTCGGCGGCGGGAGCGGCGGCTGGGCGGTGCCGTTCGCCTCGGCCGGATGCCTGGTCACCGTGGTCGAACCGAACCCGAACGCGCTCGCGACGCTGCGCCGGCGCGCCGAGGAAGAGGGCGTCTCCGGCCGGATCACGGTGATCGCGGACGACTCCGACGCGCTGGGCGCGCACGTCCCGGCCGGGTCGGCGGACCTGGTGCTGGCGCACGGCCTGCTGGAGGTCGTGGACGACCCGCGCGCGGTGCTCGACGCACTCGCGACGGCCGTCTCGCCGGGCGGAGCCGTGTCGGTACTGGTGGCCAACCGCACCGCGGCCGTGCTGCATCGCGCGCTGGCCGGCCGGATCACCGAGGCGCAGCGGCTGCTGGAAGGTTCTGATGGGGTTGTCGCGGGAGACACCGTACTGCGCAGGTACGACAGTTCCGGGCTGACCGAGTCGCTCGTGGCCGCCGGCTTGGAGGTCACGCTGCTGCAGGGCGACCGGGTGATCTCGGACGTCGTGCCGGGCGGAGTCCGCGAGGACGAGCTGGCGGAGTTCGAGCTGAGCGCTTCGGCGGTGCCCGCGCTGCGCGACGTCGCGGGCCGGTTGCACGCGATCGCCCGGCGGGGCTGAGCAGCTCAGTTCCTAGCCGCGCCGCGGTGCGGGAATCGTCCTGGCGGGACCGCGAACCACCCGTAAGCGTGGTCGCCGCGGCCCGAGCGCCGGGAATTGTCGGTGGCGGCAGGTAGCGTCCGGAGGCGTGGGGAGAAACGCCGAACTGCCGAGCGGGATGGCCCGCTACCGCGTCACCACGGGCGCGACCGAGCTGCCGGACGACACCGGCTGCTCGATCCTTCACGTGGACATGGACGCCTTCTTCGTGTCGTGCGAACTGCGCACGCGGCCGGAGCTGGCGGGCCAGCCGGTCGTCGTGTCCGGTGGCGGCCCGCGCTCGGTCGTCGCCGCGGCCAGCTATCCGGCGCGGCGCTTCGGCGTGCGCTCGGCCATGCCGTTCGCCACGGCCAAACGGCTCTGCCCGCAGCTGGTGTGCATCCAGCCGACGCCAGGGCTGTACGGCGAGGTGTCGCGCGGCGTCATGGGGATTTTCCGGCAGCTGACCCCGCTGGTCGAGCCGCTGAGCCTGGACGAGGCGTTCCTGGACGTAGGAGGCGCGCTGCGGTGGCTGGGGACCACTCCGGGCGTGCTGGGGGCGCGGATTCGGGAACGAGTGCAGGCGGAGCACGGGATCTCGTGCTCAGTCGGGGTCGCGAAGGTGAAATTCGTGGCGAAACTGGCGTCGGGGATGGCCAAACCGGACGGGATGGTGATCGTCCCCGCCGCCGAGACGCTGGAGTTCCTGCACCCGCTGCCGGTGTCGGCGCTGTGGGGCGTGGGGAAGCGGACCGAGGAACAGCTGCGGCAGCACGGCTGGCACACGATCGCGGACATCGCCGCCACCCCGCCCGCCCGGCTGCGGCGTTCGGTGGGCCGGGCCGTCGGGGATCACCTGTGGGCGCTGGCGAACGGCCATGACGACCGGGCGGTGGAACCGGAGTCGGCGGAGAAGTCGATCGGAGCCGAGCACACCTTCGACGTCGACGTCCTGAATCGCGACGAGCTGAGTCTCGAGCTGCTGCGCCTGTCCGAACGGGTCGGGGCGACGCTCCGGTCGCGCGAGCTGCGCGGGAGGACGGTGTCGATCAAGGTGCGGTTCGCCGATTTCCGCACCATCACCCGGGCGCGCACCGTGCTCTCGGCGACCGACGTGGCCCGCGACATCCACCGCACGGCGGTCGAGCTGCTGACCGAGCACGCGCCGACCGGAGCGGTCCGGCTGATCGGGGTGCGGGTCGAGGGCCTGGATACCGGAGACGGCGGGGAGCAGCTGTCGTTCGCGAACGACGAGCCGCGCTGGCGGGACGCCGAGGTGGCGGCGGACGTGGCAAGGCTGAAGTTCGGCTCGGCGGCGATTCGGCCGGCTTCGCTGCTTTCTCCAAGGGAGGAGTGAGGCTGGTTGCGAGGGCCTCGGGATCGTCGCTGGCGCAGAAATCGACGATCGATGCGGTGGTTCACCGGTCGGAGGCCCGGTCATCGCGACGATGGAGTGCGCCACGGCGCGAGCGTGGGAAGCGAGGGCGATCCGGGACTCCTGCTGGCATTCGGCCAATGCGGTTCGCGGGACCGCAGTGCCGGGCCTCTGCGGACAGCCGTGCCGAGCCGCGCTTCACATGCGGCCGGGTATTCGCCAAGGTCGGTCGGCTGGGCGTCCACCGCTGTCCGACGCGTTCCGGCTGGCCTTCTCCCGACAGGGCGTGCCGACACTGCCGGGCTTGCCCGTCTCGACAGGTTCGTGCGGAATTCGCCGGAATGGGAGCTTGGCCGGCGATAAGGGTCCGGTGCGGGGTCAGCGGCGAGGGTCCGAAATAGGGGTTCGCCGGTAGCTCTGAGTCAACAGGCGTCGGGTCGTTCGTGCGGTGGGGGATTGCCGGTCTCGGCGGTCGTCGGGTGAATAAATGCCGGAGGGTATCGATCGGCGGAAGATCGTCCCGGCCGGGGCGTCGGCAGGGCGGGTGGTCGGCGCGAAGACGCTCTCTCTCCGTGACGAGGGACCCCGCCCGGGGGAGGCCGACAGGGCGGCAGGGGGCTCTGGACTGCGCCGAAGGGGGTGACTTCCGTCGCGGTGACGCACTGTCAACCCGCATCTTGCGGGATTTCCCCCGATTCGATCATTTCAGGATCGGGGATCGGGTAGTCGGACGAGCGCGGGGCTCGTATCCTGGACAGTGCCACCCCGCCTGGGGTTGGCTGTTGGGTCCAGGACGTTGCGCGGCCCGGCGCCCGCGACAGCTGTGCCGGAGGAGGAAAGATGCCACTCTCCGAGCATGAGCAGCGGCTGCTCGACCAGATCGAGCGCGAGCTCTATGCCGAGGACCCCAAGTTCGCATCCACGGTGCGAGGCACCCGGTTGCGCCGACCCGCGCGCCGTCGGCGCATCCAGGGGATCGCCCTGTTCGTGGTGGGCGTTGCGCTGCTGGTGCTCGGCGTGGTGATCCCGGTGTTGCGGGTCGCCGACGTGCCGGTGGTCAGCGTGCTCGGGTTCCTCGTGATGTTCTTCGGGGTCATGATGGCCGTGACGTCGCTGCGCCACAGCGACAGCGGCGGCAAGAACAGCCATGACGACGGAGGCGGCGGGGGGAAGCAATCCGGCCGCAAGAGCTCCTTCACGCAGCGCATGGAGGAACGTTTCCGCCAGCGCTTCGAAGGCCAATAGCACGACGGCGAATCCGCGCTTCTCCCCTCGGGGCGGAGCGCGGATTCTCGTGCGCGGGCCCGGACTGCACCGGTTAGCGGGACACGGGTTCTCTGCCTGGTGGGTTGCGCCCTGCGGGCAAGGCGCGTGCTCGGCCTGCGCTGGCTTCGGTTCGCTCCGCTCCGGTTCGCTTCGGCTCGGTGCAGGCTCGACGCGCTCCCGGTTCGGGAGATGCTCGGCCGGAAGCCGGAAGCCGGAAGCCGGAAGCCGGAAGCCGGAAGCCGGAAGCCGGAAGCCGGAAGCCGGAAGCCGGAAGCCGGAAGCCGGAAGCCGGGTGCGGGGCGTCGCCGGGCGGCTGTCGGCGACGCGCAGCGCGATGGCTGGATCCGGTCTGCCGTTGGAACGATTCTGGGGCAAACGCTTCAGCGCGCCGGTTCGGCTGGCGGCCCGGGCTAGTCGGGCGGCCTTGCGGCGACCTCGGCTTGAGCGAAGTGCTTTGCTGGCCCGAGCCCGAGCCCGAGCCCGAGCCCGAGCCCGAGCCCGAGCCCGAGCCCGAGCCCGAGCCCGAGCCCGAGCCCGAGCCCGAGCCCGAGCCCGAGCCCGAGCCCGAGCCCGAGCCCGAGCCCGAGCCCGAGCCCGAGCCCGAGCCCGAGCCCGAGCCCGGTCGGGAAGGTCGTTGCGGTTCGCCGAATCCTGAACAGTTGGCGTGCTGGTTGGGTTTGCGGCGTCGGTGTGCCGTGAAATGGCGGACTGCCCGGGCTTTCCGGTGCCCGGAACTTGCGGGCAGACACAATCGGCCCGAACGGCGCCTCCGCACCCGCGAAATCAGGAAATCTCGGCCTCGATCTGAGCGAGCTGCGCGGCCAGGATTTCTTCGAAGGCAGCGTGCCGGTCCGCGCCGAGAGGGCGGACCTCGCGGGCGAAGAAGGCCAACGCGGGAAACCGTTCGGGATCGGCGCCGAGCACCGCGACGCGGAACTGTTCCAGGCCCTGTTCGTACTCCTCGGCGGTGATGGTGCTGATGCCTGCCTCGGACGCGATCAGCGCGGCCAGGAGAAGCACGATGCGGTGGTAGCGCACCGGGACCTGCTCGTCGGGCAGCCCGGACGCGCGCAGGGCCTGCAGCAGTTCCTCCATGACCAGCCGGGATCCGGTGCCGCCGGAGGCGTAGCGGCCCCACACTGTCGCCAGCTGGGGCTGCTCGCCGAAGGCCGCGTGCAGGCGCAGGCTCAGTGCGGTGATGCGCTGCTTCCAGTCGCCTTCGGGGCGGTAGCCGTCCATGGCGGCCAAGAGAATCCGGTCGGCGACGGCGCGCAGCAGTTCGGTCTTGTTGCGGAAATGCCGGTAGAGGCTTGACGGATCAGTCCCGAGCGCCGCGGCGAGTTTGCGGACGCTGAACGACTCGGCGTCGCTCGTGCGCAGCAGGTCCGCCGCCGTGTCCAGGATTTCGTCGGTCGACCATCGCCTGCGGCCCGTCATCTCGCCCCTCTCGTCCGGGCCAGCATAACCTATGCACTTGCTGATGCACACGATGTGTGCATAATGAGGACAAAGCGCTGGCTGCCTCCGAGGCGCATCCGGCGCATCGACTGGGGAAGAAGGAAACATGAGCGAACTCGCTGCCGAGATCCGACCGCCGGAGCCGGATTTCTCGGTGATCACGACCGAGGAGCTGCTGGTTTACCGCGAGGCGGAGAACCGCTTCCGGGCCTCGGGCGCGGCGCGGGCGATTCTCGGGGAGCCGCATCCTGATGCCGCGATCGAGTGGCGAGAGATCGCGCTGCCTGGCCGCGACCTTCCGGTGCGGGTCTATCGGCCCGCGCGAGACCGAACCGGACTGCCGTTGGTGGTCCATGTCCACGGCGGTGGCTTCGTAGGCACGGCCGTGCAGTGCGACTGGACCAACAGTCACCTCGCCGCACGGCTGCCCGCGGTCGTCGTTTCGGTCGAACACCGCCTGCTTGCTCCCGACAGTCCGCTCGCGAACGCTGCCGACGACGGCTGGGATGTGCTTCGCCACGTGGTGCGGCAGGCTGCGGAGTGGGGCGTCGACCCGGGGCGCGCGGCTGTGTTCGGGGAGAGTTGCGGAGCGCTGATCAGCGCGCTGACGGCCGTCCGCGCCAGGGACGCCGGGCTGGAACTCAAAGCGCAAGTGCTGGTCAACCCGGTCGCGGATGTCACCGAGACGATGTTCGACTACCCCTCGATCGCCGAATACGCGTACCGCCCGAGCCGGGCCCTGCCGCTGCTGCAGCTTTTCCAGCGGCTGGCCATCCCACAAGGAGCCGACGCCAGCGCTGTTTCACCACTGTCCACAGAGGACTTGAGCGGGCTCGCCCCGGCGCTTGTGGTGGTGCCGACTCAGGACGCGGTCGCCAACCACGGCCGCCGGTACGCCGAGCGACTGCACGAGGCGGGAACCTCGGTGCGGCTCACCGAATATCCCGGTGCCAAGCACGCGTTCCTCACGCTGCCCGGCGTGGAGCCGCAGGCCGAGGCCGCTCAGGCGGAGATCCTCGCGTTCCTCCGCGCTGCCCTGGCGGAGTGACGGAGGAGCGTCCGCACCGCTTTCCCGGCCATGGCGTCGCGATGGCCGGGAAAGTACTGGCGAGAGCGGCACGGCCGTCGTTGAGGGCTCGCGCAGCGAGGGCGCTGCGTCGCCGGAGATCTTCTGTTCTCCCAGGGAAGTCCGGAACTGCCCGAGCCGCACCCTGAATCAGCTTGCCACCGATCACGAGACGCCCCGACGCCACGGCTCTCACCGAGGCACTGGACTCCTCACCGATCTGCGGTAACCGAGCTCACCGCCGTCGGCGAAGCACTGACCGGGGGAACAACCGGCCCCGCATCGACAACGGCGCGGTCCGGCGCAGACTGTCCCGCAGCTGCCCGAAGGCAGGCTCCAACGTCGCGTCCGGGGCCGGTTCGTCGCTGTACCAGCTGTGTTCCACCGCGCCCAGCACGGTGCGCAAAGCCTCCCGGCCAGGCTCGTCCAGGCGGTGGCGTTCGGCGATCTTTCCGCCGGCCACGCGGACCGTGTCGCTGTCGGCGATCGGCAGGTCCCGGTCCGCGCATTCGGCCTTCAGCTCGCGCCACGCCGCGTCGGCCGCGCCGGGGGAGTGCGTCGCGATCGTCTGGAGGTGCCGGCGGCGCACCAGGTCCCGGATCGCGGCGGGACCACCGGTCGCCGCCAGGATCAGCACGACGACCAAGGCGAACCACCACGACACGGTCCCGGCGAGCAGGCCGATCGCGGCGACCAGCAGGACGGCTCCGGTCAGCGGCAGCCACAAGGCGGCCAGGTGCAGCGGAGTCGGTGCGGTGACCGGGTTTCTGACCAGCACGTTGCCGTCGGGCGCGGCACCCGGCGGGACACCGGACGGGGTCAAGCCGGGCCGGGGGCGGCGGCGCAGGAAGTAAGCGGCCGCGACGGCCGCGGCGCCGAGGACGGCCAGGGCCAGCGCGAGCCAGGTCAGCCAGCTGTCGTCGGGAGTGGTGTCCGCGGGCGCGGCGGGAGCAGCCTGGTCGTGGGTCTTGTCGGCCGACGCGCCGGTGGACGGGGCGGTCGAGCGCGGGGCCTTCGGGAGGTCGTCGGTCGCGTTGGGCTGTTGCGGGTTGTGGGTGTTCTGCTCGAGGTACGGCGGGACGATGCCGCGTCCGTCGGCGAGCGGCGTCGGGTCGAAGCTGACCCAGCCCTTGTCCCCGAAGTACGCCTCGACCCACGCGTGCGCGTCCTGCGAGCTGATCGACTGGTAGTCGCCCTTGGTGACGCCGGGGGTGAAGCCGATCGCCACGCGCGCGGGGATGTGCGCGACCCGCAGCATCACCGCCATCGCCGACGCGTATTGCTCGCAGTAGCCCCGTTTTCCCTTGAGGATGAAGTCGGCGAGCGCATCGGCGTCGGTGGCGTCGGCGGTCTTCGTGTCGTACACGAAACCGTTCTGCGCGCTGAAGTACTGCCACAGCGCGGTGGCCCGGTCGAAGTTGTTCGTCTTGCCCGCGGTGAGCTGGTCGGTCAGCGCCGAGACCCGCCGGTCGACCTGGCCGATCCGCGTGTACAGCGCGGGCACCTCGTCGGATTTCGGCGCGGCGTCCCGCAGTTCGTCGGCGGTCGGCTCCTTCAGCGACGCGGTTTCCACGTACGCCGGCGCGGGTTCGCTCGCCGTGGTGAACACCGAGCCGCTGACCCGGTCGTACAGCCACTGCGGCGGCACGCCCCGGAGCGCGCGCGGGGCTCCGTAGACCGGCAGCCAGTTGTCGACCCAGCGCGTCGGCTGGATCTGGATCTGCCGCGACACTCCGGTGCCGTCGTCGCCGGGCGCGGCGGGCAGCGTGCTGTTCGCGAGCACGCCGGACTGCGCCTGGCCGCCGGCGCGCAGGCCCCAGCCCTTGTTCGGGGTGTAGGTGTCCAAGGTGAACGCGCGCATCAGCCGCCGGTCCGCGCCGAGGCCGCGCACCTGGAACAGTTCGGTGTTCTGGCCCTGGTCGAGCAGTCCGCGCAGCTGCGTGAACGGCGCGATGCCGAAGCCGCCGGTCCCGTCGCCGTCGCCGCCCGGGCCGGAGCCGAACGGGATCTTGCCGACGGTCCCGACCATGGTGATCCCGCCGCCCAGCAGGCCGAGCACGATCGCCGAGCTGACCACGGCCACCGGCGCTTGCGCGAGCCGCAGCATGCTGCCGGACCCGGGCGCGTCGCGGTTGCGCCAGCGACGGTGCCGGTGGTTGCCGTCGAGGGCGAGCAGGCAGGCGAAGGCTCCCGCGCCGAGCACGAACGTCCACCACGGCATCAGTTCGTCCGACAACGCCGCGGGCACCGCGTACACGCAGAGCAGCACGAGCCCGGTCGCCGCGGGCGCTGCGGCGGCGACGGCGAGCGTGTCGACCAGCACCGCGACCAGGCCGACCGCGATCGTGACCAGACACAGGATCGGCTGCGTGCTGTCGACCGGCGGGAGGCCGATCCGGATCTGGTCGGCCGCCGCGGTGAGCGTGGCCTGCAGTTCGCCGAAAGCGGTGGGGCCGGGGAAAATCGTGAGGACGCCCTGCGTCGTGAACGCCCCGGTGATGAGGAACAGCAGCACGAGCAGCTGCCCGAACCCGGCGACGACGGTGGGCGCGCGCAGCGAGCGCAGCGCCAGGCCGGTGCCCGCGACGAGCACGACGGCCACGAAGAGGTACCCGAACCAGGCCCATCCGGAAACGACGCTGGTCAGCGACGTGGCCGCGCACAGCGTCGCGAGCCCGGCGGCGATCGGCGGCAGCACGCTGCTCCGCCACGCGGGCGGCGGATCGGTGGGCTGCGGGGTGGGGGTGTGCGGGATCGGCGGCGCGCCGGACGGGCGGGGAGCGGTGGTGGTCATCGGGTCCCCCTGCGTACTCGTGAGTGGCGATCCCGGTGAGAACCGTGATTGCCACTCACGACGGTGGTCAGCGGGCTCATCGCGTTCCGCCGATCACCGTCGACCGGTGGGTGCCCGCACGGCACAGCAGCCCCCACACCTCGGGCATCGGCGTCTTCGGACCGGCCACCACGACGCCCCAGCCGGCTCCGCGCAGCAGCTCCGCCGATTCCTTCGTCGCCGCGGCGAGGTGGTCCGGCGAGGCCGAACCCGCCCAGGTCGGGGTGTCCAGGAGAACGGCGAGGCTGCGGACGCCGCGCGCCCGGTACCGGGTCAGCTCGTGCACCGATTCCGCGCTCACCGTGCCCAGGATCGCGATCAGTTCCTGTCCTTCGGCCGGATCGTGGCCGAGCGTCACGTCTCGCTGGTGCGCCGGCTGAAGTGCGGCCAGCGCGTCGAGCACCAGGTTGTCGTAGCCTTCGCCGCCGTCGCCGGGAGAGTCCGCGAGGGCGACGCCGTGCTCGGTCACCAGCCGGACCCGGTGCCCGGTCCGCCGCAGATGCAGCGACACCGAAGCGGCGAACGACACCGCCCACTCCAGGCTCGCCGTCGGGCCGCTGCCGTGGTGCGCCGCCGCGCGGTGGTCCAGCAACACAGTTGTGCCGCCGCGCCAAGGGCGTTCCTCGATGCGGACCATGATCTCGTCGCGGCGCGCGGTCGAACGCCAGTGGACTTTCCGCATGTCGTCGCCGGTGCGGTAATGCCGCACGATCACGTCCGGCTCGCCCTGCCCGGAATGCAGCCGGACGCTTCCGTCGTCGCCCGCTCCCGCCCCGGCGCCGCCGGGCAGACCCCACAACGGCACCACGCGCGGCACGACGACCAGCCGCGAATGGCCGATCAGCTCCCGCTCGAACTCGCACAGCCCGAACGGGTCGGTGATCGTCGCGCGCAACGGGCCGACCTGCTGGATTCCGCGCATGCCCGGCCGCAGCGGATACCGCAGCAGCACGCGCCGGTCGTGCGGCAGCCGTTCGACCACGAACCGCGGCCGGGAGCCCAGCGCGTACGGCACGCCGTCCTCGAGCAGCACCTCGCCGCCGGGCAGCCGTCCGCTGCGCCACAGCTCCAGGTCGACCTCGCCGGTCGAGCCCGCCGCCACCCGGTCCGGGCGCAGCGTCCTGGCCGCGCCGAGACGGAGCCGGGTGGCCGAGATGTAGGCGGCGACCAGCAGAGGCAGGGCGACCACGAACACCGCGACCCGCAGCAGGTCGCGTTCGTTGAGCACCAGCGAGCACACCGCGGCCGCGATCCCGGCGGCGAGGAGGCAACGGCCTCGGGTGGTGAGGCCGGACAGCGCGCGCAGCATGCGGATTCCCTGTTTCGGGTAGCGGGACGCGCCTCAGCGGGCCGAGCCCTGGGGGACGGGAACGCGGTGCAGCACCGCGCGGACCACGTCGGTCGCCGATCGGCGGGCGGCGTGCGCCTCGGTGGTGAGCACCAGCCGGTGCGCCAGCACGGGCACGGCGACCGTGTGCAGGTCGTCGGGCACCACGTAGTCGCGCCCGGACAGCGCGGCCTGCGCCCGCGCGGCCCGGACCAGGTGCAGCGTCGCGCGCGGCGAGGCGCCGAGCCGGATCTCCGGCACCTGCCGGGTCGCCGACACGACGTCGACGGCGTACCGGCGGACCTCCGGCGCGATGTGCACGCCGCGGACGGTCTCGATCAGCCGCAGCATCGTCTCGCCGTCGGACACCGGGGTCAGGTCCGCGAGCGGATTGTGCCCGGAATGCTCGTCGACCATGGCCAGTTCGGCCTGCTGGTCGGGGTAGCCGATGGACACCCGCGCGGTGAACCGGTCGCGCTGGGCCTCGGGCAGCGCGTAGGTGCCCTCCATCTCGATCGGGTTCTGCGTCGCGATCACCATGAACGGCGCGCCGAGCGTGTACGTGCTCGTGTCGACCGTGACCTGGTGCTCCTCCATGCACTCCAGCAGCGCGGACTGCGTCTTCGGCGAGGCCCGGTTGATCTCGTCGCCCACCACGATGTTCGCGAACACCGGGCCGGGCCGGAATTCGAACTCGCCGCTCTGCCGGTTGTAGATGGAGACGCCGGTGACGTCGCTGGGCAGCAGGTCGGGAGTGAACTGCACGCGGCTGACGGTGCAGTCGATCGAGCGCGCGAGCGCCTTCGCGAGCGAGGTCTTGCCGACGCCCGGCACGTCCTCGACGAGCAGGTGACCCTCGGCCAGGAGGGTCACCAGCGCGATCCGGATGACGTCCGGCTTGCCGACGAGGACGCGTTCCACGTTCGCGGCGATCCGGCGCGCGGTGTCGTGCAGTTCGCCGAGGCCGGCCGCCGGGACCCGCGCCAGCCCGTCCGCGGACTCGACCGCCGGGTACGGCGGCTGCCCGGACCCGTTGCCGTGCGGTCCGGCGGGGGAAGCGGACTGGATTCTCGACGTCACTCGACCTCCTGGTGGCGCAATAGCTGGACGCGAACCGGCGGGGATGCGCGCCTTGTCCAGCGTTCTCCCCAGTGTGTCAAACCCGGGAGAACTGGGCGGCGGAACCCCGAGATCGTTTCATGGTGACGCCCAGCCACCCCGGCACTCCTTCTTACGGGTGATTATGAGGCATTTTCAGGTGATCCCGCTGACCGTATGCACTGTCGTATGCTCCGAAACGAAGTCGCCCGACCACGGTTCGACGTCGGAAGAGGTGCATCCGCGCATGAGCGAGGCCGAGGCGGAACGGAAAGCCGGGCTCCCGGGACTGTCCGGCGGCCGGTTCGCGGTCACGCCCGAGCTGGCGTCCGCGACGTATTCGAAGCTGGGCGAACTGCAGGACGTCGTCGGCGAGATGGTCCGCGAGGCCACGGTGCTCGGCCGGTCGGTGCCGCTCGGCGGCGGGTACGCCGGCGAGGTCGGCGCGTTCATGGCGAAGTACGGCCTCGGCCGCGACGGCTCGGCGGTCGACCAGCTCACGGCGTTCGGGAAAGAGATCGCCGGGCTGAAGAAACGCATCGGCGGCGCGCTGGAGAAATACCGCGACCAGGACAGCGAAGCCGCCGAAGGCGTGGACTGCACCGGTGGCTGACCGTTTCGCGGCGCGCGCCGCGCTCCTTCTTCTCCCGCTCTCCGGGCTGACGGTGCTGGTTTCGTGCGGCCGGATGCCCGGCATCTCGCACGCCGCGCCCGCCGACGGAGGCCCGCCTGCTCCCGCGCCGCCGTCCTCGTCGGCTCCTTCGCTGGCCAAGCTCGACCCGTGCACGCTGCTCTCGCCGCAGGACCGGTCGTCGGCCGGGCTCACCGGGCAGGGCAAGCCGAAGACGATCGGCGAGGCCCGCGCCTGCGACTGGACGGTGCCTTCGACCTTCGGCGTCACCGTCACCCTCGACGAGACCAACGGACTGGCCAACCTCGACCTCTCCGACGGCAAGCGCACCAAGAAAGACGTCGGCTCGCACCAGGCGGTCCAGGTGTCCGGCAGCCGCGGCACCTGCGCGGTGCTGCTCGACGTCGGCGGCGCGCAGAGCGTGCAGGTCGACGTGAACAACGCGAACTTCGCCGACTCCGCGCTCGCCTGCTCGCGGGCGAGCGACGTGGCCGGACTGCTCGAGCCGAAGCTGCCGTGAACCCTGTGCGAGGAGGAAAGTCGTGACCGACACCCCGGCTGAGGCCCCGGCCCCCGAGCCGACGGCCCGGTACGAAGCGTTCAGCCACGCGGCGCTGGCCGCACAGGCGGTCGACGGCAACGACCCGGCCGCGGCAGGCGAATCGGGCACGCGGTGGGCCGGGCTGTCGCAACGGCTCGAGGACTCGATCGGCGGGCTGGTCGCGTTGTCCGCGGGCAGCGAGGAGAGCTGGCAGGGCGACGCCGGCGACGCGATGCGGTCGGTGCTCGGCAAAGCGTCCGGCTGGCTCGCCGAAACCTCCGTGGTGTCGGCGAAAGTCGGGGAAGCCGTGCAAGGACAGGCCGAGGTCGCCGCGCGGGCCCGGGCCGACATGCCCGCGCCGGTGGACTTCGACCCGGCGGCGATGATCCGTTCCGCCGCCGCGAGCGGGAACCTGGTGCAGCTGGCCGGGCTGTCGTCCGCCATGGACGAGCGCCGCGCCGAAGCCGAGGCCGCCCGGCAGAAGGCGATCGACGTCCTGCGCACCCGGGACAAGGCGTTGCGCGGACTTGTGCCCGAAGGCGGTTTCCCGGCGGTCCCGCCGCTCGGCGCGGGGCCGGCTTGATCAGCCTCTCGGCGTCCGCGTTCGACATCGTCTGGGCCGACCTCGGCCTCGACGCGCCGCCCGCGCCGCTGGCGGTGCGCAGCGTCGGGGAGACCGACGCCGACCGGTCCGCGATCCGCGCGGAGGTCTACCGGAACCTCGGCGAACGCGGCCTCTTCGACGGCCGGCTCGACGCCGCACTGGAGAACAGCCTGCGGCTGCTGGCGGCCGCGGACCGGTACGTGGAGTGCGAGGCGCTCGCGGACATGACCGCCGACGAGCCCTTCCGCGCGGTCGCTGCGATCCGGGGACGGAACGCGGTGCTGGCCGTGCAGCCGGCGCGGACGATCGGCGTGCGCGGCATCGGGGAAAGCGAACTGGCGTCGGCGATCGTCGACGTGCTGCCCGAGCTTTCGGCCGGTCCCGGCTACGGCGTCCGGCTGCCCGCGGCGGGGGAGCCGCCCGGCGGCGCGCAGGGGGAGGAGCTGCGGGCGATCCAGGCCCGGCCGGTGTACGCGGCGGGGCAGTTCACCGTCCACGTCCGCGACCGGGCGGGGAAACTGACCCGGACCGGCGGGCTGACGTGGTTCGACACGGACGCCGGGGCGTATTCGGCGGTGTCCTCGCCGGGCCGCGGCGGGCAGGAGTGGGTGACGGTGTCGCCGGTCGACAGCCCGCGGCTCGTGGAGCGGGTCATGGAGCTGCTGCCCGGCTGATCCCGGCGGGTCTGAAGTGGACGGTCGCGGGCCGCCGCTGTCGACAATGGACGGTTCCCCACTCGCACCCACCCGGGCATCCACGCCTCCACACCGGACGCGGCGCAGCACCTCACCCGTCCCCACCGGGCACCCCATAACGCCCCCACTCGCCCCCACCGCGGCACCGGCTGAGCCGGATCGGGCTCCCCACAACGTCCCCGCCTCGTCTCCCGGCCCGTCGCAGCGCCGTCGCGCCGAGCTCCCCACCGCGCCCCCACCAGCCCCACCGAGGTTCCCCACCTCGCTCCACCCGCCTCCCCACCAGCCCCCACCGGGTCCCCCACCGACCTCCACCACGGGTCCCCACGCTGCCGAAACTCGGACGTTTCACGCGTCCCGAGGTTGCGGAAGACCCCGGTGCGGGGGATCTTCGCCACGGTCCCCCCACCCGGCCCCCACCTGGACCCACCTCCGTGACCTGCGCAAACGCACCACTCGACGGAGTGGCTCGCGCGCAAGACTCGTTGACTGTGGTGAAAAGTGGGGTACGGTGGTGGCCAGTGGGGCGGAAGGGAGCCCCTGAGCCGGAACCGGGCGGGGAGCCAACCGGATCCGGTAGGGAGGTGGAGGCCGGTGTTCCTCGGCACCCACACCCCGAAGCTGGACGACAAAGGGCGGCTCACGCTGCCCGCGAAGTTCCGCGAAGCCTTGGCAGGCGGGCTGATGGTCACCAAGGGGCAGGACCACTGTCTCTTCGTCTTCCCCCGTGCCGAGTTCGAGCAGATGGCCAGGAAGGTCGCCGAAGCCCCGTTCACGAACGAGGCGGTGCGGGCCTACCAGCGCTACCTGTTCGCCGGGACGGACGAGCAACGTCCGGACGGGCAAGGGCGCGTAGCCATCGCGCCGGAGCTGCGCCGGTACGCGGGGCTCAACAAGGAGTGCGTGGTGATCGGCGCGATCACCCGGCTCGAAATCTGGGACGCCCAGGCGTGGCAGGGCTACCTGGACGAACACGAGGACAGCTACGCACAGGCTCGGGAGGAAGTTCTGCCGGGCGTCTTCTAGGAGACGCCCTCAGCGCACCTGCGTCGTCGGGGGACGCGGGTACGCCGTTCGACGCGGATGCCGTGAGGCCTCTGTCCGCTCTTTGACCCTGGCGCACCTTCCCCGGTGCCAGGTCAGCAAGCGGGCGGGCAGGGACCTGACGGCATCCGCCGCATCTTCCCCGGAAACACTCGCGGCAGGAAGGGGGAAGACATGACGGACGAAGCCGAGCACGTTCCGGTGCTGCTGGACCGCATCGTCGAGCTGTTCGCCCCCGCATTGGCCGATCGCGACGCCGTTCTCGTCGACGCGACCGTGGGCCTCGGCGGTCATTCCGACGCGCTGCTCGCCGCGTTTCCCCGGCTCCGGCTGATCGGCCTCGACCGCGATCCCGCCGCGCTCGAGCGCTCCGCGGAGCGGCTCGCACGGCACGGCGACCGCGTCGACCTCGTGCACACGGTCTACGACGGACTTCCCGAAGCGGTGTCCGGACTGGGACTGTCGCAAGTGGACGGAATCCTCTTCGACCTCGGCGTCTCGTCGATGCAGCTCGACCGCACCGAACGCGGGTTCGCCTATTCGCAGGACGCGCCGCTGGACATGCGGATGGATCCGACCACCGGGTTCACCGCCGCCGACGTGCTCAACACCTACGCGCCCGGCGAGCTGATCCGGATCCTGCGCGACTACGGCGAGGAACGCTTCGCGCAGCGGATCGTCCGCGCCGTGGTGGCGGAACGGGAGAAGGAACCGTTCACCCGCAGCGGAAGGCTGGTCGAACTGCTCTACTCCGCGGTGCCGGCGGCGAGCAGGCGCACCGGCGGGCATCCGGCGAAGCGCACCTTCCAGGCGCTGCGGATCGAGGTCAACGGCGAGCTGGAAGTGCTGCGCCGGGCGATGCCCGCGGCGCTGGGCGCGCTGGCGATGGACGGCCGGATCGTCGTCGAGTCCTACCAGTCCCTCGAGGACCGGCTGGTGAAGCAGGCGCTCGCGGAACTGGCGAAATCCCGGACGCCGGAAGGGCTTCCGGTCGAACTTCCCGGGCACGGGCCGGAATTGAAGCTCCTCACGCGGGGAGCGGAGAAGGCCGGCGAGAGCGAGATCGAGCACAACCCGCGGGCCGCCTCGGTGCGGCTGCGCGCAGCACAACGGATCGGAGAGCCGCGATGACCGCACCTACGAAGTCCCGCCGCTCGTCGTCGACCGCTGCGGAGCGGGCACCGCGGAACACCGTCACCGAGACGGAAGCCCCGGGGCGGCGGCGCACGACGGCCGCCGAGCGCGCGTACGCCCGGCGGGCGCAGCGGGCCGACCTGCTGCGCCAGCGCGCGCCGAAAAGGCCTGTCGCGGAACCGGAAACCGTCGTCGCGAAGACTGCGGGAACGCGGTTCAAGCTGCGCTGGCCGCGCTCGCGCGCGTCGTTCGTGCTCGTGATGATGGGGCTGCTGGCGGTCGGGGTCGCCGCGACGCTGTGGTTCACCACGCAGGCGATCGCCGATTCGTACCGGCTCGAAAAACTGCGCACGGACAGCGCTTCGCTCATGGAGACCAAGGACCGGCTGGAGCGCGAGGTCGCGAAGGCCCAGTCCCCGGCGTCTCTCGCGCCCGCGGCCAAGCAGCTGGGCATGGTGCCCGGCGGCGACCCGGCGCGCATCGTCGTCGGCAAGGACGGCAAGACGACCGTCGTCGGCGAACCGAAGAAGGCCCAGCCGGACGAGCAGGACTCGGCCGCGCCCCCGGCGCAGCCGGCCGCTCCGCCGGAGGGCGGCATCGAAGGCGACCTGTCGGGCACGCCCGCGGGGACCGCGGGAGGGCAGTGATGGCGGCAGGGGGCAACAGCCGTTCCCGGGCGGCGGGCAGCGCGCGGCGGACTTACGCCGCGGGCACCCGCCGCGCGGTCGCGAAACGGGGCAACGGCGGACAGCGCAGCCGGTTTTCCGCGGTGCGCATCATGCTGGTCGTGCTGATGGTGGTGGCGGGCGCGAAACTGGTGCAGGTGCAGTGGTTCGAGGCCCCCACGCTGTCCGCGGCGGCCGAGCGGCAGCGCACGCTCACCATCGACATCCCGGCCCAGCGCGGGTCCATTGTGGACCGCAACGGCGCGAAGCTGGCGTTCAGCGTGGAAACCCGCACGCTGTCGGTGAACCTGCGGGCGCTGCACAAGACGATGGACGAGTACGCGAAGAAGTACCCGGACAAGGGCCGCAACTTCGAGACCGAGGTCGCCGGCGCGGCGAAGCTGATCGCGCAGAAGGTCCCGCACCTCACCACCGAGGCAGAACAGCTGGCGCTGCTGCACAAGCAGCAGTCCTTCACCTACCTCGTCGACAACGTCGAGCCTTCGGTGGCCGACCAGATCGTCAAGAAGTACGCGTGGATCAGCGTGGAGAAGCGGGCCAAGCGCGAATACCCGGGCGACACGCTCGCGTCGAACATCGTCGGCCTGTCGAACTGGCGGATGGACGATCCCGACGTCTCGAAGCACAACCTGCACGGCGTGATCGGGCTGGAGAAATCGCGCGACGCGGACCTGGCGGGAACGCCCGGCCGCGAGATCGTGAACACCCAGAACGGCAACGACAATCTGTACCTGCCGGGCACGGAGCACGTGCTCAACGCCGCCGTCCCGGGCTCCGACCTCGAGCTGACCATAGATTCCGACCTGCAGTTCGAACTGCAGCGCCAGCTGAGCGACTACGTCTCGAAGTCGAACGCCAAGGGCGGCCAGGCGGTCATCATGGACGCGAAGACGTCCGAGGTGTACGCGCTGGCCGACGCCAGCACGTTCAACCCGAACGACCCGTCCACGATCAAGGACGACCTGCTCAACAACCGGCCGGTCACCACGCCGTACGAACCCGGTTCGGTGAACAAGGTGATCACCGCGACCGCGGCGATCGACGACAAGATCGCCACGCCCACCTCGACGCTCGAGGTGCCGGGCTCGATCAAGATCGCCGACCGCACCGTGCACGACGCGTGGGTGCACGGCACGCAGACGTTCACCACCACCGGCGTGTTCGCGAAATCGTCCAACGTCGGCACGCTGGAGCTGGCGCAGCAAGTCGGCCCGGACCGGTATCTCGCGCTGCTGAAGAAATTCGGCATCGGGCAGAAGACCGGCATCGGCCTGCCTGGCGAGAGCTCCGGGTACGTGCCGCCGCGCAAGGACTGGTCTGCGTCCACGTTCGGCAACCTGCCGATCGGGCAGGGCCTTTCGATGACCGTGGTGCAGATGGCCGGGATGTACCAGGCGATCGCGAACGACGGCTTGCGCGTCGAGCCGCGGATCGTGAAGGCGAAGAAGAACCCGGACGGCACCGTGACGCCGGAAGCACCGCCGAAGACCGAGCGCGTGGTGAGCCCGGAAACCGCTAAAACGGTGCGGGACATGCTGCGTTCGGTGGTGCAGAACGCCAAGAGCCCGAACGCGGGCACCGCGCCGTCGGCCGGGCTGGAGGGGTATCAGATCTCCGGCAAGACCGGCACCGGCCAGCAGATCGACCCGCGCACCAAGGCGTACAGCTCGAGCCTGGCGAACATCACCTTCGCCGGGATCCTGCCCGCCGACCACCCGCGCTTCGTCGTCGGCATCCGGCTCGACGCGCCGGACACCACGCTGCCCGCCGGGCATTCCGCCGGGCCGCTGTTCCACACGATCGCGTCGTACCTGTCGCAGCGGTACCAGATTCCGCTGTCGGACGGGCCGTCGCCGGTGGTGCCGCTCGTCGTCGGCTGACCGCCGCGCCTTGCTAGAGGTACGTGAGGGGAACCCTGAGGGAATCAGATTCCCTCAGGGTTCCCCTCACGTACGTCTGCAGCGCCGGAACGCGCCCGTCGACCGAGGAGAACTCCGCGTACCGTCCGCGCCGCGCCCCTGTCGGGAGAAAACCCCAATGTGGCATTGGGCGCGTCCCACGCACCCAATGCCACATTGGTTGCGCTCAACGCACCCAATGTGGCATTGGGGCCGCGTGCCGCGGGAAATGCGGTACCGGGGAAACGCGATGCGGGCGGAGCAGGGCGCGGCGGAGCGGGGGATCGTCCACACGGGCCGGTGCGCCGCGGGGGAAAGGGTTGTGCCGCAACGATCTTGACCGCTTCGCCTAGCACACTCGCGGCGGGCCCGCGCGTTCGCCGTACCGCGTTGGGTCACCCGGATCCGGCCTCGGTAACCTCTCCGGCGTGTCCGTGTCCTCGTCCCAGCCCCGAAGCGGGCCCGCTGCCGCCTCGCTGCCGGACAGCCCGGCCAAGGCCGCCGCCGCGCCGCCCCGGCCGGCCCGGATCGACCCGGTCCCGCTGGCCACTCTGCTCGCCCGTGCGGGAGCCCGGCTCATCGCCGACCGTCCCGAGGCCGCCGACCTCACCGTCACCGGCGCCACGCTGCGTGCGCAGCACGTGCTCCCCGGCGATCTGTTCGCCGGCCTTCCCGGAGCCCGCGCGCACGGAGCCGACTTCAGCGAGCAGGCGCTCGCCGCCGGAGCCGCGGCCGTCCTGACCGACCCGAGCGGGGCCGAGCGGCCCGCGCTGCGCGACGCGCCGGTGCCGGTCCTCGTGCACCCGGACCCGCGCGCCGCGCTCGGCGAGATCGCCGCGTGGATCTACGGCGAGCCGTCGCTGCACCTGTCGGTCCTCGGCGTCACCGGCACCTCCGGCAAGACCACCACCTCCTACCTGGTCGACGCGGGCCTGCGCGCCGCCGGGCGCACCACCGGCCTGATCGGCACGGTCGAGACCCGGATCGCCGGCGAGCGCCTGGCCAGCGGGTTCACCACGCCGGAGGCCCCGGACCTGCAGGCGCTGCTCGCGGTGATGCTGGAACGCGGCGTCACGCACGTGCCGATGGAGGTCTCCAGCCACGCGCTGGCGCTCGGCCGGGTCAACGGGACCCGGTTCGCGGTGGGCGCGTTCACCAACCTGTCGCAGGACCACCTCGACTTCCACAAGGACATGGAGGAGTACTTCGCCGCCAAGTCCCTGCTGTTCGACGGCCGCTCGACCACCGAGGTCGTCGTGGTCGACAGCGCGTGGGGGCAGGCGCTGCTCACTCCGCAGACGGTGACCGTGTCCATCGAAGCCGGGGCCGACGCGCTGTGGCGGGCCGCCGACATCGAGGCGACGTCGGCGGGAGAACAGACCTTCACGCTGCTCGGGCCGGACGGGCTCAGCCGCGCGGCGAAGATCCCGCTGCCGGGCACGTTCAACGTCGCCAACGCGGTGCTCGCCGCGGCGATCCTGGACAGCGCGGGCATCGAAGCCGACGACATCGTCGCCGGGCTCGCCGCGGTGGAGGTGCCCGGCCGGATGGAGCGGGTCTACCTCGGCCAGGACTTCACCGCCGTCGTCGACTACGCGCACAAACCGGCCGCCGTGGCACAGGGCCTGGACGCCCTGCGCGCCCGCACCGACGGCCGGATCATCACCGTGCTCGGCTGCGGCGGCGACCGCGACACCGCGAAGCGCCCGATGATGGGCGAGGCCGCGGTGCGCCGCAGCGATCTCCTGATCGTCACCGACGACAACCCGCGTTCGGAGGATCCGGCCGCGATCCGCGCCGCGATGATGGCCGGGGCCCGCGCGGTCGGGCCCGCGGCGGGCGGCGAGGTCGTGGAGATCGGCGACCGGCGCGAGGCGATCGCGTCCGCGGTGTCGCTCGCCAGGGCGGGGGACATCGTCCTGATCGCAGGCAAGGGCCATGAGACCGGCCAGGAGGTCCAGGGTGTGGTGCACCCGTTCTCCGACCGGGACGAGCTGGAGGCCGCCATCCGCAAGCGTCTCGAGGTGACCGCGTGATCGAGCTGAGCCTGGCCGAGATCGCCGACGTCGTCGGCGGCAGGCTGCACCGTACCGACGGATCCGCTGTCGTGACCGGCAGCGTCGAGTTCGACACCCGCGAGCTCGGTCCGGGCGGGCTGTTCATCGCCCTTCCCGGCGAGCGCGTCGACGGGCACGATTTCGCCGCGAAGGCGGTCGAGTCCGGCGCGGTCGGCGTGCTGGCCGCGCGGGAGGTCGACGCTCCGGCGATCGTCGTGCCGCCGCTGCCGCCGGGACAGGGCAACGCCGGGTCGGTCGCGCTGACCGGCGACACCGACGGCTCCGGGGCCGCCGTGCTGGCCGCGCTGGCCAAGCTCGCGCGGCACGTCGTCGACCGGCTGGCGACCGGCGGGCTGACCGTCATCGGCGTCACCGGTTCGTCCGGCAAGACCTCGACCAAGGACGTCATCGCGCAGCTGATCGAGCCGATGGGCCCGACGGTCGCGCCGCCCGGGTCGTTCAACAGCGAGCTGGGCCACCCGTGGACCGCACTGCGCGCCGACGCGTCGACCAAGTTCCTCGTGCTGGAGATGTCCGCGCGCGGCGTCGGGCACATCGCCGAGGCAGCGGTGACCACGCCGCCTCGGATCGGTGCGGTGCTCAACGTCGGCAGCGCGCACGTCGGCGAGTTCGGCTCCCGCGAGGGCATCGCGAAGGCCAAGGGCGAGCTGGTCGAGGCGCTTCCGGAAGACGGACTCGCGGTGCTGAACCTCGACGATCCGCTGGTCGCGGCCATGGCGAGCCGCACCAAGGCTCGCGTCGTCGGCGTGGGGGAGTCGGCCGGGGCGCAGGTCCGGGCCGCCGACATCACGGTCGACGAGGAGGCCCGCGCGTCCTTCCGGCTGATCACGCCCGAGGGCGAGGCCCCGGTGACGCTGCCGCTGCACGGCGAGCACCACGTCGGCAACGCGCTCTCCGCCGCCGCGATCGCGCGCGAGCTGGGTGCGACCACCGAGGAGATCGCGCAGCGGCTGTCGTCGCTGCAGCGGCGCTCGGAGCGCCGGATGGACGTCACCACCCGCGCGGACGGCGTCACGATCCTCAACGACTCGTACAACGCCAACCCGGAATCGGTCCGGGCCGGGCTGAAGGCGCTGGCCTCGATGAGCCGCTCCGGCCGCCGCGCGTGGGCGGTGCTCGGCGTGATGGGCGAGCTGGGCGAGGACTCGGTGACCGCGCACGATGCGATCGGGCGGCTCGTGGTCCGGCTGAACATCGAGAAGCTCGTCGTGGTCGGCCAGGACGCGGCCGCCATGCACCAGGGCGCGTTCCAGGAGGGTTCCTGGGGCGAGGAGTCGGTGCTGGTACCCGATGTCGAGGCCGCCGTCGCCGTACTGCATGATCAGCTCCGTCCCGGGGACGTGGTGCTGGTCAAGGCGTCCAAGGCCGCCGGTCTCTGGCGGGTGGCCGAAGCGCTGCTGGCCGATCCCGGGAACTCCCCCTCCACGTTGAACTCTGAACGCTCGAACGGTGGTCACGCGTGATCAACATCATGATCGCGGCCGCGGCGGGTCTGCTGGTCTCGATCCTGCTCACGCCCTACCTCATCCGGGTCTTCTCGCGGCAGGGCTTCGGCCAGGAGATCCGCGAGGAAGGCCCGCAGGGGCACAAGTCGAAGCGCGGCACGCCGACCATGGGCGGCGTCGCGATCATCACCGCGATGGTCGTCGGCTACTTCGTCGCGCACCTGATCACCTGGATCGGCAACTCGCGCTCGGCGGCGCCCTCGGCGTCCGGCCTGCTCGTGCTGATGCTCGCGGTCGGGCTCGGCCTGGTCGGCTTCCTCGACGACTTCATCAAGATCCGCAAGCAGCGCAACCTCGGGCTGAACAAGACCGCGAAGCTGGTCGGCCAGCTCGTGATCACCATCCTGTTCGCGGTGCTGTCGCTGCAGTTCAAGGACGCGCAGGGGCTGACCCCGGCGTCGCAGAGCCTGTCCTACGTCCGCGACCTGGCGCTCATCACGTTCCCGTCGGTCGTGTTCGTGATCTTCTGCTACATCGTCATCTCCGGCTGGTCGAACGCGGTGAACTTCACCGACGGCCTCGACGGGCTGGCCGGCGGCGCGGCGGCGATGGTGCTCGCGACGTACGTGGTCATCTCGTTCTGGCAGGCCCGGCTCTCCTGCTCGACCCAGCCGCTCCCGGCCTGCTACGACGTGCGGGACCCGCTCGACCTCGCCGTCGTCGCGGCGGCGGCCACCGGGGCCTGCGTCGGGTTCCTCTGGTGGAACGCCGCTCCGGCGAAGATCTTCATGGGCGACACCGGTTCGCTCGCCCTCGGCGGCCTCGTCGCCGGGCTGTCCATGACCACCCGCACCGAACTGCTCGCCATCGTCATCGGCGGCCTGTTCATGGTCGAGATGATCTCGGTGGTCACGCAGATCGCGGTCTTCCGCACGACGCGGCGGCGGCTGTTCCGGATGGCGCCGTTCCACCACCACTTCGAGCTGGCAGGGTGGGCCGAAACCACGGTGATCATCCGGTTCTGGCTGCTCTCGGCGATCTGCTGCATGTTCGGGCTCGGGCTGTTCTACAGCGAGCAGCTCAATTTCGGAGGCTGAGCCTTGCAGCTTGAGGGCAAACACGTGCTGGTCGCGGGCGCGGGCGTCACCGGGAAATCGGTCGTTCCCGTGCTGCGCGAGCTGGGCGCGCGGGTCACGGTCACCGACGGCAACGCCGAGCGGCTCGCCGAACTGGACGACCTCGGCGCCGAGCTGGTGCCCGGCCTGACCGAACCGCCCGCGGACACCGTGCTCGTGGTGACCAGCCCCGGCTGGCGGCCGACGTCTCCGCTGCTGGTCGCGGCGGCCGACGCGGGCATCGAGGTGATCGGCGACGTCGAGCTGGCGTGGCGGGTCGGGCAGCTGCGCGAGCATCCGCCCGCGTGGCTGGTGATCACCGGCACGAACGGCAAGACGACCACGGTCGGCATGCTGGAGTCGATCCTGCGCGCGGCCGGCGCGGACGCGGTGGCCTGCGGCAACGTCGGCTACCCGGTGCTGGACGCGGTCCGCGGCGGGCACCAGGTGCTGGCCGTCGAGCTGTCGAGCTTCCAGCTGCACTGGTCGTCCACGATCGCGCCGGACGCCTCGGTGGTGCTGAACCTCGCCGAGGACCACCTCGACTGGCACGGCTCGATGGAGGAGTACGCCGCGGCGAAGGGCCGCGCGCACGACCGTTCGCGCGCCGTCGTGCACAACGTCGACGACCCGTGGTCCACGCGGATCGCGGAGGAGCACGCGCCGAAGGACGCGCGACGGATCGGCTTCGTCCTCGACACCCCGCGTGCCGGAGAGCTCGGCCTGGTCGAAGACCTGCTGGTGGACCGTGCTTTCGGGGCCGACCCGGAGACGAGCGCGGAGGAACTGGCCGAGATCGCCGACGTTCGCCCTGCCGGACCGCACAACCTCGCGAACGCGCTCGCCGCGGCCGCGCTCGCCCGCGTGCACGGAGTTCCGCTCGCGGCGGTGCGGAAGGGGCTGCGCACGTACGAGCCCGCGCCGCACCGCGCGGTGGAGGTCGCCGAGGTCGGCGGCGTCCGGTACATCAACGATTCGAAGGCCACCAACCCGCACGCCGCGCTCGGCTCGCTGCTCGCACACGAAAGCGTGGTCTGGATCGCCGGCGGGCAGCTCAAAGGCGCGTCGGTGGACGAGTTGGTCGCCGCGGTCGGCGGACGGCTGCGCGCGGCTGTCCTGCTGGGCGCCGATTCCCCCGTGATCGAAGCCGCTCTCTCGCGACACGCGCCGGATGTCCCGTGCAACCGCCTCCTTCCGGGTGACGATGAGCCCATGACTGCGGCGGTGAATGCGGCCAGCGCCCTGGCTCGTCCTGGTGACGTGGTGCTCCTCGCGCCCGCCGCCGCCTCGCTGGACATGTTCCGCGGCTACGGAGCGCGCGGCGACGCGTTCGAAGCCGCGGTGCGTGCGCTGGCCGACGGCGCGGCGGGGGCGGCGGATGACAGTCGTTGACGGAGACAAGCCCCGGCCGCGGCGCGTCCGCAAGGAAAGCCCGTTCGTCGCGCTCCGCACCGGGCTGACCGCCTGGCTTTCCCGCCCGCTCGCGTCGTTCCACCTGGTCCTCGCGCTCACCGGCATCCTCACCGTGATCGGCGCGGTGATGGTGCTGTCCGCGTCGTCGGTGGCCTCCTACAACCCGAAAACCGGCAGCGGCGTGTACGCGCTGTTCTTCCGGCACCTGATGTTCGTCGCGCTCGGCGGGATCGTGTTCTGGGTCGGCCTGCGGGTGCGCCTCGAACGGATCCGCCGGATGTCCGCGACGATGACGGTGATCTGCCTCGGCCTGCTGATGCTGGTGCTGACGCCGCTCGGGTCGACGGTGAACGGCTCGCAGGGCTGGTTCAAGCTGGGCGTGTTCACCTTCCAGCCGGTCGAGGCGGCGAAGGTGGCGCTGGCGTTCTGGGGCGCGCACATCCTGGTGATCAAGTACAGCAAGCTGCACCAGTGGCGCCACCTGCTGGTCCCGGTGGTGCCGGTGGCGCTGCTGATGTTCGCGCTGGTGATGATGCAGCCCGACCTCGGCGGCACGATCACCCTCGCGGTGGTGCTGCTCGGCCTGCTGTGGTTCGCCGGCGCGCCGAAACGGCTCTTCGGGGTGATCCTGGCCGGCGGCCTGAGCGGCGTGCTGGTGCTGGCGATCATCGCGCCCTACCGGCTCGCGCGGGTGATGTCGTTCCTGTCGCCGGACGCGGACACCTCGGCCGAGGGGTTCCAGGCGAACCAGGCCAAGCTGGCGCTCGCCGACGGCGGGCTGTTCGGCAAGGGGCTCGGGCAGGGCGCGTCGAACTGGGGCTACCTGCCGAACGTGCAGAACGACTTCATCTTCGCGCTGATCGGCGAGGAACTGGGCTTCGTGGGCTGCGCGGTGGTGCTGGCGCTGTTCGCCGGCGTCGCCGTGGTCGGCCTGCGCATCGCGACCCGCAACATCGACCCGTGGATCCGGATCGTCGCGGGCACGCTGACGGTGTTCCTCGTCGCGCAGGCGGCCATCAACATCGGCTACGTGGTCGGGCTGCTGCCGGTCACCGGCGTCACGCTGCCGCTGATCTCCTACGGCGGCACGTCGCTCGTGATCACCATGCTCATCATGGGCGTGCTGGCCAACGCCGCGCGGCACGAACCCGAGGCGGTGGCCGCACTGCGCTCGCACGGGCCGGGTAAATTCGGACGCCTGCTGCGGCTGCCCCCGCCCGATCCGTACCGCCCGCCGTCCTCCCGCAAGGGAACGCGCGCCGCGGGGAGCGGGACGAAGGCGGCCAGGCCGGCGCCGCGTGCGGCCCGGCCCGCACCGGCACAGGAACGCCGCCGGTCGGCGCGGCGGACTACAGCGAACCGCGGTGCCCGGGGCACCGCGAACCGGAGAGGTCATTGGTGAGCAAGCCCGTCAAGGGAACCGAGCGTTCGGCGGCAGGCCGGGCGCCGGTCGTCGTGGTCGCCGGCGGGGGCACCGCCGGGCACATCGAGCCCGCGCTCGCGCTGGCGGACGCCGTGAAGCGGCTGCGCCCGGACGCCGAAGTGGTCGCCCTCGGCACGGAACGCGGCCTGGAGAACAAGCTCGTGCCCGCGCGCGGGTACCCGCTGGAGCTGATCCCGCCGGTCCCGATGCCGCGAAAGCCGACGCCGGAACTGCTCCGGCTGCCGCTGAAGGTGCGCGATTCGGTCCGCCGCACCCGCGAGGTGCTCGACCGGGTGCACGCGGACGTCGTGGTCGGCTTCGGCGGCTACGTCGCGCTGCCGGCGTACCTCGCCGCGCGCGGCCGTACGCCGATCGTGGTGCACGAGGCGAACAAGTCGGCCGGGCTGGCGAACAAGGTCGGCGCCCGGTTCGCGTCCCGCGTCGCGGTCGCGGTGCCGGGCACGCCGCTGCCGAAGGCCGAGGTGGTCGGCATTCCGCTGCGCCGCTCGATCACGACGCTGGACCGGGCCGCGCTGCGGGCGCAGGCACGCGAATTCTTCGAGCTGGACCCGGACGCGCCGACGCTGCTGGTGTTCGGCGGTTCGCAGGGCGCGGCGTCGATCAACTCCGCGATTTCCGGCGCGGCGAAGGACTTCGCCGAGGCGGGCGTCGGCGTGCTGCACGCCCACGGACCGAAGAATTCCCTTGTGGTGCAAGAGTTTCCCGGCCGCCCGCCGTACGTGCCGGTGCCGTACCTGGAACGGATGGACCTGGCCTACGCCGCGGCGGACGCGGTGGTGTGCCGGTCCGGCGCGATGACCGCGGCCGAGGTGTCCGCGGTCGGGCTGCCCGCGGTGTTCGTCCCGCTGCCGCACGGCAACGGCGAGCAGGCGGTCAACGCCCAGCCCGCGGTCGACGCCGGCGCGGCGCTGATGGTCGCCGACGCCGACCTCACCGCGGAAAAGGTCGCCGAGCTGGTGATCCCGCTGGTGACCGACGCCGACCGGGTCGCGCAGATGAGCGCCGCCGCGGTCGGGCTCGGCCACCGCGAGGCCGACGAGACCCTCGCCCGCATCGTCTTGGAGGCCGCCGGTGCCTGACACGCCCGAACTGCCCGCGCAGCTGCGCCGGGCGCACCTGATCGGGATCGGCGGGGCCGGGATGTCCGGCATCGCGCGGATCCTGCTCGCCCGCGGCGCGGCCGTGTCCGGGTCGGACGCCAAGGAATCGCGCGCGCTGCTTTCGCTGCGCGCGCAGGGCGCGACCCTGTTCGTCGGCCAGAAGGCGGAAAACCTCGGCGAGCTGGCCGAACCGCCGTCGGCCGTCGTGGTGTCGACCGCGATCAAGGAGACCAACCCGGAACTCGCCGCGGCCCGCGAGCGCGGCATCCCGGTGCTGCACCGCGCGCAGGCGCTGGCCGGGCTGATGGCCGGGCACCGCGTCGCGTGCATCGCGGGAACGCACGGCAAGACGTCGACCACGTCGATGCTCACCGTGGCGCTGCAGAACTGCCGGATGGACCCGTCGTTCGCGATCGGCGGCGACCTGAACGAATCCGGGGCCAACGCGCACCACGGCGAGGGCGGCGTGTTCGTCGCGGAGGCCGACGAGAGCGACGGTTCCTTCCTCACCTACGCGCCCTCGGTGGCGGTGGTGACGAACGTCGAGCCCGATCACCTCGACCACCACGGCACCGCCGAGGCGTACGTGAAGGTGTTCAGCGACTTCGTCGGCCAGATCGAGCCGGGCGGCCTGCTGATCGTGTGCGCCGACGACGAGGGCGCGGCCCGGCTGGGCGACGAGGCCGCCGCGGCCGGAGTGCGGGTGCGCCGTTACGGCCGCGCCGCTACCGGCGAGGGCGACGTGCGAGTGCTGGACTACACGCCCGCGCCGGACGGCGGCGTCGTGCGAGTCGCGCTGGACGGCGGAGAACACGACCTGCGGGTCGCGGTGCCGGGCGAGCACATGGCGCTCAACGCGGTCGCCGCGCTGCTCGCCGGGCTCGAACTCGGCGCGCCGCTGGACGGCATGGCCGCCGGGCTCGCCGCGTTCGGCGGGGTGCGCCGCCGGTTCGAGTTCAAGGGCCGCGCGGGCGATGTCCGCGTGTACGACGACTACGCGCACCACCCGACCGAGGTGGCCGCGCAGCTGCGCGCGGTGCGCACGGCGGCGGGCAACGGACGTGTCGTCGTGGTGTTCCAGCCGCACCTGTTCTCGCGCACGCAGACCTTCGCGGCCGAGTTCGCCGAGGCGTTGTCGCTGGCCGACGAGGTCGTGGTGCTCGACGTGTTCGGCGCGCGCGAGGAGCCGGTGCCGGGCGTGACCGGCGCGCTGATCGCCGACCGCGTGACCGTTCCGGTGCACTACCAGCCCGCTTTCGACGTGGCCGCCGGCCTGGTCGCGGACCTCGTGCGGCCGGGCGATCTCGCGATCACCATGGGCGCGGGCGACGTGACGCAGCTGGGCCCGGAGATCCTGGCCGAGCTGGACCGGAGGGCCGGACGAGCATGACCGGGACCCGGCAGCAGCGCCGTCGCTCGCCCGCGCCTCGCGCGGGCGAGGAGCAGCGTGCTGCCCTGGCCCGGGAACGACGCGGGCGGCGGACCGAGGAGGAACGCCAGCGCACCCGCGCCCGGACCGCCGCGCGTTCGGGCCGTTCGGCTCGCTCGGCGCGGAAGTCCGCGCGGAAGTCCCGGCCGACTCGGGGCCAGGAGATCCGCCGCCGCTGGGTGGCGCTGCTGTCCGTGGTCACCCTGCTGGCGCTGGGGTACCTGCTGTTCTTCAGTTCGCTGCTCTCGGTGAAGACGATCGAGGTGCAGGGCGCGAAAACCGTGTCGGTGGACCAGATCCGCGCGACCGCCGCGGTGCCGGCCGGGCAGCCGATGCTGCGGGCGGACGTCGACGGGATCCGCGACCGGGTGGCGCAGATGCCGGGAATCGCGACGGTCGATGTGTCCCGGTCGTGGCCGACGACGCTGGAGATCGCGGTGACCGAACGGACCGCGATCGCGTTCTTCGACAGCGGTCCCGGTGGTGACGGGGTGCATCTCGTCGACGGTGGCGGCGTTGTGTTCAAGACGGTGAAGACCCGGCCGGTCGGGTTGCCGGAGTTGAAGCTGCCGAAGGTGTCGGTGGATGACCCGGTCACCCGTGCGGTTACTGCGGTGCTCGGGGTGTTGCCGGAGCAGTTGCTGAAGCAGACGAAGACGGTCACTGCGCAGACCCCGGCGAGTGTCGAGTTCACGCTTTCTACCGGCAAGACCGTGCGGTGGGGGAACGCGGAGAACACCGATCGCAAGGCGAAGGTGCTGGCTGCGCTGCTGACGCAGCAGGGGAAGATCTACGACGTTTCCGCGCCGGAGTTGCCTACCATCACGTCCTAGGCCTTATGTCTTGGCCGCTTCCCGGGGTTCGGTGGCCCCTCTTTATCGTATGGCGTACGCTTGTTGAGTTCGTACGCCATACGAGAAGGTGGGGGCATGACGGTTCTGGTTACGGGTGCTACTGGCAATGTCGGGCGGCTGGTGGTTGACGAGCTGGTGGCTCGCGGGGTGCCGGTGCGGGCGTTGACGGTGGATCCGGAGCGGGCGGCGTTGCCTGGCGGGGTTGAGGTGGTGGTCGGGTCGCTGGCCAAGCCTTCGACTTTGCCTGCTGCGTTGGAGGGGGTTTCGGCGGTTTATCTGGCTCCTTATGCGCGGACTGTTTCCCGGTTTTGCGAGTTGGCTTCTTCAGCTGGGATTCGGCGGGTTGTCGCGTTGTCTGGGGCTAGTGTGGGGGATACGCATCCGGCTTCCAGCGGGCATGGGTTTGCTGCTGTTGAGGCCGCGGTGACTGCTGGCGGGTTTGATTGGACGTTTTTGCGGCCTGGGGCGTTTATGATCAATTCTCTGGGGTGGACTGCTTCTGTTCGGGAGCGTGGGGAGGTTCGGTCGGTTTGCCCCTCGGCTACGCAGACGCCTATTGATTTGGGGGATATTGCTGCGGTGGCTGCTCATGTGCTGAGTACTGAGGGGCATGTGGGGCGGATTTACGAGTTGAGCGGGCCGGAGGGGGTTTCGCTTGCGGAGATGGCTGCGGCTATTGGGGTTGCGTTGGGGAAGCCGGTTCCGTTTGTGGAGTTGACTCCGGAGGAGCAGGTCGCGGAGTGGGTTGCGGCTGGGTATCCGGAGGAGATTGCTTCTTGGTTGTTGGAGATGTTTGAGTTCACTGCTTTGAATCCGCAGGTGCCTACTGGGGTTGTGGAGGATTTGTTGGGGCGGCCTGGGGTTTCTTATGCTGAGTGGGCTAAGGGGAATGTTGCTGCGTTTTCGTGAGTTTTCGGGGGGCTCGTCGCCTGGCGGCGACATTGCGCCCGGTGGTTGCGCGGGGCACCCCGAAGCTTGATTGTGACTACGGCGCGGGGGTGTTTGTCAAGGCGGGAAAGATGCCTTGACAAACACCCCCGCGCCGCGTTTTGGCTTCGTATCGGGGTGCGGGGGTGGTGTGGGTGCCTCGATAGTCGGGTGCGCTGGTGCGGCTGGGTGGCGTGGGTGCTTGGTGGGCTGGGTGCCCGGCCTGCGGTTTGGGCAGTGGGTGCGCGCGGCTGAGCGGATCGTCGCGTTGGGGTTCGCGAGGTGAGGCTGGGTAGCGCCCCAATGTGGCGTTGGGTGCGTCTGACGCACCGAATGCCGCATTGGGTGCGTGGGATGCACCGAATGCCGCGTTGGGTGCATCGCGGCGGTGGCGGGGGTCCGTGAAGGGGCCCTTGAGGGAATCTAAGTCCGTGAAGGAGCCCCTCACGGCAGCCGGAACGTGCGAGTGGGTCGTGAGGGGAACCCTCAGGGAATCTGATTCCCTCAGAGGGTGTTGTGAAACCTGGTTTTCGGTGCGGTGTGTCGGCTGTGGTAGCGGTGCGGCGGTGGTGATCATCAAGCCGGGTGTGCGTCTGTGTGTGCAAACCGGCCTATGGCTCGTCGTTGACGGATGCGCAGTGGGCGGTGATCGAGCCGTTGCTGCCCAAGAGGCATCCGAGTCTGGGCGGGCGTCCGCCGGTGCATTCGCGTCGGTTGGTGATCGACACGATCAGCTATGTGCTGGTCAGCGGGTGCGCGTGGCGGCTGGCGCCGCGTGATCTCGCGCCGTGGACCACCGCGTATCGGGTGTTCGCGGCCTGGACCGCGGACGGCACCTGGGCTCGGGTGCACGACGTGCTGCGCGACAAGGTGCGCGAGCGCGACGGCCGGGACCCGCGGCCGTCGGCGGCGGTGCTGGACTCGCAGTCGGTGAAAACCGTCGAAGGCGGGGAGCAGATCGGTTACGACGCGGGGAAACGGGTGCGGGGCCGCAAACGGCATGTCCTGGTCGACACGCTCGGGCTGATCCTGGGCGTGGCGGTGACCTCGGCGTCGGTGCAGGACCGGCCCGGAGCCCGCCGGATCCTGACCGGGATCCGGCGGGCCTTTCCGCGGCTTGGCCTGGTGTGGGTGGACGGCGGCTACGTCAACTCCAAAGACACCACCCTCGTTGGATGGGCTCGCGAGAGCGAGAGCATCGAGATCGTCGCGGTGCCCCGCAACGCCGATGTGAAAGGGTTCCAGGTGCTGCCCCGCCGGTGGGTGGTGGAACGAACCTTCGGCTGGCTGACGAGGTGCAGACGCTTGACCCGCGACTACGAACGCAAAACCGCCCACGCCGAAGCCATGATCCAATTCGCGATGATCCGGCTCATGGCCGCCCGCCTCGCCGACGAACACATCGAACCCTCCGGCCCCATCGAAACCGAAGCAGCCCGCCGCCTAGCCGAAGACACCAACGACTAACCACCCAGGTTCCACAACACCCTCTCAGGGTTCCCCTCACGCAACCAAGGGGGTCAGGCCAGGGCGGCGTCCAGTGTGATGGTGGTGCCGGAGAGGGCCTTGGAGACCGGGCAGGTTTGTTCGGCGGTCTTGGCCAGTTCGGCGAACTGGTCCGCGGTCACGCCGTCCAGTTTCGCGCGCAGGGTGATGTCGATGCCGCTGATTTCGAAGCCGCCGTCGGCGGCCGGGCCCAGGGTGACCTCGGCGGAGACGTCGATGTAGTCGGCTTCCAGGTTTTGGGATTCCAAGACGCCGGAGAGGTTCATCGCCAGGCAGCTCGAGTGGGCGGCGGCGATGAGTTCTTCGGGGCTGGTGTGCCCGTCGGGATTGCCGGACCGGGTCGGGAAGGACACCTCGTAGGTGCCCAGGTTCGACGAGTCGAAGGTGACCTCGCCCTTGCCTTTCTGCAGTCCGCCGGTCCAGTGGGTGGTCGCGTCGCGGCTGGGCATCGCTGTCTCCTTGAATGCGGTCGGGGATGCGTACCCCCATGAAGGTAGTGCACAATTACATTGTGCGCAAGGTAATTCACGAAAACGGGTGGCCTCGTGCGGCAGAATTCTGGGGTGACCAATCCTCCTGAACGTCCTGACCCGCCGATGGCGGGGGACGAGCGCACTCAGCTCACCGGGTTTCTCGACTTCCTGCGGGCCAGCGTGGTGTGGAAATGCTCCGGCCTCTCCGACGACCAGGCTCGCCAGAAGCACGTTCCCAGCGAGTTGACCACGATCGCCGGGTTGTTGTGCCACCTCACGCTCGTCGAGAACTACTGGTTCCGCGTCGTGCTCGACGGGCAGCCGGACGAGTGGGCGGATCGGCTCGAAATCGACCGGGACGCTGAGTTCCGGGTCGCGTTGGAGCTGCCGATGACGCAGTTGATCGCTGATTACGAGGCCGAGGTCGAGAAGTGCCGGGCCGTGGTCGCGGCTCGGGGGTTCGAGGACACGGTGCTGTTCAAGGGGGACAAGCCGCTCACGGTGCGTTGGGTTGTCACGCACATGATCGAGGAGACCGCGCGCCATCTCGGGCATTTGGACCTTTTGCGCGAGCTGACCGACGGTCTCACCGGGGAATGAGCCTCGACCGCGCGCAGCTGGTCGACGACCTTGAGCTGCTGCGCGCGACCGTGGCGTGGAAGTGTTCCGAACTCACCGACGAACAAGCCCGCTGGCCCGGCGAGTTGATGACTGCGGCCGGGATTTTGTGGCATCTCGCGTTGGTGGAGAACACCATGTACGACGTTGTCGTCACCGGGCAGCCGGAGCGGTGGGCCGAGCGGCTGGAGGCGGGGCGCGACGCTGCGTTCGAGGTGGGGCTTGATCTGCCGGTCGAGGAGGTGCGCAGCACTTATCGGGACAATGTCGAGCTGTGTCGCCAGGTCATCGCGGATCGGTCACTGGAGGATCCGGTGGGGTTCGAGGGCGATCAGTTGGTGACCGTGGCGACGGTGGTCGAGTACTTGGTGAAGGAGACCGCGCGGCATCTTGAGTTGTTGCGGGGGCTCATCGGGGAGTGAGTTTCTTCGGGGGCAGCGGAAGGAATCCGCTGGTGCGGGCGATGTAGTCGGCGTAGCCGGGGCGGGTGTGCTGCATGCCTTTCTCCAGCATGGGTTTGCCGGTGCCGCGGGCCAGGGTGAAGGTCATCGCGACCGGAGAAAGCACTGTCGCCGCACCGGGCCACGTTGAGCAGGCCAGCAGGTAGAGGCCCCACCAGACGCAGGCGTCGCCGAAGTAGTTCGGGTGGCGGGTGTAGCGCCAGAGGCCGGTGTCCAGGACCTCGCCTTGGTTCGCTGGGTTGGCGCGGAAGCGGCGGAGTTGTTCGTCGCCGATGGTTTCGAAGGCGAAGCCGAGCAGCCAGACCGCCACGCCCAGCCAGGCGGTGACGCCGAAACCCGTGCCGGACATGGCGAATTGCACAGGCAGCGAGACGAACCACAGGACCACGGCTTGCATCAGGTAGGTCCGCACGAAGATCCGGACGCCGGGGTTCTGGCCGGCGCGTTCGACAATCTGCTGGTAGCGCGGGTCTTCCGGCTTGTCGCGGTTGCGCAGGTGCAGGTGGACGGCCAGGCGGACGCCCCAGATGACGGTGAGGGCGGCGGTGGTCAGCCGCAGGGCGAGCGGGCCGGTGCCGAAGGGGAACGAGACCACGGCTACGAGGGCGAAACCTAAGCCCCAGAAGGTGTCGATGGTGTCGTAGCGACGGCGCAGGCGGGCGATGCCGAAGGTCAAAGTCACCGCGGCCAGGGTGACTCCGGCGGTGAGGCTGAGCAGCGCGATCATGCCCGCTCCCTCGTCCACGGCATTCCGGAGCGGCCGTTCGCGTCTGGTCGCACGGCCAGGATCTGGTCCACGCCCATGCGGTTCTCCTCGAAGGCGAGTGCGCCGCCGACCAGGTACAGCCGCCAGACTCGGGCGCCTGCCTCGCCGATCAACGCGACGGCCTCGTCCCAGTGTTGCTCCAGCGTGTCCGCCCAGGCTCGAACGGTCGGGACGTAGTGCTCGCGCAACGCGTGCACGTCGCGGATTTCGAAGCCGGCGGTTTCCAGGTGGCCGAGGGTGCGGCTCAGCGGGCGCATGGTCATGTCGGGGGCGATGTAGCGCTCGATGAACGCACCGCCGCCGGGCGCGACGGCTCCGCGCGACATCTGTTGCAGCAGCAGTCGTCCGGCGGGTTTGAGCATGCGGAACAACGTGGCGGTGTAGGTCGGGTAGTTGTCCTCGCCGACGTGTTCGCCCATTTCGATCGAGGCTACGGCGTCGAAGGATTCTCCGGCGAGTTCCCGGTAGTCCTGCCTGCGGATCTCGACGCGGTCGTCCAGGTCGTGCTGTGCCAGGCGGGTTTTGACGTGCTGCACCTGCTCGGCGGAGATGGTGACGCCGACGGCCTCGACGCCATGGTGCTTCGCCGCGTGCACGAGGAGCGAACCCCAGCCGCAGCCGACGTCGAGGAGGCGCATACCTGGTCGGAGGCCGAGTTTCCGGCAGATCAGTTCGAGTTTGTCGTGCTGGGCGCGGGAGAGATCGGCGGATTCGGACCAGTAGCCCGAGGAGTACGCCATCGAATCGTCCATCAGCAGCTGGTAGAAGGCGTTCGACAGGTCGTAGTGGTGCGAGATCGCCGACCGGTCGCGGCCGAGGGTGTGCAGCTTTCCGCGCAGCCGGGCTTCCTCGGCGGGCGGCTTCGGCGGCAGGCCGAACACTCCGAGCCGCGCGGCCAAGCGGATCGCCTCGCCGAAGTCGCGGGCGGACAGCTGTGGCCGGTAAGCCCAGGCTCGCCGGAAGCCTTCGGTGAGATCGCCCTCGACGTCCAGGTCGCCCGACACGTAAGCCCGCGCCAGGCCCAGCTCGCCGGGCGAGTACAGCAGCCAGCGCAGCGCGCGGCGGTTTTTCAGGACGACGGTCGGCCCGGCAGGCCCGGCCTGGTGGCCGTCCCAGGTGCGGACGGCCACCGGGAGCGGACCGCCGAGGATGCGTTCGGCGAAGTCGGCCAGTCGGTGAGCTGCGGATTTCGGCATACCAGGGCTTCGGAGCCGACACTCGCGCGGATTGGTACCAATCCAAGCTGGCGAGCGCGCCGAATGCCTTCCGTGCACCACACCACGGGACAACGCATCGCTGTCATCGGCAGCGGGGTCGCCGGCCTCACCGCCGCGTACCTGCTGCAGCGCCGCCACGAGGTTCTGCTGTTCGAGGCCGACGACCGGCTCGGCGGACACGCCCACACCCACGACGTGCCGAGCGCACACGGCGGGACGGTCGCCGTCGATTCCGGGTTCCTCGTCCACAACGAGCGCACCTATCCGACGCTGCTGCGGCTGTTCGGCGAACTCGGCGTGCGCACCCGCGAGACCGAGATGTCGATGAGCATCCGCTGCGACGGCTGCGGCCTGCAGTACGCCGGGGCGAAAGGCCTGCGCGGGCTGTTCGCGCAACGGAGCAACGTCGCGTCCGCGCGTTACCTGCTGATGCTGGCCGAGGTGAAACGGTTCCACCGGCACGCCGAACGGCTGCTGTCCCGTGCTGACGCGGGCGACGTTCCACTCGGCGCGTTCCTGGCGATCGGCGGGTATTCGCGGTACTTCGTGGACCATTTCGTGCTGCCGCTCGTTTCGACGGTATGGTCCGCCGACCGCACGGACACGATGCAGTATCCGGCGCGGTATCTGTTCGAATTCCTGCGCAACCACGGAATGCTCACCGTGCGGAATTCGCCGACCTGGCGGACGGTCGTGGGCGGTTCGCGGGAGTACGTCGAGCGGGCGGCGAAACAGCTGACGGCCGTGCATTTGTCCACTCCGGTTCGCTCGGTGCAGCGGACCGCGCGCGGCGTCGAGGTGCGCGATGATGCCGATACCGCGCACCGGGTCGACCGGGTTGTAGTGGCGACCCATGCCGATCAGGCGTTGCGGATGTTGGCGAATCCGACGGCGGTGGAACAGGAACTGCTCAGTACCTTCCGCTACTCGCGCAACGAAGCCTGGCTGCACACCGATCCGGCCGTGTTGCCGACCGCGGCTGCCGCTCGCGCCTCCTGGAATTACCGGACGCCTGGCTGCGGTGCCGATCTGCACGCCGTCCAAGTCACTTACGACCTGAACCGGCTGATGGGTCTCGAGGAAGCGACGACGTACGCCGTCACGCTCAATCCGAGCGACGGCCTCGATTCCGCCGCGGTGGTCGCGAAAATGTCTTACGAACACCCGATCTATACGCCGGAATCCGTTGCCGCGCAAAGGCTTCTGTCGGAATTGAACGACGGGGTCATCGCGTACGCCGGTGCTTATCAAGGCTGGGGATTCCACGAGGACGGCTGTTCTTCCGGCGTCCGCGCCGCGGCCAGTTTCGGGGTGACCTGGTGACCGCTCTCTACGACGCCACTGTCGCGCACGTTCGCCGGGTCGATCCGCCGTACTCGTTCGCACACCGGATGTACCTGTGGCTGACCGACCTCGACCGCCTGCCGCGGCTGCCGTGGTGGCTCCGGCCGTTCGCGCGCTTCGACGGCCGCGACCACTTCGACCGGGACGAGCCCGGCGACATCCGGTCCAAACTGGACGCTTGGCTCGCGCACCGCGGAGTGGACTTGCGCGGCGGGCCGGTGACGATGCTCGCGTCGGCGCGTGTTCTCGGGTACGTGTTCAATCCGATCACCGTCTACTGGTGCCACACGCCCGACGGCGCGCTCGCCTGCGTGGTCGCCGAGGTGCACAACACCTACGGCGGCCGGCATGCCTACCTGCTCCAGCCGGGGGAAGACCTTCGGGCGGACAAGGAGTTCTACGTGTCGCCGTTCCAGGAGATGACGGGGGAGTACCGAATGCACCTGCCGCGCCCGGACGCGCTGCTGGCGTTGACCGTCGTCCTGCACCGCGACGGCGACGCCGCGCTGACGGCTACGCTGCGAGGAGTCCGCCGTCCGGCCGGGATCCGCACGCTCGCGCGGTTCCTGCTGGGCCGGCCGCTGCAACCGCAGCGCGTCGCCGCGCTGATCCGTCGCCACGGGCTCGCGCTGTGGCGGCGCAAGGCCCCGCTCGCCGCCCGGACCGGACAGAACACGGCAGGAGTCCTCCATGGATGAGAGCGCACGCCCGGCCGACCGGCTCTCGGCGGTGCCGTCGTCGCCGAGCGCCGAGGACCTGATGGCGCTGGTCGCGAAGGGGGACGAACGCGCCTTCGAGCGGCTTTACGATCAGCTCGCCGGTCCCGTCTACGGGCTCGTCCGCCGCATCGTGCGGGACCCCGCGCAGTCCGAGGAGGTCGCGCAGGAGGTGCTCGTGGAGCTGTGGAAGACCGCCACGCGCTACTCGTCGGCGAAGGGCAGCGTCCTGAATTGGGCGATGACCCTCGCGCACCGGCGCTCGGTCGACCGGGTGAGGTCCGCGCGGGCGAGCACCGAACGCGAACGGAAAGCGACCTTCGAAGCCGCGCGCGGACGTCCGTTCGACGAGGTCGCCGAATCCGTCGCGACCCGGCTGGAACGCTCGCAGGTGCGGCGCTGCCTGAAGACGCTGACCGAATTGCAGCGGGAATCCGTCCTCCTGGCCTACTACCAGGGCTATACCTACCGCGAGGTCGCCGACGTGCTGGACACGCCGCAGGGGACGGTCAAGACCAGACTGCGCGACGGATTGATCCGGCTGCGCGACTGCCTGGGGGTGACGGCGTGACCAGTCCGGAGATGCACACGTTGGCCGGCGCGTACGCGCTCGACGCGCTGTCGGAGGTCGAGCGGGCCCAATTCCGCCGTCATCTCGACCAGTGCGAGGCCTGCGCACAGGAAGTGCGGGAACTGAGCGAGACCGCGGCCCGGCTCGGCGCGGCGATGGACGAGCAGCCGCCGTCCGGCCTCAAGGACCGAGTCCTCGCGGAGATGCGCACGACCCGCCAAGTGCCGCCGCGAACCGATTCCGCCGAACCGCGCCCGCGCGGCCCGCGCCGCTGGCCGATGCTGATCGCCGCCGCCGCTGCCGTCATCGGGCTCGCCTTGGCCGGCGTGTTCGGCGGGATCGCTCTGCACACCAGCAGCCAGCTCACCAGCGCACAGTCCGAATTGGACGCCGCGCGCGACCGGTACCTGCCGGTGGCCGAGCTGCTGACTGCGCCGGACGCGCGGACCGAGCACGTCGTGTCGCCGCGCGGGGGCGGCGGCACGGTGGTGGTTTCGCGGAAGCTGGACCGCGTGATGTTCATGCAGTCCGGGCTGCCGCCGGTCCAGTCCGGGAAGGTGTACGAGGCCTGGCTGATGGGCCCGGATCTCGCGCCGCGACCGGCCGGACTGCTGCCCGGGGGACCGTCGGGTTCGCTGGTGGTGGCGGACGGTTTGGCTGGTGCGCAGCAGTTCGCGATCAGTGTCGAGCAGACAGGTGGGGCGCCGTCGGGGAAGCCGTCGAGCGACGTCGTGCTGGTCACTTCGGTGCCCGCATAGCAGACCGCGCGCCGGGCTTCGCGGCGGGTTCCGGCCTTGCGCACGGCTTCGCGTTGTGGCAAAACACCTTTGCCGCTCACGGCGTGGCTACTGGATTAGAGCTTGCGCGGCGCCTACCGTCCTGCCTTGACGCCGGTGGTTGACATAACTCTCACTCTCGGGTTGAGGTTGAGGGTTTCCGGCCCCGGCGGGCGGCATGTGCACATCACGATCAGGAAGGCGGACCCGATGACGCCCCCGCACAACTACCTTGCGGTGATCAAGGTCGTCGGCATCGGCGGCGGCGGCGTGAACGCCGTGAACCGGATGATCGAGGTCGGCCTCAAGGGTGTCGAGTTCATCGCGGTGAACACCGACGCCCAGGCACTGCTCATGTCCGACGCCGACGTCAAGCTCGACATCGGCCGGGAACTCACCCGCGGACTCGGCGCCGGAGCCGCCCCCGAGGTGGGGCAGAAGGCGGCCGAGGACCACCGCGAGGAAATCGAAGAGGTCATCAAGGGCGCCGACATGGTGTTCGTGACCGCGGGCGAGGGCGGCGGCACCGGCACCGGCGGCGCGCCGGTCGTCGCGCAGATCGCCCGCAAGCTCGGCGCGCTCACGATCGGCGTGGTGACCCGCCCCTTCACCTTCGAGGGCAAACGCCGCGGCAAGCAGGCCGAGGACGGCATCCAGCAGCTGCGCAACGAATGCGACACGCTGATCGTGATCCCGAACGACCGGCTGCTGCAGCTCGGCGACATCGGCGTGTCCCTGATGGACGCGTTCCGTTCCGCCGACGAGGTGCTGCTCTCCGGTGTCCAGGGCATCACCGACCTGATCACCACGCCGGGCCTGATCAACCTGGACTTCGCCGACGTCAAGAGCGTCATGTCCGGCGCGGGCTCCGCGCTGATGGGCATCGGCTCCGCGCGCGGCGAAGGGCGGGCGATACAAGCCGCGGAGAAGGCGATCAATTCGCCGCTGCTGGAAGCGTCGATGGACGGGGCGCACGGCGCGCTGCTGTCCATAGCGGGCGGATCGGACCTCGGGCTGTTCGAGATCAACGAGGCCGCGTCGCTCGTGCAGGAATCGGCGCACCCGGACGCGAACATCATCTTCGGGACGATCATCGACGACTCCCTCGGCGACGAGGTCCGCGTCACGGTGATCGCGGCCGGTTTCGACGCCGGCGCGCCCACGCACAAGAAACTCGACCCGCCCGCGTTCGGCGGCAAACAAGGCAACGGCACCGCGTCCGCCGCGGCGGGCCAGGTCGGCGGCGGTTCGGCTCCGCAGTCCCCGCCGCAGACCGGGGCGACCCCGGTGCCGCCCGCGGGCAGCTCCGGCTACCCGGTGGCTCCGCCGCGGACCCCGTCGTCGGGCCTGCCGCAGCCGGGCACCGGTACCCCGCCGGGCGGCCTCCCGCAACCCGGAGGCGGCACGCGGGGGTATTCGCCGATCGGTTCGGGTTCTGCGACGGGCGGTCTGCCGAGCCGCCCGACGACGGTCCACGACGACCCGACCGACGACGACGTGGACGTGCCGCCGTTCATGCGGCGGTAAGCACGGTTTTCCGGCAGGCGGCCGTCCCGACACGTTCGGGGCGGCCGTTGCCGTATCTCGTGAGTGTTTATGCCGGTTCTAACCGGGATTGCCACTCACGAGGCTCGGGAGGGCGGCCGCCGTCGTTTTTGGCAGGATGGCGGGGTGCGAGTACGACGAGTGGTCACGACCAGGGCGGGCGGGGCTTCCCGGCCGCCGTACGAGAGTTTCAACCTCGGGGACCACGTCGGCGACGACGCGGGCGACGTCTACGCCAATCGCAAGCGGCTGGCGTCCGAACTGGGCCTCGCCGAGGACAAGCTGGCCTGGATGGAACAGGTGCACGGCCGCACCGCCACCGTCGTGGACGGCACCGAGACCTCGGCCGCCGAAGCTACCGACGCGCTGGTGACCGACCGGCCGGGCGTCGCGCTCGTGGTGCTGGTCGCGGACTGCGTTCCGGTGCTCATGGCGGATCCGGAAGCGGGCGTCGTCGCCGCGGTGCACGCGGGACGGGTCGGGGCGCGCGTCGGCGTGGTGCCCGCCGCGCTGGAGGCGATGCGCGAACTCGGGGCCGAACCGAGCCGGGTCGAGGCGTTGCTGGGGCCGGCGATTTGCGGCGATTGCTACGAGGTCCCGGCCGCGATGGCCGCGGACGTCGAGAAGCATCTCCCCGGCAGTTCCTGCAAAACGCGCAAGGGCACGACCGGTCTAGACCTGCGAGCGGGGCTTTGGCAGCAGCTCGCCGACCTGGGCGTCGGACGCGTCGGCGCGGATCCGCGGTGCACGGCGGAGGACAAGACGCTGTTCAGCTTCCGCCGCGACGGCACCACCGGCCGGATCGCCGGCATCACCTGGCTGGAAGAGGAGAAAGCGTGACCGAGGAGCGGCGGGCGGAGCTGGCGGCGTCGCTGGCCGCGGTCGAAGAGCGCATCGCGAACGCCTGCGCGGCGGCCGGGCGGTCCCGCGACGAGGTGCGGCTGCTGGGCGTCACCAAAACCTTCCCGGCGACTGACGCCGCGCTGCTCACCGACCTCGGACTGCTGAACCTCGCCGAAAACCGAGACCAGGAAGCCGGTCCGAAGGCGGCCGAGGTCGCGGAACTGCGTCCGGATGTCACGCCGCGCTGGCACATGGTCGGGCGGCTGCAGCGGAACAAGGCGCGCTCGGTGGTGCGCTGGGCGGCCGAGGTCCAGTCGGTCGACTCGGTGCGGCTCGCCGACGCGCTCGCCCGCGCGGTCGCGGCCGCGCAGGAGGCGGGGGAACGGACCGGACCGCTCGACGTATTGGTCCAGGTGAGCCTCGACGGCGACGTCGCGCGCGGCGGGACCCTGCTGGAAGACGTCGACGCCCTCGCCGACCACATCGCCCACACGGGGGAGCTGCGGTTGCGAGGCGTGATGGCTGTGGCCCCGTTAGGGGAAGACCCGGGCACTGCTTTTGCCCGGCTGTCCCGCTCGGCGGAAAGAGTTCGCGCCCGGTATCCGGAAGCCGCTGACGTGTCCGCCGGAATGAGCCATGATCTGGACCAGGCGATCCGGCACGGCTCGACGTGTGTGCGTGTCGGAACCGCGTTGCTCGGCGGGCGCGGTTTAGCCTCGCCGTAGGGAGCCCGCCCGGTGGTCACGTTTCGTGTCCGGCCGGTCGGGGCACAACGGTGCGGGAGCGGCAAGGGCTAGGGAGAGGCTATGAGCGCGCTGCAGAAGCTGAAGGCCTACTTCGGGATGGTGCCCGCGGACGAAGACGGCTACGACGACGGTTACGACGAGTACGACGACGGCTACGACCAGCCGCCGGCCCGGACCCGGGCGCGTTACCGCGACGTCGAAGAGAGCTACGACGAGCCCGCCGCGCGCGTGCGGTCGCGGGCGATGGCGGCCGAGCCGTCCACGCACGGCGCGCTCGCCGTGGACCGCCAGCCGGAGCCGGTCGCCCGGCTGCGGCCGGTCGCCGAACCGGTCGCCGCGCCGGCCCGGGACCCGCTCAGCCGGATCACGACGCTGCACCCGACGAGCTACATCGAGGCGCGGGCGATCGGCGAGCACTACCGCGAGGGCATTCCGGTGATCATCAACCTCACCGAGATGGAGAACGCGGACGCCAAGCGGATCGTGGACTTCGCGGCGGGGCTGGCGTTCGCCGTGCGGGGGTCGATGGACAAGGTCACCAACAAGGTGTTCCTTCTCTCACCGCCCGATGTGGACGTGACCGCCGAGGACCGCCGGCGGATCGCCGAGGGCGGATTGTTCCTGCGCGGGTGAACACGGCCGGACCGCTGGGCGCAGCCAGACGTGATTTTGTCGACTATGTCGCCCTCGGGGCGGCTGGTCGCGCCCAACTCGGCCGTCCCCCGCTAGAGTGGTCGCCGTGAATGCTGTGTGGCTTGCGATCTGGTACGTGCTGTTTGCCTTCTGGCTGCTGCTCACGGCCCGGATCGTGGTCGAGCTCGTGCGGACTTTCGCACGGGAATGGCGTCCCGCCGGAGGGGTTGCGGTGACGCTCGAGACCATCTACACAGTGACCGACCCGCCGGTGCGGTTGTTCCGCAGGATCATTCCGATGGTCCGGATCGGCGGCGTAGGACTGGACTTGTCGATTATGGTGCTGCTGTTGGTTGTGTTCTTCGCGATGCAACTGACACCCAGGTGATCGGGGAAAACCCGGGTGTGTCCTGCAGGCCATGGAGTGCGTGAGGTGATCTGATGTCGTTGACCCCCGCTGACGTGCATAACGTCGCGTTCAGCAAGCCGCCCATCGGCAAGAGGGGCTACAACGAGGACGAGGTGGACGCGTTCCTCGACCTGGTGGAGACCGAGCTTGCCCGGTTGATCGAGGACAACAACGAGCTGCGGCAGCAGGTGGAGCAGCTCGACGCCGAGCTGGAGTCGACCCGCTCCGAGCTCGAGAACGCGAAGGTCGCCGGCCCGCCGCCGGGCCGCGACCCCGAGCCGTCGCGGCGGCTCGCCCCGGTTCCGCCGCCCGCGTCGGCGATGGAGCAGACCCAGGCGCACTCGATGGTTCCCGACAGCGGCGAGCCGAACGTGCAGGCCGCCAAGGTCCTCGGCCTGGCGCAGGAAATGGCCGACCGGCTCACCGCCGAGGCGAAGACCGAGTCCGACGGGATGCTGGCGGAGGCGCGGACCAAGTCCGAGCAGCTGCTGTCCGATGCGCGGGCGAAGTCCGACTCGATGGTGAACGAGGCGCGCACCCGCGCCGAGACGATGCTGAACGACGCGCGCACGCGCGCCGAGACGCTGGAGCGCCAGGCGCGCGACAAGGCGACCACCATGGAACGCGAGTCGCAGCGCAAGTACACCGAGACGATGAACAACCTGAACGCCGAAAAGGGCGCTCTGGGCAAGAAGATCGAAGAACTCCGCACGATCGAGCGCGAATACCGCACCCGGCTGCGCGGATTCCTCGAGTCCCAGCTGCGCGAGCTCGACGACCGAGGCTCCGCGGCCCCGGCGTCGGCGTCGTCGGGTTCGAGCCAGTCCTCGACCGGGACCAGCGGTCAGGGTTACTCGTTCGGCCCGCGCGCCGAGGCCGGCTGACCCACTGCCGATACGCACCCCGCCGGATGACCTTCCGACCCGGCGGGGTTTCGGCGTGTCCGGAGCCGGTGCCGCCACGGTGGGGAATCGGCGGGGTACGCCCCGTGGGCGGGTCGCATCCGGAAAACGGGCGGCCCGTGTTGTAATTCAGCGTGCTCTACATCGTCCTTCTTCTGGTGCTGGCGGCTCTCGGGCTGCTCGTCACGGCGCTCATCACGGGCACCTCGCTGTGGGCCTGGGTTTCCATCGGCCTTTCCGTGCTCGCCGGGCTGCTTTTGCTCGTCGACTGGCTGCGGCGGCGCAAGCGCGCGGACGCCGGTGACGCCGCGGACTCCGACGCCGAGCCGGAGCCGGATTCGGACGCCGACCCGGATTCGGAGAAGAAGGACGAGGCGGCCCCGGCCGAGGAGGACGCCGAGCAGACCGCGCTGCTCCCCGCGACGGGCGAACTGGGCGATCCGGCGGACGTGCCGGAACCGAAGGCCGAGAAGCCCGCTTCGGAAGGCGAGCCCAAATCCGAAGCGAAGGCTGTGCGCGACACTCCGCCTGGCGTGGAGGAAACGGCGCCGGAGGACCTCGAGGTGGTCAAGGAACTCGAGGACGAGGTCGTGGTCGTCGACGAGTACCCGCGCTACCACCTGGTGGACTGCGGTTGGCTGTCCGGTCGCGACACCATCCCGATCGGCGTCGGCGAGGCGCGGCAACTGGGCTTCACGCCGTGTGCGCGGTGCGGTCCGGACGCGGTGCTTGCCGCGGCGCATCGCTGACTCCCAGCACCTCTTCCAGTACCCGTGCGCCATTCTCGGTGAGCTGAACCGCTCGATGCGCCTTCGCGCGTGACCGGAGCCATCCTGCGTCCATGAACCGTCGGGTGACGGCTGCGCCCAGCGCTCCCGCCAGGTGATGGCGCTGCTCCGTCCAATCCAGACAGAACCGCAGCAGCGGACGACGGCTCTGGGTTGCCGCCTCGACATCCACGCCTAACGCGGTGAAGACCTCGTCGGCGGCAGGACCCAGCACGTACGGATGTTCTTGCAGCTGCGAGGAGATCCGGTCCCCGGGCCGACGCCGGGTGGTCGGGTCACCGTCCACAGTGGCCAGTGCGCCGCGGTCGAGCAAAGCCGCCGTCACGGTCACGCCCAGTCGCCCGGCGACGTGGTCGTAGCACAATCTCGCTGTGCGCAAGGCTTCCGCGCGCGTGCCTTCCCGCAGCGAGCGGACCGGGCGCGCCGGGGAGTGCCGGGCGAGCGCTTCCAACAGATCCGGGGCCGCACCGGCGATGCGGTAAAACCGGTGCCGGCCGGACTTTTCCGCAGTCACCAAGCCCGCCGCCAGCAGTTTCGACAGGTGCGCGCTCACGCCTTGCGCGGTCAGGCCCGCTTCACCGGCCAGGACCGAAGCCGCCAGCGATCGGCCGTCCGCGAGGGCCATCAGCACGCGGACCCGCGCCGGATCGGCGAACAGGGCGGCGGTGCGCGCGATGTCGGCGTCTCCTTCCATGCCTCCAGCATGCCCCCGGCACACTTCCACCGCGACGGAAGCGTTCCCGGTGTCTGCTGGACCCATGCGCACCGCGATCTTGTTCACCATGTGCGCCGGGATGTTCCTGGTGCAGCTCGACGTCACCGTCGTCAACGTCGCCCTCCCCACTCTCGGCAGCGAACTCCACGCGGACGTTCCGCAGCTGCAATGGGTGGTGGTCGGGTATTCGGTCGTGCTCGCGGCGTTGCTGCTGACCGGCGGAGCGCTCGGCGACGTCCTCGGGCACCGCGGCGTGGTGCTGACCGGGCTGGCCGTTTTCGGGGCTGCTTCGGCGGCGTGCGGGCTGGCGCAATCGGCGGGCTGGCTCGTCGCGGCTCGCGCGGTGCAGGGCGTCGGGGCGGCGTTGTTGCTGCCGGGCACGATTGCCGTGATTACCGGGACGTTCCCCGGACGCTCGGAACGGGCTCGGGCATTGGGGATTTGGGCCGGGATTTCGGCGCTCGCGCTGCCCGCTGGACCGTTGCTGGGCGGGATTCTCGTGCAGACGGCCGGGTGGCGGCCGGTGTTCTGGCTGAACGTCCCGATCGTCGCCGCGGCGGCCGTCGCGACTCGCCGGATGGTGCCGCCGGACGTCCGGAAACCGGGCCGCGTCGACGTTCCCGGGGCGGCGACCGCGGCCTTGTCGCTCGGTTCTGGCGTGTACGCGGTGATCGCGAAGACGCCGTGGGTCGGGTTGCTGGCGGTGGCGGCGGCCGTGGCGTTCGTGGCGGTGGAACGGCGTGCTGCCGAACCGATGCTGCCGTTGTCGCTGCTGCGGTCGCGGCAGACGGCAAGTGCGAACCTGGTGTCCGCGGCGATGAACTTCGTCGGCCTCGGTTCGGTGCTGGTGTTCACGCTCTACCTGCAAGACGTGCTCCGCGCGGACCCGATCGCCGCCGCGGTCGCGTTGCTCCCGATGTTCCTGCCGCTGGTCCTCGTCGGCCCGGTCTCCGGGCGGCTCACCGCGAAGTTCGGCCCGCGCCCGCAGATCGTGACCGGCCTCGTCCTCGGCGCGGCGGCGATGCTGAACCTGCTGCGGATCGGCCCTGACACCGGGTACGGCACGTTGCTGCCGACGCTGCTCGTGCTCAGTGTCGGGATGGGACTGCTGACCGCTGCCGTGGTGACCGCGGCAGTGGCCGACGCGCCGGGGGAGCGCGCGGGGATCGCGGGCGGGATCAACAACGCGGCCCGGCAGGCCGGCGGCGCGCTCGGGGTGGCGGTTTTCGGTGCGGTGGCGGGAGAACCGGCGGCGCACGCGGCGTTCGTGCACGGCCTGCATCTGCTCGGGTTCGTCTCGGCGGGGCTGTGGCTCGCGGCGGCGGTGCTCGCGGCGGTGACGGTGCACGCCAGGGCAGGGCGAAAGCGAGTTGCGGCGACGGGTTAATCTGGTGTCAGCAAGGCGTCGATCCGGCCATCACCGGGGAGCCTCCGGAAGAACCGGGCGCTCGCCGCCCGCAGTAGAACCGGACGGGTGCGGCCCGTGACAGCCGTGCGAACGAGTGGCCCGGGAGCAGCGTGCCGGGCAAGCGGGGTGGTACCGCGTGACGCGCGAGCGTCTCGTCCCCGTGTGGGCGGCCGCCGGTCGCCCGTACGAGCGACGAACGCAAGGAGCACCCGGATGTACCCCCAGGCTTCGCCGGGCGGAGAGACCACGGTCCCGTCCCAGCCGTCGTTCCCCGCGCTGGAGGAGAGCGTCCTCGCGTACTGGGAGAGCGACCGGACTTTCCAGGCGACCATCGACGCCCGCCCCGAGGGCACCAACGGCGACAACGAGTACGTCTTCTACGACGGCCCGCCCTTCGCCAACGGCCTCCCGCACTACGGGCACCTGCTCACCGGGTACGTGAAGGACATCGTCCCGCGCTACCAGACGATGAAGGGCAAGCACGTCGAGCGGCGGTTCGGCTGGGACACCCACGGCCTGCCCGCCGAACTCGAGGCGATGCGGCAGCTCGGGATCACTGAGACGACCGAGATCGAAGAGATGGGCATCGCGAAGTTCAACGAGGCTTCGCGCGAGTCCGTGCTGCGCTACACCGACGAATGGCGCGAGTACGTCACCCGCCAGGCCCGTTGGGTCGACTTCGACAACGACTACAAAACGCTCGACGTCACCTACATGGAGTCGGTGCTCTGGGCGTTCAAACGCTTGTGGGACAAGGGACTCGTCTACGAGGGCTACCGCGTCCTGCCCTACTGCTGGCGCGACGCGACGCCGCTGTCCAACCACGAGCTGGGCATGGACGCCGACGTCTACCGCAACAGGCAGGACCCGGCCGTCACGGTCGGATTCCGCCTGGAGGGCAACGACAACGAGCTCGACGGCACCTATCTGCTGATCTGGACCACGACGCCGTGGACGCTGCCGTCCAACCTCGCGACCGCCGTGCACCCCGAGGTCGAGTACGTCGTCGTGGAGAACGACGGCAAGCGGTTCCTGCTCGCCGAAGCGCGCGTGGCCGCGTACGCCCGTGAACTCGGCGAGGAGCCGACGGTCGTCGCGCACTACACCGGTGCGGACCTGCTCGGAACCCGTTACGCACCGCCGTTCCCGTACTTCGTCGGCACGGAGAACGCGCACCGTGTCCTGTCCGCGGACTACGTCACCACCGAGGACGGCACCGGCGTCGTGCACATCGCGCCCGCTTACGGCGCCGAGGACAAGGTGGTCACCGACGCGGCCGGGATCACCCCGGTCACGCCGGTCGACGAGCACGGCAAGTTCGACGCCACCGTGCCGGATTACGCCGGGCAGCAGGTGTTCGACGCGAACCCGAACATCGTGAAGGACCTCAAGAACGGCACCGGCGGCGCGGCGGCGCAGGGCGCGGTGCTGCTGCGGCACGAGACCTACGATCACTCGTACCCGCACTGCTGGCGCTGCCGGAACCCGCTGATCTACCGCGCGGTGTCGTCCTGGTTCGTCGCGGTGACGCAGTTCAAGGACCGGATGGTCGAGCTGAACCAGCAGATCACCTGGTACCCGGAGAACGTCAAGGACGGCCAGTTCGGCAAGTGGCTGGAGAACGCCATCGACTGGTCGATCTCCCGCAACCGCTACTTCGGCACGCCGATCCCGGTGTGGCGCAGCGACGACCCGGACTACCCGCGCATCGACGTCTACGGCTCGCTCGACGAGCTGGAGGCCGACTTCGGGGTGCGGCTGGACAACCTGCACCGGCCCTACATCGACGAGCTGACCCGGCCGAACCCGGACGACCCGACCGGCAACTCCACCATGCGCCGCGTGCCGGACGTGCTCGACGTGTGGTTCGACTCCGGGTCGATGCCGTACGCCCAGGTGCACTACCCGTTCGAGAACGCCGACTGGTTCGAGCACCACTACCCGAGCGACTTCATCGTCGAGTACATCGGGCAGACCCGCGGCTGGTTCTACCTGCTGCACGTGCTCGCGACCGCGCTGTTCGACCGGCCCGCGTTCCGCACCTGCGTGTCGCACGGCATCGTGCTCGGCTCCGACGGCCAGAAGATGTCGAAGTCGCTGCGGAACTACCCGGACGTCAACGAGGTCTTCGACCGCGACGGGTCCGACGCCATGCGGTGGTACCTCATGGCGAGCCCGATCCTGCGCGGCGGCAACCTCGTCGTCACCGACCGGGGGATCCGCGACGCGGTCCGCCAGGCCGTGCTTCCGCTGTGGAACTCGTATTACTTCCTTGCCCTGTATGCGAATGCCGAAGGCAAGCAAGGACAGTGGCGCACGGATTCCACGCACCTGCTCGACCGGTACGTGCTCGCGAAGACGCACGAGCTCGTCACCGACGTCGAGGCCGCGATGGACGGCTACGACATCGCGGGCGCGTGCCAGACCGTGCGGGACTTCCTGGAAGTGCTGACGAACTGGTACGTCCGCCGTTCGCGCGACCGGTTCTGGGCCGGCGAGCAGGACGCGATCGACACGCTGCACACGGTGCTGGAGGTGACCTGCCGGGTCGTCGCGCCGCTGCTGCCGCTCACCACGGAAACGGTGTGGCGCGGGCTGACCGGCGGCCGTTCGGTGCACCTGACCGACTGGCCGAACGCGCTCGACCTTCCCGCCGACGCGGCGCTGGTGACCGCGATGGACAAGGTGCGGCAGGTGGCGTCGTCGGCGCTGGCGCTGCGCAAGGCGAACAAGCTGCGGGTGCGGCTGCCGCTGGCGAAGCTCGTCGTCGCGGCCGAGGACGTCGAACCGCTGCGCGGGTTCACCGAGATCCTGCGGGACGAGGTGAACGTGAAGTCGGTGGAGCTGACCACCGACGTCGCGGCGCACGGCACGTTCGAGGTCGCGGTGAACGCGCGGGCGGCCGGGCCGCGGCTGGGCAAGGCCGTGCAGCAGGTGATCAAGGCGGTCAAGGCGGGCGACTGGACGACGAACGCGTCCGGGGCGGTCGTGGCGGCGGGCGTCGAACTGGTCGAAGGCGAGTACGACCGGCGCCTGGTCGCGGCCGGCGGCGGCGCGGCGGCCGAGCTGCCCGGCGGGGCCGGTCTGGTCGTGCTGGACACCGAGGTCACCGAGGAGCTGGCGGCCGAGGGCCTGGCGCGCGACCTGGTCCGCGTGGTCCAGCAGGCCCGCCGCGAGGCCGGTCTCGACGTCGGCGACCGGATCTCGCTGACCGTGGACGCCACCGACGAGGTGAGCGCGGCGGTGCGCAAGCACGAGGAGTTCGTGGCCTCCGAAACGCTCGCGACGTCGGTGTCCTACGGCGAGGTGGCCGAGGGCTTCGACGGGACGGTCGGCGAGGGCGTGAAGGTCCGCGTGGCGGTCGCGAAGGCGTGATCCGCCTCCCGCGAGCCGGGTCGTTGGGCATTCGCTCCGCGTGGCCGCGGTGAACGTACGTGAGGGGAACCCTGACGGAATCAGATTCCCTCAGGGTTCCCCTCACGTACCTCAGCGGGAGCCGGGAAAGCCGCGCGGCCCAGCCGGTGCCGCCGGACGGGCGGCCCTCGGCTCCTCCGCGCGGGGAAGCGTCTGCTAGGGATTTCCCATGACTTCAGAAGCCGCCGCCGAACCGGCCGTCGAGGGGCTGGCCGCCGGCTTGCGCCAGCGGCACCTCGCCATGCTCGCGATGGGCGGCGTGATCGGTTCGGGATTGTTCGTCAGCTCCGGCGTCGGGATCAAGCTCGCGGGGCCTGGCATCGTGCTGTCCTTCGTGCTCGCGGGCGCGCTGGCGATGCTGGTCATGCGCATGATGGCCGAAATGGCCGCCGCGATCCCGGCCAGCGGGTCGTTCTCGGTGCACGCCGAGCGCGCGTTCGGGCCGTGGGCCGGGTTCGCCATCGGCTGGCTGTACTGGGCCGCTTTGGTCGTCGTGCTCGCCGTGGAGGCGACCGCGGCCGCCATCATCGTGAACAGCTGGCTGCCCGGCATTCCGCAGTGGGCGCTGGTCCTGATCTTCATGGCCGTGCTGACCGCGGTCAATTTCACCGCGGTGTCCCGATTCGGCGAGCTCGAGTTCTGGCTGGCGCTGATCAAAGTCGTGGCGGTCGTGGCATTCCTGGTCCTCGGCGTGCTCGCGTTCCTCGGGGTGCTTCCGGGCACGTCCTTCGTCGGCACCGCGAATCTCCTCGGCCAGGGCGGGTTCCTGCCCCACGGATGGCAAGGCGTCGGCACCGGGTTGCTCGCCGTCGTCTTCACCTTCGGCGGCCTGGAAGTGGTGACCATCGCGGCCGCGGAATCCGACGATCCCGCGCACGCCGTCGGCAAGGCGGTCCGCAACGCGGTCGTGCGGATTTCGGTGTTCTACATCGGTTCCATGCTGGTCATCGTCTCGCTCCTGCCGTGGTCGAGCGTCCAAACCGGACAGAGCCCGTTCGCCGCGGTGCTCGAGCGGATCGGGATCCCGGCGACCGGGCAGATCATGAACGTCGTCGTGCTGTTCGCCTTGCTGTCCACGCTGAACAGCAACATGTACGGCGCGGCGCGCATGGTGTATTCGCTGGCGCGGCGCGGACACGCTCCGCGCGCACTGACCAAAGTGGACCGTAATGGCGTGCCTGTCTTCGCTGTCGCGGCCTCGGTGTTGTTCGGCTTCGTCGCCGTGGCGCTCAACGCGCTTTGGCCGGACACCGTCTTCCAGTACCTGCTGAACGCGGTCGGCTCGGTGCTGCTGATCGTGTGGATCATGGTCGCCTGCACCCAGTTGCGAGTGCGGCGGCAGCTGGAACGCACCGCGCCGGACAGCCTGACCGTGCGGATGTGGGGCTTCCCGTACCTGACCTGGGTCACCCTCGTCGCGATGGTCGCGATCCTGGTGGTGATGCTCGGCGACCACGACGCCAGGATCCAGCTGATCAGCTCGGCAATCCTGGTCGCGGTGCTGGTCGTGGCCGGGATCTGGTGGCAACGCGCCCGCCGGAAGGCCTACCGGACTGTATAACGACCTATACGGCACCGCATTGATCACGAATTTGTCGCGTTCTCCGAGGTAACACCCGGTTCCGTGCAGCGATGGGCAAGCTGAGCCAGGGACGCGGGCGGACCGCGTGGGGCGAGGGGGATGCGACGGTGAGTCCTGCCGGGAAGAAGGGCGTGCTGATCGGCGGCGCGCTGGCCGTGGTCGGGATCGTGGTGGCGGCGGTCGTGCTGCTCAGCGGCGGGGGATCGACGGCGGCCTCGCCAGGTTCGGAGCCTCCATCGACCGCCGCGGAGCCCAACGATCCGACGTCGGCGGCCCGCGAGTATCTGCTCGCCTTCGGCGCGAAGGACGCCGACACGGCCAGCAAGGCCACCGATGCTCCGGCGGACGCCTCCTCCGCGCTCCAGGACGCGTGGGCGTCGCTCCGGCCCACGCAGTTGACCGCCAAGCTCGGCGACGTCGGCGCGGCGCAGGGCGACAAGACCACGGCGGGCTACACCATCACCTGGAACCTCGGCCCCGGCCGCACCTGGACGTACACCGGCAACCTCGGCCTCGTCCAGGCACAAGGCAAGTGGCGGGTCCACTGGGCGCCGACGGTGCTGCACCCCAAGCTCGAAGCCGGACAGCGGCTGGCGATCGCGTCCTCGGACGTTCCGGCGGTGGTCGACCGCGACGGCAAGCCGCTCGTCGTCTCCGGCAGCGGCGGGCTGAAATTGGCTGATGACAAGGCGTTCCCGTTGCTCCGTTCAGCGCTCACCGGGCACGGGCAGGCGTCCGAAGCCTTCGCGGTCGAGCGCGTGGACGCGTCGGGCAAGAGCCAGGAGACGCTGTTCGGCAATCCCGAAGGCGACCACAAACCGGCCAGCACCGGGCTCAGCCTCGCGACTCAGAACGCGGCTCAGGCAGCGGTGGACGGGTATCGCGGCAAGGCGGTCCTCGTCGCGATCCAGCCGTCTTCCGGCGACGTGCTCGCGGTGGCGCAGAACAGCAACGTCACCAACGCGGCGTCGGCGTTCAGCGGCCAGTACGCGCCGGGCTCGACGTTCAAGATCGTCACCGCGACCGCGGCGCTGGAAGCGGGACTGGTCACGCCGGATTCCTCGGTTCCGTGCCCGCTGACCGACCGGATCGGCACCCGCACGCTCTCCAACGAGGGGTTCGACCTCGGCACGACCACCGTGCACAAGGCGTTCGCGAAGTCCTGCAACACCACGTTCGCCCGGCTCGCGTCGCAGCTGCCCGCCGACGGGCTCGCGAAGGCGGCCACCCAGTTCGGCCTCAACGCCGACTTCGGGATCAGCGGCCTGTCCACCGAGCTGGGCCGCGTCGACCCGGCGGCGAACGCCGACGAGCAGGTCGAGGACGGCATCGGCCAGGGAAAGGTGCAGGTCAGCCCGATGGGAGCGGCGGTGATGGCGGCGACCGCGGCGTCCGGCCGCAGCGTCGTGCCGAAGCTGTGGGCGGACGGCACCAAGGTCAACACCGGCTACACCCCGCCGCCGGGCTCGGTGCTGTCGGCGTTGCGCGGGATGATGCGCGAGGTCGTCACCGGCGGCACGGCGACCGGGCTGGCGCACTCCGGCTCGGTGTTCGGCAAGACCGGCACCGCGCAGTTCGGCGACGGCGCTGAGGCGCACGGCTGGTTCGTCGGCTACCGCGGCGACCTGGCGTTCGCGGTGTTCCTGGAGGGGGCCAACGACTCCAAACCGGCCGTCTCGCTGGGCGCGAAGTTCCTCGACGCGCTGTAGTTCGGCCGCGGCCGAAGCATCCGCGCTCTACCTTAGGAGCATGGAAACTGTCGCCTTGGCCGAAGTCGCCGCCGTGCTCGCCGATCCGAGCCGCGCGACCATGTGCCTCGCGCTGCTCGACGGCCGCGCTTGGACGGTCGGCGAACTGGCCGCAGCGGCGCAGATCGCGGTCTCGACGGCCAGCGAGCACGTGACGCGGTTGGCCGAGGCGGGGTTTGTGGCCCGGGTGAAGCAGGGGCGGCACGCGTACGTGCGGCTCGCGAATCCGCGGGTTGCCGAGCTGATCGAGCATTTGGCGCAGCATGCCGAACTCAAGCGGCCGTCCGGGCTGCGGACTTCGTTGCGGGTACAGCGATTGTCCTTCGCGCGCAGTTGTTACGACCATTTGGCGGGCACGCTCGGGGTCGCTCTGCGGGACGGGATGGTCGAGCGGGGCCTGATCGACGTGTCGGACGGGCTCGCACTCACCGACACCGGACGCGAGGTGCTGGCCGATCTCGGCGTGGCGGTCCCGGATCGGCCGCGCCGGCCGCTGCTGCGCGACTGTCTCGATTGGACAGAGCGGCGCGAGCACCTCGCCGGCGTGGTCCCGGCAGCGGTGCTGGAGCGGGCGGTCGAGGCGGGATGGCTGACGCGGGACCAGCAGCGGGCGGTCCGGGTTCTGCCCGGTGCGAGGGGGCCGTTCGCCGCGCTCGGTGTCGATCTCGCGACGGTGAGTGCCGCCCAGGCGTCGTAACACACCTGGGTGGTCCCCCGCACCGGTGGTGCGCGCTCGGGAACCGGACACTGCCTCACTATTCTGGACGCCTGCGGGCGACCGGGAGGGAGGCGGGCGAGTGAACGAGCTTCCCATGGTGCTGGGCGTCGGCGCGCTGGTTCTGGTCGTCTCGGTCGTCGCGGTGCGGGTGTCCATCCGGCTCGGATTCCCGTCGCTGCTGCTGTATCTCGGGATCGGCGTCGTGCTCGGCGAAGCCGGGTTCGGCATCCGCTTCGACAATCCGGCGCTCACCCAGTCCCTCGGCCTCGCCGCGCTCGTCCTGATCCTCACCGAAGGCGGGCTCACCACGCGCTGGTCCGCGGTGAAACCCTCGCTGGGGCCCGGAATCCTGCTGTCCACAGTGGCCGTGGTGATCAGCATCGCGGTCACCGGCGCGGCCCTGCACTGGCTGCTCGGCCTGGATTGGCGGCTGGCTCTGCTGTGGGGCGCGGTCCTCGCGTCCACCGACGCCGCGGCGGTGTTCTCCGTGCTGCGCACCGCCGGGGTCGGCAAACGGCTCGTCGGCGCGCTGGAGCTGGAATCCGGCATCAACGACGCGCCCGCCTACATCGCGGTCGTCGTGCTCGCCTCCGGCGAGGCGGTCGACTGGTCGCTGCCGCTGCTGGTGGTCTACGAACTGCTCACCGGCCTCGTGCTCGGTCTCGCGTTCGGCTGGCTGGGCGCGCAGGCGCTGCGCCGGGCCGCGCTCCCGGCGACCGGTCTGTACCCGCTCGCCACGGTGGCGGTGTGCGTGCTCGCGTACTCCTCGGGGCAGCTGGCGCACGCGTCCGGCCTGCTCGCGACCTACGTCGCCGGCCTGGTGCTCGGGAATTCCAAACTGCCGCACCGGTCGGACACCCTGTCGTTCGCCGAAGGACTCGGCTGGCTCGCGCAGATCGGCTTGTTCGTGCTGCTCGGTCTCTTCGCGTCGCCGACTCGGCTGCTCGAAACGCTGATTCCAGGCCTGGTCGCGGGTGCGGTGGTGCTGCTGCTCGCCCGGCCGCTGTCGGTGGTCCTGTCGCTGCTGCCGTTCCGCTTGCCCTGGCGAGACCAGGCATTCCTGTCCTGGGCGGGCCTGCGCGGCGCGGTGCCGATCGTGCTCGCGATGATCCCGCTGTCCGAAGGAGTGCCCGGCGCACAACGGCTCGTGGACGCGGTTTTCGTGCTCGTCATCGTGCTCACCGTCCTGCAGGGCGCGACGCTGAGTCCGCTCGCGCGGATCCTGGGGCTCACGAAGGCGGCGCAGGCGCACGAGATCGAGGTCGATTCCGCGCCGCTCGACGAACTCGGCGCGGAACTGCTGCAGGTGCGCATCCAGAAGGGGTCGAAGCTGCACGGCGTGTACCTGTCGGAGCTGCGGTTGCCCGCCGGTGCGACAGTCAGTCTCGTGGTCCGCGGCGGTACCGGCTTCACGCCGCAGAAAACGAGCCGGTTGCAGGTCGAAGACCAGCTTTTGGTGGTCACGACCGCCGCCGACCGCGACGCGACCGAACGGCGGATCCGGGCGGTTGACCGGGCCGGTCGCCTCGCGCGTTGGCACGGCGAATCCGGGGCCTGAGTCCTCTGTCCTTTGTGGACGCTCCTTGTGACTGCCGTCTCAGATCAAGAGACGGGTCTGGTTTCTTTCGGCGGTTGTCCGCTATCGTCGGTTACAGGTCATGAGTGCCAGCGCAAAGCCCCGGCTTGCTGGCCGGCAACCCTCCTACCGCGGTGGGGTGCCCCGGGTGAGGACCAGGCCGGTCGCGCAGCGCGACGGGCAAGCGCGGGCCCCTCGCCGGGGGTCCCCCGGAACGCCGAGGAGGCGCCGTCGTGACTCTCGCACTCGACCGGTCCACTGTTGTTCCCGCTGTTCCCGCTGTGGCTGGTGCGTCGCTGCGGGTGCCGCTGGTGACGGGCGGCGACATCGGTTACGCCAATCTCGATCACGCGGCCAGCGCGCCCTGTCTGGACGCGGTGCGTTCGGCGGTGGACGAGTTTCTTCCCTGGTATGCCAGTGTGCACCGTGGGGCCGGGTTTGCTTCGCAGGTCTCGACGCGGTTGTACGAGCGGACTCGTGGTGTGTTGCGTCGGTTCGTGGACGCTCGCAGTGGCGACTCGGTGATCTTCACTCGCAATACGACTGATGCGTTCAATCTGCTGGCGAAGGCGTTGCCGCGTAAGACTTCTGTGGTTGTTTTCGACAGTGAGCACCATGCCGCGTTGCTGCCGTGGCGGGGGCCGAATGTCCGGCGGGTGCAGTTGCCGCGGACTCGGCTCGCCGCGGTGTCCGTTGTGGACGAAGCGCTGGCGGAATGCCCGCAGGGGCCTCGGTTGGTGGTTGTCGCTGGGGCGTCGAATGTGACTGGCGAGTTGTTGCCGGTTGCCGAGATTGCTGCGGTGGCTCGGAAGCATGGGGCTCGGGTGGCGCTGGATGCTGCTCAGCTTGCGCCGCATCGGCGGATTTCGTTGCGGGAGTTGGATGTCGACTACGTCGCGTTGTCCGGGCACAAGCTGTACGCGCCGTTCGGGGCTGGGGCGTTGGTCGGGCGCAGCGACTGGTTGCGGGCGGCTGAGCCTTATCTCGCTGGTGGTGGGGCGACCAAGCTGGTGACTGAGGAAGCTGTCGTGTGGAACACCGGTGAGGAGCGACACGAGGCTGGGTCGCCCAATACCGTTGGGGTGTACGCGCTTGGGGTGGCTTGCGAGCAACTGGCGGCTCAGTGGGATGCCATCGGGGCGCATGAGGCTGCGTTGCTGGAGCGGTTGCGCAAGGGGCTTGAGGGGTTGCCTGGGTTTGCCGAGCTGCGGTTCTTTGACGCGCCGGTGGATCGGGTTGGCACGGTGAGCTTTGTGGTCGACGGGTTTGAACCTGGGTGGATTGCTGCGGTGCTGTCGGCTGAGTATGGGATTGGGGTGCGGGACGGGGCGTTCTGCGCGCATGTCGCGGCTCGGCGGTTGATTCGGGAGGCCGGCGGAGAGGGGCAGCAGGCGGTTCGGGTGAGTCTCGGGTTGGGGAGTACCGAGGAGCACGTGGATCGGTTGGTGCTGGCGTTGCGGCAGATCGTGGCTCGGGGGGCTCGGTGGGAGTACGCGAAGGTTGACGGGCGGTGGGCTCCGGTGGGGGATACTCGGGAGTTGCCGGGGTTTTGTGTTTGACGGTGTGGGTTTTGGGGTGATCGCTTCAGGGTGATGTGCCGGGGTGGTGGGGCCGGTTTTCGGGGGTAGCTCGCCAGCTGTGTTTTTGGCGTCGGCTTCGCCGCCGCGGGCGGGATCGCTTTTATGCCGGCGTTTGGGGGCTGACCGGCGTGACGGGCCTTCGGCCTATCACGCCGGTCAGCCCCCAAACGCCGGCGCGATCCCGCGTGGTGGGCAAGTGAGCGGTCGGGGCTGGGCGCGGGTCAGGTTGGGTGTTGCGGGGCCGGGCGCGGGTCGAGTTGGGTTTTGAGGGCTGGGCGCGGGTCGAGTTGGGTTTTGAGGGCTGGGCGCGGGTCGAGTTGGGTTTTGAGGGCTGGGCGCGGGTCGAGTTGGGTTTTGAGGGCTGGGCGCGGGTCGAGTTGGGCGCGGGTCAAGTTGGGTTTGCGGGGCCGGGCGCGGGTCAGGTTGGGTTTTGCGGGGCTCGGGGGTGGGCTAGTTGGGCGTTGCAGGCTGAGTGGATCGCCTCTTTGATTTGCTCTTCGGTGCGGCCCCAGTCTTGATCCCACTCTTCGTCCAGCATCCAGGCTTGCGCCAGCGGCAGCTTGACGACGCTGTCGGCGTAGTTGGTGCGGACGATGATTGTGTGCAGGTCGTTCAGCAGGGCGCGCTCGGTTAGACGGCCGTTCAGGAGCATCCGGGCCAGGTGCGTGAAGGCGGCTTGAGCGGCGTCGACCGGGGTCGGGATCGGGGTGTGGCAGTCGGCCAGGGCGGCCCGCTGCACGTCGTTGATTTCTCGTGGTTCGGTGCGGGAGAGGCCCGCCAGGCGGCGCAGGTGTTCGCCGTCCTCTCCCTCGGCCAGCCAGTGGGCTGCCCACAGGGGGAGGTCGTTCGTGGGGGAGAGGTCCAGGGCGATCCAGGCGGCGGCCACGGACGGGGTGGGGATCTCGGCGGGCATGCAGTGAGGATGGCGGGGAGGGGCGTGGCCGGGCGACTGAATTCCGGTCCGGGACTGCCGCTGTGACCTGCTTCGGCGCGGTTGTGGACAATGGGGGTGTGAGCACCGATCCTTCGCCGTCCGAATCCGAGGTCGAGCCGACTGCCGAACCGCCTGAGCAGGAGGCTGCCGAGGAAAGCGCGCCGCTGCCCAAGCGGCGGGTCTGGGTGGTGTTCGCGGTCGCGGCGCTGCTGTGGGCGATCGACCTGATCACCAAGAACCTCGTGGTCGCCAATCTCGAGGGCAAAGAGCCGAAGCCGATCCTCGGCGGGCTCATCTACCTGCAGGTCATCCGCAATCCGGGCGCCGCGTTCTCGATGGCGACCGGCATGACCTGGGTGCTCGCGCTCGTCGCGATCGGCGTCGTCGTCGCGATCGTGTGGATCTCGCGCCGGCTGCGCTCGGTCGGCTGGGCGATCGGCCTCGGCCTCGTGCTCGCCGGCGCGCTCGGCAACCTCACCGACCGGTTCTTCCGCGAACCCGGACCGCTGCGCGGGCACGTCGTGGACTTCATCTCCGCGTTCGCGCCCAACGGACAGGGCTTCGCGATCTTCAACATCGCCGACTCCGCGATCTGCGTCGGCGGCGCGCTGATCGTCCTGCTGTCCCTGCTCGGCAAGGACTACGACGGCACCACCACCCGCGGCCGCGGCAAGAAGAAGGAATCCGAGTGAGCGCGCGCATGCTGCCCGTCCCCGACGGGCTCGACGGGATGCGCGTCGACGCCGGGCTGGCCAAACTGCTCGGCCTCTCCCGCACCGTCGTCGCGGACCTCGCGGCGGCGGGCGACGTCCTCCTCGACGGCCGTCCGGCGGGCAAATCGGACCGGCTCTCCGCCGGCGGGCTGCTCGAGGTGACGCTGCCGGAACCGGAACGTCCGGCGGAAATCGTCGCGGAGCCGGTCGACGGCATGAAGATCCTGCACGACGACGACGACATCGTGGTGATTTCGAAACCGGTCGGCGTCGCCGTGCACCCCAGCCCCGGCTGGACCGGCCCGACGGTCGTCGGCGGCCTCGCCGCGGCCGGGCTGCGCATCTCGACCTCCGGCGCGGCCGAACGGCAGGGCGTCGTGCACCGGCTCGACGCGGGCACCACCGGGGTGATGGTGGTGGCCAAGAGCGAGCACGCGTACACCGTGCTGAAGCGGGCGTTCAAGGAACGGACCGTCGACAAGGGCTACCACGCCGTCGTGCAGGGCCACCCCGACCCGACACGCGGCACCATCGACGCCCCGATCGACCGCCATCCGCGGCACGACTACAAGTTCGCGGTCGTCGCGGGCGGACGGCCGAGCGTCACGCACTACGAGGTGGTCGAGGCGTTCCGGGCGGCTTCGCTGGCGCACGTGAAGCTGGAAACCGGGCGCACCCACCAGATCCGCGTGCACTTCTCCGCGCTGCGCCACCCGTGCGCCGGAGACCTGACCTACGGAGCGGACCCGGTCCTGGCCCGGAAGCTCGGCCTGACGCGGCAGTGGCTGCACGCGCGGACGCTGGGTTTCGCGCATCCGGCGGACGGCCGGTGGGTCGAATTCGAGGCGGAGTATCCGGACGATCTGGCCAGCGCCCTGGAGATCCTGCGGGACGGGAATTAGTCGACGGCCCAGGTCAAGGTGCGCTCGTCCGGTTCCGGCCGGGGACTCCAGCGCACCGAGACCACCCGGGTCGCGGTCGGCAGGACGTAAACGGTGTGCCCGCCGAGCGTCTCGCCCGGCTGTACGCCGATCTTGTGCGGCGGCCGGGACGTCAGCGAAACCGGGGCCTTCGCGACGGTTTCGCCGCTGTCGGTGACTAGCTCGAGGTAATTGTCCGGCAGCGACGCGAACGGAATCGGCCCGCGGTTGGTGATCTCGGTGTGCACGACGACCGCGCGCTCGCCGTCCTCGAGCCGGTAGCCTGCCGCGCCGAAGAGGAAGTCGGCGGGATCCTGGACTTCCAGCAGTTGCACGGAAAGCTGTTCCCCTTCGAGCCCCTGCGACTGCATCGTCTCGCCGATCCGCCCCTGTTTCGCCGGTGCGGCGGCGGGCTTCGGGTCGTCTCCGCGGGCCCAGGAAGCGGTCTGCGGGACGCCCCACGTGCTGACGGCCGGGTCCGGGGCCGGATACGGTCCGGACTGTCCATTGTAGACATTCGCGGGCATTCCGGTCTGTGCGGGGGAATACGCACCGGACATCCCCGGTATCCCGTTGGGGCCAGGGGGATACGCGCCCGAAATCCCGGCCGGTCCGGGGGCATACGCACCGGACACTCCCGGTGCGGCGCCGGGAAACCCGGGCGGGTAGGCGCCGGTAGTCCCGGGGCCGGGCATGCCGTGCTGGCCCGGCGAACCTGGTCCGGTCGCGGGGATCCCAGCCTGCCCGGGCGGATACGCGCCGGAGGTTCCCGGTCCGGGCATGCCGTGCTGTCCCGGCGGATGCGGGCCGGAATGTCCGGGCATCCCGGCCGAGTCGGGTATCCCGGACGGCCCGGGCGGGTGCGGACCGGACGCCCCGGGGGAGCCGCCCGGCATTCCCGGAGGCGGTGCCATCCCGCCCGAAGCCGGAATTCCGGACGACGCCGGGCCGTTCGGCATCGGCGCCGCGGGCGGACCGGAGGGCGCGGCAGGGCCGGGCGGCATCGAGCCTGGAGCGGGACCGGAGGGCAGGGCACCTGGCGCTGAAGCGGGGCCGGAGGGCATGGAGCCTGGTGCCGGAGCGGGGCCGGACGGCATGGAGCCGGGCAGGCGGGAAGCCCCCTGCATCGGCGCGGCGGGGAACGGCACCGACCCCGGCCCGCCGCCCGGATACCCCGGAGCCTGCGGACGCTGCCACGACGCCTGCGCCCCCGAAATCGCCGCGCGAAGCCCTTGCGGGTCGCTTTCGACCCCGACCAGCAGCGGCAATCCGCTGCCGGACAGCGCGACCAGCCGGTAGGCGACCTCCCGCGGATCCATCCCGACCTTCGCCGCCAGCTCGTGCACAGCACCCTTGCCCAGCTCGGCGAGCGCGGCGAGCAGGCGGATGTCGGCGGGATCGGTCACGGCCACTCCGGCAACGCTACCGCCTCGCCCGCCGGACCCGGCCGCACCACCGCGCCCGGCGTGCCCCGCGCCACCGCGACGGACAGCGGAGCACCGGTGGTCCGGGGAATCTGGCGGGTCGTGCGGTCGGGAGCGGCCGCCGCGGAGCCGGTGCCCCGCGCGACGGCGACGGACGGTGGACCACCGGTGGTCCGAGGAGCTTGGCGGGGGTCGTGCCTGCGAGGAGCGGCCGCCGCGCAACCGGCGTTCCGCGCCCGTTCGCCCCGAGTCCCGGCCCCGGCCGGGGCGGCGGCAACCGGCCGAACCCGGGACTCGGAACCGGCACCCGCCTCGCGTTCCGCCCCGGCCACGACGGAGGCAACGGTCCGAGCCCGGCACGCAGAACCGGCACCCCGCGACGGACCGCAGGACGCCGGGTCACCCGCTGCCCAGCCGCCTGACCAGCTCCTCCCGCAACGCCCCAGGTTCCACGGCCCGGAACGTTCCTGCGCCCGGAAGAAGGCCGTCGGCCCGGACACGGGCGTCGCGGCCGCCGTCTCGATTAGGGTCGGAATCGCACCTTCTCCGCCTACCCTGGGGGTCCACGCCGATGTCCGTCGTTTCCGATCTCGCCGACGAGCTCGTCGAGGCGTCGTTCGACCACGAACCGCTCGACGCCGCCATTCTCGGCATCCGGCCGGACGCGCCGGGGCTCGGCGATCCGTCGGCCGCGGCGGAGGCGGCGTTCCGCGAGAAGATCACCAGCATCCGGGAGCGTGCCGAGGCGATCGACCCGGCCGGGCTCGAAGAAGCCGATCGCATCACCCGCGACGTCCTGCTCAGCTCCGTCGACGGAAACCTCGACCGGATGGACAGCCGGGTCGTCGACTTCACCGTCACCGACCTCTTCGTCGGCCCCGCCTCCGGGCTCCTGTCCACGCTGCCGATGGTCACCGTCACCGCCGAAACCGCGGAGGCGCATCTCGGACGGCTCGCCGAAATCCCCGAGTACCTCCGCGCCGTCGCGCAACGCCACCGCGACGGGATCGCCGCCGGTCTCCTGCCGATCGAACGCCTGGTCAAAGCCGCGATCGCGCACCTCGACCGCTACCTGGCCGAGCCCGAGAACGACCCGCTGCTGCGCCAGCCCGCCCCGGACGAGGACTTCGCCGCTCGCCGTCAGCAGGTCCTCAGCGAGGTCGCCCGGCCGGGCTTCCGCGAGTACCGCGACTTTCTCGAAGCCGAGGTCCTCCCGCACGGCCGCCCGGACGACAAGGGCGGCGTCTCCTGGCTGCCCGGCGGCGACGAGATCTACGCCCGTCTCGCCCGCACTCACACCACCAGCAACCGCACCCCGCAGGAGCTGCACGACACCGGTCTCGCGGTGATCGCCGGCCAGGTCGAGCAGTACCAGGCCCTCGGCGAGCGCGTGTTCGGCACCCGCGAGCTGCCGGAGATCTTCGAGCGGCTGCGCACCGACCCGAAGCTCCGCTGGACGAGCGCCGAAGACCTCCTCGAAACCGCCCGCACGGCGATTTCCCGCGCCGAGGCCGAGGCGCCGAACTGGTTCGGCCGCATCCCGCGGCACCCGTGGACGGTCGAGGCGGTGCCGGAGGATTCCGCGCCCGGCGCGCCTCCGGCGTACTACATGCCGCCCGCCGCCGACGGGTCCCGGCCGGGCGTCTACTTCGCCAACACCCACCAGGCCACCGAGCGGTTCCGGCACACCGCCGAGGTCATCGCGTTCCACGAGGCGATCCCGGGCCACCACTTCCAGCTCAGCACCGCTCTCGACCTCGCCGAGCTGCCGCTGCTGCGCCGCATCGGCAACTTCACCGCGTACGCCGAGGGCTGGGGCCTCTACACCGAGCGCCTCGCCGACGAGATGGGCCTGTACTCCGACGACGTGTCGCTGCTCGGCATGCTGACGATGGAGTCGATGCGGGCCGGACGGCTGGTCGTCGACACCGGCCTGCACGCGCTCGGCTGGAGCCGGCAGCAGGCGGTCGACTACCTGCTGGAGCACACGCCGATGGCGCAGGTCGAAATCGAGTCCGAGGTCGACCGGTACCTCGGCTTCCCGGGCCAGGCGCTCGCGTACATGGTGGGACGGCTGGAAATCGAGCGGCTGCGAGAGCAGGCTGAACAGCGGCTCGGCAGCCGCTTCGACATCAAGGCGTTCCACGACACGATCCTCTCCGGCGGCTCCCTGCCGCTGTCGGTGCTGGACGCCGTGGTCACCGAGTGGGTGGCTGGCCACGGCGACACCGTCCTCGGCTTGGCCGACGAGCTGGTCGAGCTGAGCTTCGAAGCGGAACCGCTGGAGCGGACCGTTCTCGGGCTCCCCGGCGACCACGCCAAGCTCGGCGACCCGAGCCTCGCCGCGGCCGAGCGCCACCGGGCCGGGTACGCCGCGATCGCCGAGCGCGCCGACGCGATCGATCCGGCCGGGCTGAGCGCGTCCGAGGTCATCACCCGCGAGGTGGTGCGGTCGCACGCCCGCGGCGCGATCGACACGATCGACTCGCGGCTGTCCGGCTTCGCGGTGAGCGACGGCTTCAGCGCGCCCGCGCTGCACCTGGTCACCATCCTCCCCGCGCTGGTCCCGGACGACGCGGACAAGGCCCGCGACTACCTCGCCCGGCTGGCGGCGGTCGGCGGCTACCTCGACGCGGTGATCGAGGCCCAGCGGACGACGGTCGCGGACGGGTTCGCGCCGCCGGACTTCCTGGTGCGCATCGGGATCGAGTACGTCGAGCGATACCTCGCGAACGAGGAGGGCGACCCGTTCCGCGTCACGCCGACGGTCGAGGTCGAGGGCTTCGCCGCGGAGCGGGACCGGCTGCTCGCCGAGGTCGTGCGGCCCGCGTACCGGCGCTACCGCGACTTCCTCGCCGAGCACGTGCTGCCGGTTTCGAAGACGGACAGCCAGCCGGGCATCGGCCATCTCCCGGGCGGGCTGGAGAAGTACCAGGGCCTGATCCGCGTGCACACCACCACCGACCGCACGGCGCGGGAACTGCACGACACCGGTCTGCGGATGGGCGAAAAACTGGCCGAGGAATACCGCGAGCTGGGCGCCCGCGTGTTCGGCACCGGGGAGCTGGCGGAGATCTTCGACCGCCTCCGCACCGACCCGGAGCTGCGCTGGCGCGACGGCGAGGAGCTGCTGGAAGGCGCGCGGGCGGCCATTGTCCGGGCGGAAGCCGTCGCCCCGCAATGGTTCTCCCGGGTTCCGGACGCGAAGTGCGAGGTCGAGCCGGTCCCGGAGGCGGACGCGGCGAGCGGCACCATCGCCTACTACCTGCAGGCCGCGTTCGACGGTTCCCGGCCCGGCACGTACTACGCCAACACTTACGAGGCGAATTCGCGGCCGCGCTTCACCAGCGAGGCGATCGCGTTCCACGAAGCCGTTCCGGGACACCACTTCCAGCTCACCTTCGCGCAGGAGCTCACCGATCTGCCGCTGCTGCGCCGGATCGCGCCGTTCAACGCCTACATCGAGGGCTGGGGCCTGTACGCGGAGCGCCTCGCCGACGAGATGGGCCTGTACTCCGACGACGTCGCCCGCTTCGGCATGCTCGCCCAGGATTCGATGCGGGCCGGCCGGCTCGTGGTCGACACCGGCCTGCACGCGCTGGGCTGGAGCCGCCAACAGGCGGTCGACTACCTCGTCGAGTACACGCCGATGGCGAAGATGGAGATCGAGGCGGAGATCGACCGGTACGTCGCGAATCCGGGCCAGGCGCTGAGCTACATGGTGGGACGGCTGGAAATCCAGCGCGTTCGCGCCGAGGCCGAAAAGGCGCTCGGCGACCGGTTCGACATCCGCGCGTTCCACGACGTCATCCTGGGCAACGGAATTCTCCCGCTGTCCGCTTTGGACACTGTGGTCGGCGCGTGGATCGCGGAGGTTTCCGCGTGACCTGGCTCGACCTTCCGGACGGCACCCTCTTCGGTCTCGACAACCTGCCCTACGGCGTCTTCTCGCACGGCGAGCGGACCCGCCGGGCCGGTGTCGCGATCGGAGACCAGGTGCTCGACCTGAGCGCGGCGGCCGAGGGGGAGTCCTTCGGCCGCCTGCTCGGCGCGGGCGTGCTGAACCCGTTGCTCGCCGCCGGCCCGGACGTTTGGGCCGACGTGCGGGCACGGGTCCGCGAATGGCTCAGCGAGCCGCGCCACGCCGACCGGATCCGGCCGCATCTGGTGCCCCGCAACGAAATCACGAGCCATCTGCCGGTGGAGGTCGCGGACTACGTCGACTTCTACTCCAGCGAGCAGCACGCGCTCAACGCCAGCCGGGTCTTCAGCGGCGGGGACGATCTGGTGCCGCCCAACTGGAAACACCTGCCGATCGGGTACCACGGCCGCGCGGGCACGGTCGTCGCGTCGGGCACGCCGGTGATTCGCCCGGCGGGACAACGGAAACCGCGCAAGGCGGCCGAACCGTCCTTCGGCAGCTCCACACTCCTCGACTTCGAGGCCGAGGTCGGCTTCGTCGTCGGCGTGGGATCCGAACTGGGCGCTCCGGTGCCGATCGACGAGTTCCCGCGCCACGTGTTCGGCGTCTGCCTGGTCAACGACTGGTCGGCGCGCGACCTGCAGGGCTGGGAAATGCAGCCGCTCGGGCCGTTCCTCGGCAAATCGTTCGCGACGTCGATGTCGCCGTGGCTGGTCCCGCTCGCCGCGCTGGAGCACGCCCGGGTGCCGCAGCCCGCGCAGGACCCGGAGCCGTTCGAGTACCTGCGCGGCGGCGAGTCGTGGAGTCTCGACCTGGCGCTGGAGATCCGGATCAACGGCCACCTCGTGTCGAGCCCGCCGTTCGCCACGCAGTACTGGACGGCCGCGCAGCAGCTCGCGCACCTCACGGTGAACGGCGCGAGCCTGCGCACCGGCGACCTGTACGCGTCCGGCACGGTCACCGGCCCGGCGAAGGACCAGCGCGGGTCGCTGCTGGAGCTGAGCTGGGGCGGTCGCGAACCGCTCGCGGTCGGCGAGGAGACCCGTGCCTTCCTGGAGGACGGCGACGAGGTCGTCATCACCGCCTCCGCCCCTGGTCCAGACGGTGCCCGGATCGGGTTCGGCGACGTGCGCGGGACGGTGGCTCCCGCTGTGGTGTGACCCACGCCGTAGCGTCGGCACCCGAGCGGCCGCATAATGAGCAAACGCTTAGTCACAGTCGACCGGCACGGGAATGAGGGATCGATGAGGATCGGCACCGGCGTCAGCTACTCGGGCGGGTTCGCCGAAAGCGTCGCGGACATCGTGGAGCTGGAGCGGGTCGGGCTCGACATCGTGTTCGTCCCCGAGGCCTACAGCTTCGACGCGGTGAGCCAGCTCGGCTACCTCGCCGCGAAGACCGAGCGCGTCGGCCTGATGTCGGGCATCTTCCAGATCTACACCCGCACGCCGAGCCTCACCGCGATGACCGCGGCCGGGCTGGACTTCGTGTCCGACGGCCGCTTCACCCTCGGTCTCGGCGCGTCCGGCCCGCAGGTCATCGAGGGTTTCCACGGCGTGAAGTACGACGCGCCGATCGGCCGCACCCGCGAGATCATCGAGATCTGCCGCCAGGTGTGGAAGCGCGAGCGCGTCGTGCACGACGGCAAGCACTACACGATCCCGCTGCCCGCCGACCAGGGAACCGGCCTCGGCAAGCCGCTCAAGCTGATCAACCACCCGGTGCGCGAGCGGATCCCGGTGGTGCTCGCCGCGCTCGGGCCGAAGAACGTCGCCCTCGCCGCCGAGGTCGCCGAGGGCTGGCAGCCGATCTTCTTCCACCCGGAGAAGGCCGCCGACGTCTGGGGCGCCTCGCTGGCCGAGGGCAAGGCCAAGCGCGACCCGGAGCTGGGCGAGCTGGACGTGTTCGCCGCGCCGCCGCTGGCGATCGGGGACGACGTCGAGGGTCTGCTGGACTGGGTGCGTCCGGTGTTCGCGCTGTACATCGGCGGGATGGGCGCGCGCGGCAAGAACTTCTACAACACGCTGGCCTGCAACTACGGCTACGAGGCCGAGGCCAAGAAGATCCAGGACCTGTACCTCGACGGCAAGAAGGAAGAAGCCGCCGCGGCGGTCCCGACGGAGCTGCTGCGCGCCACCTCGCTGGTCGGTCCGGCGGGGTATGTGAAGGAGCGGCTGGCGGCGTTCAAGGAGGCCGGGGCGACGACGCTGGCGGTCAACCCGCTGCAGCCCGGACGCGAGGCGCGAGTGGCCGCCGTCGCCAAGCTGAAAGAGCTGCTCGGATAGGTCCGGTATGATGCGGGCCACTGGGGTGTGAAAAAACCGCACCCCGGGGTCGATGCCGCCGTCGAAATGCCGTCAACTCTCCGCGCGGGGCGCGAATTCGGGAGTAAGAACGGGTTCAACGGGGAATCCGGGCGGGGCGAAAGCGAGGTATGCCGGGCTGTGCGCAGAATCGAAGGATCCGCCGCCGCGGTGCTGGACGTGGGTTCGTTCAGTGCCCGGCTTGTCGTGCTCGAACCCGGCGGATCCCCGATCGACCCGGTCCTGACGCACCAGACCCGGCTGCGGCTCGACCGCGAACTCGACGACGACGGACGGCTCAGCGAATGCGGCATCGCGGCTATTGCGAAGGCCGTTTCCAGCGGGATGGAATTCGCTCGCGAGCACGGTGTCAAGGACGTGTTTCCGCTGGCCACGTCGTCAATCCGGGACGCGGTCAACTCTCGTGACGCAGTCCGGGAGGTGGCCCGCGAAACCGGTGTCGAGCTGCGGTTCCTCTCCGGCCGTCGCGAGGCGGAACTGACGTACGTCGGCGCGCGCCGCTGGTACGGCGCGTCCGGCGGCCCGCTGCTGGCGCTCGACATCGGCGGCGGCACGGTCGAGCTGTCCGCCGGAGCTGGTGAACAAGCGACATTCGCGCGGTCGCTGCCTCTGGGCGCCCGGTCGGTCACGCGCGACTGGCTGCCCGCCGAACCGCCGGTGCGCAGCAAGCAAGTGCGTGCGCTGCGTGACCACGTGCTGGAGGAAGTCTCCGCCGCTTTGGGCGACGTGCAGGCCGAACTGGCCGATCACCGGGTGGTCGGCTGTTCGAAGGTGCTGCGCCAACTGGCCCGGCTGGCGGGCGACCGCCCAGGCAAGGCCCGCGAACTGCACCTGGACGACGTGCGCGCGTGGATCCCGCGACTGTCGGCGATGCCCTTCGCGCGGCGGGCGCAGCTGCCGGGGATTTCGCGGCAGCGAGCCCAGCAGGCACTCGGCGGCGCGGTGGTCGCGGAGGCGCTGCTGACGGTCGCGGGCGGAAAGCTGACGATCTGCCCGTGGTCGACGCGAGACGGGCTCCTGCTGACGTTGCTGGACCAGCTCACGGACGCGACCGGTAAGCAACGATCGCGTCCGGCCGCGTGAACTCCCTGGTGCGAGGGCGGTAAACCGGGTATCCCGGAACCATGACCCCGCGCAGCGAATTCCACCCCCGCGACCGGTCCGAGGACGACGAAGAGGACTCGCCGTTCCCCGCGCGCCGCAAACGCGAACTGCCGGACGCGGACGAGCTGCCCGGCGAGGTGGCCAACGCGCCGGGACCGGATCTGAGCCCTTCGCGGACGGACGAGGTGCCTCGGGTACCGGGCACGGAGGATTCGCCGTCGTGAGTGGCGATGCCGGTTAGCGCGGATACCGGGCTGGCTGCCTGCGGTGGCGAGCGCCCCAATGTGGCATTGGGTGCGGCGGATGCACCCAATGTGGCGTTCGGTGCGTTGAGCGCACCCAATGCCACATTGGGGCGCAAGACCGCGCACAACCCGAACCCGCAGAGCTCCTCGGCCCACGAATGCTGAGCCTGCGCTCTCGCTCGGCGAAGCTTCCGCTCGGCCTGGTTCTCGTGAGTGGCGATGCCGGTTCTAACCGGCATCGCCACTCACGAGTCAGCTGCGGTCGAACTGCCGCACCTTAGACGCGTCCCGTCGCGCCGGCGCCCGCCCAATGGGCTGGACCGGCGCGGGGCCGGGATCCAGCTTCGGGATCGGCAACTCCACCGGCTCCTCAGTCACCGTGAACCGCTCGCCATGGTGGATCAGGTCCAATGGCGGCCCGCTCAGCACCCGGTACGTCGCCGCGCCGTGCCGGATCGACACCTGGAACCGGGTTTCGCGGAAGGCGAGACGGAACGTGAGGCCGCCGAGCTCGTCCGGCAGCCGCGGCGCGAACGACAGCTGGCCGCCGTAATCGCGCAGGCCGCCGAATCCGGCCACGGCGGCCTGCCAGGCACCGGCCAGCGACGCCATGTGCAGGCCGTTGCGGACGTTGTTGTGCACGTCGTGCAGATCGGTCAGCGCGGCTTCGGCGAGGTAGTCGTACGCGAGCTGAAGGTGCCCGACCTCTGCCGCGATCACCGCCTGCGTGCCCGCGGACAGTGAAGAATCCCGGACGGTCCGCGCTTCGTAATACGCGAAGTCGCGGGCTTTTTCCTCCGGGCTGAACGAATCGCCGCACAGGTGTAGAGCCAGCACGAGGTCAGCCTGCTTCACGACCTGCTTGCGGTACAGGTCGAAGTACGGGTAGTTCAGCAGCAGCGGGTAGAAATCCTCGTCGGTGGCGGCGAAATCCCACTCGTCGTGCTGCAGGAAGCCTTCCGACTGCGGGTGCACGCCGAGTTCCTGGTCATACGGCAGCGCCATCGCTTCCGCCGCGGCGCGCCAGGAATCGATCTCGGGAGTGTCCACTTCGAACTGCGCGGCGATGTCCGGATGCCGACGGCACACGTCGGCTGCGGCGAGCAAGTTCTTGCGCGCCATCAGGTTCGTGTAGACGTTGTTGTCCGCCACCGCAGAGTACTCGTCGGGTCCGGTGACGCCGTCGATGCGGAAGTGCCCGTGGTGGTCGAAATGCCCGAGAGACGCCCACAGTCGCGCGGTTTCCAGCAGCAGTTCCGCGCCGCAGGTGCGCTCGAAATGCTCGTCCTGGGTGGCGTTCACGTACCGCACGACGGCATCGGCGATGTCCGCGCTGACGTGGAACGCCGCGGTGCCCGCCGGCCAGTACGCCGAGCATTCGGCGCCGTTGATGGACCGCCACGGGAAAGCCGCGCCACGCAAGCCGAGTTGGGTCGCGCGTTCTCTCGCTTTGTCTATTGTGGAGTGTCGCCAGCCGAGGGCGTCGCGGGCGGCGTCCGGCATCGTGTACGTCAGCACCGGCAGCACGAACGTCTCGCTGTCCCAGAACGCGTGCCCGTCGTATCCCGGCCCGGTGAGGCCTTTTCCGGCGATAGCACGGGTTTCGCCGCGGGCTCCGGCCTGCAGCAGATGGAAAAGCGCGAACCGGACGGCCTGCTGGAGTTCCGGGTCGCCGTCGATTTCGATGTCCGAAGTGGCCCAGAAGTCGTCGAGGAACTGGCGCTGTTCAGCGGCCAGGCCCTTCCAGCCGGTCTGCCGGGCACCGGCGAGCGCGGCTTCGACCTGCGCGCGCAAGGCAGGCGCGGAGCGTTGCGCGGACCAGCCGTAGGCGAGGAATTTGGTGACCCGCAGCCGTCCGCCCTTGGGCACGTCGACCGCGGCGGTGAGCCGGGCGAGGTCCTCCTCGGCGTGGATGCGGGTGCGCAGGCCGTCGTCGACCTCGATTTTGTGGTCCATCGCGGCGGCGACCCGCAGCCCGGACATCCGGGTCTGGTGCACGAGGACAGCCTGGTAGCCCGCGGCGTGGCTGAACTCGCCGACCAGCGGCGCGTCGAGCGCGGCGGCGACGCGCGGGTCGCGGGTGTCGGACTCGACCGGTTCGTTGGCCAGCAGGTCGGACTGGACGACGAGCTGCAGGTCCTCGTCGAGCGGTTCGACCTCGTAGCGGATCGCGGCGACCGCTCGCTGGGTGAAGGAAACCAGCCGTTCGGTGGTCACCCGCACGCGCCGTCCGGTGGGGGAGGACCATTCGGTGACGCGGCGCAGTGTGCCCCGGCGGAAGTCGAGCACGCGGTCGTGCGCGGTCGCGATGCCGTAGCGCATGTCCAGCGGCTCGTCCTCGACCAGCAGCCGGATGATCTTGCCGTCCGTCACGTTGACGACGGTCTGGCCTTCCTCCGGGTAGCCGTAACCGCCCTCGGCGTAGGGGAGTTCGTGCTGTTCGTAGAACCCGTTGAGGTAGGTGCCGGGCAGCCCGCGCGGTTCGCCTTCCTCGAGCGTGCCGCGCAGTCCGATGTGTCCGTTCGACACCGCGAAGGCGGATTCGGTGCGCTGCAACGCATCCACGTCGAGGCCGCGCCAGCGCAGCTCCCACGGGGAGCATTCGTAACCGAGTTCCGTCACTTGTCCTCCAGCAGGTCGGCGAGGTCGTCCACCACGACGTCGGCGCCGTGCGCGCGCAGTGCGTCTGCCTGGTTCTCCCGATTGACGCCCACGACGTAACCGAAACCGCCGGCTTTGCCCGCTTGGACGCCGGATTGTGCGTCCTCGAACACCGCGGCCTGCTTCGGGTCCACGCCGAGTTCCTTGGCCCCGGCCAGGAAAGAATCGGGAGCTGGCTTGCCTTTCAGGTGGTCGCGACGGATGACCAGGCCGTCGACTCGGGCTTCCACGAAGCGGGACAGGTCGGCTGCGTCGAGGACCTTGGCGCCGTTCGCCGACGAGGTCACCACGGCGATCCGCAGCCCGGCACGCTTCGCTTCTTCCAGGTAGCGCACGGAACCGGGATACGGGTTTACGCCGCGTTCGTCGATGATCTTCAGGACGAGTTCGTTCTTGCGATTGCCGATGCCGTTCACGGTCGGCGCGTCGACGGCGTCGTCCGGGGTGCCCTCGGGGAGCTCGATTCCGCGTGAGCGAAGGAATTCCCGTACGCCGTCGGCCCTCGGGCGGCCGTCCACGTAGGTCGCGTAGTCGGCGTCGGTGAACTCCTGGAAGTTGGCGGCGTCCCGGGAGCGCAGGTATTCGTCGAACGTCCGTTTCCACGCCTCGCGGTGGAGCACGGCCGTCCCGGTCAGTACGCCGTCCAGGTCGAAGAGGCAGGCGGTGATGGTGTCGGGCAGTCCGATCATGCCTGCAACGTACCGGTCCCGGGTGACATTCGCGGGCCGCGGCGCGACGTTTACCGAGCGTCAGGCGGCGCCTACGCGGCGGTCGAACACCAGTCGTTCCGCCGCCCGCAGGCCGACGCTGATCGCGCCGGTGAGGACGCCGTCGTCGCCGAGTTCGCCTTGCACCACAGTCGTTGTGAGCGGGGTGAACGCGCGGAGCGCCCGGTCGATCGGTTCCAGCAGCAGATCCGCCGCCGTCCCGACCCCGCCGCCCAGGACGATCAGCTCCGGGTCGATCACCGCGGCCACCGAAGCGACGGTGTACGCGAGCCGGTCTGCTTCCTCGGACACCGCGCGCTGCGCCAATTCGTCACCCTCGCGGGCGAGGCGGAAGACTTCGCGCGCCGATCGCGCTGTGCCCAGGCCAAGTTCGCGTGCGCCGCGGACCACCGATTGGGCGGCGGTGGCCTCCTCCAGGTGTCCGCGTGCGGGCGGTTCGCCGGGCTCGTCGGCGACATGCGTACGGCCGTAAGGCAGGTAGCCGATTTCGCCCGCCGCGCCGGTGGCACCGCGGAAAACCCGGCCGTCGACCATCAGGCCCATGCCGACGCCGGTGCCGATGGTGATGCAGCCGACCACCGAAGCTCCGCGCGCGGCGCCGCTTTCCCATTCGCCGACCGCGGTGAGGTTCGCGTCGTTTTCCACCACCAGTTCCGGCCCGAGCACCTGCTCCAGGTCGTCGAGCAGCCCCGGACGGCCCCAGCCGGGCAGGTTCGGCGCGTGCCGGAAACAGCGTTTGACCGGGTCCGCGACGCCGGGGGAGCCCAGCACGCGGACCACGATGTCGTCGTTCGTCAGGCCCGCCTCGGCCACGATGTCCGTCGCCAGCTTGCCCAGCGCGGAGATCAGCGCGCTGCCGGAGCGGGCCGTGTTGCGGACGTCGCGCCGGGCGACCGTGGTGCGGCCGAGGTCGGCGACCGCGACCCGGATGTGCTCGCGGCCGATGTCCAGGCCCAGCACGTACCCCGCGGTCGGGTCCGCCTCGTAGAGCACCGCCGAGCGGCCGGTGCCGGTGGACGTGTGCCCGGTCGCGCGCGCGAGCCCGGCGGCCTCCAGCGCCAGCAGAGCCTGGCTCACCGTGGGCTTCGACAGCCCGGTGTCCTTCGCCACCTGCGGCCGCGTCGCGGGCCCGCCGCGGCGCAACAGGTCGAGCACCGCCCGCTGGTTGATCATGCGCATCCCGGCCGGGGTGCCGACCGGTGGTGTACCCGACCCTGCCACCTGCTGAGTTTCCTTCCCGTTCGGACTTCCGTCCTGCCACGGTAACCGGATTCGCCCCGCTTTGGCAGGAAAGTTTCTTTTCTTCCGGCTCGGGAGGGCAGGCGGACGGCTCAGGCCCGACGATACGGGCTCGGCGGACGGAACCCGGGAGGGCACGCAGAGTTTGCCGTCCGCTAGTTGACCGGATCAGGCGTCGGGCAGCCAATTGCCGTGGAACCCGGCTGGCACGCGGCCCGGCAGATGGACCGTCGCGACCGGGGCCGCTTCGATGTCCTGCGCGTCGAGCACCACCAGGTCGCTGCGGTCGTTCGGTCCGTCGTAGACGTAGGTGAGCAGCCAGCCCGCCCCGTCCGGACGATCGTCGGCCGGGACGAACACCGCCTCGCCGGGGATGTGTCCCTCCGGGAACAGATGCTCGCGCGCGGCGTTGGTGTGCAGGTCATAGCGGCGGAGCACGAGCGGACCTTCCGGACCGTGCCGTCCGGTGACGTGCCCGAACCGGGCGTCGAGCCCGGCGAGCCGGTCGTCGATGCGGGGAAACTCGCCGTCGCGGTCGTCGAGCAGATCTTCGGTCACCGTGCCCGCGCGCGGGTCGATCGTCCACCGCCACAGCACGCCCTTCGGATCCGGGATGCCCGGCTTGGACAGATGCTCGTACCGCACGACGTGCACCACGATCCGGCCGTCGGCGGTGTCGTGCGCGTTGAGGGTGTGGAAGACGTAGCAGGGGTCGATCTCGAACCAGCGCACGCCGCCCTCCGGGCGCTCGCGGCTGAGCAGACCGAGGCGCGCGCCGTACGTGTCGCTCCAGCGGAACGGCATGCCGCCGTCGGTTCCGCGCTCGAACACCACTGGCAGGTCGAAGAACACGACGTGCCGCCGGGTGAGTGCGAAATCATGCATCATCGTCAGGCCGGGCACGTCGATCGGCTGCCGCAGCACGAGTTCCCCGGCGGCGTCGGCACGGTAATAGCTCACGTGCGGGGCGGTGATGCTGCCGTAGCCGAAGAAATGCAGTTCGCCGGTTTCCGGGCAGATCTTGGGATGTGCGGTCATCGCATCAGCGAGCTTGCCGTCGAAATCGTAGACGCCGACGGTGTCGAGATCCGTGGTTATTTCGTACGGCAGCGAGGATTCCACGAGCGCGAGCGTGCGTCCCGCGTGGTTGACGACATGGGTGTTGGCGACGCTCCATCTCAGGTTTCGCGTTCCGTCGGCGTTGTAGAGCGCCGGATTCGGGATATCGAAGCTTTCGGTGCGCACCCAGCGGTTGCGATACCAAGCCGCGCGGCCGTTTTCGAGCCGGACGCCGTGCACCATTCCGTCGCCGGTGAACCAATGCGCGCTGTCCTGTCGCGGGTTCGGCCCGTTGCGCAGGTACCAGCCGTTGAGTTCCGGCGGCAGCGCTCCGGTGACGGGCAGGTCGTAGGCGGTGAGTTCGTCGTGGACGGGGGCGTAATGGCCTTTGAGGTGGAAATCAGTGGTGGTCATTGATTCGCTTTCTGGGCGCGGGCCCGGACGATGCGCGGGTAGCGAATGGTGAATGCGATCGGGATCGCGAAGCCGAGCACCTTGATGATGATCAAACCGACAGTGGCGTGCGGTGCGGAATGCAGCAGAACGGCTTCGGCGATCCCGGCGACCGTGAAGCTGGCCGCCCACACTGCGGTGATGACGACATTGACCCGGCGAAACACAGCGGTGGCGGCGATTTCCGGCGGAACCATGGTTTTCGCGATCCCGAGCGTGAACGGCCGTTTCGCGGCGAGCGAACCCCAGGCGGTCACCGCCAGCCAGAGATCGGTAAGCGCGCCGACGTAATCCCTGAGCGGCGAGGCCGGATCGCTGAACGACCAGATCGAGAGCGCCGCGAAGAAGACGACCGCGGAGACCTCGATGAACAGCGTGTCCCAGCCCTTGCCGCGCCGGCGTTCCAGCGCGAGGAGTCCGCCAGCGAGCACCAATCCGGTCAGGCCGGACCACCGCCAGTCGGCCTGCGTGGACACGACCGCGAAGGCGATCCACGGAAGGAAGCTCTTCAGGTAGTTCATCGGGTGCCCCTCGCTCACGTTCCTGTGGTGACATGTCAAAGGTAGAAGGTCCTGGCTGGACATGTCAATAGTGGAAGGTAAGGTGGGGGCATGACCTTGCGACACGCGGTGCTGGGGCTGCTCGCCAGCGCTCCCGGAAGCGGCTACGACCTGCTGAAACGCTTCGAAACGGCGATGTCGAGCGTCTGGACGGCCACGCAGAGCCAGCTGTACGGGGAACTGGGCAAGCTGGAGGACGCCGACCTGATCGAGGTGTCCGCCGAGGGGCCGCGCGGACGCAAGGAGTATGCGATCACCGACGCCGGACGGTCGGAATTGCGCAAGTGGCTGCTGGAGGAGCGGCCGCCTGCTGCGCGGCGGAACGAGATGCTGCTGCGGGTGTACTTCCTCGGCGAGGTCACGCCGGAGGAGGCGCGGGGGTTCCTTGGCAGGCACGGCGCCTTCGCGAAGGGACTGGTCGACGAGCTGGCGACGCTGGAAGCCTCGGTCGATTGGGATGACAGCGATCCGTCGCTTTACGGCCGCCTGGCCCTGGAATGGGGCAAGCGATACGCGGCGATGGAACGGGATTGGGCGAAGTGGGCGGCGGAGACGATCCGCGCGGCCCGGGGCTGATCATGACCGGCAACCCGGCCAGCCACTGCGGCGACGATGCCGTTTTCGCGGCCGATCTTCGGGACGAGGGCGAGCCGGAAGCCGAGTTCAATCCCGGCATCGCCGCCCGGTTTCCGCGCAAGAACGCGGCCGCCGGAGTGCTCGCGCGAGACGAACACGGTCGGATCCTGTTCGTCTCTCCGACCTACAAGCCGTTCCTGGAGATTCCGGGCGGCCTGGTCGAAGACGACGAGTCACCGCTGGCGGCGTGTCGTCGCGAGGTCCGCGAAGAACTCGGCATCGACGTGCCGGTCGGACGCCTGCTCGTCGTCGATTGGCTGCCCACGCACGGCGTCTGGCGGGACAGCCTGCAGTTCATCTTCGACGGCGGTGTGCTGAGCCGCGAGCAGATCGGCGCCATCCGTCTGGCCTCGGACGAAGTGAGCCGGTTCGAGTTCCTCGGCCTTGAGGTCGCGCGGCCCCAATTGCGGCCGTCGAAGGCGCGGCGAATTTCCCTGGCGCACCAAGCGTTTCTGGCCGGCGAGACGGTCTACGGCGAGTTCGGCCGGAGGCTCGGGTAGCCCGAACCTCCGGCCGCGCCGGGTCATCCGTCCGAGGACCGCTTCCAGATGTTGATGTTTTCTTCGGTGGCGTGCTGGTCGATCTCGGCCAGCTCCTCCGCGGTGAACGAAAGGTTGTCCAGCGCGGCCACGTTGTCCTCCAGTTGCGCCACACTGCTGGCCCCGATCACCAGCGACGTCATCCGCGGATCCCGCAGCGCCCAGGCCAGCGCCAGCTGCGCCAAAGTCTGCCCGCGTCGCTCGGCGATCTCGCCCAGCGCCCGGATCTTGCCGAGCTTCTCCTCGGTGATCGTGTCCGGGTTCAGCGACTTCCCCTGCGCCGCCCGGGAATCCGACGGGACCCCGGAAAGGTACTTGTTCGTCAGCAATCCCTGTGCCAGCGGCGAAAACGCGATGCACCCGGCCCCGGCCTGCTCCAAAGTCCCGAGCAGGTCGTCAGTTTCGGTCCAGCGGTTGAACATCGAGTACGACGGCTGGTGAATCAGCAGCGGCGTGCCCAAATCCCGCAGCATTTGCGCGGCCTCAGCGGTCCGCGCGGAGTTGTAGGACGAGATCCCGACGTACAACGCCTTGCCCGACCGAACCGCCCGGTCGAGCGCGCCGACGGTCTCCTCGAGCGGTGTTTCCGGGTCGAAGCGGTGCGAGTAGAAGATGTCGACGTAGTCCAGCCCCATCCGCCCGAGCGACTGGTCGAGGCTGGCCAGCAGGTACTTCCGCGAACCCCACTCGCCGTACGGCCCGGGCCACATGTCGTAGCCGGCCTTCGTCGAGATGATCAGCTCGTCGCGGTAGGGCTTCAGGTCGCTCGCCAGCAACCGGCCGAAGTTCTCCTCGGCGCTGCCGTAAGGCGGGCCGTAGTTGTTGGCCAGGTCGAAGTGCGTGATGCCCAGGTCGAAGGCGCGCCGGACGATGTCGCGCTGAGTGGTGAGCGGGCGGTCGTTCCCGAAGTTGTGCCACAGTCCGAGCGAGATCGCGGGCAGCTTCAGCCCGCTGCGCCCGCAACGGCGGTAGGGCATCGAATCGTAACGGTGGTCTGCGGCAACGTAAGTCACGCCGCGATGCTAGCCCGCGAGGTGTCCGCGCACGGTGAGTGACATCCGGGTAGCGGGGCAAAGCCCGGTTTCATGCGCGACATCCCATCTGGCTCCGTACTATGCGTGGCCATGATCAGGCGGGTGGCTCTGGGGTTGGCTGTCGTCGTTTCGGCGGCGGGATGCAGCGGTGCCGGTCCGTCGGAGGTGTTCGCGAGAACGGACGCCTGCAAGTTGCTGACGACTGCCGCGCGGGGCACGCCGATCGACCTGCGGCGGAGCGAGTACAAGCTGACGGCGTCCACTCCCGCCGCGGTGACGGGAGGCGTAGGCGGCTGCCGCACCGAATGGAACCCGCCGCGCGGCAAACTGACCGGCGGCGACCTGGCCGCGACTCTGGACCTGGCCGAGGCGGAGGACTGGAGCGGGCACAGCGAGTCGAGCGTCCAGGGCGGGCACGACGTCCGGAAGGACACCGCGAAAGGCGGCGGCGGATGCCGGTATCAGGTCCAGATTTCCGGCACTGACGCGGCGGTGCACGTCTGGTATCTCGATCGATCCGTGGGCAACGAAGGGTCCTGCGCGGTCGCGAAACAGTTGGTGGACCAGGTCATTCCCAGCCTGCCGTGACGACGTTTCCGATGCTCGGCATACGTCGGAGGAATGCCCGACTTCGCGGCGCTCTTGAGTCGGGTGCCTGGGCTTAGATCCGATGTCTGGTCGCCGGGACGTCTTCGGTGGCGACCGCCCAGTACAGTGCGGGTGAGCGAACGCTTAGGAGGCGACGTGGGCACCGGGTTTTTCTCGTCCGTCGACGATGTGTCGGCGCAGCTGGCCGAGGCCGGGTACCTCGCGTCGACCGCGGTCGCGACCACGGTGTTCCTCGCCGACCGGCTCGGGAAACCGCTGCTGGTCGAGGGGCCGGCGGGGGTCGGCAAGACCGCGCTGGCCACGGCGGTCGCCGAGGTCACCGGCTCGCGGCTGGTGCGGTTGCAGTGCTACGAGGGCATCGACGAGGCCCGTGCGCTCTACGAGTGGAACCACGCGAAGCAGCTGCTGCGGATCACCGCGGGCCGCGACGAGACGTGGGACGAGGCGCGCACCGACATCTTCGGCGAGGAATTCCTGCTGCGCCGCCCGCTGCTCACCGCGATCTCCGGCACTGAGTCGACCGTGCTGCTGATCGACGAAACGGACAAGGCCGACGTCGAGATCGAGGGCCTGCTGCTGGAGGTGCTCGGCGATTTCCAGGTGACCGTGCCCGAACTCGGCACGATCACCGCGACGCAGCAGCCGTTCGTGGTGCTGACGTCGAACGCGACGCGCGAGCTGTCCGAGGCGCTGCGGCGGCGGTGCCTGTTCCTGCACATCGATTTCCCGGACGAGGACCTCGAACGCGAGATCGTCCGGCTGAAGGTGCCCGGCATCGAGGCCGCGCTGGCCGATTCGGTGGTGCGGGTGATCGCCGCGTTGCGGGCGATGGACCTGCGGAAACTGCCGTCGGTGGCGGAGACCGTCGACTGGGCGCGCACGCTGCTGGAGCTGGGCGCGGGCGCGCTCGACGAGCGCGTGGTGCGCGAAAGCCTCGGCGTCGTGCTGAAGCATCAGGACGACATCGCGAAGGCCGGGGCCGGGCTGAGTCTCGACCAGGTGCTGGACGCGTCATGACCGTCGCGCCGGGCCTGACCGGACGGCTCGCCGAGTTCGTGCGGGCCTTGCGGGCGCAAGGCATCCCAGCCGGTCCGGGCGAGACGGCCGACGCGGCGGCCGCGCTGGAGGTCCTCGGCCTGGACGACCGCGAACTGGTCCGCGAAGGGCTCGCCGCCGCGCTGGTCCGCCGGGGCGGGCAGCGGTCGGTGTTCGACGCCGCCTTCGACCTGTACTTCCCAGCTGGCATTGGTGCGCCCGAGTTGGCCCGCGAGAACCCGCCGCAGGACCGGGAGGAACTGCGGGAAGCGCTCGCCGCCGCGTTGGCCGAAGGCGACGACCAGGCGTTGGACCAGCTCGCCGGAATCGCCGTGGACCTGCTCGGCCAATACGGCGTCGGAACCGGCCCGGGCGGCGGTTACTCCGCGCACCAGACGCTGGACCGCCTGCAGCCGCAGACGCTCATCGCCCAGGTTCTCGCCGCGATGCGTGCCGCCGGCACTCCGGACGAGTTCACCGACCGGCTCACCCGCGACGAAATCCGCCGCCGCGTGGAGGGTTTCCGCGGCCGGGTGCGTACCGAAGCGCGCCGCCGAGCCGCCGAACTTCGGGGCCGCGAACGGATCGCCAAGCACGCGATCGCCCCTGCCGCGGACCGCGTCGACTTCCTCATCGCCAGCCGCACGCAATTGGCCGAACTGCGGCGCACCATCCAGCCGCTGTCCCGCAAACTCGCCACCAGACTTGCCGCGCGCCGCAAACGCACCACTCGCGGTCAGATCGACTTGCGCCGAACGCTGCGTCGTTCACTCTCTACTGGCGGCGTGCCCTTGCGGCCAGCCTACCGGCACCGCCGCCCCGGCCGCCCGGAAATCATCCTCCTGTGCGACCTTTCCGGTTCGGTGGCGGGTTTCGCGAACTTCACGATGCTGCTGGTGCAAGCGTTGCGGGACCAGTTCAGCAAGATCCGCGTTTTCGGTTTCGTCGACAGCACCGACGAGGTGACGCACCTAGTCGACACCGGTGCCGCGGATCCCGAACAACTGGGCGCGCGCATGCTCAGCGAGGCCGCGGTAGTCCGCTGGGACGGCCACAGCGACTACGGCCGCGCGCTAGGCCAGTTCACCGCTCATTGGCTGGACGCCGTCGGCCCGCGAACATCGGTCCTCATCCTCGGCGACGCCCGGACGAACGGCGGCGACCCGAACCTCGACGCCGTCCGCGCGATCGGCTCCCGCGCGCGGCACGTCCACTGGCTGAACCCTGAACGCCAATCCCTGTGGGGAAACGGTGATTCAGCCGCGCCGGACTACGCGGAACTGGTGGAGATGCACGAATGCCGGACCGCTCAGCAGTTGGGCGTGCTGGTCACGCGCCTTCTGCCGACTTAAGCCAGCCGTCAATCTCTTTATGCAGCAATGCCTTGGTCTCTTCAGATGCGAACGATGCAGTCACGGCGTTGCTTGCCAGTTTAGCTAATGTCGTGTCGTCGTAACCGAAAACCTCACGCACACGGGTGAATTCGTCAGTGATCGTGGTGCCCGTGACGTCCGGGATATCCGTGTTGAGCGTGACCCTGAGGCCCGCCTCGACCAACTGCGGCAGCGGATGTTCCGGGAACGTCGGAACCAGCCCGAGCACGACGTTCGACGAGGGGCACACCTCAAGCGCGATCCCGCTCTCCGCAGTCTGAGCGGTCAGCTCCGGGTCCTCCAGAATGCGGATTCCGTGGCCAATCCGCTCGGCTCCGCCGATTTCGATCGCCTCGCGGATACTGTCCGGCCCCGCGTCCTCGCCCGCGTGGTGAATGAGGTGCAGCCCCGCCTCCCGCGCCCGGTCGAACACCTCCCGGAACGGAGCGAGCGAGTGCTTTTCCTCGCCAGCCATGCCGATCCCGATGATCTCTTCGTGCCGTTTGGCCAGCTCCAGCGTCTTCTCGGCGCGCTCGATCGACCGTCGCCGCGAGTGGTCGAGGATCAGCTTCCATTGCAGCCCATGCTCTTTCCCGCTCTCCGAGAGTCCTTTAAGGACCGCATTGAGGGGAAGCTCAAGATCCCCGACCCGCTCCCCGTGCGAGGCAGCCGTGAACGTGACCTCGACATACCGGGTCCCCTGAGCGGCTTCGTCCGCACAGAACTCGCGCGCGATCCGCTCGAAATCTTCGGTTGTTTGGAGGCACGATCGAGTGAGACTGTTGCGATCGGCGAACGCCCGGAACCCTTCGAACGCTTCGGGCTTCTCGGGCAGCTGGATGCCGTGGACGTCCGCGAGTTCCTTGAGCGTGCCGGGACGGATCGTGCTCTCGAGATGGACGTGGAGATGCACCTTGGGAAGAGCGGAAAGGTCGCGCACGCGTGGATCATGCCTGCCGCGCGCGCCGCCTGTCATCCAGGTTTCGCCGGGAACCCGCGGGGGTCGGGCGACGTTGGGGTAGGTGACGGAGGTTTCCGCAGGGGAAGGGACTTTGTGCGATGGCTTTGATGAAGAAACTCACCGTGCTGGCCGGCGCCGCGGGTGCGGTGTCGTACGTGCGGAACAACCCGCAGAAGGTCAACGAGGCCGTGGGCAAGGCGGCGCGTTTCGTGGACGAGAAAACCAACGGCCGGTACCACGCGCAGATCTCGGGGGCGGTGCGGAAGGTCGCGGATACGACGCGCCCGCGGACTGCTGAGTGACGCTGTCCGCGCTGCCTGTGGCCGCCAACCCGGATCGGATTACTTGACCCGGTAGGCGGCGGCTCCGTTGTGCAGGAAGCGCGCGCGGCCGTGCCCGTCCGAGCCGATCAGGGAGAGCACCTCGTGGCTGTTGAGCTTCGGTTCGGCGGTGATGATCGCGCTGTCGTTGAGGCGGACGCGTCGACTCTCTCGAGCACGACGGTGAGTGCCTCGGCGGCGTTCCCGGCGAGGCGGCCGACCCCGGCTCGGTTCCGACGTCGCTCCCCGGCGAATGCCCCTGGCCGGGCAACCCGGGCCAGACGGAAGTTCCTGTCTGGGAAGCTGACCTCAGTTCGGTCCCGGGGTCGCTCTTCTGCGAGTGTTCCTGGTCAGGTGGCTGACTTCAGTTCGGTCCCTGGGTCGTTTCTCAGCGGGCGTTCCTGGCGAGGCAGTCGGCCCAGCTTCGCCGCCCCGAGGTCACTTTTCGGCGAGCGTTCCTGGCGAGGCGGCTGACTCCAGCACGGTCCTGGGGTCGTTCTTCGCCGAGCGTTCCTGGCCAGGGAGCCGACTCCAGTTCGGTCCCTGGGTCGTTTCTCGGCGGCGTTCCCGGCGAGGCAGCCGACCCCAGTTCCGTCCAGGGGCCGTTCCTCGGCCGGAGTTCCTAGCCAAGCAGCTGACCCCAGCTCCGCCCCGACCTCACTCCTCGGCCAGCGTCGCCAGCACTCCCTCCCCGTACTTGGCCAGCTTGCTCTCGCCCACTCCGCTCACCGTGCCGAGGGCGTCGAGCGTTGTCGGCATCAGCGTGGCGATTTGGCGCAGCGTGGCGTCGTGGAAGATCACGTACGCCGGGACGCCCTGTTCCTTCGCCGTGGCCCCGCGCCAGGCGCGCAGGCGCTCGAAGATCGGGGCCGCTTCCGCGGGCATGTCGACCGGAGCGGCCGCCGGTGTGCGGCGGGACGTTCGCGGGGCGCGCGCCGGGCGTTCGGGTTCGCGGCGCAGCTGTACTTCTTGGGAGCCGTTCAGGACCGCGGTCGAACCTTCGGTCAGCACCAGCGACCCGTAATCTCCTTCTACCGCAAGCAGGTTGCGCGCCAGCAGTTGCCGCACTACCGCACGCCATTCCTGTTCGCGCAGTTCGGTGCCGATGCCGAAGACCTTGAGCGTGTCGTGCTGGAACTGGGTGACCTTCGGAGTCGTTTTGCCGAGCAGGATGTCGATGATCTGACCGGCGCCGAAACTCTGCCGCCGTTCGTTGCGCAGACGGACCACTGTGGACAGCAGCTTCTGTGCGGGAATGGTGCCGTCCCAGCGTTCCGGCGGGGTGAGGCAGGTGTCGCAGTTCCCGCACGGCTGGCCGGACTGCCCGAAGTACGCGAGAATCTGCGTCCGCCGGCATTCGACTGTCTCGCACAGTCCCAGCATCGCGTTCAGGTGCTGGGCTTGCAGACGACGGTGCATCTCGTCGCCCTCGGAGTTGTCGATCATTTTGCGCAGCTGCACCACGTCTTGCAGCCCGTAGGCGAGCCATGCGGTGGACGGTTGCCCGTCGCGGCCCGCGCGGCCGGTTTCCTGGTAGTAGCCTTCCACCGACTTCGGCAGGTCAAGGTGCGCGACAAACCGGACGTCCGGTTTGTCGATGCCCATGCCGAACGCGATCGTGGCGACGACGACGAGCCCTTCCTCGCGCAGGAACCTCGCCTGGTTCGCCGCGCGGGTCGACTTGTCGAGCCCGGCGTGGTAGGGCAGTGCCGGGATTCCGTTCTGCACCAGGAAGTTCGCCGTTTTCTCCACCGACGCGCGGGACAGGCAGTAGACGATCCCGGCGTCGCCTTGGTGCTCGGTGCGCAGGAGGTCGAGCAGCTGCTTCTGCGGCGAGTTCTTCGGCACGATCCGGTATTGGATGTTCGGCCGGTCGAAGCTCGCGACGAAATGCTTCGCGTCGTCCAGGCCGAGCCGCTGCGAGATTTCCTTGTGCGTGGCCTCGGTCGCGGTGGCGGTGAGCGCGATCCGGGGCACGTCCGGCCAGCGTTCGTGCAGCGACGAGAGCATCAGGTAGTCGGGCCGGAAATCGTGGCCCCACTGGGAGACGCAGTGCGCCTCGTCGATCGCGAACAGCGCGATTTTGCCGCGGTCGAGCAGGCGCACGGTGGATTCGACCGACAGCCGTTCGGGTGCGAGGTAGAGCAGGTCGAGTTCGCCCGCGACGAACGCGTCCTCCACCTCCTGCCGCTGCGCGAAATCCTGCGTGGAGTTGAGGAATCCGGCGCGCACGCCGACGTTGCGCAGCGCGTCGACCTGGTCCTGCATCAGCGCGATGAGCGGCGAGATCACCACGCCGACGCCCGGCCGCACCAGCGCTGGGATCTGGTAGCACAGCGATTTCCCGCCGCCGGTGGGCATGAGCACCAGCGCGTCGCCGCCGGAGATCACGTGCTCGACGATCTCCGCCTGGTCGCCGCGGAACGCGTCGTAGCCGAAGACGCGCTGCAAGGTCTCGAGAGCGGGGGAACGGGTGGCCTGCTCGGCCAGATCGGGGTGCGCCACGCGGCCGATTCTAGGGCGGCGGGCCGTCCGGGCGAGCCTGCCCCGCCGGGTTCGGCGCGAGAGTCCCCATCGCACCGGCCGTTTTCCGGCGTCGCGACGGGTCCGGTCGCGCAGGGTGAACAGCATGGCGACTGGTGACAGCCAGGATGACGGGACCCTTCACGCCACCCTCGTGACAGACCGTGCCGAGTCGGTCGTACCAGTGCCGTTCGCGTTCGGTGCGGAGGCGCACAATGGGATCCGTGGCTTTTCCGATCAATGACCTGACCGGGTACTTCTCGGGCGAATGGCAGCTCGCGCGCGAAATCGTCGATGTTGACGGGGCGCCGATGGGCGAGGCGAGCGGCCGCGCGACGTTTACCTCGGACGACGGGGTGCTCGTCTACCGCGAGTCGGGAGAGCTGCAGCTCGGAGCGCATCGCGGACCGTTCGTCCGGACGCTGCACTACCGGCCGGTCGGAGGCTCCCGCGCCGCGGTGCACTTCGACCACGGCGGGTTCTTCCACGATGTGGACCTGGCGACCGGGGAGTGGACGGCCGATCACCCGTGTGCCGCCGACTGGTACCGAGGTGCGTACCGCGTGCTCGACGATCGCCGGTGGGAACAGGAATGGGTCGTGACCGGACCGGCCAAGGACCACGTGATCACCAGCCTGTTCACGCGGATGGACACGTAGCCATCAGTCGGATTCCGCACTGTCTCGCTTGAGATCCAGCAGATATCGCCGCGTGGACTACTTGCGCCGGTTGCGCAGGATCACCAGCAGAACGACTATCGCCGAGACCGCGCAGGCGGCGGTGATCACCATGCCGGCCCAGGCGGGAATCGCGATCCCGGCGATGTTGTCGAAGCCGGGCAGGGCGCGGGGCGCGGTGATCGCCACGGGGCCCTCCGTTCGCGTCGTCGGCGTGCAGATCCGCTTTCGCGCCGGATTTTACCCGACACCGGACGATACTGTCAGGTCCGAAGTGGACGGTCGCGGTCACCGCGGGTGATGAGCGGATTTTCCCGTGCTGAAGCCGGTTCGGCGGGTGCGAGTGGACCCCTCGCGCCCCTGGGAGTCACGACGCTGGGCAGAGCCGGATCTTCGAGGCATGATCGAGGCAAGCGCACGACGACGGAGGAGGAGCGCGAGATGAATGTGGCCGATCTGCTCGTGGACGGATTCGGCCGGGTGCGGGAAGTGGTGCACCAGGCAGTCGACGGGCTGACCGCGGAGCAACTGGCGGCGCGCCCCGGCCCGGAGGCCAACTCGATCGGCTGGCTGGTCTGGCATCTGGCACGGGTGCAAGACGACCACGTCGCCGACGTCGCGGGCACCGACCAGCTCTGGACGGCAGCGGACTGGCGCGAGAAATTCGACCTGCCGTTCCCGGCCGGGGACATCGGCTACGGGCACAGCAGCGAGGACGTCGCCCAGGTGCGCCCGGAGTCGCCGGATTTGCTCACGGGCTACTACGACGCCGTGCACGAGCACACGGTGTCCTGGGTGACCGGCCTGAACGGGACGGCGCTGGACCGCGTGGTCGACGAAGCCTGGAACCCGCCGGTGACGCTGGGAGTCCGGCTGGTCAGCGTGCTGTCTGATGACCTCCAACATGCCGGACAGGCCGCGTATGTGAGGGGGTTGCTATTGGGATGACTGTGGCGGAGTGACTGACGTATCGGGCAAATGACCGGCCCTGCCCGGACGGCGGCTTGGCTGCGGACAGTGGAGAGCTGGCGGACTGTCGTCGGTAGGCGAGATGGTGCGTTCTGCGATGGGCAGGCCGCGCATGGCAGCGGCTGCTGCCTGCGCGGCGAGAGTCAGGCTAGGTGCGCGGGTAGCCCGGCCTGTTGCGGACATGTGCACTGTTTGTGCGGGCTGGCAAGCCGTTGCAACGCTGGGTTGGCGAAACTGGCGCGGTCTCGCATGGTGCGCAGCCGCGCAGCCGCGCAGCCGTCAACTCAGGCGCCGCGAGGGCTCACTCGTATCCCGTTCCCCGGTGGTCCGGCAGGCGGCGCGGGCCGGGGCCGTCTTGGCCCAGTTGGTCGTTGGGGTTGGCCAGGCGGCATTTGGCCAGGGACATGCAGCCGCAGCCGATGCAGTCGTTCAGCTGGTCCCGGAGTTGTTCCAGCTGGCGGATGCGCTGGTCAAGGTCGGAGCGCCAGCAGGACGAGATGCGGGACCAGTCCGCGCGGGTCGGGGTCCGGTCGTCCGGCAGGAGGGCCAGCACCTCGCGGATCTGCGCCAGCGGCATGCCCACCCGCTGCGACATGCGGATGAACGTGACCCGCCGCAGGGTGTCGCGGCGGTAGCGGCGCTGGTTGCCCGCGGTGCGCCTGCTGCGGATCAGCTGTTCGTCCTCGTAGAACCGCAGGGCCGACGCTGGTACGCCGCTGCGGTGGGAGAGTTCGCCCACGGTCAGTTCGGGCAGCTCCGTCTTCGCCATGCGCTCAGCATAGCTTGACTTAAAGGGAGCTTGAAGTTCGAGACTCCTTCCGGAGGCGGGAAACCTGTTCCGCCCCGGGAAAAGGAGAATAACGTGTCCGAAGCTCCCGTCCGGCTCGCTGTGCTCGTCGGCAGCGCCAGGGAAGGGCGGTTCGCCCCCACGGTCGTGCGCTGGTTCACCCGCCAGGCGGACCGGCACGGCGGGTTCGAGGTCGACGTCATCGACGTCGCCGAGATCTCGTTGCCGCTCGCGATGAACGGCGAGGGGGCCGCGCCCGTCGCCGCCCGGCTCGAGGCGGCGGACGCGTTCGTCGTGGTCACGCCGGAGTACAACCACAGTTACCCGGCCGCGCTCAAGAACGTCCTCGACTGGTTCCGCGGCGAATGGCACGCCAAGCCGGTCGCTTTCGTGTCCTATGGCGGGATTTCCGGCGGGCTGCGCGCGGTCGAGCATCTTCGCCCGGTCTTCGCCGAGCTGCACGCGGTGACCATCCGCGAGACCGTGAGCTTCCACGGAGCGCACGGCCGGTTCGGGGAGGACGGCGAACCGGTCGACCCGAGTGTGGAGGCTGCGGCGAAGGCGTTGCTCGACCAGCTCGAATGGTGGGCCCGGGCCTTGCAGGACGCTCGGTTGGTGCGGGCTTATCCGGCGTAACCGGGCCGCGTGGTGGTGAAGGTCGGCGCTTAGGCGGGCATTGAAGCCGAGGCGGCGAGGGAAGGCCGTCAGCGGTGCCGTGGGGCCCCAGCTGGTCCAGCACGGTTCTCCGGTGTTGTGAGGCCCAGCTGGTCCAGCACAGCTTTCTGGTGCCGGACCAGCTGAGGCCGGAGCGCGTTCCGAACCGATGCTGGCTTGGAGCGGTGAACCCGAGGAATCGGCTAGCGCTCCGGACACATTCTCCGACCTACACCGCCTCGACGAGTGGTGAGTCCGGGGCTGTGTCGCAGACCGCGGCACGGCCCCGGCGAGAAACCTCAACCCGCGTAACTGTCCACAGTAGACCGCCGAGCGAAAGCAGGTGCATGCTCCGGCCGTAGCCCGACCCCGCCCAGATAAGCCGTAACCCCGGAAAGCGCCGGAAAACGTTGCAGCGCACGCATCGGTGCGGGCAAGCGGTCCAGGGTTCCGTCGAGTGCGGGACGCAGCAGCATTCCATGCTCGCCCCGCTGGCTGGACTGCACCGCGACCGTCGGCAGCAAGCGGCGGCGGCGTACGGCGGCCAGGCGCGACACCGGGACCTTTCCGCGCCGCAACGGTTCCGCGAGAAGTCGGGCGGTGGCGACGGCGTCCTGCACGGCGAGGTTCACTCCGACACCGCCCACCGGCGACATCGGGTGTGCTGCGTCCCCGATGCACAACGCGCCGGGTGCGTGCCAGCGCGGCAGGAGGCCCATCGTTACTTCGAGCAGCTTCACGTCGTCCCACGAGCGTACGGCGGACAGTTGCGCGGGCGTCCAGCCGAACAACTCGCCCAGTCGCGCGCGGAATTCGGAGATCGGGCCGGAACGTAGCGAAGCATCAGAGCCGCGGGGGATGAGGTACGAAGTTTGGTAGTAATCGCCGCGGTCCATGGTCACCGAGGCGTATCCGGGGCCGAACCGGGCGAACACCCCCGGTTCGCCCGGTTCGGCTTTCGGCACCCGCACCTGCCAGACGTCCATCGGGACCTCCGACTCCCGCAGTGCGAGGCCGAGTTCGTGGCGCACCGTCGACCAGCGGCCGTCGCAGCCGACCGTGAGCGGGGCGGCGAGTTCGTGGACGGCGCCGGTGTCGTCGCGGTAGCGGACTCCGGTGACGCGGCCGCCTTCGCGGAGCAGCGAAACGACGGAAGCGCCCATGCGCAGGGAGAATTTCGGTTCGGCGGCACCGGCTTCGGCCAGCAAGCCGAGGAATTCGGCTTGGGGGACCATCGCGATGTGCCGGTGCGGGCCGCGCAGTTTGCTGAAGTCGGCGGCTATCACGGTCTCCCCGCCGATGTCCATTTTCATCCGTTCCAGGACCGAACGGGACAGGGCGGCGAACTGGGGGCCGAGACCCAGTTCGTCCAGCAGTCGCAGCGTCGACGGGTGCACGGTGTCGCCGCGGAAGTCCCGCAGGAAGTCGCGGTGCTTCTCCAGCACCACCACCTCGACCCCGGCCCGCGCCAGCAGCAGGCCCAGCATCACGCCGGCCGGTCCGCCCCCGGCGACCACGCATCCGGTCCGTTCCATCGGTCCTCCAATCTTAGAGACACTCTAAGTTTAGAGTAACGCTAAGATTCACGCCATGACCGGGTTGCGGGAAGAGAAGAAGCGGCGGACCCGCCAGGCGCTGATCGAGGCCGCGCTCACGTTGTTCGACGAGCAGGGCTACGACGGCACGACCGTCGCCGAGATCTCCGCGCGGGCGAAGGTTTCCCCGGCGACGTTCTTCAACTACTTCGCTACCAAAGAGGACGTCGTCTTCGCTGACCAGCATCTTTACGACGAGGTCGTGGACGGGGTGTTCGCCGCGGCGGAACCCGGCGAGCAGGTTGCCGAGCTGGTGACCAGGACCGTGCACGCGCTGGCGACGGCTGATGCGTGGAGTTTTCCGCTGGACCATCCGCTCACGGAGGTGCGCACCCGGCTGCTCGCCGCGGTGCCCGCGTTGCGCGCCGGATACCTGCTGCGCAACGCAGTGGTGGGCGATCGGTGGGCGGAGAAGCTCTACGAGACCTGCAAGCCGCAGCTGGACCGGGTCGAGGCGGTGGCGTTGACCGGGGCGGTGCTGGGCGCGTTGGAGGCGGCGTTGCGGCAGCTGCCGGACGGAAGCAGCGCGACCGAAGTGGTCCTGGCGACCGTCGACCGGGTCGTGTACGGGTTCTTGCCCAAGAAGAAAGACTAGTTGCAGTACAGGGATTCGAGCTTGGTGTCCGAGGCCACGACGGTGATTCCCGTGCCGACCGGCTGTCCGGACGCCGCCAGCGACGCGGACACGGTGCAGACCACCTGCTGGAGACCGATCGGGTACAGCGCCTTCATGGATTCGGAGACGGTCACGGTCACCGGCTGGGTCGAGGTGTCGACCGTGACGTGCCGGCCGGGGGAGAGCATCGAGTAGAAGCCCTCTTGTTCTTCGACGCGTGTCGGGCCGCCGAACAGTTCCGTGAGCACCGTCGTGGGGGTCGCGTCCCTCGCCCAGGCGCGCTGCACCGGGCTGAGCTGTCCCGCGTAGACGAAGTAGAGCGTGATTTGCGGACGCGGTGTGCCCAGCTGGAATCCGCCGGGCGCTTCCCCGGCGGGGATCACCCCGGTCGGCTGGATGCCGCAGCCGACCAGGAGCAAGACCGAAATCAGCGCGAGAAAGAGCCGGGGAAATTTCATCGCTCCTCCTTTGCGGTGCGGGGCAGCCGGAGCGTGAACCGAGCCCCATCGCCGGTGTTTTCCGCTTCGATGTCGCCGCCGTGCAGCCGGGCGTTTTCCCGCGCGATCGACAATCCGAGGCCGCTGCCGTCGGACCGGGCCCGTGACGTGTCCGCTTTGGCGAAGCGGTCGAACACCTTGGGCAGGACCTCCTCGGGGATCCCCGGGCCGTGGTCGGTGACCGCCAGGGAGACGGTCGCGTCGTCGGTGCTCAGCTCGATTTCGACCGGCGGCGCGCCGTGGTGCAGGGCGTTGCCGACGAGATTGGCGATGACCAGGTCGAGCCGTCGGGGATCCGCGGGCACGGTGATGGTCGGCAGGTCGGCCGCGACGGAGTCGGTCCAGCCCCGTGCGGCGAGGGTGTTCTTCACGGCCTCGGCCAGGTCGACCTCCTCGACGCGCAGCTCGGCCCGTCCGGCGTCGAAGCGGGAGATCTCGACCAGGTCCTGCACGAGCCGGGTCAGCCGGCGCGTTTCGGACGACACCAGCCGCGCGGCCACGGCGGTGTCCGTGGGCAGCTGGTCGGCGTCCTCGTCGAGGACGTCGGTGACCACGTTCATCGCCGCCAGCGGGGTGCGCAGTTCGTGCGAGACGTCCGCGACGAACCGGCGCGCGTCGGCCTCCATCTCGCGCAGCGAACCGACGGTGCGTTCCAGCTCCGCCGCGGTGTGGTTGAACGTGGTGACCAGCTGGGCCAGCTCGTCGGAACCCTTGGCGGGCAGGCGCACGTCGAGCTGTCCGCCGCCGAGTTTGCGGGCCGCCGAATTCAGCGCGCGCACCGGCTGCAGCACCTGGCGCGCGGCCAGCAGCGCCAGCGCGACCGCGATCGGCAGGGCCAGCGCGGTCATCTGCCACGCGCGCGTCGCCAGCTGGTCGATCGCGGCCTGCTGGGTGGTCAGCGGGACCGTTTTGTAGACCTCGATCCCGGTGTGTTCCCCTTGCGCCGCGCCGTAGCGCAGCAGCGGCATCCCGATGTAGAGCACCGGCCGCCCGCCCTCGACGACCCGCTGGAACTGGACATTGGTCCCGCCCGCGACCGCGGTGCGCAGCCCGGCGGGTATTTCCGCCGGATTCAGCCCGACGCGCGAATGCAGCGACCCGAACACCACGGTCGTGACGCCCTTGAGCGAACTCGCCATGTTGTCGAGCTGCCGCTGGTCGGGCGGAAGCGTCAGCTGCGGCAGGTACGTCCTGACCTCGTCGCGCAGCTGCACCATCGCCGGGTCCTGCACGCCGGCCAGGATCGTGTTGCGCGCGGACACGTAGCTCGCGCCGGCCGCCGCGCCCGCGCCGACCAGCGTCATCGCCGCGAACGCCAGCACCAGCCGCAGGCGCAGCCCGGACACCCACGACCGAAGCCGCTTCACGGCGTGGCCCGCCTCACGAGCGGCCGAACCGGTAGCCGAAGCCGCGCACGGTCTGCACGTGGTCCGGTCGCGCCGGAACGTCCTCGATCTTCGCGCGCAGCCGCTGCACGCACGCGTCGACCAGGCGGGAATCGCCGAGGTAGTCGTGCCCCCACACCGAGGCGAGCAGCTGGCTGCGGCTGTACACCTGGCCTGGCGTGCGCGAGATCTCCAGCAGCAGCTTCAGTTCGGTCGGCGTGAGCGAGACCTGCTCGCCGTGCTTGCGCACCAGCATCCCGGCCCGGTCGATCACCAGGTCGCCGTGCTGTTCGGGGCCGGCGGCACCGGGTTCGGGGGCGGTGCGCCGCAGCACCGCGCGGATGCGGGCGTCGAGCACGCGCGGTTCGATCGGCTTCACGACGTAGTCGTCCGCGCCCGCTTCGAGCCCGGCGACAATGTCGAAATCATCGCTGCGCGCGGTGAGCATGATGATCGGCACCTGGCCGAGCGCACGGATCCGGCGGCACGTCTCGAACCCGTCGATGCCGGGCAGCATCAGGTCGAGCACCACGAGGTCCGGCGCGCGTTCACGCAGCTGCGCGACGCCGTCCTCGCCGGTCGCGGCGGTGTGCACCGTGTGTCCTTGACGGCGCAGCGCCAGCTCCATGCCCTCGCGGACGGACGCGTCGTCCTCGATCACCAACACCACAGCCACAGGGGCCATTATTCGGAACACCCGCGGATTCGCGCGAGCCGGGCGGATCTTGTAGCGAAACCATGACACAGCTCTGACGAGATCCCGAAATCCCGCGGCCAGTCTCGAAGGCATGGCAGTGCTGACTCCTGAAACGCCGACCGTGCCCCTCTCCGCGCCCCGGCACGCGCTCGCCCCTCGACGGCGTTCGCGGACCGCCGTGCTGGTCGCGGCCGCGATCGGGTTCGCGGGCGCGTTCGTCGTCGCCTACCTGCTGTTCGTGCGGACCGAGGCCGGGCAGCGCGCCGAAGACGGGGTCGTCCGCTTCGCGCAGAACCTTCCGCGGTCCACTGTGGACTGGGCGCGCCCGCTGGCCGGGATCGACGGGGTCGAGGTGTTCGGCGCGGCCGGGATCGTCATCGTGGCGCTCGCCGTGCTGCGCAAGCGGTTCGCGCTCGGGGTGACCGCGCTGGTGCTGTACTTGCTGCCGCTGGCCGCCGCGCAACTGCTCAAGATCTATCTGCTCGACCGGCCGGACGTCGGCTCGGCCGGAGCCCCGCACCACAACAGCTTTCCGAGCGGGCACGTGAGCGCGGCGACCGCCGTGCTGCTGGCGCTGGCCGTGGTGCTGCCCGCGCGGTTCCGGACCTGGGTGCTCGCCGTGGGTGCGCCCGGCGTCGCCTGGGTGGCCGCGGCGACCGTCGCGCTGAGCTGGCATCGCCTGTCGGACACCGTCGGCGCGTGCCTGCTGGTGGCCGCGGTGGTGTCGGCGGGCGCGGCGGTCGTCTCGGCTCGGCGTCCGGATGGCGGGCGGGTTCCGGTGGTGCTGACCGGGGTCGCGTTGCTCGGCCCGACGGTGGTGGTGCTGGGCGGGTATGTGGTGCTGGCGTCGGCGACGTCGGTTCCGGCTCGGTTCGTGGCGGCGCTGGTGCTGGCGGCGTTGAGTGCGGTGGCGGTGGTGTTGCTGGCGGCTGGGCCGCTCCGGCGGGTGAATTTCGACCCGTCCGGGGCGCGGAATCGGTTGCGCGACGGGGAGTCTCGTTAAGGCGTCACGAGGGGTTGCGGCGCGGTTTGATCCGCACCGCGGGCATCGGGGGAGCGGGCAGCCGCGCCGGGCCGCCGGGGTACGGGTCGATCGCGCCGAACTGGTCGGAGTTCGCTTCCCACGCCTCGCGGTACTCGGCGATCTCGTCGTGGCTGCGGCCGACGAAGTTCCACCACATCAGGATCTCCTCGCCGAACGGCGGGCCGCCGAGCACGATCACCCGCGCCGGGGAGGAGCCGGGGTTGTGCAGGCGGAGTGTGGTCGCGCCGATGCCGAGGTAGCCAAGTTGAGCTTGCTGCAGCGGGGTGCCCGCGAAGGTGACTTCTCCGGTGTCTAGCAGGACACCGTGCTCGAAGGACGGGTCCGCGTCGAGGCTGAGCTCCGCGCCCGGCTCGAGGACGATTTCCGCGCCCAGCAAGGGAGTGAACGTCTTCACCGGCGAGGTTTCTCCGGCAAGGGTGCCGAGGAAGACGCGGGCGGTGGCTCCGTCGAGTTCGGTGGCCGGTGGCGCGTAATGCTGGAAGTCGCGGGCGGTGTGGCGGTGCTCGTCGGGGAGCGCGACCCACAGTTGGACTCCGTGCAGCGTCGTGGTTTCCGGCGTCGACACTTCTTCGTGGCAGATGCCGTGGCCGCCGGTCATCAGGTTGAGTTCGCCGGGACGGACCATCGCGTGGGAGCCGAGGCTGTCGCGGTGTTCGATTTCGCCGGTGAACAGCCAGCTCACCGTTTGCAGGCCGGTGTGCGGGTGCGGGCCGACGGACATGCCGCCGCTGACGGAGGTGTCGTCGGGGCCGTAGTGGTCGGCGAAGCACCACGCGCCGATCAGCGAGCGCTGCCGTTGCGGCAGGGTGCGGCGGACCGGCATGGCCCGCGGGCCGCCGAGGGGCACCGAGCGGGCGTCGAGGACCTCGACTTTGCCGGGGTCGACGGGGTCGCCGCCGCACGCTAGTTCGGCCGGGTCGGTCTCGACGTTGCTCATGCCTGACACGATAACCGGCCGCGCGCGAGTTCCCGCCCAGCTGTCCGCGAGGGGAACGCTGAGGGGCTCAGAGTCAAGGGCAGTGACTTGAGACGTCGCTCGGGGTGGGGTTGAGACGGGTCTGCGCAGGCCGTAGCGGCTGGCGGGCCTGGGAGTTTCTTGCCGAGGGGCCGGTGCGGGCGACGGAGGCTGGGTTGTCGTACGTGAGGGGAACCCTGAGGGAATCAGATTCCCTCAGGGTTCCCCTCACGCACCGGAAGAACCGGTCATATGTGCATCAACCGGGCGTTTCGACCGCGCCAGTGTCCTTTGTGGACGGGCAACTGGCTGAAGCGACGCAGCTTAAGTTCCTGACATTGGGATTCAGAGTCCGTGGGGTTCCCTTCACGGACAGCTGGCGGCGGTCAGCGGTCGAGGAGGTTGCGCAGCCAGTCGAGCGCGGTCGGCAGCGCGTTCAGCACCGAGATGTGCCCGTCGCGCGGACGCAGCCACAGCTCGGCGTCCGGGAGATTCCGCACGAGCCATTCGCTGTGGCTGACCGGGACGATCTGATCCTCCCCGCCGTGCACCAGCAGCACCGGAACCCGCACGTCGGCAGCCGAAAATCCCCACGGCCTCACGTACGCGAGGTCGTCGTCGGCTTCGGCGGCCACGTCACCGGAAGCACCGGCGTCCTGACCCAGCGGGCCCCACGTGCCGCGCAGCGCGATCCAGTCCGCGTCGGTGAAGCTTGTCGGGTCGAATTCTTGCGTTTCTCCGTGCTGCAGCCGGGTTTCCCGGCCTTTGCGGGCGGCGCGCAACGAGCTGTCATCGACCATCCCGCCGTACCAGTCGTAGTCCTCGGAGTACGGCGCCAAACCGGCGAGCGACACCGCGGCCGTCACCCGATCCGGCAATCCCGCGGCGCAGGCCAGCGCGTGCGGACCGCCGCCGGACGCGCCCAGCACCGCGAAACGCGGCAGGTCCAGTGCCTCCGCCAGCTGTCGCACGTCCTCGGCAGCCGAGCCCACGGTTCGCCCGACGTGAGGGGTGGACCCGCCGTACCCAGGTCGGCCGTAGGAAACCACCCGAAAACGTCGCGCGGCGGCGGCCTCCACCACGGGCGACAGCAGGCGGCCGGACTGCGGAGTTCCGTGGTGCCACACCAGCGGAAAGCCGTCGCCCCCGCTGTCGTGCACTCGAAGATTCCGGCCGTCCGGCAGCGATAGGTCAGTCGTCCCCATGCCGGGAACTCTAGCCACTCCGGCGCGCGCGATCGGCGAAATTGTCCCAGGCCTGCCGCACCAGCGCGGGGTGTGCGAGAAGGTCCGACGCGGTCCGCGCCAGCGCCGACGCGGTCGCGAGCAGCACTGTCCGGGCTCGCGGCGAGCCGGTCGCCTCGGCGAACGCCCGGCTGCCGACCGCGCGCACCGGATCGTGGAGCGCGACCGACGGATGGATCGTCGGCATCCGCACGCTCAAGTCGCCCACCTCGGCCCGCCCGGGCACCGCCGCCGCACCTGAAGGGGACGCGTGGATCCCGCACGCCGCGAGATGCCGGGCGAAATGCCCGGACAGCACCGGATTGTCCTGGAACCGCGCGTGAATCGGGCCGAACCGTTCGACGTTCGCCTTGGTCCCAGTCGCCATCGCGGCGCCTTCAGCAGCAGCGGTCACCTCGGTGACCACCCGGCCGAGCGCCTCCGAATCCGGCGCGCGCAACCCGAAGCGGGCTTCGGCGAAATCGGGCACCACGTCGGTGGATTCCCCGCCGTGCGTCACGATTCCCTGCACCGTCGCACCCGCGGGAAGCCGGGCCCGCAGCGCGGCGATCGCGGTGAAGACCTGCACCAGCGAGGCGACCGCGTCGGTGCTGTCCTCGGGCGCTGGGCCGGAATTCCCGTGCACGGTCACCCGCAGTTCGGTCCGCGCGGCGAGCGGCGCGGCGGCCCAGGTGTGCACACCGGGCTGGAAAGTCAGCACCGCGTCGATCTCGTCGGCGGGGCGGTCGGTGACGACGACGGAACCGGATTGCAGCGTCCGCACGGTGGCGAGTGCCGCGCCGAGCACCGCCGCGGAGACGAGGTTGTGCCCGAATTCGCGAAGCCGGTCGGAAGGGAGCAGCAGGGCGACGCGCGGGCGTCCGGCGCCGTACGCGGCGGTGCGGCCGGTCACTTCGAAACCGGCGGCGGCGAGCGGCCCGAGGTCGGGCGCCTGGTCGTCGGCCGGTTCGCGGGACCAGGCCCAGAGCCGCTCGGCGAGCAGCTCGATCTCGTGGTCGGTCCGGTCGTGCCGGTCCTCGTCGGACTCCATGCCGCCCAGGTACCCAGCGGGCAAGGAATCGATCCCATTCGAAAGTGGGTAATTCGGCCGTGGGCGCGGCGGGGCCGGTGCGCGATGGTCACTGGCATGACAGCGGGAACCTACCGGGTGCTGCCGGCCGAGGTGTCGGCGATCGTGAAGAACGTGGAAGGCCTCGGCTCAGCGGCGTTCTCGGCCGTGCGCGACCTCGAGACGCTCGTGATCGACGCTTTGTCGTTCGCGGGCATCGGCAGCGGGGTCGCCGCGGCGAACACCTTGCTGCAGTCGAAACTCGTCTCGTCGCTCGGCGACTTCGTGAAGCTGATCGAACAGGTCAACGGCAAAGTCCAGCACGCGGCGCAGAACTACGCCGACGCCGACACCGCGGTGGCACAGGGCTACGGCGGCGGAACAGGTGGGGGAGGAGCCGGGGCGGCCGGCGGCGGCGGTGCGGCTGCTGGGGGTGCCGCACCGCAGCAGCTGGACGAGCGGGTCGTCGATTCGATCATGCGGTCCGAGGGCGCGACCGGCGAACAGGGCGGAGTGCCGGAGGCGTACGGCTTCCGGCGGAACATGCACAACGGCTACGACCAGATCATGGCCGCCCGCCAGCAGTACGGCATCGGCAGCGCCGAGGAGCACGCCGTGGTCGCGCAGCTGATGACCGCGAACGCGCGCCACGCCGGGGCGCTGGAGTTCTCCGACGCGGGCACGCAGGCCGCGATCATGTCCGGCGCGCACATGCGCGGCGCGGGCGGCGTCCGGGCGATCCTGAACCACATGGGCGGCGCGGACATCGTGCAGAGCGCGCGCACCCTCGATCCGGCCGCGGTGCAGCAGCTGCGCGGCCTGTCGCCGCAGGAATTCCAGCAGCAGTTCCACGACGCCCGGATCGAGTACGACCGCGAGATCTACGGCGACACGACCACCCGCCAGAACGGGCACACGCAGAACTGGTGGGACCGCTACGGAAACGGCCTGACCCAGCGCTACGACCGCGAGCAGCAGGAGTTCCTGCGGCTGTCGCGGTAAAACCGCTTCAGTCCAAATCGGACAACCGGGCCGTCAGGTCCTCGACCAGCCGGGTCACCAGCCGGTCGAGGAGCTGGCGGTCTTCCGCTGTCCAGTCGCTCATCGCGCCGGCGAACCAGTCTTCGATGACGCCGATGTAGCGTTCGGCCGCGGCTTTTCCTTCCGCGGTCAGCTCGATCAGCCGGGCCCGCTGGTCGTCCGGGTCGGCCACGCGCCGCACCAGCCCGCGGCTTTCCAGCCCCTGCACCTGCCGCGTCACGTGCGGCCCGACGACGTTCATCCGGTTCGCGATCTCGCCGACCCGCAGCGGCGCGTCCTCGATGTGCAGGATGCCGAGCACGGTCATCGCCGGCCGTTCCAGCGGCAGCCCGGTGGCCTCGACCGCGCGCTCGAACAGCTTGCCCCGGCGCAGCGACCCGCTCAGCTCGTTCAGCCGGGGCAGCAGGTCCCGGAGCAGGGAAGGGACGGCGGACATCGCGGGCTCCTTGATTAGATACCTAAGTTAGGTATACAGTTGGCTCACCGGGATCGCGCGAGGCGGTTCCGGCCGGTCTCGAAAATGATACCTAAGGTAGGCATCTACCGCCTGCCGGGGAAAGGGGAGAACCATGAGCAGGAGTGTGCTGATCTCGGGGGCGAGCATCGCGGGCCCGGCGCTGGCGTACTGGCTGAACCGGTACGGCTTCGCGGTCACCGTGGTGGAGAAGGCGGCGGCGGTGCGCGGCGGCGGATACCCGATCGACATGCGGGGCCCGGCGGTCGAGGTGCTGCGGCGGATGGGGCTGGAGGAGCGGGTGCGGGCGCGGCACGTCGACACCCGGCGGCTGACGTTCCTCGACGGGGACGGCGGCGTCCTGAACAGTGTCGCACCGACCGTGATCACCGGGGACGAGTCCGGGTACGACATCGAACTGGCGCGCGGCGACCTCACCAGCGCGCTCTACGACGCGGTCCGCGCCGACGTCGAGTTCCGCTTCTCGGAGTCGATCGCGACGCTGGACGACCGCGGCGACGGGGTCGACGTGACCTTCTCCAGCGGCCGGAGCCAGTCGTTCGACCTGGTCATCGGTGCGGACGGACTGCACTCGAAGACGCGTTCGCTGGCCCTCGGGCCGGAGGAGGAGTTCCACCGCTACCTCGGCTACTGCTTCGCCGGATTCACCATGCCGAACTATCTCGGTCTGTCGCACGAGGGCATGTCCTGGGCGGTCGCGGGCCGGTCGGCGTCGCTCTACGCCGCGGGCAACAGCGACCGGGACCAGGTGCACGGGTTCCTCGTGTTCACCCACGCCGACGCCCCCTTCTATGCGTTCGCCGACCCGGCCGCGCAGCGCGACCTGGTCGCGAGCCGCTTCGAGGGCTGCGGCTGGGAGGTGCCGCGGATGGTCGAGGCGATGCGCTCGGCGGACGATCTGTTCTTCGACGTGGTCAGCCAGATTCACATGCCGGTCTGGTCGAAGGGCCGCGTCGCGCTGGCCGGGGACGCCGCGCACGCGACGTCGTTCCTGTCCGGGCAGGGGTCGAGCCTCGCGATGATCGGCGCGTACCTGCTGGCGTACGAGCTGGCGGACGCTCCGCACGACGTCGCGTTCGCGGCGTACGAGAAGCGGTCGCGGGCGTTCGTGGAGGCCAACCAGGCGCTGGCGACGGGCGGGTCGGCGCTGATGTCGCCGCGGACCGAGGCCGAGGTCGCGGCGCGGAGCTCGGCGTTGCTGGCGTTGGACGGGCTGCCGGGGTCGGAGCACAGCGAGGTGCACAACTTGCTGACGCTGCCGCCGGAGCGCGCGACCGTCTGACCTGCTGCTGGCGAGTCGCTGCCCGGCGCCCGGACGCGGCGTGCGAGGCTACCCGGCGGCATTGCGCGGTGACGGAACGAGGCGGAATGAACGCGATTGCGCGCGGCGGCGGGATGCTCGCGGCGATTCTGGTGGTCGTCGGCGGCACGGCCGGGCTCGGGGTGGCGCTCGGGCTCGGCGGGACGGCGATGCTGGCCGGGCTGACCGCGTTGTTCTGCTTCATCGCCGCCACCGGCGGGCCGCTGCGGCCGGACCTGTGGCTGCTCGCGGCGTTCGCTCCCGCGGTCGTGCTCGGCGGGGCCGGGCCGCGGTTGCTGGGCGAGGTTTCGCCGGTCGCCTCGATCGCGCTGCTCGTGCTGGTGGTGTTCGCCGCGGCCGTCGTGCCCGCGCTCGGGCTGCGGTATGTGACGGTCGGGCTCGGACTCGGCATGGCTTCGGTGTTCGGCTACGGCTTCCAGTTGAGCGGTGCGGCCAGCCCGGTGCAGATCATCAGTGCGCCGGCGCTGGCCGTCGGAGTCGTCTTCGTGCTGCGGCTTTTGATGGGCCTGCGTGACCCCGGCAAACCGACCCGCACCGCACTGGCCGACGCCCTCGCCGGACCAGACCGCGCGAGCGCGGAGCGGGCCGTGCGGTTGTGGGTGACCGACCGTCCGCGAGCGTGGCAGGCGCGAGTTCTCGCCGGCGGCGCGCGGTATCACGGCACGGCCGCGTTGTTGCGGGACCGGCTGCGCGCGTTCGACGAGGAGCAGGCAGCGGCCGTTTCCCGCGTGCTCGACGCCGCCGACGAACAGGTCGCGGCCCTCGCGGAAGCAGTGCGGGCCAAGACAGTTTCGGATCCGCCGGAGATCGAACGGCTCGACCCGGATGTCGCGCTGCCCGGGGACACCAGCGCGCTGCTCGACGAAGCCTGGGCCGGACTGTTCGCGATCCGGGAAGCGGTGCTGAATCGCGACGAGTCCATTGTGGACTTCCCGCGACACCTCGTCCGCGAGGCCTTGCGACGCGAGGCGACCGGGGTGTTCTCGTGGCGGTCCGCGCAATTGCGGCACGCCGTCCGGTGTGCGCTGGGAATGCTGGTCGCGGCAGTGATCGCGACGTTCCGACCCGGCGACCCGCTCACGGTGTCTTTCCTGATGACCACCTTCGCACTCATGCAGCCGGAATGGCGGGACACGCTGGCGAAGGCGTGGCAGCGCGCCGCCGGTGCCGTGGCCGGAGCCGTGGTCCTGGCGGTCGCTTTGTGGTTGTTGCCGCCGGGTGCGTTGCTGCCGCTGGGAATTGTCGCGCTGCTCGTCGGCTTCCCGTTCATGCAGGTCAAACCCATGGTGTTCAACGGCTGCATGGTGCTGATGAGCGTCGGAATGAACGCCACGACGCGACATCTGGACGCGGTCTCGGTGCTCGTGGAGTACCTGCTGCTGGTGGCGTTGGCGGTGGTGATCGGACTGCTGTTCGGCTTCGCCGCGGTGCCAGGCGTCCCGAAACCTTCAGTGGCACAACGATTTTCTGACGCTCTCTCCGAGACTGGCGAACTGCTCGCGTCCGTGGCGGAACGGCTGCGCGGCGGAGGCGGCCGACGTGAGGTCGGATTGCGGTTCCGCGCCGCCGCCCGAACGCACCAGGACCTGCTGAGTCCTGAACCCGGCAGCCGGGAGCCTTCGCCGGAGCAACGAGAAGCCCTGGAGGACGCCGGGCAGGGTCTACGCGGGCTCGCCGCGTCGGCAGGCGCGCTGCTGCAGCGAGACGAACAGTCGCCGACGATGGCGTCCTTCGCCTCGGCGGCTGCGGACGCGTTGGCGGGCAGTGGCGAGTTGCCGCCGCGTCCGGCCGACGTGGACGAGGAGGAACGGCTGCTGGCCGACCTCGTACGGGCTGACCTGCTCCGCGTGCATCGGGGCGCGGAGGTCCTCGCGAACTGAAGGCCGTGCGGCCACCGAATGCTTCCCTTGCGTACCTTCACCTTCTGTGCTCGCGGTGTCACCATCCGAACATGAGGAAACTCCCGATCGTGACGGTGACGGTGGCCATGGCACTGCTGTTCCCGGTATCCGCGGCGTACGCCGATCCGCCGCACAACCTGCCGCAGAACGCCAACGGGTACGAGCAATCCTTCTCGCCCGCATACGACTACGACGGCGACGGCTGCTACGCCACCCCCGCGATCGGCCCCGACGGCACGCTGGCGCCCGGCCTCAAAACCACCGGCGCGGTCAACGGCAACTGCCACGACAAGTCCGATCTGGACAACTCCCAGACCTACTCGCGCTCGACCTGCAACCACGGCTGGTGCGCGGTCGTCTACGCGAGCTACTTCGAAAAAGACCAGGCCGTAGACGGCAGCGGCCTGGGCGGGCACCGGCACGACTGGGAACACGTGATCTCGTGGATCGACCAGTCGGCGAACCAGGTCGAGTACGTGACGACCACGCAGCATTCCTCGCAGGTGACCTACCCCCGGTCGAAGGTGAGCTTCGACGGCGCCCACCCGAAGGCGGTCTATCACAAGGACGGCCCCGGCACGCACTTCTTCCGCCTGGCCGACGCCCACGACGAACCGCCGGAAAACCACTACCACGACTGGCGCTATCCGCCCTTGGTCGGCTGGGACGGCTGGCCGACGACCGCCCTGCGCGACCGTCTCATGGGCGCCGACTTCGGTGCCGCGACGATCAAGATCAGCGAAGGCCGGTACCAGGACCTGCTGGAAAAGTCGAAGCCCGCCGGCATTCCCTTCGACCCGCGCGGCTGACTTCCCGCAGCGTTCCGCCGAAAACCGGGTAATAGTAATCGGCATGCACTCGGACCCCGCGCTCCCGCTGGACGGATTCACCGTCGTCTCCATCGAACAAGCAGTAGCCGCCCCGCTGGCCACCCGCACCCTGGCCGACCTGGGCGCCCGGGTCATCAAGGTGGAACGCGCGGACGGCGGAGACTTCGCCCGGGAATACGACCACGTGGTCCACGGCACCGGCGCCCACTTCGTCTGGCTCAACCGAGGCAAAGAATCCCTGGCCGTAGACCTGAAAACCAGCGAAGGCCGCGACGCGGTACACCGCTTGATCGCCCAGTCGGACGTCTTCATCCAAAACCTGGCCCCAGGCGCGGCGGCCCGCCTGGGCTTCAACGCAGCAGACCTCCGGGCCAGCCAGCCAGAACTCGTCACCGTAGACCTCTCCGGCTACGGAACCGGCGGCCCAAGGGAACAACGCAAGGCCTATGACATGCTCGTCCAAGCCGAAGCGGGCCTGATCGGCATCACCGGCACCCCGGAAACCCCGGTCAAAACCGGCATCCCCACCTCGGACATAGCCTCCGGAATGTACTGCGCGCAAGCAGTCCTGGCCGCCCTCCTGCGCCGAGTCCGAACCGGCCAAGGCGCGACGGTGGAGGTGACGATGCTCGAAGCGACCGTCGAATGGATGGGCTACGCGATGTACAGCCAGATGTACTCCGGCCGCCAGCCCGCGCGGATGGGCCTGAGCCACGCCTCCATCGCCCCCTACGACGCGTACCCGACGAAAGACGGTCAGATGCTGATCGGCGTCCAGAACGACAGCGGCTGGCGAACCCTGGTCACCGCGGTCCTCGAAGCCCCGCAACTAGCCGAAGACCCCCGATTCACCACCAACGTCCTGCGCGTGAAACACCGCGCGGAATGCGACGCGGCAGTAGCCGCCGAAACCGCCCGATGGTCCACAGTGGACCTGGACGACCGGCTGGCCAAGGCTGGAATCCCTGCCGCACAAGTAAAACAGGTCGCCGACGTTGTAGCAGACCCGCAGCTGCGCGCCCGCGACCGCTGGCGGACGATCGGCACCGAACACGCCACGGTCGACGCGCTGCTGCCGCCGGTGACGTTCGCGGACGTCGAGGCGCGGATGGGCGACGTCCCGGCGTTCGGCGCGCATACCCGTGCGCTGCTTGAAGAAGCCGGGCTGGACGCGGACGATCTGCTGAACCGGGGGATCGCCGCCGAGTCGCGTTGACAGTTGTATGGTGCATCTCTAGCATGCGGGGACATGCCGGGAGAAGACCGCGACGGCGATGCCCTGGACGCTATCCACCGCGCGATGATCCTGTTTTCCCGCGGGTCCCGGGTGCGCTCGAACGAACTGTACGAGGGACTCGGGTTCGTGCAGTACACGATGCTGTCCTCGATCGACCTCGCGGACTGCGCGCACGCCGCGGATCTCGCTCAGGAGTACGGGCTCGATCCCTCGACCGTCAGCAGGCAGCTGGCGGAACTGGAGACCGCCGGGCTGCTGGTGCGCGGTCCGGATCCGCGGCATTCGCGCAGGCAGCGGCTCGAGCTGACCGAGGACGGGCATCGCGCGCTGGCGATTACCCGTGCGGCGCAACGGGAACGGCTCGAGGAGCGGTTGCGGGACTGGCCGCGCCGCGACGTGGCCGAGTTCGGGCGGTTGCTGACCAGGTTCGTCGAGTCCTAGCCGTCCACAGTGGACTCCCGGTGACCCGCGGGAGCTTGGTCAGCCGCGGCGGATCGGGCCCAGCTTCGCGGAAAGGTCCTCGGCGAGATCGGCCGGACGGGGCGGTCCGGCGGCGCGGTCGGCGGCCCAGGCGAGCGCGAGCCGGCTCGGTTCCCAGCCGTCCTCGTCGATCCGGACCAGCTGGAACTCCGGCGGCGAGAACATCCGGCCGATGAACGACGCCGGCGCGTAGGACACGAGCGCGACCAGCCGCCGGTTGAACACCTGCGCGGCCATTTCGAGTTCGCCGCCGCGCCCGCTGACCGCGCGGACGATGTTCCGGACGCCGCGTTTCGCGAGCCGCCGGGTCAGCGCGGCGAGGATGACCGGATTCGGCCGGGCGAAGTCGATGACCACCTCGCGGTCGCGCAGTTCCTCGATGTGGACGAGGTCGCGGCAGGCGAGCGGATCGTCCGCGCGGACCGCGATCGCGCCCTGGTACTCGGCGACAGTGCGGGCGCGCAGCCGCTGGTCCTCGACGGCCAGATGGATCAGCCCGAGTTCCAGATGCCCGGACACGAGCTTCGCGGTGACCTCGGCCGCGGACCCGGCCACCTCGAACGTCGCCGGGGAAGCCAGCCCGCTGACCGCGGTTTCGAGGTCTTCGAGCAGATCCGACGGCGCGTACGCGGTGGCCCCGACCCGGATCGGCGTGCCGTCTTCGAGGACTCCCGCCGCGATGTCCTTCAGCCCGTCGACCTGCCGCAGGATCGCCCGCGCCGGGCCGAGGAGCGCTTCGCCGAGCGGGGTGAGGCGGACCTCGTGGTAGTGCCGTTCGAAGAGCGGGCCGCCGAGTTCGCGCTCAAGCAGCTTGATCTGCTTGCTGAGCGGCGGAGGAGTGATCCGCAGCCGGTCCGCCGCGCGCTTGAAATGGAGCTCGTCGGCGACCGCGACGAAGTATTTGAGCCGGGTGAAGTCGATCTCCATCGTCCAATGTCCAGCGGGGCGGGGTTTTCGGCGATCATACGGCGGGGGAGGGGAGTCCGGCCGGTTGTCGGTGCGGGCTGGGATCGGGGACGGCCGGGGCGAGCTGTGCGTTCGGTGTCGCGGGAATCCAGCGGGCGATCAGACGTCACGCTGCGCGAGCGCCCGCCCATCACCACCGGAATCCAGCGCGACAAGACCGCCGAACTGTCACCCCGCGCGCGCAGCCCGCCCGCCGCTCTCCTCCGGTGCCTCCAACACCCCCCGAGCCACCAGCCCAGCCGTCTCCGCGACTCGCAGCCCCAACAGTTCCGCCGCGATCTCGAACGTCTGCTCGCCCAGCAACGGCGCTTGCCCCACTGGCGGGTCGGCGACGTGCGCGGCATGGATCTGCACGTTCTCCAGCACGTACGGCTCCTCCGCGTACGGATGCAGCTCCTCCCGAAACGCGCGCCGCTCCCGATACTGCGCCCATTCCGGCAGATCAGCGGCCCGCAGCATCGCCCCGGCCGGAACACCAGCAGCCTGCAGCAGATCCATTGCCGCGAACGGGGACTGCCGCTCCGTCCACTTGGTCACCGCCGCGTCGATCCGGGCGCGGGAAGCAGCCCGCCCGGACCGGGTGGCCAAAACAGGGTCGGCGGCCAGGTCGGGACGGTCCAGCACCGAGCACAACGCACCCCAATCCGCGTCGCCGCGGACGGTGACGGCCAGCCAGTCGTCGTCGCCGGCGGTCGGGAAGACGCCCCATGGCGCGTCGTGCGCGGGGCCGTCCCAACGGTGTCCTCGGCGGGCCAGGTCTTCGGCGGCGATCCGGTCCGCGAAGTGGCTCAGCATCACCTCGGACTGCGCGACGCTCACCGCCCCGCCCTGGGCACTGCGTTCGCGGCGGACGAGCAGCGCCAACGCGGCCAGCGCGCCGATCCGGGCGCACACGTGGTCGGGATAGACCGTGACGGCGTCACTGAACGTGCCCGGCTCACCCGGGTAGATCCACTCGCTGGTGAGTCCGGTCGCGGCGCGCACCAGCGGGCCGTAGCCGAGCCGCCTCGCCCACGGGCCGGTCGGGCCGAACGCGGAGCTGTCCACCACGACGATGCCGGGGTTGACCTCGGACAACGTGGCCCGGTCGAGGCCGAGCGAGGCGATGACGCCGGGTTTGAAGTTGGTCAGCACGACGTCCGACTGCGCGACCAGCCGCCGCACCAGCGCCTGGCCTTCGGGATCCCGCAGGTTGACGCCGATGGCGCGTTTGTTGCGGTGCCCGGCGGCGAATCCGTGCGACATCAGGCCCGGCAGCGCGGCGCGGGAACCGTCCGGAAACGCGGAGTTCTCGATCTTGATGACGTCCGCGCCGAGATCGCCGAAGAGTCGTCCGGTGTCGCCGCCGACCACGATCACGCCGAGGTCCAGGACCCGGATTCCTTCCAGCGGACGGCCTTCACCGCGACGGGCGCGAGCGGCCAGGATCGGCGCGGCGGTGACTCGCGTGCGGGTAGCCGGACCGGCGACGGCGCGGTGTCCGTCGATTTCGGTGATCCCGGCCGGGACTGGCGCGACCAGGCCGGGCGACAGTTCGGTGTCGCGGAAGAAGCCGCGGGCGGTGAGCTGGTCGGTGTGCAGGGCTTCGGCGAGGGTGAGCACCGCGGCGGTCGGCACGCCGTGACGCTGGCCCTCGCATTCCAGCTCGGAGCGCGTGCGGTCGCCGAAAAACCGGCCGATCGCGGGCAGCAGGTCCGGTGCCGCGTAACGTTCGCGCACCTGGTCGTACTTCGGGTCGGCGAATTCGGCCGGACTGCCCATCCATTCGAACATCCCGCGCCACTGCCGTCGCGACAGCAGGCAGATCCGGATGTACCCGTCCTGGCAAGGGAAAATCGGGTACCGGTGGCGTTCTTCGGTGCGTCCGCGCGGAAGGTCGCTCAACGGCACTCCGGCGGCGGCGCTGCCGACCATGCCGAACGCCGGGTCCAGCGCCTGCGTCGCTCCGTCGAGGACGGAGAAGTCGATGCGGTCGCCGCGCCCGGTGCGCAGCCGGTCGAGGTACAGGCTCACCGCCTGGAACGCGGCTTGCGCGGCGGCGACGTGGTACGGCAGTTCGCCGGGCGGCAGCAGTGGCGCGCGGCCGGGGATGCCAGACCGGGAGAGTTCGCCGGTCAGCGCGTGGAACACCGGGGTGGTGGCCTGCCAGTGCCGCCGGGTCGTAGCGCGGCCGAAGTCGCTGATCGACAGGATGACCAGCCCGGGATGCCGGGTGCGCAGGCCGGAGACGTCGAGGAGTTCCTCGGCGGGCGAACCCGGCGGGGTGGTCTCGATCAGCAGGTCTGCGTCGGCGAGCAGCTGTTCCCAGCCGTGCGAGCCGGGTTCGGCGGTGGCGTGGGCGAAGCCGTGCCGGTCGATGGCGGTGCCGAGCGCGACGCCGTCGACGACCGGGCCGGTGGTGCGTTCGCCGGTGACGCCGGGCAGGACGACCCGGGTGACGCGCGCGCCGAGATCGGCCAGCAGCCGTCCGGTCGCGGTCATCGGGCCGGAGGACAGATCGAGCACGCGGACCCCGGAGAGCGGCGGGTCGTAGGCGTCGGACAAGGAAACCAGCCTCCTCGATGGCTCAGCTGCGGCGGACGGCGCGGAAGGGCAGGTCGCGGTCGATCTCGGGTTCCTTCGGCAGGCCGAGGACGCGTTCGGCGATGATCGTGCGCTGGATCTGGTCGGTGCCGCCGCCGATGGAGGTGAAGAACGCGTTGAGCGCCAGGAAGTTCACGTCGTCGGCGACCGGGTTGTCGTCCCCGGCGAGCAGCGTTTCCGGACCGGCGATGTCGGTGCGCAGGCGGCCTTCGGCGTGCAGGATCCCGGACATCGCGAGCTTTCCCAGCGACATCACCGAACTGGACGTGCCCTGTTCGGCGGCGGCCTTCGCGCGGGCGTTGTTCAGCGCGTTCAGTTCGCGCAACGCGAGCACGGTGGCCAGGTTGTCGCGGATGACCGGGTCGGCGAGGCGGCCGCGTTCCCGGGCCAGTTCGACCAGGTCGTCGGCGATCGATCCGTGCCGCGACGCCCGCGCGCCGTCGCCCATGATGGAGCGTTCGTACGCCAGCGCGGTCTGCAGCACGCGCCAGCCTTTGCCCTCGTCGCCGACCAGGTAGTCCGCCGGGATCTCGACGTCGGTCAGGAAAACCTCGTTGAAGTGCGCTTCTCCGGTGATCTGCACCAGCGGCCGGATGTCGACGCCGGGCTGGTGCATCGGCACGACGAAGTAGCTGAGGCCCTTGTGCTTCGGGACATCCCAGTCGGTGCGGGCGATCAGCAGCGCGTAGTCCGCGGTTTTCGCGCCGGACGTCCAGACTTTCTGGCCGTTGACGATCCAGCGGTCGCCGTCGCGGACCGCGGTGGTGCGGACTCCGGCGAGGTCGGAACCGGCACCGGGTTCGCTGTAGAACAGGCAGGTCCGGGAGCGTTCGGTGAGAACGTCGTGCAGCAGGTCGTTCTTGAGTTTTTCGGTGCCGAACGCGAGGACTGTGTTGGCGGGGATGCTGTATTTGTCCTGTCGCGCACCAGGTGCGTTTGCGGCGTCGAACTCGGCGGCGATTACGTCGGCCAGCTCAGCCGGGTACGCGCGGCCGGACCATTCGACCGGCCAGGTCGGCACAGCGTATCCGGCGGCGACGACTTTTTCCAGCCACGCAATGCGTTCCGGCGTGGTGCTCCAGCGATCCTCGGCCGGGGCGAGCCCGGTCCATTCCGCGGCGAGCCACGCGCGGACTTCTTCACGGAGCTGATCCGCGGTGGGCAGGGTGGTGGTCATGAGTCAGGCCCCCTTCGAGACGAGGTAACGCTCCCGGTGCAGCCGCGAGCTGCCGAACAGCTGTGCGCCGGAGCGGGCGCGGCGCAGGTACAGGTGCGCCGGGTGTTCCCAGGTGAAGCCGATCCCGCCGTGCATCTGGATCGCTGACAGAGCAACGGTTTCGTACGCTTCCGCGCACGCGAACCCGGCGAGCGCGATCGCGCCGGGACTGCCCTCTGACGCGGCGTGGCGGGCGGCGGAGGTCGCGGATTCGACGTCCAGGAGGCGGTCCGCGGCGAGGTGCTTCATCGCCTGGAAACTGCCGATCGCGCGGCCGAACTGCACGCGGGTCTTGAGATACTCGACGGTCGTCTCAAAGATCTTACGAGCGCCGCCTGCCTGTTCTCCGGCCAGCGCGATGATGGTGGTGTCCAAGGCTTTCCGCACAGCTTCCCAACCTGCAGTACCAACGCGCCGCGCTGGTGTATCAGCGAAGGTGAATTGAGACAGCCGTACGGTCGGGTCGAATACCTCCGCCGCAGTGCGGGTGAAACCGGACGCGTCGGGGGAGACCTCGAAGACGCCGATATCGTCGCTGGTGCGCGCGACGACGAGAATGATGTCGGCGAGCTGGCCCCAGGTGACGTACGACGCGGTCCCGGTGAGAGTTCCGTTTGCTTGCACCGCAATGCTTTCGGGGGTCCACGTGCTGCTGATGGCAACGGTTCCGATCGAAGACCCGTCGGCGAGCCCGGGCAGCAGACGGCGTTTGTCCTCTTCGGACCCGGCCGCGTCGATGAGCGTCGCGGTCAGCACCGAGCTGGACAGAAACGGCGACGGCAGCAGCGCCGCCCCGATTTCCTCCGACACCGCTTCGAGTTCTTCCGCGCCCAGCCGGACGCCGCCGTATTCGGTCGAGATCAGCAGGCCGGGCAATCCCAGTTCGGCCAGTTGCTTCCACAGTTCGGGGTCGTAGCCGGACTCGGTCGCCATCACGCGGCGTACGTCGGCCTCCGTGCAGCGGTCCGCGAGCAGGTCGCGCACCGCCTCCCGCAGCTGTTCGGTTTCCGCGGCGCTGATCGCCATCGCCGGACCGCCTTTCCCGTCGTCGGGTCCCGATTTCCATGCTGGGCGCGGAAAACGGCGATGTACATCACGGATTCCGACACCGGCAGGTTTCCGGAAGGGACATCAGGGCACGTGTCGCGGGCGCTCATCTGCCGGTGTCCCGACCGGTCGTTTACGCCGCGTCAGCGGGATGCGAACGTGGAGGTGCGACCACCGGTCGGGAACGGAGTGCGACGATGACGAGCAGGCGGGAGACCCCGGCGCGCCGGAGGGCGGCAATCGCCGGTCTCGGGCTCACTGAGCTGGGAAAAGTCTACGGTCCGAGCGCGCGGCAGTTCGCCGCGCAGGCGGTCCGGCGAGCGGCGGACGACGCCGGGATCGGGCTGTCGGACATCGACGGGCTGCTGGTGTCCGCCGGAACGACGCCCGGAGTGGACCTGAGCCTGCAAGTCGACTTAGGACTGCGCGACCTGCGCATGTTCACCCAAATGCAGGCGTTTGGCTCGACGGCGGGCGCGATGGTGCAGTACGCCGCGATGGCCGTCGAGGCGGGCATGGCCGACACCGTCGCCTGCGTGTTCGCGGACGCGCCGCTCAAGCAAGGCAAAGCGACCGGCGCGGCCTACGGCGGCCGTCGCGTGACCCCGACCGGCTGGGGCAGTCTGCTGGGCTCCAGCGGTTTCGCCGGGCCGAACTCGTTCTACGCCCTCGCCGCGCGACGGCACATGAAGACTTACGGCACCACGAGCGAGCAGCTCGGCGCGATCGCGGTCGCCCAGCGCGCGTGGGCGGCGAAGAACCCGCTGGCGCAGCTGCGGGAGCCGATCACCCTGGCTGATCATCAAGCGTCCCGGTTCATCGCGGAACCGTTCCACCTGCTCGACTGCTGCCTGGTGTCGAACGGCGGCGCGGCGGTGATCGTGACGTCTGCGGAACGAGCGGCAACGATGGCCCAGCCTGCGGTCCAGGTGCTCGGCTGGGGACAGGCGCACCCGGGGAATTCCTTCCGCCGCAACGACAATCTCGGCCTCGTGAGCGGCGCGGCGCAGTCCGGTCCGGCGGCGATGGAGATGGCCGGAGTGACCATCGAGGACATCGACGTCGCCGAAATCTACGACTGCTACACCTTCACCGCGCTGCTCACCTTGGAGGACTACGGGTTCTGCGGCAAGGGCGAAGGCGGCGAGTTCGTCGCGACGCCGGGCATGCTCGGCCCGGACGGCAAGCTCGCGGTGAACACCGGCGGCGGCCAGCTGTCGTCGTACTACCTGTGGGGCATGACGCCGCTGTCCGAGGCGATCATCCAGGCCCGCGGCCAGGGCGGCGAACGCCAGGTGCCGAAGCACGACACCGTGCTGGTGTCCGGCAACGGCGGCATTCTGGACCACCACAGCACGCTCGTGCTCGGAACGGAGGGATGACAGTGCGGATCAACCCAGTCGCCCGCGACGAGGAGTCCGCGGCGTTCTTCGACGGCACTGCGATCGGCGAGTTCCGGCTTCTGCGGCGGCGCAGCACCGGCGAGTACCTCGACCCGCGCACGGTCCCGGACCCCGACGACGATCTGGAGTGGACGGCCGCGGCGGGAACCGGCACGGTGGTGTCGTGGTCGGTGGTGCACAAGCGGGCGCGCGACGGCGGCGAGCCGGAACGCGTGGTCGTCGGCATCGTGGAGCTGGCCGAGGGACCGTGGTGGTGGTGCCGGCTCGACGCCGACCCGGACGCGGACCTCTGGCAGCTGCCGGTGCGGGCAGTGTTCGTGCCCTCCGGTCCCGACCCTGACCACGAGAAGGTGCCGGTCTTCGCACCGGCGGAGGAGGCAGACCATGCCCGATGACGCTCCGGCCGCGCTCGTCGACCAGCGCGGACACGTCCTGGTGATCACGCTCAACCGGCCGCACGCGATGAACGCGGTCAACGCCGAGCTGAGCGAACTCGTCGGCACCGCGCTGGAACGGGCCGAACAGGATCCGGAAACGCGCGTCGTCGTGCTGACCGGCGCGGGGGAGCGGGCGTTCTGCGCCGGAGCCGACCTGAAAGCCGTGTCGCGCGGCGAATCGCTCGCCGCGCCCGATCATGCGGAATGGGGCTTCGCCGGCTACGTGCGGCATCCGATTTCGAAGCCGACGATCGCCGCGGTGAACGGCTTCGCCCTCGGCGGCGGCACCGAACTCGCGCTGGCCAGCGACTTGGTGGTGGCGGCCGAATCGGCGAAATTCGGGCTGCCCGAGGTGAAACGCGGCCTCTTCGCCGCCGCCGGCGGGGTATTCCGGCTGCCGAGGCAGATCCCGCAGAAGATCGCGATGGAGATGATGTTCACCGGCGAACCGCTGGACGCCGCGCGTGCGGCGACGCTGGGACTGGTAAACCACGTGGTCCCGGACGCCGACGTGCTGACTGAGGCATTGGCGCTGGCGGAGAAAATCGCCGCGAACGCGCCGTTGGCGGTGCAGGCCAGCAAACGCGTCGCACTGGGCATTGTGGACGGTGCGATCTCGGCTGAGGACAGCGACTGGGACAACACCCGCGAGAACGCCGTCGGGGTCATGACGAGCGAGGACGTCCGCGAGGGGACGCTGGCGTTCGTGGAGAAGCGCGCGCCGGTTTGGCGGGCTAAGTAAGCGTTCTGTGCTCGGGAAAACGCGCTCTGTTCGCATCGGGTACGTGAGGGGAACCCTGAGGGAATCAGAGTCAATGAGGGTTCCCCTCACGTACCGCCCCGCCGACACCGGGATCGTGGCAGACTCGGCAGATGCGCGGGTGGGGGGCGACGCCGTGGACGCGGGCGCCGAGAACGGGGTGGCGGCAACCGGCGGTCGTAGTGGCCGCGATCGCGGCGGCGGTGCTCGTCGCGCTGCCTGCCGCGGCGGTGGCGTTGTTCCTCTCCTCGGCCGGGAACGCGACGCTGCACGACCAGATGGACCGGGCGTGCCAGTGGGCGGTCGGCGCGGAATGGACCGGCGGGCTGCCGATGTCGCGGCCGTATCCCGAAGACACCGGGCTGGCCGGGAAGGCGCTCTACGACGCCCGGCTCGCGGCCGCCCGCGACGCGGCTCGGCAGGTGCCGCGGCTGTCCGGCGTGCGGTCGACGCTCTCCAGCAGCGCGAAGGTCAACCCGGTCCGGCCGGGCTCGCCGAATCCGGAACAGTCCGCGACGTGGCTGGTCTACCAGGACGATTTCGCGTCACACCTGCAGGTCCTGGAGGGCGGCAAGGGCCAGGGGATCTGGGTGTCGAGCCAGTTCGCGCAGGCGCGCGGGCTGCACGCGGGCGACCAGGTCGCGATCCAGGGCGGCTGGGCGCCGCGGACGGGCGTGCCGCCGGGCGCGCCGGTGGCGACGATGCCGGTCGCCGCGGTGTACCGGGACCTGCGCGAGCTGCCTGACCAGCCGTTCTGGTGCCATCTGCAATCGCTGTACCGGCCGAATCCGCTGAGCGAGGCGCCAGTGTTCCCGGTGGCGTTCGTGTCGCGGGACGCGCTGTTCGGCTTGACCCCGGCAGACTCGGGCGTCGGCAGTTACCTCGAAGCCTCGGTCGACCAGGACGGCCTGACCACGGAGAACGCGCCCGCCACGATCGCTGGCCTGGAACAGGTGAGGACGCGCACCGAGAATCAGCCGGACCTGTTCGCGCAGCGCGGCCGGATGCAGTTCACGTCGTCGCTGCGCGGCATCGCCGACCGGGCTGACCAGGTCGAATCCTCGCTCGCCGCGACGGTCGTGCCGATCGGCGTCGCCGGATCGCTGACCGGGCTGGTCATTTCGGTGACGGTCGGGTCGTTCTGGGTCGAACGCCGCCGGGCCGAGCTGGCGGTGCTGTCCGCGCGCGGGGCCGGGCCGGGCGCGCTGGCCGGGAAAGCGTTGCTGGAGCTGGGTTCCATCGCGCTGCTCGGCACTGTCGGCGGCTGGTTCGCCGCGCGCGGGCTGGTCAGCGCGCTGGGGCCGAGTCCGCTGGTGACGTCGTCCGCGCTGGGCTATTCGATCGGCGGCGCGGCGGTCGCGTTCCTGGCGACGCTCGCCGGGATCGCCGGTTCGGTCGTCCTCCGCACGCGGGCGATGTTCGACGCGCGCACGTCGCGGATCCGGCATCTGCCGTGGGAAATCCTGCCGCTGGTCGCCGCCGTGGTCTGCTACTTCGCGCTCGGCGACGGCACGCAGACCGGGCTCGGCCAGGCCGGTTCGGTCGCGCGGATCCCGCCTCGGCTGATTGTCGTGCCGCTGTTGCTGGTGCTGGGGTTGGCGATGCTGGTGACCCGGGTCGTGCGGCTGACGTTGCCCCGGATCCGCGCGGTGCGGCGAGAACGGGCAGTGGCGTTCCTGGCCTGGCGACGGCTTGCTTCGGCACCGGCCGCGGCGGCCGTGCTGGTCGGGGCGACCGCGGTACCGGTGGCGCTTTCGATCTTCGCCACCACGGTCACCGGATCCGTCCAGCGCACGCTCGACGACGAGGGCCAGCTCGTGGTCGGCTCGGACGTCGTCGTGCATTTGACCGGCCCCGCCACGATTCCGCCTGGCCTCAGCGGACAGTCCACATTGGTCGATCGCTACGACTCGGCGTACCTGGGCGCCAAGACGGTGAACGTGCTCGGCGTCGACCCGGCGACCTTCGGCTCCGCCGCGTTCTGGGACGACCACTTCAGCGGGCCGACGCTGTCGGAGCTGCTCGACCAGATGTCCGGCGGCACCGCGGTCGGTGTCATCGCGGGAGTCCCGGACGCGCCCGAGCAGGCGACGCTCAGCATCGGGGGCAAGGACCTGCCGCTGCGCGTGGTCACGGTGGCGCAGTTGCCCGGGAAGAGCGCTGGGTTCCCCGAATTGCTGCTGCGCGAGGATATTCTCGCCAAGTTCGCCGGAGAGAGCGTGCACCGCGAGCTGTGGGCGCGCGGCGATCCGGCGCAGGTACTGCCGGAATTGGGCAAGGCCGGGGTTCCGTCCGGGACGGTGAGCCGCGCGACCGACGTCACCGTGCACGGTGTGTATGGCGGAGTGACTTACACGTTCGCGTTTCTGACCGCAGTGTCCGCTTTGGTCGGTGTGGTTGTCCTAGTTGGACTCTTGCTCTACCTCAACGCCCGGGCGCGCGCCCGCCGCGGAGCGTATGTCCTATTGCGACGGATGGGCATCACCTCGGGTGCGCATTGGCGAGCGCTCGCCTACGAGGTCGGCGGGTTGCTGGCGGCCGGCTTCGCGTTGGGCGTCGGGTTCGCGGCCATTGCGGTCTCGGTGACCTCCGAGGGCTACGACCTCGATCCGGCGACGCCGCCGGGCGCCGTGATCCCGGTGCCGTGGGGGCCGGGTGGGCAACTGCTGCTCGCGGCGGTGGTCGTCGCGCTTGTTGTTACTTACGCGGCCCAGCGCGCGGCTGCGCGGGCGTTGCCTTCGGAGGTGTTGCGTGACACTGCCTGATCAAACACTGCCTGATGCTGTTCGAGGTACTGGATTGACGCACAGCTATCGCACCGCTGGCCGTTCGCTGACCGCCTTGCACGAGGTGTCGATCGCCGCCGCGCGCGGCCGGATTACCGCGCTGGTCGGGCCTTCCGGGTCTGGCAAATCGACCTTGCTGCGGTTGCTGGCGTGCCTGGAACGGCCGGACGAAGGCCGGGTCGAGGTCGGCGGCACGGACGTCACCGCGTTGTCCGCACGGGCGCGCCGGGCGGTGCGGAGGCGACGGATCGGTTACGTATTCCAGAATCCCGTCGACAACCTGCTGGATTACCTGACGGTGCAAGAACATCTGGAGCTGGCCGCGAAAATGCGCGGCACCGGCCTTTCCCTGTCTCTGCTCGAACGACTGGGCTTGGACGACCGTCGCAGTCACCGCCCGCGCCAGCTCTCCGGCGGCGAACAGCAACGAACCGCGCTCGCCTTCGCGGCCGTCGGTGACCCGGACGCGGTGCTGGCGGACGAACCAACCGCGCAACTGGACCGTTCGTCGGCCGGATTAGTGGCGGAGGCGTTCCGCGCACTGGCTGAGGCCGGTCAGACCGTCGTGGTCGCGACCCACGACCCGGTGCTGGCGGAAGCGGCGGACGACGTGGTGGAACTCGTGGACGGGAGGGTCCGGTGAGTGCCTTGCTCAGTCTGTCGGACGTAAGCCGTTCCCACAGCGGGATGCCGGTGCTGCGGCACACGAGCCTGGACCTGATGGCGGGCGAACTGGTCGCCCTGACCGGCCCGTCCGGCTCGGGAAAGAGCACCTTGCTGATGATCGCGGGCGGCTGGGATGCGCCGGACAGCGGGACCGTGACCGCGCACCCGCCGATGCCGGACGTGCCGGTGTCGGAACAGCCGTGGCATGCGCTGGCTTTCGTGCCGCAGTCGATCGCGCTGTTCGAGGAGTTGACGGTCGCCGACAACCTCGCTTTCGCCGCGCGGACCGCGGTGGAGCCGCCGGATCAGTCGAAGCTGCTGGAAACCCTGGACCTCGCGAAGCTGGCGGACCGGTTGCCGAGCGAGGTTTCGCGCGGGGAACAGCAACGGGGCGCGGTGGCGCGCGCTTTGGCGTCGGGCCCGTTGGTCCTGCTCGCGGATGAGCCGACGTCACATCAGGATCGTGCGCACGCGGAGATGGTGCTGACGGCTCTGCGCCGAGCAGCGGACCGCGGGACGGCGGTGTTGGTCGCGTCCCACGATCCGCTGCTGGCCGAGCACGCGGACCGCATCGTCGCGGTCGGCGAGTGAGTCAGTCTACTTTGGACGGATGACGCGCGAGGGCGGACACCTGGATGTCCATGTACGGGAACAGCGGCAGGTTCGACAGGATCTGGTGCAGCTCGTCGTGGTCGGCGACGTCCAGCACCGAGTAGTTCGCGTACTCGCCCGCGATCCGCCAGATGTGCGGCCATTTCCCGCTGCGCTGCAGCTGCTGGCTGTACTCCTTCTCGCGCGCGATGAGGGCGTCGCGGACTGCCGGGTCGAGGTCCGGGGGAAGGCGGACGTCCATCCGCACGTGGTAAAGCATGGTTCTCCGATCGAATCAGGCCGGATCAGGCCGGGTCGAGGACGAAGTTGTACTCGATGGCCTCGCCGTCGCCGGAGGTCTGGGGGTCGAGCAGCAGTTCCGGCTTCACCGCGGACGCGATGTCGTCGTCGTTGTGCTCGTCGCCCGGGAAATACAGCTGCGCGGTGAGCAGTTCGTGCCCCGGCGCGGACACCTTGACGTGCAGGTGCGCCGGACGCCACGCGTGCCAGCCCGCCGCCGCGATCAGTTTGCCGCACGCGCCGTCGGTCGGGATCTGGTACGGCGCGGGGCGCACGGTGCGGATCTCGAAGCGGCCTTCGTCGTCGGTGGTGAAGGTGCCGCGCAGGTTCCACTCCGGGATGTCCGGCGCGAACTGCGAGTACAGCCCGTCCGCGTCCGCGTGCCACAGTTCGACCTTCGCGCCGCCCAGTGCCTCACCGGTGGTCGAGGTGACCTGCCCGGTCCAGGTGAGCGCGGTGCCCGGCTCGTTTTCCCGCGAGGGGACCGAACCGCGCGCGCCCTGCTCGGGGGCGTCCGGCACGTAGTAGGGGCCCTCGATGGTGCCCTTGTTGCCCTGGCGGTGCTCGGTGGCGACGTCCTCGACGACGTGCTCGACCCAGACGTCCAGGAACAGCGGCCATTCGCCGTCCTCGCCGACGCTGATCAGCCACGACTTGAGCGCGTTGTACTCCTCGTAGGTCACCTTGTGCTTGCGGATCGTCGCGTGCACGGCCTCGAGCACCTCGCGGGCGAGCAGGCTGACCCGCTCCTTCGGGGTGCCCGCGACGCCGGCGAGCTTGTCGCTCTTGAATCGTTCGGTGGCGTTGGCTCCGGACGCGGCGGCGGTGGGGGAATGCGTGGCAGTCATGAATCCTCCTTGATCCATCGGGGGTTTCCGGCTCAGCGGTCTTGCCGGTAGTGCCGGAGCTTGCCGGGGTCGAGTGCGGCGCCGAGGCCGGCGCCGGGGCGGATGACCAGTTCGCCGTCCGCGATGCACAGCGGTTCGGCGAGCAGGTCGTCGGTCATGTCGAGGAAGTTGGACAGTTCGCCGGGACGGCGCGACGTCAGCTCATACGCCGATCCGAACGCGACAGTGCACAGTGAACCGAGCTGCCCGTCGATCTGGTTGCCCATCACCACTTCCAGCCCGAGACCCTCCGCGAGATGGTGCGTGCGCTGCGAACGCGTGAAGCCGGTGCGGGCGGTCTTGATGCTGATCGCGGTGGCCGATCCGGAGAGGATCTCGCGCGTCACGTCAGCGGGGGTCACCGCGGATTCGTCGGCGATGAACGGAATGTCCACCTGGGACACCAGCCAGCGGCGGCCGAGCACGTCGTCGGCGGGACACAGTTCCTCGGCGAACAGCAGATCGAGGTCGGCCATTTCCCGCATTGCGCGGGCGGATTCCGCGGCGGTCCAGCCCCGGTTGCCGTCCACATACAGGTCGACCTCGGCGCCGAACCGTTCCCGCAAAGCGCGAACCACTGCGGTGTCAAGGGAAACCGGACGGCGGCCGACCTTCACCTTGAACGTCGTGATGCCGTAGCTGTCGCGAATCCGCTCCGCTTCGGCGACCATCGCGGCGGGCTCGTCGAACCCGAGCATGTGCGACACCTTCATGCGGTCGGTGTAGCCGCCGAGCAATTCGGTGACCGAGACGTCGAGGCTTTGCCCCAGCGCGTCCCAGATCGCCATGTCCAAAGCGGACTTCGCGGCCGGATTGCCGACGGTGCGGGAAAGCCGGGCGTGCACCGTCTCGCGTTCGAGCAGGCTCAGGCCTACTACCTGCGGGGCGAACACGGTCTCCAGCACGGCCACGATCCCGGCTTGGGTCTCGCCGTAGGTGAACGGCCGCGGCGGCGCTTCGGCAACGCCGACCACGCCGTCGTCGGTGTGCACGCGGACCAGCACATGCTCGGCCGTGTGCACCTCGCCGGAAGCGAAACGCAGCGGTTTGCGGTAGGGGATGGCGAACGGGATCGCCTCCACCCGGGTGATCTTCATCGTGTCCTCCCTGACACGGGCACTTCGACGGGGAACAGCTCGCCGAGCGCGTCGAGCACGGCCGGGACCAGTGCCGAGGCCCGGTCGCGGTGCCAGGCGAGCGCGAGCTGGACGGTGGCGGCGCCGGCGAGGTCGCGGAACACGACCCCGGCCAGCGGCAGCGCCCGCGCGGACGCGGGGACGACGCCGACGCCGAGACCACCGGCGACCAGGGCGAGCAGCACCGCGGTGCCGGCCGCTTCGTGCTCGCGTTGCGGGGTGAAGCCGGCGTCGCGGCAGCTGCGCAGCACGGCTTCGTTGACGACGGAGTAGCTGGCTGGGTAGGTGACGAAAGCTTCGGCGCGCAGATCGCTCATCGCGACTACCGGTTCCACCGCGAGCCGGTGGTCGGCCGGGACGGCGAGCACGAGCGGCTCGGTCTCGATGACGTGCAGGTCGAGGTCGCCGCCGGTGACCGGCGGACGCAGCACGCCGATGTCGAGCGTGCCGTCGCGCAGCTGTGCGCACTGCTCGCCGGTGAGGAGGTCGGCGTGCACTTCGAGTTCGACCTCGGGCAGCCGGTGCTGCAGCGCGCGGGCGACCTGCGGCAGGTGCGACAGCGCGGCGGTGCCGGTGAAGCCGATCCGGGCGAGCCCGCGACGGCCGTCGGCGATGCGCCGGGCTCCGCGCGCACCCGCCTCGACGGCGTCCAGGATCCGCTGGGCCTCGGCGAGGAAGAACCGGCCGGCCGGGGTGACCTGCACCTGCCGCGTCGTGCGGCTGAGCAGGGCGACGCCCAGCTCGTCCTCCAGCTGCCGAATCGCGTGCGAAAGCGCGGGCTGGGCGAGGTGCAGGCGTTCGGCGGCGCGGCCGAAGTGGCAGGTCTCGGCGACGGCGGCGAAGTACCGCAGGTGGCGCAGTTCCATCGGGCTGCCTCCTCACCGGCTCCTCGTCCCGCTCACCGTAAGTTCCGGCATTGAGTGAAGACAAGGAGCGATTTGCGTGCGATTGATAAACGGCATCGAATAATCACACCCTAGGTCAGGACTGGGTCTTGCCCTGGTGTGACGGCGGGCACGGGGTGGCACAGTGCGGGAAACGCCCTGCTGGGGAGCCGATCAGCGCAGATCAGAGGCCCGTTGGAGGAGTCATGACCGAGATGCTGGACCACGCCGCTTCCGTAGTCGCGGACGCGGTGGTGGAGGACCCGGAGGCGGGCGTCTACCGCGCGAACCGCCGGATCTTCACCGACGAGGAGATCTTCGAACTCGAAATGAAGCACATCTTCGAGGGCAATTGGATCTACCTCGCGCACGAGAGTCAGCTGCCGAACCCCGGCGACTACTTCACCACCACGATCGGCCGCCAGCCCGTCGTCATCACCCGGGACAAGGCGGGCGAGCTGCACTGCCTGATCAACGCCTGCGCGCACCGCGGCGCGATGATCTGCCGGCGCAAACGCGACAACCGGCCCACGCTGACCTGCCCGTTCCACGGCTGGACCTTCCGCAACGACGGCAAGCTGCTGAAGGTCAAAGATCCGGACGGCGCGGGCTACCCGGAGTCGTTCGACAGCGGCGGCTCGCACGACCTGACGAAGGTCGCCCGGTTCGAGTCGTACCGCGGGTTCCTGTTCGGCAGCCTGAATCCGGACGTGAAGTCTTTGGAAGAGCACCTCGGCGACGCCACCAAGGTGATTGACATGCTCGTGGACCAGTCACCGGACGGACTTGAAGTACTACGCGGGGCTTCCACGTATACCTACGACGGCAACTGGAAGGTCCAGGCGGAGAACGGCGCGGACGGCTACCACGTCACCGCGACGCACTGGAATTACGCGGCCACCACGGCCCGGCGCAACACCGGCGAATCTGCCAACGACACGAAGACTCTCGACGCCGGTTCGTGGGGCAAGTCCGGCGGCGGTTACTGGTCGTTCCCGCACGGGCACCTGTGCCTGTGGACCTGGGCGGGCAATCCGCAGGACCGTCCACTGTGGCCGCGGATGGCGGAGCTGAAGGAGAAGTACGGCGACGCCAAGGGCGAGTTCATGGTGCGCGGGTCGCGGAACCTGTGCGTGTATCCGAACGTGTACCTGATGGACCAGTTCTCGACGCAGATCCGGCATTTCCGGCCGATCGCGCCGGACAAGACCGAGGTCACCATTTACTGCATCGCGCCTAAGGGCGAAAGCGCCGAATCGCGGGCGTGGCGGATCCGGCAGTACGAGGACTTCTTCAACGCTTCGGGGATGGCGACGCCGGACGATCTGGAGGAATTCCGGTCCTGCCAGCTCACTTTCCGCGCGACAGCCGCGCCGTGGAACGACATGAGCCGTGGCGCGCGACATTGGCTCACCGGGCCGGACGAGGTGGCGTCGTCACTCGGGCTCGACGGTGTCGTGTCGGCCGGGCAGAAGAACGAGGACGAGGGTCTTTATCCAGTGCAGCACGGGTATTGGCAGGAAACCATGCGCGCGGCGATCGCCCGTGAGCAGGCTGTTCGAGGAGAAACCCGATGACCGCGGCCGCCGAGAAGACTATTACCCAGCACGACGTCGAGCAGTTCCTTTACCGCGAGGCGCGGTATCTGGACGACCGCGAGTTCGAGAAGTGGCTGGAGTGTTACGCCGACGACGTCGTGTACTGGATGCCTTCCTGGGGCGACGACGATCTGCTCACCGAGGACCCGCAGCGCGACATTTCGCTGATCTACTATCCGAACAAGGGCGGGCTCGAGGACCGGGTGTTCCGGATCCGCACCGAACGGTCGAGCGCGACGTCCCTCCCGGAACCGCGGACCAGCCACAACATCTCGAATGTCGAGCTGATCGAGCGGCACGGCGATCTCGTGGACGTGCGGTTCAACTGGCACACGATGTACTTCCGGTACCACACGGTCGATCCGTATTACGGGACCTCGTTCTACACCATCGATTTCTCCGGGCCGTCGCCGTTGATCCGGCGGAAGACGGTGGTGCTCAAGAACGATTACATCCACCACGTCGTCGACGTGTACCACTTCTGAGCGGAGGCGGTCATGAACCACCGGATCGCTCTGTCCTTTGAGGACGGTGTCACCCGCTTCGTCACCTGTGCGCCGGAGCAGACCGTCGCGGACGCGTCGTACCGGCAGCGCATCAACATCCCGCTCGACTGCCGCGACGGTGCGTGCGGAACTTGCAAGGCGTTCTGCGAATCGGGGGAGTACGAGGGCGGTTCCTATTTGGAAGACGCCTTGAGCGCGGACGAGGCTGAGCGCGGGTATGTGCTGCCGTGCAGCATGAAGCCGAAGTCCGATCTGGTGCTGCAGATCGCGAGTACCTCGGCGGTCGCGAAGACGCAGGCCGCGGAGCATCACGGCACTCTTGTCGCACTGGAACGGCTTTCGCCGACGACGATGTCGTTGACGGTGGAAATCCGCGACCGGGACCGGCTCGCGTTTCTGCCCGGGCAGTACGTGAACATCACTGTTCCGGGCACCGAGGTGACGCGGTCGTACTCGTTCAGCAACGCGCCCGAGGACGACCGGCTGACTTTCCTGGTGAAGCTCTCGCCGGGCGGGGTCATGTCGGATTACCTGACCGGACGGGCGAAATCCGGCGACGAGCTGACGTTCACCGGGCCGCACGGGAGTTTCTTCCTGCGCGAGACGGACCGGCCGGTGTTGTTGCTGGCCGGGGGCACCGGGCTCGCGCCGATTCTGTCCATTGTGCGCACTATGCGCGATTCTGGCGTGACCAGGCCAGCGCATCTGGTGTATGGCGTGAGCACCGACGACGATCTGGTGGAGACGGCGACGCTGGAGAAGCTTGCCACGGAGGTTCCTGGGCTGACCTGGGACTATTGCGTTTCGGATCCGGGGAGTGCCGCGCCGAACAAGGGCTATGTGACCACGCTGATCCGGGACGAGCACCTGCACGGCGGCGATGTCGCGGTGTATCTGTGCGGTCCGCCGCCGATGGTGGAGGCGGTGCGGGGGCATTTCGCGTCGGCCGGGTTCGAGCCGACCGGGTTCTATTACGAGAAGTTCGCGCTTGCCGCACCAGTTCGGGCACCTGAGATCCCAGTGCAGCCGGTGGTGGTCGCCGATCCGGAACCCGAACCGGAGCTGGAGTTCGTCGCGGGCCGCGCGCTGGCCGGGCAGGAGCTGTTCCCGACGGTCGAACTGGCCCCGCTGCGGGCCGGAGCAGTGCTGTCCGCAGCGGAAGAAGCGCGGGTCGCACGCACGATCGCGGGCCAGGAAATGCTGCCCGCGGCCGACGAAACGCCGGGTGAGTACGAAATCGGCGAGGAACACCCGTCGGTACACGAATCGGACGCGGTGTTCGAGGCTCGGCAGGCCCTCGAACTGGGCGCGCTCGAACTGACCATCGGACGGCTGACGTCGGGTCAGCTCGCCGGATACCGGCTGCTGGCCGAGTCGACAGTGCCCTATGTGGACGGTGACCGGTTCCTGGACGCCGCCGCCTATACCGAAACCAACGCGGCCTTCCACGACTACCTGTTCACGCTCACCGGCAACGAGCACCTCCTGCAGGCATATCAGGCGCTCGGCGTGAAGGGTCACATGTCCGAGACGCTGCGCAACGCGACCTGGTGCCATCCGCGCTGCACGCAGGATCACTTGGACCTGGTCGCGGCGTTCGAGTCCGGAGACCGGGCGACCGCGCGACGGCTGGTGGCCGAGCACGCGGAACGGTCGAAGGTCACCACCCGGCGGGCGATGGGCGGTGCCGCCGAGAGGCCGAAATTCCTGTCGCCGGGGCGGTTCGCGGGCAAGGTCGTGGTGGTCACCGGGGCCGCGCAGGGGATCGGCGAGGCGACGGCCCGGCGGATCGCCGCGGAGGACGGCGCGCTGGTGCTCGCGGACCGGTCCGGCCTGGTCAGCGGCCTGGCCGACGAGCTGCCCGAGGCCGCCGCGGTGGTCGCCGACCTGGAGACCTGGGCGGGCGCGCAGGCGGTCGTCGAGGCGGCCTTGGCCCGGTTCGGCCGGATCGACGTGCTGGTCAACAACGTCGGCGGCGCGCTGCGGTTCAAGCCGTTCACCGAGTTCGGCCCGGACGAGATCGAGGCCGAGGTCCGCCGGTCCCTGCTGACCACGCTGTTCTCCTGCCGGGCGGTGCTGCCGTCGATGGCGCAGCGGGGCGGCGGGGTGATCGTGAACGTCTCGTCGGCGGCCACCCGCGGCATTCACCGGATCCCGTATTCGGCGGCGAAAGGCGGGGTCAACGCGCTGACCGCGTCGCTGGCGTTCGAGTACGCCGATGCCGGCGTGCGGGTGGTCGCGACCGCGCCGGGCGGCACCGAAGCCCCGCCCCGGCGGATTCCGCGCGGCGGCCCCGATCCGGCCACTGACCAGGAACGGGAGTGGTTCCAGGCGCACATCGACCAGACTGTCGGGTCGTCATTGCTGAAGCGGTACGGCACCCTGGACGAGCAGGCCGCGGCGATCGCGTTCCTGGCCTCGGACGAGGCCTCGTACGTCACCGGCACCGTCCTGCCCGTGGCCGGGGGCGATCCCGGCTGACGGCGGCATCCGGCGAAGCGGGGAGGACCGTGACGACAGCGGCGGAGGAGCTGGCCGGCCTGCTTTCCCAGGCGGGGCGCGCGGTGCTGCTGTGCGGTCCGGCCGGCTGCGGTCGCACCACGCTGGCGCAGCGGGCCGCCGACGCGTTCCCCGGGCCGGTGCTCCTGGCGACCGCGGCCGAATGGGAGAGCTGCAGCGCGTTCGCCGTGCTGCGGCAGCTGTTCCCGGATCTGTCCGCGGACGGCGGGCCGTTGCCGATCGCGGAGCGGATCGCGGCTGAGCTGATGCCGGGGACGTTGCTGGTGGTCGACGACGCGCATCTGTCCGATGTCGACTCGGTGCGAACGCTGTCGTCGCTGCTGCGGCATCATCAGGCGGCGCGGGTGACAGTGCTGTTCACTGCGTCAACGGGGGATTCTCGCGCTCGCGCGGACGTTTTGGAGTTGCTCGCCCGGATGTCCGGGGACGAGGTGCGCGTGCCGCCTTTGGATGCCGCGGAAGTGTCCGAAATGGCCTCGGCGCGCGGTATCGCTTTGCATCCGACGATGGCTGAACGGTTGTGTCGGCACACTCTCGGCCGGCCGCGATATGTGGTGCAGCTGCTGACTGAGGTGCCGCGGGCTACTTGGGCTGGGTTCGATCCCAACCTGCCTGCTCCCGCCGCTGTTGCAGCTTCGGTCCGGGAGCGAGTTTCGCAGCTTTCTCCTGCGGCGGAACGGTTTGTCGCGGCTACGGCAGTGCTCGGTGCTGGTGCGGCGGTGCGGTCGGTGGCGTCGTTGGCTGATCTCGACGGGGATCCGTTGCCGTGGCTGGACGAGACGTGTGCGGCACTGTTGGTCGAGCTCGCGCCGCGCGGGCTTGCGGAGGTGGGGCCGCCGGATCCGATGGTGCGCGCGGCTGTGCTCGCCGGGCTGGGGCCGGAGCGGCGGTCGAAGCTGCAGCGGCGGGCGGCGGAGCTGGTCGAGGATCCGGCGCGGAGTTTGCGGTTGCTGGTCGCGGCCAGTCCGGTGCCGGACGCTGGGGTCGCGGATCGGCTTGATGCGCTGGCGGTCGAGCGGGCCGCGGCGGGGGCTTGGGGGACGGCGGCGGTGCTGCTCAACGATGCTGGGCGGCTCACTGAGGATGCCGAACTGCGGCAGGCTCGGATTACTCGGGCTGTCGATGCGTTGATCGGTGCTGGCGATGTGTTTCGGGCTGCTGCGCTTGCTCCGGAAGTCGAGAGTATGCGTGAGACGCCGTTGCGGGATGCGGTGCTGGGCTATCTCGCGGTGGTGCGTGGTCGGGCTGCGGAAGCTGGCGGACGGTTGAGCAGGGCTTGGGATATCGTCAATGCTTCGCGGGATCCGGAGACGGCTGCGTTGATATGTCAGCGGTATGTGCTTGATGCGCTATGCCGGTACTCCGCTGAGGATCTGGTGCGGTGGGCGGATCGGGCCATTGAATTGGCTGTGCCGGAGACTCCTGCTGCGGTGGAGGCCGCGGCCATTCGGGGGCTGGGGCTTGCTGCTTCCGGGCGGGCTAAGCAGGCTCGGCGGGATTACGTGCAGTTGTCCGAGCGGATTCGGCATGGTGCGCAGGCGCAGCGGGTCGTCATGGCGCGGGGGTGGCTGAATCTTCTGACGGATCGGATTGACGACGCTCGGGTGGATTTGGAAAGTGCGGTGCCTACTAGTTATTTGGGCGGGTCGGCGCGGATTTCCTTGTGGGCGCAGGCTTGGTTGGCTCGGACGTTGTTCCTGAGCGGGGAGTGGGACGACGCGTTGCGGGTGGTTCGGGAGGCGCTGGTTCTGGTTGACCGGACGGGGATTGTGGTCACCGCGCCGTTGCTGCACTGGACTTCGGCTGCGGTGCATGCGTTGCGGGGGGATCAGGGGCGGGCTGAGGAGGCTTTGCTGGCTTGTGCTGCTGGGTCGCAGGATTACGAGATCATGCGGGTTCCGGCTTTGTTGGCGCGGGCGCAGGTTGCGGAGGCGGCGGCGGATTCTGCTGGGGTGTTGCGGGCGTTGCATCCGTTGACTCGGTTGACGTTGCCTACGTCGGTGGATGAGCCTGGGCATTGGCCTTGGCATGATCTTTATGCGCATGCGCTCGTCCTTAGTGGACGTTCTGAGGAGGCGGATGTGTTTTTGGCTCCTCATGAGCGGGCTGCTGGGAAGCGGGAGCATGCTTCGGCGCGGGCTCGTCTTGCTGCTGCTCGGGGCCGGTTGTTGGGGGCGCGTAATGATCATGTGGGGGCGGTGGCTGCGTTTGATGCTGCGGTGGAGTTGATTGGGGGGTTGCCGTTGCGGTATGACCAGGCTCGGATTGCGTTCGCTTATGGGCAGACTTTGCGTCGGTTGGGGCGGCGGGCTCGGGCGGATACGCAGCTGGTTGCTGCTCGGGACGGGTTTGCTTCTATGGGGGCGGTTACGTATGTGGCTCGGTGTGAGCGGGAGTTGCGGGCTGGTGGGGTGCATTTGCCGCGCGGTGGGGTGGATTTGTTGACGCCGCAGGAGGAGGCGGTGGCGCGGATGGTGGCTCGGGGACAGTCTAATCGGGAGGTGGCTGCGGAGTTGTTTTTGTCGGTTAAGACTGTGCAGTATCACTTGACTCGGATTTATGCGAAGTTGGGGATTCGGGGGAGGACTGAGTTGGCTGTTTTGCGTTCTGGGGAAGGGGAGTAGGGCGGCTCGTCGCCTGGCGGCGACATTGCGCCCGGTGGTTGCGCGGGGCACCCCGAAGCTTGAGTGTGCTGACGGTCTGGGGGTGCTTGTCAAGGCGGGAAAGATGCCTTGACAAGCACCCCCAGACCGCAGGGACGCTTCATATCGGGGTGCGGGGGAGGGGCTGGGTGCCTCGAACGTTGGGTGCGGCGGCTGCGGTTCGCGAGGGGGTCGGGGCTTGCGCCCCAATGTGGCGTTGGGTGCGTGGGATGCACCCAATGCGGCATTGGGGCGGGTTCTGGCGGGCGGTGGGCGGTCCGTGAAGGGAACCCCACGGACTCTGAATCCCAATGTCGGGAACTTAAGCTGCGTCGCTTCAGCCAGTTGCCCGTCCACAAAGGACACTGGTACCGGTGAAACGCCCGATTGATGCCCATGTGACCGGGTCTTCCGGTACGTGAGGGGAACCCTGAGGGAATCTGATTCCCTCAGGGTTCCCCTCACGTACGACAACCCAGCCTCCGCCGCCCGCACCGGCCCCTCGGCAAGACACTCCCAGGCCCGCCAGCCGCTACGGCCTGCGCAGACCCGTCTCAACCCCACACCGAGCGACGCCTTAGGTTCCTGCCATTGGAATTTAAGGCTGTGAAGGAGCCCCTCGCGGCGCAGCGTGCGGAAGGAAGGTCGTGAGGGGGACCCTGAGGGAATCAGAGTCTGTGAGGGTGGCCCTCACGGACGGGAACTGCCGTGAAGGTGGCCCTCAGGGAGGCAGGCGTGTCGTGAAGGGCTCCTTGAGGGAATTAGATTCCCTCAAGGAGCCCTTCACGACACTGGCGTGGGGGTCAGTTGCGGATGTTGAAGGTCCAGCGAGCGTGCGCGCCGGGGCCGACCACGAGCGTGGAATGGCCCAGTTGCTCAACGTGCCTTGTCCCGGTGGGGCAGTTCAGAGCCAGGTCGATTTGCCGCAGGCCGACCTGGTCCGCGGCTACCGTTTCGAAGTGGATGGTGGTCATGCCATCCGTGGCGAGGGCGCCGGTGGGGAGCGAGCGGACCGTCATTCCTCCGGCGCGCAGCAGCGGCAGGGTGTTGCTGAGGTCGCGGGCCGTGATGCCTAGGCGGATGTCGGTGACGTCGCGCATCTGGTGGTTGCGGTAGTCGTCAGGCAGGTAGCGGTTGCGGCTGATGTCGCCGGGGTATTGCGCTGGGCCGGTGTTGCTGCGGGGGTCGGCGAAGTACTCCGCGCGGTATTCCATGCCCCACGCGCCGAAGGTGTCGTACTGGTCGGTGGTGAAAACTCCGTTGAACCACGGGACTGGCTTGCCGTCGCCGAAGTCGCGGGTTTGCAGGAATTCCAACGGGTTCGCGATGCCTGCGTCGTGGAGACGCTGGACCACTGTGGACAGCTGGCCGGTGTGTTCGACCGAGACTCCCAGGCCCGCCGAACCGAGGTCGCCGTCCTTGCCGGGGACGTCGCCGACACCGAACAGTTCCAAGTAGGTTTCGCGGCCCATCAGGTAGCGGCCGGTCCATTTTTCGCCGCCCGCGCCGGTGGTGGTGCGGACCTGGAAGTTCGCGAAATCCTTCAGATACGTCGAATGCTCGATGGCGTCGGCTGTTTCCCGGTCCAGGACGCCGTAGGAGTGGTTGAAGTGCAGAAGCGGCTGTTCGGCTGCCTGAGCGGTGCCGGTGCCGGTCGCGGCCAAAGCCAAGAGCACGGCCAGGAGCTGGAGGATCGTCCGGGTTCTTCGCGTTGTCGACATGGCGGAGCAGAGTAAGCGGGGCGGGGTCGGTTCGTGGGGTTTTCGGCCAACTTGACCGCAACGGCCTACTGAGAATGTCTTTCTCGTTGTCCGGTCAAGTGGAAATTAGTTCACTTGGAGCAGTGACAGCGCATCACATTGAGTAACAGAATCAGGTCCTCGTGCCACCTGATCGGGTGGCACGTCGCGAGGGCATCCGAAAGGACCTGTCATGACCACTCACCACTGGGGACCCGCCGGGAGGGCGCGCCGTCGCCTGACCGGGGCGGTGTTCGCCGCGGCTGCCGCCCTGCTCGTGGCGACCGCGTCGAACGCCTCGGCCGCACCTGCCGCGGCCGCGAGCACTTCGGCCGAGACTCCGGACAACCACCAGATGGGCGCTTCGATCCGGGCGCACGAACCGGGCGGCGGGGCGGTCGCGCCGGCGTCGGTCGAGACCACTACGTCCGGCATCGACGTGAGCAGTTACCAGGGCGCGGTCGACTGGCAGTCCTATTGGAACCAGGGCAAGCGGTTCGCTTACGTCAAGGCGACCGAGGGCACGGGGTACCAGAACCCGGACTTCACCCAGCAGTACAACGGTTCGTACAACGTCGGCATGATCCGCGGCGCATACCACTACGGGCGTCCCGATCTCTCGGGCGGCGCGGCGCAGGCCGACTACTTCGTCTCGCACGGCGGCGGCTGGTCGGGGGACGGCAAGACCCTGCCCGGCACGCTCGACATCGAGTGGGGGCCCAGTTCGGCCTGCTACGGGCTGAGCCAGTCCGCGATGGTGTCCTGGATCAAGGCGTTCAGCGACGAGTACCACGCGAAGACGTCGCGCTGGCCGGTCATCTACACGGCCACCAGCTGGTGGACCCAGTGCACCGGCAACCAGGGCGACTTCAGCTCGACCAACCCGCTGTGGGTGGCGGCGTACTCGTCGTCGCCGGGCACGCTCCCTTACGCGTGGGGGTTCTACACCTTCTGGCAGTACACCTCGACGCCGCTCGACCAGGACTACTTCAGCGCCGGTCTTGACCGGTTGAAGGTGCTGGCGACCGGCTGAATCCCGTCCCGTCCGGGAGCCGCACGCGCTCCCGGACGGGTCCGCTAAGAGCTGGCCAGCACCTCCATGACCGCGCCGACGATCCGCCGGGTCTGCGGCTGGCACGCCGCCCAGGTCGTCAGCGGGACGCTCGGTTCGACCAGCTCGCTCCAAGCCCAGCCGGGCAGCATGCGGTTCGCGCTGGGCCTGCTCAGCAGCACCGCGTCCGCCTCGACAGCCTCCGCGCAGGCCAGCGCGTTCTCGTTGAATCGCGCGAGCCGCCAGTTCGGCGACACCCCGAGCCCGTGCGCGGCCGCGCGCATCTGGTCGTGCCCGGCCGGGACCTGCGCCCGCGAGTGCGCGAGCACCCGGACGTCGTCGAGATCCCGCAACCGGCATTGCGGGCGGCCGAAAAGCGCGTGACCAGGCCGGATCGCGACCCCGAACGGATGCTCGAACAACAACCGCCCGTGCAAGGTGGACGGCGGGTTCTGGTGGATCAGCCCGATGTCGATCCGGCCCTCGCTGAGCATCCGGAGCTGCTCGGTGCTGCTGGCGTCCAAAAACGACAACGCCGCGTCCGGCACCTGGCGGCGGATCTCCGCCAGCGCGACGAGCACCCAGTCCTGCGGAATCCCCGGCGGCAACGCGATCTCGACCTGCTCCTTGACCGGTGCCGCGGACCGCGTGACCTCCCGCGTCGCGTCGGCGAGCCGAAGCAGCTGCCGCGCGTGCTCGTGCAGCGCCCGGCCGGCCACGGTCGCCTGGACGCCCGTCGGAACCCGTTCGAACAACGGCGTCCCGAGCTCGCGTTCGAGGACGCGGATCTGCCGGGTCAGCGCGGGCTGCGAGATCAGCAGCGACCCGGCCGCCCGGCTGATCGACCCCTCGGTGAAGACGGCGACGAAGTACCGCAGCTGACGCAGTTCCATACCCTGGGGTTATACCCCCTTCGTTTGCACCGCGGCGTCCACCGGCGGACGCTGGGCGGCGACGGGAGCCCCAGCCGCCGGAAGGAGCCGTTGCCCCGATGAACAAACGCCAAGTCCAGGTACGCCGGGTTTACGACGAGCCGGAGTCCACCGACGGCTCGCGGGTCCTGGTCGATCGGCTGTGGCCGCGCGGGCTGAGCAAGGACCGTGCGCACCTGGACGACTGGTTGAAGCAGATCTCCCCGTCGACGGAACTGCGCAAGTGGTACGCGCACGATCCGGACCGGTATGACGAATTCGCGAAGCGGTACCGCGCGGAATTGGAAGAACCGGAGCGTGCGGAAGCGCTGGATCAGTTGCGGGCATTGGCGAAAAAGGGCTCGCTGACGCTGCTGACTGCGACGAAGCGCAGTGACATCAGCGAAGCTGCCGTGCTGGCGGACCTGCTCAGCTCCTAGGAATCGCCGACCGGGATGCTGTTGCGCTCGGCGTACCGGCTGCCCCATTCGTACAACGCGGTCAGCGCCGGGCGCAGTTCGTCGCCTTCCGGGGTGAGCCGGTACTCGACTGTCGGCACGCGACCGGCCACCTCGGTCCGGTCGACCAGCCCTGCCCCGACGAGTTCGCGCAGCTGCGCGGTCAGGACCTTCTCGGTGATCGACGGGATCGCCCGGCGCAGCTGGCCGTACCGGTGCGGGCCCTCCTTGAGCCGCGCCAGGATCACCGGCTTCCATTTCCCGCCCATGACGTCGACGGCCAGCTCGACCGCACACGAGTAGCGCGCTTTCATCCCTCCATCATCGCCTGCCGCGGGTACGCACCGGCAAGTGCGTACTAGGCGGCCGGCGCGGCGCGTGCTTGGCTGGCACGGTGATCATCGAGTACATCCGGTACCGCGTTCCGGACGGCGGGCACGCGGAGTTCGAAGCCGCCTACCGAAGGGCGGCCAAGTCGCTCGCCGCCGCGGAACAGTGTCACGACTACGAACTCGCGCACGCCGTCGACGAGCCGGGCAGCTATGTCCTGCGCATTGTCTGGACTTCGGCCGACGCGCACCTCCAGGGTTTCCGGGGCGGGCCCCATTTCGCCGCGTTCTTCGCCGAGATCCGGCCGTATGTCGAGAACATCGAGGAGATGCGGCATTACGAACGCACCGAGGTGGCCGGTCCGGGCGGCGCGGTGCCGACGCTCTACGAATGGGCGGGCGGAGCAGCCGCGCTGGCCAGGCTGACCGAGGCGTTCTACGCGAAGGTGCCCGAGGACGACCTGCTGGCCGAGGTGTTCGCCGGGATGAGCCCGGAACATCCCGCGCACGTGGCGGTCTGGCTCGGCGAGGTGTTCGGCGGTCCGGCCGCGTACACCGACCACCACGGCGGGCACGCGCACATGATCTCCAGGCACACTGGCCGGGCGATCACCGAGCCGCAGCGGCGTCGGTGGGTTTCGCTGCTGCTGGCCACCGCGGACGAGGTCGGGCTGCCTGCTGACCCGGAGTTCCGCGCGGCGCTCGCGGGGTATTTGGAATGGGGCAGCAGGCTCGCGGTGGTGTTTTCCGCGCCGGACGCCGGGCCCGCGGGCGACCAGCCGGTGCCCCGCTGGGGCTGGGGCTCGGCTCCGCCGTGGATGGGAAACTGAATCCGCGTTAGTTCGTCCGCCGCAAGCGTCGAATGATTCCGCGCACCACCAATGGCACGCAAATCGCGGCGAACAACACCAGCGCCGCCCACTCTCCGAATCCGCCGGATCCGCCGCCCTGATAAGCGGCGGGCTCGGCATTGCGCCAATCCTTCGACCCGCCGTTGGCCTCCGAAGCATCCGGCCCGGAAGCCGAGGACGCCCCCGGCCCAGCCGAGGCTTGGGCGCTGGCAGACGACTTCGGTCCTTCTTTCGCCCCAGCCTTGGGTCCGCTGCCATTGCCGCCGTGCGTCAACGCGTCCACGCCGCCCATTCCGGCAAACGGATCTTGCGGTGCGGTAGCCCCCGCCCCAAGGCTGCCTTGGAACGTCGGGTTGGCGCAGTTCCCGGCATTGAGCTGCTTGGGCGGACGTGCGGTCAGCCGGGCGTTGGCGTTCATCATCTCCTGCGACAGGTTGGGCGGCAGCGGCGAATACCCGATCCGCGCCATGTTGATCTGCCCGTCGCAGGCGACGTGCTCGATGAACGCGGTCATCGTGTCCGCCTTGGCGCCGTCCGGGTATCCGCCCTTGCAGGTGTCCCGGCCTGACCCGCACGGCGTCATCAAATAGGAATACGCCGAAATGGGATAGGTAGACGGATCCGGATTGGCGTAGACGCCGGACAGTTCCTGGCTGAGGTCCGGGCGTAGATTCGCCTTGGTCAATGCCGCCGCGATATTGGCCGCGTACGGCAGTGTGTACTTCCCGGCTTGATTCTCCACCCACGCGGTCGGTGCGTTGTACTTCTTCGCGTAACCGAATTCGTCGTACCCGATGGAAAACGGGACGCTGCCGTTGGCCAGCGTCTGGGCGATCTGGTCGGAGTCGGCGAACAGCCGGTAGAAGTCCGCGTCCGGCCCCCGGGTCGGCAGCTGGATCGGCCGCACCCCGGACGGCAGCGGCCCGATCCCCTTGTCGACATTACGGCCGACGAAGTCCCCGTACGGTCCCGGCGCGACGTGCGCCACGAAGTCGTAGAACAGCGCCGTCGTACCGGATTGCCCACTGCGGCCGACCAACGTGATCGGCTGATCCGGCAGGGCAAACCCGCCATTGGTGGCGCTGATTGCCGGATCGCTCCAGCGAGTGATCTGGCGCGCGAAGATCCGTGCCACCACATCCCGGGTCAGATGCAGGGTGTCGACGCGGCGTCCACCGGCATCAGTGACGTTGTACATCACCGCGACGGCTCCAGCGACGTCCGGAACATACTGGTATCCGCGCTGTTTCGCGGTGGCCCCGCCGCCCCCGGCCGCCTCCAGAGAGCTGACCTCCGCCTCTGTGCCAGCGAAGTCGACGGTGTGATCGCCGTATTGATTAACCCCGGCCGGAGAACCGAGTGCGCTGTAATTGACCGGAATACCGCGCGAATTGGCACCATTCTGCCAGTCGCTCATCGCGAGCCCGACGTACGTCGATCCCGACCCGTTGACCTGGCTGAACGCCTCCGCGGCCGGAGCGAGCAAAACCTGTCCGGCCAGCAACGCCCCCGCGCAGCCAAGCCCGGCCCATCTTTTGCGATGCATCACAAACTCCCCAGTTCAGCCGAAACGGCCGTGGACATAGTCGTGCGTACGGCTGTCTTCCGGGCTCTCGAAGATCTGCTCAGTAGACCCGTGCTCGACCACTCGGCCAGGCTCGTTCTCCCCGGCGAGGAAAAACGCACAATGATGCGAAACCCGTTGCGCCTGCTGCATATTGTGCGTCACGATCACGACGGTCACCTCGTCGGAGATCTCCACGATCGTCTGCTCGATCCGCCGCGTAGAAGTCGGGTCGAGCGCCGAGCAGGGCTCGTCCATCAGCAGCACATTCGGCTGCACCGCGAGCGACCGCGCGATGCACAGCCGCTGTTGCTGCCCGCCGGACAGCGCGCCGCCGGGGGAGTTCAGCCGGTCGCGGACCTCCCGCCACAGCCCGGCCCGCTCCAGGCTCTGCTCGACCAGCCCGTCCTTGTCCGCGCATTTGACGCCGGCGAGCTTGAGCCCGGCGAGCACGTTGTCCCGGATGGACATTGCCGGGAACGGATTGGGTTTCTGGAACACCATGCCGATCCGCAGCCGGGCATGCTGCGCGCGGGTGCCCTCGGCGTAGATGTCGTCGCCGTCCAGCAGGACTTCCCCGGCCAGGCTCGCGGTGCCGACGAGTTCGTGCATCCGGTTGAGAATGCGCAGGAACGTCGATTTCCCGCAGCCGGACGGGCCGATCAGCGCGGTCACCTCGTTGGCGGGCATCGCGAGAGTGACGTCCTCCAGCACGAGCCGGTCGCCGAACCAGGCGTGCACGCCGCGCGCCTCCAGTGTCGCCGCGCCCGGCGGCGGCCCGCCGAGCACCCGGACGGGTTCGCGGACTTCGAGGGTTTCGGTCACCGGGCACTCCTGGTTTTCGTGCGGCGCGCCGACCAGCGTTTGCGGCCGATCAGCCGGGTCAGGGCGAACAGCGCGAAGATCAGCAGGATCAGCACCAGCGCGCCGATGTACCCGCGTTCCTGCGCCGAGGCGAGCGGTTCTTTGATGTAGCGGTAAACGAAGCGGGGCAAGCTTTCCTGCGGTTCGCTGAACGGATTGAAATTCATCGAAAGCGTGCCGAAGGAAGTGAACAGCAACGGCGCGGTTTCGCCGACCACTCGGGCGATGCCGAGAATGATCGCGGTGCTCACGCCGGTGCGCGCGGTCGGCAGCACGACTGACCAGACCGTGCGCGCGCGGCTCGCGCCGAGGGCGAGTGATGCCTCGCGCAGGCCGTCTGGCACCAGGCGAAGCACGACGTCGACGGTGCGGGTGACGGTCGGCAGCATGATCATTGTCAACGCGAGCGTCGCCATGAATCCGGAGAAGCCGAGTTGTGCGGGCGGCAGGATCAGTGCCGCGTAAACGAAAAGACCGGCGACCACTGATGGCAGACCGCTCATGGCGTCCACGAAAATCCGCACCGGGCGGCGGAAACGGGACCGAGTTTCGTTGAGGAACACCGCCGTGAGCACGCCGAGCGGAACGACGAACACGAGCGCGAGCGCCGTTTGTTCCAGCGTCCCGACGATCGCGTGCAGACCACCGGTCGCCGTCGCCGGATCAGTCGGCGCGACGGCCGACATGTCGTGCCCGAAGAATGCCAGCCGGAGGCTGGGCACGCCCTTGAGGACGATGTAGCCGAGCAGGAACAGCAACGGGATCAGCAGGCCGACCGCGCCGCTCACCACGACCGCGGACACCAGCTTGTCGACCGCCGCGAGCCGCCCGAGCCGGTCGCGAGTGACGAGGTAGAGCATCCCCAGGTACAGCAGATACGCCACGACCAGATCGGCGAGCCAGCCCGGCGACACCAGCAGCTGGTGCATCACGAACCAGGTCAGCAGAGTCGCTGACACGGCGCAGCCGAGCGCCACGAGCCGGTCCTGCGGCGTGGTCGCAGACGTCCGACGGCGCACCGGAATCGGACGCACTTGTTCGGGACGGATTTCGGTGGCGGTCACGCGTCGACCCCCGCTCCGGAACGGCTGCGGGAAATGATCACCGACGCGGTGAAGTTCGTCGCCAGCGTAAAGGCGAACAACACCAGCCCGGCCGCCATCAACCCGCTCAACGCAGGCCCGGATTGTCCCGCGTTGTTAGCGACGAAGCCCGAAATAGTCGCGCCGCCGAACTCGAGCAGATGCGTCGTCAATTCCGGAACCTGAGGCAGCAGAAGGGAAACCGCGATCGTCTCGCCGAGCGCACGGCCGAGCCCGAGCATCGAGCCGCCGACGATCCCGCCGCGGCCGAACGGCAGCACAACCGTGCGCACCATGCCCCAACGAGTGCTGCCCAGAGCGAGCGCCGCTTCCTTTTCCCCGGACGGAGTCTGAGTGAAAACCTCGCGGATGACCGACGTCGTGATCGGAATGACCATCAGCGAAACCACGAGCCCCGCGACGAACATCGAATTGAACAGCACCGCGCCCGGTTTCGTCTCGAACAGCGGGAACCAGCCGAGATTGTCGGTCATCCATTGCGACAACGGAGTGATGTACGGACGGAGGAAGCTGAATCCCCAGAGGCCGTAGAGCAAACTGGGGATCGCGGCGAGCAGATCGACGAGCCCGGTGAGGAACCCGCGCATCCGCGGACTGGCGTAATCGCTGATGAACAACGCGGCCAGCACCGAAAACGGCACCGCGACGGCGACCGCGATCAGCGCGACCACCACCGTGCCGTACAGCAGGCCGAGAACGCCGAAATGCCCGGAAGCCGGGTCGAACTGGATCGTGGTGAAGAAGCCGAAACCGCTGGCCTCGAACGTGGGCGCGGACCGGTAGACGAGGAAGAACCCGATCACGATCAAGAGCGCGAGCACCGAAAGCCCGGCCCCGCTCGTGACGCGGCGAAAGAGCCGATCGGCCCGAGACGGCAGATCGGCGAGGACGAGACGCTCCGGCGGCGCGGGGCCGGACGAGGAGGACGAGACGGTCACGGCAGCGAGTATTACGAGCCGGAAGCGGAGAAAGTTGGCTGGACAGCGAAGGCCCGACGGCGCGTACGTGAACCGGTGCCCGCGTTCCGTTCCTGTTTGTTGACGCCGCGCGCGACGCTGGAGAAGTTGAACCCATGAACCGCTTCAGACGCGTGGCGCACGTACTAGCCGCCGGAGTGCTCGCGGTGCTGGGCGTCGCCGTCGTGCCGGCCGCGTCCGCGCAGACGCAGCCGAGTCCGTTGAATTACCAAGTGCAGGTCACCGGTGCTGACCCGATGAACGCGCAGGACGGGGATTCGTTGCGGATCACGATCTCGGGCCTGCCCACACGAGCTGTCGCGAACTATTACGTGTGCCCGGAGCAACTGCCTGACTCGCTGGTGATCAACAAGCTTGACCCGGTGACGCATACCCGGTCCTGGGTCCACGACGACTCGATGGTGAACCGAGTCGCGGCTTATTGCGGCCAGTTCAACGACGAGCTGTCGAGCTCGAGCTTCAGCGGCCCGCCGAAGGACCGGGGGCGGAGCGCTGCCACTAAGAACATCGTGTTCGACACCTATGTGCCTCGCGGAGCGGCTACGCCGCACGCCGTGCCCTACGATCCCGGCCTCACCGACATCGTCAAGAGCCCGCAATTCCCGTGGCCGGCCAATCCTGGCAACAAGAAGTTTTCCTTCGCCTGCGACGAGAACCACCCGTGCACGCTGACGCTGAGGATCACGATCCCGTGGACGCCCACCAGCCCTGCGCAGAAGGTGATCGACAGTTCGATCCGCTTTCGCGCCAGCGCGCCCGGGATCAAGATCCAAGGATGCGGCGGCATCGGGCCGAGCACCCTGACCGGGAGCATGCCGGAGCGCTTCGGACGCACGGCGGTCGACTGGAACCAGATGCTGTGTGCACCGACGAAGGCGGCCCAGCCGGTCAACATCGTGAACGAAACCGAGGACGTCGGGCTGACGTCGTTCGACAAGGGCGATACCGACGTGGTCGTCACCGGGTCCGGCGGTGCGCTCGCCGCACAGCAGGTCCGGGCCCGCAGCTATGTTCCCGTCGGGCTCAACGCCACCGTGCTCGCCGCGATCGGCTGGACGCCGGACGACCGCGACGACCTCGGCACCCGGCTGAAGTCGCGGCTGTCGGACCATCTCGCGTTCAGCTGGGACGACCTGGCCAACCTGCTGAGCAAGGGCGGCGAGCAGCCGGGCAGCACCGGCCGGGGCGGCATCTTCGTCGACGGATCCGCGCTGGTGAACCGCAACCGCGCGCTCGCCGCGATCGGCCCGAGCGAGGTGGGCGGGGCCGCCGACGCGCGGGCCGGGCGTTCCGACCTCGCGTTCTTCGGGGTGGCCGGGGAAGCCGGGCCGGGCACGGTGCCCCTGGTGCTCAGCAGCCGGTTGAACGGATCCCCGGCCTGGAAATACGCGCGCTTCGTGAATCACCAAGGCGAACCGCTGAAGGGGAGCGACGGACCGGTCGGCGTGGTCACCGATCTCAACGGGCTGAACCTCGGCGACGACACCGCGCACAATGTCGACGCGAAGACCGGCCGGATCAACGTGCGCAAGCAGGTGAGCAACGCCACCCTGGGCAACGGCGGGGATTGCGTGAACGGCTGCGTGAACTGGGTGGTCACCGATCTGGCGACGGCGACGGAGAACGGCTGGACTCCGGTCGCCCTGCCCAACGGCCACGGCGGCTATGTCGCGCCGACCCCGAAGTCGCTGGAAGCGGCGGCCGCGCACGCGGAAGCGACGAAGGACGGTTCGATCCGGCTCGTCGCCAACGGCGATCCGGAGGCGTATCCGCTCGCCTACGTCGAGTCCGTCGCCGCTCCGGTCAACCCGCTGGTCGATGCTTCGTGCGCGCCGGAAGCCGCGAAACAGGCGCAGCTCGCCGCCTTCCTGAAGGCCTCGATCAACGAGGGCCAAAGCGGCATGGGGCCCGGAATGGTCCCGCTGCCGCCGGATTTGCTGTCCGCGGCGCAGGCGGCATCGGCGAAGGTGGGCTCCGGCACGGCGACGGCTTCCTGCCATGAGCAGAAGGAAGCCCGGAATCCTGGCGCGGCGGACGGCGGCCCCGGGGCCGGTCAGCCCGCCGGCGCCACACCGCTCGGCGGGGGCTTCGGCGGTCCGCTTCCTCGCTCTGGCTCGAATGGCCCCGGTGCGGCGGAAGCCGCGGCGCTGGCGATGAAAGCGCCGACCCAAGCGAGCATGCAGGAAGGGCGCAGCGTCGCCGCGGCGGTGCAGATCCCCTTGTTCCCGGGGGCAGGCGTGCTGGGGGCGCTGATTCCGTTGCTCGCTTTGGTCGCGCTGGTGTTCCTGCCGCCGACGACCGGCTACCTGACCGCGGGCAAGCCGTTGCCGCCGTGGCTGAACCAGTTCGCCGGCAGGGTAATCGCATTGCGACGCCGCGCATGACCGCGACGCTGCGTGCCCCGGTGCACTTGAATCCAAAGTGGACAGTTATCGCGGTCGTCGGCTGGTTGGTCACCACTGTGCTGTGCTTCGGCATCGTCGCCTACGCACTCGGGCCGATGCTGGCGAACAACGATCAGCGAGCGGCGCTCTCGGCCCTGCAGAGCCGGATGGCCCAGGCGCAGGGCGCGGCACGTACTTTGCTCGGCGCCGCGCCGGTGACGAAACCGCCGGAGTCCGGTGCGCCGGTGGCGGTGCTGGAGATCCCGAAACTGCAGGTGCAGCAGGTGGTGCTCGAAGGCGTGGAACCGGGCGACACGATGTCCGGGCCGGGGCATGTCCCGGGAACCTCGGGCCCCGGCCAGCCGGGCAACTCCGCGGTGGTCGGCCGGTACTCCGGATACGGGGCGCCGTTCTCCCGGCTCAGCGAACTGTCGCGGGGGGACCGGCTGGTGGTCGCGACCACCCAGGGGAAATCGGTCTACACCGTGACCGACACGGCGGCCCGAGACCTGGACGAGGACCGCGACTACGGCCGCACCGAGAACGACCGGCTGACGCTCGTCACCTCGGACTCGTGGTGGCCGGGTTCCGCGTCGAGCGCGACGGTGGTGACGGCCGTCCTCGACGGCAAGCCGTTCCGCCCGACGCCGCAGAACGGCCGGGCGGACGCCCAGGACGGGCGCACCGGGGACACCGGGGGCTGGGCCCGGCTGGTGCTCGCGTTCGGCGGCTTCGCGGTGGTGGCGGTGGGGGCGACGGTGCTGTACCGCCGCTGGCGTTCGGTGTCCACCTATGTGCTGACGACACCGGCGTTGCTGGCGCTGGCGGTGTTGGCGGCGTCGGCGGTGTGGAGGTTGTTGCCTGGTTGGGCTTGATCTGCCGAACCGGATGCCGGAAATACGGAGAGATCCCGTATTTCCGGCATCCGTCCCGATGGATCAGGCGTGAGAGCAGGTGACGCGGTCGCGTTCGGGCGGCAGCGGTTCGAAACCGTCGTCGAAGCCGACCGCGGTGAGGGCGGCGCAGGACGGCGCTCGAGTGTCGACCACGTGGTACGCGGAGTGGCTGCCGAGGAAACGCCGGTCAGAGTTCCTTCGAAGACCACCTCGTCGCCCTGTTCGACCCGCTGCGCCGCGGAGCAAGGCGCGATCGCGTTCGGCCGGTCGGCGGGGAAATGGTTGTGCGTCGTTCTCCTGGGACAGCCGGGGGGCGACAGGCTTGGTGTCTGGGTCGAAGCCGAAGCACGGAGACGGTGATAGGGGCGTTGGCACCGCCGACCTGGCTGCAAGCGGTGACGGTGCCCTTGCGGACGTCGCGCAGTTGGCCGATGGCCAGAGTGACTCTGGTGCCGCTCGACGACACGGACCAGGAGACGGCGTCTCTGGCGAGGCCCCTGGAGCTTGCGACGTCGACGGATCGGAAGACAGCGGCGGCGCGTCGGAAGAGACGAGTTCGATCGAGCCGCTGCCGAGTAGCCCGTGACGGCGCCGTCGGGAGCCGGGTTGGCAGCAACCAGGCAGGTGTGTGGTGCCGGGATCGTAGAGACCGCCGGGCACCGGAAAGGACCGCTCCGCGCGGATCCGGCCGGAAAAGCGGGATCGGCCCGGCCGGGGAGAAAGCTTCCCGGCCGGGCCGATGCTCAGTGCGTCAGGAGAGGGTGCAGGTGACGCCGGTGGCGTCGGCCTGCAGCGGCTTGAAGCCGTACTGCGACAGCGTGGCGGCGAGGCTGCCGGCGCAGAGCGGGCTCGGGCCGTCCGAATCGAAGCCGACCGCGTTGAGCGCCGCGCCGTAGGACTTCGAGCGGGTGTCGAGCACGTAGTACACGGTGCGGGCGCCGGTGAAGCCGTCGGCGAACGCCGGGGCGAAGTTCGGAGCGGTGCCCGAAACCGGGGCGCCGTCCGAACCGGCACCGGTCAGAGTGCCTTCGAAGAAGCCGGCGCGCTTGTCGCTGACGACGCCGTTGCCCTGCGCGACCCACTGGGCCACGGAATAGGGCGCGATAGCCGTCGACTGCTTGCCGGCGTCGATGGTGTTGGCTTCGTTTTCCTGGAACCGGTTGACGACGACCGGCTTGGTGGTCGGGTCGAAGCCGAGCACAGTGGTGGTGAAGAAGGACAGCGTGCCCGAGCCGGTCTGGGGGAGATAGACGTCGATCGGGGCGTTGGCGCCGCCGACCTGGTTCCAGTTGGTGATGGCGCCGCTGTAGATGTCGCGGAGCTGTGCGAGCGTCAGGGTGACGCCGGCGCCCGCTCCGGTCGAGGAGGCAGCCCAGGACACGCCGTCCTTGGCGAAGCCGTAGTACTGGAACGTCGCCGGGTCGGAAGCCGAGCGCGGCGAGGACGAGCGAGCCAGGTCGACCGAGGCGCTGCCCGCCGCGGCGGCGTTGGCCAGCGCGGTCTTGCCCGCGGAGGAACCGTTGGGCGGCGGGTTGGAACCGTTGTAGGTGGTGCCGCCGTCGAAGGCGTCGCCGGGGACGGTGAACGAGGTGCCGGGGGCGAGAACCGGCGGCACGTTCACGTAGTTGTCGGGGTCGGTGTTCGCCGTCGAGCTGTTCGCGGCGGCGAACACCGCGGACGTGACGTCCGCGATGGTGTCGGAGCCGACGGCCGCGACGACCTCCTTGGTTCCGTTGGGACCGGGGATTGCGCTGGCGGTACCCGGGAAAATCAGGGCCGCACCCGCGGCGACCGCGGCGGAGACGCCCACGAACCGGGCAGTACGAGCACGCATCAGTTTGTACTCTTTCTGTCTGGTCTCGACCACGGGATTCCGTGGCCGGGATCAAACCTCGCGGGGTTCGGCAAACAGTGCCCGGTTGGTCGCGTTCCCACCCGACGGCGCGGGAGTTAATGCCCGACGAACGCGATCAGCCCGGCAGCCGGTACTTCGTGCGCCAGTCGGTGATCCGGCCCTCCGCCGCGAATTCCGCCGCTTCCCCGATCGCGGCGACAAAGCGCTCGTATCCGTGCTGTGCCTCGATCCGGCGGCCGTAGGCGTGGCTCGCCGACGCGATCGTGCCGTTGCCCGCGCGCAGCAGCCACCGCCAGTCGATTCCGTGGTCGTGGGTCAGTTCCATGCGCGTGCGCGGGATGTTCGCGCACAGCCACTGGATCGCCGCGACGCATTCCTCTCCGTTGCGGTAGTCGACGGTGCCCAGCCCCAGCGACGCGTTGTTCGTGCCGAGGAGCCGCCATCTCGTCGCATTTCCCGGGCCGCCGATCAGCTGGAACCGGGGAGTCCGACGTGGACTTCGAGCGCTTTTCATGTGTCGCAACCTCAGTCCGGCTCGGACGGCCGTCCGGTGACAAGCCGTCGCAGTCAGAATGGACATCGCGGGCGCGCCGCCGGAAAGTTACCGTCAGCGGTTAAGCGGCGACGGCCACCCGGTGAACAGCGGGTGCGTGCGGGCATTCCACAGTAGACCGTCGGCCGACGGTCACGCTCGAGATTCTTTTCGCCACTCCTGGCAAGGACATCGCCCGGTGCCGTGCCGGTGTTTCGCGCGCTGAGCGGTTCGCGGCGAGTTCGACTGTTCGCCGCAACCGCGATTCGGGCGTTCGGCGGCACCTGCGGCGAGGTAATTGGGGCACGCTCGGTGTCCTTCGGGGCGCGAAAACCTCGGCCCGCGCGGATCGGGTCGGTATTTTGCGCCGTGGCCAAGGGGAGGGGACTGCGGTGGCGTCTACTGTGGACGTCCGGGAAAGCGCGTTTCGGATATGGTTGGCGGAATGGCTGATCTGACGCTCACCGGCCTCCGGGTCGTGGTGGAGGTGGCCCGCACCGGGTCGTTCAGTGCTGCCGCGCACCGGCTCGGCTACACGCAATCGGCGGTGTCGCGGCAGATCGCGGCGAGCGAACGCGCTACTGGAACCGCGTTGTTCGAGCGGCACGCCCGCGGAATCCGTCCTACGACAGCAGGGGAAGTGCTGATCCGGCACGCCGGGCGGGTTTTGGAAAGCGTGAGCGCGGCCGGGAAAGAACTGGCCGGGCTCCGGGACCGGCTAGCCGGACGGATCATCGTCGGGGCCTTTCCCGCCGCGTCGGCGGTTTTGCTGCCCAGGGCGGTTTCCCGGCTGATGCGCGCGCATCCGGGCGTGGAGGTGCAGCTCGCCGAGTCCGCGACTCCGGCGCAGCTGCAGTCGCTGCGGCGCGGGCGGCTCGAGGTCGCGGTGGTCGTGACCGGCGACGATCTGCCGGAATACGACTTCGACAGCTTGCGCCGCACCGAATTGCGCGGCGGAATCGGGTACGGGGTCGCGGTCGCGGAAGCGCATCCGTTCGCCGGGCGCAGCTGGGTCGAACCGGACGAATTGGCCGAGCAGCACTGGATCGTCGGCGCGGGCAGTTCGCCGGAATTCGGGACGTGGCCGGGAATCGCCGGGCCGATGATCGCGTTCGCGGTGCGCGCGTGGCCGACGCGGTTAGGCCTGGTCGCGGCGGGACTGGGAATTTCGCTGGTGCCCGGTTTCGCGGCGGACGCGCTGCCCGCCGACGTCCGGTGGATCCCTGTGCGCGACGAGTGCGGCGGCCTGCGGCGCAGCTTGTGGGCGGTGACCGGGGAGCAGCCTGGTCCGGCGGCGGTGGCGATGGTGCGGGCACTGGAGGAAGAGGCTCAGCGGTCGCTCCAGCCCCAGAGGTAGCCCGGGACCTCGTCCGGACGGCCTTCGACGCCGAAATCGCCGCGGTAGAAAATCATCGGCCGCTCGTCGGCGCCGGGGTCGAGCGCGAGCACCCGGCCGAGGACCACGTCGTGGTCGCCCGCGTGGTGCACCGTTTCGATGTCAGCGTGCACGCGCAGCAGCACATCGGGCAATTCCGGTGTGTCCCACCGGGAAAGCTCCCAATCCAGTCCTGCGAAGCGAAGTCCGTGACGGGATCCGAAGCGAGCGCAGAGATCGGCTTGCGGTTCGGCCAGCACGTTGACGCAGAACCGCCCGGCGGCGCGGATGCGCGGCCACGCCCGGCCGCCGCGGTCGGCGCAGAAGAGCACCAGCGGCGGTTCCAGCGACACCGACGCGAAGGACTGGCAGGTGAATCCCACCGCCTCGCCGCCGTCGACGCCGGTCACCACGGTGACGCCGCTGGCGAACCGGCTCAGCGCGCGGCGCATTTCCAGCGGGGTCGGTGCTTCGGTGGCTTGCATGGCTTCGACGGTAAAAGCTGCCGGCAGTGCCCGGGACGAGCTCTCTCGGTGACCGGGACTGAAGGCCCGCGCGCGTGCGGCGGCTGGCTAGCTTCGGCGGCATCCCGCACCCACGAGCAAGAGGTCAGCCATGCCGGAACTGAGCCACGACGCGACGCTGCGCGAACTCCGCACCGACCGGGGCGTGCTGCGCTACCACGAAGCAGGCGACGGCCCGCCGGTCGTGCTGCTGCACGGATCCGGCCCCGGCGTCACCGGATGGCAGAACTTCCGGGCGAATCTGCCGTCGTTCGCCGCGCATTTCCGGTGCCTGATCCTGGAATTCCCCGGATTCGGCGTGAGCGACCCGGTCGCGGGCCCGCCGATGCCCGCCGCCGAACGCGCGGTGCTCGACCTGCTCGACGGGCTCGGCATCGCCGCCGCCGACCTCGTCGGCAACTCGATGGGCGGGTTCGTCGCCACCCGCACCGCGATCGCGCAGCCGGATCGCGTCCGCAGGCTGGTGACCGTCGGCGGGATGGGCACGAACATCTTCAGCCCGGCTCCGGGCGAGGGCATCAACCTGCTGACCGAATTCGTCGAGGACCCGACGCGCGAACGGCTCGTGCAGTGGCTGAATTCGATGGTTTTCGACCGCGGCCTGATCACCGAAGAACTGATCGAGGAACGCTGGCGGCTCGCGACCGCGGCGGATTCCTTGGCCAGTGCCAAGAAAATGTACGGCAAAGGCGTGCTGCAGGCGCAGGCGGCCCTCGATGTCACCCCGCTGTGGGCGACACTGCGCAAGATCCGCGCCCGCACGCTCATCACCTGGGGCCGGGACGACCGGGTCAGCCCGCTCGACATGGCGTTGATTCCGATGCGCACGATTCCCCACGCGGAACTCCACATTCTTCCGAATTGCGGTCATTGGACGATGATCGAGCAGAAAGAAGCGTGGGAAAGCGCCGTTCTCGCGTTCCTGCTCCGGAAGGACGGCGAATGATGGCCTGGGACGCGGAGTACGACTTCGTCGTCGTGGGGTCGGGCGGCGGCGGAATGACCGCAGCACTGACCGCCGCGGCGGCCGGGCTGGACGTGCTGGTCGTCGAGAAAGGCGCGATGTACGGCGGCTCCACCGGGATTTCCGGCGGCGGCATCTGGATCCCGAACAACCCGACGCTGCGCGCGGCCGGGCACGACGACAGCCGGGAGTCGATCCGCCGTTACCTCGATCTGCTCACCGAAGGACGCGTTCCGGCGAAGCGGCTCGACGCGTATGTCGACCATGGTCCGGCGGCGATGGAACTGCTGGAGCGCAGCAAATGGCTGCGGTTCTTCTGGGTCAAGGGTTACGCCGATTACCACCCGGAACTGGAAGGTGGCCGTCCGCTAGGCCGGTCGGTCGAGGCGAAGCCGTTCGACACCCGGAACCTCGGCGAGGACGAGCGGCACCAGCGGCCGAACACGATGAAGGGCCCGCTCGGCCTGTGGGTCACCGCGAAGGATTACCACGATCTGGCGATGGTCAAGCGCACCTGGCGCGGCCGGTGGGCGTCGGTGATCGCGGCCTGGCGGGTGTCGTCCAATGTGGTCCGGCGCCGGCACATGGCGACCGGCGGCCGTGCGCTGGTCGCGCGGTTGCGGATGGCGTTGAAGGACGCCGGGGTCCCGTTGTGGCTGCGGTCGCCGATGACCGAGCTGGTGGTCGAGGACGGCCGGGTGACCGGGATTGTCGCCGAGCACGACGGTGCGCAGCAGCGGATCCGCGCCCGCCGTGGCGTGCTGCTGGCGACCGGCGGCTTCGAGCACAGCGCTGACCTGCGGAAACGCTATCTGCCGGAAGCCGCCTGGGATGACTACAGCGGCGGCGCGCGGGAGAACGTCGGCGACGGCATCGAGGCCGGGCTGGGCGTTGGCGCGGCTACGGATTTGATGGACGACGCGTGGTGGATGCCGTCGGTGCGGCACCCGTCCGGCGCGGTCGTGCCGCTGGTGTCCGAACGGTCGATCCCGCGTTCGGTCATCGTGTCGGCCGAGGGCAGGCGGTTCACCAACGAGTCCGCGCCGTATGTCACCTTCGTGCACGCCCAGCTTGAGGGCGGACACGTACCCGCATGGTTCGTCATGGACGCGAAGGCCCGCGCGCGGTATCCGTTCGCGCAGATCTTGCCGGGTGCGCCGATTCCGGAGCCGTATTACGCGGCGGGAATCGCGCATCGGTCCGAGACATTGGCTGGTCTTGCCGAGAAGATCGGTGTTCCGGCTGACGCGCTGGCGGAAACCGTGAAGCGGTTCAACGGTTTTGCCCGTGCCGGAGTGGACAGCGATTTCGGTCGCGGCGAGTCCGCCTACGACCGGTACTACGGCGACCCGACGTTGCCGAATCCCTGTCTCGACGTGATCGAGAAGGGGCCGTATTACGCGTTCCGGATCGAGGTCGGCGACCTCGGCACCAAGGGCGGCCTGGTGTGCGACGAGAACAGCCGGGTGCTGCGCGGCGACGGCTCGGCGATCGACGGCCTGTACGCCACCGGCAACACGACCGCCGCGGTGATGGGCAACGAATACGCTGGTCCGGGCGCGACGATCGGGCCGTCGATCGTCTTCGGCTATCTCGCGGCGCAGCACGCCGCGCGCTCGGCATGAGCACGATGCGCGTGCGGGTGACCGAGGTGGTCCGCGAGACCGCCGACGCGCATTCGCTGGTACTGGAACCGATCGACGGCAGTTTCGACTACCTGCCGGGGCAATTCCTCACCGTGCGGATTCCGTCTACTGAGGACAGTGTCGCGCGTTGCTATTCGCTGTGCAGTTCCCCGCATTGCGAGGAGCCGCCGAGAATCACGGTGAAGCGCACTGCGGGCGGGTACGGATCGAATTGGTTGGTGGACAATGCGGTCGAGGGGACTGTGCTGGACGTGCTGCGGCCGTCCGGCACGTTCACGCCGCGCTCCCTCGACGCCGACGTGCTGCTGCTCGCCGCGGGCAGCGGGATCACGCCGGTGATGTCGATCCTGAAGTCCTGTCTGCGAGCCGGTTCCGGGCGGGTGACCCTGGTCTACGCGAACCGCGACGAGCAGTCGGTGATTTTCCGGGACGAGCTGCTGCGGCTGACGAAGGAACATCCGGACCGGCTGACCGTGCTGCACTGGCTGGAATCGGTGCAGGGGTTGCCGACCGAGGCCGGGCTTCGGGCGTTGGCCGCGCCGTATCGGGAGCGAGCGGCGTTCCTCTGTGGACCTGGCCCGTTCATGGATCTGGCTTCCATCGTCCTTAATGGACTCAGCGTGGAAAGCGTTACCGTGGAAAGGTTCACGTCACTCACTGGCGACCCGTTCGCCGCGGTGGAGGTGGACGAGTCCGGCCCGGCGAGCACGGTGGAAGTCGAACTCGACGGCGAGACGCGGACGTTGCGCTGGCCACGAGAGAACGCATTGCTTGACGTCCTCCTGGCGGCAGGTTTGGACGCGCCGTTCTCGTGCCGGGAGGGCGCGTGCAGTGCTTGCGCCTGTGTGCTGGTGAGCGGTGAAGTGGACCTGGCGCACAACGAAGTCCTCGACGCGCAGGATCTTGCGGACGGGTTGATTCTGGCCTGCCAGGCCCGCCCGCGGACGGATCAGGTGAGGGTTACGTACGAAGCGTCGTGAGTGTTTATCCCGGTTAGAACCGCTTGGGTTCTGGTGGTCGTTGCAACACCTGTTGTGGGAGGTGTTGCGGTGGTGGGGAAACGTCGTCGTTGGTTGTCCCGGGGTGTTCGGGTGGCGTTCTGGGACGGGGTGCGGGCCGGGTTGCCGGTGGAGGAGGCGTCTCGGGCGTCGGGCGTGTCGCGGGCTAGCGGGAGGCGGTTGTTCGTCGAGGCTGGCGGTGTGATCGCCAACGCGCCGCAGGCCGGGTCGGGTCGTTATCTCTCGCTGGCCGAGCGGGAGGAAATCATGGTTTTGCGTGCCCGGGAGCTGCCGAGGGCGGAGATCGCGCGGCGGCTGGGCCGGAATCGTTCGACGATCGGGCGGGAACTGGACCGCAACGGCACCGCGGAGGGCTATCGGGCCAGCACCGCGCAGCACGCGGCCGAGCAGCGGGCGAGACGGCCGAAGACGGCGAAACTGGCCGCTGACCCGGTGCTGGCCGAGCGGGTGCGGCAGGACCTGCTCGCGTGGTGGTCCCCGGAGCAGATCGCTGCCAGGCTGAAGCGGGACTTTCCCGACCAGCCGAGGATGCACGTGACCCACGAGACGATCTACCAGGCCCTCTACGTCCAGGGCCGGGGCGCGCTGCGGCGCGAGCTGGCCGCGTGCCTGCGCACCGGTCGCGCGGTCCGCAAACCCCGGCGGACGCCCGACGGGCGCCGCGCCCGCCAGGGCAAGATCGCCGGCATGGTCCCGATCTCCGAACGGCCCCCGGAGGCCGACGACCGGGCGGTGCCCGGGCACTGGGAAGGAGACCTGATCGTCGGCAAGGACGGCCGCTCGGTGATCGGCACCCTGGTCGAACGCTCCAGCAGGTTCTGCCTGCTGCTGCACCTGCCCGACGGCAAAGACGCCGCAGCGGTCGCCGCCGAGATGACCGCGACGATCCAGCGTCTGCCCGAGCAGCTGCGCAGGTCCCTGACCTGGGACCAGGGCACCGAAATGGCCCAGCACGCCGCCGTCACCCTGGCCACCGACCTCGACATCTACTTCTGCGACCCGCACTCGCCCTGGCAACGCGGCTCCAACGAGAACACCAACGGCCTGCTCCGCCAGTACTTCCCCAAAGGCACCGACCTCTCCGCGCACAGCGCCCACGACCTCGCGAAAGTCGCCGCCGAACTCAACGCCCGCCCCCGCAAAACACTCGACTGGGACACCCCCGCCGAACGACTCGCCATGCTACTGTCCTAAATGGACCATGTTGCGACGACCACATGAATCCACCCCGGGATAAACACTCACGAGGCCCGGTGAGCGGGATCGCCGCCGCGTAGGGAGCGGCGCCGGTGGCAGCGTGCGACGGGTGCACCGCTTCGAGAACGCGAAAGTCCTGCTCACCGGTGGTGGCTCGGGGATCGGCCGAGCTGCCGCGCTCCGTCTCGCGGCCGAAGGGGCGGCAGTCTTCTCCGTCGACGTCGACCATTCCGGGCTGCCGGAAGCCGAACGGATCCTCCAGTATCAGGCCGATGTTTCCGACGAGACCGCGGTTTCCGCCGCGGTCCGGGCCGCCGCGGCTGAACTCGACGGTATCGACGTGGTCGTCAATGTCGCCGGAATCCACCGCACCACCCCGATCGCGGAGTTGACCGTCGCGGATCTCCGACGGCTCTACGACGTGAACCTGATCGGCACCGCGCTGTGCTGCCGGGAATCCTTGCCGCACCTGCCCGACGGCAGTGGCGTGATTGTGAACGTCGCCTCCAGCTCCGCAACGCACGGAAATCCTTACATGACAGCTTATTCAGCGAGCAAGGCCGCAGTGCTGGGATTCTCGTTGAGCCTGGCGGCGGAGGTGATCGGCCGCGGCGTCCGGGTGGTTGTCGTGTCGCCGGGCACAGTCGCGACGCCGCTGGTCGGCGCGGATGTCCTGGCCGGTCTCGACATCTCCTACTACAGCCGGATCCGCTCGCCGCTGGGCGCGGCGGAACCGGACCAGATCGCCGCGACCATCGCCTTCGCCGCGTCCGCCGACGCCGGATACCTGACCGGCGCGGAGATCCGCGTGGACGGAGGTTCGCACATCTGAGAAGACTCCCGGTGAGCGGGATCGCGCCGGGACCGCCCGGAGGCCGTGATTACGCTCACGGCGATTCCGGCCTCATCAGCGCGGGACCTCGTATTCCGACGGGGATTCCCCTGATCACTTCTGGAAAGGGACCGGCATGGCACTCGACCTGAATCCGGCGAACGGACCTGTTTCCCGCGGGCGGATCATCGCGGTTTGCGCGCTGATCATTCTGCTCTCCGAAATAGCCACGTTCGAAATCCTCATGGTGTATCCGGCGCTGCCCGGGATGGCCGCGCATTTCCGCACCCTCGACGTGGCGCAGGCGGCCTCGGTGGTGACGCTCGCCGGCGCGGTCGTGCTCCCGCTCGCGGGCAAGGCCGCCGATCGCTACGGCAAGAAGCGGATCATCCTCGTGATGGGCGCGATCTTCCTGCTCGGCAGCGTGGTGTGCGCGACCACCGACGTGTTCGCGCTGCTCCTGATCGGCCGCCTCCTGCAGGGCAGCCTGGTGGGCATCGTGAACATTTCCTACGCGCTCGTCCGCGACGTCATCCCGCGCTCCTACGTTCCGGTCGCGCTCGGCTCGGTGGTCACCGGAATCGGCATGGGCGCGGTCGCCGGGCCGTTTCTCGCCGGATGGCTGATCGACAATTTCGGCTTCCGCAGTGTGTTCTGGTTCATGGTCATTTACGTCGGCGTCCTGCTGCCGCTGCACGCGTGGCTGGTGCCGGAAAGCAAGGTGCGGGTCAAATCGTCGTTCGACATTCTCGGCGCCATTCTGCTTGGCGCCAGCCTCGGTATTCTGCTCGTCGCGGTCGGCAAGGGCGGCAAGTGGGGCTGGGGCTCGACGACCACGGTCGGCGCGTTCGGCATCGGGGTGCTGCTGCTGGCCGCGTTCGTGCTGCGCGAGCTGAAGGCCAAGGAACCGCTGATCGACCTGCGGGTGCTGGTCGGCCGCAAATTCCTGCCGACGGTGGTCGCCGTCGGGCTGGTGTCGTACATGATGAACGCGCACGGCATCCTCAGCCCGACCATGTTCGAAACGCCGCACATTCCCGGAAACACCTACGGCGTGGGCCTTTCCGCGCTGCAACTGGCGCTGTGGACGTTCCCGCTCGGCGTCGTGGGCATGGTCGTCGGCCCGCTCGGCGGCTACCTGTCGAAGCGGATCGGCGCGCGGCAGGTGCTGCTCGCGTCCAGCCTGTGCTTCCTGGTCGTGATGTTCCTCGGCTCGCGGATGTTCACCGTGCAGTGGCAGGTCGCGATCACCAGCTTCGTCGCCGGGTTCGCGGTCGGGTTCCTGCATTCCTCCAACGCGAACCTGCTGCAGGACGCCCTGCCCGAGCGGCTCGGCGGCGCGGGCAACTGCATCGCCGGCGTGATCGCGATGCTGGCGTCGTCGGCCGCGGTGACGGTGACCGGCGCGATCATGGCCGGGCACGTCCGGATGACGCTGCCCCAATCGCACGCGGTGATCTACGGCGACGCCGCGTTCACCCAGTCCTACCTGTGGGCGGGCGTCGTCGGCGTGGTCGGGGTGGCGATCATCCTGTTGATGAAGCACGGCCGCAAACCCGCGCAGGGCGGGATGGTCGAGGAGAACGACACGACTGTTCGGGTGAGCGTCGCGCAAGCCTGAACGCGGCCATACTGCGTCGCGTGGATGATGCGGTGCGTACGGAAGACGGTATCCGGCTTTGGGCGACGCGGACGGGCGACGGCGAACCAGTCGTCTTCTGCCACGGCGGCCCGGGGCTGTGGGACATGATGGCGGACGTCGCGGCTTCCCTCTCGGGAACCGCGACGGTCTGTCGCTGGGACCAGCGCGGATGCGGCCGGTCGCAGCGTCGGGGACCGTACTCGGTCTCGCGGACGATGGCCGATCTCGACGCGGTCCTGGCCCATTTCGGCTGGGACCGCGTCGCGCTGCTGGGGCATTCTTGGGGCGCGCAGCTGGCGTTGCGCTACACGCTGGCGCATCCGGAGCGCGTGACGAAGCTGGTCTACGTCTCCGGCACCGGGATTGACGACGACTCGACCTGGCACGCGGACTACCAGCGCAACCTCCGCGACGCGCTCGGCGAGCACCGGGCGCGCTGGGAGTCGCTGCGGGATCGGGACCGTACCGCGGAGGAGGACCGGGAGTACTGCGTCCTGCAGTGGTCCGCGGACTTCGCCGATCGGGAGCGCGCGCTTCAGCACGCCGAAGCCATGGCTGACCCGTGGTTCGGCGTGAATTTCGAATGCAATGCGGCTCTGAACGTCGAGCGTTCGCCGGACCTGCGTGGCCAGTGCGAAGCGCAGGAGGTGCCGACGCTGATCGTGGACGGAACCGCGGACATCCGGCCTCGCTGGGCGGTGGATTCGCTGGAGCAGGCGCTGCCGATGGCGTGGCGCGTGCAACTGCCAGCCGGTCATCTGCCGTGGGTGGAGGACCCGACCGGCTTCCACGCTGCGGTGAGCGGATTCTTGGCCGGTACGTGAGGGGAACCCTGAGGGAATCAGATTCCCTGAGGGTTCCCCTCACGTACGTTGGCTATCCAGGTACGTGAAGGGCTCCTTGAAGGAATCTGATTCCCTCAAGGAGCCCTTCACGGAACGTTGGCTATCGCGTCGGGAGCAGCTTCCGCGTCGCCTCGTGGGCGGCCAGCGCCAGTTCCGCGCGCGGGAACCCGCTCCGCTTCTCCGCAGCGGCGAGGTTCCCGCCAGCCACCCACACCGGTCCGTCGGCGAGGTGTGCCAGCCCTTCGCGTGCGACGTCGTCCGGCTCGGCCACGTTCAGCCCGGGCAGGTCGAACGCCAGCCCGGCCCGTTCCATCGCCGGAGTCCGGGTCACGCCCAGCACGAGCTCCAGCACGTCCACGCCGCGCTCGCGCATCTCCAGCCACAGCCCCTCGGCGAACACCCGGCTGAACGCCTTCACCGCGGAATACACGCTGATCTCCGCCTGCCCGAGATATCCGGCCAGCGAACCCACCAGCATGATCCCACCGCGTCCGCGTGCTGCCATCAACGCGCCGAAGTGATGTGTCAACGCGAGCTGCGCGGTGATGTTCAGGTCAATCACTCCGTGCACGCGGGACAGGTCCCCGGTCACGAACTCGTGGCCGTAACTGTTCGCGCCAGCATTGAAGATCAGCAAGCCGACCTCGAGCCCGCCAGTCACTTCCCGGATCGCCGAGAGCGCCTCCGGATCGAGCAGATCCACCTGCACGGTAAGCACTTCCACACCGTGCGCTCGCACCGCCGCCGCGGTTTCCACCAATGGTTCAGGCTTGCGCGCGATCAACACCAGATTGATCCCGGCCTCGGCGAGCTGATGTGCGAACGACGCACCGACGCCTTCCGAGCCGCCCGCGATCACGGCCCACGGCCCGTACTTCTCGACCATGCTCATTCTCCAGCCACCGGAATTCCCCCGTCCGCGACCGCCCGGTCAATCGAATCCCGCAGCGCACCACAGCCGCGGAACAAGTCCTCCGCGCAAGCCGACCGTTCGACGCACCGCGCGGAAGCGTTGGTATCCCACTGAATGCTCGTCTGATGCCAGCTGCTCTTGCGCACTTTCAGCCACGCTTCGCACGTTCCACATTGGACCGGCCGCATCGGCTCGTCCAGCAGCCGGTTGTCGGCCCGGATCGCCATCAGACGCGCTCGCTCGTGCGGCGGCTGAGGTTCTCCTCGACCTCCTTGCGCCACGCGGCGTTCGGCTTCGCGGTGTCCAATTCGAACTCGAACCGCTCGGTCATCTCCGGCGTGACGTCCGCGACGTCCACATAGAACTGTTCGTACCAGCGCCGCAGCTGGTAAACCGGACCGTCCTCCTCGCACAGCAGCGGGTTCTCGATCCGGGTCTTGTTCTTCCAGATCTGCACGTCCTGCTCGAAGCCGATCCGGATGAAATCGCCCATTTTGCGCGCGGTCGCCTCGGCCTCAGTGCCGGAAAGCTTGTCCGTGCGCTTGACGATGATCCCGTACTGCAGCTTGAACGAGTTCGCGGTGACGGGGTAGTGGCAGTTGATGAGCACGGCGTCGATGTCCATGCCCTCGTAGTGATAGGTCAGCTCGTCGATCATGAAAGACGGCCCGTAGTACGCGGCCACGGAGGTATTGCCGAGCGACTTCAGCTGGCCCTCCTTGGCGGGCGGACGCACGTCCTCCCGCGAAGAACCGCGCTGCAGCTGCGTGGCGACGTGCCCCTCGAAGATGTTCTTGAAGTACGTAGGGAAAGCGAAGTGGACGTAGAAGAAATGCGCCATGTCCACGACGTTGTCGACGACCTCGCGGCAGTTCGTGTCGACGTGCGTTTCGTACCAGGTCCAATCGGTCCAGTCGTCGCGCGTGGCGCCCTCGATGCGCGGAATGACGACGTCAGGCGGCGGCGGATTGCCCTCCGGGTCGTTCCAGACGAACAACATCTTGTCCTGCACCAGCGTCGTCCACGCCGCGGTGCGCGCCCGCAGCGGAACCCGGCGGCTGTAGGGAATCTGCTTGCACCGGCCGTCGCCGCCCCAGCGCCAGTCGTGGAACGGGCAGGCGACCTCGTTGCCCTTGACCGTGCCCTGCGACAGATCGCCGCCCATGTGCCTGCAGTACGCGTCGAGCACGTTGAGCTTGCCGTCCTCGCCGGCGAAGACCACGAGCTTCTGCCCGAACGCGGTGATCGGATGCGGTTTGCCGTCGGCGAAACTCTCGGCCAGTCCGAGACAGTGCCATCCGCGGGCGAACCGCGTGGGCGCCGCGCCGGCCTCGATCACGCGGACCTCGTCCGGTGCCGGCTCCACTGTGGTCATCGTCGGATCTCCTTCCAGTGCCCCGCTTCTGCGAGGCTGAACGTAGAACGGCGGGCGGTGCGCGAGCTGGTGCTGTCCCAGTGACCGAGAGTCCTTTGTGGACTGTCAGTTCCAGGCGGGTTCGGCCGTGCGCAGCCGGACCATCGGGTACAGCTCCTGGGTGACCTGCCGCGCGGCGACCACGACAAGCGGCGCGACCCGCTCCAATGCGGTCTGCGCGTCGCCGACCAGAGAGATCGCGGCTTCCGGCCCTTCCGGGCCTCGGATGGCAGCGGCGACACAGGAGATATCAGAGAAGCACTCGCCGCGTTCGAAAGCGAGACCGTTGCGGTCGCGGATCCGGCCGAGTTCGCGGTGCAGCGTCACCATGTCGCAGATCGTCCGGCTGGTCTGGCGGCCGAGCGTCGGCATGACGCGGTCCTCGACCTGTTCGGCGGGCAGCCACGCGAGCATCGCCTTGCCGAGCGCGGTGCACTGCGCGGGAGCGCGGCCGCCGACGCGCGACGGGACGACCGCGGCGAACCGGCCGCCGACCTTGTCGAGATACCGGACGTCAGCGCCGTCGAGGATCGCCAGGTGCGCGACCATGCCGGTGCGCAACTGCAGTTCGTGCAGCACGGCCGCGGTCGCCTCGCGCAGTTCGAGGTGGTTGCCGCCGGTGCCGCCGAGGTTCAGCGCCCGCGCGCCGAGCGCGTACCCGAACGACGAATGCGACAGCCACTGCAGCCGCACGAGCTGGTCGAGGATGCGGTGCGCGGTCGAACGGGGGAGATGGGTCGTGCGCGCGACCTGTTCGAGGGTGAGCCGGGTGCTCGGCGCGTCGAAGGCGTCGAGGATCAGCGTCATCCGCTCGACCATCGAAGGCGGCAAGGTGCGGTTCTGCGCGACATCCGTGCCGAGGGAGTCCGTTTCGATCGCGACAACCGTCATGCTGTGCTCCTCGCGGACGAATTGAAATCATTTCTAGTTTTGAAGGTAACACGGCGGCCTCCCGGGGCGTCAACACGCGGCGGGTCACGACTGCGGCACGGCTCCCGATCAGCGGGAGAAGCCGCTCGCGCCGGCCCGGCGGCCGGTAGGCATGGCGGCATGGACATCGGCCTCGTGAGCCCCGTGGTGACCCGGCTGCCGGGGGACCCGAACGCCTGGGAGGACACTGCCGGCATCGAAGACCTGGCGCGGATCGCGGCGACCGCGGACCGGCTCGGCTTCGATCACCTGACCTGCAGCGAGCACGTCGCGGTGCCGGTGGCGGTCGCGGAGCAGCGCGGATCGACGTACTGGGATCCGCTCGCGACCTTCGGCTACCTGGCTGCTCATACCAACCGGATCCGGTTGGTCACGCAGGTGCTCGTGTTGGGATATCACCATCCGCTGGAGATCGCGAAGCGCTACGGAACGCTCGACACGGTCAGCGGCGGACGGCTCGTGCTCGGCCTGGGTGTCGGGTCGCTGCGGGAGGAGTTCGACCTGCTGGGCGTGCCCTTCGAGCAACGCGGCGAGCGTTCCGACGACGCGCTGCGGGCGCTGCGAGCGGCGTTGTCGCAGCGGCTGCCGGAGTATCACGGGCCGCACTACGACTTCGCTGGGATGATCGTCGAACCGCATGCCGTGCAGGCGAAAGTCCCGCTGTGGATCGGCGGCCGAACCAAGCGCTCGCTCCGGCGGGCGGTCGAACTGGCCGACGGCTGGGTCCCGTTCGGGCTGTCGCTGGGGGAACTGCGTCGGATGCTCGACACGGTTGAGCTGCCGGACGGCTTCCAGGTCGTGCTGTCGCCTGGCAGGCCGCTGGACCCGGGCGCGGCGTCCTGCCGGGAGCGGCTGGCCCGGGTCGTCGAGGCCGGGGCGACGACGGTCAGTGCGCGGATCGCCGCGAAGTCCGCTGAGCACTATTGCGAGCAGCTCGAAGCGCTCGCCGAGCTAGGAAGCGAGGTCTGAAGTGGACCGGATCGCCCAGTTGGAGGAACGGCTCGCGCGGCTGGAGGACGAACGCGAGATCAGCAGGCTGATCGCCGCGTACGGACCGCTGGTCGACGCCGGCGCGGCCGAGGACGTCGCCGCGCTGTGGACCGAGGACGGGGTGTACGACGTCGACGAGATCTACCTCGAAGGCCGAGAACAACTGGCCCGAATGGTGCGGTCCAGCGCCCATCAAGGCTGGATTTCCGGCGGTTGCGCGCATTTCGTCGGCCCGCCGCACGTGACCGTGGACGGCGATACGGCGATCGCGGTATGTCACTCGCTGATGGTGGTATATCAGGACGACCGCTTTGTTGTCCGGCGGGCGACGGCGAACCATTGGGCGCTCGCGCGCACCGAGGAGGGTTGGAAGGTCACCCGGCGCACCAACCGGGTCCTCGACGGCCGGGCCGAGTCGCCCGGACTGCTGCGGCAGGGCGCGTACGGCGAGCCAGCGTTCCTCTGAGCCGGTCCCGGTCACTGGAATCGGCGCGGCGCTTACGGCGGTGAGCAGGCACAATCACGCCCGCACCGGTGCGCGAGGAGGGAGACCTTTGATGAGCCTCTCCGCTGATCCTCTGCAGGCGCTGACCGCGCCCGGTGGGCCTTGTGAACTGCGCACGGAGACTGTGCTGGGCGTGCCGATGACGGTCTTCGCTCATCGCGCGCGGTCGCTGGGGGAGGTGCTCGCCGCCTCAGCGCGGCACGGCGAACGCGAGTACCTGGTGACGGCCGACCGCCGGATCACCTTCGCCGCGCATGCCCGCCAGGTGGCGTCGGTGGCTTGCGCGCTCCGCGAGGACTACGGAATCGGCAAGGGCGACCGGGTCGCGATCGCGGCGGCGAACAGTCCGGAATGGGTGGTCGCGTTCTGGGCGACGGTGTCGCTGGGCGCGATCGCGGTCGGCTGCAACGCGTGGTGGTCGCGGCGGGAGTTGGAGTACGCGCTCGGCCACACGCGGCCGTCGCTGGTGGTCGCCGATGCGAAGCGGGCTGCGCTGTTGGACGGCGTTCCGGTGCTGACCGTCGAGGAGGACATCCCTCGGTTAGCGCGCCGTTCGGATGCACCGCTGCCTTCCTGCGCGGTCGAGGAGGACGATCCGGCGGTCATTCTCTATACCAGCGGCACCACCGGACGCCCGAAAGGCGCGGTGCACACGCACCGGAACCTGACGTCGGTGATCGAGTTTCACCGGCTGAACAGCGAAGTCGCGCGAGCGCTCGGCGACCTGGTGGATCCGTCCGCGCGGCGGTACCTGCTCGGGGTCCCGTTGTTCCACATCGCCGGACTGCACAACCTGGTCGTGCCGCGGCTGGCTGACGGCAGCGCGGTGGTGCTGCACCAGGGCGGGTTCGACGCGGAGCGCGTGTTGCGGCTGGTCGAGGCCGAGCGGGTGACGAACTGGGGCGTCGTGCCGACCATGGCGCACCGGCTGCTGGAACACGGCAATCTTGACCGGTACGACCTTTCCTCGCTGACTGCTTTTACTCTCGGCGCTGCGCCTTCTTCCCCGGCCTTTCAACAACGGTTGCGCGCGGAGCTTCCGGTGGCGGAACAGGGATTAGTCGACAGCTATGGCCTGACGGAATCGTCCACGGCGATTTCCGTTGCCACGTCGGCTGATCTCGCCGCGTCTCCGGGCACTGTAGGGCATCCGATCGCGACGGTTGAGTTGGAGATCCGGGACGCTTTCGGCGAGTTGGTGCCCGACGGCGGCGCGGGAGAGATCTGCGTCCGCAGCCCGTTCACGATGCTCGGCTATTGGGAAGATCCCGAAGCTACGGCCGCCGCTATTGACGACCAGCGATGGTTGCACACCGGGGACATCGGCGTTCTTTCCGGCGGACAGCTGCGGCTCACCGCGCGCCGGTCGGATTTGATCCTGCACGGCGGGGAGAACGTTTATCCGGCCGAGGTCGAGAACGTGCTGGCCGAACACCCGGCGGTGCGGGAATGCATTGTGCTGGGCGTGCCGCATGTCGACCTGGGCCAGGAAGTGGCTGCGGTCGTGGTGGTGTCCGCGTCGGTCGGCGAGGAGGAGTTGCGGGCGTTCGCGGCTGAGCGGCTAGCGTATTTCAAGGTCCCGTCGCGGTGGCGGATCGGGACGGAACCGTTGCCGCGCAACGTGACCGGCAAGGTCGTGCGGAACCAGGTGCCGCGGCCCTGATCCCGTTGACCGGGAGCGCGTCCGCGCGCCCGGGTGCTCCGCTGGGAGGCTCGGGGCAGCCGGGACCGCACCGTATCCGGACCGGAGAAAGGGAAGCGCCATGACCCATCCCGCTCTTGCCGCAATCGAGGAGCGCTCCGAGGAGATTTCGGCGTTCGGGCCGGAGAACGAGCGGCTCGGCCGGCTCGCCGACGAAGCGGCCAAGGTGCTCCGGGAAACCGGCGCGATCAAGATGCTCCAGCCCGCCGAGTACGGCGGCGCGGAAGCCCATCCGCGCGAATTCGCGGAAACGGTCATGCGGCTGGCGTCGCTCGACGGGTCGACCGGCTGGGTCGCCGGGATCGTCGGCGTGCACCCGTGGGAAATGGCGCTCTGCGACCGTCGTGTGCAAGACGAAATCTGGGGCGCTGACAACGACACCTGGATCGCTTCGCCGTACGCGCCGATGGGTGTGCTGAAACCGGTCGACGGCGGGTATGTCTTCAATGGACGGTGGCAGTTCTCGTCCGGAACCGATCACTGCGACTGGATTTTCCTCGGCGGTTTTCTCGGCGACACGGACGGCAATGTCGTGCAGCCGCCCCGGAATTACCACGTGATCCTGCCTCGCGCGGACTACGAAATCGTCGAGGACACCTGGGACGTCGTCGGCCTGCGCGGCACCGGCAGCAAGGACATCGTCGTCAAGGACGCGTTCATTCCGGAGTACCGCGCGGTCCCGTTCAGCCGGATGACCGACGGCAGCGCGCTGCGCGAATCCGGCCGCACCAACCCGACGTACGGCGTCCCGTTCACCACGATCTTCCCGCTCGGCATCACCTCCGCAGTGATCGGCATCGCCGAGGGCGCGCTGGCGGCGCATCTGGCATATCAACGCACGCGCGTGCAGATCACCGGCACCCGGGTGAAAGACGATCCATACGTGCTGTTCGCGATCAGCGCCGCCGCCGAGGAGATCAAAGCTTCGCGAATTGCCATGCTGGACAACGTTTCCCGGTTCTACGACAAGGCTGCGGCCGGTGAGCCGGTGACGCTTGCCGACCGTGCCGCGTCGCGCCGCACCCAGGTCGCGGCGGCGTGGCGAGCGGTGCGCGCGATGGATGAGGTGGTCGCCCGCAGCGGTGGCAATGGCCTGCGGATGGACAACCCGATCCAGCGCTTCTGGCGCGACGGCCACATGGGCCTGGCGCACGCGATCCACGTGCCCGGTTCGGTGTTCCACGCGTCGGCGCTGACCGACCTCGACGTCGAGCCGCCGCCCGGCCCGATGCTCTCCATGATCTGAACTCTCTTATCCCGCAAGGAGTTTCGCTATGACCGACATCCGAGGCCTCGGCTACCTCCGGGTCCAGAGCCGGGACCTGCCGCGCTGGCGGGAACTGACCGTGGAGGCGCTCGGCTTCGCCGAAACGTCCGGCCCGGTCGCCGACGGCCTGTACCTCCGGATGGACGAACGCGAGGCGCGGCTGATCGTGCTGCCCGGCGAGGACGACCGGGTGCTCGCGGTCGGATGGGAGGTGCGCGACCAGTTCGCGCTGGCCGCGGTCGGGCGCGCGGTGGAGGCCTCCGGGACCGCGGTGAAAGTGTTGTCGGAGCAGCAATGCCGGGAACGCCGCGTCGATTCGGCGATCACTTTCGACGACCCGTCCGGCACCCCGGTGGAGGTCTTCTTCGGCCCGGTCCTGGACCACGACCCGGTGCGGACGAAGTGGACCCAGCAGTTCGTGACCGGTGCCCAGGGCATGGGCCACGTGGTGCTGCCGACGACGAACTTCGCCGAGGTCGAGACGTTCTACACCGAGGTGCTGGGCTTCCTCCCGCGCGGCGCGGTCTCGATGAGCGGCGCGGCCCCCGACCAGAAACCGCGCCGGGTGCGGTTCATGGGCGTCAACCAGCGCCACCACAGCCTGGCGATCTGCCCGGCCCCGCACGGCGAACCGCCGGGCTTGGTGCACCTGATGGTCGAGGTCGACTCCCTGGACGCCGTCGGCCGCGCCCTGGACGAGGTCGGCAAGCGCGGCTTCTCGGTTTCCTCGACGTTGGGGAGGCATACCAACGACAAGATGGTGTCGTTCTACGTCCGGGCGCCTGGTGGGTGGGACCTGGAGTACGGGACCGAGGGAATGCTGGTGGACGAACGGTTCTACACCGCGGAGGAGATCACGCGGGACAGTTACTGGGGGCACGACTGGTCCGGGTCGGAGCAGTTGGCGGCGTTCAGTCCAGTCAAGGGGTAGCTCGTGAGTGGCTACGCCGGTTCTAACCGGCATCGCCACGCACGACCCCAAGCCCCCTGAACCGCCCGAGAGCCGTGCGGCTTGCCTACCTGACCGTTCTGCGAGTACGTGAGGGGAACCCTGAGGGAATCAGATTCCCTCAGGGTTCCCCTCACGTACGACAAACCCGACGCGGCCAGAGTCGAGCCCGTTCTCACCGGGGTGAACGCTCACGAGGACTTTTCCCAGATCGAAATGTGCTGCTCACTCTCGTGCGTGAACGGCTCGCCAGTCCAGCTTTCCCACCGCGACCGCAGCCGCATGCCCGCCAGCTGTGCCATCAGATCCAGCTCCGCGGGCCACGTGTACCGGAACGGAATCGCCCGGAATTCGCCGCGACCGTCGGCCACCCGCGCGTGGTACGAGCTCATCGACTGCGTGGAGACGTCGTAGAGATCGAATCCCCAATGCGTCGCGCTCAGATCGAACGGAACGACGGTCTGCCCAGGCGGCAGCTTCCGCAGGTCCGGCACCCCGACCTCGATCAGGAAGCACCCGCCCGGCTCGAGATGCGCTGCGGCGTTGCGGAAACATGCCACCTGCGCGTCCTGAGACGTCAGGTTGCTGATCGTGTTGTACACCAGATATGCCACCGAGAACGTTCCCGCGACCCGGGTCGTCGCGAAGTCGCCGATCGTCACCTCGATCGCGTCACCGCCCGGTTTGGCGCGCAGCTGTGCGGCCATCGCCGACGACAAGTCAATCCCCGCGACCGGCACGCCCCGCGCGGCGAGCGGCAACGCGATCCGGCCGGTGCCGATGCCGAGTTCGAGCGCGCGACCGTCTCCGGCGAGTTCGGTCAGGACGTCGACCGCCGGATTCACCGCTTCCGGCGCGAACATTTCGGCTGATGATTGGTCGTACCTTGCAGCGACACTTTCCCCGAAGTAGTCCTCCACACCGGCGACGGTAACCGGCACCGGCGTGGAGCGCAGGTCATTTTCCGGCCCGTGCCACCAGATCGTCGACTGCCCGGGCAGCGAAAGCCATCGCCGTGCCCAACGGAATTCCCGGCCCGGGGTAGTAGCTTCCGGTCATGGACGCTGCCGAATTGCCCACCGCGTAAAGACCTTCCACCGCAGAGCCATCGGCCCGCAGCACCCGAGCGTCCGGATCAGTCACCAGTCCACCCTTTGTCCCGAGGTCCGACAACACCAGCCGAGCGGCACGGAACGGCGGCTGGTCCACCGGAACCAGCACGGGATTAGCGAAATGCCGTGCGTATTCATCCTCGCCCCGGCCGAAATCAGCGTCGTGCCCGGCCTCAGTGAACGAGTTGAACCGAGCAACCGTCTCGGGCAGCTCCGGGGCGTCGATCAGCTTCGCCAACTCCGCAAGCGTGTCCGCCTCGACCCATGTGCCAGCCGCCAGATGATCGTCCGGCCGTCCGCCCGGCAACGCGATGGCGGGCAACCGGCCGCCCTCACGGCTGTCGAACACGATATGCGAAGGGACCCGCTGCGCCGGGTCCGCTGCCATCTCACGACCCATCTGGTCATATGGCAGCGACTCGTTCGCATACCGCCGCCCGTCGCGGTCCACGACGATCCCGCCGCGGAAGCCGAGGGTGAACGACGCGCCGCCGTCCGGCATCGCGATTCCTGGGCACCACCAGCCCTCGTTCATCAGATCGACCGCCGCACCGAGTGCGATCGCCGCTTCCAGGACCTGGCCGCGGTTCGTTTCCGCGGGGGCCATCGACCAGGCCGCCGATCCCGGCACCCCGGACTGTTCCCGCAGGTCGGCGTTCCGCTCGAACCCGCCCGCGCCGATGAGCACGCCGTCAACAGCCCCGATCCTCCGCGAGCCGACTCCGACTCCGACCACCCGCCCGTTCTCGACCACCAGCTCGTCGACGGGCGTCCCGGTGAACACGGTGCCGTTGCCGGTCGCGTCGAAGGCCAGCAGCAGCCGTCCGATCAGCGCGCGCCCGCCGTCCAACGGCGCGTCCCGGTGCCCGCGGCCGGCGCGGTCGCGGTCCACCGGCGGACGCACCAGCTCCGCGCGTTCGCCCAGCTCCGACAGCGGCAGGTCCACCGGCACGAACGAGCGTCCGCCGGGGACCCGGCCGGGCCGGTCGAAATAGTCCGGGAACGCCCGCCATTCGAATTCGAGCGCCGGATCCGCCTCCAGCGCCGCGACCAGCTCCGGTGCCTTCGCCAGGAACGCCTCCTGCCGCCCGGTCGGGTCCTCGCCGAGCAGCGCGCGCAGGTACTCGCGGGCGGCGGCGGTGGAATCCGCGACGCCGAATCGCTCCTGCACCTGCGTGCCCGGCAGCCAGCAGGCCGCGCCGGAGTACGCCGACGTCCCGCCGAGCCGGTCCGCGCCCTCGACCACCGCGGTGCGCAGTCCCGCCCGGGCGGCGAGGTACGCGCCGGTCAGCGCACCCGCGCCGGACCCGACTACCACCACGTCGAACTGGTCGTCGAAAGCCATGAGTCCTCCAAGTCGTCGCGACCCGGCGAGCCAACCGCATCGCCGCCGCGCCGGGGCGCGGTCATCCCACTCACCGGTAGCGGCGGCGCCCGGTGGGAGGATCGTGCGCGAGAATGGCCTGATCACGAGCGGAGGAGTCGCGGTGCCGAGAGTCGCCGAAAACCGGGCGCCGGCCACGCCGAGTTCGCCCGCGCAGCAGGAGCGCTACCGGCGGATCCTGCGAGCGGCCGCGGACCACGGCGCCGAGCACGGCCTCGACCGGATCCAGATGCTCGACGTCGCCCGCGATGCCGGCGTCGCCATCGCCACGCTCTACCGGTACTTCCCGTCGAAGACCATCCTGTTCACCGCGCTGCTGCACAGCCAGGTCGAACAGCTGGACCGCAACAGCGTCCCGGTCGAGCCCGGCCAGGAACCGGCCGAGGCGGTCGCGCGCGTGCTGGTCGACGCCGCCCGCCGCCTGCTGGAACGACCGCGGCTCGCGCAGGCGATGCTGCAGTCGAACAACGCGACGGTCGCGGGGGAGTCGCCGAACATGGCCGCGACGGTCGAGTTCGCCGACCTGATCCTGCGCGTCGCGGGGGTGGCCGAGGCCAGTGACCACGATCGCCGGTTGGTCCGGTTGATCGAGCAGACCTGGTACGGCGTGCTGACCTCGCAGCTGAACGGGCACATCACGGCGGAGGAAGCGGAGGCGGACACAGTGCTGGCGTGCCGGTTGCTGCTGGCCGAACTGGGCCGCTGACCGCCTTCTCCCGGTGACCGGGATGAGCCCGCCGCGCGCGGCGGAGTCCCCGTAGCGTCGCGGCCGTTCCCGGAACCCCACCTCAGGAGGCCGTCATGCCGCGCACCGTCGTCATCACCGGAGCGAGTTCGGGGATCGGTGCGGCACTCAGCAGCCTCCTCGCCGAGCGCGGCGACCAAGTCCTCGGCGTCGACCTCGCGGGCAGCGACGTCGATGCGGACCTCTCGACCCCGGCTGGCCGCACTGCCGCCGCCGAGGAGGTCGGCAAGCGCACCGGGCACGTCGACGCGGTGGTCACCTGTGCCGGGACGTCGAACCCCGGCGAAGCGATGGTCACGGTGAACTACTTCGGCAGCACCGGTTTCATCGAGGCCCTGCAGCCGTTGCTCGCGAAATCCGAAGCGCCGCGCGTCGTCCTGGTCGGCTCGATCTCCGGCACCCAGCCGAACGACCCCGCAGTGGTCGAGGCCTGCCTGCGCGGCGACGAGCAAGCCGCGCTGACCGCGGCCCGCGAGGCGATCGCGGACAACCGGGCGGTGCAGCTGTACCCGTCCTCGAAGTCCGCGATCGCGCAGTGGGCGCGCCGGACGTCTGTTTCGGCGGGCTGGGCCGACGCGGGAATCGCGGTCAACGTGGTCGCCCCGGGCGTGGTCCTGACGCCGATGACCGACGAGCTTTTCGCCGACCCGAAGATGAAAGCCGTGATGGACAAGGCAGTTCCGATGCCGCTGCACGGTTACGCGGCCGCGGAAGACGTCGCGCGCGTGCTGGCGTACTTCGCCGACGCCGCGACGACGCACATCACCGGCCAGGTCGTGTACGTCGACGGCGGCGCCGAGGCGACCCTCCGCCCGGCGGCGCACTACTGATGACGACTTACGCCGAAAACGTCCCGCTGTCGCCTGTCCCGAACGACGACGGCATCGACGCTGCCGTCGCGGCGGCCCGCCGGGTCGTCAACGCCCTCCTGCAGGCTGGCGCGAACAGTGCAGCGCCCATGACGGACATCGCCCGCGACCTCAACCGGATCGCCGCCCAAATCGAAGAGCACGCGCCGGAGCGGCAAGAGCGCTTCGTCAGCATGTGGGCCGGGCGGCCGCGGCACGATCCCGTCACCGGCCCGGAAAACGCGCTCGCCCCGCCGCTGCACCTGCACGGTCTGCCGGACGGATCCGTGACCGGCACGGTGACGCTCGGCCTGCCGTATCAGGGACCGCCCGGCTGCGTGCACGGCGGGATTTCCGCGCTGTTGCTGGATCACGCGCTCGGTGTCGCCAACAGCTGGGGGCCCGGGCCGGACGGGATGACCGGCACGCTCAGCGTCCGCTACCACCGGACGACCCCGCTGTTCGCGGAGCTGACGATTCGCGCACGACAGCAATCCAGCGAGGGCCGCCGGATCCACACGACCGGCGAAATTCTCGCCGACGGGCAGGTCTGCGTTTCCGCGGACGGGATTTTCGTGGCGAAACACGTCGCGCGGCCAGTTGCCCAGGACGAAGGAGGCCGATGAACACGCTCGCGGGCCGGGTGGCCCTGGTGACCGGCGCCGGACAAGGCGTCGGGCAAGGAATCGCGCTGGCGCTGGCGGGGGAGGGCGCGTCGATCGCGGTCCTCGGGCGCACGCGCGGCAAGCTGGACGAGACCTGCCGCCTCCTGCGGGAGCGGGGTGCTGCCGCGGAACCGTTCGAATGCGACGTCGCGGATACGGCGTCGATTCCCGGGGTCGTCGACGAGGTCGTTTCGCGATTCGGCCGCCTCGACATTTTGGTCAACAATGCGTACTCCGGCGCTTTCGGGCCATTGCTGAAAATGAGCGACGAGGACTTCGCGCGCGGTTTCTCGACTGGACCGTTTGCCGCGTTCGCGTTCATGAAAGCCGCCCATCCGCACTTGAAGGCGACGGGCGACGGTTCGATCGTCAACCTGGTCACATCAGCGATGGTGCGCTGGGATCCCACCACCTACGGTGCTTACGCCGCAGCGAAACAAGCCTTGCGCTCGCTGTCGCGCACTGCCGCCGTGGAGTGGGCGCGCGACGGAATTCGGGTCAACGCGATCGCTCCGCACGCATTGTCGCCGGGCTTGAAATGGTGGACCGAACACAACCCCGAAGAGGCCGCCGAATTCGTCTCGACCATTCCGGTGGGCCGGATCGGGGAGTGCGAAGAGGACATTGGTCGCGCTGTAGTCGCGCTGGTCGGTTCCGATCTGCGCTACCTGACCGGAGCCACCGTGCCGCTCGACGGTGGTCAAGCCTTCTTCGGCTGAGCCCTTCTGAGGAGACATCGCTGTGCTTTCTGCCCTCGATACCGCCGCCGCCATCCGCCGGGGCGACCTGTCCGCCCAGGAGGCCGCCGAACAGGCGATCGCCCGCATCGAGGAGGCGAATCCGCGGCTCAACGCCGTCGTCGGCCAACGCTTCGAGGCTGCTCTCGCGGAAATCGACGCCGGTCTCCCGGACGGTCCGCTCACCGGAGTCCCGTTCCTGGTCAAGGATCTCGGCACCGAAGTCGCCGGCCTTCCCGCCACCCAGGGCAGCGCGCTTTTCGCCTCCGCTGTGTCCACAGTGGACAGCGAACTGATCCGCCGCTACAAACGCGCCGGTTTGGTCATCCTGGGCATCACCAACACCCCCGAATTCGGCCTTAACGCGAGCACCGAGCCGCAATTGCACGGCCCCACCCGCAACCCGCACGACCTCTCGCGCTCGCCAGGAGGCTCGAGCGGCGGTTCCGCAGCGGCCGTCGCCGCTGGCCTGGTCCCCGCCGCCCACGCCACCGACGGCGGCGGCTCAATCCGGATCCCATCGGCCATGTGCGGTCTGGTCGGCCTGAAACCCAGTCGCGGCCGCACCACCGGCGCCCCCGACGCAGGCACCCTCGCCGCCCCGGTCTCCGTCGCCCACGCGGTCACCACGACGGTCCGTGACAGCGCGGCCCTGCTGGACGCGATCGCCGGACCACTCCCGGGTGAAGCCTTCGCCGCCCCGACCCCGACTGGCACTTTCCTCGACGCGACCCGCCGTGCCCCCGGCAACCTCCGCATCGGCCTGGCCACCCAGGCCCGAACCGGCATCGACGCGCATCCCGCCTGCCTGGCCGCCGTGCGGCAGACGGCGAAACTCTGCGAGGAACTCGGCCACCACGTCGAGGAAACCATTGCGCCGTTTGACTTCCCGGACGTCCGCACGACCGGCGGGCTGCTGATGGGCGCGGACCTGGTGGTGATCGTCGAAGACCAACTGGCCGCTTTGGGCCGAGAACTCCAGCCGGGCGACCTCGAGCCGTTCACCGAACTGCTGCTCGACCATTACCGCGGCTTGACTGCGAACCAGCTCCATCGTGCGCTGCGCCGGGCACAGGAGATCGGGTGGGAGGTCGGGCAGGTCTTCACCCAGTACGACGTCCTGCTCACGCCGACGCTGCCGCTCCCGACTCCGCCGCTGGGCCTGCTGGACACGACGGATCCCGCGTCGATCTACGAGCACGCGGGCGCGTATTCGGCGTGGACCAGTGTTTTCAACGTGACTGGGATGCCCGCGATCTCGCTTCCGCTCGGCCGGGATGACGACGGACTGCCGCTGGGGGTGCAGTTCGCCGCGGATCTGGGGCAGGAGGGGCTGCTGTTGTCGTTGGCGGCGCAGTTGGAGGAAGCGGCACCCTGGGCCAACTGACCGTTCGTCAGTTGCGGACGATGGCCGATCCGCTGCTCGACAGGTTGGACATGATGACCAGGACCCCGATCAAGGTCAGGATCGCCCACATCACAACCACGGTGGTCACGATCAACGCGTGCCGCCGGATAGCCGCGAGCTGGCCGAGGATTTCCAGGTTGATCCTGTTGGCGTAGTCCGTCGGCCCGTCCGTCTCGGACGCTGCTTTGAGCCGCGCGGCGACTGCGTCGGGACTCGTAAATGCGTTCGCGTGATAGCGAGGACGGGGCTTGAGTTCGGGCACAGTTGTTTCTCCTCAGGCTAAGCAGCGGATAGACGCACGGGAATCGTCGAGCCCAGCCGTTGCGTTACCGCGCCGCCGGATGCCAAGCCTCCCAGTCACCGAGATCGCGAGAGCAGCCCGTCCCCTCCGTTTCCTACCGTGGCAAGGTGACTTCCACGACCCCCACCCCGCCCGATCCGCTTGCTCCCGCCAGGCTCGGGCCGGTGCAGTTGCGCAATCGCGTCGTCAAGGCGGCTACCTACGAGGGGCTCAGCCACCACGGCCGGGTCACCCGGGATTTGGTCGATTTCCACGTCGGCTACGCGAAGGGCGGCGTCGGGATGACGACGGTCGCTTATTGCGCGGTCGCCAAGGAAGGCCGCACCGACCGGCATCAGATTTACTGGGCCGACGAGGCCCTGCCGGGACTGCGCGTGCTCACCGACGCGGTGCACGCCGAGGGGGCGGCGATTTCGGCGCAGATCGGGCACGGCGGGCCGGTCGCGAATCCGAAGGGCAATGGGCTGCCCGCGCTCGCGCCGAGCCGGTATTTCCACAAGACGACGCTCAGTTTCGCTCAGGAAATCGACCACGCCGGCATCGAACGCGTCAAACGCGCCCACGCCGACGCGGCCCGGCGCGCCATCGAGTGCGGGTTCGACGCCATTGAAGTCCACTTAGGACACAACTATCTGATCAGTTCCTTCCTGAGCCCCAAACTCAACCACCGCACCGACGAATACGGTGGCTCGCTGGAGAACCGCGCCCGGCTCGCGCGTGACACGATGCGCGCGGTTCGTGACGCGGTCGGCGACCGGATCGCGGTGATCGTCAAAATGAACATGGACGACGGCGCGCCCGGCGGCTTTTGGCTCGACGAGGCGATCCCGGTGACGCAATGGCTCGAAGCCGACGGCACCTGCGACGCCCTCGAAATGACCGCCGGTTCATCGCTGCTCAACCCGATGTACCTCTTCAAGGGTGACGCGCCGGTCCGCGAGTTCGCGGCGGTGATGCCGCAGCCGTTGAAGTTGGGCGTGCAGGCGGTGGGGAAGCATTTCATCCGCGAATATCCTTATCGGGACGCGTTTCTGCTCGAGGACGCACGCCAGATCCGGGCCGCGGTGAAGCTGCCGATGGTGTTGCTCGGCGGGATCACCGACCGCGCGTCGATGGACCTGGCGATGCGGGAGGGATTCCAGTACGTCGCGATGGGCCGGGCTTTGCTGCGCGAGCCGGATTTGGTGAACCGGATCGCCGCTGAGCCGGAGACGCCGTCGTTGTGCATTCACTGCAACAAATGCATGCCGACCAACTTTACCGGCACGCGGTGTGTGCTGGTGGACCGGACGACGACTCGGGGTGCGGATTGGGGTCAGCCCGCGGGGTACGTGGGCTGACCGTGGTCCTGCGGCAGATCAGACAGGTCCAGCACGAGCCGGTACCGGACGTCGTTGCGTTCCAACCGTTCGAGGGCTTCGTTGACGCGGGCGGACGGGAGGAGTTCGATGTCGGCGGTGATGTCGTGCCGGGCGCAGAATTCCAGCATGGCGGCGGTCGCGGGACGGCCGCCGCTGCCCGCGGAGCTGAGGTTCTTGCGTCCTGCCAACAGATCGGTGGCCTGCACGGTGACCGAGCCGAGGTACCCGACGTGGCTGAGGGTTCCGTCGAGGGCGACGAGCTTGAGGTAGGGCGCGACGTCGTGCGGGACGGCGATGGTGTCGATGACGACGTCGAACCGGTCCCGGGCCGCGGCCATCTGGTGTTGGTCCGTCGAGACGATCAGATCGTGACCGCCCAGCCGACGGGCGTCGTCGGCTTTGTCGGCGGAGCGGCTGACGACCGTGGTGTCGGCCCCGAGCGCGACGGCGAGTTTGACCGCGAGGTGCCCGAGCCCGCCGAGCCCGGCCACGGCGACCCGGGTGCCAGGCCCGACGCCGAGGGCTCGCAGCGGTTCCCAGACGGTGATCCCCGCGCACAGCAGGGGAGCGGCGGCCGCGGGGTCGAGCCCGGCGGGGAGCGAGTAGGCGAACTCGTCGCGGACGATGTACTCGCGGGAGAAGGCGCCCAGCGTGGTGGTTCCGTCGCGGCGGTCGGTGCCGCCGTAGGTCAGGGTGGGGAAGTCGTGACAGAAGTTTTCCTGTCCTGCCTCGCACATCGCGCACGCGCCGCAGGAGTCGACGATGTTGCCGACCGCGACCTGGTCGCCGATGGCGAATCGCGTGACCTCGTGCCCGATCTCGGTGACCACGCCGGTGAACTCGTGGCCGGGCACCAAAGGCGCGTCGCCGGTGTGGGCGCGGACGGCGTGCAGATCGGTATGGCAGACGCCGCAGTAGTCCACGCGAACCGCGACGTCGTCGGCCCGCAGTTCCCGACGTTGCAGCACGGTCCGTCGTAACCCGGCACGGTCGGTTTGCCAGCCCAGAGTGTCCCGCATGCTCGCCCCTCAACAAACAGACTGTTCGGTCTATTGCCACGGTAGCCGCCGTGCTCCGATTCGGCAAACAGACTGGTCTGTTGTTATCGTGCCCGGCATGGCCGACAAGCCCCTGACCTCGCGCGGAGCCGCCACCCGGCAGCGCATCCTGGACGTCGCGACCCAGGAGTTCGCCGAGCACGGGATCGCCGGAGCGCGCGTCGAGCGCATCGTGGCCGCCGCCCGCACCAACAAGGCGCAGCTCTACGGCTACTTCGGCAGCAAGGAAGGGCTGTTCGACGCCATTTTCTCCGCCTCGCTGGAGCGGATCATGACCATCGTGCCGATCGACGCCGCCGACCTCGCCGGCTGGGCCGTCCGCCTCTACGACGAGTACCTCCGCCGCCCCGACCTCATCCGGCTGGCCACCTGGGAACGCCTGGAGCGCCGCCCGGCCGGACATCTCGTCGACGACAGCCACCGCCTCGACGACGCCAAACTGCGCGCCATCGCCGACGCGCAAGCCGCGGGCCTCGTCCGGGACGGAGACCCGTTCGACCTGATGGCGATGGTGATCGCGATGTCGATGGCCTGGTCGCCGGTCAGCAACGTTTATGCCGCCAATGATCAGGAAGCTGCGGAATTGCACGAGCAGCGCCGGGCGTTGCTCCGCGAGAGCGTTGAGCGCGTCGTCGCACCGGGGTCGTGAGTGGCGATGACGGTTCTAACCGGGATAAACGCTCACGTCTCCCTCGGGAAGTTCGTAAACCCCTTCCGATTGCTCCGCAAGTACCACCCCGAAGCCGCGAGCGTCCCGCCGTCCACCGGAATCGTGTGGCCGGTGACGTAAGAGGCAGCGTCCGTCGTCAGGAATTCGATCACCTTCGCGTATTCGTCCACGTGCCCGAACCGGCCTAACGGCACCCATGTCTCGATCTTCGACGGATCGTTGTCGCGCAACATCGCGGCAGCAGGTGTCTGCTGGCTGTCCGCGAGGTCCGGCGCGATCGCGTTCACCCGCACGCCGTATCGTCCGACCTCGACGGCAAGGCTCTTCGTGAACGCCGAAACCCCGGCGTTGTAAGCGGAATACACCGCATGCCCGGGAATTCCGCGAAAGGCTTCCACTGTCGAGTTATTCACGATCACGCCTGAGCCCTGCGAGATCAACTGCGGCAGCACCCGGTGCGTGAGCTTGAAGACGTGCAGCAGGTTCAGCTCATGCAACCGCGCCCACTGCTCCGGCGTGCTGTGCAGGAAATCCCGGGACGCGGGCCGGAAATCGCCGACATTGTTGACCAGGACGTCGATCCGGCCGTCGCCCAACCGCAGCGCGGCGGCGGTGACAGCCTCGACTACCTCGTCCGCGACGATGTCGCCGATGACCGTTTCGCACACGCCGCCAGCCTCTTCGATCGCGGCGCGCGTATCGGCGGCGGCAGCGGGATCTATGTCGTTCAGCACGACCAGGTCCCCGCGCCCGGCGAGGCGGCGGCTGGTCGCCCCGCCGATCCCCAGCGCGCCTCCGGTGACGATGCTGACTCGCCGGATTGTCTCGTGTGGCATGGAAAACCTCCTCGTCCTCAACCTAGCATTTGTTTGGTAGGCTGAGCGCTCCCGGCGAGAAGGAGCAGCATGCCTGTCAGCTTCGACCTGACCGATCGCGTCGTCCTCGTCACCGGCGGAGCGCGCGGAGTCGGCGACGGCATCGTGGCGACGTTCCTCGAAGCGGGCGCCGAGGTCGAGATCTGCGGGCGTACCGAACCGGAGAAGCTGCGCGAGGTCGACGGCCGGACGGCGCGGTTTACCCAGGTTGACGTGCGGGAGCCGGACCAGGTCCAGAAGTGGCTGGAAGAGATCGGCGAACGGCACGGACGCCTCGACGTCGTGGTCAACAACGCTGGCGGTGCGCCGTTCGCGCAGTTCGCGGAGGCCTCGCCGCGATTCCACCGCAAGATCAACGACCTCAACTTCCTCGCCGCGGCGTACGTGCTGCACGCGGCGCATCCGATCCTGTGCGAGACGCCCGGGGCGTCGGCGGTGAACGTCACGTCGATCTCGGCGCGGCGGCCCAGCCCGGGCACCGCGATCTACGGCGCGGCGAAGGCGGCGCTGGAGAGTCTCACGACCAGCTTGGCCGTGGAGTGGGCGCCGCGGGTGCGGGTCAACGCGGTCAGTTGCGGATTGGTCGAGACGCCGGGTTCCGAGGACCATTACGGCGATCCGGCGCAGCGCGACGCGGTCGCCCGGACGATCCCGCGCGGACAGTTCGCGTCGCCGGCCGAGGTCGGCCAAGCCTGTCTGCTGCTTGCTTCCCCGCTCGCCAGCCATGTCAGCGGAGCGGTGCTCAATGTGGACGGAGGCGGCGAATGGCCCGCTTTCCTCCAGCACACCCCGAACGCCTGAGGAGGACCTTGCCGTGCCCGAAGCCGTGATCGTCTCCGCCGCCCGCTCGCCGATCGGGCGGGCGTACAAGGGCTCGCTCAAAGACCTGCGGCCGGACGACCTCGCCGCGCAGATGGTCGAAGCCGCGCTGGCGGCGGTCCCGGAGGTCGGCCGGATCGACGACCTGATGCTCGGCTGCGCGCAACCGGCCGGGGAACAGGCGTACAACCTGGGCCGGATGGTCGCGCTGCGGCTCGGCCTCGACGCGGCGCCCGGCACGACTGTGCACCGGTACTGCGCGTCTTCGCTGCAGACCACGCGAATGGCGATGCACGCGATCCGCGCGGGCGAGGGTGATGTGTTCGTGTCCGCGGGCGTCGAGTGCGTTTCGCGGTTCTCCCAAGGCAAAGCCGACGGCATGCCGGACACGAAGAACCCGTTGTACGCCGACGCGATGGCGGTGACGGAGAAGCGCGCAGGCGGCGGTCTGCAGTGGACAGACCCGCGGGAAGACGGTGCGCTGCCGGACGTTTACATCGCGATGGGCGAGACCGCGGAGAACGTTGCTGACCATTGTGGAGTGTCCCGAAAGGACCAGGACGCGTTCGCCGTGCGCAGCCAGAACCTCGCCGAGGCGGCGGGGGAGTTCTGGCAGAAGGACATCACTCCGGTGACTTTGCCGGACGGCACGGTGGTGTCCGCCGACGACGGTCCGCGGGCGGGCGTGACGCTGGAGAAGGTATCTCAACTCAAGCCGGTGTTCCGACCAGACGGGACGGTTACCGCGGCCAACTGCTGTCCGCTGAACGACGGCGCGGCCGCGCTCGTGGTGATGAGCGACGTCCGGGCGCGCGAGCTGGGCATTCAGCCGCTGGCGAGGATCGTCGCCACCGGGGTGTCCGCGTTGAGTCCGGAGATCATGGGGCTGGGCCCGGTCGAGGCGAGCCAGCAGGCGTTGACGCGGGCCGGACTGTCCGTCAAGGACGTCGACCTGGTCGAGATGAACGAAGCCTTCGCCGCGCAAGTGCTGCCGTGCGTCGACCAGCTGGGCCTGGACCTCGACCGCGTCAACGTGCACGGCGGCGCGATCGCGCTGGGCCACCCGTTCGGTTCGACCGGCGCGCGGATGGCGACGACGCTGCTGCACGGCCTCCAGGAGCGGGACGCGACCTTCGGTCTGGAGACGATGTGCGCGGCAGGCGGACAGGGCATGGCGATGGTGTTGGAACGGCTCGCCTGACGGCTCGGACGCGAGACGGTTCGGCGCGCACCGAACCGTCCCGCCGCCAGGATGCGGCCATGGATTCCGTCGTGATCGACCCGCCGGTGCTCTACCCCGGCACCCCCGTCGTCTTGCTGTCCAGCGCGAACGCCGACGGGACGACCAACCTGGCCCCGATGTCGTCGGCGTGGGTGCTCGGCCGCACCGCCGTGCTCGGCTTCGGCAGCACCGGCCACACCTTCGCCAACCTGCGCGACCGGCCGGACTGCGTGCTGAACTACCCGAGTGCCGAACTGTGGCCCGCCGTCGAACGCTTGGCCGGGCTGACCGGCGCTCCCGTCGTGCCGGAGCACAAGGCCGGTCAGTTCCGGACCGAACGGGACAAATTCGGCGCTAACCGTCTCACGCCGCTCCCGGCCGACCTCGTCGCGGTGGACCGGGTCGCGGAATGCCCGCTCCAGGTCGAATGCCGGGTGACTGCCGCGCGCCATCCCGGGGATCCCGCAGTCGGGATTGTCGAGCCGAGCTTGGCCGGACGTTCCGCGCCACGACGGCTTGCGTAGGGGGTCGTGAGTGGCTATGCCGGTTAGAACCGGCATAGCCACTCACGACGTCAGGACAGTTCCCGCTTCACGATCTTCCCGCTGGCGTTCCGCGGCAGTTCCTCGATCGCCACGAACTCGCGCGGCACCTTGAAGTTCGCCAGCCGCTCCCGGCAGTACTCCCGCAGCGCCGCCGAATCCAGCTCGACGCCCGCCCACAGCGTCACGTAAGCGCGGCCCACCGAGCCCATCCGGTCGTCGTCCACGCCGATCACCGCGGCCTCGACGACGTCCGGGTGCGTGCTCAGCACGTTCTCCACCTCGGCCGGGTACACGTTGAACCCGCCGACGGTGAACATGTCCTTCAGCCGCCCGGTGATCTTCACGCAGCCGTGCTCGTCCAGCTGTCCGACGTCGCCGGTGTGCAGCCAGCCGTCGGCGTCGATCGCCGCCGCGGTCGCGGCCGGGTCGTCGAAGTAGCCGAGCATCACGAACTCGCCCCGGATGAGGATCTCGCCGTCGGCGTCGACCGGCACGTCCTTGCCCTCGCTGTCGACCGCGCGGATCTCCAGGCCGGGCACCGCGGGGCCGGTGGTGTGCGCGACGTGCCGCGGATCCTCGTTCGGCCGCGATTGGGTCGCCACGACGCATTCGGTGAGCCCGTACGCCTGCGCGACCTGCTCGAAGCCGAGGATTTCCAGCATGTCCGAGAACAGGTTCTCCGGCACCGAAGCCGCGCCGGCGATCGCGAAGCGCAGCGACGACAGGTCGAATTCGCCGCGCCGAGGGTGGTTGATCAGCGTGGTGAAGATAGTAGGTGCACCGGGCAGCACTGAGATGCCAACTCGCTGGACCAGCTCCATCAACGCGACCGGGTCGAAGGTCAGGACCGGGTAGATGGTCGTGCCAGCGGTGATCGCCGCGACCACCCCGGCCTTGTAGCCGAAGGAGTGAAAGAACGGGTTCACGATCGCGTAGTTGTCCGCGGGAGTGAGCGACGCGCCCTTCGCCCACACGTCCGCGACGCCGATCGTCTGCGCGTGCGTGCTCATCACGCCCTTGGGCACGCCTGTAGTACCCGAGGTGTAGAGAATGTCCGCCACGGTAGAAGGCGTCACCGACGATTCATCGACGGCCGAAACCGATTCCGCCCCGGCGAGGAATTCGTTCCACGGCAACGCAACGCCGTCCGGACCGAGGTCGATCACGGTGTGCAGCCGCGGAAGTCCAGGCACAACACCGGAACCACCGGAACCAGGCCGGGCAGCGGCCTCAGTCAGCATCCCCAGATAGTCATTGCCGAGAAACCCGTTGCACAGCACCAGCACCGAAGCACCGGACCGCTCCAGCACCACCCGGGCTTCCTCGCCGCGGTACCGGGTGTTGATCGGCACCAGCGCCGCGCCGAGGCACTGCGCGCCCAGGAACGTCAGGATGAACTCCACCCGGTTCGGCGACCACACCGCGACCCGGTCGCCGGCACGGACGCCGACCGCGGCCAGCGCGCGGGAAACGGTGCGTACCCGCTCCCGCAATCCGGTCCAGGACAGCTGTGTCGTACCGTCGACCACAGCGGGTGCGTCGCCGTGGCGGCGGGCGGCTTCGTCGAGCAGAGCGGGAATCGTGCGAGGCGTCGACACGCGGGTCTCCTCACTGAACAAGTGCTTGTTCGGTAGCATAGGGGAAAGCAGCGGGCAGGAAGGGATCCATGCGATGACTCCGCGAACCGGCCGGGCTCCGGCGAAAAACGGCGGCACCCGGCGCGGAGAGCTGCTGGGCATCGCCGCGCAGCTGTTCGCGACCCGGGGCTACTCCCAGACCACCGTCCGCGACATCGCCGACGAGGCGGGCATCCTTTCCGGGAGCCTGTACCACCATTTCGCGTCCAAAGAGGACATGCTCCGCGAGATCCTCAAGGAGTTCATGGACGACCTGCTGGCCGCGTTCACCGAGATCGCCGGGAAGGACGGCACGCCGCGCGAGCAGTTCGACGCGCTGGTGTACACCGCCTTCGCCACCATTCACGAGCGGCCGTTCGCGGTGGCGCTCTACCAGAACGAATCGGCCGTCGTCGGCAGTCTCGCGGATTTCGAATTCGTCGGGAAGACGTCGCTGAAGATCGAAAAACTGTGGCTCAGCGTGCTCCAGGCGGGCCGCGAAACCGGCGAATTCCGCGACGACCTCGAGGTGAGCCTGGTGTACCGGTTCATCCGGGACACCGTCTGGTCGTCGGTCCGCTGGTACAACCCGCGCGGAAAGCTCCGCCACGACGTCGTGGCGGAGCAGTACCTCGCGATGCTGTACGGCGGCTTGCTCGCCGGCTGAGCGGTTCAGGGCCGGGACACCTTGACCTCCCGGTCCCGGGCGCCCAACGGATCGAGCACGGTGCGGATCAGGTCCAATTCGTGCTCGTCCGGCTCCCGGGACACCCCGGCCCCGCTGAAGTCCAGCTCGAAGCCGGTGTTCTCACGGACTTCGTCCTCGGTGACGCCTGGGTGCAGCGAACGCACCTTCAGCCGTCCGTCCTCGTCGTAGTCGAGCACGGCCAGGTCGGTCACCACCACGCCGAGGTCGTGGAACCGCAGCGCTGTCGAGGTGTGCGCGCGGGCCCGGTCGTTGCCGACTCCGGACACGATGTCGACCCGGTCCACGAACACCCGGCTCGAGTGTCGGCTCACCCAGTAGTCGGTGCGGTGGTTGACCGTGTTGCCCGGTGCCCCGCGCATGCCGATGAGCTGGCGTTTCGGCTTCCGCCAATCGCCGATCAACGAGATGTTCTGGTTGCCGAACCGGTCGATCTGGCTCGCGCCCATCATCGAATGCCGCCGCCCGGTGTTGAGGATGTCGAAGATCCGGCCGAACGGAGCCCAGGCCTCGACGGTGCCGCCCGCCGCGGCGGTTTTGCCCAGCGGCGGCGGGTCGGCCATGAAGTGGCATTCGCCGTCGGACAGCACCAATTCTGGAGAGTGGGTGAGCCGCGCCAGCCGCGCGCTGATCGCCGGGACCGTGCCGACCGCGTGGGCCAGCACCTCGCCAGAGCCGCGCCACGCGTCGGAGCACGCGGCGATGCAGACCTCGGCGCGGGTCGCGGGGGCACTCATGCGGACTCCTTCTCGGTCGCGCGGTGGAAGGCGCGCACTGCTTCGTGGTAGCTGGCCTCGTCGCCGGTCAGGAAGGTCTCGCGGAACTGCTTCCACGCGACCTCGTCCTGCGCGGACTGCGCGTAATGCCGCTGGAACGCCTCGTCGCGGCCGTAATCCGGGTCGCACGAGGTGAAGTGCGCGCCGTTCGGGGCCTCGATCACGCCGTTCACGAACATCCGGCTGATCAGCAGCGACGTCGACCGCTCGGTGGCGGTGAGGTCCTCGGTGTCCACGATCTTCTCGACGCTCAGCAGCGTCTTCTCCGACGCCATCGCGAACAGGTCGTCGAAGTACGGGTCCGGGCCGAGGAACTGACCGTTGCCGAGGGTGTCGCTGCGGTTGAGGTGCAGCAGCGAGACGTCCGGGCGCACGGCGGGCACCGCGATGTAGACGTCGTCGTCATACGGCGACGCGACGGTCTTCAGCTCCGGGTTCATCAGCAGCACGTCGCTCTCGAGCCCGGAGCGCGTCGGCAGGAACGACAGCCGGTTCGCGCCCGCCCGCAGCGCGGCGACGAACATGCCCTCGTCGTACTCCGTCGTCTCGACCCGGCCGCCCTCGCGCGCGGCGCGGAAATGCGGGTCGAGCGGGATCGTGTCGAGCGAGACGAACCCGTAGATCACCCGGCGCACCTTGCCCGCCGCGCACAGCAGCCCGACCTCGGGCCCGCCGAAGGTGACCAGCGTGAGGTCTTCGACGTCGCTGCGCAGCAGTTCGCGCACCATCGCCATCGGCTTGCGCCGCGACCCCCATCCGCCGATCCCGACGGTCATCCCGGACCGGACGTACTCGGTGACGCCGTCCAGCGTCATGGACTTGCCGCCCATTCGTTCCTCCATCTTTTGCTTGCTCAGGCGGGCAGTTGCACCAGTTCGACGCGGACCCGGTCCGGATCGAGCACGTACACCGCGCGGCAGCCCGCCATCGGATGGCTGGTGACGATCGGCTCGGACACCGCCGCGACCCCGCGTCCGCGCAGCCGCTCCAGCGTCGCGTCCAGGTCGTCGACGGTGATCGCGACGTGCGCCGCGCCCGCTTGCCCGTGGTCCGGGTCGATCCGCGTCGGCGACCCGTTTTCGTACTGCAGCAGCTCGACCACCGTGTCGCCGTCATCCGCCGACACGAAGCTTTGGCGCACGATCACGCCCGGATATCCGGTGACCTCGTCGATCCGCGGACCGCTGCGCTCGAACGGGCCTTCGACGCTGCCGCCGAGCAGATCGCGGTAGAACTCGGTCGACGCGGCGAGGTCGTGCACGGTGATTCCGACGTGGTGGATCATGCGCCGCTCCGGAGCCGCGCCCGGTGTCCGCGGGCGTCGCCGAAGAGGTGCGCCAGCGCGTGTGCTCGTTTGAAGTACAGCTGCGCGTCGTGCTCCCAGGTGATCGCGATTCCGCCGTGCAGCTGGACGGTTTCTGCTGCTACCGCGGTGAAAGCTTCGCTGCACCAGGATTTCGCGTACGCCGCCTGCTGGACGAGATCCTCTCCGTTGCTGGCCGCGAACCCGGCTGCCCACGAGATCGAGCGGGCGGTTTCGACTTGCACCAGCATGTCGGCGACTCGGTGTTTCAGCGCTTGGAACGAGCCGAGCGGGCGGCCGAACTGTTCTCGTTCTTTGAGATAGGAGACGGTTCGGTCCAAACAGGACTGTGCGCCGCCGACTTGCAAGGCGGTGCAAGCGATCGCGGCGATGGCGTGCAGCCGGGGGAGCGCTTCGGTGAAGTCCTCCGCGAGCAACGTCGCCGGGGTGTCGCGGAATTCGACCTGGGCGAACCTGAGTGTTTGGTCGACGGCTGGGGTTGCCTCGGCCGTCGCGGAGGTTTGGAACAGCGCTGGACGTCCGTCCGCCATCGCGACCGCCAGCAGGTGCGACGCCTGAGCGCCGTCCAGTACCAAAGTCGCGGTGCCGTTCAGGGTTCCGTCCGAAGCGACCACGTCTGATCCGTCGGTTCGATGCCGTCCGGCACGGTCCGCCCAAGCCAGCGCGACGACCTCGCCCGCCGCGATCTCGGGGAGCAACTCTGTTGCGTCGGCAGCCAGTAATGCTTGCGCGGCAAGCACTCCCGACCCCAGCAGCGGCGACGGCGTCAGGCTCGCGCCCAGCTCCTCAAGCACGACGTGCGTTTCGAACAGGCTGAACCCGGCCCCGCCGTACTCCTCGGGAATGGCCAGCGCCGCGACGCCGATCTGCTCGCACAACGCGGACCACAGTTCGGTGTCGTATCCGGTCGGCGAGTCGATCGCCGCCCGCAGATCGGTCTTCGCGGCCCGTCGCTGGACCAGCCCGCGGACGGCGGCGGCGAGTTCCCGCTGCTCGTCGGTCAGCGCGAAGTGCATCAGCGGCCCCTCATCAGGCTCTCCAGCACCCGCGCGCGGTGCACGGACGGCGTGCCCCAGCAGCCCACGAGCGCCCGGACGCGCAACAGCCACAGGCTCAGATCGCATTCGAGCGTGTAGCCGATCGCGCCGTGCAGCTGCAGTCCGGTGCGCGCGGCGAGCTGGGCCGCGTCCGACGTCGCGACCTTCGCCGCCGAGATCGCCCGGGCACTGGGCTCGCGGGCCGCGCCGAGCAGCAGGGGCCGGGCGAAGTCGAGTGCCACGCGGACGTCTGCGGCTGCGTGCTTGAGCGCTTGGTACTCGCCGATCACGCGGCCGAACTGGCGTCGCTGGCCGAGATAGGCGACGGTGTCGGCCAGCATTCGCTCGCCGCAGCCGAGCAGTTCCGCCGCGCAGGCGAGGCTGGCGAGGTCGAGCGCTTCTGCGCGCTTCTCCGGCACCAGTGGCTGAGCGTCGGCACCAGCGGTGACCTCGAACAGATGCCGGGAGGGGTCAACCGACTGCAGCGCGCGGCCGATTTCCGCCCGTGCCAGCGCATCGCCGACCACGAACACGTCCGTCGCGACATCCGCATCCAGCGCGTACGGAGTGTCCGGCGCGCTCGCGAAGGTCACCACCGCATCCCCGGCGGCCAAAGCGGACAGTAACGAACCGTCGGTGAGCAGCGCGGGTGCGGCGGCGATGGACTCGATCACCGGACCCGGCACCCCGTGGTACCCGAGGCGTTCGAAGGCCACGATCAGATCGACCGGGGTCCCGCCGACGCCGCCGTGTTCTTCGGGCACGCCGAGCGCGGTGACGCCCAGTTCTGCCAGCTGCTTCCACAACTTCAGCCCGGATTCCGGCCGCTTGGCCGCCCAGGACCGGTTGACGCCGGGGACGTCGGCCGCGCCCAGCAGGGCGTCCAGCGCTTCGGCGAACGCGCGCTGTTCGGCGGACAGCCGGAACTTCATGCTTGTGCCTTCCTGCGGTCGCCGCGGGGGAGGCCGAGCAGCCGTTCCGCGACGATGTTGCGCTGGATTTCGTTGGTGCCGGCGTAGATCGGGCCGCCGAGGGCGAACAGGTAGTCCTCCATCCAGCGCCCGAGCAGTTCCTGGTCCGGGCCGAGCAGGTCGAGCGCCGCTTCCTGGATGCCGAGGTCGAGCCCGGTCCAGAAGAGCTTGTTGACGCTGCCCGCCGCGCCGACGTCGCCGCCGTTCTGCACGTGGTCGACGGTGTCCCAGGTGTAGAGCCGGTAGGACTCGGCCTTGATCCAGGCGTCGGCCACCCGGTCGCGCAGGTGCGGGGCTTCGGCGCCGCGCTCGGCCCAGAGGCCCAGCAGCCGGTCTGCCGCCGCGAGGAATCGGCCCGGCGAACGCAGCGACAGGCCGCGTTCGTTGCCCGCCGTGCTCATCGCGACGCGCCAGCCGTCGCCGACGCCGCCGAGGACGTCCTGATCAGGCACGAAGACGTCGTCGAAGAAGATCTCGGCGAACCCGCTGTCGCCGTCGAGCTGCGCGATCGGCCGGACGGTGACGCCGTCGGAGGCGAGCGGGAACAGGAAGTACGTGAGGCCGCGGTGCCGTTCGGCTTCCGGGTCGGAGCGGAAGAGGCCGAAACCCCAGTCGGCGAACGGGGCGCGGGAGCTCCAGATCTTCTGTCCGTTGAGGACCCATCCGCCGCGTTCGTCGTCGCGGACGGCGGTGCTGCGGATCCCGGCGAGGTCGCTGCCCGCCTCCGGCTCGGACCAGGCCTGCGCCCAGATCCGGGTGCCGTTGGCGGTCAACGGAAGGTGCCGCTGGCGCTGGTCGTCGGTGCCGTGCTCGAAGATGATCGGGGCCAGCAGCGAGATGCCGTTCTGCGCGATCCGGGTCGGCGCGCCGCTGAGGTAGTACTCCTCCTCGAACAGCACCCACTCGGTCAGCGTCGCGTCGCGGCCGCCGTATTCGGCCGGCCAAGTGACCACGGACCACCGGCCCTCGGCCAGCTTCGCTTCCCACTCGCGGTGCGCGCGGGCGCCGTCTTCGGTGTCCATCGACGGCAGCGGACCGGGGCTGTTTTCCTTCAGCCAGCCGCGCGCCTCCGCCCGGAACTCTTCTTCCGCGGCGGTGAATTCCGGGCTCATGACTCTCCCGCGGCCTTCTTGTTGGCCTTCGCCATCGACCGCGCGTCGAGCCCGGCGAGCGAATCGGTGTCCAGCTCGGCGTTGTGCGCGTGCGCGGCATGGTGCAGGCCGAACACCGAGTCCATTCCGGACCGCATGCCCATCAGGTCTTCCGCCTGGTTGACGGCCTTCTTCGTGAGCGCCAGGCCCAGTTGCGGCATCTGCGCGATCCGCTCGGCGATCGCGAACGTCGCCTCTTCGAGCTCGGCGCGCGGCACGACGTGGTTGACCATGCCGAGCGCCTGCGCGCGGTCCGCGCCGAACCGGTCGCCGGTGTAGAGGAACTCCTTCGCCGCGCGCGGATTCATCACCCACGGATGCGCGAAGTACTCGACGCCCGGGATGCCCATCCGCACGACCGGGTCGGAGAAGAATGCGTCATCGGAGGCCACGATGAAGTCGCACGACCACGCGAGCATCAGCCCGCCCGCGATGCACGCGCCCTGCACCATCGCGATCACCGGCTTCGGGATCTCCCGCCAGCGCCGGCACATGCCGAGGTAGACCTCCGACTCGCGGGCGAAGCGCGAATCGACGCCCGCGCGGTCGGTGTGGTCCCACCAGATGACCGCTTTGCGCTCGAAACTCTGGTCGATGTCGCGGCCGGGGGTGCCGATGTCGTGCCCGGCGCAGAAGTGCTTGCCGTTGCCCGCCAGCACGATCGCCTTGACGTCCGGGTCGTCCACCGCCTTCGTGAACGCGGCGTCCAGCGCGTAGGTCATCTTCGAGTTCTGGGCGTTGCGGTACTGCGGCCGGTTCAGCGTGACGACCGCGACCGGACCGCGCACCTCGTACGTCACGACCTGCTCGTCGGTGCTTTCTTCGGTTCCGCTCAACGCGCATCACTCCTTCTCGGTTCGGCGGCGATGCTACCAAACAAGTGCTTGGTTTGGTAGCGTGGCGGGACCGGCACCGGCGGACCAGGAGGACGGGTGGATCTTCGCTACACCCCCGAGGACGAGCAGTTCCGCGCCGAAGTGCGCGAGTGGCTCGGCGACCACCTCACCGGCGACTTCGCCGCGTTGAAGGGCCTCGGCGGATCCGGGCGCGAGCACGAAGCGCCGGAGGAGCGTCAGGCGTGGAACCAGCACCTGGCGGCGCACGGCTGGACCTGCCTCGGCTGGCCGGTGGAGTACGGCGGGCGCGGGCTGAGTCTGTTGCAGCAGGTGATCTTCCATGAGGAGTACGCGCGGTCGGATGCGCCTGCCCGGGTCAACCACCTCGGCGAGGAGCTGCTCGGGCCGACGTTGATCGCACACGGCACCGACGAGCAGCGGCGGCGGTTCCTGCCGGGGATCGTCGGGGTCACTGAGCTGTGGTGCCAGGGCTATTCCGAGCCTGGCGCGGGGTCTGATCTAGCTGGGGTGCGCACGCGAGCGCGGCTGGACGGCGGCGAGTGGGTGATCGACGGGCAGAAGATCTGGACGTCGCTCGCTCAGCACGCACAGTGGTGCTTCGCGGTGGTGCGGACTGAGGCCGGTTCGCGGCGGCATGCCGGGTTGTCGTATCTGCTGGTGCCGATGGATCAGCCCGGGGTCGAGGTGCGGCCGATTCGGCAGCTGACCGGGACCAGTGAGTTCAACGAGGTCTTCTTTGACGGGGCGCGGACCTCGGAGTCCCTTGTGGTGGGCGCGCCCGGGGACGGGTGGCGGATCGCGATGGCGACGCTCGGGTTCGAGCGTGGGGTGTCGACTATCGGGCAGCAGGTCGGATTCGCTCGGGAGCTGGCTGGTGTCGTCGCCACCGCGCGCGCGAACGGGCGTTATGACGATCCGGTGGTGCGGGATCGGTTGGCGCAGGCTTCGGTGGGCCTCGAGGTGTTGCGGGTGCATGCGTTGCGGACGTTGAGCGCGTACGAGGCCGGGTCGCAAGGGCCGGAGGCTTCGGTGTCGAAGCTGTTGTGGGCTCGGTGGCATCGGGAGCTCGGGGAGCTGGCGATGGACGTCCGCGGGGGATCCGCGTTGACCGCGACTGGCTCTTATGATCTTGACGCGCAACAGACGCTTTTCTTGTTCAGCCGGGCCGACACGATTTACGGCGGTTCGGACGAAATTCAGCGAAACATTATTGCCGAGCGGGTGCTTGGCCTGCCTAAGGAGCCGCGACCGTGAGTGTCAAACCGGAACAGCCCGCGCCGGATTACGTGCCGGGGCACGGGTTGCTTGCCGAGCGCGTGGTCGTGGTGACTGCGGCCGCTGGTGCGGGCATCGGTGCTGCTGTTGCCCGGCGGTGCCTGGAGGAAGGTGCTCGGGCGGTCGTCATCGGGGACACGCATGAGCGGCGGCTTGGCGAGGCGGCTTCGAAGTTGGGGGCGGAGTTCGGTGCTGAGCGGGTTGTTTCGGTGGTGTGCGATGTGACCAAGGAGGAGCAGGTCGCTGCTCTGCTCGATGCTGCTGAGCCGTTCGGCGGGGTTGAGGTGATGGTCAACAATGCCGGGCTCGGGGGCACGGCTTCGATCACCGAGATGACTGACGAGCAGTGGTCGTTGGTGCTCGACGTGACTTTGACCGGGACTTTCCGGTGCATTCGGGCGGCTTCCCGGCGGATGATCGCTTCCGGTACTCGCGGGGTGATCGTCAACAACGCTTCGGTGATCGGCTGGCGGGCGCAGGAGGGGCAGGCGCATTACGCGGCGGCTAAGGCTGGGGTGATGGCGTTGACCCGGTCTGCGGCCATGGACCTGGCTCCTTCCGGGATTCGGGTCAACGCGGTGTCGCCGAGTCTGGCGATGCATCCGTTCCTGGAGAAGGTCACCAGTGCTGAACTGTTGACCGAGTTGAAGGGGCGCGAGGCGTTCGGCCGGGCTGCTGAGCCTTGGGAAGTCGCCAATGTGATGGTGTTTCTCGCCAGTGCTTATTCGTCTTATCTCACCGGTGAGGTGGTTTCGGTGAGCAGTCAGCATCCCTGATCCAGGAGGATTTCGTGCCAGAGGCATATGTGGTCGACGCGGTTCGCACGCCGGTCGGCCGTCGTGGTGGTTCGCTCGCCGGGATGCATTCGGCTGACCTTGGGGCGCATGCGATTCGTGCGCTGGTGCAGCGGACTGGGATCGATCCTGGGGCTGTTGACGATGTCGTGTTCGGGTGTTGCGACACGATTGGGTCGCAGGCTGGGGATGTCGCTCGGACTGCCTGGCTGGTGGCTGGGTTGCCGGATCATGTGCCTGGGGTGACTATCGATCGGCAGTGCGGGTCCAGCCAGCAGGCTGTGCATTTCGCGGCTCAGGGAGTGATGTCTGGGACTGCGGATTTGATCGTGGCCGGGGGAGTACAGAATATGTCTGCTATTCCGATTTCTTCGGCGATGGTCGTGGGGCAGCAGTTCGGGTTTAGCACGCCCTTCGCGGAGTCGGCTGGGTGGGTGGCTCGGTATGGGCATCAGGAGGTTTCGCAGTTTCGGTCGGCGCGGATGATCGCGGAGAAGTGGGGGCTTTCCCGGTCCTCTCTTGAGGAGTTCGCTCTGGAGAGCCATCGCCGCGCCTCGGCCGCGATCGATGCTGGTCGGTTTGCGCGGGAGATTTCGCCGGTGGGCGAGTTTTCGGTGGATGAGGGGCCGCGGCGGGATACTACTTTGGAGAAGATGGCTGGGCTCAAGCCGTTGGAGGAGGGCAGCCCGATCACGGCTGCGGTGGCTTCGCAGATCAGTGACGGGGCGGGGGCTTTGCTGATCGCCTCCGAACGGGCGGTGGCGGAGCATGGGCTGACGCCGCGGGCTCGGGTGCATCACATCAGTGTTTATGGGGCGGATCCGGTGTGGATGTTGACTGCGCCTATCCCGGCTACCCAGCGGGCGTTGGAGAAGACCGGGCTGTCCGTGGCCGACATTGACTTGTTCGAGTGCAATGAAGCCTTCGCGCCGGTGGTTTTGGCTTGGATGCAGGAGATCGGGGTGCCGCATTCGAAGGTCAACGTCAATGGCGGCGGGATCGCGTTGGGGCATCCGATTGGGGCTACTGGGGCTCGGTTGATGACTACGTTGCTGCATGAGCTGGAGCGGAGTGGCGGGCGGTATGGGCTGCAGGTGATGTGTGAGGGTGGCGGGCAGGCGAATGTGACTGTTCTCGAGCGTCTTTAGGCTGCGGTTTCGCTGTGCGCGGCTTGTGCGGTTCGGGCACCCCGAAGCTTGATTGTGACTACGGCGCGGGGGTGCTTGTCAAGGCGGGAAAGATGCCTTGACAAGCACCCCCGCGCCGTGTTTTAGCTTCGTATCGGGGTGCGGGGGGTGTGGGTGCCTTAGTCGGGTGCATCGGCTGCGGTTCGTTAGGGGCGGGGGCTAGCGCCCCAATGTGGCGTTGGGTGCATGTTTCGCAACGAATGCCACATTGGGTGCGTGGGATGCACCGAATGCCACATTGGGGCGCGCATCGCGGCGGCGAGGGGGTGGGCTGTGAAGGACTCCTTGAGGGAATCAGATTCCCTCAAGGAGCCCCTCGCAGACTTGAAGAAACGATCATCCTGGCATTAATCGGGCATTTCACCGAACCGAGCGTCCTTTATGGATGGTCGGCAGGCTGAGGCCGCCCGGCTTAAGTCCCTGGCATTGGAATCTAAGTCCGTGAAGGGGCCCCTCATGACCAACGGCTGTCCGTGCGGGGGTGAGCGGCCTGCGCGGCGCGCGGCGGGTCGTGAGGGGAACCCTGAGGGAATCAGAGTTCCTCAGGGTTCCCCTCACGTACTTCGGCTCAGTCCAGCAGCGCGGAGGTGGCCTTCAGTCGTTCCTGTGCGCTCTCCACAATCCGAGTCACCAGTTCCGCGCAGCTCGGCAGGTCCTCGATCACCCCGACCACCTGCCCGGCCGCCAGCATCCCGGCGCGCGTGTCGCCTTCCACCAAGCCGGCCTTGAGCAGCATGGGGGTGTTCGCGGCAAGCATCGTCTGCGTCCACGAACGGTCGCTGCCGCGTTTCATGCGCAGGCCGTCGGCGACCAAGCTCGGCCAGGATTGCCCGCTCAACCGCTTGAAATCCTTGGTCCGGCGCAGGGTTCGGGCCATTCGCTGGACGAAGCCTTCCTTCGTGAGGCCCTCGATGAACGGCGTGCGCAGCAGGCGGTGCGGCATGCCGTCGGCCTTGGTGGTGACGACGGTGCCGTCCAGGCCGAAGCCCAGGTACGTGCGCTTGATTTCGTCCGGAACCGCGCTGTCGCTGGTGAGCAGGAAGCGCGTGCCCATGCCGATGCCAGCAGCGCCGTAGGACAGCGCGGCGGCTAGGCCGCGGCCGTCGAAGAAGCCTCCGGCGGCGACTACTGGGATATCAACTGCGTCCAGTACGGATGGCAGCAGCAGGGTGGTGGCCGTCGGGCCGGTGTGGCCGCCGCCTTCGCCGCCTTGCATCATTACCAGGTCTGCGCCCCACGAGGCGACCTTCTCGGCGTGGCGGGCGGCGCCGACGGTGGGCATGACGACCAGGCCGTGGTCCTTCAACCGGGCGATCAGGTCTTTTTTTGGGGCCAGGGCGAAAGATGCCACTTTGACGCCGTGCTGTATCAGCAGTTCCGCGCGTTCGGTGGCGTCGCCCGCGTCGGCGCGCAGGTTGACGCCGAAGGGTTTGTCCGTGCGCTGTTTGACTTCTTTGATGGCGTGGTCGAGCTCGTCGTAGGTCATCGTCGCGGAGGCGAGGATGCCCAGTGCGCCGGCGTTGGCGGTCGCGGACACCAGGCGCGGGCCGGCGACCCAGCCCATGCCGGTTTGCACGATCGGGTGGGTTACGCCGGTCAGCTCGGTGAGCGGGGTGCGGAGAGGCACGGGTCTCCTCGAGTCAGTCGTTCGTCGGGCGGCCGGTGGCGACGAAGGCGTCACGGTGTTCGTCGGCGGCTCCGATGAGGTTGAGTTCGAAGGTGTAGCCCTGTTCGAAACGGTAGCTGCGGTTGACGTCGATCGGGTCGATGCCGTTCAGCGCGGATTTCGCGGCCCGGATGACGCGCGGGTCCTTCGCGGCCACCTCGGCGGCCAGGGCGAGTGCGGCGTCGTGCAGGTCGGCGGCTGGCACGGTTTCCAATACCGAACCGTGCTGTACCAGGTCTTTCGCCGCGATAGTGCGGCTGGTGAAGTACAGCGTGCGCATTAGGTGCTGCGGGACCAGGCGGGCGAGGTGGGTCGCTGCGCCCAGAGCACCGCGGTCTACCTCGGGGACGCCGAAGTACGCGTCGTCGGCGGCGATGATCGTGTCGCAGTTGCCGACCAGTCCGACGCCGCCGCCGAGGCAGAAGCCGTTCACCGCGGCGATCACCGGCACGGCGCATTCGTAGATCGCCTTGAATGCCAGGTAACAGCCGCGGTTCGCGCCGACGAGGGCGTCGAAACCGGTGGTGCGCTGCATTTCCTTGATGTCGACGCCGGCGTTGAAGCCGCGGCCCTCGGCGCGGAGCAGGACGACGTGCACCGCCGGGTCCTCGCCCGCCTCCCGCACGGTTTCGGCGAGGCGGAACCATCCGGCGACCGGCAGGGCGTTCACCGGCGGGTAGTCCATGGTGACCACGAAGGTGCCGTTGTCGTGGAGCTGCGTGGAAATCGTCACGTGCGTTCCTAACCTAGCGATTGCTTGGTAGCCTAACACTTGCTTGGTTTACGGGGAACCGCCTCGCCTGCCGAAGACGAACGGAGATGATGTGAGCGGGATCTTGGAGGGCCGGGTCGCGATCGTGACCGGGGCCGGCCGCGGACTCGGTCGCGAGCACGCACTGGAACTCGCCCGCCAGGGCGCGCGCGTCGTGGTGAACGACCTCGGCACGTCGGGTGCGGGCGAGGGGGCGTCCGACGGTCCGGCCGGCGAGGTGGTCGAGGCGATCCGCGCATTGGGCGGGGAAGCGGTGGCCAACGGTGCCGACGTCGCGAACTTCGCGGCGACGGAAGCGTTGGTGCGGCAGGCGGTCGATACGTTCGGCGGGCTGGACATCGTCGTCAACAACGCCGGCTTCGTGCGCGACCGGATGATCGTGACCACCAGCGAACAGGAGTGGGACGCGGTCGTCGCGGTCCACCTGAAGGGGCATTTCGCGCTGATGCACCACGCCGCGGGCTACTGGCGCGCGGAGGCGAAAGCCGGGCGGACGCGGGCGGCGCGGATCATCAACACCACCTCCGGCGCGGGTCTGCAGGGCAGCATCGGCCAGGGCAGCTACAGCGCCGCCAAGGCCGGGATCGCCGCGTTGACGCTGGTCGGAGCCGCGGAACTCGGCCGGTACGGCATCACCGTGAACGCGCTGGCCCCGGCCGCGCGCACCCGGATGACCGAGGGTCCGTTCGCCGCCCAGATGGCCGCGCCGGATGACGGGTTCGACGCGATGCACCCGGGCAACGTGTCGCCGATCGTCGCTTGGCTCGCCAGCGAGGACGCCGCGGACGTCACCGGCCGCGTGATCGAGGTCGAAGGCGGCCGGATCTGCCTGGAGAACGGCTGGAGCCACGGCCCGTCCCGCGAACTGGATCGGCGCTGGACCGCCGCTGAGGCCGGTCCGGCCGTGCGCGAACTGCTGAAGGAAGCGCCCGCGCCCGAACCGGTTTACGGGGCACAGTGAGCAGCCCCGCGGACTGGAAAGGCCGGGTCCTCGGCGAGCGCACCGTCGCCTACACCGACCGTGACCCAATCCTCTATGCGCTCGCCATCGGCGCTCGGCCGGACGAACTCGACTTGGTCTTCGAGGACCGGCTTCGGGTGCTGCCGCCTTTCGCGCTGACGCTCGCCCAATGGGCCCCGGACGTCCTCGGCTCGGCCGGAGCGTTCGAGGTCGGCAACGCGGTGCATGGTTCGCAACGGCTGGAAGTCTTGAAGCCATTGCCGCCCGAGGGGGAGATTTCCATGCAGGCCCGCGTTCCGGAGGTATGGGACAAAGGCAGTGCGGCGGTTTATGACGTTGCCGTCGAATCGGACTACTTCGTCGCGACCTGGTCGTTGTTCTGTCCCGGCATCGGCGGTTTCGGCGGCGAACGCGGCCCCGGCCGTCCGCCTGCTTTGGACAGTCCGGATTGGACTGCGCCACTGTCCACTGCGGACAATCAGGCCTTGCTCTACCGGCTGCTGGGGGACCGGCACCACATCCACGTCGACCCCGCGGCAGCAGCGGGAATCGGCCAGCCGCGCCCGATCCTGCACGGTTTGGCGACCCTCGGCGCGGGCGCTTTGGTCGCGGCCCGCCAGGTCGGCGCACACCCAGCGGACCTGACGTCCCTGGAAGGCCGCTTCGCCGCGCCGGTGTTCCCGGGCGAGCAACTGCACGTCGAAGGCTGGTCCGACGGCGGCCTGCGGATCACATCGGAACGCGGCCCGGTCGTCGACGGCGGACGAGTCCACTTCGGATAGAGGAATTGCGCATGAAGGTCTTGGTCATCGGCGGCACCGGCATGATCGGCTCGAACACCGCCGCGTATTTGAGCGGTGCCGGTCATTCCGTGACGGTCGCCGGACGACACGAACCCGACGCCGATTCCCTGGTCGCGGGCCTGCCGGTGCTGCTGGGCGACTACGCCCACGACGGTTTCGACGAGGCCGCACTGGCCCCGTTCGAGGCGATCGTTTTCGCCGCCGGACAAGACATCCGGCATGTATCGGGCTGGGGCGACGAGGAATTCTGGCGGACGTACCAAATCGACGGTGTCACCGCGATCGCGTCGCGGGCGAAACGGGCGGGCGTCGGCCGGTTCGTCCAGATCGGCAGCTATTACCACCAGGTCCGGCCGGATCTCGCGGAAACGAACCCGTACGTCGACGCTCGCCGCCTGGCCGACGAAGGAGCGCGCGCCCTCGCCGGGGACGGCTTCGCGGTGTGCACGCTGAACCCGCCGTCGATCGTCGGGATGGCCCCCGGCCGGTCGACGCGGCAGTTCGCGAAAATGCTGGCCTGGGCCGATGGGGAACTGGTCGGGAAGGTGCCGGACTTCGCGCCGGTCGGCGGTACGAACTACCTGTCCGTGCGGAGCCTGGCCGAGGCCGTCGAAGGTGCTTTGCTGCGCGGCGAATCCGGCGCGGCGTACCTGGTCGGGGACGAAAACCTCAGCTTCCGGGACTACTTCCAGCTGGTTTTCGACGTCTCCGGCTCCGGCCGGACGCTGGAAGAACGCGACGAGGAGCACCCGTTTTTGCCGGACCGGGTGCTGGTTCCCGGTCGCGGCGCGACGATCTCGTACGAACCGGACGCCCGTGAGACGGAGCTGCTGGGGTATCGCCGTCGGGATGTGCGGCCGATGCTGGAGGAGATGGCTGCGGCGGTGCGGTGAGTCGTGAGTGGCGATCACGGTTCTAACCGGGATCGCCACTCACGAGGTTGTCTCGGTGTCGTCGAGTCCCACGATGTCGCTGGCCGCAAACGTTTTGCGCGGGTCGCGCCCAGCGAAGTAAGGCGTGACAGTTCGCTCCAGCTCAGCCGGGTCGAACGCGCCCTGCCCGGAGACGAACCGATGCTCGACCGTCGGCGGGGCGAGCAGCGCGACCATGTCTCCGTACACGACGAACACCTGCCCGTTCACCGCGTCCGCCGCCGGGGAGCCGAGGTAGGCGACGAACGCCGCGACCCGTTCCGGTGCGAGGATGTCCAACCCGCCCGCGCTGCGTCCCGCGGCGAAGATTCCGTCGGTCATCGCCGTCCGGGCGCGCGGGCAGATCGCGTTCGCGCGGACGCCGTAGCGGCTCAAGCCTCGCGCGCAGGACAACGTCAGCGCGGCGATCCCCGCCTTCGCCGCCGCGTAGTTCGGCTGTCCCGCGCCGCCGAGGAGGAATGCTTCCGACGACGTGTTGATCAGGCGTCCATAGGTGGGCTCACCAGTGCTTTTGCTGATCTGCCGCCAGTGCCGCGCCGCCGCGCGGGACAGTGCCGCGTGGCCCTTGAGGTGGACGCGGATGACGTCGTCCCAGGCCTTCTCGTCGAGGTTGAAGAGCATCGCGTCGCGGGTGATGCCGGCGTTGTTGACGACGATGTCGAGTGACCCGAAGTGCTCAGTCGCGGCGGTGACGAGGTCTTCGGCGTACTGCCAGTCGCCGATGTCGCCCGGAACGGCCAGCGCCCGGCCGCCGCTCGCTTCGATTTCGGCGACGACCTTGTCCCCGGCGTCGCTCACATCGTTGACGACGACGTTCGCCCCCTCCGCGGCGAGCGCGAGCGCTTCGGCCCGGCCGAGTCCGGCGCCGGCCCCGGTGACGATGGCGGTGCGGCCGGACAGGGCGGTGCTGGGGTGGGACACGGGGCCTCCAATGCCGGGAAGGGATGCCGTCATGGTGCCGATCGCGGGCCGATGACGGGCGGCTGCTCCCGGTGAGTGGCATCGGCGGCTCGCGGCGGGGGAGAAGTGCCGCAGGCTGACCGGGCGACTCTTCGACGTCGTGCGCGGGCTGGGCGGGCGACTCTCCGACGTCGCGCGTGGGCTGGCCACTCCCGCTCACCAGTACGCGCGCTTGTCCCGCCCACCGGGCCGAAGCTAACCTCCAACCAAACGCTTGCTCGATTACCTCGACGACCAAGGGGCCGGTCCGGCCTTCCCCGCGAGAAGGAGATCCGGGCTTGAAAGACACGACGCCAGTCCTCGTCGACGCGGTCCGCACGCCGTTCGGCAAACGCGACGGCTGGGTTTCCGCCCTGCACGCCGTCCAGTTGCTCAGCCGCGTCCAGCAGGGCGTCCTCGGCCGCACCGGTCTCGACCCGCACGCGGTCGACCAGGTGATCGGCGGCTGCGTCACGCCGCTGGGCGAGCAGTACGGCCACGTCGTCCGCACCGCCTGGCTCTACGGCGGCCTCCCGACCGCGACCGGAGCCACCACTATCGACGCCCAGTGCAGTACGTCGATGCAGGCGTCCTTCCTGCTCGCCGGGCAGATCGCGAACGGGACCGTCGACGCGGGAGTCGCGTGCGGCGTCGAGCTGATGTCGCGCGTGCCGCTCACCCCGAAGCAGGGGACCGGCGCTGGTACGCCGAGGCCCGCCGACTGGCATCTCAACACCCCCGACCAGTACACCGCGGCGGATCGCATCGCCCGGAAGCGCGGACTGACTCGGACGGACCTCGACGCGTTCGGACTCCGGTCCCAGCACAACGCGCGAAAGGCTTGGGACGCCGGGCTTTTCGACCGCCAAGTCCTCCCGCTGGAACTGCCGGACGGTCAACCGATCACCCGCGACCAGGGGCTCCGCGAAACCTCGACGGAAGCGCTCGCCGGGCTTCGCACCACCGTCCCGGACGGCCTGCACACCGCGGGCACCTCGTCCCAGGTCTCCGACGGCGCGAGTGCCGCGCTGTTCCTGTCCCGAAGCCGCGCCGACGAACTGGGACTCCGCCCGCGAGCGCGATTGCTCGCACAGTGCGTCATCGGCGGCGACCTCGAGTTTCTCCTCGACGGGCCGGTCGCGGCGGCGCGAAAGCTTCTCGACCGCACCGGCCTGACGATCGGCGACATCGATCTTTTCGAGGTCAACGAGGCCTTCGCCGCCGTCCCGCTGTCTTTTGCGCAAGCGCACGGCGTCCCGGAGGACAAGCTCAACGTCCTCGGCGGCGCGATCGCGCTCGGCCACCCGGCGGGCGCGACCGGAATCCGCCTCCTCGCGACGGCTGTCGAGGAACTCGAACGCCGCGACGCCAGCCTCGCGATGATCGCGATCTGCGCCGCGGCCGCCACCAGCTGCGTGCTCGTCGAACGGATCTGAACCATGCCGATTGCCCTGTCCGAGGAACACCGCGACCTGGCCGCCTCCGCCGCCGGGTGGGCCGCCCGGCACGCGCCGATCGCCGAGACCCGCGCCGAACCCGGGCGGCCGGGCCTCTGGAAGGTAGTGACCGAACAAGGCTGGCACTCCCCGCACCTGCCGGAATCCGTCGGCGGCCAAGGCGCTGGCCTGCTCGAACTCGCCGTGGTGACCGAGCAATTCGGCCGTCACCTGGTGCCTGGCCCGTTCCTGCCGACCGTCACCGCCAGCGCTGTTCTCGCCGCGGCCGAGCCGACGGAAGAGCTCGCCGCGTTCGCCGGAGGCGCGACCGGCGCTGTTGTGCTCGACGGCCTCAGCGCTGCGAGCACCGCCGACGGCTGGCGGATCAACGGCACCAGCAGCCCGGCGCTCGGGCTCGCGGACGCGGAGATCGCCGTGGTCCGCGCTGAACGGATCTGGTTCGTGTTCCGGCCGGAGCCCGGCCAGCTGATCCCCGTCGAAGCCGTTGATCTGACCAGATCCGCAGCCCGGCTCAAGCTGGAGAACTTCCTGGTATCTCACAACAACCTCATTGAGATCCAGCCGGAACGCGCCGAGCTGGCCCTCGCGGTCCCAGCGGCGGCGGAGGCAGCAGGACTGTGCAGCTGGGCCCTGGACTGCGCCGTCGACCACGTCCGCACCCGCGTCCAGTTCGGCCGTCCGATCGGCTCGTTCCAAGCGGTCCAACATCAAGCCGCGGGCATCCTTCTGCAACGGGAGATCGCGACGGCCGCCGCCTGGGACGCGGCTCGCGCCGAGCAGCATTCCCTCGCGCAGCAAGCACTTGCGGCCGCGCAAGCCAGGCACGCCGCGCTCCCTGCCGCAGTGGATGCGTCTGTCAGCTGCGTCCGTCTCCTCGGCGCGATCGGCTTCACTTGGGAACACGACGCGCACCTGTACTGGCGACGTGCCGTCGCGCTGTCCGGCTCCCTCGGCCGCTCAGCCGCCCGCACCCTCGGCGAGCGCGCCCAGACCACGACTCGCGACCTGACCCTCGCCACCCCACAAGACTGCCCCGAACTGCGCAGCCAGGTCGCGTCCGTCCTCGACCAAGCCGAGCCGTCCGTCCGGTTGCTCGCCGACGCAGGTCTCGCCGCACCGCACTACCCGAAACCGTACGGACTGGACGCCGGACCGCTCGAACAAGCCGTCATCGCCGAGGAGTTCGACCGTCGCGGAATTCACCAGCCCACCACGGTGATCGGCGAATGGGTGCTGCCGACCCTGCTCGTGCACGGCTCTCCGGAACAGCGCGACCGGTTCGTCCTGCCGACTCTGCGCGGTGAGATCCGCTGGTGCCAGCTGTTCAGCGAGCCGGGCGCGGGTTCCGACCTCGCCTCGCTCAGCACCCGCGCGACCAAAGTGGACGGTGGCTGGCGGATCTCCGGTCAGAAGGTCTGGACGTCGCTGGCCCACGAAGCGCACTGGGGCGTTTGCCTCGCCCGGACTGACCCGGACGCACCACGGCACCGGGGCATCTCGTACTTCCTCGTCGACCTGGCTGCGGAAGGCGTCACCGTCCGGCCGATCAGGCAGGCCACCGGACGCGCGGAGTTCAACGAGGTCTTCCTGGACGACGTGTTCGTCTCGGACCGCGATCTCGTCGGCGAACCGAACAGCGGCTGGCGGCTCGCGACGACCACGCTGGCCAACGAACGGCATAACATGGGCGCGACGCTCGCGCACGGTTCGTCGGACCGGATCCGCCAGTTGCTCCGCGACAATCCGGATGATCCCGACGCACTGTCGGCGCTGGGCCGCTGCGTCTCGCGGGAATTGACGCTCGCCACGCTCGGCCTCCGCAGCGTGCTGGCGCGGCTCGCGGGGATGGATCTCGGGGCCGAGGTCAGCGTGCAGAAGGTGTTCAGCGCGCTCGCCCAGCAGGAGGGTTCGCGCGAGGTGATCGCCCTGCTCGGCCCCGGTTCAGCGAGCGCGGAGGACGGGCACGTCATCGACCATCTCGGCTTGCCCGCTGTGTTGTTCGGCGGCGGCACGGTCGAAATTCAGCTGAATGTCATTGCTCAGCGAGTCTTGGGGCTGCCCCGGTGACTCGCAGCCGTGCTGGACCTGCCGGGGGCGGAAAAACACTGTCATTGCCCAACGCGTCCTCGGCTTGCCCCGCTGACCCGACTACTAGGAGAAACCGCATGCATCCGGAGCTGTCGGAGCGCTCGCGAAGGCTCCGCGCGCAGTTGCGCGAGTACTTCGCCCGCATCATCGACGAGGACGACCGCCGCGCGCTGGTCGAGCAGACCGAGGGCGGCCCGGTGTTCGACCGGATCCTGCGCCGGATGGGCGCGGACGGCTGGCTCGGCCTCGGCTGGCCGGAGGAATACGGCGGCCGCGGCGAGGACCCGGAAGCGCTTTTCGTGTTCTACGACGAGGTTTTGCGCGCCGGTGCGCCGTTGTCGCTGGTTACGTTGAACACGGTCGCGCCGGCGTTGATGCATCACGGCACCGAGGAACAGAAGAACTACTTCCTGCCGCCGATTCTGCGCGGCGAGCTGATGTTCGCCATCGGCTACACCGAGCCCGGCGCGGGCACCGACCTGGCGTCGCTGCAGACGCGGGCGAAAATCGACGGCGACGAGCTCGTCATCAACGGCAGCAAGATCTTCACCAGCGCCGGCATCTTCGCCGACTGGATCTGGCTGGCAGTCCGGACCGATCCGGAAGCGCCCCCGCATCGCGGCATCTCCGTCGTGCTCGTACCGACCGGCACCCCGGGCTTCTCCGCAACCGAAATCCATACGGTGGGCGGGATCAGCACCTCGGCGACGTACTATGAAGACGTCCGGATTCCACTGTCCAATGTGGTCGGCGAACTCAACAACGGCTGGCGGCTCATCACCAGCCAGCTCAACCACGAGCGCGTCGCCCTCGCCGCGCGCGGCGGCATCGCGAACCAGATGTACGACGCGGTACTCAAGTGGGCGCAGGAGGAGCCGTTCGGTCCGGGAACGGTGTACGACCTGCCGTGGGTCCGGCACACGCTGGCCGAGGTGTACGCGCTCCTCAGCGCCACTGACCTGATCAACCTGCGCCTAGTAGCGGACGTCGCCGCGGGCACCCTCGGCGGCGGGGATTCCGCTGCCGCCAAGGTGTTCGGCACCGAAGCGGTGGTGACCGCGTACAGCAGGCTCCAGGAGGTGCTCGGCGCTCGCGGTCTGCTGCGGCCCGATTCGCCTGGGGCGGCGGTCAACGGGCGCGTCGAGACGCTCGCCCGGCGCGCGCAGAACAACACGTTCGGCGGCGGTACCAACGAGGTGCTGCGCGAGATCGTCGCCGCGAAAACCCTCGGCATGACGCTGTCCGCACGCCGTCGTCCGGAAAAGGCCAGGAGCTGACATGGATTTCGACCTCAACGACGACCTGGGCGCGGTCCGCGAGCTGGCCGCCAAGATCTTCGCCGACCGCGCGAGCATCGACCGGGTGGTGGCCGTCGAGAAGCAGGGCGGCTTCGACGCCGACCTCTGGCGAGTGCTCGCCGAGGCGGACCTCCTCGGGATCTGCCTGTCCGAAAGGGACGGTGGAGCCGGGCTGGGGATGTCCGGTTTGGCGGTGCTGCTCGAAGAAGTGGGCAGGCACGTCGCACCAGTTCCTTTGTGGAACGTGATCGCGGGCGGTGTGCTGCCGGTCGCCCAGTTCGGCTCCGAGGACCAGCGGAACCGGATCCTGCCGCGCGTGCTGGACGGTTCGACGCTGCTGGTCGGCGCGTTCGACGACACAGTCTCGGTGACCGCGACCCGGCGCGGCGAGGAACTCGAACTCACCGGCGAAGTCGCTTCGGTTCCCGCCGGTGCGCAGGCCGACCTGGTCTTGGTGCCGGTCAAGGAAGAGGATCAAGTCCACTTAGTACTCGTCTCGACGGTAAACCTCAGTGTTACCCCGGTCGAAGTCACCAGCCGGGAAAGTCACGCGTCAATCGTCTTCAGCAAAGCAAGGGCTACTGCACAGGACATCCTGGTCTCCGGCGAAGACGCTCTGCCGTGGACACTTCGCCGACTCCGGGTCGCGCTGGCGGCGGTCAGCGTCGGTGTGTGCGCCCAGGCGTTGGCGACCACCGCGAAGTACACCTCGGAGCGAGTCCAATTCGGACGTCCACTGTCGACAAATCAAGCTGTCGCCGTGCGGGCAGCTGATGCCTATCTCGACACCGAGGCGATCCGCCTCTGCACTCAACGCGCTGCCTGGCTGCTGGACGAAAGCCGCGAGGACGAAGCTGAAATCGCCGCGCTGGTCGCTAAGTGGTGGGCGTCGCGCGGGGGACTGCGGGTAGTGCACGCGACCCAGCACCTGCACGGCGGCATCGGCGCGGACGTCGACTATCCGATCCACCGCTACTTCCTCTGGGGCCGCCAGGTCGCCTTCACCCTCGGCACCGCCGACGCGCTCGCCGCCGAACTCGGGGACCGGCTCCCGTCCGCACCCCCGATCGGCGCCCCGGCCTAGGAGACTCACGTGCCCATCGATCTCGACAAGGCGCTCAACGCCCCGCCGCGCACCCAGCAGCTCACCTGGACCACCAGGGACGTGCTGCTGTACCACCTTTCCCTTGGCTCCGGCACCACGCTCCGGTACGGCTACGAACGCGACCTGGAAGTCCTCCCGACTTTCGCTCTTGTTGCCGGACAAGGCATTTCCGCCGGAGACAGTCCCGCGGAGGGCTTGGCGTTGCCTGGCGTGGACGTCGATCTCAAGAGGTTGCTGCACGCCGGACAGGTCGTCACGCTCCACCGCGACCGGTTGCCGACGTCCGGCTCGGCGGAACGAACCACGCGGATCGCGGAAATCCAGGACAAGGGCCGGGCCGCGGTCATCGTGCTGGCCCACGAGGTCGCGGACGCCGATGGTCCACTGTGGACCTCGAAAATGTCCATCTGGGCTCGCGGCGAGGGCGGTTTCGGCGGCGACCAAGGCACCGCTCCTGGGCCGAAGAAGCCGGAAGGCGATCCGGCACACGTGGTGGACGTCGCCACTACCGCCGACCAGGCCCTGCTCTACCGGTTGAACGGCGACCTCAACCCGCTTCACGCAGACCCGGAGTTCGCCGCGGCAGCAGGCTTCAAAGCGCCGATCCTGCACGGCCTAGCGTCCTACGGCCTGGTCGCCAAAGCCGTCGTCGACCACTTCCTCGACGGCCACCCGTCGAGGCTCCGTGAACTCGGAGCACGCTTCGCAGGACCGGTAATTTCCGGTGAGACGCTGAGGATTTCGGTGTGGCACAAGGAAAATGAGCTGGCTCTACGCGTGACCTGCCCCGAACGCGACGACGCGGCAGTCCTCACCGACGCCTGGGCCCGCACGACTTCAGGAGGTGCGTGATGGGCACTCCGGTCATCGTGGACGCGATCCGGACCCCGTTCGGAAAGCGCCGCGGCGCACTGTCCGGGATCCACGCGGTCGAACTCCTCGGCCACGTGCAGCGCGGAATCCTCGAACGCACTGGCATCGACCCCGCGCTGGTCACCGATGTCGTCGCCGGATGCGTCACGCAGGCCGGGGAGCAGTCGAACAACGTCGGCCGCTTCGCCTGGCTGCACGCCGGGCTCCCGGACGAGACCGCGACCACCACCATCGACGCGCAATGCGGCTCCGCGCAGCAGGCCGTGCACCTCATCGCCGCGCAGATCGCGGCCGGGCTGGTGGACGTCGGCATGGCGTGCGGGGTCGAGTCGATGAGCCGGGTGCCGCTGCTGAGCAACCTCGGCGACGCGGGCCGTCCGCGGCCGGAGTCCTGGAAGGTCGACCTCCCCGCGCAGTACGAGGCCGCCGACCGGATCGCCGCCCGGCGCGGGCTCACCCGCGCGGACCTGGACGCGTTCGGCCTCCGCTCCCAGCAACGCGCCCGCCGCGCCTGGGACGAGGACCGATTCGGCCGGTCGATCCTGCCCGTTCCGCTCGAGAACGGCCAGTTCGACCGCGACCAAGGCCTGCGCGACACCAGTACCGAAGCCCTCGCCGCCCTGGCCCCGATCAAGGAAGAAGGCCTGCACACCGCAGGCACGGCGTCTCAGATCTCAGACGGCGCTTCTGCCGCACTGCTGGTCGACGCGGACCAGACCTTCGGGCTGCGCCCGCGCGCGAGGCTGGTCGCGCAGACCATCGTCGGCGCCGAGCCGAAGTACCTGCTGGACGGACCGATCCGCGCCGCCGAACGCGTCCTGGGCCGCGCCGGAATGACCGCGGCGGACATCGATCTGTTCGAGGTCAACGAAGCGTTCGCGTCGGTTCCGCTGTCGTTCGCCCGGACGCTCGGCGTCGACGAGGACCGGCTGAACGTCAACGGCGGCGCCATCGCGATCGGTCATCCGGTCGGCGCGACCGGGATCCGGCTGCTGGCGGAGATCGTGGACGAGCTGGAACGCCGGGACCAAACGCTTGGCCTGGTGGCGATCTGCGCTGGCGGAGCACAGGCGACGGCAGCGATTGTGGAGCGGCTCTGAGATGTATCCGCTGAGCGGTTTCGACGGCAAGGTCGCGGTGGTGACCGGGGCGGGCCGGATGCGGTCGATCGGGCGGTCGATCGCGGTCGAGCTGGCGCGGGCCGGGTGCGCGGTCGTGGTGACTGGCAGCGGCCGCGCGCCCGACCGATTCCCGCCCGAAGAGCAGGCGGCGGGCTGGCAGGACATCCAGTCCGTGGCCGACGAGATCCGTCAGCTCGGCGGCCAGGCGTTGCCGGTGGTGAGCGACGTCGCCGACCCGGCGCAGGTCGACCGTCTGCTGGCCACCGTCCTCGACGCGTTCGGCCGCGTGGACATCGTCGTCAACAACGCCGCGGCCGCGCGCGGACCGGATCGCGTGCCGGTGCTGGACCTCGACGTTGAGACCTGGGACCGGGTCCTCGAGGTCAATCTGCGCGGGCCGTTCCTGATGACCCGGGCGTTCGGCCGGCAGCTGGTCGAGCAGGGCGACGGAGGGGTGTTCGTGAACATCTCGTCGATCGGCGGGAAGCTGTCCGGGGCCGGATCGGCGGCCTATTCCGCGTCGAAGGCCGCGTTGCAGTCGCTGACTTCTTCGACCGCCAAAGAGCTGGGCCAGCACGGGATCCGGGTGAACGCGCTGTGCCCCGGCGTCGTCGGCACGAGCAGGCTGGACGACGTGGACCCGGATTCGTGGGCCGAGTACGTTCGCGCGCAGGTGCCGTTGCGCCGGGCAGGCGAGCCGGCCGACATCGCGGCGGCCGCGGTGTTCCTGGCCAGTGCCGAGGCGGGCTGGGTGACCGGGCAGTGCTGGAACGTCGACGGCGGGCAGTTGACGATCCGATGATCACTACGGGAGGCGACCGATGACTGATCGGGACGACATCATCGCGCGGCTGACCGCGCCGGGCGCGGAGTTCGAGATCCGGCCGGAACCGGTCGCGGGCCGTCCGGCGCGGGTGTTCGCGCGGCGGCATCGGAGCCTGACCGAATTGCTGGAGGCTTCGCGCGAGTTCGGCGATCGCGAGTATCTGGTCACTGTGGACAGTCGGCTCACCTTTTCCCAGCACTACGAACAGGTTGCCGCGCTCGCCGCAGTGTTGCGGACCGAATACGGCGTCGGACGCGGGGACCGGGTCGCGTTGTGCGCGGCGAACTGTCCGGAGTGGATAGTGGGATTCTGGGCGGCGGTTTCGCTCGGTGCGATCGCGGTCGGGATGAACTCGATGTGGGCCGCGCCGGAGGTCGCGCACGGCCTCGACCTGACCACGCCGAAGGTCGTGCTGACCGACGCGGCCCGGAAGCCGCTGGTCGCGGACGGATATCCGGTGCTGGAGCTCGGCAGCCCGCAGTACCGGGAACTCCTCGGCCGCCACGAAGGCGCCGCGCTGAAACCCGAGCCGGTCGACGAGGACGACCCGGCCGTCATCCTCTTCACCAGCGGCACTTCCGGGCATCCGAAGGGCGCGACGCATTCGCACCGCAACGTGCTCGCCGCGGTCTGGTTCCACCTGTTCAACGACGCGCTCGCGGCGGAATTCGGCCGCCCGGCGCGGGACCGCCGGTTTCTGCTGGCCACGCCGCTGTTCCACATCGCCGCCCTGCACAACCTCGCCGTCGTACGGCTCGCCGTGGGCGACACTGCCGTGCTGTACCAAGGGAAATTCGACATTCACCGGGTGCTGGACCTCGTGCAAACCGAACGGATCACCAACTGGGGCGCGGTCCCGACGATGCTCTCTCGCCTGGTCGAAGCCGATCTGTCCAGCTACGACCTCAGCACGCTCAGGACAGTCTCGGTCAGCAGCGCGCCGTCGACCGCCGAGCTGAAAGACCAGCTACGGGACGCGCTGCCCGGCGCGGCCTCTTCGCTGAGCACCAACTACGGCCTCACCGAATCGTCCACCGCGGCCACCCTCGCGACTCCCGCCGAACTTCTCGCCGACCCGGACACGGCGGGCCGTCCCGTGCCGAACATGGAAGTGCAGATCCGCGACACCGAAGGCCGCCCGGTTCCGGACGGCACCGATGGCGAAATCCACCTCCGCGGCCCGCAGGTGATGCTCGGCTATTTCAACGACCCGGCAGCGACGGCCGCCGCGTTCACCGAGGACGGCTGGTTCCGCACCGGTGATCTCGGCCAGCTGCGCGACGGCGCGCTGACCGTGCTGAGCAGGCGCAGTGATCTGATTCTGCGCGGGGCGGAGAACATCTATCCGGCGGAGGTGGAAGAACAGCTCGCCGGGCATCCCGGTGTCGCCGAATGCATTGTCGCGGGTCTGCCGGATCCGGATTACGGTCAGATCGTCGCGGCGAAGGTCGTGCTTCGCGCTGAGTCCGAAGTGGACGCTGACGGCCTGCGCGGCTATCTCGCTGACCGGTTGGCCCGGTACAAGGTGCCGACAGCTTGGTTCTTGACCCGGGATCCGTTGCCGCGCAACGCGACGGGGAAGGTGGTCCGGCGGCTGGTGCGGTGGGAGTAGGGCCTCGTGAGTGGCTATGCCGGTTAGAACCGGCATCGCCACTCACGACCCGTCCGCCCACCGGGACTCTCGCTTGCCCGCCCTCCCGCGCGCTCCTAACGTCCTGCCAAACGCTTGCTCAAGGAGGGGTGATGACCGGTCTCCGGACGGACTTCGCCGAGTTCACCGGCCAGCAGGCCGAGCCGCCGCGGGTGGCCCGGTACGCGGTGAACGAGGCGATGATCCGCAACTGGGTCGAGGCGGTCGACGACCGCAACCCGGTGTACGTCGACGACGCCGCGGCGAAGGCGACCGGCCGCCCCGGCGTGATCGCGCCGCCCGCGATGTGCTCGACCTGGGTCATGGCCGGCTACCGGCGCTACCGCGAGATCCAGGAGCTGCGCCGCGAGGGCACGGTGGAGGATTTCGCGTACTCGCGGCTGATGAGCGTGCTCGACGCGGCCGGCTACACCTCGGTGGTGGCCACCGACGTCGAGCAGGAGTACGTCCGCGAGATCACCCCGGGCACGCACGTGACCTGCCATTTCACCATCGAAGCCGTCTCGGAGGCCAAGCGAACCGCGCTCGGCTACGGCCATTTCGTCACGCTGCGCAAGCACTATGTGGACGACGCGGGCGAGCTGCTGGTCGACGAACGCTTCCGCATCCTGCGGTTCCGCCCGGCCGAGCGGAGCGCGTGATGGGGGAGCACACCGCGGTCCCGCGGCTCACGATCACCCAGGACAACCAGTTCTTCTTCGCCGCCGCGCGCGAGGGACGGCTGGAGATCCAGCGCTGCACCGAGTGCGGCGCTCTCCGGCACCCGCCCGGCCCGGCGTGTCCGGTGTGCCGGAGCTTCGCGTGGGACACGGTCGTCGCCAGCGGGCGCGCGATATTGCACAGCTGGACGGTGCTGTACCACCCGAAGGACCCCGCGTTCGACTACCCGCTCGCCGTCGGCCTCGCCGATCTGGAGGAAGGCGTCCGGCTGGTCGCGGACATCGCCGGAGTCGACCACGACCAGCTGGAAGTGGGCCTGCCGCTGCAGGTGGGCTTCAGCGAGCACGCGCACGGCGAGATCCTCCCGCAGCTGTGGCCGCGAGACCCGAAGGAGCACACCCGATGACCCTGGCGCTTGGGGACCGGCTGCCGGAGCTGGCGATCCCGTTCGACCGCACCACGATCGTCGCGACCGCGATCGCGTCGCAGGATTTCGAGGACGTGCACCACGATCCGGGCAAGGCGGCCGAACGCGGGATGCCGGACGTCTTCATCAGCATCAACGCCACCAACGGGTTCATCGACCGCTACGTCACCGACGTCCGCGGCCCGGCGACCCGGATCCGCAATGTCTCGCTGCGACTCGGGCTGCCGCTGTTTCCCGGTGACACGCTCACTTTCGTCGGCGAAGTCATCGAGGTGACTGAGGACGCGACGACGATCAAAGTCACCGGAAGTCATGAACGCGGCGTGCACGTGTCGGCGCGAGTGACGGTGGCAGCATGAGTTTCGCGAGGCAGGCCGCGATCGCCGGGATCGGCGCGACCGAGTTCAGCAAGAATTCCGGCCGCAGCGAATGGCAACTCGCTTGCGAATGCGTCCTCGCGGCGCTCGCCGACGCGCAGATCCCGGTCGAGGAAGTCGACGGATTCGCGCTGTTCACCATGGAGACCAACCCGGAGATCGCGGTCGCCCGCGCGTTGGGGATTCCGCAGCTGAAGTTCTTCAGCCGCATCCCGCACGGCGGTGGCGGGGCGTGCGCGCCGGTGCAGCAGGCGGCGCTCGCGGTCAGCTCCGGGGTCGCGGACGTCGTCGTGGTGTACCGGGCGTTCAACGAACGCTCCGGGCACCGGTTCGGGGCTGGTCCGCCGCCGTTCGCCTACACCGCGAATACCGATCAGGAATACCGGAACTGGATCAATCCGTACGGCCTGCTCACTCCCGCGCAGCAGGAAGCTTTTCTGGCGCGGCGGTACATGCACAAATACGGGGCGACGAGCGAGGACTTCGGCCGCGTTTCGGTGCTCTCGCGCAAACACGCGGCAGTGAATCCGAAGGCTTGGTTCCACGAACGGCCGATCACACTTGAAGATCATCAGTCGTCGCGGATGATCGCGGATCCATTGCGATTGCTCGACTGCTGTCAGGAAAGCGACGGCGGGCAAGCGCTGGTGATCGTAAGCGCGGAACGGGCGCGTGATCTCCCGCATCCGCCCGCGGTGATCGCCGGGGCGGCGCAAGGCGTTGGGCCGCAACAGATTTCGATGAGCAGCTATTACCGGGAGGACATCGACGAAATGCCCGAGGTGCAGCTGGTCGCCGAGCAGTTGTGGGCGCAATCCGGCGTGGGTCCGGAAGGCATCGACGCCGCGATTCTGTACGACGCTTTCACGCCGATGGTGTTGCTGCAGCTGGAGGAATACGGATTTTGCGGCCGCGGCGAAGCGAAGGACTTCATCGCCAGCGGCGCGCTCGAACTCGACGGACGGCTGCCGGTCAACACGCACGGCGGTCAGTTGGGGGAGGGGTATATCCACGGGGTCAACGGGATCGCCGAGGGCGTCCGGCTGATTCGCGGCAGCTCGGTCAATCAGCCCTCGAAATCGGTGGAGCACGTGCTCGTCACCGGCGGGTCTCCGGTGCCGCATTCCGCGATCGTGCTCGCGGCGGACCGCTGATGGAGACGTTCGCGGAAGTCGTCCGGTCCCGGCGCGGGGACACGCACGACGGGCTGCGGTTCGAAGGCCGAAGCTGGACGTGGGACGAGGTCGTCCGCGAGGCGGCGGCGCGGGCTTCGCTGCTGCGCACCTTCGAGCCGGGGCCTGGCCGGACGCAGCGGCACGTCGGGGTGCTGCTGCAGAACCTGCCGGATTTCGTGTTCTGGATCCTCGCCGCCGCGGTGACCGGCGACGTCCTGATCGGCATCAATTCCACCCGGCGCGGCGCGGAGCTGGCGGCGGACATCAGCCACACGGACGTCGACGTGCTGGTCACCGAACCGCTGTACGGCGAGGAGGTCGCGCGCCTGGAGTTGCCGACTGTCCGGCGCGTCCTCGACGTGGAGTCAGCGGAGTACCAGGACCTGCTGGCCGCGCACGCCGACGCGGACCTGCCCGCGTCGCTGCCGGACCCAGCGGCGATCTTCCTGCTGCTGTTCAGCTCCGGCTCCACCGGCACGCCGAAGGCGGTGATCTGCGGCAACGGCCGCCTCGGCCGGTTGACCGACGCGCTGGCCGAACGCGTCTCGCTGCACCGCGATTCGGTCACCTACCTGTGCCTGCCGATGTTCCACGGCCACGCGATCATGATGAACCTCGCCGCCGCGGCGAAGGTCGGCGCGACGATCGTGCTGGTCCGGAAGTTCTCCGCGTCGCAGTTCATCCCGGACCTCCGCGCGCACGGGGTGACTTACTTCAACTACGTCGGCCGCGTGCTCAGCTACGTCGTCGCGCAGCCGGAGCAGCCGACCGACGCCGACAACCGGCTGGAGGTCGCCTTCGGCTCCGAAGCCGCGCCGGGCGAATCCGCCGAATTCCGCCGTCGATTCGGTTGCGAAGTACGGGAAGGCTACGGTTCCAGCGAAGGCGGGCTTCGCATCGTGCCGGAACCGGACGCACCCCCGAACGCACTGGGCCGCCCCGCGCCCGGAATGCGCGCGGAAATCCGCGACCAGGACAACCGGGAATGCCCGCTCGCGGAGTTCGACGAGAACGGGCTGCTGCTGAACGCCGAGGAAGCGACCGGCGAGATCGTCGCGGTCGGCCGCGGGAAAACGTTCGAGGGCTACTACAAGCATCCCGCCGCGATGGCCGAACGGCTGAAATTCGGCGGCGAGGACTTCTGGACCGGCGACCTCGGCTACCGCGACCGCGACGGCTACCTGTACTTCGCCGGCCGGGCCGCGGACTGGCTCCGCGTCGACGGCGAGAACTTCGGCACCGCCCCGGTCGAACGGATTCTGGGCCGCTACCCGGCGTTCGCGGTGGCGCACTGCTACGGCGTGCCCGATCCGAAGACCGGAGACCTGCTGATGACGTCGGTCATTCTCGCCGAGGATACCGTGTTCGATCCGGAAGACTTCGACGAATTCCTTGCCGCGCAACCGGATCTCGGTACGAAATGGCGACCCACGTTCGTGCGGATCATCGACGAGGCCCCGGTCACCGGCAGCGGCAAGGTCGACAAAGCGCCGTTGCGCGCGCAGGGCTGGGAGGACGACCGGGTCTGGTACGCGCCGAGCCGGACCAGCCCGTACCGGCCGCTCACCGCAGCGGATCGAGATGCACTGCGGGCGGAATTTCGCGCGCACGGCAGGGAAAACTCGCTGCCCGCGGCGTCGCGGCGCTGACTATCGCGGCGGGAGGCCGAGGGAAATCGAGGCGAACGCCTCCCGCAGCGTCATCGGCACTGCCTTCTCCAGACTCTCGTCCAGGAACCGGTTCAGCACGGTGGTCATCGCCGCGATCGCGATGTCGGACACCAGTTGCGGGTACAGTTCGCCGACCCGCGTCCCGGTGCGTTCGGCGATCGCCCGGACCAGATCGCCGGTCTCGACCCGGGCCAGCGCGGTGCGCATTTCCGGCGTCGCGCTCCACGCTTGCACCGTGCTGAGCTGGTCGGATGCCGGCTGGCCGTACGGGACTCCGTCGGCGCGCAACGGTTCGATGAGCGCTTCGGCGAGCGCGGTCCACAGCGGTTCGTGCGCCGGTCGCTCCCGCAATAGCTGTGCGCTGCGCCGGATCCGGTGCTCTTGCCGGTAGGCGACCGCGTCGTATTTCGTGGCGAAGTAGTTGCTGAAGGTCCGCAGCGACACCCCGGCGCGCTCCGCGATGTCCTCGCGGACAACGTTGTCTGGACCTCTCTCGTACATCAGCGCCACAGCGGCGTCGCTCAGCGCTTTGCGCGTGTCGAGCTTCTTGCGTTCTCGCAAGCCGAGCGGTCGTTGGTCAGCCATGCTGCCCACGGTATCCAATCGGGCGCCGCATTCGCTTGGCCGACCGGTTTTGTTATGGACGAGCGCCGCGCAGGAACTGTTCGACGGCGGTGTCGACGAGTCCGTCGAGCAATTCCGGCGGAACGAGGTCGCCGTTGCCGAGGGTCGCGATTCCTTGCAGCGTCGCGAACAACACGACTCCGATCCGCTGCGGCGGCCCGTCCTGCAGGGCGCCTTGCTCCTGGCCCTCGACGATCAGGTCGTTCATCAGCCCGAACGGCGCCTCGGCGGCCTGCACGATCCGCGATGCGCCGGGGCGATGCTTGCTGGTGTACATCAGTTCCAGCAGCGCGGAGTTCTCGGTGGCGAAGCGGGTGTACGCCGTGGCCGCCGCGTGTACGCGACCCGGAAAGTCGTCTGCGGTCTTCAGCGCGGAGCGCAACGCATTGTCCAGCCGTGCGAATCCGGCTTCCGCGAGCGCGTCGAGCAAGGCCTGCCGATCCGGAAAATGCCGGCGCGGCGCGGCGTGGCTGACGCCGATCTCCCTGGCGAGGTCGCGCAGCGACAGCTGATCGGCTCCGTGCGCGCGCAACCCGCGTTCTGCCGCGTCGAGCAAGGCGGTGCGGAGGCTGCCGTGGTGATAGGGACGGTCGTCGGACTGGTCGGGCACCCGGTCAGTCTAGCAGCATGTTTCCGTTGACAACATTGTTGCCGGTGCCTACTTTGGGGGCATGGACGCTCTCGCGGAAAACCAGACCGGCCGCACCGCCGTGATCACCGGTGCGAACAGCGGATTAGGCCGCGCGACAGCCGCGGCGCTGGCAGCCAAGGGCGCGCGGGTGGTGCTCGCGGTGCGCAACCTGCGCAGCGGCCGCGAGGCTGCTTCGGAACTGCCCGGCGACGTCGAAGTCCGGCAGCTGGACCTCGCCGACCTGGCGTCGGTCCGCGCGTTCGCCGCGGAGTTCGCCGAGCCGATCGACCTGCTGATCAACAACGCGGGCATCATGATCCCGCCGCTGTCGCGCACCGCGGACGGGTTCGAATCGCAGTTCGGGACCAACCATCTCGGCCATTTCGCGCTCACGAACCTGCTTCTGCCGCGGATCCGGGGCCGGGTGGTGACGGTTTCGTCGAACGGGCACCGGGTCGGTTCTCTCGATTTCGCCGACCTGAACTGGGAACGCCGGAGGTACCGGGCGGTGGCGGCGTATGGGCAGTCGAAGCTCGCGAACCTGTTGTTCACTGCCGAGCTTCAGCGGCGGTTGACCGAAGTCGGTTCGCCGGTGCTGGCGATGGCGGCGCATCCTGGGACGGCGGCGACGAACCTGTTGAAGGTTGAGACGCCAGTGTTGTCGTCGCTGGCTAAGGCTGGTGTCCGGCTGGTGGCGCAGACTTCGGAGGAAGGGGCGCGGCCTACGCTTTACGCGGCGTTGGCGGATGTTCCTGGCAACAGCTTCGCGGGTCCGCGTGGTTTCTTGCAGAACCGCAGTGCGCCGAAACTGGTTGGGCGGTCGGCGAAAGCCCGGGACGAGGCGGCGGCGCGTCGCTTGTGGACGGTGTCCGAGGAGTTGACTGGAGTGCGTTTTCCGTTGACAGTTTCGGCCTGAGGTTTATTTTCCGCTTGTGGCACGAGTTTCAGGCTGGCGCGGCTCCGGTTTCGGTTTCGGTGAGGAATGCGGTCAGCTCCTTGGCCAGTCGCTCCGGCTGGTCCTCGGGAATCAGCGTGCCGCTGTCGGGGATCTCGACCAACCGGCTGTCCGGGAACAGGTCAGCGAGCCGTCGCCCGTGGTCGGCGGGCATCATCCGGTCCTTGCCCGCCCAGACGACCAGGACCGGCCGGTCGAACGTCCGCAACCGTTCGGTCCACGCGAGCAGTTCGTGCCGCGGCGGGGTTCCGGTGGCGAATTTGACCAGATCCCGGCGGATGTCCTTGTCCCGCAACGCCGGAGTGAACCAGCCGTCGAGAATGTCGTCCGGGATGCGGCTTTCGCACATCCCACCGTACGCGGATTTGGCGTGCCGGTAGAACGACGTCCGGGTGGCTTGGGCGTGCAGCCACGGCCCGCCGGGGAGCCGGAGCAGCTTGACGGCCGGGCGCGCGGGCTTGGGCGGGAAGTTGTCGAAGGCCTCGCAGGCGACGAGCGCGAGCCGGCCGACCCGGGCGACCCGGGCGACGTGCTCGGCCGGTGCCATCCCGTCGGCGACGAGGAATTGGCCGCCGCCCCAGTCGTTGAGCACGATTGTCGCGTCGTGGAGGTCGAGCGCATCGAGGAATTCGCCGAGCAGCCGGGCGACGCCGAACTGCGTGAGATCAGCGCCGGGCCGCATCGGCGCGCGGTGGGCGCCGAGCGGAAGAGTCGGCAGGACGCAGCGGTAGCCGGCCAGCAGCGGGACGACCTTGCGCCACTGCGTGCCGGACATCGGAAACCCGTGCCCGAAGACCAGCGCCGGACCGGTCCCGCCGGTGTCGTCGTAGTCGATCGGCCCGGCGGACAGTTCCACGCGCGGCATCGGACCTCCCTCGGATCTCGCGACTAGAGTGATCGCTCTAATCGCGAGACTAGGCCGGTGCGGGCCCGTCGGTCAACCGGTCTCCGGCGCGGCTTTCCCGGCGGGTGCGCTCCCGGCCGAGGTCCGTGAAGGGCTCCTTGAAGGAATTAGGTTCCCTCAAGGAGTCCTTCACGGACCTCGGCAACGTGCGCCCGGTCCATCGGCAGGAGAGAACCTCGGCGCTGCTGAGAAATCGCAGCGGGAATCGCCTGCCTGGCTCACTTCCCGGTGAAAACCACGCGGTTCCCGTCCGGATCGGTGAGCGGCAGGATGCGCGCGCCGCCACCAGGTTGCGGGCCGTCGTGGGGCGCTCCGGCCGTTGTCGCGTGGGCGGCGGCCGCGTCGAGGTCTGTTTCCTCCAGGACGACTGTCGACCGTCCGGCTCGGTCGGGTTCGGACCACACCTGCAGCCCGAAAGTGTCGCCGAGGTGCCATTCGAGCAGGCCGGGCATCGGGCGGGCGTCCGGGGCGCGGTCGAACAGGGCCGCGTACCAAGCCTCGGCCCGCGCGAGGTCGGAGACGGTGCACTGGGCGAGCACTCGACGGATCATGACCGGTCCCTTCGTAGTGATTTCGATCTGCAAGCACTTTCAGTGGACCACAAGTGCTGGCAAGGCGCAAGCACTCTGGCGGGCGTCCGCCGGGTATCCGTCCCGATGAACGAATCAGGCGAATTGCGTCCGCTGCGTCTGAAAACGGTTTCCTTCCCGGTACGGAAATCTGTGCCTCGGCCCGGCGAGAGCGTTCATCTTCTGTTTCTCCGGCGGTTTTCCCTTGTCTTTGTGCGCGGCCTGGAATACGCCGGTCGCCGTGTCGGGCGGCAGGGACTAGGAGGACTCCTGTGTCGAGAATTCGTTGGCGTGCCGTGGCGGCGATGGCCGCGGCCGGTACTGTCGCGGCGGCCGTGCCCGCGCTGGCCGCGCCGGTGCGCACCGAGCATGTGCTGCTGCTTTCGGTCGACGGTCTCCACCAGTCGGACCTGGACTGGTACACGCGCACCCACCCCGGGTCCGCGCTGGCCGCGCTCGCGGCGCACGGCACCGAATACGCGCACGCGAACACGCCGGTGCCGTCGGATTCGTTCCCCGGCATGGTCGCGCAAGTGACCGGCGGCAACCCCGCGAGCACCGGGATCTACTACGACGCCACCTACAACCGGGATTTGCTCCCGGCGGGCACGACGTCCTGCGCCGGGGCGAAGCCCGGGTCCACAGTGGACTACACCGAGGATCTTGACCGCAACATGGACGCCATCGACGCCGGACAAGGCCTGCCGAACCTGCCCGACGGCGTGCTCGCGATGACCGGCAACCCGCGTTCGCTGATCAACCCGGCCGCGTTGCCCGTCGACCCGAAGACGTGCAAACCCGTTTACCCGCACCAATATCTGCGGGTGAACACCGTGTTCGAGGTCGCGCGGCAGGCCGGGTTGCGCACCGCTTGGTCGGACAAGCATCCGGCGTACGAAATGCTCAACGGCCCGTCGGGCAGCGGCATCGACGACCTGTTCACTCCGGAGATCAACAGCAAGGCTCCCGGTTCCAGCGACTGGACGAAGGACAACTCCGCGACCCAGCGTTATGACGGCTACAAAGCCAAAGCCGTCCTGAACGAGATCGACGGCTTCGACCACAGCGGACAGACTCGCGCCGGTACGCCCGGGGTGTTCGGCATGAACTTCCAGTCCGTCTCGACCGCGCAGAAGCTCCCGCTTTCCGGCGGCCAGCCCGGCGGATACCGTCCGGACGGAACCCCGGGCCCGGTGCTGCAGTCCGCTTTGGACTTCGTCGACCGGCAGGTCGGCGCGTTCACCGCCGAACTTCGGAACCGGCACCTCGACCGCTCGACGACCGTGATCCTCTCCGCGAAACACGGCCAGTCGCCGATCGACCCGAACGCGCTGACCCGCATCGACGACGCCCCGCTGCTCGCCGGTTTGAACGCCGCCTGGCGGGCCGCGCATCCCGGTGCGCCCGACCTGGTCGCCCAGTCGACCGATGACGACGCGATGCTGCTGTGGTTCACCGACCACTCGCCGTCGGCGGCGGCGTTCGCCCGGCAGTACCTGCTGGCCCAGTCAGGCACCGGAAACGGCAGCACCGGCGCGCCGAAACCGTTCACACACGCGGGCCTGACGACCGCCTACGCCGGAGCCGACGCCGCCCGCTACTTCCGGGTGCGCCCGGGCGACCCGCGGGTGCCGGACCTAGTCGGCATCGCCCAGCACGGCGTCGTGTACACCGGCGGCCACTCGAAAATCGCCGAACACGGCGGCGCGGCTGCCGACGACCGCGCGGTTCCGCTGGTGGTCGGCGGCGGGCACGGGGCGCGGATCCCGGCAGCGGTCGAGACGACCCAGATCGCGCCGACGATCCTGCGGCTGCTGAACCTGGACCCGCGCGCGCTGGACGCGGTGCGCGAGGAAGGAACGGCCCCACTGCCCGGCCTCGGGCGCTGACCGGACCTCGGCCCGCCTCTCGCCGAGGGGCGGGCCGGGGTTGGCGGGGGTGGCGATGCGACCTCATGCCGAGGGGTGGGCCGAGGTGGCGGGGGTGGCGATGCGACCTCATGCCGAGGGGTGGGCCGAGGTGGCGGGGGTGGCGATGCGACCTCACGCCGAGAGGCGGGCCGAGATTGGTGCGGAGTGGCGATTCGGCGAGGTGGGCGAAGCGGCTGGAGGAGCCGGGGTGGGCGAGGCGGGCGAAGCGGCCGGATGCGTCGGAAGGTCTGCCCGACTGGGGGAGGCGGGCCTGGTTTGCCGGAACGCGCCGCTCGAGTGGGCTGGGCAGCCGGACCCGTCCGTGGATTCATCTGGGCCGTGAGCCGTGAGCCGTGAGCCGTGAGCCGTGAGCCGTGAGCCGTGAGCCGTGAGCCGTGAGGCGGAATCTGGCCGATTTGTCCATGCGGCGGGTATTCGCGTGCGCGGTGAGCCACCCGGCGGATCCGAGTCCGCGCGAGGAATCCGGCCCTCCTCGGCGCAGGGAAGCCGTAACTCAACCGGACGCGGCAGCAACGCGAGACAGCCGCAATCCGCCGACGAGCCGTCCCATCCCTCGGGAACCGCGCCAATCCCGGCATCAGCCCTGCTCACCGGCCTATTATGAGCAAAAGCTCACCCCCGGAGGAGGCCGCGGAGATGCCCGGAAAGCGCCTGCAACCGCGCAAGGAGCCGCGGCAGGTGCGCGGCGAGTTGACCCGCAAGCGGATCCTCGCCGCAGCCGCGCGGGTTTTCACTGAGATGGGCTACGCCGCGGGCACCACGAACCGCATCGCGGAGCGGGCGCGGGTGTCGATCGGGGCGCTGTATCAGTACTACCCGAACAAAGATGCCATCCTCGTCGCGTTGGCATCTCAGCATCTCGACGCCGGCGCGGAAACCCTGCGCCGCCACCGGGAAACCGCCGGACCGCCGGACTCGCTCGACGGTGCGCTCCGCGAACTCGTGCGCGTCGCGATCCGGAATCACCTCGACGATCCGCAGCTGTTGCGCGTGCTGGCCGAACAAGCCCCGCGCTCGGCGGAGTTGCTGGAGCAGGTCGCGCGGTACGAGGAGGAGCGGGTCGCGTACGTGCGCGGTCTGCTCGGGCCGGAAGTGTCCAATGTGGACATGGCGGCGCGGATCATCGTGCACACGGTGGAACTGCTCGTGCACAAGATGATCGCCGGGCCGGAGCCGCTCGATCTCCCCGTGTTCGAGGACGAGCTGGTGGCCATGCTGACCCGGTACGCGGCAGTCGGCTCCGAGCGGAGCAGCGGGTTGCGCCGTTGAGTCGCCGAGCCGGAAACGGCGGTTGTCAAGTGGCGGACATCACTGTGGACGTCGTGATCGATCAGGCGATCGATTCCGCGATCCCGGCCGGGGCGCGGCGGCGGGCGGCGAAGGCGGGAACCGGCGTGGCGGGCGGCGCGCGGTTCAAGCGGGTAGTCGGCGGTTTCCGGCTCGGCCGTGCCCGGAGGTTCCCGCGGCGCGGGGGAGCGGCTCAGCCGGCGGGTGTTGCGATAGGCCAGGGCTATGACTGTGATCTCGTCGCACTTGCCGTCGAAAAAGGGCCTCCGGTTGGCTGCCGGAGGCTGGACGGCATGGGAGTATCCAGCGCATCTGTACCTGAAGCGGGCGAAGTCGGACCAGGTGGCGACCCAAAACGCCGTCAGGCCCGGCCGGCGGATCTTCCGCGAACGAGCGGGAAGGAGACAGCATGCTGATCGGGGTGCTCAAGGAGGCACAACCGGGGGAGACGCGCGTCGCGGCGACTCCGGAGACGGTGGGCAAGCTGCGCGGGCTGGGTTATGACGTGACGGTGGAGCCGGGCGCGGGGCTGGCGTCGGGGTTCTTCGACGAGGCGTATGCGGACGCGGGCGCGACGTCCGGGTCGATCGCGGAGGCGGACGTCGTGTTCGGGGTGAACGCGCCGTCCTCGGAGCAGCTGGACGCGGTGAAGTCGGGGGCGACGGTGGTGAGCCTGCTGGCCCCGGCGTTGAAGCCGGAGCTGGTGGAGGACCTGGCGAAGCGGCCGATCACGGCGTTGGCAATGGACGCGGTGCCGCGGATCAGCCGGGCGCAGTCGCTGGACGTGCTGTCGTCGATGGCGAACATCGCTGGTTACCGCGCGGTGGTGGAGGCGGCGCACACGTTCGGGCGGTTCTTCACCGGACAGGTGACCGCGGCGGGGAAGGTGAACCCGGCGAAGGTCCTGGTCGTAGGCGCCGGTGTCGCCGGGCTGGCGGCGATCGGCGCGGCAGGCAGCCTCGGGGCGATCGTGCGGGCGACGGACCCGCGCCCGGAGGTCGCGGACCAGGTGAAGAGCCTCGGCGGGGAGTATCTGTCCATCGAGGACCCGAACGCTGAAGTCTCCGCGACGGGTTACGCCAAGGAAATGGGCGACGACTACAAGGCCCGCGAGAAGGAACTCTACGCAGCGCAGTGCCGCGAGGTAGACATCATCGTCACGACGGCGTTGATCCCGGGCCGTCCGGCGCCGCGGATCATCACCGGCGAGATGGTGGCGTCGATGAAGGCCGGTTCGGTCATTGTGGACATGGCCGCGGCGAACGGCGGGAACGTCGAGGGTTCGGTCGCCGGGGAAAGCGTCGTCACGGACAACGGGGTGACGATCCTCGGCTACACGGATCTGGCGGGCCGGCTTCCGGCGCAGGCGTCGCAGCTCTACGGAACCAACCTGGTCAACCTGATGAAGCTGATGACGCCGGAGAAGGACGGCCAACTGGTCGTGGACTTCGAGGACGTGGTGGTCCGGTCGATCACGGTGGTGAAGAACGGCGAGCTGACGTGGCCGCCACCGCCGGTGCAAGTCTCGGCTGCTCCGCAGAAACCCGCGGCGGCGCCGGAGAAGAAGGAAGAGCCGAAGAAGGAGCCGATGTCCTCGGGCCGACGGCTCGGGCTCGTTTTGGGCGTGGCGGCGGTGTTCCTGCTGCTGGCGGCGCTGGCCCCGGCGGCGTTGCTGCCGCATCTGACGGTGTTCGCGCTGGCGATCGTGATCGGGTATTACGTGATCGGGCACGTGCATCACGCGCTGCACACGCCGTTGATGTCGGTGACGAACGCGATTTCCGGGATCATCGTCGTGGGCGCTCTGCTGAATCTGGTCAGCGGAAACACGGTGGTCGTCGTGCTGGCGGCGGTGGCGACATTGCTGGCGACGATCAACATTTTCGGCGGCTTCGCGGTAACGCGCCGGATGCTCGCCATGTTCTCCCGCAGCTGACCCGAGAGGCCTTCTTCAGATGACTGTGCACACTGCGAGCCAGGCCGCCTACATCGTGGCCGGGCTGTTGTTCATTCTCGCGCTGGCCGGGCTTTCCCGGCACGAAACCGCGCGAGTCGGAAACTATTTCGGCATCGCCGGGATGATCGTCGCGCTGATCGCGACCATCGCCCAAGCGGTGTCCGGGGAAATCACCGGCACTTCCATCGCGTTGATGATCATCGCGATGGTGATCGGCGCCGGAATCGGGCTGCGCCGGGCGGCAGTGGTCGAGATGACCGGGATGCCCGAGCTGATCGCCCTGCTGCATTCGTTCGTCGGTCTCGCCGCCGTTCTGGTGGGCTGGAACGGGTATCTCCAGGTGGAATGCGACCCTTCCGGCGCCGAATCGCGGCATCTGGAAGCGTTGGGGACGTTGGGGATTCACCACGCCGAGGTGTTCATCGGCGTGTTCATCGGGGCGGTGACGTTCACCGGGTCGATCGTGGCGAACCTGAAGCTGTCGGCGAAGATGAAGTCCGCGCCGTTGATGCTGCCGGGCAAGAACTTCCTGAACCTCGGTGCGCTGGTGTTGTTCGTGGCGTTCACCGCCTGGTTCGTCGTCAGCCCGGCGTTGTGGCTGCTGATCGTCGTCACCGTGCTCGCGCTCGCGCTGGGGTGGCATCTGGTCGCCTCGATCGGCGGCGGCGACATGCCCGTGGTCGTGTCCATGCTGAACAGCTACAGCGGTTGGGCTGCGGCGGCGTCGGGCTTCCTGCTGGAGAACGACCTGCTGATCATCACCGGCGCGCTGGTCGGTTCCTCCGGTGCGTATCTGTCCTACATCATGTGCAAGGCGATGAACCGGTCGTTCATCTCCGTGATCGCGGGCGGCTTCGGCATCGAAGCCGGACCGAGCGGGGACAAGGATTACGGCGAGCACCGGGAAATCACCGCGGAAGGCGCGGCGGAATTGCTCACCGGTGCGTCCCGGGTGATCATCACGCCGGGCTACGGGATGGCGGTCGCGCAAGCCCAGTACGGGGTCGCGGAACTGACGCGGAAACTGCGTGACAAGGGCATCGAGGTCCGCTTCGGCATCCACCCCGTCGCCGGACGCCTGCCCGGACACATGAACGTCCTCCTCGCCGAAGCCAAGGTCCCGTACGACATCGTGCTGGAACTGGACGAGATCAACGACGACTTCGCTGACACCGACGTGGTGCTGGTCATCGGCGCGAACGACACCGTCAACCCGGCCGCGGCCGAGGACCCGGGCAGCCCGATCGCGGGCATGCCGGTCCTCACCGTGTGGGAAGCCGAGAACGTGATCGTTTTCAAGCGTTCCATGGCTTCCGGCTACGCGGGTGTGCAGAACCCGCTGTTCTTCCGGGAGAACTCGGCGATGCTCTTCGGCGACGCCAAGGACCGGGTCAGCGACATCCTCTCCGCACTGTGACGAAAGGGCGCCTTGAGGGAATTGCCTCAAGGCGCCCTTTCGCGTACGGAGTCAGGCCCGGGCGAAGTCCGCGACCACCGTCTCGTAGGCGACCTGCCCGGCGGACACCGCACCGGTCTGGACCGCGACCTTGATCATCAGGTCGATCGCCTCCTTCGTCACCTTCCACTGCGGCTGCAGCTTCGGCACGACGACCTCGGCGAAGTGCTGGATGTACTGCTTCGAGACGGCCAGGCCCTTCCCGTCGAAGCTGTCGGTGTTGAGCAGGTCCGCGGCCTGGTCCCGGTTGGCCAGGATCCAGTCCTTGGCCGCCCATTGCGCCGCCAGCCAGGCTTTGCAGGCGTCCGCGTGGGATTTCGCGTAATCCTCGCGGGCGATGAGCACGTCGACCTGCTGTTTGCTCAACAGGTCCGGCACTCCGGCCGCGGCGAAGTCGATCAGGACCCGGCCGCCGGTCTGCTCGGCCATCAGCCGCGCGGTGGCGAAGGTGATGCCGACGTACGCGTCGATCTTGCCCGCGTTCATCTGCGCGATCGCGGGCGTGGTCTGGCCGACGGCGAGCGGGGTGACGTCGCCGTCGGACAGGCCGCCTTGGCGCAGCGCGAGCCGCAGCTGCTTGTCCGCGCCCGCGCCGATCGCGGTGACGCCGATCGTTTTGCCTTTCAGCGCGGCCATTTTGTCCGCGAAGCTCGCCGAGGCGGACGGCCAGGAACCCTTCCCGACGACGATCGAGTACGTCGTTTCCGGGATGCGCATCCCGATGATCACCGGCCGCTCGCCCGGCCGCGAGTTGGCGAACGTCGCCATCGTGAGCAGCGTGTCCTGCATCTGCCCGTCGATCTGCCCGGCCGTCTGCAACTGCATGCCCTGCACGCCGCTGGACGGGTGCAGGAACTTCGGGACCTGGAGGTTGTACTTGCCGAACTGCTTCTGGTCGAGGTTGACCGCGTCGATGAAGTAGTTGTCGCCGGGAGCGGTGGCGACGCGGAACGGAGTCGGCCGGGCGACCGCGCCCTTGGCGTCGCCGGTGGTGGCCGACGAGGGGCCGTCGCCGCAGGCGGCGAGCAGACCGCCGGCGCCGGCGGCGAGCAGGGAAGCCCCGGCCATTCGGAGCACGGTGCGACGGCTGGCGGGAGCCGATTCTGGGAAACGCATGGCGGGGGTTTTCCTTTCTCTGGCAACGCGGGGCTGCGACGGACGGGTCAGAGGGCGGCTAGTTCGCGCCGCATGGCCAGGTGTTCGCGGGGCATCCCGACCGTCACGCCGCCGACGAACCGGTCGCCGAGGAAGGACCGGACAGCGAAGGCCGCATCGGACGGGCCCGCGAGGAATTCGGTGCGGTCGTGTTCGGCGCGGGGTGCGCCGGCCATCTGCACCTTCACCCCGGCTTGGTCGGTCCAGAACCAGGGCACCGGGCGGTACGGGGCGTCGCGGCCGGTGATCTGCTTGGCCACGTGCAGCGCCGAGTCCATGGCGTGCTGGACGGACGTGAGCCGCACCGGGCGGCCGTCCAAGGGGAACCGGACGCAGTCGCCGATGGCGCTGATGTGCGGGTCCGAGGTGCGCAGCCGGGGGTCGGCGACGATGCCGTCGTCCGCTTTCAGCCCGGCGCGTGCGGCCAAATCGGTGCACGGGGCCGAACCGATGCCGACGACTACGACGTCCGCGGCGAGCTCAGATCCGTCATCCGTGGTCACGGAGGCGAGCCGGTCGCCTTCGATCGTGAACGCGACCACGGAGCGGCCGAGCCGGAACTGGACGCCGCGGGCGCGGTGCCGGTCCAGCAGGAAGTCGCTGACCTGCGTCGGGACCGCGTGCGCGAGGATCGACGGCAGTTGCTCCACGATGGTGACCGCGCACCCCAGTTCGACGGCGGCACTCGCGATCTCCAAGCCGATGAAACCGCCGCCTGCCAGCAGCATCGACCGGCCTTCGCGCAGTTGTTCGCCCAACGCTGCCGAGGAGTCCCGGTCGTGCAGATGGAAGACGTTGCGCAGGTGCGCCAGGTCGGTGATCCGGCGCGGCCGGGAGCCGGTGGCCAGCACGAGATGGTCGTAAGGCACAGTTTCGCCGGAGCGCAGGCTGAGTGTCTGGTTCGGACAGTCCACAGTGAGCACCGGATCGCCGAGGACGAGTCGGGTGTCCAGAGCGGAATAATGCGCGGCGTCGTGGAAATCGATGTGCGCCGGATCCGGGTCCCGGAGGAACGCTTTCGACAGCGGCGGCCGTTGGTATGGCAGCGACGACTCGGCGCTGACGAGGGTCAGGTCGCCGTCGTAGCCGAGGCGGCGCAGGGAGGCGGCGGTGTGCACGCCGCCCTGCCCGGCTCCGGCGATCACGACGCGGCGGATCGGGGGCACGGTCTCAGCGCCCGACGATCTCGATGGCCGCGGTGGGGCAGGAGAACACTGCCTCCTCGACGTCCCCGGCCGCGTCGTCGGCGGCCTCGTCGGCCAGCAGGACCACGATGCCGTCGTCGTCCTGGTCGAAGTAGTCCGGCGCGGCCAGGACACACTGTCCGGAGCCGCAGCATTTGCCCGCGTCCACGGTGAGCTTCATTGCCCGCCCTTTCCCTGCGATGGTGGGGTTTTCCTTACGGTTCTTCGATGTCCACGAGCGGATCGCCCGCCTGCACCGTCGCCCCCTCCGCGACGTGCACGGCGGTCACCGATCCGGCGTATTCGGCCAGTACCGGGATTTCCATTTTCATCGATTCGAGCACCACCACCGTGGTGTCGGGCTCGACCGCGTCGCCCGCGGCGACCAGGACTTTCCAGACGCTGGCGCCCATGTCGGCGTTGATGGTTTCGGGCACAGTGCTACCTCCGTGTCGACGCCGCGGGACGGCTGGTGACGGCCGCGACGATGCCGGTGTCGTATCCGCCGCCGGTGAATTCCGGCCGGTCCACCAGGTCGCGCAGAAACGGCAGATTGGTGCGCAGCGGCCCGACGGCGAATCCGTCGAGTGCTTCCCGCGCGCGTTCGAGCGCGGCCTCGCGGTTCTCGCCGAAGACGCAGATCTTGGCGATCAGCGAGTCGAAATGCGGGGTGACCGCGAGTCCGGCCCGGTAGCCGGAATCGACGCGGATGCCGTCGCCGTGCGGTTCTTCCCAGTCTTCGATGGGGCCGGGGCTCGGGAAGAACCGGACCGGATCCTCGGCGCAGAGCCGGAATTCGATCGCGTGCCCGTGCTGGCGCGGCGCGAACCCGGGCGTGACGGTTCCGGTCGCGGCAATGCTCAGCTGCTGCTCGACCAGGTCGATGCCGTGGATCAGCTCGGTCACCGGGTGCTCGACCTGGATCCGGGTGTTCATCTCCAGGAAGACGAACTCCTGCGTCCTAGCGTCCACTAAGAACTCGACCGTGCCCGCGTTGCGGTAGCCGACCGCGCTGGCCGCGTTGACCGCCGCGTCGTGTAGCCGTTGCCGCACAGCGGGATCGAGGCCGATCGCGGGTGCTTCCTCGACCAGTTTCTGGTTGCGGCGCTGCACCGAACAGTCGCGCTCGCCGAGGGTGAGGACCGTGCCGTCGGCGAGCCCGAGCACCTGGACCTCGATGTGCCGAGCTGATTCGACGAACCGTTCGAGGAACACCCGGTCGGAGCCGAAGCTGCGGGCCGCGATCGCTTGCGTGCGCTCGAATTCCTTGCGCACGGCATCGGCGTCGCGGGCGATGGTCATGCCGATGCCGCCTCCGCCGCCGGAAGCCTTGACCATGACCGGGTAGCCGATCCGTTCGGCCTCGCGGACCGCTTCGTCCACATCGGACAACGCCGCCCCAGCGCCGCCGCTGACTGGAACTCCGGCCGCCGCGACCCGATTGCGTGCTTCGACCTTGTCGCCCATGGCGGTGATGGCGTCCGGGGAGGGGCCGACCCAAATCAGTCCGGCCGCTTCGACAGCGCGGGCGAAGTCGGCGTTCTCGGCGAGGAAACCGTAACCGGGGTGGACCGCGTCGGCACCGGTTTCCGTTGCCACGCGGACGATCTGCTCTATGTCGAGGTAAGCCGCGACGGGCGGTTCGCCGGTGATTTCCCGGGCGAAATCGGCTTCGGCGACCCCGGGGAGCCCGGCGTCGACCTGATGGTGGACGGCGACAGTTTCCACGCCGAGCCGCCGCGCGGTGGCGATGATCCGGCGGGCGATTTCGCCGCGGTTGGCGACGAGAAGCCGCCGGGGGAAGGGCTGGTTCATCCGATCCGCCTAGTAGCTCGTGGGCCAGGTGCTGAGGAGGTGTTCTCCGACGCCGCCGGTGCGGGTCAGCGCGTTGTCTTCGAGCGCGCCGAGGATGAACTCGCGGGTGTCGGCCGGATCGATGACGTCCTGCACGCCGTACACGCGGGCGACGTCGTACCCGGTCGAGTCCTTGGCCATTTCGGCCAGTCGGCGTTCGTAGAGTTCCGGATCGGTCGCCTGGTCGATCCCGTGCACCACGCCGACCGCCGAGCGCGGGTCCATGAAGCTGACTTCGGCGGTCCACCACGCGGCCATCGCGTCGGTCGTCCACGCGCCGCCCATGTTCACGTAGCCCTGGCCGTAGTTCTTGCGCAGCATCACCGTCACCTTCGGCACGGTCGTCAGCGACAAGGCGTTCATCCAGTTGATGACCTTGCCGACGATGCCGCTCCGTTCCCCGTCCAGTCCGATGAGGAAGCCGGGCTGGTCGACCAGGAACACCAGCGGGATGTTGTAGGAATCGCACAGCACGATGAAGCTCGTCGCCTTGGCGCACGCCGCCGCGTCGATCGCGCCGCCCTTGAACATCGGGTTGTTCGCGATGATCCCGACCGAGTGGCCGTTGATCCGGCACAGCGAGGTGACCAGCGACTTCCCGTAGCGTTCCTTGATCGGGAACACGCTGCCGAGGTCCGCGACGACCTCGATGACCTTGCGCACGTCGTAGACCTTCGTGCGCTCCGGCGGGACGATCGAGTGCAGTTGCGCGCCTCGTCCGGCCGAGCCCGCGGGCACCGGCGCGACCGGCGGCGCTTCGCCGTTGTGCGCGGGCAGGTAGCTCAGGAACCGGCGGAGCAGGTCGATCGCTTCCTCGTCGGTGTCGGCGACCGCGTCGGCGAACCCGGTGATCTCCGAATGGAGTTTCCAGCCGCCGAGGTCCTGGCCGTCGACCTGCTGTCCGGTCGCGCGGCTCACGAGCTGCGGGCTCGACACCGCCATGACCGCGCCCTTGCGCAGCACCGCGAAGTCCGAACTCACCGTGTGCCACGCGGCCGAGCCGAACGAGTACCCGAAGGCGGCCGACACCCACGGATTGGTGCGACGGCGGAGAAACCGCGTGCGGTCGTTGGCGTTGCCGAGGCCAGTGCCGCCCATGACGTCGGGCATCCGCACGCCGGTGGATTCGGCGAGGTAGACCAGCGGGATCCCGGTGCGGGCGGTGAGATCCTTGAGGTGGCCCATTTTCTTGTTGCTGACCGCGCCGGACGACGCGCCCTTCACAGTGAAGTCGTAAGCGATGACTCCGGCGCGGCGGCCGTCGACGCGACCGGTGCCGGTGACCTTGCCGTCGGCGGGGGTCGCGTGCTGGTCGGCATCCACATTGGACGTGGCGAAGAGTCCCGTTTCGCGGAAGGAGTTCTCGTCGAAGAGCCGGGCGACGCGTTCGCGCGCGTTCAGTTCGCCGCGTTCGGCCCGGGCGGCGAGTTTGCGTTCCCCGCCCATGCCGAGGGCGTGCGCGCGCCGTTCTTTGTGGCGGAGTTCGTGGTCGATGGTCATGGCTGGCCTTTCGTTCGGACGGCGGCGCGGCGTTGCTGGAAGTCGAGCAGCGAGCGGGCGACTCGTCCGGCTTCCTCGACGGTGCCGAATACGGGCAGGCCGAGCCGGTGCGCTTGGCGGGTGTAGGCGGCGATCGCGTCGGCCATGTCCGCGCGGCCGTCGCCCTTGAGGACGAGGAATTGCTGCGTGCCAGCACCGGCGCGGGCGTGCGCGTCGGCGATGCCGCGGATGATCGTGCCGGTGACGTCGCCGTGGGTGTCCGCGAGATTCCGCTGGATGATGCCGACGTTCAGGTGCGTGATGAGGACCGCGGGCGGGGCCGATTCCAGGACGAGGGACAGCAGGTCTCCGGCGATCGTTCCGCCGCCGACCGCGAGCGTGCCCGCCGGGGTGTCGATCGGGTTGGCCAGTCCGTTGCCGGGCGGGAGTCCGAGAGCTTCGATCTGCGCGACGGTGCGGTCCGGCAACGGCGGGACCGTGAATCCATAGTGCGCCAACGCATCCGTCGCGAGCACGCTCGCGCCGCCTCCGTTGCCGAACAGGACCGCGTCGCGCGTGGCGGGCGGCGGTCCGTCCAGCCGGGCGGTGTCGAAAGCCAGCAGTACGTCGAGGAATTCTTCCAGGGAGTCGGTCAGCGCGATCCCGGCTTGACGGCACAACGCGGGCCACAGCCGGTGATTCCCGGTGAGTGCGCCGGTGTGGCTGGTCGCCGCGCGCGAGCCCGCCGCGGTGCGGCCGCCGGCGAGCAGCACGATCGGCTTGCTGATTCCGCGCCCGGCCAGCAGATCCAGGACTTCCCGGCCTGCCGCGAGCGATTCCAGGTACAGTCCGACGACCTCGACGTCCGGTTCGGCCAGCAGGTGCTCGACCAGTTCCGCGGCGTCCACATCGGACGAATTGCCGATGCTGGTGACGCTGTGGAACGCGAGGTCGCGCGCGGCACCGAGGCGGAGGATGTCGACGCTCAGTCCGCCGCTCTGCGACACCACCGCGATCCCGCCCGGGGACAGCGGCGGTTCCGGGATGAAGCTGACCCGCGCGGCGGAACTGTGCATGCCGAGGCAGTTCGGGCCGAGCAGCCGGGTGCCCTGGGCGGACATCCGGGCGACGAGGTCGCGTTCTAGTTCGACGCCTTCGGAGACCTCGCCGAAACCGCTGCTGACGACCTGGGCGAACGCGAGCGTCCCGGGTTCGGCGGCCAGTGCGTCGGGGACGATCTTCGCGGGGAGGGCGACGAAGGCGTAGTCGACGGGCTGGCCGGTTTCCCGCAGCGACGCGTAGGCGGGCAGGCCCTCGATCTCGGTGGCGGAGGGGTGGATCGGCAGGACAGTGCCGTCGAAGCCGGAACGCCGGAGGCCGGTCAGGTACCGGTTGGCGAGCTTCGAGCCGGTCGCGCTCGCGCCCAGCACGGCGATCGTGCGTGGCCGGAACAGGCGTCCGAAGTCGGTGCGGGCGGGGCGAGCTTCAACGGCGGACGTTTCGTCCATTTCGGACAGGATCAGCCGGGCATCGACGGCGACGGCCTGGTCGGCGGTGACGATGACCGGGTTCAGATCGACCTCGACGACCTCCGGCGGCAGCGAGCCGAGCAAGCCGTTGACCCGCAGAACCAGGTCCACCAGCGCGTCGAGGTCGGCGGCGGTTCCGCCACGTGCACCGCGAAGCAGCGCCGCGCCCTTCAGCTCGGACAGCATCGCCTGGACGTCCGCGGCGGTCAGCGGGGCGATGCCGAAGGCGACGTCGGCGAACACCTCGACGAAGATGCCGCCGAGGCCGAGCATCACCACCCAGCCGACGCCGGGCGTCCGTACCGCGCCCACGATCACCTCATGTCCAGCAGCGGCCTTTTCCTCGACCAGGAACCGGTCGATCCGGTGGCCGTGCGCGGCGAGCGCGGCGGTCATCGCGGCGGCTTCGGCGGGCAGGTCGGCGCGGGAGAGTCCGATTCGGACACCGCCCGCGTCGGACTTGTGCACCAGCGTCGGCGACACCGCTTTGAGGACCAGGTCTCCGTCAAGGCCCTCCGCGGCGATCAGCGGATCGGCGTGGGCGTTGCCGCGCGGCACGGTGATTCCGGCACCGCGCAGCAGATCCTTGGCTTCGGGCTCAGGGACGACCGGGGCGCCGGCGGCGGCCAGCCCGGCGATCGCGGTCCGGGTCGCGTTCTCGGTCAAGCGTCTTCCCTTCGTCGGTGCCCGGCGGCCGGGTCGGAAGCACGGCTCGTGGTGCGGCGAGTGTGGCCGGTCACGACGGGTCCCGGGAATGCCGCGAACCGTGGACCGGTGATGGCGGATCGCTATCGCGCCTGCCCGGGTGCGATAGCCGGTCCCGATCGGTGCGCCAGCGCGCGACGCCTTCCGCGGGCGCGATCGCGCGGCGATGATGGCCGGAAGCCGCGCCTGCCCCTCAGCCGCAAGGAGATCCCGTGGAAGAGCGCACCACCGCCGCATCGCAGGAGGGCTGCCCGCACCTGCGGGAGCTGTCGCTGGACCCGGCCCCGGAGCGGCCGCTGGACGATCCGCCGTACTTCGGCGACCTGCGGTCGGGCTGCCCGATCAGCGAGGTCGACCTCGGCGGCGGGAAGACGTCGTGGCTCGCGACGAGGTTCGACGACGTGAAGGCGATCCTCTCCGACACCCGGTTCAGCGCGAACCCGCACACGCCGGGCTTCCCGGTGCGCGGCCTGCCCGGCTCGGACCATCCGCTGGTGGCCGACAGCATGATCCGCCAGGACCCGCCGCTGCACACGACGCTGCGCCGGTGCGTGGTCAAGTACTTCACGCCGCGCGCGGTCGAGAGCTACCGGCCGCAAGTCGAGGAGATCGTGGACCGCCACCTCGACGCGCTCTCCGCCGGCTCCGGCCAGGCGGATCTGGTGTCGCAGTTCGCGCTGGCCATCCCGACCACGGTGATCACGCAGATGCTGGGCATCCCGATCGAGGACGCGCCGCGGTTCTTCGACCTGACCGAGCGGCAGACGACGCTGTCGCTGTCGCAGGAGGAGATGTACCGGACGGTCGAGGAATTCCGCGCGCTCGGGCTGGAATACGCGGCACTGAAGGAGGCGAACCCGGCCGACGACCTGCTCAGCCACATCATCCGCGAGCAGTACGAAGCGGGCGGGATCACCCGCGACCAGCTCGCCGCGCTGATCACGATCCTGATCATCGGCGGCCACGACACGACCGCCGGGATGATCGGCCTGTCGATCTACACGCTGCTCCGCCGCCCGGACCAGCTCGCGCTGCTGCGGTCCGGCGAACGCTCGTGGGACGTCGCGATCGAGGAACTGCTGCGCGTGCACTCGGTGGCCAGGATGGGCCCGCGCCGCGCGGCGACCGAGGACATCACGATCGGCTCGCACACCTTCCGCAAGGGCGAGGGCGTGGTCGCGTCGATTTGGTCGGCGAACCACGACGAGAGCAAATACGCGCGCACGACGTGGGAGGACTTCGAAATCCCGGTCGAGCGGCCGCAACATCTGGCGTTCAGTTTCGGGCCGCACCAGTGCGTCGGGCAGAACCTGGCGAGGATGGAACTGCGGGTCGTGCTGCCGCGGATCTTCGCGCGGTTCCCGGCGATGAAGCTGATGGATCCGGAGGTGACGCACCTGTCCTATCGGGACGATCGGGCGTTTTTCAGCTTGAAGGAATTGAACGTGACGTTGTGAGCGCGGGAAAGCCCGCTCCCTCGGTTTTGGCCGGGGGAGCGGGCTTTTCGTGTCGGGTTAGTGTTTGTACGCGCCGCCGTCGACCACGAGGGTTTGGCCGGTTACGAAGGCCGCTCCGGCGGACAGCAGGAAGCGCACCGGCTCGACGTAATCGTCCACAGTGGACGCGCGCTGGATCGCCCTGGCGGCGATGGTGGCCGGTTCGGCGGGCAGCAGGTCTTCGGACAACCCGGTGGCGACCAGCCCGGGGGCGATGACGTTCACGGTGATCCCGCGCTCGCCGAGTTCGGCCGCCATGGACTTGGCGAAGCCGATCACTCCGGCCTTGGCGGCCGCGTACGCCGCCAATCCGGCCGGGCCTTTGAACGCGGTGCCGGAGGAGAAGAGCACGATCCGTCCGCCGTCGGTGATCGACGGCGCGCAGGCTTGCACGACGGCGAGCGTGCCGTGGAGGTTCACTTCGAGGACCCGGGCCCAGTCGCGGGCGGGCATGTCCAGGAACGGTCCGGTGCGGCAGATTCCGGCGCAGTGCACGAGCCCCGCCAGCGGCGTGGGGAGGCAGGTCAGGCTGGCGTGGTCGGTGATGTCGGCGGCGAGGTAGCGCACGCCCGGCACGGGTGCGGCGGGCGCGGCCCGGTCGAGGACGACGACCGGCCGGTCCGCCGCGAGCGACGAGACCAGCCGGTCGCCGATCCCGGCCGAACCCCCGGTGACCAGCAGCGGCGCACTCACCGCGACCGGCTCGCGACCAGGTGCTCCAGCCCCTTGATCGCGTAATCGAGCACCATCGACATGACCCCCATGAACAGCAGCACCGCGAACGATTCGGCGACCTTGAAGTTGCCGGTGAGCACCACGAGCCGCTGGCCGAGGCCGTAGTACGCGCCGACCATCTCCGACAGCACCGCGCCGAGCACCGCGTACACCGCGCCGAGGCGCAGCGCGCCCACGATGCTCGGCAGCGCGGACGGCAGTTCGATCTTCAGGAACCGCTGGACCGGCGACATCGACAGCGACCGGGTCAGCTGCAGCACGTCGTGGTCGATTCCGCGCAGGGCGGCGAGCGTCGAGGTGAGCAGGACGAAGTACACGACGCTGCCGGCGACGAGCGCTTTCGGCGCGAAGCCGAGGCCGAACCACAGGATGAAGATCGGCGCGAGCGCGGGCCGGGGCAGGCTGTTGGCGAGCGTCAGGAACGGCGTCGCCGCGCGTTCGAGGACCTCCGACCGCGAGAACACCACCCCGGTCACGATGCCGAGCAGTCCGCCCGCCGCCAGACCGACGAGCGCGCCGCTGAAGGTGGCGGACACGTCGGTCCAGAACGCGCCTTCGCCGAGCTGGGTCACGAGTCCTTTCGCGACCTCGTCGGGCGAGGACACGAACAGCGGGTTGACCAGGCCCTGGCGCGCGGCGAAGTACCAGCCGCCGACGATCACGACCGCGACGGCGATCCGGATCGTCCACACCCGCAGCCAGACCCGCGAGCGGCGTTTGCGCCGTTCGGCGAAGACGGCCTGTTCCATCGCCGAGTAGTCCGCGACGATCGATTGGCTCATTGTTCCTCCCGGAAGTCGAGCGGGGCGCGCACCAGGTCGATGTCGGCGGGGGTGGCGGTGTGCGGGCCGCCGTTCACGGTCACGGTCTGGCCGGTCAGGTACGCCGCGCCCGCCGAGCACAGGAACAGGCACACCGACGCGATGTCCTCGGGGCAGCCGAGCCGGTTCATCGCGACGAACCGGGCGACCCGGGCTTCGACGCCCCCGTCCGCGAACCGGGAGGCGGCAGTGACGACCGCGCCGGGTTCGAGGCAGTTGACGCGGACGTTCGCGTCGGCCCATTCCCACGCCATCGTGCGGGTGAGCGACGCGAGACCGGCTTTCGCCGCCGCGTACGGTCCGCGCAGCGGATGCGCGTGCCCGGCCGACGCCGAACCGACGTTGACCACCGCGCCGCCACCCTGGCGTCGGAACGCGGGGAGGCAAGCCTTCGCGAGGTGGAACGCTCCGCTGAGATTTGCTTCCAGCATCGCGTTCCAGGCGTTGACCGACAGTTCTTCGAGCCGGGCGCCGAAGTTGCCGCCCGCGTTGTTGACCAGAATGTCAACCCGGCCGAAGCGTTGTTCGGCCGCGGCGGCGATTTCGGCGGCGGTCTGCGGGTCGCGGATGTTGCCGGTGACCGCGACCGCATCACGGCCCTGTTCGCGGATACGAGCCACGACGTCGTCGAGCACGTCGGCGCGTCGCCCGTGCACCACCAGGTTCGCGCCTGCTTCGGCGAACCGGCTTGCGATCGCGCCGCCGATCCCGCCGGTGGCTCCGGTGACGACCGCGACCCGGCCGTGAAAGTCGAATTGCACGCCGCCGAACGGCGAAACCTCTTGCTGGGCCGGTGTCATCGCACTCCTCCGAAGGTCCGGTTCGGACTCAGGCTCGCCACCGGCCGCCGCCGTGGCAACGGTTCGCGGGCTATCGGCGCGATAGCCCGCGGCGGCGGCAGTTTGTATTGACACCCGCAGCCGGGTTCGCGGAGCATCACGGTTCTCTCGACCAAGCGGAGTTGCAATGAGGCAGACCAGCATGGTGCGTCCGGGACCGGAATCCGCGCGGCGCAAGGACGAGCGCCCCGGCCGGGCGGGCGCGCCGATCAGTTTCGGCCACGTCAGCCACAACTTCATCCACGGCGAGCGCGCGGTGCTCGTCCTGGAGGATTTCGACCTGGAGATCGCGGCGTCGGAGTTCGTGAGCATCGTCGGCCCGTCCGGCTGCGGCAAGACCACGGCGCTGTCCATGGCGGGCGGGCTGGAGCGGCCCCGCGCCGGGAGCGTCCTGCTCGACGGCGAACCGGTCGACGGCACGTCGGACGACGTCGCGTTCATGTTCGCGCGCGACGCGCTGCTGCCGTGGCGGCGGGTGCGGCGCAACGTCGAACTGGGCATGGAGGTCCGCCGCGTCCCGGCCGCGGAACGCAGGCGGCGGGCGGACGAATGGCTGCGCCGCGTCCGGCTGGAGGAATTCGCCGATTCGGACGTGCTGCACTTGTCGCAAGGCATGCGGCAGCGCGTGGCGATCGCGCGCACTCTCGTGCAAAGCCCGCGCGTGGTGCTGATGGACGAGCCGTTCGCCGCGCTCGACGCGCAGACCCGGGCGAACCAGCAGCAGGAGTTCGTCCGGCTCTGGGAGGCCGAACGACCCACCGTCGTGTTCGTGACGCACGACCTGGAGGAGGCGATCCTGCTGAGCGACCGCGTCGTGCTGATGGCCGCCCGGCCCGGCCGGATCGTCGCCGACCTGCGGATCGACCTGCCGCGCCCGCGCACGCAGGAGATGCGGACGTCCTCGCCGGAATTCGCGAAACACCTGGAAACCCTGTCCGCCCGGCTGCGCGAGGAAGTCGTGGCCGCCGAGGAACGCCGCCAGGCGGAGGAACGGGCATGACCGGCTCCGGGCTGTCCTGTCGGGTCGTCGGCCAAGGCCCGCGAGCGGTGGTGCTGGTGCATTCGCTGGCGCTCGACGGTTCGTGGTTCGAGCCGCTCGCTGCCGAACTGGGCGAGAGTTTCCGTTGCGTGCTCCCGGATCTTCGCGGCCACGGAAACAGCGGCGGGGACGAGATTTCCTTGGCTGCGCTGGCTGACGACCTCGCGCTCCTCGCCCAGCACCTGCGCATCGATCGGTTCGTCGCCGTCGGCATTTCTCTCGGCGGGATGGTCGTGCAGGCCTTGGCGCACCGTCATCCGGACCTTCTCGACGCTGCCGTGCTCATCGCGACCACCGGCGGTTACGACGACGCTGCCCGGGCCGGCGCGCACAACCGCGCGGAGGCGGCCCGCGCGCCGGGCGGGCTGGCCGCGCTCGCCGACCCGACGATGACGCGTTGGTTCGGCGACCGCCCGGACCCGCTGCGTGCCCGAGCCCGGGAACAGTTCCTGAGCGGCGATCCCGAGATCCACGCCGCTTACCTCGAAGCCATGACCGCCGTCGGCGACTTTTCGGTGCCGCCGTCGGTGCCGACGCTGGTCATCGGCGGCGAGGACGACGCCAGCACGCCGCGTCCGGTGCTCGAGAACCTGCACGCGTCGATCCCGCACTCTCAGCTGCGCTTCGCGCCGGGCGGGCATCTCGCCGCGTTCACTCACCCCGCGCCGGTGGCCGCCCTGCTGACCGAATTCCTCGCCGAGACCCCGAAGGGTGCCCGAGTTGTCTGAAGTCCAGCTGTCCCCGGAGGAGGTGCGCGACCGGCTGCGGGCCGCGGAGACTCCCGCGTTGCTGATGCTCGTCGCGCACCTGACCGACGACCCGGCCGTGCTGCGCCCGCAGTGGCGGCCGAACCCGGATCTGCTGCCCGCCACCGGCCTCGACGCCGCGACGGATGCCGAGGCTCGGGAGTTCTGCTTCGCGACGCTGGAGCCGTATCTGGCCGGCGTGGCCGACTGGCCGGTTTCGCCGTCCGAGACGGTTCTCGAAGCGATCGCGGCTTGGGCGCTCGACCGTTCCGCCGGGGAGGACGCCGATCTGCTGCGCGTCGCGTTCGTCCCGCCGGGCACCGATCCGCGCGCTCCTCAGTGGACGAAGGACGACCTCGACCCGGCGCGGCCGATGCGGGTGGCGATCGTCGGGGCGGGGCTGTCCGGGCTGATGGCCGGGCTGCGGATGAAACAGGCCGGGGTGGACTTCGCGATCTTCGAGAAGAACGCCGACGTCGGCGGAACCTGGTACGAGAACAGCTACCCGGACTGCCGGATCGACGTGCACAGCCACATTTACACGTATTCGTTCTTCCCGCACGACTGGCCGTCGTACTTCTGCCGCCAGGACGTCATCCATTCCTATCTGCGCGGGTTCGCCGAGGAAAACGGGCTGCTGGACCACATTCGCTTCGGCGCCGAAGTCGTTTCGGCGGCCTGGGACGACGAGCGGCAGCATTGGGCGGTCGCTTCGACCGGGCCGGACGAACCCGAGCGGACCGAGGAATTCTCCGTCCTCGTGTCCGCGGTCGGCCAGTTGAACCGGCCGATGATCCCGCGCATCGACGGCCTCGACACCTTCGACGGCCCGGTTTTCCACACCGCGCAGTGGGACCACAGCGTCGACCTCGCCGGGAAGCGCGTGGCGATCATCGGGACCGGCGCGACCGGCGTCCAGGTGGCCCCGGCGATCGCCCGGGAAGCGGAGTCCCTGACGGTTTTCCAGCGCAGCGCGCCGTATTTGCAGCCGACCCCGGAACTGCGTCAGGAAATCTCGGCACCGGAACGGGCGCTGTTGCGCGACATTCCGTTGTACCGCGCCTATTACCGGTTCTCGATCTTCCTCCCGCGCGCGATCGGACGGCTTGCCGCCGCGACGGTCGACCCGGCTTATCCGCCCACCGAGCAGGCAGTGTCGGCGGCCAACGAACAATTGCGGCAGCTGCTCACCGACTATCTGCTGAACCAGGTGCGGGACCGGCCGGACCTCGCCGCGAAAATCGTCCCGGACTATCCGCCGGGCGCGAAACGGATCGTCCGCGACGACGGGACCTGGATCGCCACGCTCAAACAGGAGCACGTCGAACTCGTCACCGAACGCATCGCCCGCGTGGACGGCAGCGGGATCCACACCGAGGACGGCCATTACGTTCCGGCGGACATCATCGTCTTCGGCACCGGCTTCAACGCCTCGGATTTCCTGATGCCGATGAAGGTCACCGGCGCCGGCGGGGCGGATCTGCACGAGACGTGGGGTGTCGACGCCTGTGCGTATCTCGGGCTGACTGTCCCGGACTTCCCGAATCTGTTCTGCATGTACGGCCCGAACACGAACCTGTTGCTGCACGGCAATCTCGTGCTGTTCATCGAATGCCAGTCGGTGTATTTGCTGAGCGCGGTGGAGCAGTTGCTGTCCACCGGCAAGTCCTCGCTTTCGCTGCGCCGCGACGTTTTCGCCAAGTACCGCGACGAGGTCGGCGAGGCGAGCGCGCTGCGCGTGTGGGGCTGGTCCAAGACACACAGCTGGTACCAGAACGCGGAAGGCCGCTCGACCATCATGTGGCCGCTGTCCGCGCACCGCTACATCAGCGCCACTCAGGCCGTCGATCCCGAGCAGTACGAGTTCCGGTGACCGACCCGTCCGTCCTAAGGAGACAGTTTCCGCTGTGACCACCGAACACACGACGGTCGTCAACGACCTCGAAACCCGTTATCTCGCCGGGGGAGAAGGCCACGAGTCCACTGTGGTCTTCCTCCACGACGGTGCCTGGGGCGCGTCCTCGGACGTCACGTGGGGTGCGGTGGCCGCTCTGGCGGGCCGCACGCACCGCGTCGTCGCGCCGGATCTGCTCGGCTTCGGCGGTTCGGCCAAGGCCGTCCGGCTGGACCAGTCGCCGTTCGGATTCCGGCTGCGCCACGTCTACGCGCTGCTCGACCAGCTCGGCATCGACGGTCCGATTCACCTCGTCGGCAACTCCTTCGGCGGTTCGATCGCGTTGCGCGCCCTGCTGGACCCGGCGCTGCGCGGCCGGATCGCCTCAGTCACCTCGATCAGCGGCACCGGCGGCCCGTGGCGCAGCGCGACGAGCGCCGAACTGGCCGGCTACGACGGCACCCGCGAGGACATGACCCGGCTGGTGCGCCTGTTGTGCGACGACTATCCCGGCATCGAAGACCAAATCGACGCCCGCATGCGGTGGGCGGCCACGCCCGGGCACTACGCCGGAATGCTCGCCCCGCACGCGACTCCGCCGGAACCGCTGCGATTCGCCCGGCCCGCCGATCCGTACCCAGCGCCGTTCGCCGACGTCACGACGCCGGTCCTGCTGTTCGACTGCGCGGGCGATCCGCTGGTCGAACGGGGCTGGGTGAAACACCTGGCCGATCTCACCCCGGCGGTGACCGTGGCTCCGGTGCCGCACCGGCACGCCCCGAACATCAGCCATCCCGAGCAGACTTGGCGGATCATCGCCGACTTCGTGAACGGAGCCTGAAACCGTGTTCGACGATCCTCACGACGCCGTCGCCGCCCCGGACGTCCGGCACGAAAAGCTGTTCCGGCTCGACGGCAAGCGCTTCGCCGTCCTGGGCGGCGCGGCCGGCATCGGTGAGCACGTCGCCCGCACCCTTGACTCGCTCGGCGCGGAGCTGCTCCTGGTCGACGTGGACGAGGCCGCGCTGGAGAAACTGGCTGCGGAACTCGGCGCGGACCGGTTCGCCGCCGATGTGTCCACCGAGGACGGTGCGCGTTCGCTGGCCAAATACGCCGCCGGGCCGCCGTTGCACGGGTTCGTGGACGTCATCGGCCAGATGACGCGCAAACCGTTGCCGGACTTCACTCTCGCCGAGTGGGAAAAGGACTTCCGGGTCAACCTGACGCACGCGTTCCTCGCCGCCCAGCACCTGGTGCCGCTGCTGGCCAGGCCGGATTCCGCGGTCGTGTACGTCTCCAGCATCAACGGCAGCCGCGCCGGGAGCTACGCGGCGGGATACGGCCCGGCGAAGGCGGCGCTCGAAGGCTGGGTGCGGCAGCTGGCCGACGAATACGGTCCGGAGGGCATCCGGGTCAACGCCGTGGCGCCCGGATTGTTCCTGTCGCCCCGGTTCCTCGCCGGCGCGCACGCCCGCACGATGATCGAGCAGTTCAGCGGCAAGACGATGCTGCGACGGCTCGGCCAGCCCTACGAGGTCGCCGCGGCCATCGCGTTCCTGCTGACCCCCGCGGCGGGTTACGTCACCGGCGCGACGCTCGCGATCGACGGCGGAGCGCGCGCGGTCGACGCGACCGGCCTCGACGCCCTCGCGCGCTGAGCGTTCGGGGGTGCTCGACCATACGATGGCCGGGAGACAGGCGGCAGCGGCGCCGCCTGCCCGGCGTGACTAGGGGCCGAGCGTGAGATTCGAGCAGTTGCGCTACCTCGAGGCGGCCCTGCGCACCGGATCCTTCCGGCAGGCGGCGCACGAACTGGGCGTGTCCCAGCCGACGATCACCAACCAGGTGCAGCGGCTCGAAGAGGACCTCGGCGTCGTGCTGGTCATGCGCGGCGCGCACGGCGTGCGGCCGACGGACGCGGCGGAGCGGATCCTGCCGCACGTGAAATCCGCGATCCGGGCCGAGGACCTGCTGCGGCAGGAGGCCAGCGCGATCGACGGCCTCAAGATCGGCACGGTGAGCATGGGCACCGTCGCGATCGGCAGCATGCGCGTGCTGCCGCATCTGGTGCGCGAAATGCACGAAGGACACCCGAACATCCGGTTCGAGGTGACCGAGGGTGGCACCTACATCGTGCGCGACGGCGTGCTGGACGGGACGTTCGACCTCGGCCTGATCACCCGCGTCCCGCTGCCCGGCGAGCCGCCGGACGACGAGCGGCTGCATTACGTCGACCTGATGACCGGCCGGCTGGTGCTGTGCGTGCCCGACAGCCATCCGCTGGCCCGCGCGGAGACGTTCGACCTCGACGACCTGTCCGGCGAGCCGCTGATCTTCTTCCGCGAGGGCAGCATCCTGCGCCGCGCGTTCGAGGAGCTGACCAGCGGCATCGACGCGCGGATCGTGTACACGACCGACGGAGCCGAGACCGCGCAGCGGATGGTGCGGGCCGGGGTCGGGATCGCCATCGCGAACACCCTCGCGCCCTCGACGACCAGCGGGAACGGGGTCACGCTGATCCCCATCACCAAGCCGTGGGCGCAGACGACGCTGTCGGCGATCGTGCGGACCGGGGAGCTGCGCGGCCGGATCGTCGAGACCCTGCTGCGGCAGATCCGGTCTTCCAAGACCGTGACGGGGCGATAGCCGGGGGCTGCTTCACTTGAGCGGCTTCGGACTTTAGAGTCCGGAACCATGGACGCCGTACACATCAAGGATCTCGAAGGCCCGTCGACCGTCTCCGTCGTCGAGGTCGATTCGCCCTCGCGCGCTGCCGACCAGGTGCTGATCGACGTGCACGCGGCCGGGGTGTCGTTCCCGGACGTGCTGCAGACGCGCGGGCTGTACCAGGTGAAACCGGAGCTGCCGTTCATCCCGGGCGCGGAGGTTGCCGGGGTGGTCGCGGAGGCTCCGGAGGGCGCGGCGGTCAAGGCCGGGGACCGGGTCGCGGCGCTGCCGTTCCTCGGCGGGTTCGGCGAGCAGGTCGCGTGCGCGGCGGACGCGGTGTTCCCGATTCCGGACGATCTGGGCTTCGAGCAGGCGGCGGCGATTCCGTTCAACTACCTGACCGCGCATTTCGCACTGTGCCGGCGCGGCCGGATGGCTGCGGGGGAGACGGTCCTGGTGCACGGCGCGGCCGGCGGCGTCGGGACGGCCGTCATCCAGGTCGCGAAGGCGTTCGGCGCGGGCAAGGTGCTCGGGGTGGTGTCGACGCCCGAGAAGGGCGAAGCGGCGGTCGCGGCCGGGGCCGACGAGTACGTGCTGGCGGACGGCTTCAAGGACGCGGTGAAGGCGTCGACCGGCGGCCGCGGGGTCGACGTGATCGCAGACGTCGTCGGCGGGGACCGGTTCACCGATTCGCTGCGCTGCCTGGCCGCGGACGGCCGGATGCTGGTCATCGGATTCACCGGCGGGTCGATTCCCGAGGTGAAGGTGAACCGGTTGCTGCTCAACAACTTGGACGTCGTGGGCGTCGGGTGGGGCGCTTATGCGCTGCCGCGGCCGGGGTATCTGCAGGGGCAGTGGGCGGAGCTGCTGCCGAAACTGGCGGCTGGGGCCATCGTGCCGCCGTTGGGCGGGAGTTATCCGCTGGGGGAGGTTCGGGAGGCGTTGGAGGCTATCGAGAACCGGAAGGCTATGGGGAAGCTGGTTCTTGCGGTTCGTCCATAGTGGACTGTTTGGGCCGGAGGTCCCGGGTGCCCGTGGTGGCCGGGGCCTCCGGCTTAGCGCGTCCTATGCGGACAGGAATGCGGGCTGACGGCGGCGAGGTTCAGGGAGTGTCCCGGACCGCAGACAACATCTCGCTCACGAGACCATCCTTACCGCATCCTCGACAGACAACCGCGCACCACGCTCAAACACGCTGGCAAAGCCGGAACCGAGAACCGCTTGTGCCGCTTCAGTAATCCGGTCCACATCACCCCTCTCGGCCGCCGGTAGCGGAGCGTTGACAGTCCGTCGCGCGGCGTCGGCCGCACCGAGCAGCAATGCGGCGGACTGCGGCGCGCAAGTGCCCGCCAAACCTTCCAGCGACAGCGCGAAAGCACGCGGTTCATCAAGCACCCGCGCGTATTCCAAGCCTCGCAGGTGGTACTGCCGAGCCTGCGCCAGATCACCCCGGAGTTCGGCGATGAAACCGAGTTCCGCGTACAGCAGGTGGTCGCCCGCCGTTGAGGAGACGTCGCGGTATTCGTCGCGGATGTGGGTCAGGTGGCGTTCGGCGGCGTCGAGGTCGCTGGAGCGGCGGGCACCCAGTGCGAGGCCCATTTCAGCGTGGATCCGGCCGTAGGCGTAGCCGTGGTCGGACGCGCTGCGCAGGGCTTGTTCGTGCAGGTCGCGCGCTCGCGGCCAGTCGCGTTCGAGCAGGGCCAGGCGGCCGAGGCCGGACAGTCTCGCGGAGACTTCCGCTTGCAGGTCCAGTTCGCGCGCGATGGCGAGTCCGTCGTGCTGACGGCGGGCGGCTTCGGCGTAGTCGCCCTTGATTTCGGCTAGTGCGGCCAGCGGCGGGATGGTCTGCATCTCGCCCCATCGGTCGCCGAGGCGGCGGAAGAGTTCGGCGCTGCGCAGACCGTCCCGGCCGAGTGCGGCGAGATCTCCGCGGACCAGGCTGAGCATGGCGCGGAGGCCGAGTGCGGCGGCGATTCCCCATTCGTCGTCTCCGGCAGCCGCGAGGGCGCGCTCGTTCACCTCGCAGCTGGCGGTGATGTCGCCGACGCTGAACAAGCTGTAGGCACGCAACCACGACGCGCGAACGCCGTCCGGGGAATCGGGCGGGGCTTGTTCGCCGGTCAGCAGGGCGAACGATCCATTGAGGACAGTGAGCTCCGGATCCGTTGCCGCAAACCGTAAAACGGCTGTCAGCATTCGTCGGCCTTCGGTGAGTCTGCCTCGCAGCAGCCACCACCAGGACAACGCTTTCGCGAGCCGTACCGCTTCGATGGATGCTTGGCCGATCGCTTCGTCCAGGGCAGCGCGCAGGTTGCCCGCTTCGACGTCCAGCCGGGTGAGCCAAGTCCGTTGCCCGGAGCCGTGCAATTGCGCGTTCTCGGCGATTTCCAGGTAATGGCGCAGGTGTCGCGCGCGGGTGGCGGCAGGATCCGTCAGGCGTTCGACGGCATAGGCGGCAACGGATTCCAGCAGCCGGTACCGAACTCCAGTCGGTCCATTCAGGACGGTGACCAGCGACCGGTCGACCAGCCGGGGCACGAGGTCGAGCACGTCTCCCGCACAAACGGCTTCGGCGGCGGCGAGATCGAAGCTGTCGCGGTGGACGGCCAGTCTGCTGAGGACAGTCCGCTCGGGCTCGCTGAGCAGTTCCCAGCTCCAGTCGAGCACGGCGCGCAAGGTTTGCTGCCGGGCCGGAGCGCCGCGCGATCCTCGGGTCAGGACGGCGAACCGGTCGTTGAGCCGGGCGGCCAGTTCCTTCACGCCCAGGCCGCGCACGCGAGTCGCCGCGAGTTCCAGCGCGAGCGGAAGACCGTCCAGACGACGGCAGATTTCGGTGATCGCGTCGAGATCACCCGCGAAATCCGGGGCGGAGGCGGTCGCGCGTTCGGTGAACAGCCGCACGGCGTCCTCGGGCGGCAGTGGTTCCACCGCGAACACGGACTCGCCCGGCAGGCCGAGCGGTTCCTGGCTGGTGGTGAGAATGCGCAGGTCACGGGTGTTGCGCAGGAGCGATTCGACGAGTTCGGCGGCGGCTTCGACGACGTGTTCGCAGTTGTCCAGGACGAGCAGCATCCGTCGGTCGCGCAGGGCCGTGGCGAGTCGTTGCGTCGGGGAGGCGGAGTCGAGCGAGTCGCGGATTCCGAGCACCGCGGCGACTGCTTCGGCGAGGTCGGCGGAGGTGCCCCGCACGGCGGCGAGTTCGACCAGCCAGCAGCCGTCGGGAAACTTGGCTCGTGAGTGGCTATGCCGGTTAGAACAGGCATAGCCACTCACGAGCCCCAAGGCCAGCCGGGACTTGCCGACCCCGCCCGGCCCGGTCAACGTCACCAGCCGCGCCGACAGCCCGGCGAGCTGCTTGAGCGCCTCCTCCCGGCCGATCAACGGCGTCAGCGGAAGGGGAAGGTTGCCGCGCGGTTCGGCGGCCAGCCCCGGGTCCTGCCGGAGCAGCGACTCGTACAGCGCGCGCAGCTCCGGACTCGGGTCGACGCCCAACTCCTCGGCTAGCCGGGTGCGGAGATCCGCGTAGGAAGCAAGGGCCTCGCTCTGCCGTCCGCACAGGTACAGCGCGCGCATCTGCGCTGCCCGCAAGCCTTCCCGGAGCGGATTCCGCGCGATGACGTCCGTCAGATCGTCCGCGGCGGCGTAGTCGCCAGCTTCGACCTGCGCCGCAGCCTGCTCTTCCACTGCGGCCAGCTGGAGTTCGGCCAACCGGTACGCGGCCGATCGCGTGAACTCCTCGTCGGCGAAGTCAGCGAACGCCTCGCCGCGCCACAGGGCCAGTGCTTCGGCGAATCGTTCCGCACGGGCCCGGGGATCCGCCGTGGCGCGAGCCTGGGTGACGAGGTCGCGGAACTGAGCGGCGTCGGAATGCTCGATCCGCAGCCGATAGCCCGCCGGTTGCCGCTCGACGCCGTCCCGTCCGACGATCCGGCGCAGCTGCGACACCTTGGCCTGCAGCGCACCGGCCGGTTTGCCGGGCGGGTGGTCGCCCCAGAGGTCCTGGATGAGCCGGTCCGCGGCGACCGGGCCGCCGTCGTGCGCCAGCAGGGTCGCGAGGAGCGCCCGTACTTTCGCCTCGGGCACGGTGACCAGCGCGCCTGCCTCGTCCCACACCGCGAGCGGGCCGAGCACCCCGAACCGCATCGCCTTGCTCCCGTCGCGCCATCAGGTCACCGTCAGTCGATCGTAAGCATTCCCGAAGACCCGGTCCGCACAGTGGGCGCATGAGCCCCACCTCAGCCGCCGTCGCGCCGACTCAGCGGCTTCCGCTTTTCGCGCTGCTGTCCCTCGCCACCGCGGTGTTCATCACCAGCCTCACCGAAACCCTGCCCGCCGGGCTGCTGCCCGCGATGAGCCGCTCGCTCGACGTCAGCGAATCGGCGACCGGCCAGACCGTCACCGGCTACGCGCTGGGCACCGTGCTGACCGCGATCCCGCTGTCCGCCATCACCGCCGGCTGGCGACGCAAACGGTTGCTCCTCGCCGCGATGGGCGGATTCGCCGTGGCCAACACCGTCACGGCCGTGTCGTCGGAGTACAGCCTGACGATGGCGGCGCGGTTCGTCGCGGGCGTCGCGGCTGGTCTCGCGTGGGCGCTGCTGGCCGGTTACGCCCGACGCTTGGTCGCTCCTGCTCAGCAGGGTCGTGCCATTGCAATCGCCATGGCTGGTATCCCAGTCGCGCTGTGCCTCGGCGTGCCGGCGGGGACGTTCGTCGGCCAGTTCGCCGGCTGGCGTACTGCGTTCCTCGCCATGACCGTGCTCACTCTGGTGCTGCTGGCCTGGATCGGCGCGGCGGTGCCCGACTTCCCCGGTCAAGCCGCGGGAGCGCGTCCGAAGATGCTGCCCGCGCTGCGCATCCCCGGAGTCGCGGCGGTCCTGTTCGTCACGCTGGTGTTCGTGCTGGCGCACACCGTGCTGTACGCCTACCTCGCCACCTTCCTCACCGGACTTGGCATGGGCGGCGAGACCGACCTGGTCCTGCTGACGTTCGGCCTCGCCTCGATCGCGAGCATCTGGATCGTCGGCGCGCAGATCCACCGGCGGCTGCGGTTGCTGACTGTCGTCAGCGCGCTGCTGGTCGCGGTCGCCGCGGCGCTGCTCGCGACCGAACCCGCGCTGGTGTACGCCGCCGCCGCGCTGTGGGGTCTCGGCTGGGGCGGGGTGCCGACCTTGCTGCAGACCGCGGCCGGGGACGCGGGCGGCGAGTCCGCGGACACGGTCCAAGCGATGCTCGTGACGCAGTGGAACGCGGCGATGGCGGGCGGCGGCGTCGTCGGCGGGGTGCTGCTCGACGTCGCTGGCAGCGGTTCGTTCCCGTGGACCGTGCTGGTGTTGATGGCACCGGTGCTGGCGGTCGTCCTGCTCGCGCGACGGCGCGGGTTCCCGGCCGCTGAGCGCACGTCGCCGTAGGCCCCGGACCCGGGAGCGGAAGCCGGGTAGTGGTACGTGAGGGGAACCCTGAGGGAATCTGATTCCCTCAGGGTTCCCCTCACGTACTTCAAGACCCGGCCACATGGCTAACCGCAGCTTGCTGGACGCCATCCGCCTCGCGATCGGGGCGGACGCGATCGCCCTGATCTGCGTGGGAGCGTTCGCGTTGCTCCGCAAAGGAAAGCGCTAGCGGGCTTTCGTCAGGTAGACCGCCCCGTGAATGTGCTTCCCGAGCGTGTTCGCGGGCGGTACGGCGACCTGATACCCGGCGCGCCGGTACATCGTCAGGTTCCGTTCGCTGCCCGATCCGGTGTAGAGGACCAGGCTGGTCGCCTCCGGCGGGGCCTGCCGCTCGGCGTAGCTCAGCAGCCACCGGCCGACGCCCTGTCCGGCGAGATCGGGCGCGACCATCAGGCGTCCGATTTCCCAGCGGTCCTCCTCGAGATGCGCGCGAACGGCGGCGACGAGCCGTCCGCCGATCCGGACCGTCCACACGCGAGTGGACGCGATCCAGCCGCGCACGGTGTCCAGGTCCTCGTGCAGCGCGGGCACGTCGAAGGTGTCGTTGACGATCGCCTGCGGGACCCAGCAACACCGTTGCAGCACAAGGAGTTCGGCGGCGTCGGCGGCTTGGGCTTCGGACAGCTGGGCATCGGCGAGCGGCAAAGCGGCGAAATCGGTCACGTCTCTTGATCTTGCGCGCCGCCGCGAGCCCTGTCCAGCGAATATCCGAGCCGCCGTTGCGCGAGTTCGGCCAGGAGCGCCGCGCCGTCGGGGAGGACGGCGTCGTCGAACTCGGCGTCCGGCGCGTGATTTCCCGGTGCGGTCGCCGGATCCCGGCCGGGCGGGCACGCTCCGACGCTGGTCATCACGCCGGGGACGGCGGCCAGGATCCGGCCGATGTCATCCGACACCAGAGCGGGTTTAGCGGTGCGGACGAACCGGTCCGGGCCGAAGACGTCGTGCACGGTGTCGCGCACGAAATCCGCTTCACCGACGTGGTTCACCGTCGCCGGATAGCCAGGCTGATAGGCGGTTTCGGCGCGGATTCCGTGTGCGTGCGCGACACCTTGCGCAGCGCGGTCCACCGCGGCGGCGAGCCGGTCGAGTGTTGCGTCGGACATCGCCCGGAGCGTCGCGTCCAGCCGGGCCTCAGCAGGGATGATCGTCGCCTGCGTCCCGGCATGGACGCTGCCGACGGTCAGGACCACGGGCTCCTGAACGTCGAACTCCCGGTTGACCACCGCATACAGTGCGGTGATCAGCGCACCGGCCGCCGGCACCGGATCGGCGGCGCGGTGCGGCCAGGCGCCGTGCCCGCCCCGGCCGCGCAAGGTGATCGTCACGCTGCCGGACGCGGCCAGCGCTGGACCTGCGGTGTTGCTGAAGGCACCAAGCGGCGACGACGCGGCCGAGTGCAGGGCGTAGGCGGCGATCGGGGTGGAGCCGGTCGCGTCGAGGAGGCCTTCTTCGAGCATGTGGCGCGCTCCGTCGTGTCCCTCCTCACCGGGCTGGAACACGAGCAGGACGTCGCCGGCCAGCCGGCCCCGGCGGGCGAACAGCAGCCGTGCCGCGCCGACCAGCATCGCCGCGTGCTGGTCGTGGCCGCAGGCATGCCGGGGTCCATCGGGGAACGGCAACGCGTCGAGGTCGGCGCGGAGCAGCACGGTGGGGCCGGGGGTCGCTCCGCGCACGACGCCCACGACTGAACTCAGCGCGCGGCCGGTGTGTATTTCGACGGGCAGGCCGTCGAGGGCGGCGAGGACGGTTTCTTGGGTCCGGGGCAGGTGGAGCCCTACCTCGGGCGTCGCGTGCAGGCGGGCTCGCAGGCGGGGCAGGTCGAGGTCGCGGGCGGCATCCAGCAGAGCGTTCATCCGCGCAACGCCGGAAGAATCGTTTCCCCCACCCGGTAAGCCTCTTCCAGCAACGGATTGCCGGACAGAATGAATACGTCGACGCCGAGATCCCGGAATTCCGCCAGCCGCTCCAGCACCTGTTCCGTGCTGCCGACCACGGCGGTGCCCGGCCCCGGACGGAACAAACCCATGCCAGGCCACAGGTTCGGGTGCTCTTCGAGCTCTCGCGCGCGGGCCGGGACGACGCCGCCGTGCTGACGGAATTGCCGTCGCCAGCCCTCGCCGTCATTGGCCGCCGCGTCGCCGAGCATGCGTTCGTACGTGCTGTTGCTCGTCACGTCGAGGAGGCGGTCGGCGGCGGCCCACGCTTCTTCCTCGGTGTCCCGGACGATCAGGTGCAACCGCAGGCCGAGCCGGAGTTCGCGGCCGTGCGCGGCGGCTCGTTCGCGGACTCGTTCCAGCTTTTCCTTGAGCAGGTGCGGAGGTTCGCCCCAGGTCAGGTACACGTCGACGTGCTCGGCGGCCATTTCGATACCAGCCGGGGAGGAGCCGCCGAACCACAGCGGGACGTGCGCGCCGCCGTCCGGGACCAGTTCGCTCAGTCCCTGTCCGGCACCGGTCAGCTCGTAGAACTGTCCTTTGTGGTCGAACGTTTCCCCGGCGGTGAGGCGTTTGACCAGCGACCAGTATTCGGCGCTGAGGGCGTATCGCTCGTCGTGTTCGAGCTGCAGACCGGCTTGCCGCAGCGCGGGCGTGGAGCCGTTGACCACGTTGAAACGCAGGCGGTCCCGGCCGAAGAGCTGCTCGAAGGTCAACGCCATTTTCGCCAGCTGGGTCGGGGAAATCAGGCCGGGGTGCACGGCGAGCAACGGCTTGAAAGACGGCCGGGTGACCGCGGCGAGTGCGCTGGCGAGCGGCCACACGTCATATAGATCGGTGGCGAACAGTGCGCCGTCGAAGCCGATTCGGTCGACCGCGGTACCGAGCTGCTGGAGGTAGGCCAGGTCGACTTGGCGGCGTCCTTCGGGTTCCCAGGGATAGGCGCCTTCGCGGGGGATGAGATACCAGAGGATTTCGGTCACGATTTCAGCCCTCCACGCCGAGCGCCGCCGCGACGGCTTGGTCCAGGCCCGCGTGCCGGATCTGGGCGACCTTGATCGGCCGCGCCAGGAATCCGGCGTCCGCCAGGATGTCGGCGGCTTCCTGCTGCTCGGCGAGGAAGACGTCGCTCACCGGCTCGAGCCGCCAGGGCAGCACCGCCAGCGCGGCATGCCAATCTTCGGCGTCGCCGCCTTGCTCGGCGGCGGCGAAGTCCGCTGCTTCGATCAGGTTCGCGGCAGCCCAGTCGTCGGCCTGCTGCAGGGCTTCCACGATGGCGCCGACGAGTTCGGGCCGGGTGTCGGCGACGTCGCGGCGGGTGAAGAACACCGAGCGGTCGGCGATCACGTCCCCGGCTTCGACGAGTGTGCGCACCTCGCCGGCGCGACGGGCGGCGAACAGCTCCGCGCCTTGGGCGACCCACGCTTTGACCCGCCCTTCGCGAAGGTCTCCGGCGGAGGACGGTCCGGCTCGGCGCGCGGTGATGTCCCGTCCGTAGTCGAGTCCGTGGCTGCTCAGGAGCTTGCTGACGAAGTGGGTCTGCCATGAGCCGATCGCGAGGTCGACGGTCTGGCCCTTCAAGTCCGCCGCCTGAATGTCGTCGCGCACCAGGAGCGCGCCGTGGCCTGGCCGTGGCGCGGAGACGGCGGCGTAGACGAGGTCGTGGCCGTCGGCCTGCGCGGACAGCGGCGGGGTCGACCCGGTGCCGCCGAAGTCGATCCGCCCGTCGGCGAGCGCGGCCGCGGTGTCGAGGCCGCCGATTCGGTGCCATTCCACGTCTTCGCCGAGCGGCCGCAGCAGTTGTTCGAGGAAGCCGAGGCGGGAGAGATGGTAGAGGGACGGGTTGTGCGGGTGGACTCCGATGTGGACGGTCATGGGGAGGTCTCCTCAAGGGTGTGCACGCCGAGATCGGCGAGCAAGCGGGAACGAAGCGCGGCGAAGGCGGGATCGGCCGGATCGCGAGGCCGGTCCAGGCCGACACGTTCGTCAGTGATCAGCCGTCCTTCGCGCAGGACGCCGATGCGGTCGGCGAGCCGGATGGCTTCGTCGACGTCGTGGGTGACCAGCAGGACAGCCGGCCGGTGCACGCGGCACAGGCGTTCGACGAGGTCTTGCATCCGCAGCCGGGTCAGGGCGTCGAGAGCGGCGAACGGCTCGTCGAGCAGCAGCAGTTCGGGTTCGCGGACGAGGGCGCGGGCGAGTGCGACTCGCTGGGCCTCGCCGCCGGACAGGGTGGCGGGCCAGGCGTCGGCGTGGTCGGCGAGACCGACTTCGGTGAGCGCGTCCAGCCCGGTCCGGCGGGTGGCGCTGCCACGCGGCATTCCGACGGTGACGTTCGCCAGCACGCGTTTCGACGGCACCAACCGGGGCTCCTGAAATACCACCGTGCGGACCTGGGGTACCAGGACTGTGCCGCTGTCGGGGCGGTCTAGACCGGCCAGCAACCGGAGCAGGGTCGTTTTCCCGCTGCCGCTGGCGCCCAGCAGCGCGAAGAACTCGCCGCGGCGAATGTCGAGGTCGAGGCTGTCCAGCACCGCGCGGTCGCCGAACCGCCGCTCGAGCCCGCGCAGGTGCACGGCCGCCGCGTTCACCGGGCACCCCGTCCGACGGTGCGCCACGGCATGACCAGCCGTTCCAGCAGCCGGACCGCGCCGTCGGCGAGCAGGCCGATCACGGCGTAGATCAGGATGCACACGGTGAGCACGTCCGTGCGCGAATACTCCTGCGCGGTCGACATCAGGTAACCGATGCCCGCCGTCGAGTTGATCTCCTCGGCGGCGATGAGCGCGATCACGCTGAGCGTCATCGACAACCGCAGCCCGGACAGCAGCGACGGCAACGCGCCCGGCAGCACGACTTCCCGCACGAGAGCCAGCCGGCCCATTCCGAACGTCCGCATCGCTTCGAGAAGGCCGCGGTCGGCGTTGCGGACTCCGCCGGAAGTGGAGACATACATGGGGAAGCTCGTCGCCACCGCGATCAGCACGACCCGCGCGGTTTCGCCGATCCCGAACCACACCATGAACAACGGGACCAGCGAAAGGAACGGGACAGTCCGCAGCAACTGCACGGACGAGTCGAGCAATTCCTCGCCCAGCCGGGAAAATCCGGTCAGGACCCCGAGCGAGAGGCCGGCCAGCACGCCGATGGCCAGCCCGGCTCCGGCGCGGGCGAGCGAGACTTCCAGCGCGTCGCCGAGTTGCCCGCTGGTCCACAGTTCGCCCACGGCGGCCACTACTTGACCGGGGGAGGCGAGCAGCGTCGGGCTGAGCACGCCGGTGGCTGAGCCGGTGATCCAGGCGAGCAGCAGCACCAGCGGGCCGACGACGCGCAGGGCGAGCCGGAGTCCGCGCCTCCGGGTGCGCGGCGCGGGAGCGTCCGGTACGACGAGCTCGGCCTTCGACGCGACGGAGAATTCGGTCGCCGTGCTCACTTCGGGCTCCCGGGCAAGGAGGTCACGTCGATGACGTACGGCTTGACGTCGAAGAAACCGTTGGTGATGTGCTGATCGGCGAAGAATCGGGCGACGTTGTGGAAGCGGTCGAGTTCCGGTGCGCCGATCGGGGCGGTCGGCGAAAGCGCTTTGTTGATCGACTCCGCGACGGTTTTCTGCGCCGGGGAAAGCGCTTCCGGTCCCGAAGTGGTTTTGACGTTCAGGAACGAGCCAGGATCCTGCTGCTGATGCTGTCCGGCGGCGCGCAGATAGTCGTACAGTGCGCGCACGACTTCGGGGTGCTGATCGGCGAATCCGGTGCGCACTGCCCAGACCGCGTAATTCTCCGAACCGACCTGGCCGCCGGTCACGAGGAAGCGGGAACCCCCGTCGGCCAGGCGCGGAACCGAGAACTGGGCCCACGTCGACCACGCGTCGACCTGGCCGGACGCGAACAGCGGCGCGACCTGTCCGGGCTGCAGATACACCCGCTGAACCGAATCGATCGGCACATTGGCCTGCCGCAACGCCTGCAGCAACAGGTATTCGCTCGTCCCGCCGTGCCAGACCGCGACCTTCTTGCCGACGAGGTCTCGCACATTCGTGATCGGCGAGCCGTTCTTGACAAGAATGCCTTCGCCGAGTTTGTCCGGCTGGGTGGCGGAAAACAGTTTGAAGCCGGGGTTCTGCGCGAGCGCCGCGGTCGCCGAAGTGATCGAACCGGACGCGAAGTCGAGTGCGTTCGCGTCGAGCTGTTGTGCGGCGGGAGCGAACGCTCCGGCGGTGCCGGTCCATTCGACCGAGGCGTGCACTTTCGCGAGCGCGGCGGCGAGCGAGCCGTCTTTGCGGCCCACGGCGAGCAGTCCGGAGTTGCTGTCGTCGGGGATGCGGACCTTCACGGTGCCAGCGTCGGCCGCGCTCGACGAGCAGGCTGCGACTCCGGCGAAGGCGAGGACCGCGGCGGCGGCCAGGGCGAGGGAACGGATTCTCATGGTCGGGCTCCGGGGGAGATCGGGGATACGAGCGGGGTCGCGCGCTGGTCGACGAGCGCGCGGGCGGCGAGCAGCGGTTCGGGGGCGGCCCAGGCGGACACGTCCACCGGGCTTTCGAGAAACCCTTGCTGCCTCAGGAAAAGCTCTTGGTGTTCGAGCAAGGACAGCCGCTCGTCGGACAGCGAAAGCCCGAGGTTCGCGGCGGTTTCGGGACGGTAGGCGCCGGTGACGCCTTCGACGCCCGCGCCGGTTTCGGCGCGCAGTATCCGAGCGACGTCCTCTGGCCGGTCAGCGGCCCACTCGGCGGATTCCAGCAGCAGCGCCAGGAATCGAGTCACCACGTCCGGGTGCTCGTCGAGCAGCCGCTGGTGGACGGTCACCGGTCGCGGCGTGCCGTTGTTGACCCGCGCGCGGCGATCGGGCGCGGCGTCGAGGTCGATCGCGACCTTGGCTCCGAACCGGCGCGCGGTTTCGACGGCGACGGCGCCCTTGACGTAAACGGCGTCCACGAGGCCGTCCCGCAACGCGGCCAGCTCGCCTTCCCACTGGCCGATCGGGGAACCGGGCACGTCGACCAGGTCGGCGTCGGCGAGGGTGAGCCCGGCGAGCGACAGCGCCCCGGCGTGTCCGTGCAACGCCATCGCCCGCCAGAAGTCGATCGCGATTTCGTGGCGGGGCACGGCGAGCCGGAGTCCGCGCAGCTGCGCGGGTTCGGCGACCGGGCTGTCCGCGCGAACCAGGATGTTCTGGCGTTCTTCGATCCACGTCAACGCGATCAGCCGGGTTTCGACGCCGCGCGAACGGGCCCACAGCGCCGGCACGTTGCCGCCCTCGCGGAACAGACCGGGCAGCTCGTGGGTGAAATGCGCGTCCCGCTGGCCGGCGGGGAGATCTTGCAGCGCGCGCACGCGGATGCCGTCCGGTGCGAATTCGCGGGCCAGCTCGCCGCGGTCGGCGGCGATCCCGGTCGCGGTGGGCACGGGACAGCGGGTGAACCAGATTTCCGGCAGGGCGGGCACAGTTGCTCCAGCGGGTGAGGAGGGGAGACGGCCGGAACCGTCGCACGAGCCGTGCCGGGCCGACAATTATTTCCACATCATGAGAGATCTATGGACGACTACTGGTACTAGTGCGGAGAACCTGTGCGACACTTGCCACATGGTGAGCAAAGCCGGTAACGCCGCCGAGGCCGTGCCCGCCGGATCGCAGGCGGTCACCCGGGCCTTGGGCATGCTGCAGTGCTTCCGGGACAACCCGGGCGATCTCGGCGTGTCCGAACTGGCGCGGCGGATGAACCTTTCGGTCTCGACCGCGCACCGGATCGCCCGCACCCTGGCGGCGACGGGGTTCCTCGCGCTGGCGGAGGGCAGCCTGCGCTACCGGCTCGGGCCCGCCGTCGCCGAACTCGGCCAGCTTTCGCTGTACCAGCGCGGAATCCACCTTGCCGCGGACGAACTCGCCGAGGTCGCCAAGGCCACCGGCACCGCCGCCGACCTGGCCATCCGCAGCGGCACCGACGCGGTGATCCTGGCCGGCACGAGCGTCGCCCTCACCGCCGGGCTCGGCTTGCGCCGCCCGCTGCACTCGACGGCGCTGGGCAAGGTCCTGCTCGCGTGGGCCCCGCCGGGCGAGGACGACCTGGACGCGCTGCCGCCGCTGACGGCGTACACCGCGCGCACCATCACGCACAAAGCCGACCTGCGCGCCGAACTGGACCGCGTCCAGGAGGCGGGTTACGCGCTGAACGACGGGGAGTCGGCGTTCGGCGTCCGGACGATCGCGGTGCCGGTCCTGCGTGCTTCCGGGCACGTGCACGCGGCGTTGGCGCTTCGGTCCACTTCGGACACGTTGACGGATGACCGGTTGCCGTGGTTCCTTTCCCGAGCGCGACGATGTGCGGATGCGTTGGCGGTGTTGTTGCTGGAGCCGGGCCAGCGGTACTAGCTCGACGGCCAGGCCGGTCCAGCTATCGCCCGCCGCAACGCCGGCGCCACCTCGGCCTGGAAAAGCTCCAGCGCCGCCCGATGCGCTTGCGGTGTCCGGCCGTCCCGGTCGGCGGACAGATGCGTCACGCCGTGGCCGAACTGTTCGTGGTATCTCAACACCTTCTCGGTGACCTGAGCAGGGCTGCCGATCAGTGCGGAGCTGCGCTCGGCGAAGTCCTCCAGCGTCGGGAAAACCACTTCCTGGCCGAGTTTGCGCTGCAGTGCCAGCCGGGAATCGAAGATCGGCCGGTACGCTTCCAGCGCGTCCTGCGACCGGCTCGCCAGATGGAACCCGGCTGTGCCCGCCCCCACCACCGCCTGAAGCGGATCGCGGCCGTGGAAGGTCCAGCGTTCCCGGTAGTGCCGGATCAGCTCGGCGTACGGTTCGATCGGGTTGGTCACATTCGCGGAGAACAGCGGATCCCCGTGTTTCGCCGCCAGCTCAACGGATTCGCGGCTCGTCGCGCTGCCGTGCCAGATCCGGATCGGCTGCTGCAGCGGACGCGGCCACACCTCCGCGGCGGTGAGCGGCGGACGGAACCTCCCGGACCACGTGACCCGGTCCGCCTGCCACAGCTTGCGGAACAGCTCGTAGCCCTCGGCGTTGCGATCCCACTGGTCCTCGGGCGTGACGTCGAACAGTTCGCGCTGGGCGGAGCCGTTGCCCTTGCCGATGATGAGTTCGAGGCGTCCGCCGGAAAGGTTGTCCAGCATCGAATAGTCCTCGAACGCGCGCACCGGGTCGAGCAGGCTGAGCGTCGTGACCGCGGTGAACAGCCGGATTCGGCGGGTCCGCGCGGCGATGTGGCTGAGCACCACCGGCGGGGACGACGACAGGAACGGCCGCTCGTGCCGTTCGCCGACGCCGTAGCCGTCGAAGCCCAGTTCCTCGGCGAGCTCGGCGTTTTCGACCACTTCGCGCAGCCGGGCGTCGGGTGCGGCCAGTTCCCCGGTGACCGGGTCGGGGGTGTGCGTGATCAGGGTGATCAGCAGGAACCTCACGGCAGCTCCAGGTGTTCGCGCAGGGTCGTGCCGGTGTATTCGGTGCGGTAGACGCCGCGGTCCTGCAGTTCCGGCACGAGCCGGTCGACCACCTCGTCGATCGATCCGGGCACGAGGTGCGGGCTGAGGTTGAACCCGTCGACCACGCGGTCGGCCGCGTAGCGCGCCCATTCGTCGGCGACCTGTGCGGGCGTGCCGACGAACGAGTGGTGCCGCGGTTCGACCTCCAGCACGAGTTGGTGGATCGACAGGTTCTTCGCTTCGGCGAGCTCGCGCCACTGCTGGATGCGTTCGAGCTTGCCGGTGCGGTGCTCGATCGAAATCGTGCCGCGCGACGGGTCCAGTTCGCCTTCGGCCGGTTCGATGTCCGGCAGCGGTCCGTGCGGATCGAACGCCGACAGGTCCTGGCCCCAATACTGTTCGAGGAACGCGATGGCGCGTTGCGGGTTGATCTGGCGGCGGCGGATGTCCTCTGCGCGTTCAGCGGCGTCGGTTGGCGTATCACCGAGGACGACTGACGCACCAGGCAGGATTCGTACCGCGTCAGCGGGCCTGCCGTGGCGTGCCAATCGGGCGCGCAGGTCGGCCGCGTACGCCGCCGCTTTGTCGTAGGCGGTGTTCGCGGAGAAGACGACGTCGGCGTGGCGCGCGGCCAATTCCCGGCCGCCGGGGGAGTCGCCTGCCTGGAACAAAACCGGACGGGCAGGCGGGAGCGTCGGTGCGGCGCGCAGCCGCACCAGGTCGGTGTCCGTCTCGACCGGCCCGGCCCACAAGGCTTTCGCCGCCTCGACGAACTGGGTCGCGCGCTCGTAGCGGCGTTCGTGCGCCAGCCAGCCGCCGTGCCGGAAGTTGGCCCCGGTCCAGGCGTTGTCCGTGGTGACGATGTTCCACCCCGCGCGCCCGCCGGAGACGTAATCGAGCGAGGCGAGGCGACGGGCGAGGTCGGCGGGGTAGTTGTAGGTGGTGTTCTGCGTGGCGACCAGCCCGATCTTCGTGGTGGCCCCGGCCAGCGCGCTGAGCTGCGTGATCGCGTCCGGGCGACCGGCGACGTCGAGCGCGTGCACGCGGCCGCGATTCTCCCGGACCCGCAAGCCTTCGCCGAGGAAGAACGCGTCGAACAGCCCGCGTTCCAAGGTCCGGGCCACCGACACATACGTCTCGATCTCGGTGTGGTCGGCGTTCGAAGGGTCGTCCCACAGGAACTGCGGTCCGACGCCGGTGTAGAAGACCCCGAGGTGCAGCTGCGCGGTCATGCGATTCCCTTCGACGACACGGCGAATCGGTTCTCGGGACGCGGGAGTCCCAGCGTCGTACGGAGTGTCGCGCCCGGTCCCGGTGGATTGAGCAGGCCTCGCCGGTGCAGTTCCGGGAGTACTTCCTGGCTCAGCGCGGGCAGGTCGTCCGCGCCGGGGTGCAGGCGCACGCCGTCGAGATCGAGCTGCTCCAGCAACGTGACCAGACCGGCGGGGGAACCGGTGTAGCGGGTGCGGCCGTTCGGTGACGGCTCGGTCGAGGCGAAGCGGACTTCCAGCTCGCCGAACACCAGGGGAGCGGTTCGGTCGCGGTGGCGAAGATTGTCGGTGAGCACGATGTCCGGGTGGACGACGTCGGCGAACTTCTCCGTAGCCAGCACGACGAGGCTGCCCTGCGGCGGGCGCGGGGTGATCAGCGGGCCTTTGACGGAGAACGTTTCCCCGACGAAGTCCACGTGGTGGACCTTGTCCGGGTCCAGGTAACGGCCGGTGGCGAGGTCTTTGATGACCGCGTCGTCCTCCCACGAATCCCACAGCCGCCGGACGGTTTCGACGACGTCGGCCACCTCCTGGCGGAGGTCGTCCGGGTGCGCGCGGCCGACTGTCGCGAGCGCTTCGGGAGCGGACGCGGTGCCGACGATCCAGGCGGCGCGGCCGTGCGTGGCGTGGTCGAGGCTCGCCAGCTGAGCGGCCAGGTGGAACGGTTCGGCGGTCAGCACGTGCGACGTCGGGGCCAATCCGATCCTGGACGTCAAAGTCGCGGAATAAGCCGCGCGGACCGTGGCCTCGACCCGGAATCCGTCGGCGGGCGGGACGGGCGCGTCGTCGAAGGTGGCGAACGTGAACCCGGCCCGTTCGGCGTCGGCGACGACGTCCGCCAGCGCGTGCGGATCGGCTCCTGGATGTGCTCCGGCGCTGTCGAGTTCGACGGCGAGATGCAAGGTTTTCGGTGAACTCATGCGGGCACGGCCCCCTCGATTCGGTTGTGCCAGAGGTAGCCGGAATCCGGGGCGCGCCGCACCATTGCTCAGGATGTGGGCGGCTGGGCGGTGTTGTTCCGCCAGTGTCCACAAAGGAGGATTCTCAGCTGGTGGACGCGGCGGACTGGCGCGGCCGGTCCGCCTACAGTCCTGCGGTCATGAGTCCCGATGCGAAGCCGCGAGGCGCTGCGCGGATCAGCCCCGACTGGGCTGCGGTGCTGGTCGCGGCCGTCCTGGTGGCATTGGCCGCGTTCGGCGTGCTGCCGACGATCCCGTTCCTCGTCAAATGACCGCCGCGCTGGAAGGCCGCCGCGCAGTGCCCGCGGTCGTGAGATATCTGCCGGGCCTTCTGTTGCTCGCAGCCGTCGGAGTGGTCGGAACACTGGCGCAGAACGGGCTGCGCAGCCTCGGCCACGCGACCGGGACCGCGCTGCCGGACATCGAGTACGTGCTGTGGGCGATCGTCCTCGGACTGGTCATCCGCAACACGATCGGCATCCCCGCGCTGTTCCGGCCCGGCGTCGGGACCTACGAGTTCTGGCTGAAGACCGGCATCGTCCTGCTCGGCGCCCGGTTCGTGCTGGGCGACCTGGCCAAGCTCGGCGGGTTCAGCCTGGGGCTCATCCTGGTCGACATGGCCGTGGCGACGACGGTGATCCTGGTGGTGGGCAAGGCTTTCGGCCTCGGCGGGAAGCTGTCTTCGCTGCTCGCGATCGGTACGTCGATCTGTGGTGTGTCGGCCATCATCGCCGGGCGCGGGTCGATCGACGCTGACGACGAGGATTCCGGTTACGCCATCGCGGCGATTCTCGCGCTGGGTGCGGTCGCGCTGTTCACCTTCCCGGCGATCGGGCACGCGCTGAACCTGACCGACACCGAATTCGGTCTCTGGGCGGGGCTCGCGGTGGACAACACTGCCGAGACGACTGCGACGGGCGCGGCATATTCGCCGCACGCGCAGGACGTTGCGGTCGCGGTGAAGAGCACGCGAAACGCGTTGATCGGTCTCGTTGTTCTGGGATATGCGGCGTACTGGTCGACTCGCGGTGGCAAGGCGGTCGCCGGTGGGGTGAAGGGGCGTGCGGGTTTTGTGTGGCGCACCTTCCCGAAGTTCGTGCTGGGGTTCATCGCGGTGTCCGCGCTGGCGACCGCGCATGTGTTCACCAAAGCCGAGGTCGCGAATCTGGGGAACCTGTCCAAGTGGGCGTTCCTGCTGTGCTTCGCCGGGGTCGGCCTGAACTTCGACCTGCGCCAGATGGCCCGCAGCGGGTGGCGGCCGTTGGTGGTGGCCGCGCTCGGGCTGGTGGTGGTCGCGGTGTGCTCGCTGGGATTGGTGCTGGTGTCCTCGCAGTGGTTCAGCTTCTGACCGGGTAGGCGGCGCTGCCCGCGTGGCTAGTCCGCGTTAGCTGGAGACGGTTTCTTCTCTGTGCCAACGATTTCCTGGCCGACTGCGCCACCGCGCGCTGGAACGAGAGCAGTGGCGCAGCCGGCGGTCAGCGAGCCTCGCGAGTCGCCGTGTCGAGCGAGGCCAGCAGAATCCCGGCGGCCGTGCGCACGACGTCCGCGGTGACGTTGAGCGGCGGCAGCAACCGCACGACGCTGTCGCCGCGTCCGCCCAGTTCGAGGATGAGCCCGCGGCGCAAGGCGTGGTTCTGCACGGCCAGCGCGAGTTCCGACGCGGGCGCGCCAGTGCGCGGGTCGGTCAGCTCTATGCCCCACATCAGCCCGGTGCCGCGCACGTCGGTCACCCACGGGTGGCTGGCCAGCGGGGACAACAGCTCCTCGAACTGGTATCCGCGTTCGACGACGTTGTCCAGCACGCTGTCGCGGTTCACGACCTCGATCGCCCGGGCTCCCGCGGCGAAGGCGAGCTGATTGCCGCGGAAGGCGCCGGTGTGCGTGCGCGGGGCCCAGGTGTCGAGGCGCTCATCGTAGATGATCAGCGAGACCGGCGAGCCGATTCCGCTCAGCGCCTTGGCCGCGACGATCACGTCGGGTTCGATGCCGTAGCGCTCGAAGGCGAACCAGGTCCCGGTCCGGCCGCAGCCGGTCTGCAGTTCGTCGACGATCAGCGGGATGCCCAGCTCCCGGGTCAGCTCGCGCACCCGGTGCACGAAATCCGCCCGCGCCGGGACCACGCCGCCCTCGCCCTGGACCAGTTCGAGCACCACCGCCGCGGGCAGCGGGAGATCGCCGTCGGGGTCGTGCAGGGATCGTTCGAGCAGGTCCGGGCAGGTCGCCGCGCAGGTGTCCGGATCGTGCCCGGCCGGGCAGCGGGGACACGAGGAGTACGGGACGTATTGCGTGCCGGACAAGGGATTCGCGACTGGCCGCTGGTGGCCGGTCAGGCCCAGCGCGGCGTGCGCGCTGCCGTGGAACCGGCCCTGGAACGACACGACGCCGCCGCGTCCGGTCGCCGTTTTGCACAGCTTGAGCGCGGCTTCGACCGCGTTGGTCCCGGCGGGGCCGCAGAAGTGCAGCTTCATCCGCGAGCGCAGCGCCTCGGGCAGCATCGCGAGCTGGGCTTCGGAGAACTCGTCCTTGACCGGGGTCGCGAAGTCGAGCGCGTGGGTCAGCTTGCTCAGCTGCGCGGTCATGGCCGCGACCAGCTCGGGATGGTTGTGCCCGAGGGAGAGCACGCCCGCCCCGGCGAGGAAGTCGATGAAGACGTTGCCGTCGGCGTCGCGCACGAAACTGCCCGAACCCTCGGTGATCGCGATCGGCAGCCGCCGCGGGCCGCCGCGGGGGACCGGCTCGCGGCGGTCCTGCCGGGCGAGGTACTCGGCCGAACGCGGGCCGGGCAGATCGCAGTAGACGGCGGGGCCGGTGAGCGGCGCGGGGTGGTCGAGGATGGTCATCTGGCCTGTTCTCCCCTGGCAGTGGTGGTGGCGCCGCCTCGGTGCGCGGCGGCCTGGCCGGTGTCCTCGCCTCCACAATGGACAAAGACATTCGGGGCGAACCGTTCCCGCCCGGCGCTCGCGGAGAGCCGCCGGGGGAAGTTCTCCTCGATTAAACGGAGCGCACGTTCTCTCGGATGCCGCGGTATTGCGGTGCCTTCCTCGGGACAGATCCCCTCGGTGCCGGCCCGCCGATGCGTGCCGCCGACGTCGCGCGGCGCGTCCGGCGTCGAGTTCGTCATGCACTCCTCCTCTTTTTCGCAGGGGTTTCGCGGACCGCCGAAAAACGGCCGGCGAGGAAGGAAACGGTTTTTCGCGGGCAGCGGCGAGGGAGGGCCGCGCTGGGCGCAGCCCTCCCCGGTCGACCTCACTGGAATACCGCGGGGCACAGCGTAGCGCAGCCGGTTCCGCCGCACCGGCACATCGGCCGCGGGCGCGCCGGGCTCGGCTGCGGAAAGAAAAGAATCGGCCGAGATTAGGCAAGGCAATGCGCCAGGAGAGTGAATGCGGCGATTTCGCGGAGTTCGCCGCGCTGGGCTGAACGACTGAAGCGGCAACGGTGTTCGCGGTTCCGCGAAACGGAACGTGAATATTCACGCTCCGTTTCCGGCATGTGAATCGCGGGCGGAAGACCGCATGGCGGGATGTTTTCGGGACGGTTGCCGAAGGCGTTCGGGGATATGTCGGCTGGGAAAAATATCGAAGTCGCCGGTTTGTTCCTGACGTTTTCGCTGCCGGGTCCGGTCGCGGGTGCCGTTTTCCGCCGGAGGACGGACGGCCGGCCGCGTTTTCGGCGGCGGGCCCGGCGTGAGGGCGTCCGAGGTGGTCCAGACCAAGGTAGTGGTCTGGACCGCTGGTCCACTGGTTCAGACCAGCGGCGGGCGGACGGAAGGCGGAGTGCGTCCGGGGGAGCGGGCCTGGTCCGGCGGGACGCGCAGGGGGCGGGCCGGGTGCCGTAGCGCGGAGTGAACGAGGGTGACGAACCCATGTTTATCTCAAACGTCACGCTCGGTTTGACGGTGAGTGTCTTGCAGTGCTGAATGTGTGAAACTTGCCGACGTTGCCGTTCTGGGTTGGCTTGAGTGAGCGTATCAGGTGAGAATAGTTGCCGTTGAGCGGTGATTTATTAACCAAGTAGGGTGACTCGGGTGTGACGCACCGTCGTCTGACTGCTACGCGCCGAGGCGATCTGTGGCCGATCCCACTGCCTCTGTACACCTGCCGTTTCCGTTTCGTAATCTTCTCGAGCTTTTGCGGTGACCTGCGATCTACCCCGAGGATCAGCGACCCGGAGCCGCCGCGAACCGTCGCGGCTCGCTGCCTGACCCAGGCACGAGGACGGTTGTGCGGTGTGACAGCGAAGGAGCCCACCTACCGTGGGACGGCACAGCAAACCCAGCAAGACGAAGACAGTCCTCCAGCGCACCGGCGCGACCGCGGCTCTCGCGGGCGCCACCCTCGGCGGCATCGGCCTCGCCGGGGCGGGCACGGCCAACGCCTTCCCGGGGCAGGCCGGCATCGTCAAGTGCGAGAGCAGCGGCAACCCGACCGCGGTCAACAACACCGCCGCGGGCCAGCGCGCGGGCCGCCCCGCCGGCCTGTTCCAGATCGTCACGAAGACGTGGCTCGCGAACGGCGGCGGCCAGTTCGCCCCGACGGCCGACAAGGCCACGCCCGCGCAGCAGCAGATCGTCGCGGACCGGATCTACGCGAAGCAGGGTTCCGCCCCGTGGCAGTGCCGCGGCGGCTCGGGCCCGGCGGGCTACGCGAACTTCGGCGGCGACACCTCCGGCGGCTCCGCCGAGGTCGAGGCTGTTGCCGCGAAGCCGAAGGTCGAGGCCAAGGCCGAGACGAAGGTCAAGTCCGCGCCGAAGCACGCCGCGCCGACCTCGAACCCGGACGGCAGCTACACCGTGGCCGCCGGCGACACCCTCTCCGGAATCGCGAAGAACCTCAACGTGGACGGCGGCTGGCAGCACCTGCAGCAGCTGAACCAGAAGTTCATCCCGGACGCCAACCTGATCCTGGTCGGCCAGAAGATCGTCACGAAGTAACCCCGCCGAGGCCCCGGCCGGGCCCGCGCCGCTTTCCCCCGGGCGGCGCGCCCCCGGCCGGCGGCCGCCGGTGCACGCGCGCGCGAAAAGTGTGCTCGGGCACCGCCGCGCGCCCCGGCGGCCGGCGTGCGGAGCGGACGGGCCTGCTTTGTGGGAACACGGGCTTGTCTGCGCCGCACGCCTTGCCTCGTGGGCGTCATCAGTGTCGCGGCGGTGAGGTTTGAGGGTCCGGCGGCTTCGGGGCGTGCCTGCCGACGCGGTTCGTGGTGGCCCTGGCGAGCGTTTCCCTGTGCGAGTCGCACGCTCGGAATGGATGCTCCGCCGCCTTGGCGGGATGACCCCGGGGAACTAAGCCTTCGAGCCGACGCTTTCTGCCACGCACTCTGGGCGGTTCAAGGCCATGGCTGACGATATGGTGACGGCATGAGCGGTTCCGCGTCCGATCGTACGTTCCATGCGCCGGTGGACCCGGTCGTCAGCTCTCGCATGAGCAAGATCCGGAGCCGTGATACGAAACCGGAGCTTCGGCTCCGTGCTGCCCTCCATCGAAGGGGCCTGCGCTATCGCATCGGCGTTCGCCCCGTCGGGTCAGTGCGCAGGACCGCTGACATCGTCTTCGGTCCATCTCGCGTCGCCGTCATGGTGGATGGCTGCTTCTGGCACGGCTGTCCTGAGCATCATCGGCCGTCTTCCAGGAACAGCGGCTGGTGGAAAGACAAAATCGAAGGCAATATCCGCCGGGATCGCGAGACCGACAAGACGCTCGGAGAAGCCGGTTGGCTTGTTATCCGAGTCTGGGAACACGAATCCGCTCATGAGGCCGCCGAGCGCATCGCGGAAGTGGTCGGTCAACGTCGTCCGCCGCGCTGACGATCAAGCAAGGTGCGTTCACGGTTGCCTTTGGCGCAAGGTCCCTGTCGGCGCTAACTCGTTCGGCCAGAATCCGTGGTCGGCTTCAACGCGTCGGCCACCGCTTGAGCGAAAACCTTGCCCAGCAGGACTGGTACCGCGTTTCCGAGCTGACGCATCTGCTCTCCCCTCGGGCCCGACAGCTCCCACGAGTCGGGGAAGGTCATCACCCTCGCGGTTTCGCGCACTGTCATGTAGCGATGCGTGCCGTCATCGCGGAGCAGAACCGACTCGCCACCCGGAACTCCATGAACGCCAGCCTTGACCGTCTTGGCTGGGCGGTCGAGGTAGTTGGGTGTATGGCCCTTGTAGATCCGCGCGCCCGGCCATCCGACGTGGTGTGCGATACCGTCTGTCTCCTCGCCGATGATCGGTTCTGGCAAATCATCGATTGCTTGTCGCAAGGTTCGCCATGGGAGCTTTCGAAGGTCTTCGGGATCAAACTTGGTCCTTGCCCGCATTGCGAGGATGTCGGGCTTCGGCTTTTTCCCGACCGACTCCCAATAGACTCCGTCCTGTTGATCGCGGACGAGCGACGCTTCCGAATACTTCGCTTCAGGAGTCGTCCACTCGACGTTGAGGTCCTTCCTAAAAGCGACGATGATGATCCTCTGGCGGGTCTGAGGCACGCCGTAGTCGGCCGCGTTGACCGGCATTGGATACACATCGTAGTACTCGTCCGGGCTCGCGTTCTTCTTGGCGAGTTCCTTCACTAGCCGCCGGTCGTGTGCGTCCCATGACTCGCCGCCTTTGCGCTTCGCGAAAGGAGCGGCCAGTTCACGCACGATGTAGTCGAAGTATGGCTTGAACGACGGTCGCAATAAACCTCGGACGTTCTCGCAGATGATCGCCCGCGGCCGGGTCTCGCGGACGACCCGGAAGAGCTCCGGGAACATGTTTCGCTCGTCCTCGTCGCCCTTGTGCACGCCGCCCAGGCTGAACGGCTGACATGGCGGGCCGCCCGCCACGACGTCGACCTTGCCCGTCAACCTCCGGAGCGCGTCCGTGACCTCGCGGATGCGGATATCGCCCTGGATCAACGGCCAGGGATCATGTAAGGACTTCGGCAGCGGCGCGTCGGGCTCCCACTTGATGGCTTTGTTATCCAGCAGCGTCTCGCACGCGCGTGACGCGAACTCATTGCACAACAGATGTCGAAAGCCGACCTCATGCATCGCCTGCGCCAGCCCGCCGCCGCCGGTGAACAGTTCGACGCTGGTACCCACTTCGGTGACTGGACCAGCAGATACTTGACCTGCGGCGACGTCGAACAGGGCGGTCTGGGGAGCGGCCGGGGACATGTAGCGGACAGTACCCGATGCCCCCGCAAGGCAGTGCGTGGACACGCCGTCGAACGCGAGTTCGATTGGGTGCTGTCCGCGGTGGGTGCCCATCGAGTCGTCTCTCGCTCTGTAGCCTCCGCTTCGTCAATGAGCTGGACCAGTCAGGGGGGCTGTGTTGCCGTACGACGCGGAATTCAGGTTGAGCATCACTCGCGCGCTGCGTGACCAGCTCGCGGACTCGATGGCGGGACTGGATCCAGACGCGTTGAGCGTGGACAACATCGAAGCCTTGCGTCCCCGCCCCGGCGTCTACCAGCTATATCATCGTGGTCAGCTGGTCTATATCGGCAAATCGGACATACCGTTGCCGACTCGCTTGGCGAGGCATCACCGCAAGGTCTCGGGGCGCACCGGTATCTCGCCCGGCGAGATGGAGTTCAAGTGCCTCTATGTGGAAGAGGACCTCTCCGCCGTCGCGCCGGAGACCCTGCTGATCCAACGTCACCGGGGTGCCGGAGAGATCCCGTGGAACCACAACGGCTTTGGAAGCAACGATCCGGGGAAGGAACGCGATACGACGACTATCAAGGCCGACCACTTTGACACCCTTTACCCGATCGACCTTGAATGGCCCTGTCGTGTGCCGATGATCGCCCCCACTATTGGGGACGTGCTCAAGCAGTTGAGTCAGATGCTTCCTTACAAGTTTCGTTACCAGGCCGCGCGTAGTCCCCGCACGCAGCCAAAGGAATACTCCTTGCCCTGTCCGGCGGCCGGTTGCGTCGAAATGACCGCGGATGAGCTGTTCGGCGTCATCGTCGAAACCTTGCCCAGGCCATGGCAGATTACCGCTCTGCCTGGCTACGTGATTATGTACAGGGCCAATAAGAAGTACGCGAGTGCTGTGCGGATCTACGCGAGTTGAGCAAATGAATTCACCGCTGGCGCGCCTCGTTGACGGTGTGCTTCGATGACGCCCGGACGTGCTGGCCGAACTGTCGTCATGAGTCGCCTCGGCCGGGGCCGTCTCCGCACGTGGCCATGATCGGTTCCTGGCGGTCGACCTGCGAGGACGTGATCTCGTGATGGCTGTGACGGGGTCATCGAGTCCCGTCACGGCCATCACGCCGGATGGCGTACTCGGGCCCGCCCCGACTTCGCGGATCGGAGACGCCGCACGCCGAGCTGTGTCAGCGTGCGGCGGCGGCGATTTGTTCGTGAGTCGCGGACGGCGAAGGAAGGGTGAGGCGGTTCCGGACTTGTCGCCGTGCTAGTCCTCGTCAAACAAGCCGAGCAATGGCTCCTGATCCGTGCCTCGCGTGCTGGGGGGAGCTTCTTCGTCCGAATCGACTTCTCGTGGTTGCCCTGAAGCGTCGACGAAACTTTCGTTATCGATTTGGCGTAGTTCGGTGATGAAGTTGCCAAGAAGCTCTTCGAGGGTGGATATGGGCGGGTATTTCTCCAGGTGGTTTTGAATCTTTTCGATGATGGCGGTCCTTTCGTGCTGGTCTTGACCCGTTTCGTCGGCCCAGCTGCGTCCGGGATGGAGGGTGTCCCACGGTGATCGTTTGTTTTGCCTGGTTTTGGCGCTGTCGCCATGCTTGCCGATCCCGTAACAGATCTTCGTCTCTTTGTTCCAGACGGGCTTAAAGAATTCGATTAGCTGAGCTTCTGCTGCTTGCTGGAAGCCGCTCTGTACGATGAGGAATCGGCAGTCGAAGTCGTTGATGTCGAGAGTGCTGCTCGATTCGATCGAAGCCCGGTGCTCGCGAAGCCGGTCGAAGATCTTGCGTCCGTGTTCGACCGGGTCGTTGCTCGATCGGTTGTCCGGGTCCGCCTTGCCGACGTATACCGGATGTTCTTTCTTGGACAGTTCCGCGTATGGGGCGAAGGGGCCGTTGTAGTAGAGAGCGTAGACACCGGCACCGTAGAACGAGCGCAAGGTAGCGAGAGGGTGGCGCGGTTGAGAGGCTGCCATGAGAGCCACGATCCGCGCGGTGGTGTCAGGCTCCAGGGGGTTGAAGAGCTTGGTCGGCCTCAGCACGGGATCGAGCTGATTCGAGACCTTTCGCAATAAGTCGATCTCTACGTTGAGCTTCTTCCGGAAATTCTCGCGAGTCTGACGTTCCAGCTTCTTTCCGACCCGCGCCGCTTCTTCGGCGGTGCGCAGCAGGCTGTCGAGGACGGCCGTCCTGGGATCGGGCGCTTTTCTGGATGGCACTTGGTTTCCCTCCCCTGAGTTCGTGCGTCCTGCCTGGTCTATGCGGACGCACCCGTTGTTCAGGCTCGCAGGATACCGATCAACGGAGGTGGCGCGGAGGCTTGCGCGTATGTCGGCGTCAGGCAAGAGCTGTCAGCGAAGCTGCTGAGTAGGGCAACGGAGACGTAGGCTCCCGGCGTCCCGCTGAGGTTTAGCTTGAGAAGCGCACCCGTGGTGACCTCGTTCGGCGAAGACCGGTGTCCTGACCGAGCGGGGAGCGACGCTCGGCTGGTCCTGACCGCTGAGCGCGAGGATTGTCGAGATTATGCTGTCCCGTGTCAGCGTAGAGGAACCGGTCGCGCGCACCCGGCGGCCGGCGTGGGGGCGAGTCTGCTTTGTGGGAACACGGGCTCGTTCGCGCCGCACGCCTTGCGGTGAAAGCCGCCTACTGGCGCACCCGAAGCGGCACACTGCTCAACAACGCAAGCGCATCAGCACTGGTACTGCCAGGCTCAGCCTGATAAACGATCAACTGCTGCCCAGGCGCACTCCGCACGTCGAACGCCTGGTATGTCAACGTCAGCTCCCCGACTGCGGGATGCACGAGGTGCTTCGGCTCGCGAGTCTTCCCCCGCACTTGATGCGTCTCCCATAAGGCCCGGAACTCCTCGCTGCCCTCGCTCAATTCCGCCACCAGCGACGGCAGCGCCGGGTCGACCGCGGCTCGCAGATTCGCCACTGTCGCCTGGGCCGTCCATTCCCAGCGGGCGTAGAACTGCCGACCCGCCGGGTCGAGGAATGTCATTCGGGCCAGGTTGTCGGCCGCGGCGAACGGGGAGAACAGGGCGTCGGCGAGGGTGTTCGTGGCCAGGATGTCCAGGACGCGGTTGAGCACGAACGCGGGCGCGTGCGGATGGCTGTCCATGAGCTGCCGCAGTTCTGGGCTCACGGTCCGGGGCGTCGGGGACGGCAGGTCGGGCGGGGCGGCGCCGGCGAGGCGGTAGAGGTGTTCGCGGGCGTCGGGGTCCAGGTCCAGTGCGCGGCTGAGGGCGTCGAGCACCTGCGGTGACGGGCGGGTTTCGCGGCCCTGTTCCAAGCGCGCGTAGTAGTCGACGTTCACTCCGGCGAGCACGGCGACTTCCTCGCGGCGCAGGCCCGCGACCTTGCGTCTGCCGGAATAACGCACGTCGGCGTCGTCCGGGGAGCGTTGTGCGCGGCGTGCCCGCAGGAAGTCGCCCAGTTCCGTGCCCATGCGGACCAGGGTAGGCGGCGGGCTGGGTGGGTGTGGCACGTCCTGTCAGCGAGGTCCGTCGCCGCTGAGACTGGGTCGCATGACGAAAGAACTGGCGGGAAAGGTCGCCCTGGTCACGGGTGCCGCGCGCGGGGTCGGTGCGGCGACGGTTGCTTGGCTGCACGCCCGCGGGGCACGGGTGCTGGCCACGGACATCCGGCCGGAGGTGGAACGGTTCGCGGACGAGGACGGAGTGGCCGTGCTGGTCGGCGATGTGTCCGAAGAGGACGTTGCCGTGCGGTCGGCGGCTGCGGCGCTCGAGCGGTTCGGCGGGCTCGACATTCTGGTCGCCAACGCTGGTCGTTCGGTGAACAAGCCGGTCACCGAGACGACGGCGGCGGACTGGGACGAGGTGATGTCGGTCAACGCTCGCGGAGCGTTTCTGCATGCGCGAGAGGCGTTTCGGGTGATGCGCGACCACGGCGGGGGAGCGATCGTCACAGTCGGTTCGTTCGCTTCCACGGTGGGGCTGGCCGAAGCGGCGGCGTACAGCGCGTCCAAAGGAGCGCTGGCGCAATTGACGAAAGTGCTCGCGCTCGAAGGCGCTCCGCACGGAATTCGGGCGAATGTTGTTGCCCCGGGGGTGATTGAGACCGATCTGCTCGACACCTTCCGTGCTGACAGCCGGGCGTATCTGCGGTCCTTCGGCGACGCCCATCCGCTGGGGCGGGTCGCGCAGCCCGAGGAAATCGCCGAGGTGATCGGGTTTCTGGCTTCACCGCGGTCCGCGTTCGTCACTGGTGCGGTCGTCGCGGCCGACGGTGGCTACACCGCGGCTTGATTTCCCTACGCAGAAAGGAATATCCCATGCGGCTCAGCGGCAAGGTCGCGTTGCTCACCGGGGCGACCGGCGGGATCGGACAAGCCACGGCGGAACTGTTCGCGCGAGAGGGGGCCAGCCTGGTCGTCACCGACGTCGATCAAGCGGCGGTGGAGGAGCTCGCTCAACGGCTGGGGACCGAGGTCCTGGCCGACCGATTGGACGTCTCCTCGTCGGAGGACTGGCGCGGCACGATCGAACGGACCCGGCAGCGGTTCGGCCGGCTCGACGTGCTGGTCAACATCGCGGGAATCGTGGATTGGCCGGGCATCGAGGACACCGCGCCGGAGGCCTGGGACCGGGTGATCGCGGTCAACCAGACCGGGACCTGGCTCGGGATGAAGACCGCGATGCCGCTGCTGCGCGAATCCGGCAACGGATCGGTCGTCAACACTTCCTCGGTGCTGGGCCTCGTCGGCAGCGGCGCGGCTGCCGCGTACCAGGCGTCCAAAGGGGCGGTGCGGCTGCTGACCAAGACCGCCGCCGTCGAGTACGCGACGCGCGGCGTCCGGGTCAATTCGGTGCATCCGGGGGTGATCGCCACGCCGATGATCCAGGACTTGCTCGACGAACAGGGCGACCGGCAGCCCGACATCGTCCGCACGCCGATGCGTCGCGCGGGCAGTCCCGCCGAGGTCGCGCACGCGATGCTTTTCCTGGCCAGCGACGAATCCTCGTTCGTAACCGGGACCGAACTGGTCGTGGACGGCGGGCTCACCGCGTACTGACGCCGGCGTGATCTACTATCCGGCATAGTACTTGGACCGGCGAGAGGAACACCATGGCGGGTGCCCGCAGGCGGCGTTCGAGCCGGGTTGCCGCTGGTGCTCGCGGCGGGTTGGGCGCGGGGCTCGTCCTGGCCGGGTTCGCGGGCGGGGCGGCGTTCGCGGCGGCTGCCCGGGCGGCTCCGGCCGAGCGCAAAAGCGAACTGCCGCCCATGGCAGCGGGGCATGAGGTGCTGCCGACAGCTGCGCGTCCGCCGGAGATGGAGCTGGCGGTGCTGAAGTCCGCGGTCAAAACCCGCGACGATCGGCTTCAGCGAGAAAAGGCCCGGCAAGAACCCCGTGCGTACGCGCCGGTGCCGGGCACGATCACCTCCAACTACGGCGGCCGCTGGGGAGCGACCCACTACGGACTGGATGTAGCGAACGACATCGGCGCCCCGGTCCGGACCCCGCTTGCCGGGACGGTCGTCGAGGCCGGTCCGGCGAGCGGGTTCGGGCTGTGGGTCCGCGTCCGGCACGAGGACGGGACAGTCACGGTGTACGGGCACATCAACCGTTACTTGGTCTCCGCCGGGCAGCGCGTGGCGGCCGGGCAGGTGATCGCCGAGGTGGGCAACCGCGGGCAGTCGACGGGGCCGCATTTGCACTTCGAGGTCTGGGCGGACGGGGAGCGCAAGACCGACCCGCTGCGCTGGCTGCGCGGGCTCGGCGTGCGGATCGAACCGGGCGGGTGACCTCGGGTGGACGTCGAGCGGGCGCGTGCGCGACAATACATGCACGTTTCACTATATGTTAGGGACGGTGCGGGGTGAGCGAGCACAAGACGGGGCACGGCCACGGCCACGGGGTGGCGGCGGGCGCGGACCGCACGTGGCTGGTGCGGGCGCTGGTGCTGATCGTCGGGTTCATGGCGGTCGAGCTGGTCGTCGGCCTGATCGCCGGGTCGCTCGCGCTGATCACCGACGCGGGCCACATGCTCACCGACGCCGCGTCGATCGTGCTCGCGCTGGTCGCGATCCGGCTGGCCGCGCGTCCGGCGAAGGGCGGGTTCACCTACGGGCTCAAGCGCGCGGAAATCCTGTCCGCGCAGGCCAACGGGATCACCTTGCTCCTGCTCACCGCGTGGTTCCTCTACGAGGCGGCGACCCGGCTGATCGATCCGCCGGAGGTCCAGGGTGCGCTGGTGCTGGTGACGGCGCTGGCCGGGATCGTCGTGAACGTCGCGGCGAGCTGGTGCATCAGCCGGGCGAACCGGTCGAGCCTGAACGTCGAGGGCGCGTTCCAGCACATCCTCAACGACCTGTACGCGTTCATCGCGACCGCGGTGGCCGGCGCGATCGTGTGGTGGACCGGGTTCGCCCGCGCCGACGCGATCGCGGCGCTGGTGGTCGCCGCGCTGATGGCGAAGGCGGGCTGGGGGCTGGTCCGCGAGTCCGGCCGGATCTTCCTGGAGGCGGCGCCCGCCGGGATCGATCCCGAGGTGGTCGGGGAGCAGGTGGCCTCGGTTCCGGACGTGGTGCAGGTGCACGACCTGCACATCTGGCAGATCACCTCGGGCGAGCCCGCGTTGTCCGCGCACGTGCTGGTGCGGCCCGCCGCCGATTGTCACGCGGTGCGGGCGGGGATCGAGGAGATCATGCGGTCCCGGCACCGGCTGGACCACACGACGCTGCAGGTGGACCACGTCGACGAGGACCGGGCCGAGCATTGCGAAGGGTCGCACGGGCCGACTTACCGGTTCACCGGGCGCAGCTGAACCCTCGGAAGGAACCGCATGCAAGTCACTCTGGCCGCTGCTTCGGCCGCGGGCGGCTGGACGCTCGTGGCGATTTTCGTGGTCCTCGCGATCCTGCTGACCGCGATCGGCGTGGCACAGGCCCGCGATCCGGCCCGGCGGCCTCCGAAAAGCGAGGCGGAGAGCGGAGACGAACCCGAATGAGCGAGCCCTAGGATGCGTGGCGTGCAGGGACTCGGCGAGCTGGAATCGGCGGCGATGGACGTCTTGTGGCGCGCGGGCGAAGCGCGCACGGTCCGCGAAGTGCTGGAGGAGCTGAACCGGGACCTGGCTTATACGACTGTCCTTACCGTGCTCGATCATTTGCACAGCAAGGGCTGGGTGGAACGCGAGAAGCGCAGCCGAGCCTATTGCTACACGCCGACTCTCTCGCGAGAGGAAGCGGCGGCTCGGGCGATGCGTAATCTGCTCGCTGACGTCGGGGATCCCGAAGGAGTGCTGCTGCATTTCGCGCGGTCGGCGTCGGAGGGGGAGCGGGACGCGTTGCGGCGCGGGTTGAGGAAGCGCTCGTGATCGTCTCCGCGGCGCTGGTCGTGACTGCGGCGGTGGTGGGTTTCTGCGGACCGGCTCTCCTGCGCCGGGTGTTGCGGGCACGGGTGCCTGCACCGTTGCGGTTTGTCGTGTGGATCCTGTTGCTGGGCAGCATGATCGCGGCTGGAGTCGGTGCGGTGGCGGCCGCGTTCGGGCCGGGGCACGAGGTGGCGCGGAGGCTGGTCGCGTGGCTGCGTCTTGATGCGTTGCGGCACCACGAAGTTCTGCATCTGGACGAGGTGGTCGGCGTATCCGGCGCGCTGCTCGCGGCGGGTGCGGCGGGAGCGTTCGCGCTGGCATCAATCCGCCTGTACCGGCAACAGCTTCGGTTGCACGACCGGCATTTCGCGGAATTGTCGATGGTGTGCCGGGCCAGGGCGGGCGTGTGGTGGCTGCCGTTGGAGGAGAAACTCGCCTACAGCATTGCCGGAAAGCCGGACCTGGTCGTGCTTTCCGAGGGGCTCGCGAAGGACCTCTCCGGCCCGGAACTCGCTGCGGTGGTCGATCACGAACGGTCCCACTTGCGTGGACGGCACCATCGGCTGGTCGGCTTTGCGCACGCGGTGTCGGCGGCACTGCCGTTCGTTCCGTTGGCCCGGAAGTCGCCGGAATTCGTTGCTGCGGCGGTGGAATTGAGCGCGGACGCTGCGGCTGGCCGTCGGCATGGACCGGCGACCGTCAGCGCGGCGTTGGATCGGATGCATCCGGTGCGTTCGGCGGCTACGGCGCTCAGGCTCGAACACCTCGCTCGCAGCGGTGGCAATACGGTGACCGGCATTCTCGCCCTCGCAACGGCAGCGTTACTCCCCGTGAGCACGGCCGCGGCCCTGATCGTCGCCGGAGCTTGGACGGCCACTCCCGCCCTGCTTCACGCCTGACCGCTATGACTACTATGTCCGTTAGTAATCGGGAACGGGGGCAGATCAGGTGCTGGGGCGAAAAACGCAGATCATCGCGGGGATCCTCGCCGGGCTGGCGCTGACGGCGGGCTGCACGGCCGCACCGGAGCCCGGTCCCGCCGCCGGGAACGACCAGAAGACCAGCGCCGCGCCGGCGCCCGCGACCCTCGACCTCGGGCCGAAGGACGGCTCGAACGACGTCGCGCCCGGTGAGCCCGTCACCGCGGTGGCCGGAGGGTCCACGCTCAGTGACGTCACGGTCGCGGCCGCGGACGGCACCCCGGTCCCGGGCGAGATGGACGCGGCGAAGCAGCGCTGGAACACCAGCAAGCCCCTCGAATACGGCACGAAGTACACGCTGACCGCCCGCTCGGTCGGCGCGGACGGAAACCCGGTGACCCGCACCAGCACCTTCACCACCGCGACCGCCAAAGCGCAGGCTTACCCGTCGGTGATCCCGCTCGACGGCGAGACCACCGGCGTCGGCATGCCGATCACGATCAAGTTCTCCGCGCCGGTCGCGGACAAGGCCGCCGCGGAAAAGATGCTCACCGTCACCTCCGACAAGCCCGCGACCGGAGCCTGGCGCTGGTTCGGCGACGACGAGGTGCACTACCGCACCAAGGAATACTGGCCCGCGTACTCCACGATCGTCCTCGACATCAAGATCGCGGGCCGCGCGCTCGGCAACGGGGTGTTCGGCAAGGCCGACCGCAAGATCACGTTCAAGACCGGCGCGTCGATCATCTCGAAGGTGTCGGACAACGAAAAGCAGATGCGGACGTACAAGGACGGCCAGCTCGTCCTGACGTCCCCGGTCAGCCTCGGCAAGCCGTCGGCGCGCAGCGTTTCGGGCACCATGCTGATCATGACCGTGCAGTCTCCGTACACAATGGACTCCAGCACGTACGGCGTGCCCACCGACGCGCCGGGCGGCTACCGCACCACGGTCAAATACGCGCTGCGGCTCACCAACTCCGGCCAGTTCCTGCATTCCGCGCCGTGGTCGGTCCGGCAGCAGGGCCACTCCAACACTTCGCACGGCTGCCTCAACGTCAGCGTCGAGAACGCGAAGTGGTTCTACGAAAACTCCCATCGCGGGGACGTCGTGACGGTGACCGACACCGGAGTGGACCTCAAACCCGGCGACGGCTGGACCGACTGGCGGTTCAGCTGGGACGAATGGCAGAAGAAGGTCTGACCCCACCGCGTGGCGGCGCACCGGGGGATGCCGGTACGCCGCCCGCACGGATCAGACGGATTGCCGGGGCTGCGGGGACAGCACGTCCTCTCCGTAAATCCCCTGCAGCCAGTTGGTCTGGTAAATCGTGTCGAGGTACCGCTCGCCAAGGTCCGGCGCGACGGCCACCGCGGTCAGATGATGCGCATCGTGTTCGGACAGCCAGCTCGTCGCCCCACTGACCACAGTCCCGGTCGAGCCACCGAACAGAAAACCGTTGCGGGCCAAGCGGTGACACGCCCGGACCGAATCCGGCTCCTCGACCAGGACCACATCGTCCACATAGGACTCGTCCAGGATCGCCGGGCGCACGCTGGTGCCCAGCCCCGGCAGCATCCGCCGGCCCGCCGGGCCGCCGAAGGTCACCGAGCCGACGCTGTCGATCGCGACGATCCGCACCGGGCGGTGCCACTGCCGGAAGAACCGCGCGCAGCCCATCAGGGTGCCCGTGGTGCCCGCGCCGACGAACAGCACGTCGAGGGCCGGGAACGCGGCGGCGATCTCCGGCCCGGTCCGGTGGAAGTGCGCTCCCCAGTTGTCCGGGTTGGTGTACTGGTTGAGCCACACGTACCGCTCGTCCGACGCGCACAGCATGCGCACGTGGTCGATGCGCGCCCCGAGGAAACCGCTCTCGGGACTGGGTTCGGTGATGATGTGCACCTCGTTGCCGAGCGCCTCGATCGCGCGGCGGGTCGCGAGGTTGCAGCGGGAATCGGTGACGCACAGGAACTTGTACCCCCGGCTGGCCGCGATCATGCTCAGCGCGACGCCGAGGTTGCCCGAAGAGGACTCGACGATGATCGAGCCCGGCCGCAGCAGGCCGTCGCGTTCGGCCGCGTCGACCATTTCGGTGGCGGCCTTCAGCTTGATGGAGCCGGCGAAGTTGAAGCCCTCGCACTTGAGGAAGAGCGAATAGCCGAAACTCCAGCGGAGGTCGACGTACAGCGCCTCCTCGTTGAAGGCTTCGGGAACGGTGATGACACGCACAGTTTTCTCCTCGTCAGAACAAAAGCTCAGGGGCGGACGGCGCTCAGCCATACCGGCGCAGGTCGTGGAAGAAGTCCTCGATGACGTGCAGTCCGCCGGCGTCGGACACTCTCTCGTGGACGAAGGCCCCGACCGCGAGGTCGAGGACGCCGAGCCCGAACGGGGAGAAGATCAGCGGCTGGTCGGCGGGCGGGCTGATCCGGCCGGACAGCACGTCGTCCAGGGTGCCGAGCAGGAAATCCCGGCTGCCGGTGCGCTGTTCGACCAGATGCGGCGAGGTGTTGGCCTTGAGGCAGTGGTCCACGTCGTCGACGATGTTCGCCGACGCCAGCAGCACCTCTGGCGCCAGGTCACGCAAGGAAACGTGCAGTACCAACGGGTTGTGCGAGAACCACGAAGGATCGTGCACGTGCGGTTCGCCGGCGATGGTCGCGAAGATCACCAGATCGCTGTCGCGGATCAGGCCTTCGGCCGTGTCGTGCACGCTGATGTCCCCGGCGAACCCGGACTGCTCCAGGTAGCCGCGGAATCCGGCGGCGCTTTCGGCATGCAGGTCGTGCACGTTGATTTCGTCGAACTCCCAGCCGGTTCCGGCGAGGAAGGTGTGGATGTAGCGGGCGATCAGGCCGACGCCGAAGAATCCGACGCGCCTCGGCCGTTGCCGGGGCCGGCTGAGCCAGTCCGCGGCGAGCGCGGCGGACGCGGCGGTCCTGGTCGCGCTGATGATGGAGCTTTCCAGGCAGGCGAACGGATACCCGGTCGCGAGGTCGTTGAGGATCAGCACCGCCGACGCCCTCGGGATCCCGGCGGCGACGTTGCCCGGGAAGCTGGAAATCCACTTCAGGCCCGCGACGTTGGTCTTCCCGCCGAGCGAGGCGGGCAGGGCGATGATCCGGTCGGCCGGGCGGTCGGGGAAGCGCAGGAAATACGACGGCGGGTTGACCGAATCTCCGGTGCCGTGCACCCGGTAGGCGGTCTCGACGAGATCGACGACCTCCCGTTCGCGCCCGGCCAGCGCCTGCTGGACCTGGGCTCCGGAGATCACCGCGAACGGCGGCACGGCGACCGGCCCCGCGGCCGCGGATTCGGCGGTGAAGGATTGCGTGGTCACTGGGTTTTCCCCTCGGCAGCGAGCGAGCAGTCGGAAAGTCGTACCGGGTCGGCGAGTCCGACGAGCACCTCGCGCGGGCCCTCGTAGGCGTCCCGGCTGTGCGCGGTGCGGACGTTGTCGACCAGAAGGAGATCGCCCGCCTGCCACGGTTCGCGGACGGTGTGCTCCTCGTACACCTCGTTGAGCAATTGCACGACGTCCTCGCCGATCGGGTCGCCGTTGCCGAAGCGGGTGTTGAACGGCAGCCCGTCCGCTCCGTAGATGTCGACCAGGTACTCGTGCACCTCGGGCGCCATCGTCCACTCGTTGAGGAAGGCGATCTGGTTGAACCAGCAGCGCTGGCCGGTGACCGGATGCCCGACGATCGCGCTGCGGCGCTGCCGGGTGCGCAGTCCGCCGTCGGGCTGCCATTCGAACTCGATCAGGTTGGCGCGGCAGTAGTCCTCGATCGCGGAACGGTCCTCGGTGCCGAACGCTTCGGCGACCGACGCCCCGATCTCGTCGTTGAAGCTGCGGGTGAGCAGCCAGCCGTCGCGCTCGAACCGCGCGCGCAGGTCGGCGGGCAGCGAGGCCAGCACGGCGGCGGAATCGCTGACGCCGGTGACCCCGCCCGCGGACGGCGGGCTGACGCAGGCGAACAGCATGAGTCCCGGGAACTCGAGGGTGTAGCTCAGTTCGTGGTGCATGCACATCGGCTGGTTCGGCGGCCATTCCGTCGAGGAGTGCACCCCGCCGGGGTAGGCCGCGCGCGGCGCGAAGGCCTCCCGCTCGGTCATCAGCAGGTCGGTCAGCCTCCCGAACACGGCCGCGACGGCGGTCTGTTCGGCGAGCCCGAGACCTCGGACGAGCACCGCGCCGTATTCGGCGACGAGTCTTCGCACCGTCTCCCGGTGCGTGCTCGCCCAGCCGGCCGGGTCGCCGCCTGCCTCGGCCCGCAGCACCGCGGGCAGCCCGGGACAGAAATCCGGCTCGGGCGGGGAAGTCTTCGGCAGGAATTTGGACAACGACATCGTGGAATCCCTTCGATTTCCGCGGTTGCAGAGGGTCAGGAGCTTCGGGACGAGGACCGGCTGTCGATCAGCTCGGCCAGGTCGGCGAGCACCGGATGCTTGGCGACGTCCTTGATCGAGACCGCGCGGTCGAGCGCGATCGCCAGCTTGACCGCGGACAGCGACGTGCCGCCCCGGCCGAAGAAGCTGTCCCGGCGGCCGATCCGGCCGGACCGGATGCCGAGCACCTGCGCCCAGGCTCCGGCGAGCCGCTGTTCGGTTTCGGTGACCGGCTCGTCGTAGTCCTCGTCGGCCGCGTCGAGTTCGGCGGCGAGCGCGGTGAGGTTCTTCTTGTCGATCTTTCCGTTGGCGGTCAACGGCAGCTGCTCCCGCCAATGGAACGCCGAGGGCAGCATGTACTCGGGCAGCGCGGCGCCGAGCTGTTCCCGCAGCAGCTCCAGGTCGAGCTGCTCGCGGCTGGAGTAGAACGCGACCAGCCGCTTGCTCTGCCCGCGTTCGGCCACGACCACCGCGCCGTCGCGCACCCCGGGCACCCGCAGCAGCGTGTTCTCGATCTCGCCGATCTCGATCCGGAAACCGCGGATCTTGACCTGGGAATCGCGCCTGCCGAGGAATTCCACCTTGCCCTCGGGCAGCCAGCGGCCGTGGTCGCCGCTGCGGTAGAGCCGGGCGTCGGGCCGGTGCGGGTCGGTGGTGAACGCCCGCGCGGTGCGCTCCGGGTCGTTGACGTAGCCGCGGCCCACGCACACCCCGGAGAACACGATCTCGCCGGGCGCGCCGAGCGGGACCGGGTCGAGCCGCTCGTCGACGATGTACACGCGCACGTTCTGCACCGGCGGCCCGAGCGGCACCCGCTCCCGCGTCGGCGCGCGGTCCATCACCTCGTGGTTGGTGTCGTCCGAGGTTTCGGTGAGGCCGTAGGCGTTGACCAGCTTGACGTCCGGCATCGCGGCGAACCAGCGTTGCGCCAGTTCGGTTTTGAGCGCCTCGCCGGTCACCGAAACGCAGCGCAGATCGGGCAGCGCGACCGGGTTCTTGTCCACCGCGGACAGGACGACCTCGAGGTAGGAGGGCACGACCTGCAGCACCGACACCCCGCCGCTGCCGAGCCGGTCGACGAACCGGTCGGCGTCCAGGATCACGTCCTGCTCGATCAGCAAGGTCTTCCCGCCGACCAGCAGCGCGGAAACCAGCTGCCACAGCGAGATGTCGAAGCACTGCGGCGCTACCTGCGCGACCACCGAGTCCTCGGTGATGCCGAGGTCGTTGATCTTGGCGTAGAGGTGGTTGACCATCCCGGCGTGCTCGCACATCGCGCCCTTCGGCTCGCCGGTCGAGCCCGAGGTGAAGTAGATATAGGCGAGCTGGCCGGAATCGACGGCGACGGCGAGATCCTCGTCGGAGTGGTCCTCCTCGTACGCGGCGTCCACGAACACGGTGCGCACGCCGGGCAGCGATTCGACCGCCTTGCGCAGCGTCGTCGTGCTGCCCGGTTCGGTCAGCACCAGTTCGCAGTCGGCCCGGCGCAGCGTGGTCGCGATGCGGTCGGTCGGGAAATGCGGCTCGATGGGCAGGTAGACGCCGCCCGCCTTGAACACGGCCAGCACGGCGGCCATCCAGTCCAGATTGCGTTCGGTGACCACCGCGACGACGCCCTCGCGCCGCAGCCCGCGCGCCACCAGCGCCCGCGCCAGGCGGTTGGCGCGCCCGTTGAGCTCCCGGTACGTCCACTGCCGGTCGCCGTGCACCGCCGCGATCGCGTCCGGGCGGCTGGCGACGTGGCGCTGGAACAGCTCGTGGCAGCGCAGGTCCGGCACCTCGACGTGCGGCCCGGCGAGGCCTTCCAGCTGCAGTTTGAGTTCCGCGGACGACAGCAGGGTCGTTTCGCGGTGCGGCGCGGCGACGTCGGTGCGGATCAGCGCGAGCGCGCTGAGGTGGTAGCCGAGAACGCGTTCGGCGGCTTCGGAATTCAGCACCTCGGTGCGGAAGCGCAGCCGGAGCGTCTCCAGGTCCGGCGACACGTCCAGCCGCAGCACGGTGTCCCCGGCGAGGTCCCCGGCGGTGCCGGTCGGGTCGAAGACCGTTTCGAACGGCGGCGCGACGATGCCGAGTTCGGTGCGCAGTTCGTCGACCGGGAAGTCCCGGAAGGCGGCGGTCCGCGCGTCGACCTCCGCGGTGTGCTCGATCAGTTCGCGCCAGGTGCCGGATTCGGTGCTCAGCCGGCAGGGCAGCGGCGTCCCGCCGGGCCCGGCGACGTAGCCGGTGCACACCTGCTGCTCGCCCGAAAGCGCGGCGAGCACCTTGGCGTGCGCGGCGAGCAGCACCGAACTCAGCGGCACGCGCAATTGCTCGGCCAGCAGCCGCAGCCCGGTCGCGATCCCCCGGGGGATCGGCGTTTCGTGGTCGCCGATCGCGGAGCCTGACTCCAGCGTCCAGCGCGGGACGCTGGTGCGTCCGCCGGCGGTGAGTACCTCGCGCCAGTGCTCGCGAACCGCTCCCAGTCCGGTTCTCATGGGTCGTCCTTCCCGTGGTTGTCGTTGCTCCGTCACGATTTCGCCGCCAGCTGACGGCGGGCGGCCCGGATTTCGTGCGCGGGGTTCCCGCCCCAGTGCGCGTGGTCCGGGACCTCAGTGCCCTTCATGAGGAAGGAATCGGGGGCGAGCGTCGAGCCGTCGCCCATCGTCACGCCGTAATGCACCAGCGCGCCGGTGCCGACGACGCAGCCGCTGCCGATGGAGATGCGGTCCATCTTGTAGCCGCCGTCCTCCTGCGAATGGCACTGGACGACGGACCCGATGTTCAGTGTGACGTTGTCTCCCATGCGCACCAACGTCTTTTCGATGATGAGCGCGCCGTCGTCGAACAGCCGCTTGCCGACCTTGACGCCCAGGAGCCGCCAGACCACGCTCTTGAACGGGGTCCCGTCGAGCGCGCGGAAGATCGCGCCGGCCGCGGCCGCTTTCCAGAACCGTTCCTGGCGCCAGAACCGCCGGTCGTAGATCGAGCACGACACCGGGTGCATCGGCCGGATGAACACCGTGATCCGTTCCAGGGCAATGAAATAGAGCATGCCGTAAAGCAGCATCGCGGCCGTGTCGATCGCGAACAGCGGCGGGCCGATCAAGTCGTAGTACACGTCCGAGGCCCAGGTGAGCAGCAGCAGCCCGTAGAAGAACACCCAGTGGGACAAGGCGTACAGCAGCATGCCCCCGACGTTGTGCCGGGTCTTGGCGGCCAGCCTGCGGCGGAATTCCTCTGGCGTCTTCGGGTGGTCGAACTGGCTGTCGCGCTCCACCGAGCGCGGGATCTCGAAGCTGGGGGAGCCGAGCAGGCCGACGCCTTCGCGCACCGGGCCGTCGAGCGGGACCAGGACCTTGGTGGCCAGCAGGCAGTTGTCGCCGGTCTTCGCCCCGGCGGGGTAGACGACGTGGTTGCCGAGGAAGTTCTTCGCCCCGACGTGCACCCGGGACAGCCGGAACGAGGTGTTGGTGTACTCGGCGTTGACCACCGACAGGCCGTCGGCGACCATCGTGCCCGCGCCGGAGGAGAAGAGGTACGGGTTCTCGTATTTCTCGTCGAGCCCGAAGTTGGAGCCGGTCTGCTCTTTGTTCGACACCTTGCAGCCCAGCAGGCGCAGGTAGTTCACGATGGCCGAGCTGTCGCCGAAGAGCGTCTTGAAGAACCGCAGGTTGGTGAGGATGCGGATGGCGCGGTGCGCGGTGTAGCGGAAGGTGTAGAGGCGGTAGACCTCGCCGGGTTTGAGCGCGAGGTTCAGCAGCCGCGGCACGAACGTGACGATCAGGAAGCCGGTCAGCCGCAGGCCGAAGTACAGGATGAAGGAGACGACGAAGGCCCTCCAGTAGAACGTCGGGTTGGCGAAGTCCAGGACGGCCGGGCCGAGTCCCATCGCCGGGCTGAGGTTCGGCAGCGTGTTCAGCACGAAGCCGAGCAGGCCGAGCACCAGCGGGGCCAGCAGGAGAACCGCGGTCAGGGTCTGGCGCACGGCGAACAGCGCCCGCCGGACGCTGCCGCAGCTGCGCGGTTCGACCCGCCGGTAGTGCACGTCGGCGGGGACCGCGGGGACGCCGTGCCAGCTCTGCCCGTCCGGAACCGATTGCCCGGCGTGCAGGGACGACGCGTGCCCGAGCTGGGCGTTCGCGCCGAGCCGGGTTTCGATGTCGATGACGGACATCTCGCCGACGTAGGAGCGCGCGCCGATCGAGACCGGGCCGGTCCGGATCACGCCGTCGTGGGCGCGATAGGTGGTGAAGTAGGTGTCCTTGCAGATCACCGCGCCTTCCCCGACGGTGAGCAGATCGGTGCACACCGGGACGAAGCGGGAGAAGATCGTGACGCCCTTGCCGATCTTCGCGCCCAGCGCGCGCAGGTACAGCGAGTAGAGCGGGGAACCGACGAACAGCGGGACCAGCGGGTTCCGCTGGACGAGCGTCTTGACCACCCAGAACCGGAGGTAGCCGAGGCTCCACAGGCGGATTTCCCCGGGTTTCCAGCGACCGACGAGGATCCATTTGAGCGCGATCGGAAGGGTGCACAGCACCGCCAGCACCATGGCGCCGAAGACCACCGCGCGCAGGTAGTAGTCGAGCAGGCCGGTGCCGGCCAGAATCCAGTCGGTGCCGACGCCGAGCACCCGGGCCACGAGATGCGAATAGGCGAAGAAGATCAGCAGCTGCAGTGTCCCGCAGCCGAAGTATTCGAGCCGGCTCGCCCGCTTCGGCGGCTCCGCGGGGGCCGGGGCGGGCGTCTCGGCGGGGACCTCCTCGGTCTCGGCCAAAGCGGAGACGAGACTGGCGATGGTCGGATTCCGGTAAATGTCCTTGATGGAGACGGCCGGAAGATCGGCACGCTTGCGCACGCGCGCGCAGAACTGTGCCATCACGAGCGAGTTGGCCCCGAGATCGGCGAAGAAGTTGCTGTCGACCGACACGTTTTCCTGCCCGGTGACATCGGCCATCACCTGGGCGAATGCTTCTTCGGTGTCGGGTGCCGGACCGGGGCGGGCGGTCGGGTACTCGGTGAGATCCATATTCTTAATCATCGGTGGATGTAACGCCGACGTAACCTACGGACGTCGGTGTTGACAATTTCGTGACCTGTTCGATGCGAGTCGCGGTTGACAAATGCGACACGGTTCTTGATTAAGGTCTAGACCACGTAACCGGCCATTAATCTGGCAAAGAGGACTAATGCCGTGAATGCCCTTTGTTTTTCAACAGCCAGTGGCGGTTGTCGACGGATCCGGGACGATCCGGCGAAGGGTTCCGGTGAAGTCTGATCGTCGTCGTGCATTTACCGCAAACCGATCCTCCGCACGGGCGATGTTACCAGGATTTCCCCGCTTTCGGGGGGTGGATTCCCCTGTTGGCGGAGGCGGAGCTGGTCCGCTGGGGTGAAATCCGTGGCACAACGAGTGGCGCGAAGTCGCTGTGCGGAGGCGGTCTTGGGCTGCGGTCCGGTTCCGCCGTGCTCGCCGAGGGCGCCCGTCAAGGTTCCTTGGTCCTCGAATTCGGTGACATTATGTTCCGGACCGGAATATGCAAGCGCTGCTTCGCGGGATTGATGGCACTTTCGAGGGAATTGCCGTCCCGCGTCGTGGGTTTGTGCCATCAGGGTGAGATTCGCGGCGAACGGATGGTGTGGTTGCGCTGTTCGGGGGATGTCGGGCTGCTCTGCGAAAATTTTTCGCGGGTGTGCCGCCCGAGGTCGGTGTTCGCCGGAGGGCCGCGCGGAGTGCTACCCGGGAGGAAACGGCCGATTGCGGTATTTCCGCGTCCGATGGCCGGGTTCGGCCGAGGCGTCGGTCCGGTTGCTGGAATTATGTCGCTTCTCGTGGTTTTCTGGCCGCATTGAAACATTTTCGTGTTGTCCGGATTTCCCGGATCGGGCCGGGGGAAACATGAAAGCGATGCCGCCCGCTCTGGGATTTCGAGTGCCGCGGCGATGTCCGATGCCGCGTTTGGCGAAAACGATTACCGTTATGCCGTGCCGGCGGGCGGCGAACTGGCCGGACGCGGTGGCGATTTCGCGACCGCTGGACGTCGTTGCCTGCGCGCGGCTTGTCGCCGAAGCCCGCCGCTTCGCGCATGGTCTGGCCGCGCGAGGAGCTGCTCCCGCTCCTCGCCGAAGCTGGCCGTTTCGCGCATGATTTGGCTGCGTGAGGTGCTGCTTCCGCTCGTTGCTGAAGCTGGCCGTTTCGCGCATGGTCTGGCTGCGTGAGGTGCTGCTCCGGCTCGTTGTCGGAGTTGGCCGTTTCGCGCATGGTCTGGCTGCGTGAGGTGCTGCTCCCGCTCGTTGCCGGAGCTGGCCGTTTCGCGCATGATCTGGCCGCGTCAGGCGCTGCTCCCGGCGGAATCGTCGCGGTGGCCCCCGCGAACTCCGGAATTGCCGCCGCTGCCGCTCGGAATTCTTCTGGCCCGCTGCGCGCGTACCGCGTCTTGGATGCGCGCTGTCCCGGAACCGGCTCGCTGTCCTGCGACCGGCGGTCGTGAAAGCCGACGCGGCCGGTTTTGCCGCGCTCGCCGAGGCGTCGATCGATCATGTGCCGGGCGAGCGTCTCCGGAAGCCCGGCTGCGGGCCCGCGCTTCCCGGCCTGCGATCGGCTGATCCGGCGAGCGTGTTCGGGGCGGCGTCGGGCTTGACGGCAGTGCTGGTGCCGCACCGGGCGACTGCTCGGCTGGTCGCGGCGGGCGACTTTGTCTCTCCAACCCCGTGTCCGGCGCGGGGTGGCTCATCTCTTCCTGGGCTCAGCCCGGTTCGCCGCCGACGCGGCTTTCCTGTCCGGACTGCGAGCCCCGACTGTCGGGGGAGATCGGCTCGACCCGGCGAACGGCCGGACTGTGCTGGCGGCACGGCGCGGTCGAAAACTGCGGGGCCGCAACTATTCGCCCGGATTGCCTAGGTCGCTCTCGACGCCGAGGACGGCATCCCGCTGGGTGCACTGGCGTCGCGGCGCGGGCCGGAGCTGCGACGGCACCGGCCGGCGAACGCGGGGAAATCGCGCTCACCGGAGGCAGTCTGGCGCTCTGCTTCCTCCGGGCACCGGAACGCACCGCCGAAGCCTTCCCCTGAACCGGAAATCAGCGGGCCTGCGCGAACCGGAGATCGCTGCTGGCTCGGCGAACCGGAGGCTGCCGCGCTTACCACTGTCCGAAGTGGACAGTCTCGCTCTCCGGCTTCCGCTTGCGGGTGGCCGGGGAAGCGCCCGCGGAGATCTTGGCGTCGGCGTCGTAGCCGATGGCGATCGCGCCGACCGGCTCGTGGCTGTCGGGCACGCCGAACTCGGTGCGCACCTTGGCGTAATCCTCCGCGCCGATGCCGAAGTACACCGCGCCGAGCCCCTCGTCGACCACGGTCTGAAGGATCAGCAGGACAGCCATGCCGGTGTCGATGTACCAGAACGGCACCGGCCAGTGGTCCTCGCTGCGGTCGGTCCAGCCCTTGTCCGGCTGGGCGTAGCGGTCGAGGTAAACGTCTTTCACCGAGAACGGGATCACGATCACCGGCGCGGCCTTGGTGGCCTCGTCCAGTGTCCAGGACGAGAGGGTGTCGGTGAATCGCCGCACGTCGTCGCCTTGCAGCACCAGGAAAGCTTGGCCTTGCGAGAACCCGGCGGACGGCCCGCGCAGCGCATTGCGCATGATCCGCCGGAGGCTGTCCCCGGGCACCGGCTCGTCGGTGAACTTGCGCACCATGCGCCTGCGCCGCACGACTTCCTGAAACTCCATCGCTGCCCCCTGGAGGAAGTTTTTCGGGCAATTGTATTGCGCCGGCTCCGCCGTCGCGGCGGGATCGCTGTGTTTGATGGCGCCGGCTCCGCCGTCGCGGCGGGATCGCCTTTAAGTCGGCGTGTGGAGGAGCAGCGTGCCCGGCCCGGGGGCCGTTCACGCTGCTCCTCCACACGCCGACGCGATCCCGCGGGGGTGGCTGGTGTTGAGGACGGTGCGGGTGGGGTGGTGGTTCGGCGCGGAGGGGGTTGTGTCATGGGGAGGCAGCACTGCGGGTGCGGACGTGGGCCGTGGGGGCGGGTGCAGCCAGGGTTGTCGGTGGCGCTGGGCGTTGCCGGGGTGTACGGAGTCACCGGCGGGCACTGATCCGTGTTCGGCCCGGTTGCGGAGGGGCGGGCGGCGGGTCGGTGCGGGGAGGTTCGGTCGGGAGGGGGCCTGGCCTGGGTGCGGGGTTTGCTTCGCTGGGTGTCCGCGCCGGTGCGGGTCCGGATCGACGGGCGATCTCGACGGTTCCGTCGAAGACGGCAAGGTCTTCGGCGCGGCGGTTGATCTCGGCGGGGTTCCGAGTGTGGCCGGGATCGGTGTCGGGGATTCGAGGTTCTGGCCGGCGGGAAAAAAGCCGCCCGGGCCGGAGGCATTCGCCTGCGGCCCGGGCGGCCTTTTCTGCTGAGAGACTCTAGCTCCCGCGTTCCGGGTGTGCCCGGCGGCGGCCGCGCGGGAAATCGCCGGGCGGGCGCCGTTCGAACTCCGGCGGGGGAGCGAACGGCTCGTCCGGCTTTTCCCGAAATGATCTCCGCGGAACCCGCCGGGGCGACGGGCTATTTGCCCGCGCGCTTTTTCGCGGTGCGCTTGCGGGGTTTCGCCTCCGGCTTCTGGCTTTCCTCGTAGGCGGCGATCACCTCGCGCGGGATGCGGCCGCGTTCGGCGATCGCCCAGTTGTTGTCGAGGGCCCACGTGCGGATCGCCTTGGAGCGTTCGCGTTCCTCGGCCGTCGGCGCGGCCGTGGCCCGCACGGTCGTCTTGCGTCCGCCGGTCCGGCGGGCGGACGCGATGAACGTCGCCAGTTCCTCGCGCAGGGTGGCGGCGTTCTCGTCGGAAAGGTCGATTTCGTACTGGACGCCGTCGAGTCCGAAGGGGACGGTCTGCCCGGCTTCGGACCCGTCGAGGTCGTCGATCATCTCGACGAGGACTTTCTGTGCCATCGCGGTGACTCCTCCTGAAAACGGGACGCGGTCACCGCAGACCATAACAGGAGTCCACTGTGGCTGGTCGGCGGCAATAATGTAACGCCGGTCGCGCCGGTGGAATTGGCCGAGCCGAGCGGAACGGCGGTCAGGGAGTTTTCCGTTGCGGCATCGACCGGGCGCGGCTGGGCCTGCTCGGTGACGTGGAGTCCGCAATCGCCGAGTCCGCGGTATTTCTCCGGGTTGCTGGTGATGAGCCGCACTCGCTCGGGGATCCGCGCGCCGGAATCAGGAGAGCGGAAGTCCGCTTGAGGGAAAATGTAAACCATGCCGGTGTCGCCCCGAGGATCGCGTGCCGCTGAGCTCACGTCGGCGACCTGCTTCGGGGAGGCGTTCACCAGTCGGGCGGAGCTCGCATTGATCCCGCGGCGGGCGGGTATGCGAGGGGAAGAACCAGAGGAAGGGAACGCCAATGTCTGACGTCCGTGAGTACCTGACGGAAGTCGAGTACCCGTGCGAGCGCGAGGAGCTTCTCCGCCGGGCGGCCGCGAGCGGCGCCGGGGACGACGTCATCGGGCATCTCGGCAAGCTGCCCGAGCAGCGGTACGAGAACGTGGAAGCGGTGCACCGGCTGCTCGGCGACGACACCGACCCGCACGGGTGACCTCAGTCGGCGACGCCGTTCTTCTGGTCGATGAAGGTCTGCCGTTCCGGGGTGACCTGGAGGATGACGCGTCCGCAGACCTCGGCGTAGCGGCAGGGGTCCTGCTCGTCGCGGGCGGCGTTCTGGTACTTCACCCGGTGGGTCTCGGTGCTGAGCACGATTTTCTCGACGTGCACCCAGATCATCTGCGTCCGCAGCCTGCCGCCCGGCGGGTAAACCAGGTCAGAGCCAAACCAGCCCGGCGAGGACGGCGACGCCCGCGAGCAGCCAGGCCACGTAGTCGCCGACCTGGCCGGAATGCGCGCGGTGCAGGACGGTCAGGGCTTCGTGCACCGGTTTCGGCGTGCGGTGCCGCGACCACAGCGCGAAGGCGGCGGCACCGAGGGTGAGCAGGGCGGTCACCGCGGCGGACAGCAGACCGGGGCCGGTCCAGGACAGCTCAAACGCCGTCATCGGGAGGGGCAGCGGCAGCGTCGGCAGGACGTCGTGGAGGTAGCCCGCGCGGTCGACCGCTTGCGCCCCGGCCGCCGCGGCGACGTCGCGGATCCACGGGACGACTCCGGCCGCCAGCGCGAAACCGAGCAGCACGACGATGGCGGCGAGCATCGGTATCGGGGTGCGCTGGATCGGCTGGCCGGTCTCGGGCTCCTCGCCGGAACCGGTGGTCGTGTCGGCGGAATCGTCGGCGGGCGGCCTGCCGAGTCCGAAGTAGACTCTCAGTCCGGCTCGCAACACTGCTGCGGCGGTCAGCGCCGAGATCACCGCGAACACGACCATCAGCCATTCCGGACCAGCGTGCTCAGCCTCGTCCTTGCCGAGCGCTAGGCCGAAGGGCGGCAGCCCGGCGAGTGCGGCTGCGGCGAGCAGGAACAGCACCGCTTCTGTCCGTGAATGCGTTGCGCGGCCGAAGAGATCGTCCTCGTCGACGCTGCCGTAGCGGTCCTTCAAGACCCCAGTGAGGAGGAAGAGCGCGCCTTTGGCTCCGGCGTGCCCGAGCACCGAGAGAACGAACGCGGCCGTCGCCTCGCCGCCGGTCGCGGCGAGTCCACAAAGGAACAGTCCAATGTGGGCGATGGTCGAGTAGGCCAGCAGGCGTTTGAGATGCCGCTGGGTGAAGCAGAGCACCGCGCCGAGCACTGCGCTGGCGATCCCGGCGGTGAGGAAGATCCGGCTGACGGTGGCGTCGTCGAGCACCGAGCCGAAGACCGTGGTGCGGACGCGGAGGACGCCGTAGAGGCCGAGTTCGACCATGACGCCAGAGAACAGCACGCACACCGGCGTCGGCGCGACGGCGTGCGCGTCCGCGAGCCAGAAGTGGAACGGCACGGTCGCGGCTTTGACCAGCAGGCCGGTGCACACCAGGACGAACGCGGCGATGACGAGCGCGTCCGCCGGACGTCCGTCGAGCGCGACTCCCAGCTGCGCGAGACCGAGCTGGCCACCGCGGGCGTAGAGCAACCCGATGCCCATCAGCGTGAAGTACGCGCCGAGGGAGTTCACGACGCCGAAGTTCAGCGCGCCCTGTACGGAGTCCGCTTCCTCGATCCGGTACCCGGTGAGAGCGTAGGCGACCCCGCTCATCAGCTCGAAGAACACGAACAGCGTGAACAGGTCGCCGGTGAAGAGAAAACCGAGCATGCCGGTCAGGAAGAGCAGCATCATCGCGTGGTAACGGGCTTCGACGGCTTCGAAGTAATGCCAGCTGTAGAGCAGCGCGCAGACCGTCAGAAACGCCGCCAGCGCGGCGAAAGTCGTGTTCAGGCCGTCCGCGACGAGCACGATGCCGACCGAGCGGGTGCCTTCCGGGCCCTGTCTGCCCAGCCAGGTGACCACTCGCTCGTGGTGCGCCGCGGTCAGCAGGACTACGCACAGTGCGCAGACTGCCGCCGCGGTCACCGTGGCCGTCACGTCGACGACGACGCGGGGGAGTTTGCCGCCGAGGCCGAGCAGCAGGCAGGCGGCCAGCAGCGGGACGGCGATGGCGAGCGCGGGCAGGGTCGTCATGGTCAGCCGCGCAGCGCACGCAGTTCGTCGGGGTCGACCGTGCCGTGGCGGCGCGAGATCTGCAGCGTCAGGGCGAGCAGGAGCGCGGTGATGGTCGCCGAGACGACGATGTCGGTGAGCGTCATGGCCTGCACCATCGGATCGACTACCGGCTGCGACTGCCCCTGGGACACGATCGGGGCGGTGGCCTGGTCCTGGTAGCCGATCGCCAGCAGCAGGACGTACGTGCCGGATTGCGCGACCGACAGCGACACCACGGTGTGCACGAGGTGCCGGCTGCGCATGATCCCGGCGCAGCCGAGCAGCAACAGCCAGGCCGCTACGCCGTAGCAGGCCGCCGACACGACGCCGGTCATTGTTCCGCCAGCCCGTGCACGAAGAACCGCGACAGCAGCACGACGAATCCGGCGGCGACCTCGATGCCGATCAGGACGCTCAGCACCAGAACGGTCCCGGACGAGAGCAGCGAGCCGAATTGGCCGAGCGGCAGCACGTTCGCGAGGAACGAGCCGCCGACGGCCAGTCCCATCAGTCCGGTCACGACGTACAGGCCGGTGGCCGCTGCTTCGGCGTACTCGCACCAGTCGATAGGGCGCAGCCGGGCGAGGGCGCCGTAGCTGCCGGAGAGGTAGAGCAGGTGCCAGCCGGTCGCGAGGACGACGCCGCCCTGGAAACCGCCGCCCGGCGTCAGGTGTCCGTGCAGGACGATGTCGATGCCCAGCAGCACCGAGACCGGCAGCAGCAGGAACCCGGCGAGCTTCACCGCGGGCAGGACGTAACCGTGGCTGTCCGGTTTCGGCTCTTTCTTGGGCGGCTGCAGCAGGGCGAGCGTGCCGACCACCGCGGCGGCGACGATCGTTTCCTCGCCGAGGGTGTCGAGCGCGCGGAGGTCGAAGTTGACCGAGGACACCAGATTCGGCGTGGCCTCCCGGAAACCCCAGGGCAGGACCAGATCCCGGTAGAGATGGCTGGCGGTCCCGGCGGTCGGCATCCGGGTGAACGCGGCGACGAACAACGCGGCGACTCCGGCCAGCCCCGCCGTGCCGACGATGTCGCGGGTCCTCATCGCTTGCCCGTCTTCCGCAGGGTCAGCAGGACGAGCAGCGGGACGATGGCCGCGCCGACGGCGAGTTCGGACAACGCGACGTCCGGGGCTTGGAACACGACGAAAAGCACCGTCAGGCACAGGGAAAACACCGTGAGCGTGATCGCCTGCCGTTTCGGGTCGTGCGTCGCGACGACAGCGAACCCGGCCACTGCGACCAGCGCGAGCGCGACGAGCAGAACGGCGGCCGTCATGCGGGGAGGTCCTCGTCGATCTCGCCCCGGCGGCGGGCTTCGAGCCGGGCGGTGGCCGACTGCAGGATCGGGCTGGTGACCGCCAGCAGCACGACCGTCGCGAGGATCGCGCCCGAACCGAGTTGGACGCCGTTGACCAGGACGAGCCCGACGCCGATCAGCGGCGCGCCGAGCGTCGTCGCCGGGGAGAGGAAATGCAGCCGGGTCAGCAAGTTCTTGGCGCGCACCAGGCCGACGGCGGAGGCGAGGACGACGAATACCCCGGCGAAGACGAGAATCTGGGCGGCGAGGGTCATCGGGTCCCCAGGAGCCGTGCGAAGACGAGCGTTCCGGCGAAGGCGAGGACGGTCAGCGTCAGCGGGAGGATGATCGCGCTGGACGGGCCGTACGCCTGGACGAGCAGCAGGAGCGTCAGGACGGTGACGGTGCCGGCGAACTGCATTCCGGCCAGCCGTTCGATCGCAGTGCCCCGGGCCGCGAGCCACAGCGCGGTGCCGAGCCCGCCTGCCATCAGGAGCAGGGCGGCGAGGAAGAGCCAGGTCATCGCGTCACCTGATCGAGGGTCGGGGAGTCGGGAAGCAGCCGGTGGACGACGACGTGGGCGTCGTCCGGCGGGCTCGCGACGACCATCGCGCCGGGCGTGCAGCCGACGATCACTGTCGCGGTGGCGAGGCGTGCTTCGTGCTGCGCGCGCGGTTCGGTGGGGACGGTGACTTTTTCGCACTTTCCGGCGGAGGGGTGTTGGAAAACTGTGCGCAATGCGGCGACGGATTCGCTGATGGCGGCTTTGGGGAGCGGTATTAACCAGGTCAACCAGCCGAGCTTGGGTTGCCACGAACCGTTCATCGCCCGGCGCGCGGAACGGGCGGCGATCGCGCAGACCGCTGCGGCGCTGGCCCCGGCGATGAGTTCGGGGGCCGACGGGGTGGAGAGCGTGAGGGTCCACAGCCCGGTCAGGGCAAGCCACCACAGCGGAATCTCGGTCGCAGCGCGCATGTCTCACCTCGGGCAGGGGCTACCCACTTCGGACACCCGCCAATCCGCGATGACTCGCCGGGCCAGCGGTCCGTGAAGGGCTCCTTGAAGGAATCTGATTCCCTCAAGGAGCCCTTCACGGACCTCAGCCGACCACGATGGTGTGGTCGGTGCGGGAGACGAGTTCGCCGATCACGGGGTGGCCCGGGAGCTCGCCCGCGACCAGGAGTCCGCCGGAGGTTTGCGCGTCGGCGAGCAGCAGGGCTTCGTCCTCGGAGATCCGCGACAGGTCGGCGTGCGGGCGCACCCAGCCGAGGTTGCGGCGGGTCCCGCCGCTCACGTAGCCATCGCGCAGCGCCTCCCGCGCACCGTCCAGATACGGCACCGCCGTCGAGTCCAGCCGGGCGGTGACGCCGCTCGCCCGGGCCAGTTTGTGCAGGTGGCCGAGCAGACCGAACCCCGTGACGTCGGTCGCGCACACCGCGCCCGCCTCCAGCGCGGCGGCCGAGGCGGCGCGGTTCAGCGTGGTCATCGCGGCGATCGCCTCCTCGGACCGTTCGCCGGTGGCCTTGTGCCGCGAGTTCAGCACGCCGATCCCCAACGGCTTGGTCAGCGTCAGCGGCGTGCCCGGCTTGCCCGAATCGTTGCGCAGCAAGCGTTCCGGATCCGCGGTGCCGGTGACCGCGAGGCCGTACTTGGGCTCGGGGTCGTCGACGCTGTGCCCGCCCGACAAATGGCAACCAGCAGCAGCGCAGACGTCCAAGCCGCCGCGCAGCACCTCCGCGGCCAGCTCGAACGGCAGCACTTCCCGGGGCCAGCCGAGGAGATTGACCGCGACCACCGGGACGCCGCCCATCGCGTACACATCGGACAGCGCGTTCGCGGCGGCGATCCGACCCCAGTCGTACGGGTCGTCGACGACTGGGGTGAAAAAGTCCGTGGTCGCGATCAGCGCGACGTTCCCGGCGATGCGGACGGCCGCCGCGTCGTCGCCGTCGTCGAGGCCGACCAGGAGTTCGCCGGGCGGGTCTTTCGGAGTCGCACCGGACAGGCTGCGGACGATCGTTTCCAGCTCGCCGGGCGGGATTTTGCACGCGCAGCCGCCGCCGTGGGCGTACTGGGTCAGCCGGACGGTCATGTGCTCATGATGCGGGGGCGCGACGGTCTTGGCAGGATGGCGGAATGCCCCAGGGAGGCGTATCCGGCCTGGTGACCGGCGCGGTCTTCAACACCGTTGAGCGGCAGGTCCTGCCGCTGGCGGGTTCGATTCCCGTCCGCCTCCGCCATGGGTGACCCGCGCCGGGCGATCCCGCGCACCGACGCCGTGCTCGGCGAGCCGAGGATCGCGAAAGCCGCCGAAACCCTCGGCCGCGACCTGGTGAAATCGCTGGTCGCGGCGGCGCAGCAGCGGGCCCGGGCGGGCGAGATCGAGCCTGGCGAGGTCGTCGCGGAGGTGGCGGCCCGGCTGCCCGCGACGGTGTCGTCGCTGCGTCCGGTGCTCAACGCGACCGGCGTTCTCGTGCACACGAACCTCGGCCGCGCGCCGCTGTCCGCGGCCGCATTGGACGCCATCGTCGCGGCGGGCGGTGCGACCGACGTCGAGTTCGCCCTCGAAACCGGGGAACGGGCGAAGCGCGGGCGCGGCACTTTGGCGGCGCTGGCGGAGGCGGTGCCGCGCGCCGAGGCGGTGCACGTGGTCAACAACAACGCGGCGGCGCTGCTGTTGTGCGCGCTGACGTTGGCTCCGGGCAAGGAAATCGTGGTCAGCCGCGGCGAGCTGGTCGAAATCGGCGACGGGTTCCGCATCCCGGATCTGCTCGCCTCGACCGGTGCCCGGCTGCGCGAAATCGGTACCACCAACCGGACTTCGGCGGCCGATTACGCGGCGGCCATCGGTCCGGACACCGGATTCGTGCTCAAGATCCATCCCTCGAACTACCGGGTCACCGGGTTCACCTCGGAAGCGAGCGTCGCCGAACTGGCCGGGCTCGGCGTGCCGCTGGTCGCCGATGTCGGGTCTGGGCTGCTCACACCGCATCCGCTGCTGCCGGACGAGCCGGACGTCACGACCGCCTTGGCCGACGGCGCGAACGTCGTCACCGCGAGCGGCGACAAGCTCCTCGGCGGTCCCCAGGCGGGCTTGCTCTTCGGAGATGCCGAACTGCTGCAACGGCTTCGACGGCATCCAGCGGCGAGGGCGTTGCGGGTCGACAAACTGACCCTCGCCGCGCTCGAAGCCACCCTCCGCGGGCCGGAACCACCGGTGCGGGCGGCACTTCTCGCGGAGAACCTCCACCAGCGCGCCGAGGCTTTGGCCGCGTCGCTGCGTTCGGCAGGGGTGGACGCCGAGGCCGTGGACTCGACGGCGGTCGTCGGTGGCGGCGGTGCGCCGGGTGTGGGGTTGCCCAGTGCGGCGGTCGCGTTGCCCGCTCGGTATGCGGAGGCGTTGCGACTGGGCGAGCCCGCTGTCGTCGGCCGGATCGTGCGGGACCGGTGTCTGCTCGACCTGCGGACGGTTTCCCCGGCGGACGACGCGACGGTCCGGGAGGCGGTCTCCCGATGCGGGTGATCGCCACCGCCGGGCACGTCGACCACGGGAAATCCACCTTGATCCGCCGCCTCACCGGCATGGAGCCCGACCGGTGGGCCGAGGAACGCCGCCGCGGCCTGACCCTCGACCTCGGTTTCGCCTGGACCCGGCTGGGCGGCGAGGAACTCGCTTTCGTGGACGTCCCCGGGCATCAGCGGTTCGTGCCGAACATGCTGGCGGGCGTCGGTCCTGTCCCGGCCGCGCTGTTCGTCGTGGCCGCGGACGAGGGATGGATGCCGCAGTCGGCGGAGCACCTGGCGGCACTTGACGCGTTCGGTGTCCGGCACGGCCTGCTCGCGGTCACCAAATCCGACCGCGCCGACCCGGGTCCGGCGACGGCGGCGGCGCTCGAGGAGATCGCGGCGACGGCGCTCGGCGAGGTGCCCGCGGTCAGCGTCAGCGGCACGACCGGCGCGGGGCTCGAAGAATTGAAAGCTCAGCTCGCCAAGCTGGCCAGCCGGTTGCCGCCGCCGGATCTGGAGGCGGACGTCCGGCTCTGGATCGACCGGGCGTTCACGATCAAGGGCGCGGGCACGGTGGTCACCGGAACCCTCGGCGGCGGAACCCTGCGGGTCGGCGACGAGTTGACGCTCGGTGCGGGCCGGGTGCAGATCCGCGGCCTGCAGGCGCTCGGCGAATCGCGCGAAAGCGTGGCCGCGGTGGCTCGGGTCGCGGTGAATTTACGCGGCGTGGCAAAGGATTCCGTCGGCCGGGGCGATGTTCTGCTGACCCCGGGAGCGTGGCGTCCAGCGACGGAAGTCGATGTCCGGTTGCGCGGCGCACCGTCCGGCGAGCTGCATCGGAACCTCGTGCTGCACTTCGGATCCGCAGCAGTGCCGAGCCGGGTCCGTCCGCTCGGGCCGGACACCGCGCGGGTGCTGCTCGCGCACCCGCTGCCGCTCCGGACCGGCGACCGGGGGCTGCTGCGCGACCCGGGAGAGCACCGGATCCCGGCCGGATTCGACGTCGTGGACGTCCGGCCGCCGTCCCTCGCGCGTCGCGGGGCGGCGCGAGCCCGGGGCGAAGAGCTGACCGTCGTGGAACCGGGCTGGGATTACCTCCGCCGCGAAGGTTTCGTGCGCCATGAGGACTTCCGCGCGCTGGGGCTGCCCGCGGTAGGCGAGCGGCTCGGCGGCTGGCACGCCGACCCGGCCCGCCTCAGCCGGTTGCGAGCGGAGGTCGGCGAAGCAGTCGCGGCCTGGACTCGTGAGCATCCGCTGGCAGCGGGAATCCCGGCCGAGGCGCTCCGGCAACGGCTCGGCCTGCCGGACGCGGAACTCGTCCCAGCAGTCCTCAGCGATGGGCTGATCCTCAAGGACGGTCTCGTCCGCAAGCCCGGCGCCGGGCTGACCGCTGAAGTGGAAAACGCAGTCAAAGTCCTCGAAGAGAGATTCGCCGAGCACCCGTTCCGCGCACCGGAGGCGGACGAACTGCGGAAACTCGGTCTGGGCAAACGGGAATTGGCCGCCGCCGTCCGCGTAGGCCGGTTGCGGGCGATCGCCGACGGAGTGGTGCTGGCGCCGGACGCGCCGCAACGCGCGGTGGAAGTCCTGGCCGCGCTCGGCGAACCGTTCACGGTGTCGCGGGCCCGGCAGGCGCTGGACAGCACGCGCCGGGTGATGATCCCGCTGCTGGAGCATCTCGACGCCGCCGGGCTCACCGAACCGCTCGGCGACGGGACCCGCCGGACGTGCTGCGAGCGCCCGGAGAACGGATTACCGTGACAGCGTGGGCATGCGGCAGTGGATCGAAGGCTGGCCGGTGTACCGGCAGCTGGCCGGTCCCGACCGCACCGCGCGCGCCTCGGCGGCCAAGTCCGCCGGTTCGGAGCGCTGGCACGCCCGCACCGAGGACGCCGACAAGGTAGTCCGTTCGATCTGTCCGTATTGCGCCGTCGGCTGCGGCCAGAAGGTGTACGTGAAGGACGGCGCGGTCACCCAGATCGAGGGCGACCCGGATTCGCCGATCTCCCGGGGCAGGCTGTGCCCGAAAGGCTCGGCCAGCAAACAGCTCGTGACCAGCCCGAGCCGCGTCACCGAAGTCCTCTACCGGCGGCCGTACGGCGCCGAGTGGGAGCGGCTGTCCCTCGACCAGGCGATGGACATGATCGCCGACCGCGTGCTCAAGACGCGCGCCGAAACCTGGCAGGACGCCGACGACCAGGGCCGCAAGCTCAATCGCACGCTCGGCTTCGCGAGCCTCGGCGGCGCGACGCTGGACAACGAAGAGAACTACCTGATGAAGAAGCTGTACACCGCGCTCGGCGCGATACAGATCGAAAATCAGGCCCGTATTTGACACTCCGCCACGGTTCCCGGTCTGGGGACCTCCTTCGGTCGTGGAGGCGCCACGACGTTCCAGCAGGACCTCGCCAACGCCGATTGCATCGTCATCCAGGGCTCGAACATGGCCGAATGCCATCCGGTCGGGTTCCAGTGGGTGATGGAGGCGAAGGCCCGCGGCGCGAAGATCATCCACGTCGACCCGCGGTTCACCCGCACGAGCGCGGTCGCGCACGTGCACGCCTCGGTGCGGGCCGGGTCGGACATCGCGTTCCTCGGCGGGCTGATCAACTACGTCCTGCAGCACGACCTGGACTTCCGCGAGTACGTCGTGGCCTACACGAACGCCGCCGCGATCCTGACCGAGGAGTTCGCCGACACCGAGGACCTCGACGGCCTGTTCTCCGGCTTCGACCCGGAAAAGCGCCAGTACGACAACTCGACCTGGGCGTACGAGGACGCTGAAGCGTCCCCGGCGGCCGGCGCCCGCGACCCGGACCAGCCGGGCGGGCACCACGGCGGCGAGAAGCACCAGAGTTCCGCGCGCGCCGAGTCCTACGGCAGCGGCGGCGCGGCGATCGAAACGAAGCCCAGGACCGACGAGACGCTGCAACACCCGAGGTGCGTTTTCCAAGTACTCAAACGGCATTTCTCCCGCTACACGCCCGAGGCCGTCGCGGACATCTGCGGCCTGCCGGTCGAGCAGTTCACCGAAATCGCCGAGGCGATCACCGCGAACTCCGGCCGCGACCGCACCACGGCCTGGGTGTATTCGGTCGGCTGGACGCACCACACGGTCGGCGCGCAGTACATCCGCACCGCCTCGATCCTGCAGACGCTGCTGGGCAACATCGGCCGTCCGGGCGGCGGCATCCTCGCGCTGCGCGGGCACGCCAGCATCCAGGGCTCGACCGACATCCCGACGCTGTTCAACCTGCTGCCCGGCTACATCCCGATGCCGCACGCGCACCAGCACCTCGACCTCGACAGCTTCGTCGAGGCCGACGCGGGCAAGACCGGGTTCTGGGGCAACATGCGCTCCTACACCGTGAGCCTGCTCAAGGCGTACTGGGGCGAGAACGCCCAGCCGCACAACGACTTCCGCTTCGACTACCTGCCGCGGCTGACCGGCGATCACGGGACGTACGCGACCGTCCAGAAGCAGATCGCGGGGGAGTGCAAGGGCTACTTCCTGGTCGGCGAGAACCCGGCGGTCGGCTCGGCCAACGGCAAGTTCCAGCGGCTCGGCCTGGCCAATCTCGACTGGCTGGTGGTCCGCGACCTGCAGCTGATCGAAAGCGCGACATTCTGGAAGAACGGCCCGGAGATCGAAACCGGCGAACTGAAGTCCGAGGAGATCGGCACCGAGATCTTCTTCTTGCCCGCCGCCGCGCACACTGAGAAGGACGGCAGCTTCACCAACACCCAGCGGCTGCTGCAATGGCACCACAAGGCGGTCGAGCCGCCCGGCGACGCCCGCAGCGACCTGTGGTTCTACTACCACCTGGGCAGGCTGATCCGGGAACGCGCCAGCAGCGGCGAGCGCGACGCCCCGCTCCGCGACCTCGCCTGGAGCTATCCGACCGAGGGGCCGACGGCCGACCCGAGCGCGGAATCCGTGCTCGCGGAGATCAACGGCCACGGACCGGAAGGCCCGCTCTCGTCCTACACGCAGCTGAAGGACGACGGTTCGACGTCGTGCGGCTGCTGGATCTACTGCGGCGTCCGCGCGGACGGCCACAACCACGCCGCGAACCGGCAGCCCGGCTCCGAACAGGACTGGGTCGCGAACGGCTGGGCCTGGGCGTGGCCAGCCAACCGGCGGATCCTGTACAACCGCGCCTCGGCGGATCCGGACGGGAAGCCGTGGAGCGAGCGCAAGAAGCTGGTCTACTGGGACGCTGCGGAGTCGAAGTGGACCGGCCCGGACGTCCCGGACTTCGAGGCCGCCAAGCCGCCCGATTACCAGCCGCCGGACGGCGCACGAGCACAGGACGCGCTGAGCGGCCGCGATCCGTTCATCATGCAGACCGACGGCAAAGCCTGGCTGTACGTCCCCGCCGGGTTGGCTGACGGCCCGATGCCGACGCATTACGAGCCCTTCGAAAGCCCAGTCGGCAACGCGCTGTACGGCCAGCAGTCCTCGCCGGTGCGGCAGACGCTGGACAGCCCGGTCAACCAGTACAACCCGACGCGCAGCGAGGTCTTTCCGTACGTGTTCACCACTTATCGGCTCACCGAGCATCACACGGCGGGCGGGATGAGCCGGACGTTGCCGTATCTGTCCGAACTGCAGCCGGAGTTCTTCTGCGAGATCTCGCCCGCGCTGGCGGCCGAACGCGGGCTGGAACACCTCGGCTGGGCGACCATCGTGTCGTCGCGGACGGCGATCGAGGCCCGTGTGCTGGTCACCGACCGCGTCAAACCGCTCAAGGTGCGCGGCCGCACCGTCCACCAGGTCGGGCTGCCGTACCACTGGGGCCCGAACGGGCTGTCGCGCGGCGACGCGGCCAACGACCTGCTGTCGATCGTGCTGGACCCGAACGTGCACATCCAGGAGGCCAAGGCGGCCACCTGCGACATCCGTCCCGGACGGCGGCCGCGCGGGCCTGCGCTGCTGGACTTCGTGGCGGAGTACCGGAGGCGAGCCAATGGCTGAGTACGGCGCCCAGCCCCGGATGGGGTTCTTCACCGACACGTCGGTGTGCATCGGGTGCAAGGCGTGCGAGGTCGCGTGCAAGGAGTGGAACGGCGTCCCGGAGGCGGGCGGGCAGGACCTGCTCGGGCTGTCGTACGACAACACCGGCGATCTCGGGTCGAACACCTGGCGGCACGTGGCGTTCATCGAACAACCCGCGGTGGACCTGGGGATGCCGACCGTCGGGGCGCCGGAACAGCAGTCCGAGGAGGAGCCGGGCGTGCGCTGGCTGATGTCGAGCGACGTCTGCAAGCACTGCACGCACGCGGCCTGCCTCGACGTCTGCCCGACCGGCGCGCTGTTTCGCACCGAATTCGACACGGTCGTGGTGCAGCAGGACATCTGCAACGGTTGCGGCTACTGCGTTCCGGCGTGTCCGTACGGGGTGATCGAGAAGCGCGAGAGCGACGGCCGCGCGTTCAAGTGCACCCTCTGCTACGACCGGCTCGGCGCCGGGATGGAACCCGCGTGCGCCAAGGCTTGCCCGACCGACTCCATCCAATTCGGCGAGCTGGACGAACTCCGCGAACGCGCCGCCGCACGGGTGTCGACGCTGCATTCGGACGGCGTGCCGGAAGCACGGCTGTACGGGCACGATCCCGAGGACGGAGTCGGTGGCGACGGCGCGTTCTTCCTCCTGCTGGACGAACCCGAGGTCTACGGATTCCCGCCGGACCCGGTCGTGACGACCCGCGATCTGCCGCAGATGTGGAAGCGCGCCGCGACAACGGCGGCCGGGGTAGCAGCGGCGCTGGTCGTGTCGTTCCTGGGACGGCGTCGATGAGCCCGCGGCGCGAACGGGCGATGGTCGAGCCCGCGGAATTCCGTTCCTACTACGGGAGGCCGATCCTCAAGGAGCCTGCCTGGAAACAGCCGGACGTCCCGCTGTACCTGTTTCTAGGCGGCGCGGCCGGTGCTTCCGCGTCGCTGGCCGCCCTTGCCGATGCGACTGGACGCCCGGAGTTGGCCAAGGTCGGTCGGCTGGCCGCTTCCGGCGGGTCGATCGCCAGTGTCGTCGCGCTGATCCACGATCTCGGCAAGCCGACGCGGTTCCTGAACATGCTGCGCGTGCTGAAACCGACTTCGCCGTTGTCGGTGGGTTCGTGGATCCTGTCGCCGTTCTCCGGCCTCGCCGCGGTGTCGGCTTTTACCGCGCTGACCGGCCGTTTTCCTCGACTGGGCCGGTTGGCCGGGGTCGGGGCGGGCGTGCTGGGACCGGCGATGTGCACGTACACCGCGGTGCTGCTGGCCGACACCGCGACGCCCTCTTGGCACGAGGCGCACGGGACGCTGCCAGTGCTGTTCGCCGGTAGCGCGCTGACCAGCGGGGCCGGGGTCGCGCTGATTTCGGTGCCGCGCAAGGAGAACGGCCCGGTGGTGCGGGCCGGGCTCGCCGGGGCCGTAGCGGAGTTGGCTGCGGAGCATCACTTGGAGACCGGCCTGGGGTTGGCTTCGGAACCGTACCGGACCGGCCGGGCTGGGCGGTTGTTGAAGGCGGCGAAGGTGCTTACCGCTGCGGGTGCGACGTTGTCGTTGGCTGCCCGCAAGAACCGCGCGGCCGGTGTTGTTGCGGGTGCGGCATACCTAGCTTCTGGGCTGTGCACGCGGTTCGGCGTTTACGCGGCCGGGGTTGAGTCCACAAAGGATCCGAAGTACGTCGTTGTTCCGCAGCGGGAACGGCTTGCAGCGAAGCGTGCGGGCCGTCGTTAGCGGGCGGCCCGGACGCACCGCCACAGCTCTTCGCCGTACGGCACCGCGATGAGCCCGGCGATCGCCGCCCCGATCCCGGCGAGGTAGCCGCGCGGCAGCTGGCGGCGCTTGGGCTGCAGCCGCCAGGCGCTGCGCCGGTCGTCGGCATGCAGCAGCTCCCGGACGTCTTTCCAATGCAGACAAGCGATCGCGGCGCTCCCCATGAACGGCAGCGACTCCAGGAAACTGTGGATGTGCTGTTCGAACGGCTTCACCTCGCGGTCGCTGTCCACCGCGGTCTTGACGTCCCACAGCGCCGTCGCCTCGTGTGCGGCGATCGTGGCGGCCATGATCGTCAGCACGAGCGGGTTGATCTCGCACAGCAGCGCGAGCGTGATCGGCAGCCCGACCTCGGCCATCATCAGCAGGTGGATCAGCGATTCCCGCACCCCGGCGGTGTCCTCGATCCGGGTGCGGCGGTGCTGCCACCAGTCCAGCAGCCCGGGCACGAACCACGCCGGGAGGATGCCGTAGAGCAGATACCGCAGCGTGGCGGTTTCCGTGTCGGACGCGCGCTCCGGGATGCGCAGCCGCGACCGGTCCGCGACCGCCTTGCGCAGGGTTTCAGCGGAGCCCTCATGCCGCCGGCTCCAGCAGGATCTTCTGGACGCCGTCCAGCTTCTTCTGGAACATCTCGTACGCCCGCGGCGCGTCGGCGAGCGGGAGTTTGTGCGTCGCGAAGCCTTCGACGCCAAGGGGATCGCCGTCCGCGGTGAGCACCGGCAGGATGTCGTCGATCCACCGGCGCACGTTCGCCTGCCCGCTGTGCAGCCGGATCTGCTTGTCGAACAGGTCCATCATCGGGATCGGGTCAGCCATCCCGCCGTACACCCCGGACAGCGAGATCGTGCCGCCGCGCCGGACGCTGTCGATGGCCGCGTACAGCACGCTCAGCCGGTCGATCCCGGCCTTCTCGGTGACCTTCGCGCCCACCGCCTGCGGCAGCAGCGCGACCAGGTTGTGCGCGAGCTTCCCGATCGGCGCGCCGTGCGCTTCCATGCCGACCGCGTCGATCACCGAATCCGCGCCGCGGCCGCCGGTGAGGTCGCGGATCGCGTCGCCGATCCGCCGGTGGTCGCGCAGGTCCAGCGTCGTCGCCCCGTGCGCGCGGGCCCGGGCCAGCCGTTCCGGCACGAGATCGACGCCGATCACCTTGCCCGCGCCCTGATGCTGCGCGACCCGCGCGGCCATCTGGCCGATCGGCCCGAGCCCGAAGACCACGACGGAACCGCCGTCGGGAATGTCCGCGTACGCCACGGCTTGCCACGCCGTCGGGACCACATCGGACAGGTAGACGAACCGTTCGTCCGGCGGGCCGTCGGGCACCTTGATCGGCCCGTACTGCGCTTGCGGGACCCGGAGGTATTCGGCCTGCCCGCCAGGCACCTGGCCGTAGAGCTTCGTGTAGCCGAGCAGCGCCGCGCCCTTGCCCTGATCCTTGACCTGGGTGGTCTCGCACTGCGATTGCAGACCGCGTTCGCACATCCAGCAGTGCCCGCAGGAGATGTTGAAGGGCACCACCACGCGGTCGCCCGGCTTCAGCGTGCTCACGCCGCTGCCGACTTCCTCGACGATCCCCATCGGCTCGTGGCCGAGGATGTCGCCCTCGGTCATGAACGGGCCGAGGACCTCGTACAGGTGCAGGTCCGAACCGCAGATGCCGGTGGAGGTCACCCGCACGACGGCGTCGGTCGGCTCCTCGATCTTCGGGTCCGGGACGGCCTCGACTCGCACGTCCCGCTTGCCGTGCCAGGTCACTGCTTTCATACCGGCCGGATTCCCCTTGCCGGGACCGGCAAACGTCAGAGGCCGCGCAGGTCGGCGACGAACTCCTCGTACGCGGTGTCGCGGTCGGGCGCGCGCAGCACGGCGGACGGGTGCACGGTGGCGAGCGCCGAGGAGAACATCCCGGTGAACTCCTCCGGCGGATCCAGCTGCTCTCCGCGATGCCGGGTGAGCCGGAAACTGCTGCCGTACACCGATTGCGCGGCCGTCGCGCCCAGCAACAGCACGAGCCGCGGCCGGACGGCCCGCAGTTCGGCGACCAGCCACGGCCGGCACGCGACGACCTCGGACCGCGCCGGCTTGTCGTGGATCCGGCGTTTGCCGCGGAGCTGGAACTTGAAGTGCTTGACCGCGTTGGTCACGTAGAGGGAATCGCGGTCAAGGCCCGCGTCGCCGAGCGCCCGGTCGAGCAGCCGCCCGGCCGGGCCGACGAAAGGCTCGCCGCGCCGGTCCTCCTGGTCGCCGGGCTGCTCGCCGAGGGCGAAGATGTCCGCTCGTTCAGGACCCGCGCCGAAAACCGTGGCGGTGGCGTCGCGGTACAGCCCACAGCCGTGGCAATCCCGGGCTGCTTCGCGGAGTGTGCCGAGGCGGGTGGTGTCCGGCGGCTCGGCTCCCGGTTCCTGACGCGAGACCATCGGAACCCGTTACCCGCACCGGGCCTCGCGCAAACACGACGAGCGCGACCGCATCGGGCGAGTTAACGTCGAGGGCCATGACCGACATCACCAGCCTGATCCTCGACGATCACGAGCGGTTCCGGCGAGCGTTCGCGGAACTGGACGACCTCGCCGGCCCGGACGAGCTGGCGCGGGCGTGGGAACCGCTCGCCGCGCTGCTGGACCTGCACGCGGCAGCCGAAGAGGCGGTCTTCTACCCCGAGTTGATCCAGCGCGGCGCCGACGCCGAGGACGAGACGCTCGACGCGGTCGGCGACCACAACGACATCCGCGACGCCGTCGCCGAAGCCCGCCGGCACCCGGCAGGCAGCGCGGCTTGGCACGCGGCGGTCCGGCAAGCGCGCACCGCCAACAGCGAGCACATGGCCGAGGAGGAGGACGACGCGCTCGCCGACTTCCGCAAGCACGCCGATCCGGGCCTGCGCGAGGAACTCGGCCGGAAGTTCCTGGCGTTCAAGGCCGAGCACGAGGGCGACGTCGACACCGGGGACGTCGATCCGGAGCGCTACGTCGAGGAACAGGAACGAAAAGCCGGGAAGACCCCGCCGGACGACGGTTCGCTGGGCATCGGCGGCCTGAAGGGAGCACGATGAACCACCTGATGCGCGACCTGGCGCCGATCCCGGCCGACGGCTGGAACCAGATCGACGACGAGGCGCGGGAACGGCTGGCGACCCATCTCGCCGCCCGCAAGATGGTCGACGTCGAAGGCCCGCACGGCTGGACGCATTCGGCTACCTCGCTCGGCCGGACCCGGCGGATCGAGCCGCCGGAGGCCGCCCGGGAGACTCTGGCGCAGCAGCGCCGGGTGTTGCCGCTGGTTGAGGTGCGCGTGCCGTTCACCGTCGAGCGGAGGGAGTTGGAGGACGCCGAGCGCGGTGCCGACGACCTGGAGTTCGACGATCTCGACCAGGCCGCTGCCCAGGTCGGCTTGGTGGAGAACCGCGCGGTGTTCCACGGCTGGCCGGATGCGGGGATCACCGGGATCGTCGAGGCGAGCCCGTACGACCACGGGACGCTGGGCGCCGATCCGGAGCGGTATCCGCATGTGGTGGCCAATGCGGTGAACACGTTGCGGTGCAACGGGATTGAGGGGCCGTACGCGCTGGCGATCAATCCTGAGGGGTACACCTCCATTGTGGAAAGCACCGAGCATGGCGGTCTTCTCGTGCTCGATCACCTTCGCCGGGCGTTGGGCGGCGGCCGGGTGAAGCGGACCCCGGGGCTGACCGGCGCGGTCGTGCTGAGCTTGGCGGGCGGGGACTTCGTGCTGGAACTCGGCCAAGACCTGTCAGTGGGCTACCGCCACCACGACGCGGAGACGTTGACGCTGTATCTGGAGGAGAGCTTCAGCTTCCGCGTCACCGAACCGGACGCCGCACTCGTCCTCGACTGAGGGCGACGGGTACGGGGCCCTCACGGCAGCGAGCCGTGAGGGGAACCCTGAGAGGGTGTTGTGGAACCTGGGTGGTTAGTCGTTGGTGTCTTCTGCTAGGCGGCGGGCTGCTTCGGTTTCGATGGGGCCGGAGGGTTCGATGTGTTCGTCGGCGAGGCGGGCGGCCATGAGCCGGATCATCGCGAATTGGATCATGGCTTCGGCGTGGGCGGTTTTGCGTTCGTAGTCGCGGGTCAAGCGTCTGCACCTCGTCAGCCAGCCGAAGGTTCGTTCCACCACCCACCGGCGGGGCAGCACCTGGAACCCTTTCACATCGGCGTTGCGGGGCACCGCGACGATCTCGATGTTCTCGGTCTCGCGGGCCCATCCAACGAGGGTGGTGTCTTTGGAGTTGACGTAGCCGCCGTCGACCCACACCAGCTCGAGCCGGGGAAAGGCCCGCCGGATCCCGGTCAGGATCCGGCGGGCTCCGGGCCGGTCCTGCACCGACGCCGAGGTCACGGCCACGCCCAGGATCAGCCCGAGCGTGTCGACCAGGACATGCCGTTTGCGGCCCCGCACCCGTTTCCCCGCGTCGTAGCCGATCTGCTCCCCGCCTTCGACGGTTTTCACCGACTGCGAGTCCAGCACCGCCGCCGACGGCCGCGGGTCCCGGCCGTCGCGCTCGCGCACCTTGTCGCGCAGCACGTCGTGCACCCGAGCCCAGGTGCCGTCCGCGGTCCAGGCCGCGAACACCCGATACGCGGTGGTCCACGGCGCGAGATCACGCGGCGCCAGCCGCCACGCGCACCCGCTGACCAGCACATAGCTGATCGTGTCGATCACCAACCGACGCGAATGCACCGGCGGACGCCCGCCCAGACTCGGATGCCTCTTGGGCAGCAACGGCTCGATCACCGCCCACTGCGCATCCGTCAACGACGAGCCATAGGCCGGTTTGCACACACAGACGCACACCCGGCTTGATGATCACCACCGCCGCACCGCTACCACAGCCGACACACCGCACCGAAAACCAGGTTTCACAACACCCTCTGAGGGAATCAGATTCCCTGAGGGTTCCCCTCACGGACATCGCGCCGGAGCTGCCTGCCGCGGCGCTCGTCCTCGACTGACCCAGGATTCCTCCGCCCCGCAGCCGGGTATCCGGCTCCCATGAGCAGTCGCGGAAAGATCCAAGTCACCACCCGAGTGCGGCTCGACGACGCCGACGACCTCGCCGAGCATTACACGCCCGGCGTCGCCGAGCTGGCCAAACGCGTCGCCGAGGACCCGTCGGTGCTCGCGCGCGAAACCGTGCGCAGCAACTCCGTCGCGATCGTTTCCGACGGTTCCGCGCTGCTCGGCCTCGGCGACCAGGGTCCGGCCGCCGCATTGCCCGTGATGGAGGGCAAGGCGGCGCTGCTGAAGCGGTTCGCCGACGTCGACGCCTGGCCGATCTGCCCGGTCAGCCGCGAGCCGGAAGACCTCGTGCGCACCGCCAAGGACCTGGCGACGTCCTTCGGCGCGATCAACCTGGAGGACATCGCCGCGCCCCGGTGCTTCACGGTGGAGCGGCAGTTGCACGACGAGCTGGACATCCCGGTTTTCCACGACGACCAGCACGGGACCGCGATAGTCGTGCTGGCCGCTTTGGACAATGCGCTGAAGCTGACCGATCGCACGCCGGGGGAGACGTCGGTGGTGATCTCCGGCGCAGGTGCGGCCGGGTCCGCGATCGCGCGGCTCCTGCTCAAGGCGGAGTTCAGCGCGGACCGGATCGTGGTCTGCGACAGCAAGGGCGCGCTGCACGGCGAACGCGATCTGACCGGCGAGAAGCAATGGCTCGCGGAGAACACCAATCGCGGCGACGCGGTCCGGGGGAGCCTTCAGGACGCCTTGCAGGACGCGGACGTCTTCATCGGCGTGAGCGTCGGCGGCCTGCTCAAAGGCGACGACCTCGCCCGGATGGCCGACCGGGCGATCGTGTTCGCACTGGCCAATCCGGATCCGGAGGTCGACCCGGACGCCGCGCACGAGCACGCGGAGATCGTCGCGACCGGCCGCAGCGATCTGCCCAACCAGATCAACAACGTCCTCGTGTTCCCGGGCATGTTCCGCGGCCTGCTCGACTCCGGCGCGCCGAGGGTGACCGCGCGGATGCTGCTCGCGGCCTCGCACGCGCTGGCCGCGACGGTCGGCGACGATATCGACCGGGAGCACATCATGCCCAGCGTCTTCGACGAGGGCCTGGTGCCCGCGATCGCCGAGGGCGTCGGCGGCGCGGCGGAAAACGACTGAAGGAGCGGGGAATGCGAAGCGCGCAGTCCGGACGCAAGTACGAGCTGAGCCTGCGGGCCCGGGTGCCGCAGCTGGCGGGCAAGGGGATCACGCAGGAGGCTCCCGCCGAGCGGACGCTGGAGACCGTTTATTACGACACCAAGGACTTCCGGTTGACCAGAGCCGGAATCACGCTGCGAAGAAGCAGCGACGCCGGGTGGTCCCTGAGATTGCCCAGCGAAGAGCTGCGGTTTCCGCTCGACGACGACCCGAAGGTACCCGCTCCGATCGCGACGCTGCTCCGCGCGTACACGCTGGACCGCAAGCTGCGCCCGGTCGCGCAGCTGCGGACCGACCGGTTCACGCACCGGCTGGCCGACGCGTCCGGCCGGACGCTGGCGACCCTGGCGGACGACCACGTCACCGGAGAATTCCTCGGGGGACAGGCGGTTCGGCTGGATCGCTGGCGCGAACTCGACGTCGAGTGCGCGCCGGAGCTGCTCGACCGCCTTGATCGCACGTTGCGCAAGCGCGGGGCCGAGAACGCCTGGTGGCCGTCGAAACTGCAGCGGTTGATCGGAGACGCCGCGGAAGGCAAGCGGGGCTCGAACGAGGTCCTGGCTGCGTACCTGAGCGAGCAATTCGATCGATTGCGCCGCGCTGACTTGGGTTTTCGCGTCGGGGAAGACGATTCAGTGCACCAGCTCCGGGTCGCGGCGCGGAAGCTGCGGAGCGGGCTCCGGACGTTCAAAACCTTACTGGGCAAGAAGAAGGCCGATGCGATCGCAGCGGAGCTGAAGTGGCTGGGAGGCGAACTCGCCCCCGCGCGCGACGCCGAGGTCAGCCAAGCTCGCCTCGAAGCCTGTCTCGACGAAGTCCCGTCGGAGCTGGTTTTCGGTCCGCTGCGGCAATACCTGACCCGTGACTTCGCCCGCACCTCCCAAACGGAGCTGGACCGCGCGACGGAAGCGTTGTCCAGCACCCGATACGTGACCCTGTTGCGGTCGATCGCCGTGCTGCTCGACACGATCCAGCCCGTGGGCAAGAAGGCGTTGCGGAAGCCCATGCGCAAAACCGCGCGCAAGCTGTACCGGGCCACCGCGGCGACCGAGGGGCTCAGCGGCGCCGAGTTGGAGAAGGCGCTGCACAACGTCCGGAAGAAGGCCAAGCGCGCCCGTTACGCCGCCGATGCCGTCCGGCCGGTGTTCGGCAAGAAGCTGCGCGCCTGGCGCAAGAACGTCAAGGCGGTGCAGCAGACCCTCGGCAAGCATCAGGACACCGTGGTGGACCGCGAAGCGTTGCGGCACTTCGCGATCGACGGCTTCAGCGAGAACCAGAACACGTTCACCTTCGGTCTCCTCTACGGCCGCGACGAAGCTGCCGCGCACGGGTTGCGGGACCGGTTCGCCGAGGAATGGCGCACGCTGCGGAAAGGCAAACGTCCGGCCTGGCTGAAAGTGTGAGGTGCACTGAGGACAGCAGAAACGCCGGCGGTGTCTCGGCACCACCGGCGTCCCCGCGGCAACGAAAGTCCGGCGCGCGGAGCCGGTGCCGCGCTGCGATCTTGCTACCCCGCCGCCACGAGGTCTAAACCTTTCCCCGATCCGGTTTCGCCGCGGCCGGATCGGGGAACCCTGCGGGAAATGGGATCACAACTGACCGCGACGTGGGTATCGGCGATCGGGAGCGCGGGCTCGCTGCTGGGGTTCGCCTCGTATGTGTGGATCATGCTGCTCAACCGGAAGGACCAGGCGGAAGTCCGGCAGGAGCAGCAGGCGCAGTCGGTCTCCGCGTGGCTCGACGAAGGCGCCCGGCATGAGCGTGAAGAGGATTACGTCGTGTGCGCGCACAACAGCGGCGACGCACCGGTGTTCGACTGCTCGCTGGAGGTCTGCCGTCCGGACGAGGAAGAACCGCACCGCGCCCGGTTCGCGATCATCCCGCCCGGCGCGACCGCCGTCCGCGCGCTGCCCTTCGGCGAGGACGCCATGCCGGTGGACGACCTGTACTCGGCGGCCGCCGTTCCCGGCCTGTCGTTCACCGATTCCCGCGGCGGCCACTGGAGCCGCGACACCGCGGGCGTGCTCAGCCGCACCGACCGCCGTTCGCTGCGCGGGCGCTGGCGGTCCGGACGCTGATCGCTCCGGGGAAAGGCATCCGTGACCGCGACCCCGCACGTCCCTTCCAGCAGCCCGCATGCCGTCCTCGCCGCGCTGCGCGGCTATCTCGCCGAGGTCGCGTGCGCGCTCGGGACCGGCCTGGACTCCTGCACTGTCGACGAGGGTCCGCCGCTTTCGGCGTACGTAGGCCTCGACGGCTGCCTGCCGGGTTACCCCGGCCGGGATTTCGCGTTGCTGTGGGATGAGGTCCACGGATGGGCGATCGCGGTCGAAACGCATTCCGGCGAGGACTTCATCGTGCTCCGCTATCTCGGCGGAGCCACCGTCACGCCGCCGCCCGCGGAGCTGCTCGGGTTCGTCACCGCATTGCGCGAGGACGACCACCGCATCGGGCAGGTCGCGCCGCCTGCTCTCCGCTCCGTAGGCAGTGTCGCGGAACTCGACACTCTGCTGCGTCTTCGCGGTGTGACTTGAGCCCCCATTCGGGTGGCCGGCCGGTTGATCTTGGTCGGCGGCGGGTATCACCCGGCCATGACGCTCCGGCCGCCTGGCGACCCGCGCGGGCGCGCTGCTCCGCCGCCCGCTCGTCTTGCGACGCCGGGCACTGTCCACTAAGGATGATGAGCGTCGGCAACGCGATGCGCTCCACGCACTGTACGAGTCACGTTCCCCTCGGCTGTCAGGAGGATTTCCATGACCGCGGCGACCATGACCCGCACCCGGCGCAGCGACGACTACCGGCACTGCGCCGTGCTGTTCGAGGAGATCAGCCACCTCGCCGAGGACACTGACGAGCACTCGCGGCTGCGGCGGCGCCTCATCGAGGAACACCTGCCGCTGGCCGAGCACATCGCCCGCCGGTTCGCCCGCCGCGGCCAGCCGTCCGAAGACCTCCTGCAGGTGGCGCGCATCGGCCTGATCAACGCCGTCGACCGCTACGACCCGGCGCGCCAGACGGATTTCGTCGCGTTCGCCGTCCCGACGGTGATGGGCGAGGTCCGCCGGTACTTCCGCGACCACACCTGGTCGGTCCGGGTCCCGCGCCGGCTCAAGGAACTCCACCTGAGGATCGGCCAGACCGCCACGGAACTGGGCCAGCGCCTCGGCCGCGCGCCCACCGCGCGGGAGCTCGCCGACCACCTGGACCTCGACCTCGACGAGGTCGCCGAAGCCTTGCACGCCGGGAACGCTTACCAGGCCGCGTCGATCGACTATCCGGCGCACGACGACACCGGTTCGATCGCTTTGGCGGACACGCTGGGCGAAAACGATCCCGAGATCGAGAAGCTCGAGGACCGGGAAACGCTCAAGCCGTTGCTGCGGAATCTGCCGGAGCGGGAGCGGGCGATTGTCGTCATGCGGTTTTTCTCGAATATGACGCAGAGCCAGATCGCGGAGCGGGTCGGGTTGTCGCAGATGCAGGTTTCGCGGTTGCTGGCGCGGACGTTGAGCACCTTGCGGGAGCAGCTCACCGAGGCCGCTGACCGGGCATAGCCAGCCGGATTCCGGCACGGGAAACTATCCTGTGACGTATTCGGTAGGAGTGCAGCCGGTCAAACTGCGGAAATCGCGGTTGAGGTGAGATTGATCAGCGTAACCGCAGCGGATCGCCAGCTCTGCCCATGATCGCGCGGACGGTAGCCGGGACACCGCGCGGTGCAGGCGGGCGATCCGTCCGACAGTCCGGGGCGAGAGGCCGATCTGCTCGCGGAAACGGACGGTCAGGTGCTGCCGCGTCCAGCCGATCTCGGCGGCCACGGCGTCGACCCGCGCCGGTCCGGACGTCAGCCGGTGCCAGGCGGCCTGCACCGGGCGGGTCAGAGCCGGGCCGGAGACGACGCGGGGGAGCAGGAAGTCGTCGAGCAGGGCGAATCGCGTGGTCCAGTCTGGGGCGGCCGCTAGTTGGTCGGTGAGCAGGTCGGCGTCGCGGCCGAGGAGGTCGGTGGCGGAGACGCTCGCGTTCGCCAGCAGGCGCAGCGGCAGGCCGAACAACGCGTGTGCGGCGGGCGGGCTCAGCGCGACCGTGACTCCTCGGGCGGGCCCGGCTTGAGAGACGAGCAAGGGGCGGTCTTGCAATCCGAGGACCGGCGACAGCGGCAGCGACCGGGCGGGGGCCTCGAAGTCCAGGATCATGGTGATCGCGCCCAACGGCGTTACCCGCCAAGGCATTTCGGCGGAACTCGGGAACTCGTGGCCCGCGTAGTCCAGGACGCCCGGGACTCGCGATTTCCCGAAGGCGTGCCGTCCCCGGGAGGTCGTGATTTCCCGGCGCGGAACGACGAGCGACCACTCTGCCATGCCGCCATCTTACGTTCGTCCAAGACCGTGCCGGGGCGGACGAAATAGCGTCCGGGCATGAAGAAGATCGGCCAGTTCAAGAATCCTGAGGCACGGCAACGGTATTTCGCGGTGTACGACCAGGCGCTGCGGGAATGCCCGCCGCCGGACGAGGTCTTCGACGTCGCCTGCCGCCACGGCACCACTCGCGTCTACCGCTTCGGCGACGGTGAGCGGCCGATCGTGCTCCTGCCGGGTCTCATGGCCACCTCGGCTTGTTACGCGCCGCTGATTCCAGCGCTGGAAGGCCCGGTCTACGCGGTCGACACTCTCGGCGAGGCCGGGCGCAGCGTGCAGACCAGGCCGTTCGCCGACATTCGCGACCGCGCACTCGGCTTCGACGACGTCCTGGCCGGGCTCGGGCTGCGCGACGTCTTCCTGGTCGGCGGCTCGACTGGTGGTTGGCACGCGGTCAATCAGGCCGTCCACGCGCCGGACCGGCTCGCCGCCGTCTGCCTGCTCGACGCGACAACCGTCAGCGCGAAGTTCTCGGCGGCCGCCCAACGGCGTGCGTTGAAAGCGATGGTGCTGAACCGCGACCGCGACTGGCGGCGTTTCGTGGCCTGGTCGGCAGGCGAGGACGTGTTCGGCCAGCCCGCCGCGCAGGTGGTCGTCGCCGGGATTCGGGCCTATCGCGCGCGGATCCCGCTTCAGACCTGCCCGCGCGACGCCGACCTCCGAGCGATCCGGACGCCGGTGCTGGCGCTGTTCGGCGGACGGAGCGTCGTGCACGATTCGGTTGCCGCGGCGGCGAAACTCCGCAGACTGGCGCCGCACGCAGGGGTGGAAATCCTGGAAGAAGCCGGGCATTGCCTCTATCTCCGGCCCGAAGACCGGCGGCGGATCATCGAGGTGATCAGCAAGGCACGCGTTCCGGGCGACGGTCAGCCGCCCGGAACGCGGTCGCTCAGATGAAGCGGGGAACCTCCTTCACCGGTGCGGAAGCCTTGACGTCGTCGTCGAACAGGTCGCTTTGGCGGATCGCCAGCGTGCAGACGACACTGATCACGGTCGTCGCCGCGAGGTAGATCAGGATGCCGGTCGTGCCGGTCCGTCCGGCGAGGTAGGCGAGGATCAGCGGGGTGAGCCCCGAAGCCACGACGCCGGAAAGCTGGTAGACGACCGAAATCCCGGTGCACCGCCGCGAAATCGGGAACAGTTCGGCATAGAACGCCGCTTGCGGGCCGTACATCACCGGGTAGCTGATGCCCAGCACCGCGACGAGAGAGAGCGTGATCAGCACGGGGTTGCCGCTGTGCAGTGCGGCCAGTGCGGGGATCGCCAGCACCAGCGTTGTCACGGCTCCGGTCGTGAAGGTCCGCCGTCGGCCGAAGCGGTCGGAGACTCTGCCGAACACCGGGATGAACACCACCATCACCGCGGCGGCGATCATCACGCCGACCAGCAGCGGTTGCCGGTCCAGTTTCAGCGTTCCGCTGCCGTAGGAGATCACGAAGACCGCCCACGCGTTGAACGCCACGCCCTCGGTGAAGCGGCTGCCCATGCCCAGCAACAAATGTCGCCGGGAGAGCCGGTCGCGGACCAGTTCGACGGCCGGGACGGTGGCGGTGCCTTCCTCGGCCGCCATGGTGCGGAAGGCCGGAGTTTCCATGACTTTGACCCGGATCAACAGGCCTGCCAGGACCAGGACCGCCGAGAGCAGGAAGCCGATTCGCCAGCCCCACGAGAGGAACGCCGCGTCGCTGGTGATCGCGTTGAGCAGGGCCAGCACGCCGGTGCCCAGCGTGAGCCCGATGGCCAGCCCGATTTGCGGGAAACTGCCGTAGAGACCGCGTTTCCCGCGCGGGGCGTATTCGGTGGCCATCAGCACCGCGCCGCCCCATTCGCCGCCGACGGCGACGCCTTGGGCCAGCCGCAGGACGACGAGGATGATCGGCGCGGCCGGTCCGATCATCTGGTAGTCGGGCAGCAGGCCGATGAGACAGGTCGCGGTGCCCATGATGAGCATGGTCGCCACGAGGATCTTCTTGCGCCCGATCCGGTCGCCGAGGTGGCCGAAGACGAAGCCGCCGACCGGACGGGCAAGGAAGCCGAGCGCGAAGGTCGCGAAGGCCAGCACAGTGCCGACCAGGGGATCGGAGCCGGGGAAATAGAGCTTGTTGAAGACGAGTCCCGCGGCGGTGCCGTACAGGAAGAAGTCGTACCACTCGACGGTCGTGCCGAACACGCTGGACGCGACCACCAAGCGGACATCGGTGCTTTTCTCAGGAGTTGTCGCCATTGATAACTCCCGGTGGTCAGAGCGAACGGCGGAAGATGTCTTCGAGCGCGGCCCGGGTGACCGGACGGGGCACGACAGCCAGCTGACGGGTCTGCTTGAGCGTGCCGTCGACGAGGGTGTCGATGTCCTCGTCGCCGTAACCGAACGCGTGCAGTCCCTTCGGCATCTGGATGTCGGCCATCAGCTCGGAGAGCACGTGCGGGAGAGCGTCGGCGCCGTCCGTGGTCGTGAACGTCTGCCCGCCGGACAGCAGATGCGCGGCGTGCAGATGCCGTTCCGGCGACGCGGGATAGGTCCAGCGGAACACCTCGGCGGCGGTCGCGGACACGGCCTGGCCGTGCGGGACCATCGGCATTTCCGGGTAGCCCGCGGCGCGGTACTGCTTCACCGCGCCGGCGATCGGGTAGGCGTTGGCGTGCGGCAGGTGGGTGCCCGCGTTGCCGAAACCGGTTCCGGCGTAGGTGGACGCGAGCGCCATCTGGGTGCGCGCGGTCAGGTCGCGTCCATTGAGGACAGCGGCGCGCAAATGCTTGCCCACCAACGTCAACGCCATCTCGCACCAGACGTCGCTGATCGGGTTGGAGCCGCAGAAAGCCGGTCGTTTCATCGGGTCTTCCGGCGCGGGCTTCGCGTCGAACGCGACGCTGGTGTAGCTCTCCAGCGCGTGCGACAGGACGTCCATGCCGCTGGCCGCGGTCACCTCGGAGGGCAGGCTGATCGTGGTGCGCGGGTCGACGACAGCGAGCGACGGGCGCAGCGACGGGTGGCTCACCCCAGCCTTGAGGTGCAGGCCGAGCAGGTCGACGACGCAGATCGTGGTCGATTCCGAACCGGTGCCCGCGGTGGTCGGGACGGCGATCAGCGGCTTCAACGGCAGCCACGGCCCTTTGCCCGCGCCGATGGGCGGAGTCACGAAGTCGAGCAGCTCGCCGGGGTGCGTGGTCAGCAGGTTGACGGCCTTGGCGGTGTCGATCGCCGAGCCGCCGCCGATCGCGACAAAACAGTCCCATTCCTGCTGGCGGGCGTAGGCGACGGCCTCGTCGATGCTGGCGTCGGTCGGTTCGACGCCGACGCCGTCGAAGATCTCGCTCTTCACCCCGGCCGCGCGGATGGAGTCGAGCGCCCGGTCCGGGATGCCGGTGCCGCGGACGCCGGGGTCGGTGAGGATCAGGCACGACTTGGCCTGCCGGGCGGCCACCTCTGCGCCCAGCTCGTCGAGCGCGCCGGCACCGAACTTCAGCGGGGGCGCTGCCCAGGTGAAGACGCTTTCGTTGCGGGGCATGTCGGTCAAGGAGACCACTCCTCACGTCGATGTTGACAACATGTGGAAGCTATATCCACTATGTGGCGAGCCTTCACGGTAGCCCGAGGACCGCGGCGCTGTGAACCCCCGATTTCCCAGGAGACGCCCATGCCGGCCCGAGTCCGTACGCATTCGGCACTGCAGGAAGCACTCGCGCGGGCGGTGTCCGGCGAGGTCGCCGGCGACCCGGCCACGCTCGCCACCCACTCCACCGACGCGTCGAACTACCGGCACATCCCGCTGCTCGTCGTGCGGCCGCGCAGCGCGGAAGACGTGGTCGCCGCGCTGAAGGTGTGCGCGGAGCACGGCGCGCCGGTCCTCCCGCGCGGCGCGGCGACGAGCATCGGCGGGCAGGCGGCGAACCGCGCGGTGATCCTGGACTTCACCCGGCATCTCAACCGCGTGCTGGACATCGATCCCGCCGCCCGCACCGCACGCGTCGAACCCGGTCTCGTGCTCGACCGGCTGCGCGAACAGGCCGCCGAACACGGGCTCACCTTCGGCCCGGACCCGTCGACGCACAGCCGCTGCACGATCGGCGGCATGATCGGCAACAACGCCTGCGGTTCGCATTCGGTGGCGTGGGGCAAGACGGTCGACAACGTCCGCGCGCTGGAAATCGCCCTCCTCGACGGGACCCGTCTCGAGGTCGGCCCTACCGCACCGGCTGAGTTGGAAGAGTTGTGCGCACGCGAGGATTCGGTCGGCGCGCTGTACCGCGGCCTGCGAGACCTGCGCGACGAATACCTGGCCGACATCCGGCTCGGCTACCCGAAACTGCCCCGGCGGGTCTCCGGGTACAACCTCGAATACCTGTTGCCGGAGAACGGTTTCGACGTCGCCAAGGCCCTGGTCGGCTCCGAAGGAACCTGTGCGACGATGCTGAGCGCGGTCGTCGACCTGGCCCCGATCCCGGCGACGCGCGCCCTTGCCGTGCTGGGCTTCGAGAACAGCATCGCCGCCGCCGACGCGGTCCCTTCGCTGCTCGACCTTCCGGTGCTCACCATGGAAGGCATCGAAGCCGGTCTCGTCGCCGCATTGGATGCCCGGAAACCCGGCGACCGCAGCACCCTGCCGGACGGAACCGCGTGGCTGTACCTGGAAACCGGCGGCGACGACGCGGCGGAGGCGGTGGCGGTCGCCCACCAGGTCGCCGCTCGCGCCCCGCAGGTCGGCGCTACTGCTTTGGTGGTGGAAGATCCTGCTGAGCAACGGAAACTCTGGCGCATCCGGGAGGAAGGCGCAGGTCTCGCGACCCGGCTTGCCGACGGTTCCGAGGCGTGGTCGGGCTGGGAAGACTCCGCTGTCCCGCCGGACCGGCTCGGCGCGTACTTGCGCGAATTCGACCTGCTGCTGGACAAACACGGCCGGAAAGGCGTGGTCTACGGCCACTTCGGCGACGGTTGTCTCCACGTGCGGATCGATTTCCCGATGGCCGCGCCGGAAGCGAAGGAGGCCTATCGGTCGTTCATGGTCGAGGCCGCGGAACTAGTCGTCTCCCACGGCGGCTCCCTCTCCGGCGAACACGGCGACGGCCAAGCCCGAGCCGAACTCCTGCCGCTGATGTTCTCGCCCCGGCTCATGCAGGCCTTCGCCGACTTCAAAGCAGCCTTCGACCCCGCGAACGGCATGAACCCCGGCCGGGTCGTCGACCCCGCGCCGTTGGACGCCGACCTGCGGACGGTCATTGCCCCGCCAGTCCTACCGACCCGCGCCCGCCTCGCCCTGCACGCCGACGGCGGCGACCTGGCCGCGGCGTCGCGTCGATGCGTGGGCGTGGGCAAATGCGTGTCCGAGTCGGGCGGGATGATGTGCCCGAGCTACCGCGCCACCGGCAAGGAGGAACACTCGACCCGCGGCCGGGCGCGCCTGCTGTTCGAAATGCTCGCCGGAGACGTCATCGAAGACGGCTGGCGTTCCCCCGAGGTCCGTGCCGCGCTCGACCTCTGCCTCGGCTGCAAAGCGTGCAAGTCTGATTGCCCGGTCGGTGTCGACATGGCTTCTTACCGGACCGAATTCCTCAGCCGCCACTACGAGCGCCGCATTCGCCCGATGTCGCACTACTCGATGGGCGCGCTGCCACGATGGCTCCGGCTGGGCGCCCCCTTCGCCCGCGCGATCAACGCCGTTGCCGGGGGTCCGCTCCGCCCGGTCCTGAACCGCCTCGGCGGAATCGCCGCCGAACGTGAACTGCCGCAGCTCGCTTCGCCGACTTTCGCTTCGTGGTTCCGTCGCCGGGACCCGGTGAGGTCGTCGTCGAAGGTCGTTCTGTGGCCGGACACCTTCACGAACTTCTTCGACCCGCAGGTCGGCCGGGACGCGGTCGCCGTGCTGGAAGCGCTGGGGCACGAGGTGGTCATCCCGGAGCGGACTGTCTGTTGTGGACTGACCTGGCACAGCACCGGCCAGCTGAACACGGCGCGCCGGGTCCTGCGCCGGTCGCTGGATGCGCTCGACCCGTGGCTTCGGGAGGGGATTCCGGTGATCGGCCTGGAGCCCAGCTGCACCGCGACCCTGCGGGAGGACGGGGCTGAGCTGCTGCCGGAGGATTCGCGGACCGCCTTGCTGAAGCGCAGTGTGCGGACGTTCGCCGAGCATCTGGGGGAGCGGGAGCTTCCTGCTTTGAACCAGTCCTCGGCACCGGTGCTTACCCAGGTTCACTGTCACCAGCACGCGGATCTCGGTTATGACGCCGATTCGGCACTGCTCGGGCGGCTGTCGTCGGAGACGCAGGTGCTGCGGGAGGGGTGTTGCGGTCTGGCGGGGAACTTCGGGTTTCAGCGGGGGCATTACGACGTTTCGGTCGCTGTCGCCGAGCACCAGCTGATGCCCGCGTTGCGCGCGGCGTCGGAAGACACAGTGGTGCACGCGGACGGGTTCAGTTGCCGGACGCAGATTCGGCAGTTGTCTGACCGCGAGCCCGCACACCTCGCTTCGCTGACCGCACGCGCCTTGGGCCTCCGCAGCGCATGAGGCGTGGTACGTGAGGGGAACCCTGAGGGAATCAGATTCCCTCAGGGTTCCCCTCACGTACAGCTGGCCTAGCGAGTGAGGCGGTCCGGCGGCAGGAACGGCGCGATCTCCTTCGCCGCCTCGACCGCAAGCGCCCCCAGATCCGGAACCCGATCCTCCGGCAGCCGCACCGTAGGCACCTGGATCACCACAGCCGCCCGCGCAAGACCGCGCTCGTCCAGCACCCCGGCCCCGACGCAGCGCACCCCGGCGACGTTCTCCTCGTTGTCGATGCTGTACCCGCGATCGCGCGTCTCGGCCAGCTCCAGCGCGAGGGCGTCCCGGGTGGCGAGCGTGTGCGACGTCAACGCGGGCAGCTTCTCCGGAAGGCTCGCGAGATAGGACTCCGCGTCGAGGGAATTGGCGAGCATCGCCTTGCCGGAAGCCGTGGCATACAACGGAAACCGCGCGCCGGGATGCTGCTCGAACCGCAACGGGAGCGTCGACTGCGCGCGCAGCAGCACCACCGACTCGGCACCCTCGCGGATCGTGATGTTGACCGACTCGCCGGTGTCCGCGTTGATCCGCTGGATGACCGGCAACGCCAGCTGGAGCCCGTGCACGCGCTGGGCGGCCTGGCCGAGCAGGATGGCTCCGGGGCCGAGGTGGTAGCTGTCGGTGCGGGGGTTGTGCGCGACGAGCCCGTCGGAGCTCAGCGCGCGCACGACCCGGTGCGTCGTGCCCGGCGTGAGGTCCAGTTTGCGGGCGATCGCGGACAGCGTGAGCTCCCCGTCCTCGTCCATGAGGAGCCGCAGGATGCCGAGCGCCCGGCGGATGGCCTGCGTTCCGGCTGGCGGCTGTGCTCCGGTCTGGTTCACCTGGGTTCCGTGTTCTCGCGCTGTCGGGTCAGGCCAGATTAACGCCTGCCGGGCCCGGCGCGGCGCAGCGCACCCGATCCGCGCGTCCGCCGGTCCCCGGCCCGTATCATCGGGAATCGTACGTTCCGCTAACGATGGGCAGGGGAAACGATGTCTGGTCCGTTGGTGCCGGGCGGGATCGGGGAGCACACCAGCTGTCTCCTGGTCAAGCTCGGCCAGGTCGCGTTCCGCCTCGCCGAGGACTGGCTGCACGGGCTGGGCCTGCGGGTCCGCCACTACAGCGTGCTGCAGGCGCTGGCCGACAACGGGCCGATGTCGCAGCTGTCGCTGGGCTCGTACCTGCGGATCGACCCGGCGACGATGGTCAGCAGCCTGGACGATCTCGAGTCGCTCGGGCTGGCCGCGCGCGCCCGCGATCCCGAGGACCGGCGGCGCTACGTCGTCGACCTCAGCGACGCGGGCCGGGAGACGCTGCGCAAGGCGAACACGGTGCTGGCCGACCTCGACCGGCACGTGCTCAGCGACCTTCCGCAGCGTTCCCACGATTCCCTGCACAAGCTGCTCGCCAAAATGAACGAGGGCGCCGTGCTGCCGGGGGAGTTCGACCGGATGCGGGATCAGACCGGGTCGACGAAAATGTCCAGCGCCAGTTCGCCGTCCCCGCGCTGATAGCCGGACAGATCCGTGACGCCCTCGGCGGCGAGCACCTCGTCGTCGATGAAGAGGTTCCCGGTGCATTCGCGGGACGGCCGGGTGAGGATCGCGTACGCGGCGTCGGCCACGATTGACGGCGTGCGCGCTTGGCTCTCGCCGCCGATGATGTTGCGAACCGCGGCGGTGTCGATCAGCGTGCGCGGCCACAGCGAATTCGCCGCGATCCCGTCCGCTTTCAGCTCCTCGGCGAGGCCGACCGTGCAGAGGCTCATCCCGTACTTGGAAAGCGTGTAGCCCAGGTGCGCCCCGATCCACTCGGGGGAGAGGTTCAGCGGCGGCGACAGCGTCAGGATGTGCGCGTTCGCGGCCTTGCGCAGGTGCGGGATCGCCGCCTTGCTGAGCAAGAACGTGCCTCGGGTGTTGATGTCCTGCATGAGGTCGTAGCGCTTCATCGAGAGCGCCTCGGTGCCGGACCGGTCGAGCGCGCTCGCGTTGTTCACGACGATGTCGATGCCGCCGAACTGCTCCGCCGCCGCTTCGGCCGCGGAGAGGACGTCGTCCTCGGACCGCACGTCGCCGACGATCGGCAGCGCCTGGCCGCCGGCCGTTTCGATCTCCTTCGCGGCGGTGTAGACGGTGCCTTCGAGCTTCGGGTGCGGTTCGGCGGTCTTCGCGAGCAGGACGACGTTCGCCCCGTCGCGCGCCGCGCGGGTCGCGATGGCCAGGCCGATGCCGCGGCTGCCGCCGGACATCAGAACGGTCTTTCCGGCGAGAGTCATGACCGGGTCCTTTCGGGTGGGCGGACGTCGTGAGCGCAACATACCATTAGTAGTGCATATGATTTAAGCGGCAAATCCTCACGTCAGGGCACCCGGCGAACGCGGCCAGGCGGCGTCCGGTGACCCGCGCCGTGCGGTGGGTGGCGAACCAGGGCGGGGCGAGATCGCGAACTGTCTCAGCTAACCCCGCCGCAACAGCCGAATCACCGCCTGCTCGATCCGCTCCCGCAGCTCCTCCTCCGCCAGCCCGTCAGCGTCGGCCTTGCGGACCGCCCGGCGGATCGTGGACCGGCGCTCGAATTCCCGCACCACGCGCGGGTCGACATACGAGCGCCGGGCCACGGCGGGAGTGTTGCCGAGTTCCTCCGCGACCTCCTTCATCGCGGCAGTCGCGGCTCTCGCCCGTCCGCGCTGTGAGGTCGGCACCTCCTGCGCGGCGAGCGAGACCGCGGCGAGGACCGTCGCGTGCCAAGTGCGCAGGTCTTTCACCGTGAACTCCTCGCCAGCGAGTTCCTTGAACCGCTCGTTGACGTCGCTGGCGTGCAGTTCGTGCCAGCCGTCGGCAGTGCGGTAGACGAACAGGCGGGAAGTGCCGGTCCGGCAGCGGCGGAGCGACTTGAGGACGGCGGCGAGTTCGGCGTCGTGGATGCTCAGCGACCGGACGAGGCCGCTTTTGGCGGGTAGCAGAAGGTCAGCTCGGCACCGCTGATTTTCACGTGTTCGCGCAGCAGCGTGGTCGCGCCGTGGGAACCGTTGGTTTCGGCGTACTCCTCGCCGCCGCTGCGGAACACGCCCCGGTCGATCATCCGCAGGGCGGCGGCGGAGATCCGCAGGCGGTCGAGGTGTCGTCGGCTCAGGTACTTCTGGACGGCGGCGCGGACGTTGGGCAGTTCTCCGGCCAGGGCGAGCACCCGGTCGCGCTTCTCCTCGTCGCGCGCTCGGCGCCATTCGGGGTGGTAGAGGTACTGACGGCGGCCCGCGTCGTCGGTCCCGACGGCCTGGATGTGCCCGGTCGGATGCGGGCAGATCCACACCCGGCGCCACGCGGGCGGGACGACCAGGTCCCGGATGCGCTCCAGGACCTCCGGATCGGTCACCGCGGAGCCGTCCGGCGCGAGGTACCGGAAGCCGCGACCCCGGCGCTGCCGCTTGATGCCTGGCGAGGACAGCTCGCTCCGCCGTAATCGCATGCTCGCGGTTGCCCGCCGCGGCCCGCTTCAAAACCGCAGGTGGACGGCCAATGAGGTTTGCCCGGGGCACCGCGGGTTACCCGGCCCGGGTGCGAGCGATTCCAGGGAGGGCCCGGTCATGACTTCTGCCGTTGCGCGGGACACTTCGCGCCAGTTCGCCGACGCGGGGGAGAGCGTTCGATGACCACCACCGCAGACCAGTCCTTGTGGCTCGCGACCGCCCGGGCGACCAGCCGATCGCCCTTGCGAGGCCGGGAACGCGCCGAGGTCGCCGTCATCGGCGGCGGCATCGCCGGGATGACCACCGCGTTGTTGCTCGCCCGCCGGGGTGTGCGCGTCACAGTCCTCGAAGCGGGGCGCGTCGCCGAAGGGGCCAGCGGCAACAACACCGCCAAGGTCACCGCGCTGCAGTCCACTGTGTACTCAACACTCGTCCGCGAGCACGGCACTGCCACCGCGACGGTCTACGCCGAGGCCGCGCTTGCCGGGGTGGAGCTGGTGGCGGAGCTGGCCGAATCCATCGACTGCGGGCTCCGGAGGCTGCCCGCGGCGACGTTCGCGATGGACGCCGACGAGGTCGACACTGTGCGAGCGGAGTACGAAGCCGCGCAGGAAGCCGGGCTGCCGGTCGAGTGGACGACGACGCTGGATCTTCCGGTGCCGGCGCACGGCGCGGTGCGGCTGCCCGGGCAGATCGCGCTCCATCCGGCCGACTACGTGCGCGGGCTCGCCGACGCCGTTGAAGCAGAAGGCGGCCGCGTGCTGGAGGACAGCCGGGTGCGCAAGGTGAGTTCGGCGTCGCCGTATCGCCTCACGACCGACGACGGCGTGCTTGACGCCGAGACGGTGGTCGTCGCGACGCATTACCCAATTCTCGATCGTGGGCTGTTCTTCCCCCGGTTGGAGGTACAGCGGTCGTACTGCGTGGCCGCGACGCTGCGCTCCGGCACGCTGCCGCAGGAGCTGGCGATCAGCGCCGGGAGTCCATTGTGGTCTTTCGCCTCGTACGACGACCGGCTGATCCTCGGCGGCCAGGGCCATCCGGCGGGCGACCCGGTCGACTTCGCGCGGTACACGGAACTGGGCGAGTTCGCGGCCCGCCACTTCGACGTCGACGAGATCACCCACCGGTGGTCCGCGCAGGATCCGAAGGCCTACGACAGCATCCCGATCGCCGGACCGTACTTCCCGGGCGCGCGGCGGCTGTGGCTCGAAACCGGGTTCGGCAAATGGGGCCTGGCGATGGGAACCGCGGCGGCGGCTGTAATAGCCGACGGGATCACCGACTCGGACAATCCGCATCGGGGCCTCTTTTCCCCGCAACGGATTTCGCTCGGGTCCGCTTCGAAGCTGGTGCAGCAGAACGCGAAGGTGGCGAAGGACTTCATCGGCGACCGGCTCGCTCACGCGGATGCGAAGAGCGCCGACGACATCGCCGTGGACCAGGCGAAGGTGCTTCCGGACGGGAGTGGCCGTAAGGGCGTTTACCGTGACCGCGAAGGAATCTTGCACGCGGTGTCCATGCGCTGCACGCATCTTGGCTGCTTTGTGCGGTTCAATGCTGCCGAGCGTAGTTGGGATTGTCCGTGCCACGGTTCGCGTTTCGACGTCGACGGTGCCGTGCTCGAAGGACCCGCCACTGCGCCGCTGCCCCGCCGGGCTCCGTGAAAATGCACCCCGATTGCCGCGTGTAGGCGGGTGGATCGCGGGCATCCGTGCCGGACTCGCCGGGTAGGCCGCCCGGCTCGAATCCCCGGGGAAGGACGCTGATGTTCCGACACACCAAGCTGCTGCAGTTCGAGGCGAAGCCCGAGAAGCCGGATCCGGTGTACGCGCACAAGCTCCAGGAGTTGATCGGCGGCGCGTTCGGCGAAATGACGGTGACCATGCAGTACCTGTTCCAGGGCTGGAACTGCCGCATCGAGGGCAAGTACAAGGACCTGATCATGGACACCGCTACCGAGGAGATCGGGCACGTCGAGATGCTCGCCACGATGGTCGCGCGGCTGCTGGAGGGCGCACCGGCCACCGCGACGGCGGAGGCGGTGAAGGATCCGGTGATGGCGGCGGTGATCGGCGGGATGGACCCGCAGCAGGCGATCGTAGCCGGCGGCGGCGCGCTGCCCGCAGACTCGAACGGCACGCCCTGGAACGGCAAGTACATCGTCGCCTCCGGCAACCTCCTAGCCGACTTCCGCGCGAACGCGGCGGCCGAGGCGCAGGGCAGGCTGCAGACCGCGCGGCTGTACCAGATGACCGACGATCCCGGCGTGAAGGCGATGCTGCAGTTCAACCTCGCGCGCGACACCGTGCACCAGAAGCAGTGGCTGGCCGCGATCGAAGAGCTGAAGGCCGACGGCCTGGAAAGCGACATCGCGCCGACCGCGTTGTTCGACGAGGAAAACCAGGAGCACAACAACACGGTGTGGCATCTGTCGGACGGCCCGGACGGGGCGAAGGCGGGCTGGAGCTTCGGCGGGGAAGGCATCGAGTACCTCACCGACCCGAAACCGCTCGGCGGCCCCGGCACCGCTCCGAAGCCGGATCCCGCGTTGTATGGGACTTATTCGGCGACGCAGAACGCTAAGGGTTCGTTGAAGGGAAAAGCGAAAGAAGCGAAGAACAAAGCCAAGTGACTGATGCCAGGGGCCCCGGGCAGACCGGGGTCCCTTGGCGTCAGGCCCCGTATCCGCCGTCCACGTCGAGCTTCTGCCCGCTGATGAACCCGGCCCGGTCCGATGCCAGGAAACACACCGCCTCCGCGACGTCCTGCGCACCGCCGAAGGTGCGCAACGGGATGGCGCTCCGGGCCGCCGCAAGGGCGCGCTCGTCGAGGTCGCCACGCGCCATCAGGTCCGCGGCCATGCCGTCGGTGAGCATCCCCGGCCCGACGCAGTTGGCGCGGACGCCGAACCTGCCTTCCTCGGCGGCGAGGGCCCGGGCGGTCGCTTCGATCGCGCCCTTGGGTCCGGCGGAAAGACCGTCGCGGACCGGGTAACGCTTGGTCGCCGCAGTGGTGACCGCCACGATCGAACCCTTGCTGGCTCGCAGCGCGGGCAATGCCGGGTGGACGAGGTTGAAGAAGGCGGCGGCTTCCGCGGTGAGGTGCCTGCCGAAGTCTTCGGGGTCCACTGTGGACAGATGCTGTTGCGGGACGAGCGGTCCGGCGGCGTGGACGAGGGTGTGGATCGCTCCGAAACGTTCGACCACGCTGTCGACGTACGCCTTGCTCTGCGCGGGATCCGTGAGGTCGAGAGAATCGGCCGTCGCGCCGAGTTCGGCTGCCAATTTGTCCGCTGCTTCGTGATTGCTGCGGTAAGTGAAGGCGATCGCGCAGCCGCGTTCGGCGAGGGTCCGGCAGATCGCGGCGCCCAGTCCTCCAGTGCCTCCGGTCACGACCGCGACGCCCGGCTTGCCGTCGAAATCCTTCAAGGGCCGTCTTCTTCCATCAGGCGTGACAAAGCAAGCGCTTGGTGGAGTCTACGAGCCCGCGCCGTGGTGGTCAACTCAAGGAGGTGTCCGCTCAGCCGACGCATGCACTCCGCTCTTCCTTCCGGCGAAGGTACCTTCGCCGCGACCGAGCGCCTGCTGGAAAGGCGTACTCCGAGCCGAGGGAAGTGGAACGTTGACTGATCAGCTGGTGGAGCTGCGGGACAAGGTCGTGTTCGTCACCGGCGCCGCGCAGGGGCAAGGAGCTGAGCATGCCCGGACGGCGGCGCGGTTAGGCGCACGCGTCGTGCTGGCCGACCTGGACGATACCGCCGCGGTGGCGGCAGAGATCGACGGCGCGACACTCTCCGTCGGATTGGACGTGCGCAGCAAGGAAAACTGGGCTGCCGCGATGGAACGTGTGCGCGCCGAGTTCGGCCGGATCGACGTGCTCGTCAACAATGCTGGGTTCTACCGCAAGGCGCCGTTGGAGAGCTTCGAGGAAGACCACCTCGTGCAAACCTTGGGCGTCAACCTGATCGGGCCGGTGCTCGGGATGCAGGCCGTGCTGCCGTTGATGTGCGAACGCGGTGGTTCGATCGTCAACGTCGCTTCGACCGCGGGGTTGACGGGTTTCGCGGGCGGGCTGGGATACAGCGCTTCGAAATGGGGACTGCGCGGGGCGAGCAAATCCGCGGCGAAGGAGCTTGGCGAGTTCGGCATCCGGGTCAACTGTGTCTGCCCGGGCGCGATCGACACGCAGATGATCTCCGAAACGACCCGCGCGGGCGGCGGCGCGGTGGCGGGTCAGCCAATCCCGCGTCCCGGCACGACGGCTGAGGTGGCCGCGTTGGTGGCCTTCCTCGCCAGCGACGCCAGCAGCTACTGCACCGGGCAGGATTTCGTGATCGACGGCGGCCAAACTGCCTGACGACCAGGCTGGCCGGCCCTCCGCAACGAGGGCCGGCTAACCGGCGGCAGGCCCGCCATTGGCCAGCTGCAGCTCAACCGCAGGAAGCTCCGGAACCGCCCGAGGACGCAGCGTGGGGACCCCATTGGCGACCCGCCACACGGTAGCGGCGGCATTGCGCACCTCGGTGATCGTGGAGACCAGATCGAGCGCCCGGGTAGGCCCGCACACCGACAGCGCGAAGTGCCCATCGTCGTCCATCGTGGTGATCGGAGCGGCCACGACAGTCACGCCGTGATGGGTGCCCTGCGCGTCCACCGCCACACCCCCGCGGTCGCGGACCCGGGCGAGATCGCGCAGGAGCTGGCTGCGCGACTGGATGGAGTACTGCGTGGGCGCGTGGCCGAAATGCAGCTCGGGCCAATGATCGGGGGACAGGGTGGCGAGGAGAGCCCGGCCGGGGGCGGTCAGCGGGACCGGCTGCCGGGCTCCGGCGCTCCATTGCCCGGAGGCGGACGGCCACGAGCCGATCCGTTCGAGGTGCATGATCTCGGAACCGACCAGCATGCTCAGGTACACCGTCAGCCCGCTGCGCCGGTGCAGCTCGGCCATGACCGCGACGGCGGCGCGCGGGACGGTGCGCCGGCGGGTGAACTGCGAGCCGAGCTCGAACATTCGCACGCCCAGCGTGTAGGTGAACTCCTTGCGCTCCACCCAGCCGAGTTCGACCAGCCGCTGCAGGATCCGGTGCGCGGACGAGCGCGGGACGTGGGAGCGGCGGGCGAGTTCGGCCAGGGTCAGCGGCCGTTCGCCCACGAAAGACTCCAGCAGCGACGCGACGCGGTCGATCATCGCCGCGGGGGCTTCCTCGATGTGCGCCATTGCAACACCACCTCCAGAGACTGCGTGTGTCAGATTGAGACTACCTGTCAGAATCTGACACATCGGAGTGTAGGCGCATCGACGCTCGGCTGTAAACCGGCTCGCGGACAGAGAAGTGCGCCGTGTCCGGGCAAACCGGGCACGGCGCACCTGCGCGGTCACACTGTCTGGACGATTCGAAGCCGTCCGGCGGCGACTTCGGCCTCGAGGGACTCCTTGAGCCGCGAGCATCCGGCCAGCGCGGGTCCCGGCATCGGCGACGTGCCGAGTTCCGCGCAGGCTTCGACGGCCTCGGCGTTCCACTGCAGGCTCGTCTGGTGCACGGTGCTCTTGCGCACCAGCAGCCGCGCCGCGCAGTGCTGGCACCGCAGCGGCTGCATCGGCACGTCGTCGAGCCGGTTGTCGGTCCTGAGTTCGCTCACGGCGCGGTCTCCGTCGGCTTGGCCTGCCGGGCGATATTGGCCGCGACCTCGTCGTGCCACGCCTGCGTCGGCCGGGTGAGATCCAGTTCGTACTCGAACCGGTCGACCATCTCCGGCCGGATGTCCGCGACGTCGACGTAGAACTGCTCGTACCAGCGGCGCAGCTGGTACACCGGGCCGTCCTCCTCGCACAGCAGCGGGTTGTCGATCCGGGCCTTGTTCTTCCAGATCTCGACGTCCTGCTCGAAGCCGACCTTGATGTAGTCGCCGAGCGCGATCGCCGACGCCATCGCCGCGTCCTCCGGCAGCGACGCCGACTTCTTGACGATGATCCCGTACTGCAGCACGAACGAATCCGCCGAGATCGGGTAGTGGCAGTTGAGCAGCACCGTGTGGTGATCGCCGAATTCGTAGTGATACGTCAGGTCGTCGATCATGAACGACGGGCCGTAATACGACGCGACGGACGTGGTGCCGAGCATTTTCGGCTGTCCCTCGGGCGCGGGGTAGTCGTCGCGGGCGTCGCCGTTCATGTACTGGGTCGCGACGTGGCCTTCGAAGACGTTCTTGAAGTACGTCGGCAGCGATCCGTGCACATAAAAGAAATGCGCCATGTCGACGACGTTGTCGATGATCTCGCGGCAGTTGGTGTTCACGACGGTCGTGTACCAGTGCCAGTCGGTCCACTCGTCGCTTTCCGCGCCCTCGATGCGCGGGATGGCGACCTCCTCGGTCGGCTTCTTGCCCTCCGGGTCGTGCCAGACGAACAGCAAACCGTCCTGTTCCAAGGTCGTCCACGCCCGGGTGCGGGCGAGCATGGGGACGCGTTTGCTGTACGGGATCTGTTTGCACCGGCCGTCGCCGCCCCAGCGCCAGTCGTGGAACGGGCAGGCGATCTCGTCGCCCTTGACCTCGCCCTGAGACAGGTCGCCGCCGAGGTGCCGGCAGTAGGAATCGAGGATATTGATCTTTCCGCTCTCCCCGCGGAACACCACGAGTTTCGTGCCGAAGGCGTGCACGGTGTGCGGTTTCCCGTCGCCGAAATCGCGGACGAGACCGAGGCAATGCCAGCCGCGGGCGAAGCGGGACGGCGCCGAATCCGCTTCGATCAGGCGGATCTCGTCCGGTTGCAGAGAAGTCATCGCGCTCTCCTGAAAAGGGTAGGTGGGGAGCTGTCAGTCCGGTGCGTTCCGGTTTTAACAAGCGCCGGGGCCATGAACCCGGTCACAGTTCACTGACTGGAACGCCGGTGGTGCACGACGTCGGCGGGGCTCCAGATCGCCCGCATGCTCTTGATCCGGCCGCGTTCGTCGAACGTCATGACGTCGATCGGCTCGATCGAGCTGACGAACTCCTCGGTCGTGGTGATCACGCGCAGATGGAAGGCCGCCGTGTCGCCGGACGCGCGGACGGTCAGCAGTTCGGCGGTGAGGGCGAGGCCGTCGAGTTCGCTGTAGAACGCGGCGATGGCCTCGCGCCCTTTGCGGACGGCGCTGCCCGCGGGGTCTTCGACGGTGGCGTCCTCGGCGTAAAGCTCGGCGATCTTGGCCGCGTCGCCCGCTTCGAGCCGGCGCGCGTACTCAGCGACGGTCTGGGTGATCTTGTCGATGGTCAGCATGCGGGGGATGCAAGCACAGCCGGGGCCGGGAAAAAGCCCGAGCAACCGCTTGGTGGGAAGCGACCGGTCTCCCAGTCAGCGAAACGCCCCCGCCTCGCCGCCCTTTCCCCGCCCTACCGTTCCCCGGGACCGCCCGCGCTGAGGTCCGTGAGGGGAACCCTGAGGGAATCAGATTCCCTCAGGGTTCCCCTCACGGACCGGGGCGGCGGGTTGGGCGACGAGGACCAGGAGGCTGGATGTCCACCGAAACGAGTACCGGCCGCGAGGCCGCGCCGGGTTCGCGCGGCAAGCGGGTCCGGGTGACCGACGTCGTGGAGGAGACCGCCGACGCGCGCTCGTTCGTCGTGGAGCCGGTCGGGGACGCCGCGTTCGGCTACCGCGCGGGGCAGTTCCTGACCGTCCGGGTCCCGGACGCCGGAACGGGGTCCGCGCGCTGCTACTCGCTGTCGAGTTCGCCGCACTGCGATGAGGCGATGAAGTTCACCGTCAAGCGCGTACGGGGCGGGCACGGGTCGAACTGGCTGTGCGACACGGTCGCGGCCGGGGACGAACTCGACGTGCTCCCGCCCGCCGGGACCTTCACGCCCGCGTCGCTGGATCAGCCGGCGGTGCTGGTCGCGGGCGGCAGCGGGATCACGCCGGTGATCGCCATCGCGAAGTCGATCCTGTTCGGCGGCAGCGGGAACGTCGTGCTGATCTACGCGAACCGGGACGAGGCGTCGGTGATCTTCGCCGGAGAACTGGCCGCGCTCGAGAGCAAGTTTCCCGATCGCTTCACCGTGATCCACCTCTTGGAGTCACTGCAGGGCTATCCCAGTCGGAACCTGTTGACGGTGCTGCTGCGTCCGTTCGCTGGCCGCGACGTCTACCTTTGCGGTCCGGAGCCGTTGATGGACCTGGCGGCGGACGTCTGCGCCGGAATCCCCGGGACCCGGGTGCACTCGGAGCGATTCCTTTCCCTGCAGCAAGATCCGTTCGCCGACGAGCCGGAGTCCGGGACCGGCGAGGTCGCGTGCACCGTGCGGGCCTCGCTCGACGGGGAGGACCACGTCGTGCCCTGGAACGCCGGGCAGAAACTCCTCGACGCCCTCCTGGCCGCGGGCGTCGACGCGCCGTACTCGTGCCGCGAAGGCGCCTGCAGCGCGTGCGTCTGCGCGTTGACGGACGGAAAGGTGAACCTGGCGCGCAACGAGATTCTCACCGAAGACGACCTCGCCGACGGCTACATCCTGGCGTGCCAGGCGGAACCGGTCAGCGACGAGATCGCCATCGAGTACTGAGGCCGCTGTTCCACTCATCAGGAGACCGGGGCCGATCCGGCTTCCTGGTTGGCAAGCTCGACCCACTGCGAAAATCGAGGAGCCCCCATGCCGAATCCCGTGCTCGACAACATCGAGGCGATCGCCGACGAACTCCGGGCCGCTGCTGAGGAAGGCGAGGCGCTCGGCCGCCTTCCCGACGACATGGCCAAGCGGCTCAAGCAGGCGGGCATCATCCGTTTGCTGCAGCGCAAGAAGTACAACGGCTATGAAGCGCACCCGCGCGAGTTCGCCGAGACGGTCATGAAGACCGCGAGCATCTACGGTTCGGCGGGCTGGGTGGGCGGCATCGTCGGCGTCCACCCGTGGCAGCTGGCCTTCGCGGATCCGAAGGTGCAGGAAGAAATCCTGGGCGAGGACACCGATACCTGGCAGGCGTCGCCGTACATGCCCGCCGGGGTCGCGGTTCCGGCGGACGGCGGTTTCGTGCTGAACGGCCGCTGGCAGTTCTCGTCGGGCACCGACCACTGCGACTGGATCTTTCTCGGCGCGATGCTCGGCGGCCAGGACGGCCAGCCGCTGATGCCGCCGCACAGCATGCACGTGATCCTGCCGCGGTCGGACTACGAGATCATCGACGGTTCCTGGGACGTCGTCGGCCTTCGCGGCACCGGCAGCAAGGACATCGTGGTCAAGGACGCGTTCGTCCCGGCGTACCGGGTGATGGACGCGGACAAAGTCATCGACGGCTCCGCGGCGAGGGAGTACGGCGTCACCGAGACGCTGTACAAGATGCCGTGGTCGACGATCTTCCCGCTGGGCATCACTTCGGCCACCATCGGCATTTGCGAGGGCGTGCTGGCCGCCGGGGTCGAGTACCAGCGCAACCGCGTCGGCGCGACCGGCACCCTCGTCAAGGACGACCCGTACGTGCTGCACGCGCTCAGCGATTCGGCCTCGGAGATCGACGCCGCGCGCCAGCAGCTTCTGTCCAATGTGGACCGGGTCTGGGACAAGGTCGACCGGGGCGAGGAGATCGACTTCGCCACCCGCGCCCAGATCCGCCGCGACCAGGCCCGCGCGGCGTGGCGAGCGGTCCGCGCCGCCGACGAGATCTTCGACCGCGCCGGCGGGAACGCGTTGCGGATGGACAACCCGCTGCAGCGCTTCTGGCGGGACGCGCACGCCGGTCTGCACCACGCGATCCACGTCACCAGCACCACCTACCACGCCGCCGCGCTGGCGTCGCTGAACGTCGAAGTCCCGCAGGGGCCCCTGCGCGTGATGATCTGAGAAAGGAACCCCGTCATGAGCGAAATCAAGGGACTCGGCTACGTCCGGGTCATCGCCACCGACCTGGAGCGCTGGCGCGAACTCGGCTTCGACGTGCTCGGTTTCGCGCCGGGCTTCGGCGAGGAGAAGGACGCGCTGCACTTCCGGATGGACGAGCGTCCGTCCCGGATCACCGTCGAGCACGGTGACGCGGATCGGGTGACGGCGGTCGGGTGGGAAGTGCGGGACGCTCCGGCATTGCGCAGGCTCCGCGCGACTCTCGAAGACGCTGGCGTGGAGTGCACGCCGATGTCGCAGGAACTCGCGGACCGGCGCAAGGTCGAGGCTGGCTTCTCCGCGAAGGATCCGGGCGGCACGCCGCTGGAGTTTTTCCACGGGCCGGTGCTCGAACACAGCCCGGTGGTGACCAAGTACGCCCACAAGTTCGTCACCGGCGCGCAGGGCCTCGGCCACGTGGTCATGCCGACCACCAGCTTCGACGAGTCCTTCGAGTTCTACACCGAGACGCTCGGCTTCCTGTCGCGCGGCGCGTTCCGGATGCCCGGCCCGCCCGAAGCCGGCCCGCTGCGGATCCGGTTCCTCGGGGTCAACCAGCGCCACCACAGCCTGGCGATCATGCCGAGCCTGGAAGGCCGCGACCCCGGCCTGATCCACGTCATGGTCGAGGTCGATTCGCTCGACGCGGTCGGCCGCGCCTACGACCAGGTGCTGGCGCGCGATTTCCCGGTGTCCTCCACGCTCGGGCGGCACACCAACGACAAGATGATCTCGTTCTACGTGCGGGTCCCCGGCGGCTGGGACATCGAGTACGGCTACGGCGGCCAGCCCGTCGACGAAACCTATTACACCGCCGAGGAAATCACCGCGGACAGCTACTGGGGCCACGAATGGCTCTGGATGAAGGAAATGAAGGAAGCGCAGAAGGCCGCCGAGCGCGTGGAAGCCTGAACCGCCTGCCGCACCGAGGGACGGGAACAACGTGGAAAACTCTTTCGACGCAGTCGTCGTCGGGGCCGGGATCGCCGGTCTTTACGCGGTGCACAAACTGCGTGCCCGCGGAATGCGGGTGCGGGGCTTCGAAAGCGCGGCCGGAGTGGGCGGAACCTGGTACCACAACCGGTATCCCGGTGCGCGCTGCGACGTCGAAAGCATCGACTATTCCTACTCGTTCGACGAAGAACTGCAGCAGGAATGGACGTGGAGCGAGCGGTTCGCGGCCCAGGACGAGATCCTGCGGTATCTCGGCCACGTCGCGGACCGGCACGGCCTGCGCTCGGCGTACGAGTTCTCGACCAGGGTGACGGCGACGGTCTACGACGACCGGTCCGGGCGGTGGACGATCAGCACCGACACCGCCCGGACCGTCAGCGCGCGTTTTCTCGTGCTGGCCACCGGTGTTCTGTCGACCACCAATATGCCGGAGATTCCGGGGCGGGACAGTTTCGCGGGCGAGCTGTACCACACGGGTGCCTGGCCGCACCATGGTGTGGAGTTCGAAGGCAAGCGCGTCGGCGTGATCGGGACAGGGTCTTCGGGAATCCAGACGATCCCGGTCGTCGCCGAAACCGCGGCGCGGGTGACGGTTTTCCAGCGCAGCCCCAACTATTCGATTCCCGCGCGGAACCGGCCGCTGACGTCCGAGTTCATCGCGGAAATCAAAGCCGGTTATCCCGAACGGCGGCGGTTGTCGCGGATCAGCGGCGGCGGCACGCCCAACAGCCCGCACCCGCGCGGCGCGCTGGAGGTCGACGCCGCCGAGCGGACCCGGATTTACGACCAGTGGTGGCAGCGCGGGGGATACCTGTTCGCCAAGGCTTTCCCCGACCAGACCACGAATCTCGCGGCCAACGACACCGCGCGCGAGTACGTCGAAGCCAAGATCCGCGAACTCGTGCACGACCCGGAAATCGCGGAACAGCTGATCCCGGACGACCATCCGATCGGCACGAAACGCATCGTCACCGACAGCGGGTATTTCGAGGCGTACAACCGGGAAAACGTCGAACTGGTCAACCTCCGGCGCACGCCGATCACCGAGATCACTCCAGACGGTGTCCGCACGTCGGGCGGTCTGCACGAACTCGACATGCTGATCTTCGCCACCGGCTTCGACGCGATGACCGGTTCGCTGGCCCGCATCGACATCCGCGGCCGGGACGGGCGCACGCTGCGCGAAGAATGGTCGGCAGGCCCGCGCACCTACCTCGGACTGGCGGTTTCCGGATTCCCCAACCTGTTCGTCGTCAACGGGCCGGGCAGCCCGAGCGTGCTGGCGAACATGGTGCTGACCGCCGAACAGCACGTGGACTGGATCGCGTCCTGTGTGGACTATCTCGACGAGCACCGCGCGACGACGATCGAGGCGAGCGAGGACGCCGTCGCGGAATGGGTGGCCACGTGCAACGCCAACGCGGCGGCGACGTTGTTCCCGGCCGCCAACTCGTGGTATCTCGGCGCGAACATCCCCGGCAAACCCCGGGTGTTCATGCCGTATGTCGGAGGGCTCGGCAAGTACCGCGCGATCTGCGACGAGGTCGCGTCCGACGGGTACCGCGGGTTCGTCCTCGACGCTCCCGTCGCCGAGGTGACGGCGATGCTCGCCGGGCTGGCGGACTTCCCGGACGTGACCCAGCACGATCCCGCGGAGTTGCGGGCGCTCATTCGCTCCCGCCGCGCGCCGTTGACGCACCAGCCCGAGATGCGGATCGCGGAGGATCGCGTCATTCCCGGGCCCGACGGTGACCTGAGCCTGCGGATCTATGCGCCGAACCATGAGGGGCCGCTTCCGGTAGTGGTCTTCGCGCACGGCGGCGGTTTCGTGTTCTGCGACCTCGACAGCCACGACGAGTTCTGCCGTTCCATGGCCGATGCGGTCGAGGCCGTGGTAATCGCGGTCGACTACCGGCTGGCCCCGGAACATCCCGGTCCCGCCGCGATGGAGGACGTGTACGCGGCGGTGGTCTGGGCTGCCGAGCACGCCGCTGAGTACGGGGGAGACCCAGCCCGGATCGGCGTAGCTGGCGACAGCGCGGGCGGCAACCTGGCCGCGACAGTGTGCCTCGCGGCGCGCGACCGCGGCGGCCCGCGCATCGCCGCGCAAGTCCTGCTGTACCCGGTGATCGACGACGATTTCGCCACCGAGTCCTACCAGCGTTACGGCGAGGGCTACTACAACACCGAGACCGCGATGCGGTGGTACTGGGCGCAATACGCACCGAACGGAACCGACCGCCCCTACCTGGTGCCGACCCGGGCGGAGTCGCTTGTGGACCTTCCTCCCGCAGTGGTCGCGACCGCGGAGCTGGATCCCTTGTGCACCGCCGGAGACGACTATGCAGCGCGCTTGCGGGACGCCGGGGTAGCAGTCACCGCGCACCGGTTCGAGGGCTTGTTCCACGGCTTCCTGACGATCCCGGCGTTGTCCCTGACCGAACCCGCGCGCGAGAAGCTCTGGCAGATGATGCGGGACCTCCTGGCTTAGGAAGGGTTGATCCATGACGACCGACAAGCTGCGTCCCGTCCCGGCCGCCGCCATCACCGAATGGCACGAGACCGCGGACGTGGTCGTCGCCGGGTACGGCATCGCCGGCGTGTCCGCGGCGATCGAGGCCGCGAGGTCCGGCGCGCAGGTGCTGATCCTGGAACGCACGAGCGGCTGGGGCGGCGCGGCGGCGCTGGCCGGCGGTTTCGTGTACCTCGGCGGCGGCACTCCGCTCCAGCGCGCCCTCGGGTTCGAGGACACGGCGGAGAACATGGAGAAGTTCCTGCTCGCGGCCGTCGGCCCGGGCGCCGATGCGGCCAAGATCGCCGACTACTGCCGCGGCAGCCTGGAACACTACGACTGGCTCGTCGGCAACGGCGTGCCGTTTCGCGAAGCGCTCTGGGACGAACCGGGTTGGGAACCGCCGCACGATGAAGGCCTGGCCTACTCCGGCGGCGAGAACGCGGCTCCGTTCAACGCCGTCGCCAGCCCCGCACCACGCGGACACGTGCCGCAGATGCGCGACAAGCGCACGGGGGAGCGGGGCGGCGGCTACATGCTGATGAAGCCGCTCGCCGAGACCGCCGAAGCGCTCGGCGTGCGGGTTTCCTACGACGTCCGCCTGAGCCGTCTCATCGTGGACGGTTCGCGAGTCGTCGGCGTGCTTGCCCGGCGCTACGGCCGCGAGATCGCCGTCCGGGCGGACCTCGGCGTCGTGCTGGCGACCGGCGGATTCGCCTACTCCGAGCAGATGGTCGCCGATCACGCACCGCGGCTGATCGGCCGTCCCGGTGCTGCTATCGAGGAACACGACGGCGTCGGCATCCTGGCCGCCACCGCGTTCGGCGCGGCGACCGCGCACATGGACGCCACCGAAGTCGCCTTCTTCGGCGACCCGCAGATGCTGGCGCGCGGCATCCTCGTCAACGGCCAGGGCCAGCGCTACGTCACCGAAGACACCTATCCCGGCCGGATCGGCCAGGCAACCCTGTTCCACCAAGACAACCAGGCCTTCCTGGTGATCGACGAACGCGCACACGAGGAAGCCCTCGCGACCGAAACCGCAACGCCGATCTTCCGCGTGCCGCCAACCTGGGCCGCCGAGACCGTCGCCGAGTTAGAGGCCGACATGGGCCTGCCGGAACTGGCGCTGCAGACCACAGTCGAGTTCTACAACACCTATGCCGCGCTTGGCCGAGACCCGCTGTTCGGCAAGAAACCAGAGTGGCTGCGTCCGCTCACCGGCGCAGTCGCCGCCTTCGACCTACGGGGCGCGACCGCCGGATTCCCCCTGGGCGGCTTGCGGACCGACCTGGACTCCCGGGTCCTGCACGTATCCGGCGCGCCAATCCCGGGCCTGTTCGCCGCCGGACGCTGTACAGCAGGCATCTGCACCGGCGGCTACGTCAGCGGCGCTTCACTAGGAGACGGCAGCTTCTACGGCCGCCGGGCCGGACTCGCCGCGGCTAAAGGAGAAGTCGAATGACCAACCCGTCGGACCCCACGCGGATGCGGACCGTCCTGGGCCATTTCGCCACCGGCGTCGTGGCGATCACCGGCATCGACCCGGACACGGGCGCACCGGTCGGCCTGGCGGCGAACTCGTTCACGTCGGTGTCGCTCGACCCGCCGCTGGTCGCGTTCTGCGTGGCCGCGACCAGCACGTCGTGGCCACGAGTGCGTGCCGCGGGCTGCTACGCGATCAGCATCCTGTCCGAATCCCAGGAAGCGGTGTGCCGGAGCTTGGCGGCTCGCGGTGTCGACAAGTTCGCCGGAATCGACTGGACACCGTCGCCTTCGGGCGCCCCGGTGGTCACCGATTCCCTGGCCTGGATCGAAGCGGAACTCGACACCGAACACGCGGCGGGCGACCACACGATCGTCGTCTCCCGGGTTCGGCACCTGCACTCGTCGGACCAAGAGCCACTGGTCTTCTTCCGCGGCCGCTACGGACGCATCAACGTGCCCGCCTGAGAGCGTCCGCTGATCGGGAAGTCCGCCCGACCGGCACCGATCCCGCTGGCAAAGTCGAGCCATGACCGCCGAATCCGCTCCCGAACTCCGCGAACTCCCCACCGAACACGGCGTCCTGCGCTACCGCGAAGCCGGCGACGGCCCGCCGCTGGTGCTGCTGCACGGTTCCGGCCCCGGCGTGACAGGCTGGCGCAACTTCGGCGCCAACCTGCCCACCTTCGCCCCGCACTACCGCACCATCGTGCTGGAGTTCCCAGGCTTCGGCGTCAGCGACGATTTCGGCGCCGCCCACCCCATGCAGTCCGCCAGCACCGCCGTCCGCGCGCTGCTAGACGGTCTCTCACTGGACCGCGTGCGCCTGATCGGCAATTCCATGGGCGGCTTCGTAGCAACGGACTTCGCCCTAGCGTCCCCCGAACGCGTCGAACGCTTGGTCACAATCGGCGGCATCGGCACCCCGATCTTCAGCTCCCAACCAGGAGAAGGCATCGTCCGCCTGAGCGAATTCGTAGAAAACCCCACCCGCGCCGCCCTAATCGCTTGGCTGCGCTCGATGGTCTACGACCAAACCATGGTCACAGAAGAGTTGATCGAGGAACGCTGGACCCAAGCAACAGACCCCGCCACCCTGGAAAACTCCCGCCGCATGTACGGCACTGCAGCCCTAGCCAGCATGGCCGCCACGGCACGCAACGCAGAAACCCCCGCCTGGGCGCAGCTGCGCCGCCTGACCACCCCAACCCTGATCACCTGGGGCCGAGACGACCGCGTAAGCCCGATCGACATGTCCCTGCTCCCCATGCGCACCCTGCCACAGGGCGAAATCCACATCTTCCCGAACTGCGGCCACTGGGTCATGATCGAGCAAAAGGCCGCCTGGGAATCCACCGTCCTAGCATTCCTAAACCGCTGACGCTCCCCAGCCCCTCAAGCGCAACTTGCCCCGCGCCCGGCCCGGCAAACCCAACTTGCCCACCACGCGGGATCGCGCCGGCGTTTGGGGGCTGCCCGGCGTGATAGGCCGAAGGCCCGTCACGCCGGGCAGCCCCCAAACGCCGGCATAAAAGCGATCCCGCCCGCGACGACGAAGTCGGCGCCAAAAACACAGGAGCAACGTGAAAAACAAAGTCCCCACCCCAACACCAGCCAAAAACAAAACCGTAGACCTCCTGGTAATCGGCTCCGGCACCGGCCTAGCCGCAGCCCTGGCCGCCCACGAACGCGGCCTCAACACCCTCGTCGTAGAAAAAACCACCTACGTAGGCGGCTCAACAGCCCGCTCCGGCGGCGCGTTCTGGATCCCCGGAAACCCCACCCTGCCCGACACCGGCCCCAACGCAGCAGCCGACGCAACCACCTACCTAAACGCAGTAGTCGGAAACTCAGCCCCACCCGAACGCGCCCGCGCCTACCTAAAACACGGCGCCGCCGCCGTAGACATGCTCCGCCGCACCACCCCCATGCGATTCTTCTGGGCCAAGGGCTACTCCGACTACCACCCCGAAAAACCAGGCGGCCGCCCAGAAGGCCGAACCTGCGAATGCCGCCCCTTCAACGCCTCCGTGCTCGGCGACGAGCGTCCCCGGCTGCGCCCCGGCGTAATGGAGGCCCCAGTCCCGATGCCGGTAACCGGCGCCGATTACAAGTGGATGAACCTGGTGGCCCGCAAGCCGCTCAAGGCCTTGCCGCGCATTTTCGCCCGGGCCGCGCTGGGCATCGGCGGCATGCTAATCGGCCGCGACTACCTGGCAGGCGGCCAAGCCCTTGCCGCCGGAATGTTCGCAGGCGTACTGCGCGCAGGCATTCCCGTGTGGACAGAAACGACCTTGATTCGCCTGCTCCAAGACAACGACCGAGTCACCGGCGCCGTGCTACGGCAAGGAGACAAGGAGGTCACCGTCCAAGCCCGACGCGGCGTAGTCCTCGCCGCAGGCGGCTTCGACCACGACATCGAGGCACGACACAAGTTCCAGTCGCCACGACTAGGCGACCACGCCAGCCTAGGCTCGGAAGGAAACACCGGCGACGCCATCCTCGCCGGCCAGGAACTCGGCGCAGACACCGCTTTGATGGACCAGGCTTGGTGGTTCCCGGCATTCGCCCCCGTCCCAGGCGGTGCCCCGGCAGTCATGCTGGCCGAACGCTCGCTGCCAGGCTCGTTCATCGTCGACCAGAACGGAAAACGGTTCATCAACGAGGCGATCGACTACATGTCCTTCGGCCAGGAAATCCTCGCCCGCGAACGGGCAGGAACCCCGGTCGAGGAAATGTGGCTGGTGTTCGACCAACGCTACCGAGACAGTTACATCATGGCCGGCCGCTGCTTCCCTCGGCAGCCCCTCCCGGACTCGTGGTACCGAGCCGGAATCGCCCACAAATCAGAAAACCTAGGCACCCTCGCCGCCGCGATAGGCGTGCCCGCGGCTGAGTTCGAGAACACCTTCCAGCAATTCAACGCGCAGGCCACCGCTGGAAAAGACCCCGACTTCGGCCGAGGCGACAGCGCCTACGACCGCTACTACGGCGACCCCACCATCGGCCCCAACCCGAACCTGGCCCCGCTGCGCCGCGCCCCGTACTACGCGGTCAAGGTAGTCCTGAGCGACCTAGGCACCTGCGGCGGCCTGGTCGCCGACGAACACGCCCGAGTCCTGCGCGAGAACGGCGAAGCGGTCGATGGTTTGTACGCGATCGGAAACACCGCGGCCAACGCCTTCGGCACGTCATACCCAGGCGCAGGCGCGACAATCGGACAGGGCGTCGTGTACGGCTACATCGCCGCAATGCACGCCGCCGGTGCGTCTTCGTAACCTTCAACAAGACCGGGCGGGAGTCACTCGACGACTCCCGCCCGGTCCACAAAGGACTTACTTGGCGAGCCGAGTCAACCCGCTCAACGCCATCCGCAACCCCCGCGAATCCCACCGCTCGATGTCGCTGAAGTCGTCAGACCCCCCGCTCTGCACCCACCGCGTCAGCGAATGCCGCATAGTCTGAATCACCAGCAACGCCGGAAGCTCGCGCAGGAACGGGTCCGGGTCAAGCTCGTAATACCGCGCCAAAAACCGTGTGACCGCCTCGCTCAGCCCCTCGCACCACTCCACAAACCGAAGCCGGTACTGCGGCGTGTTGACGATCAGGGTCATGATCTGGTGGTCGTACTCGGGCACCTGCCGCCGGTTCAGCTCAGTGGTGAGGGCGGTCGTCAAGACCTCGATCGGGTCCGCGTCGTCCGGCGCGTCCTCCAAGCCCTGCACGATCACGCGCTCGCTGCGGCGCAGCAGCGGCATCAGGACGTCCTCCTTGACCGGGAAGTGCCGGTGGAACGTCCGCGGGTTGATCCCGACGATCTCGCAGATCCGCTCGACGGTCACCGACGTGTCGCCCTCGGCCACGAACAGGTCCCGCGCCGTGAGCGCGATGCTCATGCGCAGCTCCTCGGCCCGGCGCTCGGTGAGGGTCTGCCGTTTCGGTTCCGTCACCAGGACTCCCTCCCTGTCGCGTTCATGGACCGTAGCCGCGCGGACGCCCTTCGTGATGCCCGCTGACCACTCTGCGGAACAACGCGCGCTACGGCCGCGGGTGTCAGAATATGACACGTCCCAGCGGTGCCGGCGCCGATCCTGCTACGCTGATCGTGATGAGCACCTACTCGTACAGATCGGGGGTTCCGTTCGCCAAAGGTGAGTGCTGATGCATCCTTTGCCCGCGAACGAGAATCTTCGCCTCCTTTTCTGGGCGCGCGTGCGCGAATTCGCCGTGCCGCCGTCGATGATCGAGTCAGCGACAGCCCGCCGCGCGGCGGGCGACTGGGCCGGGGCCTGCGCCGCGGCGCGCGTCGACGTGGATCTGAACCTCCGGGCCATCAGCCGCACCCATGGCGGCTGGCTGGCGGCACAGATTCGCGCCGATCTGCGGCATCTCGCTCCTGACCTGCTTCGCTGGCACTTCCCGCGAATCGCCCCGGACGGCCTGCTCCGGCCAGGACTCACGGTGTCCCTGGCCCGGTATGGTCCGGCCGCAGCCGAGATACACCTCGTCGCGCGCACGCCGCCCGCCTGGGCGGATGCCGGTCAGCGGATCAGTCTCGCGCTGTGGTCGCCGTCCCAGCGCGCGGCCGGGCTTCATCCGCATCCGCATCCCGACCGGCGGTATCGCCTCGACCTGCACCGTCACTTGTGGGACGTGCGCAGGGCGGGCGAGCTGCGAGAACGGTCGGGACGATGGCCGCCACGCGAGCACGCCTTCCAGCTCCCGGAAGGAGTCGGCCCCTGTGCGGTCGACCGGTGGATGGCCGAGGCGGCGTTGCTGCTGCGCGCGGAGGGGCGCACGGACGGCCTCGTCGCGGTACGGCTCACCTCCCGGCACCGGCTGATGCTGGACCTCGGAGGAGACCGGACCCGCGCGGCACCCGTGCTGCCCGACGCCGCGACCTGGGTCCTGCCCGACCTGGAGCTGCTCCACGCCGGGCTGCTCGACGTCGACCAGCTGCATCCGCTTGTCGCAGCGGCACTTCGCCCCCGTCATCGACCCGGCGCGGCACGGAATCCCACCGCACCAGGGAATTCCCGCCTCGTCGAATGCCGTGGCGCCACGCATCGCATCGGCGTGGTGAACGGCGTGCTCGTCCCGCTGGACCACGACCCCGGCGAAATTCGCCGCGAAGAACTCCTGGGCGCGCTGGGCGGCCCCGAATTGCCGTGCCTGCGGGCGATCGACGAAGCGCACCGGTCTCCGGAAAGCCTCGTGGACGTCCGCGCCCGGCTCGATCACGGCGATGCGGCCGGTGCTCTGGCCACCGTCGAAGGACTGCTCGGCCCGGACGTCCTCCTGCGCAGCGGCGCGCTGCGCGACGAACTGGAAACGGCAGCGGACCGGCAAGTCGTCCACGGCCTCTACCGGGCCGGACTGGCCGGATACGGACCGCCGCGCCGGTCCGCCCGGGACACGAACCACCGCGGCCACCCCCGCCACGCGACCTCTCGCTGATTCGCTCAGCCCTGATTCGACCCCAAAGGTGATGAAACCTGTTTACTGCCATGGATAATCGACGCCCCCTGGACCTCGCCACCGATCTCCTTGCCCTCCTCGACGACACGAACACCGAACCGCGCCCCGACAGTCAGCTGGAAGCGTTGACGCTGGCCGTGTCCGCCGATCTGCCGGTGCTCCTGTGGGGCGAGCCGGGCATCGGCAAAACGGCCGCGCTGACCCAGCTCGCCGAAGCTGTCGAACTGCCGCTGACCACGGTGATCGCCAGCGTGCACGAACCGTCCGACTTCTCCGGCCTGCCGGTGGTCGGCGACGATCCCGCGGAGCAGGGCGTGCCGATGGCCCCGCCGGACTGGGCCGTGCGCCTGGTCCGCGCGGGCCGGGGACTGCTGTTCCTGGACGAGCTTTCCACCGCGCCGCCCGCCGTCCAGGCGGCGCTGCTGCGCGTCGTGCTCGAGCGGCGGGTCGGGGCGCTCAGGCTCCCGCCCGGGGTGCGGATCGTGGCCGCCGCCAACCCGCGATCTTCCGCGGCTGACGGATGGGAACTGAGCCCGCCGCTCGCCAACCGGTTCGTGCACCTGCACTGGACCTACGACCACGACGTCGTGGTGCGCGGGCTCGGCGGAACGTGGCCCAAAGCAGCGCTGCCCCAGTTGGACCCGACGCAGCTGCCCGACGCCGTGACGTTCGCCCGCCGCGCGGTCTGCGGACTCCTGACCACGCGGCCCGGGCTCGTGCATCAACTGCCGAAGAGCGAAGCCCGGCGCGGCGGTCCGTGGCCCTCGCCGCGCAGTTGGGAAATGACCCTGCGACTGGTCGCTTTCGCCACCGCGGCGGGCGCTTCGCGGGAAGTGCTGTCCATGCTGGTGCGCGGCACGGTCGGCGACGGCCCGGGTCTGGAGCTGCTGGCCAGCCTCGACCGGATGGATCTGCCGGACCCGGAAACCTTGCTCGCCGACCCGGAATCGGCGGTGCTGCCCGAACGCGGCGACCTGCGCCAGACCGTGCTCGACGGGGTCGTGGAGGCGGTGCGGAAAAGGCCGGAAGAGGCCCGCTGGGACGCGGCGTGGGCGGTGCTGGTGCTGGCGTTGGAAACCGGTGCGCCGGACCTCGTGGTGGTGCCCGCGACGACGCTCGCCTCGTTGCGCCGCGAAGACTGGCAGGTACCGGCGGCGATCGAACGGCTGTCCGGTGCGGTGGCGCTGTCCCGGCGGGCGGAACCGGCAGGTGAGCGCTGATGGACGAGGAGAAGCTTTACGCGGCAAGGCTTTACGCCATCCGGCACCGGCCGTATCTGGCGACCGCGTTGTTCGCCTTGCACGTGGTGGAGTCGCGGCGAGTGCCGACGATGGCCGTCGACCGCCACTGGCGCTGCTACGTGTCGCCGAGGTTCGTGGACCGCACGCCGCTGGAGGAACTGGCCGGGGTCTGGGTGCACGAGGTCTCCCATCTGCTGCGCGACCATCACGGCCGCGGCGACCGGTACGCCGCGAAGCACGAGCTGACCGGGCCGGCGGAGCGGTTGCGGATGAACATCGCCGCGGACTGCGAAATCAACGACGACGTCTTCGGCGACGGCTTGGACCGGCCCGAGGGCGCGGTCGAGCCGCAAGCGTTGAGGCTGCGCGAAGGCGAGCTGATGGAGGAATACCTTGCCCAATTCCGGCTGGGTCCGTACACCGCGGAATTCGCCTGGCTCGACTGCGGCAGTGGCGCCGACGGCCTGGAGCGCGAATGGGATCTGGGCCCCGACGGCGCGCACGGGCTCAGCGAGCACGAGCGGGACGCCGTCCGGTTCCGGGTCGCGCAAGGCATCAACGGCAACCCGGGCGATGTTCCGGCGGGCTGGAAACGCTGGGCCGAGGAAGCGTTCCACCCGCCGCTGCCGTGGCGGGAGCTGCTGGGCGCGGCGCTCCGGTCCGCGATGTCCGGCGCGGGCGAGGACTACACCTACGGCCGCCCGGCGCGCCGGGCGGCCAGCCTGCCCGGCGTCATCCTGCCGAGCCTGCGCCGCAGGCCGCCGCAGGTCTGCGTCATCGTCGACACCTCCGGCTCGGTGAGCGACGCCGAACTGGGCAGCGCGCTCCTCGAAATCGCCGCGATCGTCCGCGCGGTCGGCGGGCGTCGCGATCTCGTCTCGGTGCTGTCGTGCGACGCCGCCGCGTACGTCACGCAACAGCTGTGCAGTACCGAAGGAATCCCGTTGCTGGGCGGCGGCGGTACGGATCTGCGCGCCGGTTTCGCCGGGGCGCTGAGAAGCAACCCTCGCCCCGACGTGATCGTGGCGTTGACCGACGGCCAAACCCCTTGGCCCAGCTCGAGACCGCCCTGCCGGACGGTGGTGGGCCTGTTTCCCAGGGTGGGTCGGCTGGCGGAGAACATTCCCGGCTATCGGCCGGATTCGCCGCCTGATTGGGCCCGCGTGGTCACGGTGGGGTGAGCTGCCTTCGGAACATGCCGTTCACCGGTCTGGATGCCTGGTCGAGTGCCCGAGCCGCCGCCGACGAGTTCTCCGGGGCGGTGCTGATCCGTCGCGGCGAGGAGGTGCAGTTCTCAGGCGCGTACGGGCCGGCGAGCCGTCGATGGGCCGTGCCGAACCGGCTCGACCTCCGGTTCGACACGGCTTCCATCACCAAGTTCTTCACCGCGGTGGCCGCGTTTGCGGCTGATGGACCAAGGACGACTGGACCTGCTCACGCACCTCCGGGATCGCCGACGACGCTGACGAGGAAGCGGGGGAGAGCTACGGGGCGCTGAGGGTCGGCAACCGGTCTACTCGGTGACGCGAACGCGGGACCATCTGCCGAATTTCGTCCGCAAGCCACCCCATTTCCCGCCGGGGGAGGTGCAACACCGGGTACGTCCTCGTCGGCCTGGCGATCGAGGAAATCACCGGAACCGCCTGCCGCGACCACATCCGGAGCGCTGTTTTCGCGCGGGCGGGCATGACCGCGGCGGACTTTTACGACCGAAGGGAAGCGGCGCCGGATGTCGCGGAGGGCTGGGATCCGGTCATCGATGCCGAAGGCCGGATCACCGGGTGGAAGCAGAACATCTTCAGCTATCCGTCGATCGGCTCGCCCGATGGCGGCGCGCACGTCACGGTGGCCGATCTGGTGCGGTTCCTGCGCGCTGTCCGCGGCGGCGAGCTGATGTCGGCCGAGCGGACCGAGCAGTTCCTCACCCCGCAGGTGCTGCACCATCGCGCCGAGGACGGCGACATGTGGTACGGCTTCGGGCTGGAATTCACCTTGGGGCAGAACGGTTCTCTCCGGAACTACTACAAGGACGGCGACAACGCCGGTGTCGGCGGCATCGCGCGGCACTATCCGGCCTAGGACCTCGACGTGGCGGTGCTGTCCAACGCCGCCCGCGGCGCGCCGGCCGTGCTCCGCGAAATTGACCGCCGCATTTAACTGATGGCGGGTTAATTGCCGGGGCAAAGTATGCGACAGTGCTCCAGTTGAGTTTTCAACCTGCTACGCAATGGCCGTGCACGAGTGCGCGAATGTCCGAGTTTATTGGGTTGTGATAGGTGTGTTCATCTGTTGTTAACCTGTACGTTCCTGTCTGGTTAACCTGGGCAGCGTCACCATAGTGCACCATGCCCACCCCCGCCCAGGCTAGTGAAAATGCTTTCCTGACCCCGCCGGGAACCCCCCTTTCTCCCGGCGAACTCGCCGTCTTCCTTCGGTTGGAAGAAACTGAAAAGTTCGCACCGCCGGACCTTGCCGCGCACTACGCGGAATGTCTTCTGGAGGCGCGAGCGAAAACGATGTCCCGGCTGCTCTCCGCTTTGGCGCGCGAAGGTTTGCTGAAAATGGACCTGGCCCGCGAACGTGGTCTGGACCTGGTGCTGCGCGAGGCGACCAAGACCGGTCGCCTGGTTCTCGCCGGTCCGGTGCGCCTCGATGGCCACGAGGTCGCCGACCCGTTGCGGCTCTGGGATTTCCTGGTGAGAGAACAGCTGTGTTCCGGCGACGGCGACTCTTGGGACCGGCTGCGCGCCGAACTCGCCGACAGCGTCGCCGGTCACGCGCTGTCCCTGGCGGCCGCCAGTCTCTTCGCGGCCGACCTGCGCGATCAGGATGATTCCGACAACGAGCGCGCAACCCGGCCGTTCGCCGCGCTGGTCGCCGCGCTCCGCGAATCGGGAGAGACCGGGTCGCTGCTGGTTCCTTTCGAAGGAATGGTCGTCGAAGGGCACCCATTGCATCCGGTCGCCAAAATGAAAGTCGGGATGGCCGTCGAGGACGCCGTCCGCTATTCTCCGGAATTCGGCGCGGAATTCGGGCTGCCCCTGATTTCGGTTTCCCGGGACTTCGCCACCGGAGCGAATGACCTCGATGCTTCGCAAATACTGCTGAGCGAAGCCTTTCCGCGAACTGTCGCCGCGGCGACAGTCGAGATGCGCGCGGCCGGGCTGATCCCGGAGCAGCGCGTGCTGATTCCCGTTCATCCGCACCAGCGGTTCCATGCCTTACCGGTGCTGCACGCCGACGCGATCGCCGACGGCACGGTGGTGCCGCTGCGGACCCGGATCCCGGCGCGCCCGCTGATCTCGGTCCGGACCCTGTCGGCACGCGAGACCTCGGCGAGCACGGGGCTGCACGTCAAAACCGCGCTGGAAGTGCAGCTCACCAGCGCCGTCCGCGGGGTCTCGCCCGCTGCGGTGCACAACGGCCCGCGGCTGTCCGCGCTGCTCGAACGGATCGTCGCCGGAGACCTGGACCTGTCGCTCGCCACGCCGGACGGACGCCCCCGGTTCGCGGTGCTGCGAGAGCTGGCCAGCGTGGCATATGTGCCGCCGGACGGGGACCCCGCCACCGCCCAGGCACGACGTCGTTCGCTCGCCGCTGTCCTCCGCGAAGACAGCGAAGACTTGCTAGGCCCGGACGAACTGTCGATGCCGATCGCTTCGTTGTTCGCGCAATCTCCGTTGACCGGTGCCAGCCTGCTCCACGACCTGATCACCGAGACCGCGTCGGTCACCGGCGCTCCGCTGACCGAAGTGGCGCAGCAGTGGCTGGCCGCACACGTCGAATGCTGCGTCCCGCCGGTGCTGACGCTCCTCGTCCGCTACGGAATCGCGCTTGAACCCCATCCGCAGAACACCGTTCTCGTGCTGAAAGACCGCTGGCCGCACCGCGTTCTGGCCAGGGACCTCGGCGCCGCTCGGCTGCTGGAATCCCGCCTCGCCCGGCGGGCCATGTCCGGCGAGTTCCTGCCCGGCTCGCCCCTGCTCGCCCGGGACGCCGCGACGCTGCGCGCCAAGCTGTACTACCCGCTTTTCGGCCACCACCTCGGAGAACTCGTCGCTGAGCTCGCGCACACAGCCGGGTGCTCGGAGGACCTGCTGTGGCCGGTCGTGGGGGAGTGCGTGCGGCGGACGTTCCACCGGCTCGCTATGTCCGCCAGCAGCCCCGAAGAGGCCGAGGACGCCAGGGCGGACGCCGAGGCGCTGCTGAGCGGGCCGTGGCAGCACAAAGCGTTGCTGACGATGCGCTTGAAGAACCTCGTCACCGACCAGCAGTACGTCGAAGGCCCGAATCCGCTCGCCGCACCGGACACGGAGCCGGAGCCACCGGACCTCAACGAGGCGGAGCGGGAAATGTTCGCCTGCCTGCGGGACCGTCGGCCGGAACTCGTGCGGCCGTGGCTGGCCGAACTCGCCGGGGCGCGGCTCAGCACTCTCAACGGAGCTTGCAGTGCGTTGCTGCGCGAGCGGAGATCGTTGTCCGCCAAGCGGATCACCGAGATCGTCCTGCCCTTCACCGGAATTCCGCCGGTGTCCCCGAGCGTTCTCGCGCTGCTGGGGCCGTGCACGGGTCGGCTGATCTGCGTGACCTTGGCGTCCGGACGACGGCTGGCCGCGGTGTGCGAGCTGGAGAACGGGTTCGGGGCCAACGAAGTGGTGAGCCCCGTCGTGGTGAGCGACGGAGTCGAAGTCCGCGCGCTCGACCGTCCCGAACAACTCGTCGACGCCGTCGCCGCATCCGGCGGAGAGATGGATTGGGGCGCGCTCCGAGACGATCTCGTCGACTCCGCGCGCAACCTCGCCCTGTCTCGCGCCTGCGTCCGGCGCAGCCTGCCTATACACCGGCTGCGCGCCGCGTCCGACCTCACGCTCGACCTGGACGCGGCAAGCGCGGAAGGGCACACGATCCACCTCTGCCCGAGGGTTCGCCGCGGCTTCACCCCGGCGGATTCCCTCGCCTACTGCCCGGAAAGCGCTGACACGGTAGGCCTTTCCTTCGTCGCGGTGCGCAAGGATTCCGTGCGCTCGACCCCCGATCCGTCGGGCACGTCGGTGGGAACGATCGTGGCCGACCACTTTCCCGCGATAGCCGCCCGCGCCATCGACGGACTCGCCGCGCGCGGGCACGCTCCCGCCGAGTACGAGCTGATTCCCGTGCATCCGTGGCAGATGCGGAGCCGGCTGGCCGCCGAGTACCACGAGGAACTGGTGGCGGGCAGCATCGTCCCGCTCCCCGAAGCGCAACTGGCCTGTCGCCCGACCGTCTCGGTGCGCACCCTGGTCACCGCCGCCGCGGGCAGGCACGGACGCCGCCTGACGGTCAAAACGTCGCTCGACGTCCAGCTCACCTCGCGGCGGCGCACGATCTCGCCCGCCACCACCGACAACGGCCCGCGGATGAGCTCTCTCCTGCAACGCCTCCTCGCGGACGACCCCGCCACGCGCGGCAGGGTCATCTGCGTACCGGAGCTGGCTGGCATCGCTTTCTCCGCACCGACCGGCGACGCGGCGCCCGAGCGAGAGCGCGGCCTTTCCGCGCTGCTCCGAGCCGATCCCGCCGACTATGCGATGCCCGGCGAGATCGTCCTGTCCGCCTGCGCTCTGCGCGGAGCGGCGCAGCCGGACGGAACCGTTCTGGCGGAGTTAGCCCAGGAACGCCCGCACGAGTTCTTCGAGCAGTACGTGGAGCTGATGCTGACTGCGGGGCTGCCCTTGCTGTGGCGGTACGGCATCGGCCTGGAAGCCCACTTGCAGAACACGCTGCTGGTGGTCCGCGACGGTCTGCCGGCGCGAGTCCTCGTCCGCGACTTCGGCGGGATCCGCGTCAATCCCGGCCGAATGCGGGAGGCGGGCCTCGACTTCGCGCCGCACCCCGATTCGATCACCTTCACCGACGACATCGACCACGTCCGCCGAAAGGTTTCGTATGCGCTGCTGCAGGCCAACATCGCGCAGGTGGTGACGATGTTCGCGGCGACCTGGAACCTGCCCAGCGAACAACTCTGGGCGACCGTGCGCACGAAGATGACCGACCTGCTGGCTGGCCTGCCGGAGAACCTTCTCGCCAGGGCGTCCGCCGACGTGGCGTTCCTCCGGACTTCCCATCTTCCGCAGAAAGCGTTCGGGCTCATGCGATTGCTGGCGGCCGACCACGACATCTACCTGCCACAAGCCAATCCTCTGCACGGCGCTGGCGACCCCGTGCGATGAGCACCGGCGCTGCCGGACGGTTCCCGCTGCGCCTGTTCCTGGCCGGCACGCTGTCCTCCCGGATCGGCGACACCGCGGATCTCGTCGCCCTCAACTGGTACGTGGTCGAGCAGACCGGTTCGGCGACCGCGCTGGCGACGGTGAACGTGGTGCGGCTCGCGCCCATCCTGCTGTTCACCGCGCCGGCCGGGTGGCTCGCCGACCGCTACGACCAGCGGCGGCTCCTCGCGGGCCTGCGCGTGGCGCTCTTCGGCTCGACCCTGTGCCTGGCCTGGATCGTCACCGCTGGCGGCCCGCTGTGGCTCGTGTGCGCGATGGTGTTCGCGCGAGCCTCAGCGGGCAGCGCCGAACCCGTGCTGAGACAGACGCTCCTGCCGCTGCTGCGGGGCCAGCGACCGCTCACCGCCGTCATCGCGATGCACTCCGCCTGCCTGAACGCGGCGATGATCCTCGGCCCCGCCGTCGGCGCGCTCGTCCTCGCGGTCAGCTCGGTTCCCACCGCGTTCTGGTTCAACGCTTTCTGCACGCTGGTCGCCCTGTGCTGCCTGACCGTCCTGCCCGAGTCCGCGCCGCCGGCACCGTCCACTTCGGACTCGCCGACGGACTCGGTCTGGCATCTCCTCCGGCGAAACCCGGCGATGCGCCGCCAGATCGCTCTCGCGATGGGCCCGATGCTGTTCGCTTTCCCCTACACCGCAATGATGCCGCTCCTGTCGAAAGACCTCTTCGACGGCGACGGCAGCACCGCGGCCCTGCTGCTGACCTGCGGCGCGGCGGGCGCATTGGCCGCATCGACCACCATGTCCCGCCGCCCGCCAGCCAACCCCGCGCGACTGGCCGCGATCGGCGCAGTGCTCCTCGGCTGCGCCCTGCTGATCCTCCTCGTGCCGAGCGGCTTCACCGGAAAACCCGCCGCAGTAGGCGCCGGAGCGACGATGGTCGTCGTCGGACTGGTCGGGCAGTGTTACCGCACGGCCAACCGGGCGGCCCTGCAAGCGACCGCCCCCGGCAACCTCCTCGGCCGGATCATGGGCATCGCGAGCACCGACCGCGCGATGATCCCGGTCGGCACCGCGGTGCTGGGCCCGATCGCGGAACTCGCGGGCACCCGGGCGATGCTCGCGTTCATGGGCCTCGGATGCGTGCTCACGACCCTGCTGACGATCCGGATCTACCGGGCCCCGCCGCGGCCGGAACCGGGCCTCGCCCCTGGCTGACTCCGAGCCGTCGCGTACCGCCGCCCGGGTGAGCCAGGGTTGCGCAAAACGGGCGCCCCGGCGGTACGTTGGCGGCATCGCAGCACAGCCGCTGTCTTCGACTACCGGCTGGAGAGGGGGTTCCAGCGCCACGTTCCCGGTCCCCGCCCCGCTTTTCGCGAGGAGGGAACGAAAACCATGCACAGCAACGCCCCGCCGTTGAGCCTGACCGTCGTGTGTCCCGCCAGCCGTCCCGCCACGACGCTGACCCGCACCGCGAGGTCGACGGTGGTAACCCTGGCGGGGGAACTCGATTCCGCCGACGTCCCGCGGCTGCGCCGGATCCTGTCCGGCGAACTCGGCCTGCGGCCCGCGACCCTGCTCGTCGACCTGACCGAGGTGGCCTTCTGCTCGGCCCGGGTCCTGGAATTCCTCGCCGAACAGGCCAAGACCGCCCGCTTCGCCGGGGTGCGGTTCGCGGCGGTCGCGCGGCAACGAGCCATCCTGCGCCCGCTGGGTCTCCTGGGCCTCGACCGCGCGCTGCCGGTCGTGCGAAGCCTCGACGAAGCCGCCATGCACGCGAGGACGCGCCGGAGAACGGGCTGGCTGACCGAACCGGGCCAGCCCATCCCGTCGCGGCCCGAAATCGATCGCTGACCCACTGTCCGCTGCGGATCTTCCAGCTGGGGGATTGCTCCATCTGCCCCCATGGCGCCGGACCACAGCGGGTATCCCCACCCCATGAACCGGATCGCCCACACGGTCGCCCGCGGCGAAAAGACCGACACCGCCCAGTTGCTCGGCCGGGCGGGGATGGCGTGTTACGCGCTCGTGCACCTCATCCTCGCCTACCTCTGCGTGCGAGTCGCCTTCGGAAGCGGCGAACAGACCGACCAGAAGGGCGCCCTGCGGGAGGTCGGCTCGACGGTGTTCGGCCAGGTTCTTTTGTGGGTGCTCGCGGCCGGCCTGGCCGCCTTCGGGCTGTGGCAGTTCCTCATGGCCGCGACCGGATACACCTGGACCAGCGGCGGAAAGCGAACCCGCAAACGGTTCGGCGCCGCCGCCCGCGGAATCGTGGTGCTCGCACTGGGCGGCACCGCCTTCCGCCTCGCCGCGGGCGAGGGCGGGGGAGGTTCGAGCGACCAGACCCAGCAGGAGTTCACCGCGAAGCTGCTCCAGCTCCCCGCTGGTCCGGCTTTGGTGGTGGCCGCTGCCGCGGTTGTGCTCGGCGTCGCCGTTGCCGCCGGGGTCAAAGGCGTGAAGCAGACCTTCCTGGAGGACCTAGACCCCAGCGGACTGCCCGGCAAGACCCGCCGCTGGGTCGGTTGGCTGGGCAGTACTGGATATCTGGCGAAGGCTGTCGTGTTCGCGGTGACCGCTTTCCTGCTGGGCTACGCGGGTTTCCGCGCTGATGCGAGACAGGCGGGCGGGTTGGACGCCAGCCTCAAGACCCTCGCCGCCCAGCCGTTCGGAACGGTGTTGCTGACGGTGGTCGCGCTGGGTCTGGCGGCGTTCGGTGCCTATTGCCTGGCTGCGGCTTGGGCACACCGGCGCTGAGGACGGTCAGCCGGTGCCCGCGAGCAGGTCGACGACGTCCTCGCCACGTCCCCGCTCCGCGAAGCGCTGTCGTTGCCGGTCCGCACCGCTGCCCTCGGCGCACAACCGCGCCACGGCCTCCTGGGCGAATTCCAGGTCCCCAGCTGAGTCCAGCGCCGAAGAGGCCAACTCGACCAGATCAGTCAGCACGGTCTTCGTCGGCGCCAGATCGCCGCTCCGCGGGTGCGGGCAACTGCCGATCACCCCGTCCCGCGACGCGCGCCAGAGCTGGGCGCGCAGCACCTCGTTCGACAGCTCCGGAGGGGGAGCGTCGTCCGCCAGCGCGGTGGCGACCAGGCCGCGAGCCAGCACGCCGAGCAGAACCGCCTCGTTCGGGGTCGCGGCGACGTCGGCCATGCGGAACTCGATGGTCGGCTGCTTCTCCGAGAGCCGGACGTCCCAGTAGACCATCCCGCGGTCGAGGATCGCGCCCGAACGCAGCCACGCGTCGACCACGCTTTCGTACTCGTCCAGCGACGCGAAGCGCGGCGGCGGGCCGGCCGAGGGCCAGCGGCTCCATTGCTGGTAGCGCCAGCTGCGGTATCCGGTGGCGTAGCCGTCGGCGATCGCGGAATTCGCGGTCACGGTCAGCAGTGCCGGCAGCCACGGCCGGATCCGCCCGAGAACCTGGATTCCGGTCTCCTTGTCCGGGACGGCGACGTGCACGTGACAGCCGCAGGTCCGCGCCGTCCGCGCGGTGGCCCCGAAATGCTCGGCGATCCGCTCGTAGCGCGGATTCGGCGTGACGCCGGGCAAACCCGCTTCCGCCGCCGGCGGCGAGCCCGCGGGCAGCAACCGGCAGTCCCGCCGGCGCGCGGCCGCGGCCAGGTCCTCGCGCAGTTCGCGCAGCCGCTGCAGCGCCTCGTCTCGGGTCCGGCAGACGTCGGTCGCGATCTCGGCCTGCGGCTGGATGAGCTCGTGCTGCAGTTCGCCCTTGGCGCCGCCCGTTTCCGCGGCGTCGTCGACCACGTCGTCCGCCTTGGCCAGCCTGCCGTCGCGGTCGACGACGAAGAACTCCTCCTCGATGCCGAAGGTCAGCTCGTCGCCGGTCTGGTCGTTCACCGAGGTTCTCTCCTGGGGTCGGGGCATCGGAATACCCCCGTCGGCGCCCGCGCAAACAGCGGTTCCCGGGCGGCGCTAAGTCCACAAAGGACCAACTCAGGTGAGTGTGCCGCCACCGGCAAGCGAACTCTTCAACGCGCCAGCCGCCGCGGTGAGCGCCTTGGTCGCGGCAGTGACGTCCATACTGTCGTCCCAAGTGCTCATAACCGCGACAGCGAACGTCCGAGACTCAGTCCGCACCAAGCCGGTCGTATTGAGCACCCGCCGCCCGTCGGAAGTGCCCCATCCTTGTTTCACCGCCCATTTCGCGCCGGGGAACGCGCGCGGGATCCCGAAGTGCTGGTCGAACCCGTCGGCGGCGTTGCGCGGGGCGCTTTCCAAGGCCTCGGTGAGGAATTCCCGCTCGTCGTCGGACCGCCCCGAGGTGATGTGCCGGTACACCGCGACGACGTCGTCGGCCGACATCTGGGTGGAACCCCATTGGCCGGGATCGGCGGGCGGCGAAGTGTGCGCGAGCCCCAGTTTGCCGGCCTGCCGCCGCACGATCGCCGGTCCGCCGAGCTGCTGCCACAGGCGGTTGGCGACATGGTCGTCGCTGGCCGAGAGCATGGTGCGGACGGCGGTGGCGTCGTCGTCGGAGGGAACGCCGGAACGGTCGATCAATTCGAGCGCGATCAGCAGTTTCACCACGGACGCGGTCGGCTGCGGCTGATCGGCTTTCCAGCTCACCTCGGCCGCGCACGCGTCGAGATCGACGACCTCGATCTCCAGCCGGGGATCGTTTCCGTTGCTCAGCAACGCTTTCCGTGCTTCAGCGACGGCACCCGGATGCTTGCCCGCCGCCACGGCCGGAGCCGTTCTGCACGAGGCGCTCCAGTCGGTCCCGCCGGAACTGCCGGCGACGGCGATCGCGGCGACCAAACCTCCCGCGACCGCGAGCGCGGCCACCCCCACGAGCATCTTCATCGATGCGAACTCCTTCGGCAACAGTCCGCTTCTCCGGGAAGCGGGAGCGAGCCGAAGGTATTGAGAGCGGGGGAATGGCAGGATCGTCCGAAGAGTCCGTCCATTCAGGCCAGTCGGCGGGCAACCCTGTCCGGGCATCGGCCATCTGGCCGACCCGCGAGGCGCTGAACTGCGAAGACGCGACGGCCGTCAGCGATGCGGAGACGGCGGCCGGGAGCGCGCACAAGACGGCGACGGCGAAAGCCGGAGGACGTTCAGGCAGATCCGCTTGCCCGATCTTGCCTTTCCGGCCGCCTTTTCGCCGTCGTCGGTTTCCCGGGTTCGTTCAGTCGGTCTCGGGTTGCTGCCACGTCCGTCCGGCCTGCTGGGCGGCCAGCTGGATCTCGTCGCCCACCTCCTGCCAGTTCTGGTCCGTCGGGTCGTGGTCGCCGATCCACGTGCGCCGCGGCGCCGCGAGGGAGCCGCCGGCCGGCTGCGGGTTTTCTGTCATCTGAGCCATGATTCCTCCGTCTCCTGGCGAAGACCACCGCGGACTACCCCTATCGAGCCCCACGAAACAGGCCCGCGTTTGAACTCGGCCCGGATGGGTACGCGGGGCGCGTGGCCGATCATTCCCGCGCACCAGTGCTCGAAGCGATCCGGCGGTTTCGCGCGTCCGGGCACGTGTCCTTCCTGCCGCCCGGACACAAACAAGGCCGAGGCGCAGACCCGAGACTGGCCGAGATCGTCGGCCGCGACGTGTTCGCCTCGGACATCATCCTGATGAACGGCCTGGACGACCGGGCGCTCAACCGCGGCGTGCTGTTCGACGCCGAAGACCTCATGGCGGACGCGGTGCACGCCGACCGCGCGTTCTTCTCGACCTGCGGCAGCTCCTTGTCGGTCAAGTCGGCGATGCTGTCGGTCGCGGGGCCTGGCGAAGAGCTGCTCATTTCCCGCAACGCGCACAAATCCGTGGTCGCCGGGCTCATTCTCAGCGGCATCCGGCCGGTGTGGGTGTCGCCGCGCTGGGACCGGACGCTGAACTTCGCCCACCCGCCAGGCCCGGAGGAAACCGAGGCGGCCTTCGCGGAACACCCGGCGGCGAAGGGAATGCTGCTGATCACGCCGACCGATTACGGTTCCTGCGCGGACATCCGCGGCGTCGCGCGGGTCTGCCACGATCGCGGGGCGCCGCTGATCGTCGACGAGGCCTGGGGCGCGCACTTCCCGTTCCACCCGGACCTGCCGGCCTGGGCGATGGACGCGGGCGCCGACCTGTGCGTCACGAGCGTGCACAAGATGGGCGCGGGCCTCGAACAGGGCTCGGTCTACCACCTGCGCGGCGACCTGGTGGACCCCGATGTGCTCGCCATGCGCGCCGATCTGCTCGACACGACCAGCCCGTCGTCGCTCATCTACGCCGGGCTCGACGGTTGGCGCCGGCAGATGGTCGAGCACGGAAAGAGCCTGCTCGACCACGTGCTCCAGTTGGCCGCGGACACCCGCGAGCGGCTGTCGAGGATCGCCGGGATCACCGTGCTGGGCGACGCCGAACTCGTCGGTCCAGGCCGGGCGGACGACCGGGATCCGCTGAAACTGCTGATCGACGTATCCGAGCTCGGGTGTTCCGGCTACGCCGCCAACCACTGGCTGCGAGACCGGCAACGGGTCGACGTCGGGCTTTCGGACCACCGCCGGATCGCCGCCCAGCTGACCGTCGGCGACGACGAGGAAACCGCCGCTCGGCTGGTCGACGCACTCCAGGCGCTCACCGAACACGACCTGCCCCGAGCCACCCCCGTGGACCTGCCCGCGCCCGAGGACCTGGAACCTGACCAGGCCTTGCTGCCGCGCGACGCGTTCTTCGGCCCGGCCGAACAGATCCCGGCCGAGGACGCGGCAGGACGGATCGTGGCCGAGACGATCAGCCCGTACCCGCCCGGTGTCCCGGCGGTGCTGCCCGGCGAGGTGCTGACCCGCCCGGTCCTCGACTACCTGCGGAGCGGAGTGGCCGCGGGCATGTTCCTGCCCGACCCGGTGGATCCGTCGCTGCGCACTGTGCGAGTCGTCGCCCGCTGAGGAGGCGATCGAAAATTCGCGCCGAGGGATGTCGATCCGCGCTGCGGTCGTTCGACGCGTAGTCGAAGGCCCCCGCAACGGGCGGCTGCCGAGACCCCAAGGACCTTCCCATGACTGAACTGCCCGCGGAACTCGTCCGTAAAGCGATCGTCGACCACACCCGGCGCCTGGCGGAATCAGCCGTCGCCGCCGGACCGGACGCGGCCGTGCCGACTGCTCCGAAGTGGACCGTCGCTGACCTGGTCGCGCACGTCGGCCAGACCCAGCACTGGGTCGCGGAGATCATCGAGCGCCGCATCACCGACGCCGCCCAGCTGCCCACCGAGATGGCCGCGCCGCCCTCGGACCCGGCTGAGTGGCAGGCCTGGCTGTCGGAATCCGCGCAACGGGTCGCGAACGCGTGCTCGGACGACGCGCTCGACGCACCGGTCTTCAACGCCTCCGGAGATGCCCGGTCCGGGACGCGATTCTGGATGACCAGCATGCTCAACGAGGCGGTCGTCCACGGCTTCGACGCCGCCAACGCCGCGAACCACCCGCTCGACATCGACCCCGGCATCGCGGCCGCGCTCGTCACCAACCACCTCACGATGCTGACCTCGCCCACGTGGGAGATGCAGCGATCGGAGTCCGCGCACGCCATCCGAGGCACCGGTCAGATCCTGCAGTGGCTGGCCACCGACACCTCAGCCGCCTGGTCGGTCGAACGAAAGCCGGACGGCGCGACCTGGCAGCCGGGAACCCGTGAAGCCGACGTGACCGTGACCGGCCCGGCGCAATCCCTGCTCCTCATCTTGACCCGACGCCTCCCGCTAGCCGACTGCGAAACCGTCGACGGCGACGCGGCGCTCGCCCAGCACTGGCTCGACAACACCGCCCACGCCAGCGACTGAGCCTGGCTAACGGCGCGGAACCGGCCGGGAAAGCCGCAGCTCGATCAGGTCCGCGCCGCGCCGCAACAGGTCCACCCACTGCTCGGGATCGTGGTCGAAGCGCGCGGAGGACCAGCCGACCGACAGGCTGCCGTACGGTTCGCCGCGCAGGAAAACCGGCACCGCGAGCGTCGCGACGCCGGTGTCGTACTCGCCGGTGGTGAACGCCCAGCCCCGGTCGGCGACCTCGGCCAGCTGCTCGCGCAGGACGGCGAGGTCGGTGACCGTGTCCGGCGTGAACCGCGCCATCGGCCGGTCGGCGAACAGCCGGTCGCGCTCCTCTTCGGGCAGGAACGCGAAGTACGCCTTGCTGGTCGCGCCCGCGTGCGCCGGGTACAGCTCGCCGACCAGCGAATAGCCGCGCAGCCGCCCGTCGCTGCCTTCCGCGGCCAGCACGCACCGGGTGTGCGCGCCGTCGGGCAGCGACAGCAGGGCGGCGTGCCCGGTCTGGGCGGCGAGGTCGGAGAGGACCGGGACCACCAGCAGGTCCAGCGCGCCTGCCCGGTCCCACAACCGGCCGAGGTGCAGCGCGGCGGGTCCGATCCGGTACCGGCGGGTGCTGTCGTCGCGGACGAGGAAACCGCGATGCGCCAGCACCGCGAGCAGCCGCTGCGCGATCGACGTGTGCAGCCCGAACTCGCGCGCCACCGCGGTGACGCCCCATTCCGGGCGGGCGCGGTCGAACGCGAGCAGCACCTGCAGCGCCCGGTCCGCGGTCTGCGGCAGACCGGGCGGGGTGGCGCGTTCGTCGTGGTCCGGCATCCGGCCATTGTGCGAATAACGGGAAATGTTTGTAAAGCCGGTGTGCGCGGGCTGAGTCTGGTCGGACCCCCGCGGCCTGACTTCTCAGAGGAACCACATGCTCAAACACGTCCTGGAACTGCTCGAAATCCTCGACGACCCGGCGGTGACCGGGAAAGAGGTCGTCGCCTACCTCGACGCCGTCGCCGGCGCCGCGGGCAGCGGCGCGGAGATCACCACCGTCACCGGCGACGCCGGCCAGACCGACTTCGTCCGGGTGCGGGTGCCCGGCAGCCGCGGTCGCACCGCGGGCGGCGACGCGCCCACTCTCGGCGTGGTGGGCCGCCTCGGCGGAGTCGGCGCCCGGCCGGAGGTGACGGGTTTCGTGTCTGACGGCGACGGTGCCGCCGCCGCGCTGGCTGCCGCCGCCAAGCTGCTGTCGATGCGGGCTCGCGGGGACGTGCTGGCCGGCGACGTGCTGATCGGCACGCACATCTGCCCGGACGCGCCCACGCTGCCGCACGACCCGGTGCCGTTCATGAACTCGCCGGTCGACATCGCCACGATGAACAGCTACGAGCTGTCCGCCGAAATGGCCGCCGTGCTGTCGATCGACACCACCAAAGGCAACCGCGTGATCAACCACCGCGGACTCGCCCTGTCGCCGACCGTGCGCAGCGGCTACATCCTGCGCGTGTCCGAAGGCCTGGGCGAACTGCTGGAGACGGTGACTGGCGCGCCGCTGGTGACTTACCCGATCACCACGCAGGACATCACGCCCTACGGCAACGGCGTCTACCACCTGAACTCGATCCTCCAGCCCGCGACCGCGACGGACGCGCCGGTCGTCGGACTGGCGATCACGTCGGCCGCGACGGTGGCCGGCTGCGCCACCGGGGCGAGCCACGAGACGGACATCGCCGCCGCCGCGCGCTACGCGGTCGAGGTCGCCAAGCAGTTCGGCACGGGCGCGCTGCACTTCCACGACGAGGCGGAATTCGCCAACCTGCAGACCCGCTACGGCTCGATGGCGCACCTGCAAACCCTGGGCACGGAGGTGGCCGGATGAGCACCGCGACGAAACCCGCGAAGCACGCGAAAAAGCGGATCGGCAACGACGACTACTCGCTGCGCCGCGTCCCCGAAGAGGCCCGCTACGGGTTCGGTTCGATGCTGCTGCAGTGGCTCGCGCAGTCCGGGTCGCTGTCCCAGTTCGTGCTCGGCGCGACGCTCGGCGTCGGGATGCGGTTCTCCGACGCGTTCTGGGCGTTCACCCTCGGCGCGGTGATCCTGGAGGTGGTGATCTTCCTGATCGGCCTCGCCGGGCAGCGCGAGGGCCTGACGATGACCATGCTGACCCGGTTCACCGGCTTCGGCCGCAACGGGTCCGCGCTGGTGAGCCTGGTGATCGCGATCAGCCTGGTCGGCTGGTTCGGCGTGCAGAACGGCATCTTCGGCAAGAGCATGAACGCGCTGGTCGGCGGACCGGTGTGGCTGTGGTGCGCGGTGTCCGGCGTGGTCTTGACGCTGCTGGTGATCTACGGCTTCAAGTACATGATGTGGCTCGCGAAAATCGCGGTGCCGCTGTTCTTCGGGCTCGTGGCGTGGAGCGTCGTCTCGACCCTGTCGGAGCACTCGGTGGGCGCGCTGATGTCGGCCGCGCCGACCGCGACCGCGATCTCCATCCCGGCCGCGGCGACGATCATCGCGGGCGGCTACATGACCGGTGCGGTGGTCGCTCCGGACATGACCCGGTTCAACCGGAAGGGCTGGCACGTCCTGCTGCAGAGTTCGGCGTCGATCGTCCTGTCCGAGTACATCGTCGGCATGACCGGCGTGCTGCTCGGGCACCTGGTCGGCAGCTCCGACGTCACCCACATCGTGCTGTCCACCTCGGGCTTCGTCGGGCTGATCGTGGTGGTGCTGGCGACCGCGAAGATCAACGACTGGAACCTGTACGGCTCCTCGCTGGGCGTGGTGAACTTCGTGCGGACCGTGTTCGGCCGCCCGCTGCACCGCGGCGTGGTCACGCTGGTGATCGGGATCGCCGGGACCGTGCTGTCCGCGATCGGTTTCCTCCAGCACTTCACCTCGTTCCTGTCGCTGCTGGGCGTCGCGATCCCGCCGGTGGGCGGGATCATCGTGGCCGAGTACTTCCTGGTGCGCCGGCTTTCCACGCCGCTGCGGGAAACCCGGGCGGCCGGGCGGGTGCCCGCCACGATGCCGGTCTGGGTGCCCGCGACGCTCGCGGTGTGGGCGGCGGCGTTCTGCGTCGGCAAGTTCGTGCACTGGGGCATCCCCGCGCTGAACTCGCTGCTCACCGCCGCGATCCTGTACACGCTGCTGGGCTGGGCCGGGCTGATCCGGCCGGTGGGCTCGGCGGAACTCGAGGAGGTGCCCGCGTGAGCAGCGCACAGGACGAGGTGGTCGACCTCTGCCGCGACCTGATCCGGATCGACACTTCCAACCCGGGCTCGACCGAACGGCCCGCAGCGGAGTACGTCGCGGAGAAACTCGCCGAGGCCGGGCTGGAGCCGACTCTCGTGGAAAGCGCGCCAGGCCGGGCCAGCGTGTTCGCCCGACTGTCCGGAGTGGACTCTTCGCGGCCCGCGCTGCTCCTGCACGGGCACCTGGACGTGGTGCCCGCGGACGCTGGCGAGTGGAGCGTCCCGCCGTTCTCCGGAGAGATCGCCGACGGCCTGCTGTGGGGCCGCGGCGCGATCGACATGAAGGACTTCGACGCGGCGATCCTCGCGCTGGCGCGGCAATTCGACCGCACCGGCGAGAAACCGCCGCGAGACATCGTGTTCGGCTTCCTCGCCGACGAGGAGGGCGGCGGGAAGTTCGGCTCGCACTGGCTGGTCGAAAACCGCCCGGAGCTGTTCGAGGGCGTCGGCGAGGCGATCACCGAGGGCGGCGGCGTGTCGTTCGACCTCGGCAACGGCAGCCGGCTGTATCCGATCGAGTGCGCGCAACGCGGTCAGGCGTGGCTGCGCCTGGTCGCCACCGGCCGCGCCGGGCACGGCTCCTCGCCGAACGACGAGAACGCGGTCACCGATCTGGCCGAATCGCTGGCCCGGATCGGCCGCCACAGGTTCCCGGTCCGGCTGATCGAACCGGTGCGGGCGCTGCTGGACCGCGCGGCGGACCTGCTCGGCGTCCCGTTCGATCCGTCCGATGTGGACGGAAGTCTCGCGCGGATGGGCCGGGTGGGGGAGCTGGTGAACGTGATCCTGCGCAATTCGGCGAATCCCACCATGATCTCCGGCGGATACCAGGTCAACGTCATCCCCGGCCGGGCCACCGCCGCCGTCGACGGCCGGTTTCTCCCCGGGTACGAGCAAGAGCTGCTGGACACCGTCGACGAGCTGCTGCTTCCGTCGGTGCGCCGCGAGTTCATCCACCACGACATCGCGATGGAGAGCGGCTTCGACGGCCCCTTGGTGGACGCGATGTGCGCGGCCATCACCGCGGAGGACCCGGACGGCCACCCCACCCCGTACTGCAATGCCGGCGGCACCGACAACAAGGCGCTGTCCGCGCTCGGCATCCGCGGCTTCGGGTTCAAGGCGCTGCGCGTCCCGCCGGAACTGCCCTACAACCGGCTGTTCCACGGCGTCGACGAACGGGTGCCGCTGGAGTCGCTGCGGTTCTCCGTCCGGGTCCTGGACCGGCTGCTGCGGACTTGCTGAACAATAGCGGGCGAACCGAGGAGAATCGCGTGACTGACTTGCTGTTGCTGTCCAACTCGACCAACCACGGCCGCGACCCGCTCGAACACGCGCTGGACGCGGTCGCCGAGGTGCTCGACGGACGCACCGAGCTGGTGTTCGTGCCGTTCGCGCTGGCCGACCACGACGGCTACACCGAGCGCATCGCGACCGCGGCGGCGCCGCTCGGCGTACAGGTGCGCGGGCTGCACACCGCCGCCGACCCGGTCGCCGCGGTGCGTTCTGCTCCGGCGGTGTTCACCGGCGGCGGCAACACCTTCCGCCTGCTGGCCGAGCTGTACCGCCGCGAGCTGCTGGAACCGTTGCGGGACAGGGTTTCCGAAGGAATGCCCTACCTCGGAGCCAGCGCGGGAACCAACATCGCCGGGCCCACGGTGCGCACCACCAACGACATGCCCATCGTGGAGCCGCCGAGCCTCGCTTCGCTGGGCTTGGTGCCGTTCCAGCTGAACCCGCACTACATCGACCCCGACCCGGCCAGCAGGCACATGGGCGAGACCCGGGAGAAGCGGCTCGCGGAATTCCACGAGTGCAACGACATTCCCGTGCTCGGCCTGCGCGAGGGCACGTGGCTGCGGGTGCGCGGAGACTGGGCGGAACTGGCGGGAGTGTCCACGAGCGGCGGCGCGCCCGGGCGGTTGTTCCGGCGGGGGGTGCCGGGCGAGGACGTGTCCGGTGATGTCAGCGATCTGCTCGCTCCGGCGAGCGAACCGGTGTGGGGCTGACTGCCCGACTGTTCTGCTGCTCGATAACGGGGAAGGGCTGGGTCAGCGGGCTCGGCCCTTCCCCGTTGCTGTCTTCTCGGCAGCCGTAGGCCCGCAGCGGTGATGCGGGGCAACCGCTGGGCTGCGCCGGGTCGGGTGCCTCTCCGCTCCGGCGAAGGTTCGTGAGGGGAACCCTGAGGGAATCTGATTCCGTCAGGGTTCCCCTCACGAACCTCCGCAACCGCGGCCTCGGACCCCGAACCTCCGCAACCCCGGCCTCCGGCCCCCGGGCCGCGCATCGCCCATCGGCATCAGGGAAGAGGACTCTGCCGGAATAGCTTGACACAAGCATCTTAGGACAAAGATACTTCCCGGCGACCCCGCCGGCCGAGGCGGCCGGTCCGGTCTCGCGGCGGTTCCGCGCGGTCCGGGCCGCCTCGCGATGGTCCGGCCCGGAAAGGAACCGTCGTGACCGTGCTGAGGGAAGGCCGCCGGCCCGGTGCGCCGCTGTCCGCGTGGCTGGGCGTGCTGGCGCTGTTGGCGGTCGTGGCGATTTCCTACATCGACCGGGTCAATGTGTCCGTCCTGATCACCGATCCCGCCTTCACCCGGCACTTCGGGATCGCGGGCAACCGGGCGGCGCAAGGCGCGCTGATGACGGTTTTCCTTGCCGGCTACGGAATCGCGGCCATGCTGATCACCCCGTGGTACGAAGCGGTGTTCGGGGTGCGGCGCGGGCTGCTCGTCAGCCTGATCTGCTGGGCGCTCTTCACGCTCGCGTCCCCGTACGCCGGGGGAGCAGTGGTGCTGCTGACGCTGCGGTTCCTGCTCGGCGCCAGCGAGGGCCCGCTGTTCTCGCTGAAAACCATGTACGTCAAGGACAATTTCGCCGAAGGCGCCTGGGGCAAGCCCAACGCGGTCAGCTCGATGGGCGTATCCCTGGGCACGGCGCTGGGCATCCCGGTGATCACCTTCGCCCTCGTGCACTTCGGCTGGCACGGCTCGTTCCTCCTGCTCGCGGCCCTCAACCTGGTGGTCGGATTGCCGCTGGTCGCCGTGTTCGTCCGAGCCTCCAGGCACCGCACGGCCACGCGGCAACCGGCGTTGCGGCGGTTCGCCGGAGCGCTGCGCACGCCCAAACTCGGCTGGATCCTGCTGATCGAGGTGGCCACGCTCGGCTATCTGTGGGGCAGCACCTCGTGGCTGCCGTCGTATTTGCTTCAGGCGCGGCATTTCTCGCTCGCGCAGATGAGCGCGCTGTCGGCGCTGCCGTTCGTGGTCAGCCTCGGATCCGGTTTCCTCGGCGGTTATTTCATCGACCGGATGCTCGCTCGCCGGGTGCCGCTCGTGCTGGTGATCGGCAGCGTCGGCACCGCCCTGTGCGCGACGGCCGTGACTTTCGCCGATTCGCGCTGGCTGGCGGCGGCGACGCTCATCCTCGCCAACGCGTTCTGGGGCCTGCAAGGACCGGCGATTCCGACGCTGGTGCAGCAATACGCGCCGGCGGGCACCGTCGGGAGCGCCTACGGCCTGATCAACGGCGTCGGCAATCTCGTGTCCGCGCTGCTTCCGACGTTGATGGGCGTGGCGATCGCCGCGGGCGGCGACCACGGATTCGCCGCCGGGTACGCACTGCTCGCCGCGACCCAGCTGCTCACGCTGCTCGGCGCCGTCGTCCTGCTCCGCGGCCGCGGCCCAGCCGAAAAAGCGCCCGCCGCGGCCGATCTCCCGGCGGTGCCGGAAGAGTCCCGTTAGGACGCGAACACCGGATAGGCTCCGTCCGCACCCTGGCGAACAAGGAGTCGATGACGATGGACACGGTCGATCAGGTGGTGGCGGACTGGGCGCGGCAACGCCCGGACCTGGACGCCTCGCCGATCGCGATCTTCGGCCGGGTCCGGCGGATCGCCGACCTGGCCGCCGGAAGCCTCCGCGGATACCTGGCCTCGTACGGCCTGACCCCCGGTTCGTTCGACATCCTGTGCAACCTGCGCCGAGGCGGCCGCCCGTACCGGAAGACACCGTCTGAACTGGCGGCCTCCGCGCTGGTCACCTCTGGTGCCCTGACCGGCCGCCTGGACGCACTCGAACGCGACGGCCTGATCCGCCGCCGCGACCACCCGGCCGACCGCAGAGTCAGCTACGCCGAACTGACCGCCGCCGGCCGCAAGCTCATCGACCGCGTCCTGGAAGGACACCTGGACCGGGAGGAAGCGCTCCTCGCCGGTTTGAGCGAAGCCGACCGCAAGGACGTCGAACGCGCACTCGCACTGCTGGAAGACACGGTCCGGGAAGCTTCTCCCGCGCAGTAGCCCACCGGTGGTCATTCGGGCAGACAACGAACCCGCCGAAGCCAAGCGAACTCCGGGCCTCCGCGGGCGTAGCTAGCGTGATCATCATGAGAGCCGGGAAGCCGACGACGTTCGTCCTGGTACACGGAGCCTGGCACGGCCCGTGGTGCTGGGAGCGGGTGAGCGGGCACCTCGCCGCGCGCGGTCACGAGGTGCTCTGCCCGTCGCTGCCGTGCGACAACGCCGAGGCAGGCCAGGACGAGTACCTGGCGGTTCTCGAAGACGCGCTCCGCGGCCGGTCCGACGTCGTCCTGGTCGCGCACTCGATGAGCGGCATGGTGGCGCCGCTGGCGACCGGCAACCCGGCGGTCAGCTCCCTGATCCTGCTGGCCGCCCTGCTGCGCGAACCCGGCACCACCCTGGCTGACGACGGGGCAGCACAACTCGCCGAGCCGTTGCGGAAAGCTCTCGCCAGGGCCGCCGCGGACGAGTCCGGCTGCTTGGCGCTGGACCCGGCCGACGCCTCCGACGTGCTCTACCACGACTGCACCCCGTCGGACGCCGCCGACGCGGTCAGGCAGTTGCGTCCCAGCGCGAATACCCTCGGCGGGCAAATCTGCCCGGCGTTGCCGGAACGCCGCGTGCCGACCACGTACGTGTCCTGTCGCGGCGATCGCGCGGCGAACTGCGACTGGAACGCCGCCCGCGCCCAGGAACTGCTCGGCGCCGAAGTCCGCGAGATCGACGGCGGACACTCGCCGTTCTGGTCGGCGCCGGAACAATTCGCCGCGCTGCTGGTCGAATCGGCCTGACGGAACGTCTCGCCCGCCGCACCAAGAGCTCGACTGCGGGCGAAGCGAGCCCTCCGCCGCGAGTCTGGACCGAAAGCGACCTGTCGGGGGTACGAAATTGTCGTGCCCCTGTGTGATCGTAGGGCAGCCCGTTGTTCCTCGGGGGAGGAGAACCGACGATGCCCGCAGCTCGGCCGACACCGGAGCAGGAGGCCGCGGCGGACGTGTTCCGTCGTGGCGGTCATCTGGTCTTGCAGGCCGGAGCCGGCACCGGCAAGACCACCACGCTCACGATGCTCGGGGCCGCGACGCGCCGGCGGGGCCGGTCTCTGGCGTTCAACAAGGCGATCGCGGCCGAGGCGCGGCGGAAGTTCGGGCCGAACGTGCAGTGCTCGACCGCGCATTCGCTCGCCTTCCGCGCCGGCGGGCACGTCTACGCCGACCGGCTGGACCGGCCGCGGATGGCTACCGCGAAACTCGCGCGGCTGCTGGGGATCACGATGACCGTGACGATCGGGGCCCGGACGCTGCACGCTTCCACGTTGTGCTCGATCGCGAAGGAGACGGTGCTGCGGTACTGCTACTCCGCCGACGACGTCCTCGGCCGCGAGCACGTGCCCTGGCCCAAGGGGATCGCCGACGAGCAGCAGCACGACCAGCTCGCCGAGCTGGCGCTGCCGCTGGCCGAACGGATGTGGGCCGACCTGCAGGACCCGCACCGGGGCAAGGTGCCGTTCAAACCGGACCACTACCTGAAGATGTGGGCGCTGAAACGGCCCCGGTTCCGGGGAGATTTCCTGCTGCTGGACGAGGCCCAGGACACCAACCCCTGCGTCGAGCAGGTGTTCCTCGCCCAGGGCGAGCACGCGCAGCTGGTGATGGTCGGCGATTCCGCGCAGGCGATCTACGGCTGGCGCGGCGCACGGGACGTGATGACCGGCTTCCGCGGCCGCCAGCTCGCGCTGTCGCATTCGTTCCGGTTCGGCGGCGCCGTCGCGGCCGAGGCCAACCGGTGGCTCGCGCTCGCCGACGCCCCGATCCGCCTCACCGGTTCCCCCGCGGTCTCCAGCCGCCTCGAGACGGTCCGCGCGCCGGACGCGATCCTGTGCCGCACCAACGGCGGTGCGATGGCCGAGGTCCTCGCCCTGCTGTCGGAGGGAAGGCGGGTCGCGCTGGCCGGGCGTTCCGAGGAGTTGCGGAGGCTCGCCGAAGCCGCCCGGGATCTCCAGGAAGGCCGCCGCACCGTCCATCGCGAGCTGCTGCTGTTCTCCACCTGGGGCGAGGTGCAGGACTACGCCGAATGGGATCCGGACGGACGCGACCTGCTGCCTTTCGTCGAGGTGATCGACGAGCACGGCGTCGACGTCGTACTGGCGACCCTGGACCGGCTCACCGCCGAAGCCGACGCCGAGATCACGGTGTCGACCGCGCACGCCGCCAAGGGCCGCGAGTGGTCCGCGGTCCGGATCGCCGACGACTTCACCGAGCCCGTCGACCCCGACAGCACCGGTCCCGCGGGCGAGCCGCTGCCCGCCGAGATCGAACCCGCCGAAGCCCGCTTGGCCTACGTCGCGGTCACCCGCGCCCGGCATCGGCTCGATCTCGGCGGACTGTCCTGGATCAACCAGCGTCCGGACAGCGTCGCGGCCGGAGCGGTCCGGTGAGCGGCGTGTTCGGCGTTCTCAACGAGCAGGTCGCTCCGCCCGGGCTCGGGCTGGTGCTGGCGCTGGGGGTGTTCGCGGTCGCGGTGTCGGCGGCGACCTTCGTGCTGATGCTGGCCGGTCCCGCGCGGTGGCGGCCGCTGACCCGGGCCAACGTTCTGAGCACCGTCGTGCACGAGGGCGGGCACGCGCTGCTGAGCATCGTGACCGGCGGCGGCGTGTTCCAGATCGCGGTCACCAGCGCCGAAACCGGGCTCACCCGCACTTGGAGCACGTCGCGCTGGTCGCGGGTGCTGACGCTGGTCGCCGGATACGCGACGCCGCCGCTGGCCGGTCTCGGCGCGGCCGCGCTGCTGCATCGAGGGCTCGCCCCGGCGGTGCTCGCGCTGACTGTGCTGGCCATGGTGCTGGTGCTGCTGGCGACCCGGGACGTGCTCACGCTCGGGATCGTGGTGGCGCTGGGCGCGGCCGCGTTCGCGACGCTGAAGTGGGGACCGGGCTGGCTGCGGAACACCGTCGCCTACCTGGAAGCGTGGCTGCTGCTGACGAGCGAACTCGGCGGCGTTGCGGCGCTCGTGGTCGGCCGGCTCCGGCACGGCTACTACGGCATGGAAGACGACGCCGCCGGGCTGGCCGAGGCGAGCGGGATTCCGGCGTTCGCGTGGATCGCGGGCTGGGCCGCGCTGATCCTTTGGACGGTCTGGACCGCGGTGCCGCTGCTCTGGCCGACCGCCTGAACATCCATATTGACGGAGCGTTCGAGACAGGACACCGAGGATCTGCGGAGTCAGGCGTCGCCCTTGATTTTCTTCATCGTCAGATGGGACGTGACCCGCAGGACGCCGGGCAGGCCCGAGAGTTTCCGGGTCTGGAACTCCTCGTAGGCGGCGTGGTCGGCGACCGCGACGCGGATGAAGTAGTCCGGGCGGCCGAAGAGCCGCCGGAACTCGATGACTTCCTCGTAGGAGGCGATCGTGTCCTCGAGCGCCTCGATGGTCGCCCGGTCGGTCGCGTAGACCTCCAGGTCGATCAGCGCCTCCAGCCCCCGGCCGACGGCTTCGGGATCGATCACCGCGCGGTAGCCGGCGATCACTCCGGCCTCTTCGAGGCGCTTGACCCGGCGCAGGCACGGGGGAGGGGTGAGCCCGACCCGTTTGGCGAGTTCGACGTTGGTCAGCCTGCCGTCCTGACGCAGGTGAAACAAAATATCCCGATCGAGCGCATCCAGTCGCACAACATTGCTCACCGACCCATGTTAACGCCATGATCGGACACCAAATTAGCCGGGAGCTGACGTAGTGTTCCAAGGGTGGAAACCGTCTCCGACCTGGCTGTTCGCGATCGCCCGCCCGCTCTGGCCGCGCTGAAGGACTGCGGGTCCGTCGGCATCGGCCTGGTCCCGCTCGGACTCGCCTTCGGCGCGTTCCTCACGCATTCGGGCCTCGCCTGGTGGTGGGCGACGGTGTTCACGACGTTCATCTACGCGGGCTCGTTCGAGTTCCTGCTCATCGGCCTGGCCGCCGCGGCCGCTCCGCTGGCGTCGATCGGGCTCTCGGCGTTCCTGGTCAACGTCCGCCACGTCTTCTACGCCCTTTCCTTTCCGCTGCACCGCGTGCGCGGCCGCCGGGCGCGCGCGTACAGCACCTTCGCCATGACCGACGAGGCGTACGCACTGTCCACAACGGACGCTGCCCGCGAGTGGAACGGCGCGCGAATCCTGTGGCTGCAACTGTTCCTGCACCTGTTCTGGGTCGGCGGAGCAACGGTGGGCGGCCTGCTCGGCTCGCTGATCCCCAGCAGCGTCGTCGGTCTGGACTTCGCCATGACGGCTCTGTTCGTCGTCCTCGCGCTCGACGCGGTCCGCGACCGAAAAGGCGACCTGCCGACCCCGATCCTGGCCGCACTGAGCGCGGTGGTGGCCCGCGTGGTCTTCCCCGGCCAGATGCTTCTGGCGGCGTTCCTGCTGTTCGTCGGAGGACTCGTCGTCCGTTCCGTGGTGGCCGAACGGAGCTTGAGCAATGCCTGACCCCGTCTACCTGCTAGCCGCAGTCGCGGTGTCCGCCGCGGTCACGTGGGGATTGCGCGCGCTCCCGTTCGCGGTCCTGGCACCGTTGCGCGCCAGCCGGACCGTGCAATACCTGAGCACCCGCATGCCAGCGGGCGTGATGGTGATCCTCCTGGTCTACTGCCTGCGCGACGTGTCGTGGACGTCTTCGAGCGCCGTCGCCCCGACCGTCGCGCTGGCCGTGACGATCGGCCTGCATCTGTGGCGCCGCAACGCAGTCTTGAGCATCGTCGGCGGTACGACGGTGCATGTTCTGCTGGCGAGCCTGCTGTTTCCGGCGTGAGGTTGCCGAAGAATTCTGTTCGCGAGTTCGAACACGGGGGCACCGCCAGTACCTGTATAGAGCGGGCCTCCCGGCCGCCCGCAAGGAGACCTAATCTGGCTTTCACCGGCCCCGGCTGAACAACGGGCCAGATCCCTTTTTATCTAAGGAGCACTCTCCAGTGCGGAAACGCGAACTCGGACAGCACCTCGAAGTTTCAGCCCTGGGACTCGGGTGCATGGGCATGAGCTTCTTCTACGGCTCGCCCCCGGACCCGGCCGAAATGACGAAGCTGCTGCGGGCCGCAGCGGACCGCGGCGTGACTTTTTTCGACACCGCCGAGGTTTATGGCCCTTTTACGAATGAAGAGCTGGTCGGCCAGGCGCTGGCGCCGGTCCGCGATCAGGTGGTGATCGCCACCAAGTTCGGTCTCAAGCACGGAGAACACGGCCCGACCCCGGCTTCCGGACTCGACAGCCGGCCCGAGCAGATCCGCCGGGTGACCGAGGCCTCGCTCCAGCGTCTGCGAACGGATCGCATCGACCTGCTTTACCAACACCGCGTCGATCCCGACGTGCCTATCGAAGAAGTCGCGGGCACGGTCAAGGAGCTGATCGCCGAAGGCAAGGTCAAGCACTTCGGTTTGTCGGAGGCCGGCGCGACGACGATCAGCCGCGCCCACGCCGTGCAGCCGGTGACGGCGCTGCAAAGTGAATACTCGCTCTGGACGCGAGAGCACGAAACCGAGATCATCCCGGCCTTGGAGAAACTGGGCATCGGCCTGGTGCCGTACAGCCCGCTGGGCAAGGGCTATCTGACCGGAACCATCGACTCCCGTACCTCGCTCGCCGACAACGACCTCCGCCGCATGCTGCCGCGCTTCACTCCCGAAGCGCGGCAGGCCAATCAAGCGCTGATCGACTTGCTCCAGGAGATCGCCGGAGACAAGGGAGCCACCCCGGCCCAGATCGCTCTCGCCTGGGTGCTGGCGCAAAAGCCGTGGTTCGTGCCGATTCCCGGAACCACCAAACTGCACCGCTTGGAAGAAAACCTGGGAGCACTCGACGTCGAATTGACGTCCGGCGACCTGCAGCGCATCGAGGCGGCGGCGAGCCATGTCCACGGTGAGCGAATTCCCGAAGCGGTGAAGTCTCAGTTCGGCCGCTGAGCCTCGGAACGTCGAATAGCGGAATTGCGCTCTTCAGCAGTACGGCTGTAAGCACGCTGTTTGCGAGACCAACTTTCCTGATCAAGTAGCGGACAGGGCACGGCTGCGCCGGAGCCGGATGCTTCTGGCGGAGAGGTACCGCCGCCGGTCGGTGACCAGAATCGAAACGAGGCCGCCGACCAGCAGCCATGCGGCGAGCTGAGCGACGCCGGTGGCCAGCCCGGTCCCGTCGGTGGCGGCGGCCCGCAACGCGAGCACCGCGCCGTGCGTGGGCAGGTAGTCGGCGAGGGCGTAGAGCGGTCCCGGAAGTGTCGAGACCACACCGGTTGCTCCGGCCAGGACCAGTACCGCCAGCGAGGCGATCCGGCCGGCGCGGCCGAAGATCGCCGTCGCTGCCTGGTTGAGGGCCACGAACGCCGACGCGGCCAGCAGTGCGATCAGCAAGAACCCGGCGGTGCCGCCGAGGCCGAGTTTGAGCACCGGGACCGCGATCGCGGTGATGGCGACAGCGGCGAGGGCGGCGGCGGTCGCGCCGGGGATTGCGGCGCGCAGGATGATCCGCCAGGTGGGTTCGCGGGCGGTGAGCACCGCGTCGGGAACGGCGCGGGTGATGAGGTAGGTGGCCAGTGCCAGCGCCCACAGGCCCAAAGCGGCGAACAGCGTCAGGGCCAAGGTTCCGGCCGGGGTTCCGTCGGCGGCTGAGGTGCTCGGGGCGGCGGCGACCGTCTTGAGGTGCGCGCGTTCGGCGTCGGTGTAGCTGGGCACTTGATCGCGGCCCTTGTCCAGTTGCGTGGCCAGTTCCTGCGCGCCGCGGTCGGCTTTCTTGGCGCCGTCGGTGAGTTGCCCGGTGCCGGTGGCGAGCTTGTGGGCACCGGAATTCGCTTGCCGGACACCGTTGTCGAGCTGGCGGGCGCCGTCCGCGGCGGACGCGATTCCGGCGGCAAGCTGGCCGGATTTGCCGGCCAGCTGGGCATTGCCGTCGGCGACCTTGCGGGCTCCGGCGGCCAGTGCCTGGATGGAGTCGCGAGCCTTGACGGCGTTGGCCCGGACTGCGGCTTTGGCGCCGTCGATCTTCTGCGCGTCGGCGGTGAACCGGTCTGCGGTCTGGCTCAGGTCGCTGCAGAAGGAGGTCGAACCGCCGTTGGCGGGGCACTGGTCGGCTAGGCGCCGGAACTGCTTCGCGGCGCTGTCGGCCGACGGGAGGGCGTCGATGGCGGCGATGATCCGGTTGGCCAGCGGCACGACGACGCTCGCGAGTTGTTCGTTGCCGTCGGCGACCTGATCGGCCCCATCGGCCAGTTGGCGGGTCAGCGCGGGCAGTTGCGCGGTGTCTCGTTCGGCTTGGGTGAGTCCGGAGGACAGCTTCCCGGACCCGGCGGCGAGCTGTTCGGTGCCGTTGGCGAGCTGGTTGGCGCCTTCGTTGAGCTGACCGGCGGCCTCGGCCAGCTGATGGTTCCCGTCGGCCAGTTGGGCCGCTCCGTCCGCGGCCTGTCCGACCTGCTTGTGCAGCGTCGTGAACCCGACATACACGTTGTCCAGATACGTTTCCACGACTTGCTGGTTGAGGGTGCGCTGCGTCGCCTGGGCGATGTGCGTCGCCAGGCTGGGATCGGTGACCCCGGCGGCGTCGGACGTCTGCACCTGCAGCCGCGCTTGCCGGGCGTCGAGCGGTTTGCCGGTGGCGCTGGAGGTGGCGCGGGCGGAGAAGTCCTTCGGGATCGTGACGGTGGCCGCGTAGCTGCCGTCGGCCAGGCCGGAGGCGGCGTCGTCGGCGTCGGTGAGGACCCAGGTGTACGAGGAATCCTCGCTGTGGGTCAGGTATCCGGCGAGCTGCCGGCCGAGCGGGATGGTCTGTCCGTTGACCTGCACCGGTTCGTCGTTGTTCACCACGGCTGCTTTCGCGGTGCCGTGATTGGCGTCCGGCGCCCAGAACGCCCAGGTGAGCAAGCCCATGACGATCAGCGGCACGGCGATCAGGCCGGCCCAGGTGCGCCAGGTCAGCGGCCCGCTGGCCAGTGCACGGGCGGAGTTGGCGAACGGCTTCAGCATCAGCGGACCTCGGCGGGCTGGGCGGCGGTGAGACCGTGCAGGCGAGTGACTCCGGCGGGCAGCAGATCCCGGATGCGGTCGGGATCCTGGCAGGTGAGCACGAAGGTGGCGGTTTCGCCGGAGCGGGTGCGGCGATCGTTGAGCAGGGCACGCACCCGGTCGCGGACATCGGTGCGGAGCACGAGATCGACGTCGTCGACGACGACGAGCCCGGCATCGCTCTCCAGCGCTTCGGCGATCTGGCGCGCCGGGTTTTCCCCGTCGCGGCAGGGAACGACGGCGACGTCCCGGCGAAGAGCGTGTGCGTGCTGCGGAAGTACGCGACCGAGCACCTTCAGATCGCCGGTGAGCTTCGTGACCCGTCCGGTGAGCGTGTACAGCAAAGCTGTTTTGCCGCAAGCGCCCGCGCCGTGCAGCACAAGGACTTCTCCGCCTTGGACGTGCAGCTCGATTCCGGAGTAGACCGGAGCGCCCCGGTCGTCTTCGAGCCGGAGGTCCCGGGCGCTGATCGCTTCAGTGCTGCCTGGCGCGGGCCAGTCGGCCAGGCGCAGTTCGTGGACGAGCGCGTCGCCCTCCGCGTCGAACACCGGCAGGGCGCGGTCGAGCTTCGGCGGCAACCCCCAGGCGCGGCGGCCCAGCAGTGCCAGGACAGCGGGCACCAGGGTCATGCGCACGATGAAGGCGTCGATGAATACGCCGACCGCGAGGCTGAACGCGATCGGCTTGATCGTGGCGCTGCCGTCGGGCACGAACGCGGCGAAGACGGCGAGCATGATCACCGCGGCCGCGACGACCACGCGCGACGCTGAAATGAACCCGGACTCGATGGCGTGGTGCGGATCGCCCTGGTGGACGTAGTCCTCTCGGATCCGCGAGACGAGGAAGACCTCGTAGTCCATGGCCAGTCCGAAAAGGACGCCCATGAGGATGATCGGCAGGAAGCTGATGACGCTGCCGACGTGAGTCACGTTGAGGACGTCGGCGAGGTGTCCCTGCACGAACACGAACGACGTCGCGCCGAACGCGGCGGCGACCGAGAGCAGGTAGCCCGCGGTCGCTTTGATCGGCACCCAGATCGACCGGAACACCATGGCCAGCAGGATCAGCGAGAGACCGACCACCAGAATTCCGAACGGCACCAGGGCGTCGCCGAGTTGCACGGACACGTCGATCCCGACCGCGGTGATCCCGGTGACCGCGGTCTGCGCGCCGTAGGCATCCCGGAAATGCGGCTCCATCCCCCGCAATCGGGCGACGAGGTCGTCGGTCTGCACGGAGTCCGGTGCGGTCGCGGGAATGACCTGCACGATGCCGGTGTCGCCCTTGGGATTCGGCGTGGCCAGCGGCACCGAGGCGACGCCGGGCACGTGCCGGATCTCCTCGGCGAGCTTGTTCATCAGCCCGATCGGATCGGTGCTGGTGATGATGTCCGCCGTGACGATGAGGGGACCGTTGTAACCGGGTCCGAAATGTTCGCTGACGACGTCGTAGGTGTCGCGCGCGGGGCTGCCGTGCTCCTCGGTTCCGCTGTCCGGCAACGCCAGGCGCAAGGACAGCGCCGGGATCGCACAGACCGCGAGACCGGCCACTACGACCAGCACGGTGACCAGCGGCACCTTGGTCGCGAGCCGGACCCACCCGCGCGCGATCTGCGGCTTCTGACGCCGCCGGGTCCGCCGCCGCGGTTTCTTGACCCGCGGCCGCAACCGCTTGCCGGCAAAGGACATCAGCGCGGGCACCAGCGTGACGGCGATCGCGACGGCCAGCGCGACCGCGACTGCGGCGGCAATGCCCATGGTGGTCAGGAACGGGATTCCCGCGACCGCCAGCCCGAGCAGGGCGATGACCACGGTCAGCCCGGCGAAGATCACGGCCGACCCGGCGGTGGCCGTGGCCCGGGCGATCGACTCCTCGACGGCGAGGCCTTCCGCCAGCTGGTCGCGATGCCGGGAGAGCAGGAACAGGGCGTAGTCGATCCCGACGGCGAGCCCGATCATCACCGCCAGCATCGGCGCGGTCGAGGAGATCGGGGTGACCAGCGTGGCCAGGAAGATCAAGCCGCCCGCGACGCCGACCCCGAGGACCGCGGTGGCCAGCGGCATCGCCGCGGCGATCAGCGACCGGAACATCAGCACCAGCACCAGCAGGGCGATGACCAGGCCGACGCCTTCGGTCGGGCTGAGCTTCGGGACCCGGTCGGAAAACGCGTCGCCGCCGGTGCGGACCTCCGTGCCGGTCGCCTTCGCGAGGTCGGCGGCGATCCCGGCGATCTGCGTCTTGGCGGCCGGATCGACCTGGGAGAGCTGCACTTTCAACGGAACGGCGAGGAGCGCGGCCCGGCCGTCCTTCGACACCGCGCCGTTGACGCCCTTGTCGAACGGGTTCACGACCGTCGCGACTTGATCCAGCTTCCCGATCCGGCTCACCGCTTGGCCGACCGCGGCCCGGATCTGCGGGGTATCGGCCTTCGCGCCCGCCGGCGCCACGAGCACCAGTTGCGCGGACGTGCCGCTGACCTCCGGAAAGACGCGGCCGAGATGGTCCAGGGCGTCTTGGGACTCCGAGCCTGGAATGGCGAACGCGTCGTCGGTGCCTTGATTGGCCACCAGCGCCGCCCCGCCGGCCGCGGCCAGGATCACGACCCACAGCGCCACTGCGAGCACACGCGCCCGGGCGGCGGCGCGGCCCAGCCGGTAGAGGAATGACGACACGGGTGCTCCCAACACGTCGGATACAAGGTGTATCGTAATACAGTGTGCATCCGATGCAACGTGTATCCGATCACCTGGTCGGGGGAGACAGCGTGAACGACATGGCGACGACCGGCGCGAGCCTGGAAACCCCGAAGCGCATGACGCGCCGCCGTGCGGAAACGAGGCGGCGAGTCATGGCCGCTGCTTACGAAGTGTTCGCCGAGACGGGCATCCGGGACGCTCCCGTCGAGCTGATCTGCGAACGCGCCGGCTTCACCCGCGGCGCCTTCTACTCGAACTTCGCCAGCAAGGAAGAACTGTTCCTGGCTATCTACGAGGTGGAGATGCGGGAGCGTGCCGAGCGGCTGCGCGGCGCCGTAGAAGAGGCGGTCGAGCAGGCCGCGCCCGGTTCCGTCGACGAGGTGCTGCCGAAAGCCGGTCTGCTGTTCATGGAATCCCTCGCGGCGGATGAGACGTGGTACCTGCTCAACGCCGAGTTCCGGGCCCAGGCGCTTCGCCAGCCGGACCTGCGCGCGCCGGCCGCGGCCGCGGAACGCCGCTTCCACGACGCCCTCGCCGACATTCTTCAGAACCTGCTCGACCGGCTGGACATGCGGCTGACCGTCGACCCGCGCAGTGCCGTCGTCGCGATCGTGGCGCTCTACGAGACCATGCTCGAACGCGCGATCCTCGACGAACTCCCCGACAAGGCCGACAGCCGCTATCTGACCGACGTGCTCCCTCGGCTGTTCACGGCGCTGACGACCGCGGGCCGGTGATTCAGGACCCGACGGCCCGCGCCAGCCGGGGGAGTTCGCGCAAGCTGTTGGCTCGTTCGATCTGAAGCCGGTCGCCGGCGGTGAAGGTCTGGTCGAGTTCGGGCTGCGGATCTCCGGAACCGGTGAGGGTCAACTGGGAGAACGGCCAGTCGCTGCCGAAAACGACGCGGGATTGCTGCCCGGCCGCGAGAACGCTGCGCATGTCCGTCGCGGCCGGGCTCAATGCGGTGTCGTAGAAGAAGGTCTTGACCAGTGCGGCGACGTCGAACGCCGACGGCCGCGGCACGCCGGGCGGGAACAGATCGGCGGCTCCGGTTTTCGAGAGCACGCCCAAGCGGTAGGTCAGGAACGGAATGGCGCCGCCCGCGTGCGCGAGCTGGAACCTGATGCGGGGATACCGGCGCATCGTTCCGGTGTACATCAGCATCGTCGCGGCGCGGGTGGTGTCGAAGGTGAACTCGTAGAGGAAGTCCGGGAGGGGGAGTTCCGGTTTCGAGTCCCGGGACACGGCCGCGGGGTGGACGAAAACGTACGCGTTGTGCCGGTCGAGAGCGGCCATCAGCGGTTCGAAGCGCGGGTCGCCGAGATACACGCCGTCGTAGGAGGACAGCAGCACGACGCCGTCCAGCTGCAACACGGTCAGCGCGTATTCGAGTTCGGCGATCGACGCTGCCACGTCGGGCATGGGCAGCACCGCGAAGCCGCCGAAGCGAGTCGGATGGGACTTGAACAAGCCCGCGGCGTAGGTGTTGCAGTACCGGGCCATGTCGCGTGCCTCCGCGCCCCGGAGGAAGGACACGCCAGGGTCCGAAATGGACAGTGCTTGGGCGGCGATCCCGTAGCGGTCCATGAAATCCAGCGCCGCCTCCGGCGACCAGTCGGGCGTGGGGTAGCCGCCGATCGTGAAATAGCCGTGGCTCAGCAAGGAAGCCCGGTACTCGGGCGGCAGGAAGTGCGCGTGCACGTCGATCCGATAGGCGCCGGAAGGCATCGCGGCCGCTGTGCCGAACAAACCGGCACCGGCTAGGGCCGCGGCAGTGCCGACAGCGCGGCGACGGGTGAACTTTCGGTTCATGGCGGTGGTCCTTCCGAGTCAGGACAGCAGGCGATCAGCGTCGAGCGGCCGGAATCCGGCGGGCGGCGGGGGGAGTGCGGCAGCGGCGTCCGCGGCGGCGTAGACGAAGCCGTCCGGCCGCAGGGCCAACATGTGCGCCTGATGCGCCCGCATCCAGTCGAGGAGGGTGCCGTCGATGTCGACCACGCTCCCGTTTTCCGGCTGTGCTCCGGGAGGCAGGACCGTCAGCCGAACAGCGGCGGTCCACGCCGGGTCCGGAAGGGCGGCGCGGGTGCTCAGCACGGTCCACTTGCCGGCGAGGACGTCGTCGAGCCTGTTTCGGGCGCCGTCGCTGTCGAGGACCCATGGCTGGGGCACTTTGCGGCCCACCGCGGGGGAGCCGCTGCCGAGGAATCCTCGTGGGTAGCGCGCCGCGGGCACCCAGGACAGCTTGACGAGGAGCCGCCGGACCGGCGACAGCCGCGCCAGCGGACGCACCAGCGTGTCGCGGATCCGGCAGAGCGCGCGCCGGCGTTCGGTGATCATCCGGCCCACCAGCACCGCGCGGCGCGTCACCTCGCGCACGTGCGGTTTGCGCTCGGTCTCGTAGGAATCCAGCACGGTCTCGGGAAGTTCGCCGCGGATGACGGCGGCGATTTTCCAGCACAGATTGGCCGCGTCGCGCACTCCGGCGGCCATGCCCTGGCCGATCCACGGCGGCATGGCGTGGGCCGCGTCGCCGGCGAGGAAGACGCAGCCGACGCGCCAGCGGACGGCGGCGCGGACATGGTGGCTGTAGACCACGGCCCGCAGCACGGTCACCTCGTCACGAGTGATTCCTTGGCGGCCGAGCAGACGCCACACGGCCGCGTCGGCGACGAGTTCGCTTTCGTCGTCGCCGGGAAGGACGGGGAACTCCCAGCGGTGGTGCCCCAGCGGGGTCGGGCAGTCCACGGCGGGCCGGAGCGGGTCGCAGTGGAAGCGCAGCCGGTCGTGACCGGGCCACTCGCGCTTGACCTCGGTGTCGACGACCACCCAGCGGGTTTCGTAGGTGCGGCCGTCGAAACCGACGCCGAGCTGGCCGCGGGTGGGGCTGGAACCGCCGTCCGCGGCGATGACCCAGGAGGCGCGCACCCGTTTGAGCTGCTCGCCGCCGTCCTCGGCCAGCAGCAGTTCAGCGCCGCAGGCGTCCTGGCGCACGCGCAGGCATTCGTGGGCCAGCAGCAGGTCGACGTTCGGGAACCGGGCGACGCCCTTGCGCAGGGTGTCTTCCAGGACCGGCTGGTAGATGAACAGCTGAGGCGGATAGCCATGGCCCGCCGAGTCGAAGGAAGCGGACAGGAACGGCTTTCCCTGATGATCGACGAATTCGATCGGCAGCCCGGCCAGCATGTCGCGCTGCAGTTCTTGAGCGAGGCCGACCTGTTGCCAGATGCGCAAGACCTCCTCGTCGGTGGAGATGGCGCGGGCGCGGGTGTAGACCTCGGCGTCGCGTTCGACGACGACCACCTTCAAGCCTTGCGCGCCAAGCAGATTGGCGGCAGTGACCCCGGTGGGCCCGTACCCGATGACGGCCACGTCGTAGCGGGGGATTTCGGACACTTCCCTGTGCCTCCTTGGCTGGGACGGATGTCAGCGGCGGGAACCCAACGCGGTGGCGGACAGGGCCGGGACGGTGTCCTCCCGCTCGCGCAGCGATCGGACCGCGGCTTGGAAACGGGACATGAGCGCGGCGACGCCTGCGCCTGCCGTGGTGTGCCCCCAAAGCGAAATGCCTTGGTACGTAGTGGGTTCCCAGGTCTGCTCCCGTTCGGGGGTGACGACGACCGGGTTCCAGCCGACCTCGAGTTCGAATCCGGACGGGGTGACGCAGTAGTAGGACAGTTCGCGGTCGTTGGTGTGCTGGCCGATCGACCAGGCCATGGCGAAGCCGAGTTCGGTGACCCGGTGAAAGCTGTCCAGGAGGTCTTCCAGGGTGGCGATCTCGATGTTGACGTGCTGCACGGAAGTGCGGACCGGGTCGAGCGCCAGCCCGGCGACGTTGGCGAGCGCGATGGAGTGGTGGCGCTGCCCGCTGCGCAGGAACCGGATGTTCAGCTTCGCCGGGCCGACGCGTTCGACGATCCGGTCCGACAGGCGCAGGTCCAGCAGGTTGTTCCAGTAGGTGTGCAGCTGCTCGGGCCGGGTGGTGGTGATCGCCAGATGCCCCATGCCGGAACGGCCGGTGACGAACGCGGTGTTGCGCATCCGCAACGGCGCGGCGGTGGTGCGGGCGCGGGTGAAGACCTCGGTGGCGATGCCTTTCGGGCCCGGGAATCGCCACAGCCGTTCGACCCCGCGCAGCGCGGCCTCTTCCGAGGAGCCTTCGGTGACGGGAAGCCCTGCGGCGGCGACCCGTCCCAGCACGATCTCGAAGGTTTCGTGGTCGTCGATTTCCCAGCCCGCGGCGATGACGTCCTCGGCGGGGCCGCGCTGGACGAGGAACCGGCATTCGCGGTCGTCGAGGCGGAAACGCAGGGTGTCGCGGGTGAGTTCGTCGACGTGCAAGCCGATCGCGTCGGCCCCGAAACGGTTCCAGTCGGTCAGCCGCCGGGACTCGACGACGAGGTAGCCCAGCCGCGCGGCGCCGAAGACGTCCGGGCGGCTTTTAGTGTCCGCAGTGGTCACTTCGCGGCTCCGAGCCAGTCGAGCAGCAATCGGTTGAACCGTTGCGCCTGCTCGTATTGCGCCCAATGGCCGGTGCGGGCGAACAGGTGCAGATCGCAGTGCGGCATCGTGCGCGCCAGCCACGGTCCGCCGGACGGCCGGTTGACCTTGTCGTGGGTGCCCCACACGACCAGCGTGGGCGCCTGGCAGCGCGCGAGCCGGTCGCGGTCGCGGGTGAAGTCCATGCGCCACAACGTGCGCAGCGCTCCTCGCCCGGACGGGCGGCGCAGGGGAGGGTTCGCCACCACCTCCGGGTCGATGCTGGCTTGATAGCGGAGTTCGATCAGTTCTTCCGGTACTTCGGACGCGTCGAAGACCAGGTGGTCGCGGATGAACGAGGCGATCTTCGCCCGGGACGGCCCCTCGCCGCCGTAGTAGCCCAGCAGCGCGTTCAGCCCCTTGGTCGGCGGTCGACGGGTCGTGCCGATGCCGCCGGGGCCCATGAGCACGAGCGTCTCCACACGGTCCGGCCGATCGAGCGCCAGCCGCAATGCCGCCGCTCCGCCGTAGGAGTTGCCCACCACGTGCGCCTTCTCCACGTCCAGCGCATCGAGCAGGCCGCGCACGAAGATCGCGAGGTCGCCGAAGGGGTCGGCATGGTCCAGTTCCTTCGACGACCGGCCGTACCCGGGCATGTCCGGAACCAGCACCCGGTGACCGGCCGCCGCGAGCGCGTCGACATTGCGCGCGTAATTGGACGCGCCAGTCGCGCCCGGACCGCCGCCGTGCAGCAGGACCACCGGTGTCGCATCCGCAGGGTTCGCCGCGCCGGTGATCTCGGTGAGGAAGATGTCGCGGGCGCCGACCCGGACGGTGCTCTGCACCGAAGCGGACGTTGGTGAGCCAGTCGACGGCACGGGGCCTCCACGTCGAGTCGGGAACAGTGTTCCTGTAGTCATCACTACAATTGGATCGATCGCTACGGTAAGCTGAGCGGGCAGCGTCGGTCAACCCCTTCCTGTAGTGACCGATACGGTAAGGTGCGAGAGTGAACGTGAACGAACGAGGTACGCGACGCCGTCGAGCAAACGGCGAGGAGTCGCGCCGGAAGATTCTCGACGCGACCGTCGAGGTCGCCGGGGAGCGCGGCTACGAGGGCACCAGCATCGCCTTGGTGAGCAAGAAATGCGGGCTCCCGGCGAGTTCGATTTACTGGCATTTCAAGGACAAAGACGACCTGATCGCCGCGGTCATCGAGCGCAGTTTCGACAGCTGGCTCGCCGCGTTGTCCTTGCCGGAGGAAGACGGAACGCCGCTGGCGCGGGTGACCGGGCTGGCTCAGCAGGTCGCGAAGGCGCTGCTCGACGCCCCGGATTTCTTGCGCCTCGGCCTCATGCTGACCCTGGAACGCCGCCCCGAAGAGCCCAGCGCGCGGACGATGTTTCTGCAAGTGCGCGGCATCGCGCATGAACGCGTCGCGGGCATGATGGCCGAATTCATGCCGGAACTGGACCCCGCGTCCGTGGAACTGCTCACGACGTACGCCATGGCCGGTGCCGACGGACTGTTCGTCGCGAAGGAAATCGGCGGCGACAGCGTCGACCTGATGCGCCTGTTCGAACTGCATGCCCAGGCGGTGCTCGGCCTCGCTGCCCGGCTTCGCTGACCCCGCCCGAGAAAGGACGCCTCCGATGAGCCGTGCCCAGCGCATCGACACCCACCAGCACCTCGTGCCGCCCCGCTACGCGAAATGGATGCAGGACAAAGGAATCCGCCCTGGCGGCATCGATCTGCCGTCCTGGTCGGCACCGTCCGCGCTGAAGTTCATGGACGGCCACGGAATCGCCACCGGAATTCTTTCCCTCTCCACGCCCGGGGTCTATTTCGGAGACATCCCGGAGGCCCGCCGCTGGGCGCGCGAGGTCAACGAATACGCCGCCGAAGTCGTCGCCGACCGGCCGGACCGGTTCGGATTCTTCGCCACCCTCACCCTGCCCGACGTCGAGGGTGCACTCGCCGAAGCCGAATACGCGCTCGACACGCTGCACGCCGACGGAATCGTCCTGCTGGCCAACAACGACGGCCGCTACCTCGGCGACCCCGGATTCGAGCCGCTGCTGCGGTTCCTCCACGAACGCCGGACGCCGGTCTTCGTCCACCCCGGCGAACTGCCCGGCCCGGAGGTGCCCGGAATCCCCACTTTCACCGCGGACTTCCTGCTCGACACCACGCGCACCGCGATCAGCCTGATCCTGTCGGGATCGATGGAAAAATATCCCGGGATCACATTCATCCTCGCCCACGCGGGCGGGTTCGTGCCCTACATTTCTTATCGCATCCTGCTCACGATGCTGAACACGAAGAACAAGGCACAGCAAGCGTGGGCGCTGCTCGACCAGAAGCACCAGGTGCCCAAGCAGCTCTCAGTGCTGCGCCAGTTCTACTACGACATCGCCCTTTCGGCGTCGCCGTCGGCCTTGCCGAGCCTTCTGGAGGTGGCGGCCCCAGACCACATCACGTACGGCAGCGACTTCCCGTTCGCCCCCGCGGTCGCCGTCGGTTTCATGAACAAAACCTTCGAACGCTATCCCTTGGACGACGGCCTGCGGGCGGCGATCGACCGCGGAAACTCGGAGAAGCTGTTCCCTCGCCTCAAGGGCTGACTGCTTCGCGCTCGCGGATCGGAATGAGCAACAGAACACCCAGCAGCGGACCGATCGCCAATACGCCGAAAGACAGGAACAGCGAGCCGGTCGCGCTGAACACGGCGCCGACCGCGACCGGTGCGAACACGCCGCCCAGCTGCCAGGCCGTGTTGGCGAGACCGAAGGCCCCGCCGACGAACCGCGGGTCGGCGTACTGCGGGACGGTCGAGTTGGTCAGCACCGTGTAGCCGTACACGCCCAAACCGAGCAGCGGGGCGAGGATCAGCAGCACGGAGTAGTCGCGCACCAGGCCGAAGACGACCAGGATGACCGCGAAGTACCCGCTGAGGATCATCAGGTGCGCCTTGCGGGTGCCGCGCAGGCGGTCGGACAGGAAGCCGACCAAGGGTTTCACACCGATCGCGGTGGTGCTGACGATGACCATGACCAGGGCGGCCTTCCCGGCCGAGAGCCCGAGCGACTTGACCATCAGCGAGTTGCCCCAGGCCAGGAACCCCAGGGTGGCCCACTGCATGCCGAGCCCGGCGGCCGCGAGCGACATCAGGTTGCGGTTCTTGAACATCGCCGCGAAGCCGAGCCGTCCGCCCGGTTCGGTCGTCTCGACGGAACCGGGCGGGTCGTTGCGCAGCAGGACCCAGCAGATCACGCCCACCACGACGGTGAGCACGCCGAACAGGTAGTAGACCCCGTTCCAATCGAGCCGCGCCATCAGCGCCGGGATGGAGGCGTTGGCGAGCACGCTGCCGAACGCGGTCGCGGTGATGTACAGCCCGAACGCGGTCCCGCGCTCGCGCGGCGGGAACCAGCGGCTGAGCAGCTTCGTGAAGGACGCGACGTCGGCGCCGCTGACCAGCCCGATGAGGACCTGGAGCGCGATCCCCACGCCGAGGTTGTGCACGGTGCCGAAGGCGAACGTCAGAACTCCCGCCAGGACAAGGGAAATCCCCACGGCGAGGCGGCCGCCGATCAGGTCCGCGACGATTCCGCCGGGAATGTTGGTGACCACGTAGCCGATGGACATCGCGGTCGCGAAGATCCCCAGCTGCGCCACCGACAGCCCGATGGAATGCGAAGCGTCGACCGCGACCACCGACCAGGCGGTGCGGTTGAGGTAGATGAGGGTGTAGGCCAGCCAGCACACGGCGAGGATCACCCACCGGTAGCGAGATGCTTTCGCGACCGGGAGCGCCGCGGTGTCCGATGCGGACTTTGTCGCATCCATTGTGGACCTCCTTGTCCAGTAACGGGAAGCTCAGTGCAGCAGGCCCCACTCGCGGAGCTGGGCCGCGTTGTGGCGCAGGGTCGAGACGGGCGGGCGGTCCAGGCTCATGTCCTCGACCGAAACCCAGCCGGGGTAGCCGCGTTGGCCGATGAGGCCGAGCACCCGAGGGACGTCGACCTCGCCGTCCTCGAGCGGAGTCCACCCGGCTTGCCAGCCGCCGCCTGGCGAACGGAAGTGCGCGGCGTTCTTCAGGTGCACGTGTCCGAGATGCTCGCCGAGCAGGTCGAGCGCGATCTCGTGCGCCTCATAGCCTTCGAAGACGAGATTGCCGAGGTCGTAGATGACCCCGACGTGCGCGGGGTCGAAGCGCGAGACGACCCGGTGCGCGAGCGAGGCGCTGGGGCAGATGGTGTTGTGGTGGATCTCCAGCAGTGCGCGGATTCCGGCCGCTCTCGCAGCGGTTTCGATTTCCCCGAAGAACGAGACGGTGTGCTCGAACAAGTCCGAATAGGACTTTCCCGTTCGGGAGATTCTCGGTGCCTGCAAACGAATTTGCGGAGCGTCAGCGGCCCGGGCCAGATCGCACGCGAGCTGGAGCATCTCGGTGTCGCCGACCTCGATGTAGGGGGCCAGGCCGATCACGTCGAGTCCCGCCGCGCGCGTGTCGCGGGCGACCGCCTCCGCCGTCGGCACGTCCAGCGGGAGGGTGGCGTGGTGGTCGACCAGGTAGGGGTGCGCGGGCCGCGGGTCGCGGATGCTGCCGGGACGCGGCTCGACCCGCCATTCGATCCCGCCGAACCCCGCGGCGTGCACCTGGGCGATGCACTCGGGAATGTCCACTGTGGGCAGACAGATCGTCGCGACGCCGAACTTCACGGCAGGGCCGGGTGCTCGACGGCGAGCGGGGTCTGGGGGAGCGGGGCGAGCTGCGCGCCGCCGCACACGTGCAGGACCTCTCCGGTGATGAACGAGGCCGCGGGCGAGGCCAGGAAGGCGACGGCCTCGGCGACGTCACGGGGTTCCGCCATCCGCGGCATCGGCGTGATGGCCTGGTACTCGGCGATGAGCCGCCGCAGCTGGCCTTCGTCGCGGTCGTAGGCGGTGAAGTCGGAGAGGATGAAGCTGGGCGCGACTGCGTTCGCCGTGACGTTGTACTTCGCGAGTTCGGTCGCGAAGGAGCGGGTCAACCCGACGAGTCCGGCTTTCATGGCGGTGTAGGCGACCGGCCCGCCGGAAACCCAGTTGCGCGAGGCGATGTTGACCACCGTACCGCTGCGTTGCGCCTTGAAGAACTCCAGTGCCCGGCTGACGAGGAACGCCGGGCCGCGCAGGTTCACTTCGCTCATGAGGTCCCAGTCGTCCGGGGAAAGCCCGGCGAGCGTGGAGCGGCGGTTCACGGCCGCGTTGTTGACGATGACGTCGATCCGGCCGAAGCGTTTGCCGACTTCCGCGATCAGGTCCTCGATCGACTGCACGGACCCGAGATCCGCGGCGATGCCGACTGCGGGCGGGGCGAACCTGGCGTCGAGGGCGGCGGCGGTCGCGTCCGCCGCGTCCGCCTTCACGTCGGCCACCACGACCGCGACGCCGTCTTCGAGCAGGCGTTCGGCGATGGCGGTGCCCAGCTTTCCCGCGGCTCCGGTGACAATGGCGACACGGCGGGGTTCAGTCATGGTGTGCTTCCTTCTTTTCCGTCCAGGACAGGAATTCGGCGATCGCGGCCACCACGTCGCCGGGGTGCTCGTGATGCGTCCAATGCCCGCCTGGCAGGACCTTGACCGCGGCGCCGGAGAGGAATTCGCGGGCCAGGCGGGCGCGTTCGCGGTTCCGGTAGATCGCGAGTATTGGTACGGGGAAATCGGCGAAGAACTCTTTCGCCTGCGACTGGAAATGCAGCGCGTCCGTGCCGAAAGCGAACTCGATGAACAGGTCGCGGACGGCCGCCGGCGTGGCGGCGACCAGGTCGCCGGTGCCGGGGAGCACGGGGCAAGGCCCGTGGCTGGCGAAGTGTTCGCGGGCGACCGCGACGGGATCCTCGCACCGGAGCCGCTTGGCGATCGTCTCGATGCGGGCCCGGTCCTCGTCGGGAAGCCCGAACGCCGGGTCGATCGCGACCAGCCCGGTCACCGATTCCGGCTGCTGCCGGGCGAGGAAGGCGGCCGCCTCGCTGCCCGCGGAGTGGGCGACCAGCACCACTCGGCCGAGACCGAGCCGGTCCGCCAGCGCGCGCACGTCCGCCGCCACGTGCGGCAGCCGCATGTCCGGCCCCGGCCCGGACTCGCCGTGCCCGCGCAGGTCCACGAGCACGAGGGGAGCGATCCGTTGCAGGCCAGGCAATACGGGGTGCCAGTCCGAGCGCGAGCGCGCCCAGCCGTGGACGAGCACGAAGGTGAACGGAGCCTTCTCCGGTCCTGGCAGCCGCTCGAAAGCCAACTCGACGGTCATCGCGTCCTCTCCGCTCGTCCGCTCGCTGGGACGATCCTGAGCGACGAGCAGTTATAGATCAAATGCCTATCGACCGACCCCGCCATGCCTGAGAGGCATATGCTCGGTGCATGCTGGAGCTGCGTCACCTCGACTATTTCCGCGCCGTCGCCGAGTACGGCTCGATCTCGCGCGCCGCGGCGGCCCTGCACCTCACCCAGCCGACGCTGAGCAGGCAGATCGCCCGGCTGGAGAAGTCGCTCGGGCACCAGCTCCTGCGGCGCACCGCGACCGGAGCCGAGCTGACCGCGGTCGGCGAGGGCCTGCGCGAGCACCTGTTGTCCATCTTCGAACTGGTCGACCGGGTCCCCGAGGTCCTTCAGGCCGCCGCCAGCGCCCGGCGCCTCGTCCACTTGGGAGTCCCGTCGGGGATCCCGGCCGGCTGGATCGAGGACTACCTGAACGCGGTGCGCGAAGCCGCGCCGGAGATCCATTTCGCGATCGTCGAAGCCACCAGCGAGGAGCAGCGCAGGTTGCTGCTCAACGGTTCGCTGGACCTGAGCCTTGTGCACACCCAGCCGCCCGAGCTCCACAAGGAATTCCTTTTCCGGCAACGGCTCGGCTGCGTCTTCCGCGAAGGCACCGGGCCGCGCGACCGGGAGGAGCTCGATGTCACCGATCTCGACGGGCTGCGCGTCATGGCCCATTCCGCCAAGGGCGAAGAGGTGAGCCTGCGCGCGGCGGCGACCGCGACCGGAACCGAAGTCGACTGGCTGTTCCGGGCGTTCTCCGAGCACAGCGAACTGATCGCCACCAGCTCACAGGTCGACACGGTGCTCATCGGCGCGACGTCCGCGCGGAAGTGGTTCCCCGCGTGGCACTGGCTCCCGTTGCGGGCGGAGCGTCCCGAACACTGGATGCGGACGTGGGCCGCCTGGGCGGGCAACGATCCGAAGCACGGCGATGTGCTGCTGGGCTGCCTGCGGGAAACCGCCCGGCGCTACCGGGCCGATCCCACCTACGAGTTCACCGCCTGACCCTCAGCGAACCCGCGCGCCCTCGGCCACGGCAGCGGCACCCCGCTATAGCAACCCCTAGACGGCAGCACACCAGTCAAACGCACCCCACCCCTTCGCCCTGACCACTAACTGAACCGAACCGAGAAATCGCCCCGGTTTCTGGACTGAGCGATCCGCTCGGCCCCCAGGCCGAGCGGATCGGGAGGGAAGAAACCGGATGAAGGCGATTTCTCCGCCGCGACGAAGTCGCGGCCATTAAACACAGCAATCAAACACGGCGGGCTAAGAGTTCGTCGAGCCGTCCGCCCACGTCGGCACAATTCTGCCGGACCACCGACAGAAAAGCGGCCAGCGTCGGCGAGGAATCGTTGCCCCGGAAGGACATCTGCAGATCCGGCAGCCGGAACCGCGGCTCGACGGCGCAGAACCGGATGTCCTTGCGCGCGATCAGCCGCATCCGTTCCGGGCCGAGGCCGACTCCCGCGGAGCAGGCGGCGAGTCCGGCGATCGTGTGGATGTCGCGCGCCAGGGTGGCACTGTCGAGGACAGCGGGCTCGAAGACCGATCTGAGGTAGGAACCCGCCGCGTCCGCGCTGACCACGAGCGGCTCGCGGGCGAGTCGTTCGACGTCGACGGACTTCTGCCCGGCGAAGGGGTGTCCTACCGAAACCGCGGCTATCAGGTGGTCGGCGCCGATGGGCACGGTGACCAGGTGCTCCGCGCCGGCGCCGCGAGGATTGCCCCGTCCCACCGCCACGTCCAGTTCGCCCGCGAGCAATGCCGCGGACCCGGCCGAACTGTCCAGCTCCTGCAAGGTCATCCGGACTTCCGGATGGGTCCTGCGGAACCGGCCGATCACCCCCGGCAGCGGGTCGAGCAGCGCGGACCCGATGAACCCGATCCGCAGCCTGCCGGTTTCCCCGCGTGCCGCACGGCCCGCGTCGACGAGCGCGAGGCTCATTTCGGCGAGTGCGCCGCGCGCTCTGGCGAGGAACGCATCCCCTGCGGCGGTGGGAAAAACGCCGCGGGCAGTGCGATCGAAAAGCCGTTCGCCGACCTCCCGCTCAAGCGCGGCGATCTGCGTCGACAACGGCGGCTGAGCGATGCCCAGTGCCGCGGCGGCACGGCCGAAGTGCTGGTGCTCGGCGAGGGCCAGGGCGTAACGGAGGTGACGGGCTTCCACGTCGTCACTATACGTAGAAAGTATCACGAAGGCATTCGTAAGATATGGCAGTGGATAACGGGGCGCGGTGAGTGTGCTCTGGGGAGGTCCCTGATCGACTCTCGAAGGACCCCCAGTGACCCGACCCTCCTCGTCCGAGACCGTCATCCTGCTCGTGCACGGCGCCTGGCATTCCGCGTTGCACTGGACCTCGACGCAGCGGGCGCTCGCGCGCCACGGCCTCGCCAGCGTCGCCGTGGACCTGCCGGGGAGCGGGCTCGACGCGCCTGTCCCCAGCGGGTACTTCCTGCCCGGCCAACCCGGTTTCGCCAGCGAAAGGTCGTCCCTGCGCGACGTCACCATGCAGGACAGCACCGACGTCGTGCTCGATGCGCTCGTCAGCGCCCGCACCCGGTACCGGAACGTCGTGCTGGTCGCCCACAGCGCGGGCGGTGCGGCCGCGTCCGCCGCCGCGGAGCAGGCACCGGAACTCGTCGACCGGCTCGTCTACCTGTCCGCGTTCGTGCCCGGGGGCCGCCCACGGTTCGCCGACTACATCGAAGCGAAGGAGAACGCGGGAGCGGTCCAGGTGCCGCCGGTCGGCGATCCGGCCGAACTGGGCGCGATCCGGATCAACCCGCTTTCCCCCGACCCGGCCGTCGCCGGCGTCATCCGCCGGGCGTTCCTCGACGATCTCCCCGAGGGCAGCCCGGAATCGTGGCGGCAGTTCCTGCACCCCGACCTCCCGTTCGCGAACTTCACGACGCCGGTTCCGGTCTCCGCGGCGCGCTGGGGGCGGATCTCCCGCTCCTACGTGCGGCTGGCCGACGACCTCGCCCTGCCGCCCGCGACCCAGGACCTGATGATCGCCGAGGCGGACCAGTTGACGCCGGAGAACCCGTTCCGCGTGCACTCCCTGCCAGGCGGCCATTCCCCGTTCGTGACCCGGCCGGACGAACTGGCGACCACCCTCGCCGCGGCTGCCCTGCACCGGTCCGACCGATGAACTCGGTGCGTCTTTCCCCGCCGGCGCAACGACTTCTGCTGCCGATCGTCCTGTCCGGCACCTTCGTCCAGTTGTTCAGCGTCACGGTCATGCAGGTGGGCGTGGTCGACGTTCAGCGGGACCTGCACGCCGGGACGGCGGAGACCCAGCTGGTTCTCGCGGCCTACACCCTCACCTACGCCTGCTCGCTGATCGTCTCCGCGCGGCTGGGGGACAAGTACGGCTACCGCCGGATGTTCGTCACCGGAATGGCGTTGTTCACCGCCGCCTCGCTCGGGGCCGCCGCCGCACCGGACGCATGGGTGCTGATCGCCGGGCGCGCCCTGCAAGGTTTCGGCAGCGGCTTGATGGCGCCCCAGATCCTGTCGATCATCCAGTCGGCGCTGCCCGCGAACCGCCGCCCCGCCGCACTGAGCGCCTTCGGCGGAACGATGGCGGCGGCCTCGCTCGCCGGCCCGGTGCTAGGCGGCGTGCTGACCCAGCTCGATCCGCTGGGACTGGGCTGGCGGGCGGCGATGCTGCTGGTCGTTCCCGTCGGGATCGCCGCCCTCGCGCTCTCGCCCGCACTGCCGTCCGTCCACAGTGCACGCAAACCCCAGCGCGTCGATCCGGTCGGTGCGACGCTGAGCCTCCTGGGTTTCGCCCTGCTGGTGTTTCCGCTGACCATGGGACGCGAGACCGGCTGGCCGCCGTGGACCTGGGCAAGCCTGGCACTGGCCGTGGCCGCGCTGACCGGTTTCGTGATCTCCCAGCGCAGGTCGGCGGAACCGCTCATCCAACCGTCCACATTGGCCGAACCGGCGACGAGGTGGGGACTGGCGGCCGTGCTGATCTTCAACGCGGGTGTCCCGTCCTTCACCCTGCTGCTGTCGATGCACCTCCAGGGCGCCAAGGGCTGGAGTCCGCTCGAGACGGGCCTGAGCATCACGCCGTACGCCGTCGGAGCGCTGGCCGGGAGCCGGATCGCGAACAGCCTGGGCAACCGGTTCGGTCCCCGCGCGCTCGCCGCTTCTTCCCTCGCGATGGGACTGGTGTCCGTTGCCGTCCCAATGCTCATCGATCTGCGCTGGTGGTACTGGCTCGCGTTGTGCGCCGGCGGAGTCGCCTTCGGGGTTTTCACCGCGTCCGCGTTCACCCAGATCATCGCCAGAGTGCGCCCCGAGGCCGCGGCCTCGGTTTCCGGCCTGCTTCCCACCGCGCAACAACTGGGCGGCACGCTGGGCGTCACATTCGCCGGCATCGCCTACGCCGCCCCGGCCGCGACCGCGGGCGCCGCGTTATGGCACGCGATGACCTACGAGGCGGTGGCTTTCGCGGTCGCTGCCTTGTGCACGCTCGGCGGCCAGCGGGAACGGACAGCCGCAAGGTCTGCCGCGCCCAGCTGAGAGGAGCGCGTCCCGCACCGGACGGCCGCGGGGAGGCGGCTGCGTGGTCAGTTCTGGACGCCGTCCTTGTGCGGGTCGAGGTCAATGCGGCCGCGCTGGCGAGGGCCGCCTTCGCCGAGCAGGTCCCACTGTTTGATTGTCGCGTTGAACCGGTCTCGTTGTTCAGCGTCGCTTTCGGCGTATTTCGACCTCGCCGCGCAACCCGATCAGGGCGGTGTCCGCCGCGACGGGGACGACTCCGCGGCCGGCGAGCTGGCCGTCGGCGCAGGAGACAGTCGCGATGTTTTTCAGCTGGCCGGAGTAGAGTTCGGCGACGTCGTAGAGTTCCAGCAGCGACCGGTCGACGCCCGCGATGCGTTCCTGGATCGCCGTGACGACTTTGAGGTAGTCCGCTTCGGCGTGGTCCAGCTCGCTGCCGAGGGTGCGGACGGCGCCGTCCAGATGCGAGAAGAACGTGCTCAGGGCGGGGAAATTGCTTTGACGACAGTCTCGGCGACGCCTCACACCTCGCTGACGGCGTTCACCTTTTGCTTGACCAGCTGGATGTCGGTCGGCGGCGGCGTCGCAGCGGTTTCGAAGAGTTCCTTGGTGGCTTGGCCGATGAGGTGCAGGTTGTTGTTCCGGGCGGCGTTGATCGTCGTCGCCCGGAGCGCGTAGCAGTTGGCCAGCCATCGCACGAGGACGCGCTGGTTCTTCAGGGCCGGGCCGACCGTCGAGAGGAAGCCGCCTTTGAGGCTGTTCGCGGCGAGCCCGGTCCACCCGGCCATCCAGGCCCGGTTGTTGTTGTCGTCGCTGCTGATGGAGAGTTTGTCGACGAGCCCGTTCAGCGCGTGGTCGCCGACCGAGTCGTCGGTGTCCATGGCGTCGTTGATCGCGACGAGACTGGTCCTGGCCTCTTCGAGGAACGACAGGTCCGGCCCGCCCGCGAGGTCCGGGATCGAGTTCGCGAGATGTTCGCGTTGCTGCCAGGCCCAGTCGCCGATCTGGGCGAAGGCGTCGGAGGCGTGGCATTCGACGTAGGCCTGCCGCGAGGGGTCCCATCCGTCGCAGGAGCCCGGCCGCTTCGCCGGGGTGCCGTCGTCGACCGCCCACGCGACGATCGGGCAGGTCTGCAAGTGGATCATCGACTGGACCGGGATCGGCCGCAGCGCCGACGGCGCGCCGTCGATCTGGACTGTTCCGTGCTGCAGTGCGCGCCCGGCGTCGTGGAGCCAGCGGCGCTCCAGCGTCTGCCAGTAGGCGTTGAGCGCCGCGGAAAGCAACGACGAGTACTGGCTGGCACCTAGGTATCCGCTGCTCACTGCCGGTACCTCCTCGAGCGGGGTTCGCCAACCGGACGGCCGGTGAGCAAGGAGGCTAACAGCAAAAACAGCCCGATTGTGACTGTTTCCGGCAAAGTGTCACTCGGCTGGGCGCCGGGACATGGACGGCGACGCGGTGCACGAGATCCGGACCCGGCGGGAGGGCATCGTCATCGATCCTGCGTCGGACGCCTCGGCACGGGCAGTTGATGCTGCATCGTCGGAAACATCCGAACCTGGCGGCTCGATCAGTCCTGACGCGCGGGGGATTTCCGCGGAATGGCGCGTGTCGCTGCCGCCCGCTTCCGGCGGCAACGGAGAAGCTGTGCGCCGCCCGTCCTCGGGCGCGCGTGATTGTTGCTGCCAGGAAAGGAAAAACGTGCTGAAGAAGGGTCTGTGTCCGATTCAGGCGGTACGTCTTGCTGGGGTCATCGCCGCGGGGATTGTGGCGTGTTCCGCGTGCACGCCCGGTCATGCGACAGGGCAGCAATCGAGTAGCGGCAACGCTGGCGGCACCGCGCTGTCCGCCGGGAACTCTTCGACGCCGCTTCCGGCAGCCGGTTCCTGCCATCTCGGCGAGCGCAACGGGCAACCGACGCCCGATCCGTCCTGCACCCCCGGTGCGGTGAATCCGCAGGTCTCCCAAGCGAATATCGCCACCACGGTGTGCAAGAGCGGCTGGACCAAAACCGTCCGTCCGGCCACCGGCAAGACCAGTCGCATGAAGGACACCACGGCGAAGGCATACACCCTCCCTGCCGGCGAGACCGGCGAGTACGACCACCTTGTGTCCCTGGAACTCGGCGGTGCGCCTGACGATCCCCGCAACCTGTGGGTCGAGCCGGGGAAGATCCCCAACCCCAAAGACGCGGTCGAGAACAAACTCAAAGACGCCGTCTGCAGCGGCCTGATCCCGCTCGCCACCGCGCAGACCGCCATCGCCCATTCCTGGACCACCGCCTTCGACGACGCCGGCCTGCGCGTGAACGGCGGCAGCGTATGCCTGCGCGCCGAGCCCAGCCGCTGCGCCCACGGCCGGCGCGGAGACAGCACCGGCGAGTAACCCGGCTGGTCGGCCGCGGTTACTCGCGGACGAGCTTGATCGCCAGTCCGCGGAAGAAGAACGACGCGAGAAAGAGCGGCAAAAACCGCTTCCCGGTGCACCGGAAAGCGACGGTTTCGCCGTCGGCCGCGTCGAACGTCTCCGTCCGGCTCGAGTTCCGGCCGTCGCGGAGGAGCAGGGTGTGGCGACCTGGTTCGACGACCGTCTCGATCGTTTTGTTCATGGCAACCGACCCGACCGGTTCACCGTCGACCTCGACCTCGTAGGCGCCACGACGCACCTCGACCCCGATCGCCTTGTGCGTCAGCTTGAGCATCGCGGACATCAGCGACCTCCTCACTCCTGGACGCGCTCTGCGGCAGCCGATGAGCGACATGCCGCCCCTGCCCTTCCCCGAGAGTAGTTCCCGTCCCGCGCGGAGCCCAGGGCCAAACCGACCCACCGGCGATCGAGGAGACGGGTCAGAGATCGACGCCCGAACTGCGGTCCGAGACTAATAGTCCTTTGTGGACATCGACGACTGTCTGCTCCTGCCGGGCCTCATTTGCACGCCTTCGTCTGGTGCGCGCCGAACTTGGCCTGGGCATTGGTGAATTGCCCGCCGTACCGCGATGACAGCTGCTGGGTCAGGCCGGTGCACGAGAACGAGGTGTAGTCCAGGTAGGACTGTGCCGCCTTGGCTGCCTGCGCGTTCCAGTCGACGTCCAGGCTGTCCACTGCCTGAGTGGCGACGTTCTTCGGGTAGCTGTCGCCGTACTTAGAGGACAGCTGATCGATCAAGCCGTTTCGCGAGAATGCGGTGTAGCCGAGATACGACTGCGCGGACTCACGGGCCTGCTCGACCTGAGGCGGGTATTGCGGAGCCTCACTGGTCGGGCTGGACTCGACCTGGGGCGGTGACTGGGGAGCTTCGGTGGTCGGGCTGGACGCGACCGGGGGTGAAGCCTCGCTGGTCGGGCTGGACTGGACCAGTTGCCCGTTGACGCATGACTGTCCGGCCTGCAGCGGAGGGCAAGAGCCGGGTGTCGAAGCAGCGGCGGGAGTCACATTGGCGGCACCGAGATCGCCAGCGTCCCGACTGGAGCAGGCGGTGAGGGTGGCCGCCGCCGCGGCCGCGGCGGCGAAGAGGGCGACGCCCTTGATCATGAGGATGCTCCTTCGCCCGAGGTGATTTGTAGTCGGGTGGGCTGTTCCGTTCGTTACGCCGGCCATGTCCGCCCTCGACACCCGCGCTCGCCCTCACGGCGAAAGGTCTCCAGTTCTTGAAATGATTTGCCGTAGCGGGCCCGTTGTGCGCGGGGTGGGGCTCCAGCACGGTTGCCGTCGAGAAATTCCTGAGAAAGAGAATTCGTCATGCAGCACGCCTATCGGATCAATTCGGCTCGAATGGAAATGCGTTGTTGCGGGCGAATGGGCGGCGCCAACCGGACGGGACCCCTGCGACGTCGCACTGATGAAACCGGGATGGCAGCTCGAGGCGGATCGCCCGCGATCGGCTGGGCCGCGCCGACCGCTACGGGCGAGACGCTCCAACTGCCGCCCGCAGTTCCGCGCCTCGACCACCGCACCCCGAGCCCGCGATGTCAGCTCCGTCCGCCACGCTGAGAGCAGCCAAGGTCATCAATGGGCTGGGGTCGGTCGCCCACGATCGGATTGAGAAGGCGCTCGGCTGGGAGGACTGACGCTCCGCAGACTGGGGGCGCATGGGGGTAAAGGCCGTAAACGGCCGGACTGTCCGGCGCGCAGCCGGACCAAACAAGAGCGGCCCCTGGCCAGGTTCACCCTGGTCAGGAGCCGGTTTCCGCAGGTGGTCGCGAGTGCCCCCGGTGAGATTCGAACTCACACTGGACGGGTTTTGAATCCGTTGCCTCTGCCAGTTGGGCTACGGGGGCGCAGTGCGGGAAACTCTACGGGACCCGCCCTTCCCGCCCACGACCGGGTCCGGTGATCGGCGGTGATCGACTTGGGGCCGGGGCTGGGTGTCTCCCGCCACTTCGTGGTGAACGCCATCGTGGGATCTGGATCGGTCCCGGTACGCTGGGCTCTCGCGGGTGACCGCGTGTCGAAGACGTCCCGCCGAGCCTTCAGGAGGACACCGGTGACCGAACAGGCTGCCGAGTCGAACGGCGCCGCCGCCGGCGTGCCGCAGCGACGGGTGCTCGTCGCGGAAGACGAGGCGCTCATCCGGCTCGACCTGGTGGAAATGCTGCGCGAAGAGGGCTACGAGGTCGTCGGCGAGGCCGGCGACGGCGAGGAGGCCATCGCGCTGGCCACCGACCTCAAGCCGGACCTCGTGATCCTCGACGTCAAGATGCCGAAGCTCGACGGCATCGAGGCGGCCGCGCGGATCACCGGCGACCGGATCGCGCCGGTCGTCATTCTCACCGCGTTCAGCCAGCGCGACCTCGTCGAACGGGCCCGCGACGCGGGCACCATGGCGTACCTGGTGAAACCGTTCGCCAAACGCGACCTCGTGCCCGCCATCGAGCTGGCCGTCAGCCGGTTCTCCGAGCTGCAGGCCCTCGAGGCCGAGGTCGCCGGGCTCACCGACCGGCTCGAGACCCGCAAGGTCATCGACCGGGCGAAGGGCCTGCTGATGAGCCGCCAGGGGCTCACCGAACCGGACGCGTTCCGCTGGATCCAGCGCACCGCGATGGACCGGCGCACCACGATGAAGGCCGTCGCCGAGGCGGTCGTCGAAAGCATCGGCTGAGCAAACGAGCAAAACCCAAAAAGCGGGCGTGACCAAAGTGGTCGCGCCCGCTTTTTCACGGCCCCGAAACCGGAAATCGCGCCGGAGAGTGACCGCCCGGCCCCGGAGTGCGCTCCCGGCCAGCGGGACCCCGTCCGTTTCGCCGCATCCGTCCGCCACCGCCGTGTCGCGCCGAAACTCGGCTGCTGACCAGCGTAAACCCTTCCGCCGCACCGGCCCCGGACCCACCCGTGCGGGTTGATCTGCCCTGCGCGAAAGGGCAAGGTTGCTACCTTGGAGGCCGGGGCATCGTGGTGTCGGTCACGGTGACGGAGGGGATGTTCCTAGACTGCCCCTATTGATCAGGCGTCTGGTCAAGGTCCTTTCGAGGGGCACTCGGACACGAAGAGTCATTCACTCGGTCGTTGCAATAAGACGATCGAGTGTAAATCGTCCGTTAATTCTCGTGACGACCGTCACGATGTGGATACAAGACTCGCTGTGACTCTGTGCAACACCTCACCCGGCGGCTACGTTCAGCGCCCAGTCGAAGTCCCACGCAGGGACCCGCCGTTCCCCGGGAACGTCGCGGGTGGCATTTGGAGGAACGAGTGCAGAGAGCACGACTCACTAAGGTCATCGTGCTGGCCGCGGCGGGAGTCATCTCCCTTGGCGCCTGCTCGGCGCGGACCGGCGGTGACTCGGGTGGCGACAGCGGCGCGCCGCAGGCCGCGGCCCCGTCGGCGGCGGCGAACGCGGCGGACCCGGCGGGAGACGGCAAGGCGCAGTGCGCGCCGACCTCGATCGCCTACGCCGGCACGATCAACGGCGCGAACGCGGCCCTTGGCCAGAACATCCTCAAGGGCGCGAAGCTGGCGGTCGACCAGCACAACAAGGCGAACCCGGGCTGCCAGGTCAAGCTGGAGCAGTTCGACACCGAGGGCACCCCGGACAAGGCGCCGGGCATCGTGACCCAGATCGTCAACACCCCGGGCATCATCGGCGTCATCGGCCTCCCGTTCTCGGGCGAGTCGAAGGCCGCGGGCAACATCTTCAACTCCGCGGGCCTCGTCGCCGTGACCCCGTCCGCGACCAACCCGTCGCTCGCCCAGAACGGCTGGAAGACCTTCTTCCGCGCGCTGGGCAACGACAACGCGCAGGGCCCGGCCGCCGCCAAGTTCATCACCGGCGAGCTCAAGGCCAGCAAGGTCTGCGTCATCGAGGACGACTCCGAGTACGGCACCGGCCTCGCCGCCTCGACCATCAAGGCGCTCGGCGACAAGGCGAGCTGCCAGGACAAGGTCAAGACGAAGCAGACCGACTTCTCCGCCGTGGTCAACAAGATCAAGAACGAGAAGCCGGACGCGATCTTCTACTCGGGCTACTACCAGGAAGCCGCTCCGTTCGCGCAGCAGCTGAACGACTCGGGCGTCAAGGCCAAGTTCGTCGGCCCGGACGGCGTGAAGGACGACCTGTTCGTGAAGGGCGCCGGCGACGCCGCGGCCAACGCGTACTTCACCTGCCCCTGCGTGCCCGCTGACCAGTTCACCAAGTTCACCGACGCCTACAAGGCGGCGACCGGCGCCGACCCGGGCACCTACTCGCCCGAGGCCTACGACGTCGCGACGATCCTGCTGAAGGGCATCGACGCCGGCAAGAAGACCCGCGCCGACCTGCTGGACTTCGTGAAGACCTACGACGGCCAGGGCATCACGAAGCACTTCAAGTGGGACGACCACGGCGAGCTCGCCGCGACCACCGTGTGGACCTACAAGGTGGACAACGGAAAGATCGTCCGCAACACCGAGATCAAGTAGCTCACCGCTTTCGGTTCCAGTACCGGGGTGCGTGCCGGGCGGCTGATCCCGCCGGGCCCGCACCCCGGACCCACATGGAGAACTAGTGTGTCGATGACCCCTGACCTCAGTTCGCTCGTCCTCGCGCAGGGCGGCGGCAGCTGGATCACCTTCGACGTGAATTCGTTCCTGAACCAGTTCTGGGACAACACGATCGACGGTCTTTCCTACGGCAGCATTTACGCGCTCGTGGCGCTGGGCTACACCCTCGTCTACGGCGTGCTCAAACTCATCAACTTCGCCCACTCCGAGGTGTTCATCTACGGCGCCTTCGCGACGTGGTTCACCTTCTACGGCTTGGGTTTCCGCCCCGGCGCGACGCCGGAGCTGCCGATCTTCGAGCTGATCGGCTTCCTGCTGCTCGCGCTCGTCGCGTCGATGGCGGTGTCCGGCGGCACCGCGGTCGTGCTGGAACGCGTGGCCTACCGGCCGCTGCGCAAACGCAAGGCGCCCCGGCTGGTCTTCCTGATCACCGCGATCGGCGCTTCCTTCGTGCTGCAGCAGATCCTCTTCATCTGGCGCGGCGGCAACCCGGAGGACAGCATCCGGCTGCTGCGCAACGACGAGGTGTTCACGATCTTCGGCGGCAGCGTCAAGATCGTCACCATCATCACCGTGATCGCGTCGATCCTGCTGATGATCGGCACGGACATGTTCGTCAACCGCACCAAGTTCGGCCGCGGCATCCGCGCGGTGGCGCAGGACCCGGACACCGCGACGCTGATGGGCGTCAACAAGGAACGCGTCATCACGCTCACGTTCCTCATCGGCGGCCTGCTGGCCGGCGCGGCGGCGCTGTTCTACATGATGAAGATCCCGCAGGGCGCCTCGTACCAGGGCGGTTTCATCCTCGGCATCAAGGCGTTCACCGCCGCGGTGCTCGGCGGCATCGGCAACCTGCGCGGCGCGCTGCTGGGCGGCCTGCTGCTCGGGGTCGTGGAGAACTACGGGCAGTCGCTGTTCGGCGGCGCGTGGCGCGACGTCGTCGCGTTCGCCCTGCTGGTGCTGATCCTGATGTTCCGCCCGACCGGCATTCTCGGCGAATCGCTCGGAAAGGCACGGGTATGACGACGACTACGACGCCGCCCGCCGCTCCGGCGAAGGCGCGCCGCCGTCCCGTTTCGGACTGGTGGAACCGGCTGTCCCGCGTCCAGCAGTGGGGCGTGCTCATCCCGCTGGTGGCGCTGGTCTACCTGCTGCCGGTGCTGAACCCGCCGCTGATCACCACCCAGCCCGGGTACGACTTCCCGATCGCGATGTTCGAGGTGTCCCGCTACGCGCTGGTCGCCATCGGGCTCAACATCGTCGTCGGCCAGGCCGGTCTGCTCGACCTCGGCTACGTCGGGTTCTTCGCGATCGGCGCCTACGTGATGGCGCTCTTCACGAGCCCGGACTCGTCGCTGGCGAAGCTGCCGTTCCTCGTCGTGCTGCCGATCGCGATGGTGGTCACGATGATCTTCGGGGTCATCCTCGGGACGCCGACGCTGCGACTGCGCGGCGACTACCTGGCGATCGTCACGCTGGGCTTCGGCGAGATCGTCCGCCTGCTGGCCGACAACATCGACCCGTTGCGCGGCAACCGCGGTTTCCAGGGCGTCGGGCATCCGCCGGGCGTGAAGGCGGACGGGAATCCGCTCTTCAACAACACCGACGGCATCCCGTGGTACTGGCTCTGCGTCACGATCATCATCGTGATCCTGTTCGTGGTCGGGAACCTGGAGCGCAGCCGCGTCGGCCGCGCGTGGGTCGCGATCCGCGACGACGAGGACGCGGCCGAGATCATGGGCGTGCCGACGTTCAAGTTCAAGATCTGGGCGTTCGTCGGCGGCGCCGCGGTCGGCGGCCTTTCCGGTGCGCTGTACGCGGGGCAATTGGGCTTCGTGAACAACCAGAAGTTCGACGTGGTCACGTCGATGCTGTTCCTGGCCGCGGTCATTCTCGGCGGCGCGGGCAACAAGGTCGGCGTGCTGCTGGGCGCGATCGTGGTGGCGTACGTGCCGCTGCGGTTCCAGGCGATCGCGGAGTACAAGTACCTGATCTTCGGACTCGCGCTGATCGTCCTGATGATCTTTCGCCCGCAGGGCCTCCTCGGCGCGCGGCAGCGGCTGCTTGCGTACGGCAGGCAGGCGTACCAGCGGCTGCTCGGCAAGGGCGAGCAGGTCAGCAGCGACGGTTCGCTGGTGTCCGACAAAGCAGGGGAGAAGGCATGACGGTCCCTGGCAACGGAAACGGGCCCGAGGTCCCGGCCGAGGGCGGCCTCGTGGCCGAGGTCGCGAACATGACCGCCGACGAGCTCGCCGAGCACGAGGCCGAGGTCGCCGAGGTCGTCGCGCCGGACCGGGAGATCCGGGCCGACTACGGGCAGACGCTGCTCAAGGTCGACGACGTCACCGTCCGCTTCGGCGGCCTGGTGGCGCTGGACTCGGTGTCCTTCGAGATCCGGCGCGGCGAGATCCTCGGCCTGATCGGGCCGAACGGCGCGGGCAAGACCACCTGCTTCAACGCGATGACCGGCGTCTACCGGCCGTCCTCGGGGCAGGTGCTGCTCGAGGACAAGCCGCTCGGCAAGGCGTCGCGGCACGGGATCACCCAGCTCGGGATCGCCAGGACGTTCCAGAACATCCGGCTGTTTTCCGAGATGACCGCGCTGGAGAACGTGGTCGTCGGCACCGACGCGCGGCACAAGACCAGCCTGCTCGGCGCGCTCCTGCGGGTCCCGCGGCACCACCGCGAGGAGAAGCAGGCGATCGAGAAGGCCATGGCGCTGCTGGAATTCGTCGGCATCGCCGACCGGGCCGCGGACCGCGCGAAGAACCTGCCCTACGGCTATCAGCGGCGGCTGGAGATCGCGCGGGCGCTCGCTACCGAGCCGAAGCTGCTGTGCCTCGACGAGCCGGCCGCAGGGTTCAACCCGGCGGAGAAGGAAGAGCTCATGGGGCTGATCCGGACGATCCGCGACGACGGCTACACCGTCCTGCTGATCGAACACGACATGAAGCTCGTCATGGGCGTCACCGACCGGATCGTGGTGCTGGAGTTCGGCAAGAAGATCGCCGACGGGCTTCCGTCCGAGATCCGGGAGAACCCCGCCGTGATCGCCGCTTACCTGGGAGTTCCCGACGATGACGTTGCTTGAGCTTTCTGACGTTTCGGTCCACTACGGACGGATCCAGGCCGTGTCCGGGTTGTCCATCACCGTGAACGAGGGCGAGATCGTCACCCTCATCGGGGCGAACGGCGCCGGCAAGTCGACCACGATGCGGGCGATTTCCGGTATCCGGCCCATTTCTGGTGGCGCTATTCGCTTTGACGGCGAGGATATTTCGCGGCTGCGCGGGGATTTGCGGGTGGTGCGCGGGATTTCGCAGGCGCCGGAGGGCCGGGGGATTTTCCCTGGCATGACGGTGCTGGAGAATCTGGACATGGGCGCTTATGCGCGCAAGGACCGGAAGAATCTGCAGCCGGATTTTGATCGGGTTTTCGAGTTGTTTCCGCGGCTGGCTGAGCGGAAGACTCAGGTCGGCGGGACTATGTCCGGGGGTGAGCAGCAGATGCTCGCGATTGGGCGGGCGTTGATGGCTAAGCCTCGGTTGCTGTTGCTGGACGAGCCTTCTATGGGGTTGGCGCCGCAGTTTATTCAGCAGATTTTCCGGATTATCACGGAGATCAATCGGCAGGGGACGACCGTGCTGCTGGTTGAGCAGAATGCGCAGCAGGCGTTGTCTCGGGCTCATCGGGCGTATGTATTGGAGACTGGGCAGATTACGAAGACTGGTACTGGGCAGGAGTTGCTGGCTGATACCAGTATCAAGGAGGCTTATCTCGGGGTTGGGTGATTTCTTGCTCGGCTCGTCGCCTGGCGGCGACATTGCGCACGTTGGTTGCGCGGGGCACCCCGAAGCTTGAGTGTGACTACGGCGCGGGGCTGCTTGTCAAGGCGGGAAAGATGCCTTGACAAGCAGCCCCGCGCCGTGTTTTTGGCTTCGTATCGGGGCGGGGGAGTGTGGCTGCCTGGTTGGGCGGGTGCACTGGCTGCGGTTTAGGGACGTGAGGGGAACCCTGAGGGAATCAGGTTCCCTCAGGGTTCCCCTCACGGCGGTTCTTCGAGAGATCAGGCGCCTGGTGGGCGGTCTCGCACTACGCAGGTGAGCCTTGCGGTGCAGGTGCGGCGGCCCTCGTCATCCGTCAGCACGATCTCCGACGTGATCGTTCCCCGTCCGACATGCAGCGGGGTTGCGACGCCGGTGACAGTGCCCGACCGAACGGCGCGGTGGTGAGTGCAGGACAGCTCAAGGCCCATCGCGGCGCGTTCGGGGCCTGCGTTCAGTGCGGCCAGCACCGAGCCCAGCGCTTCGGCGACGGTGGCGTTCGCGCCGCCGTGGAGGAGGCCGTAGGGCTGGAGGTTGCCTTCGACGGGGATCGTGCCGACGACCCGCTCGGGCGTCATCTCCACGAGCTTCAGCCCGATCTTGTCGTTCAGCTGCTGGCCCGCTGCCGCGGGGTCCATGCCCGCGAACTGGCCCGGCGTGATTTCCGCCGTCTGCTCGGTCACTCTCTGCTCCTCAACCTATGCGACACGCAAGAGTGTCAGACCCTCACCCTAGACTCGCCCCCGTGAGCCCGACCGAGAACCGAACCGTTGCCAACGCCACAGGCGCCGCCGCCGCGAAAGACCGCCCCCGGCTGCTGCTGATCGACGGCCATTCGATGGCCTATCGCGCCTTCTTCGCCCTGCCCGCGGAGAATTTCCGCACGAAGACCGGGCAGGTCACCAACGCGGTCTTCGGCTTCACCTCGATGCTCATCAACCTGCTGCGCGACGAGAAGCCGACGCACCTCGCGGTGGCCTTCGACCTCTCGCGCAAGACCTTCCGGTCGGAGACGTACGCCGACTACAAGGCCAACCGCAGCGCCACGCCGGACGAGTTCCGCGGGCAGGTCGACCTGGTGAAGGAGGTGCTCGAGGTACTCGGCATCCCGTCGCTCACGAAGGAGAACTACGAGGCCGACGACGTCATCGCCACGCTCACCACGCAAGCCGGCGAAGACTACGACGTCCTGATCTGTACCGGCGACCGCGACGCGTTGCAGCTGGTCACCGATCGGGTGACCGTTTTGTACCCCAAGCGGGGCGTCTCCGACCTCGTGCGGTTCACGCCGGACGCGGTCGAGGAAAAATACGGCCTCACCCCGACCCAGTACCCGGACTTCGCGGCGCTGCGCGGCGACCCGTCGGACAACCTGCCCGGCATCCCCGGCGTGGGGGAGAAGACCGCGGCCAAGTGGATCCGGCAGTTCGGGTCGCTGGCCGACCTGATCGACCGGGTCGACGAGGTCAAGGGCAAGGTCGGCAACGCGCTGCGCGAGCACCTGTCGTCGGTCCAGCTCAACCGCCAGCTCACCGAGCTGGTCCGCGACGTGCCGCTGGAGTCCGTGCCGGATCAGCTGGAGTTGCGGCCCTGGGACCGCGAGGCGGTGCACCGGCTGTTCGACGAGCTGGAGTTCCGCGTGCTGCGCGACCGGCTTTTCGAGACCCTGAGCAGCGCCGAACCGGAGGCCGACGAGGGCTTCGAGGTGTCCGGCTCCGCGCTCGCGCCGGGCGCGCTCGGCGCGTGGCTCGAAGCGCACGCCGGTGCGGCCGAGCCGGTCGCGCTGTCGTTCCGGGCGACCGGCGCTTCCGTCCGCTCCGACCTCAAGGCGGTCGCCTTCGCGACGGCTGACGGCGAGGGCGCGTACGTCGACGTCACCGCGATGGACGAGGCGGACGACCGGGCGCTGTCGGCGTGGCTCGCGGACCCGAAGGTCCGCAAGATCGGCCACGACCTGAAGGTGCCGCTGCACGCGGTGCGCGCCCGCGGCTGGACGTTCGCCGGGCTCACCATGGACACCGCGCTCGCCGCGTACCTCGCGCGCCCGGGCCAGCGCACGTTCGGACTCGACGACCTGGCGCTGCGCTACCTGCACCGTGAGCTGCGCTCGGAAGCCGGAGACGGCGACGGTCAGCTGTCGCTGCTCGACGGCGGCGCGGACGAGCTGGAGCAGAAGGAAATTTCCGCCGAACTGGTGAAAGCGCGCGCGATCTTCGAGCTGGCCGGCGCGCTGACCACCGAGCTGGAGGAACTGGGCGGCGCGAAGCTGCTGGCCGAGCTGGAACTGCCGCTGCTGGAAGTGATCACCGAACTCGAAGCGGCGGGCATCGCGGTCGACGTCGACCAGCTCACCGAGCTGGAGGCGCACTACCTCAGCCGCGTGACGCAGGCCGCGGACTCCGCGTACGAAGTGATCGGCAAGCAGATCAACCTCGGTTCGCCGAAGCAGCTGCAGGTGGTGCTGTTCGACGAGCTGGGCATGCCGAAGACCAAGCGCACCAAGACCGGCTACACCACCGACGCGGACGCGCTGCAGTCGCTGTTCGAGAAGACCGAGCACCCGTTCCTGCAGCACATGCTGGAACACCGCGACGCGACGCGGCTGCGCACCACGGTCGAGGGCCTCATCAAATCGGTCGCCGACGACGGGCGCATCCACACCACGCTGCAGCAGACGATCGCGGCCACCGGACGGCTTTCGTCGGTCGAGCCGAACCTGCAGAACATCCCGGTGCGCACCGAGGAAGGCAGGCGCATCCGCGACGCGTTCGTGGTCGGCGACGGCTACGCCGAGCTGATGACCGCGGACTACAGCCAGATCGAAATGCGGATCATGGCGCACCTGTCGAAGGACGAGGGCCTCATCGAAGCCTTCAACAGCGGCGAGGACCTGCACACGTTCGTCGCGTCGCGCGCGTTTTCCGTGCCTGCCGCGGAAATCACGCCGGAACAGCGCTACCGCGTCAAGGCGATGTCGTACGGGCTCGCGTACGGCTTGTCGGCGTACGGCTTGTCGCAGCAGCTGAAGATCTCGACGGAAGACGCGAAAGAGCAGATGGAGGCGTACTTCTCGCGGTTCGGCGGGGTGCGCGACTACCTGCAGTCGGTCGTCGGCGAGGCTGCGAAGCGCGGGTACACCGAGACGATTTTCGGCCGCCGTCGCTACCTGCCGGACCTGAACAGCGACAACCGCCAGCGCCGCGAAATGGCCGAGCGGATGGCGCTGAACGCCCCGATCCAGGGCAGTGCGGCGGACATCATCAAGGTGGCGATGCTGAACGTGCACCGCGCCCTCGCCGAAGCGGGGTCGCGCAGCCGCGTGCTGCTGCAGGTCCACGACGAACTGGTCCTGGAAATCGCCGACGGCGAGCGCTCGGACGTCGAAAAGCTGGTCCGTGAGGGCATGGGCTCGGCCGCGGAACTGGCGGTGCCGCTGGAGGTTTCGGTCGGATACGGGCGGTCGTGGAACGAGGCCGCACACTGACCCGCTGAGCGGAGGAGCACGCCCGGGGCCGGCGACCGGCCCCTGGCAGCAGGCGGGTGGATCTCGCGGCCGGACACGGAATCGGCGGTGCGGGAGTTCGCGAGTCGGCGGCGCGGCGACGGAATCCGGCCGGGCGGTCGCGGGGCTGGGGAGCGAGTCGGCGGCGCGGGGGCTCGCGTGGCGGCGAAATGCGGCTGGGCGGTTGCGGGACTGCGAACGGAATCGGCGGTGCGGGAGCGCCCGAACCAGCGGCGCGGCGACGGAATCTGGCTGGACGGTCGCGGGGCGGCGACCGCAACGGGATCGGTGCTGCGCCCGTTCGGGCAAACACGCGGGCAGCGGTGTGGCCGATCAAATCCGGTCTGTCGTTGCAGTTCATCAGAGCGGGCAACGGCATCTGTGCGGTCTCCGCTCGGACGAGCCCGAATCGGCGGCGCGGCTGAACCCGAACCCCGGCGCGCCCCCACGCGAACAACATCCGCCGCAACGAAATCGGCGAAAAAACCGGCCAAGCGAGCATGAATCAGCACCCCGACTCAAACCGGCTGCCGGTCCCGGCGATCCGCTTCGCGCCTGGCGCGGAAACCCGACAGCCCGCCCCCGGTCCGGTAGCCGAGAGTCAGCCCCGCCCGCGCCAAAAGGGTTTCTGTCCAGCCGCCAACACGAAGCGACCCCGGAGAAACCGGTGTCACCCACGAGAAGTGCCGCGACGCCGCTGAACGGGTGAGGTTGCTGCTCCAGCGTGGGCCACTTTCCGCGAACGCCGCCCGGCCCGCAACGGGCTCGGCGTAGGGTCCACCCGTGGGGTACCAGGCCGAGCGTCGACGCTGGCGGGTTCGCCTGCGCGACCGCACGGGCGGGATCCGCGGGGCAGGCACCATGCTCGACGAGGACCATGTGCTCACCTGCGCGCACGTCGTCGAGCGGGCGGGCGGGCCGGACGCGGACGTCCTGGTCGATTTCGTCGGGCTGCCCGGCACTCCGGTCGGCGTCGGCCGCGTGGTTCCGGGGGCTTGGGTGCCGCCGGGGCGGGACGAGCGCGGCGACATCGCGGTGCTGCGGTTGGCCGAACGGGTGCCGGGAGCATGGGGCGCGCCGTTGTACCGGATGCCGTTGTCGGACGGCCAAGCCGTGCGCGCCTACGGGTTTCCGGCGGGCGCGGACGAAGGGCTGTGGACGTTCGGCGAACTCGCCGGCGAAGGCGGGCCCGGCTGCGAATGGGTGCAGCTCGCCCGCAAGAACGACGACCAGCCGATCACCGGCGGGTTCAGCGGCACCGCCGTGCTCGACGAGGAGACCGGCCGCGTGGTCGGCATGGTGGTGTCGCGGTACAAGGCCGAGGGCGAGCGGGTCGCGTGGATGATCCCGGTCGAGACCATTCTCGGCTACCTCGGCGCGGACCGGTGGGGGCAGGGGAGTCCGGCCGTCGACCAGACCTTCGGCCGCGAACTCGACCGGGTGCCTTACGATCCGCAGTTCGCGCGCGAGGTCGTGGGCTGGTTCGGCGAGGGGCACGGCGTGTGGATCGTCGTGACCGGCGAGGTCGGGTCCGCGAAAGCCGCTGCGCTGGACCTCGCGGTGGTGCTCGCCGACCGCGAGCGTTCCGCTGCGGCGAACGAACTGCGCGACACCCTGGCCAAAGAAACCTTGCCGCCAGCGGGAAGTGTCGATCTCGCGGTGGACGCGGCGGGCAAAACCTCCGATCAGGTACGGCAGCGGCTCGCAGAACGCCTGGACCTCACGTTGGACAACGGCTCGACGCATTCCGGCATCGGCCGCACCGTGGTGGTGAACGCGATCGACGACGCAGCCGAGCCGGAGCAGCTGATCGGCGAGGTGATCGCGCCGCTCGCGGACCGCGCCGGGCGACTGGGGATCCGGCTCGCGCTCGGGTTCCGCCGGGAGTCGTCGCCGGGGCTGACGGAGCTGCGGTCGCGCCGGAACGGGGCGCGGCCGGACGGACTGGCTCGGCGGATTTCCGCGCTGGACAAGCAGATCGACGAGCTCGCCGCGATCGAGGAGCACATCGCCGAACTGGCTCCGCGCTTCGCGCTGAACGACATTCCGCCGCCGCGAGTGCGTCGGCGCCGGGGCGCGGTGATCCGGTTGCAGGAAGCCGCGGATCTCGGGGAGGTCGCGTGGGCGGAGCGATACGTCGAGAAAGTCGCCAGCGTGGTGGCTGCCGATCTGACTGCGGCGAAAAGCGCCCGTGATCGGCTCGACGCCGCGCATGAGCGCCGCACCGAGTTGCGGTTTCGGCTCGACGGCTACGGAGAGCGTGCCCGCGCAGCAGGCCGGGTCGAGGATCCGCTGCTGGATTCGTTGTATGCCAACGCTTGGCAGTTGCTGTACGAGGGCGCGTGCGATCCGGAGGCGGCTGCGGCGGCGGTCGAGGAGTTCGGTGCCGCGGTGCGCAAGGGGAATCGATGACGGCCTGCGCGCGCCCGAACTGTTCCGGCACGATCAGCCGCGCCGGGTTCTGCGCGAAATGCGGCTGGGCACCGGGATCCGAGCCGAAGAAACCGGCCCCGAAAGCCGACGCGACGCTCGTCATTCCCGCTCCTGGCGCGAGCCGCATCGCCGACACGGTCGTCACGCGAGAGCAGCAGACCGCCGGTCACGGCACCGGCGACGACTACATCCCGCTCCCCGTGGTCGTCCTGCCGGACATCGCCGGGCGAGTCCTCGCCGATCCGCACGTCGCCGAGGACGAACGGCATTGCGGCAAACGCGGCTGCGGCGCGCCGGTCGGCCGCTCGACCGGCGGCCGTCCCGCGCGCACCGAAGGCTTCTGCTCGCAATGTGGCACGCCGTTTTCCTTCTCTCCCAAGCTGTTTCCGGACGACGTGGTGGACGGCCGCTACCAGGTGCACGGCTGCATCGCCCGCGGCGGGCTCGGCTATGTGTACCTCGGCACCGATCTGCGGCTGAAGCAGTACGTCGCGCTGAAAGGCCTGCTCAACACCGGCGACGAGGCCGCGGTGCGGATCGCCGAGACCGAGAGCCAGGTGCTGACCTCGCTCGACCATCCGAACATCGTCCGGATCCACGACGTCGCCACGCATCCGGACCCGCACGGCGGACCCGACGCGCGCTACATCGTCATGGAGTTCGTCGACGGCCTCCCGCTGGCCGAGGTGATGCGGCGCGGCCGCGCGATGCTCGACGGACCCGAGGGCAGGCTGCTCGTCGAGCACGTCGTGGCCTACGGCCGGGAGATCCTCACCGCGCTCGGCTACTTGCACGAGCAGGGGCTGCTGTACTGCGATCTCAGTCCGCAGAACGTGATCCACGGCGAGAAACGGGTCAAGCTGATCGATTTCGGCGCGATCCGCAAGATCGGCGACCAGACCAGCCCGATCGTCGGCAACCCGCGGTTCCAGATAGGCGCGACCGAACTCGACGAACACGGGCTCACCGTGCGCTCGGACATCCACACCGTCGGCGCGACGCTGCGCGACCTGTTCCGCTGCAGCGACGGCTGGCCGCATCCGGCCGACAAACGGATCGCGCTCGGCGTCGAATCCTTCACGCAGGTGCTCGATCGCGCGACCGGCCCGTACGAGCACCGCTTCGCCACCACCGGCGAAATGCTCGTGCAGCTCGACGGGGTACTGCACGAGATCCTTTCGCTGCGCGACCGCCAATCGCGCCCGTCGATCTCCACGCTGTTCACCGAAGCGGCGGTGCTGCTGGACGCCGGGCTCGGCCAGCCAAGACCGGTCGGGGAGTGGGTACGCCGTGCTCGGCGCAGCGCAGGCCCGCTCGGCGCGCTGCCCGAACCGTTCGACATCGCGCTCGGATTGCCGGTGCCGCACGAGGATCCGCACGACCCAGCGATCACCTTCCTGCGCACCGTCCGCGCGCCGGATCCCGCGCGGCTGCTGAAGAAACTCGAACGCGCGGACTCGACCGTCGAGGTGGAGCTGCGCCGCTGCCGGGCCTGGCTCGAACTGTCCGAAGTGGACTCAACCGGTGCCGAGCAGGCCGGCCAACGCGTGGACGCCGCCGAAAAGCTGCTCGGCGCCCGGGCCAAACACGACTGGCGGATCGCTTGGCATCGCGGGTTGGTCGCGCTCGCCGCCGGAGCCGTGGAGACCGCGCAGACCTGGTTCGAACGCGTGCACCGCGACATCCCGGGCGAGGAGACGCCGAAGCTCGCGCTCGGCCTGTGCGCGGAGCACTGCGGCGGGCCGAAGCGAGCGGCGCGCTACTACGACGCGCTGTGGGTGCGGGACCATCTGCAGGTCAACGCCGTTTTCGGGCTGGCTCGCGGGCATCTGCAACTGGACGAGCGCACGGCGGCGGTGGACCTGCTGGACCAGGTCCCGGAGTACTCGCGGCACGACGAGGCGGCGCGGATCGCCGGAATCCGCGTGCGCGCCGGAATCCTGCCGGTCGGGGACGCGCTGCCGAGCATCGAGGACCTGACCGAGGCGATCGACCGGCTGTCCGCGCTGGAGCTGGACCGCGACACCGCGGACCGGCTCACCGCCGAGGTCCGCGAGAGCGCGCTGCGGTGCTTCGCCGCCGGGATGCGCGGCATGCCGCCCGGCCCGGTCCTCGGCGATCGCCTCGACGAGCACGGGCTGCGGCTGCTGGTGGAGCAGTCGTACCGGCGGATCGCGCGCCGGGCCGGTTCGGCGGAGTACCACGACGCGTTGGTCGACCGGGCGAACGAGACGAGGCCGACGACCTGGGTGTAGGCGGCGAAGGGGCGAGGGATGAGCAGGGGTTGGGACGTCGAGGTCCATCAGAACCGCTACCTCGGCGAAGGCGACACCGCGATGCAAGCTGTGGTCACCGTTTCGGCGCGCGACGACGGCGCTGCCGCGTCCCGGCCGCCGGGCGCGGAAGTGCTCCTGGTCGACTGCTCGACGTCGATGCGCTACCCGCCGACGAAAATCGCCGCCGCGCGCCGGGCAGCAGCCGCGGCGATCTGGGCCCTTCCCGACGGCGTCGGCTTCGCGGTCGTGCGCGGCACCGAACGCGCCGACCTGGCCTATCCACCCGAACCCGGCCTAGCGGTCGCGTCAGACGAAACCCGAGCAGCAGCGGTCGCCGCGGTGGAGCGATTCGTCGCAGTCGGCGGCACGGCCATGGGCACCTGGCTGGAATGCGCGCGAAAGCTGTTCGCGCAGGTACCCGACGCAGTACGGCACGCGATCCTGCTGACCGACGGAAACAACCAATCGCAATCGGCGGAATCGCTGCGCCGTGAACTGGACGCCTGCGAAGGCCAGTTCGTCTGCGACGCAAGGGGAATCGGCGACGGCTGGCAGCGAGCCGAACTGGTCGAGATCGGCCGGGTCCTGCGCGGCTCCGTCGATTCGGTGGTACGCGACGAAGACCTGGTCGACGACTTCCGCGCGCTGATGGCCGCGGCGCTCGCCAAGGTGATCCCGTCCGCGCGGCTGCGGATCGGCGTCACCGAACAAACCACGCTGCGCTTCGTGAAGCAGGTCTGGCCAAGCGAATACGACCTGACCTCGCGCTGCGTCCCCGACGGCGACGGAAACGCGGTCCTCTCCCTCGGTTCGTGGAGCGCAGGCGAAACCAGGGAATTCCAGCTCGCAGTGGAAGTCTCAGCGGACGCCCAGCCGGAGTACGGCTCCGACCGGATGCTCGCGTGGGTCGAGGTCGACGGTGCGCCGGATTCGACGGCCCCGCTGCTGGCGCACTGGACCCACGACCCGGTCGCGCCGACGCTGGTCGACCCGAAGGTGCGCCGCTACACCATGCACGCGGAACTCAGCGAGGCCTTGGTGAACGCTGACGAGGCCTATGCCGCGGGCGACCACGCCCGGGCAGCGCGCGAGTGGGGCCAGGCCGTCGAAATCGCCACGCGGACCAACAACAATGAAGTATTGCGCCGCCTCGCCCGGGTAGTCGACACGACCGGCGAGGCGGTGCAGCTTCGCCCCGAAGTCACCCGCAGCGAACTGCTCAACCTGCTGGTCTCCACCGTCTCGAACGTCGGCGACGAGCCGCGCGACGCCCGTCCCGCGCCTCTTCCGGACGCGAAACCAGCGATCTGCCGCCACTGCGAGACCCCCAACGCGTCTGACGCCCGGTTCTGCGAGGAATGCGGAGAGCCGCTGCACGGAGGTGCCGCGTGACACTCCGAACGCGGCAAGCACTAGTCAGAATCCGGGCCGTGCTGCTGGCCGGAACCGTGCTCGCACTGGTCGCTTCGTACCTCGCGGTCAGCGGCGTCGTCCGGACCGCTGACCAGATCTCGTCCGCGACCAGCCGAGCAATCCTCGAAGTCGCGGCCGCGCGAGACGCCCTCGTATCCGCCGACGCCGCAGCGATCGCCAGCTTCGCCTCCGGAGAAGCAAAACTGGCCGGTCCAGGACAGGAGTACGAAAACCGGATGGCCTCGGCGAGCCAAAGTCTCGCCCGAGTCGCGGAGTTCAACCAAGCAGGCGACCCCGGCGCCGGAACCCTGCAAACCGTCGAAGGCCTGGTGGCGTCGTACTCCGGCGCGATGAGCCAGGCCGACGCCCACTTCCGCCAACCAGGCGCGGAACTGGTCGGACTGGCCGACCTCTGGTACGCCTCCCGCCTGTTGCACGCCCCTGACAACGTCCTGGAGCTATTGGGAAAACTGCAAAAAGACGAGCGCGCTGCCCTGGACAACCAAATCTCCGGCACCAGAATGAGCGCGGGCCTGCTCGTCCTCTGGCTGCTGCCGCCGATCGTGCTGCTTGCCCTGCTGGTCGCGACCCAAGTCTTCCTGCGCCAGCGCTTCCGCCGCCGCCTGAACCCGCCTCTGCTAGGCGCGACCGTACTAGGACTGGGCGTCGTCGCAGGCTTACTAGCCGCCTTCGCCCTAGCCGGACGCCTCGACACAGTGCGCGGCAATGTAGACCAAGCCGTTGCCGTCCGAGAAAAAAGCATCGAATCCGCCGACGCAGCAGGCCACGCCCGCCTGGCCACCCTCCTGCAACAACGCTGCGGCCCGCCCGGCTGCGGATCCACAGTGGACGATTTCCGCAGGCAAACCCAAACCACCTCGACCGCGGCCCCCGCCCAGAACGCCATCACCTCAGCCGCCCGAGCCGTAACGACGGCCGGAGCCGCCGCCACCGAATCCGGCGGCCTGCCCGTACTGGTCCCGGTTGCCCTGATCCTCACCGGCGCACTGGTGGTGGCCGGGCTGTACCGGCGGATCGACGAATACCGGTACCGCCCATGACCCGGTGGAAGAAGTTGCTCCTGCTAGCCGCCGCCGCGCTGGTGGCAACCTCGTCAGCGTGCGGGGTCGCCGCAAGCAGCAACACCCTCCAGGTAATCGGCGTATGGACCGAAGGCGAGGAAGCAGCCTTCAACCAGGTCAAACAACGTTTCGAGGAAAAGACCGGCATAGAAGTCCGCTACCAAGGCACCCGCGCCGTCGAACAGGTCCTGGCCGCCGACGTCCAGCAAGGCTCCGCCCCGGACATCGCGGTCCTGTCCAGCCCAGGCCTGCTGGCCGACTACGCCCGCCGTCAGGAAATCAAGCCTCTCGACTTCCTCGAAGCGAAGGCCGAATCCTTCTACGGCAGGCAATGGGTCGACCTGCAACGCCTTGGCACCGGAAAACTCTACTCAGTAGCGGTAAAAGCCGACCTGAAAAGTGCGATCTGGTACCGCCCCGCAAGCCTCCCGGCCCCGAAACCCGCGACCTGGCAACAACTAGCCGCCCTGGCCGGCCCCTGGTGCCTGGGCCTGGCCGCCCCGCCCACGTCAGGCTGGCCCGGCACCGACTGGATCGAAGACATCCTGCTGCACTCCGCGGGCCCCGAGGTCTATCGGCAATGGGCCGCGGGCACCCTCCCGTGGACGTCGCCCCCGGTACGCCAGGCATTCCAAGACTGGGGCGCCCTGGTCGTCCACCCGGGCGGCATCCAAGGCGGTGCCCCGGCAGCACTGCTCACCGATTTCCGAGACGCAGCCCGCTCCCTCTTCACCGACCCGCCCGGCTGCCGCATGGAACACCAAGGCTCCTTCGCGATGGGCAGCTACCAAAACATGCACCTGCACAACGAAACCGGCCCGCGCCCCCAACCGGGAACCGACTACGACTTCTTCCCGTTCCCAGGCTCCGGCGCGTCGGAAGTATCGGCGGACTTGGCCGCGATGTTCAACGACACCCCGCAAGCCCGCCAATTCCTGGACTTCCTGGTCTCGCCGGAAGCCCAGCAAATCTGGGCAGGCAACCCGAACGCGACGGCCTTCTCCGCGGGAACCGCGGTACCGAAGGACGTCTACCGCGACCCGGTAAGACGAAAGGTCGCCGACACCATCACCTCAGGAAAACCAGTCTGCTTCGACGCCTCCGACCTCATGCCGAAGACCATGACCGGCGCCTTCTACCGCGCGATCCTGGAATACACCGCAGACCCGGCACAACTCGAAACCCTGCTGACCAGACTGGACGACACCCGCAAGAGCATCCCCAGAGCAGACTGGCTCAACGTCCCCTGCGGCCAGTAACCCTGCCCCAAGTCCGTGAGGGGAACCCTGAGGAACTCTGATTCCCTGAGGGTTCCCCTCACGTCCCTAAAACCGCACCCACGCACTCAACCAGCGTTGCACCCACACCACCCCCGCACCCCGATACGAAGCCAAAATGCGGCCTCAGACCGTCATCACAATCAGGCTTCGGGGTGCCCCACGCAACCAGGGACGGCAATGTCGCCGCCAGGCGACGAGCCGAACACACAGCAGCGCAAGGATTCACCCGCTCGCCTGCCCGGTCAGCGGTACCCCCGTAACCACAACCCCACTTAGCGTCACCCACGCAGTAATTGACCGACCCGGAAGGACCGAGCAATGATCAAACGCCTGTTCCAGACCGTCCTGCGGCACGGATGCTGCTCCGCCTGCACCGGCAAGGGCTGCGGCTGCTGCGCCAACTGCCACTGACCCCTGAGGGGCCCGGCACGAACGCCGGGCCCCACCACGTCACCTCTTCAACCCGCGAATCAACAACATCACCGACCCGAGCACGTCAGCCCGAGACCGGCCAGGATGAAACACCTGCCAGTCCAACGCCACCACGAGCATCGTCCCAAAAACCCCAGCAGCGGCAGTCGCGATATCCAACCCCTCAGGCAACCGCCCAGCCGCACCCAACCGCTCCAACTGCGCCTTGACGACCGCAATCAACTCTTCCCGCAACAAAGCCAACGTGTCATGCCACCGCCCAGGCGTATGCCACAGTTCGCTGACCACGATCTGAGAAAACCCCGGATACTCTGCGATGAACTCCAGCGTCGTATCCACCTGCGCCTCGATCACCGCCAACGGGTCAGCATCCGTCCCCGCGGCCCGCAGCCGCCCGGCGAGCAGGTCAACGCCGAACCGAAGCAGAGCGTCGACCAGCCCGTCCTTGGACCCGAAGTTGTAGTAAACGGTCCCTTTCGCGACCCCAGCCTCCGCCGCGATGTCGTCCACCGTCAGCCCGACGAGGCCACGGCTAGCCGAAAGCCGCAACGTGGCCTCGAAGAGCTTCCGCTTGGTCGCTTCTCTCACAGGCTCAGCTCGGGCTTGAGCGCCGAGACCGACCACACCCGGTGTTTGCGCGCGGCGAGAGCAGACAGCAGGATCCCGCCGACGAGGTACGCCACCAGCACCCCGATGTCACCGAGGATCTGCATCGACGCGCCGGTATAGAGCAGATGCCGGAACCCGTCGATCGCATAACCCATCGGCAGCACTATGTGCAGCGGATACAGCGCGTCCGGAATCGTCTGCCAGGGGAACGTGCCGCCCGCGCTCACCAATTGCAGCACCAGCAGCACCAGCCCGAGGAACTTGCCCACGGCACCGAAGAGCGCGTTGAGCGCGTGCACGATCGACGTGAAGGCCAGCGACACCAGACAGGCGAATCCGATCGCGCCCAACGGATGCGCCACGTGAATGCCGACCAGCCAGGTCACCGCGGCGAACAGCACGATCACCTGCCCCAGGCCCAGCACGGCCGAGGACAGCCAGCCGCCGAGCGCGACCCGCAGCGGCGACGCGCCGGCGGTGAGCGCGCGCGTCGATAGCGGGCGGATCAGCAGGAACAGCACGAACGCGCCGATCCAGGTGGCCAGCGAGATGAAGAACGGCGCGAGCCCGGCGCCGTAAGTCCCCGCCGACGCCACGCCGTTCGACGTGACCGCGACCGGGTCGGCGATCGTGTTCGCGGTGGCGGTGCGGGTCGGATCGTCCGGGTTCGGGATCTGCGACAGCCCGGCGGCGAGCCCGTCGCGCAGCTTCGCCGAACCGTCGGCGAGCTGATCGGTGCCGGTGACCGCGGTCTTCTCGCCGTCGTTGAGCTTCGCCGAACCGTCGCGCAGCTGGTTCGCGCCGTCGGACGCCTGCGCGATCCCGTTGGCCAGCTGCGGCGAGGCCGACGCGAGCTGATGTGCCCCGTCGGACACCTGCCGGGCGCCGCTGGAGAGCTTCTGCAGGTCTCCGTTGGCGGACTGGATCTTCCCGTTCGCCTGGTTCGCGTCCGTGCGCAGCTTGTCGTAGTCGGCCAGGATCGAGTCCTTGAGGTTCTCCGGCATCCCGGATTCCTGCAGCTTCGCGGCCAGCTGGCTGCGATAGCCGTCGATCCGGCCCATCACGTCGGAGGAAGCCGACGCGGCCAGCGAGCCCGCGCTCGCCACTTTCTGGTTGCCGTCGGCCACCTGGCCCGCCCCGTCGGCGAGCTTCTGGGTCTGGCTCGGCAGCGACGCGGTGCTCGATTTGAGCGTGCCCAATCCGGTGGCGAGACTGCTCGACCCGGTCGCGAGCTGGCTCGCCCCGTCGGCCAGTTGATGTTGCCCCGTCTGGAGTTTCGCCGCGCCGTCGGCGAGCTGCTTCGCCCCGTCGGTGGCTTCGGAGATCTTGCCGTAGATGGTGGAGAAGCCGACGAGGAACTTGTCCGCGGCCTCGCTGCCCACCTTCTCCGCGATCGTCTTGCGGACCTGGTCGGCGACTTGTTTCGCGATGGTGCCGGACAGATAGTTGTTGGCGTCGTTGGTGGTCAGCGTGATGGTCGCCTGCTGCGGCTCGAAATTGCCGGACGACAGCAGCGCCTTCGAGAAGTCGTGCGGAATGCCGATGGCGAACGAGTACTTGTCGTCCCGCACGCCGTCCCGAGCGTCCTTTTCGGACACTTGATGCCACTGGAAGGTGCCGGACTTCACCAGTTCGTCGGTGACCTCGCGGCCGACGTTGCGCTCGGCTCCGTTGGGGTCCTTCGCACCCGCGTCTTCGGTGAAGACGGCGGCGGGCAGCTTGTCGAGGCGGCCGTACGGGTCGTAGTTCGCGTAGAGGTAGAACGACGCGTACAGCAACGGCACCATGACGAGCGCGAACATGGCGAGCTTCGGCAGCGTCCCGGTGGACAGCCTGCGCAGTTCGTTGCGCGCGATCCGGAACGCGTTCAGTCCGCCGGCCCGCTTGTGGGGGGTGGTCATGCCCGGTCTCCCTCGGAGTTCTCGGTTTCGGCGGTCAGTTCGGCGGTTTCCGGGAGCTGCTTGGTCTGCTCGGCCTCCGCTTCAGCGGGTTCTGGCGGGGCGTACAGCCGGATCGGATCCGGTTGCTCGGCCTCGCCGACCTTCGCGGGCGGATAGGGGAGCGCCGATTCCGGCGTCGTCGCGGCCAGCACGGCCACCGCGAACCCGCGGGCGGCGTGCTCCTTCGCGACGGCGGTCCAGGAGGCGACGTCGCTGGTGTGCCGGTCCGGCGTGTCGAGGACGAGCACGCGCACACCGTCGCGTTCGGCGGCCAGCGCGGTGAGCAGCCGGGTGCGCAGCGCGGGTTCGAGGCTCTCGAACCGGCTGTCGGCGTACGGCCCCGCGTCGTGTTGCGAGAGCCAAGCCGTGACCGCATCCTTGCCGGACGGGCGGTGCGCGAGCGCCAGCTCTTCGCCGGCGACGACGCGCAGCGACAAGGCCTCGTCCGGCTCGCTGACCCCCGGCGAGTCCACCACGGCCACGAGCCGCCGCAGGTCGCCCTCGGGATCGGCGGTGACGGTGCCGGTGGTCGGCTTCAGCCGCCCGGCCAGCGCGAGCGCCAGCGCGGTGATGCCGACGCCCGGCTCGCCGTGCACCACGGTGAGGCGGCCCTCCTCGACGGTGAGCGAGGTAGGCGGCAACAAGGGGCCGTGGGGACCCTTCAGGGACACCCGGTCGGCACGGACCTGCACAGGACACACTCCACGGATTTTGAACTGACCAGTCAGTTCAAAAGTTAGTCCTGACCTGGCGGCGTCGGCAAGGCGGCTCGCCGGACGTCACACCAAAGAGCGGAAAGCTCAGCGCAGGGCCCACGCAGGGTGTGCTTCCCAGGACGTCCACAGCGGCCGGTAGCCCTGCCGGTGCCAGAACACCGACGACAGGGGATTGGTCGGGTTGTAATAGAGATAGGTGCCGGTCGCGCCCTGGTTCAGCAGCTCGCGGTGCGCGCGGGCCATCAGTGCGCGGCCGATCCCGCTGCCGCGGTTGGCCGGGGCAGTGACGACGTTGTTCACGTACCCCCAGCGCCCGGACGGCAGCAGTTCGGCGGCCTCGCTGCCAGGCGTGGATTCGACCCAGTCGCATTGCGCGAGCGCGGCCGCTTCGCCGTCGACCTCGGCGAGCCAGGTCGCCTTCTCGCCAAGCGCGCGGCGCAATGCCGGGCCGAGCAGTTCCGCGGTCTGCTCGCGTTTCCGGTGCGCGACAAGGCCGGTGTAGTCGAACGTCGCCGTGCACAACGCCAGCGCCGCCGGGTAGTCGTCCGGCCCGGCGAGGCGGATCGACGCGTCCGTCTCGACGTCCTCTGGCACGACAGCGCGGCGAACGGCCAGCGCGGACAACGGAACCAGGCCGTGGTCGAGGAAAGCCCGGATGGCTTCGGCGTCGCGGCTCGGCCAGTTGACGACGCACGCCGAATCAGCGCCCGGCGCTTCAGTGTCCACTTGGGACCGAAGCGCGCCGAGCAGTGCGTCGAATCCTTCGGTGCCCGCCGTTTCCGGATCCGGGAACAGCTGCCACACCTCGGCCGCCGACCACAGCAGGGGAGCGTCGCCCGGGCCGTGCCGGTAGCGCTGGAGCATCGCGGAAACCTGCGTGCCCGACGCGGTCACCGCGCGCAGCCGGTCGCCGCTCGCGAGCGGAACGGGCGGCGGCAGGAGCGGGTCGAGTTCGGCGAATCGGCCTGCGGAGCTCACCAGCGCAGCGTAGCCGGTCAGTCGCGGCGCGTGCGGAAGATCGCGGTGCCGGGGAACAGTCTGCCGCGCAGCGGGCTCCACTGGCCCCAGGTGCGCGTGTGGCCCGCCGGCCACTCCGGCTCGACGAGGTCTTCCAGCGCGAAGCCCGCGGCGGCGAGCGCGCGCACGTAGTCGCCGAGCGTGCGGTGGTATTCGACGTACGTGGCCGTGCCGTCGTCGTCCACCTCGACGTACGGCGTGCGGTCGAAGTACGGCTGGGTCGCGGTGAGCCCCTGCGGCCCGGGATCGTCCGGGAAGATCCACCGCATCGGGTGCGTCACCGAGAAAACCCACGGTGCCCCGGGACGCAGCACGCGACGCACTTCGCCGAACACCGTCTCCAGCGACGGCACGAAGGGGAGTGCGCCGAACGCGGAGCACGCGATGTCGAAACTAGCGTCGGCGAACGGGAGCCGCTCGGCGTTCGCCTGCACGAGGGGGACCGCGGCGCCGGTGCGGGCGTTCCCCTCGCGGGCGTGCCGGAGCATGCCGCCGGACAGATCGGTGGCGACGGGTTCGGCTCCGGCGGCGGCGAGCCAGCGCGAGCACGCGGCCTGTCCGCAGCCGACCTCGAGCACGCGCCGTCCGCGCACGTCGCCGAGCAGTCGCGCGTCCTCCTCGCGGATTCCCTCCGGGCACCAGACGAAATCGGCGTCGCCGAGGAATCCGCCGTGGGTAGCCTGGTAGTCGTCGGCATCCGCGTCCCACCAGGCCAGGTTCGCCGCTTCGGCCTCGTTCCCGCCGACTTCGCGGTGGGCGACGCCGACGGTGCCGAGCCGTTCTTCAGCGCTCGCGTGGCTGGCCGCCGGGGCCGCGGCGGGCTCGGGCATGCCGGTCTCCTCTCCCGGTGGCGCCGGCTGGGCACGGGAATGCCCGGACCGGCGGAAACGTTCGACAGAAGGTACCGGGAGCCCAGGGCGACCCTGATTGTGTCCCCCGCGGGGGCCCGCGTACGATACGTGTTAGCGCAGTGGGGTTCGCGCTGCCCGGGTGACTACCCACCGGGGCCGCGCATCGTCAGCGGGTCATGCCGCGGTCGTTCACTGGTGGAACGTTTGGTCGCCGGACGTTTGAGCAGGGTCGCCGCATGCCATGGCTGCGGGACTCGCCGCGTGCACGGCCGGTAGCCAACTTCACATCCACCTACGACACCCATCCACCGGAGCAACCCGCCTAATGACCACCGACACCGCCACCGCCCCGACCGCCCCGACCGGGGCCCCGCAGGTCGCCATCAACGACATCGGGTCGGAGGAAGACTTCCTCGCGGCTATCGACAAGACGATCAAGTACTTCAACGATGGGGACATCGTCGAAGGCACCATCGTCAAGGTCGACCGCGACGAGGTCCTGCTCGACATCGGGTACAAGACCGAGGGCGTCATCCCCTCGCGCGAGCTGTCCATCAAGCACGATGTCGACCCGGCCGAGGTTGTCGCCGTCGGCGATGAGGTCGAAGCCCTCGTTCTCCAGAAGGAGGACAAGGAAGGCCGTCTGATCCTGTCCAAGAAGCGCGCGCAGTACGAGCGCGCCTGGGGCACGATCGAGGAGCTCAAGGAGAAGGACGAGCCCGTCAAGGGCACCGTCATCGAGGTCGTCAAGGGCGGCCTCATCCTGGACATCGGCCTGCGCGGCTTCCTGCCCGCGTCGCTGGTCGAGATGCGCCGGGTGCGCGACCTGCAGCCGTACGTCGGCCGCGAGCTCGAGGCGAAGATCATCGAGCTGGACAAGAACCGCAACAACGTGGTCCTGTCCCGCCGTGCCTACCTCGAGCAGACCCAGTCCGAGGTGCGCAGCGAGTTCCTCAACGCGCTCGCCAAGGGCCAGGTCCGCAAGGGCGTCGTGTCCTCCATCGTCAACTTCGGCGCCTTCGTGGACCTGGGCGGCGTCGACGGCCTGGTGCACGTCTCCGAGCTGTCCTGGAAGCACATCGACCACCCGTCCGAGGTCGTCGAGGTCGGCCAGGAGGTCACGGTCGAGGTCCTGGACGTCGACATGGACCGCGAGCGCGTCTCGCTGTCGCTGAAGGCGACCCAGGAAGACCCGTGGCGCCAGTTCGCCCGCACCCACGCGATCGGCCAGATCGTGCCGGGCAAGGTCACCAAGCTCGTCCCGTTCGGCGCGTTCGTCCGCGTCGAGGAGGGCATCGAGGGCCTGGTGCACATCTCCGAGCTGGCCGAGCGCCACGTGGAGATCCCGGAGCAGGTCGTGCAGGTCAACGGCGACGTCATGGTCAAGGTCATCGACATCGACCTCGAGCGCCGTCGCATCTCGCTGTCGCTGAAGCAGGCGAACGAGGGCGTCACGCCGGAGACCGAGTTCGACCCCACCCAGTACGGCATGGCCGCCGAGTACGACACCGAGGGGAACTACATCTACCCCGAGGGCTTCGACCCGGACACGCAGGAGTGGCAGGAAGGCTTCGACAAGCAGCGCGAGGAGTGGGAGCGGCAGTACGCCGAGGCCCACACGCGCTACGAGGCCCACATGGCCCAGGTCAAGAAGGCCGCCGAGGCCGACGCCGAAGCCGCTGCCGACGCTGCCACCGGCATCGAGGGCGGCGACCAGAGCTACACCTCGTCCGCCCCGGTCGAGGCGAAGAGCGGCGGCACGCTCGCCAGCGACGAGCAGCTCGCGGCCCTGCGCGAGAAGCTGTCGGGCGGCGCGTGAGCGTCTGACTCGCTGAGTCTCTGAACAGGTTCGGCCCCGGTCCCGTGCGGACCGGGGCCGAACTGTTTTCCGGGTGGTTCGCGCGGTCAGAGCAGGCAGCCGCATTCCTGCGGGATGAGGGCCGGCGGGCAGGCCAGTTTTCGCGAGGAGTTCGGCGAAACTGGTGTGCGGCGCTCCCGGTCGCGATGCCGGGTGCGGGTCAGTTGCGCAGGCCAAGCCCGTCGATGGTCGCGCGCACGCCGCGGCGGTACATCGTTTCCTGCGCGGTCTCGGCCGGGTCGAGGAACCAGTCGTCGAGCGGGCTTTGCGAGCGGATCGTCAGCTCGACGCTCACCAGCCCGTGCATCGCCGTCCACAGCAGGTAGCCGCATTCCTGCGGGACGACATCCGGCGGGCAGACCAGTTCGATTTTCGCGACGAACTCGGCGAAACTCGTGCGCAGCACTCCGGATCGCAACGCGGGATCCGGGTCGTAGTCGTGCACCGAACGCTCGAACATCAAGCCGTAGCGAGCCGGGCTTTCCAGGGCGAAGCGGCGGTAGGCGAGTGCGACCTCCACCAGGTCGGCGATCCCGTCGCCGTCGGACCGCGGAACGTCGCGCAGTTCTTCGCCCAGCAGGTCGAAAGCCCGTTCGTACAAGGCGTCCAGCAGACCGGTGCGGCCGCCGAAGCGCGTGTACACGGTGATCGTGGACGCCCCGGCCTGTTCCGCCACCGCGCGCACGGTCAATCCGGCGACGCCTCGCTCGGTCAGGACGGTCAGCGCCGCGTCGAGGAACCGGCCGCGGTTGTGCTGCTCCGCCGGTCGTGTCGAGAGATGCCGGGTGGCCATCTCCCACCCCCTTTTGCCCGTGCTCCGCGGGAAGCGCGTCCGCGTCTCGCAAGCAGAAGATACGATATTCACGGCTTCTTGGGAACGTCGTTCCCGGACCGTCCACAAGCGACCGCCCGCGCCGGGCGGGCAGTGCCGAGCAGAAGGAATCCGCCCTCATGACCCAGCCGGAACCCGGCACTGTCGTCGTCACCGATGCCGGGAGCGGCCGCTACACCCAGCGCGTCACGACCGCGGGCCACGAATTCCTCGCCGACGAACCGGCGAGCGTGGGCGGCGCGGACGCCGGGCCCACGCCGTACGACCTCCTGCTGTCCGCGCTCGGCACCTGCACCTCGATGACGCTGCGGATGTACGCCGACCGCAAGGGAATCCCGCTGACCCGTACCACCGTCCGGCTCCGGCACGACCGCATCCACGCCCGCGACTGCGAACGCTGCGAGACCGAGGTCGGGTTGATCAGCCGGATCACGCGGGAGATCTCGCTGGAAGGCGACCTCGACGACGCCCAGCGCGCGCGGCTGCTGGAGATCGCGGACAAATGCCCGGTGCACAGGACGCTGAGCCACGAGATCGCGATCGAAACCCACGCGATCTGATCGCGGCGGTCCGTACGGGGAACCTTCAGGGACCCTGAGTCCCGATGCCGGGAACTTAAGACGTCGCTTGAGGCGGGTCTGTGCGGGCCGTAGCGGCTGCGGGCGTGCGAGTTTCTTGCCGAGGGGCCGGTGCTGGCGGCGGAGGCTGGGTTGTCGTACGTGAGGGGAACCCTGAGGGAATCAGATTCCCTCAGGGTTCCCCTCACGTACCGGAAGACACGGTCACGCGGGCATCAACCGGGCGTTTCGCCGGTGCCAGTGTCCTTTGTGGACGGACAACTGGCTGAGGCGAAGCAGCTTAAGTTCTCGACATGGGGACTCAGAGTCCGTGAGGGTGGCCCTCACGGACCCTGCCGCAGCGTCGGAGGCGGGAAGGTCAGGCGCGTTCCAGCGAAACCGAAGGCACCCAGGCACGTTCGAGGGCGGCTTCGCGGGCACGACGGCGGAGGCCGGCCAGGCTGTGCTTCGCGGGCACGAGCAGCGCGCTGAACCACGTGCGCCGGTACTCCGCGAGCGCGTCCGAGACCTGGCGATAGCCGACGCAGTGCACCAGGCCCGGGGTGCCGAGCCGGTGCTTCCCGACGTGCTTCTCCGCCATTGTTCCTCCGTGTGGGCGACCCTTCCGCCGCGCACGGTACGCACTCGACCCGCGAAAACAGCGCAAGCGCGCGGCGTGTCACCCACATCAGTTCGGCTACGCCCGAAAATGTGCTTGCGTTTACGCGGAGGGTGTGCCGGTACCCGTGCGGGTGCACGTGCAGGGCGTTCGGCGTCGCCTGAGCGGGTGACGGCGGCTCTCGTTAAGGTGTGGCCATGCTGCGAGTGGGCCTGACGGGCGGGATCGGTGCGGGGAAGTCGACGGTGGCGAACCGGCTGGCCGAACACGGGGCGGTCGTCATCGATTCGGACCGCATCGCGCGCGAGGTCGTGGAGCCCGGCACTCCCGGGCTGGCCGCGCTGACGGAGGCGTTCGGCGAGGAAATTCTTGCCGAGGACGGCTCGCTGGACCGTCCCGCGCTCGCCGCGCGCGCGTTCGCGGACGACGAATCTCGGAAGCGGCTGAACTCGATCGTGCATCCGCTGGTCGGGCAGCGCACCGGCGAGCTGATGGCCGAGGCCGCGGATGACGCGGTGGTCGTGCACGACGTCCCGCTGCTCGTGGAAAACGATCTCGCGCCCGCGTATCACCTGGTGCTGGTGGTCGACGCGCCGGTGGAGGTGCGGGTGCGCCGGCTGGTCGAGGTGCGCGGCATGCCCGAGGCCGACGCCCGGGCGCGGATCCGGGCGCAGGCCGCGGAGGAACAGCGCCGCGCGGTCGCGGACGTCTGGCTCGACAACGGCGGGACGCAGGACATCGTGCTCGCCGAGGTGGACGCGTTGTGGGCGGACCGGCTGGTGCCGTTCGAGGCGAATCTTCGGCTGCGGAAACCGCGTCCGCCCGCCTCGCCGGTGATCTCGCCGTACGACTCGAGCTGGCCGCTGCAGGCCGAACGCCGGCTGGCGCGGCTGCGGCAGATCGCGGGTTCGCGGCTGGTGCGCGCAGACCACATCGGGTCCACCGCTGTGCCGGGCTTGCCCGCCAAGGACGTCCTCGACCTTCAGCTCACAGTGTCCTCTTTGGACGATGCGGATGCGCTAGCCGAAGCGCTCGCCGACGCCGGTTTCCCGCGCCGCGAAGGCGAATGGTGGGACGATCCGCAGGACGGCGACGGGAAGTGGCTCAAACGGTTCCACCAGAGCGCCGACCCGAAGCGGCCGGTGAACCTGCACGTCCGGTCCACCGAAACCCCGGCGTGGCGGCTCGCGCTGCTGTTCCGCGACTGGATCCGCGCGCACCCGGACGAGCGCGACAACTACACCGAGGTGAAGGAAGCACTGGCGCGCAAGCATTCCGCGGACGGCACGGTCGAGCAGTACGCGGAGGAGAAACAGGGCTGGGTCAACGCGGCGTTCGTGCGCGCGGAGAAGTGGGCCGCGCAGAGCGGCTGGAAGCCCTGACACGGAAAACCAGGTGCGGTCCCGCCTCGCGCGGGGTTACCGTTCGGGCCATGAAGCGCGCCCAGTCCACGGCGACGCCGGATCCCGTCCCGGCGCGCTGAACACTGCCATTCGAGCCCGGGGCGAGCGCCCCGGGCTCTTCGCTGTGCGCTCGCCTCGCCTTCCGTGAGGAGACCGCCATGCCTGACCACCGCAAACTCGGCCGGGAACTCGGCCTGTTCGGCAGCGACCCGCTGATCGGGGCGGGACTGCCGTACCTGCTGCCCGACGGCGCCGCCGTGCGGCACGTGCTGGAGGAGTACGTCCGCGAGGTCGAACGCCGAGCCGGCTACCAGCACGTGTCGTCGCCGGTGCTGGGGAAACGCGAGCTGTACGAGCTTTCCGGCCACTGGGCGCACTACCGCGACGACATGTTCCCGCCGATGGACCTCGGCGGCGAACAGGTCGTGCTGCGGCCGAGCCTGTGCCCGCACCACGCGCTGATCTACCGTTCCCGCGCCCGCAGCCACCGCGACCTGCCGGTGCGGCTGGCCGAACTCGGCGGGATGTACCGCGCCGAACTGTCCGGCGTCCTCGGCGGGCTCAGCCGGGTGCGGGCGATCCAGCTCAACGACGCGCACATTTTCTGCCTGCCCGAGCAGGTCGGCGCGGAGGTGCGGAGCGCGCTCGCGCTGATCCGCCGCGTGTATGACGACCTCGGCCTGAAAGCCGCACGCTACCGCCTTTCCTTGCCGGACAACCGCGGCAAGTACGCCGGTGCCGCCGAAGCGTGGGAGCGCGCGGCGGAGGTGCTCGTCGGCGCGCTCGACGGCATCGAGTACGAACGCGGACCGGGCGAAGCGGCGTTCTACGGCCCGAAGATCGACGTCCAGATCGCCGACAGTTCCGGCCGCGAGTCGACCCTGTCCACCGTGCAGGTCGACCTGCACCAGCCGGAGCAGTTCGGGCTCGAGTACGTCGGCCCGGACGGCCGCGCGCACCGGCCGGTCCTGGTGCACCGCGCGGTGCTCGGCAGCCTGGAACGCGTGCTGGCAAAGCTGATCGAGGAACACGGCGGCGCTTTCCCTCCGTGGCTGGCTCCGGTGCAGGTGGCTGTGCTTCCTGTTGGCGACGCGGAACTCCCGGCGGCGTCAGCGGTCGCGGAGCAGGCGATGGATGCCGGACTGCGCGCTGAGGTGGTTCCGGCGGACCGGGGGAGTCTGGGTGCCCGCATCCGCGACCGTCGGTTGGTGCCGTATCAGGCGGTGATCGGTGCACGCGAGGCTGCGGCGGAGCTGGTCGCACCTCGGCTTCGGGACGGTCGCAGGCTGGATCCGTTGCCGGGGAAGGAGTTCGTGGCCGCGGTCACTGCCCAAGCCGCCTCCCGCTCCAGAGCGCTGTGGGGCTGAAAGCGACCCAATGCCACATTGAGGTTTTTTCATCTTGGTTTGTGCTGGTCAGGGTGTTGGGTGGGGTGTTTTTTGGTGATATTGAACGAGGACGAGCAGTGCGCGGAGCAGTCTGGTGGCGTGGCGGGGGTTGAGGCGTAGTTTGTCGAGGATTCGCCAGGTTTTGAGAGCGGCGAAGGCTCGTTCGACGGCGCAGCGCAGTCCGTTGAAGACGGAGTTGGAGATTTTTTCGGCGTCGGTGAGGGGTCGGTTGGTCTCGGCTTTGACGGGCGTGATCACGATCGGGTCCGGGTTTTCCGCGGCGATGACGCGGCGGGCGCGGAGGTCTTTGTGCAGTCCGTGGTAGCCCTTGTCGCCGCCGAGGGCGAGGCCCGCGGCGGCGAGGCGGTCGAGGAGGCGGTGGCGGCGGGCGGCGGTGATGTCGGCGGTGCTGCCGGGCAGCGCGCAGGAGAGCCAGAGCAGCCGGCCGCGGGTGTCGGTGAGGGCCTGGAAGTTGAGGCCGTGGCGTTTGTGTTTGCCGCTGTAGTGGCGGCGGTTGGCTTTCCCGGTGCGCCGGCGGGTGCGGACCAGGGTGCCGTCGACCAGGACCAGGGTGGCGCCGGCGGCGCGCAGCCGGTCCAGGACCCGGCCGAGCCGGGGCGCGCGGGCGGCCAGCAGCGAGACGAGTTCCAGCACCCACCGGCGCAGTGTCGAGGCGGAGATCCCGTTGCCGCCGGCCAGGTCCTGCAGGCGCTGGTCGTGGCGCAGCACCGCCAGCGCCAGCAGCGCCTGCCTGCCCGGCGACGCTTTGCGCCACCGGGACCCGACTCTCCTGCGGTGCTTGCGGATGAGGTCGCCGGCCATCGCGACGGTCTGTTTCGACACCGGAAGAACGCTCTGATAAACAAGGGACTCGAAGCCCTCGGTCGTTTGCTGACTCACATCCGCGAACCCTGCCGGGGGCTTCGCCTATCCCCGGGCCCGCCGCGCCCGGCATTCAGGTGCCACCCGCACAGACACGGCACAACATCCCCGCAGCACCAACCACACCCCACCCCCGCAACCCACCCCCACCAGCAACAACAGGATGAAAAACCCTCATTGGGGTCTTCTCAGTAGCGCGGTGTGCGGCGGTTCGTTCCGGCGGAAGTGCGTGAGGGGAACCCTGAGGGAATCAGATTCCCTCAGGGTTCCCCTCACGGACCTCGGCATCGCGCGCCAGGCCTATCGACGGAGTCACGACCCGAGCAAACCGCGCTCAAAAGCCACCGCCACCGCGGCCGCGCGGTCCTTCACGCCGAGCTTCGCGTACGCGTGCAGCAAATGCGTCTTCACTGTCGCCTCGCTGATGAAGAGCTTCTTCGCCGCTTCCTTGTTCGTCGACCCCCGCGCGACGAGATTCAGCACCTCGATTTCGCGCTGCGACAACGGTTCCTGGGCCGGTGCGCGCATCTGGCCCATGATCCGGCTCGCGACCGCGGGGGAGAGGACCGCCTCGCCGCGGGCGGCGGCGCGGACGGCGCGGAACAGTTCCTCGCGCGGCGAATCCTTCAGCAGGTAACCGGTCGCGCCCGCCTCGATCGCGGGCAGCACGTCGGAATCCGTGTCGTACGTGGTCAGCACGAGCACGCGCGCGGGATTGCCGAGGCGGGCGAGTTCGGTGATCGCGGCGACGCCGTCGGTGCCGGGCATCCGCAGGTCCATCAGTACGACGTCCGGCTTCAACGCCTCGGCGAGCGTGACCGCCTCGGCCCCGTGCGCGGCCTCGCCCAACACCTCGAAGCCGCGTTCGCCGGTGAAGATGCCGCGCAGCCCGTCGCGGACGATCGGGTGGTCGTCGGCGATGAGCAGGGTGATGGTCATGAGGCCCCCTCGGTCGGGTCCAGTGTCGCAGCCGGGACGGCGGGCAGGCGCACCGAGATCGCGGTGCCGCCGCCCGGTTCGGACTCGACGTGCAGGGTTCCGGCGAGCCGTTCCGCGCGCCGTCGCATGCCGGGCAGGCCGTGGCCGCCTTCGGGAGACGGCGGGGTGGGCGGCTGCGCCGGGTCGAAGCCGACGCCGTCGTCGCGCGCGTCCAGCGTCACCTCGTCGCCCATGTACGACAGGGTGATCCCGGCTCGGCCCGCCTGCGCGTGTCTGGCCACATTGGACAGTGCTTCCTGGGTGATCCGCAGCAGGGTCGCCTCCAGCTCCGGATGCAGCGGAACGGCGGTCCCGGTGGTCGAGAACTCGGCGGGCACGCCGGTGCGTTCGCTCCACAGCCGCGCGACTTCGGCGAGCGCCTCGGGCAGCGTCGCGGTTTCGAGCGGCTCCGGGTGCAGCGCGGCGACCGAACGCCGGGCGGCGGTGAGATTTTCCCGCGCGAGCTGGGTCGCGGAGGCGAGGTGACGTTCCCATTCCGCCGGGTCGGCGCGGGCCTGCGCGGCGGCTTCGAGCTGGGTGATGATCCCGGTGAACCCCTGCGCGAGCGTGTCGTGGATTTCCTGGCTCAGCCGCTGCCGCTCGTCGAGCACGCCTGCCTCGCGCGCCTGCATGAGCAACTGCCGCTGCAGCCCGCGGTTCTCCGCCTCGGCCGCCGTCAGCTGGTCGAGCATCCGCTTGCGTTCTTGATTTTGCCTGCCCACCGCGGCGAAAAGCGCGCCGCCGCCGCCGATCGCCGCGGTCTGCACGATCACGATCGTGCCCCAGATGCCCGGCGACACCGAAAGCGCGTGGATCGGCCCGCCGAGCGTCATGGTGTTGATCAGCAGCGACGTGATGCCGACGCCGAGCACCGCGACCGGCATCGGCTTCATCCGCATCGCCGCGAAGAACCCGTAGACCATGAAGATGATGAAGTACGTGTCGCGCGACTGGAGGACCGAGCCGAACGCGACGACCCCGGCGAACGCCGCGACGGCGGCGATCGGGTGCTCGCGCAGCTTCGGGCTGAGCGCGAAAGTGGTGAGCGCCAGCCACACCGCGGCCCCGGCGGCGATCAGCACGGTGGCGATCCGGTGTGCGTTCGGCTGGTCGGTCAGCGCGCTCAACAGTGTCGGGACGACCAGGAGAATCCACGCGAGCGCCGTCTCCACCTGGGCGAACCATCGATGCCACCGCACGGGCTTGTCGCTGGCCTGAGACACGGCGGGCGGCATCAGCGAACCGCGCCAGTCGAGTTCGACGTCCCGGACGTCCTCGAACCTCACGCCTTCAGATCCTTGAGCTGCGGCCAGATCTCGGCCCAGCCGCCGATCCGGCCGTCGAGCTGCCAGATCGGCATGTGCCGGCTGGCATTCGGGACGCCGAGCCGGTTGTCGACCTCGCCGACGATGCGCGCGGACCGGAAGTGCGCCGCCAGCTTCGCCGGTTCGCGGCCGACGAACAGCACGGTGTCCGCCTTGTCGTCCGGCCGCCCGAAGTACCAGAATCCGCGGCTGGCGCTGCACGCCTCGGGCAGGCCCTGATCAGGCCCGTACCGGCCGAGCGCGCCCGCCTGCCAGTAGCCGCCGGTGACGAGCGCGGTGCGGGTTCGCTGCTCGGGTGGCAGCGCGCGGTACTGCTTGGCGACGGACGCGGCCAGATCCGGCCAGCCGTACTCCTCCATCGCGTACGCCGGGCGCGGCGCGGTCGGATGCTCGACCAGCCACTGCTCCGGCCACACCGGGAGCGCGTAGGGAAGGCTGTACAGCGCGGACAGGACGAACACCGGCCACGTCGGCACCCAGCGCCACCACAGCGCGGGCCGCGGCCGGTCCTGCAGATGTACTGCGGCAGCCGCCCACAACAAGCCGAAAGTGCCTGCGGCGTAATAGAACCGGCCGTTGCCGATCAGGAAGAGCGCGAAGACGCCGAGCGCGGTCCAACCGAGGAATCGGTACGCGCGCAGCCGAGAACTGCCGACCAGCACCGTCAGTCCGTACAGCACGCCTAGCGCGCCGATGACCCAACCGGCCCCGGCGAGCAGCGCTGGCACGAACATCGCCCGGCCGCCCGCCTCCTCGACTTCGCGCGACACCGCGTCGCCCATGCCGAGCTGCGGCCAGCCGTTCGAGGCCTGCCAGAGCAACGTCGGCAAACACGCGACTGCGGCGATCGCCGCGCCCAGCCACAGTTTCGGGCGGCGCAACAGGTCTCGCGGTCCGAAAATGAGCGCGGTGATTGCCGTGACCGCCCAGAACCCGCCGATCAGGAACTTCACGTTCAGCCCGACCGCCGTCGCGACGCCGAGCCACAGCAGCAGATTGTCGTCGCGGGTGCGGATCCAGCGCACCAGCAGCCACAGCACGATCGTCCACAGCAGCGGGTCCACAGTGGACGTCGCGAGGTAGTGGCCGCTGCCGACGAACTGCCCGCAGATCGCGTACGCCGCGGCGGCGCGGGTCTGCGCCTTGCGTTCGCCGCCCATCTCGCGGGCGATGAGCGCGGTGAACACCACGCCCGCGGCGGTCGCCAGTATCGCCGGGATCCGGAACACGACGAGCGAGCCCGGCGCGATCGAGTTCGCCAGCCAGGCGAGGAACGGCAGCACCGGCGGCTGGTCCGCGTACCCCCACGCGAGGTGTTTGCCCGCGGCGAGGAAGTACAGCTCGTCGCCGAAGTAGCCGTAGCGGCCGGCGGTGGCGAGGAGTACGGCGGCGGTCCCCGCGGCGAGCAGGAAGACCGGCCGCCGAGCGAACTCGGCGAGCGCGCGGTTCGGCGTGCTCGGTGCGGTGGCCGTGGTCACGGCATCCATCCTGCTCCCTGTCGGCGGATCGGGGGCTGGCCTCGCCCGCACCCTACGGGCGAGGCCTGACGCCGCCGTACTGCGGGTGGCGCCGGTCAAGCGCCGGTGTTCGCCAGGTGGGGCCAGATTTCCGGCCACGGCTGCCGCCTCGCGGTCGCGAGCCACATCGGCGTGCCGTCGAGCACACTCGGCTTCGCGTTCCCGGTCGTCACGGTTCCGACCGGCTCGAGGTGGGCGAAGTGCCCGAGCAGCGGTCGAGGATCGAATCCGACGAACAAGACGTCGCGCGCCGAATCGGGCGGCGTGACCAGGGTGGCGTACCCGCGATTCGGGCTGGTCGGCTCGGGCAGGCCCAGATCCGGGCCATAACGGTCGAGCGCGCTCGCGGTCCAATACGTCTCGCCGACGATCGCCGTGTGTGCCGGGTCGGGCACCCGATGGAACGCGCGGGCGACTGATTGCGCGGCTTCTGGCCAGCCGACCTCGCCGAAGGAGAAGGCTGGCGTCGGCAGCGACGGGTTCTTCTCGACCCAGGAATGCGGCCAGACCGGCAGCGCGGCAGGCAGCATCAGCAGTGCGGAGAGCACGAAGACCGGCCACGTCGGGATCCAGCGCCACCATCGCGACGCTTGTCCGCGCTCCAGTTCCACCGCCGCGACCGCCCAGCACGGCGCGAACATGCCCGCGATGTAATACGACCGGCCGTTCACCGCGATGAACACCACCGCGAGCGCGAGCGTGGTCCAGGCGAGGAAGCGGTAGGAACGCAACCGCGGCGAACGCAGCAGCCGCCACAGGCCGTAGCCGAGCAGCACGGCCCCGACCGGGACGCCCGCGAGCAGCAGCACCTGCGGGAGCCAGGACAGCCGCCCGCCCCAGGATTCGCCGACCTCGTTCGAGATCGCCGCGCCCATGCTGAGCTGCGGCCAGCCGTGCTGCGCCTGCCAGACCAGCGTGGGGACCAGCGCCAGTGCGGCGATCGCGGCGCCCGCCCACAGCATCGGACGGCGCAGCAGTTCGCGCGGACCGCAGATCAGCAGCGCGATCCCGGCGACGATCCAGAATCCGCCGATCAGGAACTTCACGTACAACGCGAGCGCGGTGACGACTCCGGCCCACAGCAGCAGGCCGTCGCGCCGGGTCCGGATCCAGCGGACGACCAGCCAGAGCAGGACGGTCCAGAGGAACGGATCCAGCGTCGAGGTCGCCAGGTAGTGGCCGCCGGCCACGAAATTCGTGCAGGCGGCGAAGGTCGCGGCAGTGATGACCTGCGCGCGGGTGCGGCCGCCGAGTTCGCGGGCGATGAGCGCGGCGAACACGACCCCGGCGAGCATCGCCAGCATCGCCGGGAGCCGCAGGACGAACAGCGAGTCCGGCGCGATCGCGTCCATCGCGCGGGCGAGCAGCGGCAGCAGCGGCGGCTGGTCCACGTAACCCCAGGCCAGATGCCGTCCGGCGGCGAGAAAGTACAGCTCGTCGCCGAAGTAGCCGTAGTTGTTCGCGGTGAGCACCAGCGGCACCGCCATCAGGGCGGCGATGCCGAACACGGGCATCCGGGCGAACGGCGCGACCGAGCGGTTGGCCGTGGTTTCTTCCTGTGTCGCAGTCATCGCGCTCACTCCCAGCGGAAGAATCGGGCGGCGAGCGTCGAACACACGACGGCGACCACCGCGAGCGCGACCATCGGCAGCCAGTGCGGTGCGTGTCCGGCGGCAGTCTCGCGCAGGCTGCCGAGTGTCGCGCCGAGCGGCAGGATGTCGGCGATGTGCTGCAGCACCGGCGGCAGCTGTTCCTTCGGCACCCAGACCCCGCCGAGCGCTAGCATCGGGAAGAACACGGCCGCGCCGATCCCGTTCGCCGCGCGGGCGCTCGGTACGAACGCGGCGAGCAGGGTGCCGACTGAAAACAGCGACACCGCGCCCAGGAGCGCGACCGCGAGGAACCCGCCCGGGTTCCTCGGCAGCGCCATGCCGAGCGCGAGCGTGCCCACCCCCACGACGAGCACGATCGCGACGACCGCGATGGCGAGGTTCACCAGCAGTTGCGCGGCCAGCAGCCGCGACGGCGGCATCGGGCTCGCCGCCAGCCGCTTCAGCACCCCTTTCTCCCGGTGCGCGGCCATCGCGCCGGGCAGCATGTACACCGCGAGGATCCCGAGCAGGAGCGCCACCGCCATCGGCGCGATCAGCGTGGCCAGCGCCGACTGGCCGCCGTGCTCGGCGCTGGGTTCGCGCGACCCCGGCATCAGCCCGAACACCAGCACCAGCGCCAGCGGGATCCCGAGCACCACGGCGGGAGCACCGGGGTCGCGGAGGAAGATCTTCGCCTCGGCGACGGTCAGTTTCGACAACACTTCCGGTTCCCCCTCAGTCCAGTTTCCGGCCGGTCAGCGCGACGAAGGCGTCGTCGAGGCTGGCCTGCTCCACCCGCAGATCGCCCGCCACCACGTCGGCGCGGGCGAGGAACGACGTCACCGCCTGCAGCGCGCCGGCACCGCCGGTCACCACCAGATGCGCGCCGTTCCGCTCGACCTTCAGCACGTCCGGCAGCCCGGCCAGCTCCCGCGGCTCGACCGGCGCGGAGGGGCGGAACCGGATGCGCTGCTCCCCGCCGACCCGGCCGACCAGCCCCGCCGGGGTGTCGGTCGCGACGACGCGCCCGGCGTCGATCACCGCGATCCGGTCGCACAGCCGTTCCGCTTCCTCCATGAAGTGCGTGACCAGCACGACCGTCACGCCCTGGGCGCGGACTGCTTCGACGAGATCCCACGTGTCGCGGCGGGCCTGCGGGTCGAGACCGGTAGTCAGTTCGTCGAGCACCACCACCTCGGGACTGCCGACGAGCGCGAGCGCGATCGACACGCGCTGCTGCTGTCCGCCGGAAAGCTTGCGGTAGAACGTGTTCCGCTGCTCAGTGAGCCCGAGCAGGTCCATCAGCCGCTCCGGATCCGCCGGAGTGCGGTACATCGCGGCGAACAGGTCGAGGACCTCGGCGACGCGCAACCGGTCGGGCAGCCGGCTTTCCTGCAGCTGGACGCCGAGGCGCTGGCGCAGCTCGCGGACGTCGCGCCGCGGGTCGAGCCCGAGAACCGAAACGGTGCCGCCGTCGGGGGAGCGCAGACCCTCGACGCATTCGACCGTGGTCGTCTTGCCCGCCCCGTTGGGGCCAAGGATCCCGAAGATCTCGCCCCGCTCCACGGTGAACGAAACGTCTTCCACCGCCGTTTTCTCGCGGTAGCGTTTCCGGAGGTTTCGCACCTCGATGACCGGCATTGTCCGCCGTCCCCTCTCGAATCGCAGCGGTTGCTGTGTTCGAGAATCCCGGCTGGAGCGGCCGATCGGATCAGCGGAACGGTGCGACTTCCGGTCCACCGGCTGTCAGCCGCGCATCCACCGATCGGTGGATGCGGAAGTAGATCATCGGGTTGTCGCGTCCGGTGTGGACGATGCTGTCGACGCCGAGTTCGCGCCTGAGTTCGTCAAGCCGAGCGTACGCGTGTTTCGCCCGGGCGCGGGCGACGGTGAAGTACGGAGTCTGCGTTTTTCCCAGCCAGCGCACCACTTCGGTGCCTTCGGTGAACGGCAGCGGGGTGCCGCGGTGGAACACGTCGTGCACGCTCACCGCGGCGTCGATCTTCGGGAAGACGTCGGCGAGGTACCACCTCGCGAAGCGCGCGCCGTGGTCGGCGTCGATGAAGAGATAGTCCACATCGGACAGCCAGTCGGCGGTGAGCGTGCGCGCGTCGCCCTGGCGGAACTCCCAGCGGCCCTTGGCCAGCGCGTGCGGGACGGTCTTGGTGGCATTCCCGATGAGGTCGATCGTGGTCAGCTTGCCGGAGCCGTTGTCCGCGAGCGCGCGCAGGATCCAGCTAGTGGACCAGCCGTGCAGCGAACCGATCTCCACGACCTTTTCCGGGCGCAGATGGCGCAGGAGCAGGTAGGTGATCTCCGCCTCGACGTCGTCCAGTTGGGTCTTCATCGTCGGATGCGCGCGGCGGTGCGCTCGCTGGGCGTCCTTCGCGGCGCGCAACGCTTCGGTGTGCTCGCGGTAGAGCGAGCACACGAGGTCGAGCGTCACCTGGTTTGCGGTTCGTTCCATGCCGCTGATCGTGGCCGGGGGAGCCGTTCCGGGTAATCCGGCTGACCGCCGGGCAGGGGTGGGGAATTCCCCCGTTCCCGGTTAGGGATGCCTGCGCCAGCCGAGTGTCATGTCCTTTGTGGACAGCCAGGCGGCGAGGTCGTAGCCGTGCGCGGCGAGCCCTTCGACGGCAGCGTAGGCGACTTCGAGCGCGTACTCGCCGTCTTCTTGGGAGAGCAGGTTTCCGGCGACAGCGGCGAGCAGTTCGTCGGTGTCGATCACCCGGACCGAGATCTTGTCCTTGAGCACGAGGTCGAGGTAGAGATCGGTGGCGACCCAGCGCGGGCCGTCGCGGTGCACGCGCACTACGTCGAGGTAGAAGTCCTGGTCGCGTTCGTGGCCGGGGGTGAACCAGAAGTCGGTGATCCGCAGCCCGAGCTCCGGAAGCAGCCAGGATTCGAGGTAGTGGAACTGCGCCCGCCCCGGCGCCGGCCGGGCCAGGTACAGGCCGAAGCGCTCCTCGCGGAACTCCTCCACGTCGCGGCGGATGCCCTTGTTGTCGATGTTCACGCGGGCGGCCGGGTCGAACGTCTCGACCTTCGGCGGGTGCAGATCGGTCATCCGCCCATCCTGCCTTGCCCGCGCCCTTCGCGAGAATCGCCGGAAAGCCGGTGAGGGGCCCGGCCGAGGGGCTAAAGTTCGCGGGTCGTTCGGTTCTCCTGGGGGGACAAGCACTTGTTCGGGATCATCAGACCCTGCCGGCACCGGCTGGCCGGGCGGCTGCACGCGGACTGGATGGCACATCTGTGCGGCCTCTGCCTGGCCCTGCGCGACCAGCACGGCCAGTTCGCCCGGGTCGTGACGAACTACGACGCGCTGATCGTATCGGCGCTGGTCGAAGCGCAGACGCCGAGCGGACCCCGGCGTGCTGCGGGACCCTGCCCGCTGCGGTCGATGCGCCCAGCGTCCGTCGCGGTCGGCGACGGCGCCCGGCTCGCGGCGGCGGTTTCGCTGGTGCTGGCTTCGGCGAAGGTCGACGACCACGTCGCCGACCGGGACGGCGCTTTCGCCCGGCGTCCGGTCGCTGGGGCAGCGCGGCTAGTTGCTCGCCGGTGGGCCGCACAAGGCGGTCGGACGGGCGCTGGCATCGGCTTCGACACCGCGGTGCTGACCGAAGCGGTCGGTCGGCAGGGGGAGCTGGAGCGGGCCATTCGTGCCGGAGACTCGCCGCTGCTGGCGACCGAACCGGCCGAACTGGCGTCGTCCGCGGCGTTCGCGCAGACCGCGGTGCTGGCTGGCCGCCCCGGCAACCGCGCTCCGCTCGCCGAGGCGGGACGGCTGTTCGGGCGGGTGGCGCACCTGCTCGACGCGGTCGAAGACCTGGCTGCGGATGCCGCGTCCGGTGCGTGGAATCCGTTGCTGGCCACGGGAACCGCGCTGGACGAGGCCCACCGGTTGTGCACGGACGCGGTGCTCGGGGTCGAGCTGGCACTGCGCGAGGCGGAGTTCGCTGATTCGGCTCTGGTGCACGCGCTGCTGGTGCACGAGCTGCGACAGGCGGTTCGGCGGGCGTTCGGGCATCACCACTTGCACGGGCACGGGGTACATGGCCAGCAGCCGCCGCCCGGGTGGATCGGGCCGGGGCCTGCGCCGCAGCAGTCGCCTTACGGGCCGGGGATCGGTGCGCCTGGGCCCGGGCAGCCGGGATACGGCCAGCAGCCGGGGATGCCCGGGTACGGGCCGCCGCCGGGCTACGGCGCTCCGGTTCCCGGCTACGGACCTGCCGGAATGCCCGGCCCCGGCGGCCCTGCGGGCCCTCCCGGACCAGGCGGACCAGGCGGACCAGGCGGACCGAGCGGCCCCGGTGGACCCGGCGGTCCGGACGGTCCCGAACCGCCGGAGGGCGGGGACTCCCTGGACGGCAAGGGCGGCGGCTGCTGGGTGCCGAAGTTCGCGGTGCCGCCGAAACGCCGGAACTTCTTCGCGGGCTGCGCGATCGCGACGTACATGTGCTGCTCCTGCCAGTTCTGCTGCCGCGATCCGTACCCGGGCCCCTGGAGCGGCGAACCGAACAGCGCCAACTGCGACTGCGGCTGCGACTGCTGCAACGGGTGCGACTGCGACTGCTGCGGCGGATGCGACTGCTGCAGCTGCTGAGCCGGAAGCTCGTGCGGGGCCCCAGGACTCCCCGCGGAGCTCGCCGCATGCCGTGCCCAAGCCAGGCCGCGTGCGGGCCCGGGGCCGCGAATCCGCCCCGGAAGAGCGATAGATCCCCAGCTCACACCGGCCGTCGCGGAAATTGTCGGTGCCCCGGCCTACCCTGGTTCTCGTGGCTTTCGCAACCGAACACCCCGTCCTCGCCCAGTCCGACTTCCGCCCGGTTTCCGAGGTGCCTCGCGCCGGCGGCCGGTTCGAGGTGGTCAGCGAGTACCAGCCCGCCGGCGACCAGCCGGCGGCCATCGACGATCTCGAGCGCCGGATCCGCGCGGGCGAGAAAGACGTCGTGCTGCTCGGCGCCACCGGCACCGGCAAATCGGCCACCACCGCGTGGCTGATCGAACGCGTCCAGCGGCCCACTCTGGTGATGGCCCCGAACAAGACGCTGGCCGCGCAGCTGGCCAACGAGCTGCGCGAGCTGTTCCCGCACAACGCGGTCGAATACTTCGTCAGCTACTACGACTACTACCAGCCCGAGGCGTACATCGCGCAGACGGACACGTACATCGAGAAGGACTCGTCGATCAACGACGACGTCGAACGGCTGCGCCACTCCGCCACGATGAACCTGCTCTCGCGCCGCGACGTCATCGTGGTCGCGTCGGTGTCCTGCATCTACGGCCTCGGCACGCCGCAGTCGTACCTCGACCGGTCCACGAAGCTGGAGGTCGGCGCCACGGTGGAGCGCGACGTGCTGCTGCGCGCGCTGGTCGACGTGCAGTACTCGCGCAACGACATCGCCTTCGCGCGCGGCACCTTCCGCGTCCGCGGCGACACGGTCGAGATCATCCCGGCGTACGAGGAGCTGGCGATCCGCGTCGAGTTCTTCGGCGACGAGATCGACAAGCTGTACTACCTGCACCCGCTCACCGGCGACATCGTGCGCGAGGTCGACGAGGTCCGGATCTTCCCGGCCACGCACTACGTCGCCGGGCCGGAGCGGATGGAAAAGGCGATCCGCGGCATCGAGGCCGAGCTGGAAGAGCGGCTGGCCGAGCTGGAGAAGCAGGGCAAGCTGCTGGAGGCCCAGCGGCTGCGGATGCGCACCGCCTACGACATCGAGATGATGCGCCAGGTCGGCTTCTGCTCCGGCATCGAGAACTACTCGCGGCACATCGACGGCCGCGGCGCGGGCACCGCGCCCGCCACGCTCATCGACTACTTCCCGGAAGACTTCCTGCTCGTCATCGACGAATCGCACCAGACGGTGCCGCAGATCGGCGGCATGTACGAGGGCGACATGAGCCGCAAGCGCAACCTCGTCGACTACGGTTTCCGGCTGCCGAGCGCCGTCGACAACCGGCCGCTGACCTGGGAGGAGTTCTCCGACCGGATCGGCCAGACGGTGTACCTGTCGGCGACGCCGGGCCCGTACGAGATGGGCCAGACCGGCGGCGAGTTCGTCGAGCAGGTCATCCGGCCCACCGGCCTGGTCGACCCGAAGGTGGTCGTGAAGCCGACCGAGGGGCAGATCGACGACCTGGTGCACGAGATCCGGGAGCGCGCGGACAAGGACGAGCGCGTCCTGGTCACCACGCTCACCAAGAAGATGGCCGAGGACCTCACGGACTACCTGCTGGAGCTGGGCATCCGCGTCCGGTACCTGCACTCGGAGGTCGACACGCTGCGCCGGGTCGAGCTGCTGCGCCAGCTGCGCGCGGGCGACTACGACGTCCTGGTCGGCATCAACCTGCTGCGCGAGGGCCTCGACCTGCCCGAGGTGTCGCTGGTCGCGATCCTCGACGCGGACAAGGAAGGCTTCCTGCGCAGCGGCACGTCGCTGATCCAGACCATCGGCCGGGCGGCGCGAAACGTGTCCGGCGAGGTCCACATGTACGCGGACAAGATCACCGACTCGATGCAGTACGCGATCGAGGAGACCGACCGCCGCCGCGCCAAGCAGGTCGCCTACAACGAGGAACGCGGCCTCGACCCGCAGCCGCTGCGCAAGAAGATCGCCGACATCCTCGACCGCGTCTACAACGAAGCGGAAGACTCGGACGAGTCGGTCGCGGTCGGCGGCTCGGGCCGCAACGCCTCGCGCGGCAAGAAGCCGGAACAGGGCGACCGCGTCCGCAGCTCGGGCATGCTGACCGACAAGAACGTGTCGTCGATGCCGCGCGCCGAACTGGCCGACCTGATCCAGCAGATGACCGACCAGATGATGCAGGCCGCCCGCGACCTGCAGTTCGAACTGGCCGCCCGGCTGCGCGACGAGGTCTCCGACCTGAAGAAGGAACTGCGGGGGATGGACGCTGCCGGAATCAAGTAATTACACCATCGCGGGTACCATTACACCATGGCGATGAACATCAAGGACCCGGAAACGGAGCGCCTGGCCGCGGAAGTGGCCGAGCTGACCGGCACCACGAAAACCGGGGCGGTCCGCGAGGCCCTTCGGGCGTTCCGGGAAGACCTGGTCAGGAAAACGGAAACGCCGGAGGAGCGCCTGGCGCGGTTGCACCGCTTCCTCGAGGAGGAGGTCTGGTCCCAGCTGCCTGCTGATCAGCTGGGAGTTCCGATCACCAAAGAAGAGCAGGAAGAGATTCTCGGTTTCGGGCCGGAGGGCGTGTGATCATCGATACGTCGGCGATTGTCGCGATGATCAATCGCGAGCCGGAGAGCGCGGCTTTGGAACGGGCGCTCGTCGCCGATCCGAAGGTGCGGATCGGCGCTGCCACCCGGGTCGAGGCGGGAATCGTCCTGCTCTCGAAGTTCGGCATGCGCGGCCGAAGTCTCTTCGAACGTTTCTTGCAGGAGCAGGACGTGGCCACGGTCCCGTTCGACAAGCTCCATGCCGAGGTCGCCATCGAGGCATTCCAGCGATTCGGGAAGGGCCGTCACTCAGCGGGGCTCAACTTGGGAGACTGCCACAGCTACGCCACCGCCAAAATCGCCGGAGAACCGCTGCTCTGCATCGGCGACGACTTCACGCAAACCGACCTCGAGCTGGTCAAGCTGGAGGAGAACTGACGGCGGCCGGATCAGCGGAGAGAAGCGGGCCAAACCCCAGCCGGGGGTGCGCTCCGAACTGAGGCACCCCCGGTTCCCGGACCCTCACCTCGACTTTCACAGAAACATGCGGCCGAAGCAATGGGTGTGCGGGCAGAGCTGAGGCAAGAAAGTCTCTAATCCCGCGATTTCCCGGGAAAGGACCAACCGAAAGGTCAGCGCTTCAGCACCTTTTCCACGTAAGCCTTCACCGCCGCCAGCGCCGGTTCCGACCGCCACAGCCGTTCCACCTGCGCGTCGTCGGACACGCGGTTCTCCGCGATCCGCTGGTGGTACGGCTGCCGCAGCTGCTGCTTCGTGTGCGCGAAAGCCTCCGTGGGCAGTTCGCCGAGCCGGGCGGCCAGTTCGCGTGCGCGGGTGAGCACGTCCTCGGCGGGCACGACCTCGTCGACCAGGCCGCGGTGGACGGCGTCGGCCATGGTGACCGTCGCGCCGCTGTAGATCAGGGACGGCAAGGGCGTCGTCCCGTAGGTGCAGCGCAGGATTTCCAGCGCCGACAACGGGAACGGCACGCCCACGAGCAGCTCCGTCACGCCGATGCGGCCGGGGCCGTCCGCGGCGATCCGGTGGTCGCACGCCGCAGCCAGGACCATGCCGCCCGCGATGGCGTGGCCGTTCACCGCCGCCACCACCGGGCGCGGGAAGCCGAAGACGGCCAGGAACGCGTCCGACAGCGCCGGCAGGAAATCGCCGACGTAGCGCGCGCCTCCCTCGTCGACGGCGAGCAGGTCCACTCCGGCGGAGAACATGTCGCCGGAGCCGGTGAGCACGACCGCGCGCGCTCCGGCCGCGTCGGCCTCTTCGAGTCTGATCACCAGCTCTTTGCAGGTGGCGGTGTCGAGGGTGTTGCCGCGCCCGTGTTCGAGGGTCACGAGTGCGACGCCGGCATCGAGTTCCAGGTGGATCGTCACGCGCCGAACCGTACCGGACGTCCGCCTCAGCTGGTGACGTCCTTGCGTGCGAACCGGCGGCCAGCCAGCAGCAGGAACACCGTCGTGTAGATGACCGACGACAGCACCCCGCTGGCCAGGTTCGTCCAGTCGATGTCGGTGGAGATCAAGTCGATCCAGGCGAACGAATAGTGCGTCGGCAGATAGTTCCGCAAGCCCTCCAAAGCGGTGATCTGGTCGAGGATCTGCGACAGGATCGCCACCAGCACCGTCCCGCCGACCGCGCCCAGCGGCGCTTCCGTCGACACGCTCAGCAGCAGTGCGAGCCCGGCGACCCAGGCCAGTTGCACCACGATGTACACAGTGGACATCAGCAGCGCCAGCAGGCTGTCGCCGAAGCTGACCGCGTCGCCGGTGGGGCTGATCGCGTCGCCCGCGCCGTACCAGATGATGCCGACCAGCAGCGAAACCACCGGCAGCAGCACGAGCGCGGCGATCGACAGCAGCCCGGACACCACGGCCTTCTGCCGCAGCAGCCGGTGCCGCGGCACCGGGATCGCCAGCAGGTACTTCAGACTCGACCACGACGATTCGCTCGCGATCGTGTCGCCGAAGAACAACGCGACGATCATCGGCAGCAGGAACGTGCCGGACACGAAGAACGCGAGCACCACGAAGTTCGGCGCGCTCGCCGTCGCGAGGTCCACGAAGCCGCCGGAGCGGCGGTTGGGACTGGATTGCCCGATCTGGAACGCCACCACGAGGATGAACGGCAGCACCGCGACGAACGCCAGCACCAGCTGGGTCCGCCGCCGGCGCAGCTGCCGTTTCAGCTCCACGCTCAACCGCAGTGTCCGGTCGGCGCGATAGCCCGCCACCGCGCCGTCCGGGCCGACCTCGGCCGGTTCCGCCGTGGCCAGATCGCTCAGTTCCTGCAGTGCGGCCGGGTCGGTGTGCACCCCGCCGGAACCGTTGCCCTCGCTCATGAATCCTCTCCCACCAGCTGCAGGAACGCGTCTTCGAGCCGGCGGCGCGGCCCGGCCTGCTCGACCGCGACTCCGGCGCGCACGAGTGCCGCGACGGCCTCGGCGCGCGGCAGCCCGTCGAGATTCGCGTGCACCAGATCGCCCTCGGTTTCGATGTCCGACACCCCGCCGACGCCCTTAAGCGCCGCCGCGGCCGCCGCCGGGTCGCCGACCCGGAACGTGGCCTCGCCGCTCGAGGCCGCCAGCTCGCCGACCTCGCCCGAGGCCACGAGCCTCCCGCGGTGCATGACCACCACGTGCGAACACGTCTGCTCGACCTCGGCCAGCAGGTGGCTCGAGACGACGACGGTGCGCCCGGTGGCGGCGTAGCGCTGCAGGACCTCCCGCATCTGGTGGATCTGCGGCGGGTCGAGCCCGTTGGTCGGTTCGTCGAGCACCATCAGCTCCGGCAGCCCGAGCATCGCCTGCGCGATCGCGAGCCGCTGCCGCATGCCCTGGCTGTAGGTCTTCACCCGCCGGTGCACCGCGTCGCCGAGCCCGGCGATCTCCAGCGCCTCGGTGAAATGCGCCTTCTCGACCGGCCGCCCGGTCGCCGCCCAGTACAGCTCCAGGTTCGCCTTGCCGGACAGATGCGGCAGGAATCCGGAGCCCTCGACGAACGACCCGATCCGCGACAGCACCGGCGCGCCCGGCGCGATCCGGTGGCCGAACACGCGGATCTCGCCCGCGGTCGGCGTGATCAGGCCCATCAGCATCCGCAGCGTGGTCGTCTTGCCCGCGCCGTTCGGCCCGAGCAGGCCGAGCACCTGGCCCGGTTCGACGCGGAACGACAGGTCCGCCACCGCGGTGAACCCGCCCGCGTACTGCTTTTTCAGCCCCTTGATCACCAGCGGGGTGTCCGCGAGTTCCGGGTCGACGTCGTGCGCCCGCCGCCGCCGGATCACCGCGACCACGACGACCGCGATCGCGATCAGCAGCGTCGCGCCGATGCCGATCAGCTGCCCGACCGGCAGGGGAGCGCCGACCGACGCGCCAGGCACCACGGGGACGGCAAGTGCCGCACCGGAAGCGAGCCCGACCCGGAACACTCCCGGCTGCGTCGGCACCGAGTACGCCTGATCGGTCGTGCCGACGACGAGCCGCAGCGAATGCCCGGAGTCGATCGGCCGCACGACGCCCGGCAGCGTCACCGTGACGTCGACCGGCGTGCCGTCGGCGGGCAGCCCGGTGACCCGGAACGGCGCGACCGCGTTCGCGGGCAGCACGCGGGTGCCGTCCTGGCCGACGTCGTACAGCTTCGCGAACAGCACCGCCTCCGGCTGCGGATGCGCCGGATCGGTCGCGACCCGCAGCCGGACCGTGCTCGAACCGGACAGCAGCACCTGGCTGTCGAACGGCGCGGTGCCGAACTGCGCGGCCTGCCCCGGCGGGTCGCTGCTGAACAGCGGAGCCAGCCGCGAGGTGCCGGACGCGAGCCCGTTGAGCCCCGGAATCCCGCTCACCGCGGCCGGATTCGCGCCCGCGGGCCGGACGATCGGCTGCGCCGGACCGCTGAGCGCCACCTGCTTGCGCTCGGTCCCGTCGCCGTTCAGGCCGGGATACGCGGCGGTGTTCACCGTCCGCACCGACGGGGTTCCGTTGGCGCGCAACGTGCCTTGAACGTCGTAGCTGAATCCGCGGCCCGGGTCGCCCTGGCCCGTGAGCGACGACCACAGGAAATCGCCGATCTTCGCGCGCAGCTGCGGCCCGGGAATGCCGCCGTCGTGGCCGCCGGTGTACCAGATCGTGCGCACCGATCCGCCCGCCGCGGTGATCTGTCGCGCGGTGGCGTCGGACTGGTCGAGCCCGAACAGCGTGTCGCTCTCGCCTTGGACGAGCAGCGTCGGCGCGGTGATCTTGCCGGTGACCGACGAGGGGGAGACTCGGTGCAGCAGCGCGACCGTTTCTGGGCTGGCTTTGCCGGTGGTCGCGAGTTCCGTATACGCCTTGCAGACCGGTGCGGTGAACCGTCCGCACGGGTCTGCGGACGGCCGCTCAGCCCGTGCCCCGGCCGGTGGTGCGGCGGCTTGCGGTGCGGTGCCGCCGCTGTTGCCCGCGGTGCTGCCGTTGTCGTTGGTCTTCTGTCCCGCTTCCGGCGCTTCGGTGGACGGCGTGCTCGCTGCGGCCGCGCCAGAACCGGCGGAGAAGAAGATGCCTGCCCAGGTCTTCTTGAAGACGCCGTCCGGGGAGAACGCGCCAGCCGCTGGAGTCTTCGCTTCCGGAGCGGTCGTTGCCGCGGCGTTTGGCACGAGGGCTTGGCCGAGGTCGTTGTAGGTGATTACCGGTGCGAGCGCGCGCACTCGGTGGTCGGTCCCGGCTAGCAGGAGTGACAGTGAACCGCCGTAGGACGCTCCGGTTACGCCGATCTCGCGTTGGCCGTCGGCGCCGGTCGCCACTTCGGGGCTCGCCGACAGGCGGTCGACCAGCCTGCGTGCGTCGGCGACCTCGCCGTCGGGGTCGTTCAGGCCGATTTTGCCGGTGCTGTGGCCGAATCCGCGTGCGGACCAGGTGAGCACGACGAAGCCGCGCTGGGCCAGTTCGCGGGCTTGTGGGTCCACACTGGACTTGTCGCCGCCGAAGCCGTGCGCCAGCAGTACGGCGGGCGCAGGCGTGTGTTCGGGGTAGTAGGTCGTGGTGTCGATGCGGACCTGGTCCGGGGAACCGGGGGCGGCGGGCATCGAGAGGAAGGCGTCCTGGGTCCGGACCGGGGCGGGGCCGCGGTCGCGGGTCGCCCAGACGGTCACTGCCGCGGCGGCGACCAGCACCACGGCGGCTGCGGCGACGAGCCGGGAGCCGCGGGTGCGAGGGAGCGGGATTCGGGGCACGAAGCGACGTTATGACGATTTTGCTGAGAGTGGGGGACGGGGTTCACACGGATTAGACATGGGCTCACTCGCGGGAGGGGTTGTGGGTGGGGTACTCGCGGGAGGAGTTGTGGGTGGGGTAGTTGTGGGCGAGTTAGTCGGGGGCGGGTTTGCGGGGGAGGCTCGGCACGCAACTGTGTTTTTGGCGTCGGCTTCGCCGCCGCGCGCGGGATTGCTTTTAGCCGGCGTTTTGGGGTGAGCGGCGGGAGGGGCCTTCGGCCTGTCCCGCCGCTCACCCCAAAACGCCGGCGCAATCCCGCGGTGGTGGTCCGGAAGGGGAGTTAGGGGCTCAGTGCATTCGGAGAGTGGCGGGGGTGGCTGGTTGGTGACCGGAGTGATGGATTAAACAGGGCTGGTTCGGTGATGTGGGCAACCTCGGCTGGCGTTTGCAGCGCGTAACCGGCAGACTGAACGCGCTGTGAGGGGAGTATTCCTTCGCGGCGGTGTCGTCAGCACGGTGACCCGGGCGAGCATTCGCTGAGGTCCCCGGCACCGTCGGCCGGTTCGCACCGGCGGGAGAGACCTCCGGTTAGTTGCTGCTGCGCACTATCCGGAGGTTTCTGAGATGACTGTCCCCCTGTGGCTGTGGTTCGCGACAGTCGGCGGGCTGCTCGCGCTCATCGCGATCGACCTGGTGATCGTCGACCACAAGCCGCACGCGGTGACCACCGGCGAGGCCGCTCGCTGGGTGATTTTCTACATCGCCTGCGCCGTCCTGTTCGGCGCGGGCGTCTGGTACTTCGCCGGGCACGACCCCGGAGTCCAGTTCTTCACCGGGTACATCACCGAGTACTCGCTGAGCGTGGACAACCTCTTCATCTTCATGATCATCATGACGTCGTTCAAGGTGCCCGCGATCCACCAGCACCGCGTGCTGCTCGTCGGCATCCTGCTCGCGCTGGGCATGCGGAGCGTGTTCATCGCGGTCGGCGCGGCGCTGATCAACCAGTTCGTGTGGGTCTTCTTCGTCTTCGGCGCGGTGCTCGTGTGGACCGCGATCAGCATGCTGCGCGGCAACGGCGACGAGGAGGAGTACCAGGAGAACGCGCTCACCCGCTGGGTGCGCAAGCTGTTCCCGGTCACCGACGACTACCACGGCCACAAGTACCTGGTGAAGGAAGGCGGCAAGCGGAAGATCACCCCGATGCTGCTGGTGATCATCGCGATCGGCTCGGCCGACCTGCTGTTCGCGGTGGACTCCATCCCGGCGATCTTCGGCATCACCCAGGAGGCGTTCCTCGTCTTCACCGCCAACGCGTTCGCGCTGATGGGACTGCGGCAGCTGTACTTCCTGCTCGGCGGGCTCGTCACGAAGCTCGTCTACCTCAGCTACGGCCTCGCGGTGATCCTCGCCTTCATCGGCGCGAAGCTGGTCGTGCACGCGCTGCACGAGTACCACCTCGCGCCGGACTGGCTCGACATCAGCAACTGGATGTCCCTCGGCGTCATCGTCGTGGTCCTCACCGTCACCACCGTGCTGAGCCTGGCGAAGGCCAAGCGCGACGAACAGCGGGCGGTAGAGGCGAAATAGGTCGTTTGCCTTGCTAAGGATCGGGTACGGTCGTCGGCATGCGTCCTGCCGACATCGAAGTCCTCGCCGTACCCGGCCGTCCCGCGCTGCGCGGTGACCTCCTGCTCGCCGCGGTGAGCAGTCCCGACCTGGAAGCCGACCAGTACCGCAGCGCGATCCGCCGGATCTCGCTGTCCGGCGGCGAAACTCCGTGGACGCACGGTCCGCGCGACTCCGCTCCGGCGATCTCGCCGGACGGCCGCTGGGTCGCGTTCCTGCGCGCCGGAGACGGCAAGGGTGCCGAAGGCAGCCCGCAGGTGCACGTGATGCCGGTCGACGGCGGCGAGGCCCGGAAGCTCACATCGCTGCACCTCGGTGCGGACGCGCCGGTGTGGGCCCCGGATTCGCGCTGGCTCGCGTTCACCGCGCGGGAAGCCGAGCCGGGTCGCTACGGCACTGAAGACGCCGACGAGCGCACGCCGGAGCCCGCCGCCGAAGCGCCGCGGCTGATCACCCGGCTCGACTACCGCCTCGACAACGTCGGCTTCCTGCGCGACCGGCCGCGGCGGCTGTACGTGCTCGACACGTTCGAAGAGGGCGAGCCGGAAGCAGTGACGCCGCGCGACTACAGCGTCAGCCAGCCGGTCTGGACGCCGGACGGCGAGCGCGTCGTCGTGACCGTGCCGCACGACTTCGACCGCATTGAAACGCGCGAGCACGACCTCGTCGCGTTCCCGGTCGACGGCGGCGAACCCGAGGTCCTCGCCGCCTGCGCCGGGTACGCCGATCAGCCGGTGTACGCGCCGGACGGCACGCTCTACTTCTTCGGCACGTCTCATGAGGACGGTGTCGTGGTCGCTTCCAACACCGGCTTGTACGCGGTCGTGCCGGACGGGAAACCGCGGCGGCTGACCGATGTGGAGACCGTGGACATCGAGAGCGGCTCCGGCCCGGCGATTCCGCTCGGCGACGAGGTGCTGGTCGCCGTGCGCAATCGCGGTGCGGTCGAACTGCGTGCCATCGCGACGGACGCCGACGGGGCGAAGTTCGACGACCTGCGCGTGCTGCACGCCGGGCATTCGGCGGTCCACGGATTCGCGGCGGACGGCGAAACTGTCGTCGCGGTTGTCGCCGGGCTGGACACCGCGGGCGAGCTGGTGGTGCTCGGCGCGGACGGTCCACGTGCGCTCACCGATTACTCGAAGCCGTTGCGCGACAAGGGTCTTTGCGAGGTCGTGGAACTCGAAACGACCGCGCCGGACGGCTACCCGGTGCACGGCTGGCTCGTGCTTCCCGAGGGCGAAGGACCGCATCCGGTGCTGCGCGTGGTGCACGGCGGACCGTTCGCCCAGCAGGAATGGACGGTGTTCGACGAGGCGCAGGTGTACGCGTCAGCCGGGTTCGCGGTCGTGCTCGGCAACCCCCGCGGATCGGCCGGATACGGGCAATCGCACGGTACTTCGGTCGTGCACAACATGGGCACCGTCGACGTCGACGACGTGCTCGCGCTCCTTGACAAGGCGCTGGAGCGGCCGGACCTCGACGCGTCGCGGACCGGGATCATGGGCGGTTCCTACGGCGGATTCATGACGAGCTGGGTCGCCGCGAAGCACCCGGACCGGTTCCGCGCGGCGTGGAGCGAGCGCGCGGTGAACGCGTGGGATTCCTTCGCCGGCAGCTCCGACATCGGCTACTACTTCACCGAGGGCTACGTCGGCGCCGACTCCGACGAACAGCGGCGCCGCAGCCCGCTCAGCTACGCCGCCGACATCCGGATCCCGTTCGCCGTCGTGCATTCCGAGCAGGACTGGCGCTGTCCGCTGGAGCAGGCGCAGCGGCAGTTCGTGGCGCTGCGCCAGGCCGGCGTCGAGACGGAATTCCTGCTGTTCCCCGGCGAAGGGCACGAGCTGACGCGCTCAGGCAAGCCGCGGCACCGGGTGCAGCGATTCGAGGCGGTGCTGGCCTGGTGGGCCCGGCACCTCAGCTGAGCAGCGTGTAGTTCAGCTCCTCGCACACCCGCCCGAGCGGCACGTCGAGCCCCGGATGGTCCAGCGGAAGCAGGACGTCCGGGGCGATCGGCAGCGCCGCGCCCGCGGGCGGGTCCCACAGGCACACCGAGGGCTTGCCCGCGTCCATCGACGAGCGGTACCAGAGCCCGTCGAGGTCCGGCATCGCGCCGCGGATCGCCCGCGCCCACGCCTGGGTGATCTTCTTCGGACCGCTGGAAATCTCCTGCGACGCGCCGACCCGGGTCGGCCACAGGCCGGTGAGGTCGAGCAGCCGCAGCACCCGTGTCGGGCGCACCACGACCAGCCGGGGGCCGCGCGTCGTGCGGTCCACCGTCGAGGTCGTCTGGAACACCTCGGCGACGCTCGTGCGCACGGTCAGGCCGAAATACAGCACGCCGTTGCCCGGGTCGGTGACCGGACGGCCGCCGCGGCCGGGCGGCTGCTGGTCGAACCGGCCGTGCGGGAGCGGGCCGGTGTAGCGGAAAGTGTTCCACTGCTGCGGGTGATTGCCGTGCGCGGTGAAGATGCGGACCAGCCGGGTCTCGGGCTGCACCGAAACCACGTCGTGGCTGCGGTCCAGCCCATTGACCAGGGCCGAGCGCGCCGGAGGCGAGGGGAGCCGGGCCATGCGGGGGAGGTTGTCCGTCCTGTGTCGGGGCAGGGGGCGGGCCGGCGCACGGCGGGCGGATCGGTGCGCGGGCGAAGAAGGTCAGCGAGTCAGAAGGGCGAGCCGAGCGTGGCGACCAGCCGGGCCACCTGCTCGGGGTCGCCGCCGGCGAGCAGCCACTGCCGCGGCGTCGCGGGCCGGTCGCTGATCACCAGGTCGGCCTGCGGGGTGTTCATGAACGCGGCGACGACCAGCGCGGGCTGGTCTTCGGGGACGGCGCGCAGCACGGTTTCGAGGCCGGGAAGCACGCCCGCGCCGTTGAACTGCCACGCGGGCAGCCGCCATCCCTGGTCCTTCCAGCCGGTGAGCCTGCCTTCCTTGAGGCGGTGCCGGATCCGGCTGTCGTCGACGTTCAGCATCTCGGCGGCCTGGCCGACCGACAGCGCGGAATCGGCGAGCACGGCGTGCGCGGCGACGGTGCGTGCGCGGAAGTCCGGCTCGCCCTCGTCCCGCGGGCTCAGGTCGAGGCCGGCGTCGGTGAGCGCGGCCTGCTGATCGGGGGAGAAGTAGTGCGAGGGGTCGGGATTGGGCGGCGACAGCCTGCGGGCCGCGTCCTCCACGAGCGTGAGGAACTCGTTCGCGTCGGCCTTGAGGCCGGCTCTGGCGAGAACGTTCTCCAGCGCTATCGACATACGCTCAGCCTAGCGCGTGTGTGCGGGTTCGTGCGGTTTCTGGCCTTTTTGTGGGTGAATTCACCAAAGATCGCCACGCATCGCACAGAAGTAAACACGATGCGTAGGCGATGTCGGGACAGTCTGCCCCGCACCGGGTGGCTTGTCCAGGCTTTCGAGTGCTTGACACTCCCGGACCGCGGATTTACGTTGCGAACGAGTAATCGGTTTCCCGCCCTCGGGTGCGGCCCGTGCTCCGCCGTCCGCGGCGGAAGCTGGGGGGACAGGGGGTGGGGCGTGCCTGGCGGCTCGGCGGATCTCCGCCGGGCCGCCAGGCACGTCGTTTCCCTCGGATTCCGTTTTTCGCCCCGGGCGTGCTCGGCGGATTTCGCCGCGTGGTTCTCGCGCGGCCGGTCAGCGGTGGGAGCTTTGCCGGTCGATCAGCTGCGCGTCCAGAGTGGTGGTGACGGGTTCGCGGGTGCTGTCGGCGATGCGGGCGAGCAGCAGCTGCGCGGCGACCCGGCCGATTTCGTACGCGGGTTGTGCCACGACTGTCAGCGGCGGGTCGATCAGCGTGGTCCACGGGGCGTCGTCGAACGAGACGATGCCGATGTCGCGACCGGCTCGCAGGCTCCGCTCCGCGAGCGCCTCCAGGACTCCGATCGCCATCGTGCTGTTGGCGACCAGCAGCGCGTCCGGCGGCGTCGGCTGGTCCAGCAGGTCCCCGGCGGCGCGGCGGGCGCCTTCCGCGCGGTATTCGGCACGGCGGTAGACGGCGTTCTCCTCGCCGACCGCGTCGAAGTAGCCGGCCAGCCGGTCGTCGGCGGTGCGCACGCCCGACGGGCCGGTCAGGCACGCCACCTGGCGGTAGCCGTTCGCGACGAGGTGCCTGGTCGCCTGCCGGGCGGCGCGGCGGGTGTCGACGAGCACCTGGTCGCCGTCAGTGCCGGGCAGCGGCCGGTCGACCGCGACCACCGGCGTGCCGAGCCGGCGCAGGCGGGTGACGTTCGTGGTCGGGCCGGTGGGGGAGAGCAGCACTCCCGCGACGCGTTCCTGCAGCGCGACGTCGAGATACCGGCGCTCCTTGTCCTCGTTCTCGTCGGAATTGCAGAGCACCACCGAATACCCCGACACCTGCGCGAGATCCTCGACTCCGCGCGCGATCGAGGTGAAGAACGGGTTCTCGACGTCGGAGATGATCAGCGCGAGCACCGCGGTTTCCTGGCGGCGCAGGTTTCTCGCCAGTCCGTTCGGGTGATAGCCGAGTTCCTCGGCGGCCTCGAGCACCCGGGCGGCCAGCTCCGGGTCCACTGTGGACTTGCCGTTCAGGGTCCGCGACACCGTGGCGGTCGAGACGCCTGCCCTGGCGGCGACGTCGCTGATCGTGGCCACCGAGCCTCCTCGTCCTGGCTTTCTTGACACCCCGGTGAGCGCAGAATACCTTGCCGGTAATCGTTTACCGTCCGCTTGCCGGGGGTGCTGTGATGCGACCGGGCCCGTTGCTCGGCATCGACATCGGCACGTCCAGTTCGAAAGGCGTCCTCGTGGGTGCGGACGGCACTGTACTGGCGCGCGCCGCCCGCCCGCACAGCACCTCCCGCCCGCGGCCCGGCTGGTTCGAGCACGACGCCGAAACGGTGTGGTGGGCCGGGTTCGCCGAGCTGGTCCGCGAATTGCTGGCCGGCGGCGAGAAACCGGCCGGGCTCGCGGTGAGCGGCATCGGCCCGGTGCTGCTGCCCGCGGACGACGGCGGCCGTCCGCTGCGTCCGGCGATTCTCTACGGAGTCGACACGCGGGCCGGCGCGGAAATCGCCGAGCTGACCGCCGAACTCGGCGAAGAGTCCATTGTGGAACGTTGCGGCAGCGCGCTGTCGAGCCAGGCGGCCGGCCCGAAGTGGCGGTGGCTGTACCGGCACGAGCCGGACGTCGCCGCGCGGGCCCGGCAGTTCCTGATGGCGAGCTCGTACCTCGTGCAGCGGCTGACCGGCGAATACGTGCTCGACCACCATTCGGCCAGCCAGTGCGATCCGATGTACGACCTGCGCGCGGGCGGCTGGGCGGAGGACTGGGCCGCGCTCGTCGCGCCCGGGATCGAGCTGCCGCGGCTCGCCTGGCCGACTGAGGTCGTCGGCACGGTCACCGCTCAGGCTGCCGCCGAGACCGGGTTGCCCGCCGGAATGCCGGTCACCTGCGGCACGATCGACGCGTGGGCCGAAGCGACCAGCGCGGGCGTGCGCGACCCTGGCGACACGATGGTCATGTACGGCACCACGATGTTCCTGATCCAAGCTGTCGCCCAGGCGCGGCCGGTCTCCGGACTGTGGGCGACGCGCGGGGTTCTGCCGGGCAGCTACTCGCTGGCCGCGGGAATGGCGACGTCCGGCGCGATCACCGACTGGCTGCGGGAACTCTTCGACGGCGACTTCTCCGAACTGGTCGCTTCGGCCGGTCGCGTCCCGGCTGGAAGCCGCGGTCTGCTGATGCTGCCGTACTTCGCGGGCGAGCGGACTCCGGTGCCGGATCCGTTGGCGCGCGGGGTGATCGCCGGGCTGACCACCTCGCACGGCCGGGCCGAGCTGTACCGCGCGGCGTTGGAGGGAACGGCTTACGGGGTGCGGCACAACCTCTCCGCGATGGGCTCGCCCGCGCGCCGCTTGGTAGCGGTCGGCGGCGGTACGCAGGGGCGTGTGTGGACGAGGATCGTCAGCGACGTGACCCGGACGCCGCAGCATCTTCCGACGGAAACTGTCGGGGCGTGTTTCGGGGACGCTTATCTGGCGGCTTTGGCGATCGGGCTGGAGCCGGATATCGAGGCGTGGAACCCGGTCGCCGAGGTGCTCCAGCCGGATCCGGAGCGGGCGGATCGGTACGACGAGTTCTACGCGCATTACCGGGCGTTGTATCCGGCGACGATGGAGACGGCGCATTTCCTTGCGCGGCAACAGGATTTGGCGGCGGAGTGAGTTACGGGGCGAAGTAGGCGCCCGGGGTGAGGCCGGTGAGGGCCCGGCATTCGCGCGTGAGGTGCGGCTGGTCCGAGTAGCCCGCGGCGACGGCCAGGTCGGCGAGGGTCGCGGTGGCGGGTGCCAGCGCGATGGCTCGTTGGAGGCGCAGGATTCGGCGATAGGTGGCTGGTCCGTAGCCGACTGCGAGGGTGAACCGGCGGCGTGCTTGTCGTTCGCTGCGTGCGGGGCGATCGTGCGCAGAGGATTCTCGTCGGCCCGGAATCTCGGCATCCCCGGCGGATTCCGCGGCGAACTGTGCCAGCATCCGTTCCACTACCGGATCCGCTTGAGCAGCGTGGTCGGTCGCGACGTCGGCCATCGCGTCGGCGAGGTCGCGGCCGCTGAGGATCTCATCGGCGAGGGTCGCGCCGCGGCGGTTCCACAGGTCCGTCAGCGAGATCCGGCTGTCGCGCAGCTCGTCCGCGCCGACGCCGAGCATCGCCGCCGCCTCGCCCGGCCGGAAGCGCAGGCCGCGCAACCGGGTGCCAGGCGGGAACTCCGACGTCCATGCCGTCGTGTCGGGTCCCGCGACGAACACCTCGCCGTGGCTCGCGACGAGGTCTACGCAGCCGTCGGGAACGATCCGCTTGGGACCGGGCTCGACCGACTCCCAGCGGCACCGCACGAGGCGGCGCAGCGTTTCCGGCGGCGGGCTTTCGCGGTACACCCCACGATCATGCCTCGCGGGTACGACAGAATGCGTCCCATGACCCCGATCGACGCCCTGGCCTGGGTCCACGTGAAGGACCGGCGGCTGCTGTCCGTCCGCACCAGCGGCAAGCAGAAGTTCTATCTCCCCGGCGGCAAGCGCGAACCCGGCGAGGGCGACGTCGAGGGCCTGTGCCGGGAGATCCGCGAGGAACTGGGCGTCGCGCTCGACCCGCTCAGCTTCCGGTTCTTCGCACTGCTCGACGAGCAGGCCGACGGGTTCGCCGACGGCCGCCGCGTCCGGATGACCTGCTACACCGCCGACCACACCGGCGAACCGGAGCCGTCGGCGGAGATCGCCGAAGCCGCGTGGCTGCGCGCCGAGGACGCCGCCGCCTGCCCGCCGGCCGGACAGCGCGTGCTGCGGATGCTGTCCGAGGCCGGGCTGGTCGACTGATCACCCTGGGTCAAGCGGGGAGTGCGCGAGCGTTATCGGCATCGTGCGTGGTGACCGCACTCGTGAGCGAACCCCAGCTACCCCCATCAGGGTGAAAAGAAGCTCATTTTCTCGGGTTGGCTAACGCCGTGTAACGGTCTGGCGAAGAACCAGACGTCGCACTCGCGGGAAGTGCGCTCGAGAAGAGAAGACCTCTCCATGGGTGTTCCTGGCGCGACCCGGCCCAAGGCGGCCCGGGGGGAATCGGGCAGGCTGCGGCCGCTCGGGAGCGTGGTGGTCGTGGCCGGCGTCATCGCCGTCGCGGTCACCGTCGCGTGGTACGTCATGCCGAAAGCGACCCCGGACCGGCCCGCCCCGGCCGCGTCGGTGCCGTCAGTGACGGTCGAGCCGGCGGTCGTGAGCGAGGTGACCCGCACGGTCGTCTACGAACTGACCGGCGGGGACGTCGCGCGCAACCTGACCTACGTCGCGACCGGCGGCGACCTCGAACAACAGGCCGAGGTGCACCTGCCCTGGTCGGTGACGGTGGAGCGGAAGGCTCCCGCCGCGCAGCCGGTGTTCAGCAGCCTGGTCGCGCAGAGCGCGGGGGCGCTGCTGTGCCGGATCCGGGTGGACGGGCACGTGGTGGCCGAGAAATCGGTGGCGGGGGAGGGGCGGCAGCTCAGCTGCAGCGCCTGACCCGGGCGGTTGGAAGCGCTCCGGCGCCGTGGCCGATGCCGCGTTGGGTGAAGCTGACGCACCGAACGCGCCGTTGGGTGAAGCTGACGCACCGAACGCCACATTGGGTGCGTTCAGCGCTCCGAACGCGGCATTGGGTGCGTTCAGCGCACCGAACGCCACATTGGGTGCGTTCAGCGCTCCGAACGCGGCATTGGGTGCGTTCAGCGCTCCGAACGCGGCATTGGGTGCGCTCAACGCACCGAACACCGCATTGAGTGCAGCTGACGCACCCAATGCGGCATTGGAGTTTTCTCGGCAGTGCAGTGTGCGGCGGGTTCGTTGCAGCGGTGCTGGCCAGCGGCTGTGGTGCACCGCCTGGCGCGACGGGTTGCGTGGCGCTGTTCCTGCGAAAGGTCGTGAGGGGAACCCTGAGGGAATCAGATTCCCTCAGGGTTCCCCTCACGAACCTCGGCATCGCGCACCGGGACTGGCCTCCGGGGCGAGAACCACCGCGCGCTCCCGGGAAAGCGTCATCGGGGCAGCGCTGGTCAGCAAGAACCGGCCCGGTTCACCGCGCCGTACCGCCGCCTGCGGCAGGATCACCACCGTGAACGGTGCGATCGGGTTCGGGCCCGCGTTGATCGCCGTGCTCGTCGTGCTCACGCTCGCGGGTGCGGCCGTCGTCCGGTTCGGGCAGCTGGGGCAGGGGCGGGCGGTGCTCGTCGCGGCCGTTCGCGCGGTCGCGCAGCTCGCGCTCGTTTCGCTGGTCATCACCTTCATCCTGCGTTCGGGCTGGCTGACCGGCCTGTTCGTCCTCGCGATGTTCTCCATCGCCGCCGCGACGTCCGCCAGCCGGATCGGGGTGCGGCGGCGGATCGGGTGGGTCGCGTTGTCGCTGGCGTCCGGCGTCGTGCCGGTGCTGGGGCTGGTGCTGGGTTCCGGGGTCGTCCCGGCGAAGCCGATTTCGGTGGTGCCGGTCGCGGGGATCGTGATCGGCGGTTCGATGACCGCGACCTCGCAGGCGGCCCGGCGCGCGCTCGACGAGCTCAAGCAGCGCCGCGGCGAGTACGAAGCCGCACTCGCGCTGGGGTTTCTGCCCAGGCACGCCGCGTTGGAGATCTGCCGTCCGTCGGCGGGGCACGCGTTGATTCCGGCGCTCGATCAGACCCGGACAGTCGGCCTGGTGACGTTGCCGGGCGCGTACGTCGGCGTTCTGCTGGGCGGGGCGAGCCCGCTGCAGGCTGGTACCACGCAGGTGCTGGTGCTGATCGGGCTGCTGGCCGCGGAATCAGTGGCAGTGCTGGTGACGGTGCAGCTCGTCGCGGCGGGGTTCATCCGCCGCGACGAGTCGGTTCAGCCGAGCGGGGCGGCCAGGTGAGACCGGTCGTTGAAGCCGCGGATCAGCCAGTTCTCGCCGTACACCACGAGGTGCGAGATCGATCCGTTGTCCGCGCCTAAGAACGCGAACCGCTCCAGCGAACGGCTCGCCTGCGCGAACACCTCGCCGATCACGCCGCCGTGGGTGAAGACCGCGACTCGCTGATCCGGGTGCGCGGCGGCGATGCGGGTGAGCGCGGCCCGGATGCGCAGGCCGAACGCCTCGTCGGATTCCGCGCCGGGCAGGACGTCCCAGCGCTGCTCTTCCCACAGCTTCTGCGCCAGCGGATGCCCTTCGGCGGTGTGCTTCCGGAAGAGCCCGTTTTCCCATTCGCCCAGGTGGATTTCGCGCAGATCCGGCTCGACGGACGGGGTGAGGCCGAGCTTCTCCGCCAGCGGCGCGGCGGTCTGCGCGGTGCGCCGCAACGTGGTGACGTACACCGCTTCGATGCGTTCGGACGCCAGCCGTTCGCCAACGCGCGCGGCGTGGTCGCGGCCTTCCGGCGCGAGGTCCGGGTCGGCCTGGCCGTCGACGAGATCGAACGGCTCGCTGAGCCGTTGCGGCATCGATTCCCCGTGGCGCACCAGGAAAATCTCGGTGGCGCCCGAGGGCGGGCTGAAGCGGTGCTGGCGGTACTCGACTTCCTGTTCGGGCGTGCTCATGCCCCGACCCTAACCGGCCCTGACCGGTCGGTTCAGCCGAGTTGTTTGTCCACGAAGCACCATCGCCACGTCTCGCCCGGCTCGAAGCTGCGCATCACCGGATGCCGGGTTTCGTGGAAGTGCTGCGAGGCGTGTTTGCCCGGCGACGAATCGCAGCAGGCGACGTGCCCGCACTTGAGGCACATCCGCAGGTGCACCCACGTCAACCCGGCCTCGATGCATTCGGCGCAGGAATCCGGGGAGCTGGGCTCCTTGTCCGGCCACTCGTGGCTGAGGTGCTTGCACGACCCGGCCGTGGCGGCGGGGGTGCTGAGTTCGCGTTCGGCCACCGGGGGTTCCTCCTCGTCGCGGTCGAGCATGGATTCTTCGATGTCGAGGCGGGCCAGCACGCGGCGCAGCACGGCGTCGTCGGCGGTGCCGCGGTCGCGCGCCTTCAGGAACTGTTCGCGTTCGGCTTCGAGCAGCTGGACACGAAGTCGACGGTAGGCGTCGCTCGGGGTTTCGGCGAGCGCGCTTTGCCTGCCGAGTTGTTCCCACGCGGCGTCGGACCGGCCCTGCAACCGGTCGCGCAGCCGTTCGATCACCTCGGGCGGGTCTTCCGGACGGCGTAGTTCTTCCAGTTTCGCGAGCGCGACGCGGGTCATGTCGTGCAGCACGGCGGCTTCCTGCAACGCGTCCTCCGCTGGGTCTGGACGAGGCAGCCGCAGCCGCCGGATCAGCGGCGGCAGCGTCATGCCCTGCACCAGAAGCGTCCCGGCCACCACCACGACCGCGGCCAGCACGAGCACCGCGCGCTGCGGGGTGTCCGCGGGCAGCACGAACGCCGCGGCGAGCGTGACCACGCCGCGCATCCCGGCCCACGCGATCACCGCCGAATAGCGCCACGGCCACACCTTGCCGCGTTCCAGGCCCAAGGTGTTCAGGAGGCGTTTCACCACGCCGATGCCGACCATCCACAGCATCCGGGTGAGGATCGTCGCGGCGAGGACCGCGGCGCAGATCCCGACGAGCTGCCACAGCGACAGCCCGCTCTTGCCGACCTCGTGCAGGATTCCCCGCACCTGCAGGCCGATCAGCAGGAAGACCATGTTCTCCAGCAGGAACTGGACGGTCTCCCAATTCAGCCTGCTGGCCAGTCGCGACGGACCGGACTGGATCCGCGGCGTCTGGTGTCCCTGGATGAGTCCGGTGACGACCACCGCGAGCACGCCGGATCCGTGCACCGCTTCAGCCAGCAGGTAGGCCGCGAAGGGGACCGCGAACGACAGGGCGGTGTCGGTGAGCGTGTCCTCCAGCTTCGCGCGCACGTACGTCACGATCAGCCCGACTAGGAAGCCGACGACGATCCCGCCGACGGCCGCGAGCAGGAAGTCGAGACCGACCTGCCAGAGGCTGACCGCGCCGGCGATCGCCGCGATCGCGGTCCGCAGCGCGACGAGCGCGGCAGCGTCGTTGAACAGGCTCTCGCCTTCCAACAGCCGGACGAGCTTGCGCGGCATCCCGACGCGCCGCGCGACCACGCTCGCGGCCACCGCGTCCGGCGGAGCGACGACCGCGCCGAGCGCGATCCCGGCGGCCAGCGGCAATCCCGGCACGACCAGCCAGGCGACCAGGCCGACGCCGAACGCGGTGAACACCACCAGCCCGACCGACAGCAGCGCGATCGGCCCGCGCAGCTTGCGGAACGCGACCAGCGACGTCTGCAGCGACGCCGAGTACAGCAGCGGCGGCAGCAGTCCGATGAGGACGATCTCCGGGTCCAGTTCGTACTGCGGCACTCCGGGGATGAACGACACCCCGACGCCGACCGCGACCAGGCACAGCGGCGCCGACCAGTCCATCCGGCGCGCGACGACGGTCACCAGGAGGACCGTCAGGACCAGCGCCACCAATTCCGCTGCGATTTCCACGGCGTAATCATCGCCCGCGGCTTTCCGGCCCGCGAGGGGGCCGGGGTTAGGCTGCCGGTCGTGACGACGGTGGAGACGCGGGCCGGTGCTGTCCGCGGCGAGGTGCGGGACGGAGTCGGGCGCTTCCTGGGGGTGCCGTTCGCGCAGCCGCCGACGGGGGAGCTGCGGTTCCGGCCGCCGGTGCCGGTGGCGTCCTGGACCGGAGTGCGCGACGCGACGGAATTCGCCGCCAAAGCACCGCAGCCCGACGTGACCGGGAAACGCTTCATCGGAGACGAGGACTGCCTGTACGTCAACGTCTACGCGCCCGAAGCACCCGGCTCGTATCCGGTGCTGGTGTGGATCCACGGCGGTGGCGGGGTGATGGGCGCGCCGCACCAGTTCGACGCGTCCGCGTACGCCCGCCGTGGCGTGGTCGTCGTGACCGTCGCGTACCGGCTCGGGGTGCTCGGCATGCTCCGGCTGCCCGGGGTTTCCGACGGGAATCTCTCGCTGCACGACCAGGTTCTGGCGCTGGAATGGGTCCGCGACAACGTGGCCGCGTTCGGCGGCGACCCGCGGCGCGTCACGCTCGCCGGGCAGTCCAACGGCGGCCGCACGGTGGGGACGTTGCTGGCGGTTCCAGCCGCGAAGGGGCTGTTCAGCCAGGCGATCGTGCAGAGCGGCACCGGCGTCGGTTCCGTCGTGCACACTCCGGCCGAGGCGGAAGCGGTCGGCGAGGCGGTGCTGGCCGAGCTGGGGGACGCAGACCTGTCCACGCTGCCGGTCACGGAGATTTTGACCGCGCAGCAACGGGTTACGGCTCAGCTCGGCACCCTCGTGACGTATCGCGTGGTGGTCGACGGGGATCTGCTGCCGCAGCGGCCCGGCGAAGCGGTGGCGGACGGTGCGGCCCGAGAGGTCCGGATCCTCACCGGAACCACGGCCGACGAGCAGGACCTGTTCTCCTGGCTGCAAACCGGCGGCGCGAAGCTGCTCGGCACCGGGTCGACGATGCTCGAACCGGACGTCATCGCCCGGATGACCGAGGCGTACCGGGAGCTGCTGCCGGACTGGCCGGAAGACCAGCTGGTGAACCGCGTCCGCACGGCGGGGGACTGGTGGCTGCCGGCGATCCGGCTCGCGGAGACCCAGCACGCGGCGGGCGGCACGGCGTGGATGTACCGGCTGGACTGGCGGATCGCGCCGCGCGGGAAGGGCCTCGGCGCGGCGCACGGGGTGGACCTGCCGTTCGTGTTCGACGACGTCCGCAACCCCAACTGGCGCTTTATGTTCGCCGTCGCCCGCCCCGATCCGGAGCGGCTGCGGGCGATGGCGGAGGAGATGTTCGGAACGTGGGTCCGGTTCGTGGCGACCGGCGATCCGGGATGGGCGGCCTACACACCGGAGGACCGCGTGACCCGGTTGTTCGACGACGTCAGCACGACGGTGTCCGATCCGGATCCCGGACAGCGTCGGCTGTGGGACTAGCGGGCGAACCCGCTAGTCCCACAGCGCTTACGCGTGGACGGTCTGCGTGCCGGTGTTCCAGCCCGCGACCCGCACCGACGGAGCCGAGCCGTGCAGGTCGGCGGTGCGGTAGGTGGCGGTGATGGTCACCGATTCGCCCGGCCACAGGCTGACCTGGTTGTCCGACCACGACACCGGAAGCACCGGAGTGCCCGCGCTGTCCACCAGGTGCGTGTCCACCATGAACGCCGGGGTCTTGCCCGACGAGGTGTTGGTGAGCTTCACCGTGGTGACAGTGGTGCCGTCCGGACCCGCCACGGAGGTCGCCGTGGTGGCCACCTTCGCCGCGCCCAGCTTCGACAGCCCGGACAGGTCGGCGTACGACGAAGTCGGCGTGTAGTACCAGTCCGACTTGCTCCAGTTCAGCTTGTCGTCCTTGGTGGACAGCCAGTACACGTTCCGGCTGACCTCCTTGCCCGCCGAATCGGTGAGCACCAGCTTCGCCAGGTAGGTCGACGAAAGCCCGCTGACCGAACCGATGTCGAGCGCCTTCGCGTGCGCGCCGCCGCCGTTGACCGAGAAGTCCTTCTTGGTCTTCGAGAACTTCTTCGTGCCGTCGGTGTTGAAGAGCTCGACGGTGGCGGTCAGACCGGACGCCTTCTTCGTGGTGGAGTTGACCACCTCAGCCGACTTGGTGTCGTACGAGTACTGGATGTGCAGCGGCTCGTTCGCCTTCTTGGCCCCGAAGTAGGAGCCGTTCTGGTCGAGGTAGGCGTCGAACAGCTGCCAGTGCAGCGACGTCCAGCCGCTGTTGAGCATCCAGTAGATGAGCCCGGTCGACGGGTCCTTGGAGTCGGTGAAGTTGCGGGAGTGCGATTCGAACTCCGCGCGGACGTTCTCGTACTGCGCCAGCTGCGCCTTGCGGACGAAGTCGTCGAGGCCCGTCGGCTTGCCGTAGCGGCCGGCCAGCGCGTCGCCGAAGATCTTCAGGTTGGCGAAGGTGTCCGACTCGGAGCGGTGGTACTGCGGCGCGGCCGGGTTCTTCCAGAGCGTTTCCAGCTCGGCGGGCGTCATCATCCGCTTGAGCGTGTCCATCGTCGGGATGTCCGGCCCGGCGCTGGTCTCGGAGTTGAAGTTCCACGCGCCGCCCGCGTCCTTGTGCGCCTTGTCGTACCAGTAGTTCGGCGGGACGTAGTCGTACGGGCCGTTCATCTTCATCCCGGACGGGCCGAGCTTCGGCGACGCCTTGGCCGAGGCCGCGGAGATCACCGCCGCGGGCCAGTCCGCCGCGGACAGCGCGTCGAGGTAGCCCTTTTCGATCCGTGCGTCGGGCGCGAAGTCGCTGCCGATGTGGAAGGACAGCACGCTCGGGTGGTCGCGCAGCCGCTCGGCTTCCGCGGTCATGGACGCCTTGGCGATCGGGTAGTCCGCTTCGGTCCACGGCTCGCCCTTCTCGTCGCCGTTGACCTGGCCTTCCCACTTGTCGCAGCATTCCCAGCCGGGCATGGTCAGCACGCCCATCCGGTCCGCGAGGTCGAAGAACGCGTCGGGTTCGATGTGGCCTTCGAGGCGCACCGTGTTGAGGCCGAGGTTCTTGACGTAGGCGAGCTTGTCGGCCGCGCGGCCCGCGTCCCAGCGCAGCAGCAGGTCGGGGGACCAGCCGCCGCCCTTGATCATCAGCGGCTTGCCGTTGACGAGGTACTGCCGCCCGCCGCTGGAGTTCAGCGGGGCCTTGACGTCGCGGATGCCGAAGCTGGAGTGGCTCGCGTCGGAGGTGGTCCCGCCGACGGTCGCGGTCAGGTCCAGCTGCTGCATCGGCTGCCCGCCCATGCCGGCGGGCCACCACACCTGCGGCTTGTCGACGCCGATCACCGGGAACGAGACGGTCTTCTTCTCGTGCGCGGCAAGGGAAACGTCCTGGCTCACCGGTTTGCCCGCGACGGTGCCGGACACCGTGGCGCGGACCGCGGAGTCGGAGTCGTTGCGGACGTCGGCCTTCGCCGTGAGATCGGCGTGGTCGAGCGCGGGCACGTTCAGCTTCGTGACCACGTGCGCGCCGCGGAGCGCGACCGGCCCGCTGTGCCGGACGACGATCTCGCGGGCGAGACCCATGTTCTGGTCCGGCGGGGTCTGCGCCCAGTCGATCCAGCCCATCGACAGGTCGTTGTTCGGGTCGTTCGGGTAGACCTTGAACGCGACGCTGTTGACGCCCTCGTGGACCTGCTTGGTCACGTCGAGGTCGTGCCGGGTGTAGGGGCCGTTGACGTCGTCCTTGGTCGCGACGCGGGTGCCGTTGACCCAGATGTCGGCCTTGGACAGCACGCCGCTGATGTCGAGGTAGGTGCGCTGCGACGGGTCCGCGACCTTGATGTCGGCCCGGTACCACCACGGGACCTTGAAGTCCGCGGCCGGCACGTTCTTCATGTTCGTGGAGTAGAACGGGTCGGAGTAGCGGCCGTTGGCGAGCAGTCCCGCGTAGACCGTCGACTGCGAGCCGACCGGGTACCAGCCCTTCGCGTCGAAGCCGGGCTTCGACACCGAGGCGTCGTCGGACACCTTGGCCGAGGACTGGATGAGATAACCGGGAATCGCGGCCTGTCCGGGTTCCGGCCCGGCCGAAGCGGCCCCGGCGACGCCGGGGATCAACGCGGCGGTCAGAGCGGCGACTGCTAACAGCCGTCCGGGCATTCTTGGCCGGCGTGGGGTCACGAGCGGTCCTCCTCGGGCTCCTGGCGGCGGCGATTGTTAGTAAAGTTCCTTAACGATTGCCGGTGATGGTAGCCGCCCGGAGCGTCCGGGAACAGACCTCGACGGGGTCTTTTCGCCCGATTTTCGCCCGCGGTTCCGCTTAGAGTGTGTCGACGTAGTACCAGCGCCCGCCCTCGCGGACGAACCGGCTGTTCTCGTGCTGGGAGTCGTCGTGCCCCTGGTGGCGGTAGTGCGCGCGGAACTCGACGGTGCCTTCGTTCTGCAGCAGCGAGCCGCCGGTCCGGCCGAGGATCTCCAGCCGGGTCCACTCCTGCGCGGGATCGAGCCGCAGCCGCTTCGGGCGGGTGTCCGGATGCCAGGTTTCGAGCAGGTAATCGGGCTCCCCGACGGCGAACGCGCAGTATCGCGACCGCATCAGCCGCTCGGCGGTCGGGGCGTGCTGGTCGCCGCGGTGGAACCGGCCGCAGCAGTCGGCGTAGGGCTCGGGCAGCCCGCAGGGGCAGGGGTTGGTCACGCCGCTGATTCTGTCTCCAGCGCGAGAGCCTGCCGCACCCAGGCGGCGATCTGCTTCGCCTCGACGTCCCCGGCGCTGCGCAGCTTCACGTGCGCCATCTCGCGGGCGCTCGGTTCGAGACCTCCGTCGAGCAGCTGGCCGCGCCAGAAGGCGAGCGTCACGTACGAGCTGTACGCCTTCGCGAGGCAGACCGGGTTTTTGCCCGCCTTCCAGGTGGGCGCGCCGTGGTAGAGCTCGGCCGGGTTCGGCATCGCGTCGTCGAGCACGGGCAGCAGAGCGGAGTAGACCTCGCGGAGCGCTTCGGGCTGCGCGGCGACGTACTCGGCGACGGTCGTGAACTTCGGCATGGCTTGTCCTCTCGGCGTTCTGGTGCTGCCGAGCTTGCCTTCCGATGGTTCTTCTTGTCAAGACCAATTTTTTTGTCGGTGGACGGACGCTACGCCGAACTTCTCGATCATGAACCGCCAGAACAGCGGCACCGCCGGAACCGGGCGGGCCGCGACGACCAGATCGTGCATCGAGGCGAGTCCCGTCAGCCGGTGCTCGCCTTCGCGGGCCAGAACGCTGTCGCGACGATGTCCGCGAGGTGGCGGAACTCCGGATGCGCCGCCGCCGTCTCTCGAAACCGAGCGGCGATCTCGGTCCACGGAACCTCGTCGAACCGGTAAGGCCAAGCGCGGGAGTTGATCCGCACGGTTCAGCCGCGGGCCCGGCGCACCCCGGCCGCGGCGGCTTCCTGCGATCCCTTGACCGCGAGCTTGTCCGCGCGCTCGTTCTCCGGAAGCCCGGCATGGCCCTTGACCCACAGCCATTCGACCTCGTGCCGCTGGCAGGCGGCGTCGAGGCGCTGCCAGAGGTCGGCGTTCTTGACCGGCTGCTTCGCCTGCGTCTGCCAGCCGTTTTTCTTCCAGCGCGGCATCCACTGGAGGATGCCGTTGCGGACGTACGTGCTGTCGGTGTAGATCCGCACCACGGCCGCGCGGGTGAGGCTTTCCAGCGCGCGGATCGGAGCCATCAGCTCCATGCGGTTGTTGGTGGTGACGGTGTCCTCGGCCCCGTACAGCTCGCGCTCGTGCTTGCCGTACCGCAGGAGCGCGCCCCAGCCGCCCGGCCCGGGGTTGCCGCTGCACGCGCCGTCGGTGTAGATCTCCACGGTTTGTTCCGTCTGCTCCGCCACCCGGCGACCCTACCGTTCTCACGTGCTGGGAGCCGGAATGCCATGCCGGGGCCGGTGTTGTGCCGTGGACACTCTCTGAAGGGATCCGGACATGGCGGTGGAGTTCGCACAGGCGTGGCAGGACTGGAAAGCGGAACGGGAAAAGACGCTGGCCGATCCGTACGGCTGGCTGGCGCTGGTGTCGCTCGACTGGCTCGAGAATTCGCCCCGCACCTACCCCGGACTGCCCGGCCGATGGTGGCAGGACGACGAAGCCGCCTACGTCGACCCGGCTGGCGGGGAGTTGCGGCACGAAGGCGCTTTGCTGACTGATGTCCACCGTTTCGAGCTGGTGAACAGCGGCGCGGGCACCCGCGTGACGGCGGGCTCGGTGGAAATCGAGGTCGCGCGCCGGTCGGGCTACTTGATCCGCGTGCACGACCCGAAAGCCCCGGTGCTGCGCGAATTCCACGGCGTACCCGCGTACGAACCCGATCCGGCGTGGGTCCTGACTGGCCGCTTCGAAGCCTTCGACGAACCACGCCCGACGACTGTCGGCGCGGTAGTGGAAGGACTGTCGCATGTCTACACCGCGCCGGGGCGGGTTGTCTTCGAGCGTGACGGTGTCGAGCATGTTTTGACGGCGTTCAACGGCAAGACCGGCGGGTACAGCATTCTTTTCACCGACTCGACCAGCGGTGTGACCACGTATGCCGCGAACCGTTCCCTGCCGGTCGCCTCGTCCGAGGACGGAACGGTGACGCTGGACTTCAACCGGGCCGTGAACCTGCCTTGCGCGTTCACGGACTTCGCGACGTGCCCGTTGCCGCCTGAGGGGAATCACCTGCCGTTCGCCGTGGAGGCGGGGGAGAAGCTGCCTTACGAGCGGCAGAACTGAAGTTCGGTTCCCGTGCGGCCGGTGCGTTCTTGGCAGGCGCACCGGCCGCACGGGTCACTGGATCGGGTCCGGCCGGTCGCCGGCGAGCAGCAGTTGCGGGACTTGGGCGAGCGTCCACCCGGAACCGGCCGGGGTGAGGACCCAGACCAGATCGAACCGGTCGTCCGGCCACTTCTTCGGCGCGGTCGCGCCGAACGCGGCGGCCAGCGCCGGGATTTCCTCGTGCTGCCAGCTGATCAGCGTCGGTTCGGCACGGCGCGAGACCTCGGCGGCGAGCTGGGCTTCGCTGCCTTTCGCGTAGGTCGTGACGAGCTTCCCGCCGAGCCGTTCGGCCAGCGGCGTGGCGGTTTCGCGCGGCCGGGTGCCCTCGCCGCCGTCTCCGCCCGCGGCGTAGACGGCCGTCGGACGGGCCAGCCCGTCGCGGAGCGCGCCGGTCGACGGGGCGAACAGTTCGACGAGCGCGCCGGCCCGGGTCCAGCCGCGGACGGTCAGCGAATGCGAGTCGGCGGCGCCGTTCACGTCGATGCCCTGCGGCCCGCTCGAACCGGCGGGTTTTTCGCCGTGCCGGATGATCATCACCCGCGCGCCCGGTGCCGGTGCGGCGGCGGCCCGGGGTCCCTGGCTCGCCGCACAGCCGGCTACGAAGAGCGCCGCGCTGCCCGCCGCGCCGCCGAGCAGCGTCCGCCGTGACCACAACTGACCTGTCATGCCGTCTCCCGACTTCGAGTTGACCTTGATGTGTCGTACCGGGTATCGCGCCGCCCGGCAATGCTTCGGGCACGAAGACGGCCGAATTCCCCTCACGAGGCCGGGGATTTTCCGTACCATCCCGGTCGACCGGGACGAATCGCACGGAAAGCTAGGGTGGATGACAGCAGCACACGGCGAGTTGACGCTCCGGCTCGTCCCGGCGGAATTCCTGGCCCCCGGCGATGCCACGACGCCCGAATTCGCGCCTGGCCTGTACGCCGTGCTGACGTTCGAGGTGCCGCCGGGCGTCGAAGTGGACGGGGAGTACGTGACCCGCTCGATCGACGATTCCCAGGGCGCCCCGCTGGAACAGGCGGAACGGAATCTGGCCGCGTTGCCGGTCGAACGGCACGAAATAGTGCACATCGCCGACGGCGGCGCATTTCATCTGCTGTCCGGGGAATCCGGGTCCATTGCCAGCCAGGTGCTCGTTTTCGACCAGCTGTACCGGAAACTGACCGGAAAAGACGTGCCGCCCGGCGGCTTGGTGTGCGCCGTTCCCACTGACCGGCATTTGCTGTTCTTTCCGCAGGAGGAAGGTTCGTACGGCACGCTGACCGGGGTGGCCGAACGCACGGCCGAACTGTTCGTCGAAGGCCCGCGCGAGCTGTCGCCGCACGTTTACTTGTGGCGTGCCGGGGAAATGACCCAGTTGACCGTTCAGCAGGGCGACGAGATCCGCTTCCGTTCGTCTGCCGAGGTCGCCGCCGACGCGACGGAAGGCCCGCTAGCCGACGACCCGTCGGTGCCGCGGGAACCGCACAATTTCGTGTTCGTGACCCGGGTGCTGGGACCGGCCGCCCTGGATTACGGCGCCCTCCTGCTCTCCGGGATGCGGGCGGGAAACCAGACCCCCGACGAATTCCTGGCGAAAGGCTGGGCGGACATCGGCGCCTACCTGCCGGCCGAGCAGCGCCGCCCGCTGGACGTCCCGCACGGCCGGCTGACGGAAATCGACGGGCACGAACTGTTGCTGGTCGCCTTCGCCGGCGCGATCGGACCCGCCGAGTCGTATTTCGCCGCGATCGTGCTCCCCGCCGGCTCGTCCGTCTGCCGCTTCTTCACGCTGGCCAACGAGGGCCGGGGAAACGGGCGGACGGCACGGCTGGGGGAGTGGCTGGCGAGCGGGTACGTGCCTCGGCAGGACGGTGTGCCGGTGGACGAGAAGGCTTTCCTGCAGGAGATGGCGGACGTGCTGGCCCCGCCGAAACGCCGGGGGTTGTTCCGCCGTCGGCGGTGATCAGTCAGTCTTCTGTGGACGGAGGATAGGCGCGGGCGCTCAAGAGCAAACGGGGCTGCCTCTGAGAGACAGCCCCGTTTCAGAACACGCCTAGTTCACCAGCCGCGTTCGCGCCACTCCGCCAGATGCGGCCGCTGCTCGCCCAGCGTCGAGTCGTCCCCGTGTCCCGGGTAGAACCATGTGTCGTCCGGCAGTTGATCGAAAATGCGCGACTCGACATCGTCCATCAGCGACGTGAACTGCTCCGGAGTTCCAGTCTTCCCGACCCCGCCCGGGAACAGCGAGTCCCCGGTGAACAAGTGCGGGTGGCCGGACGGATCCCGGTACAGCAACGCGATCGACCCGGGCGTGTGGCCGCGCAGGTGGATCACCTCGAGTGTCACCTCGCCGACCTTCAGGGTGTCTCCGTGTTCGACCAGGAAGTCCGGGGGGACCGGCAGCGGTTCCGCGTCCAGGGGGTGCGCCGCGGTGTTCGCGCCGTTCGCTCCGGCTACCGCGCCCAGCGCCTGCCAGTGGTCGGCGTGCTGGTGGGTCGTCACGACGGTGCGCAGCGCGGGGCGGTCGGGGCCGTGGCCGATCAGGTCTGAGATGCGCTCCGGGTCGTTGGCCGCGTCGATCAGCAGAGCTTCGTTCTCCGCGCGGCACACGAGCAGGTACGCGTTGTTGTCCATCGGGCCAACGGAGAGCTTGGTGATGGTCAGCCCGTCCAGCGTCCGGCGCGCGGCGTCGCCGCCCGGTTCGACGTGTCCGGTGTAAGTGTCGGCGATGTTCACGAGTCCCCACGGTAGCCGGATCACCCGCGCGGCGGCCACGCGGCCGTTTTTGTCGGTGCCTGCTGTCAAGATCGTCGCATGACCTCTTGGATCGACCCGCTCGCCGAGCTGGCGCGCGAGAACCTGCCGCCGGACGTGGCCGAGGCGTGGGAAACCCTCTTCCGGCCCGCGGCGCGGCTGAACACCGCCGGGAACGGCGTCCGCGTCGGCTGTCTCGGCGGGAGCCCGGCGTTGCCCGCGGACGTGGAATGGCCGGTCTGGCGCGGCGAGCTGCCGATGAACTTCGTCGCCTCAGTGGACTGCGCGGCGCTGCCTCGAGTGCCCGGCGGGATCGAGCTGCCCGCGTCGGGTTCGTTGCTGTTCTTCTACTGCGACGACTGGTTCGAGGCCGAGGGGCCGGTCGATCTGACCGCGCTCGGCGGGGTCGTAGTCGTTCCGGCAGGCGCCGAGACCGCCGAACGGGCCGCGCCGGAGGGCGTCGACGTCTATCCGCGGCTGGAGGTGTCCGCGGAAATCACCGGTACGTTCCCGAACTCCGAGCAGGAGGTGCTTCGCCGCACGCTCGCCCGGGACGGGCTCCCGCTTTCCGATCCCAGCAACTGGTCCGAGGAGTTCTTCGACCGCCTGAGGGAGTCGACGGCCGCGCCGTACCACCAGATCGGCGGCTGCTCGTGGCCGATCCAGGGGCCGCCGGAGGACGAGGTCGCCGCGGCGGTCCTGCCGGACGACGCGGCCGAGGCGGAGCTCGCCGACGAAGCGCTGCGCTGGGTTTTGCTCGCCCAGATCGACAGCGACGGCGACGCGGGCTTGATGTGGGGCGACGTCGGCGTTCTCTACTGGCTGGTCCGCGAGGACGACCTCGCCGCAGGGCGGTTCGACCGGGTCCGGTGCGTCATGCAGAGCGGCTGAACCCTCCGCCGCGCCGATTCCGCTGCAGCCACTCCGGCGTGCAGCAGTGTTCGCACGGTGCGAGCTCTCCCGGGATCACCGACGCCCAGGCGATCCGGACGATCTCGTGGGTGTCGCGGCCCATCCGCTCCTGCCGCTGCTGGCCCCTGCGCAGCCAGTAGCAGTCGGCGTCGTTGTGGTAAGCGTTGCCGCCCGCCGTGCGGTATCCGGTCGGCAGGACTCCCGCGTCGAGCTGGCGGCAGTCGGCGCAGTAGGCCTTGGTCATGCCGTGCCTGCACTCGTCGTCTTCCGGCGGGGCGATCGGCCGTCCGCTGGGACGGGCTTCCGTCGCGCGGTCGGCCAGTTCGGCGAGGAGGGCGCGGGTGTCCGGATCGTCGGCCGTGCGCCAGGTGATCTGGTGGCGGGCGGCACAGGTGCGGAGCCGGGAGAGGAGGTCGTCGGACGCCTGGTCGCTCAGCGCGGTGCGCAGATACTCGCTGTCGCTGTAGAGGTGCACGCGGACCGGCCGTTTCAAGCTTTCGAGTGCTTCCAGCGCCGCCGTCACCGCCATGCGGCCTGCGGTCGTGTCCGCCGCCCCTCCGGCAAGAGACTTCTGATGCTCTCCGTACTTCAGCAGCGCGGACCAGCCGCCCGGTCCCGGGCTGTCGCCGCCTCTCCCCGCCGCGTAGATCCGCACTGCTCCGGCTTCGTCGCTCGCCACGCCCAGAACGTATCGGCCGGGTACGACAACTTCCGGAAAACCCGCCGGAACGCCCTGCCCCGCGCCGGTTCGGGAGGGCCGTGCACCCGCCGTGCACCGGGGCCGGGCAGCCTTCGCGGACCTGTATCGTGGAACCGGGCCAGCCCGCGCATCCGCTCTGCCGCGCGGGGCCTCCGACAGCGTCCGGCGACCCCGCCGCGGGCCGCTTCCCCCGGCCCCCGGAGAGCGGAAAAGCCCAGGCAGAACACGTGCGGTCCGGTTTTTGTCGGTGGTCGTCCCTACCCTGGGCACGTCCGCCGGCACCGGATCTCCCGGCGGGCCACCGAGCAGAACGATGGAAGGGACGAAGGCGTGGCTGATCGCCTCGTTGTTCGCGGAGCGCGCGAGCACAACCTCCGCGGCGTGGATCTCGATCTGCCCCGCGACAGCATGATCGTGTTCACCGGCCTGTCCGGGTCGGGCAAGTCGAGCCTTGCCTTCGACACGATCTTCGCCGAGGGGCAGCGGCGGTACGTGGAGTCGCTGTCGGCGTATGCCCGGCAGTTCCTCGGGCAGATGGACAAGCCGGACGTCGACTTCATCGAGGGCCTCTCGCCCGCGGTGTCGATCGACCAGAAGTCGACCTCGCGCAACCCGCGGTCGACCGTCGGCACCATCACCGAGGTTTACGACTACCTGCGGCTGCTCTACGCCCGCGCCGGCAAGGCGCATTGCCCGAAGTGCGGCGAGGCGATCAGCAAGCAGACGCCGCAGCAGATCGTCGACCAGGTGCTGGAGATGCCCGAGGGCACCAAGTTCCAGGTGCTCGCGCCAGTCGTGCGCGGGCGCAAGGGCGAGTACCTCGACCTGTTCCAGAACCTGCAGCAGCAGGGCTACGCGCGCGTGGTCGTCGACGGCACGGTGCACCCGCTCACCGACCCGCCGAAGCTGAAGAAGCAGGAAAAGCACCAGATCGGCGTGGTGATCGACCGGCTCACGGTCAAGACCAGCGCGCGGCAGCGGCTCACCGACTCGGTGGAAACCGCGCTGCGGCTGGCCGACGGCCTGGTCGAACTCGACTTCGTCGACCTGGACGAGAACGACCCGCACCGCGTGCGCGGCTTCTCCGAGAACCTGGCCTGCCCCAACGGCCACCCGCTGGCGATCGAGGACCTCGAACCCCGGTCGTTCTCGTTCAACTCGCCCTACGGCGCGTGCCCCGAGTGCACCGGCATCGGCATCCGCAAGGAGGTCGACCCGGAACTGGTGGTGCCGGACGACGAGCTGTCGCTGTCCGAAGGAGCCATCGCGCCGTGGGCCGGCGGGCAGAGCGCCGACTACTTCCTGCGGCTGCTGGAATCGCTGTCGGAGGCGGTCGGGTTCCGCATGGACACGCCGTGGCGGCGGCTCCCGGCGAAAGTGCAGAAGGCGGTGCTGCACGGCGTCGACGAGCAGGTGCACGTCCGCTACCGCAACCGCTACGGCAGGCAGCGCTCGTACTACGCGGCCTTCGAGGGCGTCATCCCGTTCCTGGAGCGCCGCCTCGAGCAGACCGACTCGGAGTACATGCGCGAGCGGTATGAGGGCTACATGCGCGAGGTGCCGTGCCCGGCGTGCCAGGGCACCCGGCTCAAGCCGGAGATCCTCGCGGTCACGCTGGAGCACGCGACGCAGGGCGACCGGTCGATCGCCGAGGTCTGCGCGCTGTCCATCGCGGAGGCGTCGGAGTTCCTCGACCACCTGGTCCTCGGCCCGCGCGAGGCGATGATCGCGGGCGCGGTGCTGAAGGAGATCCAGGCGCGGCTGCGCTTCCTGCTCGACGTCGGGCTCACCTACCTGTCGCTCGACCGCGCGTCCGGCACGCTGTCCGGCGGCGAGGCGCAGCGCATCCGGCTGGCGACGCAGATCGGCTCCGGCCTGGTGGGCGTGCTGTACGTGCTGGACGAGCCGTCGATCGGCCTGCACCAGCGCGACAACCACCGGCTCATCGAGACGCTCACGCGGCTGCGCAACCTCGGCAACACGCTGATCGTGGTCGAGCACGACGAGGACACCATCCGGGCCAGCGACTGGGTGGTCGACATCGGCCCCGGCGCGGGCGAGCACGGCGGGCACATCGTGCACAGCGGCCCGTACAAGAAGATCCTGAAGAACAAGGAATCGATCACCGGCGCGTACCTGTCCGGGCGGCGCCAGATCGAGATCCCGGCGATCCGGCGGCCGGTCGACAAGAAGCGGCAGCTCACCGTGGTGGGCGCGCGCGAGCACAACCTGCGCGGCATCGACGTGTCGTTCCCGCTCGGCTGCCTCGTGTCGATCACCGGCGTGTCCGGGTCGGGCAAGTCGACGCTGGTCAACGACATCCTCGCGCAGGTGCTGGCGAACAAGCTCAACGGCGCGCGCCAAGTCCCGGGCCGGCACACCCGGGTCAACGGCCTCGCCAACGTCGACAAGCTGGTGCGCGTCGACCAGTCGCCGATCGGCCGCACGCCGCGGTCCAACGCGGCCACCTACACCGGCGTGTGGGACCACGTGCGCAAGCTGTTCGCCGCGACCACCGAGGCGAAGGTCCGCGGGTACCAGCAGGGCCGCTTCTCGTTCAACGTCAAGGGCGGGCGCTGCGAGGCGTGCGCGGGCGACGGCACGATCAAGATCGAGATGAACTTCCTGCCGGACGTCTACGTCCCGTGCGAGGTGTGCAAGGGCGCCCGGTACAACCGGGAAACGCTCGAGGTGCACTACAAGGGCAAGACGGTGTCCGACGTGCTGGACATGCCGATCGAGGAGGCGGCCGAGTTCTTCGAGCCGATCAAGGCGATCCACCGGCACCTGCAGACCCTCGTCGACGTCGGCCTCGGCTACGTCCGGCTCGGCCAGCCCGCCCCGACCCTGTCCGGCGGCGAGGCCCAGCGCGTGAAGCTGGCGAGCGAACTGCAGAAGCGCTCCACCGGCAAGACCGTCTACATCCTCGACGAGCCGACCACCGGCCTGCACTTCGAGGACATCAGCAAGCTGATCGGCGTGATCAACGGCCTGGTGGACAAGGGAAACACGGTGATCGTGATCGAGCACAACCTCGACGTGATCAAGACGTCCGACTGGATCGTGGACATGGGCCCGGAAGGCGGCTCCGGCGGCGGAACGGTCATCGCCGAGGGAACGCCCGAGCAGGTGGCGGCCACCGAGGGGAGCTACACCGGCGAGTTCCTCGCGGAGGTGCTGAACCCGGCCTGACGCGCGTCAGCCGCACATCGCGATGCTGCAAGACAGGAAGAGCCGCCCGGTCTCCGTGCCGGGCGGCTCTTTGCTGCGCGGGGTAAGGGGTCAGTCCTTTCCGGTCGTGCGCTCGACGACAGGGGAGAGCGGGCCGTAGGACAGCGCTCGGATGCGGAAAGCCGAGCCTTGTTCGCCGGGCAAGAGCGACAGCGCGCACTGCGTCGCGTTGGGATCGGTCACCTCGACCGGGGCGAAATCCGGCGCGCCCGGGCGGCGGATCTCCAGCAGGAAACCGGCTTCGTCGGTCGAGTGGTCAGTCCAGGCGAAGTTCAGGCTCTGGTCAGCTGCGGAGGTCGCGGTGAGGTCGGCCGGGGCGGACTTCGAGGCAGCGGGAGCGGCGGTACCGGAAGCGCCACCAGCCGAAACAGTCGCCGATACCGGACCGACGAACGAACGGACTCGGTAGTAGAACGGCGTTTCCGGGATCAGATTCGGGTGGGTATAAGTGGTCTGGCCGGGCGGGAGGTACTGCAGCGCGGTCCACGGGCCGTCGGCGGCGTTGGCGTATTCGAGGAGGTAGCCCGCCGCGGCCGGGTCGGGCGGCCAGTGCAGGACGACGTTCGTCGGCGAGGTGAGGGTCGCGGTGAAAGCGGGCGCGGCTGGCGGCGGCGCGGGGGAGCCGCAGCCGACTAGCGTCGCGGTCAGCACCGCGGCCAGGGCGGTTCGGGCGGCTGACGGCACGGCAGGCCTCCTCGATGGTTCAGGCGGCGGCGTACCAAGGGATGGCCAGCCTAGGAAACGGCGGTCAAGATCGACAAGCACGCGTTCCGGTGACCGGGAGAGAGGGGCGGTCTGTGGTCCTCGAGAAGAAGAGGGACGCCGAGTATTCGTTCCGGAGCGACTGGTGGCTGCCGACTCTCCCGGGACGGGTGTTCGACGCGATCGTCGACCTCGAGTCCTATCCGCGGTGGTGGCCGGACGTCCAGTCGGTGCGCCAGGTCGACGACGACACCGCCCGGATCGTCTGCCGGTCGAGGCTGCCGTACCGGATCGTCATCGCGATGCACCGGGAGCAGCAGGACGCGGCGGGGCTGCGGGTGCGCGTCCGGCTGAGCGGCGACCTCGACGGGGTGCTCGCCGGGGCGATCCATGCCGAGCGCGGGGGTTCCCGGCTGGAGATCACGCAGCACGTTCAGGTGCGGAAACCGTTGCTGCGCAGGCTGGACGTCGTGGCCCGGCCGTTCTTCCGCGCCAACCACGCGTGGATGATGCGGCGCGGGCACCACGGGCTGGTCGGCTACCTCGCGGCGACCGGGCGAGCGACCTAGTGCCGCGGTCTCGTGAGTGGCGATGCGGAACCGCCACTCACGAGGCACGAGGTCAGGACGCGACCGGTTCGGCGGTGGTGTCGGCTGGAGCCGCAGCGGCTCGGCGGCCCAGGATCACCGCGGCAAGGATCGCGGCGAGCGCGGTCAACCCGGCGCTGAAGCCGTAAGCCACTCGGAATCCCGACGCCAGCGCCTCCTTCTCCGAAGCACCCCCGCCGAGCAGTTCGGCCGTCCGGGTCGCGGCAGCGGTGGCCAGCACGGCGGTTCCGAGAGCGCCGCCGACCTGCTGGGTCGTGGTGATCAGTCCGGACGTCACCCCGGAGTCCTCCGGCGTCGCGGCGGACATCGCCAAGCCCATCAGCGCCGGGATCGCCATCCCCGCCCCGGCTCCCATCAGGACCAGCGACGGCAGCACGTGCGACGCGTAGCCGCCAGAAGTCTGGACTTGGGTCAGGTACAGGAAGGCGACCGACGTCGTCAGCAGTCCGGCGACCAGGACCGCGCGCGGGGAGAAGCGGGTGTTCAGCCAGTCGGCGAGACCGAGCGAGAACGCGGCGATCATGACCGGCGTCGGGACGAAGGCGAAACCCGTTGTCAGCGCGTCGAAACCGAGGACCTGCTGCAAGTACAACGCGGTGACGAACTGGAACCCCAGGAATCCGGCGACCATCACGACCATCGTCAGGTTGGCGCCGCTGATCGCGCGCACCCGAAGCAATCGCAGCGGCAGCAACGGAGTTCGCGTCCGGGCCTGGCGCAGCAGGAACAGCAGGAGCAGGACGACGGCGGAAGCAAGCGTCGCGATCGTCAGGAAAGTCCAGCCAGCGTCGCCAGCCTGCACGATGCCCAGCACCAGCAACATCACGCCAGCAGTGACCAGCAGCGCGCCCAGAACGTCGATGCCGGTGCGCAGTCCGAGACCGCGGTCGGACGCGACGACCATCGGGGTCAGAACGAGCGCGGCGATGCCGATGGGCAGGTTGATGTAGAAGGTCCAGTGCCAATCTAGGCCTTGGGTAAGCGCGCCGCCGGCGACCATGCCGATCGACGCGCCCGCGGCTTGGGTGAAGCTGTAGACGCCGATCGCGCGGACGCGGGCGCGTGGCTCGGGATAGAGGGTCACGATCATGCCCAAGACGACCGCGGACGTCAGAGCACCGCCGACGCCTTGAATAAACCGCGCGACCACCAGTGTGGTGGCGCTCGGCGAAAGACCAGCGGCCAGCGAAGCGGCGGTGAAAACGACGAGGCCGACAAGGAACACCCGCCGCCGTCCGACCAGGTCGCCCAGGCGGCCAGACAGCAGGAGCAGGCCGCCGAACGCGACGAGGTAGGCGTTGACCACCCAGGCGAGCCCGGGCGCGCTGAACCCGAGGTCGGTCTGGATCACCGGCAGGGCGACCGCGACGATCGAGCTGTCGAGCACCACCATCAGCGAGGCGGCCGACAGCACGGCGAGCGCCGCGCCGCGATGCCGAGCGGTTTCGGGCATGACAAAGTCCTCCATAACCGGCACTGGGGAGAGTTTCCGCTGGTCGTGGCCAGGGCATCTCTTGTTACAGTGCCCATCATGTGTGACCATGGGCAAGTGCGGAAGGAGGCACTTTCATGTCCCAGGGGAACATCGCTGTGACCGATGAGGCCACGGACTTCGACCCGGCGAAATTCGCGGTGTGCACGGTGATGGAGGTCGTGAACCGGATCAGCGGGAAGTGGGTGATCGGCATCCTGCTGGAGGCGACGCGCGGTCCGGTGCGGTTCACCGAACTCGAACGCTCGGTGCAGGGGATCAGCCGCCGCATGCTCACGCTCACCCTGCGGAACCTGGAACGCGACGGCCTGCTGACGCGCACGGTCTACCCGACGGTCCCGCCGCGGGTCGAGTACGAGGCGACCGAGATGGCGCGCGAACTGTACGACTCGCTGTCCGGCCTGGTCGATTGGGCGGAACGGCATCGCGAGGCGATCGCGGTTTCGCGGCAGGGCTACGACGGCCGCACTGCCTGCTGACATGGAAAGGCGCCGCAGCCGCGCGCACGGGGGACGCGCACGGCTGCGGCGCCGAAACAGTCCGCGCCCGGAGGGAAGGGGCCCGGGCCCGGACTGGGTCTCAGGCGTTCGCCGGGACTGGTTTGGCCGGCTCGGCGGGTTTGTCGTCGAGCAGGGTCGCCTCGTCGAACGGCGCCTGGCCGGTGAACACCTGCTGCGAGCGTTCCCGGTCGAATTCCTTCATCCACGATCCGATGAGGACAGTCGCGACCGCGTTGCCGGCGAAGTTCGTCAGCGCGCGGGCTTCGGACATGAACCGGTCGATGCCGAGGATGAAGCCGACGCCGTCGACGAGTTCCGGGCGGTGCGACTGCAAGCCGCTGGCCAGGGTCGCGATGCCGGCGCCGCTGACGCCCGCCGCGCCCTTCGACGCGATGATCATGAACAGCAGCAACGTGATCTGCTCGCCGAGCGCGAGCGGCTGGTCCTGCGCGGTGGCGATGAACAGCGTCGCCATCGTCAGGTAGATCGCGGTGCCGTCGAGGTTGAACGAGTACCCGGTGGGCACCGTGATGCCGACGACCGGCTTGCTGACCCCGAGGTGCTCCATCTTCGCGATCAGCCGCGGCAGCGCGGATTCCGAAGAGGACGTCGAGAGGATCAGCAGGAATTCGCGGCCGAGATACCGCAGCAGGCTGAAGATGTTGACCCGCGCGCCGAGCCACAGCACCGCGCCGAGCACGCCGAACACGAACACCAGGCACGTCAGGTAGAAGCCGAGCATGATCACCAGCAGGCTGCGCAGCGCGCCCCAGCCGGTCGCGCCGACCACCGCGGCGATCGCGCCGAACGCGCCCACCGGGGCGGCCCACATGATCATCGACAGGATGCGGAACACGAGCCGCTGGATGTGCTCGATGCCGCGCAGGATCGGCTCGCCGCGCTTGCCGAGCTTCTGCAGCGCGAACCCGGCCAGCAGCGCCACGAGCAGCGTCTGCAGCACCTGGCCCTCGGTGAACGCGGACACGAAGGTCTTCGGGATGATCCCGAGCAGGAAGTCGACCCCGCCCTCGCCCTTGGCCTGCTGGTGCACCTTCGACACGTCGGCCGGGTTGAGGTGCAGGCCGCTGCCCGGGTGCAGCAGGTTGCCGACGACGAGCCCGATCGCGAGCGCGAACGTCGACATCACGATGAAGTAGACCAGCGCGGTGATGCCGACCTTGCCGACCTTCGCCGCCTTCGCGACCGAGCCGATGCCCAGCACGATGGTGCAGAAGATGATCGGCGAGATCATCATCTTGATCAGGTTGACGAAGCCGGTGCCCAGCGGGGCGAGGCTCTTGCCGACGGACGGCCAGAGCAGGCCGACCGCGACGCCGAGCACTACGGCGGCGATCACGGCCAGGTACAGGTAACGCGTGCGGTCGCGGTTGGGCGCGACCGCCTCGGGGGTCGGTGTAGGCACCGTTGCCTCCAGCTCGGTGGGGGGAACGCGGGTCACTATGCGGGGCGGATATGACCGGCGTCACCGTTGTGTTCATTGAGTTCGCGACGGGACTGTCCGGTGTGGACTTCCCGGCCGCGGCGCCGGAGTGCCGCCGGACCCGCGCGTGTGCTGGTATGAGCGGGTGCCCCCGACACCTCGGATCCGGACGAGCCGCTGGAGCCTGGCCCGTCAGCTGCTGGTGCTGCAGCTGGCGATCTTGCTCGTGCTCGTCTCCGGCGGCATCACTATTGCCTATCTCGACGCCCGGCGCACGACGACCGACCGGGCCGGGGAGCAGTCGCTCGCGGTGGCCCGTTCGATCGCCGACGCGCCGGATGTCGCGCGGGCAGCGGCGACCGCCGACCCGACCGCGGAGCTGCAGCCGTATGCGCAACGGGTGCTCGTGGACACGCGCGTGGATTTCGTGACGATCATGTCGCCGCAAGGAATCCGTTACACCCACCCGAATCCGGCGTTGATCGGCCAGCGGTTCCTCGGGCACATCGAAGCGGCGCAGCAGGGCGGAGTGGTGTCCGAGACCTACACCGGTTCGCTCGGCCCGTCAGTGCGCGTGGTGGTGCCGGTGTTCGATGCGAACCACCGGGTGGTCGCGCTCGTCGCGGTGGGCATCACGATCGCGGCGATCTCCGCCGAGGTGCAGGAGCGCGTCTGGCCGCTGCTCGGCGTCGCGGCGGCAGTGTTACTGGTGGGCGCCTGCGGGGGCTGGCTGGTGAGCGCGCGGCTGAAGCGGCAGACGCGCGGCATCGCGCCGGCTGAGCTGAGCAATCTTTTCGAATACCACGAAGCGGTGCTGCATTCGGTTCGCGAGGGAGTGCTGCTGGTCGACCGCGACGGCCGGGTCGGGCTGTGCAACGACGGCGCCCGCACGCTGCTCGGGCTGAGCGGCGACCCGGTCGGGCAGTCGCTCGCGGACCTCGGCTTGTCGCCCGAGCTGGCGGCGGCGTTCACCGCGCCGGAAAACCGCACCGAGGAACTGCACCTGACCGACTCGCGGGTGCTGGTCGTGAGCACCACGCTCGTCAGTTCCGGCGGTCGCGCGCAGGGCACCGTCGTGATCCTGCGCGACCACACCGAACTTCAGACGCTCACCGGCGAGCTGACCACCGCGCGCAGCCTCGCCGAAGCGTTGCGGTCGCAGGCGCACGAAGCGGCGAACCGGCTGCACACGGTCGTGTCGCTGGTGGAACTCGGCCGTCCCGAGGACGCCGTGGACTTCGCGACCGCCGAACTCGCGCTCGCGCAGGAGCTCACCGACCGCGTGATGACCGCGGTCGCCGAACCGGTGCTGGCCGCGTTGCTGCTCGGCAAAGCCGCGGAGGCGAGCGAACGCGGCGTGGAGTTCACCATCACGCCGGACACGATGATCGACGACCTCGGACCCGGCGTCGCCGGGCGGGATCTGGTGACGATCCTCGGCAACCTGATCGACAACGGAATCGACGCTGTGGTGCGGGAATCCGGCGCGCGCCCGGCGGTGGTGGTCACCGCAAGGTCCGAAGAGGACGGTCTGTTGCTGCGCGTCGCGGACAACGGGCCGGGCGTGCCGGAGGACGCGGTGGGGGAGATGTTCCGCCGGGGCTGGTCGACGAAGGCGGGCGACGAGCACGGTCTCGGGCTGGCGTTGGTGGTGCAGGCGGTCCGGCGCTATGGCGGCACCATTGACGTCGGACGGGACGGCGGTGCGGTGTTCACCGTACGGTTGCCGAGGCAGGAGGTGTCCTCGTGATCCGGGTGCTGGTGGTGGAAGACGAGCCGGTGGCGGCCGAGGCGCACCGGCTGTACGTCGAGCGGCTGTCCGGATTCGTGGTCGCCGGGGTGGTGCATTCCGGCGGCGAGGCACTGCGGTTCTGCGAACGCGAGCCCGTCGACCTGGTCCTGCTGGACTTCTACCTGCCGGACACGCACGGCCTCGCGGTCTGCCGTTCGCTGCGCGCGGCCGGGCTGCCGATCGACGTCATCGCGGTGACGTCCGCGCGCGACCTCGCGCTGGTCAAGGCCGCGGTCTCGGTCGGGGTCGTGCAGTACCTGCTGAAGCCGTTCACCTTCGCCTCGCTGCGGGACAAACTGGAGCGCTACGCGTCGTTCCGCGAGGCGTCCGGCGAGGTCACCGGGCAGGCGGAGATCGACCGCGCGCTCGGCACGCTGCGCACCACCGAGTCCGCTCCGCTGCCGAAGGGCATGAGCGCGGAGACGCTGGACGCGATCACCGACGCGCTGGCCGGAGCTGGCGAAGGGTTGTCCGCCGGTGGTGCGGCGAGCGCGATCGGGGCGTCCCGCGTGACCGCGCGGCGGTATCTGGAGTACTTGGCGAACAACGGGTTGGCGCAGCGCGAACCGCGATACGGGCAGGTCGGGCGGCCGGAAGTCTGGTATCGGCTCAAGCCTGGCTGAGCGCTGACCGACCCCGTCAGCGCTTCGTGCGCAGCCGGTAAGCGATCCCCCCGAAAGTGTGGACATCGAAGTTCACCACTCAAGGGGAGCAAGAAATGACGAAGAAGATCGCACTGGTCACCGGCGGCGGCAAAGGCATCGGCCGGGCCATCGCGACGCGGCTGGCGAACGACGGTGCGCTGGTCGCCGTGCACTACGGCAGCGACGAAGCGGCGGCCAAGGAAACCGTCGCGGCGATTGAAGCAAACGGCGGGCAGGCGTTCGCGGTGCAGGCGACGCTGGGCGTCGACGGGGACGCGGCGACGCTGGTCGATCGGCTCTCGGAACAGTTGCGCGAACGCACCGGCGAGGTCGCGCTCGACATCCTGGTCAACAACGCGGCGACCGGTGCCGGTTCGATCACCACGGCGACGCCGGAGGACTTCGACCGCGTGTTCGCGGTGAACGTCAAGGCACCGTTTTTCTTGGTGCAGCGCCTGTTGCCGGTGCTGCGGGACGGCGGCCGGATCGTCAACATCTCGTCCGGGGACACGCGGATCGCGTTGCCGTTCGAGCTGGCCTACAGCATGACGAAGGGCGCGCTCGACGTGTTCACCCGCACTCTGGCGCAGGAACTCGGCCAGCGGGGGATCACGGTGAACGCGGTCGCGCCCGGCCCGACGCCGACCGAACGCACCGCGCACATGTTCGCTGACGAGCGGATGCGCGCGGGCACGGCGGGGGCGTCCGCGCTCCGGCGGGTCGCCGACCCGGCCGACATCGCCGACATCGTAGCGTTCCTGGCCTCGGCGGACTCGCGATGGGTCACCGGGCAGGTCGTGGACGCGACCGGCGGGACGTTCCTCGGCCCGGCTGGCGTATAACGACATATGCGGCTCGGGCAGTGCGCGCTGCCCGAGCCGTTCGGCCGTGCCGCCTGTGCCGGGGCGCGGCTTTGCAGTCCGTGAGGGGAACCCTGAGGGAATCTGATTCCCTCAGGGTTCCCCTCACGGACCTGGGGCCACGCGCACGACGGCATTGTGGCGAGGCTGAGGTCTTTTGCGGATGGCCGGGGATCAGCGAGGCCGTCCCGGCGCGTCCGGCCGGGTCTGCCACGGGTGCGGACCGTCGAGCGGCCGGTACTCCACGCCGAGCGCGTCCAGCCGCGGCAGGTGGTGCTCCCGCAGCCGGGGGAGGAATTCCGCGTAGTCGCGCGGTCCGCTGCTCCACGCGACCTCGGCGAACGCCGACAGTCGCGGGAACGCCGCGTAATCCGTCCGCCGCACGGTGTCCAGGTGCTCGGACCACAGCTGCGCCTGGACCCCGCGCACGCGCGGCCCGGATTCGGGCTCGAAACCGTAGAAGTGTTCGAGATCCTGCAGATAGCCGACCGGGATCGGTTCGTCCGGGTGGTCGCTTTGCCGGTGGTCGAGGTACACGCCGTCCTCGGGGCAGAGCACCACTTCGTGCCCGCCCTTCACCGCCAGTGAAGCCCGTTCGCGGTCCTGCCAGACGCCGATCACCATCGTCGGCAGGTCGCCGCCGTCGAGGACCTCGTCCCAGCCCATCGGCGTGCGGCCGCGGGCGACGAGGTGGTCCGCGATCGCCCGGACGAACCGGTGGTGCGCCTCGGTCACGCCGGGCACCTCGTCGCCGCCGAGTGCGATCACCTTGGACGGGAAGATGTCCAGCACGTGGTCGAAGACCTTGTGGAAGAAGTCCAGAGTGGACTCCGACGGATCCAGCAGCGAGGTGCTGATGCCCCAGGAAGTCCAGACCTCCCAAGGGGTATCGGTAGCCGGTCCGAGTTCCGGGTACGCCGTGATGGCGGCTCGGGCGTGCCCGGGAATGTCCACTTCGGGCACTACCGTGACGGCTCGAGACGCGGCGTAAGCGACGATCTCCCGCAGATCGTCCACAGTGTAGTAACCGCCGTGCGGGCGGCCGTCGCGTTCGGGGCCGTCGTGCCTGCCGACCATGGACGATTTCCGCCAGCCGCCGACGGAGGTGAGCTGGGGGAACTCCGGTGTCTCGATCCGCCAGCCCTGGTCGTCGGTGAGGTGCAGGTTCAGCACGTTCAGCTTGTGCGCGGCCAGCAGATCGATGAACCGCAGCACCTCGGCCTTCGTCCGGAAGTGCCGCGAGACGTCGTAAAGGCAGCCGCGCCAGGCGAATCGCGGATGGTCGGTGATCGTCCCGCACGGCAGCTCGACTGGTCCATTGTGGATCGGCACGGCACGGAACGCGTCCGGGCCGGCCAGCTGGCGCAGGGTTTGGCGGCCGTAGAACTCGCCCGCGGAGTCGGCCGCGTCGAGCGTGACGCCGTCGGGCGCGATCGTGAGCCGGTAGCCCTCGGCGGGGAGGTCGGCGGCGGTGCGGACCTCCACCGGAGCGGGCCACGGGCAGGTGCCGGGCGCCGCTTCCGCGGACACCGGGCGGGGGAGGAGAGCGTCGAAACCGGACATGGTCATCCCTTCACGGCCCCGGCCGTCCCGCCGACGAGCCTCCGTTGCACCAGCACGAAAAACACCAGCACGGGAATCGTCATCAGGGTGGACGAGGCCATCACGGCACCCCAATCGGTGTCCTCCGGTTTGAAGAACACCAGGATCGCCTGCGGCAGAGTCTGGTTTTCGGTCTTGGAGATGATGAACGTCTTGGCGAACAGGAAGTCGTTCCACGCGTGGATGAACGCGAGCACGCTCACCGCCACGAGCCCGGGCGCGACGAGCGGGAACAGGATCTGCCAGGTGAACCGCATCCGCGACGCACCGTCCAAAATGGCCGCTTCCTCCAGTTCGGCGGGCACCGCGGCGACGAATCCGCGCAGCATCCAGATCGCGAACGGCAGGCTGAACGCCAGGTGCACCAGCACGAGCGAGCCCAGTTCGTTGAGCCCGAACGCCGGCACGGCCCCGCCGACCGAGCGCATCAGGAAAAACAGCGGAATGGTCAGCGCTTCCACCGGAACCATTTGCGCGACCAGGATCATCACCAGCAGCATTCCGCGGCCGCGGAAGCGGAATCGCGTCAGTGCCACCGCTGACAGGAACGACAGCAGCAAGGACAGCAGCACCACGACCACCGCGACGGCGAGGCTGTTGAGGAAGAACCGGCCGAATCCGGAAACCGTGAGCACGCGCCGGAAACTGTCCAGCGAAGGCGCGAACGTCCACGGTTTCGGATGCGCCGACTGGATTTCGCCCGCCGGTTTGAACGCTGAGAGCACCATCCAGTACAGCGGGAACGCGACGATCCCGGCGATCACCACGGTCACGATTTCGGCGACGAGCCGCGCGGGGCGGCGCACTTTCACAGCCATGCGGCACTCCGGCGCTGGGACCGGACGTAGAGCCCGGTGATCGACAGCAGCAGCAAGGTCATCACGACCCCGATCGCGGAGCCGAGCCCGTACTCCTGCCCGGCGAACGCCTGCTGGTAGGCGTAGACGTTCAGGATCAGGTTCCGCCCGGCGATGCCGCCGCCGTTGGTCATCACGTAGATCTGGGTGAACACCTTGAAGTCCCAGATGATCGACTGCACGGTCGCGATGGTGAGCAGCGGCCGCACCGCGGGCAGGATCACCGACCGCGTGGTGCGCCAGACCGACGCGCCGTCGAGCGCCGCCGCCTCCAGCGTCTCCTTCGGCACCCCGCTGATCCCGGCGTACATGGTGACCATGACGAACGGGAACGAGCACCAGATCACCTCGGCGGCGACCAGCCCGAACGTCCCGAAAGTGCCGAACGTCCAGGAATGGTGCGCCATCCCGGTGAACCCGATGCCCGAGAGCACCTCGTTGACCAGGCCGAAATCGGTGTCGAAAAGGAACAGCCAGACGTACGAGCCGGCGATCGCCGGGGTCGCCCACGCGCCGAGCGCCGCCAGGAACAGCAGCGTGCGCGGGAACGCGCGGACCCGGCTCGCCAGCACGGCCAGCCCGGTGCCGACGACCAGGCTGCCGATCACGCAGGCCGCGGCGAACCCGACCGTCTTGCCCAGCACCGTCCAGAACTGGACGTCGGCGAGCAGGGCGACATAGTTGTCGAGGCCCAGGAACACCAGCGGGGCCGCGCCCGCCGCCTGCGGCTGGCCGTAGTCGTAGAGCGAGATCACGACCAGCTGGTAAATCGGGTACACCAGCAGCGCGCCGAGGAGGATTCCGGCAGGCAGCAGGTACAGGAGGGCCGCGCGGCCGTCGCGGCGGACGGTCGCGGAACGGACTGCGGCCACGGGTCAGCCGAAGTTCTTGTTCATCGCCGCGGCGGCGTCGGCCAGCGCGGCGTTCGCGTCCTTGCCGCCGGTCGCGATCTGCTGCACGGCGGTGGGCAGCACGTTCTGGCTGTCGATCTTGGACCACGCCGGGGTGCTCGGCACGAATTTCGTGCCCGCGCTCAGAGTGTCCACAAAGGCCTTGAGCGTCGGGTCGCTGGCGGCGAGCTTCTTCTGCACCGACGCGAGAGTGGGCAGGTTGCCCATCGCCGCGTACATCTTCTCCTGGTACTTGATGCCGGCCAGCAGTTCGGCGAACTGCACCGCGAGACCGTGGCGCTGGCTCGCGCCGAACACGCCGAGCAGGTTGCCGCCGGCGAACGCGGGCGCGACCGAACCCGGGGCGGTGCCGGGCAGCGGCATGATCGCGTACTTGCCCTTCACCGAGCCCTTTTCGACGGCCTTGCGGTTGAAGTCGCCGCCGATCACCATGCCCGCTTTGCCGCCCGCGAACGCGGTGACGCTCTGCGTGCCGGTGAGGTTGGCGCAGGCCGAGGGCGGGCAGATGTCGTCCTTGATCAGGTTCGCGTACGCGGTGACGCCTGCCTTGGCCTGCGCGGAGTCCACAGTGGACGTCCACTTGCCATTGTCCTGTTTGGCCAGATCGCCGCCGTTGGCCCAGATGAACGGCAGCATCGCGTAGGTGTACTTGCCGCCGGTGGCGATGCCGTACAGATCCGGCTTCTTCTCGCGGATCTTGCGCGCGTCGTCGGTCAGCTCGGCCAGCGTCGTGGGCGGCTTGAGGCCGAGTTCGGCGAAGACGTCAGTGCGGTAGTACAACGCGCGGATGCCGGTGTACCAGGGGATGCCGTAGATCTTGCCGTTGGCCTTCGCGGTGTCCAAAACGGACGGAAGCAGGTCTTTGCCGTCCGACCAGTTCGTGATGTCCTTGGTGAGGTCGGACAACGCGCCGGTCTGCGCGTAGCTGGAGACGTCGGTGTTGCCGAACTCGGCGACGTCGGGGGCGTTGGACGGGTCGTTGAACGCGCCGGAGAACTTGTCCGCGCGGCCCTCGACCGGAACCCACTGCACATCGACCTTCACGCCGGCGTGGTTGGCCTCGAACTCGGTGATCGCTTCCTTGACCGCGGCCTCCTTCGGCGCACGGTTCGCCTCGTCGAACAGCCAGACCCGGAGCGTGCCGTCGGTCTGGTTTCCGCCGGACGCGGCCGGGCCGGATTGGGTGGGTGCACACGCGGCGAGCAACGCCAGCGTGGCGACAGCGGGCAGGACAGAACGCAGCTTCATCGGTGACTCCTGTCGCGGGGACCGGTCGGAGACCGGGAAAGACGGGGCTGTGCGGCGTGACAGCCCCGGTTTTTCTCAGACGAAGAAGACAGAGTTGACGTTCGGCACCGCGAGCGAGCCCGCGGACTTGCCGGGCAGGCCGGTGGCCGGGTCGCGCGGCAGCCAGGTGACCGTGCCGGAGCGCTGGTTCGAGACGTAGAACCACTTCTCGTCCGGGTCCAGCGCGAGGTGCCGCGGCCAGTTGCCGCCGGAGGCCGCCGAGGAGACCAGGGTGAGCCCGGCCCCGCCGTCGGCGACGGTGAAGGTGGCGACGGTGTTGGGGCCGCGGACGGTGGCGTAGACGAACTTCCCGTCCCGCGACACGGTGATCTCGCCGGGGAACAGTTCGCCGGTGCTGCCCGGCGGAACGGCCGGCACCGCGGCGATCGGCTTGAACGTGCCGGTGGCGGACTCCCAGCTGGCGACGGTGATCTCCGGCCGCAGTTCCTGGGCGACGTAAGCGAATTTTCCGTTCGGGTGGAACGCGAGGTGTCGCGGCCCGGCACCGGCGGGGAGGGTGATCTGCTTGTGCAGCTTCAGCTTTCCCTTGCCGGTGTCGAACGAGTAGACGTACACCGAGTCGGTGCCGAGGTCGACTGCCAGCACCCATTTGCCGGACGGGTCGGTGACCACCTGGTGCGCGTGCGGTTCTTTGCCCTGGTGCTGCTGCAGGTCGGTGGCCGCGCCGAGCTTGCCGTCGGACTTGATCGGCAGCACGACGACGCTGCCGGAGTCGTAGTTGGCGACCAGCACGTACTTCTGGCTCGGGTGCACCGAAAGGTGCGTGGGCGAACCGCCCTTGGAGGATGTCGACCCGAGCAGCTTCGGCCGGGTCGGGTCGGAGATGTCCAATGCGGACACCGTGCCGGTCTCCGCGCCCTCGTTTTCGTTGGTGACGTACAGGATCCGGCCGTCGCGAGTACGGTCGAACCAGGAGACGTCGGTCAGCTTCGGAACGGTACGCACCGGCGTGAGCGCTGGGCTCCCGGCCGCTCGCTGGGTGACGTCGAGCCCGTGGCCCGCCGGTGCGCTGTTGGTGTAGCTGCCGACGTACACCGTCGCGGCCGCGCGCGGCCGGGGTGCTGCCGTGGCGAGCTGTGCGCCCACCACGGCGGCGGCCCCGGCCGCGCCGACCGCTCCGACGAACGTGCGACGGGAAATCTCGGTCATCGAATACCCCCGGAACATGTGCCGATGTGGTTCAGACCAATGCCATCACCAATGCTGCCACACCGAAACCGCTCAAGGAAAGGACTGTTTCCAAAGCCGTCCAGGTTTTCAGGGTTTGCGTCACGGTCAGCCCGAAGTAACGGGACACGATCCAGAATCCGCCGTCGTTCACGTGCGAGGCGATGATCGACCCGGCCGAGATCGCGACCACCACGAGCGCCAATTGTGCTTGCGAATAATGCAGATCCATCACCGTCGGCGCGACAATGCCGCTCGTGGTCACGATCGCCACCGTCGCCGAACCCTGGGCGATGCGCATGCCGCAGCTGATGATGTACGCCGCCAGCAGCACCGGAAGCCCGGCGTCGCCTAGAGAACCGGCTACCGCCTTGCCGATTCCGGTGGCGGACAACACCGCTCCGAAGAACGAACCCGCGCCGACCACCAGAAGAATCATGGCGACCGGACGCAGCGCGTTGGCGGAGAGCTGGGCCAGATCCGCGCCGCTCATCCCGCGCCGGCGGCCGAGCAGCCACGACGCGAGCAGGGTCGCGATGGTCAACGCGATGGCCGGAGTGCCGAGGAACGCCGCGATACCCGCGCCGGTGGACCCCTTGGGCAGCAGGATGCTGCCGAACGTGCCCACGAGGATCAGCACCAGCGGAACCGCGATGATCCCGGCGACCAGCTTGAGCGACGGCGCGGGGCCCTCCTGCTCGCCCTCTTCGCCGGCGAGCTTCGCGAAGTCCTCGGCCAGCGGCACGTTCACCCGCTTGCCGATCCACGTCGAGTACAGGATGCCGCCGATGAACCAGGCCGGGATGCCGCAGACCGCGCCCATCAGGATCAGCCAGCCGAGATCGACGTGCAGCAGCCCGGCCGCGGCGACCGGGCCCGGGTGCGGCGGGATGAAGGCGTGCGTGATGGAAAGCCCGGCCAGCAACGGCATCGCGTACAGCACGATCGACCGGCCGCCCTGCTTCGCCGCGGCGTAAACCAGCGGCGCGAGCACGAAAATGCCGATGTCGAAGAACACCGGGATGCCGAAAATGAGCCCGGAAAGACCCATGGCGAGCGGGGCGCGTTTCTCGCCGAACGTCCGCAGCAACGCGGCCGTGAGCACGCGCGCGCCGCCGGATTTCTCCAGGATCGACCCGAGCAGCGTGCCCAATCCGATGATCGCCGCGATGTGCCCGAGAATGCTGCCGAAGCCCTTCTCCAGCAGCGAATCCGAGGTTTTCTGGGCGGTGCCGACCAGGGTGCCGACCGGCACGCCTGCGGCCAGCGCGGTGAGCAGGCCCACCACGATCAAGGCGATGAACGGTTCGACCTTCACCTTGATGATGAGGAAAAGCAGCACCGCGATGGACACCGCGGCCAGCGTGAGCAGACCGGCCGTGCTGGTCTGCAGCCAGTGAATCATCGTCGACTCCCGGGATGGCGAAGGGAATGCCCGGCGAGCGCGCCGGTGGGGGTTCCGTCTTCGAGGGCGGCGACGCCGTTGACGAAGACGTGGGAGAGCCCCGCGGCGGGTTGCCGCGGATTGTCGAACGTCGCGGTGTCGGCGACCGTGTCCGGGTCGAAGAGCACCAGATCGGCTGCGTGGCCGGGACGCACGAGGCCCCGGTCGGACAGCCCCAGCCGCCGTGCCGCGCGCCCGGTGAGGTGCGCGACGCAATCGGCCAGTTCGAGAACGCCCAGTTCGCGGACGTAACGCGCGAGGTACCGCGGGAAAGTGCCCCACGCGCGGGGGTGCGGGCGCGCGCCGACCAGCAGGCCGTCCGAGCCGCCGGTGTGCGTGCGGTGCCGCATGATGGCCTGCACGTTTTCCTCGTGCCCCACGTGCATGAGGCAGGACGTGCCGAGCTTTTCGTCGATCAGCGTGTCGAAATACAGCTCTGCCGGGGATTTCCCGGCGGCGCGCGCGGAAGCAAGGACGCTGTGCCCCACCAGAGCGGCGTTTTCCTCGCGGCGGACACCGTTGATCTCGATGGCGTCCCAGTCGATCGGCACGCCGTGCGCACCGTCCGAACCGGACTCCTCGATCTCGGCCCGGATCCGTTCGCGAGTGTCCGGATCGGACAGTCGAGCGAGTGTCGGTTCCAAGCCGCCTTCAGTAGACCAGCTCGGCAGCAGCGCCGACAGGTAGGTCGCGCCGGGCAGATACGGGTACGTGTCGAGGGTGATGTCGCAGCCGTCGTCGAGCGCGTTGTCCAGCAGCCGCAGCAAATCCGGCGCTTTGCCCTTGTTGACGGAGAAGTTCATGGTCGCGTGCGCGAGGTGCAGCGGACAGCCGGAGCGGCGGGAGACGTCGACCATCTCCGCGAAGGCCTCCAGCGCGCCCGCGCCGTAGCTGCGGTGGTGCGGGCTGTAGTAACCGCCGCGCTCGCCGACGACGCGGCACAGCTCGACCAGTTCCTCGGTGGTCGCGTACATCCCGGGCGTGTAGGTCAGCCCGGACGAGAGCCCGAACGCGCCTTCCGCCAGCCCGGTCGCGACGAGTTCCTGCATCCGCGCCAGCTCGGCGTCCGTGGCGGGCCGGTCGTCCCAGCCGACCACCAGCATCCGCACCGTGCCCTGCGGGACCAGGTACGCGGCGTTCGTCGCGATGCCCTGGTCCAGCCGGTCGAGGTACTCGCCGACCGAACGCCAGTTCCAGTCGAACCCGGCCGGGTCGTCGTTCCACCCGGCCAGCTGCTGGCGCAGGCTCGCGAGCACCTCGTCGTTGACCGGTGCGTACGAGAGCCCGTCCTGGCCCAGCACCTCGGTGGTCACGCCCTGGCTGATTTTCGCCAGGTGATCCGGGTTGGCGAGTACTTGCAGGTCGGAATGCGAGTGCATGTCGATGAAGCCGGGGGAGAGGACCTGCCCGGTCGCGTCGAGTACGCGCGGCGCGGTCAGGTCTCCCGGCGCGGCGACGTCGGCGATGCGGTCGCCGGTGATGCCGACGTCGCGGATTTCCAGCGGGGCCCCGGTTCCGTCGGCGACTCGGGCGCCGCGGATCACGAGATCCATCAGAACCACGTCCGTACGAAATCGATGACCGTCTCGCCGTCGGTGTCGACGACCGGCAGCAGCGACCACTTGTCGAACGTCGTGCACGGATGCGACAGGCCGAGCCGGATCCAGTCGCCGACCTCGACCGGCGACCCTTCCGGCAGTTCGAGGAACGCGTGCTGGTCGTTGAGCTTCGGGACGGTGTGCCCGGTCAGCTCGGTGACCACGCCGTTCTTGCGCAGCAGCTGCGGCTCCGGCATGCCCTCGTCGTACGGCAGGTCGCGCTTGCCCGCGGTGAGCAGCGCCAGCTCCGGAGTCGGCTTCGACGTCACCTGCGCCCACGCGTGCAGCGCAGGACGGAAGCTGTCGACACCGGAGATGCGCGGGTGTTCGCCGAGCGGCGAGATCTCGCGGTAGAAGCCGTCGTCGTGCGTGAGGTACGCGCCGCTGCGCAGGATCGGGACCACGTCGAGACCGTCCGGCCACGGCTCGGTCAGCTCGTCCACGACGCGGTCGAAGTACGCGCTGCCGCCCGCGGTGACGTACACCGGGCCGTCGGCAAGCAAACCCTTCTCCGCGAACGTAACCGTCGCGTCGCGCAGACTGTCCACATAGGAGCTGATCTTCGCCAACGCCGCTTCGTCGGTGTGGTGCGAAAGCGCACCTTCGTAACCACCGGTGCCCCGCAGTCGCAGCACCGGGCTCTTCGCCGCCGCCTCGGCAACGGCAAGCGCGGTCGCCGCGTCGCGGACCCCGGTGCGGCCGCCTTCGCCGCCCAGCTCCACCAGCACATCGACCGGCCGCTCGGCACCGGCGAGCGCCTCGGTCATCAGCTCCACGCTGCGCACCGAGTCGACCCAGCAGACGAACTCGAAGTCCGGATCCGCCGCCAGCTCGCCAGCCAGCCAGCGCAGCGCGGACGGGTCCACGAGCTGGTTCGCCAGGAGGATTCGCGGAACGCCGAACGCGCGGTAGATCCGCACGTGTCCGGCGTTCGCGGCGGTGATGCCCCACGAGCCGTGCTCCAGCTGCCGGGCGAACAGTTCCGGCGCCATCGTCGTCTTGCCGTGCGGCGCGAGCGCGATCCCGCGTTCGGCACACCAGCGGGCCATGGTGGCGAGGTTGTGCTCCATCGCGGTCGCGTCGATGACCACGAACGGACCGAAGAAGCCGTCGTCGAAGAGCTTGGCGCGGCGGGCCGCGGCTTCGTCGAGGGTGAGCCCGGACAGGGCCGGGGGGAGCGCGCGGAAGCGCCAGTCGATCCGTTCGCCGCGCCCGGCTCGGACGGCGGCGGTGAGAGCGGCGTTGCTGTTCATTCAGGACCTCGGTTGCGTATCTTGCAACGGACGTTGCGCAAAATGCGTTGCATAGGTGTAGCATCCGGGTCGCCACAGGTCAACGGGGAAGGGACGTCAGTGACCAGCAGTCCGACTGGGTCGCCCGAAGTGCTCTGCATCGGCGAGTCGATGGCGTTGTTCGTGCCCGCCGAACCCGGCCCGCCGGACGAGGTGCGCACCTGGCTGCGCACCATCGGCGGCGCCGAGTCGAACGTCGCGTGCCACCTGCCCGCGCTCGGCGTGCCGAGCGGATGGGTCAGCGCGGTCGGCGACGACCCGTTCGGCCGCGCGCTCGTCCGCGAGATCGCGTCGGCGGGCGTGGACGTGCGCGGAGTCGTAGTCGACCCGACCCGCCCGACCGGGCTGTACGTGAAGGAAAGCGGCGCGGGCGGCAGTCCGGTCCGCTACTACCGCTCGGGTTCCGCCGCGTCCGGCATGGGCCCGGAGCTGGTGTCCCGGCTGGACTTCTCCGGCGTTCGCGTGCTGCACCTTTCCGGGATCACACCCGCGCTTTCCGACAGCTGCCTCGCGCTCGTCCGCGCGCTGCTCGACCGTCCGCGCGGCGACCTGCTCGTGTCGTTCGACGTCAACCACCGCCCCGCGCTGTGGACCGGACGCGACCAGTCCGTGCTCGCCGAACTGGCGGGCAAGGCCGACCTGGTGCTGACCGGCGACGACGAGGCGGAACGCGTGTGGGGCACCGGCGATCCGGTACAGCTGCGCGCTCTTCTGCCCGGCCCGCGCACGCTCGTGGTCAAGCACGGGGAACGCGGAGCGACGCTCGTCGAGGGCTCGGCCGAACCGCTGTTCTCGCCCGCGCTCCGGGTTGATGTCGTGGAGCCGGTCGGTGCTGGCGACGCCTTCGCCGCCGGATTCCTGGCCGCGACTCTGCGCGGTGCCGATCCGCTGACCAGGCTTCGGCGTGGTCACCTGCAAGCCGCGGCGACACTGTTGACGCAGGACGACGTCGGCGTGCCGCTGGCCGAGGCCGTCGTGCTGCAGCTGGTGCAGGCGGACGCCGACAGCTGGAGTTCCGTCCGGCTCACCGGAGAGGGAGTGGTGGCCACGTGAGCCAAAGTCTCGACCGCGCGCTGACGCTGCTGGGCGGTCTCGCCCGCGGCGGCAAGACGCTCGACGAGCTGGCCGAAGAGATCGGCGTGCACAAGACGACCGTGCTGCGCCTGCTGCGCACGCTCGAATCGCACCACTTCGTGCGACGCGAAGGAGCCCGGCACTACCGGCTCGGCAGCGCGCTCTTCGATCTCGCCAACCAGGCGCTCGAGGACCGCGACGTCCGGCGCAGTTCGCACGACGCGCTCGCCGAGCTGAACCTGCGCACCGGGCACACCGTGCACCTGGCGTCCTATGAGGACGGCGAGGTGGTGTACATCGACAAATTCGAGGGACACCACGCGGTCCGGATGTACTCGCGGGTCGGCAAACGCGCGCCGCTGCACTGCACCGCGGTCGGCAAGGTGCTCGTCGCGGCGATGCCGCGGGCGAAACGCGAGGAGATCGCCCGCGCGATCGACTACGTCGTGCTCACCGCCAACACCATCAGGACGCCCGAGGCGTACTTGGCCGAGCTGGACCAGGTCGCTGAGCGCGGGTACGCGGTGGACAATGCCGAGCACGAGGACTTCATCCACTGCATTTCCGCGCCGGTGCGCGGCGCGGGCGGCGAAGTGCTCGCCGCGGCGTCGATGTCGGTGCCGAAGGTGTTGCTGGACTATGACGGGCTGCTGGCGCTCGTGCCCGAGCTGCTGGCCGCCACGGAAAAAGCTTCCGTCCACAGTGGATGGACGGGGAACGGAAAGGGGCAATGATGGGCAAGACGGCGATCACCAGCGAGAACGCGCCGAAGCCGCCGGCGAACTTCTCGCAGGCCGTCCGCAAGGGGAACATCCTGCAGGTCGCCGGCGCGGTCGCGTTCGACCCTGCCACGAACGAGATCGTCGGCGACGACGTCGTGAGCCAGACCCGGCAGGTGTTCAAGAACCTGACCGCGCTGCTCGTAGAAGCGGGCTCGAGCTTCGCGGACGCGGTGATGGTGCGCGTGTACCTCACCGACACCAGCCACTTCGCCGCGTTCAACGAGGTCTACAACGAGCTGATCGGCGAGGCCCCGCACGCGGCCCGCACCACGGTGTACGTCGGGCTGCCCGCCGGTCTCCTGGTCGAGATCGACGTGCTCGCCGTTCTGGACTGAGTCGTGAGTGGCGATCACGGTTCTAACCGTGATCGCCACTCACGAGGGTATTAGCCGAGCACGCTCGTGTACGCGTTGATCGCAGGCTGCCCGCCAAGATGCGCGTACAACACGTTGGACTCCCTCGGAATTTCCCCGCTGCGCACGAGATCGATCAGCCCGGCCATCGACTTCCCCTCGTACACCGGGTCGGTGATCATGCCCTCGAGCCGCGCGGCAGTCCGGATTGCCGCCAGCGTCTGCTCATCGGGAATCCCGTACACCCCAGCGTGATAACGCTCGTCGAGGATCACGTCTTCGACTGACCCGGCCTCGATCAGCTCCGCCGTGCTCTTCGCGATCCGGCCGATCTGCTCGCGCGTCTCCTCGGGCTTCGCCGACGCGTCGATCCCCAGGATCCGCCGCGGCTTCCCGCTCACCGCCGCTCCGGCCATCATCCCGGCTTGCGTACTCCCGGTGACCGAGCAAACCACGACGGTGTCGAAGAAAACGCCGAGTTCGCGTTCCTGTTCCTCAAGTTCCAGCACCCAGTTCGCGAACCCGAGCCCGCCGAGCCGGTGATCCGACGCCCCGGCAGGGATCGCGTACGGCGTGCCGCCGTTCTCCTCGACCTCCGCCAGCGCCTGTTCCCAGCTCTCCTTGAAGCCGATGCCGAACCCGGCGTCGACGAGCCGGACGTCCGCGCCGAGGATCCGCGACAGCTGGATGTTGCCGACCTTGTCGTGCAGCGGATCGGCCCAGTCGACCCAGCTTTCCTGCACCAGCACGGCTTTCATCCCGGCCCGCGCCGCCGCGGCCGCGACCTGCCGCGTGTGGTTCGACTGGACGCCGCCGATCGAGACGAGCGTGTCCGCGCCCTTGGCGAGCGCGTCGGCGACGAGGTACTCGAGCTTGCGCGTCTTGTTGCCGCCGTAGGCGAGGCCGGAGTTGAGGTCCTCGCGCTTGGCCCAGACGGTCGCGCCGCCGAGGTGTTCGGTGAGCCGCTCCAGCCGGTGCACCGGCGAAGGTCCGATCAGCAACGGGAAACGGGGAAAGTCAGCCAGGCTCACGCGTCCTCCAGGAGGGCTTCGAGGTCGGTCCAAATCGTGGAAGTGAGGTGCGCGGCGGTTTTTTCGTCGCCGCTTTCGAGCGCGGCGATGAGCTCCTCGTGCCGCTCGACCGACCGATGCGCGGGCAGCGAACTGAACCGCGCGTATTCGAGCCGGCGCAGCAACGGCGTGTACCGGTCGAGCGTCGCCGCGACCGCCCGGTTGCCGCACGCCCGCACCGGAATGTCGTGCAGTTCGTCGTCCGCCTCGATCGCCTTGCCGACGTCTCCTTCGGCGACCGCCGCGCGAAACCGGTCGTTGGCTTCACGCATCTCCGCGATCTGCTGTTGGCCGAGCCGGGGGAGCGCTTCGCACACAGCCAGCTCGTGCAACGCCCGGACGAGCCGCACCGCGTCGCGAACGTCGCCAGCGTCGAACTCGGCGACCCTCGTGTAACTCTGCGGCTTCGAGACGACCAGCCGGTCCTCCGCCAGCCGCAACAACGCCTGCCGGACCGGGGCGCGGGAAAGCCCGAGCTGGTCGGCGAGGTCAGCGTCGCGCAGGGGAGTGCCCGGCGGGAGACTGCCGTCGATGATGGCGTGCCGGATGCGCTCGTACGCCTCGTCGCGCAGCAACGGCCGGGAGACCTTGGGGAGTGCACTCACATCTAACATGTTAGATGTCGGAGTCGGCGGGAGGCGATGGCCTGGAACGACGGGGCCAGCCGCTTGGGGTACCCGTGCGGCATGCCTCGGCGCCCGCCCACTGGAGATAGCTAGGACCTCGCCGCGAGCTGATGCTTCAGCACGCGGGCCGCGCAGCCCTGCTTGTAAGCGCATCCATCGGTGCCGCCCGCTGGAAATGTGGAAGACCTCGCTGTGTTGCCGCTTCAGGGTCGTGTCGCGCAGTCCTGCTCCCATGCCGCATGTCTCGGCACCGCCCGCCGGAAATGACGAGGACCCGCCCCGGCGATCGCGGAGCGGGTCCTTCATTCCTGGAACGCCGGGGCTCAGTAAACCGGCCCGGTGTACTTCTCGCCCGGCCCCTGGCCCGGCGGGTCCGGCACGACCGAAGCCTCGCGGAACGCCTTCTGCAGCGACTGCAGCCCGTCGCGAAGGGGCCCGGCGTGCAGGCCGAGGTACTCGGCGGAGGCGGTGACGAGCCCGGCGAGCGCGGTGATGAGGCGGCGTGCCTCGTCGAGGTCGCGGTGCGGCGAGTTCTCCGGGTCGGCGTCGGCGAGGCCGAGGCGTTCGGCTCCCGCGGACAGCAGCATCACCGCGGCGCGGCTGATCACCTCGACGCTCGGGATCTCCTCGAGCCCGCGGTCGTCGGGGGAATACGGGGGCGGTGGCGAAGGTTGTTCAGACACGTCTGGTACCCTTCCACGTGCGACCAGCTCCCGAGCGATCGGGGGCGGCAAGTGGAGCCCCGCTCCCACCCGTCTCACCGCCTGAGGTGTCCGGGTCCGGTCTCGCCGAAGTGGTGCATGCCGTCCTGGCAGCGTACTGCGGAAGCGAAGCGTTCGGTCTTCCGGCCGGGCGCGATCGGAGACAGAGCGGGCCCCGTGCACCGGCAGCAGCCGGAGGCGGGGCCTGAGTCATGTGGGCACCAGGTCGAAACGAGAAAACATCACTCGGACCAAGGAGGCCCCATCAGCTCCGAGACACGCATCAACGACCGCATCCGGGTGCCGGAAGTCCGGCTCGTCGGCCCTAACGGCGAGCAGGTCGGCATCGTCCGGATCGAGGATGCGCTGCGGCTTGCGCAGGAGGCGGACCTCGACCTCGTCGAGGTGGCCCCGCAGGCCCGCCCGCCCGTGGCCAAGCTCATGGACTTCGGCAAGTTCAAGTACGAGAGCGCGCAGAAAGCCCGCGACTCGCGACGCAACCAGCATCTGACCGTCATCAAGGAACAGAAGCTGCGGCCGAAGATCGACCAGCACGACTACGAGACCAAGAAGGGTCACGTGTCGCGGTTCCTGGCGGCGGGCAACAAGGTCAAGGTCACGATCATGTTCCGCGGTCGCGAGCAGTCCCGGCCGGAGCTCGGTTTCCGGCTCCTGCAGAAGCTCGCCGACGACGTCACCGAGCTCGGCTTCGTGGAATCGTCGCCGAAGCAGGACGGACGCAACATGATCATGGTGCTGGCCCCGCACAAGAACGTGAAGCCGAAGGCGGCGAAAGCCGAATCGGCCGAACCGGCTCCCGAGGCGTAGCGCCCCAGCGCCGACCAGCACAGTCAGCGGCACACCGGGTCCTCCGGTGTGCCGCCGCACGGAAGAGGACAACAAGCATGCCGAAGATGAAGACGCACAAGGGCACGTCGAAGCGGATCCGCGTGACCGGTTCGGGCAAGCTGCGTCGCCAGAAGGCCGGCCGTCGCCACCTGATGGAGAAGAAGTCCAACCGCCTCACCCGCCGTCTCGAGGGCACCACCGAGGTCGCCCAGAACGACGTCGGCCGCGTGAAGCGCCTGCTCGGCCGCTGAGGCCCCGCACTCTTTCCCGACCACCCCGGGGTCCTCGACCCCCCGAATTCGACAGGATGGACCAGTGGCACGCGTCAAGCGGGCGGTCAACGCCCAGAAGAAGCGTCGCGCGACTCTCGAACTGGCCAGCGGTTACCGCGGCCAGCGTTCGCGGCTGTACCGCAAGGCCAAGGAGCAGACGCTCCACTCGCTCAACTACGCCTACCGCGACCGCCGTGCGCGCAAGGGTGACTTCCGCCAGCTGTGGATCACCCGCATCAACGCGGCCGCTCGCGCCAACGGCGTCACCTACAACCGGTTCATCCAGGGCCTGAAGGCCGCCGGTGTCGAGGTGGACCGCAAGATCCTCGCGGACCTCGCCGTCAACGACGCCGCCGCCTTCACCGCGCTCGCCGAGCTCGCCAAGGCGAACGTCACGACCGGCGAAGCGAAGTCGGCCTGACCGGCAGCATTTTCCGGCCCGGGGCGGATCCGTTCACCGAACGGACCCCCCGGGTCGTTGCCGCGCGCAAGCTGACCCGGCGCGCGGAACGCGACAAAACCGGCCGTTTCCTGGCCGAAGGGGTCAACGCCGTCACCTCGGCGCTCTCTCATGGCACGGTGCACGAACTCTTCGTCACCGAACGCGCCGCCGCCGCGCATCCTGCTCTGGTGGAGGCCGCCCCCCGCGTGTCGCCGATCACCGACCGCGCGGCCGCGAGCCTGTCGGAAACCGTGACGCCGCAAGGAATCATCGCGGTCTGCTCGCTGGTCGACCGTCCACTCGAGACAGTCCTGACCACGGCCCGGCTGGTAGTGGTCCTGGTAGACGTCGCCGAACCCGGCAACGCAGGCACCGTCATCCGGGTAGCCGACGCCGCCGGTGCCGACGCGGTCGTCCTGGCCGGCGACACCGTCGACCCGCACAACGGCAAAAGCGTCCGCGCCGCCGCCGGTTCGACGTTCCACGTCCCGCTGGCGCGCGCCCGCGACATCCCGTCGGTCCTGACAGCCCTGCGCTCGGCCGGCCTCCGGACCCTGGCCGCGCACGGTTACGCGTCGACCTCGCTGGAGACTGTCCGCTTCGGAGACCCGGTGGCCTGGATCTTCGGCAACGAAGCACACGGCCTGCCCGAGGATGTCTTGTCCGCCGTGGACGAAGCAGTCCGAATCCCGTTGTACGGCAAGGCGGAAAGCCTCAACCTGGCTACTGCCGCCGCGGTCTGCGTCTACACGGCAGCGATGGCCGCGCACCGCTGACCATGGCGGACCTCCGGCACGTCTACTGGATCGGCGGCGCCCCCGGCGCGGGCAAATCGACGATCGCCCGCCGCCTCGCCACCCGCTACGGCTGGCGCCACTACGCGACCGACGACACCATGCGCGCCCACGCCGCCCGCACGACTCCTGCTTCGGCTCCGCTGCTGCACGCCTTCCAGTGCATGGACATGGACGAACGCTGGGTGCGTCGTTCTCCGGACGTCATGCTCGAGACGTTCCACTGGTTCCGCGGGGAGGGCTTCGGCCTGATCGTCGAAGACCTCCTTGACCTGCCACCAGAACCTCGCGTCGTCGTCGACGGCTTCCGCCTGCTGCCGCACCTGGTGAAGCCGTTTTTGGACGTCGTGGACCAGGCCGTGTGGCTGTTGCCGACGCCGGATTTCCGCCACGCGGCGATCTCCCGGCGCGCACCGGGGGAAGGTTTCGTGTGGCGGACCAGTGATCCGGCTCGGGCTGCCCGCAACCTCGCCGAACGGGACCGGATGTTCACGAGCCGCCTCCGGGAGGAGACTTCGCGGCTCGGATTGCGGGCGATCGAGGTCGACACCGCGACTTCGGAAGACGACCTTCTCCATCAGGTGACGACCGCCTTCCGCCTCTGACTCCGCGGCTGCGTTCGCCGGATCTCACCGGCGCTGGCTCCGGCTTGCTCCGGCTTGCTTGGCGCGCGATCGACTCCTTACGCCGCCAGAACTTTGCCCGGGTCCGCTCGTCACACCTCGCTCCGCACAACCTCGCTCCGCACGCCTCGCGGTCCACAACCAGCCGTCAGCCTTCTGCGCTGCCGGTTTGCGCTTGTCGCGGGCTGTGTTGCCTGCGGAATCGTGCCCGTCGTGTTGCTCGCTGGCCGCTGACCTGTGCCTGCCGCATCTTCAGCCAGCCGCCGAGTGCCTGCCGCGACGCCAGTTGCCTGCCGGATTGCGCTTGTCGCATGGCCAGCCAGTTGCCGGGTTGTGCCTGCCGCCTTGCCCGCCGTCTCAGGAGCCGCACCGCTCACGTTGTTTTCCGCCTGCCGGTCAGCCGTGGCACGGCACCCCGCCGCGGCCGCTTGCCATGGCGCGGCGTCAGGCACTCGTCTGTATGGCGGTTTGCCTGGCGTCAGCCACTCGCTGAGCTATCAGATGCCACGCGCGTCGGCAGTCGCTGCCATGCTTGCCATCGGTTCTGCCGCCCTCCCGACGCGTCCTTGCCCGGCTCCTGTCGCGTTGCCGCGTCCGACCGAGTCGCCAGCCCTCTTCGCCCGCCACCACCGTCCGAGCCGCGCTTCCGGGCCGTCCGACTCCGGGCCGTCTGATCCCGGCTGTCCGACTCCGGCTGTCCGACCCCGGTCGTCCGACCCGAGCTCCATTCCCGCGGCCCCCTCCCGAAACGGCCCCCGAGGCTTAGTCTCGCCGAGCACGGCAGCTCCGCTGTCCCGAACCCGTCCCGCAGCAACCCGAGCGGGCGTCCGCGGCAAGCCGGTCGAGGGGCGGTCCTCACCTGATCCGCTGACGTCCGTTCGGGTCCTCGGCGACGGTCGGTCGTGATCACGGGGCGGATCCGGCGCAGCCGCTCCGGAAGCGGAGGGTGAGCGGCTAGGCCCGGCGCCCGATCCCCTAGACTGAGCTGCCCGATGTGCACGTGCGGCGGCATGCCCGCGTGCCGCCGACAACACCAGTCCCAGTGGACGCCGAGGAGTCATGTCCGGAGCCACAGAACAGCCGGTCGACGTGCTCGCACCGGAGACCCTGCGCGCGGCGATCAAGGCGGCCGAGGACGCCTTCGCCGGCGCGGCCGACCTGGACGCGCTCGCCGCCGTCAAACCGGCCCATCTCGGGGACCAGTCTCCGGTGCTGCTGGCGCGCCGGGAGATCGCCGCGCTGCCCAAGCAGGAGAAGGCCGACGCGGGCAAACGCGTCAACGAGGCGCGGCAGGCGGTGCAGTCCGCGTTCGACGCGCGCCGCGCCGCGTTGCAGGCCGAGCGCGACGAGCGCGTGCTCCGCGAGGAGGCCGTCGACGTCACGCTGCCGTGGGACCAGGTCCCGCGCGGAGCCCGGCACCCGATCAGCACGCTGTCCGAGCGCATCGCCGACGTCTTCGTCGCCATGGGCTACGAGGTCGCCGAGGGGCCCGAGCTCGAGGCCGAGTGGTTCAACTTCGACGCGCTGAACTTCGGCAAGGACCATCCGGCGCGCCAGCTGCAGGACACGTTCTACGTCGGCGAGGAAGGCTCCGGCCTGGTGCTGCGCACGCACACCTCCCCGGTGCAGGCCCGCAGCCTGCTGCACCGCGATCTGCCGGTCTACGTCGTGTGCCCGGGCCGCACCTACCGCACCGACGAGCTCGACTCCACGCACACGCCGGTGTTCACCCAGGTCGAGGGCCTCGCCGTCGACAAGGGCCTCACCATGGCGCACCTCAAGGGCACGCTCGACGCGTTCGCCCGCGCGATGTTCGGCGAGAGCTCGAAGACGCGGCTGCGCCCGCACTTCTTCCCGTTCACCGAGCCGTCGGCGGAGGTCGACGTCTGGTTCGAGGAGAAGAAGGGCGGCCCCGGCTGGGTCGAATGGGGCGGCTGCGGCATGGTCAACCCGAACGTCCTGCGCGCGTGCGGCGTCGACCCGGAGATCTACTCCGGCTTCGCGTTCGGCATGGGCATCGAGCGGACGCTGCAGTTCCGCAACGGCATCCCGGACATGCGCGACATGGTCGAAGGCGACGTCCGGTTCACCCTTCCCTTCGGAACGGAGGCGTAGTGCGAGTCCCGGTGAGCTGGCTGACCGAGCATCTCGAAGTGGATGCCGACGTCACGCCGCAGGACCTGGCCGACGCCTTCGTGCGGATCGGGATCGAGGTCGACGAGCTGAGCGAGCTCGGCCCGGTGACCGGCCCGCTCGTGGTCGGCCGCGTCGCGGAGATCGAGGAGCTGACCGGCTTCAAGAAGCCGGTGCGGTTCTGCCGCGTCGAGGTCGGCGAGGAGCCCGACCCCGAGCCCGACGACGCGGAACTGTCCGAAGAGGACGAAGACGAGGACGACGGCCCGCTCGAGAACGAGGGCCCGCACGGCATCAAGACGCGCGGCATCGTCTGCGGCGCGAGCAACTTCGCCGAGGGCGACCTCGTCGTGGTCGCGCTGCCGGGCGTCGTCCTGCCGGGCGATTTCGAGATCGCCGCGCGCAAGACCTACGGCAAGGTCAGCGACGGCATGATCTGCTCGGCGGCCGAACTCGGCCTCGGCGACGACCACAGCGGCATCCTCGTGCTCCCGCCGGGCACGGCGAGCCCGGGCGACGACGCGAAGGACCTGCTCGGCCTCGACGACACCGTCATCGAGGTCACGCCGACCCCGGACCGCGGCTACGCGCTGTCGATCCGCGGCCTGGCGCGCGAACTGTCGAACGCGCTCGACGTGCCGTTCGGCGACCCGGCGATGCTCGACAACTTCCCGGAAGCCGAGGGCGAAGCCTGGCCGGTCCGGGTCGATGACCCCGAGGGCTGCCCGCGGTTCGTGCTGCGCCGCGTCACCGGTCTCGACGCGACCGCGCCGACGCCGTGGCGGATCCGCCGCAGGCTGATGCTGGCCGGCATCCGGTCCATCTCGCTCGCGGTCGACGTCACCAACTACGTGATGCTCGAGCTCGGCCACCCGCTGCACGCGTTCGCGACCGGTTCCATCCAGGGCGACCTGGTGGTGCGCCGCGCGAAGGCGGGGGAGAAGCTCACCACGCTCGACGACGTTGAGCGCACCCTCGACGCGGACGACATTGTGATCGCCGACGACAGCGGTGTGATCTCCCTGGCCGGCACGATGGGCGGCGCCAGCACGGAGATCACGCCGGAGAGCACCGACGTGCTCCTCGAAGCGGCGCACTGGAACCCGGCGTCGATCAGCCGCACCGCGCGACGGCACAAGCTGTTCTCCGAGGCGGCGAAGCGCTTCGAGCGCTACACCGACCCGGCGCTGTGCGCGGCCGCGGTGGAACTCGCCGCGCGACTGCTGCGCCAGTACGGCGAAGGCGCGATCCGCCCGGGCCGCACCGACGTCGGCGGGGTCGCCCCGCACGCCCCGGTGACCATGCCGATCAACCTGCCGGACCAGATCGCCGGCGTGCGCTACGAACGCGGCGTCACCGTGCGGCGGCTGGGCCAGATCGGCTGCAAGGTCCAGCTCAGCACGAGCGACCAGGGCGTCGGCCTCGTCACCGCGACCCCGCCGAGCTGGCGCGGCGACCTCGTGCAGCCGGCCGACCTCGTCGAGGAGGTCCTGCGGCTCGAGGGCTACGACAGCATCCCGTCGGTCCTGCCGGCCGCGCCCGCGGGCCGCGGTCTCACCGACTCCCAGCGCCGCCGCCGCGCGGTGTCCGGCGCGCTCGCCGAGGCGGGCTACGTCGAGGTGCGCCCGTTCCCGTTCATCGGCGACGCGGTGTGGGACGCCTTCGGCCTGCCCGAGGACGACATCCGCCGCACCACGGTGCGCGTGCAGAACCCGCTCGAAGCCGACCACGACCGGATGGCGACGACCCTCCTGCCGGGCCTGCTGGAGACGTTGCAGCGCAACGTTTCCCGCGGCCTGAAGGACGTGTCGCTGTTCCACGTCGGCCAGGTCGTGCTGCCGAAGCCGAACCAGCTCAAGGTCCCGGACCTCGGCGTCGAGCACCGCCCGAGCGACGAGGACCTCGCCGTGCTGGAGGCCGCCGTGCCCGCGCAGCCGGTGCACGTCGCCGTCGTCCTCAGCGGCCAGCGCCCGCGCGCCGGCTGGTGGGGCAAGGGCGACCAGGCAGGCTGGGCCGACGCCGTGCAGGCCGCGCGCCTCGTGGCCGAGGCCGCCGGCGTGGAGCTCACCGTGCAGGCCGCGGATCTCCTGCCGTGGCACCCGGGCCGCTGCGCCCAGCTGCGGGTGGGCGACTGGCCGGTCGGCCACGCGGGCGAACTGCACCCGAAGGTCGTCGAGGCCCTCGGCCTGCCGCCGCGCACGGTCGCCATGGAACTCGACCTGGACGCGATCCCGCTGCCCGACTCCCGTCCTGCGCCCAGCATCTCGGCCTACCCGCCGGTGCTGCTGGACGTCGCACTGGTCGCCGGCACGGACGTCCCGTCCGCCGACCTCGCCGACGTGCTCCGCGAAGGAGCCGGCGAACTGCTCGAGGAGATCACCCTCTTCGACGTTTACACCGGCGAGCAGCTCGGCGACGGCAAGCGTTCCCTGGCGTACAAGCTCCGCTTCCGCGCCGCGGACCGCACCCTCACCGTCGACGAGGCCACCAAGGCTCGCGACGCCGCGGTCGCCGCTGCCGGCGAGCGCTTCGGAGCCACGCTCCGCGCCTGATCCGACGCTGTCCCCGCCCCGCGCTCCGGCCACCCGGCCGGTCAGCCGGGGCGGGGGAGCGCTGGTGTCATGGCATCCCTCCTTTTCTTCTCCTGCTAGCGGTTCACTTCAGCCGAGGTGCTTCATCGCCTCCCTTGTGGACAGCGGGGACAGCCCCGGATGCGCTCGGACGAACGCGCGGACCCACTCCGGTTCGGCGCGGGCGTGATCCCGCAGCGCCCAGCCGATTCCCTTGCGCAGAAAGAAATCCCGGTCGCCGAGGTTCGCCTCGATCGCGTCGGCGAGCAGCCCTTGGTCCACCTCGTCCTTCGCGCTGACCTGACAGATCACCGCCGTTCGCCGGCGCCAGCGATCAGCGTCTGTCATCCAGCGGCGAAGAACCGGCGTGACCGCCGCCCGGTGCTCGCGCAGGATCGGCCCGACCCGGCGGATCGCGACCTCGTCGACGTAGTCCCACCACGCCCCGGTGACGATCAGCTCCTCGTACATCTCCAGCAGTTCCGGGTTCTGCCATCGCCGATAGGCACGGTGCCCGGAAAGATCGATCGCCGCGTACCGCTCCTCGCGGTACTCCGCCTCCCGCCACAACGCGAGCACGGTCTCGGTGAACGTCACTCGATCGGGCAGAACATGCTCGGCGAGAAGCGCCTTCATGAGCTCGCCGCGCGGCGGTTTCGGCACTCCGCGAAACGGCATCGCGGACTTCATGTACGCCTGCATTTCCGGTGCCTTGACCGGGTCTGCCAGCTCGGCGAGCCCGGTTCGCACCGCCGTGATCAACGCTTCGCCCGCACTCATCGAGGGCCACCTCCGTCGGATCGGATCCCGACAATCGGGGGACAGCGCGGCTCGTGTCGGGAAACGAGATTCTGCCGCGCAGCCGGTAGCTTCGACGAGCCCGGGTTGCCGTCGTACGCAAAGGACCACTGTGAGGAAAATCGTCACCGCACTGGCCGCCGCCGCAGTCGCGGCCGGAACGCTGGCTGTCGCACCCGCCGCCACCGCGGTGCAGCCCGAGGAGACGGGCTACGCGCCACCGCCGATCAAGTGGGGACCCTGTTCCGCCCCCGGCCTCGCGAAGGCGGGCGCCGAATGCGGATTCCTGGTGGCACCCATGGATTACGCCCAGCCATCGGGCGAGACCGTGCAGATCGCCGTCTCGCGGGTGAAGCACAAGACCGCGAAGTACCAGGGCGTGATGCTGGTGAACCCGGGCGGCCCGGGCGGTTCCGGGCTCGGCCTTTCGGTGCTCGGTCGGAACGTGCCCAAGCACGCCGGCGACAGCTACGACTGGATCGGCTTCGACCCTCGCGGCGTCGGCTCCAGCAAACCGGCTCTCACGTGCGACGGGAACTATTTCGCGCCCGCCCGCCCGGCTTACGTGCCGAACACGCCGCAGCTGGAGAGCACCTGGCGTGCCCGCACGAAGGGCTACGCCGAGGCCTGCGCGAAGAACGGCCCGCTGCTCCAGCACATCAAGACCACTGACGTCGCGCAGGACATGGAAAGCCTTCGGAAGGCGCTGGGCGAGAAGCAGATCAACTACTACGGCTTCTCTTACGGCACTTACCTCGGGCAGGTCTACAGCACGCTGCACCCGGACCGCATGCGCCGGATGGTGCTCGACGGGAACGTCGATCCGCGCAAGGTCTGGTACGACGCCAACCTCGACCAGGACGTCGCCTTCGACCGCAACATCAAGATCTACTTCGGCTGGCTCGCGAAGTACGACAACGTCTATCACCTCGGCAAGACCGGTTCGGCGGTCGAGCAGCTTTGGTACGCGCAGCAGCGCAAACTCGACCGGAACCCGGCGGGCGGCGTGATCGGCGGCGACGAGTGGCTCGACGTCTTCCTGCAGGCCGGTTACTACGTGTTCGGCTGGGAGGACATGGCCAAGGCGTTCGACGGCTGGGTGCACCGCGGCGACTGGCAGTCGCTGAAAGCGTTGTACGACAAGTCGAACGCGCCCGGCGACGACAACGGCTACGCGGTGTACAGCGCGGTGCAGTGCACCGATGCGCAGTGGCCGCAGGACTGGGACCGCTGGCGCCGCGACGCCTGGGCCACCCACCGCCGCGCGCCGTTCGAGACCTGGAGCAACACCTGGTACAACGCGAACTGCCTGAACTGGCCCGCGAAGGCGGGCAAGCCGGTGGACATCGACGGATCGAAGGCGAGCGGCGCGCTGTTGATCAGCGAGGAACTCGACGCGGCCACGCCGTACTCGGGCAGCCTCGAAGTGCGCAAGCGCTACCCGCGTTCGAGCCTCATCAGCGCGCCCGGCGGGACGACGCACGCCGGATCGCTCTCCGGGGTGTCGTGCGTGGACGACCGGGTCGCCGACTACCTCGCCACCGGGGCGTTGCCGAAGCGGGTTCGTGACGACCGCTCCGACGTCCAGTGCGCCGCGGTGCCGCAGCCGGTTCCGTCTCCGGTCGCCACCGGCGCGCAGCAGAAGGCCGATGCCCTGACGAAGGCCGCGGCGGAGGAGAAGCAGAGCCTGCTTTCCGGTTTGCTGCGTTTCTGAGCTGTTCTCCCCGGTGCCCCGGTCTGGTCTTCCAGACCGGGGCACTGTCCTTTTCCGCTGGTCCACCGATCCCCCTCGGTCGTTTTCGTGGTCGCCGAGGACGCTACGGCGGGGGTCTGACAATTTCGGTCCGCAGTCACCCGATCGCGTTAAGTGATCGAAAATTGTCGGGGGTCGCCGATACCTTCGCCGCCATGACGATCATTCAGGAGCACCGGACCGAGGTCCGGTCAGGAGATGTCCAGTACCAGGTCGCCGTCGTCACCCGCACCGAGGACGGCGAGCCGGAGCGAGTCACCGTCACGGTCGGCGGAGAACGGCCGGACGGCGAACCCGTCGTCGAGGGCAGACTCGAACTCGACGTGACGTCCGTGGCGACCGTCGCGGAGCTGCTCGACACGAGCCTGCGCACCTTCGCGGGCGGCGGTTCGCGGCGAAGATCGCGCGGACGCCCGGCACAGCAGGGCAGACCGTGGACCGACGAGATGGACGCGGATTTGGAAGCCCGCTGGCTCGCGGGCGATTCGGTGACCGAGCTGGCGCGCCATTTCGCGCGGACGCCGGGAGGGATCCGGGCGCGCTTGCCGCGGGTGGGCTGCGATCCGGAGCATCCGGGGAATCATCTGCCGACGCCGCCGAGTCTCCGCGAAGCGGAGGAGGGAGCGGACTGACGAATGCCCGCCGGGTTCGCATCCCGCGGCGGGCCCGGCGTGGCGTTGCCTGCGCGCCGGATCGGCGGCTTGGGTGCCGGACGGACAGATTGAGCGCCGGACGAACAGGTTGGGTGCCGGACGGACAGGTTGGTACCGGACGGACGGGTTGGGTGTCGGACGGACGGGTTGGGTGTCGGACGGACGGGTTGGGTGTCGGACGGACGGGTTGGGTGCCGGACGAACAGGTTGGGTGCCGGACGAACAGGTTGGGTGCCGGACGGACGGGTTGGGTGCCGGACGAACAGGTTGGGTGCCGAACGACCTGTGCGGCTCCGGTTCGCTGGGCGGCCGCCTGGCTCGGGTGGCCGGGCGGGTTGTGCCCGGGAAAACAGGGTTCGGATGGATGGGTGGTATCCGAAAGAGCCGGTCTCGGGCGGATGGCCTGCGCGCTGGCCGGACGGTGGGCAGCGGGAGGTCCGGCTGGCTGGACGACCCGGCATCGCTGAGCGACCCGCTTTGCCGCTCGCCCCGGCGTCGCTGAGCGACCCCGCTCTGCGGCACGGCCCTGCGTCGCTGAGCGACCCCCGCTCTGCGGCACGACCCGCGGTGCCGCTCGCCCCGGCGTCGCTGAGCGTCCCGGTGCCGAACGGCCCTGTGCCGCCGAACCCTCCCTGTGCCTCCGAACTGTCCTGTGCCTCCGAACTGTCCTGCGCCTCCGAACTGTCCCGCGTCGCCGAACCGTCCCGCGTCGCCGGATGGTCCGGCGGGGCTGGGTGGCTGGTGACCTGTGGCTGGAAGCCGCTGACCGGATGCTGGACGACTCGGGCGGCCGGGCGACGTGCGGCCGGTCGGCTCGACGAGCCGGACGATCTGGGACTGCGTGATCCCAGCGGACTGACGATTACTGGAGGAATTTGAGAGAAGTCCTGAGGCTGAGCCGGCCGGGGTGAGGAAACCCTCTTTGTTTGAGCTTGCACGCTCGTGCATAATCATTCGTATGACGGTGAAGATCGCGGTAGCCGGGGCCAGCGGGTACGCGGGCGGCGAACTGCTGCGCCTGCTCCTGACCCATCCCGAGGTCGAGATCGGCGCTCTCACGGCGGCGAGCAGTGCGGGGACGACGCTGGGCACGCACCAGCCGCACCTTGCGCCGCTTGCCGGGCGCGTGCTGCTCGAGACGAACGCGGAGACGCTCGCGGGCCATGACGTCGTGTTCCTTGCTCTGCCGCACGGCCATTCGGCCGAGATCGCGGCTCAGCTCGGGCCGGACGTGCTCGTGGTCGACCTTGGGGCCGATCATCGGCTCGCGAACGCGGCGGACTGGCGACGGTGGTACTCCGGTGAGCACGCGGGGCAGTGGCCGTACGGGATGCCCGAGCTGCCCGGTGCGCGCGAGAAGCTCGTGGGCGCCAAGCGGATCGCGGTGCCCGGCTGCTTCCCGACTGGCGGGTCGCTGGCGTTGGCGCCTGCGTTGGCGGCGGGGCTGGTCGAGCCCGCGGTCACGGTGGTGTCGGTGACGGGGACGTCGGGTGCGGGCAAGAGCTTGCGGCCGAATCTGCTCGGCTCTGAGGTGATGGGCAACGCGAGCGCGTACGGCGTCGCTGGGGCGCATCGGCATACGCCGGAGTTCGTGCAGAACCTCTCCGGTGCGGCGGGCAAGCCGGTGAGCGTGTCGTTCACGCCGGTGCTCGCTCCGATGCCGCGCGGCATTCTCACCACCGCGAGTGCTCAACTCGTGCAAGACATCGACGAGGCGGCCGCGCGCGCGGTGTACGAGAAGGCTTATGGTGCCGAGCCGTTCGTCCAGATCCTGCCCGAAGGGGCCTGGCCGACGACTGCGGCGACGGTCGGGTCGAACAACGTCCAGCTCCAGTTCGGGATCGACGCCGACGCGGGCAGGCTGGTCGTCGTCACCTCGATCGACAACCTCACCAAGGGCACCGCGGGCGGTGCCGTCCAATCGATGAACCTGGCGCTCGGTTTCCCCGAGGCCACCGGACTTTCCACCGTGGGAGTGGCACCGTGACCGTCACCGGACCGAAGGGGTTCCGCGCCGCTGGCGTGGCCGCTGGGATCAAAGCCTCCGGCGCGCTCGACTTCACGCTGGTCGTCAACGACGGCCCGCTCGACGTCGCGGCGGGGGTGTTCACCCGCAACGTGATCAAGGCCGCGCCCGTGCTGTGGTCGCAGGAAGTGCTGAAGCAGCAGAAGCTGAAGGCCGTCGTGCTCAACTCCGGCGGGGCGAACGCGGCTACTGGACCGGGCGGGTTTCAGGACACGCACGCTACGGCGGAGAAGGTCGCCGAAGTGCTGGGCGCCGGGGCGATCGAGGTCGCGGTGTGTTCCACGGGACTGATCGGCGAGCGATTGCCGATGGCGGCGGTTCTGTCCGGTGTGGACAGTGCGGTCAAGGCGCTGGACGCCAGTCCGGAAGCGGGGCTCAACGCGGCCACCGGCGTCATGACCACCGACACCAAGCCGAAGCAGGCGTTCGCGCAGCACGAATCGGGCTGGAGCGTCGGCGGGTTCGCCAAGGGCGCGGGGATGCTCGCGCCGAATCTGGCGACGATGCTGTCCGTGCTGACCACGGATGCCGTGGCGGACAAGGAAACTCTCGACCGTGCCTTGCGCGCCGCCACGCACATCACGTTCGATCGGCTGGACGTCGACGGCGGCACGTCGACCAACGACACGGTGCTCGTGCTCGCCTCGGGCGCCAGTGGCGTCGAGCCGACTGAGGCCGAGTTGACCGAGTTGCTCACCAAGGTCAGCCACGATCTCGTGCTGCAGCTGCGGGCCGATTCCGAAGGTGCCACCAAGGATGTCGACGTCACGGTGAAGGGTGCCGCGTCCGAGGCCGACGCGATTGTCGTGGCCCGGACGATCGCCGAGGACAACCTGGTCAAGACCGCGTTGTTCGGGTCCGATCCCAACTGGGGCCGGATCGCGATGGCGCTCGGCCGCGCACCGGCGCGGATCGACCCGGAGACGGTCTCGATCGCCATCAACGGTGTCACCTTGTTCGCGGGCGGCACGACGGCTGAAGACCGGTCGGCGGCCGACCTGTCCGGGCGCGCCATCGACGTCGTCGTGGATCTCGGCGTCGGTTCGGACGAGGCCACGATCTACACCACGGATCTCTCGCACGCGTACGTCGAAGAGAACAGCGCGTACTCGTCATGACGGATACCGGAAGGCTCGTCTCCGCCGACGAACGGCTCGCCAGCGCGGCCGAGAAGGCCGGAGTGCTGATCGAAGCGCTGCCGTGGCTGCAGCGGTTCCACGGCGCGACCGTCGTGGTCAAGTACGGCGGCAACGCGATGATCGACGACCAGCTGAAGGCCGCGTTCGCCGAGGACATGGTGTTCCTGCGGCTGGCCGGCCTGCATCCGGTGGTCGTCCACGGCGGCGGCCCGCAGATCAGCGCGATGCTGTCCCGGCTCGGCGTGCCGGGGGAGTTCAAGGGCGGGCTGCGCGTCACCACGCCGGAGACCATGGACATCGTGCGCATGGTGCTGGTCGGGCAGGTCAGCCGCGAGCTGGTCGGCCTGATCAACGCGCACGGGCCGTACGCCGTCGGCATCTCCGGCGAGGACGCGCGGCTGTTCACCGCCGAGCGCAAACAGGCCACTGTGGACGGTGAGCAGGTGGACATCGGCCTCGTCGGCGAGGTCGCCGAGGTGAACCCGGACGCGGTGCTCGACATCGTGAACGCCGGGCGCATCCCGGTCGTGTCCACGGTGGCCCCGGACGTCGACGGCGTGGTGCACAACGTCAACGCCGACACCGCCGCGGGCGCGCTCGCCGCGGCGCTCGGCGCGGAGAAGCTCGTCGTGCTCACTGACGTCGAAGGCCTTTACGCCAACTGGCCGGACCGGTCGTCGCTGATCGACCGGATCGCCGTCGACCGTCTCGAACGCATGTTGCCCGGCCTGGCCAGCGGCATGATCCCGAAGATGGAGGCGTGCGTGCGCGCGGTGCGCGGCGGCGTGCGCGGCGCCCACGTCATCGACGGCAGGCTCGCTCATTCGGTGCTGCTCGAGGTCTTCACCTCGCGCGGCGTCGGGACCATGGTGCTGCCCGAGGCAGCGGCATCCGGAACGGAGAACGCGTGACTACCCTCAAGTCCAATGCGGACGGTCAGCAGCACTGGCAGTCGGCTCTCATGGACAACTACGGCACCCCCGGCCTGACCCTGGTGCGCGGCGAAGGCGCGCGAGTGTGGGACGCGGACGGCTCCGAGTACGTCGACCTGGTCGGCGGCATCGCGGTGAACGCGCTCGGCCACGCCCACCCCGAGGTGGTGCGCGCGGTCACCGAGCAGATTTCGAAGCTGGGGCACACGTCGAACCTGTACGTGAACCCGGTCGCGGTCGAACTCGCCGAAACCCTTCTCGACATCGCGGGCCTGAACGGACAGGGCAAAGTCCTGTTCGTCAACTCCGGCGCGGAGGCCAACGAGGCCGCGCTGAAGATCACCCGGCTCACCGGCCGCAGCAAGGTTGTCGCGGCGGAGGGCGCGTTCCACGGCCGCACCATGGGCGCGCTGTCGCTCACCGGGCAGCCGTCGAAGCGCGAGGCGTTCGAGCCGCTGGTTCCGGGCGTCACGCATGTTCCGTATGGCGACGTCGAAGCGTTGCGGGCCGCTGTGGACGGCGAGACCGCGGCTGTCTTCTTGGAGCCGGTGCTTGGCGAAGCTGGAGTGATTCCCGCTCCGGACGGCTACCTGCAGGCCGCGCGCGAGATCACCAAGGCCGCCGGGGCGCTGCTCGTGCTCGATGAGGTGCAGACCGGGATCGGGCGGCTCGGCACCTGGTTCGGCTTCCAGCAGGCCGGGATCGTGCCGGACGTGATCACGCTCGCGAAGGGTCTCGGCGGCGGGCTTCCGCTCGGCGCGGTGATCGGCGTCGGCGCGGCGGGCGACCTGCTCAAGCCGGGTCAGCACGGCACGACGTTCGGCGGCAACCCGGTGTGCTGCGCGGCCGGGCTGGCCGTGCTGCGCACGATCGTCCGGGACGACCTGCTCGACCACGTTTCGGCGCTGGGCAAGGACATCGCCGCCGGCGTCGAGGCGCTCGGCCACCCGCTCGTCTCCGGCGTCCGCGGCGCGGGGCTGCTGCTCGGCATCGGCCTGCGGGAACCGGTGTCCGCGGCGGTCGCGAAGGCCGCGCAGGACGCGGGCTACCTCGTCAACCCGGTCGCCCCGGACACTGTCCGGCTCGCCCCGCCGCTCGTGCTCGACGAGCAGCAGGCGCACGGCTTCCTCTCCGCGCTCTCGGGCGCGCTCGACTCCACCACCACGAAGGAATCCGACTGATGCCTCGCCACTTCCTCCGCGACGACGACGTCACGCCCGCCGAGCAGACCGCTCTGCTCGACCTGGCCGACCAGCTGAAGGCGGACCCGCTCGGCACGAAGGCGCTGGCCGGCCGCACGGTGGCCGCGATCTTCGAGAAGAACTCCACCCGCACCCGGTTCTCGTTCGAGGTCGGCATCAGCCAGCTCGGCGGGCATCCGGTGATCGTCGACGGCCGTTCGATGCAGCTCGGCCGCGAGGAGACCATCGAGGACACCTCGCGCGTGCTGTCCCGCTACGTCGACGCCGTCGTGTGGCGCACCTTCGCGCAGAAGCGCATCGACTCGATGGCGTCGGTCGCGTCGATCCCGATCGTCAACGCGCTCACCGACGAGTTCCACCCGTGCCAGGTGCTCACGGACCTGATGACCATCCGCGAGCGCAAGGGCAAGCTCGCCGGGCTCACGCTCACCTACCTCGGCGACGGCGCCAACAACATGGCGCATTCGCTGCTGCTCGGCGGAACCACGGCGGGGATGAACGTGCGCGTCGTGTCGCCGGAGGGGTTCCAGCCCGACCAGCAGGTGATGCTGGACGCGAAGCAGCACGGAGCCGAAACCGGCGGCAGCGCCACCGTCTACACCGACGCGCGCGAAGCGGTCGAGGGTTCGGACGTGCTGGTCACCGACACCTGGACGTCGATGGGGCAGGAGAACGACGGCCTCGACCGGGTCGGCCCGTTCCGCGCCCTGCAGATCAACGCCGAGCTGCTGAAGCGCGCCGCCGACGAGGCGATCGTGCTGCACTGCCTGCCCGCGCACCGCGGCTGGGAGATCACCGACGAGGTGCTCGACGGTCCGGCCAGCGCGGTCTGGGACGAGGCGGAGAACCGGCTGCACGCGCAGAAAGCCCTGCTGGTCTGGCTGTTCGGGCAGAACGGCCGATGACCAGCAGCCGGGTCGGGCGCCAGGCGCGGATCACCGAACTGGTGTCCACGATGGCCATTCGCAGCCAGACGGAGCTGGCGCGGTTGCTGGCCGCCGAGGGAATCGACGTCACGCAGGCGACGCTGTCGCGCGACCTCGACGAACTCGGCGCGGTCAAGCTGCGCGGCGCCGACTCGGGCGCGCCGGTCTACGTCATCCCCGAGGACGGCAGCCCCGTCCGGGGCGTCCAGGGCGGCACCTCGCGGCTGTCCCGTTTGCTCGCGGAACTGCTGGTGTCGGCGGATTTCTCCGGCAACCTCGCGGTGCTGCGCACGCCGCCGGGCGCGGCGCAATTCCTCGCGAGCGCGATAGACCGGGCCGCGCTGGAGGAGGTCGTCGGGTCGATCGCGGGCGACGACACGGTCGCAGTGATCGCGCGCGAGCCGCTCACCGGACGAGACCTTGCCGAACGCTTTACCGCGCTCGCGCAGGGTTCGGCGGAAGGGGACGAGCCGTGACCCGGCGGGTCGTGCTCGCCTATCCGGGCGGGCACGGCTCCTCTGCCGCGCTGAATCTCCTTGCGGGACAAAGCGAAGTGGTCGCTGTCGCCGTGGACTTCGGTGCGGGCGACGTGGATTTGTGCGCGCTCCGGCGGCAGGCGATGGCCGACGGAGCCGCCGAAGTCGTGGTCGCGGACGTCCGCGAGGACTTCGCGAACGGCTACTGTTTGCTGGCGCTGCAAGCGAATGCGCTGATCCTTGATCGGCACCCGCTGGTCTTGGCCCGACCGCTGCTGGCAAGCCAGCTCGTGGCGACCGCGCGGGACCGGAACGCGTCGGCCGTCGCACACGGTGGCGGCGACGCGTTGTCCAGCATGATCGCGACACTCGCGCCAGACCTCGAGATCGTCGAACTCGGCATCCGAGCGAAGCAGGAGCTGTCGACAAGCCGGACTTTGTGGGGCCGGGCCGCGGACGACGGCTACCGCTGCACCGAGGACGCCGTGGCGAACCTCGGCGCGCCGGACGAGGTCGTCGTCACCTTCGATGAGGGCGTACCGGTCGCGGTCGACGGCGAGACGGTCAGCGTCGCCGAGGCGGTGCAGCGGCTCGGCCACCGGGCCGGGGCGCACGGGGTCGGCAGGTTCGAGGCCTATGACACGCCGGGCGCGGCGGTGCTGATCGCCGCGCACGAGGAGCTGGAATCAGTCACCCTGGATCGCGATCTGGCGAGGTTCAAACGCGGCGTCGACCGCCGATGGGCCGAGCTGGTCCACGACGGATTGTGGTTCTCGCCGCTGCGCGAGCCGCTGGACGCGTTCGTCCGGCGGGCGCAGGAGCGCGTGTCCGGCGAGGTGCGGCTGGTGCTGCACGCGGGCAGCGCGACCGTCGCCGACCTCCCCGGGAGGCGGCTTCGCCCGGTCGGACGGCGGTACCGTCCGGCCACCGGGCACACTCCGCTGGGGAGCACCCAGCATCCGAGCACCCAGGCGTCCTGAGACGCCGGACGAGAGAGGCAGAACGTGAGCGGGAAAGACCAGCCGGTGCAGCTGTGGGGCGGCCGGTTCGCCAGCGGACCGGCCGAGGCGATGGCGGCGCTCAGCGCCTCGACCCACTTCGACTGGCGCCTCGCGCCCTACGACATCGCCGGGTCGCGCGCGCACGCCCGCGTGCTGAGCAAGGCGGGTCTGCTCACCGAAGCGGAACTGGCCGGGATGCTGGACGCGCTCGACACGCTGGCGCAAGACGTCGAGTCCGGCGCGTTCACCCCGACGATCGCCGACGAGGACGTGCACACCGCGCTCGAACGCGGTCTGCTCGAACGTGCCGGCGCCGAACTGGGCGGCAAGCTGCGGGCGGGCCGTTCCCGCAACGACCAGGTCGCGACGCTGTTCCGGATGTGGCTGCGCGACGCCGCGCGCCGGGTGGTCGCGGGCACGCTCGACGTGATCGACGCGCTGGTGTCGCAGGCGTCCCGGCACCCGGACGCGATCCTGCCCGGCCGCACCCACCTGCAGCACGCGCAGCCGGTTCTCCTGGCGCACCACCTGATGGCCCACGGCCAGTCGCTGCTGCGCGACGTCTCCCGCCTGCGCGACTGGGACGCGCGCACCGCGGAATCGCCGTACGGTTCGGGTGCGCTCGCCGGTTCGTCGCTCGGCCTCGACCCGGAAGCCGTCGCCGCCGAGCTGGGCTTCGACACCAGCGTGGAGAACTCGATCGACGGCACCGCCTCGCGCGATTTCGTCGCCGAGTTCGCGTTCGCCGTCGCGATGCTTTCGGTGAACCTGTCGCGGATCGCCGAAGAGGTGATCATCTGGAACACCGCCGAATTCGGCTACGTCACGCTGGACGACGCGTGGGCCACCGGCAGCTCGATCATGCCGCAGAAGAAGAACCCGGACGTCGCGGAGCTGACCCGCGGCAAGGCAGGACGGCTGATCGGCAACCTCACCGGTCTGCTCGCCACGCTCAAGGCGCAGCCGCTCGCGTACAACCGCGACCTGCAGGAGGACAAGGAACCGGTCTTCGACTCGGTCGAACAGCTGGAACTGCTCTTCCCGGCGATCGCGGGGATGCTCGGCACGCTCACCTTCCACACCGACCGGCTCGCCGAACTGGCTCCCGCCGGGTTCACGCTGGCCACCGACATCGCCGAATGGCTGGTGCGCCAGGGCGTGCCGTTCCGCGTCGCGCACGAGGCGGCGGGGGAGAGCGTGCGGGTGGCGGAATCGCGCGGAGCCGGGCTCGACGAGCTGACCGACGAGGAGTTCCAGGCCATCAACCCGGCGCTCACCCCGGCGGTGCGCGAAGTCCTCACCGTTGAAGGCTCAGTGCGTTCGCGCGACGCGCGCGGCGGCACCGCGCCGGACCGTGTCGCCGAGCAACGGGCGCGCCTGGTCGAGCGCGTTGCGGCGCATCGGCAGTGGCTGAAGTGATCTGTCGTCAGGCCGCTGGTTAGGCTGGCGGCCTGACGAGGGGAGTGCGTGTGGACCGGTTGTTCCGGCGCGAAGAACTGGCACTGGACCCGGTCGACCTGGCTCGGCTGCTGCTCGGTGCCGTCCTCGAGGCCGACGGGCCCGAAGGCCGGGTCGGGGTGCGGCTCGTCGAGGTCGAGGCCTATCGCGGGCTGGACGATCCCGCCTCGCATTGCTACCGCGGGAAAACTCCGCGGAACGCCGTGATGTGGGGTCCGGCCGGGCACCTCTACGTGTACTTCGTCTACGGCATGCACTTCTGCGCGAACGTCGTCGGCACCGAGGACGGACAGCCGGGCGCGGTGCTGCTGCGCGCGGGCGAGGTCGTCGAGGGCGCGGACATCGTGCGGAAGCGGCGGCCGAACGCGCGCGGCAACGGCGAACTCGCCAAAGGTCCGGCCATCCTCACCTCGGTGCTGGGCCTCGCGCGGGAACAGAACGGCGTCGACCTCACCGACCCCGAATCGCCGGTGCGGCTGCGCGTCGGCGAGCGCGTGCCCGCGGAGAACGTGCGCACCGGCCCGCGGGTCGGAGTCGCGATGGCGATGGAGACGCCGTGGCGGTTCTGGGTCGACGGCTCACCAGCCGTCTCGACCTACCGCCGCGGCGGGAAACGCCGGCAGGTGCGACCCGCGGGTTAACGGTTTGACCTGGTGGGGGATCATCTACAGGTGTGAGTGAGCACATCCTTGACGAGTTGTCCTGGCGCGGCCTGATCGCGCAATCCACCGACATCGACGCCCTGCGCCGAGAACTCGACCACGGCCCGCTCACGCTCTATTGCGGTTTCGACCCGACCGCGCCCAGCCTGCACGCCGGCAACCTCGTCCCGCTGCTGATGCTCAAGCGGTTCCAGCGCGCCGGGCACCGGCCGATCGTGCTGGCCGGCGGCGCCACCGGGATGATCGGCGACCCCCGCGACAACGGGGAGCGCACGCTGAACACCCTGGACGTCGTCGCGGACTGGGCCGGGCGGATCCGCGGGCAGCTGGAGCGGTTCGTGGACTTCGACGATTCGCCGACCGGCGCGATCGTGGAGAACAACCTCGACTGGACCTCGAAGCAGAACACGCTGGAGTTCCTGCGGGACGTCGGCAAGCACTTCTCGGTGAACGTGATGCTGAACCGGGAGACGGTCAAGCGCCGCCTCGAAGGCGACGGCATGTCCTACACGGAGTTCAGCTACCTGCTGCTGCAGTCCCAGGACTACCTGGAGCTGTACCGCAAGCACGGCTGCAAGCTGCAGGTCGGCGGCTCGGACCAGTGGGGCAACCTCGTCGGCGGCGTGGACCTGATCCGCCGCGTCGAGGGCGGCACCGCGCACGCGCTGACCGCGCCGCTGGTCACCGACGCCGAGGGACGCAAGTTCGGCAAGTCCACCGGCGGCGGCAACGTGTGGCTCGATCCGGAGCTGACCTCGCCGTACGCCTGGTACCAGTACTTCGTGAACGTCGGCGACGCTGACGTGCTCCGTTACCTGCGCCTGTTCACCTTCCTTGACCAGGAGGAGATCGACGCGCTGGCAAATGACACCGAGGAGCGTCCGCACCTGCGCGCCGCGCAGAAGAAGCTGGCCGAGGAGTTCACGAACCTGGTGCACGGCGAGGACCAGACGCGCCAGGTCATCGCGGCGAGCCAAGCCCTGTTCGGCCGCGGCGAGCTGGCCGAACTGGACGCGCCGACGCTCGACGCGGCGATGGCCGAGGTCCCGAACGGCAAGGTCGAGCCCGCCGGCGACGCGACGATCGTCGACCTGCTGATCGCCGGGGGACTGGTGGACAGCAAGGGCGCGGCGCGGCGGACCGTGAAGGAGGGCGGCGCGTACGTGAACAACGTGAAGATCGCCGACGAGGAGTGGAAGCCGTCCGCTTCCGACGCGCTCCACGGCCGCTGGCTCGTGGTCCGCAAGGGCAAGCGCAACGTCGCCGGCGTCCGCGTCGGGGGCTGATCTCCGCCCGAGGCCCGAAACAGGGGGCCTGACCTGCGGGAACGCGGTTAAGGTACCCCCCTGTTTCGGGCTCCTGGAGGGCGTGTAAAGTTCTCCAAGTCGCCAGGGAAACCGGGTGGCCGCCGGGACACGAACCAAGCTCTCGCCTCTAGGGTGATTGAGTGGGTGTCCCACCACAAACTGCTAGGAATGACCGCTTCGGTCAGGCTCGCCCTCACGGGGGTTCGGGTT